>OY762289.1:0-710000 GCA_963665495.1 Desulfovibrionaceae bacterium
CACGTTTACTTCTCAGCGGAAAACTTTCGCGGGCCCCTGTTCCGCGAGTTTTCAGGAAACCTGGGCGAGTACCTGCCCGGAGCTTACCTGGTCTCCCTGAGAAACTTTTAGAGCACTTACCTCGCCGGTGGCCGGAGAGGTAACAGACACCTCCATTTTCATGGCTTCAAGAACCAAAATTGTTTCACCTTCATTCACGCGGTCGCCTGCCTTTTTCTCGATGCGCAGAACCAGTCCGGGCATGGGCGCCTGAACCGGTTTGGCTTCCTGCGATTCGGCAGGTTTGGCGGTCTTGCTCGTATCGCCCAAGCCGAGTTTGTAATCCAGCTTGTACACCTGTCCGTCAACGGTGGCCTGTCCGCCCTCGATCATCACGGAGTAATTGCGGCCGCCGATGGTGATGGTGTAGCCCTCGGGCTCGTTGGAATCGACCTTGGCGGGCTCGCCCTGGGAGACGTTTTTACGAACGCCGACTTTTGCATGGCCCTGCAGGAAGGCAATGCCTTTTTCCTTGCAGGTGGCCGTGATGAACACGTTCTCGTCGGTGACGGGCAGCTTGGCGTCTTCGAGCATTTTTGTCGCAACGGCTACGCCCTTGGTGGGATCAGCGTCGTTGATCTCCAGCGGCGTTTTGTCCGTGGGTTCCAGTTTAAGCTGTTCGGCTGCGATTTTGACCACTTCCGGGTCAGGTTTGACCGGTGTTTTTCCGAAGTATCCCAGGACCATCTTGCCGTACCCCTCGGCAATCTTGGTCCAGGGTCCAAAAATAACGTTGTTGAAGGCCTGCTGAAAGTAGAACTGCGAAACAGGCGTTACGGAGGTGCCGAATCCGCCCAGGCGGACCACTTCGCCCATGGCCGCGATCATTTCATTATAGCGGTGCATCAGGCCGTTGTCGCGCAGCATCTGCGTGTTGGCCGTGAGCGCGCCGCCGGGCATGGGACTCCAGGCGATCAGCGGCTCCACCCGAGTGGCCTCGGGCGGCAGAAAGTAGTCTTTCATGCAGTCTTTGAAAACTTCCTCGGCTTTCATGACCTTGTCGATATCCACATCCAGGGTGTACTCCGTGTCGCGCAGCGCGTGCCACATGACCGCGATATCGGTCTGGCAGGTGCCGCCGGAAACCGGGGCCATGGAAAGGTCGATGGAATCCGCTCCGGCTTCGATGGCCGCCCTGTAGCACATGGCGCCGATGCCGGCGGTTTCGTGACCGTGGAAGTGGATGCTGACGTCGCCGGGCAGCATTTTGCGGGCCCGTTTGATGGTCTCGTAGACCTTGGCGGGCACGGACGTACCTGATGCGTCTTTGAAGCACAGGGAGTCGAAGTGCACGCCGGAATCCATGATCTGCTGCAGCCTGTCCATATAGAATTCGGGCGTATGCGCTCCGCAGCATCCGGGAGGCAGTTCCATCATGGTGATGCAGATCTGATGGTTCAAACCGGCGTCCACGATGCATTGCCCGCTGTAGACCAGGTTGTTGATGTCGTTAAGCGCATCGAAATTGCGGATGGAGGAGATGCCGTGTTTGGCGAACAGATCGGCATGCAGTTTGATGATGTCGCTGGACTGGGATTCGAGGCCGACGACATTGACGCCTCTGCCCAGAGTCTGCAGATCCGCATCCGGTCCGGTGACCTTGCGGAACTGGTCCATCATTTCGAAAGCGTCTTCGTTGCAATAAAAGTATAAGGACTGGAAGCGGGCACCGCCACCAGCTTCAAACCAGGTGATGCCGGCTTCACATGCGGCTTCAACTGCGGGGAGAAAGTCTTTTGTGAACACCCGCGCGCCGTAAACGGACTGGAAGCCATCCCGAAACGCCGTACACATGAATCTGACTGTCTTTTTACTCACGCCCTGATCCTCTCGTCTTATTTGTTGGCGCCCGCTCAGGTGAACATCTGGAGCGGGGCCAGGATAGTAAAACCTATTTAACCATTACAGACCAAAGCACGCCTGCGGCAATGGCCGAGCCGATGACACCGGCGACGTTTGGCGCCATGGCATGCATCAGCAGGAAGTTCTTGGGATCCTCTCTCTGGCCGACCATCTGGGCGACGCGTGCGGAATCCGGCACCGCGGATACGCCCGCCGCTCCGATCAACGGATTGATCTTGTCTTTCAGAAAGAGGTTCATGAACTTGGCAAACAGCACGCCGCCAGCGGTGGCTATGCAGAACGACAGTGCTCCAAGACCGAAGATAAGTATGGATTGCGGTCTTAGGAAGGTCTGCGCCTGGGTGCTGGCTCCTACCGAGAAACCGAGCAGGATGGTGACGATATCAATCAGCGCGGTTCGGGCGGTCTGGGCCAGACGTTCGGTGACGCCGCATTCCTTGAGCAGGTTGCCGAAGAAGAGCATGCCGATCAGTGCCAGAGAACCGGGCGCAATTATTGCGGAAATAAGAAATGCGCCCACGGGGAAAAAGATTTTTTCCCGTCTGGAGATTTTTCTGGGCGGTTTCATGTGGATCAGCCGTTCTTGCCTGGTGGTCAGCAGCTTCATGATCGGCGGCTGAATCACAGGAACAAGGGCCATGTAGGAATAGGCCGCGATGGCGATGGCTCCCAGCAGGTGCGGGGCCAGTTTGGAGGCCAGAAAGATGGCCGTGGGACCGTCGGCGCCGCCGATAATCCCGATGGAGCCCGCTTCAGCAGGGGTGAAGCCCAGATAAAGCGCGCCGATAAGGGTGATGAATATGCCGATTTGCGCGGCTGCGCCCAGAAGAATGAGTTTGGGATTGGAAAGCATGTTCGAGAAGTCGGTCATGGCTCCGATACCCAAAAAAATCAGGGGCGGGAAAATACCTTGTGTTACGCCAAAATAGATGTAGCCCAAAACACTGCCCGGGTCGTAGACGGACAAAGGCATGCCGTCAACGAGCGGAATGTTGCCCACCACTGCACCAAATCCGATGGGCACGAGCAGGAGGGGCTCGTAATCCTTGGCGATGGCCAAAGCAATAAAGCTGATACCGATGATTATCATGATCAGGTTGCCCCACGTCATGTTCATGAAACCGGTAGCGCTCAGAAACTGGATGAAAATTTCCATCTGCCTCCTCACTCCAAATGTAACAAGTGTATTAAGATTCGCAGAAGTCTGGTCCGGTCAGGCTCACCGCGAACGGGGTTGCTTTTTCAGTTCGAGATGCAGAGCGTAGCCGATGACGGCTGCCAGCTCGGGTGAAAAAGACGGTTTGGTTTGCGGCGAATCCGCCACCATGGGGGTTTCTTCCTGGTGAGGAAACCATTTATCAAGAAGTTGTAAAAATTTTGGCAAATAAATGAGGTACAGAGTGATTAACGCCAGAGCGAAAAATACGATAAGCATGCCGGTGATGGTGATGGCAATGCCGTTGCCGTCCAGCACTTGTTGGAAACTGAAATGAACGTGAGTTTCCATAAGATCCGTTTGCATGGTTCTCTCCTCTAGTATTGCAATCGGTCGGCACGAGCACCTAGTGATACTCGAACCGAACCAGGGTTTTCATGGGCTGTCCCGAAATGGTTTGGCCGCGCAGGGCACAAGACGGCGTCAGCTTGCCAACCGACGTCGGAGTGCGTTGATCCGGCCCGGGAAGGAGTGCGAGTACGTCCTGCACAGAGTTGGCGGCGTTGAGCAATTTGCGTGGAATTGCCGCCTGACTTATGGATATGATACAGTAAACCAACTCTATGCCATGCCATGCCCCTAAATCACAAGGCGGTATTAGCGTGAAACCGGACAAATGTAAACTTCTTACCCGTCGACAGCCCTGCCGGCAGGCTTTTTCACTCTGTTCTGGACTAATTCGCTCCTAAATAAACCTGATATTTCATAGGGTTCACCTCCCTTTTATTTCCTTTGTGAATGTTTTGTAAATGCAGCGCGTTGTGCATTACTATTGGTAAAATACCACTAGTGGCGTGTCAAAGTTCTTATTCCTGTTTCATACAGTACGCAGCCCTCCATTCCGGCCCTGAATCTGCAATGGGTTTCCTTTGTTTCGGGCAAAAAGAATCAGACTTCCAAAAGGGTGACGCTGACCGGGCCCAATGCGGCTTCCTGGCGTAGTCAATCTTCTGGCTGTCCTTGCCGTAGCTGTTAACATACTAATTTACTAGTATTTTTGTTTTAGGTCGCGCTGCTTGGCCCGGTATTTGCTGCTAACAGCCCCAAAGGAGGACCTCGTATGCAAGATAGTATGTATAGCGGGTTATTCGGGGCACTTACCAACGAACATCGACTCGACATCATCGCCAATAATTTGGCGAACGTGAATACAGTCGGCTACAAGCAGAATACCGTGGCCTTCAAGGACGTGATGTATATGTATGCGCACGAGGTAATCAATCAGCCGGTTGTCAGTCTGGAAGACAAAGAGATGTTCCCGCCCGGAGTCTATTTATCCAAGGTGCGGATCGGACAGGAAAAAGTTGATTTTTCCCAGGGTAGTACCAAGCAGACGGGCAATGCGTTGGATATGGCCATCGTGGGCGATGGTTTTTTCAAAGTGCGCACCGAGGTGGGGGATTTCTTCTCCCGCAACGGAGAATTCAGCAGAGGGCCGGACGGAACCTTGATCACCAAGCAGGGCTTTCCCGTGCTTGGGGCCGGCGGCGCTCCCATAGTCATACCGGACTCGGGAGAGATCACCGTGGATGAGCAGGGGCAGATCTGGCAGAACGGCGACAATGTTGCACAATTACAGCTGTCTACGGTCAGTGATCCGGACCAGCTGGAAAAATACGGCTACAACCTGTTTCGCCTGAAGGAAGACGGCGACGCCACAGAGGTTCCAGCCAATGACGCGCAGGTCATGCAGGGCTATCTGGAAATGCCCAATGTCAATGTTGTGACGGAGATGGTCAAAATGATCGAAACGCACCGCGCGTTCGAGGCCTACCAGAAACTCATGACCAGTACGCAGGAACTTGATCAGCAGGCGGTCCAGAAGGTCGGAAAGGCTACATAATTTTAGTGTGATCAACCAAGTAGGAGGATAGACGCCATGATGCGTTCACTTTGGACAGCGGCCACCGGGATGATTGCCCAGCAGACCAATATCGATGTCATCTCGAACAACCTGGCCAACGTCAGTACCATCGGGTTCAAGAAAGACAGGGCATCTTTCGAAGACCTTATGTACCAGCACATGAAGATTGCCGGCGGCCAGACAGCGGACGGCAACCTCATCCCTACGGGTATCGAGATTGGTATGGGCGTACGGCCCACCACCGTGCACAAGTTCTTCAGCCAGGGCGATTATCAGAATACCGGCAACTCACTGGATCTGGCCATTGAAGGCGATGGCTTTTTCCTGGTGCAGGTCAACGGTGAAGACGCCTACACCCGAGCCGGCGCTTTCGAGTTGAACAACGAAGGCACCATCGTCACGGCCAACGGCTATATACTGCAGCCCGAGTTCCAGGTTCCGGATGATACGTCCAGCATTGAGATTTCCGAAAACGGACATGTCTCCTGTCTGGATTCCAGCGGTAGCGAGCTGGCTTCCACCGACATCCAGACCTACTCTTTCGTCAATAACCCCGGACTCCGCAGCGCGGGCCGGAACCTCTACTATCAGACTGAAGCCTCGGGCGAAGCCACCGCCGGTACTCCCGGCGAGGACAACTTCGGCACCATTGCCCAGGGCTATCTGGAAATGTCCAATGTTGAGCTTGTGGACGAGATGGTCAACATGATCGTGGGCCAGCGCGCCTATGAAGCCAACTCCAAATCCATCACCACCTCGGATTCCATGCTCAGTATCGCCAACCAGCTCAAGCGGTAGGCCGTAGGACTTTGAACAAAACGATGAGGATGCCAACCATGACCCGAAAAAATACCAGAATCATACGCAAAGCCGCAGTGATGGCCCTGGCTCTGGCGCTGTTATACGCGGGCCTGAGCCTTGCCGCGGGCGGAGACTGGCGGATCAAGGTCAGGGAAGCAGCCATAGTGTCTGGTGACTGGGTGCGCCTTGGCGAAATCGCGGATCCTGTAGGACCCGCAGTGGACAAGGCGCGCTGGGACCAGCTCTCTCTTGTGGAGCTCTGGCCCACGCCGAAAAAGGATTTCCGGCCTGCGGGCATCAATAAAATGCGGCTTCAGAAGGAATTGTCCATTTATCTGGGCAAGGAAGCCGAGCGCTGCATGCTGCCGGACAAGCTGGCTTTGCAGAAAGGCGGCAAGGTTCTGATGCGTCCGGACCTCGAACGTCGCATCAATGAAGCCTTCCGACCGGCCACCGCCAACCTCAAAGGCGAGCTGAACCTGCGCGATTTCAAGACGCCGGAGTATATGTTCCTTTCGGATCCGACCAACGACGTGAAGGTGGAATTCGCCTCCGGGCTCGAGCCCGGACGGATCAACCTCAAGCTCGTAGAAGTGGATCTGGCGGGCAAGGAACGCCGCAAGGTCAGCGCCAGCGTGCTGCTGGACGTCTGGAAGGCCGTTCCCGTGGCGGGCGAACCCTTGAACAGAGGCGAAGAACTTACGCCGGACAAAATCAGCTACGAACGCAAGAACCTGTCCTATCTCAATGATGATCTCTGGGACGGCAAAGGCGGTCCCTGGCGGATCACCAGACCCATAGGCAGGGGCGGCGTTATCGAGCGTTCGAGCATGGAACCGCTTCCGCTCGTACGCAAGGGAGATTTTGTCCAGATGGTTTACAACGGCAAGCACATCCACCTCAAAGTGCCGGCGGAAGTGGTTTCCGAAGGCGGCTATAGCGACAGAATCAAGGTGCGCAACACCGAAACGGACATCGAAGTGTATGCCTGGGTAGTGGACGCCCACACCGTTGAAGCCGGGCGAATGAACTAAGGGCAGGAGAGATAATCATGAAGATCTACAGGGGAATCATAAACATCTTGCTGGCTTTCGCGATGCTGCTGGCTCTGCTGGCCGGATGCGCGGAGCTGCCCCAGAATTCCGAAAGCCTGCCGAGCATTACGCCGCCACCGGCGGATGATCCGGCCATGATGGCCCACAGCAATCCCGGCTCTCTCTACAATCCGGGCAATGCGGACTATCTGTTTTCGGACAACCGCGCCAGGCGGGTGGGCGACATCGTCATCATCAACATCTCCGAAGTGTCCAGCGGCCAGCATGATGCCAACACGGACACCAAGCGCGAATCCGAGATGGATATCAGCGTGACCAGCTTTTTCGGCAAGGAAAACCAGGGCATCGATCCCATCGGTGGCATAAATCTTTTCGGCCTGAACACTGGAACCGGCAACGGTGCGGAGACCTCCACCTATAACAAATTCAAAGGCGAGGGCTCCACGGACCGCAGTTCCAGTGTGACAGCCACGGTGGCCGCCCGAGTCGTCAAGATTCTGCCCGGCGGACTGCTGCAGGTGGAAGGCGCGCGCGAGGTGCGGGTCAACGATGAAACCCAGATTCTGGTGATCAAAGGCCTGGTACGGCCGCGCGACATATCGCCCAGCAATACCGTGGACTCTAGTTATCTGGCGGATTCCAAACTCGAATATTACGGCAAGGGCGTTCTGGCGGACAAACAGAAGGCCGGCTGGGTCATGCGGCTGCTGGACAATGTCTGGCCGTTTTAGCCGCGAATCCGGATAGCAAAAATTTCAACTGACGATTTTTTGACGGGTCGAGCAAAGGAAAGGGAGACGAAAATGAGCATGAGCGCGAAAACAGGATGTGTTTACGGTGCGGGCGTAATCAGGACGTACCGCCGGTTTTCCGGGCTGCGCCACGCGCTTTTGCTGCTGCTCTTGGTCGTGTTGCTGCCCGTACGCGCGGATGCCGTACGGATCAAGGATATCGCCAATTTCAGCGGCGTACGGGAAAACCAGCTGGTTGGGTACGGGCTGGTTGTGGGCCTCAGCGGGACGGGTGACAGCACCAAGTCCGATTTCACCATCCAATCCATGATCAACATGCTGCAGAATATGGGCGTTGCCGTGAATACGAGCAAACTGAAGCCCAAAAACGTGGCAGCGGTCATGGTTACGGCCAAAATGCCCGTATCGGCCAAACCGGGTACGTCGCTGGACGTCACGGTGTCCTCGCTGGGTGATTCCAGCAGCCTGTACGGAGGCGTTCTGCTGATGACGCCCCTCAAAGGCGTAGACGGCAAAGTGTACGGCCTGGCTCAGGGAGCGCTGGCGCTGGGCGGTTTTTCCGCACAGGGCAACGCGGCCTCGGTGGAAAAGAACTTTACCACGGTAGCCCGGATTCCCAACGGGCTGATGGTCGAACGCGGGGTGCCTTTCCAGTTCAACAATCAGGACGACATCGTCCTGCACATGCAGATCGCCGACTTCAGCACCACCCAGCAGGTGGTGGAGAAGATCAATACGGCCCTGGCCGGCGACTATGCCCACGCCACGGACGTGAGCACCATCGAACTGCAGATCCCGCCGGTTTTCCGCAGCAACCTGGTTCCCTTCATGGCTTCCATCGAAAATATCGAGGTCAGTCCTGAAAACCGCGCCCGGGTGGTTGTGGATGAAAAAACCGGTACCGTGGTTCTCGGACGCAATGTCAGACTTTCCAAAGTGGCGGTTTCGCACGGCAACCTGCAGATTGTCGTTCAGGAAAGCGCCAATGTTTCTCAGCCCGGACCTTTCAGCCAGGGGCAGACCGTTGTGACGCCGCAGACCAATATCGGTGTCCAAGAGGAAAACCATCGGCTGATCATGCTTGAAGGCGCCACTCTGCAGGAAATGATCGACGGCCTGAACGCCCTGGGCGCTTCTCCGCGCGATCTGATTTCCATCCTGCAGACCTTGAAGGCGGCGGGCGCGCTGCATGCAGACCTGGAGGTAATATAAGATGTCTACTGTTTCGCTTCCCGATCTCGGCACAATGCAAATGCAGAACGCCAAACAAGGCGAGCTGCAGCAGGAATTCGCCATGCGCCGTCTGCAGGAGCAGCTGAAAAACGCGCCCAACAAGGAAGCGAAGCTGAAAGAAGCCTGCAAGGGCTTTGAGTCGATCTTTTTGAACAAGCTCTGGAAACAGATGCGCGACAGCGTTCCCAAAGAAGGTTTTTTGCACAGCAAAGAAGAAGAAATGTACCTGGGCATGTTCGACCAGAAGCTTTCTGAGCAGCTGGCTGACTCGGGCGGCATCGGCCTGGGCGACATGCTGTTCAAAAATCTCAGGGCCAACATGCTGGACGCCAGCCGGACGACCTCGCCGAGCAACGCCAAGGACCGGCTGCCCATTAAACCGTTGAACAGGCATTTCAATCCGCGGGACGTTGATCCGCCTTCGGATTCTGTCAAAACGGTTTCTTCGGAAAAAACAGATCCCAACGCACCGCTGTACGAACCCCTGGACGGATACGAAAGCGCTGGCGTGGAGGAAGCCGACGGGCAGGCCGGACAAAAGGAAAACGACGCGCAGAATCTGGACGCCAAGTATCTGGATAACCAGGTTTTGAAAAACGCGGCCGCTGCAATGGAAGAGCCTGCGGAGGAAGTGGTGGATTTTAACGAACCGCTGCCCGAGGAACAGCCCGTTGCCGCCAAGGTCGAAGATACGCCGGATGTGGCTGCCAGTTTCGGCGTAGAGGAAGAGACTCTGCGCAAGGGGAAATGGGCTGATTCCAGCCGCCGCCCCACCAAGGTTTCCGGCAACAAGCTGGAAACGGACTCCGACGTGGTCAGCGCCGTGGACAATCTGGCTAAGCTGCTGCAGCCGCCTCTGAGCCCGGTGACCTCGGAAACGCCCGTCAACATGATCATGCCTCAGGTGGAAACCGAATTGCCTCCGGTTTCTTCTTTGCCGCAGAACGAAGGCGCGAGCGCGAGTTTTCCCAACAGCCTGACCCTGGGCAAAGGCAAGCTTTCTTCGGACGCTGGGCAGCGCTTTGATTTCGGCATCGATCTCGAAACCGAATCGGTTGTCGCCGCATCCGCAAACTCCCGCAAAAATGAGGGCGGACCCGAGCCTACCAGGGCCGAGCCCGTATCCGCGGCCACGGTGGAAGCTCTGGCACAAGCGCACAAGGCCTCCGGATCCGCTTCGGACGCTCCCTTGAACTGGCCGGTTTCCGGACGGATTTCTTCCGGATTCGGCTGGCGCATGAGCCCGTTCACCGGTGAGCGGACCTTTCATTCCGGTGTGGATATTGCCGCCAGGCAGGGCGATACGGTGGAAGCCTGCTGGGATGGGCAGGTAATTTTTTCCGGTTTGAAGGACGGCTACGGACGGGTGGTTATCCTCGAACATCCGGGCGGATGGCAGAGCTACTACGGCCACAACAGCGAAAACAGCGTTCAAGTGGGTGACAAAGTCAAGGCTGGCGAGAAAATTGCATCGATAGGCAATACCGGCCGTTCCACTGGACCGCATCTGCACTTCGAGCTTCGGCGCGATGGCCTTGCCTGGGACCCGGAAAAGATTCAACAACGGCTGGCGGCTGGTAAACCGGCTGTTGGAAATGCCTAAACGAGGTTACGACCATGTCGCGGAACATCATCGAAAGTTTGAGCAGGCAGGAAAAAGGCTTCACTTTGCTCAGCGAGTTGCTCCAAGAGGAATATCAGCTGCTCAGGAAAAGAAAGCCACAGGATATCAGTGTCTTGGAACTTTCCATTCATGAGCTGATGGCCCAATTGATGGGTGAACGCAAGGGGCTGATCAAGCTTCTGGGCGGGAAGAAGCTTTCCAAGTACGTGGCCTGGCTTAAGACGAAAAAATTGCCGGAAGGGGAAAACAACCCCGTAACCCTTATCGAAGGGACAGTCGCGCGGATGACTAAGCTGGAGCAGCGTTGCGCCCGGCAGGGCGAAGCCAACACGCAGCTGGCATTCGCCTTGATGGACCAAAGCAAGGCACTGCTTGATTTTCTGCATGACCAGATCGCTCCCAAGCAGCAGGGCAGTTACTCGAAGAAGGGAAGGTACCAGGAAACTATTCAACGTTCCTCCATACTTAAAGGAAGACTCTAATGGGCGTCGGCGTTCGAAGTGTTTTAGATATTGCCTCCCAGGCCTTATTCGGGAATCAGGCAGCTATCGCCACCACAAGCAACAACGTTGCCAATGTGAATACCGAGGGCTATTCGCGCCGCTCGGTCAACTTCGAAGAAAGCTACTCCATTGATTACAATCCCGGACAGATCGGCACGGGCGTTATGGCCACCGAAGTGGTACGCCATTTCGACATGTTCGTGGAAGCGCAGTTTCTGGACAAGTCCACCCTGGACAGCCGCTATGCAAGTCTCTGGCAAAATTTGCAGAGCGTGGACAACCTGGTCAACGAATCCGAAACCGACGGCATACACGCTCTGATGTCCCAGTTTTTTAACGATTGGCAGGAACTCTCGCTGAATCCTGATGATTACAGCATGCGCGAGAGTCTGACCGGCGATACGCAGAATCTGATCTCCCTGCTGACTTCCGTGGACGGGGATCTGGCGGAGCTGCAGGAGATGGCTTCCAATACGGTGGCCGACCAGGTAAGCGAGGTCAACCAGATCCTGAACGAGATCGCGGCCGTCAACCAGCAGATCAGTATTCATGAGATTCCGGGCGAAAACAACGTCAACCAGCTTCTGGACGAACGCGACCGTCTGGTACGCGATCTTTCCGAATATATTGACGTGGATGTGCTCAGTTATTCGAGCACCGGCATTTCCGCGCTGGGCAACAGGAACAGCAACGCCCAGGACTGGACTCTGGTGACCAACGCCGGACAGACGCTGATCCAAGGCAGTTCGGTGTTCGAACTTTCTTATGAAGGGCCGCAGGCCTGGAATTCGCTGAGCGCCGGTTCGGATTTTGATGGTGAGATCAAATTCGACGGCAGTTCCTCTTTCGAGTACACGCTGCAGGTGGTTTCCGGGGGCAGCGTGGCCGCCGCATCCAACGCTTCGGGCGCAGCAGCCATGTTCCGGGTTTCCATGGACGGCGGACGTACCTGGCTCAAGGACGACGACGGCAACGTCCGGCTGTTCGCCGCCAGGCCCGAGTCCGACAGCGTGGACATCGAAGGCGTCGAAGTCTGGTTCGAAGGCGCCACCGAGCCGTTGCAGGAAGGCGACATGTTCACCATCATGCCCAAGAACGGCCTGTACTGGCACCAGACCACTTCGGACAAGGTCAACATCACGCCTCTGATCCGTGCCGACGGCACCGACGACCCGACCCGGCTGACCGGCGGGTCCATTACCGCCAACCTCAGCTTCATCGGCGGCTATGCCGGCAAGTACCGCGACAAGATCGACGCCATGACCGAAACCCTGATCTGGGAGACCAATCGCGCGCATAGCCAGGGCGCGGGTTTGAGCATGTTCAACAGCGTTATCGGCGACTACAGCGTACGCAACAGCGGCATCGCCCTGGGTGATGATTCTTCCGGGCTGCACTGGAGCGACAAGCTCACTTCCGGAAATCTGCAGGTCTACGTCTTCGATGCAGCCAGCGGGGATCTTTCCAACAGCGCCTCCTACGGAGCGCTGGATTTCGACCCGTCCACTCCGGGCGTACAAAATTTCGATCCCGGCACCCATTCGCTCAGCAACGTGGCCGCGGCTTTTAATTCGAGTTTCGGCAATTACCTGACGGCCAGCATCGTGGACAACAAACTGCAGCTGGATTCCAAGGCCGGGTATACGTTCGGGTTCGGCACGGACAGCACCGGACTTCTGGCCGGACTGGGCATCAATACCTATTTCAGCGGCACCGGCAGTACCGATATCGCCATTAACGACGACATCGCCAACGATACCAACCGCATCAACGCGGGCAAGATCAACGGCGCCGGGCAGGCCAACCCCGGCGACAACGTCACGGCGACCGCGATCGGCGAACTGGCCACCAAGGATGTCACCATCCAGAGCGCCTATGAGACCACCTCGTCCCAGACCCTGCTCGAATACTACGCCACCACCGTGGCCATTGTGGGCGGAGATACGGCAGGCAGCGAATTTCTTTACAATTACAACCACGCCCTGGCGGAAGATCTCAATGAACGGCAGCAGAGCGTGGCGGGCGTCAACCTGGATGAGGAAATGACCGACCTGATCAAATACCAGAACTCCTACCAGTCCGCAGCCAAGCTGATCACCACGGCAGATGAGATGATGCAGACTGTACTGGGTCTGAAGCAGTAAACAGGCAGGATTCGTCATGAGCAGAATACGTGTTTCGCAGCAGGTCATGTTCTCCAGTTTTGTGACCAACATGAACAGTTCGTTGAGCGAGCTTATGGACCTCAACGAACAGGCCTCCAGCCAGAAGAAGGTCAACCGCCCGTCGGACGATCCCTCGGGCACTGCGAATATTCTGCAATACCGGTATCAGCTTTCGGCTGTTTCCCAGTATGAGGGCAATGTGGACACCGCCCAGGGCTGGCTGAAAACAGCGGATCAGACCATGATGCTGGTGGACGAGGTTGCGGTACGCGCGCGCGAACTGGCCGAGCAGGGCGCCACGGGCACCCTGAGCGCCGACAACCGGGAACAAATTGCCTATGAGGCGCGCCAGTTGCTGAACCAGCTCATCAACCTCGCCAATACGGAATTCAACGGCAGCCATATTTTCGCCGGACAGGAAACCGACGACCCGCCCTATACGCTGGGTATGATGCTGCAAAGCGTTCCGGACGAGGATTCCTCCTCCTACCTGGATGTTTCGCGCTGGAGCGAAGGCGTGGAAGGGGCCGATCTGGATCATACGCTGACCCTCAAATTCGTCTCCGACCAGGCCGCGAGCGGCGCCAGCACGAGTATCGGCTCCGCCGCACTCAGCGATTTGTCCGTACGCTATTCGCTGGATGGCGGGGAGACCTGGAAAGAGCAGGAGATAGGCAACAAGACATCGTTTACGGTTTCCGGAGTAAAAATTTCCCTGCGCGAGGGTGCTCCCATCGTGCTTTCGGGCCGTGAGTCATTGAGTTTGAACGATGGCCGGACCATTGAAGATACCAGCGGCACGCTGCTGCACGTCATGCCCACCGCGGTGTACGGCGGTGACGACGAATCCCAGGTGGCGACCAACATTACCGGCTCGGCCACGGGCTACAGCCTCGCGCCCACCAGCACCTTTACGCGCGATGTGCACATCCGCAACGTACAGCAGGTGCAGGGCGCTTCGGGCAGCTATTACCTGTCCTACGAATTTTCCTACTCCGCGGACCCCACCAGCGCGGACGCCGTATGGTCCAATGCCTCCAACATGATAGATATCAACAAGGCGCCTTTCATCCGGCTGCCTGACGGCGACATCACCATTAACGGCGGGCTGATCGGCGCCGGGACATACAGCTATTCCGGCCTGGAATTTTCCGTGCTGGCCGGGCGTACGGATGTGGAAACTGACATGACCGCGCCGGTGAACGCCTGGGCCGAAGGAAATTACGGACGCGATGTGGTGGTGCGTATCGATGAAAGCGCCTCGGGCGCATCCGGCACGTACGCGCTGGGCACGGATCCCATCAGCTATTCCTACAGCCTGGACGGCGGCGTGAACTGGGTCACGGGCAATGTATCCAATTACGCGGAATTTCCCGTACCGGGCGGCACCATGCACCTGGACGCCCTGGGCAGCAACGCCTCGGTAAGTTCGGGAGATCAGTTTTTCATCCATCCGCGCCGCGCGGATATCAATGTGGATATCAGCGTGAACACCTCCATTCGCATCAATAATATCGGGTACGAAATTTTCGGAGGTATGCGCGAGGGCACCATGGCAACCGCGTTCGGTCCGGAGAATGAGGTCGGAAATCTGTTCAATTCGCTGGGCAAACTGGTCGGCTACCTGGAGACCAACAGTCAGGACGGCGTCCAGCAGGCTTTGGACAATCTGCGGTCCAGTTCGGAGACGATTCTGGTGCAGCAGGCCAACATCGGAGCGCGGGAAAACCGCCTGGAAATCACGAGCAGTTTTCTGACTAATGAAAAGATCAATAAATCTGCAAGATTGAGTGCATTGGAAGATGTGGACGTGACGGAACTGATGACAAGTATGGCCCAGGAGAATCTGATTTATGAAAGCGTGTTGAAGTCATCATCCATGATAATGAATATGAGCCTGTTGGATTTCATCTAGACGCGCGGCTTTCGCTCGGATACACTGTTTTCGGTGCGACCCTGCCGATTGCATGACCCGGCCGGGCGAACGCGTCCTCACAAGGCGTCTTCTCAGGAAGTGAAGGCGTGGACACCCACTCCGCAAGGCGGATTCAGGAAGAACAACGGTTATCACATGCTAATACTCACGCGCCGCTCGGGCGAAAGCCTCTATCTCGGAGACAACATCAAAGTTACGGTGCTCAGCATTCAGGGCAAGCAGATCAAGCTCGGCCTGGATGTTCCAAGAGAAATGACCGTATACCGGGAGGAGATTTACAAGCGGGTTCAGGAACAGAACAAGCAGGCGCTTGAATCAAAAGACGACGATTTGATGCAGGTCACCACGTTATGGCAAGGCACGAACAAAGGGTCATAGATACGCGTATCGGCCAGCGGGCCGTGGCACGCGATAAATTCATCCGTTTTCCTCAAGGGCTCATCGGCTTTGAGAACAACAGGGAATTTGTGCTGCTCCAGCTTTCGGAAGGTTCGCCGTTCCTGATTTTGCAGAGCACCACCAATGTCGCCGTTGGGCTGGTGGTCGCTGATCCGTTTACCTTTTTGCCGGATTTTGAGATCAAAATCGGTGAAGCGGAGAAGAATGTTCTGCAACTGGATGATATTCACCAGGTGGCCGTGCTGGTCACCGTGAGTATCCCGCACGGGGAGCCAGAAAAAACGGCCCTGAACTTGTCAGGGCCGATCTTAGTCAATCATCAGCTGCGTATAGGTTTGCAGGTGCCTCAAGTGGATTCCAAATATTCAGGGCCGTTATTCATCAACAGCCTTGCACAGGCTAAAGAATCTGAGTCATCCTAAAGGGTTTTGGGCCTCAACGATGCTCATTGGCCCGATTGCCGCCTAGCTCGCCATTTACCCTGCCAACAGGGCCATATCGTCGCGAACCAGGTTCGTGGCAATTTTGCGCGTATCTATCGTATACTCGCCATTGGCGATCTGCGCCTTGATGGCTTCGACTTTTTCACGGCGGATGTCCGACGTGCTGGTCGCAGTCTGCAAAGCGTCGGTGCGAAGCAAGGCTTCGTCCGAGATATTGACGGTGTCGCGGCTCGAGGAAGTCTCACTGGAGCTTTCCTTGCTCTTGGCGCGATCACGCTCCGTCTTCTCAAGCTTGGCGTTCTCGTAAGTTCCAAGTCCGTTGTTGACGCGATTGTTAATTTCCATGGCTCTCCCTCCTTGAGGCAGTCCCCCATTACAACATGGTCGCATCGACCTTATCAAGTGTTATTGTCCAGAGTTTGTTCAAAACCTGCATTTTATTCTGGCTGTCGAGTTCGACAGGTCCTTCGGGGGTCTCGCGATAAATAAGCAAATCCTGTTCCATAATTGGGTATTCAAAGATGAATTTTTCGTTAAACTCCCGCTGCAGGTCTTCGCGAATCTCATCCACTATGGGGTTCTCACTCCCGACAATCAGCAAGTTTTCGATTATTTCTTTGGCCACACGCTCAACCATTTGTTTCCGCTTGGTTTCTCGCGTGATGGCGAGAGCCTCGGCGGACTCTGCGGTCTGCTTGCTACGACGATAGCGCGCCAGCCTTCTGGCTGTGACGAGCTGCTTGTCGTAATGCAGCAGCATGTTGCGTACGTAATATGAAGTGTCGGCCACAATTATACCCTCTCGATTTAGCTTATCGGTAGCTTTTTAGCATTTCTTTAGGCCAGTTTACAAAAAAATATGATCGGATTTCAAAATGTAACCGCTTGCATTTATTTATATATTTTTTTAAAAATAGCTCTGTTTTTTGGCGTTTCTCTTGAGTTTTCCATAGGTTGAACAACAACAAAACCAACTTTAGATTATGATTTATTTTACACGAGAAAAATGGATTCTTGCCTCGGCGTCGCCGCGGAGGCGTCAACTTTTAGGGTCCGTGGGCCTGACATTTGACGTAATTCCGGCACAGGCCGAACCGTTGCCCAATCCGGGGGAGACACCCGAACAGTACGCCTTACGCGCGGCCGGGGCCAAAGCAATGGAAGTGGCGCAGAGCCATCCGGATTGCCTGGTGCTGGGCGCAGATACCGTGGTGGCCCTGGATAACGAACTCATGGGCAAACCCGGATCGCCCGAGGAAGCTCTGGCCATGCTCCAGCGCCTCTGCGGCCCGGCCGGTGGACAAGGCCGGACGCACCGGGTGGTTACCGGCTGCTGCTTCATCAACCCTGCCCCGCAGCCTGGAGACGGAGAAGCGGAAGTCAGAGAATTGACGATCAGCACCGAGGTCCGCATGGCCGTCAACGATCCGGCAGCCCTGGCCGCCTACGCCGCCAGCCCCGAACCCAGAGACAAGGCCGGAGCCTACGCCATCCAGGGCACAGGCGGCTTCCTCGTACGCGAAATCCGCGGATCTTATTCCAATGTAGTGGGTTTGCCGTTGGCGGAGGTTCTGGAGGTGTTGGTGTCTTACGGTGTTATCCTGCCGCAGGATACCCAGAGTTTTCCAGCAGGTGAGATTGTTCAGGGAAAATGCTGACCAAAATCTCACACCGGGTTTTTGAAAAATACCTTGAATCGCGTTGGTAGCAATCAACAACATACCGATGCTATTGAAGGCTATTATTTTGAAGGAAAAAACGGTTCGCAGATGGCGTTTTAGACATGCCATAAGGCCCGAACTTCGAAAATGCATGCACATATTTCGACGAATATATGGTATGCGTTTATGGCAACTATACGGTGCACATGAATAATACGTCATACGTGCTCAATCCTGGCGATGAGCTGTTTATTCCTAAAGGGACGTAACAATGGGGCGAATGCATAGCCGGCACCCGCACAATCCACGCTTTTGGCGAACAGCGAATTCTCCGCATATCTCCGAGTAAATGAATGTGATTCAAGATAGATAAACCAATTGTTGTTGGTTATTGCCTGCAAGCGAAATTTTTGATGAAAAGAAAAAGTTGGACTCTACTCAAGGGATGGCAAGAGCTCCCGCAAAAGTCCCCTGAGGTGCCCCGAATAGGGATACATGTGAGAAGTGGCTCGCATTGTTCAGGTAGTGAACGACGGATTTTGGCAACAGAGAATAATCACATTGCCATGCCCAGCTAATTTAAAACACCAGAAAGTGAAACAGCAGAATAAACCAACATCAATGACAACACCGCGTTGACCATCTTTCTAATCAGGTCGTTCTGAAGTGTGTTTCGTATCGCAGCACCGAAGAGAGCCCATATAGATGTCGCAAAAAAAGCATTGAAGGCCAACCCCATGGCAGATAAAAGGAGAACGACAATCTGGTCAGAAAAAGTAGACAAAAAAGATGAATAGATGGTTAACCCATAGACCACCACCTTGGGATTGACGAGCTGTAAAACTAGTCCATTTGTAAATTTCAATGGCTGGAATTCATCGGATTTTTGAACAATACTGGTTCTGGCTACAGAAAATGCAAGCCACAGTATGTATACAGTTCCAAGCCAGCGCACATAGTCCTCTAAAAATGGCATTGTCTTCAGGATAGTATGAGAAAGAAAAGCGCAAAGAACCATGACAACAAAAAAACCGGACGATATCCCAGATAGATAAGGAATGGTCTTTCTGTATCCCACCAGGACGCCCATGGATGCGCTGGATATATTATTGGGGCCAGGTGTAAAGGTGGTAATCTGGATGAAAGCCAAAAGAGGCAGTAGTTCCAAGGACATGCAGTGCCTCCTTGAAGTTTTTCAAATTAACCAGTATAACGCACAAATGAACAATATATTACCACTAGTTTGTTATCTTGTCAATATGGGTGTTATATGAAACATGATGAGTGTGCCGTTTCGGTCAACTTAAAAAATCTCCGAGATGCACGAGGCTTCAGTCTTGATCAGCTTTCGAAATTGACCGGGGTCAGCAAGAGCATGCTTCGGCAAATAGAAAACGGTAAATCAAGTCCGACTATTTCGACAATTTGGAAGATCGCCAACGGGTTGCGGGTTTCCTTCACAGCCTTGCTCAAGAAGCCGGTTGTCGAAGCGAGGGTTAAATCCTTCAAAGAAGACCCTCCCCTTACAGCAGAGAATGGAGCTTACCGACTTTACCCCATCATACCTTTTGATCCGGAGCAGGCGATCGAAACATACTATGTTGAGATTGAGCCAGGCACGACTTTTTTAGGAGAACCTCATGAGGGGAACGTGTATGAGTATATTTTTGTTAAATGCGGGACACTGCAAGTTACCGTACAAGGCAAAAGACTAGTGGTGAATGAGAACGAATTCCTGCAATTCTTCGCGAACTGCCCACATGAGTACACAAATATTGGAGATAAACAGGTTTCAGCTTTGATGCAAATCAGTTATCTGATGTAAATCCCTGCAACGAGAAGTCTGCAAGGAAAGCTGAGATGCCCCAAAGATGACGGACACGCCACGTGAGGTCAGGCCGCTTCCTTGATGTTTTTATGGTAGCTTTCCTCAAACGCCTCCGGACTCATGTAGTCCAGAAATGCGTGTCGCCTTTGCCTGTTATAAAATATTTCCAGGTAAATAAAGATATCCTGTTGTGCCTGTGCTCTGCTTTTGTAGGTCTTAAAGCGAATCCACTCGCTCTTAAGTTTACCGAAAAAGCTCTCGACGACGGCATTGTCCCAGCAATTGCCTCGACGACTCAGACTGCATTCCATCCCATTTTTTGCCAATAATTTTAGATAAATATCACTTGTATACTGACTGCCTTGGTCGCTATGGTGAAGTACGCCGATTTGTGGCCTTCTAGTTTCAAGTGCCATCTGCAGGGCACGGCAAGCGAGTCTGCTGTCGACGCGATGCGACATGGCCCAACCTACTATTTTTCTGGAAAATATATCTAAAATCACAGCTAAATAAAGCCAACCCTCAACCGTTGGGATATATGTTATATCTCCAGCCCACTTTTGATTCGGGGCGCTTGCCGTAAAAACGCGTGACAATACATTTTCAGCCACAGGCTCGTGAGTAGCCGCTTTAGGATATCGATGCTTACGTCGAATATTGGAACGGAGTCCCTGTTCCGCCAATACATTACGCACTGTTTCACGGCAGCAAGTCACTCCATTCTCGTTGAGATCCCTATGGACCTTACGATATCCATAAATACCCCTACTTTCCTCGTGAAACGACCGGGCTGCCTGGCTTATTGCTTCATGGCGCTGTTGTTGCCGACTCGGCATACGTACACGCCATTCGTAGTAACCACTCCGACTCACGGAAAGCATTCGACACAGATCTTTCAATTTAAAAAGTCCCTTATGAGCATCAATCCAGGCGTACCTTACAGGGACTGCTTGGCAAAGTACGCCGCTGCCTTTTTTAATATTTCGTTCTCAATTCGTAACTGTGCGTTTTCATCCCTGAGCTTTTTGAGCTCTTGAGCAGAAGTGGCCGTTTCATTGACCGGTGGCAATTCACCGATTTCCCGTAACTTGATGACCCACTGTCTGATGGACCAGGAGCTGCAACCGAGCTGGCTGGCAGCTTCCTTGTAAGAATAGCCAAGATCTGTCACCAGCTTGGCCGCTGAGAGCTTAAATTCCTTCGAGTACGATTTGGTCTTTCCCATGCGTTCCTCCTGCATGAGCGAACCTTAACCTCTCAGCAGGTGTCCGTCATCTTTGGGGCATCTCATACTGCCAAAGAGCTTCAAGCCTGTTTGGACGCCGGGGATGAATAGGCCGCTTGTCTGGTCTTCTGGTTTCAAACGAAACTATAAGCAATACGTGAAGCGAAATCCGCAGTTGAAAAACATACTTTTTGACACATTTTTCTTGATGTAAACGGACCTTTTTCATCCCACTCTTCACACGCATAAATTGAGCGGTTCTTTGAAAAATTTGTACGCATGCTCATGGCTCATGCGGGTACGACTGTCGTGTGATCTTTTCACTTGAGGAAAATATGACAGGACAGGAAGAGATACTGCTCATTTCTGTCGGAACACACGATGCCGTGTACTAGCGGCAGGCAGTAGCACACAAAAGCATACTAATGTATAGCCTGCATGTCCGAGCTATGATGGACAGCTCGATAATGTGGAAGTTCTCGAAGTGCTGGTGTGTTACGGAGTTATCGTTCCACAAAAAATTTGAAAATTCTCTTACAAAGTGAAATTTCCCAGGGGAAGTCTCTCCAAAGTTTCATGCCGAAAGAGTAAAACAACAGCTTCTCAACAAGAGCACGTAAACACCGCGACATTATTAGGAACTGCCGTTCCTGCCTCCGGAGCGAGCTGATCCTTTATGCTGATCCGTACTTCCTGTCCAAGGCAGGCGTACCACTGCAACAGCCTGTCGACAGTGATGAGATTCAAGTGGCCGCGCAGTATTTTGGATATGGTCGGCTGGTCCGCCCCCACCCGTTTGGCGACCTCATGCTGCGTAAGTTTATGCATTTTCATGAGACGTCCCAAATGGGTAACGAGTTGAGCCTTGAGAGACAATTCCGTGGCATCGGGGAGACCGATGTCGGCAAAGACGTTTCCACTGCTGGGAATAATTTTGCTTTCAGTCATTATCTTGATCCTCTTGTCTGGCATCATGGGCTTTTGCCAGTTTGAGTCGTTGTTCAATGAGTTTGATATCTTTTGGGGGAGTGGATTTCCCGGTTTTTGATTTTTTTTGAAAGCAGTGCAGTACGTAAACAGCATGTTCCAACTTGGCTATGTAAACAGCTCGATAGGTGTTCGTATTATACGGTTGCACGATTTCATATACTCCGCCCAATTGTTTCAGGGGCTTGGCGTTTGTCGGCATCTCACCTTGCTGCACGAGGTGCAGGGCAAAACCAATGGTGCGGGAGACTTCAACCGGAAATTGTCTCAGGTTATCCAGAGAGTCGCCGATCCAGTTGAGCTTTTTCATGGATGGAGTATGGTAATATTGTCATATAAAGTCAAGGCGGAACACGTCAGAGGTTAAAAAACGTCAGCCATTGATTTTTTTACACCCAGCCCCTCAAAATTGTTTCTTATGAAATAAGATTAAATAATTACATCAAAAAATACACTACATTCTCACACATAAAACGTTTTGGAGTTTCTAAAGAACCTTTTCCAAAAGGTTCTTTAGCCGCCGGCGGCCATACTATTTCAAAGTAAAAATGCACTCAGTCATATCAACGAGACACTTTTCATTGCTGTTTGACCATAAAAAAGGCTCGCGACATCCATCGCGAGCCTTTTGTCTTCAAACAGTTTCGGCAGCACAGCGCTGTCGGAACGGGGGTTACTTCTGATACCAGGTGCCGTCAGGCTTTTGCAGCCAGGTGCCGCCCGGTGCGGCCTCGGCGATCTGCGCGGCCCGGCGTTGGCCCACCATGTCGGGGGTGGTGCCGGCTTTTTTGGCGATAAGCTGATACACAGCGGCCCGGTCCTGGTTCTCCGCGGCCACCACGTCGGCCTGCTTCTGCGCACCCCGGAAATCGAGGAATCCCTTATTGTTTTCACCCACGGTGCCGTCCGCCAATAAAGCCACTATCGCGGGCTTGCGGGCGATCAGCCGGTCCTTGAGCTCTCCGGCCAAGGCCGTTCCCGCCAGGGAGCAGATAAGAAGAGCGAGCGCAAGAGTGAGCAGATAGTTAGTTCGCATTTTTAACCTCCGGTTTGACTGGAACTTCATCGATGTCGGAGAAAAAGTCGTCGAGTGCTCTGTCGACTTTGACATTGACATCAATGGTGATGTGAATGGGCTTGACCTCCACTGGAGCCACTTCCACCCGATGGCTGGTGGAACAGCCCCAGAAGGAAAGCAGCAAAAGGCAAGCCGCGATGCATGTGAGATGTTTCATGAACACTCCCTACTGAATCATGTTAACGATATCTTTATACAGCAATATTCGGTTTAAGGGCACGCTGAAGTTGACGTCCAGCTTCATGCCCTGAAAATTGGATCCTTGCGCATTGCCTGTAACACGGACGAAGCCGCCGAACTCTTTTCTGTAGACAAAGGGCAGCGGACTGACGGGTTTGCCGTCCAGCGACAGGCGAATCAGCAGATCTTCGTCCACCGTGTCCGCCTTGATGCGTACCCAATTGTATTGGTAATCGCGAACCGCTTCCTGCGCCAGCTCCAACTGGCCCCGTTGCGGCGTGCCCTCGGGGATGCCCGCCACCAGGTCCTGCATGGCCTCCACTCGAATGATTCCGCTCTCACCGGGAGTGGAATGCAGGAATCCGTTGTTAATGGAAATTTTTCCGCGCTTCCAGGCCACGGGCAGTTCGCCCGAAAGTGCCGCCTCTCCCTCTGCCTTGGCAAGTCCGAGTTGGGAGAGCAGTTCCGACAGCTTCAATTCGGAGCAATAAAGGGTGAGGCCGTACTCTTCGGAAGCCGGAACCACCCGAAAGGCGTTGCTGAAAATATGTCCTCCGCACCAGTCGAACCTGGCCTGCTCCACCAGCATTGAACCGCTGTTCTCCAGTTGGTAGATTATTTTGCCTTTGGACAGGATCATGCTGCCCGACTCGATGGAGTCAAAGGTCAACTGCTGGGCCGGAGCGCTGCGAAGGCCGAACAGGTCCGGCGTGACGAACGAAGCGTTGATGCCCCGGATGGCGGTGCCGTTTTCGCTGATGGTCAGGCTGCCATTCGAAAGTGAGGCCCCGAGGCTGCTTTTGACGCCTTCATCGTCGATTTTGAGCTGTCCTTTCGCCTTGATGGTACCGGTTAAAACAATTCCCTTCATTGCGGGGGCCACGGTTGCGGGTTTGAACGCTTTAGTGAGCGCATAGTTTTTCACGCTGAAGGAAAGATCCGTGCGGTTGCTTATCAGCGAGGACACCCCGGAAAACGGGACGCGCAGCCCCGGCAGCACATCGGTGGCCAGGGTGCCGTCAAAGTTTACTGCCGTTCCCTGCTGACTGATGTTCGCTGTCACGGAGTCCAGCTTGCGCTTTTGCAGCCGCAGGCCGGACAGTTGGATTTTTCCCTGCTTTCCCTTCCCCGATGCGGGCCACTTGAGCGGCAGGGTCAACCGTACGGGCCCGGATTTGAATCCCGTTGTCTCCATATCCGCAGCGCTCGTCCCGCATTTCAGGAGGACGTCCGCAGAGTCCGGGCTCGCCGTGCCCTGCAGCGTCACGTCGAAGCCGTTCAAACGGATCACCCGATTTCCGGCTTCCAGCTTGAATGGGTCCGGATTGCCCGCGGAAAGAGACACATCCCACATGCCGCTCGCGTCCTGCCGACGATCGGCGTCCAGCCTGCCGTTCATTTCGACTCCCGCTCCGGCCATGTTGAACTGGGCAAATACGGATCCGGCGTTTATGCCGCCCGACCGGATGCCCAGACGTATCGGCAGAGGCTCGGTCAGGGATACGTCGTCCATGGAAAAGGCGACGACGCCGTCCGCGACGGTTCCGCGTATCTTGATTTCCGCGTCGTCGGGCAGCCGTCCGCCGAGGGATTGTAAGCCGCAGTGAGCCGCAGAAACCATGAATTCGCCGCTCAGGGCTGCCGGGGACATCAGGTTGATTCGGGTCTTGATGGAAAAATCAGCTTCGCCGCTTATGGGCCGGGGCAGGAGATCGGCAAAGGCTCCGACACGAAGCGCCTTAGCCCGGACTTCCAGAGAAAGATCGTTGGTGGACAGAGCGAGATTGCCCGCAACTTCCACGGTTTGGTCACGGGGGTGCAGTTGACCGGAAAAATGCGGGTTTTCTCCCGGCTCAATGTCCGCAGAGAAGGGGACCGACAAGTCCTGCCCGTTGATCCGGCAGAGCAGAACGGCGTCGCGCAGAGTCAAAATGTCGAAGGGAAGGTCTGGGGGAACATTTTGCGTTTTGCTCTGGGCGGTTGCAGGCAATTGGTCGAGAATCGGAAGAGAAAAATCTTTGCCGTCGAAAACAGCGCTCAGGGACACTCCGTCCAGGATAACCGTATGGATCCGTCCCCGCTTGAGCGAAGCCGGGGTATACGTGACGTGTACGTTGGCCAGCCAGACTCCGTCGTCTCCTTCTCCGAGCCGTACCGGTCCGATATCCGCTGAAAACAATCCTGCATTGCGTATGGAAAATTCCGACAGCGGTATTTCCATGTCCGCAGCCAGCTGAGGAACCAGACGCTCCAGGTAGCTTGGCGCCCATGCCGTCAGCCACCAGCCCCCCCCCAGCAGGAGTACCAACAACCATGGGACGATCAGGAACGTCCATTTCAAAATCTTCTTGCCAATGTTAGCAGACATTATGTTTTTGTAACCGTTTCTTAAGGTTCTTGGCAAGAAGCCGTTGGTTTGTTGGCAACTGACTTGGCACAACCACAGCAAAGTTGTTTTTCAGGTGAGGGACACACCCTAACCACTCCTCCGAAAACTTTTTATATTCTCTGGTAACTGTTCGGGCTTGTGTTTTGGCGCCATCCGTTTGGGGCTTTTCATTTGCCCTTCTTTTTGTAAACATACCCTCGTCAGGCGGGTTATACATCCGCCGCAATATATTCTCAGGAGACTACTGATGAAAACCAAAATCGGACGCAACGATCCCTGCCCCTGCGGCAGCGGCAAAAAATACAAGAAGTGCTGCATGGGCAAGATCAGTACGGACAATTCCGCATTGCCCGAGACTGTTTTTAAAAAGTATAAAGTACGGTTGAAAACACCGGAGCAGATTGAAGGCATGCGGCGTTGCGGCATGCTGGTCATGCAGACTTTCGAGGCCATCCGGGACTTGATCAAGCCCGGCGTGAGCACTGAAGAAATTAACCGGGTCGTACACGAGTTCACCGTCAAGAATGGAGCGATTCCCGCCCCCTTGAATTACCACGGCTTCCCCAAAAGTGTGTGCATCTCGCCCAATGAGGTCATCTGCCATGGGATTCCGGGAGAGTATGTCCTCCGGGACGGCGATATTGTGAATGTGGACATCACTTCGATTCTCGACGGGTACTATGCCGACTGCAACCAGACCTATTTTGTGGGAACGCCTTCCCCGGAAGCGCGCAAAATCGTCGACGTGGCTCGCGAGTGTCTGCGCCTCGGCCTGGAGCAGGCCAAGCCGGGTAACATTGTCAATGATATCTCCTCCGCCATCCAGGACTATGCCGAAGGGCAGGGCTGTTCCGTGGTACGCGAGTATATGGGCCACGGCGTGGGCCTGGAGTTCCACGAACCACCCACGATTCCGCATTTCCGTTCGCGCTGGGGCAACGTGCCTCTCGTACCGGGCATGACCTTCACCATCGAGCCGATGATCAACCTCGGCAAACAGGCTGTCCGGGTGCTGGATGACGGCTGGACCGCCGTCAGCAAAGACGGTTCCCTTTCCGCCCAGTTCGAGCAGACGCTGGTCATCACGGAAAACGGTTTTGAGAGCCTGACGCCGTACGAACTGTAACAGTTTGCTTTATTGGTGAAAATGCTATGGGCACTACAAGAATCTTCGGGCCTGTTCCTTCCAGGCGTTTGGGAAAAAGCATAGGAATCAATACGATTCCGCCGAAAAACTGCAGTTATTCCTGTGTGTATTGCCAGCTGGGACTGTCTGCGCATGTGGCGGCCGAAAGACGGGAATTTTATGATCCGTATGAATTGTTTGAAGAGGTTAAGGACAAAATTCTGCATGCCCGGACGAACAATGAACGTATAGATTACCTGACCATTGTTCCTGATGGCGAACCAACGCTGGATAAGCATTTAGGTACGCTGATCGGCTTGCTGAAAACTCTCGGGTTTAAAGTGGCGGTGATTACCAATGCGACACTCCTGAAAGAGCGTGCTGTCAGAGAGGAACTGGGCAAAGCCGACTGGGTTTCCGTTAAGGTTGATACCGTTGATGAAAAAATCTGGCGGAAGATCGACAGGCCGCATAAGAAGATGGAACTGCAGCCCCTGCTGGAGGGCATCCGGGTCTTCTCGCAGGAATATGGCGGCGTACTTGTGACTGAAACAATGCTGGTGGACGGCTATAATTGCGATGTGCGGGATGTTGCTGCTTTTATAGGGGAAATACGTCCCGCAAAGGCCTATTTGAGTATCCCGACAAGACCTCCCGCAATGAAAGGGGTGAAAGCTCCCGGGGAGAGCGAGATTAATGGCGCCTGGCAAACCTTTAAGGAGCATTCGATAGCTGTCGAGTATCTGATCGGATACGAAGGCGATGAATTCGCCTATACCGGCGATGTGGAAAGCGACTTGTTGAGTATTACATCGGTTCACCCGATGCGGGAAGATGCCGTCAGGCAGTACCTGAAAAAAGCGAACAGCGAGTTCGCGGTCATAGAAAAACTGCTGGATGAAAACAGGATGATAGTCACCGAGTACAACAATGAACGCTTTTATCTGAGAAAATTGAAGAACTAAACGTCACGCGACATGGTACGCAAGTTTCACGAGCAGGATATGGAGCGGGTCCTTGATATCTGGCTGGAAGCTTCCATCCGGGCGCATCATTTTATACCACGCGCATTCTGGGAGTCGAAGCTAGCTGCGATGCGAACTCTGTACCTCCCGAATAGTGAAAGCTATGTGTATGAGCTTCTGGGGGAAGTCCGTGGGTTTATTTCTTTGCAAGAAAACACCATTGCAGCTCTTTTTGTTGCTCCGGACAATCAAAGCACGGGAATCGGTACGCAGTTGATCCGCCATGCCAAGGCGCTTTATGCGAGCTTGCGGCTTGCCGTGTACAAAGAGAACGTCAACGGCATACGTTTCTACAAGAAGTGCGGTTTTACCGTTGCGGAAGAAAAAATTGACGAACATACGGAACGGACCGAACTGTTGATGGTTTATTCGCGCTGTCCTGCCTGAAGTGGCGGCGCTGTTGCTGCCTTGTCTTTCCTGAAAAATGACTCCATCCGAAGTTCCTTTTTTTAGCTTATTCTATACCGTTCGGACCAAGTTTGACTTTGACCCGGGTTGTTTTTTCCCGTAGGAATAGTTGTTATAGATAATTCTGCGAGTGATTGGTTAAATTATTTCTATTACACCGGCAAAGCCATTCTGATGCAAGGCTGCCATGGGAAACTCCTGTTCCGACCGTGGAAAAAACACGTATCTCATCTGGAGACCAAGAATATGTCGCAGGAATCAATAGCAAAGATAAACGATTGGTTGGCGGCAATGGGCGATGCCGTGGGGTCCGGAGAAGCAAAACTGAGCGCCCCGGTATCTCTGGAGCATGCCAGCGGGGTGATTATCAACCTGGCCACAGCCGAGGCAAATGAGCTGGTGCATTTGTACAGCACTGTGTTTGAGGCGTCGGAGGAACCGGCCGTGCCGTACGCGATCATGGAAATCGCGCTGTACTGCAATGCGTCCTTGCTGGGAGAGGCGCCGGCCTGCATCGGGCTTTCCCCTGACAGCAGAGAACTGGTGCTGTATGCGGGCGAACCGGTGGAGGACATGGAGTTCGAACAATTTACCGCGTTCATCAATGACTTTGCCGCATTGACCCGGAGGGTTACGGCGGAAATTGCTGCTGCGCAAACGACATCCCGTTAGGAGTAGACCATGGAGCAACAGGAACTGCTTGCCGGCTGGATAAAAAACTTTGGCCTGGTTCAAGGGCTGGAGTGTACGCCGGACGAGGACGGGGTGTTCACCCTGCAGATCGAGGACGACATGCTTTTGAGCGTGGCGCCGGCTGAGGGGAATGAGGACGTATTCATCATGATGGCGGGAATCTGCCCTGTCACCTGCGATCCGGCCGTGGATCAGCATATCTACAGGAATGCGCTGCAACTCGCGTTTCTGGGAGACTTCGTACAAGGGGGAACGGTTGCGTTGATGGGCGGATTCCTTGTCCTCGGCTATACTGTTTTCATTTCCCGCTGTGATGAGCTGGCTTTTACCAACATGGTCGATAACGTTGCGGCTGCTGCCTTGGAATTCAGAGCAAAGCTCTTTGAAAAGCTCAATTTGCCGGACTTTCAAAAGAAAGAAACGACACTGCCCAAGGGGATGATTGATTACGCCTGACAGTGACAGGCGCGGGCTAAACCGCGCCGGCAGCCAGTCCGTCCGGATTCTTTTCTGCAATTCGCGGTATCATAACTATGGGGAGGATGCCATGGTAAACGACATTGAAAGATCGAACGCTTCGAATTCCTGGTGGGGCATCGGCCTCCGCCCCTTTTTGAGTAAAAAAGGCTTTAAAGCAGCCGTCAGGGATATAGTCAATTTAGTTCGCGAGGGAGTGCATACCTATGACCCCAAAAACTTTGTCGAGAGTGCTTTTTTTGGCATCTGGAACATCGCGCGCCGCATTGTGAAAAAAGAGCCGTTTCACATTCAGGAGCCCAATGTATATGTGGATAAATTCCAGCAAGCCGACGTGCACACCGACATGAGTAAGCTGGATTTGGGAAAGTACAAAGATTTTACTGAACTTAACAAACATGTACAGATCGCCACCTACGCAAGCGCCAGTACAAGGGACATGAATAAAATCATTTCCGAGTACGATCTTACAAGAATTCATCCGGATGAGCCGGACGAGGATGTGCAGAATATCATAGATGCCTTGCCTCCCAACCTTAAGGAAGCAATCGAAAGCCAACCGCACAAAGGCTTTGTATCAGACCCCTATACGGGACTTCACGCGGGCTTTCTTCTGGATAAGGAAGACGACACGCTGCACGTCGTGTTCGGCGGAACGGGACAGGGGCTGGATGAAAGGAATTTTATCGGGAAGACGTTGATGGGATGGGAACAGGATGCCTCGAACCTTGTCGCCGTCAATCCCCTCGGGCTGCACATTCCTGCCAGTTACCGGCAAGCCGCTTCAATTGTGGGAGCATTTAAGGAGATTGCGGAAAGTTTGCATCTCAAAGTGCATGTAAGCGGTTTTTCCAAAGGCGGCGGCGAGGCAAGCTTTGCCGCCATATCCAACGAGGTGAGATGTTTGTCTCACTGCGGCACTCCACTTTCCCCCGCCTGTCAGCGGGAATTTGGTCAGCCCTGGCTCCAACACGTTGTACACAACGACCTTATATTCAATACCACCGTGGAAGGGTGTTTTGTCTCAGGCCTGACGGGATTAAAAAAAGTTGGTCTGGTTTGGGAAAAACTGACCACCATGCAAATGCCCAGGCGCATCGGCAAGGGCCTGCATCTTCGCGGAACGGACATCAACATCGGAGTGAGCAAAAAAAAGCCCCCTGTGAAATGGTCGAAGCTCAATATGTTTAGAGCCCATGCTTACTCTGCCTCGCTGTTTCAGAAGGTGGAAAAACAATGGGATCTTATTGATGACCCCGCTGAGACGGATCTGGCCGCCGGACGGACCACTCGCAGGAGAGAAAATGAAATTGTTGATGATACTGATGCTCAGGATCTGAATTTTGATGCGGATTGGGATGTCCAGTCTCCCGGTTTGCCTGGGATGAAATCCCCTGATCTTGAAATTGATTGATCAGGTCGCCGAGGTGTTGCTGGAGAACGCGTCCGTCCCCCAGGCTTAACATGTCGGGAGCGCAGGGTGATGTTGATTGGTAATCAGTTTTTTACTTGGGGTGAAGAATTCCTTTTTTTTAGTCTGAGCCGTCCTGAAATGGATTGACGGTTTTAGAGGATTACGATCGGGCTGCGTGGGAAACCTCGCAGCCCGATTTATGTACACTTTCCGGCGTTTGCATATCCAAACTCAGGTGCGGTCGTTCAGAGTTATAAATCTCTACAGACTCTTTCACCAGGGCATTGAGTTCTTCATAATTGCTACAGTTAACAAACAAAAACTCTTGCTTGAGGATGCCATTCATGCGTTCGGCCAAGGCATTCTGGTAACAATCGTACCCGTCTGTCATGGAAGGAATCATCCTCGCCTCTTTTAGCTTCCCTTGGTAAAGTGCCGAAGCATATTGAAGCCCTCTGTCCGAATGGTGGATTGTGCGCTTTGTTGTCAGTCGACTTTTGGCGGCTATGTCCAATGCGCGAGACGCCCCTTCGGCCCCTAGATCAGGGTTCAAACTATGTCCCATAATCTTCCTGCTAAAGGCATCCGTGATCAGAGACAGGTAGTACGTCCGTTTGTTTGTCACCAAATAGGTTATATCGCTGACAAACACTTCCTCTGGTCCCGTAGGCTGGTTTTCTTTGAGCAAATTGGGATGCTTTTTCATCCAATGTCTTGAGTTTGTGGTCTTTGTGTAGTTTTTCTTCGGTCTTATAAGCATATGCTCCTCGCGCAACATAGCGAATAAGGCATCACGGCCAAGTTTGATGCCCTTCGCGGAAATCGCTTCACGTAGCAAGGCATACAGCTTTCTTGTCCCAAGCCGCGGCATTCTGGCCCTGACCGCAAGCACCAGCTTCTTCACGATCTGAAGCTGACACATACGAGTTTCATGGCGTTTTTCCGCCTGATAGATAGATTGTCGACTCACCCCGAGCAGCTTGCAGCAAGCAGATAAACTTACTCCACCTTTTTGCTGAAGGTTTCGCGCAGCTCGGGGGTAAGCTTTTTTCTTATGGCAGTTCCGTACTCTCGATCTGAAATATCAATCATTTCATTGAGAAGCATGTTTTTGATCTTCTCGTCTTGCAGCTCTTTTTCAAGACGCTTGATTTTTTGAGCCGGGGTTTCCTTTACTTTTGGAGAATTACGAGTACTAACCACAGGTTTGCTCCAGTCTAAGGTTCCATGCTTTCTAAGCCATTTCAGAACTGTACTTCGCCCTTGAATACCATACATCCTTTGGGCTTGCTTGTACGTCATGTCCCCTTTTTCCACCTGGGCAACGACGGATAATTTAAAGCCCATCGTGTAGTCTCGTTGGGTTCGCCTTACGCGCTGATTTTTCTGATCATCCATAAAATAGGTCCTTGTATTGTCAACCTATTTTAGGACGGGACAGTCTTTTGAAAGAAAACAGTAAAAGGGCTACGAAAATGGTGCATACTATAATTTTCGTGGAATCAAGGGAAGTGGTACGCGTTGTAAAAGAATATGTTCTGCTGGTTTCGCTTCCCAGGTAATTGCTTGCAGAAATGGTGTAATAGTAAATCGTGCCATAGCCCAGGCCTGTAAGCGTCGTGCTTACCGTCGTATCACTTCCTCCGCACTGCGTTGAACTCATGATCGTACTGTCTGAAAGGGAGCTGGAGGAGGTTCCGTATTGAACGGTGGCCGTGGTCGTAGCACAGTTGGCGGTTACTCCCGCACGTATCGTGGCGCTTGTTCCTGAATCGGATGGCAAGGCGCTTACTTCACCGATTTCAGGAGGATTCAGCCCGGCGTAGGTATAGGCGGAACCATTGCCATGATTGAGTTCCGTTGCCCCTATAAGGGCAATGTAGCAGGCGTTGGAAATACTTACGGCCCCGCCAAAAAAATCGTTACCCGCAAAGCTTGGGGGCAGCAGCTTGACGAGTTGCGTCCAGCTGCCGTCAGACGCTTTTTCGAACACATAGGCTGAACCGGTATTGACCCCGCCGATATCATCAGTCGGCGCTCCCACAAGAGCATATCCGCCATCGTCGGTTATACTTACGCCATTGCCAAACTTGTGATCAGCCTTGGCATCCGAGGGCGTGAGCTTGGAGACTTGCGTCCAGCCGGTACCGGACCCTTTTTCGAACACATAGGCTGAACCTGACCAGGAGCCGGCGTCGTCATTGCCTCTTGCCCCCACAAGAATAAACTCGCCGGCACTGGAGATACTCACGGCAAAGCCGAAATAGGCCATAACAAAGGGGACCTGAGCCCTGAGCTTGTCCACTTGCTGCCAGCTGCCAGACGCATTCTCGAACACATAGGCTGAACCGTCCAGGGTCTTGGAGTCGTCACTTTCGGGCGCTCCTACAACAGCATATCCGCCGTCTTCGGAGATACTGACTGACATGCCGAAATAGTCGCCTGCACCGGCGTCAGTAGCCGTGAGCTTGGCGACCTGTTCCCAGTTTTCGCCGGATTTTTTTTCGAAGACATAGGCTGAGCCTGAACCGCTCCCGGTATCATCATCACCGTACGCCCCCACAAGGGCATATCCGCCGTCGCCGGAGAGACTCACGGCGTAGCCGAAATAGTCCTCGTTGGTAGCGTCCGAGGCTGTAAGCTTGGCGTTTTGCGTCCAACTTCCATCGGACGTTTTCCCAAAAATATATGCTGCCCCAGGGCTGCTGCTGTCCCCCATCGCCCCCACGAGAGCAAACAGGCCGTCGCTGGAGATATCCACGGATATGCCGAAATAATCCCCGCCGGCAACGTCTGAAGCTGTGAGTTCCACTGGTTGCGACCAGTCGCCATCACAGGATTTTTCGAACACGTAGGCTGCACCGGCATAGCTGTCCTTGACAACAGCCCCTACAAGAGCAGATTCGCCATCTTTTGAGATACTCACGGAATAGCCAAAATGGTCGTTAAGAACGGTGTCCGAAGCAGTAAGCTTTCCCAGAAAAGAATATTCCGTGGCCAAAACTGCGCACTGGGTGCACAGCACAAACAAAAATGAAAGTATGGAGCAGTAAAGATGTCGCATAACGGGGATTCCTTATGGCTTAACAGGCCCGTTAGTGAAGGAGAATAAACAGGGGCGTTCCGGTCAAATATTTCAGTTTATGGTAATACATTTTAATCTCTGGTTGCAGATCAGCGTAGATGGCATCTGCCACTGCGATATTCAGATAGTGCAAAGAAAGTAAAGATTATAAAATGTTATAAGAAGGCAGTTTCAGAAGAAGCTCATGAGTGGAGAGAGAAATAAAGAATTGATATATTATGTAATAGTTAATTAAAAATATCATAAAAAATTTTTAATTGCAATAGAAAGTATTAATATTAATTCTTTACGCTTATGTATATCAGATTTTATGCGTCTGGATTTAAGATTAATAGATTGTGTATTGATAGATGTGCAAAGTGCTGTGTGTTTTTAACATCCATTAAAGTAGTCAAAATAAACAAGACAGCGATACTGTATTATTATTTTTTGGTGACATTGCATCAGGTTAGGCGCAAGGGTACCCGACCTGCGCGTTAGCCATAAAAAACGGACCTTTTGCTTTCGCATCCTGAAAGGGGTAAAAGGCATCTGAATTGAACTGCGGCCAGTCTGCTGTTGGATTCCTGCTGGTTGCTTTGCTTTTTTCCTTGGAACGGACGAGGTACGTGATGCGCAATTCAGACGCGGCTGACGGCGATTTCGTGAACCGGGAAGCACGCTCCCAAAAGGTTCGCTACGACTATCTGGACAATATCAAATGGACGCTGGCCATTCTGGTTATCCTGCACCATGCCGCGGCCATTGCCGGTCTGGACAAGTTTCCCATCAATTTTCCTCTTGTGGAAGACGCCCAGCGATATCAATATGGAATCCTGAGAATGTTTCAGTCCGTGAATCAGGGCTTTTTCATGAGCCTGTTCTTTTTTATTTCCGCCTATTTTGTTGCGCCGTCATACGACAAAAAAGGACCAAGAAATTTTTTGCACGATAAGTTCGTGCGGCTGGGAATTCCCACCCTGGCGACAATTCTGCTTATTGATCCGGTCGCGCTCTACCTCTGCGGTGATGCGCCTTTTTTCGAATCCATGGGCAAGGCGTTTCAGATGTATGGTTCCATGCTGCTGAGAGGAAATATGCTGATGGGGGTGACCTGGTTTTGCTGGGCCCTGATAGTCTTTAGTCTGGTCTATGTTTACCTGCGTAAGCGCAATCCCGGAGGCAGGCATTCCGATGCTGCGCAAGTGCCGATACCCTCCACCATACGTATTTTATTGTTCGGCGTGATGATGATCCCGATAAATTTTTTGGGGCTCTATCTGATGAATCTGCTTGGAGAGGATTTTCTGGGCTTTCATCTGCTGAAGTATTTTCCCATGTACGCGGCCATGTTTTATTGGGGCATCCAGGCGCAAAAGAACAGCTGGCTCGAACAGCTCACGTTCCGGCACGCCTTTATCTGGATTGTTATCTGGATCCTGGCAATTATATTTCTCAAATCCTTTTCAGATATGGTTTCCCGTCCGTTTGAGGTCATGGGCATGAGCATTTTTCTGCTCTATGGCTTCAAGACGCTCTATGGCTCCAGAAACAACTGGACGCGGCTCCTGTCGCGTTCCGCGTACGCTGCGTATCTGATTCAAGTCATTCCGCTCTGTTATTTCGGAAAACTGCTGGTTCCGTACATGACGCAGTATCCGGTCGTTAATTTTGTTCTGGTCGGGCTGCCGTCCGTGCTGGCCACTTTTCTTGCCGCGTATTTTCTTTGCAAGCTGCCGCTGCTGCGGAACGTGATCTGACTGCCCGAAGGTTCGTCCGTTCCATTTGCAGCCCTTGCGTCTTGTCCAGAAGGGGTACTTTGCCATTATTGATTGCATCGTCTCGCCCTAACCAGTATAGAAGCAAAAAATCGTCCTTAGTACGCAGTTTTTTGCTAATTCCTTTCGCACTGTAGTATGCAGAAAAAGAGGGTTGTTGTGCCTATAAATACGTTTATCGAAACAGGATTTCCTTTTCACCAGTTCCTTGGCGTCAAGGTGGACAAAATTGCGGAAGAGTCGGTCCGTTTATACATTCCATTTAAAGAGGAATTGATCGGACACGCGGAATTTTCCATGATTCATGGCGGGGTGATTTCCACGCTTGCGGACATCTGCGGCGGATTTGCGGTCTGGACCCGCTGCGAACCCAGCGATTTTGTCGCGACCATAACCCTTAGCGTCGATTATCTGCGCCCGGCCGCTGCCCGGAATCTCTATGCGGAAGCCCAGGTCCGCCTGCTGGGAAACAAGGTCGGCAACGCGCATGTTGTTATCTGGTCCGAAGGCGAGCCGGACCTGCATGTCGCGGAAGGGCGGGGCGTGTATAACATCAAGCGCGGCAAGAAAGCCTAGAGGGGCGGACTTGCAGTGAAAAGTCCACGAGCCCTCAGCTGACTGCGCCGGATTTCTTGCAAATATATTGGGCGGTCATCAGATCAAGATGACCGCCGCCGCCGTTTTTGAAGATGGTGATCTCGCTTTCCGCGCGTCGCCCGCAGGATGGATCCTTGATCATATCGTAGAAATCTCCCCGCACGGCGTCCGCCGTAATCACGCCCTTGGCGATGGGAATGAGCAGCTCGCCGATATGTCCGATGGTGGTTTCGCGGCTGTCGACAAAAAGTGATCCGGCGGAAATCAAGGCGTCGTCGGCTTCGCGCATGTCGGCTTTGTAGGCTCCGATCAGATCGACATGGGTGCCTGGCCGGATCCACTCCCGACGCAGAACAGGCTCGCGCGCCAGGGTCGCAGTGGAGATGATCTCCGCCTCTGCCGCCGCCGCGGGCAAATCCGCCGCCGCTGCCACAGCGATGTGGTTTTTCTGGAACTCCCGCGCCAGGGCTTGGGCCTGTTCCGGGCGGCGCGACCAGATGGTGATCCGTTCGAGCTTCGGGAACACGGCGCCGTAGGCTTTGACCAGGCTCCGCGCAACGGTCCCCGCACCGACTATCAACAGCTTCCTGCTGTCGGGCCGCATCAGCAGCGACGCCCCAAGTACGGAGTCTGCGGCTGTTTTTATTTCCGTAATCAGACGGTTCTCAATGATCGCGCGCAGCTGCCCGTGTTCCGGCTCGAAAACGAGCATTGCGCCTTGCACGGACGGCAGCCCCTCCTGTGCGTTGTGCGCGAAAACAGTGGTGGATTTTACCCCGTACCCGAGCCCTTCGATATAAGCCGCGCGGCTGAGCAAGGTTCCATCGGACGGCCCGAGGAAAATGTCTCTCAGTTGCGCCTTGGGGAGCAGATGTCCGGAGCGCAGCGCCTCGACCGCTTCCGGCCAGGTCAGTTTTTCCAAGGTCTCTTCATAGGTGATGATGGGGGTCTGCATGGTATCCCTTCAGTTGTTGCGGTGATGGATGGTCTAAGGGCACAAAAAGCGGCAGCGCGCATCTTTTTTATAGTCCTCGTCGGCGGGAAGATGTCAAGTGAGGGCGGACGGCAAGGGGTTGCCTCCCCGCAGGCGGCTTAATATTTGGGTATTCACCAGGCAGAAACGTAATACAGGTTCAGCTATCCGGATGGAAGTCCGCCTTTTCAAGGGACACGGCGGTCACCGGCATGCCGTAGAAATCCTGTGCCGGTGAAATGGCCCGTGCGCCTAAGTCTTTCAGAATATGCACCGTGGCATCCCGGGCGTCACTGATTATGCAGTCCGTCAGATTGGCGAACAAATCCTCCAGAGAATGACGGGCTAGTTGTTTGCCTATGCCGGATCCGCGAAAGCTGCGCTCCACGGCGAACCTGCCCCAGTGCCACTGATTGTTTTCCTGCCAGCAGGCAACGGTTCCCACGATGTATTCGCCCGCGCGGGCGCACCAGTGCTGCGAGGGATAGTCCGTGGGGATGGGTATCAGTTCCTGGGGGATTCCTTGCTCCCTGTAAAAGACCTCGTTCAGCAGGTCGTTGACACTTTGCTCATAGGCCGGGTTCAGTCTTTCCAGCTGAATACGGTCTCTGGTCCGGTCGAGATTATGCCGGAACGAGCAGATCCGAAGCAGGCGAAGGCCGTTTTGGATGGTTTCCACTTCCTGATCCTCAAGGCCGTTCAGAATAGCTGCCATCCGGGTGTCCGCCATGCTGTTCGCCCTGGCCAGAGCAGCGAGGCCGGATGGGGACAGAACAATGGATTTTTTTCTTTTGTCCGCCGGATCCCTGTTCAGGCAGATGTATCCTTTTGATTCCAGCGTCCCCAGGCTGCGGCTGAGAGAAGCCTTTTCCATATTCAGGTGGCGGCACAGGTCGGCAGAAGGCGTATCTCCGTTTTGTGCCAGATAGGTCAGCACATGCGCCTGGATGAGAGAAAGCCCGGATTCCCAACAGTTCCTCTGCAACAATCCGAGTTCCCGTACGACATAACGTAATTCGCTGCGTATTTTTGAAATGTTGTTCATGTTGCTGTCTTGTAAATATAATTGATAGTATCAACTATTACTACATTATCGAGTTTCAGATGTCAACCAAGGCTCGCTGGAGGTGGAAGAAGGAGGATTTCATAAGGTAATATGAAGGGTTAGGGCAACAGCATAAGTGGTGAGGATTATGCTGCCTGCGGGCAGTCACGTCCAGATGCGCAGCACGGGAGGATGGTTCGGGCCAGAGTAAGTGAAGGTAGGACTCAGAGCCAGGGGCGAACTTCTCAGACCGTTATTTGCCGCAATAACTCGTACACCGTACGGGCCTTGGGTATTCTTTCCAGCTGATCTTTGCCGGTGAAGAACCAGGCGTTTTCGCCTGCGAAAATTCCGAATTCATCCTGCCAGCTGAGTTTGATGGTTCCGCTGCCGTCGCGTCGTTCAACCACTTTGGCCGAGTTGAGATCGTTCAAAAAATAGCTGCGGGTGGTAGGTTTGAAAAGTGTGGATACGATAATCACTCTTTTGTTGCTTATGGCATAGTACGTACGCCATCTGCGCATGCTGTCTATAAAAAAACGACCGAGAACCATATTAAGTCCTACAAGGATGAATCCCAGGCCTGCCGGAAAAAAGAAAACATCCGGGATTAGCGAGACAGAATGGAAACCGGTCGTGTTGCAATGCACGAATAGGATTTTGGCCGTGAGAAAACTGACGAAACAAGAGAGCATAGAGACCGGCACCAGCAGAAAATCGTTAAATCGAAGCATGAGTCCCGGATAAGGCTTCCCCGTCCAGATCAGATGTTCGTCCGCATCAAGCTCGCGATAAAAGACCTGTTCCAGGCTGCTGCAGTAGTCTCCGAATTTCGCCATGAGTCAATCTCCAGCGTACGAGAGGGCAACTATTGAATACAAGACACTCCTGCCAGTGTTGGTATATAGCGTATTCATAAAACTATACAAGTACAAGTATGGAAGAAGAAAAAAAGGCGGCTCCCGCAAAGGAGCCGCCCCTGGTGCATCCGGGTTTTCTTTCGGGTTATTTTTCCTTGTCCCAGCGTTCGATGCATTCGGCGATGACGGCGTGGGCTTTGTCCACATCGCCGAATCCCAGAACTTTCGTGGTTCCGGGCTTCTTGAGGTCTTTGTAGTGGGAGAAATGGTGCTCGATCTGTTTTTTCCACTGCTCGCCCAGGTCAGCGAGGGATTTGATGCGATTGCCCGTATTGCGGTCGTCGGAGGGCACGCATATGACCTTATGGTCCATTTCGTTGTCGTCTTCAAATTCCAGAACGCCGAGCACGGTTGCTTCGGCAACAACGCCCGTGGGCATGGGCTCGTCCGTCACGAACAGCACATCCAGCTCGTCGCCGTCATCGTCCAGGGTGGCGGGAATGAATCCGTAATTGACCGGCTTGGCGAAGATGGCGGGCTCGACCCTGTCCAGAATCATGATTTTCCGTTTACGGTCGAATTCAACTTTATGGGAAGATCCCATAGGAATTTCGATGACAACGTTGATGGTCTTGTCTTCCGAATAGGGGGTCAAGATTGCATTGTAGTCCATTTGGCATTCCTTTAATTTTGTTGAGGTTGAAATTCATTCTCACTGCCGTTTATAGAATAAACGGTCTTTAATCAACCCTTGTCGCAAGGAACAAAGTCCAGATAGTTTCATAGCTCAGTCAGGGGGAATTTGCCAGCCCAGGGGCTTAAAAAGGCACAATCTGCAGGAACTTTGTTAAACTGGTCTGGAAACGTACCCCGGATACACAATTTGACATTTTTAGGAGCCCTGTTTACTCCAGCGTAGAGCCTCGATCCATTTCCTACTCTCAGGAGGATTCGTGAGAATACTTTTGGGCAGTTTTTTTCTTCTCTTTCTTGCCGCAACAGCGAAAGCCTCTGAAGCCGTCTGTACGCTCACTCTCATCATTCCGACTTCCTTGAATGCACCTCTCTATCTTGCCCTGTACGCTGACGATGCGACTTTCCTGGAGTTGGACAAGGCGGTAATGGCGCAAAAATTCGAAAAAAACGACGGCAACAGCTATGTGTTATCCGGGCTGAAAAAAGGCGCGTATGCTTTGGCCGTGTATCAGGACAGCAATGGAAACGGCGAACTGGATAGCTCTTTTTTGGGTGTGCCGAAGGAGCCGTATGGGTTTTCAACCAATCCGGACGCAACATTTGGTCCGCCCGCGTATGACGCCTGCAGGTTCGAACTGTCCAACGACATGACTCTGGAGATACTTCTGAAATGAAAAGGAATCTGATCTGCATTCACGGTTGTATTGCACTGGCCCTGTTCGCCTTGTGGGGCGGGCTTGAAACCGGCAACAGGTATTTATTTCTTTGCGCGGCGCTGTCTTTTTCCGGCGCGTTGTGTTTTACATCCATCAGGTTGTGCAGTCTGTTGCGGCAGAATAACAGGAAGGCCTAGAAGACCCCTTGCTGCAGCACGGCAACCGCCCGGAACGCCGGCATCGTTTCATCCATAAAAAAGCAGGGCTTATGAAGACGGTCGAAATCTCCTTCATGGAAAAAAACGACGTGCAGAAAGCGGCGGAAGTGCTCAGTCGCGCCATGCTCGCCAATCCGCTGCATGTGGCGATTCTGCTGGGAAAGGGCGAACAACAGCGCAAGGAGATTGAAACAATGTTCTTCGAGCTCTTTTGCCAGTTGCCCGGAATCGTCTTTCTGGCAAAAAAGGAGCAGCGAATCGTCGGGGTGATGCGGATGAACTCCTGCACCGGCCGAACCGCTCCGATTGTGCCGGAAGCTCCGGCCGATGAAACGGATGTGGCATGGCGCAAGTCCGTCTGGCAGGCGGAGTGGGCGCGGCGCGATCCGGTGTATCAGCACTGGCATCTCGGTCCCATCGGAGTCTTGCCCGAGTTTCAGGGGTCGGGAATCGGGTCGCGGTTGCTGGAGCGCTTTTGTCTGGAAGCGGATGCATGCGGCTCGCCGGCTTACCTGGAGACGGATCTGGACAGGAACGTACGCTTATATGAAAAATTCGGCTTTAAATTGTGCGACGAGACGGAGATTTTCGGCGTGCCCAATCGTTTCATGCTGCGAACATGCTCCGGCTCAAACAATACATAGGAACAGATGAACACACGTATTGCAGCTAATGACCTCCTTGAGGAGGAGCGGAGATGAAGGAGTACATCCAGGCGATAGTGACGATTCTTGCGCTGATCAATCCGATGGTCTGCGCGGGGATTTTCACCGATTGCGTTCGCAACGTGCCTGCCGCGCAGCGGACCCGGGAAGCCGTCAAGGCTATCACGGCGATCGGCATGGTGCTGTTCGTCTCGGCTTTTTTCGGGATGTCGGTGCTGAAAACCTTCGGCGTCTCCATTGCGGCCTTTTCCTGTGCGGGCGGCTTCATTCTTGTCTGGATCGGAGCGGGGATGCTGGTCCCCAAGCCGGAGGACACCAAGCATTCGTCGCTGTCTGCCGGAGAAAAAACGTCGCTCACACCGCTGATTCTGTTCGCCGCCAGTCCGGGAACGATTACCGCGGTTATCACCATTTCCGCCGCCCACAACAGGCAGGCCCTGCCCGTGACGGCCATAACCGGAGTTGCTGCGGCCCTTGCGGTCCTGGCCGTTGTCCTGTTGCTGGCCGCCAGGCTTTCCAGAGAAAACAGCCCGAAAAGCGGAATGCGGAAAATAGTTTCGAGCTATATGGGGGTGCTGATCATCGCAATGGGCATCCAATTCGTGCTTACGGGCATCCGTCAGTTTATGGAATAGACGCCATCCTGTGCCGGACAGGACTTCCTAATGTCGTATTTGCTTCCCTCAAAGCAAAAGAGTAAGAGAGGACAAAAAAAGGGTGCGATAGAACATGATTCAAGTGCCAATAATCCACCTGCATATTCCAAAGGCAGCTGGTACGACACTTACCAGTCTGTTTAAACGTTGTTTCTCCAACGATGAAGTTTTTCTCTGCGGGGACAATGAATTAGGGTTGAATCATTTTCAGAGCAACGTACATTTCACCGGCCTCGATGACGACGAAAAACGCAAATACAAATTCATAGCCGGACACGTTGAATTTCCCCTGATCGAAAGTTATCCCGGCCGTCATTTCTCATTTACATTTCTTAGAAATCCTGTCTCACGTCTCAATTCCTTGTATTATTACGTCAAAGAAAATTCCAACCACCATATGCACAGCCACGTTGTAAAAAAAGATCTTTCTCTTCGCGGATTTTGTGAACTAGGATTGTGGCATGAAGTCGACAACGGCATGTGCAGGAGGCTTTCCGGGGTTGTGAATGATGTTCCTTACGGAGAGTGCGATGAAACAGTGCTGGATCTTGCTAAGGAAAATCTTAAAAATAACATAAGCTTTGTAGGCATTCACGAACGTTTTGATGAATCGCTTTTTCTGTTGCTGTTCTTTCTGGATGCTCTGGAATTGCTCGAATATGAGAGAAAAAATACCACCGGAATCAAGCGCTCCGTTGCCGAAATGGTTTCCGAGGACAGAATCGCGGTGAACAGCTACAACCAGTACGACCTGGAGCTCTATTCCTTTGCCCGCGAACTTTACGCCACCAAATACCACGAAGTGAAAATAGCGCTCCACAAACCTCTGAACCATTACCTCTCGAAAATCAGCCTGACAAATCTCTAGTTTTGCTCCGGGGTGCCGCACGCCTGGCAAGGCGCAGCACAAAAAGCCGTGGTGGCTTTCCGTGCTGCACGCAAGACATTGACAGGACTGGCTTCAGCTCACTCTGCCAGCAGCTCCGGCCTGGCGTATTCCGAAATGTCGGCGCCGTAATGAACGTAGATATCTTTTTCCCCCTGCACGGGAATCCAGTAGCCGTCCAGGAATTTGCCCGAGCTTTTGTCCAGGGCGCAGCGGCGTACGGCGGCGTTGTCCATCAAGGCTTTGTTGGCCAGGCATCCGGGGCAGGGCGTTTCGCTGGGATACAGCGAGTGGCATTTGATCCCGGCCGGAATGCCGAGTCCTTTGGCGCACTCGTTTACCGCCAGAATCTCCCTGCTGGCATGAATAAGTAGTACGGGCGCCGGAAACAGTCCCCACATCTTAGCAAACGCTTCCAGTGTTCTGTTTTCTATTGCAACCATGGTAAAACCTCCGTGTTTGTTGTTTCAAATGACAGCGGCGGACGGATTCTTCCGCCAAACTATAATAAATGAACGATCGATTAATTATACGGGTAAAAAAAAGAGACCTATCGTTTGATGGCGTCCCAGGCGAATTCGAAGGCCGTATCAAGTACGCTGTCTTCGAGAGGCACCGCGTGGCAGCTGTTGGGATTGGCCAGGAGAAGAATGGGATAATAAAAAAACAGCGTATGCATGTGAAAGTGGGCGTCCTTGAGGACTCCCTGTTCTTTTCCCCGGCGGATTAGCGCCGCAAGGGGGGCGAAGTATTTTTTGTGTGTTTCCAGGTCGATACTCTGGATATGGGGCGACTTTGAAAATTGCTCCGTAAAGAGGTAGTCCGCGCGGTTTTTGGAAATATAGCTGTAAATATTCCGCCAGATCAGCAGCAGGGCTTCCTTGACGGGCTGCGTATCGCTCAGTCCGAGGAAAACCTGCGCCGACATCTTCTCCATAATGGTTTTGTAGGTGGAAATGATCAGGTCGTCCTTGTTGGCAAAGTAAGTATACAGCGTTGCCGGGGAAACAGCTGCGGCTTTGGCGATTTTGGATACCGAGCTTTCCGCAAAGCCGATTTCATTGACCAGCTGGACCGTGGCGCGAAAGAGCGCCTCTTCTTTTTGTGGATCTTTGATTCGCATGGCTCTAAAATAAACGAACGTTCAATTATGTCAAGAGGGTTTTTGCGTGCTTAACATGTTAATTTTGTTCCTTAATTCGTCCCACTGTTTTATGTTTTTAAGTGAATTATCAGGGGGTTGACATGTTCGGCGTGGCTCTTTACACCCTTGGTGTAAACTTGACATGTCAACTAAAAGAGAAACCATGGTTCAGGATAAAATAGAAGAATTCGAGCAGGGCTCGCCCATGCGCAAGGTGTCCATGTTGAACAGGTTGAATCTGAATTCCCTGTATGGCCCGCTTTCCGAAATCGGCATCACGCGCGGTACGCTGCCTTTTTTGATGGAGGTGCTTTGCGCGCAGGGGAGCATTCAGGAGGACATCAGCAATGAGCTGGCCATTGACAAGGCCGCCACAGCCAGGGCCATGCGTAATCTCGAAGAAAGCGGATTCGTGGAGCGCCGGGGAGACCCCGGCGACAGGCGCAGGAAGCGCGTATACGCAACTTCGAAAACACAGTCTTTACAGAAAAAAATAATGGTCATTCTGAAAGAGCACAAGGAAACCTTGTTCACCGGATTCAGCGAGGAGGAACAACTCCAGTTTCTGCGTATGCTGGATAGAATGATCAAAAACATGCGCGACGCTGGAGTCGGAGCATGAGCGTTTTATGAATTACTCTAGTTGTAAGTAAAAAGTGCTTTAATACATTATTAAGAGTCAGGTAATCCTAAGATGAGAAATAAATCGATAAGAAGCATTGTTTTTGTCCTGGGGCTTTTTATGCTGGCTCTGGGTGTTTCCCTGTCTGTCAAAGCGGATCTAGGCGTCACTCCTATCTCCTGCGTACCTTATATTTACAGTCTCAACATTCCGCTTACTCTTGGCGAGTTGACGATCATCCTGAATGCACTGTTCGTCGTGATGCAGATACTTATATTGCGCAGAAAGTATAAGCTTATGCAGCTTCTGCAATTACCAGCAGTCATAATTCTGGGCTATTTTATTGATTTTACCATGTATCTTTTTGCGGATATGCATCCGTCCTTCTATTTTTTACAGTTCGTTTACCTTCTGGCAAGCTGTGCTTTTATCGCGCTCGGAGTTTTTCTCATGGTCAAAGCGCGGATAACGTATATCCCCGGTGATGGCTTGATGGTCGTTATCGCGGAAACATTCAAAACGGACTTTGGGAAAACAAAAATCTGCTTCGACAGCTCCATGGTTATTTTTGGAACGCTCAGTTCGTTCGCGATGATGGGAACTCTGGTCGGTATACGGGAGGGAACCTTTATCGCTGCAGTGCTGGTGGGATTCTTGATCAGGCTCTTCGGCAAAGCGCTATGCAAAGTGGAAGCAATGGCGGCAAGGCGGAAGCACAAGGAATACGGTGCCGGACTGCCCGAGGCACAGGCGAACAAGCCCTTTGTCATTACCATTTCCCGCGAATACGGAAGCGGCGGCCATGAAATCGGCCGGAACATCGCCAAAAAGCTGGGGATCTCCTTTTATGACAAGGAATTGATCGACCTGACGGCGAATAAGAGCGGGTTCACGGAAGACTATATCAAGGAAAAAGAACAGAAAATCGCGCATACGCTGCTTTATGATCTCTACGTTCAGAATTACGCCTACACCAATGATCAGTTGCCCCCGACCGATGCGTTGTTTTTGATACAGAGCAAGATCATCCGTGAAATCTGCAGCAGGGAATCATGCGTCATCGTCGGACGGTGCGCCAATTTCATCTTAAAGGACAACCCCAACTGCTATAATATCTTTATTCATGCCAACGATCAGTACAGAATCTCTAAAATCATCAACGACTACAAAGCCGCATCCAGCTATTCCGCCAAAGAGCTGGAGCAGTCGGATCGCGAACGGGCCAACTACTGCCTGCATTATACGGGGAAGAACTGGCGGGACGCCGGAAATTACCACGTGACTCTGGACAGCGCGCTCTACACCACCGATCAGATTTCGCAGAAGCTTATCGACCTGGTGCAGGGAACGCCGCTGCATCAGTAACCGGTGAGCAGGTCGCGCGTCAGGCAACACCCTGAGCTGCAACAGGAAGATGTGAAACTATCGTATCAACAAAACGGTCTAGAGCAGTTTGGCGCCGGTAGTTTTTTATAAAAAATAAGAAAGAGTGCAAAAGCATCGTCACAAGTGTCTGTATTCATCAATTGGAAAGGAGCGCGTATGGGGGGTAAAAAACAGCCTGAAAGGTGCAAATGGACGGCAGTACGGCTGACAGGCTTCTGGTCGGCGCTGGTGATTGCAATATGTCCGCTGGCTTCGCTTTGCGTTGCGGTACCTGCGCGTTCCGGACCGAACTGTCTGGAGAACTGCGTTTCTTATCCCTATACGGACATCGGACAGTTTTATCCGGGTGACTATTGGTGGATGTACCCGATGACGGTTGCAGCGTTCGCCCTGATAGTGTTCGCGGCAAGCGCACTCTATGCCGCGCCTCCTGAGCGGCGAGTCTTCGGGAGTATTGGCCTGGGGTTCGCGGTGTTGTCCGGGACAGTGCTTTCCATCTGCTATTTTGTGCAAATCGAGGTCATTCAACCCAGCGTTCTGGCCGGAGAGACGGACGGTATTGCTGTTCTGACCCAGTACAACGAACACGGGCTGTTCATCGCGCTGGAAGATCTTGGCTATCTGGCCATGAGTTTCACTCTCCTGGCAATTGCTTTTGCATTTGCGCCACATACCCGTTTGCACGCCGCAATGCGCTGGATTGCCGGAATCAATTTCATGCTGGTTCTGGGGGCGTTTCTGTATATCCAGGTCGTTTTCCATGTGGCGCGCAGCTATCATTTTGAAGTTGTAGCAATTAGTGCGGACTGGCTGGCAATGCTGCTGCTAGGCTCTCTGGCGGCCGTTTCATTTTTTCGGAATCTTTTTGAGGGCGGTCACGGCCGGCAATCCGGGCCTCAAGAGTTCAGGAACGAATAGAAGCTGGGCCTGTACTCCGCGCTATCCCACGGATCCTTCCCTCCAAGATCGCCCACTCGCCGTCTTCGAAAAGGTTTTGTACGATGCAGGTCATATCCGCCTGGGCGAATTCCCGCTGAAACATTTCCTTGATGGCGTCCCTTCCGTGCACCTGTTCCTGGGCCACCTGGTGTTTGATTGCCGTTTCGGCATAGAATGCGGCCAGCGCCGCGGCGTCGCTGTTGTTGAAGGCATCCACCCGGCGGGCAACGAGGTCTTTCGGACGCATGGGACCTCCTGCGGAAGAGCTTGCTGGGAACGCCGCTGCACCAGTAAAGGCAGGGAAGAAATTATGGCATGGGGATGGCCCCGGCGGCACCGCCGGGGCCAGTCAGCTGTCAGTTGGATACGGATTTTATTCTTTAAACTCCATGGCCTTTTTCCATTCTTCCAGGCTCATTTTTTCCAGCGTCTTGAATCCACCGGCGGGCAAGGACTTGCGGGCTAGAGTCACGTAAGGAGCAACCGTAAGCGCTGTCCCGACATGCCCGGGCTTCATTATGACATAAGCATACGTCATATAAGTACGTTCATAAATAACACTTTGGTTTTTCCCGCAGTCAATAATGGATTTCGCAACTACTTTCTGATGATTATCCAGAAAGTTTTTCAAATCCTTTTCGTCATCATTCTTAGTCCATAACCCGGCATCCTCGATAAACAGGCTGGCCTGAGCTGTCCGGTCCTTGGCTAGGGAAATACACAGATAACACCAGACACCATAGGCCTGCCCTTTATCCGGATCGGGGGCTCCCTCTTCCGGCCTGTAGGCAGTGATATCCTTATGGGCACAAATTACATGGCTGCCAGGGGCCGGAGGAAAATGCCGGTCATCTTCTGTTCCGAACAGCGCTTTTCCTGCCTCGACCAAAGGAGCAGCGTCAAAAATCGGCAAAGAGGACCCGTCATATTGAGTCAGGGTAAACAGGGGTTTTTGGGTGTTGTTTTCAATTTCTTCGGCCACAGCCAGATCAAGCCCCCAGATGCTGCCCATTACGCCATTGAAAGACGAAGCGGTGAGCATATTGATTCCGCCGATGTAAGCATCACTGGTTTCAGCCCGGTCATAGGTGATGATGCCGTCAATGAGCAGGTCGTCAGATTTGTCCACGGTTCCGGTGGAAACCTTCAAGACGTTCACATAGCCCAGCCCCAAGGCTCCGGGCATCCCGTATCCGTCGCAGTACTCTTCGAACGGGGACACGGCGGTTTTGTCAACCACCTGCTCGGCAAAAACAGTTGACGAAAACAAGGCCAAAACCAGTACCAGAATCAGGATTACCTTATGACACATAGAATCTTCTCCAGAGTTGTTGTGTTCAAGTGCACCTCCCCCATCCTTTGAACACTGACCAGCCATTGAAAGTGGAGTCCGATGCCCTGGTTGCTGCTTCGGTTGGCAACGGTTACCTGCTGGTCAATGCACTTTTGATTCGCCTCAAATTGCAGCAAACACCTTTTTATAGACAATACTCCTGTATTATTCAATCTTGCCCAATTAAAAAGCTATATTGTCCTACCGGAAAGGTGGAAAGTTCGATTGCAGCGCGTACGTGTAGCAGCATAAAGGCCTGTAGCGTCGCCGTTGTTGAAGACACCCACCCGGCGGCAATGTGTTCTTTCGGACGCATGGACCTCATGCGGGAGAGTTTGCTGGGAACTCGGTTGCTCCGGCAGCCTGGTTTCAGATGGGAAAAAACGCGGCGGACTCTTGGAGTCCGCCGCATATATTCGGATGGTTATCCTGCTTTTTGGGCGATCACGTAGCCAAAGCTGGTCCAGCGTCCGTTGTCGATGGCCAGGGTCTTGGGGTCGTCGTCTGGATTATTTTTGCAGAACGGATCATGCGCGGCATACTCGGTCCACCATGTCCAGGCGTCAGGCGCGTAGCCGCTTTCGCGGATAAGAAAGCCCGCGCGTTCCACGTCCGCCACCGTGCTGCCGATGTCGCGAAAACATTCTTTCCAGGGAAACTCGTCCTGAGACACATAGGGTTCGAGGTCCTGCGGCAGGTCGGTTTCCAGGTGCATGGGTTCGCCCAGTCCGAATACGCCGCCGGGCCGGAGCACCCGGTGGATTTCCCTGAGACAATCCAGGTAGCCTTGTTCCCCGTTCAGGCCGCGTACCATTTCCAAGGCCGTGGTGGAGTAGACAAAGTCGAAGGACTCGGCCGCCAGCCCGGTTTCCGGCACGCCGGCCTTTTGGGCCAGAACTGCGTTGGACACGCCCCAGGCTGCGGCGTTGCGGCGCGTATGCTCCGCCATGGGCTCCCCATCCATGCGGTCGTCCCACGGATCTATGGCAAAGATGGTCAGCCCGTATTCCCTGGCCAGGAAACAGCTCTGATAACCACGATTGCAGCCCACATCCAGCATACGCGCGCCGGGTGCGACGCCCATTTTCTGGGCCATGAAGTCGCAAAGCTTCAAGCCCCCCGGACCGCTGCACTGCGCGTATATGGTGTCCAGGTCGTTGTATTTTATATAATTGATCTGCGTCATTGGATGACTCCTATTGCGTTGCAGGTTGTCGGAAAGGGCAGTGTATGCCCAGGCCAAAGGCAACAGGGGTCTTCCGTCTGCCGCGGAAGCAACCCGTCGGCAGACGGATTACGCTACTATTCTCTTTTTCATGCATACCTCAGTATAGAGTTGAGCTGTCGACAATATTCCATTGTCCGGCATGGCAAACACCCGCAGCTGGATAACAGAACGCGTATGGCAGGGCAAGACTTCACGCCGTTACAGCTTGTACAAAGGCAGGAAACCGAGTTGCCGCAAAAAGAAAAACGCGGGCGTTTAAGCGTCGTCCAGGGGCAGGTTGTGCTGTTTCAGAAAGGACAGTTTATCCCAATAGCCGCGCTGGAAGATGATTTTGTCGTTACGGATCTGGAAAAAACCGCAGCCGCGCAAGCCCAGCGGATCCTTCCACTCCAGGATCGCCCACTCGCCGTCTTCAAAGAGGTTTTCCACGATGCAGGTCATTTCCGCCTGGGCGAATTCCCGTTGGAACATTTCCTTGATGGATTCTCTGCCGTGTACGGGTTCCTGGGCCACCTGGTGGTTGATTGCCGTCTCGGCATAGAAGGCGGCAAGCGCAGCGGCGTCGCCGTTATTGAAGGCGTCCACCCAACGGGCAACGAGTTCTTTCGGACGCATGGGACCTCCTGGGGGATAGCTTGGAATGAAAAAGATGACTCGGTGGAGCCAGGTAATACCTTTTCCAACAAAGAACACCCAATGGTTCTAAAAAGCAAGGGCGGCGTCTTGCTGCAAGACGCCGCCCGGATGGTTAGGTTTCGGGGGAACCGGCCGATTGATTTTCAGGAATCAGATTTGCGAATCTGAAAGATCAATCCCGCAATTTCTCCAGCAAAGCCACTGCGTCGTCCGGCGGTCGCAGTTCGAGCCGCTTGTATTGCCTGCCGTCCGGCGTACGTTCCATCATCCTGTTATCCACCAGTTCGCGTCGCAAGAGCGCATGGTCGCTGAAAAGGTGCAGGTTGTGCAGCAAGGCGCTGATTTCCTTTTCCGTATAGGTCGTACGGGCCGGAATGCGCGACCAGATGACCCACAAACAGAGCATGCGCTGGCTGTATTTGCCGGGCCAGCGGATCAGCTTGCCCTCGGTATCGAAAAAGCGCGTCAGTTTGTGCACGAGTTTGTAGTTCACCGCGGGTTGCGGCGGGCTGGGCGCTTCCAGAAGGTCTCTGGCCTCGGCCTGGACCTTGAAGTGCTGAAAATTGCGGTACCCGCCGGCCTTGGCCAGCAGGTTCAGCATCTCCAGATGGCTGGGAAGCGTTTCCAGGCCGTCCAGCGAACGGCGCAGGGATTTGGCAAAAGCGGAAACATCGCCCACATGCAGGGGCAGACTGGTTCTGGACATGACTTATCCTCGTATTCGGGCCTACCAGGAAAACCTGGATTGCCGGTGGTCGCCGACTTCCGACCCGGCACGCGGATAAGGTGTCGAATGGAATACGTGAAGGCAGGTTTAGCTCCCCTTGCGGGGCGGCGACGCCTGGGTGAACTGCCGACCGGTTTCAACTCCTACGCGAGTTCCCCGCTCAGGGCAAGGGCAAGCCGGCGGTTGTTTTTTTCGTATTGCGTTGACCGGGATCAATGCGCGTAATCGTGCGTTCTGTAATGTGGTTTGCATGGACGGACCATTGCAAGCATTGCCCGGAGGCCTGTGCGTATGAAAGCCTCTCAAAAAATCACATGTTTCGTGCAAACTCATTGCGAAGGAAGACATGGGAGTAAGAGGAAACAGCAAGCAGGAAAAGAAGATAGAAGGCATGGTGGCCATTGTGGCGCAACTGCACCCGGACTTGAATCAGCTCTCGGCAAAAGGGGTGTTCCGTCTGGCCATCGCGGATACGCTCAGGGAGTGGAATCTGAACGACTGGAAGGAGCTGGCGTCCAGGTCCGGCGACGTACGCGGGAAATTTTTTGCTGCCATGAGCGGCAGCGCCGCAGCGCATCTCGAGCGCCTGGGCTTTCCCGCCGGAAAAAGAACACTGCTGGAGAAGCGCTTGCAGGAATTTAATGCGGCTTTTCTGAAAAGCTGAAGCACCCCGGTGGGATTCGAAGACCTGTTTCAAAGGGTCGAACAGACGTACCAGGCCTGGAAGGCGGCATCGGGTTTATAGCCCACGCCCACCGCGCCTTTGTCCATGTACAGGGCCATGAGCCAGTCGTGCTCGTAGCCGCTGGTGGTGGACGAATGGTAGACCTGGCGGACGTTGCGGAACGGGTGTCCGAGCGGCAGGGCCGGGCCGTGCTGCGAAGCGTCCGTCAGGCTTTCGAGTTCGTTGATGGTAGGCAAACGCCAGTTGCGTTGTCCGCCCAGGCTCTGGTCATTTAACGACCGGGCCTTATCCAGAGCTTCGGACCAGTTTAATGGTCCGAAAAGATCCGCATCCCGGGTCCAGCGCAGGCCGGTGAGCGTATCGAGAACACTGTCCGCATCCGGTTCGAAACGTCCGGCGGTCCAGCCGATGCCGGAAGTTTCCGGTCCGGCTTGCGGTTCGGGCAGCAGATTGCTTGTTCCCCGTACGGGCCAGACCAGATAATAGCCGTCGGTTTTGCCGTAGAACATACGCCCTCCGACAAAGTGAACGTACCAGGCGTATTCGGGATTACCGGCCCAGGGAGTGGAACTCCAGTACCATTGCGGGGCCAGATCCGCGAACGGGTGTCCGGCAGACACGGCCGGGTCTTTGCGCGAATAGTCTATCAGACTGCGCAGTTCGCGCCGGTTGGGCAGGCGCCAGTCCGTATGTCCGGCCAGGGCTTCCGTATTGCAGGAATCCACAAAATCCAGAGCTTCGTGCCAAGTCAGCGGAAACCCGGCCGGATTGGCGGAACGGGTCCAGGTCAGCCTTGTCAACGCGTCCCGCACCGAGTCGTTGTCCGGCAGAAAACGCGGTTCGGGCGGCTCCGCGCCGGGCCGCAGTTCCGCATCCTGTCCGCTGTGCGCGCAGTCCAGCAGCTCACCGCGTACGCCATGGCAGGTCCGCCAGCCGGTCTGCTGATAATGGGGAAAGCCTTTGTCGGATGGAATGGGGTCTACAGGCAATGTGTCTCAGGCTCCTTGCTGTTCTCTGTGCTTCTCTTTTGTGCTATATGTGATAAAAACATTCCAATAAATTATGTAAAAGCTCTTGCTCTTGCCCCGGGATAAGGCTAGCTAAAACTGTCCACCAGGGGACAGTTTTATGGTGGCAGTGTGGGGGGCGCTTGCCGGAAACGGCAACCGCAGCATTCTAGTAGCAACATAATCCTTTTTGTACCTTTGTACATGCTTGAGCTGGACACGCATGAATACCTTTTTTTCCGCCGAACAAGAGGTTAAGGCTGCTTTTCTCAATTATATCAAAAGTTATTTTGATCAACGCGACCTGGAAGGGACAACCAGGCTGCTGGATGAGAAAATTACCGGGATCGGCACGGCCCGTGATGAACTCGCCATAGGCATCAAGGAATGTCTTCGCTTGTACGAACGCGACATGGAGCAGGTGCCGGGCAAAGTGGAGTACGAGCTGAGCCGGGTGCATGTGATTTGTCCGTCCGACGACTGCGGGGTGGCGCACGCGCTTATCGATATCAGACTGGTTATCGCAAAGCAGCAGGTGCGCTTCAACGGCTTGCGTCTGAGCACGGTTTTCCACAGAAAAAACTCCGTCTGGCTGCTGATGCATATGCACCTTTCTTTGCCCACCACCGCGCATGGTGAAGACGAGTCCTATCCGGTCCGGGAACTGGAGGAACGCGCCGAGGTGCTGCAGCGTCTGGTGGATGAAAAAACCGCGCGGTTGCATGCGGCGTTGAACGAAATTCAGTCCCTGGCCAGCAAAGACACCTTAACAGGTCTATGCAACAGGCTGAAAATTGACGAACACCTGGAGCGGGAGATCAACCGTTCGCACCGGTACTTAACGTCACTTTCATTGATTTTGCTGGACGTCGATCACTTCAAGGACGTCAACGACACTTATGGTCATCTGAAGGGCGACCAGGTGCTGATTGCTTTGGCCGAGCTGATGCAGCGGCGGGTTCGCAAGACAGATATTCTCGGCCGCTGGGGAGGCGAGGAATTTCTGTTGCTTTGTCCGGAAACCGGCCTGCAGGACGCTGCGTTGCTGGCCGAATCCCTGCGCGCGACTGTGGCGGAGCATGACTTCGGTCTGTCCGGCAAGTGTACCGTCAGCCTGGGGGTAACCTCCTATGCTCCGGGGGACAGCGCGGAATCCCTTGTGGGCAGGGCGGACAAGGCTCTGTACGCGGCCAAGTACGGCGGCAGGAACCTGGTGATCTGCAGGGCGACCCGCAGCAGTTCCTGATGGATTCGCCTTTTACGGGCGGCGTTCTCAGTCGATTTGTTGCTTCCATGCCTTGCTCCTTGCGGCCATCAGGAGTACACAACCCCGAATTCGGGGCGTATTGCATGCCCGCAGCCAGCTTGCTTGGAGTTAACCGTGAATCGGGAAGTCATCATCACCTGCGCCGTAACCGGCGCCAGCGACACTGTTTTGAAAAACCCGGCCGTACCGGTTACCCCGGCGCAGATCGCCGCGGCGGTTCTGCAGGCCAGGGAAGCGGGCGCCGCCGTGGCCCACGTGCACGTACGCGATCCGGAAACCGGCAAAACCAGCATGAATCCGCAGCTCTACCGCGAAGTGGTGGACCGGGTCAGGGATTCGGGCTCGGATGTGATCCTCAACATCACGGCCGGTATGGGCGGCTATTATGTTCCCGACGACGGCAATCCGCGCTTGCCCGCCGAGGGGACGGACCTGGTTCCGGCCACCGACCGGGTGGGGCATATCCTCGAACTGGCGCCCGAAATCTGCACCCTGGACTGCGGCACCATGAATGTCTGCGAGTTCGCGTACCTGGCCACACTCAAGCAACTGCGGGTCATGGCCGGGCTCATTCGCGACGCCGGGGTCAAGCCGGAAATCGAAGTCTTTGAGCTGGGGCATATCTGGATGGCCAAAAAACTCATTTCCGAAGGGCTGATCAAAAGCCCCGCCTTGTTTCAGCTGTGCATGGGCGTACCCTACGGCGCGCCCGCGGATCCCGAATGCATGCTGGCCATGCGCAACCAGCTGCCGGAGGGCTCCCTGTGGTCCGGCTTTTCCATAGGCTTCAATCAGTTTCCCTTTGCGGCGCAGTCCATGCTCCTGGGGGGCAACATCCGTGTGGGACTCGAAGACAATCTGTACCTGCGCAAAGGCGAACTGGCGGACAATAAAACCCTGGTGGAAAAGGCCGCGCAACTCGTCACGCTTCTGGGCGGCGGTGTGGCCGATCCCAAACGCGCGCGGGAAATCCTGGGGCTGGCAAAAGGCTGAGGCCCTATTTTCGAGACGCCGGTCAAGGGGCCGGGCATTTGCTTGACACCTTTTAAGCACTCATCTATTTTTACCGAACGTAACACAACATCTCCCCTGCAACTGGCGACTTGACGTGGAATCAACCACGGGGAAGCAGACGGAGAGCATCAGCCGCTCGCCTGGGCCGCACCGCATACGCGGTGTGCTTCCACAACCCCCGCATGCGGGGAAAAAGGAGGCTGCCCATGCAGGCTTATATGAATCTTCTCGCCCATTCCGATCCCCACGTTTACGAACTCGTCAGAGCTGAAGAACTGCGCCAGAAGCGCGGCATCGAGCTGATTCCTTCGGAGAATTACACCTATCCGGAGGTGCTCGCCGTGCTGGGATCCGTATTCACCAACAAATACTCCGAAGGCTACCCCGGACGGCGCTACTACGGCGGCCAGGAATTCACCGACGAGCTGGAGGACGTCGCGCGCAATCGGGCCTGCAAGCTCTTTCGGGCCGAACACGCCAATGTGCAGCCTTTGTCCGGTTCGCCCATGAACCAGGCCGTGTACCTGGGGCTTCTGGAGCCCGGCGACACGATTCTGGCCATGGATCTCTCCCACGGCGGCCACCTGACTCACGGCGCGCCTGTCTCCCACATGGGAAAACTGTTCAACTTCGTACGGTACAAAACCAATCCGGCCGACGGCTCGTTCGACTTCGACGCCATCCGCCAGGCCGCTCTGGAGCATCGCCCCAAACTGCTGCTGACCGGATACACCTCCTATCCGCGCGATCTGGACTACGCCGCGTTCAAGAAAATCGCCGACGAGGTGGGCGCACTGACCATGTGCGACGCGTCCCACTACGCGGGCATGGTGGCGGGCGGCACGCTGGCCAATCCACTTGACCACGGTTTCGACGTGATGACCACCACTTCGCACAAATCCCTGCGCGGACCGCGCGGTGGCATGATTCTTTGTAAAAAAGCCTTTGCCCCCCAGATCGACAAGTCCGTATTCCCCGGACTGCAGGGCGGTCCGCATATGAATGTCATCGCGGGCATTGCCGTAACCCTGAGCAAGGCCATGCAGCCCGCGTTCAAGACCTACGCCGCGCAGGTGCTGGAAAACGCCAGAACCCTGGCGGACCTGTTTCTGGAGCGTAATGTCGAGCTGATCACGGGCGGCACCGGCAACCATATGCTCGTACTGAATACGCAGACCAGTTTCGGACTGAACGGCAAGGAAGCGGAAGAGCTGCTGGATACGGTGGGCATCACCACCAACAAGCAGATTATTCCGGACGATCCCAATCCGCCGCTGCGTCCGAGCGGCATTCGCATCGGTACGCCTGCCGCCACCACCCGGGGCATGGGCGTGGAGGAAATGCGCCTGTTGGCGGGATGGATGACGGACGTTCTGGCCAATCCGGCGGATGCCACTTTGCGCAGCAAGGTGGAGCAGCAGGTACGCGCCTTGTGCGAGGGCTTTCCGGTGCCTGGAGTTGCCTGAGCCGCTTGACAGCAGGGCAACACTTTTTTGATTTTTGTTTGCCAGCGGCCGGCGCCTGTGCCGGCCGCTGGCATTTTTTCATCAGGCTCTGCCAGGTGTTGTTGTGTACTGGTCCGTGAATATTCGAAAAATGGCTGGCATTTTTGACGGGCCGGGCGGTACGGCTCAGGTACGCGGCAATGTTGTACGGACTCGAAACAGGCTTTCGGCCGGGAGTTGCGTTTTCTGAAAGCAAGGCTTAGGGCATTTTGAAGCCTTGCTGCATGCGGTAACCAGTGCGCCGGAGGTGCTCAAGTGGACAGCAGGGGGGTTAATTGGTAAAAAAATGTCGAAAAGAAGACAAGATATCCAATCCACCAGTAGAGTTCGTGCTGCAGTGGGCTTTGATTTCAGGACAATTCAGAGCAAGGGACGGCTTCCAGGAGGACGGGCCGTATACAAAGGAAATACTTAATGCAAAGACTTTTCTGGCTGGTGGCCTGCGTTTTGGGCGTGATCACACTGGCCGTTGGCATTGCTGCAGCCGCCGGGACCGAAGCGGTTACCGAAACTCCAGGTAACGACCAGGAACCGGTAAAAATAGCGGCTATTTATGCAAAATCAGGAGAGGCAGCCAGAGACAACCTGGAACTTTTTCAAGCCGTTCGTTTTGCCGTAGAAGAATATAACGCCAAAAGCGGCTCCGGGGGGAGGAAAATCGAGCTTTTGGAATACGATAACCACAGCACCCCCATCCAGAGCCGTCAAGCCGCCAAACAGGCCGTAAATGACGGAGCCGTGGCGGTGATCGGAGCGTCCTGGAGTTCGCATTCCATGGCCATCGCCCCGTATCTGCAGAAACAGAAGATCCCCATGCTTGCTCCGGATTCCACCCATCCGGCCATCACAAAAGTCGGCGACTATATTTTTCGCGCCTGTTTCAATGACAATTATCAGGGCAAGGCTCTGGCCTTGTTCAGCCGTAATTACCTGAGTGCGGCCACTGCGGTTATTTTTCAGAATCTCAACAGCGACTACAGCATGGGGCTTGCCCAGTCCTTTGAAAAGGTTTTTACGGAAAAGGGCGGCAAAGTCCTCAAGGTGCAGAACTATAAATCCGGTCCGCCCGACTTTAAAGCATTGTTGGCGGAAGTGAAGAAACTGGACCCGGATCTGCTGTTCGTACCGGGACACCAGGAGAGCGGCTATATCGTTAAACAGGCCCAGGAGATGGGCTTGCGGGCAAAGTTGTTAGGCGGCGACGGCTGGCCGTGCAGCGAATTTTACGCCAATGGCGGGCAGGATCTGAAAGAAGGCTACTATGCCGCCCATTGGAACAAAGGCGTGGACAGTCAGAAAAGCCGCGACTTTATCGAACGTTACGGCAAGGTGTACGAGGTGACCGATTTTGCGGCAATCGCCTATGACGCGGCCATGCTGCTTTTCGATGCCGTACAGCGTGCGGCGGATACCTCTCCCAAGGCGATTCGCGATGCTCTGGCAAGCACGAAAAATTTTGCCGGCGTCACGGGTAACATCACGTTCGACGCGGACGGCGACCCCCTCAACAAACAGGTGGTGATCATGCGCATCACGGACGGCCGCCCGAAATTGCTCATGATTATGATGCCCGGATTGTAAGCGGTTCGCAGGGGGGCTGGCGTATGTTCGACAGAAAGACTCTGCGGGGGCGTATCAATCTTACCATCGGGCTGGTTATGGTGGGAACGGCCGTGCTGTTCGGCACCTTTGTGGCTCTTTATGAAGTCCGGCGACGCAACGACGCCTTGCAGCAGATCGAACTGTCCCTCAGGGATCTGACCACCCAGTACAAGTCTCAGCTTGGCAATGAAATTTTCGCCGCTCACCTCCTGGCCATCAAGGAGTCGCTCAAAGAGGTCAAGCAGCGCAACGGCGTGCTGGCCATTGCGACCTTCGACGATTCCGGCGCCCCCGTGACCGGGCTTGACGAGCGGAACAACGATGCGTCCCCGGCGGAAGCTCTGACGCAGGCCATGATGACCGGGGCCTATGCCGTTGTGGAAAACTGGAAGGGGCACTCCGTGCTGACCTTTACCAGCCCGCTCATGGCCTATGGCGAAACAGCTGGCTTCTGGCGCATCCGTTACTCGCTGAAACGTTTGAATACCCAGACCTATGAAGTGGTGGTTATCTTCTCCCTGCTGATTCTTCTGCCTTTTTCTCTTGTATTTTTTCTGGTGAACAGGATTCTGGACCGCTTTGTCTGGCGGCCCGTATACCAGCTCCGGGATACCATGCAGATCGTACGCGGCATCGAAGACCAGACCTTCACGGAGCAATCAAGGGATCAGGGCTTTGAAAGCGTCGATCAGATGATTCGGGCTGTGGACACGCTTCTGGACGAGCGCTTCAAGTCGCAGAGCCGCGAAAACGAGATTTCGTCTCTGGCCCACTCTTTCCGGCACATGCTTGCGGAACTTAAAAAAGCCTACATCGGAAGCCGTACGGACGTTCTCACCAGACTCAGCAACCGCTTGAAACTGGATGAAGTGCTGCAGGCCGAGATCAGCAAAGCCGGCAGGCAGAGAGCTGCTTTTTCCGTGCTGCTTCTGGATCTCGACCTGTTCAAATCCATCAACGACACCTATGGCCATCTTGCCGGGGACCAGGTGCTGAAGCAACTGGCCGATCTGCTGCGCGGCTTTTTCCGCAAGGGCGACACGCCAGGCAGATGGGGCGGCGAGGAATTCCTCGTGCTGCTGCCCACGCTTGACCTTGCCCAGGCCTGCCTTGTGGCCGAACGTCTGCGCAAAAGCATAGCCTCCACCAGTTTCGAGGGTGTGGGCCCCTGCACCGCCAGCATCGGCGTTGCCCAGTACCGCTCCGGTGAAAGCCTGGAAGAACTTATCTCGCGGGTGGATGGGGCTTTGTACAAAGCCAAGGAATCCGGCCGCAACCGGGTGGAACCGGCGGGGTGATCCGTCGGGCCTCAGTCCATATCCATCGTCTCCTTGCCGCCGCAACCTCTTTGCCTCTTTTTCGTAACCTGCCGTTGCTATTTTGCTTTCTTTTGTAATTCATTTCTGAAATAGCGCCCAAGGAGACGCCCCATGAAAAAATGGTATATCAGCCTGCTGTGCGCGGCAGCGGTTTTCTGCTGGAACTGCGCGGATGCCATGGCTTTGAAGCTGGACAAGGCCGGGACCTACGCGTCCGGAGTTTTCGACGCTTCCGCCGCGGAAATTGTCGGCTATGACGCGCAGAGCAAAAAGGCCTTTGTGGTCAATGCGCATGCGGACAAGGTCGATGTTATCGACCTGGCGGACATTACCGCCCCCAAACTGGCGGCTTCCGTGTCGCTGGAGAAGTACGGCAAGGGCGTCAACAGCGTGGCTGTAAAAAACGGCCTGGTGGCCATTGCCGTGGAAGCCGACCCTAAACAGCAACCCGGCAAGATTGTGGTCATAGATACGTCCGGAGTGGTAAAAGGCGCTTTCCCGGCCGGGGCCCTGCCCGACATGGTCAGCTTTACGCCGGACGGCAAGTATATTCTGTCCGCCAATGAAGGCGAGCCCAACAAGCAGTATGACAACGATCCCGAAGGCTCGGTGACTGTGGTGGACATCTCGCAGGGGCTGGACAAAGCCAAGGTCACCCAGGTTGGTTTCACTTCGCTCAATGACCAAAAAGAAGCCCTGGCCGCCAAGGGCATTCGGATTTCCCATCCCGGCTCCACCGTGGCTCAGGACCTGGAACCCGAATACATGGCCATCTCCGGGGATTCCCGTACCGCGTACGTGACCTTGCAGGAAAACAATGCCGTTGCCGTGATCGACATCCCTTCCGCCAAGCTGGCGGGCATTTGGAGCCTGGGTCTGAAAGACTGGGCCGGTCTGGGGCTCCAGCTGGACGCCTCTGACAAGGACGACGCCATCAATTTCAAGTCCTGGCCCGTGCTGGGCTGCTATATGCCGGACAGCATCGCCTCCTATGAAGTGGACGGCAAAACCTACCTGGTGGTCGCCAACGAAGGCGACAGCCGCGAATACGGAGAAGACGAGGACAACCCGGTCTATGTGGATGAAATCCGCGTGGGCAAGGCCAAGCTCGATCCTGAGAAATTTCCCAATGCCGCGGAGCTTCAAGAGAAGAAAAATCTCGGCCGCCTGAAAGTCATCAAGGACCTTTCCGATACGGACGGCGACGGCGACCTGGACCGTCTGGTGGCCTTTGGCGGACGTTCCTTTTCCATTTACACAGCGGACGGCAAACAGGTTTTTGATTCGGGCGACGACTTTGAAAAAACAGTCGCCGCACTGTATCCCGACAATTTCAATGCCTCCAACGACAAGAATAAAAAGGACAACCGCAGCGACGACAAGGGCCCCGAACCCGAAGGCGTGACCGTGGGCTCCATCAACGGCAAGACCTACGCCTTTGTCGGACTCGAACGCATGGGCGGCATCATGGTCTACGACATCAGCGATCCGAAGAATCCCTCCTTTGAGCTTTACCAGCTGGACCGTGATTTTTCCGCAGAGCCTGAAAGCGGCAAAGCCGGAGATCTCGGCCCCGAAGGCTTGTGCTTCATCCCCGCGGAAAGCAGCCCGTCCGGCAAGGATCTGCTGCTGGTGGGCAATGAAGTCAGTGGAACCACCGCCATATACGAGATTATTCAGTAACTCAGCCAATGCACTAGCCCGTGAAACAGTCCGCCATCCGGCCTCTGTTTCACGGGTTTTTTTCCACTTTTTCCTCCGATCTTTTCCCGAAGAGAGACACAACCGTGGCGCTTGCGTATGGCAAAGGTTGTGAAATCATGCTAACTATAGAGAAAATAGCAGTGCGCCAGGCTTTTCCTGCGTACTCCGTCATCTTTAGCAAAAGGAACGAGCATGGCCGTATTATATTCCAGTGAACTCGAACATGCGTTGGATTCTCAGGAAGCCGTGACTGCAGAAGACTTGCAGGCCTGTTTTGAAATTGTTCCGGCAAACATCACTGCCGCCTGCGGGGCGGTAGAATACGCGCAACTGGGGCAGGGGCCGGACGTGCTTATCGCCCATGGCGGGCCGGGCGGATACGATCAGGCGCTGGTTCTGGGGGAACTGTTTCGAAAAAACGGTTTCCGCATTGTGGCACCCTCCCGGCCGGGATATCTGGGCACCCCTCTGGAGTGCGGCAAAAGCGCTGAAAAACAGGGCGATTTCATGGCAGCCTTACTGGACGCCCTGGACATTTCCAAGGCGCTGGTTGTCTGCGCTTCCGGGGGTGGTCCGGCAGCCTACCAGATTGCGCAGCGTCATCCGGAAAAAGTTTCGGCTCTGGTGGTGATCGACGGCATCAGTTGCAAGTACTCTAAGGGCGATGACATCAACAAACTGGAAGAGTGGATGTATTTGAGCAAACCCGGACAATGGCTGACGGGGTTGTTTTTCAAACATTTTCCCGCAGCGGTGGTGAGAAGCTTTTTGCAGACCGAAAGCACGCTGGACAAGCACGAGATCGGACAACGAGTCCGGGAGATTCTCGCTGACCAGGGGAAGTTCGCTTTTGTGGACGCCATGTTCCGGACCATGACAACCAGGTTCAGCGAGCGGCAGACTGGCGCGGACAACGATATCGCCATGGGATCCGCCATTGATCAACTGCCGCTGGATAAGATCCGCTGCCCCGCCTTGATTATCCACGGCGACGCAGACAACGACGTGCCCGCCAGGGATGCGGAATACGCCCACCAAAGCATTGCGGGTTCGGATTTGCTCTGGATCAACCATGCCTCGCATATCGGTTTCTGGACTGCGGAAGATGCCTATAAGGTGCAGAAATTCACTCTGGATTGGATGAAAGGGATTGCGGCCTGATGTCCGCAGCCTGATTGCACGCAAAGAAGCCACGGAGCCTGATCATGCCACAAGTCTGTCCGCGTTGTGAAACATTGCCGGACGCACTGCCCGCTGCCGGCACACTTTATCTGTATCCGCCCATCAAAGAGCTGCACTTATCAATGGAGCAGTATTTCAACGCCCAGCAGGTGCCCTTTGATACGCCCTATCAGGGGATGTTCGCGATCCGTTTTTCAGAAGGCGAGCTGCGGCAGCATTGCCGTGAATATTTCGGCGGGCTGAACAGGCTGATGCTGGAAGACACCAAAAGCCTGATTCTGCCGGAAGGCAGCGATGAGCCAAGGCTGGAGGACTTCATCCGCATGCAGCCGCTGGCGTCTCTGGTCAAACGCATTCAGGGAAACTGGCTCATGGACATCCTGCGCGAAGAACGCGTACGCATGTTTTTTCAACCCATCGTAAGCGCTGCTGATCCCGGTGAAATTTTCGCGTACGAATGCCTGGCCCGGGGCGTCAGCGCAAATGGGGAGATCATTTCACCCGTACGGATGTTCGATGTGGCCCGGTCCACGGAATTGCTGTTTTACCTGGACAGGGTCTGCCGTCTGGCGGCCATTCGCGACGCCCACCAGAATGGGCTTTCGGGCAGGCTGTTCATCAACTTTAACCCCACGGCCATTTATCAGCCGGATTTTTGCCTGAAAAGCACCCTGGCAGCCATTAAAAAAACAGGGCTGACACCGGAGAACATCGTCTTCGAGGTTGTTGAAAGCGAAGAGATTCACGACACGGGGCATCTGCTCAACCTGTTGCGATTTTACCGGGAGAGGGGATTCAAGGTCGCCCTGGATGACCTGGGCGCAGGGTTCAGTTCGCTTAACCTGCTGTCCAAGCTCAGGCCCGACTTCATCAAGCTGGATCTGGAGCTGATACGGGATGTGGACAAAGACCCCTACAAGGCGGGCATCACCGCCAATCTGCTGGCCATGGCCAAAAAACTGCCCGTGGCAACCATTGCGGAAGGCATTGAAACTCCTGGCGAATACCGCTGGCTCAAGGAACACGGCGCGGATTATCTGCAGGGCTTTCTGTTTGCAAAGCCCAGTGAGAAACCCGTGACGGAGATAGCAGCGTACAGTTGAATAAATTTAGTTGCTAAATAAAAAAGAGACAAGATAATCATGTCACCATCCGTCACATCCGATGCGTACGCGGTGCTGTTACCCGCCTTTGCCGATTTAAGCCTCAGCGATGCGGTCAAGCGGTTTTTATCCAGCGGCGGCTGTACCCTCCTGCTCGGAGAAAGCAGGGACGAATACGTTTCCAGGCGTATGTCCGATACGCGGCGGGCGCAGGAAACAGCCGAAATGTTTCGTGCGGTGGTCGACCAGGCACGAAGCTGTTCCCAGGACCTGCTCGTTGCCGTGGATCAGGAAATCTGCGGTATCTGCCGTCTGCATGATCTGGTGCCGGCATTCCCGTCTCCGGAAACGCTTGTTGCCATGAACACGGAAGATTTCGAGCGACTCGCGGGAGAGATCGCAGCCGCTGCCCGAACCTTGGGCGTAAACTGCTTTCTGGCTCCCATCCTGGATCGCTTGACCGGCCCCAATCCCTGGCTGCGGAACCGGACCTGGTCCGCGGACCTGCCCACCATTGGCCGGATTTCAGCCGCCTTCGTACGCGGTGTGCAGGGGCAGGGCGTGGCGGCCACGGCCAAGCATTTTCCCGGCTATGCCGACATTCCGCTGGATCCTGCCATGGAATCCGGCGCGCGTTGCGGCGTGCCAATGGCGGAACTGGAAGCCGCGTACGCCCCCTTTGCCGAAGCCATTGCCGGCGGCGTGTCTCTGGTCATGACCGGTCCGGCCATCGTGGACGCGCTGGACGCGGAAAACGCCGCGTCGCTTTCGTCCGCGGTCATCCATGTGCTGCGCGAAAAACTGGGCTTTGAAGGCGTGATCCTCAGCGACGACCTGGACGCCCCGGCGGTTTTGCGTGGCGGTAGCGTGCCGGATGCCGCGCTGCAGGCCCTGAACGCGGGCGCGGATCTGCTGCTGCTGGCCGATACGGGCGACCAGATCGAGCAGGTGGCCCGGACCATCGCCCAGGCCGTGGCCACAGGCCAACTGGCCGAAGAACGCCTGAGTCGGGCGGCGGACAAGGTCAGGGCTTTGTGTCGACAGTATGGCCCATAACTGTCCTCGGGCGTGCGACTCTTTCAAGGAGATTAAGGGACGAACGTACGGACGTGTCTTAAAAAACAGTCGTATAAATCGGGGTTCTTAGCATCCTTAAAAAAATAAAATTTTATTTTTCGTACTTGCTGGTAGTTATCATATTGATATCCCACGTTTTAAGTGGGAAAAATAGTGAAAATGAATATAGCTATCAATATCAAGCATTTACAAAATGTACGCATGCGTTACCTTGAATCTGTGGTCGGGTAGGGGAGCCCTTGGGAGCCATGTAATACGCCTGATCCGGTTATTCAAAAACGCAACCTCACAGGAGGGAACACATGGGTACATTACTTACCACCGCTTTGGCCGGAGTGGCAGGCGCGTTGATTTTCCTGCCGCTTCTTTCGACACGCAAACATCACCGTCATCGCCACCACGGACCGGGTGTTCTGACCCGGCGCGGCGGCGGACGCGGTAAATAGCGATTCATTTGACCGATTCATTTTACAGGCATGGCCGGCAGAACCAGGGGGTTTTGCCGGCCTTTTGGTGTGTTTTGCTTTGAGCTGGCTGTTTACGAGATGGTATTATTCTTCCAGCTGCTTATAAAAAAAGACCGTACCGTGCAGAACCCCGTCCGGAGTGGTGGCGAAGCCGGGGATGGCGCCGACCCGCTGCCAGCCAAGGTGCGTATAGACGGCCTCGGCCGGGCGTCCCTGGTGCGTATCCAGTACGAGCAGCGTACGGCCCAAAGCGCGGGCCCGGTCCTCGGCGGCCTGCATCAGCTGCGAGGCGATACGCTTGCCCCGGTGGCTGCGCAGGACGCAAAGCTTTTGGATTTCCGCGCGGTGTCGGCTGTTCTCCCGCGGGCAGAGCGCCAGCTGCACCGTGCCCACAATCCGATCTCCGTTTTCCGTATCAGGTTCGCTCTCCAGGGCGACAAACAGGATGAGCCCTGCAGCTGTCAGGCTTGCTTCGACCGAGCGCCAGTACGCAGCGGCGTTTTCTTTGGATAGGGGAGCCAAAAAGCCCAGAGAGGTGCCGTCGTCCACGGCGTCAATGAGCAGTTCGCAAAGCTGCGTACGTTGCGCGTCTGTAACGCTGGAGATCTGCTTGATGGCTATCATGAATTAAACTCACAGGTTAAAATATATTTAGCAGCTAAATAAATTGCTTCATGAGCATGTCCACAGCCTGGTCCGCGTTGTCCGGAGTCACCTGCCAGCGGTCGCAGAGCGCAGCGGCTTGCCCGCGCAGATCCGGGTCCTGGAGATCGTCCAGCCGGTCCATGAACAGGTTCCGGCGGCCGATCTGGTAGAGCATCCGTTCTTCGGGGGGCAGGGCCAGGAAACGTTCGATGATGCCGGTCATCAGAGCCTTATCGCCGGGGAGCGGGCCGTCTATCTCGGGAAAGAGGTTGAGCATGTGGTCGCTGGTCACAGTGCTGGTGACACCCTGGAGACTTTGCAGCAGGAGCAGCAATTCGCGGGCGATTTCCACGTCGCCTGGTTTGTCGAAAAGGCCCGCCGCGTGTTCGGCGGTCAGCGGCGCTCCCTCGGGCAGGGCCAGCGTCCGGATACGGATGAAATCCGGGTTGATCTGATTCAGCGCGTCGGCTGTTTCCGTTGCATGCAGGGCTGAAAGCTCCCTGCCGCCCAGGCCGGGCATGATGTATTCGGACAGCTCCATGCCCGCCTGTTTGATGTTTTTGCCTGCGGCGATGTGCGCGGCCTTGTCGCTGCCTTTTTTTATTCTGTTCAGAACCGCGTCGGAACCGGATTCCATGCCGATGTGGATGCGGTCCAGGCCAGCGCCCGCGATCCCCGCCAGCGTATTGGGGGGGATGGCGGCCACGGTCCGCGACCGGGCGTAGGAGGTGATCCGCCGGACCTCCGGAAATGCTTGCTTGAGATGGCTGAGGATGGCCGTCAGGGACTCCGGTTTGACCACCAGGCTGTTGGCGTCCTGCAGAAACACGGATTGCATGCCGTGGAGGATGAACCGGTAAACCTGGTGTACGCCCCGGCGGTCGTGGGGCCCGCCTCCGGCGTAAAGCGTACGCAGCACGTCCGGCCCCAGGGTTCCGTACTTTTCGCGGGCGGTCAGCAGACTGTCCGCAATGTCCCGCAGGGTGTCGATATCCCGGAGGACGTGGTCAAGGGGGCGGCGGCTGAAAGTCGCGCCCTTGTAGACGGGGCAAAAGGTGCAACGGTTCCACGGGCAGTTGCGGGTGACCCGTACGAGCAGGCTCTGCGCCTCGCTGGGCGGCCGGATGGGCCCGAGTTCCAGGCCCGCGTATGCTGGTGTGGGCTGCGCCATGACGATTGCTCAGATTGTTTGCAAAAACAGTCCGCAGGTTTTTTGCTGAATTGTAAGGAGCTGTTTACTTCTCCGGGACTTTTTCAACGAATAGCAGGCTGACGTTGCTGTCCTGCTTGTTGACGACGCCGTATTGTAAAACGCGAAAGGCTGCGAAGTCCAGAGACCGGGCCCAGCGAAGCACCTGGTCGGCTTCGTCCGCACCGCCGGGGTGGCCGGTGTAACAGAGAACGGAGATTCCCCCGCCGGGTGCCAGGAGCCTAAGCGCGGTTTCCAGCGCGGGCAGGGTGGTTGCCGGACGGGTGATGACCTGTTTGTCGCTGCCCGGCAGGTAGCCCAGGTTGAACATCACGGCGTTGATTCGCCCGTGCTGCTCCGGCGGGATGCAATCCGCCATCCGCTCGTGCCCGACGGCATGGAAACGCACGCGGTCGGTCAGCTGTTCCTGTTCGAGCCGTTGGCGCGTACTGTCCAGGGCGCTCTGCTGCACGTCGAAGGCATGGACCATGCCTTGTTCTCCCGCCAGCCGGGCCATGTGCAGGGTGTCGTTGCCGTTGCCCGCGGTGGCGTCCACGGCCAGTCCGTCCGGCTGCAGCGCTCTGGCAATCAGGCTGTTGGCAAAGGGGATGATCTGCGGAATGATGGCCGGCACGGATAAAGCCTGCCGTCGGCTACTGGCCGCAGCAGCGTTTATATTTTTTACCGCTGCCACAGGGGCAGGGCTCGTTCCGGCCGATCTTGGGCCCCACCTTGACCGGCGCGTCGGATTCGGTGCGCGGGTCCTGGCCTTCGTGAATATGCTGGCCGTCCACGTAATACCAGTGGTTGTCTTTTTTCTTGAAGCGGCTGCGCTCGTGCAGCACTTCGTCCTGGCCCGCCTTGTTGAAGGAGGCCTCGAACTCCACAATACCGGTGCTGTCCGCGGCTTGTCCGGCTTCGGTGGCGACAATACGCAAGCCTTGCCATTGCACCTCCGCATTCCACATGCGTACGTCGGTGGCGTCGAATTCCCTGCGCTTGCGCTTGTCCAGGGTTTTGCGCAGGTAGGCAATGTTATCCGTGACAAAAGCGCAGTAGCGCGAGCGCATCAGCGCCTCGGCGGTTTCCGCCGGTCTCACTTCGTTTAACAGGGGGGCGCAGCATTCGGAAAAAGCCTTTCCCGAACCGCAGGGGCATAGTTCTGCCATGGCAGCTCCTTTTTGTCTCAATGGTAGGAAGGGTATTTCATGAGCAAGCCGCGGAAGTCAACGGACATGCACTGAAACAAAGCAGAACTCCGGGGAAAAAAAGAGCTTCCCTATTGCGTCATTCAATATGGTATTGCATGACATGGAATTGTGCGGAATATTGTAGAATCTGCCGTTGCAATGACGCGGAAATACGATTGCCGCATCCCGGGAGACCCGGAATGCGGCAGCTCATCAAGACCCGTTGCGGCAACTAGCGCAGCATGTTGGGCAGAACAGTGATGATGGACGGAAACAGCGTGAACACGACCAGAGAGCCGAGCAACGCGAACAGGTAGGGCAATGAGGCTTTCATGACGCGTTCCAGGGGGACCTTGGTGATGGCGCTGGCCACGAACAGGTCCAGTCCCACCGGAGGCGTGATGCAGCCGATGGCCAGGTTCACGACCATCAGAACGCCGAAGAACAGCGGGTCGATGCCCAGTTTTTCCGCCACGGGCAGGAATATGGGCGTCAGGATGACCACCGCGGCCGATGCGTTGATCAACGTGCCGATCACCAGCAGCAGAATGTTCATCATGACCAGAAACATCACGGGAGAGGTCGTGATGCTGACAATGTACGCTCCGATATGGTGCGGGATTTCCAGGTTGGTGAGCATCCAGCCGAAAACCTTGGCAGCTCCCACGATGAACATGATCAGAGTCGTACCGATTACGGCTTGGAAAATGATCTTGGGAAAATCCTTCAGCTTCAGCTCCCGGTAAATGAACAGTCCGACCAGGATGCCGTAAACTGCGGCCACGGCAGCGGCTTCGGTGGGGGTGAAAATGCCGCCGTAGATGCCGCCGATGATGATCACGGGAGTCATCAGCGCGAAAAAGGAGTCCTTGAAGGCCTTGACCAGGGCGATGAACGAGAAGCTGCCCTCGGCCGGGATGCCTTCTTTTTTGGCGATGACCCAGCTGACCAGGCACATCACCAGCCCCATGATGATGCCGGGCAGAAAACCGCCTACGAACAGGTCGCCGATGGACGTACCGGCGATGACGCCGTAGACCACCAGGGTGATGGAGGGCGGAATCACGATGCCCACCGTGCCGCCGGCCGCCACAATGCCTGTGGCCAGCTCGCGCCGGTAACCCTTTTTCTCCATTTCATCCACCATGGTGGAGCCGATGGCCGCGGTGGTGGCCGCCGACGACCCCGAGATGGCGGCGAAAAACATGCCGGACACCGCGACGACCTGGGCCAGACCGCCGGTGAACGATCCCACCATGGCCTGGGCGAAATTCACCAGGCGCGAGGTAACGCCGCCCGCGGACATGAACGAACCGGCCAGCATGAAAAAGGGCACGGCCATGAAGGAAAAGGAGTCGATGCCCGAATACATGATCTGGGTGATCATGACCTGGGGCATGTCCATATAGGCAAAGAGGATGACCGAAACCGACAGGCACAGGGCAAAGGCCACGGGCACGCCTATGGCGGTCATCAACAGAAACACGCCGAGCAGTGTTAGTTCCATGATCAGGCCTCCTGTCCGCGCCTGGCGGCGATGGTCTTGACGATTTTGATGGAATCCTTGATCAGGTACAGCAGCATCAGCGCCCCGCTGAAGGGCAGTACGCAGTAAACCCAGCTCATGGATATGCCCAGGCCGGGCGAAGTCTGGAAGGTCATGGTGGAAGTCATTTTGCTGCCCTGGATGATCAGCAGCAGAATAAAGGCGTAGCTGCAGAGATTGACGATAATTTCGATAAAGATGCCCGCCACGGTGCCTTCCAACTTGGTGGCCAGCAGCTTGACGGCCAGGTGGCCGCTCTCACCCATGATCAGCGCGGAGCCCAGAAACACCACCCAGACGAACAGGAAGCGCGCCGATTCCTCCGACCATTCGGGCGTGTAGCCGAAGCAGTAGCGGGAGACGACCTGCATAAAAATAATGACGAGCATGGCGCTCATGGCAAGGACGGAAGTTCCGTACAGTACGGACCGCAACGCTTTAAGTATTTTGTTCATACCATTCTCCGAAAAAGGCCCGGGCGTGTTGCCCGGGCCATTGGCTGCTTATTTGCTTTTTTTCAGCGCTTCGATCTTGTCCAGGTTGTCCTGTCCGACCTGGTCGGCGAATTTGGCATGTACGGACTTGGTGGCGTCCATGAAAGGCTGGCGGTCAACTTCGATGACTTCGATCTGGCCTGTGGCCTTGATCTTGTCCCAGAATTCCTGGTCCTGCTTGGTGGAGACTTCACGCTGCCAGGCAATGGATTCGGTGGCGGCTTTCTGGATGATTTCCTTTTGTTTGTCGTCCAGTTTGTTCCAGGTCATCATGGAGATCAGCATGGGTTCTGGCGCGTAGGAGTGAGCGGTGAGGGAGGCGTATTTCTGTACTTCGAAAAAGCGTTTGGTCCAGATGTGCGCGCTGGGGTTTTCCTGGCCGTCCACGGTGCCCTGCTGCATGGCGGAATACAGTTCGCCAAAGGCCATGGGCGTGGGCGAAGCGCCCATCGCTTTCATCATTTCGATGTAGATTTTGTTGTTCATGACCCGGATTTTAAGCCCTTCCATGTCGGCGGGGGTCTTGATGGGGCGGACGTTGTTGGTCATGTGGCGGATGCCGTTTTCCATGTAACCGAGCAGCTTGATGCCCTTGGGCTCCAGCGCCTGGCCAATTTCCATGCCCACGGTGTCCAGAGCTTTGTAGGTATGGTCGCGGTCTTCAAACAAAAAGGGCAGGTCGAAAATGGAAATCTGGGGCTGGAACTGTCCGAGCACGGCCGTGCCCACCAGAGCCATGTCGATAGTGCCGAAAATCAGCCCTTCCACCAGATCCTTCTGTCCTCCGAGCTGGGAGGAGGGGAACACTTTCACTTCTATTTCGCCGTTGGAGTACTTTTTCACCAATTCGGCAAAATGATCGGCGCCCTGGCCGTACGGATGCACGGGTTCCGCAATATGCCCCAGCTTGAGAACCGTTGTTTTGGCAAAGGCCGGAACGGACATGGCAAGAGCCAGCAAAGTGATGCACAGAATAACTGCTACGCGTTTCATGATCCCTCTCTTTTTCAGTTGGCTTTAAAATAGGGTTACGCCGCAAAAACAATCCAAGGACCTATGCGAAGCAGCATAAAGTATCAGCCAGGGGAAAACCGGTTTTGCAATTAAAAAGAGATTTCTGCTTTTTGGGGGTTTTGTTCATTTTGTTCAAATGAACAAATTTGGGAAGGGGGGGCTATCATACCAACCCGGAATAAGAGTGGGCAGTTATTGAAGTATGGTGACTACTTTTTGTTGGTCTGGGTTGGTTTGGCTAGAATGAATTGTCAAGTGGATTTATACCGATGGTTCATTACAAATGAATGTTTTTTATTTTTACAATAATTATTAATACCTTGTTTTATTACTATAGTAGCAATATTTGCAATTACTCCAGTTGGAGGGTGAATAAAAGTAATTGTTTCTCTTATAATAGTAGCAATTATTGAATCTGGATTAGTTATTGTGCTTAATATTTTTTGCGTTGATGAATCTTTTTTGCATAATGTTAGATATAATCTATTCATTAGCGCATTGTAAATTCTTGTGCCAATTATTTTAGTTTCATTTGAATTTGGCGGAGGGGGAAGCATTTTTTTTTCTTCATAAGTTAATTGACGTTGTGCCATATCATTCATTCGGTGCATAAAATCTATTGATTGCTTTGGAGCAATTCTACCTATACCATCTAATAGCTCTTCCTCAGTATAATTTCTTGCAAAGTTTTCATTTATTTTTATTATAATTTCGTCTTCATTTGTGTCAATTCGTCGCCATTCAAATGATGTTATTAGGGATTCTTCTTCCAAAAATTCACCTATAAATTTAATAAACTTTTCTCTTCTTATTCTATTGGTAATTGCTTTAGAGTCTAATGCATTTTTTATATATCTTTCAGATTCATTCAGGTTGTTTGTGTGCATTTTGCTTATTGCCAAAAGCACATTTGCTTCTTGAAATAGTCGTGTGTTATAATGAACATTTTGTACTATGCTATCAAGATAATGGTTTGCCTTGTTGTATTCACGGTTTAAAATTAATATTTCGCAAAATCTTAATAGAATCTCACGGTATTTAGTGTGATGCCCGGTTGGTAGAAGTAATTCTCGAATTTGTTGTACGATAGTACTTCCATTGATAATATCTCCATTATTGCAAGCAATATTCAATCTACTTTTTAATTCTACAAAAGCTCTTTTTTGTTCTACACTCATTGCATCTGGTTTATGCATATGGCTAGTCTTCTGATAGTTATTTGTTGACAACTTTGAGGCTTATAAATTGTAAATGAGAGTTGTGATTATCATCAAAAAAAGCTAACACAATTTTTTAAAGCTTAATATATAAAAAATAGCAAATTTTGAACAATATGTAAAGATTGGATTTTTTAGGATAAATTTTAGTATGCAGGATACTTTTGTATGCTTTAATAGTATTAAATGGAATGCTTTTGCCCTTTTCTTCAGTACCAATAACTACTATTATTTGGTATAAATCTTCAGCAGGCTTCAAATGCAGAAAAGTACGAGTGTCACTCTTGGTTCTCATTTTGAATCTTTTATCGCCAGACAGGTGAAAGAAGGGCGCTTCGGTTCTGCCAGCGAAGCGATCCGGGCCGGACTGCGGTTGCTTGAGGTACGGGAAGCAAAGCTTAAGGCCTTGCAACTGGCCTTGTCCGAAGGCGAAGCGAGCGGGATTGCGGATTACGCGTTGGAGAAGCTGTTCGCGGAGTTGGACGGTTGAGATGCGATTTCAGCTAACCAAGCCTTGAGATGCCCCAAAGATGACGGACACGCCACGTGAGGTCAGGCCGCTTCCTTGATGTTTTTATGGTAGCTTTCCTCAAACGCCTCCGGACTCATGTAGTCCAGAAATGCGTGTCGCCTTTGCCTGTTATAAAATATTTCCAGGTAAATAAAGATATCCTGTTGTGCCTGTGCTCTGCTTTTGTAGGTCTTAAAGCGAATCCACTCGCTCTTAAGTTTACCGAAAAAGCTCTCGACGACGGCATTGTCCCAGCAATTGCCTCGACGACTCAGACTGCATTCCATCCCATTTTTTGCCAATAATTTTAGATAAATATCACTTGTATACTGACTGCCTTGGTCGCTATGGTGAAGTACGCCGATTTGTGGCCTTCTAGTTTCAAGTGCCATCTGCAGGGCACGGCAAGCGAGTCTGCTGTCGACGCGATGCGACATGGCCCAACCTACTATTTTTCTGGAAAATATATCTAAAATCACAGCTAAATAAAGCCAACCCTCAACCGTTGGGATATATGTTATATCTCCAGCCCACTTTTGATTCGGGGCGCTTGCCGTAAAAACGCGTGACAATACATTTTCAGCCACAGGCTCGTGAGTAGCCGCTTTAGGATATCGATGCTTACGTCGAATATTGGAACGGAGTCCCTGTTCCGCCAATACATTACGCACTGTTTCACGGCAGCAAGTCACTCCATTCTCGTTGAGATCCCTATGGACCTTACGATATCCATAAATACCCCTACTTTCCTCGTGAAACGACCGGGCTGCCTGGCTTATTGCTTCATGGCGCTGTTGTTGCCGACTCGGCATACGTACACGCCATTCGTAGTAACCACTCCGACTCACGGAAAGCATTCGACACAGATCTTTCAATTTAAAAAGTCCCTTATGAGCATCAATCCAGGCGTACCTTACAGGGACTGCTTGGCAAAGTACGCCGCTGCCTTTTTTAATATTTCGTTCTCAATTCGTAACTGTGCGTTTTCATCCCTGAGCTTTTTGAGCTCTTGAGCAGAAGTGGCCGTTTCATTGACCGGTGGCAATTCACCGATTTCCCGTAACTTGATGACCCACTGTCTGATGGACCAGGAGCTGCAACCGAGCTGGCTGGCAGCTTCCTTGTAAGAATAGCCAAGATCTGTCACCAGCTTGGCCGCTGAGAGCTTAAATTCCTTCGAGTACGATTTGGTCTTTCCCATGCGTTCCTCCTGCATGAGCGAACCTTAACCTCTCAGCAGGTGTCCGTCATCTTTGGGGCATCTCACCTTCAGTTCTCATTCACACTACCTCCTTCAATCTATAAGCTGTCCGCACAAACGAATTCTCCCCACAGACACATCATCCAATCCAAAAAATCAGGATGCCGCCTTAAGCGGCTGCCGGGACTGCCGGGACAGGCCCTCCCTCAGGATGGCTTTGACGCTTTCGGCGTCCTTGATGTCCTGTTCGCCCGTAAAGGCCGGTGTGGTTTTGTTCACGTCGCTGAAATCGCCGCGCAGGGTTTTGGCCAGGGCGTTGTCGCTGCTGGCGAGTTCGGCGAAGCGGCGTCCGGCGTATTTCAGGCCACGGGCCAGAGAACCGGCGGGAATATATTCCCTGAGCGGGCGGTGCATGGAGGCGAGGACATGTTTGATGGGCCCGCCCATGCCGTAGAGCATCTGCAGCGGCGCAGTGTCGGGGGAGAGCCCGTACGCCTCCGCCAGTCCCATGGCGTGGGCCTGCGTACGGATGTTGTGGGTGGCGAAAGCCGGATCAAGCGCATCCAGGTTGAGCAGCAGGTAGGCGCTCACAGCTTCGTAGTTGGCGTCCGTGGATGGTTTATGGTCCCAGACCGGGCTGGGGTAGCCTTTTTCCGCGGCCTTTTCCCGCTCGTGGTCCAGGTAGGCGCCCTTGACCAGGCGGATCGGCACGCGGATCTTTCGCGCGCGTCCCCAGTCCGCCAGGGCCCGTACGTTTTGTGCCGCGTCCCGGAGATAAGCCTGGATGACCACGCCGAGGCGCAGCCTGCCAGAGGCGTCCGTGACCATGGCGGGGTTGTCTTCCACGGTTTTCCGGAACAACCGCAGGGTCAGGTCCTTGAAGGCGTACTCTTACATATCGATACGCAGAAAGATGTTCTTTTCGAGAGCTTGTGAGGCCAGCTGCAAGAGCTGGGAGAGCGCATCGACTATTTCCCGTTGCTTGGCTTCGGCTTTGGTTCCTTTGCCCAGCGCCGCGTTCAGATCATGCACCAGGGCGGAGAGCTTCAGGGACATGAAGAGTTCGTCCGTCCGCTCTGAGGCGAGAAAGGCCCGGATCAGCGCCGCGTAGTACTCCCTATAGGCCGCCGCGTCCTGCGGCGAAAGCGAGGCGTCGCCCACGTTGTCCCATGTGGTGGTGAACCCGTGGCCGCGCATGGTATCCATCAGTTTGAATATTTTGGCTATTTCTTTTTTCTGTTCCTCTGGCGAACCTTGCGTCTCCACCGGGAACAGGAATGGTTCGCTCATCCAGCGGACAAGGGGCATCAGAAAAGACAGCCGGTTGCGGGCGCTTTCGCTGTCCCCCAAAAGTTCCAGCGTATCACTGGCCAGGTGCGACACCCCTGGCAGCATGGACAGGCGGATGCACAGCATCCGCAACTGCTCGGACGTGGGCTCGTCTGATTTTTCCAGCTGCATCCGCAAGCCCTGTTCGATCTGGTCGAGATAACGCAGCGTCTGTTCTTCGGCCTGATTCAGGACGCTGTTGGTATTGGAATGAGTCGGAGCCGCAACTGCCGCTGGCGGGGGGAACTGTTGCCCGGCCCGCAGGAGTTGCGGCGTCATGGTCTGCTGCAGGGCCAGGCCTCCGGCCATGGCGGCGGTCTTGAGAAAAACGCGGCGGTTGACCGCAGTGGCGGACGCGTGTCCCGAACGGTTGCGTACGGGATTGCCGGATCGTCTGTTGTGCATGAATTCCCCCTTCCGGACTTAATGAAACAGATGGATCAGCTTTATTGTCAAAGTCATAGCACCAATCGCCGGGGTATGAGAAGAGGAGGCGGGAAAAAAAGACGGCAACCTGTTACTTTCAATTTACAATCAGAAATTCCAGAATTTTTATTATTCTAAAGAGTACGCAATAAGGAGGTGAGACTGGATCGGTGTTTTGCTTCAAGCCCCAACGGGGCGAAATAAATATAGCCTGGGGTGCAACCCCAGGAAGGGGTGGCGTGCGTACGATAGAGCCCTGAAAGGGCGACATGGCGGAACAACAATCTTTTGCCATGTCGCCCTTTCAGGGCTCTAATAATAAGGCATTCGAACTTGGAATTGGAATAAGACAGTATTAGTTAGGGATGATTTATTGGAGGCAGGCAGCAAATATAACACCACAGTAAAAAGGACCAACTGCATTTCCAGCTGTAAAGTTTGGGGAATTTTTAAGGACCGTTATTAGAGAATAACGGCGCTGCAAGCGCTTAGATTTATTTATTCAGCCAAGCGGCCAAAGGTCCTTAAGCCGCCGAACAAGCCAAAGGCAGGCCGCGCAGCCTCGTCAGACGCCCACGGGTACGGTCTTGAAATAGCGGCGTTCCGGGCGGCCCACGGTTCCGTATACCACATCCGGGGCCACGTAGCTGACGGATACGAGGTATTCGAGGTAGCGCCGGGCCGTGGAGCGGCTGGCGCCGATGCGGGTGGCGGCTTCTTCCGCGCTCAGGCCGGTCTGCTGCGGCAGGGCTTCGAAAATGGTACGGATTTTACTCAGGGTCAGGGGGTCGATGCCTTTGGGCAGGCAGGGCACCTCTTCCAGCATCGGACCGCTGGGGCAGTGCTGCTGAGTGAACAGGCCGTCCACGTCCTGCTGTTCGATGGTCCGCTCGCTGGTGAGAAACAGGCGGTGGGTGCGGTATTTTTCCAGACACTCGTGGAAGCGGTTGGTCATCACGGGTTTGATGATGTAGTCGTAGGCGCCGCAGCGCAGGGCGTCTTTGAGCGGACCGACTTCGCGGGCGGCCGTGATCAGGATCACGTCGGTTTCCAGTCCTTTGGCCCGGATGTTGCGCAGCAGGTCCATGGTGGTGCCTTCCGGAAAATAGAGATCCAGAAGGATCAGATCCGGCTCCAGGGTTTCGACCATGGCCTCGGCGTCCGTCAGGCCCTGGGCAATGCCGATTACTTCGTAACCCTGCGCATTTTCCGTAAAACGGCGGTGCAGGTCGGCGATTTTGGGATCGTCCTCGACTATTAGTACCGTGATCTGGTTCATGCCGTCTCATGCCCCTGTCAGGTCGTTATCAAGCCGTTTCGTTCGGTGCCGCTTTCGGAATGGCGACGATGAAGGCGGCGCCGCCCATTTCGCTTTCTTCCACCGTGACGCTGCCGCCCAGCTCGTCCAGCCGTTTACGGACGAGAAACAGGCCGATGCCCCGGTGGGATTTGCCTTTGGTCGTCACCCCGACTTCAAAGATTTCCTGAGTACGCTCGGGTTCGAGGCCCGTACCGCTGTCTTCCACTTCAAACAACAGCTCATTGCCCAGGTCGGTGAACGCCAGCATCACGTGCTTGGCGTTGTAGGGGTTGGTCATGGCCGCTTCAAAGGCATTTTCCAGAAGGTTTCCGAGGATAGTAACAATTTTTTCCTGCGAAATCCACACGGGAACATCGCGCATGCTGCTTTCCCGGTCGATTTCGAAGTAGACTTTCAGCTCTTTGGCGCGGCTGTATTTGCCCAGAATAATGGCGGCGATGACCGGATGGGGCACCGCGTCGTTCAGAAAGTGAATAAGCTCCTGATAGCCGCTGGATTCGGCGGCCACCAGCTCCAGGGCTTCCTGGTAGGCTTCGATCTGAATCAGCCCCGCGATGGTGTGCAGCTTGTTGGAGTACTCGTGGCTCTGCACGCGCAGCAGTTCCACGTACTCCTGTATCCGGGCCAGCTTGCGGGCGATGCGGTCCATCTCATCCTTGGGCCGGAAACTGGCCACGGCGCCGCGGATTTTGCCCGCGTAATACAGGGGCATGGTGTTCACGACCATCTGGCTGCCGCGGACCTGTTTTTCCATATCCCGTTCGGACCGGCCGGTCTCGAGCGTATAGTTCAGCTCCAGCCCGGGCAGGGCCTCTCCGGCGGGGTGTTCCATGAGTTCGTCCGGATCGGCGTCCACGTAGCTCAAGGCGGCCTTGTTGGCCAGGCAGACGTTGCCCAGGTGGTCCACGGCGACAACGCCTTCGCGGATGGCTTCCAGAACGGCCCCGCGTTCGAGGTAGAGCCGGGTGATCTGCGCGGGCTCTAGCCCAAGGGTGGATTTTTTTAAATGTCGGGCCAGAAAAATGGCGAACAGCAAGCCCAGGCCGAACATGCCGAAGGTGTACACGAGTGGTTTTTTCAGGTGGCTCTGGATGATCTGGCGGACATCTTCGGTCAGGTAGCCCACGCTGACAAAGCCGATGACCGTGTCGTCCACATCGAAAATGGGAGCAAACCCGCGGATGGAGGGGCCCAGGGTCCCCACGGCTTCGGAAACATAGGATTGGCCCTCATCAATGGCCGGTCCGGTGTCTCCGCCCACAAAATGTTTGCCGAGCCGATCCGGCTTGGGGTGCGAATAGCGGATCGTGTCGGCGTCCGCCACGACGATGTATTCGGCGCCGGTGATGATCCGGAAGCTTTCGGCAAGTCGCTGGATCATTCCCGTGGGGTCCTTTGCCAGCAGCGCTTTGCGGATGGAAGGGATCTGGGCAATGATCAGAGACATGTTCAGGGCCCGCTGCCCGATCTGTTCCTTGAGAATTTCCGTGGTCAGGTTGGAGGCCATATGCCAGCTCACGGCGGTCTGGATGACCAGCAGCGCCATGACAATGATGATGAGGTGGGCCTGGAGCGTTTTGGGCTCGAATCGTTTCAAGGCGCGGAGGAATTTCATGGCGGTATCCCGTCAGCGTTGGGCCGGATGTCTCCGGAAGCTTGCGCAAAAGGTTGCCGGGAAGCGCTACTCCTGAATCCACTCCAGTGCGAGGTCTTTTTCCTCAAACGAATAGGAGCGGACTTCGATGCCGGGAAAGAGTCTGCCGATTTCCGCCAGCATGGCCACCCAGGTTTTATCCGTAACAACGGCCTTTTTGGCAAAGCGGAGGATATTGGGCAAGCCGAATTTGAGGTCTTCGAACAGCGCCTCCAGAGATATGCCGCTCCAGTCCACCAGCTCGACGTAGATTCCCAGACGGCGCTCCGTGGCTTCCATGATCCGGGTTGCGGCGTCGATGACTTGCTCGATGTCTTCTTTGTTGATTTTTCCAGTGATTTTGATGCCGATGACATGTTCTGCCGGGATATTCAGGATTTCGATCATCTGTGTTCTCCTTTTTGAGGCAGACTAGCACAAAAAGGTCGGGCGGGCACCGACAAAAAGAGCGGCATGGCCGGCAAAACAACGCCGGGAGGCAACAGCGGCGTTGTTTTGCGAGAGCCATGTCTTGGAGAGGAATACCAGAGTGAATTCTTGCGTACGGCGTACCGTTCGGAGGGGCATCATGTCTCCGGACGGTAAAACTGCAAAAATTGTCCCTGCTCGTTGAACGGCTCCGGAATCCTCAAATAGGTCGCCATGGGGCGAAGTCGGACGTACAAGGGCTAGCCGCCGACGCTGACGCCCTCCACGTACTTTTCAGCGATTTCCGCGCAGCCCAGAACATGCTCACGGGGGGGCGGCAGTACGCCGTTCATGGGGTACTCCCTGTCGAGTTGCCCCCACTTGGGTTCGCCCAGGCGGTGGTAAGGCAGAATGTCGAGTCCCTCGGCCGTGGGCAGCGTGGCGATGAATTTTGCCGTGGCTTCGATGTTTTCGTCGCTGTCGTTGCAGCCCGGAATCAGCGGCAAGCGGACGCGCAGCGGTATGCCCGCCTGGCTGAGCCTGGAGATGTTTTCCAGGATGCGTTCGTTGGAGACGCCGGTCAGTTCGCGATGGCGCTCGGGATCCATGTGCTTGATGTCGCAGAGCACCAGGTCCAGGTGGTCCAGCAGCGCGGCGTAGGATTCCCACGGCGCGTGTCCGCAGGTCTCGATGGCCGTATGGAATCCGCGTGCCTTGCTCTGGCGCAGGCACTCCAGGAGAAAATCATTCTGCATGGTGGGCTCGCCCCCGGAGAAGGTCACGCCGCCGCCGGATATCTGGTAAAACTGGCGGTCCCGTTCGACCTCGGCCATGACTTCTTCGGGCGTCATGTAGCGGCCGACAATGGTCATGGCTCCGGCGTAGCAGATGGCCACGCATTCGCCGCAGAAATTGCAACGGTCCCGTTCCAGAATCACTTCCTTGTTTTCGCCGAGCTTTATGACCTTTTCCGGGCAGGTGGTCATGCAGTGCGTACAGGAAATACAAAAATGCGGGACCCGCATCAGCTCCGGTTTGGGGCTCATGGATTCGGGGTTCTGGCACCACTTGCAGCGCAGGGGGCAGCCTTTGAGAAATATAAGTGTGCGTATGCCGCCGCCGTCATGCACGGCAAAACGCTGGATATCAAACACGAGGCCGGTGGGGCCGGGACGGTCCCGGTCGGATAACTTGAAGGAGTGCTGTCTTTGCTTCCAATTCATGATGCACCTTTGCCGGGGGGCGCGTATGCGCCCCCCGGTGCGGTTTTAGTGGCTTGATTTAGAAGTTTTGTTCCGTACGGGCGATGATGTCGTCCTGCAGGGTTTTGTCCAGAGCCGTGAAGAAGGCGCTGTAACCGGCTACGCGAACCACCAGGCTCTTGTAGTTTTCCGGATGGGCCTGCGCGTCTTCCAGGGTCTCGCGGCTGACGACGTTGTACTGTACGTGGAATCCGCCGTTTCTGAAGTAGGTCTCAGTCACGGAGATCAGGTTGTCCAGACCATGGTCGCCGGCAAGGGCGGTGGGATGGAACTTCTGGTTCAGCAGCGTGCCGTTGGAAGCGATGTGGTGGTCGAGCTTGGCGACGGAAAGTACGGATGCGGTGGGGCCGCTGGTATCGTATCCGGAAATGGGGGATACGCCGTCGGCAACCGGAGTCCAGGCATGGCGTCCGTCCGGAGTAGCGGCAACAACCCAACCCAGGGGCACGTTGGCGGAAGCCGGGTACAGACCGGGCTGGAACTGGCCGCCGCGCGGGTTGGTGTAGCGGTTGACTTCGTTGCAATAGATCAGCGCGGCTTCCTTGGCGATTTCATCGGCGTATTCGTCGTCATTGCCGTATTTGGGAGCGCGGTTGACTAGCATCTGACGCAGGGATTCGCGGCCTTCGAAGTCCGTATCCAGGGCTTCGCGCAGCTCAGCCAGGGTGACGGCCTTGTCGTCGAAGACCAGTTTTTTGATGGCGGCCAGGGAGTCGCCGGCGTTGGCAACGCCCACGCCCTGCGGGCCGGTGAAGTTGTAGTGAGCGCCGCCTTCCTGCAGGGATTTGCCTTCGGCGATGCAATCATCCACCAGGCTGGAGAGGAAGGGCAGGGGGCAACGGTCGGCATGCGCCATGTCCACGGCGTTGTCGGCGGAAGCCATCAGTTTGACGAAGTATTCCATCTGGGCCTTGTAGGAGGCCATCACGTCGTCAAAGGTCTTGAAGGTGTCCAGGTTGCCGGATTTGGGGCCGATCTGCTTGCCGGTCCGTTTGTCCACACCGTTGTTCAGGGCCAGTTCGATGACTTTGCCCATGTTGAAGAACGCGGCGTCGTGCCAGCCTTCGGTCTTGCCGCCCACCTGGGGCTCAACGCAACCGATGATGCCGTAGTCGCGGGCGTCTTCGCGGGTCAGGCCGCGGGCGAGCAGGGCCGGGATGATCACGCGGTCGTTGTAGTACGCCGGGTAGCCCATGCCTTCGCGGCTGACTTCTGCGGCTTTCTGGTACAGGGAGTACGGGGTGCCTTCATGGACGCGGATGGACAGGGAAGGCGCGTACAAACGGGTGTTCGCGGCGGCCTGCAGGCACATGAAGGAGAGATCGTTGGTGGCGTCGGAACCGTCGCGTTTCTGGCCGCCCACGATGATGTTCATGAACATGGGGTAGCCGGCGAAAACCTGGGTGGAGTTCCAGTCGCGGACTTTGTTGATCTCGTTGAACTTGAGCCATACCAGGTCGAGCAGTTCCTGTGCTTTTTCGGGCAGCAGGCGGCCTTTGTCGTTCATGTAGTAAGGGGCCATGTACTGGTCGAAGCGCATGGGGGAGATGGAGTGGCCGTTGGACTCGATCTGGATGCAAAGGTGAATGAACCAGAAAGACTGCAGGGCTTCCTGGAAGGTTTCCGCGGGCTGTGCGGGCACCTTGCGGCAAATGCGGGCGATTTCTTTCAGTTCGTCGGCTCTGACCGGGTCGGAGCATTCGCCGGCCATCTTTTCGGCCAGATCCGCGAAGCGGTTGGCAAAGGCGATGATGGCATTGTTGGAGATGATGACGCCGTCCAGGAAGTGGATTTTCTTGAGCTGCGCGGCATCGGCGTAATCAAGTTTGGTCTTGGCTTCTTCTGCCTGGGCGATGACCGCGTTCAAGCCCTTGCTGAGCACCTTGTTGTAATCCACGGAAATGTGGCCGACGCCGTTGTAGAAGTAGTTGCCTACGGTGTAGATGCCGTCGTTGTGGGCTTCGAGAGCTTCGGGCGGCATCATGGCGGAGGCGTAGGCGTTGGTGGTTCTTCCTTCCCAGTAGGTGAAGGCCTTGCGCAACTGATCTTTGGCGTCTTCGGAAATCAGGAAGACGTCGGCGCTGCGTTTTGCCAGGCTGTCCAGTTCGTTTTCAACCCAGTCACAGGAGAATTCAGGGAAGATGGGCGCGCTTCTGGGCATGCTGGCCTGGTTGCCCACGATGAGTTCGCCGTCCTGAATGAAGATGGACATGTTGGTGAGGATGTTTTCCAAAGCCTTGGCCCGGCGAATGACCATGGGCAGCGCCTCGGTTTGCTTGTAGGACTCCGTGATCAGCACGGCGCGCTCGGGGCAGATGGCGGGCGTGGTCTCAACAAAGCGTTGTAATGCCGCTTTGACCCGGTCCGTGGGGCCGCTCAGCTCAGGCATGGCAACCGTGTGCTTTTTGTTGAACTGAGGCGTCATAACCACTGCGCTCTGTTTTTCTGTGGTTTCGGTTTGTTGTTGAGACATGCTTTCCTCCGGTAAGTAGTAGTTGTTTTACTAAATCTTGCGAACGCTCTGAGGTGTTTTAAACAAAGCCGGCAGGCTAATAAGCCTCCAGACCGGCAGTAACGCATTGAGTGTCTTCGGCAACGCTGCCGCCGCTTACGCCGATGCCGCCGATAACCTTGCCGCCTTCCACGATGGGAAGACCGCCTCCAAAGGTGACGATACGGCCGTTGCTGGCATCCGAAAGTCCGTACAGTTCGGCGCCGGGTTGCGAGAGTTTGCCGATGGTGGCGGTATCAGCGCGGACAGCCAAGGCCGAGTAGGCCTTGTTCTGGGCAACGTGGATACTCACCAGCAGAGAATCATCCTGACGATCCAGGGCAATGAGGTTTCCCCCGTTGTCTACCACTGCGATAACCATGGGCACTTTGATTTCCACGGCCTTGGCTTTGGCCGCTTCAATCATGCGCCTGGCGGATTCGAGATTCAGAGGCATGAATGAACTCCTTGTTTGTTGAACAATGGTCAATGGATACAATTGAGAATGAAGGTTCCCAATGCGATGCAGCAGGCCGGCGGATCAATGTGGTTGCTGCCGTGGTACCAGAAAACCCTGGCCATGAACTCCTGAACCAGCGTTGTCAGGATCGCGACGACGAAAACCACTCCGATGGAGCCGAAGTACAGATAGGCCATCGCGGACAAGATGGCCTGCGCGTGCCATACGGGCACCTGCTGAATCGCGCCCGTGCCGAGCTGCAACGCGATCAACGAAACGGCGCCCACCGCCCAGCCGAGAATCAGGGGGACGACAAAGGCGGTTCCGGCAGGGACGACTCCTTTGTCCACCAGGGGCTGCATGGCGCCCTGAGCACCGATGGCCAGCGCCGTGGAAAACAGTCCGGCGCCAAGGCCGAAGAGAAGCATCTTAGGCATCGGATGCGTCCAGGGAAGCCAGGCCAGGTCAAGGTTGGCCTTCAGAAAGCCCTTTTCCTTGATGGAAGCGGCGTTGCCCCAGGGCATCTCTTTCATGAAAATTAGACGGCAGAGAATCGCTGTTGTGGCGACGCTCAAGGCTATAATGTCGAAATCCTGAACGAATGGAACCTTGCCGAAAGCCTGGACGATCAGATGCCCGATGACGGCGAAAATGCCGCCCACGAGCAGAACGTCCCATGTTTGAGGCATCAATGGGGAGAGAATATCCTTGCCCCCGCCGGGCATGCTCTTTTTGACTGCCGCGGCATAGGTGGCCCCGGCAACGCCGGCGGCGAATCCTCCCACATGCGGACCGAAAATCGGCCCGAGCCCGACCTGCAGAAGCAGAAAATCCGAACCGCCCTGCAAAAGTACCATGCAGCCGCATAAGACAATGATGCCGCAAAGTATGAATGAAAAAAGACCTCCCAAAGCTGCGCCGACTATGCCACCGCCAAAACAGAGTATGAGTGTGCCGACACCAAACGGTTCCATACGCCCTCCTCGTAAAGGTTAGACAGATCAAAGCCCTGGTGATGCCCAATTCACACAAGGCTTGCCTCAGCCGCTTACTATATAACAAGGAGTGTTCCAGAATAGAAAAAGACATGATGTTACAAGGTGTTGTCAAAAAAATCAGAAAAGTTTCAATTCCTTTTCGGGGTAATGGCGCAATTCAGGTTGACGTGAGGGGGCGCTAACGGAGAGGGCGGGAAAAAACAGCAGTCAAATTGACCGGTTTGGATGTCAACCAGGGTTGTCGTTATGGTTTACAAGCCAGTGGACAAGCGGTTTCGGGCTCTGGTCACGGTTTGAAAGTTTTTGATGATTCCATTATGTTGAGGAAACCTCAGGGACGCTTCGGTCTGCCGCATCCTGCCGAGCCCCGACAGCAGCATCAGTTTGTTCCTCAGCGCCATAGGGCGGAGATTCGCCATGCAGTATAACGAACCAGACACACCCGCACCCCGTTCCGGGCATGTGAAGCTCCTGCGGGAGCTGGAAAGCCTGCGCGCCCGCATCCGGGAACTGGAATCCAACAAAACCCTGTATGCCCGCTACAACTGCTTTCAATGCAGCACCCTGTTGCCGATCGGACAGGATATCAGCAGTTATCAGCTGGATTTTCATGATATTTTCAATGTGGAAGCCATTCAGGCCATCCAGGACGCCTTTGCCGCGGCCACCAATGTGGCCTCCATCATTACCGATGTTGAGGGCCGCCCCATCACGCGCCCCAGCCGTTTCTGCCGTTTGTGCCAGCAGGTGGTCCGGCGCACTCCCAAGGGACTGGCCAATTGCATCCGTTCCGACGCCTCGTTCGGTTCCAAGGATCCTTTGAAGCCCATGCTGCGCCCCTGTCTGAGCAGCGGGCTCTGGGACGGGGGCACGTCCATTTATGTGGGCGACCGCCATGTGGCCAACTGGGTGGTAGGCCAGGTACGCATTTCGCTGGGCGATGAAGAGATGATGCGCAAATACGCGGCGGAAATCGGCGTGGACGACAAGGTCTATATGGAAGCCCTGGCCGAGGTGCCGATAACCACCTACGAGCAGTTCTACAACATCTGCCAGGCCCTGTGCCTGATAGCCAACCAGATTTCCACCCTGGCCCAGCAGAACTATCTGCAGGCCCAGGCCATCGAACTGCGGCGTCAGGCCGAGCAGGCCCTGCGCGAAAGCGAGGAGCGTTTCCGCCAGTTTTCCGAAGCCACCTTCGAAGGGATCTTTATTCAGAAAGACGGCGTGATCATGGACGTCAACACCGCGGGGCGAACGCTAGCGGGCTACACCCAGGAGCAGATCGTCGGCCGGACCATGGACGAGCTGATCATGCCCATCGATATGCGGCTGGCCGAACTTTCCATCGACGACAGCGATCCGGACGCCTGCATAGCCGAGCTGGTCCGGGGAGACGGCGAACGGCGTATCTGTGAGATCCGCGAACGCGATATCGTATTCCAGGGCAGCGCAGCCAGCGTACTCGTGGCCCGCGACATTACCGAACGCGTCCGTTCGCAGCGGGAGGCCAAGGAAAAGCAGGAACAGCTGATTCAGGCGGACAAAATGGTATCTCTTGGCGTGCTCGTGGCGGGCATGGCCCACGAGATCAACAACCCCAACAGCTTCATGACGCTCAATCTGCCTCTGCTCCAGGACATCTGGAACGACATCTCGCCGGTGCTGGAGGAATATTACCAGGAAAACGGCGACTTTCTGGCCGGCGGACTGGAGTACTCCGAACTCCGCTCCATGATGCCGGACCTGCTGGCCCGGATGCACGAGGGCGCCACCCGTATCCGGGGAATCGTGGGCAGCCTGAAGAATTTCTCACGCCGCGCGCCCGATGAGTTCAAGTGGGAAATCGACATCAACGAAGTGGTACGCAGTTCGCTCGAGCTGGTGGGGAATCTGGTGGCCAAAAGCACCAATCGCTTTGAAACGCAATTGCCCGAGGGCCTGCCCACGGTTACCGCCAATCCGCAGAAGATTTCCCAGGTGCTGATCAATCTGGTGGTGAACGCCTGCGAGGCGCTGACCAGCCGCGAGTCTGCGATTCTGGTGCAGAGCTTTCACAACCGCGTCAGAAACGAAGTCGTGGTACGCGTACGGGATGAAGGAACCGGCATTGCTCCGCATATTCAGAGCAAAATCATGGATCCTTTTTTTACCACCAAACGCGAAGTCGGGGGGACAGGACTCGGGCTTTCCGTATCTTCGGCCATTGTCGAAGAGCATGGAGGGTCTCTGAAATTCAACTCCAGGCAGGGCTGCGGCACCATTGTCGATCTGTGTCTGCCGGTGTCGGGCTCGGAAGCTGCGGAGCGCAGAAGCAAGCTGGCCGCGGCACTGAATGGAATTTCCAGTGGCGATGAGTAATTCGGGGGAAAACAATCCCGGACGGCGGCCGCATGCGCCGTGAGCTTTGTCGGAGCGAACAGAAATGACGAAAATCAATGGAAGCGACATGGCGGTAACTGGCTCTGCGTCGCAGCAAGTCAAAACGCGTACTTCTCCAAGGTATCCGGTTCTGCTGGTGGATGACGAGGAGTCCTGGCTGCGCAGTTTTCAGGGCGCCCTGCGTGCGGCGGGCGTGGACAACGTCGTGACTCTTTCGGACAGCCGCCGGGTGCTCGAGACCCTGGACAGCGAGCCGTTCTGCGCCGTGGCTGTGGATCTGATGATGCCCCACATCAGCGGCGAGGAGCTGATTCCGAAGATTCTGGCCGAACATCCGGACCTGCCCGTGCTGGTCATCTCCGGACTGAACCAGATCAAAACCGCTGTGAATTGCCTGCGTCTTGGAGCCTTTGATTTCATCGTCAAGACCGAATCCCGCAATACGCTGATCGGCGGCATCAAGCACGCCATAGAGATCTTCGAACTCAAGCGCGAGAACCTCAGTCTGCGCCACAGGTTGTTTCGGGAGGAGCTGGACCATCCGGAGCATTTTGCCGAGATCATCACCGCGGATAAAAACATGCGGACGGTCTTTCATTATGTGGAGGCCATCGCCGAAACCTCCTGGCCCGTACTGGTCACCGGAGAAAGCGGCGCGGGCAAGGAACTCATCGCCCAGGCCATTCACCGGGCCAGCCTGCGTCCGGGGCAGTTCGTGGCCGTGAACATGGCCGGCCTGGACGACAACATGGTGGCGGACACGCTTTTCGGTCATAAAAAAGGGGCCTTTACCGGCGCGAGCCAGGCCAGGACCGGCTTGGTCGAAGCCGCCAGGGACGGAACGCTGTTTCTGGATGAAATCGGCGATCTGAGCCCCGAATCCCAGAAGAAACTGCTGCGTCTGCTGCAGGAGGGCGAATACGCGCCTCTGGGCTCGGACATGCTGCGCAAGTCCACGGCGCGGATCGTGGCCGCCACCCACCGGGATCTTGGGGCTCTGCAGGAGTCCGGGGCGTTCCGGCGGGATTTGTATTTCCGGCTGCGCGGACACATGCTCATGCTGCCGCCCCTGCGCGAACGGATGGGAGATCTGCCGCTATTGATAGTCACCTTTGCCGAGGAGGCCGCCCGGGAACTCGGCACGGAACTGAAAATAGACGTTTCGGGCATTGCGGCGCTGCTCAGTCGTTATGATTTTCCCGGTAATGTCCGCGAGCTGCGGCTGCTGATCCATGACGCGGCCCGGATGGCGGCCAACGGCAGATTCGGCCCGGAGACCTTTCAGCTGGTCAGCCATTTCGATTTGAATCCCAAAGAACAGCAGGACCAGCCCCCGCATAAAACCGCCATGCTGGAGTTCGGACCGCAGCTGCCTTCTCTGAAGCAGGCCCGGGTGCTGCTGATAGAAGAAGCCCTGCGGCGGACGGGCAACAACCAGTCCCTGGCCGCACAACTCATCGGGGTTTCCCGGCAGGCCATCAACAAATACCTGCAGTTAAAGCCCGAATAGCGGCTTCAGCGGCAACTGTCCGGAAAAAAGCAAGGGCTGGTTACAAGGATTGCGATGCGGAGATGGGGGCTTCCGCTTCTTCGGACGCATCGGGCTGGCTGGAGCCGGAAAGGGCGTATTTTTTGTTGCTTGCCTGTGCAGGGGGGGCGGCGAGCAGTGACGCCTTCCACGCGTTCAGCCGCAGGCGTAAAAAAGCCAGTCCGTTTGCTCCCAGAAACGCGGCAAAGGGGAGCGTGAAGGCGAATCCTATGCGCGGGGTCGGGTTGGAGATGACCGTCCAGACAATGGGCGCCATGACAATGAAAAGCGCTGCGGCAAGCAGCAGCATGTCTTTGTTTTTCTGCCAGAGGGCGACGGCGAAGCCGATCACCATGGCCAGCCAGGTATGGACTCCCATATAATCCAGCGGGTAGCTGAAATAGCTCTTTTTCAGCCCCAGCAGGAAGCGGGACAGCATATCTCCCAAGGTGTGGAGATCGATATAATCCTGCATTGTGAAAACCAGATCCGCATCATGGGCCAGGTCATAGCTGTCCTCCCAGAGAAAATTGGTGAGATAGCTGTGGTACAGCGGATCGCCGAAAAAATAGACTCTTGGTCCCCAACTCGGCAGGCTGAACAGCAGAAAGGCGCCGCAGCTCGTCAATACGCCGGTCAGAAGCTTTTTGGCACCGGGAAAATCATTCTGTCCGTTGTTTTTGAGGAATGCCAGCCGTGCTAACACAACCGCCAGAAAAGCCCCGTACAAGAAAAAACCATTGGGCCGCACTCCCTGCGCAATGCCGCAGATGGCTCCCAGCGCCAGCAGATGAACGGTTTGGAACGATTTCAGATAGGAGAGGAAACTGTATATTGCAGCAATAATACAGGCGATGAACATTCCTTCCGTCAACAGGCCGAATTTAACATTGAAAAAAGTGAAATTGTTGAACAAAAGCAATGCAGCTGCAAACAGTGCGGCCATATTGTCGGCATAAAGTTTCTTTATGGCCAGATAAAGGATCAATGCCGCCAGACAGAAAAAAAATATATTGACGGATCCAAGAGCGTATAGATTTTCTCCAAAAAAATACAATGGAACTGTCAATGCAACGGAGTATAGAATTTCTCTATGGGGATACCGTGTGATGTAGTGAAAGCGAAAGTCTCCGGAAAGGAGTTCCTTTGCTCCATTTAAAAAATGCATGGAATCCTCAGCAATAAACTGTTCCTGATTTTCCATGCTTTTGAAGGCATCAGTGAGATTGTAAAAAGAATAACTAATAAAGATGACAAACAGGCAGCTTAATAGGATAAAACTGAGGAACTCTTTGGGCTTTCCAGATACAAACATACAGTCACTTTGTTGCGATTATGCTTTTGGCGTAATAAAAGCAGAATAGTTGTCAGGAGATGTTTTTTTCCTGTTGTTTAAAAAATCCCTGAAAGGGAGCTTGAAGGAATGCCAAACCGGCACCGGCGCATAGGACTTAGACGCTATCAAATCAGTATAGGATACAAGAAGAGGAAGAGCAATAAATCAAATCTTGCTTGGAATTGATAAAATGTCAAAAAAGAGCAAAGGATTTCCAGCTGTTGTCAGTAGTTCTGTAACTGGCCGGCACGTATGGCTCGCGCTTCCGAACGCTCGGGTCTCGCGCGGCAATGTCACTGAATTGTTTCGTTTTCCCTGTTGAAAAGTGTCCGTACTTTAGTCTACAACATCAGAATAGATGATCAACCCAAAGCTTAGGGAGGGCTAATGTTTGATAATTTGGATCTCGCGGCAATGCTGCAAGATGTCTGGGTTAAGGGATATCAAGGGGTAGCGATTCATCAGTTGCTTCTTGCGCTGGTCGTTATCTTGTCGTTCGTCGTTCTGCGCAGGTTGCTGGCGAACATTCTGCTTTGGTTTGTCAAGCCGCCGATCAAAAAATTCTGGCCGGATTTTGCCGATGAAATAGTGCGGTTGCTTGCCGGGCCGTTTCAATTTTTGTTTGTTATATTCGGTCTGTATTTTGCCGTGGTCATGTTGCAGATCAAGGGAAATCTGCAGGTGGTGGTGCTCAAGCTGCTGCAGACCATGATTGTGATATTCTTTTTCTGGATGTTTTTGCGTCTGGTAAAACCCCTGGCCCGCGTTATGCACCGGCTGGACGACGTGTTGACCGAGGCCATGGTGGACTGGATACTCCGGGCCATCCGTTTTTTTCTGATTTTTCTCGGCACAGCCACGGTTCTGGAATATTGGGGTATTAAAGTCGGCCCCATCCTTGCCGGTTTCGGGTTGTTGAGCGTGGCTGTGGCCCTTGGCGCGCAGGATCTGTTTAAAAATCTCATTTCAGGGATTTTGGTGATCATGGAGCGCCGGTTCCGGGTGGGCGACTGGATCATGGTGGACGGCGTGGTGGAAGGAACAGTGGAAAAAATCGGTTTTCGCTCCACCCTGGTACGCCGTTTCGACAAGGCGCCGGTATATGTCCCCAACGCGCGTCTGGCGGACAACGCGGTCACCAACTTCAGCGAAATGACCCACCGCCGGATTTCCTGGATGATCGGCATCGAGTATCGCGCCACGGTTCCGCAACTGCGGGCCATCCGGGATCAGATTGAAGCCTACCTGCAGTCCAGCGACGCTTTTGCCAAGCCTCCGGAAACAGGACTTCTGGTGCATATCGACCAGTTCAGCGATTCTTCCATCGATATTCGTCTGAACTGTTTTACCAAAACCACGGTGATGGCTGAATTTATGCAAATAAAGGAAGAACTCGCCTATAAGGTTAAAGAAATCGTCGAAGGCGCGGGATGCGGCTTTGCCTTTCCCAGTCAGTCACTCTATATAGAGTCTGTGCCGAGTGAAAGGGCCGAGACGTTTTCGCCTCCAAGTGGGGCTAAAGACTGATTGTCGTTGCGGTGACCTTTCGCCCGCCTGAGCCAGCTGACTCGGGCGGGCGTTTTTGCATGGCGTTCGGCAGTGCCGGCTGATTTGTTTGGATAATTCAATCAAAAAAAGGTTTGGCCATGTTCGATAGGAAAGTCAGTTTCCGGGTCAGTTTGACCACGCTCGTGCTGTTAATTGTTATCTCGCTTTCCATTGTGTTTATCTGGAATGGGCAGCGGGAGAGCACAAGGGCCGCGAAAATCATGGCCAACCAGCTGTTCAACTGCACCACCGAAGGGCTTTTGCAACGTACCGCCAGGATGCTGGACGCGGCCAAAGGCCTGGTAGATATCGGCGCCAACGCTTCGGGGTTGGACGATTTGGTGCAAAAGGGCAATACCAATCCGCATGTCCTCAACCTGCTCTGCGATATGCTGGACCGATACGACTATTTTTCATCCATTTATTTCGGCTACGAAACAGGCGATTTCATCCAGCTCATCGCTTTGAGAAGCAAGCAGCTGCGGAAGATTTACAACGCGCCGGAAAACACTTCGTTTTTGCTGCGTATGGTTTATGGCTTTCGTGAAAGAAAAAGGACCAAGTGGATTTTTCTCGACGCCGATGCCAGACCCATAATGGATCGCAATGCGGACAGCACCACGTATGATCCGCGCAAGCGACCCTGGTACCGGCAGGCCATGGAAACCGAAGGGACCATTTTTACCCAGCCCTATGTTTTTCATTCCTCAGGCCAGCCCGGCATAACCTGCGCGGAAAAATTGAAATCCAACAACGGCGTTTTCGGTGTGGATCTGGCGTTGACGTATTTTTCGCAATTTCTTCGGGATCAGCCCATTTCTGAAAACGGAACGGTTTTCTTTCTGAATTTCGGACACCAGGTGCTGGCCCATGCCAAGGAAACTGTGGTCACCACAGCTCGCGGCGAGGGCGATGAAATCAAATTGCAGCGCACCGAGGCCTTCAAAGACCCGGTCGTACGCCAGATCGGGGAAGAAATGCGCTCTCCGAATTTTGCCTACAACGCTCCCACGGAACGCCAGATAGACGGCAAAGACTATCTGCTCAGCGTTTATAATGTGGGTTCGCGCCTGGGCATGGAGCTGCTCATCGCCGTGGGCTCCCCTTTGAGTGACTTTACCGGCCATGTGGCGCGTATGCAGCGGAACAACCTGTACTTCGCCTTCGGCATCATGCTGCTGGTACTGCCCATCGTCCTGTACCTCTCGCACAGGATTTCGCGTTCGTTGTCGATTATGGGGAAAGACGCCGACAAAGTGCGGCAGTTCGATTTTTCCGAAAGCGCTCCCCTCAACAGTCATATTATGGAAATCGATTCCTTGAACAAAGCCATCGAGCTGATGAAAAATACGCTGCACGAATACATGGACGAACTCATGGATACGCAGCGCAAGCTCGAACAGCTCGTGGATCAGGGTGTTTTGCTGGCTTCCGAACAGGATCTTGAACAACTGCTGAGTCTGACGCTGGAAGCAGCCCAGTATCTGACCAATGCCGAGGGCGGCATCGTGTACATCAAGGAAGGGGACCTGTTGCGGGTCAGGCACGTACGCCTGGGCACACTGTCCGTGCCCATGGAACAGCTCAGGCAGAACGGATCGGACTCCTTTTTATCCCTGCCTTGCGGTGCGGACTTGCCTTCCAAACAGGCGGATGTGCTTTATCCTGTGCTGGCCCAGGGCAAAACCGTCGTCTTGCAATCCCAGGCTCGTATCCAGGAAACAGGCCTTGCCTTGCTTTCGGAATTGAATCCGCAAGCGGAGATCAAGGAAAGTTCAGCGATTCTTGTTCCCTTGCGGACCAGGCAGGGGGCTGTTCTGGGCGTTCTTCAGCTGGTCAATGCGCATGATCCCGATTCCGGGGAGACCATTCATTTTCACAGCGGGCTGGCCGCCTTTGTTGAATCCCTGGCCGCACAGACTGCCGTGGCCCTGGACAACAAGTATCTGGTGGATGCGCTCAAGGAACTTCTGGATTCGGTGGTAAAACTCATTGCAGGCGCCATCGACGCCAAATCTCCGTATACGGGCGGACACTGTTCGCGCGTTCCGGAAATAGCCTTTATGCTGGGCAGAGCCGCAACAGAGGCCGATTTCGGTCCCTTCAAGGAATTCGCCTTCAGCACCGAAGACCAGTGGCGCGAATTTTATATCGCGGCCTGGCTGCACGATTGCGGCAAGGTCACCACGCCGGAGTACATCGTGGATAAAGCCACCAAACTCGAAGCACTGTACAACAGGATTCATGAAGTGCGCATGCGTTTCGAGGTGCTCTGGCGGGATGCGGAAATTCTCTATTATCAGAAGCTGCTCCAGGGCGACGGCGCAAAAGACGAACTGCGCGCCGAGTTGGAAGCCTCCTGGGAACGCCTCCGGGAGGAATGGGCTTTTGTGGCCGAATGCAATGTGGGCGGCGAGTTCATGAGCGACGAACGTATCGGGCGGCTTAAGGAGATTGCCGACCATACCTGGGTGCGTCATCTGGACGACGGCCTCGGGCTTTCGCATGAAGAAGAAGCGCAGCGCGCTTCCCTGGAAAAGGTCGTACTGCCGGTCACGGAAAAACTTCTGGCGGACAAGCCCCAGCATTTGATCAAACGTCGGCGCGATCCTTCCGCCAACGGACGCGACCGCTTCAAGATGCACGTGCCCGAGCTGCGCAATAACATGGGCGAAGTCTACAACCTGTGCATACGCAAAGGCACTCTCACGGACGAGGAACGTTTCAAAATTCAGGAACACATCATCCAGACCATCATCATGCTGGAAAAACTGCCGTTCCCGGAGAATCTCAAGCGGGTGCCGGAATTCGCCGGAGCGCACCATGAAACCATGGACGGCAGCGGCTACCCGCGCGGCCTGCATAAGGAAGAGATGTCCCTGCCAGCCAGGATGATGGCCGTGGCCGATATTTTCGAGGCGCTGACGGCGGCCGATCGTCCCTATAACCGCCCCAAACCCCTCGGACTGGTGCTCAAGATCATGAGCCGGATGCGCGACGAGGCGCATATTGACCCTGATATTTTCGACCTGTTGCTCACCAGCGGCAGTTATCTGGAATATGCGAGGAAATTCATGAAACCGGAGCAGCTCGAAGAGGTGGACATTCTGCCTCTGCTCAGTGAACAAAGACGGGCCGCACTCACAGGAAAGCAGCCCGGTTAGCGTTTTACTTGAAATGGTTTTCTGGTAAGGCAAGGACACGCTTATCCGGAAACTACTGTAAAAAAAGGTACCCCATGCAATCAGATGTCCCATCTCATAAGGATTTTACCGATATCGAATCCTTGCTGCAGTCAGGCAGACTGTCCGAAGCCGCCGAGGCCCTGGAAAAGCAGATTGCCGTAAAGGCCACCCCGGAAAACTGCCTGCTGCTCGGGCGTACGTATCTTGAACTTTCCTTGCCGCAAAAGGCTTTTGAAGCGTTTGACAAAGCCCGGAGCTTCGCTCCGTTTGCCGCACAGGCTCTGGCCGGGCAGGCTCTGGCTTTGCAAAAGACCGGACAATATCCGGAAGCCCGTATTCTGGCGGAGCAGGCCCTCGAGCTGGATCCCGGACTGCCCGAGGCCCACAAGAACCTCGGACTTGTCCTGCTGCGGACGGGGGATGCCGACGCGGGGGAAAAGGCCATACTCACCGCAATGGAGCTGGACCCGGGATTTGCCGAGGCCATGATCGCGCTGGCTTATCTGCGCTTGACGCAAAAACGGATTCCCGAGGCCGAGCAACTGCTGCTGCAGGCGCGCGAGCTGCAGCCCGCATCCGCGGCGGCCGCATCCAACTTGGGCATGATCTACCGCCGGCAGGATCGGTTGGAAGAGGCCCTGGCCGTGCTGGAGGAGGTAGCCGACCGCCGGCCCGACAGTCCGGAAATTTTCAACAATCTGGCCCTGGTGCACAAGGATGCCCGGCGCTTCGGCCTGGCGGAGGAATATTTTCGCAAAGCCATGGGGCTGGCGCCGAAGAATGCAAACTTTTCCATGAACCTGGTGAGCCTGCTCAAGGAACATGAGCGCTATGCCGAGGCCGCGGAATTGGCCATGGCCACTTACGAACAGCATCCCGGCAACCCGCATATCCTGGGAACCTTGCCCTTTTTGCTGCTCAAAGCGGACCGCAGAGAAGAAGCCCTGCAGATGGAACAGCAGATGGTGGAGCTGATGCCTGATTTTCCGGGCGGGCACTATAATCAGGCCCTGACGCTGATGCATATGGAAAAATTCGCTGAGGCCGAAAAATGCGCCCGGCGGGCCATTGAACTGGATCCGAAATTCGTGGACGGCCATGTCTGCCTGGCGCAGATTCTGATGAAGCAGGACCGGCCCGAGGAAGCCCTGGAGCAGGGGCGCATCGCCAACGAACTCGAGCCCAGCGCGGCCAGCCATTTTGTCATGGCCATGGCTCTGAAAGACCTGAAGCGTATGGATGAGGCCGTGGCTCAGTTCCGCGAATGCGTCCGCCTGGACCCTCACGAGAAACTCGGCGCCGGCGTTTTCCTCGCGGCTCTGACCGGCGAAGATGCCGCGCCCGAATCCTCCCAGGCCTACGTACGCAATCTTTTCGACCAGTACGCCGAACGTTATGACGCGCATCTGGTGAACAAGCTGGATTACCAGGGCCCGCAGGTGATCAAATCATTGCTGGAAGAATGGCTTTCGCGTTCGGAAGGGCTGCGGATTCTGGATCTCGGCTGCGGCACCGGACTGTGCGGTCCTGTGCTGCGTCAGTTCGCCGATGAGCTGGTGGGCGTGGATCTTTCCGGAAAAATGGTGACCAAGGCAAAATCCCTGGAAGTGTACGACAGGCTCGAGGAAGCCGAGGCCCATGCCTTTCTGGAACAGGAAAAGGGCGTATATGACTGCATCGCGGCCGCGGATGTGCTCGTGTATGTCGGTCCTCTGGAGCGCTTGTTCGGCGAAGCGCGCCGGGTCCTGGCCGACGGCGGGCTTTTTGTGCTGACCCTGGAAAAGAACCACGAACCGGGCGTCAACCTCGGACTGAACGGCAGATACGCCCACTCCGAAGATTACGTCCGCGACGTGTCCGAAGAACACGGTTTCGCCGTACTGGCCGTACGGGACGTGCAGGTCCGCCGCGAAATGAAACAGCCCGTGCCCAGTCTGGCCGTGGCCCTTCGCGCCGTGTAATTCCAATTCCAACTCAGACATTCCATAATTTTTTTTGCTTCTTAAAGAGTGGGAAAGAGAGGGTGAGACCAGATCTGTGTTTTCATTCAAGCCCCAACGGGGCGGCATAAATGTAGCCCAGGGTGTAACCCTGGGAGAAGTCGCAAGCGTACAGTAGAGCCCTGTAGGGGCGAACATGGCAGGGCAATAATCTCTCGCCATGTCGCCCCTACAGGGCTCATTTCATCCGGATTACCTTCCTCAGGGCGTGCCCTGGGCTACATTTATGCCGCCCCGTTGGGGCTCCTTTTCATTAGCAGGGATTGAATAATAGGGCATTTCTGATTTGAAATTGGAATAAGTAACAGGAAACGTCGTGGGGGCTTCTCGCCCCCACATCCCTCGCCAGGGCAAAGGCCCTGGACGCGATGGAAGCGCAAATATGTGCCGGGATGTCCCGCTTTTCCGGAGTTCCGTATTGAACAGGCTCAATTCACGGACGCTGTGGCGTTGGCGGATATAAGAAAGATCATCTTCTCAAGGCAGTTATATCCATTCCGGTGATGGCGTCGATGTTGGCTTCGATTTTTTCTTTGGGCCAATCCCACCAGCGAATATCAAGCAGTTCTTCGATTATCTGCTGAGAGTATCGTTTCCTGATCGGTCTTGCCGGGTTGCCTCCGACAATTGAGTACGGTTCGACGTTGCTGGCCACCACGGCGCAGGCGCCGATGATTGCTCCGTCGCCTATGGTGATGCCAGGCATGATGGTGGCGTTCATGCCGATCCATACGTCATTGCCGACTACGGTATCCCCTTTGCGTCCCGGCACGTTGAACATGGCCTGAATGTCTTCTGGTGTTGTCTGAGCCGTCATCATGAAGTTATTGAAGGGATAGGTGGAAAAACCGCTCATGTTGTGGTTGGCCGTACTTGTAATGAAGCGAACCCCATGGGCAATCTGGACGAACTTTCCTATGATGAGTTTTTCAGGGCTGAGGGGGAATAGAAACGGCGCGATGGCCGCAGCGTAATCTTCCAGTTCGTTAAAATTGGAATAATAGGTAAAATCGCCAACCTCGATCCGCGGGTGGTCGATAACCTGATTCAGGTTCACGACCTGCCGGATGACCGTTCCGTCTGGCATTATCATTGGGTGCTTGGCGGCAGGATTGAGCATAGTTGAACCTTTTGTTTCTGTTTTTGGCGCTTGTGGAAATTAAGTTGCGTACTGTTCTGGCCAAACTGGTATCGTTGGGGGATAGCCCTGGCTCAGCAGAATAGAAGCTGATAAAAGCGTACCCTCCTAATTAAACAACGATTTTCATATATGAAAAGTTCTGGAAAGGGGAGTTTGAGGGGGGAAACCTCTTTCAAGAGGTTTCCCCTCAATATAACATGCTAAAGGATTAGCGCAGCTGCAGTTGAATCAGATAGGCGCGGTTGCCCCGGGCCACCTGAAGAATCACGTTGTTGTTCAGGCGGAAGCGGAGCACGGCCTGGAGAAAGTCGTCGTTGTTGCGCAAGGGGATATTTTCCACGCGCAGCACGCTGTCACCCCGTATCAGGCCGATCTGGGAGGCAGGGCCGCCGCGGATAATCTCCGCGATGGGCAGTCCCGTATCACGCGAGCGCGCCTGTCCGGGGGTGAACCCCCAGCGCTGCGCGGCCAGATCCAGCGCGTTCTGCAGGGTAAAGGGAGCGGCGCGTACCGTCAGAGTCTGTTTTTTGCCTTGCTGCAGCACGGTGAAACGGACTTTTTCATTTTCAAAATAATTGCGCAGAATGCTCAGGTAGTGGTCCTTGTCCTCTACACTGACGCCGTTGAGTTCGAGCACCACGTCGCCGTTGCGGATTCCGGCATCTTTGGCCGGACCGGGCAGAACGTCGGTGACCAGCATGCCGTGCACATGATCCAGGCCGAAATAACTGGCCGTACGCTGATCCATGCTCTGGCCGGAGAGGCCGAACCAGACGGGCGAGACCTTGCCTGTGTGTACGAGTTCCTTGATGACGCTTTTGGCTTTGGTGATGGGAATGGCGAAGCCGATGCCCTGGGCCGAGGCGTGCATGGCGGTGTTGATGCCGATGAGTTCGCCCAGAATGTTGCAGAGCGGTCCGCCGCTGTTGCCCGGATTGATGGCCGCGTCGGTCTGGATGAAATCCGTGTAGACGCCGTCGCTGGTTTTGACCGAGCGGTGCAGGGCGGAGATGACGCCCGTGGTCACGGTGTGGTTGAAGCCGAAGGGGTTGCCGATGGCGATGACGGTTTCACCGATGAAGAATTCGTCGGAGTCCATCATGGTGGCCTGGGGCAGGTCCTTGGCTTTGAGCAGGTGCAGCACGGCCAGATCCAGATCCGGGCTCGAGCCCACCAGTTCGGCCTGGTATTCGCGTCCGTCGATGAGTCGGGCGATTATGGTTGTTGCGCCGGAAATGACATGCGCGTTGCTGAGAACCAGGGCCTTTTTGCCGTCGATGATCACGCCGGAGCCCAGGCTGTGCCTGGCGTAGTTCTGCTGCTGGGGGACGGCGTTAAAGAATTCGCGGAAAAAGGGGGCGAAAAAATCGTCCAGTCCGGGGCCCAATGATTTGAAGCCACGGCGGTTCATCTGGGTGGTGGTGATGTTCACAACCGCGGGTGAAACGCGGCGTACGGCCCGTACCACGGGGGTTACCCGCAGATCGCTATCCGCGGCAAAGGCCGCGCCGGAACCGAAGCCTGCAGCACAGGCCAGGGTCAGTAAAAGCGCCGCAAGGGCGAGGGTAAGTTTCTGTGACACGTCGATAATCTTCTGTTTAATCGTCCAAAGTTGAAGTGTCGCCGGCGTCCTGGCCGAGTTCCTGGGCTTTGAGGACGCGGCGCATTATTTTGCCGCTGCGTGTTTTGGGCAGATCTTCGGGAAAGGCGATGGCCTTGACCACGGCTATGGGGCCGAGTTCGCTGCGGATGTGGGCCTGGAGTTCCTTGACGAGCGTGGTGCTCGGGAGAAAATCGTTTTTGAGGATGACGAATCCTTTGGCGACTTCCCCTTTGATTTTGTCCGGGATGCCGATGACCGCGGCTTCTGCCACGGCCGGATGCGAAACCAGAGCGCTTTCCAGTTCGGCCGTGCCCAGGCGGTGTCCGCCGATGTTCAGAACATCGTCGGCGCGGCCCTGGATCCAGATGTAGCCGTCCACGTCTCGGCGGGCTACGTCGCCCGCAAAATAGAGGCCGGGAAATTTCTTCCAGTAGGTCTCCAGATAGCGTTCCGGATCGTTATAGACGCCGCGCAGCATGGCGGGCCAGGGTTTTTTCACGACCAGTAATCCGCCCATATTGGGAGGAACAGGTACGCCCTCCTCATCTAGGATGTCAACTTCGATGCCGGGCAGCGCTTTGTTCACGGAGCCCGGCTTGAGCAGCGAGACGGGCATGGGGCTGATCATGCACATGCCGGTTTCGGTCTGCCACCAGGTATCCAGAAGCGGGCAGGCGGCTTTGCCCACGTTTTTATAGAACCAGACCCAGGCTTCCGGGTTGATGGGTTCGCCCACGGAGCCCAGAAGGCGCAGCGTGGAAAGATCGTGTTTTTTGGGGTACTCCTTGCCGAAACGCATCAGCATGCGGATCAGGGTCGGCACGGTATAGAGGATGGTGACTCCGTAGCGTTCGACCATGGACCAGAGCCGGTCGGCCTGCGGGTAGAGCGGATGCCCTTCGTACATCACGATGGTGGCCCCTGCCATGAGCGGGCCGTAGACCACGTAACTGTGCCCGGTGATCCAGGCGGGATCCGCGGTGCACCAGAAAATGTCCGTGGGTTTGATGTCGAAGACCCAGTTCAGGGTGCGGTTGGCGCCGACCATGTAGCCGCCGTGCGTATGCACGATGCCTTTGGGTTTGCCGGTGGCGCCCGAGGTGTAGAGCAGAAAGAGGATATCTTCCGAGTCCATGACTTCCGTATGGGATTCGGGCCGCTCCTGGCGGATGATGTCCTGGTACCAGACGTCCCGTCCTTCTGTGAAATCCACGTCCACATTGGCCCGTTGCACGATGATCACGGTCTCTGCGCAGTAATTGCTGATGCCCACGGTGGCTTCGTCCACCACGCTTTTCAGGTTGACCACCCGGCCGTTGCGGTAGAATCCGTCCACGGTGATGACGCAGCGGGCCTGGGCGTCCTCGATACGCGTACGCAGGGCTTTGGCCGAGAAGCCGGCGAAAACGCTGCTGTGGATGGCACCGATTTTGGCCACGGCGAGCATGGCGACGACGGTTTCGGGCAGGGGGGGCATGTAGATAATGACCCGGTCGCCTTTTTCCACCCCTTGCGAACGCAGGGCATTGGCGAATTTATTCACTTCGCGGTACAGTTCGTAATACGTGAGTTTGCGCTGGTCTCCGGATTCGCCTTCCCAGATCAGGGCCAGGCGGTTTTTGTTGGCCGTGGTGATGTGGCGGTCCAGCGCATTGTATACGATGTTACATTTGGCCCCGACGAACCATTTGTAAAAAGGCGGATTGGAATCATCGAGCACCATGCTCCATTTTTTGAACCAATCCAGTTCGTCTGCCGCTTCTTCCCAGAAACCCAGGTAATTATCCTCGGCTTTTTTATAGGCCTCTTCCAGTTTTTTGGCTGAGACGGTGGCCTGAGCCGTCATCTGCGGCAGCGGTCTGAAGACACGCTCTTCCTGAAGCAAAGCGTCCAAAGTGCCCGAGTGGTCCATAACTCCTCCTTGCGATTTTTTGAAAGCAGCGCGTTTACGTACGCAGTTTCAAAAAATACTCTGCGTCCCGTGCTAGAGGCCGAGAATTTGTTTCAGGTCCGCAATGCGGCGCCGGCTGATGGGCAGCTCGATACGGGTTTTGCCCGTGGTTCGCAGCATAAAGTTGCTTCCCGGCAGCGAGGCGATTTCCGTAACCATATCCAGGTTGACCAGATACTTTCTATGTACGCGAAAAAAACGATGTTTGCGAAGCCTGTCTTCAAGAATTTTCATGCGATAGGAAGTCAGAAATTTTTGCGATGCCGTATGCACATAACTATAGTCTTCGTAGGCTTCCACGAATATAATCTGGTCGTATGGCAGCAGCAGCGTTCGGCCGTCCTGGTTGATGGCCAGTTTTTCTATGTCTATGGTGGAAAAACGCTGCTCCTGGTCCCAGGCCTGGCGAAGCGCGGAAAGAAAGCGGTCTTCCTCTTCCTCTCCCATGGGCAGCTTGAGGGTTTCCTCTCCCGCCACTTCGTCGTCATCATCCGGATGTTTGGGCGCAAGGTCGGGAACGGGAATTTCTTTGAAATGGGCCTTGAATTGCCGCAGCCGGTTCCGGGTCCGCTCAAGGCGCGCGTGGGTGATGGGCCAGAGCAGATAGTCCGTGGCGCCCAGCTCGAAGGCGGTAAAGGCGTTGCTTTCGTCCTGCGCGATGAAGACCAGTGCGGGCGCTTTGTTGCGAGTGGATAGAATTCTGGCCAGTTCGATGCCGTCGATGCTTTGGTCCAGTTCCACGCCCAGAAAAAAAACGCCGTAATGCACGGCATCGAGCAGTTCCAGCGCCTCGTGCGCGTTGGCGGCTTCTCCCAGGACACGAAGAATGTCCCAGTCGGCAAGGGCTTCGCGAAGAAATGAGCGGACTTCGGGCGAGGGGTGGAGCAGCAGGGCGCGCAATTGTGACATGAGATTACCTGTAAAATTTAAGAAACAAGGTGTACCATTTCATAATAATGCTTATACACTCTCCATTGGCTCTTGAAAAGCTGGACGATTCGGAGTACCGACCTGTCCGCGGGGGAATGCTGCGGCAGGATTCGCAGATACGATCACGGACGTGGAAACGACCGGAAAAGCCTGTGGTGCTGGATGTAAATTAAATAATATTTTGTGGTGCTTACGGGACGTTAACAGAGGCCTTGCCCCCCAGTGAATAACGTGCTCTAAGCTCCTTTCGCCGGCAGGAACCCACGAATACGCATGAGGCATGCAATGCCGGGTTTCTCCGAAAAGAGAGTTGCGGAGTTATTAGACTTCCCCGGGCAAATGCCGTAAAGAAAAGCCTGCCCGGGGTCTTGAGGAACGACAGGACCGACGTTTTGAGCCCTCTATGAAAAAAAGCACAATTCGAAATTTCAGCATCATCGCCCATATCGATCATGGAAAATCCACGCTCGCAGACCGTATTCTGGAGCTGACCGGCGTCGTGAGCGACCGCGAACGCCGCGAACAGTATCTGGACAAGATGGATCTGGAACGCGAACGGGGTATCACCATCAAGGCGCAGACCGTCCGTATTCCTTATACGGCCTCTGATGGGACGAAATACATTCTCAACCTCATCGACACGCCCGGACACGTGGATTTCAGTTATGAAGTCTCCCGCTCGCTGTCTGCCTGCGAAGGGGCGCTGCTGGTGGTGGACGCGACCCAGGGCGTGGAAGCGCAGACTCTGGCCAACGTGTTCCTGGCCCTGGACAACGACCTGGAGATCATCCCGGTCCTGAACAAGGTGGATCTGCCCAGCGCCGAGCCCGAGCGCGTACGCCAGGAAATCGAAGAGGCCATCGGACTGGACTGTGCGGAGAGCGTCGAAGTCAGCGCCAAAACCGGCCTGAACGTGGACAAGGTGCTGGAAGAGGTGGTCGCCAAACTGCCGCCGCCCGACGGAGACCCGGACGCGCCGCTCAAGGCCCTGATCATTGATTCCTGGTATGATTCGTACCAGGGCGTAGTGGTGCTGTTCAGAATTCTGGACGGCAACATCCGCAAGGGCAAAAAAATAAAAATTTTCTCCAACAACAAAGAGTTCGAAGTCACCAAACTGGGTGTCTTCGCTCCGGAGCCCACGGACGTCAAAGAACTGGGCTACGGCGAAGTCGGTTACATGTGCGGCAGCATTAAAAATCTGCATGACGCGCCCGTGGGCGACACCATCACGGACGCGGGCAATCCCACCAAGACGCCGTATCCGGGGTTCAAGAAAGTCAAACCCATGGTGTTCTGCGGCCTGTATCCGACCGAACCCGCCGAATACGAACCGCTCAAGGCGGCTCTCGAAAAACTGCAGCTCAACGACGCGGCCTTTCAGTTCGAGCCCGAGACCTCGCAGGCGCTGGGCTTCGGATTCAGGGCCGGTTTTCTGGGACTGTTGCACATGGAAATCATTCAGGAACGTCTGGAACGCGAGTTCGAGGCCAGTCTGATTGCCACAGCCCCCACCGTCGTATACAAAGTCAAAAAGCTCAACGGCGAAAAAGAAGACATAGACAACCCTTCCAAACTACCGCCAGCGCAGGAAATCGACACATTTTACGAACCCTATGCGCGCATGGAAATTCACGTGCCCAACGAATACGTGGGCAATGTCTTCAAATTATGCGAAGAAAAGCGCGGCATCCAAAAGGACGTACGCTATCTCACGTCCACCAGGGTCATTATTACCTACGAGCTTCCCTTTGCTGAAGTTGTCTATGACTTTTTCGACAAATTGAAATCCATGACGCGCGGATACGCGTCTCTTGATTATGAAATTATCGATTACCGTGAAGCCAGCCTGGTGAAACTGGACATCCTGATCAACGGCGACCCTGTGGACGCCTTGTCCTGCATTCTGCACAAGGACAACGCCTATCAGCAGGGCAGGGCCGTTGCGCTGAAGTTGAAACGGTCCATCCCGCGGCAGCTTTTCGAGGTGATCGTCCAGGCGGCTATTGGCCAAAAAATACTGGCCAGGGAACGCAACCCTCCTTTGCGCAAAAACGTTACCGCCAAGTGTTACGGCGGCGACATCACGCGTAAGCGCAAACTTCTCGAAAAGCAGAAAGAAGGGAAAAAGCGCATGAAACGCATGGGAAATGTCGAAATACCCCAGGAAGCATTTTTGGCTGCCCTGAAAGCAGGTGAAGACTGATTCCGGCATTTTCGTTCGGCAGGTTTTCCATTTCCACATCAACACTAAGGACTCATCATGACCCCACGTTGGCAAAAGATGCTCAAAGAGTACTCAGAGGCTCTCATAATAGCCATTATACTGGCTCTCATTATTCGTTCGTTTTTCATTCAAGCCTTTAAGATCCCGTCCGGGTCCATGCTGGAGACCTTGCAAATAGGCGATCATTTGCTGGTCAGCAAAATAGTCTACGGCATCAAGGTTCCGTTTACGCACTATATGCTGGCGGAATTCAGCGACCCGAAGCATGGCGACATCGTGGTGTTCGAGTTCCCCGAGGATCCATCCAAGGATTTCATCAAACGGGTCATCGGCCTGCCCGGCGATACCATTGAGATCAGAGAAAAACAGGTCTTTCGCAATGGAGAAAAGCTCGACGAACCCTACACCCAGCATACGGACAGCATCACCAACAGCAGCAGGCGGGATAATATGGCGCCCGTTGTCGTGCCGGAGGGCAAATACTTTGTCATGGGCGACAACCGGGACGAATCCTACGACTCGCGTTTCTGGGGTTTTGTCGACAGAAACAAGATCAAAGGCAAGGCCTGGCTGCTTTACTGGTCTTCCAACGGCTTATCCAATATCCGCTGGAACCGTATCGGCACGATCCTTCACTAGCATTGCCGGTAATCATGCGATTGCTCGATAATATGAGGCGTATTTCGATATTGCCGGCCTGGTGTATCTTTCTGGCGGGGGGGCTGTTGCTCTCCTGCTTTCTTGCGTTCAGCGCACGGGCCGATGAGTGGAACGATACCTTCAGAGAACCAAGAGAATTCGTTGTCGCGCAGAGCATAACCGCGCGCAGCGGCCCGGGAAATACTTACGACACCATGGGCATTGTTCCTGAGGGGACGAGCATCTGGGTCACGGACATTACCAACGGCTGGCATTGCTTTAAACTGATCGACGGCCGTTCGGCCTATATTTTTCGCCGCTATCTGAAGCCGGCTGAAACAAAGAAGGAACGCAAGGCCGCCGCGGCGTCCAAGGCTGGGAAGAAAGAACCGAAAAAGGAAAAAAAGCCAGCGGCCAGGGCTGAAAAGAAAGAATCGAAAGCCGCAGATAAGCAGCCAGCCGGTACGCGTGCTAAAAAAGCAAAGCAAGAAGCTCCTAAAAAGGCAGCAACAAAGCCTGCAGGCAAAACGGTTGCGGAAACCGATGGCGATTACGATGAGCCCATCGTACAATCCGAGGCAAAAAAACAGCCGGATAAAAACAAAGAACAAGAAGCAGACAATGCGCCCGTGACGCAGCAGGATCCGCCGGATCCGCCACTGCTGGCGGAAATCCCGCAAGGCCCGGAAGACGAACCTGTTCCTCCTGCGAAGGCTGAAAAACAGCCGGCTGAAGTCGAGGACGCCGTAAAGCCTGAAAGACGGCCCGTACGTAGCAGCAGTTTCGGATCCGACGGCTGCTCGAGTTATCAACGGATTGTATTCGCGCCCGGCAAAGAAGAAACCCTGCTCAAGGGAAAGCTGGCTGCAGGAAAACGTCTTTGTTACCGTTTTCTTGGGATCGAGGGCAATACGGTAAGCCTGGCTTTGAAGCCTGCGGACACTGCCGCGGCTGTTGATGTTTTCACACCTGCCAGCGGACATGTGGCCGAAAAGCAGAAAAGCTTCAGCTGGCGCTGCGTTTCCACCGGCGACAAAGTCATCGTTGTGCATGCGGACAAAGCCGCGTCGTATACCCTGCAGGTAAAAATGCAGCGTTGACCTGATATGCTGCGGATGTAATATTTTTTTATCGTTCCGGCCGGAAGCGTTGGAAAATGTGTTCCGGGCGCAGGGCCAAAACGATCCTACAGGTGGATTATGCAAGAATTCTACAGTGCCATTGAGCGGATAGCCATTTTTTTCGTGCCCCTGATGCTGGGCATTGTCTGTCATGAGGTGGCGCACGGCTTCGTGGCGTATCTGCAAGGCGATCCGACCGCCAAAAATCTCGGACGGCTTAATCTCAATCCCATCAAACACCTTGATCCCATGGGCTCGCTGATGTTTGTGCTTACGGCCATCATCGCACCCTTTGTCATCGGCTGGGCCAAGCCCGTGCCGGTGGATCCGCGTTATTTCAAGAATCCGCGCAAGGGCATGGTGCTGGTGGCCATTGCCGGGCCGGCCACCAATTTTATTCTGGCCATCCTTTTCGCGCTGCTGCTGCGCGTGTTTGTCATGCTGGCGGTAGGCGTAGAGCCGGACTCCATGCTGGCCAAAGTGTTGCTGCCGCTGATTTTGATCGGCGCGGCCGGAGTGGTGGTGAACATCGTGCTCGGCCTGTTCAACCTGATTCCGCTGCCTCCCCTGGACGGCAGTAATATCATTGCCGGCATGTTGCCGCCGCGCCTGGCATACGCCTATATGCGCTTCGGCAGATGGGGAATGCTCGTCATCATTTTGTTGCTGGCCTTCGGTGTCCTGGGGCATGTGCTCGGCCCGATCTTGTTCGGGATGCTGCAGTTTTTTGTGAATGTCTTTGGCTTGCCTCCGCAGGCCTTTCAACTTCTGATGCGCCTGTAAGCAGGCTATGAACGTGTTTTTTTGCATGTAACAACTGACGAAGGACTCATCCAATGAAACGGACCAAGATTCTGACTGGTATTACTCCATCCGGTACCCCTCACCTGGGAAACTATATCGGGGCCATTCGTCCGGCCATTCAAATGAGCATGCGTGACGACGCGCAATGCTTTTATTTTTTGTCCGACTACCACGCGCTCGTAAAGTGCAAAGACCCCGAGCGCATTCACAGGTCGAGTAAGGAAATCATCGCGTCCTGGGTGGCCCTTGGTCTGGATCCGGAGAAGGTCATCCTGTACCGCCAGTCCGACATCCCCGAGACCATGGAATTAGCCTGGATATTTGATTGCGTGACCCCGAAGGGATTGATGAACCGGGCTCATGCCTATAAAGCCGCAGTTGATAAAAATGTTGCGGAAAAAAATGCGGATCCGGACAAAGACGTCAATGTCGGCCTGTTTTGCTACCCGATTCTGATGGCCGCGGATATTTTGATTTTCAACGCCAATTTCGTTCCTGTGGGGCAGGATCAGAAACAGCATATCGAAATGGCCAGAGACATAGCCATGCGTTTCAACAATCAGTACGGCGAATGCTTTACCCTGCCGGACGCGATGATTGATGAGAACGTGCCCTTGCTGCAGGGGCTGGACGGACGCAAGATGAGCAAGAGCTATGACAATGTGATCCCTTTGTTTGCCCCGGAGAAAGCGCTGCGCAAACTGATCATGAAGATAAAGACCAATTCCCTTGGCCCGGACGAACCCAAGGATCCGGATGACTGCACGCTTTTCAGCATCTATGCGGCCTTTGCCACAGCGGAGGAGAAGCAGCAGATGCGCGAACGCTATGCCAACGGCATCGCCTGGGGCACCATGAAGTCCGAGCTGTTCGAGTATCTGAACGAGCTGTTGAAAAGCCCCAGGGAGCGTTATGAAGAACTTATGCAGCATACGGATTATATCGAGTCCATTCTGAAGAAAGGCGCGGAAAAAGCCAGAGAGCACACCATTCCTCTTTTAGAAAAAGTACGATACGCCGTGGGCATCAGAAAACTCTGATCCGATACGTTTAAGTCAGGCCGCGGGCGCGTTTAAAAGGCTTTTGTCTTTAGCGCCCCGCGGACTGTTTGCTCTTTTGATTGAGGAATTTATTCTCAATCCCTTCTCTCTGCTTCGGATTGGAACAGCCTTGCTGCCTTGATTCGATGCCGCCAACGCCGCATTTGCCCTCACGAATTCCCTCATCCGGATGCCAGCCGTCATCGGAATGCTTTGTCAGAAACTTCAAAAGTCTGTCATACTACTGCGTATGACAGGTGTGTCTGGCAAAAAGATTGCTGCTGCAAGATGTCCAGTACGATAACACCCTTAAAGAAGACCTTTTCATGACATGTTACAATCGATGTCTACGTTATGCCGTATAAAAAGTAATAACAGAGAACAAAAGAGTACATTAACTTTCTGAGAGAATACGTCGTTCAGGGCTTTGGAAAGGAAGTTGTAAGGTTACAGAGTGTAACTTGTGTTGTTCGAGTTTTCCGGGTAACTCTTTTGCAAAGCTCTTATTGGGATTTCCGATTTGCGAGGGGAATGAACGTTGTGAACACTATGGATGCAGGCAAAAAAATGGAGCATTCGTGCAGCTTTTATCAAAATGATGAAGAGCTGTATGCGGCACTTGCGCATATTCTGCGCCTGCACGTGGACAAAGGGGACCAGGTTATCTACGTGGCGGACGCTGATTCGGCGGAAGAAGCCTGGAGCCGGTTGGAACAAACCGGGCTGGAGCTTTCAGCTTTTCGGGCATCCGGCAGTCTGGATGTCGTTCCCGCGGGAATAGCCTTTTGGGGAAAACAGGCCGTATCCATCGATTCCGTGCTGGAGTATGTGCAACGGGCAGCGACAGAGGCTCTAAAACAAGGCTGGTGCGGCGTTTGCCTGATCAGCGAAAAAAGCTGGTTCCTTTCTCAAGGGCTGACTGAAGCTGATCTTTTCGAATATGAAGGCCGAATGAACGAGTTTATGCCGGAGGTGGAGTTCGCAGTATGCTGTCTGTACGACCAGAGGAGGTTTTCCGGGCGGGTCCTTTTGGAAGCCTTACAGACACACCCGCAGGTATTGCGAAACAACAGGCTGGTCGCAAATCCTTCTTATCTCCCCCCCTCGGATTATTTTTCACCGCAACGCGAGCAGCGGGAATTCGAACTCCGCTTACAGCAGTTAGATGACGGATGCGACACTAACCCGACTGTTATTGACGCCACTGAACTCAAAGAATTTCTCAATACATTGCCTTTGCTGATGCACTCGCACGACAAAGACGGCAACTACAGTTTTTGGAATGCTGAGAGCGAACGCGTCTTGGGGTATACGGAAGAAGAGGTGGTGGGCGATTCAGAGATTCGTTCGCGTTTATTTCCGGATCCCGGATATCTTGCCGAATTGGAGAAGATCGTTGCCGAAAATGATCTGAACCTGTTCACCACGGATGTCGAGTACAGAGCCAAAGATGGGACTACGCGGACCGTTCATTTCACCAGAAGGGTTTCCCCACCCCGGATTTTCGGCTGGGAGTCGCTGGACGTGGGGGTAGACGTCAGCCACTGCAGGGCCTTTCAGGCTGCTCTGAGCACCAGCAGACAACAGCTTGATCTGATAATCGAAAACGTGCATGCGCGTTTTTGTCTCATTGACACATCCTACCGATATCGTTTTGTGAATACGTCGTACGCATCCTGGCACGGCTTGCGCACTGAGGAAATGATCGGCAAGAAAGTCAGCGACCTGCTCTCCCCGGAGTATTTTGAGGAGGTAATGCCCTATATCCGGCGTACCTTTTCCGGGGAAAAAATTGTCTATGAAATAGGATCGGATCCGGCCAAGAAACGAGGAGAGTTTTTCCGGGTGCATCAAAGTCCGTATTCGTTTTCAGGCGAGGGCATTGAAGGCATCGTGGTCATGATCATAGATATTTCCGAACAGAAGCGAGCCGAACGGGCTTTGCAGGAAAGCGAACTCAGTTTCCGCACGTATCTGGAAGAGGGCGCTGACGCGGTGTTTTTGTTGGAACTGGGAGGAACGATCCGCGAAGTGAATCGTAGGGCGACGGAATACCTGGGCTACAGCCATGAGGAATTGCGTGGCATGCGGATGGCGAATCTGGATGTCCGTCTGGAGCAACAGGGAGAGCTTGCATCCTTTTTTCAGGATCTGCTGGTAGATAAACGCATTCGTTTCGATAGCGCTTTGCTGCGCAAAGACGGCGCTCTTCTTCCTGTGGAAGCGCATTGTTCGCTTTTTGAATTGAATGGAGAAAACCTGGTGCTTGCCCAGGTACGCGATATCAGCGAGCGTTTGCGCGCCAGGGCCGAGCGTGAAGAATTGCTGATGCGTTTTCGTGTCATCTTTGAAAACTCCATCGACGGCATCCTTGTCATAAGTGCGCAGACCTTGCGGTTCTCGTATGCCAACCCGGCCATCAGCGCCATGTTGGGGTACAAAGCAGGTGCGTTTCGTTCCATGCACTTTGCTGATGTTTTTGACCCGGAATCATTTTCGGGCGTGTCCTCGCATTCGGATGACCCTGTGGCCTACATGCTTGCTTCACGGAGCGACGTGTGCCTGGTGAAAAAGAACGGCGACCTGTTTTACGCGGACACCAACGGCGCCAAGGCGTTTATCGACGGTCACGAGAGCATTGTTCTTTTTATCAGAGACGCCACGAGGCGGCGGGCGGACGAGGAGCAGCTGAGACGTTCTTACGAATTCCAGGCCAGATTGTTTGAAGTTTCTCCGGACACCATTGTCCGCTTTGATTCCAAGGGCTGGGTAAGGCAGGTATCGCCGCGCTGCAGGGAACTCTTGGCCCTTGATGAAACCGACAGTTTAATCGGGAGCAGATTTTATGATTGGGTAACGCCGGAAGAGCATGACACCGCTTGTGCCAACATTCAGGAAATCCGGATGCTACAGCCAGGGGAGCTTCTGCCGCCCAACATGTATAAGCTGCGGCGCAAGGATGGCAAAACCTGCTATGGCTCGTTTCATTCCGCTCCACTGTTCGGGGAGGACAGCGAACTCGAAGGGTATATCAGTGTCGTCCGGGATGTGACGGAAGAAGTTCAAGCCGCTGACGCACTCAGACGGACGCTGGAATTTCAGACGCGGATCATGGAAGCCTGTCCCGATGCCATTACCCGGCTGGATACGCAAGCCCGGATAGAATTTATCTCCTTGCGTGGCTGCAAACTGTTTGGTTTGTCAAAGCCGGAAGATTTTATCGGCACGCGCGCGCATCAATGGATAGATCCTTCCGACCACGAGCGTCTGGATGCGAACCTGGCTAAACTGTTACAGGCTAAGGATGACTGGAAATACATCAACAATGAATATCTTTTTGTGCCGTGCAACATGGCGCCGTTCGTCTGTTCCATCAGTTCCGCTCCTTTGCTGGATGACAGCGGCAATGTGGCTGGTATTGTTGCCGTTGTCCGCGATGTGAGCGAACAGAAAAAGATCGAGAACCAGCTGCGGATCAGGGAAAAACAGCATAGAGAGCTTGTTGAATCTCTGCATGAAGGGCTGGAAGTCATTGACCGGTCTGGAAAAATTCTTTTCGTCAACAAGAAACTCTGCGAATTGCTCGGATATACGCGCGAGGAACTGCTCGGCAAACGTTTTGTCGATCTGGTTCCCAAAGAAGATCGGAAGGATTTTCTGGACCAGGTCATCACGCGCAAGACTTCGAGTGTGCAACAGTATGAAATACTCTTTCCGCGAAAAGACGGCATGAAACGTATTTTTCTTGTAACGCACCACCCGCGAACAGACGACGGCGGCGAACTCATCGGCTCATTCGGCGTTATTTCCGACATAACCGAAGAAAAGCAGCTGCAGCAGATGAAGGAAGATGTGGACCGGTTGATTCGCGACGAATTGCGGATGCCGCTGAAGGGCATCATTAGTCTGACGCATATGATGCTTATGGAAAAGGCCGGTGGGCGTTGCGCGGATTACGCGACGGAAATGAACGGGATTGTTTCCAATCTGCTGCGTTTTATCGATTTATCGCAAGAGATTTTTCAGATGGAACGAGGCGACTATGAACCTGATTTCGTCTGGTTTGATTTTCGTAAAATTTTTCGCAATATCAATCGCTTCATCAGCCCTGAGGCTGAAGTGAATCTTGTCCGGGTGATCTATCATAATGACCCGCAAAGCGGGCTTGGCAAGCTTCAGCATTACGGTGAACAGGTTTTGCTGGAGTCCATGCTGGTAAACCTCATAAAAAACGCTGTGGATTGCTCCAAACCCAAAGACGAGGTAACCGTCATCTTTGAGTGTACGGAGCAGGAAGTTCAGATTTCCGTGCATAACTACGGCTATATTCCGCATGAGCAACTGAGCATGTTTTTTGAAAAATACGCATCGTTCGGCAAAACCGAGGGCTCGTGGCTCGGACGCTATAGCGCAAAACTTATCGCCGAGGCTCACGGGGGTGACATCATGGTGGAATCCGACAAAGAGAAAGGGACCATGGTGAGTGTTCTGTTGCCGCGTTTTTTTCCGGACTCCCTGGTCGAATGACTGAAATTACAACCCGGAACGCTGGCTTGCTTTCGCCAAACAGGATAGCATGGAGATATGAAGAAAAACGTTAATCAACAAAGGGATGGCAAGATGGACAAGACGGAAAAAGCAAAAGAAAAGTTGCAGACGGATTTTGAAGCGCTGCTGCGTGATGCGCGAGCCCTGCTGGATGCATCGGCGGATGCTGCCGACGAAAAAACCAAAGAAGCTCGCGACCGCTTGAGCAAAACCGTTGAAGAAGCCAAACTGAAATGGCTGAACGCAGAGAGTCGCCTGGGAGAAAAAGCTGAAAAAGTTGATAAATACGTGCGGGAAAAACCGTATCAGGCCGTAGGCATTGGAATGCTCGCCGGCCTGTTTCTCGGCTGGCTGTTCTCAAGGAAATAAGCATGGCCTTTTCGTTTGAAAAACTTCTGGATCTCCCCGAATCGGCGAGGCGGGCCGCTTCCCTGATCGTTGCCATCGGGCGCAACAGACTGGAGTTGTTTTCGCTGGAGTGTCGCGAGGAGCTGCATTTTTCCCTGAAAGTGCTGACGGTGCTGCTTGCGGCGTTCTTTCTGGCCATGTTCGGTGTGCTTCTTGTCACCGTCCTGCTCCTGTTTGCCCTGCCCCCGGAGCTCAGGCTTACGGGTATGGCCTGCTGCGCTCTGGTGTATTTTCTCGGATCCTTCGGTTGCATCATGTGGGTTAAAGCGCTTTTCTCCCGCCATCCGATGCCGTTTTCTCAGACGCTGGAGGAAATGCGCAAAGACGGCAAGCAGTTGAGAGAGCCATGAGCAAGCGTTTGCAACAGGAAAAACAACTGCTTGTGGCCCAAAGCGATGCGTTGCGCAGCGATCTGGACCAGGAGTGCTCTGTCTTGTCCGCAGGATATCGCAGTGTGGCGGAACGCATTGCGACGGCGGTGACCCTGATGCGCATGGTGCGTCTGGCGCGACGGATCACAGCGGTCCTCACTCCCCGGCGTCACGGGAAAAAAGCGGACAATCAAGCTAAAACCCGGTGAGTTTTGGCGCGGCTTTACCAAATATACGGGCAAGGGCGCTTTCGAGATGCTCTTTTTCCAAAGGCTTGGCCAGATACGCATCCGCGCCCGCAGCAAGGAATTTGTTTTTATCTTCGCTCATGGCATAAGCCGTCAGAATGACGATGGGCGTTTTTGACCGCTCTTTGAATTCTGGAGCGTTGCGAATGCAGTCGGTGACCTGCAGTCCGTTCATTCCCGGCAGCTGAATATCCAGCATGATGATATCCACGGGCTGGTGCAGCAAGAATTTGAGCGCGTCCTCTCCATTCAGAAAACCTGAAACCTGCCCCCCCATTTTTTCCAGAAAACGGGTGACCGTCGTCAGACTGATCCGGTCGTCTTCCACTACAAGTGCGGTAAATCCGGGAAGTGCCTGATCCGTGCCTGTCTTCTGCTGCTGTTTTTCGATTTTTTTGTCGCTGTCGGGGGCCATAGCAAAGGGGATATCCACATAAAACGTGGATCCCTTTTTTTCTTCGCTGACAACGGAAATGGAGCCGCGCATCATGGTCACGAACTGTTTGACGATGGAAAGGCCAAGGCCGACCCCCTGTTGCGGTGCCAGATAATCACCCTGCGCATAGGGTTGAAACATTTTTTCTATTTTATCCTCAGGAATTCCCATGCCCGTGTCGGATACGGTAAGCAAAATGCGTACAGTCTCTTCCTCAGGATTTATGCGGGTCGGCGTTGCGCTGACGGAAACGCTGCCTGTCGAAGTGAATTTCAAGGAGTTTCCGACCAGATTTGTGAGAATCCGCAGCAGGTTGTGCTCATCGCCCATGAGCAAGGGGATATCTTTGTCAGTATGGATACTGAAGGACAGACCTGCCTGTTCCGCGGAAAAGGAAAAAAGATCAGTCAGCGAGTCCAATACGTCTTGCAGGAGAAACGGCTTATGCGAGAGGACCAGCTTGCCGGCTTCCAGTTTGGAGAGATCGAGGATGTCTGCCAGCAATCTGTTGAGGAGCGCACAGGACTGTCTGGCGGTTTTTGCGTAGTTTTTCTGTTTGGTGTTGAGCTGTCCTTGTTCCAGCAGCTGGAGCATTCCCATTATGCCGCTGATAGGCGTACGGATATCATGGCTCATGCTGGAGAGAAACTGGGATTTTGCCTTGTTTGCAAGGTCAGCCTGGCGTCTGGCTTCCATCAGTTCCGTCACGTCCACGGCAGAGACCAGCACTTTTTCCCAGGTGGACTCATATCCGGGAAAAATGGTCCAGGTGAATTTTGTATCCAGGCGTTTTCCTTTCATTGTCTGATGCACGCGCATGTGGGAAATCGAGTTGGATCCCTGGGCGATCAGAGCGAGCGTTTCCCCGAATGACTTGAAAGAAAGCTCATTGAACATGTCCGTCATGGCGCGGGGCATATAATGAGCCCTTTCGTCTTCAAACATCTCATGGGTAAATGGGTTGATGTTGATAACTTGCACTTTGTCAGCCAGGCGGCGAACTTGTTCGGGATGTTCGGCAAAGTAGGTCTTGAAATCCGTAATTCCACCTTCACGAAGGACATCCAGATTGATTTTGACTTGCGAGTAGTCCTCCTCCAGCAGGGCGACGGGGGTAGTGTTGAAAATGAGTCTGAAACGTTTTTCGCTCTCTTCGAGGGCTTTCCGGGCTTTCGTGCGCTCGGATATATCCCTTACAATGCCGATGAATCCCCTGAATCTGCCGTCATCACCGCGGAGCACGGAAATGGAGCCTTCCACCACGATGGTTGAACCGTCTTTACGAAGGCACGTATATTCCTGGTAGGTTGGAACTTGCTCTGCGAGTCCGCGGACTTCCTGCTTCATTTGGCGTTGAATCAACTCCACAAAGCGTTCCCGAGAGTCGGGAGTCAGACATTCCTCCGGAGACATGGAATACAGTTCTTTCAACGTATAGCCGGTGAGGGGTTCGGCCAGCGGGCTGATAAAGGTCGGCTTCATGTCCTCGCCGAGCGTATATATGGCGTCACGGATATTGTGAGCCAGCATGCGGTATTTTTCTTCACTAACGCTGAGTTTCTGTTCCGCTTCCTTGCGTCCGGTGATGTCCCGGTTGATGCCCATGAACAGTCTGGGGGCGCCGTTTTCTTCGCGGCGTACCACGCCGCCAACCCCGGAAATCCAGATAAAAGTCCCGTTTTTCCGCTGGATACGGTATTCTTCGGAATAATAGGGAATTTTTCCGGACAAACTGGCATTCATGGCGGCAAGAACGCGTTCGCGATCATCCGGATGGATGCGTTTTTGCCACTGCTCAGCAGGCCACTCGGCTTCATCCGGGGCATAGCCGAGCATTCGCGCCGCTTGTTCGTCGTATTGATAGGTATTTGCCGCAAAGTCGCATTCCCATTTTCCCTCGTTGGCAAAGCGCATGGCCAGACGCAGTCGCTGGTTGGCTTCATATAAGGCCGCTTCCGTGTTTCGCAGCAGCGTAACGTCCCGTACCATGATCAGAGCCGACTTGGCCGAGCGTTTGACGATACGCGCTTCGAATTCCTTCATGCCGTTGAGATGCATGGGGAGGCGGTATTCGAAAATCTGCATGGCGCCGCTGTCCAGGGTATCGCTTACCGATGCGAGGATGCTTTTGGCGATATTTGCCGGGAGGACGTCCGCAAGCGAACGTCCGGTGGGGGGCACGTCATCCATGCAGAAGCGGGAGCCTTCCCCGGCGTACCATTCCTTTATGAACCCCTCGCGGGTGACAATGAGCATGGTATCCGGGATGGCCGCCAGAATAGCCCGTGCGTGTTCTTCGCTTTGTCTGAGCGCTTCTTCCATTTCCTTGCGCTGGGTGATGTCCATGTTGCTGCCGATAACCCGGCTGGCTTTGCCTTCAGACGAACGCCGGACTACTTTGCTGCGGGTCAGAATCCAGCGATAGGCATCGTCCGGGCGGCGAATTCTGTATTCACATTCGAAGCTGTCTGCCTCTTCAGCGGTGAATTTATTTTCTTGGAAGGGAAAGCAGTTGAGGTCGTCCGGATGGACATGTTGCCGCAGTTGCAGACTCGTCAGAAGGGTCCTGGGAGGCAGGCCGAACAAAGTTCCCAGGGTGGGGCTGAGGTATTCCTTGCCTGTTTCCAGGTTGATGTCCCAGATGCCGTCCGATGTTGCTTCCAAAAGCAGCCTGTAGCGCTCCTCGGTTTCCCGCAGCAGTTGCTCCGCCTGTTTCCTGTCCTGAATGTTCCGGACGATACTGAGCGAACAGGTCTGGTCGTCCAGGACAAACAGACGCGTATTGATTTCCACGGGAATGAGCGAACCGTCGCGCGCGACATGGACGGCCTCATGCAGCAGGTGGTGGGTACGCAGAAAATGCGCCACCATCTCAGGGCTGAGTGAGTCCAGCCCACGGGAGTCGATCTCGTAGATGGACAACTGTTGCAGTTCTTCACGACTGTACCCGAGCATTTTGCAGGCCACGTCGTTTACCTGGAGGAACTGCCCGGCTTTGCCGGAATCCAGAAAGGAAAAAAGGTAGATGGCGTCATTGGCGAAATGGAACAGCATGCGATAGAGCTGCTCGCTTTTTTCCAGGGCCTGGGTGGTTCTTTTGCGTTCGGTGATATCTCTGACAAATTCTACAACATGGGAGACTTCACCTAACGCGTCGAAAATCGGCGTGATAGTGACTTCCTTATGCGCGCCTGTGAGTGAATTATGGGTTTCCACGGTCCGGACTTTGCCATCCTGGAAGGTCATGCGGGCCGGGCATTCGTTGCAAGGCGTATTGCGGTGCTTGAAGGCTTTATAGCAAAAAGGCTTTCCGTATCGCTCCTGTTCGGGAACGAAATCATGATCCTTCCAGTTGGAATACAGCAGGTGCAGATCCGGCGTCAGCACATTGAGCAGTCCGTCAATGGAAGAAATGGTGGCGGACAGCAGTTTTTCCGATTGTCGGAGAGCTTCTTCCTGCTGTTTTTGCTGCGTGATGTCTTTGCAACTCCCGATCAGTCCCAGTAACACTCCATTGGGTCCGTAAAACGGACTGAAGGACGTTTCCAGAATCAGGGAGTTGTAATCCGGATCGTGCTGCCAGGTGGATTGCGTGCTGGGTTTCCCGCTCAGTCTTACGTTTTCAGCCTGGGCGGAAAGGGCGTTAGCAAGCGGTTCCGGGAGAAAATCGGGAAAAGTACGGCCAATGAGTTTTTTTTTGGTTCGACCGGCGATTTTTTCGAAAGCCGGATTGCAACTAAGGATGAGTCCGTCCGCGTCCAGGATGACGACAGGGATGGGAATGGCGTCGAGGAGACTGCGGGATAACAAATCATCCTGGGTTTGAGTCGCGTCATCAAAACGTTCCAAGGTGGTTTTGTGTGTAATTTCTCCTGTGATGCCGTAGGGATTTCCGTTTTTGTCGAAAACCAGGGAAGAACGGAAAAGAACGCTTCGGATGGTTCCTTCCGTACCGATTACCAGGGATTCGTATTCCTGGTTGCTGCCTGTCTGCAGTAGCTGTCGGTCTTTTGTGCTATGGACACGGGCATAGGCCGGTGGAAAGAGACCGGCAGCATTTGTTTCGCGAAGCACTTCCCGTGAGATGCCGAGAAGATCTTCGCATGCCTTGTTGCACCCGAGATAGTTGCCCTTGAGGTCTTTATAAAACACGGCTGTCGGCAGGGACTCGATCAGGGCCGCGTCTGCCATTTGTTCAGGCAGTTGCGCCTCTGAAGAAGATTGCCGGCGGGTCTGTTCGAGTTCCGCTATACGGGAACGCGCGTTCAGCAGCTCTTCTTCCAGCTGTCTGATACGCTCCTCGCCTTGATCCTTGGGGTTGCTGCGCATGGTTCGCCGTTGCTTTTGGTTGTGGGTGCAAATGAAAACGCCGGCAAAGCGGACCGAACAGAGTTCTACGATTTATTATTTCAGCATAGATTGAGGGGCATGTCTATACAATACAAAAAAAATCCTGCCTGTTTATCATTCTGCCGGACGTGAGAAAACAGATAGCTAAGGACAAGGGAGGATAGAAAAAAAGTTCCCATGGCGGAGACTTTTTTTTCCAGAAGGCCGGTGAAAAAGCCGCGGCCGGTGGTCGCGGCTTGGGTTTTCCCAGGTTTTGCAGAAATTATTCGATCACAGGGAGGAGTCGTGCCAGCCGTCAGGTCAGGTTTCGTAAACACGGGAGATCTGCTTGCGTATGGTTTCGGATACGCTTTCTCCGCGGCTGGTGATATCCGAAGCCATATGCATGCCAAGGACCCCGCCATTGCTGTAGACTACGACAGACTGGGCAAAGGATTCCACTTCGTCCGAATCATGGGTGACCATGATCATGGGGATGTCGACCTTTTCAAGAATTCTGGACAATTCTTCCCGCATCCGGAGGCGCAGAGGCTGGTCAAGGGCGCTGAAAGGCTCGTCCAGCAGAAGAATTTTAGGATTGGTAGCCAGTGCCCGTGCCAGGGCCGTACGTTGTTTTTGTCCGCCGGAAAGCGTTGCCGGATATTGCTGCTTCAGTTCGGACAAGCCGAACAGTTCCAGAAGCGCATCCACCCGTTGGGCATTTTCCTTGCTGATTCGGCCGAAAAGGGGTTTGAGGCCGAAGCTGACGTTGTCCCAGACCGTACGGTGCGGGAACAGGGCATAGTCCTGAAAAACATAGCCGACGCCGCGTTTCCTTGTGGGGAGATTGATGTTGGCCTCGCTGTCGAAAAACACATCGCCGTTCAAAGCGATACGGCCCGAATCCGGGGTAAGCAAGCCGGCTATGGCTTGAAGGGTAAGTGTTTTGCCCGAGCCGGACGGTCCGAACAGAACCAGCGCGCGATCTGCCGTACTAAACTGCGAGCGGAGGAGGAAAGTCTTTCCTCCTCCGCTGCGCATTTGTTTTGTGATGTTGATGCTTAATTCCATTTATCGGCGGGTTAAGGTTTTTTGAAGCCGCGAGCCTGCAACAGTTCCTGACCTTTTGCGCTGACAACGAAATCAACAAAGGCCTGGGCCAGTTTTTTCTGCTTGGCGTCTTTGAGAGCTGCGATGGGGTAGGTGACGGGCTTTTCCAAGGGGATTTCCTCGATGGTCAGCACGGCGTCGCCACCCTTGGTCGCGTCGGTACCATAAACAAATCCGCAATCCACTTCGCCGCGCGAAAGATAATCCAGAACCTGGCGGACGGATTCGGCGTAAATATACTTGGGCTTCAGAGTTTCAAACAGTCCGGCGGCAGTCAAGGCCTGTTCGGCGTATTTTCCTGCAGGAACAGTTTTTGGGGTGCCGATGCCGATGCTTTTCACCTTTTCGCCGGTCAGGTCTTTCAATCCGGCAACCTTGGCCGGGTTGTTGGCCGGGGTGGCCAGCACAAGGGAATTATGCGCGAATACGGTAACAGCGTCTTTGGTGACAAAACCGCTGTCCACGGCCTTGGTCATCCACTTGGGATTTGCAGAGGCGAATACGTCGGCAGGGGCGCCTTGTTCGATCTGACGGAACAGCGCGCCGGAGGACGCAAAGTTCATGACCACGTCCACGCCGGGGTTGGCGGCCTCGAAAGCCGGTTCAATGTCCGAAAAGGCATCAGTCAGACTGGCCGCTGCGGAAACGATCAGTTCCTCGGCAGAGGCGTTTCCCAGGGGCAATAGGAAAAAACAAATCAAAGCCAATGATACGACTGCAGAGACAAAACGTTTCATGCTATACTCCTTAGTGTTGTTGTTTTTGTATTAAAATTTGGGCTGCAGCAAACGGCTGGTAATGACGAGAATGGTGACGCAGACAATGCTGATGACCAGTACGAGGATGTTGGCCAGAGTGTCTTCCCCAGCCTGAACGGCGGAATAGACAGCAAGAGACAGTGTCTGGGTTTTTCCGGGGAGGTTGCCCGCCACCATGAGTGTGGCGCCGAATTCTCCCATGGCCCTGGCAAATGCGAGCATGGTCCCGGCCAGAACGCCGCGAAAAGCGAGAGGCAATGACACGCGCAGAAATACGGAGAGTTCTCCCTGTCCCAGAGTGCGGGCGGCGTCTTCGAATTGCTTGCCCACGCCTTCCAGAGCCGCGCGCGCGGACTTGAAGACCAGAGGAAAAGCCACTACGGCTGCGGCAATGACAGCTCCCTTCCAGGTGAACATCAGCGTGATGCCGAAGGTGTCTTTCAGCCAGATGCCCACGATGCCGCGGCGGCCGATGAGTACGAGCAGGTAGTACCCGAGCACCGTGGGAGGCATGACCATGGGCAGCGTGCAAATGGCGTCAATGACATCCCGGCCGATGAATTTCCAGTGCGTCAGTGCGTAGGCCACTAAAACACCGAAAACCATTGCCGCGATTGTTGCCAGTCCCGAGACTTTGAGCGTCAACAGCAGGGGCTGAAAAAATTCCTGCTGGCTGAAGATTTCACTGATGAGCATATGTGGCGGAATCCTTCTTTTCTATTTCGCGTGTGTTGAGCCGGTTTGTCGTTGCATACATGAGAAAAAATAATGCAACAGGCGCTGTGCCAGGAAAATCAAAGGAAGAACCTGGGCATTTCTCAATATGAATGAACCTGTACAGCTAAAAAAAGAACCGTGAATACGACAACACACCGAGAGTTACGACTGCTGCTTATGCAAAGTTAGAACAATAAACATTCACGACTAAAAACGTATTCTAATGGTTCTTAGCGGCTTTAACAAAAAAAGTACATCGATTGACCAGATTATCACGGTAAAAAAATATTGCGTGACAGGCGACGGGCCGATGGGTAGGGGTATACCTGACTATTTTAGGAGGTAGATTATTTTTAAGATATCACTAAAAGAAGTGAATTAGAGACATTTGGCATTTTTGTTTACTTTTTTTTCACTGATGGGATAGTAAGGCCGAGGGTGCTATTATGACATATAATGAAAATATAACTGATCGTATTGAAAATCTGGAAAAAGAGGAGCTGTACGCACTTCGCGGGCGAATCGACGACATGCTGACAGCCATGGATCCGGTGGACAGTGATGCCTCTGCCCCTCTGCCCCAGGGAGCCCAGCCCCAGTCCAGGGCCTGCCGGCTTTTTAACGTGACCGAAGGTGTGCGCCGGCTGAATAAAAAACAGTTGAAAGCACTGACCGAAGCCTTTTCTACCTGGTTGGAAGCTTCTCGAGATGCGCGGACCAGGCGTTCCCGCGAGCGGGTGTTCCTGGTCTTTTTGATGTTACGCTATACGGGGGCGCGGCTTGGGGAGGTTCTGGCGCTGGATGAGCGCAGGGATTTTGATTTTATTCGCAGCGTGGTCCTGATTCCGGACGGATCAGAAAAACGCGAAGTGCCACTGCCCAAGGAAGTCATCGCCCGTATCAGAAGTTATTGCGTCAGATATCATGTCGGAACTGTTGGTGAAAATTCCGAAGAGCGGATTTTTGATCTGGACCAGGGATTTATCCGGCGCAAATTCTATGAGCAGGAAGAACGGAGCGGTTTACCCAAGGATTTTCTCAACCCGCGCGTATTACGTAATTCGCGGGCCATTGAACTGCTGCAGGGCGGCATGCCCATGCGCGCCGTCCAGGTATTGCTCGGTCATTCCAAAACCGACTATACCGCCTCGTACGTGACGCTTACCGACGAGGATCTGCACCAGATTATCCACCAACATTTCAGGAAGGAATTCGGCATGGAAACCAGTGTGCGGAATACGTTCCGTGGCGAAATCATATCAATAAACGCGAATGAAGTGATGTGCGAGGTCAGCCTGAAAACCGATTCAGGCAATGAGGTCGTCGGGATCATTACCAATGAGAGTCGCCAGAAGCTCGCATTGGCAGTGGGAAAAGAGGCCTCCGCCATGATCAAGGCCACCTGGGTGATTCTGGAGAAACCCGATGCCGTTGCGCAGACAAGCGCGCGCAATGCCTTTCCCGGCGTTATCACCAATGTCGTCAGCGACGATATCGTCACCGAGGTTTCCGGAACCCTGGATGACGGAACTCCCGTATGTGCGCTGATCACTGCAGGCAGTTTTGACAGGCTTGGAATCGGAAAAGGAGACTCATTCATTTTCATGTTCAAGGCAATGTCCGTTATTCTCAGTTAGAGCGTCTGAACCTCGAAAAGTTTTAGCCCCTTCCTGTTCCTGTGCCGCATTTTTCTGCGGCAGGCAGTTCGCTGCGGGCGAACTGCCGATGCCCCAGGCAATGATCCCTGTTGCCAAATCCTGCCGTCGGTTGGTATGTCAGTCGCTTGTTAAATCCAGAGTAAAAGCGATTGCACATGAAAAACAAACTCGTAAGGTTTTCCGACTTTTTTTTCCCCTGGCTGGGCGCAGGGGGCGCCCTGCTGCTGGCAGCGCTGCCTTTGGGCTGCCTGATTGTCGTGTTCTACAACTATGCGGTGGATATACCGGTCTGGGACGAGTGGTGGGGCGTCGTGCCGCTTTTGCAGAAATATTTCTCCGGAGCCTTGCATCCGGGAGATTTTTGGGCGCAACATAATGAACACCGCCTGGTGTTTCCAAAACTGCTGCTGCTCGGCCTTGCACTGGTTTCGGACTATGATGTTCGTTGGGACATGGTTGCCAGCATCGCGTTCGCGTTGCTGTTTTACGCGTGTATAGGAATGCACCTGTTTTTGAACCGGCGGGCTCTGGGGATGGAACGGAGTTGGATCTGGCTCTGGACGCTCGCGGCTTATGCGGTATTCAGCCTGCGGCAGCATGAAAACTGGTTCTGGGGATTCCAGGTTCAGTGGTACATGAATGTCGCCGGCATGGCCCTGGGCGCGTTTGTGCTGACCAACAAGCGAATGACGCCCAAAGTTTTCGTTCTGCTGGTCTGCTGCGGCGTATTTTCCCTGTTTTCCTTGTCCGCAGGGGCGTTGTACTGGGTGCTGGTACCGGTTTTTCTGCTGCTTATGCAGATCCGCGGGGCCACGATTCCACACATCCGGACATATATTGCCCTTTGGTGCGCATTATTCGTCGCGTTGCTTTTTTTCTATTTTCTGAATCTGGAGCGCGGCTATTATCCTGGCGGGTTGTTTCATTTTTTCGAGGCGCCCGGCGACAGCGTACGTTACGTGCTGCTGTATCTGGCGGGCATGCTGACTGAAATTAACAGCACGAATCTCGTAAGTCTTTTGCTGGGAGCATCCGGGCTGGCAGTGTTTTTGTTCGGCGGAGCCTGGATCCTGTGGTGGGCGAACGCGGCCCGTTGCCGGGCTTCCCTGTTTTTTCTGTTTTTGGGGTGCTATGCGATTGGCTGCGCCCTGATCACCGGAATCGGACGTTCGGGATTCGGGGTGGAGCAGGCTTCAGCGTCTCGATACACGACCATTTCCATGCTGCTCTGGTTAGCGGTTTTTTATCTGCTCTTTGCTGCGGTCGCCAACAGCTCGTACCGGGGATGGAAAGAAAAGCTCCGTGGGGCCGCTCTGGTACTGCTGCTCTGCGCCAGTTTCGGTGGAGTTGTTTACAGCGGGTACACCAGCCTGCCATACATCCGTTTTGCTTCGACGGTGTATTCCGAAGCCAGGTTTGCTTTTAAAAATGCCACAGATCCGCGAATAATGCAGAATATCTGCAATGATCCGGATGTATTTGTCTTGCAGGCGCGGCCATTTATGCAGCGCAACAAGCTGTCTGTTTTCAGGGATGCAGCACAATAGACCTGAATTTCATTGGAAACGACGGATCAGTCGGAAAGGGCTTTCTGGGCGGACGAAAGCCTGCTGCCGTTACTTTTGCCTTTTGGGGGGGCGGGTTCCAGCAAGTCGTGTTTTTTGGTCAGGGTCATGATGGTTCCGTTGGGACCGGTCCGTTCCTTCAGAATTCCATAGAGCTGTTCCGGCGCACCAGGCGAATACGTGTCCGGAACCTCCCCCAGCAATCTCTTTTCCATATGCATGCGCCAGCAGGGGATTTCATGCTGCTCTCCATCCGAGCAGATGATGTCTCCGGCAGGGTTTTTCATTGTCAGGAACTCCCCCTGTTTAGTGGAGGATTTGTCCTTCTGCGGACGATCGTCTTTTATGTTGAGAACCTTATGCAAGAATTGCCTGGCCTGCTCGCGGGTCTCATGCGGACTGAGATAGCCGATGGCTGCACCAATTGCAGGTGCAATAAAAAAGATGATCAGCAATAACGACAATTGCAAAGGAGTTGTTTTTGCTGTGGCCATTACAAGGTGGTTCCCAAAAAAAATTTTAGCGCATCTAAATCTTGAAAAAGGTTTCAAGGTTGAAATGCACTGGATTTCTTTGATCGCATAAATAGAATAAAGCAATTGCACTAAAAGGCAACCCGTTATGCAGGTCGGAAATGGAAGAGTTCAGGAGAAGAGCTTGGCCTGTGATGCGAAAAAAAGCCTCCCGTGCGTACGTACGGGAGGCTTCTTCATTATTATGGTCTGAAAGCTCTAGTGGGAGGAAAGCGAGAAGTTCCGCATGCCCATTCCGGCGTACAGGCTGGCGAGAGCGTCCTGATAGTCGGCCATAGCCGAGGTCAGTCCGGCTTCCGCGTCGGTAAGGCGGGATTGGGCGTCGAGAACGTCCGTGTTGGTACCAACCTGCGCCTGGTAGCGGGCTACGGCCATGCGATAGCCTTCTTCAGCCGCTTCCACGGATTTTTTGTTTACTTTGATACGTTTCGTGGTTTCTGCAAGCTTCAAGTGGCGCGATTTGATCTGATAGGCGATGGTGTTTTTGGTATCTTCTTCCGAAGCCTGAAGCTGGCGGACATACGCCTGTGCCTTGCGCCAGGTGTAGAGCGTGTTGCCCCAGTCGAACACTGTCCAGGTGGCGGAAAGTGAAGCGGCCCAGGAGCTGAATTCGGTTTTGGAGTTTACATAGCCGTCGGCCAGGATGTGGTCGCCGTTTGTTTCCCAGTTCCACTCCGCGGCCAGCTGCGGGTAGATGGCGCTCAAAGCAGCCTTTGCGTCATGCTGGGCGATTTGGACAGCCAGTTTGGAGGATTTGAGATCCGGGCGGTTGGCGTAGGCGCGCTCGTAGCATTCGTCCAGAGACATGGAAAAAGGAACGTATTTGAGTTCACCGATATAGTTGATTTTGGATTCAATGGGCAGACCGAGCAGAGTGTTGAGCTGTGCGATCTGAGTGGCCACGGTGTTTTCATTCTGCAGCAGGGTGTCTTCAGCAGTGGCCAGGTCGACTTCTGCCTGGAGGACGTCAAGGCGCGGGCTGAGGCCGACATCGTAAAAAGCCTGGGTGACCTTGTATTGAGAGGAAAGACGTTTCACGGAGTCCTTGGCGCTTCTGACGTTTTCTCTGGCTTCGAGCAGGGAAAGAAAGTTCTGCTGCACGTCCAGGATCATGGCCAGTTCCTGGTATTGCAAATCCTGTTCGGCCTGGTGCTTTGAGTATCTGGCGGACTGAAACGTGTTCCAAAGATTGCCGCCCGTAAAAACGTCCTGGTGCACGGTGACTGTGGCTTCGGTATTATCCGCGGAATAAGTCCGTGCAAGGTTGGAGACATCTCTGTCGGGCTTTTTATGGTCGTAACGGGTGTAAGCGTAACCGGCGCTAAGGGAAGGCAGCAGGTTGCCAAGGGCGGCCTTGCGCCCGGCTTCTGCTCCCACAGCGGCGGCGACATAGGCGGAAAGGCCCGGATTGGCTTTCAAAGCCTGCTCAACGGCTTGCTGCATGGTATAGGGCGTACCGCTTTCACATTCTATGGCCATTCTTTCAGCTTCAGTCAATTCCCCGTCGATTTTGGGTATTTCCTCGGTTTTGGCTTTTTGGACAGCCTGTTTGGCCAATGAGTCTTTTTCCGCCTCCATGGGGCTTGGAAGTTTGTCCACGGAAATAGAGAGATCCGAGTCCGGATTTACGCCCAGCCCGGAATCTGAAGTTTCAGGCTCGGCCAGTGCCGGGCTCGCGCACATAACGAGCATGGCGGCGAGAAGGAGAGTTCTGATAAACACGTTTCTGAAAGAATAATTCATGCTGGCCCCCAGGGGTGTTCAAAAATTGTTGTCAAACGTATAGTTCGATGACGTCTCCACAAAAAAAAACGTTACAAAAAGTGCGGACGTCTTCATTGATCATCATACTCACAAGACGTGTCTTTAGTAGATTTTTACAGCGTAAGCAAGAAACACTGCCCGCTTATAACTTACTTTCCGAGTTTTTTATAGGCTTCTTCCCGTTTTTTCAAAGCGTTGCGATCCGACGGGTCGATTCGCAGCACGGCGTCGTAATCCTTGGCAGCCAGTTCGTACATGCCGAGTTTCATATGCGTGGTGGCGCGATTGAAGTAGGCGTCGGTATAGCCTCCGTCGATATTCAGGGCACGGGTGTAGTCTTCCAGGGCGTTGAGATACTGCTTGGCTGCAAAGTGCACGGTTCCGCGCGCGTTGTAGGCATCCGGGAAGCTGGGATTCAGGACAATGGACTTGTTGTAGTCGTTGAGCGCGTTCTTTTTACTTCCCGCGGCAAGGTAGGCGTTGCCCCGTTCGTAGTAGCCTTCCGAGTCATCCGGCGCCAGGCTCAAGCATTTATCATATTCTTTGATGGCGTGTTTGTACTTGCCCAGTCGGTAATAAATGAATCCGCGTCCCTTGAACGCGTCTGCCAGTTTCGGATCTATTTTCAGGGCTTCGTTAAAACGTTGGTAGGCTTCCTGGAAGTTCCCCGCATTCACGAGATCGTTGCCTTCCCGTACGAGCTGCTGCTCCGGAGTGAGAACGCCTTCCTCCGTGCCCTCAACACCCTGGGGGGTGGGGGTGGAGAGGTCGTTTGCGATCTGCGGAGACGCCGGTGCGGCCTCTGGAGCCGGAGGAGGGGGGGTGAATGTCGCCATTCCCGTATCCGGACGCAAATGAATCTGCGCTTCCAGCTCTTTGCCGGCTTTGATTTCGATCTGGACGGTGACGCTTTCATAGCCTGGTTTGGCTATTTTTACCTGATAGCCTCCTTCGGGCAGTCGAACGCCGGGCGTGTACGGCTTGTTCGTATTCAGGAAAAAAACCGAACTGTCAGGCGGGTCAAGGCGCAGCATCAGACCACCTTCCGCGACTTTTTCAGCACTGGCGGCAGTTCTTTTTTTGCTCTTTGTTGGGGCGCTTATGGCGTATTTTTTTAATGAAGCCGGGAGACTGGAGCTTTTATTCTGTTCCGGCAGACGTACCTGCAGCTGCTGGAGCCTGCCGCCGGTTACGTTAACGTCCTTGCGTACGGAGTCGTATCCGTTTCTGCTTATTTCCAGCGTATAGGATCCGGCCGGAAGCATCATGCCCGGCTGATAAGGCTGATTGGTGTTCTGAATAGCGACGGTTGCGTCCGCAGGCTCCGTATATACGACGAGCTGCCCGTCTTCAGGTTCCGGAGCCGGGGGAGGAGTGGGAGCCGGCATGGCGCTTTCCGCCTGGCTGCCTGAGTCGGGAATGGCGAATTTTTGCAAGGCGGGAGGCAGGTTGCCGCCGGCGGAGCCGGAGTCATCACTGCTTCCCAGGGCGGCCAGAATACGGGTTTCCCGTCCCGATGCAATGTCCACTTCCTTGACTACGCTGCGTCCGGCCGTATCGCTGACTTCCAGCATGTAATGTCCGGGCTGCAGGGGCATGCCGGGAGTGTAGCGGAGATCGGCATTTAAAAAGCGTACGGGTACCCCAGGCGGGTCCGTAATGACAATCAGCCGGCCCGGTTCGTCCGTAAAACCGGTTGTCGGGATCTGCTGGGCCTCGGCCTTGTCCACCGGATTATTTAGACGGATCAGGAAGCGGTTGTCGATCCCGGGCACCACGGTCAGTTCTTTCTGTACACTGCCCATGCCGGGAAGGCTGACATCAACCAGGTAGGTTCCTTTACGCAGCAGGATGCCGGACTTGTACTCAAAGTTGCTGTTGATGAAACGGACGGCGGCCCCTGGCGGGTCCGTATCGACGTACAGTTTTCCCCAGGTTTCGGCGATGTTTTCCTGTGGAGTGTCATCCAGAACTTCGGCCTGACCGGAGCTGGCGGCCTGGGCCGGGACGGTCCCTTGTTGCGGTGTCAGAGAGACCGACACGGAGGTATTTTGTCCGCCGACCATTTTGAGCTGGCGCGTTATGCTTTGATAACCCGGGCTTGAAACTTCAATGGAGTAGGTGCCTTCGCGAAGAATAATGCCCGGAGTGTAATCGTATTTGAAGTCCACAAAGCGGACCTTGGCATCGGGGGGATCGGTTTCGACATGCAGCTTGCCCCAGGTATCGTTCTGGGCGAATGCAGATCCAGGACTGCAGAAGGCGGTCAAGGACAGGGCGAGGAGCAGGTTAAAGAGCGACAGATGCAAATAAGGACGCATGATAAAAATACCCCGTGGCGAACAAGCTGAAGGACGCCGCACTGAAGTTTTAAACAGGTCTGTGCCTGATGTGCAATGCGGGTTGAGGACCATTTGGCAAGCCTGGCAGGGAGATCTCTTCATGCGATTGCCGTTACGACTCTCCAAAGGGCGGTTCTCAAAAAATTCCAAAAGCGTTTGGCTGGTATAAGGTGATTAAAAAAGACAACTCTATTTTTTTCCCAGTGCGAGGTCCGGACTTCTCGGTAACGGCCTGTGGAGCAGAACCAGAGAAAAGCCAGCGGTCAAGCCCGCCTGGCGGATTTCTACTGTCCGATACGCCGTTTTGCGCTGTGTCCCCGCATGGCCGGAGAGACGCCGACGTCAGCTAAAAAAAACGTACGTACGTCTGTGCTTTCCAGACAGCATGCTTATGGCAAAATAGGGGAAAGTTGTCAGCAAATCAAGATGAACAGGCTCTAAAAGCAAGTTGTCGCCAATACTTTCAGTATTGTTTTTATTTAAGTAGTTATAGCTGAAAAGCTATGTGCGCCATGGGATTAATACAGCATTTGTTCCAGGGTGAGTCCCTGGGCCGGAGCCGTGGGCGGTGCGCTGTTTCTGTCTCGCAGGGCCAGAAGTTCCGGTATGGCGTCGGGCTGCAGTTTGCCCTGGCCCACGTACACGAGGCAGCCCATCAGATTGCGGACCATCTGCTTCAGAAAACCTTGTCCGTGAAAGCGCCAGACAACCTCGGGCCAGCCCGGACCGCTATCGGGGTTCCCCGGCCCGCTGCGCTGGATGGACAGCAGGGTCCGGACCGTGGACTGCACCACGCTGCCGATGTTCTGAAAACTGGCGAAGTCATGTTCGCCGACGAAATGCGCGGCCGCCGAATCCATGGCCTCAAGGTCCAGCGGACCGGTTGCCCAGACGAACACGCGCCGTTGGGGCAGCACGTATTGGCGGGTGAGCCAGAGACTGTAGGTGTAGATTTTGGAATGCGCGTCGTAACGGGCGTGAAAGGTTTCCGGCACCCGGACCACGTCGATGACCGAGATATCTCTGGGGAGATTGTGGTTCAGCGCCCGTTGCCATTGGATGTCGAGCTTGTCGTCGGGGATATCCGCGTGAGCGACCTGGCAGAGCGCATGTACACCCGAGTCGGTACGGCTGGCTCCCTGTACCCGGACAGCGGTGCCGAGGATTCTGGCAAAGGCTTCTTCCAGGCAGCCTTGCACGGTCCGCGGTCTGTCGCCTTGTTTATGTTCCTGAATCTGCCAGCCGTGCAGCCTGGCGCCCGTATAGGCCAGCGTGAGTTTTAGCCTTGCCACAAGCCCTTCTTGCTGAGGGGAGCCGGAAGCTCCCCTCTTTGTTGGATTATTGTGCCTGCATCACCGTCAGCAGTTCGGTCAGTTTGGCCGCCACCACAGGTTTGACGTAGCTGAGAATTTCACCTGCCTGGCGTCCGGGCATTCCTGCCAAAATCTTGACGGCAATGTCAATGTCCAATGTCTCGAGGACTGAGGCGGCCTGTTTGGCCTTCATGTTTTTGTACACGTCGATCAGATGCTTGAGCTTGGTTTTCTGCAGTTCTTTGGCCTGATCCAGCATACGCGAAAGTTTGGCTTCCAGCTTTTGCAGACGCGCCAGTTTTTCATCCAGGGATTTTTCCAGTTCTTTCAGTTCCTGGCGCTGCCGGGCCAGGTCTTCCTCGGTATTGAGCGTGTTGCCGTTGAACGGATTGGAATTCTGCGCATCGGGAGCGGCCGGAGCATTGCCCGCCGGTGGGGTGGCCTGGGCATGGGCTTCACTGGCTGCCAGAGCGAAGTCCATCAGCATGGGCTCGTCTTCGGCACCGTTGGCGGAGGCGGTCTTCGATCCGTCCTGCGTCGCAGTTTCAGGCGCTTTGGCCGTCATGCTGACAGGATCTTCCGGCCCGAAAATGGGCTCGAACATTTTTTTGGCGGGCATTTCAAGCGCCAGCATGCCGAGTACGGCTATTTTAAAAACAACCGTCAGCATCAGAATGCTGAGAAGTTTAGAAATTCTGAGGTTTGAAACGAATTGTTGCCATTTCGTCGAATTCGTTCTGCTCTTTTCTTTCTTCTTCTTTGACATGTCTGGCCGCCTGTTTTTCTTTTAGTTTGTCCAGCAGTTTATGTTCTTTGGCCGCTGCGACGGCTTCACGCCGGCGCTTGTTGAGTACTTTGGCCAGTTCCAGCAGGTGCTCCTCGGCCTTTTTCAGGTCGGCCTGCAGGCCCTGGGCGTAGTTCTTCCACAGCCACCAGTCGTCCGCCGTCGCGCCTTCCTGTCTGTTCAAGGACTCTTTGTGCGCTTCGATACGGGCTCGCAGGGCGTTGATCTTTTTTCCCTGCCTGGCGTAGTTCTGTTGTGCCTTGGCCAGCTCCATCTTGGCTTCTTCTTCAAGCTGGGCGCGGTACTCAAGCACTTTTTGCAATGGAAAGCGGAATGGCCGCGGCATGTTGCTCCCTTTTTTTACTGTCGGAAATCCGTATCTGACCAAAGGGTTCAGCAAAAAGCGGGCCGTTGTACTAAACGCAACGACTAAAAGAGCAACAGCGACAGAACACAGCCGCCGAGAACCACCCAGAGAATGTCCACGTCTTTTCGCAGGGCCACAAATGCGGCCAGCCCCAGAGCTATTTCCAGCCAGCCCCAGGAAACCGCAAAGGCAAACCGGACCGTCACTGACGCCAGCAATCCGACCAGACTGATCAACGAACCGTGCAATGCGTCGGTTGTTTTGCGCGAGTTCAGCAGCTTGTCCACAAAGGGGGCGCTGCCCACGACGATCAGAAAGGACGGTGCGAACATATACAGGGCTGCAAAAAAACTTCCGGGCAGTCCTTTCAGGTAGTATCCCACAAATGCGGAGGTAATGACAATGGGGCCGGGAGTAATTTGTCCGAGTGCGATGCCGTCCATAAACACGTGCTCGCTCATCCAGCCGTGTACGCCGACAAATTCATGCAACATCAAGGGGATGGAGACGTATCCGCCGCCAAAGGCGAAAAGGTCGATTTTGGCCATGAGCAGGCACATGGCCAGGTAGGAGGGGGCGAAGATCCACAGAACGGCGAGAAGCAGCACCAGGCTGACCGCCACGGCTATCCAGCCGCGAAAGGTTTTTCGGGCGTCCAGGCGTTTGTCCGCGGCAATGTTCAGGCCTGCGCCGTGATCCGTCGGGAGCAGGATGGCGATTAATGAAATAGCCACCAGGGCGACGATGGGGTTGAGGTTGAAGCCGAACCACAGAGCCGCGGCAAGAGCCAGAAGCTTGTCGGTGCCGTTTTTCAGATACCGCCTGGCAAAATCCACGGACGCGTGGGCCACCAGAGCCACCACAACGATTTTGAGGCCGTTGAACATATCCATCATGGAGTCGGCATCGCCGAAATGAACGTACACAATGGAAAGCGCCAGAACCATCAGATAGGCGGGAAGGGCGAATCCAAGATAGGCCGCCAGCGCGCCGGATACGCCACGAACGCGCAAACCCACCCAGGCCGCGATTTGCATGGCCGTGGCGCCTGGAATGATCTGGGCCAGAGAAAGGCCGGTGCGGAAAGTCTCTTCGGAAATCCAGCCCTTGCGGGTGACGGCCATGGCCCGGATGTAGGGTGCCATGGCGGGACCGCCGAAGGCGCTGCAACCAAGGCGGAGAAAAGCAAAGAAAATTTCAAAAAAACTCGGACGCACGGTCATGACTCGCGGCAGTTCGTGTTCAGAACGCGTTGTTCAGCTTGGCGAGTCCGTCGGAGAGCGCCGCGGCTTCCTCGTCTGTCAGAGAGCTGGTGATTTCGGCCGTAAGCTGGGCGTGCAGCTTATCGTGTTCGAGAAAATGTTCCTGGCCTTTTTCCGTGAGTTCGACCAGATACGAACGCCGGTCGTTTTCATTAGGGGTGCGGCGTACGAGGGCTTTGCTTTCCAGGCGGTCCACCAGCACGGTCAGCGTGCCCGTGGTCACGCCCATTTTTCCGGCCAGTTCCTTCATACGCAACGGGCCGTGCACGCCGAGAATTTCGAGGGTGTGCATCTGCGGCAGCGTCAGTCCCTTGCCTTTGACCACGCAGTGTTCCCAGGAAGAGAGCTTCTCGTAAAATTCAATCAGCAGGTGGCTGAGTTTGTCCAGATCTTTCACGCTGCATCCTTGGGGCATGATAAAATTGATGTGTATTCACCAATGGATGTGAATCCTTGGGACTTCATAGATGGAATACGCGTCAAAATCAATGGCGGCAGGCGGAGTCGTCAGCTCTTCAGGCTCAACTTTACGGCTTCCACCACATCCCGGACGTCGGCATCCGTTAGTTTGGCGGACAGGGGCAGGCTGACGGTCTGGCGGCCGATGCGCATGGCCTGCGGCGTATCTTCGGGACGCCAGCCCAGAGTGCGTTGATAGTACGGATGCTCGGCCAGGCTGAGGTAATGGACGCCCACGCCGATATTGTTGGCCGTCATCCGTTCGAGGAAGTCGTCGCGGGTGCAGCCGGTTTTGTCCGCGTCTATGAGCAGCGTGAAGAGATGCAGGCCGTGGCGGGTGTGGGGTTCGGGCGGAGCGGGCAGGGTGACGGGCAAGCCGGCAAAGGCCTCGGTATACATCCGCCAGATATCCTGGCGGCGGATGTATTGTTTTTCCACGCGCTGGAGCTGGTGCAGCCCTATGGCGGCCTGCAGATCCATCATATTATATTTGAAGCCCAGCTCTTCGACATAATAATGTTTGTACCCCGCGTCGGAAAAACGTTTCCAGGCATCGCTGCTGAGACCATGCAGGGCCATCATACGGATGCGGTCGGCATGCGTTTTATTGGCGGTCAGGATCATGCCGCCTTCGCCGGTGGTCATGTTTTTTGTGACGTAAAAGCTGAAGCAGCCGAAATCGCCGAACGTACCCAGAGCCCGGCTCTTGTACTCGGCCTCGATGGCATGGGCGCAGTCTTCGACAAGTTTGAGGCCGTATTCCCCGGCCAGAGCGCAGAGAGCGTCCATATCGCAGGGGCGTCCGGCAAAATGCACGGGCAGAACGGCCCTGGTGCGCGGGGAAAGTTTGCTCCGGACGTCCGCGATGTCGATATTCATGGTGACGGGGTCAACATCGGCCAGGACGGGAGTGGCGCCGGAGTGGAGGATGGCATTGGCTGTTGCCGCAAAGGTCAGCGCAGGCGTGATAACTTCGTCACCGGGCTGGAGTTCGAGGCAGAGCAGGCTCAGGTGCAGGGCCGCAGTGCAGGAGTGCACCGCGATGGCATGGGCGGCTTTGCGGTACGCGGCAAAGGCCTTCTCAAAACGAGACACCTTGGGGCCGGTGCCCAGCCAGCAGTTGCGCAGGCTGTCCACAACCTCATTTATCTCAGCATCATCGATGAGTGGTTGGCCGAAGACCAGAAACTTGTCTTTCGAACGAACAGGCATGGCCTCCTGTACTCCGAACATCAAACAACGGCAATGGGAAAAAAAGAACTGAACGACTTGAGCCGTTCAGTTCAAGGACAATCGGAAAGCATGGAGGCTGAACTATGAAAAGTGCGGCCGGATTATTTATAGAGTTGAATTACCTTATGAGAAGAAAATTTCTGCTCGTGCTGGCTCTCGAGCGGCTCCTCTTTTTTTCTGTCATAGACCTCTCCGCAGCTCAGGCATTTCCAATGGTCGCCGCTTTCATGGAGCCGGATCAGCAGCCCCTCTTTGTCAAAGCAGTGCTGGCAAAAAGGGCCTTGTTTTATGGTCCCGGTTTTGAGCCAGTAGCTGGCGCCGTCGTATTCCAGGTTTTTGGCAAGATATAAAATATCCTCATATTCCTGCACCTGGGTTTTCAACAGCGTGTTTTCATCACAGAGTTCAATGTACTTCTCTTGCAGGTCCTTGAGGAGAACCCTGGCATTTTCAGTACGGCCCTGATTATATAAGTCATGTACTTGTTTAAAAAGATAATAATCAAGCATCATGGTCCCCTTCTGTAGTTTTAGGGTGAAGGACCCAAGCTACTTTTACGTATCGGCACAGACAGGCCAATCTTTAGTGCTGCTACAGGGGAAAAACATCCCGTCGTTTTTGTCTGGAACCGCGCGCCGAAAAGCGTATTGATCGCATCCCGACAGATACCCCGCCCCATGCCGTAAAGAGGCTGCTCCTGAGTTTGCCTGGTTTGACGCTTGCCTCGCCAGTTGCAAGCTGTTAGTGGTTTCAGCAACCTTTATCACCCCGCCGGATGGAATCCTTACAAGCTGTCCGGCGAGATTCTTTAGGATTATCATGGAGATTTGTTATGAGTATTAATCCCGAACTGCTGGAAATTCTGGCCTGCCCGAAATGCAAAGGCGACTTGCGGGTAGCCGCACAGGAGGACGGTTTGTTGTGCGAGTCCTGCGGCGTCGTATACCCGGTGGTCGATGGCGTTCCCATCATGCTGGAAGAGGAAGCCATCCCTCAGGCCGAATGGAAAGGCAGCGATTTTCCCGAAAAGTCCAAAGCCTAAGCATGTGTATTGAAAAAACAGCCGGGCCGTGTTTTTCCTGAGCACACTCGCCAAGGCCGGTAGCGCCTTCGGAAAGTCCCCGGCTGTTTTATAACCGGCAAAAAGACGCAATGAACCTGAGCGGGCCAGACGGCATTATCGTTTGTGACCCGACAGCATCCCTCCTCAAAAAAGATCCGCAAAATTCCCCTTTTTCAAGGCGTTGGCATCTGTATCAGTGCCGAGGCCTTCGTATTTTTTTTCAAAATAATAGGGTCAAAAGCCGGTTTTGGGCTTTTTATCGACTTGTATCGAAAAAAAACGGTCCCGTGAGAACGATTTTTGCTTGAGTCAAGATCTATGTAAACCAGACAAGCGAACTTCTGTTCTGCCAGGCCGGCAGAAGTTCATGAACCGGCGGAGAAATTCCATAGTTTCAGAAGCTTCTTGAAAGTTTGGTTTTGTTTTGGCTTATGGGCATGTGCTGTGCCTGGTACGCTCGTAAGGCGGGATCTTCGAAACGTGAGATGATTGTCGTAATTTGAGTCACATGTAGTTCTTTGAATTTAAAAGTATTATTTTAAACTGTTTCAACTTGAAACAGGTAGCTATTCCGAACAAAATTTTCGGAAATTTACAGGCTGCGACTTGCGTCAACACAATTGAGAAAAGCGTTGCAGGTCCGTTCGGTTTAGGGTGTCAGAAACAAAAGAGTGTTTTGTTTGTTTTTTCACAATCTACATAAATAGTAGTATGTTTGGCGGCTTACCTTGGTATGAAACAATGCAGCTGGTAAGTTGACGCGTTGGAAAAAAATCATTCTCGGTTGTGTTTTAATGATGGTTTGTCAACGTTAGAGTTCTAGTGAATGATGTGTCAAAACGACTCAAAGCAGCTTTTTACTTGCATAGTACTTTTAATTACGAACAACATGTGTTAGCTCACTACTGACACAATACTAGACAATGTTTTTTCAGCAATGCAAAGTTTTATTAATGAAATAGTGCAAGGGTCAAAATGACTCATCGACTCAATTTCTATGGCTATAATTGACAATAAAGAAATTTAATTGACGTATGAGAGTAATTCGATTGTATAAAATTAGCTACTTAACAACATTACATGCAACGTGTTCGCTGTACATGTAAAGGGCATGTAAGCGATATACATGTAAGGGTGCTATGTTATTTGTGCGGGAAGCTTTACTTTTTTGAGTTTAAGGAAGTCGATGTAAAACGAGACGAAACCTGTGAGGCAAGTCCGGATAGCCTGTCACGGAATTGATAAGGATGAAGACGCAGTATTGCACTTAAAGAAGGCTGGTAGTTTTCTCTGAAAGAATACTAAAAACAGCAAAGCTGGTTAGGTTTTTCTGTTTTTGTATAAAGTTGGGAGTGGTCTAAACTTTTTAAAGGAGAGACGTTATGAAAAAACTTGCCCCTATTTTTCTCATCGTAGCATCCCTGCTGTTTTGTCCCGTTCTGGCTCAAGCCACCACTGGCCCCCGTGATTATGTCCCCATGGATCCCGGCACGTTCATTTTCTGTTTTTATGCCAGCCATACGTTTGCCAACACTTCGTACTCCAAAGGCGACAAAGTCAACGGCTCCTTGAGTTTCAACGCCAACATGGCCATCATCCGTCCCATCTACTATACGCAGATCGGACCGTTCACCATTGATCCGCAGTTTATTCTTCCCGTCGGAGAAACCACTCTGTCCGGGCAGACTTCCTCCGGGATCGGCGACCTGACGCTGGCGGCAACCATCTGGTTTTTGGATAACCGCGAAGATCAGTACTATTTCGGCTATACTCCCTATTTGACCATCCCCACAGGCGCTTACGACAAGAATACCCCCGCGAATTTGGGCGCCAACCGCTGGGCCACCAAGCATGAAGTGGCATTCGGCAAGGGTTTTGGACCGCTCTGGCTCGAATTGATCACCAACGTCGAATTTTATTTTGAGAACGACGAAGCCGCCGGACTCACCGGCCAGGACGTGTCTCTGGACAAAGATCCGCTGTTGGGAATCGAAGCGCATGTCAGCTATGATTTCACCAAGAAGTTTCTTGGCTCCATCGATTACTTTTACGCCTATGGCGGCGAGACTACCCTGGACGGAACACGGCAGCACGACTGGGCCAATACGCACACGCTCGGCGCAACCCTGGCCTACATGTTCACCGCGCACACCCAGTTCCAGACCTACTTCAAATATGATGTGGCGACTTACAATGGTCTCCAGACGGGCAACGTTGGTATGCGCCTGGCGTATATCTTCTAATGCCTGGTCTTGAAAACGGCAGACTGCATGCCCGGAGGATTGTTATCTAACCAGGCAACAGGCCGTTGGCATCTGCCGGTTTGACGTTAGGAAGCACAGCTTACACACCTGCCCGGAAACTTTCCGGACAGGTGTGTTTTTTTATACGGCAGGGGGGCTTGCCAAAAGATCCCCGGATATGCTTTTTTCCATTCGAAACAGTACAGGGAGCGACGCCATGTCTTCTGATCTGACCCGGAAAAAAATTGAGCAGAGTGTTGCGGACAGGAAACGGTTCCATCTCCAATTTCTGGATAATGTGAAAACGTATAAACCTTTTCTCGAACTGGAGCAAAAAGCTTTTTCCGACGGCGCATTATCCAAAAAAGCAAAGGAACTGATGGCCTTGTCCATTTCCATTGTAACAAAGTGCGAACCGTGCATGGAATGGCACCTTGACCAGGCTTTGCAGGCGGGAGCTTCGGACGCGGAAGTGTACGAGACCATTGATGTGGCAATTGAAATGGGCGGAGGGCCTGCCGGAGCCTACGCACGCTATGTCCTTGCCGCCTTGGCCTATTTCAAGGAGAAAGCAGGGGCGGACAGTTGATGTGTTGGTCCTGCCTGTCGGGGTAGCACTGCCCGGGAAAGTTCTTTCACCCCGCGGCCGCGAACATCTTTGTTGACGTGCCGGAAGTACGCAGTTATAACAATAATTCAAGCCGATTGAATGGAGAAAACAATGGCCAATTATATCGTACGCGGCATCCTTATCGGCGGATCGCTTGGAGTGTTCGCCGGAATACTGGGCATCGTCGACATGGGACGGGGCGCAGCCCTGGGAATGATTGGCGGTTTTTTTGCCGGATTGACGCTGGAGAAAAAGCGTTCGGCTTCTGCCGGTAAGAAAAAAGACGACTGATCTTTTCAGACGCCAACTCACGCCGCGGCCTTTGCCGTTCGAACCCAATCCTATGGCTGTTTCTGAAAATACCCCTACCTCTCCATCCGAGTGGAGCCGCTCGCGACAGCTTTTCGCACTGATCTGGCTGCTGGGGGTGCTTTTTTTCGGCCTCCTGGCTCTGAGCCCGTTGCGTCTTCCCTTTCTCGAATATCCCCTTGTGGGCGCGCTTTCGCTGGACTACGTCCTTCATTCGCTGGGCTTTGCCTGGCTGGCCGTCGGCTTTCCTTTGCTTTTTGAATCGCTCTTCCTGTTGTGCGTCTCGCCGCCCATGCTGGCCCTGCTGACGGTAATTCTGGAATTCTGGCAGATGCATATCCCCAACAGGCGTTTTTCGGAAAAAGACATTGTGGCGGGGGTGGTCGGCGTTTTTCTGGGCACCCTTTGCGGATACTGCATACGCCGGATGAGAAAAGCCAAAGAGCCGCAGTTGCATACGCCGGCCTGACGTTTACAAACCATACGGGGAAGCGCTTTGAGCGCCTTCCCAGGTGTTGGGATCTTATTCTCTTTTGGCTTCGCCAAAAAAAACGGCCGCAGGAGAACTGCGACCGTCTGTTTCCGTATTTGTCATGCCCCGACCCTGCAGACAGAGCCGGTTTTTGCGTCTGCTTATTCAGCGCTTTTTGTTGCGTTATTCTCCGCGGGTTCAGCCGGCGCTTTCGCAGGATTATTTTGGTTCTCGAGGATCATTTTAATGAGTTCTTCAAATTCCTGTGGCGGAGCGGCACCTGCAATCAGGACTCCATTGATAACGAACGAGGGCGCTCCGGCCAGTTCGTGGATATCCGTCAGCTCCAGGTCGTTTTCGATACGGTCGTTGACAAGATCGCCATGCGCGTCGGCAACCAGACGCTCCACATCCAGCCCAAGTTTATCCGCCTGCTGTTTAATCCAGTCTTCACCGCCTTTTTTGACGGCCTCCTGGTTATCGAAGAGCAGGTCATGCAGCACCCAGGCCTTGGCATGATCCTGAAGCCCGGCTGCTTCGAAAAACTGGGCCGCGATACGGGCTTCCTTGTGGGATTTGAGCGGGAAATTGAGAAAGTACACCTTGATCTGGTCCGGGTACTTTTTGAGAAGTTGCCGGATGGTATGCGAGGCGCGTGCGCAGTGCGGACACTGGAAGTCAGAAAACTCCAGAATGGTTATGGGGGCGTTTTCCTTGCCGCGCATGGGGCGGGTTGTGTCGAATTTCACCTTCATGGGGTTTTCAATCTGGCGCTGCCAGCTTTCAACCATGGCGCTGTGCCGCTTATTTTCCTGCCCTTCCAGAACCAGATCAAAGAGCCGTTCGCTGTCCTTGGAAAGCATATCGTAGACGATTTCAGGATTTTCCTTGAGAAAATGATCGATACGCGAATTGACTTCCACATCCAGTTCGGGAGTGAAAAAAACAGCCTGAATATACAAACCCAGAACAATGCCCAGGGCCAGAAAACAGAATAAAAGCAGTTTATTTGCCATGAAACCTCCATATTTATCTGAACGGATGCGTCGGGGCTGGTAAAAAAACGCCGCACCTCGGGGAATTAAACTAAGCAGGGTGTTTACACCCTGCGTCAGGAGCTGACAAGTGCCGCGCATTTGGTGAAACCCGGGAAAAGAGACACACTAAATCTGAACTGCCTTACCGGCAGGCGCGGAGGTAATGCGGTGCAGGGCTGGAGGAACTGTTGCGGCAAACAATTCCTCTGAGGTGTTTTTAAGCGCTCAGTTACCTCAGCCCCTGTTCTTTGCTTGCTCCTGGCTGCCGATTATTTTAAAAGAAATTTTTAACCTGTTAACCTACGAATGCTAGGAGTCAGTCATGGTCAACGAAGGATTAGTGGTAGCAGTGGCAGGCGCCACTGGCGCTGTGGGCAGAGAAATGCTCAGTACGCTGGAAACACGGAATTTTCCTGCAAAAGAGGTCATCGCCCTGGCCTCATCGCGTTCAGCGGGCACTACCGTGCCGTTTAAAGGCGGCGAGTTGACCGTAAAAGAATTGACCGAAACCTCCTTTGAGGGAGTGGATCTGGCTTTGTTCTCGGCGGGCGGCGGGACATCGCAGAAATTCGCGCCGTTTGCGGCGGCTTCCGGATGCGTGGTTGTGGACAATTCGAGCGCCTGGCGTATGGACGACCGTTGCCCCCTGGTCGTGCCCGAGGTCAATCCCGAGGCTCTGGACGGGCATAACGGCATCATCGCCAACCCCAACTGTTCGACCATTCAGATGGTCGTGGTGCTCAAGCCTCTGCACGACAAAGCGAAGATCAAGCGTGTGGTCGTGTCCACTTACCAGGCCGTATCCGGTACGGGCCAGAAAGCCATTGAAGAGCTTTCCAAGCAGGTGCAGCAGCTGTTGAACATGCAGGAGCCTGAAGTCGGGGTTTATCCGCATCGCATCGCTTTCAACTGCCTGCCGCAGATCGATGTCTTCCTTGATAACGACTATACCAAGGAAGAAATGAAAATGGTCCACGAGACCGTCAAGATTCTGGGCGACGCCAGCGTGAAAGTCACGGCCACGACCGTACGCGTCCCTGTCTTTTACGGCCACTCGGAAGCCTTGAACATTGAATTCACCAACGAACTGACGCCCAAAGAAGCCAGGGTCATTCTGAGCCAGGCACCGGGTGTGAAGGTTCTGGATAATCCGTCCGAGAAAATTTACCCCATGCCCATTCTGGCGGCGGGTGAAGACGACACGTACGTCGGCAGAATCCGTACGGACGAAACCCAGCCCAACACCCTGAATATGTGGGTGGTGGCCGACAACATCCGCAAGGGAGCGGCCCTGAATACCGTGCAGATCGCCGAAACCCTGATGCAGCGAGACCTCGTACGCGTTACCGACAGGACGGTGTTTACCTCCTGATTTCACGACAATCCGGGCCCGGCACTGCCGGGCCCTTGTTTTTCCAACCATTTCAGTATGGCATATAGAGGAAAGCGCATGCCCAAAATTCTCAACACCGAAGACTACCTTCGCGAACTCCGCAGCGCGGCCTGCCCGGCCTGCAAAAAAGTTCTGGCCTTTTACGACCACCGTACGCGAGCCATCTGTCGCGATCCCCGCATGATGCTGGTGCCTCTTGACGACCATCTGGTCCACCGCGGCGATGGAGTCTTCGAAACCCTCAAATATCTCGACGGACGTCTCTATCAACTCGATGCGCATATTTCCCGTATGCAGCGTTCCTGCAAGGCCATTTATCTCAAACCGCCCTGCGACTGGAACGCCATTGCCGAACTGGTGCCCGAAGTGATCCGCGCGGGAGAAGAAGAGAACGGTCTGGTCCGCATCCTGGTCGGACGCGGTCCCGGCGGTTTCGGCATCGATCCTTTCGAGTGCCCGGAAACAAGCCTGTACATCGTAGCCTACCGCATCAATATTCCGCCCGAGGAGTTGTTCGAAACAGGCGCCACCGCGTTTCATTCGTCCATCCCGGCCAAGCAGAGCTACATGGCCCAGATCAAGTCCATCGACTACCTGCCCAACATGCTGGTCAAGCGTGAAGCTTTGATCAAAGGCAAGGATTACGGTTTCTGCTTTGACGAACACGGGTTTCTGGCGGAAAGCTCCACAGAGAATATTTTTCTGGTCAACCAGCAGGGCGTGATCATCGTTCCCGAGTTTTCCAACTCCCTGGCAGGCACTACCTTGCTGCGCTGCATGGAACTGGTGCATGACGACGGCATCTCCGTTCAGGTACGCAAAATCATGGAAGGCGAACTGTACGAAGCGCGCGAACTGATGATCGCCGGTACGACCACGGACGTGCTCTCAATCGTCAGATATGAAGACAAACCCATCCACGACGCGCGCCCCGGCCCCATAAGCAAAATGCTGCGCAAGCGAATGCAGGAAGACATCAAAAAACACGGCATGCAGGTTTTTTAAGGGAAGGGATGCCTCCGGCGGCCAGGGAACCTTTTTGAAAAAAGGTTCCCTGGACCCTCCCAAAACTTTTGGTATGACGTGTACCTACCTCTGCTGAGCAGAAAGAGTAAGCATCGATTAATCTGGTCTTTTTACAGCTGAAAATTTTTGGAGATCCCTAAGAACCTTTTTCTAAAAAGGTTCTTAGGCCGCCTGATGCCAGACTATTTCAAAATTAAATGCTCTAGGATGCCTGGAAGAGACGCCTCCCTGGGGGCGGTTGTGCGCCCAAGCCTCCGTTGCTTTGCAAAATTGCGTACAATTTTATGCGATGGCGCCAATTGAGCAGAAGAAACAATACAGCCACGACGAATGTCAGAATAAAACCGCCTGTAAGCTTTAAAAAGCAAAGCCTTTGCTCCTGGAACTCCGTTTTGCTCCAATCCTCATGCCCGAATTCAAGCGTTGCCAGGTCAGGATTTTTCGGATCGTATAGAACAAATACTCTTGCTCCTGGATAATATCTTTTGGCAATTGTTTCATGCGGGATGCGCATTTTTGTTGGCTGATACCCAAAAAAGATACGGTTGCCGCTATAAATGGCATTGTCGACTATGTATTGGTATTTGAGTATTACCTCATACACCCCCGAATTGCCGATAAAGTTTCTACCAAGGGTAACAAACTGCCTGGAGAGAATTGTGGCTTCTACTGCGGGCCAGGACAGGCTTGCACGGGCGTAGGCTTGGTTTTGCCTGGCAGTGAGCGTTTTCTGGAATGCGTGGTACCCGTAATATCCCAATACCGCCAATAAGATGCAGGCAATACTGATTGTCGCCAGAAAAATTTTTTTCATGGAAGACTGAAGCTCCTGCATGGTGCAAAAATGCCCGCGAAACATACTTCCCGCCCCGACAATCGGGGCATTGTCCGTACTGCTCTGTGGAACTTCAATATAAACAGTATATTTCGGATGGCAGGGAAAATACACATCCACGACTGTTTCTTTTTTCCAGTATTTTAACTGCCTTGTAACATACGTGACCATAATAAGCAGTACCCGGCCGGTATCTTTAGCAGTATCCGTATCCTGGAGTTGTGCCCCGAAGCTTGGCGGCCAGCCCATGATTCCGGTAAAACTCATCCGCATACGCCGTGAAGGCCCCACTTTCAACGTGTTGAGTGTATAAGATATTTTTTTTTCGGTGTATTTACGGAAAGGATACGTCATGATCCCCTTTAGTAAAAACCAAAAGGGAGGAACTATGACCAGAATAAAGACATAGGACAGGGGCGGTTCCAAAAGATCTAATTCGGTCTGGAACTTGAAAAACATTATATTGATTATCACAAAGAGTGCTATCATGATCAGAAAGGAATTATTGATGTAATTCAATAATTGAGCAATTTTCAGAAGAGGATTTTTAAGAAAAGAGGCGAGATGTTTGTTCATGGAATTAATCCAGGTTTATATTTATATTTTATAAAATACGCATCAAACAATATCTTTATGAGTGTAAAAAGTAAATTGTAACCATAGCAATTGGCTAATGTTTGTATAGAAATACGGAGGATTTACACCATATCCTGAGCCAGAAAGACAATAGGTTTTTTCTGTAAAAAATTTCAGCAGGGGAATTTGAAGAAAGAAATCTTTCCAAATAGTTTTCTTTTTTAGTTTATCGTTTGCTTTGCTTTTTGGGGTGAAAAAGACAAAAATTCTGGTTAAAATAACGAATGGTGTTCTCTGTAGAAAGGTACTTGAAGAATTCTGGGAACCTTTTTCCAAAAAGGTTCTTGGGCCGCCGGAGGCATTTGCTTTGAAAAAAATCAGCTGGCTTCTTTGACTGCGAACCAGCGGGTGGCGACTACGAGAACCATCGAGGCGATGCCCAGGACCACGACCAGGGCCATGGCGCGGTCGTATTCGCCGGTGAACACGGCGTTGTAGATTTCCAGCGAAACCGTGTTGGTTTTGCCGATGATGTTTCCTCCGAGCATCAGGGTGATGCCCACTTCGCCCAGCGAACGGGCCAGGGCCAGGAACATGCCCACGCAGATGCTTTTACGAATGTTGGGCAGCACTACGCGGAAAAATGTTGTCCAGCGCGATTTTCCCAGCACATAGGCGAATTCGACCAGCCGGTTTGTTTCCTGCCGGATGGCGGCTTGCACGGTTTTGACGATGAGGGGCAGGCCCGCGATGAAGGACGCGAGCGCCACCCCCCAAAAGCTGAAGACGATTTCCACGCCCACCATATCCGAGAGGGCTTCCCCCAGAAAACCGTGCCGTCCGAGAAACAGGAGCAACAGGAATCCTGTGGCAATGGGCGGAAACACCAGGGGAAGCGTGACGAAAAAATCCAGCACCGAGGCCCAGTTGCTATGCCAGCGCCCGAGCAGATAGCCGGTGCCGACGCCTATGGCGGCCAGGAAAGGCGCCACTGCAAGCAGGGTTTGCAGACTGAGCAGCATGGGGCCGGTGGCGGATGTCTCCGCAAGTGGCATGAAAAAAGTCAGAAGCATAAGTGCGATCCTGGATTACAGTCCGTGTTTTTCCGCCAGCTTGCGGGCTTCCGGAGTTGCCAGGAATTTGCCGAAGGCCTCGGACAGATCCGGGTTTGGGCAGTCCTTGAGGGTGTGCGCCACAATGTGAATCGGGCTGTAGAGGGCGGTGTCCACCGGGATGACGTTGGCGACTTTGTCTTTGATGGCCAGGCCGTCCGTGAGGTTGATGAAGCCGAGGTCCACTTCGGAACTGAGTACATAGGCGGAAACCTGCGGCACGGTGCCCACCATCAGCAGTTTGGGCTCAAGGGTCTTGAAGAGGTCCAGTTTGTTCAGCATTTCAAAGGTTGCCCGACCGTAGATGGCCTTTTTCTTGTCGGGGAAAGCGATACGCGTAATGGCGTCGCTGGTCAGGATGCTTTTGGCGGCTGCTGCGTCAAAGAGCTTGAGGGTTTCGAGTTCCTTGAGTTTCACTCCCTTGGCCACGGCCATGACTACCTTGCCCTGACCGATGGCGTATTCGGGCCCCCAGACCAGTTTGGTCTTGTCCAGATACTTTTTGTCGCCGATCACAACATCGACCACGCCGCTGTTCTGTGCCTGGGCAGTCACCTGGCCCATGTTGCCGTACAACTGCTGAACCTTGATGCCGGTGGCCTTGGTAAAGGCGGCGCTCATATCATTGACCATTTTTTTGTAGCCGGCTCCGGCCGCGATGGTCAGAGTTTTTTCCGCGTACGCGGGAAGAGAAAAGCAGACAAGCAGTGCCAGGCCGAGCAGGAGGATTCCGAGATTTTTTTTCATGGTATGGTTCCTTGGTTATGCCGCTTCAACGACGCGTTTGCCGTGAGCTTTTTTTTTATTGATGGTGCTGGAAAGGGCTTCCAGGTCCTTGGACAACAAGGCGTTTTGCCGTTCGAGCCAACGGGGGTCTTCACGTCCATTTATCAGCGAAATAATCCGGCCCGCCATGGTCATGGCGTCCACCAGGTCGTGGGTCACGAGCAGGGTGGGGATGTTCCACTCCACCGGAATGCTGATAAGCCGCTCGCGCAGGGCCAGACGGTTTTCGACATCAAGGGCGGAAAAGGGTTCGTCCAGAAGCAACAGATGAGGCTTACGCGCCAGTACCTGACACAGCGCGCCCCGCTGCCGTTCGCCGCCGGAAATCTGATGCGGTTTTCTGTCTTTCAGGTGCGCTATGCCCATGCTTTCGAGCAGTTCCAGAGCTTTGTCCTGCTGTTTGCAGACGAAAAGGATGTTTTCCTGAAGGCTCATATGCGGAAACAGCAGGGCGTCCTGGAAGAGCAGGCCGATACGGCGTTTCTGCGGGCTTTGGAGCGAACGGTCGCCCTGGCTCCAGATGGTGCCGTTGCAGATGATTTCTCCCTGATCGGGTTTTTCCAGTCCGGAAATGCACCGGAGGAGGGTGGATTTTCCGGCTCCGGAGGGCCCCACCACGGCGAGGATTTCCCCAGGGAGACACTCCACGGACACATCGAGATCGAAATGAGCCAATCGTTTTTTTATGACCGCGCGCAGCCCTGTTTCTCGATATTTTTCCATAAAAAGGGTTCCGGGGTTAAATGGACACTAGCTCGTGGAAGGTGTCGGCCACCAGTTGCGGATGCATCACCATGGAGCAATGGCCTTCGTCTAATTCCAGGGTGGGCCAGCGCAGCGAACGGGCGATTTCGGCCTGAGCCCTGATAAAGGGCGCCATGGTTTTGGTGCAGGTGATGAAGGAGACTTCGGTCCCGTTGGGGTCGAAGGCCACTGGTAAAGGCGTACGGAATGCCGCTTCCGGAAAGGGGCAAAGCCGCGGCTGGAACCAGGAAACCTGCTCGCCCTCCACACCGAACACGGGCATGGGCCAGGGATTGATTTTAAAACCGTCGCGGTGTTTGCCGAGCATCTGGTCAAACTGCGGTCCGGCGATGTCTGCGAATGAGCGCCTGTGTTCGGGGATAACCGCATCCAGAAAAATGGCCCGGCGCAGCAGCTGGGGGATTGCATCCATGACCGCGCCGCAAATCATGCCGGAAAAACTTTGGGCCACCAGGACAATGTCCTTGAGCTCTTCCAAGCGTATATATTCCAGGACATCCCGGATATACGTGTTCAGATTTATGCTTTCATGGAGCGTGTGGGCCAGGTACCCGCATCCTGAGAGGGTGGGCGTATGGACTTCATGCCCCTGTGCGCGCAGCAGATCCGCGACAGGTTGCCAGACCCAGCCTCCCTGAAAGGCTCCGTGGACAAAAACAAAACAAGCCATTATCAGGCCTCCATTTCAAATGCTTTGCTGCTGTTCACTGTTGAATCAAACCCAGAAGGTATGTTGAACGCTATGTTCACTCCACTTCCCTTTGGCAGGTTCAGATCCCTTGGTGTGTACGGGAAGTATGAAAAATAAACATACGTGTCACACGGATTGGACAGTGTCCTGTCAATGAAAAAAAGCTTCTATTGATGCATTGCATCATGATTCATTCATGGTCATGCTGCAGTTTATTTTTATGTACCATGATATTTTCGAGATATGAAAGAAAAACAAAAACTATCACGCAAAAAAAATGATTCGTGTTAGTATGAAAACAAGATTTAGTTTTCTAAAAAAAGGATTTTAAGAGTAGTCTACTATTTTAGAGGGGATATTTGCGACGGTGTTGCATCCGGTAATGCATGGTTGGATGCAGAGCAAAAACGTATGAGCTGCGGCAGGAGAAAACGGCAAGGACCGCTGGAGGCAGGTCCGGGAGAGGGGCTGGAGGCTGGCTGCGCAAAAAAAGGGACCCCTCCGGGGAGGGAGGGGCCGAGCAAAGTGAAAGGGGGGTTTGTCAAGGAGCCTGCTTTATTAAAGTGCACCATAAAGATGGATAGAACCTTTCCAATTGGTTAACTTGTTGTAATAATAGCTCAGGCACAGGTAGTTAGCGGGCTGGAGCAAGGTATATCAGGAGAAATAATATCAAATAACAGGCGACAGCGACGATATTTCGGCTTTGCTTGTCTCCTCTGTCCGGGACAAGCGTCGCAGCAGTAAAGATTATCTATAGCTTATTACAAAATAACTTGTTTTTGTGAAGTTACAAAGCGTTAATATCCCGGCAAGGTTTATTTAATGTCGCGCAAATAAAATTCTTACAAAAGTCAATCTCAATCATCGCACCCCCTCATGCGCAAAGCCCCTATCTTCCCCGGCAGGGGCTTTGTCTTGCGTGTCAGCTTTTCTCCACTATTGCTTTTGCCGGAACCAGTCCGGTGGCCGCTGCAGAGACAATGTTTCCGGCCACGCCGGGACCATCTCCAGCCACATACAATCCGCTGTAACGGGTTTCCAGATCGCCGTTGGTTTCGATCTGTTTTGCAAAGAATTTGATTTCCGGTGCGTAGAGCAGGGTTTCCTCGTTGGCGACACCGGGAACCACCTGGTTAAGTTTGCTCAATCCTTCGACCAGATTGGTCACGATGCGTTCCGGCAGCGCGATGGCCAGATCACCGCAGACCACGTTGGTAAGCGTGGGTTCGATAAAGCCTTTTTTGATGCGGTTCCAGGTGGACCGGCGGCCGCGGATCAGGTCGCCGTAGCGTTGCAGGATGGGTTTGCCCCCGCCGATCAGCGTGCAGAGTTTCCCGATGGCTTCGCCGTAGGTCTGGTTGTCGGAAACGGGTTCGGTCAGGACCACCTTGGAGAGAAAGGCGAAATTGGAATTGTCGGATTTTTTTCCCAGATAGGCATGGCCGTTGACGCAGACAAAGTGCTGGTAGTTTTCCAGTGAGACAAAGCCTTCTTTGTTGGTGCAGAAGGTTCGGGTCTGGTCGTCGTATTTGTGGGTCTGGATAAAAAAAGTCGGATCATAAATAATATCGGTAAGATCCTGGAGGATATCCTTATGCACCTCCACACGTACGCCCACTTCCAGGCCGCGCTGGCTGACCGGGATGTCGTACTTGGCGGCAAGTCTGCCGACCCAATCCGCGCCGATGCGTCCGGGTGCGAGGATCACGTTGGGCGCGAAGAAGTGGCCTTTATCCGAATCCACTCCTTTGACGCAGTCGCCTTCGATAAGCAGGTCCGTGGCTTCGACGCTGGTCAGAAAGGTCACGCCCGCTTCTTCCAGGCTTTTGGTCATCCGGGCGATGTGATTGGGCAGCTGGTCGCTGCCAAGGTGTTTCTGGCGGATCAGCAGCAGGTCCACGCCATATTTTTTGGCTTCCTTGCGCCATTCCTTGGCGGCTTCGTAATCCGTCGGATAGGTGGGGCCGTCCATGTGGTATTTGTTGAAAATAGCTTCGGTCTCGCTGATGAGATCCTTGGCCGCGCTCAAGGACATGAACTGCGTCAGATCGGTTTTTCCCAGCTTGTGGATGTAGTTCAGTTTGCCGTCGGAAAACAGCCCGGCGCCTCCGACTCCGGAAAGGATGTTGCACGGGCGGCAGCGCACGCAGCCGATGGTGTCCTTGATGGGGCAGTGGCGGTTTTCCACGCTGCGGCCTTTTTCGATCACCAGGACGCGCAGGTTTGAATGGTGCGAGATATGATAGGCGGCAAAAAGTCCGGCAGGGCCGGCGCCGACGATAATCACGTCGTAGACGTCTGTCTGTTGGGTCATACTAGTTCCTGTCTGGTTTCAATGGAGTTGGCGCTCAGGCTTCCGGCTCGGCGCTTGTCAGTTGGTAAATGGTGCTGAACAGCAGTTCCCGGTCCACGGGTTTGGTGACGCAACCGTCCATTCCCATGGATAGAAAGCGTTTTTTGTCTTCGCGCATGGCGTAGGCCGTCAGGGCCAGAATGGGAATGTGCGTGGAGTTGACTCCCGAGTTGCCTTCGCGAATTTTGACTGTGGCGGTCAGTCCGTCCATTTCGGGCATCTGTACGTCCATAAGGATAATGTCGAAGCGGTTTTTTTCAAGGGCGCTCAGAACTTCCAGCCCGTTGCCCACAGGCGTGACGGCATGGCCGGCGTCTTTCAAGAAACCGGTGATGAAATGCCGGTTGATGGCGTTATCTTCTGCAAAAAGAATATGCAGCGACCGGGGAGCGACCGGAAGCTTGGTTTTGGGGTCAATGTTGGGTTCGTCTTTGAGGTCGGCAGTCTGCACAGGATCCAGCAGGCAGGTAAAATAAAAGGTGCTGCCTTTTTTTACCGTACTTTCCACCCAGATGCTGCCTCCCATCATTTCCACAAGTTTTTTGGAAATGGCCAGCCCCAGACCGGTTCCGGGATATTTTTTGGAATAGGAGCTGTCCACCTGGGAAAAGCTGAAAAAGAGTTTGTTGAGTTTGTCTTCCGGAACACCGATGCCCGTATCTTCCACCTTGAACATCAGCTTCATCGGGCGGTTGGAAGGTGAGGGCAGACTGGCCGTCACATGAATGGAACCTTTATGTGTAAATTTGATGGCGTTTCCGATCAGGTTGCGGATGATCTGCATCAGACGGCCGGAATCTCCATGAAGCATCCGCGGGATGTCATTCTGGATGGTGAAATCCAGGGCGATGCCTTTTCTGTCCGCCTGCGGTTTGAACGAGCGTATGGTTTTGTCCAGGTTCTTTTTTAGGTCGAAATCATGCGTCACCAGGTCGAGTCCCTTGGCCTCGATTTTGGTGAAATCCAGAATGTCGTTGATGATATCCAGCAGAGACAAGGCGGAGTCAAGGATGGTTTCGACATTTTCTTTGGTATCGTCGTCCAGCTCCGACTCCAGGGAAAGTTCCGACATGCCGATGATGCAGCTCAAGGGGGTGCGGATTTCGTGGCTCATGTTCGCCAGGAACTGCCCTTTGGCTTTGTTGGCCTCCTCGGCCGTGGTTTTGGCTCGGAAAAGCTCCTGTTCCATGCGTTTGCGCTTGCTGATATCGCGGAACATCAACAGAATGCGTTCATCGTCCATTTCCTTGATGCCAACGGCTGCGGTGAGATAGACGCCGTCTTTGCGACGCAGGCGGCGTTCCAGGCGGAGTGTCTCGCCCATATGCACCTTCTGCAGGGCCTGTTCGAACGGCAGTTTTTTGAGATCCTCCGAATGGAACAGCACCGAGGTCTGCAGGCCGATAAGCTCTTCGTATTCGTGAGCCAGGGATTTGAGCGCCTGGGGATTGGCGCCGCGGATAATGCCGGATTCGTCGATCAGAAGAATGCCTTCGGAGGCCTGCTCGTATATGCCGCGGAACTTGCGCTCGCTTTTTTTCAGCTTTTTTTGCGTATCGGTCAGCTCTTTGATATTGTCGTGAAGGCCTTTCAGGGTGATCTCGAGTTGGGAGGTCATCTCATTGAAACTTTCAGCCAGTACGCCGATTTCGTCCGAATGCTCGATTTTGGCGCGGCGCGAGAGGTCTCCCGCCCGGACGGCGCGGACCGTCCGCGCGAGGTTGCGTACCGGGGTAACGATACGGCGGATGGAGATGAAAGCCAGGGCCGCTGCGGAAAGCAGTGAGACGAAGAACAGCACGGCAACGGTTTCCAACGTGCTGTAGGCCAGCCCCAAGGCCTTGTTGCGGGCCTGTTCCGCCACCACGGTTGCAAACTGGTCCCCCAGTTTCACGCGGTACGAGGCCATGATGACGTCTTTGCCGGAAATCCCTTTGGCCAGCCCGGGCTGCTGCGGTATCTGGACCACGGTGTCTTCGGTGATGTTGGCCGAGCTGTTGTGCGCGATAATGCGGTTGTTGTTGTCGAGAATGTACACGGTTTCTTCTTTGCCCAGCTCGAGCCCGGCCAGGAGGTCCCAGAGAGGTTCCAGCCTGGCGCCTGCAACCAGCACGGCTTGCGGGGAACCGCCGGTGTCGCTGCCTATGGGCAGGGCAATAAGATTCAGGGGGGTGTCCGGGGCGCTGCCGGGCTGCATCCAGGCCAGCAGCGTACGGGATGTTTCCCGCACGGAATGGACTGAGGGGTCGTTGACCCATTTTTCAGGTTTGCACTGGGGCGTGTTTCTTTCCTGGCCGACACAGGCGGAAAGCCGGCCGTCCTGATCCGTCAGGGCGAGAAAGGCAAAGGGGGCGTTACCGTACTTGGCAAGGTAGAACAAAACCCGTTTTTGTTCCTCAGGGGGCAAATCCTGGATGCCGGACAACGAAGTGCCCATACGCAGAACGTGTTCGAGTGTCTGCATGTATTCCTGCAGCCGGAAACCGACCTGCTTGGCTATTTCGGATTGCAGGTCCACAGCTTGTTGTTTTTGCACCGTAAAGGTCAGGAGCAGAATGACACCTCCGACACAGAGCAGCGGGACAACGCCGAGAAAGATGAAGTGGGTGAGCAGTCGGGTGCGGATACTTTTCACAGGGAGCTCCCAGAATCTTCGGCCAGAGGCCGCAAATAACCATAGAAGGAAACGGGTTAAGATTTTTTGATAGTTGCGAGTTCCATATCATTTTTAAATAATATGCTCTAGTCTTCGTGCACTCTGCAGGCGGATTATTTCTCGCGGGTTGCCAAAGGCCTGGAGTGAATTTATAAAAACGCACGTGAGAGAAACGGCAAACCGGTGATTGTAATCAAATGACCGCCTATTTCATACGACGTCTGTTGCTGATAGTCCCGACTTTTCTGGGGATCACCCTGGTGGTTTTCGTCATTACCAGGTTCGTCCCCGGCGGCCCTGTCGAGCGTTATATTGCGCAGAGCAGGAACATGGCCACCGAGGTATCCAAAAGCATGGACAATGCCATGGGCACTGGGACGCTTTCGGAAGAACAACTGGACGAACTCAAGCAATACTACGGATTCGACAAACCCGTACTGGTCAGCTACGGCAGCTGGCTCTGGAAGGTTCTGCATCTGGATCTTGGCTACTCGACACGTTACGGCGAGCCTGTCTGGGATCTGATTGCCGAACGCATGCCCATTTCCATCTTTTACGGCGTGACGACCATGCTGCTGACCTATCTGGTCTGCATACCGCTCGGGCTGCTCAAGGCCCTGCGGCACGGCAAACTGGTGGACAACCTCACCTCGACCCTCGTATTCGCGGGCTACGCCATCCCCAACTATGTCGTCGGCATCGGATTGCTGGTGCTGCTGGCCTCGGAGTGGGATATCTTTCCGCTTAGTGGTTTTGTCAGCGATGATTTCGAGGACCTGACTCTTTGGGGCCAGGCCTGGGATGTGCTCTATCATGCGATACTGCCGCTGATTTCCTACATGGCCGGCAGTTTTGCCGTAATGACGCTGCTGATGAAAAATTCGGTTCTGGACAACCTGGCCACGGATTACGTACGTACTGCCATGGCCAAGGGCTTGTCTTTCGGAGGCGCCATTTACAAGCATGCGCTGCGCAACAGCCTCGTGCCTCTGGCCACCCATTTCGGCAACAATATTTCCATAATTCTCACCGGCTCGTTTTTGATAGAAAAGGTTTTTAATATAGAAGGGCTGGGTTTGTTGGGCATTGATTCCGTCATTGAACGGGACTACCCGGTTGTCATGGGAACGCTGGTGATTTCCTCCCTGTTGTTTCTGATCGGCAATATTCTTTCGGATTTGTGCGTGGCTCTGGTGGATCCGCGCGTTCAGTTCAAATAAGCGGAAAGCGAGAGCCTACGGATGCGTTTTTTCAACCCCATAGCCCGGCGCAGATTTCGACGGTTTCGTTCCATCAAGCGCGGCTATTATTCCAGCATTCTGCTGGCGGTGATTATCCTGCTCTCGCTGGGAGCCGAGCTGTTCGTCAACAGCAAGGCCCTGCTTGTCCGGTATCAGGGGGAATATTATGCACCCGTGTTCAGCGACGTCATTCCGGGCAACACCTTCGGGTGCAACTATGCCTACGAGACCAACTACCGCCAGTTGAAAGAGCGCTTTGAAAAGGAAGACGGCGGCAATTTCGTGGTCATGCCCCTGGTGCCCTATAGTGCGACGGAGTCGGACCTGGACGCCAAGTACGGGTATCCTCCGTATCCGCCTTCTTTTGTCCGGCAGCATTTTCTGGGCACGGATTCCGCCGGGCGCGACGTGCTGGCTCTGGTTGTCTACGGCTTCCGAATCGCCATGGCCTTTTCCTTTTGTCTGTTGTTCGGCAACTATCTGGTGGGCGTCAGCCTGGGCTGCCTGATGGGGTATCGTGGGGGGCTGTTCGATCTTTTTTTTCAGCGGATCATTGAAATCTGGTCAAACATCCCTATTTTGTATGTCATTATCATCATCGCTTCCGTTATGGTGCCCAATTTCGCTGCCTTGCTGGCCATCATGGTCCTTTTCGGCTGGACCTCCATGACCTGGTATATGCGTACGGCTACCTACAAGGAAAAAGCGCGGGAGTATGTGATGGCGGCAAAAGCTCTGGGAGCGGGGAACGCGCGAATTATTTTTTTTCATATTTTGCCCAATACGCTCTCGCTGGTCGTTACTTTTATTCCATTTTCCATTTCCAGCGGCATAGTCAGCCTTACTTCCCTGGATTACCTGGGGTTCGGCTTGCCCGCCGGGACGCCGAGCTGGGGCGCTTTGCTCAAAGAAGGTACGCAAACCCTGCACGCCACCTGGATTGTCTGGTCCGTGGTGGTAGCCATGGTCTGTGTGCTCGTGATGGTCACGTTCATAGGCGAGGCCATTCGTGAAGCAGTGGATCCGAAAAAGTATACGACCTATGAATAAACATCCGCGGCCGGCGCCGTTGCGCCGACGCCTTACTCCAACCAAGGGGGAACACCCTATGCGAACCGTCTTGTCCCTGATGTTCTGCCTGTTGCTGCTTGCACCCGTCACTGCTGCGGCACAGGAAAAATTGCCTGACAATCTGAATTGGATCACCAATGAGGCGGACCCGAGCTGGGCTTCACCGGAGGCGCAGAAAGGGGGAATCTACCGGACATTTTTCATGTCCTTCCCCTTGACGCTGCGGATTGTCGGACCAGATTCCAACAGCAGTTTTGCAGGCGTGCTGCGCGGGCTGGACCTGGGGCTGACGGATATTCACCCGAACACGGATGAGATCATTCCTTCGCTGGCCACGCACTGGGCATACGGCGACGACAACAAGACAGTTTATTACAAGCTGGACCCCGACGCGCGCTGGTCCGACGGCAAGCCGGTCACCGCGGACGATTATCTGTTCACGCTGGAGTTCATGCGCTCGAAATATATCGTGGCGCCCTGGTATAACGAATATTACAGCAAGCAGTTCGATAAGGTCATCAAATACGATGACTACACCATTGCGGTGGTCGGGAAATATCCCAAGAGCCACAAGGAACTGCAATACTACTACGGCCTTTCACCCATGCCGCGCCATTTTTACAAACTGGATGATAATTTCGTACGCGATTATAACTGGAAAATTCCTCCAAATACCGGTCCCTATGATATCACAAAGATCAAAAAAGGCCGTTTCATTACCTTGGAACGCAAAAAGGACTGGTGGGCCAAGGATAAGCGCTACAACAAAAATCGTTTCAATGTCGATAAGATACGCTTCAGCGTCATCAGAGACATGGATATTGCCTACGAACATTTTCTGAAAGGCGAATTCGATTCCTTCCCCATTACCCAGCCCATGTTCTGGCATCAGAAAGCCACCGGCGCGTATTACGACAAGGGCTATATCGTGAAACTCTGGTTTTTCAACGACGCCCCCCAGGTTGATATGGGCATGTGGCTGAACCAGGACGACCTCTTGTTCAAGGATATCAACGTCCGCAAAGGCTTTTCCTATGCCATGAACATAGACAAAGTCATCAAAAACGTCCTTCGGGGCGACTACGAACGGGCCAACACCAACAATGAAGGCTACGGCGAATACACCAACCGCGAAATCAAGGCCCGTGAGTTTAATCTGCAGAAAGCCGACGAATACCTGAACAAAGCCGGTTGGGACAAACGGGGGCCGGACGGCATCCGCGTCAAAGACGGCAAACGGCTGGAAGCCACGGTGACCTACGGCCAGCCGCACCATACGGAGCGGTTGCTGGTGCTCAAGGATGAGGCCAAAAAAGCCGGCATCGAACTGAACCTGGAGTTGCTGGATCCCAATGCGGCATTCAAGAAGATGCTGGAAAAGAAGCACCAGATCGCCTGGTCCGGCTGGGGCGCAGGCTACAGGCCGCAGTATTACAGCCAGTATCATTCGGACAATGCGCACAAGCCGCAGACCAACAATTTCTCCAATACGGACGACCCGGAAATGGACAAGCTCATCGACAGCTACCGCAAGGAATTCGACGAGCATGAGAAATGCCATTTGGCTTGCCAGATTCAGAAAAGAATCTACGATGAGGCCGCTTACATTCCCACCTTCATGGTGCCGTATTTCCGGACTGCCTATTGGCGCTACTGGCGTTTGCCCAAAGTGCCGGCCACCAAGGTATCCGAAGAGGCTTTCGGGCTGCTGGGGAATACGGGCGGATTGTTCTGGTTTGACAAGGATGCCGAAAAGGAGACCAAGGCAGCCATTAAAGATGGCAAGAGCTTTCCTCCGCAGACCATCATCGACAAAGAGTTTCGCAAGAAATGAGTGATGCGCCCCAAGCCCCGCTTTTAGAGGTCAGAAACCTCGTAGCCGGATTCGATACGCCATCCTGCTCCCTGCGAGTGGTGGATGGCGTCAGTTTCAGCGTGGGCAAGGGGCAGACCTTGGGAATTGTAGGCGAATCCGGCTGTGGAAAAAGTGTAACCTGCCTGGCGGTGCTGCGGCTGCTGCCCAAGCCCGCCGGGCAGATTTACGGCGGTGAGGTCCTGCTCGAAGGCGAAGACCTTCTCAAACTCAAGCCTTCGCAGATGCGGCGCATCCGGGGCAACCGCATCGCCATGATTTTTCAGGAGCCCATGACGGCCCTGAATCCCGTGCAGAAAATCGGTCATCAATTGGCAGAGTCCTACCATTTGCATTTTCCCGAAATGGGGCGCAGGGAGGTTGCCGAAGCCAGCCAGGAGATGCTGGCCAAAGTCGGCATTCCGTCCCCGAAGCGCCGGCTGCAGGAATATCCGCACCAGCTTTCCGGCGGAATCCGTCAGCGGGTGATGATCGCCATGGCCCTGGCCTGCCGTCCGGAAATTCTGATCGCGGACGAACCGACCACTGCCCTGGATGTCACCGTGCAGGCGCAGATTCTGGAGCTGATGCAGCAGCTGCAGGAAGAAATGGGCATGGCCATTATTTTTATCACGCACGACCTCGGCGTGGTGGCGGAAATCTGCGATCGCGTTGTGGTTATGTATTCGGGAAAAGTCATGGAAGAGGCGGACGTGGAGGATATCTTCGCCCATCCGCGCCATCCCTATACCAAGGGACTGCTTTCGTGCATTCCGCGTCTGGACAGCGAACCCAAGACGCTTTTGCCCACCATGGCGGGCATGGTTCCAGAGGTCGGCACCTTGCCTACCGGCTGCCGATTCCAATCCCGCTGCCCCAATCATTCCGCTGCCTGCGGCCTGAATTCCACGGATTTGCAGGAAGTGGCGCCGGGGCATTGCAGCGCGTGTACGCTCGCTAACGACGGCCCGGTTTCCGGAGGAGGCGGCATCGGATGAGCAAACCCTTATTGCGCGTACGCGACCTGAAAAAGCATTATCCCATCCATGGAGGACTATTTTTCCGCCAGGTGGCCACGGTGTACGCCGTGGACGGCGTATCCTTTGACGTGGAACCGGGAGAGACTTTCGGTTTGGTGGGCGAATCCGGCTGCGGCAAATCCACCCTGAGCAAAGCCATTTTGCGTCTGGACGAACCCACCGGCGGGGAAATTCTTTTTGACGGCTGGAAGCTGCGCGAACTGGACAAAAACAACATGCGCGCGCTGCGTCGGGATATGCAGATCATTTTTCAGGATCCATGCGAGTCCATGAATTCCCGCTGGACCGTGGGGCAGATCCTGGAAGAACCCTACGTTATCCACAAAGTGGGCAGCCTGCGCGAACGGCGCAAACGGGTTCGGGAGTTGCTGGACGTTGTGGGCCTGCCGCAAAGCGCCGCTGACAAGTTCCCCCATGAATTTTCCGGCGGGCAGCGCCAGCGCATCGGCATTGGGCGCGCCATTGCCCTGCAGCCCAAGCTTGTTTTTTGCGATGAGCCTGTTTCCGCACTGGATGTTTCCATTCAATCACAGATTCTGAACCTGCTGCTGGAACTGCAGCGTGAGTTCGGACTGGCCTATGTCTTCATCGCCCACGACCTGGCCATCGTCAAACACGTCTCCGACAACATCGGAGTGATGTATCTGGGCAAACTGGTGGAGACGGCTTCTGCTCAAGATCTGTACCGGAGTCCGCTGCATCCGTATACGCAGGCCTTGATCGCAGCCATTCCCGTTCCCTCCCCGCACAAAGAGCACTGCAAGCGCACTTTGGATGGCGAGGTGCCTTCTCCGCGCCGCCCGCCGTCGGGCTGCCGTTTTCATACCCGTTGTCCGTTCGCTCAGGAGCGTTGCGAACAGGAAGAGCCCCTGCTGCGTTCCATGGAAGCTCCGGGGCAACCGGCGCACCAGGTGGCCTGCCATTTTGCGGAGCGCTTTCTGGACGCGTCCGGAGCCTGCCCCGCCTGAGCTGCTGCACGCCATTGTAACCGGATATTATGGTCTTTGATTTGCTAATTGCCGTGGAATCACGTATGATACGCATGAGGTGATATTGATTCTATCCGGCACGGCAAGTCCGCCTGTTATTGGAGTGCGTTATTCTTGCCGCACCAGGGAACGAGAAGGTTTCGCCAGACCAGGCTAAAATAGCTCCGGGGACAGGGGGGGCCGCATCGGGCTCGCAGCAGAGTCCACCAGAGCGCACTAACGGTTTTCCGCTGAGGAGGACGTATGAGTGAAGCAAAGCATTCCGGTACGGAACGATTTCTTACGTTGACACTGGATGAAGAGTATTTCGCTTTGGATATTTATTCGGTCCGAGAAATACTCGATATGACCGAGATTACCCGCATTCCTCAGACGCCAAAGTTCATGCTCGGGGTGGTCAACGTGCGCGGCAATGCCGTTCCCGTCATTGATCTGCGCTTGAAATTCGGCATGGACAAAGGGGAGACCACCCTGAACACCCGAATAGTCATTATGGAAATAAAGCGCGGGGATGAAGACATTGCCGTGCTTGGAGCCATGGCGGATTCCGTCAAGGAAGTGCTGGAAATGGAAAGCGAAAAAATAGATCAGCCGCCCAAGATGGGGACCAGTATCCGAACGGATTTTATCCGGGGGATCGGCAAACACAACGGCAAGTTTATTCTTATCCTGGATATCGATAAGGTCTTTTCCACAGAAGAACTGGAAGCTCTTGGCGAGCTGGAAGGCGCTTCCGCTCCGCAACCCGCGGTCGAAGAGGCCGTACAGGCCACGGCCTGAAACCTGGCCGGGCAGTTATTGCAGCTTTAAGCGCCAATCGGGATTGAAGAAATTCCATTGGTTCCGCATCCATATCTCATGGGATGATGGCAACCCTGATTCCGGAAACCCGCTCAGAGGTTGCCATCACCCTGCATACGAAATGCCTTAGCACAGACACCCCCCTCTTAGTTTCCCTCTAAAGCAGCGATCGGAGGCTTTCATGTCCAGGATCAATGTGATGCTTTTATTCCTTGGTGCGATGTTGCTGCTTTTTTTCCCAGAGGCTCCTGCCATGCCGGTTGGCGTCAACGTGGGCTTACAGCAACGGAGCATTTCCTACCCCCCCGACAAACGACGAAATCAAGGCGTTGGTGTGGTATCCCACCCAGGATGCCCCGCATCCGCTCACTGCGGGATCCTATTCGCTGCTCGTGGCCAGGGATGCGGCTGTTCTGGAAGGAACGTACGAATTGGTGATGCTGTCCCACGGATCCGGAGGGTCGTACTTCGGTCATCATGATACGGCCTTGTTTCTGGCGCAACACGGATTCATCGTGGTCTCCATTCTGCATCCCCGCAACAACTATGAAGACAATGCGGATGCAAGAACTCCTGCCAACTGGATCAACCGTCCCAGGCACATTTCAGCCACTCTGGACGCTATGCTCAAGGATCCCGAATTTGCTTCCCATATCGACTCCAAGGCCATCGCCGTTATCGGCCATTCGGCCGGGGGGGTACACGGCTCTTGCCCTGGCGGGCGGAGTTCCTGATATCGCAGCCATTGCAGCACATTGCCGGGAGCATGATGACGACCCTGATTTTTGTGGAGGAGGGGGGGTGTTTTCAGCCATCGTATCGCTGTTTTCCGACGCCACTCCCGAGGGCGAACAGCTTATTCCCGACACCCGTGATCCCCGGATCAAGGCCGCTGTTCTTCTGGCCCCCGTGGGGGTCCTTTTCAGAGGCGGGAAGTCACTGGCCGCAGTTGCTGTTCCTGTCCGCATCTGTCGAGCTGAAAAGGACATGGTCCTGCGCTATACCCGTATCATGCGGAGTCCATCCATCAAATAATGGGCGAACGCGCCGAATACGTTGTTGTAAACAATGCAGGACACTTTTCGTTTCTCTCTCCTTTTCCTGGGGAGGCGAAAAAAAGCCTGAGGGCCGTAGCCGATGATCCTGAAGGTTTTGATCGCAAGGGGTTTCACGCGCAGATGAATCAGGAAATTCTGGATTTTCTTGTGCGGTCGCTGCCCCTAGCCACGCAGTAAGGCTGGACGAGATGCTGTTCCATTCGCGGATTTGATGTGAAGAGGGGATATTCTAGTCGGAGTATTATTTCTTTTGGGGCAAATCCACCCAGAACGTGGTTCCTTCCTCTTCGCTGGATTGAAAATCCACCGTACCACCCAGGTAGTTTTCCGTGAGCAGTTTGATTGAGTATGTGCCCAGCCCGCGTCCTTTGCCTTTGGTGGAAAACGAACGTTTGAATACCTGCAGCTGAACTTCAACGGGCATGGCGCGCTTGTTATGGACCCAGAATCGGGCCATATCCCCATGCGGTTTCAGTCCGATGCGAACGGTTTGTCCATTGGGGGTAGCCTCCAGCGCGTTTTTGGTCATATTGCCCAGAACGCGTTTTAGCAGCGTATAGTCCGCCAGGATGGCCAGGTTTTCGCTATCAAGATCGACGTCTATTATTTTACCTTGAAAATTAGGGTTCTTACGGTATTCATCCGCAACGTTCATGAGCAGTTCGAGGCCCTGCAGGGTGATGGGGGTGGACTGGTAATCTCCGTTTTCAACGTCCACCAGCTGTTTCTGCTTCATGATTTCATCCACAAGGCCGAACAGGGCAACACGAATGGTGCCCAGCAGGTCCCTGATTTCCTGCGGGCCTTCCTCATAGGCCAGGTCCACCAGTCCCCTGGCGCCGCCGGCCGTATTCAGCAGATCGTGAAAGAAGATTTTTTCAAGAATGCGCCTTCTCTTTTCATCGCCGATGTCGTGGGCAGTGAGAAGGTAATAGGAGGCATTGTCCAAAGGAAAGGGGGAAACAAAGACCCGAAGGTCCTTGGCTTTGATGGCGCCGTCCACTGATTGGAGAAGCTGGCAGTCATAGTGGGCCGTTTCCTTGGTATTCATGGACTCCAGAATGGCCTTGAGCATGTTGCATTTGCGGCAGTGTTCGCAGGTGCCGCATCCATTGTATTCATTATCGGCGTAGACACATTTGAGCACTTCTCCGGGCCGCGCTCCCAGAAAATCTTCAAGTTTGTGGGATCCCAGCAGCTCTTCAAACGCCTTGTTGCATAGGACTATCTGGCGCTGCGTATTGAGAATCAGAAGCGGCAGCGGAAACAGGCTGAGAAGATCCGAACAAACATGTTCGGAAATGAGCTTGAAACTTGATTCTACCGTATGTTTATCAGCTCGCTCTGCAGGGGCGTATTTTGTGGCTGTCGGGTCGGCCATGTGTATTCTCCTTATCCCTTGTGGGAGGTGAAAACATACCCAAGTTATCCTCTGGTTGTAAATGCATCAGTTGAAGATATCATTAGGAATATTTTTATTATCAAAGAAAAAACAGGGGCCGGGAGGGGTGTTGCATGAAAAAAACAGTTTTTTTTGAATCAGTTGTCTCGGTTACTTTTTTTTTCATGATAACGCATTGAAATGGTGGAGTATTGTTTTTCAGGAGTATATGCAGAAAACATCCGGCTGCGTTTTTAGCCGGGTATGGCGCCTGTGTCGCGCCAACGGTGAGCCACGGGGAACACTGGTTTCAGGTGGTGTCGAAACCATTCTTGTTGTTTTACAATGGAAAAAACAAGGCGGATTTGGCGTTGTTTTTTCTTCAAAATAGAGGAGCTTACGATGCTGGTGATACGCAAGGCGCGAAAGGAAGACAAAGAAGAGCTGGCTGTGCTGCATAAAGCCTCGATCGGGCGTCTTTGCGCCAAAGCCTATGGTACTGATCTGATACGTGGGTGGCTGGACGTCATTACTACGGAAGCGTATGATAACGCGCTGAAACATCTGGTCTTTATTGTCGTTGCGGGGCCAGAGTCTCTGCTGGGGTTCGGCATGCTGGATTGCCCGGACTCCATGATTAAAGCCGTGTATGTTGCCCCGGACCAAGCCGGAAAGGGCATTGGAACGCGGATTCTGACCACGCTTGAGCGCCTGGCCGGCATAGCCGGAGTTAACAGGCTCAGTATTTTTGCCACCCTGAATGCGGAAGGCTTTTATAGGCGGCACGGTTACCTGCTCGTACGCAAGGCAACACATACGCTACCCAATGGAACTTGTCTTCCGTGTCTGAAAATGGACAAGCCATCTCTGGACTGATTGCAGGGTTTCTGCACGTCAAAAGAACTGCGAGCAGTTGTTCTCGTATAACTTTTGTAAGCCTGGTCCCTGTCCGGAGACTTTTCGGGCAGGGCTAATTTTTTTGATTGGTAAAATTTGTGTACCCTGCCGCAGCATTGCACCGGCCTGTTTTATACCCCGGAGACTTGTTGTCTCTGGCTTCCAAATGCGCTATCCACAACAGGCAACGGTAATGAAATGAAACAAGGGGAAACGTCGTGTCGACATACAGCGTGAATAAAACCATTGACGAAATTAACAAGCGCATCAAGTCCGGAAAGGCAGTTGTCCTCAATGCGGAGGAAATGACCAAAGCCGTACGCGAAATGGGCAAGGAAAAGGCAGCCAGAGAGGTGGATGTTGTCACCACGGGCACTTTTTCTCCCATGTGTTCGTCCGGTATGTTTTTCAACATCGGTCAGGAACCGCCGGTTATCAAGACTTCGGGCGTGAAACTCAACGGCGTTCCGGCACATGCCGGCGTGGCGGCGGTGGACGCTTACCTTGGTGCCACCGAACCGGCCAAGGACGACCCCATGAACAAGGTCTATCCGGGACAGTTCAAATACGGCGGCGGCCATGTCATTGAAGATCTGGTCCGCGGCAAGCCCGTACGTTTGGAAGCCAAAGCCTACGGTACGGATTGCTACCCGCGTACCAAGCTTGAAAAAAATATCACTCTGGCGAATTTACCTTATGCCATGCTGGTGAACCCGCGTAACTGCTACCAGAACTACAATTGCGCGGTGAACCTGACCAGCAGGATTATTTATACCTATATGGGGCCGCTCAAACCCAGCGCACGCAATATTAATTTTGCCACTTCGGGCAAACTGTCGCCGCTGTTCAACGATCCGTTCCTGAAAACCATCGGCCTGGGGACGCGCATTTTTCTGGGCGGCGGTGTCGGGTACGTGCTCGGCGCGGGCACGCAGCACGTCTCCAACCCCAAACGTACGGAGCGGGGCATACCGCTGACTCCGGCGGCGACGCTGATGCTTAAAGGCGATCTCAAGGGCATGAACGCCAAATATATCCGCGGCGCGAGCATTGTCGGATACGGCTGTTCCATTTTTATGGGCGTGGGCATCCCCATTCCAATTTTGAACGAGGAAATGGCCTGGTTCACCGGAGTTGATGATTCGGATATTCTGATGCCCATCAAAGATTACGGACATGATGCTCCCCAAGGGTTGCCGCGAATATTGGGGCATGCCAATTACGCGGAACTCAGAGAAGGCGAAATCGAATTCCAGGGCCGGAAGGTGCCGGCGTTCCCGCTGACGAGTTACGCGGTTTCGCTGGAAATCGCCAATGAACTCAAGTCCTGGATTGAAAAAGGGGAATTCCTGCTGACATCTCCGCAGGAAGAGATCCCGTCAGTATAGCAGGAAATACGTACAATGGAGGCCAAGCTGACAAGGCTGGCCCAGGTACTCGCGGACGCGGCCCCAGGTGTGGTGGCCGTGTCCGGCGGGGTGGACAGCCGTTTTCTGTCCTTTTTTGCCTGGGCACACCATCTGGATTACACGGCCGTCTTTCTGGACGGGCCGCATATGACGCCGGCGGAGCGTTCCTGGGCCTTGGACTGGCTCAAGCGCAACGCTCCCGAGTTTCGGACCATTCCTCTGGATCTTTTGACCCTTCCGCAGGTGCGTACCACATCCGCCGACCGCTGCTACCATTGCAAACACCTGGGATTTGAACAGATCGTCGCACTGGCGAAGCAATTGGGTCGGCCGCAGGTTTTTGACGGCGGCACGGGCTCAGACGCGGGCGAATACCGTCCGGGCACCCGTGCGTTGCGTGAATTGGGCGTTCGGAGTCCGCTGGCCGCCTGCGGCATCACCAAAGCCGAGATCCGCCTGGCCGGCGGCCGGATGGGCCTGGACTGGCCGGACCAGCCCTCGCGTCCGTGTTTGTTGACGCGCTTCAATTACGGCCTGCAGGCGGATGCTCTAACGCTGCAGCGCCTCGGCAGGGTGGAGGATACGCTCTTCGACCTGGGCTTGCGGCGTTTTCGTTTACGGATCATCAGTGACGGCCGGGCGGTGTTGCACGTTTCCCAGGAAGAAGCAGGGCTTTTGGAACAGGAACGAAACGCCGTACGGGATGTGCTGCGGCGCGAAAATTTTGCAGACGCATCCATAGAAACTGTCGCGGAACTGAGCGGTTTTTTTGACCGCACAAGGAAAAAGAATGCATCCTGATCGGGACGTGTGGAAATTCGGGGTCGTGTTTTTCGGGCTGCTGGCGGCTTTTCTGGTGATTCCGCTGTTTACCTCCAGATCCGGCCATGTCTGCTTGAATATATTCTACGCCTCAGGCTTGTTTTATGCGCTCTGGCTGACGCGGCCGGGCCGTTGGGGCTTGCTGTTCGGGGGCATTTTACTGATCTGGCGCTGTGTCCTGTCGGCTTTTTTGTCCGAGGGCGGAGCTTCCGTGTTCATGGAAAGCCAGTATCTGATCGTTCTGATAGTAGCCAATCTCTACATTGCCGGCATGCTGCTGGTGTACGTGTTCTGCCGGCGCGGCAGCCACGGGGGCGTGATACTGGCGGCATTGACTTCCTATGTTCTGATGGGTTTTATTTTGACGGATGTGTTTCTGTTGATTGAGCTGGTTACTCCCGGTTCTTTTTGGGTGCAGCCGCCGGGCGACGGGCGACTTAGCTGGGCGGATGCCGCGGCTTACAGTTTTCACCTGCTTTCCCCCATGGGCCCCCCTGGGGTGATAGCCACCGGACTCTGCGCACGATCCGTGGCCATTGTGGGCGCATTGCTCGGATTCTGTTACACGGCGGTTCTGGTTTCTAAAATCGTCAACTGGGCGCCGCTGCTCAAACCCAAGGAATTATCCGAGGAGTGCGGAGAAAAAAAGAAGGGATAAAACACTTGCCATGCGTCAATTAACGACGTATATTTGTATGTTCCGAGAACAACGAAGGAGATTATTATGAAAAGCGATATCCATCCCAAAATTTTCAAGGCCAAAATGAAATGCGCTTGCGGACACGAGGCTGAACTGACCTCCACCAAAGGCGAAAACGTGGAAGTGGAAATTTGTTCCCAGTGCCATCCGTTTTTTACGGGTAAGCAGCGTTTTGTCGACACTGCCGGACGTATCGACCGTTTCCGCAAAAAATACGCCAAGTTCGAGAAAAAAGACAGCTAGATGTCTCCTTTTTCTGTTCCGTTCGGAAGCCCGTTGCGGTACCAATGGAACAGAACATGCAAAAAGCAATAACGCACGAAAAGCCTGTCGGTATGGCGCCGCCGGGCGTTAAGCTCTAGCAAGGAGGCAGAGTGTTGAAGCAGACTAAAAAACAGGGCTTGAGTTTCATACGCAGCATTGTCCCGCTTTTGCGGGCCAATCCCACCATTGGCGGCCAGGCTGTCATGGAAGGGGTCATGATGCGGAATATGGACAAGCTGGCCATTGCAGTCAGAAAACCCAACGGTGACATTGCCGTAGATTGCTGGCCCTGGTTCACGCTTTCTTCACTCGCTTTTCTCAAAAAACCCTGGTTTCGGGGATTCCCCGTACTGCTGGAGACGCTTGTCAACGGCATCAAGGCGTTGAACTTTTCTGCGGAAAAGGCCTTGGAAAGCGACGAGGAACCCGAAGAGGGGCAGAAAAAAGACGAACTCAAGCCCTGGCATCTGGCTCTGACTCTGGTCGTGTCCATTGGTCTGGCGCTGCTGCTTTTCGTGGTGGTGCCTCACCTGTTTTCCCTGGGCATGAACGAGCTGGGTCTGGGTGGCGATGTGGACGGTCTGACCTTCCACATCTGGGACGGCTTTTTCAAACTGGCGATTTTCCTGGCTTATATCGGGGGCATTTCTCTGGTGCCCGATATCCGCCGGGTGTTCCAGTATCATGGCGCCGAGCACAAAGTGGTCTGGGCTTATGAGAAAGGCGGCTCTCTGGATTCCACGGATGCTTCCGATCCCAACAGCCCTGTTGCGCAAAGTCGGTTGCACCCTCGATGCGGGACGACTTTCCTGCTGTTCGTGCTTTGCATTTCCATTCTGCTGCACGCCATACTCGTGCCGCTGATTCTGGCGATTTATTCGCCTGGAAGCATGATTTTCAAGCATGCGTTTATCGTTGGCGTAAAGCTCCTGCTGATGATTCCCATCAGCTGTCTGGCGTATGAGCTTATCCGCTTTGCCGGACAACATTGCGAGAATACGCTGTGCAAACTTGTCAATTATCCGGGCCTCGGGCTGCAGCTGCTGACAACGCACGAACCCGACGCCAGTCAGATCGAGGTGGCCGTAGCCGCGCTGAAGCGCGCTCTGGCGCCTGAAGTTTGCGCCAGCGAAGTCACCGCCGATCTGCCCAACACCGTTACTGCCGAGACGCATTAAATGTACGCCAAACTAGAAGCTCTGGAGCGCCAGTACCTGGACCTGGAGACCGATTTAAGCAAGCCTGAGATCTACAATGATCAGGAGCGCTATAAAAAACTGGCCAAGGCGCATGCCGACCTGAAGGATATTGTTGCGACCTTTCGGGAACACCGGCAGCTTTCGCAGGATCTTGAAGACAACAAGGAACTCCTGCAAGACGAGGATGAAGAAATCTGCGCCATGGCTGAAGAAGAAATCACCAAGATCAAGGCCAAACTGCCGGAACTCGAGCAGCAGATGAAAATCCTGCTGCTGCCGCCTGATCCCATGGATGAAAAGAACACCATTCTTGAAATCCGCGCGGGCACCGGTGGTGAAGAAGCGGCCTTGTTTGCGGCTGATCTGTTCCGGATGTACCTGCGCTACGCCGAAGAACGCGGATGGAAGGTCGAGCTGATGAGTTCGAGCGAAACCGGCACCGGCGGCTACAAGGAAGTTATTGCGCTCATATCCGGTAATCGGGTGTACAGCCGTCTTAAATTCGAATCCGGCACCCACCGCGTACAACGCGTTCCCGCCACCGAATCACAGGGGCGGATTCATACCTCGGCCGTCACCGTGGCTATCCTGGCTGAAGCCGAGGAAGTGGACCTCGATATCAAGCCCGAGGATATACGCGTGGACGTATACCGGTCGTCCGGGCCCGGCGGACAGAGCGTCAACACCACGGACTCCGCGGTCCGTATGACGCACATTCCCACCGGCATCGTGGTTACCTGCCAGGACGAGAAGTCCCAGATCAAAAACAAGGTCAAGGCCATGAAGGTCTTGCGTTCGCGCCTGCTGCAGGCCGAACAGGATCGCAAGGCCCAGGAACAGGCCGACGACCGGCGTGCTCAGGTGGGCACCGGAGACCGTTCCGGACGCATCCGCACGTACAATTTTCCCCAGGGCCGGATCACCGACCACCGCATCAACCTGACCCTGTACAAGCTTGAGCAGGCTCTGGAAGGCGAGATCGACGATCTCATCGACGCACTGGCCACCCACTACCAGACGGAAGCGCTCAAGCACCAGGCCGGCGGCTAATTTTTTCGGGATCGTTTTGAAAAAAAGCTGGAGCCCTGCCTCTCCCCACAGGGAAGCGGCAGGGCTTTTAAGTCTCTACAAGGGACGTCGCTTTGTAGCGGATATATGATTGAAAAACCGATTCCATCAACCTTGAAACATTGCTAAAGTTTTTGGGGGTCTCAGGAACTTTTTTCGGCATGTTTCCTGGCCGCCGGAGCTTCCCATCTCAATAGAACACCCCCCACATCCTGATTTTGCACCAAAGTCCGCGACTCTACGCGAATTTCTGCGCGAAGCTGCGGACTATTTGCGTTTGCGCGCTGTGGACAGTCCGGCTCTTTCCGCCCAGCTGCTGGCCGGGCGGGTGCTGCGTATGGACCGTCTGAAAATGATCTCTGCCGGTGCGCGTCCGCTCGCTCCTGAAGAAATCTCACGCATCTGCGGGCTCGTTTCCCGCAGGGGCGAAGGTGAGCCCGTGGCGTACCTGCTGGGTGAAAGGGAATTTTACGGCCTGCTGCTGCGCGTCAGCCCGGATGTGCTGATCCCGCGTCCGGAGACCGAGCACCTGGTTGAGGAGACTCTGGCCCGGTTTGCCCCCGAAGAATCCTTCTGTTTTGCTGATTGCGGTACGGGCAGTGGCGCCATCGCGGCGGCCATTGCACATGAACGGCCCCTGGCCCGCGGACTGGCCGTGGATCTGAGTGCTCCTGCGCTTGCCGTGGCTGCGTCCAACTTCCGGACCTATGACCTGGAGAAGCGGTTGTGTTGCGTCCGTGCGGATTTCGCCGCGTTGCCTTGTGCTGCGGACTCTCTGGACTTGCTGATCTCCAATCCGCCCTATGTTTCGTGGGACGAATTTCATGAAGAATGCGGCCACGAGGTCCGGGACTACGAGCCGAAAAGCGCGTTGATGCCCAGAGCGGGCGCGCATCCGAAAGATGCCGCTACAGGGCTGGAAGATGTCGCCCGACTGTTGCCCGAGGCGACGCGTGTTCTCAAATCCGGCGGCCTGCTGCTGGTGGAAATCGGCATGCGCCAGGGGAATGCGGCGCAAAAAATGCTGGAAGCGGAACCGCTTGTCTGGCGGGAAGCGAAAGTTCTCAAAGATCTTGCCGGTCTGGACAGAGTGCTTTCAGGGCTGAGAGTCTAGGAGACTTGGCGATTTTATCCGCGTTTTTCAGACGGTAGGGGAGAAGGTACGGAAAGATTATGATGACCTCGTGGGAGCGTGAAGCCCCCACGAGGTTTTTTCATTTAGCGTATGCCCCAGGCAGGCGACATGGCGTCGCCTCCGGTGGGGATCTGGACGGCGTCCGCGCCGTGGCGGTTGGTCAGGAACAGCTTATGCCCGCCGGCTCGGGTAGAACTGAAAGCTATGAAATAGTTGTCCGGTGCGAAGGCCGGCTGTTCGTCGTTGCCCGGACCGAAGGTCACCTGTTGTTCTGCCCCGGTGGCCAGATCCTGGACGAAGATGCGGAATCCTTCAGACGTACGGCGTACGTAGGCCAGCTTGGTTCCGTCGGGGCTAAGCGACGGGTCGGTGTTGTAGTTGCCTTCGTGGGTCACCTGTCCGCGTCCCAGGATAAAAATCTGCGGGCCGCCGAAACGGTCCGAGACATAGGCCATGATGGACCCGCTTTTATCGTAGGAAGGGGAAATATCGATGCCCGAGTTGGTTACGAGGGGCCGGATGAGTTTATAGTTGCGGTCAAGCAGAAAAATGTCGGATTCACCGCCGCCGTCGGACATGCCCAGGGCGATATCTCCGCCGGGAGTGAACGCGGGCCCGATAACCGAGCCTTTGAAGCGATGAGTGCTGACTTTGCCCGAGGCGGTGTCAAGAATGCCCAGGTTGTGGTAGCGGCCGTCGATAAAGGTAAAGGCTATGCGGCCCATGTCTTGCGACCAGGCGGGCGACAGGCAGATTCCTTTGAGGTTCGTGACCTGGCGGACATTGCGGCCGGTGGCGTGACTGACGAAAATGTTTTTCTCTTTGCCGCCGGTGCTGCGGTCAAAGGCCAAGGTGGAGCGGAAAAATTCCCCGTGCCCGGTGAGTTTTTCCATCAGTGCTTCGCAGAATCTGTCGGCCACCAGGGTGATTTTATCCGCGCTGACGTCGTCATAGGACTTGCCGAGAAACAATTCGCGGGTAAAGGACTGAAATACGCGTAGTTCGACGGTGTTGGCGCTTGTCCAGCCTGTGGTCAGCACGTAATCGGAACCGGCGATCTGGTAGCGTTTGAAATCCACGGAATCCGCAAGGAAGCCGGCGGGCTTATTGCCTCCCAGAATGGCCTCTGCGGGAATAATCTTCAAAAAGGGCAAAAATCCGATGTTGCGGATGAGTTCTTTTTGCAGATTGTCCGTCATGCTGAAGGTGGCGCTCCCCGTATTCACAGGGTCGCTCAGGGCGATGCCCAGAGGAGCCTGGCGTTCGAGGGTAATGTCGATTTCCGCCGCTGTTTGCGCGGCGCACACGGTTGCCAGCACTACCAGCAACAAACTAGTCGTGAAGAGGGAAAACAAAACTCTGCACATGGTTGCAATCATCCCAGTTCCTGCGAATTAAAGTTGATACGGATGGTCCGCAAGTCGGAAGGCGGTTCAGGCAGCTGTTCCGTCAGGCGGGTTTCATCCACTGCTTTCAAAGTTGAAGCGTCAAAGTCGGCCCGACCGGAACTCCGGGTCAGGTAGACGTTGCGTATTTGACCGTTGCTGTCCAGGGAAATTTCCACCTGGGCCTGGAGTACGGCCTTGTCGTTAAGCATCGGATAGGCCCAATGGTCCTTGATGATCTGCGTGATGGCACGCAAATAGGCGCCTTCGTGTCCGCCTCCGCCGCCACCGCCGGTGCCGGATCCCTGTCCGCCAAGCCCGGTGCCTCCCTGCTGCGTATTACGCAGATCGGCGAGCGCCCTGGCCACGGCGTCCTGATCCATTTTGTCCTGCTTGGCCACTTCCATCTGGGTAGCTTGCAGAGCCTGGGCCAGAATCTGCTCCCTGGTCGGGGGCTGGTTTCGTTTCGGCTGTTGCTTTGCAGCGGTAGTGCTTTGCTTGGTTTCTTTTGTTTTTTGTTCCGGCTTAGGCTTCTCCGCTGTCTTCTTTTTCTCCGGCTTGTCTACCTTCTTGGCCACCTGCACCGGTTCTTTTTTGGGCTCTTTTTTCGGTTCCTTCTTGGGTTCCTTTTTGGGCTCGGGCTTTTTGGGCTTGTCCTGTTTTTTGGGACTGATAGCTTTGTCCTTGTCGGCTACGACCGGCTCGGGCGCTTTTTTGGGCTCCGGCTTCGGAGGCGGAGTTTTGGCAGCCGGCTTGACCGGTTCCTTGACGGGAGCGGCTTTGGGCTGTGCTGCCGGTTTGGGCGCGGGGGCCGGGGCTGGCGCAGGCGCTGCCTTTGGCGCGGGATTTTTTTTGGCCGAATCAGCGGGGCCTGGAGCGCCCGGTGCGCCGGGAAGATTTATCAGGTCGACATAATAGACGGGCACGTCGAGCTTAATGGGGGGTGCGCCGAAATATGTCCAGTACACGGCCAGGCCGAAAATACCGGCATGGAGGAAGATTGAAAGAAAAAAGCTTAAAAAGCGCATGAAGTAATGGCCCGAATATCCTACGCGGTGCTGGTTATTTTTTCTTTGCGTCTTTGGCTGTGGGGTTGAGAAGGCTTTCGTCGTGTTCGGCAACCACACCCATATGGTCGATTCCCGCAGCCTTGATTTCACCCATGACCTGGACCACGATGCCGTAGGGCACTTCCTTGTCGGCGCGCAGAAAAAGCTGTTTGTGCTTGTCCGCGACCAGGCGTTTCAGGTGCCCCTGCAGTTCTTCAAACGGCACCGGGTACTCGTCCAGAGTCAATGCGCCGTTTTTGCCCACTGTCAGAACAAGATGGTCGCTTTCCGTGGGCAGCGCTTCCACGGTACGGGTCTGTGGCAGATCCACCTCCAGGCCTTGGTCGAGCATGGGGGCGGTGACCATGAAAATGATCAGAAGGACGAGCATGACGTCAACAAACGGGGTGACGTTGATCTCGGCGAGCATGCCGTTGCTATTCAGTTTCATGGCGGAATCCTTTATTCTTTTGGAGCAACATACGAATTGTAAAGATACATTCTCTGGAGGTCCGCAATCTTTTTTGGAGCGGAGCCGTTATCCGTTCAGAGAAGTTACCCCATCTTTTTCGGGCGGCTCGTACTTCCGTCTTCCATGGAAGGCAGTTCGCGTTGAACCCTGTTCAGAAACACGCCAGCGAAATTAACGAGATCGGCTTCGATCTGGCCGATTTTTCCCATATAAAAGTTGTAGGCCACGGTGGCGGGAATGGCCACGGCCAGACCGATGGCGGTGGCAACCAGGGCTTCGGAAATACCAGGCGCGACAATGGCCAGGGCCGCGGTTTTCATTTGCCCGATGGAATGAAAGGAATGCATGATGCCCCAGACCGTGCCGAACAGACCGATAAACGGCGCGGCATTGGCGCAGGTGGCCAGAAAAGAGAGCTGCGAGCCGAGTTGGCTGATCTGCGAGCTGACACCCTGGCGCAGGGCGCGCCGGAGGTTGTCCGTCACCGTCTCCAGCCGTCTGCTCAGACTGCCGCCGTGCTCTTCCAGCCGGTTGAGTTCATTCACTCCTTCCAGGGCAACCTGATACGAAGGCGAGCCCGTGTCTTGTCCCATGAGCTTGATGGCCATGCGCAGTTCGTCCGCATCCTGGAACGCGTCGACATTGCGGGCAATCTTTTTTCGCGCGCGTGACAAAGTGAACATTTTAGTGAAAATGATATACCAGCTGACCAAGGACATGACCAATAGCAGGCCCAACACTCCCTTTACTACAAGTGTCGCGTGGCCAAGAAGCTCTAAGAATCCCAATTCACCCATTCCGGTACGCTCCATCGTTTTTGTGGCATACATAGCATGTCTATCTAGAGAAAGTCTACATTAGCTTTCCTGCTTTCTTAAGCAAACTCCATGAAACTTTTGTAAGGGAAGAGGCGGACAACCGGCTTGTGCAGGGCGAACGCCGCACTGATGGCATTTCATAGGAAGAAGTCCCCTCAGTCCATTGGCCGTACGGGAAATCAGCCTCTTACCAACCCGTGATCTGGTTGGTATACTCTTAAGCAAAACAGGTTCAAGTTAATACTATGTAAAACACAAAGATTGTTTTACTGTTTACAGTAACTATATGTTTTTATAAGGAATTTATATGAAGCGCAGGGATTTTTTAAAGTGCCAGCTCCGCGCCGCAGCCGTTTTTGCCGCCATGGGAAGTGGTCTGGCCGTGCCGGGCAAACTGCTGGCCAAGAGCCTGGAGCCTGCGGTGCCGGACATCGCCGTGGCCAGAGGAGACACCGTACGCGCCACCAAGGCGGCGGTGGCGAAATTGGGAGGCATTGAGCGCTTTGTCCGTCCCGGCAACCGGGTGGTGATCAAACCCAACATGAGCTTCGCCAATCCGCCCGAAATGGCCAGCACCACGCATCCGCTGGTGATTCAAACGCTTGCGGCCCTGTGCCTGGAGGCAAAGGCCGCGGACGTCGCCGTGCTGGACCATCCGTTGCGTACGGGTTCTTTGTGTTTAGCGCGTACGGGTATCGCGGATGCCTGCAGTACGCTGGGCTACGACATGGCGCACTGCCTGGTTAATCCCGAACTGTACGCGCAGGTGCGTTTTCCCAAGGGCCGGGAGATGCAGGAGAATCAGGTGATGAAAGAAATGCTCCGTGCCGATGTGCTGATTGCCGCGCCAGTGGCCAAGTCCCACGGATCGGCCGGTGTGAGTCTTTCGCTCAAGGGAATGATGGGGTTGGTTCTCGACCGCGGCATCATGCATTCGGGCTATGATCTGAGCCAGGCGATCGTGGATCTCAACAGTTTTCTGGTGGCGAACCTGACCGTCATCGACGCCACCCGCGTACTCAGCACCAACGGACCTTCCGGCCCCGGCAAGGTGCTGCAGGAAAACACCGTGATAGCCTCTGCCGACCCGGTCGCCGCGGATGCCTATACGGTGAACGCGTTCGAATGGTGGGGGAGGCGGCTGACCGCGGCGCACGTCAAGCATATTCGTCTGGCCGCGGATCAGGGGCTCGGCCGTATGGACGTTGACAATCTGCGCGTAGACTCGTTTACTGTGTAATGCGCTTTCAGCGATTGGTTCAGGGCGCTAGCTTGGCGTTGTTTCTGGCGCTGCTCTGGCAGGCGGTCTTTCCGCTCGGCGGTCTGCTGGTGCGGCTGCTTCCGGCCTCGTTTTTTCTGCTGCTGGATCCGCTCATTGCCGTCGGATCAGCTATTGCCGCACGTACGTGGCTCCCTGAACTTTGGCCGGCTGTTGCGTTGCTGGTCGCCGGATTGCTGGCGGGCAGATTGTTCTGCGGCTATCTCTGCCCGCTGGGCGTAAGCATCGATCTCATGGATCGCATGATCGGTTCGGGGCGCTTGGGCAGGATGTTCAGCGACGGCAGCAGATCCCGGTATCTGCGGATCAAATACCTGCTGCTTGTTTGCATTCTGGCTGCTGCCTGCTGCGGTATTTCTCTGGTCTTTATCGCCTCGCCCCTTTCTTTGGTCACGCGGCTGTATGCTTTGGTGCTCTATCCTGTCGGCGAACTGCTCGCCGCCAGCGGATTGAATGCGGCCCGCCCGGTGTTCGATGCTTTCGGATTGAAGACCCTGTATTTTCTGCAGCTCGTACCCGACCGTTATGCCACGCAGCTGTTTGTCGCCCTGTTTTTTGCCGCACTATTCGGTACGGCCCTGTTTTCGCCCCGTTTCTGGTGCCGCTATCTTTGTCCCGCGGGCGCCTTGTTCGCCTTGTTTTCCCGTAAGCCTCTGATCCGGAGGCACGTATCGGAAAGCTGCACGCAGTGCGGCCTATGCCGGGCGCGTTGTCCCATGGGGGCCATCAGCGCGGACCCGAAGCATACGGATCATACGCAATGCCTGGCCTGCGAGCTGTGCGTATCGCTGTGTCCGGCGGATGCCATCCATTTCGGGCTTTCAGGAAACCGGAAGATGGAACAACCCGTTGCCTTGTCGGAGCAAGGGGTACCGGAGCGGCGGGCTTTTCTCTGGGCTGCTGCAGGTGGAGCGGGTACGGCTTTGCTGGCCCTGACGGATTTACACAACCCCTATGCGGGCGAAAGCCAGGGACTGGTGGCGGACAGATATTTGATACGGCCGCCCGGCGCGTTGCCGGAATCGGATTTTCTGACCCTTTGCGTGCGTTGCGGCCAATGCATGCGCGCTTGTCCGACCAATACGCTGCAGCCGGTCTGGCTGGAGGCCGGTTTCTCCGGACTTTTCAGCCCGGGACTGACCCCCATGCGCGGGCCGTGCGAACCCATGTGCAACGCGTGCGGCCAGGTCTGCCCCACAGGGGCCTTGCGGCTGCTTCCGCTTGCTGAGAAAAAATGGAGTAAGCTGGGAACAGCGGTGGTGCTGCGCAACAAATGTCTGGCCTGGGAACGGCAGCGCGAATGTCTGGTCTGCGATGAAGTCTGCCCCTACGACGCCATAGAGCTGCGCCGGGAACCGGGCCATTCCGTACGTGTCCCTTACGTACGTTTCGAGCGTTGCGCTGGATGCGGTTTTTGCCAGTGGAAGTGTCCGGTACGTCCGCACCGGGCCATTGAGGTCGAGCCTTTGGGCGCACTGCGCCTCAAGGACGGTTCGTACGAATTGGAAGGACGTAAGCGGGGGCTGGATATTATGCCGGGCAAGGAACGGGCGGATGCGGAAAAGTCTCCGGCCGAGCCGGGCGCGGTGGAATCCACGCCGGAGTCTCCGGAGAGCAGAGCCCCCAAAGATGCAAACGACGGCTTGCCTCCGGGATTTTCCCTGCCCGAATAAGCAGCAATCGGATTAAGTGAGAGCGAAGCATTCAGTCAGCCCGATGCAGAACATAATACGCTGCACCGGGAGTTTTGTTGGTCTGCAACTGGTGCAGTTCGATTTCATTGGGCGTGAGCACGGTGCCTAAAAAAATATTGCCGTTGGCCTCCGTGATCTGGACGGCTTTGGAATTCGGATTGAAAATACCGGCAAATTCCCAGGACTGCCGGCTGCTTTCCTTGTGGCAGATTCTATGGCCGTAAAATACGCCGTTCTGTTCTTCCTTGATGGAAAATAAGCAGCTCTGGCCTTGCGAAAGGCCCTCTTGCAGGTTGTAAGCGGAAATGATTTCTCCTTTCCAGTCTCCTGCCAGGTGAAAGGAAGGTTGGGCATACGTACACAGGGGAAACAGCGTAAGAGCGCAGAGAAAACACAATACCGGGCGCATATCCAGATCCTTTATAAGCAAAAATAGAAGATGGTGAGGTAGTATATTCTATTTTTGGATAAAAGGCACGCGCGCAGTATCACATGAAGATGATGGGGGCGGCCTCTTCCAGGGTGGTGAGTCCCTTGGCCACCTTGTTGATGGCGTCGGTCCGCATGTCGCGGAATTGTCCGGCCTGAATGGCGGCTCTGGCGATTTCTTTTGAAGGGGTGCTTTTCAGAATCAGGTTTTGAATCAGTTCGGTGATGGGAAGGACTTCATAAATGCCCACGCGTCCGCGGTATCCCGTGTTCCCGCAGGAGCCGCAGCCCTTGCCGTGTACGAAGGTGATTTTTTTGCCGGGCGGCAGGCGCAGGGCGTCTACCAGGTTTTGGGAAGGCTGGTATTCCTCCATGCATTTGGAGCAGACGCGGCGGACAAGACGCTGGCCGACCGCGACCAGCAGAGTGGAAGCCACCAGAAAGGGTTCGATGCCCATGTCGATAAAGCGGGTTACCGCACCGGCGGCGTCGTTGGTGTGCACCGTGGAGAGCAGCCGGTGGCCGGTCATGGCGGATTCCACCGCAATATGGGCGGTTTCGCCGTCGCGGATCTCACCGACCATCAGCACGTCGGGGTCCTGGCGCAGGATGGCCCGCAAACCGCTGGCAAAGGTCATTCCGGCCTTGCGGTTCAGCTGTACCTGGCGAATGCTGTCGATACGGGTTTCCACCGGGTCTTCCAAGGTGATGATGTTGATGTTGGGCTGGTCTATCTGGCGCAGCATGGCGTAAAGCAAAGTGGTTTTACCACTGCCTGTGGGGCCGGTGGCCAGAATCATGCCGTAGGATTTGTTCAGACTTTCGATGATTTTGGCTTCTTCTTCCTCCACCAGACCCAGGTCCGGCAAGGTCAGGATGCCGGCCTTTTTCATCAAAAGCCGCATAACCATGTTTTCGCCGTAGATGGTGGGCAGGGTGGATGCGCGGACGTTGACTTCCCGTGTTTTGACATGAAAGGAGAAGCGGCCATCCTGGGGAATTCGCGTCACCGAGATGTCCATGTTGGAGAGCAGCTTGAGGCGCGAGATGACAGGCATGAACGCGGACTTCGGCGGGCCTGGAATTTCCCGCAACTGCCCGTCCACGCGGAAACGGAGCTGGACGCTGTCGCGTTTGGGCGAAATATGCACGTCGCTGGCGTTGGTGTTGACGGCCTGCACCAGAATCTGGTTGACCAGCTTGACCACAGGGGCGTCTTCCAACGAGGCGATGCTGATATCGGTGACTTCTTCGCTCTCTTTGCCGCTTTCGACATCGAGCTGCTCGAGGGTGCCCATCATCTCGCCCATGTCGGCCTGAGTGCCCCAGAAGGAGTAGCTCAGTTCATTAAGCTCCTCCTGCGGACAGTAGACCGGCTCGAGATCGAGTTTGGTGATTTTTTCCACCGCGTCGAGCATGGAAAGATTGATGGGGTCGGCTGTGGCGACCCAGAGCATGTTGTCCTTGCGTTTGAGCGGGACAAGCGCGCGCTCCTGAAAGACTTCTTCCGGCAACTCCTCTTTGAGTTCCGGGTCCATGGGATATTTTTCCGGCGTGTAGCGGTCGATTTTCAGCTGACCGCTGACGTATTCCATGAGCTCGCCTTCGCTCAATTTTCCCTGGCGTCGCAGGTATTCAGCGAGTTTGACTCCGGATTTGCGTTGAACAGCCTTGAATTGCTCGAATTCGTTCTTTGCCGTTTCCTGCATTCCGTTATTCGCCTGTTCTTGCTGGTTCATGCCATACGTCACAGAGTGCTTCGTTAACCGACGCGGTTAGCCGCTGCATACAAAAAAAACAATATCTGCCTTTACGGAAGGGGGTATGCTGGATTGCGGACTGTCCCTGAGTTGAAACAAAATACATCTATTTTCTTGATAATTCAATTGAATTTCCCCCCCTGCGCATACCGGGCGCCGAAAAATGAATTTTGCAGACCCCGGAATCAGGGAAACAGAGTAAAGATCATCTGTAATTTGTTTTTTATGTAATGGCAACCAGTGGTTAGCTTTGTTATGGAGGATATCGTCATGCGCGTAAAAATGGACCTGAGGTAACTGGCGGATATTTGATCGGCCAACTTTTCGGGCGACATGGTATGATTTTTTTTGCGTTAATCAGAAAAAAAAGCATAAGATGAAAAGCAATCGTGGATCGAAGTAATATTCGCTGATTCGAAGGAGACTGATAAAAAATTACCATGTCTTATGTTATTTCTGGTCGATTTTCTTCGCCATATTAGCAACCTGGACAGGGTGCTAATTCGATTGGCAAAATACGCTATTCTTGCTAATTGATTGTTCTTCGGACTGCTAAACAATTGAAAAGGAAGCCCACCGCCATGGCCAAGGATGAGCAGCAAATATACATAGACACTTTTTTCGCCCGGCAGCCCATTTTCAACGCTAAAAAGGCTGTCTGGGGCTATGAATTGCTTTACAGAGGGAGTGCGGACGATACCTACGCGTCGTTTTCGGACAACGATGTCGCCACGCTCACGGTGATCTCCAACGCCATCATGAATTTGAAGCAGGCCAAGCAGGGGGGCAAGGTACTGATTCATTTTACCAAGGAATCCATTTTTCGCGAGATTCCCTGGGCCTTGCCTTCGGAGACCACGGCCGTGGAAGTCAGCGAAGATTTCAGCACGGACATTGAGTTGCTGCGGGCTTTGCTGAAGCTGAAAAAAGAAAAATATCTCATCGTCGTCAATAATTTCACGGGAAATCCCAAGGCGGAGAATTTGTACAGGCTCTGCGACATGGCGTTTGTGGATTTTCTTGGCAAAGAGAATCAAGATCTGCTGGGGCTGGTCAACAGGGCCAAGCAATACAAGTTTCTGCTGGCGGCCAAGCGTGTGGAAGAACAGCACCAGTTTGAACTGGCCTTATCCCTTGGTTTTGCTCTGTTTCAGGGCTTTTTCTTTGAAAAACCGGTCATCGTGCCCGGACGCAAGCTTTCCTCCAACCATATTTCCCGCTTCATGCTGTTCAAAGTCCTGGAGAATCAGGACCCGGAGTTCGACGAATTGGCCAAAGTCATCCAGTCGGACGTCTCCATCAGCTACAGGCTGCTCTCTTTTATCAATTCGGCCGCCTTCGGACTTTCGCGCAAGGTGGACTCCATTAAGCAGGCCCTCGTGCTGCTCGGCTGGAAGCAGATCCGCAGCTGGCTGTGGCTGGTAATTCTCACGGACATCAGCCCGGAGGAAAAAACCTCCGAGCTGCCGCATCTTTCCGTCATCCGGGCCAAGTTTCTCGAGTGCACGGCCCGCAACCACAGAGTGGACGAGGTCAAGATCGATTCCTTGTATCTGCTGGGCCTGTTCTCTTTGCTGGAAGCCATGCTGGATACGCCCATGTTGGAGATTGCCGAAAATCTGCCCCTGGAAGACCGGATCAAAGACGCTTTGTGCCAGCAGGTCAACGAATATACGCCCTGGCTGGAGCTGGCGCGCAGTTTTGAACGCGGCGACTGGGACAAACTGGATGGCATCATCGAAGATTTGCATCTGGACCCGATGCAGGTGGCCAATTCGTACAGTGAGGCTCTGGTCTGGGCCAAGAATTTTCACGAGCAGATGACGAGCCAGAGCGCAGGCTGACGCCGACCGGAGAGCACAATCCCGCGCGACACAGGGAGATGTTGCTACGCATCTTGATTTTCCTGGCTATAGCTGACCGCTGCGATTTTTTCCGCGAACTCGATTTCAATTTTCAATCCCTTTTCAGCGCGGTTGACAAAAATATAGGGTCTGGTTACTTGTCCCGGCAAACTTAGACGGGGCAAATAAACGGAGTAAGCAAGATGTCGCTGCCGAACAACACATTTGAATCTGCAACGGCGTTGGTTTACCGGGTGGGACGGCTCCTGCGGTTCCGTGTCGCCAAGTTTTTGAAGAGCAACGCATCGGATATTACGCCCGAACAATGGGGGCTGCTGCTGCAGCTGGCCGCCATGGAAGGCTGCATGCAGGGCGAGCTGGCCGATCCGGTGCTCGGGGACCATCCCAATGTAACGCGGATGCTCGACCAGCTGGGCAAAAAAGGACTGGTGGAGCGCCGGCAGAGTCCCAGCGACCGCCGCAGTCACTCCGTATGGCTTACGGACAAGGGCAGGACCACTCTGGATACCTTGCGTCCGCGCCTGGCGCAGGAAAAAGAGGATTTTTACCGCGGCCTGAGCGAACAGGACCTTGCCGAGTTGCGCCGGATGCTGCAAATCTTAGAAGTGAACCTCAGCGCCGTTGATTGACGGCCTGCCCGCCAGCTCGGAACAGGGCCGCAGCCGTTATATGCTCCGCGTGCGAACCGTGGAGCAATACCCCGCCGAAAGCGAATCCCCGATATTACCCCTTGCCATTTGACGTGACGGGCTTATTCCTTATTCTTTGCAAAGCATTTTTCGCAATATAAACCCAGCAGCCAAAGAGACCGTGAGCATCATGAATACGTCGGTTATCCATATACAAGGCGCCCGCCAGCACAATCTCAAAAACCTGACGCTGGACATACCGCGCGAGCAACTCGTGGTCATCTGCGGTCCGTCCGGTTCGGGCAAGAGCACTCTGGCCTTTGACCTGATCTACGCGGAAGGGCAGCGGCGCTATGTCGAGTCCCTGTCCGCCTACGCGCGGCAGTTTCTGCCCCAGATGGACAAGCCCCTGGTGGACAAAATCGAAGGACTGTCTCCGGCCATTTCGCTCGAGCAGCAGACCGCTTCGCGCAACCCGCGTTCCACCGTGGGCACCGTCACCGAGATCTACGACTTTCTGCGCGTATTTTACGCGCGCCTCGGACAAACCTATTGTCCGCAGTGCGGCAAGCCCATTCAGGCCCAGACCTCGGATGAGATCATCGACGAGATGCTGGCCCTGCCCGAAGGCACCAAGTTTATTCTGCTGGCGCCGCTGGTGGAACACCAGAAAGGCACCCAGCAGGACAGGCTCAAGAAACTCAAGGGCCAGGGCTTTGCCCGCGTCCGCGCCGATGGCGAGATTCTGCCTCTGGAGCCGCTACCCGAGCTTGAAAAGAACAAGAAACACACGCTCGAACTGGTGGTCGACCGCCTGGTCATGAAACCCGAGATTCGCAAACGACTGGCCGATTCGGTGGAGCTGGCGCTGCAATACGGTGACGGACGGATCATTCTCAATACCATGGGCGAACAGGGCGGCGACCGGTATCTGAGCACAGAGTCCGTCTGTCCCACCTGTAAAATCAGTCTGCCTTCCCCGAGTCCGCAGCTGTTTTCCTTCAACAGTCCGCAGGGCGCCTGCCCGACCTGTTCGGGTATCGGCAGCGTGGAATATTTCGAGCCCGATCTGATCGCCCCCAACAAGGGACTTAGCCTGGAACAGGGCGGGATTTTGCCCTGGAAACGGGCCAAAGTCCTGGACCGCTACCGTATCGACCTCGCCCGCCTGGGAGAAAAATGGGGCTTTACCCTGAACACGCCCCTGGCCGAATATTCGCCCGAGGCCCTGGGAAAACTGTTCGCGGGAGATCCCGAAACCCACTGGCTGGGCGTGCTCAACCTGCTGGAGCAGGGCATGGAATACGGCCATATCTGGCGGGACGAGCTTTCGCGTTTCCGGCAGAATCGCCCCTGTCCGGCCTGCGACGGCGCCCGGTTGCGGCCCGAATCCCTGGCCGTGCGTGTGGGCGAATACAATATTTTTCAGCTCTGTTCGCTTTCCATCTCCCGCGCCCTGGACTGGATGCGTGGCCTGGAGTTCGAAGGGCACAAGACCGCCATTGCCGAGCCCCTGCTCAAGGAGCTGGTCCACCGGCTCGGCTTTCTGAAAAACGTGGGCCTGGACTACATCAGCCTGGCCCGGAATATGGGCACGCTTTCGGGCGGCGAATCCCAGCGCATCCGGCTGGCCGGCCAGCTCGGTTCCGGACTGGTGGGCGTGACCTACGTGCTGGACGAACCCAGCATCGGGCTGCATCCGCGCGACAACCAGCGGTTGCTGGACACCCTGCGCAGTTTGCAGGCCAGAGGCAACACCGTGCTGGTGGTCGAACACGACGACGCCACCATCCGCAGCGCCGACCACGTGCTCGAACTGGGGCCCGGATCCGGCATGCTCGGCGGTGAAATCGTCCACAACGGAAGCGTGGACGCCCTGATGCAGAACAAGGAATCCCTTACGGGCAAGTACCTGCGCGGGGATTTGCGCATCGAGCGTCCGGAAAAACGCCGCGAACCCACGGGCATGCTGCGATTGGAGGGCGTACGCACCAATAATCTGCAGAACCTGAGCTGCGATTTTCCTCTGGGCTGCCTGACTTGCGTCACCGGTCCGTCCGGTTCGGGCAAAAGTTCGCTGGTGGTGGATTCGCTTTACAAGCATCTGGCCCTGGCCAGGGGCAACAAGGTGGACAATCCGGGCATCATCGGCGGCATCGAGGGGCTGGAGCTGGTGGAAAAGATCATCTCCATCGACCAGACGCCCATCGGCCGGACGCCGCGTTCCAACCCGGCCACCTATACCAAGGTTTTTGACGAGATCCGCAACATTTTTTCCATGACCCAGGATGCCCGCCAGCGCGGCTACAAACCCGGACGTTTCAGTTTCAACGTACGGGGCGGACGCTGCGAAGCCTGCCAGGGCGACGGGCAGATCCGTGTGGAGATGCATTTTCTGCCCGATGTCTATGTGACCTGCGACGTCTGCAAGGGCATGCGCTACAACCGCGAGACTCTGGATGTAAAATACAACGGCATGAATATCGCGGACGTGCTGGACATGACCGTACGCCAGGCCCGGAAATTCTTCGGCAACTATCCGGTGCTGGAGCGGCGGCTGAGTGTGCTGGAAGAAGTCGGGCTGGAATATATCCGCCTCGGACAGCCCGCCACCACGCTTTCCGGCGGCGAGGCCCAGCGCATCAAGATTTCCCGCGAGCTTGGCAAGCGCAGCCTGCCCCGTACGCTGTACGTGCTGGACGAGCCCACCACCGGGCTGCACATGCACGAGGTGGGCAAGCTGATTCAGGTGCTGCACGGCCTGGTGGAAAAGGGCGCCAGCGTACTGGTCATCGAACACAATGTGGACGTGATCCTCGCGGCCGACCATGTTATCGACCTGGGACCCGGCGGCGGCGACAGCGGCGGACGCATCGTGGCTCAGGGCACGCCGGAGGAACTCATGGCCAATCCCGCTTCCGTGACCGGTTCTTTTCTGAATCAGAGCTGAGTCGAAAACGGTGTCGTTTCCGTAAGATACTTTCGCGGGGGCTTTTAGGCCCCCGTTTTTTTTCCGGCAAGTTCCGGCGAATATTTCTGTAAAAAAAACACGGACGTCTTTCTCTTGGCGCATTTCTCTGGTAATGGCCAAAAGCATGACCTCCGCCATTGCCATACCAGCGTACGCAGTTGTTTCAGTGTTGGCTGTGATGTTGCTCCTGCTGATCGCGCTATTGTTGCTGCGGCGGCGGAACAAACACTCTGCCGCCGCATTCGAGACCTTGTTTGCCGCTTCTTCCGATGGCTTGTTGCTGCTGGAGCGTACGGGCCGTATTGTCCGGGCCAATGCCGCGGCTCTGGGGCTTTTTCACGCGGCCGCGGACGGACTGGCCGGGCGCCTGTTCCAGGAGCTGCTGCAGGATCCGGAATTTGCGGCGGATGATCCGTGGGATCTGGCCAAGGGTCCGGACCAGCCCCTGCCTTGCATGTTCCGGCGAACGGAGTGCGGCTGCGGTTTTCACGCGCAGGTGCGTTTTCAACCTCTGCGGGAAGCGGCGCGGGAGTTGCTTCTGGTCACCATCCGAGACCAGTCCGGCATCCTGCAACTGCAGTCCTGTCAGGCCCGTTTGTTCGCGTTGCATGAAAACGGCTTCCAGGGGATAGCCGTGCTGCAGGAAGGCATTTTCGTTTACGCCAATTTGCTATTTGAGCGTTTGAGCGGACGGTCCGTAACCCAGCTGGCCGAACAGGACGCCCGTGAGATATTCTATCCGCAAGACCAGGAGTTCGCCTGGCACGAACTGACCCAGGGAGCCCGCTGCGAGGAGGCCAACCGCTGCTTTCCCTGCCGTTTGCAAAACCCGGACGGCACCGCAGTCTGGGTGCGGGTCGCGACCATCTGCATGCAGTGGGAGGAACGCCCGGCCCTGTTCTGTTTTTTTACCGACATTTCCGCAATGAAGGCCCTGGAAGCCCTGCGAAGCGAGCTGCACTATCTGGATGCCGCGGACACCAGGGCGCTTCTGGAGTCAGTCATCGAATTGCCCCGGCGTATTCTGCGTCGAGGCGTCTTTTCCTCCGCTCAGGAACTGGAGCTGCGACTGGTGGAACAGGCCGGGTATGGCCTGCTGCGTACGCTGCATCATTCGTTGGACTTCTATCGAATGGAATCCGGCGCCTATGCCGTCAGCCCGGTGGCTGTGGATCTGCTCGCTCTTCTGGATCGCGTACGCGAGGATCTGGCTGCTGCCGGTGAAGCGGGCAAGGAGAGAATTTTGCTGGATTGCGAGGGACCGCAGCCGGACGCGCGCGTGTTCGTGACAGGGGATCCTCTGCTGCTTTATACGTTGTTTTACGACAGCGCGTCTGCGCTGTGCTCCCTCGCCGTTCCGGACAGTCGGGTAACCTGCAGGCTGGCCTATGATGCTGACACCGTAGAAGTGGTTTTTACCGGGTGGACTGGAAAAGATTCGGATTTTCAGACGCCGGTAGCCGCGCGTATCGCTGCTTTGCACCAGGGCAGGGTGCTCGTACGGGCCGCGACACCGGAGTTGTGGGAACTGTCCGTGACTTTGCCCGGTTTCCCGACAGAAGGGGCAGGTACGCCGGAGGATTCGGATCCGGTGGTTGCGCCCTGGCCCCTTGGTCGCATGCTGGTGGCGGCAGCGGCCCCGGCGGAATTTGCGGCAGGGAAAACGTATTTTGAGCGCCTGCCCTGTGTTGTGGATAGGGTTTCCAGCGGCAGGCAGGCCGTGGAGCAGTATCAGACGCGAGCTTATGATCTGGTGTGCGTGGATATGCGTATGACGGACGGCTTGGAAGCCGTGCAGCAAATTCGGGCTTTCGAACAGCAAAGCGGGCGCGAACGGGCGCCCATAGTGGCTCTGCTGAGTCCAAACGGCGACCCCGGCGATCGCAGCTATTTCGAGGTCGGCTGCCAGGCCGTATTGCAGCAACCCTTCGACTCCGTCCAGTTGCTGCGGCTCGTCCGGCGCTTTACCCGGCTTTCAAAGGAAATTTCCGTATCTGATTGATTAATCCATTTTTTTTCAAAAAAAAGCGGAAAACAGGCTCTTCCTTTTTGCGGCAATTATGTATAAAGGAAAAACGCACGGAGGGATGGCCGAGCGGTTGAAGGCGGTGGTCTTGAAAACCACTGACGGGGGAACTCGTCCGGGGGTTCGAATCCCTCTCCCTCCGCCACTTCCTCAAAGTGTGAAGCATGCTGACAAGCTTTGCATAGTTCCCATTTTTTCCCTTGTCTCTCATTTCAATTTGACATCCGAACGCGACAGTCCGGCGTACTATGCCACTCTGAAAGAAAAGGAAGGCTGCGTGGAATCATCGGGATTGGCCTTGCTGAAATAGATAAAAATCGCACTGAGCAGATGGAGTCTTGCGGAGTATATAAGTCTTCCTCCATGTATGCTTACGGAGTCTCAAAAACGATAGGGGCGATTGGCAATAGCCATCCGTAGGGGGGAGCCTACTTTTTATATCCAATACAGGATGCGCCTGCAGGATAGATCAACTTTTCTTGATATGCTTTTTTCCCCGTATGTTTCTGGGGCGTGCGCGTTTTTTGGGGAGTGAGCCGGAAATAGCAGCTCCGTTTTCAATGAGCAAGCGTACGACGTTTTTATGTTTGTTGGAGGAAGCAAGCATCAATGGCGTCTTGCCGTCTGGTGTGGTCCGGTTAACATCAGCACCGTGTTCTATGAGCATCCGGGCAATGTCTTCATGTCCTTCAGAGGCGGCGAACATCAGCGCCGTCCAGCCGTCGGACATTACCTGATCAACAGCGTCCCCCAGTTCGATGAGTGTCTGGACAATATCTTGATGCCCGTTTTGGGCGGCGAGCATCAGGGCCGTCCATCCGTCTTCATTTGCTTGTGAGCTTTTCGCCCCTTGTTCCAGGAGCATCCGGACAATGTCTTCATGTCCTTCAGAAGCGGCGATCATCAGGGCTGTCCAGCCTTCAGTCATTGGCTGTTCAATATCTGCCCCCAGCTCAATGACCTTGCGCGCAACCTGTTCATGCCCGTGTGCAGCTGCAAGCGTCAGCGCCGTCCAACCTTCGGAGTCAGCCTGGGATAATTGAATTCCATGATCAATAAGGAGCGAGACGACATTTTCATGTCCGTTTTCGGCCGCGTACAGTAAAGCCGTCCCACCCCGAATCTGTCTGCGCAACATCAGCCCCCAGCTCAATGAGCATCAGGATAACGTTTTCATGGCCTTTTTCCGCGGCGATCATCAGTGGTGTTTTGCCGTCATTATTCTTCTCGGCAACAGCAGCCCCCAGTTCGATGAGCTCATGGACAACGTTTTCATGCCCACATTCTGCGGCGAGCATGAGTGGTGTCGAGCCGTAATTATTCGTCTTGGCGATATCCGCCCCCAACTCTAAGAGTATACGGACAGCGCGTTCATTTCCAGAAAAGGCGGAGTACGTCAGCGCCGTCCAACCCTCGGCATCTTCCTGGGACAATTGGCTTCCATGTTCAATAAGGAGTTTGAGGACGTTTTCCTCTCCACACCTGGCGGCGAACATTAACGCCGTCTCACCGTTAGAGTTTGCCTGAGCAATATTTGCACCTTGTTCAATTAGCAACAGGGTAAGGTTTTCATGTCCATTTTCGGCAGCGAACATCAATGGTGTAGTTCCGTATGTATCCGTTTGGGAAATGTTCGCACCGTGTTCAATAAGCATCAAACAAACGTTTTCATGTCCATTTGCGGCAGCGTACATCAGAGGTGTTTTTCCTTCCGATGTGACTTGGTCAACATACGCACCGTCTTCAATAAGTTTACGTGCAAAGTCTTCATGTCCGTTAGAGGCGGCGAGCATCAGCGGTGTCAAATCGTGGGCATCAGTTCTTGCGATATTCGCCCCTTGGTCAATGAGGAGTCGGACAACATTCTCATGTCTGAATAAGTTGGCAATGTTAAGAGCTGTCCAGCCGTCTGAATCTACCTGATCAATTGCAGCACCCAGCTCAATGAGCACTCTGGCAACAATGTCATGCCCGTTTTGAGCGGCAATCATCAGAGCTGTCCATCCGTCGGGCATTGGTTGGTTAATCTCCGCACCGTGTTCAATGAGGAGCCGGGCAACGTTCGCATGTCCGTATGAGGCAGCGATCATTAGTGCGGTTTCACCGTCTGAAGTTACCAGTGTAACGTCTTCGCCATGCTCAATAAGTATCCTGACAACGTTTTCATGCCCCTTTTTTGTAGCAACCATCAGTGCCGTCCAGCCGTCCGTCATTGCCTGGCTACAATAAGCTCCATGCTCAAGGAGTTGCCGCACTACGCCTTTATGACCTTGTACGGCGGCGATCATCAGCGCTGTCCCGCCTTCTGGTGTGGTCAGATTTATATTCGCACCGTGTTCTATGAGCATCCGGGTAATGTTTTCGTGTCCGTTTTGAGCGGCAATCATCAGGACTGTCCAGCCGGCCTTATTCGTCTTTGAAACATCCGCCCCCTGCTCAATGAGCATCCGTGCGACTTCATCATGTCCATTTGAGGCGGCAAGAATCAGTGCCGTCGAGCCGTTAGTATCCTTTTGAGTGAGATCTGCACCATGCTCAATAAGTTTCTTGGCAACGTCTGTATGCCCTTTTTGGGCGGCAAGCATTAGCGCGGACCAGCCATCTTTTTGTGTGTGATGTAAGTTGGCGTTATGTGCAAGAAGGATTCGCACGACAGCACCATGTCCGTTTTGAGAGGCAAACAGTAATGCTGTCCAATCTTCGTTTTTCAATTGGTCAATGTTCGCGCCCTGATCAATGAACATTTGAACCATGTTTTTGTGACCGTTTTCGGCTGCGAGCATCAGCATCGTCGAACCATCCGTATCTGTTCTCTCAGTTGCAGCTCCCTGTTCGATAAGCATCCGTCCAACATCTTCATGGCCGTTGCTAGCTGCGAACACCAATGCGGTCTCACCGTATGGAGTGGTTTGTTCAATTTCTGCTCCCTGTTCAATAAGCAGTATGGCTATATTTTTATGGCCGTTTTCAGCAGCAAACATCAAAGGAGTCATACCGTTTACATCTGTTTGTGCAATGTCCGCACCCTGTTCAATAAAGAGCCTGGCAACGTCTTCATAGCCGTGTTCAGCTGCAAGCATCAACGCGGTCAATCCGTCTTTATCCGACTGGCCGACTTTAACCCCCTGTTCAATGAGGAACCGGGCAAGGTCCTCATGACCGTTTAATGCGGCAATCATCAATGCCGTCAATCCGTCTTCTTGGAACTGATTAATGTCGGCATTATGTTGAATAAGCATCCGAACCAGATCTTCATGGTCGTTAAGAACGGCAAGCATTAGCGCCGTCAAACCATCGGTATCTGCTTGCGCAATGTCCGCTCCATGGTCCAAAAGAATTCGAACAATGGATGCATGTCCGTTAGAGACCGCAAACATTAACGTTGTTCTACCGTTTATATCAGATTGTGAAATGTTTGCATTATGATTCAAAAGAATACGGACAATCACTTCATGTTTGTTACTGGCCGCAAACATTAGTGCCGTCCTGCCGTTTATATCAGGTTGAGTAATGTCCGCACCGTGATCCAAAAGCATACGAATGATGGCTTCATGTCCGTTTTCAGCGGCAAACATCAATGCCGGCCAGCTGAAAGAAGTTGCATGGTCAACATCCGCCCCATGCTTTATGAGCATGCCAGCAATAGTATCGTGTCCATAATCTGCAGCGATAATCAGAGCCGTCGCCCCAAGTTCATCTGCCTGATCAACATCCGCCCCCTCTTCAATGAGCATGCGGGCAATTTTATCATGACCGAATTGTGCTGTGAGCATCAGCGCTGTACAGCCCTCCGGATCCGTATAATTGACAGCAGCACCTTGCTTTATGAAAAAAGCAGCACATTCTGTATGCCCGCTAAAGCTGGCGGTCATCAGAGGCGACCAATCATCCAACGGCAGTTCCAGTTTTGCTCCAGCGGCAACAAGTTCCCGAGCAGTGCTCAAATTTCCAAGATGAGCCGCGTAATGCAGAGGGCGTAGACCGTCTTTTTTTACCCGGTTCGGATCAGCTCCATTGTCCAACAGCCAGCGTACCAGAGTGCAGTCCCCGTATCCCGAGGCGGCGAACAGAGGCGTGCTTTCTGTGCCGGGAACTACATAGGTAATTATGGAACGGCGCTCTTCAGCGCTCAGGCTGTCGATTTTGTTGCGCGTATGGGCTATCAATTCCGGGTCGTTGATCCAGAGAAAGTCCAAAAGCCTACTTTTTTTCTCAGCCGTCAACACACATTCCGGGTTGTTTGCCGGATCAAAAAAGGCTAGCAGGCATGCGCGCAGATAGGGCAGGGGGAGCGCATATCCGTCCGTACGGCGGGAAACCCACATGGTCTCCATCTCGTCGATAAAAAAGCGCGCACTCAGTGCCATCTCGTGTTGATGTTCCAGAGAGAGCTGGCTCCATTTCTGTGCAAGCCCCAGCACCAAGGAGAGTGTTTCCTGGTGTTTGTTGTCCTGCTCGTACCAGTCCTTGCAACGCTGCCAGTGGGAGACGATCGCCATGTGCGACAAGCGCAGTTCGCCGGGCCTGGGGCTGAAAAGCAGGCGGTGCTGCTGGAGGATACGGATCAACAGGGGGGCCTCGGCCACCGCCGGGAGCTTCTGCGGGCAATCCAGCAGTATTATCTGGGGCTGCTCTTTTGAAAAAACAGTGGAAACCAGATGGCGCATGAGGCGTTCGAAAGTCTCCTGCGCAACCCATTGGATCGGCTGTATTTTCAGGTAGGCTTCCCAGGCGCGTTCGCCAAGCTTGTTCAAAACGGTTGCCAACGTGGGCACCGGTACGGATTCATCTTCCTCTGTTTTAAACCGTTCCTTTTTACGCCGTTCGCGTTCCGCCTCCACCAGTTCGGACAAGAGCAAAGAAAGCAGCGGCAGCACTGCGCCGGGCGTGGCCTGGTCATTGAGCCAGGCCAGGGCTTGTTGCTTGATCTCCCTGACCTGTTTTTCCCTTATGGTCACTTTGGCCAGCCGAAAAGTTTCCCGGATGATTTCTTCGAGATCTTCCCCGTCCGGCGGCGAAAGCTCGAACGATGGGGCAAGGTGGTCTTCTTCCACCTGCAGCAGCGTTGCCAGGGCCTGCTCCTGCTCGGTGGGGATGGTGAGTACGCACCAGGCAAGATTCTCCCTGGCCAGGGTGGTCAGGACATCCAGCAGCGCCCGAGGGGAGGGGCTGTGTTCGTCCTGTTCGAGAAAAAGCAGCTGCTCGGCCTGGTCCACGGCCAGCAGGAGTTTTTGATTCGGCTTCATCGGCGCGGACCGGATACGCCGGATAAGTTCGGCAGGCCGGGATTCCGGCGCTAGACTGGAAAGGGGCGGTTCCTGGCCCAAGGCGGGAAAGGGGGCCTGTTCTTCAATGGCCTGTGCGAGGAACAGCACGGGGTCTTCCTGCTGCAGCAAGCTGGCATCCACCAGCACCGGCAGGAAGTCGCCATAGCCTTTATAGTCCACGGTGTTCCGGGCGCGTCCGATAATTCCTGCGCGCAACAGGGATGACTTGCCTTGCCCGCTCAGGCCTGTGAGCAAAATGATCCCTGTGCCGTTGTTTTCCTTCACATGCGAGTTGAGCTGTTGCATGAGAGTCTTGATGGCCCGTTTTCTGCCGAACAGGATGTCCCAATCTTCGGGCTGATAGGCCAGCAAGCCTTTGGGATCCGCCCGGCGCGAGCGTTTTTGGACGCCAAGCAGCCGTGCCAGGTCTTCACGCAGCCTCTCCCGCAGTTGCTGCAGGCTTTTGTCTTTGTCCTCTTCGCCAAAAATGAGGGCAAAGCGGGTTGGCTGGCGGAGTTGCGTTTCGTAAAAAATATCCAGCCAGTCTATCTGCCTGTTGTAGGTGTCTTGAGCTTTACGCTTGAACTTGTTCTCAGCTTCCAGGGACTTTTTGTGTTGCTCGAATCCATATAAGCGGTCTTCGACGTCCAGCCCGTTTTGCTTGAAAAGCGCGGAGTCGCATTTGACGCAGACCAGCAGCCTGTCGCCCAGATGTTCACCCGTGGGGGCTTCTTGCTGCAAGGCGTCCAGAAATTCAAAAACGGTTCCGGTCAGCGGTATTTTGTCTGGTATTTCCTGTTCCGGCCACGGATGCGCTATGGCATCCGGCAGGACGATCTCTTCCGGAACGCAAAAGACCGGAGGATTCGGAAGCGGCGAGCCAAGGCGTTCGCCGAACAGGCAGATGACTGCTTTGATTTGGGGCACGGAAACCCGCGGTATTTGATTCTGGCAGGTTTCGCCGGATGTCCACGTATGATCGGCGTAATTCCATTTAAAGGGAGTGAGTGTTCCTTCACCTTTATAGTCTCTTGCCAGCTCGGTGACCACCTCCCAGCAGATGTCCGCCTCGTCCTGCATGTCTTCCGAGAAGGAAATAAAAACCGTGGGGTTGTCGTATGTGATGGCATTGCTCATGGCGCGTTTCCTTTCAAATCCAGCAGCGTATGATGGAAGTACTCATCTGGTGAAATAAAGAATCGGCACGTATTTTTCACGGCAAAACGAATTGACTCAACCGGTCAGAAACAAACGGAAAGCGTACGAAAATGAGTTACCTATTTTCCTTTCTCAAAGCAATAAATGCACTTCCGCATAGCCGGTTATGGTAGTGGAAAAGGGGGAAATCTGCTTTTCAAGAGTTTGGGACTAAGCAAATACATGAAGCAACCAGTCCCCGCAGGGCACTCGGAGAAGCAGTAGCTCCGCAGAAAAAAGCCTTCAAAGCGAATGCTGCAAGACGATTGTGGAACCTTCATCGAGTTTGGTGCAGCTTATCAGGATCATAAGAAAAAGTTCGCGAAGTGATTTTTTATACCGGGGGCAATATAGCTAAAAATGGTAGGAAACGTAATTTTAAGGAAATATTGTATACGGTTATGCCCCTGGAAAACATGGCGAATCGGAGCTATGTATATAAGACATATATTACTGTGTAATTCAGAAGAGCTTTGCAGGATAAAACCAACCCGAATAGGATGTTTTTATTTGATTCCGCGGATGTATTAAATAATACATGGTTATGCTTGATCTTTTCGGGGTAGTGCTTTCACTCGAGTGTATTCATGTATTTTTTGAGACCCGTTTGTCACGTTTTTTATGAAGTTGATGACAAAAAAATATTGACAAGAAAATTTGACTTGCGTAGACCTAAACAAAATCGATTATGTTTAATTTTGGACGCCCTTGTGGCGAATTTAAAATAATCGATTAAAAATTTTTTCCTCTTCAAAATAATCGATTAAAAATTATTTTGAGGTCTGACAGAGAGAAAAAGTTTTGCCTGTGCAGCAGCAGGCGGGCGAACGAGCCACGGGAAGAAAGTAGTTAACGGAACCGGTTATTTTTAACCGTGACAATCACACTCTAAAAGTAAGCAAAGTCTGTAAACCGAGATGTGTTTATGCTGTATTTATGTGAAACGTTTGAAAAAACAACAAGTATCAAGGCTAATGTGTGTATAGGAGTAGTTAAGGCGTATATTTGAAGAGGAAATACACAATGATGCTGGAGGAACTCGAAACATGAATGACAGTGGAGAAATGAGTTACATCGGTAAAAACGAGATACGGGTCGACGCCTTTGAGAAGGCAACGGGAAAAGCCGTTTACCTGGAAGATCTTCAAGGGCAGTTCAATGATCTGTTGCATGGACGCACATTGCGCAGTCCTCATGCTCATGCGCTTATCAAAAAAATTGATGTGAGCACTGCAGAGCAACTCCCCGGAGTGGTCACTATCATCAAGGGAACTGATCCGGATGTTCCCTGGTATGATATTCCGTATGCTTCCAGTTATTATGGAAACCCCGCTCGTGAAGAAGTCATTTGGGCCGGTCAGGCCGTAGCCATTGTTGTCGCGGAGAGTGTGGATATCGCGGAGCAGGCCATCGAGCTGATCGAGGTCGAATACGAGCCCTTGCCCTATGTTACGGATGCCGTCGAGGCCTGTAAAAAAGAGTCGGCGCCGGTTCTTGCTCCTCAATTCGAAAATCACCCCGGCTACATGGGGCCGCAGGAAGAAGGAGCCAACTATCTGCAGAGCTACAAACTGACTGTGGGCGATGTGGACGAGGCCTTCAAGGATGCGGATGTCATCGTCGAAGAGTTTTACTCGAATGACAAAAAATCTCCGGCACAGGTGGAATGCAACGCGGCCCTCGCTCAGTACATGCCTGATGGCGGCGTAACATTGTACAGTAATGGTTGCGGCGTACACGGTGTGACCAAAGATAAGATCTGCACCATGTTTCCGCAGCTGCCTTCCTCCAAAGTCCGGGTCATTCAGCCCTACACCGGCGGCAGTTTCGGCAACCGCTTGTTCCCTCTCATCGAGCCCATGGCCGTACTGATGGCACTGCGTACCAAGCGTGCGGTTTCTTATGTTCTCTCCCGCAAGGAAATGTTCACCTCTTCTCCCTCCAACTGGCCCTGTCTGACGCATCTCAAGCTTGGCGCGAAAAAAGACGGCACCCTGGTGGCCCAGCAGTTCAAGAATGTGGAAAACACCGGCGCATCCATGCGCAATGTCTATGACGGCCGCCTTTCCGGTTCCGGCTTGGTGTGCGTTTATGATGTCCCCAATGTGTTCGGCGACAGTTACGCCATTGCCACCAACACCATGCCGTGCGCGCCTTATCGCGGACTGGGGTGCCCCGAATCCGAATGGGCCATGGAAAATCTGATGGATGTTTTGGCGGAAAAGCTGAACATGAGCCCGGTAGAGCTTCGCTTGAAGAACTTCATCAAAAAGGGCGATCGCAACCCTTACGGTGAAAAGCTCACCAGTACGAGTGTTGCCAAATGCCTGGAGGTTGTCTCCGAAGCCATCAAACTGGACGAACCGTGCGAGCAGGAACCCGGTCCGTGGCGTCGCGGCCGCGGCGTGGCCATTGGCGGCAAGCAGAATACGCCGCTGGGCCGTTCGGAAGCGGAAGTGCTGGTGCACAGCGATGGAAGCATCGAACTGCTGGTGAGTGTGGATGAGCAGGGCATGGGCGTACAGACCACTCTGCGCCAGATGGTGGCCACCGAATTCCAGGTCCCCATTGAAACAATTCAGATAACGCGCGCGGATACGGGCCGTACCCCCTTTGATAACTTCGGGGCATCAAGCCGGACAACCTACACCTGCGGCAACGCCGTGCTGATCGCATGCGCCGACGCCATTGCTCAATTGAAGGAAGAAGCGGGACGCAGGGTGGGTGTTGCCGCCAAACAGGTTACCATCAAGCACGGCAAAGCCTATATCGTCGGCTCCAATATCGAGGAAATTCCCATTCCCGACCTTTTTGAGCCTTTCTCCTTTTTCACGCAGCAGACCTGGGGACTGCTCAAGGGAACCCCTGTACGCGGCCACGGCGTTTTCTGCCCGGCTCCGGCGGTTCCATGGTCCGGTCCCGGTCACGAAGACGGACGTACGCCCCGGATGTGGAACTGGTACCAGTTCAGCGCCATCGGCGTAGAGATCGCGGTCAATGTCGAAACAGGGCAGATCCGGCTCCTGCGTCTGGTGAGTACGGCGGACACCGGCAATCCCATCAATCCCAAGCTGTGCGAAGGCCAGATCGACGGCGGCGTGATCATGGCTCTCGGTTTCTCGACCATGGACGGCCATCTCTACATGGACGGCAAGCTGGTCAATGCCAGTTATACCGACTACCGCGTGCCCACTTTCCTGGAGACTCCTTTACGCAAGGATTTCAACCGGTCGATTCACCCCGATTCCTTGCCTGATGGTCCGTACGGCGCAAAGGGCATGGCCGAATCCATCACCATCCCGGTGGGACCTGCCATCGCTTCCGCGGTGTACAAGGCTGTGGGCGTACGCCCGACGGTAATGCCCATGACGGCTGAGCGTATTTTGGCGCTGATCAAAGAAAAGGAGAGCCAAAAAAATGAAGGATGCTAAAGTGGAGACGATCAACATCTCTTTTGAGGTGAATGGAAAACCGTATGATATTCATGTGGATCCGTGCAAAACCTTGCTGGAAGTGCTGCGTGAGGATCTGCATCTGACAGGCGCCAAGAAAGGCTGCGATGACGCCAACTGCGGCGCATGCACCGTGATCATGAACGGCAAGGCCGTGAAAAGCTGCTCCATGCTCATCGGCCAGGCCCGTGATTCCAGAATATTCACCATTGAAGGCCTGGAAACCGAAAAAGGGCTGCATCCGCTGCAGCAGGCCTTCATCGATCATTTCGCCATCCAGTGCGGATTCTGCACCCCCGGCATGATCATGGCCGCCAAGGCAATCCTTGATGAAAATCCGAAAGCCTCTGAGGAAGATATTCGGGAAGGTATGCACGGCAACCTTTGCCGCTGCACAGGGTACGTAAAAATCGTCGAAGCGATTGAAGCCGCTCGCGACCAGATGGCTTCCGGGGAGGTGGCGAAATGAAATTCGATTGGTACTTCGAACCGGAAACGGTCAAAGAATGCGTACAGCTTTTGGACGAATACGGCGATGACGCCCGGCTGCTTGCCGGAGGCACGGACCTGGTGGTCAGAATGCGCAACCGGCAGGCCAAGCCCAAAGCCGTCATCAGTCTGAACAGCATCAAAGAACTGCAGCGCATCACCAAGGAAGACGACGGACTTTCCATCGGAGCCATGGCGCGGCTTATGGATGTTTCCAAATCCGAGCTGCTCGTTGGTCCGTGGCAGGTGGTCAAAGAGGGCGCGGGTCATGTTTCCAGCATGCAGATCCGTAATGTTGCCACCATCGGCGGCAATACCTGCAACGCGTCTCCCAGCGCCGACACGGTACCCGGACTCATGGTCCTGGACGCGAAGGTTGCACTCTCCGGACCAAAAGCCGACCGGGTCATTCCCCTGGAAGACTTCTTTACCGGCCCTGGAAAGACCGTTCTGCAGCGCGGAGAAATGCTGACCTCTTTCAAGCTTTCCTCCTTTCCGAGCAATACGGGCTGTTCCTTTAAGAAATACGCTATCCGCGGCGATACGGATATCTCGATCATCAATGTCGGCGTCCGGCTGCAGCTGGATGCGGACAAAAAGATTGCTGATGCCCGTCTGGTTCTCGGCGGCGTGGCCCCCACCCCCCTGCGGGTGACTTCGGCGGAACAACTGCTGCTGGGACAAACCCTGAGCTGCGAGTTGAAAAAAGCGGTTGCGGAAGACGCAGCCGCAGCCTGCTCGCCGATCAGCGATGCCAGAGCCAGCAAGGAATATCGGAAAGAAATGGTCAGGGTCTGGGTGAAACATACACTTCAGGATGCCCATAACCAAGCTGCCGGGATGTAACCTGTACGTGGTGCGCCTGTTTTCAGGCGCACCACTCACTTTTCAAAGCAATAGTACGCATTTTTGAGGAGCTATAATGGAGCAAGTAACCCCCAACATCTATACGGAAACCAAGATTCGCGGCTGCAATCCGAGCATCGTCTTCACCAGAGAGGGGTCGGTTTTTATAGATACGGCGCAATGGCTGACAAATCTGCTGGAAATGATTGATTTTGCGGAAAAAAAGGGACCAATCAAATATCTGATCAACACCGAACCGCATATCGATCATATTTTCGGCAATCATTGGTTCGCCGGAAAATGTCCGGTAGTCGCTCACGAAAGACTCGTGGATGAATTCTTCCTCGTGCCCGGCGAAATGGACGGCTACGACTACAGCGTGGACGTGCTGCAGCGGCAGGACCAGGAAGGGTTGAAAAAGATGCCCAGCCGTGAAGAATACATCGTGAATACGCCTCAGATCACCTTCAGCGAGCGCATGGAACTGAAGGTCGGAGACCATCAGTTTCTTCTGTACCATACGCCCGGCCACGCGGACTCGCAAATCGCCGTCCATATTCCCCAGGAACGTACGGTCATCGTGGGTGATACCATTTTCGCGGGCTGCCAGACCTGGCTGCATTCGGCCAATATTGAGCAGCTTATTCAAAGTCTCAAGTTTCTGTATTCCCTTGATGTCGACGTGGTCATTCCCGGCCATGGCCCTGTAGTGGGCAAGGAATATATCCTGGAACAGCTTTCATTTGTCCTGGAATGGCTCAATGCCGTTGGTGTCGGCATAGCAAAAGGCTGGGATCTTGACGAATGCATTGCAAGAATCAGTTTTGCAGATCGTTGTAATGTCGATATCGGCCAGGATGAAATGATGGAATATATTCAACGCACCAATGTTGTAAAATGTTACAACTATTTCATGCAAAAATAGAAAATACACATATCATGTGTTTAGTTATATGATTCATAATGTTGCTATTTCGATAGCAACATTAAAGAATCATTAATTTAAATCTATTGTTCTTTGGTTTTACTTTTACAATCGATTGTATATTTTTACCATGCAAAGAAAGTCAGAGGATTACAATATGAAGAATGCTGGAAACCCGCATATTTCGATAATCGGTACGGGCATGATCGGAGCCGGCCTGGCGGCATTGTTCACCGGCCATGGGTATTCCGTCAGCATGCTCGCATTGGACGATGCGCATGCCGCCGTTGGAAAACTCCGCTATGACGAATGCTTCAAGGATCTGATTTCCCTCGGTCTGGTCACGGAAAAAGAGGCAGCGGCCTGCGCCAGGTATTTTACCATGGTTCAGGACTATGGAGAGCTGCAGGATACGGACTTCATCTTCGAATGCGTCAGAGAAAATCTGGACATAAAAGAAAAAGTGTATGCCCAGGTGGAAAGCCATTGCAACCGCTTTCAGGCGCTGGCTTCGACTACCTCGGCAATTTCGGCCGATGACCTGGCCAAGGCCATGACCCAGAAGGAAAAGCTCCTTGTGGCGCATCCGTGGAATCCGCCCCATCTTGTGCCCTGCGTTGAGCTGGTCGCCAATGCGGCCACCTGCAAAAACGCCATGCAATCTACCTATGAACTGCTGGAGTCCGCCGGCCGCAAAGTGGTGGTGATGAAAAAGGCCGCGCCCGGTTTTATCGGCAACAGGCTGCAGCATGCTCTGTATCGCGAAGCAGTGCACATGGTGGAAAGCGGCATAGCCAGCCCGGAAGATATTGATAAAACACTCAAGTACAGTTTTGTACCGCGCTATACCTCCATAGGGATCTTTGAGCATTTTGACTATGCCGGTCTCGATATGATTACAAGCATCGACGATTATCTTTTTCCTGATCTGTGTAATGCGGATAAAACACAGGATTATATACGTTCCAGATATGAATCTGGTGATCTTGGCCAAAAAACAGGCAAAGGTGTCTACGATTGGAAAGATGTAGACATGAATGAATTCAGAATCAGGGCTGCTCAACCCTATTTTGCGTATTTCAATTGGAATCTGCCAGTTGATGACCAGGAATAACATATGCAAACTACAGGAGTAGTACATTGATAGAGAAAGAAAAAAAACGCTGGATATATCAAACCATGAATCAGATTCGCTGGTTTGAATTAAAGGCGCAAAGTTTGTTCGAAGAAAATAAGCTTCGCGGGTCGGTCCATCTGTACGCCGGAGAAGAAGCCATTGCCGCGGGAGTCTGCGCACTACTGGGCGATGATGACTACATCACCAGCACGCACCGCGGCCACGGACATTGCATTGCCAAAGGCGCCGCACTGGACCGGGCCATGGCCGAACTGATGGGAAAAGCCACAGGGTATTGCAAAGGACGCAGCGGTTCTATGCATATAGCTGATTTTACAAAAGGAAATTTGGGCGCCAACGCCATCGTCGCCGGGGGCGTTCCCATCGCCGTGGGCGCGGGCCTGGCCATCAAACTGAAGGGCACGGACCAGGTGGCGGTTTCCTTCTTCGGCGACGGCGCGTCCAACGAAGGGGTAACCCATGAAGCCATGAATCTGGCTGCCGTCTGGAAGCTGCCTGTGCTGTTCATTTGTGAAAACAACGGGTTCGGCATTTCCGTCCCCGCCTGGCAGTCCACTTCCGTCAAAGATATCGGCGTTCGCGGCGCCGCGTACGACATGCCCGGCGTAACCGTGGACGGCAATGACGTATACGCCGTGTACAGCGCCACCGAGGAGGCCGTCAACCGGGCCAGATCCGGTCAGGGACCTTCGCTCATCGAGTGCAAGACTTACCGCCATCTGGGCCACTGGACAGGCGATCCGCAGACCTACCGCAAGCGTGAGGACACGGACGCCTGGAAAAAGGACAAAGATCCCATCAAATTGTTCCGCGAGGCTTTGCTCAAGGAAGGCGCGTTCACGGCTGACGAATTGGATGCCATCGAACAGGCGGCCATCAAGGAAGCGGATGATGCGGCGGATTACGCCATCAACAGCCCGGAACCGGATCCCGCCAAGGTACTGGAGGACGTGTTCTATGAGGAACAGGGGGAGATGCTCCAATGAGTATGAAACGTTATGCAGAGGCTATCAAGGACGTCATTGCTGAAGAAATGCGCCGGGACGAGCGTGTCTTCATCATGGGTGAAGACATTGAAATCCTGGGCGGTGTTTTCGGGTGCACCCGGGGGCTGTTCGAGGAATTCGGCGGCGATCGCGTACGCAATTCGCCCATTTCCGAAGCGGCTCTGGTGGGTGCGGGCATCGGCGCCGCCTGTGCGGGCATGCGGCCCATCGTGGAGCTGATGTACATGGATTTCACCCTGGTAGCTGCCGATCAGATTCTCAATCAGGCGGCAAAGACCCGCTACGTATTCGGCGGCAAGGCCAGAATTCCCCTGGTTATTCGCGGACAGCAGGGCATAGGCCGCGGCAATGCGGCCACCCACAGCCAGAGCCTGGAAACCATCTTTATGCACGTGCCGGGGCTCAAAGTGGTCTGTCCGTCCACGGCGGCGGATGCGGCCGGTCTGCTCAGAACAGCCATCCGCGACGACAATCCGGTCATGGTTTTCGAACACAAGGCCTTGTACACGGTAAAATCCGAAGTGCCGGACGATCCCGACTTCATGATTCCCTTTGGTCAGGCGGACATTAAACGCAGCGGTAAGGATGTGACCATCGTCGCTTCGCTGCTCTATGTGGGCAGAGCCCTGGAAGCGGCTGAAAAACTGGCCTCCATGGGCATCGACGCGGAAGTCATAGATCCGCGTACGCTTGTGCCCCTGGATATCGATACCATCGTCGAATCCGTCAAAAAGACCGGACGTCTTGTGGTGGCGCATGAAGCGCATAAAAACGCGGGGTGGGGTGCGGAAATCGCTTCCCAGGTCATGGAACGGGCCTTCCGCTATCTGGATGCACCTCCGGTCCGCCTGGGCGCGAAAGCCTGTCCGTTGCCTTTCAATATTGCACTTGAAAATGCCGTCGTTCCTTCTGTGGATGACATCCTCGAGGCGGCCAAAACGGTTTGCTACCGCTAGCAAAGGACTATTCCAATGGCCGAATTAATAACAATGCCCAAACAAGGGCTGCAGATGACGGAAGGCACCATTATCAGCTGGCTGGTGCAGGAAGGCGGACAGGTGACCGAAGGCCAGCCTTTTTTTGAGATGGAAACAGACAAACTGACAATCTCAATAGACGCCACCTGCAGCGGGGTCTTATTGAAAATACTTCGCAGCGAAGGAGATGTGGTCCCGATTTCCGATCCCATAGCCATCATCGGAGAGCAGGGGGAAGACATCTCTGCACTGCTTAATGAAGCCGCAACGCAGGCAGCACAGCCCGCGGCGGAACCTCCTGCGGATGTGGAAGCATCTCTTCAAACCACTCCCGACGCACCGCAAGCAGGGACTTCCACTGTCCCTTCAGAATCGCAGGGGGGTAAATCCGCGTTTGCATCGCCTCGTGCACTCATGCGGGCCCAGGAAAAAGGGCTGGATTTTCGGGAAATCCCCGGATCCGGTCCGGAGGGTCTGGTTATCGAGCGGGATGTGCTGGCGTTTGCGGCTTCTTCAAAAACCAAGGCCAGTCCTTTGGCCAAAAAAATAGCCTCGCTCAACGGCGTGGCGCCGGAAGAACTGCAGGGAAGCGGCGCACGCGGCAAGGTCATGGCGGGAGACGTGCTTTCGGCCATTGCAGCCAAAGTGGAAAACCGGATGCAGGGCGGTTCCAGAGGCGAACGGCTGGTTCCCTTCACCGGCATGCGCCGGATAGTGGCCAAGCGTATGAAGGAAAGCCTCGGCGAAATGGCCCAGGCCTACCACCGGATTACCGTGGATATGACCGAGGCCATTAAACTGCGTACGTTGTATAAAAATGCCGGTATCAAAGTAAGTTACAATGATATCGTATTGCGCTGCGTCGCAGCGGCCCTCACGGAATTCCCCATGATGAACGCCTCCTGGTCGGATTCCGGGATCATTCTCAAGGAGTACGTCAACCTGGGCATGGCCGTGGCCGTGGAAGAAGGCTTGCTCGTACCGGTTATCAAGAACGCCGACCTGATGAAGCTGACCGAAATAGCGGCCTGCTCGGTGGAACTCGCCACCAAAGCCAAGAATCATTCACTCAGCACGGATGAATACAGCGGGGGAACCTTCACTGTTTCTAATCTGGGCATGTTCGATATCGATGATTTCACGGCCATCATCAATCCGCCGGAAGCCGGAATCCTGGCAGTGGGAAAAATGGGCAAACGCGCTGTGGTGCAAGAAACCGCCAAAGGGGACGAGGTCGTCGTACGTTCCCTGATGAACCTTTGCCTGAGCTACGACCACCGCATAGTGGACGGAGCGCCTGCGGCCGGATTTCTCAAACAGGTGAAAACCTATCTTGAAAATCCCGGACTGCTGGTGTGAGGGAGCCAGCGCGCTCGCTTGCATCTTATTAAGGAGTAGAAATGAAATTCGAAGTAGTTGTCGTGGGCGGCGGACCCGGCGGATACGAAGCCGCCATTCGTTGCGCGCAGTACGGTAAAAAAACGGCTCTCATCGAAGCGCGCGAATTGGGAGGAACCTGCCTGAACAGGGGCTGCATCCCCACAAAGGCCTTGCTGCATGGAGCCGAAGTCTATGAAACCGCTGCCGCTGCCGGAACCTGCGGCGTCAATACGGGCGAAGTAAGCTGCGATTACAGCCGGTTGGTGCAGTATAAAGACGGCATTGTCTCCAAACTGCGCAAAGGCATCGCCGCTCTGGAAAAAGCCAACGGCGTGACCGTGATTCAGGGCTTCGGCGTGCTGGCCGATGCGCACACCGTCCTGGTGGGCGAGCAACGCATCGAAGCGGAGTCCATCATTCTGGCCACGGGGTCGGCTCCGTCCCGTCCGCCCATTCCCGGATCTGACAGTGACAAAGTGGTCACCAGCGACGAACTGCTGGCTCTGACAAGCTGTCCGGAAAGCCTGGTAATCATCGGCGGCGGTGTCATCGGAGTGGAATTCGCCTCGCTGTACGCCGCGCTCGGCAAACAGGTCACTGTTTTGGAAATGATGCCCGCCATCCTGACCGAGATGGATGGAGAAATCGCCCGGCTCTTGCAAAATCTGCTCGAACAGAAGGGCGTCACGTTCGTGACCGGCGCCAAGGTAACGAAGATTCAGGACGGCGAGCAGATCTCGGTGAGCTACGAAAAAGACGGCAAGGAAGCGCAGGCCGTCGGTGGGCTCTGTCTGATGTCCATCGGGCGGAAGCCTCAGACTGCCGGTATCGGTTGCGAAGCCGCAGGGGTTTCCCTGTCCCGAGGGTTTGTGGACGTGGACGACCGTATGCGTACGAACCTGCCGCACATCTACGCCATCGGCGACATCACCGGCAAAATTCAGCTGGCTCACGTGGCTACCGCTCAGGGCATGGTCGCCGCTGCCAACTGCGCCGGAAAAAGCGCGGTCATGAAATACAACATTGTCCCTGCCTGTGTGTACGCATTTCCCGAGATCGCCAGCGTGGGCATGACCGCGGACGAGGCGGAGAAAAGCGGCAGAAAGATCAAATGCGGACGTTTCAATGTGGCCACCAATGGCAAAGCCATGATTCTGGGCACTAAGAGCGGATTGGTGAAGGTGGTGACGGACGCGGAAACAGGCGAGATTCTCGGGGCGCAGATCATGGCGCCGCGGGCCACGGATATGATCGGGGAAATTGCCGCGGTCATGAAATCCGAAGGGACCATCGACGAACTTGCCGACACCATTCATCCGCATCCGACCATTTGCGAATCCATCCTGGAAGCAGCTCACGATGTGGAAGGCTTGTGTTGCAACGCCGTACCTAAGAAATAATCGATTATAGTTGATGTATCCTGTAAAGCGAGCAACAAGCAGCCCTGTCGGCTGCCGTACGAGGAAGATAACATGACAAAGATCAAAGTTGGAGTGGCTGGATACGGTGTCATAGGTCAGCGCCTGGCGGACGGAGTCGCTCTGCAGGGCGATATGGAACTGGTGGGCGTGGCGGATCTGGCGCCGACACTCGCGGTCCGCGCGCTGCATGAAAAGGGGATGCCCTATGACCTGTACCTGGTGAAAGGTGCGGACAAGGCCAAATTCGATGCCCTGAACATACCCGTGGCCGGGACTTTTGACGATCTTCTGGGAAAGGTCGACATCATGCTGGACTCTTCTCCCGGCGGGATTGGAGCCAAGAACAAGGAACTCTACCAGGCCAAAGGGCTCAAAGCGGTTTTTCAGGGCGGCGAAAGCAATTCCGTGGCCGATGTCTTTTTTCACGGATACGCCAATTACGAAAAAGGGCTGAACAAGGATTACCTCAAGCTGACCAGTTGCAACACCACAGGCCTGATCCGCGCGGTGGACTGCCTGGATAAAAACTGCGGCGGCGTCAAACGGGTGGCGATCACCATCATCCGCCGCGTGGCGGATCCGGGCGACTATCATCGCGGTCTGACCAATGCCCTGCAGATGGACAAGGCGCCCAACCACCAGGCCGTGGATCTCATGACCATCATGCCGCACGTGGATGCCACCGGCATTCTGGTGCATACGCCGGTAACGCACGGACACATCATCACCGTACTGGCTACCGGCAACAAGAAAATCAGCAAGACAGAAGCCCTGGCGGCCTTCAGGAGTCACCCCCGCATCCGGGTGGTCACCCTGGACGAAGGCTTTTTGGGCAATGCGTCCTTTTTCCGTTACGCGCGTGATCTGGGCAATCCGAGAGGCGACATGTTCGAAATCGGCCTCTGGGAGGACAGCATCGTCGAAAGCGGCGACGACCTGATGTTCGCCATCAACATTCCTCAGGAAAGCGTCACGATTCCAGAGTCCATGGACGCCGTCAGGGCCGCCATGGGCATGCAGCAGACAGGCGCAGAAGGCACGGAAGCCACCAACTCTTACCTGAACCTCCAGGTTCGTTAACATGGCGGGTCGCTCATGAGATTCGGCATTAAAACGCTCGATGATCTAACGGTCGATGGGAAAACGGTGCTTGTCCGGGTGGACATCAACCAGCCCATCGACCGCGCGACCCGGAGCCTCAAGGATACCACCAGGGTCAGGGCCTGCGTCCCGACCATACAGGAGCTGTCCGGCAAAGGCGCAAAGGTGGTTCTGATGGCCCACCAGGGAAGCGACATCGAATATCAGAATTTTTACACGACTGAACCGCATGCCAAAGTGTTGTCCGGCCTGCTGGAACAGGACGTACGTTTTGTGGATGACGTCTGCGGACCGGCCGCCAGAGAGGCAGTGGCCTCCCTGCAGCCCGGTGAAATACTTCTGCTGGATAACGTACGTTTTCTGTCGGAAGAGCAGACGCTTTTTGAACTGAATAAAAAACTGACGCACGAGCAGCAGTCCGAGACTTTGCTGGTCCGCAAACTGGCGCCGCTGGCGGATTGCTATGTCTGCGACGCCTTTGCCGCCGCGCACCGGGACCAGCCTTCCTTATGCGGCTTCGAGCAGGTGCTGCCTTCGGCCATGGGCCGTTTGTTTGAAAAGGAATACTGCGTCATTTCGGAACTGATGGAGCATCCCGAACGTCCTGCGGTCTTTGTGCTGGGCGGAGCGAAAATTGCCGATGCCTTTTTGATGATGGAGACGGTGCTCGCAAACGGCAGCGCCGACAGGGTGCTCACCGGAGGCCTGGTGGCCAACATCATGCTTTGGGCAAAAGGCGTTTTCATCGGCACTGCCTCCAAACAGTTCATTCGGGCCCAGGGCTATGAAGGATTCGTGGAAACAGCCCGAAAGCTCCTGGCCGCCCATCCGGAACAGATCGTTCTGCCCATCGACCTGGCCCAGGCCGCGGATGGGCATCGGGAGGAATATCCGCTGGCCGAACTGCCGGATGACGCATTGCTGCTGGACATCGGCCGCGACACCGCAGTCGCGTATCAGGAGGCCATACTTGCAGCGAAAACCGTGTTCGTAAACGGCCCCATGGGTGTGTTTGAAAAGCCGGAAACCGAACTGGGAACACGGGCTGTCTGGCAGGCGCTGCAGGAAACCAAAGCCTATACCATCATCGGCGGCGGCGACAGCATCGCCGCAACAAACAAATACGGCGCAACAAGCGCCATCAATTATATATGCACCGGCGGCGGCGCTTTGATCCGTTTTTTGACGGGAGAAGAACTTCCTGTGGTCAAAGCACTGCGTCATGGGGCGAACATTACGCAAAAGGAGTTGCAGTAGTATGAATTATGCGCAGGAATCTTTGAAATTGCATGCCCAACTGCGTGGGAAACTCGAATATGTTTCCAAGAAGAAGATCACGAACAAGGATGATTTGTCTTTATTATATACGCCGGGAGTGGCCCAGCCGTGCCTGGAAATACAAAAGCATCCTGAAAAAAGTTTCGAGTTGACCGGCCGCTGGAATACCGTGGCCGTGATCACTGACGGTACGGCGGTACTGGGGCTCGGCGATATCGGTCCGGAAGCGGGTATGCCTGTAATGGAAGGCAAATGCGCCCTGTTCAAGGAATTCGGGGGAGTCGACGCCTTTCCGTTGTGCATCCGCTCGAAAGAGGTGGACGAAATCGTCAACACCATCGCCTTGCTCGCCGGCAGTTTCGGCGGCGTCAATCTGGAAGATATTGCCGCTCCGCGCTGCTTTGAAATCGAGGCGAAACTCAAGGAACGCTGCGACATCCCTATTTTTCATGACGACCAGCACGGCACCGCTGTCGTCACCGCGGCCGCGCTCCTCAATGCCCTGAAGGTGGTGGGTAAGCAGATTGCCGCGGTCAAAGCGGTGGTCAACGGTTGCGGAGCCGCCGGAGTCGCCGTTGTCCGTCTGCTGATGCGTATGGGGCTCAAGGAAGTTATTCTCTGCGATCGCAAAGGCGCCATCTATTCCGGCCGGGAGGGGCTGAACCCGATTAAGTCCGAACTCGCGGCTGTCACCAACCAGAAGTTGAAAAAGGGGTCGCTGGCGGAAGTGCTCGCCGGTGCGGATGTTTTTATCGGCGTTTCCGCTCCGGACATGGTGACGCCCGAGATGGTCCGTACCATGGCTCCGGATCCGATTCTGTTTCCCATGGCCAATCCGGTGCCGGAGATCATGCCCGATGCGGCCCTGCAGGCCGGCGCGGCGGTGGTGGGCACGGGCCGCAGCGATTTCCCCAATCAGATCAACAACGTTCTTGCCTTTCCCGGCATCTTCAGGGGCGCATTGGACGTACGCGCCGGAGACATCAACGACGAGATGAAACTTGCCGCTGCCCAGGCCATTGCCGGACTGGTGAGCGCGGATGAATTGAAGGCCGATTACATTCTGCCTCCGGCCTTTGATGCGAGAATCCGGGATGCCGTCGCAGAAAGCGTGGCGCAGGCCGCTCGACAGAGCGGTGTGGCGCGAATCTGAATCCAGAAGGAAACGGACATGGAACTGACAATAGGATTTGGGACGCAGCCGCAGCAGGTGAGGTTGCCGGATGCCAATGTGCTCGGCGTGCTCGAACCCAATGACGTGGAGATCACGCTCCGGGACGAGGAAGCCGTCGCTGCCGCTCTGGCCGCTCCCATCGGAACGCCTTGCCTGCGCGAAATCGTCCGGCCCGGAGAAAAGATCGCCATTGTCACCAGCGACATTACCCGGCCTTTTCCCACAAAAACGGTTTTGCCGCTGGTTCTTGCCGAGCTGTACGAGGCCGGGATCGATCCGGCGGACATCACGGTGGTTTTCGCTCTGGGAAGTCATCGGCTGCAGACGCCCGAGGAGATGATCAGGCTTGTGGGCGAGGAGCAGTACGCCCGGTTGCGCTGCATAGACAGCACCGCGGAAGATTTCGTGTCCATGGGGAAAACCACTCACGGCACCCCTGTTGATATCGTCCGTTCCGTTGCCGAGGCCGACCGGCGTATCTGCCTGGGAAATATTGAATATCATTATTTCGCCGGGTACAGCGGCGGCGCCAAGGCCATCATGCCCGGCGTTTCCACACGAGCGGCCATTCAGTCCAACCACAGTCTGATGGTGGAGCCGGCATCCGTTGCCGGACGCCTGGAGGACAACCCCGTACGTTTGGATCTGGAAGAGGCCATCTCCATCTGCCCCATCGACTTTATCGTCAATGTGGTTCTGGATGCGCACAAGCAGATCATCCACGCGGTGGCCGGCCATTTCATCGAGGCCCACCGCCAGGGCTGCCGTTTTCTGGATACCCTGTACGGCAAGCATATCGCGCAAAAAGCCGACATCGTGATTGTTTCGCAAGGCGGCAGTCCGAAGGATTTGAATCTGTACCAGACCCAGAAGGCTCTGGATAATGCCAAACATGCGGTGAAAAAGGGCGGCGTCATTATTCTGGTCGGTTCCTGCAAAGAAGGCCTGGGGGAAAAGGTCTTTGAAGAATGGATCACGGCCGCAGCTGCGCCGCAGGACCTGGTACGGCGTATCCGGGAGGATTTCCAGCTCGGCGGGCACAAGGCCGCGGCCATTGCCCTGGTGCTGGAAAACGCGGCTGTCTATCTGGTCTCGGAGATGGATCCCGAACTGGTGCGAACGCTTTTTATGGAGCCATTTGCCACGGTTCAGGAAGCATTTGATGCCGCTTTTGAAAAAGCCGGACCCGATGCAAGCATCCTGGTCATGCCCTACGGGGGGTCAACCTTGCCGCTGGTTGTCTAGTTTTCTGGAAACAAGCGGAACGGCGGGATGTATTGCAGATTCCTTGTTTTGTTATTGTTGAACGTTTTTGCCTACCTCGATACCCGGCGAGGTTCTGATATGACGGCATTGATGAACCTCGCCATACAAAGAGAGTTGTTAATTCTCAGTAAGGAACAACTAGTACAGTCTGATTAATGCTGCAGTCCTGATTTTAGAAAATTGTCGTAGACGCACAACATTAAGTGTTTGTTTTGATACGATTTGTAAGAAAACTGATTAAGTTTTGTTACTGCGTATAGGTGGAGTATTTTCTATAACTTTTAGTTAGGAGAGACGTCATGAAAAGAGCTGTGTCTGTTTTTCTTGTGGTAGTTTCCCTGGTGCTGTTGCCTTGTGTTTCCAGTGCGACAACCGGCCCCCGCGATTATGTTCCCATGGATCCTGGTACTTTTATCTTCTGTTTTTATATGCAGCATTCCTTTGGCAATACAGCTTATTCCAAAGGTGATAAAACGACAGGATCAGTACATTACAGCGGATCAGTGGCAATGCTGCGTCCCATTTATTATATGGAGATCGGCGGAATGACCTTTGATCCGCAGTTCATCCTTCCCATCGGCCAGTTGAGTTATGGCGGACAGGATTCGACCGGCATCGGCGACTTTACGCTTACTTCGGCTTTCTGGCTGCTGAACAACAAGGAAGAGCAGTACTACCTGGCGTACACTCCTTATATCACCATGCCTACGGGCTCTTATGATAAAAACACTCCTGTTAACCTGGGGGCCAACCGTTGGGCCACGAAGCAGGAAGTCGCCATGGGCAAGGGCTTTGGTCCGCTCTGGCTCGAAATGGTAACCAATGTCGAGTTTTACTTTGAAAATGACGAGGCGCTCGGGGCAAACGGGCAGGACGCGACGCTGGATCAGGACCCGCTGTTCGGGCTTGAAGCGCACGTCAGTTATGATTTTACCAAAACGTTCCTCGGATCCATCGATTATTTTTATTCCTACGGCGGCGAAACGTCTCTGGAAGGCGAACGGCAGCATGACTGGGCCAACACGCATACGCTCGGAGCCACCCTGGCGTATCTGTTCACGGCTCACACGCAGCTCCAGACCTATTTCAAATATGATGTGGCTACATACAACGGACTCCAGACAGGCACAGTGGGTATGCGTTTCGCGTATATCTTCTAGCCAGGCTTCCTGAAATACGGTGTTGACCGTTATCCGGGGACTTTTTCCTCGAGATATTCGGGAGACACCCCTTGGAGACATTGCTCCATTCGCTGACGGACTTCCTGTGGAGCGTCAGAGAAGGGGGCAGTGTTTCTGACGTAAAAGGGGCTGGTAACTTTGTAACAAAAATGAGCTGCATGCACCGGCATGCGTTGGAAGAAAAGCTATGAGCGAAATAAGTATGGCCATGAAATCCGTTCCGGTGGAACAGGCGATAGGGATGCTTTTGGGACACGATATGACGCGCATCGTTCCCGGAGAATCCAAGGGGCCCGCATTCCGTAAAGGGCACATCATCCGGGAGGAAGACGTCCCGCTGCTGCTCGAAATGGGCAAAGAGCATGTGTATGCGCTGGATCTTTCGAAAGGAATTCTGCACGAGGATCAGGCCGCGACACGGCTGGCCAGCGCAGCCGCCGGTTCCGGACTGACGTTCAGCCAGCCCTGCGAGGGACGCGTCAATCTTATCGCCGCGCATGACGGCCTGCTGAAAATCGATACGCAAGCCCTTACCGGGTTGAACTCCCTGGAAGATATCGTCTTCGCCACGCTGCATACCAATCAGCGCGTTGCCGCCGGTACCATCGTGGCCGGCACCCGTGTTGTTCCTCTCGCCGTTCCGGAAAGCCGCATCGCGCTCGCCGAAAAGTCCTGTCTTCAGCACCCGCTGGTTGAGGTCAAACCCTTCAGGCCGCATCGTGTGGGCATCATCGTCACGGGCAGTGAGATTTATCATGGCAGGATCAAGGATGCGTTCAGTCCGGTTGTTGAGAAAAAACTCAACGAATACGGCAGTACGGTCATGGCGCGGCTGTTCACCTCCGACGACAGGGATAAAACCGTGGCCGCCATTCACGAGCTGGCCGCCAAAGGCGCCGAATGCATCGCGCTCACGGGCGGGATGTCCGTGGACCCGGACGACCAGACCCCCGGCAGCATCAAGGCTTCGGGCGCAAGCGTGGTGACTTACGGCGTTCCCATTCTGCCCGGCGCCATGTTCATGCTAGCCTACCTGGGGGATATTCCGGTCATGGGACTGCCGGGTTGCGTCATGTATCATCAGACCAGCATTTTCGACCTGGTCGTGCCGCGCGTGCTGGCGGGAGAAAAACTCGAACGTTCGGATTTTCTCACGCTCGGACACGGCGGGCTGTGCATGGGCTGCGGCGAGTGCCGTTATCCGCAGTGCAGTTTCGGGTAAGGCTGAGAACGAGATTTTTCCCGGCCTTGTCCCATTGCAGCAAAAATGCGCAAGCCGGACCTGGAATGATGTAATCCTGATGGAGATAATCAATGAAATTTCCGCGTATATCCGAAGATGCGTCCGTACTGGCCCGGCTCACCGGGGCCGTGTTTATCGTATACCTGGCCATAGGTATCCCGTTGCCCGTCATACCTCTCTGGGTGCGGCATGAACTGCATTTGAGCGACGCCATGGTCGGGCTGGCCATAGGCCTGCAGTTTCTGGCAACTGTTCTGACGCGCGGGTACGCGGGAAAGATCGCCGACAACCAGGGGGCCAGGCGTGCGGCCTGGCGGGGTGCCGTGTCCTGTTCTCTGGCCGGATTTTTTTATGTGGCGGCCGTGCTGTTGCCTATTTCCGTCTGGGCAAAATTCGGCCTGCTGCTGCTCGGACGTCTGGTCATGGGCTATGGTGAGAGCATGATTCTTACCGGAACGCTGGCCTGGGGCATCGCTCTGCTCGGGGGCAACAAATCCGGCAGGGTAATGTCCTGGAACGGTATGGCGATGTTCATGGCCATGACGGTCGGCGCCCCCGTCGGCCTGATGAGCTACGAATCGGGCGGTTTTCTGTTCATCGGTATTCTGGCTATCGCCTGTCCGCTGCTGGCCTTTCTGTTCAATGCCAGCGTTGAAACGGTCGAGCCGCGTCCGGGCAAGCGGCTGTCCCTGCTCAGCGTGCTGGGACTGATCTGGAAATTTGGTCTGGCCATGGCAATGCATAATGTGGGCTTCGCCATGATCGGTACCTTCACTTCGCTCTATTTTCTGGAAAACGACTGGAGCCATGCGGGCATCGCCATCAGCTGTTTCGGCGGGGGCTACGTACTCATCCGCGCGTTTTTCAATACCCTGCCGGACAGGGTGGGGGGCATACAGGTTGCCGCCATATCATTCGTCATCGAAATCGCGGGCCAGCTGCTGGTCTGGAGTGCGACAAGCAATTACATCGCCTGGCTGGGGTGCGCGCTAAGCGGGATAGGCTGCTCCCTGATCTTTCCGGCCTTGGGAGTGGAGGTCATCAGAAGGGTTCCCAGCCAGATGCATGGTACGGCCATCGGGAGCTATTCCGCCTTTGTGGACATCACTTATGTGACGGCCAATCCTCTGGCGGGCATACTGGCGGGGATCGCGGGGTACGCGTCGGTGTTTCTCGGAGGGGCGGTATGCGGAGTGATCGGGCTGCTTCTCGTCATAGCCCTTGGATACGGCATACGGAAAAGCGCCGCTGCAGAGCTGGCCTGACCGCCGCAGTCGTAAGGTTGAAAGACAAAAGCCCGCATCCGGCCGGATGCGGGCTTTTTATGCGTATGTCCGGGGACGTTATTCTGTCGGTTTTGCGGCGTCTTTGACGGCGTATACAATGGCCGAATAGCCGGTGCAGCGGCAGAGGTTTCCGGCAAGAGCCGTGCGGATTTCCTTTTCGGAAGGGTCGGGATTGGCGTCCAGCAGGGCTTTTGCGCTCATCAGCATGCCGGAGCTGCAAAAGCCGCACTGCACCGCGTGATTGTCCACAAAAGCCTGCTGCAGATCATGCAACTGGTTGCCCGCGCGCAATCCTTCAACGGTTTGGATGGCGCTGCCGTTGATCTGCGGGGCCAGGATCAGGCAGGCATTGACCGCCTTGTGGTCCATAATGACGGTACACGCGCCGCATTCTCCAATGCCGCAGCCGTGTTTTGCCCCCGTCAGCCCCAGTTCGTCCCGGAGCAGTTCGAGCAGGGTCATGCTGGTGGGCACAGTCATGCTGCAGGCTTTCCCATTGACGCTGAAATGTATTTCCATGGTATTCATGCTGATCTCACAATTGATAGGCTTTTTCCAGTAATGCCGCGACAAAACGCTGAATTACGGGAAGTTTGTAGTCGCTCGAATGTCTGTGCCCGGTATGGGCCAGGACGGATTTGGCGGCGATGACGCCGGCTTCCAGACACAGTGCCGCGGATAAGGGCTTGCCCGCGATGAGCTGTTCCACTTCCGCCATCCGGCGCGGGCATTCTTCCACGGCCCCCAGGACGAAAGCGATACTGCCGATACGCTCGGATTCCCGCCGCAGGCGGCAGGCTCCGTTGATCCGGGCTACGGCCAGGGCTTTGCGGCGGCCGATTTTGTCGAAAACAATGCGCTCCTCCGGATCGGGAAGTTCCACCAGCACGGCTGTCAGGAGCTGGTCGCTGCGCAGGGCTGTTTTGCCATACCCCACAATGAATTCCTCCAGGGGCATGCGGCACACCTCCGGAGCCGTACCCTGGCCCTGATGCTGCAGTTCGACCTGGGCGTTCAGGCAGGTCAGCACCGGGACCATGTCCGCGCACGGATTGGCGTTGCAGATGTTGCCGCCGATGGTGCCGCGGTTGCGAATCTGGCAGGAGCCCACGGATGCGGCTGCCTGGCGCAGGGCGTACGGCATGTCGGGCGCGTCCGCTTCCATCAGGTCGGTAAATGTGGTGCAGGCTCCTATCCTGAGCGCCTGTCCCGCGGTTTGCACTCCGCGTAACTCGCTCAGTTTGGAGATGTCGATCAGGGAGCAGTCGGAGTGCTTGCCGGACCGGAGCGCCGGCACCAGGTCGGTGCCGCCGGCCAGAATCTGCGTATTACTGCCGGCCCGGTATTCCAGCGCCTGCGCAAGCGAGGAGGGTTGATAGAAATTAGTCTGCATGAGCTTCTCCTTTGACTGCCGCCCGGATACGGTCGCGTTCTTCGATGGCGGCAAAGACGGATTCCAGACTGGCGGGAAGTTTCCTGATCCGGACCTGCAGCGCGTCTGCGATAGCGTTGATGATGGCCGGAGCGATGATGGCCGAGGCGGGTTCCCCGACGCCCTTGACCCCCAGAGGATTGCATCCGGGCGCGGCTTCCAGCGGAATGGCCTCCAGCTCGGGGAAGTCCAGCATGGTCGGCAGGAGGTATTTGTCGAAGTTCCTGGTAAGGTTTTTTTCTCCGGACGACAGGTCTTCTTCCAGGAGGGCGAGCCCGTATCCCATGGACGCGCCTCCGGCGATCTGCCCCTGGATTTCGCGGACATTCAAAGCCCGGCCGATATCATGAACGGAGACGCAATTCAGGAGTTCCACCGCACCGGAAATCAGGTCGATTTCAATCTCCACGCCGCAGGCCCCGAAGTTGAACGAGGCGTATGTCTCGCCGCATTGTTTTTCAAAATTCCACCAGACCGGAGGCAGAGCCCAGGATCCGGATCCCTGCAGGCAGGGGAGTTCTTTCAGGCAGCAACTGACCGCTTCCGTAAAACGCATTTTCAGATCCTGTCCGGAAACAAACAACATGTTGTCCGCAAAGGTGATCTTTGATTGGGGAACATCCCAATGCCGGGCGATAATTCTGGACATACGGGTTTTGAGGTTCATGGCGGCGGCGTACGCGGCGTTGCCCGAGGTTATCGTGCCGCGGGATCCGACCGTGGCGCCGCTGTCCGGCACATAGGCCGTATCCAGAGGGCTCAGGCGTAGCGAGTCCATGGATAGCCCGAGTACTTCGCTGATCAGCTGCAGGACGACGTTGCCGCCCCCCTGGCCCATTTCGGCGATGCCGCTGAGCACCGTGACGCTGCCGTCTTTTTCCACATTGATATTGACCACTGCGGCGTCCCGGATGGGAAAGCCCGCCCCCATGGCTTCGCCCCGAAAGATGCAGGAGATACCGCGTCCGCGGATTTTGTTTTTAGGGGCAACCGTTGCCGGGGCGCTGCACGGGAATTTCTGTTCCAGAAGATCCAGGCACTCCAGGAGGTTCACACTTTTCAGACATTGTCCGGTGGCGGTAACCGCGCCCTCGCGGTAGGCATTGATACGCCGCAGGGCAAGGGGATCCATTTTCAGTTCCTGGGCCAGTTCGTTGATCAGGGATTCGGAAGCAAAATCAACCTGCGGGGAACCGAAGCCCCGGACCGCGTCGGAATACGTATTGTTGGTGAATACGCCCTTGATCGTGGTAGACACGTTTTCCACAGTATACGGACCGGTGGCCTCCACCGTGGCGCGCCAGATGGTCGCAAGGCTTTTGGAAAGGTAGGCGCCTACATCGGCAAAGCCCGTGATCTCCATGGCCGTGATGGATCCGTCTTTTCTGGCGCCGACCTTGTAATGCAGCGTAAAGGGGTGGCGGCGGGTTCCTTCCGCGAACACTTCTTCGCGGCTCCAGGTCATTTTGCAGGGGCGCTGCGTAAGCAACGCGGCCATGGCGCAGCGGGCCGCGATGATGTTGATGTCGTAGTCCTTGCCTCCGAATGCGCCTCCGATTGCCGGTTGAATCAGGCGGACGCGGTTGTCTTCCAGACCGCAGGCCTGGGCCACCGCCCGTTTGATATTGAAAGGTCCTTTGCCCGGACAATAAACGAGCACGCCGTCATTTTCAGGCAGTACGACGGCTCCGTCCGGTTCGATGGCGGCATGCATGGCGCGCTGGGTGACGTAGGTCCGTTCCAGAATCACATCCGCTTCCGCAAAGCCGCGCTCCAGATCCCCCTTGCGGGTGACATGCTGTCCGGCGATGTTTCCCCCCTGGTGCACTTCGGGGGCACCTGGGGCCAGGGCCTCTTCCGGGGTCAGAACTGCGGACAGGGGTTCGTAGGCCACATCAACCAGGGCCGAGGCCGCGCGGGCGTCCGCTTTTGTTTCCGCGACAACGACGGCGACGCCGTCTCCGACGTATTTGGCGGTATATTCGGCCAGCACCGGCTTGTCTTTGGGCAGCTGGTTTACCCCGGGCAGATCCTTTGCCGTGTACACGGCAACGACGCCGGGATACTCCAGGGCTTTTGCCGGGTCGATGGACAGAATCCGCGCATGTGCGTAGGGGCTCCGGACCGTGTGGACATACAGCATACGCGGGAAGATGAGGTCGTCAACATACCTCGCGTCGCCGGTTACCTTTGCGTAGGCATCCTGCCGGGCAACGGAAGGTGTATGGTGCAGTGTTTTACTCATAGATTGCTCCCTTTTGAAGCTATATCAGCCGGTTAACCCGGCCATGGAGGAATAATCATAATACGTCACCATACCGCCTGTGTTGAGAAGGACCACATTGGTTCCGCGTTGGATTTCTCCGGACCTGATCAAGCCGATGAGTCCGGCGGCGGTTTTTCCCGCGTATACGGGGTCCAGGAAAATCCCCTCTGTGCGGGCCACTAAAGCGAGCGTTTCCTCAAGCTCTTCCGTAGGCTGGGCGTAGCCTTTGCCGTAATACGAATCCCGGCAATGAATCTTTTCCACTCCGGGGGAGGCGATCCGCAAATAGTCGCAGGTTGCGGCCAGGGCTCCCTGCAGGGTTGCCTGTTGCGCCTTGTTGGGCTGAAAAACATTGATTCCCAGGATCTGCCCGGAAAATCCGCCGGCTTCCAGGCCGATGAGCAGTCCCATTTGCGTTCCGCCCGTACCGCTGGGGCAGACCAGATAGTCCATGGAGATATGCTGCTCCGCCGCCTGGCGCAGAAGTTCCAGCGCGCAGAGCACGTATCCGCAGTTTCCCAGGGCGCAGGTCCCGCCGCGGGCCAGAATGTAGGGATTCTGGCCCCGGTCTTGGGCTTCGCGTTTCATGCGTTGCGCCAGTTCCAGTTTATCGACGGGCCCTGCAATGGGTGCTGGTGAAATTTCTACGCGCGAAACCCCGGCCATGGCATACAAATGGCGGTGTATGTCGGACGCGTAGGTATAGTCCGGCTTGGCCCAGTATTCCATGATCAGTTCGGTTTTCAGGCCTTCCCGGTTCGCCAGGAGCAATGCCATCAGGTTGTGATGGCATTGGACCGTGCTGGCCGTGATGACGGTGTCCGCTCCCGCGTCCAGTGCTTCCTGAAATAGGAATTCGAGTTTGCGTACTTTGCTGCCGCCGCAGGGCAGCAGGTCGTCGCGTTTCATATAAATCTGGACACGATTTCCCAGTTCCCGCGACAAGCGCGGCAGGTGTTGCAGAGGTGTTTCGCGGGGGATATAGCGCCGCCGAGGTATTTCATTGATGGTGTCGAATACATTTTCCATGCGATAACTCCTGGTTTTGTTATGCGTAGAATGTATGCACACGGGAGAAACGGATCAATAACCCGTATTGATTTGGGGAGTTGCCGAAATTTACGTGTAGCGGAAAAAGAAATGAGGCAGGCGAGGGGAATTATTTTTGCTGCACGTACTCTGCGGGCGTAATGCCGTAGGTGCGCTTGAAGGCGCGGTAAAAACTGCTGGTGTCCTGGTAGCCCAGGCGTACGGCCAGATCCGGAACGTTGATGTCCTTGCAACGCAGCAGTTCGCAGGCCTTCTGCATACGCAGATCATTCAGCAGTTTGCTGAAGTTCTCGCCGGTATACTTTTTTATCATTCTGCAGAAGTACGCTTTGTTGTAGCCGAAGTGGGCGGCCATTTGATGCAGAGAAACCTCCTGCAGATTTTCTTTGAGGTAGGTAATCATCTGCATGATGTCCCGGCCTTTGTCCGGACCTATTGCCACGGGCGCTTCGCATTGGAAATTGCGCATCAGATAAATGCACAGCCATTCGAAGCAGACGTTGAGCATCCGGTTGGTCATGCGGTCCGGAGAGGCGGTTTCCTGAAACATGTCCAGAAGCAGCTTGTGTATTTTGGCGTCATTGCCGGTTCTGTAACGCAGATGGGTAATGGGGGTGTCGCCGTAGAGGATCCGGCTGAAAAAATGCGACAACACGTCATCGGCATCCAGCAGCAGAAAAAAGGCCTCGTCAAAGGTGCTCTTGCGTACGGCAATATGAAAAACAATGGAATCTACGGAGTCCGTGTAGAACTGATGTTTGGTATCCGTTGCGAGCAGGTGGATGTCTCCGGCCTGGAGGACGACAGGCTCCTGGCGCGGCGAAATAAACACGCACTGTCCCGCATACGTATAGGTCAGTTCGATATAATCGTGACTGTGCATGTAGTTATGCGGCCGGAATCGCGGTCTGCGTACAACCGCAATATGGGCATCCGCGTCTATGAATAACGCTTCAGGATACGCGCCGTCGTTCGGCGATAGTTTCTGTACCGGATCCTCGCGCAGAACAGACCTGTCGAATGCGCGCAAGTTTTTGTCCCAAAAGGCATCCGTAACCTTTTCGGGTGTCAGATCGTTTTCAAAAAGAATCTGATAAATCTGCTCCAGTTCCGTCATTTTAAACATGGAAAAGCCTGCTTGATGTTAGCTGTCCGTATTTTGTCGTCCTTACGCGCGTGGGGTTAATGCGGAAAATGTAGCAAATTCCCCAGTGATTTTGAAAAGTATTCTTTTAAGCGAATGGGATAAGAACATGCCGGGCACAGCATGCTTTTTACGCATTGACTTTGTCTATCAGGGTATATAAATTAAAATCGATTATGAAGGCACGGTTGGCTCTCTCTCCTTGATTCCAGTCTCCCTGTGAACTTCAGCCTTTAAAGACCTTGATGCTGCTTACTGCAGTATATCGGGCGTAGTCTGTTTCAGATAAATGGTTGTTTAATTGACCTACTGTAGTTGTATAAAATCAATTTGTAGTGGCCAAAGGACGGGTTGTTATTGATGTCTATTTGGTTAATCCTGAGCTATGAGGAGAACCTGTCCGGCAATGAATGTGTGTAGTTTTGGTCTGGTTGCGGTGTTTTTTAAATATAACCTATTGTAAAATTTAAAAATATAAAATTTACGTACAATAAATTTATTTATCCTGCTTATTGTACTTTATGGAAATAATAAACTGCAGATAAATAAGATAGCAAAGATATTTTTTTTAAGAAAGAGGTAAAATTGCCGCATTCAGCCTTATTGCAAAAAAATATGCCATACCTGTGAATCAAGTTTTTAATGCTGATTTGTAGATGTCGTAATGGCATTATGCATAAGGCCATTAATATGCAATAAAAAATTATGTTCTGAAAGTAATTCAGTTTGTCCGCTTTGTTGGTCTTGGAATTCTCGCCAGCTGGCGCTGCAAGTCATTCAATTCGAGTAAAATCTTCAGAACAAGCTGTTTTTATGGTACGTACCAAGGACAGAGTGGTTGAAAATACTCTGGTCTCCGGATCTGGAGGCACAAGATATGTTTTCTTCGACCCGACAAATGAGAATGCTGCAGGATTTAAGGGGGAGCTGGATAGTGTAGCTCGCCAGAATGATATGGGGCGTTATCACCTGATTCACAGCTCCGGAGTTGTTCTGCGCGTAGCTGTTCCTGGCACAGCGTTTTGAGGTACCCGTGTTGTCGGAAGATTAACCTTGTTTTTTGGAGAATAATTCAATAGTTGTATTTTACGTAACGAGAATCCTTTAAAAATTATTCGAAATAACAGCTGGATACTGAGAAAGTTGAAGGCTGTATGCAGAGATAAAAAGCATTTCATGCAACAGATAAGATGTTTTTGAGAAATCACCTTGAGTGAGGGGATTTTATTGCAAGTGCTGCATATTAACAAACAGTGTGATGTTGTTATATAAAAAATGATGTCAATAGTATTATAGGAATGTTGAGAATATGGAATCTATAGAGCAGTTAAAAAAACGCCCATTGTATAGTAGTGAAATAAAAGATCTGATTAAGCAGGCTATTTTATCTGGAGAATTAAAGCCTGGAGAACGCGTTGTCGAAACAAGACTGGCACGCAAACTTGGCGTTTCGCAGTCGCCTGTACGAGAAGCAATTCGGGAATTGGAGATTGTGGGCCTGATAGAATCACGCCCTTATCAGGGGGCTTTCGTACGTGTTGTCGACAAGCAGGGAATAATAGACGCTTATAAGGTCAGAAGTGCGCTTGAAATAGTTGCCATGCAGACCATCGTGCATACGATTACAGAAGCGCAGCTTGAGGAACTTTCCACATTAATGCGGAAAATGGAGCGGGCCGGTAAGGAAAAAGAGTTCGAACTTTTTATCGAACTGGATAGCCTGTTTCATGAAAGAATCGTTGAAATGGCTAACAATGAATTGCTGCTCCATTTGTGGAACCAGTGCAAGATCAGGGATTATACGCGGGTCAGTACGTGTATTTCAACTTTGAGCATGGATGAACTTGCACAACGTCATAATATGATGTTCGAAGCTTTGAAAAATCGTGATGAAGGTCTGGTCTTCACTGCGGTCTCAGAGCACTTCGAACTGCTGTCCGAACAGATGCGAGAATTGGGATCGATTGCTCCGTAACTTCTTTACTTCCTTTGGATGCCTTGAGTAAATGCGGCGGGTCACCGCAGGATGTTTGGTCAGGGCTTCTTTTTCTTGCATTTTCTCTGTGATATTTCGCTTGAGCTTGCTGCGAAGTAATTAGCTGTAACTTCTGTGGAATTGCGGAGATGATTGTCCGTTCAAAAAATGATTTTGTTTGCCGCATCTTGTATAAGTAGAATTCTGCTAAAAATATTTCCTATCTGGATCACTGTCTTTATGTTGTGCTGTTGCTAAAAGTAACTGTAGTTTCTACTGTACTGATGATCTGATTTGATAACTGGTGTCGGTTTTGTAAAACGAAAGCCGGCCTCCATTCCTTCACGAAGATTTTTCTTGCACTTAGTGTGACGAACCATTCATAGTATCCCCTTTTAATTTGAGATCGACGTGCAGTCTTGCTCTCAGTGGATGCCTCTATATGACTATAGTTTATGCGTAATAGTAAAATATATAAAATTTGTCTGTAAAAATGGATATAAAGCCATTATGACTCAAGTTAATTTTGCATTACAACAGCTCCCTTTCATTGATCTCTGCTTTTGATTAGTCAGCAATTCCTTCCCGGAAGATAGTTAGTCGTTAACCCACTTCTTGAAAAATCAAACGTATTTGATTTTGTTTCCAGACCTATGAAAAGATAGTTGTATCTTGTTCAGATTACGAAAGTTTCAACAAGGTCTGGGAAAATAAAAGAATAATTTTGACATCAAAAAGCAGAGTGGGTTAGGATTAAATAGTAAACCCTTGCATAGTATTTAACCAGATGGAGTTGCATCATGCGTATTAAAAGCATCGGAACGCTCTTGTCCATTGCTGTTGCTCTAGTTGTGATTGTTGTTATAACTGCATGTATTTTTTTGGTAAGTTCAAGTACTTATCAATCGCATCTGGTAAGTCAGACACAAAATATGAAAGAAATGACCGAGTCTCTCGTTACAGGATTGGAAGAATATCTGAAAGAATCATCCGGCATAATTCAGGTGCTTGCCCAGCAGGAGGGCATCATAGGTATTGCAGAGAAGCAGGATAACCCTGGAGCAGTCCGGTTGATGCAGGGGGTTGTAAAAAATATTCCCGGACTCTGGGCTGTTTTCGTCGTTGATGGTTCAGGAAAGATTCTCCAGGGAGCAACCTCGGATGGCAAGTATCTCGCCGGGGTCGATATAGCCGATAAAGAGTTTTTCGGTGCAGCCAAAAATGCCAATACAGATGATGTTTATATCGATAGCAAGGTATTTCTACTGGATATGACTCCTGACATGCTCTTTGCCATCTCAAAGCGGATCAGTGGAAAAGACGGCCAGGCTCTCGGATGGATCATGCTTGTTCCAAACTGGTCTTTTGTCACCAGCCTGAAGCTGGATTCCCTGCGGATTGGCAAGGAAGGCTACGGATTCATGTACGACGCAGACGGCCGGACAATTGCCCATGCCGTCAACAAAAAGCTGCTCTTTAATAACGTGAAGGAGAGCGACCGGTTTCAGACCATCATGAAAACCGGACAGGGAACAGTTGCCTACACTTTCCAGGACAGGCAGAAAATCATGGTTTACCAGACAATGCCTGTCACAGGATGGGTTGTCGCGCTGAGTGCCTATGAATCCGATTTGGCGGAGACTGCGCTGGAGCAGCAACATATTCTGATTCCAGGCGGGATAGGCGTCATTATTATCATTGTGGGAGTTCTGCTGGTTCTGATTCGGAAATATGTCATACGTCCGATCGGGCGGATTTTGGACTATACGGGGAAAGTGGCCGGCGGAGATTTGCATGCGCAGCTGGAAGGGACCTTTAAATACGAATTTCTGGCTTTTACGGAAAAAGTCCAGCTGATGGTCGCGGAACTCAAAAAGAAAATCGGATTTTCCGATGGCGTGCTCAAAGGGATGAACATACCCTGCACCATTATTGATCAGGATGCCAAAATCGTCTGGGTGAATGAGGAAGTCTGCAAGCTGTTCGGCGTACGGGGCAAACCGGCTGATTGGGTGGGGAAAACGCCTGGTGAATTTTATTATAACGACGCATCGCATACGACAGTTGCTGAAAAAACCCTGCGAACGGAGGAAGCGGTCGAGTTGGAACTTACTTTCCCCTTGCCGTCAGGGGGGCATGCCATCATAAAAGCCAATTCTGTTCCGTATTACGACATGGATAAGGTGCTGCTCGGTTCTGTGACTTATATGATTGATTTGACGGAGATACGGAATCAGCAGCGACAGATTGAAGACCAGAATACAAAACTGGCCCGTACGGCCACAGATGCGGAGGAGATCGCACAGCATCTGAGTTCTTCTGCCGGAGAACTTTTCGAGCAAATCGAGAAGGCCAGCAATGGCGCTGGCTTGCAACGGGATCGCATGTCTGAAACTTCAGCGGCCATGAACGAGATGACCTCCACTGTACTGGAAGTGGCTAGAAATGCTTCCGACGCCGCGGACGTGACCACAAAGGCACGCAATGAGGCCGAGCACGGTGCTGCCAATCTCGAAGATCTTATCCGGGCTATTGGAGAGGTCCAGAAACAGGCGCTCAGCCTGAAGGAGTCCATGAACAAGCTGGGCGAGCAGGCGCAGGGCATCGGCAATGTGATGGATGTCATCACGGATATAGCGGATCAGACGAATTTACTGGCACTCAATGCGGCCATTGAAGCTGCGCGTGCCGGAGAGGCGGGCCGCGGGTTTGCCGTGGTTGCTGATGAAGTACGCAAGCTGGCTGAAAAGACGATGACCGCTACCAAGGAAGTGGGCTCGGCCATCACCAATATTCAGCAGGTCACCGACCTCAATATGCAGTATACGGATAATGCGGTGAAGAAAATCGCGGAAAGTACGGAGTTCGCAGGAAAGTCCGGCGAAGTACTGGGAAGCATCGTCACTCTCATGGAAAGTGCGGCCTCCCAGGTCAGCGGAATAGCCACTGCAGCTGAGGAACAGTCTGCAACGAGCGAGGAAATCAACCAATCTGTGGAAAGTGTTAACCAGCTTTCTCAGGACGCCTCGAATGTTATGGAAAAGTCACTGCAGTCCGTTCAGGAGGTGGCTGAGATGGCAACAAAACTTTCCAAGTTGATTGAGCAGATGTCCTGAGCTGGATAGTCGCACCTGGAGTGTACTATTCGTTATTAGTGTCTGCGTCGAGGTGGAGTGAGATTAGTATTCAGGTCCGGGGGGATTCCGTTGCGCTTTTCAGGCTGGTGCTACGGTGCGGCGGATGAGTTGTCCTGAGGCGAGACTTCCAGGCTGGAGGCCATTTGTTCGGTACGCAGCGCCAGTTCTCCCAGCTGGTTTTCGAACTTGGTGAAGTCGGCGGCCAGGGTTTCCTGCTTGCGCTGGATGAGCAGCTTTATCAGATCCTGGACCAGTTCCCGGTTGTGCCCGATATTTTTTGCAATTTCATGCATGCGGGAAACCACGTATTCGTTGACGGTGCCTTTTTCGTCGCAGGGTTTGCTTATGGAGTACAGAAAGGCCAGATCAAGAACGTTGTTGGCCAGAAAGATGTTTTTGCGCAGTTCGCTGATGAAAAGCTGCGCCGCCTCCGTGGCCTCCGGGTTGTTTGAATCAATATAAATATTGCGCAGCGTGTAAAGGTCCTTGAGCTTTTCGGTAAAATCCAGACGCAGATTTTCTATGTCGGATTGTGTTTGAAAAAGACTCTGACAGAAGGACGTGCCCGGAAAAAGGAGCAATCCGGCCAGGAGACAGGTCAGCAGGACAGCGGAAAAGGTGTTTTTAAAGGGCATATTGGTTCTCACTCCTGATGGGTGTTTTTCGTAAGTATACATATCTTGCCCAGTAAACACAAAAAAGCAGGCTCCCACGGGAGCCTGCTTTTTCTGTAGATATTGCGGCAGGGGGCTGCCGTTTAATTGTCCAGTGCGAACTGGTGGGTCTTGTTGTCTTTACCGGGCCTGGCATTCTTGGCGGCTTTCAGGAGCTTGATTTCCTTTTCAAGCTGTTCGAAGGCGTAGGCTCTGTTGACCCGGATCTGCTGGTCGTCGGAAAGGTGGATCGCCTTGTCGTATTCGGCAATGGCGTTGTCGTATTCTTCCTGCAGCAGGAAAGCGTCGCCCTTGATTTTCAAGGCTTCGGCGCATGTGGGATCCAGGGCGAGGGCATGGTCGCCGGCTCGAATGGCATCCTTGTAATTTCCCGAATTGATGGCCAGGACTGCCATGCTCACAAAAGCCTCGACATCGTAACCGGCGACGTCCTTCTGGGGAAGCCCTGAGGGATTTGCGGCGGTTTCGGTGGCCGGCTGCGCCATGACCACGGATGGAACCTCAAGGGGGGCGTCCGTGGCAACAGGGGCCGGACGCTGCGTCTGGGCCAGAGTCAGTGCGATGTGCGTTTCCTGAAGAGGCTCGATGGTGATTTGTTCGATAACGGTATCATGGCCGTTCAGTTGCGCGTCAATGGTGTAGGCACCTGGTACAAGCTCTATGCCCTGATGAAAGACAGGCTTGATATGCAGGATACGCACTTTGGCGCCACTGGGCTCGGTAGTGACGAACAGTTTGCCTTTTTCCGGGGCTTTTGCCAGGTTCAGCATGATTTTGTTGTCCTGCCCCGGAGCCACGCTGACTTTTCGGATTTCTGTCCGGTAGCCGTCCAGTTGCGCGTCGATGGTGTATTCGCCCTGAGTAAGGCTCATGCCCTGTTCGAATTTCGGTCTGATGTCCAGAATACGAACCGTAGCTCCGGCAGGTTCGGTTTCAACAAAAAGGCGTCCGGTTTCCTCCGCCTTGACGAGCGCAACGGAGATTCTTGTTTCTCCGCCGGGAACGACGCGGACTTTTCGGACTTCTGTCCGGTAGCCGTCCAGCTGCGCGTCGATGGTGTATTCGCCTTTTTCCAGCTTGAGGCCTTGCTCGAATTTTGGTCGGATATTCAGGATCCGGATTTTGGCTTCCGGCGGAGTCGCTTCAACAAAGAGTCGTCCCGTGGGAACGGCCTTGGGCAAATTCAGGGTGATTTTCCGTTCTTCGCCAGGAGCAAGGCGTACTGTCTGCGAAACGGTTTGATGACCGTTCAGCTGCGCGTCCAGCAGGTATTCGCCTTGTTTCAATTCGATTCCCTGGTGAAAAACCGGTTTGATATTCAGAATGCGGACAGTGGCTCCGGCAGGTTCGGTCTGAACGAACAGTCTGGCTTTGGGCTGTGCCTGTTCCAAAGTCAGGTGGATGCGGGTCTCCTTATTCGGGACGATTTCCACATCGGCCACATCGCGTTCGTAGCCTTCCGATGCCGCGTCAATGGTGTAGCTGCCGGGGGAGAGTTGAATGCCCTGATGAAAAATCGGTTTGATATGCAGAATACGTACTTTTGCGTCGGCAGGTTCCGTGCTGACATAAAGCGAGCCCTGCTCCGGTGCTGGCGATTCCGAAGTTTTCAGGGAAGCATCAACGTTTGCCGGGGCAAGCAGATTTTTGAAAAGCTGGGCCTGGGTGGCGGCTTCCGGATGCTCCGCCGCTGCGGTTTCCGTAGCGGCTTCTGAAGAAAGTTCAGGGGTAAGCGAAATGTCAAGATTGGCAGCCATGCCGGAAAGCAGGTCGATCCGCCGTGTCTGGACCAGATATCCGGACTGGCGGATGTCGACGATGTAGGTTCCCGGTTCGAGAGTCATGCCCTGGGTAAAAGGCCTGTCCAGACCACGGAGGGTGATCTCCGCATCGCGGGGGCTAACCTGGATATACAGTTTGCCGTATTCGGGTTGGTCGGCTTCTTCGGTATCAGGAACCAAAGTCAGAGCATCGACGGTATCCAGATTGGATTGCAACGGCGCTCCCCAGGTCAGGTCGATGTCCAAAACAGCTATTTCATCTTCAAACCCGGAAGGGGTATCCCATATTTCAGTATTCGCGGATGATGCAGCTTCAGCGGGGGCGGAAGCAGTGTATACGGATTTCCAGGCAGATTCCCAGGCTATTTGCCAGGCATCTTCCCAGGCGTTTTTCCAGGCGGCCTGCGAGTATGATTGGATCGGAGGTACCGGCACGCCGAGAGAGGTGACGGGGGCGATCAGAATCAGCAGGCAAACAAAGCTGATTAAAAGTCCTATCTTATTAATATGCATGGCAATATCCTTACCTTCAGGAAACAGCTGATCTCTGTTTAAGACGGATAAACGCCTTTATTGTAATATTTTACTTTTGGATAGTACGGTGTTGGATTTAAAGTGTCAAGGAACCTATTGAAAAAACTGGATTCACAAGAGAAAGTATAGACTAGCGAGGGGAGTGTATTAAAGCAGTCGGAGTAAGGTCTGATTGGAAGGGAGAAGGCAGCTATTTGATTTCTTTTGCATGCAAGATACCGTCATGGATGAAAATGGATTCATGCGGACGGACAAAAATATTATCCAGTTGGTTCAGCAATTGAATTGTGCATGGTTTGTCGTCAAATTTTTTTTCTTCCTGTGGTTTTATTTCGTCTTCAATCGTGGGGCTCAGATCATCCCAAAAAATACGGTAGGTGTAGGTCTTGGGATCATTGTTGCGAAGTTCTCCAGCGCAAACACTGTAAGAGGGAAAGAGTACGAGTGTTGCTAAAAAAAGAACAGATGCAGTTATGCGGCATCGAAGCTGATTATGAATATTCATGCCACAGCTCAAATTGTACTCAAAACGTTGATCATAGTATATACGATTAAAAAATCTTGATTTACGCGATAAGAGCAGTGCATCAATTTGCAGTCACGATAATATATTGCGTTTAAAAATTTCATAAAACAGAATTAAATCGATGCTATTCTTTGAATGAAGAGTAGTTGTTTTTCAACCACTTGATCATCCCCTGCGTATTATGTTCCTGATCTATGCGTAACAGCCGATAGCGTTTTGTGCTAGTCACTCGATAATAAAATATCCGGGCTTTGCGTGAAAGTCGCAAGCTATAAACGTTTTCAACATCATTAAGATCAATGTATTTGTGTATGTTCAGTCCTGGCGTTAGTGTGGCTTCTTCCGCGCTGTCAAGCAGTATGATGTGGTTCAAAGCCTTTTTCATAAGATTGTAATCTGCAAAAAATAATTTTTCCAGATCGTCGTAAAAGCTCTGTTGCGGCTCGGTGTTTTTCAACACCATGGCGAGAATTTCTTTGACGCGTTCGAAAATCTTATTTGTTTTTGTTGTCTGTTGCAGTTCCTGTTCCGAACTGTAGCGGGCGGACGCGAGTTCCTCCTCCATCAGGTTCAATAATTCCTTGTGCTCGTCAAGGTCCTGCGAAAGAGCCGTGAGACGCTCGCTGCTTTTCAGGGCGGTTCCAACATAAAACTTGACCATGCGTATCAAGTTGCTGGGGCTGACGGGCTTTGGAATAAAGTATGTAAAATCAAAATTCTGCGCTTCTTCTATGCTGTCGCCTTCCATACCGGTGAGTAGAATAACCGGCAGCACGGGATCCTTTTCACGGATATACGGCAGCACTTCCACTCCAGTCAGTCCGCAATTGGAAAAGTGAACATCCAGGAGGATGAAATCGAGAGGGGGTGGATCGGTTTCCAGATATTCCAGGAAAGCCAGCGGATCTTCAAAACTGATAACCGTTTCGGCAATACCCGCATCAAGGAGGATATCCTTGACCACATGATGAATACGCGGTTCATCATCAATCAATGCGATATGCAGTGGTTGGGTAATTTCAGACGAGTTCATCGGGGGTATTATGATTGTCAGGGTTATGTTTGTCAGTGCCTAATGGAAAATAAAGCGAGATTGCAAGGCCGGGATCGCCCAGAATGTCTGTGGGATATACGTGAACATTGATTCCCATTCTGTCGCAAAAAAATTTTACGAACATGGTTCCCTGACCATAGCGTTCGCCATTGGATTTGCTGGAGGCTACAGGCTCCTTGTACAATTTATCCTGAATAGCCGCGGGAGCGCCCCCTGCATTGTCGATAACGGTCATTTTCGCCCAGGCTGCGTCCAGATCAAAACAAAGCCGAATGCGTGGTGTGAATTGCATAAGCTTCTGGCGGGATTTGAGTAAGCTGATTCGTTTCAGATCCAGGGCTGTTTGACTGTTACGCAGAATATTTCTGAGGATATCCATAACCTTGTTTATGTCAACATGGCAATGGGCATCGTTTTCCAGCCAGGAATCTCCCTCAATTTCGACGCCTTGCCCTTTGTTTATCCGTATTTTTTCCTTGGATAGCGATTCCAGAAGAAATTGATACAGCTCGTTCAGGCTTGTCGGCTGAACATCGAAGGTCAGCCGGTGTTCCAGGTCCCGCAGGTGGGCGATGATATTTTTTTGAAAAGGAAGCAGAATGCGTTCGTACAGTTCTTTTTCCTTCACATCCGGGAGTTCGTTGATGATATCGTGGATGTTGGATCGCCAGGCTCCTTCCAGCAGCTGCAGTTCGTCTTTGACCAGGTTGGCCTGCGCCAGCAGATCTTGTTTCAGTTTGCGGCTGGCTACGATAAATTCCAGGTCCTCGCGGCGTTGCCGTTCATTCACGATGGCTCGTTGCTGCAGGGCAGCCCGCTTGTCCGAAGGGGATTCCTTGCGCATGATGATGAAAATGAGGGCAATACTCAGCACGTAGATGACGATGAACGTACGGGCCAGAAAGACCTCGCCGGAAATGAACAGCGTGCGGTCCCAGAGCATTCGGGAGAAGACGAACACGATAAACACGTTGAAAAAAGCCACATAAATCATGCTCCGTCTGCCACCGAAGAACCAGGCGAAATAAATGCCTGATAACGCCAGAAAAACATTGTAGATGTAGAGACGTATCGGGTTCTCGATGAGAAATTCCATGGCCAGATACGTCAGAATGTAGGCCAGGGCCAGGAATAGAGGATTCATGCTGCTGGCACGCGAGATGAATGCATTCAGACGGGTAGAGAGCTGCATGCGAGGATAACTCAAAGTTTGCTTCGCGGTCCGGTAGCCGCGAATTGGGCGAGTTTATCCAAAGGAAGCTTCTCGGCAAGTTTGACAAGGTCCTGCAGAGGAATACCGGTGTAGCCGACAAGAACCACCTTGACGGTAGGGGACACATCCACAGCCATGATCGGCATTGGGGAAGTCGCCGCAAACCAGGTCCATCCATTGCGCTCGAACACTTCCACATCGCTTTTTTTGCCCACGCTGACGATTTCTTCCGCGTTTCTCGGAAAAGCGTAACGGCTCATGCGGACATTATCGACATACGACACGTAGAGCAGATGCCGGGAGCCGCTTTTGTACGTCGCCAGGAGATTGCCGTCGTCCGGATGGAATTCGTGGGACAAGGTATCGAATTTGTATTGGGGAAAAGAGACCAGGGAAAACCATTGACGGACTTCGGCTTCGCCAATGGTTGGATATATGGGCTGCCCCCGTGGAACCCGCGGATCGGAATACTGCACGGTTTTATATCGTGGCGGAAGCGTGGGCGGAGCCGAACAGGCACTGAGCATCACAGGGAGAATCAGACAGACAACACACAACATACGCCATACAAAGATCGTCAGGCGATTCATTTAAATTCCTTTGTTATTCCGCCGTGTTTCTGGAATTTGGCACCATCGGGAAGGGTGTCGACGGTGTGGGAACGCGGACGGCGTTAGAAAAAGCTGAGTCCCATCAGGCTGACCCAGGCTTCAACACGATTTTCAATGGGCGTGGTGGTGCCGGCGATTTTAATGTCGAAACATTGATGGGTATAGCCGATGGAGATGCTGGTTTCGAGATTTTCCTCTTCAACAAGGTCGGTTTTGTAGTCTGCGCCGATGTTGAAGCCCGCAGGCAAGGACAAGTCCAAGCCGGCTTTGAGAATACTGATATCCGGCCGGTTGCGGCGGTTAAATTCGTCGATTTCCTCCTGAAAATCGAAACCGAAATAAGTGGTGATGTATTCCGGCGCACCTACTTCCAGGGTATGGTCATGCTCGGTAACTTCGCTGGTATAAGGAGAGAACCAGGTTTTGTTGGTCAGGCTGATGTACTTGTCGACACGAAAACGGAGATCCGCGAGGACGTCGGAGAAGGGCCGTCTGTCGTATTGGTCCAGGTCGTATTGGCGGTCCGCTTCCAGAAAATCGTAGCTCTGTTCAACGCGCAGGCGCACAAAGTCCAAATAATCGACCCGTAGCCCGGGACGGGGGCTGACTTCCGATCCTTCATCCAGCATCACCACTTCCTCGCGTTTGCGGGAAGCAACGTTGGTGATCGAATAGGTCAGATTGTTGGCATCGTCCACACGGTCATCCACGTCGAATTTCGGCAGGTGTTCCTGGCTCACATCGGGAACAAAATTGTATTCCACCCGTGGAATGAAATTGTGCTTGATTTTTGTCCAGCGCCCTTCGCCCACGTTGCTTTCGTTCAGGGCCAATGCTGAGGAATCCAGGTCGAAAACCCGCCAGACCTGGGTTTCGCCGAGGACGTTGACGTCGAACAATTCACGGGTCGGCGTGTCGTTGCTCGTCAGATCACGGGTGTTGCCTTCGCGCTGGTCGATGTTCCAGATGGTCTGGCGGTAGCCGACGCTGGGAATGATGGAGCCGTAATCCGAAACCAAAGGAACGCTCAGGCTGGGGTGAAAATCAAACCGGCCTCCGGTGACGCCGTATCGACGCCAGAAATTGACCGCCTGGAGGTCCGCCTGGATTTCCACAGGCAGATTCTCAAGGCCGGGAAGGGTATTCTTGTACAGATAGGCGTTCAGCTCGGGCATCCGTTGCACGGTCGGATCTTTGGACAGGGATTCGTTGCCGTGCCCGTAATCAACCGCCTGGGTGTATTGCCCCTGCACAGCCACCAGACCGCGTTCCCAATCTTTGGATACCTGCAGCGTGCTGATGCGATCCTGATCGCTCGCGGCGATATCACGATGAAATTCTTCGAGAAAAGTGTCGCGACTTTTGTCGTATCCGGATTTTCCGGATTGGAATACGCGCAGATAGTTTTGGTCCGAAACATAGTCCAGATCCAGTTTTACCTGCAGCTCCGAACCCGGGATCTCCGCGTTGAACATGCTCCGGAGCCAGTAGCGGTCGTGATTGGTCCGTACCAGGCCGTCCTGATCCAGGGGTGAATGTTCTTTGGATTCATCGCCCATGACAATGGCGTCGTAAAGGTAGTCGAAGCGCCAGTAGCCTTTGCCTTTGATGAAATCCCAGTTGTTGCGGTATTCGATGCCCTGCATCAGGCCACGCGCCGTAAGCAGATTTTCGTACAGCGTAATGTCGTTCTGATCGTCGATGGCGAAGTAGATCGGCAGGTTTATCTCGGCCCCCAGGCGGGAGCTGTATCCGACGCCGGGAACAAGGAATCCGCTCTGGCGTTTAGCGGTGGTCATGGAGAAGTACGGCGTCCAGAGTACGGGGGTGTCTTTGATGCGGAAGCGGGCATTCTTGAGACGGGCCTTGCCGTTGACGGTCACTTTGCCCTCGTCCGCGTCAAAGGACCAGGCCGGGTCGTCGCCGTCGCAGGCCGTTACTTTGGCTTCCTGAAAGGTGTACACCTCGCCCCACTCCTTTTCGACGTGCTTGCCCGAAAGATAGAGATGGGGTTCTTCCAGAAAAATTTTACCGTCTTTCAGCCAGCCTACCTTGTTTTTCAGATCGAATTCGGCTTCGGCGGCTTCCAGCTCGTCACCTCCCAGCATGGCCTTAACATTGCCTTTGAGATGCACCCAATGGGTTTCGCGGTGATATCGGGCAAAATCAGCCCGCAGCATGTTTTCACCCTGGGAGAGGATGACGTCGCCTTTGGCTTCGAGAATTTTACCGTTTTCCAGGCTTTCGGCCTGGTCGGATTCAATGTTCCAGGTCGCTCCGGATTCCAGTTCGGGCAGAAAATCCTCTGTGGAAGAGGCAAAAACCTGTGGTGCTAGCAGGGACAACTGCAGCAAAATGAGCAAAAACGCAGCCGGCAGCAAGCTGTTCCGCAATAGGGCGGCATTGGAAAAAAGCAACGAATACAATGTGGTATATATTTTTTTCATAATTGCCGTGCACCTGGGTTGGCGTTGTCAGGAGGCCTGAAAGAGCGTATGCAACGCGTCAATAGAATATCTAACAAAACTACGTCAGTAAAACAAGCCCATAAACTTTCTAGACTTAATTTATATCCAAAAAGAAGTAACTGTCATGTCAATAGATTACAATAAACTCCAGGTCACGGTTGATTGCGACGCCTTAAGGCGAAATTACGAATTGCTTAACCGCAGCGGGGGGCATGGCGTTGCGGTGATCAAAAGCGATGCCTACGGCCATGGACTGCGCCAGGCCTATGAGGCTTTTTCCGCGGCCGGCGCAGCGGCTTTTGCCGTGGGAACCATCGGAGAAGGTCTGAAGTTGCGCAGCTTCGGCTGCAGCGGCCGGATAATCGCTTTGCTGGGGGTGTGCGAGGCGGCCGAATGCCCGGAGGCCGTGGAAAAACAGATTACGCCTCTGATTTATCGTTTCCAGCAGCTGGACTGGCTGGAGCAGGCGCTGCGTAAGACTAAGACCGGGACTAAGGTTTCGGTGGCCCTCAAATTCGACACCGGAATGGCGCGCCTGGGCTTCGCGTCAAAGGATATCCCCGCGCTGGCCGCTTTTTTTGCCGACCGTCCGGCTCTGGATCCGGTTCTGGTCTGCTCGCACCTGGCAACGGCCGACGATCCGGCCCAGGAAGCTTTCGTCCTGGAGCAGATCGATTTGTTCGAGAGCATTATCACAGGGCTGCGTATGTATCCGCCTTTCACGGCCATTCAGGGCTCTCTGGCCAACACGGCCGGGTTGCTGGCCTTTCGGGAAAGCCGTTACGACTGGCAGCGGCCGGGCATCGGGCTTTACGGCTCCAATCCTTTTTTCAAGACCGACTGGGCCCACCTGGGGGCGGGGCTCCAACCCGCCATGGAGGTCACTGCGCCCATCCTGCAGATTCACGAGCTGGCCAAGGGCCGCTCGGCCAGTTACGGCCGGACTTTTTATGCGCCGAAGGACATGCGCGTGGCCGTGGTGGCCACAGGATACGCGGATTGCTACAATCGGGGATCTTCTTCGAAACTGGAGCAGGGCGGTCCGGCTGAAATGCTTGTCCACGGCAAACGTGCCGCGGTGCTGGGGCGCGTATGCATGCAGATGACTGTGGTGGACGTGAGCGCTATTCCGGAAGCCAAAGAGGGCGACAGGGTCCATCTGCTCGGCGGAAAGGGACCCGACGCCATTCTGGCGGAAGAACTGGCGGACTGGTGGGGAACAATCCCCTATGAAATTTTTTGTGTGCTCGGATTGAATCCCAGGGCATACCAGGGAGAGTCGTCGCAGAACGCGCTTGACAGATAGCGGAAGCCTTTTTCCGACAAAATCACGCCCTTGCGTTTTTTCTGGGCGCGGTTTTCCACTTTGACCCGGATGATCAAACCGTTGCAGAACAGTTCGTTGATGGTCCTGGTGTCGTAGTTTTTGACTTCTTCATTAGGCATGATCCCGCCGTAACGTTTGATCATGGTATAGTGATGAATGTCCTGCAGAATTTCGAATTGTTCCGACGTCAATTCGGTGTAGCATACTTCACCCGCGTCTGTTGCGGAAAAATCCTTTTGGTCCATCTGGCTGCCATGCTCCTCCTGTAACAGAGTGCGCCCTGCGGGCGTCAGGCGGAGCAGGGTGTTTTCCGCCCCGCAGGCGAAGCTGACCACCAGCCGTTCAATCAGACCGGCTTCGATGAGTTTCTTGATACTATCCGGATGGAAGAGTAAAGCGTGCCTTGAGGGGAGCATGCCCCGGTAGCGTTTGATGGCTGAAAAAGCCTCGATGTCCATGAGCAGTTGATTCAGTTCAGTAGTGAGTTGCATGGGGGGGAGATATTTACTTTTGACAAAAGATGCAATGCCTAAAAATAGTTAGTAGGAATAAATAGTTGTAATGTAGTAAAAATTCTAAAAAAACTCTCAAATTCATTTTCCCAATAGATAAGGGTCGGTTTTTGTGAAGACACGAATGACACAACTGGCGGGGACGCATCTTTTTGTTCCCTGCCTGGTAGAGGATACCATGCCCCAGGTGGCCGTTGCCGTAGTGCAGGTGCTCGAACGCCTGGGCACGCCTGTCCGGCATACGCCCGGACACGGGTGCTGCGGACAGCTGCTGTATAAAAGCGGCCGTACGGCCGCGGTCAAGGCTCCGGCCAAGCGGATCATCGAGCATTTTGAAAAGGCCGACCAGGTCGTCGCTCCCACGGGCTCCTGCGTACGGATGATCAAGGCCTATCCTGAGCTTCTGGCCGACGAACCAGCCTGGCAGGCGCGCGCGCAGGAACTGGTGGCCAAGACCTATGAATTCTCCCAATTTCTGGTGGACGTGCTGGGGATTACGGACTGCGGCGCGTGCTATAAAGGCCGCGTGGTCTATCATGATTCCTGCCAGATGGGCCGGGGACTCGGGCTGAAAAGCCAGCCGCGCCTGCTGCTGCAGAACGTACGCGGTCTGGACTTATGCGAACCGGAGCACGCCGGCGAATGCTGCGGATTCGGCGGCGGGTTCAGCCTGGATTTCCCCGAGGTTTCAGCCACTATATTGCGCAAAAAGGCCAACGAACTCCTGGCCACCGGTGCGGATACCATGGTCTGCGCCGAACCAAGCTGTCTGATGCACATCCGGGCCTACATGGAAAAGCACGGGCATTCCATCCGCTGTCTGCATCTTGCCGAGATTCTGGCCCAAACCGAGGAGTGTGCCTAGCCATGCGTACGCGTGAATTCAGAACACTGGCTGAAAAGGCCTGCCAGGACGAAAAACTGATCAAGGCCGTCACCAAGGCATCCTACCAATTCGAATCCAAGATGCACGCCGCCTTCGACGAATACCCTCAGGGTGATTCGGTCAAGGCCAGGGTGGCAGCCGCCAAGGCCGAGGTCGTGGAAAATATGCCCGAAATGCTCGCCCGTTTCGAACAGGAACTTCTCAAGCACGGAGTTCAGGTTCACTGGGCGGTGGACGGCCGCCAGGCCTGCGAAATCGTCGTAGCTCTGGCCAAAGAGCACGGGGTGAAAACCGTGGTCAAAGGCAAGTCCATGCTCGGGGAAGAGATCGGCATCAACCACGCGCTCGAAGCCGCTGGAATTGTCAGCCTGGAGACCGACCTGGGCGAGTACATTGTGCAACTGGCCGGAGAAACGCCGTCGCACATCACGGCGCCCTGCCTGCACAAAAGTAAGCAGGACATTTCCGAGCTGTTCGCCGAAAAACTGGGAGAAAGCTCGGAAAACGCCGAAGAACTGACGTACATAGCCCGGCGTAAGCTGCGCAAGGCTTTTTTGTCCGCTGAGATGGGCATAACGGGCGCGAATATCGGCATTGCCGAGACCGGTACCCTGGTCATCGTGGAAAACGAAGGCAACATCCGCATGAGCACCACCTGTCCGCCGCTCCACGTGGCCCTGGTGGGCATTGAAAAGCTCGTACCCAGGCCGGAGAACGCCGCGGATATTCTCAGGCTTCTGGCCCGCAGCGGTACGGGACAGAAGATGTCTTCCTATGTTTCGTTTCTCAGCGGTCCCAAGGCCGAAAACGAACGGGACGGCGCCCGGGAAATGCACGTGGTTATGGTGGACAACCGCCGCAGCAAGATTTTGGAAGATCCGGAAATGCGCGAGGTGCTGCAATGCATCCGCTGCGGATCCTGCGCCACCATGTGTCCGGTCTACCGCGCGCTGGGCGGCCATGCCTACGCCTGGACCTATTCCGGACCCATCGGAACGCTGCTGGCCACCACCATGTACGGACTGGACGAAGCCGGAGACCTGGTCCGCGCCTGCACCAAATGCGGCGTATGCGCTGAATCCTGCCCGGGCGGCATCGACCATCCCAAGCTGTTTCAGATTTTGCGTAACCGCATGGCCGCCAGGGCTTGCGGCGCAGAAGCCGTGGCCCTGGACGGCTACGGCCTGGCGCTTCGTTTCCCCTGGCTTTACCGGTTAGGCGTCAGGCTCATCCGGCTTCTGGATCCCGGCATGAAGCTGATTCAAAAGTTGCCGGATGCTGATGCTGTCCGCCGCTGGGCCAAAGAACGCAAACTGCCCGAATTCAAAACCCCCTTCGCCACACTCTGGGCGCGGATGCAGCGCGACAAACGTAAGAAAAACAATACAAAAGGGGGGAAACATGCCTAACACCGCACGAGAAACCATCTTCCGTACGCTGGAGCGCGCTTTAGGACGCAAACGCGGGCCTGCCTCTCCAGTCGCCAGCCCGGCTCTGACGCTGCCCGAACCTTTGACGGACCCGGAATCCTTTGCTGCGGCCGCTGCAGCGCTGGAAACGGAAACCGCCCGGTTGGGCGTGGGCTTCCATCTGGCCGCCAATCCGGATGAGCTGAAAAGCGCCCTGGCGGCAATCGTTTCGCAGCGCAATGCTACCAGCGCCGCCATCTGGGATACGCCCTTGCTGCGGCAGCTGGCCGTACGCGACCTGCTGCTCGCCGACTGCGTGGCCCTGCCGGAGGTTGACGGCAGTCCGCAGAGCCTGGCCGAGCTGGACCTGGGCGTGACCACGGCCGACGCGCTGCTGGTGGAGACCGCCACCCTCGTATTGCGTGCCGATCCGGCCCCTGAGGAAACGCGCGGACGCGGCTATTCGTTGCTGCCGCCCGTACACCTGGCCATTGTCCCGGCCGCAGCCCTGGTTCCGGACGTCGGCTCCCTGCCGGCGCTCTACCAGCACTGGACCGACCGCAATCCGCCCAAAGCCGTACATTTCATCTCCGGGGCCAGCAGTACCGCGGATATTGAAAAAATTCTGGTCAAAGGTGTCCACGGCCCCATGGCCGTTGAAATAATTCTGCTCACGCCGGAGTTCGGCGAGCAGCATAGTTAGTGGAAAATGGGGAGAGTAAGTGGGGACTTCGAATTAAGATGGGAATTACTCTCCCTTAAACGAGAAGATACGCCGGAATTGACCTGGTGTGAAAGCACGTATTGGACCCGTTATTGAATAAATAAAAGTCGCATCCGAATCAGTAAACCCGTAAAAAGCGAGGGGGCTTTATGCGTATCAGTTGGCGTAAAGGGTTGTTTCTACCAGTATCGGTAGCCGTACTTCTGATCTTCGTTTCATTTTTCGCAACTGACAGCTATTGTGCATCCGGCAGTACCAGCAAGGCGCTGATCATCACCGACGTCCACTTCAATCCCTTTTACGACAGTTCCAAGTTCAGCCAACTGGTTGCAGCCAGCGCGGACGCATGGGCTGGAATCTTCGAGACATCCACCATCACGGCGATGTCCGCCTACGGCAAGGAATGCAATTATCCGCTATTGAAGGCGGCTCTGGACAGTGCTGCGCTCAAGGTGCCGGACCCAAAGTACATCATTTTCCCCGGCGATATTCTGGGCCACGGATTCAACAGTGCCTTTTACTACTATTACGGCTCCCAGGACCAGACGGCCCTGAAAAGCTTTATTCTGAAAACGGTCACTTTTTTCGCCGACGAGGTGTATAAGCGATTTCCCAATACCCCTGTTTTTTTCACCCTCGGCAACAACGACGCCTATCTGGGCGACTACAATCTCGACCCCGGCGGCGACTATCTCAAAGACACTGCGGATATCTTGTATACGAAGTTTCTTAAAGATCGCGCTTCCAGTTCGAATTATACCGCCACTTACGAGGCCGGGGGGTACTTTCGGGCTGATTTCGGCAGTATGATCGTTCTGAGTCTCAACTCCGTGCTGTTTTCGTATCGTCGACCCAGTCCGACTTCGGGAGACGCTGCCTGGGTGCAGCTGGAATGGTTTGCCGAGCAGCTGGCTCAGGCGCGGAGTGCGGGCGTTCCCGTGGTCGTGGTCACGCATGTTCCTCCCGGCATCGATATTTACACCACGGCAAATTCATACCTTGACGCGGCAGGAAAGCTCTCCTACGCGCAACTCATGTGGCATGGGGTATACAACGAGCGCTTTCTGGCGATTGTGGTAGAGTATGCCGACATCATATCGGTAATATACGCCGGTCATACGCACATGGATGAATTTCGCCTCATGCAAGGGGCAGGCAGCGTCAAGGTTCCCGTCGTGGTTACTTCCTCGGTATCACCGTTATTCAGCAACAATCCCGGCTATAAAGTTCTCCAAACACAGACGAATGGCTCCGGCATTGAGGACTATCAAGCTATCACCATGTCTCTGCAGGCGACGTCGAAAGCGTTCGAGCAGAGCTATGATTTTCAGGATCAGTACGATGTCACAATGCCGGACGGCACGGGGTTGTCGACGTTGAACTCCCGTTTGTGCAGGTACGAAGCCCCAAGGACGGAGTACATCGCACATTACTACGGCGACGTCTCCGGTTCTGATGCCATTACGGATCTGAACTGGCCCGTATATTATTGCGGCATCACCAGCATGCGCGAGGCTTCCATGATAAGCTGCGTGAATGAATATGTTTCCGTGGTCCCCGTTCTGCAACTCGGACCTGCCGCGATGTCCGTGAGCAGGTCATGGCGTCAGGTCCCCTGACTTTTTGACCGGCGAGGGTACGCGCATCAGGCCGCAGTGCCTGGTTATTCCTCCGGAAAGACCTTCCCCGGATTGAGAATATTGTTGGGGTCGAAAAGACGCTTGATGGCGCGCTGCAGGCGGATGCTTTCCGGGTCGAGTTCCATGGAAACAAAGGGAATTTTGGCCAGGCCGATACCGTGTTCTCCGCTGAGGGTGCCGTTCATTTCCAGGGTTTTTTCCAGAGCCAGGCGGACGGCGCCGTCCATTTCCTGATCCATATCATCGCGATGGGTGGTGAGGTTCAGGTGGATGTTGCCGTCTCCCGCGTGGCCGAAGGCGTAGACCTTGACGCCGAAGCGCGATTCAATGTCGGGTAGCAGGTCCACGAGATCCGGGATACGCGAGATGGGTACGACCACGTCTTCAGGGACGTATATGGCGGCGCTTTCGTGGATACGCAGCGAAATCTGCCGGCGAACGGTCCAGAGCATTTCGCGTTCGTTCTGGTCTTGTGCTTCCAGGGTTTCCACTGCGCCGGCCTGCATGCAAAGGGCGGCCACTTCGTCCATTTCCTGCCCCAGTGCGGCCGGGTGTCCGTCCATTTCGAGCAGGATCATGGCTGCCTGTGGGCCGGGTAACTTGGCTCGCAGGGTGTCGGGCAAGAGTTCCGCCACCAGGGCCAGACATTTGTGATCCATGAATTCCAGGGCCGAGGGCAGGTGTCCGCCGGTGAGCACGGCGTTGACGCCTTTGGAAGCCGCGCGCAGGTCCGGGAACAGCGCGGCCATGGCGCGAACCACGGGCGGCTTGGGGATCAGTTTGACCGTGAGTTCGGTGATCACTCCCAGAGTCCCTTCGGAGCCCACCAGCAACCGCGTCATGTCGTAGCCCACCACGTTTTTGCGCGTATGCGCCCCCGCGCGGATTATTTTGCCCGAGGGCAGCACGGCCTGGAGTCCGAGGATGTAGTCCCGTGTGGTGCCGTATTTGAGGCAGGCCGGGCCGCCGGCGTTGGTTGCCGCGTTGCCGCCTACGCTGCTGGTGTCCAGGCTGGCCGGATCGGGCGGATAGAACAATCCCGAGGCCTCGGCCGAGTCGCGCAGATCCTTGGTGATAACGCCCGGCTCCACGGTGGCCGTGATGTTTTTGGCGTCCAGGCAAAGAATACGATTCATACGTTCAACGGAGAGCACCACGCCGCCGTGGTTCGGACAGACGCCTCCGGCCAGTCCTGTGGCTGCGCCCCGGGGCGTGACCGGAAAATGGCGCTGGTTGGCTAATTTGAGCACGGCAGCGATTTCATCGGCGTTTTCAACAAGCAGTACGGCTTCTGGCCTGGCGCTGATGGTTCCGGCGTCCGTCGAGTAGTCGTCAAGCTGGTCGGCATTGGTCAGGACGCGGTCAGGAGAGAGCAGCGCGCGCAACAGGTCCAGGGTTTCCCGTGTCAGGGGGGTGTACGTCATGTCGGTATTATTCCTGTGAAAGAGCGTTGAAAAGCGTACGGGCGAGTTCGTCGATGGCCACGGGTTTAGCGAGAAAACCATTCATGCCGGCCTCTGTGGCGCGGATCTTGTCCATGGGCGAGGCGTGGGCAGAGACCGCGATGACGGGGATATCCGGATTCACCAGACAGCCCTGTCTGGAGCGGATCTTGCGCGTAGTTTCGATGCCGTCCATGGTTGGCATCTGAACGTCCATGAGCACGACGTCGTAATGCTCCTTGTCCAGCCTGTCCAGGACCTCTTGTCCGGAGGAAACGCTGGTGGGGGCGAAATGCAGTTTTTCCAGCATCAGCTCAAGGGTCAGCTGATTGAAGCGGTTGTCTTCCGCCACCAGAACGCGTGGTTGTACGGCGAGTTTGCTTATCTCCTCGGAAAGCGGGCAGGTCTCCTGAACAGGGTCGGCGATGCTGAAAGGCAGGGACACGTGGACGGTTGTTCCCACATCGGGCTGGCTGTCCAGAGCGATATCGCCCTCGAACAGGGCGACCAGCCGCTTGACGATGCCGAGCCCGAGACCTGCTCCGGGGTAGGTTCTGGTGCTTGAGGAATCCCCCTGAGTAAAGGGGCTCATGATCATGTCCAGTTTTTCCGAAGCGATGCCGACGCCCGTATCGCTGATGGAAAACAACAGACGAACGAAATTTTGTTCCGGCGACAGCTGCAGAGGGTAGATTTCGACTTTGACTTCTCCCTGGTTCGTGAACTTGATGGCGTTGCCCACCAGGTTGAAAAGAATCTGGCGCAGGCGGCTGACATCTCCCACAAGGAGCTTGGGCACGCTCGGACCGACCTCCATGATAAAACGCAGTCCTTTCTGGCGGAGGTTGTCCTGAAACATTTTATGCAGCGAATCGAGCATAAGCCGCAGCTCGAACTCTTTGGGGCAGAGCATGAGCTTGCCGGCATCCAGAATGGTGAAGTCGAGAATGTCGTTGAGGATGGTCATCAGCCCGTTGCTGGATTCCAGGGCAAGTTCCAGATAAAAGCTCAGTTCCTGATCGTGGATCTGGCGGTTGAGCAATTGCAGCATGCCCATGACGCCGTTGAGGGGCGTGCGGATCTCGTGGCTGATATTGGCGAGAAATTCGGTTTTTGCCTTGTTAGCGGCTTCTGCGGCCTCTTTGGCGTCGCGGAGTTGAGCCTCGACGGTTTTGAGCGCGGAAATGTCCATGGCCGCGATGATCACGCTTTCAGCTTCTGTTCCCAGTTCCGCGGACGAGGTGTTGAGCAGCATGTCCACGGATCTTCCGTTTTTGCTGATCAGTTTGGTTTCCACCTGTCCCAGGCCCTTTTCATACAGGCCGAGTTCCAGATGCGAACGGGCGCTGTCGGCCAGGGCATCCGAAGGGAAGAGATCCCGGAAGTTTTTCCCATTGAGTTCGTCCGCTTCGTAGTCGAGCAGCTGGGTGAATCGCAGGTTGGTCCATTGGATGGTGTCGCCTTCGACCAGTCCGACGCCAAGCGGCGCGGCGCGGATGATGGATTGCAGCGTGGCTTCCTGACGCAGCAGTTCGGCCTGTGCGGCACGGCGTTCGCCGATGACGCGCTGCAGTTTCTGATAGGCTTCGGTGATGTCGCAATAGGCCGAGGCCAGTTCTTCCTGCGAACGCCTCCGGTCCGTGACGTCATGCACAATGGCATGCAGCAGCTTATTGTTGCGCAGGAACACGGGCACCGAATAAATATCCACATGGCGGGTTTCGCCATCGGCGCGTTTATGATTGGTGGACCAGTGGTGCGGTCCGTTGGTGTCCGGCAGGTTGATTTTCGGGTTGGCGTCCGCCGCGGACAGATCCCCCAGTTTGATGGACCCCAGGCTCAGGGGCGACAGACCGTAGAAATCCAGAGCGCTTTGATTGGCGTCCACCACGTACTGGCTCTGCGTATCCACCAGCAGCATCAAAGACGGGCTGTCGGCAAAGAGCTTGTGGTAAAAGTTAAGAAGGTCCTGGTACTCGCGGTCCTTGTCCTGCTCGAAGCTTAATTCTTTCAATACACAGAGAATTTGTTCCGGTCCCTGAGTGGATGAAATCCGCATGCCGGAAATTTCCAGGGGCAGGGCAAGCCCGTGGCTGGTTTGCAGACAGATTTCCTGATTGCAGATGATGTCGTTCTGCTTCAGGTCTTCCAGCAAAGCTGTTGCGGCATGTTGCTCCGTTTCCGGAAACAGTTCCAGCAGGTTCTTGCCCAGCAGATCGTGGCGGCTGCGTTCGAGCAGACTCAAAAAGGCCGTGTTGCAGCTGAGAATCAGCCCCTCGCAAGTCAGGCCGACATGGATGATGTTGGTGTCATGAAGCAAAGAACGTATCCTGGACTGCTCCTGCTGTAGCGCAACGCGCAAGCGTTCGTTTTCCTTTTGGAGCACAGCAAGCTCTTCAGGATTGGCAGGGTCCGGAGAGGAAGGTTCTTTACCTGATCTGTTCATGAAATTGGTTGTTTTTTGTACTGATCACGTACGGATATAAAATCCTGTATCGTAAAAAATAACGGGATTCAAGCGTATTGAAGAATTGAAACAGGAGGAAAATTGCGTACGCTATGAAAAACAGGAGTGATGTGAAGGACCTATCATGAATATTGATAGGATATATAAAATTATTTTGAACTTTCGAATCCGGGGGTTTTGAGTTTCTTTTCCAGGCAGTGCAGCAGCCAGGTGGCCACGGTGACCAGCAGCAGATAATAGACGCCTACGGTGGCGTAGACTTCGGTGTTCATCCAGGTCTGTTTGGCAATGGTGCGGGCCTGGCCGGTGAGTTCGTTGACCGTGATGATGGAAGCCAGAGACGAATATTTGATCAGGTAAATGATTTCATTGCCGCATCCGGGCAGAGCGCGGCGAAAAGCCTGAGGCAGCACCACATAGAGGATGGACTCCATCGGACTCATGCCCAGGGCCTGGGAGGCCTTGAGTTGTCCTTTACGGATGGAAAGCAGGCCGCCGCGGATGTATTCCGACTGGTAAGCGGCGCTGCACAGTCCGAAGCCGATGATGGAGGCCTGGATAGGCGAGAGTACGATCGGATGGCCGAAAACCCGTACGTAGGGCAGGGCGAAATACCAGAAATAGAGCTGGACCACCAAAGGCGTGCCGCGAAATATGGACACGTAAACTTCGGCGATGCGTATGGCCCAACGCGGACCGTATACCCGGATCACACCGGTGGTGATGCCCAGAACCACGCCGAGCAATGCGGAGGGCACGATGAGCATCACGCTGGTCCAGAGGCCCATGTTGAGGCCGGGCATGACCCTGTCGAAAATGAAGCCGGCCAGGTCGGTCATGACAGGGGGTCCCCGGAAAGTTCGTTGATCTTGGCGCAAAACGCCTGGGTCCGTGATTGGGCGTCCTTGCAGAGCAGGGTGGCCGGAGAGCCCTGCTCGATGATGGAACCTTGTTCCATGAACAGGAATTCGTCCGCCAGCGCCGCGGAAAAGCTGATCTGGTGGGTGGCCATGATCATGGTCATGCCGTCCTGCGCCAGGTCTTTGATGACTGCCAGCACCTCGCCGATAAGCTCGGGATCCAGCGCGCTGGTGGGTTCGTCGAGCAGCAGCACCTTGGGATCCATAGCCAGCGCCCGTGCAATCGAGACGCGTTGCTTCTGGCCTCCGGAAAGCTGCGCCGGATAGAGCCCGATCTTGTCTGCCAGGCCGACCCGTTCGAGTTCGGCCATGCCGCGGTCTCTGGCTTCGGCTTTTGGGAGCTTTTTGACCTTGCGCAGGGCGATGCAGACGTTGTCCAGGGCGCTGAGATGGTCGAACAGATTGAAGTCCTGAAAAATCATGCCCACTTGCTGGCGGAAGGAGTAAAGGGCTTTTTTGCTTTTTTGCAGCACTTCCCTGCCTTCGAGCCAGATGCGGCCCGTATCGGGCGTGTGCAGAAAATTCATGCATTGCAGCAGGGTGCTCTTGCCGCTTCCGGACGGTCCTATCAGCACTTTGAGCGAGCCCTGCCCCATGGAGAGGGAAGCGCCTTTGAGAACGAGGTTGCCGCCCAGGGTTTTTGAAAGATTTTCCACACGTAGTATGGGTGTGTCAGGCATGATGCGTATTCCTTGACTGAGGCTTATGACCCCGGCTGTGGTTACTGGTTTGCATATCCGGGGATTCTGACCTTGTTTTCCAGCATGCGCAGTGCTTTGACGCCGATGAAGGTCAGCACGTAGAACATTGCGCCGGCGAACAGGGCCATGGGCAGCGGTTCGTGGGTGGTGGCCGCCACGGAGCGGGTCCGCGACATGATTTCCAGAACGCCGATAACAAACGCCAGGGCCGAATCTTTGAGCAGGATGGAATATTCGTTGGACCAGGCCGGGATGCTCAGCCGCAGGGCCTGGGGCAGAATGATCGTTTTGATGGCCGTGAAGTCGCTCATGCCCAGAGCCCGGGCCGCTTTGAACTGCCCGGCGGGAAGGGAGAGAATGGCGCCGCGAAAAATTTGTGATTGATAGGCCGCGCTGGTCAGTCCCAGTACCAGAATCGCCGCGAAGAAAGCGCTGTCCACTCCCATGGCGTGCAGGGGCCCGTAGTTGCCCAGATAGGCCAGCAGCCCGAAATAAAACAGATAGAGCTGCACCAGAACGGGTATCCCGCGGAAAAGCCAGACGTAAAAGCCCACAAGACGCTGCATGGGTTTGACGCCGTAAACCTGAATGACGGACAGGGGGACTCCGAGGACAAGCCCCAGCCCCATGGCGCCGGCGATCAGGGCGAGCGTATACCAGATGCCGCCGAGCATGTAGGGGAGGGAGTCCCAGATGACCAGGAGGAAATTGGAAAAACTTTCGTACATAGTTGTGTTTGGTGGCAGCCGGACCGGTTTGCGGCGGACGCAGTACATGAAAAACCGGGCGTCACAGTCGGGGACTCTGACGCCCGGTAGTCTGCAGTCTTATATGGCCTAGTAAACGTTGTATTTTTTCTTCAGTTCATCCCAGTAAGGGTCTTTCATCAGCATCTCGAGGCCCTTGTTCAGCTTTTCGAGCAGCTCTTTGTCTTCTTTGCGTACGGCGTAGCCGTAGTTTTCGGGCGGCGCATTGAAGGTGCCGGCAACCTTGAAGTCTTTGGTCTGGAGCAGCTCATTGGCAATGGAGCTGTCCATGCCCGAACCATCGATACGGCCGATGGGCAGGTCCTGCAGGGAGAGGTCGGTCGAATCGTAGAGCACCAGCTCGTAATTGTAGCCGTCTTTGCCCTTGAGGCCTTCAAGCAGCTTGTGGGTAACAGTGCCGCGCTGCACGCCGATTTTTTTGTTGCCCTTGAGCATTTCCTCAATGCCGAGTTTCTCATCCGGACGGACGACCAGCACCTGGGTCACCTTGTAGTAGGGAATGGTGAAATTGACAATCTTGGCGCGTTCGTCAGTGGCGCTCATGCCAGAGGCGATCAGATCGATTTTACCGGAGGTCAGGGCAGGGATGATGCCGTCCCAGTCCATGGGCTGGTGTTTTACCTTGAAACCCATTTTCTGGGCGATCCAGTTCACGGCTTCAACGTCGAATCCCGCGGGATTGCCGGCCTTATCCACGTAGCCGAAAGGCGGAAAACCAAAGTCGATACCGTTGATGTATTCTTTTTCAGCCGCCTGGGCCATTCCGGAAAGCATGAAACACAACATGGCCACCAGAAAAATACCGATACGAATTGCTTTGAACATAGGTTTCCTACTCCCTCAATGTTGCAGTGAAGATTCCCCCACAATTGGGCAAACGCTTTATCCCCTCAATACCGCGCAAAGCGGCATGTATCATGAGCATCGCTATCTGCCGTCCGTCGCCTCTGCACGGGCGGAAGTGGATTTGTCCTGTCCGATGTGCATTTTCGTAAACAAGGAACGGACCACTACCAAAGCCCTGTTGAGAGATCAAGGCATCCAAGGGCTAGCGTTTGCGCAGCCGCCGCTTGTCGCCGACCCGGACGGTCAGTTTCTGTTTGTCAAAGTGTTCCAGCAACGGAATGATGTATTTGCGCGAGAGTCCGGTAAGCTCCTTGAACTCCGGCGGCCCAAGATCGTCATGGTCCGCGAAATATCCTGCCAGCTGCTGCTCCAGCCCCTCCAGTGCGTGCATTGAGAAATACATGTCCTCTTTGACTTTGACAAGGATGTTACGTTCGCACAGCAGGCGCATCACGGGCATCAGCTCTTTGGCTTCCAGAGAGAGGTCCTCCAGCACGTCCTTCAGGTTGGGCGGGGTCAGACCGGCTTCTGCGTACAGCGTCCGGAGCTTTTCCTCCAGTTTGGCCTGGTCGGCGGCCAGGGTCACCTTGTGCTGGGGCAGCCGCAGCAGTTCCTGCTCGGCCACCAGTTCACCGCGTTTGAGCAGCCGCTCCACCAGAAAATGGAAGAGTTTGGGAGCCAGCTTCGCCCCCCAGCCGGAAGCCAGCAACCCGCGCGACAGGCCCAGTTTGAGCGGTTCTTTTTCATGATATGCGCCGACAAAAGCCAGGGCGCTTTCCGCCAGCTCGTTGAAAGCCTGGCTGTGGATGAAAATTCGTTCTTCCTTGTCGAAAAGCAGAATATCGCCGCGGCTGGTCAGGAGCTGGCAGAGGCTGTCCAGTTTTTTGCTTTCCTGTCCGCAGCAGACCCGCAGTTTAGCGAAATTGAGTCCTTCACTGCCCGCCATCTGCAATCGCGTCAGCAGCACTTCCTGCGGATCTTCGCTCTGCAGATTGGAAACCAGCTCGAAGGCGTTGGTATTTTTCTTGATCTTGCCGCCCAGAGGGTTGAGCAGCAGGCCGCCTGCCACGGTCCGCAAAGGAGAAAAAGCCCGGACAACGCAGTGGTCGCCGCGTACGCCCACCATGGGTTCGGTGAAGCGTACCTGGCAGATGGCGGTTTCGCCGGGAGCCAGTTTGTCGCGGTCCGGGAAAAAGAGCCTGGCCGAAAGCTCGCGGCAGCCGTGGTGAAAATGGATTTCCTTGCGGTTTCTTAAAGCACGGGGCGAGGACTGCAGACAGGTGAGCTTGAGGTCCCAGATCTGATGCGGGAAGAGCGAGCCGGGCCGCGCCAGGACCTCACCACGCGTGATGTCGGAGACCTCCAGACCTGGCAGATTCACCGCGGTACGCAGTCCGGCCAGGGCTGTTTCCACACTGGCTCCGTGGGACTGCAGTCCGCGGACCTTGGTGGCCTTGCCTTCCGGAAAGAGCAGAACGTCTTCCCCCAGCGAGATGCTGCCCGCGGTCATGGCGCCGGTGACTACCGTGCCATGGCCTTTCATGGTGAAAACGCGGTCGATGGGCAGGCGGAACAGGTCATTGGGACGGTTGGGCGTATAGCTGTCAACCAGCTCCAGAATGGTGGCGCGCAGTTCGTCCAGCCCTTCGCCGGTCTGGGCGGAAACCGGAATCATGGGCGCTTCCTCCAGAAAGGTGCCCTCCAGGTAGCTCCGGATGTCTTCCTGCACCATTTCCAGCCATTCGGCGTCCACCATGTCGGTTTTGGTCAGGGCCACGATGCCGGTTTTCAGACCGAGCAGGCTGCATATTTCCAGATGCTCGCGGGTCTGGGGCATCACGCCTTCGTCCGCCGCGATGATCAGCAGCACGAAGTCAATGCCCGAAGCCCCGGCCACCATGTTTTTCACAAAGCGCTCGTGTCCGGGCACGTCCACAATGCCCAGTCGTCTGTCGCCGGGCAGGTCCATGAAGGCGAATCCGAGTTCGATGGTGATGCCGCGGCGGCGTTCCTCTTCGAGCCGGTCGCAGTCTATGCCTGTCAACGCTTTAACGAGTGTGGTTTTTCCGTGGTCGATATGTCCGGCCGTACCCATGATCAGCGGCATGAGGGAGACTCCTTGCGGTGAAAACAGCCCGCGGCGCCAGAGCCGCAGGCATACGATTGCCCGTACGCTCTAACTTGCCGGAATACACACCGGCTGGTCAAGGAAAACAGAAACAAAACAGTCTGCTGAGTGAAAATTGGATATGTCCCGCATCCGTCCGCTCAGGAAAAAAAGGACCTGAAAATGTTCCTCGAGGTAAGCACGGAAGCCGGAGTGATTTCGTTCAGTATCATCCGGCTGATCTGTCGTTGCAGCAGGGACGAGCGCCCGGTACGGAAGGTCACGATATCGTTGATTCCTTTGCGGAACAGCCAGTGCTGGGCTTTGGCGTAGCCTTCGTAGGTATTGTGGAAACGCTGCTCTAGCACCTGCGGATAATCCCGCAACCGGGCGTTGTTTTCCTGTCGCAGGGCCTGGTCCAGAATCTGGGCAGCGGTTTCGCCGGATTCCATGGCCTTACCGATGCCTTCGCCGGTGAAAGGAAATGTGGTGCCGATGGTTTCCCCGGCCAGCAGGGTGGCGATTCCGTCCGTGATTTTTGCCACCCCGCGTCCGCAGCGTAGCGGATGGGCGCGCAGCGGCGTTATGGATTCGGCCTGGGCAAACAGATCTCTGGCCACGGGGTGTGTTTCCCTGAAGCGAGCGAACAGATTCCGCATGTTGGGACGGCGGGTTTGGGCGGGAGATGCGAATCGAATGCAGCCCACGTTGAATTCCTGGTCCCTGAGGGGGAAGATCCAGGCGTATCCGGGAGCCAGATAATTTTCAAAGGAGCATTCAAGGCGGTTCAGCGCAAAGTGCGAGCGGACATAGCAGCGCAGGGCCATGGCATCAAGCGCGGCTCCGGGCATGATGCCGATGCGGTCGTTGCGGATGTTCGCGGTGCCCGTGGCAATGATGCCGTAGCGGGCCTTGAATGATTCGACTTCGTTGCTTTGTCCGCAGCCGGAGCAGCAGAAAAGGCCTTCGCTGTCGTAAAAGACCGTATCGATGTTCGCAGTCCGGAAAGCGGCGCCCGCGTCACGGGCGTGGCCCCAGAGCAGGGCGTCAAAAAATTCGCGTTTGATGGTCCAGAATCCGGACTCGATGCAGACCTCATGGCCGGACCGGCTGCGGATGTTTAGCAAGTCCACGATCCGGGCCTGTTGCCGTACCTGGTCCGCCAGGCCCATTCGCTGGAGGCTACCGATGCTGTCGGCTACCAGGCCGTCGCCGCAGACTTTTTCACGTGGGAAGCTGCAGCGGTCCAGGAGCAGGACGTCATGCCCGGCCGCGGCAAGATGGTATGCCGCTGTCAGACCGGCCGGACCCGCGCCGATGATGAGGACGTCCCGGATACGTTTTTGCGAGGAAGAGACAAAATCCGTATGCATGTGTGTAATCGGTGCTGCTTTTTAAAAAAACTATTTTTCGACTTTTTCCAACTCCTCCGAGGCATCCTTGCTGAAATCCACTTTCTGGGCCGCCGTATGGGTGGGCAGTTCGAGAAACAGGTTCGCTGTCTGGTCCAGTTCGACGGTCAGTGTTTTGGCCTGAAGGTCCAGGAGATGTCCGCCGGTTTGTTTGTCCTTGCTCAAAAAATGGACATGGAATCCGGGGACATTGATTTTTTGTGTAAATTCAGGACAGTAAAAACCGATGATATTGCCTTCGGTATTGGTGTATTCGAAAACGGACTGGGTTTTGACCACCTCGGCCAGCGGCGGGTAGGGCTTCTGTTGTTTGGGGACGCTGCGCGCCTTGATATGATCGAAAACGCCGGTAATTTTTATGGAGTAAAAAAGATTTTTTCCAGGTAATTTTGCCTGGAGACGCTGGTAAAAATCCTTCAGGCTGGTAACGTCGGTAAAGGTCAGCGTCTCGTCAGCCTGGAAAGGAGTAACGGCGGCAAAAGGAGTGGTGGTTGCAGGAGGCATGGCACGTACGCTGCCGTCCGCGCGTACCTGGTATACCGTGTCGCCGAAGAGGACCATCTCGCCTTCCAGCCCGTCAAAGGTGCCGATGCCCAGGTCTCCGTGCCGCAGCAGTTCGCCGCAGGTGGTCGTACCATCGTAAACCCCGGCAAGCAGCGCATCGATGGTGCCGGTTTGGAACAGAACCTCGGCATCGCCGGCAAATGCCGGCAGGGCCAGGCACAGAGACAGCGGCAACAGCAGACAGAACAGGCCGGAGCGGATAACAGCAGAGGTGTGGCGGATCATGGCAGCCTCCTGGATTGGATGATATTGCGTAATTTACCGCGTCTTTTTGTAGCAAAAAAGAGAGAGGCAGGCTAGCTGCTCAGGGCTGCCTGCGGTACGCATCCGGGGGGAGCCATTGCCAAGGGACTGCGCTTGTGCTGGAATAGCAGCTCGTCTGAAAAGATAGGAACGATTCATCGTTTTTTGAGGGTTTGCTTCAGGCCCAGTGCCCGCGGGGATCCGGAAACATCGATTTATACAGCGCATTGAGAGAGTGAGAATGATCAGAACCGTCAGTGAAAAGGAAGCTTACAAAGTCACATTCAGCAACGGCATGATTGCCGCCAGTAGTGACAATACGCCTGATAAGGGCGGCAAAGGAGCCGGGTTCAGACCGCATGAACTGCTTGAAGCGGCTTTGGCATGCTGCATGAACATGTCTGTCAGAATGTACGCCGAGTCGCATTCGCTACGGGTTGAAAACGTATCCACAACCGTTGAGATCGACAGAAGCGAGCCGGGTAAGGCTCGCTTCAGGTATTCCCTCGAACTGGAAGGGGTGTTGTCGGAAAGTGAGAAGCAGGAAATTTTCGAGATGTTGCAGACCTGCCCGGTCCGGCAGACCCTCTCCGGAACAATTGAATTTGCAGAAAAATAACTGTTCGAAAGATATCGGGTAGGAATAACTCAAGGAGCCTGTCATGAGATTTGCCCATACGAATATCGCAGCAAAGGATTGGAGAAAGTTGTCTGATTTTTATATCAACGTCTTCGATTGCAGCATCAAGCCGCCGCAACGGAGTTTATCCGGAGACTGGCTGGACACAGCCACGGGCCTGACAAATGCGCGACTGGAGGGCGTACATCTGGCGCTGCCGGGGCATGGCGAAAATCCGCCCACTCTGGAGATTTTTACTTATGTCGCAATGCGGGACAATCCGGAGGTCATGCCCAACGTCACAGGCCTCACCCATATCGCCTTTGAAGTTGAGGACGTAGACGATACGCTGCAAAAAGCCCTCGAACACGGGGGAATCAATCTCGGAAAAATTGTCGAAAGGGAAATAGAAACTGTGGGCGTACTGCGCTTCGTTTATTTTCGCGATCCCGAGGGCAACATCATAGAAATTCAATCCTGGAAAAAGTAGTAGAAGCGGTATTCCGTAATGTCGCGGAGAGTAAGGTCAGTACCATGAGGGGCTGATCCGGATGCACTGACCTCTTTATGGTGCAGAATCGCAGCAGAAAAGTCAGGAAGAAAAAAACAGGGGGAAACTTCCGGCTAAGAAGTTTCCCCCTGGTGTGCGTTAACTTTCCAGAATGGCTTTGTAGGCCAGCATGGTAGCGTAGAGGTCTGCCTTGCTGGCGATTTCGAAGGGGCTGTGCATGGCCAGCACGGGCGGGCCCATGTCGATGATGTCCATGCCGTAGACGGCCAGGTATTTGGCCACGGTGCCGCCGCCGCCTTCGTCCACTTTGCCCAGTTCGGCCATCTGCCAGGGAATGCCGGCATCCGCCAGCACGCCGCGCAGCCAGCCCACGTATTCGGGGTGGGCGTCGTTGGCCGCCACTTTGCCCCGGTGTCCGGTGAACTTGCAGAAACACGGGCCGTAGCCCAGCAGTGCGGAGTTCAGTTTTTCGTGCAGATCCTGGTAATCCGGATCCAGCGCTCCGTGCACGTCCGCGGAGATGGCTTTGGTTTCCAGCAGCACCCGGCGCAGCGAGGTCTCGGGCTCCCAGGCCTTGAGCAGATCTTCGAGGCAGTATTCGAAGAACAGGGACTTGGCGCCGGTGGAACCTTCGGAGCCGATTTCCTCTTTATCCCAAACAATCAGCACCTGCGTATGGGTGTTTTGTTCGGCGGAAAGCAGGGCTTCCAGGCCGGTAAACACGCAGATTCTGTCGTCATGGGCGTAGCCGCCGATGAGCGCGCGGTCCAGTCCGACGTAACGCGCCTTGCCGGCGGGCACGGCCTGCAGTTCGGCACTGAAAAGGTCCTCTTCCACGATGCCGTAGCGTTCGTGCAACAGCTCCAGCAACTTGCCCTTTATAGGATCCTTGGCTTTGCCGTTTCCTTTTTCACTGTCGTCATCCGAAGCATCTTCCTCTTTTTTCAGAGGTTCGTGGCCCAGAATGATGTTCATTTTTTCCGCGTCAAAGGCCTTGGACAGCGGCTGGTCGGCCTGCTTGTAAGCCAGATGCGGCAGCAGATCGGCGATGGCGAATACCGGGTCGTTGTCGTCTTCGCCCAGGCGCACCGTGACCACCTCGCCGTCCTTTTTGACCACCACGCCGTGCAGGGCCAGCGGACGGGAGAACCACTGATGTTTGCGGATGCCGCCGTAATAATGAGTCTTGGCCTGGCTCACGCCGCAGGATTCGTACAGCGGATGCTGTTTGAAATCCAGGCGCGGGCTGTCGCCGTGGGCTCCGAAAAAGCGCAAGCCATCGCTCAGTTGTCCCGTGCCCTTGCGGGCCAGAAAAATGGTTTTGCCCTTAAAGACACGAAAGACCTTGTCCGAGGAGAAATCTTCCGAGTACCCGGCTTCCTGGGCGCGTTTGCGGACATATTCCACCACTTCGCGTTCGGTTTTGCATTCGGATATGAAGGCCAGATAGCGTTCGGCCAGCGCGTCCATGGCCTGGCGGTCGTTTTCGCCGTCAAAGGTTTCCCAACAGCTTTTGGGTTTGTGTTCGAGTTCGTTCTGCGTCATTGCGACTCCTTGAGGTTGTATAAAAGTCCGGCCGTCATGCCGGAGCCACGGACAGTGCGTTGAGGATCACATCGCGTACGAGTTCCAGTTCGTCGTCGCGCAGCGTACGTACGTCCATGAGAAAAGCGTTGTCTTCGATCCGGCCGATCAGCGGGGGCGTGGTATGCAGCAGCCTTTGGCGCAGTTCTTCGACAGAGCCCCAACCGGCATCCCGCAAGCGCACCATGGCGGTGGGGATGTCCTGTTCGGGGAATGCGCCGCCGCCCACGCGTGACACTCCCGGCACGATGTCAATGTCGAAACGTTCGGCGATCCCGCCGTTTTGCTTCAGCAACCCGGCCAGTTCTTCCGCTCGGTGGTCCAGTTCGGCCTTGGGTGACGTCAGCAACCGCAGAGTAGGCACCTGACGTACGGCGATCTCGGGGTCCAGATAGAGCCGCAGAGTGGCTTCCAGTCCGGCCAGGGTCATTTTGTCAGGTCGCAGCGCGCGGTTGAGTTGGTTTTTGCGCATGGCCGCGATCATCTCGCGTTTGCCCACGATGACGCCGGCCTGCGGACCGCCCAGGACTTTGTCTCCGCTGAAGGTCACCACGTCGGCCCCGGCCTTGATCACCCGCTGCACCGTGGGTTCGTCGCAGAGCCCGCCCGGAGGAAAATCATAGAGATTGCCGCTGCCCAGGTCTTCGAACACGGGCAGGCCGTGCGTACGGCCAAGGGCGACCAGATCCTCCAGGGGAACTTCCTTGGAAAAGCCGATGATTCGGTAATTGGATGTATGCACCTTGAGCAGAGCCGCGGTGTTCTCGTTGATGGCGTTTTCATAGTCCCGCAGATGGGTGCGGTTGGTGGCTCCCACTTCGCGCAGCAGGGCGCCGCTTTTGGCCATGACCTCGGGAATCCGGAAACTGCCGCCGATTTCCACCAGCTGCCCGCGCGATACGATCACCTCGCGGCCCTCGGCAAAGGTGTCCAGGAGCAGCAGCACGGCCGCGGCATTGTTGTTGACCACCATGCCGTCTTCCGCGCCGGTGACCCGGCAGAGGCTCTCCGTGACCAGGTCATAACGCGAGCCGCGCTTTCCGGTGTCCAGATCGAATTCGAGATTGCTGTAATATTTCGCCGCCAGCATTACCGCGTCTATGGCCGAGTCCGCCAGTACCGAACGGCCGAGATTGGTGTGCACCACAACACCGGTGCCGTTCAATACGTGCCGCAGCTTTGGTTGCGAGCGTACGGAAAGATAGGACCGGATACGCGGCCCCAGCCGCTCGGGCTTCAGCTCGCCCGGCGCGGTGATGGCACCCTGGCGGATTTCCTGGCGACAGAGGTCCAGGAATTCGTTGACCAGGTCTTTGATCAAGGGCCGGGGCAGGTGCTGCAATCCGGCGTCGGCTTCGAGTTCCGCCAGCAGTTTGTCCACTGCCGGCAAGGCGCGGTAAAGTTCGCTGCTCATAACGGGTATCCTTAATACGTCAGGGCGAAAGGTCAAGAAGCTCGGGGTAGATACAGAAAAAAGCGCCGAGCAGATAGAGCGAGCCGCAGACAAGGCAGTAGCCGCTGTTCTCTCCGGATCCGCAGTAATATTGCGCCGTATTGAGCGCTTCGATCAGATCCTCGCTCGGCCGGGCATCCGGGCCGAGATACAACGCCAGTTCCAGCGCGTTCCAGGCGCGCGGGTTGTCGGGAAGCTGCGGCACCAGTATGGGGCAATCCCCCAGCGTATTCACCAGCGGCGCCAGCCGCTCGATGGGGCGGTCCTGCATGGAGGTGAAAATGATCGCCCTGGGCGGTTCGAGTTGCGTATGCACATAGGTCCGCAGCGCTTCCAAACCGTCGGCATTATGCGCGCCGTCCAGCAGCAACCGCGGGTAGGTATGCGATGCGGGCACCGGCTGCAACCGTCCGGAAAGCCGTGTGGCCGTACGCGCGCTTTCGTACAATCCGTCCTGACTGCTGTGTTGCAGCGGAGGCGCCAGTTTTTCCCAAGCCGCGCAGGCCAAAGCAAAGCTGGAATCCAGATAATTGCGGGAAGGCTTTTCCGGTTTGGGCAGAAACGAGATCGCGGCCTGACGCGCGGCGGCGTTTTCACGCAGCACGACTTCCACTGATGGGCGTTGCGGGGTGGAGATAACCCGGCCCTGTTTGCGCATGGCGCCAGCCTTGTCGGCGGCAATGGCTTCAATGGTCGCTCCCAGCACGTTCTGATGGTCCAGGCCGATGCGCGTCAACACCAGCAGGTCCTGGGCCAGGGCGCTGGTGGCGTCGTACGTGCCTCCCAGTCCGGCTTCGAACACGGCCAGGTCCACTTTTGCACGGGCAAAGACCCGCATCGCCATGGCCGTGAGCAGCTCGAAATAGGTCAAACGCTGGGCGCCGGTGGTGCCGGTCAAGGATACGCACGCGTTGGCCGCTTCCAGCCATTCGGCTTCGGAGACCATCCTGTCCTGTCCGGATTCGAGGATCCGGATGCGTTCGCGGGGATGTATAAAATGGGGCGAGGTAAACAACCCGGCCCGCTGTCCGTGGGTGGCTGCCAGAGTGGCAAGATAGGCCGAGGTGGCCCCCTTGCCGTTGGTACCCACCACCTGAGCGATCAGAAAATCCGGACGCCGCAGTTCGAGTCCGTCCAGGCAGGATTCGATACGTTGGAGTCCCAGGTCCATATGGAAGAGACCCAGGCCGTTGAGATAGCTTTCAAAATCCAAGGCAGAGGAAAAAACTGGGGATGTTTGCTGCACAGTTGACTCGCGGTTGCATAAGATAGAATAAAAACGGCGGAAGTGTATCCAAAGCGCTCCGAAAAGGCCAGTGCTTTAGAGGCAGGCAGGGGGGAAGGGTGAAGGCTGCTCAGGCCCGGGCAAGGCGCTACGTATTCCCCTACAGTGTGCCCCGGCAGAGCGAGGCTTTTTCCCCGAAGGGCCGGTTCACTGGTCGATGGTTATTTCCAGGTGCCCCGGACCGTATCCTTTGCATTCCTTGAGCATGCCGTGAAGGGCGCCGATAAATATCCGCTGCACAAAGCCGTTCATGGCCAGGAGCTGGCCGTTGACCCGGATCTGCAGCTTGGGCGACGAAGCCAGACAATCCTCAGGAGCAGCTTCCCCTGCAACGATTTCCTGTGCCAGCGCATGGCAGCTTTCGCGTCCGCACAGGGCGCAGTCCAGCCCGGGCAGAGCGAAACCGCGTTCAAGCACCAGGTCCGCCAGATCCTCGATACGCTCCACGGCGGCGATTCCCTCGGTCCGGACGGGACCCCAGGTCGCAAGGGTGATGCCCTGGATAAGTTCCTGCGCGTCTTCCGGCGTACGCAGAATCACAATACGGGGCAGCCAGAAAATGCTGCGGCCGCCTTCCATGATCACCAGTTCGTTTTGCAGGGCTTTGAACATATGAGCCGCGTCCGGCTTGCAGCGGCGCATCAGAGAGGATTCTTCGCCAAAAGCTGCGGCCACAGTATCGCAGATTTCCAGCATCTGGCCCGTATCGGTGTCTGAAAGGTGCATCCGCTGATGATTGGAACATTTCATTGCCGCTGGTTGCAGCCCGCGCGCGCGCAATTCCTTGAGCAGATCGATGCAGAGCTTTGTTTTTCCAGATTTTTTATAACCATGGATGCTGGCGGCTTTCATGCGTACTCCTTGGTGGCGTGTATTTATGAACAGTGATATACTGCTAAAAAATACAAATTACCAGGACCGCCCGTGTCAGTAAAAGCGGGTGGATTGCTCGTTTGCTGCTTTTAGCATCTTTGGGATACGTTGGACGAGGGCAACTATGAAACCTGACAGACATGGCCGTACGGTGAGTTACCTGCGGTTGAGCATTACGGACCGTTGCAACTTGCGTTGCCGTTACTGTGGCTGGGGCAAAGATACGGAATATATCCCCCATGATTCCATTCTGACCTATGAAGAACTATTGCAGCTCATCGGCCTGGCGCAGCGGCTGGGCGTGAGCAAGGTGCGGCTGACCGGCGGCGAGCCCATGGTCCGCCGCGGCTTCATGGATTTTCTGCAGCGGGCCTACGCCCAATTTCCGGATGTGGATTTTCGTCTCACAACCAATGGAACGCTTCTGGAAGGCAAGGTCCGGGCTCTCAAGGCCATGGGCATGAAACGCATCAATCTTTCGCTGGACACGCTGCGCAGAGAGGTGTTTCACGAACTGGTGGGCGTGGACGCTTTCGACAGCGTACGCAATGCGCTGGACGAATGCCTGGAGCACGGACTGCGGGTCAAGATCAATGCGGTTGCGCTCAAGGGAATCAACGAGGCCGACATCGAAGGATTCATGAAGCTGGCCACTGAGGAACCCATCGACATCCGTTTTATTGAGTTCATGCCTATCGGCGAAGCGACAGCCTGGGAGGAGCGCTCCTACTGGCCCATGAGGTCGATTCTGGAGCATGTCGAACGCTATGTAACCCTGGAGCCTCTGGCCACCCACGAGCGTACGGGCGGACCGGCCCGGATGTACGCCGTCAAGGGCGGCAAGGGGCGGGTGGGGATGATTTCCGCTTTGTCCGACCATTTCTGCCTGACCTGCAATCGCTTGCGCGTGACCAGCGACGGCAAGCTGCGGACCTGTCTTTTTTCGGATAAGGAATACCGTCTGCGTCCGATCCTCCGCCATCCCAAGCTGGGCATTGAAAACGTCGCCCGGGTCATTGAGCGCGCGTACCAGAGAAAACCTATCGGGGCCGAGCTGCTGGCCGCCATGGCCAAGAAACAGGTCGCCGGAGCTGGGATGTCGCGTATCGGGGGATGACGGGCAGTCAGGCTGCCGGCTCCGATGGCGGCTGTCTGTGGTCAATCCCGGTTTCGATGGGCAAGTTGCCCAGGCGTGTTGAAAGGCCCGGCGCGGACTTTTTAACACGCTTCTCCGGCACACGCGTTGCTCCGCAAAAGCCTTTTATGGATAAATGGCCTGCCGGTCTTTTTCTTTTCCTCGTCGTCTGGTATACTACAAACGCGTTTAAAGGATAGAAAAGCCTGTTCCCGGAGGCTGTGTTATGAAGATAGCTCTCATTGATTTGATCAGCGGCCTTTCCAAGGCCATGGACATGATCAGTCCTGCTGTGGTGAACCACCACATGGGCGTGGGCTTTGTTGCGTCGCGTATCGGGTGTAAACTGGGCCTGGATGCCGGGATGCAACGCGACCTGCTGATTGCGGGGTTACTGCATGATGTGGGAGCTTTTTCGCTGCACGGCAGGCTGGACGCCCTGCAGTTTGAAACCGACGCCACCGTGCATGCGGAGGTGGGCGCACGTTTGATCCGGCATATGCCCGGATTCGAGCGCGTTTCCGAGCTGATCAAATACCACCACACATCCTATGCGGAATGGCAGGAAAATCGGGATGCCTTTGCCCTGGAGTGCAACATCCTTTGTCTGGCGGACAGATTCGACGTGCTTATCGGCCGCAACCTGCCCTTGAAAGAGCAGGTCGGTTCCATCATGCGCCGGTTGGCTCATGGGGTGGGGGTGCGTTTTTCAGAAGAGTATTTCGAAGCGTTACGACAGCTTACGGAGGACAGCGAGTTTATAGAAGCAGCTCAGGAACCGGAACTGCATTTGTATACCTGCGCTCCGGAGCAGCTTGAGAAAGAAGTGCTGGGACTGGATTCGCTGTTGCGTTTTTCACGTCTGTTTTCTCAGGTAATCGACTTTCGCAGCCGCTTTACCGCCACCCATTCTAGCGGGGTGGCCGAGGTCTCTGTGGCGCTGGCCAAGGCCACAGGAGAATTTTCCTCAAAAGAACTCAATTTGTTGCGTGTTGCGGGTGATCTCCACGACATGGGCAAGCTCTCAATTCCCAGCGAGTTGCTCGAAAAACCGGCCAAACTTTCGGTCGAAGAATACGAGTGCGTCAAAGGACACGCACTGCAGACGCATACCATCTTGCGGTCCATTTCCGGGTTGGAGATGGTGGCGGACTGGGCCGGACTGCACCATGAACGCCTGGATGGGCGGGGCTATCCTTATGGCTATAAAGACGCCGAGTTGTCGCTTGGGTCCAGGATTATGGCCGTGGCCGACGTTTTTACGGCCATTACCGAAGACAGACCCTATCGAATGGGCATGGATAAGCGGCAAGCGCTGCAGGTGATAGCCGGGATGGCGGGCGACAACGCTCTGGATACGCACCTGGTTGCGTTGCTGGTGGATCGCTTCGACGAAATCAACACCATGCGGATTCAGGCGCAACTGGCTGCCCTGGACGATTTTCGCGATTTTTATGATGATGATTTGCCTTTTCACCATCGGTAAGCAGTAGCCCGATATCTGGTCGCAATCAGCTGAAATCATGGTTGCAAAGCGCTTCATTGCTGCGTAGTACTTTAAGAACTACGGGGTTCGTCGCTTTACTTGCGGCCGGTTACCGGCCGCGACCTGCCGTCAGAATTCAAAGAGGTGACGTGTGCAAACCACGCGCAGATATCCGTCACATGCCTTGCGTACGGGCTATTTTTTCCTGATCTGCCTGCTGGGCCTTATCCTGGCCACGGGCGGCACTCCTGCCAGAGGTGCATCCGAACCGCTGGTCATCGCCACGAGCGAGGACAGCGCTCCCTTGTCGTACCTTGACGACAAAGGCAGGCCGGTCGGTCTGCTTATAGACTTCTGGAAGCTATGGTCCGAAAAAACCGGACAAGAAATAGATTTTTTGCCAAGTCCCTTTGCCCAAAGCCTTGAGGATGTCCGTACGGGGCGGGCGCAGATGCATGCGGGCTGCTTCGAAAGTCCTGCCCGAGCGGAATATCTGGACTTTGTCGATCCGCTGTTTCCCGTACGTACGGATATTTACTATCAGAATAACCTGCGCTTGCGCAGCCGCAATGATCTGCTTGCATTCCGGGTGGGCGCCGTGCAGGGGGATTATGTCATTGACTACCTGAAGCAGGAGATTCCCGGAATCGCTTTCAGGTATTTCGACAGATACGAAGAACTCTTTTCCAGCCTCAACCGCAACGAACTCAAAGTCTTTGTCGCGGACCGGCCCGTAGCCCAGCATTATCTTGACCGCCTGGGACTTTTGAACAAGTACCATTTTGATGCCAACGCCTCTTTGTATACGCGCCCGATCTTTGCTGCCGTACAGAAAAATCAAAAAGATGTGGCTCGGATCGTCAGGGAGGGCTTGGAACATATTGGTCCGGAGGAACGGGCCGCGCTGGAGCGCAAGTGGATAGGCCTAAGCGGGCAGAAGATGGAAAATCTGCTGCATATTTCCTGTCCCAATGAATACGAGCCTTTTGCCGTGCGGACCATCACCGGAGAGGCCGCCGGAATGCTGGTGGACCTGTGGCGGACCTGGGCGCAGAAAGTCGGCGTAAAGGTTACTTTTTCCTTCAGCAACTGGGCGGACTCGATCCGCAGTGTGCTTGATGGCGAGAGCGATTTTCACTGCGGCATGCTGCCCATAAACAGCGAAGACGAGCTGGCTTTCGGGCCTCCCTCCTTTCCCATGGACATCAACCTGTTTGCCCTGCCGCAAACAGGGCATGTCTCGCTTCAGTCCCTGAACGGGAAAAAGCTCTCTGTACTTAAAAATTCGCAACAGGAAGCCTGGCTGAATAAAAAAGCGCCCCAGATTCAATTGCTGCTTTTTGACGATTCCCAGGCCATGATTGCGAGTGTGTTTCAGAATCAAGCCGCTGCATTGTGCAATTCGCTGGTAAACACGCACGCGGTCCTGGACCTGAACGGACTGACGGACCAGTTGCGGGCATCCCGTACGCCGCTGTTTCACGACTACCTGCGGCCGGCCGTAAAGAAAAATCGTGAGGCGCTGCTTGATCTGCTTCAGTCCGGATTAGAAAAAATCAGCAACAGGGAACTTAATACCATCGAAGCGAGGTGGATTACCAATCCGCAGCAACAGCTTTTATCCATATATGGACGCAAGGTTCAGTTTTCGGAAAAACAAATGCGGGAAATTTCCGATCTGCCTTCCTTGCGGGTGGGGGTTCGTACGGACAAACCGCCGCTGGAGTTTGTGACAAAAAACGGAGATTATAAGGGTATTATTCCCGAAGTGTTGAAGCTGCTTGAGAAGCGCTTTTTCGTGTATTTTCAAGCGCAGCCGCCTCATGATTGGAACGCGACGGTGCAGCTGGCCCGTGAAGGAGAGATCGACGTTCTTCCTGATCTGCAGCTCAATGCCGCCAATCAAAAGGATTTTGTATTTACGCATGCCTATTTTGAATATCCATTGGTAGTGGTTACACGCAGCGACTTTCCTTTCTTTGCGGATCTGGCGGCTTTGGACGGGAAAACCATGGCGGTTTCCAATGAGTCCGGACTCATATCGCAGCTGAAGAAAAAGTACCCCGGCATCACATTTGTCGCCATGGAGAGCTATGAGTCCGCGCTCAAGGATGTTTCCAGACACCATGTGGATTGCTGTCTGGGGGGCATGCTGACCCTGCCGTATCTTGCCAATAAGCTGGGCCTTGAAAACATCAAGATCGCCCTCCATACGGATCTGGTAGCAAAGCTCCATATGGCGGTTCCCAAACAGCACAAGGAACTTGTCCCGCTGCTGGACAAAATGTTGTCTTCAATTCCCAAACGGCAGATTGAAAAAATAACGGAAAGCTGGGTCATGGCCCGGTTCGAGCCGACCATAGACTGGGATTTTGTCTGGAAGGTCGGCATGTCCGTAGCGGCTGTGGCCGCCATCATTCTTGGCGTCATATTGATCTGGAACCGTCGTCTGGCCCGCGAAATCAATACCCGCAGAGCCATAGAACAACGGTTGTCCTCCATGGCCGCCAATGTTCCCGGGGCCATATTCCAGTCTTTTGTCCGGCCTGACGGAGAATTCGGCTACTATTATTTCAGCAGGCGCAGCGAGGAGCTGTTTGGGTTCACCGAAGAAGAAGCCAAGGAAGATCCCGGCATTTTACAGATTCCTCCGGAGGACAAGGAGCGGTGCACCGAATCGTTTTATCAGGCTGCCAGGGAGGTGACTGACTGGAATTACACCGGCAGGATTATTCTTCCGGATGGATCGATAAAATGGGTCAACGCCATTGCCAAACCCATTCGGGAAGTCAATGGCGAAATCGTCTTCAATGGTATCCTGCTGGATATAACCGAACGTAAACTGGTGGCGCAAAAATATCTGGAGACGGAAAAAAAGATCCGCGCCATGAGCGACGCCACCCACGACGCTCTTTTGATGGTGGACTGGCACGGGACCGTGCAGTTCTGGAACCCTGCGGCCGAACACTTGTTCGGCATTCCGGCTGAAGAAGCACTGGGAGTCGAACTGCAGGTTTTGCTGCCTCCCGTTCAAAACAGGGACTATCTCTGCAACAGGGTGCTGACATTCCTGGTAAATGAAAAACAGCTGACGCAGGCGAGCACCATTCAGGAAACCGTAGCCAGAAACCGAAACGGCAATGAGATTCCCGTGGATCTCGCCATGAATCCTTTTGAAGTGGAAGGCTTGCGGTATGTGGTGGCCACGGTTCGGGATATTTCTTCCCGCAAGGAAGCGGATGCGCGTATCCAGGACCAGTTGATGTTTTCCAATGCGCTGATCGACACCATCCCGAATCCGATTTTTATCATGGATACCAACGCCTGCTATCTGGGATGCAACCGGGCCTATGAAGCCTTTTTCGGGGTGTCACGTGATGCGATTATCGGCAAGAAAACGGAAGAACTGGGGTACTTCCCCGAACAGTTCCGCAGCATGCTGCACGGCGAGGAGCTGGCCGCCCTGAGCGAGCGGAAAATGCGCCACCACGAACTCAGACTTACCCTTCCCAACGGCCAGGAGCACAGGCTGTTATACTGGTGCACCACATTTGATCTGTCCGACGGACGTCCCGCCGGGCTGATCAATGTCATGGTGGACATCACCGCGCAGAAGCAGGCAGAACAGGATTTGCACATACTCTCTCAGGCGGTGGAGTGCTCTCCTGTTTCCGTACTGCTGCTGAGTCGCGACGGCCGTATAGAATACGCCAACCCCACTTTTTACCAGCGTTTGCTGCTCGAACAATCCGCCGTGCTCGGCAAGTCCTACGATGAGTTTCTGTCTGCACAGAATTCCAAAGACGTGTTGCAATCATTGCGGGAAACCATGGTTGCCGGAGGCAACTGGCAGGGCGATTTGATCAGCATCAATCGTTACGGCGAGACGATCTGGGAGTCCGCCTGGTATTCGCCGATCACCGATTCGGAAGGCGATGTCACCCACTATGTGGGCATGAAAGAGGATATCACCGGCAGAAAGAAAATGGAGTACGAACTCATCGAGGCCAAAGAAGCGGCGGAAGCAGCCACCAAGGCGAAAAGCGAATTTCTGGCCAGGATGAGTCATGAAATCCGTACGCCCATGAATGCCATAATGGGCATGGCTCATCTGGCGCTGCAGACGGATCTGGATGACAAACAACTTGATTATATAAAAAAGATTCAGATTTCAGCCACTGCGCTGCTGAATATCATCAATGACATTCTGGACTTTTCCAAGATCGAAGCGGGCAAGATGCAACTGGAATCCATCGAGTTCCGCCTGGAAGATGTTCTTGATTCTCTGGGAAGCCTTATTTCATTCAGTGCCGGAGAAAAAGGTCTGGAGCTGATTTTCAACCTTGATCCGGATGTTCCCGAAGTGCTGGTAGGCGATCCGCTCAGGCTCAACCAGGTGCTTATCAACCTGGCCAATAACGCGGTGAAGTTCACGGATAAGGGCGAGGTCGTCATCAGTACGAAATTGCAGCATAAGGATTCAAAACAATTGATGGTGGTTTTTTCTGTCAAGGATACCGGCATTGGTCTCAGCAGAGAGCAACAAGCGCATTTGTTCCAATCTTTCAGTCAGGCCGACGGATCCACCACCAGAAAATTCGGCGGCACGGGGCTCGGGCTCGCCATATGCAAGCGTCTGGTGGATCTTATGGATGGCGATATCTGGGTGGAAAGTCAGGTGGATCAAGGCAGTCAATTCTCCTTTACCGCCACTTTCGGCTATAAAGACAGATTTGACGATCGTCTGCTGGTGCCTCCGGTGAAAATGCGCCAGCTCCCGGCGCTGGTTGTGGACGACAATTCCATGGCGCGGAGCATACTTAAGCATACGCTCGAGTCTTTTACCTTTCAGGTGGAGACTGCCAGCTCCGGACCCGAGGCCCTGGACTTGCTGCGTAACGCTCCTCAGGACAACCCGTACAAGCTCGTGCTCATGGATATGACCCTGCCGCGTATGAGCGGGGTGGAGGCTACCGAAAAAATTAAGAACAATCTGCAGCTTGCATATGTGCCTAAGGTCATCCTGCTCACTTCCTACAGTGGGGAGGAAGCCTCGCAGGGCAATGTTTCCGTGCCGTTTGACGGAATTCTCGTCAAACCCGTGAGCCGATCGCAGCTATTCAATACCATCATGGACGCGTTCGGCAACGGCAGGGAGCATGTTGTTGCGCAGAGTGAATTCAGTCATGGCAATACGCTGCAGCTGGCCAGGGAACGACTTGCCGGAGCGCATGCCTTGCTGGCGGAAGATAACGATATCAATCAGGAAATCGCTGTGGAACTGATGGAGCAGGCCGGACTGCGGGTGGACGTGGCCTGTAACGGCCTGGAGGCCGTACGGGCGGCCAGGCTCACTGATTACGACATTATTCTGATGGATATTCAGATGCCCGAGATGGATGGCCTGGAGGCCGCGGCTAATATTCGCAAACTGGACACGCCCTGGGCCAAAAATGTGGCCATTCTCGCCATGACCGCGCACGCCATGGTGGGGGATAAGGAAAAAAGCCTGGAATCGGGCATGAATGCGCACATAATCAAACCGATTGACCCGGATGAACTTTATGAAGCGCTGTTGCACTGGACGCGGCTGCCTGTTGCCGTCAGCAGTATGGATGTTTCGCGGACCATAGAGGTGGTCAATGCGGCGCCCGTCGAGAACGACCTGCCGGGGCTTTCCGTGAGTTCCGGATTGCAACGGGTCTCCAACAACAGAGAGCTTTACGGCAATCTGCTGCGGCGTTTTCGATCCGCCAATACGAATTTTCTTTTCGCGCTGCAGCGCGCACTGGCCGGCGATGACATGCCTTCCGCCAGACATATGGTGCATACGATCCGAGGTGTGGCAGGGAACCTTGGCGCGGATGAATTATCGGACGCTGCCGGTGAACTGGAAGCTCTGCTGCAGGAAGGCGAGTCCGCAGGCCGGGACGAGGCGGTGAATAAACTGCAGAAATGGTTTGGACGTGTGATGGAGGCAATCGGCGTTCTCGAACCCGCGGACCAGAAAGAAGAAACGGTTGCGGGCGTGGCTCCCGTGGACGCGCAGGCCGTTCTTGCCATCCTCGACACGTTTGAACTGCTGTTGGAGGATGATGTCAGTGAAGCGCTGGACTGTTTGAAGGCCTTGAATCCGCTCGTACGAGGCAGCGCGTTGGAGCCGGGATGCAGAACCTTATCGGAACGTCTGGAAGCTTTTGACAGCGATGGTGCTCTTTCCATGAGCCGGCAACTGCGGGAGCAGTTGCGGGGGCTTCCTCCTGTTGCCGAAAGTTCCTCCCCGGCTGGAGCGGTGGAACTGAATCAGGAAAAAGGTCCTTTACAAGATACGCCTTTATCTGAGGATTTGTCGCATCAGCTGACGCTGCTGCTGCAGCGAATGATTGATTCCCTGGAGACCGACCTGGTGGAGACGCTGACGTACCTGGAGCAATTGCCTCTGCTGTTGGACTCCGCCAATTACGCCCCTTTCCTAAGACGACTGGCGGAACAGCTGGAGCGCTTTGATACGGATGCCGCCCGCAGGACGCTGCAGGAAATCGCCGGGCATTGCGGCATTGTGTTGTCTGTGAAGTAAACAGAGGCAACCGCGACAAACCGTTTGCTTGCTGCCAGCCGCTTTTTGACTCCACAGAGCGATACAGCGGCGTTGAACTGCCACAAGCGAGTGTTTTACCTCCGAAAATGGTCTGTGTATTTCCTCCGTTGCGCCGCTTTCCTCCTTGTGGTTTGCCCACCGCATCCGTATAGTCTGTTGCTGGTTGTATAACGCATGAGGAGAAATCTGGATGCCGAGCATACGTAAGAGTCTGTTGCAGTTCGTTTTTGCCGGAGCTTTCATGAAGCGCTGGAACGACAAGATGCGTCCCATGGAGCTGCTGGAGGTGGACAAGCAGGCCCATAAGATGATTGTTGCCTGGTTGCTGTACATGCACGAAAGTCAGGGCTTGAGCCTGGAAGAGCGACTGAAACTGGGACAGACAGTGATAGAAGGGGGCTTGTTCGAGTATTTCTACAGGCTGGTGATCACGGACATCAAACCGCCCATTTTCTATCAGATTAAAAGCAATCCCGACCATTACAAGCTGTTGACGGATTGGGTGCTGGAACAGCTCGGCCCGCGCGTGCAACCTTTAGGCGGGGAGTTCTGGTCCCGTCTGGAAGCCCACTTTCAGGGCGATCCGGAAGAGAGCCAGGGACGCAGAATTCTGGAAGCCGCCCATCTGTACGCCAGCAGTTGGGAATTCAACCTGATCAAAGGCGTCAACCTTCAGGATGACGAATTCAAGGAAATCGAGGCATCCTTTATCGACGGGATGGCCCACTATACGGATTTGCGCGGCGTGGAAGAGCTGATTCGCGGTGTGGAAACGCCTCTGGGGCGCTTCGCCCATTTATGCGGTCAGCTGCGTTTTCAGAAACGCTGGTCTCAAACCCCGCGCGTACCGGAAACCTCGGTCATCGGGCATATGTTCCTGGTGGCATGTTACGCCTACTTTTTCAGCATCGCTCTGGGCGCTTGCGAGGCAAGGCGGCAGAACAATTTTTTTGCCGGCTTGTTTCACGATATGCCCGAGTTGCTGACCCGTGACATTATTTCTCCGGTGAAAAAATCCATCCGCCATGTGGCGGAGCTGATCAAAAAATATGAGGATTCGGAGTTATCCCGCCGCGTTCTGACGCCGTTGGAACAGGGGGGGCACGGACATATCGCCCAGCGCCTGTGCTATTTCCTCGGGCTCGAAGTGGGGAGCGAGTTCAAGAATACGGTGCGGATTGACGGGAAAATTCAGGAAATCAGCTTTGAAGAACTCTCCGGCCCCTATAACCGGAACGATGCGGACCCCAAAGACGGGGACGCGTTGAAAATCTGCGATACGCTGGCCGCTTTCATCGAAGCCTACACGGCCCTGCGCAACGGGATTTCCTCCGACCAGCTGCAGCAGGCCCTGTGGCGCATGCGCGAACAGTACCAGAACAAAATGCTGGCCGATCTGCACATCGGAGCGCTGCTGGCGGATTTTGACTAGGGCCTAGAATTCACCGGTTTGGTAAGCGAGTAGCAGTGTCTTGGTGCAACGCGGATCGTAGCGGTTGCTGTCTTTGGCCAGTTCGGTGGCGGCGTCCTGAGGTTCCTTGGCTTTGGCGTATGGCCTGTCCGTGATCATGGCGCAAAAGGAATCCACCACAGCCATCAACCGGCCGACTTTAGTAATTTCCTTGCCCGATGTTTTGCGCGGATAGCCCGAACCGTCCAGTCGTTCGTGGTGCTCGACCACACAAGCCTTGATTTCATCAAAGGTGAGTCCCAGCTTTTGCGCCAGTTTGGCCCCCAGAATCGGGTGTAGGTTGATTTTTTGCCGGTCTTCCTGTGTCAGTGGTTTTGACTTGTTCAGGATAAACTGGGGAATTTTGCACATGCCCATGTCGTGCAGGAAAAACGCCAGGGCGGACCGGTCCAGTTCACGGCGCTGAAAATTTCCGCCATTGAGCTTGAAATAGAGCCACAGTCCGACGAATCCGCAATTCAGCGAGTGGTTGGTCAGGGTGTGCTCTTTCTGGACACGACGCAGAAGCGATTTGGAGCGGAAGGGATCCTTGCTCAGGTATTCTGTGAGGACCATAATGTCTCTGTAGACCGTATCGAATACGGCCTGCACGGGCTGCTCGAAAAAACCCTCCAGCCGGTATTGAAATGCCTGTACGAGGATATCGGCGATTTCCTTTTCCTTGAGATTTTTGTCCACAAGAATCAGGTCCAGCTGCTTGGCGATGTGTTTGGAATAGACCGAGTGGTCCGAACGCGCGACAAAGAGCGAGGCATCCTGGCAAAGCGCACTGATTTCTTCCACCTGTTGCTTGCTGAGACGGTTCCCTTTGCGAGAATAGGGCTGGAGCTGGGCAATATCTTCATTGAATTTAAACAGATCCAGCGGAGGGCGGTACTTGGGGAAACTCGCCAGGATGTCCGGACTGATTTGATAATATTCTTCGGAGATATTATCGGGAATGGTGGTTTTGACTGCGCACATGCTGTTGCCCCATGGTTACTCAATGCAATGAGGGTGCTATCCTTGGCAAGCTGCCACATCGTTCCCCCCAAACGTCTGCTATGAAACTATGTTAAGTATAAGCTTATTTTACGCTAAGTTGCAAGTATTGCTTTCATGGTCTTCTTTTTACTGGCTGAATACCGCAAAACGATCGCGCCCTGGGGATGGAGAGAAGGAGTAGAAGAAAGGATAAACTGTGGTTGCATTGTTTACCCCTTTGCTTGAGGAGCTTATAGAAAAGGGATGGGCGGGCGGTGTTCTACTGTTTTTGTGCAAACGGACAAAACAATTGCGTCAGCTGCTGACGCGAAACGTGTTGGATGCCGACTGCATTTCTTTCTTATTATTTAAATTGATGCAGGCTACGGATAGTCCTCCTGTAAAGATATGCCGGACTATTCTTTCTGAACGCCCGCGACGGCATGCAGAAGTACGGCGCACGACAGGGGAGAACGGACCTGCAAAGCGATCAATTAACAGTCTGACCCCAGAGAGCGGCTGCAATGCCTTCGTGTGTTATTCAGAATCGTGCTGCTGTTCCGACCGGTCCGTTTCCTTGCCAGCCATACAGTATCAGGGGCTTTCTGTCGGCTGCAAGGAAACGGACCGTTTTCGCTCAGGCGCATTCGAGCTTGTTGCTCTTTTTCATGTCTCCGATGATGGTTTTCAGCTCGCCCGCCATCGTGGCCAGTTCATTGACCGAATACGTTGATTCTTCCATAGCCGCGGCAGTTTCAGAAGCATAGTTCTGAATGTCTTTGGTTGCGGAAGCAACCGCGTCGCTGACTTGGGACTGTTGGGTCACCGCATCGGCTATGTCATGCACCCGCGAATTGGTCTGTTCTATGAATCCAAGAATTTCCTTGATTTTATTTCCGGCAGAAGTGGCTGATTCCACTCCTTGCATCACGGAGGAGACGGACGATTCACTCGATGTCCGGCTTTTTTCCACACTGGACTGGATGGCCTGGATGACATTGCCCACTTCCTTGGTGGCCAGCATAGTCTTTTCCGCGAGTTTGCGCACTTCGTCGGCAACCACGGCAAAACCGCGTCCCGCCTCACCGGCGCGGGCCGCTTCAATGGCGGCGTTCAAAGCCAGGAGGTTGGTCTGATCCGCGATATCAGAAATAACATTGAGCACGTCTCCAATGCGCTCGGCATGTTCTCCCAGCTGGGACATGTCCCGCATCAGTTCTTCCGCAGCGTCGCGTACACTCATGATCACGTTTCTGGTCTGTTCCACTTCTTTGGCTCCATCAGCGGCTTGCTTGCGGGAATTGTCCGCAATATCCGTGACCGAACGGGCATTGTCGGCGACTTCCATAATAGAGGCGCTCATTTGTTCAATGGACCTGGCCACCTCTCCCGTACGCGAACGCTGCGTCTCTGCCAGAGCGCGGATGTCGTCCACCTGGGATGACAGCTGTATGGATGCCGAGGCCAGGTTTTCAGCAACACCCGTGGCCCTGTCCGCCGCACTGCCGATCAGTTCGTTCTGGTTGCAGATCTCTGCTTCCTTTTCCTTGAGCTGAGTCATGTCCAGGTAAATACAGATGCCGCCAATGCATATTTTGTCCAGATCATACAGGGGGTAGACGTTGTAGAGCACGTGGCGCTTTGATCCCTTGTGTCCGGTGATGGTGACTTCCTTGTTGCTGAAAACCTCGCCCGTTTCAATGGCCTTGCCCACAGCCGTTTTGCGTGAACTATCGTTGTAGAAGACCTCGGATAGCGTACGACCGTGTTGCGATTCGGGGGGCTGGTCGATTTCAAGCATTTTCATAGTTGCTTTATTGGTCAATTTCGTACGTTCTTTGGTATCGACAAGCAAAAAAGGCATGGGCAGACCGTCGAGCACGCCGTGCACCAGACCTTTTTGGTAGCGGATCTCCGTGATGAGTTCGCCAATGGACGCTCCCAGGTCTCCATGCAGTTTCAAAAATGCACTGTCCGGTTTTTTGCCGGCGAGAACTGCGGTAATCTGGGCGCTCAACTCTACCCGACCTTTTTGCAAAGCGGATACGCTGACCAGAGCGCCAGTAATTCCTGCCAGCGCCAGGGCGCAGACCACAAGCAGCCAGATCAGGGATTGGGTCATTGGTTGGGTGCTGCAGAGCAGAATGGCAAGGGCAATGATACAGGCCAGTACGCCGAACAAAAAGGTATTTGCTCGCATGGTTGCCTCCTGAGAATTTAGAGTAAATTCCTGCTGGTCTTTTCCAGAAGCTATAACATAAATATCTGATAAATACTCCCAAAAAAACGTGTCCGTTTTTTCGGATGGCTTTGGCCGCCTGTAGTAAGACTCCTCCATCTCTGATAAAAAGGCTGCGGTGTGGTTTGTTAAAAGAATTTTTATTTGCCCCCAAATATAAAATAAATGTGGTGTTGCAGATAGTGCAGGGATTCGTGGAGAAAATGGTCAACAGAAGATCGAAGACGTTTGTTATTCGTTTCACATTTACATTATTGCAGAAAAAATCAGCGGAATGTGTACAGCAGTCATGTACGGCGGGGTGGGGGTAAAACGGAAGCCGGGTAACAAAAGAACAAAATCAAATGTATTGGAGTATGTTATGCGCAATTCCAGCAGGCCATAGAGAATACCGCCACGGCCATATCAGATTGTCATTAAGATGCTAGCATGGTTCAAAAAACGTTCCGAGAAGACATCAGGAGGCTGCGGAGCGTACGGCATAGAGCATATACTCCTGGTTTCCTTTGGGACCGCGGATGGCAGAGGGCACCACCCCGGCAACCTGGAATCCGCAGCTTTCCGTGACGAACCGGCGGATTTTTTCCACGGCTTCCTGCTGGTCTTCCTGCGAACGGACAACGCCTTTATCGGTCCGTCCGGGGCCGAGTTCGAACTGGGGTTTTACCAGCACCACCAGTTCGGCGTCCGGGCGCAAAAACTGCAGGCAGGGTTCCAGCACCAGCGTCAGGGAAATGAAGGAAACATCCGCGGTGAAAACATCCACCTGCTCGGGCAGCAGGTCCGGGGGGGCCAGACGCAGGTTGACCTGCTCGAGGCTGACGACACGCGGATCCTGACGCAAGCGTTCGTGCAACTGGCCGCGCCCCACATCAGCCGCGTAAACCCGTACGGCGCCGTGCTGCAGCATGCAGTCCGTAAAGCCGCCGGTGGCGGCTCCCGCGTCCAGGGCCGTTTTACCGTTGAAATCGATGCCGAAGTGTTCGATGGCCGTGAGCAGTTTATACGCGCCGCGGCTGACAAAGCGTTCCTGTTCGCGCAGTTCGAGCGTGCAGTCCGCGGTGAGCTGTCGGCCAGGTTTGTCCACTTTTTCCTTGCCCGCTCCACGTAGCATAAATACTTCCCCGGCCATGATCAGCCGTTTCGCCAGCTCGCGCGTGGCCACGAGCCCCTGCTCCACCAGCAGCTGATCCGCGCGGATTTTTTTTTGCGCCACAGATACATCCCATGTTAAACGTTTGCCTGAAAAAACGGTCTGTTGTTTTTTCAGGAGCAGATATGCTGCGTAAAATACGCGATAAAGGTCAAGGACGGCAACATCTGTACGTCGCAGGGGAAATTGGCTATCCTCAGCCGAGCTGCTTAAAGAATGTCCACGGAGAAGAATACATGCGTCTTGTAACCAGAGCTGATTTTGACGGTCTTGTCTGCGCCGTATTGCTAGCTGAAAACGGAAAAGTGGACAGTTTTCTTTTTACCCATCCGCAACAAATCAAAGAAGGGCTGGTGGATGTGGGAGCCGATGACATCCTGGCCAACCTCCCTTATCTGAAGACCGCTGGCGGCTGGTTCGACCACCATTACAGCGAAATGGAGCGTTTGGAATCAGGGGAAATCAGCCTGGACGGCAAAGAGGGCGACATCAAAATTCTTCCGAGCGCGGCCCATGTCATCTGGGATTACTACGGGGGCGGCGAGTGTTTTCCAAAAAATCTTGCGGGCTTGCTGGAAGCCGCCGATAAAGTGGACAGCGCAGCCCTCTCCGAAGAAGACGTACGCAATCCGCAAGGCTGGGTGCTGCTGGGCCTGTTGCTTGATCCGCGTACGGGCCTGACGCTGCCGCTGCCCGAAGAAGGCGCTCTGTACCGCCAGCTGATAGAGTTGTGCCGGACGCAGGAGGTGGAATCCATTCTCCAGTTGCCGGAAATCGAACGGCGTATTCGGCGATATCATGAGGACACGCGCCAGTACGAGGCCATGCTGCGGCGTTTTGCCCGGCTTTGCGACAATGTGCTGGTCATCGACCTGCGCCATGTGGACCACATTCCTGTGGGCAATCGTTTTCTACCGTATCTGCTGTTTCCCGAATGCAATGTGAGCGTGCAGTTGCGGCGTACGGGTGATGCCGGCAGATACTCTCTTTCCGTGGGGCGCAGCATTTTCAATTCCAGCTGCACCGCAAATATCGGCATGATCATGGCGGAACTGGGCGGCGGCGGCCATGCGCAGGTGGGCGGCTGCACCCTGGCTGCGGCGGATGCCGAAAAAGTGCTTGAGCATGTGGTTGCGGGATTGAAAACCTGTATTTGATCGGCCGGGCTGCTCTTTCTCTGCAAGCCCTTTCCATACCCAAAAAATTCTCATCATGATTTTCCTGCATGCCGGTCGGGCTCATGCAGACTCATTTTTAAATTCCTCTTGTGATTATTTGAACAATATATGCAAAAAAATTAAGAACAGGTTACAATAGAGTGTCATTAAGAATCCAGGCACGGATGCGGGGAGAGGCGTAAGCAGTCTGTGTTGCGTTCGAGATTGCGACGGAACGCAGGCAAAGCGCTTGTCACAAGAGTTGCTGCGTCCGGCCTCTGGTTTTGAAATGAAACGCCTGCGCTCTAATGCGATTTGTACTTCTTGCTGGCATATTGCGGCTTTTTTGCTCCTCCTTCTGAAGCGATTAATCCATTTGTACCAGAGTGCACAAAGAATGTGAAAGATGTCTTGTCTGTTGCCACATAGGCAAAGCAAGGCCTTGTTTCAAATGCGGTGGCATGGCTCTCGCCTGTAATGGGGGCAGGCAGGCCGTGTCGGGAACGCTGTCTTTTTGTTCTTTTCCGGATCATCGGATGCGGTAATGAGCGAAACAGCCGGTCTTTGTTGCACAGTTTACAAAGGAGGTACGCGGGTATGGTGGTACAACGCATCCATTGGCGCCGGACAAGGAAAATGCTGCTGCTTCTGGCCATGGTTCCATTGCTTCTGGGGTGGGTCTACCAGGACACCAACGGCATAGAGGCTGTTTATGAGCAAGGCGTGGCGTATGTAACTTCCGGACAGTACGAAATCGGTTTGGGCCTGTTGGATTTTTATCTGGAAAATGCGCCGCAGGGCGACAAACGGGCCAGTGCTGCGTATTATCAGGCCAAGGCTTTGAAAGGATTGGGTAAAGTAGAAGAGGCCGTGGCAGTGTTGAAATTGATTGTTGAACGTTATCCTTCCAGCCTGGAAGCCGCATTAAGCAGGTGCGAACTTGCTGCGGAGGAAACAGGCTGACCCTAAAGGCCTGACTGCCGGGCCTTTTCTTGATCTTTCGGGTCGCTCCTTGCTTGCACCAGCGGGAGCGGCCCGTATGCATTTCTCCTTGCTCCTGCCACTTGCTTGCTTTAGTATGCTGTAATAATGGGACTAAGCAGCGCGCCGCAGCGTGTTGCATTTGAGACCGGAAAGGAGACCTGCTATGCCTCAATTCAAAAAGATTTTGTGTCCGATCGATTTTTCCGAAGCCACTGACATGGTCACCACCTATTGCAATGAAATGGCCGCAAAGCTGGGTGCGGAAGTCGTGGTGCTGTATGTTGCGCCGCGGATGAACCGCTACGCGGAGCTGTATGTGCCGCAGGATGATCTGACGAAAGTGGTGAATTCCATTGTTGCCGGGGCCAAAGAAAAAATGGAAGTCTGCGTGGAAAAATATTTCAAGGATGTTAAAGCCACAGGCAGGATCAAGGTCGGCTATGCGCCGGAAGAGATCCTGAACACCATCAAAACCGAAGATGCCGATATGGTGGTCATGGGGACCCACGGTCGCCGTGGTATCAATCTGATTCTTTTCGGATCTGTCGCCGAACAGATCGTCAAAAAATCCCCGGTGCCAGTCGTAACCGTACGACCCATCTAGGCGGGAATATTAAGTCCATGGCCGACGCATCCCGCGTCGGCCATGTTTTTATAGCTTGAAATTAGTGCAGTCCGCCAACATGACGCAACGCTTCATAGAGCAGAATGCCCGCGGCCGTACTTAAATTGAGACTGCGGACATGGCCCCAGATGGGGATCCGTACGCCCTGTCGGCAGCAGGCATAAACTTCGGGCGGCAACCCGCGTGTTTCCGGTCCCAGCAGCAGTACATCCGCAGGCTGATACTCGAAGGCCTCGTACGAGGTGCCCTGGTTGCTGCTGGCAGGCACCAGGCGGGCGTCAGGGCCGAGTTCGCCGGCGTTCAAGCCCTCCAGAAAGCTCTCCCAACCCGGCCAGACCCGCAGGCGGACATGGGGCCAGTAATCCAGGCCTGCCCGTTTGAGATGCTTGTCGTCAATGGAAAAGCCCAGCGGTTCGATCAGGTGCAGGGGCGTTTCCGTGGCCGCGCAGAGTCGTGCAATGTTGCCGGTGTTGGGCGGTATTTCAGGTTCGTACAAAGCAATCTGCATCAGTCGTTTACTCCACGCCCAGTTCTTTCAAAGACGCGGACAGCTGGTTCACATCTTCGGCGATGACGTCGATGGCCTTGGACCAGAATTCCGGAGTCCGCAGATCCAGGCCCAGGGCGGTCCCGGCCACATTTTCAGCCGTGTCGCTGCCGCTCAGGCGCAGGAAGGCTTCGTACTTGGGCAGGAACTCTTTGGGGTTGGTGCGGATGCGTTCGCACAGACTCAGACTCAACAGGTATCCGAAGGTGTAAGGGAAGTTGTAGAACGATACGCCGGTGATGTAGAAATGCAGCTTGGAGGCCCAGAACATGGGGTCCAGCTGGTCAGCGGCCAGGGTGTCGCCATAGCATGTCCGCTGGGCATCGAGCATCAGCTCCTTGAACCGGCTTACGGGCAGCGCTCCCTGCTGGCGCTCTGTGTACAGCGCTTTTTCAAACAGAAAGCGCATGCGGATGTCGCACATGAAAGTGGCGGCATCGTTGCATCGGGCTGTGAGCAAAGAGCAGCGCTCTTCCAGGCTGGTCCGCGGATCGTTGAGAATGGCGTCCTGCAGCAGACGCTCCGCAAACGTGGAAGCGGTCTCGGCCAGGGTCATGGGGTAGCGCGAGGCAAAGGGACGCTTATCCCGCAGCAAAAAGCCGTGGTAGGCATGCCCCAGCTCGTGGGCCAGCGTCTGGACATCGCCGATGCCTCCGCCAAAGCTCATGAAAACGCGGGACTCCCGTGATTTGAGGGAGGTGGTGCAGAAGGCTCCGGGGCGTTTGCCGTTGCGTTTTTCGGATTCCACCCGTTTGTCGTGCAACATGCTGCGGGCAAAGTCGGCCAGAGGCGGATACGCATTTTGAAACGCGCCGAGCATCAGCTCCACGCCTTCTTCCCAGCCGTAACGCCTGCTTTTCAAAAAAGGCAGCGGACAGGCCAGGTCCTGAAAACCGAGGGCCTGTTTTTTCAGGCAGCGGGCTTTGGTCCGCAGGTAGTTCCAGGCCACTTCCTTGTTGTCGCCTACTTCCTGCCACATGGCGTCCAGGGTCTGGCGTTCGACGGCGGCGTCGAACAGCGGCTCTTCCAGAAAGTCCTCCATACCGCGGCGCCTGTTCAGAGTCAGACGCGTTCCGGAGATGGCGTTCAGGCTTGCGGCGGTCACTTCCTGGAATTGTTCCCAGGCAGTATTGCCGTTGACCAGGGCGTTGAGGCGGATTTCCGGGTCCGGATCCTCCAGCAAAGCCCGGCGCTGCGCCATGGGGACGCGTTTGACGCCACCTGTTTCCGGGTCGGGCATGTCGAACATGATTTGTCCGCTGAGCGTATCGTACAGACGACCCCAGGCGCTGATGCCGTCCACACCCAGTTCCGCGGCAAGAATTTCCAGCTCCGGATCCATGGTCCGCGCGGCTTCGTCGCGCAGGCGTCGAATGGCGTATCCGGCCCCTGCCAGGGGTTTGCACGAAAGTAATTCCTCAAAAGTTTCATCGGGAACGTCGCGCAGAGCGGACATCACCGGGGCCATGGCCTTGGAAAAATTCGCGCCGATTTGGGAGAGCATGGCGTCGGCCTGGCTGTAAGCCTCATTGGCAGCATCGGCCGAGCTGAGGCAGACCACATAACAGGCCAGATGTGAAAAATCCTGCATGACCCGTTCATCATGAAGGAAAAGCTCCATCCATCCGGTTATATTGTCCGCTGTGATCGGGCCGAGTTCCTGTGCCTGCCGTCCGAGCTCTTCAATGCCCGCTTTCAGCGTTTCAATGTGTGCAAGATGTTCGGGGCCGTTGAATTCGGGAAAAAAGGACGTCATGTCCCAATTGAGATAATCAGCCATGATCTCTCCTGGCGTTTTGCTCTGGAAGTTCGCGTTGATTGAAAAGGAGCCTTGCAAAGGGCGAATGGTAATTTATTGCCTATCCGGCGTCAAAGAATCTAAGCGTTTTTGTAAAAAAGGGAACCCCTGGCCGGGGCAGGTACGGCGGAAAGGTCAGATGCCGGGCAGGACGCAGTGCTCCGGGACGAAGTGTCGGATGGCCGGCATGTAGGGTTCGCACCGGCCCAGACGGATGGCCCGGATCAGATCACGGGTACTGCCGATGTGGTCGAAAAAAAGTGTGGGAACGCGTCCGAGTTCCTCCAGGCTGTGGGCGTCGCTGCCGCCCGTGGCCGTGAGTCCCCATTCTTCGATCAGGCTCTCGGCCTGTTCGTTTTCTTCAAAATTATTGCGGCCGTTGTAGCGTTCGATGGCGTGGGCTCCCCAGTTTAGTGCCGAGGCGTCAAGCGGCCGCCAGGCCCGGAACGGATGCGCGGCAATGGCGATGCCCCCCTGCCCCTCCACGATGGGCAGCAGTTCTCTTGCCAGCAGACCGGGTCTGAGTCTTTGGAACGGGCCGAAAATCAGGAAATCTCCCTGCGGGGTGGCGTATTCCATGCCGATTATCACCATCAGACCGTCGGGCTGCATGCCTTCCGTAACATACTGCGCACTTTCCATGGTGTCATGGTCCGTGATACAAACTCCATCAAGCCCCTTTGTCCGGGCAGACCGGAGCAGGGTTTCCAAAGAAAGCTCGCTGCAGGATGAAAAAGTCGTATGTACATGGAGATCTAACAACATTGGTATAGAATACGCCCTCGGAGTCCTTAGGACCAATATTTTATTGCGATGTATAATCTGTCATCCATCGAGATTATCTATATGAAGACCAAAAAATGCGTGTTGATTCTTTTGGACGGGCTTGCGGATCGTAGTTACGAGGAACTTGGCAATCAGACTCCTTTGCAGGCCGCGCGTACGCCCTGCATGGACAAACTGGCGCGTACGGGGGGCTGCGGCTTGTACCACAGCACTTCGCCTGGGATTCCCATGCCTAGCGAAAGCGCGCATTACGGCGTGCTCGGCTATCCGCCCGAGGCTTTTCCCGGACGCGGCTACCTGGAGGCTCTGGGGCAGGGACTCTCTCTTGAACCGCAGGATGTGGCCATGCTGGCGCATCTGAGCTGCGTGGAAAATCAGAATAACGTTCTTGTGATGGTCAAGGATTGCCCCGTACTGTCTGAGGATGCCGCCGCTTCTCTGGCAGAGGCTTTGCCTGAATTTCGTCATGAGGGACTGCAGCTGCGTTTTCACCGCGGCAAAGGCATTTTCGGCGTATTGGTGGCCCAGGGCGGGGCGTCCGTCCGGTTTACCGACACCAACACCATGCTTGAAGGCCGGCCCCTGGCCGCATTGCGCGCCATGAGCGGCTGGGAGAACGATTCCAGAACCATGCGTACGGTCCGGGCGCTGTACCTGTACCTGCGTAACGCGTACACGGTCCTGGGGGCGCATCCGGAAAACATGTCACGGAGTCTGGAAGGGCTGCCGGTGGTCAACGCGCTGGTCACCCAGCGGCCCGGAAAATATGTTGAGGTACCTTCTTTCCTGGAAAGATGGGGGATGCGCAGTGCTTTTCTGGGCAGTGGAACGCTCTACGCGGGGATGGCCCGCCATCTGGGCCTGGATTACCACGCCATGCCGGACAGTGGCGATCCTGCGGACGACATAAGCCGGAGACTAGAGCAGGCGCGGGCGCTCCTGGAGGAAAGGGATTTTGTCTTTGTGCATACCAAAGCGCCGGACCAGGCCGCACATACGAAAAGTGCCGAGACCAAAAAAACGGTGATCGAGGCCCTGGATGCGGGAATTTCCTCAGCAATCGCGCCGCTGGCAGAGGATCCGGAAGTCTTGCTGGTGGTCACGGCGGACCACTCCACGCCCAGTTCCGGCCCTCTGATTCATTCGGGCGAGTGGGTACCCGTGCTTTTTTCCGGCCCCAACGTACGGCGCGACGGGGTGGACCGTTTTGATGAGGTGGCTGCCGCCGGAGGTGCTTTGGGCTGCCTGCGGGGGCTGGAGCTGATGCAGATGCTGGTGAACTGCCTTGACCGCGCCAGGCTGCAGAGTATTCAGGAAGTGCCCAACCCGGCCTATTTCTGGCCGGGAGCGTATAAACCCTTTGTGTTGTAGGACGGTGAAAAGTCCGGCTAAACTCCCCGGAGACAGAACTTTTATTTCAGCAGAGGCATATGCAAACACAGTACGAGTACCCGGTGGGTGTTGTACATGGGCGTTTTCAAATACTGCATAACGACCACCTGGAATATATCCTGGCGGCCAAGGCTCGCTGCAAGCGGCTGGTTGTTGGAATAACCAATCCGGACCCGACGCTTACTCGGGAAGACGCAGCGGATCGCAACCGTTCGTCCCGTACGGCGAATCCGTTGAGCTATTATGAACGGATGCTGATGACGGAAGCCGCATTGCTGGAGGCAGGCGTACCGTACGGGGACTTTCTCATCACGCCGTTGCCTATCAATATACCGGAATTATACCAGTGCTACGTACCGCTGGATGCAATGTTTTTTCTGACGATCTATGATGCCTGGGGGCGCAGCAAAAAGGAGCGTTTTCAGGCCTTGGGGCTGCGTACGTGCGTGCTTTGGGAACGTCCGGAACAGGAAAAGAATCTCACCGGCACGGAAGTACGGCGGCGAATCGTCCGGGGAGAGCCCTGGGAAGGCATGCTGCCGGGAGCCGTGGCGGCTCTGGTCCGGCAATGGAATCTCCGGGAACGGCTGCGTAGTCTGAGCCAGAAATAAAGCGCTGAAGGGGGCCGGCTGCTTCAGGATTCGGATAGCAGCATTTCCACCCGGTTGCGCCCGTTTTCCTTGGCCAGATATAATCCCTTGTCCGCAATACGCAGCATGTCGTCCACAGAATGGACGTCGCAACGGTCAAAAGCGCAGAGTCCCAGGCTCACGGTGATGTGGATGGAGCCTTGGGATGTGGCGGTAAGTTTTTCTTCTATGGCCGAGCGCAGGCGCTCTGCAACGGTTCTGGCAGTTTCTTCATTGGTTTCCGGAAGAACGGCGGCAAACTCCTCTCCTCCAAGGCGCCCGAGGATATCGAAGCTGCGCAGGGTGTGTTCGCTCGTACGTGCCAGCGTGATAAGCACCTCGTCGCCGACTTCATGTCCGTAGTTGTCGTTGATGGATTTGAAATGGTCGACATCAAACATGAGCAGCGACATGGAGATTTTGTAGCGCGCGGCCCGTGAAAATTCGCGGTGGGCCAATTCCATGAAGTGGCGCCTGTTGTAAAGACCGGTGAGGCCGTCCGTGGTGGCCAGCTTGTGAAGCTTGTTCTCCATGGCTTTGCGTTCGGAGATGTCCACGGCAAAGAACAATACGGTGTTGTCCGTGACCAGATCCAGGGTGATTTCCCATGTGCGTCCGAGCGCCTGAATCTCTTTCAAACGTTTGGCCAGCTCAGGGGTGGAAGGAAATCCATGGTTCAAGGCCTCGATGAGTATGGGGAAATGGTCCAGAAAAAAAGGCGTGTTCAGACTGTCGCCGACGGAAATACCGAGTTCCACGGCAAATTTGTTACCGGAAATCACCTGCCTGGAGTCGCGGTTCAACAGCATGGCCGGATAGGGCAGGCTGTTCAGCAGCAGTTCGTTCAGCCGTTTTTGTTCAATCAGTTCGCGGTGATTGCGAAGTTCTTCGGATATTTTCCCCAGTGACGCGTAAAGCATTGCCGGCATGATGGGCTTGTTGACGTAGGAACTGACCCCGAGTTCGAGGGCCTGGTGCAGATTGTGGGGATCATCCATACAGGTGGTCAGAATCAGGGGAGTATCCCGCCGGATGGAGCGGATGGCTCTGCTCATCTGCAATCCGTCCATTTTCGGCATCATAATGTCCGTGATGACCACGTCCGGTTTGTATTTGACAAAGGCAAGCAGGCCGTCCTGGCCGTTCACTGCCGTGTACAGATGGGCGACACGGTGCTCCAGGATTTCTTTGACGGTATCCATGGTGTAGCTGTCGTCTTCCACATAAAGCACTGTAAGCGTCTGTAACGCCTCCATTGCGGCAGCGCTGTCGTCTGATGCGTGGTGTGTTGTATTGGGATCCACAGAGCTTATCCTGCAGCTGGGATCCGTTAGCGGGTCAGTTTGCTTTTTCAAAGTAGGATTCCGTCCATTCCAGGGCGTTGTGGTAGCTCAGGGCAACCAGCCCGGGGTCTAATGCGAGTTTCTGCATCAAGGCGTCCATTTGTTCCCAATCAGCATTTTCAAAGCAAAAAGTGAGTTCCAGCCAGAAGCGGTAATCGTTTTGCAGGCCCAATAAAGCCTCTTTTATGGGAGTTGCCAGAGGCAGTTCTTCCAGAATATCCGGCATGGGGATGTCGAGCATGGAATCCAGCAGAGAGAACAGCCCCATCAAAAAAAGCGGACTCTGATCGTCGGTTTTGGCATGTGCTTCGGCAATGGATTCCAATAGTTTGCCGCGCAACAGGGCCGTATGGGACAGTTCGCGTGTTTTTCCCTGTTGCAGCATATCGGTCATGATGATGACGCGCAGCCAGCTTTTGAGTTGTTTCCAGCCCAAAAGAGTGATGGCATGCCGTACCGAGGCAATTTCCTTGCTGAAGCCGAAGGCCGGAGAGTTTAAAAATTTCAAGAGGCGGTAACTGATGGAAACGTCGGCCTGGATGGTTTCCGCCAGTTTGTCCGTATCGGCGGCGTCGTTTTCGATAAGCTTGCATAATTTCAAGCGCATCATTTCATTGGAGTTCAATTTTCTGCCGGTGATATTCTCAGGACGCTGGAAAAAGAACCCCTGGAACAGACTAAAACCCATGTTGGAAACACGCTTGAAGACCTCATGGCTTTCAATGCGTTTTGCCATGAGTTGCACCTGGGCTTTTTGCAGAACTGCAACGACTTTTTCCAACCAGTCAGGACGCCGGCTGAGGGTGTCTATTGTGACAATATCGCAAAGGTGAATGAGAGGAATAGCATGTTTATTGCCTTCAAAGTCATCAACGGCAATGCAATATCCATCCTTTTTAAGAGATTCCAAGGCCTCAAGAACCTTAGAACTCGGAGGAGACTGTCCGTTTATCTCTATAATGATCTTATCAGGAGGCAGAGCATAAGGAACATTTTCAAGAATCAGATCCGATGTAAAGTTGATCATGATTCTCTTATTCTGTTGTAATAATTCGTTGAGACAAACAACGGTCCCTGCAGCTACTTGCATGGTCGCATCGCATCTGCTGGAGATGACAGCCTGCTGGGCGGAAAGACTGTCGCGAAAAAACAACTCATAGCCCATAACTCTTTTGTCCCTGTCAAAGATGGGCTGCCTTGCAATGAAAAAATCTAAATATGTATCCATAAAAAATAACGCTTGAAAGCATAAAGCGTTCAGTGCATGTTTGTTTTCAAAATAAGAATTACTTTATTTGAAGAAAATTCATAAAAGCATCAGGCAAAGTTGGAGCCGGCAATCTTTGGTGGTAATGCGGATTTTACGTCGAATGCCGTATCCGGCTCCAGGCTCACAAGAGGTCCTCATGGCCGTAACTCCAAGGAACGACCTTGTAATAGGGCGATTATATCAAAGCCGGTGAGAAATGACAAAAAAAGAATTACGATAATTTACGTCTTCCTTTTAACAAATACAATATTTTACACATGGTTGGAAAATTACGTATGATTCCTGTGGGTAAGAAGTGCAGACTGAAAAAAGATGATCGCCATCTCGTTGTCATGTATTTGAGGTGCACCATCCTGTATTATTAAAGTATGCGTACTATTAAGTCATTGAAGGGATGTGACAGTGTTGCAATAAATCTGTTTTTGGCTGAAAAAAGGCCCTGCACCCGGCGAGACACTCAGAAAGAATCTATGGTTACGATAATTAAGTATTGTGGAATATTTTTAAAAAATATTGGTATAACGTATGCGTGTCGTTTATGAAATCTTAAGACGTTGTCATCTTGTGTGAGGTTACAATGATTCATTTATGCAAAAAATGTCCTTTCCGCCGTCTTGCCGAGAAAAAACCTGCTTCTCTGATTTACCGGCTTTGGCACTGGCATACGGGCTGGTGTCCGGGCTGGAAGGCCTATCAGAAATCTCTTGCATCACAGCAGGATGGAACAAACAATTAACGCAGGATCCAGAAAACGCGGCACTCTGATTTTTCACCATGCAAATTGATCTTTACCAACTATTAAAGACCACTCCAGCGCTGGTATTTTTTCTCGTGCTGGGGTTCGGTTATCTTCTCGGGCATCTGGGGATTAAAGGCATACGTCTCGGTCCGACTGCGGGAGTTCTGCTGGCCGGGCTGGTTTTCGGCCATTTCGGACTGACTGGCCCCAGAGGAGTCAATGACATCGGATTTATTTTGTTCATGTATTCCGTCGGGTTTCAGGCCGGGCCGCGATTTTTCAGCGTGTTTCTGGAAGACGGCCTGAAGTACATCTGCCTTTCGTTGCTCGTGGCGCTTTGCGCCACAGGGACGGCCCTGGCTTTTTCCCATCTGCTGGGATTTTCCCAGGGGATTTCAGCGGGATTGCTGGCGGGATCGCTTTCCAGCACTCCGACCCTGGCTGCCGCACAGGATGCCGTCGCCAGCGGCCTGGTAAAAATTTCTGGATCCACCTCTCTGGAAAAGATCAGCAGCGACATCAGTATCGGTTATGCGCTGACCTACATTATCAGCCTGGTGGGCGTAACTTTGATGGTCCGTGTCATTCCAACGATTTTCAAGTTCGATCTCAACGCGGAATGCAAGAAACTGAGCGAGGAAAAACGGCTTAAGGATGACGGTGACGATGAAAACATAGAGGAATACCAGCAATTGCGCATTCGGGCCTACCTGGTGACGAATCAAAATGCCATGCACAAACCGCTCAAGGATCTGGATATGCGGCGCAGCACCGGATGCGTTATTCAGGAACTCAAGCGCGGCAACGAGATACTGCAGCCCAATGCGCAGACCCAGCTGCAGGAAGACGACCGGATTTCAGTGGCCGGCAGTATTGAAAATCTGGAACAACTGACAAACCTGATCGGTCCGGGTATTTTTGACAGGGAGCTTTTGCGAGCCAGCATTCAGAGCGCCACCGTGGTCATCAGTTCGCCGGAAACCGCGGGTAAAAGCATCGGCGAATTGCATACACTTGCAAAATACGGCTGCTTTATCACGAAAATTGTCCGTGCGCAGATCGAATTGCCGGTCAATTCGGACATAGTTCTGGAAAAAGGCGATGTGGTCAAAGTAACTGGTTTGAAAAACAGGTTGGACAGCCTGATCAAGCGCTTCGGCCATGCGGAGCGCGATATCGTCAAAACCGATCTGCTGACCTTTGCCTTCGGCATTGCCGCCGGAGTGATGCTCGGCAAAATTACCATCAAGGTCGGGGCGCTTACCATGGGCTTGGGCATGTCCGGCGGCTTATTGCTGGCAGGTATTCTGGTCGGCTTTCTGCGTTCCGTACATCCCACTTTCGGACGTGTGCCGCCCGCGGCGCGCTGGATAATCATGGAACTCGGGCTGCTGTTTTTCATGGCCAGCATCGGCCTCAACGCGGGAGATGAGATTTTCGTCGCCTTGCAAAGCGTGGGCGGCTGGCTGTTTCTGGGGGCGGTTCTGGTGGGGCTGGTGCCCATGAGTGTAGGCTTTCTGTTCGGGCGTTACGTGCTGCGTTTCAATTATGCGCAACTTCTGGGAGCCATGACCGGGGCCATGACCAACACTCCGGCCCTGAACGTGGTCACGCAGCAGGCACGCAGTTCGTTGCCTGCATTGGGCTATGCCGGCGCGTATACCTTTGCCAATATTTTTCTGGCCCTCTGCGGCAGTCTGATCATGATGTTGTGAGAAGGGTCAGTCGAGTTCCAGCCCGAAATGTTTTTTGACGTCCCGTACGTAGTTTTCAATTTCTTCCAGGGCCTCTTCCGGGACTTCCTTGAATTCGATACCCCATTGCAGCCGGTTATCGCCGGTAATACTTTTTTTCAGCGTCCCGAACAGCGAAAAGCTCAGATCGGAATTGAGCATGCTGAACATTACCAGCAGCACTTCCTCTTCTTTGATCTCGCTGGCCCTGGTGATGTCTTCTTCCTGTACGGAAAATTTGCAGCCGTTTTGGGAAATATTAATCAGATTACCGCCGATTTCAAAATCCCCATAGTAGACCATACCCGGCACGAAACAATCCACCCGCTCGGCCCTGCGCAGGCTGATGGTTTCGATTGTTTTCGGGTAGTCAACAAACAGGATGCGCTGCGGGGCGAAAATCGGTACCTGGATGGCGGATTCGAATCCGGAGATCTGTCCTTCCGTATTGAGATAACGGACAATGACGAGCTTACCGGTATAGAGGTATTCCCGCATGTCCAGCTTGGCAGGGAGTTTGAGCATAAAGTATTTGCCCAGCTCCCACCCGAGGATAAGAGAACGGAATTTTCCCCCCACACCCTGAAGCTCGATAAGACAGTCGTCCCCCACATTGGCATCAAGCTGCTTGCCTGACTTTCGGATAATTTTTTTCGGATCTATTTTCATGCATACTGTCCCGAGGGAACTTCCGAATACTTATTGATAAGTACGCCTTTTCCATAAAAATGGCAACTTATGCTCAAAGCATTGTCAATGTCAAAAGGGGGTTGGCGGAACAGTACTCTATAAGGCGACAACGTAGCAGGGGAGAGGTTTGGAGCGAACGGAGACCGTTCCCGTGGAAGTGGGGGGCTGCAGGCCTTGTCTTCTGCGGTCTGAATATCTGATTCGTTCGCATAAAAAAGCCGCATAAAATGCGGCTTGAATACATCTGAGGCTGAATGATACTTAAGCGGAGACGTAATCTTCGAGAGAAGTAACCTCAAGTTCTTTGCTGACCCAGTAGGCGGTAGCCCAGACCATCAAAGCCGCTGCCTGCGTATCGTCAAGTTTTTTGAGTTTTGCTTCGAGATTGTCCTTGCTGGCTCCATGTTTGGTGTGAAGCAGATCCAGGTCGCAGGCATCCTGGACTCGTAGCTGGAGATAAGCAAGCCTGGATTGATCGGGTAAAAGCTTTACGTCCTTGTGCGCCTCGACAATTGTCATAAGTTCAGGAGTAGTAAACTGCCCCCTGACCGTATTCAGCGCACGAAAAAACGTATCAACAGCCCAAGGTAAAATAAACTCAGCGCCCGCGCTTTTTGTCTTGAAGAAATCCTTGAGCCATTTTTCATGATTGGATGTAATTCTGGCGGCTACCTGTGGCATGCCGTCCCCCTCGTTCTAGAAAAAGGCTATGTCAATAACTTGCTCCACAAACATGCATCATCAGTCACTTACTGCAAATTTTCTATACAACAGAAGGCCATTTTTGATCAAGAATTTTTCTAGATCAAGCGAGAACAAGATGTTTTGTAAAAACAGGACATTATTAAATTTTTGAAAAAAGCAAAAAAGTTTTTCAATTTTTTTTAATTTTTAAGCCGATCAGTGTAACCTTTATTCGTCAAAACCGTCCTTAATTTTTCTCAAGATTACCAGCAGAAAAGGATCAGGTACCGAGTTGCCGTCTATGCTCAGGCTGGTCAGCTGAACCACATTGTTGCGGTTTGGCGTAACTGTTTGGAAGACCTGAAGTTCATGCTCGTGCTTGCGGTTGTTGTCCAGGTCGTTGGTAAAGATGGTCAGTATCCAGCTTTTATCCTGGCGCTGCCACTGCAGCGATACCGTTTTGCGTACGTTGGTGTTCTTTCGGATGATGCGGATAAATTCACTGAGATTGAAATGTTTTGTCTTGCCGGCAACTCCCAGATACTCGCCCTCTGTTGAGCGAATGACCAGGGGCAGCTTAAGGAAGGTGTCCGGCGGCTGGGTCAGGTTGTCGTGCTGGCTGTTGGCGAATTCCAGAAACTGGCGCATCAGATCGTTGCGTTCGGCCTGCATTTCCTCCAGTTCCTTTTCCAAACCCTCAATCTTTTTTTTATAGAATGTCTCAAGATCCGCCTTGTCCTGTTTGAGCTGGACCACCTCGGCTCGCAGGGAGTCTATCTCCGTGCGGAACAGCGCCTGGTTTTCCAGTACTCCCGACATTTTGTCCAGAACAGTGGTGATCTCCGTGACCAGGGCGGGCCGAGTTTCCTGCTCTGCATTCCTGTTTTCCGTTAGCCCCCCGGCTGCTGCGCCGCTGTTGCCCGGTTTGAACAGGTGCGAAAAGTCTTCGGATAAATTCTGCTCGATCTGCTCGGCGGACCAGTTGTTTTCAAACATCGTCCGAATCTCCTTAAAAATAGTTAGCGCTTCGGAAGGGTACTTTTTACGACGTCCCTTGCCCGCATGGGGAGGGATAAAATCAGCAAAGCGGTCTTTATAATAGACCACAGTGGAAGGGGGGATATTCAATCGCCTGCCGATCTCTCGCAGGCTCAGCAGTTCATTGCTCATAGCTCGTTGTTTGGTTGCTCATTGCAAAATTGCTTATTCATGCTTACGGCAATGGTCGCGCTTTGTCTAGAAATTTTGTAGAAAAAGTCAAGCTGTTGCGCAATTGTTGTTAATGGGCAGCGCCGCAGAGTTTTGAGCCTGAGATAGAAGGTAAAATCGAGATGAGCAGGGGAAACGCGGGGGAATAATCCGGATGTTTGAAAGAGGGTGGATTAGGGAGAGGGGCTTTTTATCGGTTATGGTCGGCGACCCAGGCCAAGCGACTACAGGCCGGGCTCGGGCTGCACCGGCAGGCGGCGGCCCAGGCCGATACCGGCTTCACTGAGCTGCAGCTGATAGGGCCAGACTTTCACTCCGGCTTCCATGGCCTTGTACAGCCAGCGCGCATATTCCGGGTCGATCATGTCGGCGGGGCCGAAACAGCCGTTATCCGGGCGCTGAATGCAAAATAACAGGGCGGCCTTCTCGCCTTCGGCGACTACGCGCATCAATTCGTGCAAATGTTTACGGCCGCGTTCGGTGGGAGCATCGGGAAACAGGGCCACTTCGTCTTCAGACATGGTGACGTTTTTGCATTCGATCCAAAGACGTCCGTCCGGACCGTCCAGCATGGCGTCCAGGCGGCTTTCTCCGCGGACTGCCTCCCGCTTGAACTGCGTATATCCGCGGATTTCAGGCATTGCGCCGGCCTTCCAGGCGCGCTGCAGCCAGTTGTTGGGTGTGGACGTATTGACTCCCACCCAGAAACCGCAGTGTTTCACGAGTTCGAGCGTATAGGGCAGCTTGCGCTTGGGGTTGGCGGCCGGGGAGAGCAGGACTTCAGCGCCGGGGCGCAACAGGCCCAGCATGGAGCCGGTATTGTTGGTGTGCGCTTTGAACGTCTCCTCCGTACGCGGATCCTGAACCACTACGGTAAAACGTTTTTCTCTCCTGATGAAAGAGGCTGTCCGGCAGTTCTCAGGGAACGGGAGCAGAAGCGTATTTTCAGTCATGTTATTCGCTGTAAAAAAACTGATCGATGGTGAAATTCGGATAAGCCGGTGCCGGCGGACGGAAGTCCGCGGGGATCGCACTCTGCAACGGCGCAATGCGCTTGCCGTCCTCAAGCAGGGCAAAGGCCCGTATGGGAGCGTCCGGAGCCGGAAAATAATCGCTGGGCAAAAAGACCGACCAGTTTTCCTGTTGATCTTTTTCTGACGGTTGCTCCTGCGTGATGGGCGGCAGACCGGTTTTGGCCGCGAACACAATGGTCTGGTCGTTGACGATCAGCACATATTCGGGGGGGCGGCTGGTTTCCGGATCCAGCGCGCGGCCTCGCAACAGCACGCCTGACGGTCTGCGGGTCTGCGTATCCATGGGCAGGGCTTCCGCGTTGAGGATTTTGCCGCCGGACGCATCCACCGGCGTATAGTCCGGTAAAGTGCCCAGATCGCGGTAGACGCTCAAGCGTCCGGAAAAGTACAGGGGTATGATTTTTTTCAGGTAAGCCGTGTCCGGAAAATTGCGCTCCAGCAGCGTATCATCTTGAAGACGGAAGAGTTCGTCCCGAGTTTCCTGGAAACGGTGTGCTCTGTGAAAGAGCACAAGTACGGACATCACCGTGGAAACGGCGAACACTCCAAGCAGAACGAGCAGGGCGTATTGTTCGCGCTTGGCGTTGAGCAGGGGAGGAAACAAGCCCCGTTCGGCTTTGTAAGCCAGGTGCATTGCCGTCAGGCTGACCCAGAACAGGTTGGAGAAGGCCAGGTAGCGGCTTTGCAGCGCGTGGGACTGTATGCCCATGCCGGCGCGCCCCACGGTGGTCGCGGCATCGCTCATCATGGCAAAGCCTATAATAACCAGCCAGGGAAGCAGTTCGAGCAGCCTCGCCGGACGCTTCAGAGCAAACCAGCCGATTTCCCAGAGCAGAAGCAGCAGTCCTGCCGCGCCGATGGCCAGAGGAAGGGGAAAGGGGATCTGGTCTGAACAAAAAGGCCCGCCCAGATACGTGAGAAAGAAACCGAGCGCCTGGAGCGGATGGGAAAGGGCAAAACCCAGAGCCGGATGATGCTGGGGTTTGGTATATCCGTAAAAATAGGCGCCCCAGGCCAGCATGCCGAGCAGTATAAACAACCCTGTCCAGAGCATTCGTTGTTTTCTGGCGGACTGGTCCCAGATGAAAAAAGGCAGCAGAAGAATCCAGTAAAAAAGCCCGTTAACGAAATTATACGAACCGAGCAGGCCGATGGCGCACAGGGCGGCAAAGCGCCATGGGGTCATACGCCGGGGGGCTGCCAGGGCGATTCCCAGCAACACGCAGGTCACTGTCAGGGCTATGGACGTGTTCACCCCGACTGTGAATACCTGCCACTGCAAAGTGGAAAAAAGCAGCAGCGCGGCAAAGGGCAGAATCCAGTTGGCGTTTGTGATGCCGAAAGCGTGTTTTGTTCTTCGGAACAAGGGGACAAGGGTGCCGAAGCTGATGCAGGTCATCAGAATAATGGTGTAAAATTCCGGCACACGGTTCAATTTGTAATGGGGCATCAAGAGCATGCCCACGGCACGGGCTGCAAAATTGCGCTGCTCATTCTGCTGCGCCCAGAGCGAGGAAAGATGAAAATTGCCCTGTTCCAGCGAGTGGATAAGTTTGCCCCAGATGACCCATTCGTCCCAGAATAGTATGTCGACGCCGAAAAGCGCCACACACAGACAGAGAAACGCCAGGGGAAGCAGGCAGAGCAAAAAGGCCTTCGTTTGGGAAATATGCGAAAGCGGTTCAAAAAAACGTTGAGAGATGCTTTGTATTTTCATGGTAAGGAGCGGCATGGGATAAAAATTTCAGCCGGTCCACCGGCAGGTCGAAAACCATACCCAAGACGCCATGGGTAGGCAAGGCACTTGTCGTTGCGTCTGCGGTTGCGTCTGCTGTCGGGGGGACGTTTGGCCGTAGTTTATCCGGCAGAAGAGGCAGGAAAAGAGACGGCGCGTAAGTTGTCTTTTTTCCGGTGGAAGATGTTTCAATAAAAGCTTAAATCGGGTATACTGCACTACCGGATCACCTAAGGAATATTGCGGAGTGTATATGAGCAAACGGACTACCGGGTTTATCGTTGTGGATGATGGGGGGTGGGTGTTGTATGCCAACTCCGTGGCGCAGGAATACGTGGAAGCCCCGTGCGATCTGCATTTGAATGAACTGACGAACAATGGAGACCATTATTTTACGCTCCCTGACGGCAGCCGTTTACAAGTTGCCGCCATGATTGTCTCCCTGGAATGGGAAGGTAAAAAAGCCCGGGCCGTAAGCTTTGAAAAAAAACGTGCATCAAGCGCGCGCAAGCCGGAAATTGAGTCAAAAGACAACGATTGGGAGTTGACCTTTGACGCTGTTCCGGATGCGATTATGATCTTGGATCTCAAAGGGATCATCAAACGGATCAACAAGGCCGCAGCTCTTCTTTTCGGCATAGAAATGCAGAAAGCGCCGGGCAGATCCTTCTGCCATCTGCCGGGATTTCATGACATGCTTTCGCGTGTTTGTCCTGTTGTGGACGGAGCCAGGGCGGAACCGGTCGTGAGTGAAGAACAGTTGCCCCACGCTGAAGGCTGGGTGCAGATCAGCCAGATGCCCCTGTATGACAAGCTGGGCCGGCAAAAAGGTTCCGTGATGGTTCTGCGGGACATAACGATGCACAAGCGGGTGGAACAGGCCCTGCAGAAAGCGGAACTGCGTTACAGGGATATTTTTACCAACGCCGCCATCGGCATTGCGCAATCCACCCTGGAAGGACGTTTTTTACGGGTCAATCCGGCCTTGTCCTCAATGCTCGGATACGCGTCTCCCACGGAAATGGTCATCGGGATACAGAACATCCGCGAGCAGGTGTATGCCGATGAAAAAGACAGAGATCATTTTTTGCATAATTTGATGCAGCATGGCCGTGTTGTCGGTTTTGAAACCAGGATGAGAAAAAAAGACGGACAAATTGTCTGGGTGGCGCTCAACTGCCGTCTGGTCAAGGATGATGAGGAGAATCCGCGCTATCTGGATACGTTCATCAACGACATAACGGGCCGGAAAGAAGCCGAACAGGCCTTTCAAGAGCAGGCTCAGTTGTTGAGCGGCGTGCTTGAAGGCATGGAAGCGGCAGTATTCATAGTGGATATGGAATCCCACACTATAATAGAGGCCAATGCCGTTGCGGAAAGCTTGTTCGGCAACAAACAGGAAAAGATACTCGGCAGAGAATGTACGATGCTGCTGGCCAGTGATGGAAAAAAACACTCCTGTCATGAACTGAAAGGGCCGATGCGCAATATTGAGACCACACTGGAGCTGCCCAACGGCGAGATCCTGCCCGTACAGCGGACGATCACTCCCCTGGAAATGGGAGGGAAAAAACTAATTGTCGAAACCATGATCGATATTTCAGAGCGTAAAGCCCTGGAACGGCAGTTGACCTATACGCAGAAGCTTGAATCCGTGGGAGAGCTGGCCGCGGGCATTGCTCACGAGATCAATACGCCTATTCAATACATTGGCGACAATACGCGTTTTCTGCAGGATGCCTTCGGGGATTTGCTGGAACTGCACAATGAAGCCAATTCAATATTGAGTAATGTCGGAGGAAGCAACAACCCGGAATCCTGCAAGGTGGCATTCCGGGAGGCTTTGCGCAAGGCCGATATTGAATACCTGAGCGAAGAAGTTCCCAAAGCCGTACAGCAGACCCTGGAAGGGGTCGAACACGTATCCAGCATCGTCAAGGCCATGAAGCAGTTTTCGCATCCGGACACCGGGGAATCGGTCCTGACTGACATCAACAAGGCGATTGAAAACACCATAGCCATTTCCAGAAACGAATGGAAATACCATTCCCAGATTCTCACGAATCTGCCTGATGATCTGCCTCTGGTGGAATGTTCGCCGGGAGATATCAACCAGGTGCTGCTCAATGTTCTGGTCAATGCGGCTCATGCCGTGACCGAAGCCGTCGGCGACAGCGGCGATACAGGCTCCATAGAGATTTCGACGTGCAAGCAGGGCGACTTTGTGGAAATCAGTATTCGTGATACGGGGGCAGGCATTGCTCCGGAAAACAGAGACCGTGTTTTCAATCCGTTTTTTACTACCAAGGAAGTGGGAAAGGGCACCGGTCAAGGTCTGGCCATTTGCTACAATATCGTGGTGAAAAAACACGCCGGTTCCTTGGATTTTCACTCTACAGTAGGTCAAGGGACAACATTTTACATCCGCTTGCCCATCAGAAAGCAGCAGGAGAAACAAGATGCCCACGAGGTGTAAGATCCTTTTTGTGGATGACGAAAAAAACGTTCTGGACGGTTTGCGGCGGATGCTTCATTCCATGCGCGGGGAATGGGATGTCAACTTTGTGTCCAGTGGTTCCGAGGCCTTGGAGTTTCTGGAGCGCGAACCGATGGACGTGGTGGTCAGCGATATGCGTATGCCGGGGATGGATGGCGCGCAATTTCTTGAACTCGTCAGAGACCGTTTCCCTCATGTCGTTCGCATTATTCTTTCCGGACATTCCGAAATGCACAGCGTGATGAAGTGCGTCAAACCCGCCCATCAGTTTTTGAGCAAACCCTGCTCCACGGAAGAACTGGTGCAAGTGCTCAGAAGGTCTTGCTGCCTGAGCAGCTTTTTGGCCAACAATGCCCTGCGGGATGTGCTGACCTCGCTGGACAGTCTACCTGTCTTATCGCCCATCTATCAGGAGCTGGTTTCCGAAATCAGCATGGAGAATTCATCCCTGGCCAAAATCGGCGATATTATTTCCCGTGATGTGGGGATGTCCGCCTCGTTGCTGCGGCTGGTCAATTCGTCCTTTTTCGGTTTTGTAAACAGAATTTCCAGTCCGGCTCAGGCTGTGGCTCTGTTGGGTCTGGAAGTGGTCCGCGGGTTGATTCTTTCCGTCGAACTTTTTTCCACCCTGGAAAAATCGCCCACCTCTTACTTCAATTTCAGCTACCTTTGGGATCATTCGTTGCGTACGGCGAATGCGGCGAAGAAAATCGCCAAAAAATCCGGCGCTTCTTCCGATGTCGTGGACAACAGTTACATTGCCGGGTTGCTGCATGATGTAGGAAAACTTATATTGATCAGCGAGCTACCTGAAATTTACGAGCGGATTATCGAAAAAATCCGGTCAGACAACAGCATACTCTGGGAAGCGGAAAAAGAGATGCTGGGCGTATCCCATGCGGAAGTCGGAGCTTTTCTTCTCGGCCTCTGGGCGCAGCCGGAATCTGTCGTGCAGGCAGTAGCCTTTCATCATGAACCTCTTGTGGTGGAGTCCGCGGAGTTTTCCGCATTGACAGCCGTGCATCTGGCCAATTGTCTGGATCACGAACTGATCGTGATCAATCCTGAATACTGTCAGCGGCATCCGGACGCGGACTATCTGGTTCGATTGAATCTGGAAAACAAATTCAGCGCCTGGAAGGAAGAACTCAGGGCGGAGCTGGCAGAGGAGAAGGCCGATGACTGAGCGGATTTTGTTTGTGGATGATGAGAAAAATATTCTTGATTCCATGAAACGGCTGTTGCGGAAACGCTTCGAGATCGACACGGCTCTGGGACCGACCGCCGGCCTGGAGATGGTGAAAAAATTCAAATTCGCCGTGGTGGTCTCGGACTTGCGCATGCCGAGTATGGACGGCATTGAGTTCCTTTCCCACGTACGTACGCTGAATGAAGATACCGTACGGATCATGCTGACCGGCTATGCGGATTTGGACGCCTCCATCGCGGCTGTGAACGAAGGCCGCGTCTTTCGTTTTTTGACCAAACCCTGCCCGGACCAGCAGTTGATCCAGACACTGCAGGCCGCTTTGGACCAGTACCGTCTGGTTACGGCGGAAAAAGAACTGCTGCGGGATACGTTGCGCGGCATGGTCAGCCTTTTGAGCGAAGTGCTTGCCAATCTCAAACCCGAAATCTACGGCATTATTTCTCGCATTCGTCCGTACCTCCGACAGCTTTCCCGCAAGGTGCATGATCCCAAACCCTGGGAAGTGGAGACCGCGTCCATGCTTTGCCTGCTGGGATTCATTTTTTTACCGGATACCTTGATCCAGCGCGTGGTCAAAGGCAAAGAGCTTTCCGAACAGGATAAGCAAACCTATTTCCGGCATGCGGAGCTGGCTGCGGAGCTTATTTCGCATATCCCGCGTATGGCGTCCATCGCCCAGATTATCCGCTATCAGGAAAAAGGTTATGACGGCTCCGGAGTCCCCTACGATGACGTCATGGGAACCAAAATTCCTTTGGGCGCGCGGATGTTGAAGGTGTTGCTTGATTTCGACCGGTTGACTACGGATGATACGCCCAAAAAAGACGGCCTGGCCAAAATGAAGCGCAATGCCCAGTTGTACGACCTGCGGGTGCTGCAGGCCATGGAGGACATTCTCGGGGATGATGTCAAATACGAGGTCAAAACGGTCAAGCTGGTCAATCTGAGAAAGGGCATGTATCTGATGAGCGATGTCATGATCACCCATGGCGGAAAGGAGATCAAAGCCCTTGCAAAGGGGCAGGTGCTCAACGAGGAGATGCTCACGGGCATCAAGCGTCTGGCCCAGCTGGCGCCCATGTCGGAACGCATCGATGTCATTGAGCCGGGCAACGATTTTCCGGAATAAGACGTGTAACCTAACGGTTCAGAAAAAGTTGACCGTGGTTTCCTTGAGATATTTTTTTTCCAGTATCCGGCAGATGCGTTTGATGATGTTGCGTCGGATTTCCAGGTCGAGGGGCAGGTTGGGGTCCTGATGGGCCTCATTGATACGCGCTCCCACCAAAAAAGCGATGCTGTCGCTGTTGATCAGGATTTCATACAGGTCCGCGGCGGGGGAATGCTCCGTGGGTTCGTGGTCGCTTTCCAGCAGTTGCGCCGCACGGGTCAGGGTGAGAATTCCCTCTGTCACAAGGTCCATCCCTTCCATCTCGCCCGCGGGCGGCAGATCCCCCACCTCCTTCAGATTGGTATGCAGCGTACGGTCCAGCTCCCGAGCCACGATGTTGGCCGTGGTGCCGCCGCAGATGACCTTGCGTCCTTCAAAGTTGTTCAAACGCTCCGCGTACTCTTTGTCCCGGTTTTCCGCGTAGGGCGGGCCGGTCAAAAGCATCACTCTGCGCGGTTGACGGAGATAAATCACCGCCGCGGTCATGTCGTCATAGGCCAGGTGTTCGGGTTCCTGACGCAGGGCCTCACTCAGGATGCTCTGGGCAAGACTTCTGGCCGAGATGTCGGGAACAGAGGCGATCTGTCCGAGCACGAATTCGCGGCATCCTTTACTGCGCCAGCCCAGGGGCAACCTGCCTGTTCCCAGCCCGCTCTGGGTTATGCCGTCGGATGTGAACACCAGCCTGTCCCCATGGCGCAGGTCCAGATGGTACACCCGAATGACCCGTTCGTTGTAACGGGGTGAAATCATTTCTTCGAAGGGAATTTCCCGGGCCAGTCCGCCGCGGACGAGGATGAAGGGCGGATTGTCCATTTCTATGACCCGTGTGCTGCCGTCGGCGAGAATATCCACCACGGTGAATGTGGCGTAGCTGATTTTGCGTACCTGGCAGACAGGCAATGCGTCCATGATGACTTCGGCCGCGCGGATAATGTCGGTGTCGTTGGCCGTGTATTTGAGTACCATGGTGGCGGTCATCAAGGAAAGAATGCTGGCCTTGACGCCGTGTCCGAGCCCGTCGGAAAGCACGGCTATGGTACGTCCCTCTTCCGGCAGTTTGAGTGTTTTGAACGAGTCGCCGCAGATGTCCTCTCCGTATTTGTTGCGCTGGGCAGCTTCCACTTCGATGAAGGCATCCTGCGTCATGAATGGCGGCCCCGCAGTTTTTTGTCGGAGAGGGTTTTGGCGTCACTGGAAAAATCTTCAGCCAGCGAACGCAGCAGTATCTCGGTGTCGGCCATGTTTTCTCCCAGCCGGCAGGCGATTTCCTGAACCGTCTCAAGGTTTTTGCGGATAATTTCTCTGGCCCGCCTGGCTATTTCGTCGCGGCGCAGCTCCGAACCCGTCACGTCGAAAATGACGCCGCCCACAACGCTTTGTGGTTCGATGCTGAAAATGGAGACGTTGAAGACCCGGTCTTCATGGCGCATGGAATCGCGGTGAAAGTCGTTTTCGGTTTCCAGTACGCGGCGGAACAGCTCGGCAAAGGGAACGATTTTCTCCAGCGAGGCTCCCTCCATGCCCGGTTTTGCCTGGAAAGCCGTGAGCACGTCTTCTCCGAACAGCCCGGCAAAGTGTTCGTTGCACTCGATGATGTGCATGTCCGCATTGGTGATGACGACTCCCGCCGGAATGCAGCGCAGCAGGGCGTTGGCTTTGCTGGTGGCCCGCTTGCGCAGAAAATGGACGCACATGGAAGGCTCGGCCAGCCCTTCGAGAATAGCCCTGGCCAGGCCTCTGCAGGTTTCATGTCCGCAGCCGCTGCAATTGAGTTCGTCCCCCGGGCCGAATTTCCCCAGAAGACGCAGTGCCGCGCGGTACTGCTCTTCCGTGAATTCCGGAAGTTGCACCGGAGAGGCGTGCAGCTTTTCTACTATGGAAATTGCCGGCGGCCGCAAAGGAGAATGGGATTCGGGTTTTGCCGCCCGGTCAAAGACTGCGAGCTGGTCGAGCAGTCGCGGTCGCGGGCTGGAAATGCAGGGGCCCCGTACGCACCCGCCCGCGCAGGCCAGCAGTTCCACAAAAACGGAACGCGGCAGGCTGCTGTTCTGGATGCCCTGCAAGGCCGTCTCAATGTGGTGAATGCCTGAAAGTGTCGTGAAGCAGACGGATTCGTTTCCGGAGTAAGCCTTGACCGTATCGGTCATGCCCCCCTCTATGGGGTAGAGTGCGCCTTCTTTGGCGGCCTGGGGTACGAAAACAGCCTCGGGGGACGGCGTCAGTTCTTCCTGGCGTGTCAGTTCCGCCAGGTCGATGTTGAATTGAGAAAACATAGTCCGCAGGTCGAAAAAAGTCATGGCCGAGTCGAGCAGCTCCGGATGCTGGTCGGCCTCATTTTTTTTGGCCACGCAGGGGCCGAAAAACACAACCCGGATCTGCTCTCCATACGTTTTGCGCAGCATCCCGCAATGGGACAGCAAAGGAGAGAGCAAAGGCGTCAGGTTGGGAACGAGTTCCGGCATGTAGCTGCGGATGAAGTCGACAGCTGCCGGGCAGGCCGTGGAAAGCATGAGTTTGGGGCCTTCCTGGGTCAGAAGCTGGGCCGCGGCTGCGGAAACTTCCTGGGCGCCGATTGCGGTTTCGGAAACTCCGGCAAAACCAAGCTGCAGCAGAGCCTTGATCAGGGCGCCGGGAGAAATGTCGGGAAATTCCACGACCCATGAAGGCGCCAGGGAGACATAGACCGGGCGCGTATCGCGCAGAAACTGGTAGACTTCGAACAGGTCATTGCGGACATGTTTGGCATGGGCCGGACAGACGGCAACGCAACGCCCGCAGGCGATGCATAGTTCCGGCACGACCGAGGCCCGGCCATTGTCCACCTGAATGGCTTTCACCGGACAATACCGAAGGCAGCGGTAGCAGTCCTGGCATTCAGTTTCAACCGTATAAATGGGGTACTGAGTCGGCATGCAGCGTCCTTGCTTGTTTCGTTATGGGGCGCATTCCGCGATTGGGAAAACTGATGCGGGACAAGGCGTCCGAAAGCTCTAAGCATGACGTTGCCGCCTGGATCACGCGGAAAGATACAGGTCCAGCAATTCCATAAGTCGATTTTCGTTTATGTCGCTGAATAATTGCCCGTCGATACGAATGTTGGGGCTGGTGGGGCAATGGTCTTCGCAGCGGCTGCCCTTAAGAACCACCGAGTCGGCAAGGCCATGGTCGGCAAGGTATTGTTCTATCAGGCGCAGGTGCTTTTTGTTGCCCCTGGCAAAACACGAGCTGCCCATGCAAATGACGATTTCGTGTTGCATTTGTCTCCGACACTCTGTTTATATCGTTGTTTTGTGAAAAATAGCGCAACCTGCAGCGACACGCAAGAGTAAAATCCTTAAGGGAGGGAGGCAAAGGTGCCAAGAAAAAAATAACCAGTAAATATTTAACAAACACAGGATTAATATATTGATAACACCGGCGAGAGCTGGCAATTTATAAAGACACGTCAGGGGGGGCAGCACCATTATAGTAAAAACAAGTTTTATCGTAGTGATTATGTAATTAATTATCTGAAATGTCAGTGTTATTTATATAATTGGCATGCTATGCCTTGATCTGTTATGAAAAAGAGAGGATGCGGCAATAGTACTTCAGAAAGCATGAATGGCCGGAAAGGACAGCAGTTGCTGTCGTGAGAACTGTAAAGAATCGGTTGGGAACGCCCCAAATCTGCATGTATCGTGAATCCACCGAGTCAGTTGTTCCGGTCTTTTTAAGATTCGAAGCGTTTTCTGCAAGATATTGCTTTCGATAATCAACCAAGGGGCGATTATGGCCAAAGTACAACTTCTTTCCCTTCAGCCCGGCATGGTACTTGCCACTGAGGCGCGAGATAGAAATGGCCGACTGCTTGCCGAAGCTGGGACGCTTCTGACCACGGATGTGATCCGTGTTCTGAGAAGTTGGGGAGTGGCGGCCTGTGATATTCTGGATTTGAGCAACGGCGATTGCAACCGGAGCGAGCATGAGAAGCTGACGGAACTCCGCGCGCGTGTGAAAATCATGGCGGAGCTGCGTTTCAAGGAATATGACCAGGAGGCCGATATTACCCGCGGTCTTCGGGATTTGTGGGAGCAACACACATTTTCGGCTTTGGCATCCAAAGCCGGTGAAGATGAGGGGGAGCCCGGACGGCAGGAAAAAAGCGGTTTCCGGTTTTCTCTGGAGCGTTTGCCCTCTCTGGAGGAGCTGGCCCGGCGGGAAATACAGTGCGGGAAACTTCCGGAGATTTTTCCCCGGTTGGTAGAGGTTGTCAACGACCCGCGGGTCACTGTGAAAGATGCGGTGGAAGTGGTCAGCCTGGACTCGAAGTTGTCCGACCGCTTGCTGCAGATCGTCAACAGTTCTTTTTACGGCGTCCAGGCGCATGTGGATACGATCAACTCCGCAGGATATATCATCGGTGCGAGCCAGTTGCTGACTCTGGCCGCGGGCATATCCATCGTGCAGGCGTTTTCCTGCGTAGATACGGAGATAGTCAACCACAGGCAGTTCTGGAGGCATGGCGTGGCCTGCGGCATAGCCGCCCGTACGCTGGCCAGCTATTACCGCTCGCCCAACAGCGAACGCTTTTTCATTGCAGGACTGATACATGAAATCGGACGCCTGGTGCTCAGTGCAGAGCTGCCGGGCCTTTCTGAGCGTGTTTTCGCTCTGGCTAAGGATCGAGAGACACCGCTGCACATAGCGGAAAAATTGATTTTCGGTTTTGATCATCAGGAGCTTGGCTGCCTGGTGGTCAAAAGATGGAAGCTTCCTGTCTCCCTGGAACGTTGCATAGGATACTTCCAGAATACGGAAATCGGACCGCATCAGCGTGATGCCGCCATAATGCAGATTGCCGACATTATGGCGCATGCTCTCGGGTACGAAGGCAGCGGCTACTGGTACGTACCGCCGCTTCCAAAGCCGCTTTGGGCTGTTTTGGATCTTTCGGCGGATACCATTCACCATCTTGCTCAGAAGATCGAATATCAGTTGGAAGAAGTCATGAGGTTCATTATTCCCGATGAATAAAAACGGTGGGGTCTCCAGAACAAAGGAAGAGCTGGAACTGCGAATCAGGCACCTGGAAGAACAGGCCAGATTTATTTATGATATTCTGGAACAAGCGGCCAACCTGGGTGATTTTCAGACCAGCATCAACAAGCTGACCGAACCCGGAGATATTCTCCTGGAATCTGCATCGCGTATGCAGGGGGTCGTGCAGTTTCTTTGCACCTGCTTTTATCTGGTGGACGAGCGGACTTCGGATTTTGTCCTGAACATGTGTCTGCCGCCGGAATACCAGGCCGAAATCCAGGAAGAGGTGGGCATTCTCATTGAAAACGGCATTTTTGCGCTCGCCTTGCGCGAAAACAGGCCGACCATGATCTATTCCAGCAGCAAGAAATACCGGATCATGCTGCACGCACTGTCCACGAGTTCGCGGACCAGAGGCATGTTCGTGGGGCTTTTGCACAAAAGCGACAGAAATATTTCCGGCATTGTCCTTTCCATGCTCACGGTCATTTTGAAATATTGTGCCAACGCCATAGAAAGTTTCGAACTCTATCGACTGTTTCGCGAGAACGAACGGCGTTACAAAGAACTTGCCGACTTTTTCCCGCAGACCGTTTTTGAAACCGATGAAGAAGGGCGCTTGCTGCTGGTCAGCGCAGGCGTGATCGAGCAGCTCGGGCGCGATCCCCTGAAATTGGCGGGAAGTGCGAAACTCGGCGATTTACTTGTTCCCGAATCACAGGATGACGCGTCCAGACTGCTGGAGGCCGCCATGGCGCCTGAGAGTGAACAGCGCAACGCCTGCATGGTGAGCGCATTGCACAGCAACGGCAGCAGCCGAGAAGTCTGCCTGGTGCTCGGGCCGGTCATAAGCGCGGGCCGGATAACAGGGGTTAAAGGCGTGCTTCTGCCCCCGGGGTATTGCAGTGATTCCGGTACGTGTTAACCAGCGCTTTTAAAACTGAACATTTTCAAAATAAAAGTCAGCCAGGTCAAACAGCAGCAGTCTTCCGGACTGTTTCTTGCCGTTTTTTTCTGCCGCAAGTATCCGGATGGCCTCGGAAGCCTCAAGCGTGGCGGCAAAACGGACGCCCGGCGCCGGACACCCCAGAATTTCCTCAGCTCCGGCACCTGAGCCGGCAGACTGAAAAAAACGCTCCAGCCCTTCTTCTCCGGGGAATTGCGACCCCACAAAACCCGCCCAGCCAGCCACGGCCGCACTGACCAGGGGCAGCCCGGCTTCGCGCGCCGCACTATGCAGGTCGGCACGGAATTCCAGCCCTCCCAGCGCATCCACCACCAGATCCGCCTGTGCGCAATACTGGCGCATCTCTGCTTTGTGCAAATAACTGTCGATGGGAATGAAGCGGACGGCCGCATTCAGTTCGGCTACGCGTTTTGCGGCAACAACGCTTTTCGGTTGTCCCAGAACAGCCTCCGTGCACAGGGCCTGGCGGTTCAGATTGCTTTCCTCGAACACGTCTCCATCAGCGCCGATTATCGTGCCCACGCCCATACGCGCCAGGATTTCCAAAACCGTTCCGCCCAGGCCGCCCAGGCCAACAAGCAATACCTTCGCATCCAGCAGCCGTACTTGACCGGCGGCATCCATGGCGGAGAAATTGCGTATGTAGCGTTTGGGAATGACATCATTGCATAATGCCTGGCGTTGAATAGTTTTTTGGGAAAAATGGCTTTCTGCGGCCAGTGCAACGATACTTTCCAGGTCAAGAACGTGGTGGTTTGCCTCATCGCAGGAGGTAAACTGCTTCATTTTTTCAAGCAGTGAGGAAAAATTCGTATTGTCCGGCATGACGTCATCTCGTATTAGTCTATGAATGAATGTGGCATCAGGTAATTGAAACATCGTTCATAATCGTATGATTTGCGATTGTAAAACTAGCGTTAAACGCGTCCGCCTGCAAGAGAGCAGGTTGCTTCCACGCTGTTAACCCGTTATCAATGGGTCGGTCCGGCCGGCTTACAATATCGCGTCGTTGCAGTCTGGCTCCAAAAAATTGAAGACGGAGACTCCATGAAGATCCTCATCGCCCCTTTTGCAGTCCCTCTGCCAACCTCAGGTCCGGCGGTTCGTCTGGCCGCGCTGTCATCAGAAGTCCTGCGCCGCGGGCATATGCTGGCCGTGTGTGCCGCCAGTGACGGAAACCTGCAGCTGGTGGAAGGGGCCAGGCAATACGCGGCCCCGGCGCCCACTTTGCTGGGGTTGCCGCCTTTTCTGGCCTATTCGCTGGGGGCATTGTTGCGCAACAGGTGGCTGCAGGGCCGGCGCAAGGTGACCAGCTTCGAGCATGTCCTGCACCTCGGCGGCATGTTGCGCAAAAAATACGTGGAGGCGGACGTGCTCGCCCTGCGTCAGGCCATCGAGGATTTCGCTCCGGACGTGGTCTTATCGGAATACCGCTACGCCGCCATTCTCGCGGCCAGACTCTGCAGCGTGCCCGTGGCCACCACGCACAGTTTTCCGGGTCAGGCAAGCTATGCGTCCAATCCGGAATACAGCGGCGAACTGCGTACGTATCTGGAGGCCAGCGACTTGCCCGTATGCCAGTCCGTGCTGGAGATTTTCGAATGGGCGGATCTGCGTTTCATCCCCAGCTCCGAACGGCTGGAGCCCATGACGGGCGAGAAGATCCACCACGTGGGACCTCTGTCCCGTGTCCGGAAGCATGCGTTGAACAGGCAGGGCCAGAGGAACAATATTTTATTTTATCTGGGCAACGGCAGCGTCAGCCCCAAAAAGGCCGCGTCCACCGCCATTTCACTTTTCAAGAACAGTCCCTACGACGTCTATGTGGCGGGCAAGGGGCTGAAGCCCAAAAGCGTGGGACGGGTTCAGGTCCGGGAGTTCTTCGACTTCAGTCAGCTCCTGCCCCAGGCCGCCTTGTTCGTGAACCATGGCGGCCAGAACAGCGTACTCTCCGCCCTGGCCCACGGCGTGCCCCAGCTGGTTTGTCCGGGCAATGTGTTTGAACGCTGCTACCAGGCGGATTCCGTGGTGCAGGTCAATGCTGGCAAACGCATCGGGCCCGCGGATTTCGCACCGGGCGTGCTCGAACTCTACGCCGGCGAGTGCATCAGCAACAGCGTGTACGCGGAAAATGCCGCGAGAACAGGCGCCGAACTCCTGCATCTCGGCGGTACGGGCAAGGTGCTGGACCTGCTGGAAGAACACTACGGCAAAGAGTAGGGCCTGTCCGGTCATCTCCCTTGCATACGGGCCGCGTGTCTTTCTTCTCCAGCCACGGGCAGTGTCAGAAACAACTCTTTGCCTGCGTGCATCTGCTCCAAGATGAAATCAATGGTTGCCCGTACGCGCGCCAGCTTCCGTGAGTCCGGGTCCACCTGGAGCCAGAATTCCCGTTCAATAGAATGCTCCGGCAGTACGGAAACAAGATTCTTTTCCGCGTGCGCCATAAAATAGGGCAGCACCCCTATGCCGGCTCCGGCTTTCAGGGCGTTCATCTGGGCGATGATTGTCGAACTTCGGAAAAGCATGGGCAGGCCGGGTGAGAATTCTTCCAGGAAGCGCAGCCGCTCATCGTACATCAGGTCTTCAATGTATCCCACAAAATCGTGTTGCGCCAGGTCGCTGAGTTTTTTGAGCGGGGTGCGTCCGCGCAGATATTTTGGGGCGGCAAACAATCCGAATTTGTAATGGGTGATCCGTTGGCCGACGATGTTGCGTTCGGTTGGTTTTTTCAGGCTGATGAGGATGTCCACTTCGCGCTTGTACAGACTGTAATACATAGGCACGGCAATGAGTTCGATTTCCAGCAGGGGATTTTTCTTCTGGAATGCGCATAGCCGTTCCGCCAGAAAGTAATTTCCCGGTCCATCCGGGCTCCCGATGCGGATGGTCCCGGACAGTTGCTTATCCTTACCCAGCGCATGGGCCTGCAGCTTCAGGACGGTTTTTTCAAGCTCCTCGGCCAGGGGCAGCAACTGTTCGCCCGCAGGAGACAGCCGGCATCCTTTTTCAGTCCTCACAAACAGTTTCGTCTGCAACGCGTTCTCCAGGGCCGCAATGCGTCTGGATACGGTGCTGTGCGTTACTTTGAGCTGCGTTGCCGCCGACACGAAAGAGTTTGATCGACTCAGCGCCAGAAAAAACCGGAGATCGTTCCAGTTCTGGTCCATGCCCCCTCCTGAAAGCTCAGGGTTCCATTTAATCGATGACAGGATTCTGCCGCCAGCTGTGCATTTTTGCACAGCTGATTAACAATAATATGTATTTACAGTTAAATTGTACACAGCTATTTCTTATTGAATATGAACAGCTCTTTCGTCTGAAAAATACAGGATGCATGCTCAATGGAAAATTTCATTTTTATCGGCGTCTTCGTTGGTCTTGGTTATCTTTTTCGGCATATAAAGGCCTTTCCAAAAGAAACAGCGCAGGCGCTCAACATGTTTGCTCTCTACATTTCGCTGCCTGCGGTCATTTTTCTCAAAGTGCCGCAGCTTCATTTTGCGGAAGATATGTTGATACCCGCGGTGATCCCCTGGGTAATGCTGTTGTTCTCCGCTGTTTTGGTTGTATTCGTCGGAAAACGCCTGCACTGGTCTCGGGAAACCATCGGCGTGCTTCTGCTGGTCGTCCCCATAGGCAATACGTCTTTCATGGGGGTTCCCATGGTCAACACGTTTTTTGGAGAAGCTGGTATCCCGTATCTGATTGTGTACGACCAGATAGGCACCATGATGATTTTCGCTGTTTTCGGTTCCGTGATACTGGCCATGCATGGTTGCGAAGGAAGGCCGAACCCGGCGGTGATCTGTGGGCGGGCTCTTCTTTTCCCTCCCACGTTGGCGCTTCTGGCCGGACTGGCTCTGCGTTTCTGGCAGTATCCGGATGTTCTGGTCAGGCTGCTGGAAATTCTGTCCGGTATGTTGACCCCGCTGGTGATGACGGCGATCGGTTTTCAGTTGACCATACGCCTGAGCCCCAAAGTCATGGCGCCTCTGGGATTCGGTCTGGCGGTGAAACTGGCCGTTGCGCCGCTTTTTGCCTTGCTGTGCTGCCGTCTGCTCGGAGTGCATGGCCTGGCGGCCGATATCAGCGTATTTGAAGCGGGTATGCCCCCCATGGTCACCGCGGGCGCCCTGGCAATCGCCGCGGGCATTGCGCCTGAACTTGCCGCCGCGTTGGTCAGCCTGGGGATGGCATTGTCTTTCGGGTCCCTGCCCCTGTTGTATTGGATGCTCTGAAACAGAGATCGTGTCCTTTTCCGCACTGCCGCTTTTAGCTTTTCTTTGTAAAAAAGATGCAAAATCTTCTGCGCGGCGGTACGTTTCAGAGGATTTGCTGCTATTGATAAATTGAAAAAAAATATTATTATTTTTTGAATTAGGGGAATTGCGGCAAACAATTTCCTGGCTCCCGGATGCTGCTGTCATGAACCGGTCAGGCCGCACGTACTCCGGGTATTTTGGGCGCATCTTGCGCAAAACAGCCGTTTAGGTCATCATGAGATAAAGTAATGAGCACGTCTAATCCAGCATACGAGCCGGGCGAACGGGTCCCGGCAAGGCCTTTGGGGTTTGTTCCGCCTCCCGAATGCCCGTTGGTGCCCGAATCTCTGGGCGCTGTTCCGGACGAACAGGCCTGCGTGGCGCTTTGGAACAAGTATGAAATGCCGGCGCACATCCGTGCGCACAGCATACTGGTGGCACATGTGGCGGTCTGGCTAGCTGAAAAGGCTCTGGAACACGGCATTGAGGTGAGCATTCCGGAGGTCAGAGCCTCGGCCCTGCTGCATGATCTGGCCAAGCCATACACCATTCACCACGGGGGCAATCACGGCCATCTCGGCGGTGCGTGGGTGCTGGAAGAGACCGGTAATCCGCTCATCGCCCACGGCGTGCTGCACCATATTCACTGGCCCTGGGAAATCAACGTCCGGCGTCATTATCTGGCTCTGGCCGTGATCTACGCGGACAAGCGCGTACAGCACGATACGCTGGTCACCGTCCGCCAGCGCTTTGAGGATCTGATTTTGCGCTACGGCAGCACCCCGTATATCATCGAGCGGATCAGACAGTCCGAACAACAGGGCTATGATATTGAATCGGCTTTGGAAAAAGAACTTGGAGTGGAACTGGAATGCGAATCCTTCTGATCGCCGGAGGCTGGTCCAATGAACGCGACGTGGCTCTTTCCGGCGCGGCTCAGATAGAAAAAGCCCTGCTTGCCCTGTCTCATGAGGTTGTGCGTTTTGACCCCAGAGACGCCTTTGACTCACTGTTCGACGTATCGCGTACGTGTGATTTCGCCTTTATCAACCTGCATGGCCAGCCGGGTGAGGACGGGCTGCTTCAGGCCATTCTGGACTGCGCGGGCTGTCCCTATCAGGGGCCGGGGCCGGCCGGTTCGTTTCTGGCTTTGAACAAAGCCGCGGCCAAACAGATTTTCCGCCATAAAGGGCTGACCACGCCGGACTGGGTCTTTCTGCCCACGCCTCCCGAAGAGGGCTGGCAGTGCCCGCTGGCTTTTCCGGTTTTTGCAAAATCCAACGTGGGCGGTTCGAGCCTGGACATGGGCCGTGCCGAGGACCAGGCCGCGCTGGACAGGATATTGGCCGGATTGTTTGCCAAAGGCCGTGAAGTGCTGGTGGAGACCAGCATCAGCGGCACGGAATTGACCTGCGCGGTTCTGGGCGACGAAGCCCTGCCTCCGATCCTGATCAAGCCCTTGAAAAACGATACTTTTTTTGACTATGAGAGCAAATACGCTCAGGGTGGTGCGGACGAAATCTGTCCCGCGCCAGTGGACCAGGCCATCACCGACGAATTGAAACGACTCAGCCTGGAAGCCCACAAGGCTCTGGGGCTGCGCGGGTGCAGCCGTGCGGATTTTATCCACCGCGACGGCACGCTCTACCTGCTCGAAGTCAACACGCTTCCGGGCATGACCCCCACGAGCCTGCTGCCACGCTCCGCGGCGGTTCACGGTCTGGATTTCGAGTCCCTGATTCAGCGTTTGATCGACCTTGGCATGAGTAAAACATGATTTGACCCCCTGCAACAGCGAGTACGATGCTACCTCCAAAGAAAAGTCTTCCCCATACGCGGCTGATGCCTCTGTACGACGCGGCCTGGCGTCTGATTTTTCCTTTGCTTCCCTGTTTTCCCCGTTTGCGCAACAGCGCGTACAAACGCATGGTACCGGCTGCCATTACCAATCTGGGCTGGGGCGGGGCCATAAAAAACCAGGATGTCTGGCTCCATGCGGCTTCCGCGGGAGAAGCCTATCTGGCCTGGGAGATTCTCAAAAAACTCCCCAAACGAGCGGGGGGGCTGTCCGTATTGCTGACAACCTGCACGGACCAGGGCATCGAACTGCTGGACAAAGCCGCTGCCTGGGCGCAGTCCAACCGCCCGGACCTTGTCTTGACCAATGCCTATTTCCCTTTTGATTCGCGCGCGCAAATGCGCCGGGCCCTGGAATGGGTCGCCCCCAAAGTGGTGGCCGTTCTGGAGACGGAACTCTGGCCGGGGCTGCTGTGCGCCTGCGCCGAACGTTCCGTGCCTCTGGTGCTGCTCAACGGCCGCATGCGTCCGTCCAGCCTCGGACGCTACCTGGCGCTGCGGCAGTTTTTCCGGACAGTGGGCCCCAGGGAAATCCTGGCAATCTCAGAAGCAGACGCCATGCGTTTCAGCCTGCTTTTCAGCCCGGATCGTGTCCGGACCATGCCTAATATCAAGTTCGACAGGGTCAGCACGCCGCAAAACACGGCGGAAGCCGGAGCCGGCCTGGCCGAACTGCTCGGGGCGCGTACGCCTTTTGCCGTGCTCGGCTCCATCCGCGAGGAAGAGGAGCACGATGTGCTGCAGGCCTTGCGGATCATTTGTCGCGAACGCCCGAAAACCACCGTCGGCCTCTTTCCCCGGCATATGGAGCGCATCCCGGCCTGGAGCGAGCTGCTGCGCGGAGCGGAGCTGAACTGGGTGCTGCGTTCGGAACTGCCCGGACCGGCGGCTCCGGGCAGCGTGATTCTCTGGGACGTCTTCGGAGAGCTGGGCACCGCGTACGGCCTGGCCAAGGCCGCGTTCGTGGGCGGCAGCCTGCGTCCGCTGGGCGGACAGAATTTTCTCGAACCCTTGTCTCTGGGCGTGGCCACCTGCGTGGGCCCCCACTGGGGCAACTTTGCCTGGGCCGGGCGCGAACTCGTGGATTCGGGCCTGCTCAAGGAAGTGGACTCGCCCGAGTCCCTGGCCGACCAGATGGTCAAATTCCTCAACCGGCCGCCCAAGCCCGCCACAGTACGCAAACGTTTCGCCGACTACCTCGCCACCCGCCAGGGCGGCGCCGCCCAGTGCGCGGAGCTGATCGCCGGGTATCTGGAGTAGACGCAACAAAAAGCATCAAAAACGCGGCCACCCCTTATGCAAAAGGGGTGGCCGCGATTGTTTTGAGATTATTTCCCTGGAGACTAGTTCTTAATCCAGGGACTTCCAGAGAGTGATTTCAGGGGCGCCGTCCAGGAAAGGACCGACAGTTTCAAGAAAACCGGTCAGATGCGGCGTTTGCATGTGTTCGTCCAGAGCGGCTTTGCTTTTCCAGACTTCATGAAAGTAGATTTTGTTATCCCCGTCTGCGGGCAGGTGCGCGTTGTAACTGATGTTGCCCGCTTCGGCACGGGTGGCGGAAAGCAGGCCGGGGAGCGCGTCTTTCACGGGAGCGGGCAGGGAGCCTTTAAAAGGGATAATGGCCAATACAATAATGGTTTCCTCGCTCATACTGTACTCCTTGTGCATTCGTAACGAAATCAGGGTTCAAAGGACGGCCAAAGGCCGGTACGTCTGCATATTCACCATCAGAGCTGCAACCAGAGACTTTTCTTGGAGCTATACGCCTCCCTGGTCTGCAAGTCGAGTCTGACGCCGATAACGCAACGTATTTTGATGAGCCCTCACGGAAGTGTTGAAGTGGAGCAACAGATGGGAAAGCAACGCAATCAGGTACAGCCGACAATCAGGAAATTCACACCCGCGGGCTGTTCATGCAGATTCAGCGAAAGCAGAGTCAGCGTTTCTCTGGAAAGCACCACGGTTCCCCTGAATCCGGAGGCAATCTGCTCTGCCACGGCTTCGGCTTTAATGTAGGCAACCTTTTCGGATTCGGATACCAGGTCCGGGGGAAGGCAGTCCGGATTGTCCACGACCAGTACGGGCGATTTGGTCCGGCGGTTGCGGAGCAGGCCGTTGACCACTTCCATAAAACGGTCCGGATCCACGGGCTTTTCCAACCGGGCGTCGCCCGCGTAATCCAGTGATTCCTGCGAAATACTGATGATGAGAATGGGCACGCAGGCAAGTACCGGGTCGGACCGGAAATGCCGTATGGCCATTTCACCTCCCATGCCAGGCATGAGCAGGTCCATAATGATCAGATCCGGAAGAGATTCCCTGGCTTTTTCCAGGGCCTCTTCACCGCTTTTCGCCTGATGGACTTCGTATGCCGCATCGCTGAGAACCTGATCGAAATATTCCCGGATAAAGGCGTTGTCATCCACCACCAGGATGCTGGTTTTTTTCTTGGGGCTCAATACTTCCGTAAGGCAGGCCGTCTGTTGCAAGCGTTGGAAGCCCGGCAGCTCGATGATGAATGTGCTGCCTTTGCCCAGCCTGGATTCGGCCCAGATGCGCCCGTTATAATGCTGAATGGTCTCGCGGCAGATGGCCAGCCCGAGTCCCGTGCCTGCGGGTTTTTTTTCGCGTTGATGCTCGGCTTCTTCCACCTTGTGAAATTTATTGAATATTTTGACCAGCTGGTTCTCAGGAATGCCGGGGCCCGTATCCTGTACCTCTATCCGCAGTTTGTCGTTACGTATTCCCGCCCACAGAAGCACATGCCCTGAGGGGGTGAATTTGGCCGCATTGTTGAGCAGATTTACCAGCACCTGCATTATCCTGTCTTCGTCGCAGTGCAGCAGGGGGAGATCATCCTGTATTTCCAGCAGCAGCCGGAGGTCCGGTTTCAGGTCGAACTGCCCTTGAACGGCTTCCACCGCACGTTTGGCAAGCGTACGTACGGGGAGGTCCGTGTCGCGCCATTGCATCCGGCCGGATTCTATCCGCGACAGATCCAGAAAATCGTTGATCAGCCTGGTCAGCCGCTCGCCTTCATGCTGGATGATCCGCAGGTTGTGTTTGATACGCTCGCCGCGTTTGACCAGCTTTTTATCGTTTCCGGCAAAGGGCAGAAACAGCTTGCAGAAATCCTGGTTGATCAGCTTGGAAAAACCCAGAATCGAGGTCAGCGGCGTACGCAGGTCGTGGGACACCGTGGAAAGAAAACCGGATTTCAATTCATCCAGTTCCATAAGTCGCTTATTGGCGGCTTCCAGAGCGGTGTTTTTGTCCGCCAGTTCAGTGGTCCGTACGCCGATTTCTTCCTGCAACATCATACTGTGGGACTGCAACTGTTTGTCCCGGGTTTCTATTTCGTCCAGCATCATGTTGAAGCGTCTGGTCAGCCGTCCCAGTTCGTCTTCGTTGGCAATGGGGGTGCGGGCTGTGAAAATCTGCGTATCGATGACTTTCTGGACCGTTTCACTGAGGCGGTGGAGCGGGGTGAACACCAGAATACGCAGGGCCGTGTACAGGCATAGACAAAGGACCGGAATCAGAATGAGCAGCTTGATGATGGTGCCGGTGACGATGGCATGCAGCGACTGATCGATGGAGTCCGTACGAAAAAGCACTGACAGCCGGGCCTGTTCGCCCTGCAGTGTTGTCGAAACAGCGCGCAAGGCCGGTTTCTCCTCAGGGCATACTGTTGCCGGGACGATAAGCCTGCCTTGCCGTTCGAAGCCAAGATCCGCGGAAGGGGTCTGCGAAAATTGAAGTGTTGCGCATTGGATGCGGTTGTCATGAAATTCGGAAAGCAGGATTTTTTGCGCTTGATCGTATTGTTTTGCCGCGAGCAGCGGATCGAGAGCCAATGAGAGTCTTTCAGGTAAAATTTCTGCAAGAGAGTCGAGTTCGGACAGCAGTTTTTGTTGTGTTTGCTGATATTCATGAAAGGCAAAAGCACCGAGGACGGCGACGGTAATGGCGGAAAGCAGCAGCAACAGCTTGACGCTCAGATTCAGTTTGCGGGCAAGGGGTTCGAACAGGCCGGGATGCTTCATGATAAGCTCACGGTAGCGTACATGCTGTAAAGATTTTTCAGAAGCACCTTTAGTATATAATTAAACCGGATTGTATTCAACATCTAAAAGTTTTTTTGCCGTTAGCGCGGCAGACAAAAAGGGATATTGTAAAAAAGCTGGAGATAGAGTGCTGAAAAAGGATCGTCTCCTCCAACGCCGGGGCGGCCGTTTTTGATAAACGGCCGCCCCGGCGTCTTTTGATACGCTTCCTTGCAATTCCGCCCGGAGAACTTATTGTTTTAACAGAACCATATGGGTGTGATCCGGCAGCCCGGTAAGTCCTTTTGTGTTCTTTTGCTGCTGTGGCGTTCAGAATGTCCGCATCCAGTCTTTCGGCTGCCTGAGGGGTGCCGGTCAGGTGAACCCCAACCTCCAACCATGCCGCCATGATGATGGCCGCATAACCAGCAACACCAAGGAGGTAGCAGACATGCAGCTGAAGAAAATTCTCCTGCCTTATGATGGCTCCAAACATTCCGCCAATGCCGCTGCGTATGCCGTGCATCTGGCCAAAGCGGACGATGCAAAAATCACCCTTGTCCATTGTTACAGCAATTATGCGGAATTGGCCGAAGCCCCTGAGCTTTTCATCGGACAGATGGAAGAGACTTTGAAAAGGAGCGCAGAGGCATGCATGGCCGAAGGCGCGCGTATTCTGGATGAAACGGGTGTGTCTTACGAGACATTACTCAAGGAAGGTTCCCCGGGAAATGTGATAACGGACCTGGCCAAAAGCAGGGAGTACGACCTGGTCGTTATGGGCTCTGTCGGGCACACCAACATAGGGGGGCTTTTTCTGGGGAGCGTAAGCCACAAAGTCATCAGCACAATGTACTGTCCTGTGTTGATAGTTCCTTAGGCTGCATAAAAAAGAACCACCGTCTTTGTTGCAACAAAGACGGTGGTTATCTGAAAAAAAGTCCGCCGTGTTTTGTTTCGGGGGCAGGCGGGGGGCACGGCGGACTGTCTCAAGTAACTGATTACAGGAGGGACCGGTTCGTTTTCCCTATCAGGTATTTTCGCTGACGATGGTACCTGAATCTGCAAGTTGTGCGGCTTCTTCCTTATACCGGACGTGGTCATCCGCGGTGACAACGAGTTGTTGCTGCAACGGATCCTGGTCCAGATGCCTGAAGCTCTCGAAAAAATGAATTCTGGCCCGTGCGTTGTCGCTGGCCACGGAGGTCGAATGGCTGGTGAGCATGGCCACGGCTTTCCACATTTTGTCTTTGGTCCAGCCTTCCATGCCGGTACGCAATACCAGCTCGACAGGATTAATTTTGCCCATATCAGCCCCCCTTGTCTTTTTAATCGGCTCCTACGCTGAAAAACGCATTGGTAAGAACGTGGGCGTCGTAGTAACTGTCAGCCACGGCTTCGGGCTTGAGCCGTAAATGGCGGATCAGTCTGTCCATATTGGTCCAGTCGGAGTTTTCCATCCGGTAGGCCAGTTGCAGCCAGAGCCGGTCGATTTTGATTTCGCCGCACAAGCCTGCTTTCAGCTGCTGGCTCAACGGCAGTTCCTCCACTATCTCACGCATCGGAATATCCAGCAAGGTTTCCAGCAAAGAAAACAGCCCCAGCAGGAAGAGCTGGTCCGGCGGTGCCGCCGTGTACCCGCTGCGTATCGCGGTGCGTTTGAAAAAGTGGGCTCGTTGCGCGGCCGTGCGGACCAATTCCGTTGTCTTCTGGGGCGGGGTGATGTCGTTGAGCACGGCCAGTCGCAACCAGTTCCGCATCTGTTCCCAGCCCAGAATGACCACGGCGTGGTCAATGGACGTAATTTCCACAGGAAAACTAAATGCGGCGGAGTTTAAAAAGAGCAGCAGCCTGTAGCTGATGGAGGCGTCCATGGAAATAGCGTCAGCCAGGCCCTGAAAATCAGGTTTGTCTGTTTCAATAATCTGAAATAATTGCAAACTCGTGGTCTGGTCGGCTTCCAGGGCTTTTCCGTGGACCAGCTGCGTCCGTTTGAAAAAGCCGCCCTGGAAATAGCTGAATCCCAGCGCACGGGCAGCATTATACAATTTTTTGGTTTCCACGCCTTTTGCCACGAGAGAGCAGTCCCGGATGGGAATTTTTTTCATCAGGTTCATTATCTGCCGCGGTGTTTTTCCCAGAATGGAAAGGGAGACCACGTCAGCCCGGCGCAATAATGGTTCCGCCCCCGCGAGCCCCTCGAATTCATCCAAGGCCAGAGAATATCCGCGCATTCTGAGTTCATCCAGGGCGTCGAGCAGCGTTTTATCCGGATTGGAAATTTCCTTGAACTGTACGACGGTGTTGGCGGACGGCAGACTGCGCGGCTGCCTGTTGCAAATAGCTTCCGCAGAGAAGGGCACGATGATTTTTTCGTCGCCTATCTGTCCGGGGGGAAAGGCATAGGATTTTACCGACTGGCTGGAGAGTTCGTCGACATAGCGTATTTCTTGCGAAGGCGGATGGACGGTAGTCCACGGAGCATTCCGCGTGACCAGATGGTGCCCCCATACCTTGGCATTTTTCTCAAAAATCGGTTGCTTAGTGAAGAAAAGACGACTTTCGTCACCTTGATAGTTTATCGTATTCATGGTGCATCCTCCGTGCGGAGATATGCCAGGAATCCCAGGTGGAAAGCCGATGGAAGGTGATTCGCTCGGTACGTCTGAAGGACTCCAGGCAGCCCGGCTGTCTCAGGGAGACCCGTGGCTTTCCGTCCCTGTCTCGCGACAGGTTTGGCATTTTTCTGTTTCTATCTTCTATATATGCGATTAGGCAAGTGTTTGTCAAGCAACTTGTGGAAAAATTTATTTTTTTGTCACTTTTTTAATCGGTTTTGAGAATGCACTTTATTTTCGAAATTGTAAATCCAAAGTCGGAGGAAAATGCAAGCCATCGCGCGTGGGTCTGAAAGAGCGGAAGCCGAATCAGGTATTCAGAACGGAGTCGAACAATTCTTCGTACCGCCTGGTGATGAGCGGTGCCGCGTAGCGCGAACGGACGCTTTCCTTGACGGTTTCACGCTCCGGCGGCAGCGGCAGGGAGTCCAGGATCAGTCTGGCGAGCGTACGCGTGTCTTCCGGCGGGGCCAGCTCGCCGTTGCTGCCGGGAATGATGATCTCATCCAGCCCGCCCGGACAGGCAAAAGAGAGTACGGGCGTTCCGCAGGCCAGGGCTTCCAGTACCACGTTGGGAAAGCCCTCGTAGCGCGAACTGCAGATCAAGCGGTGCGCATTCGCCAGATAGGGAAAGGGGTTGTCCACGGGCCCCGCAAAATGGACCTGAGCGGCGATTCCCAATGCATCCGCCTGGCGGCGTAGGGCTGCTTCCTGTGAACCCTTGCCGAGGATCGTCAGCCGGGGTGCAGGGGCGGGATTCTGGCTCAGGGCTTCCGCCAGGGCTTGCAACAGCAGGTCGAAACCCTTTTGCGCTTCTAGTTTGCCAACGGCCAGCAGTTGCGGATCGGGGCCGGAAAACGGATTTGCTTGGGTCTGCGCGCGTTGTGCGGCCAGCATCAAATCCACCGGATTGGGGATACGTACGGCCAGACGTTGAGGCAGGCCGAAATGCCGGGTGAGATCTTCTTCCATTTCGCGCGACTGGCAGACCACCGCGTCGCAAAACGGGTACAGGCGTTTGTAAAACAGGGGGAACAGGCGCCGGAAGCGCTCGTGCGCCAGTTTGCGGCTGGGAATGTTGGTTTCCCTGGCGATAATCCGTGTTCCTCTGGGCAAAAAAGGCTTGCAGAACAGCAGCATGAAATTCAGATGCGCCTGCGAAGAAAAAATCAGGTCCGGGCGCATCCGGCGGATGACCCGGATAAGGGCTCGCGGAGCGTTGCGCGCGCGCCGGGCCTGGAGATCCATGACGGAGAGGGACGGCGGGAGCATCTCCAGCAACGGCCCGGTCTTGTGCACCAGGGCCAGGCTGGGGGCAAAGCGCGTACAATCCAGATGGTGCAGCAGTGTGCAGAAGACCCGCTCCGCGCCTCCCAGGGTCATGGAAGGCGAGAGGAACAGGATCTTGGCGCGTTCAGTTCGCATGCTTGCGATCAGTCAATTTTGACTGTGTATTTTTTGAGGAATTCCACGGGATTATACGACAATTTCGCCTTGCGCAGGCCGGGATCGTCCAGGTCCTGCTCGCGATTGACGTATAGAAAGGAACTGGCCTGGTTTTCCAGGAACATCTGGTTGATGGCCTGGTAAATGCCGCGAAAGTTGGGTTTGCCCTTTTCAAAGTGGATGACGACGGTGTCTTTGGAGAGGGCTTCGGCCACGGTGTAGGCCACCATGGTGCCGTCAATATGCAGGGCGCCGCCCATCAGTCCGGGAAAGCTGTCCCAGCTGGTGAGTATGCGTTCGATGGCCTGGTTCTCAGCGGTCAGGGCCGATGAGTCCTTAAGTTCCTGCCATTCCACCCACTCATGCTGCATTTCCAGAGTTTCCTCGATGCATTCCATGTCCATGGGCCGGTATTCATAAGTGTAGCTTTTCTTGAACTGGTTGAAGAGATTTTTTTTGCGGTGGAACTTGTTGCCCTTGAGGGCGATGAGTTCGGGGACGGAATACACATAATCCCACTGGGCGCGGTCTTCTTCCAGATGAACGCGGTCGCCAAGCTGTTCCTGCCAGAGCAGGGCCAGGATTTCGGGCACGCGGATAAAGGTTTTTCCGGCCAGGCAGCAGCTGGGCCATTCTTTTTCAAGCCAGGGGCCCACAGGCGCCCAATAAACGGGTTCGGGCGCATTCTGGCGCAGCCAGACAAGATCTTCGTGCCAGCACCATTCCAGGCCATAGACGTCCGCCCAGCCCAGGATGTTGGCAAAACTGTAGTCCGAAGCCTTTTGCGGACAACGGGAATATGCGGCGAGATAGGCATCCTGCCGATCTTTATCTATAGGTTCGTAAAGAGGTCTCATGATGTGGCGATGTAGCTCCATTTTGAATTTTGCGCAAGGTAAAGCGCTGCCAGTTTTTGAATTGAAACACGTACCAGAGGCTGGCGAACTGGATGATGGTGGAAATCAGCTGCGCGGCCCACACGCCGGAAGATTCCTTCCAGAGAATGTGCCCCAGCAGATAGGCTAGGGGCAACCGGATGGCCCAGCTGCTCAGGCCGAAAATGACCATGCTGTAGATGGTCGCGCCGGCGCCGAGCATGACGCCGCCCAGAACCATGTTGCCAACGGTAAACGGAATGCCGCTGATGTTGTAGGACAGGTAGCTGATGGTTTCCTTTTGCACTGCTGCATCCGGTGCGAGCAGAGCGGTAATGGGTTCCACCTGCCACCAAACCACTATACCAAGCAGCCCGATGAAAAGACAGCCGAAAGCCAGAATTTTGTAGGCCGTAAGTTTGGCGCCTTCCTTGTCGCCGGCTCCCAGCGCATGCCCCACGAGGATGGTTGCGGTCATGTTGAAGGAAAAGCCGGGCAGGAAGAGCAGACTTTCCACGCGCAGTCCCGCAGTCATGCCGGCCAGAGCGTCGATGTGCCCTGCGGGCAGGGTGGAGGTGATGGCGAACAGCACCAGAAATCCGGTCTGCCAGAGCACCTGCATAGTTCCCGCGGGCCAGGCGACTTTGACCAGATAGGGGATGGCCCTGCGGCACCAGCGCCAGGGGGCCAGACAGGCCCGGCAGAGCAGCCCGCGATTGATCAGAATCACGACATTACAGAGGGCTCCGGCCGAGACCGAGGCGAACGTGCTCCAGGCCACGCCCTTATATCCGTATTCGGGAAATCCCCAATATCCCAGTCCCAGGCCGAAATCCCCCACGGTATTTACCGTGGAGATGATGACCGTACTCATTAAGGGAAAATAGACCCATTTATGGGCGCGGAAAACGGCATTGGAAATGATGACGATATAGAACATGGGCAAGGTGATCGTGTATACTCCCATGAAATACTTCGCCACAGGGAGAATGCTCACGGGAGTCTGGATCAGGGCCAGGAATGCGCCGCGCAACGGAAAGACAAGAATGGTGATGGCTACGCTGAATACAGCGGCCAGCAACAGGCAGAGTCCCACATAGCGCCTGGCCCGTTTGAACAGCCCGGCCCCCAGAGACTGACTGACGGCGGCGGTTGCGCCGCTGGCCGTGGCCATGGCGATGATCTGGAAGAACATCATGCTCTGCACGATGATGCCCACCGAAGCCTGAACGTCCTTGCCGATGCGCGCAGCAACCAGAACGTCGAAAAATCCGATGAAAAAATGGGACAGCATCATCAGCATCTGAGGCCAGACAAGGCGCCAGATGGAACGGAGACTGTCGCTGCGGGGTTGTAGTGCGCTCATACGGTTTCCTGAAGAATAGACAAGTTCAGACGCGACAGGGCGGGTGACGGCGTCGACTCGGGTCGCAACGAATAAAATTAAGCTGAGAAAGGATCAAGTCAAGGGCAACGACGTAAAACCGCGACAGTGAAACACGGTGCGCGTACGGCAGAGGAGAAGAAACTCAAGGCATCTTGCTTTTTGCCGCGTTGCAACCGTATTCGCAGATATTGCGGGTCATGGAAGGACAACCTGCTTTGCAGGTAGCCAGGGAGCTGTTTTGGTCGCCGGATTCGTAATACGTGTTTTGGTACAGCGTGCAGCCCATCATACAAGCGTTTACATAGCTTTTGATCCCAAGACGTTCATAGCTGCAGATGCTGCTGCAGAGCTGGGAGTTTTTCTCGGGCTGGTTCAATTGCACTGCATGGGCAAATCCACCGGCCAGAAAGAAGATCATAATCAGAAAAAACATTCCGGCGAAAGTTGTTTTCATGAAAAAAATCCTTGTCTTCTTGGTCAGTTCTGAAAAAATTAACAGTATCACATACGGATGATAACGATGATGTCGCAATCTGCGGAGCCACGGCAAATGGTATCAGAAGGGCTTTTGCCCATGTTAAGTGTTCATAAAAAACAGTAACCGTTTCTTATCAATTCGGCTATTGGTTCATTCCAAAAAATTTAATTTTGGTGTGTTTTAAATCCCCTGCCGGGGCGAATTTATTGCCGCGCTATATATGACAGGGGAACTCCTTGAACCCGAACGCCGTCAATAATATTCAATTGTTGCAGAATTGAATTCAGCAATGCCGGCTCCCCTCTGTGCAGAACCAAAATAAAGTTTGCCTCGGTCCAGCGGGGAGAACTTCGCGGAATATATTCTATCTCCGGCATGCCCTTGACGTATAGTGCTGGAGACTCCTCTAGCCCGTTCGCAGTTGAAAAGCTCAGGCGGACTCCCTGTTGCAGAGCGTGCTTCCGTATCCGGTCTATGCATTCTTTGAAACTATTATGCCAATAGTCCAATTCGAAACGGCCGGAGGCTGCGCCGATGCCGCCAGAAGCAATTGAAAAAAAAGTCGTCTCATACGGGTGAAATACAATTGAAAACCAAAGGGGATAGCCAAGCAGTGCCAATAAAGCTCCAGCAGTCCCTATGCTCGCAGTGCGACGAATGAGTATTTTTGATTGCCTGCGGGCGGTTTGAAAAGCAGCGATCCATGTTGCTGCAGCCAGAGTAGCCATCAAGGGCACTATAAAGAGAAAATGTCGCATTCCGTCATATAACGCTGTGTGTGTCACTACAGCCCAAATGACTGGTATCAGAATCACCAGCAACAGTCCTGCTACGGGATAGCGAAAGCGTTTTGAACCTAGTAAAGCGAAACTACAGCAAAAGCCGAGCACTATTGCCAAAGGGATGCCCATGCCAAGCCATATGAGGACGTAAAAACGGGTGAAACTGGCAATTGGCTGCCATTTGCCATTGAAAAGCATGTGTCTCAGAGGGTCCGCTCCGATCTCTGATAATTGTTGCAGTGCTTCAAACGGGCGCAGAATGGGATTTTGCTGTGCCCAGGGCCAGAACAGACAGCCCAGGCAGAGGATGCAAAGTCCTGTAATGACAAATAGAATGAAACTTTTTGCTCCAATGCGAACAAGGCCCTGACCGGAATTTCTGTTTTTCAGGGTCAGTACGGCAAGATAAGCTCCCAAAAAGGCGATGAGAATGACGCCGCCGGCACGGACATTCAATGCTCCACTGGCCGAGAGAACAATAAACAGCCATGTTTTGCCAGTTATGAAGGGCCAATTGGTGTTTATCCGGCTGAGTGCATAGATGCCCATGATAAAAAACGCGGCAAAGGGGATGTCCTTCGGGTTGTTCATGCAATGTCCGAAGAAACGGGGGCAGAGAAGAATAAGCAAAATCGTGAGTATGGCTGTCCACGCTCCGAAGAGTCGTTTGGCCAGAAGAGACGCAAAAAAAATGGCACCCCAGCCGAACAGACTGTTGAGAATGTGACGTGTGATAAAAATGTTTTGATTGGGGATCAGGTTGCAAACGGCACGGCAAATAATATCAAATAGGCCACCGTATAAGTAAGTGTTTTCCTTGAGATAATCTGTGTTGATTCTGTCTGCGAAAAAAAGGGAATTCAGATAGTTCCAGACACGCTCGCCATAACGAATGTGGTAGGGTTCATCCCAGGTGAACCCAAACTGGATGGAAAGCAACGGCATGAATACGAATAGAAGCAAAAGGATGGCGTACAATAAGATTGTACTCAGCTTTTGTTGCTGCAAATGTGAAATAAGGTTTTTCATGCTGATGGTGTATAAGTATAACTCGAAGCGAGAACACCGGGATTGTTATTTAGCTTTCTCAGCCCTTTCAAAAAGATGCAGGGAACCATTTTTTCCTAATTTTTGCCGGCTGAGTCTGTACCCGCTTGTCTGGAGTATTTTTGTCAGCAAGTCAATAATGTCCTGGCGTCCATAGAGCACAATGAGAAAAATGCGCTTGTGCGGATGCGAGAGATAATATCCCAGAGATGGCAAGAGGGTGTCTGGTATAGCTGTATAGGGAATTTCAGCTGCTCCTCCAGGAAAGACCATTGTATCATTTCGTTGTGGTAGCATGGCAAATCCATGTGCATAGTATTCTGTTCGTTGTATAACGGCATTCCAGGGGGCGTAGTAGCCCACTGCCCAATTGGCATGCGGATACACAAGCACGCCGTCATCAGGTTCTGCCACACGTACCAGTTCACGTACCAGTTGCGCATCGTCCACATCAGGATAGGACGCGTATATGTTTCCGCTTGCCGCAAAAAGTGCGACTCCCAGCAGTCCCGTCAAAAGGACATGGCACCAGGTCTTTTTGCAGGCGATGACGCCCGCGTGCAACAATGCCCCCAAGGAAAGAATTATGATCGGAAACAGAAAAAGATCGGTTCGCCCGCCACCCAAAGGATAGATATGCAGCAAGGAAAGAACGATGCATCCAAGAAAAACACTCCAGGCGATGCAGCCAAACATGCGGGTTTGTTTTTTCAGAAGAAGCACGCCCATGCCGCAGAGAACCAGCAAGGCGATGAACTGCTGGCCGACTCCAGCTTCCTGGATGAATACGCCTGCCAGGGTAACCTGGCCTTTGTCCAGGATAAAATGAAACAAGTCTGCAATACTGAAACGGGAAGGGAAAAAATCATGCCAATATCCAAGCATGGCTGTAGTACGTTTTTCAGCCATTGTAGCAAGATAGTATAAAAAAATAGCTGTATCTGTAACTAAAAGAATAAGTAGATATTTTATAAATTCACGTTTTTTCCATGAAAAAATGGAAAAATGAAGGCATGTACAGTAGATGATTATTCCGGCGTATGAAAAAGAGAGGAATGGAAATATTGAGATGCATAATAGTGTAAATAATTTTACTGATGGTTTCTTTATATGATATGCAAAAAGTAAAATAAATAAAGATGAAGCCAACGCTTCTCCTGAGTATTGTTTTACACGAACTGAATACGTCAAGAGTAAAGAACTTGCAGAAGCCAACATCGTCATCATCAACGCGGTATATCTTGACTCGAATATTTTGTTCCCAAGGAAGGCCGTTGTCGGAATGCACAAAATGGCAAAGATGAGAGGCAGGAGCTGCAATGCCCAATCCGCCGGACCCAATAAATCGTAAATACCTTTTTCAGCAAAAAGAAAGCCCAGAGGTGTGGGCGCCCCCGCATTAAGGGCCGCAGCCGCAGGAGAGGATATGAGACATGCGACCCACTGGTCATCCAGCCATAACGAAGCCGGCTGCATGCCTGGAATTGCACGTACCAAAAAAGACACGGTGTACAACGCAACAAGCAGATAAAAAGCACACGCAAGTGTAAATCGGTTTTTGGGGCTTATGGTGATAGGCATTAGCATATGGTTATTAAAAAAATATTGCAAAAGGAGAAGGAACGATGGAATTCAACAGCCTTGAGGTATACGAGTAAGGTGAATGAAAAAGTTAAGTGGCCCGGATACTGATTAATAAACTGAATTACTCTGAATGTAAAGGGATATACAGAAACCCGTTGGGTACATACCTGCCGGAGTTTTGCTGATAAGGGATTCAGGATAAAAAAAGCCTGGAAATTCCTGCGGTTTTCATGCTCGCCATCATGGAGGTGAAAATCATAAGAAAATCTTTACATTACTTTCCTGGGCGTGGTATTTTCATAAGAATTTTAAAAGCAGGCGTTCTTTGAGGTAATATTCGTTTTTTTAGGAGGTGAGGCTTCGCAGCCGGCCGGAATGGAGGGGCGTATGTTGACACGCCGCGTACTGACATTTTTTCTGGTGTTGTTGTGTCTGCAGGCTTTAATTGTTTCTAGAGCCTGCGCGTGAGGGACAAATACAAATCCTGTCTCGTGCAGACAGTTAAAAACGATGTCCATGGACAATCCCGATGCAGTCATCAAGACGGCTACGAACTGCCTCACGAATCCCGGAGTTTATAAAAGCTGGCTTGGTTATGTTTATAACCAGCGCGGTTTTGCTTACGAGAAAAAAGATCTCTATCAACAAGCGCTGGCCGACTACGACAGTTCCATCAACAATCGTTCCGGATCCACCACCACCATCGCGAACAGAGCACGGCTGCTTTTCAAGATGGAAAATTACAAGCGGGCCTATTCGGATTATGCCCGATTGATCACCCTGGGCAAAAAGAAACATGACGGCTATTTCGGCAGGGGCAAATGCAAAAGAATGCTTGAGGATTTCAAGGGCTGCATAGCGGATTTCGACCAGGCTATTGCCATGAAGCCCACAGCGGATGCTTACAACTGGCGAGGAGTCTGTAAAGAAAAACTCAAGAAATTCCCGGAAGCAATAGCGGATTATCGCAAATCCATAAGCATGGATTCGAAACGTTCCGTGACCTATGCCAATCTCTGTTATGCGCTCAATGAAACCGGCGACCGTGACGGCGCCATAGCCGCCTGCGACAAATCCATAGCTCTGAAGCCGGACTACGCGCGCGCTTACAATTTACGCGGTTATGCGCGCGAGAAAAAGGGGGACAGCAAAGGTGCCCTGGCTGATTATAAAAAAGCCCTGGAGATAAGGCCTGACTACAAGCTGGCGATGAAAAATATGGCTCGGGTCAGTAAGAAGTAATTAGCAGCGGATGGTTACGACGGGCCTTGTTTTTGACCCCTTCAGGAGAGAAACACAGACCCCTCGCAGAAGCACGAACTGCTTGCCGCTGGAATTGCGAAAGATTTTTGGGTTTCCTCCTTGACAAGCTCCTTTTGGGTGTTTTAGATTTACCCATCTTGCGCAGAAGCGCGAGGATTTATTATTATGCGTACCACAGCTAATACAATTTCTTTTTCCCCCATTCTCATCGCGGGCCTGATTATTATCGGGCTATCCGCCCTATTGCTACGTGGGCTATCGCTCACGTAAATACCCCCACCCTTAACCGGGCCACCTAAGACGGTCTCCGTCTTCGTTTACAGCTTAAGTTTATCCGTTACCATCAAGGCCTTCCAATTTGTGCGGTATGGCGCTTTGCTGCGTCCATATCCGGAGGCCAGGACATAAGGAGAAATACCATGTCCAGCAACCACGTCTATATTTTTGACACCACCTTGCGCGATGGCGAACAGTCGCCGGGCGCCACCATGAACCTGCGTGAAAAGATCCGTATGGCCCGCCAGATTGAAAGCATGGGCGCGGACATCATCGAAGCCGGATTTCCGGCAGCCAGTCCGGGCGATTTCGAGGCGGTCCAGTCCATCAGCGCCGCCGTAAAAGAATGTCAGGTCGCGGGCCTCTGCCGCAGTCTGAAGTCAGACATCGAAGCTGCATGGAACGCCATCAAAGGCGCCGCGCATCCGCGTATTCATACCTTTATCGCCACCTCGCCGCTGCATATGAAGCACAAGCTCGGCAAGGAGCCCGAGCAGGTGCTGGAAATGGCCAAACAGGCCGTTACCCTGGCCAAGAGCTTTACCTCCAACGTGGAATTTTCCGCCGAGGACGCTTCCCGTTCGGAACGCGAGTTTCTGGCGCGCGTGGTGGAAACAGCCATTACGGCCGGCGCGACCACCATCAATATTCCGGACACCGTCGGCTACGCGCAGCCGGGCGAGTTCGCGGATCTGATCCGCTACCTGTTGGAGACCGTGCCCAACAGCGACAAGGCTGTTTTCAGCGTGCATTGCCACAACGATCTGGGTCTGGGCGTGGCCAACACTCTGGCCGCCCTCAAGGCCGGCGCGCGCCAGGCCGAGGTGACCGTCAGCGGCATCGGCGAGCGGGCCGGCAACGCCGCGCTCGAGGAGCTGGTCATGGCCCTTCATACGCGCAAGCCCTATTACGAGCTGGAGACCGGCATCAAGACCGAGCAGCTTTTTCCCACGTGCCGCCTGCTCTCCATGATCATCGGCCAGCCGATTCCGCCGTATAAGGCCATCGTGGGCGCCAACGCGTTTGCGCATGAGTCCGGCATCCACCAGGACGGCATGCTCAAAGATCGCCGGACGTATGAGATCATGACTCCGGAGAGCATTGGCAAGACCGAAAGCGAACTGGTCCTGGGCAAGCACTCCGGACGCCATGCGCTGAAAAGCAAGCTCGAACAACTGGGCTACCAGCTGGAAGACGATCAGCTCGGTACGGTATTCGAGGCCATCAAACGTTTGGCCGACAAAAAAGAGCAGATTTTCGACGAAGACATTCAGGCGGTGGTTCTGGAAGAGGTTTTTCGTATTCCGGATAAATACAAATTGCGCTATCTTAATGTTAACAGCGGCAACACGGGCGTTCCTCCGACCGCTTCGGTGGTCATGGAAGTGGACGGCGAGGAGAAGAAACACGCGGCCTTCGGCGTTGGGCCGGTGGACTCCGCCTTCAAGACCATCCGCGAGATGATCGGCCGCAAACCCGTGCTGAAGCGTTTTACCATCAATGCCATTACGGGCGGCTCAGACGCCCAGGGCGAAGTGCTCGTACGTTTGGAGGAAGAACAGGCCGCAGCCGTGGGGCGCGGTGCTGATCCCGATATTATCGTGGCCTGTGCAAAGGCCTACGTCAATGCTCTCAACAGACTGGCTAAGAAAGAGGAGGAAGCTTAAATGCCGTTTACCTTAGCTGAGAAAATTCTTCAGAAACATACAGACCAGACCGTCACCGGAGCCGGACAAATCGTGCAGTGTCGCGTCAGCCTGGCCCTGGCCAATGATATCACCGCGCCCCTGGCCATCAAAAGCTTTCGCGAGCAGGGCGCCACGGAAGTTTTCGACCGCGACCGCGTGGCCCTGGTCATGGACCATTTTACCCCCAACAAAGACCAGGATTCTGCCGAGCAGGTCAAGGTTTCGCGCGATTTCGCCCGCGAGATGCAGATTACGCATTACTACGAAGGCGGCAACGTGGGCGTTGAGCACGCGCTGCTGCCCGAACTGGGCCTGGTGGGCCCCGGCGACATCGTTGTCGGCGCGGACAGCCATACGTGCACCTACGGCGGTCTGGGCGCGTTCGCCACGGGCATGGGCTCCACGGATATCGCCGCGGTCATGGCTCTGGGCGAGACCTGGTTCAAGGTGCCGCCCACCATTCGCGTGCAGTTCGATGGTCAGTTGCAGCCCTATGTCTCGGGCAAGGACCTGATCCTTTTCCTCATCGGCCAGATCGGCGTGGACGGCGCGCGTTACAAGGCCCTCGAGTTCCACGGAACCACCATTTCCGCTTTGTCCGTGGAAGGGCGCATGACCATTGCCAACATGGCCATTGAAGCCGGCGGCAAAGTCGGATTGTTCCCCGCGGACGACAAGACCCTGGCCTATACGCAGAAAGCCGGACGTACGGGCGACGAACGGCTTATCGCGGATCCCGGCGCGACCTATGAGCGGGAGCTGGTCTACGACGTCAGCGAGATGGCTCCGCAGATTGCCTGTCCGCATCTGCCTGAAAACGTCAAGCCGGTGCAGGATGTGAAGGTCGCCATCGACCAGGCCGTAATCGGCTCGTGCACCAACGGGCGTATCGAGGATCTGCGCTCCGCCGCCGCCGTGCTCGCCGGCAAGAAGGTCAGCAAGAACGTCCGGACCATCATTCTGCCCGCCACTCCGGCCATCTGGAAAGAAGCCCTCAAGGAAGGGCTGCTGGAAATCTTCATGGATGCCGGCTGCGTTGTCGGACCGCCCACCTGCGGTCCGTGCCTGGGCGGCCACATGGGCATCCTTGCCGGAGGCGAAAAGTCCATTGCCACCACCAACCGGAACTTCAAGGGCCGTATGGGCAGCCTGCAGTCCGAAGTCTACCTCGCCAACCCCGCCGTGGCAGCCGCCTCGGCCATTGCCGGCGAGATCATTCATCCGGACCAGGTGTAACGGAAAGAAAAGGCGAAGAAACACCTTGGGGGAACCTTTTTTGAAATAAAGGTTCCCCCAAGCCCCCTCCCAAAAACTTTAGCTGGTCATAGAGAGTGTTATGACTTTACCCAGCTAAAAGTCTTTGGAAAGAGGATGGGGGTTTGGGGGAAGGGGAACAACCTTTCTTCAGAAAGGTTTTCCCCTTCCCCCAACGAGCCACAAACCATTTACGGAGAAGTTTTGATGAGTCAGCAAATAACTGCGCATAGTGTTGGAGATCATATAGATACGGATGCGATCATTCCGGCCAAGTTTCTGGTGACCACGGACACGGCCGAGCTGGGCGCCAACTGCATGGAAGGGCTGGAGCCCGGTTGGATCAAGCGCGTCGCCAAGGGCGATGTGATCGTGGCCGGTGAAAACTTCGGCTGCGGTTCTTCGCGCGAGCATGCGCCCATCGCCATCATCGGCGCGGGCATTCCCATTGTCATCGCCAAGAGTTTCGCCCGAATTTTCTACCGTAACGCCATCAACATGGGACTCGTCCTGCTGGAGATCGGCGACCAGGCCGACAAAATCCAGGACGGAGATCCCTTGGAGATTCACCTCGAAGAGGGTACGATCAAAAATGTGCGTACCGGGGAAAGCATCACCTTTACGCCGCTTCCTCCCTTTATGCATGAAATATTGGACAAAGGAGGGTTGGTGCCCTTTGTCCGGGAAAAATTAGCCAATAGGAAATAATCATGCGCTTGGAACTGGACTGTCTGTCCTGTTTGATGCAGCAAAGTCTGGCCGTCGCACGGGCGGCGGCCTCCAACGATCCGGGCCTGCAGCGCAAGGTGCTGCAGGCCTGGGCCGAACGGGTCGCCGCTCTGGGCGACGCGGATTTCGACCGGACGGCTCCGGATATCGCCGGGGATCTGTACGCGCTTGTGCCGCAGATCACGGGGTGCGACGATCCGTATCAGGAGCAGAAAAAACGGGCAAACACGCGGATGCTGGAGCTGTTGCCCATGATGCGCGAACAGGTGGAGCAATCCCCCGAACCTTTGCGCGCGGCTTTGGGCTATTCCATCGTGGGGAATTACCTGGATGCGGGAGCGCCGCACCAGGGCGACCTGGAGAGCGAGATCCGTACGGATCCGCGCGCGCATATTGCGGATGCTTCGTATCGGGCATTTATGAGCAGCATCGGCGGCGGCACGGACGTGCTGATGATCGGCGACAACTGCGGCGAAATCGTGGCAGACACCCTGGTGGTCGAGGAGCTGAAAAAACTCGGCTGCGAGGTGACCTACGCGGTACGCGGCGGCTATGTGCTGAACGACGCAACCGAGAAAGACGCCGCACAGGTGGGCATGGCCGGGCTCTGCCCCATCTGCAATTCCGGGGCGGTGTCTCCCGGCGCGGTGCCCGAGCGCTGCACGGACGCCTTCATGGCCCGTTTTCAACAGGCCTCCCTGGTGGTCAGTAAAGGCCAGGGCAATTTCGAATCCCTCGAAGGACTGCGTCCGGGCGTTTGGTTCGCTTTCAAGGCCAAATGCAACCTGATCACCAGCTATCTGGACGTTCCCCTGGGCGCTTCGCTGTTCGTGGAGCGCTGATTCTGCTTGTATTGCCTGATTTTGATTCCGGCGCAGCGTGAAGACACGTTGCGCCTAAGGTATTTTCAATGGAGGGCCTTCCCCAGCAGGCTGCTGAGGGGGGTCGGTATTGTGCTTTTTTTGCAACAGGCGGGTCATGTTTTCCCAATTTTGCCGGGCCTCCGTGTTGTTTGGTTTCAATTCCAGGGCATCGGCAAATGCATCACGAGCCTCCCGTATCCGGCCCATTTTAAACAAAAGCACTCCGTTTAAATTTCGAATGTCGGAATCATCGGGGAATTTTTCCAGGGCCAAGGCCATCGCGTCAGCCGCCGCATCGTTTTCGCCCATGGTTATGTACATTTTGATTACGTACCAATGAGTAATAGATTTTTCAGGGTGCTTTTCGAGCACCATGCGGTACTGCTCCATGGCCTTTTCAAACATCCCGATCTTGGTATAGGCCTTGGCCAAAATTAATCTGGCAATAAAGTTGTCATCCACCACCCTGACGGAGTGCTGGAACAGGGTAAAGGTGTTCTTCCAAAGGGCGACTTGGTGGCGCGTAAGCAGCGTCAGACAAATCAGGGGAACAATGAGCAGGACCATTGCCGCGAAATTGCGTCGGTAAACACCAGTGATTTTCTGCAACAAGTCGCTTACGCCCCAGACCAGGGCCACATACAGCCCTATGAAAGGAAGGTAGGCGTAGCGATCGGCTATCGACTGCGAGCCCACCTGTACGATGCCGATCATGGGCAGCATGGCCACTAGATACCAGAACCACCCGACGGTGAGGTATCTGGCCCGGCGTTTGAAAACAAGCACGCCCGTACTTATAGCGCAGAGTAGCACCAGCGCCCCAAGCGATTCCCACAAATGGCTTGTTACCCTGAGCGGGTAAATAGGCGCGAGCCCCAATGGGACCACTAGTTTCCAAAGGTAGACGACATAGGCGGTCACCGCGTTTGCCAAGCGCATGCTTAGGGCATAAGTTCCAAAGTTTGCCATGGCGTCTTCCACGTGCTGGGACACCATGGTCAAAATGCATGAGCCAAGAACGATAAGAAAAAACGGGAGTTTTTCCCAAAAAAGCCGTTTATTATCTCTCAAAAAGCATCCCGGCGTCGAAAGGTGCATCCGCACAAGGGGCCAGTAGTCCAATAGCAACATCAGCAATGGCAGGGATACCAGCAGGGGTTTGCTCATCAACCCCAGAAGCAGCAGGGCCAGGATAGCTGAATACCATCCATTGCCGCCTTTTTTTGTATAAAAAACATAAGATTGCAGTGCCAGCAAACCGAAGAACATGCTGAGAACGTCTTTACGTTCCGAGATCCAGGCTACGGATTCCACATGCAAGGGGTGCACGGCGAAGAGTGCGGCCACGGCGAAAGATCGTAAGGATGCGCCTGTTATGGAATAGAGCAAACCAAAGAGCAGCAACACATTGGCCGTATGTAACAACAAATTCAAAAGATGATGCCATGCCGGGGTCAGATTTCCGAATTCCACCACCGCCATATGCGAAAGCCAAGTCAGAGGAATCCAGTTGCCATCTTCGAAATTGGAAAAGGCCCAATTCACGCTCTGAAGAGTCAACCCATTGCGTACATACCCGTTAGCTGAAAGATACAAATGGTCATCGTACAGTACAAAATCATTATAGATAACATCACCGTGGGCCAGCAGCACGAGAAGCAAGAGGCAAAGCAGAAGGAAGATGTTCTTTTGTGCCATAAGTAGTATTATCGTCAGTTGCTAATCAGTAATAATTTTTTATAACCACTTTTGTCATAGGGCCATTTCAATTTTAAAGGAGTTTGTCTGCAATTTCGGTCGGCCAGGCGGTTGTGAGACAAAATAGACCATTTTGTCCCACCTTTCCCTGAGCTAATATCCTAACTGCTTGTTTTTTCCTTACCTAAAAATATCCCAACTTGAGACAGAACGATGCAAGATCGAAATTCCCCCACGGTTTGCGAAGTGGAGCAGCTCCTTACCGCCACAAAAAACGCACGGCGTGAAGCGCGGGGCCGTTGGCATTTGCTGTGTATTCTCGATATAACATGATCAATTGTACGCGAAAGAAACCCGGGGGACCAGTATTGAACCGACCTGACGCGCGTATTGGCTTGTCAATGCGCGCGTTGCTGGTATATCGTCTCCCGACCGGCGCCCGTACGGGGCGCGGGGAGTATTCGCAGCAAGGAGACGCCATGGCGTACAAAGATTTGCAGGCCTTTTTGAAGGTGTTGGAAAAGCAGAACGAACTCAAACGGATCGAGGTTCCTCTGGATCCGTATCTTGAAATAGCGGAAGTGACGGACCGGGTATCCAAGTCCAAAAAGGGCGGTTCGGCGCTTTTGTTCGCCCAGCCCAAGCAGGGCAAGTTTCCGGTCCTGACGAACATGTTCGGGTCCTACAACCGGATGCACCTGGCTCTGGAAGTGGAAAGCCTGGACGCCTTTGCCGCGGATGTGCTGGAATTCATCGAGATTGAAAAGCCCGACGGGATCATCAAAAAGCTCAAGCTGATTCCCAAGCTGCAGCGGCTGGCGCATATTTTTCCCAAAGAGGTGTCAAAAGCGCCTTGCCAGGACGTGGTCTACACCGGCGACGATGTGGACCTGGGCATTCTGCCTGTTCTGACCACCTGGCCCGAGGATGCGGGGCCTTTTATCACCCTGCCCGTGGTTTTTACCAAAAATCCCGAGACCGGCATGCGCAACGTGGGCATGTACCGGATGCAGGTGTTCGATAAAAATACCACCGGCATGCACTGGCACCGCCACAAGGGCGGGGCCTACCATTACCACCTGGCCGAAAAGCTGGGCAAGCGGCTGGAAGTGGCCGTGGCCATCGGCCCGGATCCGGCGGTGACCTATTCGGCCACGGCGCCGTTGCCGGACGAGCTGGACGAGCTGCTGTTCGCGGGTTTCCTGCGCAAGGCGCCTGTGGAGCTGGTCAAGTGCAAAACCGTGGACATCGAAGTGCCGGCCAACAGCCAGTTCGTGCTGGAGGGCTATGTGGAGCCGGGCGAACGCCGTCGTGAAGGACCGTTCGGAGACCATACGGGCTATTACTCGCTGGCGGACGACTACCCGGTCTTTCATGTCACGGCTCTGACGCACCGCAAAGACGCCATCTACCCGGCCACCCTGGTGGGGCCGCCGCCCATGGAAGACTGCTACATGGGCAAGGCCACGGAACGGATTTTTCTGCCGGCCATCAAGCGCCAACTGCCCGAGGTGGTGGATATGAACCTGCCTCTGGAAGGCGTGTTTCACAATCTCTGCTTCGTGAGCATCGACAAACGCTATCCGGGCCAGGTGCGCAAGGTAATGTACGCGCTCTGGGGACTCGGACAGATGATGTTCACCAAGATCATCGTGGTGGTGGACAAGAACGTCAATGTCCAGAACGTGTCGGAAGTGCTCTGGCGCGTGGGCAACAATGTGGACCCGCGGCGGGATCTGGTCGTGGTGGAAGGGCCGCTGGACGCCCTGGACCATGCCTCGCCCCAGGCCTTTTACGGCGGCAAACTGGGTATCGACGCCACCAAAAAAGGACCGGAAGACGGACACCATCGCGACTGGCCGGACGCTTTGACCATGGATCCCGAGGTCAAGGCGCGGATCAAGAATCTCTGGCCCAAGCTCGGATTGTAGGAGGCTGGTAATGGCTGTAAGTCGTATCGTAGTGGCCATGACCGGGGCCAGCGGCATGCCGTACGCCCTGCGTCTGCTGGAACTCCTGCAGGCCGCGCCGGAAATGGAAACGCATCTGATTTTATCCAATGCGGCGCTGAAAGTGCTGGAGCTGGAATCCGGCCTGAAGCGTCCGGCGCTCGAGGCTCTGGCGGACGCCGTCTACGGGCAGGAGGAGCTGGCTGCCGGACCTGCCAGCGGCTCCTGGAACCACAAGGGCATGGTCGTTTGTCCGTGTTCCATGGCCAGCCTGGCGGCCATTGCCAACGGCCTGGGTTCCAACCTCATCCACAGAGCCGCGGACGTAACGCTCAAGGAGAGACGGCGTCTGGTGCTGGTAGCCAGAGAAACGCCGCTGAACCGCGTACATCTGACCAACATGCTGGCGGCCAATGATGCCGGGGCAACCATCCTGCCGGCCTGTCCGGGCTTTTACCACGCGCCAAAGCAGATCGGCGAGCTTGTTGAGCAGGTTGTGGGACGCATACTGGACCACCTGGATATTTCTCTTTCCGTAGGCCCGCGCTGGCAGGAAGGGTAGGTCTATTGACGTTGATCTGATCCGTCCGCCGGCGCCTTGCTGTCCATTGAAGCAGCGTCCGTAAATATACGCGCGAATTCTGGGGTAACAAGCTCGTTCTGCAGGGCTGGTTATCCTGTAAACGCAGACTGTTATCAGATCTGTCCGCACCTGCTTGAGCTCGTTATCGGGGCCTGCTACAATCCACGCTCAGTACCAGTCGAAGACACACAATAATCACAGTCGGGATCGCAGGCATGGTCCGCGATCCCGGACAATATGAGGTATGCGCTATGCAATGCAATCTGACCTGGCACGGACACGCGAATTTTCAATTGTCCATGCCTGATCTGGAAATAATCATCGATCCTTTCTTTGAAGGAAACCCCTGCTGTACGGCAAAATCGAGCGGACTGGCTTCCATGGATCTGGTTCTTGTCACCCACGACCACGGGGATCATGTGGGCGACGCCGTGGAAATCTGCAAGCGTACGGGCGCCACCATCGGCGCAATTGTGGGCACAGCGGCAAAGCTTGTGGCTCAGGGCGTGCCCGAAACGCAGGTGCTCAACGGCATCGGTTTCAATATCGGCGGCTCGGTGGTGTTCAAGGGCGTCACCATTACCATGACCCAGGCCTATCATTCGTCCGATTCGGCCGTTGCCGTGGGCTATATTCTGACGCTGCCGGACGGTTTCACCGTGTACCACGCGGGCGATACGGGCATTTTCGCCGGCATGGAACTCTGGGGCAAACTGTATTCCATCGATCTGGCCTTGTTGCCCATCGGCGGCGTTTTCACCATGGATCCCCGGCAGGCAGCGCAGGCCTGTGAGTTGTTGCAGTGCGAGAGCGTCATCCCCATGCACTGGGGCACCTTTCCGGTCCTGGAAAAGAACACGGAGGAATTCGCCCGTCATCTGGCGGAATTCGCCCCGCAGACGCAGCTGATCGATCTGACTCCCGGCACCAGTGTCGTGTTGCAAAAACCTGTTGATACCTGCGGGTGCGATTTATAGCACAGTGAGCTGTGTTACCGCGGGCAGGAGCTGTCTGTGGCTCTTTATGAAGCTTTTTTCCGGGATCTGCCTCAGCCCGCAATCATCTGGCGTTTACAGGACGGCGTATTCCAGCTTGTAAGCGGCAACAGGGCTGCGGCCTGGATGCTCGAGCTTGAGTCTCTGGAACCGGGGGCTCCGGGAGCGGATGCTGCAACGGTTTTCAGCCGGATTCCTTACCTGGAAAACGATCTGCAGTATTGTCATGACACCCAGGAACCGGTGTTCATGTACGTCAGCCCGCGCAAAGGGTTTCGCTGCTCGCGGACAAACAATCTGCTGCGCCTGGACCCCGGCCCTGACGGCCATGTGTTCATGCATCTGATGGCCTGCGAAGAGGCGGACTCCCGGCAGTGTTATGAAAGGCTCCAGGACAACAGACAGTTTCTGCAGGTGTTTTTCGACCACGCCGCTGCGGGTATCGCTGTCTGGGATACTGATTTCCGCTACATCTTTCTGAACAAGTCGGAGTGCCGCCGACTGGACGTATTGCGACCGGATGTCCAGGGCAGGAGGCTTCAGGAAATATTGCCGCCGGAACGGGCTCTCTCCTATTACCGGCACCATGTGCAAGCCTTGCGGGCTGGGGTTGTCTTCGAGGATATCTGCTGCGTTGCCGGAGAGACGCGCCACTACCAGGTGAATTTATTCTCTCTGGCCGATGCCAAAGGCTCAGTGTACGCCATCGGGAGTATCACGCGGGACATCACGGATTCGAAAAAGGTTGAGGAGGCCTCTCGGGCCAACAGGAATGAATTCGATCTTGTCCTGCGGCATGTTCCTGTCACCATCTGCTACATAGACAAGACCTTCCGCTATCGTTTCGTCAATGACGCCTATGCCGCCTGGTTCGGGCGGTCCCTTCATGAGTTGGAAGGGCGCGAGGTCAGAGACTTTCTCGGCGACGAGGGGTTCGAGCGGGTCAAAGAGCCGATCATGGCCGCCCTGTGCGGCGGCACCGTGCGCTTTGAAAATATCGTGACGGACGCCAACGGCATGGAGCATGTGCTTACGGCGTATTATATCCCCCATTTCAGCCCAGAAAAAGAACTCCTTGGCGTGGTGGCCATGGGAGTGGACATCACCGACCGCAAACGGGCCGAACAGGAGCTGCAGAAACAGGAAAAGTTGCTGCGGGACGTTCTGGACGCCATTCAGGACGGTGTGGTTGTCATGGATTCTCAGCTGCGCATTCGGCGCATCAACAAATTCGTTGCGGACAATCACGGCGGATACGCAGAGTTGGAAGGGAAGCATTGCCATGATGTTCTTTGCAAGAATATTTACTCTAGTGAACTCTGCCCGGGAGAAAATGTTCTGAGGACCGGCAAGCCTTATTCCCTCGAGCGGGATTATCCTTTGCCGGACGGCGGCAGGGGATGGCTCGAGGTGTATGCCTATCCGCTGCTCAATGAAAAAGGAGAATGCTCGGGTGTTGTTTCCTATTTCAGAGACGTGACCGATAAAAAACGTTTGATGAAAGAAGCCGTCCGGGCGGGCCAGCTGGCCAGTATCGGCGAACTTGCCGCCGGTGTCGCCCATGAGGTCAACAATCCCATCATGGGCATGATCAATTACGCCCAGGTTCTGTTGGACAGGAAGCATCTGGAGGGGGATGGGCCGGAAGTGCTTCGACGGATCATCGCAGAAGGTGAACGGATTCAGCAGATAGTGCAGAACCTGCTTTTTTTTGCCCGGGATCTCAAACAGAAACACGGACCCATCCGGATTCTGGATTCCCTGCAGGGCGTGCTGGATCTGGTCCGGTCGCAGCTTGAACGGGAAAAAATCGATCTGGTATGCTCCATCCCGGACCAGCTGCCGTGCGTATGGGGGGGAGAGCGGGAATTGCGCCAGATCTTTTTGAATTTCATCAGCAACGCGCGCTACGCCTTGAACAGGCGGATTTATCTGCAGCCGGAAAATAAAAAGCTCCATATTTGGGCCGAGTCCGTCAGCAGAGAAAACACCGAGTATGTAAGGCTCAATTTCCGGGACAACGGCACGGGGATTCCGGAAAGCATGCGCTCCCGGATATTTGATCCGTTTTTTTCCACAAAACCGGAAGGAGAAGGGACGGGGCTCGGCTTGTCCATCAGTTATGACATTGTGCGCGAACAGGGGGGCAATCTGTTTGTGGAAAGCGAGGTGAACAGCTATACGGTCGTCGCCGTCGAACTGCCGGTCGCCGTTTCCAAAGGGGCGGGATCTGAGACCTCAGACGGAAGGTCGCATTGACACTGGCAAATAAGATGCTTTAGGGTTGCAAGAATCTGACGAGGTTGTATGTTCGTGATATGGAATAGGGGAATACAGCAAATTTTTTTCGGCCCAAGGATGCCGCAAGTATGACGGACAGCATCCATCCTTTTCATGAAATGCATTTTCTCGTCGTTGACGATTCTCAGAGTATGCGTCGTATCATTGCCCGAACTCTCAGAAAAATGGACTGCAAAACCGTGTTCGAAGCCCATAACGTACGCGCCGCATGGGAAGTTCTGGAATCCGAGCGCATTGATTTTATCGTCTGTGATTGGAATATGCCGGGACCAAAAGGGATCGATCTGTTGAAGGACATCCGCCGTTCTGAAAAGTTCAAGGAACTGCCTTTTCTGATGGTTTCCGCGGAGGCCAGTGCGGATAATATCTTTGAGGCAATCAAAAGCGGTGTGAATAATTACCTGCCCAAACCATTTACGCCGGATATCTTGCAAAAAAAAATTGAAGCGATACTGAACGCGAAAAAAGGCTTGTGTTGAAGTGTTTTTTTCGTACGGTTGAGCCGTCTGCCGGGTTTTTTTCTTCGCGGTCCGGATTGGTCTTCCTGTAGCTGCTTGCATCACAAAAAAGACCGGTCATGCATTGCAGGAAGCATCGCATGCCACGGGGGCGTGCCGTTAAAAAAATCTGCTCCCATTACTGCCAGGACAGGAGATCCTAAAATAAGGGTTTCCAAAAAGTTGAAGCTGGTTGTACGATAAAGAGGGACAACCACCTTCAACCATGCATGGTGAATTTGAATGGCGCAGGCCACAAAAAGCAATCCCGCCAACGAAACGCTGGCCAAGTATAAAAAACGGCCTTTCCACCTCGTCATACGCGACAAGGTTCTGCGCGAACAAATCGCCGTGGTCCTTGCTTTGCTTGGTTTCGAATACGTCAAAAAGCATCCTGTCACCGGCTCGTATATGGACAATGTCCGGCGTATCGCCAGGCTTCTGGCCCTGGAAGACGGCGTTTTCCTGATCAACCCGCCTCTGATCATCCAGCGCGACGGTGGCAGGGTGAAAATCCGCAAGGAATTTTCCGACTTTTTTGCCGACCTCTCCCTTATTTTGTCCAAAGGGCGCAGGGACGCCATGAAAAGCATTTCCAAATGCATCCCCGTTTTCCCGGACATGCAGCTGACCCAGCGCCGCGAACAGATAATTCTCTCGCTGGCGGAGTATGGGGTCTGTGGTGCTTTTATTCTAAAGCCGCTAGATTCATTGGAGAAGATGGCGCCGAGCCTGTACAAAATCCGCATGAAGGAACAGGTGCTGGAGCGGCTGGAGGAAATGCGCGAATACCTGGCCGACTATCTGCCGCACATGGACGGCGCGCTGGAAGAGCTGGTGCAGAAAAAGGAAGAGCAGGAACTTACCAGGCGCAAGGAAGAAGCCCAGGCGCTTATGCAGCAGGGACACCGGGCAAAGTCCAAGGGGGATTTCAACAAAGCCATCGAATGTTTCCAAAAAGCCATTGATCTGCTTCCGGAAGACCCTTCGGGCTACATGGAAAGCGGGCGCGTGTATGTGCACGTGAAACGTTATTCCAAGGCCTTGTTGCGTTTCAACCAGGCCGGAGAAATCTCCACCACCATCCCCGAACCCAACAAGGAGATCGGCAACGTCAAGGTGCTGCAGGTAAAGGACCGCATCCGGCGCGGCGAGGCCCCCACCAGTTCCGTGGTGATGGAACTGGTGCAGCAGGCTTATGAAAATTTTCAGGTCGCTCTCAAAAAAGCTGCGGCCATCAAATCCCTGCATCCGGACGATAAACGCCAACGCGACGTGGAAGCGGTATCCCGCATCGCCGGTGAGATGGTCAAGCTGAACATGAAGCAGCTATTGGGGCCCAAACATCCCATGGCGCTGCAATTCGGTTCCCTGGCCAGAGAAGCCTTTTCCAAAGTGGGGCAGAAGGGCTTGGATCCGACACCGTCCCAGCATCTGTTTTTGGGCATTGCTGCCATGGATGAAGCCAGCTTTAAAGATGCCGAAACCCATTTGCTGGAAGCGGCAAAAGATCCGGACTGTTTCCATGAGGCCTGCAACGAGCTGACGCATATGGGCATCCTGGTGCGCAAGCATTTTGGCCCCAAAGAAGCCATCGACGTCTACAGAAAGCTGCTCGAACTGCAGCCCCCCAACAGCGCGGCGGTCAATTTCAATCTGGCCGTGGCCTACAGCCTGGAAAAAAACAACCTTGAATCCACCGGCGCCATAGTTCAGGCACTGTATGCGGATCCCAGCCTGGCTGAAAACGACATGTTCTACAACAATCAGCAGCTGAACATGATTCTTGAAACCACCCACGACGTCTTCAGCCGGATTATGGATTACAACAAGGGAATGCCGACGCAAGTGGTACGTAAGGCTGTGGAGCTGCAGGAGCGTATTGAGAATTTGATTCTCGACGGAATGGAGCGCAAGGCTTTGTTGTTGATCAAACACGTCATGGAAGTGATGCCGGATTTTTTTATGCGCGAGCATGTGGCCGCCAGCAGAATCATTCTCAAATTCATTCGCGAAAAAAGCGAGATGTGTCTGCAATCCAGGAAGCCCGCGCTGCGCGAGCTTGGCAGCCAGCTCGAAGGCCTGCACAACGCCATACGTTCGAAAAAATTTCCCAAACGGCTCATCGCCTATACCAGCTTCAAACTGCAGGCCTTGCGTCTGTTGCGTGAAAATAAGCCGGAAAACAATGAGCTGGCAGCCAACCTGTACGCCAGGGCCGCTGTCTGTCATCCGGAATACGTGGAAGCTCCCGAGTTCTACGCCAACGAGCGCCTCAACGCCCTGGCCAAAGAAATCTTCAGCAAAATGGAATTCGTGGATTTTGACCGCATGGAATAATCACGACAGCTGCAGTTCCCACCGTTCATCGCAAAAGGATTGCCCCCACTGGCGCATTGGTGTGGACGCGACCACTTGAAACCCGAAGGATGCGTACAAATGCCTGGCAGCGGGCAAAATGTCGATTGTCAGGAGAAAGACACGGGAAAAACCGTGTTCCCGACAGAAATCCAGAGCCGCACGGATCAGTTTTTTGCCCAAACCCGCCCCTCTGGCGTCAGGCTCGACAAGAAACCAGCGTAACTGGGCTTCTTCCCGGTTGCATCGCGCCACGGCAATGGAGCCCAACGGATGCGCGTTTTGTTCGGCGATCCACAATCTGTTGCCCGGTTGGTCCGCCTGCTGTGAAAAAGGCAGCATTCCTTGCATCACATAGCCCTCGAAATCAGCTGCAAAGCCGTATTCCTCCGCATATATCTGGCCGTGCCGCATCAGCACCCAGCCCAGGTCTCCGGGGAGGCCAGCACGGAGACAGACGGCATCCTTCCTCTCGGGAGCATTGCCGAAGAGCTGTTCGATCTCTTCCATGGCGGAGATCATCCGCGTACGAGCTGTGTTGTCCAGGGGGGCCAGAATGCCTTTTGCCTGGTCGTTGGAGGCTTGTTCCAGTTTTTCCAGAAGCTCGGTCCCGAGGTCGCTGAGAGTCAAAGGCACCGGTTTTCTGCCCGCGGGTTGACCGTGTTTGCGGACCAGACCTTTTTTTTCCAGCTTTTTCAGGGTTCTGCTCAGTTGTCCGCGATCCATGGTCAGCGTGCGCCCCAGGTTGGCTGCAGTGGTTTCCGGATTGCGCCCGATCTCAAAAAGAATGCGCGCTTCCGAAAGTGTTGCCTCGCCTCCCGGAAGATAATGCTGCAGCAGGCCTATCTGGTTGGTATAAAAGCGGTTGAACCGGCGAAAGGCGTGGATGTTTTCAACAATTGGGCTGGCAGGGTTCTGGTTCATACGTATCCTCCTGGGTATTTTTTAGTCATTAATGTTGATAAAGTCAACATTAATGAGTTCGGATGTTTTTTCTCCTGGCATGCATGTTGCTTTTTCAACGCTGATTGTATTTTCACTTCAACCAAGATGAGACGTATGCATACCGAAGTATTTCCCTCCCCAAGGGAGGGGGTGTGGTTGGAATTCTCCAGACGCGACTATGCGGCAATGGTTCGGCTGCAGGAGCTTCTTCAGAGCAAAAGGCAGCGCGGGCTTATCCCGGATGTGGTGATTTTGCTCGAACATTTCCCCTGTTTCACCATCGGACGTAGCGGCGGGTATCATAACCTGCTGGTGGACAAAAGTATTTTGGAACGGGAGGGAATCACCGTGCATGAAACGACCAGAGGAGGAGATATCACCTACCATGGGCCGGGGCAGCTCGTGTGCTATCCCATTCTCTCCCTGGAAGGCCAACGGCGCGATCTGCGCGCGTACGCGCGGAACATGGAAAAAGTCATGATCCGGACGCTGCGCACTTTTGGTATTTCCGCCGGACGCAATGCCGAATATCCGGGCGTTTGGGTCGGCGGCGATAAAATCGGCGCCATGGGGATAGCAGTTCGCAAATGGGTCACTATGCACGGCATTTCACTTAATGTGTGTCCTGATCTCGAACACTTCTCCTACATAGTCCCTTGCGGGATCACCTCGCATGGAGTGACCTCCATGGCCAGAATTCTCGGACAGCCGGTCGCCATGGAGGCAGTTCGCAGCGAGCTGCGCAGGCGATTTGCCGAAGTTTTTCAGATTTCCATGCGTCCCGCCACAGTAGAACAGCTTATCGAGGAGGACTGCTTTGAAAAAGCCTGACTGGCTGGTTTTGCCAGCACCCAATGCGCAGGATATGGACCGCATCCGGCAATTGCTGGGCAGGGGGCATTTGCACTCCGTATGCGAAAGTGCTCAATGTCCGAACATCGGCGAGTGTTTTGCCAACAAGACCTGCACGTTTATGATTCTTGGAGATATCTGTACGCGCAACTGCGCCTTTTGTGCGGTGACGCACGGCAAACCCAATGATCCTGATCCTGACGAACCGGAACATGTGGCCCAGACAGCCCGCCAGCTGGGACTGCGGCACGTGGTGGTCACCTCCGTCACCAGGGATGATCTGCCGGATGGCGGGGCAGGGCAGTTCGCTGCGACGATACGCGCCATCAAACGCGAGAGCCCCACAGCCACGGTGGAGGTTCTGATCCCTGATTTCAGAGGGCAGGGGGCATTACTTAAACAGGTCGTGCTGGCCGACCCGGACGTCATCAACCATAACCTGGAGACAGTGCCCCGCCTGTACCCGACCGTACGGCCCGGGGCCGACTACAGGCAGTCCCTGCAGTTGCTGCAGAATGTTTCCCTGCTGGATTCCGGCGGACATATCGCCACGAAATCAGGCCTGATGCTGGGCCTGGGCGAAAAAGAGGAAGAGGTTGTCGGCGTCATGGAAGATCTGCTCCAGGCAGGTTGCCGGATTCTGACTCTGGGACAATATTTGCGGCCGTCGCCGAAGCACCATGTGGTGGTGGAATATGTCCATCCGGATCTTTTCAAAAAGCTGGAAGAAACCGGTCTAAGACTGGGGTTCAAGCAAGTTGTGGCCGGTCCCCTGGTACGCAGTTCGTACCACGCCGCGGACAGCTTCGCGCAACTGCATACCTGCTGATGATCCAAGCGGGCAGGGGATTCACTCCTCTGCCCGTGTTGCCCAAGGCTAACCCCCCTTCCCGCCTGAATTCTTTACTCCCCTTTCGCATTGCCTCCCCTTTCTTGCCAAAGTCAGTTGATGGACGTTAGTGTCAGTCACCGAATGATTCAACTGAGGAGAACTACTATGGATTGGAAAAGCGTACGCAAGACTGCTCGCGAACGTATGAAAGGCTATTGCAAAATGTGTCCGGTCTGCGACGGCCGCGGCTGTGTGGGAGAAGTCCCTGGTATGGGCGGCCTGGGAACCGGCGCTTCTTTTTCTGCGAATCTGGACGCACTTGCAAAGGTGAAATTGCGGTTGCGGACTTTGCATGGGGTTACCGAAGCGAAAACGGACTGCCGTTTGCTTGGTATGGATCTTTCCATGCCCATCATGGCCGCGCCGGTGACCGGATTGAAATACAACACGGGCGGAGGCCTTGGTGAGGCGGAGTACGCCGAACTCGTCATCCAGGGCTGCGTTCAGGCGGGAAGCGTCGGCTGGATAGGCGACGGCGCGGACCCGGCCATGTATGAAAGCGGGCTAGAGGCCATCAAGTCCAGCCAGGGGCGCGGCGTGGCTATTATCAAACCCCGGGCCCAGGATGAAGTGCTCAAGCGGATCAAAATGGCGGAAGAGGCCGGCGTCCAGGCCGTGGGCATGGATGTGGACGGCGCCGGACTGATCACCATGGCCCAGTTCGGCCAGCCAGTGGGGCCCAAAAATCCGGATGAAATCCGCCAGCTTGTGTCCAGTACAAAGCTGCCTTTCATTCTCAAGGGCATCATGACCGTGGAAGAGGCGGAAATCGCGGCCAGGGCCGGATGCGCGGCCATTGTGGTTTCAAACCATGGCGGACGTGTTCTGGATCATGCGCAGGGCGTTGCCGAAGTGCTGCCCGCAATAGCCGCCTGCGTACGCGGCCGTATGCTGATACTGGCCGACGGCGGCATCCGCAGCGGTGTGGATGTGTTCAAACTGCTGGCCATGGGTGCCGACGGCGTACTTCTCGGACGTCCGATCATTCAGGCCGCCTACGGCGCCGGTCTGGAAGGAATTTCAGGCCTGCTGGAAAAGATGCGGATGGAGTTGATTCAGACCATGCTGTTGACGGGAGCGGCCGATGTGGGCGTCATTCCCAACGACAGCATTGTGCGTTCGGCAACTTTGCGCGTGTGAGGCCGACTCCCTCAAGTCCGGAGAGTGAATGGCGTATGCTGCGGCATTGTCGGAGATTTTCGGGCTGAAAAATTTGGAAGGGGGTGATGGTTACATCGCCCCCTTCCCGGAGGGAGGATCAAAGATGTTCCAAACTGTAACGGTGCCGTCCGCATAACCACACCAGACATTTTTTGCCCGGATGGAGATGGGGAAAAACGCGCTCAGTGGATCCACAGATAGCGCAGACGCGTTCTTCCGGCTGTTTCATTGGTAAGAGCTTCTGTTTTTTCATCGTGTTGACGAAAGAGCGGACGGCGTTGATTTTAGGATCATCATCGGCACGAAGGACGTCCTGTTTATTCAACGTTCCCGTACGGGAAATACGTAATGATGAAGTCCGCTTTTTTCCAATAGTGAAAGTGTCTTTGTTCAGGACTACTTCCCTTGGCTCATCCCAATTACATACGACACGCATTCTATCCAAATCGAGATACATATTCATTGGCAATAACTCTTTTTATCCTTTTTTTCCCCCGTAACGCCGCAAGATTCTTCAATATCCTGCTTATATAGCATGGTCCGGACGACTGCCTGGGGGCAGATCCGGTTTGACACGATTGTCCAGTCGGGAGGAGCGAGCGGCTTATCGGTTCTTTTTTTGTCAGTCAAGAACAACGTAGCTCTTAGCCGCGTTACATTGAGAATGTATGTCAAAAAATCGCGAAGTAAAGACACGCCGGCAATTTTTTATCACCGGCGTGTCATTTTTGTTTAGTTAAGCGCTTCTTCGTTTTTCTTGGCCAGTTGCTTTTCCGCCTGGGCCTGAATGGCCGTGATGGCGACCGTGTTGACGATATCCGGCACGGTGCAGCCGCGGCTGAGGTCGTTCACGGGTTTTCTGAGGCCCTGCAGCACGGGGCCGATGGCCACGGCACCGGCGGCGCGTTGTACCGCCTTGTAGGTGTTGTTGCCTGTGTTCAGGTCCGGGAAGATAAAGACTGTCGCTTTACCCGCAACAGCGCTTCCGGGCATTTTTGTGGCGGCGACAACCGGGTCAATGGCCGCGTCGTACTGCAGCGGACCTTCTAGAGAAAGCTCCGGAGCGCGGCTTTGAGCGATTTTCGTGGCTTCAATGACTATATCGACGTCCGCGCCTTTGCCCGAGTCTCCGGTGGAGTAGGAGAGCATGGCAACCCGCGGTTCGATGCCGAAGATTTTGGCAGTGTGGGCGGAGGTCAGAGCAATTTCCGCCAGCTGTTCCGCATTGGGGTTGGGGTTTACGGCGCAGTCGCCGAATGCCAGCACCCTGTCTTTGAGGCACATCAAAAAGACCGAGGAAACGATGGAAAAGCCTTTCTTGGTCTTGATGATTTCAAAAGAAGGCCGGATGGTCTGGGCAGTGGTGCAGATGGATCCGGAAACCATGCCGTCGGCATCGCCTTTATGGACCATCATGGTGCCGAAATAGTTCGGATCCAGCATTCTGTCCCGTGCGATCTCGATGGTGACGCCTTTGGCCTTGCGCATCTCGAGGTAGGTATCCACGTAGTCGTCGAAATACTTACTGGATATCGGGTCGATAATTTCAACGTCGGGATTCAGAGAAATACCGGCGTGCTGGGCTTTGGCGCGGATTTCGTCCGGGGAGCCGAGAATTGTGATGTGCCCGACGCCGCGACGCTGCAGAATGTCGGCGGCCTGCAGGATACGTTCGCTGGTGCCTTCCGGCAGAACGATGCGCTGCTTGTCGGAGGCGGCGTTTTCAATCAGGCCGAATTCAAACATCTTGGGGGTAATCCGTGTGGAAACTGCAGAGATCAGGCGCAGGCGCAGCTCTTCGCAGTTGACGTTTGATTCGAAAATGCCCTGTGCCGTAGCGATCTTGCGCGTATCGTCCGGAAAGATCCGGCCGTAGAGTTCGGTGAGCCGGCGCGTGGTCAGAAAAGTGTTGCTCTTGACGGAAAGCACGGCCAGGGGCACCCCGGTCCAGCCCTCGATCAGGCGGTGTACTGTTGGCGGGGGCTGCAGTCCGCCCGTCAGCAGGATGCCCGAGATATTGGGGTAGGAAGAGGACAGCCGGGATGTCAGGCAGCTCAGAATGATGTCCGAACGGTCTCCAGCGGCGATAACCAGTCCGCCTTCCGTAACGTAGTCCAGAAAGTTGCCGATGTGCATGGCGGCGATGATATAGTCCTGAACAAGCGCGTCCAGGCGGCCGTGCCCGTAAAGCACCTGTGCGTCGAGCCATTTGCGGACGTCGTTGATGGTCGGGTTGCCGAGGCTGGGTTCTTCCGGAATGGTGTAAACCAGCAGAGGCTGCAGGTCTGGGGCCTTTTCCTGCAAAGCTGTGACGGCTTCTTTGCGTTCCTCGGCCGTGCCGACGAAACGGTTGATGATGGTGCAGACCAGCTCCACGCCTTTTTCGTTAAGCGTATCGATGGTGAGCTGGGTTGTAGAAATGAGTTCGTTGCTGGACTTGTCCGAACCATTGGCCACAAGAAGCATGGGGCAGCCCAGGTTGGCCGCAATGGATGCGTTGAGATCGAACTCAAACGCCGCGTCTTTGCCGAGAAAGTCCGTCCCCTCGCAGAGGACGAAATCGTATTCGGATTCCAGCTGTTTGAACTTGGCGAGGATGTTTTCCAGGAGAACGGCGTTCTGCCCGTTGTTGATCAGAGCGCGGGCGTCGCCGAGGGTGTAGGCGTAGGTATCATCGTAAGGAATATCAAGATTATATTCACTAAGAACAAGATTGATATCGTGATCCCTTTCGCCTTCTCTCTGGTCGTTGATGATGGGCCTGAACAGGGCGACGTTCTGGATTCCTGTCATGAGCAGGCGCATAACGCTCAAAACGATGGCTGATTTACCGCTTTTGGATTCGGTCGCGGAAATATAAAGAGTTTTGGACATGATATGGGTACCAGTGTTTTATTCCCAGAAGATGGGGTTAATGAAAAAAATGAGCATAAGAAAAAAAGCAAAAAACATGCCACATGTTCAATGTGGTTGGCATTGATATGCCAGATTCTGCTGACTTGATGAATATCCTGATGTTACGTCGTATTCAACCAGTTTAGTCATAAGACTAAACACCATCAAAAAGCAATGCTTTGACTGAAAACAAGCCAAAATTACTGTCCGAAAAATCAGAAATTCCTGCCCATCTGGAAAACAAGACCAGCGTTTTTCTGAAAAACAAGAAAACCCTGTTCGATTTAAATGGAGACACAGAGCGTATCAAAGGCTGTTCGGATTAAAAACAGGCCGGGATACATCGTTATCTAAGTGTTCGAACATTGAACAGTTTTTGTAATAAAGGAAATTCCAGGACAGGCGCGGTGGGGTTAGGGCTTCTCCGCTCTGTATCTGTCGGGTAGTGTCATCGGTTTTTTTCAGGTGCAACAGGAAGCTACCTGGACCGAGACGCTCGGGGCGCCTGTGACTCTCCTTGAGAAAAGAGTGCAGACAGACAAATACGGGTGTTCTGAAATATAACAGGAACTGCCCTTATTTTGCAGTAAAAAGGATCAAAACTCGAGAAAAAGCCTGCTTTGATGCTCCGGCAGGGCGATTTTAGGTAAAGTGACCGTGACGGTAACCCCTTGCTCAGGGGCTGTATCCAGTCTGATATCGCCATTCATGGTACGGGTGATAAGCTTTGCGGAGTAGGTGCCCAGGCCGGTTCCGTATCGCTTACCAGCGGTTACGTATTTGTCGAAAAAGCGATCTTTGATGGATTCCGGCACGGCGCCGTGATTGTTAATGATGATGGTGTTGGCTTCGTTGACAAGGAAACTAAAGGATATCTGGCTGTTTTTCGGGGCAGCCTCCACGGCGTTTTTTATCAGGTTGCTCAACATGGAGTGGAACAAAAGTTCCTCGCCCTGCATCAGAACTTTTTCCCCAAGGATGGCGTCCCGGCCATCGATGGAGAACTGGACCTGCAGGCTTTTGCCCTGAATGGTTCCTTCCAGGTCGGTGATTATGACCGCGATAATTTTCCCGACGTCGACGTTTTCAGGAAGATACTCGTAAGTTCCCACCTCCATTTTATACATGTCGAGGGACATGTTGATCATTTGGAGCATCTTGATTCCCGATTCCTTGACGCCGCGAAGAAGCGCCTGGTCTTCTGGTTTCATTTGCACAGTTTCAATGAGATAATCCGGAACGCCGATGATGCCGTTCAAGGGCGATTTGAGGTCATGGCGGGTGATACGGTCGATATCCTCCTTCAGTTGCATCAGTTTTTTCTGCTCAGAGATGTCCACAAAGGTTTCAATGAGGTGCGGGCGTCCGCCTATCAGCGACCAGGACACGGTCTTCAGAATGGGCACCTCTTGCCCCGATTTTGTGATCAGTACGCGTTCCGCATTGTCGAATTTGTGGCCCAGGTCGGTTATGGGGCAGTTGCCTTCCTCCGACGGGCAGAGAAGCTGGAAGCATTTTTTGCCGATGATCTCCTCGCGCGAATAGCCGGTCATCTGCAAGCCAGCCGGGTTGATGTCCACGATGGCGTGGGTGGATGCATCCACCAGCAGAACTCCGGCAAAAATGTTGTTTAGAACCGTATTGAGATGCTCGTTGGTTTCCTGCAGCTGGGCCGTACGTTCGTTGACCCGGCGTTCCAGTTCCTGCCGGTGTGCTCTGAAGCGCGTGTTGAGTTCGAAGCTTTCCAGCGCATGTGCTCCGGCCTGCATGACGACTGAAAACAGGCTGAGCGTTGTATCCAGAATAGTATCCTTGGATTGATCCAGAATACCGCAAAACATGCCGCGTATCCGGCTGGAAGTGGCGATGGCATGCAGCAGAAGCTGTCGCTGTTTATCCTGGGTCAGAAAAAAACACGGTCGCAGGGTTTGCATGGCGTACGCAAAAGACTGGTCCATGATCAGGCCGTCCATCTCATCATTCATACGTGTGGACTGATCCGGTTTCTCATGATGCGAAAGCCCCAGATCCTGAGTTTCCGGATTGATCAGGTACACCGCGCTATTCTGAAAAGTGATCATCAGATTGGCGCGGCGGCAGATTTCCACTAGAATGTTTTTGCAGTCCGCCTGCTGGCTGAATGAGCTTTCGAAATTTCCCAGGGAAGCCGCCAGGTCCAGCGCATCCAGAGCCGCAGCGCGTTCGCGCTCCAGGGCTTCTATCTGTTTTTGATAAAATTCGACGGTGCGTTCAGAATCCATGGTTACCCCAGAAAAGCGGTGTAGATGTCTTCCAGCTGGCGTTGAGCCTGGCCGATGATCACGGCGAGCACGCTCGGACTGCACTGCAGGAGTTCCCAAGCTCCTTCGGCCATGCCAGTGAAATAATATTGCCCGTTGGTCCCGTATTCAAGGGCGTTGGACATGGCGTCGGCAACTGTGAGGACGGCAGAGCCTTGCGGCTCCTGCGACTCTTTAGGGGCGTGATGCCCGGCGATGAGCTGCACCAGAGAAGCCGGCAACCGCCAGCGCTCCATGAGTGTTTTCGCCACGTCGCTGTGGTTGTAGCCGAAAACAGCCTGCTCCGCGGCCCAGGAGGGAATCCGTTCCTCATGGGCTTTGCTCAAGGCCAGACCGGCCGCCTGGGGCGCCAGATGCAGCAGCAGCAAGCGTCCGACGTCATGCAGAAGCCCTGCGAGAAAAAAGAGTTCCGAATTCTTGTTCTCTAGCCTGATGGCCAGCAGCCGGGCAAATACGGCGCAGCTGAGGGAATGTTTCCAGAATTCAACCATGGGAAAGTGATGCAGAGCCTGGTTTTTGAACGAAGCAAGAACAGTTACGCCAAGAGCCAGCTGGCTGATTTCCTTCATACCCAGAATCACGACGCCCCGGGCCAGGGAATCCACAGTCCGCCCGGGATTCAAAGCAGGACTGTTCACCAGGCGCAGCAGTCTGGCGCTCAGACCGGAATCTTTGGAAATGATGTCGGCCAGGTGGCTGGCCGTGCAGCTCGGCGAATCAAGGGCATCATTGATGCGGTAAAAAATGTCCGGAAGTGAGACCAGGCCGCATTCAATGGACGTAAGCTCCGTAAGAGTGGGAATGTGGCATCCTTTGAGAGTATCCTGCGGCGGGTAGTTTAACCAGGAGGCTGGAGACCAGTTTTGGCTGAAGCGCTGGGCATAATTCGAAACACACTGCTTTCTCAGTTCAGGCAGAGGCTCCTGTTCCGGATTTTCAAGGACAAACCGTGAAGCCACGCGTTCTTCCGCGGCAAGCAGGTGCGCGGCATCAATCTGCGGTTCGCCGGGGTCTTCCGGTCCATTGTGGATGAAAATTTCGCTCACGCCCCACATGTTCATGATGCGCAAGTGTTTGTCTTCAATGGTGACGCCCTTGCCCAGCAGCATGCGGCCGTTAGATCCGCAGACCTCCTGGGCGAGAACCATCCCGGGTTTCACTTCTTTGATATTGACCTGTTGCATTGTCCGTAAACGTGCTTTTGCTGTCCGGCCGGCGCAGACTTTGCTGAAAGCAGGCCAGACAAGCGTTTGAAAAACTGATTCTGGAGTATAGCACGCAATAGCGAGAGTGCGTCAAGTTGTCTTTTTTAACGGCGGGAAAAAATTTTTGTTTCTTATCAGCAGCAGAAAATTAGTTGCCTATGGTTAGGGTGAGGCAGGGGAAATCGAGAAAGCGTATTTTTCTACGGAAGGGGCCACAAGGGATGATGGGATAGTTGATTTTCACCCGCAGGAATTGGAAAATAGGTACTGCAGCCTAATGTGATTGCCCTGATTGGTCCATGCCATCAGGGTAGAGCACTTTGTGAATGACTTCGGAAATTTGTAATTTGTTGTAAGGTTTGATCACCACGCTGCGTATGTTTTTTTGGTTTTGGGCCGCCTCCACGGCGTTTTTACGGCCGGAAATCAGAATGACCGGCATCAACGGCGCGATTTTCGCGGCTTTTTTGGCCAGGTCCAGGCCGTTGGTGTGGGGCATGTCATAGTCCGTGAGCAGCATGTCGAAGCCGATCTTGTCGCGGGCCAGCAGTTTCAGGGCCTGCTTCGGGTCCTGGCAGGCCACGACCTGGTAGCCGAGACTTTCCAAAATGCGGGGCGTGGTGGCCAGCTGGTCTTCGTCGTCTTCCACGAACAGCAGCCGTTCCTGACCGGTATAGGCCTGAATCTGGCGTTCAGTGGGACTGGCCAGCCCGTCCGTGCGCAGCGGCAGGTAGATGTCGATCCGGGATTCAACCCAGGGCGTGCTGCTGAGGTGAATGGCGCCTTTGTGCCCTTTGACGATGCCGTGCACCACGGCAAGCCCCAGCCCGGTGCCTTCGCCCTTGTCTTTGGTGGTGAAGAAAGGATCGAAAACCTTGTCGAGATGTTCGGGCGGAATGCCCGGGCCATTGTCCGAAATACTCAGCTTCAGATACCTGTCCAGGGGAATGTTCAGCATCTGGGACAGATCCTCGGTAATGGTCTCTTCGCAGAGGGAGGCTTTGATGACGCCGCCGTTGTCGCGCAATGCCTGGTAGGAATTGGTGCTCAGGTTCATGATCACCTGGTGGATCTGGCTGGGGTCGGCGTAAATCACCGTGTCCAGCGCTTCGATGGAACGCTGGATCACGATGTTGCGGGGCAGGGAGCCCTCCACCAGATTCAGCGCCTCGATGACCGTATCCGCGATTTTGGCGTTGACGAAGCCCTCGGTGCTCGGCCGGCTGAAGGTCAGAATGCGTTTGACAACGCTGCTGCCCCGGTCCGCCGCGCGTAGGACACGTTCCAGATCGCGATAATCCGCGGTTCCCGGCTGCAGCCCGGTGAGGACGAGTTCGGTGGAATTGATGATGGAGGTCAGAATATTGTTGAAGTCGTGCGCCATACCGCCGGCCAGGGTGCCGATGGCTTCCATTTTCTGAGACTGGAACAGCTGGCGTTCGAGGCTGACCTCTCTGGTGATGTTTTCCGAAATGGAGAGCGTGCCTACTACATTGCCTTTACTGTCGCGCAGGGGGACTTTGGTGATGTTCAGCCAGAGCGATTCCCCGGAGGGAGACTGCACGGTGATTTTGTGTTTCAGCAGGCGCTGACGCGTACGGATGACCTCCTGGTCCAGCAGGGCCACCTCATCCACGAAGTTGCCGTCCAGGTTGAGTTCGTTGTCCCGGCAGTTGAGGATGTCCATGGTGGAATTGAGTTGGAAAAAGTCGAGAAACGAACGGTTTACGCCCAGGTAGCGCTGGGAAATGTCCTTCCAGCAGATCAGCATCGGGATAGTGTCCAGAAGCAGTTCCATGAAAGACAGCTGGCGCTTGATCTGTTCCTCCACGGCTCTCCTGCGGGCAATGTTGCGCAGCAGAAAAGCCAGGGTGATCAACAGCGCGATCAACGAAGAAATAATCGTCCAGAACAGTTCTTTGTCCAGTTCGTAAAACGAGCTGGGTGCGTTGATCAGCTTGCTGTCCGGAGGCAGAAGGCTCTGACTGATATTGAGTTTTTTGAGGACGTTATAATCAAAAAAATAGTGGCTCGGCATTTTTGTCTGAATAGGGATGGAACGCGCACTTTCCCCCCTGAGCACGCGCAGGGCCAGTTTCGCGGTTTCCTGGCCGTGTTCGAAACCGCTGATCAGCGGCCCGCCCACAATGCCGTAGCCGAGCAGAAATTCCCAGTTGCTGTAGCAGGCGATTTTTTTGGAACCTTTGGAGATGATTTCCACGAGTTCGCCGGCCGTGTAGTTGCTGCCGCTCACATTCTGGAACATGGGAATGAAATAGATGATCGTATCGCTGGAGAGCTGTGAGCTTTTATTGAGAATCTGTTCGATATCAAGGGCCGTGGCGTAGTCGAAATGCAGCCGTCCCTCAAAGCGGGGCATGGCCCGTTTGATCTGTGCGCGAATGGCAACGCCGGTGGCGCTGTTGTCGCCGACCACCATGACGTTTTTGATACCGGGGTTGAATTTGAGGGCAAGATCGAAAAGCTCAATCGCGTTGATGTCTTCAACGATGCCCGTGAAGCCGCGATGTTTCAGCAGGTCGAAATCCGAATCGTTGATGCCGCAAAAAACTACGGGAACCCCGGGAAACAAAGCTTCACCGTATTCCAGAATAAAATTGAGGGCATTGTTGTCGGAAATGATGATGACGTCGAAATTTTCGTTGGCGTACTTGTGCTTGTAGAGTTCGAACAAGCGCTTTGTAATATAGCGATAGGGATATTTTTTGGTGTCCAGGTATTCTATCTGCAGTTCGATGTTCAGCCCGCTCTGGCCGAGAATATCGCGGATGCCCTCGAGTATTCTGTCGGACCAGGTGTAGCCGTGGTGGTAGGAATTCAGGTAAAAAACCGTTTTCTTGGGCTTTGCCAGCGCATTGCCCGGCAGAAGCACAATCGTGGCAGCGAGGAGCGCAAAGAGGAATAAGGAACAAACCTTATGGGGAATGTTCTGCATGTGCTGGGGCGTATTCCCTGTGTTAAGAGTGCCGGACCTTGCTGCGACCGCGCGTATGAAACGGAATGAATCTGTCCCGCAAAGGACAAAAAAGACATGCAAGGCCTTGTAATTGTATTTGAAACAATAACAGAGCCGCGGGCTTGTGCGATCTCGTGCGGATCATAATACAAGGTAATCCCCTGATACTGCAAGGGTGGGTTCTCAGGTATTTTGCCTTTTGTTCCTCTTGTTTTATAAAAAACAAGAGGAACAAAAGCGGCTTGAGCGTGGAAAGACCCGATTATTCCTTCCAGGCCGTCTTGCTGCGCACGGCTTTTTGGCGAACCGTGCCCCAGGTTTTTTGGCACAGAAAGGACTCTTCATAGCGTTGGAGCATGTCCTGGAACAGGGACCAGGGGACGGTGAAGCTGAGTTCATCGGTTTTGAGAAATTTGCGGGCCGAGGGATCCCAGCCGCCCACCACGGCCTTTTTCTCTCCCTGGGTGAGATAGCGCATGGGCCAGGTGATGCAGCCGGTGCAGGCCGCTCCCCATGGCGAAGCGACGATTTGCGGATCATCGGTGACGTAAAAGGCCAGCTGGTGCAGCCCGCACAAGGATTCCGGCCGGGCGTAGAACTGGACCAGCTGCGGTGTCTGGTCGGCTTCGAACAGGCTCAGGGGTTGCACCACGCAGTAGGGGGCGGGTGCGGGGACCGGGTCTATGGCGTCGAATACGTCGCTCAACGTTGCGGCGGAAGAGCAGTATTGTTCGCCTTCCAGTACATTGGGGATGCCGGTGGACACATAGTGAATGATGGCCTGGGTCTGGGGTTTCATGAATCCCAGCCAGAAGGCCCCGCCCGGACAGCCGAAGCGTTCGGCGGAAAACCAGGCCCGTGTGTGCTTTTTGCGGGCGCGCCAGATATTGCCCATGACGCAGGAAAAATTTTCGAAGAGTTCGTGCCAGTCGATGGCGTTTTCAGCTTCACGCTCGCGGGTCGGCAGGGGCAGCGGTTTCGGACTGAATCCTTCCTGCGGCTCTTTGTCCGTGAAAAAAACGCCCATGGGCTCCTCGTTCAACTCCAGCACTTCGAGAAAGCCGGTCAATCGCTTCTGGTCATAGGTCATGATCTTGCCTCGCAAATGTCTGAGGTTCGGGCTGCCCGGACAACTGCAGCAACAAGGCAGCCGCCGCCAGCAGCGTGTCGGGGGATGTTTCAGGGAATGTTTTTTCTATGATTTCGGCTGTCGCCCCAGAAGCGCAGCACGCCGTTGCAGTGAAAAGACTCCGGAAACAGCCTGGCCAGAGGCTCGGAAAAAAGAGCTTCCCGCTCGGAATGTTGCGGAGACATGACAATTTTCTGTCCAATTGTGAGAGTGCTGTCAATAAGAAGCTATACTCCCTCGATCTTGCAGAGCAGGGTGACAACCCCGTATGGAATGCATACAATCAGAGAAAATACGGGCAATGCGCCGTTAGCGGGAGAATGCCATGAAACGAAGTGAGATCAACGCACTGGTCCGTCAGGCGGAACATTTTTTTGCGAGCATGGGCTTTCGTCTGCCCAAATGGGCGGGATGGTCGCCGGAGCAATGGAAAGGCTTGGGCGCGAGCGAGGTGGTGCGCAACCAGCTGGGCTGGGACGTGACCGACTACGGTGAAGGGGCTTTCGACCGCAAGGGGCTGCTGCTTTTCACCATCCGCAACGGCAACCTGCGGGCCGGGGATCCCAAGCAATACGCGGAAAAGATCATGATCACCAAGGAGAGCCAGGTCTGCCCGATGCATTTCCACTGGACCAAGCGGGAAGACATCATCAACCGGGGCGGCGGCGATCTGGTCATCGACCTTTACGGCTCCAACGCGGAAGAGGGCTTTTCGGACGCACCCCTGGACGTCAGCGTTGACGGCATTGTCCGGACCGTCGCCCCAGGCGGGCAGGTGGTGTTGTCCCCGGGTGAAAGCATCACGCTCGAACCCGGCATGTACCATCGTTTTTACGGCGCTCCCGGCAAGGGCGACGTGCTGGTGGGAGAGGTCAGCTCGGTCAATGACGACAACACGGACAATCGTTTTTATGAAAGCATGCCGCGTTTCCCCGCCATCGAAGAAGATGAAGCTCCGTATCGCCTGCTGGTGACGGATTATCCGCAGTATGTCTGATTCTCCCTGCGGCGCCGGTCAACTGCATTTCGCAACAAGAATGCCTCGCTGTTTGGCGAGGCTTTTTGCTTTGTTCAAGCCGCTGGTCAGCTAAACGAGAATCAAGGACTTTACAGGCGGCGCTGGTATTGTTGCGGGCATCATGTCCGCTGTGCCCTTGAACTGTAAAGATATATATTAAGATATGTTAGGAATAATTGGAGGCAATTATTCAAAAAAGATACTCTTGATTTGCGCTGCTCTCCATGACAAAGTACAAGAATATACGTATGCAATAGTGGCAATCAGGATGGTCAGGGACACAAAAAAATATGGCACTGCACAGTTGTTTGCATGAAAAAACGCAACAGGGCGCTGTCCGGAACAAGGGACGCCGCTTTCAATGATTCAGCGCACTAAATCCAAAGCAGCCGGGGGGCCGGGCTTTTCCGCGTCGCAGGACGGTGGAAAGCTGATCATGCATTTTGACGGAGCCTGGACCATCGGACAGGAATTTCCCCGTATTCCGCAGCTGGAGCAAGGCTTCAAGACCGGTTCGCGTCCTGACGGGCTGGAGTTCGACACCGCCGGACTGACCGCCTGGGACAGCCGTTTTCTGATTCTTTGCAAAAAACTGCTCGAACTTGCCGCCGACGCTGATCTGGCCGTGGATAGCGGCGGACTGCCCCAGGGAGTGGTGCGGCTGCTGGACCTGGCAGCCAAGGTGCCCGAGCGGAAGGGAGCGGCGCGGACAGCCAAGCACGAGCCCTTGCTGGCCCGTGTCGGAGAAAAAACGCTGGATGTCTGGCGCGGCGCAGACAGCCTGCTGGATTTCATCGGCGTCACTTCTCAGGCCTTATTCCGGCTGTTCACCGGGCGCGCCGTGTTTCGCCGGGCGGATGTGCTGGATCAGATGCGTCTCTGCGGCGTCGAGGCTCTGCCCATTGTTTCCCTCATCAGTATCCTTGTGGGTGTCATTCTGGCCTATGTCGGAGCCATTCAGCTCAAGGCCTTTGGCGCCGTCATCTATATTTCCAGCCTGGTGGGCATCGCCATGGTCCGGGTACTGGCCGCCGTTATGACCGGCGTGATCATGGCCGGCCGGACCGGCGCTTCCTTTGCGGCCGAACTGGGCACCATGCAGGTCAACGAGGAGATCGACGCCTTGAATACCCTGGGCATCTCGCCCATGGAATTTCTGGTCCTGCCGCGAATGATCGCTTTGTTGCTGATGATGCCCCTGCTTTGTCTGTACGCCGATTTCATGGGGATGCTCGGGGGCCTGATGGTGGGCGTGCTGATGATGGACATCAACCCCATGCAGTACGCCTTTTTCACCATAAAAACCGTGGCGTTGAGTAATTTTTGGATCGGCATTTTTCAGGGCTTCGTGTTCGGCGTACTGGTCGCCATGGCGGGCTGCTACCACGGCATGCGTTGCGGCAGAAGCGCTTCGGCCGTGGGCAAGGCGACCACCACCGCGGTGGTGAGCTGTATTGTGAGCATTGTCGTGGCCACGTCGGTCATCACGGTTTTGTGCGATATTCTCGGAGTGTGAGCAGCTGGCATGAGTGAAGCGCGTATATCGGTTACAGGCCTGACCATGGCCTACGGTGATTTCGTGGTGATGCGCGACCTGACCTTTGACATCAACAAAGGCGATATTTTCATCATCATGGGCGGCAGCGGCTGCGGCAAAAGTACGCTCCTGAGCGTGCTTGTAGGGTTGAAAAAGCCGGCCAAGGGAAGTGTCCTCTACGGGGAACAAAGTCTCTGGGGAGCCTCATCCGAACAACGCGAAACGCTTTTGCGCGGCACCGGCGTGCTCTTTCAGAGCGGCGCGCTCTGGAGTTCCATGACCCTGGCGGAAAACATCGCTCTGCCCCTGGGGCAGTATACGGATCTCAAACCCAAGGAAATCCGCGAGCTGGCGTCACTCAAGCTGGCTCTGGTCGGTCTGGCGGGTTTTGAGGAATACTATCCGTCCGAAATCAGCGGCGGCATGCGCAAACGGGCGGGCCTGGCACGCGCCCTGGCCCTGGACCCCGGAATCCTGTTCTTTGACGAACCTTCGGCCGGGCTCGATCCGGTCAGCGCTTATCTGCTGGACGAGCTGATCAAAGAACTCCGGGACAGCCTCGAAGCCACCATCGTGGTCGTGACGCACGAACTGGCCAGCATTTTTTCCATCGGGACCAACTCGGTCTTTCTGGACGTCAACAAGCGTACCATGACCGCCACCGGCAACCCCACGGATCTGCTGCACCACTCGGACGACCCGACCATACGGGAATTTTTGACGCGCGGAGAAGAAACCGCACAGGGCAAGTAGCGCCTCCGGCGCTCAAGGAATTTTTTGGAAATAGTTTTAGAAGAGTCTTCAGCAAATGTTGGTAGAAGACTTCAAAGTTGTAATAAGCAGTGGTTTCCTTTCAGCCAGACAGATCTGGAAAGGGGAGCTCGAGGGGGTCCCCTCGACTGTGGACCATAGAACGAGGAAAACATGGCCAAAAAAGTGAAAGCCAGCGCTTTGGGTGCGTTTGTCTTGGGTGCGATAGGGCTGCTTATTGCTGCGGTGGTACTGTTCGGCTCCGGGAAGTTTTTTCATAAGACGTATCCGTACGTGATGTACTTTCAGGGCTCGGTGGGCGGCTTGAGCATCGGCGCCGACGTCACGTTCAAGGGAGTGCGTATCGGCTCGGTGAAAAGTGTCCGCCTGGAGACCGATCTCAAGGATATGAGTTTTTCCATTCCCGTGGTCATCGAGCTGGACCCGAACCTGATCGGCGTGCATAACGCACCTGGCGAGGAGAGCGGCAAGCTCGACGCGGAAGCCAGGGACGAGCTTATCAAACGGTTGATCAAAAAAGGTTTGCGCGCCCAGCTGAAGCAGGTCAGTTTTGTGACCGGCGAGCTGCAAGTGACGCTGGATTTCTTTCAGGATTCGCCCGCGCGGCTGGTGGGCAACGGCAAGATGCTCGAGATTCCCACCAAGCAGTCCACCATTGAAGAGCTGACCGAAACCGTCAGAAAGCTGCCCTTGCAGGAACTCGTGAACAAAGTCGCACGGGCCATGGACGGCATCGAGAAGTTCGTCAATTCCACCGATATGCAGAGCATCCCCAAGCGGGTCAACGGCGTTGTGGACAAGGCGGGGTCTCTGGTGGACAGCATCAAGCAGGAAGTGGTCCCGGCCCTTGAAAAGCTGAATGAAACCTTGCAGAGTTACCAGGATCTGGCGCTGCATGTGGACAAAAAAGTCGATCCGCTCATGGACGGTTATACGGACGTGGCGAGCAGCGTTAAAAACAAGGTCGACGTCCTGGCCGGGCAGCTGGGCAATACGCTGCAGACTCTGGAGGGCGCGCTTGCCCAGGGCAAATCCACCCTGGAGCAGCTCGAACGTACGGCGGGCTCCAACTCGTCCACGGTCATGGATCTGCGCAAGACTCTGGAGAACATCTCGAATATGGCCAAGTCCATCCGGCGTCTTGCGGATTATCTCGAACGCCACCCGGAAGCCCTTATTCAAGGAAAAGGCCCTTACAGGAAATAAGACATGAAAATTCCCTTTCGCTGCGTATGGCTGCCGGCCCTGTTTCTGCTCGCGACTCTTAGCGGTTGCGGTACAAGCGCTCCTGTTCATTTTTATGCCCTGTCCGGCGGCATTGCGGGCCAGGAGGTCGCAGACAGCGAAGGCCCGTGCTTTTCGCTGGGCGTGGGGCCGGTGGACATCCCCTCCTATCTGGATCGCTCCAGCATTGTGACCCAGGAAGGCCCCAACCAGATGCATGTGGCGGACTTCGACCAGTGGGGCGAACCCCTGGCCGACGGCCTGACCAGAGTGCTGATGGAAAACCTTTCCGACCTGCTCTGCATCCGGCCCATCGCCTCGGTTCCTCTGCCTGAAGGCATTCGTACGGATTATCAGGTTGCCGTGCAGATCCGGCGTTTCGACGGTCTCCTGGGAGGTCAGGCCTGGCTGCGCGCCACCTGGTCCGTGCTGAACGCTCAAGGCCGCCTGGTGAGCTGGAAACGCAGTCAGCTTACGCAGCAGGTTGAAGGAAGCGGCTACGGCTCCCTGGCCGCGGCCCTGAGTTCTCTTGCCCTGGGATTGAGTCGGGAGATCGCCGTGGAGTTGAAAAATATTGTGCAAAGCGATAAAGAAAAACATGTAGAGCAGGAGTGAAGGGCGGGGAGCTGAAAACAGCTCCAGCCTTGCCGGTTGGCGTGTATTGTTCAAACGCGTCCTGAATAAAGTTGACTTTTTAGAAATAGTAAGGCCTCCGGCGGCGTAAGAACCTTTTAGGCCAGCTTGGCTGGCTAAGATTTTCCTTCGAAAGGGCCATGAGCTACGAAGTCATCACCTATGACGCCATGTGCCGGCGCGAGGGGCTGGTGCTGCAGCGCGGCATGTATTTCCGGCCCCGGGGAACGCACTCGGTGGTTCTGGCGAGCCTGCGGGCCAATGCGCCCTATGCGGACGCGGCCGAAGAGCAGGGACGCGTATTCATTTACCAGGGCCATGACGCGCCCAGAAGCAAACAGTTTCCTGAGCCCTGGCTGACGGACCAGCCCAAGTTCACGGCCGCCGGCCGCCTGACCGAAAACGGCCGTTTCTACCACGCGGCACTAAATTTCAAGTTCGGGATTTCCCTGCCGGAAGAAGTCCGGGTCTACCAGAAATTGCAGCAGGGAGTCTGGACCTACAACGGCCGCTTCCGGCTGAAAGCGGGCTGGAAGGAGCAGGAGCCTGTGGACGGCGGCGGCGAGCGCCGGGTCTTCAAGTTTCGTCTGGTCAGTCTGGAACAGCATCCAATCCTGGAACACGCGCCCACACGGCGCATTCCCTCACGGGTCAAGGTCGCGGTCTGGAAACGCGACAGAGGCCGCTGCGTGATCTGCGGCGCCACGGACGACCTGCACTTCGACCACATCATTCCTCTTTCCAAAGGCGGTTCCTCGTACGTGGCCGAAAACATCCAACTGCTCTGCGCGCGCCATAATCTGCAAAAAGGCGACGGGATTGCTTAAAAGTGTCCCGCTAAGAAAAAAAGCGTGGGAACCAGAGGCTCCCACGCTTGATTGTTGCGGAGAAAACAGCGGAATCAGCTTTTCGGTTTAGCTTTTGCCCGTGTTTTCTTGGTGGATTTACTTTTCGTCTTGGCGGAACTCTTTGTTTTGGTCTTGGCTTTTTTGGCCGCCGGTTTGGACGTTTTGGGGGCCTCCGCCTTATCAGGCGCCGCTTGTGCGGCCTTTGCCTCGGCAGGAGCCGCGGGTTCGGCTTTGGGCTCTTCTTTTTCCGGAGCGGCAGGCTTTGGAGCTTCCGCCTCCTTCTCGGGCTTCACTTCTGCCTTAGGGGTGGGGGCGGCTTCCAGCTTCGGTTCGGCTTTGGCCTCCGGGGCAGGCTCAGAAGCCTTGGCCTCCATGGCCTCCTTGGGAATGGACTTAGGCGGGAAGGGCTTGGGCGCTTCCACTGCCACCTGTTTTTCCCCGAGTTTGGCCACGTCTTTGGGTTCTGGCACAGCGACTTCGCTGGGCTTTGGAACCGCCACGTCCTTGGGCTCCGGTACGGCCACTTCCTTGGGGGCCTCCACAGCCACAGTTTCGGCAGCGGCTTCGGGCGCATCCGCTTTGGCTTCCTCAGGTTTGGCTTCCACCTGTTCGGCTGCCGCCGGCTGCGGCGCTTCCGCTTGTACCGCGGCTGTTTTGACTTCCTTGGCTTTGGATTCCGCCTTGGACTCCGTCGCTTTAGGCGCTTCTGCTTCGACCGTCTCCGCTTTGGCCTCGACCGGTTTCACGTCTTCAGATTTGACGGCTTCCGCTTTGGCTTCCGGGGCCTTTTCTGCGGCGGGCTCGGCTTTTTTCTTGCGTACGGGAGGGTTGCCCTGCAGGCTGATGAACTGCCGTTCGGGGCTGGGCGTCCGGTAGAGCGCTTTCTGGCTCAGGCAGTGTTTCGGGCAGCTGTCCACGCAGATGCCGCAGTAGACGCAGGCAAAGGGATCGCATTCCCATTTGCCGGAATCCTTGTCTACGGTGATGCACTGGGACGGGCAGACCCGCTGGCACATACCGCAGAAGATGCACTCATCGATGTTGTTGACCAACTCGCCCCGGGTTTGCGGAAAGGGTTCGCGGACAACGAACGGATGGTTGCGGGTGGCGCGCTTGGAGAAGAAGTTCTTGAGGATATTTGGTGTCATGAACACGGCGCTTCCCCCTTATCGTTCGGTGCAGCTGATGCACGGGTCAATGGACAGGACCACAACGGGCACGTCGGCCAGTTCCGAGCCCGGCAGCATGGCTACCAGCGGCGGAATGTTGGCGAATGTGGGCGTTCTGATGCGGACGCGGTCCAGGATTTTTTTGCCGGATGCCTTGATATAGTACATGCATTCCCCGCGGGGCTGTTCCACGCGCGAAATGACTTCGCCTTCCGGGTTGCCTTTGAACTTGGTGGCCAGTTCGCCTTCGGGCAGCTTGCGGATGGCCTGGCGGACCAGTTCGTGGGACTGCAGTGTTTCGTAGTAGCGCACGGCGCCACGAGCCCAGCTGTCCCCGTCGTTTTCCACAACGGGCTCAAATGGGATGTCGTCGAAAGCCGCGTACTTGAGCTGGCGCATGTCCTGGGCAATGCCGCTGCCACGCAGGGTGGGGCCGGCTGCGCCCAGTTCGAAGGCCATTTCCTTGGTGAGCACGCCTTTGCCCACGGTCCGTTTTTTGACCGTGTAGTCGTCCAGAAGCGTGGCTTTCAGGTTTTTGATTTCTTTTTCAGTGGCGTCCACTTCGCTGAGGATCCATTTGCATTGCTCGGGCGTCAGATCCTTGCGAACGCCGCCGATCACGTTGACCGAGACGATGACGCGGTTGCCCGTGGTGGCTTCGTTGATATCCATGATTTTTTCGCGGATACGCCAGAACTGCATGAACAGGCTTTCGAAGCCCATGGCGTCCGCGAACAGCCCGAGCCAGAGCAGGTGGCTGTGGATACGGTGCAGTTCGGACCAGATGACCCGCAGGTATTTGGCTCTGGGCGGGGCTTCAATGCCCAGCAGCTCCTCCAGGCCCTGGCAGTAGCACATGGCGTGGATTTTCGAGCAGATGCCGCAGACACGCTCGACGATCTGAATCATCTGGTGCATGTCGCGGATGTTGGCCAGGGTCTCCAGGCCGCGGTGAACGTACCCGATGGTGGGCACCGCGCTGGTGACGATTTCGTTTTCGGTTTCGAGTTTCAGATGAATGGGCTCCGGAAGCACGGGGTGCTGCGGCCCGAACGGCAATATGGTCTGAGTCATTTGCGGCCTCCGGGTGGCTACTGTTTACCGCGTACGGTATATTTGCAGAAGGGCAGCGTGGTAACTTCCTCTTCCAGGTACAACGTACGGTCGTAATCCAGGACCAGGCCTTCGAATTTGAGGCCGAAGTGGTCTTGAGTTTCGTTTTCGATAAGAAAGGCCGCGAAAAAGACGCCGGAGATGCTGGGCACCGGGGCGTCCTTGGCCACGGTCAACCGCAGGTGGACCATCTCGAGGTCTTTGTCGAAGTGGTACAGCAGATCGCAGGATTGCTCATCCAGCTCCACGCAGCTCATGGTGACGAAGCGCCAGCCCTCGGCTTTTTTCGAGGCCACTTCCTTGACGATGTTTTCCGGTAAGACGGATATGGCTTGCATAGGTATGTCCGTTGCTTGCTGTTTAGCTACTATATGCTGATATCGTACATTTCGGGGTGCTGTCCCCAAAAATGCCAGGAGGGAATGCCCCCCTGGACCCGCGAACGAGAAAAAGGGAGTCTCCAAGACTTTTACTGTGTCTCGTTAAAAGTTTTTGGAGAATCCAAAGAACCTTTTGGAAAAGGTCCTTTGGCCGCCGGAGGCATCTTCCTCCCTTTTCTTTCATTTTCAACCCGCCGCCTGAGCGGTTTTCCGGGCCAGCAGTTCGAGCCCCTTGGCCACGCCGTCGATGATGGCTTCGGGCTTGGCCGGACAGCCCGGAACGTAAACGTCCACGGGGATGACCTTGTCCACGCCGCCGACCACATTGTAGGCTTCGCGAAAAACGCCGCCGGAAAGGCCGCAGGCGCCCACGGCAACGACGATCTTGGGATCGGCCATCTGCTCGTAGAGGTTGCGCAGCACTTTTTTGTTGCGGTGGTTCACGGTGCCCGTGACGATCAGCAGGTCCGCGTGTTTGGGGTTGCCCACGTGAATGATGCCCAGCCGTTCGACGTCGTAGACCGGAGTCAGACAGGCCAGGGTTTCGATATCACAGCCGTTGCAGCTGCCGCAGTCAAAGTGAAGCAGCCAGGGCGATTTCAGACGCGATTTATTGATGAAGTTGGTAATGACACCCATGCTGTTTACCCCGCGTACAGCCAGATAAGGTTGATGCACGACAACAGCACGCCGATGCCCAGAACCGGCCCGATGAGCCAGCGCCAGGTCATGCGCGCGCAGACGTTGTCCACGACGATTTCTGCAAAGTAGGTCGCCAGGGGCAGCAGAATCATGCCCAGCAGGCTGGTGGACCAGAACAGTGAAATCAGGCCCAGCAGCAGGAACACCTCGAACCAGTGGGCGATTTCGATCATGCCCAGGTACGGGCCGGAGAATTCCGTGTACACGCCGCGGACGATTTCCTGATGCGCGTGATGGGATCCGGCGATGTCGAAGGGCGACTTACGCAGTTTGATGGTCAGGACATAGGACAGGACGATGAACAGCAGGGGCAGCTTGTAGAGCATGGGCCGCTCCAGACCGTAAACTGATCCGATGTTGAAACTGCCGGTATGCAGTCCGATGCCGATGAGTACGAGCAGCAGCAGAGGTTCGTAGGTCACTATCTGGAGCAGTTCGCGCTGGCCGCCGACCTGGCTGTAAGGCGACGGTACGGAAAGCGCGCCGATGACCAGAAAGATGGCGCCTGTTGCCTGGACAAAGAATAACACGAGCAGGTCGGCATGTAGCACGAACAGCAGTACGGAGATCATTGCCGCGAGCAGATAGACATAGGCGCAGAAGGGAATCCAGAGGTTGGATGTGGTCCGTTCTTTGCCGAAGAGTTTGGCCGCGTCGTAAAACGGCTGCAGCACAGGCGGGCCCATGCGGGATTGGAATTTGGCCGTCAGGCGGCGGTCGATGCCGGTAATCAGGCCGCCGATCACAGGCGCCGCGACAAGAGCTACAACGACGATTACGATGTTTTCCAGAAAGGATAGGAATTGCATTAGAGTCCGCCTCCCAACAGCAAGAGCAGCAGCAGGCCCGCTGCGATGTTGACTTTGGCCGTGAGTTTGGATTCTCCGAAGATGTTTTCCAGGTAGTAGTTGCTGGTGGCCAGGGTTACGGTGCTACGCATGGGACCTGCAAACGTGCCCGGTTCGGGCAGGTTGAGTCCGCTCATGTACGGCGCGGTGTAACGCGACGTACGGGCTTTGCGCAGGCCAAGCCAGGCTGCTATCAATCCCAGCAACGCCACCAGGTACATCGGACGGACCCAGTTCGAAACGTCGTAGGCCATCCACTGACCGTCCAGTGCGCCGTTGAATCCAGGCAAGGCCAGGATCTGGGTTCCGGCAACCTTCATATCGTGGAAGATGGCCAGCACGGACGGAGCAAAGTTGGCGTAAAGCCAGGGAGTGGTCAGCGGCAGAACCAGCGCCGCGGCGCAGAGCAGCACCAGGGGCGTACGCGTGAGGAAATGCTGCGGCTCCGGGCTGGGACTGTCCTGCAGGGAAGGGCTGGCGATGCCGAGCATGGTGCCGGCCCAGCGCGCCCAGTACATGACGGTGAACGCGCTGCCCAGGGCGAGCATCACGGTGAGCAGCAGGTTGCTGGTGGCGCTTTCGATGGCCAGCCATTTGCCGAAGAGCATGCCGAAGGGCGGCAGAATCATGGTCAGTACGCCGATGGTGGCGATAATGGCCGTGACCGGCATGATTTTGTACAACCCGCGCATGACTTCGATGTCCCGGCTGCCGATTGTCTGCTCGATGGTGCCGACGCAGAGGAAGAGCAGCGCCTTGGATGCGGCGTGGAAAACGATGAGCATCAAGCCGCAGACAATGGCCGTGGGCGTGTTGATGCCGGCGCAGGCTATGATCAGTCCGAGGTTGCTGATGGTCGAGTAGGCCAGGATTTTTTTGCCGTTGCTTTGTCCCAGGGCCAGGGCCGAGGCGGCCAGGAATGTGAATCCGCCGCAGATGGCCACGCCGTAGCCCACGAAGGTGCCCTCGAATGCGGGGGCGAAACGCAGGCACAGGAACACGCCGGCTTTGACCATGGTGCTCGAATGCAGCAGGCCGGAAACCGGTGTGGGGGCGACCATGGCGCCCAGCAGCCAGCGCTGGAAGGGCAGGGATGCCGCTTTGACCATGCCGGCGATGACAAAGAAGGCGATGCCGGTGATGGCCATGGGAACGGCCGGAGTCAGCTTGATGAAGGCCTGGATGTCCAGCGTGCCGATGGTGGCGTAGATGATCCAGATGCCCAGAAGCAGGCAGAGGCCCCCGATGCTGTTCATCCACAGGGCGGTCATGGAGTTGTGCTTTGCAATCGGCGTACGGTCGTGCCCGATGAGCAGGAAGGAACAGAGTGTGGTGACTTCAAAAAAGAAGTAGAGGTGCAGGATGTTGTTGGTGAGCACCAGACCGTGCATGGCGCCGAAAAAGAGCAGCATGACGGCGAAAAAGGCAGGTTCGCCGGCTGTTTTAGCTTCCTTTTTCATGTGCGCTTCGTGCGTTTTCATATAGGGAATGGCGTAAACGGCAATGGCCGACCCTACCAGCGAAACCACCAGAGTCAGAATGATACTGTGCGTATCGCAGTGGATGCTGGGAAAAGCGCTTTCGTGATTGACCAGAAAAAATTCAATGAATACCAGCAGAACAAGTTGGAGGGTTGCAAGAACGGATACTAACGGATGCTTGCGTTTGATGCCGACTCCCAGAATCACGAACAGCAGCACGAAGTCCGCCAGAGTGATGAGGAAGTTGATGCTGACGCCGGCGATGTGTTCCGGCGAGGCCTCGAAGGGGCCCGCGTACGCCAGAAGAATCGCACAGACGGAAACGACGGCAGCCGAGAGAAGGACTAGCCCAGTTCTGAGTGGCCTGCTGCGCAGTACGGTGAACGCGGCAAGCCCGGCAAGAAATGGGTACACAATAAGAAAGAACAAAAGGGAACTGTGCATGGATACTCGCTCTCATGGATGGGGGCGGTTGGTTGATAAACCCCCGGTTTGCTCCTGATGCGCTATAATGCTACGACCCTAGCCATATTTGTTAAAATTTCTACATCGTTATTCCACTACTTTCAACGTGTTTTCGTAATTGCGCAAAAGATCGCACATTTGCTGGAAAAGTAGCATATTTTGTGCTTATTTGAACATGATGGGGAGAGCACTAAAAAAAATTAAAAAATTGCTTGACTAGGGGCTCGCTGTCTGGCTATAAAGCTTTCTTCCGACGGGGGCCATTGGCTCAATTGGTAGAGCAGTGGACTCTTAATCCATTGGTTCAAGGTTCGAGTCCTTGATGGCCCACCAGAAAATTCAACGGGTTATGCTGGAAACAGCGTAACCCGTTTTTCTTTGGTCTTGAAAATTCCACCAAAATTCCACCAGTTGAAAAAGCAAGGGCGTTGCCAGCAGCGACGGCTCAAGCGGCATCAGCAATTTCATTGTCCCCGGCCATGTTCGCCTATTGTAGTTTTCAGGCTACTTACCATACCCTCGGAAGGGGGGAGGGCAAAAGTCTGTCGATGCTTTCCCCTGGACCGAATGCGCCCTTGCGTACGCAGTTTTTTAAAAAATTGGGGGCTATTTTTGGGTACAGCAAATAGTTCGAACTCGTATGGCTGAAGTTGGGGTAATTCTTTATTTATATTGTATTGTTTTTTTGATAAAGCTGGAGACGGAGGGGTAATTCCCTTGAATCATTAAATCTTATTTAATGTTTTTTCCCTTTCTACTCTTCGGGGATAGCACAGGGAATAATCTGGAGATATGAATTTGAACGTCCATTCGCATGAAGAACTCAAGGCTAAAATTTGGGAAATCGCAAACAGGCTTCGTGGCCCGTACAGGCCGCCCCAGTATCGGCTGGTCATGTTGCCTATTGTTGTTTTGCGCAGACTTGATTGCGTGCTTGAGCCAACCAAAGATGCTGTTTTAAAGCAATATGAAAAGCTACAGGCTCAGGAAATGCCGGAACCTGCAATGGTGCGGATGTTAAGCAACGCTGCCGATCCGAATAGAAAGCACCCACTTTACAATACCAGTCCGTACACCTTCTCCAGATTACTGGAGGATGCGGAGAACATTGCCCCCAATCTAGTTGCATATATCAATGGCTTTTCAGCAACAGCGCGGGAAATTTTCGATAAATTTAAATTCAATGATCAGATTGAAAAACTGGACGCCAGCAACCGGCTTTTTACCATTGTGAAGTTGATGGCGGATGTGGATCTGCATCCAGACCGGATAGACAACCTCCAGATGGGTTACCTGTTTGAGCATTTGGTGATGCGATTCAATGAGCAGGCCAATGAAGAGGCAGGAGACCATTTTACCCCGCGCGAGGTTATCCGGCTTATGGCCAACCTGATTTATACCAATGAACAGGATGTCTACACGCCCGGCATTTACCGCACTATTTATGATCCGGCCTGCGGTACGGGCGGTATGCTCTCCGAATCGGAAAAATATATTCTCGCCCAGAATAAACAAGCTAACTTGTCGCTTTATGGCCAGGAATATAATGACGAGGCCTGGGCTATTTGTTGTTCAGATTTGCTTATTAAGGATGAAGATACGTCAAATATAGTGCTCGGGGATACCCTTGGAGATGGTAAAACACATGACGGATTTGAAGGGGAACAGTTTCATTATCTTTTGGCCAATCCACCTTTTGGCGTCGAATGGAAAGACCAAAAGAAGATAGTTGATAATGAGCACAAGGAGCATGGCTTTAGCGGACGTTTTGGAGCTGGATTGCCTGCTATTAATGATGGATCTTTGCTTTTTCTACAGCATATGATTTCCAAAATGCATCCCTATGCCGAGGGGGATGAAAATCTGGTTGGTTCCAAAATAGCCATTGTTTTCAACGGCTCGCCTCTTTTTTCGGGTGATGCCGGTTCAGGTCCGTCCAATATCCGGCGTTGGATTATTGAAAACGATTGGCTTGATGCCATCATAGCCTTGCCGGACCAGTTGTTCTACAATACAGGGATTTATACGTATATCTGGCTCGTGACCAACCGCAAGGTTCCGGAACACAAACGAAAGGTGCAGCTCATCGACGGAACCCGTTTTTTTCAGAAAATGAAAAAAAGCCTGAACAATAAGCGTAACGAAATTACAGATGAACAGATTGCTCATCTGACCAAGGTCTATGGCAACTATGAAGATGGGGAAACCGCTGAGGTACAGATCAATGGTAACACCGAAACCCGCGTCATTTCCCGTATCTTCGAAAATAGTGAATTTGGTTTTTTGAAGGTAACGGTAGAGCGCCCGCTACGCATGAATTTTGAGGCAACTCCGGAACGAATTGCCCGTCTTGATGCGCAGGCTGCATTCGCCAATCTGGCCACATCCAAGAAGCGCAAAAACGAGGCCGCAGCGGCACGCGAAATAGCGGAAGGCGTCAAGCTGCAGGGGACCATCCGAAGCGTACTCGCCAGCCTTGAAAGTAAAGGCCGGTATATGGACCGTGAAATCTTTCAGACAGATATGACGCGAGCTGCCAAAAAGGCAGACATCAAGATACCGGCAACGATAAAAAAGGCGATATTTGGCGCGCTTGGGGAGCGTGACCAGGCAGCCGCCATTTGCCGTGACAACAAAGGCAGGCAAGAGCCTGACAGTGAACTACGCGACACAGAGAATATCCCTTTACCCGAGGACGCGTACTTGCCTCTGCCCATGGAATTTGGTCCTGACAAACCCAATGAAAAACTGATTGAAGCATATAAACAATGGGTTGACAGTTACATTGCCCGTGAGGTGTTGCCACACGTGCCGGACGCTTGGGTTGACTACGACAAAACCAAGGTTGGCTACGAAATCCCCATCAACAGGCATTTTTATGTATACAAGCCGCCACGTCCTTTGAATGAAATTGAGAAGGATATTACAAAAATTGAAGGGGAAATTGCAGAACTGCTGCGGGGCTTAGTTGCATGACTAAACTAAATTGGAACACGCCCCCCAAAAAAAACGAGCTACCTTCCGGATGGAAGAGAAGACGTTTACGATTCGATGGTCAGATTAATCCCAAAAAATCATCCCTTAGAGTCCCCTTTGATACTATTGTGTCTTTTGTTCCCATGGAAGCTATCGGCGAGCATGGAACGCTTGATTTGAGTGATACACGGGAATTGGGAGACGTCTATGATGGATACACTTATTTTGCTGATGGAGATGTATGTCTTGCTAAAATTACTCCGTGTTTTGAAAATGGAAAAGGAGCACTTGCAGAAGGCCTTAAAAATGGAATTGGTTTTGGGACCACAGAACTTCATGTAATCCGTACTAACTCAAGTGTTGATCAACGTTTTATGTACTATATTTCAGTCGCAGATGACTTTAGAAAAATCGGTGAGTCTGAAATGTACGGAGCAGGGGGGCAAAAGCGAATAAGTGAATGCTTCATCAAAGATTGGATGCCACCCCTTCCTCCTCTCGAAACCCAACAACGAATTGCCCAGTTCCTAGATGAAAAAACGGCTAACATTGACGCTCTGATTGAGAAAAAGCGTGAATTGTTGACCCGGCTGGCCGAGAAACGCCAAGCGCTTATCACCAGGGCAGTGACCAAGGGATTAAACCCGGATGCCCCGATGAAGCCTTCGGGTATTGATTGGTTGGGGGATATTCCGGCGCATTGGGATGTTCTGCCATTAAAAAGAGTACTTTCTAGTTCTACTTACGGCATTTCTGCTTCTCTACAACCACATGGAGAATTTGCAATATTAAGAATGGGCAATTTGGAAAATGGAGAAATAGATTTTAATGAACTACGATTTCTAGATGATATTGACGAAGATTTGCTTTTAGAACCTCGGGATGTAATTTTTAATAGAACGAATAGCCTTGATCTTGTAGGAAAAACGTCAGTTTTTTGTGGGTTTGATGATTATCCTGTTTCATTTGCTTCCTATTTGGTCCGTTTTCGATTTTACAAGAACTATGTACCCGAGTATGCCAACTATATAATGGGGACAAAAGAATTATTAGATCTTGCTCGTACTCTCGCCCTTCGCAGTATAGGGCAAGCGAATTTGAATCCTTCAAGATACGCTATGATATCATTCCCTGTGCCATCTGTTCATGAACAGACTATAATAGTTTCTCTCCTAGATAATTATAATAAAAAATTTTCTGAGGCAAATGACAAAATTGCAAAATCTATCAATATTCTAGAGGAATATAGGAGTTGTATAGTTACATCAGCTGTTACAGGACTCATCAAGGAGTTAACATGACTCTTGATGCTAAAACATACTTTGAACATCTAAAGGCTTACGTTAATTGTGAATATATTATGCATGATGGCGATGGTGGTAAAGTTGTTTTAGTAGAGAATTTTTTTCATCCTGAAGATGTAAAACCCAAAAAGCGTAGGATTACTTTGTTATTGCCTGGAGTTGGAATGGCTTTCAAACTTGATCTCGATGATTTTGAAAATTCTAGAAGAAAGAACAAGCCAGCGCTTTTTCACTTTTTGGATGACACCTCTAAGCCATGGTCAAAACGATGTGATTTTGTGATTTTTCATGTGGATAAAAAATCTTTTCGTGCGGATTGCATTGAATTTAAATCTAAAAGTTTGGCACACGATAAGATAGTACCACAGCTCACGGCTGGTTCCCGCTGGGTGCGCAGCCTGAAGCGTACTATTGAACATTATACTGGTTACACTCGTCGTATAAAACTGCGTAAATTTGTTTTTGCTGAAAATGAGAATCCAGAAGCTTATCTTGATGCTAATAGACAACTTAAAGCAGATCCTTCTATTCGTTATTATCATTATAACGAGGTGCAAGGTCATTCGATAGCTGATCTTGTTAATATCTCTGAACAGGAGATTTAGCCGTGTCTGGACACACCGAACGTGATTTCGAGCAAGCCATTGAAGTCGAGTTAACCACCTCTGGCGGCTACGCAAGACGCACCCACAAGGATTACGACGAATCCTTAGCTCTATTCCCTGCGGATCTCGTCGGATTCCTCCAGGAAAGCCAGCCCGTGAGGTGGTCGGCCTTAGAAAAACTTCTCGGGGACAAGACTGAAGCAACCATCCTCAATAATTTGGCCAAGGAATTGGAATTGAAAGGGACGCTTCATGTCCTACGTCATGGCTTCAAATGCTACGGCAAAATATTCCAGCTGGCGTATTTTCGTCCGAACACAAGCATGAATGACGAGGCGGCCAGACTCTATGCCTTGAATCGTCTGACCATTACGAGGCAAGTCGCTTTTACCTCGGTTATGAAGAAAAACGATGGCAAGCACCGGCGTTGTATTATCGATGTGACGCTGGCCGTGAACGGTATCCCTGTGGTGACGGTGGAACTCAAGAATCCGTTGACCGGACAACGAGCCGTTGACGCGATTACTCAATATCAACAGGACCGCGATGAAAGGGATTTGCTGTTTGCCTTTAAAAAAAGGGCGCTCGTTCACTTTGCCGTGGATCCGGACGAAGTCTGGATGACCACACGCTTGCAGGGCAAGGAGACTTTTTTTCTTCCCTTTAATCGCGGCAACAACCACGGGGCGGGGAATCCTCCTATGGAGGAAAACTGGAAAACGCATTATCTTTGGGATGAGGTCCTGCAGGCTGACAGCCTTTTGGAGATCCTTCAGAGATTTATGCATCTCGAGATCAAGGATAGGCAGATCAAAACCGCGAAAGGAGGAATGCGGACCGTACGCAAGGAAAAAATGATTTTTCCGCGTTATCATCAGCTTGATGTGGTGAGGAAGCTTGTTGCGCATTCCAAGGTTAGTGGAGCGGGGCATAACTATTTGATCCAGCATTCGGCAGGATCCGGCAAGTCAAATTCCATTGCTTGGCTAGCACATCGTTTGGCTAGCCTGCATGACGAGCAGGATACAAAGATATTTCATTCGGTCGTGGTGGTAACAGACCGTCGAGTACTTGATCAGCAATTGCAGAATACTATTTATCAATTCGAGCACAAGACTGGCGTAGTTGAGAAAATTGATGAAGATACGCAACAGCTTGTGCGGGCGCTTTCACAGGGAACGCCTATTGTTATAACGACTATCCAAAAATTTCCGTTTATTTCCCAGGCGCTTTCTTCATTAGAGAAAAAGGGAGAAGGCGTTACGATCGATACGGCAGGCAAACGCTACGCTATTATTGTGGACGAAGCGCATTCGTCCCAAAGTGGCGAGACAGCAACGGCGCTACGTGGCATGCTGAATAAAGACGGCATTGAGGCGGCCATAGCGGCCCAGCTTTCCAACGAGGAAGATTCGGAAACACTGGATGAAGCCAGTGTGAAAGCACTTCGCGAGGCAATGCAAAGATCCCGTCAGCCTAACCTGAGTTTTTTTGCCTTTACAGCGACTCCCAAGTTCAAGACCAAAGCATTGTTTGACGAACCAGGACCTTCGGGAATTTCCCCTTTTCATGAGTACACCATGCGGCAGGCAATCGAGGAAAATTTTATCCTGGATGTGCTGGAAAACTACACGACCTACAAACGTTTTTTCGGTTTGATAAAACAAATAGAAGATGACCCCGAAGTGCCGCGAAAGAAGGCTGCCAAGGCGTTGACGCGCTACCTGGAGTTGCACCCCGTCAACATTGATCAGGTTGTTTCCGTAATCGTCGAACATTTTCGTTTATCTGTTATGCACGAACTTGGAGGGCGGGCCAAGGCCATGGTGGTTACTGGTTCCCGTTTGTCCGCCGTCAAGTATAAGCTGGCTTTTGACCGCTACATCAACGAGCACGGGTACTCTGGAATTCGTTCTTTGGTTGCCTTTTCCGGCACTGTGGAAGATCCAGACGATCCGGGTTCTGCCTACACGGAAGTTTCTATGAATGATGGACTGGCGGAAAGTGAACTTCCGGCAACGTTCGAACGGGATGATTACCGTGTGCTCCTCGTGGCAGAAAAGTATCAGACAGGTTTTGACCAGCCGTTATTGCAAACCATGTACGTTGTGAAGAAGCTTTCTGGCGTACAAGCTGTTCAGACGCTTTCGCGGCTCAACCGTACTGCTCCAGGTAAAACGAGAACGTTTATTCTCGACTTTGCCAATGAAGCGGATGACATCTACAAGGCTTTCAAACCCTATTACGAATCCACGCCCGTTGGTGAGAATGCCGATCCCCATAGGCTTTCCGAACTGCAGTATCGTTTGCAGGAATGGGCCATTTTTACTCCTGATGACGTGAAGGCCTTTACAGACGTCTGGTATCGTAAAAAGCGCGAACATTCCGCCACCGACCACCGGCAGATGAATGCCATTCTTGACGCCGTGGTCCAGCGTTTCCTTGATCTGGAGGAAGACGAGCAGGAGCAGTTTAGAGGACAACTTACGGCATACCGCAATTTGTATGCTTTTCTTTCGCAGGTTATTCCTTACCAGGATAGCGACCTCGAAAAATTATACGCCTTTGCACGAAATTTATTGTCGAAATTGCCGCCTCCAGGCGATGGAAAAGCGTTTGACTTGGATGATGAAGTTGCTCTGCGCTATTTTCGACTTCAACAGATGACAGAAGGGTCTATTGACTTGTCCGCTGGTGAAGCTATGCCACTGAAAGGTCCAACAGATGTTGGTACCGCTGGAACCAAAGACGAGGAAGTTGCCCTTTCCAGTTTGGTTGAAAAACTTAATGAGCGGTTTGGTACAGACTTTACTGAGGCCGATCAGTTGTTTTTTGATCAGATACGCGCCAGTGCCGAGCTTAATGAAAGTATAGTTGAAGCGGTTCGGGCCAACAACTTTTCAAATTTTTCAGCGTATTTTGATAAGATCCTCGATGAACTCTTCATTGCTCGTATGGAGGGTAACGAAGAGATTTTTACCCGCGTTATGACTGATAAGGAATTTCGGGCCACAGCACATAGTTATTTAGCCCAGGAGATATTTCAACGCGTACGGGAAGAAGAGCCGACAACAGAATAGGGTGAAAAACGAATTAACTTACGGTATCTCATTGTCGGAATTAATACGGCAATCTCTGACCTGTACGCAGACCTTGAATGCAACAGGGTAGGCTGCCTCAATAGCTGTCCAGTCGTTCCAGATTGTTCCATTCGCCAGGAAGGTTCCGTCTGGCTGCTCCATGGCAATCAGGAACATTGTGTCCGGCAATTGCTGTGCTGATGCTGATTCGAGCTTTTTGATTCTGCGGGATAGTGCTTTCATTTGGGATTGCCCAAGACGATTTCTTGCAATGTCTCACCTGTGGAATCGTCAATGATTCGGAGTACAATGGTCTTGCCTTGCTCCTGCCTCTGGTCCTCCAGCCGTTTCAGCAGTGCCCGGATGTTAGACATTGTTTGCTCCGTTTTTATGGGATTCTTCCAAAGCTGCAATCCGATGCTCAAGGTCCGCCGTTTCAATGATTTTTCGGTAGCCTTCGACCATGTTTGCCAGAGCTTGGCCTTCACCGGGTAAGAGCTCGCCTCTGCTCACAGCGGCTATGATATTGCCGACAACACGGACGGCATCTTGCGCATTGTGTATTTCCGGCAGGTCCGTCATAACCGGGCGCTCTTTCCGTGGAGGACAGATGCGGTCAAGGCAAAGTTTGATTGCCGTGGTATCTCCTGCAAGGGCAAGCTCAACGACTTTTCTGGTCAGCTTTTCGGCTTCACCGTCAAGCAAAGCCTCAATGGCCAGGGTGCTTTTGTTTCTGGCTCCTTTGGGCCGCCCGGCAGGGTTCCCGGACTGGCCGGGGCTAAACGGTCCTTTGCTCTGTATTTTTGCTGTTTTTTCAGTCGGCTTCATTGTCATTGTATCCACCTCCCGGCTTTGTCCATTGCCCAGGTCTGTTCCAGGGTGAGCAGGCAGCGCCCCACATCAAGGGCAAGGCGGCCGGTTGCATGTCGTACCAATGTCCCATCTTCGCCGGTACGGGGATGCGCTGCCGGACAAATTGGCTGCCATAAGTCCCGGTTGCCGGACACCCCGCAAGGTGTCCCAACTGTCCCGCCCTCATAGACCGGGACACCGGGACAGGCATCGGGAACATCCTGGTTGCTGCTCGGCTGGGGTGTTACAGACGGAATTTCAATGGCCTTCTTTGCTTGCGAGGTGGCTTTTTTCTGCAGGACTTGTAACGCCAGAAATTTGATTGAGACATTTTCGGTGTGTCCCACTGTCCCATGGTCTGGGGTTGGGACAGATGGGACAGCGTTTTCACGTGTCATCGCGTTCCCTCCTGAATGCTTTTCTTCAATCTGGCAACTTTGGATTTTGAAATGCCGGTTTCTTCGGCGATGTCCCGGACCGAGAGTCCCTCGGAAAGTAAATCGCGTACCCGCTCCAGATCCGCGTTCGCAAGATCACGCGTTGTCCACGAAACTGCACCTTGATTACCCGTTAAAAGCGTCTCGAAAGGTTGTACGGCATCTCCGCAGACACCACGGGATTTTTCTAAATGAACCTCAAAACGAGCGCCCTGATTCTTTTGGTAGTCAGAAGGGGTACGCAAAGCTATGACAGTATCCAAAACATCTTCTCGGGCGCTTGTTCCGCGCTGTTGTCCTCCTTTGCCCGCATGGTGGACGAGTAAAACACTTTTGCCGCGACGACGCAGATCTAGCAACCAGGATTGCATTGGCAGCCAGCTTTCAGTTTCATTTTCCCTTCCGCGTCGGGCCAGAGTCGCGAGGTTATCCACCACAACAAGATCTACATCTTTTAAAAAAGGCTCCAATGCGTCTTGTCCTTCCGGAGTCGCGAGATTCAGCATGGATGTCATTTGCAGATCCCCATTCACAATGCGCATAAAATTTGAATCAGGAGATTCTTTATCGCTTCCGGCTATAACAGAGGCCAGTCGTTCTTGAAGATCTCCCGCTGGCATTTCGCCATCCAGATAGAATACGCGCCGGGCTTCCGGGGCTTGCCATCGCCCCAGAGCCGTACCGCCCGTAGCCACTGCCCAGGCCATGGAAAGAGCAGCCCAGGTTTTCCCTATGCCACGAGGGGCATATATCATTGCAAGGCCTTGCGTCGGAATGACTGGTTCCAGCACAAACCCACGTTTAGGGAATTTCATGGTCAGGAAATCCGCCACATTTATGACGCGTAGTCCCTGCGGTTCTTGTGATGATTCCACATTTTGCGGCAACGTTCGGGCTATGTGGCGGGCGGCGGTATTCAGAGCGAGTTCAATGATTCGCATTTTTTCCGTAGCTTCGAATACAGGTTCGTTATGGGTTTTGCACCATGCATCCATGCTGTCCTGCACGTCGTAGATACTCGCACCGTCCGCCAGCATGGGCACGATGTAGTCCTGCACCTCGGGAGCAACCACATTACTTGTCGTCATGTTTCCCCCGCTGCACCACGTTAAGTTTTTCTGCTAAAAAATTGCAGAGATCCACAACAGGGTACGCCACTTTGCGCGAACCTAATGTGATGCGTACCGCAGGACCAGTGCCAAGGCTGTCGAGATTCGCCAGGGTACGTGGATTGAGCAGGCCACCACTAAACCGGCCGACTTCATCCCGCGCAACAATAGTTGAGGGCCACTTTTGAACAAGTTCTCGAATAAAATTTGGCCAATGCGAATGTGTTTTCATATGCTCACCTCTGAAATTAAATTATTTCGGGTGAAGGTATCGAAGGGGGTAGGAGTAAAATAGGGTTCTAATTATTTGAATTAGGCGGGGAATTTTGTTTGTTTCAGGAGGATATTCTTTTATTTCAATGTGTTGATGTTATAAAGTCATTAAAAAATAATTTATATATTTTTTTATGTCCTCCTTATATTCCTTTTTTATGTCCGTTAAACGATCTTCTGAAATGTGAAATAAATCGAGGATATAGTCACTGGCCCTGGTCTTTGCATTTTTTATTTTTTGTTTTTTGAGTTCCGCAACTTTCCGGGAATAGAGATACATGATTGTGGCGTTTGTTTTTGGGGATGCAGGCGGCGGCCCCACCGGACGCAATGGCTTGTCTCGATCAAGCAGGTCTGCAATTTTCGCTAAATTTTCAGGCGTCAGAACGCATGGCTTTGTTTGCTGCTTCAGCAGATCACACAACGCTTTCAATGCACGTTCTTTTATTTTTACCCCCTTTTTCTTTGTTAGTTCGCGGAAAACGGAGATATCGCCCCCGCGCTCTTCCAGTTCATCCAAAATATCGCCAAGGTTTTTGATTTCTCTGCTACCATCCCGGTATTGAATTTCATCAATAGCATTGTGAATTTTGAAATTGATTCCAGCTTTAGAGATGGTTTCAAAAATGGAAGCGTGGCTTTTGCCTCCGTCCTTATAGAGGCAAGTTATGTGAGCTATTATTTGATCAAGATCAGACATTGCGTCCCCTGTTGTTATTCAGGTGGAAGGTTTTTCCTCATGCTAAGCTAGAATTTTGAGCCGCTATCAAGCTGATTTTGGGATCTTTGGCCTATCTCAAACTCACTGAAACATTTTGTAATTCATATTGAGGGCATTTTCCAAGCGTTCCGCCATGGCCTTTCCGATGGAGCGTACGCCGCGTTCCATGCCTGAGAGATGAGAAATCTTTACGCCGATTTTATCCGCCAGTTCCTTCTGTGTCATTTCACGCAGGCCACGAGCGCCTCGTAAGATGGTGCCGGGAGTCGAGTCCTTGAGCACTTCGGACGCGGGAACGTTCGTTTCGTTTATGTTGGATTCACCTGACCGCTTTGCCCTGTTGGTGTTCCACGTAGCTTTCCAGAACCTGATTGATACGGGATTGGTATCCCGGCCCCTGCTTTTTGAAAAATTCCACAACGTCGGGGTTCAGGCGGATGTGTACGGGGATTTTTTTCTTGGGAGTGACCACTTCCGCGTCTGCCCAAAAGGTTTCATCCGTGGGCGGGGAATCAGGATCGTTTTCCGCGTTTCGGAGTGCCTCTTCATCGGACATGCGTTCAAGGCGCTTATTGTCGGTTTGCGATTGCTTTTTCATAAATACGTCGCTCCTGAGAGGTTGCCTTGCGCAGAGAAATGATACGGGTATCCTCCCCGCGTTCGGTGTAGATGAGGACAACGATATTCGGGGCGATCATGCCGAGTGTTACCCATCTGTCTTCGCCATAGTTATGGCGGGTATCGAGTTTTTCCAGGTACGGATTTTCAAAGACGTGCTCAGCGTCGATAAAATCCAGGCCATGTTTGGCAAGATTCTTTAAGCGCTTGTCCTCATCCCAAATGAATGCCATTTTCAACCTCAAATGTATACATGAATATGTACATAGTCAATGAGAGCTATGAAAATTAGTTGCTGGTTTTTAACTGAAGGACTTTTCCCTTTTGCGCATTGTCCAGATGGAGCTTGTCTAATTCCTGCACTGCCTTTGCTGCAAGATCCCGGTCGCTTTTGGTGTACCTGCTGACCATCTGGAAGTCTGCCCAGCCGCCCATATCACGGAGTACATTGAGGGAAACACCTGCATTGCCAAGACGGGTTGCCCACGTATGACGCAAAGTGTGAAAGTTCACCCGATAGCGATTGTCCTCGACATCGTCATTGAATGCGAGAGCCTTGACTGCTTTTGCGTACGTGGCACTGAGAAAGCGCCTCACGCCTCCTTTCTTATCGGGAAAGAGTAGGGCGGTAGGGTGCGGATTGTCTGGCCTGATTTTTTCGAAGACCGCTTTCAGCGTTTTATTGATGGGAACAGTACGCGGGCGGCCGTCTTTACCATCAACGTGCATTTGTCCGGATTCAAGATCCACCGTTTGCCACCGTAACTTTGTGATTTCTTCAAAGCGTAGTCCCGCATTCAGAGAGGTCATCGCCATGGCCCATGTCGGCAGACTTTTAGGCTTGATCGCATTCAGCAGCAATTTCTCTTCCTCAATCGTCAGGACGCGTTCTTTCCTGTTGTTCAACTTGGGAAGTTTGACACCTTTGACAGGATTTTCTCCGGTCCATTTGCCCCAATATACGGCCTTGTTAAACGCTTGGCGTACGATAACCAGACAATGCTTGGTCATGGCTGCGGACAAGCCTTTGTCCATGATCTTTTTTTTGACCTTCTCCAGTAGAAAAGGGGAGATATCTTTCAGGGGAATGTGGGCAAGAGGTTTCTTGAGATGCTTGTTATAGCGGCTTAAATCATCCTTCCAGTGGCGTTTGTTTGACTTGGCCCAGTCAAGGTATTCGTCCATGAGTTCACCGAAAGTGTATTTCTCAAGGGCAAGGCGTTCCCTCTCCTGTTCTTCTTGCTGGCGGGCTTCTTCCGCCTTCTGTCGCTTTTCTGAAAGAGTTCGTTCACCTTCCCCGGTGCGTTGAGCTTCCTTTAGTTCTCCCAATTTCAGAGCGGCCTTTTCGAGAGTCCAGCCCTCAGTAGCCCAGCCAAGAGTTTCTTCAAAACGCTTCGAATCTAACGTAAAACGTATCTGATAACATACGTCTTTTTTTACAGCGCCGTTCTTTCTAGTGAGATGTTCTCTGTATCTGAGACCTTGGAATTTTGTCGGATACCATTTGAATCCCATCAATTTCTCCAAAATCATTCCACCAGAATTCCACCAGTTGACCCCAAATGGGACGTGAAATCATGTGAAAATCTATGAAAATGATATTGACGATATCCAATTAAGTCAAGGTGTTTATGATGATATGTGTAGGATAATGAATATTAAAAAGTGGACTCTTAATCCATTGGTTCAAGGTTCGAGTCCTTGATGGCCCACCAGAAAATTCACGGGTTATGCTGGAAACAGCGTAACCCGTTTTTCTTTTGTGGGGTGTAAGTCCCGCCAAGTCACTGCCGTACATTTCCCTCTAGAAAGAAGCCTTTTCGGCTGCCAGGTGCGCCAGGCTCATTCCCGTAAAAAACGGGCCCTCTTTTTCCCAGCGAATTTTGATAACAGCGGTATTGCCAATCCGAAACGCGGAGCGCCAATTGCGGAAGCGGAGCATGGTTTCGTCCGCCTCAAGGTCGCCGTTGCTTTGGTTGACGAACAACTGCCAGACGCATCCCCTGATAAATTGTCCGTGCGAATATGCGAGGCTGAGTCCTTCGTGTGCCTGGGCGCGTTCAATGAAGACGCGGACCCGATCCATAAACATCATAAAGGACTCCGCGCCCGGACCGTTTTCGCTCCGGGGATCGAGCGTTTCCCAGTAAGCATTGACGGCAGGCCTGCGTACGGCGGCGGTGGTGCCACGGTACGAGCCAGGATTGAGGTAGGTGAATTCCTGTACGGGCCATTCCTCGTGGGTGCAGTCCGGATAGCGGTCCAGAAGCGGTTGGGCGGTCTGAAGCGTACGCATGTAGGGCGAGGTGACGACGAGGTCGGGCCTCTGATGTATGGATTTTGCCAGCAATGCGGCCTGCTCGTGTCCCAGGTCGGACAGGGGAGTGGCAGTTGGGGATTCGGTGGGTTGCCCCGCGTTGGAGGTGGACTGGGCGTGTCTGATCAGCCAGGTTTCGCGCATCTGTAAAGCTCCGGGTCTTGAAGTGCTCGCCTCGGCCTGCCCCTCTTGTAGGGGCAACCGAAAAAAATCAGTTTTCAAGAAAATGCCCGCTTTCTGAAAATCAAAGGCATAATTGTATCAGTTGAGAATGGGCAAAGGAATACTCAGTGGCTTTTGCATACTCCTCAGTCTGCCTGAAACTTGTTCTATTTACCTTAAACCCGGCGGTTCTGCCAGCTTCATTGAAAATGTCCGCGCTCAAAATAAGCATTCGCGATGGGCAGTTCATTCTGACGGCTGCGGACGTGCGATTGCAGCACTTTTTTAAAAAATTGTCGTGCCTGGTGAAACACAAAGGACGTTTGTCCGCAATACTTATGACAATGGGTTAAATATACTGAACGGCTTGAATTAATGTTGTAAATCCTATAACGGACAATAGAAGTCAATTATGACAGGATGGAGATAAGTCTGCCGACGTAGTTGATGAAAGAGTCGAAATCGATGCCTGTCTCCGTTGTTCTGTTCTTACAACTGCGGTTGGGGGGAAGGGCATAAGGCTGAAAACCGGATAGGCATGTTCCACTTTTACTGTATCGGTCCGTGGTCCAGAGATGAGGTAAGTTCAAACCGCGCTTTGCAAATTATAGAGCGAGAAAGGAAACATCATGGCCGGCAACGTACTCACTCCCAAGTACCGTTTCGAGTCTCAGGGATTGGACAAGGATACTTTCAGCGTTATCAAGTTCAACGGCAGCGAAGGCATCTCCCAACTCTACGCATTCGATATCTACCTCGTATCCAAACAAAACGAAATCGATCCGGCCGAGGTGTTGCGCAACAGGTGCACGTTCAGCATTCAGTGGGGGGAGGAGGAGCTTCCGTTTCACGGCCAGGCCGCCATGTTTTCAGAACTGCAGCAAATCGGAAAATATTACTGTTACCGCGCGGAGCTGGTTCCTCGTCTCTGGCGGCTGCACCTGACAAAACAGAACCAGTTTTTTCTGGACAAGCAGCCGGCCGATTTTCTCAAAGAGGTGCTTGAGCAAAACGAACTCTGCGAAAACGTGGATTTCGAATTCAGACTGCAGAACGAATACCGCGAGTGGGAATACGTCTGCCAGTATAACGAATCCTATTTCAATTTTTTCTCCCGCTGGCTGGAGCACTACGGTATCTATTACTATTTCGAGCAAAGCGCAGACAGGGAAAAGTGCATCATCACCGACACGAAGCTGGCGCATGACAGCATGCCCCAGGGGAAACTGCTCAAATACTCGGAGCAGTCCGGGCTGGACGGGACCTATCGCGAAGAGGTGATCAAAAATTTCAGGCTGAAACAATATCCGATGCCCAGGACCGTCAAGCTCAAAGACTACAATTACCGTACGCCCGATGTGAACATGGAGGTTTCCGCCATAGTTGATGCGGAGGGACGCGGCGAAGTGTACAGTTACGGCGAGCACTACAGGACGCCGACAGAGGGCAAACGGCTGGCGGAAATCAGGGCACAGGAGGTGCGCAGCCGCGAGCGCGAATACCGGGGCAACAGCAACGTGCCTTTTCTGCGGTCCGGGTACCAGTTCGAACTCAGCCAGCATTTCCGCGAACGCTTCAATCAGGAATACGTCACCATAAAAGTGGACCATCAAGGCGCCCAGTCGGAGTACCTGGTCGATGGTCTGGGCCTGAATGTCACCGGAGACGGGCTGAATATTTCCTACGTCAATAATTTCATCGCCATCCCGGCGAATGTGCAGTTTCACCCCGAACGCAAGACACAGCCGCCGAAATTCACGGGCAGCATGAATGCCGTCATCGACGCCGAGGGCAACGGCGAATACGCCGAAGTGGACGATCAGGGGCGCTACAAGGTCGTGCTCCCCATGGACTGCTCCAGCCGCGAAGACGGCAAGTCCTCGGCCTGGCTGCGTATGGCGCAACCCTACGTGGGTTCCAACCACGGCATGCATATGCCTCTGCACAAAGGTACGGAGGTACTGATCATCTGCATCGACGGCAATCCGGACCGGCCCGTCATCGCCGCAGCCGTTCCCAATCCCAACACCCCCAGCGCCGTGACCAACGGCAACCAGACCAAGTGCGTCATCACTTCCAGCGGACAGAACAAAATTCATATGCAGGACCAGGACGGCGCCCAGAATATCGTGCTGCAGTCCCCCCAGGCCAACACCTGGATGCGTTTCGGCGCCCCCAACGACCCTCCCGCTTCTGCGGACGGTGAGGGTATTGACTTCGAATTCGGGGACTGGGAGGAACACTCCAAGGGCTGCCGCTGGTACACTGAAGGTTCCTACACAGGAGAAGTGGACGGCGATTACAAGATTAAAATCGGCTGTAATTCTACGACCATCACAGTTGGAAGCAGTTTGAGCGTTTTTGCCGGATTATCTGCGTCGTTCAAGTTGGCAGCAAATCTAAACGTGAGTGCGTCGATTGATGCCAATATTTCCTTGGGCGCCGGTTGTAAAGCAGCATTACTTTACTATGATTTCACAGCTGAAGTGAATAAAGCCACTGGGGATTTTCTACGGTTTTTTGGAGCCAAGACAAATATAGGCGTAGAAAAAATGAATGTGGAAGGGGCTGTGACAAAATTGCAGACAGAAGTTTCTGAGATAAACGCTGTTCTTGCAAAGATTAACGCTACAAAAGAAGAAGTCAATGCAATAAAAACTGAAGTCAATGAAAGAGAAGAAATAGTCATTGATAATTCAGATGAAGTTATTAACATGCATAATTCTATAATGAATGACTTAAATAAGCTTATCGAGAATGAGATCAATATTACGAATATAAAGACAACGACGAGCACAAACAATACGGAAATAAATACGAACAAAACGGAATCTAATACCAATAAGACGGATTCCGGTGTCAATTACGACGCGTTATACACTATCGTGAGTATTTGATGCAAAGGAAGCCCGTTTTCTGTGAAAGAAAAATGCGGATGCGTCGCCGACTGATTTTAGAACTGCAACCCTGCGGACCTGATAGCCACAGCCATGAAAATATATAAAGACACGGACATCGGCCTGTTCATCCGTCCCTTTGGGGTAAAGGCAAAGCAGTATCTGGCCTGCAGTCCCATGTTGTATTTCGACCTCACGGCTCCGGACTCCCTGGGTACGGACCAGGAACTCTGGCGTGAGGTCGGCAAACAGATCCCCAAACCAGGTTTTTTGGACATGGGCATGCCCAAGCTGCGGGGGGAGTTTCTCCTGGCAGGGAAATGCCACGTGCCGCGTGGTAAACCAGCCATGGAAGCGGTCAGTGTCAGCGTCCGGGCCGGACAGGTCAGCAAAACCATCCATGTGCACGGCGATCGCTACTGGAAAAGCGGCCGTATCTCCCGTGCCGAACCCTTCCGGACAATAAGCCTGACCTGGAACAACGCCTTCGGAGGCAGGGAGTTCAAGCCGAACCCGTTGGGCAAGGGGATTGACCAGGTGATTGATCGGGAGGGCAAATGGCGTATTCCTCTCCCCAACCTGGAACTCCCAGACAGGTATATCGGCTCCACGGACGACCGCCCGGCTCCGGCCTGTTTTGACGCTTTGGGGGCGATCTGGCCCCAGCGCAATCCCAATGCGGGGACTTTCGACGACCGCTGGAAATTCGAACGCTGGCCCGACCTGCCGGACGATTTCGATTACGAATATTTCAACATGGCTTCCAAAGACCAGCGCCTGGAGGGTTTTTTTCAACCGCAGGACCCCATCTACATCGAAGGCATGCACCCGGACTTCCCCCAGATCACGTCTTCCCTGCCTCCGCACCGTGTCCGCTGTTTCTTGACGCGTAAAAGCAGCCTCAAAGAAGCGGATCCCGAAATAGTGTTTCACGAAGTGACCCTGCAAGCCGAGACCCTGTGGCTGTTCCCGGAAATTTTGCGCGGCGTGCTGATCTTTCGCGGATCCTCCGAGGTGCTCGACGACGAATACCAGGATATTCAGAATATTTTTGTCTTCCGGGAAGATCTGGCGTCCGCTCCCGCATCCCTGGAAGAGAGCCGGGAAAAGCTCGCCAAATATTCCGACCGGACCGTGACCATTGATCCTGCGCCGCTGCTGGAGGCCAAAAAGAAACTTTCCAAGACCCTGAAATTCGCTCTGAATACCCCCAAGCAGGTGGAATACCTGCGTGAAAAGGCGCTGGGCAACGTCCCGGTCATGCCTCTGGATCTGGACAACATGGGCCAGAGGCAGAAAAAAATGATCGCAGAGGGGCTTGAGACCATCAACAGGGTTGAAAAGACCGCCCTGGCCATGCAGCAGAAACACGGCGCGCTTCCCTTCAATATGAAAACGTTCGCGAACAAGCGGGCTTCGCTTGAAAAATTGGATGAAAAAGTCACGGCCAAACTGGCGGGGGCCAAGAACAAACTGGCCGACCTCACGGCGGCCAAAGAAAAATACATGGATTTCGCCCGTCAGGGTGTCGAGGACAATGCAAATCTTCCGCCTGATATGAAGGACAAGCTCAAGGACGCTTTTTCCGCACTTGGTCCCAAACAGCCGGAATCCCTCTGGCAGGCCCAGGCCTTTTCTTTTTTGGTGGAATGCAGGCGCAACCTGGAACACAACGAGCCCGTGCTGCGGGAACTCCAGCGGCTGGGGTACGACAGACGCACCATCCGGCGCGGCTGGCTGGGATTCAACCCCGAGCCCAGACGCGTGCAGTATAAGGAATGGGGCGCGGGCCGTGGCAAGGGCGCGTATATGTTTCCGTTGGGGGCCGGACTTGTCATTCCCTACTTCAAAAAGCGCGAAATCGAATTGCTGGCCATTCGTCCGGGCGCCACGGCGGAAGAGCTTGCGCCAGGCCTCGGACGCCTGGTGCCGGGTTCCAAATTAAGCTCTCGTTTTCTCCGGGCGGCTCAGCCAGGCGGCCCCATGCTGGTGACCACGGACATGCTGCAGGCCCTGCTGCTGGAACAGGAATTGGGGCATTTCTGTCACGTGCTCTCGTTGTTCGCCCCCAGAGACAAACCCGGTGATGAGGCTCTGGAAGCCCTGGACAAGGCCCCGGTGGTGCTGTTGGTGCTTTCGGCAGGCACAACGGCAAAGGAAATCGAGCACTGGAAAGGGAAATATCCGCAGATTCAGCCGCTGCTTCTGTCTCAGGGCAGGAACGTGCTGGAAGCCCACTTGCTCGGAGAAGAAGTCGATGCACTCATCATGGACGCGCTGCCGCCCGACCTGCGGAAAAAGCACGCCTTGCTGCAGGGAATTCCCGTAGACGGCTCTCCCAAAAAAGACAAAGGCGGCCTTGTTCCTCCGTTGCCGCAACTGGATCTGAAAACGGTCATCCCCGCCACTATTCAGGAAGTCCGGGAAAAATTGCAGAGCAAGGTCCTGTCGCCGGAAGAGGGGAAAAAGATGGTGCTGGACCAGGCACGCCAGATACTTTCCGGATCAAAGGTTGACCTGGACAAAATACTCAATAACGCTCCAGAAATACAGAAAAAAGGCCTCAATACTGTTGTTGAAGAGTTGATCGACACGGTGAAATCGCAAAAAAACACGCTGCAAAAACAGGGACTGCTCACTCCGGAAAGTGCGGCGAAATTCGACAAGCTTGATGCTTTTCTTCAGAAAAATCTGCAGATGGAAGACAAGGTCAACGACGCCAAAGCCAGAGTGGCCGCGGCAAAGGAAACCCACGCCAGGCTCAAAGCCGGCGAACTGCCGCCGGATATTGCGGCCAGATTCGCGGAGAACGGGTTTGATGCTTCCAAATTGCGCCGCCTTACCCGTCCGGAGGTGGAGGATTACCTCAAAAACGGACGCTCCTTTGCCGGTTGCAATCTGAGCGAGCTGGACCTGAGCCGTCTGGACTTCTGCGGCGCGGATCTTAGCTCTGCCAACCTGCGCAAAGCGGATTTCTCGCATGCGATTCTGGACAAAGCCGATCTTACGAAAAGCATGGCCCAGGAGGCATGTTTCAAAAACGCCTCGCTCAAAGAGGCAAGGCTGCACCGTACGCTGTTCAACAAGGCGGAGATGGAAAAAGCCGACCTCAGCGGCGCGGATTGCGAGCAGCCTTTGTTCAGCGACGCCAACCTCAAACAAGCCGACTTTTCCGATGCGAACCTGATGCAGGCCATTTTTGAAAGAAGCGTATTGGAAGGCTGCGTCTTTTCCGGCGCAACGCTGCAACTTGCACTTTTTCTCAATGCCGACGCACAGGATACGCTATGGAAAGGAAGCATCTTTAAAAAATCGTTGTTGCGGGATTGTTGCCTTGACCGGGCCGATTTTTTTGAAGCCAAACTGGAGAGCGCGCAATTTATGACCTGCGCCGGGGAAGAAGTCAGCTTTCGCAACGCGGATTTCAGCCACGGGCGCATCGGAAGGAACAGCTGCTTTTCCGGGGCGGATTTCAGCAATGCCTTGCTCAGGGAAATCTGCTTTCGCGATTCCGATCTCTCCGGCGCCAAACTGGAAGGCATTGTGTTGGACGGTTCGCAAATTGAAGCCTGTGACCTGACGCGGACGAATTTTCGCAAAAGCTCGGCTAAAAAATGCCGCTTCAACAACAGCAACCTGGAAGCCGCCAACCTGCGCGGCATCAACCTGATGCACGGCTCGTTGCGCAAAGCCCGCCTGGTGAATACGGATTTGACGGGGTCCAACCTGTACGCGGTGAATTTTTACAAGGCTGTTTTCGGGAAAACCAGACTCGAACTCTGCAACCTCAAACGCTCGCTGCTTGAAGGGCGTACGGAGTTGTTGCCATGACTCGTGAAGAACTGATGCAATACATAGCTGCGTTCAAGCCCGTTACCGGTGCCAGCCTTGAGGGGTTGGATCTTTCCGGCATGAATTTTACCGGCGCCAGATTTGAAGATGTTTCCTTTGCCCGGGCGCGCCTGAACGGTGTTGTTTTCGGCAATGCGCATCTGAAAAACTGCGATTTTACGGAAGCTGATTTTGAAAATACCGAACTGCATAAAGTCAACCTCAGCGGCATGAACTTAAGCGGCGCGAATTTTCGCAACGCCCATATCATCTGGTCGCATATCATGGATGCGACTTGCACTGGCGCGGATTTCAGCGGCGCGCATCTGGACCGTTCGCTGTTCAATGGAAGCGAATTCAATGGCGCGCTGTTTAAAGACGCAATCCTTTTTAAAAGCGTTTTTCGCGGCGCGGTGTTGGAGCAGACGGACTTTTGCGGAGCGCAGCTCGAGCGCGTCACCCTGTCCAATGCCGATCTTTCGACCGTAAATTTCAAGCAGACAAAGTTCCATAAAGTGCTTCTGGACGGCTGCACGCTGACCGGGCAGGATTTTTCGGGAGCGACGTTTCAGGTGGTTAATTGCATGAAGTCCACTATGGACGAAGTGAATTTTGAAAAAGCGGACATTTGTTATTCCAACTTTCGCGAGACCAGCCTGAAAAAAGCCTGTTTTCTGCGGGCCAAAGGCACCAATTGCAATTTTTTCAAATCCGCATTGCAAGAAGCCGATTTCCGTGAGGCCGATGTCAGTCTGTCTTTGTTCATCGGTTGCCAGCTTCAGGACGCGGACCTGCAGGGGGCCAATCTCTTCCAATGCCGTTTCAACGAGGCCGTCTGCCAGCGAACGAATTTTGTGGACACTAACAGTTCCTACGCGGGATTTGAACATACGGACCTGACCCAGGCGGACTTTACCAGGGCGAACATGAAAATGGCCAATATGCATTGCGCCATCCAGGACAAGACCAGATACGACCACGCCGACAGAATACTGCTGCGGGAAAAGGACGAAGACCTCGCGGAAGCCGAAAGCTGGCAACCGCCGGCTGGTGTTTAAGGCATAGTATAATTGACAAGGAGCGGTTCCGGCGGCTTAAAAAAAACTTTGCAGATGCGCCGCAGCGACCAGTTTTGCGAGAGACCGGGCAGGCTTTTCCAACGGATCTGCCCTGGAACAAGAAAGGAGAATCGGACATGTCTCTGAATACGGCCATAACAAAACAGGCGCTTCAGCCCTGGATGGAATACGGCACCGTACTGCGTACGCAGCGCGATGGTTTCATCGTCGGAACGCAGGATGGGGAACTGGCATGCGAACAGGCTGTCGGTTGTGTGGTAGCCCCGCGTGCCGGAGACGTGGTGCTGCTTTCGTTGGATGCCCAGGGCACGGCCTTCATTCTTTCAGTTCTCAGCCGCGATACTCGGCAGGGACAGACTGAGCTGGACTTCACCGGAGACGTCACGTTGCGCGTACGGGAGGGAAATCTGAACCTCACCGCGGAAAAAACCGTGCAATGCGTGGGGGAACGTCTCGAAGTCTATGCTGAAAGCGGCGAGGCGACCGTTTCCAACCTTTCTTTTGTGGGTAAGGTGATTCAATGGCAGGCGAGAAAACTGCTTGCCGTGGTCGAAAGCGCGGATCAGATCTTCGGCCGACTCACGCAGCGCCTCCGCGAGTCGCAACGCTATGTGGAAGAGCATGAAGAGGTGCAGACCGGCAGCACCCGGTATCTGGTGGAAGAAAACCTCACGATGCACGCCAAGAACGCCAACCATATTGCGGAAGAACTGGTAAAAATAGACGGCGAGCAGGTCCATCTGGGCTGATAAAGGAGCAAGCTATGTATGCGTTAAACTGCGGACTGGGTAATGACTATGCTTTCCCGGACACCTGTACCACGTACGTGGGCGTGGCGGCCACGCCCGTAACTTACCCCAACACCAATATGACGGCCACGAATTTTCCGAGCTGTACCTCGATTTTTATCGAGTGCTGTGCAGCCGTCAATTCCATGTCCTCGGGCACGCTGAGTTCCGGGGACGAGGCCGGAACCCTTCTGGGAACCGCGTCGGGTATGATTTGCGGGCAGACATCCTACATCGTCGGCTGCACGACCACCTTCTTCGAAGGCTCTTTGGCGCAACGGTTGACCAGCACCACCGGGCAGAACGGCAACGGCGCGACGGAAAACGCCGTAGGCTGCAACCTGGACGCCGGACAGTATACCGTAATGACTTTGGGATAAATTGTTTAAAAATCCGGTCACGGGGCCGTCCCCCCGTGACCGGGTATGCTGCAGCAGATTCGGAATTCTGGTAATGCGTTTTTTCCAAGTTGCAGCGCCGGGGAAAGACGATTCCTGCATGCCTTTTTCCGTCAATTGAGTTTGAAAGAGTTCGCTTTAACCGTTCGCATTTGATTCACTTCCCAGATACTCCTTATATGTCATGGTGTTGCCATTCAAAGCAGAGGTAAATAATCCCCTCCAATGCAGGGCCAGTTATTTGTCCTGAGCCCGGTACAGTGATCGCTTTTTCTCAGTTTTTTGTTGAACAAATTCAGTCATGTAATTTTGGGCATAATGGATAACAAAGGACGCCTTAAGTCTCTTTGTGTTGCATGTTGCTGTTATGCTGGTGAAAAAAATAACTTGCTTTATAATTGATTTTAAGAAAAATTAAGCAATAGTAAACCCGATTGGACTGAGATTTGTATAGCTTGTAAGACGCAAGGGTGTTTTTTGGGGGCAGCTTTGTGTTCGGGGATAGCTACGGCCTGTTTTTTGGAGTTTCAATGCGTGATGAAATGAAAAGCAAAAGCGAGTTGCTTAAGGATATTGAATCCCTTCGCGCCCGGCTTGTCGCAGCAGAAAATAAGTCTTTTTCTACAAAAGATGCTGTTGCGCATCCTGTGCAGTGGCTGATGTTGCAGCCGCAGCTGGAGCTCGAGTGTGACACAGAGGGGAAAGTTGTGCGCGCGACTGCCAATGCGCTCGAGTATCTGGGCTATGCGCAGGGGGATGTTGACGCCGGTCTTTATCTGCAACAGCTTGTGCATCCGGAAGACTTGCGGCGGCTGATGATCAATTACCGTCTTCTCCTCGAGGGCAAGGGCTTGTTCGGTCAGGAGTACCGGGCCTTGCGCAGTGATGGGACAAGTTTCCCCGTCAGAACCAATTCCAGGCGCATCTTTAAGGATGGCAAACTGACAGGCGTCAGTATTGTTTCCAACGATATCACCGGATTCATAAATGCAGGAACCACGCAGAAGCAGAGCGACACCTTTTTCAAGACGGTGCTCGAGACAATGGGGACTCCCGTTGCCGTCTTTGGCGAAGACGCGATCATCCGGCATTGCAACGCCCGGTTCGAAAGCTTTTGCGGAATTCCCCGAGGAGAAGTGGAAAACAAGCTGCGCTGGTTCGAGTTTGTCGCTCCCGCAGACCGGCGGCGGGTGGAGATCTATCACTCCATGCGGCGGGAAGATTTTTGCTACGCGCCCGGAGAATATGAATTTATCTTTCAGACGCAGGGAGGCAACTGCAAAAACGTACATCTTGTTCTGGAGATGATTCCTGATACCGATCTCAGGATCTGCACGCTCACGGATATTTCCGCACGCGTTCTTGATGAAGAGAGACGCCGCAAAAGCAGCGAACGGTACGAACTGGTCGCCCAGGGGGCCAACGCCGGCATCTGGGATTACGACCTGACAACGGGCTCCATGTACTTTTCCCCCCATTATCAAAAAATCCTGGGCTATGAAGAGCACGAGTTTCAGGGCACCGCTGAATCATGGAGAAGATACGTCCATCCTGAAGATCATGAACTCGCCGTCTCCATTGCGCAAGACTGCATCAAAGGCGAATCCTGCGGCTTTGAAGTTGAATACCGTATGCTGCACAAGGACGGAACCCATCGTTGGATTATGAGCCGGGGCACAATTATTCGGGATGATTACGGCCAGGTTTTCCGGCTTGCAGGAACGTATAGCGACATCACCGAACGTAAACTGAACGAGCGGACCACCAACGCGCTATACGCCATATCCAAGGCCATCAACGCCACACGCGACCTGCAGCATCTCTATCAAGACATACACAGCATCCTCGGACAATATATCGACGCGTCCAATTTTTTCATCAGTCTTGTTGATGAAGAAGAGGACCGTCTGGTTTTTCCTTATTTCAAGGATGAGCACGACGCCTGTTACGACATCAGGGCAATCAGAAACAGGGAGACGCGAGGGCTGACCATTCATGTAATCCGCACGGGCAAGCCGTTGTTTTTTTCCAAGGATGATCCGGTCTGGCAGAGGGTGCTGGATGAGATCGGCGTGGTGGGAACCCCTCCTGCCGTGTGGCTGGGTGTTCCGCTCCTGCTCAAAGGACGGATTATTGGTGCGATGGCAGTGCAACACTACACCAATCCGCATCATTACACCAAAGCCGACGTGGCTTTCATGGAGGCGGTTTCCGAGCAGGTGGCTCTTGCCATAGAGCGCAAGGCCAACGAAGAGGAACTGACCCGGCTGAACGAGAAACTGGAAAGCAAGGTGGAAGCCCGGACCGCCGAACTGCAGGAAAAAGCCGCCCAGTTGGAAGCCGCAAACATACGGCTGACGGAATTGGATCAGATAAAATCCGCGCTGGTTTCCTCCATTTCGCACGAACTCCGAACCCCGTTAACCTCTATTCGCGGGTTCGCCAAACTCACGAGCAAAGATTTTTTCCGCCATTTTTTCCCTTTCGCCAGCCAGCCTCTGCTGTATGAAAAAGGCGAACGCATCAGAAAAAATCTGGAAATCATTGAAAGCGAAGGAGAGCGGCTCACCCGGCTGATCAGCGATTTTCTGGACATCAACCGCATCGAATCCGGCAACGCCACCTGGGCCGATGTTCCTCTCAATCCATCCCGCATCATCAACCAGGCTGTCAGCGCCGTTTTCGGGGCCTTCGAGGTCAAAGAAAAGGTGCTGTTGCGCGTTTCTTTGCCGGAGAGTCTTCCGGTGGTGCATGCGGATCCGGACAAGCTGCAGCAGGTGCTCATCAATTTGCTGGACAATGCCTGCAAATTCACCGTGGAGGGGGCGGTGGTCGTTTCCGCCCAGACCAGTCCCGAATTTTTGACCGTGAGTGTTTCCGACACCGGCATAGGCATTCAGCCGGACGAGCAGGAGCGCATCTTTGAAAAATTTCATAAATCGCGCATGGGCGATACCACGGACATCAAAGATAAAGGCACCGGCCTGGGCCTCGCCATCTGTCGTGAAATCATCCAGCATTACGGCGGTACCATCTGGGTGGAATCCATCCCCGGCCAGGGTAGCCGTTTTTCGTTTTCATTGCCCGTATTGCCCGGTACCGAGGCGCCTAGCTGTCAATAGAGGTTAAAGGCAGCAGGAAACGGAGTAATCAATAATGCCCTGGTAAGCGGCATCTTTCCGTCCGTCGCAAGATACTAGATGAGAGACCTCTGTCAGGAGGAGTCTTGGGCTCTGGCGAGATGCAAATGCAGAATGGGGAAGGGTTTCCCCATGCTGTCGACGGGAGAGCGGCTGATGACTTTGAAACCCAGATGCTGGTAAAAACCAAGGGCCTCTGGATTTTCTTCGTTGACGTCCACTGCGTCTGCTCCCAGCTGGTTGACGGCAAAAAGCAGCAAACTTTTCCCCACACCCCGGCCAAAATGGTGGGGCGCGACAAAAAGCATTTCAATTTTGTCTGAGGATACGCCCAAAAATCCTTGTATTTCACCGGATGGGTCTTGAGCGTAATAGAGATCGACAGCGGCAAGATATTCATTAAGAATCAACGGCTTGAAGAAAAGAATATCATCCTCGCACAAGAAATGGTGCGTTGCCCTGACGGAAGCTTCCCATAGTTCGGCAAGCTCCGCGAAGTTGCTTTGTTCTGCCTGTCGTACGACCATTGTCATGCTTACCGAGCAGCAGCTTCAGCCTCAATGCAGCTTGAGGCTGTTGTTTTCCACAATTTCGTGGTAGACGGAGCGCAATTCGTCGCGTCGTGCCATCATGGCCTGGGTGGACTCTTTGAGTTCATCCTGCTTCATTTTGATCCACACAGGGTTTTTCAGGTCTTCTTCCATGTAAAAAGGCGGATTCTGGCCAATCTCCCGCAGCCGTTGCAGGTGGGAAAGAACAAGGGATTCCAGTCTGTCGCGTTCGTGTTCCAGTTCTGAAATCTCAGCACTGTTCTCCGGTTGGTGCGACGTTCCGTGGCTTTGAACCGCCATGAGCAGCGCGTCCATCCGGTCTATCTCACCGTGCGAGTAAGCTTCCTGTACGCACTCCCAGAATAGCATGAATGCCTCTGATTTTCCGTTCAGGTCCGGATGCAGCAAAAGGCAGAGTTTTTGATAGAGCTGTTTGAGCCGGTCGCTTTGATCCTGAGTCAGCACGGTCATTGCCTTAAGAAAAGAAAAGCTTGCATGAAGCAGCCGTTTTTTGTTTTTGATTTCCAGCTGCCAGTGCTCCCGAATTCCCTGGATCTCCAGATCAAGCAGTTCCAGGTGGTCTGGCAGGAGATCGTTCCCGTTGCTCAGAATGGTCACCAGATATTCAATGCGGAATTTCAATTCAAGCACTTCGATCCGTATTTTCAGAAGCTTGAATTCATGGATGCCGATTTCTTTTTCATATTGAGCCCTGAGCAGGGGCAACACATGCTTTCTCAGTTGTGCTTCGCGTTCGAGAAGATCGCTTATTTGCAGTCTGAAATCGTTAATCTGGCTGCGCAAGAGTTGTATTGTTGGATGCGGCGTCATGACTACTTATCTGTCCTATATCCGTGTAGAGCTAACTGCATTGGCTGAAGCTATAGTATGTGCTGTTTTGTGTAGTTGTAAATCAATTTTTTATGCTAAAAATAATTATACAAATCAACAGCAAATATTCCTTTTGTTGGTGAATGGGCAGTGGCAGGGCAAACTGTTCAATTTTCGGGCAATTTGCATGTTCGTTTTGTTTACATGTTAACCTTGCCTAACTGCATGAATCCTAAAATTATCCACGCAAATGCCAGCGGTCTAGTTTAATTAAGCAATATCCGAGCCAGGCAGACATGGGACTTGCATGACTCTCTGAAAGCGGTGCGGCAAGCTGACAAGAGTAATTTCCTGAAACATACTGGAAAACAGAGAAAAAGCCCTGAACAGACCAGGGCTTTTTGCTTCCGCTGAAAGCGTTTTCATCTCTGTGTCAGATTTCTCCGGCAGCCCGTGCGGCTTCCTGATTTTTGGCGGCCTTTTCCAGTTCTTCAGTCATACGCCTCAATTCCGATACGTTTTTCTCCGCCACGGCAACCATGGTTGCCTCTTTCTCCTGAGTGATCTGCAGGGATTCCTTCAGAATCGTGTAAGACTTCACCAGGTCCTGAAAATCAGCCAGCGGTTTGTTGGCCACCTCGGTTACATAGGCGGCGTTGTCCCTGGCGTCCTCGGCAATATGCACCATCAAACTGCCCAGATAGTCCTGGGTGGCTTCCAGTGCGGCGGCAATCTGTTTTTCATCCTGCTGTGCGATTTTCAAGGCCAGTCCGTTTTCCAAGACAGGGCGGGTCAGGCTGATCATGGAGGAAATGGCATCGGAGAGGTTTTCATGGTTGTCGAGAGTGGTGTTCATGGTCACAAAAAACTGGCTGAACATCTGGCTGGTCACAGCGAGATTCTGAATACGCCGCATCAGCTTGGCCTGAATGCGCGCCAGGCGGCTCTGCAACTCCGCGTCCGCTGCGGCACCTGCCTCTTTCAGTTTCTCGAAAATCATCTGCAGCCTGTAGCCCTGGATCTTGGCTTGCAGTTGCAATTCCTTCAGGTTGGTGTAGCGCTCTTCCAGTTCAATGGAGTTTTCGGTCAGTCTATCGCGGCCGCCCTCAAGGGAGATGATGATGGCCTCCACATTACTCTGCACCGACTCATACTTACGGGCGATGTCCGAGAGAATTTGTCCCACGCCGGGCACGCGTTTGATAAAGCGCATAATGGCCCAGCCGTTTTTGGCTTTTTGCATCTCTTCAATGGCCGAGTAAGGGTTGATCTCGTCCATGATGTCGCGCAGTCGTTTCAGGTCGTCGGGAACGGATGTGGACGCTCCGGACGTCTTCACCTGGCCCATCAGACTGCCCAGGCTGGTTCGCAGCAGAGAAAACTGCTCGTTGGCCTTGCTTTGGAAGGCGTCGTCCTGGGCGGTGATTTCGCGCAGCAGCGAACGATCGTCCGGGCTTTCGATAAGCCGTACGGCGATGGTTTCGGCTTCTGTTTCGGCCGCAGCCCTGCTTTCCTGGGGCAAGTTGTCCGCGATAACGGCCAGAGCCTTTTCCGGGCTCACCGTTTCAGGTGCTTCGGAAGACTGGGGGGATTGGTCTGTCATGGCAATGCTCCTTGATTCTTGCGAGAGCAACTTACTGTTATGAAAACGATCGGGCCTGTATCCCGCTGATAGCGCCGGAGAAGTCGGCATTCATATGAAAAGTTTAGCATCTAAATAATTCTATTCTGTAAAAAAGTTTCCTTAGTGCAAACTATCGAGAAGTTCGCGCATCACTTTGGGCGTGGGCAGAGGCGAGACCACGCGAATGCGTTCCGGCAGTCCGATTTCCTTGAGCACGGCCGGATCGTTTTTGATGCCGGGGATCGCGGAGCGCATGCCGTAGCGTTCCCAGGCAATGGCCTGGAGTTTGGGGCTTTGCGCGGCGGTGAGAAAGCGTTCCCCTTTGGGCGTCAACGCAATGAACGGATGCTCGGACCAGACCGTGGGCTCGGGCACCAGCACGCGCACCTCGTTTTTGATCATTTCGCGATAATCGGGGTTGGCCTGGAAGAACTCGATGATCAGGCTTTCATAGGCGGAGATGACCGGATATTTCCCCTGGCCCTGTTGCAGGTATTTGTTGAACAGGATGCCTGTGGAGTTTTCCAGGTATCCCAGGCGCTGGAAAATTGCGCGCAATCTGGGGGCTATCGTTGCCACGTCCGTATCCAGAGGCACCTGCCCGTTGTTGAACAGGACGGACATCAGCCCCATGAGCAAAAAGCCCGAGTTGGATTTGTCCGGATCGGTGGGATGAATGGAAACCGGGCCAAGCTGGCGCTGCAGCCCCAGCTCGTTCCAGGGCTTTTGTTTTTCGATCATCTCGAAGAACCGGGCGCAATCGATGACGTAGAATACGCCTTCGCGTTTTTCGACCAGCCCCTGTTTTTCAAGTGCGTCCACGATTTCCGGCCAGCTGTAAAAAACAATGGGCGTATTGAACAGATTGGCGGTTTTGAACGTTTTATTGGGGTAGTGTTCGCGCAGCAGCACTGCGGCCAGCTCGCTGGAGGGCCACAATCCGTCCACTCCGGCATGGTCGGCCTCCGCCATTTCCAGGCTGCCCATTTTGACGCCGTCTATGGTGATGCCGAAATCCTTGCTTAGAATTTTGAGGACTTCCTCATCATGCAAAAAGCCTTTTTTCTCAGACCCGTAGTATATTTTTACCTTGACCGGTTCGGGGCCGGATTTGCCGCCGATATTGAGAAAATGCATGGCCGCCACGACCGCGAGGCCGATGAGCACGATGACGGCGCCTGCAATCTGTTTGCTGTTCATCTGTATTCCTTTATTTCCCTATTTCCGCCACATCCATCATACGCGTGACAACGGTTCCCAGCCGTTTCAGTTCGACAACATCGTTGGCCAGGTAGTTTTTGAATCCCTGGTTGAAGCCTTTGATGGCGGTATCCAGGTACTGGAGAAAGGCCTCGTCTTCCTTGCGTTCCTTCAGCAGCTCCCGCCCCTGCGGCGTGGACGCGACGCGGACATAGTGTCTGGCCATGGGCAGAATACGCTCCAGGTACAGGATAAAGCGTCCGGATTTGGTGATGTCTCTGGCATCCTGTTCGAAGTTGGTGAAAATGAGACGGGAAACGTCGCAAAGTTCCAGTAGTTTTTTTCTGGCCTGCGGATCGGGTGTCTGTTGGGCCAGCTTCTGGATTTCGTCCACCATGACCCGGCTGGCCATGACTTTGTTTTTCAGTCCTTCCAGGGTTAAACGTCCGGCCTCGGAGCGGATTTTTTTGTCCATGGAGCCGGAGGCGAACAAGAGCACTCCGGAGGCGATGACGGCGCTGACTGCCAGGTTGAGCAGGGTGGAGCCTGGGTTAAGGTATTGGCCGGACACGGCCAGCAGGGCGAAGAGCAGCCCCGCAAAGATGGGGGCGTTGTTGGAAAAAAAGCGCATCAGTTGTATCCCGATACCTTGCGGAAGGCCTCGGCCAATCCTTTTTGCGAATCAAATACGCGCCCGGTGTTGAGCCGGGACAATCCCTTGAGTTGTTCGGGATCCGCCGCGCCGAACATGATGGAAAAAATCGGCGGCCTGGACATTCCCTGCAGATTGGAAAGCCCTTGCACCACCTCCTGCAGGTTGCCTTCTTTGGAAAGCCCGTCGGTGAGCAGCACAATGGCCGGGAGCGACGCGTTCACCTCTTCCTCGTCTTTCTGCATCAGGTTCAGCGCCCTGACCACCGGAGCGTAAATATTGGTGCCGCCTCCGGCGCGCAGGTTGTTCACGAATCCAATGGCTTCCTGCATCTCCTGCGGACCTGTGGCCTTGACGCCGTCCCCCAGAACAATGTTGTTGAACGGGATGATGCGTACGGTGTCTTTCGGGGTGGCCTGCAGGTAGTAGTCTGCGGCACGATTCTGATCCAGCAACCCCAGCAGCGCGTCTTTGGCCGCCGGGAGCCCCTGGTCGCGCATGGAGCCGCTCACATCCACCAGAAAAACCGTATAACTGGGTTTGCGCAGGGCCTGCTGATAGAGTTTCAGGGCCTCGTCAATGACCGGTCCGGTGGGCAGGGGAATAAAAGACAGGTTCATGGTGGTATTGATGCCCCAATCCGTACGGTAGACCTTGGGATCTGCGTCGGCCATGGTGGCGCCGATCTTGCCCGTACGGAATCCTCTGGCCGCGATTTTCTTTTGTGTCGCATCCTGCAGGAGGTAGTCCCGCAGCTCCAGGAAAAACGTTTTCTTGTCTTTGTTGTCCGCCTTGTTCACAAAGCCCAGTGTCGGATCGGCCAGAGCCAGACCGTCGACAGGGTAGATCGCGTACAGGGGCTCTTTGCCTTGCTGTTCGAGGGTTTTGTTGATCTCGATGAGCATGGCTTCGTAATTCACCACGCCGTCCAGCTGGTCATAAAGCTCGGGAAAGCTTTGGGCCAGCCAGCCCGAGGAGCTCGAGGAACGGTTCTGTCCGCTTAAAAGGTGTTTGACGCGTTGCTGCAGATCGTCGTTTTTCAGATCTTCTGAAGTCAGGGCGGTTTGCTTGCCGGCCAGGGCAGTGAGAAAACCCAGGTAGGACGACGCGCCGGAATTGCTCTGGGTGGCGGAGGTCATGGCGAAACGGAAAGCGCCGCTCTCGATGGCGGGCAGAATATCCTTGGATATGCTGACATCGTTGCGTCCGTACCAGCCGAGTTCCTTGGCTTTGCCGAGTTTCACGCCGATGACCACCGGCGTCCGCATGATGGCTGCCTCGTCGCTGACCAGGCGCCGTTTGTCCCCCAGCCGCAGCCACAGCGAGCTTGCGGGCATGATTGCATCGGGCAGGGCGGTTTCCGCGCTTTGTTCAAGCAGCCGCTTTTGATCCACGGATCCCAGATACTTCATGCGGATCTGATAGCCTTTCTGGCTGCCAAAGTCCGTGATGAGATCTTCAATGACTTCGGATTCGGATCCCGCGATGATGGAAAAGGGTTCGTCTGATCCGGGAGCACCGCAACCGGACAGCAAAGGGGCGAAGCAGACTGAAACGAAAAGGAGTACCAGCCATGGGATGGTGCGCATATGAACCTCGATGAAGATACTGATTGTGCCTTTCCGTTGCCGTCAGTCAGCCATGCCGCCTGCAACGTACGCGTCATGGTGCAGAACGTGGCCGGGCAGCATGAATGCGTCGCGGAAGCTCCGCATCGCCGGGAGGTTACCTGGAGGAGTGGAAGCAGTACGTTTGCGGCCGCTCGGCGGGCAAGGGCCTGGGCTGTATTTGCGGATACAGCGCAGGGGCTGGATGTTATGGTCGTTGAGCCAGGATGCTATGACGAACTCCCTGTTGTTCTGTGCCTGTCTTGCCAATGGGTAAGGCAGAGCGTCATCTATACTACATAGCGCAGTATTGCATCAGTTTGTTACAAAACGATGACAAAGGGAGGGGCGTCCGCGAGCCAGGAAAAAGCGGGCAGTGGAGCGGCCGGCCTGTTTTACTTTTGGGGGCAGAGGCAAGAAAGGGAGTGCCGGTACAGCCTTTGATGGAAGCGGACAACGGAGGCATGATAACCATCCGTTGTCCGCAATAGCAGTTACGTCTGGAGGATTAGCGCGGCTGGAGTACGCCTCCGTCTGGAAGCGTCTGTTTTATGCCCTGTAGCCAGGCATTGGCCGGCAGAGCCGCGTCATAGGTCACGGTATTGCCGTTGCTTATGATCCGTTGCAACGCGTCCGCGCCCTGCAGCGTGAGTTCCGCAACGCTGGAGGGGCCGGTCACGATCCATTGGCTGGTAGCGTCGATGGCCAGACTCGCGTTGACCACTTTGCCCGTAAGCGTGGTGTGCTGTGTCAGCCCGGCGTTGATGCTGCTGCCGGATTCCGCGATCAAATCACCGGCCAGGTTTTCCCGGACCGCGGTCAGCTGCAGCTTGCCGCCGTTTTGTCCGTTGCGTCCCCAGCGGTCCGCGGCCGCTTTGGCCAGAATGCCCGAGCTTGCCTTGAGAGCCACATCGGAGAGCGTGACTTCCGCGTTGGTATTGGTGATGTAGAACAACGCGCCTTTTTCCGCCGTGAAACTGCCGCCGGTTATCCGCAACACGCCGCCGAAGCCCTGGGCATCGCCCGAAAAGCTTTGATAGATCATGGCGCCGTTTTTACGGCCGGTCAGACTGCAGTCCTTCAGCGTAACGGAGTTCCGGCCTTCAATCACCACGGCTTCCGAGATGGCGGCATCGCCGCTGAGGCGCGTACCGGTCAGGACGCCGGTGGAATAGAGCAGGGGGGATCCGTCTCCCTGGGCCGTCAGCAGGCAATCGGTAGCCTCGACGGTGCCTCCGCCGCGGTCCGTGGCCAGGGGTGCCCCATGGGCGCCAGTGGTGAAGATGTGGCAGTTTTTAAGCGTAATGGCGCCGCCGTTGCTGGTCATTGCGCCGTGCCCGCCGCCGCCGGTGGCGCGGATTTCAAGGTCCGAAACCTCTATCAGCGAGCCTTTGTCCGTGGCGAACAGGCCGTTGGCGCCAGATCCCGTTGTAATGACGCTGCCCTTGTCGATGGAGATGCGTCCGCCCTTGCTGGCCAGCACCGCGGCGTTCAGGCCGAAAAAGCTGCTGCCGTCGTTGGAGGACGTATTGCCCGTGGTGCGGACCGTGGCGTTACGCAGCCGCAGGTCACCGCCCTTTTTAACCCAGATGGCCGAGGTGTCCTGGGCGTCGGATTTGAAAAGATTGCCGGCCAGTTCAACCGGACCGGTTTCCAGAACATAAGCGCCCTTGAGTTCGGCTTTCTGCATACCCATGCCCATTCCGGGGGGCGGGGGCATTTTCGAGCCGTCGGGCGGTGCCGGGGGGATGCCCTGCATCCCGCCGGGAGGAGGCGTCATCTTGCCGTCTTTGGGAGGAGGCGTCATTTTGCCGTCCTTTGGAGGACGCATGTGCTTGCCGTCTTGAGGAGGCGGCGGCATCTTGCCGTCCTTAGGCGGCATTTTGCCATCCGGCGGTGGTGGAGGCGGTCCGGATCCGTCCTGGGGCGGTTGTTGCGTGTCCATGGGGGGGGCGGCTGTATCATCGGCTGCCAGGGCCGGAAAGGACAGCGCCAGCAAAAGCATGCAGAACGCTGCTGTAAGCAATACGGAGGAACGATGCATCTCAGGCTCCTTTTTACAATGTGATGCTTTTTGAAAATAACAAGGAGCCGACGTTAGCAGGGGGGATACGAAAAGAGAACGCTGCAGCGTCCGTTTTTGGAAAGGCTTAAAAAAACTATAGCCGTGCTTAGCCCACGATGGCTTTCATTAATATTGGAGCGGACGCTCCAATGCAGTCACGCGTTATTTTTCCTGCAGCGTTTTCAGCTGCTGAGCCAGTTTTTCCTTACTCATGGTGGAGGCCAGGATATCGGCTTCGTATTGCAGATCCGTGGGAAAGGCTTCAAATCCGCTGATTTCACGGGTTCGTTCGTTCAGCAGGTAGAATTCGTAGCCGAACTCCCGCAGCAGCTGTTCGATCTTGCGCGTATTGGTGTGCGGATAGACGGTCAGCAGCAGTGTGGGGCGGTGTTCGTCCAGGGTGGCGAGCATGCCCTGAAGAGCCTGGGATTCCTGTCCGCAAAGATCCATTTTCACCAGCGTCACGGGGGCCTCGTCGCTTTGGCTGGAGATGCCGAGCAGAAAACTGTCCAGGTTGATGACGTTAACGGGTTGCCCGTCCTGGATGGGGCAGGGTTCTTCCGGATGAATGGAGGCACGCAGGCAGAGCCCGTCTCCATCTTCCAGGCGATACAGCGTGGCCAGCCCGGGGGCGACGTCCAGCGCGTACTGCATTACCTGCATGTTACGCATGTTGTTGTTTCTGATGTTTTCAACGACGCGTGAAAAAGCCTCGCGCTCGGGTTCAAAACAGTAGACCTGATTATCCTGGGTAACCGTGGCGGCCACCAATCCGAAAAAGCCGTTATACGCGCCGCAATCAAAGATAATGCCCGGGTTTTGCGCAGCCAGCATTGCCCAGACCGTGGTCTTCAGCTCTTTGTATATTCCGCGCCAGGCCAGATGATCGGCAATGATGTCGTCATTGTTCGTGAAAAGCATGAACCCGTGTTGCGGGGTGATGGTGACATCCTGCAAGCCCCTGTAGGGCATCAATTTTCTAAGCTCCGGGACATACTCTTCCGATATGGCCTGTTTGCCGCGGCAGTATGCCTGCAGATCGCGGATTTTTAGATTGACCGCTTCCACTATCTCCGGGGTTTCCCGGAGAAGGCCGAGTTCCTGACGGGCGGAAAGAATGATTTCGCCGTACTCCTCGCGCAAGCTCTCATTGCCCCAGCTGTCAGCGTTCTGCGAACCGCCGATGAGCGTCCGTGTTTTCAGGGCGGTCCAGCGGGCCCAGAAGCGTATGGCAAAGTGCAGGTCGTGGGCTAGCGGATAATCCGGGCTGAAGCCGGTTTCCATGGCTGCGTCGGTACGGACGAAATACGGGCTGCCGAGCGTCAGCATCGGGTCGTAGTACAGCAGCTCCTGGTAATCGCTCAACGCGAGAACCTGCGGCAGCTTCATGCTGAACGTTCCATCGGGCTTATGGCTGGAGAGGATGCCCCAGATGCCTTCCTGGGAGGCAAAAAGATCTTGGAGATCCTCAGTCTCCGTGAGAGCCAGGACATCTCCGGGATTGAGGATCAGGCACCATCCCGCATTGTTCTGGGCGGCCAGAGCGAGACAGAAATTTTTCTGCTCGGCTAGGGGCGCGTCCTCCAGACCTTCCGGCGTAATCAGCACCATGCTGGTGAATGGTTCCACCCCGGCGGCCCAGAACTCCTGGATGTTCTGCAGGGAATGCAGCAGGTCTTCAGGCGCATTTTCAGGTGCGACGGTAAGTATAACGGCAAGCTTTGCGTGATCCATAGAGAGTCAGATTTCCGTGTGCAGCAGGTTGCAGGGGCAAAAGGGGCGCGGATCAGCCCAGGCAGATGGTCGTCACCTGGCTGGGGGTCGAATTGGCTCCCGCCGTGTTGGGGAGCACGCCTGTGACGTTCTGCCCGGTGACGCTGGTCAATCTCTGCAGGGGCAGGCCGCCGCAAAACAAGGTGATACAGCCGACAATGAATTTTTTCTGCCCCATGATCAGGTTGGAAACAATGCCGGTGTAGGTCCCGGCCTCGTCTCCATTGCTGAGCATGCCGGTGGAGAGCATGTTCAGCGTGGGAGTGCAGCCGGTGAGAACATTGTAGACGGCAGGCACGGCCACCGAATTCATGGCAATGTTCGGAAACGGTGCCGGGATGGCGACGGGCGGGGTTTTACAGACATCGGCGGGACTCAGGCTCATGCCGGGCCCCATGCTTGCAGCGAACATAGCGATTCTCCTTATCCTAACTGGACTTGGTTTCCATCGATTTTCGAGACTTTTTCAGACAGCACTGTCGTATTTTCGGCCTGGATCACGCAGTGTCCGTCCACAACACGGCGGGAGGATGCGGACTGCATTTCCTCATGGGCGGAGACATGGCGGAAAAGGACCTCCAGGCGTTGCGTCATCTGCTTGAACAAAGAATTGCAGCTCTTGCCGAGCAGGTTGATGCTCTCCACGCGGCCCTTGAAGAGTTTGCCGAGATAGCTGCAGGATTCGATATTCAGAGCGCCTTCCTGGGCTTCAACACGGATGCCGGGGCTTTCCAGGTTCAGGCAGTGTTCGGCGTCCAGATTGATGGAGCCGCCCGCGGCCGTAAGCGTGATGTCGCCCGAAAGCGTGATGGGGTTGTGCTCTTTGCGGGCGCGCTCGATGACGGTGAGGATGTAGTGGTTGCCGTGCGGGCTGAGACTGAGCAGGACGGTGTCCCCGGGCTGCGGCTGCAGCAGGCAGCCGTCGGCCTGTCGGGCGGTAACGGTTTCAGCTCCCGTACGTACGCCGAAGGTGCCGTCCGCGCAGGAACAGACCCGTGCATATTCCAGCCGGACCGAATGCCCGGGAATGGTGGCGAGTGCAAAAGTCATTGGTGCTCCTTAAAATTTTTTTAGGCTGATTTGCGTCCGAAAGTTTCCGCCTCAGCCAGTTCCTTATCGGTTTCGCGGATCTGGATGTGTTTTCCCAGCATGCCCCAGGTGGTGTTTTCCTCCCAGGTACGGTGAAAGTTGGCCAGATAACTTTTGGCTCCGGTAAAGTCGCAGTGGATCAGAGACGTACGGCTGAAGTCCGCGAAACGGCAATCCGCGTCGTTGAAATCGCAATGGCGAAACAAGGCGTCCTGCATCACCGAATAGGTAACGTTGGCTTTGCGGAAATTCGCCAGGGTGGCTTCGCAGGTGTTGAAACAGCATTCCTGAATTTTCGCCTGTTGAAAGGAAGTCTTATACAGTTTTGCGCCGAGAAACATGGCGTTCTGGCAGTCCGCTTCCTGAAAATTGGTTTCCGTAAGATTGGCATTGGTAAAGTTTGCGAACTGCAGATCCGTCCGGCTCAAGTTGGCGCCGGTCAGGTTGCAGCTGTCAAACTGGCAGGTCAGCAGGCGGCAGCCGCTCAGATCGTATCCCGCGAGGTTGTTGTTGCGGAAAACGATCTTATGCCCGTCGATATTGCTCAGGCAGGTACCTGAAAAGACGCTGTCCACAAGGGCGACGCTGTCCAGGCGGCTGTTGCCCAGGTCCGTGCCTTCCATTTTGCAGCTGGTCATGCTGATGCGTTCGAGCCTGGCGTTTGTGAACTTTGCCTGGTTGAGAACGCCCTGGTCGAAAAAGCACATCTCCAGGTCCGCGCCGGAAAAGTCGGCCTGGGTGAGTCTGGATTGTACGAAGGCGCACCTGATGGCGCGTACGCCGGAAAACAGCGCACCTTCCAGCTGCATATTGACCATATTGGTGCTGTCCAGCTTTGTGTCTGAAAAGTTTGTCTGCTGCAGCTGGCAGTCGATGAAGCTTGTTTTGTTGAGAGTTGATCTGGAAAAGTCCGCCCCGGTGAAATTCACTTTGTAGAACACCCCACCAACGATTTCCAGGCCGGAGAGGTCGATACCGCTGAGATCCTCTTCGTTGATAGGCGTGAATGATTTGATTTTATTGAGTATTCGTTCCCGATTCATCGCACGATGCTTCCGTTGTTGATGTGGCTAAAGATAATTTTTCACCCGCTGCAGGTTGCTCTTGTTCAGATTCGTTCCGGAAAGGCGCGTATTGCCGAACACGGTCTTGAAAAATTCGGTGGCGTACAGATTGGCATTGCTCAGATCCACAGCCACCAGCCGGGCTTTTTTGAGCGAACCGTGAATCAGATTGACCTCGCGCATGTCGGCTTGCTCCAGGTCGGTTTTCTGGATGCGGGTTCCGTTCATGGGAACGCCGCGAAAGTCCGCCTTGGTGAGATCGCTGCGTTCGACAATCGAATTGACCAAGCGGCCGTTACGGAAAGTGGCTCCGGACATGTCCGTACGGTTGATGTAGGCCTGTTCGAGATTGGCCCCGTCCAGGTTGGCCTCCGGAAATTCCGAATCCTCGTTGAAACGCGTATTGAACAGTTTGGCCTTCTTGAATTTGACCTTTTTTCCTTTGGATTCGGAAAACAGGGTGGACTCCAGGTTGGATTCGCTGAAATCCGCTTTATCCAGTGTGGCCGTGGTTACCATGCTGCGAGTCAGACTGGCATTGGTAAAGTCCACGCCGTTCATGCTGCAGTCGTCGATGGCGGAAAAACTGCCCTTGAGCTTCTTGAACACGGCATCGTCCAGCTTGCATTCATCCAGGCAGGCGAACTCCAGCGTCACGCCGCTGAAATTCGCTTTGCTGCAATCGGACGTATTGATGCAGGACCGCAGAATGGACGCATCCGAGAAGTCTACCTTGCGCAGCTTGCATTCCTGGATAATGGTTTTTTCCAGTTTGGCCTGCTTGAAATCAGCTTTTTCCATGTTGCAGTTTGTTACGGAAACCGAGTCGAACTGCGTCCCGGAAAATTTCGCCTTTTCCATGTTGCAGGAATCAAAAATGACCCGTTTGAGGATTTTATTGCTGAAATCAAGTTCCGAGCAATCAATATCATTGAAATTGAGTTCTTCGAGAAGATCCTTGGTCTCAAGGAGCTGCTGCAGACTCTCTCGGTCGTATTTTTTCAGAAAATCCATGCGCATTCCTTTCTTTTCAAAGAGCTTTTGCATGCCGGGAGGCATGTCGCCCGCGCCAAGCTCCGGTTTTTTGCCCGCGGCCTTGGCGTCTTCCATTTTTTTCTGCAGCGCACCGGCGTCGGGCATGAAGTTTTCGAGCTTTTTCTTGTTGCGCTGGAGCAGCTGCATTGTGTGGCGTTTTTCGGCGTTGCTTTTTTTCGCACCTTCCTGCAATTCGCGTATGCGGTCCTGCAGCTTGGTGTCCGCCCCCGGCGTAAGCGCGCCCTGGCTGCCGAGCATTTCGCGGGTTTGCTGCAACTGTTTGGCCACGCTTTCTTGCGTTGCGCCGCCGGGAGAGCGTTTCAGCTGCGATTCGATGTTTTCATATAACGTCCCACCCTTTTCCGGCGGAGGGATGAGCAATTCGTCCAGATTTTTGATCGCTTTTGCCGGATCACGACCGTTTTTGAGCGCATCGTCGTAGGCATCCTTTTTCAGGTCTTCGATGGTCTTTTTGAGGACTTTCCCTCGAGCGGCGATTCTCTTTTTGATGGATTTTTCCAGCTGTTTGCCGAAATTCTGCATGTCGTCGCCGGCGGCCAGGGCATCGTCAATGAGCATTTGCTCCAAGCCGGAACCGGTGTCGGTGAAGTCAAAGCTATTTTCTTGGACAAAATCCTTTGGCAGTAGTTTGAAGACCAGGGGCCGTAATTCTTCCCCCTGTTTCCTTGCATCGAATACATTCTCGCCCTGAGGCAGGACCAGAACCTGGGCTTCTTTATGCAAGGCCCGCCATTTCTTTTCCAGCGCCGCGGCTTTGCCGTCGCGGCCTTCTTTGTTGCCTACCACCACAATGCAGGCCACGGCCGCTTCCAGTGCTGCTGCTGCCTCTTTTGAGGGTGCTTCATCTGGAGCGCCCATGGTGAGTATGGAGCAGCAGTCGCCGAGTTCCTGTTCCGCATAGCAGGCGGCAAGCTCGTCCGGCAGGCAGATGATGGGAGCTGCGGCGTCACTGGCCGCCGGGCGCAGCGGTGTGGCCGGCTGGGATCCCTTGATGAGGATGTCCCGGCTGTTGTCGGTGAGCGGTTCGAGGGGAGAGCACGGACGCAGGGTGATGCTGGTGACGGTTTTCCCGTCAAAAGTGGGAAATACCAGCCCCATGGGAATGGGCAGGGGGGCTTTGTCCTTAAAACCCCAGGCCGCGGCATCGTATTCCGTGTCCAGCTGGTGCGCGCCGATCCAGGTATTGGTACGCAAGTGGATATCATCAAAGCCGAGATCCTTCAGGGCATCTGTAATGCGGTTATCGAAGAGCAGATGCTTGCGGCATTTTGATGCGAAATGCCAGGCCCGCTGTTTCCAGCCCAGAGCGAGCGACGGATCGTTTTCCCGGGCCACTTCCAGCTCGTCCTTAGGCGGAGGTAGCTTCATGCCGTGCTTTTCGAAGGACTGTTTCAGTTTGGCAATGGTGTCGGCTTTGTCCTGGGCGCTTTTTTGAAATTTTTTGTCGATTTTGTCGATGCGGCGGTCCATGCCGTCCAGCACCGTATCCGTGGATACCGGACAGGTTCCCAGCTTTTGGACCAGTTCCTGGCGGGTTGCTGTCAGAGACTGGCGCATTTGCTGGGCGAACTGGCGTGCTTTGGCGATATCGTTGGTTTGTTGCAGTCTGCGTTCCCTGTCATTGAGCGTGGGAACAGGCAGCTTGCCCTCCGCGGCAAGTTTGGCCTTTTGAATATCTTTGGGCAGCTGTTTGATACGGATTATGGCTTTCCTGGCTTCCGCCTTGGCCTCCTTCAGCTGCTCCTGAACCTTGGGGTCCGGCTCAGTCGGCAGAAGGTGCGCGGTTTTCATAATTTCGTGGTATTCTTCCAGAGACTTGGGCTTGTCGGATACGTTTTCCGTACGTATCAGCACGCGCACCATGTCTTCGTATTCCTCATCAGCCATGCGGGTCATGCCCCGATAGATGGCCACTCCTTTCAGTACGGAGGGCAGGAACCAGACCGTGTCGATGTTCAGATCCACTTCTTCAAACAAGGTTTCGTGCTTTCTATCCAGCGGAAAAAGTCGAAAATCCTTCTTTTTGGAGACGAACAACCGGATCCGTTTGCCGGGCAGCTGCCCCTGGATGGAAGCATGTTCCGGGTGCATATTGTGGATGGTAAACTGCTCGGACGGGTTGAAAAAGCCCCGGATGTGCTGGTCCGGATAGGCCGCGTTGAAATACATGGGATCAGTCTTTTCCGGATAGCCCAGGGGCCAGCGTTCCTTGACCCATTTTTCATTGAATTCTCCGAGCATTTTCGTCCGCTGGGGCCAGGTAGGATTCAGCGGGCCGAAGCTCGAAGGGAGCGGTTTGCTTTCCGGCGAGTCTATCAACCGTCCGGGATTTTCCACGTTGGGAGCCGGGCGGTACGGTTTGCCCTCTTCGTCCGCGACTTCCAGGAACCCTTTGCCAAGCGGATTGGAAGCATAGCCCTCGCCTCCAAAGGCATTGCGCCAGGAAATGGGCATCTCCGTGAAGGGGGAGGCCTTGGTCAGGTAGCCGTTTTTCCAGCTGCGATCGCCAAAAACCCAGAGTTCTTTTTCCACAGGGCCGATACGCACCCAGACTTTTGACGCTTCCCGTGTTTCTCCCTGGGGGGCGAAGCACGAACCGGTGACCAGAAATTCGCCGGTTTTTTTGGGAAAACCCATGTCGAATTCAAAGTCGCGCCCCATGATGTCCGTGATATCCGTCCAGAGCTGCTGTTCGCTATGGAGTTTTCCGGGGGTAAGCAGGTCGAAATAAAGAGAAACCCCCATGGACAGGTAGAGCGTTTCATCCAATTCAACGGGTTTGATTGAAAAAGAATGCTGGATTTCCTTGAATATTTTCATGAATGGCAGCCGGTCAAATTTGATTGTTGTTTGCGGAAGCGACGACTTTGAGGCCGAACAATTTTTTGAATGAGGCAGCGTTTTTCTTCGTTCCCGCCTTCAAGTCGATTTTACAGCCGTCGATGTCCTGTTTTGTTGCGGCGTATCCGAGACTGATCAGTCCGGAGTCCACCGCGAGGATTTTCAAGCCCTTGAGTTTCCGGAAAGTGTCGATCCGGACGGCTATAGCCCTTGCCTCGGCTGCTTTTGCAGAAAATTTGAGCAACACTATGCCGATTTTGAAGATGCCGATGGATGCTGAGGCTCCCACGGCTTTCGCACTGGCCATCGTGATGGAAAGTTTGACATTTTTGCTGCTGTCTTTGGTCTCTTTCTTAGAAGAGGCACTTGCTTCATAGAGAAACAGCGAATTTCCGATGATGCAACAGAACTCATACTCTTCGTTGGCCTTTGTGATTATTTCCTCGTCGGTGGGAACGATCTCAATGGTTGAGTCCGTGCTGTTGTTTGTCGCCGTGCCATTGGTTGTCAGCGAAGACTCTTGCTTGCTGGTTCTCACCTCGTTGCCCATAAGGCTGAACGTATCGGTCCCTGTGGTGGAGGCGGTGGAGGGGCCCTGGACGGTTTTTGTAGAATTGCTGCCTATGGAAGTGGTCTGGTTTTTTCCGATGGTGTTCTGCTGGTTGCCCTCCGTACGCATGGTGATGCCTGACAGAGCGCCGCTGGTGGCCGCGCCGAGGTGGATGGTGCTGGAGGACGAAGGGGAAGACATGCGCAGACTTTCCGACCCTTCTTTGTTCTCGAATTGCAGCTGGTTTTGACCCGCCGTACGCAGAACGCATTGGGTGTTGTTTTCGGAGGTCACGCTGCTTTTTTGCAGCGGGTTGGGCAGGGTGCCTACTATGACAGGGCGGTCCGGATTTCCATCGACAAATGCCAGAACTATTTCCGTATTTTTCAGCAAGGGAAAATGGAAACCGAAGTCCTTTCCAGCGTAGGGCTGGGCCAGGCGCACCCAATGGGATGCCTGGCCGTCCGACGCGCCTGAAACATCGAAGGGCAGAACAACCTTGTAGCGTCCCTGGGAATCAACCTCGGCGTATTTCCCGCTTCCTTTGGCATCTATACGGGCATGCAGCGTGCCATGGATCCGTGGCTGAACGGTTTTTCGCGCAGGTCTGAAGGGCGTATCGGAAGGGATAGCCACGAACTGGTTGGTATAGCCCAATTGCAGCTCTCCGGCGGAAGCGTCGCCCAATCCGGCCATGCCCTCGTAATTTTGTCTCCCCGTATGGGTAAGACCTGTGACCAGAAAATCCCGATTAAAGGCCTGGTTGAAATGCTCTTTGAGAGTCATCTGGTAGCCCGGCTGTATCAGCGCCGCACTGGTGTTTCCCTGAAAAATCTGCAGCCCGCAGGCGATTTCTTCCGCCCGAGCCCGGGCCAGCAAGTCCGCCTCTGCCTGACTGACCAGATCTTCGGAATAGGAATAGGACTGCCCTTTGCCCGTATCGGATACCGTAGCCCGACCCTCGAACAGGACATCCGGCTTGCGGTAATTGAAATCGCGGATCCGGGCTGTTTGCGGCCCCATGAGCGTCTTGCAGCTGCACTGGGTGACGACATTGTTACGAAAAGCCTGTTCCAGACCGGATTGCGGCGCATGGGGCAGCGGATCGAGACCGGGCACGGACAGGGGGATGCGCATGTTGTCGGAAATAATGCATTTTTCAGCATGCTCGGTTTGCTCGAAAAAATAGGTCATGCCGTAATATTCGAGCCAACGGGCAATAAACGAGTAGTCGTCTTCCTCGTATTGGCAGATGAATTCCCGAATGGGGTAGTCTTTTTCCAGGCGGAATTCAAAACTGGCGCTGTCAATGTTGTTCTGTTGCAGGACTTCGCTGAGGCAGGTTTTGATGGTTTTTTTGATGAAGACACGGTTGGAGCGGACGTATTTGAGACGCTCCAGGCGCGGCCCGAGCAGCAGCTGATATTGCGGTTTCTGCGAGTGCTCCCCGATATATCTGAATAGCAGCGGCACACCGTGGATGGTTCTTTCGTCCCGACCTTTTTTCAATTGCAAGGTAGCCTTTTTGCTCAGAACATCGGCCGGATCGCAGGGATGGGCCGCAGTAAGAGTAAGCATAAAGTGGTAGCAACTGTTGAGGGCTTCTGATCCTGTAAAATGTACCACGGTAAAGGTATCATCAGGGAGGCCTTCCAGGTGTAGCAAAAAATGTGTCTGGCTATGCGGTAACGTACTCATCAGTTTACCCTCTAAAAACGGAGCAACAATGCAGAGATGCCTTTATAGCTTCCAGATAATTTATTTTTGAGCCCATTTACATCAATATCCACACCTTTGATGATGGTCCCCTTAGTATCTTTGTCTTCCTTGAATACCCAAAGATCAAATTTCAGAGCTTCAAAAGCACCTTTGCTATATCCCAGTTCGAACCGTATTCCGTACAATGAGACACATATGGCTTTGATGCTTAGGAGCTCCAGTTCAAGCGCTATTTTGACACCTGGAACCAGTGCTGCGGACGCTCCTTTTGCGGTGGCGCTTCCGATTGCAGTTGCCCCCCAAGACCATTGCGTCGATGATGTTTTTTCCCCGATGACATTCTTGTTGAGCCAGTTGAATTTGCATTCAAAATTGAATTCACGCTTTATTACCTCAACTTCAGTATTTGATTCTGAAGTGGTTGTCAGGAGTTGATCCAGGTTTGCCGTATAGGCAGGAGTGAAAAAATGGAAAGAATCATTGTAATTTTCTTTACGATGCCCTTCACAGTTGTGCTGTTGCGTGCCCAGTATGGAATGGATGGCTGCGCCGTTTACGGCGTCGGCAAACGTATCTTTGTAAATGCGGGCGGATTTGCCGCTGACGGTTTGCTTTTTATTGCCTGCAACGCTTTCGGAAAAGTTTGTTTGCACCTTGTTATACATGTTGCCTTCGGTGCCCATCTCGATACCCTGGCCGCTGCTGCCGCCGCCGTCCATGGCGGCGCCGAGGCGCATGAAGGTGTTTTGGGTGGTGGACGAGGCCACAAGCCCCTGGCTGCCTTCCGTATCTTCCATGTGCAGCTTGTTTTGTCCGCTGGTGGTGATGTTGCACATGGTCTGGTTGCTTTGCGTCACCTGGCTCATATGGGTCGGGTTGGGGGCCACGCCCTGAATCGCCGGTCGGCTGGGATCGCCGTCCGTACAAAACAAAAGGACGTCTGTTTCCTTATGTACGGGAAAATGCAGGCCGTGGTCGCTGCCGCCGTAGGGCTGCGTCATACGCAGCCAGGAGGATGCCTTGCCGTCCGGTTTTCCTGAAAGATCAAAAGGCAGCTCCACCTTGTACCGTCCCTGTTCGTCCAGTTCGGCGTATTGGCCGCTCTGGACCGCGTCGATTTTCGCGTACATCAACCCGCAGGTGGAAACTCTGCGAGAGATGCGCGGCGGGCGGTATTGTTTGTCCGCCCGCAGGGCGGTGATCTGATTGCTGTAGCTGAAGCGCGCGTCAGGCAGCGTATCCGACAGCAGCCCCGACGAGGATGTGAAGGCATCCTTGATGGCGGTGGAAAGTTTGTTGGCCTGGTTGCCGAAGTGGCGGACCCGGGTGACAAGATAGGACTGATTGAAGTGCGCGTCGGGATGGTTCTGAAGGGTGAAGAGATGCCCTGAGTTCACAAAGGCGGCAAAGGACTTGAGAGTCAGTACCTGCTCGTGGCTTTGCAGCTCTTCAGCTTTGATCTGTGCCTGTTGCCTGGCTTCGCTGTTGCTGCGCACATGTTGTCCGTAGAAATATCTTTCGCCCTGGCCGAGGGGGGAGACGGGAATTGTCGCTTCCGGGTGGATTTCGGGTTTTTCGTAGTTGTAGTCCCGCAGGCGTATCTGCTTGGGCGGGAGAACCCATGCGGACTGCAGGGAGGTCACCGCGTTGGCGCTGCCGATGGATTCCATGCCCGTATGGGGCGAAAAATGGAGGATTTCAGCGCCGTCCGGCTCCCTGAGCACGCTGTTGCTGTCGGTGAAAATGAGTTTCTGGTGTGTTCCTTCCTGCTCAAAAAAGAAAAAAATACCGGCACGTTCCGCCAGACGTTGCAGTAAATGCAGATGAGTTTCCTTGTACTGGCAGGTTAGGGATTGCTGCCGGTATTGCTGCAGCAGCCGGAAGGCATACTCCGCAGTGGAGAGTCCCGTATCCGTCAGCAGCTGTCCAAGGATCTCCGGGACGGTTTTATCCAGAAAAACCTGGTTGGAATGCATGTAATGGAGCAGATAAAGCTTGGGGACCAGCTTGATTCGGTAAAAAAAGGTATTCCCGACCGCATGCAGCAGCTCGATGCTGGTCAGAATGCCTGAAAAAGATCGTTTTTTGTCGGCAAAAGCTATTTCCAGCCGCGCATCTGATTTGATGAGTGAATCGATGTTGGGATGCAGTTGCGTACTGGCGAGCAGCACGTGAAACGAATAGCAGTGGTTGATGGCCTCGTTTCCTGCAAAACAGACAACTTCGGGTTGTTCTCCCGGCCACTCGCTGAGTTCCACAGTGTGCTTGAGATAGAGAGAATTTTGCATGTTGGCTCTTTGCCGCCGGCCTGGCTAGTTGTCGCTTTTTGTGGCCTGAACGGCGTTTTGCTGTGCGGGGACATCCACTTTTACCCCGACGATATCCGTTTTTTTCGCCTTTTCGTCGTTTTCAATGACTTTAAGGGCGATTTTGCCAATAGTTATGCCGAGTTTGTTTTTATACACCCCTATTTTGAGCACGGAGATACCAAAATCAATCAGCACCACATCAATTTTTAGGTCATGGATGTTCCAGTTTACGGTCGTGTAGCTGGCCGCAGCGCCCACCGCCTCGGCGGCGGAGTTGGAAAATTTGCATTCAAAAAAAGTATACGAAGCGCTGGAACCGTCCGATTCACTGGAAAAACCGCCAACCGCTCCAAAGCTGTTGTCTGCTGAGTACATCTCTTTCAGGCTGAGCTCATCGGTGCTGCTGGAGACTTGATTCGCAGAGTTGAAAGTTAACTGCGCGTTGTTCATCAGACGCGTACGTTTTGGCGTGACCATCTGGCGTCCGCCGGAATAATTTCGGGTTACAGCGTCAATATTGGTAAGGGTAAACGTGGTTTCAAAGTTCTGTTCCGCATTGCCATGGAAGGTGGCCGTATTGTTTCCCATGATATTTTTGCTGCGGTTGCCGGAAACGTTGCTTTCCTGAGTGCCCCCGATCTGCGTGATTTCATTCTGGTTAACGGAAACCGTGTTGTCGCCCTGCGTATCCATGGTGATTCCCTCCACGCCGGATCCGCTGTCGGAAGGGGAACCGATACGCAGGCCTGAACTCATGGTGGGGGATTCGAGGTAAATGCTCTGGCCGGATTCCTGGTCTTCCATATGCATTTTGTTCTGTCCGCTGGAAGTCATCAGGTTGCCGCTGACGTTATTTTCCGTCACCAGGCTCGGATTGTCAGGGTTGGTTGCCGCGGCCACGATGATCGGCCGATCCGGGTGGCCGTCGATGTGTGAAAGCAGGACTTCGGCATCCTTGTGCAGAGGAAAATGCATGCCGTGATTGGAACCCGCATAGGCCTGCATCATGCGTACCCAGGAAGAGTACCCGCCGTCACGGCGCTCCTCCAGGTCGAAGGGCAGCTTGATCTTGTAGCGTCCCTCCTCGTCCAGTTCCGCGTATTTTCCGCTTCCGGCAGCATCGACCTTGGCGCTGATCAAACCGAGGATCCGCGGTGTTCTTGTCTGCCGGTGGGGCCGGAACTGCACATTCGCGGGGAACGCGACCACCTCGGACTGGTAAGGAATCCGCTGTTGGTCGGAGCCCGGCGCTGCCCAGGGAGCCCGCATGTTCGTGCCCTGGTGCCGCATTTCCAGGGTAAGATAGTCCTGGTCGTATTGATGTTGAAAATGGCCTTTGAGCGCGAACGTATACCCGGGGCGGAAGTAGGGGCTGTTGCTCACCGCGTGAAAGCGTTCGCGACGGCAGAGCACTTCCTCGGCCCGGAGTTTGAGAAGTGTTTTCCCGTCGCTATGTCCGAAGTAATGTTCTCCGTAGAGGTACTCGGTCTCGGGACCGTCCGATCCGGGAAGCGAGGTGCTGACGCCGAGATCCAGGTCGGGCTTGGTATAGTTGTAATCCTTGAGCTGGATTTTGCCGGGCGTGTGGTCTTTTTTGCAGGAAAAAAATTGTATCGTATCCAGAGCATGGTCAGGGTGCATGCCGGAAGGCGCATGGAACAGAAATTCCGATTGCTCCGGATGTTCGGGCAAATGTTCGTGGGCCATTTGGGAATCGGTGAAAACAACCTTTTCGCCCATGGATGTCTGTTCGAAATAGAAATAGATCCCGCTATGTTCGATGGAACGCAGGATAAAGTCGAAATCCGTTTCATTGTACTGGCAGATGTATTCTTTTTTGGGGTAGCTCTGGGTCAGCTTGAAATCGTAGCTGTGGGGATCCAGCCGCGCGTTTTGCAGCACCGCCTGAATCAGCTGCTTGATGTCTTTGTCCAGAAGAACATTACAGCCTCTGGACAGCGTCGTAAGCCAGAGCTGCGGGACCAGCGTGACCGTATAAAAAGCGTATTCTCCCTGGGCCTGCAGTTGTTCAAAGCAGGAGACCATGCCGTGATATACGAGTTGGGAAGCCTGAGCGGGACGGATTTCAAAGCGGGCTTTGGCTCCGACAACCTGGTCGGCCGGGATTAGTTTGTCCTTGCTGGCAAGCGTGATGGTGAACGTATAGCACGCATTCAATCGTTCCTTTCCATGAAAGGAGACAACTGAAAAAAAATGGTCCGGATGTTCGTCCAGGCCAAAGAAAAAACTCGTATCCTGCTGATTCATTTGATGATACTCTGTTTTTGAGTTCCCTATAGATAAAGTGAATGGTTCTTATCATACGCATGCCGTATGTCGATTCGATGACGAATTTGAAACGTTGAAATGATCATGAAAAAGAGACTGCCCGACGGGCAGTTTTCAAGGGCAATGGAGGTGAAAAAGTAAGAGAGTACGAGTGATGCGGGAGTTGAGGACGTAAACAGCTAAAGCCGCGCTGCAGGCGGTTCAGTTAGACAACAGCCTGTTCGCGGTGAATCGCTGCAGGCGAGCATTCCGAAGCACAGACGGTCCCTGGCAGTATGGCTGCGGCGATCAGTGCAGAGGCGCGTCGGATTGTTGCGGCGTGGCGGTAAATTTTATTATTTCGAGGAGTTCCTTCATGGAAACATTGGCAGTCGTTGCAAGCAGTTCCAGAGCCTTACGCATTTTGAATTCAAAATCGATGAATCTGTCGCTCCTGGGCAGGGTCAATGACTGGTCCTGATCGTTGCTGTAGACATAGACCTTGCTGCAGGTCGCGCAGGACTGCTGTTTCCAGCCATTGTTTTGCAGGTAGCGTATCATCTGGTCCAGACTGGGAAGATCACTGATGCTCGCCATGGTCGTCTCCTTTTTTGCTTTCCGAAGTTCGTCTTCTCACTTTAGCCAGACCGGCAGCAACAGGCAAGCGCGGCTTCCTTTGCGGTCTTCAGCCGCGCTGCGGAGCGGAAGAAGTGCTTGTTCAGAAAAGAAGCGGTGTTAGCAGCGAAAGGGGCAGCAGGGCGAGGCAAAGCAGTATCAGGATGATACAGAGAATAACAAGCCGGGCGCGTTGTTTTTCCAGCGACGTTCCATATTCGGAAAGATCGGTGAAAAAATATTTCAAGACTGTTGACCCGGGAAAAAAAGGGCCGGCTGGACGGCGTGGGGAGGTTTTTTTCCCGCGTCCGGCGATGGTGCTGGTCAGTGTGAGGTGGAATTTGATCCAGCAAAAGAAAAAAAACAACAAAAAGATCAGTAACGTAATAAAATAGCCTGAAAGGATCCATTCCAGAGTGCTCATGCCGGTCTTACGGGTGTTGGCTGTTTTTCGTACGCACTGTCGGTGTGTATGGCATGTAAAAAGGGCGGCCGCGCCGGCAGCCGCCCTTGAAATGATCCAGAGTAATTGGAGTTCTCCAGAATTATTGCGGCCAACTGTTTAGGGATGGTGATGATGGTGGTGACGGTGCTCCTGTTCGTTGCCGATCAGGCCTCCGGCAATCCCGCCGATCGCACCGCCCACAGCAGCGCCCACGCCCACATTTCCGCCGGAAAGGGCGCTGATGCCCAGGCCGGCGGCGCCGCCGATGGCTGCGCCCGAAAGCGCGCCCTGCTGCGTTCTGTTCATGTTCGTGCATCCTGTGGAAAACAGGAGCGTCGCGAAAAGGGCAAGAATAACCAAGTATTTCATATCGCTTTCTCCTAACAGAAGACTAGTTCTGTTTTTCCTTTATGTTGGGCAATGCGAGTTCCACAAACATGACCTCCACAACCGGACGGTCCAGCTTGTCCTTGTGCGTGTCGTAATAGGTGTCCAGAGCGGTACGTATCTGGGTCAGGTTCATGTCCTTGAGGCCTTCGCACCAGGAGTCGATCAGGCTCTTGTCATCGGGAATATTAGCGCCTTGTTGGACTTCATGTTCCAGTCTGATGATGGTGCCCATGCCGAGCAGAAAAGCGTTCTTTTCGTCAACAGTGGAATGGGTCCAGTGCTGGCCGGTAACAACGGGCATCTGGTTCTTGGCGAACGAGGCGCTCGGTGTCGCCAGCAGAATGACACAAAGGGCAAAAGCCAGCAGTAGCATATGACGCATGAGGCGTTCCTCCCTGCAATACAACATAGTGTTTTTAATAATAAAAATAGAAATAACCATGGGATTATTTCAGCCGATGTCTCAATGAATACCGCATCGCCAGGGGCGAGTAAACCGAGACTTTTCAGCCGCAGTTATCCAGCAACCTACAGATTTTGCAGATCTTTATTAAGTCATAATAAAAAAAATGTAACAAAAAATATATAGGTGGAACATTGCGATATGCATAGATAATTGGTATACAAAACATGAGGTGCACTTATATAAACAAATGCCTTAAGGAATTGTTATGCATTTCAAATGTTTGTTTACGAGTAGCGCGAATCCGCAGCAGGCATTCGAGGTCATTGAAATGCACGGACGGGAGCAGCTGGACGACGTGTTCGTCTTCCGGCTGACACTACGGACCGCGGAAAAGGGATTCGATCCGGAAAAATTCCTTGGCGCTCAGGCCTCGCTGACCTTCGGATACGATGGCCAGGATTCGCACCAGACCAGCAAATACGGTTTGATTAACACGATCAGCAGCAGATACCAGCGTTCCGGACAGGTCTATCTCGACTGTGTGTTGGTACCGCGGATCAGCCTGCTGGCTTCATCTCACAATTTTCGAACCTTCATCGACACGGCTCCGGACAAGGCTCTGGAAAAAATATTTCAGGATTGCACGTATCCCAAGGATGCGTACGAGTTCCGGCTTGCGACCAATGCCCAGAACTATCCGTATTTCAGCCAATACGACGAAAGCGACCTGCATTTTTTCAAGCGCCGGCTCGAACAGCAGGGCTGGACGTTTTTCATCGAATTCGCGGACAACAGCGATAAAGTGGTCGTCACGGATAAGCCCGGCAGCCGCAAGGACTGGACCGAAGGCGCGAAACCCGAGCTGCATTTCGTTCCTCCCGGCCACGACAGCAATTCCAACGGCCGTCAGGCGCAGCGCTTTGCCCGCAAGCTTCAGGCCGTTCCGCACAAGGTCCGCGTCAAAGACTGGAGCTACGAACATCCGGACTTGAATCTCGAATCCGAGGCCGAAGTGCAGGGCACCGGTTTTGGTGAAACCTATCTGTTCGGCGACGGCCCCTGGGCCATGGAAAGCATCGACGGCAGGGCCAGGCGGCTGGCGGAAAAATGGGGCGCGGCTTCGGATCACTATCTGGGGGTTTCGGATTTTCCCTTGCTGCTGCCCGGACAGGAATGCAGCCTGAAGCAGCATCCTGAATCCGGTTTCAATACGGATTATCTTCCCGTGTATGTCGAACATATGGCCCGTCTGGCTGTCAAAGGGGTGGAGCATCCGCATGCGCCGGGCTACAGCAACCGGTTTTTGGCGATCCGGGCCGACCGTACGTACCGTCCGCTGCACACCACTCCAGAGCCGGTAGTTACCGGCGGACTGCATGGTTTTGTAGAGAGCGAGAACGCGGACTACGCGCAGCTGGATGCGCAGGGAAGATACAAGGTCAGAATGGGCTTTGACGCCGAGCAGCGTAATCCGTGCAAATCCTCCTCGCCGTTGCGTTTGCTGAGTCCGCACGCCGGACAGAATTACGGGATGCATTTTCCCCTGCGTCAGGGGACGGAAGTGCTGCTGGGGCATGAAAACGGCAATCCGGATCGTCCGCTCATCCTGGGCGTCCTGCCCAACGCAAAAGCCCTGGGGCCCGTTACGGCCAAGAACGCTTCTGTTGCAGGGCTGCATACGCCTGGCGATAATGAACTGTTTTTTGAAGACAATGCCAGCGCCCCATACCTGCAGGCTCATTCCAACGGGGTGACGCTTCGTATCGGATCGCTCGTGGATGCCCCTTCAGAGGATAATACGTCGGAAGATACGTCATCTGGTCAGAATAAAGGGAAACACGGCATCTCTATTCCCCAAAAGCCGATTGCCGATGCCGCGAGTGATTTTTTCGACGGCATTTGCTGGGACGTTCCGACAGGAAAGATCAGTCTCAATGCATCCGGGAAACAAAGCATTTATTTAGGAACGTATGCCACGCTGACCGCGGGCTTGAAAAGTTCAAACGCTCTGTTGCTCAAACAGGAGGTTTCCCTGGGGGATCAGCTTGAGTTTTATCTGGGGGGGCAGGCGGATGTAAAAATTTTAGAGAGTCTGTGGAAGAAAACCGCAAAAACGGCCGGACTTCTTTTGAAAAGCACCCATAAGACCTTGAAAATTTCTTCCAAGGCAGTTGAAAGTGCGAAAATTTACATCAATAGTTTCTCAGAAGAACAGCAGCTGATCAGAAATTCAATGCAAGAATTATCAGGAGAAATTGAAAAGAAGGCAAATGAATGTAAAAGCGTTCTTGAAGATCATAAAGTACTGTGCAAAAAGCTAGAAATTTTATCAAAAAATACTGAAAAAAATTTGGGTACAGTAATCGTTGTAGATAAGGATGATAAAACAGTAGCCGCTGATGGTAGTAGTGTTACTAATAATCTTATCTGTGTTGCAGATAAAATTTCGAATGAATATAGCGAATCAAATAATGGTGCATCTTCAGTGTCCATTGGGGCTTGTAATAAAAATAAAACAGATAATGATGAAGAAACAATCGTGTCAGGTTTAACTTTTAATTAATTATTTATACAATGCGATATCTGCCATGCTGAAGCCGCTGCTGTTGTTCCAACTTGATGGATTCCCCAAGGACATGTTCCATGTGCTTCGTTTTTTTGGAACAGAGGCGTTTTCCCAGCTTTCCAGGTTCGAGGTGCTGCTTGTTACGGAAATGGATCCGCCGGAGCTGGAGCAGATGCTGCGGTCCCAGGCGCGCTTGAGTATCAGGCGGGAAGATACGCTGCAAATTTTTTCCGGTGTGGTTGAGTCGGCCGAATATCTGCATCAGTTCGGCCGTTTTCGTTATTATCGCATGGAGTTGGCGTCTTCTCTGCAGCGGCTGGAGCTGGTAAAAAACAATCAGGTCTTTCTGGATTGCTCTCTGGACAAACTGGTCGCCTCTCTTTTGACTGATGCGGGATTGAAGCAAAACAGCGATTTTTCCCTGCAGCTCGAACAAACCTACGATACGCACGAATTTGTCTGCCAGTTCAATGAATCAGCCTTTGCCTTTTTGACGCGCAGGCTCGAGCAGCATGGCGCCGTGTTCTTTTTTGATCAGATCTCGGGCAGGGAACAGTGCGTAATTACTGATGCAGCGGTTTTTCAGGAGATTCCGGGCGGTCCGCTGGAATATCTCCCCCGCTCGGGTATGGAGTCTGGCGAGCGGGTGATCCGCAACTTCGGCAAACGGCTCAAATCAGTGGCGGGCAAAGTCCGCGTCAGAGACTGCAATTACCGCCTGGCTCCCTACGACCTCACCGCCGAAGAAGTGGTGCAGGGGTACGGGCAACAAGCCCATCCGGCCGAGCTGCATGTCTTCGCACCCAACGTCAAAACCGAAAAGGAATGCCGCCGCCGTGCACAAACAGCAAGCCGCCGGCTGGCGTACGAGCATTCGCATTTCGCCGGCGCCGGAGCTTGCCCCTCGTTCAGGCCCGGGCGCACGTTTACGCTGCGCGGACATTATACCTCTGCTTACAATCAAAAGTACCTCATCACCAGTGTCAGGCATACGGGTCATCAGGAGGGATATCTGGAGCAGGAACTCGGAGTGCATCCTCTCAAGGACCGCCCGGCGCAGGAAAAGGTGCTGTATGAAAATGCCTTCACTGCCAGTCCGGACGGCGCGCCCTATCTGCCTGCGCGGCAAAGTTCCCGACCCGCTGTCCACGGCTACATCAGTGCCACCATTGATGGCTCCGGCTCCGGAGAATATGCGGAGATGGATGGGCAGGGACGTTATAAGGTCATCCTGCCTCTGGATCTTTCCGGACGCAAAGACGGCAAGGCATCGGCCTGGATTCGTATGAACCAGCCCTATGCCGGCGACGGGCACGGCATGCATCTGCCTCTGCACAAAGGATGCGAGGTGGCCTTGATGTTTCTGGGCGGCGACCCCGACCGTCCTGTCATTGCCGGGGCCTTGTCCAATGGCTCCAACTCCAGTCCTGTAACGGAGCAGAACGCCACGCATAACATCCTCTCCACAGGGCACAAGAACCTGCTGCAGCTTGAAGACCAAAAAAATGCCGGAAGTCTGCTGTTTCAAAATAACGGAGGGAAAAATTTCATTCGCCTGGGCAACCCCCTGCCGGAAACAAAGCAACCCAAGGAACAGAAGAAAACTGTAAACATTCCGGGTAAGGTTAAGCATAAAAGTCCCTTCAAGACGTTTTTCGAGGACCATTTCAAATTTGATCCCGACGGCAGCCAATCCGACGGCGTATACGGAATGGAATTGAAAATACTGAACACTGATTTTTACGCAGGTTCGGCGTTGTCATCGATTCTGGGGGAACAGTCCAAAACCAACGCAGTTGAAAAATTTGGCATGTATTACGGGCCAATGGACTACAGTATTGGGAAACTTACTCTGGTGAGAGTCCTGGCGGCGCTTGCTACCCAGGGACCGCAGCTGGGGCTAACAATGTACCATCTGGACAAAAATGCCGGCAAAAAACAGACGAAAGCCGAAGCGAACGATGTCGGGAACATGTTCGCAGCGCTTGCCGCAGGGGTAATGCCGGCTCAACTGACTTTTGAAATTTCGCTGATGTTGAAATGCGCGCTTTTGCGCAAGAAGGAATTGCATAAAGCAACCAACAAAGTATTCGCCATCGAACAATTGGTGTCCCCCAAAACCGAGGAATCCGCAAAGCAAGAGAAAAAATTGGGGTTGATTGAAAAAAGATATGCTAAAGTTTGCAAAAAACTTGAAAAAAAGAAAAAACAACTTGTCTTGAAGCAGAAAGAGCTGAACGATCTTAGAAATGAAGTGTATAAAAATGCTGATATGGCAATATTTACATATAAAACAGAGGTAAAAAACTATCAAGCTGCAAAAGAAAATGTGGAAAGTGCAAAGCTTGAAGCTGAAAGCAACAATAAAAAATTAAAAGAGACTATCGATAACAGGATCAAAGTGTTGGAAGAGGAGAAAAACACCAGGAAGAAGCATGAAGCGGTTACCAACATCGATACTGATCTCAGTGATAACAACAATTCGCAGAATGATGACGCTGCCTGGGAAAATGGCATAACGCTGTATGTTTATGGAGACACCAGTTACTGATGCGTAAAAAAAACAATCTGTTTAGAGATAAGCGCTTATGAATAAATCAGTGATACGGTACGTGTTTCATTGCAACGCATGCGGAAAGGATGACGACCTGCACGTCCTGCTTGTGAAAGGGATGGAACGTCTTGGGCAGCCGTACGAGTTTTCTCTGCTGCTTGCCGGAAAAGAGCTGGACCCTGAAAGTCTGCTCGATGCCGAGGCTGCACTCAGCATCCATTGCAATAACCGTGTGCAGCGTTTTTGCGGCTGGATAAGCGGCGTGGATGAGCAGGAAATGGTCCATGGCTGGTATCGTTACCGGGTTACGCTTTCGCCCGTACTGGCAAAGCTGGGGCTGTCTGCGACCAGCGCCATGTACGTTGAGACGTCCGTACCGGATATCATCAAGCAGATGCTTCAGGATTCCAGAATGTTTCAGCATCTCGATGCCGAGCAGAAATTGAGTGGTGATTACCCGAAGCTTGCACTTGTCACCCGTCATCAGGAAAACGACTTGCAGTTTCTGCAGCGACTCCTGGAGCGTTCGGGCATCTATTATTTTTTCGAACAGGGTTCCTCGGAACAGACTCCGGACAGGGTTGTCTTTGCCGACGCGCCGGTGGCCCATAACTCTCCGGGTGAAGAACAGACCTTTGCGTACCGGGAAGCGGATGGAATGGTCGAGGATGGTCAGGACAAGGCCGTCCGGAATTTTTCCGTGTCGCTGGGGCTGGCGCCGGGGCAGGTCGAAGTGGACGGCTACAATTCCGCCCATCCCGAAGCTCAGGTTTTCGCCAAGGAACAAGTGCAGGCTCATGCTGCTTCGGATAAAAGCAAAGAGCGTTTCTGGAACGGGGCGGACAACTCGAAGCAGGCCCAGGCCCAGGCCACTGTCCGGGCTCAGGCCCTGTCCTGCCATGCCAATTGCTTCAACGGCGCATTGGATGGTCCGGGGCTGCGTCCCGGCATGGTCATAAAACTGAAAGAACACCCTCAGGACAGTTTAAACGCTGTATACCTGGTTACAGGCGTACGACATGAAGGCACGCAGCCCTTGCCCAATGGCAACGGGAAAGCGGATAGTTGTACCTATCATGCGGAATTTTCAGCGATTCCCTCGAAACAGCATTTCAAACTGCTCTGGAAAACGCCCAAGCCGCTGATTTCCGGTGTCCTGAATGCCAGAATCAACGCCGAAGGGAGCGGACAGTACGCGGAAGTCGACGCCGACGGATACTACAAAGTGGTGCTGCCTTTCGGGCCGGATGAAAAGTCCACACCGGTGAAAGCGAAGATCCGCATGCTCCAGCCTTATGGCGGGAATGAGTGCGGCCTGCACCTGCCGCTGCACAAGGACTGCGAAGTTCTTGTTGCCTTTCTGCAGGGCGATCCCGACAGGCCGGTGATAGTCGGCGCTGTTCCCAATGCCGGATCTCCGAGTGTTATCACCTCCGCTACGCCAGGCGTCCATTGCATTAAAACAGCCTCAGGGCATGTCTTTGCAATGGATGACAGCAACGGAAATAATACAATTAACCTGACAACGGGCAACAACAAAACAACAATGCAGCTTGGCGACTTTACATACGATAAATCTGTGCCAAAAGAGTTCAAGTCGGTTATCAAAGAATTGGGAGAAGCGTTAAGCAAAATGATATAATGGGAGCTACGATGTTTTGGAAACCTCTCGAAGAGGGCAAAGGCACTGGGTACAAAATAAATACCGCAGGTCTGTTTAATATCACAACCGCAAGTTACAACGAGCTTTACGTCGGCCCGCAGGCAAGCTTTGTTTTCGGCGGGGTGGTGGAATTCAATATTGCCGGGCAGTTTAAATGGACCACCGGCCCCGAGTTCAAATTCATTTATGGCACGACATACTCGTTGGAGATCAGCCTTACAGGTATTTTTACCTGTGCCAAAAGAAGTGTTGCCTATGGTACGGTGAAGCGAACGACCATGGTTGAAAAAATGCATGCCAAGGAACTGAAAAAAGCTGAAGACAAAATAACAAAAGCAACGGCGGAGATGAAAAACATCAACACTAAATTGAGCGAGCTGGAGAAAGAAAGAAAAAAACTTGTTTTTGTTAAAGAACACTTGTCAGCTGAAAAGCTCGAAGAATTAAAGAAGGCCACAAAAATGCTCGTGGCTAAACACCAAGAGATTTCTGTAAATAATAAAACGACATGTGATAAGATGATAGAAGTGACTCAAAAGAAAAAAGAGACTGGAAACAGTAAAAAAGAGGTGGCAAATGACGCCACTATATTGTGCGACAAAATAACCACAAGCGGAACGGAAGTCAGCAAAGCGAATGCAGCAGTAATCAACGCTGGAAGCAATTACCAAAGTACTTCAGATGAAGTTATTGTAATATAATATCCTTTCAGGCAGCCCATGAAAATTTACAAGGAAAGAGAACATTCGTTGATGCTGAAGCCCTTCGGCATGCTTGGGAAACAGTATCTCGGCCTGACCGTGTTTCTGTATTTCGACCTGACGGCTCCCTCCGGATTGCTGCGCGAGCAGAACTTGTGGCGTGAAATCCCGCCGCAACTGGGCGGGGATGGCGTGCTGGATATGGGCATGCCCAAATCCCAGGCCGAGTTCCTTGTCCAGGGCGCATGCCATGCGCCCAGAGATACGCAGGTGCAGGCAAGCAAGGCCACCGTGCGCGTCGGAAATCTGGAAAAAAACCTCTATGTTTTTGGCGACCGCTATTGGAACCGTATGGGAGCCATCAGCGACCCTGAGCCCTTTTCTAAGATCCCCCTGACATTCGCCAATGCCTACGGAGGGCCGGAGTATCCGCAGAATCCTCTGGGCATGGGCTTCAGACGCGAAAAGGATGTGGGTAACGACAAATTTCGTATCCCCTTGCCCCACGTGGAAAATCCGAAACAGCTCATCGGTTCGCTGAGTTATCATCCGCAGCCGGCAAGTTTTCAGCCCATTAACGTCATGTGGCCGCAGCGCCACAAGAAATCCGGCAGTTACGACGAAGCCTGGCTGAAACAGCGCTGGCCGGACATGCCGGACGATACGCACCCGACTTTTTTCAACACCGCAGCGCCCGATCAATGGCAGGACGCCTGGTTCGCCGGTGACGAATCCATCGATATTTTGCACATGCATCCGGACATGCAGCATATATCGTCCCGCTTGCCCGGCAGGCGGATCCGCGCCTTTCTGACCATGTACAAGGATTTCAACTACTTTAAAAAGAAGGAAGAACTGCGCACGGAATTTCGTGAAGTCGAAACGCACATCGACACCGTGCTGCTGTTCCCGGAAATTCTGCGCGGGGTGGTGCTGTACAGGGGCTCGGTGGCGAGCAACGACGACGAATATTATGATGTCGCGAATGCCTTTATCCAGACTGAAGAACTCGTCGATCCGCCCAAATCTCTGGAGTATTACCACGAGGAATTGCACAAGCGGATCAATCCCAGTCTGCCCGTGGACTTCGCTCCCTTGGAGGCTGACGCCAAGGAAATGTCCAGATCGCTGCTCAACTTGCGGAATTTACCCAAAAAGCTGGACCGGATTGGCAAAAGCGTGCTGGGCAAAGAGCCTGTCATGCCCAGGTCGCCCGACGAACTCGCGGGTATGGCCCAGAAGACCATCGCGGGACATCTGGAGACCATTGACGAACTGGAGAGCATGACCAAAAGTCTCCATGCCAGTTTCGGGCACAAGGAACATTTCGACCTCAAATACTTTGAGGAAAAACGCCGGGAACTGCTGCAGGGGCAGAAAGATGCCCTCAAAATGGGACGCGAGGCCCAGTCGGCGCAGGACGATTTGCTCGCCATGAACAAAAAACTCGTGGCGCAGGGCAACGCCATGATTCAGGACGTGTATTCGCCTGAAAATCTGGCGCTAAGAGGTGTGACCGAAGCCCAGGCGCGCGAAGCGGGCGTCCCGTATGAGGGGCTCGACATCCCGGACGATACGGGCAATCCTTTTCATGATCGCGGTTTTCCCCTTGTGGTGGAGGCCCGCAGACGTTTGGAAAACGACGCCCGGACCCTGGATCGTCTGAAGCGGCTCGGACTGGAGCAGGAAACCATCGAATTCGCCTGGCTCGGAGTGCTGCCGGAGGAACAGGTGGAACAGCTCGATGCCTGGGGACTGGAGGCCGATACCCCCGAGGACAAGAGCTTTGTGCTCCCAAAGGGGCTGCTCATGCCGCGCTTTGATGACGCCGTGCTCAATCGCGTCATGGTGCGGACCGAGATGGCGGAACTGCCGGAAACGGATGAAAATTTCGATTTGCCCGGTACGCACGAACGTCCGGCCAGGGAAAAGGTGAGCCCCGGCTCGGACAGCACGCCGCTGGCCTTGTATCCTGCGGTGGAAGAGGCGCACTGGGTACGCGTTGCGGACGAATTGCAGGCGCTGTACGTGGAGCAGGAAGTGGGTGACGCCTGCGGTGTGATCAGTCTGGCCGCTCCCACGGAAAAACCGGATCCGGATGCGGAAAAGGAGATTAAGGCCGGGGTATTTCTGTGCCTGATGCCCCAGGGAACAAAGGCAGAGTCCGAGGTCTGGAAAAAATGGGCCAAGGCCTTTCCCAACGCCAAACTGCTGGCGCTGCCCCAGGGCGATACCGTTTTTCAGACCGCTCTGGCCGGTCACGATATCCGCAAGCTGATTCTGGATGCCTTACCCGAGGATTTTGCCAAAGAGCATTCCGTTGAATTTACCTTTTCGAAAGATATCGAGAACCTGGGAGTGGAGTTTCCGAGTCTGAAATTTCCCAAAATGGACATAGGCGCGAAAATCGACTCCTGGCATAAACAGGCCGCGGATGCTTTCGCCCCCATGACCAAAGAGCTGGATGCAAACGCCGACGAAGGCTTTGCAGCTCTTGACGACCTGAGCAAAAAGGCGAGCGGGGTGCATTTCATCAAGGCGGAAAAACCGCCGGATGAAGCCGGCACCAAGGCGCTGATCGACGATTACCGCAGGCTCATCGGCGAAACCAAAGCCGGGTTGGTCGGCACACCCTATCTGCCGCCCGAGAAAGTCGCTGCTTTTGACAAGGCTGACGCCACACTGGCCGCTGCCGCGAAAAAGTTCACGGCATTGGAAACCAGAGGACAGAATCTGATGACGGAACTTGGTGCCCGTGAGAAGGAATTGGACCAGCTGCTTGCGACCAATTGCATTCCCGGCATGAGCCCTGAAGAAATGCGCGAGGCAGGGCTGGATCCGGCCAAGGGCATTCCCCTGACCAGGGAGCAGGTCATCGCCATGCTGGAGCGGCACGAAAGTTTTGTGGAACGCAATTTCGACGGAACGGATTTGTCCGGGCTCGACATGTCCGGCGTGGATATGAGCAAGTCAGTGCTTTTTGAGGCGAATCTGAAGGGAACCAGGCTGGAAGGCGCCGGTTTCGACAAAACGATTTTTCATAACTGTGATCTGACCCGGGCCTCCTTTCAGGACGCCAGATTTCGGCTGGCGGTGTTTGACGGTTGCAAGATGCCGGAAACCAATTTCCGAAACGCGCAGTGGGACAAAACCTGCTGCAAGGAATCGGATCTGACCGGGGCGGATCTGTCCGATGCGGACCTGCAGCTGGCGGTTCTGCATAAATGCAAACTCCAGAATGCCAACTGCAGCAATGCGTCCGTTCGGCTGGCGGTTTTCGACAAGTCGGACGCCAGCGGCATGCTCTTCCGGAATGCCCGGATGCAAAAGGGAATGCTCAAGGACTGCTGCGTCGATAATGCGGATTTCAGCGGCGCCACGGTCAATCGCGTCATGTTCCATGGTTCGAAAGGCAAAGAAGTCTGCTTTGCCGGAACGGACATGTCCCACGGACGCATGACCGGCAACACCGAATTGCCGGGTGCCGACTTTCAGGGCGCCTGTCTGGATGCGTCCAGCTTTCGCGAGACCAACCTTTCCGGGGCTTATTTCAAGGATGCGACCCTCAACCAGGCGCTGTTCGAACTCTGCGACCTGACCCGGGCCAGGCTGCGGCTGGTCAAAGCCCACGGCGCGCGTTTGCTCAAGACGAACTTCGAGGGGGCCGACATGGCCGGGATGGATCTTTTCATGGGTTCGTTGCGCAAATCCAGGCTGGTGGACACGGACCTGACGGCGGCCAATCTGTACAGCACCGACCTGTTCAAGTCCGTGATGCACAACACCAAACTGGACAGGGCCAATCTCAAACGGACGTTACTACACCGGCGTGAGGAATATATCGGATGAACAGGGAGCAAGTGCTGCGGGCCATTGCCGACAACCAGACCCTGGAAGGCGATCTTCGGGGCATTGACCTGTCCCATACGGATCTTGCCGGAGCACGTTTCTGGAACGCGGACTTGTCCGGCGCGGACTTCACCCAGGCTGACATCGGGCGTACGGGCTTTGAAAACTGCGACTTTACCGGCGCGACGTTCAAAGGCGTCCGCTTTGAAAAAATGGATTTAGAAGGCATGTGTTTTGCCCGGTGCGATTTTGACGGCGCGGTTTTTTTCCGGTGCTTCATGTCCGGAATCGACCTGAGCGGCGCGCGGTTCGTCAATGCCGATATCGGGCGCTGCATGCTGGATAAAGCCGTTCTGGACAAGGTTGCATTCGCCAATACCAAAATCTGGAAGACTTTTTTGGAAAAAGCTTCGCTGGACGAGGCCGATTTTTCCAGCAGTGCTCTGGACCGCGTCTATTTTGAAGACGCCGACTTTTCCCGTATCAAACTGCGGGGCGCGTCCATGCTCAAGGTGAGCGTCAGGGGCTGCAAGCTGGTGAAACAGGATTATTCCTCCATGCGTTTTTCTCTGGTACGCTTCGACCGTTGCGATCTGGGCGGGACCAATTTTGAAAACGCCGACCTGAGCATGTGCAGCTTTGCAGACGCGAACCTGGAGGAAGCGTTGCTGCAGCAGGTCCGTGCGCCGCACGCCAAATTTCTGCGGGCCAAGGCGACCAAGGCGGATCTGCGCGAGGCTTTTTTGGAGCAGAGTGTTTTGAGCCAGGCGGATTTGACCGCCGCGGACTGCACCAAAGCCAATTTGCGAATTTCGGTTCTGGAAAAAGCGATCTGTCAGCACACGCTGTTTGAGCATGCGGATCTGCGCTTCGCGAATCTGATCCACGCGGACGTCTCGGACGCGTCCTTCAAGGGAGCCTCCATGTACATGGCCCAGGTGCATGGATTGAAAGATCACAACACAGCTTGGCACGGCGCGAACGACGTCATGCTGCAAGGGCACGACAAAGACAGGGAAGAGGCTGAAAACTGGCAACCACTCATTTATTCGGAGTAGGAGCGTGTCTATGGACAATCTGGCGAGACAATTGAAAATCGACCTGCCCGAGCTGGCTTACGGGCTCGTTCAGAGCTGTCAGAACGGGCTGTTCAGCGTACGGACGGAAACGGGCCTGCTTTCCTGCCGCAAAGCCGACGGCTGCCTGCTGCGGCCGGAAGCCGGGGACAAAGTGCTTGTTTCCACCTGCGAAGAGCATGACTGCCAGGGCTATGTGCTTTCCGTGATCTGCAAGGCCGAAAGTACGCAGCCCGCCGAATTGCACTATGAAGGCGATTTGCGCATCCGGACCTCCCGCGGGGATCTGACACTGGCTACGGACAGGGATCTGAATCTGGTGGCGTCGCAGCGGGCCTCGGTGCTCAGCCGGACGCTCACCGCCGGCACGGAAACCGCCGAACTGCGCGCGGAAAAGGTCTCCATGACCGCGCGTCTGCTGCGGGGCAGTTGCAAGGCGGTTCTGATGGTCGCCGAGAATGTGGAACATACCTTTTCGCAGCTCACTCAGCGCTTGCGCAACTCGGTGCGTATGGTGGAGGAACACGAGGAGATTTCCACCGGATCGTCGCGTCTGGCCGTGGAGAACAATTACGTGGTGCATACCGCAAACGAATTTCATTCCGCCGAAGATCTCATCAAGCTCGACGGCGAAGAAGTCCACCTGGGATAAAAGGAGTCTGATCATGTTCGCACTTACCCAAGGAGCCGCGACCCATGTCGGTTTTCCGGACACCTGCAATACGCCCCTGGCCGCCGGTGCGCCCATTCCGGTGCCCTATGCGGACATCGCCATGGGGGCCAACTGCGATCCGGCGGCGGAAACCGTGTCCATCGAGTCCATGTCCGCCCTGAACCAGCTCTCCATGGCGTCCGTGAGCAACGGCAACGAGGCTGGCTGCGAACTCGGTTGCGTCAGTCTGCGCATCGATGGCGGCATGATCTACATGGTCGGCTGCATTACTGTTTTTTTCGACGGCGTCCCGGCCCAGCGGCTGACCAGCGTCACCGGTCAGAACGGCTCCGGCCCGCTGGTCAATGCGCCCGGCATGGCCTGTTCGCCCAGCCAGTGCACGGTGCTGACCCTGGGCTAGCCCTTGTTTTTGCGGCATTGCCTCAAGGCCTTTGATTCGCTGTTGCCGGGAACACGCCCCAGGCAACATCAAGAAACTGAGAAGGGGATATCGTGAGTCAGGATTGCAAACAAACCGAGCATGAAATTTTGGAACGCTTGAACGGGATGTACGCGGCGTACTCCAGTCAGGATCTGGATGCCGTACTGTCCTTTTTTGCTCCGGACCCTGACGTGGTGGTCATCGGCACCGCCGAGGACGAGCGGGTGGTTGGCATAGAATCCATCCGCGACAGCTGGAAACGCTCCGTGGACGAACCGCTGGACCTGAATATTTCCATAACCTGGCACAGTGTGAGCTGCCGCGGCGACATTGCCTGGTTTTCCGTGGAACTGCTGTATGCCGTCAATCTGGACAAGGAATCAACCGTGAATCTCGTCACCAGGGCCACAGGCGTCATGGAACGGCGCGGTCAGGACCTGCTGATCTGCCAGTACCACGCGTCGCATGCCACGCCCGGACTGTTCGCCAGCTACGCCCGCAATGCCAAGCTCCTGCTTTCCGGGGACTGATACCACGAAAAACTCCATTCCCTCTCTCGCGGCCCGGCGGCAGTCTCAGCCTCGCGGACTGTATGTTCTTTTTGTTACGGAAATGTGGGAGCGGTTCGGCTACTACGGTCTGCGCGCCGCCCTGGTTCTCTACCTGACGCAGAAACTGCGTATGACGGAGGAATACTCCTACGCGCTGTTCGGCGCGTTCGGGTCCTTCCTTTATCTGAGTCCGCTTGGAGGCGGGCTGCTGGCGGACAAGTACCTGGGCAGAAAATGGTCCGTGCTCCTGGGCGGCCTGCTGCTCATTGCCGGGTACTGTCTGCTGGCTCTTCCAGGCAATACGGCCCTCTATGGCGGGCTGTCCGCGGTGGTGGCGGGCAACGGCCTGTTCAAACCCAATATTTCCGGCATGCTGCGTTTTCTGTACGAGCCGGGGGATATCCGCCGCGAGGGCGGATTCACGTTTTTTTACGGCGGCGTGAACCTCGGCGCCATGCTGGCGGCGCTGGCGGCCGGATTCGTCATCAATCATTGGGGCTGGCCCGCGCTGTTTCTGACCTCGGCCGCGGGATGCATGCTCGGACTGCTGTTCTTCATCGTCTTTCAGCCCTGGAAACAGACCCATGAGCACGATACGGCCCGCCCGTCTCCTTCGGGCCGTTGCCTTCTGGCTTCCTTCCTGGGAGTGCTGGGCTGCGTCGCGCTCTGCAGCGTCCTGCTGCACGCGCCGTCTGTGGCGGATATGCTCATCCTTGCCGTGGGCGGTCTGTTCGTCGCCCATACGCTCCGGCAGGCCTTTCTGCTCGATCCGCAGACCCGCAATAAAATAGTCGGCTGTTTGCTGCTGATTTTTTTCGTGTCCCTGCTCTGGGCCATCGGGCAACAGGCGGGCATGTCCTTGTCCCTGTTCGCGGCCGTGAATGTGGACAGGCTCTTCATGGGGCATGTTTTCAGTCCGGAAAGTTTTCAGGCCGTGGATCCGCTGGTGATCATCGTCAGCGGGCCGCTGCTGGGCGGACTCTGGACCCTGCTGCGCGCCCACGGGCGCAATCCCGGCCTGCTGCACAAGTTTTTGCTGGGAACCCTGTTCATGGCGCTGTCCTGTTTTTTCATCCCCCTGGGCATTGCCCGTGCCGGGGATCTGGGATTGAGCGCGCCGGGATGGCTGGTCTGCAGTTATCTGTTTCAGGGGCTGGCGGAAATCGTGGTGGCCCCGGCCGGACTGAACATGATTGCCGAACACATTCCCAAACAAATGACCAGCGCCATGTACGGGCTCTGGCTCTATTCCATCGCCCTCGGCAACCTCATGGCCTCGGCCCTCTCCGAATGCACCACCGTGCCCGGACTCGAAACCGTGGCCAACACCAACCCGCTTTTCGCCGGTCTGTTCAATACGCTGGGCATCGGCCTGCTGCTCCTCGCCGCCCTGTTCCTACTCGGCCGGGGCAGGCTGCGCCGGATGCTGGGGGTGTGAGGAGAGCGCAAACAATTAATAAACTGCTGTTTGCGCTTCCAAGCTTTTCCAAGTAATTGAAAGAGAATAAAACCTCTAAAAGGGGCACTTCATGCCGCAGATACGTACACTGGTCTTATGGTCTCTCCTGGTTTGCTGCCTCTTGGCCTGTTCCTGTACGCCTCCGGCAAGGCCGTCGGATGCAGCGGACGCGAGCGTACGGCCTGTTGTTTACCACGGCGAGCCCCTGCTGCGTACGGAGTTGTTTTTCGGCTTGTCGGTGCAGCTTCCGGACGGCAGCGATTCGGAAATTTCCGAACAGCAGTGGCAGGATTTTGTGGATCATGAGGTCACGCCGCGTTTCCCGGACGGCCTGACTGTGCTGGACAGCCAGGGGCAGTGGCTGCATGAGGGGCGTGTGGTCAAAGAAAAGGGCAAAGTGCTTTACCTTCTGCATCCCATGCCGGTTCCCGGCCAGAAGGACGCTGCCGAACAAATTATTGAAACAATCCGGGAGATCTACAAAAAACGTTTCCATCAGGATTCGGTACTACGTACGACTGTTCCGGCAGGCGTCTCTTTTTAGGCATCCTTCCCGCCAGTATTCTTTGCTCTGGAGCAGAGCATCCGATGTACTCCCTTGGGGATTGCGGAGCATTCGTCAGGGGCTTTCAGTATTGTAAAACTATATATAAGTTTAGTGTAGCAAGATAAAAATTCTTGTGTAACGTATCCGGCAGTGCGTATGTATTTATTTTATGTCAGGCCTAAAAACTCGACTATCACTAGTTAATAGAGTATGCAAAATGCGTGAACCGTTATGGTGCTCTGTAAATGCCATTAGTATAACAGCTTGCTCTATTAATACATCGTCTCAGTAGACAGCGCGAAACAATTGCAGGCCTCTGTTTTTTCCGGGTGTATCATGGCTATGTTTCTCTACAAAATGCTGGATGGAAGCGGCGAAGTGCGTAAGGGAACGACTCTATTGCCTTTTGACGATATGGTCATGGCCATGCGCTACCTCGAACGCCAGGGCGGCACGGTGCTGTCCATCGAAGCTCTGGGGGCGGGACGGCGGTTTATGTACGGATTGCTGGCTTCTCCCGGCCGGATCTCCCGTAAAGAGCTGGCAGAGATGCTGAACAATCTCAGTATGATGCTTCGGGCTGGCGTGCCCATTCTCAGCGCTCTGCAGGAAATCGAAGAAGACATGGACAATCAGGCCTTGAGCAGGGTCGTACGGTTCCTTCGTACGGACATAGAAGGCGGGCAGACCCTTTCCGAGGCCTTGACCCGTCAATCCCGGCTGTTCTCGCCCCTGGTGTTGAACATGTGCCGGATCGGGGAGGAAACCGGCCGCCTGGATGTCATGCTTAAAAAATCCTCCGAGCATCTGCTGCACATCGAGCAGATCTGCAGCACCACACGACGCGGGCTGTTGTATCCGTGTTTTCTCGCGCTGGTGGTGGCGGGCGCGTCGGCGTTCTGGTTTTTATACGTTGTGCCGCGTCTGGTGCAGCTTTTTCAGGACATGGACCTGCAACTCCCTTTGCTGACCCGCCTGGTGATACAAATTTCCGAGTTGTTCCAGGGGTATTTCTTGCAGACGCTGGTTCTTGTGCTTTTGGCGGCCGTACTCCTCTGGCAGGGGCGCAACCATTTCAGCGGACTGCGTTTCCGGCTGGATGCCCTGGTGCTGCGGATTCCCCTGGTCAAGAATGTGGTGGAAACAGCGGCTGTGGCGCGGGTCAGCGAAAATCTGGGCATTCTCGTCGGCGCGGGTATCGGCATCATCCGGACTCTGGAAATCGTTGCCGCATCCGTGGGCAACGAAGTCTACCGCCGGCGGCTTTTGCAGGTGGGCGAGGCCATTCGCAGCGGATCCTCCCTGGCGGGCGGTTTGCGTCAGGCGCAGGCCCTGCATCCCTTTGCCATCCGGATGATTTCCGTGGGCGAACAGTCCGGCCGTATCGAAGAACAGACGCGTTATGTGGCAGAGGTCTACCGCGAACGGCTGGCAGGGCTGGTGGAGGTGTTCTCCAAAAGCCTGGAACCCGTGATGCTGGTTTTCCTGGGGGCCGTCTTCGCCCTGCTCATCGGCGGACTGCTGCTGCCCATTTATGATTTGTTGGGAAATCTTCACTAATGATCGCTGATACAGGGGCGGGGCGTTGGATTGTGGGGCTGTTGCTGTGCTGCCTGTTCGCCGCATCTTCCTGGTACGCCGTACGGGCGCTTTCCGAGGCACGGGACGCCAGAGAAAATCTGGCCGTGCTTAATACCGTACTGCACAAGGCGCGAGCCGGGCAGCAGCGGCTGGAGCTTCGCATCGCGCATGCGAGCCGGGCCGGGCAACTGCTGGAAAAAGCCGGGGCTCTGGGACTCGATCCGAAGGACTGGATGCTTTCGGCTTTTGAGGTGGATACCGGACGCGAATTGGATATGCTGCTGGCGGAAGATCCTGTGCTCAAAAGATTGCGTTTGGAAAAAGAGCGTATCGCCAGGGACCATGACAATACGCGGGGGCGGTTCAATGCGGCGTATACGTCAGGTGAGCAGCTGGCGCAGCGCGAACGGACTGCGGACAAGGAAGCGGAAACACTGGACGCGCGGGTGGAGCAACGCATCCGGATGCGCAAAAAATGGCTGGACGCGCAGGCGCAGTATACGGGCGCTGCCGTGCTTTCTTTGCTGAATGATCTTTCCAATCCTTCGCAGGGCTTTCGGTTCGCTCCCGAGCTTTTTGAAATGACCCGTGTTTCCGGGGATTATTTCGAATTGCGGGTCAGGGGGACCTTTTTGGCGCCGTTGCATCCGGGAGCCGTTTCGCCATGAGCGACCAGAAAAAAGATATGTTTGCCTTCACCCCGTTTCCGGAAGCGGCGGAAGGGAAGAACGCGCAGGAAAATGCCGGTCCGGAGCAGGGGCTGATCGGCGATACGCCGCTGCTTCTGGAATCGGACAGCCAGCAGGACGAACCTGTTACCCACCAGGAGAGCTCCGAAGCGGCCGTTGCGGATGCGCTGATGGAAACGCGTTCCGACATACCGCGCTACAAACCCTTTGTGTTTGCATCCTCGGAAGGTCAAAAGCTGTTTGCGGATCAGCGCGTTCGGGAGGTGGAAAAACGCGCCGGGCATGACGGTTTTCTGCTGTTTATCAAGGATTTTCATACGGCGACCAGTCTGGGCGTGCTCCGCCTGCAGGGCGCCAGCAAGTATGCGGACGTGCTGGCCAGAAAAAAACTGCAGGAACAGGGCGAGTTGTCCGCATCCGAGCACTTGCTGCTTTACGGAGTACGCCGGGGCAGGGGCCGGGAATTCAGCGTACTCTATCAGGTGGTGCCCAGAGAAGCCCTGCGGGCGGTGGAGCATTTTTGCGGCAGCCATCCGGGGGGCATGCAGTACGCGGACACGCTCGGATTGCTGCGGGGCGTGCTTGCCAGAGCAAACAGGCAACGCGCCGGAGTTCAAGGTTCCGTAGCTGTCAGGGCCTGCGCCCTGCGGCTGCCCGGGGCATTGTTGCTGCTGGTCACCCAAGGGTCGCGCTTTGTCCTGGCCGGACGCTATCCGTTCATGGAGTCCAGCCTGCGTTCGCTTTCTGGCTGCCTGGCGGCAGTGCGGCGCGATGTGGACGCGGCCTGCGCCTCTGTTTCGGACGCCGTCGTGCCGATTCAGCTGGTGGAAACGGGCGTTCCTCTGGGAGCGGAAAATCTGCTGGCCGGGGCTGCGGCCGGGCAACAGGGCTTCGAACTGCTGCCGCCCTGCATTCTGGATGACGCGCAGGGCGGACACTATGTTTCGGCCTTGCCCGAATTCGTGGGCGCTTTTTCTCTGACGCACGCGCTCGGGCCAGGCCCGGAGCGTTTGCTGCGGCCGTTGGAGCGGTTCGAGAAACTGCTTTGGGCGGTGATGTGCGCGGGAATCCTGTTTTGCTGCGGCCTGGGCTGGCTGGCGGGGCAGCAGGGGCGTACGCTGGAATCTCAAGCAACGGCGCTGCGTGAGGAACTGCAACGGACAACGGCCCGGCCCGCGAATCTTCCGCCTTTGCCGGCTAACGTTTTTATAGACAGAGCCGCTCTGGCAGGCCTGCTGGACCGGGCCAGCAGCAGTCCGAATCTGGCCATGCTCTGGAACAGGCTAGGAGCGGCCAAACCCAAGGCCCTGAGCGTGACCAGCCTGAAGCTGGCGTACGCGCCCGAGAAAGTGAATGTGCTCCTGCAGGGGCGCGTATACGCGGATTTGCAGAGCAGCCAGGAACTGGCTCTGGAATATCTTGCGCAGCTGCGGTCCGCTGGGGCGCATATCCTGAAGCATGAGTTGGAATTGTCCGCAGGCGATGAACAGTTTTTTTCGTTGGAACTGGAATATCATGATCAGGAAGGGGGGAATTGATGCATCCGGCTCGCCGCCAGATAGTCATACGCTGGGCCGTCTGTTTGCTGGCCTTACTGAGTCCGCTCGCCTGGTGGTGGCTGGAGTCCCGAAGTCCGCGCCCGGTGATAGCGCTGCCGGATTCGCCGAATCTCGGCCTGCCGGCGGAATCCGACGAACAGGCAGTGGCCCGGTGCGTTGCCGCGCTGGAGCGGATGCGCCAGGAACAGGCGGCGGGAAGCCGCCCCGGCCCCGTACGCGCCTCGTCGCAGTTATTGGCCGAGCCGCGCAACAATTCCCTGGATCTCGAAGGGCTGAATCTGGAGCAGATTCTTTCCGTTAAATGGGAGGAAACCGAACGGCTGCCGCATCTCAGTCTGGTCTTTTTTTCAGGAGCCAACCGCATGGCTGTCATCGACGGCAAAGTCGTCCGCCAGGGCAGCCGTTTGCCTGACGGCAGCCGCGTGCTTGGCATCGAGCGTACGGGCGTGCTTGTGGCTAGAAACGGCAAAGTACGGCGTCTTGTCTGGCATTCGCCGCGGCAGGTGCGTTTGAGCAGGGAGGGCTCATGAAAGCGAAGCGACTGCTTTATTTCCTTTTGTTGCCCGTGCTGCTGCTTTGCCTGTGCGTATCTTCCTGCGCGCAAAAAGAGGATCAGCTCAAGGGCAAACTGGGGTACGAGGAGCTGTATAAAAACGCCAGGCAGGAAAACGAACATTTGGGCGAGCTGCGCAGGCAGGAACACCAGATGGAAGTTTCCAGGCCCCCGGCGCCGCCGCCTCTGGAACCCCTGGCTCCGCGCTACGATCCCCTGGACGAGGTGCGTATCTCCATTTCCATGCAGCAGGAATCGCTCCACGACATTTTGTTTGTGGTGGCCCGCAATGCGGGCTTGAATCTGGTCATTGAACCGGGGATCAGCCTGGACAACCGGGTGACCATCAGCTTTGAGAGCGCCAAATCCTCCGTTGTGATCAATACGCTCCTGAAGGCCTATGATCTGGCCTGGGAGGTGGAGGACAACGTACTGTACGTCAAGCGTTTTGTGGACAAGACCTTTGATCTGGGGTTTCTGAATTCCAAAACCACTATGGAAATCAAAAGCGGGGGCAATATCTTCGGCACGGTGGACGTGCAGGACGGCAACCTCGGCGATATGCAGGGCAGCGTACGAATTGAGGGTGTCATGGGCAAAGCGCGCGAAAAGGATTCGCTCTACGAGCAGCTTTATCAGAACGTGAGCAGCATCATCAACGACTACCCCCTGCCGGCGCAGCATCAGGTCTACTCCGAGAGCGTCCGGACCGGCGGAAAGGCCAGCGCCAGGAGGAACAAATCGGAAAGCATAGAGGCGGACGAAGCCCATAGTGAGTATTCCGGCGGCATGTCCAGTAAGCGCAGAGTGGAAACCGGCCAGGGCGTACCCTCGGACGCCATCGATAAAAGCAACGGCACCTATGTGCTGGATTCCGTGGCGGGAACCCTGTTCGTGAAAAGTACGCCGGCCAAGGTTCAAGCCGTGGAGCGGCTGATCGACAATCTCAAATCCAAGCTGACCCGTCAGGTTGTCATCGACGCGCGTATTCTGGAAGTGACCCTGAGCGACAGTTTTTCGTTCGGCATCGACTGGAACTATGTGGCCAACGAGTTGGTCAACGACAGCGTGCTGGGCCTGAATATCGGCTGGAACGGCCAGTCCAGCAGCCCGATGATTTCCATTCCGGATAATTTCCTTTCCAGTTCATCGGATACGCCCACGGTTATTTCCCAGAACGGCACCACCGTACCGCAGGGCACGCATCTGCTGGACGCCACCATAGAAGCCCTGGAAACCTTCGGCGGCATCAAGGTCATTTCCAGCCCGCATGTTCGTACGAAACACGGCCAGCCCACGTTGCTGACCTCCGGCCGGATGGTGAAGTACGTGGACTCCGTGGAACGGAATCTCGACAACACGTCTTCGGGAGTGGACAGCATCAGCTATACGGTGGAAACCGCCAAGATTTTCGACGGCATCATGCTCGGCGTACTGCCTTTCATCAACGCCGACGGCAGCGTGGACATGCAGATTTTCCCCATCAAAAGCCAGGTGGATGAAAGCAGCCTGAGTCTGGTGGAAGTGGCGGACGGCGTCTACATCAGTCTGCCGGAGGTGGATATCAAAAACATCAGCACCAGCGTACGCGCCCGAAACGGTGAGACAGTGATTCTGGGCGGATTGATCGACAAGGAGCACGGCAAATCGGACGGGCGGGTACCCGGCCTCGGACAAGTGCCCGTGTTGGGCTGGCTGTTCCAGCAGAGCGAGCGCAGCGAACTGGTCCGCGAACTGGTGATCATCATGCATGTGCAGGTGTTGGGAAAGTGAAACAGCCCGGCGGACAGGGCCTATTGATAGAAAAATCTCGGATTCTCCAAAAATGTATAACAACTTACTTGTTTGTCCGGAATGCTGATCCATCGCAGCCTGGAGCGTATTCGCAGGCCTTCCTGCGCGTCCGGTGAATCAGCATCGAGCCGGGGGGGAACGAGGGTCAAGTGCCTGCTGGCCGTTGCTGCCGGGGTGCTGGCCTGCAGTGCGGCCTTGTTTCTGCTGGCTCAGGCGTACACTGCTTTTTATCTCTCTCCTGTTCCTTTTCCTCCGCATGAAGCGAAGCAGCCGCGAGCAAATGTTTCGCCACCGCCGTTACCCAAATCCGTACGCGAATCCGGACAAGGCCAAGCGGCATTTAAAGAAAAAAAGACCAAGCTGCCGCCCGTACAACGGGTTACGGACAAAATACCGGCGGAAAGCGGAGCAATACCTGCGGCAGCCACCAAGCAGGAGTCTGAGGCTGCAGTTTTGCCGGAACAGTCCGAACAACCGCATAGCAGTTCGTCCGGATATTTGGAAAGGCGCGGACCCGGCGGTACGAAGCTTGAAGACAGGCAGCCTGTCCGCGCATTGGACGGGCCGGATCGTCCCGCGAGGGGCTGGCGGCAGGATCAGGAGAGTCTGGACCGTCATTTTGCTGCTCAGGCCAGGCGCAACGAGCGGGTTCTGGAACTGGAGCAGCGGCTGCGCGCGGCGTTGAACGACGGGGATGCAACTCGGTCCGAAGAAGCTTTGAAAAGCCTGCTGACACTGATCGGAGCGGATAGCCTGGGCGGGCTCAAATGGCGGGGATTTTACGCCTTGACCTTTGGCGACTGGAATGCTGCAGCCCGCTATTACGGCGAGGCTCTGGCCCGGACGCCGGGAGATGTGCAATGCCGTTTCAATCTGGCCCTGGCACAGCTGCGCCAGGGCCGAAATGAAGAAGCCGCCCTGAACTACAGGCGGCTTAAATCTCTGGCGCCGCACTCCGTCGCCGTGCAACGTCTTGCGCCCTATTTCGAGTCGCGATGACGGCGGATCAGGCCTTGCGGCTTCTGGATCGCGCTTTTTCCTCGGCCACCTGGACTTCGAGGTTGTACTTGGAAATGCGGTAGCCCATCTGGCGCGGCGTAATGCCCAGATCGCGCGCCGCACGGGACTGAATCCAGTCGTTGCGCTGCAATGCGGCGATCACTTCGGATTTCTCCAGCTCCTTGAGTGAAGAGGGCCGACTGGGATCAGCAAATGCCTGCTCCTGCGGAGCCGCGCAGTCGCATTCCACCACACTGTTGTCAATGTAAGGAGTGATCAGCGGCGCATCGATACGGTCTTCTTCGGCAAGAATAACCAGTCGTTCCACCAGGTTTTCCATTTCCCGTACGTTGCCGGGCCAATCGTAATTGGCCAGTATTTCCAACGCATGCGGGGTGAAGCGCATTCTGCGTCCGTATTCTTTGCCCACTTTGTTAAGGAAAAAACTGAGCAGGCTGACGATATCTTCCTTACGCTCACGCAAAGGAGGCGTCTGTACGGGGAACACGTTCAACCGGTAGTAGAGATCGGGCCGGAAGCTGGCCACGCGGACCAGTTGGCCCAAATCCCTGTTGGTGGCGGCCAGAATACGGACATCCACTTTGCGGGTGACGTTGCTTCCCAAGCGTTCGAATTCCTTTTCCTGCAGCACGCGCAGCAGTTTTGCCTGCAGGCCCATGCCGAGTTCGCCGATTTCATCGAGGAAAAGGGAGCCTTTGTCCGCTTCCTCGAATTTTCCGGGTTTTGATCCGGTGGCGCCGGTAAACGCGCCTTTTTCGTACCCGAATAGCTCGGATTCGAGCAGGTTCTCCGGGATGGAAGCGCAGTTCACCTTAATGAAAGGGTGGGCCTTGCGATCGGAAAGTTCATGCAGGATACGGGCGATGAGGGTTTTACCCGTGCCTGATTCCCCCAGTAAAAGTACGGTGGCTTTGGTGGGGGCGACTTTTTCGATCTGTCGCTGCACCTCGAGCATGGCCGGACTTTTACCGACAATATAGAGACCATCCGCATTTTTGGAGACCTTGTACTTGAGCGAAGCGTTTTCCTGCCGGAGCGTCTGGACCTGTTCGTTGAGGTTGATGAACTGGCCGATGAGCGTGGCCACCACATTGAGAAACTCAATGTCCTCATCCACGGAAACTTCATCACCGAAAAGGCGGTCGACGTTGAGAACTCCCAGGGGTTTCCCGTGCAGTGAAATGGGAACGCCCACAAAGGCGAGTTTGGTTTTCTCAATTCCGCGGGATCCAGTTTTGTTCAAAAACAACGGTTCCTTGCGGATATCCGGCACATAGTAGGGCATGTTGCTCTGGAAAATTTTGCCAGTGACTCCTTCGTCCAACCGGTAAATACCGCGTTGTTTTTCTTCTTCGGTCAGACCGTGCGACGCGCTGATGATCAATCGTTCGTTGGTCGGGTCGAAAAGGGTCACTGTGGCCCGCTTCATGCTCAAAGTATCGGAAAGGATTCTCAGAATATCACGCAGTGTCTGCTCCAGATCAAGCGCTTTGGCAACGATCTGGCTGATGGCGGAGAGTACTCGTAGTTTTAATTCCCTTGTTTCTTCGGTCATACGTTCAGTTCGCATTTTTTGTACCACAATTGAAAAACTAATATACTGAAATTATTAAAGGTTTAAGTGTGACTTAAGGAGTCTTTTTATATAAGTTACAAATTTGTACAGTAAAGGCGAAAATTCATCACAAATTTGAAAAAAACTCAAGGCAAAATAGCCTCTTCTTTCTGCCTCGAGATCCATCACATGACATGAAGGAGTAGTATAACAGGACAATCGGCAACGGGAAAGGTCCTTTGAAGACAATAGCCACATTATAGGGCAATCGCGAAGTTATCGTCGCTTCCAGGCCAAGTCCATATTGTCATAGAACCAAAAATATGGTTATATCTTAAACAAATGCAAAAAAAATCCAGTTTGTCTTCGATTTCGGGAAGCGCTTTTGCGCATCCCTTTGCAATAGTCCTTAGTTGCGCGTGCTTTTTTGTATTGTGGGCTATGGGAGGCGTGTTTGCAAGCGAGCCGTTTTCCGAGCAGCCCGTACGTCTGGGAATCAACTATCCGCTTACGGGGCCGTATTCTGTGGAAGGCCTGGACCAGATTCGGGCCGCCCGGATGGCGGTGGATGAAATCAACTACAGCGGAGGCCTGCTGGGGCGGCCTCTTGAATTGCTTACCAGAGATTCTTCTTCGGATGTCCTTTTGACGGAAATCAACGTGCATGAGTTGATCGACGCGAAGTGTGTGATGATTTTCGGCGGGGCTTCGTCTGCGGTGGCAATTACCGCAGCCGGCATATGTCAGCAGCATCAGATCCTTTTTTTCGGTACCCTGACGTATTCCACGGCCACCACCCTGGAAAACGCCCATCGTGTTTCATTTCGCGAGTGCAATGATTCCTGGATGGCGGCGCAGCTGATGGCCAACTGGTTGAACAGCAGGTTCAGAGGAAAGCGCTATTTTTATATTACCGCGGACTATACCTGGGGCTGGACCTCTGAGGAAAGCCTGCGGCAGGTTACCTATACGCAGGATTCCCAAAAGCATCCGCGCGTACTGACGCCACTGGGCACCATGGATTTTTCAGCAGCCTTGCGGGAAGCTGCGATTTACAAGCCGGACGTGCTGGTCCTGGTGCTTTTCGGCAAAGATCTGGCGCATGCGCTCAAACGAGCGGCGGAAATGGGGTTGAGTCAGACCTGCCAGATAGTAGTTCCAAATCTGACGCTGGGTATGGCCGAACGTGCCGGCGCCAAAGCTCTCTCCGGTGTAGTTGGAACCCTGCCATGGACCTGGAAAGTACCCTATCTTGAAAATTCTCTTTCCGGACAGGAATTCGTGGAAAAGTATGAAAGACGCTACCGCCGCTACCCGAGTACTGCGGGAGCCAGCGCCTATTCCATTGTCTATGAATACAAGGCCGCGGTGGAACGGGCCGGTACCACCCGGACGGCGGCAGTGGTACGCGCCCTTGAAGGCCACAGCTATTCGTTGCTCAAGGACGAACAAACCTGGCGGGCCCTGGATCATCAGAATGTGCAGACTATGTACATGGTCCGGGGCAACAGCGAGTATGACATTCTCAATGATCCTCTTCGGCAGAATTATTTTAGCATAATCGGCAGGATGGAAGGGAAGGAGCTTGTGCGAAAAGAGGGAGAGTGGAAACGGTTGCGCAAGGAAGCCGGGCTCCCGGAGCGGCTGGAATTGTTTGAGGATGAAAAACCATGAATATGTTGCGGGGAATCAAACGCTTATTGCAGCGAGTTCTTCCTCGTTCGACTTTTTGGCAGTTTTTTATTGCAACGGCCATCATCGGGGTGATCACTGCGCTGATCGCCATACTGGTGGCCTTCGGCATCAGTCGTCAACTGGTGCATAAACTCATGGAAGAAACCGGCTATACGGTTCTTGCCAATGCGGCGGATTATATCGGCCGTTCGCGCAGCAATATTGAGCAATACCGCGTATCGGTGTTTGAAGCGGACCAAAAAATGTTGCGTAATGCGGCGGATCGGGGGGTGGTTTTATTTGAAGCTTACAGGAGCGAGGAATTCGTCGGCCATTTAACGCGGCCGGAGGCTCAAAAGGCAGCTCTGGAGCAACTGTTGAGTGAAAAGCTTGATAAGGAATCGCGACTGCTGGTTTTTGATGAACAAATGCAGCAGGTGGGACAGGGGCAGGATACCGGTACCAAAGGCGGCAACGCTGCCGGTTTGAGCTCCGGCGTCAGGGAAATATATGGACAGCTGGCCAAGCAGGCTAAGAATGCTGAACACAATGAAATCATTCAGGTCTACCACATTGGCGACTACGGCCCCGTTCCAGTGGATGTGCACCTGGCATTGGCGCGTTATTACGCGCCATGGGAACTGGTTCTGGTGGCTGACCTGAACCTGCAGACAAATGCGTCTCTTTTTCGGGAGCAGGAGCGTACGCAGCTTGACGAGCTGCGCGCCCGGATGGGGGAGATTGTCATCGGCAAGAGCGGCTATATTTATGCTCTGGATGCGGATTGCAATATTATGATTCATCCTACCCTGAGCGGGGTGAACCTGGCGGACGCCAAACCGCTGGTGAATGGCCTTTCCTTGTGTCGGGCCGTTCAGGAAACTGCGATCAAACCCTGGGGAACCAACAAACTGGAATACAACTGGGATCGCATCGGCCAGTCCAGAAATTACGTGTTTCCAAAAATCGTCTGGTGTACGCGCGAGCCCACCACCGGCTGGTATGTTGGCGCGTCCGTCTATGTGGAAGAAGTGGAAGAGGATTTGCCGCGATATGTTCTGTTGATCTTTTTCCCAGCCTTGGGCGCTATTTTAGTCTTGGGCGGCGCCCTGGCGCTGCTGTTGCGCAGTCTGCTCAAGCCCATTCATGAGCTGACAGTGGTCTGCCAGGAAGTCAGCAATGGGGATCTCGATGCGACAGCCCGGGAGGATGCGCCGGGCGAGATGGGCTTTCTTGCCCAGCATTTCAATGTGATGATCCGAACCGTGCGTGAATTGATTCAGTTGGATGCACTGCGGCAGCAAGAACTGGAGGTGCTGAACAAGAGTCTGGAAACAAAAGTGCAGGAACGGACGCAGGATCTGAAGCAAAAGACGGAGAAACTCGAAGAGGCTAACGTCCGTTTGCTCGAACTGGATAAGCTCAAGTCCGCGCTGCTTTCGTCCGTCTCACACGAACTGCGTACGCCGCTGACTTCCATCATGGGCTTTGCCAAGCTCATCGAACGAGATTTTCAGCATCATGCCAAGGATGCGGAACAAAGCGACAACCCGCGTTTGAATAAGATTGCCAAACGCATCGATAAAAATCTGGACATCATCAATACGGAAGCCGAACGCCTTACCCGATTGATAAACGAGTTGCTGGATCTGTCGAGTGTGGAGTCCGGACGTGCGCAGATGCATGATACGCTCTTCAATTTTGCCGATATTCTCGGACCCAGCCTGAGCCGCCTGGAACCCGGCATCAAAGAACTCCCGGACGTGTTGATCTGCATAGAGATTGCCGGCAACCTGCCTCCGATCATGGCCGACGTGGAGCGTTTCATTCAGGTCATGCACCATCTCATTGAAAATGCGGTCAAATTTACACCGAAAGGCCATATCAGCATAACGGCTTGTTCTGCCAACGGCTGGATCCAGGTCAGGGTCAAGGATTCGGGCATCGGCATGGATAAAAAGAATCTGTTGCGCGTCTTCGAATCCTTTCATCAGATCACTGAAGATGACGAATCGCTGATAAGCAAGCCCAAAGGTTCGGGGCTCGGCTTATCCCTGTGTCAAAGCATTCTTACGCATTATAACGGGATTATCTGGTGCGAATCCGAGTCGGGAGCAGGCACGGAGGTCGTTTTCGAGATCCCTTCCGCCATTGCCGAATAGCGAAACAGTCGTCGTCAGCGATGGGAATGGCCGAGCACACGGCGCAGTTCTTCCACAGTGGTGCTGTGTTCGCAGACTTTGCGTACGCCTGTGTCGAAAATGGAAGTGAAACCTTTGGCCACGGCCGCCTCCTGCATATCCGAAACCCTGGCATCCCGTTCGAGCATTTCCCGAAGCTGGTTGTCCAGGGAGAGCACCTCATAAATCAGCGTTCTGCCGAGATAGCCCGTGTAATTGCAAGCCGCACATCCGGCTCCTTTGGATAGACGTACGGATTGAAGGCCCAGATAGTCCAGTTCTTCGCTGGCGGCTTCGTATTCGATACGGCAGTGCGGACAGATGGTGCGGACCAGTCGCTGGCTGACAATGCAGAGCAGACTTTCGGCCAGCGTCAGGGTGTCCAGTCCGAGATTGCGCAGCCTGGGAATGGCGCCGAAAGCACTGTTGGTGTGCAGGGTGGAGAGTACCAGATGACCGGTGGTGGATGCGGTTACGGCGGTTTGGGCGGTCTGTTCGTCGCGCATTTCACCGATGAAGATGACATCCGGATCATGGCGAAGAAAAAAACGCATGGCATTGGAGAAATCATAGCCGGCCAGTTGATTGACTTCTGTCTGTCGGGCCAGAGGCACCTGGTATTCAATGGGATTTTCAATGGTCAGGACGTTCTTTCCCAACAAATCCAGAGAAATCAGTCCGGCCACCAGAGTGGTGGTTTTGCCCGAACCCGTGGGGCCGGTCAGCAGTACCAGGCCGTGGGGCTCCTGAAAGGTCTGGTGAAGCGTACGCAGGTCCTGGGGCAAAAAGCCCAGGTTGTCCAGACTGAAAGCGCGCTTGTCCTGCGAGAGCAGGCGCAGGACCAGGTTTTCTCCGTAGGGGGTAACCACGGAAGAGGCCCGGATATCGTAGCTCTGTTCCAGAAGGCTTGCAGTCCAGCGACCGTCCTGGGGCAGGCGCTGCTCGGAAATATCCATGGAAGCGGTTAATTTTATGGCCGTAATTATCCGGACCAGCTCTCTGGGGAGAAAGAACTCGTTGTTAAGCACGCCGTCAACCCGAAAGGCCACGCCGATACCTTGAGCCATGGGCCGGATGTGTATGTCCGTGGCGCGCCGCTTCAGGGCGAGCAGAAGCAGGTAGTTGATGAATTTATCCGGGGAGACGGTTTTGCCCGAATCCGACTGCAGAATATCCACTTCGCGTTCAAGCAGGCTCTCCACAGGGGTGTCGGAGAAAAAGAAGTGCTTGTAAATTGCCGAGACTATGCGGCTTTCTTCTGCAAGCGTAAAACAGGGCTGCAGTCCTGAAGCCTGCAGTACGGCCTGGCTGAGTTGTTCGTCCGGTTGATTGCAGACGACCACCAGCAGCCGTGATTCCTTATTGCCGTCCGTGATCGGGCGCAGAGGAAGCAGGCGCCAGCCAAGACACTGGTTGCGGTTGAATCTGTGCAGCGTTTCCGGGTCGGGTATTTCCCTGGGAAGATCCACGTAGGGAAGCCGCAGATGTTCCGCCAGGGTCCGGGCGAGGTCATATTCCGAAACAAGACCGATCCTGGTCAACACGCGCCCCAAGGATTCGCCGGTTATTTTCTGGGTTTGCCTGGCATACCGGTGCTGCGCGTTTGTGATCAGGCCCCTGGCCTGCAGCAGATCGCCGAGTAACAAGGGTGAGGACATGGCAAGCTCCCATGCGCACCACGGCGCTATTGGTTCGTGTTGGGGATGGTCCTTGGTTTTTTGAGAACAGGGGGCGCAGGAGTCTGGGCCGGCTTACTCGAGGACGTCTTGGGGCGGATCCGGACGGTATTGGCATTCTGTTCCGGCTGTTGCGGAAGCTGATTGCCGGGAGTGAAATCCAGGTTGTCCGAGCGCGTCTGCTTGGGAAGCGGAGGCGTGGGAGGTTTCGTTCTTGTCACCTGACGAAAAGGTCTTTCCTCCGGTTCGGGCGGGGGGGTGGACGGATCCAAATCTCCTGTCTGGAGATCCTGTCCTTGTGGCGAGGTATCGTTCTCCGGATCATCCAGGTACAGCCAGAGCAGGGTCTGCTGATCGGGAGTGCCGCTTGCCTTCAAACCGCGGCTTTGTTGAAATTCCGTGATCGCTTGAACGGAACCCGGCCCGACAACTCCATCCAGTCCGCCGTTGTAAAAACCAAATAGTTGCAGGCGTTTCTGGAGTTCGAGAATTTCATCGCCGGAATAACGCCTCGTGAAGCGGGTTATTTCCACGGGCGGCTGCCACAGGGCAATCCACTGGTCGCCGGTGCCTGTCAGACGCTGCCAGGGAAAATACGTAACCAGAATTTTACCTTCGGGCGGTCGCTCCTGCAGCGGCACGATACGGAGATTTTTGGCCGCGGGCTTGTCAGTGGGCAGGCTGAGGATAAAACTGTCCAGCTCTTTTTCCTGCACGGCTTTGCGTAAGGAGTCGGCCAGATAGTTGAGTCCCCAGGGGGCAAGAAATTCTGCGGACGCCCTGGTGAGGTCGTTGTCTACGCTCGGCTGGGGAGGTTGAGCAGGCTCTTCCTGAGCTGGAGAAGAACTGGCGGCGGTGCCTTCAGCAGTGCTGTCCGTAAGCGTGGGACTCGCATCAAGAATGATAGGCTCCGCGTCGGAGCCGCCATCCGCCATAATTCCCGTATTGTCCGTTTTTGCGGCGGGCGCCTTCGCTCCGATAGCGTCAGCCCGGGCTGCAGGGGAGGATGCATCTGCAACAGGCGGCAGCGCGTCGTCTTCGTTGTCCTTGGGAATAATAAAGAAAACCAGGGCAAAGAGCAGCAGAACCGACAGGGCGCCAATGCCGGCATAGATGCCGAATTGCTTCATGGTTACGCGGCGCAGGCTGCGGGCCACGTTCTTGTTCCAGGCGCCCACGTCCTTGACGCCTTCATAGACGGTTCGCCTGGAAACGCGGCGTTCGCCAAGAGCAACCATGGCGTACATGGTTTTTTCCATCAGCAGATTGATCATCCGCAGGTTGCCGCCAGAAACCTGGCAAAGCAGCCTGTGGGCCTTTTCTTCCAGATAGAGCTGGGAGCCCACGGCAGATAGTTTGAAATTCACATACTGGCCGATTTCTTCGGTGTTGAGCGGAGGCAGGGTGAGAAAGACGTTGATACGGCTGGTCAACTGGCGCATTTCCGGCTGATCCAGTTTGGTCTTCAGCTCGGGCTGGCCGGTCAGCAGAATTTGAACCAGTTTTTCTCCATTCAACTCCAGATTGGAAAGCATCCGCAACGCTTCCATGCACTGGAAGTCCAGGTTGTGGGCTTCGTCTATGATAATGGCGCAATTGTGCCCGGCGCGGTGCTGGCTGAGAAAAAAATTGTGCAGCAAATCGATGAGCGTGCTGAGGTGGGGCGTCTCGGGATGCTTGATGCCGTAATCCTGAACCAGGGTTTGCAGCAGCTCGTATTTGTCCACGGCCGTATTGAAAACCCAGGAGGTCCGGACATTGTCTTTTTCGAGCAGCGGAAGCAGTTGCAGCAGCAGGGAGGTTTTCCCCAGTCCCACTTCCCCGATGAACACCAGGAATCCCTTGTGGGATTTGATGCCGTAATGCAGCACTTCGAGAATCCGGTTCGTGGTCTCGGTCTGAAAATAATGATCACGACAGGCTCCCGGCGGAAAGGGATTGTCGTTGAATCCTAGGGTGTCGTAAATGGTTGAAGTCATTGAGCCCCCATACCGAACAAATAGGCATTTTGCAATGGCTGGCTGTGAAAGGCAAGAGCTGCTTTCATAGTTGTAAGGATTTAAAACTGCCCGGTAAGTGCGTAGGAGGTTAGAATATAGCTATTTTTTAGCAGTATTCAGAAAAGAACGATACCAGTCGGGATTCCGACCAATACGCTTTTCCCCTACGCGGCACAAATCCGACATGGCCGCCGTGGGCAGGAGATTCGAAATATAGAAAAGGATTATCAGCTGCTATATTAACAGGATAGCAGGAGGCAGAGAGAAAAGGATCATCCTTGGCGTTGACGAGCAGCGTCGGGAGTTTGATGGAATCGAGAAACTGCAGGCTGGAGCTGCGCCGGTAATAGTCCAGGGCGCTGGAAAAACCATGCAGGGGGGCTGTGTAGCGGTCATCGAAGTCCGGAAAGACTTTGATGGCGTCGATGCCTTCGAGATTGATGCCCAGCTCAGGAAATCGTGCTGCTTTTTCACGGACCTTGGGCACCAGCGTACGCATGAAGTAGCGCATATAAATGCGGTTGGCGGGCCTGGCCATGACCGTGGCCGCCGTGACGAGTTCGCAGGGCACGGAAAAAACCACAGCGCAGCGGACCTGCGGGGGGACCAGTTCGGGATTTTCCCCCAGGTATTTCAAGGTCTGGTTGCCGCCTATGCTGAAGCCCACCAGCCCGGCCGTAGCATATCCGCCGGTTTTCAGCGCATGGGTCAGCGCGGTATGCAGGTCGTCCGTGGTGCCCGAATGGTAGAATCTGGCCGTGCGGTTGGGTTCGCCCGAGCAGCCGCGAAAGTTGAGGTTCAGACAATCCCAGCCGGCCTGATTCAGGGCCAGGGCGGCGCCCGAGGTGTAGCAGCGGCGCGCGTTGCCTTCCAGTCCGTGTGAAATGACCGCAAGCCGCGAGGAGCCCACCCTGCTCCAGTCCAGATCCAGGAAATCGCCGTCCGGCGTATCGATTCGTTCGCGTACGTAGGCTACGCCGGGGCTGGGCCTGCATTTGGACGCGTAGATCGTCGCAACATGATTGAGTGTGAACGGAAAACGCGGGCGGTAGGAGGAAACGGGAATATTGGGCATGAAGATTCCTAGCGCCGGACCAGGGTGGACGGCAAGCTGAAAATGGGTGAACTGCGGCCGAACTGGCGTATTTATTCCGGTGAACAGCAGTAAATTGTGATTTGCCAAAGGTGGGGACAAGCCTCTATACTCACACTTTGTGGAATTTTTAACAAAGCAATAGGCAGCCAGCTTATGATACGCTTGTTTACCATCAATATCAGGCAGAAGATCGTCCTCGGGTTGGTGCTGATGTCCACGGCGCTTGGGTCCATGGCCTATATTTCTTATTCCAGTCTGCAGGCCATGGAAAAAAAGTTCTCACTGGTGGAGTTTGCCGATGACATCAGCAACATGATGCTGGAAATCAGGCGTTCGGAAAAAAACTGGCTGTTGTATGGGGGAGATGACAACCTGGCGGAAAATATGAAATTTTCCAATGACGTCAGGGAGCTTCTGGAAATCGTCGCCCCGGATGTGACGGACAAGTCCGTAAGTGACCGCCTCAAACGCTTGCGCGGCGCATTGGATACGTATCAAAACGCCTTGCAGTCTTTGGTGGAAGAAGGTGACGAACCCGTCAGAACGCAGAAGGTGGAGGAGCTGCGCGAGATAGGCAAAGAGCTGGTCGAGCAGACAAGCCTGCTTGCACAGATCGAACGCAATGAAATTTTTTCGATTACCAAACGGCTGCGGCGAACGTTGCTGTATTCGGTGGTGATCATGGCCCTGCTGGCCGTGGGCCTGATGCTCTTTGTGACCTTCAAGATCTTTTTGCCCCTCAAGGTGATCGAACAGACCACTGCCCGCATCGCGGACGGCAATTTCGAACCGCTGCCCATCTGGAATACCAATGATGAGATCGAGCGGCTGATGCAGGCCTTCAACCGTATGGTCAGGGAGCTGGAAAACCGCCAGGATCAGCTGGTCCAGGCCCAGAAACTTTCCTCCATTGGTACGCTGGCCTCGGGCATCGCCCATCAGCTGAACAATCCGCTGAACAATATCTCCACCTCCTGCCAGATTCTCATGGAAGAGGATGAGGCCGAACCGGAGTTCGCAGCCAAAATGCTGAACAATATCGAGCAGGAAACCATGCGCGCGCGGGATATTGTCCGCGGCCTGCTGGAGTTCTCGCGCCATCAGGAATTTTCGCTTTCCTGGACGCAGCTTTCTTTTGTGATCAAGCGTTCCATGGCTCTGGTCTCCAGCCACGCTCCGGCGGGGGTGGATATGCAGGCCGATGTTTCGGACGATATCCGCGTGCTTATGGACCCGCAGCGTATGCAGGAATGTTTGATCAACCTGATGCTCAATGCCTATCAGGCCATTGAGCGCCCTCCGGGCAGCGTACGTATTTATACGAAAACCGCCCCTGAGAAAGGGCGGATCTTTCTGGTTGTGGAAGACACGGGCAAAGGTATCCAGAAAGAACATCTGATACGCGTTTTTGATCCTTTCTTCACCACCAAGGACGTCGGCAGCGGCACCGGGCTCGGACTGTATATTGTTTACGGCATCATCAAGCAGCATGGCGGCGACATCAAGGTCGAAAGCGAAGAGGGCAAGGGAACCCGGTTTTTGATCGAACTCCCCTGCGAAGAATGCCCGGACGGGAGCACCACATGAGCGAATGCAGCATCCTGATCGTCGAGGACGAAACCATTGCCAGAGAAAATCTGGCCCATGTGCTCGAGCGGGACGGTTGCCATGTGCGTCAGGCTGTTGACGGGCAGGACGCGCTGCAGATTCTGGCTCAGGAGGAATTCGACCTGGTGATCACGGATCTGAAAATGCCGGGCATGAGCGGGCTGGAGGTGCTCGAGCAGATCAAAGCCACCAGTCCGGACACCGAGGTGCTGGTGGTCACCGGACACGCCACGGTGAACACGGCCGTGGAGGCTATGCAAAAGGGCGCGTATCATTATTTGGAAAAACCTTTCAAAATAGCCGAACTCCGGGCCCTGACCGAGGGAGCCCTGGAAAAGCGCCGGCTCAGGCTTGAAGTCAAACGCTTGCGCCTGGAGATGGCCGGAGGCGGCAGCGTACGCATCGTGGGTGAGAGTCCCGCCATACGCAGCCTCAAAGAAACCATCGCCCAGGTGGCGCCCGTGGACAGCAATGTCCTGATTCTGGGCGAAACAGGCACGGGCAAAGAGCTGGTGGCCCGGTCCATCCATATGGCCAGCTCGCGCAGCCATAAACGTTTTCTTGCGGTCAACTGTGCCTCGTTCAATGAGGAATTGCTGGCCAACGAGCTGTTCGGACATGAAGCAGGCGCCTTTACCGGCGCCAGGAACATTAAAAAAGGCTTGCTTGAATCCGCCAACCAGGGAACTTTTTTTCTGGATGAAATTGGCGACATGAAGCTGGAAATGCAAGCCAAGCTTCTGCGCGTACTGGAAACCCGTTCCATGATGCGTATCGGCGGATCGGAAGAAATTCCCATTGATGTCCGGATTCTGGCCGCCACCAACAAGGATCTCAAAAAAGAAGTGGCCGAGGAGCAGTTCCGCCAGGACCTGTTTTACCGGCTCAATGTCATTACCATTCATGTCCCGGCGCTTTCCGAACGGCGGCAGGACATCCCGTTGTTATGCAACTTTTTCGCCCAGACCTATGCCCGGGCCATGGGCAAGGAAATCGCCGAAGTTTCGCCGGAAGTACTTCAGATTCTGGAAACCTACGAGTTTCCTGGCAACATCCGCGAACTGGCCAACATCATGGAGCGCGCCGTGGTGATGTGCAACGGCACCACCGTACAGCCCGCGCATCTGCCGCCTGATATCCAGGGACTGGGCCTGCATGTTATCCGGCCCTGCGAGGAAATAGCACCGGGCCCTGTCGAGCTGATCTCCATCAAAGACAATGAAATCCGTCACATCCAGCGGGTTCTGGAAGCCGTGGAAGGCAACAAGACCAGGGCCGCGGAAATCCTGGGCGTGGACCGTGCCTCTCTCTGGCGCAAACTCAAGCGGCTGGGCCTGGACTGACCCGTGTCATGCTGCTGGAAGATGGTGAGCCGTCCTGAAATGGATTGACGGTTTTAGAGGATTACGATCGGGCTGCGTGGGAAACCTCGCAGCCCGATTTATGTACACTTTCCGGCGTTTGCATATCCAAACTCAGGTGCGGTCGTTCAGAGTTATAAATCTCTACTGACTCTTTCACCAGGGCATTGAGTTTTTCATAATTGCTACAGTTAACAAACAAAAACTCTTGCTTGAGGATGCCATTCATGCGTTCGGCCAAGGCATTCTGGTAACAATCGTACCCGTCTGTCATGGAAGGAATCATCCTCGCCTCTTTTAGCTTCCCTTGGTAAAGTGCCGAAGCATATTGAAGCCCTCTGTCCGAATGGTGGATTGTGCGCTTTGTTGTCAGTCGACTTTTGGCGGCTATGTCCAATGCGCGAGACGCCCCTTCGGCCCCTAGATCAGGGTTCAAACTATGTCCCATAATCTTCCTGCTAAAGGCATCCGTGATCAGAGACAGGTAGTACGTCCGTTTGTTTGTCACCAAATAGGTTATATCGCTGACAAACACTTCCTCTGGTCCCGTAGGCTGGTTTTCTTTGAGCAAATTGGGATGCTTTTTCATCCAATGTCTTGAGTTTGTGGTCTTTGTGTAGTTTTTCTTCGGTCTTATAAGCATATGCTCCTCGCGCAACATAGCGAATAAGGCATCACGGCCAAGTTTGATGCCCTTCGCGGAAATCGCTTCACGTAGCAAGGCATACAGCTTTCTTGTCCCAAGCCGCGGCATTCTGGCCCTGACCGCAAGCACCAGCTTCTTCACGATCTGAAGCTGACACATACGAGTTTCATGGCGTTTTTCCGCCTGATAAATAGATTGTCGACTCACCCCGAGCAGCTTGCAGCAAGCAGATAAACTTACTCCACCTTTTTGCTGAAGGTTTCGCGCAGCTCGGGGGTAAGCTTTTTTCTTATGGCAGTTCCGTACTCTCGATCTGAAATATCAATCATTTCATTGAGAAGCATGTTTTTGATCTTCTCGTCTTGCAGCTCTTTTTCAAGACGCTTGATTTTTTGAGCCGGGGTTTCCTTTACTTTTGGAGAATTACGAGTACTAACCACAGGTTTGCTCCAGTCTAAGGTTCCATGCTTTCTAAGCCATTTCAGAACTGTACTTCGCCCTTGAATACCATACATCCTTTGGGCTTGCTTGTACGTCATGTCCCCTTTTTCCACCTGGGCAACGACGGATAATTTAAAGCCCATCGTGTAGTCTCGTTGGGTTCGCCTTACGCGCTGATTTTTCTGATCATCCATAAAATAGGTCCTTGTATTGTCAACCTATTTTAGGACGGGACATGGCGTAAAAAAAGGCCGCCTTCCGGTGAAGGCGGCCTGACAGCTACGGGAACACAGATTACGCGTTAGTCAGCTCCTCGATAACATTTTGAAGATCGTCTGCGAGGCGGGAGAGTTCCTTGACGGCGCTTGAAGACGCCTCCATTGCCTGTGAGGTTTCCATGGCAATGCGGTTTACCTCTTCCGTGTTGCGGTTGATTTCCTCGGAGGAAGAAGACTGTTCCTCGGCAGCGGTGGCAATGGCCCTGACCTGGTCGGCCGTGGATTCCACCGTGGCCACGATGGAGGTCAACGCTTTGCCAGCCTCGGCAGCGTAGTCCGTGCTTTTACCCACCATAGCGGACGCTTTTTCCATGTCCTGAATGCTGTGCTTGGTGCCGGACTGAATGGCTGCGACGGCTTCGCCCACTTCCTTGGTGGCGCTCATGGTTTTTTCCGCGAGCTTGCGGACTTCGTCCGCCACCACGGCAAAGCCGCGTCCCGCCTCTCCGGCGCGTGCGGCTTCGATGGCTGCGTTCAGTGCAAGCAGGTTGGTCTGGTCGGCGATGTCGGAAATGACGTTGAGAATCTGGCCGATGCCTTCCGCCCTTGTGCCCAGCGAACTGATGCCCTCGGCCATTTGTTTCGCCGCTTTGTCCACTTCACTGATGCTTGAAATAACGGAACTGACGATGACGCCGCCGGAGTCGGCCTGGTTTCGCGCGTTGTCGGCGCTCTCAGCCGCCCGTGAGGCGTTCTGGGCCACTTCGAAAACTGAGGCATTCATCTGCTCCATGGCCGTGGCGGCTTCACTGGTGCGCTCGCGCTGCAGGTCCGCTCCGGTTTTGGATTGTCCCACCTGTGCGGAAAGTTCCTGGCTGGCATTGGTCACCTGGGCAACTATCTGCTCCAGGTGCTGTGCCGCCTGCAGCATGCCTTCGCGTTTGGCATTTTCAGCCTGTTTTTTAGATGCCTCAGCTTCTTCCAGCGCTTCGTTGGCAAGCTGGCTCTGTTCTTCTGCTTCACGGCTTTTTTCCTCGGCGGAGTTGAGATGTACGACGAGTTCGGAAACCATGTTCTTCAAAGCCTGCTGCAAACTGAGCAGCTCGCCGGAAAAATGCGTTTCATCCGGGATCGCGTTGTAATCTCCGCGGGAAACGGATTGAGCGGCGGTCACCAGCATCCGGATGGGGGTGGCAATGGTCCTGGCCACCAGCCAGCCCACCAGACAAAGCACCAGGGCAATGCCCACGCCCAGCAGCAAGGTGCTTTGCACCGTGCGGTACGCGGCTTCCATGACTTCGGATTTGTCGATCAGCAAGGCCAGTTTCCAGCCCAGTGCCGGGGAGGTATATACGCGGACAAATTTCTCCACGCCGTCTATTTTGAGCGTACGAACCTCATTGCTCATATTTTCCAGGGAATCCAGGCCCGCATCGCTGAGGCTGGAAGCTTTTTTGAAAAGAAACTCTTTGTGAGTCGGGTCCGAAAGGATCGTGCTGTCCGCCTCCATCAGCATGACGTAACCGGTGTTGCCGATTTTTATGTTGCGGATAACATCGGTGAGCGTGGACAGCTCGATGTCGATGCCGATAACGCCGATCAGCTTTGAATTCTCATAGATTTTTGCAGTAACCGTGCTGACCGGATCGCCTGTGGAGGATTGATAGGCTTTGCTGAAAGAAGTGTCCTTGGATGCGGCGACAGCCTCTTTGTACCAGGGCCTGGCGCGCGGGTCGTAACCTTTGGGCAGAGTGGATACCGGATTCTGGTTGAATCCGCCGTCTTCAAATCCCGTGTAGACATAAGAATAAGAGGGGTGGGTTTTCATTACCCTGCCAAAAAAATCATAGGCCTGTTTAGATACGTCACTGAGTGTCTTTACATCAATGATCTCAATGCTCTTGTCCAGGGTCAGGTTGGGGGTGTTGCCAAGTGATTCCCGTACCGCTGGATTAAGAGAAATGAATTCGGCGTTATACATTGTCTGCTGCATAAAATCCGTCACGTAGTTGTCGACCTGAAGCAGTTCATTGAGTGACGATTGCAGAAAAGATTCTTCTGCCATGTCAGTTAGTTTGACGAAAGAAACAGCAGAAAGCCCTCCGGCGCACAACAGGACGACTGAAAGAACAAGGAGAACAATCTTGTTTTTGATGTTAAGTCTCACAACATCCTCCCTTGTAACTGCATTATTAGTGAGTTAAAAAAGGCCCCATAGGAAATACAGATAGGTTTGATAGCGACTAAGAAACATGCGAAACAAAATAGCATAACACGAGAATGTGACATTTTCGGTAAGAGAGTAAAAAATGTCTTTCTTGGAACGGAGCTGAAAACAGTTGAAAAAGTTTTCAGCGATGAACATGAAATAACGGATATAAAAAACGGCGGGGGAAGGCATGGGGTGAACAGTGCCTTCCCAGGGAACGACTATTCGATTTTAATATTGATAATCACTATCAATGGCAAGGAAGTACAACATCTCGTATTGACTTGTCCAGATGAAAAACTGTCGGAAAAAAATAAGCAGCAATCCTTTTAGAGGAGCCTACCCGGCCTCCATAACCAGGTCGACCGCGGCGGCCGCGTCTTCAATGAATATGATCTCCGCTGCCTTGCGGACTTCTTCCTCCAGGGAGTTCACCTCGCTTTTACAACGCGTGGGTAAGAGCACTGTCCGGACGCCCGCTTCCTGGGCGGCGAGGATTTTGTCGCGCAGGCCGCTGATGGGCAGTACGCGTCCGCTCAGGGTCAATTCGCCGCTCATGGCCACGTCTCGCCTGGCCGGGCGTCCGGTCATCAGCGAAACAAAAGCCATGGCAATGGTCAGTCCGGCAGAAGGGCCGTCCTTGGGAATGCTGCCTGAAGGGATGTGTACGTGGATGTCGGACTGTTCGAACAGGGTTTCGTCGATTCCGAACGATTCGGCATTGCTGCGGACGTAGCTCAGGGCGGTCTGGGCGGATTCCTTGAGGACGTCGCCCAGGGACCCAGTCATCAGTAGATTGCCTTTGCCGCGCATCCGGGCGGTTTCGATGAAGATGATGCAGCCGCCGGCCTCTGTCCAGACCAGGCCGGTGGTGACGCCGGCGATGTTGGCCTCCTGGGCTGCTTCGGAAACAAAGCGCGCCGGTCCGAGCAGTTCGCCAACGCTTTCAGGGGTTATGCTGACGGGCAGCTTGAATTCATTCTGCAAGGCGCGGCGGTTGATTTTGCGGCAGATGTTGCCGATTTCCCGCTCCAGTCCGCGCAATCCGGCACCGCGGGTGTAGCCGCGGATCAGTGCGTCCATGGCCTGCGGTTCGAAGTGCACGTCTTCTTCCCCGCGGCCGTTGACGGTCAGCTGTCTGGGCAGCAGGTAATCCAGCCCGATACGCCTTTTTTCTCCGGGAGTGTAGCTGGGGAACGTGATTGTCTCCATCCGGTCCAGAAGGGGAGCAGGCAGTTTGTCCAGGGCATTGGCCGTGGTGATGAACATGACATTGGACAGGTCGAAGGGGATGTCCAGGTAGTAATCCAGAAAATGTTTGTTCTGTTCGGGGTCCAGCACTTCGAGCAGCACCGAACAAGGATCGCCGCGAAAGTCCTGGCCGATCTTGTCCACTTCGTCCAGCATGAATACGGGATTGTTGGCGTTGACCCGGCGGAGTTCATTGATGATGCGTCCGGCCATGGAGCCGACGTAGGTCCGGCGATGGCCGCGCAGTTCGGCTTCGTCGCGCATGCCTGCCATGGAAAGCCGGATGAACTGTCGCTGCAGCGCGTTGGCCACAGAGCGGCCGATGGAGGTTTTTCCGGTTCCGGGAGGGCCCGTAAAGCACAGGATGGGTCCGTGCGACATGTGCACGTGCTGCTGCTTGCGGCGTACTTCCTTGACCGAACGCCTTAGAACGTCCAGGTTCAAAGGCTTGGGCAGGTAATGATGCGCGCCTTTTTGCATGGCGTTGACCGCGGTGTCCACCGTGGCATAACCCGTGACCAGGATGAAATCCACTGTGGGGTATAAGGTCTTGGCCTTGTCCAGCAGTTCCAGCCCGTTGACCTTGTCCATTTTTAGGTCCGTGATCACCAGGTCAATTTCCGTTTTCGACAGGATATCCAGAGCCTCCTGTCCGTTTGCCGCACCGAGCACCTCGCAGCTGTCCTTGCGCAGCGCGTAGGAAATGTTGTCACGGGCGATTTCCTCGTCATCCACCACCAGCACATGAAATTGCCGCAGGCTGCAGACAATACGTGTGGCCAGATATTCGAGCACCCGCTCCTTGACCTGCATCAGGCCGTAATGCTCGTCGTTGAGGATTTTTTCCGCACGCGAGATGTCCAGATTGTCCACCGAGGCCATGTTCCAGGGTAATGCGAGCAGAAATTCAAGATAATTCAAGCCAATAGAGTATTCGGCCACAGAAGGGTCGGTTTTCTCAAGCCTGGTCAGCTCCTTGTACGCCACGTCGCGCGCACGGGAGGGCAGGTCGGCTTCGGCTATGGATTTGCTCAGTCCGGTCAATCCGCCTTCTTCCACCGGAGGGGGGGGCGTGTCAGTGGGCTGGGCTTTGGTTTTTTTGGTGAAGATCATTTGCATTTCCTCGCTGCTTGCTTCGGATGGAACATGATTGAGCAAGTCCTAACACAGAGCGCCGGATTGATCCATCAGAACAGGTGTTGCTATTGGCAACGGCTGCACAAAATGCAACGCATGTTTATAATTATCTTAAAATAAAGTGTTTTTTATTTCACAAGATAAATACCGCTGTAATTTGCAACGGTATTTCACGAGTGCTGTGAAAAGCAGAACATGCTGTTTTATTAATTAAATCAGTATGTTATCTAAAATGATCAGTCTGGCACGGAACTTGATATACTAAAAGCGAAACCACATGGCATTGCACATTGTAACTCAAAACGAATTCTGGTGATGGAACATGATTAAAAAACTGGAATCTCTTGCAGCAGCGGTAGCCTTCGCAGAGGCTGGACTGCTGGACGAAGCAAAAGAGCTTGCCTGTGACATCGAAGTAGCCGCTAAGAGCCCGAATAGAAAGTTTCTTATAGTATCAGAAAACAGAATGATCAGTAAAAATCTTGTCACATATGCCATGCAACTGAGCGAACGTATGCAGTACGACATAGTTGCAACGCATGCCATCAATGAAAAGATGGCATCCGGCTTGGCCGAGGGTGGCATGAAGCAGGCCGTGAACCGGCTGGCAAAGGATTTTCTGGCTCTCTACCGCGAACTGGCCGCCCACGCGCGGATGATTGGGGTGGAATGCCATCATCTGCTCTCAAAGGGATCGGCCTACGCGGCCATAGAGAATGTTTACCATCACGTCGGGGGCGTTGAGTTCGCCATTGTCCAGGGGAGTTCCCCCTTAGGGCTGGGCGTCACGAGTAGTCTGCCTCTGTTCGTGTTCAAAGAAGACGGTCGGTGACACCCGCGGAGCGCGTGCTCCTGAGGCGCTTGGAGACTGACAAACAACGAGCTTGGAGGGCGTAGTCATGAAACGGTTTTTGGAGAAATTAGAGGCTTATTTTGCCGCAGCAGGCATGGCTGATCACGGACAGTGGGATGAGGCTCTGCGGATTGTCAACGAAGTGGAAAACCCGCCGCAGGTTGTGAATCAGCGGCCAGCGGATACACGGCCAAGGATGCGCGCGTAGCGTACGGTATCAACCCATTTAACCAAAGGAACCTAAGATGACCATGATGCAGCTGAAAAAGAGAAAGGCGAAGGTGAATTCCTTGCTGTTCGGTATACTCAGTGTCGCGCTTTATGCAGCGGTGTTCAGTTACGCAGATGAACTCATTTCCTTCATTGCCAAAGGCGGCGTACGCGCTGTGGTGCCGGTAGGAATGGTATTCGTTTTCTCCTGGGTGCATGGATCCTTCGCCAGCAACGTCTGGACCGCCCTGGGAATTGAAGCGGCCAAAAAGTCGACTCAGAAGAAAGTGGAAAAGCCGGCTCAGAAAACTACAACAGCGCGCGCCACGGTGAACGCTTAAGCTCTTTAGGGGTAAGGAGACAACGGTATGGGTCACGATTTACTCGCAGAAAATCTCAGGTTCATAGACCTGAGCCTGATTGGAATTTTGTTTCTCTTTTTCGTCGGATTTGTCGGCGGCCTGGTGAGCGGTTTTATCGGCTCCGGCGGCGCCTTCGTGCTCACCCCTGGCATGATGAGCCTTGGCGTTCCCGGTACTGTGGCGGTTGCCAGCAACATGTGTCACAAGTTCCCCAAAGCCCTGGTCGGCGCGCTCAAGCGTTACCGTTACGGGCAGGTGGATATCAAAATGGGCCTTATCATCGGCGTTTCGGCTGAGATCGGTGTCCAGATAGGTATCCAGATACAGAAAATAATTTTGCAGATGTGGGGCCAGGCCGGTTCCAACCTCTACGTCAGCGTGGCCTTTGTTCTGGTCCTGGTGGGCGTGGGCGGCTTCGTCCTGCGCGACGCGCTGAAGATCAAGCGCGAGGGCGGCGAAGAAAAAGTCACCAATCTGGCCAAAAAGCTGCAGTCCATGGAAATCTGGCCCATGATCAACTGCAAGAGCAGCAACATCCGCATCTCCCTGTGGTTCACGGCTCCGGTCGGCCTGGGCGCAGGTCTTCTGGCAGCCACCATCGCGGTGGGCGGTTTCGCGGGCGTGCCCGGCATGATCTACATCCTCGGTATGTCCAGCCTCATGGCTTCCGCCACCGAACTGGTCGTAGCCTTTGTCATGGGCCTCGGCGGCACCCTGGTCTGGGCTTTCTACGGCCTGGTGGACATCCGCCTGACCCTGATCATCCTGGCCGGTTCGCTCTTCGGCGTACAGCTGGGCGCCATCGGCACCACTTACGTCAAAGATTACATGATCAAATTCGTCATGGCCACCATCATGCTGATCGTAGCCGTCAGCCGCGGCTTGGCCATGCCTAAATACCTGACGCAGCTCGGTCTGATGAACATGGACGAAATGACCCTTTCCATTCTTTCCAAGGTCAGCTTCGGATTCATGTGCTTCGCCCTGATAGTCGGCGCGTTCATCATCCTCAAAAACATGGCGGTGGGCCTGCGTGCTGAAAAAATGGATGCCGCAAAGGCTGCAGCCTGACGCTGAACATGCTATAAAGGGTTCGAAAAACATTTGCCAGTAGTTCGAACCTCCACAATTCGTACGCCGCTCCGCCCCAAACGGGGCGGCGTACTTTCCCGCAAGGCCAAAGGAGCGCGCCATGTACCAGAAAATCATCCTTGCCGTAGATGCCGCCCCGGCTTCCCTGTACGCAGCCGAACAAGTTTTCAATCTTGCCGCATCCGAAGAAAGTGAAGTGATCATCGTCTCCGTGGTGCCCGCCTACCAGGGGGATCTGCGGATTCTTGGCGATGCGGCCATCCTCGACCAGGTGCGCGAGCCGTATGAAAAAGCGTTGGAAAAAGTCGCTGAAATGGCCGCCACCCGCGGCATACGTTGCCGTAGCGAGCTGCACGAAGGCGAGCCCTATGACGAAGTGCTTTCCCTGGCAGAACGTACGGGTGCGGATCTCATTGCAGTGGGAAAAAAAGAAAACCCCCTGATGGACCTGGTGCCCATCGGTTCCATGGCCTCGCGCGTCTTGCGGCTGAGCGAAATCGACGTGCTGGTGATTCCTCCCATGCGGCCCATCCGCCTGGAACGCGTCTTCCTGGCATACGACGGTTCGGGAGGCGCCAAGGCGGCCGCAGAAAAAGCCTTCGGACTGGCCATGCGCTACGGCTCGGTTCTGGCGGTGGGGACGATATACGAGCTTTCTCTGGAAGGTTTCGCCCGTTCGCCCGAATTGTCCACGGCCTTTTACAAGGAAGCGGAGAAGACTCAGAGCGAAGCCATAGCCCGTGCCGCCAAATTGGGCGTACGCCATGTGGTGCCCGTTATCGCGCATGGCGAACCGGTATACCGCGCTCTGGCAGAACAGGCCTCCAGGCAGGATTGCGGGCTCATCGTGATCGGATCAAAAGGCAAAACAAATTTCAGACGCATGCTGCTGGGCAGTGTGACCGAACGGGTCATTGCCGTGGGTGATTGCCCGGTGCTGGTGGTGAAATCATGAGTCCGGACAGCAAAGACACAACAGACTTGAAGGACAGGCCGGATACGACGGACAACCCAGGAGAGGATACGGAAATGGAAGCAGTCGCTGATCAGCTTATGGAACAAGTGGAGATTCCCTTTGAAGCCCCCCGTTTTGTGGAAGAGGAAAGCGGCCGGGAACTTCTGGTGGACACCGATTCCCTGAATCCGGAGACCTTCGAACCGGGTGAAATCGTGGATGTGATCAAGCCCGGTAACAAGAAAGTCCATTATCGTGTGCTTAAAATCGAAGAAGCTGCAGACGGCGGCAAAGCCACGGCCTACGTCAAAGAAGCGCCGCCCATCTACGGCAAGGCGCTGCTGCTGCTCCTGCTTCTGGCTCTGGCCTGGTTCGGTTTGGACAAACTTTTCGACTTTTTGTTTTAAAGCCTCCTCTATTTGTACCACATACCCCTTGACTCACCGCAACTCGCCAGGCCCCGCGCAATATGCGGGGCCTGGCAGGGCGGTAAGTCGTGCATGAGTTTTAGCCGGATTTGCCCACCGCCGGGCGGCACTTCCAGCATTGCGTTTTGGGACCTTGTCGCAACTCTTGGATGACAGCGAGACAAGGTTCCTATTTCCCCTTGGGCAGGGGAGTCCATAACTATCTCTTGAACGTGCTGATTGCAGGCCTTCGCTTAAAATGGCCCCAACAAGCGCGCTCAACAACGGCAACATCTATTCAATCCTGCCAAGATGCACCGAATTATCCATTAGCCTTCCGTAAGTCTTGCTGTAACGTCTCCGATGGAGCTCTCGCGACCACCCAATGCCACCAGCTCCACCAGGGCTTTGAGGCTTGGGAAGGTAATGAACGGGGTGGCCTGCTCAAGTATGTCCAATACCTCGCGGAGATCATCGGACTCTGCCTTGACGTGAGCAGCGAGATCTTGCTCACCGTCAAAGCACTTGACGCGTACAACAAGAGGTTTGGCCGGAGCTGCACCAGGGCACTCCACTTGGATGCTTTTCATATGATAAGGCACGCAGATATGATCATGCTTAATGATTTTAACACCCAATGTGCCAACTTCCGATATTAAATACCGGGTCAAATCACGGGTTCTCTCTTCCGGAGCATCAATAAAGAAGATGAACTCAGGACGGCCTTTTTTGGTTATAGCAGGCACCACATGTACGCTCTTGGCTCCTTGTTTCATCAAAGAATCAATGGCATGAGGCACCAACTCGCCCGATATGTCGTCAACATTGATCATCAACAACATGTTATCGACCTAGAGGTCCTTCAATATCCGAACCGCCAGAGCGCCTACCTCTTGCGCCTTCTCGGCTGCACCCGGAATAGCCATTGTGAGCGTAGCGCCCTTTGCAGCCTGTTTGCCCGCATCTTTGGGGCTCAGTACGCCCATGGCCGCAGCAATTGCTGCCGGAACGATTACATTCATGGGCGCGCATCCAATGTACATCAACTCCTGGATGGCAACCGCTGCGCAGGTGATCGCCATCGACAGTTCGGATTTTTTATTCAGTACGGCATCCGGCACCACTTTGTGACAAAGCCCCTCCAACACAAATTTTTCGCCGTTTATGGTCACTTCGGCATCCACATCGGAGTCAAAGCCCCAGAAAACGCCTGCGAAGGGATGACTCCGGCGCGCTCCACCTGCGATCTTGGAAAAAGAAACGGTGATCTCGGCACCAAGAAATGATGAGAGCACGGCGGAAGAATTTTTTTCCACCATCTCCTTGCGTTGCTGGTCCATCTCCCGGCAGATATCTTTCAGTTCCTTGCCTTCTTTCAATCCTTTGTAGGTCGCTTCAGCGCGATCAGAAATCATCTTGATCCGAATTCCCTCGGTGCCCTTGATCATGGCCTCGGTTACCATCCCGCGGCGTATCTGCTCGGCTTTGCGAGCGATAATATTATAGGCAATCGCCGAAGTTCCACCGTCGATATAGTGATTCAATTTTATGTCACGAATCATGTCGGCTGCGGTTTCCATATCGCCGCCGTCACTTATGAGGGCTTTCATGGCCACCACACCATCAGCAATGCAGTGAGCCAAAGGCGGATTCACCGGGCCCCCGCCAAATCCCGCACCGATCATAGGGCCTTCCATGAATGCGGCCAACATCTCATTCAAGGTCATCATGCCGATAACCGTAGGGGCTCCAACATCTTTAAGAATCATTCCCAGATCGCCCACCAGGGTGGCGGTGTCAAATTCCTGCATGGTCCCCTTGAGGTGCAGCTTCTCCGGCAGGCCGGCAGCCTCCATTGCACCTTTGCCAGCAAGGTAACAGGTACCCTGGCTGAAAAACTCGCCTTCGACTTCGTCAATCATACCATCGGGATTCACGACTTCCAAAACAGCCGCAGCGGCCAACATGGCGCAGGCGATGGGACTGGGAGAGATACCGGCGCCCCGGTAGGCCGCTTTCATACCTTCAACCGCAGCGCGTGTCCCGTTTTTGCACAAATCCACATAGGTGATGTCCTCACCCAAAACACTATGTCCATATACGGCACCGCCAGCCACAAAGGCGGGCACATCCGCACCGTCGACCCGACAAACCTCGCCTTTGCGCATGGCCTCGTAGAGAGCCTGCACAGCGGCAAAACCGGAGAGTTTTCCGGTAAGTTTGGAGGTGGGAATCGCAATCACGCCAGCACGCTCAGCCCCAGCCTTCATACGGGCCATGGCACCAAGCTTGCGGTTGCCAGCTGGCACACCGGCGCGGGACGCGGTTCCAGCGATATTCAGCAAAACAGCTACGATCAGTGCGGCATTAGCAGGGGCTGCCCCAGCCTCCATGGCGGCCTTGACACCAGTCTCAACCACGTAGTCCAAAGCCAGGTTGGCCAAGTTGGAATCCTTGATTTTGATGCTTCGTCCATTAAGAATTTCATGTGTCACAGCGTTAGCCGCGCATAGCGCTGCCAGACAAAGCATGCCATGGCCTTTAGTCAGCGCTTCGATTCGGTCTGCTGTCATATTATCCACATTGGAAGTAATCGCCATTATGCCAGCCAAAATTTCTTTTTTCATATCAATCGTCTCCAAGTTTATTCTAACAAGTTGAAACAATAAGACAAAAAAAGCATACCAAGCCAGGGCATAATTTTTGAGGCCACAGGCATCAGAGAGCCAAAGCTCCCTTGTCCTGCAACACTACGGGTCACGTAGAGAAAAGCGCAACCCAGCTGGAGTTAACAAGTGTCAACTACGGGTGGCGAAAGACACCAATCAGATTTTCACCGGAATGATCAGGAAAGTCCGCCAAGCGGCCGGGCACTGCCTTGCACAGGCGATCAGCCGTTTTCAAGCGTCTTTTTGTGTGAATTCCGTTCGTGTGAAAAGGGATAGTGCGCGATACTTTGGCACATCAGTCCTGATTAGCATCCGGGCTACTCGCTCCAGCTGCAAGTGATATCCTCAGGAACACATATGGTTGAAGTATCGACTCCCTCCACTGACGGAGCAATTGGTTTTACCGTCCCCCGCGACTGCTCCTCTGAACGGTGGTGTTTATAATGATCGCAGGGGAGGAGGTTTGCTAAGGAAATATTTCCCTCATGTGTTGTCCCCGTCCCTTTGTGTCAGGGACCGGCCTCTTGGCAGAAATTCCAAAAAGATCGCATTCAGACATAATGAATAAGCATTTTTATATTACTTATGACACTTTCTCACCAGTTTGAAAAGCCTCAGGGTGCAAAAAAATCCAATTGTGGAATAAGCTATTCCATTGGGAATAAGATTTCCTACTATACTAGGAGCCAGGGCGTTAAGAATCATTGTCGACTTGTTCCTGTTAGGGGCACTATACAACAGTCGGTTATGAGAAAAGAGAAAGGTCTGACGTCCATGCAGCATTCCTGCATGCCGTGGGTACGCTGGCAACAGAGGAGTGCAGGCGGGCTGCTTGCGGCCCTGCGGCAGGGAAAAAGGCGATGGGAAAGGGATGTAGGAAGGAGGCGGCGTAAAGACCGCCTCCCGAAATGCTGCTGCTTATTTGCTGGCCAGGAGTTCCACGCACTGGTTGGCGATTTCCAGCTCTTCGTTGGTCTTGATTTTGAAAATCTTGACCTGGCTGTCATCGGCGTGCAGGGGAACCACTTCGCCTTTGGCGTTGTTGTTCTTGGCGGGATCCATTTTGATGCCCATGTGGTCCAGATTGGCGCAAACGCCTTCCCGGACGACCTTGTCGTTTTCGCCGATACCGGCGGTAAAGGCGATGGCGTCCAGGGGACCGAGATTGGCGTAGTACATGCCCACGTATTTGCGGATGGAGTGGATGAGCATTTCCAGGGCCAGCTTGGCGCGCTCGTCGCCCTTGTCAATGGCCGCGTGGATGTCGCGCAGGTCCATCATGCCGCACAGGCCTTTGAGTCCGGATTCCTTATGGATGAGATGTTCGAGCTCATCGAAGCTCAAGCCTTTCTGCTGTGCGATGTAGGGCAGGGCGCTGGGGTCGATGCTGCCCGTACGGGTGCCCATGACCACGCCGGCCAGAGGGGTAAGGCCCATGGAAGTGTCCACGCATTTGCCGTTCTTGATGGCCGTGAGGCTGCTGCCGTTGCCCAGGTGCAGGGTGATGGCGGTGAGTTCGGACAGAGGCTTGTTCAATGCCTGGGCCAGTTGTTTGGCCACATAGCGGTGCGAAGTGCCGTGGAAGCCGTAACGGCGTACGTGGTACTTCTCGTAGTATTCGTAAGGCAGCGCGTACATGTAGGCCTTGGGCTCCATGGTCTGGTGGAAGGCCGTATCGAAAACCGTGATCTGGGGCACGCCCGGGAAAAGTTCCATGGCCACGAGGATACCGGCGATATGTCCGGGGTTGTGCAGCGGAGCCAGCGGGATGGCTTCCTTGAGGCCTTCGATGACATGGTCGTCCACGAACATGGGAGCTTCGAAACGACCGCCGTGCACTATGCGGTGGCCGCATACGGCGATTTCCGACGTGTCGGCGATGACGCCCACTTCCGAATCGGTGAGCAGGGCGATGACCTGGCGCATGCCGGTGTCGTGGTCCGGCAGGGGTTCGGTTTTCTCGACCTTTTTCTCTTTGTCGGTGTCGGGCCAGGCTTTATGGCTCAGGGAGCCCATTTCTTCTCCAATACGCTCGACCAGACCCTGTGCCTGGACGGCTTCGGTATCCATGTCGATCAGCTGATACTTGATCGAGGAAGAACCGCAGTTAATGACAAGTACTTTCATAAGCAATATTCCTTGTTTCTTGAGCTTGAATTGCGGCGATAGCCACTGTGTTGACAATATCCGGGATGCTGCAACCGCGAGAGAGGTCGAGAACCGGTTTTTTCAAACCCTGCAATACGGGGCCGATGGCCACGGCGTCGGCGGCCCGCTGCACAGCTTTATACGCGATGTTGCCCGTGTTCAGGTCAGGCACGATGAACACGGTGGCGTGTCCGGCGACCTGGCTGTCGGGCAGTTTGGTTTTGGCCACCTCGGGCGAGATGGCGGCGTCGTACTGAATGGGACCTTCGATGGGAAGATCCGGAGCCAGCTCTTTGGCAATTTTTGTGGCTTCGCGGACTTTGTCCACGTCCGCGCCTTTGCCTGACCCCCCTGTGGAGTAGGAGAGCAGGGCCACGCGCGGCTCCACGCCGAACAGCCTGGCTGTCTTGGCCGAAGAGACGGCGATTTCCGCCAGCTGCTGCGCATTGGGGTCCGGGTTCACGGCACAGTCGCCGTAGACCAGGACACGGTCTTTGAGGCACATGAAAAAGACCGAGGACACGATGGAGCAGCCCGAGCGGGTCTTGATGATTTCCAGAGCGGGACGGATGGTCTGGGCCGTTGTGGTGATGGAGCCGGAGACCATGGCGTCGGCGAACTGTTTGTAGACCATCATGGTGGCGAAATAAGTGTTGTCGAGCATCTGGTCGTAGGCCATGTCCATGGTGATGCCCTTGTGCTTGCGCAGATCGAAATAGGTCTGGGCGAATTCATCGCGCCAGGATGAGGCCTTGGGGTCGATGATCTGTACGTCCCGCATTTGCAGTCCCAGCTGGGCCAGGCGGCCGGAAACGGTTTTGGTGTCGCCCAGCAGCGTGACGTTGCAGATGCCCCGTTTGAGCAGAACGTCCGCGGCCTGCAGAATGCGGTCGCTGGAGCCTTCGGGTAGCACCACATGCTGCTTGTCGGCCTGGGCGCGTTCGATGAGGCTGAATTCGAACATCTTGGGCGTGAGCTTGTTGGTTTTGACCTCCACAAGCCTTTCGCGCAGTTCCGGCGTATTCACATTACTTTCGAAATGCTTCAGGGCGATGGAAATTTTGGAAAGGTTGTCCGGCGAGATTCTACCATACAGATTGTTGAGCTTGTGGGCGGCTTTGTAGGTGTGGTCTTCCACCAGCAGCACGGCCACCGGAACCTCGCGCCAGCCTTCGATGAGTTGGGCCAGCCTCTCGCTGGGTTTGATGCCCCCCGTGAGCACGATGCCGGAAATGTCCGGATAGGTGGTGGAGATACGCGAAACCAGGCAGCTGAGGATAATGTCCGTACGGTCGCCGGGAACCAGCACCAGGCTGCCTTGCTGGATATAGCCCATGAAGTTGGAGGCTTGCATGGCGGCAACGAGATAATCGTCGGCCAGGGCGTTGAGGCGGTCCTTGCCGTACAGGACGCTGGCGCCCAGCCAGTCCTTGACTTCCTCGATGGAAGGGCGGCTCAGACAGCGTTCGTCCGGAATCTTGTAAAGCAGCATGTCCGGATTTTTGGTCTTCAGGGTAATTTCCGGCAGCTCGCCCGTATCTTCGTCCAGGGCCACGCGGTTGAGCACGAGGGCGAACAGGTGCAGGCTCCGCTCTTCGCTGGTTTCCAGCACCAGCTGGGCGTCCGCCGCCAGTTCTTCGGGAGTTTTATCATGGCCGCTGACCACAAACAGCGTTGGTGCGCCGATGTTTTCGGCAATGGTGGCGTTCAGGTCGGCTTCAAAAGCCTGGTCGGAAGAGGAAAAGTCCGTACCTTCCACCAGCACGAAATCATGCTGTTTTTCCAGGTCTTTGTATTTTTCCAGGATGGCTTCCATCAAGTAGTCGTTTTTGCCCTGGTTGGTCAGCTCGCGGGCCTGGGACAGCGTAAAAGCGTAGGATTGTTCGTAACTCTGCTTGAGATTGAAGTGGCTGCGGATCAGGTTGATGTCGTTGTCCGGCAGTTCCGGGTGTGTTCCCGCGATGATCGGCCTGAAAAAAGCGACCTTGGGAATATCCTTGAGCAGCAGCTGCATCAGGCCCAGAACAATGGCTGATTTGCCGCTGTAGCGTTCGGAAGAAGTAACGAACAAATTTGTGGACATGGTATTTCCCTCTTAAACATGTCGGGCGAAGACACTTCTGAAAGTCTTCGCCCGGCATGGCGTACGGTAGATAGTTACCGGAATCTGTTTATGTCGATTTCACGTCCCATATATCGCGTACGTATTCCATTACGGCGCGATCGCTTGAGAATTTGCCCATCCGGGCCGTATTCAGAATGGAACGTCTGGTCCATTCCTCCTGTTCCAGATAAAGCTTGGAAACTTGAGACTGGCAATCCACATAGGAGCGGTAGTCGGCTGTCAGCAGGAACCAGTCTCCGTGGTCAAGCAAGGGGGTAACCACCGGGACGAAAATACCTGGTTCGTTGGGGCAGAACAGATCGCTCATGAGCATGTTCAGGACCTGTTTCAGTTCCGGGTCGCTTTCATAAGCGGCGCGAGGATTATACCCGTCGCGGCGTTTTTGTGCAACTTCGTCCGCTTTGAGTCCGAAAATAAAAATATTTTCCGGGCCCACTTCTTCCATTATTTCCACGTTGGCGCCGTCGAGGGTCCCGATGGTCAGAGCCCCGTTAAGCGCGAATTTCATGTTGCCCGTACCGGATGCCTCCATGCCGGCCGTGGAGATCTGTTCGGAAAGGTCCGCGGCGGCGATGAGTTTTTCATTGAGGGAAACACAGTAGTTGGGCAGAAAGTACACTTTGAGCTTGTCTCCCACCTCCGGATCGTTATTCACCACGTCGGCCACGGAATTGATGCATTTGATGGTCTGCTTGGCCATCCAGTAGCCGGGCGCTGCTTTGCCGCCGAACAGCACCGTACGCGGTACGTGCACGCCGTCGGGGTCGGCCTTGATGCGTTTGTACATGGTGATGACGTGCAGCAGGTTGAGCAGCTGGCGTTTGTATTCGTGAATCCGCTTGACCTGAATGTCGAACATGCTTTCCGGGTTGACGATTGGTCCGCCCTGTTCGGCGATGTAGGCGGCCAGCTTTTGCTTGTTGTGGCGCCGGATGTTTTTCCACTCGTTCCGGAATTCGGCTTTTTCGGCAAAAGGCTCGAGCTTTCTGAGCTGATCCAGATCCGTGATCCAGTCCTTGCCGATATGGTCGCAGATCAGCTCGGTCAGGCGCGGGTTGGCCTGGCGCAGAAAACGGCGCGGAGTGACGCCGTTGGTTTTGTTGTTGAATTTCTCCGGGTACATCTCGTAGAAATCCTGGAAGATGCTCTGCTTGATGATCTCCGAGTGCAGGGCGGCCACGCCGTTGACCGAGCGGCTGGCCACAATGGCCAGATGCGACATGCGTACGTAGCGTGTGGGGCCTTCCTCGATGATGGACATCCGGCTGAGCCGATCCATGTCGCCGGGGAAGCGGGCGGCCACGTCTTCCAGGAAACGGCGGTTGATTTCGTAGATGATCAGCAGGTGACGGGGCAGCAGAACTTCAAAATAGCGTACGGGCCATTTTTCCAGCGCCTCGGGCAGGACGGTGTGGTTGGTGTAGGCAAAGGTCTTGCGGCAGACGTCCCAGGCCGTATCCCAATCGATGAGTTCCTTGTCCAGCATCAGGCGCATCAGTTCGGGAATGGCGATGGCCGGATGGGTTTCGTTGAGCTGGATAACGGCTTCTTCCGGAATATTGGTGATGGGCCGGTCCACCTTGCGGTGGCGGCGCATGATGTCCTGCAGGGTGGCGGAGACCAGGAAATACTGCTGCTTGAAGCGCAGCTGCTTACCTTCGTCGGACTCGTCGTTGGGGTAAAGCACCATGGAAATGTTCACGTCGTGGATGATGTCCTGCATGGCCCGGACATAGTCGCCGTGGTTGAAGTAATCCAGGTTGAATCCTTCGTCCGAGTGGGCTTCCCAGAGACGCATGTTGATGACGTAGTCGTTTTTGAAGCCCGGAATCATGATATCGCAGGCCATGGCCATCACGTCGTTGGTGTGCTCCCAGGAATAGCGCTGGCGGCCGGTCACGTCGGTCCATTCATGGACATCGCCGCCGAAATGCACGCGGTAGAGATAATCCGGGCGCTGGTATTCCCAGATGTTGCCGAATTTGAGCCAGTTGTCCGCTTTTTCCACCTGGTAGCCGTCTTTGATGAGCTGATGGAAAATACCGAACGCGTAGCGGATGCCGTAGCCGTAACCGGGAATCTTCTGTGAGGCCATGGAGTCCAGGTAGCAGGAAGCCAGACGTCCGAGGCCGCCGTTGCCCAGGCCCGGTTCCGGTTCGATTTCCGTAATTTCTTCCAGTTCCAGGCCGAATTCATTCAGGGCCGTGCGCGCGTCTTCTTCCAGCCCCAGATTGATGAGGTTGTTGTGCAGAAAAGGTCCCGGCAGAAATTCAAGCGAGAGATAGTAAACCCGTTTGCGGCGTTTGGAATAATAACTTTGCTGCGTCTGAATCCAGCGTTCGATCAGGCGATCGCGGATGGCGTAGGAGAGCCCGCGAAATATATTTGCTCTGCTGGCTCTTTCGCTGTCGCATCCGGTATTGGAGACAATGTGACGCATAATGGCGTCAATGAGACTTTCCGCCTCGAGATTTTTGTTTCTGCTCGGATGTTTTCCGGTTTCTTGGGTCTGTGGCATGTGTGTCCTCCTGGAGCGCCGTGCCGGATGTGTGGTTGCATAAAATTGCTGCTTCAACAGTTCATGCACGTCCTGTAGCCTGTTCGTCAAAAACCTTCATGGCGATTTTGTGCTTCATGTAACATTCCTATCAAAAAAAAGCAGCAATAAGAAATCCTCCAGGAGAGGAAAACCCGGACATTTCCAGCGACACAGGAAAGAAACCTCGTTTTCAAAGAAAGTACGAAATCCCGGACCGGGATAATCTGCTTGTCTTAACCAATGAAACAAACAGAAAATCCTTATGCAGGCTCCTCCCGAGGAGAGGCCGGGCCAGAGAAACGAAACTTTTGCAAAAAAGGCAATGCAAAAAACATGCATATTTACAAGCTAAAAAGGATGCGGGAATTATTTTTTAAGTGACGCTCAAGCGTCGGCGGGGTATAGGCTTCCTTACAGGAGTTTTTGCATGCAGGAATACGTAGCACAAGATTTGTTTCAGGCGGACTGCGGGACCGTTGAATCCGCGGCGTTGCTGGATTTTCCAAGACTGTTGCAGGTTGAAGTGACCACCCGCTGCAATATGCGTTGCGCAATGTGCGTCAAGTCCGCTCCCGGCAGTGAAATTGTGGAAGCCCATTTGCCTCTGACGACCTTTCAGGCTTTGGCGCCGGTTTTGGCTAAAACCGAAAAGCTCGTTCTCAACGGTATCGGGGAGCCGCTTCTGCATCCGCAACTTCCCGAATTCGTAGCCTTTGCAAGAGAGCGGATGGCCCCGGATGCGGAGATCGGTTTTCAGAGCAACGGCTTGCTGCTGACCCCGGAACTTGCCCGGAAGCTTGTCCGGGCCGGGGTGGATACCATCTGCATCTCCCTGGACGCGGTGGAAGACGAAGAAGACAACGGGCAGGTAAAAGGCGAGTTGCACGGGCAACGGAAAGTCCGGAAACTGGAAAACGCCTTTGCCATGCTGCGCGAGGCCGCGGAGCAGGAGGGACGGGCATTGCGCCTGGGCGTGGAGTTCGTGCTCATGGCCGACACCTTGCGCCAGTTGCCCAAGGTCGTTCGCTGGGCAGCGCAACAGGGAGGCTCCTTTGTGATTGTTTCGCATCTGCTCGCCTACAGCGAAACCATGTGCGAACAGTCTTTGTTCAATCCCAATACGCCCGGCGCCACTGCATTGTTTGAAAAGTGGCAGGCCAAAGCCCTGCGGGAAGGTCTTGATTTTCATGATTACCTGGGAAAATTATGGAAATACGGAAAATCAGGTCCGGAAAAACGGATTGCGGCTCTGGCCGAAGGTTTGCAGGAAGAAGCCCGGCAAAAACAGATCTGGCTGCATTTACGGAGTCTGCTCGAATGGGATCGCCGCGATCTTACCGCCGTACGCGAGATCTGCGACGAGGCGGCCCAGGCTGCCCGGACTGCCGGTCTGGAGTTGCGGATGCCGCCGCTGATGGCCCTGAACCAGCGGCGCTGCCATTTTATCGCCGACGGCGCGGCGTTCGTCACGGCGCAGGGCGATGTCTGCCCGTGCCAGTTTATGTGGCACGGCTCCATTTGCCATATGGACGGCGGAGATAAGCGGATCCGTCCCTGGCGGTTCGGCAATCTGAACGAGACTCCTCTGGCTGAGATCTGGCGTTCGCAGGAATACGCCGCTTTTCGGGCCGAGGTGCTCCAGGACGCTTATCCGTACTGTTCCAATTGCCCCTTTGTTCCGTGCGAGGATATCAGCTGCAAATCCTATGCGTTCGAATATGATTGCCTGGGCTCCACCGTGCCTTGCGGTCACTGCCTCTGGAACATGGGCGCATTGCAATGCCTGCTGTGAGCGAAACGCTGTCTTTTTTTCAAACAGTGTGTGAAAAATTGACAGATTTTGTAATTTTTCTGCTCTATAAGTAATATTAGCGTATTAGGAACAAATTCCCCGCCCCGGCTGTTCCGTTTTCGCGCACGTAAAGCCCTTCGATTCATTCGTTCGACTTGCCTTATGGCATAAACTGCTTATTTCCTACTATAACGATATGGTATTGTCCGCGTAATGGACAGCGGATGCGAAATATAAGGAGCTAATCCCATGACAGATAAAGCAAAACTCAGACAAACTGTTGAGGATACCATGGCCTGCACCGCCTTTGCCGAGGCCGGGGAACCCTGTCCCACCGAAGAGCAGGTCCGTGATGCATTGAACGATGCAGAAGAAAACGAGGAAGAGCAAATCGCCCCCGAATGCGCGCTTTTCCATGAAAACGGACCGCAGTGTTTTTTATAAAAATCGAAGGTGCTGCCTAAGGCAGCGTTCATGAACTCCAGAGCCGCTTGCTTCATTGCAGGCGGCTTTTTTCGTGTGGGTGTCGCCAGGATTATTATTATTGACACTTGTAAAAATGAACAGTATATTCACTTTTAAAAATGAATTGATAATTCATTTTTAAATCAGGGAGGCAGCATGGTTCAGGTACTTAAAGAAAGCGTGAGGCAAGGGATTCTTGAAGCGGCGGAACAGCTTTTTGCCCGTGTAGGATTCAAAAAGGCGACCATGGAAGTAATCGCCAGGGACGCGAACGTCGCCACCGGGACTATTTATAAGTATTTCGTCAACAAAGACGCCTTGTTTTACACGATCATCTCAGACGCCTTTGTCGCCGACTTTTCCCGCTTAACCCGTCGGCGAATCCTGGAGTTCGCTCAACCCGAAGGGCTGCAGCCGGAGTCTCCGGCTCTGGATGGAGCCTCCGGAGAACTGCTGCGATTCTGGGGACGCAACCGCTTGAAGGTCATTATCCTCCTGGCCCGGTCAGAAGGGGGCAGGTATGAGAATTTCGCTGAGGATTACATAGAAGCCATGGTCGCGCAGACAATCGAACAGGCGAGCGAGCAGTTTCCCGAACAGGAAATTTCGCCCTTGTTTCGCTTCATGGTACGCAAAATTCTTACAGATTCCGTGCGGGGAATAGTGGCAACTCTGGAAACGTTCACGGAAGAGCCCGCTATTCTGCAAGCTTTTTCCGCAGGTGTTGCTTACCAGCTCGGCGGCATTGCAGCATTTATTGACTGGTGGCGGCGCGGGGCAAGCGCCTAACGAAAACAGTCCGTCCAAAAACGACAACCATTGATGGAGAAGTAAAAAAATGCATGCGTTTGATATTCTGGCGGAAGCCAAAATACGGCAGTGGGAAAAGGAAAAAAGGGAAGGCAAACAGGATGAGCGGAAGCAGCCGCAGACGGATTCCGCGTACTCAGGTCAATCGCTCGAACGCCAGTTATACGATGAGATACGGGAGTTGATCCGGCGTGCCTATTCGGACGATTCAGGGATGCAGGACGTGCTTCTCGGCAAGGCGGAAAGACTCCAGATTCAATTGACAGCCCGCCTGGAGACGAGCGGGTATCATAACATTTCAAAATTGTTCAGTGATGAGATTCAGCGATACAAAAAGAAAAGTAAAGAAGCGAGAGGGGAGAACCCGGAGTAAACCTGAGTTGCAGATCCCGCCTCGAAAGCACGGACTCTTTGTCTTGCCTATTGCACGCATCGGAAGTATTGAATCCGTTTCCAAGTCTATTGCAATACAATGAGTCACGCAGTCATACGGCGTGCAAAACAGGGAGCGAGTGAGTATCATGTCCGAGTCAAAAAAATCCGTTGACGCCTGTGTCGCATGCCTCCGGGAGGAGGTGCAGTCTTTCGAACAATATACCGCCGGGCTTTCCATAGAGGAAATCCAGGAAAAATACGGCCTGTCCCAGGTGGTCAAACTGGCCAGCAACGAAAATCCTCTCGGTACCTCGCCCCTGGTACAAAAGACTCTTCGCCAGCATGCCGACCATGTGTTCCGTTATCCGCAAACCGGCAACCCGCGTCTGGCAAAGGCCATAGCTGACTACGTCGGCGTTCCGGCAGAATGCATTGTGGCGGGCAACGGTTCGGATGAACTCATCGATCTGATCATCCGCTGCCGAGTACGTCCGGGAAAAGAGCACGTCCTGGCGTTCGACCCCTGTTTCAGCATGTATCGGCTGCAGTCCCAGCTTTGCGGGGTCGAGTTTCGCCAGCTGCCGCTGAACGCTGAGGACTACAGCTTCCCGTGGGATACAATCCTCGATGCCGTGGATGAGAATACGGGCGTGTTGTTTTTGACTTCCCCGGACAACCCCTCGGGCTATACGGCGCCTCTGGACAAGATTCTGGAAATCGCCAAAGCCTTGCCCCCGCAGTGTTTGTTCGTCCTGGACGAGGCTTATATCGACTTTACCCAGCCGCCGGAAGCGCACTCGCCGCTGGTCGCCGGAGAGTTCTACAAAGACGGCGCGTATCCGTTCCCCAATATGGTCACGTTGCGGACTTTTTCCAAAATGTTCGGCCTGGCCGGTCTTCGGCTCGGCTACGCCGTATGCGCGCCCTGGCTTGCGGACTTCATCTGGCGGATCCGTGACCCTTTCAGCGTGAATCTCATGGCCGAACTGGCCGGCATCGCCGCCCTGGCAGATACGCATTATTTTCAGGCCACGCTGGAGTGTGTCCAGAACGGCAAGGCACAGCTCGAAGCCGGACTGCAGGCCCTGAAATGCCGGACCTGGCCCACGCAGGCCAATTTCATGCTGGTAGCCCTGCCGGAAGATTGTCCGCTGGACAGGAATCAGGTCCACCAAGCCTTGCTGGCCAAAGGGGTCATCATCCGTCCGTTGAACGGCTATTGCAACATGGAGCGGCACTTCCGCCTGAGCATCGGAACCGCCAAGGAAAATGATTTCTTCTTGGAAAAGCTTGCGGAGGTGCTTCGTGGAGTCTAGCGGCAAGCGCCGGATAGTGACTCTGGACGGACCGGCCGGCGTGGGCAAGACCACGCTGGCCCGGCAGACCGCCGCGGCCCTTCGTATTTCGTATCTGGATACGGGCGCCATGTTCCGCGCCGTGGCCTGGAACCTGGGAGCCGGTTCGTGGGAGCTGCCGGAAGAAGAACTGCGGACGCATCTGGAGGCTATGCGCTTCGAGCTGACAGGCTCGGGGGCTGATTCCCGCCTGCAGCTCAATTCCAAGCCCCTGACCGACGCCATCCGGACGGAGGAAGTCGGACTCTGGGCTTCCAATGTGGGGATGCTGCCCGTGGTCCGGGATGCGCTGAAACAGGCGCAGCAGCAAATCGGCGGGGAAACCTCGCTGGTGGCCGAAGGCCGCGACATGGGAACCGTGGTTTTTCCGCAGGCCGCCTGCAAGATATTTCTGGATGCCACTCCCGAAGAACGTGCCCGCCGGCGTTGTCTGCAGCTGCAGGAGCGCGGCGATACGGTGGACTTCGAAAAAATCTGCGAGCAGATTCGCCGGCGTGACGATCAGGACCGCAATCGTCCTGTGGCTCCGTTACGACCGGCGCCGGACGCCCTGATCATCGACACCACTTCTATTTCCATTCCGCAGGTCCTGGACAAGATTCTGGCTGCGGCGCAGAAGAGCATGCCTCCGGCGGCTTAACTCTATGTTTTCGATAGCCAGAGAATCCTCGGACAGCCCGGCTGGATAAGAGGATTCTCTGGCTTTTTCAAAGCATTTTCTGATTGAAACAAACACCCCGTATTTAGATGGGTTTCAAGTGGAGCTTGCCATCCGGTCCGATTATACGGGTGGGAAGAACGGTTCTGTCCAGGTCTCCCTTGAGTGTTTCAAACAGGTCACTGATGAATTGTTCATTCCCGATGTGCCAGGAATGGCAAAAAGTTCCGATCTCTTCGTGTTGATCAGATTTTCTGATATTTTCGATGGAATCAAGGGTCTTGAAGTATTCCGTACAATCCACATTGACGGCTTTGGACGGCGCGTCCACCGGCAGGCCGACGCGGCCTGCACGTGCGGCCATTCCCAACCGTTTCGCATTGGACAGCTTCAGCACGTAGTCCCGCAGGTTTGAGTAGTTCGTCAGTCTGGCACAATGCCTGTAGAGAGATTCGGTCGAGCTGTTGCCCTCGGTCAAAGAGGCTGATGAAATATCCCCGCCAATTAAAATAACCTGGCTGACAGCCCAGGAGTTGTTGGCCAGTTTGGCGTCGTCTGCATCATCGAAGGCCTCCCGGATGACGTAGGCGCCGGTGGAGTGTCCCAGCAGGTGTATATTGATCGAACATTCGGCCGTCTGCTCTTCGGCCAGTTTGCTTATGCCTTTTGACACCAGTTTCATAGCGGATTGTTTGGCGTCGTGCCTGTCTTCCGCATAGTTGAGGACTTTTTTGTCACTAGGCCAGTCAAATGAAACAATTACGCCTTTGAAACCAACCCCGGCCAGATCTTTTTTGAGCCGCCTGTGCCTTTTCATGACCGTCAGCTGATCGTTGTTGTAGCCATGAACGAAGATCAACACATCTCCTCTGTCAAGGTCCTCTTTTCGTTCGTCTTTGCCCCAGACAGCGGCTTTGCGCACTTTTTGAAACCAGAAATTTTCACGCCGTTTGGGAAGCGCATGTTTCGGCGATGGAAGGTCTTCTTCTTCAGGAACAAAAAGGAAACGGGTTTCAGCAGGCTCGACCCCGAACTTGCCCTTTTTTATATCACGTACGCAAATAACAAAATCTTCGGCCATGACTGACTCCTTTGCCGGATAAGGAGAGGTCTGGCCGATCCACAGACCTGCAATGGTGTTGCAGCTGGTCCTTGGCCAGAACTATTGTCCCGTTCCAGCGTAACAATTTGTTCTTACATTTTGTCTCCCTGATAACTCTATCGATTTTAGTATTAATATACGCATATTATTACATTTATATCAAGCTGGTTTTCTATAAAGGTAACTTGCTGGTGTCGCAGGCAATTTGTAAGTGTTTCCCTCCATCTCCATGAAAATGAAGAAGAATAAGATAATTTTTCTGGAATGGTTTTATTCTTCCTGGCAGTCGATTTTGGCCTGGTCCCAGAGTTTGTTCTGCTCTTCCAGAGGAAGCCTGGTCAGATCCAGATTCTGTTCTTCGGCAAGATCTTCCATCCGCTCGAAGCGGGTGAGGAATTTGGCGACAGCGTAATGCAGCGCGGCATTGGCTTTGATGCCTTTGCGGCGGCCGAGTTCGATCAGCGTAAAGAGGTAGTCGCCGAACTCCTGTTCACTGGCTTGCGGATCGCCGGATTGCAGGGCTTCCTGCCATTCGCGCCATTCGTCCAGCAGCTGTTGTTCGAGGGCCTCGTCGGATTCCCAGGTAAAGCCGATGCGCGCAGCCTTGGAATGGACGCGGTAGGCCCGCAGCATGGGAGGCAGTCCCTTGGGCAGGCTTTCGAAAACACGTTTTTTTTCCTCGTTATCGCCGTTGTTTTTTTCTTCGCGTTTGATCCGCTCCCAGGTTTTGAGGAGCTGTTCCTGGTTTTCGAACTTCATGGAACCGAATACATGCGGATGGCGCCGGATCATTTTGTCCGCGCTGCCGTCCAGGGCCTGGTCCAGCGTGAAGGCTTCGCGGCGGGTGTACAGCTCGGCTATGAACAGCAGCAGAAACAGACAGTCGCCCAGTTCTTCGCAGGCTTCCTGCGTATCGCCGCTGCGAATGGCCTCCACCAGTTCGAAGGATTCTTCAATGACATAATCGCAGAGGCTTTCCGGGGTTTGTTTCTGATCCCAGGGGCAGCCATCAGGCCCCAATAAGGAATGAATAACGTCGTTCAGACGCTTTAATGCGCTACTCATGATGTTTCTCCAAAAAAAAGTGAGGTGTTTTGCTGCGGGTGTTGTAGACGAAAGCGGCGCGGCTTACAAATCAGCGCCCTTGCTGGAAGATGGAGCGGGGCCTGCCAGCGGCGGCTGGACATCCACATGTTCCAGCATAAACGCTGTCAGCTCCTGAATCTGCGGGGCCAGGCTGGAGTTGGCCAGAAAAGAGGCCTGCGGCATGAAGCGCTGAAAGAGGAAAATGACCACCAGCGCGACTAAACAGCCTTTGAGAAATCCCACGGCCCCGCCGAGCAGCGAATTCAGCCAGGGGGCGAGAGGGGAGAGAAAATTACTCAGGATGCGGGCCGCCAGAGTCGCCAGGACCATGACGCCAAGGAAAATGGCCAGAAAGGCAACAATTGAAGTCCATTTATGGTCGCCGAGAATGCTGCGGACATGGGGTTCGAGCATATAGACATATTTATTGGCCAGAAAGTAGCCGCCGATCAAACCGGCAATGGCACCCGCTTCGACGATCAAGCCGCGAAAAATTCCGCGAACAAGAAAAAAGCCGATGATCACAAGCAGGATGATGTCCAATATGTTGATGGCGTTTGTCATAAAGATATTCTTTCAAAATTGTTTAAAGTTTCTATAGCAAAAGTTTCGATAAAAGAAAAGGGATCTTGAAAATATTGATGCATTTTTGTCGTTGAACGCAATTGTGGAATATTTCGGATTACAATACAGACTGATCGAAATAAAAGTACAACGGTGGTGAATGAGGAAGAATTGTAGAGAAGCGGCGGCGAAACAGTGGTTTCGCCGCCGTTGGATCATTTCTTTTTGGGTTGATAGGTGCAGAGAGGTTCTTCGGCAAGGTAGTCTCCGCGCATGGTGTGCGCGCGGGCGCGGCAACCGCCGCAGACGCGGTGGTATTCGCATACGCCGCATTTGCCCTTGTAATCGTCCTTGTTGCGCAGTTTGAGAAATTGCGGTGAATTGCGCCAGATTTCAGGAAAGGGCGTATTGCGTACGTTGCCGCAATTCAGTTCCAGATAGCCGCAGGGTTGCACCTGCCCCGTATGAGAGATGAAGCAGAAACCCGTACCTCCGAGACAGCCGCGGCTGTGGGCGTCCATGCCGAAGGTCTGGGGAGAGACGGAGATGCCTTCCTCTTTGGCGCGCTGGCGCATGATGCGGTAGTAGTGCGGTGCGCAGGTGGCTTTGAGGTGCATGCTCGTGGTCTTGCGGAAATCGTAGAACCAGTTGAGCACCTGTTCGTATTCTGCCGCACTGATGGCTTCATCCGCCATCCGTGCGGCCCGTCCGGTGGGCACGAGCAGGAAAATGTGCCACGCCGCGGCGCCCAGGCCGTTGGCCAGGTCGAAGATCTTCTTGAAGCTGGACAGGTTGTTTTGCGTCACCGTGGTGTTGATCTGGAATTCCATGCCCGCCTGTTTGAGCAGGTCAATGCCCCGCAGGGCGCTTTCAAAGGCGCCGGGAACACCGCGAAACGCGTCATGGCTCAACGAGTCCGGGCCGTCGATGGAAATGCTGCAGCGTTGAATACCGGTTTCTTTCATCAATTTCGCATTTTCGGCCGTGATCAGGGTGCCGTTGGGGGCCATGACGCAACGCAGTCCCTGCGCGTTTGCATGGGCGACCAGTTCGAAAATATCCGGACGCAACAAAGGCTCGCCGCCGGTGAAAATGATGATGGGTGAACCGGCTTCCGGAAAGGTGTCGATGAGCGCTTTGGCTTCAGCCGTGTCGAATTCGCCCTCGTAGGGCTCGGGATGGGCTTCGGCCCGGCAATGACGGCAGGCCAGATTGCACGAGCGGGTCACTTCCCAGGCGATCAAGCGCAACGGCGGCGTATTGCCGTCGGGCGAGCTGTGTGCATGGGGGTGTCCGTCCAGTCCGTGCGGGTGCTGATGATGCTGCATGATGTTCCTTTGATGGGATGAGTGAAATAAAATGCAGCGCGTAATGCTCTTCTAGGAGTCGTCCACTGCGACGCTGCAGATATTTTTTCTACAATTTATCCACCAGTTCCTCGGCAAAATAGGTGATGATCAGTTCCGCCCCGGCCCGTTTGATGGAGGTCAGGGACTCGAGCATCACGGCCTGTTCGTCTATCCAGCCGTTTTGCCCGGCGGCTTTGATCATGGAGTATTCGCCGCTGACCTGGTAGGCGCACAGCGGCAGGTCGAAGCGGTCGCGTACGCGCCGGACAATGTCGAGATACGGCAGGGCCGGTTTTACGATCAGGATATCGGCGCCTTCCAGCACGTCGGCCTCGGCTTCGCGCATGGCTTCGCGATCATTGGCCGGGTCCATCTGGTAGCTTTTGCGGTCTCCGGATGCAGGTGCGGATTCGGCGGCTTCACGGAACGGCCCGTAAAAGCAGGACGCGTATTTGACCGCGTAAGACATGATCGGAATGTTGCTGAAGCCGTTTTCGTTCAGCGCACTGCGGATGGCGGCCACACGTCCGTCCATCATGTCCGAGGGCGCCACAATGTCTGCACCGGCGCGCGCGTGCGACAGGGCGGTTTTGGCCAGCAATTCCAGAGTGGGATCGTTCTGCACATAGCCGTTGACCAGGATGCCGCAGTGGCCGTGCGAGGTATATTCACAGAGGCAGACGTCGGTGACGACCACCAGGTCGGGCAAACGTTTCTTGATGCCGCGTACGGCCTGCTGGACTATGCCGTCCGCGTCGTAAGCCTGACTGGCGCGTTCGTCCTTTTCCTTGGGAATGCCGAAGAGGATGATGGCGCGCAGGCCGCGGGCCGCGGCTGCTTCCACCCGTTTATAAAAGGCTTCCAGCCCGAGCTGGTACTGTCCGGGCATGGCGCCGATGGGTTTTTCAAAATTTGGGTCGTCGTTTTCGACCACGAAATAGGGCATGATCAGATCCTGCGCGCGCAGGATGGTTTCCCGGAACAGTTCACGAATGACGGGCGTCCGGCGAAGACGGCGTCCGCGAAAGAATTCGTCTTGCATGTTTTTTCCTCAGCTCGTTTGTGCGGGACCGGCGAAGCGCCGAGGGGTGCAATCGTATCCCGTATGGTGTCAGTCGGCCTTGATTTCCTCGTCCGTCAGATAGCAGGCCGGATCCTGAGCCCAGATGTCGTCATAGTAGGCTTCTGCACGGGCGCGGAAGTTGCCGCCGCAGATGTTCAGATAGCGGCAGGTGGCGCAGCGGCCTTTGACATGGGGCTTCTTGTCTTTGAGTTTATGCAGCAGTTCAATGGATTCATCCACCCAGATTTCGGAGAACGGACGTTCGAGTACGTTGCCGAAGGTGTGGTTGCGCCAGAACTGGTCTGCGTGGACCTTGCCGTCCCAGGATATGCAGCCGATGCCGCGTCCGGAGTTGTTGCCCTCGTTGAACTGGAGCAGTTCCATGATTTCCGCGGCTCGTTTGGGATCTTCCTTGAGCATCCGCAGGTAAACGTAGGGGCCGTCCGCGTGGTTGTCCACGGTGAGGACTTCCTTGGGCTTGCCCTTGTCGAACAGAGCGCGGGTGCGGTCCATGATCAGATCCAGAGCCTTGCGCGTATCGGCATGGTCCAGGTCTTCCTTGATGAGTTCAGAGCCGCGGCCGGAATAGACCAGGTGGTACAGGCAGACACGGGGAACTTCCCTTTCTTCGAGAATGTCGAACAGGGTGGGGATTTCCTGTACGTTGCGGCGGTTGATGGTGAAGCGCAGGCCGACCTTGAGGCCTTCGGCCTGACAGTTTTCAACACCGATCAGGGCCTTTTTGAAAGCGCCGGGCACGGCGCGGAAACGGTCGTGCACTTCTTCGCCGCCGTCCAGGGAGATGCCCACGTAGGAAAGGCCGACTTCCTTGAGTTCCTTGGCCTTTTCCTTGGTGATCAATGTCCCGTTGGTGGAAATAACTGCGCGCATACCTTTGGAGACGGCAAAATGAGCCAGTTCCACCAGGTCTTTGCGGACCAGGGGCTCGCCTCCGGAGAAGAGCATTACGGGGGCGCCGAATTCGGCGAGATCCGTAATCATGTCTTTGGCTTGTTGCGTGGATATGGGGTCGTCGCCGGTTTCCTCAATGGCCTGGGCGTAGCAATGGACGCATTTGAGGTTGCAGCGTTTGGTCATGTTCCAGACCACTACCGGCTTTTTGTCTTTGGAAAATTGCAGCAGGTGAGAGGGCAGTTGCCCGGAGTGACGCGCGTAGCGCAGGGCGTCGGAAGGTTCCACCTGGCCGCAGTAAAGTTTGGAGATTCCAATCATACGAGCTCCATAACGAGGATTTGTTCCGAATGGAAATACACACGAAGACCGTCAGCCTTGCAGTGGCAGGATGGGCCTCCGTAGAAACCGGGCCGGAAGGGATTGACTTCCGGCCGGTGTGGCAAACACGTAGGGGGACATATAGTCATGTTCCGGCCCGCTGGCAATGCGCCGAAGCCGGGATCGATCATATTTATTGAGATTTCTCTTTTTCCGCCTCGCGAGCAGCTTCATCCGCTTCCCTGGCTTCCTGTTCTTTTTCCCGGTATTTTTCCATCCATTGTTTGACCGGTTTGGCCATGTCGTGAGCCAGGGCAAGTGTGATGGCGTACATGGGTTCGTAAGGCAGTTTGCTGGTTTTTTTGAAGAAAAGAAAATCCTGCGTGCCGCGCTGGTTGAGTCGTCCGGCATGGGCGATGGACCAGATCAAAGCGCCCGAATGGGCGTCGAAAATTTTGAGGCGCACGGCCATTTCCGAATCGCCCAGATCGCCTCCGGACAGAAATGTGGTGATTTCTCCGCCCACGACGAGATCGGCCCCCATGGAGCGCGCCTGGGATATTCCGGCTTTTTCTCCCGGCCAGGAAGGTGTTTCCAGAAATTCAAAGGTTTTGAACACCTCGTCCTTGAGCCAGGTCTGCCAGAAAATTTTTGAGACCTCTTTACCGTAGTGAAACGGGTTGTCGATGCTCTGCATCATGTAAAAAGGCATCATCACCGCGGTCAGTTCGCGCTGAGGCGAATCCTTCGGGTGAACGTAAATCTGCGGTGAATATCCCCGGATAACGGCTTCTTCCACATTGACATTGATTTCGCGCAGGTCTGCTTCCACTTCTACCGGGCCGGCACAGCCCGCTATTCCCAGAAGCAATACGGCGTATGACAGCAGGAGTGCGAAAAACGCAGCCGGTCGATACGCGCGGCAAGGCTTATTGCAATGTCGCCGTGGGTGAAGGTGCGGTGTGGATGGTTTCAATGAGTTGCTCCCTGGACTGGATGATGCTTTTGCGCCGCTCCAGTCTCTTTTCAGGTGGTAATTTGCGAAACTCCGGCTGCTTGATCAATTGATCCAGTTGTTCAATTTCCAACTGAATGCGCTTGATTTTAGCCTGCGTCATCTGTTCCGCCGGGAGAAGCCTTTCGGCAACATCGGCCAGATCCCGCATTTCACGCGCAAGCTCCCGAAAAGATCTGGGAGCGATTTCCTGCATCAGTCGTTTCCGATCCTGATACTTCAGCCACTGTTTTTTTATCCAAGCAAACATACGCCTTCTCCGTGCCGCATTCCCGTTAGCTTTGAGCCAGAAAAGGAATGGCCGTCGCTATAAGGATGAGTAAAACGAATAATAACAGGAGAGGGGTTAAAAGCGCCATAACAACCTGTCCGTAAGAAGCCCTGTGGGCGTATTTGTAGCCGATGATCAGCACGAAAAGGGTCCAGATCGTGCCGACGATGGGCCCCACCAGGGGCACGATGGCCAGGACTATCGGCGCATTCCCGTACGCGGAAACACGAAAGGTGGCTTCGAATCCGGAATCCGCCGCCTTGAAAATCATCAGAAAAAAATGAGTGATTCCCGAGTTTATGAACAGGCCGATGGTGAACAGAAGCGGGTATAGAATCAAAATCAGGGCCGAACTGCCGACTCCCAGGATGGACATCATTCCCATACTGTCGGCAGCGCTTTCCGCAGGGGCAATGGTGGTCAGAGCCGCCATGCCCATCATCTGGAAGATGAAAGCGAACACCGCCACCACTTCGGAGATCAGCAGATAAAAAACCAGCGGGCGGGCGATGCCGCCGCGCACCGGCATGGATTTGAAAAATTCAATGGGACTGAGCATGACCTGTTTGATAGTGTGATACATCCCATGAAAAAATCCATAGGTTTCCAGCTCTTCCCAAGGGACTTCCGAATGGCTGGACTCACGGAAACGGGCGTGTTGCTCATCGTGTACTTCATTGGAGGAGCCCATGGTTTCGAGCTTGTCCCAGAAATCATCCTGCGGCCCCGGACGGGATGCCTTAGGAGGAGCAGGGGGCGCATCTTCGCGGTATGCGCTTGCTTCCTGCCCTTGAGCATTGGGAATTTCCTGCCTGGGGGATTCCTGGATTTCGGTCAGGTCTTCCACGTCGGAAGTCTGTTCGAAGGGAGCGTCTTGTTCATGACGTCCAGGAGCGGGGGCTTCCGAAAAGTCCGGAGGGATTCTTGCTGCCCGCGGCGATGAATTTTCCTGCGGCGGGACCAGAGGCTGGTTTTGTCCGCTCACATCACGAAATTTGAACCGGGCTTTGCACTTTGGGCAGGTTGCGACTTCGGCCGTAGCCGGTATTTTTCCTTCCGGAACCGAACGGGTGTACCCGCATTTCGGACAAGCTATTTCCATGAACATTCCTTGACGTAAGTTTGAATGAGCAAAATATACCGTTTCGCCTGGATGGAATCAAGGGGAGCCGCGAACGGCCATGGTTTATGGCGTTGACGGGTTTTTGTCATCGTAAAATTTACTGCAACATACGTGCCTTGTAAAGGGGTGATTTCGGGGGAATACGGGGGCCAAAGAGACGCCGGGCCGGACCTCGGGAAATCGCTTTGAAAACAAAGCGGATCACGATATGACAGTGTCAATAAAAAGGAGATCTGTCATGGGCGGCGACTCCGGTTCCTGGGAAGTTTTGTATGCCTTGAAAGGGCAAGTTAAAAATCTCGTCATCATTGACGCTTCGCTTGCGAGCGTGCAGCAAGAACTGGAGAAACTGCATCAAGGCGCAAAAGTACTCCTTATTCTGGAACGCAGGCAAAAACTGTTGCGTCGCAAGTTCAAAGGCCTGATACACGAATATACGGCGCAGCACTCCCTTTCCGAAAAACACAATCTCTTTGTTTTTCTGCGTAACACCTACACCAACGGCGACGCCTTAGTCCAGGAGATCGAAAAACTCCATCAGGACGCCGTACGCGCGGATAAAATCGAACGCTACAGTTACGACCAGGGCATAGACAGCCGTTGGGCTCTGGAAAAAGCCATCAAAGATCATTTGGGCGCGCGCCCCATATTATTGGTGTTCACTGCTTATGGCAGCACTCTCTGGAAAGCCCGGCGCCAATATTATGTCCCCGTACTGGTGGACTATGAAAATTCGATTCAGCCATATGAAATCTGTTATGACAAGGAACATCACGCCCATGGAGAAATCAGATCCTTGTTTTACATGTTCCAGGTCAGAAGCGGACCTGTCTGGATGATGCTGACTCCGGATTGCAAAGGGGGCAAGCGTAAGGTGAGGATAACCCGCTTTGAGCAGTTTCGTGACCAGTATTTTTTAAAGCTGGAAAGTAAAAAAAAGCGGGTCTTGAACAAAGATGATGAAAACGATGTTCGCGAGGCCTTCGAACGCTTCGTGCTCTGGGGAATTACACGCGTCAATTCCTGTCAGATGAAAATCGGCGAATAGCAGGAAGGGCTCCTCCGTAACCGGCATCGAGAGTATTGAATTCAACTGATTGCGGCGGATCTGATTGATTAATAGAATGTATCAGTGTAGCAAATTTTTTTTATAGTACCTGGGCGCATGTTCAATGGACGCATGTTCAATGGACGCATGTTGTCGTTATCCTGGGATCCTGGGATAGTGGTGTTCGGTTTCCGGGAAATAAAGTAAAGCAGCGCATCCGGCGCACGGGCTGTGCGGGAATCGAAACTGATTTGGTTGTTGTGCAGTACCGGCCGGCACAAGCAGGCCTGATAAAGTCAATTGGGGATAAAAATGGATATGGACAGCTTGCTGTTGGAAATGGAAAAGCTGTGTCACGATCTGTCCTACGATCGCAAAGCCAATGCCGACCTGCTTTTTGATATGACAAAAAAAGGAAAGCATCCGGAAAGTGTGCGGCAGCTCGCAGAGTCTTTCGGGCTGATGCTGGTCAAGGTGGAATCCCGCGAATTCCATATGGAACAGCTGATTGAAGATTTGAAAAAGACCAAAGCCGAACTGGAAAAAGCGCGTGAACAACTCATCATTAAAAACAATACCCTGAAAAAGGGATTGCGGAGCAAATACGCGCCCAACCGTATTCTCGGGCGCAGCCCTCAGCTTAAATCACTGTTGGACCAGGTCGAACGGATTGCGGATACGCCTGTGAACGTGCTGATCTGCGGTGAAACCGGCACGGGCAAGGAGCTTATCGCCAAGACGCTGCATTTCAATTCCTTGCGTTGCGAGGGGCCGTTCATGGCCGTGAATTGCTCGGCGATCCCCGAAACACTTTTTGAGAGCGAATTTTTCGGTATAGAAAAAGGAGTGGCCACCGGGGTCACCAAACGCATCGGGGTGATGGAACGGGCTGAAGGGGGAACGCTTTTTCTGGATGAAATAGGAGACATGCCCCTGACCTGCCAGGCGAAAATTCTGCGTGTGCTGGAAGACCGCCAGCTGTACCGTGTGGGCAGTCTGCAGCCCATCCCCATCGACATCCGTGTGCTTGCCGCTACGCACAAAAATCTTGAAACCGAAGTGAAAGCGGGAAAATTCCGTGAGGACCTGTATTACCGCCTCAAAGTGGTCCAGCTGACCATCCCCCCGCTGCGGGAACGCCGGATGGACATTGAACTGCTTTGCAGAGCCCGCCTCGAGGAACACTGCAAAACCATGAACCGCCCGCTGATGAGCTTACTTCCCGCCACCATGGAAATTCTCAAAGCCTACGACTGGTTCGGCAACGTACGCGAACTGGATAATGAAATGGAGCGTATCGTGGCTTTGGGCTACTCGCAGGAAATTCAGCCAGAAGATCTTTCCGAGCATATTCTCTCTTGCGTACAGAGGGACGAATGTCCGGAGCCCCAGTTCGAAAGCAGCTGTTCGGGCGATGTCGCCGGTTCCGGCCGCCAGCCGAGTCAGATGAAGGACCTGCCCTACGACCTGGCCAGTCTGGAAAAGATGCAGGTGGAGCGGGCGTTGCTTGCCGCCGGGGACAACAAGACCGAGGCAGCCAAACTGTTGGGCATCAGCCGCGAAGGGCTGCGGAAAAAAATGAAACGTTTCAATATGGAATAAGAAGTCTGCGGAGCATACGGCAAAACAACAGGATTTTTTCAAAAATGCTTGGCTGTGGCAACTGCCGCAGCCTTTTTTTATAGGGATAACAATGAGGTTTCCGTCGTCCGGCCGGAAAATGCGGCTCTTTACCTTTCGCGAGAGAGTCTGATACATCCTGTAGCCCGCGTACGGCATTTTTTTTCTGTACGCATTGTCAATCCGGCCCAGACAGGCCGCTTTAACGAGAGTACGACTTCAGTGCAGAACGAACCGCTTTCTTCGCGAGATATCTGGATACGGGCTTTCAGCCAGACCGCCCCGATTATTTTCGGGTACATCCCCGTGGGGCTGGCCTACGGCGTCCTGGCAGGGAAGATGGGGCTTTCCATCACCAATACCATCCTGATGTCTCTGATAGTGTATGCAGGGTCCGCGCAACTCATTGCAGTGGGGCTGTTCGCGGCGTCCGCCGCACCGGCCGGAATTATTCTGACGACCTTTGTGGTAAACCTGCGCCATCTTCTGATGAGCGCGGCCCTTTCCCCGCATATGAGCACCTGGCGCAAAAAAGCCCTGGCTTTGTTTGCCTTCGAACTTACGGACGAAACCTTTGCCGTGCATGCGACCCGTTGCTCCAAAGGGCCACTGCATGCGGGCGAGACTTTCCGCATCAATCTCATCGCGCAAAGTTCCTGGGTCCTCGGGACCATCCTGGGAGTTCTGGCCAGCGGACTGATTACCGATGTCCGGCCGGTCGGGCTTGATTACGCGCTTCCGGCCATGTTCATCGCCCTGCTGGTGGCGCAGCTCAAACAGCCGAGCCATGTTGCCGCCGCGATCGGAGGCGGTGCCGCGGCCCTGGGCATGAAGCTCGCGGGCATGCAGCAGTGGGAAACCATTTTGGCCACCCTGGCGGGCGCCACGCTCGGCATGTTCGTTGAGTCCCGGCTGCCGGCGAAAAAACGGACGGAGCAGTGATGGACCAGCAGACGATTTTTTTGACTATACTGGGCATGGCAGCAGTGACGTACGGGCCACGGGCTTTGCCTTTGCTGGCGCTGGCCAAACGTACGCTCCCTGAGGCAGTGGTTCGCTGGCTCGGCCATGTTCCGGCGGCCGTTCTTGCCGCTTTGCTGGTGCCCGAACTGCTTCTGCGCGACGGGCGGCTGGATATCGGATCGGACAATTATTTCTTCTGGGCCGCGATCCCCTGTTTTTTTATCGCCAAACGCTTTGGCGGCATGTTCGGTTGTGTGCTTACCGGCATGGGCCTGGTGGCGGCAGCTCGTTATTTTCTCTGATTCGGGGGCTGTTTTTCGTCCTTCGCAGGCTGGCGCAGCATCGCACCGGTCATTGCATTTACGCCAGCTCAGTACATTTTCAGGGAAAAATCGATGCGCTGCTTGTAGATTACATCTTCCTCGATAGTTTGGATCCCATTTCTTTTTTTCTCCCCCTCAGTTGCCAATATTTTTAAAAATTTGGTACAGTATACCACTCGAAAAATCCGTATTCGAAGTAGCTGTCAGAGGTGGAACTATCCGTAGTAGTGTCGTTTTCTCAAAATATCGGGCCAGAATTTTCTGTAGTTGCAGTGCATAAGGGGTATTGTGAGTTCTTTCGGGGAATGGCCTCCGCTATTATGAGGGACAGTCGTAGATGTGAGGAGATGATATGCAGTTAAAGTCCATTCAACAGAAAATTGTATTGCTTGCCGGGCTTTGCCTTCTGGCCACATCAGCAACTCTGGTCGTGTTCGGCATTTTTTCAACTCGAGAAACGCAAAAGTATGTTTCGGAAAATGTGGGTAGCCTGTTGCATAAGAATGCCGAGGGCAATCTCGAAGCCATTGCTAAAACACAGGCAGCGGTTATTCAAAGTGCGTTGCAGGATAACCTGGATACGGCCCGGACCATGGCCACTGTGTTTGAAGTGCTGCAAAAACATAATTCCGAATATCCGCTTGGTGACGGCCAGAAAGGGCAGATCCGCGAGGTGTTCAATGACCTTCTGCGAGGAGTTCTGGAAAACAATCCGGGATATCTCGGCGCGTACTCGGCCTGGGAACCCAATGCGCTGGACGGGCGCGATGCTGACTTTTCCGGCGTACGGGAGAGCGGACAGGATGACTCCGGACGTTTTACCCCGTACTGGAACCGGGACGCCAACGGCAAGATCGCCGTACAGGTGCTGGTGGACTACGAAAGCCAGGACAAATACGACAACGGCATCCGCAAAGGCGGCTGGTATCTTACGCCGCGGGAAACCGGTAAAGAGAATGTGCTGGATCCGTTCCCCTATATTGTTCAGGGGAAAAAGGAATGGCTGACGACCATTTCGGTGCCGGTGAAGGAGAACGGCAAGTTTCTCGGGGTTGCCGGTACGGATCTGCGTCTTGATTTTTTACAGGACCTTGCAAAAGAAGTGGACGCCAATCTCTACAGCGGACAGGGGGATGTCGTAATCGTCAGTTATGAAGGACTGATCGTTGCCAGCAGCGAGCATGGGGACCACATCGGCAGTTCCATCAGCAAGACTTTTCCGAATTCCTGGAACGAGATACTGGGCAAAGTGCAGCAGGGGGAATCTCTGGTGGACAGTGACAGTTCCGGCAGAATGCGCGCGCTGGCGCCCATCAAACTGGGGCGGACGGGTAAACCCTGGAGCATCGTCATCCGGGTGGATCCCAAGGTCACCCTGGCGGCCGCAGAGTCGCTGGAAGCCGCTCTGAAAGAGCGCAGCAGCGAGAGCAGTTTTCTGCAGATGGGGGTGGGGCTCGGCGTTACTCTGGCCGCGATCATTCTTCTGTGGTTTTTTGCCGCCACTCTGGCCAAACCGCTTCGCAGAGCCGCAGGCTTTGCCCAACATGTGGCGCAAGGAGATTTTTCGCAGGCTCTGGAGGTGGACCAGAAAGACGAGATAGGCGTTCTGGCGGGTGCGCTTAAAACCATGGTGGCCAATCTGCAGAAGATGATCGCCGAAGCCGAGGAAAAAAGCCAGGAAGCCGCAAAAGAGGCGGAAATCGCGCGCAACGCCACGGAAGAAGCGGAGCGGATGCGCCAGGAAGCCGCCCAGGCGCAGCGCCAGGGAAAGCTGGACGCCGCCAGGAGGCTGGAAACCGTTGTGGCCAGCGTCCTGACCTCTTCCAATACGCTTTCATCGCAAATCAAGCAGGCCCGTGAAGGTGCGGAGAGGCAATCGCATCATACGGGCGAAACAGCTTCTTCCATGGAAGAGATGAACGCCACGGTTCTGGAGGTGGCGCGCCACGCGTCCGATGCGTCCGAACGCTCGGAAACCGCCAAACAACGCGCGCAGGAAGGGGCGAAAGTGGTGCATAAAGTTGTGGAGGCCATCAATACCGTGCATCAGCAGACAGAACATCTCAAGACGAACATGAACGAACTGGGCGATCAGGCTCAGGGAATCGGGCAGATTATCGATGTCATTTCGGATATTGCCGACCAGACCAATCTACTGGCTCTCAACGCAGCCATTGAAGCGGCCCGCGCAGGCGAGGCCGGCAGAGGCTTTGCCGTGGTCGCGGATGAAGTGCGCAAACTTGCGGAAAAAACCATGGCTGCGACAACTGAAGTGGGAAACGCCATCCAGTCCATTCAGTCCGGGGCGAGTACAAGCATAGCCGGCATGGAACGGGCCGTAAAAGCCGTGGACGAGGCAAATTCCCTGGCCGAAAAGTCCGGTACTGTGCTGATGGAAATCGTTGAGATTGTCGAATCCTCGGCTGATCAGGTGCGCTCCATTGCCACGGCCTCCGAAGAACAGTCCGCCGCCAGCGATGAAATTACCCGCGCCATTGGAGAGATAAATCAAATATCTGTCCAGACTTCGGAAAACATGGGAGAATCTTCCGATGCCGTCGCCGATATGGCCGGACAGATCAAATCATTGCAGCAGCTGGTCCGTGATCTGAAAGAAGGGTAACTATTGCAGTCATTCTTATCCGGGCGGTACCGGCAAACGAGCACCCCCGGAAGAGCTTTAAAAGCTCTTCCGGGGGATTTTGGGGTTGTAACGGATGGTTCGTACTCTGTATCTGTATACAGGATGTAGTGTTTTTGTGACTGATTAATTTTATATGTTTATAAAAAATAGTTATCAACTATGTTCTAATTGTATTGGTTGGTAAATACTGTTATTATGAAAAAAATTGTTACTGGAGGTGAGAAAGAGAGAAACCGTTGAACGTGGACACCGTGCGGCGGGCACCGCAGGTGGCTCGTGGGGGGGGCCCGTCATCCTGCCCAGGTCGAGAATGACGTACTGGTAAATGCACTGAGTGAATAAGCAGTACAACGCACTTGGATGTCAGGGCCTGTTTTTTGATCGTGTCAGCTGCATTTGGCCGAAATTGCAACATGTCGTATCTGCGGGGAAGCCCCAGGAGGCATAGCTCCAGGCCTGCGGTTTGTTTCCCCCCTTTTGATTGCTCGTTGCGGTTCCAGGACGAATACATGGCGCACAAACAGGAACAGGTCTTAGCAACTTTCAGCTTTGAGAGGGCTTATGAAACTGAAATCCATTCAGCTGAAGATCGTTCTCCTGTCGGGCCTTTGTCTTCTGGTTACTGCAACCGTACTGGTCGTATTCGGAATCTCATCCACGCAAAAGCGGCAGAGTTATGTCGCGGAAAAAGTCGGCAAATTGCTTCGTGAAGATGCAAAAATAAATCTTCAGGCCATCGCTAAAAACCAGGCCGGGTATATCCAGAGCATCCTGCAGGAAAATCTGGACACATCCCGAACGCTGGGCATTATCTTCGGCGTTTTAAAAAAGCATAATGATCTTGAAGCATCAGGCGAAAAACCGGATACCCGCATTCGGGCAACCCTGAATGACATTCTGCGGACAGTACTGGAGAACAACCCGCGGTTCCTCGGCGCGTATACGGCCTTTGAGCCAAACGGGCTGGACGGGCAGGACGCCGCCTTTGCCGGACAAACCAAGACCGGACAGGACCAGACCGGCAGGTTTGTTCCTTATTGGAACCGGGATACCGATGGCAAAATAGGTTCCCAGTTTTTGATTGAGTTTGAAACAATGGTTGCGGACCCCAACGGGGTGCAAAAGGGCAAAGCCTATCATGTTCCGAAAACTGAGGGCAAAGAGAATGTTCTCGATCCGTTCGCCTATGTTGTTCAGGGCAAGACGGCCTGGCTGACATCCATTTCGGCTCCGATCATGGCGGATGGAAAATTCTATGGCATGGCCGGAACGGATTTGCGTTTGGGATTTTTGCAACAACTGGCCAAGGATGTTGACGCGAATTTGTATGACGGCAAGGGGGAGGTCGTTTTTGTCAGCAATCTCGGACTGGTGGCCGCAAGCAGCGAGCATCCGGATTTAATCGGGGGCTCCATTGAAAAAGAATTTCCCCAGACATGGGAGACAATTAAACAGAACGTAGAGCAGGGAAAATCCCTTGTGGATTTCGATCACGAAGGAAACATGCTGGCCATGGCGCCCATTCAGATGGGCCGTACGGGCAGGCCCTGGAGCGTGGTGCTGCGCGTGCATCCGGATGTGATAATGGCCCAGGCAAAAGTGCTGGAAACCGAACTCTCGGAACAGAGACAGCAGGGCAGCCTGCAAGAAATAGGCGTAGGATTGGGTGTGACCCTTCTGGCCCTTGTCTTAATGGGCTTTTTTTCCCGTTCGCTTATCAAGCCGTTGCGCAAAGCCGCTGATTTTGCCGGACATGTAGCCCAGGGGGATTTTTCCCGGACCCTGGAAGTTCGCCAGAACGATGAAATCGGCGAACTGGCTACAGCGCTACGAACCATGGTGAAGAATCTGCAGGAAATGATCTCGCAGTCTGAGGAAAAGAGTCAGGAGGCGGCAAAAGAAGCTGAAATCGCCCGCAAGGCCACTCAGGATGCCGAAGAGGCGCGTGAAAAAGCCGCTCTGGCCCAACAGCAGGGCATGCTGGAAGCCGCGCGTAAACTGGAAAGCGTTGTGAAAAACGTTCTCTCTTCCTCCGATACGCTCTCTTCGCAGATTACGGAGGCTCGCAACGGGGCTGACGAGCAGTCGAAGCACACGGGCGAGACCGCTTCATCCATGGAGGAAATGAACGCCACCGTGCTGGAAGTGGCGCGTCATGCGTCCGAGGCTGCCGAACGTTCGAACCAGGCCATGGCCCGCGCACAGCAGGGGGCGGATGTGGTGCATAAGGTGGTGGACGCCATCAATACGGTCCAGGAGCAGGCCGAGAAGCTGAAGAAAAATATGAACGCGCTGGGTGAACAGGCCCAGGGCATCGGCCAGGTCATCGACGTTATTTCCGACATTGCCGACCAGACCAACCTGCTGGCCCTGAATGCGGCCATCGAAGCCGCCCGTGCCGGAGAAGCCGGCCGGGGCTTTGCCGTGGTCGCGGACGAGGTACGCAAACTCGCGGAAAAGACCATGGCAGCCACCACTGAGGTGGGCAACGCCATCCAGTCCATACAGAACGGCGCCAATACGAGCATCGAGGGTGTGGAAAAAGCCGCTGATGCGGTGGACCAGGCCACGGTGCTGGCAGAGGAATCCGGCTCCGTGCTCAAGGAAATTGTGGAAATTGTGGAATCCTCCGCAGACCAGGTGCGCTCCATAGCCACGGCGTCGGAACAGCAATCGGCCGCCAGCGATGAAATCACCAGAGCCATCGGCGAGATCAACCAGATATCCGTACAGACCTCCGATGTCATGGATCTTTCCTCCAAAGCGGTCAGTGACATGGCCGGACAGGCCAGGACTCTGGAACTGCTCGTTACGGAACTCAAGGCCGGATAATCCTGTTATTGAAAGCAACAGATTTTTCGCGGAATTCTGCGAATTCAAGCGCGCCCGGAGATGATAGCCTCTCCGGGCGCTTTTTTTCTGGCTGCTTCTTTTGCAGGGCGCCGAATGTTTTTGCAATGACGGCCTGCGATAGCTCATTTTAAGCTTGTGTAACATGTAACTATATTTACATGTAAATTTATAGTATATAGAATTATGATTTGCAACAGCAAAGGAAAAGGTCTATTCTTTATAGCAACAGCAAGTCTTTCGGGGGGCTAAGGTGACGTTGCCGAAAATATGGCAGAGATTTGTCTGTGCGTACATCATGTACAAAAAATACACCAGACTCATGGTGTGCGGGTGGGACTCACTATGACTGTTAAGTTGTATCTTCTGGGCAGTGCGTTTTTTTTATAACCAAAAAACGTTCATGCGGGCAGAGTTTGATAACATCAAGCAGCATTGAGAGGGCCTATGAAACTCAAATCCATTCAACTGAAAATCGTTCTGCTTTCCGGGGTATGCCTTTTTGTGACTGCAACCGTTCTGGTTGTATTCAGTATTTTTTCCACTCGTAATACACAGGCCCAGGTTTCTGAAAAAGTGGGCAGCCTGTTACGGGAGAATGCCAAGGTCAACCTGCAGGCTCTGGCAAAAAATCAGGCCGCGGTAATCCAGAGCGTGCTGCAGGATAACATGGACACCGCCCGGACCATGGCAACCATTTTCGAGGTGCTGAAGGAGCATAATGACCGCAGTGCGGATGGCGATGGCAAGGACAGCCGCATCAGGGGCGTACTCTTCGACAGTCTGCGACGGTTGCTTGAGGACAACCCGAGATATAACGGAGTGTTCACAGCCTGGGAGCCGAACGGCCTGGACGGGAGGGATTGGGATTTTGCCGGGCAGGGTGAAACCGGGCAGGATGGTACCGGGCGGTTCGTTCCCTATTGGAACAGAGGGGCGGACGGCAAATTCGGACAACAGTTCCTGATTGAATTTGAATCCACCGACACCTTTCCCACCGGCGTACGCAAGGGAGACCCGTACCTTATTCCCAAATTCGAAGGCCGGGAAAATGTACTGGATCCGTTTCCGTATGTGGTTCAGGGAAAAAAAGAACTGCTGACCAATCTCGCGGCTCCCATCATCGTGAACGGCAAGTTCATGGGGATTGCCGGCACGGATCTTCGCTTGGGATTTATTCAGAATCTCGCGGAAAAAGTGGACAAGGAGTTGTATGACGGCAAAGGCGAGGTCGTCATAGTCAGTAACTTCGGATTGATTGTTGCCAGCAGTGAACACCCTGATTTGATAGGCGATCTATTGCAAAAGGAATTTGCCGATTCCTGGAAGGACATCCTGGCCAACGTGCAGGGCGGCAAAGCATCCGTAAGTGTCGATGCGACAGGCATGATGCGGGCCATCGCTCCCATAGAGATGGGCCGTACGGGCAAGCCCTGGAGTATTGTGCTGCGGGTGCCCCCGGAGGTTATCCTGGCCGAAGCTGAAGCGCTGAACAGGTCTCTGGCGGAACAAAGCGCGCAGGACAGTATGCAGGGAATAGGCGTGGGCCTGGGCGTGGCCCTGCTGGCCATTGTGCTGTTGTGGTTTTTTTCCCGATCACTTGTCAAACCATTGCGAAAAGCCGCTAATTTTGCCGGATATGTGGCTGAGGGGGATTTCTCGCAGACACTGGATGTGCGGCAGAATGACGAAATAGGCCTGCTGGCCACAGCCTTGCGGACCATGGTCGGCAACCTGCAGGAGATGATCGCCCAGGCGGAAGATAAGAGCCAGGAGGCGGCCAGGGAAGCGGAAGTGGCCCGCAAGGCCACCCGTGAGGCCGAAGAGGCCCGCGAAAAAGCCGCTCAGGCGCAGCAGCAGGGCATGCTGGAGGCGGCACGTAAACTCGAAAGTGTGGTGAAAAACGTCCTTGCATCCTCTGATACGCTCTCTTCGCAGATTACGGAGGCCCGCAACGGGGCTGACGAGCAGTCGAAGCATACGGGCGAGACCGCCTCTTCCATGGAGGAAATGAACGCCACCGTGCTGGAGGTGGCGCGTCATGCGTCCGAAGCGGCCGAACGCTCGGACCAGGCCATGGCGCGCGCGCAGCAGGGCTCGGACGTGGTGCATAAGGTGGTCGACGCCATCAATACGGTACAGGAACAGGCGGAAAAGCTGAAAAAAAATATGAATACGCTGGGCGAACAGGCCCAGGGTATCGGTCAGGTCATCGACGTTATTTCCGACATTGCCGACCAGACCAACCTGCTGGCCCTGAATGCGGCCATCGAAGCCGCCCGTGCCGGCGAGGCCGGCCGGGGCTTTGCCGTGGTCGCAGACGAGGTACGCAAGCTCGCGGAAAAGACCATGGCCGCCACCACCGAGGTGGGCAACGCCATCAAGTCCATTCAGAGCGGCGCCAATACGAGCATCGAGGGTGTGGAAAAAGCTGCTGACGCGGTCGACCGGGCCACAGTGCTGGCGGAGGAATCCGGCTCCGTGCTCAAGGAGATAGTCGACATCGTGGAGTCCTCCGCGGACCAGGTACGCTCCATAGCCACGGCTTCGGAACAGCAATCGGCCGCCAGCGATGAAATCACCAGAGCCATTGGCGAGATCAATCAGATATCCGTACAGACCTCCGGTGTCATGGACCTCTCCTCCCGGGCGGTCAGCGACATGGCGGGGCAGGCCAGGACTCTGGAATTACTGATTACCGAACTCAAGAGCAATTGACCCCGCGCCTGAATTCGGCTTGAAAAAAACACCCGGGCAGCTTGATCGTCCGGGTGTTTTTTATTGGAAAAGAAGGTGCTTTTCATGGTAGAGCAGAAAAAAAGTTTTAAATTAATTGGTAAGACCACTGGCCGTATTGACGCAAAGTTGTGAAATTGGTAAAACCAATTTTATGGATACGCTTACAGCGCCATGGATCGTTTCACTTGCCACTGGTGGTGAAAATAACATGCTGGAATTAAAAGAAGTAGAGAACCTTAGGCTCTACCGCCAGGTGGCGGATCAGATCACCGAATTGCTGCGGAAAGGGCGCTGGAGTCTGGGCGAACGACTGCCGGCTGAACGAGAATTGGCCAAACAGCTTGGCGTGAGCCGGCCCACCGTACGCGAAGCCGTAATTGCCCTCGAACTGGTCGGACTGGTCGAGGTGCGTACCGGTGCGGGCATTTACATCAAAGCCCTGCCCGACGCTGTTGATTCCGGTCTGGTGACGGGCAATGACCAGGGGCCGAGCCCCTTTGATCTGATCGAAGCCCGGATAGTTATAGAGGGAGAGATCGCGGGCATCGCCGCCGCGAGCATTTCCTCGGAAGAACTCGAAAACCTCTTGCTGGCCATTGAGAAAATGGAATCCGATATTGAGCAGGGCAACCAGCACGTCTCCAGCCGTGAAGACGGCGACTTTCTCTTCCATAGCCGTATAGCGGCCATCACCAAGAATTCCGTCTTGCAATCCATTGTCGAACAACTCTGGGCCGGAATGCGGCGTCCCTTGTTCCGGGCCATTTGCGAACGCGTCAGTCTGCCGCAGAATGCGCGCCGCGCGGTCAAGGATCATCGCGTCATTCTGGAAGCCATTGCGGTGGGCAATTCGGAAGCGGCCAAGGCCGCGATGCGCCGCCACCTGGAGCAGGTTCGCGGCGTGCTGATGCAGTACAGCGGCGAATAACAAAGGGGGAACCCATGGGCGTTACCGGAACTTTGCACGAGGACAGACTTTTTCCCGCAGATCCTAACGTACGGGCAATTGCCCGCGGGTTGTACGCTCTGGTCAAAGACCTGCCCATCATCAGCCCGCACGGCCATACGGATCCCAAATGGTACGCGGAGGATGTGCAGTTTCCCAACCCCACGCAACTTTTCCTGATCCCCGACCACTATGTCTTCCGGATGCTGCACAGCCAGGGCATACCGCTCGAGCAACTGGGCGTTCCGCGTGTAGACGGGGGCCCGGTGGAGAGCGACCCGCGAAAAATCTGGCGGATGTTTGCGGAGAACTACTACCTGTTCCGGGGCACGCCCTCGCGGATGTGGTTCGAATACGTGCTTTCCTTTTTGTTCAATATAGACAGCAGGCTTTGCGCGGAAAACGCCGATACGGTTTACGACGCCATCCAGGCCAAGCTTGCGCGGCCGGAATTCCGTTGCCGCGCCCTGTATGAGCGCTTCAACATCGAAGCCCTTTCCACGACGGATTCGCCGCTGGATGATCTCGCCTATCATGCGGCCCTGCGGCGGGAAGGCTGGAGCGGGCGCGTACTGCCTGCTTTCCGCCCGGATAATGTGGTAGATCCTGACTTTGAAGGATTTTCCGAGAATGTTTCCAGGCTCGGCGAGCTGACCGGGGAAAATACGGAAACCTGGAAAGGCTATTTGCAGGCCCTGCGTATGCGGCGCGCTTTTTTTATCGAGCAGGGCGCCACATCCACGGATCACGGACATCCCACCGCGAAAACGGCTGATTTTTCCAAAGCCGTCTGCGAGAGCCTGTTCTCCAAAGCCCTCAATCAGGACTGCACGCCCCAGGAGGCGGAGATGTTCCGGGCGCAGATGCTGACCGAAATGGCCGGTATGAGCCTGGAGGACGGCCTGGTGATGCAGATTCATCCGGGCGCCTCGCGCAACCACAGCAAAATGCTCTTCGAGCGTTTCGGACGGGACAAGGGCGCGGACATTCCCACCCGGACGGAGTATGTGGAAAATCTCAAGCCTCTGTTGCACAAATACGGCCATGAAAACGGGCTTTCCATAATTCTTTTTACCCTGGACGAATCCACCTACAGCCGCGAGCTGGCGCCTCTTGCCGGGGTCTATCCTACCCTCAGGCTGGGGCCGGCCTGGTGGTTCCACGACAGCCCCGAGGGCATGATGCGTTATCGCCGGATGGTTACGGAAACCGCCGGATTTTATAACACTGTGGGATTCAACGACGACACGCGCGCGTTCATGTCCATACCAGCCCGGCACGACGTGGCCCGGCGTGTGGATTGCGCGTTTCTGGCGGAACTGGTGTGCGAACACCGGCTGGACCAGGACGAGGCCGAAGAAGTGGCCCAGGATCTGGCCTATGGTTTGGTTAAAAAAGCGTACCGCATCTAAGGGGTGAGGTACGCCTGATACGTTTGTTGGGGGAACTGACGTTACAAAAACAACCATAGACGTGTAGGAGGAGAAAGAGATGTTACGGAAAGCTTTGTTGTTGTTCATGGCCTGTTTGCTGCTGACTGCCATGGCGCTGCCCGCCGCGGCCGCGGACAATATTGTCCTGAAAAGCGCCGACACCCACTCGGAAGACTATCCCACGGTCAAAGCGGTGGAGGCCATGGGCAAACTGCTGGACCAGTGGACCAAAGGACGGATCACCATCAAGGTCTACCCCGGCCGTCAGCTGGGTGAGGAAAAAGACACCATCGAACAGACCATTGCCGGCGCCATCGAACTCAACCGCGTCAACCTGGCGCCCTTGAACAGCATTGTGCCTGAAACCGCCATTCCGGCGCTGCCTTACATTTTCCGTTCCATCGATCATATGTACAAAGTCATGGACGGCCCCATCGGCGAGGAAATCCTCAAGGCCCTCGAACCCCACGGCCTGGTCGGCCTGGCTTACTACGACTCCGGCGCCCGTTCCTTTTACAACTCCAAAAAAGCCATTCATTCGCCTGCGGACATGAAGGGTATGAAAATTCGCGTGCAGAATTCCGACCTGTTCGTGAGCATGGTGGAAGCCCTTGGCGCCAACGCCACGCCCATGGAATTCGGCCAGGTATATGAGGCTTTGAAAACCGGCGTCATCGACGGCGCGGAAAACAACTGGCCTTCCTACGAATCCACCCGCCACTTTGAAGTGGCCAAATACTACACCCTGGACCAGCACTCCCTGTCTCCCGAAGTTCTGGTCATGTCCAAAGTTGCCTGGGAAAAGCTGAGCCCCGAAGATCAGCAGCTGGTCCGCAAGGCAGCCAAGGAATCCGTACCCGTAATGCGCAAACTCTGGAACGAGCGGGTCGCCAAGTCCAAAGCCATCGTGGAAAAGAATGGCAACACCATCATCTCCGATGTGGACAAGCAGCCTTTTATCGACGCCATGAAGCCGGTGTACGACAAGTTCGTCACCACTCCGGAACTGAAAGACCTGGTTAAGCGCATTCAAGCCGTTAAGTAACCTTCCCAACAGGTTGCTTATCATAGAAGGCCGCCCGCCATGCCCACGTTCGGGCGGCCTTCACAAAATCAACTCCCGAGGAGCCTGCATTATGTCCGGATTTCTCGCCAAGCTCGGGACATGCAACCGCTGGCTGTCCCGTATCTGCCTCTGGTTCAGCGCCAGCGGGCTGGTGACCATGACCGTGGTCATCGGCTGGCAGGTCTGGGCCAGGTATGTTCTGAACAACACGCCTCATTGGTCCGAAAAACTCTGCCTGTTTCTGATGCTGTATTACATCCTGTTCGCCGCCGCTTCGGGCGTGCACGACAAATTTCATATCGGCCTGACGTTTACGCGTCTGCTTATGCCGCCCAAAGTCCAGCAGCTTCTGGATGTCGTGGTGAACGGTATCGTGGCTTTATTTGGCCTGGGTATGATCTGGTACGGAACCCAGATGGCCCATTCCACCTGGACCCACATCATTCCGACCCTGGAAATTTCCACCGGTTACAGCTATCTGCCCTTTCCTCTGGCAGGGGTGCTGTTCGTCCTGTTCGCCGTGGAACACGTCCTGAACGCCCTGGCCGGGCAAGAAGTCGCGCCGTCGTGGGAATAAGGAGCGCTGTTTCATGGAACTGACCGTACTGTTCGGCACCTTCGTCATCCTGTTGTTCCTGGGCGTGCCCATAGCCATCACCCTGGGCGCTTCCGCCATGGCCACAGTCCTGTATATGGGGCTGCCGCCCATGATCGTCTTCCAGCGCATGGCGGCCGGCATGAACTCCTTTGCGCTTATGGCCATTCCCTTTTTCATCTATGCCGGCGAGCTGATGCAGCACGGGGGCATCTCCGACCGGCTGGTGCGGCTGGCCAATGCCATCATCGGCCACATCCGCGGCGGGCTGGGCCTGGTGAACGTTCTGGCAAGCATGCTTTTCGGCGGCATTTCCGGTTCGGCGGTGGCGGACGCCTCGGCCCTGGGCACCACGTTGATACCCATGATGCGCGAAAAAGGCTTCGACGACGACTATTCGGTCAACGTCACCGTGACCTCGGCCACCATCGGCCTGATCGTGCCGCCCAGCCACAACATGATCATCTACTCCATCGCCGCAGGGGGCACGGTTTCCGTTTCGGCTCTGTTCATGGCCGGTATCGTTCCGGGCGTGCTCTGCGGGCTCTGCCTGATGCTCGCGGCCTATGTTATTGCCGTCAAACGCAATTACCCGCGCGAAAAATTTCCCGGCATGCGCTTGCTGCTGTACACCTTTGCCACAGCGCTGCCCGGTCTGCTGACCGCAGTCATCATCGTGGGCGGCGTGCTGTCCGGCATTTTCACGGCAACGGAGTCCTCCGCCATCGCCGTCATCTACGCGGTGCTGGTCACGGTGCTGGCCTATCGGTCCATGAGCCTGAAGGATTTCTGCCGGGCCACGGTCAACGCGGTGCGTACCACGGCCATGGTCCTGCTGATCATCGGCACGGCGGCTTCCTTTGCCTGGCTGCTGGCACTGAACCAGGTCCCGGCCCGTCTGTTCGAGCTGTTAAAAAGCATTTCGGACAATCCGTACGTCATCATTTTGATGATCAATGCGATCCTGCTGTTTCTGGGGACTTTCATGGATATGTCGCCGCTGATCATCATCTGTACGCCCATCTTTTTGCCGGTGGTAAAAAATCTTGGCATGGACCCCGTCCAGTTTGGTATTATTCTGATGATCAACCTGGGCATCGGCCTGGTGACGCCGCCGGTGGGGTCGGTGCTCTTTGTGGGCTGCGCTGTGGGCAAGGTGCGCATAGAAGACACGGTCAAAACCATCTGGCCTTTTTACGGCGCCATGGTCCTGGCCCTGCTGCTGGTCACCTATCTGAAACCCATCAGCATGTTTTTGCCCGAGTTGCTGTTGCAGTAATGAACCCGTTGCTGCCGGCAGACGAACTTTTTAAAAGGACACGCGTATGAGCAGGGACACGGCAGGTTTTCTCGGCAATTTGTTCGGACTGGAAGGAAAAACAGCCGTAGTCGTGGGCGGCACGGGGGTGCTGTGCGGCGCCATGGCCAAAGGGCTCTGGTCCGCGGGCTGTAAAGTGCTTCTGGTGGGGCGCAATCAGGACAAGGCCGAGGCGCATCGCCAGGCCTGGGGCGCGCCCGAAGACGAAGTGGCTTTTTTCAAGGCCGAGGCTACGGACCGCAATGCTCTGGAAGCGGCACTGGCCAACGCGCTGGAACGTTTCGGGGGGGCGGACATCTGGATCAACGGTGCGGGCATTAACTCCGCCACGCCCTATCTGGATATTACCGATGAAGAGTTCGAACGGGTTCTGAACAGCAACATCAAGAGCGTGCACCTGGGCTGCCAGGTCATCGGCGCGTACTGGGTGGGCAACAAGTTGCCCGGGACCATCATCAACATGTCCTCCATGTCCGCGTTGCGGCCGCTCAGTAGGGTGTTTACCTACAGCATGACCAAAGCCGCCGTCTGGAACCTGACTCAGAATCTGGCGCGCGAGTGGGCGCCGGAGAATATCCGGGTCAATGCCCTGTGTCCGGGCTTTTTCCCGGCCGAGCAGAATCGCAAAGTGTTGGACAAAGACCGTATCGCCTCTATTATGCGGCTTACGCCCATGGATCGTTTCGGCGAGGCGGACGAACTCGTGGGGGCGACTCTGTTGCTGGCTTCGGACAAGGCCGCCGGATTCATCACCGGAGCCCAGCTTGTGGTCGACGGCGGTTTTTCCGTGACAACTATTTAATTTTTTAAAGCAAACAAGGCCTTAGGGGGCTGGAGAATATCAATGGGACTTTTAGAACAGAGCCTTGAAGCACTGCAAAATAATACTGCTATGCGTCCGGCCGTGGCCGAAGATCTGGCTACGGCGTTTAACGGCACGGTGGAGGAACGTTCGTTGCGCGTGGGCGAAAACGCCCTGGCGGGCATTCTGGAGCAAGGGGGCAAGGAGCGGATGTTCGCTTTAGCCACTCCGGAAGCGGCCGAGCATTTTTCCGAGCTCGCGGGCGAACGGGAGAGCGTGGAAGGATACGTACGTATCCTGGCGGATGTTGGGATGGGCAATTTGTCCGGATTGCTGCGCGCCTTTCCCGCTCTCCGACCCGTGCCCTTAGGGCTGGCCCCTTCCTTCGGCTTTGGCGATCGTATCGGTCTGGCCACCCCGGGCCACGTACGCGCCATGCAGGACAAAGGCGCGGGCATCACGCCCATTTTTCCCCAGCAATCCATCCGCGAAATGCAGCGTACGGAGCGTACGCCGGAGCAGGTCATGTCGGATGCCGTGTGGGGAGCTTTCAGCGCGGGCTGGATGGGCAATATCGGCGCGGACGCCGACCATCTGAAGACCTTTGAGGATGTCCGCAACATGGCCGAGGCCGGGTTCGTGTTTTTTACCATCGACCCGTCGGACCATGTGGACCAGCATGCCGACGACTATGACGCCGCCGCACTGGAAGAACGTTTCACCAGGCTGCTTGAGGCCAAAGTGGAGGGCGTAAAGGCCATCCTGCCGCTGTATCAGGACAAGAGCTACGATCTGGACGGCGAACAGGTCGTGCTGACCGAGGAAATTCTGAAAAGGGCGGCTGTGAAATACGGTCGGGCTCTGGAACATATCTACGCCATGAGCCTTTGCGTGGCTCAGGAAATGAACGGCGATGCCTTTGAGCTGGAGATTTCCGTGGATGAGACCGAGCAGCCCACCAGTGTGCCCGAGCATCTGTTCCTGGCTCTGGAGCTGCGACGCCACGAGATTCCGGTCATCAGCCTGGCGCCCCGTTTTGTGGGGGACTTTGAAAAAGGCGTGGATTTCAAGGGCGACCTGCAGCTGTTCGAGCGGACTCTCAAACAGCACGCATGGATTGCCAAAGAGTACGGGCCTTATAAGATAAGCCTGCACAGCGGCAGCGACAAATTTGGCGTGTATCCGTACATAGCCCGTGAGACCGGGCAGTGTTTTCATGTGAAAACGGCGGGCACCAGCTATCTGGAAGCCCTGCGTACGTGTTGCCGCGTGGACCAGACGCTTTTTACCGAAATCGTTGAGTTTTCCCGCGGCCGTTTCGACACCGACCGGGCCACCTATCATATCGCCGCCACGCTGGACGGCACGCCGCAGCCGCAGGAGCACAGCGCCGAAGCCCTGGAGAGCCTGTATCTGAACGAGAACAACGGACGCCAGATTCTGCATGTGACCTTTGGCTCGGTCCTGACCAATACGCGTTTTCGCGCGCCCTTGTATGATCTGCTGCGCGCCAATCGCCGGACCCATGAGGATGTGCTGGCCGCGCACCTCGGCAAGCATCTGCAGCTGCTGTCCGCAGACGGTTCGTAGTGGAGCTTGCGCATGGGCCGGACGTACGAACCCCCGTTTATTCTCTCCCTTGATGTCGGCTCGTCTTCCGTACGGGCCATGCTGTACGACAGCCGGGGGCAGGTTGTTCAGGGAAAATGGGGCGTACGCGCTTTAGCTTTTGATACCGGCGCGGACGGCAGTTCCACAATCCGGGCCGAGTTAATTCTGGAGAAGCTTTTCGAATGCATTGACGAAACGCTCGTGCTCGGCGCTGTAGAGGCGGCCAATCTGGCCGGTGTGGCCCTGTGTACGTTCGTTTCCAACATTCTGGGCGTGGATGTTCAGGGACGGCCCGTGACGCCGGTGACCACCTATGCGGACGTCAGTTCGCGCCAGGAGGCCGATGAACTGCGCCGGGACCTGGACCACGAATACTTTCGCCAGCGTACGGGCTGTTATTTTCATCCCAGCTATCTGCCGTCCCGGTTCATCCGGATGCAGCGGCGCCAGCCTGAACTTTTCAATAGCGTTGCCCAGTGGATCACCGTTGGAGAGTATCTGGAACTGACCCTGTTCGGCCAAAAGGCCGTATCGGTCAGCGTGGCGTCCTGGTCCGGCCTGCTCAACCGGCATACCCTGGGCTGGGACAGCGAACTTCTCGAAGTATTGCCCATACGCAACGACCAGCTTTCATCGCTTACGGACCGCAATGAGCCCAGGCAGGGACTGAGGTCTGAATATGCCGTACGCTGGCCTGCGCTGCAGGCCGTGCCCTGGTTTCCGGCCCTGGGGGACGGCGCCGCGGCCAACATAGGCTCGGGCTGTACCAGCCCGGACAACGTCGCCCTGACCCTGGGGACTTCGGGCGCGTTGCGTATCGTGTATAATAAACCCATTGAGACATTGCCGCCCGGCTTGTGGTGCTACAGAGTGGACGCGCAGCGTTCGTTGCCCGGCAGCGCCATCAGCGAAGGCGGCTGCGTGCATGACTGGATGCGCCGGACACTGCACCTGGAATCCATAAGCATGGACCTGGAGGAGCTGGAAGCCCTGGAACCGGACGCGCACGGCCTGACCGTTCTGCCTTTCTGGGCGGGCGAACGCGGCCCCGGGTGGTCCGGCAGGAACGGGGCGGTGCTGTACGGCCTGCATTTGGGAACCACCCCGGCGGAGATTCTGCGTGCGGGGCTGGAGGCGGTTGCCTACAGGCTCGCCATTATTTATGACCGACTCAGCCCCTTGCTTCCTGCGGGGCACCGGATTATTGCCGGAGGCGGCGCGTTGTTGTCTTCAGGGCTCTGGCCGCAGATAATCGCGGATGTCTTCGGACAGGAGGTCGTCCTGCCCCAGGAGGACCAGTCTTCGGCCCGCGGAGTGGCTCTTCTGGCCCTGGAGTCTTTGGGATACCAGCAACATCTGGAGTCGCTGGCTCCGGCATCCGATAGGATACTTGTTCCGGACAGGGGAGCGCATGAGCGCTACCTGTGCGCCAGGCAGCGTCAGGAAAAGCTCTACGGCCTGCTGGCGGAAATGTGACTAACGATTTTTTCATGGTGCGGGAACGTGTTCGGGCAACCGCTTGCGGACCTGTTCCCCACTGGAGGATAAATTCTTATGAGTAAAAGCAGCATCGGATTGATCGGACTTGCCGTCATGGGACAGAATCTGGCTTTGAACATCGCCCGAAACGGCTTCGGCATCACCGTTTACAACCGGACGGAAGCCAGGACCCGCGAATTCATGGACAGTGCGGGCCAGGCCGCCGGCATCCAGGCCGCGTACGACCTGGAGGGCTTTGTGGCCGCTTTGGAAACACCGCGCAAAATCATTTGCATGGTCAAGGCCGGAGCACCGGTGGATGCGTTGATCGAACAGATCGCGCCTCTGCTCGAACCCGGCGACCTGCTCATCGACGGCGGGAATTCGCTCTACAAGGATACCGAGCGCCGCGGCCCGGCTCTGCGGGAGCGCGGACTGCGCTATATGGGCGCGGGCATTTCCGGGGGCGAGGAGGGCGCGCTCAACGGTCCGAGCATTATGCCCGGCGGAGAGCCCGAAGACTGGGAGATGATCCGGCCTGTGTTCGAGGCCATTGCCGCCAAGGCCGAAGGAGAGCCTTGCGTGGCCTACATGGGCAAAGGCGGTGCGGGCCATTTCGTCAAAATGGTCCACAACGGCATTGAATACGGCGACATGCAATTAATCGCCGAGAGCTACGATTTTATGCGGCTGGTCGTCGGTTTAAAACCGGGCAATATCGGCCGGGTATTCAAAGAGTGGAGCAAAGAACAGCTTTCATCTTATCTGATTGATATCACAGCTGAAATTTTTGATAAAATGGACCCGGAAAGCGGCGAGCCGCTGGTGGACCGCATTCTGGACAAGGCCGGACAAAAAGGCACCGGGCGCTGGACCGTGGAAAGCGCGCTGGAGCTGGGCGTGCCCACCCCGACTTTGAGCGCGGCTGTGGAAGCGCGGATTCTGTCATCCCTCAAGGACGAGCGTGTCCGGGCAGCGGAAATTCTCGGCTTTGAGGAAAATACCGAACGTTTGGAATCCTCCTGGACGCAGTTTCTGGGCGAAGCGCTCTACGCCGCGAAGATCTGTTCCTACGCGCAAGGGTTCGCTTTGCTGCGTGCGGCTGATGCGGAATACGGCTTTGGGCTGGATTACGCGGCCATCGCCAAAATCTGGCGGGCCGGTTGCATTATTCGCGCCCGGTTCCTCAACGACGTCAGCGCAGCCTTTGCCGCCGATCCCGGATTGCCGAATCTGATGCTCGCGCCTTTTTTCAAGGCGGCCATGACGCAGCATCAGTCCGCATTCCGGCGTATCGCTGCTGTGGCTGTGGCGCGTTGCGTGCCGTTTTTGGCCTTCAACGCCTCTCTGTCTTATTACGACTCCTACCGTTCGCCGCGGCTTCCGGCCAACCTGCTCCAGGCCCAGCGCGACTACTTCGGCGCGCACACCTACGAGCGGACCGACAAGCCCGGCGTGTTCCATACGGAGTGGACCAAGGAATAGGGTAAGTCGTGGGGCGCCGCCCCACACCCCGTCGGGGGGATGATCCCCCCGACACCCGCAGCATGAGAGCATACGGGTGGTACATTGATGTGACGTTCATTTATCGGGGGTGGCAAAGGATGTTCGTAATTAATAATTCCGGGAAACGTCTTTAATGAGGACACGATAGTGGTAACAGGCAGCGGTGCGGCGGAAAGGGTGTTGTCTTCGGACGATGTGTTTTCAATCATCGAGCGCGGAGCCCCCAAGGAGATGTTCGCGGGCAAGCGGGTGCTGGTGCTGACGCCGGACGCAACGCGTACGTGTCCTTTGCCCATGATGATCCGTGCGCTGGCGCAGGTGGTCGTACCGCACGCGGCCCGGCTGGATTTCATGGTGGCTCTGGGGACGCACCAGCCCCTGGAAGAGCACGAGATCCTCGCACTGTACGGACTTACGCCCGAAAGCAAGGAATCCTTGCTGCCGAACTCGCAGTTGCTGAACCATCGCTGGGATCTGCCGGATACGCTCGTTTCCATCGGACGGCTTTCTGAAGAAGCCATTGCGGAGATCTCCGGAGGCCTGTTTCGTCAGGGCGTGGATGTTGTCATCAATCGTCAGGTCTTCGAGTACGACCTCATCGTGATTCTCGGTCCGGTCTTTCCGCACGAGGTGGCGGGGTTTTCCGGCGGAGAAAAGTATCTGTTCCCAGGCATATCCGGCGGCGACTTTCTGCATTTCACGCACTGGCTGGGCGCGGTAGTCACCTGTTGGGACACCATCGGCATACGTCAGACGCCCGTACGCGAGGCTTTGATCCGTGCGACTGAGCTGGTTTCCGTGCCGCAGTTGTGCATTTCCATGGTGGTAAAGTCCAAGACCGAACTGGCCGGACTGTTCGTGGGCGAAACCCGCGAAGCCTGGACAGCGGCAACGGAAGTCTCCTCCGGACTGCATATCAGATATAAGGACAAGCCCTTTCACACGGTTCTGGGCACGGCTTCGCCCATGTACGAGGAAATCTGGGTGGCCGGAAAGGTGATGTACAAGCTGGAGCCCGTGGTGGCCGACGGTGGCAAGCTGATCATCTACGGCAAACACATCACGCGCGTATCGGATACGTGGGGCACGTTGATTCATCGGGTCGGATACCATACGCGCGATTATTTTCTGCAGCGTATGCAGGACTTCGCCGACATTCCGCCCGGAGTGCTGGCCCATTCCACCCACGTACGCGGCCTGGGAAAAATGGTCGACGGCGTGGAAGTGCCGCGTATCGACCTTGTCTTCGCCACTTCCATCCCCGAGGACGTCTGCAAAGAAATCAACGTGGGCTACATGGATCCGGACAGCATCAATCTGGACGACTACCGCGACAAGGAAGATCAGGGCATCCTGCTGGTGGAAAACGCGGGCGAGATTCTGCACCGGCTCAAACCGGCGTAGGGCTACTGAATGCTCTGCAGTCCGGGTGTCCGTTCGTTGATCAGGCCGTCCGCGGCTGCCAGACCGAACCAGATCCAGTTGAGGTCGTAGTAACGGTTGGGGTCTGAAAGAATAGGCGTGAGGCGCCGGGGCGAGAGTTTGTCATCACGGATGGCCCGGGCCAGTGAGGGGTGAAACTGTTCCAGGGCGGGCAGCGTGGCCCCGTAGAAACTTGTCGATTCCACATCGCTTTTTTGTTTCCCCTCCAGCGAATAGCAGGCGTACAGACGTCCGTCCCGGGCGATGAGTCCGGCGATGGCCCCGGAACGTGCGGGGTCGGCGCAGGCGCTCGGATTGGAAAGCAAGCGGCAGTCCAGGGCGACGCGCCAGTACGTCCGCACCGCGTCATAGGAAAAGTCGCTGTCCAGACCGGCTTTGCCCTGGATCGGGGAGAGCGTGCCCTGGGCATCCAGTACGGCGAAGTTCGGCGGCAGTCCGGACGGGGAAATGGCGGGGATTTTGGCAAGCACGGCGTAGCTCGCACTCCGTGCCTGATCCCAGTTGCCTTGCGGGTCCAGCCGGGCGAAATAGGGGTAGGCATAGGGTGCGAAGTAGGAAATATTGATGACGCGCTCGGCCACGGCCCAGTTTCCGGCCGCAGGCAGCCAGCCTCCGGGAATCGCAATGCCTGTTTGCTGGCGGATCGCCTGGACAAGCTGCCGGGCGCGTTCCATATAGCCAGGGTTGCCAAAGGCCTTGGCTGCGATGATCAGGGCGAAGGCGATGTCCTGGTCCGCGTCCGTGGCCGTATTGGCGTCCAGAATGACGCCCCCGGTGTCCGCACTCTTGTCAGGCCGCCAGCGCCAGGAATACAGGCCGTCCGGGCGGCGCAGGGTGTTTTCTGTCCAGGCCAGAACTCTGGCGAAACAGTCCTGATCACGCATCCAGGCCGCGCGCAGCAGCGCGTAGGACTGCCCCTCGCTGGTGACTTCTTTGCGAAGCGCATCCCAGACATAGCCTTCCTGCGAGATAAAGACGGGTTTGTATGCCTGCCAGGCCGTATCCAGAAAGTCGGGTTCCGTGGAAGACTGAGTCTCGGGGCAGCCGGAGAGCAGCAGTGTGCCCAGCAATACGGCGACCAGCCAGGCATGACGGAATCCTGAGGGAACAGACATCAGAAAAAGTACCTGAGAAAAAGGGTGCTGCGCATCAACCAATAACCGTCGGAATCCGTATACCCGAATCCTCCGATGCCGATGCGGAAGGAGTCCGTTTTGTAGGCGAGATTGAGCAGGCCGTGAATGCCGGTGGCAGTTTCGCCGGTTTTGGTTTCGTCCACTGTCCAGAGCAGCTGCGGATTGACTTCAGCCTCAAGTTCGAAATGTTCGAAGTCGTGGATGGTATGAAGCATGACGCCGAGGGTGGTGTGCCTTTCGGGGGAGAAGTAGCCGGGTTTTTCCTCTTGTACGGATTCCATGTAGAAATTCGGCCGGATGGCGGTCCAGTGTTTGTCCTGGCTCCAGAGTACGGGGATCTGGTAATGGGCGTAGCCCCAGCCGCGCAGATTGCCGTCCTCAAAACTGTCCAGACCGCCTTCCAGGTGAAGCTGCTGCTCCGCAAAGGTTACCATGTCCACATAGCCACGGGCCTTGTTGATGGCCATGTCCGCACGCATCTGGGTCATATCCACCACGCGGTTGAAAAGCCGGACATCATATTTGTTGTGTTCGGACCAGATGCTCTCGCGTTTGCCCTCCAGTCCGATTTCCGAACCGTTTTCAAACAGGTACTTGCCGCCGAGTTTACCGCCCAGCAGGTAGCTGCGATACATGTCGCGGCGTTGCGCCTGTGCGGCGTCATTTGCATCGTCGTTGTTTTGCGGGTCGAACTGCTCGTACAGTGCGGAGGCCCAAAGCGCCACCTGAGGTGTAAGAAAATAATCGTCGCCGCCCACTTCCACGGACGTTCGCCACAGGTTGGTTTCCGGACGCGCGGCTTTTTCCTCCTGGTGGATGTGGCCGGTCATGACCTGAATGTGCAGGTCGAGTTTGTTTGCAGGAAAGGCGGTAAAGAAACCGCCGCCGTGCAGGATGCTGATTTTATTCTGGTCCGTGAAGGCGGAGGCGAACGCCCCCACCGACGAACGGGTTTTTTTACGCAGTTCGGCCTCGGCTTTATCCACCTCGGCCAGGAAACCGGCTTGCGGATCAGCAAGAACGTCTGTCAGCGACTCCTGAGAAACCGGCTCAGGATCGGTCGTATTATCCGCGGCGGCCGAACCGGGAAAGAAAAACAGCAGGATACAGCAGGCGGCCGTGATGCCGTAGAAATATCGCCACGCACTACTCATTACAACTCCATGCAGACAGACTTGCAGACGTTCCAGTCATTTTTGCAGATTACAGACTGGGGGTCGGACGTTTGTTTGTAGTGAAGCGCCTGGCCTGGGCAAAGCTTTCCTCAGCCCTGGCGTAATCGCCGCGGCTGGTTGCCGCCACACCGCGCCACAACCAGAGATTCCCGAGGTCATCGGCCCGTTCGCGGATCAGATCGTCAAAAATGCGGAATGCTTGCATATGTCTGTTCCGGGCAATGGCCACATAGCCCATCCACTCTCTGCCTTTGGGATGCATCATAATTGATTTTTCATGTTTTTGCAATAGGTTATCGGCTTGAAGAGACTGCCCTTGCAGGTGGAGAGCCTGGACGAGCGCCAGGATGGCTTTCCAGTTCGCGGAATCCGCAGCAACAGCCTTGGCAGCCCATTTTTCAGCCACGGGAAAGCGTTTTGCGGCCAGGTTGGCCTGGGCCAATTCCAGTTCCAGGCCGCTCGGGCTGCGTTGCGCCAAGGCCTGGTCATAGAGTGCCAGTCCGCGCGCGTATTTTCCCGCTTTGATCATGAAACGCGCCGCTTCCAGCAACAGATCAGGCGATGCCTTTCCTGCTGTCAGGTATTGTTCGTAGGCTTTGGCCGCAAGCTGTTTGTCTCCGGAGCGGTCCGCGGCTCGGGCGATTTTCAAATTGATTTGAAGGGAACGGTCCGGTTCGGGAATGGACAGATAGGCGCGCAGCGCATCGCCCGGACGTCCGGCGTCCAGACGCAGGTCCCCCAGAGCCTCCAGGCCGTAGCTGTCCTTCAGGACGCCTTCCTTGTGCAGGGCCTCGTAGAGTGCAAGGGCCTTGGAAGTCTCCCCAAGCAAACGCAGCTGGCCGGCCAGCCACAAACGCTGAGTGGGCGTCAGCTTGCGTATACCGCCCAGGTGTTGCAGGGCGGCCACTGCCAGAGCGGGCTTACGGGCGGCCATGGCCGCCCGTGCCTGGAGTTCGAGAAGCTTCGTATCTTTGGATTGGTCGGGATTCAACGTTTGCAGCAGTGCGAGCGCAGCGGACGGATCCTTCAGCTCCAGCTCTGTTTCAGCCAGATCCATGACCGCGAGGTAGCGCGTTTTTCCTGGCAGTTTCATGGCCAGAGCGCGTTGGAACCAGTCTTTGGCTTGTGAAAAATCTTTTTCCCACTTGTAAAGCAGCGCGATACGCATGGTCAGCCCGGCATCGGAGTCCTGGATTTTGGTGAGCCGCAGCAACAGCTCCAGTGCCGCAGCGTAGCGGCTTTGGGATTCGTATATTTCCGCCAGTCCTTTCAGGCTCGCAACGTCTTTTGGATTCGTTGCCAGAGCCTGTTTGTAGAGGCGGACGGCCTCGGCGCTTTGTCCGGAACGTTGCAGCAGTCCGGCCAGGCGCGCAGTCGCGCCTGCAGCATCAGGATGCAGCGCCAGATAGCGGCGCATGGCCTTTGCGGCTTCTGCAGGCTGTTTGAGCGCATCGAATGCCGCTGTAAGATTTGCCCAGATCTCCGCATCGTCGGGGCTTGCCTGGGCCAGTTTCTGCAACAGCGGAACAGCTGCGGCAAAATGTTTGGAGAGAAACGCAGCCTCGGCCTTGAGCCGAAGCAGTTCGGGATCGCCGGTGTCCATTGTGTTTAGGAGTTCGTAGGCCTCATTGTAGCGTTTTTCCCGCATCAGCAGCCAGACGTAGCGGGTTCGTGTCTCGTCCGAGGCATTGCCAGCGGCGATCAGCTTTTCATAGGCCTCAGCTGCCAGTTTCTGGTTTCCGGCCGATTCACCCGCTTTGTCCAAGGCGTACGCGAGATTTTCCTTGATTTTCGCATCATCAGGCGTGCGCTCGGCAAGCTGGCGATACAGCGCGACGGCCGCATCATAGTGTTTTAACTGTAAGGCAAGTTCGGCCCGTGAATTGAGATTTTCCGGAGTGGGAGCTTCCGTAAAAAGTTTGTAGGCTTCTTCGAGACGTTCGAGAGCACGCAGGGCCACTGCCAGCTGGTTGCTGATTTCCGTATCGTTCGGATGCCTGGCCAGCAGTTCCCTGTACAGCTTTGCGGCCTCGTCGAAGCGCTGCAGCTCCATGGCGAGCTGCGCCCGTTCGTCCAAGTTGTCCGGGGTGGGGGCCTGAGTGAAGAGCTTGTAGGCCTCTTCGCGCTGCTTGAGTGCACGCAGGGACACTGCCAGCTGGTTGCTGATTTCCGTATCGTTCGGATGTTCGGCCAGCAGTTCCTTGTACAGCTTTGCGGCCTCGTCGAAGCGCTGCAGCTCCATGGCGAGTTGCGCCCGTTCGTCCAGGTTGTCCGGGGTGGGGGCCTGTGTGAACAGTTTGTAGGCCTCTTCGCGCTGCTTGAGCGCACGGAGGGCCACTGCCAGCTGGTTGCTGCTATCCGTATCGTCCGGATGTTCGGCCAGCAATTCCCTGTACAGCTTTGCGGCCTCGTCGAAGCGCTGCAGTTCCATGGCGAGTTGCGCCCGCTCGTCCAGGTTGTCCGGGGTGGGGGCCTGTGTGAACAGCTTGTAGGCCTCTTCGCGCTGCTTGAGCGCACGGAGGGCCACTGCCAGCTGGTTGCTGATTTCCGTATCGCCCGGATGTTCGGCCAGCAATTCCCTGTACAGCTTTGAGGCCTCATCGAAGCGCTGCAGCTCCATGGCGAGTTGCGCCCGCTCGTCCAGGTTGTCCGGGGTGGGGGCCTGTGTGAACAGCTTGTAGGCCTCTTCGCGCTGCTTGAGCGCACGGAGGGCCACTGCCAGCTGGTTGCTGATTTCCGTATCGCCCGGATGTTCGGCCAGCAGTTCCTTGTACAGCTTTGCGGCCTCGTCGAAGCGCTGCAGTTCCATGGCGAGTTGCGCGCGTTCGTCCAGGTTGTCCGGGGTGGGGGCCTCGGCAAAGGCCTGGGCTGCTTCTTCCTTGCCGCCGAGTGCGCGGATGGCGACGGCGTATTTGTTTTTTAATTCCGGATCGTCGGGTGTCTGATCAAGCAACGCGCGAAACAGAGGAACCGCCTCTTCGAAACGGCTGAGTTCCAGTGCCAGTTCGGCACGCTGCAGAAGGTTCTCTGGGCTGGAATTCCGGGTGAGCAGGGCATAGGCCTGTTCCAGTTTCTTTTGTTCCCGCAGCGCGATGACCAATTGGTTTCTGCCCCATAGGGCATCATCATTTTCTGCGGTTTTGAGATAGGTTTCAAGTGTTTGCTCCGCCAACGGGTAGTTTTTGACGGCCATGGCAGAAGCGGCCAGCTGGCGCAGGACGGACGGTGCGTCCGGATTGCGGGCCAGCAAGGCCTGAAAGTCGGTTATGGCTTTTTCATGCTGTCCGTATTGAGCCTCCAGCCTGGCCCGGCGCAGCAACAGGTCCGGGGTGAGCGCATCCGCTGCAATGGAGTCCAGCGCTTTCAGGGCCTCCTGGCTGCGGTTCTGTTCCAGAAGCAGTTTTCCGAGTCCAAGCGTGGCCTCGGCATTATTCGGATTCAGGGAAAGGGCGTCCTGGTAATTTTTCAAGGCAGCGTCCGTCTCGCCTGTTTGCGCCAGAAGGGACGCGAGGTAGGTCAGATACCCCGGATTTTTCGGATCCCGCTCCAGGGCCTTGTCCATTTCAGCTAAAGCTCCCGGTATGTTGCCCTGTTTCGCGGATTCCTGGGCATCTTTGTAATAGCTGTAGCCGTCCTTCCAAAACTCGGGGTTGACGTAGATCACCGTGCCCAGGGCGGCAATTACCCAGATGGAGATGGCGAAAGCCAGCCAGAAAGATTTTTTCCGATCGCTGCTAGTCTGTGTAGACATTTTCCGGGTCCTCCTCAGGCGTGTACTCGCCCGGGGTGAGAGCGGACATGACCACGCGGGACATGGTCCAGATGGCTATGGCGGAAACAAAGACATTGGCCGCAATGATACGGGGTGGACAGGTTTCCAAGAAAACGGCCACGAACGGCATGACCAGGTTGAGCAGCAGCAGGATCAGCTGCGGCAGCACAGCCACCACCGGAGGCATACGCCGTAGACTGCGCATGCACGAATTGAAGACGTTGTTGACGCAATAGTCGGGCTTTTTACCCTTGGGGTATTTAAATGCCCGTATGATGCCGGTCATATACAGGGGAAATAGTCCGGCCAGCATACGGAACTGTTTGCCGGGCTGCTGGCGGTAGCAGAGGTACTGGGTGGCGATGACCATCAGCAGCAGATAAACAGAACGGATAATCACGAATTCAATCTCGGAGTGGGTGAGAATGGTCTCACCGGTGATGTAGGTCCAGATGGGGATCAGAAAAAAGAAGGGGAATACGAAGGCCGAGCAGATATAGGACAGCGCGACCGTGGAGTACCCGACACGACACATGAAGCGAAGCCCTTTTTTGCGGAATGGATTATCCCAGAGAAACAACCGCATGGTGTCCAGCGCCCACTGCCCGCGCTGTTGGTAGACGCCCCAGATGGATTCGGGAGCCAGACCGCGGCTGAGAGCGTGGGGAAAATAAAAAGATTTCCATCCCTTGGTGTGCAGTTCGTAGGAAGTGGTCAAATCTTCCACGATGTTCCACTCGGCGAAGCCGCCGATGCTGTCCAGGGCCTTGCGCCGGTAAAGGACGCCCGAGCCTGCCGAGATGGCGTTATCGTTGTTGTCCATGGCCAGCTGGACCACGTCGTAAAACACCTGAGATTTATTGTAAAAAGGATCGCCGGACTTGGTCAGATACGTCTGTTTTGTCTGCACGAACGCCACTTCGGGAAAATCCATGTAGCCCACCAGACGGTTGAGGATGCTCGGATCAACAATCTGGTCGGCGTCAAGGGTCAGGATGAGGTCGCCGCTGGTGTGGCGGAGGCCGAAATTCAGATTGCCTGATTTGGCGTTTTCCAGAAACTCGTTGCTTTTTACTCGGGAAAGATAGTGTATCCCCAGCTCCTGGGCCAGTTTCTCGACTTCTTCCCGGCCGCCGTCATCCAAAACGTAAACATTCAGTTTGCCTTCATAGTCTACGGCCGCAGCGGCAGGAAGGGTTTTACGCAGATAGCGCATGTCTTCGTCATAGGTGGTGACAAAGATGTCCACACTGTAGCTTTTTTCCGGCGGTCTGCCTTCCAGGGGTTTGAAGCGCAGTCGCCAGAGCCCGAGCGTTGCCACGACAAACAGACCGAGGCAGCAGAATTCGGCAAAGATGAAAATCCATCCTGCCACAGGGTGTTGCCGGTTGTAGGTGGCTATTATCCAGTAAATATACCCGCAACCGCTCAGGATTGTGAGGAGTGAAAAAAATTGTGCCACCAGGCGGCGGGGCCTGTCCTCGCAGTCTCTGTAGCGACGGGAATTGCAAGTCGGGGTTCGGAGGAATTTTGAAAACAGCTTCATACGGCACAGCTCACTTTTATCGCTTCGTTCAGCGCGGTGATTACAGAATAATCGGAATATTCTTAACTAATAACGGTAACAGGCAAAATTTGTCCAGATACTTCGCCAATTCGTAAACGCAAAAAATTTGTACTTGGAGTTGTGACACTGTGGGCACAGATATATGCCACTTTATATCAGGGTGAGTGAGAACGCTAAGGGGGTATTTTATAATAGGTTGTTCGGAATCACAGCTGTCTCTTTTTATGAAAAAAAGTCTGGGAAGCAAAGTGGTATGCTTTGTTTCCCAGGCTTTCTACAGAGGGTATGACGTAGTATATATAAGGAGCGGCAGGGCATTAGGTCCTTGGTCCGCGGCTTTGCCGCCCCATTATTGTTACTGTAGCCGTAATACCTTGGAGCGTCTTAACCTTGAAAAGATTTCAAGGCGAAAATACGCTAGTAATAAATGGTGATTTCCTGATTGTGAACGTCAGCGGATTCCAGCAGACGCGCGTAGTAAGCACGCATGATTCTTCCATTCATGGATCTAATCCAAGCAGCCATGAGTAACTCCTTCTCGTCTAATTTTAAAAGTAACGTATATGTCAACACCGACAGCACAAAACTATCGCACTAGCAGTGATTATTTACGGTTTTATTTTCCAGGCAAAATGTCTGGCAATGCACCCGTCAATGCTCAACGGGCAGGTGTTCCGTCGTCTTACTAATAGTAAATCGTCACTTCCTGGTTATGCACATCGGCGGATTCCAGCAGACAGCCATAGTAAGCGTTCATGATTTTAGTTTGTAAAGAACCAATCCAGGCAGCCATACGTCTCTCCTTGCATTCAATGATTTCAAGTTTGTTGCGGATATAATCACTGGTCTCGCGATAACAGTCGCCGGGACCTGTAGTTTCCATATAGTCAGCTAACTCTGCGTATTGTCCGGACATTGCAGCACACACGCCTGGCCCTAGTAGTAGAGCGTCACGTCCTGGTTGTGCACGTCGGCGGACTCCAGCAACAGCGCGTAGTAGGAATCCATGATTTTACCATTGATAGAGCGAATCCAAGCAGCCATGATAGTCTCCTTTTTGTCGATTATCGATAATTATTGATAGTCAAATATCGCGCAAAGGTGGCCGTATCCATGGTGGATTTCCCTGCGGACAGGGCCGCGAGGAGTTCACAAGGGCGACTATTGCGCATGCTTCGGCTCTAGTAGTAGAGCGTCACGTCCTGGTTGTGTACGTCGGCGGATTCCAGCAGCAGCGCGTAGTAGGAATCCATGATTTTACCATTGATAGAGCGAATCCAAGCAGCCATGATAGTCTCCTTTTTGTCGATTATCGATAATTATTGATAGTCAAATATCGCGCAAAGGTGGCCGTATCCATGGTGGATTTCCCTGCGGACAGGGCCGCGAGGAGTTCACAAGGGCGACGATTGCGCATGCTTCGGCCCTAGTAGTAGAGCGTCACGTCCTGGTTGTGCACGTCGGCGGATTCCAGCAGCAGCGCGTAGTAGGAATCCATGATTTTACCATTGATAGAGCGAATCCAAGCAGCCATGATAGTCTCCTTTTTTGTCGATTATCGATAATTTGTGAGTCCAGAAAATTAAAACGGCATACTACGCCGTGCTACCCATGTTTTTCCCAGTAGTTGCTGATGTCGCGATAATGTTCGGCCAGCAGGGCGATGGCTTTCGGGCGGTTGTTTTCGGCAAGAGCTTCATAAATGGGAACATGCATATTGCAAACTTCATCCAGAGATAAAGCAGTCTTGATAAAAGTCGTCAGCATCTGCAACCGGACTCCGAGAGAGCGCCATATTTCCAGCATGTGTTTGTTCTTGGAACTCTCAATGATGGCTCTGTGAAAATAATGATCGCCCCAGGTGTAATCCTCGACATTGTTGGCGGCTATGGCCGCCTTCATTTTTTCGAGCTGTTTACCGAGTTCGGAGGCCAGTTCCAGGTTGTCCGTCTCCATCTGCGACAGGCAATAGACTTCAAGCGCCTCACGGATCTGATAGGCTTCGATGATTTCATCCTTGGTGTACACTTTCACCAGGGAACCGACATGGTGCTTATGCTGTACGTAGCCAACGGCCTGCATGCTGCGAATCGCCTCGCGTACGGGCGCCTGGCTCGTACCGAACTCTTCGGCGATCTGCAATTCCTTGAGCCTGTCACCAGGCTTGAGCTCGCCGTTGATGATTCGTTTGATCAAGATCGTCTTGATCTGTTCCGTAAGGCTTTCGCGTTTGATCAGTTTCGTACTCATGTCGTTCTCAGCTTATCTATTATCGATAATATTGCCGAACCACGCGCGCGTCAAGGGGAAAGCACTATATTCTGAGAAAAAAGGGTGAAAGTGGGCTGGGGACAGGACTCGCAAAAAAAACAGCTTTTGATGTAAATGCGGTAGGCAGAAAAGCAATGACCATCTAATTCCGGAAAACATTAGGGAATCACAGCCGGCAACTTTTACTGGACAAGGATACGGCTGGAGAATATAAGGAAGTATATTTAAATAAATCAGCCTTTTGAGGTGGTTATGAACAGGTGCATCAAGATTTTTGTCGGTGGTCCTAACGAATGCATCCAGGATATGCGCGAGGTCATTTCAATTATACGACAAATTGATCCGCCTGGGGCTGAGTTCACTTTGGAACCGTTTTGCTGGAATATGGAAGACAGCAAAGTCCTGCCTCCAAGTAAAGGGTCCATCCAACGACGGATTGATGCCGGGCCTGTTAATCCCACTAATTGCGACATCATGATTATGCTTTTCAGGGATAAAGTTGGTTCGCCTTGTCGGCAGGATGGAGTGGATTATCCCTCCTGGTCCGCCTACGAAATTGAAACAACTTTGTGTCGGGCTCGGAACCTTGGAGCGGACACGGACAATGCTCCAAAGGTGTACATCCTAGAAAACGAGTTCGAGGCCCCGGATATTTCTTACAATCTTCCCAGGGAAGAGCGTCGGAAAAAAATGGATGAACTGGACGAGCGGGAAGACCAGCACGCAACACTTAAAGAGTACCTAGAATCTTTGGACGGTGAACTCTGCACTCGCGGTGAACTCTCTTTTAAAAGTCAGTTAAAACGCTCCGTAAATGATCATTTGAAAGATTTGCTCAAAGAATTTGTAAAAAACGAGGGACAACCGCTGTGCTTCCGCAATCCCTACAGAGGCTTGGAAGAATACGGCATCGAAGATGGAGAGTTCTTTTTCGGCCGCGAGCGTGAGAAAGGCGAAATTCTTAAACGTCTGGACAGTTCGCCGGATCTGGGATTGTTGTTTATTCAGGGACCATCCGGGGTGGGAAAATCCTCACTGCTACAGGCGGGCGTGCTTTACGAACTCCTGGGGCCGGGGGCAGGCAGTCAAAAAAACTACGTAAGCTATTCACTCTTTTGTCCGGGCAATGCCGGGGCAAACCCCTTTCTGGCCTGCGTTTATTCCATTGCCAACTCCTCTCCGGCCCTGAGCAGGCGCAAGGATGCTTTGATCTCCAAGTTGAGCAGCGCGGCCAAAGAAGGCCTGGAGCCTGTGTCGGGAGTGCTCGACGAATTGCTGGATCTGGTGTTGCAGCCGCATGCGTCCGGAAAGTGCATCCTGGCCGTCAATCAGCTGGAAGAACTCTGGACCCTGGCCTCGAAGCATGAGGAGGCCTTCCTCAATTTGCTGGCCGCCGCCGCGGTTAATCCGCGGATGCTCGTACTGGCGACCATCCGGGACGACTTTGTCACGAAGTTCACCAACAGTCCGCAAATCACCAGACTCATCCAGGGAGGGCGTACGAGTTATTATCCTTTGTCCGGCCCTGCGGTGGAACAGATCGACGACATGATTCGAAAACCCATGGAGGCAAGCGGTTATCGGAACGCCTTTGAAAGCGGCTTCATCTCCCGTGTGGCGGCGGATGCCGCCCGACTGCAGGAGTCTGCTTTGCCAGTGGTGTCCCTGCTTATGGATACCCTGTGGGGGCATTGCAAAGATAAAGTCCAGACGCCGGGCTGCTTCACCATCAAGGATTATCTAAGCGTGGGTCCGTTGGACAAGATCATCGGCAAACTGGCGGAAGATGCCAAGAACAGGGCCAAAGCCACACCGGAAATCTGGGATAAGCTCTTCAGCAGGCTGATCAAGTTTCGCAAGCGTGTTCCTGTTCAGGAAAGCAGGGATGCACAGGTTGTCATGCCTGGCATTCTTCGTGCCGAATTGATCGGAGATGACAGCGAACTTGAGGAACTCGTTGAAAATCTGGCGGCTGCGCGGCTTGTACACGTGAGCGGAGAAGGGGACCAGGCGCGGATCCGTATTGCGCATGATTCGCTGAGCAGGTCCTGGGAAGATCTCAAAGACTGGATTACGCGTAACGAACTGCACCTGTTCCTGGGCGAGGAAATGCTGCGCGCAGCCGAATCCTGGGCCTACAAAGGGCGGCGCCAGCGCGATCTGATTATGGATTCCGAGAAACTCCAGGAATACGAGGAACTCAGCGTAACAAGAGAGATGTTGTTCGAAGATCATCCTGTGGCCAGTGAATTCCTGCAGCAATGCAAAATCAGAAGGCAACGGGAGATGCTTATCCTGGCTGTCAAAGGGGGGCATCTCTCCTATGCCGTCAGGGCGGCCAAGAAGTTGCGAGCCCTGGGGTTTCCGGAATTATTGCGAGAGGAGGATAAGGGGACAAAAGTTTTTCAGCTCGCCCCCCAGTTCTGGGCGGCAGTGACGGGCGAAGACAGACCCGATGAGGAATTTTTCCGGCCGGAACACTTGTCTCACGGCGAGACTGAGAGAGACTCCTCCATTTTTTTGGGGGAAGAGGGCGCAAGGCTTTTGAAAACCACCACTTCCCACGGCATGACTCCCTTGTTCTGGGCGGCCGCTTTCGGGCGTACGGAGCTGCTGAAAAAAATGGTTGCGCTGGGGGCTGACCCGCATGTGCTTAGGGAGTTTGATTCCACCATTCTGCATGAAGTTGCCTGCGGCGGGGATGTGGAAATGCTCAGGTTCCTTGTGGAGAAACAGGGGGTCGACCCCTTGAAAGCTGACGATCAGGGCAATCTGCCTCTTCTCTGGGCTCTACAAGAGAAACAGCGCGAGGTGGCGGACTATCTCGCTGAACGCGGGCAGTCCTTTAACTGCACCTGTACTGTTGGCTGGAACGCCCTGACCGAGGCAGCGCGCGCCGATGACCTCCAACGGGTGACACAACTCATCGACATTCACGGGTATGACCCCAACGCCAAGGCAGCTTTTGGGTTAACCCCGCTCCACGTTGCCTGCGGAAACGACAGAGCGGATACGGCAGAAGTGGCCGATGCGTTGATTGACACCTACAATTCATCCCTCATAGAAACTACAGACAACGGATTGCTGCCGTTGCATATTGCGGCGGGTTGCGGCAAGGATACGGCCATCGACGTGCTTGTGCCCGCGGGAAAAGCCCAGGGATTGCTGCATGACATGCTGGAGGCTGGGGATATGTATGGGGACACTCCCTTGCATCGCGCCTGCTTCTGGCAACATTCTCTTTCTGTGGAGAAGCTCTTGAATGCCGGGGCAGATCCTAATACGGTCGATAGCGAAGGAAGAAGTCCTTTGTTCTTTGCGGTTGGCAAAGGGGACCGCCGTTCCGCTCAGGCATTGTTGAACAAAGGCGCGCGTACGGAGATAATCCCGGATCATAGATGGTCTGCATTGCACCTTGCGATTGGGGACGGTGATCTGGACATGCTGGAGCGACTCTTGAAGCATACGCAGGACAGAGATTTTGTGGGTGAGGTGCTTGCCTGGGCCAGAAAAAAAACGGGACTTGAAGAGCAGATCAAACTCCTGGAAGCCTGGATCAAGGAGCATACAGGCACTCCAACAGCTTAAGCCTTCCCAGCGAAAAAAAAGCTGCCGGAGATCCGGCAGCCTGATTGCGTCTGTGAATGACTGAAATATTCCCGCCATCTACTCTGTTCAGCGGCAGATGCCGTTATTCTTTGCCAGGCCGATTTCCTTGCATTTGCCCAGAGCGCAGGCTTTCCAGAAATCGTAGCAGGCGGACTCCGTATCTTTCAGCCGGACGTACACCTCTCCGCGGGCCGCGTACGCGGTGGCCATTTCCGGAGCAAGCTCGATGGTTTTATCGTAGGCTTTCAAGGCGTTGGCGTTGTCTTTCATGAGCAGGTAAATATCGCCCATGAGCGCGTAGGTGGTTGCATCAGGCTGGGACAGCGCCAGCGCCTGCCGGACGAGCTGCAGGGCTTTGGCGTAATCTTTTTGGGTCATGGCCTCGAGGGCGGACTTGCGCAGGCTTTCCGCATCCGTCGTCATGGGCGCATGCTCAGGGGCCGGCGTTTTTTCCGGGGCCTGCTGTGCGGCGCTGGACGCCGGGGGCTCCGCCTGCTTTTGGGGCGTGGGTTCGGGCTGTTGCTCGGGGGCCGGTTTCTGCTCGGAAGCGGGCTTCTGCTCGGGCGCAGCCGCGGGCTCCGGCTTGGCTTCGGGTTTCGGCGTGACGGTGATATTCAGACTGGTGGTTTCGCCGGCATTGATGATGACCGAACGATGCTCGGCTGTGGTTTCTTCCGTACCGGGAAGCTCGCCGGATACCTCCACCTGATATTCGCCGGGCGCCAGGGCGCTTTCTTTGTTGTATCCGGGTTTGTCGTCAATGGTGATGACGGGATTTTCCAGGTTGGTTTCCACGCGCAGCGTACCGGTTTCCGGAGCAGGGGGCTCCTGCTGTTCTTTGCCTTTTGTCAGGTCAATGGTGTGGTGGGTGTCTTTGCCTGGTTCCACTTCAATGGTTTCCACCTTTTTACCAAGTCCCTGCTTTTTGACCTCGACTTCGTATTTCCCCGGTCCGAGTTCCATGCCCTGCGTATATTTTGGGCCGATATTCAGAACGCGAACCTGCGCGTCGTCAGGCACAGGGGTGATGAAGAGCCGTTCCTTGCCCGGTTCGACGGTTTCAGGCTGTTCCTGGGGCTGCGTCTGCGCCTGTTCCGGTGTTTCAGTCTGTTGCTGCTCTTCCGGAGTGGCTTCCGGGGCGGGCTCTGCTGCAGGTTCGGGAGCGGGCTCCGGAGCGGGTGCTGCAGCCTGTTCGGCCTTCTGGGCCAGAGAAATGCTGATGGTCGTGGCCTGGTCGGGCTTGATGGCGACTTTGCTGGTGGCTGTCAGAAAGCCTTCTTTTTGGGCTTCCACCACATAAAATCCGGTATCCAGTTCCATGCCCGGCGTATAGGGCTTGTCGATATCCAGAATACGCACTTCCGCGTCCGCCGGGGACAGCTGGATGGCCAGCGTGCCTTTTTTCAGGGGCTCAGGCGGGGTCTGGCTGGCTTCGGAAGCGGCCTCGGCCTTGTCTTCCTCGGTCAGCTTTTTGAGCGTGACGTTCAAACGTTTGATTTTTCCATCCTCGATTTTCAACTCCGTGGAAACGGTTTTAAAACCTTCCTTGGTTATTTCCACGGTATAGTCTCCGGGAGAAAGCTCCATGCCCGGTTCGTATTTCGGTTTGATGTGCGGCAGCCGGACCTCGGCGTCCATGGGATCGGTATTCACATACAGCTTGCCCATGTCCGATTTGAGGAAAAGAGCGATCTCCACTTTGGTATCCTGTCCTTTTTGGATGGTTACCTCGCGTTTTTTGGTGGAGTAGCCCTCTTTGCTGACTTCGACCAGATAGGTGCCCGGATCAAGTGCGATGCCCTGTTTGAAGACCGGCTTGATGCGCAGAATCCGGATGATCGCGTCCGACGGGTCCGCCTGGACGAACAGATGTCCGGAATCCGCGGATTCCTGCGCCTGAGGTTGGTCCTCGGCAGGGGCTTCCCCGGTTGGTTCCGCGGCTGTGGCGGCAAGCGGTTTCAGCTGGATAGTGAGCGTGAATTCGGCCTTGTCGGTCAGCGTCACTTTTTTGGTTTCCGCCTGGTAGCCTTGTTTGCTGGCCCGTACGAGATAGGTGCCCGGCTTGAGTTTAATACCTTGCTGAAACCCGCCCGGGTGATTCAGAATACTCAGGGTGACATCGTCAGGAATGGTTTTGATGAAAAGCTGCGTTCCATCCTGGGCCAGGGCCGCAGGGGAACAAAAAAGAAGCATGAGCAGGAGAAGAAGAGCCACAGACGATGTTTTGGTCAGGTTCATAACATCTTCCTTTTAAAGGCGTGCAGCGCTCAGACCGGGATTGTGTTTACGCAGCTGTGCACCCGTTGATTCGTTCCATCTCTATTCTGGGGGTATTCATAAAAAAAGCCGGAGCGCATTGCAAGGAGGCGGGAACAAAGTTCTGCATACCATCTCGCACCGGGCGGGCTAGCCCGTCCCGGTGGAATAGTTCATAAAGAAGTACACAGCAGCGCCGATGGCCGCTGCGGTAAGAATGGTAAGCAGGAAAAACAGCATGAACTGGCGTTTCCTGCGGATCAGCCGGACATGGGCGACAAAGGTGTTGCCTGCCTGTTCTTCCACTTTGACAACTTTGTAATGTCTCCAGATATCTTTCCAGGCAATATGCGTGGAAAGGACCAGCTTGGGCTTGAGCGCGTCCTTGTCGAATACGGAAGGAAGTTCTTTAACTTCTTCTCCGGTTTGGATATCAATAAAAACTGTTTTAACGGTTTCGTGCATGATACTCTCTTTGCAAAACCCAATTAACCAAGGGGGCGCGGCGGATTAAGACGCCCGGCAGCCCCTGACTTGCCGAACGCAAACCACTACCACGGAACGTTATGGTAGTCTAGAATTCGGATTCCTGGCAGGAGGCGGCCGTCAGGGCCGTTTTACCGCAAAAGTTCAACGTCGCCGGAGGCACAGCGCAGATGGGTAAAAAGAAAAAAGACGCCTGGTATATGGACGGAAAAAACCTGTTGATTCTCGCCTTGGTCATTGTGGCGGCCGCACAGGCCGTGATCATTTCAATCGACAGAAAGGCCACGCTGGACCTCGGCCTGCACAAAGAGACCAATGCGACCCAGCCGGCTCCTGCCGTTTTGCCGGCACAGCCTCCCGCGGCGGTCAAGGGCTCTGAACAGGCCCAGCCTGCCACGCCCGCCGTGCAGAATGCGAGTATTGTGGATGAGGAAGCCGTGCCGGAGGAGACGGTCGAACTGGATGACACCAACAGCGTATTCGTGCAGGCCATCCAGATAGAACCGGAATTTCGGCGGTACCTGCTCTTGAGTTTCGACCGCCCCATAGGCCAGGACAAAGTGGGCAAGGCACCGGAGAAAAATCCCGGCAGCTTTTCCCCCGAAATCGATGGATCGTGGAGTTGGATAAGTCCCTTTGTTTTGCGTTTCGACGCGCAAAAGCCCTTTGAGGCAAAGTCGAATTATTATTTTTACCTGGACACACCGAATTTGGACACGGGCAGCTATGGCTTTGGCGGAGATACGGGCTTTACGCTGCGGGGCGAACCTTTTGTCGTGACCAATTTCATGTTGCAGGAAGAGCCCGCACCGCGGGATGACCAGAAAGTGCTGATCACTGGAAAAATTGAATTCAGCTATCCTGTGAATCCGAAAGATTTTGCCAGATTTTTTACTTTGACGGAAACAAACAAGGATCAGAAGCAGCCTGTGGCTGTTGACATTTTGACCGGTTACCGTACCCGCATCATGGAATTTCGCAGCGGGCCTTTGAGCAAAGATAAAGACCCCAGACAGATTGTGGCTACGGTTGCGGCCGGGTTGGGCACTCCCAAAAGCAGTTTGAAGCTGGACAACGGCACAACTGCGGAACTTACCCTGGTTTACGATCCCAATCTCAAGGTCAAGGGCATCTCCGTGGTCAGCGGAAACCAGAATCCTTCGCTTAAGATCAGTTTTTCCACTCCGGTGCGGCCGGATGCGGCGCCGGGTTATGTGGAGGTCTCGCCCCAGGTGCCTTTTTCCGTGGCCGGCAGCGGCAGCGATCTGCTGCTGACGGGTGATTTCAAGCCCGGCCAGGACTACGACATCAGTGTCAAACAGGGACTCATCGCCGCGGACGGCGCGGTGTTGCCGCAGCTTTTCAAAGACACACTGCATACGCCGGATCTGGAAGGCCGGGTGTCTTTTGAAAAACCCGGCATCTTTCTTACCCGCGGCGGCTACCAGTCCATTGCCCTGAGCAGCGTAAATCTGCCCAAAGCCGAACTCTACGTTGACCGGATCTACATCAACAACCTATTTATGCTGTTGCAGGACTACAACGAGTCCACCCTGTTGAGCCAGCGCGAATACAAAGGCGACGTACGTCAGTTTCTGGGAGACAGAATTATCAAGAAAAAGCTCGATTTGTCCGCCCCCAGGAATGAGATCCGTCAGGTGCGCCTGGATCTGGGCAAGATCATCCCGCAGGACGAGCACGGTTTTTTCCGGGTCATGGTGGCTGAACAGGGCGAATGGGAAGCGGCCCAGCGCTGGGTGCTGCTGACGGATATCGGCCTTGTGGCCAAAAAGGGCCGGGACGATCTGCTGGTCTGGGCCAATTCTTTCAAGAATCTCAATGCGCTGGAAAACGTACGGATTCGGATTATCAGTACGCAGAACCAGCTGGTCGCGGAAGGGCGGACCGATGCGCAGGGACTCTGGCGCGCCAAAGGCCTGGCCAAAAAATTTGAAAAGGACCAGCCCTATCTCATTCTGGCGGAAAGCGATACGGATTTCAGTTTTTTGTTGTATGACGGTTTTCGTATCGACACCACCGGACAGGACGTGGGCGGCAGGCCCATGCCCAAGTCCGGCTACACCGCCTATCTGTACGGCGAGCGGGACATCTACCGGCCGGGTGAAACCGTCAAGGGCGTGGCCGTGGTTCGCGATCTGGCCCTGCACGCGCCCCAGCCCATGCCGTTTACGCTGCGGTTGCAGGATCCGCGCGGTAAAAAACTTCAGGAGCTGACCCTGAAAAGCGATGCGGAAGGGCTGGCGGAGTTCAGCTTTGCCATGCCCGAGTACGCCCTGACCGGCGGATACAAGGCCGAACTGGTGCTGGCGGGCGAGATCCTCGGCAGCTACGAATTCAAGCTGGAAGAATTTCTGCCGGATCGCATCAAAGTGGAGATTGCCGCAGATACGCAGGACGCCGCGCCTGGGCAGGAATTGGGATTCACGGTCAGCAGCAATTATTTGTTTGGTCCGCCTTCCGCGGGCATGAACGTGGAAGCCTCTGTCCGGCTCGAGGCCGCGCCCTTTGCTCCTGCCGGATACGAGGGCTACACTTTCGGCGATCCGGACCGCAAATTCGACGACCAGGAAATTTTTACCTCCGGTTCGGAGCAGATGCTCGACGACAACGGTCGTCACTCCTTCAGTACGCAGATTCCCAATGGCTTGAAGCCGCCCGCAGCGTTGCTGGCGGTGGTCTCAGCACGCGTACGCGAACGCGGGGGCAGGGGAGTGAACGCGCGTCAGCGGATTCCCGCCCATGCCTACCAGCGCTATCCCGGCCTGAAAAAACTCTCGGACTGCGGCGTGGAACCCGGCCAGAAACTCGAACTCGACTACGTGGTGCTTTCGCCCCAGGCCAAACCCGCGCCGGGTAAGCGGCTGCAGGCGGATTTCTTCAAAGACCGCTGGCAGACCGTGCTGCGGCTCACTCCGTCGGGCGGTTATCGTTACGAGTCCATCCGCGACTCCTACCTGCTTTCCAGCCAGGAACTGCCTTCCGGCCAGGAACGCGGAACGTTCAGCATTGTTCCCCCCACCTACGGAGGCTATCGCGTGGTGTTGCGTGATCCGGACAGCGGCGCAGCATCGCAGGTGTCCTTCTACGCCTACGGCGGCGGCTATTCGCCCTGGGCTCTGGAAAATCCGGCCACCATCGAACTCGTGCCGGACAAGGACGAGTATCAGGACGGCGAAGAGGCCGTATTCCAGGTACGTGCGCCGTTTTCCGGCAAATTGCTGGTCACGGTGGAAGGGCAGGACGTACTGGATACGCAGGTGGTGCAGATGGATGGCAACACGGCCACCGTGCGGGTGCCCGTACATAAAGAGTACGCGCCCAATGTCTATTGTTCGGCCGTACTGATCCGTACGGCCGCAGGCATGGAAACGGGCGAAACCGCCCGGGCTTCGGGCTGGTGCCCCTTCAACGTGGCCCGCCAGGTCAACCATCCGGCCGTACGCATCAGCGCGCCCCAGGAAGTACGGCCCGAAACCAGGCTCGAACTCGCGGTGCAGACCGAACCCGACGCGGTGGTGACCATCGCGGCGGTGGACGAGGGCATTCTGCAACTGATCGCCCAGGAAACCCCGGACCCCTTCAGCTATTTTTACGCCAAACGGGCGCTGGGCGTGGATTCCTACGATATCTTTTCTCTGCTGTTGCCCGAACTGCCGCCCGTGCATGAAAAGTCACCCGCAGGCGGCGGCAAATACGACAAACTCGGACAGTTTGTCCGTACCGAGGGTATTCGCCGGGTCAAACCAGTGTCTTACTGGTCCGGCCCGCTGAAAACCGATGGTTCCGGACGGGTGAGCTACTCTGTGGAGCTGCCCGAATTCAACGGCGCGCTGCGCATCATGGCTGTATGCCTGAGCGGCGGTAAATTCGGTTCGGCCCATGCCATGACCCGGATCAAAGCCCCGCTGATCATCACGCCCACGTTCCCGCGTTCGCTGGCCATGGGAGACAAAGCGCTGATTCCCGTGACCCTGCGCAACGAAAGCAAGGCCACCGGCGATTTTCTGCTCAGCCTCGACGTTACGGGTCCGGCAACCGCACCCGAGCCCCAGACTTCGCTGGCCGTGGAGAAGGGGCGCGAAGAAACCGTCTATTTCTCTCTGAATGTAGGCGATAAGCAGGGCAAACTGGATTGCACGCTCCGGGCCGCCGGAAATGACGAAACAGCCAGAGCCTCGGTAGAACTGGGCGTACGTTCGGCCTACCCGCCGCAGAATTACCTGCGTTCGGGCAGTCTGGAGAACGCTTCCCTGACGTTTCCCGAGGATGACGCGGCCGGTCTGCGGCCTGAAACAGTGGTGCGCTCGCTGCGCATCGGGCGTTTGCCCCTCGTACGGTTCAGCGGCGGGCTCAAATATCTGCTGGAATACCCCTACGGCTGCGTGGAGCAGACCGTTTCCAGGGCCTTTCCCTTGCTTTATTTCGGTGATCTGGCAAAAGTGCTCGCCCCGGAGGTGTTCGACACCCTGGAGCCTGCGGGAATGGTGCAGAACTCCATAACCCGGGTGCTCGCCATGCAGACTCCCTCGGGCGGATTCGGCATGTGGCCCGGGGCCACCTCGCCGCAATACTGGGCCAGTGTTTACGCGACCCATTTTCTGTACGAAGCCGGCAAGGCCGGGTACCAGGTTCCCAAATCCGCTTTAACCGCGGCCAGGCGTTTTCTTGCCTCCATGGCGCGCGGTCAGAAGAATTACACCTACGATACGCTCGACCGGACTGCCTACGCGCTCTACGTGCTGGCGCTGACCGGGCACGCGGACCAGGGCATGATGGGCTATCTGCTGAAGAATCATCTCCAGTCCATGCGCAAAGAGGCCGCGTATATGCTGGCCGGTGCTTATGCCATCAAGGGCGAGACAGCCCTGGCGGACAAGATCATGCATCGCAACTACCCGACGTATAAGGGCGGACGCCAGAGCGGGGAGAATTTCTCTTCGCCCATACGCAATCTTGCGCTGCAGCTGCTGTTGCGGCTGGATGTGGCGCCGGACGATCGCGACAACCCGGAAATGGTCAAGGAACTCGTACGCATGCTGGATGCCGATCCCTATTGCAGCACGCAGGAAAACGCCTTCTCCTTTCTTGCCCTGGGCAAGTACTTCCGCAACCAGAAGAACAAGGGCCCTTATTCGGGTAAGATCTATGCCGGAGATACGTTCCTGGCGGATTGCAGCAGCGAAAAAGTCCTGACCCTGGACAAGATCACCGCCTCCGGGCCCATACGTATCGTCATGGACAAAGGCTACGCGCCCGGAGCCGCCTATTACAGCCTGACAACCCGCGGCATTCCCACTGCCACGGACTATACGCCCCGGACTCAGGGACTGGAAATCCGGCGGACCTACCTGGACCGTTCGGGCAAGGAACTGCCGCTGGATGCCGTGAAGCAGGGTGATCTGATCGTGCTGGAAACCAAGGTCCGCAGCCTGAAAAACAAGGTCAAAAACGTGGTGGTGCAGAACCTGCTGCCCAGCGGGCTGGAAGTGGAAAATCCGCGCCTGGAGTCCACCGAGCGTCTGCCCTGGATCGGCAAGGTCGGCGATAAACCCGCCTACCAGGATCTGCGCGACGACCGCGTGCTGCTGTTCGTGACTCTGCCAGGCAAGAGTAAGAAGGATCCCGAGCACGGCCCCTGGCAGACCTATTACTCGCTGCTGCGCGCCGTGACGCCCGGAACCTTTACCCTGCCGCCGTCCCAGGTAGAGGCCATGTACGCGCCCGAACTCACTGCCTCGACTCCGGCCGGTGAGCTGAAAGTAAACGTGCAATGAATAGGTGGAGGGATACTTATGGGGCGCTGCCCCAAGCCCCGCCAGGGGGGGACGCCCCCCTGGACCCGCGAATAGGGGGGGCTTTGGGCAAGTATGTTGCGTAGTAGCAGCCAAAAGTTTTTGGAGGTGCTAAAGACCCCTTTTAAAAAAGGGGTCTTTGGCCGCAAGAGACTTGTTTTTCTCTTGCGCCGGTTGGGCCTGTGCCTGGTGCTTCTGGTTCTGCTCGGATACGCCGGTTTCTTGCTGCTGGACGAGGTGTTCCCGTTTCCGTGGGAGCGCTTGTCGCGACCGTCCTCCCAGCAGGTGGCGGACCGGAACGGCGCGCCCTTGCGTTTTTATCTGGCTGCGGACGATCGCTGGTATTTTCCGGTGACTCTGGAACAGGTCGCGCCGGTGATGCGCCGGGCCGTGGTGGCCTCCGAGGACAGGTTTTTTCGCTGGCATCCGGGCGTCAATCCGCTGTCCGTCCTGCGCGCGGCCTGGAGCAATCTGGCGCGCGGGCGCGTGGTCTCGGGCGGCTCCACCATCACCATGCAGCTGGCCCGTCTGGCCGTACCCAGGGAACGAACCCTGGCTGCCAAATGCGTGGAAGCGTTCCGGGCGCTGCAGCTGGAGCAGGGGTTGGGCAAAGACCGCTTGCTGGAAGCCTACCTGAATCTTGCGCCTTACGGCGGGAACATCGTGGGCGTGGGCGCGGCAGCCTGGTTCTATTTCGGCAAGAGTCCGGACAAACTTTCGCTGGGCGAGGCCGCACTGTTGGCCGTTATTCCGCGTTCCCCGCGTCGATACGATCCCGTACGCCATCCCAAGGCGGCGCTGGCCGTACGCAATACGTTTTTGCGCCGGGCCGGGGAGCAGGGCGTATTCGATACGGAGGCCGTATCCGCCGCTTTGCGGGAGCCCTTGCCGCTACAATGGTTCGCCGCGCCTATGCTGGCGCCCCATTTCTGCGACATGGCCCGCGAGCTGGACGCGCAGGGGGTGTACCCCGAGCGGGAGCAGGAACCCTGGAAGCTGCGGACCACCCTGGATGCGCGGCTGCAGCGGATAGTGGACAGCGTGCTGGAGGCGCGTGTGCCGGGTTTGCGGCAACGCGGCCTGGAAAACGCGGCCGTGGTGGTGCTGGAGACCGAAACTCGCAGCGTACGCGCCCTGGCGGGATCGGCGGATTATCTGGACAAAGCGCATCACGGCCCCATCAACGGAACGAATATCCTGCGCTCGCCGGGCTCGGCGCTTAAGCCGTTTTGTTACGCCAAGGCCTTTGATGCGGGCTTGATTGTGCCGGACAGCCTGCTGCTGGACATTCCCACGGATTACGCCGGGTATTCGCCCCGCAATTACGACGGCGTCTACCACGGGCAGGTCAGCGCCAGAGAGGCCCTTTCCAAGTCCCTGAACACTCCGGCGGTCCGCTTGCTGGCCCGTCTTGGCCTGCCGCATTTCCACCAGCTGCTCATGGCGGGCGGGTTGCGGCATCTGGATGCGGATTCTGGCAGATACGGCTTGCCCCTGGTGCTGGGCGCGTGCGAGGTGACGCTGCTGGAACTGGTGGACCTGTACGCGGTGCTGGCTTCGCAAGGGAAGTACGCGCCGGTACGTATGCTGGCCGGACAGCCCGTGGCTGGGGAAAAGTCTTTGTTGTCGCCGGAGGCCGCGTATCTGACCACGGAGATTCTGGCCACGGTCAAGCGCAGCGATCTGCCCACCACCTGGAATCTGACCAGGGACGTGCCCGAGGTGGCCTGGAAAACCGGCACCTCTTTCGGCCATCGCGACGCCTGGGCCGTAGGCTATTCGGCCCATTACACCGTGGGCGTCTGGGTGGGCAATCTGGACGGCGGGGCGGAAAAAGGCATTTCCGGAGCCGAACATGCGGGCCCGTTGCTGTTCGATATTTTTCGGGCCATCGAACCCGGAGGCACGGCCCTGCCGGAACCCGAAATGGCCAACATCGACCTGGTGGAGGTCTGCGCGGACAGCAGAGAACTGGCCACGCCCGCCTGCGACAGGCGGATGCTGATCCAGCAGATTCCCGGCGTGAGCCGGATTCCGCAGGACAGCATGCACCGCAGAATTTTCGTGGATGCCGCCACCGGCGAACGCCTCGAAGGCGATTGCCTGGTACGGCGTCCGCATAGGAGTCTTGTCATCAGGACCTATCCGGTGGCTCTGACGGCCTGGCGCCAGGCCACGGGGGCCGTGCCTGCGGACGAAAGCCTGCCCCCGTTGTCGCCTTTGTGCGCGGTGGTGCCGGAAGGCGATGCGCCGCGGATTGTGTCGCCTTCGGCCCGGACGCCTTATAAACTGCGGCGCGACGCCCCGGCGCGTTTTCAGCTCATTCCGTTGCGCGCGCAGAGTGCTGTGGACGCCGGGACTTTGTACTGGTATCAAGACGGCCGTTTTGTGGCCTCGGGGCCGGCAGGGACAACGCTGTTCCTGGCGCCGGAAAAAGGCCGGCACAAACTGGCCGCGGTGGACGAAAAAGGGCGGATGGATTCGCTCTGGTTCACTGTGGAATAACGTTGATTAACATTGGAGTACCTGTATGGAAATCGGCCTGGCGGCTGATATTGCCGTTATAGTCGTTGCCGCGCTGTTCGGCGGCCTGATCGCGCAGCAGCTCAAACAGCCCATGATTCTGGGCTATATTCTGGCGGGCGTTCTGGTTGGACCGTATACGGGCGGCGTGACGGTGGATGATATTCATCAGATCGAGTTTCTGGCGGAAATCGGCGTGGCTTTGCTGCTTTTCGCTCTGGGGCTGGAATTTTCCTTTGCGGAATTAAAACCCGTACGGCGCATTGCGCTTTTCGGCACGCCCCTGCAGATTATGCTGACCATAGGCTATGGCTACGGCATCGGGCAGCTTTTCGGATGGAAATGGGAACCGTCGTTGTGGTTCGGCGCGCTGATTTCGCTCTCCAGTACGATGGTCCTGCTCAAGACCCTGATGAACCAGGGCAAGATGGGGACGCTTTCCAGCCGGGTGATGATCGGCATGCTCATTGTTCAGGACCTGGCCGTGGTTCCCATGATGATTATCCTGCCCCAGCTGGGCAACCTGGAACAGGGCTTGCCTGTCCTGGGCATCGCCGCTCTGAAGGCGGTGGCTTTTCTGGTCGCCATGGTTTTTCTCGGAACGCGCCTGTTGCCCCTGCTTTTTAAATACACGGCCCGGACAAATTCCAGGGAATTGTTTCTGCTGACGGTCACGGCGGTGGGCCTGGGCATAGGATACGCGACCTGGCTTATCGGACTTTCCTTTGCCCTGGGCGCATTCGTGGCAGGCATGGTCATCAGCGAGTCGGATTACGGCCACCAGGCGTTGAGCGAGATTATCCCCCTGCGCGATCATTTCGGACTGCTGTTTTTTGTCTCCGTGGGCATGTTGATCGATCCGGCGTTCATTTGGGAGCATTTTTTCTCCATCATGGCGCTGGTGGGCTTGGTGGTGGCTGGCAAGGGGCTGATTTTCGCCGTGCTCGGCCGGGCCATGGGCTACGGCAACGTGGTGCCTCTGGCCATGGGGCTGGGGCTGTTTCAGGTGGGCGAGATGTCCTTCGTGCTGGCGCGCGAAGGGGTGCAGTCCGGGAGCATCGGCGCGCCCATGTATTCGCTGATCCTGAATATGGTCATCATGACCATGATTCTTACGCCTTTTCTTTCCGCTCTGACCGGGCCGCTTTATTCGCTGCAGAAAAAACTGTTCAAGCGCGAACCGCTGCAAAGCATCAATATTCCGGCGCGTGGCCTGCACGACCATATCATCATCGCGGGGGGCGGGTTGATCGGACTGTATCTGGCGCGGCTGCTGACGCGGCTGAATATGCAGTTCGTACTTATCGAACTGAATTACCGCCGCGTGGAAGAGGCCAAAAAAGCAGGACTACCCGTAATTTTCGGCGATGCGGCCCACCATGTGGTGCTGGAGGCCGCGCATATCAGCAGCGCGCGCCTGATGCTCATGACCACGTCCAACATGGTGCTCAACCGCGAAATCATCTCGGAAGTCCGCAAGGAGCGCCCTGACCTGAACATCGTCGCCCGCAGCCTGGGGGTGGAATCCCTGAAAGAATTCAAGGAGCTGGGCGTGTACGAAGCCGTGTCGCCCGAGTTCGAGGCCAGTCTGGAAATGTCCCGCCAGGCCTTGCTGCATCTGAACGTACCGGCCGGAGAGATTCAGTCTTTCACCGACAGCGTACGGCGGGCCATGTACATTTCCTTTTATGAAAAGGAAGTGCCGCAGCAGGCTTTGATGCGGCTGAAATCCGGCTGTCTGCTGCTGGACGTGAACTGGGTGCGGCTCGAACAGGGCAGCCCCATGGCCGGACAGACCATCAGCCGCCTGGACATCCGGCGTCGTTTCGGCGCGGTGGTGGTCGGGGTGATGCGCGGCGAAAATTTTTCTCCCAACCCCTTGCCGGACACCCGGCTCGAAGCCAACGACCTGGTGGCTGTCATGGGCGATGCCGGACAGCTGGAGGAATTCAGGCGCCAGGCCACTGGAGCGGCTGCTCAACCCGCCTGATACGCTGCAGGGGAAAGGGAGTCATTTGCCGGTGCTCAGGCCGGGGTGCATTTTCAGTACCTTTGCCTGCAATTTCGTTTTCATGAAAGCAGTAATGATCGTTTCGTCTGCTTCGTAGCTTCCGAAGAGTCTTCTCAGGAACGTCGGCCAGGGTTTTTCCCAGGTGAGTTCTATTATGGAAGAGTCTCCATCCTGAACAAAAGTCCCTTTTGCCCGGAGTGAGAGATAAAGGGCTTGTCCGTTTCTAAGTTCAAAAGAACTGCAATCTATGAGCGCGTATACGCCTGATTCACCTGCCGGACCGCCCCTTTTTATCGGGATGAGAGATTTCATAATATCGGGAAAAGGCAAGGCCTCTTCCTCGATGCATTCCAATATTTTTTGTTTTGGATAAGGAAGTTTCCAATACATGTAATTCACCGTACGTATCATTAAGTGTGGCAGTCATATCGCTCGATCAACTGCAATGAGTCAAATCTTTTTTTGCCGTGCGTCTGATTCTGGGCATTAACTTCATGTTTGATTTTTTCATACAGATCTGCAGGGCCACTGAAGCTGAACCGTATGCGGGGACAGATCTCTTATCTTCTGTTTCCCGGCGTTGCTATCCACATCTGCCCATGATACTGATATTATCAATAGTTGTATTGATGATTTTTCTATGGAAGAATAACAAAGGGACCATTAATTACCCAAAATAATTGAATCCTTTTATGGTTATTCATGGTCAGGATTTGGAATCAGGCACTGCGAATTCGTTTCCCGCGCGTTTGAACTGCGTACAGCACGACATTTTTTGAATAGTCTGTGCTGTCATTACGAGGAGGCCGTACAGATGGTGCCGGTGATATGCGTTCATTCATTTCGTGGTGGAACGGGAAAGTCCAATACCTCCGCCAATCTTGCCGCCATTTATGCACGTCAGGGGCTCCGTGTGGGGATTTTTGATACGGATATACAATCTCCAGGAATCCATGTATTATTCAGACTAAATGACGATGATATAGAGTATACGCTCAATAGTTATCTCTGGGGACAGTGCACCATTGAACAAGCCGCCTATGAGGTGACGGATGCGCTGCAGTGCGCTGCTTCGGGGAGCATTTATCTGGTACCTTCCAGCGTCAATGCGTCGGACATCGCGCGGGTGCTGCACGACGGCTACGATGTGAACCTGCTCAGCGAAGGGTTCAGGGAGTTGGGGCAAGCCCTGGATCTGGATGTGATCATAGTGGATACGCATCCCGGCCTGAGCGAGGAAACGCTGCTTTCCGTCGCCATTTCCAAGGCCGTGCTGGTTGTGATGCGTCCGGATTATCAGGATTACCAGGGCACGGGGCTGACCATAGAAGTAGCGCGTGAGCTGGAAGTGCCGAAAATGAAGATTCTGGTGAACAAGGCACCGGAAAGCTTGGACTTTGTCCAGCTGCAACAAATGGTTGAAGACACCTACGGTTGCCAGGTGACCGCGATTCTTCCCCATTCCGACGAGATGATGACACTGGCCAGCCAGGGAATTTTTGCCGTACGGCATGCCGACCACCCCATTACGCAAAAACTGCAGGAGGTGGCCCAGGACCTGCTGTCGGACTGAGACCACGGGCCAAAACGCCATGCCCTCCAGCTCTCTGAAAAAACTGCTGCACAATACTCCTGTCATGTGTCTGGCGGGCTGTCTTGTGTACGGATTCGCCAATTATCTCTCCGGCAAATACTACCTTCCGGGCTGTTCATTCGCGGAAATGCGTCCGCAAGTCGCCTTGCTCATGCTTTGGGGGATTCTTTTTGGTCCGCTAGCCGGTTTTCTGACCGGAATGTGCGGCGATATGCTGGGCTATTTCATCGGCGGAAAGGGCTTCTTTTTTGCCCCGGCATGGAGTCTGGCCAACGGACTCATGGGACTGATTCCAGGACTGCTGCTCTATTGGGAAGGACGGCGGATTACATCCATCTTTGGCTTTGCCAGGTTGCTCATCTTGCTGCTCGCCGCTTCAAGCCTGCCCTTTGCCTTGCCCATAGGCATTGCGATCGGCCAGGGAACGCTTTCGTTTCACGACGCGCTGTATAAACTGTTTTTCCCCATCTTTATCACGGACAGTTTGTGGGGGCTGATGCTGGTTCCCGTATTTCTGCTCCTGGCCGGAGTGCTTCAGAGCAGAATCGAGACCCGCACCCTGCTGAGCATTCATTATCTTCTGCTCTTCAGCATACTGGTCACCTGGATTTGCAACATCCTGATCACCATGAGCGATGCAATACGTATTGAAGAGTTGTATATGCTCGGTGTGGTGACCTTGCTGGTGCTGGTCATCGGTCTGGCCATGTCGGCAGTGCTTGCAAAACGGATGAGTTCGCCCCTGGTCACTTTGACGCGCGTGGCGGAAAAGGTGGAAGCCGGGGATTATTCCAACGCATCCATGCTGCAGGACCTGCTGGTGCGTCAGGATGAAGTGGGCATGCTGGCCAAGGTCTTCGACGACATGGTCCAGGCCGTGGAAACACGTGAGAAAGCTCTGAAACGGGAAGTCAAAGAACTCCGTATTGAAATCGACCATAAGAAGCAGCAGGCTGATCTGAAGAAGATTACGGGCACCGACTATTTCAAACAATTGAAGCAAAAGGCCAGGGACTTGCGGCGTGAAGCCGCTGACCCGGAGGACGACCAGGCATGAAAGAACAATCCGGCGATAAGAAAATCGGCTCCATTCTCAGCACTCTGATGCGCTCGGAGCGTTTCGCCAGGGATACACCAGCGCGCGAAACAGTCCGGGGGACGATTCTGACCACTCTTGGAGCGCCTCTCATAGAGCAGGAAGATGGCCGGTTCCTTATCGATGTTACGGGAGTGCGTTTTTTTACAGGCATTCCGGGCTTTGTGAATTATCTGGCCAAGCAATTGCTGGAAAACTGCCGTAAATCCGCCACGGACGTGCTGTTGCACGTCGCGGTGGATGCGGAGAACACCCCCGAGCTGGCGACATTGGGCGTGGCGCACGTGGTTATCTATGCGCGCGGTCCGCTGGCGCGTACGATTGCGGAAGCCCAGGAGCACTTTGTGCACCAGTTGCGGCTGGTGTTTAACGCCTTGCAAACCCCCCAGTGGGGCGAGCTGCTGTTTCCCGGCGGATTCGGAAAGAAGAAGCGCGGACCGGGCCCCATATCCGCGGCGGATCGGTTGGCGTTGCATTTCCCGCTCCTTGATGCGGCGGAAAAGCCGAACACGTATTTTTTTCTTGTGGAATATGACGGAGAAGGGCGTTTTTTGCGGATTACCATTGAAGATGCGGACCAGTCGCGTCTGTTTCTCAAGCGGATTCCCCACCGGGTGGTGAAGGATGCGGGGAAACGCCATTATCAGCAGGATATTTCCACCATGGTGGAGCAGATTTTCACCGGCATCCATCGCGAGTGTCAAAACCAGCAGACCGAATATACGGAGATCCCTGGGCGGCAGTACGCGCTGTTCGAGCTGCTTGTTGCGTCCGGACTGTCCGCAGTGACGAGCGCGGTCTTTCGCTGGACCAAAGAAACTGCGGAAATGCTGCTGCTCCAGAACAATACGGCCTTTGCCGGCATGCTGGCGAAAGTGCTCCTGCTGCTGGAGGATAACTCCGTGATTCAGGCTTTGGGGGACGGCAGCATGGTGGAGATGCTGGATGGCAGCAACCGGATTTATTTCGACATGTCGCGCAAGGGCGCCAGGCTGAACATCAGCCTTGGCGAGGAGCGCAAACTGCCCGACATGCTTTCGCACCTGAAGCGGATGCCTAATCTGGCCCGGACCGCCAAACAGGTGGACCCCGCGTTGCTGTCGCACTATCGAATTTTATTGATACACCATGCCACCTCGGAAGTGCTGGGGTTTGTCAAGGCGCTCGAACAGGCGAACTGCCCGGCCGTGACCACGCTCTTCATCCGCTATCGCGGTGTGGTCCCGGACACCTTGCTGGATGATATGCTCAGCATGCCGGAAGACGCGTTCCGCTGGTGGGGGTTGCAGCGCGTCGAACTCCGCAACGCCATCGACAGCGCCTATATTCTTTCACGCCAGTATTCGTCCATCGACACGCTCGGCCCCCTGGACACGGCGTTGCGCGAGCGCAAGGGCGACTACCTGGACTCCATGCGTTATGCCGGTATGCACCTGTTTTTTCGGGAAGCTTTTCAGGCCATTCGGGAAAAACGCCAGCTCGTGCTCATTGAAGACGGCGGCTATCTCGCCCCGGTCCTGAACCGTTATTGCCACGAGGGCAAAACCCTGGGGCAGATCCTGGAGTATCTTGATGTAGCGCCTCCGGATGACTTGCCGCTTGAAAACGAACTGGACGCGCCACTTTGCGAATGGCTGCAGACGATCATTCCCGCTTTTTTCGAGCACACGGCCAACGGGTACTACCAGCTGCGCCAGGTGGAAGAGGAAATCGGCGGCTTGCGCTTTCCCGTCTTCACCATCGCGCTTTCCAGATATAAAAATCGCGTTGAAGCCGAATCCTGCGCGTATTCCATCCTCAATGCGGTGCTGTCCATTTTCTACGGCTTGGGCAAATGCATCATGTACCGCCATCCCCTGGTGCTGGGCTGCAAAGGCAACATCGGCAGTTTTCTGCTCAGGGCCCTGGAGGCGCAGACCTCTTACGGAATGGTTTGCGGACTGGATCTGAAAGTGGACGCGTCCGCGGACGGCGAAAGGAAATTCGCCCGTATGGAGGATATGCCGGAAGATCTCTGGCGGCGGCTGGACATGTTCATAGGCATGACGGGCGTTTCCGTGCTCAAACAGCCTTTTTTTGAACAGTTGCTGCTCAAAGGGACGGCGCGTGAGCTTTTTTTCGCCAGCGGTTCGACAAAAACAGTGGAGTTCGCGGATCTGACCGACTGGCTCGGCCGGCTTGCCCGTGAAGACAATCCGCGTATCGGCGGACAGCCTGTCAGACTGGAAACCACCACCATCAAAGACCCGCAGGGGAATTTGCTGCAAGGGCATCGCATCCGGGTGATTTTTTCCGAGCCGTCCGAAATCGCCGGGCTGTCCGGCGAGCATGACTGCAAGGATCTCTATATGCTGGGGGACTCCATGCCCATTAATTTTCTCTACTACGGGGTGCCGGGTGAAGTCATCGACGGGGTTTTCGAGGAGTTGTTCAGCCTGGTTTGCGGGGTCAGCGGCGCTCTTGCCCGGCAGGAGTCCTTTCCGCCGGAAATCTTCGCCATTGATGTCACCATCGACAAACATGCTCAAAGGATAACCACATGAAAAAGTGCTGCTGCCTTCTATTTTTGTTTATTGCCAGCATCGGCATGGCGTCCAATGCATTTGGCCGGGAAACAGCCCCCCTGAGCGCGGAGCAGGTGATTCAGGCCCTTAAGCTGGTGCCCATGTCCGATGAAGCCTGTCCGGGCTTTTACCTGCCCACTTACGAATCAAAAACACGGGCCGCCGTGGACAAGGACCGGGCAGCGGCCTCCTTGATCTATTACCTGATGACCCCGCAGATTTCGATCGACCCCTGGCACATCATCAGTTCGGACGAGATCATGCTCTATCACGCCGGCGCGCCTATGGTCATGCTGTTGCTGTATCCGGACGGGAAATGGAAAGAAGTGGTCCTGGGGCCGGACATCACGAACGGGCAGGTTATGCAGTACGTGATTCCCGCGGGCACGTGGATGGGCTTTGTGAAACAGCAGGATCCCACGTACGATTGGGGACTGTACGGCGTGATGGTCTGTCCGGGCTGGCATATCGAAGACATCCGCTTCATCCCGCCCGGAGCGGCTGAAAACGATGCCCTGAAACGCGATTATCCGGGCGTTGTCACGCGTGGCACGGAACTGGGACTTTTTTAAGCGCGCTCCTTATTTCTATTTTTAAAACCGCTGCCTTGTCGGATTGCTATTGGGGGAGGATATTGCACTAAAATGCTGGTTGCCCGTACACGGGCAACCAGCTGTTTTCAAAATATAAAGTGTAAAAAGTTAGTTGTTGTCTTGTGCTTGGATATTTTGTAATTTCGGTCCCGGATCATTTTTGTAGGATTTTTCGCTTACCGCTTCGCTGCCTCAAATTGCTTGTTTTTCAAATGTACTCATAACATTGTGCTTAACGCCTGATAGTCCCTCGGGATTTTATACCGAGTCAAAATGAATTTGAAGTATCTACTTGCTTTCTTAACCGTTTTCGTCTGCACGTTTTCAACCGCTTCCATCGGCTTTTCTCAAAACAGGGCCATACCGGCTTATGATGCGTCTGCCGAAGATAGGTCTCTTGATTTCTTCGACGTCTATCTGATTGAAGATGCAACAAGAGCTTTGACAATCCAGGATATTGCGGATGGAGATGCTGACGGCAGGCGTACCTCCTCGAGATTGTATACTCAATCAATTGATGTGAACTATTGGATTTGCTTTTCGCTTATCAACAACTCATCAAAGCAAATTACTCGTATCGTCCATTTGGACGAACCTTATTATGACGATGTTGATTTGTATTATCGCACGGGAGAAATCTGGCATAAAGAATCAGCAGGTCTCAGCGTTCCTTTGGAGAAACGGGAGATCGACAACAGAAATCCAGCCTTTGTAGTAACGATTGAACCTGGGCAGACAAAAACAGTCTATATAAAACTTCATGCCGACTATGGATTATTGATTGTCGGCTGCTATGTTGATTCTCAATCTTCTTTTTTGAAAAATGAACAGCTGACGACAGCTGGCTATTTTTTCTACTTTGGATTCAATATTTCCTTAATTCTATATAATCTGTTTTTATTCATTGCATTAAAAGAAAAAGTTTATGCGTATTATATACTTCACGGTTTATTTTTTGCTGCTTTTGTACTCATACATAGTGGATTCGATCTCTATACGGGAATCGGAGCGTTAATTCATTATAAGTTCACTGCAGTCATCAGTCTTGTTATGGTTTTTATTTCTTTGTTCAGCAGAGAACTGCTCCAAACTAAAAAATACCTTCCAAAGATAGATAAAATATTAATAGCCATCGCCGGTGTGGGTTTTATTCTGGGAGTCGTGATTGCTTTCGACATTGCCTATTATCAGTTTCTTACAATTATCGCGTTGCCGACGTACCTCTTCTTTATATTTGTGGGAATATTTGCCTGGACAAAGCGCATTGAGCTTTCAAGCTACTATGTTTTGAGCATGAGTCTGTATTTTATAGGAATAATACTGCTGGCGTTGCTGTTTCTGGAAATTCTTCCGTACAATATCGTGACACGAAACGCCTACCTTGTCGGTTCAATGGCGGAATTGACTGTTTTTTCCCTTGCCCTGGCCCACCGCGTGAAGCTGTTGCAAAAACAAAATACCGCCTACCAGCAGGAACTGCTGCTGACCGAACGGAGTGCCAAGCACCTGCTGGAAAGTGAAGTCGCCGAACGGACTGCCGAACTCAGACGGGCGAACAAAGAACTCGCACGAATAGCCAGACAGGATGGCCTGACAGGATTGGCGAACAGACGCCATTTGGACGAAGAGCTCTCGCATCAATGGAAAAGATTAAAACGCGAGCAGAAGACTTTGTCGGTCATTATGTGCGACATTGATTATTTTAAATTTTTTAATGATTACTACGGACATCTGACTGGGGACACCTGTCTCACCAAGGTTGCTGAGGCCATTCGTACGGGCCTTCGGCGTCCCGCGGATCTGGCCGGTCGGTACGGCGGGGAAGAATTCCTGATCATTCTGCCGGATACCGATACGAAAGGAGCCATTACTGTCGCCACAACAATCAAAGAGTCCGTGGCCGGCATGGCCATTGAACATGCAGCGTCCAAAGTCGCGGACCACGTCACCCTGTCGTTTGGCGTGGCTTCCATGGTGCCGGATGCGGAGAGCACTCCTGAAATGCTTATTTCTTATGCAGATGAAGCGCTTTATCAAGCCAAAAGAGAAGGCCGGGATCAGGTCTGTATTTCCTCCCGGAATGTATGAGGATTGCGGCGGCGTATTTGTTCCTTGTCATCTCTCTCTTTAATAAGCATAGTGGCACGTACACAACAAATAGGAGGGAGTCCTTATCATGAAAGTAAGAGCTAAAATACCCAGCCCTGATAATGCAACTAATTTCAACATCGTATCCAAGAGTGAAACTGTCGTAGGCACGACACTGGAAAACCTCAAGGCCGCCATTGCCGGAGAAACCGGCGCATCCGCCAAATATACGGCTTTCGCCAAGGCTGCGAAGGAACAGGGCTACGACCAGATTGCCCGTCTTTTTGAAGCCACTGCCGCAGCCGAACAGATCCATATCGGCCTGGAGTACGCGCTCGTTGCCGAAATGGAGCCCGGCTATGAAAAACCGACGGTCGACGCTCCCACTCCCGGAGCATGCGATCTGAATCTCATTTCCGGCGCCAATGGCGAAATATACGAAACCTCGGACATGTACCCGGCTTTCATCAAAAAAGCCCAGGAAGAGGGAAATAACAAGGCCGTCATGGTGTTTACGCGGGCAAAGCTGGCCGAGTCCGTTCACGCCGAACGCTATCTGGACGCCTACAACGACCTTGATGCCCCGGACGACGACAAGTTCTATCTCTGCCCCATCTGCGGATATATCCACAAGGGAGAAGACTTTGAGAAATGTCCGATCTGTTTCCGCCCGAAAGACAGCTTCACCGGATATTAGAGCATCTTACCCTTGAAAATGCGCTAATAGGCTTAGAGGAAACAGCTTCTTTTTGAAGGCTGTCCGCATACCCGGTTCCAGGAATCACAAAACGTTTGCCCGGTGGAGATACGCGTATCTCTACCGGGCAAATTCATTGTGAATAGTTTTCGCCGTTTTTTCTTTTCCACGAACAACCTGGTGGAATGTCTCAAATCCGTTATCAAAATAGTTATTTTTGGGTATTTGAGGTACGTGCTGCTCAAGGACTCCATTGATCCTCTTGGTGAAATTCCGTATAGGAGAATTGAGGCCATGTTGGAAATGGGAGCCGCGCTGCTGCTGCGACTGGTGGCGGTCACCCTTGTGGCCCGCCAAGGGAGAGAATCTTCCTGCAAAACGGATCATTCAGGTGGCGCAGGCGGCAGGCGTACCCATTATGCAAAACGTCCCTCGGGTTCGAGATTTGCTAGAACAGGGGAATTTGAACGAAGACATACCGGCGGATCTTATCGAACCCGTTGCAGAAGACCTGCGCTGGGCCAGAGATTTCATTAATGAGGATTAGAGTCTGCGTATACCTTGGCAAGGCAGGGGGAGAAGGTACTGCAGCCAATAAACTGCACCTAAAAAATACCAGTGAAAAGAGGGACCATGGAGATCGAAGTTATAGACTATCCGCAGGCTGTTCTCGTCAAAGTCTCAGGTGAAATGGATGCCATCACTGCACCTGATTTCGACGTCATGTTCAAGAAGGAGACAGATGCGGGGAAAAAATCGTTTGTATTCGATTTTTCCCAGCTGAAGTGCGTAACCAGCGCCGGTTTGCGCAGCGTACTCACTGCGGCAAAAGCACTCACCGGGATGCAGGGCAGCTTTGTTTTCTGCGGAATCCACGGCCTGGTCAAAGAATTGTTCGACCTCTCGGGCTTCACAAAGCTTTTTACCATTGTGGAGAGTGCCGAGCTTGCGCTGGAAGAAGCTGGCCGGGGTGCGGCGAGCGCCGAGTAGCTTTTTAAAAAACCACCAGAATTTAGTTGCTGCAGCCCGGTTTTGCCGCAGATCCTTTGCGCGCGCAGGGGCTTGAATTTTACTTCAGTTCCAGTCGGTACGTTTGCCCAATTCGTTGGCAGGCAAGCGGCTCATAAAGGTGTACGCCGCGGGGCACTCGCAGGGGGACAGATGTTCTTTTGCCCAGCGCCGGATATCGGCTTCGGCAGCGTTTTGTTCGCAGGCGCTTTCTTCAAGGACTATCGCGGTTTTGAGACGGGAACCTTCCTCCGGACGCATCAGGCGTACGGTACAGGCCCGGACAAGCGGATGCTCGCACAGGACGGATTCCACGCGCGCGGGATAGACGTTGATCCCGGCGACCTGTACGGCGTTGTCTGTTCTCTTGATCGGGAGAAATTCCTCGGACCCGTGCCATTGCAGAACATCCTGCAGGGGAAAAGCGATCTGTTCCCCTGAGGAAAAGACTCTGACCAGGCTATCGGCCTCCTCGCTTTTTCGCCAGTGCGGCAACAAGCGGTACGGGCTGCCGGGAGTGCTTCTGATGCCCACGCCGCCGGTCTCCGACGAACCATAGACCTCGTATACCAGCTCCAGTCCCTGTTTTTGCAGGCCGGTGATCGTTGCGGCAGGGCAGGGGCCGGTGGAAGTCACCCCACGGATGCCGGACGCGAAGTTCAGGTCGATTTCCAGAAGTTTGCCCCAGAAAAGAGGGAACGCGATCACCAGGTCTCCCTGTTGCAGCAGTTTTTCTATTCCCTTGCCAGGCAGGGGAGGAAGCAGGAGGACCGGGCAGTCGAGTGCCTTGGGGAGAAGCACGGAGAACAGGAAACCGTAAATGTGGTGGCGGGGAACAAAACCGACTATCCGGCTCCGGCCCGAAAAAATTTTGGCCAGCGCCAGGATTTCCTGCACATGGGTGGAAAGCGGATGCGTTCGCGGTACGGGTTTTCCCGTGCTGCCCGAGGTGAAAAAAGTAATCTCCCGCGAGCCCGCCTGCCAATGCCGGTGCAGGGCTGCGGACCACTCCCCGAGGGTCTGGTGTTCCGGCCCGAGCACCCCTTTGCCGTGGAACATGCTTTCGGCTTTTTCTACAAGCAGGTTTTTGTCCGCGGCATCGGTCACTATAAAAGTTGGCGGCAGGGATGCGCCCTGCGTATGGTGAAGGCGCGAGCTATACGGCATTTCCGCCAGCAACATGCTGGAGAGCATTTCCTGAAAATCAGCTGGGGAAAGCGTAAGCTCGGACATCAGGGCTCTCCTGTGACGCCTATCGGCTGCCTGCCTTCATAGCAAAGCGCCGTTTGCGGTGAGTTTTCCACGGCCAGCGCGGCAGCGGCCAGATAAAATGCGCCGGAAACCGGAATTTCTCCGATCAATTTTTCGATGGGGCCGTATGCACCATCAGGGCCGGGTCCAAAGCGATACCGAGCCTCCGGGAAGCTGTCCGGACTATCGAAATGCAGGTGTGCGCTGCCATCTCCGCGATTGTTCAGCAGAAAAAATGACGCACCTTCGCTGACCGGAAAATTCGGGACCGCGTTGTCTTTAAAACTGCGGGCGGTTTCCTTTAGAAACGGGGTGGTCTCATCCACAGCGCCCAGCAGGATATGATCCGCCCGTTTTTCGGCCAGCCAGAGCGCGGCGGTACGCAAGCCCGCGAGAACAGGGCGGTCATGCTGGCATAAGGTGGTCTGCGGGCACGGACTTCCGAGGATCATGCTGAGTACGCCCGCGGGGATGTTGTGCACGGATTGGGAAAACGCCAGGGGCGAAGCCAGGTTGGCGCCGTCATCGATGATGGAGTCCAGAAAATCGAATGTCGTTTGCGCCGGGCCGTATCCGGTGCAGAGTACGATGCCCAGACGGTCTGGCGTATCACCGAGCATGCCCGCGTTGTCCAGCGCGCGGAAAGCGGCAAGAAGGGTCATGCTGGTGAAATGGTCGATACGCCGTCTCTGACGCGGCGAAACATAGCGGGACAGGTCTTCGGTCGAGACCTCCGCACGCGGATGGGGGATTTCCCCAACCGGCAGGGTGCCCGTGGCAGCCTGCTTCAGTACCGTGCCGTCGCCGAAAGGCGCGGCAAGCCCTATACCGCGTATGGAGAGCATCATAATCCGGCCTCCTTTTCAAGAATGAGCACCGAATTGTTTCCGCCAAAAGCAAGGGACTGCGAAAGCGCGAAACGGGCCGGGAAAGGCGTATTGTCGGCAATGGGGGCGAATCCGATTTCTGGGTCGATTTCAGAAAAGCCTTTGCTCGGAGGAAGGCTCCCGCTTTGCAGGCAGGCGAGGGTGAACGCCGCTTCTATTGCTCCGGCCGCGCCGAGGGTGTGGCCGGTAAAGCCCTTGGTTGCCGATACGGGCGTTCCCGGAAAAAGCTCCGCGAGTACCGCGCCTTCCACAATGTCATTGGTGAGCGTACCGGTTCCATGGGCGTTGATGCATCCTATGGCGCCGGGTTCGATCTCCGCCTGGCGGAACGCGTCCTTTAAAGCCATGCGCAACCCCCGCGCGTCAGGGTGCGGCGCGGTAAGGTGGTGGGCGTCTCCGCAGGTGCCATAGCCGCTGATGTATCCCAGCCGGGCCGCCCGGCTGCGCGCCGCGGCTTCCTCGGAAGCGAGCAGGAGAACGGCCGCGCCTTCGCCCAGGTTCAGCCCCTGCCGAAATCTGTCGAACGGCCGGCAGGGCTCCGGACTTGTGACCATCAACCGGGCAAAGCCGTTATAGGAAATTTCGCTGATCTCATCCGTTCCGCCCGCAATGACAACGTCGCAGAATCCGTGCCGTATCCAGGAGGCCCCGATCCCGATGGCGTCCGTGCCCGAGGTGCAGGCGTTGGTGACGGTCTGAACCGGGCCGTTGAATCCGTACGTCCGGGCAACGGCTTCTGCGGGGTTGCTGGCCATGAACTGGTGCAAGGGGGCTGCTTCGGGTGTTTTTCCCTGTTTCCAGCCTTTGTAGAAATTCAGGAAATTCAGCGAAGCTCCCACAGAGGTTCCGATGCAGACCCCCACGCGCATCCCGCGCAGCGCATCCGCAGTGGTCCCGCAATTGCCGAACGCTTCTTCCAGGACGGTCAGCAGCAGGCAAACGCTTCGGGAAAAACCCGGAACGTTGCGGAGGATATGGGCGTCGGAGACTTCAAAGACCGGGTATTGGACGGACTGTTCGCAGGCAAAGTGCGTCGGGAGGGTGGGGGCTCCCCGATTCGCGCGCATTGCATCCATACAATGCGCGAGTGTTGCTCCGGCGGCGTTGATGCAGCCTGCGCCGCACACGATCACACTTCTCGGGCTGTTCATTATTGCTGTCTTTCCTCAATGAACCGGGCCAGAGAGTTGACGGACTGAAAAGCCGTGGTTCCCTCTTTGGAATCCTTGATTTCCGTATGAAAAAATTTCTGAACCAGCACGACAAGTTCCACGGCGTCAAGGGAATCCAATCCCAGGCCTTCGTCTCCGAACAGCGGAGCGTCGTCGTCGATAGCATCAGGGGTGACATCCACAAGCCCCAATTCCCGTACAAGGGTTTCTTTGATTTTTTCTTGAAGACTCATACCTAACTCTGTTTTTCCCACATGTTGAAAAAGTTGAAGAATTGGAACGGATGCTTCCGGACGTATTCCTCCAGTCCGTTGGCGAACTCCTGGGCATAGGGCCGGCAGGCATTTGTTTCGCGATCCGTCAGATGCGGTACGCGGATGATCCTGGAAAGCCAGATACGTCCGCGTCCCGGGCCGGTGCGGCGTGTGAAAGCCACGGCTATGGGCGCGTTCATGGCGGAGGCCAGTTTGTAGCTGCTCACGGGCAAGGCAATGCGTCCGCCCATGAAATCCACGTCCACAAATCCCTTCTGGCTGCCGAAAGTTCTGTCGCCCATCAGGCAGACCACGCCTCCTTTTTGCAGGACAGCCATCATTTCTATCATACCCCCCATGGGGCCGCTGGGATCGATCACGCTGAAGGGCGGACCGCTTTGCGCGCCCTGGTGTTCGAAATAATGTCTGTCCACGTCGCTGTCCGCCTTGTACATGACCACAGCCAGGGGGACTTTTATGTCCTGCAGGATGGACAGGCCCAGCTGCCAGCAGCCCACATGGGCCGTGAGCAGAATCAGGCCTTTGCCCTGGGTGCTCAGATCCGCGACCTGTTGTTTGTCCTCCTTGTCGGGGGTCATGACGAATTCGCCGAGAATGCCCATCACAGCCCGGTCCACAAGAATTTTGCCGAACTCCCAGTGCATCCGGAAACAATTCCAGAAAGAACGTACGAAGGATCCTTTGCCGAAACGTTTTTCACGGTACACGGCCGAACGCTGCCGTACGCTGGGGCGCAGCGTGTAAAAAAACACGACGAAAAAAAGCAGACAATAGGCTCCACGGCGTCCGGCAAAGCGGATGGCCGCGTAAAAAATCTTGTGCCAAAACGAGGAGGCCAGGCTTTTGCTGGTCCAGGCTTCATGCTTGCTTTCATCCGAAGGCATCGATCACTGCTCCTCATTGCCGCGGCAGGCTGTTTCACGCTGTTTCAGGCCGGCTTTGACCACGTGGGCCATCAGAAAGACCGTCACGCCGATAATCGCTCCCAGAGCCGGGGCGAGTATCAGGGATCCCAGAATCCATTCCCAGACCCGGTCGAGGGCTTCGTAACCCAGGGTACGCAAGGAAATGTCCGTGAGAAAGCTTCCGTTACGCAGATAATAGCCGGTTTCGATGCACAGGGCCGGGACAAAGGGCGGGATACACAACTGGCTGACGGCCAATCCCAGAATTTTGTTGAGACGGAAATACCCCAGAACAACGACAATGCACAAGCTGTGCAGCCCGATCAAAGGGAGCGTGCCGAAAACCATGCCCAAAAATGCGGAAAACGCCAGTATTCCGGGGGTTTCGTTTTGCAGCAGCAGGATGCGCAGCGAACGCAACGGATGAATGGGGCTGACCTTGCCCGCGGCGTCTTCCTCATACAGCCTGTGCGGTACGGGCAGAAAGGCCCGTGCGGTGAGACGCGTATTTAGCAGCGAAATGGTCACGTTGTCCTGCCAGGCCCGGAAATGCGAGATACGTTCCTCGGGAACCGGGTAGTGGACGTCGATATCCAGGTCCTGGAGCGGGTATCCGGCCCAGGCGGCTTTTACCAGCACTTCCACCTCAAACGCAAAGCGTCTTTCACGCAGCCGCAGCGCATCGAAGATAGCCACGGGATAGGCGCGAAAACCGCATTGAACGTCCGAGACTTTTTGGCCCGTCTGGACGCGCAGCCAGAAATTGGAAAAACTGCGGCCGAACTTGGAAGCTCCAGGGACATTGGGGCTGTCGAAACGCCTCGCACCAATAATCACGGCACGGGGAGCGTCGTTGATGGCGGCTAGAAATTTCGGAATGTCCGCGGGATAATGCTGTCCGTCCGCATCCAGGGTGATGATGTGTGTTTTTCCCTGCTTTTTTGCTTCTGCTGCCGCCGTCAGAATGGCCTGGCCCTTGCCCTGGTTGGTTTTGTGGCTGATGACGCGTACGGGGAGTCCGGCAATGGACTCCAGACCGTTGTCCGTACTGCCGTCGTCCACCACCAGGACGTCCGGATGCACGGCGAGCGCGCCTTCAACAACCTGGCGCAGGGTTGTTCCGTGGTTGTAAACGGGAATGGTTACGAGTACGTCCGGTTCATGCATACTGGCAGCTTCCATCGCGCGCGTTTTTTTCAGGTTGTTGAACCGGGAATCCGAGCAGGTTATCCCGACGTATTCCTCTGCAGTCGCAGCGGTGCAGGGCGCTGATTTTTTCCCATCTGTTTTCAGAAGCAAAAAAAGACCGCGACTGCAACAGGCTGCTCTCCCGCATGTCCGACGATACAACCGGGTAGGATCCGGTTGTGATATCGGTCGAAACGAATAATGCCCCGGCCATTCAGATGCGTCCTTCCTTCCAGCGCGTAAGGATTTCCAGGTAAAAATCAGGCGGCGTGAGCATCAGCTCCTGGTCCTTGTCCAGAAACAGCTGCACAGTGCAACCCGTGGTGGTTATCTGGCCCGCGTGGTTTCGGATGATGAATTCAAAATTCAGTCTGGCGGATTCGTGATAATGCAGCAGGGCTTCTATCGTGGCTTCTTCATTGAAGCGGAGCGGCTGGTGATAATCGATTTCCATCCGTTTTATGGGGGCGGCGACCTGATGCAGGCAGTAGTCCTCGTATCCGATGCCGTACGCGGAACCCAATGCGACCCTGCCGTCTTCGAAATAGCTGGGGTAATGTCCGTGCCAAACAATGCCCAGCGGGTCGACTTCCTCGAAGCGGACCTTGCGGGGTACGATTATTTGCAACGGTTCGGGGGCTCCCGCAATTTTTTTGAAATAGCTTTTCCTGCTCATGCCGTCCTCTGGGCTTTCAAAATGTATGTGGACACTGTTTCTCCAGCGCTGCGCAACGTGATTTTACCCGTCAGTAGGGTCTCAGAGATTTCGGCGCGTCCTTCCACGCAGAGGGAGGCTCCCGGCCGTACGGGTCTGATGAATTTTGCCCGGCTCACGCTGCTGACGGCCCAGCCGGAATGATCAAGGCGTTGGCCCGCCTCTTCCAGAGCGAGAGCCCCGGCCATGAGTTGCACCACGGCCGGAAGGATGGGGTCTCCCGGAAAGTGCCCGTCAAAGCCCATGAACCCGGGACCGAACAAAAAGGTTTTGGAAAAATCCATGCCGGTCATCAGCAGCTCGCCGCCGGCTTCCCGCAGGGCGCTGGTAAGGTTTGTCATGGGCGTTCCACCTGTTGGAGCTCAAGGTTCAGGCTATATTCTCCCTTTTCGGCATTGCAGAAAACCGTTTTGGGGAAAACCGTCCGCTGAAACACTGTTGGCGAATCGTAGCGGATTGTCCAGTCCCCAGTGCCTCTGACGGAGGCAACGGTCTTTTGCCGTAAAAATCCGCTTTGCGGATCAAGCCCGACGCGGATTACGTTTCCGGCAATGCGTTCTTCAAGCACGCACAGGCCGCCGACGTTGCGGCAGGTCTCTGCCTGATCCGGAAAACGCAGAAATAGCGCCCGGAGCGTGTCGGCGCAATGCTGGATGAAGTGCGGGATCGCGTCAGCAGCAGGACTCGCGTAGAGTATTTCCTGGGTTTCCGGGCGCACTTTCATGGCCAGGAGTTTGAGCCCGAATCCGCTCATGATTGAAATCAGAATCTCTTTTTCCCGGAGGTTCAGGCGCATGACCCCGGTCAAGGGCAGCACTTTTCCCCCCAGCTGCAATACGCCGGAATGTTCCATCTGCCAGGTCTGAGAGGAGGCGAACCACTGGTTTGCCGTGTCCGGAAGGGCGCATTGCTGTTCCCCGGCCTTTTGCGGCGCATCAAGTGCAGGTCGTACGACGGGCGAACAGGCGTTCAGCGTAAGCGACAGGAGCAGGAACATGAAAAATCTGGCTGCGGTCATAGAGGCTCCCTGCCCAGTGCGGTAAAAGCGGGAAGCAGGTACAGCGCCGTCAGCAGGGCCGCACCCACGCCGAGGGAGACCGTCAGTCCGAGGGAAAAGAGAAAGGGGTGCCGGGCCAGCACCAGCACGCCGAACCCGATCAACGTGGTGATACCCGAAATCCTGACCGCTTCCACGGTTGCGCGATCCGGAGTCTGGCCTCTTTTTCCCGCCATGAAAATGCCGTAATCCGCGCCCAGGCCGATTACCAGCGGCAGCGCGGTGATATCGAACAGATTCAGGGGCGAATCGGCCAGCCCCTTGATGCCGAAGACGAGGGCGACGCCGGTGGCCGCGGGCAGCAGGGCCAGGCAGGCGCGGCGGAAATCGCGCAGCAGAATGAAAATGAGCACGGCGACCAGAACGCCCGAAATGGAGATGAAATACATGATGTCGGCGTTCATGGCCTGCTCCAGCAACTGCTTGAAGCGGGTGTTGGAAAGCAGCCTGGCGCCGAGTTGCCGCTCTGTTTCAGGCGTGAAAAAATCCCGTACAGGGGCGCTGTCGGGCAGAAAGGTCAGCAACAGGGGAGAGTCCGAATCCACGTTCGGTCTGAACAAGGTTTCCAGGAACCCCAGTCCGGCTTCTTGCAGCGTCTCCGGCGTGATGGGTGACACCGGCGCGTGGAAAGCCGCTTCGAAGGGGAGAAAGGCGTTTTTCGAAAACCCAAGCGCTTCGCCTTGTTGCCGCACCTGGGCGAGTACGCGTTCGCTGCGTTCGCCATTCCAGAAACCGTTCCAGAGGTCGCGGCCGGCCTCCTGGGTCCGCAGCGAAGGAAACAGCAGGCTCAGACTTGCCATCCGGAGTTGCGGAAAGGCGTCGCGCAGAGCCAGAGCAACGGCGTCATTGTGGGAAAGGGCTTCCTGCAGAGTATTGCCTTCGGCCACGACAACGGCTTTGCTGCGGATGTCGCCCCATGCGGCGGTGAAGCGTTCTTCCGCCGTACGCACCGTATCCGGCACGTATTCCAGGCTATGCAGGTCCGGATTCAGGCTGGCCTTTGTGCCGCACAGGATACAGGCGGTCAGTACGACGGCCCAGACGGCCAGGACTGTCTTGGGATGTGCGGGCAGTACGTATGGCCTGGCGCGGTTATAGGTAGTCCGGGCGTTTTTGCACAGCTGGGGGAGTACGAAGAGCGAAAACAGCAGTGCGGCCGCAAGTCCGGAGATGGAAAACAGGGCGAGCTGGCGCAGCCCGGGCATGCCGGAAACAAACAGGGCCCCGAAGGCCGCGCAGGATGTCAGGCAGCAGCAGACAAGGGGTTGTGCTACGCTTTTAAGAGCTTCGCAGGCCTCTCCGTGATGCCGCGAAAGGGCGAAATAAACGTGCATGGCGAAGTCTATGGCTATTCCCAGCAATACTGCGCCAAAGCCGATGATGATGGCGGAAACTTCCCGGCTGAAGAGTGCGACGCCGCCGAGCGCGGCGCACAGCGCCACAAGAGGCGCCGCGATAATGCCCGCGGAGCCGAAGGAGCGGAAGGCCGCGAAAAAAAGCAGGGCCAGGGCCGCGCATGCGAGGGACGAAAGCAGAAGCAGATCCGATTTGATGGCCCTGGCATTGGCGTTGGTATGCACGATGCCTCCGACCATATCCGCTTCGATTTGCGGGGGAAGCGTTTTTATCGCCGCGGCAAAGGCGTCCATGAGTCTGGCCGCGCTGTCCGCGTCCGTAAGGTCGCTTTTGGATTGCGCGCTCAACAGCAGCGAATCGCCCTCTTTGCTGAAAAGGTATCCGTCCCTAAAGGCGGCATTTGAAAGAGACTGCAGGGATTGCAGCCGCCAGGTGAAAATGGATCTGAACCCCAGCGGGTCTCTGCGGATCAGATTTTTTGTGAGCATGCCCAGAGGAGCGTACAGCTCCTGGTAGTTTTTTTCCATGGCGCGCCGGATGTTTTCCGGGGCGAGGAGGGATTTCAGGTCGGCCAGTTCGGACGCGTCGACCAGGTTGGGAGCGTTGTTCAACAGAAAATCGAAAAACTGAAGTGGCTGCACCGTTCCCGCATCGAGAAAATCAAGCTGCGAACCAAGGGCGGCGGTCAGCGTCTCTGCGGCGCGTTTCAGCTCCGGCTGTGAGGCGGCGGTTTTGGCATGCAGCGAGATAAAGACTTTTTTGCTGATATTGGTCCGCGAAAGCAGGTCGAAATATTGCGACAGAGTATCCGCCTTGCCGTCCGGGAACAACGTACGGATGTCTGTATTGATGGGCGAAAGGATGAAAATACCCACACTCAGGCACACGAGAAAAAGAACGGCCGGATAGAGCAACCATCCCCGTGTCCTGAAAAAGGCGTAGGCGCGGCAAATAAAATCCGTCATAGGCATCGGGCGTCACTTGGGCGCGGGTGGGTTCGCCTCGGTAGTATGAAACGTGATACGGGTAAAATCTCCGTCCGTCTCATGCAGGACCAGGGACTCAAGCGTACGGAGGTTTTCCGCAAAAGTTACCGTGATGTGGGCCAGAAACTCCCTGGCGGTTTTTCCGCGCGGACGCAATTCCAGAGTAACCGGTTTGTCCTCAAGTTGGCGTATCTCGTATCTGGATTCCAGCCATTGCCGGTCAAAACGGGTCCAGGCCAGAATCTGCTTTGCGATCATGGCCATGGCAGGCGAGGATTCCAGGGTGAAAGGCCGTTTTTCTTTGGTCGCGTCATCCCATTCGACCCCCTTATCCCCCTGTAGTTCGAACCCGGTGGAAAAGGGCTCCGTGTATTCCCAGCGCAGGGTTGCTGGTCTTTGAAAGAAAAACCGACCGCTGGAAACAAGCACTTTGTCGAACATTGCCAGATGTTTTTCCTGCGTAAACCGGCTTGATACGCTCTGGACTGTTTCCGATTGCCGCTGCAGTTCTTCCAGCAGGGCCGGATCGGGCGTATGAGCGGGCGGGGCCGCGGACGTGGTCAAAGGCGCGATGACTAAGAGCAGAATGACGAGCACGTATCTCATAACGCATCCTCGTCAGGAGCCCAGAGTTTGATCTTGGCCCTGGCCAGAACCGTGTCCGCACGGGAGACGCTCCCTTCGACAACAGCGAAATTTTCAAATTCACCCATGTTGCGCACTTCGATTTCCAGTTCGTCACCGGCTGCGGCGGTCTGCAGCGATTCGTACGACTGCACGCCGACCAGATAGCCGAATGTGGGGGCAATCCCTTTCAGTTTCAATTCCCAGCCATGCAGGGCCGCGTATGTCTGAGCAATGAGTTCGACCGAGGCCAGTCGGGCAAGGTGTCCGCCCGATTCGAGCATGATGTTCCCCTGGCGCACGGTGGCCGTTGCCCGCCCGATTCCTGTGTCGTAAAACACGAAGGCGTCGATAAGGAGCATGCTTCCCCTGTGGGGAATCAGTTCGGATGCGGGAATCGGCAGTTTCATTTTTCGAACCTGTTTTGTTTCGCGGTCATGCTGCGGGAGTTCAGGATTACCCCCAATTACATTGTCTATTGGTACCGTTCTGTCGAGAGTTTTCTATCAATGGCCTGTTGCAGGTTTTTGATCCAGGTGTTGTAGCGTCCGTGAATCTGGCCGCCTTGCTGCTTCAGGTTCATGCTGCTCTTGTAATTGATGCTATAGGAGCTTTCGTCATAGGTGATATCCACGACGGCCTGGTGAGAGCGGACGTTGAGCGTTCCTTCGATGAGTCCGGGATGCACGGGTTTCATCACCCATCCCAGTTCGGCTCCTGACTGTACAATGGTCTTTTCGACGGTCAGCAGGCTCAGTTTGGTATTGTCATACGCGGGAATCGTGGCATCGTGCACGTTGTATATGGGGGATGTACGGCAAGATGCCAGCATGAGCACGGATACACAGACCATGAGAATCAGAATCGGTTTGATACGTTTCACGTTGCGCCTCCTTTGGTGGCTATTAAGAGTACTCAGACATTTCCTTGATGGCGTCAGCCATCTTTTGCTTAACATCGTTTCGCATCGCTGTCGCTCCATTTGGGGCGGACAGATAAGCGTCTGGATAAACAGGCTCAAGCAGGCGGACACCGATGGATGCGGGCCGCAGCCATTTTCTCCCTTTGGGAAGGAGCTTGTCCGTCCCGGAAATGCAAAACGGGACAACCGGTACGCGGGCCTGCAACGCGGCATGAAAGGCGCCGGTCCGGAAGCGTTTCATCCTGCCGTCCTGCCCGCGTGTTCCCTCCGGATAGAACAATACGCTTGCTCCCTGCCGTATGACCCGCAGCACCTGTTCGAGCGTATCTCCGGGATCACCCGCTTCCGTATTGACATACTCCGCGGCCAGCATGAAGGGGCGGTAGAAGAAAATTTTGAACGGCCAGTTGCGGACCACCATGCATACGTTCCATATGGGCTGCGCACCCATGAAGTAAATGTCAAAGAAAGAAGCGTGGTTGGAGACGATGATACAGGGAGCTGGGAGTTCGCGGCTTTGAATTCTGACGGGAATAAGCCAGGAGGTGAAAGTCACCCAGCCATAACCGTAGAGCCAGACGAATCTTCTGACCGCTTCGCTACGGCTTCTTCGCTTTACAATCCGCTGGAAGGCATAAATCAAAGGCGAAACCGCTATGGCGAAAAAAGTCCAGACAAGGCTTCCCGAATATAAGGCAAGGTTGAGCCAGATCCTGCGAATACACTCCATGCTTACAAACTCATTTTGTTCGCCAGGGAGGAATGCGTGGGGTGCTGGTGGAAAAAATCGTCTGATCGCATAACGACGCGTACTTCCCTGGGCTGCCGGCTAGTTGAAGAATTGTTTTATTGCTCATTTTTTTTGTTTAAAACATACGCGTGCAGTTCGCCCAAGGTCCTGATCTGCTTGAAGGCCTCGTCTTTTTTGATTTTGAAATTAAAGGCCTGTTCCAGGAGCACGACCATGTCCACAGCGTCCAGGCTGTCCAGGTCCAGGTCCTCTTTGAACAAGGCCTCCGGCTGCATCTGTTCCGCATCAAGCTCGAATTCTTCGATAAGCAGCTCATTAATAAGCTTAATTATTTCCTGGTCTGTCATGCACTTCCTCCAACACCAAAGACGTATTGATACCGCCCAGAGCAAAACTGTTTTTGAGGGCGGTGCGTATGGCGGTTTTTTTGATTGTTTGAAGATGGTTGACGCCTGAGCAATCTGGGGCAACATCTAGCAAATTTCTTGTGGGCACTGCAACAGCATGCTGCATCATTAAAATTGTTGCGACAGTTTCGATGGCCCCGCTTGCCGCCATGGTATGGCCGAGATGTCCTTTAAGGCTGCTGACAAGAGGGCCGTTGCCGCAACAGCTCGCTATGGCCAGGCATTCGGCCGCGTCTCCCAGTGTTGTTCCCGTTGCGTGCGCGTTGATATAGTCAAGGCGGTCGGGCGAAAGACCCGCGGTACCCAGGGCCTGTCTCATACAGTCGGCGATGGCTTCCGGACTCGGGCTGGCCATATTGGAGGGGTCCGAAGTCGAGGAGAATCCGGTAATTTCCGCCAGAATGGAAACTCCGCGTTGCTGGGCGGACTTGAGCGATTCCAAAACCAGAATGCCGGCTCCTTCCGAACAGACGATTCCGTCCCGACGGGCGTCAAAAGGGCGCGGAGACTGATCTGGGCTGTCATTGTAATGGCTGGAAGCCGCCTCGAGAATATCAAAGGTCCCCACGGTCAGAGGGTGCAGTTCGTCCGCGCCTCCGCAGAGCATGATATCCTGCCTCCCGCAGGCGACGCACTCGTATGCCAGTCCGATGCTCTGGCATCCGGTGGAGCAGGCCGCCGACGGCGCCATGACCCGGCCCCGGATTTGAAACAACTGGGCCAGATTGGCTGCACAGCTGTGATTCATGATTTTGAAAAACTCGGTAGATTTGGTGCCCTCCAGGGTAAGTCCGTCGAGGTAGGCGGCGAAAAAAGACTGCAGGCTCCAGGCGCTGCCCAGGGTAGAACCGACAACCAGTCCCGTGGTCGGGGCCTGGAGTTCCGTCTCATTCAGTCCTGCCTGGTCAAGGGCTTCCTGCGCCGCCAGGGTGGCGAAAATCGACATGGGCGACATGGTGCGCCGGAATTTGCGCGGAATCGACCGGCTGTCAAAGGGGGGCACTTTGCCGGCAATTCTGGGTGTCAGTCCCGCGATTTCCCGCAGTTCCTCCAGAATCGAGATGCCGCTTTGTCCTTCCAGCAGGGCCTGCTCCAGGATATCCTTTCCCAAGCCGAAAGGGGACACGGCTCCCATGCCGGTTACGACGACACGTTTCATACGCATCGCCTCAGTTCCCTGTGCAGGGTTTCATGGCCGACGATGATGCCGCAGGCCAGATACGCCGAGACAATGGCTCCGAAAATGCCGGGGGCGACCACACTTTGCCCGGCGACAACCAGGCCCTTGGCCTTGGTGATGGGGGCCGGATTGAACTGGTTCACGGAATGTTTCAGCCCGTACAGACTGCCCGTGGGGGTGCGGCAGTAATGTTTGAATGTCAGCGGCGTAGACCCGTCCACGAACTCCACGGAGGTGAAAAGTCCGGGAGCCCGGCGGTGGATTTCAGCCTTCAGGGTATCAAGGCACTTTTGCTTTTTAAGGAGATAGTCCACAGGCCTGGCGCCATGGCGGGAATCGGCCCAGCGCTTCCATTTGGAATAGGCTTGCGGAGCAATGGCCGTCACAGCGGTTCTGCCGTCTTTCTGTTTTTCGGAGGAAGAAATAAAAATCGTACACTCCTCTATCGAAGAGTCCCCGTTGAGATCTTTTTCGTACCCGGCGCTCCCCCAGAGAAACATGTTGCAGCCCTCCAGTTCGGGAATCGGTTTCTGGCTGATTCCGTAGAGCATTACCGCCGAAGGCGTGTCCTGCAGGTTGGTGATGCGTTTGCAGAAAGCCGGACGAAACGCGTGGCGCGGAACCGCCTTGATCAATTCCTTCGGATGGGCGGTCCAGACGCAGGAAGACGTCCGGAGCAGCTCGTCGTTTCGTAATTTGACACCCGTGACCTTCTGCTCGGGGGACATTTCTATGGACGTAACAGGGTGCCCGCACAGCAGCGTTACTCCCAGTTCCTTCAAACGCTCTTTGCAAGCCCTGACCAGGGACAGCCCCCCGCCCGCAAGCCTGTGGGTGGACAGGTAGAATGTCCCGGCCACACTGGCGTGGGTCGAGAACTGGGCTTCCGAGGGGGGAACGCCGTAAAAAAAATTATGATAACAGAAGAGTTTTTTGAGATATTCATTGCTTGTAATGGATTCGATAAATTCGCCGAGAGTGCCCCCTTCCGTATGCTGTACGTTGCCCCAGTCGAATTTTTTGGTGAAATTCAGGAACGGAGAAGCATTCAGGACATCCTTGATGGCGTCGAAGTAGCGGTCGATGGCAGCTTTATCCTGGGGAAACCACTGCTTGAAACATTTGATGACCTTGTCGAAACCGGAGGGGATTTCGTATTTCCGGCCGCTTTCACCGAAAAAGATGCGGTCGACGAGATCCGAGCAGGGGGACACTTCGACACGATCGGCAATGCCCAGATGTTGAAAATAGCTCTGCAAAGGAGCGCCGTTCCCCAGCCCGCCGAGATAATGGACACCGGTATCGAACAACAGCCCCTTGCGGAAAAAACCACTGACCGTGGGGCTGAGGTCCGGGGCAGCCTCGATCAGGGCGACACGACCTCCCTGTGCCGCCAGAATAATGGCTGAGGCCATGCCGGAGATTCCGCCGCCGACGACAATATGGTCGTAATCCGCCATCAAAACCTCAGCACCAGGCACGAATTCGTCCCACCAAAGCCTGCCGCGTTCAAAAGGGCGATACGGGGCGGACGTTCGACAACGTCGGGAGTCACGTGCAACCCTTCGGCTTCGGGCATCAGCCGATCGAGATTGATGTTGGGCGCAATAAAGCCGTCCCTGGCCATCAACGTGACGTATACGGCCTGGCTGCTTCCCGACATCCAGAGTTCGTGGCCGGTCATGCCCTTGGTGGAGGAGATTACCGGAGCGCACCCGTCGAATAATAGTTTCAGATTGGCCGCTTCCGCCGCATCGCCGGCGATGGTCGCCGTGGCATGGGCGCAGACATAGTCGATGTCGCGAGGCGACAACCCGGCCATGGCGAGTGCTTTGGCGCCGGCCCTGGCCAGACCGGAGGCGCTGGGGGTTGAAATATCGGCCCCGTCCGAGGAAAACCCATAGCCGCAGACTTCTCCATAAATCGTGGCCCCCCTGGCCTCGGCCAGGGCGTAATTTTCCAGCACGAGCGCCGCAGCGCCGCCGCTGGGAACCAGACCCGTACGGTACGTGTCAAAGGGGCGGCAGGCTTTTTCCGGGGAATGGCTTCCAGACGCAAAGGCGCCGAGGCAGTCGAAACTGCACATGGATTCCCAGTTGATCTCCTGTGCGCCGCCGCAGATCATGCGCTGCTGCTGTCCGGTGGCAATAAGCATGGCCGCCTGCCCGACAGCGTGGCCGCCGCTGGCGCAGGCGGAACTCAGCGTCCAGGCGGCTCCCTGGGTCTTCAGCAGGGTGTTCAGCGTCAACGTGACGTTGGAGGTCATGGAGCGGAACACCGCGCCGCTGCCGATGCGTTCCGTGCTGCCGTGTTCTTTGACGGATTGCGTCTGCTCTACAGCGGCAATGCAGCTGGAATCGCAACCGATTACAAGCCCCGTTTCTTCATTCTGCCAGTCCTCGGGATCCAGTGCGGCCATGGACAAGGCGTCCATCACAGCCGCATGCGTATGAATGGCGTGTTCCGTCATACTCTTACGCTGTTTGCGGTTCAGGCGTTCCGCGGGATCGAAATCACGGATGATTCCGGTCAACGGGCTGTTGAATCCGAGTTTCACCCGTTCGTCGTCCACGATGATGCCCGAACGTCCGGCGTACAAGGACTGCGAAACAGCATCCGGCGTATTTCCAAGTGCGGAAATGATGCCCACTCCGGTAATAGCAACTCTATGCATAGGATTATTGTGGTTAGGTATGGATTCCGCCATTCACGGAGATGGTTTGGCCGGTGATGTAACTGGCTGCGTCCGAGCAGAGAAATGAAACCACGCCCGCGATTTCTTCCGGGGTGCCGACGCGTTGGAGAGGTATGTTGGCGAGAATATCGTTTATGGGCAGGTCCTGGATCATGGCGGTCTCAATAAACCCCGGAGCCACGGCATTTACCAGAATATTGCGTTTGGCTACTTCAAGCGCCAGCGAGCGTGTAGCCCCTATGAGTCCGGCCTTTGCCGCCGAGTAGTTGGTTTGCCCGGCGACACCGGTTTCTCCGGATGTGGACGCGATATTGACGATACGACCCTGCCGTTTGCGCAGCATTTTGGTGACCACGGGCTTGGTTACGTTAAAAAAACCGTTAAGGTGAACGTTGAGCACACCGGCCCATTCGGCATCGCTCATCAGCATCATCAGTCCGTCCCGGGCGAATCCGGCGTTGTTGACCAGCGCGTAGGGAACCGCTGTCTCCAGCAAGGGCGTCAGAACGTTTTCAACCTCTTCCGGGTCGGTTACGTCAAAAGGAACCAGAGTGCATGAACGCCCCTGTGTTTCGATGCGTTCCGCCACCTTTCCGGCTCCTTCATGGTCGCTGCGGTAATTGAGCCAGATATCAAAACCGTCGGCCGCCAGCTTCAGGGCGATTGCAGCGCCGATTCCTTTGCTTGCTCCTGTGATCAAAGCAATGCGCGACATATAATCCTCTGATTGCGGTTAGTAAAAAGAGCCGACTACGCGGCGCACGAATTTCCTCTGGGTGGAAAAAGGCATTCCGCCCAGGGCTGTCTCGCGACTTAGGGTTACGGCATCAGGATCATGGCCAAAGTAAAAAGTAGATACCGCGACCGTTTTCCTTTTCAAAGCACTGACTTTGTTTTTGATGTTGCGGTAATACCCCGGAGTAGTGCGTTTTAAGGCTGGACATACTGTGTTGATACAGGCGAAGCATCCTTCCTGAAAAATCTGTTGGAACAGGGCCGAATGAGACACAGGCATTTTCGGCTTCATTCGCTGTTTGCAGTGCTGCCAGACGCACCTCCGTCGAATACTTCCCGCTTACCTGCAACTTCATGCCGATATGAACAGTTCGTTGCATCTTTGAAGCTGAAAAACCGCATGCAAAAAAGCGCGATCTGTTTCCCCTTCGGCAGAAATAAGACAGAAGCAAAATATCGTTTATATTTTCCCCAGATACAAACGATTCCATGACTCTCTGTCGTAATTCATACTAATATGGCAATGGGAAAAAGTCCAATAACATCCATTGGCGCCAAGGTAGCTATGATACAGTAACTTTTCGTGCGCATCAGATCCGTCCGGAAGTATTTTCGGGAAATGACTGAAAAGAACACGGCTGTTTGCTGCAGTGTTTTTTGCCGGAAACGCGGTTCCCGTTTCCCCCTCGCCGCAACTCTTTCCTTCGGGATCTCCTGGTTTCTGGTGCCATACCGGCAAGGGCTATTGCCGGCCTGGATCTCTTTTCGGGAGCGCAGGGGATCCGGCGAACATTGCGCACAGCGAAAGAATACATTCCTGCCATATAAAAATTTTTGCAGCATGTCGTTGCTATACCCTACAGCCTGTAGTGAAATTTACCGACATACCAAAGAAAATTTTTAACTTATAGATTCAATCATTACTTACAGTAATACTGCTTTTGAGAGAATGAAAGCAGTAATAGCAGTAAACTGTAATCATTGAGGTGGTCCCTGTTATATCTGCTTAAGGATCGCTTGGGGACAGTGCGTGCGCATGCTTTTAGTGTTTCAACGTCTGAACAGTACGCGAATCGGTTTTTTCCAGCAGACAGCCGTGTGTCCCTGCAGATGTAAATATGAAAATACGGATAGGCGCAGGTCAGTTGCAGTGTCTGCAGGTTTGCTTGCGGCTGGGAAAAAATTCAAACAACATTTACTCAGTAAGAGGTTCAACATGAAGCGAATCATTATTTTGACGGCGGCGTTGTTTCTGCTCTTAACCGGCAGCGCATTTGCGGCAGATGGCGTTCCCAATCTGCTGGGAAAGTGGACGGTCAAGGTTTCCGAATTTCATGTTAAAGGCATGGGATATTTAAAGGAAGGCATCACCGGAACCATGGAGATCACGGAGCAGCGTGAAAGAATTTTTGTGGGCAATGTCACCTGGATGGTCAACGGGATGGTACATCCCGGCTATACCGGTTTTTCTGGCGTATTTGATCGTGACAACATAAACGCTTATATTTCCGGTGAAAATGGCTGCATCCGTTTCATGCATGTGGAAGGTCCGGACGAAATTTCCATGTACGTTCTGCATCCCGGCGGGGAGCAATCCTGCGCCGGATATGTGGAATTCGTACGCGTGAAATAGTGAAAAGCTTTCTTTCTCGGTACGCTATTTCAGTGTAGCGCAACAAAAATTGGTTATCGTAAAGCCCTGTACGGTATAAGAAGAACTTTCCCGTACAGGGCTTTATTTATAGTTTGATAGTTGGAAAAGTTGCTAATGAAAAATTACTCGAAATAAGTTCAAGATGATGTTCATAAATACAGTATATATTTCAAGTTAAGTAATAAATGAAATTCTAAATTTGTGAACTTTTTCTGTCGCAGATCCCCCCTTGCTTCCCGTATTCAGTAGCGTTATCTCATCTGTTTTTGCGCATGCCATAAATGGCTGTCATTATTTTTTGCGTAGTATTTTATTGCAAGGCCATGTTAACTTATCAGATTACAAGGAATGAAAATGAATACCTTCAGCAGTTTTTTGAATCACTCCGCTGCAACGCAACTAGCTGCGTATAAGTCTTTTCAGGATGACCACTGGAAGTCGATCGGTGAAAAAATGGCTTTGGATTTATTCAAAAAATGTGCTGCGCGTGTCCCCGCATACAAGGACTTTCTGGCGCGCAACGGCGTGGATCCCGCCGGAATCATGACCATGGACGACTTCAGCAGGCTGCCGATAACAAGCAAGAGTAATTATATTAAGCAGTATCCGCTGGAACAGTTGTGTCTGGATGGAAAAATTGCATCGTCTTATCTGATTTCCTCAAGTTCCGGATCCACGGGGCAGCCGACATACTGGCCGCGCTCCGAAGTATAGGCAGCTATCGAGGCGGAAACCGCCGAGTTGCTTTACAGGGACCTTTTGGGAATGGACAGACAATCGACCCTGTTCATCGTGGCGCTGTCCCTGGGGATGTGGGCGGCGGGCACCTCCGTACTGCAGTATACCCAATGGGTCGCGCAAAAGGGCTATCCCTTGACCATGCTCACGCCGGGGATGAACGGTGCGGAAATATTGCAGGGTATACGGAAATTGCACGAGCACTACGATCAGATCGTCCTGATCGGCTATCCGCCTTTTATAAAAGATGTCATCGACGAAGGTACGAAGCAGGGGATGCCCTGGGACAAGATCACTATCAAGTTATTGTTCACCGGCGAGGCTGTTACGGAGCGCAGCAGGGACTACTTTGCCCGCAGCACAGGGATGGCAAACGCGTATCTGGATGCCCTCGACATGTACGGATCCGCCGATGTGGGGCTTGTGGCCCATGAAACGCCTCTGACCATTTATCTGCGCAGAAAAGCGGCCGGTGATAGCAGGCTTTTGTCCGGACTCTTTGCCGCCGACAGAGTTCCCTCGGTCAATCAGTTCAATCCGTACAGCCGGTATTTCGAGTCAGAGCAGGGACGCCTGATCGTCACTTCCCCCAGCGGCTTCCCCTTGGTGCGATACGATACGCAGGATCTGGGCGGCATTCTCAGCTATGGAGAAATAGAGCAGCACATGGCGGCGGCCGGCGTGGACCTTGCCAAAGTGTTCGAAGATGCAGGCATTTCGGAGAAAATATGGAAAATTCCCGTGGTCTATCTGTTCGGGCGCGGGATGTTTTCCGCAACCATTTTCGGCATCATCATTTATCCCGAGTATGTGAAATATGTCCTGGATAGTCCCCGGTTGCAGGGGATTGTGACGGGAAAATTCAAAATAGCCACCGAGGAAACAGAGGCGAACCAGCAGGAATTGCGGCTCAAGGTCGAACTGGCCAAAGATGTCGCCCCGCAGGAAGAGTATCGGGAAAAGATAGTCCGGACCTTTGCTGAGGAACTCCCCAAAATCAGTACTGAGTATAACGAGCTGGTCCTGCGCGTCGGCAGCAAAGCGCATCCCGTGGTAACCCTGTGTTCTTTTGGTGATCCTGTCTATTTTCCTGCTGACGTGATGCGGAAAGGCGCCTGACGGCATTTGCGAGCTTGATTCGGCGCGGGGCAGGGGGGATACGGCTGCGTACCCCTGCAAAACGATTCTAACTTCCGGAGAGGGTTTGCCTTGCAAGTGTCGCCGGGGTTGAGTGTCCCAAGCGAGCGTTACATGAACAAACGGGTTTTCCTTAATCAGGAATACCCGTTTTTATTTTGCGTCATTCAAGGGGCTTTGGCTTTTAGTCTGTCGTAGCAGAAACTGTGTCGTTATTCATAAAATGAACAGGGTGGAGCATAGGATACGGAAAGAGGACAACGGACCCGTGGGGGCAAGCAGTTCTGCTGGAGCAGAGTGTTCTGCATTCGGCGCGGGCAGGGGGATATTGGGAAATAACAGCGCGTCTTTGAAAGAGTTTTCTAGGGAATCCATAACCTGCTAATTTTTCAAGGCATAAAAAAGGACTTTCTATTTGCATAGGTAAAGATATACGGTTATAAATAATCAAAGATATCAGCCTAATAATAGTTTTTCCTATATGCAATATATGTATGTTTTTGGAAGCATATACTACGAATTCTTTACTATTTCGTGGTCAGTTTAGTGTATCTGCGGAAATATTGGTTCGTAAGTTGAGATGACCTTTGCATTATAGAATCTATAGGTTATGACGAGGGGTAATGACCTGGGGGAGCTTTCTCATGAAATATTGCCATTTTTTGTGTCTTTTCTGTGTCCTGGCCCTTTTTCCGGCTTTTGCGCAGGCTGATAATTTTTCTCTGGAAAACAAACTGACCGGAAGCGAAGTCCAGGCTGGGGATGGCTTTGGCTTTTCAGCAGGCATTTCCAGTAATTATGCCATCGTGGGCGCCCGCTATTATTCAACAGGCTTGGGAACCAGGAACGCGTATATCTACGAATGGGATGGATCGTCCTGGGCTCAGGTTGTCGTACTTCCTAATCCGGAAACCACCAAAAGCTACGATTTCGGCATCTCGGTCAACATATCTGGAGACTACGCCATAGTGGGGGCAACCCAAGAAACCGAATTGGGCTACGCGTATATTTACCATCGCAGCGAAGGAGCCTGGTCCCTGATGGCGACGCTGGAGCATGATGCCGCAATGGAAGGCTGTCCTTTAGATGATGATAATTTCGGGTATGCGGTGGATATAACGGAGGACTACGCGATTATAGGCGCTCGTTATGATTACGATAAGGGTGCTTATGCAGGTGCTGCCTATATTTACGCCAGAAACGGATCGACCTGGACCCAGGTGGCGAAGCTGACGGGTTCTGATACCGCGGCTGGAGATTACTTTGGGTCGTCGGTGTCCATCTCCGGCAATTACGCCATTGTTGGGGCTCGTGGAAACGATGAAGGAGGAAGTGCTGCTGGGGCCGCGTATGTGTTCGCCTGGGACGGCTCATCTTGGACACAGATGGCGAAACTGCTCCCGGACGACATTGCCAGCTTGTATGCTTTTGGATGCTCGGTGGCGATTTCCGGCAACAACGCTATTGTCGGGGCCACACGGGATCTTATAGATCCTGAGGAGCAGGTAAGGTCCGGAGCTGCGTATGTTTTCAGCTGCGACGGCACGGACTGGACCCAGGTGGCGCGATTGCAGGCCAGCACCCCCGCGGATCGAGACTATTTTGGATGGGATGTGGATATTTCAGGCACCCAGGTGGTCGTCGGAACTATTTCCTCAGGTGCTTTTGTGTTTTCTTGGGATGGGGCCGCCTGGTCCCGAATGGCGGATCTTCTGTCCAGTGACTTTGCTGATGGAGATAGTTTCGGTAATAAGGTGGGGATCTCCAGCGGCAGGGTCATAGTCGGCGCTTACCGGGCCAAAGTGGATGGCAATGCGGATGCCGGAGCGGCCTACGTCTTTCAGTCTGCCGACCCGACAATCAATACCTCTGCGGCAACCGACGTCGGCCAAATGGGCGCCACTCTCAATGGTTCGGCCTATGCCGACAATCTCAGCCTTTCCATTGAGTTCGAATACGGCACGGATACGAGTTACGGCTCAAGCATTGCGGCCGACCCCGCGACAGTGACGGGCACCTCCGCCACAGCTGTCAGCGCCTCTTTAACGGATCTGAGTCCTGAAACCACCTATCACTTTCGCGTCAAAGGAACCACAGCAGGTGGCGCGATTTTGTATGGCGGCGATTTGAGCTTCACAACAGGCCCCGCCAGTGCCCCCTCCCTGGAAACCAAGGAAGCAACAAGCATAGCTTATGCGTCTGCCCGGTCCGGCGGCATCATTTCCAGTAACGGCGGATCGGCTATCACTGCATACGGCATTTGCTGGTCAACTTCATCTGGGCCGACCACAGACGATGCGTGCTCTTCATCTTCAGGCAGCCCAAGCGCAAGCTCATTCTCTATAACCTTATCCAATCTGACCGCCGGAACCACATATTATGTCCGTGCTTATGCCACCAACGATCTAGGGACCGGCTATGGAAGCGAAATCGAGTTTACTACTCTAAGTTACAGCAAGCCGAGCGTAATTTTGACTACTAGTAATCCATACGGCATAACATCGGTTCAGATCGGTTATTCATTTACGGACACAGGAGGTTTACCTATCACTGCACGTGGTGTTTGTTGGTCCACATCACCTTCTCCTACTCTTGATGATACGCACACATCGGAAGCTGAAAATATTATAGATAGTACTTTAACAGGTCTCACACCTGAAACAACATATTACATCCGTGCATATGCAACTAACAGCCTTGGAACATCTTACAGCGAAGAATTAATTTTTACAACTTCAGCAGTTGAAAAAACAAAGAAATTGGAGGTACAGGTATTAGGAGATGGCTCAGGAACTGTGGTAAGTTCGCCAGAAGGTATCAATTGTAGAGGTATTTGCTGGGAAGAATTCGATACAGGCACGGTTATCACCCTCACTGCTACAGCTGACAGTGGTTCAGAATTAACGAGCTGGGGTAGCGACTGTAGTGGAACAGGACAATGCACATTTACTTTAACCAGGTACAGAATAGTTCAAGCCACTTTTACTAAAAAGGAACAAACCTCGCCTACGGCAGAAGCCGGACCTGATCAAAGCGTGGACGTCAACCAAACCGTGACCCTGGACGGGAGCAATTCCTGGGATCAGGATGGGTCAATTGTGAGCTATGCCTGGAGTACGGATAGTTCGGTAACAATCAACAATGCCGAATCCTCCAAAGCAAGTTTTATCCCACCCTTAGAAGGATCCTACACATTCGAATTGCAGGTAACGGACAACGACGGGTTGACGGATACGGACCAGGTGACCATTACCGTAAGCGACAACAAGAAAAAGCCCGTGGCCAACGCCGGACCGCACCAGAAAGTTGCAACGAGCGAGCAGGTTACACTCCTGGGCGGCAACTCCTATGACCCGGATGGGTCCATCGTTTCATTTGAGTGGCTACAGCTTCTTGGTGATTCTGTTGTTCTCAGCAGCAACACTGAGGCGAATCCCACGTTTACCCCCAGCACCAACGGCTCCTATGTTTTTCAATTGACCGTTACGGATAATGACGGCTTGACCGCAACTGATAAGACCGTGGTTAGCCTCTCCACTGCCCTTCCGCCCTTGGCCAGGGCCTATGCGTACATCGAAGAATCAGGAACGTCGGACATCAGCCTCAGTGCCATGGAAACCGAAAGTGCGACATCCGTAAGCGTTATTCTGGACGGGAACAACTCCATAGCGCGCAGCGGCAGCAGTCTGGTAAGCTATAGCTGGGAACAGCTCTCAGGCTCTTCTGTCTCAATCAATAATCCGGGAACGGAACTGGCCAGTTTCAATGTCGCTGATGCAGGCGCCTATCTTTTTGAACTGACTGTAACGGATAGTAACGGACTTATTGGTACGGATACCGTACTTGTCAACTTGACCTCTGACAACGAGCCACCAGTGGCAGATGCGGGTGATTCGCAAACTGTAGCACCTGGCACAGCAACTGTGTATCTGGATGGAAGCGGTTCCAGCGACCCTGAAGGATCTACTCTCAGCTACAGCTGGAAACAGCTCAATGGCACACCCGTGACATTGAGCGATCCTGACAAGGCGAGTACCAGTTTTGCTGCACCGTCAGACACTACCGGATTGCTCTTTCAACTTACCGTCACTGATTCGGAAGAGGCACAGAGTAAAGCCGAGACAATCGTCAACGTCACCAGCGGCACCGTGCCTGTTGCCTCCGCGCCGGCACAAAGCGGCACGTCTGGTTCCGTTATAACGTTGCAGGGGTGTGATTCGTCCGGCGATCAGCTCACCTATTCCTGGCGGCAGATCTCCGGCCCCAATGTCACCCTGAGTGATGCCGATACCTGTACTCCCAGTTTCACAGCATCGGAAGCCGGTACGGCCTCCACTTCTTCAAGCGCCACCGCGTCGTCCAAGACAGTGAGTGTCGCCATCGCCTCCGCGGCAGTCGATTCAAGCAATACGCTCGCGTCCAAAGCTGTTGATACGCTCGCGTCAACCACAAGCTATGTTTTCGAACTGACTATAACCGACCAGGATGGGCTGATGAATTCTACCTCAGCGACGGTCCAGGTGAGTACCGCATCAACGCCGGATCCTACGCCGGATCCCACCCCGGATCCCACCCCGGATCCTACGCCGGATCCCACACCGACACCTACGCCGACACCTACGCCGACACCTACGCCGGACCCCACGCCGACCCCGTCTCCCAGCCCAAACCCGGTGGTCAGTTACAACAGCCTTTTTTGGCGGAACACAAGCACGGGTAAAATCTGCTATTGGCATCTTAATGATTCAGGCATACTGACTGATATGAATGAAGGCAGCGGTTGGGGGTACGTCTCCAACGCCCTGACTTTGAACGAGGATTGGGAACTCGCAGGCAGTGCCAGCATTAATTCGTCCTATACGCTTTTCTGGCGCAACAACCAAAGCGGGCAATTGATGTACTGGCGCATCAATGATGACGGAAGCATTGTCAGCGATGAGGAAAACAATGGCTGGGGGCTGGTGAATGATGCGAACATTCCCATGAGCTGGCGCTTTGTCGGTGTAACCAGTTTGGATGGAACCCCCATGATTTTCTGGCAATATGAGAACACGACCAGAGTCACTTACTGGAAACTGAATAGTGATTGTACATTGCAGGATGCAAACAGCTCCATAGGACGGCTTCTTCCCGATGAACCTGTCCAGGACAACTGGCGTGCAATGCTGGTGAGCTCTCTTGGTGGAACCCCGGTAATTTTCTGGAAGCAAACCACAAGCAACAGAGTCGCTTACTGGAAACTGAATTCACTGACTTCTGTAAGCACTGGTAGTGTAAGTACGCAATCCGTCGGCCAGAACTGGGAGCTGAATAGCGAGGTGGAACTTAGCGGCACGCCTTCCTTGATTTGGCTGAATCATGCCCAGGGCAAAGTCGTCTACTGGCATTTGAATGATGGTTGCAGTTTGCAAAATACCATTAATGGTGATGGGTGGGGGATAGTAAACCCGGATGCTACGTTCAATGATACCAGTTGGGATTTGGCCGGCCCGATGACCTTGAACGATACGCTTTCCCTCATCTGGTTTAACAGCGAATCGGGTAAAGTCGTCCTGTGGAAGCTGAGTGACAACGGCGTATTGCAGGACTGGGCCATAAGTAATCCGGACAATCCTGTAAGCAGCAATTGGACACTGCACAAAGCAAAAAATTGAGGCTGGTGTTTTTCACGTCTCGCATTACAAGCGTTGCTGAAAAAAGACTCTCGTGGCTATGTCCGCAGGGCGTCTTTGTGCTGGGATTCTGCAGCCGGGATAGAATTTTTTAGTGTTGTTTTCTGCGTAAAAAAAAGTATCCCGCCGCCTGCCAGCAGCAGCGCGAGCAGGACCTATCGGACGACCGCGGAGGCGGCCACTGCGTTCCCTGAATCGCCGTGGCCGCCGTTGTTGTGAATGCTCCAGGATCGCTGTAGCCGTTTATCCGGCTGTTCACGTCGTCTTCTTCACTCCCCGCCATCTGGCAGCTCTAAAATGATCTTGGTTTTGTTCACGGCGTCTTCAATGGAGTCATCCGTACCATCGATGTCCGCGTTGTATTCGTCCGCGCCGCAATCCTAATTCCCATTACGGGCAAAGCCCGCGCATCCGTATCCGGTCCGCCTTGCAGAATGCACCCACGCACGTTGCGCTTTCCGGTATCTCTTCGGCGGCAGGACCGCCAGGCAGCGCAAGAACTGAAGAAGATAATCTCTCGAAAGGTCCAAGTCCGCTTGAAATTCAAGGTGAATATCTCCTGGTGCATTGCCTGAACCATCTTTTTTTCTAAAATATTTTTTAATAACCCCCTGTAAATCCGTTGCCTTGTTCCGATGTGATCATTTCGGTGCGCCTGCCTTGTCAGAAAATTTATGCAGGTCGTGAAGAGGGTAAGGCTCTGATTTTCAGTGTTAATTAGCTGCTGTCTTTCTGTAATTAATGTAAAGAAATATTTCTTTCATTTTTACTGTATCGCGGTTTGAAACCGTAATGACAACAAATCTATGTTTGCAGTAATGCAGGTTGTGATGGGGTTTACAACTAATATTTTTTTACATATCTTTTACAATGAGAATTGATGATCGCGTTTATTTTTCTTGTGCAGTCAGATATACTGCGTTCATATTTTATTACATTGTAAAAGAGGAGAAATGTATGCATTTACGAGGAGAAATGTTGCAGTTCAATGTTTTGTTGCTGTTTGCTATTATGTTTTTTGTTCCTGTTACTGCATCAGCGGAATTGCCCGACAAGCTGTTTGCGCCGTATGTAGACGTAACTTTGTATCCCACACCTTCCGTATCAGAAGTACAGGAGCAGACCGGACAGAAATACTTTACTCTGGCCTTTATCGTTGACGCTGGAAGCTGCAAGCCTTCCTGGGGTGGCTATTCTTCCTATGATACGGACTATTATCAGAGTGAAATTGCGGCGCTGCGGGCGGCCGGAGGCGATGTAATTGTTTCTTTCGGCGGGGCCAACGGCACAGAACTGGCTCTTGGCTGCGGGGATGAAGAGTCGCTTCTGGATGCCTATCAAAGCGTCATTGACGCCTATGATTTGAAACGGGTCGATTTCGACATTGAAGGTGCGGCAGTGGCGGACACCGAATCCGTTGATATGCGTAACAAAGTCATCGCACAATTGCAGAAAAACAATCCCGACCTGGAGGTTGCGTACTGTTTGCCCGTGTTACCCGCGGGCCTGACCGCCAACGGACTCTATGTCATCCAGAGCGCCATAGACGCGGGTGTTGACGTCGACCTGGTGAACGTCATGGCCATGGACTACGGCGACAGTGCCGCTCCGAATCCCGACGGGTTGATGGGCGACTACGCCATCATGGCAGTGGAAAATTCCTACGACCAGCTCGTTGAACTGGGCCTCAGCAACGTGAAGATGGGCGTAACTCCGATGATCGGTTACAACGACGTGAGTACGGAGATTTTCTATTTATCCGATGCGACTACCCTGTTGAGCTGGGCCCAGCAGAGCGATATTGACATGGGGTTGCTTTCCATGTGGTCCGTGAGTCGTGATAACGGCGATTGTACGGGGTACGTCAGCGCCATCTGCAGCGGGCTTGATATCGATGACTATGCGTTTACGGATATCTTCAAAAATTACACCGCGGACGGCAGCGACGGCAATCTCTGGCCTGTGGTTTCCATTACTTCGCCTGCTGATGGCGCCAATTTTGATCTTGACGAGGAGATCACCATCAGCGCCAGCGCCAGCGACAGCGACGGTTCCATTGTGCAGGTGGACTTTCTTGTGGATGGCGATTTCATAGGGACGGATACGGAATCTCCTTATACGATGACCTGGTCCGCCTCGAGTTCGGAGGAGTATTATATCAAGGCGGTAGCCACCGATGACCAGGGAGCGAAGACCACTTCATCCATTGTTTCCATTACAGTGGGCGATGACGTGTGTACGGCGGATGCCTGGGATGAGGAGACGATCTACACCTCCGGCGATGTTGTCTCGTATAACGGACACCAGTGGCAGGCCAAATGGTGGACCCAGGGCGATGAGCCGGACGCGGACGAACAGTGGGGCGTCTGGGACGACCAGGGTACCTGCAGCAGTTCCGGCGATTCCTCCGGCGACGACTCGGGTAACGACGATTCCGGCGATGACTCTGGAAACGATGATTCGGGTGACGACTCGGGGAATAACGACAGCGGCAGCGGATCCTGCAAAGCGCTGCTGGATTACCCGGAAGGAATCGGCAGCTATGCAGCGGGTGATCAGGTGCAGAATAACGACTCCATATACCAAGTCCGCGAATGGCCTTATACCGGCTGGGCCAATGTCAATGCGCCCAGTTACTACGAGCCTGGTGTCGGATCCAATTGGGAAGATGCCTGGACCTATGCGGGCAAATGCGAGTAGCAGTTCCGCTTAATCGTCCGAGAACGTAGCAGCAGACGGCGTTTTTTCCAGGGGGAGTACCGGAGAAAACGCCGTTTTTTATTGGCAGGAAGGAAGCAGCTTTTGGGGCTACGCAGTATCGGTCCTGTTTTTGATGACCAACGTAAGAATTGGACAGGAGTACTGTTTTTAGAATGTCTTTTATTGAACTTAGCTATTTATATTTTTATAAAATATAAATAGTATTGATCCTTTCCCACGTAACTTTATAAGCAAATCGACTTCTTTTGGTTAAATATAGTTGATTTTGATCGTATGCATGAGTTAGAATCAACATTTATAATATTTGACTGTTAAATTTGAGGAGCTTGTGATGAAAAAAATCTGGTTTGTGGTTTTGGCCTTCATGCTGTTGGTGACCGTTTCGGCGTACGCGAAAGAATGCAAACAAACCTACGGCAACGGTGAAGTCTTCAGTCTTGCTACGGGGAGTCCGGGCGAGCTTGGGTTGCTGGAGGTTCTGGCAGATGCGTTCAATGCCGAGCACGGTTCTTCGCTGTGCTGGAAAAAAGCCGGGTCCGGCGCCTCGTTGAAACTTTTGCAGGAGAAGGATGTTGACGCTATCATGGTGCACGCGCCGGCGGCCGAAAAGAAAGCGGTCAAAGACGGTTGGGCTCGTAACCGCCAGCTCATTGGCTCCAACGAATTTTATATCGTAGGGCCCAAGGACGATCCTGCCGGCATTAAAGACGCCAAAACCGTGGCCGAAGCCTATAAGAAAATCAGCGATGCCAAGCAGCTGTTTCTCTCTCGTGGGGATAACTCCGGCACCCACAAAAAGGAGATGGCCATCTGGAAGAAAGCAGGTGTGGAGCCTTCCGGCGACTGGTACGTGGTCACCAAGGATTTCATGATGGCCACGCTGCTGCGCGCGGATAAAGACAAGGGTTATTTTATGACCGACTCCTCCACCTGGGTGGCGGGTAAAAAGGATATCAAAAACCTCGACGTTCTTTTCAAGGGCGACGTGTTCATAGTGAACACGTATCACGGGTTGTGCCAGCCAGAAGGCGCTACCAAGGGCGGAGAGCTGGGCTGTGCTTTCATCGACTTTGTGGGATCTGAAAAAGGACAAAACATTATTCGCGCATACGGCAAGCAAAAGTACGGCGAAGCAATGTATAACGACAAGGAATATGCCAAGCAATACGACCACTAAATTGCTTGCCTGCTCAAGGCTTCCATTCGATTGGAGGGGCGCATGTCATTAAGCTCGTAGCTGCGCTCCATGAGGAAAGTAAAAGACGACTACAAGCGGGGTCTTCGTTGGAGAAGGCCCCGCTTTTTTAGTGGCGTCACCAAAGGATATCCGCCCGAAGAGTAAAGCCGTGTCCTGCCCATTCCGGGCGCCCGCTCATGACTTTCGATCAGCTGTTGGAGCAACCGTGTTTGGTGAGGCGGCTGTTGTCTGCGGCGAAACCGGCTTTGTTTCCAGAAGAATAGGTGGCAGTGCTGTTTGATTCTCTGAGCATTATTCAACCAGAGTCTTTTGGTGCGGACTCATTGTAAAAAAGTTGTTTCCCGTAGAGAATTCGAAAACCTTTTACCATTCTTCACGGTTCTGTAACAAAAAAACGTACATTTCCTGTCATGTTTCCTCCAGCTAGCAATCAGCTTATTAAATCCTACCTATTTATATTTGATATTTATGCCTGGTAAGATAAGAAATTGGTAATTATTACAGATAGCTAGATTGTGGTATAGAGGAAGCAAGTGTCCAGGAAAAATCTGTTCGGAAGCGGGAAAGCACAGTCCGGCTGGTGGCGCGTATTGGGGGCGCTACTTGTTTCGGCGTTTTTGCTGGGATTTTTTTTGCCTTTTGAGAGGCATCAGTGGCTCACATTGGCCTTATATGTTCCCCTTGCGCTGGCGCTGCGCAGGGCCGGGCCCTTGTCCGGATTTCTGACGGGACTGCTCTTTGGCGTGGTGGCCTGGGCTGGCGGGACCTGGTGGCTGCTGCATTCCATGAGCTCCATGCTGCATTTATCCCTCTGGCAGGGGTTGGGGGCGCTAATGGTGGTCTGGCTGTATCAGGGGCTGCCGTTCGGGCTTTTCGGTCTGGTGTGCGGATGGATGAACAAACGCGGCCGTAGGGCGGGTCCGGTTTTTTGCGCCGGACTGTTAACCTTGCTGATCTTTATCCGTCCGAGACTGTGTCCAGTCTCCAGCGCAGTCTCTGTGGCGCTGTGGCCTGCTTTTATTCAGGTGGCTGATCTCGGCGGCGAATATCTGGTCCTTTTTCTGCTTTTACTGCTCAACTGGTTGCTGGCGGATTTGTTGTTCGCTTTTTGGCAGGGCCAACGGCGAACCGCTTTGATCCGCGCCATAGGTTTTGCCGTGCTGCTGGGTATAGTGCTTGGCTATGGCACCTGGCGGATTGACGCGTATGGAGAGAACGCTGCAAGACCTGACGGCAAAAAAATGACCATAGCTTCCGTGCAGCCGGCCGTTCCGGTTCGTTGGGGGACGCAAGAGCATCCGCTTGCCGCTTTTGCCTCTGCCGATGAAATGTGTCTGCAAAGCCTGTCCGCGTATATGGGGACCGTCAAGCGAGCCGGGCTGTTGCTTTTTCCCGAAATGCCCAGATTCGAATGCCTGAGCAGCGAGTTTGCTGCAAGTGGTTTGCTGGCGGCGTTGCTGCGTCTGAACATTCCGGCATTGCTGCCGACTGATGAATATGCGTACGCGCCAAAGACACAGCAGATTGTGGTTGATGCAGACCAGGATTTTGTGGTCACAACCAGAAAGATTCTTGCCAAGTACAACTCCATTTTTGTTCTGGAGCCCGGCAACGAGCTTACGCTGGCTTACCGCAAGGTACGCCTGGTGCCGTTCAGTGAGGCGACGCCATTGCGCACAGTTTTTCCCGCAGTACAGAACATACTGGGGCACAGCCTTGAGGTAACGGAAGGCGACGGCCCGCACCTGATTTCCATCAACGGCCTCGAAATACAACCCCTGATCTGTTTTGAAAGCGGATTTCCCGGACTCGTACGCCAGGGCGTTTCCATGGGCGCTAATGTACTAGTGGAAGTTTCCAATGACGGCTGGTTTGCGGCCCGGACAGCGGAAATGAAGCACCTGGGCATGGGAATATTCCGTACGGTGGAGTTCCGGCGTCCTTTGGTACGCTGCAGCAATTCCGGTTGCGGAGCTTTTGTCCGGACAAGCGGGGAGTTGGTTGCAAATACCCTGACGCCTCATGGCCGCTCCTGTGTGACCAGTGCGGAAGTTTGCCCCTCGGAAGTGACTACTGTGTACGCTGTTTGGGGAAACTGCTGGCTGTGGGCAGTAGTGCTGCTTGTCCTGTGGAGAATGGGAGATGCTGTCACTGGCAGAGTAAGAGTTAAGAGCAACCTTTTCCCGGTTTCAGTTGAACTGAAAAATAAAACAGTGATAAACAACTAACAGGAGGAGATGATGTTTTTTAAGAACAACGTAGGTATTGCTATATTTATTGTGCTAGCGTTACATCTAATGCATTCAGTTGCTTTTGCAGGCGGAAAACTGGTAGATTCCGGCTGTAGCAGTGTGAAGATTTTTAGAGTTTATTGTTATCAATGTGGCGATACGAAAGCGTATCTGGGGAAGTTAAGTCTTCCTGGAGATTCTGAATACGCTGACGATAGCTTGTGTTGCCTCTCTCCTTCTATTGCGACAAAGCGATGTGCAGAAAAATTTCAAGTTTCAAGTGATTCTATTGGTTATTATACTACTTTCAATATGAAAAATGTTAGTCGTGAAGAAACGTATAATAAAAGTTGTATAGCCGCTGTTGGAAAGCAGTAATGCCAGAATGTACCCATGGTAAAAAGAATGAGACGATCCATATGGAAGCGTGAGTCTGCCGAGCAGAGTCTTCAAGAGGCTTGGCGTATACCAGGCTGAAAATAAACGGGTTCTTCAATGGCGAAGAACCCATTTATTTCATGGCACTCTGCAAAGAGAGCAGGCCGAAGTGTTAGGCTGTTTCATGCGAGTTTTTGGGCGCCCGAATAGACCTCTTCCACTTTTAAAGCGGCTGCGGCATGGCCGGGATGTTTTTGGGGATTCCAAGCCTTCATGTCGTCGAACAGGGCGCCGTCTTTGTGGTATTCGATTGTTCCCTTGAGTTGAAAAGCCTTGTTGTCGCCGGTAATGAACAGAATGGATCCTTTGCTTCCAGCGAAGATATTATTGCGTGTTTTATCGAAGTAATTATCGGCGATGAGTATGGTTTCTTCATCGTATTTTTTTACGCACGTCGCATAGATGGCGTTGGGTACGTTATTGTTATCCACAGTGGTGAAGATGATGGGTCCTTTGTGTTCGTCCCACGCCTTGCTGACTTCTTGGGGTATAAGAGCCATTTTTTCTCCTTTATATAGTGATTCAATCAATAGATAATACGCCTACAAAGCAGGAAGTTGTTTTCCTGCGTATTCTGAAATTATTCCCGCCCTTCCTCTTCCATCAGGCAATACCGCTCCCAGCCCATCAGCGACGCAGCCCCGGAAACGGTCGTGCCGAAGAATATCACCGGTTTGTCGCTCATGAAGCGCCCTATGGTGTCGTTTGAAATGGTGGAACCGGTGACCACCAGCAGGTCGGCCCAGTCCACGGATTCCTGAGTGGCCTCGGGCCCCAGAATGGACGCGCCGCGCAGGGTTTTGCCTATGTTGTCCGGATCCAGGTCCAGTACGCGCATCTCGAAAACCTTGCTCATTTTTTCAACCATGGCGGGCTGAAAACCCACGTGGGTGATTTTGGGATTGCCGTATTTTTCCTGAATGTATTCGACCAGTTTGCCCGCACAGATGGTGGGCATCTGGTCTTTACAGTGTACGCACCCCTTGCATTGGCCCAGGCTGGCCTGCACCGCGTTTAACACGGACACGAACACGGCCCGGCGAAAATTATTGCTGAGTTCCAGTTGCGCCACCTGCCCCAGCGTGCCGGAATAATCGCCGAAGCGGTCGGTAAAAGCCTGGCCTCTGGCGCCGTTTACCGTTGCCTCCATCAGCCTTTCCTTGCCCTTTTGCAGGGGAAAGTCGTCGCCTTCGGGATTGCCAATGGCTTCTTCAACGGAAAGGGTCCGAGCTTTTACATCCACGCGCATTTCCAGCAAATTGTTTTCTTTCCAGATTTGAAGTGCCTTTTCCTGCACCTCTTTTAAAACACCTTCGCGCATATTTGTCTCCAATCAGGCCGTATGAAAAGGCCGGCCAGTGTTAAAAATAAAAGCAGTCTGGGATGTCCTGATTATCTCACGAAATGTGACAATAGATACTACGGTTGTTAATTCCATCGTAAAAAGATCATGAAACTTTTATAATCAGTCCCAAAAAACAGATCTAATGTAACTCCATTGTCTTTTTGGAGTCAAAAGTAAATCATTAATAAAGTATCACACAAGTCTCGTATGGATTTTTGCTGATGACTTGCGAACTTTGCAGGATCTTCCCTTCGAAATTAAAAAGAACGCTTCATTTTGTCTCTCAATATCCAGCCGCCAAAAAAGATGGCGAACGTACCATATGCATAACTGGCGCTGCTTGGAACGCTTTGAAGTCTATCTTCTTTCTTCCCGGAATCTTTGAAAGGGCGTCTGATGGCAACTTTTGTGTCAAATGGATGCTCTTATGCCTACAGAGTTGGCGTTAGAGGTGCTGTTTGCGACCTTATGTGGCTTATCTATCTGAATTTACAGCAGGTTATTTTAGGTACAATATTTGCTTTAGGTAAATTATTACAAATATTCCAAGTCTGTGGTAATGTCAGAACATCGTACATGTAGCTGATATTGCAGAACCGCATTGCAGTAGAAAAGTATGCTGTAGTATGGTTTATTTGCGTATAAAATGATACTAGTAATAGTTGTTTTACATAATTAACTATGTAAAAAATATAAGTGGAAAGGATTTAGTTATTGTATAAATCATAATTAAAATAATACAGATCCTAGTACACTAGAAGCAAATAATAAATTTAAAAAAATTACTGTTTAGAATGTCCATTTAAGTCTTTAACATTAAGCAATAATATTTATGTTTTCGGAAAAAGAACCATGGCGGAGAACAATTCCCTGTTAGCGAACATGAAAAGTAAGCCAGTCAGCTGGTGCGCATTCGGGTTGCTTGCGGTAGCTGCATTTTTGCTGGGAATTTTTTTGCCTTTCGAGCAGCATCAGTGGCTCGCACTGGTCTTGTATGTTCCCCTTGCGCTGGTACTGCGCAGAACCGGACCTTTTGCCGGATTTCTTGCGGGTATGCTCTTTGGCGTGGTCGGCTGGGCGGCCGGAACCTGGTGGCTGGTAAATTCCATGGGCTCCATGTTGCATTATTCCCCCTGGAAAGGAGTCGGTGCGGCAATGCTGGTCTGGCTGTATCAGGGGCTGCCGTTCGGGGCTTTCGGCCTGGTTTGCGGCTGGATGCATAAAAACGGACGTACGGCGGGTCCGGTGTTTAGCGCCGGACTGTTTACGTTGCTGCTTTTTCTCCGTCCGAGGCTGTGTCCTGTCTCCAGCGCAGTCTCTGTGGCGCTGTGGCCTTCTTTCATTCAGGTCGCTGATCTCGGGGGCGAATATCTGGTCCTTTTTCTGCTGTTATTGCTCAACTGGCTGCTGGCCGACGCGTTGTATGCCTTTTGGCAGGGCAACCGGCGGACCTCATTGTCACGGGCCATAAGTTTTGCCCTGTTGCTGGGCTTGATACTCGGCTACGGCACTTGGCGGATTGACGCGTGTGGGGAGCAGGCTGCCAGCCCGGACGGCCGTGTGTTGTCCGTTGCCTCCGTACAGCCTGCCGTTCCTGTGCGTTGGGGGACGACAGAGCATCCGCTGGACGCTTATGCCACTGCCGAGAAAATTTCCCTGCAAAGCCTGTCCGCGCACTTGGATACCGTCAAACGTGCCGGGCTGATACTGTTTCCCGAACTGCCGGATTTCGAATGCCTGGGCGGCGAGTTCGTTGCAAGCGGGTTGCTGGCGGTGTTGCAGCGTCTGAATATCCCGGCTTTGCTGCCGAGTGATGAATATGCCTACGCGGCAGAGGTGCAGCCAGTTGCGAAGGAAGTGGCGGGGCAAGTCAAGGCTGATGCAAGTCCCAACCGTACGACGACGACCCGGAAAATACTTGCCAAGTACAACTCCGTTTTTGTCCTGGAGCCCGGCAGCGATCTTGCGCTGGCTTACCGCAAAGTCCGGCTGGTGCCGTTCAGCGAGACGACACCGTTGCGCTCGGTCTTTCCCGGTTTTCAGAAAAAATTCGGGCAGAGCCTTGAAGTCACGGAAGGCGATGGCCCGCGTTTGATTTCCGTCAGCGGCCTCGAAATACAACCCCTGATCTGTTTTGAAAGCGGCTTTTCCGGACTCGTACGCCAGGGCGTTTCCATGGGGGCAGACGTGCTGGTGGAAGTCTCCAACGATGGTTGGTTTGCAGCCCGTGCAGCGGAAATGAAGCACCTGGGTATGGGAATATTTCGTGCGGTTGAGTTTCGGCGGCCTTTGGTGCGTTGCAGCAACACCGGCTGCGGGGCTTTTGTCCGGGCTAGCGGGGAGCTGGTTGCAAACACTCTGACACCGCATGGCCGCTCCTGTGTGACCAGCGCGGACGTTTGGCCTTCAGGGGTGACGACTTTTTACGCGGTATGGGGAAACTGCTGGCTGTGGGCAGTGGTGCTGCTTGTTCTGTGGCGAGTGGGAGAAACGGCCATGGGGAAAAAACAGGCGTTAATGGCCCTGTCAGACAGGTTTTTGTTTCAGAGAACAGTAGAATAAAAAAGAGAAGGAGAGCGTCATGAATGGTAAAATTAAAGTATGTATTATTTTGATGGCTTTATTTCTGTTTGGGGCAATTGCAACTGCTTCCGCATCAACAAAAGCAACTCCGGATAACTGCGCTTCCGTTGGATCTGCCGTTGTGCATTGTTATAATTGCATTGAGCGCAAATATCTTGGAACCGTAAGTGTTTTGACAGGCTATGAAGAGTCCGGAGGCGAAGGTTACTGCATCGTGGCTTCGACAGCTAAAGAGCGTTGTTCGAGTGTGTATGGCATTGATCGGAATGGTGTCGGGTTTTATTCTGAATTCAAGATAGGCGGTGGAAGCCGTGACGAGACCTATGATACGAGCTGTGTTGAGGCAGTTGGCAAGCCGTAATAACGAGCCTGCTTTATAGTACAAAGAAATTCTACAAGCCGTGCGCAAACTATAGTTTGTAAAACTGCGTTTTCTGCTTCAATTCCGTCTCATTCTCTTTAAGGAGCCCCCGCGTACGCGGGGGCTCCACGAGTCCGGTTCTTATGGGCCAGGCTGCTTACCATAATAATTTACTCCTTTCGTCGTATCTCACCGAATTCCCTCATAAAAAATACGGATACAAGTGCGTTCGGCCCGACTCAAGTCGGTTATTTTTCTGCTCTTTTCAAAAGAAGTTCATTTATGAGTTTTATAAAACCTTACTCAACCTGTGAACTCTGATGCGAACTTGCTAGCATCTCGGTCACGCCACGGAAGTTTCGGGTAATAGAATCGTATTCTTCACCTTCCTGTAACGAAAGACCTTTCTTCTGCTGTCATAGTGCACCTAATTTGAAATCAGTATACTGAATCCTACTCATTTAAAATTAAAGCAAGTGTACGTTGTTTGATGAAGATAAATCCAGTTCCTATTCGTGAAAAATGGCTAGCTTTCGCGGCCTTTTGCGGGCTGCAGTAAATCCGGCTGTGGACAGTGGTGGTTGTAGTTTCGTGGAGAGTAGGACAGACGGTCAGTTGGGACAATAGGTGTGAATGGCAATGTAGGACATGCCATGTTGCAACATGGTAAAAATAAAAACAGGAAAGAGGAGAACACAATGAATTCTAAAAAAAATTTGCTTCTCGTAATGCTGATGCTGTTAGTTGTATTGGGATTTACTTCAAAAGTTTTAGCAAGTAGCAAACCCAGTTCCGAGAATTGTGCTAGTGCTGGTTCTGTTACAGTTTATTGTTATGATTGCGTATCAGATCCTAAAAAATATATGGGGAAGGTTGCAGTAGTTGCAACTTATTCAGGTAATGGTTGCGTGGATAATTCTGAAGCAAGACAACGGTGTAGTGAAGTGTATAATTATAAGCAGAGTAGTGTTGGATATTATGCGACTTATACTATAAATATTACTTCTTTTACAAATACATTTATTAAATCATGTATAGATGAAGTAGGCAGGCAATAATTAGAGTGGTCTGTGCACGTCGTAATAAAAGTGGTGTAGGCTGTTCGAGAGCATGAGGCTATCATATCTAAAGCTTTGTTTCAGTTACTCAACTCATTCATCCCTCCAGGAGCCCCTTGTTTTTGCCGGGGCTCCCAAGGCTGCTTGTCAGAGTGCTTTGCCCCGACGCCGGATTCTCCGTGATTCAAGGGTAAGATATACCTCCTAGAGTGCGTTTGGCATACCTTGAGCCTTATTTGATTATCTGTTCTGTGGCAGAGGGCATTGATTTGTTCTCTTAGTGTCAGCAGGTTAGTAGTTTATTACTTGGGCATTGAGTTCTTTTTTTTCTTGACATTATTTCATTCCTTTTTACTATAAAATACATACCCTTCCTTTCGGAGCCTGGATGGTTTTGCCGTTTCCCGCCGACCGTCAGAGCTCAAGAAAGCGTATCGGGCAGAGATCGGCTGACTTGTAGTTGGAGTGACGATCCGCCTGAAATCCGAACTCAGTAAAAAAAGCGAACTAGCTATGCAGAAGAAAAAAATCGGCACATCTGATATTTTTATTGCTCCCATTGTTTTTGGCGGTAATGTGTTTGGTTGGACAGTTGATGAAGCACAATCTTTTAAGCTGTTGGATGCCTTTGTGGACAAGGGCTTCAATATGATCGACACGGCGGACGTCTATTCCGCCTGGGCGCCTGGAAATGCCGGCGGCGAGTCCGAAACCGTCATCGGCCAGTGGCTGCACAAAACCGGTAAACGAGACCAGGTGATTGTGGCGACCAAAGTCGGCAACGAAATGGGCGACGGCTCCAAGGGGCTTTCAAAAAAGTATATTCTCAAGGCGGTTGAGGATTCTCTATGGCGTTTACAGACAGATTATATCGACGTCTATTATTCGCACATCGATGACCCGAATACGCCCTTTGAAGAAACTCTGGAAGCGCATCAGAAACTCATCCAGGAAGGCAAGGTGCGCCATATAGCCTCTTCAAACTACGAGCCCGCGCGGCTCAAAGAGGTACTGGCCCTGGCCAAGGAAAAGGGATTGCCTCGCTATGTTGCGCATCAGCCCGAGTATAATTTGTTCGACCGTGCCGGCTATGAAAACGAGCTGGAAAAGATCTGCACGGATGAGGGGCTCGGCGTTGTGACCTTTTTCTCCCTGGCCAGCGGATTCTTGTCCGGCAAATACCGTACTGCCGATGATCTCAAAAAGAGCAAACGGGAAATATTTCTGACAAAATACATGAATGACAGGGGCTTGAAAATTCTTGCGGCTCTGGATGCGGTCTCCAAGGACAAGGGCGTACCCGCTGCAGTGATCTCCATAGCCTGGATTCTGCACCGGCCCAGCGTCACGGCCCCCATTGTGAGCGCCACAACCCTGGCGCAGCTCGATCAGCTGATTTCCGCGGTGGATCTGAAGTTGACCGACAAGGACATGGAAATCCTCAACCAGGCGAGCGGGTATTAAGATGAGCAAACTATACGAAGCACTGGATTTCAAGGGCTTGCAGTTGAAGAACCGCATTGTCATGCCGCCCATGACCCGCTGCCGTTCGTCCCAACCCGGAAACGTTCCCAACGCGCTGATGGCCGAATATTACGGCCAGCGAACGGCGGCCGGGTTGATCATTGCGGAGGCGACCCAGGTTTCTGAAGATGCCCAGGGGTATTCGTTTACCCCTGGTATGTATTCTCAGGAACAGATCGCGGGCTGGAAACTGGTAACCGACCGTGTGCATGAAAATAACGGGCTTATTTTTCTCCAGCTGTGGCATACGGGCCGTATGTCGCACAAGATCTTCCACGGCGGCAGGGCGCCTTTGGCTCCGTCCGCCCTGGCAACCCCCGAGGGCACAACGGTCTGGATTTCTGACGAAAAAGGCGGACGTACGGAACCTTGTACGCCCCCCATCGAGATGAGCCTTGCGGATATCAAAAACGTTCAGGACTCTTTTGTGGCAGCCGTGCAGAACGCCCAAAAAGCCGGCTTTGACGGAGTGGAACTCCATGGCGGCAATGGCTATCTGATCGACCAGTTCCTGAGAAAATCTTCCAATAAACGTACCGACGCGTACGGCGGGGCGCCCGAGAACCGAATTCGGTTTTTGCTGGAGATAGTGGAACGGCTGGTAAAAATCTTTCCGCCTTCGCGTATAGGCGTACGCTTTGCTCCCCACAACCAGGCACGGGGCATGGATGACCCGGATACGCCGGAAACCGTGCTGCTGGCCATGAAAAAACTCGCGGATCTGGACATCGGTTATGTCCATTTCGCCGAAGTCGACTGGGATGCCGAACCGGATGTTCCAGAGGAATTCCGGGCGCTGGCCAGAGCAATTTTTCCGAATCTGATTATCGTGGCTGGAAACTATACGCCGGAACGGGCTGATTGGGTGCTGGACAACAACTATGCGGACCTGGTGGCATTTGGTCGCTTGTTTATCGCCAATCCGGACCTCCCCGCCCGTCTGGAGAAAAAAGCTCCTCTGAACAAGCTGGACGATGCGCGTTTGTACGGCGGCGGGGAAAAAGGGTATACCGACTACCCCACACTATAAACGTCTCGGGCAGTCTGTTTCGCGCCCCGGTAAGCAGGGTAACCAGGCCACCATGGCAATCGAAACAGGCTGCCGGTTTGCAGCATTGGTTGACGCGCTCAACCAATCGGCTCCCGCATGTATTCTCCCCACGCCGCCAGACTGGCCCGGGATTGTGCAATGAATTTTTCCAATTGCGCCTGCGTCATGGGCAGATGATCCGGACGGCACTCGGGCATGACGAACTCGAAACAGACCAGTCCGTCAAATCCGATGGTACGCAAGACGTTGCAATGAGCCCGGAAATCAATGTGTCCGGTGCCTATGCCCCCGCGGCCGGAATCGGACACATGATAGCTGTAGAGTTGTTCCCCGCTGAACCCAGCGAGCGTTTGCTCCGGGGATTTTTCATCGATATTCATATGAAAGCTGTCGACAACGACCTTTACGTTGTCCGCTCCGGAATCACGCAGGATCTCCAGCACCTCCTGGGCGGAATTGGCGCAGGGGGTTTCATAATGGCAGCAGGCTTCATAGGTCAGCAGCAACCCTTTTGACTTCGAATAGTCGTTCAGCTGCCTGACGGCTGCGACAACCTGGGCAGTGGCAGCCGCCTTGTCCGGCTGGTTCGCCGTCCAAAGGGAAAGCCCTTGTATGGTGGTAACAGGAACCTGCAGCCGGAGCGCATAGTCAATGACTTTGCGGTAAAAGGCCACCGAGTTTTCCAGGTTCGCTTCTTGCGCTGTATCAGGCCGGCAGTCGAAGGGGTCGTAGCAGACCAGCTCAACGCCATGCTTTCGGGCCGCTTCCAAGACCTCCGCAGCGTTGTATCTTCTGAAATCTCCGCAAAATTGCATGGCTTCATAGTCAATCAAACGCGCTGTGGAAAACAGCCTATCCAGATCACCCAGACCAAGGGTCCAGGAAACAACCGCCAATTTCATACGCCATCCTCTATGTTTGATGATTTTCGTCAGCTGCCAACGGCAATGGCCGAATAATAGCCTGTTTAACTACGGATGGGTAAACAAATCCTGTTCAGAGGAAAGTTTCTTCAAGCTGTTGAGACCAGATTATTTTGCAGAAGCGTTTTACGGCAAACCTTTGAAGGGGCGCCAGCACGTGATGAAGAGTCTGCGCAAATAGAGCCGGAGTGCACCGGGTGCCTGCCAGCGGGAGTTTTACAGCTGCAATTTTGTAAGACGCAGGGGCAAGGTCAGTAGAACTACCCAGAATGTGTCTGCAACAAGTGTCACACAAAAAAACGGGTCATCCGTTTCCAGATAACCCGTATAGTTCATTTGGCGTATCCCCATTGCAGTTCTTAGCCATCGCTCCTGCCAAGAATTTTTGAACGCACACTTTCAAGTGGAAACAAGGGGCCAGGGTCTACTTTTCTGGCGGGAGCGATGTCGTCATGTCCCAGAATGTCGGCAAGAGGATAGAGCGCATTCAGGGCCACGCCAATCTCGATAAGCTTCTCAATTTGCTCACCCGTATATTCGTGCCACCCGTATTCCTCGGCCTCGTTTTTGTGTTTCGCTAATGTCACTTCAGAGTTCGGTATCAGTCTTTTGGCCCAGGAGTACCATTTTCCGTCCGGACCCTTGGTGAGTTTTCCTGCATTAACCACTTCTATGCCGATGGAATAGGCATTCAATCCGCTCAGTTCGCCCCATTTGCTTTTGCCGGCGTGCCAGGCCATCCGGTTGAAGGGAACCATTTGGGTTATTTCTCCATTTCTTTCCAGAACAATGTGAGCTGAAGCTTTTGCAGCTGGATTTTTAAACCAGTTAATCGCTTCATTGGCAGTTGTACTGGTAGTGTAGTGAATAACTAAATACAAAGGAGTTATCACTCTGCCAAAATTTGGAGTTTTTTCAAAAATGCATTGGGAATCATCGGTCAGGAATAGAAGATGGTTTTTGACTTTCATGTGCCTATCTCCATTCTTAAGTTAAATAATTATTCTGCAATATTGCAGTATCCAACGATATGAACCTACTCTTTGAGAAGTATTATTCCCTATAATTTGTTACGATGAATGCGTAATGCTCTTATGGTAGTCGTTGCAATTTCGCAGAAGGTCAGCCCATCTGTTTTGCAATCCTTGCCAGAATCGAGAGTGCTCATCACGTCCGACTACGGAACGTTCATACTGTTCGCGCGCATTGCGAAGTGATTCGAGTAGGTTGAGCGGATCATTTTCTGCCGCAGCCAACTTCGTCCGGGTTTCGTTCCCGACAGCACCATCAACATCCGCGCCGATGGCTATCTGCAGAATTTTCGCAGCGCCAGTCGGGCCGCGATTGAAACAACTGTCGCGCAAAAACATTTCTACCGCAGGGACGGAACTCCACCCCCGGACATGATCCTGGTAGTCCGCGATGTATTCGACAGCCAGCTGTTCTGCGTAGTCATATTCTTCCTGTTCAATGAGTTTTCGAAGTTTCCACGCCATTTCAGGATGATACCGTTCGTTGATGCCGGCTACCTCAAATGTGCCTCCGCCGTCTTCTGTGGGCAAATCATATACCTCCAAGTGACCATCTTTGAACCGGGCTTCCCACTTGAGGGTAAATCGGGCCGTTAAAATTCTGCAATTGTCATTGGGCATGATGACCCCTCATAACTATCCTTAAATACACATTAAAATAAAAGAGTACATAAAGAATAACATCATTTTATCAATACGAATAGATTTCTGAGAGGATTTTTTGAGTTATTTGCAACGCTGATTTGCTCTAGCATTTCAGCCGGGAAGCTAGGCGTAGAAAGGGGGTGAATAAAAAAACGGGTCATCCGTTTCCGGATCACCCGTTGATTTCATTTGGTGTCGCCAAGGGGAGTTAAATCCCTTTCGTCGGTGTGAAAGAAGTAAACTTATTTCTATGATTCAGGCAGGTTAAGCAGATGGAGGCACATGACAGAGGATATGTTTGTGCCGCGCGCGCAGCGATGTATTTCCACGTGTGCCTGCCCGAAAAAAGGTCCTCCGGGAGATACGTATAAAGGGATGATTCCCCTTGTGGAAAATTTTCTAGAAAAAACTGAAAGCCACTTACTTATTCGAACCAGAATCCACAGTTGCCCCCGCAGGCCTTGACGTCGTTGATGTCGGCCTTGGTTATCGGAAAGAGCGAACAGACGCGCGGACGGTACCCCTCGTAATTGCGGCAGTTGCTCTGGTCGATCAGCATTGGGCATTTACAGGTAAAGGAGCAGCATGTGGCGCATTGGCGGCAGGCGCCGTGCCTGCGCTGCAGCTGCTTTTTGATGTAGCCCTGCATGAAGAAAATGAGGAACTGGCGGCGGATCTGTCCGAGGAACATCCGCATCCGGAGTGTGGAAAAAAGCCGATAGGAAGTAATGAGTTGCATACTATTGGTTTGTAGAAGGAAAAAAGGTTAATTTCGTTGCAATGTGCCGATCAGAGGTATAACTCCCCCGGTAGCCGGCAACGCTGAGGAGACACGGAAAAAAGTTAGTCAGGTCGCCTTTCGGGCATTTATTGTTTAAGGACAATGACAATAAGCCTATCATTTTTTCCCCGTCAACTTATTTCAGAGCGCCATCCTTTTTGAGTATTCTCTCCCCATGGCGAGTTCTTTAGTTATTCTTCCGTGATATTGGTATGTAAGGATAATTCTACAAGAAATCGCAAAGTAAAATTACAACTTTGACATACTTTTCGGTTTCTTAAAAACAATGGATTACTAAAAATGAATAGTAAGTTGTATTTGATATGCCAACTTCTTTAAAAATTATTTATTGAGTATATAAATTTTGGTATATGTCAATAGATAAATATATATTCTTTACTCGATGCCCTGCCGGCCGCAATTGACCCACTGCGCTTCGTCCACGGCATGGCGGATGAGCGTCAGACCCAGGCTTCCCGGAGAAGGATCGCCGCTGGCGTCCGTCGAGGCGGAGCCTTTGATCAGCCCCGGGTCGAAAGGCAGTCCCTCGTCGCGAAAGACCAGGTGAAATGCCAGCGCCTGGATTTCGCAGTCCAAATAAACGTCGCCGGGGGTCCCGTCGGGATAGGCATGGCTGCAGATGTATACAAAAAATTCTTCAGTGGCGAGTTACAGAGCCAGGACATCCCTGGCGCTAAATCCCGCGATTCTGGACAGTTCACGAACATGCCCCTGGATTATCTCCAAAAAGCGGCGATCCGCAGGAACATGCAGTTGGGTTTGAAGCGATTTTATTCGCGGCTCCCGGTTCGAATGCCGGCGGTCTTTATAAAATGCATATTGCCTCCTGCGTCGGCTGGAATCGCCTGCGCTTTTAAAAAATCGCGTTAGTCTTGTCCGGGGCTTTTCATCGCAGACTTTCCCGCTTCCTCCGGGCTCTTCCCGCCTATGCGACAAATCAATTTAGCCACGAGCGGCCCGGCAAGGATCACGGCGAACAGGCGCAAGGTCTGGAAGGACAGGACAAAGGGAACATCGCAGCCGCTGCCCATGGCTATGACCGCCACCGAATCCAATCCTCCCGGACTTGTGGCCAGATAGGCGGTCAGGACGTCCACCCCGGCAAAGGAGGTCAGTATCCAGGCCGCGCCACAGCACAGCGTCATAAGCACGGCGGTGGCGAGCAAGAGCTGGGGCACGGTTCTCAAGGCATAGCGTACGGTTTCGGAAGTAAAGCGCAGCCCTATGTACCACCCGAGAAAGGCGTATACGCCATAGAGCAGCCAGGACGGCAGGTTGATGGTCATTAGCCCCATGGTGTTAAGCGCGGACCCGAGAACCATGGGAATAAGCAGAGGCGCGCCGGGAAAACGAACCAGACAGCCAAGGAGGACGCTCGCAGCCGCCAGGGCCATGGTCTGCAGAACCGGCCAAAGGGGCGCGCCGGCGCCCGCGGTCAGGGCGCCCCCGCCAACAGCAACCGACCCGCCGAGTAAAACACGCGAAACGACCGAAGCCGTGAGCACCACGACGAATACCCGCAGATACTGCATGAACGCGACCATGCGGATATCCGCGCCAAAGGAATCCGCCATGGCCGTCATGGCCATGGCCCCGCCCGGAGAAATGCCCCAAGCCGCGGTAGTTCCCGGCAGGGAGCCGAAACGCATCAGGCCGAACGCCGTCAATGCCCCGGAAACGATCACCATGGCGACCACCAGCAGCATCAAGGGCCAACTTCGGGCAATGGCGGCCAGCGTGGCCGGATTGACGGTCATGGCCACCATGCAGCCCAAAAAGGCCTGTGCCGTCAAAAAAAATACTCTGGGAACGGACAGCCGCACCCCCCTAAGGGCGAAGATCACCGCGGCCAGCATGGAACCAAGCATGGGAGCGGCGGGAACGGAAGCGAAGTGCAGAGCCGCGGCCAGAACAAAAGACGTGAGGACCAGCGCGGCCCATTGGCTGATTTTTGATGTATTGAACGTCATCGGAGTTACCATTAGCGATCCAAGATGAATGTTGTCCGGCTAAAAGCTGAACACGTCCAGAATCCCCATGAAAGACGCTAATGGAATTTTGCCCAACCCATTGCATTTAGGGAGATTTTGAACGTGAATCTGCCATAGCACTCTTCTTTTCCAAACGCTATCCCTGGTCCCCTGGTATGATTTTAAGAAATTGAAAAAACGGCACAAAATGGCCCGCTCTTCCCGAATGTTCGGGGTCGGAGAGCAATTCATTGTCAGGGCCTTCAATCAGCTTGCTGCTCGGGGCTCTCTGCGTGACGGCCTGGCTGACGCCATGGATAGCAGGAGAGGGGATGGGGCTGGCTTGCGTAAATTGAAAACAGGTATAGATTCATTAAAAAATGCATAGTATATTTGGGTGGATCTGGAAATTTGTATTGTGTTTGCAGCTTGTAAATAATATAACCAGTAATGAATATTGATGATTATAATGTATGTGCGGCGCAGCGGTTGAAGTCACTGAATTAGAGATCAATTTATTAATTGCAGAGTATTTTAGAGAGGTTCTCGCATCATGAGGAATTCCTGTGCTTGTCTTCTCAGTTTTGTTCTTTTTTTGCTTATGATTGGGGGGTGTACGCAGATAAATGTCAAGACGGTCAATCCTGCTTTGAAAATAACGCATATCTGTATTGAAAAGAACCCGGCAGTGCAGGTAAGCGATTTTCTTTCCGTTCTGTGTAAGGGGTTTAACCGTCATGGTATTGATACTGAGGTTTACAGCCCCAAATACGATGGGGGGAAGCCCGCTTGTGATTATATTCTGCACTATACGGCACTACGCTCGTGGGATGTTGTGCCATACCTTTCGCATGCCGAGTTGACCTTGTATGACAGGGAAGGAAGATTGGTAGGCTTCGCCGAATATCATCTCGCGGCAAAAGGCGGTTTGTGCTTGACCAAATGGGAAGGGACGGAAAGCAAAATGAACCCGGTTATCGACTTGCTTTTACAAAGCTATAATTGAGTGAAGCCGAAAAAGATCGCCGGAGCAAGTTTGCCGTATTCTGAACATTCCATGATAACTTTTTGTAACTACAGAGCGGCGTATCGGGCAAGTTCAACTTACGAGCCCCAAACGGCTGCATGCCATGCTGGCCCGTGCGGCCGAAGCCGAAGGCGTCTCCATGAACACCCTGGCAGTATCTCTGTTGTCCGAAGGCTTGGGCAGGCTGGATGCGGATTCGTCTAAGCGTTAAAAGTTCTTTCAGTGGTCGGCAGAAAAGAGGTTCTTCAAGTTACGCGCTCCATGAACTACCCGAACAACTTCAATACCTTCAGCAGATTCCCGGTACAGTATGAGATAGTTGCCTTCCACGAAGTATCGCAAATCCGGCGCAATATCAGGTCGTGCCGGGCCAAGCTTGCCATTCTTCGCAAGCAGTAGAAATTTTTCATTGAGTGAATGAAGAACGCGTGTTGCCGCCTCCTGATTGTCCGCGGCGATAAACAACCAAATCTCGATCAGGTCATTTTCAGCTTCGCGCAGTACTGTGAATCGGGACATGCGTGTCAGCGTTCCCCAGGTCCGGCATCAAAACGGCTTTGCGCTTCCTTGATAAGTTCGTCCATGTTGCTGAAGCGCCCAGGCCCGCTTTTTACTCCCGCATCCCAGAGTCGGCGCAACTCTTCAATCTCCTGCTCTTGAATCGCCCGTTTGTGCTTCCAGTCGCGTAAAGCGTCACGAATAACTTCGCTGATGGAAGCATAGTCTCCTTGTGCAACTGATTCCTTGACAAGGGCTGAAAGTTCCGGCGTCAGGGCAATGGTGATCTTTTCAACGGTAGGCATAATTCCTCCTGAGTATGACTAAATCATACTGTAAGAAGGTGGAGGGAAGCAAGGGGGAACAATGGCTCCCCCCACCATGTGCCTCCAAAATGTGTCACAACAAAAAAACGGGCCACCCGTTTCCGGACAACCCGTTGATTTCATTTGGCGTCCCCAAGGGGATTTGAAGCCCAATCACCGGCGTGAAAGAGGCCGAGCTATTTCAATAAATTAAGTATGTTATACTGTTACAAAGCTCGTAGCAGAAAACACGCGTGTGTCGCTCGCCCGGCGATGTATCTTGATGCTGTGAAAGTTTTATCCTCAAACTAATGAGGATAGCAGATGCATTCCTTTACAATTCCAGAAAAAGAAAAGATTGCCGTGTTGCCCCGGGTATAAGCAGAGGCAATAGCTTCAGATGGTTCACGTGGACCAACCGCAATCCCTGCCGGTTTTTTCCAGAATCCAGCAACCGCAACGCTGCTTGGGATTAACGGCTTTTCGGCATCTGCTGCGAAATGCAATGCATTCCGCCGCCACCGGCATTTACATTTTCTGGATTAATCCGGACTATGGTGCGGTTGGGAAATGCCTTTTCAAAAATCTGCTGCACGCGCGCATCTTTTTCTTTCATACGTTCGCTACGCCCCTCCTTCCAGTAGGCCGGGACCAGGACCACGTCATTGGCAATCAGAAAATTCATGTAACTGGCAGCCAGGACGATGGTTACGGGTTCGCCTCTTTTGAAGGTATAGCCGTTTGCGTACTCCAGCTCAGCCAGTTTCTGGTAAATCGGATCTTTTTCGGTCACGGTTACTTCGACAGGTTCCGCGATGGGGACCCGTACGATCGTAAATGGTTTCCCATCCTGGTCCACTGCCTGGCTGAGAATCTTGTAGTTGGTTTCCATACGTTCGTAGGTGATGGCGTCAACCGGATCTTCGTCGCGTTCGTCCTCCGAAACCGCGGCAAGCAGAATGGTGTGCGGGTCGGCGAAACGGGCGTACTCGTCAATATGGCCGCCGGTGGTCATCACCGGCAGCTTGCCGTTGGCCAGCGGTCCGTTATACGTCAGATCGTCATCAGCCAACCCCTGCTTCAGCCAGATGACATGCTGAACATTGCATACGCGCTTTAACTCGTCCGTGATTTGTTCCTTTGTCATGCCTGGATTGCGCTGCAGTTCGACCGCCTCTGTGGTGAGCAGTGTGCCACGTCCGTTGGACTCGCGATCGCCGCCTTCGCTGATCAAAGAAGAACGTACGATGGGCAAGTCCAGATCGCGCGCAACCAGACGGTCCACGCGTTCGTCCTCCATGGCGTCCGGGTCGGTGGGCTTGCTGTAACTCCATTCGCTAAACCCGAAATCAGCTATTTTCAGCGCCCCTTTCCTGTTGGAAAGAAAAATGGGGCCCATATCCCGAACCCAGACATCGGTATGCGGGATGGTATGGTAACGGACTTTTCCCTCGGGTATGTCGAGCGACGCGACCCATTGTTCCGCTTTTACACGGTCGGCCGCATCCTGAACGAGCAGATCAATAAAATGATTGGGCGCCAGCGCCTTGATCATGGCCCCCTGAACCGTGGATATCGGCCGTCCGGCCAAGTTGTCATAACAAGGGTAAGCCAGCCACACAGATTCAATGGCCTCAAACTCCCCCGGGAACGTGAAGGAGTCCGCCGCCGACGCGTTATTCCAGCCATCAAACGTGCAAAAAATAAGCAGCAGCAGACCGAGTCGCATCCATTTGTTTTTGAGCATACGTAATTCTCCTGATGATTCTTGTGTAACCAACGCGCTGATATCTGTCGAGCTGAAAAGAATCGAATTTCCTATCAAAACGCTCCGGTGTATGGGCCGGTCCCTTTATTTCCGGCTCTGCCGCCCGGATATGAAAGGGGCAGTTAGGGAAGGCAAGCCACAAGGCGAGGTACATGCTCAAAAGATACGTACCTGGCGTTTGTTTCGTCCTGCTTTTTGTTACACCCTGCCGGGCAGACGTTGACCTTGGCGGTTGCACTTCCTGTACGTCCGGTGCGGCATTCAGCATAGCGGAATGTAAAAATTGTGTCCTCGCCAAGCTCTCCGGCGACAAGTGTAGATCATGGGCGAAGCAAAGCTTATATGCGTCCGCGCTGCGCGACATCTCAGTCCAGCTCGGCGTCGCGTGCAGGCATGCGGGGCACGGCGGGGCGGTTTGCAGGAGATTGTATGGCCACTTTGTGGACAGCGTCATCAAGTATGACGGGAAATGTAGGGACGAGGCTGAGAGTACATAAACGCTCTGGCGGTCGCAGCAATGCGCTCTAGCGTACTTCAGCGGCAGAGCACTCAACCGGATAGGTTCTGAACAGGTTGTCGATCGATTCAGGGGCTTTATTACAGGTAATACGCTATTAAATTGTTGCCAAAAAGATTTTTTTCAACGCATAAGACTTTAAGTAGTGAAAAAAATGGGAAAAATTATACACCGTTTATCAAGTTGGACAGTGCAGGAAAGAGCAGATTGTAACCAGATGATTAGAGATAACTGATTCTGTTTATGTGAAGTTTTTTGCCAGGAGTCCAAGGCTATCTTAAAAAGGCCCTCAGCTAGTCCGAATTTCCCGAGACCTTTGTTACAATCGGTTGATACTTAATAAACCTCTTGAACAGGTCTAAAAAAACAGCTACTCAATTTAAAAGTAGGGATATTTCCATAAGGTTCCATTCGACTGTATTCCGGAGGGAGCATGGGAACTGCAGCAGCACCCCGCCATTATTTTGAGTTCAAGTCCCAGGCCGTTGCGGACGGCACTTTTGAAGTCCTTCGGTTCGAAGGGCGCGAAAGTCTTGGGGCTTTGTATTCCTTTGACATCACACTGCTTTCCGCGGATACGCAGCTGGACCTGGAAGCCATGCTGGACAGTCCGTCCGTTCTGAGCATTGGAACGGGCGAAGAGACGGCCCGGTTTCACGGAATTCTTTCCTCTTTCAGCGTGACCCAGCAGCTCAAGCATTTCGCCATGTACACGACGCGGCTCGTGCCCGTGCCCTGGATACTTACCCAGACCCTCTGTTCTCAGGTCTTTGTGGACCAGACCCTGCCGCAGATCTTCATGACGGTATTCGGGCAGTACCATTTGCAGGAAGGACGGCATTACGACCTGAAGCTGACCAGAAAATACGAGACCTGCAACCATATCTGCCAGTACAACGAATCCCATTGGGACTTCCTTCTGCGCTGGATGCAGCGCAAGGGGCTGTATTTTTTCTTCGACCAGGAGCGTAACGGACGCATGGTCATCACGGACAACAAAATAGCGCACGCCCCCATGCGCCATGGCGACGCACTACGCTACGACCCGGTCTCGGGATTGGATTTTATCCAGGAGCGGCATCATATCAAACAGTTTCACGCGCAATGGAAATCCCATCCAAAGACCGTCCGCTACAAGGATTACAATTATCTGAAGCCGGACCTGCCCATACTGGCCGAGGAGGAAGTGAGCGATGCGGGTGCGGGCGATGTTTTCCATTACGCGGGGAATATCCAAAACCATGATGCGGCTGTGGAGCGCGCGCGCACCAGAGCCCAGGCCTTGCGCAGCGAAAGCTTCAGACATTTCGGCCAGTGCATGACGCCGTTCATGCAGCCAGGCTACACTTTCGAAGTCGCCGAATATTACAAGGACAAGGAAAACAGAAACTACCTCTGCGTTAACGCAAACCACCAGGGAAGCCAGCAAAACAGGGTGCTCGCCTACCTCGGCCTGCAACAGTTGAAAAACGATGATTTTTTCTACCGCAACAGCTTCGAGGCCATCTCCCACGCAGACCAGTTCCGCCCGGTGCGGACCGTCCCCTGGCCGCGGATGCACGGAATGCTGCAGGCGCACGTGGACGGACTCGGGGACGCGGCCTACGCCGAACTGGACGACCACGGACGCTATAAGGTCGTGCTGCCTTTCGACCGCAGCAGCAGGCCCAACGGCCACAATTCCTGCTGGCTGCGCAAGGCGGAATCCTACATCGGCGGCGACTTCGGCATGCATTTTCCTTTGCACAGAGGCACGGAAGTCTTGCTGGCCTTTCAGGACGGCGACCCGGACCTGCCCCTGATCGCGGGCGCCGTGCCCAACCCCCTGCAACCCAGCCTGGTGACCAGCGAAAATCCGAGCAAAAGCATGATCACCACCGCGGGTGGAAACAAAATCCACATCGAGGACAAGGAAGACGAGAAACGGCTCCTTTTTCACGTGACCAAGGCGGACGCCTTCATGCGCCTGGGCGTTCCCAACGACCCGTCCGACTGCGACAAAACCGAAGAGACCGACGAGCTGGACGGAATACGTTTCTGCACACCGGATATGTTCAACATCTATGCGGGCGCGGCCAACGAGACAGTCATTGGGAACCTGAACGAAGTCACCCTGGGCTGGGAGCAATGGGGGACATTCAGGGGCAATCTGAACGCCGTTCTGGGGGGCGCGGTCAATCTGGCCCTGGCCGGTGAATTCGAATTCAAACTCGGGGAAAAAAAGCTGTACAATCAGAACGAACTGAAAATCGTCGCCAACAATTTCGCCATTACGGAAGAAAGCCTCAAAGAGCTGTCAAAGGAAACGAGCACCTTTGCAACTGAGAAACTGGAAGCCGTAGACGATCAATACAAAGCGGCGGATCAGGAACTCAAGTCGATCACTATGGATACCTCCGTGGCCGAGAAGCAGGACCGGATCACCATGGAAGAATGCTTTCTGGGGGGCGAAGAGACCAGATTAGCCGACCAGAAGCTTCGGGTGCACAAGGAAGACATGCAAATGAGCGGCATCTCTCTGAAGATGGAGCAGAAGAAGACGGAAATGGCCGAGAGCGAATGCGCACTGGATGGTGAAACGGTGCAGTTGGCTGAAAAGAGGTCCCAGGAATGCCAGGAACGGATGGAGCTCGCCACGAGCAAAATGCAAATGGCTTCCGAGAAGACGGTTACGGCGGCAACCAACATGAAACTTTAAGGCGATTCTGCGCCGGAGCCCGTATGCGTTACGAGCCTTTGTTTTCGTTTTTGTCCTACTCCCTGCCCAAAGACACCTTTCACGTGGTGGATTTCAACGGCACGGAGATGCTTTCCCGTCAGTTCCGCTTCGAGATCACCCTGCTTTCACACATTCAGGACATGCCCGCCCATCAGTTGCTGCGTAAGCAGGCGGCGTTCACCATTCACGGGAAAAAGGCCCCGTCCGTGTTCTTCGGCATGCTCGTCTCTTTCGAGCATGTGCGGCGCTACGCAACCCACGAGGCCTACCGGGCCGTACTGCAGCCGCGCTCCATGATCATGAACCAGACCGAGAACTGCCGCGTATTTCTGGACCAGGACATCCGGGAGTATCTGACCTCGATCCTCAAGGACAACGGATTCCAGGAAGGGACGGATTTCGATTTCCGGCTGACGCAGACCTATCCCAAAAGGGAATTCGTCTGCCAGTACAACGAATCCGACTCGCTGTTCATTGCCCGCAAGATGGCGGAGGAGGGGCTGTACCTGTTTTTCGAACCACTGGAAACCGCGAACCGGGCCGTGATCACCGACGACCTGCAGGCCCACGTTCCCGCGCCCCATGCCGAGAAATTGCGCTACGCTCCTTCCGCCGGAATGAACGAGCCCATCGAGGAAGTTCTGCACAGTTTTCTGCTGCGGGAAACGCCCATGCCCGCGCGGGTTCGGCTCAAGGACTGGAATTACCGGATACCCCGGGTAAATATGCTGGCCGAGGCCGCTGTAGCTCCTGACGGCCGCGGTTTTGTGAACGAATTCGGCGACCATTTTCAAAGCGTGAGCCAGGGCGAGCGCCTGGCCAAGGTGCGCTCCCAGGAGCTGCTGTGCGGCAGGCGGACCTTTTACGGCACGGGCGGGGTTCCCTACCTGCGACCGGGCTACACCTTTTCTCTGTCCAACCATTTTCGCGAGGATTTCAATCAGGAATACCTGGTCACGCAGATCAGCCACCAGGGCAGCCAGCAGGCCTATCTCGTAGCGGGCATGGACAAGGAACGCGCCTCCGAGGGGCTTTTTTACCGCAACAATTTCGAAGCCATCCCGGCAACGACCCAATACCGCCCGCCGCGCATCTGGCCCAGGCCCCGTATGACCGGTACGGTGCACGCGCGTATCGATGCCCAGGGAGAGGGCGAGTACGCCGAAGTGGACGATCAGGGACGCTACAAGGTTGTTCTGCCTTTTGATCTTTCCGGGCGCAAGGACGGCCATGCCTCGTCCTGGCTGCGTATGGGGCAGCATTACGCCGGAACCAATCACGGCCTGCACATGCCGTTGCACAAGGGCACGGAAGTGGCTCTCATGTTCGTGGACGGTGATCCGGACAGGCCGTTCATCGCCGCGGCCCTGCCCAACCCCGCCCACCCCAGCCAGGTGACCGCGGCCAACGCCTCCATGAGCATGCTGACCACCGGCGGGCAGAATAAAATCCACATCGAGGACAAAAAGGGCAAGGAGCGCATTCTGCTGCACAGCCTCGAAAGCAATACCTTTCTGCGGCTGGGCGCTCCCAATGACCCCCCGTCCGGGGGCACGACCGATACGGTGCCTGATCCCGGCAATACCAACAATACCAACAATACCAATGACACCGAAGACCCCTACGAGCCGGAAGCCGAGGTCGGGTTCACCTTTTCTTCTGCCAACGGAGGGTTCACTCTTCTCGCCGGCGAGTCCAGCACAGTGACCATCGGTTCCAGCGTCTCGGACTTTTTTGGTGTGTGCCTCTCGCTGGTCGTGGGCGGGCGTTCCGACATCAACATCGGGATCGCCGTGGGAGTCTGCGCGACACTTAATGTCGAGGTCGCTCCCATCAAGAACCATTTGAAAGTGTTCAAAAACAGCATCACGAAAGAAGAGGAGGAAATTAACGTGCAGGCGACACAGCTGATGAATCAGCTTACCCATCTGCGTGAGGAAGCCACCCAGTGCGCCGAGGAAGCCCTTCGGCTGGAGGGAGAGCGTACGGAGCTGGTTCGGGAAAAGCAGGAGCTGAAGGACGATATCAAGACCCTCTCCACGGACTGCACCAGTTTGGTAAAAGAGGAGAAGGAGCTGATCGAAAAGAAGAATGAGATGATCGGCGATAATACGCAGATGCGCGAAAAGAATCTCAAGGTGGCGCGCTCCAACACCAGACTGTGCGGGAAAACGAACCATCTGGCCCAGAAGGTGAACACCCTGGCCGAATCCATCACGGTCCTTGCGGACCAGCAGATGCAGCTCTGCGATCGCAGCGAGCAGGTGGCCACGGATGTCGTTGTGGTGTCCGGAATGGTCACGCAAGTCTGATGGCAAATCTGAGGGATAGTTTGGGGGATAGTTTGAGGGCAGGGGGGCGAGCGCCTTTCCTGAAAAGCGACAACCATTGGCCCGATAACGGATAATGTCATGAAGCAGTCGAACCAGTCCGCGTTTCGTTTCATTTCCCGGGGGCTGCCCGAGGACACCTTTGCCGTAAGCGCCTTCACGGGCACGGAAGGGCTTTCGCAGCTCTACCGCTTCGAGATTCAGCTGACATCGAAAAACGCCGGCCTGGATACGCAGGCCCTGGCGAACGCGCCGGCCAGGCTTGTCCTGACGCACCCGCAAGGGGACCTGCCTTTCCACGGAATGCTGGAAGTCTTCGAGCTTGGGGAACGCCGGCGGGACAAGACGGCCTACCGCGCGGTATTGCGTCCGAGGCTCTGGTGGCTTACCCGGATGCGCGACAGCCAGGTCTTTCTGGACCAGTCCTGCGACGCTTTTCTGTCCGACGTGCTGCAGCAGGGAGGCCTGCTTCCGGAACAGGATTTCACCTTCCGCCTGGAAAACGCGTATAAGCCCCGCGAATTCACGGCCCAATACAAGGAATCTCACTTCGACTTTTTTTCGCGCTGGCTGGAGCGCGAAGGGCTGTACTATTTTTTTGAGCAGAAGGAACATGGCGAAAAATGTGTGATCACGGACAATTACATGGCGCATGCGGCCATGCGGGAGGACAATCTCCTGCGCTACGCGCCCCAGTCCGGATTGCGTTCTCCGTACGAACTCGAGGTGCTCACCCGGTTCGCCTGTCACCAATTGCGCCAGCCGGAGAAGGTAGTCGTCAAGGATTACCACTACCTCACTCCCCGTGTCCCCATCGAGGGCCGTGCGGCAGTGGAGCAGGGGAACCAGGGCGAACTGTACGAATACGGTCCGCACTGCCAGGACGTCGAGGAGGCCCAGCGCCTTGCCACGGTTCGGAGCCAGGAATACGGCTGCCGGAAAACCCAGTTCCACGGAGACGGCGTCTCTCCACTGATACGGTCCGGCTATCTGTTTCGGATGGAGGGGCACTTCCGCGACGAATGCAACGGCGAGTTCCTTGCCACGTCGGTGCAGCATGAGGGGAAGCTCCCGGAAAGCTCCGCTTCGGCGGATACGCAGCAGAGCGCCTATTACCGCAACAGTTTTTGGGCCATACCCGCAGAACGGCAATTCCGGGCCGAACGGAAGACCCCCTGGCCGCGTATCGGGGGCGCGCTGCCCGCCCACATCGACGCGGAGGGCTCGGACCAGTACGCCCACCTGGATGAACACGGGCGCTACAGGGTGATTCTGCCTTTCGACCTGGCCGGACATGAGCCCGGCCATGCGTCGGCATGGGTGCGTATGCTGCAGCCTTACGGAGGCAAGGACCACGGCATGCATTTTCCCCTGCACAAGGGCACAGAAGTGGTCTTGACCTTCATCAACGGCGATCCGGACCGGCCTACCATCGCCTACGCCATGTCCAACCCGGAGCAGCCCAGCCTCATCACCGCCGAAACCCGGACAATGGCCAAGCTGACCACCAGCGGTCAGAACACCATTCACATGGAAGACATGGCCGGGAGCAGGCGCATCCTGATGCAGACTCCCAGTTCCAACACATTTTTGCGCATCGGGGCGCCCAATGATCCGCCTTCCGGCCTTGCCGACAACCCCAACTGGAGCAAAGCCGAGGACTCGCCCGGTTTTTATCTGCATACCAAGGACGGCTTTTCCGTGTACTGTGGCTGGTCCAGCGAGACCATCCTGGGCGAGAACGCAATGTACGTGGGCGGTGTCTACACGCATACCGTGGGCGGAATTTCCACGGAGACTGATGTCTCTTTCAACTTCGCCTGGACTGATCCGATCAGCCTGAGCTATTCGCCGGTGCATACCCTGTGGACCCGCAAACTGCGCAAATTGTGCGGCGTCAAGGAGTTTCTGTGCGAGGAGAATGAAAGTCTCGGCGAGATACAGATGGAACTGCATGAAAAGGTGACTGAAATGCATGCCGCAGTTGAAAAGATCAAGCAGCGGCACGCGGCAATAGCCAACAAGAAGATTTCCCTGAATGAGCAAAAGACGTCCATCGGGTACACAAAGTCTGCCATCGGATTGAATATTGAGCGGCTGAAAGGGGCGAATACGGAGCTGGAAGCCGAAAGTCGGGCGCTGCTGGACGAGCAGATGCAGGTGTCGGGCAAACATGAAGTTTTGACGGAAAAGTACGATGGGCTCAAAAGGGAAGAGATCCTGCTGACGGCAAAAAAGGAATCCATCCAGAAGAATATAACGAAACTGGAGATGAGTTCCATAGACCTCAATTCGGAAAAAACCATTCTGAGCGATCAGGTCATACTGGTATAGGCCCATGAAGATATACAAAGAAAAAGAACACTCCCTGGCCGTACGGCCTTTCGGGTTCGCGGGCAAATCCCATATCACGGCGACGGTGACGCTTTTTTATGACCTTACCGCACCCGGAACCCTGCTTTCCGAACAGCAGCTCTGGAAAACCGTGCCCGATCTGTTGCAACCCCTGTCCACGCTGGACCAGGGGTTGCCCAAGCCCGCTGGCGAATTTCTCGTCACGGGCAGTTGCTTCGCCCCGCGCGGCGAAACAAGGGCGGCCTCGGACGTAAAGGTACGGGTCGGCAATACGAGCAAATCCCTGTATGTGTTCGGCGAACGTTATTGGCTGCACAACAGACAGATATCAAATCCGGAGCCCTTTGCTGAAATGCCGCTCGTCTGGGAGCGGGCATTCGGCGGAGAAGGGTTCCCCTCCAATCCGCTGGGACGCGGGCTGCACCCGGAAGTCGACGCCAAAGGGGGCGAATACGTCAGGTTGCCCAACATTGAGTATCCCGGGCAGTTGATCGGTTCGCAAGAAGACCGTCCCCATCCGGCGGGCTTCGGCGTTGTGGACCAGACCTGGCCCCAGCGCGCCAAAAAGACCGGCGTCTATGACGAGAAGTGGCTGAGAGAGCGCTGGCCCTATTTCCCGGCCGACATGAATCCGTCCTTTTTCAACACCGCGTTCGAGGACCAGCAGACCAGAGCTTTTTTCAAGGGCGACGAAGCCATCGAGATCCTGAACATGCACCCGGACATCCAGCGGATTGAGTCGTCGCTGCCCGGGGTGCGTATCCGGATATTTTTCACCATCCGTAAAGACTATAAGCCCTTTGCCAAAGACACCCGTTTCGAAGAGGAGTTCGTGGAGGTCGAGACCAAGTGCGACACGGTCTGGCTGCTTCCTTCGGTGTTGCGCGGGATGGTGCTCTTCCGGGGGAGTATGGAATCCGCGGACGACGAATTGCGCGACGTGGTCCGGGTGTTTGTTGTCACCGAACACCTCAAAGACGCGCCCAAGCCCAAGGAATTCTATTTTGAGGCATTGCGCAAACGGCTGGACAGGTCCGTGCCTCTGGACATGGCGCCTTTTGAGGAGGCCAACCGGGAGATCGCCAAGGCGCGCCTGACCCTGCGCAAACTGCCCAAGGAACTCAAGCAGATCAAACAGTCCATCCTGGGCAAAACCCCGGTTTTTAAGCGTACGCCTCTGGAAATGGAGGAACAGGTCCGTACGCTGACCGCCGGCCAGTTGAAGCGGGTGGACGCCTTGGAGAGCATGGCCGGCGAAATGCATGCCCGATGGGGGCACCTGGTCGGCATCGACCTGACCGTGTTCGATAAACTGCGCGACAAGGTGAAGGGCGCGAGCGGGCGGCTGGGCGACACGGCCAAAAAAATCCACAAGGCCAAAAACAGGCTCTCGCAGAAAAAAGAGGAGACTCTGAAGCAGCAGACGCAGATTTTCAAGGACAACTACACGCCCCGGATGCTGGAAAAATACGGAATTGATCCGGACTGCCTGCAGTTATCCGAGGAAAAGGAGCACCCATGGCATACGCAGGGGTTTCCGCAGGTCGTCCAGTGGCGTAAAAATCTGGAGAAAATGCCGCCTGTGCTGGAGCTGCTCGGACAGATGGGACTCCAACGGGAAACCATGGAAAAGGCCTGGCTGGGCTGGAACCCGGACGCGCTCGAACAAAGGCCGCCGGACTGGGGGCTGGAAGCCAAGCCCCCGGAAGAGAAACTGGCCCTACCCGCGGGGCTGGTCCTGCCGCGTTTCGACGGTCCGCTGCTCAACCGCATCCTGATACGCCCGGCAGGGGAAGAGGGCGATAACGTCACCCGCCCCATGCTGACCGCCAATGCAGCGGACAAGGCGGTCAAAGGCTCGGACACGACGCCGCTGTTTCTGGAAGCGGCCATCCCAGGCGGGCCGGTGGTGGTGCTGGCGGACGAATTGCAAACCCTTTACGCCGAACAGGAGCTGGGCGATTTTTGCGGCGTTCTTTGCCTGTCGTCCCCCGGAGAAACGCCGCCTCCGGAGGCTTCGGACGCCGTCAAGGCCGCGTCGCTGCTGGTGGTGGTCCTGCCCTGCGGAGCCCGGAAAGACCACAGCCCTTTCAAAGACTGGCAAAAAGCCTTTGGCAACGCGACATTGCTTGCCCTGCCCGAAGGCGAGACGGTCTTTGACGCGCGTCTTCAGGGCCACGATCTGCGCAAGCTGGTGCTGGACCTGCTGCCGCCGGAGCAGGCCGGAGCGCACAATCTGGAAGACGAGTTGCCCGAGCCGGGCAAGCCTCCTTCAAAGCACCGTATCAAGCCCCTGCCGTTTCCGGATCTGGACATCGGCGCGCTTGTCCGGGAGACCATGGGAGAATTCAAGGCGGCCCAGGAGGCCCACTTTGCCGGGATGCGCGAGAGCAGTACGGAAACCCTGGCCACGGTGCAGAAGAGTTTTGCCGCCAAAGGCCTGGATCTGGACTCTGAAGCCTCTCTGGCCAAAGCAGCGGCAACGCCCGTGCCGGAGCCCGAGGAGCTGGCCGGGGAGCTGGCCCGGAAGATTGAGCAGGAGCGCCTGCGGCTCGAAGGCAAGAAAATGCTGACCCCGGCCATGGACGAAAAATTCAAAACCCAGGCCGCTCAATGCCTCGAGGTCGGCTCCCGCTTGCAGAGCGTAAAAGCGCAGGCCCTGTCAAAGATGGCCGAGCTGCAGGCCATGGCCGACGCCAGAAAGCAGCAGCTCGAGATGCGCAAGCTCCCGCCCGAGGCAGAGGCCCTGTTGAAGCGGCACGGCATCGACAGCGACGCGTTCGCCCCTTTGACCCGCGAGGAGGTGGTCCGGCGCCACGCACGGGGCGAAAGTCTGGTCCGGGCCAACCTCATGGGGCTGGACCTTTCCAAGCTCGACCTGAGCGGCATCGACCTGCGCGAAGCCCTGATGCAGGACGCCGACTTCAGTGAAACCATCCTGGACAACGCGGTCATGAACCGCTCGGTGGCCATGGGCGCGAATTTCACCAAGGCCTCCCTGAAAAACGCGGGCCTGAAAAATTCGGTTTTGAACCGGGCCAGATTCATCGAGGCCGATCTTTCGGGAAGTTCGTTGGACAAGGCCGTGTTCAACGAGGCGGATTGCACCAAGGCGGATTTTACCGGCGCGCGCATGTATTTGTTCGCCGCTTCCAACGCCGTGTTTACGGAAGCTGTCTTTTCCGAAGCCGACATGGAGCTTGCCTGCCTGACCGACGCCGCGCTCAGCCGGGCCGCTTTCCGCAACGCCCGGATGTTCAAGGTGCTGCTGCGCAACGCCTTGCTGGACAAAGCCGACTTTCGCGGCGCCACCATGCGCCAGACCCTGCTCATGAGCGTGAGCGGCGAGGAGGTCAGCTTCGCGGGCGGCAATCTGGACAAATTCAGACTTTCGCACGGGTCCAGGCTGCCCGGAGCGGATTTTTGCAAGACATCGCTGCAGGAGGCGTATTTCAGCGATTCGGAACTTCCCCAGGCAACGTTCAACGATTCCGTCCTGGACCGGGCCATGCTGACGAACTGTTCCATGCCCTTTGCAGACCTCAACCGCATCTCGGCCCAAAAGACGCGGATCACCAAATGCGACCTCGAACACGCCAATCTTCAGGGCATCAATCTGTTTCTCGGTTCCCTGCGCAAGTCGCGTCTGGTCAAGGCCGACCTCAGCCTTTCCAATCTGTACGCGGTGGACTTCTACAAATGCGTGGTGGGCGAGACCAACTTCGACAAGGCCAATCTCAAACGTTCGCAACTCTATAATCGAACGGATCTGATCAGATGAACAAGCAGGACATCCTGGACGCCATAGCGCGCAACGAGACCCTGGAAGATCTCGACCTTTCCGGCGTGGACCTTTCCGGCGCGGACCTGACCGGCGGACGCTTTGAAACGGTTTCCTTCAAAGGCGCGAACCTGACCGGCGTGAACATCCGGCGCACCGGGCTGCGCAATTGCGACTTTACCGGGGCCAGGCTGGAGAACGTTGATCTGACCCAGGTGGATCTGCGCAGCATGTGCTTTGCCGGCGCAAGTTTCAAAAAATCCACTTTCAACAAAACCCTTCTGAACCATGCGGACCTCAGCAACGCCGACTTCAGCGGAGTGGAGCTGTCCTGGTCGATCTTCCAGCACGCCATCCTGGAAAGGGCCGTCCTCAACAACGCCGTGGTGCGGAGATGCGTTTTTCAGCATGCGAACCTGAAGGCCGCGGACCTCAGCAACGCCGATCTGGAACGGGTCGTGTTTCTCGATGCGGACCTGGCCGGAGTGGATTTTTCCCGTACGCATTTCAAGAAAGTGGTGATGCGCGCCTGCCATCTGGCCAACCAGAACTTTGCCGGCGCCAGATTCCTCGTGGTCCAGTGTGACGAATCCGACCTGCGGGACACGGATTTCACGGGCGCGGACATGAGCATGTCCAATTTTACAAAGGCCAATATGCACCGCGTGAAAATGGCCAACGTCAAAGCGCATAAATGCCTGTTCATGGCGACGAGCTTGCAGCAGGCCGATTGTACCAACGCGGACCTGCAGCAGTCCTTTTTCGGCGAAGCGGACCTTGCGGGGGCGGACTTTTCCGGCGCGAATCTGTATCAATGCAAGATGACCCGCGCCCTTTTCAAAGGGACCAAATGCATCAAGACGGACTTCAGCTTCGCGGATCTTTCCTATGCCGATATGACGTACGCGGACCTGACAAGAGCGAAGCTGCATATGACCAAACTGCACCGGGCGCATTTGGAGCACACCGAGTTGGAAAAAGCCGACAGGGAAACGGCCAGGGGGACGGACAGCGATTACGACGAAGCCGCCAACTGGACGCCGCCTCCCCCCACAATACAGCCAAAGCAATAGAGCAAGTAAGGAGTCGGATTTATGGACAATCTTGCCAGACTGAGAGAAACGGCGACGCCCGTGCTCGGATACGGCCATATTCTCGAACAGACCGCCACAGGCTTCAGCGTCCGTACGGATGCGGGCGACGTGGACGCCATCCGCAGCGTGAGCTGCCTGGTACGCCCCATGCCCGGCGATGAGGTTCTGCTTTCCATGGACCAGCACGGGCGTACGTTCGTGCTCGCAGTGCTGGAGCGCCAGGAAAGCCTGGACACCGAACTGGACTTCGCGGGCAAGGTACGGCTCTGCGCGCAGGGCGACGTGGACATCGCCGCCGCCAACGACCTGGCGCTGCTCGCCGGCGAACACTGCATGGTGGCGGGACGCCGCCTGGACGTGCTGGCGGAGGATGGCGAAGCCAAGGTGGGCAAAATGCGGTTCATCGGGAATATCCTCCATGCGCAGGTCCAGGCTCTGAACGTGGTGGCGGGCAACGTGGAAAACGTGTTCATACGCCTGACCCAGCGGTTCAAGGATATGTTTCGCTACGTCGAGGACCATTCCGAGGTTCAGGCCGGATCGGCCCGCTATCTTGTGGACGAAACCCTGACAATGCATTCGAAAAACGCCGTACATATGGCCGAAGAAGTGGTCAAGGTTGACGGCGAACAGGTGCACCTGGGCTGACCGGGCGCGCATCTCATACAAGGAGAGACGCATATGTATATGTTATCCTTGGGAGAAGGCATGGACATGGCTTTTCCCGATGTCTGCAAGACACCCCCGTTGGCCATTCCCATCCCTTATCCGGACATGTCCTTTTCCGCCACCTCGTCGCCCATGGCCACGAATATCCTTGTGGAATGCACTCCGGCCCTGCACCAGATGTCCGAAGGCCTCGTCAGCGTGGGCGACGACGCCGGAGTGATGCTGGGACTGGTTTCGGAAGACATCTCCGGAGAAACCGCCTACGAAGTCGGCTGTTTCACCATTTTCAACGAGGGCATCCCGGCACAGCGGCTGACCAGCGTCACCGGCCAGAACGCCATAGGCCTGCTGCCCAACGCCCCGGGCATCTGCATCTGCCCCAGCCAGACCACTGTGCTGGCCCTTGGTTGAGCGTACGCGGCAGGGCTCGCTGGGCAAGGAAGCTGCTTGCAGGAAATCGCCCTGCAAGCGTCCCGGCCATTAACATGATTTTCGGAAGGGCGCTGCGGGCCTGACGCTCAACGCGCCCTCTTCTCAGGAACGGTGTGTGAAAAGTAATTTGGGACATACCAGGTGATGTGCTCAGGCTCCAACCGATACAGTAAGAATCAGAAGAGGAAATTGAGAAGTTTTTTCTAACATACGATTCAGTGGATACCGAACCCAACTCCGTATTGATCACCACCGGTTCCTGAATTCCATGTGTCCACAGGCCTGCCCCACTTTGCTTGCCAACCATGTAAACAATTCGCAAACAAAGTTGGCAGAAGCGAGGGGTTTGAATATGCTTCGCGTTATGACTAATTGTAAATTTCAATAAGTATTGTAAGTGATTAGCGCTTGGCATTTATCCTGCTAGGGGATTCGGTATCTGTCTCGGTTGCGTAGCGCATTGGCAACCGACTCAAACCCAGAAACATAGAAGGACAATACTCATGATAAAACAAATTGCTTTATTGGCGCTATTGCTTCTGGTAATGACTGCATCGCCAGTTTTTGCAGGGAAAATTGAAATACGTAATTATAATAGCGGCTATCCTTATCTGGTTAAATATGCGGGTCTGGTTATGGGAATTGCTTGTAGAACTTCTATTATAGTAAGGAAAGATGAACATAAAATTCAAGATTATGTGGTGAATGCAATAGAAAAAATAGAAGTGTATCATTGTCTTTCTGAGACTTCTGATTTAACTTGTCCCACATATGGAGCAGAAGAAATTTATACCGTTCGTTCGCCAAAGGCTCAGCGCAAATTTACGGTGATTATCGAATCAGGCGGGACAGTACATATAGACGAAGATTAACCAGGATACGATGTGTTGAAGTTTACCTGCATTGAATTGCCTGGCAGTGTGGCGAAGTAGTGTAGACAACGAAAATCCATAAGAATGGAAAAAATAAAAAGTGTACTGGTGTGTTTGAGTTTTGTATTGTTGTTGGTCACATCAGCCCATGCAGATATAATGTACCGTTGTGAATGTATAGGGATAGTGGATGGGGCGTAAATCCTTGACACCTGTGGTAACGGGGCCGTGGGCGGCCACAGGTATTCCGTGGCCACCGGTCTCACAGAAGAAGATCTAAAAGCCTATCTGACACCGGGCGTTTATTTAAAATAGCTGAAGGCCAGATCGGTTCAGTATTGTAAGACTACGGGATGGCAGTGCGAACCGTATAGGCAGTAAATGATTTTTTTTGTTCCCCTTCGCAAAAAGAAAATGCTTATGTGAGGGGTGCCCGCTTTTCACCAAGACTCCATCGCTAACTATTTCGACTTCCACGCCATTAGGCACCTGACAGCGACCATTCTGTATAACGACGAATGGGGCAAAGTTGCCGACTTATACCGCAGATTCTGCGCCATAAGTCGGCAATGGCACCACGAAATATCTGCACTCCCACGGGCTGGGCGACATACGTGACTGGTTGGCTGTGTCTATGGATAGCAGGGGAGGGGATGGGTGCAAATAAACCAACATTTCAAAATTCAGAGACCCCCCCCTAAAAATACATACCTATTGACCTTCTGGCCCTGTATCCGGTACTATTTGTGTTATGAGTAAGCGGGATAAGAAACTGGCCCAAATGCAGAACAATCCCCGAGATTGGCGGATTGATGATGTATTGAGTGTCGCCAGGGACTATGGTTTGATTGTGCGCCGTCCTGGCGGGAGTCACGTCATTGTGAGTTTTCCGGGCGGTCAGGAACTTTCCATTCCTGCTCACAGGCCCATCAAACCCGTGTATATTAGCGCATTTTCGCCTTGAAACAAGGCTCGCATCTGAAACAATGTCCCATTGTTTCAGCTAAATGCATAAGAGCATCTAGATCTTTTCAAGATTAAGATGCTCTAAACAGTTCGTGGCGTTGCTGGATGCCATGGAGGAGTAGCAAACATGGAATTTCATGGATATCCATTTACACTTTCCCCTTTGCCCGAAGAAGATGGCGGGGGATGGCTGATTGTGTTTCCGGATTTCCCCGGTTCGGTGATGTCTGATGGAGACACGCCCGAGGAGGCCCTGCTGAATGGCAGGGAAGCACTGGAGGCTGTGATAGCCGTATATCAGGAAGACGGACGCGAACTCCCCACTCCCGGCAGTGGCGGCGTATCGGGCAAATTCAACTTACGAGCCCCCAAACGACTGCATGCCATGCTGGCCCGTGCGGCCGAAGCCGAAGGCGTCTCCATGAACACCCTGGCAGTATCCCTGCTATCCGAAGGATTGGGCAGGATGGATGCGAATTCACGGGCTAAAGGGTGATGGGTATTTATCAAAGTGCATCCTTTCAACGTGAGATTGTCATATCAAGTTGAAACTATTTCACTACTTCTAATATTGGCATTTTCTTTTGTACAGTAATCGATGTCATAAGGACAGGATCTTTATCTCAATTCCTTCATTTGTATCATACTTGAGCAAGCCAGAAGGAATTTTGAGAAATAGTTTCTGGGATGTTAATCTGAACCAGCTTTGCCATGTCAGTCATTGCTCCCTTCATATCTTTTTGGTACTTTTTAAGAGCTGGGACACACCCCTCGTGCTTTAGTGTACAATTAGCACATTCGCCAAGATCAGGATCACAGCCCTTACAGGAATAACTTGCATACTTTCTAGCTGCTTCATTCATTCGGTTTAAGATAGCTGATAGCTCCATCTCATTCAACTCAACCAGCGTTTTCAGCTCTATCTGGATTGCTCTCCGTAAGGCTTGGACGGATGTCAATGCACCTTCCGGACAACCTTTTGCCATTCCAGGGCATTGATATACAATACGATGGTTCTCTATTTCAGCAAGCACCTTTCGTGCGATACTCTTTCTAACATCATATGGATAATCTCTTTTTTCTGGGTGAATAAAACGAGGACGTAGAAGGGCTAACACGGCAATCAGGAACGTTAATACTAAGAACAATGCTGCGAGTGGACCTGCCCAGTTGCTTGGTATCATCCCGATTTCCCAATCAAATTTCTGATATAAAGTGAAGAACACAGCAAGAGCCAAGCCCGGTAAACCAAACCTAGCAAATACTGACCAGAACTCTTTTGAAAAAGGATTCATGTTACCCCTTTGTATAACAAGTTGTTATACTGCTTCTGGTTATCAATCATTGTTCCAATTCAGGCCGTCAGAAAATCGTCGTTTTGAGGTTTAGCTACCTGGATATCATACAATTTTAAGAGATGTAAACGTCGCCCCCCATCTTCATATCCTCAACAACTCCGCGCTATCCTGCCAAGCCAGACCATTTTGTGGGCTGTGGACATTGGTAGAGTTTTGGTGGGGCACCCCCCAAACCCCATGATGTGTCTCCAAAATATGCCACACAACAAAAAACGGGTCATCCGTTTCCGGATAACCCGTTGAAATCATTTTGGCGTCCCCAAGGGGATTTGAACCCCTGTCGCCGGCGTGAAAGGCCGGTGTCCTGGACCAGGCTAGACGATGGGGACGCAGAATCTTTCTTTTTGGCTGGGGTAGGAGGACTCGAACCCCCAGTGACGGGGCCAGAACCCGCTGCCTTACCGCTTTGGCTATACCCCAGCAGTGAAGAAATTCTTATGGCTTAAATTTGCGTCGCTGTCAATCTTTTTTTTTAATTATTTTTGACTTTTTTTATACAGCGGCAGCCAGGCGACGCGTACGCTTTTTCAGCTTATTGATCTTTCTACGAATGATCTCGCGGTCCTTACGGCTTTCGAGGTTGGTCTTTTCCGCACGCATGGCCTTGATCTCTTTTTTCAGCGAGGAGATCTGCGCCTTGTAGGGAGATACCTTGGTGCCTTCTTCGTCAACCAGGCCAAAGGCCTCTTTGATGGCGGTGAGGATATCTTCTTTGGTCATGCCGGATGCACCGGTGATCATGGGAAGCTTGTTGATGCAAAGTTCACGCAGCTCTTTTGCGGTCATTTTATCCAACGGCTTCTTCAATTCAAGGCTTTCTAAGGTAATTTCTTCAGCCATGCGCCCATCCTCCTTCAAAAAAATACGCGCTAATCACGATGGTCTTTAAAGACCGAAAATTTTTACATAAGATCGATAAGCCCGTCCTTCGGGCGTGTCCTCTGTCGGCACCTTGTCCAAGGTTCCCAACCCCGGAGGGGCTGCCGGCCTGGGCTTCTTCTGCGTACGGTCAATGCCCAGATGCTCGAAGCATTCATTGAGCGGTCGCCGTCCCCGGAGGAGTTCAAACTGTACTTTTCTGAAGCAATTGCATTCGAGAAAAGCGTTGGCCTCCTGAAGAATCCAGTCGACATAATAGCTTGCCTCTTGCATGGCCAGAGCGTCTTCACACCCCAGAATCAGGGTTGTTTTCGCATGTTTCAGAGGCCATGCCAGTTCTCCGACTTCCGGGCCGACAATGCGTACCCAGTTGCGCCAGAGCGATACCAGCTTAAAGGGGAGAACAGCATCGAAGCTGTTTTTAAGGTGTGCATCAAGCACGTTTTTCAGGCTTCGCATAACCTTTTCCTCCCAGCGAGGCAGAACGATAGTATCTACGCTCGGCCCATCCAGTTGTCAAGAATATTTTTGCTTTGCCGAAAACTTTTTTAAAAAAGTTCCTTAAATCAGGTGGTTGAAAATTGCATTCGGTTGGTTATGCAACACGCTTCGATTGAAAAAAAGAAACCCCTGCGTACGCAGGGGTGTTGATTCGCAAGGTCATTTTTCGCTAACAGAGAGGCAGGGCCTGGGTCAGGCCGCTTTTGGCAATTTCCTTGAATTTATCGCTGATGTCGCGACCATGCAGGGCCATGGCGTCAACGACTTTGTCCAGGGTGGCCCGGCTGTCCGGATCCGCCACGGAGGACATCAGCGCGGCGTTATACGCCTTGATGGCGCCCATGGCATTGCGTTCGATGCACGGGATCAGCACAGCGCCTCCGGCAGGGTCGCAGGTCAGCCCCAGGTGGTGGCGCAGGGCGGTTGCCGCGGCGTGTTCGATAGTATCAAAAGAATAGCCCCAGGTTTGGGCGAGCAGGCCCGCTGCCATGGCCGAAGCCAGGCCGATTTCTCCCTGGCAGCCCACTTCCGCACCCGCGATGGCCGGATTGTTGTTGACCGCGAAGCCGACAGCGGCCGCCACAAGCAGCCCCGAACGCAGCACTTCCCGTTCGAGCTGAAAGTGTTCCTCGAGCAGGAAAAGCACTGCGGGGAGGATACCGCCGGCGCCCAATCCGGGGGCCGTGACTCCTCTTCCGCCGGCGGCATTTTCTTCTGCCGCCGCAACCGCACAGGCCGAAAGACGCAGAAACAGCTGGCCTTCTCCCGGAGGAATTCCCTCTGCCCTTGCAAGCAAGGCCGAAGCCCTGCGCGGCAGTGCATACGGACCGGGCAGCGTTCCGTTTGCTTTCAGGCCACGACGGACGGCATCCTGCATGGTGTCTATAATGCTGTCCATGAACTGCGCAATTTGTTCCGGCGTTAGCCCCGTAAGCGCTTGTTCGTTTGCCAGCATGAGGTCCGGCACGGAAAGGCCGGAGGATGCAAGGCAAGCGCGCAACTGCTCACAGCTCTCAAACGGGTGGGGCGGTACAGCCGGGACCGGCGTCTTATTGCCTTTCCATTGCAACGTACCGGCGCCCACCGAGTAGTACTGGCGCTCGAATATTTTTTTGCTTTCCTTGCCCCAAAGCGTGATGACCAGCGTGTTCTTGAACGGATATCGGTGCTTGAGGGCGTCGGAGATAAAATCATCCGCACTGATGGGCACCTGGATGGCGCCCAAGTCGAGCACATGTTCTTCGTCACGGGTTTGCAGCAGGTTGTGCAGCAGTGCCGGATCCGTACTTTCGGGCGTATATTCCAGAAGCCCGGCCAGCACTGCCTTATGCGTATTGTGCGCATGCCCTGTGGCGGAAAGCGATCCGAACAGTCGGACTTCGATCTGCGTTCCCTTGGCCAGCTTGTGGCTAGGGAGTTCGCGGACGCTTTCTATGAAGTCCCGCCCGGCGCGCATCGGCGCCAGGGTGTGGGAGCTGGAAGGACCTGGACCGATTTTGAAAAAATCGGTCAGCGTCTGGGTGGGGACGCTCATGAAGCAGCACCTTCCTCTTCAGGTTTTTTTTCCACCGTATTTTTTTTACCAAAAAGGCGTTCGGTAAAGGATTCGATGACCACATAAAACACCGGCACGAACAGCACACCCAGCATGGTGGCCGTGATCATTCCGGCGAAAACGGCCGTACCAAGGGCATGGCGGCTTTCCGCTCCCGCGCCCGAGGCGATGACCAGCGGGAAAACACCCAGGATAAAGGCGAAGGAGGTCATCAGAATGGGTCTGAAGCGCAAGCGCGCAGCTTCCATGGCGGCTTCGCGTATGCCCATACCTTCCTTTTCCCTGGCGTCCTTACAGAACTCGACAATCAGGATGGCGTTTTTACACGCCAAGCCTATTAATAGGACAATACCGATCTGCGTGTAGATGTTCACGTCAAAGCCGCGGATCATCAGACCGGCTGTCGTACCGATGAGGGCCAGAGGAACAGCCAGGATAACGCCCAGGGAAATGGTCCAGCTTTCGTACTGCGCACAGAGTACGAGGTACACGAATACGACGGCCAGGATGTAAATCAGGATGGCTTCGCTGCCCGTGGCTTTTTCCTGGAAGGAGATGCCTGTCCAGTCGAAACCCACGGAATCGGGAAGCTCATGGGCGGCCGTAGATTCCATGATGGCCATGGCCTGACCCGAGCTGTATCCGGGGGCGGGCGAACCGTTGATGGTGGCAGCCGGGTACATGTTGTAGCGCATCACGATCTGCGGACCCATGGTCTTTTTCACCGTGGCCATGGAACTCAGCGGCGTCATGTCTCCGTTGGCGTTCTGCACCTGCAACTGCCGGATATCATCCACGGTGGCGCGATATGCAGAATCGGCCTGGACATTGACCTGGTAGTTGCGGCCGAATTTGGTGAAGTCGTTGACGTATTTTTGTCCCAGATAGGTCTGGAGCGCGCCAAAGACGGAATCCAGCCCGACGTGCATGTTCTTGGCTTTGACTCTGTCGAGATCGAAAAAGAGCTGGGGCACGGTTGCACGGAAGGTGGTAAACACGGTGGACAGCCCGGACTGCGTGTTGCATTTCTGGATGAAGTCGTTGGCAACGCTTTGCAGGCCGGTGAGGCCGAGATTGCCGCGGTCTTCCAGTTCGAATGCAAAACCGCCGGTGGTTCCCAGGCCCGTGATGGCCGGTGGCGCGAAAGAGACGATGGACGCCTCGTCAAAAGAATAACCTACCAGGTTGAGTTGTTGTATTAGGGCATCGGCTTGCAATGAAGGTTTTTTGCGTTCATCCCAGTTTTTAAACACGATCCACATGGCCGCGGCATTGGAACTGACACCGCCATCGAGCATGGAGTACCCGGAAACGGACATCCAGTAATCGACGCCGGGAATTTTGGACATGGCCGCATTCATCTTATCCACAACAGATTCCGTACGCTCCAGCGACGCCGCGTCGGGCAGCTGGATGCTGACCATGGCGTAACCCTGGTCTTCGTTGGGAATAAACCCGGTGGGCAGGCTGGTGAATCCGAAGTAGGTCAGGGCGCAGATGCCGGCGAAGAGCAGCATGGAAAACCAGGCGCCCCGTGTGAATTTGTCGGCGATCCAGACGTACACTTTGGTGACGCGTTCGAAAGCCCAGTTAAAGCCGCGCATAAAGAAATTATGGGACTTGTTTTCTTCCTTGAGCACCAGGGCGCAGAGAGCCGGGCTCAGAGTCAGGGCGTTGATGGAGCTGAACACCGTGGATGCCGCGATGGTCAGCGCGAACTGTTTGTACATCTGGCCGGTAATGCCGCCCAGAAAGGCTGTGGGCACGAAAACGGCCAGCAGCACGAATGTGGTGGCATAAATGGGGCCGCTGACTTCCTCCATGGCTCTGATGGTTGCGTCGCGGGCGTTCAGGCCGAACTGCGACATGTTTCGTTCGGCATTCTCCACCACAACGATGGCGTCATCGACCACGATACCGATGGCTAGAACAATACCGAACAGCGTCAGCATGTTCAGCGAAAAACCAAGGCCAGCCATGACGATGAACGTACCGATCAGAGAGACCGGAATGGTTGCCGCCGGGATCAGGGTCGTACGCCAGTCCTGCAGGAAGACGTAGATGACGATGAACACCAGGATAATGGCGATGACCAGTGTTTCGATAACTTCGTCGATGGAGGCGGTGACGAACATGGTCGTATCAAGGGCGATGGTATACTTCATGCCTTGGGGAAAGCTCTTGCTGAGTTCCTCCATTTTTGCCCGGACCGTTTCGGCCAGATCCAGGGCATTGGCGCCGGGCAGCTGGTAGATGCCCAGCATGGCGCAGCCTTTGCCGTTGAGCTTACTGGACATGGTATAGGTTTTGGAGCCGAGTTCGACTCGGCCCACGTCGCCCAGATGGAGGATGCCGCCGTCGTCATTGACCCGCAGGATGATGTTTTCAAATTGCTTGACCTGGTCAAGCCGTCCCTGCGCGTTGATGACGTACTGGAACTTTTGTCCTTTGGGGGAGGGCGGCTGGCCGATCTGGCCGGCAGCAACCTGTACGTTCTGTTCGGAGATGGCGTTGTTGACGTCGTCCACGGTCAGATTTCTGGCTTTCATCAGGTCCGGATCCAGCCAGATGCGCATGCTGTAGTCGCCGGCGCCGAAGTTGAAAACGTCACCGACGCCGTAGAGGCGGGCAAGTTCGTCTTTGATGCGCAAGGTGACGTAGTTACTCAAAAAGAGATCGTCGTGCGCCGGGTTGTCGGAGGTTATGCCCATCATCAGCACGATGTTGGTGGACTTCTTTTTCGTGGTGACGCCAAGCTGGGTCACTGCGCTGGGCAGGTTGGGCGAGGCAATGGCGACGCGGTTCTGGACAAGCACCGTAGCCATGTCCATGTCCGTGCCGACCTCGAAGGTTACGGTAAGCGTATAGGAGCCGTCGTTGGCGCTGGTGCTGGACATGTAGATCATGCCTTCGACGCCGTTGACCTGTTCTTCGATGGGCTGTCCGACGGTTTCAGCAACGATTTGCGCGCTTGCTCCAGGATAGTTGCAGGTTACCTGGACTGTGGGCGGCGAGATGTCCGGATATTGAGATATGGGCAAAGACTCTAGCGAAACCAGGCCCGCAATAACGATGATGATGGAAATGACGCAGGCAAAAATCGGCCGGCGAATGAAAAAGGCGCTGATCATGGATCGCTCCTTAGTTGGTTTTGGGGGCAGAGGCGCCGGTTGCCGTATCCGTTGCCTGGCCCTTGTCGTCAGAGCTTGAATCCTGATCCGCCGTGGCAGGAGTTGCTACCTTGGCGTCTGTCTTTTCAGCGGTTGCGGTGTCTTGCGTATCAGCTGTCTTTGAGGCGTCCGCTGCTGCAGGAACCGGTTCGGGTTTGGCTTCCTGCGGGGTCACTTCCTGGCCCGCACGGGCACGCTGCAGACCCTGGACTATGACACGCTCGGAGTCTTTGAGCCCCTTGGTGATCACTACGTAGCCGGCATCTTTGGGGCCGACGTCGACTGTGCGGTATTCGACCTTGTTCTTGTCGTCGACGACAAAGACATAGTTGCCTTGCTGATCGGCGGCAATGGCCTGCTCAGGCACGAGCAGAGCGTTTTTGAAAACGCCCAGCGGAACGCGCAACCGGACGAAGAAACCGGAGAGCAGATTGCGGTCCTGGTTTGGGAAAACACCGCGGACCTGGATGGTGCCCGTGTTGGGATCCATTTCGTTGTTCATGAAGTCGATGTCACCCTGGTGAGGAAAATTGCTTTCGTTGGAAAGCTGCAGCTGCACCATTCCGGAGCCTTCGTCAGGGTCGTCGTTCAGGTGGCTTTTTCCGGCTGCTCTGGCCATTTCTCTGTAGGCCAGCAAATCGTTTTCACTGACGTTGAAGTACGCATAGATGGGATCATCGTTTACGATGGTGGCGAGCAGCGTGTTGCCGTCGGAACCCACCAGGTTACCCGTGTCCACCTGGCCACGGTTGATGCGGCCGTCGATGGGCGCGACCACATTGGTGTACTGCAGCTGAATGTTCGCGGCTTCGAGTTCCGCCTCAGCCGCGGTCACTTCGGCTTTCGCCTCGTCGGAGGTGGCTTTGGCCTGCAGTACGTCGAATTCGGACACAGCGCCTTTTTTACCCAGGTAGGCCTGGCGCTGGTAGTTGGTCAGCTCCAGAGCTGCCTGAGTTTTCTTGACATTAAGCTGCGCAGCAGCCTGGTCCACGGCCGCCTTATATTCTTTCGGATCGATCTGGAACAGCACGTCGTCCTTTTTGACCATGGCGCTGGGTTGAAAATCAGTGGACAACAAAAAGCCTTTAACTCGAGCGCGCACATCTACAGTGGCATTAGCGGAGGTATTTCCTGTAAAATACGCGTAACGGGTAACATCGCGAATCACAGGTTTCTGCACCGTAACCTTGGGAGGCGGCGGCGGCGCGTAAGCATTTTTATCTTGGTCGCAGGCCGTCACTGATATCACCATGAACAAGGCGATACTCAGTGCCAACAGGGGCCGCCAGGGGTGGAAAAAAGAACAGTCAGGGCGCATGAGCCGCTCCTCCGAGCTAAGGGTTTGGAAATGTAATTTCTTATGAGAGCTTATACTTAGGGTAGAATTAAAAAAAAGCCAAGTCTCGGGCGTAAAAATCTCGCGTTAAAAATAATAAGTCAAGGGGGTAAAATGTGATAACATGTTAAGATTATATGGATGAAAATTACACTTTTGAAGAAAAACATACCAAAATGTAACAGAATCTACGTTTTACTGCCGACCCTCTGGAGCTTCAAGAAACATAAAGCGGGCACTTGGAAATCTGTTTGGCGGCATCCCGTCCGGGAAAGCACTTTCCTGGCAGTGATGTTTTTATTCGGCCTTTCTGCTGCAGTGTGACGTTTTCCGGGAGTTTCACCTTTGCTAGAATACCTGAAATAGACATGATGGCAAGATCAGATTTTTTTTGAGGAAGTTCATAATAAAGGCCTCGACGCAGTGTAATAGTTGAGATCTGCCGGAATGTTATGATTTGTAATGGTAATGTAGTACGCAAGTAATAAAAAACCCCCTTTCGAAAAAGGGGGGTTGTCATCAGTCCATGGCTGCTTTTTGCGAAGCCTGCAGCTTATTCGGCAGGAGTTTCTGTTGTCGGTTCAGCGGGCTTCCTGGTCTCTTCCCGATTCTTTTTCGAAAAAAGGCGGGAGATGACCACGAAGAAAGTGGGTATGAAGAAGATACCCAGCAGGGTGGCTACCACCGTACCGCCGAAGACGCCCGTACCTACGGCATGCTGTCCGCCCGATCCCGCGCCGGAACTGAGCATGAGCGGGACAACGCCGAGGCCGAAAGCCAGAGAGGTCATCAGAATGGGGCGCAACCGGAGCTGGGCGGCTTCTGTCGCGGCTTCCAGCAGGCTCATGCCTTGATGTTCATGCAACGCCTTGGCGAACTCCACGATCAGAATAGCGTTTTTGGAAGCCAGACCAATGGTGGTCAGAATACCGATCTGGAAATACACGTCGTTGGAAAGGCCGCGCAGCGTAACGGCAAGTACCGCGCCGATGACGCCGATGGGCACTACGAGCATAACGGCAATGGGTACGGACCAGCTTTCGTACAGGGCCGCCAGGGAGAGGAAAACCACCAGAATGGACAGGCTGTAGAGCATGGTGGTCTGGTTGCCGCTCAAACGTTCCTGAAAGGAAATGCCGGTCCAGTCGTAACCGAATCCCTGAGGCAGCTTTTTGGACAGCTCCTGCATGATCTGCATGGCGGTACCCGAACTGACGCCTGCGCCGGGTTCGCCCGAGATTTCGATGGACGGTTCGCCGTTATAGCGTTCGAGCCGGGCCGGTCCGCTGGTCCAGTGGGTTTCGGCAATGGTGTCGAAGGGGACCATTTTGTCGTTGGCATTGCGGAAATGCCAGTGTTCCAGATCCTTGGGCATCATGCGGTAGGGCGCGTCGCCCTGGACATAGACCTTTTTTACGCGTCCGCGGTCAATGAAGTCATTGACGTACGCGCCGCCCAGAGCCGTCCCCAGGTCGTCGCTGACTGTTGAAAGTGTCAGGCCCATGGTGGCTGCCAGACGGTTGTCGATGGAGATTTTGAACTGGGTCGTGTCATTGAGGCCGTTGGGCCGGACATTTCGCAGTTGGGCATTCTGTGCGGCCATGCCCAGCATCTGTCCCCTGGCCTGCATGAGCTTTTCATGGCCCATGTTGTTTTTGTCCTGCAGTTCGAACACGAAACCCGTCGAGTTGCCGAGTTCCATGATGGCCGGCGGCTGGAAAACGTAGACCGCGCCTTCTTTGATGGAGGAAAAGGCCTGCCAGCAGCGTCCGGCAATGGCCGATGCCGACTGGTCGGGCCGCGGGCGTTCTTCCCAGTCCTTGAGGCGAACAAAGCCCATGCCCGTATTCTGGCCGTTGCCGCTGAAGCTGAAGCCGAGAACGGTCATGATGGAGCGGACCGACTCGCTCTCGTTGTGCATCAGGTAATTTTCAACTTTTTGCATCACGCCCAGAGTCTGCTCCCGTGTGGAGTTGGCGGGCAACTGCACCATGGTGAACAGAATGCCCTGGTCTTCCTGGGGCAGGTAGGACGTGGGGATGCGCGTGTACATGAAGACCATGACCCCGGCAAGCAGCAGATAGATCAGCATCAACCTGCCGGAGCGCCGGACAATGTAGTTGACCGAACTGTGATAACGCTTGGTGTTGCGTTCGAACATCCGGTTGAACCAGCCGAAAAAGCCGGATTTGGGATTGCCGGAGTCGGCTTTGCCTCTGTCCTTGGGAGCTTTCAGCATGGTGGCGCACAAGGCCGGAGTCAGAGTCAGGGCCACGAGTACGGAAAGAACCATGGCCGAAACAATGGTGACCGAGAACTGCCGGTAGATAACGCCGGTGGATCCGCCGAGGAAAGCCGCCGGTACGAAAACCGCCGAGAGCACCAGTGCGATGCCGACAAGGGCGCCGGAGATCTGGTCCATGGATTTTCGAGTGGCTTCCAGGGGCGAGATGTGCTCCTCTTCCATGATACGTTCGACGTTTTCCACCACGACAATGGCGTCGTCGACCAGCAGGCCGATGGCCAGAACCATGCCGAACAGTGTCAGGGTGTTGATGGAGAAGCCAAAGATGGACAATACCGCGAAGGTACCCAGCAAAACAACGGGCACGGCGATGGTCGGGATGAGCGTGGCCCGGAAGTTCTGCAAAAACAGCAGCATGACCAGGAAGACCAGTCCGATGGCTTCCAGCAGTGTTTTAACGACTTCATAGACCGAAATCCGGATGGGAGGCGTCGTATCGAACGCGTTGTAAATTTCGCAGCCATCCGGGAGGAACGGACGCATCTCGTCCAGTTTTTTGTTGATGCGGTCCACCGTATCCAGGGCGTTTGCGCCGTTGGCCATTTTCATGGCCAGACCAGCCGCGGGCTGGCCGTTGTAGCGCGACATGGTCGTATAGCTTTCGCTGCCCAGTTCCACCCGTGCCACATCGCTCAAAAACACGCTGCTGCCATCGGTCTGGACGGTCAACAAAATGGTTTTGAACTGCTCGGGCGAGGTAAAACGCGACTGGGCCTGAATGGTGACGTTGATCTGCTGGCCGCTTACCGAAGGCAGACCCCCGAGTTGTCCTGCGGAAACCTGCACATTCTGCGCCTGAATGGCGGAAACGACATCGCTTGGCGTCAGCTTGTAATACTGGAGTTTCTCCGGGTTCAGCCAGATACGCATGGCGTATTGCGAACCAAAGGCCGTAACATCGCCGACGCCGGGGATACGGCTGATGGGATCCTGCATGTTGGAGGAGACATAGTCTGTCAGGTCCGCCTGGTTCATGCTGCCGTCTTTGGAAATCAGCGCCAGGACCAGCAGAAAGTTGTGTCCGGCCTTGGTAACGCTGATGCCCTGGTCCTGAACTTCCTGTGGCAGGCTTGGCGTAGCCAGCTGCAGTTTATTCTGGACCTGGACCTGGGCAATGTCCGGATCCGTTCCCGAACTGAACGTCAGCTCGATGGTACAGCGTCCGGAGGAGTCACTGGTGGATTTCATGTAGTCCAGGTTATCGATGCCCTTCATGTTCTGTTCGATAACCTGCGTAACCGTGTCTTCAACCGTTTTGGCCGAGGCGCCAGGATAGGTACTATCGATGGAAATAGTGGGCGGCGCCACTTCCGGGTACTGGGCAACCGGGAGTGAAACAACCGACATCGCACCGGCAATCATGACCATCAGGGCGAGCACCCAGGCGAAAACCGGCCTGTCAATAAAAAAGCGGGCCATGTTTACTCCTTGTTGCCTGTGGTCTGGGCCGAACCTGCCTGGGCAGCGGCCTTGCCGTCATCTTTTGCTTGGTCGGCTGCGGCGTTGGGATCAAAAGGGACACTGCGTACGTCGATACCGTTGCGGATTTTCTGGAGGCCTTCCACAACGACCTTATCGCCGGGCTTCATTCCGTCCAGAACCAGCCAATATTCATTGTAAGCATTGCCCACGGTCAGATTGCGCCGTTCGATTTTGTTGTCGGCTGTAACGGTATATACGTAAGCGTCGCCGCGATTATCGCGCAATAGACTACGTTGGGGCACCAGCAGCGCGTCGTCCTTTTCGCCCTGGGTCAGAATGGCCCGTACGTACAGTCCGGGCAGCAGTTCATGGTCGGGATTGGGGAATTTGGCCCGGATGGTGACCGTGCCGGTGGTTTCGTCCACGCTGACGTCTGCGAATTCCAGCGTGCCTTTATAGGGATACTGGGTGCCGTCGCTGAGGATCAGGGTCACCTGTGCCTTGCGCTGGTCGAAACGGGTGTCCATCTTGCCGTTGCTCAGTTTGCGCAGGCGGCGGATGGCTTCCGCGGATTGCGTCACGTCCACGTAAATGTGTTCCAGGTCATAGATCGTGGCCAGGGCCGTGGTCTGGTCCGCGGTTACCAGCGCGCCAACGGTCACGGAAGATTTACTGATGCGTCCGCTGATGGGCGCCCGGATTTTTGTCCGTCTCAGGTCAATTTCCGCGGATTGCAGCGCTGCTTTGGCTGCCTCCACAGAGGCTTTGGCTTCCAGGTAGTCCGCCTGGGCCACATCGTAATCCGATTGGCTCACAGAGTTGGTCTTGATCAGGCTTTCCTGGCGTTCAGCCGTTTTCTTCAAATTCCACAAGCTGGCTTCAGACTTGGTCAAAGTGGCTTTGGCGCTGTCGTAAGCCGCCTGGTAAGTATCGGGTTCGATCTGGTACAGAACCTCGTCCGCCTTTACCTGTCCACCTTCGTCGAACAAACGGTCTCTGATGATACCGCTGACCTGCGGGCGTACTTCGGCTTTGAGAAAGGAGGTGGTTCTACCGATGAGTTCGGTAGTGAGTACGACTTTTTGCGGTTCCAACGTGAAAACACTGACTTCCGGCGCCGGCATCGCCCGTGGGGCCTGGGCTTTTTCTTCCTTGCAGGCGACAAGAAGCAGCACGAGAAGAACGGCCAAACTGCATCTAAACAAACTGTTTTTCATAAAAATAGCTCCCTGGCATTAATGATAGCATATTGCAGGATCAACTGGCTACTGTACCGGATGAAAATGAGATCAGACAGACCGAGGACGGAGCCAGTAAACGTATCAGGATTATGATTTCACGTTTCATGTCGGAATTTTCAAAATTAAGTCAAACGACCGTATATGATAACATCCTAAAAAAAGAAGGCTAGAGCCTTTTTCCTGCTAAATGAGGTGAAGACTTATATTGCAATTTTATGTAAGAACAAGTCAGTTATTATCAAAAAAAGAGATAGATCAGAAATGGCATGGAATCTTGAACAATTACGATCTTTTGTCGTTGCAGCGGAAAAAGGCTCTTTTTCCGCCGCCGCCCGGGAGCAAGGGCGCGCACAGTCAGCCATCAGTACGCACATCGCCTTGCTGGAAGCGGAACTCGGCGTGGAGTTGTTTGATCGTTCCACACGCATCCCCACGCTGACAAAGGCAGGCGAACATATTCTGGCAGAAGCACGAGAGGTGTTCCGGCAGTGCAGGCAACTGGATACGCGCGCGCTGGCCATCTGTCAAAACTGGGGCGAACAGTTGAGCATGGCGGTCAGCGACGGACTGCCGTACCCGGTGATCATCACCGTCCTGACGCGTTTTGCCACCACGTATCCTTTTATCTCCGTGCGATTGCTGCATTGCTCGCCCGCAGAGGTCCGTTCGCGGGTGGAAAAAGGAGACGTGCATATCGGTCTGGTGTTCGAAGAGTTCGAGACGGAATCCGATACGGTCGGATCCTACTGGCTCGGCAATGTGGACCAGGTGATCATGGCAGCCAGAGAGCATCCGCTGGCGCAAAAGGAGTTTATCCGGCGCAGCGATCTAGTCCAGTTCCGGCAGATCATCATGCGCGACAACAGCAAAGCCTGGCAGGGCAAGACCATCAGTCCGCTTTTTTGGGAAACCAATACGTATTTTGCCGCTGCGGCGCTGGCAGGCTGGGGCGTGGGCTGGACGACCCTGCCCGTGACCATGGCCAGACTTAATTCGGGCGAAGCCCCGTCGATTCTGGAATTTCTCCCCCCAAATCTGGTCGTGCTCAACAGGCATGAAACTCCCATTCCGCCGGCCAATGTGATGATGCTTTGGAAAGAGGAATTAAAATCGTGGGATGTGGCTGTCTGGTTGCGTGAAAACCTGGTGCGCGGACTGCAGGGAAAAAGCGATTGGGTCGTCCCGGCGAAAAAATGAAATGGGTGTGACGTTCCTGAGAGTTGCGTGCCTTTATTAATGATACAGTGTCGGCGGGTTACTTTTTGCGCTTCCAGAGCGAGCGCCACCAGGACGTGAGGCGCGGTTCCATGCCCTGGTCTTTGGCCTGATAGAAGCGCTTGCCCACGAGTTCGTCGGGAAGGTACTGCTGTTCGGCCCAGGCGCCGGGAAAATTGTGCGGGTATTTGTATCCCTTGCCGTAGCCCCATTCCTTGTGCAGTTTGGTGACCGCGTTGCGGATATGCAGCGGCACGGGTTTGGGGCCGTTGCGTTTTATCTCCTGCTGCGCGGCCAGGAACGCGGCGTAAGAACTGTTGCTCTTGTTGGCCAGCGCCAGATAGACGCATGTTTCGGCTAGAGGGATGAAGCCTTCGGGCATTCCCACGAATTCCACTGCCTGCTGGCAGGAAACCGCCAGAGGCAAGGCCGCGGGGTCGGCCAGTCCGATGTCTTCCGAGGCCGAAAGGATCAGGCGGCGGCAGACGAAACGCGGATCTTCTCCGCCTTCCAGCAGGCAGGCCAGATAATAGACCGCGGCGTCCGGGTCGCTGCCGCGAATGGATTTGATCATGGCCGAGGCTAGCTCGTAGTGGCTGTCTCCATCGCGGTCGTGCCGTTGCAGGAGGTCGGGCAAAGCCGTACGCAGGGCATCCGGACTGCGTTTCTCCTCGGGCAGCCCGGCGGCGTATTCCACCAGGTTCAGCACGACACGAGCGTCACCGTTGGCCAGTCCCGTCATCAGGGCCAGAGCCCCCGTATCCAGATCTACTCCCAGCGATTCCGAACCCTTGCGAGCGATATGCAGCAGGTCTTCACGGCTGAGCGGATTGAAGCGCAGCACATGCAGACGAGACAGGAGCTGCCTGGTCACGGAAAAAGACGGATTTTCCGTGGTGGAAGCCAGCAGGGTAATCTCGCCGCTTTCCAGAAGTGGCAGAAAAAAATCCTGCTGCGCCTTGGAAAAGCGGTGCAGCTCGTCCAGTACCAGAACTTCGACGCCGTTCAGCAGCGTACGCAGTTTGCTTAGTCCCGCCTCGGGCGCGCTGACGCGAATCCAGGGGCGGCCGCTCATGCGGGCCAGCAGCAGCGCGCAAGTGGATTTGCCGCAGCCCGGCGGGCCGAAGAAAAGCAGGCTGGGCAAACGGTTGCCCTGTATGAGATTCTCCAGCCGGACGCGTAAATGATCCTGCCCCTGAAAATTCTCCAGGACTTCGGGCCGGATCTTGTCGGCAAGCGGCTGTTTGCTTGAAGCTTCGGACATACGTACGTTCCTTCAGAAAAAATTGGCCGTGTCTCGCAAAAAAAGATCATAGCCCGGGACGTACTGGGATTCAAGCGGGAGTGGACAGAAGGAAAAAAAGCAACGGCCCGTATCCATGGCGTTGATCGGGCCGTTAGCGCTTCCCAACTGCACCGTGTGACTGGGTCGCCATGACTTCTCTTTAGGCATGGGCTTGAAACCCACGGTCATCACGTATGCTTCAGGATTGCTTATAACATAGCATGTAGCGTGCCAAAAAAAGTGATATGTATGAATAATTAATTAATTCAATGGGGTATCAATGTGAGGCTGAAAGGGAAGGTCATAATCACAACAATATGGATGCCGGATGTTCCTTTTTAAGAAACATTATGTCCACATTTCGTTAACTTTGGAGACAGAACAACTTTTTTGTCCGGATTTGTGGGAAAAATCAGAAGAAAAAAGATAGAAACTACGATATTTCGTAACTATCAACAGTGCTTCGGGAACTCAAAAAAGGGAAAACTCAGGTCTTGCGAGTACGTTGCAGGTTAAAAATTAACCACAGCGCAAAAAGACTGCTTCTTTTTGACCTGGTTGCAGACGTCTTCAGCCTGCTGTTTCGTTGGATAAGGACCGACGATGAGGCGATGGAACACGCCTTTTTTCCCGAAATCGAGACGGCGCGTACGAAATTGCTTGTCAGTGAACAGATCGGGAAAGGCCTGGCGATATTTTTCGGCAGCAGGTTCGATGTTCAGAGCGCGCTTGTAGGAGGCCAGATGTGCGCCGTAATATTTGCCCGGAGCACCGCTTTTCAAGACGTGTTCGCGAGATGATTGCCTTGAGCCTGAGCCGGTTTTGCTGTTTCCTTTAAAGGTCGTATCGCCGAAGGTTTGCTTTGGCGAAGGCTTCCGGTCCTGTTTGGGCTTGGCGTCGATCTGGGCGATGAGGTATTTGGCCAGTGCGCCCACGGGACGCTGGTCGAATCCCGGGTACAGATCATTGACCATGATGACATCGGGCGCCTGTTCGAGAATATCCAGATAAATGCGCTTCGCCAGGGGCGTCCGTCCCGTTTTTTGGTACACCACACCCAGCAGCAGGGCGCGCTCCGGATCGAAACGCAGGTTCATGACAGCCCCCTGAAGGGTATTCTCCGCCTCCGCATAGTCTTGCGCTTTTATCATTTCCACAGTGGTGGGCGGGCGCTTGGAAGCACAGGAGACCAGGAAGATAAGGGATACTATGGTAAGGGCGATGGTAATTTTTTTCATGGCGATTATCATTTTTGTGTATCGAAAAACCTGCGTTGCTGCGTACCCTAGAGCAAAGCGGTGCCGGGTTGCAAGAGGTTGGACCACAAAAAAACGATTTTTCGCGGACAGATAGGCGCCAGGTAAAAAAATATTGTTTTTTACAGGAAAGCTCCCTTGCCAAGAACTGGCGGAACAGGTAATATATTTAATTCCAGCGCTGAAAAAAGCTTTCAGCGTTGCAGGGAGCCGGGCGGCGTAAGCGCTGCCAACCCCGTCAGGCGAGAGATCGAGCAGCGGTAACAGTTGCTTGCGGGTGTCCGGCTCCCATAAGGGCGCAAGGTTTCAACCTTGCGCCTTTACTTTTTCTACAGGACAACTCCCTTCAAAAATTGCTTTTCAAAAGCCTGCCCTGCTATCAATTCTGCCTCGCAGAAACGATTTTCTTCTGGCTGTCCAGTTTTGCCTTGTACAGCGCCTGACCGGCGCGTTCGAACACGGAGTGGGCCGTATCGTCTGATTCGCAGGTGACCACGCCGATATTCAGGGTCGAATTGACGCGGATGCCGGGATCCGGATGAAAAAAGAGATTGGAGAAGGCTTTGCTGAAGCGTTCCGCCGCATGCATGGCGTCATTTTCCGTGGCGCCGGGCAGAATGATGGCGAATTCCTCTTTGTCGAAACGGCAGGGAACGTCCTGCGCGCGTACGCTTTTGCGGATCAATTCGCCCAGAACACTGAGCACTTTGTCGGCGTGCGGGGGGCCATAGGCCTCATTGAATCGTCGGAAATTGTCCACATTCAGCATCAGCAGCGAAAGCGGACTCCCTGTCAACCTGGAGCTTTCAATGGCGTTTTCCAGGCTGCTTTCAAAAAAACGTTTGTTGTAAAGGCCGGTCAGTTCGTCTGTGATATCCACCGGATGCCGTTCGGAGTCCTGAACGCCCCGCAGCTGCTCCATGGGGGCAAGGGGCGAACGCCTGACCAGGGCCAGCGAAAGAGACAGGCCGGCCAGAGCGGAAGCAAAGATCTGGAAACGGCAGAATAAAAAACTGTGCGAAAAAGCGAACAGATTGTTGGCCAGGGCAAACAAAACGCCTGTCAGCAGCAGGACCCAGGCGGACAGGTACAGACGCGTTCCAGGCAGCCTGGCGCGCAGGGCGTCCAGAGCGCCCGCGAAGTAAAGCCCCAGAAGCAGCAAGGCCGTTGCATAGCCGATATATCTGGCGGTGAGACCGGCATCAAAAACAAGAGACACGAGCCCTGCCAGCAACAGAAAGGGACAAAGCCGGATCAGCAGATCCGTCAGAGGCGCGTGGTGTTTGGTTTCCAGAAAAAAGCGGCTGTACGCCGCACTGCAGATCAGCACCGCGTATCCGAGTGTGGCGGGCCAGGCAAAGACCGCCGATGCGAGCAGCGGATCCAGCAAGCCGAGAATGCCCGAAGCGAAGAGATGGTAACAAAACAATGCGGCCAGAAAAGCAACTGTCAGGAATTGCAATTTGGACCGTTGCACCAGCCAGCAGTAAAACGCGAAGCCCAGAGCTGCGGCGAGCGCCCCTAGGGCCAGGCCAAGAGCCAGCACATAGCGCCAGGTAAGGCGGTTGAATGCATCTGCGCTGAAAACGCGCATGGCGGCGACCGGCGCCTGAGCGGAGTGGATTTGCAGGTAGGCAAAAGCCGGCCCGTCCGGACTGTCTGAAGATTGCATCTGGGCGGTAGGCAGACGCAGAGCCGGAAAGGGAAAAAACGGCGAAACCGGAGCGTCCGTTTCCGAACTCATGATTGTGATGTAATTTGTTTCCGGCTTGCCGGGCAGGAAGAGCGCCAGGGAACCCGATGCGGCATTTTCCAGACCCAGAACCGCTCGGGCAGGAAGCAGGTCTGCGCGAAAGCGTATCCAGTAGACGCTATTGCTTTCAAAGGTCCCGAGCGTGTCACAAGAACTGAAGCGCTGGGAGAACTCCTGGCTGCTGATCCGTGGGAACCCGCCTGCGGAAGAGCCCGACCCGGCATAACAGCTCGCCTGGGTGAGCAGTTCCGGCATTTGCGACCCATCATAAGGCGTGGCCGCCCGGCTCTCGGCGCAGCAGCACAAAAGCAGTAACGCAACACAGAACAGGCCGCTCCATGTGCGTGAAGTTGCAACTCCCCACGAAAACATGACTTTTCCCCCGAAAGACGGAAAGGACCCCGCAAACACACCACACCCTTCGATTGGGTGGAGATGGTATAAGAATACACGCAGAGAAATGCGAGCGCAATATGAAACCAGCTCTGTGATGAAGACAAAGGGGATTTTCCTCTGAATGAGCGGGCGGAGCTTCGCAATTTGAAAAAGTCAGAGCGAGCCGGCTAAGGAGTTCCGGCTGCGGCAGGCCTGGATGTATTTTTCCGGGGCATTATCGAATTCGCAGGATAATGCCCCGGCGGGTGTTCAGTTGTCTTGTGGAAAATTATCGAGCAAGGCGCGAATGCAGTGCAGGGGCAGGAGCTTGTCCGGTTTGCCCGAGGCCATTTCCCGCTCCACACCGATGCAGGCGCGCTCCAATAAAAAGCAGGCCAGCAGGATATGCTGCGCGTTTCTGTCCAGGGGGGCCAGTGACGCGCCGTGCACGGTCTCCAGATAGGCCTGCAGAAATTCATTCCAGGCCGCCATGATCCAGGCTTCGCCCCAGGAGGTGAGTTCCGGATCCGGTTGGATGTGCGCCAGTTGTTCTTCCAGGGCGAAGTACGCGGCGTGTTGCAGGGAAAGCAGCATGCCGGCCACATCGCGCAGGCACGAACGTTTCAGCCGTCGATCGCCGATGGTTCGTTCAGATTCGCCTTCAAAATCCACAAACTGGAAATCCTTGCCCGTATACAACACCTGGCCGAGATGAAAGTCGCCATGGATACGTGTTTTCAGACAGGAGAGCCGGGTCTTGGAGACGCTTTGCAACAGGTCCAGCAAAAGGGTTTCGTTCTGGACGAAATCCCGTGCCATTTCGCGTACGGGCTCCGGGATTCTTTTGAGCTGCTTGCTGACGCTCAACACCGCCTTGCGGAGTTGGTTGCGCATGGATTGGTAAACCGAGCGCTGGTAGAGTTTGGTAAACGACTCGGGCCGGAACTCGCCGGTGGTTTTGGGAGAGCTGAACGCCAGGTGCAGTTCGCCCGTACGTTTTCCCAGCACGCGCAAGGCTTCCAGGGTGAATTCTCCCATGGCCAGCCGCAGAGGGGCGGGAAGTTCCAGCGCTTCGTCGGGAAAAAGCGCCAGCTGCCACGCATCGGGCGTATGCTCCATACGCAGCACTTTGACCTGTTCGAAAAAGCCTTTGAGAGCCTCCTGCGCGTAGGACCAGCCATCCACCGCGCCGGGCAGGTATTCCTGGAGCAGGCCGATGGTATAGCTTTTTCCCCAGGCGGTTTTGTATTCCAGCCGGCCGGCGAATTGCGGGACGTTGGGAAAGTGCATCTGATCGGTCAGGAAAGCCGTGAGTTCGGCCTCCGGGTGAATGCCGCTTTCAAGCGGCCGATACAGCTTCAGCAGCAGACTGTCTTCGTATTGTATGGCCTGGTTTCTGACCACATCCTTTACCAGCCCGAACCGGCTCACGTCCGGCGGATTGAGCGAACGCCAGCCGTTGCCCAGATGAACGGTCAAACTGCCGCCCCCGGCTGATTTGGGCTTCCGTTTTTTCTGGGCCAGATCCAGGTACCAGTGTTGAATGGCCGGGTCCCAGAGTCCGTGGTACAGTATTCCGGCTTCCTTGCCGCCGCTTTCTTTGAGGTTGGCCAGAATCGGCGCCTGTCCCTGTTCCCGGATCTGTTCCGCTTCCTCTCCGCGCGCGATGGACAGGGGCAGCATGAAATGCTGGGACAGGCCGACTTTGTAGGACAGCTTCAGGTGGAGCAGACGTCCGCCCTCGGTGCCTTTGTCGGTGGCGAACCAGTCTCTGATCAGCACGTCTTTGAGGCTCAACGGACGGTTGCTGAAACAGTCCGCCTGTTCCAGGTAGGCCGGGAGAATTTCTTTTTCGAGCAGATGCCGCATCTCGGTGTTGTCCAGCCATCTGGGACCGCGCGGCAGCTCGACATCCAGCAGTTTTCTGCACGGGACCGGTTCTTCTGCAAGCTCCTCCGGCTCCAGCTTGAGCCAGAAATAGTCGTGCATGCCCAGCGGCAGTATGTAGTTGCCCTCCTCGATACGCGGAAAGCGCGTGCCGCTGATGATGTCCACTGGCTGGTAGCCCGCGTAGTCCGAAAGATCCAGCTCAATGACCTGGGAAAAACGCGAGAGATTGACGAGCACAAGGATGGCTTCGTCTTCAAAAGTCCGGACAAAGGCCAGGATCTTGTGGTTGTCGCTTTTACAGAAGCGCATCTCCCCCCGCCCGAATGCTTTGTAGCGTTTGCGGATGCCGATGATCGTACGCATCCACCAGAGCAGGGAAGAGGGGTTTTTGGTATGGTTTTCCACGTTGACCACTTCGTAGTGGTATTCCGGGTCGATGATCACCGGCAGGAACAACGTCTGCGGATTGACCTTGGAAAAACCCGCGTTACGGTCCGGGCTCCACTGCATGGGGGTGCGTACGCCGTCTCTGTCCCCAAGGTGGTAGTTGTCGCCCATGCCGATTTCATCGCCGTAATAGATGATGGGCGTTCCGGGGAAGGAGAACAGAATGAAATTGATGAGTTCGATACGCCGTCGGTCGTTGGACATCAGCGGCGAAAGCCTGCGCCGGATGCCCAGGTTGATCCGCGCGCGGATGTCCTTGGCATATACCCGGTACATGTAGTCGCGCTCCTCGTCGCTGACCATTTCGAGGGTCAGTTCGTCGTGGTTGCGCAGGAACATGGCCCACTGGCAGTTCTCCGGGATTTCCGGCGTCTGTTCTAGAATGTCCAGGATGGGGTAGCGGTCTTCCATCCAGAGCGACATGTAAATGCGGGGCATGATGGGAAAATGGAAGCACATATGGCATTCCGTACCCTCGCCGAAATAATGCACCGCGTCTTCGGGCCACTGGTTGGCCTCGGCCAGAAGCATGCGGTTTTCGTACTTCGAATCGATATAGCTGCGCAGTTCGCGCAAGAAAGCGTGGGTTTCCTCCAGGTTCTCGCAATTGGTGCCCTCGCGTTCGTACAAGTAAGGCACGGCGTCCAGGCGCAGGCCGTCCACCCCCATGTTCAGCCAGAAGTCGATGACTTTGAACATGGCTTTGCGTACGCGTGGATTCTCAAAATTCAGGTCCGGCTGGTGCGAGTAGAAACGATGCCAGAAATAGGCCCTGGCAACCGGGTCCCAGGTCCAGTTGGACGTTTCGAAATCCTGAAAAATAATCCTGGCTTCGGCGTACTGGCGCGAATTGTCGCTCCAGACGTAAAAATCCCTGGCCGCAGAACCCGGCTTCGAAGTCCGGGCTTTTTGAAACCAGGCGTGCTTGTCGGACGTATGGTTCAGGACCAGTTCCGTGATGACGCGCAGACCGCGATCATGGGCGGCGCGCATGAAGTTTTTGAAGTCCCGCAGAGTGCCGTAATCCGGATGAACGTCGGTATAATCCGCGATATCATAGCCGTCGTCGCGCAGCGGGGACGGATAGAAAGGAAGGAGCCAGATAACGGTGACGCCCAGGTCTTTAAGGTAGTCCAGTTTGGAGCAGAGCCCGACAAAGTCTCCTATGCCGTCATTGTTGCTGTCGCAAAAAGCCTTAACATGCAGTTCGTAGATGACGGCATCTTTGAACCAGAGAGGACCGTTGGAGTTGGTTTTGTTTTCTTGCATTGCGATCTGTCCTGCGTATGCGCGTTGCTGAGAAGTAAGGGGTTGAAGTGTTAAAGATACGCTCCCGTATCCGGGGCGTTCAGCAGCGGTTGTAAAATTCGGTCATTTCCCGGAACCAGGCATAGCGGCCGGAGTCCAGTTCTTCTTCCAGCATACGCCATTCCCAGTTGCCGTTCAGCGTGGCGGGGGTGTTCATCCGGTGCGTATGGTCCAGACCGAGAATGTCCTGCAACGGAAAAATGGCGGTGTTGGCCACGCTCATCATGCCGAGGCGGATCAGTTCCCGCGGGGCCTGCTGCGCGTCGACAGCCATGCCGAGGTACTCCTGCAGTGCCCGGCGTTCGTTTTCCTGGGCTTCGAGTTCGAACCAGCCGCGGACCGTGTTGTTGTCGTGGGTGCCGCTGTAAACAACGCAGTTGGAAGTGAACAGGTGAGGCAGATGTTTGCCCGCCTCGTCGCCAAAAGCGAACTGCAGTATTTTCATGCCCGGCAGGCCGAAGGTCTTTTTCAGCATACGGACATCGGCGTCGATGACGCCCAAATCTTCGGCGATGACAGGCAGGGAGGCAATACGCCTGGCAAAGGCCTTGAACAGTTCATGCCCCGGAGCCTCAATCCACTTGCCGTTCTGGGCGGTGGTTTCATTTGCGGGAACTTCCCAGTAGGCGGAAAGTCCGCGAAAGTGATCCACGCGGACGTAGTCGAACAGCCCCAGTACATGCCGCATTCGGGCGATCCACCAGGAGAAATTCTGTTTCTTGTGTTCGTCCCAGTTGTAAACCGGATTACCCCAGAGCTGGCCGGTTTTACTGAAATAATCAGGCGGTACTCCGGCTACCACGTAAGGCAGGCGGCGTTCGTCCAGCTTGAACAGTTCCGGGTGCGCCCAGACGTCCGCGCTGTCGAAAGTGACGTAGATGGGCAGGTCGCCTATCAATCGTACGCCGGCATCTTGGCAGGTCTTGCGTAAGCGCTGCCACTGGCTGATAAAAACAAATTGCTTGAAATATTCGAACTCGATGGCTTCACCGCCTTCATAGCGCCAGCCGTCCATGGCGTGCTGGTGGCGGTAGCGGAATTCGTCAGGCCAGTCCTGCCAGGATCGGCCGTGAAAACGGTCTTTGAGCGTTCGGAACAGCGCCCAGTCCTCGAGCCAGAAGCGGTTTTCCTCAACAAAGGTCCGGTAGGCCAGGTCCTGGCCGAGCCGTTCGCGGGAATGCCGGAACGCCTCGTAAAGCAGGGCGAGTTTTCGGGAGGACGCCCCGTCATAGCTGGCGCGTCTGGGCATGGGAGTGCCCACGCCGTCTTCCGGATGGTAGGGCAGCAGGCCGAACTCATGCAAATCTTCCATGCAGATCAGCAGCGGATTGGCCGCAAAGGCGCTGTACCCGGCATAGGGGGAATTGCCCATGGCGGGGGAAGAAGGCCCCAGCGGAAGAACCTGCCAATAGGTCTGGCGCAGATCGCGCAGCAAATAAGCGAAACGGCGAGCCCAGACTCCCACATCCCCAACGCCGAAGCGCGAGGGGAGGGAAGTAATGTGAGCAAGCACGCCACTGCCTCGAATAATCATTTTGTGCTTAACTTTCCCTGAGTTGGCTGTTTATGTGCATCTTACTTACCCGAATGCCCTGGCATCATCAAGGGCATGGACGGACTCGCGCGAAGCCCCCCGGCAGCAGGATCAGTGCTTGATGCCGACGGCTTTGGCCGAGTCCAGCAGGCCGCTGTGGGGATTTTTCTGGCAGAAATCGGCCAGCTTGGTACCGAACTCTTCCAGGCCTTCCCAATGCAGAAGCGTATCATTGGTAATGCCGCTCAGGTATCCGTCAAGCCACATCATGACGTAGCCCGCGCTTTCTTCATCCATGTTTTGCAGCCCGCTGATGAATTGTTCGCAGGTCAGGTTGGAAAATTCGATGTCGTCCTGCTTTTGGGCGTATGCCTGAGCAGTACTCAGTAACAGAACTGAAAAAAACAGGACAACGAGAATAAGATTTCTGAACATGAAAAGCTCCTGAAAAAAGATTTACAGTATTGCTGTGTCACAAAAAAAATCCGATTTGCTGCAGGCTTAAGAAATACAGTGTCCACATTTTTAGTATGACATGTTGACTAAAAAAGTAAAGAACATTTCATTTTGTCTTGCAGCGACGGAAAAAAGGGAAAGCCGTATTACAAAAAAAGCAATAATGTTCTCTTATGGTGCCGGTGCTTTTTCTTGTGAGGCACGAAAAAATAACTTTTCGTGATTATGTGTTTTATTATTGCAAACCGGACTGAGGATTGATAGAAAAAAACACAAGTAGTTTATAGAAGAGTTCTTGCACTATGCCGAGTTTATCCGAAGATGTTTCCCGCCATGTAGTAATCGACAAACGCGAAGGGCATTACCTTTGTTTTCCCGATATTTGTCGGGATGCAGCCGGACGCCTTATTGTCGTATATCGTGAAGCGGACCAGCATGTTGCCCGCCGCAGCAAGCTCCTGGCCAGGACCAGCGACGATCAGGGCGCTACCTGGTCTGATCCGGTCATTCTGCATCCCACCGGCGGCCATTGTCCCAGAATTTCCGTTCTGAACGGCAATCAGATCTGTATTATCGAAGATAATCCGCACTGCCTGTACTGGTCCATGGACGGACTGCGGACCTGGAACAGGCATCCTTACGAAGGCATGTTTCAGCACGGTATTCCGGATCGGATTATCGAGTTGGACACGGAGACTTTTTTGACCACGGCCCACTGGCACCGCGGAATTGCTTCGCGTCCTTCCCTGGGACAGTCTTATATCGAGCAAATGATTTTTCGTTCCGACAACCGCGGACGTACGTTCCGGCCGATTGCCCCTGTAGCCATTACGCCGCAGCTCGCTTTGTGCGAATGCTCCATGACGCTGTTGCCGGATGGTCGCCTGCTGGCCCTTTCGCGGGAGAACAGCCGCGTATTCGAGCCCATGTACGCCAGTATCAGCGAAGACAAAGGGCAGACCTGGAGCGAGCCCATTGCCACGCCGCTGATCGGCCACCGTCCGTGCATGGGGCTTACCCGTTCGGGCCGTCTGCTGGTCAGCTACCGTAATGTGGCTCCGGACAAGGGCACCGTCGCCTGGCTCGGGAGTCCGGAGAAATTGCTGGAAACCGGGTTTCTGGTGCACGGGCTGGTCACTCCGGGCTGCAACGTGGCGGATAGCCCCGAAGGACTGCACGTACGGTGCGAAGACTCGGGCAGCCTGTTGTATTGCCTGCGTCCATTGAGTGATCCGGCCCACGCCGTCGCGCATCTTGAAGCCGATGTGCAGTGCGTGGAAGGGGAAAAGAACCACTGCGCGCTGCGTCTGGGGGTCTGGTGGCATATCCGGCCCAACGGCATTCGGCCGAATCTTCCGGGGGCGCGCTGGTATGCGTTGCCTGAAGGGCGGGTCAACACCATTGCCGTCAGTTACGCATCCGGAAAAATGGTTTTGCGAATAAACGGCCGGAAAAGAAAAGAGTTTTCAGTGGACGCCGATTCCATTTACCGGCGGGCCATTCTGTTCGGTTCTGCCGGAGATACGCAGACGGCCGGGCAAAGCCTTTGGAAGCGGATTGAGTTGCGTACGGAGGAACCCCGCATGCTGCGGCAGTATGCCTGGTCCTGGCACGCCGGGGGCGGCATGCCGGATGCCAGTGCGGCACAGCAGATCCTGGAATTGCAGAACGACCGGAAGGCTTCCGTGGGGGACTTCGGCTACTCGGGCTGGACCGAACTGGAGGACGGTCACTTCTGCTGCGTATATCATCTGGGTGATGGTGGGAAACCTGACTACAGTGAAGGGTTTTCCTCTCATGTTGTAGCGACGCACTTATATGAAACAGATTTTTCCTGATAGTAAGTAAAGTTGTTGAGACATCATGTGATCGTTTTCCTACGATGTTTTAACTGTTACAGTGAAAATATATAGCAGTATTTGATGTTTTACTTGCATTTCATTTTAAAAAGCTCTAATCTACAATTGGTAGTATGAAGTATGTCTTATGTTTAACAAAATGGAGGAGTTCGTTATGAGTTCTGAGGGGGTAGTAAAGTGGTTCAACGAAAAAAAGGGTTTCGGCTTTATTCAACACGATAGCGGTGATGACGTTTTTGTTCATTTTTCCGCGATTCAAGCCGATGGCTTCAAGACCCTGCACGAAGGTGACCGCGTATCTTTCGAGATCGTGAATGGTGAAAAGGGTGCCCGCGCCGCGAATGTAGTGAAGGTATAAGCTTTACACTTATTGTTGCCACAAAAAGAGAAGCCGGGGTTTTCCCCGGCTTTTTTTTCTCTTCCGGCTCATTGCTTAATTCCATACAAAAAAAGTATGTATTTTGTGTTTAGAAATAATCCAGAAAAAAGAACTAGCGCCACCAGTTATCTAAAATCATACTAATTTAAAATTTAGTATACTAAAGAAAAGAATACTAACAGGGCTGATACATTCAATTGCATTGGTTTGTGTTTTTTAATGATAGAGGTATCCAGCTGTAATACGTGTTTTTTATTTGGTGTAAGTATTGTTCTTGGTCATAGTATGTTAATATAAGCATGAAAAATGCAGTAACGGGTTGCGGGGAAATAGCTTTAGCTTTTATGAAAATTATTGTAAGAATTGATCGATACTATAGACAAACGGTGGTGATGCGAGAATGGCTGTGGCCCAAATATACCGGGGGGCGCCGCCGCTTTACTTCTTCAATTGGGGGGACTGACTAACAGGGCCGTTTTTTAACGGATTTTATTGCTCACGGTTTTTAACGCCCCGTGGGTGCGCAAACAATCCCGGAGTTGCCATGCGCCCCTTTTCCCTTCTTGCTTGTCTTTGCTGTTGCCTGATGTTCTGTCTTTTTCCCCTGACTTCCTGGCCCGCGACGTTTATTCAGTCAGATCCCATGTCTTCGTATCTGCTTTCCGCCGCCATGGGGCGTGAATCCGCTGCGTATCATTTTGCTCCTTCCGCAAAGGAATTTTCCGCAACCAACCCGAGGCAGGATCTGGTCTCACGAGTGAATGCGTCCCGCATGCAGTTGCGCCAGGGGGCGGATACCTGGTCCGTGAGTTTGCGTTAGGTCCTGGCCGGTAACAAAGCTCTGGCCGGGCGGACGGCAGCGGTGCAGACACGGGCGGATGCCAATCGGTTGGAATTCGTTTCCGGCAGTATTTCCAGCTGGTACGTGAACGGCCCGTGGGGGCTGCAACAGGGCTGGACAGTCAGCAGCAACGATTCTCCCGGCAAGGGGTTGATTCTGAATCTGGATACATCGGGCAGTCTGCATGCCACAGTCCAGCCGGACCAGAGAGGTCTGTCTCTGTCGGATCAGTCCGGAAACGAACGCTTCAGTTACGGCGGACTTGTGGCTTATGACGCCGGCGGCCGGCGCTTGCCCTGCCGTCTGGAGCAGCTCGCATCCGGCCTGCGTATCAGGGTGGACGACTCCGAAGCCGTTTATCCCGTGACCATCGATCCTTGGGTGCAGAAAGCCAGATTCACTGCGGACTCCAGTGTCGAACAGGAGGCCGCCTTCGGATGCAAGGTACTGCTCAGTGCCGACGGATCGACAATAGTGGTGGGGGCCTACGGAGAACCGTATTCCAGTGGGGCTACAGGTAAGGGAGCGGTTTACATTTACTCCGCGGACAGCGCAGCTCTGGTGCAGCGTCTTGTCGCACCTTCGAGGACTAGTAACGACCAGTTCGGCAGATATATGGATCTGAGTGCCGACGGCTCCACACTGGTTGTCGGAGTAAAAGGCCGGGATACAGTCTATGTGTATGAAAAAGACGGCTCGGGCAACTGGGATACGGACGCTTCAGGTAAAGCGATTACTTATGACAGCGGCTCTTCCAATGTCCTTTTTTGTATCCCCGTGGTGAACGCCGACAGTAGCGTCATCGCGGTCAGCAATCGGCAGGAGAACATAGGTTCAGTGGATACGGCCGGAAAAGTGTTTGTTTTCGAAAAAGGCTCGGCCAGTACGTGGTCCAGTAAAACGAGTTCCAGTGCTGCGGCGTTGCAAGCCGCCGATTATGCATCTGTAGTTGATATCGGTGGTAACGGAGGCATGCGTTTCGGTTTTTCTCTGGATATTTCACCGGATGGAAATACCCTGGCCATCGGTGCGGTGCGAAGCGATACCTATGATACGGTTGACCCGCAGGATTCCTCCAAAACGGTGACCATAGAATCCGGCGCGGTGTACGTCTTTGAAAAAGGAACCGGATGGCAAACCGGCAGCGGCAACCAGACCGCGAAACTGACGAAATCCGATCATTCGAGCCAGCCGGATAGCTCAAACTCCTACAGGTACGACGACTGGCTCGGTTCTGTGGTGGCTATAAGCGCCGACGTAAAGACCATCGTGGGCGGCGCCAATCGTATGGAAAACACCAAAGGCGCGGCCTATGTTTTTGAAAAAGGCGGGGGCTGGGGCAATGCCACGGAAACCGCCAAGCTGACGGCAAGCTATCAACCGTATTCGGGAAATACGTATCTTTCCGGGCAGCATGCCACGGCCATTTCCGAAGACGGAGGCCTGATCGTGCTGGGCACGGGGTACGTGGATCTGAAAAGCGGACCGAGCAGCTTCGGCAATCCGGGGGCCGTGTATTTCTATCAACGCGGGACCTCCTGGCAGAGCCGTACCGAAAACAGTTATATTTCCAACGCGTACGACTATGATTATGGATCAGGAGTTGCCCTTTCCACAGACGGCACGCGTCTCTTGGTCGGGGCCATGGCGGAAACCGTTGGGTCCACCGGAGGCGCCGGTGCGGCTTATTATTATACGCTTCAGGAAAATGTCAGCATCCAGGCGAGCAATGTCGATTTCGTACACGTCGACAATTATGAGATGACGTTTTCCTGGACCCGGGGCAATGGTTCGAAATGTCTGGTCCTGGTCAGCACGGGAACCAGCGTGGATGCCGAACCGTCAATCGGCAACTCGTATTCCGCATCTTCAGTATTTGGTTCGGGCGCGAAGGTCGCGGACGGCGTATATGCGGTGTATAATGGTACCGGGAATTCAGTGACCGTTACCGGCCTGGATTTCGGAACCGCATACAGCGTTGCTGTTTTCGAATACGACGACAGCGATCTGTATACCTATCTGACCACTTCGCCGGCACGGGGGAGCACCGTCACCATTCCGGTTCCCTTTGGTTGCCGGGCAACCGTCCTGTTGGGGCTTTTATTGCTGATCGGAACACTGTTCCTGCGAAGGTCCGTCCGGGTGCAGGGCTGACAGCAAAGGCCCCTGGCTTCGGCACACCCGGAGCCAGGGGGTTTTTTCTTGCACAAGACGTGGGCTATGCGCTTTCGAAGACACGAAGCGCGGTAAATACGCCGTTCAGAGCGGCGGGAAAACCCGCGTAGACGGATTGCTGCAGAATGACTTCCAGAATTTCCTCCTGTGTCAGCCCCACGTTGAGAGCCGCCCGGACGTGCACTTCCAGTTGCGGCTGCGCGTGTCCCAAAGCCACCAGCGCCGCCACAGTGGCCAGTTCCCTGTCGCGCAGGCTGAGGCCCGGACGCGAATAAATGTCGCCAAAGGGATATTCCACCAGATAACGGGCCAGATCCGGCACTTTTTGGGACAGGGTGCGCACCAGATCCATGCCGTGCCTGCCGTCGACTTCTTCCAGTTTTTTCAAACCGCGTTCATAGCGTTCGTTTTCCATGTTGCTCATCTCCTTGTATGCGTTGGTCTGCCTTGAAATATACGCCGGGGGGGATTTATAGGTCCAATATATCTTTTTATTGCGATTGATATGTGCTACATATTGATAATGGAATTACGACATTTGCACTATTTCATGGCGGTTGCCGAAGAGCTGCACTTCGGTCGGGCTGCCCGGCGGCTGCATATTTCGCAGCCGCCTTTGAGTCAGCAGATACGGGAACTGGAACAGGAACTGGGGGTCCTTCTGTTCGCGCGCACCAGTCGCAGTGTCCGGCTGACTCCTGCCGGAGATGCCTTTTATCAGCAATCCAAGCTGGTTTTTACCCAGCTGGAGCATGCGGTGAGCCAGGCTCAGGCTGTTGAGCGCGGTGAATCCGGCACGTTGCGAGTGGGCTTTTGCGCTCCGGCCATGGAAGGGAATCTGCCCTTTGCCCTCAGGGAATTCGGCGCGTTGTTTCCCGACGTGCGTCTTGATCTTTTGGAAACCCGTACGCCGGAGTTGTTGGAAGCGCTGCGCAGGGAGCAGGTAGATGTTGGGTTCGTACGATTATGTCAGGAGCGGCCGGCCGGACTGGAGGCCGCTTTGTTTTTTCGGGAACCGTATCTGCTGGCAGTGCCTGGCGGGCATCGGCTTGACGGAGTGGAAAGCGTTTCGTTGGCGGATTTGAATGGGGAGCCTTTGCTTCTTGTGCCGCAACAGGAACATCCCAGGTTGTACGCGGCATTTTTACTGGCCTTTGAGAATGCGGGCGTACAACCGCGTATCGTACGTCAGGTTGCCAGCAAACAGACCATGGCGGCTCTGACGGTGGCCGGGGAAGGGCTCTGCTTTCTTCCCGCCTCCATGCGCAAATTTGCTCGTAAAGGGTTGTGTCTGCTTCCCATTGCGGACGCCGTCCCTCAGGTGGAAATTTTTATGTCCTGGAATAAAGACGCCCCTTCAGCATTGCGCGGCAGGTTTGTGGAGAATCTTCTCAGTTTTAAGAGCCTGGATCATATTGAGTGATACTTGACGGTTACCGGCGCTTCAGGCACAGAACTATAAAAATATACGTGATGGAGTATGTCATGCCCCGAATGCAGCGGATGCAGATTGTGGACGAGCCCACAGTGTATCATGTCATTAACCGTACGGCTTTGCCCGGTTTACCCATGGGCGAGGATGAAAAGGCATTTCTGCTGCAGATGCTGCAGCGTCTGGTAAGTAAGTATTTCATCGAGATTTTTGGATTTTGTTTCATGGGCAACCATTTCCACCTGCTGCTGCGAACCCGGCCCGAATCCGAGATACCGGATGCGTTGCTGGCAGAGCGTCTGCGTTCGTTGCTGGGGGAGACTGCCCCGGATCCGAGCAGTCCGCAGGGGATACGGCTGAAGAGCAAGTTGGTTTCCATCAACCCCTTTATTCAGGAACTTAAGCAGGCTTTTTCCCGCTTTTACAACAAGCGCCACAAACGCAGGGGATTCTTTTGGGGCGAACGCTACAAAAGCGTCATTGTCGAACCGGGGAACACGCTGCTGCATTGTCTGGCGTATATCGACCTCAATCCTGTCAGGGCGGGGCTGGTGCAAAAACCTCAGGATTACGGCTGGTGTTCGCTCGGTTATCACAAACTGCAGGGGAATAAGGACGGTCTGTTGTCCGTGCAGTACGGCTTCGAGGCCTGGGAAAACGACGAACAGCATGAACTGCTCGAAAAATATGAAATTTTTGTTGCTGAAGCGGGAGCGCTTGAGGCGGAATACGAAAAGATTGCAGGAACTGCTGCGGATGGGACAAGCGTCAGCGAGGAAATCACACGGGCGGATCGTTTTCGTAGACGGACGCGCTATTTCACGGATTCCGGATTTATCGGTTCAAAAGCCTTTGTGCTCAAAAATATCGCCCGTTTCGCGGACGATTACGACTTTACTGCCAGCAGACAGCCAAAGAAAGTTAAAGGCCTCGAGAATATTTATTCATTGAGGCGGTTGTCGGAACTTCTGTGACCAGACTTTTCTTTTTTATCCGGCCAGAGTCTTTTCACCTGTATGATAAATGGAGTATAGTACAAGGCTCTGATTGATTATTGTATTTTTCGGGCACCCCCAGTCTCTTACCATTCGGATAAAAGATGTTTGAACGGCGCAGTATCACCGGGTTGAGCTTTTTCAGTACCTTTGCGATATCCTTTGCTTTATTGGTATTGCTGGGGTTCATTTGGGTCTATTTTGAGTACAATGCCGTCCAGTCTGATTTCGAAGCCTTTCGCGAGGCCTATATTGCCGGGCAAAAGCAACTGATTAAAAAAGAAGTTGATAATGTCCTGGACTATATTGCCTACAGCAAATCCCTGACGGAAAAACGCGTCCGCGACAAAATCAAAGAGCGGGTCGAAGAAGCCTACGCCATAGCCGAGAGCCTGTACTTACAGAACAAAGACCGGATGGACCGGGATACGTTGGAATCAGTGGTTCGTGAAGCCTTGCGCCCCATCCGGTTCAACAGGGGGCGGGGCTACTTTTTCGCCACGCGCCTGGATGGTGTGGAGCAGCTGTTCGCTGACCGTCCCGAATTGGAAGGCCGGGATTTGTCCGAATTGTGCGATACGCGCGGCAAATTTGTAATCAAGGACATGATTGCCCTGGCCCAGGACAAGGGAGAGGGGTTTTACTCCTATACCTGGACCAAGCCCGGAGAAGAGGGCAAGGATTTTGAAAAAATTGCCTATATAAAATATTTTAAACCATTCAAGTGGTTTATCGGGACTGGGGAATATATTGACGGAATGGAAAGCACGATTCAGCAGGAGGTGCTCGACCGGATCAGCAAAATTCGCTACGGCAATGACGGCTATATTTTTGTCGTGGAACGTAATGGCACGTTTTTGAGTCATATTGATCCGGGTTATCTGGGAAAAAATCACCTTGAGCTTGTCGGTCCCGACGGTACTGTTGTTGGATTACTGGTCCAGAAAATGGCTGCTGATCCTGAAGGCGGCTTTCTCAACTATTCGTGGAAAAAACCCAGCACCGGCGAATTGACGCCCAAGCTTGGGTACGCGCGGGCTTCTCCGGCTTGGGACTGGGTTATCGGAACGGGCATTTATCTTGATGATATTGAATCCGTCCTCAACAAAGGGTTGAACAAATTCAAGCAGCGTATCATGACCAAGATCGTGGCCAGTCTCTGCCTATTTGGTTTTGCCTTGCTGCTGTTGTATTTCAACTCGTCCATTCTCTCAAAAAGGATTCATAAGGGGATCGATCAGTTTCGCCTGTTTTTTGAACGAGCCGTGACCAGTCATGAAAAAATCGACCCTGAAGCACAGCCCTTTTCGGAGTTCCAGGACCTGGCGAAGCGGGCAAACGTCATGGTTGATGACATGATCCGTTCGGAAAAGGAACTGGAAGATCTCAATATTCATCTGGAAGTGCTCGTTCAGGAGCGTACGCAGGATTTGCTGGCCAAAACCGAGGAGCTGGAGCAGGCCAATAAGAAACTTGTCGAACTCGATGAAATGAAATCGTCCTTTATTTCATTGGTGACGCACGAACTCCGTACGCCTCTGACGTCCATTTTCGGGTTTACCAAAATTATTGGCCGCGATATCCGGAAATATTTTTCACCCCTCGCCGGCCAGCATCCCAAGCTGACGATCAAAACCGAACGCATTCTGGACAACCTGGCGATCATGGACCAGGAAGGGCGGCGTCTCGGGAGGCTGATTGAGGATGTTTTAGATCTTTCGAAAATCGAATCCGGCATGCTGGAATGGCGGGAAGAGAGAGTAGACCCGGTTCAGTGCATCAAAGAGGCCCTGAGTTCGTTGTCCGGTCAGATTTCAGGCAGGATCAGCATGGTGAACGATATTCCAAAGGAACTGCCGGAGGTTATTTTTGATCCCGATCGTCTGGTGCAGGTGCTGATTAACCTTATGGGCAACGCCTTGAAATTTATGGACTACGGTACGTTGCGTGTGGTCGCAAAAGATAGGGGCGACGGATACCTGGAAATCAGCGTATCGGATTCGGGTCCTGGTATTCCGTACGAAATGCAGGAAATCATCTTCGACAGATTCCGGCAGGCCGAAGCCATACACGACTACCCCGGCCGCCCGCGCGGAACCGGCCTGGGACTGGCCATTTGCAAACAGATCGTCGAACATTTCAACGGAGCCATCCGCGTGGAAAGCGAACCGGGCAACGGCAGCACATTCAGCTTTACGATTCCTGTGGCGTAGAACAAGCACACGATACGCAGCGGATGCGTGCGCTATTTCCCAATGCAAAACTTGGAGAATACCGCTTCCAGTACGGCTTCGGGAGCGATGCGGCCGGTAAGTTCGGCCAGGTGGGCGCAGGCCAGATCCAGGCGGACGCTGAGCAGGTCGTAAGGAGTCCGGAGTTTCAAGTCGGCCAATAGGGCGCCGAGTTCGGCGTCGGCCAGTTCGAGGCCCTGGCGCTGGCGGAGGTTCGGCACCAGTTCTCCCTGGGCAGGATCCTGTCCGGCCGCGGCACAGCGCCGGATGGCCTGGGCCAGAGTATCGATGCCCAAGCCCTGTTTTGCCGAAATGTCCAGAACAGCAACGCCCTTTGTCGTCAATCCGGCGCACAATTCCTGTGTCGGAGACTGTGAGAGGCCGGACGCGTCGGCCAACAGATCGCATTTATTGCGGACGCAGACCAGCTTTTCCGGGGGGACATTGGCGGCCAGTTCGTGTTCATGCGGACCTGGGGCTGTGGAGGCGTCGAGCACCAGCAGGACGATGTCCGCATTGGCGGCCAGGTCGCGGCTGCGCTGTACGCCTTCCTGTTCGACAATGTCGCCTGTCTCGCGCAGACCGGCCGTGTCTGTAATGCGTACGGGTAAACCGTCTAAAAGCAGTTCTTCTTCCAGGTAATCCCGTGTAGTGCCGGGTATATCCGTGACGATGGCCCGGTCCCAGCCAAGCAGAGCGTTCATCAGGCTGGATTTTCCCGCATTGACCCGTCCGGCCAGCACCACGAAGATGCCTTCGCGCCAGGGCCGTGTCCGTTCATAGCCGGCCAGAAGCTTCTGAATGGCAGTCCGGGTTTCCAGAACCTGTGCGGCCAGATCCTCTGGCGCCAGACATTCGACTTCATCTTCAGGAAAATCAATGGCAACGCAGAGTTCCCGGCGCAGGTTTTCGAGCTGCGCGCGGATGCCGTCGATCATGCGTCCGAGCGCTCCCCGCAGGCGGGTCTGGGCCAGCCGCAGGGCGGCCTGCGAAGGCGCTGCAATGGTTTCGGCAATGGCTTCGGCCTGGGTCAGGTCTATCCGCCCGTTCAAAAAAGCACGTTTGCTGAATTCCCCCGGCTCTGCCAGACGGGCGTCCTGCCGGAGCACTGTCTGAAGAATGCTGCGTAATACGGTGGCACCGCCGTGGCAGTGGAATTCCACAACGTCTTCGCCCGTAAAGGAGTGAGGTCCGGGCATCAGCACGACCATGGCCTCGTCCAGGACGTCGTCCGGATGATCCGGGTCAATAAGGTGCCCCAGGTGCAGATAGCGCGGAGTGAACTCGCTGAAGCCGGCAAAAAGGGAACGGAAGAGCGTATGTGCGATGTCCGCGGCGCGCGGACCGCTGATACGGATAATACCGACTCCGCCGGAACCCGGCGGAGTCGCTATTGCTGTAATGGTGTCTTTGTCTGCTTGGGCCGGCAAGGACATGCCAAGCCTCGCTATGGTGTGAACCGGATTATTTCCGGCTGTTAATCACGTTGCTGCGCGGCGTGTTGCTGATAATTGTTCCTGCGCCCGCCGCCGCGTGCGGATTTGGGCATGATCAGAACACGTTTCAGCGAGCCTTCGCCTTTGCTGCGCGTGGTAATGCTTTCGTCAGTCTGCAGAGCCATGTGCACAACCCGCCTGTGGTAGGAACTCAGGGGGCGCGTACTTTGTACCCGGCCGATTTTTTTTGCCTTTTCAGCCAGATGCAGGGCCAGTTGCCGCAGGTTGTCGTCCTGGCGTTCGCGGTATTCCCCGGTATCGATTTGAACGCGTACGGGGTCGGGCCATTTTTTGGCCACAATGCGATTGGCAAGATATTGCAGGGAAGCCAGGGTCTGGCCTTCACGGCCGATGAGCAGACCGGAGTTTTCCTCGTCGTGAACCGTCACTTTCACCCGTGAGCCGCCTTCAACCTGAACTTCCAGCTCAGGATCCGGAATGATGGGTTTGATAAGGTTTTCGACCACTTCGACCACGATTTTTTTGAGTGACTCGCTGTTGTCGCGAACACGTGCCCTGATTTTTGCTTTGCGCGCGCCTACCAGGCCGAAAATGCCTCCTTTGGAATCGGATACAATCTCTATTTCGAGTTTGTCACGGTCTGTATCAAAATGGCTGCATGCGGTATCAATGGCGTCATCTATACTTTTGCCTTCAAAAACTTGCAATTCGTTCATAGGATCTCCTAAAACTCGCTTGCCCGTAAGCGACGGCGTCCGGAGGGGAGTATTCTCATAGAGTTACTTTTTTTTGTTGCGGAGCATCCACCCCTGTTGCGCGATGGAAAGGACGTTATTCGTCAGCCAGTAGACCACGAGCCCGGAAGGGAAGTTCAAAAAGATGAACGTAAAAAATACGGGCATGAACAACATGATCTTGGCCTGAGTCGGATCGCCGGGCGAGGGCGTCATTTTTTGCTGCAGGAACATGGTCGCACCCATGATGATGGGCGAGACATAGAACGGGTCTTTGGCTGAAAGATCGGCCAGCCAGATAATGTCCGTAAAGGGGACATGCGTAATGAATGCCGCGTGGCGCAGGCTGATGGAGTTCAGCAGTGCCTGGTACAACCCCAGAAAAACAGGAATTTGCAGGAGCATGGGAAAGCAGCCGCCGGCGGGGTTGACTTTATAGGTTTTGTACAACGCCATCATTTCTTCATTCATCTTCTGGCGGTCATCCTTGTGTTTCTCGCGGATGGTTGCCATCATGGGCTGCAGTTTTTTCATCTGCTCCATGGATTTGTAGCTTTTTTGCGAAAGCGGCCAGAGAATAAGCTTGATGATGATGGTTAAAATAATGATGGCCAGGCCGTAGTTGCCGACATAGGTGTCGATAAAGTTGAGAGCCAGAAGCAGAGGTTTGGCAATGAAGTCAAACCATCCGAGAGCGACGGATTTGGAAAGTTCGTTGGGGGCTTCGGCCAGGGCGTTTTCATCTTTGGGGCCGAAGAAATAGTCACAGGTGTATGTGTTTTCCTGACCGGGATCGATGTGGCCCAAAGACGTGTCGAGGTTCATACGGTAGAGTTCGTCTTTGTAGTCGGCCCGGAAGGTGTGGGTGATCTCCTTGTTCGGGTCGGCCGGGGGCACCAGGGCCATGAGGAAATAGTTGCTTTCCAGGCCACCCCAGAGAACGTCGCCTTCTTTGGTGAAGCCTGTTTTTTCCAGATCTTCTTTGCTGTGTTCCTCATCCAGGCCGCTGGAAGTCAGACTTGCGATCCGCGTCTGGTTGTATCTGTCGTCATCCGCGCTGAGCGCCTGGCCCTCGAGCGTATAGCTGAGATTGCCGGTGATGCGCTTGCTGCCGTTGTTTTTGACCAGCGTCTGCTCCTTGATGAGGTAGCCATTGCCGGAGAAAAAGAGCTTGCGCGTGATTTGTACGTCTCCCAGAGATCCGACGAAGGTGAGCGATCCCTCGTCACCGGCATCCAGCGTCAGATTCTGGTCGCTGGTATCCTGCCAGACGGCTTCGCCGCCAAGTTTCAGGGCCAGGGGGCGGAATTGGGCTGCAACCGGGCCGATCAGGTCGATATTGGCCGAATCCGGCTTGATGGTCATTTTGTATTTATTCAGGATGAAGGAGGTAAGTATGCCGCCGTCCGTGTTGAAAACGGCCTTATATTGCGGGGTGGTAACGGTGACTTCACGGCCTTTGAGCGGTTTTTGTTGTTCTGAAGCCACTTTCAGGCCGCCATCGCCCAGAGTCGCTTGCTCGATATTTTTTTGAGGCGCTTTCGCGTCGGTCGTTTGCTCGGCTACCGGTTGTTTTGTTTCTTTCTGGGTAGTTTTGGGCGCCGGGAACAGCCAGTTCCAGACAAAAAGGACAACCAGGGATAAAACTACGGCTATTACAACGCGTTTATTTTCCATGAGGGTTCGTTAGCTCCTGTTTCGTGGGGCTTTGTAGGGAGTTTGTGGACAATGTCTGGTAACTGGCGGGCGAAGGTTCGGGCACAGGGTCATACCCTCCCTTGCATAGGGGGTGACAGCGCAGAATACGCCAGATGGCGAGCCCCATACCTTTGAAGACGCCATGCAGGCGCACGGCATCCATGGCGTACTCAGAACATGTCGGAGTAAACCTGCAGGCCGGAGGCAGGTAGGGCGAGACAGCCTCTTTGTAAAGGCGCAACAATCCGATTATAAGGGTGCGCATTCCTAACTATCTGTACGGGCCGACAAAGGCGTCGAACCACGGATCGTCTTGTCGTGAGGGGAACGGCTTTTCGCCCGCAGCAGCACGGGCAGCATTTCTTCCGAGAGAATATCAAGGTGGAGTGTTTTCCACGCAATGCCGCGTTTTGCCACGATTACTATATCTATGCCCGGGCCAATATTCTGCTGATACAGGCGGAAAAATTCCTTGATAAGCCGTTTTACCCTGTTTCTGGCGACAGCCTTGCCGATTTTTTTCCCAACACCAGTGCCGAGTCGCGACGGCAGGCCTCCGTCGGGACGCGGCAACACAAAAACAATAAAATGCTTGGTAAAGTAGCGGCGCCCTTGCTCATAACATACTAAATATTCTGATCGCTTCGTCAGGCGCCGCTCGCGGGGGTAGGTTAGGCTGCCAACCGCTTGCGGCCTTTGGCGCGCCGGCGGCGCAGAATCGCCCGACCTCCCCGGGTCTTGGACCGAACCAGAAAGCCGTGTGTGCGCTTTCTGCGAAGCTTGCTGGGCTGATAAGTTCGCTTGCTCATTGCTAATCTCCTTCATAAAAAAAAGAATACCTACTAAGAAAAAGTGACTGCGTCAAGAGAAGACTCTCTATCGATCGCGATCTTTGTGTACGTCAATTTCATCTGCCGGGCGTTGACACTTGCCTGGAAAAGGGAAAGAATGTCAATACTGAAGTCTAACCCTCTTTGATTTTTTTTTTAAAGGGGAAATAAAAAACGTGCATAAACTCAGACTTTTCTGCTTTTTATTGTCTATCGCAACCGCCCTTGTTCTGGCCTGTGCCGGCCAATGGGCCGGTGCGGCTAAAGCTGTAAAGGATTTTCCTGTTCTGTACGCGCAGCTTGAAGGCCCGATCTCACCCGCCTCCGTTGATTTTCTCGAAAGCGCAACCGAAACGGCCGGAAAAGATGGCGCGCGTGTGCTGCTGTTGCGGCTCGATACGCCGGGCGGGCTTGTGGATTCAATGCGTTCCATGGTCAAAATGCTGGTCAACGCGCCGGTGCCGGTGCTGATCTGGGTCGGACCGGGCGGAGCGCATGCCGCAAGCGCCGGCGTGTTTCTGGTGGCGGCCTCGGCGGTTGCGGCCATGAGTCCGGGCGCCACCATCGGCGCGGCATCTCCCGTGTCCGCGGAAGGCAAGGAAATTCCGGAAACCATGCAGAAAAAAGTCAAAAACGATCTGAAAAGTCTTGTTCGCGGCCTGGCCCAGCAACATGGCCGCAATCCCGCCTGGTATGAAAAAGCCGTGGAGGAGAGTGTAAGTATTACGGCTGAGGAAGCTGTAATGCAAAAGGTGGTCGAGTTCGTGGCCGTGGGGCCGGAGGATTTTCTGGACCAGGCCGGGCGAAGAGGCGTTTCTTTCCGCGGGCAGGATTTACGCTTTACAAGCGCCGATACGCGCCTGATCTCGTATGACCCCGGATTGCGTTTTCGTTTCCTGGCCTGGCTGCTGCACCCGCAGATTGCCTACATGCTGCTTCTCGGGGGCATGGCCGGTTTGTTTTTCGAATTGACCAACACGGGTGCGGTCTTCCCGGGCGTGCTAGGCGGAATTTGCCTGTTGCTGGGGCTGTACGCCATGTCCGTACTTCCCACCAATGCGGCCGGAGTCTTGTTGCTGCTCCTGGGCGTGGTCTTTTTTGTTCTGGAGATAAAAATAACAAGTTACGGCATGCTGACGGTGGCTGCGCTGGTCAGCCTGTTTTTCGGATCGTTGATTTTATTTAAACCCGGCGAGGGCTTCGACCGGCTGCCCTTGTCGTTGATTATTTCCACAGTAAGCACACTGGGGGTGCTGCTGGGGCTGGCGGTTTTCCTGGTGGCCAGAACCATGCGGAATCCTCCCGCCTCAGGAGGCGAAGCCATGCTGGGATTGCGGGCCGAGGTGCGCGAATGGGCCAGGGACCGCGGCATGGTGCTTGTACGCGGCGAACTGTGGAAAGCCCGGACGGAATCGCCGCAGGAACTGCGAGAGGGCGAAGAGGTCGAGGTCGTGGCCCGAGAAGGTTTGACCCTGACCATAACGCCAGGCCGGAAGCATTGACCTGCTTTTTTGAGTGTTAATCGTTAGCAAAAGGACCGACGTTATGACTGTGTACGTACCCCTTGCCATTATTCTTCTGGTTATCCTGGCGTCCATCAAGGTCTTGAACGAATACGAACGCGGGGTGGTTTTTCGTCTCGGGCGCGTATTGCGGGAACGAGGCCCGGGCATCACACTGGTCGTTCCCGGCATTGAACGTATGGTCCGGGTGGGCCTGCGGATCATGACTCTGGATGTGCCCAACCAGGATGTAATCACCTACGACAATGTGAGCATCAAAGTTAACGCGGTGGTGTATTTTCGCGTGGTGGATTCCATCAAAAGCATCCTCGAGGTGGAAGATTATCTGTTCGCCACTTCCCAGCTGGCGCAAACCACGCTGCGCAGCGTCTGCGGCAAGGTTGAGCTGGACGAACTGCTCGCGCATCGCGATAAAATCAACAGCGAGTTGCAGAGTATCCTGGACCAGCACACCGATCCGTGGGGCATCAAGGTCAATTCCGTGGAATTGAAGTACATCGATCTGCCGCAGGAGATGCAGCGGGCCATGGCCAAGCAGGCCGAGGCAGAGCGCGAACGTCGGGCCAAAGTCATTGCGGCCGAGGGCGAATTCCAGGCCGCCACCAAACTGACAGAAGCGGCCCAGATCATTTCCAGACACCCGGAAGCCATGCAGCTCCGCTACCTGCAAACTCTCAAGGAAATTACTGGTGAAGGGAAATCTACTATTGTGCCGTTACCCCTTGACCTGCTCCAACGCGTCATAAAATAGCATTGTCAGCTACCTTTTTTGTAAAAAATCCTGGAGGACGAGTTCTCCAGGATTTTTTTTGTCCTTTGGGTTTAGTGTGTTATTGTAAAATTAACAAACAAAGAAGTGTTTTTACAATTATGAAAAATGAAATGTTGCTGTAGGTTTTTTCTTGCTTTATCAGTAATGCGTAAGTTTATTCTGTAAGGTTATGTATGCTTTCCGCAATAATATGTAAGAAAATTCTTACAAAGTGGTTTTTTTATACTTTTTTTTAAAGAAAATGCCTCTTCCGCCTGTAGGGCAATCCTGCCTCATGTAACTTCACGAAAATTAGCATTTTTTACAGTTATGAAACTGTTTTTTGCTCTCCTTGTAAATTAGTCAACTTATTTATTGGTGTTGCAGTTTTCTATTGAATAAAATCAATTATTTCAGGAAATAACTTTTGTTTTGGTTGAGAAAGGAAATCATTTAGGCGTGCAGTTGATTTATGAATAAATGGCGGTTAGGGGGTTGAACTAGTGGAGCGATTAATAATCAAAGTTATATTTTAACAAAATCGTAACATAGATTAAGCTAAGGTGGATTATGTAAATTAAGAAAGGGATATCTGGCGAGCTCTGGATTCCAAGAGTTTTGCTTTGGATTTCAACTCTCTGCAAGGCAGGAAAATATGAACCGCGAACTTGTCAAAAAAAATGAACAAATTCTACTGAGTTCCATGTCGTCTGTTGAAAATTGTCAACAGCTTCTGACCAGACTGGACAAACAGCTTACCAGGGCAACCTTAACGGGCAAGATCAACTGCAACCGCATTGCCCAGACCCTGATCGATTTCATCATCAACACTCAGGACAACTTCACCTCGTTGCAGGAGAACCTGGTGGAGACTCTGGTCTTTGAAAACACCCAGAAAGTTGTGCTTGAGCTTTCCGCTGTGGCCCAGGTGGCAGTGGACATTCTCAAGCGCAATCTGTTTGAGCGTACTGCTGATGTAGGCTTTCTGGCCACCGATGATGATATCGTCCGCTTTCTTAAAGAGGAAAGCGAGGATCCCAGAGCAGTAGAAGTGATTGAGGAACGTCTGCTCGAATACCGCAACAAGTACACGGTCTATTACGAAATTATCGTTTTGGACACGAAAGGTGAAGTCCGCGCCCATCTTGACAGGCACAACCCCATTACTTCAACGTCCGATCCTCTGCTTAAGGAAACCCTGAAAGCCAGTCAGTACGTGGAGACCTTCAGGCACAGCGACCTGGCTCCTGATCGTGAAGAAGTACTCATCTACTCGCAGGCCATTAATGATCCTGACTCTGGCTCTCCGCTCGGCGTGCTGTGCCTGCTCTTCGACTTTGACGGCGAAATGAAGGGGATTTTCGAGAATCTCAACAACTCCTCGTGCGGCGCAATCACCATGATTCTGGATGAAACGGGTAAAGCCATTGCCTCGAGCAATACAAAAGCAGCTCCGGTGGGCAAAAGCTACCCCATGGCCGTGAAAGAAGATTTTCAGGTATCCCAGATCGGGGGCAAGTGCTGCCTGGCCAAGACCCAGGCCACGAAGGGATATCAGGATTTTTTCGGATTGCCCTGGTACGGACATGTGATCAAGCCCGTGGAGCAGGCCTTCTGCAACGGCACCAACGGCCACCATCTGGACGAACAGTCCATCCGTAAGCACGCTGATTTTTCCGGCAGGCTCATTCAGGTGGAGGAGACTTCGGAGAACATCCTCTCCGATCTCAAGCTGGTGGTGCAGAACGGCGAAATCATGGCAGCCAAAAAGTCCATTGAGACCGATGACGCTGAAAAGGTCGAGGCTCTGGCTCTGCCTCACGTATTGAACGAGGTTAAGAAGATCGGCGACCAGGTGCAGCAGGTTTTTCAGACGTCCACCGGAGAGCTGCTCAAACTGGTAACTTCTTCCCGGCTTCATGATGTGCAGTTCCTGGCCCAGCTGGCCATCGACATCATGGACCGCAACCTCTACGAACGGGCCAATGACTGCCGCTGGTGGGCGTTGACATCGGATTTCCGGCGTATTCTGGAAAAACCTGCACTCTCTGCGGAGGACAGGGAAACCATGCGGGCAATCCTCGGCTACATCAACAGCCTGTACACGGTGTACACCAACCTGTTTCTCTACGACAACAACGGCAAAATTTTAGCCTGTTCCAATCAGGTGGAACAACATCAGGAAGGACGCCTTCTGAATACGAATTACGTTTCAGAAACGCTGCGGATTACCGACACGCAGCTTTATTGCGTCTCGCCCTTTGATTCCACCGACCTTTATTCTCAGGGGGACTCCCCCAGGCATACGTACATCTACAATGCTTCGATCACCTCCCTGACGGACTCCGACAAAGTCCTGGGCGGCATCGGCATTGTATTTGATTCCGAACCACAGTTCCTGTCCATGCTTCGTGATGCTTTGCCCCGTGATGAAAACGGCGGCATTGTGGAGGGGTCCGAAGGCATGTTTGTAACTTTGGATGGAAAGGTGGTCTCTTCGACCAATCCGAATATCAAAGCCGGCGCCGTCATCGATCTGCCGTCGGATTTCAGTTCACTGACTTCCGGAGAGTCCGTATCCAAGCTGGTTGCGGAAAACAACAAGCTGTTTGCCGTGGGATGTTCCCATTCGGCCGGATACCGCGAATACAAACGCGACGGAGCCTACACGAACGATTTGCTCGCCATCATCAAGGTGCGCATTTAGCATATGACCCGCGCCCCGGATTCGGCAGGAGCCGAAGCTAAGGGGGGGGGCCGGGGAGATGCGGAGAGTACGCGTTACGCTAAACGGGACAACACACAGCAACTAACACAACCACCGCACACCTTTTCCAAACAAATTCCAGATTACAGAGAACGCCGGGGGGAACTGCAACTGACGGGAGTCAGAGAAATAAGCAGCGTCCTGCGCGTATTCCTTGCCTTGATGGTTGCGGGCTATCTGGGTATTCTGATCTTACACGCTTTTGGTGTCCCGGTAACGGGTCCACGGGATTAACGTAGTAAACCAACAGGTTTCCCCATCGCATGCATTTCCAGTCGTTGCATCGTTTGCACGACCCCTGGCCGATAAGCGGCTGCAACATAACTTAAAAGAACCGCACATAAGACGTATGACACAAGTAAACAGCAATGTGATTGTGGAAGAGTTTGTTTCATTTGAACAAAGCGTTCCGCGTATTCTGGATGCCCTGGAAGCGGGACCGTTTTTTGCCCGGCAGAAAAAGATTCTGCTCAAGCCCAACCTGGTCTGTGCTTCCGGACATCCTGTGACCACCCATCCGGATTTCTGCGAGGCGATGATACGCTACATCCGTTCGTACGGTTCTCCGGAGATTATTATCGGCGAAGGCACGGGAGACGCGCGCCGGGAAACGGATGAGATATTCGCCGCATTGGGCTACACGAGCCTGGCGCGGCGGATGCAAGTGGCTCTGCTGGATCTCAACTACGCGCCCTTGGTCAGGTTGGAAAATCCGCACTGCCCGGTCTTTCCGGAGATGCATCTGCCCGAAGTGCTGTTCGACAGCTATGTGGTTTCGCTGCCCGTACTGAAGGTGCACTCCATAGCCGACGTGACAGGCACGCTCAAAAACATGATGGGGGCGGCGCCGCCGGAATACTATTCGGGGAGAGGGGGCTCCTGGAAAAAGGCCGTCTTTCACCTGCAGATGGACCAGTCCCTGCTGGATCTGAATCGGTACCGCCGTCCGGACATGACTGTGATGGACGCCAGCATAGGCATGGCTGAATTTCATCTCGGCGGTCCGCATTGCGATCCGCCCATCGGTAAATTGCTGGCCGGCTACGAGCCCTGGGCCGTGGACCGTCTCGGCGCCGAGCTGCTCGGACGCGACTGGCGCCGCATCCCTTATTTGGCAGTTGGAAGGGAACGTACGGATATCTGACGCTCCGGTTCTCTGCTTTCAGGAAACGGCTTGAGCGGGAGCTGTTCTTGGGAACGAGGCGGGCGGCTATGCGGATTGCTGGGAAGATGGTTTAATCGTAATCTGCTGATATATTTTGGATAATAAAAAAAGCGTCAAAAAACTTTCACTGTTTTTTTTGACGCTGCATAAAAAAATCCGGAACACCGTGCCCTCGGGCCATTCGAGAACTCTTTTTGCTAAATAGGCGTCATCGCCTTACGTTTCTCGACGTGTTAGTTCTCTTAGATGCGACCGTGTCACAAGTGTTCCAGACCTACTACAATAATAAGCATAAACGTCAGTGCGTCAAGAGTTGGTCAGGGGGAAAAGGCGCGAGAATTTTCGCCGGGGAGCGGCGGAGGAAAAACTCCGCGATTTTGTGACGTACTGTCAGCTTGTTAGCTCGTTTCCGGATTGCTTTGGAATATTATTTCCTCATTTATGGCACCCGCATTGCAAATCCGTCCCAACGCACAGGAGGTTCCGGACAGGACGGAAAGTCTATTTCCGCTGCTCTGGCACAACCTTTGCTTAAAGTTCTAGAAATTTTCTAGATACTCAATCCATTGACGGTTCAGCCGTCGGGAGGACGTCAGGTGACCAGCATTTTCAAAAAAATCGTAAAAGGCGCCAAGCACACGTTGTTGATAATGACCGAAGATGAACGGGAATTCGGTGTGGCCGTGCTCTGCCATGACGCATGGTACGTACGCAATGGATTTGCAAGCTGGTTTGATGCTTATGAACACGGCGTCGAGATTATCGGCGAGCCCATGACCGCGGGGTAGGGCCGTCAGTTGGTTGCACTCTCTTGTCGCTCGGTAATTAACTGCTTGCGGACAGCGGCAAGATGCGCATCCAATGCGGAAAGGAAATAGACGTGGATAATGCCGAACGTTTGTTTTTTGTATTTTTTGTCAAATAGATCCAGGATCATGAAATCGCCGTCCTTATTCCAGACGTACCACGTATCGTCCACGGATTCGGGGGCGCCGAACCGCCGGGTGAGCTCTTCCAGCATTTTGTCCGGGTCTGCGGCAACCAGGGTGAAGGCCAAAGGTTTGTCCAGAAACTCGGAGAAATACATCAGGACTTTCGAATAGACCGTGTCCGTGAATTTGGGCTGAAAAAACAGCGAACGGATCTGGGGCACGGCATTAAATTTGGGATCCAGACAGGTCTGGAGATGCTTCCATACTTCCTGAAACGTCAGTGATTTTTCATTCAGATCATACAGAGATTCGTTGAGCCGGTTGCCGAACGCGTGGTTGCACCAGCAGCCGATGCACGAGTGCTCGGGCCGCAGTTTGTAGTCCTCAAAGTCGTTTTTGCGGGTGGGGTCGATGTGCGCGTTTTTATCCACTCCCAGAAAGGAGAAGCTGTTTTCGGTTGTTGTTGGTTCTGCTTGTGCTGGCGCATCGGAAGAAGGAGGTGCCTCGCTACTGGTGGTTTGAGCAGCCGCCGGGGCGATGGGGGACAAAACAGCCAGGGGAGGAAGCGGACAAAGCAGCGCCGCGGCACAAACCAGCGCGGAAAACAAGGCGCCGGAGCGGCAATCGATCCGACGGAGCAAGGTCTTTTTCCGGAGGCAAAGAGATAAGAGAGCAAAGAGCCGGCTGCACATGATAAAATCCTCCATTGCCACCTGCTATAGCAAGCGTTATGCTGCATGGCAACTTGACGTTCGCCGCGTCGGTGGTATAAATGGCCGCTAGAGGGAAGAGCAGGTGAGTATTTCGCAATGTCCCTGATATTTCCGGGCACTTTACAGATGTGCCGCTATGGCCGGGGGCTTCCGGCCTTTTTTCTTTGCAGCGTATAGTTTCGCATCGCATGGCAACCCTGGCAAGCGGAGAGAAAATGCGTAGCGTATATGTTTCGGTATTCGTGGCAGTTTTGCTTCTGACCGCCTGGACCGCCTGGGCGGATAAACTGGAAATGGTCAAAACCCGAGGCGAAATTACCATAGGCGTTTTGAACGCCACTGCGCCTTTCGGGTTCGAAGACGAGATGACAAGCCGTCTGCAAGGCTTTGATGTGGATATCGCCAAAGCCATTGCTGAAGCCTTGGGGGTCCGGGCCGTATATAAGCCCGTCAGCACCAGTGATAGGCTGAACATGCTGGTTCAGGGCAATGTGGACATGCTGGTGGCCGGCATGCCCCATACCTGGGAGGCGGATGACGTCATCGATTTTTCCATTTCCTATTTCAAAGACGGCCAGCGGCTGCTGGTGCCTGCCCGTTCCGGTATCCGCTCCATGGCCGATATCAGCGGCCAGCGGGTGGCAGTGGCTCGCGGATCCACGGCCGGAAACAATGTAAAAAAAGTGCAGCCCGACGCCGATCTGCATGTTTATGAAGGCTATCCGCAGACTTTTCTGGCTCTCAAGGAAGGTCAGGTCGATTTGATGGTGGCTGATTCGGTGATTTTGCAGGGCCTGCGGAATACGGATGAAAATCCGGATGACTGGAAGATAGTGGGCGAACTGCTTTCCGCCGAAAATTACGCCATTGGACTGCCTGAAAACAGTTCGGATTTCCGTGATGCGGTCAACAAAGCCCTGGCTGAGATGTGGCGCAACGGAACCTATCGTGTGCTGTACAAAAAATGGTTTGGCGAAGAAACGAATTACTCAGTGCCGCTGCAGTGGAAAATGCAGGTCTGGCCTTGATCGCTTATTAGTGGAGTATGGCAGGTGGAAGAAGAGATTTTACGTATGGAAATCAGTGCTCCCGAAGAGGAGGCTGAACTGGTCCGCGGGCTGCTTTGGCCCTATATCGCGTACGGCTGGGAAGAAGTGGAAACCGAAGACGAAGTCCGTTTCGTCATCCACATGGAAAAGCCCTGGCTGGCAGAGGAACTGGACCAGCAATTGACCAGCCGTCTGCAGGGGCTGACCTTAACGACCAGCATGGTGCCCAAAAAAGACTGGACCAGCGCCTGGCGAGAGTTTTTTACGGCAGTGCCCTGCGGCAAGGATTTTGTGGTGATAGCTCCCTGGATGTTGCAGGATCGTCCGTTTCCCGAAAGGACGGCCATCATCATTGAGCCCAAGATGGCCTTCGGTACGGGCCACCACGCTACCACTGCTTTGTGCCTGGATCGTATCTCCGCACTGCATGAAGCCGGACGTCTGAACGGGCAGACGCGTTTTCTGGACCTGGGAACGGGCTCTGGTATTCTGGGTATCGGCTGCGCCAAACTCGGCGCCAGCGGTGTAGGCATCGACAATGATCCCATTGCGCTGGAAAATGCGGAGGAGAATGTGCAGATCAATGGCGTGGCGGATAACATGCGTCTGCAGTTGGGCAGCATTGACGCCGCCACGGACGGTCCGTACGACCTGGTGGTGGCCAATATTCTGGCCGAACCTTTGATCCAGATGGCCCCGCAGATCAAGGCGCAGGTGGCTCCCGGCGGAGTGCTTCTGCTTTCCGGCATTTTGACGACACAGGCTGAAAAGGTCGCTGAGGCTTACAAAAGCCTTGGAATGGGCGCACCGGAATCCCGCGTGGATGGCGAGTGGGCCGCACTTTATTGGATCTGATTGTGCTTATGCAACAAAGCAGAACAATGCTCTTGAATTTTTACCAGGCTATGCTCGAGGTTCTGGGACCCAGCTATTGGTGGCCGGGAGAAACGGATTTCGAGATCATGGTCGGCGCCGTGTTGACCCAGAACACCAACTGGGGAAACGTCGAACGGGCCATTACCAATATTAAGCGTGTCGAACGGATGAGCGCTGAAAAGCTCTATGAATTGACCGAAGAACAGCTGGCTGAATTGATCCGGCCGTCCGGGTATTTCCGCATTAAGGCGGCGCGACTGCGTAATTTGCTCGTATTTTTGAAAAAAGAGAGCGGATTCGAGCTGGCTGCCTTGAAAAATCAGGAGCTGGATCTGCTGCGCGACAAACTTCTCTCCGTCAAGGGGATCGGTCCGGAAACAGCTGACAGCATCCTGCTCTATGCCCTGGAATTGCCCACGTTTGTAGTGGATGCCTATACGCATCGGATTCTGAACCGGCACGGACTCGTTCCGGAAGAAAGTTCGTATGAAGAAATGCGCGGATTGTTTATGGACGCGCTTCCGCAAGATGTACGGCTATATAACGAATATCACGCCCTGATGGTTAGAACGGCCAAAAGCTGGTGCAAGAAGAAAAAGGGCGATTGCCAGGAATGCCCCTTGGGGCGTTTTCTCTGAGGAACCGGATTATGTGGCGAACGGTGGCAGGCGGACAAAGGCGCTCGCTGCTGCGGAGAGCGTATTGTGCAACAGCCCTGGCTTTTGGGCTGCTGGTGTGCAGTGCGTTCGTCCCTCCGGAAACTCTGGTATACGGCGCTAAAAAGAAAGCCGATGTCCAGAAAGAGATCAGTGCCGGAAGATCCCGAATCGACAGCCTTTCCGCAGAAGAACGCCGTGTGCATAAAGACATGGCCCGTGCCGAAGATCAGATCCGTAAGCTTGAAGCACAGCTCCGGGAGAGCCAGACCGAGTTGAACGGTGTGGCTGGCCAGGAACGCGGTATTCGACGTAAATTGCAGAATCTGAAACTCGAGCGCGACCAGGCCAAAAAGGATCTTAAAGAGTTGCTGGGCGGGCTCTGGCCGGTCTATCTGAATTACGTGATGTTTCGGGGCGAAGGGTTGCCCTCCTGGGGCAAGGCTGACCGTGAATTTGTCTGGCTGGGGCGTGTCTACGAGGTCGCCCGTGATAAATTGGACGCGGTGGACAAGGCCGAGCAGGAAATCCATCTGGCGGCAGCGGAAAAAGTCCAGGTCAGCAGGAACCTCCAGAGACAGTACGCATCCGTTAACGAACGCAAGAACGAACTGCTAGTCGACAAGCAGAAATTCAGCGAACGGCTTGCTGCCATCCGCAAGCGCAAGGAAGACACGGAAGAGCGTATCAAGCGTCTGCTTCAGATCGTGGAGGAGCTGCAATACGACGTCAGCTATGTCAAGCCGGAGATGGACAAGGAGCCCATAACTTCCATGAAGGGCAAGCTCCCCTGGCCGGTACAGGGCGAGGTCATCGCCAAATTTGAAACCTCCGGCAAGGATCCCAACCGCGGCCTGGGCCTGGATGTTGCCGAGGGCTCCACGGTACGCGCCGTATATTCGGGCAAGGTCGTGCATGATGCAGTGCTCAGAGGCTTCGGGCGCGTAATAATTGTCGTGCATGAGGGTGACTATTACAGTTTGTATGCTTATCTCTCCAGCAGCCGGGTCAAGGTCGGCGACGATGTCGCCAGGGGAACGCCCCTGGGCACTGCCGGATATTACCCCAAGGCCAAAGGGCCCGGATTGTATTTTGAATTGCGTTTTCGGCAAAAACCTATTAATCCCTTTGGTTGGCTTATCACTAGAAAGTAGTGCCACAACCGGGTCCGCTCCGGAGACTGCGTATTAATTTTCTTGGATATTCAATCAAGCCGGTGTAGTCAGATACTCGTTAGCAAACGACATCTTTAGTATATTTGGAGGCGGTTATGCGATTGACGGCGTTCCTGGGAGTTCTTGTTCTCGCGTTTTTTTTGGTCTGTTCCCCCGCACCGGGACTGGCGAAAAAAAGCCCGGACAGATATGAACCCCTCAAACGGTTCAGCCAGGTTATGGACATGGTTGAACGTTATTACGTACGGGATGTGACCCGTGATGAATTGGTTGACGGCGCAGTAAAAGGAATGCTTCAAGAACTGGACCCGCATTCGACCTATATGGACAAGGACGAATTCGATGAAATGCAGGTCAGCACCTCTGGTGAATTTTCCGGAATCGGTATTGAAATCAGCATGAAAAACGGTCGTTTGCTGGTGGTTTCTCCCATCGAAGACACCCCCGCTTTTAAAGCCGGTTTGAAGAGCGGCGACCTGATTCTGGAAATCGACGGCAAGCCCACCGATGGAATGTCTTTGATGGACGCTGTCAAATTGATTCGCGGACCCAAAGGGTCGACGGTCAAGCTCGCGGTGTTGCATAAGGACAACAAGGCGCCGCACAGAGTTTCCATTGTCAGGGATACCATTCCGATTATCAGTGTGAAATCCGAAGAGCTGGAACCCGGTTATCTCTACCTGCGACTGACTCGTTTCAATGAGCACTCCACTGATGAACTCACGGAAGCCATTGAGGACTATCAGAAAGAAAATACGATCAAAGGCATTGTTCTTGATCTGCGCAACAATCCTGGCGGCCTGCTCGATCAGGCGGTCAGTATTGCGGATATGTTCCTGTCCGAAGGCAAAATCGTGTATATCCAGGGGAAGACTGAAAGCTCGCGCAAGGATTATCTTGCCAGCAAACAGTCCTCTGATCTGGACGTGCCCATGGTGGTTTTGATCAACGCCGGTTCGGCATCGGCCTCGGAAATCGTGGCCGGAGCGTTTAAAGATCACAAACGGGCTCTGCTGCTGGGAGAGCCATCCTTTGGAAAGGGATCGGTGCAGACCATCATCCCGCTGCTGGACGGCGGCGGCATGAAGCTGACCACTGCCCTGTATTATACGCCCAGCGGCAAATCCATCCAGGCCGAAGGAATCCAGCCGGACATGCATATTCCTCTGGCCCAGAATGGCGATGCCGAAGACTTCACCCTGCGTGAAGCCGATTTGAGCCATCACTTGAAAAACAAGGATGACTCCAAGGAAAAGCAGTCCAGAAAAGACAAAGTGAAGAAACTGCTCGAACTGGACAATCAGCTCAACCTTGGTTTGCAGTTCGTCAAAAAACAGCCGAAATTCCAGTTGAACTAAACGTAAAACCGGCGCGCTCCCTGAGCGCGCCGGTTTTTTCTACCAGCGAGCGAGCACAGGTGACAAAGCGCCCGGACACCATTCCCGGGCTTGCAGCCCGAGCCTTGTCAGTCCTTAAGCATGCGGCAGTGTTTCTGCTGACGGTATACACCCTCTGTGTCTGGCCTGCCTCATTCGCCCATACGGATGATTTTTTTCCCCCTGTACGCCCGGTTATGGCGATAATCATTGATGATCTCGGTGATAGTCCGGTTTTTGCGCGTAAACTGACGTCCCTGAAGCTTGCTCTGACTTTTTCGGTTATTCCCTACACACGCCGTACGCAGGAAGTGCTTGCCATCGCGCATGAGGCAGGCCTGGAAACCATTCTGCACCAGCCCATGGAACCAGTTAAATATCCGCAGCACGACCCCGGACGGGGGGCATTGTTCGTCTCCATGGACGCCGCGCGTATTCAGAATACTCTGCAGGAAAATTTCGCTGATGTTCCCGGAGTGGCCGGCATGAACAACCACATGGGCTCGCGTTTTACGCAGGATGAGGCGCGTATGGAGCTTGTGCTGGCAGAACTCAAGCGTCGGGGTCTGTTCATCATCGACAGCCTTACCCACCCCAGGTCACAGGTGGCACGGGCCGCGGCCAGAGTAGGCGTTCCCTGTCTCATGAGGGATGTGTTTCTGGACAACGTACGTACGCAGCAGGCGGTGTTGGGGCAGCTGCACAAGACCGAGGCCATCGCCAGGCGCAAAGGACGGGCCATAGCCATCGGCCACCCCAAGGAAGCCACTTTTCAGGCGCTGCAGACCTGGAGCAGGAACCGGGACAGGAATATTTTGTTATTGCCGGTCAGCGGATTGTTGCGTCCGGAGCCCCGAAAGCAGGGAAATATGGCGGAAACCAGTACCGCCCCTTGAAATATCCGCCCATACCTTGTAGAGGCTGCATGGCGCCTGTCGGCGGCAACACCTGACGATCACAGTAACAGCTTACTGCAGAAGCGGTGCTGATCCGCTTGTTCGGAAATCCCGCTCCGGACCTTGAAGACGCAACCGGACCAGGTCTGGCGGGGAGAAAGCTGCATTCCGCGAGAGAAGTTTGACGGAGTGCTTTTTTAGTAAGTTGCCGGGATCTGTTGCCATCAGTTTTTTTTTGCCGCCGGGGCAATGGCTAGTTCAATTGGATTGCAATTTTTTAAGGAGGGTGAAAAAATGGTGCAGCAAACGTTATCGATTATCAAGCCTGACGCAGTGGAGCGGAATCTGACCGGGGCCATTTTGAAGATGATTCAGGAGTCCGGCCTCAAAGTTAAAGCCATGAAGATGATTCAGCTGACTAAAGAGCAGGCCCAGGGTTTTTATGCCGTGCACAAAGAGCGGCCTTTTTTCGACAGTCTGTGCGAGTTCATGATTTCCGGCCCGGTGGTGGTCAGCGTATTGGAAGGCGAGGACGCCATTGCCAAGTACCGCGCCTTGATGGGCGCCACCAATCCGGCCAATGCTGAAGAAGGCACGATTCGCAAGCAGTATGCCCTGGATGTGGAAAAGAACTCTGTTCACGGCTCGGATGCTCCTGAAACCGCTGCCGTGGAAATCTCGTACTATTTCAACCAACTGGAGATTGTAGGCTAATGCAAACGAGCTTGGGCTGTATCGGCTGCGGCAATATGGGCTCGGCCATCCTGAAAGGATTGGCCGATCGGGAGGATTTGCAACTTTTCGGAATGGATCTTGATCCCAACCGGCTTGAAGTGTTGCACGACGAGGTGGGGCTTGAGGCCTGTTCCTCGGAGCGCGAACTTGCGGAAAAATCCGATTATCTTCTGCTCTGTGTCAAGCCGCACCAGGTGCAGGGAATGCTCAAGGAACTCGCGCCGCGGCTCCAGGGTTCGCAGGTGGTCATTTCCATCGCTGCCGGCGTCACCCTGACACAGCTCAAGACCTTCTCCGGAGGCGGTTCCCCAGTGGTACGGGTGATGCCGAACACGCCCGCCATGGTTCAGGAAGGCGTATTCGCCGTATGCCTGGACGATCCGGACCTCAAAAAAGGGCAGAAGGAATTCGTTTCCAAGCTGTTCGAACCGTTGGGAAAGGTCTATACGCTGCACGAGCGTTATTTTGACGCGTTCACCGCCCTGGTGGGCAGCGGACCGGCCTATGTGCTTTATTTTATGGAAGCTCTGGTGGAATCCGGTGTGACGCTCGGTTTGACGCGCGCCCAATCCACCGAAATGGTCAAGCAGTTGTTTTCCGGCACGGCGAAAATGGCTCAGGAATCGCCGCTGCACCTCAGCGTACAGCGTGAGATGGTCACTTCTCCGGCCGGGACCACCATCCAGGGGTTGAACGTCATGGATGCGCATTCCGTACGCGCTGCCATTGTCGCCGCGGTGGAGGCCGCTTACATCAGAAGCATGGAGCTGGGCCAGGAATAGAGCGTTTCAAAAGCGAAAAAATGCCTCCGGCGACTGGGGAACCTGTAGTACGGGTTCCCCGGCTCCGGAGGCATTATTGTTTCCGGGGGAAGGATAAACCGGAGGGTTACGGCGTGTATTCCGGCTCCCAAAGGTAATAGAAGCCCGTACGGGGTACGGAGAGCATGCCCTCGGGAAGGCCGGTGCGAATCAGGCTGGGGCTTGCCGGGCTTTTGTTGAGGATCGTATTGTAGGGGCTGTCATCCTCGTATTCATCCCTGCGATAGGTGATGACCTTGGCGTCGTCCGGAAGACCCGCCAGTTTTTTCGCCTGGTCCAGCGCATCCGTCGCATATCCCAAAGAGTCCACAAGACCCAGATCCAGGGCCTGTCCGGCGGTCATGATGCGTCCGTCGCGTACGGTGGCAAGTTGGGTGGGCGTGAGATGGCGGCTCTGCGTGACCACGGAGAGAAAGCGCTGGTTCATCTGGTCGATGATGGTCTGAAACATGGCCTGCTCCTTTGGAGTGCTGCCGCGCATAAAGGAGCCCATATCCTTGAGTTCGCCGGATTTGGTGATTTCCGCACGAATGCCGAGTTTGTCCATCAGTCCGGCGGCATCGGGCCGGATGAAAATAGTGCCGATGGAGCCTGTGAGCGTGGTGGGGTGTGCCATGATGCGATCCGCGGCCGCGGCGGTATAATATCCGCCCGATGCAGCTACTTCTAGAAGCATGGCCACGACTTTGGCTCCGGTTTTTTCTTTGAACCTCCGTACGCTGTGGTACAGAATGTCGCTGGCGGTCACTGTTCCGCCTGGGCTGTCTATGGAGAGGACAAGCGCTTTGACAGCGTCATCTTTCGCGGCTTTTTCCAGTCTGGCGGTCACTTCGTGCACTATGCTCGGCCTGGTGGTAATGAGGCCCGAGTCAGGCGAAGTAGAGAGCATCCCCCTGATGGGCAGCAGCAGTATTTTATCACATCCCTTTCCGGATAGGACCTGTTCTTCAAGTGCCTCCTTCGGGCCGCTGATCAGTGATATTTTGGGCGAGCAGGCTGCGCACACCAGAGAGAGCAGCAGCAGAGTCAGGAACGAAAATTTGGACATCAGAATACTTCCTTTTGATAAGAGGGACGGAACATCAGGCCGGAAAGGTAATCGAAAACTGCACGCCTTCACCGGTGCCGGTGATGGTGCTCAGTTCTCCTTTAATCTGTTGCGTAAGCATTTTGATCAGTTGCAAGCCCAGAGAACGCGTGCTGTCCACGTCGATGTCTTCCGGCAAACCAATGCCGTTATCATTGAATGTCAGGCGCATGAGCGGAATGCCGTCCCGGCTTGTTTTTTTTAGTTTTATGAGAACATTCCCCGGCCCTCCCTGCGGGAAGGCATGCTTCATGGAGTTGGCAAGCAGTTCGTTGACGATCAGTCCGCAGGGAATGGCGAAGTCGACGTTGAAAATGATGTCGTCAATATCGATATCGATGCTGATGTCGTTCCTGTTTTTGTACGAACCGGATACATGGGAAACTAGGCTGCGCATGTAATCCTGAAAGTCAATTTTATTCAAGGCGCCCGAATGATAAAGAAGTTCATGAATCAGGGCCATGGATTTGACCCGGTTCTGGCTGTCGCGCAAAGCTTCTGCCACACGTTTGTCTTCCAGAAAACTGGCTTGCAGATTGAGCAGGCTTGAAATCACCTGCAGGTTGTTTTTAACCCTGTGGTGAATTTCCTTAAGCAGCACTTCCTTTTCTTTGAGCGAGTTTTTGAGCTTTTCCTCGGTTCTTTTTTGGCGGGTAATGTCTCTGATCACTGCCACGTTCGAGAGCCTTTTCTCTGCCGAAGAACGTATTTGTGACCAGGATATCGACACGGGAAACAGTTCGCCGTCTTTGCGCGTATGGAAGACGTCTTGGGACTCGTCTTCAGAGCTGGAAAGAACATGCGGCAAGACGCTGTCTATGGCCATACCCATGGTCTGTTCGCGCGTATATCCGTAGGTTTGACAAAAGGAGTCGTTTACGGCGACGATACGGTTGTTCGGGTCTGTGATGCAGATGCAGTCGTTGATGCACATGGCAGCCCTTGCCAGGATATCGTTGTGCTGCCGGGTTTGAATGAGCTGCAGCGCGCGTTCAATGGAAGTGAGCAGAAAAGCCGTATCCAAAGACTCGGGAGTTCCCACGAGAACGTCCGAGAAGCCTCCTTTGACGAGTTCGAGTGCGCCGCGGAAACTGCTTTCCGGGGCAATGACCAGGCACGGACGTGCGGCATCTCTTAAAAAAACCAGCAACGGCTTGATCAGGCTTTCATCGATGGAATCCAGCGAGAGGAGCAGCATGTCCGGTTCGATGCGCTCCATTTGTTCCAATGCGTTTTCCAGAGTAGCCGCCATGCGCACTTCTATGCCTGAGTTGTTCTGGCTGAGCAGGTCGATAAAGGCTGACCGTCTGGATTCATGGGCATCTATAAGCAAAACATGAAGACGTGAACTCATGGGCTTGTGCTCTCCGGCGGTTGCGGCGACTGGACAGATGCATTAGTTCTTTTGCTGCTTACGTAGGTGCAGTCTATAGCATCCGGGTGGCTGTCAGGCAACTGAATCAGAACGCAGCCCGGAAGCCTTTCATGCGAATTACTGGAGAAAATTATGGATAATCCTTTTAAAGAGATTAACAAAAAAAAATTCCCAAAAAATCGGGATGAAGCCAAGGCCCTGGCCAAGAAAAAGATCGCCGCAGCAACTCCTCCTGAGGAGCAGCAAGAAGAAAAAAACGACTCTGATGAGGCGATTTTTTTCTCGGCCATGGGCGGCGTCAAACCTTTGAACGTCTCCGGGCGCGATGTGCCCCCGACGCAGTCTTCAGGTCAGACGTCGAACAGAGTGATCCAGAAGCCTTTGCCGGAGGAGGAAGAAATCCGCAGTAAATTGCAGGATCTGGTGTCCGGGAAGGTTGAGTTCACCTTTGAGCATACGGACGAGTTTATTCTGGGCCGCGTTAAGGGGTTGGACCAGAAGATCCTCATTCAGTTGAAAAACGGGCAGTTCAGTCCGGAGGGCCATCTGGATCTTCATGGGTGCAACGCCCTGCAAGCCTATACGAGCCTGATTACTTTCATCCGCGAAAATTATCTGCACGGCAAACGTTGTCTGCTGTTGATCCCAGGACGGGGGAAAAATTCCCCGGAAGGGTACGCAGTGCTGCGTGAAAAGGTGCAGAACTGGCTGACGCGGGATCCCCTCAAGCGCGTGGTGCTGGCGTTCTGTACGGCACTTCCTAAGCACGGCGGCGCCGGGGCGCTCTACGTACTACTGCGAAAGCAGAAGAAACAGATGGGTAAGATTCAGTGGGACAGAAATCTGATTGATTTTGATGATACGCTTTAAAGCGTCGCAGTGTGCGGGGTCAGCGTTTGAACAACCCCAGAATCAGTGAAATGACGACACTGACAATCAGGCAGGTAACCCAGGGAAAATGGAATGAGAAGTTCTCCTTCTGCACATTTATGTCCCCCGGAAGCCTGCCCAGGGGCAGCCTGAAGGGCAGTTTGTCCTGGAAAAACAGATAGCAGCCGATGATAAGGCTGAGGACTCCCAGAACAATCAAAAGTTTTCCCAGGTCCTGCATGGGCTCCCTTTTTCCAGCAGATAACCTGCTGTGCTTCTGAACGTGGGCGGGTCAGCTTATGAACACATTGCTGTAGCGCTTCATATTTTCCAAAATGCGGCCGGCACCACGTACGCAGGTGGTCAGGGGATCTTCATCCAGTTCAACCTGCAGTGAAGTGGTCTGGTTGATGGCCTTGTCCATGTTGCGGATCAAGGCGCCGCCGCCCACCAGCAGAATGCCGCGTTCGGAAATATCGTGCACCAGTTGCGGGGGAGTTTTTTCGAGAGTCCGCCGGACAGCCTGAAGGATGGCGTTGACAGGCTGGGAAATGGCTTCGCGGACAAAGGTATCGTCTATGGTCACGGTTTCAGGAAGTCCGGAGGAAATGCTGCGGCCGGAAACCTGCATGGACAAGGGCTCGTCCAGCTTTGCGGCAGAACCGATCTGGATCTTTATTTTTTCGGACATGGTTTCGCCGATCAGCAGTTTGTATTCATGCTTGACCGCTTCCTGGATCGCTTCGTTCATTTCGTCTCCGGCAACTCGCAGTGATTCGCCGCAAACAAGACCCGAAAGGCTGATAACCGCCACATCACAGGTTCCCCCGCCGATATCCACAACAAAACTGCCGATGGGTTCTTCCACCGGAAGGTTCGCACCGATGGCCGAAGCCATGGCTTCGTCGACCAGCTTGACATCCTTGACTCCGACTTCATGCGCGGAGTCAATGACGGCTCTTTTTTCGACATTGGTGACATAAGGAGGAATGCCTATCACCATATTGGGTTTTACCAGTCCGAGACCGCTGGTCACTTTTTTGATGAAGTGAGAAATCATTCGGTTGGTTACTTCAAAGTCGGCGATGACACCGTCTTTCAAGGGCCTGATGATCTTGATTCCCTGAGGTTCGCGTCCCATGAACGTTTTGGCTTCTGCTCCTACGGCCATAACGGTGTTCTGGCGTTCATTGATGGCGACAACAGAAGGTTCATTGAGCACAATGCCTTTTTTGGAATAGTGGATCAGCGTATTGGCCGTGCCAAGGTCCATGGCCAAATCCTTGGCAAACCATTTGAAGAGATTGGCAAATCCCATGTCAGCTCCATTTTGTCCGCAGAAGTGACGGCGGACATGCGTACTGGTATGTAAGCGCTTTATGTTATTTTGTAAAAGTCGAAAAAAAGTATAACTGAAATCCTTAACATACACCATCGCCGTTTTAAGGGACTTGGGCGTATTTTCCCCGTAAGGATTACGCAGTCAGAAATATCTTCCATAAGGCAAGAGGCATGCGTTTTTCAAGTTCAAAATGCCTGATTTGAGCTAAACCGGAAAAATTTATTGCCATTGGGGCTGGTCGGCAAAGAAAAAGCATCTGTATTTATCTTAATAAAAAAACGAACCGGAACCGGCGTATATATATTGTTTGTAAAAAAAACAAGCTGTCAGCTAAGTAGCGCCTGAAAAAAATATGAAACTTGAAGGCCGGCTGACAGCGAACTGTCAGAACGTTACTGCTCTATTTATACATGAAATGTCCAGCGTTATCTTTTTAAGTAAACAACTATTTGCAGAAAAAATCCATTATATTGAGGCTGCCATGCGACTCGAAACAGGAACCGCAGGTGCTAACTTGAGAGTTTTAGTGCAAGGCTTTTGCTCCATGCTATGGCAGTGTTGATCGTGGTTCGAAGAGGGCCTTTTGGGCGCATCTTGGTGAGTCGAACAGGGAGGTCTAAATCAATCTCTTACCCCTTGGAGAAAGATATGAAATGAGCAGATGTAGGTATTTTTAGTAAATACTGAATTTACAAATGCGTCTTAGTATGGTCAAAAGCTGTAATCTTCCAATGCTGATGGAACGAAAGAGCAAGCAGTTATCTTTAAAACCTACGAAGTTACAATAAACTGCTGGTTATAACTAACCAGGTAGCACGAGCCCATTTTTTCACTTTTTCGATTGTTGCTAACTGGTTCGAAATGTTTTTTGATCCTTTTGTCTCGTTATTGAAATGAGTAACATAAAAATACAGTGATACTAATGATACAAAATAATATCAAAAAAATATATTGTTCTGCGTATTTCGTATTACTCTTTGCAGGTATTTTTTTATTGTTGTATCAATATATGTACAACAAAAGCTTGTGGGTTGATGAAGCATATCTCGCTGATAATATACTGGAAAGAGATTGGTTCAAACTATTACAGCCTCTTAGATATAATCAAGTGGCTCCAATTTTATTTATTTATGTAGGAAAGTTGAACTCTATTTTATTTGGTCCAGGTGAAAAATCTTTACGTTTATTTTCATTATTATGTGGAATGGTATGTCTTCCGTTATTTTATTCTCTTTCTTTGAAAATTATCAAGTCTAAAACAGCGTCTCTTTTTGGGCTCTTTTTTATAGTTTTTAATATATCTTTTATTTATTATGGAACTGAGTTCAAACAATACATAGTTGATGGAACAGTTGCATTATTGCTTTTTAATGTATATTTATATCAAGGTATATCTTTAAATAAAAAGATCTGTCTGCTCTTAATCCTCGGTATTCTATCAATATACTTTTCTAATATTTCTGTAATTTATTTAGCTACAATTGGTATCCATGTCGTCTATTGGAAAATTGTACGTACTAATTGTGTTGATGAGAAATCAAAATATAGCGATATTTATAGTCTTAAATGGAGCATACTGCTGTATTTTGGTTTAATATTGATTGTTAATTTTGTGGTTTATTATTATTTTTTTGCATTTGATCATCCCACAAAAGCATATATGCAGGATTACTGGAGCAGGCATGGAGCATTTGTTCCTTTGGAGCCTTTGGAGGCACTTAAGTGGATAGGCAGACTTGCGATTAATTACGTTGTATTTTGGTTGCACCATAAAACGATTATCATAGTATGCTTGCTTATTTTTTGCTATTCATTTGTACATTCTTTAAAAAACGATAAAGAACTTTTTATTATATTCTATTCTCCTCTGATTATTCATCTGATTTTGTCGGCAATGAAGATCTATCCTCTCCAGGGGAGATTGTTCTTTCACTATGTTTTTTGGGGAGCGTTGATACTTGTATATGGAACAAATAGTATTTTTTCAAAAATTACTAGTCATTTTTTGAAAAAATGTTTGTTCTTTTCATTTTGTGTATATGCCTTGTTTTTTGCACAGCAAGCAGTAAAGCATCTTCCTCTTCACAATCAGGAAATGAAGCAAGCCATTACGTATGTAGAGAAAAACATCAAGACTAATGATAATTTGTTTGTATTTTTTGCTGCATATCCTATTTTTTCTTATTATAAGTCAATCGGCGTTACTAATTTGGGTGAGGACAATAAATTGTATTTTATGGACAATGAACTTGGTAAGGAAGGGCGTTTGCGAGAAAAAACCCTCAACCAATTGAACTCGATTGAAGATAAAAAAACATGGTTCATCTTTGCCCAGTTTGAGCCCAATGATGTCAACAGTGTGTATAACCGCTTATCGAAAAGAGGGAAGTTTTCAATTCGTTATACTGCCCCCGGAGTAATGGTCTGCTTATTTGATCCATGGCCTTCAACGGATCGGAAAATTCAGTAAGAAGTGCTGACAGCACCTTGTTGGTAAATTAAAGCTGTCGATCAGATCTTGTTTCGTGCTGGTTGTTGTCGATGGGCGTTTTCCCATTGTTTTAGTCGGATTGGCTAAAGGGATCGCCCTCTGCCGGTGACCGCTTTCAGGCAGAGCAACTTCGCTCTAACTTTTTGATTCTCATTGACATTAGCTGGTGAATTTATTAGGTCAAAACTCTTTCCTCGGGAGGAGTAATAATGCACTTGAATACACGAGTTCTTGTAACCGGCGGTGCCGGTTTTTTAGGATCACATCTGTGCGAGCGGTTGATTGCCAAAGGGTGCGAAGTTATTTGCTTGGACAATTTTTTTACCAGCACCCGTTCCAATGTCAGCCAGTTGCTTGCATCCCCAAATTTTGAAGTAATGCGGCATGATGTGACCATACCACTTTATGTTGAAGTGGATATGATTTTCAATCTTGCCTGTCCGGCTTCTCCGATTCATTATCAGACCGATCCGGTTCAGACCACCAAGACGTCAGTACACGGCGCCATAAATATGCTCGGCCTGGCTAAAAGAACAAAAGCCAAGATGATGCAGGCTTCCACATCGGAAGTCTATGGCAGCCCCCATGTGCATCCGCAGATGGAATCCTACTGGGGCAATGTCAACCCCATCGGTCCGCGTTCCTGCTATGATGAGGGCAAACGTTGTGCGGAAACACTGTGCTTCGACTACATCCGGCAGCATAAAATGCCTGTCAAAGTGGTGCGGATCTTCAATACCTACGGTCCGCGCATGCACCCCAATGATGGGCGGGTGGTCTCTAATTTCATTCTCCAGGCGTTGCGCAATGAACCCATCACCGTTTACGGCGAAGGGCAGCAGACGCGTTCCTTTTGCTACGTGGATGATCTGATTAATGGTTTTCTGGCTGTGATGGATTCTTCCGATGATTTTCATGGTCCTGTGAACCTGGGAAATCCCGGCGAATTCACCATTATGGAGCTTGCCGAACTGGTGCTGGCTCTCACCGGCTCTAAATCCGAAATTATCCACAAGCCGCTCCCCCAGGATGACCCCATCCAACGCAGGCCGGACATTACGCTTGCCAAGGAAAAACTGGATTGGGAGCCGACAATTCCGTTGCGCGAAGGTTTGATAAAAACCATTGCCTATTTTTCGGACTTGTTGAAAAAGCTGGGAAAATAGATTTTAGGGACTGATGAGAAATGACTTTTGACGGAAAACGTTTTTTGGTCACTGGAGGCTGTGGTTTTGTCGGCGCATCTTTGGCTCTCAAACTCAAAGAACGTTTTCCCAAATGCTCGGTCTGTTGTCTGGATAACCTCAAACGCCGCGGCAGCGAACTCAACATTGCCAGACTCAGTGCCCACGACATTGAGTTTCAGCATGGTGATATCCGCAATCCGGAAGATCTGGAGGCAGCGGGGCCTGCGGACTGGTTGCTGGAGTGTTCGGCCGAACCGTCTGTTCTGGCCGGGTTCGGAGGGTCGCCGCAGTATTGTGTCAACACCAATCTGACTGGTACTGCGAATTGTCTTGAGTATGCGCGTCGATCCGGCGCCGGATTCTTTTTTCTGTCCACCAGCCGCGTTTACCCCATGCGGCACGTCAACGGCCTTACTTACACAGAGACGGCGACGCGCTTTGAATTGTCCGGAGAGCAGCAGGTGCCCGGAGTCAGTAGCGCGGGGATTGCCGAGAGTTTTCCTTTGGATGGAGCCCGTTCGCTGTACGGCACGACCAAATTGTGCTCCGAGATGCTGATAGAGGAATATGTCGAAATGTACGGCCTCAAGGCTGTAATAAACCGTTGCGGAGTCGTGTCGGGCCCCTGGCAGTTCGGCAAGGTTGACCAGGGGGTGGTCGTTTTATGGGCGGCCCGGCATTTCTGGAAAAAGAATCTTTCTTACATCAGCTTCGGCGGTCTGGGCAAACAGGTCCGTGACATACTCCATGTCGACGATCTTTTTGAGCTTCTCGTACTGCAGATGGAAAACATCGATGTCCACAATGGAAAGGTGTACAATGTGGGCGGAGGGCGTGAGAGCAGTGTTTCTCTGCTGGAGCTGACCGAATTATGCGAGCAGGCCACCGGAAACAAAATTGAAATCGCTTCTGATCCGGAGGACCGGCCTGCCGATATCCGGATTTATCTGACTGATTCCGCAAAAGTGCGTGAAGCTACCGGCTGGGCTCCCAAAAAAGGTCCAGAAGATATTATACGGGAAATCATCGACTGGTTTGCCCGTGAAGAACAGCTGTTACGCCCCTTGCTCGCCTAGCTGCGTTCCCAGGATCAAGCTCCTAGCCGATATTCTTATCCAGTTGCTGGATAAGCTCTTCAATATTCTGTTCCGAATCGATCACAAGGTCGGTGCCTGTCTCATCCACATCCTCCACCGCGCTCGAATTTATGCTGATGGGGGCGGGCTTCATGGTCTGCTGCGCGGGCGCGGCATACCGTGCGCCGGCAGGGGCAACCGGGCTGGTCTGGAAATCGCTGTCAATTAACGGCGACGTATAGTCGTTTATGGACATGGTCTTTGCTCTGGGATCCTGAAAATGAGCAGTAGGGGCAGTGAAATTTTTTCGCTGTTGCAGATAGTTTTTGTAACGGTCTACGGTGAACATGCCGTCGTCCGAGGCCACCTGGAGAATATTTTCCAGCGTAGAGATTTTGTTTTCACGCAAGGTGTTTTTTACTGCGTTAGAGTTTTTTAGAATTGAGAGCAGGGGAACGCGGAAATTGAGATTGGGCATTTTCCAGAGGCGTTGCACAATAATGGCCTGAAGAGTGGAAGCCAGCTGCAGACGAACCAGTTCTTGGATCTCGGGAGCGAATGCGCTGCAGAGCCTGTAAATGGCTTCTTCGGAGTTCCCGGCATGCAGGGTGCCGAAAACAAGATGGCCGGATTCGGCTATGTTGAGTGTTTCCTGGATGACTTCGGGTTCTCTGAGTTCGCCTACCAGAATGATGTCCGGCATTTGCCTGAGACTGTCCACCAAGGCTTCGCGAAAAGAATGAAAATGCACATCGAGTTCGCGTTGTTCAAAAAAACATTTCTGGCTTTTGAAACGGTATTCAATGGGATCTTCAAGCGTCAGGACATGCGCGTTCCTGGTCATGTTGATTTCATTAAGCATGGCGGCAATGGTGGAGGTTTTGCCGCTGCCGGTAGGGCCGCAGAACAGGATCAGGCCGTGAGAAGCCTTGCAGAGTTCTTTGAGTGAAGGATGCAGGTTGAGAGCCTCCAGCGAAGGCACGGCTGCAGGCAGCAGCCGGATGGAGATGCTCAGTCCGCGCGAGGTGTTGACTATGTTGAAGCGTACGGAACAGGGAGGCATGAAGCGCGACGTGTCCACGGACCAGTGCCTGCGCAGGTGGGCCAGTTGTCTGTCGTCCAGAAGTTGCTTGACCAGCGCGTCGACCTCTTCCGGCTTGTAGACGACGTTGGGCTGTTTGAAGGCTTCACCGTGCTTGCGTACTACTACAGGGTGTCCGCCGGCGATATGAACATCACTGATTTCCTGGGCCGCACAGGTAAGGATAAGCTTATTCAGGCGCTTCATGATTTGCTCCGACAAAAACGGCTTAATTCGAATAAATTTTCAAAAACTCTTCAAAAGAGGTAATCCCTTCCAGTACCTTTGCTGCCGCATTGAGCCTCAGTGTCCGGAACGAACGCGAATCAATAGCAATTTGCTTGATTTCCGTTGAAGATGCGCGTTGCAGGATAGCATGGCGGATTGTATCGTTGATGTCCAGCACCTCGCATACGGCGACGCGGCCGCTATAGCCGGTGTTATTGCAGGAAGAGCATCCCTCGCTGTGGTAAAATTTGACTTTTCTGTCCTGCGGAATACCCATCATTTTCAATTGATCAGGCGGCGCAAGGTATTCTTTGCGGCATTTATCGCAAAGCCGCCTTACAAGACGCTGGGCGATAACAACATTGAGGGTCGAAGCAATAAGGAAAGGCTCCACGCCCATTTCCACAAAACGGGTTACTGCTCCGGGAGCATCATTGGTGTGCAGCGTACTGAGTACCTTGTGGCCCGTGAGAGAGCTTTCAATGGCGATGGTTGCTGTTTCCTGGTCACGTATTTCGCCGACGAGGATGACGTCCGGGTCCTGGCGGAGAATGGAGCGCAGTCCGGAAGCGAAGGTCATGCCCGCCTTGCGGTTCAACTGGACCTGAGCGACGCCGTCGAGCTGGTATTCCACAGGATCTTCCAGAGTGACGATATTGATGTTGGGCTTGTTGATACGTTGCAGCAGAGAATAGAGCAGGGTGGTTTTACCGCTGCCGGTGGGGCCGGTGGCCAGAATCATGCCGTGGGCACGCTGGCTCGCTTCCTCGATTTTGTTCTGTTCCTCCGCGCGCAGGCCCAGCATTTCCAGCGTACGCGGCTTGGCGGTCTGGTCCAGAAGACGCATGACGATTTTTTCTCCATGCGTCGTCGGAAGCGTGGAAGCACGGACGCTGATTTTACTGTTGTCCGTTGTAAAGGAGAATCTGCCATCCTGTGGGATACGCGTGACGGAGATATCCATGTTGGACAGCAGTTTCAGCCGCGAACACAGGGGAAGAAAAATTGATTTGGGGAGAGAAAGGAATTCGACCAGTTCTCCATCAATACGGAAGCGGAGAGACACTTTGTCCTGCATCGGCATCAGGTGAATGTCGCTGGTGCCGCGTTTTACCGCTTGGACAAGGATGGTGTTGGCAAGCCGGACAACAGGAGCGTCCTGGGCAAGAGCCTCTGCTTTGAAGTTGCTGAGCTGTTCCAGATCGGATTCAAAAGACGAGGTGTCGTTTTCTGCGAATTCTTCCAGCAGGCCGCGGGTGCTTTCATCCGCGCGCTGAACCATCGAACCATAGAGCGCGTTCATCAGAATACTCAGATTCTGATGCGTGGTGATCATAGGTTCGACATCGACCTGTTCCTGCGTTGTTATCCAGTCAAGGCCGGTAATGTCCGTGGGATCGAGCACCGCGACGCGCAGCAGGCCGTCTCTGAATTCCACTGGAGCAAGCTGGTACTGCCTGGCAATATCCTCCGGCACCAGTTTGGTGAGTTCCGGGTCGGGTGCTTCGTTTGTGGGTTCGTAAATATCGAGTTTGAGCTGTTGGCTGACAGCAGTCATTATCTGGTCGGCAGTAAGATAGCCGTTGTTGATCAGCCATTGCCCGAGTTTGACTTTATCTTTTTTCTGTTCCGTAAGAGCTTTGGTCAGCTCATCTTCATCCAGCAGGTTGCTTTCTACAAGAATTTCACCGAGCTTCTTCCGTTGTCGCCAAGGACGCGGGCTTACTGGTTCGGAATTTGAATAGGGCATATAACATCCTATGCAAAAAAAGAACTAAAACGTAATATGTTACCGTAAACGAAATATCTATCTGAATCGATGTGATGGTCGTTGTGTCCCAAAATCAACTGCGTTAGGCTATCAAAAAGACGAGCTTGATGGAAGAACTTTGTCTGCCTTATTAAATTATTAAGGAGTAAATATGGCTGGCGCAAGTCCAATCTGGAAGCGCACGAGTTTTCGACTGTCTCTGTGGTATTCGACTATTTTTATATGTAGTACGTTTATTTTGTTTACGCTTAGCTACTTTCTTCTGAGTGAGCTGATACGGGAAAGCGACAGAAAAGTGGCAACCAGCAAGCTGACAAGTTATGAGCAGACCGATCGGCAGGAAGGACTTGGGGCGCTGATACGGCAATTGCGTCAGGACAGCACCATAAATACCAGGACCGGAATTTTCGTGCGTATCGCGGATCCGTTGAACCGGACAATGTTTTTGACCTTGCCGGAGGGATGCGATCCGGTTTCCGCGGAGGATGTCGCCCCGGCGCAGTTTCTCGGGCAGGGAAACTGGCTGCTGTTCGTGTCCAAAAAAAGCGGCGAGTCTCTTGAAATCACCAGCCGTCAACTGGCCAACGGCGTCAATATCCAGGTGGGATTCGGCTCCAGTACGCGCCGCCGCATCCTGGGGCATTTCAAACGCAGTTTTGTCTTTATCATGGGGCCCGTCATCCTGCTCGGCATTGCCGGGGGCTATTTACTGGCGCATCGTTCCCTGCGTCCTGTACGGGATTTGATCGAAACCGTTCGGGGGATTGACGCGGGGCATATGGAGACACGCGTCCCCATGCGCAATACGGGCGATGAACTGGATGATCTTGTGTTGTTGTTCAATCGCATGCTGGAACGGATTCAAACCCTGATTGTAGGCATGCGGTCGTCTTTGGATAATGTGGCGCACGACCTGCGTACGCCTTTGACACGGCTCCGGGCCGGGTTGGAGCGAGTGCTGCTTTCCGGAGAATGCGCGCCGCAGCGATTGGACATGCTGCAGGATTCGCTGGAGGAGACCGACAGAATTTCCACCATGCTGGCCATGCTTATGGATATTTCCGAAGCTGAAACCGGCGCCATGCGTCTGGACCGGGAAAACACCGCGTTGGCGCCCATCATCCGTTCGGTCTGCGACCTGTACGAATATGTGGCGGAGGAAAAAGAGATTTCTCTGGTGGCGGACATTCCTGAAGAACTGAACGCCTTTGTGGATCCGGGGCGTATCGGGCAGATTCTGGCAAACCTAGTGGACAACGCCATCAAATACACCCTGCCGGGCGGGTCGGTGACCATCAGCGGGCAGCCCACTGCCGGCATGGCCGTCATTGAAGTTCGGGATACGGGAATCGGCGTGGCGGAAGATGAAATCGTGCATATTTTCGACCGCTTGTATCGTGCCGATAAAAGCCGTTCAGAGCGGGGGCTTGGTCTCGGGCTCAGTCTGGTACGGGCCATAGTCGGGGCGCATGACGGCCATATCGAGGTCGAAAGCGAAGAAGGCAAAGGCTCGAGTTTTATTGTCTGGTTGCCTCGTACGGAGAACAAAAAGCCGGACAAAAAAGCCTGACCCATTGCTTCCTTTTTTTCGACCCCTCCTGAAAGCAAGTCAATTAGGCTGCGGATGGCTGATTTAACCCGTCCGCAGCCTGGCCATGGACTTTCCCTCCCCCCTTTTCGCAAGGCCTTGTCAAAAAAAAGACTCAAAGGGTAGTACTCTGCTGTCAATTCGTGTATGCTGGCATTTAATTTTTCTGTCGGGTTTGTCTTGTTGAGGGGGACGCCGGATTAATCCTGCATTCATCACTCAGGAGTGAGGGATAATTTTTTTACAGGAGGGTGTCATGGGCAAAAGCATGTCGTTGTCGAAAAAACTTGCAATGGGATTTGGTGTTGTTCTGTTTCTCCTGTTGTGCATCAGCGTTATAGCTTACTATGCCTTGGAAACGGCCACTCACGGTTTCATCCAGTATCGCACTCTGGCTCGCGATACCAATCTCATGGGTGGGGTGCAGGCCGATATGTTGATGGTCCGCATGAATGTAAAAGATTTCATTTTAACCGGTGCCGACCAGGATATTGAAGAGTACAACTCCTATTGGAAAGAGATGGACAAGCGGCTCATTACGGCCCAGGAGGAAATCAAGAATCCTGAGCGGGCTGCCTTGGTGGATTCCATAGATTCCATCCGCGTGACCTACAATGCAGGCTTTGAAAAATTGAAACAATTCAAGGTGGCCTTGCATCAGAATTTTGATGTGCTCAATGCCAACGGGCCGCTGATTGAGCAGGCGCTGACAAAAATAATGACTTCCGCGGAAGCGGACAAAGATGTGGTCGTTGCCTACAACGCAGCCATGGCCCTGCGCAGCCTGTTGTTGGGCAGGCTGTACGTGCTCAAATTTATGGGAGACAATCAGCAGGCCTTTGTGGATCGGGTGGAAAAGGAGCTGACGACCTTTGTCGACTATCAGAACATTCTGGACAAGGAAATCGAAAATCCCGAGCGCAGGGAATTGCTGCGTCAGGTCAAGGAGCTCAGCGGCGTATACCACCCGACGTTTACCAGGCTTGCCGGGGTTATTTTTGACCGAAACAAGGTGATCGATCAGCTGAACGAGCTTGGCCCCAAGCTTGCGAGAGAGGTTGACGAGGTCAAAAAGTCTGTGAAGTCCGAGCAGGACATCCTGGGGCCGAAGGTACAGAATGCCAACGCGCAGGCCTCGCAGCTGGCCGTGGGCATTGCCATTTTTGCAATTATCGCCGGCATAGGCATCGCCCTGTTCATAACGCGGATCGTGTTGCGTCAGCTGGGCAAGGATCCGGCTGTGATTGCGGAGATCGCGCAAAAGATCTCCACCGGAGACCTGCAGCTGCAATTTGATCAGACCGGCAAAGGCGATATCGGCGTCTATGGCGACATGAAAACCATGGCCGAACGTTTGACCAACGTGGTCAGCGAAGTGCAGGCGGCTTCTGAAAACGTGGCCTCCGGTAGTGAGGAATTGTCTTCATCGGCCGTCAGCATGTCCCAGGGCGCCACCGAGCAGGCCAGCAGTGTGGAGGAGATTTCCTCCAGCATGGAGCAGATGACTGCGAATATTCAGCAGAATGTGGACAACGCCAAGCAGACCGAGCAGATCGCCGTGAAAGCAGCGGATGACGCCGAAGAGGGCGGCAAGGCTGTGCAGCAGACCGTTGACGCCATGAAGCAGATTGCCGAAAAGATTTCCATCATCGGCGAAATCGCCAGACAGACCAATTTGCTGGCCTTGAATGCGGCCATTGAGGCTGCCCGCGCGGGAGAACAGGGGAAAGGCTTCGCGGTTGTTGCCGCCGAAGTCAGGAAACTGGCGGAACGCAGCGGCGAGGCTGCCAGTGAAATTCGCGAACTGTCCGCTTCCAGTGTGGAAATAGCCGAACGCGCCGGCGAAATGCTGGTGACCATAGTGCCCAACATCAAGCGGACGGCGGAACTGGTCCAGGAAATCGCAGCCGCATCAGAGGAACAGAACGCAGGGTCCTCGCAGATCAACAAGGCCATTCAGCAGCTCGATACGGTGGTGCAGCAGAACGCTTCCGCATCGGAGGAAATGGCCTCCACCAGTGAGGAGCTTTCAAGCCAGGCCCAGCAGCTGATGTCCTCCATGGCTTTTTTCAAGATCAGCCGATACGGTTCGAGGCCCCAAAAGGCCTTGCCGGCAAAGGCCAAGCCAGCCGTCCCGCCGGTGGATACCGGCAATCAGGTCATGCTTGAAATGGGCGATGACGACGGGGACGATGATTTTCAGAAATTCTGATCCGTAATCGGCATAAAAAGACATGAGCGGGACGTTTCCGGACGTTCCGCTTTTTTTATCCGGAAAAATCGCAGGAAAACCTGTCGCAAATCGCACGCAAAAAACGTACACTGCCGCCTCAGCAAAGAACTCAAGGAGTGAGACATGCATGTTGATTTGCCCATGCTGGGCGTATTGTTCCTGCTGGTTTGCGTGATTATAGGACGCGTAATTCTGGTCAAGGCTCGGAAAAAAATCCCCGAAACTGCGCAGCTGGAGCTTTTTCAGTCTTTTGCCAAAGTGCGCGCTTTTGCCATCATGCCCGTGGCCGCATTACTGGCGTGTTTTATCGTTTTTTCCCATTTTTCCAACATAACCAAGGCCGATCTGGTCGGTTTCATGGCCGTGCTGGCTCTGATCACCATCATTACACAGGTCATGGTCTACAGAAAATTCATCCAATCGGACCTGCCCAGGAATTATCTCCTTTCTCAATCGATTTCCGCCGGTTTAACGCTGCTTGGCGTGCTGGGGTATATTGCCACCGTGGTTTTCTCCGGCTGAGGCGGGCAATTTGTCATCAAGGTTCAGGAGGCTTTCAGGCCCCCTGAACCATTCGTGCCGTTATTTGTGCTTCTGCAGTTTTTCACGCACCATTTCGTCCTGGTAGGCCACGGACGCGCCCAGGATGGCAAAGGGGTAGAGGATGAAGTGGACGAAGGGAATGAACAGCAGCGAACCGAAGGCCAGCATTAAAAAGAAGTTTCTGCGGATATACCCCAATCTTCCTTTTAACGTGGGGTTGTCGCGGGAGAGGGAGAAGTCGAAAAAATCCCATCCCAGCATAAGCATGGCAAACACCACCGACAGTAAGGGGCCCACCAGGGGAATCAGCAAAAAAACCAGCGGTACGAACAAAACGAAAACAGCCTTTTTGCATTCTTCGATGATTGTCTTGAATATTCCGGCTTCTTCCACGGCCTTGCCGCTGCGCGCCGCCGCGTAGGGATCTATCTTACTGATGCGCTGGGCTATGATGTCGTAAACGGGTGAGGCGATGATGTTGGCCACAACCATGAACAGAAAGTACATCACCAGCAGCAGCGTCAGGTAGAGGATATATTTGAATACATAGGTATAGAGCCAGTGCAGCGCTGTCCAGAACATGCCGGTGTCCGCGCTGGACGGATTCCAGAAATAGGTCAGGATGCTGTTGGCGTTGTCGGTAAAAAGATAAAAGCACACCGAAAACAGGACCAGTGTCAGAAGAAAGGGGATCAGCACCAGGGGCAGGTAGCTCGGATGGCCGAAAGCGAACCGAATGCCTTTCAAATGAGCGCTGAATCCGCGGATTGCACTTCGTAACATATGCGTTACCTCCGTCAAATTATTCCTCTGGGGTCAGACAGACCGCAGCCAGAGGGGGCAATGTCAGTTCCAGGTAATAGGGGCGTTGTCCGAGACCTGCTTTCCTGGCCTGGACAGCGCCGGAATTTCCCACATTGGAGCCGCCGTAGATCGCGGCATCCGAATTAAGCGCTTCGCGCCATATTCCGGCCCGCGGGCAGCCGATGGCATAGGGTTCGCGTACCACCGGCGTAAAGTTGAAGATCCAGAGCAGCGGGCGGGCGCCGGGCGCCTTGCGCAAAAAACTGATGACCGAGGCCGCTCGGTCTGAAAAGTCGATCCATTCGAAGCCTTGCCAGTCCGTATCCCGTTCGTACATGGCCGGTTCCGCGCGCAGCAAGCGATTCAGGTCGCCCAGCAGCAGGCGGATGCCGTCGTGGGCAGGATAATCCAGCAGGTTCCAGTCCAGCTGGCGCATGCAGTTCCATTCGTTCCATTGACCGAATTCTCCCCCCATAAACAGCAGTTTTTTGCCGGGATGCGCCCATTGGTAGGCAAAGAGCAGGCGCAGGTTGGCTTGTTGCTGCCAGCTGTCGCCGGGCATTTTGGAAAGCAGCGCGCCTTTGCCGTGCACGACTTCGTCGTGGGACAAAGGCAGTACGAAGTTTTCCGAGAACGCGTAAAACAGGGAAAAGGTCAGACTGGTATGGTGGTAAGAGCGGTGAATGGCCTCATGCTGCATGTAGCCCAGCGTATCATGCATCCAGCCCATGTTCCATTTGAAGGTGAAACCCAGGCCGCCCGTATAGACTGGGCGTGAAACCCCCGGCCAGGCCGTGGACTCCTCGGCGATCATCATGGCGCCGGGAAAATGGCCGTGCACCACGGTGTTCAGATCCTGGAGAAACTGTACGGCCTCCAGGTTTTCCCTGCCGCCGAAGCGATTGGGAATCCAGTCGTCCCCGCGCGAATAGTCCAGGTAGAGCATGGAAGCGACGGCGTCGATGCGGATACCGTCGAAATGGAATTCCTTGAGCCAATACAAGGCATTGGCGAACAGAAAATTACGGACTTCGTGGCGGCCGTAATTGAATACGTAGGTCCCCCAGTCCGGGTGTTCGCCCTGGCGCGGGTCGCTGTGCTCGTACAGGGCCGAGCCGTCAAAACGCCCGAGCCCCCATTCGTCCTTGGGAAAATGGCCGGGAACCCAGTCCAGGAGAACGCCGATGCCTTCCTGGTGGCAGCGGTCGATGAACGCACGCAGTTCTTCCGGCGATCCGAAGCGTGAAGTCGGCGCATAGTAGTGGCTGGTCTGGTAGCCCCAGCTTTCATCCAGCGGATGTTCTGCCAGGGGCAGGAACTGGATATGGGTGAAGCCGTTTTCCTTGACGTAGGGGATCAGACTGTCGGCAAGTTCTCCGTAGGTTAAAAATCCGGGCTGCTCGTCCGTATGGCGGCGCCAGGAACCCGCGTGCACTTCATAAATGGACACGGGGTTGTTGAGCGGCGCTCCCTGCTGGCGGCGTTTTTCCATCCATTCGGCGTCCTGCCACCGGTAGCTGTCCAGATCCCAGGTGATGGAAGCCACGCCGGGGCGTAGTTCCACATGAAAAGCGAAGGGATCGGTTTTGTATATGATCCGGTCGTCTTGTTGGCGTATGCCGAATTTATAGAGCGTCTGCCGGGGCATCTCCGGCACAAAAGCGGCCCAGATTCCCGAGACGCCCACAGGGTAAAGGGGCAATTCACCCCAGCGCCATTCGTTCAGTTCGCTGACCAGATGCACTTCCTGCGCATTGGGCGCCCAGACTGCGAATCGGTAGCCGGATACGCCCTCCTGCACGAACGGATGCGCACCGAGGAAACGGTAAATATCCCAATGTTCGCCCTGGCCGAACAGATACAGATCAAAGGGTTGAAAAAATGCAGGTTCAGTAGCATGGGTGCTGCTCATGCCGACCTCCCGGAAAAACTAAAGTTAGAAACAATAAGGATGCTACGACTCAGTTTTAATCAATGTATGAACAATAAACGTTCAGTTAAACGTTTCGGAGATTCTTAAGGGCTTTTGCAAGTGGTCCTTAAGCGGCCGGAGGTTGTTTCCCCCTGGCTTGAAAATTTAGATTGCGCTGCCGAGCTGGTTGTAGAGCGAAAGGTATTTGTGTGCGGAAAGCTGCCAGGAAAATTCCTGGCGCATGGCCCGCAGTTGGATTTGACGCCAGAGGTTTTTGTCGTTTTCCCACACGTCCAGGGCCTGGCAGATGGCAGTGTAAAAATGGTCCGCGTCGGACTCGTCGAAAATAAAGCCCGTACATTCGGGATGCGGATAGGGAATGATGGTGTCCCGCAATCCGCCCACTGCCGTGGCCACGGGCGGCGTACCGTAGCGCAGGGAGTACATCTGGGTCAGGCCGCAGGGTTCGTAGCGCGAAGGCATCAGAAAGATATCGGACCCTGCCTGGATTTTATGCGCCAGGTCTTCCGTGTAGCTGACATTTGCCGAAAGTCGCAGCGGATATTCTTCCATGAGGCGCAATACCCGCTCTTCGAAACGCAGATTGCCTTCGCCCAGGATAACGATGCCCACGTTGCGCTGAATGATACGCTCGAAGATCTCCAGGAGCAGGTCAATGCCCTTTTGCAACTGCAAGCGGCCGATGAATCCCAGAATGGGTCGGTCGGCAAGAAAGGGATTCAGCCCCTGTTCATCGATCAGCGCCTGCTTGCAGACCGCTTTCCCCTCCAGGGACTGCACACTGTAGGGAGCCGGGATCATCGGGTCGTTGCTCGGATCCCATACCTGGTAGTCCGCGCCGTTGAGAATGCCGGTCAGCGAATCGGAGCGCTTGCTTAAAATGCCTTCCAGGCCGCAACCGAATTCCGGCGTAATGATCTCGTCTGAGTACGCGGGGCTGACAGTGGTGATGTGGTCGCTATAGGCAATACCGGTTTTAAGAAGGTTGAAATCTCCCCAGAATTCCGATCCGTCCATATTCCAGGCCCAGTGGGGCAGGCCGGAGTCCCAGAACAAACGGGAGGCAAAGCGTCCCTGAAAAGCCAGGTTGTGGATGCTCAGGACGGACCGGGTATCGGCCCAGAAAGGATCGCCCATCCGCCAGTAGTTCAGAAATCCGGGAATCAGAGCTGTTTGCCAGTCATTGCAGTTGATCACCGCGGGCGGGGCTTCCAGCTGTCGGGCCCATTCCATGACGGCCCGGCAAAAGAAAATAAACCGTTCGCAGTTGTCGAAATAATCGCCTTTGTAGGTATTGTAAAAATGCGAACGCTGAAAATATTCGTCGCGGCTGATAAAGTAGACCGGCATGCCGTGAAAGTCGGCAAAGTAGACATCCGCGGTGATCGGCCCCCAGGGGTAGCCTACATGCAGGTCGGGCGTTATCAGGTGAAAAGGAATGCCCGCTTTTTTGATTCTTCCGTACATGGGCGTGATGACCGCCGTGTTGACACCCATATGATGCAGTGTCAGCGGCAGCGCTCCCATTACGTCACCTAGTCCGCCCGTCTTGGAAAAAGGATAGATTTCCGAAGTTGCGAACAGGATCAAAGGTTTTGGCGGCATGATTCCTCTCTGTAAGCGTGCTTGAACTTTGAGCCGGATAAAGTGAGGCCGTCCGGGGTTGTCGTACGTTGAATGTCCAATGTCGTCAAACCGGTACGAGCGTCTTTAAACAGGCGGTTTCAGGTCCTGAAGCTTTTTAATAAAGTCCTGTATGATTTTGCCGTGGTCAAAAGCCAGGGGCGGCAGCGCATCCAGGGGAAAAAAAGCCGCATTTCCGGCGTCGTCGCCGGCCTTGAGCGCTTCCGGCGAAGCGGTGATGGCCGTAAAAACCACGCTCATGGTATGCTTCCGGGGATCTCTGGCCGGATCGGAATAGACGCCGTGCAGACCGGTAAGCTCAACCTGCAGACCGGTTTCTTCCAGGGCCTCGCGTACGGCGGCGCGTTCGACGCTCTCGCCGTAATCCACAAAACCGCCGGGCAAAGCCCAGCCATGGGGCGGATTGGCGCGTTCAATGAGCACTACACCCTTGCCGGGGGCGTAAATGATCACATCGACAGTTGGCGTGGGGTTTCGGTATTGTGGCAGCGGGCCGCCGCAATGCGGACAAGGTATGCTCTGTTCCATCTGCTTGGCTCCATTTGGCAAAAGTGAATGCGTCGTAATCAGTTGAGGTTCTGCCCTGTTCGCCTGCAATTGGCCGTGGCGCAAGTCGACAACAGGCGCGTGTGCCGGAATGAATGCACCTATACTAAAGGCTGAAACAAAGACATGTCAAAGGCATATCACAAGATAATTGTGGGGCACAACGGGGCCTTGGGGGATTTCTGCTGCATTTTTCCCGCTCTGGCAGCCCTGAGGGAGCATTTCGCTCCCTCTTCCGTACGCTGGGCCGGAACCGGAGAGCGGGGCCTGTGGCTGCATCCACTGGAAATAGCGCCGGCTCTGCCCGAGGAGCAACGCGCCATTCGGCGCTTGTACGCGGCAAGCTCCTGGCCGGAAGAACTCGACGGAACGCTGGTCATATTTTTTGTACTGGACAAAGATCCTTTTCCAGAACACTGGCCGGACCTCTGGATTATTCGCGGGGTGGATGCTTCCGGAAAATCGCCGCGTATTCTGGCGCGCGAGCAGTTGCAGGACAGGGGAGTGAGCTGGCCCGCGGACTGGCAGCAGCAATGGGGTACTTATTTCCGCCGGACCTATGGCGGGGGGAAGTCTCCGGAGACAAAAACGGATGTCCTGCTTTTTCCTGGCGCCGGGCATCAGAGCAAGCAGTGGCCCCTTGTTAAATTTTTTGAACTTGCGCAGTGGATCGAAAAACAGGGCTTACGGCCGGTTCTGGTTCTGGGCCCGGCCGAGCAGGAGCGGGACATGCGGCCGGAAGACCATGGCTCCCTGGAAGTACGCCGTTTTCAGACTCTGGACGCACTGATGCGTGCGCTGGTCAATGCGCGGGCCGTGTGCGGCAATGACTGCGGCCCCATGCATCTGGCGTCGCTCGTACAAACACCCGGCCTGGTGCTATTCGGCCCTACTTCCCGGCGGCAATGGGGACCGCCTGGCCTTGCTACGCTGGCTCTGGATCTTCCCTGCCGGCCGTGCACGCGAACCACACGTTCCATCAGCTGCGATAATCCCCGGTGCATCACGGATATTCCCGTTGATGCAGCGATACGCGCCCTGGAAGGTGTTCTGAACGGAATGCCGGTGCAGGAACTCTGTAATCCGGATTGAAAAAAAGGGAGAAAACAACAAAGCCGGTTTTCAGGACCCCCATCCCGAAAACCGGCTCTGGCAAAAGCAGGAAGGTAATTTAGATATAGCAATGATCGGGCCAAAATGAAAAAATGGCCCTTTTTATTTTTGATTAATAATAAAACAAGGATGTTATGACTAAAAAAATGATATGCAGCTCAGGGAGTGTTTCTAGAAAAAGGTAAAAAAATTTGGACTTCCCCCACAGAGCAGCCTGGATTGGGGATTGGCAGTACAAAAAATACAACCACCGGGAAAAAAGAGTGCCTCTCTCAGGCTCGGGCAGTTGTTGAGGCATTCAGGTTTCTTTTCGTTTTTTTTTCCTCATTGCATGGCCGGTCCACTTCTGTTTCTTGCTTACCGGAGACAATCACTTGCGGGAAGTTGCTGAGCTAGAGGATGTTTTCGTTCACGGAACCCTATGGCTTGTGGCACAACTTCTGCGAGAAGGAAGAATCTTGTTGGACATTGGGCTGCATGCGTACGAAAGAATGGAACGATTTGGCCGGAGGTTTCACTGGAAAAAGGCACGCGAGATGCTAACAATTAGTAACTACCTGTGATAACTTGGATCTCAAAAAGAAATTGTCAGATCAAGTCAAAACTACTTCAGTTCATTATGCCGAAACAATAGACCATAGAATTTTATCTTGGAAACCAACGCTCTTGATTTCCCCCCGGACGAATGCGTTCTTTGCTCCATGCTTAACTTCTTTTTGGCGGATTTTTCTTTGATTATGCTGTTGTTTTTTCATGAATCACATTTTTTAAATAGTAAAGATGAACGATCATGCCGTTCGAGTTTGAATTGGTGGTTTTCAAGGATAGCATGTTCTGCGGTTGATAGGTCCATATGGTGGTCATTGAACCATAACATGCCCTCAGGCTTCATCAAACGGTATATTTCATCCATTACTTTTTGAGCATTTATAAGTTCATGGAACACATCATGTAGAATGACAATGTCGATGGTCTTGTCCTTGAGTCCGGTGTGACAGTCGGTTAATATAGTCGTAATGTTTTTCAATTTCCGCCTGGCTGCTTTACGCCGAGTCATTTTGATGGCTGCAGGAGATTGGTCAGCCGCATATACTGTTCCCGTTTCGCCGACCTGAAGGGATGCCGCAAGGCTGAAACTACCTGGACCGCATCCGTAATCCAATACGGAAAGCCCTTTTTTTAAGCCTGCACTCTTTAACTTTTTAACCGGCGGTATAAATGCATCACGCAGGGAAAACCAAAAACACATCAGATAAAAAGACCATGTATCCATGATAGTAATCCTGTTAAAGCAATGGGGTTGGTATTTTGCCCCAGGCAAGGGTTTCCGGGGGGTGAGTGACTTTGAGCACCTTGTTCTCAGATAGATCGATCTCTGCTGAAACCATAGGCCGGAACCCATAAGCTGAAAGCAGAATTTCTTGGCCGCCGGTAGACTGAGTATGGCTCAGAGGTTTTGTAAACAGTACTGATAATTTGTTACGGTTAAAGTCTCTTGGAGATTTATGGGGGAGTCGTGATGAAATGATACCCAGAGGTAATTCCGGTACATGCCATTGCTTGGGGACCACATATACAAGCCATGACGCCGTTATATCTTCACTGTTTAGAGCTCTTTGTACGGTCGGATTACTAGCTGCCAGGCCAAATGCTTCTTCAAGCTCGGCTGGCTCCAAGCGGGCTGGGGATACTATGGCTGTTTCAGGCAGATATACAGCTGAGATGCTTTCAACGGTGTGCTTTTTTAACCGTTCTCCGATGCTAAGAGAGACTAAAATTGCCATTGCATATAGCGAGACATAGATGCAGATACGGAGGTTTCGTGAGGAGATCCAGGTTTCTACACTTGGAAAATCGATTTTAAATGGAAGAAACATATTTGTATTTTCAAGGTATTGTTTGTACTCTTTCCCAAATTTCATAATGCAGCGGCGTTCCTCAAAACGGGCAAGAAGATAGTACAAAAACAACATGGTAACATAGGAAAAAAGCACCAGGAATCGTGGCCAAACAAGTAGTGCCCCCAGTCCGGCGATGGCTAATGCGAGATATTGAGGGTGCCGGACATTACCATATAGCCAGGAATTCACAGGACGTGCGTCACGTTGTCCACGATTGAGAACTGATACTAACTTGGATCCGTAAATTTGTACAAAACCTATGGCAAACAAAACCAGGCCAAGCCATAATAACGGCCATGCAAGACCTTGAAGTACACTGATTACGGGACTTGATGTATAAGAAAAATGCGGTAAAAAGAAACCGGCAAGAAAACTGCCCCACTTATACTGGGTCAGCGCCCTTAAAGGGAATCCGTAAAAGGAATAATAATACAGTCCAAACGGGCTGATCATAAAAACTATTTCCATAACAATGACGACATAGAAAATCCACGATGCAGATTTAAAACCATTGGTGATAAATTGCATGTTATCCTCCTTTATTGTGTGTCTACATCGCGTTTTTCTGCAGTTTTAGTAATTATGAAAAAACCATAACCACCGCAATCATCGGTGTACTCCCGGTCAATGGTCCAGCCCTTGGATGCTGCATATTGAAATAAGAGCGTATAGCTTTGCTCAAAATTGAGATTATGAATGACGATAAGCGCGTTATCAGTGAGCTTTGGCTCGACCGCCTTTAATACAGGTAACATGTCCACGGGGCCCAAATCTAAAAACAAAAAATCAAAAAAAATTCTGAGGCTCTTCACTTCATCTTTTGCGTTACCTTCAAGGCAACTCACGGTTTGAGCTAATCCGGCTGAGTGGATGTTTTCCCTGCATTTCATGGCCAGTGAACGGTTAATCTCAATGGTATGGAGCAGGCCGTTGTTGACCTTTACCCCCATGCCGATCCAGATTGCAGAATATCCGTTCGCAGAACCGATTTCCAAAGCACTTTTTCGCTTGGTTTTAATCATGAGTTCTTTAAGATATTGTCCGTCACCGCTGGGGACATTGTTATACCTAAACCTTGAATTTTCTAACGTTTCCAGAATATCATTCATATTTTTGCCTCACTTTTTACTAGAAGCGCCAATGCCCTAGGCGTTTTGCTTTTTCTATTTACTCAATTACATATTTTCATAATGAAACTCTTTATATCTGTAGCAATGGAATATAATGGAGATGGTTTGTTGATTATTTAGCTTGTGCCACTATACGATATTGTGATGTATCAAAAGAAATTCAGAGTCACTAATGACATCAAAATAATGATCGTGAAGCGCCCTGAAACGCAATGCCATTCCTGGACCTAACTCAAAGACCTGATCTCCTACCATCGCTTTCAACTTGCCAGAGAGAACCACACAAATTTCGGCCGTATTCTCATGATGTTTGGGATCAGCTTCCTTTCTGGCGCCTTGTGGTGCTTTCAAGTGATAAATTTCAAAATTCGGGAACCAAATATGTGTCCCGACAGTTTCGTCCTTTTTGAATTTTTCCGTATGTCCGACCTCACATTTAGTCACTTCTGCCAGTCTTACGAGCTCATTTGCGGGGAGTTGAAACACCTTGCTTAAAGCGTCAATTGTCTCAATGGTTGGGTTGCCGCCACCGGTTTCGAGATTTGCAACCGTTACACGGGTTAAATTTGCACGCTTGGCTAGTTGGTCAGCCGTAATGCCAAGTTTTATTCGCAGCGTACGTATTATCGAAAAGTCAAATTTACTCATTTTGATCCATTCTTGTGATACTATTACTGTAACAATTAATTCAGCCAGTCATTATCTAAATTTAATTTGTGAAAAAAAAATTTTAATGAATGGATGAACACTTTGATTTAACCATCGCAAAGCCTTTCATCGTCTCAGAATATTTTTTGCAACACTTGATGCTCTCTATTTTTTCCTTTTCTCACACAAAAGAAAAGCATAATGGCTTTTTTAAAGTCCGATCAAGCCATCTGTTTCAGACTTTTCTATTGCTTCTTTGAATACGATGAATCCCTGTCGTCTTTTGTTAGATTACCTTCACAGTTAGGTTTATTTTCTGCCCTATCTCTACCTGTTGAGAACAAATAGTTTGCGATCAACTAAGGTATTAATCGGGCTGAGATGTAAAATATATTTTATAAAAAGTATTTTTTATTTTACATTTTGTCAAGAGCTAAATTGGTGTGGAGATTTCTCAGTGAAATTTGGGAGGAAGGGGTAGCTAAAAATGTGCTGAGTCCGGTTGGATCGGGCGGGTGAGTGCGAGGTGCCCCAAAGATGGCGGATACGTACGTGAGTTCAGGCCGCCTGGTAGTACAAAAAATACAACCACCCGGGAGGAGGCTTGCTATCTCCATCCTAAGAGGGCCGGTCATCGGGTTTTCGGGAAAAGTTGGAAACAACAAAGCCGGTTTTCAGGACCCCCATCCCGAAAACCGGCTCTGGCAAAAGCAGGAAGGTAATTTAGATAAAGCAATGATCGGGCCAAAGCAAAGCTTTGGTTTTAGTTTTTGTTTCATAATTAATAAAAACAACATGTTATGATTGTTTTGAACTGGTACTCAGGTAGGTGATGTCTCTAGAAAAAGGTAAAAAAATTTGGACTATCTCAGGAGAGAAGCCAGAATAGAGGAGCAGCAGTTCAAAAAACAAAACCTTTTGAAAGAGAAGTCGCATTTCTCAGGAGTGAGCAGCAGAGCATTCGGATATTCGGGAAAAAGCTGGAAACAACAAAGCCGGTTTTCAGGACCCCCATCCCGAAAACCGGCTTTGGCAAAAGCAGGAAGGTAATTTTAATAAAGCAATGATCGGGCCAAAACATAGCTTTGGTTTAAGTTTTTATTTGTCGTCAATAAAAACAATGTGTTATGGTTATTTGAGCTGGTCCTCAGGTAGGTGATGTCTCTAGAAAAAGGTAAAAAATTTTGGACTATCTCAGGAGAGAAGCCAGAATAGGGGAGCAGCAGTTCAAAAAACAATACCTTTGGAAAGAGAAGTCGCATTTCTCAGGAGTGAGCAGCAGAGCATTCGGATATTCGGGAAAAGTTGGAAACAACAAAGCCGGTTTTCAGGACCCCCATCCCGAAAACCGGCTCTGGCAAAAGCAGGAAGGTTATTTAAATAATGCAATGATCGGGCCAAAACAGAAAAAACAGGTTAATTTTTATATATTTTCAATAAAAACAGTTAGTTGATGTTGAGTTGATAGTCGTACGCGTTTAGTGGTGTTTCTAGAAAAAGGTAAAAAAAATTGGACTTGTCCTGGAGAGCGGCCCGAATAGAGGGAATGGAGTACAAAAAATACAACCGTTGGGTGAATTCGGAATAACAGAGCAAGGCGGCAGCGCTGTTTTACTAAGCTCAGGCCCGGAAAACAGCTCGGTCAGCGGTGCAAATTTTTTTCATTTGAGCCAATACGCAAGGAACCATTGGGCATAATGGGGGAGGTGGTAAAAAAAATTGCACTTCCCTTGCCTGTTAAGCAGGAGGCAGAATACTCAGTCTTAAAGAGGAAAACCTGCAGCTCGCAGTTCGTGCGGAGAAATGGCCCCCTGTCGCAGGATACGGCAGACGTATCCGGCTCCGGTACTACGTACGGGCTGCACCAGGGTGGAAGGCAGTCCGCCGCCCGGCTCGGGCGAACCGGCCAGAAAAACCGTCTTGTGCAGCAGCAGCGGATCAAGTTCCCGGGCCTCAGCCGCCGGATCCATGCCCGAGCGGTTGGCGCTGGTGGCCACAAGGGGAAAGCCGCATTCCTGACAGAGCGCAGCGGCCTGCGGATGGGGCGTATGGCGTACGGCCACTGTGTTTGTGCAGCCGTTGACCTGTCCGCGAACCAGGGCCGGGAGTTCGGGCCGGGCCGGGAGTACGAGGCTCAGAGGACCGGGCCAGAAGGCGTCCATAAGCGAGGTTGCCAGGCGGACCAGTTCCGGATCTACTGCATGATCGGCGACGGCCGGATCCAGGAGCGGACTCAGCATCCGCAGCTGGCTGCGTTGGCCGATGATCACGGGCAAGCCTTTGTCCGGACGGCGTTCCTTGAGCCGGACAACGTGTTCCGCGCCTTGGCTGCTGCAGGCGTTGCACCCCAGCGCATAGAAGGTTTCTGTGGGATATATCGCCGTATGCCCGGCTTGCAGGGCGGAGACTATTTGTGCGAAGGTGCTGCTTTCTGGAGTCATTATGTTGAAAACTGTTCGATTTGTCTGGGTTGGCAGGCTGCGCACCAGTTTCTGGCGCGATGCCGCGGATCATTATTGGAAACAACTGGGGCGGCATTACCGCCTGCAGGAGCGTTGCGTCAAGGACGCAGCGGGCAACATGAGCGCTGCGGAGCGCTGCCGGAAGGAAGGCGAGGGACTGCTCGCAGCTCTGGATGCCGGCGACCGGAGCGAATGTGCCGTCGCGCTGGACGAGCATGGCAAACAATTGCGTTCCGCCGAGCTTGCCGCTTTTTTCGAATCCCAGGAGCAAAAGGGGCGCCAGGGGCTTTGTTTCGTGGTTGGCGGGGCGTACGGTCTTTCTGATGCAGTGCTGGAACGATGCGATTTAAGCCTGTCACTCAGCCCCATGACCTTTCCGCATGAAATGGCCCGGGTGGTGCTGCTTGAGCAGCTCTATCGCGCCGTGAGCATTATCAAAGGTCTTCCATACCATCATTAAAAAGGACTCATTAATCCTTAAGTGTCTCAACACTCTCCAATATCTCGAAAAAAGTACGCATTTTTACCACATCCAGAGTACGCAAAACAGCTTCGCTTGGAGAGAGCAGATAAAATTTTTTGCCGCTTTTCGTACAGTTGGTTTTTGTGGCGACCATCAGTCCGATGCCCATGCTGTTGAGCGAGGAAATGTTTTCAAGGTCGAAGAGCACGGCTTTGATGCTTGGGTCGTTCATTTCCTCTGCAATGCTGTCCCTGGCTTTTGAGGCCAATGCCAGGGAGATTTCTTCGATAAAACTAACTACCAGCCCGTTTCCTCGTCTTGCAATGCGCATATTCTCCATTTGTTCTCCTCGATGCGGAAATACATTCGCAAAATGGTGGCGTTGCCATTGTTGCAGATGGACATATGATCTGCAAGTCCGCGGATGATAAGCAGCCCGCGCCCGTCCTCGTCTTCCGGAAGCGGAGTCCGCAGAGTGACCGGGTAGCTGGAGAAGCCCTTACCCCAGTCGGTAATGACAAAAGTCAGACTTTGCAGGGGGCAAAGCTCGAGCGTGACCAGCAACTCCCCTTGGTGCGGCTCTTCGTACGCATGGCGGACCACATTGGAACAAGCCTCATATAATGCCAGCTCAAGGGTATAGAGCTGCGCCTTGTCCTCTACCGCGCATGTTAAAAAACTCATAGCCGCTTTCGTCAATCGTCTCAAGGTGGCTATATGGGCCTGGGTTCGCAGAGAAAAGCACAACGCGGGCACGGTGTTTTTCTGGGCATTGCCGGGACATGATGCGGACGCCGAAGAGCAGTCTTCTTCAAACGATTGCGGGATAGAGAAAACAGAAGCAGGAGCCATAGCGGGGCCTCTAAATTCCGGTTAATTCCAGGGCGCAAAGGGTGACGTCATCCGCAAAAGACGCCCCGGTCCAGGTGGAAACATCAATGATCAGGTTGTTCAAAACTGCATCCAGCCCTGCTTCAGACTGCTTAAGCAGTTGGCTGGAAAGTCGGTCCAGAGAATATTCTTCCCCATGGGAGTCACGGGCTTCGACAATGCCATCCGTGTAAAAAAAGAGTCTGTCGCCCGGTTGGAGTTGAATTGTCGATTCTTCAAACACGATGTTGGGTGCGAATCCTATGGCAATTGTATTGGTCGGGTATGATTTGACTTCCTGTGTCTTGCTGACATGAATGGGACCGGGATGTCCGGCCGCTGTGAAAGTAAATAACCCCGTGGCGCAGTCAAGGATTCCGTATATAATTGTAAAATACTGGAACGACTCAACGTCCATTGGAAACTGCTCGTTCAACCGCTGGCAGACCGCAGCAGGAGTAAGAACAGACATCCCGTCCGGGCTTTCCGATTCTTCCACAAGCAGGGATGAGCGTTGCGGATCCGGTTGCAGCAAACGGCACAAAGAGACCGATAGCAGGGCCGCAGGAACGCCGTGACCGCTCACGTCCAGAACATACAGGGCCAGCTTGTTGTCTGGCAAGGGAAACATGTTGAAGGTATCGCCGGCCAGTTCGTCGCAGGGGATGAACTTCATGGCCAGCTCCACACCCTCGACCTGGGGGGGAGTCATGGGCAGCAGGCTGCGTTGCAGTTTAGCCGCCGCCTGCAGGTCTTTTTTCATCCGTGAATTCATTTTGCTGATGGTTTCCAGGGAACTGTTTATCATTTCGATATATTCCGTGGTTTCCAGATTTTTGATGACCCTGCAGGCCAGTTCTTCGCGTTGGAAGGGTTTGGGAAGAAAATCATTGGCGCCGCTTTTGATTATTTTCGCGGACAACAGTTTATCTTCAAATGAAGAGATGCCGATAATGGGAAGCTCGTTACGGGATTTCAGATCACGGATTTTCGTGCACAGTGTGGCGCCGTCCATGCCGGGCATTTCGTAATCCGTAATGACCAGTCCCAGGTCCGGAGTGGACTTGATGATCTCCAGCGCCTCGACGCCGTTTTTCGCTTCCAGAAATTTAAACCCGTACGTGCTGAGAAAGGAGCGGATAATCTTTCGGTAGATCCCCGAATCATCGACTATCAGCAGAGTGATGTCCTGATTGCGCTGAAAGCGTTTGACCAGTTCCACCACCTGGTGGACCGCGTCGCGATTTTTCAGCACATAATCCATGACGCCTTTTTCAAGCAGCGTATTGCGCAGAGTGTTGTTGATAGTGGCTGTCAGCACGATGCTGCTGATTTTTTTGGAAAGCATCAGATCCACGATCTCGCCGCCCGGAGCATCCGGCAGATTCAGATCCAGAATGGCCAGAAGATAATCCGATTTGTGAGAAAGATGGAAGGCTGCATCGCGCATGCTGTGAACAGCGTCGGCTTCCAGTCCGATCTCGGACTGGATATTGTACGTAAGATAAGAGCAGATGGTCTTGCTGTCTTCAACAATCAAAATACGTTGCATTGATGGCGATTCCACGAGCCTCTCCCGGGAAAGCTTGTTGGTTATTCGGGACTGTCGAGGACCTCAAAGATTTTCACGACAGGTTTTTTTTCATACACGAGACGGAAAAACGGGGTGATGTCCGGGCTGTCGGAAGGCTCTAGCAGCAGCCGAACCAGCATGCTTTTATACGTCCGCGTATCTATGAGAAAATAATCGGCAGTTTCCGGATAAAGGAGCAGATGGTAATCATCCGCGTTGTCTGGAAACTGAAACCGTTTGGTTCCCTCCTGGCGTAGCACGTCTATGGAACGGACGGAATAGCTTTTACCGCCCCTTTTCAGGTCTATCACGCCGGATTCGTAATCAATTCCATAAGGAGGGGCAAAGCGCATGACTTTGGCGCGTTCGCCGTTTTTGCTGATGAAATTCCAGGTTCCGTAAAAAAGAATCCAGGGGGCCAGGGGTAGATTTTCCGCTGTTAGCACGAGGTATTGAGGCTGTTTTACGCGAAAGGCCCGTGGGGTTTTCGCAAGATCAGCGAGAAAAAGTTCTGCGCCCTGGGGGCCGAGTTTGTTCAGGCTTTCCCACGGGCGGTAGTTTTCCTGCGCGCTGAAACGGATGAACTGGTTTGACTGCAGCGGCGAAGGGCTGCTCAGTGCCAGTCCCACGGTAAAGATATGTTGTCCGAGGTGTTTGCTGCCGTCGGCAAAAGATTCACGCTGCGCATAGTAATTGACCGGATAGCCCCAGTCCCACCATGTCCATACCTCGCTGTCCGGAGGGCTCATGTGTCCGAGTTCCACCAAAGCTGCGGCGTGGGCTTTGCAGAGCACCGGCGTGGGAGCCAGGCGCGGCAACAGGTAAAAGTAGGGAATGCCCAGCAGCACGCATAGAAAAACCATCAGGGCCAGCAAGGTATTGCGGCTCGCAAAGGCGTTTTCAAAAGCGGCTCTTCCCAGAGCGCCGATGCCGATGCCCAGTCCGAGCATTACTGCGGGGGCGCCGAACATGGTGACCCGTGCGCCGAATTTTTCCGCGGTGAAGGAAAACAGCACCAGCGGCAGAAGAAAAAGCGAAACAGGCTGGGCGTACAGCAGAAAGGCAAACCCGAGTATACCTGCGACAGGAATCCAGGGGCGCGGGTGCATGCGTTTGAGAATATGCTCCAGGGATATGGACTGCGCTTCAACAATACTTTGTCCAATGGCCGGATAGCTGAGTTCCTTGCGTGGAGTATTCTCCAGGATGAACTCCGGCTGTGTTTGCTGTTCGGTGGTTTTGACAAAAGTAAAAAGAAAACGTTCTGTTTCAAAACCAGCTTTGGCCGCAGCGCCGGAAAAAAGAAGCAGCAACAGTACTCCCAGCAAAAAAGGCCAGGAAAATCGGAACATGCGGTGCAGTCTGCTGCGCAGTACGGCCACAGCCGCCACAGCCGCAACCGCAGTCAGAGCGCCGGCAAATCCCGCAAAACTTCCCAGGCTGAAAAGCAGTAGTCCGAAAAAGAGCCGTGAGCGGACATGAGACCTGGCCTGCAATCCGCCCAGAAGCAGGGCCAGCAGGACCAGTACAATGTTGAAGGCCCCGATATGCGCGTGCCAGGAGCTGAACACTCCCGCTGCAGCTCCAGCCGCGGAGAGCAGCAGGTATTCGATGGTGCCTGGGATTTCCTGCGGTTCGGCGGATTTGTCCGCCTCCCCCTGAGCCGTGCGGAAAAATCCGAAAGGCAGCCTCCAGCGGGCGTGAAGATAGGGCCGCATCCACGCGGCAAGGCTCCAGGATGCCAGAAGGGGAAAAAGCAGTGTGACTATATCGGTATCATAGTAGCCCAGGCGCGTACGGTAGAGAAAGCCGGGGGCGAGAATAGTCAGAATGCCGGCCAGCACGCCGGCTTCGACACATCCGAGGGTCCAGGCCCAGAGCAGGGTGGCGACGCCGGTGAATCCCGCCATAAGAGCCGGAAGCCAAAAGGCGGTATTTCCCAGTCTGGCCCCGGAAAACAGCGACATGGCTTTGAGAAAGGTGGCCGGAGCAGCATCTTTTGCCGGGCCCTCGCCTTCCGCACCCGCCAGCCAGTAATAGGCGTCATGGGTGCCCATTATCCATTCGCCGTCGACCCTGTAATCTCCGATTTCCCAGTTGGGGAAGTCGGGGAGTCTGGTGCAAAAGGAAATACAAAAAATCGCAATGCCCAGAAGGATAAGGGTTTTCCAATCATGGGCCAGAAAAGGGGTTTGGAAAGTTCGGCGCATGTACCAGGCGGTGTCCTGTTTCAGGGGAAAAGGGCCAACGACATTTGAAATACAACCTAGGCAAGCCGGACTAAAAAGACAAGTTACAGAGTGGCAATTCTGATATTGTCATCGTCCGGTAACACAAGACGCTGCCGCTGGATGTGGAGCAGGAAGGCTGGTCATCATAAACGGCCCTGCGGGGCCGGGAAATTGTTGAGCCCGGACTGCCGGACCGACTTTTGGACAAAAAGCGAAGGTTTTTGCCTGTTCAGTAGTCAGGTCTACAACTTGTCGTTCAGGGACAATGCAAAAAGCCGACGAATCTGCCTGGTCAGGCTTTCGCGCTTCAAGTCCGCTTTGCCGGGAATGTGAGGATTGATGAAAGGCGCTTCGTACAGAGCACTCGGTTCGTTTTCCAGGCTGCCGCAAGGGAAGTCTTTCAGCAAAAAACGGATTTCTTCCTGGCTTATGGAGGTGCTTTTGTTACTCATGGTGACCTCGTGGGTTGCAACTGTCCGGTTGTTCGTCCGGCAGCGGCACGTTGCATGCTATCAAGGCCCCCCTCGAAACTGTGTCAAAGTGCTTGCAATGAGTAGATCTTTGCTTCCTCATGCGCTATTTGACCCTTCCTATAAAAACTTTTCGGTTGTTGCGTTTCATTCTTTAGTACTTCTTATTGAAAATACGAAAAATATTGTTCGTTATACTCGGCTTAATAGAAACAGCAATTAGTATATAGTGCAATTTTAAGCTCTGGATAAAAGAATAACAACTGTATTTTTAGTGGGGCAATTAGCAGCCAAATATTTTATTGATTCAAGATGCATTTCGTAAATTGTTGCCCATGGAGATAAAAGAAAAAAAGTGGTTTGATCTCTTCTTGTTATCTATAAAAGAATAATAAGCTCTTGGTATTGTCGATTTAGCTGTTTTGCATGTTTCTGTTGAATTGTTAATTATGAAAGCCGAAAAGCACAATGCAGAATTGAGCTTTTTACATAACTTTTACCGATAGAGACTGCTTTATAAACTTTTCTACTTGTCTGTCCGGTGCATTTTCTGAGTTTCTTATCATGCAATAGGTATCTTATTAAATAAGACGCTCTCTTTGGCAAAAACGTTTCATTCGCGGACAGTCATTTTTATGGCAGGCTTGCACCGAAAATAAAACGCGCTGTGGAACGACCGGACACACCGCGATGGATTTGATCGGGAGGCTCTCAGGCAGAGAGGAGAGCGAAGGTGGGGCGCCGGCTTGGAAGCGTAATGAAAAACTCAGGCCGCGTGCCCCGCCCTTGCAGCTTGATTTATTCAGAGCGCATGGCCCGGGACGGACATTCGTCCTTTAAATAGCAAATGTCACAACCGCCTTTGAACGGATAGTATGTCAGCATGGCGAACTGCCGTGCCAGAGTGGATGAATCCTGCCAGGGCAGACCGATTTCATCCAGCGCGGCTTTGAGTTCGGAGGTGGGCTTGGGGACCGGTGCGCAGCTGTTGCCAGCCACTTCGGGGACCAGTTCGCGTACAGTGGCCATCAGAATAGCCTGCGCAAGACTGTTCATGGTAAAAGAACGGCTGGGGGATTCATCCCAGGCCGTGTTCACTTCTTTTTCCACGGCTTCTTCCAGCCAGACAAGCAGATAGGAAACAGCACCGATTGAGATGCGTCTGGCGCGTAAGGAATTCTGCCATTTTGCCCAGAGGGTTTCCACCAGTTCCACGGTGGATGCTTCGACCCGCTTGCTTTGGCTGAGAATCATATACGTTTCCAGGTCGAACCAGGGCCTGGGTTCGAGAGTCTCGACAGTATAACTGGGGCCTTGATGGGACGTCTTTTTCGCTTTGCTCGGCACTGCGCTACCTCCGGAGAATTTTCGAATGCGCACTGACTACTTCAGGATGGCTCAAAGGGCAAGAGGCAGGGGCTGTGTCCTGGCGGGCAGTGCAGGAAGCAATTGTTACAATTAGTTCATTTGAATCATCGGATTTCGTGGTTTACTTTAATAATTTGATGTCTTACTCATGCTAGTTCTGGTCAGATAACCCCGCCGGAGTCGGTCTGCACATGGAAATCGCTTCAAACTACGGGAGCAAAAGGGGTGGGACGTAGAGCCTGATATGGGTGATGCAAGCGGGGATACTGCCTGGTCCCCGAAGAGAGCGGCGCCGAAGTGCTCGTGGATTCTATAAGGTGAAAGCGCTTTTCGACTGAAGCAAAAAATACTGTGTTCCGAATATGGAAGGCGAAAACATGTTGCTTGGTCCCGACAATGCCGACGTTCCCGTTCTGCAGGCTCTTAAAAAAATTTTTTCCGGAACGAGAGTGTTCACATTTAACTAATCATGAGGTTTCCAGTAATGCCAATTGGTTTGAATAGGTATTTTGGCCGCTTTGTTTTCGTTTTGTTGTTTTGCCTGGCCATGGGAAGCGTTGCCCATGCCGCGTTGTTTGGTGAAAAAAATGATGATCCACTTTCCAAAGCCGAGGTTAATGTGGGGTATCTGCTCAAGATGCTGAAGGATACCAATATGACCTTCGAGCCGCAGAAAGTCGCCGATCTGGTCGCTTTCACCTCCAGAACGCACAGCAACCCGGCGGAAATTAAGCCCGGATCCGTTGACGGGGGCACGGGGGCCTACTGGGAGTTCAGCCTGAATCAACCCTTGAAAACCGTACTCTCTTACGTGTTCAATCCCAATGTGCCGCCGGAAGCCGTTTATCCCTCCAACGTCCGCCTTGGCGCTTGGTATGATGAAGCAAATGTGAAGCAGGCGCTCTCAGGCTATTGGAACAAATTGCCGAACATCAGCGAGCCCATGGTCTACCGTGGGGTGGAGTACGAAGAGACTGCGCCGGACGCCAACAGCGGCTGCTACTATCGTTATGATCTGGACAGACTGTTGATTTTATATTCCAACGAGGGTGTGGATACCTTCATTTCGGTTTCCCGTATGCAGAAACCTTCGGGGATAGGTAAAAAAGGTGTTGCAGTTGGCGCTGCCGCGGACTGGAATTATTTCTACTCCGGAGAGGAGGGAAATCTTCTCAGCGGATTGGGCTGGGCGGATTCCTATATGTATGATTCCATCACCGTATATGTGTTTCAGCAGCCGGACCCCCAAAAGCCGATGACCAAAATCGGTTTGTTCAAATGGGTCAATGGTGGCTGGAAATCTATCAACATGGTCAAGCACAAGCATGTAATCAAGGGCTGCCAGAATGTGGCCAGCATCTTGAGGCAGGTATTGCAGTCGCCCGCATTACCGAGTCCTGAAGACATTACCGCAGAGGTGTCGCGTATCGACGCTGTCAAGGAACAGGAGTTGCGGACCCGGTTCGCTCCCATGGCCAAGCTCATTGAAACTGATGCTGCGAAAAACGATAAGCTGGGGCGTGACGAATTCGCGGAGATCATTAAAGACGGCGGGTATGCCGAAACGCTTACGGCGGAACAACTGCGCAGTGAATTTCTGAAGGATTACATCCGATCGAAAATTCAGGGAAAGTCTTTTCTGGACGGACAGCTGGCCGTTTCGCAATAGACTGTTTTCCAAGTCATAGACGCCAAAAGAGGCACTCTGTTACATACGGGTGCCTCTTTTTTTTTGCTTGAAAAGACCGCGTCAGGTGAAAACGGCATTTTCACTTTACGCGGTCTGAGAAATCCGCGCGGGCGCAGCGCGCGGGGCCGTGCGGCCATTCACGGCCATGCCTCTGGTTTGGCTTCAAACGGTGATATCTAATTTCGTCCCTACACCTGTTACAGCTTTTGCAAGCTCGGTTTTGGACGGATTTTGCACGTCGCTGCGAATTTCATGGCTGGAGCCGACCTGCTCAATGGGTTTGCTCGTCATCTCACTGCCCATTTTCTGGTAATCAGCCGCTCCGGCTACCCCTTGTACTGCGGACCGAATATTCCCGGCGTCCATGGCTCTTCCCCTTAAGCTAAAATTCAACCTTTTCACTTGTTCTTATCGACCACGTGAATGTTTTTCTTTAGAGCCCGGAGTCATTTTTTTTGAATATTTCAGAAGATGTGAACCAAAAGATTGGACAGGGGGGTACTCCCCTGAATCACAGGACGAAAGAGAGCGGAGAAAATAAAGAAAAAGAGGCGGATACGCGCGGGAGCGGAAGAGTTACTTTTCTTCGAGCATACCCGAGGAACGGAGTTTTTCCAGGTGCTTTTTTCGATAGACTTTGATGAAACCGCCGAGTTTTTTCAGATTGAAGGGCTTTACCAGGTAGCCCTGGATTTCGTAACGAGCGCAATCTTTGACCACCTGCGGGGAACTCTCGCTGGATGCGATGATCACCGTGGTTTTAAAATCGGACTGCAACGCCCGGACTTCTTTGAGAAATTCCTGCCCGCTCAGTTCGGGCATATTCAAATCGAGAATGACCACATCAGGCTTCCATTCGGCATAGGCTTTCATGGCGTCCATGCCGTCGCCGACAATCTGAATGGTAAAATCGTCTTCTGAAAGAAAGCGTTTGTAGAGAATGGCTACTTTTTTGTCGTCTTCAGCGATCAGCACGCGTAACGGGTTTGTTTTCGGTGGGGCTTGCGGTTCTTCCTGGGCAGGGGACTCTTCTCCTACATGGTGCTCCATTAAAATGCTGTTGATGGCATTATAATCCAGGGGTTTTTTGAGCACTCCCTGAATCCCGAGCATTTCGCATTTGCTGAGTTGCGAGTTGTCGGCGTCCGAGGCGGTGATCAGAATGGTCAGATCATTGTCGCGCCGCGCAATTCGTACCCATTTGATGACATCGAGTCCGGATTTGCCCGACAAGTTCAGATCGACAAGTAAAATATCAGGGCGCTTATAGATGTATGCGTCTTGAACAGAATCGCCGTTGGCAACAATCACAACCTCGAAGATTTCGCTGGAGACGAATTTGCGATACAAACTGCGAGTTTGCAGGTCGCTGTCTGCAATGAGCAGGAGGAGTTTTTTCTTTGCAGTGGCACCCATGGAGTCTCTCATCTTTTTATCAATTTATTACCTTAGTTTAGGCTATAGGTAAAGTCCTTGTAACTGTGTTTGCTTTCTGATTGATAAAAAAAGGCGCACCACGTATGTTTGGCAGGTTCAGAAGGTTTGACCGTTCACGTGATTTTCCTTATGGAACTTCGTTCCCTGCTTGCTGCATTCCGGGTAGTGTAAGCTGGATGTCTGCCTTCAGGACTGTGGCGCCAGGAAGTGTCAAAATAATAAACATTGCGTTTCCGGAGAAAAGTTGATGAGCACAAAATCTTCCGAATCAGATACAGAAACAAACATTGAAGCGGCATCGCCGACAAATTTCATACGCGAAATCATCGACGAAGACTTGCGACAGGGCAAAAATGACGGACGCGTGGTGACCCGGTTCCCTCCCGAACCGAATGGCTATCTGCACATAGGGCACGCCAAGTCCATTTGCCTTAATTTCGGCATTGCCCGCGACTATAATGGTGCCTGCAATCTGCGTTTTGATGATACCAACCCCACCAAGGAGAGCACGGAGTATGTGCAGTCCATTCGGGACGACGTCCGTTGGATGGGTTTTGAATTCGAAAAACGCGAGTTTTATGCTTCGAATTATTTTGAAAATCTTTACTCGTTTGCCGAAGTTCTGATCCAGAAAGGGCTTGCTTATGTAGACAGCCTCAACGCCGAAGAGATCCGCGCTTTTCGCGGAACCCTCAAAGAACCCGGTAAGGAAAGCCCGGACCGCAACCGGAGCATAGAGGAAAATCTGGACCTGTTCCGCAGAATGCGGGCAGGAGAATTCAAGGACGGCGAATACGTGCTTCGGGCGAAGATTGACATGGCATCTCCCAACATGACCATGCGTGACCCCACTCTCTACAGGATCAGGCACGTCGAACATCACCGTACGGGCGATACCTGGTGCATCTACCCCATGTATGATTTTACCCACTGCCTTTCCGACTCGCTGGAAGGCGTGACGCATTCGCTTTGTTCGCTGGAATTTCAGGACAACCGCGCCTTGTACGATTGGGTTGTTGCCAATGCCGACGCACCTTGCCGTCCGCAGCAGATTGAATTCGCCCGTCTGAATCTGAGCTATACGGTCCTCTCCAAACGCCGTTTGATCCAGCTCGTGGAAGAAAAGCTGGTCAACGGCTGGGACGATCCGCGTATGCCGACTCTGCAAGGGCTGCGTCGTCGCGGTTATACCCCGGAAGCCATACGGGAATTCTGCGATCGTATCGGCGTGGCAAAGGCCGACAGCATGGTGGACGCCGCGTTGCTGGATTTCTGCCTGCGCGAGGATCTCAACGACCGGGCGCCGCGGGTCATGGCCGTGCTCCGGCCTCTGAAGGTTGTCATTGAAAACTATCCCGAAGACCAGGTGGACGAATTCGAGATGCCTTATCATCCGGAGGATGAATCCATGGGCAAGCGGGTGGTTCCCTTCAGCAAGGTTTTGTATATTGAACAGGATGATTTCCGGGAAGATCCGCCCAAAAAGTTCTTCCGCCTGGCTCCCGGCAAAGAAGTACGCCTGCGTTACGCCTATTACATTACCTGTACGGACGTCATCAAGAACGGCGCCGGTGAAGTTGTGGAGCTGCGCTGTACGTACGACCCGGCCACCAAGGGCGGCTGGTCTGAAGACGGACGTAAAGTGAAGGGCACCTTGCACTGGGTTTCCGCGGCTCATGCGGTCAAAGCCGAAGTGCGTCTCTATGACAAGCTCTTTACCAAGGAAAATCCCATGGACTTTGATGAAGGGGGAGATTTCAAGGATTTCATCAATCCCGATTCCATTGAAGTGCTTCCGGAATGTCTGCTGGAGCCCAGCCTTGCGGACACGCCGCCTGAAGCCAAAGTCCAGTTCGAACGTCTGGGCTATTTTTGCGCGGACACCAGGGATTGCAAGCCTGGAGCGCCCGTATTCAACAGGATCACCACGCTCAGGGATACCTGGGCCCGGATCGAGCGCAGCCAGAATAAGAGCTGACTCTTTGCTCATATATAAATTGATAAGCCGGCAGTCATGCCGGCTTTTTTTTTGAGAAAATAACCCGGCGTATTGAACCCAGGAAGGTGTGGATATTGACCTGCTGTGTTATTCCGGTATGATAAGAAAAATTTGAATAAGGAGCCTTTCATGCCCAAAGACGCACGAATCTCCCGCCGCGATTTGTTTACTGGTTGGCGTAATCGATTGACCGAACGCATTGCTGAATCCGAAGATGAGCCGCAGGAAACAGGGCAACAGGAAACCAAATCCCTGGTTAGGGAAAATGCGTTTCAGCTGATGGATTCGGGCAATTTGGACGAGGCCATCGAGACCTTTCGTACGTACATCCGCCAGGAACTCAATGACGATGAGGCGCGTATGGCTCTGGGATCCTGCCTCTATGAAAAAGGGCAGCTTGTTCAGGCCAAGGTGGAGTTCGAACGGGTCCTGCGCATTCGCAAAAATGACAGCCTGGCCAGTCTCTATCTGACCCTCGCCCTGATGCGCATGGAAAAGTACGACAAGGTCATGAGTCTGCTTTCGGCTCTGGAATCCGATGAAGCGGATCCGCTGCTGGAAGGGCTCATGGAAGCGCGTACGACCCTCGAGTCCCAGGGCGCGGATGCCATGCCCGGTGTGATTGCTGTTTTGGAATCGAGCCTCAGGGATATTTCCCAATTTGCCTGATTGCCTCCTGCGCAATTCGTAACAACGGCAGGCCCAGTTTTATGCGACAAGCTCCGGACAACGTTCTGAAAGCGGTTGAAAAAATGCCCGCTTTTCCCAAAAGCGTGCAACAGGTATTGCAGCTTACGGCGGACATTAACTGCTTGCCCAAGGACCTGGTCAATGTGATCAAGAATGATCCGGTCTTCACCTTGAAAATACTCAAGGTGGTCAATTCGCCTTTCATGGGACTGGCCAACAAAATTACCTCCATCCACCAGGCCAGCGTTTACCTGGGAGTCAATACGCTGAAAAATCTTTCCCTGAGTCTGGCCTGTATCGGGACCCTGCCGCCCGACAACAAGGCGGGCTTTGACATGAACGCTTTCTGGCTGCACTCGCTGGCGGTGGCGACCATGGCAAAACGGCTGGCCGAATATTGCGACGTTCCTCGTAATGAAACCGCTGATTATTTTTCCGCCGGATTGCTGCACGACATCGGCAAGGTTGTTTTTGCCCTGTACATGCCCACGGAATATGCGCAGGCTTTGCAACAGGCCGAGCAGGGGGGGGTGCGGCTGATCGAGGCCGAGGAACGGACCATGGATGTCAATCATGCGCAGATCGGGACTTTGCTGGCGGAGAAGTGGGGATTCCCCGAGAGCCTGGTGCAGAGCATCGCCGGACACCACGGCCCCTTTCCTGAAGAATCCAGCCTTTATGTTGATTGCGTGTTCGCGGCAAATCAGGCCTGCAAAGCTTTGGAGTACGGTTTTTCCGGCGAGCCCAATGCGGAAGAACTGCCTGCATCAGTGCAGAAGCGTTTTCGTATGGATCTCCAGCGTGTCATCAGTGCCATGCCCGACCTTACGGAGGAACTGGAACGCGCGAGAATTTTTATCAATGCCTGAAAAGGAGGGGAGCTGTGAAAGTCATCCTGCGAGGCGTCCGGGGCTCCATTCCCACTCCTGGTCCGGAAACCGTCCTGTACGGAGGCAATACCACCTGCATCGAGGTCATTACGGATGCGGGCGCGCGAATTATCATTGATGCCGGCACGGGCATTCGGCAATTGGGCCTGGAAATGGCCCGTGAAATGCCTCTGGAGTGCACCCTTTTCATCACGCATACGCATTGGGATCACATTCAGGGCTTGCCGTTCTTTGTGCCACTTTTTGTGCCGGGCAACACCATCACTCTCCACGGTCCCTTCGATCCCATCTCCATGCAGAGTATCAAGGACGCGCTGTCCCTGCAGATGGAGTACCGCTATTTCCCCGTCCGCGAGGCCGAGCTCAAGGCGGATATCCACTACGAAACCATGCAGGAAGGCAAGGTTGTCCAGGTGGCCGATGCCACGGTGACCTCTTTGCTGATGAACCATCCGGTCATCTGCTACGGCTATAAAATCAGCTGCAACGGGCGTACGTTCTTTTTCACCGGCGACCACGAGGGCTATTACAATATATATAGCCCGGAAGACGAAGATTACCAGGAATATGAAAAACACGTACGGACCAAGCAGAAAGCCTTCGTCGATTTCATCTCCGACGTTGATCTGCTGGTTGCGGATGCGCAGTATACGCAGGCCGAATATCCCTCCAAGGTCGGCTGGGGCCATTCCGCTCAGGAAGACATTCTGGCTCTGGCCCGCCAGGCTGGAGTAGGGCGGCTGATAATCACCCATCACGAACCCACGCGTTCGGATGGCGACCTGGACGTCATTAGTGAAAGTCTTTCGCAAGCGGAAGCCGCGCTAGGGCTTACTTTCGATCTGGCGCGTGAGAACATGCAGCTGGAAGTCTGATCTTCAATTCCAAGTCCGACCGTTCTTTTTGTGGCTTTGGTCAAAAAAGATGCGAGCATGCTTTGACGTATACTATTGAAATAAAAACAATAAATTTTGCTCTTGGAAAAGAACTCAAAAATTTTTCAGGAAGTTGTTGACAGTCAGGTGTCAGCCGCCTATAACTCCGCTTCTCGGGTGACGGACGGATTCGGCACTTCGAGACGGC
>OY762289.1:715000-1510000 GCA_963665495.1 Desulfovibrionaceae bacterium
GGGCGGTCGCCTCCCAAAAAGTAACGGAGGCATGCAAAGGTTCCCTCAGGCTGATTGGAAACCAGCCGTTGAGTGCAAAGGCATAAGGGAGCTTGACTGTGAGAGAGACATCTCGAGCAGGGACGAAAGTCGGTCTTAGTGATCCGGTGGTCCCGTATGGAAGGGCCATCGCTCATTGGATAAAAGGTACGCCGGGGATAACAGGCTGATCGCGCCCAAGAGTTCACATCGACGGCGCGGTTTGGCACCTCGATGTCGGCTCATCACATCCTGGGGCTGAAGCAGGTCCCAAGGGTTCGGCTGTTCGCCGATTAAAGTGGTACGCGAGCTGGGTTTAAAACGTCGTGAGACAGTTTGGTCCCTATCTTCTGTGGGCGCAGGAGACTTGAGAGGGGTTGCCCCTAGTACGAGAGGACCGGGGTGAACGATCCGCTGGTGGGTCTGTTGTCGTGCCAACGGCATTGCAGAGTAGCTATGATCGGAAAGGATAACCGCTGAAAGCATCTAAGCGGGAAGCCTGCCTCAAGATAAGGTCTCCCTGGCTTTGCCCTAAAGACCCCACGTAGACTACGTGGTCGATAGGCCGGAAGTTTAAGTACAGCAATGTATTCAGCTAACCGGTACTAATAGGTCGTGAGTCTTATTTTCTTGCTTTTCTCTTCTTCCCTATGAACTTATATATTTTGTCCTGGTGGTCATGGAGGAGGGGGTACACCCGTTCCCATTCCGAACACGGCAGTTAAGCCCTCCATCGCCGATGATACTGCAGAGGAGTCTGTGGGAAAGTAGGTCGTCGCCAGGGCAAGAATTTCCCCAAAACGCTCGCTTATTTCCTAAGCGAGCGTTTTGGCGTTTGAGGGGGGATGGCCTGATCTAGTTGAACCGCAAATGAACGATCCGGCAGGCAAGGTACGGCCGGATGATGGGCAGCCTGGCAATCTTTCCGAATATGCCCCAGCGTTCTTTGTAGTGATCATAATAGTGGTGTTCGTCGACGTATGTTATACCCGGCGCCCAGGTCTCCATATCTTTACTGTTTTTCAATCCCCATTTGAATTCCGCGCTGCTGTCGATTTTTTTTACCGACTCGTGCTTGCTGCTTTTGCCGACCATAAATGGGGCCAGCATTTCGAAGAGCATTTCCGATCCCGGCATTCGTTGCACCAATTCCTTGAAAAATTGCTGGAGTTGGCTTTCTTCAAAATACATGAACAATCCTTCGGCAAGGAACAGCACCGGTCGGCCGGCTACATCCACCTCGTCCATCCAGCTCAGGTCGAACAAGGATTTTGAAATAAACCTGTAATACGCGGTTTCCTCAAAGAAGCGTTTGCGCATCTCAATGCTGTCCGGCAGATCTATTTCATACCAGTCGACAGCACCATTGCAGACCCGTTGATAGCGTGTATCCAAGCCGGCGCCCAGATTAATGACCACCGCATCGGGGTGCTGCTCCAGAAATGTTGCCAGTTGCTGGTCGAGTATCAGCGTGCGAACAGCCACGCCCAGGCGTGTCAGCCTGGCCTTTTCAAAGCGTGAAAAGTCATAGTCGATCCGGGATACCATCTCTACGGCTTTCTCATCGCGAATGATGGGATCTTTTTCCTGTGTCGCAGCTGCCCGAGCCCAGAGAGCAATCAATAGGGTTTCAGGAACTCCTGTTAATGTCATTGTTTCAGCCTCTCTTGCGCGTATGTTATACGCGAGGTTGCTGTTTTCTGCCGAGCGTCAGTTCCACGGGGCCATGGGCTTTCATTTCGCTGTCGATCAAAGTACGCATTTCTGTGGAAGCAAAACCCGCATTGAGCATGGCTCGGGCGACCTGACCGGTTTTCAAGGAGATATCATTGCCCTGCACCATGGAAGGCAACCAGCTGATGACGCTTTCTGCGGGGCTGGTGCCGTCCTGGCTCATGCCGTCCGAAGTAACCAGGAATATGCCGCCCGGATTCAGTGCTTCATGGACGCGCGGCATGAGCGCATCCAAGCGGTCGCGGTAAAAATTCAGCGTGAAGTTGGCCATGATTAAATCATAACCAGAACCAAAATCATCCGACATATAATCGCCGGGGCGGATATTGATACGCTCTTCGGCTCCATATTCGGAAACCACTTCCTTGGCGACAGTACAGACCGGTTCCTGATCCATGAGTACGCATTCGAGGGATGGGTGCGCGGCGGTGACGGCAATACCGATGATGCCCGGACCTGATCCCATATCAAGTATGCTGCTGAAAGAATCGAATTCGGGAAGTTCCGACACATACTGCGCAATAAGCTGCGCCCTGCCGCTGCGCGTATAGTTGAGTCCGGCGCGTGCGCAATATTCCCAGAGATCCGGGGAGGAAATATCTTTGGGCGGAGGCGGTCCGTCTTTGATGCGGTCGAACAAACCGCCCGACATGATCGGCAATGACCAGCTTTCCATGAACAGCAGGGAAGTGCCCAGGGAGGTATCTTTACCGGTGGTGAGAAAAGTGTTGGTTTTCGGAGTGTTCTGATAGTGGTTTTTTTTTTTATTGATGCAGCCAATGGCGACCAGCGCATTGAGCAGATGCTCCGTATTCCCCGGATGCAAATCAAGCGTATCTGCAAGGGCATCGGCGGTGACAGGGTGTACGCAATGGTCAAAAATGGCGAGCCGTATGGCGGTTTTCAGTGTTTCCCATTTGATTGTGGTATACAGCAACTGGAAATATTCTTCAGACGTATCAACCGGCGTAGGCAGATCTTTAATCATGGTGATAAGTACCTCGTGCTGTTGATGGTTGAAACAAGGTTTCAGGTTTTCGCAAGCCCCCGGGTTACGAATAGAAAACATTGCTGAAAATAGAAGTCGTCGGCGTCAGTGGGGGAGAGCTGTGCGCCGGCGGCCTGGTGTTTGATGAAATGTTCGTGATATTCCCACCAGAAATGCACTGCACCGCAAATCATTATGGAGATATTGAGCGGTGTCAGGTCGTCTCGGATTTCTCCCAGCTCCTGAGCCTGCCGGATTCGCTGGCAGTACTCATGATGCAGTTTATCCTCCCCCGGCCACGGATCTGTTTCCCCTTCCAGTCTTCCCCAATTGGCCAGGCGCATCATGGTCGGGTTGTCCCGATAAAACTGAAACATGGAAGCGAGCAGTTGCTTAAGGAAAGAGTGGAAGGAGTCGTCTTCGAAAAGGTTTTCTCTGTCCGCTGCGATATACCTGCTGATAATGCTTGCTTTTACAGACTCGTACACGCCTTTTTTATCTTTGAAATGAAAGACGATCAGCGGTCCGGACGCTCCGCTTGCCTCTGACAGTTCCCGCAGGGAAGTGCCTGCGAAGCCCTTTTCGGCAAAGAGTTTCTCCGCTGCCTCTAAAATCTGCTCTTTTGTTCTTTCTGCATCACGTGTTTTATTTTTCATGAAAAATCGGCTTGTTATTTAATTTACTGAATAGTTAGTAAATTAATAGCAGATTTCATTTCTTTTTCAAGCCCTTTTTGGGACCGCGTTGAACTTATTACCCTTGCCCAACCGGAGGTTTTTTTCTTTGGCGTACGCATATCCTGATATTCGGGTGCGGCGGGGAAGGCTGATTCATTTTTCGGGGTGTTCTTCTGGTGGAAAAAAGGGCACTTGAGCTATTGCCCCTGTTCGGGCTATGATAGTCTCAGAAACAGAAGCGCTCATGCAGCGGAGGCCGTATTGGACCGTATATGACGCGTTGCAGTCAGGAGAAAACAATGGCTGAAGATAAAAATTCTATTGCGGATATGTTGGATGATACGAAGTGGGGGAAAGATTTTGTTCGCCAGGAAATCGATATAATTGCCAAGTATATGAGCCTGCAGCATTACAGGCAGGGTGAACATATTTTCCAGCAGGGCGACAGACAGAACTTTATGGCGTTTATTGTTGAAGGAAAGGTAGACATAATCAAAGAAAGCGCGGATGCTCTGGAAATGATTGTCGTCACTTTGCTGCCGCGGACGTATTTCGGCGAGATGTCCTTTGTGGACGACGAGCCCCGTTCCGCTTCTGCAGTGGCACGCGGCCCGGTGACGCTGCTGTTTCTTTCCACGGATAATTTCGAAAGAATTGCCGAGGATTACCCTAAGCTGGCATTCAGGATGATGCGCAATATCGCGAAGATGATCAGCCAACGGCTCAGGATGACTACGGGAAAACTGGTCTACACACGGGCTTAGTTTTTCGGGTATCCTTGACGGCTGCGGAAATGCAGCTGCATGACCAGTCATTCAGACCTTGCTGGGCGGGAGGTTTCCAAAAAATGGTGCAAGCCTCAGACGGCCAATAGCATGTCTTGCGATACGACGACACTGTTTGCCGTTCCTGAACCAACTAAACCGGGGATGTCCCTGCTTGCGGCGGCCAGTATTTTTTTTGTGGCCGTTGCAATCGGATATGGATGTACGGTCAGCAATCCGTTCATCCATGAGGACAAGTTTTTTCTTCTCTGGAATCCCTTGTTCGGTCAAACCGATCAGGCCGGATCCTTTCTCTTCGAACGGACGACAGAACCTCGTCCTCTGGTCTTTGCTTCATTTTACATCAATTACTTGATCAGCGGTTTTGAAGTCTGGAGTTATCATCTGGTCAATATGCTGATCCATGCGCTGGCGGCATTGACGCTCTTTGGAATCGTCAGGTTGAGCATTCGTTGGCCCGAGCTGCGCGAGCAATATTGGAGCAAACGCGACTGTCTGTCTCTGGCCTGCGGGCTTATCTGGGCGCTGCATCCGCTGCAGACGCAATCCGTGACATATATCTCCCAGCGTTCGGAATCCTTTGCCGGGCTGTTTCTGCTTTTGACCTTGTATTGTGCCATCCACTTTTTTCAGGCCAGGGCAAGCCGCTCGCGCCAGAAATGGATGGTCTTTGCAGGGGCCAATCTTGTGCTGGGCGTTTTATGCAAAGAATTCGTGGCAATTATTACCGTGCTGATCCTTTGTTATGAGTACGTATTTTGCAAAATTACCCGTCGGTCTGTTCCGTTATACCTCTGTCTGCTTCCGGGGCTTGGAACCGCGGTTATTCTGTTTTTTGGATTTCCCAATACCACTGAAGGGGTAGCCGCCGTAAAACTCAGCCATCTGGATTATTTTCTGACGCAGGCTGAGATTATCTGGCAATATGTTTCGCTGGCCGTCTGGCCGGATGCCTTGATTTTCGATTACGTCCATACGATTGACCCCTTGTCCGTGGCCTGGCCATACGTTGCGGGGTTGGGCATTGTTGCCTGTGTCGCCGGGTGGGGCGTCTGGAAGCGCAAACCCTGGGGAGTGGTGCTGGCGGGGTTTCTCCTGACGCTGGCGCCCACTTCGAGCTTTTTACCGATGCCGGCGCTTGCTGCGGAAAACCGCATGTACGTTCCTCTGGCCAGTCTGGTGATACTTGTCGTTTTCGGTGTGTATCATTTCGGCGTCCGCCTGCTGCATATCACTGTGGCCGGACCGGATAACAGGGCCAGGATCGGGTTGATCCTAGGCCGGGTGCTGTTGTTCGTCTGTTGTTCGATTTTGCTGACGCTCACAATGATGCGGAACTGGGACTATCGTTCGGAACTCGGCTTGTGGCTGGATACTCTGGCAAAACAGAAGGAGAACTACCGCGCCTATGCCTGGGCAGGCGCCATACTCGTGGACCAGGCGGAACCGGAAAAAGCGATTCCGTATCTGGAAGAGTCTCTTAAAATCAAGCCCGACAGCTTTAACGCGCGCTTGCATATGGGGCGGGCCATGTCCATGCTGGACCATGACGATGAGTCCATGCGCTGGTTTCGGGAATCCCTTTCTCTGAATCCGACCAATTATCGGCTCTGCAACCATGTGGGGGTGGTGCTGTTCAATTTGGGGAACAAAGCCGCAGCCCGCGAGGTCTTCAGCGCATCCAAGCGTTTGGAGCCGTCTAATTCCACAGCTGACAAATATCTTTCCCTGCTCCCGATTAATTAAAATTTTGTCTTTTTTTCAGCCTGTTCTGCATAATTTCCTCTAATCTCCCCTTTTCTATTTCAAAAAACATAGGCACCGCGCCAGTGTTGCGGTATACTTTTTCATAAAAAAGAAAAAGCTCATGTTTCATGCTGGTCTTTTTGAGAAAAATAACAGGAAAAACAGGCTTGCTGTGGATATTGTGACAGATCATACGAACATTGCTTCCGGCAACATCTGGAAGATCAGAAGAAAAGCGCTTCTGGTAAGCGGGCTTGCCTTGCTGGTCCTGCTTTTCATTTTTTTTCAGGCCGAGAGGGCCTATAATCTATTTTTGATGGAGCAGGAAAAAAAGAACATTCAGCAACGGTTGGAATCTGTTTCTTCCACTCTTTCCTACGCGTTGAACACGCGATTTTCCCTGCTGCAAGGACTCAAGGTTTTCGTTGAAACGGCTTTGCAAAATGGGAATGCTTCTATTGACCTCGACAAGCATTTTCAGGCCTTTGCCGCAGGGCTTTTTACCTCCGCAAATGGGATTCGGAATTTTATTGTCGCCCCCGGGGGAATCAATCGCTTTGTTTATCCGTTGAAAAACAACCAGAAAGCCCTGGGACACAATCTGCTTACGGATAAACGTCCGCAGGTGCTTCTTGACGTGCAGCGCGCGATTGATACTGGCCGTATGACTTTGAGCGGTCCCTATGAATTGCGTCAGGGGGGACTGGGCATGGTGGCCCGGGCGCCGGTGTATCAAGGTGAGCGTTTCTGGGGAATAGTTTCCATGGTTATTGACATTCCACCTGTTCTGCAGGAATCGGCGCTGATACCGATTCCCGCGGGGATCCGGCTGGCCATAGCCTCAAATGACGGCAAAGTGTTTCACGGGGATCCCGAGGTGATGGCAGGGGATCCGGTTCTGATGCGGCTGCCTCTGCCCGAAGGGCAATGGACCCTGGCAATGCTGCCGGCTGCAGGATGGTTGCACTGCTTATCCTGGCCGTTGTGCGTCTTCCGCGTCCTGGCATTTTCCGTTGCTATATTGGGGGGATGGATTGTTTATCTGCTGGCTTTTCGCCATGTCAGGCTACAGGCCACTGTTCTCGAGCGTACGGCTGTAATCAGTGCTATTAATCAACAACTGCAAATGGAGAATGAACGCCGCAAGAACATGGAACAGGCCTTGTTGCAGGCTAAGGACGCGGCGGAATCGGCTAACCAGGCCAAATCAGAATTTCTGGCCAACATGAGCCACGAGATCCGAACGCCCCTGAACGGTATTATGGGCATGCATCAGCTGCTTGAAACCACGACTTTGAATGAGGAACAAAAACAATATGTTGCCATTTCCATTGATTCATCCAAACGGCTGGCGGAGTTGCTGGGTGATATTCTGGATCTGGCTAAGGTGGAGGCGGGAAAAATACTGCTCCAGGCCAAGCCCTTTCCGCTGGCGGGTACGTTCAAGGCCATTGAACAGCTTTTCCGGTTTGAGTGCAGCTCAAAAGGAATTGATTTTCACGCAGACCTGGATAACCGTCTGCCTGAGCTGCTGGTTGGAGATAAGATTCGTTTGCAGCAGATACTGAATAATCTGGTAGGCAATGCGGTCAAATTCACCAGCAGCGGGGCCATCAGGATTACGGCCACGCTATTACAGGCAGGCATCAGTACTGATGAGCGCCGGGTTTTGTTCACAGTTTCGGATTCGGGCATCGGCATTCCGGAGGATAAACTGGATGGACTGTTTGAGCCCTTTACCCAGGTGGATACGGGCGATACGCGCAAGTATCAGGGGGCAGGGCTCGGCTTATCCATCGTACGGCGTTTCGTAAAGCTGATGGGAGGGAGTATTTGCGTCACCAGCGAGATGGGAAAGGGCACGACTTTTTTTCTTTCACTGCCGTTCGGACAGGTTTCCCAACTTGAGGAACCTGTCATCTTACCTGCAAATGACGATGTTGCGGATGGAAGCGTATTGCGCATCCTGGTTGCTGAAGATGATGAGGTCAATCGTTACTCTTTGCAACGTTTGTTGAAAAAGGTCAGTTGCGAAGTGACGGTGGTGGAGAATGGGTTGCAGGCGTTGCAAAAAATACGGGAGGAAAATTACGATATCGTTCTTATGGACGTCGGGATGCCCGTATTGGATGGCCTGGAGGCCACCAGAGCCATTCGCAACGGCAATGTGTCCCCTGAAAAAGCGGATATCCCCATTGTTGCCCTGACCGCTTTTACCATGGAAGAAGACAGGCAACGATGTCTGGAAGCGGGGATGAACGAATTTTTAGCCAAGCCCGTTGCCTTTGAAACCTTGTGTAATGCCTTGTTCACGCTGGTAAAAGAAAATCGCAGGGCAACTCGAACAGTATCCGTCAAACAGCGCTATCCTGGTTGAGTTGTTTCAGGCTGATCGATTCCTTTGCTCCGTACGTGATCTTGTATTGCCTAATTGAGTGCGGACTGGCGCGTGAAGAAAAGCTTCAGCCCGAGTGCGATGAACACGCCACCGCTGATTTTTCCCAACAGCTTGGATAGCTGTCTGTTTTTACCAAACAATCCGCCCAGAGAGCCGGAACCGAGGCTGACCAGCGAGAGAAAAACGGTGCTGCAGAGTGCGTAGCATACGCCCAGCAAGAGCATCTGCATGGTTGCGTTCATATGGCCCGGCACAACGAATTGCGGCAGAAAGGCAAGGAAGAACAGGGCGATTTTGGGGTTCAGGACATTGGTCAGCATGCCCTGCAGGAAGATTTTTCGACCGGGCGCGGGCAAAGATTCGGGCGTGGGCTGGAATATCTTCCGGGAACAGAGGGTCCGGACGCCGAGGTAAATGAGATAGCAGGAGCCCGCGTACTTGACCAGCGTGAAGGCAAGGGCGGAAGTACGTAAAACAATGGCCAGCCCGAGGGCTGCCAGGAGGGTATGCACCAGTATGCCGCTGGCGACACCCAGCGCGGAAATGATTCCGGCACGTTTTCCTTGCGCCAGGCCGCGAGTGATCACGTAGAGCATGTCCGGCCCCGGGGTGAGGATCAGCAGCCAGGAACTGGCGAAAAACAAGCTTAAATTGGTCCAGTGCATGAAGTGCTCCTTTGTTTGATTTCCATAAAAGCTGGCTAGGGAGTCGGTCAATATTTTTTCATAGGGTATCGGGCTTGTGCCGACAAAAAGATTCCGTCTCAATATCGCTGAACAGAAAAAAAGTAAGAATGGTACAGAAAGTACGGGTGCCGGATTGTCTGCAATCATTGAAAAAGTACTGCTTCACTCAATAAAATTTTATATTCGAAAGGGTTGAGACTTTTGACAAGAGAAAACGTCTTGGCTATCCCCCTGTGACGGGGTGTTTTCCAGTGTGCTTCAACCGGGTCCGGGCGCAGTCTCCGGAAGCCGGGCAGGCCGCATTTTTTCTCCCGGTCTTTTGTTGAAAAAAAGCACGTATTGGCGGGCAAGCGACACGTATACGCAGCGGGTCGTTTGGATCATTCGCTTTGATGACAATACCATGCTGTTTTTGTCCTGCCTTTTTCATCAACATGACGACTTGTGGTATGCCTTGGCGTATCACATGGATATACAAAAAATATCGAACGATAGTGGCCAGCCTGGATATTGTATATTCCAAGGGAAACAGAATTCTGTGTTCCCGTATTCCCAATGCCAGTGATATTGCGCTCCAGGCTGAGCTAGGCCATATTAAAAAGTATGGAAGTCCTATTGTTATTTTAATAATTAAACATAATGTTCTTGGTTTTCGTAAAAAGGCTATAGTAAAAAAACATTATGCACTGGAATCATTACATCTCAAATATCGCCTGTTTAAATTCATACGGAATGAGTACGCCAATGGAGATGTACTTGTTACAAAGCTGAATAAGGTTTTCAAAGAGCGCAACAAAGAAGAACGCATCAGAAAATATGAAGTCCCCTTAAAAGTGGAGACCATGCCCGAGGTTTTTTCTGAAATTAAAAATAATGTTCTTCATAAACCGGTTCTCATTTTATTTAACTCAAATGAAAGCCTGATCTGGAAAGAACAACGCAGTTTATACGGGCGCGCCCTGGTGGAGAATGAGGAGTCGGTCAGCGTTGTGGAAGTCCGTTTCAACAAGCAAAGCCCTCAGGCCGCTGAAGCAAAAAAGGTTTTTTTCAAGTTCAACATCGGGCGTGTCCCTTCCTGGATCATGGTCACGCCTGTCAGAAAAGCGGGGGTGCTCAAACCGCATTTCAGCAGATTCGACGCTTATTGCGATAAATACTTTCTGGGAATGGTCAGTGAAGGACGAAAAAAGTCCAAGGAAACCAAGGCCGATGAACTGGAAGAGGCTTTTGGAGCGTTTGTTTCCTGGGGAATGACGCACTACGACAAACTGTAGTCCGTCGGAGTTTTTGCAGCAGGGAGGGCAAGCAGCTTTGGAAGCGGAGCAGCGCAGCTCTGTCGCATGACTGCTTCTGTGAGGCGTCTGATGCCGTGATTATTGTTGTGGTTTGGCTTTGGCGACCTGAACCATGTACAGCCGGTAATCCGGATGCAGCCGCATATTGCGTTGCATGTAGTCCAGGACGTTTTTTACGGCTTCGGACTCGCAGGAGGCCTCGACCTCCATGTGCCCGTTTGATTGCCCCTCTGCGTAATAATAATGCACGTTAACGCGGTAGGTATCCATAAAAATCCGTTTTGGAAAAATGGTTACTATACGAAATAACAGCCTAACAGAGCAAAGCCAAGGCTTCAATAGCAAGCATGTTACAAAGAGATTCCCATTCGGAATTATTGTTTGCCGGACCTTGAAAGAGGCCGGGCCTTATTCAACGCCGCTATTCAAGAAAATTAAGACCTGAAGCGCAATCTGCAAGCAGTTCCTGCGAAAACTCCGGCAGGGCCTGGCCGGACCAGACCCTGCCGGAACATCAGCTCAGACGGCTAGGCATAGGTGCGCAGGTGGGTGTTGTTGGCCAGCTTGTTTTGCTGCATGGCCATGATGACGTCCACAGTCGCTTCCACTACGTCGTTAATATCCTGTGTCGAATTGCAGATTGTGGGGGAAATGCGTACGAGGTCGTGCCCTTTCACCTCCAGGTTCGCAATGCCGAATTTATGCTGTTCGTAGACGTGCTTCATGACGTCGCCGGCTGAAATTCCAGACGGGGGTTTGAACAGGAAAACGGAGCTGCGGAATGCGTCGTTGGTGGTTGGCGTGGAAATCCATTTGTACGCGGTTTTTTCCGTGAACCCGGGGTAGATCTTCGGCAGGTGGCGGAACAGCGCGTTTTTGACCTGGGTACCGAGATAATGGACACGGGCTTCGATTTTTTTCGGAGACACGCCGGGGTGGAAATGGCCCGTATGAAATAAAGCGGTGATCCAGGTGGAGACCAGAGTGGCGTCATTCTGCTGCCCGAGATACGAAAAGCGTTTGGCAGTGGGGTTCATCTGGCCTTTTTCCGGATCAAAGCCATAGTTCACAGGCGTGTTGATGTACTCATCATAGCCCCAGATGCTCGGGGTGAATCGTTTGGCGGCCTCGGACCGGGCGTTCATGTAAATGATGCCGACCATTTTCGGTCCGCAAGGCCATTTGTGAAAGCTGCCGGTGATGCTGTCCACGTCCACGTCTCCAAGCTGCAGATCAAGGACTCCAAAGGTCTGGGCGCTGTCCGCATGGATGTGTACGTTCTTGTTGGTCTTGCGTAGTTCCTCGACGATACGCTTCATGGGCAGCAGCATGCCGCATTCGTTGGATTGCCAGGAAAGGGTGACCAGTTTGGTGTTGCCGCCGGCCAGGTGCAGCAGAGGAGCAATGATGTCGTCTTCACTCTGCGGATCGGACGGGATGTAACCCTGCTTTTTTTCCTCGTCGCTGACTTTCTGGCTGAACATTTTTGTCTGCAGCGTACGTATGGATTGTTGATCCCAGCCCTGGGTGGCTCTGCGGTAATACCAGGCATCCAGGTTGGTGGGGTGGTTGACATCCCAGGCCAGGACGCTGTCCTGCTGCGGGTTGAAAAATCCGGAACTCACCAGGCCGTTATTGATAAAGTTGTTTCCTTCAGTCGAATTGGCGACCAGGGCCAGCAGGGATTCGGCCTTGTCCTGACTTTTGCCCAGTCCGAACCATTCCTTCACGGCATCAAGTCCGTGGCCGAGACTGGCCTGGGCCAGTTCTCCGCGCCAGGGAAAGGATATATCCGCTCGCAGCATATCCCGGACCATGTCCACCATCTGGTCCACCGGCTTGAGGCTGGGGCAAAGATTGGCTGAATTGACGGAAATGCAGGTGAGTTTGTTGCGCTCGTAATAGGCGTCCAGCAGCCGGTCCCATTCGGCGTTGCTCTCGGCGGCGAGCTGGTCCGACTGGTATTGGGCGCCTTCCTGGTGCCAGGCTTCGATCTGCTGTTGAATACGCTCCAGGGCGGAGCCGGATTGTCCGGCAGAAGCATCCCCTTTTGCAGATGATTTCGAGAAGGCCAGTCCAGGAGCCATCATGGCCCCCCCCGCTCCCAATGCGACGCCCATGAATGCGCGGCGTGACAGCTTATCCATAACAACTCTCCGTAGTCTAAGGTAACTGGTTGATAATCAAAAACACATTGGCGGTTCACTGTACGACTGTCTCGGTTTCCAGTTTGCGGCAGATAGGAAAACATTTTGTTTCATTTTACGGAACGTAATGATTCAGGGAACTACAAAAGCACAACTCCGGGGTTGTGTCCAGAACCCCGTGCACATTAAGGGGCGAGTGAGAAAAAAAGGAAGACCGGGCTGCTCCGATCCACAAGGAGAAAGGTTCGGAAGCAGTGAAACAAGCCGGGGCTTCGTATGCCGGGCCTCAGGCTTCAAGACCGCTTCATTTGTTGTCGTAATATTCCAGGGCGGTAGGTTCCTGGACCAGCCCTTTAGGCCAGGCCACGGCAACGGAAAAATCCTCTTCGGGCTTTAAAGGACGCAGAAGCGTAAACACGGCGAACCCTCGTTCGGGAAATTGCACATCGAAATCAACGCCTTTGGTTCCCTGACCGTTGATGTAGGCTTTGTAGCGCAGAATAGGGCGTGTTGTCCGCGGCAGAGAGACTGTCGCCGTAATGTGCTCCACAGGTATGCCCCAGTTCGAGCCGGTGACATTCCAGACCAGCAGATCGTAGGAGTTGAAATACTGCAAGCGCCGCAGCACGGTGTAGGAAATCTCGTAGCTGTGTTCCCCGGGCGGGAGTTCCTTTTGGGCGTCGCCTATGTAGATCCGGTAGTTGTCGCCTTCTTTCTGCAAAAAGGCGTTTTCCTTTTGTCCATCCCTTGTGACAACAATGTCCAGGTAATGCAGAAGAACCTTGTGGTTGATGTCGTCGGTGAACCAGGCGGGGAATTCACGGATGATGCCGCGCTTGAAGTGCTTCCCTGTGGAAAAAATGGTGATGTGTTCTTTGACCGCAAGCGTGGTGTCGACCTTGATGTGGATCTCGCTGTCCAGGCGCAGGACGCGTTCCTGCTGTTGCGCCTGGGCGCTGGAAACAGTGAAAAGCAGAAACAGGGACAGCAACGTACAGACTGCGAACGTGATCAGGCGCGCGGCCGGTGCTCTGAAGATCGCTCCCGAGGTGCGCAGGAAGCTCTCTTCTTTGCGGCGAAAAGAAAAGAACGCAGGGCTCATAGGGATCTCGCTATTTTTCACAACTGTTTCATTACGCTAAACATCTGGTGACTGTCTTTAAGAGCTTGCCGCATGGCAGGAGTCACATCTTGCAATACCAGACAATAAATATCCGGGAATGGTGCGATGTTCAACCGCAATTTTACTCCGGTTCATTTCCGTCCGGACCGGCAATGCCGTATCCGCCGCCTCCCGGAGTTTCCATGCGCAGACGCATGCCTTTTTTCAGCTGCCGGCTGAATTTCCCCGTGCAGGTTTCGCTCCGGCCAGCGCTGATCACGCTGTTATGTCCGGGCGTACCGTCAGATCCTCCTGCCAGGCCGTACGGGCCATGTACGCGCCGTTCGGAAAGCACCGTGGCCTCGGCGTCCGCCAGGAGTTCGATCTCCCGGATCATGCCGTTACCGCCGCGCTGTCTGCCCCGGCCGCCCGTTCCGTTGCGTACGGCGTATTCCGTCACCCGGAAGGGGTAGGCGTATTCCAGCGCTTCCACCGGGGTGTTCAGCGTATTGGTCATGTGCGAATGGCAGGCATCCTGGCCGGTATGGTGAGCGCTTGCGCCCATGCCTCCCGCCAGGGTTTCGTAATAGGCAAAAGGCCGCTTTCGGCGCGGGTCGTATCCGCCGATGGTCAGGTTGTTCATGGTTCCCTGGCTGGCTGCTGGGATGCGTTCGGGCAACGCCTGGGCCAGGGCGCCGAGGATCACGTCCACTATGCGTTGCGAGGTCTCCACGTTGCTGGCGGCCACGGCCGCGGGAAAAGCCGCGTCCACAATGCTGCCGGGAGGCGTGTGGATGCTGATGGGGCGCAGGCACCCCGCGTTGGCCGGAATGTTCTGTTCGGTCAGACAGCGAAAGACATAGAGCACCGCGGAAACCGTGATGGCCCGTACCGCGTTGACGCTGCCGCGAACCTGGGCGCCCGTACCGCTGAAATCCAGCGCTGCCTGGTCTCCGGAAATGGTCACGTTCACCCGCAGGGGGATGTCCGTGGCGCCCGCGCCGTCATCGTCCAGCACATCCGCAAAGCCGTATTCGCCGTCCGGAATCCGGGCGATGGCCGCGCGGGTCATGGCCTCGGAATAGTCATTGAGCCCCGCGGCATAGGCCTGGGCCTGGTCCTTGCCGTATTTGTCCAGCAGTTCGCGGGTCCGGCGTACGCCGGTGATGTTGGCCATGATCTGTGCGGCAAAATCCCCTTCGCGCTCCTGGGGCGTACGGACGTTGTTCAGGATCAGGGCCATGAGTTCCTGGTCGATTTTTTTGTTTTTGACGATCTTGAGGGGCGGAATGATCAGGCCTTCCTGAAAAATGGAGGTGGACAAGGGCATGGAGCCCGGACTCATGCCGCCGATGTCGGCATGATGTGCGCGGTTGGCCACATAAAAGCACGGAAAACGCCCTCCGGCCGCGAATACCGGCGCCACCAGGGTGACATCCGGCAGGTGCGTGCCGCCTTTGAACGGATCGTTGAGGATGACCATGTCTCCGGGAGCCAGAGCAACTGCTTCTATGGCAGCCTTGACCGACAGCGGCATGGAGCCCAGATGCACCGGTATGTGCGCGGCCTGGGCCACCATGTCTCCGGCCGCGTCGAACAAGGCGCAGGAAAAGTCCCGGCGCTCCTTGATATTGGGCGAATAGGCCGTACGCATCAGGGCCATGCCCATTTCCTCTGCTATGGAGGAAAAACGGTTTTTGAAAACTTCCAGCAGAATGGGGTTGAGCGTCATCCTTGTGCTACTCCATACGGCGTTTTGCGGGCACGGGTTTATGCGGCGTTGTCCTCTATCGTCAGCACCAGGTTGCCCCAGGCGTCCACACGGCCCCGGGCAAAGGGCGGCAGCACAATGGTGGACGAATACTCGACCACGATTGCCGGTCCCTGAATTTCGTTTCCGGCCAGCAGGGCGTCCCGTTGCCAGACCGCGCTCAGCCGGGACTGCCCGTCGAAAATCACCGGGCGTTCGCAGAGCAGGGCATTTTCCGGCGGAGCAGAGTCGCCGGCGGGCAGTGGATCCAGTTCGGGCTTTTCCGGCATGCCCCGGGCCCGCAGGCGGACGTTCACTATCTCCACGGGCTTGGAAGCGTTGCGGTAGCCGTATTGCTTTTCGTGCTGCGTATGAAATATTTCGACAACCTCCGCGACGACATCCTTAATGGTATCTCCGGCGGCGGCTTCTGCCGCGTCGGGAAGGGGCGTGACCAGCTCGTAGGACTGCCCCTGGTAGCGCATGTCCAGCGCGCGTTCGAGCCGGATGGAAGCAGCGGGAATGCCTTCGGCCAGCAGCTCCTGTTTTCCCCGTTCTTCCAGGGGACCGAAGGCCGCTTCAAGCTCCTCCGGAGGAAGGGAAGCGGCTTGGCGCATGATGGTTTGGGAATAATCCTTGACCACGTCGGCCATGAGCATGCCGATGGCGGAAAGAATGCCGGGATTGCGCGGCACCAGCACACGGGGGATACCCAGCATCCGGGCCAGGAAAGCAGCATGCAGTCCGCCCGCTCCGCCAAAGGAGAACAGGCAGAATTCTCGCGGATCGAATCCCCGCTCCACGGAGATGACCCGGATGGCCCGTTCCATGTTGGCGTTGGCAATGGTCAGAATGCCCTCGGCCAGCTCCACGGGATCCAGTCCGAGCTGCGAGGCCAGATCGCGGAAAGGGGTTTCCAGGCGGTCCGAGTAAAGCAGCATATCGCGGCCGAGAAACTGGTCCGGCAGCAAACGCCCGAGAAAAAGATTGGCATCCGTGACGGTGATCCGGTCGCCTTTGCCGTAGCAGATGGGGCCGGGGTCGGCGCCCGCGCTCTCCGGTCCGACCAGCAGGGCGCCGCCGCAGTCGATGGAAGCGATGGATCCGCCTCCGGCGCCCACGGTGTGGATATCCAGCATGGGGGTTTTGACCGGATAATCGGCGATGCTGGTTTCCAGGGTCAGCGACAACCCGTGGTCCAGCAGGGAGACGTCCGTGGACGTGCCGCCCATGTCGAAGGTGATCAGCCGTTCGAATCCGGCCTGCAGACCGATGGTTCGGGCGCCCACCACGCCTCCGGCCGGACCGGAAAGAATGGTGCGTACGGATTCTTTCATGGCCGTGTCGGCCGAGATGGAGCCGCCGTTGGATTGCATGATGCGCAGGGCGTCGGACTGATCCAGATGGTCGAGCAGAAACGTGATGTAGCGGGCCATCTTTGGGCTGACATACGCATTGACCACAGTGGTGGAGGTCCGCTCGAATTCCCGGAACTCCGCCAGAATCTCATGGGAAAGCGAAAGTGACAGTCCGGTGGCATCCAGCAGGCGGCCCATGGCCAGCTCATGCGCGGGGTCGGCAAACGCGAACAGCAAGCAGACGGCCACGGACTCGGCGCCGCTCCGGACAATACGTTCCACGATTTCCCGGGCCTGGTCCGGATCGAACGGTTCAGCCTCGCTGCCGTCCGACAGGATGCGCCCGCTAACTCCGAAACGCAGCTCATCCGGTACGATGGGCGGTTCTTTGCGAAAGGTCAGGTCGTAGAGGCGCGACCTGTTCTGGCGTCCGATCACCAGGACGTCTTCAAATCCCTTGTTGGTGACCAGCGCGGTTTTTACGCCCTTGCGTTCGAGAATGGCATTTGTGGCCACAGTGGAGCCGTGCACGATATTGCGTCCGGCAGTGTCCGCGCTTATGGCCTGCAGTCCCGCCAGCACGGCTTCCGCCGGATTTGCCGGGGTGGAGAGCAGTTTATGCACGCTCCAGCCCGCGGCGTCGCGAAAAATCAGATCCGTAAAGGTCCCGCCCGTGTCCACGCCGATAATCATCCGCAACTCCTTTAAGGAAACGCTTCAGTTTGTCTGGGCAATGTCTGTCATGTGAATCGCTGTCTTTAGTGATTGAAAAGTTTTGGAATCATAACTGTATACGTTATTTTGGCTGTGACGTCCAGAAGACCGCAGGGTATAACGCCGGATCCGGAGCGAGTGGCGGCCCGGCTGCGTAACATCCTACTAGAGCAGTTTAATTTTGAAGTGATATACTTGGGGCTCTGCATCAACGTGGCATAACAGCCCTCGCAGGGCTGTTTATACTAAAATACTATTTTCAGCTAAAAAGGTCCTTTAGCCCCCGGAGGCGTTACAATTTCAGAGTAAACTTGTGCTAATGCAAGACGCGTTCGGGCCGGACCAGCGCGCGCATCTGCAGTGCGGCAAATGAAAGGGCTTCTGCCGGAGGCATGTCTTTTTGCAGCGTATTGCCGATCATTTGGGGCAGGATACCGGCCGCGGACACCTGCGCTGCTTCCGGTATGAGTTTGCCGTCAGCATAGCTGAAGCTGCGCAATGCTTCGAATCCCGCGACGATGGAACGGATACGCTGGCGCGAATACTTGTGAAAGACGCCCTGCAGATCTCTGGTAAAGGCATCGCTGCCCGCAATGTCCTTGAGCACGGGCAGCATGCCGCCCGGCACCATGTGCAGCCAGGAGACGTACGCATCCTGGGAGAAAAGAAAGTGGACAAAGCGCGTCAGGGCAGCCTGTTTTCGGGCGTCGGGCTTGCGCAGCAGGCCTAGGGCGTGGATTACGCCGTAACTCGCGCTTCTGGTGCCCTGGATGGTCGTCACCACCGCAGTGTTGTTCAGCAGCGTCCGGTCGAACGGCTCGCCGGTCAGGTCCGGAAAATTGTCGGAAGTCAGGGAGTCTGCGGCCACCGAAGGCACCGCGAAATCGTCCATGATGAAGGTCGAGTAAAACATCATGGCGAGTTTGCCCTGCAGATAATAATCCCGCCCACGCCAGGATTGCGGGCCGGGAGGCGTATACTGGGCGAGTTTTTTATAAAACTGCAGCGTCTTCATGCTCGCTGGCGAATCAAAGACGACCTTTCCCTGGGCGTCGAACTCCTGGACTCCAACGCTCAGAGCCAGATGGGTGAAAGCCTGTTCGGCGTACACATCGGCGCGGGTGCCCAGAAGAATGCCGTAACGTCCGGCCTCGGGATTATGCAGGGCCTGGGCCGCGCGGATGATGTGCGTCCAGCTGTCCGGAGGAGCCAGGTTGTAATCGTGGAACCAGTCCTTCCGGTACCAGATGCCCTGAATCCAGCCATTGTAGGGAATGCCGCAAAAGGTGCCGTCCGGAAGCAGAAGTTTGTTTAACACCCCCGTATAGAATCGGTCTCTGCCTATGGCGGAGATGATGGAGGCGGTCTGGTTATTGTCCATCCAGCCTTTCTGGGAAAGAGCGACAATGATGTCGGAGCAGCAGCTGATGAGATCGGGCTGCGTATGGTTTGCTACGGCCTTGGTGAGGGCTCCGGCCATGAGGTTTTCTTCAACTCCCTGGACGCGGATTTCAATGTCCGGGTTGAAAAGCATGAACACCTGGCTCAGGTAACGGATGACGGCCATCCGTCTGGGATGCACCTCGGTGGTCCAGAATTGCAGGGGGATTTTTTGCGCAAAAGCACAGGCCGGTTGGAATACCAGCAGAGCCAGAAGCATCGGCAGCAGGAATGCGGCGCGGCGGGCCATGAAAAAAGGGATCGACTGTCTGAGATTAACGCGCATCAAGAAACCACTCCCCATTCCAGTCTTCAGCAGGAGGTTGTTCGAGGTATATCAGGCTCTGAGCCAGGTAACTTTCCGCAAGCGGATCGCTGCCGTGCTTTTCGATGAAAGCGGAAAACGCGTTTGAAGCATTGGAAAAATCTTGCGCCAGATACGGAGTTACGGCTGCTTCCCAGGTCGCAAGACGCTCCGTGGCACCGGCATCGAGGGCAAAAGGCGCCAGGACGTTCTGAGCATCCGGTGCTGTTCCAAGAAGCTCGTACACATTGATACGCGTAGCCGCGCCCGGCACGGGGGCCAGGACGCGGCCGGCAAAACGCATCAGGAACGCGTTTCCCACGGCCTCTCTGGTGGTCTCGCTAACCAGCACTCTGGTGCCGAGACATTTGTTCAGGCGTTGTATACGGGCGGCCAGTACGCAGGAAGTACCCATAGCGGTATATTCCATGTGTTCGGAAAAACCGATATTGCCGACAAGGGCTTGTCCCGTGTGGATCCCGATACGCGCCGTCAGTTCCGGCAGCCCCAATTCATTGCGCCGCTGATTGAAGGATTCCAGTGCCGTTTGGCAGCGCAATGCGGCCAGGCAGCTGTGGAAGGCGTGCCTGTCGTCATCCGACGGCGCGTTCCAGAACGTTATCAGCGAGTCTCCAGTATATTTTCCTACGGTGTCGCCTGTTTCTCGCAGCACACCGTTGATGGTCTGAAAATATTCAGAAAGGCTGTTGGCGACCTGTTCGGGGGACATGGATTCGGAGAGCTGGTTGAATCCGTTGATCCCGCTGAAGAAAATGCTCAGCTCCTTGCGAATTCCGCCCAGGACAGGCGGTATGTCGTTGGTGAGGAGCCGGTTGATGACAGGTCGCGGGAGATAGTTCGCAACAATCTTCAATTGTCTGCGCAACAGTTCCAGCGCAGTGGAAAGATGGCGGATTTCCACGACATGGGATGTGCTGTCGATGGGAGCGTCAAGGTGCAGCAGCGCCAGTTCTTTGGTCCTGTCGGACAGTTTGTTGAGCGGACGGCTGATGCGCCTGGCAGCCAGATAGACGAGCGGCAGAAACAGCAATAGCATGGCTACGGAGACAAACACGGTTTCCGTTCCCACATTGTTGAGAGGTGTGATGAAGACGCTCTGCGGGATAGCGATGCCAAGAAACAGCCGTTTGCCGTAGGCGGGGGACAGGGCGTCTATCAGCGCAAGATACGGCTCTCCGCGCACCTTGATGATGTGATCACGAAGTGGTTGTTCGTTGTTTTTCCAGAAGCTGCTCATCAGCGAGGCGTAAATGGGGTCGTCAAAGTTGCCGACATTGGATGTGACGGATTTTCTTTCGCCGTTTTCAACAACCACGGTGACCATTTTGTCGATGTCAGGGTAGGCGTAAAGCTCGCCGGAGGGCCCGAAAAGCATGATCCGACTGTTCGGGCTGATCATCTGTTTCTGCAGAAAGTGCGAGAGATTGGCCAGGGAAATATCGATGCCGATGACTCCTGGAATTCTGCCGTCGAAACGCCGGGAAATTGTCATGCCCGGAATTTTGCTGTGGGCAAAGACATAAACATCGCTCAGAACGGCGCTGTCAGTCTGCGAGGCGGCTTCGAACCATGTACGCGTTCTGGGGTCGTAGGGGACATCGGTTGTCACTTCCGAGTCGATGAGCAGAAAGTCCGCATCCAGAAATTTGCGCAGGGAGTAACGCTGGCCCGTGGAAAAATGTCCCATGTTTTCCGTATACCAGACAGCTTCATCCGGAGCGTTAAGCAGTTTTTTCCGCTCGTTCAAAAGCAGTGAGACAAGATAGCAGTCCCCGTCGTTGAAGGCGACATAGATGGAAGTAAAGTCCGGATTGTGCTCGAGAAATTTAAAGAAAATCTGGCTCAGCGGATGCGAGTGAATGGTGGGTTTTTCGCTGAGATTATTGAGAAAGGCATAGGAGTCCACGGCGACCACGGCCGTATCGAAGATGTTCTGCGTACGCTCGACAATGGAGTTCCCGATTCTACGCAACAGTTGATGGGCCGAGGTCAGCGCCGCATCGGAGGTTTTCAGATACCCGTACGAGATGATGCCTCCCGCCACCAGGCAGACAAGCGCGGCAAAGATGGTCAGAATATTGATGGTGAGCGGGAGAATGGGTCTTTTCACGATCTGTTTGTTCTCCTGGCTGCCTAGGAAAAGGGATTACTGTTCGAAAGGCAGGCTGAAGAAAAAAGTGCTGCCCGCGCCGGATTCGCTTTCGACCCAGATCTTTCCCTTGTGATTTTCGATGATGTCCTTGCAGATGGAGAGTCCGAGCCCGGTGCCCTGGGCATGTCTGCCCGCGTAGGACTGCTTGAATTTGTCGAAGATCGCAGCTTGCTCCTCTTTCGGGATGCCCGGACCCGTATCCTGAACGCTGACCAGGAGCATGTCCTCCTGCCGTGTTGCGCTGCAGATTACGCTGCCGTGGAGCGTAAATTTGGCGGCGTTGGAAAAGAGGTTGATGAGCACTTGCAGGATTTTTTCCGGATCGCACATCACCGGGGGCAGGTCAGGATCGATACGCGTTTCGCAGTCCAGGTGTTTGGCCTTGAATAGCGCGTATGTGACGGAAACGGCGTGGTCGACCAGTGTTTGTATGGGCTGTTCGGTAAAATGCCATTCCACCTTGCCGGCTTCGAGCTTGGCTTTATCCAGCAGTTCGTTAATCATTTTAATGATGCGCTGGCTTTCGGACGTAATGATGCCGATGTGCTTCAGGGAGCGTTCGCAGGCTTCGTTGGGGTTCTCAGCACAAATTTCAGGGATTTCCTTATGCAGCATCTGAGCGAAGCCCAGAATGGAAGTAAGCGGCGTCCGCAGTTCGTGGGAAACGGTGGAGACAAAGTCGGAAATGAATCCGTAGGCGGTTTCGGCTTTTTCCTTTTCCTTGCAAAGTTCTTCCTGAACAATTTTTCGTGTTTCCACTTCCTTGGTCAGCTGTGCGACGGATTCCTGCAGTTTTTGCGTACGTTCGGCAACTTTGTGCTCCAGCTGTGAGCGCAATTCTTCCAGTTCCGCGACTTTTTTTTCTAGTTTATGAAAGACCTGCTGCGAATATTGTTTTTCGATCTGCAGTTCGCTTTCCACCGTTGTCACCGCCTTGCGCGTTTCCAAATCCTGTTTATTTTCCAGCAGCGTTTCCAGCTCCCGTAAGAGGATGTGCGGTTCCAGAGGTTTGAGCAGGAATTTGTCGGCACCCAGCTCCATCGCCAGGTTGCGGTCCTTGTCGTCCGTGTAGGTGGCGGTGTAAAAAACAAACAAAACCGTGTGCAGCTGCGGATCTTGCCTGAGTTTTTTACAGAGCGTGTAGCCGTCCATCACCGGCATCAGAATATCCGAAACCACCAGATCCGGCTGCATCTGGAGCGCCAAATCCAGGGCGATTTGGCCGTTTTCCGCGCAGAGAACGTCATAGCCTTTTGCAAGAAGCACGGTCTCCAGCATTTTTCGGGAATCCGTATTGTCTTCGACAACAAGAATTTTCATTTCCTGCTCCCGACAATATCGTTGATCTGGTTGATGATCCGTAGCGGATCAATGGGTTTTTCAATGTAGCCGTCGCAACCGGCCTGCAGCAGACTTTTTCTGTCTCCCGCCATGGCGTAGGACGTTACCGCGATGACCGGCAGTTTGGCGCTCGCAGGCGATGCCCGCAGCATACGCAGGACTTCCGTACCGGGGATGTCCGGCAGCTGGATGTCCAGAAGAATAAAGTCCGGGTTGCAGGTCTGGGCCATGGAAAATCCGTCCTGGCCGTTTCGCGCCTGCACTGCCTCGAAGCCGTGGGATTCGAGGATGAATGTGATGAGTTCCATATTGTCGTCATTATCTTCGATAATCAATGCGCGCATTTCTGACACCCCCCTGTCATTCGGATTCGCTTGGGAGCTCTTTTGCAACTACCAGGGTAAAAATACTTCCCTTGCCCAGTGTGCTTTCCACAAAAATATCGCCTCCAAGGAGATCGCGTACGATTTTTCTTGTGAGATACAGCCCGAGTCCTGTGCCTCCCGCTTTCACTTTCAGGTAGCTGTCCAGGCGCTCGAACGGTTCGAACAGCTTGCGCATGTCCTCTTCGGCGATGCCCAGGCCCGTATCCGTCACCTTGATGACGATGTTTTCCTGCACCACGCTGGCCTCGAGTTCAATCTCTCCTTCTTCAGTATACTTGCCCGCGTTGCTGAGCAAGTTGATAAGACATTGCAGAACGCGGCGCCTGTCGGAATTGAGGGATACGCCGTCAGGAACGGAAAGCTTCAGTTCAATGGGTTTAGTGTCGATGACGGAGCGGACGTTGCTGACGGCCTCTTCCACGAGTTCTTTCAGGTCGAACTGCTCCGGGAAGATATCAATACGGCCGGCTTCAATTTTAGAGATGTCGATGACATCCACAATCAGATCCAGCAGATGCTTGGCAGATTTGTAGACGCGTTCCAGCTGGTTTTTCTGGGTGGGGTTCAGCTCGCCGGAGATGCCCGAAAGAATCACTCCCGTGAAACCGATGATCGAATTCAGCGGCGTACGCAGTTCGTGCGACATGGAGGCGATGAACATGCTCTTCAGCTGGTCCAGGGCCTCGAGCCGGGAATTGGATTGCGCTAAATCGTCGGCGTATTGCTTGCGCGCAATGTCGGCCTCTAACCGGATAATGGCACTGGTGATGGTCTGTCCGAGAAAGGCGATGAGATCCACTTCCAGATCGGTCCAGGAACGCTCCTGGTCCGGAGAACTGACGCCTATGATGCCTGTGACCACTTCGCCGGTTTTGCGCGGCAGGTCGATAAAGGCGAAATTTTTGGTGTGGCGGATTGACATGGCTTGGTTGTCGTTCCGATGCGCCGTGGTGTCGTCATTGGCGATTTCCAGCGCATTGGTGATGCCCAGTCCTTGTTTGATTTCCTGGATACGCCATTCCATGCCCTGGCCGGTGGGAAGTCTCCAGTCCGTGTTTTGCGCGTTGGACCAGAAGTGGGCGAGCACCGGAAAGCCGCTATCCGAAAAATGGTACACATAAGCGCAGTCAGCATCCACCGTTGCGGCTATTTTTTCCAGGGCCTTGTTGATGTGTTCGTTGATGCTGCCGGTGGGCAGATTGATCAGCTGAGAGGAGATTGCGCCGATGATGCCCTGGTAGTTGATGCGAATCCGCAGTTGCTTGGCGACTGCCTTGCGACGTGAGACCTCGCGTTTCAGCAGAATACTCCAGACCAGCGTACCTCCCAGTATCAGCACGGCGACGATGCCCCCCCAGAACAGCCACTGCCAGAGCTGTTTCGAAAACAGATCCGGTTTGAACTCAAGCCCCACCCAACGTTGCATGATGGCATTGCGTTGGCCTGTGGAAATGGCGGCAAGGGCTTTGTTCAGAATATCGACCAGTAGGGGCCAGTCTGAACGGACGCCGATGTAGAGATTTTCCGGACGAGTGGTGGCGGGAGCGGCGATTTTGAGGTTGGTCAGGTTGAGCTGGCGTATCCAGTAGGTGGACGACGCCAGGTTGCCGACCATGACATCGGCCTTGCCGGTGGAGACCGCAGTGAGGGTTTCCTGCAGGGTGTCGAATTGAATATACTGCAAATCCGAGTAATCATGGAGAAACCCCTGATGCGTCGACCCTTTCTGTACGGCCAGTTTGAGTCCGGAGAGGTCCTGCAGTCCGGCCAGAAAGCGTTCGTCGTCCCGCGAAATCAGCACGCGCTGGAAAGACGTATAGGGCTCGGTGAAGCTGAGAAATTCAAGGCGTTCGAGAGTCTTGCCCACGCAGGGCAGGATATCAATCTGGCGCTGTCTGGCCGCATTGACGACTTCCTTCCACGTACGCGGATGCGAGACCTCAAAACGCAGTCCGGTGCTTTCGGAGATCAGTTTGAGATAATCAGCGGCAATTCCTTGATATTCACCGTGTTCGTTGACCATTTCAAAGGGAGCGAATTCGGTGTCGAATCCGAAACGGATGACGGGATGCCCGGCAATCCACTGTTTTTCTTCATCGGACAGCATGAGCCTGTGGTTGCCTCTGTCCAGTGAAGCCGGAACGGCGTTTTTCAGTTCCTTTCCGGAAATGTAGTTTTCCAGCAGGGCGTAATAGAACGAGTTTGGATCGTCCTTAAATTTTGCAAGATGCGCATCGATGGTATTGATGAGTTTCTGGCTTTGCGGAGTGTTTTTGGGAAATGCGAATTTGATCTGCACCGGGTTGAAAACGATGGACGTTTTACGGACGTGAAACTGTTCGCTGTTGCTCAATCCGTAGAGGCGGTTCACCACGCCCGCGTCCACCAGTCCTTCGTCAAGCAGAGAAAAGATTTCATCGTAGGAGTTCACTTCCACATACGTGCAGGGAATACTGAATTTCTTCAGGAGATTCTTGATGCCCTCGGGGCCGTAGGTGTGAATGCTTTCCCGCATGACCGCGATGGTGGCGCCGTTGAGCTCCAGCAGGGAGTCGAATTTTTTGCCGTATTTCGAGTAAACAGTGCCCCAGTTGATGAAGACGGCTTCCTTATTGAAATCGAACTGCTTGTCGCGTTCCGGCGAATAGGCCACGTCCACCATGATATCGATCTGATTTCTGGAAAGCCTGTCCAGGCATTGCTGCCAGGTTCCGGGAACATATTCGAGCTTCCAGTTTTCCGTCTGCGCAATGTGTTGCAGCAAATCGGGAAACAGACCTTTATATCCGCCATGGTTATCGGAGAATATTTTTGGATAATTATCGTAGGCGCCGACTTTTATAATGGTTTCAGCTTCTGCAAAAGGCTCGGTGTAAAGTTGGCCAAACAGGGAAACACAGAGGACGGCAACAATGAGGAATAAAATTCGGGAGTTGAACATGATAAAATGCGTGCCTTCCTTGAAAGAGTGGATAATTTCCTGTATCATTAACAGTAAAAGAGCAAAAAGGTAAGATTTGTCAAGGTGAAAGTCTCATGTGTCCGGGATGGATTTTTTGCAAAAAAAAGAAAAAACGCAGGGCCGGAACAAGCGGGAAAGGGCCGTTTTTAGTGGATGAAAACAGTTCTCAGGGTTACAAGGAGATTACATCGTCTGATTTAAGGGTTTTCATTGTCTGAAAAGTGCCTATACTAAAATAAACAGCGGAATGTCCGCAGAGCCGGCCCGGCTCCTGAAACAAATCTCCGGAATCGCATCCGGAAAGCCACGAGACGTATGGAGGCGCAGAGTGCGTAGTTTGATCGGCCTTTTTCTCTTCATCTTACTTCTAATCCCCGCCGCAGCGACGGCAGGAAACAATGCTGCGGATGGATTGCAACAGCAAGTAATCCGGGTTGCGGATACCAAGCAGCCCGATATTGAACTATTTGTTACGCAGTGGTGCACATACTGCAACAAGGCCAGAGCGTATCTGGATTCGAAAGGCGTGGACTATGTGGTTCATGACCTGGAAAACGATCCGGAAGCGGCCAGACGTAAGCTCGTATTGGACAATGGCGGGTTGGCAGTGCCCTTTGCTCTGATCTATGGAGTGCCCGTACGCGGCTTCTCTGAAATTGCCTATGACAGAGCTTTGCAGCGCGGTCAGCAAGTTAATTGACAATACTTGAGCTCCCATTAACAAAGCCCGGCTTCGTAACGTCGGGCTTTCGTTTTTTCTCCTCCCCAGCCCAAAGCCCGGAACAGAGACAACACGAATGCGTGGATTTGTCATGAATCTACCTGTCTGTAAGGTTTTTCTTTCACATGTGGTTAAAAAATACCACAACTGACTATAAATATAGACAAAAATATTCCACTGGATATATGATCTCAGTAGCGGTCTTTATCTAACAAAAGGAATATTTCATGACATGGAAATTCACAGTCCACTGGACTCTGGTTTTCCTTCTGTGTGTGCTGTTCGCGGTTCCGGTGCGTGCGGCGACTATGGAAGTGTACGTGGATAATACCTCTACGGGGCAATCAGTACAGACGACTCTGGATGGAAGCGTGGTGCTGGTGGATGCGGCTGCTCTGGCCGCGCTTGTCTCGGATCTCGCGTTTTATAAAATGGTCAAGCTGGATGCGCCGGGCATGGTGCTGCAGTACGGCAAGCGCATGTCCTTTGTTTCCGGCGGCAACAGCACCGCGTTCGCCTCTTCTGAAAAAGTCACCATGGATGCGCCGTTGCAGATTTCCGACGGTACCTACTGGTCGCCATTGAACCTATTCGCCAAGACTCTCCAGGGAACGGCCACTGCCGACCAGGCCACCTCCAAAATCTACATCACCAGGACCGCGGCCCATGCCATAGGCGACACCGTACCAAATGCCGCGACCATTGAAACAGCGCTCAAGAGTGATTTCACCATCCGTCAGGGCGAAATTAACCTGACCAGCGCCACGGAAATGTACGTGGCGGGGTATATGCCCGACTGCAACGGCAACAATGCAAGCAACGCCTACCTTGTCACACAGAATCCCATTTCCCCCCGAGGGACGGTTTTCAACGGTCTGCCCATGGGGATTTTCATGGAACAGGATGAAGCCTTTGTCTGGGTGGGCAACACACCGCCCGAATGCCTTTACTACGGCTACCAGCACTATCTTGGAGTCCGGTTTTTCGCGAATCCGACGGCTAGCTGGAAAAAAATCTATGCCCGGCTGGGCGATTCCGTGAACAACTACAACATCAATCTGAGCAAGGGCGCCTACGGGCAATTGTTCGCCCTGATCATTGCCGGAAACCAGAGTACTTATGATACAATTAAAACGGCCATTATGAATGCGGACTCGTCCTTCACCTCGGACAATATCCGGTCTCTGATCTTACCGCATGAAACCGTCAGTTTCGGTTTGACCCTGAAAAACGACGCGCTGACCTTTCTGCACCGGGTGACGCTTTTCGCCAATGAGACTGACGGCACCAGCTACCTCAACGCGCCTTATCTGGAGATTCTGCGCGTCACCCCCAATACGGCGCTGGCGGAAAATCCCATGACCACACCTAGTGAGCGGACGCGCAAGACGTCGATCCGGGAGCAGAGCACCAGCTCGCTGGGCACACTGGTGCAGCGTCTGAAAAACGCCATCAAGGACAAATACGCCTCCGATTATTCCTACGCGTACCAGTTGAAGACCAGTACCTGGATGTTTCCCGGCGGTACGCAGGCCATTGCCGACGCGGAAAACGTGCTGGGTGAAACCAGCGACACGCTCTATCTGCAGTCCGAAAGCTTTGTGCTGCACGATGACGATCTGATCGTGGCCTACGGCGTCAATCATACGACGTCCGGCAAATCCGTTTACTCCAATGTCACCTGCTACGGCGCCACAGCTTACAACGGCGTGGGCGGCATCGTCAGCGTGCCGAGCACTGCCAACGCCCCTTCGCGAATCAGCTACCGGGACACGGCCGGAGATTTTCTTTCCGGCCTAAGTGCGACGGAACAAAATCAGGTCTACGCCTACAAATTCAACCGCGCGGGCGGCACGCATACCTTTGCGATTCCCTACAATACGGGCGACTATACCGGGATCAACAGCGGGGATAGTGTTTTCATGGGCTTTCGCAGTTATGTGGACACATTGACAACCGTCGGCCCGTATCCTGGAGACGGCGTACGGGACGGCACCTATTACGGCTCTGAAGGCCCGGCAAGCTCCGAGGTCTATTTCGACCAAGTGCTGCTGTTTACCAATACGGAACGGGCCGGATCAGTGGCGGATTTCAGCCCTTGGCAGTTGCTGGGGCTGGGGGCGCTGTTCGTTTGCGGCGGAATATATATAGAACGGCGCAGGCGTAGAAAGGAGTGATTTTGAGATGCGGCCGGGGTTTGGGCGCCCCGGCCGCAGAAATACTTATTTTACCAGATCCTGCATGCAATCAATGCCGATCTGAAAAAAAACGTCCAAAGTCAGGTCAAATTTCTCGCATTCGCGAATCCGGTCGCGATCCACATTGGCCGCAAAGGCCTTTTCCTTCATTTTCTTTTTCAGACTTTTGGGCTTCATGCCCGACATGCCGTCCGGGCGTACGAGTGCGTTGGCTGAAATCAGGCCAGTGGCGGATTCCGCGGCCCGCAGGGCGTAATCAAGCGTACTTTTGGGCTCGACGCCGGTGTATTCGGTATTGTGCGCGCGGATGGCGTAAAGCGCGTCTTCCGGCATTTCATCCGTCAGCAGGTCCATGGCCAGGAGTCCGTGCTGCGCGGGGTCATCTTTGGTCATGGGAAAATCAATGTCGTGCAGCAGACCGGACATGGCCCAAAGTTCCTCGTCCTGGTTCAGATGGCGGGCCAGTCCGCGCATAATGGCTTCGCTCTGCAGCGCGTGGTTCAGTAAGTGTTCGTCGGGATTCTGCGCACGCAGAAGCTCCAGTGCGCGTTCGCGGCTCAACATGACGGTTCTCCTTCTGATAATGTTCTCGTTGGTCTGCAGCCAAGATAGGACAGGAAAAGGGGCGGGGCAAGGTGTGGGTGACGGATACCTATAAGATTTCAAAAAGTTCTGGAAAGGGGCGCGAGGTGCCCCGAAGTAGTGAAAAATTGTTTAGCCGAACAGTTCCGCAAGAGTGCGGACCACATCCAAAAGTTCACCGGCTTCATATCGTTTGGAGCGGGCTAGGCGTTTAAGGTCACGTTTGAAAGTCGAAGTACGGGCTATTTCCCGCATGCATCGTCCCATTCATTGCCCAGCTGTTCAAGACTCACATTTTCCACGTCATTCTGGAGTACTTCTTCCAGAGCTTTTTTAGTTTCAGCGTTCGGCACTTTTACGGCAAAGGGCAGGCCGCCCTGGATTACGGTTTGTTTCAGGAATAGCCGTATGGCCTCGCTCATGGTCAATCCCATGCTTGATAAAACTTGCGTGGCCTCCGCCTTCAACGCCGGGTCGATTCGGGAGCGAATTGTGCTGTCTGGCACAGTAAATCTCCTCCTGTAGCTACAATGTAGTCACGACCAAGGCGAAGTCAATTTGCGGCCAGGAGACGCGTAATGTTTTGATGCATTCGAGGAGTGAGGTGCCCCACAGGTGGCGGACATGGAGTCGAGGAGAAAACTTTTCTCAAGAAGTTTTCCCCTCGATTATTTTTTTAGATAATCCCAACGGCATCCGCCGGTACCCAGCCGATTTTGTCCGGACCGAAGCGGATTTTGTACCAGCCGTTGGTACGGTCGGCCACGCGGACCTTGCTGCCGGCGTGCAGTTCGAAGAGCTTGGTGGCGTCGTCGGTGCGGCCCGAGCGTACGGGGGTTTGCGCATTGAGCAGGATGCCTTGCTTGACGAAGGCCTGTTCGTAAATCTGATAGCCCGCGGAAGGGGCCAGCAGCAGCACGGCCACCAGGGCCGCGGTACGCAGTCCGCGCAGCAGGCGGTTGCGGCGGAACAGACAGACTCCCACCAGCAGCCAGAGCGCCAGGTTGGCGCCGATGGCGGCCAGTTGCAACGTCCGTGGCGAGAGGAAGTCGCACCAGAAAAACAGCACCCGCCGCAGGGGCCCGGTCTGGGATTCGCCCGCATCCTTGACCAGCGAACGCGCGTAATCAAGATTGAAACGCAGGTCCGGATCGTCCGGCGCGAGTCTGGCGGCCCGTTCGTACCAGAGCAAAGCCTGGCCAAGGTTTTTGGCCTTGAGATTGGCGTTGCCCAGGTCGTAATACAGGGCGGCATTGGCCGCGCCGTGGGCGGCCACAGCTTCGAATTTGGCGACGGCCGCCGCATAGTCTTTGGTATTGTAGGCTTTGACCCCGTCCACAAGGTCAGTGGGCGAGCCCTGGGCCGTATGGGCGCCCAGCAGGCAGAGCAACAGGGTAAGCACGAGTGTCCGGCGAATCATGCGCACAACTCCTTGACCATGGTTCGTACGTCGTTGATCAGGCTGTCCAGCTCGCTGGAGACCGAACCGCCGTATTGGGCCGCGTCCACCTTCTGCATCAGGGCCACCACCGCGGCGGCCCGTTCGGCCGGTACGCCGTGACTGAGCAGGGCTTCGCGCGCCTCTTCATACGTAAGCGAGCTGCCCTCGCGGTCCGCGCGGGCGAAAACAGCCGCCACCAGCGCCTTGGCGCAATGTCCGGGGGCGGCGGATCTGGCCGCGGCATCCGTCTGGGAAGCGCATTGAGCTGCTTCCTGCAAGGCGGCTTCGGCACGGCGCTGCAGCAATTTGCAGCGGTTTTCCTGCGGCCGCAGATAGCGTTTGCCCAGTAGCAACAGCAGCACCAGCACCGGTGGCAAAGCCAGCAACAGCAGGGCCAGTTCCGGAGTAAAGGGGCGGTTGTCGTCCAGGGCTTCAATCCCTTCCTTGAGCGGAAGGATGTCTTTGTCCAGGTATTCGACCTGCTGCTTGTCGGCATGCGGCAAGGTCTGCACCGGCGCGGGCGTGGCTATCACCGGAGTTTCCGCATGGGCAGCCGGGGATACGGATAGCTGCAGCGGGCTGGTATGCAGGGTTTCATACGCGTTCTTTTTGGTGTCGAAGTACACCAGCTGCGTTTCCGGAATAGCGTACGTGCCGGGTTGCAGCGGCACCAGGGCCTGGCGGAATATCTTTTTGCCCACAACTCCGGAGGGATTGGCCGTCACGCTTTCTTCGGGTTTTTCCTTGTAGATTTTCAGGTCCTTGGGAATGTCCACAGGGGGTTCGCCCGCGTCGCGGATGTTGCCCAAGCCTTCGAGTTCCAGAGTGAGCATAGCGGAGTCGCCCATGGTTATGCTGTTTTTATCCAGCGTGGCTTTGAGCAGAAAGGAACCGACCAGTCCGGAAAACGGCTGCTTGCCGGAGTAGGCGGGCAACTGGCGGACATCCACGGTGACGGGGCGGCTGTTGGTCGTACGCGGTACGGTCTGCAGACCGCCGAAGAAGTTGTCGTCGAAAAAGCTGTCAAAGGGCGAGCGCCTGCGGTTGCGGATCTGTTGCGGCACTTCGTAATGCAGCGTGGCGGGCCCGATGGTGAATGTTCCGGCCTGTTCCGGCGTCAGCAGATAGGAGAATTCCGTAACCGCGTATTCGCGGTTGTTCATCTGCGACCGGTATTGTTTCGGTTTTTCGAGCTTTTTCACGGAAAAGCCGTTGAAATCCGGATCCTGCAGGCGCGGATCACGGATGCCCTCGCCCACGTAGACCTTGAGGGTGTACAGGAACTGCTCGTGCGCATAGGGCTGCGGATGCGAGATTTCCGGCAACAGCATGATGCCGTCGCCACCGGCCGCCGCCTGCGGATCCGGAGGCTGGACCGTGCTGCCGGAAGCTGCCGCACCCCCTCGGGGAGTGCGGTACAGTCTGTTGTTGGTGCCGCTGCCGTTGTTCGGCGCGCCGTCAGTCACGTTCACCACGAACTTGGGCGTATTGAAGGTCTGTCCGTCCACGTCCACGGCCAGCGGCGGAATAGTCAGTTCGCCTGTTTTGAGCGGCGCAAGGCCGATAAAGTACGAGCTGGTCCGTGAGGCCTTGAAGTTGACGATATTCAGGCGTGTGCTCGTACTGCGCCCCACCACCCGGAAGTCTTCGGAGGTTTCCAGAGGGGCCAGGTCGATGTCCCCGTCGCCGTCCTGAATATTGATGGTCAGCGACAGGGTTTCGCCCATGGAGAGTTCCTGCCTGTCGATGTTGGCGGAGACCTCAGCCCCCCACGCGATGCGCGGAACGAACATCAGGATGAGAACGAGTAGGTATATGCGGCGCATTACCAATCCTTTTCCACCCGTCGGGGTTGATAGTTGGGAAGCATGGCGCGGCCGGGCTTGTCCTGCAGCCTGTTGAGAGGCGTGCTGCCGGCAGCCTGTTCCGCGTTTTTATCCTCGGGTTTCTTGTCTTCGGGCCGGGCTGCGGACGCTTGAGCAGCCTGCTGCTGATCGCCTTTTTCCGGTTGCTGGGGCTGCTGCAGATCTTTTTTGTCCATACGCGAGCCGTATTGCGGATCCTCCTGATTCTGTTTGGGATCATGTTTCTGCTGCTCGTTCTGCTGCTGCGCGGAACCGTTGTCGGGCTGCTGCTTATCCTTGTTTTTGTCCGGGCTTTCGTCCTGCTTGCCTTGTTGCCCCTTGTCCTGCTGGCCTTGCTGTTTGTCTTTATCGTCCTGGTTCTTCTTGTCCTTGTCGCCTTTCTGGCCCTTGTCCTGTTTATTTTGATCTTTCTTATCCTGATCTTTCTTGTTCTTGTCGGACTGCTGCGGGTTGTCGCAGCTTTTGGGCTGTTCCTGCTGGAGCTTGTTTTTGACGAATTCCAGGTTCTTGCGTGCGTCTTCGTCCTTGGGATCCAGCTGCAGGGCTTTTTCATAATAATGCACGGCTTCAGGAAGCTGGTTCAGGCGATAACTGGCGTTGCCCATGTTGTAAAGGGTCCGTTCGGCCAGTTGTTGCGATTCCGGCGGCAGAGCAACAGCGGTATCCGCGGTTTTGGGAGCTGCGGCCGTTTTAGGAGGATTCGTTTGCGCGCCCTGGGCTACGGGCGGCATTGCTCCCGGGGCCGCGCTTTGTCCCGGCTGCAGTCCTGCAATGGGACCGGCAAGCTGTCCGGGCAGTCCGGGCATGCCGGCCATGCCTGGGGCCGCCGGCGGTGCCGTGAGGCCCGCGTCTTTGGCGCCGGGAATCCGCTCGAGAGCAGCCTGGAAGTTGCTCAGGGCGTCTTTGTAATGTTCGAGTTTATAATGCGCGCCACCCACGTTGAAAAGCAGGGTGGGGTTGTCCGGATCATCGACCTGGGCCTTGAGAAAGGCGTCCAGAGCGGCTTTGTAATCATCTTTATTAAAGGCTTCCACACCTGTTTTGATGTCCCTGTGCGCGGCGTGCGCGGTGCCGGAACTGAGCGCCAGTATCAGCAGCAGGCCTGATCCTGCCAGCATAGCGAACATGGCCAGTTTCAGGGCGGTGCCGTTGTCCGTACGGCTGCCGTTGCGGGAGCCGTTGACACGGCGCGAGGCCGGCAGCAGAAGTTCGAGCAGCAGGAAGAACACGGCCAGGCCCAGGAACCACTGGTAACGGTCGGTGTACAGCTTGCGGCGGTTGGTTTCCAGGGTGGAGCTTTTCATGCTGGAGCGGATCTGCTGTTTGTAGATTGTATCCAGGTCCATGTCGCCTGTGACGGAGCGTACGTAGGTGCCGCCGGTGATGGCCGCGACCTTTTTCAACGTGTCCTCGTCCAACCGCGTATGTACGGTGTTGCCGGAGGCGTCCTTGGTGAAACCGCCTTTGCCGTCGGGTACGGGAGCGCCTTCCGGACTGCCCACGCCGATGCAGAATATCTTGATGTTATCCTCGGCGGCTTTTTTGGCCGCGTCAATGACGCCGGGGGTGGTGCTTTCACCGTCGGTGATCAGGATAACGGCCTTTTCCGCATTGTCCTTGGTGGCGAAGGCTTTGACCGAGGTGTTGATGGCTCCGGCCAGGTCCGTGCCGCCCACGGGCAGAAAGTCCGGCGACAGGGCATCCAGGAAGATGTTGAACGCGCTGTAGTCCAGTGTCAGCGGGCACTGCAGGAAGGCAGTTCCGGCAAAAGCCACCAGTCCGACCTTGTCGCCCTGCAGCATGCCGAGCAGATCCAGGATTTCGCGTTTTGCCCGTTCGAGCCGGTCGGGTTTTATGTCGCTGGCAAGCATGCTTTTGGAGCAATCCAGGGCCACCACCAGACTGACCCCCTTGCGTTCGATGGTCTGCCAGGTGTAGCCGTACTGCGGCCCGGCCAGGGCCACCACCAGGGAGGCCAGGGCCAGCAGCATCAGGATGGATTTGACTATCCGGCGGCCCGGAGCGGCTCCAGGCGCGATACGGGCCAGGGCCTGGGCGCTGGCAAAGCGCGCGAGTATGGAACGGCGGCGCTTGTGCGCGTGCCAGATCAGCAACAGCAGGGCGGGCAGAGCCCAGACCAGGAAGAGTAATTCAACGTGCGCGAACTTCATGGCACCCTCAGATAACGTGTATTGGTGAGCAAAATCCAGAGCAGCAGCAGGACAAAAGCCGGCCAGACAAGATAGGGATAGAGATTGTCGTACTCTGCGAAGGTTTTCATCTCGACCTTGTTTTTTTCCAATGAATCAATGGTGTCATAAATCTTTTTCAAACCGGCCGTGTCTTTTGCGCGGAAGTAAAGCCCGCCGGTTTCGTCGGCGATTTTTTTCAGAGTGGTTTCGTCAATATCCACCTGCTGGTAGACCACCCGGTTGCCGAGCATGGTTTGCACCAGGAAGGGGGCCGGTTTGGTGCCGCCCACACCAATGGTGTAGATTTTGACGTTTCTCTCCTTGGCGATACGCGCCGCGGCCTCGGGCGAGATCTCGCCGGCGTTGCTGCGTCCGTCCGTGAGCAGAATGATGACGTTGGACTTGCTGTCGATATCTTCAAGACGTTTCAGGCTGATGCCCAGAGCGTCGCCCACGGCCGTGCTTTTTCCGGCAGAACCTATGGCGATGCGGTCCAGGGCCTGGACAATGGCGTCGTAATCACGGGTCAGCGGCAACTGCGTATAGGCCTCGGATCCGAAGACCACCAGGCCGATACGGTCGCCCTGGCGTTCGCCGATAAAGTCGCGGGCCACGCCTTTGACAGCCTCGAGCCGGTTGAGCATTTCGTCTTTCTGGGCGAAATCCAGAGCGGCCATGCTTTCGGAAACGTCCATGGCCAGGACGATGTTGATGCCCTCGGATTGTATGGTGACTTCTTCGGTGCCCCATTGCGGACCGGCCAGGGCGATGATGCAGAGCAGCAGGGCCGCGTATTTGAGCGCATCCACCACAGGGGCGAAACGCACCCAGGGCGAAACGCGGCCGGTGGCCCCGCCGAAGACCCCGGCTGCAGGCACCCGCAGGGTCGGGCGAACCTTGGCGCGCCGACGGTAGAGAGGCATCAGCGCCAGGGGCAGAAGCAGCAGAAGCAGCGATGGTTCAGCGAATCTAAGCATCGGGTTGCGCCTCCGTAGGTTGACCGGACGTATCCTTGCTGTTTGCCTTTTTCTTGTCCTTTTTGCTTTCCTGGACCGTGCCTTTGGCCTGTTCTTCAGGCTGCGGCCGGGTGGTTTCCACCACGTCGCGGACAAAATGCAGATCTTTTTGCATGGCGTTTTCGTCGGCGGAAAGCCCCGCGTATTTCACCGGATCCGAACGTTTGAGAAAGGATTTGGCTTCCTGGATCAGCACTTTGTCGAGCGGCAGCTTTTCCAGACTGGGGGCGAGTTCCTCCGTGGTTTTTTCCAGGGCCCGCAGTCCAAGGCCGTTTTCAATGTAGGCCCGGAAAACATAGGACAGCTGAAAGTAGAACTCGCGGGGCGCATAGCTTGCTTGCTGGATAGCATCCAGCGCGTTGCTCGCCACCATGTAGGGCGGCAGAGGCGGCGGCGTTTTGCGGGCGCGTCTTTTCTTCCAGAGCCAGACGCACAGAGCGATCAGGGCAATGGCGGCCAGAATGCCGAGCAGCCAGTAAAGCCAGGTCAGGTCATACTGCGGCAGCACGGGCGGCTTGATGTCGATAATATCCGTCATGGAAGCTTGGGCGCCATGACCGGCTTGACCTGCAGCGCCGGGAAGTTGAACAGGCGCTTGCAGGGCCGGAGCTGCCGGGGGGGTACCTGCAACGGCGCCCGGTGCCATAGCTGGAGGCGAGGTTTGCGCGTATGCTGTGGCCATCAGCGTATCCTCTTTTCGCGCGTCCGGAAAAACGCGTGTAGGACATCGGCCGGGGAACCGTCCGTGGAAAGCTCCATGCTGTCCACTTTGGCGCGGCTGAGTTCCTTGCGCAGGAGTTCCCGGCGCTGTTTTTGATAGACGGTATAAGCCTGGCGCGTCTGTTTGTCCGAACAGTCCACCAGGGCGGTCTGTCCGGTTTCCAGATCTTCCACCTCGAAAATACCGGCTTCCGGTAAGGCAAAATCAGCCGGGTCGTTGACCACCACCGCGATGCAGTCGTGCCGCCGGTTGGCCCGTTTCAGCGAATCGGAATAGCCCTGGGCCAGAAAATCGGAAATAACGAAGGTGACGGCGCGCTTGCGCATGACTTTGGAAAGAAATTCCGTGGCGCAGGCAATGTCCGTGCCCTTGCTTTCGGGGGTGAAGCTGAGGATTTCCTTGATCACGCGCCAGACGTGGGCGCTGCCCTTTTTGGGCGGAATGTATTTTTCCACTTTATCCGTAAACAACACCGCGCCTACGGTATCATTGTTGCGGATGGCGTTGAAGGCCAGAACCGAGGCTATTTCCGTGGCCGCATCCCGCTTGAGGTTGTCCGTGCTGCCGAACAGGCCGGACGCGCTCATATCCACCAGCAACATGATCACCAGCTCGCGTTCTTCGCGGTACATTTTAATGTACGGGCGTCCCATCCGGGCCGTGACCTTCCAGTCGATGGCCTTGATTTCATCCCCTGGCGAATATTCGCGAACCTCTTCGAATTCAATGCCCGAACCGCGGAATACGGAGCGGTAATGGCCGGACATGGCCGTGTCCACGGCTTTGGCGCTTGCAATATGAATACGCTTGATCTTCTTGATCAGATCGGGCGATAGCATTTTTATACTCCAGCCGTTGTAATGTAAGAGAAAACATCGTGGGGCTCCCCGCCCCACACCCCCGCCAGGGCAGTGCCCCTGGACCCGGATAGATGAAGGGAATACTGACTGCTGCCGGAAGCTGGACGCATATGGGAAGCAAGTCTCTTTGTATTCAATGGAGTTTCCCCCCCATTCAGCTAAAAAGTTTTGGAGATCATTAAGAACCTATTTTCAAAAGGTTCTTGATCCGCCGGAGGCATTTGTCTTTTTACAATCAGGGTACTTCAATCGTATCGAAAAGGGTTCTGATCACATCGTCGCTGGTGATGTCTTCTGCTTCGGCCTCGTAGCTGAGGATGATACGGTGGCGGAGCACGTCCGGGGCTACGGACTTGATATCCTGGGGCGTGACAAAGGCGCGGCCCTGCAGGAAAGCGAAGGCCCGTGCGGCGCTGCTGAGAAAAATTGTGGCGCGGGGCGATGCGCCGTACTCGATCTGCGAGGCAATGGCGTCGAGACCGTATTTTTCAGGCTCGCGGGTGGCGAAGACGATATCCAGAATATAGTTGAGCAGTTTTTCATCGAGCATGATCTGGGAGATCAGTTCGGCTATTTCATCGATCTGGGCCGTAGTCAGTACGGAATTCAGTTCGATTTCCTTTTCCGAACCGTAGCGTTTGGCTATTTCGCGTTCCTCGTCCCGGCTCGGATAATCCACCTGCAGCTTGAGCATGAAGCGGTCCACCTGGGCTTCCGGAAGCGGATAGGTGCCTTCCTGTTCGATGGGGTTCTGCGTGGCCAGCACCAGAAAGGGAGCGGGCAGGGCAAAGGTCTCGCCGCCGATGGTCACCTGGCGTTCCTGCATGGCTTCCAGCAGGGCGGACTGCACCTTGGAAGGCGCCCGGTTGATTTCGTCCGCCAGAATAATATTATGAAAAAGCGGCCCCTTCTTGATGGAGAATTCGCCGCTTTGGGGCTGATAGACTTCGGTTCCCAGGATATCCGCCGGCAACAGATCCGGGGTAAACTGAATACGTTTGAAGGATGCGTCGATGGTCTGGGCCAGGGCTTTGACCGTCAGGGTTTTGGCCAGTCCGGGCACGCCTTCGAGCAGAATGTGTCCTTTGGTGAACAGGCCGATGAGCAGCCGGTCCACCAGAGCCTGCTGTCCGACCAGCGCCTTGGCCATTTCATTGCGCAGGCTGTTGCAAAGCAGCCCTTTTTCCTGGATACGGCTGTTGAGTTCTTCGAGCATGAGCTTCCTCCTGTGGGGATGGTTCAGTACAAACGTTATTTACCGGTAAGGTTGTAAAGAAAAATAGGAGCGTCTCCTTTCCGAAAACTTTCATGGGTATTACACAATTGAAATGAAAGAAGGAAACCGGGAATTTTCTATAGCGTCGCACCGGCGCGGACGCAAGCCCGGCGGAAAAAACATGCTACGGTGTTGCCTGTTGTTGCAGGGGTCTTATAACAACAGGAAGCATTTACAATCCATACCCCACGGACTAAGGAATAGTACTGACTTGCGAAGAAAGCTGTCGCAGGGAACCTCACGTAAGATCTGGAGAATCTGAATGGATAAAAAAACTCGGTTTAATATCTGGTACGTCGTTCTGGCCATCTGGGGCGTCTTGTTGCTGCAGAACCTCATTGTGGCTCAATACCGGCCCAAAGTTATCCCGTATAGTGAATTTTTACAGGCTTTGAGCGATAACCGGGTGCTGGAAGTGGCCGTGACCAACGACGCCATTTCAGGAAAAATGCACGAAAAGAAAGAGGTGCATAAGGAAGGCAATCAAACTTCCGACGCGGATGTCATCAATTTTACCACCGTACGCGTGGGGCACGATCTTTCGGAAAACTTGGCCCGACATCAGGTCGTTTTTCGCGGTGAAGTGGAGAACACTTTTTTCCAGGATATTTTGTCCTGGGTGGTGCCCATGTTCCTGTTTTTCGCCATCTGGGTCTGGTTGATGAAACGAATGAATCCCAATGCGGACATGCTTAAAATCGGCAAAAACAAAGCCAAAATCATAGCTGAAAAAGATCTGGATACGCGTTTTACCGATGTGGCCGGTTGCGACGAGGCCAAGGATGAATTGCAGGAGATCATCGATTTTCTCAAACATCCGTCCTATTTCGAGGATCTCGGCGGGCGCATGCCCAAGGGCATTCTGCTGGTGGGCCCTCCTGGAACGGGTAAGACCCTGCTGGCCAGGGCCGTTGCCGGTGAATCCGGGGTGCCTTTTTTCAGTATGAGCGGTTCGGACTTTGTGGAAATGTTCGTGGGCATGGGCGCGGCCCGCGTACGCGATCTGTTCGCCCAGGCGCGTGAAAAAGCGCCCTGCATTATTTTTATCGACGAGCTGGACGCCATCGGCAAGGCGCGCGGACAGACTGCCGTGGGCGGTCATGACGAACGCGAACAGACCCTGAACCAGTTGCTGGTGGAAATGGACGGCTTTGACCCGCGCGTGGGCGTGGTGATCATGGCCGCCACCAACCGTCCGGAAATTCTGGACCCGGCTTTGCTGCGCGCCGGACGTTTCGACCGCCATGTGCTGGTGGACAAACCGGATTTTCTCGGACGCGAGCAGATTCTCAACGTGCACGCGCGCAATATCAAGTTGGGAGCGGACGTGGATCTCAGCCTGATAGCCAGAAAAACGCCCGGATTTTCCGGCGCGGATCTGGCCAACGTGCTCAATGAATCGGCCTTGCTCGCCGCGCGCAAAAAGAAAAAAGAAGTCAACATGAGCGAGCTGGACGAGGCCGTGGACCGGATCATCGGCGGGCTGGAAAAGAAAAACCGCGTCATCAACGCGCGCGAAAAGAAAATCGTGGCCTGGCACGAAACCGGGCATGCGCTGGTCGCGGCCCTGACCCCCGGATCCGACCCGGTGGAAAAAATCTCCATCATCCCGCGCGGTCTGGCTGCCCTGGGTTATACGCAGCAGCGTCCCACGGAGGACCGCTATCTGATGAGCCGCAGCGAGCTGATTGGCAAGATCGACGTGCTGCTGGGCGGACGCGTGGCTGAGAAACTCACTTTCGGCGATGTGACCACCGGCGCCCACAATGATCTGCAGCGCGCCACGGACACGGCCCGGGCCATGATCGCCGAATACGGCATGGGTGAAACCCTCGGACTGGCGACCTTTCCCAAGCAGAATCGGCCCGTGTTCCTGGGCAATGACAATTATCCGGGCAGTTCGCGTGAATACAGCGAGGAAACCGCGGCCAAACTGGACCACGAATTAAAACAGTTGCTGGACGAGCGCGAGGCTCACGTGGAGTCCCTGCTGCAGACGAACAAGCAGGCTCTGGACAATGTGGCCGCCCACTTGCTGGAAAACGAGGTCCTTGCTTCCAAGGAATTCCTGGAACTACTCAAGGCAAACGGCGTGAAAGTAGTCAATGGCGACGAGGAAGCCGCGTAACGGAGGATGTCTATGCGTTTTTCTGCAAGAGTTCTGACTTGTCTGCTCCTGGCGGCATGCGTATTCGCGGGGAATGCGGCATTGGCGCTGGCCAATGACAAAGCGCCCGCGCCCGGAAATACAGTTGATGAAAAAGCAGCGGACACAAACGTGGTGGAAACATCGCACGAACTCCGTATCGGCGGGGAAACGCTGCACTACAAAGCCCGGGCGGGCGAGTTGCTGGTGGAACATGCTTCGGATAAGGCCAACGGCCGCTTCTTTTTTGTGGCCTACGAGCTGGAGGGGACCGACGGCAATCTGGACCGTTCCAACCGGCCCATCACCTTTGCCTTTAACGGCGGCCCAGGGGCGTCGGCAGTCTGGCTGCATCTGGGATGCATGGGGCCCGAACGGCTGGCCATGGGCCCCGACGGCAACACCTTGCCGCCTCCGGCCCGACTTGTTCCCAATGAACAGTCCTGGCTGCCGTTTACGGATATGGTGTTCATAGACCCCGTCGGGACGGGTTACAGCCGGGCCGAAGCCCCCAAGGGGCAGGACAAGGACAAGGCGCCGGACAGCAAGGCGTTCTGGGGCGTCCGGCAGGACGTCGGCAGCGTAGCCGAATTTATCCGCCTGTACCTGACGCGCTACCAGCGCTGGGCTTCGCCCAAGTTTCTGGCGGGAGAAAGCTACGGCACCACCCGTGCCGCGGCCCTGAGCCGCTATCTTATGGATACGCAGGGCATTGCGCTCAACGGCGTGACCCTGCTCTCGCCCGTGCTCGCTTTCGACACCATCTGGGGAGACGGCATGCTGCCGTCCGTGCTGGTGTTGCCGTCCTATGCGGCCTCTGCCAAAACCCATGGTCTCGGCGCGTATGCCTCCCTGCCCCTCGAAGAGCTTGTCGCCAAGGCCAGAGCATACGCCTCGGGGCCGTATCTGACGGCGCTGTTCAAAGGCAGCTCGCTTTCAAAAGAGGAACGCGAGGCTCGTGACAAGGAGGTTGCCGCATTCACCGGTCTGCCTCTTGCGGATGTCGAACAGCAGGAGGGTGCCATTCCGGTGGTCTATTTTCTCAAGAACCTGCTGCGCAAAGATGGATTGATGCTCAGTCGTTACGACGGCACCATCACAGGGATAGACAGCAATCCGGGAAATCCCTTTCATATGGCTTATGATCCGAATCTTGACCTGATGGGCGCAGCCCTGTCGGAAGCCGCCAACGCCTATTATCGGGGAGCGCTCGGCTATGAGAACAACGCGCCTTACGAAGTGATCAGCAACGAAGTCAACAGGATGTGGGACTGGTCCAGCGGCTTGCACGGCGGCCAGGGGTTCATAAATACCGCGGACGACCTGGCAGTGGCCCTGACGGCCAATCCTGCGCTGCATGTGTTCATCGGCGGCGGGTACTACGACATGACAACCCCCAGCTTTGCCACCGAGTATACGCTCGACCAGATGGGGCTGGCTCCTGCGGTACGCAAGCGGGTGGACTTGCGCAACTACCTCGGCGGTCATATGTTTTATGCACACGAAGATGCGTTGAAACAATTCACCGCCGACATCCGGACGTTTTATTCCCAAACACTGCAGACAAAGACTCCGAACGGCGGATAATCGCTACAAGGAGGCAGAGCTATGAACAACACGGCTTTGCGTGGACATAAACTGCAGAATTTTTTGCAGACGCTGTTGTTGCTGACGGGCATGGTCGTCATTCTCAGCACACTGGGCTGGATGTTTTTCGGATTGGACGGCATCATCTGGGCTTTTTCTCTGGGCCTGATCGGTTTGCTGTTTTCTCCGCGGATCACACCAAAAGCCATGCTGAAAGCCTATGGTGCGCGTCCGCTGGAACCGCAGGAAGCACCGGCGCTATACCAGGCTGTGGGCGAGCTTGCCCGCCGGGCGGATCTGCCGCGTACGCCCAAGTTGTATTACGTACGCAGCAGCATCATGAACGCTTTTGCCGTGGGCAATTCCGACCAGGCGGCCATTGCCGTGACGGACGGTTTGCTGCGGACGCTTTCTCTGCGAGAGCTGACGGCGGTGCTGGCCCACGAAATCAGCCACGTCCGCAATAACGATATGTGGGTCATGGGGCTGGCCGATGTGATCAGCCGGATTACCTCGCTGTTTTCATTGTTGGGTCAGGTGCTGTTGTTGCTGTATTTGCCGCTGCTATTCGCCGGGTATCATCTGGCCTGGGGGCCGGTGCTGCTGCTGGTGGGCGCGCCTTCCATCAGCGCTCTGCTGCAACTGGCGCTTTCGCGTTCGCGCGAGTACGACGCCGATATGGACGGGGCACTGCTTTCCGGAGATCCACGGGCCCTGGCTTCTGCTTTGAATAAAATGGAACGGTATCAGGGGAATCTGTTTGAACGGATATTTCTGCCCGGCCGCCGCGATCCCCACCCCTCTTTGCTACGGACTCACCCGCCCACGGAAGAACGGATACGCCGGTTGCTGGAAATAGCGGATACGCAGGATAAAGAGCAGCCGGTTATTCCCGCAGGGCACGTTACACAGTCCGGACACCTGCACGGCTTTCCCATTGAGATCACCCGCCAGCCTCGCTGGCGTATGGGATTCTGGTACTGATGCGGGGGGCATTGTTATTCTTTCCCCTATGTTAAGTTTTACTTTGCTCATGGAATAAAAACATTACTCAGATCCTTGCAATTCGTTGATGAGCATTTTAGGTAGTTCCTTGGGGACGGGTGTCCTGAGTTGCACCCTGGGATGTGCGGAGGGAAAACGCCTCGGGGAAACTGGCGGGGCTCAAACTATACTGCAAACCTGTTTTTTATTACGGCGTAATGATTTTTTCCTGAGGGGAGTCGGAATGCATAAAACGCAGAAGGTCCTTATTGTCGACGATACGCCGGAAAATATACAGATATTGATGCAGACCCTGCGCGACGAATACGCCATCATCGCCGCCACCAACGGAGAGAAAGCCCTGCAACTCGCCGCGAAAAGTCCGCAACCCGATATCATTCTGCTGGACGTGATGATGCCCGGAATCGATGGATATGAAGTCTGCCGTCGTCTGAAGGCGGATCCCATAACCAGCGGCATCCCGGTGATTTTTGTCACTGCATTGAGCGACGAACAGGACGAGGCGCGCGGCCTGGAGCTTGGGGCCGTGGATTATATCGCCAAGCCTTTTCGCCCCATCCTGGTGAAGGCGCGGGTAGACAATCATCTCGAATTGAAGCGCCATCGCGACCATCTCGAGGACATGGTGCACGAACGGACCCGTGAGCTGGCTCTGGTCAAGGAAGTAACGGTGGAAAGCCTGGCCAACCTGGCAGAAACCCGTGATCCGGAGACCGGCGGGCATATCAAACGTACGCAGAACTATGTCCGGGTGCTGGCCGAACACATGGCTTTGTATCCCGTCTATGCCGATGTTCTGGACACTGAGACCATCGATCTTCTTTATCTTTCGGCCGCCCTGCACGACATCGGCAAAGTGGGTGTGCCTGACAGCATCCTGCTTAAACCGGGGAAGCTGACGCCGGAAGAGTTCGAAGAGATGAAAAAGCATACCATCTACGGACGCGACGCCCTGAAAGTGGCTGAAGACAAACTGGGGGGGAATTCCTTTCTGCATTATGCCCGAGAAATCGCCTATGGCCACCACGAACACTGGGACGGCACGGGCTATCCCCTGCATCTTTCGGGTACGGACATACCGCTTTCCGCCAGGCTGATGGCTCTGGCCGACGTCTATGACGCGCTGATCAGCCGCCGTGTCTATAAACCGCCATTTCCGCACAGCAAATCCGTGGCCATTATCAAAGAAGGGCGGGGGACTCATTTCGATCCCGACGTCTGCGACGCTTTCATGGAACTGAATGAAGTATTCCGTCGAATCGCCCTGGAATACGCGGATTTTGAAGAAGAGTGCAATGCTTTGAATTCATGACTGTTTTGTTGTGAATGCCTTTAATCAGATATTGCCGCTTGTTTTTGCCCGCCATTCTGGTATTGTATACAAAACAATATAGTTGTAACCGGATATGATGCCGCTCACCTGAAACATCCCGCATGACTTGCGGGTGTGGTTCAATTAATATGCGTACCATCCTGCTTATTGATGATGAACGGGCCGCCCTGGACATGCTCGGCCTTTTTCTCGAAGCCTACGGCTATGTCGTTCTTACCGCCGAAAACGGAGAAACCGGGCTTGCGCTTTTTCAGACGGAACGTCCGGAAATCGTGATGACTGACATTGCCATGCCCGGAATGGACGGGCTTGACGTGCTGCGTCGCATCAAGAGCATTGCGTCGGATACAGAAGTCATCGTGTTTACCGGCCATGGAGATCTCGACCTGGCCGTCAAGGCGCTGAACCTCAATGCCACTGATTTCATCCACAAACCTATTCAGAAAAAATTCCTGGAAGCTGCCCTGAAGCGGGCGGAAGAGCGTTTGTCCTCCTGGCATCAGGGGCGTTGCGACGTGCAGTATCAAACTGAAGGCGACGTTATGGTGCTCGAACTGCACGGCAACATCACGTCCCTTTCGGAAGGTCCGTTGTCCGAGGCCGTGCAGCACATCAACAATAAGCAAAGCAGGAATGTGCTGCTATGTCTGGATGAAAACGCGGCGATAAACGGCGCCGGTCTTGCCCTGCTTTCCCAGTTGTTGCAGGAGAGTGCGGAAAATGGGCGGAAAATGTTACTGACGGGTGTGACGCATAACTTCACACGTGTTTTCGAAATGATCGGGATTACGCGTTTTGCCAAAATCGTTGCGGACAAAAAAACAGCGCTTAACCAATTTGCAGCAGCGTCTGCCGTGAAAGGATAACTGTCCCTACAGATCAGGCGTCTTCATCCGGGACCGTCAACCGACCGCCTTCCAGCCAGAAGCGCTTCCATTGGCTGCTGCCCCAAAGCCCCCCGCGTACGCGTTCTTCTTCTCGCAGCAGCAGCGAATACAGACTTTTCGGATTCTGTTCCAACGTATCGGGAGCCTCGTTTTCCACGATACGCCCGTTATCGATGACCAGGACGCGATCGAATCCGCGCGTTTCGGAGATATCATGCGAGATGAAAATCAGCGTGGCATCTTTCCAGCAGCTTCGCGCCGACTGCAGCAGAATCCGGCGTTTGTCCCGGTCCAGGCCGCGGAACGGTTCGTCCAGGATAGCCAGTGTAACTTCCTTGCGCAGCAGGGATCTGCCCAGACGGACGCGTTGGCCTTCTCCGCCCGAAATCAGGCCGCCGCCTTCGCCCAGCGAGGTTTTAAGGCCTTCTGGCAGGTGTTCGAGCACGGCGTATAAATCGGCCTGCTCGATTGCCGCCGTAACGGAAGCGGAAGCGACCTCCGGTGAGCCGTATTGCAGGTTTTCCAAAAGCGAACGGTTCCAGAGTTGTACCGAGGGATCTACCCAGGCAGTATGGCGGCGCAGGTATTCCAGCCTGTCACCACTCAGAGGGGCGCCGTCCACCAGCAGCCGTCCTGACTGCGGCCGGTGCCAGCCCAGCAGTAACCCGACAAAGCTTGATTTTCCTGCACCCGAGCGTCCGACAATGGCCAGGTGTTCTTCTGGGGCGATGTCACAGGAAATGTTCTCCAGAATGGTCTGGCCGCCGGCCTGTACGCAGACCTGCTGCAGAGTGACTTGCGTTGCCTGGGAAAGCGGCGGCTCGGCGAACTGCTCGTCGGCGGTTTCGCTGAAATCACTTTCCTCGGGCGCGTTCAGTGGTTCCAGCAGACGCAGAATCCGGTTGCGCAGCAACGGGTATTGCTGCGCCATGTCCGCCAGAGACTTGCCCAGGACGGGAAGGTTCAGGGCCCAGTAAAACAGCAGGAGCACGCCGCTGGCTTCTCCTCCGCTGTTCATATAGGTGTTGACGAGCCAGATGGCGAACAGGGTCCAGACCAGCGCCAGAAAGCCTTGCAGCACGATGGCGCTTTTAATGTAATCCTGGCTGGCCCGTGCCCACTCCACGAGCAGGGATTCATGCCCCCGGCGAAAAGCGCGTTCGGCACGATGCGTACGGATGGGCAGAAGCCCCAGCAGGGCATCGAGGTAATACCGGCTGAGCGCACCGATATGCGTCCTCACGCGGAGGTCTTTTTCTATGAGCAGGGGTTGCACCGAAAAAGTGGCCGCGATGCAGACCACTGTGGCCGCTATGGCCGGCAGGGCGCTCTGCGGGATGAGAAGAATGACGCCCGCCACCGTGAGAAGAATGGAGAAAAAGGTCATCAGCATCCGGAAGATCAGCTGCGGCAGCGTACGCAGTTCCCGAAGATCGTGTGCTCGCTGGGTCATGTCCGAAATCAGGCGGCTGTGGAGATAGCGGTCGCCGAGGCGCGGGATTTTTTCCAGAAAGGCCACGCGCAGACGGGTTTCGAAACGTCTTCCCAGGCGCAAGGTGGCGGCGGTGAGCCCGAGTTCAAGCAGCAGCATGCAGACCAGAAACACCAGCATTGCAGTCAGGGCGAGCCAGCGTTCGTAAAGTTTGTCCAGTTGCAATCCTATATCCAGAATGCCGCGAAACAGCATGGCTTCCGTGGTTACGCCGACGGCGGCCATGATAAAGCCGAGCAGCAGGGTAATGGGAGTGAGCATTTCATCTTTGCGCAGCAGCTGGAAAAGTTCTTTTTCCGGTCTGGACGGCTTTTCCTCCAGGGCGGCGGCCAATTCCGGAGATAGCGGACGGGGAGGCTGGCGTTCTTCCTGGTCGAAGTCTTCTTCCGGTACGTTTCCCTCTTGTTTTTCGCCTGCAGCGGACAGTGTTCCCTGTACGCGGACCAGTACCGCTCCGGAAAGCAGGAGCATGGGCGGGGCATCTTGTTGTGACTCGTCTGAGTCGCCTTCAGCATTGAATTCGAAAGGGCGGACCTGCCAGAAAGGGGATGGAATGACGCCGAGGTCTGACTGGCCGTTAGCCTGGGCGTCGCGGACTTCTTCATAAAAAGTCCGCAGAATCCTGGCTGCTTCCTCTCCTTTTTCCATGCCGTTGGAACGCAGCAACGAATGGGTCAGGCGTACGGCGGCGTCCAGCGAGGCCAGCGCATGCCAGCCCGGATCCTGCAACGCGTCCTGGAGCAGCTCGTCGCAGGCGGCTTCGTCCATGCCCGTGACCAGCAACTGCGTACGCAACGGTCCGGTCATTTCGTCGGATCCGGCCCAGTCGCGCCAGTCTTGCGCCGGTACGGGATGTTCGTGGACGTATAGTTCGCTGAGAAAACGGCTGGCCCGGATCCAGCGACGCCCGATGCCGGGATCCATGATCTGAATGAACGGGCCGTGGATGCGCCAGGCAACGACGAAGTGAGTCAACCCGTTGGGGAGCCGGATAACGACGATGGCGGGCAGAGAGGCGGAGTCCGGAAGCAGGAGGTGGTCTTTGGGCAGCATGACCTGTACGGCATCGAGCCCCAACTGCCTGGCGACGTCTTCCAAGGTGTTGATGGACGTACCGTCCACATCCGTTTGACAGGCCTCACGCAGGCGTCCGTAGCTGACATGTACGCCGAATCCTTCCAGCAGACATTTGAGGGCCACAGGTCCGCAGTCCATGGCCGAGGTTTGCACCACCTCCGGGACAAAGAAATTTCGGTTGTCTTTGGAGAGCAGTCGCATCAGCGTGCTCTCTGTTGTGCGGACTGGCGAGGACTAAGTCTGATTTTTGCTGATTCCGTAAACAGTCCGCTGGCTTGCATGACCAGCTTAAAGGGAGACAGCGTCCCTGTGGCCACTGCGACTTTGCCGTCGAGATGTTGTCCCCGGCTTAAGGGGATGGCAGGAACGTCGGTGAGGAAAAGGCGCACAATTCCTGGTCTGTCTCCATGGCGGGAAGGAATTTTTGCCACAACAGCTTCCACTGTATCAGCTTCGGCGTCGGCCATATCAGGCGCGTCTTGAGGTGCAAGGGTGATGAACGCGTGCTGTCCCGGCCGGATCGTGTGCATGGCTTCTGCAGGGAATTCGGCTTCGATACTGCTTCTGTCCGCAGCAGTAAGGATGTTGCTGTCTTCGTAGCGCGTGATACGGGCAAAGAAAAACCAGCCCGACCAGACAAGCAGCAGACTCAGGGCCAAGATAATCCAGACCAGAGTCGTTGTCCGGCTGTCCGCCTCTAGTGAACGGAGTGTTCTGGAAAAAGGCTGTGGCACGAAAGCACCCCCTGGAAGCATTGTGGCCGGACAAAAAGCTGGCAGGCTCCGTGCGGATGACAAAGGAAAACGATGTACGCCGCTTCAAAAGCACCCAGACCAGATGTGTCAAGGCCGCTGCGGTCTGAGACAGTTGGAGAAGCGTACATCAGAAAATGAACAAGGAACAATCGCTTACGGGGTCGCACCCCTTGGAGCAGACTCTGAAGAAACGGACAGATTATTTCTTTTCAGTCTTATCCTTTGCTTCAGCTTCTTCCGCAGCTTTCATTTCCGAAGCGACTTCTTTTCCTTCGGTGAATTTTTCCTTGAATGTTCCGCGCATTTTTTTGGAATCGAAATCAAGCAGAGTTCCGCCGGATTCAAAATGCTGCAGAAAGATTTTTCCCACCGCGTACGTAGAAGCGCCACCGATAAGGCTCATGGAAACTGCGCCAGTGGCCATGCCGATAACTGGAATGGCCTTGAGCAAGCTGGATACCGGAGCGGCGATGAATACGGGGATGATACTGCCCATGAGCGAGGAAATCAGCGACCGTGCGACGTTTTCCTTGAAAGGCACGTCGTACATTTTGGCCATGGACTGCACCAGGGAAATTTGGAGGCCGAGCAAACCGACGAGGTCGACAATAGGAATGGGTACCAGGCCGACACCCATGGCCCATTTTACTCTGTTGCCGACAAGCTTGTTGGCTTCGTCAAAACGGATTTCCTCGGCGGAGAAGGTCACCTCTTGAAAGCGAGGTTGGGACTCGGATTTGGTTTCTTCCGTTTTTGAGGATTCCTGCTGCGTGGTTTCATCTTTGACCATGAGTCTACTCCCTATCAAATTTATGAAGTGAAGCGAAAGCTCTCTGCACCATAACAAATGCCAGATCATTGCCCGGCCGCAAGAGTGCAGAGCCAAAGGCTAATGAAATCGACACATAATATCTAACTCGAACCGAAGAAATTTTCAATCGTTCTGAAGCTTTTTTATGTGGAGATTTTGCGACGTGAAAGACTTGTGTTGGAATGTAGAAGAGATGTAAAGACAGTTTTGATGTCTTTATGTTTTGAAAAAATTAAGGCAGGGTCATGTTATGTAACCCTGCCTTAAAAGCTTTAGGGCTTAGTTGTGGTCGTTGCCAGCCCAGCCAAAGGTTTCACGAAGGGAGCCGGAGCCGGATTTAACATTGGTTTTAACTTGCATGGTGTTTCCTCCTTTTGAGATTTATCTTGTTGAAATTAATTTTAACTACTCTAATTTAAAAAGCAAGTGTTTTTGAAAAAAAAGTTATCGAATTTTTTAGTTAAATTCATAGGTTGCTGAAATTAAGGGTTTTTCTTATATATAAAATTTAGTTGTCGGGCTTCGAAATGCTGTTGTGAAGACTCTTGGCCGTTTTAATTCCTTTCTTTAAGTACTCTTCAAAACTACGACGAGTGGATTGACTGATAGAAACGGGTGTTTGTTTGCCTTGTGTAAAGCTTTGAATACAAACCTTACCAAGGGCATATGTAACTCCACCGGCAACAACAGGCAGAGTTAAGGCTCCAGCTACTCCTCCAAAAACTGGTATCATTTTTATTAATGAGCCAAATAACCCCGTAGCAACAGATACGCTTCCAAGTCCACCAATAAGTGACGTTACGAAAGCCTGCGAACGTATGAGTGAGAATTTGACATCGTATGCTTTGCTTAATTCACGGATCATGTAAAGCTGTATTCCCATAATCCCAGCCGTATCAAGCAAAGGAAGTGGCAAAATCCCTAACCCCATACTTGCAGCCATGGAGTTTTCTATTATTCTCTCTGCACGTAGAGTAACGGGTATATGATGTCTTTCTGTCTTTCTACTGCAGTTTTTTATATTTTTATCACATAAACTTGCAGAATCATCCTGTGTTACTACTTCAGGAACACTAGTCTCATTCGTGGAAGTGGATGCCTTGGTTTCAGCCTGTGACGGCGTCTCCTGATAGATTCGCCTGCGTTGTCGTTTTACCTTGATTTTCGGGTCGGTTGCGACCGGGGCATCCTGTGGAATATTTTTCATGCAATACTCCTGCGTGATATCGTGTATCACGTCAAGCCTTTTTTAGAAACGTTTCCAAGTCCAGAATGTTGCGGGCAAAGGTGTCGTAATCAGTACGGGCGTTGCTTTTCTGGCCGGTTGCAAAGACGGTCTGGCGGTTTTCCAAGGCCTTGGCAAGTTCAGAGCTTGTCCTGATGGCCAGCGGTTTTCCCAGTGTTGCGTATTGTTCGTGCAGGCGTTGCCAGGCGGCGTCCGTTTGCTTGTAGCGTTTATCCATGCGCGTCAGCAGTGGTTGAATGACCGGACGCTCTAGGCCGAAGGTACTGCAGATGGCGTCAATTTCTTTGATGGTCAGATCAAGCCCCCGAAAAGAAAAAGCATCGCTTCCCAGTGGAACAACAACGGTACGTGCCGCGCAGATGGAAGAAATCACTGCAGTGCCCAAAGAAGGCGGGCAGTCGATGATGCAGCAGTCGAAACCGTTGTTTTCGAGCGTTTCGCAGACTTTGGACATGGCGTTTTTTTGCGCAGTGGGATTGACTAGGCTCATTTCCAGCAGCGCATTTTCGAGCGCGGAGGCGAGGAGATAGAGATTTTCCTGCACCTGCAGCAGCGACCCCGGGAGCATTTCATCCGGGTTTTGCCAGATATCATAAAAAATCGGATCGTCGGCAGCCGGTTCCACGTCAAAAGCCAGAGTGGCCGAGGCCTGTGAATCAAGATCCAGCAGGCAGGTTTTGTATCCGTATTGGGCCGCACGTGTCGCCAGGCTGATGGCTGAGGTCGTTTTACCCACACCGCCTTTAAGATTGATGAAAGCGATGCGTTTTTTTGCGTAGGTGAACTTCAGGGATTCAAAAAAAGTGCGGACCTGTGCAGGAGAAAGTGTGCCGTTACTAGCGGATACGATATCCTGCTGCAGAAAACGTTTGACCTGTTTTGCGCCCAGAGCCTGCTCCAGTTCCCTGACCTGGAGTACGTACGGGGTGTGCTGCGAAGAATTAGCTTGCATGGGTGGAGCCTCCGGCTGGATTCAGTAACACCTTTCCTGTTACATACAAGGCTGCGGCCAAATTGCCAAGAAGTTCGCTCCAGGCGGACATTTATTGACTCCCCTTCGCAGAGGGGAGCAGATCAAAAGGGTCGGTAAGCGGCCCTGTCTTGCCGGAAGGCTGCTTGTCGGCAGGAGCGCTCGAAGTCTGCTGGTGGTTGTTTCCGGCAGGCTTTTGAGGAAGCTTTTTGTCACTCTTTTCTGCCGATGGTTTGGCAGCTTCTGAACCGTTTTTTTCTGTTGTTTCTTGCGCTTCGTCAGTTTTGGACGGCAGGTCCGGAATGTCCGGAATGTCCGGGGGCGAATCAAGAGCAGGTACAAGCGGATCCAGCGAGCTGTCGGCGTCGTTGTAAACAGGCGTTTGAGGTGAATACCCCTGTGCCGACGACAACAGGTCGGGCGGTAAAGCCGTCTTCGGGAGCTGTAGCGGCGCGTCGTTGGGAAGGTAGAAGGATTTGATCTGCGGCGCGACTTTATTGATGTATTCGTAGGTCAGCAGGTTGGGGTTGATCTGCAGGGCCTGAGCGACGCGTTGAAAATATTCGGCCTGAGCCTGGGCCTGGAGGACGATTGCCCGGGCGTCGGCCTGGGCGGTCACCACGATGGCCTGGGCGTCGGCCCGTGCGGCAATCCGGGTTTTTTCCGCTACTCCCTTGGCGTAATTGGCGATTTGCCGTGCCTCATGTTCCGTACGGGTCGTGCCCTGTTCGGCTACCTGCTTTTGTTCCACTGCCTGGGCATACAAGGACGAAAATGTGATGTCCCGGAGCAGAAAAGCTTCCAGAATCAAAGAATTGTAGCTGAAGATAACTTTCAGGTGTTCGCTGAGTTCTTTTTCTGCATGCCGCCTGCTGTGGCTGTTAATCTCCGAAACCGAAAATTTTGAAACCACAAGCCGGACAGTGCCGCGGATGATGGGCCGGACCATTTCTTCAACATAGCGGTGCTGCCAGTTGATGTGCAGGTTTACCACTTTATCGGGTGCAATGCGGTAAAGGACGGAACAGTTGATAACCACTTCCTGACCATCCGACGTACGCGCGGTGATGGAATCGTCGCCTTTCTGCTGTCCTTCCAGCGGATTACTGACAATGGTGTAGGTTTGCCAGTAGAGCGGATAGACTTCCACGCGCTGCAGCAGGGGGGCTATGAGATGCAGGCCGCCGAGTAGCGGCTTTTTGCGAATGCCCCCTTTGTCGAGCATGGAGATGACGACACCAGTGTATTGCGGAGGTATGAATACCAGACTGAAGTGCAGCGTCGTGACAAACAGAAGAAAAATAAGATGAATGCCCCAGCGCTTGATGGAAAAGGTTTTTTTGATGGCGGAAAGGATACCTTCACGCCGCAGCACACGGAAAAAAGCGCGTACCAGCAACAGGATAAAAAGAATCCAGGAGGCGATGACAAATATTTGGAGGAATTCTTCAATCATGATGCTATCTCGTTTGTTCGGAGGAGGGTATCTGTGCCACTCCCGGCGCGGCCTCGTAAGGGAGCTTCAGCCCAGTTGACGAATCGGGCAGGGCCTGCTTCAAGGCATCCAGTCCGGGTTGGGCGTTTTCGCCCCCCGCCGTATTGTTGTCCGGGCTTTTAATAACGTCGGATGCATTTTTTTGACCGGATAGCGCGCCGTATGGCGACTGGTTGGTATCGTTCTTAGGCAACGGCAGAATCACTGAGGTCTTGTCCGGCAGCAGCATGACATTCAGCTCCTGCGACAGGCTGTCGATATACTGGAAAGTCAGAAGGTCTTTGTTGGTCTGCAAAGCGTTTGAAATGAGCTGCAAGGCTTTTTGTCTGGCCTGTGCTTTGATGATTGTTGCCTGGGCACGAGCCTCGGCCTTGTATCTGATGGCATCTGCCTTTGCCTGGGCAAGGATGCGAATATGGCGGCTGTTACCTTCCGCCAGGTTCATTACCTGCCGGGCTTCATGTTGTCGCTGGGTTTGCTTTTCGAGAGCCACCTGCTTCAATTCCACCGCGTGCGAATAATCCTCGGAAAAGGTAATATTGCGCAGGATGAAATTTTTCATCAGCAGGCCCACTTTATTGGAGATCCGGCGCAGCTGGCCCGAAAGTTCGAGCCCCATGATCCTTCGCGAGCTGCTGTTGACTTCGTCCACGGTGTATTTGGCGACATAGTCGCGGATGACACCGCGAACCATGGGCCGGACAAGGTCTTCAATATAGCGGTTCTGCCAGTCGATATGCAGTTTGACTACTCTGTCCGGATTGACGGCGAACATGAAGGAGCAGTCGATGATAACTTCCTGACCATCGGTCGTACGGCAGCGGATGGAGTCGTCGCCCTGATGGTTGCCGTCCGCAGGCCTCCAGGTCATGGTGTAGGTCTGTATGGAAATGGGATAGGGAACGACCGTTTCAACAACGGGTACGATCCAGTTGAGTCCGCCAGGCAGAGGTTCCGGCCGGATACCTCCCCGCGAGAGCATAGAGACTACCACGCCCACGTATTGGGGATAGATGAAAACTGTTGCGGCATTGACCACCGTGATCAGCAGCAGCATTGCCAGGTAGACCAGCAAACGGCGCATACGGAGCAGGTTCTTGATGGCAGTCCAGAAACCGCGGAATCGGGTCTGACGCCAAAAGATATAGCATATCCAGACGCCGAAAACGATCCAGGCAATTATCGTGAAGTAGTACAAAGCTCTGTCAAGCATCGGCACCGCCTTTCAAATCGTCCTTTTTCAGTCTTTCAGAGAGCTTACGGATGGGCTATGACCAGCAGCGCGGGAGCCCGTTTAAATACGCATTCGAGCGCCAGTCGCATGTTGGCCGGGTCCAGAGCGGCAAAACTCTCATCCAGTATGATCAGGTCCGTGTGCTGCAGCAGCGCACGGGCTATGTATAATCTGCTGCGTTCGCCATGGGAAAGCTGCCAGCCGCTTTCTCCCACAATCTGTTGAAAACCTGCAGGCATCCGCTCCAGCAATTCGCCAAGTCCCAGTTCCCTGCAGATGGTCTCTGCCTCTTCAAGATCTTCGTCACGCGGAGGCCAGCAGCGTCCCATCAACAGGTTGAACGAAAATGTTTCGGTAAAAACATGGTTCTCATGAAACTGCGGCGCCGAAACCACCCGGCTGCGCCAGGTTTCCGTGCCCAGGGTCTGCATATCAAATCCGCGCAGCAAATGCAGCCCGGAAAGAGGCTTGCGCAATCCGGCCACCAGACTGGCAAGAGTAGTCTTGCCGCCGCCTGACGGTCCTTCCAGAAGGACACGGTCCCGGTCGAAAATTTTCAGATCGCAGCCGTTGAGCACCGGGTGTCCGTAGTCCCTATAACGAAAAATAAGGTCGCGCGAAAGTAGCAGCGGGTCCGGACTGCCGTTTCCTGACGCGTCCTGCTGCTCGGAGGAAAAAGTCAGCGAGAACGAGGCTGCTTCGCTATTGAGTTCCTCCGCTTTGACCCGGAACATCGGCGAGATCTGCTCCCAGGCAATGCGCACCTGAACAATACTGAGCACGCCCATGACAAAGGTGGAGAGAGATTGCGAGGCAAGCAGAACGCCGCCCAGACTGATGGCCAGCGCAGTATTGTCCTGTGGCGTGAACACAAATGCGTAGGCCATGCCCGCAAGACCCAGCAGCAGCCAGCCGCGCGAGCTGAATGCCTGCAGGCTGATGCCGGCCCGGTCGAGCTGTTCCGAAAGAGTCAGATAACGATGCAGCTGACGGTCTTCCTCCTCGTGCCATTTATCCGGCTCTCTTTGCGCCAGGCGCGTCCGGTTGCCGACCATCTGCTCAACGATTCCGTTGGTCATTTCGCGGTAGCTGGCCACCCATGAGCGGCTTTTGCGGTAATAATTCCAACAAAAGAGAAAAATAATCAGCATCCAGACCACGAGAATCAGCCCGTGCACGAGCCCACCGGCGCCATGGGCCAGGATGACGACAGCGCTCAACAGCTCGAAGATCGCCACAAGAGCGGAGAAACCGCCTTGCAGCAGCAACTGTTCAAAGGCTTCGGATTCCATGACCCGGCTCAGGAACTGGCCTGCGCCCTGGCTGCGTATGGATTCCGGATCCAGCTGGAGAGTGCCGAAAATCAGCCGGAGTTTGAGGAGCAGGCCGGAGCCGGTGGAAAGCTGGCTCTGCGACCAGAGTTCCAGCAGCTGGAAGGGAATGATGCTGACCAGCAGCAAGGCCCAGGCCGTGAGCCACGAACGTTCGAAATAGCCCTGCAGAGCGCCCTGGCCGATGATCCACCAGGAAAAGAAAAACAGACTGAGCGCCAGAATATGGGCCAGGAAAAATGTCCCGAGCCTCCAGTGCAGCTTCTGTCTGCGCATCTGCCCCAGAAAATTGCTGGCCGGGGAGAGCCGGAGCAGCCAGCAGCCTTCTATGGGGATGGCTCCAAGTTGTTCGCGCATGATCGCTCGCTGGGCATGCTCGCGTCTTTCGTTTTCAATAGCCGCACGTTCGAATAATTTATTGATGGGCTCTGCAACGGCATCTTCCAGATGGCCGCAAAGAGCCAGGCGGACCTGCTCGCGGGGGACAACCCGCGTACGCCTGTTTTGGCAGAGCAGGCGCATACGGCCCCGGCCCGAGCGCAGAACAAGGAGATAGCCCGGCGTGCTGTTGCCGTTGCCCGGCCGGACGCGCAATAAGGCTGGCGCACAGGCGTCCAGCATGGCTTCGAGGTCGGCATAAGTTGTTTCAACTTCTTCGGATTCGATTTGCAATCTGGTGGCGAGAAACTGAATCCACTTGGCGTGGATTGCGGAGTTCGACTGTTGCAGCGCGTCAGGCGCCGGAGGCAGTTCGACAGGAGTCGACGTCAGCCGGCTTTTTCTGGCCAGAAGCTCCATAGCCTCGTTGAGGCGCTCGGCCGGCCATACGCAGCTTTCCCAGGGCAAAGTGTTTTGCAAGCGAATCTCTGAACGGTATTGAGGGTCATGAAAAATAACGCTCACCGGCGAAAAAGCACCCAGCAGCGCACAACAATGTAAAAAAACTTACACGACATGCACTTATGCAGCAAGTGGAAGATTTAAAACCATCGTGTGGCTTGGAGCATGCGTTGCCGGAGCAGGCATACCGTCAGGCGGAAGGCGGGAGATCCTCACCGGCTTGCAAGAGATTGAAGCACCCGTTCGCGTTGGTTGTCATATCAGGAAGTTGGAGAATAAATCAGGGGGACGTTCCGGTGTTTTTTTCGCAATCGGCCTTGAAAAACGAATCATATAGAACAGTGGCGCAAAACGTATGCCCGAGGGGAGTGAAATGGCCCGTACCTCCCCGAAAAAAGAGACTTCGTAGTGTTTGCACTCCTTCTTTGCCTCGAGTGTTCACCAGGTCCTGAAAACTAGGCATGAAGTCCTTTACGGCTATGCCCTGGCGCAACAGAGCCTGGGACAAGTCCGTCTGCACCGCCGTCATGTTTACCCCAGGAAAAGACGTGCGCCAGCCGTAACGGTAGACGAAGTCATACCACGGGGTGTTCAGGTTGGGGACAATGACTACGATCAGGCGGATATTATGGGCTTTGCAGTAAGCGGACATTTGTTCATACAGCTTTGTGCAGATTTCCAGGGCGTCCCGGACTTCAGGGGGGCGCGGTTCGCGGAAAATGAATCCGGTCGCGCTGTCGTCGTCATAGACGCGGTCATGAATATGCTGCATAGCGTCCTGCTGTGAAAGAGTTCCTTTGACGGCAGGAGGTTGTTTGGAATTTCGGAGGGAAACGCTCTTGCTAATTCTTGTCAGGACCCGGTGCAACAGCAGATGGCTTTCCGCCATATTGACCAGGCGGTAAAAAGAAAGGGGCTTATGGTTTGCCTCCAGAAAATGTCGGAACCTGCGGGCATTGTCCTTGTCTTTGGCACTCAGAAAAATATTTCCGTCCGGGGCAAGTTCATAGGCGAAATAGTGGCCGGTTGTGTTGCTGTTGTATTGTTCGAGTCCTTTGCTGGCATTGCGAAAGTCATTGCCGGAAAAGTGAACAGTAATCGCCGTGTCAATGTCAAAATATTCTTTATCGTATCTGAGGATTTCCAGATAATGCTGCGGTCCTTTTCCTGAGTAGCCCGTGGCAATGATATCGTATTTACCCGGACAACTGTTTTCAAGAAGCTGTTGCAGCCGGGTTCCCATATGCTCCTGTTTGGATATTTGCAGCGCGTCTACAAAACTATCCCCTATAATCGCCACTCGTTGTGCATCTTTTCGAAAACGAAATTCGGAATAATGCCAGCCGTAACGGTTCATCATGTCGTTACCGTGGCCTTCCTCACTGTTGTATATCCGTGCGTACGGGGTATGATGCGCAATATTCAAATGCGGCAACAGCCCGAATAACGCCAGAACCTGCAATACTAATTCCATGCTGAAGATCAGAAAAAGAAAATATCGGATGCAGAAACGTATTTTTCTCCAGGGCAGGATTGCTCCGGCAAGAAAAAAAAGAAAGCCGAGAGTCCAAAAGAGCCAGAGTTGCAGTGGATAACACGTGCCATCGAGCATGTTGTTGAAACGGATGCCGCAAACTGCAGCGCATACAAGCGCTCCAGCCCAGAATAAAAGGGACAATTTGTCAGGGAAAAAAGAAAAAAGGACTGCCATGGTTCCGTTTGTTCGGTAGTGTACAGGACGTGAAAACGTGAGTTTGTGAGCAAAAAAAGATCAGTGCCAGGAAATAAATCGTTTTTTTTTGTTGTATTTGTCAAGGGCTACTTGTTTTGGTTTGGGATATCTGAGTGAATAGGCCTTTCTTTTATTGAATTTTGACAAATATAAAAATCTAATATTGTTTTGACAATATTGTTTCCGTTTGTTATTAAACAAAAAGTATATTATAGAGGCTGTTTATAAAAGTATTTATTACTAAATAGGAACTGTTATGGGGCTTTTTGGGGCAGTTCTCAATGGATACTGTTCCATTGTCAGGGCGATGTATTCACCTTTCTATGTTTTGCCTGTGCAGCAACGTAACCTTGCTCTATCTTCACTTTATAGTAAAATATCACCCATACTCAATGTGGAAACGAAATACGGAGTAATAAAATTCCATTCTCCATCCACAAAAGTTGCCTGGCGGATAAATACATATCATAAGAAAGAACCAGAAACATTGTGTTGGATTGATAAATTTGATCCATCAGATGTTTTTTGGGATATTGGGGCCAATATTGGCCTCTACTCGTTATATGCAGCAAAAAGAAAGATAAAAACCTTTGCCTTCGAGCCTGCATCTTCTAATTTTTATCTGCTCAATCGTAATATTGAGCTTAACGATCTTAATACGTTCTTAATGGCTTATTGCTGCGGTCTTGATAAAGAAGAGTATCTCGGCCATCTGCTGATGAGTTCTACTGAAGCCGGAAATGCTTTGTCATTGTCCTGTATGGAAGAAATGGATGCTGATCTGCATATCCGCTCTGTCTGTTTTCCCGTATCGTTCAGTCAGGGGATCGGAACCTATAGCATAGATGGTCTGACACGGTCGCCGCAAATTGATTTTCCCAATCATATCAAAATAGACGTGGATGGGATCGAGCTGCAGATTCTTGACGGAGCCCGAAAAACGTTTAAGGATCCTCGCTTGAAAAGTGTCCTGGTGGAGCTGGATTCCGGCGATGAGGGACAGATTGCGTACGCCATGGATTTGTTCGCGGCTGCGGGTATGCATCTGCTCAAAAAGGACCAGTCCGAGATGACGCGCGCAGGGCGTTTTTCCTCTCAGTTCAATTATATTTTCAGCAAATAATCAGATCGCACGGTGTGTTAACAATCAGAGAATGTGTAATTTTTTCAGTTAATCCTATGCAAAAAGATTCCAGACAAGATGTGGTGTCGGTGTACTCCACCGATAAAGGGCGCATTTGCCCTGGCTGCGGAGAAGCTGTCGGCGCCTGTACGTGCGGCAAAAAGCAGGCTCCGGCGGGCAAGAACGGCACTGTGTATATTTCGAGGCAGACCAAAGGACGCAAAGGGAAGGGGGTTTCGCTGGTTTCCGGCGTGCCCCTGGCCCCTGTCGGACTGGCGGATCTGGCAAAAAAGCTGAAGCAAAAATGCGGCAGCGGCGGCACCGTCAAAGACGGGATCATTGAAATACAGGGTGATCACCGCCAGGCTCTTAAAGCGGAATTGGAAAGACTCGGATATTCGGTAAAGCTTTCCGGCGGGTAGCAAAAGCAACTATTGAGTCCACTACACATTTAGCCCATTGAATATTACTTCGTATCCGGCTAAAGTCCGTCCATGTTTTCGACATTCCGCGCAAAAATGATCCTTTTTTTGGGGGTCACACTGCTGTTTGTCAGCACGCTTTTCCCCCCATGGGTAGTGTTTACTGTCGGAAAGACCGGGAGTACGGAACTGCCTTTGGGCTTTAGTTTTCTATTCACTACTCCTGAACCACAAGCGGCCGGCGTGCATATGAAAGTGGATTTCGTCAGGCTGGTCCTGGATTGGATCATCCTGCTCTGCTGGGTCGTATTTTCTTTACTGGGCGAACATCGCAACCAGGAAGCGGAAGACGATTCGGAATAGTTTTTTTGCGGCTACTCTTCCGAGGGCTTGTCCGATGTTTGTTCTTCTTGTTTAGTCCGCTGAATGTCCATGGTGATTGCATCTATGGCCTGTTTGGCTGCCCGGCGTTGCTTTTCATTGCTCAAAGCTTTTTTCAAATCAGGAAGCGCGGGTTCGGCTGCTCTGCCGATTTTGCCAAGTGCGGCGGCCGCTTCATTCCGGACTTCCACGGACGTATCGTTTTTCAACACATCCTGTAAGGCGCCCACAGCCTTATCTCCATCTTCATCCAGCATGGCAAGCGCGTGAATGGCGGCGAGTTTGTTGCTTTTTTCCTGATGTTGCAGCTGCGAAATAATGAACTCCCAGCCCTGGCCGCCGATTTCCGCTAGCGCGTAGCCCGCATTCACTCGCTCGTCCATGTCGTGCGCACGAATAAAGGTCTCGCGCAAACTCGTAAAAGCTGGGGCAGCTTTGGGGCCGATATAGCCCAGGGCCAGAAGCGCGTTTTTGCGCACCTGAGGATCCGTATCAACCAGGACTTTTTCGAGATCTGCAACAGCATCTCCGGCGTCAGGGCCGATCATGCCGAGGGCGGTGGCGGCAATGGCGCGGATCTGCGCTTCCGGACTATTTAAGGAGTCGCGCAGCGACTGGATGCCGCGTTCGCCGATTTTTCCCAACGAGTAGGCTGCCATGGTGCGTACGGTCTGGTCCTGGTCGCTAAGCGCTTTTTTCAGCTCAGGAACCGCATCCCTGGCGGCAACGCCGATTTCACCAAGTGCGTCAGCGGCTTCACTGCGTACGGCCGGGTCCTGGTCGGACATCAGCTCGATGAGGGCATTCACCGCCGGGGCGGCGGCAGCGCCGCAGGAGCCGAGCGCTTGCGCGGCTTTCTGGCGGATGTCCGGATTGATGTCCTGCAGTGCCTTGGTCAGCGCAGGGATGGCTGGTATGCCGATTCTGCCAAGCGCATAGGTGGCGTAAAGTCGGGTGATGGAACTGTTGCTTTTGAGCGCCTGCATCAGCTCAGGAACCGCGGCGGCGCCGATGCGTCCGAGCGAGATGGTTGCGGCGTTGTTGATTTCGATGTTCGGGTCTGAAAGCAGTTCGATGAGTTGCGGCACAGCCTCTCCGGCGGAGGGGCCGGCCCAGCCGACGGCGTAGATGGCATTTTCCTTGACGCTTTCGTCATCGGAGTGCAAACGCGCGAGCAGCAGGTTTACCGCTTCCGGCCCAATAATACGCAGCGCGTATGCAGCATTTTCCTGGTCGGACTCGGAACCGGTCTTAAGGATGTGGAACAAGGCCTCAAATCCGGCAGGTCCTATTTTTTTCAGAGTCTGGGCCACGGCGAGCCGTACGAACGAATTTTGGTCCTGCAGCAGATGGAGCAGAGCCGGCAAGGCCGGTTCGGCATCCGCGCCCAGATCTCCCAGAGCCAGCACCACGGCCTGGCGGACGCTCGGGCTGCTGTCTTTCAGGGACTGGGAAAGGATTTGCAGGCTGTGTTTATCCTTGGGGCCAATGGCGGTGATGGCGTAGGCAGTGGCTATGCGTACGTCAGGAATGGGATCTTCCATGAGGCTGCGCAGCTGGGGAAGGGCGCTGGCTGCTGCGGGACCAAGCAGCTGCAGGCTGGCGGCGCTTTCCGTACGGACTTCCGGCGTATCGTCATAGAGGCCGTTACGGAGAGGTTCGAGGGCGATGTCCGGCGGCGCGGCGATATCTCCCAAGGCTATGGCCGCAGCCGTACGAACGAGCGGATCCGGGTCATTGGCCAGCGTATCTGCCAGCTGACGCGCCGCATCCAGAGCCGCCGGGCCCAGTGCGCTCAGGCTTTCCGCAGCGGATTTACGCACGCTCCAATCCGCGGCCTGCAGCTCCCGAATAAGTTGAGGAACGTCGGAAGAGGGCTCTTGTCCCAACGCCAGACCGTAACAAGCAAGTACAATGAAAACGACCGCAACTGTTTTGCTATAGACGCGCATGCGCATGGCCCCGAAGTTGAAGAGTGTCAGTCGGTTGATTCTTCCATTCTCAATTGGGCTTTCAGATCATCAGATCGTTGGCATTGTATGGTTTAACAGTGCCCGCTTGCTGTACCACGGGCCGGAAAAACGGTGTCCTCTATTGAAAATTATACATGCACCTTATTGATTGTAGAGCGATTACTCATAAGGGACAGATCGTGTTTTCAGAAAATCGGCATCAACGTTGTTCAATGTCGGGCGTTTGCCTTCTTTTTTCGCAAAACTATCAGCGAGTTTGGATGCCTGGGCCTGGGACTTCGCATAGCCCACACTCACGATGAACCATTCCTTGTCCTGCGAATCGTAGAGTTTGATGATCAGCGGGGTGTAGCCTTTATTCTTATAATTTTTGGCGGTTTGTACGGCATTATTGAGCATCTGAAAGGAAAAAATCTGCAGCAGGTAAACTTTTTCCACTTCTTTTTCCTGCGCTGCGGCGGGAGCGGTATCAGATGCGGGTGATGCCGCGGTCATGGCCGGCGTCGCGGGTTTTTCCGGGGCTTTGGGTGGTTCTGGCGCCTGAGGTGCGGAGACATTTGCAACGCTGGGGGCAGCAATCACGGGTTCGTCGTATTCCTCCTGGTTGCCGGAGGATTCCGTGGTCTGAGTCTCGGGCTTTTTGGGCGGGATGACTTTAGCTTCCTGTTTTTTGTTCGCTTCCGTCCCCAGCTTGACGATGGAATTGGTGTTGGTGTGTACGACATCGTATTCGATGCTGACTTTTTTGTTCAGGGCGCTTGCTGCGTCGATGGCGTCTACAATAGAGGCGTAACTGCCCATCTGCGCGTAGTAGTAAGTGGTGCCGCCGGATTCTTCCGTATACATGTAGCTGGGGTAGCCGAGGCCTGAAATCATTTCCACGAAATTCCAGACCTCGTTTTTATCCAAAGGCAGCCGGAACTGTACGGAGTATCGATCCTGTTCGGTTTGGGCGTTTGCTGCCGGGGGATTGGCGGCGGTCAAAAAAAAGCCAATCATGAAAAGCAAAGCGGCAAGACAAGGTTTCAAACGCATCATGCAAACCCCCAGGAAGCGCACGGCTTCGGCTTAACTGTTGCAAAATTCTGCAAGGCTGGCGCCCAGGCGGGCAATGCCTTGTGAGATGGTTTCTTCGTCTGCATTGGAAAAATTCAGCCGGAATGATTGCTGGCCACAGCCATCCGTATAAAAAGGTGTACCCGGCACGAATGCGACGTTCTTTTCTATGGCTTTATCAAAAAGTTCGAGAGCCGAATACCCTTGAGGCATGGTGCACCACAAAAACATTCCACCGGCCGGACGCGTCACCTGTACTTGCGGCGGGAAGTGTTCGCCGATGCAGCGCAGCATGTGTTCGCACTGTTGTCCGTAACGCTGGCGAATGGTCTGGATATGGGCATCCAGGTCATTGTCCAGAAGGAAGCGGTGCAGAATGCGCTGCGTCAGGATACTGGTGTGCAGATCCGTCCCCTGTTTGGCGGTAACGATCTGGCGGATAAATGCGCGGTCGCCCATTATCCAGCCCAGACGCAACCCGGGAGCAGCGATCTTGGAAAAGGATCCTAGCAGCAGGCCGTTGCGTTCGAGCAGCGCACGCGAAAGCGGCGGCAACGGGTCGCCCTGGTAGCGCAGTTCCCCGTATGCGTCATCTTCAAGGAACAGGATATCGCGCTCTTCGAGCATTTTTGCGACGGCCTTGCGTTTATCCAGACAGTAGCTCAGGCCGGTAGGATTTTGAAAGTTGGGAACGCCGTAAAACAGTTTCAAGCCTGGGGTGCGAAGCTGTTGATCCAGCTGTTCCAGATCCGGACCGTCTTCAAGCAGTTCGACAGTCTGAAAAAGGACTTCAAACAAAGAAAAGGTCTGGATTGCTCCCAGGTATCCGGGGCGTTCGATAAGTACCGTATCGCCTTTGTCCAGGAGGACTTTGGAAGCCAGGTCCAGAGACTGCTGCGAGCCGCTGGTGATGACGATTTCATCAGGCGAAACAGTGATGCCCTTATGGGTGCGATAGCGTTCGGCAATGAACTCGCGCAACGGCGGATAGCCTTCTGTGGTGGCGTACTGGAGTGCACTGCTGCCGTTTTCGGCTAAAACCGCGTTGGCAGCTTCCTGCATGCCTTGCGTCGGGAAAAGTTCGGGGTTGGGCAGACCGCCGGCAAAGGAAATAATGGCCGGGTTCTCCGTGACTTTCAGAATTTCGCGTATAAAGGATTTCTGAGTGTGCAACATACGCTGAGCCAGTTTGGCGTTCAGGCAAGAGTCCGAAGATTGTGTTTGGGATTGCATGACAGTTTACTCGATATAAAAAATTGTTGAAGGGCGGCCTTATAAATAAGACGGCGCAGGACAGAGCCCTGCGCCGCATGTCTGCTATGAAAAAAAGTACTGCGTGCGGCGGTCGGCAAAGAAGCCGGTCAGAAATTGGCGACTTCTCCCTGGGCTTTGAGCATGTCCCGTAGAATGGTCAGCGTTTCTTCCGCCTCCTTCGGGTCAAGTTTTCGCAGCGCAAATCCAGCGTGGACGATGATGAAATCGCCGTAGGTAACCTGGCCTTCCAGGAGCATCAAAGAAACTTTGATCTGGGTATCGCTTTCACCAACATTACATGTGGCCATTCCATTATCGATTTCGACGATTTTCGCCGGAATTGCCAGACACATAGCATTACTCCTTTACTGTGGCGTCTTTGGAGGCTGGTTTATGCGTGCCCCCGAGAGCCTCGATTTCAGAGAGAACGATTTCCATGGCCTGGTCCATACGGGCCAGAGTGGTTGCGGAAAGCTCGGGACACAAGCTGGAATAGTCTTCAGGCTCAATGCCGATGACCACGGCCTCTGGCCGGTTGCCGACCAGGTCGCACATGATCAGCGTATCGACGAGATCGGTCTGGTGCATGGAGTTCTTGAAAGCCAGGCTTTTTCTGAGATCCTCGCCTGTGAGCCGGTAGATGCTGCCGGGCTCGTCGCCGCCAAGAACGGCATCCACCACGATGACATGTGTGCAGTTGAGCAGCGGATCCATGAGCCGTGAGCCCAAAGTCCCGCCATCCATGAGGGTTACATTCTCCGAAAAGGAGTATTGCTGCATCAGGCGTTCGACAACACGTACGCCTACGCCTTCATCCGTATAGAGGATGTTACCCACGCCAAGGACAAGTATCTTATTTTCGTTTGATTCCATAGTGTAAGTATAAAAAAAACAGGGACCCGGTGCAAGTCCGGGTCCCTGTAGATTGGTGAATGTTGTTGACCGTAATCCTAGCGAACCCTGAACTTGTGCACCTGGTTGGTTTCAGGATCAATGACGTGAACGCCGCAGGCGATGCACGGATCATAGGAGTGCACAGTACGCAGGATTTCGACAGGACGCTTGGGATCAGCGATGGGGGAGCCGACCAGGGCTTCCTCAACCGGGGACAGCAGGTCTTTGTTACAGCGGGGACCCAGGTTCCAGGTGGAGGGAACAACGAGCTGGAAGTTTTCGATCTTTTTGTCTTTGATCACAATCCAGTGGCTCAGGCTGCCGCGAGGAGCGTCAACAAAACCGACGCCCTGTGCTTCATCAGGCATTTCCCATTCGGTGTACAGGGTCTTGTCGCCCTTCTTGATGTTTTCGGTGAGTTCGTCCAGCCAGGTCTGGGTCTGGTTGGCGATAACCAGGGTTTCGATACCGCGGGCAGCGGTACGGCCCAGAGTGGAGAACAGAACTTCAGGACCGGCGCCGAAGTGCTTGAGCACGCCGTCAACGGCATCCTTGAAAGGCTTGACGCCGCGGGCGTAAGCCACGAGGCAGTGGGCCAGGGGGCCGACTTCCGTGGATTTGCCTTTGTAACGGGGAGCCTTCATCCAGGAGTAGCGGTCTTTGTCTTCCAGGCTGGTGTACTTGGGCTCGGTGACACCCTCGTAAGGATGCAGGTCGGAATCGCCTTTGTACCAGCTGTGCTTGATGGATTCGGTGATGACCTTGGGATCCATGTCTTCAACTTTGCTGATGTCGCGGTCGTAGATAACGCCCTGCGGCAGGAAGCGGCTGTTGAGGTCGTATTCGTCCGTGGGGAATTCGCCGAAAGCCATGAAGTTGGTGGTGCCGCCGATGCTGAACCAGTCTTTGTAGAAGCCGGCAACAGCAAGCAGGTCCGGGATGTACACCTGATCAATAAAGGTCTTGATCTCTTTGTACAGAGCGGTGAATTCGGCGAGCCGTTTGGGATCGAGGAATTCGTAGTTGGTAACGCCGCCGACAACCGTGAACTGGGTGTGGGGGTTCTTACCACCGATCATGGCCATGGCCCGGGCAGCCTTGACCTGCAGGTGCAGGGCTTCCAGGTAGTGGGCGGTGGCGATGAGGTTGACTTCGGGCGGCATCACATAAGCGTCGTGGTCGGTCAGGAAGTAAGCATTGGTGAAAATGCCGAGCTGACCGGAATCGACGAAGGATTTCAGTTTGGTCTGAACAGCTTTGAGATCCTCAGCTTTGGTGGGCCGGGGAGAAATGCTGTTTGCGATTTTAGCAGCTTTTTTAGGATCTGCTTTCAGTGCGCTGACGACATCAACATAGTCCAGAGCATTAAGATGATAGAAATGGACAATGTGGTCGTGCATATACTGCGCCGCCATGCAGAGATTGCGCTGCAGGATGGCGTTCTTAGGAATTTTGACGTTGACGGCGTTGTCAACGGCGCGGGTAGAGGCGAGGGCGTGCACGTATGTGCAAACACCGCAGGCGCGCTGCGTGAAGTGCTGCGCGTCGCGCGGGTCACGACCCTTAAGGATCAGTTCAAGACCACGGAAAAGCTGGGAGCTGCTCCATGCGTTTTTAACCTTGCCTTTCTCCACTTCGACTTCAATGCGCAGATGGCCCTCAATCCGGGTAATCGGATCAACGACGATCTGACCTGAGTAATCGCTGTGAGGCGCTGCCATTATGGTTTCCTCCTTAGGCGTAGCTGTTAACTTTGGTTATGCGATCTGTTCAGCCTGAATGGTACCGATTCTAGGACTCGTAAAACGGGCTCATTGCATCCCAGAAATCAGGCTCGCTACAGCCGATGCAGGGGTGGCCGGCTTCGACAGGCCAGTTGATCTGGTTGAACAGAACCTTCGGACAGTTATTGAAGGTATTGGGACCCTTGCATCCGAGTTCATAGAGGCACCAGCCTTTGGCAGCCTCTTCCGAACCGAAGGAGGGGGCGAATTCGCCGGCCTCAAAATGCTTCAGGCGGGGGCAATTGTCATGGACAGCTTCGCCGTAGAACAGCACAGGACGGTTTTTGTCGTCGAGTTCAGGCACGCCTTTGGTCAGGTAGTGAACCACTGTGCCAACAAAATTGATCGGGTTGGTCGGGCAACCAGGGAGGTTGATGCCGCTCGTGATGCCCAGCGCGTCGTTGACACCTTTGGCCTGCGAAGGATTGGGCTTGGCAGCCTGAACGCCACCATAAGAAGCGCAGGTGCCGATGTTGATGAGCGCTTTGGCCTTGGGGACGATTTCCTGGGCGATCGAAAGCATGCTCTTACCAGCGACTTTGCCCCAGGCACCGTTCTCGATGGTCGGGATACCACCTTCGCACACACAGACAAAGTCGTGCTTGATGGCTTCTTCCAGGGCTTCTTCGACAGCATGCCCGGCACCGGCCATCAGGGTCTCGTGGTAGTCCAAGGAAATGGTGTCAAGAATCAAAGCGTCAATGTAGGGGTCCACTGTCCTGAGAACCGCCTCGGAGCAGCCCGTGCACTCGGCAAAGTGCAGGTAGACAACGCTGGGGCGTTTCTTGGAGGTGAGCGCTTCCGCCACTTTGGGCGCAAAAGCGGGGCCCATACCCAACGCAGCAGCGACCACCGTGCAGTACTTCATGAAATCACGGCGGGTAACTCCTCGTTGTAACAGCCTTTTTTCCGCATTATCCTTAGCGAGACCTACGGAAATCTTCATAAATACCTCCATCCTCGATTGTTGGTCTTGATAGTAGCCATTGTGTTTTCACAATTGCGGACCAAGAATGAAAACACGCTTATACATCCAAGCAGATGCGAAAAGTTGTTTACGCATACCTCCTTGCCCGTATTGCGGACGGCGTGGTTCTTCCCATTCGAACACTAAATGTTTAGCAATTGGTTCATAATAAACCCGCTTTAATAAGCAAGTCAACGGAAAATCAATATGAAAGTCTTACTTTGCAGGACTTTTTTATTGAGTAGCTATGCGTAGTACGTATTTTGTTTCCGTGTTACTATCGCGTACTAATGAGTAATACGTTTTTTCAAAACGTGCTACACTGTGCCAAGTAACACTATAATATAAAAAGTGCTACCTATAGTGCAAGAGTTTGTCTTTGCCTGAAAAATACAGAGCATGAAGAGGAGAAGAATGCCCGCGGTTTCAGAAAAGAAAGGCCGATCAAGCTGATAAATATGAAAATTCTACACCACTGGATGGTTGACTTAAGGCTTTCCGAGGAACATCTTAATAGGAGATAGGTACGACAAATCGAGGAGCTTCGCAGATGGTAAGAGTCTGGGCTGTCGTCTGTACGGTGCTGTTGCATATAGCTTTTGCCATATGTTCTGGTATTTTTTTTCCGGAATGGGGGGGAAGCCAACCTGCGGATATGGAAAAATTGCTCGATCTTACACTGCATTCTGCACAAGATTCACTGCAACATCAAAAGCAAGACGCCCGACCAGAACTGTTGCATGATGTATCGCAGCATGCGACTGCACCACAACAGCCTGTCGAAAAACTGATAAGTCCAGTAAAACGAGATTCTTTACTTATTGGACAGCAGGGGCCTCCCAGTGAAGAAACTAAGCGTCGTATCTATTTCGGTGGAGGGATACTTAAGCAGGGCAATGAAATCAGGCTCAACCTGCGGGCCATTGGCGCCATGGATTTCAGCAAAAAAGATTTTTTCGGAACCTACAAGATGTCAATGGAAGACCTGGTGCTTGAGATCAAGCCCTGGGGAGATGAACTTATTCTCGAAATCCCGAAATTGCAGTTCAGAAGACCTTTGAAGCCCGTGGGCAAATTTATTTGGACCTATGGTCCGAGTTTCAGTGAATCCGAGCCGGTGGAAGGTTCCATAACCTTCTTTCCGCATCATAAGGATAAAACGTCTTTGCCAAGTCGTGTGATGTGGATGGGCAAAGAACCTCCCATGCATATCGGTGAGATGCAGAACTGGAAAAAAATAGAGTGAATCAAAAAGGGAAGAGAGAAAATCCTGACGGCCTCGCGCCATTGGCCGGATATGCTGCCAATGGCGTGGCTTTCCTGAAAGAATAGGGCGGAAATTACGATTATTTGTTCATGAAATTCAGAAATTCTTCGTTGTTTTTCGTCCCTTTCATTTTGTCCAGCAAAAATTCCATGCTGTCCACGGTGTTCATGGGGGCGAGTACTTTGCGAAGGATCCAGACTCTGTTCAGAACGTCGCTATCCAGGAGCAATTCTTCCTTACGGGTTCCGGACCGGTTGATGTCGATGGCGGGGAAGCAGCGTTTTTCAGCCAGATGACGATCCAGATAAATGTCTAAGTTGCCGGTGCCTTTGAATTCCTCAAAGATGACTTCATCCATACGGGAACCCGTATCAATCAGAGCGGTGGCTATGATCGTCAGGCTGCCGCCTTCTTCGATGTTACGCGCTGCGCCGAAAAAGCGCTTGGGGCGTTGCAGGGCATTGGCGTCGAGACCGCCGGAGAGCACGCGACCGGACGAAGGCGTCACGGCGTTGTAAGCGCGGCCCAGTCGGGTGATGCTGTCGAGTAGGATAACGACATCCCGTTTGCGTTCAACCAGCCGCTTGGCTTTTTCCAAAACCATTTCAACTACCTGGACGTGACGTTGCGGCGGTTCGTCAAAAGTGGAGCTGATGACTTCGGCTTTGACGGTACGCTCCATGTCCGTGACTTCTTCCGGACGCTCATCAATGAGCAGTACGATCAGATAGACGTCCGGATGGTTGGCGTTGATGGAATTCGCCATGGTCTGCAGGAGCATGGTTTTACCCGTACGAGGAGGCGCGACGATAAGTCCGCGTTGCCCGCATCCGATGGGAGTAAGCAGATCGATGACCCTGGAAGAGTAATTATCCGAGGTCGTTTCCATGAAATAGTGTTTATCGGGATAAATAGGCGTAAGGTTATCGAAAAGAACAAGTGACTTGGAGCTTTCTGGAGAGTTATAGCCGATTTCGTTGACACGTAGCAGAGCGAAATAGCGTTCCCCTTCCTTGGGCGGACGAATTTGGCCGGAAATCACGTCACCTTTTCGGAGACCGAAGCGGCGTATCTGAGAAGGGGAGACGTAGATATCGTCAGGTCCGGGCATGTAACTGTACATCGGAGAACGCAGAAAACCAAAGCCGTCTGGCAGTACCTCAAGAACACCTTCGCCGAAAATGGAGCCGTTTTGGGATGCGCAGCCCTGCAACAGGGCGAAGATCAGTTCTTGTTTGCGCATGCCGCTGGCATTGTCGATATTGTATTCTTTGGCCAAGGCCATAAGTTCGGACATGCTTTTAGTTTTTAATTCGGATAAATTCATCTCCTCACTCCATGCAAGTCGTTGTAAAATATGTATCGCAATAAACGAGCGAAAAAAAATTAATTAATAAGGATATATCGAACAGGGATCATGTGTTGGTAATATAAGTGCTCAAGAAAGTGTTGGCATCAATTGTACAGATATAAGAGTTAGATTTGATAAAACGCACTATTAATTGAGTTATAATACAAAAATATCAAGAGAGAAAAAAGATATAAGTTCTCTTTGTTGATGCTCTATCAGCGGGGTATTATGTAAAAGTGGGATTATGAACAATTCCCCAAAATCTGAAATGAAATTTCAGGATGTACAAATAGCGTATACTTTTTAATTTTGCAAGAAAATTTTGCTATTCCGATTCATCATCGTCCTTTTCAGGATCTTTTAACACATCCTGAAAAAGATCTTCAATAATATCTTTGATTTCATCCGGTTGTTTATCCAGAGCAAAAGCCAGCTCTATTGTGATGAGGCTCATGGCCTGTTCAAGCAACCGGCGTTCACCGAAAGATAATTCTTTATCTTTGCCAATGAGCAGCAATTCTTTGAGGACATAGGCAACATCCGCCAGATCGCCACTTTTCAGCTTTTCAGAATATTCCCTGTACCGACGATTCCAGTTCTGTCCGGAATAGCCGGAAAAGTCGGAGCGGTCTTTGAGAGAGGCAATGATATCCTGCCCTTTCTTTTCATCGCAGACAGGCCGCAGGCCAACGTTGTTGGCATTATTGACAGGAACCATCAGGGTTACATTGTTGCTGAGGATACGAACAATATAAAAATCAGCTTTTGAGCCCCCGATTTCCTGATTTTCAATTCTCTCTACCTTACCAACGCCTTGGGCGGGGTAAACTACCAGCTCTTCAACTCCAAACACGTCAGTACTCCTTGGGGGGATATGATGAGGGGTATAAATGCTATATTCACATTAATATACCCAAAGCTCCAGAGATAGTCCATATGCTTAGCAGATAAAGATGGAAATACTGAATATTGTCAGGGCGTAAAAGAGTTTAACTGCTGCCTGGCAAGTTCGAATCCCTTTTCAGCAAAAAGGGACAGCCCATCTATGGCAGCTGGAACAATGTCTTGCACCAGCATCCGTTCTTCAGATGAAAACGGATGTAACACATACGAGCTGATATCAACGTGGGCCGGTCGCCCGATTCCCAGTCTGAGCCTGTAAAAATCGCGAGTGCCCAGCTGTTCGACTATGGAGCCGACACCATTGTGTCCGGCCCAGCCTCCGCCAAATTTGAGACGCATCCGTCCCAGAGGGAGGTCAAGTTCGTCGTGCAGAACAATGAGCTGGTCAGCTTCCAGATTGTAATAGCGCAGGATCTTGGACACCGCCTTGCCACTCAGGTTCATGTACGTCAGCGGCTTGAGAAACAGCCATACACGCGAGGTAGCCAGATGCCGCATTCTCCAGAGTTCAAAGAAATCTTTGCTCGATTTGACTGTTTCAGCTTGCGCCCAGCCAAAGCTTTCCGGCATCGCCGCGAGTGCGTCAAGAACACTGAAACCGAAATTATGCCGCGTTTGGTGGTACCGTTGCCCCGGGTTGCCCAACCCGGTAATAATTCCTGCGTATTGCATAATACTATGGACAAGAGCCTCGGCCTGTCACGCCACATTCAGGAATCGTTCAGTGATCCAATGGCAGCGATATTCTCTGCGAGAGAAGATTAGGCCTTTCAAAAATTTTCCCGGCAATTTTTCAAAAAAATTGCCGGGAAAAAAATTATGCTTCGGCTTCTTCTTCCTCTGCTTTTTCCTCTTCTTCCGAGAGAGCCTGGACGCCGACCACGGCGAAGTTCTCATCAGAAGCATTGGAAACGCCTTCGGGAAGCACAAGGTCCTGAACATTGATGTTGTGGTTGATCTCGAGTTCGGTAACATCAATGGTAATCTTGTCCGGAATATTCAACGGCATGCAGATGATTTCGATGTGTTCGCGGAACTGTTCGAGCTTGCCGCCCTGAATTTTAACACCCTTGGGGGTGCCGGTGATTTCAATAGGAACAATGATTTTGATTTCCTTCTGGAGATCAACACCCAGAAAATCAACATGCAGGATCTGATTCTTAAACGGATGATTGTGCATCTTCCAGATCAGGCAGGGCAGTTTTTCGACAGTACCGTTTTCGTCGATCTCCAGCTGAATAACCGAAGTGGAGCCGGCATTGCGGTAAACTTTGCGCAAAGGCAGGTCGTCCGCCAAAATTTTGATGTTTTTTCCCTTGGAATCATAGAAAACACAGGGAACTTTTCCATTCTCACGGTAGCGGCGGTTAGGGCCTTTTCCTCCATCCATACGCTGACGCACGGTCAAAGAAAGCATTTCACTCATTTATGTATCTCCTTTCCTGAAACTCCGGCCTTGTCGCGTCTCGCTCCGGCGGGAGGTAATGTTTTTAGGGCTGTGTTTTGAATCCGACGAATCATCTAAACAAACAACACGCTCACCGAGGAATCCGTATGAATGTTATAGATGGACTTGGCGAGCAACCCGGCAACAGACATGACTTTCAGTTTGGGGCAGGCCTGGAGTTTGTCCCCGAGCGGTATCGTATTGGTGACCACGATCTGGGAAAATTTCGAATTGCAGAGTCTGCGAATAGCCGGTCCAGATAGAACGGGGTGGGTAGCACAGGCCATGACTTCCCTGGCGCCGTGAGAGAGCAGTGCTTCGGCTGCCTGAACCATGGTCCCTGCGGTGTCGATCATATCGTCGATAAGCACGCCGACCTTGCCATCAACGTCTCCGATGACATTCATGGCTTTAGCTTTGTTCGGTTCATCCCGCCGTTTGTCGATGATGGCCAATCCAACGCCCAAACGCTTGGCATAGGCTCTGGCGCGTTCCGTTCCGCCGGCATCCGGCGAAACGATGATGAAATCCTCATCGAGCTTGCGCAGATATTCCAGAAAAACTGGAAGTGCATAAAGATTGTCTACCGGGACGTCAAAAAAACCCTGGATTTGTCCGGCATGCAGATCAATGGTGATCATGCGGCTCATGCCGGCAACAGTCAGAAAATCCGCAACAAGTTTGGCGCTGATAGGAGAGCGGGGCACGACTTTGCGGTCCTGGCGGGCGTAGCCGTAATAAGGGACCACTGCTGTCACGCGTCCGGCGCTGGCTCGCTTCAAAGCGTCCAGAATCAGACAAAGCTGCAGAAGGTTGTCGTTGACCGGCGCACAGGTGGGCTGCACGACAAAAACGTCGTCGCCGCGTACATTGGCACCGATTTCGATGCGAATTTCACCGTCGCTGAAAGTTTCCGTAACTGCGGGTGTCAGTCTGCAACCGAGATGGTTGCAAATGGCCTGCGCTAGCTCCGGGTTTGATGAACCCGTTACAATTTTTAAATCGCGATGCATTGCCTTAGTTCCGTCAGTTCGTTGGACTCTAAACTTTGCGGAGTACCGGAAAAACGGTAGTTCCATTAAAAAAAATGGCTGGGGTGGAAGGATTCGAACCCTCGAATGACGGGACCAAAACCCGTTGCCTTACCGACTTGGCGACACCCCAGTGCTAACAATAGTGGATAAATACGTTTTGATGTGAAAGCGTCAACTTCCCCGCTGCCTCTTCTGCAGAGGCCGTATTTTTGTATAGTCCGAAGATGCTGGATCCACTCCCACTCATGAGCGCCCCGATTGCCCCTGATCTCAGTAACTCTTCCTTGATCAAGCGAAGTTGGGGAAAAGTTGGAAAAACCACAGCTTCAAAGCGGTTGAAAAACAGCAGTGAACTAGAACAGGAGAGGCAATACTCTTTTTGGGTAGGGCATGTCAAGAATCTGGATGCGCGCTTATGAATATTTTCAGCCATTTCATCGTAGGCGGCGTATGCCCAGGCGGTATTGACCTGTACCTCGGGACAAACCAGAACCATGGCCATGCCGCTAAGATCCGCATGAAAGGGGATTTCATCACTGAATGTATCGCCTATTCCAGTGGCCCAGGCTGCCTTGCCGTGCAGAAAAAAAGGAATATCCGCCCCCAGCCCGGAGGCCAGCGTATGCAGTGTGGTCCGGTCAAGGGCCTGACTGCCCGCACAGTCATTCAGATAGGAAAGCAACGCGGCAGCGTCCGCGCTTCCGCCGCCAAGTCCGGCGCCGAAGGGAATATTTTTTTCCAGGTGTACGGTCAGATCCGGCCGGTAGCCGCTGGCTGCGGCAAAGGCATCATAGGCTTTTACAACAAGGTTGCCCGGAGTGGCGAGTTCGGCTGTCGAACAGCTGAACTGCAACGCCGTTCCCTGGCCGCCTGGGGCGACATGCAAGACGTCGGATGGTTGCGGAAGCGGATAAAAGAGCGTTTCCAGCTCATGGTAGCCGTCCGCGCGCGTGGCCGTGATTTCAAGATGCAGATTGACTTTGCATCCGGTCTGCAAGCTTGCGGTGCTCTCTGATGCACACATGCTATTCTGGTTCATAAGAAAGAAAGTATATTCGCTGCCCGCGTATGTTGTAAAGAAAAAGTTCCTTTGAGGGAAAAAATTACTCCGGGCGCCAGGTTCCGGGACACGTACCGCAAACGTTTTCGCAGAGACAGGCCGGGTGCATCTTGGGGCAGTTGTGGCGGATGGTGCTTTCGGCCGGTTCCGCGACGAAGTTGTATTGCAGGAGACAGCCTTCCGGAATGCAGATGTAGGTATTCAGCGGACAGCGTACCATGGTTCCTGATTTGAGCTGGTCCCCGTTGCGTATTATCTGTGCGTCCAGTGTGACGGCGCAGGTTATGGGGGTGGAAGGATTCTGCTGGTCGCTTGTCTGCAAAGCAGGCGGGCAGGAAAAAAGATTTTCCGAACCGGCCCTTGCAACGGCGGACGTAGCAAGCGCAGCCCAGAGGGTGAGACAGCAAAAGACAACAGCAAAAAATTTCATGACGCCTGTTCCTGAAAACGTGTTTGGCTCTGGAAACAGCCACTTTGCCTGGGGAGTTCAGATCCCGTCAATGGATATTTGCCATATCGACTTTCGTCTTCATGAGTTGTTTTGCAATAATGATTGAGGAGTCTGTATTATTTTTGCGCGGGTTGTGATAGAACAATGCCCGGATAAGTTAAATGAGCGCTCATGGCACTGGGGGGCAGGAATACTTTCATACTTGAAAGGTTTCGCACTTTGTCGCATAGTATCGCGGCCTCGTTGAAAGGGGGATCTGGATAAGCCCCTGGTTTGTTTGCTCGCTCAAACACAACGAGGTTTTTTTGTGTTCCGCCGGTGAAGCTGACGTCCCGAAAACGGGTGCGACATCCGGCGGCGGGTCAACGGCACGGCGTACTGGATTTGTAGGACTGTATAGTATATTGAGCTGGTTATGAGATTCTTTCATCGAGAAAAGAAAAAAACGGAAACGTTGAAGGTCATCATTGTCGGGGCCGGTGAAGTCGGTTTTCACATCGCGCAGCGCTTGGCTGAAGAAAACAAGAACGTGGTGGTGATCGACCGCAATCCGAAAAAATTGCAGCGGCTCACAGACCAGATCGACGTGCAGATCATCGAAGGGTCCGGCTCCAGTCCGCGCGTGCTTATGGAAGCAGGCGCCGAAGAAGCCGACATTCTGCTGGCAGTCACGGACAGTGACGAAACCAACATCATAGCTTGTTTTTTCGCCAATGTGCTTTCTCCGGAATCCTTGAAACTGGCCCGGATTCGTAATGAAGAATACACGCTATACCGCGATGCCCTTTCCAAGGAATATCTGAACATCGGCGTCGTCATCAATCCGGAAGTCGAGGTCATCAAGTCCATCGACCGGATGATCAACGTGCCCGGCATTGTTGATTACAGCGAATTCGCCGGCGGCAAGCTCAAAATGCTGGGCATCCGCGTGGAAACCGGGGCTTTTGTGGGCGTTCCGTTGATGGAACTGCGCGGTGCCATCGGGTTCGAAAATTTCATTATCGCGGGCATCGTCCGGGATGAAAAACTGATCGTCCCCACCGGTGAAGACAAAATTCTGAGCGGAGACTTGATTTATGTCGTCTGCGTCGAAAAAGACCTGCGGCAGCTGGGCGCCACTTTCGGTTTGCGGGACAAGCCCATCAAAGAACTGATGATCATCGGCGGCGGCAACATCGGCCTGCGGCTCGCCGGATTGTGCGAGCAGCGCGGATACCATACGCGCCTGGTGGATATCGATGAGAAACGCTGCCAGTATCTGGCAGAACGGCTGAACAAAGTCATAGTGCTCAAGGGCGACGGTACGGATCAGGACTTTCTGCGCGAGGAGAACATCAGCGGCATGGATATGGTCGTTTCCCTGACCGGCGATGAAGAGACCAACATTCTCTCGTCGCTTTTGGCCAAAAACATGGGCGCCCATATGACCATCACCCGTATCAACAAGACAGGTTACCTGCCTCTCGTACGGGCCATCGGCATCGAACACAGTGTCAGTCCGCGGCTTTCCGCGGTCAATAGTTTTCTGCACCACGTTCGCCAGGGAAAGATCATTTCCTCCGTACAGATCAAAGGCGAAGAGGCCGAGGCTCTGGAAGCCATAGCCCAGGAACATTCGGATATCGTGCACAAACCGCTCAAACAGCTCAGTTTTCCCAAAGGCGCGCTGATTCTATGCGTAATCCGCGGCGATGCGGTCATCGTTCCCAGTGGAGATACCGTGATCGAACCGCAGGACCGTGTCATTATATTTAGTACGCCCGACAACCTTTCCCGTGTTGAAAGCGCGCTCGCGGCGAAGCTGGAGAGTCTGTAAGTGCGTTTCCGTTACACCATGCGCGTGGTCGGCGCGATCATCTGTTCCGTCGGCTTGACCATGTTTTTCCCTTTGCTGTTTTCCTTATATTATGGCGACGACGGGGCCTTGCCGCTGGCCATCTCCATGCTCATCACCGTTGTGGCGGGCGCGGCGCTTGTGCTGGTGTTCCGTACGCCCGACCCGGGCGGCATGAAGCATCGCGAAGGGATGGCCATAGTGGCTTTGGGCTGGTTCGCCGCCGGAGTGGTAGGCGCTTTGCCGTTCTGGCTGGCCGGGACTTTTCCGCATCTGGTGGACGCCATTTTCGAGTCTGTTTCCGGTTTCACCACCACCGGGGCCTCAGTCATGACGGATATCGAATCCGTCCCCAAGGGGCTGTTGATGTGGCGCAGCCTGACCCACTGGCTCGGAGGCATGGGGATCATTGTACTTTCGCTGGCCATTCTGCCGTTTCTCGGCGTCGGCGGCATGCAGCTCTACAAGGCCGAAGTGCCGGGGCCTACTCCGGATAAACTGAGCCCGCGTATCAAGGATACGGCGCTGATCCTCTGGAAAGTGTACGTGCTGTTCACTGTTGTGGAAGTCATTCTGCTCTGCTTTGGGGGCATGGATTTTTTCGACTCCATCTGCCATACGTTCGGCACCATGGCCACAGGCGGGTTTTCCACCAAAAACACCTCGGTTGCCTATTACCACAGCGCGTATATTGACGTGGTCATCACCATTTTCATGTTTCTGGCAGGGGCGAATTTTTCACTGCATTTTTACGCTTTGCGCGGAAAACCCCTGGTATTGTGGAAGGACCCGGAATTCCGCTTTTATACGTACGCCGTCGGATTGAGTACGCTGGCCGTAACCATCTGCATTTATGGCAGAGATTACCAGAGCTTCTGGCAGTCTCTGCGTTATGCGTCCTTTCAGGTGGTTTCCATCTGTACCACCACGGGCTTTGCCACAGCGGATTATGAACTCTGGCCATTTTTAACTCAGGCTATTTTGTTTTTTCTGATGTTTCTGGGCGGCTCGGCGGGGTCCACTGGCGGCGGCATAAAATGCATGCGGATGATGGTGCTCTGTCGTCATGCCTACCACGAACTGATTCGCCTGGTGCATCCGCGTGCGGTAAAGTACGTCAAACTGGGCGGCAAACCCGTACCTCCGGAAGTCATTTCCGGCGTCTGGGGGTTCTTCGTGCTTTACCTGGCCTTGTACGTGTTTTCTTCCTTCATCATGGCCGCGTTGGGACTGGACGTATTGACTTCCTTCGCCTCGGTGGCCGCCTGTATCGGCAATATCGGCCCCGGACTGGGAACGGTCGGTCCGGCGGAGAACTACGCGCATATCCCGCAGTTGGGAAAATGGGTGCTGACATTTTGCATGCTGCTGGGAAGGCTTGAGATTTTCACCGTAATTATTTTGTTCGTTCCCGAGTTCTGGCGCAAGTAATCCCTACGCGAAAATACTGCACAGCAAAGGAGCGGTTTATGACATTGCAAATTGGTTTTATCGGATCCGGCACCATGGGGGAACCCATGGCCGCCAACCTGCTGAAAGCCGGATTCGCAGTCAGGATGTACAATCGCAGCCCGGAGAAGCTTGCCGCACTTAAGGCCGCAGGTGCTTCCACGGCAGCGACTCCGGGCGAGCTGGCGGCGCAGTCGGACTACCTGCTGCTGATGCTGACCGGCCCCGAAGCCGTGGACAGCGTCCTTTTTGGACCTGGGGGCGTTGTTGAAGCCAAGAACGACGGACTGACCGTGGTGAACATGGGCACCGTGTCGCCGGAGTATACGCGTACGCTGGATAAACGGCTGCAGGAAAAAGGGCTGAAGCTGCTGGACGCTCCGGTATCCGGTTCGCGCAAGCCCGCGGAAACAGGCGACCTGGTCATCCTGGCCGGGGGGCCGGCCGACCAGGTGGAGGCGCTGCGCCCCGTATTTATGGCCATGGGCAAAAAAGTCGTTCATTGCGGTGAAATCGGTATGGGCTCGGCCATGAAAATGACCGCCAATATGCTTTTGAGCGTGCTGCTGGCGGGCTTTACCGAAGCCCTTTGTCACGGACGCCAATGCGGTCTCGATACGGATGTCATTCTGGATACGCTGTTATCCGGCCCCATGAGTTGCCAGCTGTTCGCCTTGAAGGAGAACATGTTTCGTAGCGGCTCGTATTCGCCCGCACAATTCACCCTCAAGAATATTGTCAAAGATCTGCGCTTTATTTTACAGACTGCGGACAGCGCGGGCGCTCCGGCCTATATGACCAGTACGGCTTTTCAGCTGTATCGTACGGCACTGGCCGGGGGGCAGGGAGATGACGACTTCGCGGCTGTGATTGAGGCCATGGAAGCCATGTGTGATAAAACTTCTTAAAAGTGACGTAAAAGAAATTCTATGAGTACGAAAAAAAAGCAGAAACAGCCGGAAGGCGTCGCACCTCGCGTGTTGATTGTGGCTGTGGTGGTGGCGTTTTTGTTCGGCGTCTACGTGGGCGGCGTGGGCTTTTCCCTGTACCAGGAGCAGGGGGAGGACACTTCCTCTCAAGGACAGATGCGTATGCCCTCGGGCATGCCGCCGCAGGGCCAGCCTCAAGCCAATGTTTCCACAGAAGACGAAGCCGCGATCCGCAGACTTGAAGCTACGGTTAAAGATAAGCCGATGGATTTGGGGTCCTGGATCCATCTGGGCAATCACTATTTCGACAGCAACCAGCACAAAGACGCCATTCGGGCCTATACGCGCGCGCTGGAACTGGATTCCAACAACGCCGACGTCTGGACGGACCTGGGAGTCATGTACCGCCGCGACAACAATCCGCAAAAGGCCATAGAATGTTTCGACAAGGCCATTGCCGCCAATCCGGAACACCGTACCGCCCGCTTCAACAAAGCCATCGTGTATCTGCATGATCTGAACAACATGAACGCGGCTCTGGAAACCTGGGAAGAAGTTTTGCAACACGATCCGCAGGCCACCACTCCGGACGGGCGTCCGCTCAAGGCCATGATTGAGGAGCTGCGTAAGCAGCAACAATAAAACAGAAATAGTCTTCCCGCTTTCGGCGTACAACCGCCATGGCGGCACAGATGTCAATCTGAGCCTGCTGCAACCAGTTTTATGGTGCAGCAGGCTCTTTTTATGCCCGAACAGTTCTGTCTTCTCTTCAATACATTTCTGTCTTCGAAGTAGCCCGTGTTGGATATATCTCTGCGGGAATGTGTTCCGGCAGAGAAGAATGCCGGACTCCGCCTTTCTGACGTTTTACAACACGTTCCTGCGGTTGTTCCCTCTGGGGGTTGTTCCTTGTCCATTGCTCTATCTGTTTCCATAACAGTTATTGATCTGTTGTCTGAAATCATGGTGCAGCAGATCGCCAAAAAGTTTTTCGACTGTTTTGAAATGAAATACCGGTATTGTGATTAATGCTTAGGCTTTTTTCAGCCTGAGTTTTGAAAAGGACCTGGACCATGGCGGCAAATATGAAGTATACTTTTGCATAAAAGCTTTCATGCGCGCAGGGGGGCGGCAGTCTGAATAAGACAATGAGTTGTTAGCTGAGATCTATAGATATTCTTGGTCGCTGTGTTTTCGAGAGGAAAAGGTCGTAGCGGAGTGTGCAACGCCTTTGACATAAGACAATTATCTCCAGGAACAGTGAGGTTGGGTATGGCTCTTTCCAAAAAAACAATCCAATGGCTTGTCTGTCTTTTGGTGAGCATTCCTCTTTCTTTACTATTGGTTTGTTGTACTGAAGATACTGTCGCTCAAAAAAAAGAATTACTCATCTATTGCGGCATTACAATGATAGATCCAATGTCGGAAATAGCTGCTATAATTGAAAAAAAGTATTCATGTAAAATATATATCACCAAGGGCGGATCAGGTAATCTGATGAAGTCGATTCAAGCCAATAAAATTGGTGATTTGTATCTTCCAGGATCTGAATCGTATATCAAGGCAGGTTTAAGAGAAGGTATTGTAAAAGATACAGTGCATGTTGGTTACAATAAAGCCGCCATGATGACCAGAAGAGGGAATCCACGTAATATTCCGGATACGCTGGATAGCATGGCCAACCCGGATTACTACGTCGTGATAGGGAGTCCGGAAAGCGGCAGCATCGGGCGTGAAACGAAAAAGATACTCGAGATGAAAGGCATTTATGATCAGGTTGAGCAAAACGCCAAAATGCTGACCACGGACTCCAAGGATCTGGCGCGGGTGCTGCGGAACAACGAAGCCGACCTGGTCATAAACTGGTATGCGGCGGCGACATGGAAAGAGAACCGGGACGCGATCACGGTTCTTCCCATTGATGAAAAATACGCCAGGAAACAAAAGCTCGTGCTGGGACTTCTTTCTTTTTCAAAATATCCGGAGATAGCAATAGCTTTCATGCAATACGCTTCGGGGGATAAGGGAAGAAAAATATTCAACGAATATGGTCTGTATGATGTCCAATAGACCTTTTTTTTCCATGTTTAATGAGCCGGTTATACGGGAGGTTTTTTATCTCAGCCTCACTTTCCTGTTTTTTTTTACAATGTTCGCAGGCGCAAGTATCACACAAAACCGGATCGTCTCAAATTATCTCCGGGAAATCGACAATCAGGAATCCCGCTCCGCGCTTGGAAAAGCCATTCTTGATCGATTACTCCTAATCGAAATTGATACTACCAAACTGGCTGATGCGACAGACATTCGGACTGTGGAGATCCATCAGGAGCATATCGGAGCGAATATTGAAAATATCCATTCGATTTTGATGGTCCTGCAGCATGGAGGTTCATTTACTAACTCCTTGCCGGCCAACTTCTATGATTTTGATGCAATAGACGAAGTCATTTCTTATCGTCGCAAAGAAGACGGCTATGTCATCGAGGTTATAGACCTCTCCCCCAAGGTTATTGAGCTTTCTGATTATATAGCCGACTTGGCAAGACAAAAAAAACAAGGAATTGAAAACGCCGGCTCAGAAACAGGCAGAGAAAATACAAACGAGCTCATAAAAATTCGACTGATGAAGGTTGAAGCGCTTATTCTCCGGGCGCGAGAATCCGCCAGCAAGATATTTTATGACACGGAGCGAAACAAACAACTGCTGGTGCATGCCAAGGAAAAAGCTGTCCGGCTTTTGAATAGCCTTTTAATCGTTTTTTTTGCGATGACCGGGGCGCTGTGCGCATTTCTCTTTTTCCGTATTTTAAAAAGGATACGCTCCATTTGCATTGACCGCGAACTCACAACATTAAGCCTGTACGAGGCCAAACAGACAACCGAAACTATTTTGGAATCCATTCCTGTAGGCGTGGTGATTGTCGATCCGGAGACGTACCGGATTGAATTGCTGAACGAGCATGCCGCGATGCTTTTCGATGCTCCGGCGGATCAGCTTCTGGGAAAGAGTTGCCATGAAGTCCTGTCCCCTGGAGCAGGAGATTCTTGCCCGATGCGGGAGCTTTGCAGCGTTTCGGAGCACGCTGAATGTGTTTTATTGCGTGCGGACGGCAGTCGTCTGCCGATCCTTAAAACGGTGAAGCGCGTCTCCTTGTCAGGGCGGAGAAAATGTCTGGAATGTTTCATGGATGTCAGCGAGCGCCTGTTGGCTGAAAAGGCTCTTCAAGAGAGCAATCTGCGTTTCAATCAGATTGCTGAACAGAGCCGCACCATTGCCTGGGAAATTGATGCGCAGGCACTTTACACCTATGTCAGCCATGTTGTTGAATCTGTCTTGGGCTATTGTCCGGAAGAGCTTATCGGCCTGATGCATTTTTTTGATCTGCATCCCGAAGAAGGACGCGAGGAATTCAGAACAGCGGTACGCACAATATTTGACAGCAAAGAGACCTTTCGCGACATGGAGAGCATCGTTCTTTCCAAAAACGGGCGCGCTGTCTGGTTTCTGACGAACGCTCTGCCCATTTGGGACGAGGACGGCTTTTTTCTCGGGTACCGCGGATCCTCCACCGATATTACCCAGCGTAAACGAGCGGAAATCAAGCTCGCCGAGAGCGAAGAACAATATCGTTTACTCACCGAGCACGCCGTGTCCGCCATTGCTCTGCAGGAAATTGTCCTGGATGCGCAGGGCCGGCCGGTGGACTACGTATTTTTAAATGCCAACCCGGCTTTCGAGCACCATACGGGCCTGAAACCGGCGGATGTTGTGGGGCGTCGTGCCAGCGAAGTGATGCCAGGCATTGAAAAAACACCAGTTATCGAGCAGGTCGGCCGGGTGGTTCTTACTGGGGAGCCGATTTCATTAGAACAATATTTCGAACCACTAAAACGCTATTATCTTGCCAGCGTATACAAAGTTGCCGAAAAACGGTTCGCTACGGTCTTTTCCGACATCTCCGAACAGAAGCAGGCGGAAGAGGCTTTACGCCTGAGTGAACAAAAGGCGCGTGCCATACTGAATACGAGTTTTCAGTTTCTCGGGATGCTGGATATTGACGGAAACCTGATTGACGTCAACCAGGCCGTGCTCGAACTGGAGGGCGTACCCAAGTCCGAGGTCTTGAACAGACCGTTATGGGAATGTCCCTCATGGTCGCATTCCATCGAACAGCAGGATAGGCTGCGTGCGGCTATAAAATCCGTTGCGGCAGGAGAAACAGTGGGCTTTGAGATCACCCTGCAGATGCCCGACGGCAACCTGGAGTATGTGGACTTTTCGATACGGCCGGTGAAGGATGAAACAGGTAACGTTCTATTTTTGATCCCGGAAGGGCACGTCATCACAGACCGCAAGTTGGCCGAGGAAAAACTCAGACAGGCTCTCATGGAGCAAGGGGCCATACTGGAAAATGCCAGCGTGGGGATTACCCTGGTCAAAGACGGTGTCCAGTTGAAGTCCAACAAAAAAATGTCCGACATGTTCGGCTACCCCACTGAAGAGATGCAAAACCAGCTGACCAGTCTCTTTTTTACGCATCAGGAAGAGTACGATCAATTTTGTGATCTGGCTTATCCTGTGGTTTACGAGGGAGGCGTTTACACAAAAGAATGTCGCCTGGTGCGTAAGGATGGCCAGTCCACCTGGATGCGGCTCATGGGAAAGGCAATCGATCCGCAGGACCCGGATGTGGGCAGTATCTGGGTTTTTGAGGATATCAACGAGGTCAAGTCCAGAGAAAAGGAATTACGGGAAGCTAAGGCCGTTGCCGAACAGGCAAATCGTATGAAATCCGAATTTCTGGCCAATATGAGTCACGAGATCCGTACGCCCATGAACGGCGTGATAGGCATGACCGACCTGCTCATGGATACGAGTCTTTCTCCGGAACAGCGGCGTTATGCCAATACGATTCGTTCCAGCGGTGAAAACCTGCTCGACCTTATCAATGACATTGTTGATTTTTCCAAAATCGAGGCAGGGCGGTTGGAGCTGGAAATACTGGATTTCGACCTGCAGCTACTTCTGGACGATCTCATGGACAGCATGGCCGTACGGGCTTACGAAAAAAAACTCGAACTGCTGAGTTTTGTCGCTCCCGAAATTCCCGCGGTCTTGCGGGGCGATCCGACACGGCTGCGGCAAATTCTGATCAATCTCGTGGGAAACGCCGTCAAATTCACCGAGAACGGCGAGGTTGTGATCCGTGTCGAAGTTCAGGAGCATCACTCGGACAAGTTGTTGCTGCGGTTCTCCGTACGGGATACCGGAATAGGCATTCCCCAGGATAAATTCGATCTCCTTTTTAACAAATTCAGCCAGGTCGACGCTTCTACCACCCGTAAATACGGGGGCACGGGCCTGGGACTTGCGATATGCAAACAACTCGTCAACCTGATGGGCGGCAGCATTGGTGTTGAAAGTCAGGAGGGACACGGCTCGACATTCTGGTTCAACGTGCTGCTGGAGAAATCACAGGCCTCTTCTTCGTATCCGGAACAGGACATGGCGGATCTCAGGGATGTTCGGGTTTTGATCGTGGATGACAACGCCACCAACCGGGAAATTCTGATGGCGCGCCTTGCATCCTGGGAGATGCTCCCGGCTGAAGCCGCGGATGCCGAGGAAGCTTTGAAGCTGCTTCGTGCAGCCGTTCTAGAACGTACTCCCTATGTCCTGGCCATTATCGACATGTCCATGCCCGGCATGAATGGCGATGCGCTCGGCCGGAAGATTCAGTCCGACCCGACATTGCATGAACTCAAAACCATCCTTCTCACTTCGTTGGGAGAACGGGGAGATGCGCGGCGTTTCAGGGAGGCCGGTTTTCTGGCCTATGCCTCCAAGCCCATTCGACACCGGGCTTTGTTGCAGATGCTGCAGCGGGTGCTGCGCGGAGAAGAGATTGAATCGGATTCCGAAACCTCCTTGCCCTCGGCGGTTAGGAACCTTGCCGGATTTGCCAGTCAGCGGTGCGTTCTTCTTGTGGAAGACAATCATGTCAACCAGCAGGTTGCCCTGGGAATTCTCAAAAAATTCGGTCTGCAAACCGATATTGCCGCCAACGGGCTAGAGGCTTTGGAAGCGGTTGAAACCAAGAGCTATGACCTGGTGTTGATGGATATCCAGATGCCTGAAATGGGCGGTTACGAAGCGACCCGCCGTATCCGTTCCGCCGAGGCGGAAAAGCAGACGCCGGAAATTCCGGTTATTGCCATGACGGCCCACGCCATGCAGGGAGACCGGGAAAAATGTCTGGCCGCCGGGATGAATGACTATGTTACCAAGCCCATCGATAGAGAAGCATTGGCAAAGGTGCTGGAAAAATGGTTGCCATCTGCCGATGTCGCGTCCGCAGTTGAGGCAAAGACCGAATCCTGGACGCATGTGAATTTTCCGGACCTGGAGGGAATAGCGGTTCGGGAGGCGCTTACTGTTTTGGATAATGACGCGGATACGTACGTCAGTCTGTTGCTGTATTTGCGGGATGATGCGCGCAACGCCGTAGCAGAGCTCTCCGAACTGGTGCGGCGCAACGATACGAAGGAGATTATGGCCGTGTCCCACCGTATCAGCGGAGCGGCAGGCAACCTGCGTGCGTATCAGCTCAAGGATGCTGCCAAAAAACTGGAACTGGCCGCGCGCGATGGACAGGTTGCTGACGGAATGCTCCGAGAACTCGAAGAAGCGGTTCAAAGGTATAGTGAAGTTGTTCAAGCTCTTGAGCAAACGGGGTAAAAGGATGTACCGGTGATGAGCAACACACCGCATAACAAGAAAAAACCCTGGCCCGGAAAATCCGAGTCAGGGTTTTTATTTGTAAGGTACGTCGAAAGTTATGCGAGCTGAGCGAGCAGGGTCTCTTTGATGGAGTCGATGGAGCCTTCGCCGTTGAGTTCGATGTACTTGGTCTCGCCTTTGGCAGCCAGATCTTTGTAGAAGTAGCAAGCGGCCAGAGTGCCGGTGGTGGTGTCGTAGTAGATGTCGTGGCGCTTGTTGATGGCACCCTCATCCTGGTCGTCGGCGCGGCTTTTGAGTGCGCCGCCGCAGACGCGGCACTTGTCGCCGTCGGGCTTGATGGCGTCAATAAAAATATTGTTGGGGTGGTTGTTGTCGTTTTCGCAGAGGCGACGGCCCATGATGCGGTTCTTGGCAACTTCGCGGGGCAGCAGGATTTCGATGACGTAGTCCAGCTTCATGTTGGCTTCGCCAAGAGCGGCCCAGAGCTTTTCGGCCTGAACCATGTTACGCGGGAAACCGTCCAGCAGCCAGCCGTCGGCGCCTTTGTCTTTCAGGGTTTCCAGAACCATGGGGATGGTGATGTCGTCAGGGACCAGATCGCCTTTGTCGATGTACTCTTTCGCTTTTTTGCCCAGTTCGGTGCCGCCGCCGATGTGTTCGCGGAAGATGGCGCCGGACTCGATATGGGCCAAATTGTATTTTTTCTTCACGAGAGAGCCTTGGGTCCCTTTACCGCTACCATTGGGACCAAAAATCAAAATATTCACGCGCACTTCCTCCTTGTTGATTAATTCACAAGGTCCTACCTTGTCCAGGTGCGGCTGTCAATTCAAATTCCGGTGGGCTTGCAACAGCATCAGGCCTTTGCAGCCTGTTGCAATTCCATGCGAATTGCTGCCGGCTTCCCCTGTGGACGAGGATTTTTTTATACGAATCACAGGCAAAAATCTTATTTGCCGCATTTTATGGCGAGGCGGATGCACAGGGCGGCGCCGCCCCAGGTAACGCCCAAGCCGACGCACATCATGAACAAAGCTGAAGTTTCCATGGGTTAGCTCCTTTTCTTGAGAAAAGCGCACTCGGCGGACCGACAGGCATGAAATTCGCCGTGGCGCAGGGGAAAAATCATGGACAAAATAAGGCAGACGAACAGAATCAGCCAGCCGAACGACAGAATGGCCGTATCCGAGTAACCGCCGTAGTTTTTTGTCAAATCCTCAATGGTGTTGCTGATGATGATGGCTCCCAGCATCATGGGTGTGACAAAGCGCAGGCAAACGTTCCAGGCAGAAGGCACGTTGAAGTCCGAGATACGGTTGATGTATTCGCGTAAAGACTCCAGGTTGCAGAACCAGGCGATGAATACGATTTCAACGAAACCTCCCATAAGTACGCCGAAGTTGTTGGCGAAATGATCGACAATATCCAGCAGCAGCAGCCCGCCGCCGGTTGTAAAGACCACGCTGGCCACGGCTCCGGAAAGGCAGACCAGAAGGGCAGCCTTTTTGCGCGTAAGGCCGAGTTTGTCGATGCAGGCGCAGACCACGGCTTCCACAACCGAGATGATCGAAGACAGGCCCGCGAACAACAGGGCGGTGAAAAACAGGATGCCGAAAAACACCGGCATGGGCATCAGATTTATGGCGGTGGGCAGAGTGATGAAGGCCAGCCCCACGCCGCTGCCGGCCACCTGGCTGACAGGCACGCCCTGTTGCCCTGCCATGTAGCCCAGGACGCTGAATATCATCACGCCGGCCAGCAGACTGAAACCGCAATTGATGAAAACCGTCATGCAGGCGTTGTTATTTACATCCGAGTCGTCAGGCAGATAGCTGGAATAGGAAAGCATGATGGAAAAGCCCACCGAAAGGCTGAAAAAAATCTGTCCGAAGGCGTCGGCCCAGACTCTTCCGCTGGACAGGGCGGAAAAATCCGGACGGAAAAGCCAGTTCAAGCCCTCGGCCGCACCGTCGAGCATGATGCCGCGCCCGATAAACAGCAGCACCATGAGGAACAGCAGCGGCATGCATATTTTGCTGACCCATTCGATTCCCCTGCGGATGCCGGTGAATACGGCGAGAAAGGTAATGAACCAGGTGAGCATGGTCGCCCAGAAAATAGGCCACTGAATGCCGCCCAGATGCGTGGGCGAATCCGTCAGTCCCAGAAAATCGCCGAAAAAAAAGGCCTTGGGATCGGCTGTCCAGGCCTGCGTGAAGGAGAACAGAAAATAGTTCATGGCCCACGCAATGACGACCACATAATAGGAAGCGATAATGAAGGTTACCAGCACCTGCCACCAGCCGAGCCACTCGGCGCGCTGGGATATGGACGTGAAAATTTTCGGAGCCGAGCCTTTAAATTTATGCCCCAGTCCGAATTCCATCATCATCAGCGGGATGCCTGCCAGCAGCATGGCGGTAAAATACGGCAGTAAAAAGGCGCCGCCCCCGTTTTCATAAGCCATGTAAGGAAAACGCCAGATGTTTCCCAGGCCGATGGCGGAGCCTACTGCAGCCAGGACAAAACCTGTCCTGGTCCCCCATGTTTCTCTTTCTTTCATTATCTGTCTCCAATTTTAGAGCGTCTTACCCTTAAAAAAGATAGAGGCTCTTATTCAGCCAGGCTGTTCTTCGGGAAGAAGCCTTGTTTCAAAGTGAAAATGCGCTAGCGCCGTTTGCACGGATCCGACTGGTAGTTGTCTTTGATCGAGCAGGAAGGAAAACGTTGGGAGAAGAAATAGCGGACATGGCTATTCTTGTCCACGCTGGTATGGTGCTGCAGTCTGTCCTGGAAAGCCTGGCGGGAAAATCAGGCAGATGTCTAAGGACTATGATTTTTTACCCGTGAGCGAGAATATTTCGTCCGTCCCTGTCAAATGTGACAAACCACCTTGCCGAGAAAGTCGCGCAGCCGGGGATTCTGCGGATTGCTGAAAAAGGCCTCTGGCGTATTTTCTTCCTGGATAATGCCCTGGTCGATGAAAATGACCCGGTTGGCGACCTCGCGCGCAAATCCCATTTCGTGGGTGACCACGACCATGGTCATGCCTTCGCGGGCCAGCTGTTTCATGACTTCGAGCACTTCCCCCACCAGTTCGGGATCCAGGGCGGAGGTGGGTTCGTCGAAAAGTATCACTTTGGGGTGCAGGGCCAAGGCGCGCGCAATGGCCACGCGCTGTTTCTGGCCGCCGGAAAGCTGGTCCGGGTAATTGGCTGCCTTGTCGGCGAGTCCCACTTTGCGCAACAGCTCCAGGCCGAGTTTTTCCGCCTGCTTCCTGGCCATTTTCCGGACCTTGATGGGGCCCAGCGTGACGTTATGCAGTACGCTCATGTGAGGAAACAGGTTGAACTGCTGAAAAACCATGCCGGCTTCGGTCCGGACGTAATTGATGTCGGTCTTGGGATTCATGATGTCGTGGTTGTCCACCACAATGGTGCCGGAAGTGGGTTCCTCGAGTCTGTTGATGCAGCGCAGCACGGTGGATTTGCCAGATCCGGACGGGCCGATGATGCAGACGACTTCTCCCTGTTCGATACGCAGGTTGATGCCCTTGAGCACCTCAAGGCTGCCGAAGGATTTGTGCAGATTCTTGATTTCGATCATCGGAAGCCCCTGTTATTTTGTCTTGAGATTGAGTCTGTTTTCAAGCATCCGCAGCAGCTTGGAAATAGTCATGGTCATGGCAAGATACACAATGGCCACTGCAATGTAGACCTCGAAGGCGCGGAAATTCACCGCCACGATTTCCTGGCCCGTACGCAGCAGCTCGCCCACACCAATGACCATGAGCAGCGAGGTATCCTTGAGGCTGATGATGAACTGGTTGCCCAGAGGGGGGATCATACGCTTGAAAGCCTGGGGCCAGACCACATAGAGCATGGACTGCGCATGCGTCAGGCCGATGGAACGGCCGGCCTCCATTTGCCCCTTGTTTATGGACTGCACAGCGCCGCGGACTATTTCCGCGATATAGGCTCCCGAATTGACGGCGATGACGATGATGCCCGCGGTCAATGGAGGGATGCGTATGCCGATGGCCATGGGAATGCCGTAGTAGAGAAACATGGCCTGCACCAGCATGGGGGTTCCGCGAATGGTTTCTATGTAGAAGCCGGAGCATTTGCGGAAAAAAACATTGCGGGAGATCTTCAGCAGACCGAACAGGGAGCCCAGGATAAACCCGAAAAACAGCCCGCCGCTGGTGATGATTATTGTGAGTTTTGCCCCCCGCATCAGCAGGGGAAGAGTATCGATAATGACTGACGGTTCGAATTGAAAAGCCATTGCCACCTCGTACGCAGAAAAGGAGGGAGGCGGCAAGCCGCCTCCCGGAATTATTCAGGGCTGGTCGCTTCTACGAATTTATTTGGGGTCGGTGCCGAGCCATTTTTTGTAGAGTTCTTTGTAGGCGCCGCTTTTCTTGAGTTTCTTCAAGGCCTCGTTGACCTGAGGCACCAGTGTGCTGCCCTTGGGAAAACCGATGCCGTAGGACTGGCCCTGGTACAGGGGGCCCACGATCTTGACGCTGTCTTTGCCGGTTTTGAGGACGAAGTCGGCGATCACGGGCGAATCAAAGACAACGGCATCGGCGCCGCCGGTCATCAGCTCCATGAACATGGCGTCATTGTTGGGGAACAATTTGATATCCTTGGCGTTGGCTTCCTTTTTCACGAAGTCTTCGCTGGTGGTGCCGAGTTTGGTTGCGACAACCTTGCCGGCGAGGCTTTGCACATTGCTGATGTCGGTGTTGTCTTTTTTAACCAGAATCAACAGGCCGGCGTTGTAGTAGGGATCAGAGAAGTCGACCACTTTTGCGCGTTCCGGTTTGATGGTCATGCCGGCAATGCCAACGTCGATCTGGCCGGATTGCAGGCCTGGGATGATGCCGTTGAAATCCATGGGTTGGAGTTCGTATTCAGCCCCGATCTCTTTGGCGATGAGATCCCAAAGTTCCACGTCAAAGCCCGTATGCTTGCCTGTTGCCGGATCCTTATACTCAAAGGGAGGAAAATTGGTGTCCGTGGCAACGACCAGTTTGGCGGCAGAGGCCAAACCGGAAAGGGCGATGATCATCAGCAGAGCTGCAACGAGAGAGACGATCCGTTTCATACAACCTCCTGGTGTAATAAAAAAAGTTGGAAAGCGTAAAAATTCGACAATCTTTCATTATATAGAAAGCAAAAAAGTATCGCCCAGTTTTTATGGAATGGCAAGAATCATCGGAAAATACTAACCACATACTCCGAATTGGTAGGATAAAAGACCCAAAAAGGTTGTGAGATTTACAGAAAAGTAAATTGTCTGCAGGTTATTCGACGATCAATCTGTCTAAATACAGTTCTTTGCCGGAAATGATCGTGTGGCCGAATTCCTCGCCGCAATCAGGGCAGGGCATCAGAATAATTTGCTCGTACTCCGGCTCAAATTCTTTGTTGCATTTACAGCAGCGTACGATCAGCGGCACTTCGTCGATTTCGAGTTTGGAATCCGCGTATTCGGTGCCGACTGTCAGCGCTTCCCAGGCAAAGGTCATGGCCTCGGGTACGAGATTGGCCAGGCGTCCGTATTTCACGCGCACCAGGACGAGTTTGGTCGCGTTGTTCTTTTGCATTTCCTGTTTGACCATTTCAAGCAGGCTGGAGACGATGGACATTTCATGCATGACGGATCCTTGCTTATCGATGAAGTTGCGCTGGTTAATAAAATCTACCCGTTACCCGCTTTGAAGGCAAGTAGCCTCCTGGCCGGACTTTTTCGGCGGCAGCGTATTGCGAACAGGGCCTACTCAGCTCCCATCGAGAAAATGAAGACCTTGTCACGTCGGTATTCCAGGAATTTTTTGGAATATGCCGCAAAAGCTCCCCAAAAAGAACGCTCGGATGCCTTGGCACTGTAACCGAACCGACAATCCGTATGAAATAGAAACTGTGTAAAGTCAGGGGACTGCATCGGGCTGCTTGAGGAATTTCGGGGGGTATAGGAAAAAGTGTGAAAAAAATCTTATAAATTATTAAAATGGCTCTATTCTATAATGTGCTGTATTCATAGACTAAAACGTTCTCGCCGGAAAGAAATATACAATTGTGTCAAGAAAAAAAGTTTTTTTACCTAATTACCATAATTTTGTCACACAACGACAACATAAAAACGATACCGTCATTATTAACATTACTACTGAAAAGGAGTCGACCATGGATAAAATGCGCATCACTTTTTATATCTCCAAGGATATCGTGGAAAAAGCCAAAAACGCCGCTTACTGGACTCCGGGTATGACCCTCTCCAGTCTGGCCGAGCACGCCCTGACTTCACATGTCGGTCAGTTGGAAGCCGATCGCGATTGCCCTTTTCCCCACCGGGAGCGCGAACTGGTCAAAGGCCGTCCCGCTTCCTGAGACGACTGAACCAGTAACGGATCAATTAGTCTCACGTTGTCTGATCCAGGCTCCCCATAGCCTGAAGATTCTGGACCAGTTCGTCGCAATCGGCAGCGCTTACATCGGCGCCGCTTGCAAGCAGTTCCTGTTGAGAGACGCGGCCGCTTGCGACGCCTGCGGTCCAGGCGCCTGCGCGTTTGCCGGTCTGGATGTCCATGGGGTGGTCTCCGATCATCAGAGACTCCTGCGGACTGCAGCCGATATGCTTGAGCGCCATCAGCAGGTGCTCAGGATCGGGTTTTGCGCGCCGAACGTCATCCCGCGTCAAAAGCGTTGGGCAATAGTCCGCGAAATCAGGAAACACGCTGGTTACGGCCTGCGAGCAGTTGCGCGTGATGATGGCCGATTGGATTCCGGCCTCGCGCAGCCTGAGAAACAGCGGTCGGGTAAACGCGAAAAGCATGCCCTGTCGCGCCGCCTCCACTTCCATGGAAATAATCAGATCCGCACTACGGGTCAGAAAGCTTTGCGCCTGCTCCGTTCCCCGCTGCGAGCCGTTGTTGAGCTGTTGCGCCACAAGCTGCTGCCATTCCAGGATGGCGTGGCCGAAAGGGTCCGGCAGTGCGGGGGCATATTCTAGCGCAAGCTCCCCCAGTGCCCGGCGCATGGCATTGAAATCAAGCGTCAGTTGGGCCAGGGTGCCGTCAAAATCAAATACCAGGGCGCGAAGCCTGGGAATCTGCATTTCACGTACGGGCATTAGAAACCGTCATCGTGTTTTCCGGGAACGATTTCCGGTCCCGGATAAAAACAGGCCCAGGCGAACCACATGCTGTCAAAGGCGGGTACGCGTTTGAGTTTTTCGCCATAAAAGCTTCCTGCCACGGCAATGCCTTCCGGACTCCATTCGGAGCCGCTTTCCTTATCCATGATCCGGGCCTGGGCAAATTCAAAATGGAGTGTCCGGCGTTTAAAGTGCCGGTCGAATACGCGGACAGCACCCAGCGACGGGTCGTAGAAAGCCACCAGCTGTTCCAGTCCCGCATCGAAATCAATCACCTTCAGGCTGCGTATTTTGTTTTTGATGATTGCTGCGGCTCCCCCATCCACGGGCACGCCGATGACCTGTTCTTTCAGAGGCAGGCGTTTATCCAGATGGGGAACATAATGGGTCACCAGATTGTTTTGATAATAGGTGCCTCCCCGACGGTACGATCCGTAGGGGTCGCGACCGTAGGAACGGCGGTAGCCGGTATCGCGCGAGAGAATTTTGGCTTTAGGAAATTTTTGGATGGCCTGGCCGAAGGTGGTCCAGAGCAGCGGAAAGGTGTCCAGCTTGTCTTCGAACAAAGGGCCTTCTATGGCTATGCCCAATAGCTGGGGCCAGTGGCTATCCGTGCTGCGGTCGTACAGGACCTGATTGTTGAAAAGCATCATCCCGGTGGTGCCGAAACCCGTTTTAAATCTGCCGATGGTGCCCTTGTAGCCTATGACGCTGCCGGTCAGCGGACAGTAGGTGATGCTCACAGGGTTGCCGTCCACCACATCGTTGACGATTTCATGCCAGACCAGGATCAGACGCGGATAAATGCGTATACCGGAGGGAAATTCCGCCACAAAGACGATGTCGCGCATGTCGTTGCTCAAGGTGGCGTCTTCAGGGCTGATGAACTGCGGATTGTTGATGGGCGCAATGGCGTCCCTGGCCAGAGATGTTTCGATCTGCTGGTCGCGCAGGGAGAGCAGCCGGTTTGAATCGATCTGCTCGTCCAGTTGCTTGGAGAGTTCCTCCAGCGCCTGGGCCTGCACCCGAACAGGCGCATACAAAAGCGCAGCCAGCACGGCCGGGACCATGATCAGGAACAGCGATACGGGAGAGCGGAATGGGATATTCATGCCTTGAAAATAGGCTATACGAGCGGTTTTTTCAAGCAGGGTGAAAGTCGGGCGGCAAGCATTGCAGCTAGAGTTCCACGCCTGAGGGAACCGGTCTGCCTTCCAGGTCGGCCAGGATAATATCCGCCGCACGCAAGGGAGCGCCCCTGCGTCCGAGCAGCGAATGCAGCCGGGCGAGATCCCGGCGTTTTTCTTCCAGCAAGGCCGTATCATCGAGCCAGGAAAGCGCCAGCCGGGCCAGCGGCTCCGCGTCGGCCTGCTCCTGGAGCATCTCAGGCAGAACGCCTTTGTCCAGAATCAGATTGGGCAGGCTGATATAGCGTACGTGAATGAAGTGTTTGGCCAGGCCGAAAGTCAGGGCGGAAAGCTTGTAGGCCACAATGGCCGGAGTTCCGAGAAGCGCGCATTCCAGCGTCACCGTGCCGGATGCGGCAATAACGAAGTTGGAGGCCCGTATCCGCTGGTAGCGTTGGGACGGAGGATGCAGGTTGACCGGGACGTCCGCGGGCCACAGATCCAGAAGCATCTGTTTGTCGATGCCGGGCGCCTGGATCAGGTCGAACTGCAAGGACGGATGCTTCTGCAGCAGCAGTCGCGCGGCCTGTCCGAACTGCGGCAGCAAAGGCCGGATTTCTTTTTTCCGGCTGCCGGGCAGTATGCCGATACGTCGGGTATCGCGTTGGATGTTGTTCAGAGAAGGCCAGTCGATGCCGTCCAGGAGCGGATTGCCCACATAATCCACTTCCAGTCCGTATTGCCGGTAAAATTCTTTTTCAAAGGGCAGAATGCAGAGCATCCGGCGCACGTTGTCCCGGATGAATTTGGCGCGGCCCGGACGCCAGGCCCAGAGCTTGGGGCTGATGTAATAATAAACCGGAATATCCAGAGCGCGCGCCATGTTGATGACGCGAAAGTTGAAAGCCTGGGCGTCTATGCAGACCAGCGCGTCGGGGCGCTGGACGCGGAGTTCGCGTTTGATGCCCCGGAGCAGGCCGAGTATTTTCGGCAGATGGCCGAAAACTTCGGTGAGCCCCATGACGGAAAGGGCTTCCACCCGAAACAGGGGTTTTACTCCGGCTTCCCGCATGGCGGGCCCGGCCATGCCCACCAGATCGACATCCGGCGCGCGTTCGCGCAATTTTTCCGCGAGCAGGGCGCCGTGCAGATCTCCGGAGGCCTCGCCGGCGTTGATCCAGATACGCATTTCAAAACCGCCTGGGGGAAAGAGGGCAGGAAAGAAGCCCCGGTAAACCCGGCGTACGGGATGCTGCCGGAATTACCGGGGCGGTGTCCCTAGGGAAATTCCACATTCTTGCAGGGATTTTCCGGAGTTGCCGGAAAGTCGGAAAAAGGAAAAGGACGAATATTGTCGTTCAAGGTCAGATAGCGCAGCAGTTTGTAACCGTACAGTGCGATTTTGTTGGAAAATTTACGCAAAGGTTCGCTGCGAGAACGGGTAATCAGCAGCAGAATATATTGAAAAATAACTACGAGCTGGACGAGCATCACCAGTACTTCCAGGGCGATGAGCAGCACAACACTGATGACAAGACGGAGCAGTATGGCTCCGCGCGAGGGTTTAGCCGCCAGTTCCATGGCGCCGGGCTGGGACGATTCGGTCATACGCTTTCCTCCATAAGCAATACGGTCCGGGTGGTTGAGATATAAAAGGCCAGATGTGGGTATCAACGCTGCGGGCTGCGCTGTCAAGTCCGGGGACAAGGTTGCAGCAGTCGCCTTTGATACAGTTGGAATTAATTTGTGTAATAAATTCTTTAATTTTAAATAGTTGTAAAAGTTGCACCTGCGAGTGAACAGGCATATAGTACGAACAGCCTGGAAAAGTGCCAAAAAAATTCAACGGCATTTAGAGCAATGCCTGCCGGCCAGGGGGCGTATACGGCCGCACATTGCAGAGAACGGGGAAACCGCCCAGGCTCCAGAGCATCATGATGAATCGATTCGCAAACACACAAACCATGGATCCCTCCAGAGTATTGATAGTCGATCAGGATCCGGCCATTCGACGCATTGTTTCCGATGCGGCCTCCAGTGCCGGTTTTTCCTGCGTGGCCTATGCCACGCCGGGCGCGGCGCATGTTCAGGATACGGATGAATCCTATTCTCTGGCGTTCATAGACGTGGAGCATACGGGCGCGCGCGGTGTGGAGCTTGCCAGAATTTTGCGCGAAAACGACCGCGTGGGCACCATTGTGGTCATGGACCAGGACAACGGCCGCTACTCTCTGGAGGCGCTCAAGCAGGGAGCCTGCGACGTGCTGGCCAAGCCTTTCAGTCTGGACTCCCTGGACGCCATCATTCAGGAGTACTGCGTTCGGGAAACGAACAGGAGCCGTCTTCCTTCTGATGCCGGTGAAATGCGTTCCCTGCTGGAACGCATGCCAGTGCTTGTGTTCGAATTGGACAGCCGTCTCGAACTCAGGTTCGTGAATCATTCCTGCAAAGAACTTCTCGGCTATACGCCCAACGAGGCACTGCATACGCCCCACTGGTTTTTGACCAGGGTGCACCCCAGCGATGTGCCCAAAGTGCAGCGAGCTTTTCTGGACGCTTTTGAGCGCCAGCGGCCTTTTTCTCTGGAATGCCGGATGCTGCATAAAAAAGGCGCCGAGCTGCACGGCATCATCCGTTCCGTGCCGACAACGCCGGAGCTTTCCGAAGGGCAGTGCATTCAAGCTGTTTTTCTCGATATTTCCGACCGGGTCTACATTGAAAAAGCCATGATTCAGAGTGAGAAGATCAAGACTCTGGGCACCATATCCGCGGAAGTGGCCCACGAAGTACGCAATCCGCTGATGTCCATTGCCGGGTTTGCCAGACGCTTGTCGCGCAAAATACCGGACGCGCCCGAGGCATCAATTATATTGCGCGAGGCCATGCGCCTGGAAAAACTGCTGAACAGAATTCGGGAGTTTTTGCGTACGCTGGAGGCCAAGGGCACGGAATGCAAGGTAAATGAGGTTCTGGGCGAGTGCATACGGACCATGTATACGGAACTGGATCGCGCCGGAGTCTGGTGCATGATGGACACCGAGGACAGCATTCCCCCGGCCGCGGTAGACATGTATTCCCTTCGCGATGTCTGCATCACCCTGGTCCGCGCCGTGATCAGAGGCATGCGCAAAGGCGGGGTCTGCGGCATCCGGACGTATGAGAGCAACCAGACCATTCATATCGAATTCCGGCGGATAGTGGCTGAGGATGAAATGTATGATTCCGAAGCCTTGTTCATGCCCTTTGATGAAAACGGCGAGGACAGCGACCTGCCCAAGACCTACCGGATGGTGAAGGGCATGGGCGGCATTTTGTCCTTGATGACGGATTACGGTTATTTGACGTACGCGGTGAGTTTGCCTGTTTACGGCAGCACCTCATTGATACAGCCGCCCGAGAGGGAACCGGATTTTCGTGAGAATGCGGATCTGTGTTTCGAAGAAGATACCCATGCCTTGCGGATGCAATGTTTCACCGATCTGTTCGAACGCCGCGTCCGCTCCCAGGCATTGGAAGCCAAAGAATTTTCTCTGTTATTATGCCGGGTTGAAATCCTGGAAAAGGAATCCAGCTTCGGCTATTTGAACAACGAGCTGATGCAGCGGGTCATTGAGGTGCTGGATACGCGCTTACGCCACCCCTGGCGCTGGATGGCCAAGGTGGATTTTGAAACCCTTGCCGTGTTCGTACCGGACAGCGACTGCACCGAGGCCACCAAGGTTGCGGACACTTTGCGGCATGCCGTACGCAATCTGGCTCTTTTCAGCACGCCTGTCACAGGGGTCGAATTACCGCCTCTGGATTTGAAAGTCGGTGTGGTCAGCTGCCTTCCGGGAGCCAAAACTCATGCCGAGGAAGTGCTGGACCTGGCCCGGAATGCGCTCGAACTTGCCGATGGCGAGAAAAATGTCGGCCCTCATTGCATCACGCTACGGGGCGAAGGCGCGTAATGCACAGCACCGCGTCCGTGCTTTACTCCTGGGCAGGCCTTCGTTATAGCTGCCCCCTATGAAATACGAACTTCCCGTTGAATACAGCACCTTTCCGGCCAGAGAGGAACGCGTTCGCTATGTGGTCGGACGTTTCAGCGATTATCTGGCCTCTCCTATTCTGGATGTGGGCTGCGACAAAGCCTACATGCGGTCCATGCGTCCCGAGCTGGATTATACGGGCGTGGATTTGGCGCCAGAGGCCGACCTGCGGCTGAACCTCGAGCAGGTCCAGCGGCTGCCCTTTGACGACAACAGTTTTCAGTCCGTGTTCTGCATCGACGTGCTCGAACATCTGGACAACCTGCACGCCATGTTTCAGGAACTCGTCCGGGTGAGCAAAGGCTTCGTGATCATTTCCTGGCATAACTGCTGGGTCAATGCCCGCCGTCCGCTCTCACGCGGACACGGCTCCTTCAGCCATTACGGCCTGCCGCTGGAGCGTCCGGCCGACCGCCATAAATGGTTTTTCAATCTGACCCAGTCTTTGGAGTTTGTCCGGGCACATGAGAAAGAAGGACGCTACCGCGTACGGGAGCTGTTCGCGGGAGAAAAACCGCGTCCCGGCCTGGTGCGTCTGGTCCGGCGCGTACGTTATCCGCGCCAGACCGACTACTTGAACCGCTACGCCCATACGCTTTGGACTGTGCTTGAGAAGAAAGTATAAATTTTGACGTACTTTCAACGTATTTTTAGCTGCTAAACTCATAAGGGTTTTTGAAGGTTTTTGAACCTTTGGAGGCGCTTCATTTTTTCGACATGCCAGAACCGCGAATCGCTCTCTTATTGCCGCGCCTGAGCCGTTACGGCGGCTCCGAGGGCTTTGCCTGGCGTCTTGCCGAAAGGCTGGCGGCGGAGGGCTATGGTGTGGACTACATCTGCGCGCGCCAGGAGAATCCCGCGCCTGCAGGCGTACGGGTCCGCAGAGTGGGGCGCTTCGGGCTGACACGCGTCGAAAAGATGCTCTGGTTCGCCCTGGCCGCGGAACAGCTGCGGCGCAGCGGCGGCTATGCTCTGAGCATCGGGCTCGGCAAATCCCTGTGCCAGGACATCCTGCGAATCGGGGGCGGACCCCTGCCTGTTTTCTGGGATAAATCCAAGCGGGCCTATCCGGCCGGGCTGCCGCGTAGTTGGAAGATGCTGCGCCGCAGGATGGCCCCGAGCAATGCGCTGACCCGGATCATCGAACGTCGGGCGCTGGCCCGGACGCCGTGCATCGTGGCGGTGTCGCATCTGGTGGGAGACTGGATCCGCCAGGCCTACCCGTTTGTGGAACCCGAACGCATCCGGGTCATCTACAACCGCCCGGATCTTTCGCGGTTTCAGCCTGCCGGTCCGGAGCGGCGGGCCGGGCAGAAGCAGGCCTTCGGCATTGCGCCGGAGAGTCTGGTTATCGGCACGGCAGCCACAAATTTCGCTCTCAAAGGAACAGGCTTTCTGATTCGCGCCCTGGCGCAATTGCCGGAACGGTTTCATTTGCTGGTGGCCGGCGGGCGCGATCCGCATCGGCTCATCCATCTGGCCAGGGAGCTGCGCCTGGAAGGGCGGGTCCATTTTCCCGGCAAAGTGAGCGACATGCCCGGTTTTTATGCCGCCTGCGATCTTTTCGCCCTGCCCACATTTTACGACGCCTGTTCCAATGCCGTGCTGGAAGCTTTGGCCTCCGGACTACCGACCATTTCAGGCAAGGATAACGGAAGCGCCTATTTTTTACCGCCGGAGCGGGTCCTGGAAGACCCGTCCGATGTAGCGGCTCTGGCCGCCATGCTGGAGGGCGGAGCCCGGTCATCCGCCGGACTGCCGGATGTGCCGGATATGGTCGACGCCGGCCTGGATCCCTGGGTGGATCTCGTGGCAGAGACGCTGGACAAAACCACCTGATATAGTCAATTCCAAGAAGAGTTGTTATAAACCGGGGAGCACTTAAACCATCGCCCCGGATGCAAAGGAGTACGCCTTATGGCTGACAAAAAACAACATCTCGAAACGCTGGCCCTGCACGCGGGACAGGTTCCGGACAAGGAAACCGGCTCCAGAGCCGTTCCCATTTACCAGACCACCAGCTACATGTTTCGCGATACGCAGCATGCGGCGGATCTGTTTGCCTTGCAGGAAGAGGGCAATATCTATACGCGGCTGATGAATCCGACCACGGATGTGCTGGAGAAAAGACTGGCCGCCATCCACGGCGGGTCGTCCGCGGTGTGTACGGCCTCCGGCATGGCCGCCGTATTTTATGCCGTGACCTGCATTACCAGGGCCGGACAGAATATAGTTTCCGGGTCGAATCTCTACGGCGGGACCCATACGCTTTTTCAGCATACCCTGGCCCGGTTCGGCATCGAAGTCCGGTTCGTGGATTCCTCTGATCCGGCTAATTTTGCCGCGGCCATCGATGAAAATACGCGCCTCATTTATTCCGAATCCATCGGCAACCCGCGCTGCAACGTGGACGACATCGAGGCCATTGCAACAGTGGCCCATGAGCACGGCCTGCCATTTGTTCTGGACAATACGGTAGCTGCACCGCCCATTTTCAATCCTTTTGAGTGGGGAGCGGATATTCTCGTGTATTCGCTGACAAAAATTATCGGCGGCCACGGCACCAGCATTGGCGGCGCGGTGATCGAGGGGGGCGGGTTCGACTGGTCGGCCTCGGGCAAGTACCCGGAAATCACCGGCCCGGACCCCACCTATAATAATATGAATTTTTGGGACGCACTCTGCAAAATAGAGGGCACCCCTTGCACCGCCTTTGCCCTGAAGCTGCGTACCGGCCTGGTACGGGACATCGGCGCCTCACCGTCGCCGTTCAACAGCTTCCTGATTCTCCAGGGGTTGGAAACACTGCCCTTGCGGGCCCGGGCGCATTGTGAGAACGCCGGCAAGGTCGCTGCCTTTCTGGAGGCACACCCCAATGTGGGCTGGGTCAATTACGCCGGACTGCCGAGCCACAAGGATCACGCCAATGCGCAGAAGTATATGCCGGGCGGGCCGGGCGCGGTATTCGGCTTCGGCATCAAGGGCGGACGCGACGCCGGGCAGCGCTTCATCGAATCGGTCCAGCTTTGCTCGCATCTGGCCAATATTCTGGACGCCAAAACCCTGGTCATCCATCCTGCCAGCACCACCCACGCGCAGATGACTCCGGATGAACAGCTGGCGGCGGGCGTTCCCCCGGACCTTATCCGCATCTCCGTGGGCATTGAACATGCGGACGACATCATCGCGGACCTGGACCAGGCGCTGAACAAGGCCGGGGCGTAGGATCTGTCTGAAACGAAAAAGCCCCCATGGCGAAGCAGCGCTTCGCCATGGGGGCTTCTGTTTTGTACGGGACGTTTTGCCTACATGCTGGAGGCCATGGCCTGCAACCGCTTGATTCTTTCTTCGGTGGGCGGGTGCGTACTGAACAGATTGGCCATTTTTGAGGCGGAAAAGGGGTTGATGATGAACATATGCGCTGTGGCCTCGTTGCCGTGGTGCATGGGCACCTGACGGCTGTAGCCCTGAATTTTCTGCAGCGCATTGGCCAGGGCCAGGGGCTTGTGGCTGACTCTGGCGCCGGTCTGGTCGGCCAGGTATTCGCGAGAACGCGAGATGCCCATCTGAATGAGCATGGCGGCCATGGGAGCAACCAGCGCGATGAGCAGCGCGGCCAGCGGGTTGGATCCGCCTTCCTCGTCGTCTCCGCCGCCGATGCCGAAGATCGCGGCCCACTGCGCCATGGTGGCCAGGTACATCACCACCGAGGCCATGACGCCCGCGATACTGGAAATCAGGATGTCGCGGTTTTTGATGTGTCCGAGTTCGTGGGCCAGCACGCCGCGCAGTTCGTCCGCGTCGAGCAGCCGCAAAATGCCCTGGGTCACGCAGACCACACCGTGTTCCGGATTGCGGCCGGTGGCAAAAGCGTTGGGTGTTTCCTCCGGCACGATGCAGATACGGGGTTTGGGAATTTCGGCGTTATGGGCCAGTTCGGCAACGATGCTGTGCAGAGCGGGCGCGTCTTCTGGTCCGACTTCACGCGCGCGGTACATGGACAGCACGATTTTGTCCGAAAACCAGTAACTGCCGACGTTCATGGCCAGGGCCAAGAACAGGGCGATGAAAAGCCCGACACGGCCCCCGAAGGCGCCGCCGATGAAGATGATCAGGGCCGTCATCAGCCCGAGGAGAAGTACGGTCTTGATCTGACTGGTCATAGATATGCGCTCCTTGCGTATATTGTTCGCTTTTCCGATAGGTGTAATACGCCCGCCGGGGAAGTCAAGCGTCCGGGAACATTCGTAATGTTCTTGTCATCTTTGTCATGCGGCCGTGTGAGGCTTGACAGGGCCGATACCTTGGGCGTAATAATTTCAATTCACTCACTGGCCCCGTAGCTCAGCAGGATAGAGCACCAGATTCCTAATCTGGGTGTCGCAGGTTCGAATCCTGCCGGGGTCACCAGCCTTATCTCCATTCAATACGTTTTCGCACCGGAAACGGGTTCCCTTCATAAGCCCAGCTTTACTACATTTGGACACAATATTCTTTCAAAACAGTCGTTATGTTCATTTTTGTAGGAATTTTTCACCAGGCAAAAAACTGACGCTATTGCGGACTCTCGCCGTAAAATAGGGCAAATACCGGCCCCGTACGCAGATGTGTCTTCTTTGGATCATGTTTTGCATAAAATGAGTAAAAGACGTCCTGCACTGTTGGGCGACCGTTTCAATTGTTGAAAAAATCATCGCCATGAAAACGCAGGAATGGTATAATGACGTAAAACTGGAGAAAGAAGTAGGGAGAAGTATCATGAGCAGGGACTGGCCGGTAATCATTACGGCTAAGGATTGCCCGTACTGCGTAGCAGAGGTAATGTGTAGTCATCCTAAAACACAAGGCCCGTGTGATCTGGGGTATTGCCCGGCGCTGGGCTATGAAGTTCACAAGCGTTTTTTGAATCAACAAGAACAAATTCAGCACCCTATTGGGACCAGGAACCTTTCTGGAACTGGTCATCAATAAAAGATGCATAAGCTCATAACCATTGGCCCGAAAGTACCCCTCAAAGGTTTTTTCGGGCCTTTGTCATTATAATTCGGTTCGCTGTTTTTGCGGACGCTCTCCTGCCTTTCTGAAAAGTCATGATCCGGCCCACTGGGCCGGGCGCTGCAATTGTCCCGGATAATGATGCGGGACCTCGCTGCTGCAGTCTCACCGTCCGTACGATCTTTTTAAAAAATTGTTTCTGACCTGCTCTCGTTTTTTTTTCGAAACAGAGAGGTCAAAAAATGCAACCCATATTGACTTGCATGATTAAGTTTTGTAATGCGCAACATAGAGAGTAATATAGTACTTACATCAAGTACATAGATGTTCGAAGTAATTCTTGTCTAGAAGACCTTCGAGGAGTCCCGTTGTCAGGCAGGGAGTCTGAAGTAAGCATCTGTAAAGCAGAAAAGACGTCAGATGACCTGAGGTCGTAATACGTGAAAGTAAGCAGGAGGAATCTGAAATGGCTGATTTGAAAGGTATGTTACAAAATGTAGTGAGCAATTTGGTGAATCTTCAGACAGTCACTTATGTTGGAGACGTAAAAATTGAAGGGGATTTGACAAATATCAAAGTAAAAATCGGAGAAAATATAGCAAAGTCTTATATGATTACTAACGTAAATCTTCTCGCTGGCGACATTGTAACAATAATACATCCTTCTCTTGCTGATAATTCAATGCCGAGAATTGGACAATTGCACAATGATATGCAGGAGAAGGCCAGCAGCATTGTGGAACGCAATGTCCGGATGCTTAACGAGCTTATCCAATCAGGGGTTGAGTTGATTATTCCAGACCAAAAACCATAGAAAATGTTGTAACGGGACAATTTCGAAATGTTACATACCGGAGCGCCTATGGATAAAAGCAGTATTTCCGAATTCGCAAATAATCTCCTGTGCCTGGAAATCAACACCATTGAGAAAGAAACAATGACCGGCGAACTCATGCCCACGCTTGATCTTGCTTTGCTCAATATCGCGGAATGTTATGCGAATTTTTTATGGAAAAAATGCGGCGCGGAGATACGCGGACAGCTGCAGCAAAAGCTTGTTTCCCTGAATGATCCGGCAAGCCCGGAGAGCGTGCCCGTTCCGCCGCCGGGAGAAAAGGCTTCGTTGAATACAGATTTGCTGCGGCTCTCGCCGGAAACATTCAACTGTTTGTCCAAAGTCGCAATAGAGGCCAAAGCGATACTGAAAATGGAAGAGAAAGAGTACGCCGTACTGGAGCGGATCAGCAATTGCAGCAATACCATCATAAAGATTTTGAACAAAAAAGCGGCCGAGAAGATGATAGAGGGCAGCCCGAACCTGAGCAGGCTGCATAAGCTGGAAAACGGCAGGGCCGTGGAAGCGAGCAACATCAGCTGGCTGGATTTTTTGCAGATCCGTAAAATATGGGAGATGGGCGACGAACGAATCGTCGCCCAGACAGTCATCAATGTGGATGGAGATGTGATCACGCGCGTCAGTCCCTGGGCAGCCTCTCCGGGCAAGGAATGGCTGCTGCAGCTGCATAAGGACAGTACGGAGCTGGGGGCAACCTCCTGGCGGCATTTGTTCCAGATTCTGGGCGACATCGTCGGAGAGTCGATCAAAAAGATTTTTGGTTCCAAGGCATAGACAGTACACGCATGAATTTGAATAAACTGCGGATGCGCGCGGCGCATTCTGTTCTGAAATCCTTCATGCAGGAAGGCGTCTTAACCGTAAACACCGCATCCGCCAGTACGGGTGAGACCGTGTTGCGGACGGTTTTTTATCCTTCAGGCGACATGCTCCTGTATGCGGACAGTGAGTTTTTTGAGGAGTCATGTCAGCAGAAGGAAAGAACCGCGCTGATGGAAACGCACAGGCAAAGCGTACGCAGGGAATTCGGCGGTCTGGAAGCCGTGTATTACCTGCTGCGGGCAGTGGCTTCGGCTTTGGTAGTTATCCCCATCGTACTGCTGGCCGTATTCAATTGGACTTTTTGGATTCAGGAACATCCAGTAACGGCAGTACTGGACCTGCTCATCATCGGACTCAGCGGTGCCGCATATGCCAGACTGTGGCGGTTTTTCTTGAAAAGCAGTTTCAAGATTCTTTTTCGCAATTTGAAAGGGGGGAATTCCTTATTCAAATTGCTTGTTCCGGGCTTCAGGTAGTCGCTATTTTCCCGGACGCGTTTTGCTCGGCGCAGTACTTTTTTTAAGATGCCGGGCAGGTGCAGCTAAAACTGAAAACGCAGCAGGGCTTTTGTAAATAAATTGTAACAGCTGCAGCTGCCTCTTGCCCGAAACCGGGGAACATGTGAAAAGGGCTCCATCCGGTCCGTTAAAAACGGTCGCAAAACAAACAATTCGCGCTGCTGCGGCAACGCAAGTAAAGGAGTGAGCCCATGCGTTATACAGGTCTGATTCTGGTGTCGCTGGCCCTGCTGCTGATTTCCGGTCTGGCACTTGCCCAGTCCGGAGGAGATCCGGATCTTGCCACCGGTGAGATTCCCTACATGAGCGCCGGAGTCGGCGAAGATCGTTCGAGCCCCACGCCTCAGGGCCCTGAGCCCTGGACGGTGAAGATGGTATTCGCCGAGAAAGAGAGCCGTTCCTATGTCAGTGAGGTGGAAGTGCAGATCCTGGATGCTGCAGGAAAGGAACTGGTCAATGCCTTTTCCGACGGGCCATGGTTCCTGGTTGCCTTGCCCGAAGGCGCTTACGAACTTCTGGCCACGTACAACAATTCCACGGAAAAGCAGCACGTGGAGATCAAAGACGACAAGATGAAAACTCTGTATTTTTTCTTCAGTGAAAGCGGTTCCTGATGATTCGCAACAACGGTTGACAGCAACTCCCTCCTTTCAGGCGCCTATCGTGCCCGGAAGGAGGGTTTTTTATGGCAAAGTGCACAGGATTTTCTATCAATTCATTTTTTCCCTTGCCCGCTGGCGGCTTTTCCTCTAGGTTCAGTGCGTTTTCGCATTTTTTTTCTTTGGTTGTCCGGAAATGTTAATCGCACGAAATCAAACCGATATTGCCTTAGACTTGACTCCTGGTACCAGTGTAACCATTGGAAACTTTGATGGTGTTCATAAAGGCCACCAGGAGCTTATCAACAGGATAATCCACAAAGCCCGGATCAAGGGACTGCTCAGCGCTGCAATCACTTTTGATCCCCACCCCTTGCGCGTTCTGGTCGGACCGCGTACGCCGCCGTTTATCACCGTATTGCACCGCAAGCTCGAGCTGCTTTCCACCATGGGGTTGAACCTGACGGTGGTGCTTGAATTCACCAGAGCCCTGGCCGCCCTGGAGCCCGAGGAGTTCGTCAAGCGTTATCTTGTGGACATGCTCAATGTGAAAGAACTCGTGGTGGGCTATGATTATTCTTTCGGCAAGGACAGAAAGGGCAATTTCGAATCACTCAGCGAACTGGGTTTAAAATATGGATACGATGTGGAAAGGCTGGATCCGGTGATTATCAACGACGCGATTGTCAGCTCCACCCGGATCAGGGATATGATCCGCGCGGGTGATGTCTGGGGCGTCCGTCCGCTGCTCGGGCGTTTTTACGTGCTGCGCGGACCGGTGGTCAAAGGACGCGACAGAGGGGGCCGTCTGCTGGGATTCCCCACGGCCAACCTGGCGCCGGAAAACGAGCTTATTCCACAATGCGGTGTCTATGTTGTCTGGGCGCAGGTGGAAGCCGAATATTATCCCGCGGTGGTCAATATCGGCTACAATCCGACCTTCGACAACGAACAGTTGAGTATCGAAGCACATTTACTGGATTTTTCAGGCGACCTCTACGATACGCACCTTCGTCTGCATTTTGTGCAACGTCTTCGGGGCGAAAAGAAGTTCTCCGGCATTGAAGAACTCATCGCCCGCATCAAGGAAGACATTGCGCTGGGCAGACGGATTCTGGCTGCGCCCGATGCGCAGTTGTAAGCCGTCCTTATCCTCAGGCGCGTCCCATAGCGTCCCAACGCGACAGGTATAGCCATTATGGTACAGTCAGATCTTTCCTCAGCGGAGCCCGAGCGGCAACGGATCAAAAAACGGAAATTGCTGGCCTGGCCTTTCACCAGGCTCTGGTCCGAAATAGTCTCCTCCTATAAAAATGTTCCAGGCGTCCGCTGGCTGCTGCTGGGCATCTGTGTCGGGATCATTTCCGGTTTCGCCGCTGTTTTCTTTTTTTACGCCATCGAAATGCTCAAGCATTTTTTTCTGCATACCCTTGCCGGCTTGAGCATGCCTTCACCCGCGGGCGAGTCCATGTTTGAGGAAGAGGGCGGCGCGCCCGGTGTGCCGCGCCTGTGGATTATTCCCATCCTGACCTGCGCGGTGGGGATATTGACCGGCTGGCTGGTCAAGAAATTCATTCCGGATTCCCAGGACGGCGGTACGGACGGCACCGACTCCATGATCAAGGCCTTCCACCAGCGCGGCGGGGTGATCCGCCCGCTCGTGCCCGTCATCAAGGGGCTGACCGCGGTGCTGACCATTGCCACGGGCGGCAGCGCCGGGCGAGAAGGTCCCATCACGCAGATCGGCGGCGGCATAGGCTCCTGGCTGGCCATGAAGCTGCATCTGTCGGCCCGCGAACGCCGGATCATGCTGCTGGCGGGAGCTGCCGGCGGACTGGGCGCCATTTTCCGCGCTCCCATGGGCGGCGCGCTCACGGCCATAGAAGTGATCTACCTGGAGGACTTTGAAACCGAAGCCGTTCTTCCGGCCGTCTTTTCCTCGGTTTCCGCCTACACGATTTTCACGCTGTTCTTCGGCAGCGCGTCCATGTTCGGCATTCCCGAATTTCAGTTCAGCGACGTACGCGAACTGCCGTTTTACATCCTTCTGGCTCTGGTCTGCTCGGTTTCGGGCTGGATCTACGTCAAGAGTTTCTTTTTCATCAAGTACAAGATTTTCAAAAAGATCAACGACAAGTTCGGGCTGATCGTCACCACCGGACTGGGCGGCCTGACCATGGGCCTGCTGGGCATGTGTTTTCCCTACGTGCTCACGGGCGGTTACGGCTGGCTGGAACAAGCCATTCAGGGCAACCTGACCGTCACGCTGATGTTGAGCATTATCCTGGTCAAGATCGTGGCCACCTCCGTGACCATCGGCTCGGGCATGAGCGGCGGCATGTTCGCCCCGGCCCTGTTTGTGGGCGGCCTGAGCGGCGGTCTGGTGGGCTATGTTTCCAATTTTTTCTACCCCGATGTGGTCACCCAGCCCGGAGGTTACGTTCTGGTGGGCATGGCCGCCTTTTTTGCCGGAGTGGCCAACGCGCCCATCGGTCCGCTGCTGATGGTCTGCGAGCTGACTTCCGGATACGGGCTGCTGGCGCCGCTGATGCTCGCGTCGGCGCTGTGTCTCGTGCTCAACCGCAAGATTTCCCTGTACGAGTACCAGCTGGACAACAAGTTCGACTCGCCCGCGCATATCGCGGACTCCACCATCAATATCCTGGAAGGGCAGCAGGTCAAGGATTTTTACACGCCCGGCCTGGTGGTGGGCGTGCAGGAAAGCACGCGTTTTCACGAACTGGTCAACATCATCACCGAAAGCAACGAATTCAACTTCCCGGTTTTGGACAAGAAGGGCACGTATACGGGCATGCTGGCAGTCAACGACATCCGCAAGGTGCTGTTCGAGGACGAGGCGCTCAAAGATCTGTTCATTGCCAAGGATATTGCGCGCAAGCCCATGCATGTACGGCCGGACTACGATCTGTATACGGCGCTGATGAAATTCATGAGCACGGATCTGGACATGATCCCCGTATTGGATGCGGATGACGAACTCATCGGCAGTCTGAAGCGGGAAGACGTGTTCAAGGCGTATTCCATGTCCATCGACGCGCTGGACAAAAAGGAATAGCCCGGCAGGGCCGGAACGGTTTTCAGGCGCGTACCACCAGGTTCATGCCGATGCCGATCAGCAGGAACAGGACCATTTTCCGGAAGGTTTCTTCGGAGGCGCGCTTACGGATACGCGTTCCCCAGGTGATGCCCGTCAGCACCAGCGGGATGCCGACAATTGCCAGCAGCAGCGCCTGCCTGGTAATCAGGCCCATGTGCGTCAGTCCCGCCAGCATGAACAGGCTGGAAATGGTGAAAGACGTGTTGATGACGGCCACCAGCAGGTTTTTGTCGATCTGCAGCCCCAGCAGATACGGCAGAATGGGCATGACCTGCGAACCGGTGAGGCCGTTGACGAAGCCGGTGAACAGTCCCACGGGCAGAAAGAGTTTGCGCCGCAACGACGGCGGTACGAGAATATCTCCCTTCCGCAGAGCCCAGAATCCGTAAATAACCATCACCACGCCCAACACCGTACGGGCGGTCTGGCTTTTTACCGATCCCAGCAGCCACAACCCGGCAAGCAGGCCGCAGACAGCGAAAAAATACAGCGGCCAGAATCTGACCAGAGCCTCCTTGATACGCCCCGAATTCCAGATCACCAGCGCGTTGCTCGAAAGCGATGGCAGCATGATCAGAGGGATGGCCAGTTTGATATCGATGAAACAGGTCAGAATGCCCAGGCAGAGAGTGGAAAATCCCAGGCCGGTCATGCCTTTCATGAACGAGGCAAAGAGAAAGGAGAACAGGATGGCGGAGATCAGGAGAGGGTTCACTGGCGACTCGCTGGTTGCGTATGATTGGACACGGTGCACATCTGTCGTACGCCGGTTGTACGCTTCTTAAAAAAAATACGCCAGCGCCCCATGCTCCCATAAAATACGCAGGCCGATCGAAATCAGCACCATGCCGCCTATCATTTCGGCGTACTTGCTGATTCGCCGGGCCCGTGCAACGGTTTTGCCGAAAAACAATCCGGCGACCGTGAGCACCAGGGCCACCACGCCGATGACGCAGGCCGGCCACCATACGGAAATTCCCAGCATGGACAGGCTCAGGCCCACGGCCAGGGCGTCGATGCTCGTGGCCACGGACAGCATGACCAGCGTCAGCCCTTTGGTGGGGTCGCCGTGATTTTCTTCCGCATCGGAAAAGGATTCGCGGATCATGTTGACGCCGATATATCCGAGCAGGACAAAAGCGATCCAATGGTCATAGCGTTCGATGTAATCCCGGACCGTCAATCCGAGAGTCCAGCCGATGATGGGCATCAGGGCCTGAAACAGGCCGAAATGCCAGGAGAGCCGGAAAAACTGGCGCGGGCTCACGGTTTTCAGGGAAACGCCTGTGGCCACGGCCACGGCAAAGGCATCCATGGCCAGGGCCAGGGCGATGATGATGAGTTGGGTAAATTCCATAGGTCGTGCAAGGCTGAAGCGCCGGGCGCATCAGGGTTAATGATGTTGCTGGTTGAAAAAAACCGGTTAGCCCAGACCAGGGGGACTGGCAAGTACTATTGTTTCGTTCCGGGACTATTACCGGACTATCACCGGACGCCCTTTTAGTATAAAAAAAATTTCGGCCGGAAACAAAATGTTTGGCACTTTTGGCGTAGCCGGACGTCTAACAGTCAAAGGCAGAGCGATCCGGAGCAATTTCCCCGGGCATACCCTTTGAAAGGATCTTCATGGAAAACTCACCACGCAGACGGATAAAACGATCTCCCAACGGCTTCACGATGCTGGAGATCATTGCGGTAATCAGTCTTCTCGGCTTATTCGCCGTCATGGGCGCCATGGCCTTTTCGCCGGAGCAGGAAGACCTCAGCTCGGTTTTGAACACCTTCAAGGCCAATTTACGTTTTGCGCAGGCCCTTGCCGTTGCCCAGTCCCGTCTCACCCAGGAGGACCCCACAGATGGCACGGTCATCTGGGGGCTTTCCTGGACCGGCAGTGAGTACGAGCTAAAGATCGATGGCAAGCCCTCGACCGATATCAATCTTCCTGGTTCCAGTGACTCGATAATCACCTTACCGGACGACGTGAGTTTTACCGCCGAGTCGAGCATCCATTTCAATTATCGCGGTCAGCCGGTGAATGAATCGGAAACCGTGAGCACGGACGACATCACCATCAGCCTGCAAGCCGGGAGCACAACGCAGACCGTGACGGTAATCGCGGATACGGGGTTTGTGCAATGAACAAGCGCAATACATTAGCAAAGCAATCCGGCTTTACCATGATCGAGCTGATCCTGACGCTGATTCTGGCCGGTATCGCCGGAGCCATGATCCTGCCCTTTTATCAGTCCGGAATCACCCAAAGCGGCACGCCCGCATACCGCCTTGAAAGCCTTGCCCAGCTGGAAGCCACCATGGCCAATATCTCTGCCGCGGTGCGGACGCCTTCCACCACTTCCAGCGAACAGAATCCCTATCAGGTACGCGGTGAGTCTGGAGCGGAAAGCGGGGGAATGCAGGCGCTGAAAGATGCCATTGAAGGCACGACATTCAATTCATGGGTGCCCTCCGGGGCCTCGATCACGGCCACCACAGTGGGGCCGTTCAAGTTGGGAACCAAGGCAAGCCCCACAGCAATCAGCGATGCCTATGACCAGAACTATGTGCTCCAGGTGACGCTGAAGGCTTCGGATGGAACTTCCCTGACGCATATTTTTTGCGAAGGCACTAACTACCAGACAGTACCCACCGACGGCTGGGGAGGGAAGGGCGAATCATGAAGCGCAGCATGCAAGGGCCGCAGTCGGGTTTTACGCTCATTGAGCTGATTCTTTCCCTGGTTATCCTCGGTTTGATCGGCGCCGTCGGCGCGGTGGGCTTTACGGATGCCGTAAAGGGCTATCTGTTCGGCGTGGACAATGCCAATATCGCGGCCAAGGCCCAGGCCGCTCTGGACAGGATGACGCTGGAACTGACCCATATCGATTTCTGGGACGACAGCACATCCAAGGAAAAAGACGGCGTCACCAGCTCCAGTAAGACATCCATCACCTATGATGTTGATTTCGGGGACAACCGGGCCTCGGAGACCGGAGTGGGTATCCAATATAACAGTTCTGAAGGAGTTGTCACATTGAATACGGGCTCCAAAGACAACATACTGGTGGATGATGTCACGGATTTTGAACTGGTGTATTATGACAACCCCGCCGACACGACCGGCGAGGGCACGTATACCGCCGGGGAAACCATGTGTATCGGCATAACCCTGGAGTTGACCGGCACTAATGGAAAGAAGTTCACATTTACCACCAGGGTCGTGCCCATGTTTAATCTGCCCTATGCGGCGCCTTCCTCATGACCGAATATAAGGAGTTCGCGATGCTGATCACAACACCCAAAATCATGGTTTCGGACTCTGGCCGGTCAACCGAGGCTGGTTTTTCCATGCTCTTCCTCATCGGCGTCATCCTGGCCCTGTCCACGCTGGCGGCCGGCATCGCCTCCATGAGTACGTCGTCGGTATATAACCAGTTGAACGCTCTCTCCTTTGCCCAGGCCCGGGCAGTGGCCCTTTCCGGGTACACCTACGTCCAGCAGTTCAAAGAGGATTATGACGAGCTCGAAGGCCAGACCATCCAGCTGAGCGACGACAGCGAGTTCACCGTGGGCGACGACATGCGCCAGCGCCAGGATTCCGAAGGAAACCTCTGGATGGACGTGGAAATCATCGGTACGGTGCATAAAGACACCGCCTTCGAGGCCAACTACGTCCTGGACAGGTCCTTTCAACCCGAGGATCAGGGAGCCATCACCTTTGCGGACAACTGGGAGGATTTCAAAGAAACGACGCCTGATGACAATACCACGCCTATTACAAAAAACGAGGATAAAACCTTTACGATCGGTAACAATGCCTATTACGCATTTGGAGCTTTTTACTACACCGGAAGCAAGACGCTCAACTGGGGTGACAACAAATGCGTCTATGGGGAATGTCAATTCAACCTGGGCTTCAGATTGTTTTTTGTGAGTCATTACGAAAAAAGTGATGCAGATGGTATCGTTTTTACCTGGTTCAATGCCAGAATCGATGACACCAAGTATTATGATACAGATGCTGCTGATTATGATAATGAAAAATATACACAGCCTGAAAGTAATAATTCGGGAACTGCAAACAATTTGATTTATGTGTCGCGGATGTATGCCTGCGATAACAGTTTGTCGAGTTGCGAACCATACATGTCTGTAGGAGGTGACTCCCAGCACGGTGAAATGATAGGTTATGCAGGCGACGGACGTTACTACAGTTCTTACGGCAGCTATAGTGCAACAGTGAAAGGATGGCTTGATCCTGAACAAAATGGTATACAGGCCCCGAAAATGGGGATTGAATTTGATAATTATCATAACGGGTCAACCAGCATCTGTTCCAACGGAACTACTGCACCGCCCCAAACAAGTTCCCGTAATGATCCAAGTGTGCCGCATATCGCATATGTGTTTTGGGGGGAATCTCAAACTGATACGGTGGCCAATTATCCCTGTGCTGTATACAATGGAGAATCACAGACCTGCACCGAGTATGTATATGAGAAGGTTAAGGGAAAGTGGCAATGGGTATGTAAAAATTATGAAACCACCTATACGTACTATACAGTAACCGGCACCCCAAGTGGTGGGTTGACTGCAGGAGTTTCCAACATTCCAGGTGGTAATACCTACGACGACAACAGGCATGGTCTTGGCTCTAATACAAAGAGCTATGTGGATTCAAGCTGGACCAATAAAGCCTTTGCCTTTCGTGCAGAAGTGGAACGGAGTCGTTCTGCAACGGGCAGCGGTTATGCTTACACAATTACATCCTGGAAGCGGAATTGTTCTGATACCACATGCAGAAAATATTGGGATGATAGCTACTATACGGAAAATAGCCTAACGGATATTGATGACTTGTATTTTTCCGATACAAGTCGCTTTTTGTGCCATGATACCAGTGATACAAATTGTACAAGTGCATATCTAAATACGCCGTTACTAGAGCAAACAGTCTACTTGGATGCAGATGAAAATGAACAATTTGAAACAATGATGTTTGGTTTTACGGAGGCAACTGGAGGATCAACCCAAAAATCCACATATTCGCAGTTTATTCTTCAATTTATCAAAGAGAATGATTATTATTGGACAGATACAGGCAAGACGGTAATAGATAACAGACGCCGTGTCCATAAACGTAAAATTGATTGACGGCGAATGGAGTATTTATGAAATTCAGCAAATCTTTGCTTCCGGTATTCATGGCGGTGTTTTTGTTGCTGGGCAGCGGCGTGTTGCAGGGAATCGCCTGGTGCGCCAGTTCAATCTGCACCAATTGCAGCGACGACAACAGCCAGAACAGGGATTTTGATACCGCTTTGATGGGCGGCGCCAGTACCACTGCAAACGGTTCATCCGCCGGATCTCAAGGCCAGACTGGCGGCCAGAGCAGCAGTCAGGCCAGTTCCAGCCGGAACTTTGTGAAAAAAGGTAGCGCTTCCGAATAAAAACGCAAACGGGCGTTGCAGTGATTTCTGCAACGCCCGTTGTTTGATGTATTTCCTTCCGGCCCCGAAAGGGGCTTTTCTTGTTACGCGCCGCTGGTTTTATGCCAGCCGTTTTGAGGCAGGCGGCGCAGCAGATCTCCCAGGAACAGGCAGATGACCAGGCCGCCGCCGAGGTAGGCGATCAGTCCGAGGCTGATGGCCGACGTGGCCGCGGTCAGCTGGGCGTAGAGCGCGTTGGCCGTGAGGCAGAGCATGTAGCCCGTGAGCATCAGGTAGAGCAGTCTGGCGACACGGCGTCCGCGTTTGAGCAGCAGGCCGCCGCAGAGTCCGAAGATCAGCGCCGAAAGCAACGCGATACGCGGCTGGTGCCAGATCCACTGGGGCAGGCCGGGGGCCGTGGCGTTGGCCAGGGCGAAATGCATGCTGACGCCGACCACGCAATAAAACAGGGCAAAGGCGATGAACACGTACGCCAACCCTTGTGCGGAAAGTGCCTGCAGGGAAAGAGGCCGGGAAAAAGAACCGGCTGGCGATACGGTCGACGCCGCAATGTGCGCCATGACCTTGTCGGTGAGTCCGTCCGGCGGTTTGGGCTGGCCTGATGTCTGAGTCGCCTGGGCCGCATCCAGCAGCGAACGCATACGCTGAAATTTGCGGCGTACTTCCGCGTTGTTTGCCAGCAGGTGGCGCAACGTACGCGTTTCCTGTTCTGTCAGAGACGCGTTCTTTTCCAAAAGAGCTTTCTGGAGCAATTTGTCGTTGTTGTTCATGAGGCGTCCTCCTCCTTTTCCAATAATTCCGCAGGATAGATTGCCTGCAGCTTTTCAAGCGCCTGGTAGACCCGTTTTTTTGCGGCATTTTCGGATATGCCGCAGATACGGGCCGTGTCGCGAAAACTGAGTTCTTGAAAAAAGCGCAGCACCAGCACTTCGCGGTGTTTTACGGGAAGCGTGAGCAACGCTTTCTGCAGCCACTGCTTTTGTTCCTGCAGCAATAGTTCCGTACCGGGTCCTGGTGCTTTGGCAGGTACGGAAGTAATGTCATACATTGTATCCTGTTTTCGTAATTTACCGCAACGGAGAAAATCACGCAGTAAATTGAGGCAGATTGTATAGAGCCAGGAATAAAAGGTTGTACGTCCGGAAAAGGAATGCAGTTTGGCATAGGCGCGAAAAAAAGTTTCCTGAACAACGTCCTCAGCTTCTGTCGTGCTTCCGGTCATGCGCAACGCAAGTGCGTATAAAGGTGCCTTGTAGGCGTCAACAAGAACGGCATAAGCATTGCTGTCGCCTTTGCGGATTTGCTGTATGATTTCTGCTTCCTGCAATAAATCGGGCACGCGCTATCCTTTTGTCCTTACCGTAATAGACGTATCGTAGCAGAAAAAGGGCCGGAAAAACAGCAGGAAACCAGGGGGGTGCAAGAGCAGCACGACTTCGAAGAACAGAAATTCGCTTTGAATTAAATGATTGCTAGAAAAAATTTAAAAAATCTGTTGACTTTTTTCAGTGAGTTACTGTATTGAAATGAAAAAAGTTTAATTATGTCGTATGAACTAAGCAAAGTGTGAAGCGGGGGCGTCACAGGGGAAAAAGTCAAGACAGCGAAAAAACCCCGCGGATGAATGGCCGGGCCATACGACAAGCCAGGGAGCGAATGATGGCTGGAGGCAAGGGGACTTCGACAGATAGGCTGCTGGGTCTGATCCGAAGCAAGGGCCAGGCTGGTAAAACCGGCAAGGCTGCGACTGCGGGCGGACCTGTCGGCGCGAAAGCGTCTGGCAAGGCGGCGAATACCGTATCCGCAGGTCGGGTTGCCGCTCCGCCACATAAAGAGCCCGCGCCCGCTGGAAAGGCTGCTGTTTCTTCCGTTGTCGCCGGCAAGGCTGAATCTCCTTCGCCTCAGACGCAACAGGCTGCAGGCGGCGCCGACCGGTCCGCGGCTGTTTCAAAGAAGCAGGTTCCGCCGGGTCCGGCTGTCGCGCCGAGTCAGCCGGATGCTCCCAGTCCGCCGAATCCGCCGGTTCAGGCGGAACAACCTGACAAGCAAAGCAAGCCGGGCAAGGTTGCCAAGGATACGCAGGGAAAGAAATTTTCATTGGGATTGGGGAAGGGGAAAGACAAGAAGCAGAAAGAAGTCGTTCAGGGGGCCGAGACAAAAAAGAAAGGGAAAAAAGACGGGGGGAGCGCAGTTAAGAAGGCAGCGAAAAAGCGTATGCCTTTTTCTTTTGCGCAAAAGACCAGCGGCATAGTTATCGGCGTGGACTTCGGGCCGGAAAGTCTGCGTATGGCCAAGGTGTCCAATGCCGGCGGACGTCAAAAGTTGCTTGCCTACAAACGGATTCCGTATGATCCGGCTATGATGCCGGGGTCTGCGGATTTCGTCTCTTTTCTTCGCGACAAATTGCGTGAATTTGTCAAAGGGGTTCGCAGTCCTCAGATCTGGTCTCTTGTTTCTTCCGCCAAGGCCGAGCTTTGGCACATAACGATTCCCAAGGTTCCGCGCAGGCAGATTATCGAAGCTGTCTACTGGTCGGTAAAAAAGGAGAAGCAGTTTGAGGAAAGCGAATATCTCCTTGATTTCGACGTGGTGGGCGACATCACCGAAAAAGGGGTGCCCAAGCTTGCGGTGACGGTTTGCCTGGTGCCGCGCGCGCAGGTTGATGAAACAGCCAATATTTTTGCCAAGGCGGGGTTCAAGCTGCATGGCCTGACCATCGCGCCCATAGCCTTGCAGACGCTTTTCCGCTCGCGCTGGATTCAGACGGACGCGGGAACTTGCGCGAACCTGTATGTGGGGCGCAACTGGTCCCGGATAGATATTTTCGACAAAAGCAACCTGGTGTTGAGCCGCGGTATCAAGGCCGGAGTCAACAGCATGGTTGAGTCCCTGGTGGACAACTACAACCAGCAGAACGCTTCCGGTGACGACGGTTTTTCCATTGATACGTCTTCTGGCGAAGCGCCTGTTATCTCCATGGAACTGGATGATGCGCTGACTCTGGACCTGTCCGATGATGGCGGTCCGCAGCTCGAAAGTTCCGTTCAAAAGATGGATCTCAACCAGGGGAAACATGTTCTGTTTTCCAAGCTGCTGGGTACGCCGAAAAAGGTTGTCGGCCCAGGTAGCGAGTTGTCGGACCGGGAAGTGCTCGATCTGGTGCTGCCCTCCATAGAACGCCTCGTACGGCAAATTGAGCGGACTTTTGAATACCATTCCACCACAATGGGCAACGAGCCGGTGGAACAGGTGTATTTTTCCAGTGTCATTTGCACGAACAGGCTTCTCCTGCAGTATATTTACTCTCAGTTGGGCATTGAATCGCTGATTCTGGATCCGCTGCATCCGGACAACCCGAACATGGGGCGGGTGGCGAGTCCGGAATCCGCAGTGGAACGGTTGGAGTACAACCTTGTGGTGGCACTTGCGCTGAGTGTGGATGCCATAACGCCCAACTTCCTGTTTACGTACAAGGACCGGGAAAAGGTCAAGCAGAGCCAGCTGGTAGATAAGCTTATTTATGTGGCTACCATTTTCCTGCTGCTGGTGCTGGCCGGGGTGTACATGTGGCAGGGGACCAAGATTACGGATGCTTCTGCGGAGCTGGCCACATTGCAGCGAACTCTGGCCGCTTACCAGCCGAAAGTTACGGAAGAAAAGCTCAAAAAGATGGCCGAGCAGGTGCATAAGCAGAATCTTAAGATGAAAATGGCAAGTCTTCGTTATCAGAGCCAGGGGGTGCTGGGGGAGATTTTTGCTTTAACTTCAAAAAATATCAGTCTGTTGAATATAAAAATGGATCTGGGCCCTTATGAACCCTTGCCCCAGGATGAAGTTGCCACTGATAAGAAGAAAAAGAAAAAAGCCTCTGCCAAGAAGAAAACAGATTACAATAAATTAATCACTGTCGAAGGGATCATCGATGGGCCTGATGCGGAAAAATTCGATGACGAATTGACCAGGTATATCATTAAACTTGAGAATTCCATCTTGTTCACTGTGCCGATAATTGATCAGAACAAGGTCGGGCCGTTCGGCGCGCGTAGTCAGGTGCTCCATTTCGTGATCCATTTCAATACCCCCTGAGGCGAGATCCATGGCAAAAAACGCGCTCCCTGTATCTAAGGAAACATTATACAAAGTTGGAATTTGTATAGGCATCCTGATTGCGTTCATTCTGGTGCTCATTTTACCGAGCATCACCAAAGAAAAAAGACTCAAGCATCAGATACTGCAAACCCAGGCTGATATTCAGCGCCAGGAAATATTGTTCCCTAAATACATTACCCTGCAGGCGGAGCTGAATAAATCGATAGTAAAGAATTTACCGCTTCCTGAAATCAAACCCATCGGCGAAGAAGATGTGAATACGGTAACCGCTCAGATCGAAAATCTGGCGACCAAGGTCAACCTGACCGTCAATGAAGTTACTCCGGATCCGTACTCCCTGTCTCAGGTTACCGGAGCTTTGGGGGTGAACTGTGAATTTTTCGGAGATTTTCAGAACCTGCACACTTTTCTGATCTCTCTGGGAAGTGTGTCTTCTTTGATCCACATCGAGACATTCGATGTGCAGGAAGGTAAAGGCGGCGTTCTCTGTTCCATGCGCATACTGCTATCCGTTGCCACGGGTTGAGGAAGAGGGTCATGAGCATTTTACAAACGGATTTGACCGAACTCGCACTGGCGTACGGGGCCACACAATAATCAGGTAGCAGACCATGGAAAAGCGTGAAAAAATATTACTGGGTGTCATGTTGATTGGTTTGCTGATTGTCGGACCGTATTATTTATTTTCCGGCGGAGGCAAAGTTCCAAGCGTGTCGGAACTGGTCAATAAAGAGTCATTGGATAAAGCGATAAAGGATGTGGACGCGATTGCAAAGAAGTCCGTGCTTTCGAAAGTGGAGATTTTGCGCTTGCAGAAAGCGGAAGAACCCTGGGCTTTCAATCCTTTTTACGATCGCAATAAAGATACCGAACAGGCCCAGGACGTAGTGCTGCATCTTCCGGAAGGCGTAACAGTGTCCTATACAGGTTATGTATCTGTAAATGGACAAATGTATGCCATCATCAGCGGCATGGAGTATCAGGTGGGCAATCATCTGGAAATAGCAGGCGCTGAGAATTTTATAATTACAAAAATTCTTAAAGATAAAATTATTATTGGTAAGCTCGATAACAACGACAAGATGACCGGTGAATTAGAAATTGGTATCAATGATGATGAATCTTTTTAAAATATGGGTATGGCTATGAGGAATACTTACACTCTGTGTACCGTAGTAGTGCTTCTTCTTTTTTTGGGAATACTGTTGACAGGGTGCAACAAGAGCAATAGCCCGTCCGAAAAAGATGCCTTTGTTGAAAAATGGCGTATGATAGCACAACAGTCACAAGGGCATTCACCGCCTGCTCATTCTATTAAAAATCCTGACGCTGACCCTAAAAATTTAGAAAATCCAGAGGGGTATGAGGATCTTGACACGCTTTTTGAAGAAAAAGAAGTCGATCGTCCGCTGCCCAAGACTCTTGTCAGCCTTGATATGCATAAAGCCAGCCTGGTTGCCGTACTCAAAGCCCTGGCGCGGATTGTAGACGTCAGCATCATCATCAGCCCGACCATTGAAGTGAGCCAACGCTCGGTAGGCACGAAACGTTTATCCGGCGATAGTGGTGCGACGGATGCAAAAACCGCGCAATCCGCCGGTGTGGGACCCAAAGGGCAAGAGCAAGCCAGTCAGGAAACAACCTATGTCGAACAGCTGGTAACGTTACATGTCAACAACAAACCTTGGGATGAAGTATTTCTGGGATTGATCAAGACCCATGGACTTTCCTATCGCTGGCAGGGAGAAATCCTTTCAATAATCACCATCGATGACATTTTGAAAGATACGGTCATGCTGGCGGCCAAGTCACGCCGGATGATGCAGCAGGTTCTTGTTAAAAAAGCGGAACCGCGAATCACTCGGGTTATAAAGATTCGTTATAGTTCCGCGGCAAGCATAGCCCAGACCATCAACACCCTGGTGTTCAAATCCAGCGCTTCTTCTACCGCTGGTGATACTAAAGCCCAGAAGACCCGCAGTGAAGATGAATTCACGACATTGATCCAGCTCAACAAAGATACTTTCGAGCGGGAGTTTCGCGAGGAAGGCGAAGGAATGGGCGAATCCGTTACCAGTGGATCTGCCAACGCCAAGTTGATTTATAATGTCCCTGGGGACATTTCTGTCGATACCGACACGAATACCATTATTGTTCAGGCCCCCAGGTCTGTAATGAAAATAGTCTACTATCTTGTCAACAAGATGGATAAGCCCCGGGCGCAGATCCGGATCAAGTGTTATATCATTGAAACGGACAGCGATACCATGCGCGAACTTGGCGTCCAGTGGGGCGGCAGCATGGATTACCAGAATTCCACCAATGACCGCACCATGTTTTTCCCTGGTGGAACTATGACATACTCGGATGATTCAACCAGCTGGAGTCCTAATTACTCTGGAGGTCTCGGCGGCGCGGGCTACGGCATCAATTTCCCGCTGACTTCCGCGGATGCTTCGACAATGGGTCTCTCTCTCGGGTATCTGTTCGGAGACATCGCCGAGGATTATCTTGAAGCGCAGTTGTCCGCCTTGGCCACTGAGGACAGAGTCAACATCCTCTCCAGTCCGACCTTGATCACCATGGAAAACAAAGAGGCTTTGATTCAGGACGGCGTGGAAGTTCCTTATCCGGTGGAAACGGATGACGGCTATGACGTCGAATGGGCGGAAGCGCTCATCAGCTTGCGTGTAACGCCCCAGATTGTCGGCGACAACTTTCTCCGCCTCCAGGTGCAGGTATTGAAGGATGAAGTCGATGAAACCCGGTCCGTGCTGGGCTATCCCTACATCAAAAAGAAAAAGACCGAATCAATGATTCTGTGTCGCGATGGCGAAACCATTGTTCTCTCCGGTCTGACCAAACGGCAGACAGAGCATGGCAATGATGGTGTGCCCTGGTTGAAGGATATCCCTGCCCTTGGCTGGTTGTTCAAACACCAGTTGGATGATGAAGAGTTGAACGAGATCATGGTCTTCATCACTCCCATCATCATGCAGCCGGTCAAGTCCAACGACATACAGAAAAGCTTCGAATTGATTGAAGACGAACTGGAAGAAGAAGGACTTGTGGATCAGAACCACTTTGATTCCTTCGACACTGATTAATTGTATTGAATCATTTCTTTCCGTTATCCGGTGCGGGCAGCTCGCCTGCACCGGATAAGCATCAATAACGGGCCATTGTCAGGGGCGGCAGTATCAGCCGTCGAAGCGGAACAGAGACGATGCATCCTGCTAGCCTTTCATCAGCGCGTATGTGTGGAGCCGTCAAGCTGCACACGGGGGACACATCATGAGTTATTATAAAGAACTGCAATTAACTCGCGAACCGTTCTCCAATTCACCCGATCCTGATTTTTTTTATCGTACGCAAGACCGTGTCGAATGTCTGAGTCTGATGGAAGTGCACATCAGACTGAAACGCGGCCTTTGCGTGCTTCTTGGAGAGGTTGGAACTGGTAAAACCACGCTTTGCCGACAGCTTCTCATAGAAATGCAAGGGGACGACATGCTGGAGTCCTACTTGCTGCTCGATCCGCAGTTCCGCTCTGCCAAGGAATTCCTGGGCGTACTGTATCGCATGATCGTGGGATCTGAAGATGCGGATCTTTCCGAATGGCAAATGAAAGAAGCTTTGAAAAACGCTTTGTTTGATTTGTCCGTCAACAAAGGCAAAACCATTGTCCTGCTCATCGATGAAGGCCAGAAGTTACGGCATGATGGCATTGAACTGTTGCGCGAACTGTTAAACTACGAAACAAACAGCAGCAAGCTGCTGCAGATTGTTATATTTGCCCAGAATGAGTTTAAAGAAGCCCTGCATAGTTATGCAAATTTTGCGGATAGAATTTCCACTATACTGTATATAGGTCCGTTCGTTTTTCGCGAAACCGTTGAAATGATCAAATTTCGCATTCGGGAAACTCAGAGCGGGGAAACTGATGTACAGCTATTCACTTTTAGAGCTTTGCGGGCCATTCATAAAGCTTCCGGTGGGTATCCTCGGAAGATTGTTATTTTATGCCATAAAGCGCTGCTCCAGATAATTATGGAGAATAAAAGCAAGGTTAGCTCAAAAACAGTAAAAAAGATTTTGGGAAAAGAGCAGCCTGCTCATAAAAGGATACAATATTACTATTATGCTGCGGCTGTCTTGCTTATATTTGTCGTTACAGTCTATTTGTTGGATGGATTTTCCTCAAAGGCTCTCTTAGAGTCCCCCTCTGTTGCATCTGTTGCGCCGACTCAGGACGTACCGGCCACGCAGCAAAAAGCAGAGGAAGAGGATTCTCCGCTCATCACTCAAGTCAAACAGTCGACTGTGTCTATACAGCCGCCTGAAATGTTGGGAGAAGTTCAACTCAAGGAAAATGTCCCTTTGGGGGAGCTCCTAAAACGAATTTATGGTGCGGATAGAGAAAGTTTTCGCAGAATTTTTCTGGGGAGCAATCCGGGCCTGGACAAATCTGAAACCGTGCATGCGGGAGTGAATGTGCATTTTCCGCTGATTTTGCAGACCCCGGGAAGTGCGTTTACGGGGATGTTCTGGTTGGAACTTGCTTCTTACCAGACGCTGCAGGAAGCTTGCGCGGCACTGCACGAGCAGGAGAAGAACGGATATCAGACGGCGATGCTTGCCAGTTTTACCGCATCCAAAGGGGTGCGTTTTTCAATCGTTATAAAAGAGGTTTTTGCCTCGGAAAACGCGGCTCTGGATATGCTTGAGTCGTTGCCGCCCTCAGTTCGCGTGCATTCCAAGATAGTCAGAAACTGGGGTGAAAGCGCGATATTGTATACGATTCCCGAGGCCTGGCCCCATGACGCAGCCAAGTCCGCTCAGGTTAACAAAAAGTTCAAAAACGCTTCATAATTCCTAAGTATTTCTTTTTAGCTTTTTGCTTTGCATCTTATTGTAATTCCATTATTATTATGGTGGCATTGAGGCGTTGACTATCTGCAATCAGAGTATTCTTATGACTTTCGGGGGATAAATCCGTGTCTGTAGGATGGATGAGTGTTCGGGATCGGTTTCGGGAAATTCTCCTAAATTCCGGCTTGCTGGATGCGCAGCAGCTTGACGGTATCTTGGATGAACAGCGGTCCAGCGGATTGAAACTGGGAAAATTTCTCATTCACAAGGGCATTTTGACGGAAAAGCAGCTTGTGGATGTGGTCAGTCAACAGCTGAAATTAAAAAAATTTGATTCTGAAATGTTTCCTGTGGATAAACAGCTTGCGTTGCTTGTCCCTCCCAGTTTTTCCAAAGTGCATAATCTTGTGCCATTACAGCGAAAAGGGAATGTCCTGACAGTTGCCATGACGGATCCCATGGATATCAATGCCATTGATACGCTGGAAACCAAGACAAACCTCGAAACTGACCCCATCGTTTGTACGGATGATGAATTATGCGATCTGATGTACCGGATGTATGGGATTTCTTCCGAACTTGATGAAGGGCTGGATGCCAAAGACGAACTGCATATTGATCCGGAACAAGAGGATTCTCCTACTTCCGAACACGTCTGGAGCAAGGATGTAACGGTTTTTTCCTTAAAGGGTCTTGCTGAGGAAGCTCCCGTCATACGCCTGGTAAACAATATTCTGGCCAGAGGCGCTCGGGAAGGGGCCAGCGATATTCACATCAGCCCGGAAAAAAAATATGTACAGATGCGGTATCGGGTCGATGGTAAGTTAAGGCAGGTCCCGGCTCCTCCGAAAAGCTACTTCATGCCCGTAGTTTCCCGCTTGAAAATCCTTTCCGGACTGGATATAGCCGTTAGCCGCAAACCCCAGGACGGACGGTTTACATTCAAGATAGACGAACGGGAAATCCACGTACGCGTTTCCACTATTCCCACCATACATGGCGAAAACATTGTAATGCGTCTGCTTGATTTGAGCGGACGCGGACAAACGCTGGATGAATTGGGATTGAGCGCCGCGGATAAGAAAAAGGTGGATTGGGCTATTAACAAACCCTGGGGCATGCTGCTTTCGACAGGACCAACCGGCAGCGGTAAAAGCACCTCGCTGTATGCGATGCTCAAAGAAATCAACAGCCCTGATATCAATATCATGACCCTTGAAGATCCTGTCGAATATCGTATTGAAAAAATTCGCCAGGTGCAGCTGAACCGCAAGGCCGATATGACGTTCGCAAGCGGGCTGCGTTCGATTCTGCGTCAGGACCCCGACGTAGTCATGGTTGGTGAGATCCGTGATGCGGAAACTGCGAATATTGCAGTACAGGCGGCGCTTACAGGGCATCGGCTTTTTTCCACATTGCACACCAACGATGCTGCCAGCTCCATAACCCGCTTGATTGAAATGGGCGTTGAACCTTTTTTGATTTCCTCCACGTTGTTGCTTGCCATCGCACAACGTCTCGTACGTAAAGTATGTCCGCATTGTCGCGAACCCTATATTCCATCCCGCGCTGCAAAAGCTGCCATGGGTATTGCTGATGGCAGTGATTTTACATTTTACAAGGGCAAAGGATGCGCCAAGTGCCAGGAAACCGGTTATAAAGGGCGTATTGGTATTTTTGAGGTCTTGGCTATAGATGAACAAATTCAAGAACTCATTTTGAATCGCGCTTCAGCACCGCAGATAACGCAAAGTGCTTTGAAAAGAGGTAAATTGCATACATTGCGGCAAGATGCTGCAAACAAGGCGACACAGGGAATAACAACCCTTGAAGAAGCAGCTGCGGCCTCGTTGATTTAGGTTTTTTACACGAAAGATAACTTGTTTTAATCATTGCGGCATCAATAAGAATATTCTAGTATTCAACCATGGAGTAATAAAGATCATTTTCTTGTCCAGGATCGAAAAGCAATACTTTTCAGAACCGCGACTATCCTGATAATTGAGGATATCACTATGGTGAAGTATAGATATGAGGGGATAACTGAGGGGGGCTCATCCATAAACGGGTCGGTTGAAGCGGATTCAATTGAAGCAGCTCGTGATATGGTTTTGGCCAAAGGATATATTCCAACCAAAGTAGCGCCCGAGGGAGCCCAGGAAAATAGTTTTTTTCAGGCAGTTGCCCGAAAGTTCAACAAGGTCAAGGTGCCTGAAATCATACTGTTTACCAAGCAGTTTCGTACACTGTTTGATGCGGGTATTTCCATTGTCAGTCTTTTGGAAGTGCTGGAACAGCAAAGTGATAATGATCGACTAAAAAAGGCTGTGGTAAATATTGGGGATGAAATACGCCAGGGATCCACTCTGTTTGGCGCTTTTAATAAGCATCAGGACATTTTCAGTCCTTTATACTGCAGCATGATTCGCGCAGGTGAAGTTGCAGGTACGTTGCCTGAAGTTCTCGAACGACTCATCTATCTTATCGAGCACGAGTATAAAGTTAAGAAACAGATTCAGTCAGCATTGGTATATCCGATTATTGTTGTTGTTCTGCTGGTTGGTGCTTTTCTTTTTCTGTTGAATTTTGTTATCCCTAAATTTGTAAATATATTTAAATCAGCACATGTCGAGTTGCCCCTGCCGACAAAGATCTGCATGTTCATGTATGAAGGTCTGCAGCAGTATTGGTTTGTCGGCATTGTGACAATAGCTGCAATTATCACGTCCATTTTTTTATATGTCAGAACAGAGAAAGGTGCCTATGTAAGAGACTCCATGCTGCTGCGAATACCCCTTATCGGATCGGTTTTGCAAAAAGGCGCAATGGCGCGTTTTGCAAGTATTTTTTCTCTGCTCCAGTCCAGCGGCGTATCAATTCTTGAAACAGTTGGTATCCTGGCGGATACCATCGGCAATACGGCGATCTCACAGGAATTCGATAATTTGCGGGACAAACTTCAAGAAGGCCGGGGCATCGCAGGACCCTTGCGTAATTCCCGTAATTTTACACCAATGGTTATCAATATGATCGCCATTGGAGAAGAGTCGGGGAATCTGGACGACATGTTGACCCAGGTGGCCAACCATTATGATTATGAAGTCGAATACGCGGTGCATCGTATGTCCGAATTGATTGGGCCTATTTTGATGTGCTGTCTTGCCGTCGTGGTCGGTTTTTTTGCCACGGCTATTCTTTTTCCCATGTTCGATCTTACCAAAACGGTCCATTAACCTACGCTTAGGGATAGTTGTCGAAGATATCGGAGGTTGGGTTTGTCAGGTGGATTTCCTTATCGTTCAGCTTCACATGGGGGGGCACAGAACCCCGGCTGCGGGACACTTACAACCCTGCCTGTAACCAGATGCTGTGATGGTGCGTAATGCAATCATCTGATAAACAAGGGAAAAGAATCTGGAGCTATCATCTCAGTCTCTATATTATTGTCCCTGTCATTTTTTCGAGTCTGACTTTTTTATCTGTGGTGATCAGCTATCAGCTGGTACTTTATGGACTGCGTCAGGGACTCGATGTCATGTCTCTGTTCGTGGTCTGGGGGGCGGTGATAACCGGGACGACCTTTTGCACGGCAATGCTCGTTTCCTGGAGTATCTTGCGCCCCATAGAACGGTTTGTGGCCAAGGCGCAGAAAATTCCCGCAGTACAGACCCGGCTTCCTCATAAGCAACTGGCTTCAAGAGATCAGTTGTCGCGGTTTACGACCGTATTCCATGAAATTACAGATTTTTTGAGCGAAGTTGATTCACGGGCGTTCTTTCCCGACATTATCGGCGAGAGTAAAAGCATGCGGGCTGTTTTCAGCCAGATAATGAAAGTCGCCTATACGGATGCCACGGTGCTGATTACCGGTGACTCAGGTACGGGTAAGGAATTGGTGGCCAAGTCCATCCACGCGCATAGCAAACGCAAAGACAAGTCCTTTATCGCGGTCAACTGTGCGGCCATTCCGGACGGCTTGCTGGAAAGCGAGCTGTTTGGACATGAGAAAGGGGCGTTTACAGGCGCATTGGCCCAAAAAAAAGGGAAATTTGAGCTTGCGAATCAGGGAACGCTTTTTCTGGATGAAATCGGAGATATGCCCCTGGATACGCAGGCCAAAATTCTTCGTGCTCTGGAAGAAGGCATCGCGGAACGCGTTGGTGGCAACAGGCCGATAAAATTCAACGTACGTATCATTGCGGCGACCAATAAAAATTTTCAGGATATGATTGAAAAGGGGCAATTTCGCGAAGACTTATTCCATCGGCTGAACGTTTTTCCCATTCAACTGCCGCCGCTGGTAAACCGGCGTGAAGACATCCCCCTGCTGGTGCAGCACTTTCTCGACAGGTTCGGGAAAGGGGTGGAAATGTCTCCTGAGGCGCTGCAGCTCCTGATGACAGCCAACTGGTCGGGAAATGTTCGCGAGCTGCGCAATGTCATGGAGCGCGCCGCGGTTCTGGCGGAAAGCGAAAAGAAAATATTGCCGAAACACCTGCCGGGGCTTTGCGTTCAACCGGTTGGCAATGACCATCCGACGTATAATCAGATGCTGAGTCTGGACGAACAGTTGGCAGACTATGAAAAGTCCATGATCCTCGCGGCCCTCTCACAAGCCGGCGGCGTACAGGCCAGGGCTGCGGACTATCTGGGCATCAAACAGCGCAGTCTCTGGCACCGCATAAAAAAATACGATATTGACGTGTCCAGCCTGAAACCCTGAGCGTGGAACATTTGCCCCGGCAGTAAACGCCTTTTGCGTGAGGTTTTGAGCGTGTTAACCTTGAAAAGGTTTAGAGGCTCTTCTGTATTTTACTGAAACAATTGGAATTTGTTTCAGCAGTTAGCCTTGTTTCAAGGCGAAAATGCGCTAATCGTAATTGCTCATGCAATACAGCGTGCAAAGATCGTAGGCCTGACGTACCGTCATCCGGCATGTATTTGTGATGAAACGTTGGTACAGGGCGTTTTTTGTTTCCCGGCAGACCTGTTTGCATGCAGCGCCGTCTTTTACGCTCAGGATGTTGCTTTGAAATTCCGAACAGATGCCCATTTGCTCTCCGCATGATCCGCCGTAATCGCCTGTTTCACCCGGTGAAGGTTTCATGATGCAGCGAAATTTGAACTGCGTCGGTGTCATGGGCTTGTTGATTGCGCATCCCACCAGCAATAGCGTTACGATAAATACAAAACAGACCCGTCGCATGTCTGGCCTCCTTTCTGATTAGGAAATGTATCCTCCAAATCGCTAGGGAAAGCAAGATGGACCCGGCAGCATAGGTGCGAAACGAGAATCAGGCAGTTTAGCGCGGATGAAAAAAAAGCTGCGTTGGACTCAGGCTTTGCTGTACTCGAGCATCCGTTCCAGAGCTTCACGAGCCGGGGCGATGAGTTCGTGGGCCGGAGCGATGGGCTGCGGACGTTTTGCCGGATCTTGTGCGCACAAGCCCTCCAGAACCGACAACAGCTTCTCTTCCGTCACCTTGGCCATGTTGGAGCATCCGCTTTCTTTGAGGGGAACAATGGTTTTCTGTCCGGCGTAGCGTTCGGCCATGCGGTTAACGAGATTTATCTCGGTCCCAATGGCAATACGGCTGCCTTCCGGCATGGATTTGATGTACTTGATGATGAAGGAAGTGGACCCGTCGGCATCGGACGCGCGGACGACTTCCGGCGAACATTCGGGGTGGACGACGATTTTGGTCTCCGGATGCATCCGGCGCATGTTTTCAATGTCCTGCAAATGGAAGCGCTGGTGAATCGCGCAGCATCCGGGCCAGATGAACAGCCGGGCAGTTTGTTGGGCAGCCGCATCGATTGCTGCTCCCTGTTTGGAGATATCCATAATGCATTGTTCGGCTTCAGATAAGCCGAGTTTCTCTGCCGTGTTCCGGGCCAAATTTTTATCCGGCAAAAACAAGACTGCGTCGCCGTTTTCAAGACATTTCGTAAGAATTTTTGAGGCATTGGCAGAGGTGCAAACCGTACCATCCGCGGCGCCGCAAGCGGCTTTCACCGCAGCGGAGGAATTGACGTAAGCCAGTGGAATAACTTTGCGTCCGGTGCTGTTGAGTTTGCGTATGGCGATGGATACGCGTTCCGCTGGCGCCATGGCCGACATGATGCATTTTGCCTCGGGGCTTGGGGCGTAGGCCTGCTGTCCGGGCCTGCACAACAGACCGGCGGATTCGGCCATAAAATGGACACCGCAGAAAATGATGTGCTCTGCTGCGACTTCCGGCACCTGGCGTGCCAGTTCGAGCGAGTCTCCGGTCAAGTCGGCATGCTGGACAATGGAATCGGTTTGATAATGGTGGGCCATGATGCAGCAGGAGCTGCCCAGTTGTTTTTTCAGATCCGTAATCCGCTGGCTGATGGGGCCTTCAAGGGAGATCTTCTGGGAGCACGAACCGGCTTGTTCCTGATGCATGTGAACTGACCTTTGCTTTTGTTTTGGTTAGAGCGGAGCAAGGCGCATGCTGAGATCCGCGCTGGGCGCGGAGTGCGTCAGCCTGCCGACAGAGACGAAATCAGGGCCGATCAAACCGATTTCTCGGATTGTTTCCAGACTGACTCCGCCGCTGGCTTCAGTTTCAATTTCTTCTGGTATGTGTTTCAGCGCCTGGCTCATGGCCTCGGGCGTCATATTGTCCAGCATGATGCGCTCAACTTTGCACGCCACTGCTTCCTGCACATCGGTCAGATTGCGGCATTCGACTTCGATGGGCGGGCAGGGGGCATAGGCGGAACGCAGGCTTGCGACTGCTTTGGTGATGGATCCGCTGCGATCTATATGGTTGTCCTTGAGCATGAGCATGTCGCCAAGGTGCAGACGGTGGTTTTTTCCTCCGCCGACCAGAACAGCGTACTTTTCCGGATAGCGTAATCCGGGAAGGGTCTTGCGCGTATCCAGCAACTGCGTACGGGTGCCTTCCAGCGCCTGGACATAACGGCGCGTCAACGTGGCTATTCCTGAAAGATGGGTCATAAAATTCAGGATGACCCGTTCGGCCTTGAGCAGCAGGACGGCGGATCCCGTCAAAGTGAACAGGGTTTTGCCCTGCTCTGCGAAATCCCCTTCAGAGACGTGGTATGCTGCAGAATACTGCATGTTCGGGTCCGTTATGGCGGTACATTGATCAAGTACCCGTTCCACAAATGGTAATCCGGCCACGACAGTTGCTTCTTTGGCCACAATGTAGGCTTCGAGCTGCTCATGTGCTTCGAAAAGTGCAGCAGAAGTAAGGTCTGGACCGTCTTCTTCCAGAGCCGTACTAATCGCCCGGTCTAAAAAATCCAGAGCGGCGCCCTGAAAGAACGTCCGAAAAATTATATTGTCCATGGGCAGTAGGTAATACGCTTTTATGAGAACAGGCTCAATGCTTTTTTCTTCTGGCGGATCTATCGTATAACATTCCGTAGTTTCAGAAGGTTGTTCCGGGGTTTTCTGGCAGTTGGAACCGATGCCCTGGGGCATCGGTTGATGTTCGTAGGCATCAATAGCATATCTAGCTGGAATTATAGTTCAAAGTCGGGTTGTTCATAATTGTGATTTTTTCGTGATGCTCTGCGGCATCGTCACGGAAGCAGAACAAAGGGTGATTGATCAACAACATTTTACTGAGTTTTTTAGTAAGCGACCATCTAACTGCTTGAAAATAACAGACATCAGACATTTTTTGTGGTAAATATACAAAACTGGTGTAGTTGGCACTTATCTTGCCATATACGAGTGAAATCTCTTGAGACCTGTAGTTTTATTAAAGATGCTTGCAAGCATAGTTCTATTATTGCGCCGTTGTTATGTTTTTAAATTTAAGTAAGTGAATGCTTGCTTATCAATAAAAAACAAGTCTAACAATCAATTAAGGAGAGTTGATTGATGAAAAGCCAGGAGATATTTAGTACAACAGGCCGCATTGTTTTTGGTAATGGAAAAATATATTCTATAATTGATGAGATTAAGCGTCTCAACGGAACAAAGGTTTTAATTGTTACGGATCCTGGTCTTGTAGCATCTGGAGTTGTGGATAAACTTGAAGATATTTTTAAGAAAGGTGGGATGCCTTTCTGCAGATACGATAAAGTTGAAGCTGATCCTCGTTATGAATTGACTGAAGACGCATTAAAATTGTTACAATCTGAAAAAGCCGATTTGGTTTTGGGAATTGGCGGCGGATCTTCTCTGGATATCGCAAAGGTGGTCAGTGTCCTGGCAACCAACGACGAGTCCGTCTCGGAGCTGTTTGGCATTGATTTAGTCAAAAAACCCGGACTTCCTTTGATTCTGGTGCCCACCACTGCGGGTACGGGAAGTGAAGTCACCCCCATCGTCATCCTCTCAGACCATCATGAAAAACTGAAAAAGGGCGTTGTAAGCTCCTTCCTGTATCCTTCCTGCGCCTTACTGGATCCGGAGCTGACCATCGGGCTGCCCCCGGCGGTCACTGCGGCTTCCGGCATGGATGCTCTGATTCATGCGGTAGAGTCCTACACCTCGCGTAATGCGACCCCCATGTCCGACATGCTGGCCAAAGAGGCCATCAAGATCATTTTCGCCAATTTGCGTATGGCGTATTCGGATGGTGAAAATCTCGAGGCGCGCGGCAACATGCTGCGTGGAAGCATGCTGGCCGGCATGGCTTTCGCCAACGCGGGCGTAACTGCTGTTCATGCTTTTGCCTATCCCATCGGTGCCGAGTTTCATATTCCGCACGGTATCGCCAACACCATCATGCTCGTGCCCACGCTGCAGTTCAATATGCCCGGCAATCTGAAACGCTTTGCCGAACTTGCCGACTTCTTTGAGCAGCCCGTTGACGGCATGAGCCAGCGTGAAGCCGCACTGGCCGGCATACAGGCCATTGTCGAGCTGGCGGAAGATCTGCGCGTGCCGCAGCATCTGACGGAATACGGCGTCAAGGAAAGCGACATTCCTTCTCTGGCGGAAGGAGTGATGAAAGTTACGAGGTTGCTTGCAAACAACCCACGCAAGCTTACTTTGCCTGACGCGAAGGAAATTTACCGCAAGGCACTTTAAACACTCTACTGTTGTCAAACGTTGCATTGGAAAGGGCGCTGCTTTCAGGATTCGCCAGGGCAACCACGGTGGTCTTGTTTCACCAGAAATGGAACGTGAATAATGCAGATCCGGAGTTCTTCATAGAGAACAGGAGCGTTTCAATTTCTGGTGAGGGCGTCCATGCAGTAAGACCTTGGCTTTCAATCAAAAAAGTGGAGGATCAGTATGAAGCTGTACATGTTCGAAGCAGGGGTGCTGAAAAGCCAGAAGCAGTTTTTTACCCTTAACAGCGGTTATGGAGAATCCTTTGACGTGCCGGTTCCGTTTGTTCTCATTGATCATCCCAACGGCAAGGTATTGTTCGATACGGGCAACGCTTTGGAGACGGTAAACAACAAGCACGAGCATTGGGGCGCCATTGTGGGCGCTTATGATCCCATCATGACGGAAGATCAGTTCTGCGCCAATGCCATCAAAAAAGTGGGTGTCGATCCTGCCGAAATCAAATATGTTATTCTTTCCCACCTGCATCTTGACCATGCCGGAGGCGTCGGCCATTTCCCCAATGCGCGCTATGTAGTCCAGCGGGATGAACTGCATTTTGCCTACGTGCCCGACCCGTACATGAAGCTTGCGTACATTCGCAAGGATTTCGATAAAGACGTTGATTGGCTGATTCTGGAAGGCTGGCAGGACGATGGTTTTGATCTGTACGGCGACGGCGCCATTCAGGTCTGGTTCACCCCCGGACATACGCCCGGCCACCAGTCCATTCTTGTGAACCTGGAAAACAACGGTCCCACCTTTTTTGCCGCTGATTCCTGCTATACGCAGTCCAATCTGGATCAGGGCATTCTGCCTGGCCTGATGTGGAGCGCTGGGGATACGGTCCGCAGCGTCGACCGGATGCGTTACCTCAAGGAAACACGTGGCGTTAAAATCATCACTGGCCACGATCCCGAGTCCTGGAAATCCGTCAAACAGGCTCCCGAATACTACGACTAACCAAGCAGCGCCGCCGTGGATATCCCCGGCGGCGTTTTCACTTCCTCCCGGATAAGTCCAGCCGGTATTTCCTGCCGGCTGGACTTCAAAGCCATTCCATTTTATTGTGATAAAAAGAATTTCCAGCAGGGGAGTGCAGATGCGCGTACGTGATATCATGCAGGGTCCTGTGGAAGCGTTGCGTATTGATGCCACTCTTCGGGACGCTGCGTTTCTGTTTCGCCGCCAGCGAGTCCAGGGAGCCCGGGTAATGGACTCACATGGACAACTGGCCGGTATTTTTACCCTTGAGGAGCTGATGCAGGCCCTGGCCAATGGTGCGGCCATGTCCGATACTATCGACCATCATACGCGTTCCGTTTTCTGCACCGTGCATCCGGATACGGATATTTCTGAAATAGACTGGCAGGGGAGCCGTTTTCTGGCCGTCCTGGACGCCGATGCGGTCATCGGCGGCATTGACACCATGACCGTTCTTGAGGCGGCCTACGGTGCGCGGCAGTCCGGCGACATGCCCTACCATCAGATTTTTCAGGGGCTCCCCGAGCCTGCATTTCTTGTGGACAGCCACTGGACCGTAGGCTGGCACAACGTGGCTGCCGGATTGCTCTGCAGCAGGGCCAGCATGGACCTTTGCGGCCAGAAGCTGGTTGAGGTGCTGCACAAGGCTGGCTTTGAGCTCGAAGTGGATCCGGCGGACGGGCAGTCCATCCACATGGCCTGGCGCGACTCGGTCCGCCTGCTGCCGATAATCTGGCGTGTGAACAACGACAATCGCCCCCTTGGTTTTATGGTGTTGCTGCGCAATGTGCAGGACCAGATGGTCCGCTCGCGCGAGCTTTCCGGTTTGCGGGACCTGTCCGCGGAGCAGCACGCCATCATCGATTCTTCCTTTGACGGATTTTACATCACGGACGGTGAAGGCAGAACCCTGCGTATCAACCGGGCTTATGAAAGAATCACGGGCATCCGGGCCAAGGAAGTCATCGGAAAAACCATGGCCGAGCTGGTCGATGCCGGATTTTACAACGAGTCCGTCACCTTGCGTGTGCTGAAAAGCTGCCGTACCGAAACCATCATCCAGAAGGTCAAAGACACCAAAACCATCGTGGTCACAGGGACTCCCGTGCTGGATCACGAGGGTAAAATCTGGCGGGTGGTCACCAACGTCAGGGACGTTACGGAACTGCGCAAGCTGCAGGCCGAACTCGAACGCATGGCCCGGTTGCAGCATCATTACCGCAAGGAACTGGATACGTTGCGCCGCCATATGGATCACAAAGCCAAAGTAATCATCCGGTCCAAGGGCATGCAGGAAGTCTACGAGCAGGCCATGCGCCTTTCCCAGGTGGATTCCACGGTGCTTGTTCTGGGCGAGTCCGGGGTGGGCAAGGAAGTTGTGGCCGAGCTGATTCACGAAAGCAGTACGCGTCAGGAGCATCCGTTCGTCAAGGTCAGCTGCGCCGCCATCCCTGAACATCTGCTGGAGTCCGAATTGTTCGGTTACAAGCCCGGCGCTTTCACCGGCGCGTTGCGTACGGGTAAAACCGGTCTTTTTGAGGAAGCCAACAACGGGACATTGTTTCTGGATGAGATCGGTGAAATGCCCCTGGGGCTGCAGGCCAAGATGCTGCGCGTTTTGCAGGATAAAAGTTTCGCCAGGGTGGGCGGTGTCCACCGGATCACCGTGGACGTACGCATTATCGCGGCTACCAACAGGAATCTGGAAGAGCTGGTGCAGCAAAAGCTTTTTCGCCGCGACCTGTATTATCGCCTCAATGTTGTCCCGGTCTATGTGCCCCCCCTGCGAGAACGCCGGGAAGCCATTTTTGATTTTGTGTACCTTTTTCTGGGGCGCTTCAACCAGAAACATGGATTGAGTAAACAGATCGAGGCCGACGCCATGGACGTGCTGATATCCACGGAGTGGCCCGGCAATGTTCGCCAGCTGGAGAATACGGTGGAACGCCTGGTGGTCATGGCCCGCAGCGATGTCATCACCCGCGAGGATGTTTACCGTGCCATTGGTAGTTCAGATTCAGGCGGATGCCTCGAACCTTCGGTTTCCGTGGTCGACAAATCCTTGCAGGAGATTCTGGAAGACGCCGAACGAAAAGCCCTCAGCCGCGCCCTGGAAAATCATCACAGCACCCGTGCGGTGGCCCGGGCTCTGGGCATCAATCAGTCCACGGTGGTTCGTAAGATGCAACGCTACGGCTTGAAGTCAGGATAGAAACCTTTCCCCGAGCGTCGTGTTTCAGAGCCAGGGCATGTCTAGCGCATTTTCGCTTTGAAACAAGACACCTTCTTGAAACAAAGGTTAAGAAGCGCTAAAAAAGAAGGGCGCTTGCGCGCCCTCCAGTCTATAAACTATCCCTTTCCCTTCGTTTAGTTGGCTACGATTTTTATCGTGTCTCCGGGACGTAGCACGGATCTTTTGTTCAGATTGTTGAGGCGCAGAAGCTCGGTTTCAGAGGTGTTGAAGCGGTTGGCCAGTCCCCAGATCGTGTCGCCCTTGCGGACTTTGTACTGGATGGTTTGTCCTGATCTCCGCGCGCGTGAGGCGCTTTTGGCCTTGCCGGGAATGACGAGTTTCTGGCCGGCTTGCAGATCCTTGGGGGAGTCGAGGTCGTTGGCTTTGAGTAAGGCTTTGACGCTGGTACCCGTACGTGCGGCAACGTGCGAAAGGGTGTCGCCACTGTGGACCACATAGGGGTCGCTGGAAGAACCGGCGTCACGAGTGCCGGGCACTTTAACCTTTTGTCCGGCGCGGATCATGTTCGAGCTGGTGTGATTGAATTTTTTGAGTTCACGAACTGAAACCCCGGTACGCGCGCTGATCTCGGACCAGGTGTCGCCTCTGCGTACGACATAAACGCTTTTCGTGTAAGTCTCGGATGAACGCCGGCGTTCCTGGGCGAGCATGGCGCCGCCGTCAGCGTCGATGGGCACTATAACGCGCTGCCCGATACGTAAATTGTTGGATTTGGTGTTGTTGACTGTTTTGAGGACTGCGATGCTGACTCCGAAACGTTTGCTGATCAGCGACCAGGAATCGCCGCTACGAACAGTATACATCTGGTGGTCTTTGAACATTTTGGAAACGGGCTTGGATAAATATTCTTTGGCTTCGGCGGTTTTGATGAGCGGAATGTGGACGGTGGTTTCCTTGCCCGGAGGAGAGACAACCCGCTTATGCGCCAGGTTGAAGCTCAGGAACGTTTTCCAGCTCATCCCGCAGGCTTCGGCGAGTCCTTTGAGATTGGTGCCGGGTTTGACCTGCAGATGAGCAAGTTCCGTGTTTGAGTCCATATTGGCCGGAGCAAATCCCAGTTCTTCAACGTTGGCGACAATTTTACAGACAGCCAGGAAACGGGGAACAAAATCCAGTGTTTCCTTGCGCAGTCGGGCGCGATTCCCCAGGGTGTCATTGGCTTTGGCAATGGCGAAAAACTCCGTACTGCCCAGCTGCTTGCAGGCTTTATCCAGCTTGGCTTCTCCGGCATTGTAGGATGCCAGGGCCACAGTCCAGTCATTGAACATGCCGTAAAGAGTTTTGAAATAGCCCGCAGCCGCATAGGTTGCTTTGAACGGATCGCGGCGCTCGTCTATCCAGCGGTCCACACGCAGGCCGTAGTTGCGTCCTGTTTGGGCCATGAACTGCCAGATGCCGGCTGCTCCCGCGTGGGAATAGGCCTTGGGGTTGAACCCGCTTTCAATGAAAGGCAAGTAAGCCAGCTCTTCCGGTAAACCTTCTTGCTTGAAAACTTCTTTGATATAAGGCAGATATGGTCCTGAACGGAAAATCCAACGCTGCAGAGTGCGCGGATGCTCCCGTACGAGAAATAAGAATTGTTGTTGGATGAGACGTGCAGAATGTTCGTCAAGCACGTACTCTATACCAAGGCTGGTTTCCAGAGCATTTTTCTCCGCCTCGGTCAGGACGACATCGCCTTTGATTTCAGGCCAGGGCTCGGTGAGTTCTTGGTCCAGAGGTTCCTGCTCAATTTGTATTTCGCTGTCCGCCTCGCTGACCACAGGAGAACTGTCGTCAGGTTTTTTGACGGCGCAAGCTGTAACGCTGGACAGCAAAATAGCACATAGCAGAATCAAGCGTAATTTTTTCATGCAATTCTCCCCAGCATTCTTAGTAGCAAAAAGACCTAATAAAATCAACCTGCTGTTGGAATCAAGGCTGGATCGGACTAAGCTTTTGAGTGTATCTCTATAAAATATTTAGAAAAATGCAAAATTTTTTCAGACATTGGATTTGGTGGAAAGAGAGTGAGGATTCGGTGGTTTACCTGGAAAGCGCATTTTCGTATGATACCTGACTATGAGATACGTCTGAAGCTGTTTGCCTAGCTCAGGATGGACCATGGGTCAACTTTTTTCAGGATAGAGTTTCAGGAGACGGACGGTACGCATATTATGGACAGGGAAGAAAAACGAGACAAACTTATTGACTCCGACGTGTTTCGTAAAAACGTATACGGTCTTATTCCCGAGGGAGCGAGCAGGATTCTGGATTTCGGCTGCGGCGCCGGGGGGCTGTCTCTCAGACTGCAACGTGACAAGCACTGCACGGAAGTCTACGGGCTGGATACCAATCGTGAGGTGACCGCCGATCTGCATGGATTGCTCGATGGCGTGTTTCATGTTGATTTTGAAATTTCCGGACAGGAACTGGGTGGCGAGTTTCGCGGTTTTTTCAATTACATCATTCTGCATGACGTCCTGGAGCACTTTAAGGATCCCTGGTATTGCCTGTCCAAGATCCGGTATTATCTGGCGCCGGGCGGGCGGTTGATCATTGCGACGCCCAACGTACAGTATTGGAAAATACAGCACACCATCCTCAGTGGCGATTTTCCCTACGGTCCGGGTTTGTGGCATACGGGGCATCTGCGCTGGTTTACGGTCCGTTCTCTGTTGGAACTGTGCATCATGGGAACCTACGAGATTGATTCCATCATGCTGGAGATACCCGAGGTTCAGGATGTCTCAATTCTGGAAAACAGACGCAATGTCCTGTCCGTTTCTTTTCCACCGCTCGAAGTCCGCGCAAGGTATCCTGAATTACCTGTTATTAAGATTAATTATCCCAAGGACGTGAGTCGCTATTACCCGGTGTTCCTGGCGCATAAGCTGCTTGTGGTATGCAGGGCCAGCGGTCCGGGGGACGACCTGCGCCGCATGGTGAACAACTGTCCGGAACTGGCCGCGATGCGAAGGAAACTGCAACTGCCTTTCGATGTCTACAACCCGCCCCGCATGCATTTACTGGCAGACTAGTTTTGTCTGCAGCGGGTGTTGACGTTGATGGATTTTTTTTAGATATTTCTTAAATTGTCTCTTTTTAGACGTATAGGTGGCTAAATCTATTTATGAAATTTTTGGGAGGATATATTGTCGACTCTAAAAAGTGCGTTGTTTGTAGATTTTGACAATATCTACAGCAGAATTCTGAATGACCATGGCAAAGAACTCGCCGAAAGTTTCGCCACCAACCCTGGGCAATGGCTCGACTGGTTGACGCAAAATGAGTTTTTTCAGGGGGAAAACGGAGTAATCCGAGAAATATTGGTGCGAAAGTGTTACTTCAACCCGGCGGCGTTTTATTACTACCGCCCTTTTTTCGTCACATCAGCCTTTAATGTCGTAGATTGTCCGCCTTTGACCAAAGGCGGTAAAACCAGTGCTGATATCCATATGGTTTTGGATATCATCGACGCGCTGGACAATACTTCTCCTACCTATGACGAGTTTATCATATTTTCCGGCGATGCCGACTTCACTCCCGTTTTGATTCGTCTGCGGGAGAGGGGGCGCAAAACCATCGTTCTCGCAGTGGGAGCCACTTCACCCGCTTATAAATCCGCTGCGACCATGCTGGTAGGCGAGGACCAGTTCGTTGAAGAAGCTCTGAATTTTTACTTGATCCAGCAGAGTCGTTCGCCTGCCAAAAATATGGAAACCCTGAAAAAGGAAATAGCCGACTTTATTGTTGAGACCGTCAATAAATCCTCAGAACCCGTGGTGATGGCCACATTGGCGGATCGCATTCGGCGGGAATTTTTGGAAGATGATCTGAACGACTGGTTTGGTGAGGGAAAATTCAGAGATTTTCTCTCCGGGATTGATCTCAAAGGTTTGGTCCTGTCTTCGGTGATTCCCGGCTACGTATATAATCCGTATCTGCACGCTCTTCCTGAGACCGATGAGGGGCCGAGCCAGTTTGAAAAGGATGACCCCGAACTCTTCGAATTCGCCAAGTATGTGCACAGCATCACTGACACGCCTCTGATCGCCCCCGCCTTTTACAAGTTTGTTTTCGAACTGCTGGCGGATGAGATTGCGGAGAATGGCTTCAACCTGACTATGACTTCAAAAAATTTGCGAGACAGATGTGTGGAGAAAGACGTGCATCTTTCCAGGCAGCAGGCCAATTTCATATTGATAGGGTTGAGCAAGGTTGGTTACCGCTACAAATGGAATGGCAAAGACACTCCGGCTGATCTGGCCAAAGCTTTTGCAAAAAATGTTTTTGATCTCTGTATATCCTCGCAAATGTCTCTGAAAGAGAAAGATATGGACAAACTGCTGCGATGGATAATGCCAAAAAGTTGAGCTTGTTGTTTTATATTATCCACGCTCTGGCAGATGGCAGTTCTTTTTTGTACTGTTTCAACAGGTGAAAGGCAGCAGCTTGTGGTCTATTTTCTTGCGAAATCTTTTTTTTGATTGTGTACTCATTGAAATCTTTATGTATTTCTGGTGTGTTGTGGAGGCTATTTTTATCTTCAATAAATGAGATTCAAATATCGTGGTAATACTGATTCTATCCCTTTTCTTTTTAAAAAAGGCTTATTTCTTATAGATCCCATGGACTGTTTGTAAAGTAAGCCTTTCATTTTCGCCCGGCCTGCTGCTACGAGCCCTTCAAAGGATATATTCGTAAGACATTGCTTGCATATGTGTTGCAGACGTTTTAGGATTATACAATAAAGTGTATTTTAGATCCTTTTTTGTCCCTTTGATGGTGTATTTAGCTGAGATAATAAAAACATGAGTCTGCTGTTTTTTGGGGGAAAAACATGGCATTGAGGAGGAGTCTCTCAAGTCTTTTTTTTATCTCCATTATTTCCATCGTTCTGTTCTTTTTTTTATTTCTTATTACCCTGCTTTCTTTAATGGCAAAAAACGAATTTGCCAAAGATATAAGTTGTTTAAGTAAGAGTTATTACGCTTCGCAGCGCACTCTTTTAAAAAATGAAGTGCACGAGGCGATAGAGTACGCGACATTTATGCGTGCAAAGTCCGAAGCTGAATTCAAGCAACATCTCAAATCCCGGGTCAACGAGTCCATTGCCGTTGTTTCCACTCTTTATGCTGAACTGCCGCATGAGGGGGTGGAAGAGAAATTGATCGCCCTATTGGGAGCCATGCAATGGAATGACGGGAAAGGGCATTATTTTGTTCTGGATTCTGAAGGACGAGTATTGCTGGGCTCGCGATCTCTTGCAGAGTGCGGACAATCCCCCCAGGATGGGGAGCTTTTTCGTTCCAATAGCATTGTGAAACAAATGCTGGAGCATGTGCCTCAAGAAGGCGAAGGGTTGTTTGACTATGATTGTACGCAGCCTGGAGAAGAAAATGCGGGCAAAGTTTTTCGGAAATGTTCCTACGCGCGGTATTTCAAGCCATTGGACTGGTTGATTGGTTGCACGTATCTGCAGAATGAAATGAACAAAACGGTGAAAGATGCTGTCGCACACCGTCTTTCACAGCTGCATTTCGGAACGGACGGATATATTTTTGTAAAAAGCTACGACGGCATGGAAGTGGTGAATGCGGCCCAGCCTTATATTGTCGGAAAAAACCTCAGGGACCTGTCTGATATCAACGGCGAGAAGCTCAACCAGGAAATGCTGGAAGCCGCAAAGCAAAAAGGCGGGGGCTTTGTTACGTATCGCTGGCACAACCCGCGCACTGGCAAACAATCCGAAAAAATTTCCTACACCCTTGCGATCCCCGAGTGGGAGTGGATAGTTGGGGCCGGGGTATACGTTGACGAATTGAACAGAATTATCGAACTCAAATCATTGCAGGTTCAGGAGCGTATAAAAAATTATGTCATTCAGACCGGTCTTATTCTGATTGCGGTTTTGCTGCTCTCGGTGTTTATCGCCTATATTTTAACAAAACGCCTCAGAACGCAGTTCGATATCTTCCTCTCCTATTTTAAACAATCCGCCGTGACCAATGAAAAGATCGACAAAAGCAGTCTGACGATTCTGGAATTTTTAGGACTTGCCGACAGCATCAACCAAATGGTGGATGAACGGCGCCGTTCGCAGCAGACCATTCTGGAGTCCGAAGCCCGTTTCCGGGGATTATTTGAACAATCTCCTTTGAGTATTCAAATTTTTTCTCCCAAGGGCGATCTGATCAAAGCGAATCAGGCCTTCGAACGCATGTTTGGCATGCGGGAATCAGATCTCTTAGGGTCTCGCTACAACATCTTTAAGCGACAACGCCCTTATGATGCGGAGTTGCTGGAATCTATTCGTAAAGGATTCGCAGGTGAGTTTGTACAGCTTACGGACATGCTCCTCAGGCTGCTGGTTCGGGATGAAGTCAAGATCTCCTGGCTCAGGGGATCAGTGTATCCAGTGAAGGGTGAAATGGAGGAAATGCTCGAGGTCATCATCATCCATGAAGAGGTGACGGACCTGCGTATCGCGGATCAGGCCAGAAAACAGGCCTTGATGTGGCACGAGGGCGTGAACCGGATGTTCGACGGCATTTTCAGCAGCAATGACATCGGAAGCCTGGCAGCGCGGATTACTCTGGGCATTGTGGACACTTTTGAAGCTGATTTCTGCCGTCTCTGGATTATTCAGGACCCGGAGCATCAGGTCAGCGGCGATGACGATACAACTGACTCCGGCGACAAAGAGATCACGATTCCCCTTGAATGTGGCGGGGTTTTGAAACTTGTCTCCAGTTCGGGGCGCTATGCCGAAGCAGGTGGGCCGGAGCTGCGCGTACCGTACTGCGAATACCATATCGGACTGATTGCCTCCGGTAAGTTGGGGAAATATGTCAGCAATGATCTGGCAAAGGACTCTCTGGCGCATTCGTATACCTGGGGGAAGCGGCTGGGGTTGGTTTCTTTTGCCGGTTACAGGCTGCCTGATGAGACAGGCCGGACGTGTGGCGTACTGGCTCTTTTTTCCAGGTACGGAATTTCTCAGGAAAAAGATGATGTGCTGCAGCTTGTTGCGAACACGGCGGCACATGTCATTCAGCTCGGTCTGGCCACGGAAGAACTGAAGCACGAGACCGAGGAGCGTAAAAAAGCCGAAGAACGTTTGCTGCGGCTCAATGAAGAGCTGGAACGCAGGGTGGAAAATCGTACGCTGGAACTGATGCAGGCCAACAAGGAACTCGAACAGGCGACCAAGGCCAAAAGCGAATTTCTGGCTAATATGAGCCATGAAATTCGAACGCCGATGAATGCTATCATCGGACTCAATGATCTGATGTACATGACGAAATTGACTGCAAAGCAGGAGGGATATCTGGAGAAAATCCGCAGTGCGACGTTGTCGCTGCTGGATATCATCAACGATGTGCTGGATTTTTCAAAAATCGAGGCTGGCAAACTCGAGCTTGAAGAGACGCCTTTTGAGCTTTGGGAAGTTTTCGAGAAAGTGACGGATATTTTTACCATCAAAGCTCTGGAAAAAGGCCTGGAACTGGTACTGGACATTGCCGACGATGTTCCGGAAATTCTCATCGGCGATCCTTACAGACTTGGTCAGGTGCTGATCAATCTGACGAGTAATGCAGTAAAATTTACGGAGCAGGGGAGTATTGTCATCAGGGCCATGCTGGAATCATCTGATGAGTCGAAAACCATAATTCGTTTTTCCGTCAAGGATCATGGCATCGGCATTGCCGAGGAAGCGATACCTTATCTTTTTGATTCCTTCACGCAGGCGGATGGATCCACAACCCGAAAGTACGGGGGTACCGGCCTGGGACTGGCCATTTGCAAGAGACTCGTGGAGGTCATGGACGGAAATATCGGTGTTTCGAGTCAGCAGGGGGTAGGTACGGAGTTTGTCTTTACAGCGCGGTTTAAATGGGATCAGAGCATGGCGAGGCAGGTCTGGACCGCACCTCTTGAACTCCGCGGAGTGCGTATTCTTGTGGTGGATGACAACCTGGAAGTTCGGGAGCTTCTTTTACAGTACTTGCACTCATTCGGGTTTGATGCGCAGGCGGTTTCCACAAGCAGGGAAGCTCTTGATACGTTGCGGGCCGCCGCCGAAACGGCGCCTTATGCCCTGGTGGTAATGGACCTTTTTCTCAAGGAGATGGACGGTATTGCGCTCTGTCATGAGATGCAGCGCCTGGAAATAGAATCGGTTCTCCCCCGTACTATTGTGATTCTTATGGGAACTGCTTTTGTGGATGATGCGATTATCCAACAAGCCGAATGCGAAGGAGCTACTGACTACATCTTGAAACCGGTCAGTAAACATGAATTGTTTCAAGCTATTTTGACGGCTTTCGGACTGGATACCGCTCTGGAACCATTACTTCCTGAGGAATTGGAACACAAACGCTTGGAAGCTGCTCTGGAGCAGATTAAAGACGCCCGAGTGCTTCTTGTGGAAGACAACCCGGTGAATCAAGTTGTTGCGGTTGAATTGCTGGAAAAATTGGGATTACAGGTAGATACGGCTGAAAATGGAAAAAAGGCTCTTGAATTTCTTGATGTGATGCTACATCTCCCTGAAACTGAAAAATATATTTATGATGTGATATTGATGGATGTTCAAATGCCCGAAATGGATGGCTTTGAAACCACACGCAGGATCAGGCAGCTGATGGAAACTGATGAAGGCAGCAGCCTGCGAAAAACTCCCATCATTGCAATGACGGCTCACGCAATCAAAGGTGACTGTGAAAAATGTCTGGAAGTTGGAATGGATGATTATATGAGCAAACCTATAAACTCCAAAGAACTTACACTTATGCTCACAAAATGGATTCACAATCACTCACATCTTGGAACGTATGATTCCGTTCCTTTGTCTAAAGAACACGATGAACAGCTGGATAATACAATTGATGAAGACAATTCAGAGGCGCCCCTGCTGAACACAGAGCTTGGTATTGAACAACTTGGTGGCAATAAACAGCTGTACTACAGGATGGTAAAGGAATTTATTCGCAACTATGAGTACACTGGAAGACATATCATGCAGTTGGTCCAAAAAAATGAAGATTTTTCCGACCTGCATCGTGAAGCGCATAATGTAAAAGGAATTGCAGGCAACCTGGTTTCAACGTCCCTGCAAAAGGTTGCTCGGGAGCTTGAAGAAAAACTATCGCACGGGACAGTATCCGGGGCAGAGGAGCTTGCACGGGATTTCGCTTTTTTACTGGATTCGGTGGTTTTTGATCTCAAAGTCCTTCTGGAAAAAGAGACAGAAATTGCTTCCGTGGAAAAAATCCAGGAAAGTTTTGAATCTTTATTTCGCAAGCTGTACGGGTTGGTTGAAAATTTTGATTTTCGAGCTCTGGATTTTCTGGAGCCTGTGCTCCATCATTTGGAAGAAGAAGGCGGTAGTCAGGTCGACTATCGTGAATCCTTGACGAACATGTTGCGGACCTTTGAATTTGCCGAAGCCCTCGCCTTGCTTGATTCTTTGGCAAAAGAAAAGAATATCAGTGTATAGAATATGCTTGCCATAAATATATTCCCTTGTTTCTAAATAAATTGAGAGATAGTCCTTATGCTATTTTTACGAGCAAGGATGGTTTGCTTATTGTGTAAGGTGCATCTATAGTAGAACTGCTTATTCTGAAAGCAAGGAGTATGCTTGGTACGGCTCTGTGAAACTTTATTGAGGGTCGATGCTGCCATGCATCATTTTTCAGGAAAGTGGAATGAGAGGTTTTACGCATGAAGTATCGTACGGAAGCAATGGAGCTTGGGGAGATGTCCGCGAAAGAAAAGAAAAAAAGAGTATTGGTCGTTGACGACGACATTGCGAATATCGAAATGCTTACTTCTATTTTAGAAGATACGTACGAGATTTGCTCTGCTTTCAACGGAGTAGACGCTCTGGAATTTGTCAGAACCCATGACAATCCGGACATAATACTTCTGGATGTGGTGATGCCCAAGATGGACGGATATGCGGTATGCACCGAGTTGAAATCTGATCCCGAAACTTCCGGAATTCCGATAATTTTTATTTCGGCTTTGCATAGTCCGGGCGATGAAGCACGTGGTTTACGGCTTGGAGCCATGGACTATTTAAGCAAGCCTCTGGCACCGGCCATTGTGCATCTGCGTATAAAAACGCAACTCGAATTGAAAGCTCACCGGGAACAACTTGAACAGCTTGTTGCGTCAAAAGCCAGTCAGTTAAAAAAGGCGTACGATGAATTAAAAGAGCTTGACAGACTCAAATCTGCATTGCTTGATTCCGTATCCCACGAACTACGCACACCGTTAACCTCTGTCATAGGATTTGCTAAAGTATCAGCAAAGAAACTTTCTGCAAGTGTTATTGATAAATTGGATAATGATCAAAATATAAAAGTTAATAAAACTGTATCACAGGTTATGGACAATTTACATCGTATCGTTTTGGAGGCTGAACATCTAAGCCTCCAGGTTCAGAATGTGATGGAATTTTCTGAATTGATGGCCGATAATTTGGAAATAACAACTACCCCCATTGAAGTTGCGCCTCTGATGCAAAGGGTCATTTCATTTGCAAAGAAAATACTAGACGAACGCAAGATGCGATTGGAATATGTTATCGAACCGGATTTGCCCCAGATTCTTGGAAATCAGCAACGTCTGGAGCAGGTACTGGAAAATTTATTATCCAATGCAATTAAATTCAATGCAGTAGAGGGCGTTGTACATTTAAGCGCCAGGCGCTCCGGCCAGGAACTTGTTATAACTATTCAGGATTTCGGCTCAGGGCTTTCAATGGATGAGCAAAAAATTATTTTCAATCATTTTGAACAATTGAGTGATTCCTTGACAGGAAAGCCAAAAGGTCTGGGCATTGGTCTCTCCTTAAGCCAGCTTATTATGGAACGGATGCAGGGAAGAATCTGGGTGGACAGTGAGGCCGGCAAAGGGAGTTCCTTTTCGATTGCAATGCCTGTGTGCCCGGCGGAGTAACGGTGTTTACAGGATATCCGGAGTTAATTCATGGCTAATGACGCGCAACCCGTTTTAAAAAAACGGATATTGATAGTAGATGACGATATAACGAACATCAGGCTGCTGGCGGATGTTTTGGAGGATGAGTACGTAATCAGTCCTGCGTTGAATGGAAAGCAGGCCCTGGTTATCGCGAGTTCTACCAAAAAACCCGATTTGATTTTGCTTGACGTGGTGATGCCGGGTATGGATGGGTATGATGTCTGTCGTTTTTTGAAAAAAAATCCAGAAACCGCTGCGATTCCGGTTATTTTTATCACCGCAATACAAGAGGTCGTTGATGAAGCCAAAGGGCTCGAGTGCGGAGCTATTGATTTTGTACGCAAGCCGTTCAGTCCGCCATCAATCAGGGCGCGGGTTAGAAATCATATCGCTTTGAAAGTGGCCAGGGAGATGCTGGAATCCCAAAATGAAGAATTGCGCAAATACAATCAGCTAAGAGAAGATGTTGAGCGTATCACGCGTCATGACCTGAGAACGCCTTTGAGTACTATTATCGGCGTGCCTCAGCTGATGCTCAACGATAGTCCAACTCCCAAGCAGGCAAGACAACTTAGAAGGATTGAGGCTGCCGGTTATCGCATGCTGCATATGCTGAATTTGTCTCTCGATTTGTTCAAGATGGAAATAGGAGCCTATGTGCTTGCTCCAGCATGTATAGATCTCATTCCTCTTTTGAATAATATTATTGAAGAAATGAGTTCATTGTGTAGATCCTACAGAGTAACTCTGAAACTGCATCTGAATGGAGTGGCATTAGCATCGCAAAATGAAAAGTTTCTTGTTAATGGAGAAGAGTTGCTTTGCTATAGTCTTTTAACCAATTTAATTAAAAACGCGATCGAGGCTTCTCCGGAAGAAGGCATCGTAACGATTTCTCTTGATGATCATGAAAATAAATGTATCATGATTCATAATCAGGGGGCGGTCCCGGAAGATGTCCGTGCAACTTTTTTTGAAAAATATACTACGAGTGGAAAGGATAAAGGCACAGGCCTGGGGACGTATTCCGCCAAATTAATAACGCAAACTCTGGGGGGAGCCATTTCGATGCAAACGTCGCAGGGTGCAGGTACGACGATAACCGTACTTCTTCCTGCAGTATGTCCCGCAACCACGCCTTGTTCCTGAGGGGGGATGGGCTTGCGCCGGCATGTCCGAAATTGCTGTTGTCCTGTTGAAAAGGCGTCCGTCAAAGCCGCAAACAACTCAATAGTCTTGTACAACAGGGGATATTTTTGATATGAAATACTGTCTTTTCTATTAATGGAAGCGGAAAATGCGTAACGGCCCGCTCCCGCGGCATTCACCGCTGACCCGCCCAAGGCGTGGCCTTCTTTATAATTCAGTGCAAGAAAGTGTAAATAATTTCTCCACTGATAATAGGCTTGCGTTGTTAAACAGTGCAAGAATTACAGCTGATTTGCTGAAAACTTTCGTAATAAGCCATTGACATCTTGAGGTGAGAACTCTGGAGCATTTTTTTTGGAAAAGAATATTCTAAAAAACTTAATTGCGTTAAAATAAATGGCAAATTAACAATGCTCTCAAAAAATGCCAGCGTTAATGGTCACAATTAAAATGCCACTATTTAAGCGATATCTCTATCTTTATTTACTTTTTTTAATTGCGATTGTGAGCTTTTTCGTTGTTCTCGTTTACCTTGTTGATGTACGTGCAGTAAGGAGACAAGAAGAACAGTTTAATAGACAACAACTAGTGCAGACTTTGATTGTAAGAAAAACGATACAACAATTAATAGATGCAGGATTAAAAGTATCGAAGTATATTGCTGATGTTGGATTGTCAGAGAAAAAGATTACCAATTTAGTTTTTGATAAAAATTCTACTCCTCTCAAATATGTTTACCCGAGTATTGTTTCTGTTGTTGAATTTGATGATTCTATTAATGTCACGAATATAGCTTGTATCGATACCTGTTCTAAGAAAGTAATTGGTGAAATTGCTACACGATGGATTGAGCAATATAGAGAAGATATTCTCCCGAATGCGGATTCATTTGTGCCTCCCTTTTTTATTACAAAAGAACACCAATACATGGGCTGCCTTTTTTTTCGGGAAGCGAACAATGAACAAAAATTTGTTGTCGTGGTTCTTGATCTGGCGTCTGTGTTGTCTCCTTACATTGGAGCGTTGAAATCCGGAAATTCCGGTTCGGGTTACGCTCTCGATGACCTTGGTACTGTTCTGTACGATCGTGAGGAAGAAATCATCGGACGCAATGTGTTCGATGGAATGCACGCGGGCTATTCCAATCTGGAAGTTTTGGATCGCAGGATAGTTGTTGAGGACACAGGCATGGCTTCCTATTCCTTTACGGTCACAAGAGGGCAGAAAGTTTTCAGAAAACTTATTGCCTGGAATACTGTCAAATTCAAAGGACGCAGAATCATTATTGCGCTTTCCGCGGCTGATGCCGAGCAACACGCACCACTCGAAGAGTTGCGTAATTTTTATATTATGCTTGGCGGTATTCTGGCATTGCTGCTGGCAGTTCTTACGTTTGTCCTTTTGCGTAAAAAGCAGCATCAGGAACTTCTGGAAAGTGAAAAACGTTTCAGACAATTGGCCAGTGCCACCTGGGAAGGTATTATAATTCACAGAGGTGGGATGATTCGTCTTGCAAATGAACAATTTTATAAAATCTTTGGGTATGAGGAAGAGGAACTGTCCGGGAAACAATATCTGTCCCTCTTTTTTTCTTCTGATACAATGGAATTTATAGAATCAAAAGTTTATGCAGGTGATTTTAATTTTTATGAAACTGTTGGAATACGCAAAGATGGTAGTGTTTTTCCTTTGGAAGTGAGAGTTCGTGAGACGGAATTACATGGAGAGGTTGTACGAGTTGCTGCTTTGCGTGATGTTTCGGAATATAAAAAGATAGTTGAAGCAATAAGTGCTGGAGAACGGAATTACCGGGAGATATTCAACGCCACTAATGATGCTATTGTTATTCAGGAGATAAAAAACAATAATTTTATTGATGTGAATACCGCTGCCTTGGAGATGTTTGGTTATAGTTATGACGAAATGTTACAATTGCAGTTCTCTGATCTTGGCTACAGTGCTTTGCATTTATTCGGCATTGATGGCATGCAGTCAGGTAAAAATCCTGCTCCATTCGGCCTGTCTGTGGTTTCCTGGAAAGGAAAAAGGAAAGATGGTAGTTTTTTCTGGTGTGAGGCAACTGTAAGAAAATCCAATATAGGTGGAAAGGAACGTGTGCTGACTGTCATTCGTGATATTACTGCGAGAATGCAATATGAAGAAGAGCTTAGGGTCAGTGAACAATATTATAAAAGTCTTTTTGAAAATACCGGTACAGCCACTGTCATATTTGATGCACAAGGTGGGATCAGAAGCTGCAACAGCAGATTCGAACAACTGAGCGGATATCCTCGTGATGCGATTGAGAATAAGATGCATTGGGTTGATTTTGTGCAATCCTGCTCGTTCAGTCAGATGGAGCACTGTCATATCCAAAGAATAAACGGCGACCCGGCTGCGTCGGAAGATTATGATTTCAGCCTGCTGGATAAGCATGGCGTCCGGAAATTCGTGCAGATTGAATTCGTCAGCATACCGGGAACCTCCGACAGGCTTGCTTCTTTTTTGGATATCACTGAGCGTATTCAGTTCCAGCGTGATCTGGCCGCGCTCAACCAAAGTCTGGAAAGAATTGTAGCCAGCCGGACCGAAGAGCTGGCCAAAAAGGCCGCTGATCTTGAGCAGGCCAATGCCCGGCTTACCGAGCTTGATGAATTGAAGTCCAACTTTGTCTCCTCTGTCTCCCATGAATTGCGCACGCCTTTAACCTCCATACGGGGCTTTGCAAAGATCATACAGCGGGATTTCGAAAAGTTTTTTCATCTCAAAGAGAACGCACCTCCGGAAAAGTTATTACGAAGTGAACGTATTGTGAGCAATCTGGGGATCGTTCTGCGTGAAGGCGAACGTTTAACCCGCTTGATTAACGATATGCTGGATCTGAATAAAATCGAATCCGGGAAAATGGAGTGGTATGATGAATGGGTAGATCCGGCGGAGGCTGTCAATATGTCCATTGATGCCGTCCGTGGGCAGTTTGAGGGGAAAGAGGACGTGGAACTGCTGGTGGAGATGGAAGAGTCTTTGCCGCAGCTGTTCATCAACCCTGACAGGCTGCAGCAGGTACTCATCAATCTGCTCAACAACGCGGCGAAATTTACCGAAAACGGGGAAGTCAAACTTGCTGTCAGTCGTGCTCCGGACAGCCTGATATTTTCGGTTTCCGATACGGGAATGGGCATACCCGAGGACGAACTGAAAGACATTTTTATAAAATTCCATAAAAGCCGACTGCCTATTGGCGGCCCTTTTCCTTCTCGAGGTACCGGGCTTGGACTTGCCATATGCAAAGAGATCATCTCGCATTATAAAGGAGATATCAAAGTCGACTCCGCCAATGGAAAGGGCAGTACCTTTACCTTCCGCATTCCTCTGACCTAATCTTCATACTATCACCTGACGGCCGACATATCCCTTATTTGGCAGTCATGAAGCATGCGATACGGTGCCCGGCCGTTTCGGAGACTTTTTCTTTTTCATCGCAGCATGCGTCGTTGTCACGCAGCCGTCGTACGCACGTCTTGTTCTTTATTTAATTCCTGCTATACATGAAACAAACTGCCACAAGGCGATTCGCTCGTTATGAAACATTTTCCCGCAGGGAGGCTTCGGATGGATTTGCAACTTGAGAATCAACAGGTTGAAAAGCTTACCAACGATGCGGTTCTGGAAAAACTTTCGGTTTCCACGGATACGGGACTCAGCGCGCAGGAGGCGGCACAACGCCAGGAACAGTGCGGAAAAAACGGCCTGGAAGTCAAAAAAGAATGCCCGTTCATGAAATTTTTCCGGTCCTTTTGGGGGCCCATCCCCTGGATGATTGAAGCCGCTGCCATTCTTTCTCTTATTGTCCGGCATTACATGGATTTCTCCATCATTCTTTTTCTTTTGGTGTTCAACGCCGTCATAGATTTCTGGGAGGATCACAAGGCATCCAACGCGCTGGATGCGCTCAAAGAGCAGCTGGCGCTCAAGGCGCGGGTGCTGCGTGACGGAAACTGGAATGAAATGCCCGCTGAAGATCTGGTGCCGGGAGACATTATTCGGCTGCGTCTCGGCGACGTGGTTCCAGCGGACGTCAAATTACTGGAAGGAGACTTCCTGAGCATCGACCAGGCCGCCCTGACCGGAGAATCTCTGCCCGTGAGTAAAAAGTCCGGCGACCCGGCCTATTCGGGCTCCGTGGTCAAACAGGGGGAAATGGTCGGTGTTGTCACCAGTACGGGCTCCAGTACCTTTTTTGGCCGTACCGCCAAACTGGTGGAATCCGCCGGAGCGGTTTCGCATTTTCAGAAAGCCGTGCTCAAGGTCGGAAATTTTCTCATTTTCCTGGCTCTGGCGCTTTCGCTTATTTTGATTTTGGCAGAACTCGCCCGCGGACAGGATGCGCTTAATCTGATCCAGTTCGTGCTTATTCTGGTGGTGGCGTCCATACCTGTGGCCATGCCCGCGGTGCTTTCCGTGACCATGGCCTTGGGGGCGCTCACCTTGTCCAAGCACAAGGCCATTGTCTCCAAGCTGCAGGCCATTGAGGAAATGGCCGGCATAGACATTCTGTGTTCCGACAAAACCGGCACGCTGACACTCAATCAGCTGACTCTCGGCAAGCCGTACGTCTTTGGAGCGAAAGATGCGCAGGATCTGATTCTGGCCGGTGCGCTCGCATCCAAAGAGGAAAATCAGGACGCCATCGATCTGGCCATCATCGCAGGTCTGGAAAATAAAGACGCCTGGCGTACGTACAAGCAAATGAACTTTATTCCCTTTGATCCGGTGGGAAAACGGACCGAGGCTGAAATCAAAGATCCGTCTGGAGAGGTTTACAAGGTCAGCAAAGGTGCGCCCCAGGTAATCCTGGCCATGAGCACTGCCGACGACGTCACAAGGGACAAAGCCAATGCCCTCGTGGATGACCTGGCCGCCAAGGGGCTGCGTACCATAGGTGTGGCCCGGAGCAAAACTCCGGAATCCTGGGAGTATCTCGGGCTTCTGCCGCTATCGGATCCGCCTCGCGAAGATTCGGCCGAGACCATTGCCAAAGCCAAAGAGCACGGTATTGAAGTGAAAATGGTCACTGGAGATAACAGCGCCATCGGACGGGAAATCTCCCGCCAGCTGGGGCTGGGCACGAATATCCAGTCCGCAGGGGCAATATTCAAAGATGTGGCTGATCCGGGGAATCTGGGGCAACGGCATCAGGAATGGATCGAAAAAGCCGAAGGCTTTGCCGAAGTCTTTCCGGAGCACAAATACGGTATCGTCAAGGCGCTTCAGGAACGCGGGCACCTGGTTGCCATGACCGGAGACGGCGTCAACGACGCACCTGCCCTGAAGCAGGCCGACACTGGCATCGCCGTATCCGGCGCCACCGACGCAGCCAGAGCCGCAGCGGACCTGGTGCTTACATCGCCGGGCTTGTCGGTAATCATCAAGGCAGTGGAAGAATCCCGGAAAATCTTTTCCCGGATGATGAGCTACACCATTTACAGAATCGCCATGACCATAGACATTATGTTTTTCGTGGTCCTGGCCATGCTGATTTACGATTTCTACCCCTTGACGGCGGTGATGATCATCCTGCTGGCCTTGTTGGATGACATCCCGATTATGACCATAGCCTACGACAATACCTGGTTGGATAAAAAACCCGTACGCTGGAATATGCACCGGGTCCTGGCCCTGTCGTCCTCTCTGGGGCTTCTGGCGGTAATTCAGACCTTCGGCCTGCTCTTTATCGGCGAACAATGGGCCATCGGCGAATGGGGCCTGGACAAGCAGCATCTGCAGTCCATGCTCTTTCTGCAACTTGTCGCAGGCGGACATCTGATGCTGTTCGTCACTCGTACGAGCAAACTCTGCTGGCTGCCGCCGCATCCTTCCTGGCAGCTGTTCTGGGCCATCCTTCTGACGCAGGTGCTGGCCATTTTGATGTGCGGTAACGGCTGGCTCGTGCCTCCGCTTCCATGGGACCTGATCGGGCTGGTATGGCTTTACAACCTGGTCTGGATGTTCGTTCAGGACGTGGCCAAGCTCGCGGTGAATCATACGCTCGATCATGGGTTGATTAACCTGCGCGGGCGTTTTTTCAAGCGGGCCAATGTTTCCTTGCAACAGAATGCGGGCCTGCATAAGTAGCCGGCAGCCATTTCGAAAATATATGGAGGCGATCCGGTTCTATGGCCGGATCGCCTTTTTTTTAGTAGTACTGTTTTTTCGGATGGCTTCCTGAAACAGCTTTACAATTAGCATACTATTTGAGCCTGATACTTTTCTTCTTCTGTAAGAATCTTTTCATATCTCCCAGGAAAAAAGTGTTCCTGTCGTGTGATAAAAATAAAAAAGTACATAATTTCACAAGACTGGGATTGTCTGTAAATGGCATGGCCCATGCATTGTTAATGGGATGCGTGTACAGGGGTATATGCGGGTATTTAGCCCGTCCCTTTAGACAGCAGCCCAACTGTATAGTTAGCCGCGGCTCGTTGTAACAGATTGCTGCGGCGTATTCCAGATCAGCCCTCTATTGGGCATAAACAATATAAGGAATTGCCCCGATGCCGAATACGATTCTCAAAAAGGAGCAGTTGATTCCGCAGCAGACCAGTAAACTGGTAATCGAAGCCCCGAAAATTGCCGCCAAGGCCCAGCCCGGCAATTTTGTTATTTTACGCGTTGATCCCAGAGGCGAGCGTATTCCGCTGACCATTGCGGATACGGACAAGGAAAAAGGAACCATCACCATAGTTTATCTGGTCTTGGGCAAGACTACGGCCATGCTCGAAGATCTCAAAGAAGGTGATGACATTCTGGATCTTTGCGGTCCTCTGGGGAAAAGCACGCATATCGAAAAAGACGGTACGGTCATTTGCGTGGGCGGCGGAACAGGCATTGCCGCCATGCATCACATTGCCAAAGGACACCATGAGGCAGGCAACAAAGTTGTTTCCATCATCGGTGCGCGCAACAAGGATCTGCTGCTTTTCGAAAACGAATTGAAATTGTTCGCCGACGAGGTTCTCGTCTCCACGGATGACGGCAGTTACGGTCATAAAGGCCTGGTTACGGAGCTGCTGGTGGATCGCCTGGAAAAAGATAAAAGCGTTTCCGAAGTTGTCGCGGTCGGACCTGTGCCCATGATGGCCGCCGTTGCCAGAGCCACGGAGCCTTTCGGCGTCAAGACCACGGTTTCGCTGAATTCGATTATGGTGGACGGCATAGGCATGTGTGGTGCGTGCCGCGTATCCGTCAACGGCGATACCAAATTTGCCTGCGTGGATGGCCCCGAATTCGACGGGCACAAAGTCGATTTTCAGGAACTCGGAATGCGGCTGCGTTCGTTCAAGGACCTGGAGAAGACGTCGCTGGACGGCTATCACGAATGCAAATGCATGACTGAAGAGCAAAAGCAGAAGCAGGCCAAGAAAAAACCCGTCGGCATCCGTATGCCCATGCCCACCCAGACGCCCGAGGACCGGGTGAAAAATTTTGATGAAGTGGCTTTGGGGTATACGTATGAAATGGCCGTACGCGAAGCAAACCGCTGTCTGCAGTGCAAGAAACCCAAGTGCGTTCAGGGTTGTCCGGTGGAAGTTCCCATTCCGCAGTTTATCGGCGCAGTTGCCAAAGGCGACATCGAAACCGCCTACTCCATCATCAAAACCACCAACAGCCTTCCTGCCATTTGCGGACGTGTCTGCCCGCAGGAAGTGCAGTGCGAAGGGCAGTGCATTCTCAACGCCAAAGACCAGCCCATTGCCATCGGCCGTCTGGAACGTTTCGTCGCTGACGAGTACATGTACCGCGATGCCTGCGACTTGATTTCAGGCCCCAACGCCGTCACCTGTCCGATTGCTGATGATGAGAAAAAAGTCGCCTGCATCGGTTCCGGCCCCGCGTCGCTGACTGTGGCGGGCTACTTGGCTTCCCGCGGCTGCAAGGTTTCGGTTTTCGAAGCTTTGCACGAACTTGGCGGAGTGCTGGTTTACGGTATTCCCGAATTCCGCCTGCCCAAACAAAAGGTCGTGGCCAAAGAAGTCAACGCGCTCAAGGAACTCGAAGTCGATTTCCAACTCAATGCTGTCGGCGGCAAGACTTTCGGCATCAAGGATCTTTTCGACCAGGGCTACAAGAGCGTATTCATCGGCGTCGGCGCCGGGCTGCCGCGCTTTTTGAACGTGCCTGGTGAAAACCTCAACGGAGTCTTTTCCGCCAACGAATACCTGACGCGTGTCAATCTGGGCCGCGCTTACGATTTCCCCAATTTCGACACGCCGATTATTCCGGGCAAGAAAGTCACGGTCTACGGCGGCGGCAATGTGGCCATGGATGCGGCCCGTACGGCCCTGCGTCTCGGCGCGGACACCGTACATATCGTCTACCGCCGTACCCTGGAGGAAATGCCTGCCAGACATGAAGAAGTCGAACACGCCATAGAAGAAGGCGTGATTATGGAATGCCTGGCCGCTCCGTTGGAATTCAAGGCAGGCGCTGAAGGCAGACTGGGAAGCGTCGTGCTGCAGCGTATGGAATTGGGTGAGCCCGACGATTCGGGACGCCGCAGACCGCAGCCCATCGAAGGTGATTTCTACGAGCTGGAAACCGATCTCGCGGTTATCGCTGTTGGGACGCGTTCCAACCCCGTACTGCTAAAGGGCGAACCCGAACTAAAACTCAACCGCTGGGGATACATTGAAGTGGATCCTGAAACCAGCGAAACAAGCATGCCCAATGTATTTGCCGGCGGTGACATTGTCACCGGCGCAGCCACCGTCATCCTCGCCATGGGAGCCGGCCGCACAGCGGCCAAGGAAATGGCGCGTCGGCTGGGATGCGAGTAACGATGTAAAACTCCGGTTGCCGTTGCGTAACGCGGCAACCGGTTCAATAAACCACGGGGGGTGGTTACGTCAGGATACTGGGACAAGCCGAATGAAGTGCTGGATATGCTCAAGTTGAAGCAATGCGACAAGACCTTGGATGCATACTGATTTATTCTTGTAGAAATAACCAGCCGTAAGATGTTTAGCTTGCTTTCTCACTCACTTCCTTTCGTAATGGCGTTTGTACTAAGACTGTTCCTTTCATTGTTTTCCGAATGATGTTGCTAGACTCATCCTTGTATCCAATCGGATGAGTTACTTTATAATGCAATAAATGAAAGTAAACTGGAGTGCGCCATGATCGGAGTTTTACGGAATGTGACAATCGGGGTACGTATTTACATTCTCCTTGTCGTCTTTGCTCTTTTTTGCCTGGGGTTGGGAGGAGGTTTTCTTTACAGCGTTGGGCATATTCAGGATCAGTCTTTACATGAAGCTGAATCAGTCATGCTTGCAGGATACAAGCGGGGACTGAAGTATTCAGTCCAAACCCTGGCCAGCAATCTTGGCCATGTAGTCGCCAAGGCCAACAAGAACGGTAAGGATCCGGTTGAAGCTCTCCGGGCTGCCATCAAGCCCGTACGCTTCGGCACAAAGGGGTATTATTTTATCTACGATACGCAAGGGTATAATGTTGCCCATCCTTTGCGTGAGGATTTTCAGGGAACTGCACGGATTGATGTAAAGGACAAAAAAGGCAGCCCCTACATCAGCCAGCTTATAGACGAGGCCAGAAACGGAGGCGGTTTCGTCACATACTGGTTCAACAAGCCCAAAGAAAAGGAGCCCAGCCCCAAGCTAGCCTATGCGGAGATGATTCCTGGGACAAATTACCTAGTTGCTACAGGTATTTATGTTGATGATATCAAGAAAGAACGCAACCGGATTACCGATGTGTTGTCCGTGATTGTAAAAAAATATTTGAGCCGGATTTCCATAGGCAGCGGCATTGTCTGCCTGCTTCTGGTGCTGCCGCTTTGCATTGCCATTGTGCGCAGTATTCTCAGGCCGCTGAAGAATGCCACCAAAGTGGCGCAGCAAGTGGCTGAAGGGGATTTGAACAGCGATTTGCAGCCGCAGGGCAGGGATGAGATCAGCGGGCTGGAGAACGCATTGATGATTATGGTGGCGCAGCTCAACAGCAATATCAAGGAAATTGAGCACAAGAGCCAGGAAGCCATGACCCAGGCCCTGGCTGCGGAAACGGCTTGCAAAGATGCCGAATGCGCGCGTGAAGAGGCTGAAAAGGCCAAAAGCGAGGGGCTGTTGCTGGCCGCTACCCGTCTGGATGACCTGGTTGGCTCCTTAACGCAGGCATCGGAAGAAATCAGCGCACAGACCCAGGAAATATCCGACGGTGCGCAACGTCAGCGCGAGCGTATCAATGAAGTCGCCCACTCCATGGATTTGATGAACAGTGCTGCTTTGGAAGTGGCGCAAAATACCAGCAGAGCGGCTTCCGAAGCCGACAAGACCATGGTCAAAGCCAAAGATGGGTCGAAAATCATTCAGAATTCCATAGACTCCATGCGCCGGGTGAATGCTCTGGCCGAACAGCTGACCGAAGACATGAACAAACTGGGCGACCGTACCGAGGCCATCGGAGAGGTCATGAATATGATTACGGATATCGCCGACCAGACCAATCTGCTGGCGCTCAATGCCGCCATTGAAGCGGCCAGAGCGGGCGAAGCAGGGCGCGGGTTCGCCGTGGTCGCGGATGAAGTCCGCAAGCTGGCTGAGAAAACCATGGTGGCCACAAAGGACGTGGGGAATATCATTTCCGCCATCCGGCAGGCGAGCCAGGCAAACCTGGAAGGCATGAACAAAGCTCTGGAAGCAATCAGCCAGGCCTCTGAACTGACCGACGACTCCGGCTCCGTACTTACGGAAATTCTGGAGTACGCCAACGAGTCTTCCAGGCAGATTCAAGGTATTGCCGCCGCCGTACAACAGCAGTCCTCAACCTTTGAAGAGGTCTCCAGTGCGATGGAAACCATCAACGGGATTGCTCTGGAAACGTCGGAAAGCGTACAGCAGTCTTCGGAAGCCGTGGACTATGTCGCGGACCAGGCGGGTCGCCTTAAAGGGCTTATCGATGACCTCAAGACGGAGGGGCAGAACTAATTTCTCTTCATGCTCATCACCCTCCCATTATCGGGGCTCTGCGGATGTCCGGCCGCGGAGCCCCCACTTTTTTTCGGGCTTTCAATTTGTTGGGAGCTTATAGCTGCATGCTTCCGGAAATGGCCGGCAAGAATAGAGGGGAGCAAAGAGGATACAAGACGTCTCCGTTTGACCTCGAAAGAGAGCAGGCCTCAGAAAAGAAAAAGCCGGCAATGGCTTGCCGGCTTATGTCACTGAGTTTTGCTTCGTTCTATTTCACCTGAACTCTGAGTTTGTAAGGGCCGCTTCCGGAATCCTGGCTGACAAAGATGATGTATTCGCCGGCTTGCTCAGATCTACCGAGCCAGTGGATTTCCCGTGAACAAAGCGTATCACCTGTGGGTGAAAAAATTTCAAACATCGCCGCGTCTTCCGGAGAAGTGAGCCAGACTTCCATCCATTGGGATTTTTCCAGATTGACTTCGTAACAATCGTGGCCGCCCTTTGAAACGGAATATTCGGCTGTGCCGGTCAGAGCATTGTTTTTGAATTTGATACGTATGCAATCCACGCCTGAAGACGCTTCCGGAGCAAGCTCGGCCGGCACCTGGATGGCGGGAGCCTGTTGGGGCGCAGCAGTTTTTTCAGGAGCCGCGGGAACGGGTTGTTGCGGTTCTGCCGGGGCTGGCTGGGTTTTCTGCTCGGGCTGAGGCGTTGCCGGTGCGGGCGCTGGCTCCGGTTCAGGTGCTGGAGCCGGTTGCACTGCTGGCACGGGAGCAGCTTCTACAGGTGCGGGTGCAGGTTCAGGGCTCACAACGGGCTCGGGAGCTGGTTCCGGACTGGTTGCTGCCGGTTCGGGAGCTTTGACTGGCTCAGGTGCCGTGGCGGCGGTCGGCGGTTGCGCACCGGGGACGTGCTCCAGGAACCGTTTGTAAATATACCCGGTCGTGCCGTCGGGGAGGATGACTTTGTACCAGCCTTTCACCAGGGCCGGGACCGTGGCTGTTTGGCCACGTTTCATGACTCCCAGAACTGCGCCCCCTTTGGAAGGGCTGGAACGAATGTTGATGTCCTGCTTTGCTTTGAAAATTTTTGCCGTATCGTAGGTCTCGTCCCAGACAGTCGCCCCTGACACACCGGAGGCTGAACAAAGCAGGCAGAGAGTTACGAGCAGCAGGACAATAAAGTGGGCACGTGGCATGACCGTCTCCTGAAAGTGCGTATACGCGCGAGTTGCTGGTTCAAAATGGATTCCTGCCGTAACACTGAATACACGGATACTCTGGCTGTTATCCTATTTAAGTGAACAGGACAAGAGAATTGACGAGCCCGTGCCGCTTGCTGCTCACAGTGGCAGTGTTGCGGAAAAGCAGCTGAATCGAGCAGAAAAAAGGGAGTTATCATGACTCGGCTACGGCTGGGCTGAAAAAAGATAGCAGGTTTTATTAGGATGGCAAATATCGCTTATCAATTGCTAGAATTCATGGTATTGCTTCGTATATATGATTGAAAAAAATAATGATTCTGCTATGTTTCCAAAAGGCGGGACAGGGAAGTCCGCTGACAGCTTTTTGAGCTCAGTTGACACGAAGACAATAAAAGCTGAAACTGTTGAGACAGCGAAGGCAGCGTATCATACGCAATAACCGTAGCATAAGGCGCGAGCGATGGGGCATAGTGTCTCCTCGTTGGGATCGGTCGGGCCAGGAAATAAAGAGGAGCGCCGTGCATCAGGAGGGGTGAAAGGATTCATGTAAATCCAAACAATCTTGCAAAGTGCACGCCGAAAATATTGTATGGGGCAGATACTCGGACTTAAATTTCGTGACTTTGGCCAAGTGTACTATTTTGATTCTGGACCATTTGTCGTCAAACCAGGTGATCATGTGATCGTTAATACGGACCAGGGCTACGGCTTAGGGGAAGTTGTACTGGTTCGCGAAACGGTTCCGGAAGATATTCCGGTTGATGAAATAAAACCTATCTATCGTATTGCCGGAGAAGAAGACAAAGAAAAGCAGAAGGAAAACGACGAACTTGCCCGTGAAGCCTTTCGGTTTTGCCGCAGGTGCGTCTTTGAACGCGAGCTGGAAATGAAGCTCGTGGATGTGGAAGTCTTTTTTGACCGCGGCAAGATTATTTTTTATTTCACCGCGCCAAATCGCATCGATTTTCGCGAACTGGTCAAAGACCTGGTTCGCAATTATCGTACGCGTATTGAATTACGTCAGATAGGCGTCCGGCATGAGACCCAGATGGTCGGTGCCGTTGGGAACTGCGGGCAGGTCTGTTGTTGTCGCCGTTTTTTGCGAAAATTCGCTCCGGTGACGATTCGCATGGCCAAAGAGCAGAATCTGTTTCTGAATCCCACCAAAATCTCCGGAATGTGCGGGCGTCTGCTCTGTTGCCTGAGCTATGAGCAAAGCAATTATGAAACGTTTCATAAGCAGTGCCCGAAAATAGGAAAAAAATATCTGACCCGTGACGGATCGGTAAAAGTTATACGCGCCAATCTGTTTCGGAACAGCCTGACGGTTTTTACGGACTCGGGGGAGGAAAAGGAATATACGCTGGAAGAATGGGAAGCCCTGAATCCGGTCCGCCCGGACAGGCCGCAGCCCGGCGGTCCGCAATCTGCCGCAGATCAGCCCCCTGAAGCGCCCGAAGAAGCCAATGAAGAAGACGATACGGACTTGTCGCAGGATTTCGCTGGGCAGCTGTCGGATGAAGCCGGAGATGACACCGGAAACGACGACAAGAATTTTTATGGGAAAGTAATCCCAGGTTCGGGAGAGTCGTCTGGAGCAAGTGGTTCGCCAAAAGGAAGCGGTGCTGAGGACCGCGGCCGCAAAGGGCGCAACCGGCCACCCAAACCGCGAGGGGCTGACCAAGAAAAAGAGGGCGGCCAGGAAGCGAAAAACGCTGCAGCCAAAAAAAATCGCAAAGGGCGCCCACGCCGCAAGCGCAAGCCGAAACCTCAAGAATAGTCCTTTGATCGAACTATATTAACTACTGAAGGAGCAGGAGTTCAGATGCCCTTTTTCATCTCAACCCCCATATATTACGTCAATGCCAAACCGCATCTCGGACATGCGTATACCACCATCGTGGCGGACTGCCTGGCCAGGTTTCATAAGGCCATGGGTGAGGAGACGTTTTTTTTGACCGGCACCGACGAGCATGGCGACAAAATCGATCAGGCGGCCCAGCAGCACAATCAGAGCCCGCAGGAGTATGCTGACAGCATCAGCGCCTTGTTCCGCAACCTCTGGCCCCATCTTGGCATAGACTACTCGGACTATATCCGGACCACTGAACCAAGACACAAGGCCTGCGTCCAAAAGGTTTTGCAAAAGGTTTACGATACGGGCGATATTTATTTCGGATCTTACGGCGGACATTACTGCTACGGGTGCGAACGGTTTTACACGGAAAAAGAACTGGAAGGCGGACTGTGTCCGCAGCACCGTACCAAGCCTGAATATATCGAAGAACAGAATTATTTTTTCAAGATGTCGCGCCACCAGCAATGGCTGCTGGATTATATCAAGGCCAACCCTACCTTCATCCGGCCCGAACGATACCGCAACGAGGTGGTGAGCCTGCTGGAAAGCGGCGCGCTGGACGACCTGTGCATCTCGCGTCCGAAGTCGCGGCTTTCCTGGGGCATCGAACTGCCGTTCGATAGCAATTTCGTCTGTTATGTCTGGTTCGACGCGCTGTTGAACTACATTACCGCCCTGGAATGGCCGGATGGCGACAAATTTAAAAAATTCTGGCCCGTTGCGCAGCATCTCGTGGCCAAAGACATTCTCAAGCCCCATGCCGTGTTCTGGCCGACCATGCTTCGCGCTGCAGGTCTCGAACCCTATACGCATCTCAATGTGCACGGCTATTGGCTGGTCAAAGATACCAAGATGTCGAAATCGTTGGGCAATGTGGTTGAACCTCTGGAGCTTGCCGAACGCTACGGCGTTGATCCTTTCCGCTATTTTCTGATGCGCGAGATGCAGTTCGGCAATGACGCCAGCTTTTCGGAGCCCGCTCTGGTCGGCAGACTCAACGCTGATCTGGCCAATGACCTGGGCAATCTGTTCAGCCGGACGCTTTCCATGACGCATAAGTATTTTCAAGGCATCGTACCGGAACCCGGAGAACCCGGAGAGCTGGAGGACGCGCTGCAGAAACTGGCTGCTGAAAGCATCCGTAACTATCAGAGCCTGTTTGAAAATGTCATGTTCGCCAGAGGGCTCGAATCCTTGTGGGAATTTGTCCGGGCCATGAACAAGTATATCGATGAGACCGCTCCCTGGGCCCTGTTCAAGCAGCAGGACACCGTCCGCCTTGGTACGGTGATGTATACGCTGCTTGAAGGCATGCGTAAGGTCGCCGCGCTGCTTTGGCCGGTCATACCGGAATCCAGCAAAAAAATGCTTGCCCAGCTCGGACAGAACAGCGACGAAATTGCTGTCTTTGTCGATGAGGCTGATACCTGGGGCAAACTCAAGCCGGGCACAAGCGTCAGTAAAGCTTCCAATCTGTTCCCGCGGGTTGAATTGTCTCAAGAACAGCCGCAGGAAGCCTCCGAAACCAAGGAAGCGGCCAAGAAAGACAAGAAGTCCTGCAGCAAAGCTGAAAAAGATGCCGGGACATGCGTTGATTTCGAAGATTTTCAGAAACTGGACCTGCGCCTGGGCACCATTATCAGCGTGGAACTGCACCCGAAAGCGGACCGCCTGTTCCGTGTGCTGATCGACCTGGGAGAACCGGCTCCACGTCAGGTGATTGCGGGTCTGGCTGAATTTTTCCAGCCGGACGACCTGGTCGGCAGGCAGGTAGTGGTGGTGGCCAACCTCAAACCGCGTAAGCTACGCGGCCTGGAGTCTCAGGGTATGATTCTGGCCGTACGCGATGGCGATACCATGCAACTGCTTGCTCCCTCCGCAGCTGTAACCAACGGTTCCAAAGTTTCCTGATTCATTCTATTATCAGCTTCAGGGAAGTACTGCATCCGCCAGTGCTTCCCTTTTTTTTATCTCCTGTGCCTCTCTTGTTAAATCATGGTATTTTATTGTGTTTCAGTATGTTATGCATTTGTGTCACAGGTCTGTCGTTCGCTTGTCTCCAAATCTTAAACGTCGCGACTCGAAAATGTCACCTCCGAAAGCACAGAAGTAATCGTCTTACGGGGGGTACTAACCTGAGGGGGGTGATCTACGAGGTTCACCTGCATGAGTCTGCGACTGAAATTGATCGCCTTTTGTCTGGCGGTTTCATTAGTGCCTTTATTTATTATGGGGTTTTATAGCGTCGAACTGGCTTCCCAGAGTCTGTCTGAACAGGTTCTGGGGCAGCTGGAAGCTGTACGGGATGCCAAAAAAGAGACCCTTGGCGCCATGTTCCAGCGCTGGCGTGCGGAAGCCGAACTCTATGCCTCTACAAAAGAAGTCTACAACGCTGTAGTCATGCTGGCGGATTATGCCCTGGGCACGCCGGAAGGCGAGCGTGTGGACGTACAGTCTGACGAGTACAATACCAATCATGATTACGTGAATCCGGTGTTCGAGCCTTTTGTCAAAGGTCTGGGATTTGAAGACGCGCTGCTGATAGATGATTACGGGCGCGTATTGTATACCTACGCCCGCAATGACGACCTGGGCATTGATCTGTCCAAAGGCAAGGAACTGGAAGGAACCAACCTGCAACGGGCCTGGAAAAAGGCCATGCAGGGCGAAGTCGTTTTTGTGGATTTTGAACCTTATCCGGCGTCCGGGGGAAAACCCGCCTCATTTGTGGCCGCTCCTATTCGCAACCACAACGGCAATATCGCCGGAGTCGCGGCCCTGCGTATTCCGCTGAAAAGCATCAACGAAGTCATGACCCAGCGTTCGGGCCTGGGGAATTCCGGAGAAACCTATCTGGTCGGTCCGGACAAGCTTATGCGTTCGGATTCCTTGAAAGATGCGGGCGTCCATAACGTGATCGCCTCTTTCGCCCAGCCGGATAAAGGCCGGATGGAAACCGAGGCCGTGGATGCCGCCCTCAAGGGCGAATCCCATACGCAGGTAATCGCCGGTTTGGACGATACGCGCCTGCTGGCAGCCTATACGCAGATTCCCTACGGATCCAACAACTGGGCGCTGGTTGCGGAAAAGAACAGCGACGAGGCCTTTGCGCCGGTGTATTCATTGCGTTTGACCGCTTTGAGCATCGGAGTGGGCACGGCCTTGCTGGTGGTGGGGATTTCGATCTTTTTCTTCAGCCGTTCGGTCATGCGTCCGATCCGCGTGATTCTGGAGTTCCTCAATGAGGTAACAGCGGGGAACCTGCAGGCTCTGCTGGAAGGAGATTTCAAGGGAGAGCTTGGCCAGCTGGCCAGGGGCATCCGGACCATGTTTTCCGAAGTGAAAAACAAACTCGCTTTTACCCAGGGCATTCTCGGCGGGGTGAATATGCCTTGCCTTGTGCTGGATACGGGCGGGCGCGTGACGTATTGCAACCGGCAACTGCTGGAAATGGTCAGCAAAAAAGGCCATCCGGAAGAGTATTTCGGCAGGCCGGCCAGTGAATTTTTCAGTGCGGAGGCGGATGTGAGCGTCAATTCGATCCGGGCCATAGAAGAACAGGTTCTGGTTCAGGATGAATGCTGCATCCTGACTCCGGACGGCCGGGAACTTTGCGCCAACATCACCGCCACGCCGATTTATGACCTGGATGATGCGCTGATGGGCGCGTTTACCTTGTATTATGATCTGACGCCGATCCGTTCGCAGGAGCGCCGGATTACCGAACAGAATGAGAAAATAGCGCAAATAGCCAGCGAGGCCGAGGATGTGGCAAATTCCGTATCCCGCGCGGCTCTGCAGCTGGAAGACCAGGTACGGGAAGCTCTTGACGGAGCCAATGAACAGAGCCAGCGTACCATGACCACCGCCGCTTCGGTGCAGGAACTGAACGCGACCATGGTGCAGGTGGCGGCCAATGCCGACAACGTCTCCCGCCGCGCCAACGAGGCAAAGCAAAAGGCCTCAGACGGCGAGGACATCGTTCGTAAAGTCATCGAAGCCATCGCCACGGTGGAAACCCATGCCAAGACCCTGGACCAGACCATGTCCGAACTGGGCGAACAGGCGAAGGAAATCGGCAACATCATGGGCTTGATTCAGGATGTGGCGGACCAGACCAATCTGCTGGCTTTGAATGCGGCCATAGAAGCCGCCAGGGCGGGTGAGGCCGGACGCGGTTTTGCCGTTGTGGCCGACGAGGTGCGCAAACTGGCGGAACGTTCCATGCACGCGACCCAGGATGTGGGACAGGCCATTAAGAACATCCAGCAGGCCACCAGGAAATCTATTGAGGCCGGACGTTCGGCGCTCTCGGCAGTGGATGAAAGCACCAAACTCGCCGAACTTTCGGGTGATGCGCTGACTCGGATTGTGGAATTCGTCGAATATACGGCCGATGAGGTGCAATCCATCGCTGCTTCCAGCCAGGAACAGTCCGCCGCGCATGATACCATCAGCATGGCCGTGGAGGCCATCAATGTCATTTCGCTGGAGACCGCAGAAGGCATGGCCAAGTCGTCCGATGCGCTGACAGAGCTGACGGACCAGGCAAACAAGCTGCGTGAGCAGATTCAGCAGATGCGTTCGTAAACAGAACTTTTACGTGACGCCGGGAAATCTCTTGCGTATCCTCGCCGCATCTAAAAAGCGAGGTCCTTTGATATGATTAGAAAAACGCTGTTGTGCTGGTTTGTCACACTTTTTCTTATTCCGGGGCTGTGCCTGGCTCAGACTCCGGTGAAAGAAGCCAACGATCCGGCAGCGGGCGGCAAAACGGATCAGATAAAAAAGCAGCAGCCCAAGGAACAGGGAAAGGCTGCCCCGCAAGCGGAAAAACCGAAGAAGAAAGAGGTGACACCCCTCAAGCCGATAAAGAAAAAGCCCGTACCGCCAGCTCCTGCAAAAAAGAAGACTCCGCCTCCTAAGAAGGTGCCCAAAAAGGAAGTTCCTCCTGTGGCTAAAAAAAAGGAGCCTAAAAAGGAGTCTCAGCTCTCCAAGGAGCCTGCCAAGGACGATCCAGGCAAACCAAAGCCCTAGAAGAATTAAGACAATCAAGGCCGCTTAACGCGGCCTTTTCTTTTTCAGGTGCGGTTCAGGAACAGTCCGGTCCGTTCCAGGCGCCGCATTTTTCACAAACAAAGCCCTGGAATACGGGCTCGCCGTCGACAAGCTCAATTTCTATTTCATTGGTGGCCGAGCAGCTGTTGCACAAAACCTGGGCAATGGATGTTTCCTCATCGTACGGACACTCCACATCGCAGATGATGACGCTTTCTATAGCCATGTCTTGCTCCTTCAGGTCAGCTGTTGTCAGTTTTGCCCGGACGGATGGTCAGGAAACAGGAGTGTTCCTCTCCCTCGCGCAGGGCGCGTAACGTAAAATCAAAACCGGCGCCTTCAAACGTGCCGTAATCCACCATGGCGGCGATTTCGCAGATTTTGGCGCATTCTTCCTTGGGCAATCCCATTTTTTTCCAGGCGTTTTTCAGCGGACAATGGTCAAAGCGGATTTCCAGAGCCTCTTCGTCGCAGCGCAGCACCGTGGGCGCGAACATCGTACCTCCGTCCGGGATGCCGTCGATAAAACAGTCGCATAAGCCTTTGAGATTGTCCGGGGCGAATTGCGTAAATTTTTCACCTATCTGTTGCCCGCGACGGTAAATGGCGCGTTTTAAAATCTTCATGGCTTGTTCTTCGCCCAGTTCATTGCGCAGTTCGTCGAAAATCAGATAGTAAATGACTGCCCGGTTTTCGTTGGAGGCGTACAGTTCGTTGCGTAATTTTTCAATATCCATGAAAAACTCCTTTTATGGTTCTGTGGGAAGAGCAAAGCGATCGCACAGAACATGTTGGATGAAGCGGGCGGACACTTCCCAGCAGTCCGGACCGTATCCACCGGACATCAGATGGGCCTGAGGTACGGAACGCTTTGCAAAAAAGTCGTAAATAAACTTGTCCCTGGCGGTGATTTGTTCGAGGCTCAGGCTGAGGTCCGCCGTACTTGGCAGCCTGTCTTTCTCGTAAGGATCGCTCCCTGCGACAACCACGACCAGGTCCGGCAGCCCCTGCGTATCCATTGCTTCCAGCAGCAGCAGTCCCTGTGTCAGAGCCGGCAGATAGGCCTCTTCTCCTCCGGCCGGGATAGGGATGTCCACATCTCCCGGGTAGCGCTCGCGTTTCAGATTGCCTTCGGAGTCCAGGGGAGCCGTGTCCAGAGGCCAGCCGTTGGCCATGTGAATGCTCAGACATTTGATCCGTTCCTCGTCCACGCACAGTTCGGCGGTGCCGTCTCCCCGGTGGGCGTCCACGTCCACAACCCAGGCGCGGCGGATACGTGCTTCGTGCAGCAGCTTGAACAGGGCGATGACAAGGTCGTTGAAAACACAGAAACCGCGGCCTCCACTGCGCATGGCATGGTGCATGCCGCCCCCGAGAAAATAGCCGAATCCCTTTTCCAGAGCCAGCAGGCAGGCCTGGTACGTTCCGGCCACGTTGGCCAGTTCCGGCTTTACGATGTCTGCCAGCGGACGCCTGGCCTGGCCGGGATCGTAACGATGATAGTTGCCGGAAGCGTCGAGAAGCTCGAAGGTCTCCATCAGCGAGGCTTCGGGCGTATCGGAGAGCAGTGCATCCACGTACGCGGGGTTGTGGGCCCGTACAAGGTCGTCGCGGCCGATGTGCGGCAGCGGCCCGTCATGGAGCCACTGTTCGGAGCACCGGCCGAGCTGCTTGTCGGCCGTCAGATATTCGATGACTTGCGCGGAGCGCGAGCCGAACTGGGGAATCAGCATGCCGTAGGTGGGAAAGTCGATGGTACAGCGGGTGTTGTAAATTATCATGGATGTTGGTCCTGGGTAAAACGGATGGCGGAATCGCGCCGGAGCCAAAGGCCGACGTGATTTTTTCTCCGCAACTTGCCTGGAAGACTGATTTAAGGCAGATAACAATTGGAATATTGCTTGTAAAGATGGCGGGGCGGATTGGCTGCCGTGCGGTGAACGTTCAGCAATGGTGGGAACAATGGATCCGTTGTGGATTGCACTGGCTTTTGTACTCGGGCTAGCGGTGAAAATGGTGGGCTTGCCGCCCCTGGTTGGTTTTCTTGCAACAGGTTTTGTACTGCAAGGACTGGGGATACAGGGTGGGGAAACTCTGCAGGAGCTTGCCGATCTCGGCGTAACCTTGCTGCTTTTCAGCATCGGTCTCAAGCTAAAACCAGCAAGCTTGCTGAAAAAGGAAGTCTGGGCATCGGCTTCTGTACACATGCTGGCATGTGTGGTGCTGTTGGGCGCGGGGATGTACTGGCTTGCGGCATCGGGTTTTTCTCTGTTCGCGGAACTCGGACTGGGCGCCTCTTTGACCCTGGCTTTTGCCCTGAGTTTTTCCAGCACGGTCTTTGCCGTCAAAGTGCTGGAGGAACAAGGCGAGATGTCCGCGCTGTACGGACGTGTGGCCATTGGCATTCTGATCATCCAGGATATCCTCGCGGTGATTTTTTTGACGTTTTCCGCGGGTAAAATACCCACCTGGTGGGCGTTGCTGCTGATCGCCGGGTTGCCCGTCATCCGCTGGGTCTGTTTGCGGCTGCTGGATCGTTGCGGCCATGGTGAGCTGGTGGTGCTGTTCGGGCTGCTGCTCGCTCTGGTGCTGGGGGCGGCGTTGTTCGAAGCCGTGGGCCTGAAACCTGACATCGGCGCTTTGATCATCGGCGTGCTTGTCTCTTCCCACCCCAAAGCGTCCGAGGTATCCAACGCGTTGCTGTCTTTCAAGGATTTGTTTCTGGTCGGTTTTTTTCTGTCCATCGGACTTTCCGGCGCGCCTTCCTTCGATACTCTGGGGGTGGCATTTTTGCTGCTTCCGGCTCTGGCTTTCAAAACACTGCTGTTTCTTTTTCTGCTGACGCGCTTTTCGCTCAAAGCCCGTACGGCTTTGCTGGGCAGCCTGTCGCTGGCAAATTACAGCGAATTCGGTCTGATTGTGGGCAGCGTGGCCATTGCCAACGGCTGGCTGGAACCGCACTGGCTGACCGTAATCGCCTTGGCGCTGTCGCTTTCCTTCGTGCTTGCCGCGCCGTTGAACACGTTTTCGCATGCGCTGGCCTGTCGTCTGGAACCCCGGCTGCTGTTTCTGGAAACCAGGCAGCGCCACCCGGAAGAGGTCATCATCGATCCGGGCGAAGTGGAGATAGCAGTCCTGGGGATGGGCCGTCTGGGGCAGGGAGTCTATGACTGGATGCGCGAAACCTACGGCGATGTCGTTGTCGGCCTGGATTTCAATCCCGAAAAGGTGGAGACCCTTCAACAGTCGGGACGTCATGTGCTGTTGGGTGATGCGGAAGACAGAAATTTCTGGCGTCGCCTGGAAATGAAAAATACGCGTCTGCGACTGGCTTTTCTGACTTTCGGGCAGTCCGCGAACATAACTGCGGCCAAAAGCATCCGTGCGCTGGGCGGAGAGGTCCCCCTGGCCGCGGTGGCGCATTACGCCGATGATGAGCAGGTGCTGCGGGAGGCCGGAGTGGACCTGGTTTTTAATCTGTACGCCAAGGCCGGAGAAGGCTTTGCCGAGGCTGCGGACAAGGCAGTTAGGCTTTTTCCCGCTTCCGGTGGTGGTGGTCCGGCTGCAAAGGTCTGAGTTCTGCCGTGAGGCTTTATTGAAATAAGGGGAGTTTTCCGCCCATGCTGCAAAAAATAATGGGACAGAGTATATGAATGCGGGTTTCTTGACCATAATGATATTATCATTATAATGATAATATCAACTATGGGAGGCAGAATTTATGAAACAAGCCGAAGTGGTCAAGACCGAACGGATAACGATACTTGGTACGCCCCAATTCAAGGCGTTTCTGCAAAAGGAAGCGCGCAAAGAAGGTATCAGCGTATCCCAGCTCGTACGCCAACGCTGTGAAATGAAAGCCGGCGGCGAAGACGAGGAACTGTTAAGTGCACTGATTTCAGAAGTTTCAGAAGCGACGCAAAGGGCCAGAAATTCACTTGAACAAGGCCTTGCCGAAGCCGAGGCGACACTGGCCTCGTTACGGAGTGCAAAGTGAGTGCACTGAAAGATGTCATTGCCGCTATGAAGGAAGTGCTTTTGCTTACTGAAAAAGTGGACCGCGCAGGAGTCATGCTCTCGGAACTTTCCAAGGAAATGCGCGAACACGACCGGCGTTTGATCCGGCTTGAAACCCTGGTGGAACTTGCACAGGGGAGGAAAAAGCTGGACCAATGATATCAGGTGGTTGCCTGGGGCTGGCGCGAGATACACTTCTTGAATATTGGCCCGGATTAGTGCAAAATAATTCCTTTAACACGTTTCTTGTTCTCTCATCGCACTCACGCGCTCTCAGGAGGCCATATGTGGAGTCATTCCGCAAAGCGTCAAGTAGCAACAAGCATTCCCTGTGAAACCTGCGGCAAACCTGTGGAAGCCCACAGGCTGTGCCGGGAAGTACGTATCCAATGCCCGTCTTGCGGCTCTGTCTTTCCCCTCGAACAATACATTCCCCGGATGGATGAGACCCTGGAGCAATTCCTGGAAAATGTCTTTTGCGACCGGATGTAAGTTTTTTTCAATCAGACGCGTTTCATCCCAGTCCGCACTCCGTATTATGCGATTTCCCTGATTGTGGCTCAGGACCTCTTGCTTTTTTTGACTGTTTTACCCTACAAGCTTTCTGTCATCCAGATATGGGTTTACAGGTTAGCATGTTGCCTGCTGCCCGTATTGCAGCGACAAAGGGCCGGCTGGCAGTTATTCCTGCCAGTCTTTTTTGCCTGCAATGACAAGCGGGTTGATTGGGAGCCGGAATCAGGCAAGATCACATGCGATTAAAAGAAAAAATTAGTTATCTTTCCCTGGGAATAGTATCCCTTGTTTCCATAGCCATAACACTGGCGGCAATCTGGAACATCAATCAGCTGCTCGACGAATTAAACGAGGCCGGCATGCGTGCGGAGATGTCGCGTATCAAGGCTCAGTTTGCAAGGATGCAGCTCAACATGCGGCCTGGGGATGTGGACGATACGGGAATCCATACCTTATCCGCTCAAAGATTGCTTGGGGAGTTCTTTAAATCATATCCGCGGCAGACCCAAATGCTCATGATCCGTACGGATTCGGGGCAGATCGTATACCCGCCGGAGTTCCTTTCACAGGTGGGAGACTCGCCTACGCTGCAAATTTCCAACACAGGACAAAGCATACGGCGGGTATATTACGACGGGGAACCGTATCTGTTTATTGAAGATTATTTCAAGCCATGGAAATGGCAACTGGTCCTGTCCACTAATGAAACGCCTCTTTTTCAACGTCGCGATAAATTTTTGAATACGGTAATTCTGATCCTGTTGGGCGGATTGCTTGTCGGCGGGCTGTTATCCTTTGTCATTGCCAGAAGCATAGCCAATCCGCTGGTTCGTTTGGCGATGGCCACCAGAAGTTTTGAGCCTGGCAAAACGAACAGCATGTTGCCCTGTATCGGCACCACGGATGAAGTTAGGGACCTGACCCAGGCCTTCAACAAAATGGCCGGACGCTTGAAATGCGCCTACAGCGCCATTGAGGCGCAAACAACGGATCTGAAGCATGCCAACGAATGTCTTATTCTGGAAGTGACCCAGAGAAAGCAGGCGCAGCAGGAACTGGCCACGCTCAACAGAGAGTTGGAAATGCTTGTGGACTCGCGGACTTGGGACTTGCAGCAAAAGGCTGTGGAGCTTGAGGCCGCCAATGCCAAATTGCTCAGGCAGGATGCCTTGAAGTCGACCTTTCTTTCCTCCATCTCGCATGAATTTCGTACGCCTTTGACTTCCATCATGGGGTTCATCAAGCTGATTCAACGGGACTATCAGAAGATTTTTCGAAACACCGACGCCATGGTCGCGGATTCTTCGGATAAGGTTGTGCGGATTCGGGATAACCTTGATGTTATCCAGGGCGAGAGTGAACGCCTCTGCCGTCTGATCAATGATTTTCTGGATTTTGCCAAAATTGAAGCCGGCAGTCTCCAATGGCATGATCAGCCTGTCGACCTCGTCGATTGCATCAAACAGGCGGTCAATGCCGTAGAGGGAGTTTTTGGGGAAAAGCAGGGGGTTGGGCTGGTGTTGCATTTGCCCGAATCCCTGCCCGAATGCGTCATCGATCCGGACAGGATCAAGCAGTTGATTATTAATTTGATCAGTAACGCTTTCAAGTACACCGAAACCGGGAGAATCCGGATCTCTGCCTGCGACAGGGATGCCATTGTCCAGGTCTGCGTGACGGATTCGGGCTGCGGCGTTCCCAGGTCTGAACTGGGCGCGGTGTTTGAAAAATTTTACCAGGTGCCTGGCCGGGATCCGTTATTGCCGCAGATCAAAGGGACGGGACTCGGGTTGTCGATTTGCCGGCAGATTGTCGAACATTACGATGGACTTATCTGGATGGAATCCGAGCAGGATAAAGGCTCCTGCGTTTACCTGGAGTTGTCGCTGCAGTCCTGAACACGGAAGCGCGTTTTATTATATTTGATTGGAGTCAATGCATGCAGGAAACGAATTGCGGGCGCATTGCCCGTGAACTCAATCTGTCCCTGGGACAGGTGACGGCAGTGTCCGATTTGCTGGATGCGGGAAGCAGCGTGCCCTTTATCGCACGCTACCGCAAAGAAGCGACAGGCTCGCTGGATGAAGTGGCCGTGGCGGCCATTCGTGATGCGCTGGAACGGTACGCGGAGCTGGAAAAACGTCGGGAAGCTATTTTGGGTTCTCTGGAAGAGCGCGGCCTGCTGACAGAATCACTGCGCAAGGCTGTTGAACAGGCTGAAGACAAAGCGCAGCTGGAGGATACGTATCTTCCCTACAGGCCCAAACGCCGTACCAGGGGAGCCATGGCACGGGAGCGCGGGCTCGAACCGCTGGCCATGGCCCTGTTCGCCCAGAAAGGACGACCGGCGGAGGAGCTGGCCGCCGCCTATGTTTCGCAGGAGAAAGACGTGCCCGACACAGCCGCCGCACTGGCGGGTGCGCGGGATGTCATTGCAGAGAATATCAGTGAAAACATTCGGATCCGTAAATCGATCCGCAGTCTGTATCAACGTCGCGGACAGTTTCGCTCGCGTATGGTCAAGGGCAAGGAAGAACAGGGCGCGACCTATCGCGACTGGTTCGACTGGAACGAGCCCCTGCGGACGATTCCCGGACACAGGGCTCTGGCCATGTTCCGCGGCGAGCGAGAGGGCGTTCTTTCCTTGAGCCTGCGCGCGGATGATGAAGAGGCCCTGGACATGCTGCTGCAACTCGTATTGAAACGCCGCGGTATAAAAGGTTCGGACGCGGCTGAGGTGGAAGCGGCCGTACGGGACGGCTACAAACGCTTGCTGGCGCCGTCCATTGAAAACGAGCTTCGCGCCATGGTCAAAGAGCGTGCCGATCTGGAGGCCATTGGCGTATTCGCTTCCAACATCCGGGAGTTGCTGCTGGCGGCTCCTTTGGGACAAAAACGCGTACTGGCTCTGGATCCCGGATTCAGAACAGGCGCCAAAACCGCAGTGCTGGACGCGCAGGGCGCACTGCTCGAGTATACGGCCGTGTATCCGACCGGCTCGGAAAAGGCCAGGGAAGAGGCGGCGCGCACCATCCGCTCGCTTTGTAATAAGTACGAACTGGAGGCCGTAGCCGTGGGCAACGGCACCGCGGGACGTGAAACCGAAGCCTTCGTGCGTTCGCTGGAGATCGGCATTCCTGTCGTGCTGGTCAACGAGTCCGGAGCATCGATTTATTCGGCATCCGAAGTGGCGCGCCGGGAATTTCCGGACCTGGACCTGACGGTACGGGGAGCCGTGAGTATCGGGCGGCGTTTGCTGGATCCGTTGGCCGAACTGGTGAAAATTGATCCGAAATCCATCGGGGTGGGGCAGTATCAGCATGATGTGGACCAGACAGCCTTAAAGAAAGCCCTGGATGATGTGGTGATGTACTGCGTCAATGCCGTAGGCGTAGATCTGAATACGGCCAGTCCGGAGCTGTTATCCTATGTATCCGGCCTGGGTCCTGTTTTGGCGGGCAACATTGTTGCCTATCGGGAGAGCAATGGTCCGTTTCCTGATAGGGAAACCCTGAAACAGGTCAAACGGCTGGGCCCCAAAGCCTACGAACAGGCTGCCGGTTTTTTGCGTGTCACAGGAGACAACCCGCTGGATGCCAGTGCGGTACATCCCGAGCGGTATTCTCTGGTGAAGAAAATGGCCGCAGACAAAAAGTGCGGCGTGGCGGATTTGTTGTCGGACGCGTCCGTCAGAGAGCGGATATGCCTGGAAGAGTATGTCTCCGGCGAAGTCGGCCTGCCGACCCTGCAGGACATCCTGGCGGAGCTGGCCAAGCCGGGCAGGGATCCCCGCGATACGTTCAGTGTGTTTTCTTTCGATCAGAATGTTACGGACATCGGCGATTTGCAACCAGGCATGCGGCTACCCGGCATTATTACCAATGTGACGAAATTTGGAGCGTTCGTGGACATCGGCGTGCATCGTGACGGACTGGTGCATATCAGCCAGCTGGCCGACCGATTTGTTTCCAACCCCTCGGATGTTGTCAACGTGGGACAGAACGTACGCGTCACAGTGGTAGATGTTGATTTGCCACGCAAGCGGATAAATCTGTCAATGCGTACCGTTCCTGATAATAACTGAAATAGGCGAAGAGACATTTCTGGGAAACGAGTGCGAGTTAAGATATTTTTGCGAGACAACGTGCTGAAAATTTTGTAAAATATTTTAACGATTGTCAAAAAATGGCCACTAAACCTGTTTTTTGTAAGCAGGGGGGTGCTTTTGGGGGGGAACTTTGTACCGCAGAGAGGCATTTTATGCCGCGACCTTTTGCCGAACTCGTCGACTTGAAGCGAATAGAAGCCTTGCTGACAAGCTTCTACGACCTGACGGAGCTTCCTTCCGCCATAACGGACAGCGAGGGTTCGATTATAACCGGCGTGGGATGGCGTAGAATCTGTACGGAATTTCACCGCATCCATCCGGAAACCGCCGCACGCTGTTGCGCGAGCGACGAGCGCCTTTCCCGACTTGCCGGCGAGGGGATGTGCGTCACCAGCAACCAATGCCTGAACGGCCTGGTGGATGTGGCCGTACCGATCACCATCAAGGGCGAACATGTCGCCAACCTTTACATGGGACAATTTGCCCCCCCGCAAACAGACCGGTCGTTTTATGTACGACAGGCGGAGCGCTTTGGATTCGACAAGCAATCGTATCTTGCTGCTCTGGACGAGCTTATTCCCTTTGACAGGCAAAAGGTTAATAAGGAAATTACATTTCTTTCGCATCTTGCCGGACTGATTGGTGAAATGTGTCTGGATCAGATGAAGCTGCAGGAATTTGCAACCGACCTTGAAAACAAAGTGGAAGAACGAACCCGGCAACTGAAAAGCGAAGTCGAAACCAGAAAACTGGCGGAAAAAGCTACACGCCGAACGCTTTCCGAGTTTGAGACCATTTTCAACAACAGTTCGGTCGGCATTTTTTACATAAAAAGTGACCGCGTAATACATAGAACGAACAAGCGCTTTGCTGCAATGACCGGCTATACCGAGTCCGAGCTTACCGGAAAAAACATCCGCTTTCTGTATCCGGATGAAGACTCGTATCTTGCAGCAGGGAAAGTATATGCCGCACTGGAGCGAGAAGCGGACTTTATCCAGCGGGAACAGCAGTTTCTCCGTAAAAACGGAGAAATGTTCTGGTGTTCCATATTCGGTAAAGCCGTTGACCAGGGCAATGTGCATGATGGCGTCATCTGGGTGGCCATTGATATCAGCGAGCACAAGGAGTTCGAGCAGTTGCGGGAGGATGTGGACATGATCATGCGGCATGATCTGAAAGGTCCGCTCAATGGCATCCTTGGGTTAAGCAAATCCATGCAAGGGTCGATTAATCTTACAGAAGATCAAAACGAAGTTCTGGAGATGATTGTGGAAGCCGGGTATATGATCAGCAATCAGATCAACCGGTCTCTGGAAATCTTCAAACTGGAAACCGGCAGATATGCCCTGGAAACGACTCCTGTGGCAATCGAAGCACTGGTCAGGCTGGTGGTTCGTGATTTGACCCGGAAAGCCAGGGATAACGGCGTCACTCTGCAGGTTGACATCGGTGCGACTCTGAATGCCGGGACTGAACCGTTTCGGGTGCAGGCGGATGAAATGCTGTCGTATACGATGCTTTCAAACCTGGTGGATAATGCCGTCGAGGCCACGCAGCCAGGAAAGACTGTCACGGTGCGCCTTGACCGGGAAAGACAATTCTGTTGTATATCCGTGCATAATCCTTCTGAAGTGCCGGAGGAAATTCAAACGAGGTTTTGTGAAAAATACGTTACGGCAGGAAAACCCTATGGCACCGGGCTCGGTACCTACTCTGCGAAGATGATGGCAGAGGCGCAAAATGGGGATATTCAAATGAAGACGTCCGCTCGAGAGGGAACTTCAGTGCGCGTGCGTCTTCCCATGTTCTAATGAGATAAACCGGTGTCGTCCTGCTGGCAACAGAGGTGATGCTTGCTAATGCATAAGCGGATTCAGGATATCTATACGCCCGAAGTATTGAGCGTTTCACCCGGGACTCCGACAAAAGAAGCGCTTTCCTTGATGCGTAAGAACAAGGCAAGCTGCATCGTTGTGCTCCAGGACCGGAAGCCCGTGGGAATTTTCACCGAAAGGGACGTGGTTCGTTGCGTGGCCAGGTACGGGCCGGGCTTTACCTCCACTCCCATCAATGAGATTATGACGCAAGATGTCCGTACCGTAACGCAGAATACGCTGGTTTATGAGGCTGTCACGCTCCTGGCCGAATATGGGATTCGCCATCTGGTGGTGGTGGACGCGGCAGGAAATGCCGCTGGGGTAGCCACGCTTTCCAACATGATCAAGCAATTCGGCTATGATTATTTTATCAAAGTCAAGACCATCAGCCAGGTGATGAGCCAGAGTCTTATCACCACATCTCCTGAGACCACCATTTTTGAAGCTGCGAAACAACTGGCGGAAAAGAATCTGAGTTTTCTTGTCGTGTGCGAACAGCAAATTCCTGTAGGTGTTCTGACAGAACGGGATATTGCCCATCTGACCTCCGGCGGCGTTTCTCTTCAAACCGAGCGGGTCAAAGAGCATATGAGCAGTCCTGTAGTCTCCCTCAGGGCAGACCAGCCGGCATTTGATGCGGTCGAACTGATGCGCGCCAACGGCATCAGACGCCTCGTCGTCGTGGACGACAGAGGCTGCGCCCAGGGGGTGGTGACACAGAGCGATATGGTCAAAGGCCTGGAGAGCAGCTATGTCGAAACGCTCAAACTGATCATTCGCGAGCAGGGCGCTGAATTGACTAAAACCGTACGTCAGCTTGCCCGGAAAACGCTGTATCTGGACAGTATTCTGAGTTCTTCGGTGAATCTCGGCATAGTTGCCCTGGATGAAAACCTGAAGGTAAACTATTATAATGCCGGTGCGGAAAATCTGCTCGGGGTTCCCTCGAAGTATGTTTTTGGAAAGGATATCCGGACCATACATGAGCTGGATCATGTGCCTTTTACTCGGGTCGAACAGAGCATAGCGCTGGTGAAAGAGAACAAACAGGTCAGCTTTCGTTTTGAGCGCAAAAAAGACCGCGGCTCCAGATATCTGCAGGCAAAGGTGTCCTGCATTTTGGAAGACTGCAGACTGGCAGGATATGTCTTGCTGCTTGAAGATATAACCGAAAAGCACAAGGCCGAAGAAACTATTCGTAAATTGGCTTATTATGATGTTTTGACGGGTCTTCCCAACCGGGCGTTGTTCTACGAACGGTTGGCGTCCGAAATCGCCCGTTGTCATCGCAATAACGGAAACTTTGGCCTGATGCTCATGGATGTCGACAAATTCAAGGACATCAATGATACGCACGGGCATGAGGTGGGAGACATCCTGCTGCAGCAAATTGCTGAAAGGCTCAATGGTATGCTGCGGGAAACCGATACGATTGCACGGCTTGGCGGAGACGAATTCTGTTTTATATTATCGGAAGTGCGAGACACGGCCAGTGCCGAACTGATTGCGGATAAGATTTTAAAAAAGCTGCACGCACCCTATGCCATTGATTCACTGGTGCTTGATATGCGGTTCAGCTGCGGAATTGCCCTGTATCCGGAACACGGTACGGACTGCGGTTCCTTGGTGCGGGTGGCGGATAAAGCCATGTACAGAGCGAAAGAGAAAGGGCGTCAAAATAAATGCTCTAACATTTCAGTAGAATAATAGTATTATTTCTTGCTTCTATGTAAGATCGCCCCAGCTTACAAATTACGCTGATTGGGGCCTCAGAGGTTGATATGATGTACAAGTTGCTGAATTTGTTGGTGTGCCTTGCCCTGTTGTTCAGCCTGAGTATTTGCTGCTCAGGGTACTCCCTTGCGCAGTCTGATGAAGAAAACATCAAAATCGCCTCGATTTTTTCAAAAACGGGCGATGCGGCAACCAGTAATTTTTTGATTATGCAGGCCGTACGCCTGGCTGTGGACGAAATCAACAGTTCCGGCGGAGTGCTTGGCAAAAAAATCCAACTGCTCGAATATGACAACAGCAGCAGTCCCATAAAATCAAAACTCATGGCCCGCCGAGCTGCAAAGGACGGCGTTCTGGCGGTGATCGGCGCATCCTGGTCCGATCATTCCCTGGCCATGGCTCCTGTGCTTCAGAAAGCCGGCATCCCCATGATCAGCCCGTCCTCCACAAATCCCAAGCTGACTCTGATCGGGGATTATATTTTCAGAGGCTGCTTTACGGACACTTTTCAGGGAAAAGTTCTCGCCCGGTTCGCCGTGGATGAATTCAAAGCTAAAACTGCCGCTGTGCTGGTGAATATAACCAGTTCGTACAGTCTGGGGCTTGCCAAAAGCTTTACTGAGCGTTTTACCGAACTTGGCGGCAAAATTCTGGCCGAAGAAGATTATAAAGACGGAGAGCGTAATTTTTCCTCAATTCTGGCCAGAATCAAAGAAGTCAACCCGGACATCCTGCTGCTTCCCGGCTACGATGAATGCGGTTACATCGTCAAACAGGCTCAGGATATCGGCCTGAATTCCGTTCTGCTTGGCGGTGACGGCTGGGGGATCAAACAGTTTCTGGCCAATGGCGGGCAGGAATTGAAGCAGGGCTATTATACGAGCCACTGGTCTCAATACCTCGACAGACCGGAAACTAAAAGTTTTGTCGAACGCTATCAGCCGCATTATACGCTCGATGAGACGTCCGCTCTGGGCTACGACAGTGTCATGCTGCTGGCCGATGCCATCAGGCGGGCTGGGAAACCGGACCAGAAAGCCATACGCGACGCTCTGGCCGCCACCACTGATTTTCATGGAGTTAGCGGAACCTTTGGTTTCGATCAAAATGGCGATGCGGTAAAAGGGGTGAATATTATGGAGATCGTTGAAGGCAAGCCGAAGTATTACAAAACAATTGCCCGCTGATGAGGCGCTATGCTCAATTCACGTACTTTGCGGTTTAAAATAAATATCGCCATTTTTGTTACCTTTGTCGCCATTTCCGTCATCTTCAGCGCCCTGTTGACCGTGTTTGAAATGCAACGACGGTCCAATGCCATCAAGCAGGATGTCGTAGTGCTGAACGAATTGGTGCAGCATAACAAAGATCAGCTGGGCAATGAAATTTTTGCCGGACATGACCGCGCAGTCAAGCTGACGTTGGGAGAGTTAGTCGAACGGGACAACATACTGGCGGCATCGGCTTTTGATGATCTCGGCGCGTTTTTTTCCACCACAGAGGAAGGGGAGCTGCCGGATCTGGCGGAATCTGAGCTGTTGCAGCTGCAGTCGGCGCCCCTGCGGCAGGAAACGACCTGGAACGGGCTTTCTGTTCTGGTGTATACAGCGGCTGTCCAGGTCTATGGAGAAATCGTCGGCTATGTCCGCCTGGAATATTCGCTTGCGTCCCTCAATAGCGAGACCTGGCATATCGTGGCGATTTTTTCCGGTCTGCTGCTGACCTTTCTGTTTCTCATGGCAGGGCTTCTCAATATTATGATGACGCGTATGGTGCTCAACCCGGTGTACTCGCTCAAAAATGCCATGCTGCAGGTTATCAGGGCGGGAAATCCCAGAGAAGAAACTCCGGAAACACAGGCCGAAGGCGCCGGGGAAGATTCGAAAAGCGCGGATATTCGCGAGATGGTCGTCGCTTTCGACCATATTTATTCAAAATTTCACGTCAATTATGAATCTGCCGATGAAATCGGGGCGCTTGCGCTTTCTTTCCGACATATGGTCGGCGCTCTGCGGAACAGCTATCTTGAATTGAAACAGGCCGAAGAAAAGTATCACAGTATTTTTGAAAACGCCCTGGAAGGCCTGTTCCAGCTGGATCAACAGGGCCGAATTCTCAGTGCCAACAAGGCCATGGCCCAGCTCTGGGGATACGCTTCCGAACAGGAAATGGTCGCCGCAGTGCCGCATTTCGGCCGGTCCTGCTTTGCCAGGCCGGAAGATCTGGATCATGTCCTGGACGCAGTACGGCGACAGGGGCGCGTGTCCGGCGTCGAACTGGAGTTTACAATCAAGGAAGGCGTCCATTTCTGGGGTTCCATGGCTCTGCATTTTGTCACAGGCAGCTCCGGGGATCTGCTCTACTACGAAGGCAGTGTCGTCGACATTACCGAACGCCTTGAAAAGGAACGGGCCCAAAGCGAACGGGAAATCGCCGAGGCGGCGGCCAGGGCAAGAAGAGAGATCATGGACAATTCCGGCCAGGGATTTCTGTCCTTCGGGTTGAATCTTCTTGTGGAGGAAGAGTACAGCCTCGAATGTGAAACCATTTTCCAGACAAAAGAAATCGCGGGCAACTCCATAGACTCGCTGCTTTTTGCTTCTCCCTGCAGTGAACAGAAAGATTTTGCCAACAATCTGATGCGCATTCTGAGTGAAACAAAGGCAAAACGCAGGCGCTTGTTCCTTTCGCTCATGCCCCGTGAGTTTTTGCTGGACGACCGCCATATAAAGGTCTCTTATCGTTTGCTGAGCAGTCAGCGAATGATGTTGATCTTAACGGATGTGACCAAACAGCGGGCTCTGGAGCATGCGGTCGAACTCGAACGCAGCAGATTGGCGTTTATTGTCTCTTCGATAAAAAACAGGGTACTGATTTTTGAATCCGTGAAGGAATTCCAGGAACTGCTGCAAGACATCTCCGGTGCGTCCGACACGCCCCCGGAGCAGTTAGAGGAAGTGCTTCGCGAGATTTACCGAAAGATCCACACAGCCAAAGGCAATTTTGCGTTGCTCGATTTCGTCTATCTGCCGCGCGAATTGCATACGGCCGAATTTCATCTGGCGCACTGGCTGGAGGATGGCGACCTTGACCAGGATCCCCTGGCTTCCATGCCTGACGTACGGGCGCTGCAACAGGCAGTGGATGCGGATTGCGCGATGATTCGCGAAGCTTTGGGGGATGAATATTTTGACGGTAAGGGGAATTTGACCATACCCGTTGAAAAAATTCAGGGCCTCATGCAGCTGGGAGAGATGATTCTCAGCCGGTACGGCGAGGCCATTGACGGCCGGACAGCTGAACTGGTCCGCGAACTGCACCGGATACGCTACGTGGAGTTAAGCAGCCTGCTTGAAGTGTACCCTCGTCTGGTGCAGCAACTTGCTGTGCGCCTTGACAAAGAGGTGAGCCTCTTTCAGATTGAAGGTCCCAGCATTCGCGTGGATCCAGAACGGTTCGGACCATTTGCCAGGGCATTGGTGCATGTCTTCCGGAATGCCATCGATCATGGCATTGAATCTCCGGATAAAAGGCTTGAAGCAGGAAAAGAGGTTGCAGGCAAGATACGTTGTTGGTTAGATTTACAAGGACAGAACATCAAGATGGTTATCTCGGATGATGGCCAGGGTATCGATCTGGAAGTATTGAGAAAAAATGCGGAAGAAAGGGGCTTGAAGAGTGCTGTCGATGATCCGACGGAGTTGATTTTTATGGACGGCATTTCCTCAAAACAGGAAGCTTCTGATCTGTCCGGTCGCGGAGTCGGCCTTGCCGCGGTTAAAGCGTCTGTGGAGGCCTTGGGAGGCCATATCAGAGTAGAATCTGAAAGCGGCAAGGGAACGTCGATACATATATCCCTGCCGGTGGAATGAATTCTGGAGATGAGGGGTTCCTTCTCATGGGTGTAAAGCAAGAAGCAAAGCTTTTGATTACCGCCGTGACAAAGCGTAGCATCGGTTTCCTGAAAGAGGATATTGAGATGGAAGTTACTGATATCTCGTATAATCTGCAGGATCTGACTTCTTTGAAGCTGCGGTATTTGACGTCGTTGGTCGCCGTGGGGGGGCAACCTGGGCATGTATATAGCCTTCAGTTTTGACGAACCGGTCATTCGCCATATTTTTGAAATATTTACCAGTGACATTGAAATTGACCCGGAAGATGAGGATATGTATCTGGGAGATACGGCTGGAGAGGTCATCAATACCATCATCGGCAATGCGTTGGGAGAAATGCCCAAAGGGGACTCCGTAATCAGCCTGACGCCGCCTGTGGTGCTGTCGCATGCCAAAAGCGTTTCGCGCCAGAAAAACGCCTATTTTTATACAGCGGATCTCCTGACCGAACTGGGGACAATGAGCGTAATGTGCATCGGACCTGAAGACCTTTTTGATGATAATTTAGATTATAAGGAGTCCAGCAGTGGAGCCTCTTAAAATACTGGTCGTTGATGACTCTGGCATTGTGGTCATGAAATTAAAGGCCATGCTGCATGATCTCGGTCATGATGTCGTAGGAGTGGCAAAGACGGGAGGCGAGGCTCTGGATAAATACCGCGAGCTGCAGCCGGATCTGGTGACCATGGATATCACCATGCCCGATATGGACGGCATAGAGGCTACTAAACGCATCCTTGCCGAGGCTCCGGAGGCCTTGATCATGGTGGTCACTTCCCATGGGCAGGAGCAGATGGTCATTGACGCCATTGACGCCGGAGCCAAAGGATATGTCCTGAAGCCCTTTAATAAGGAAAAGATCCACGAACATATTTCCATGGTTCTGGAGGCTGACGAAGAGGATGAAGAGTAATTTTCGTCCCGTCCTAATTGACGCTTGAGAGCCTCCTGCAGCCGTAGCGCTGCAGGAAATCTGAACTAAAAAACGCGAACAGCGCCGATGCACTGTTCGCGTTCCATTATAAGCATTCGTATCGAAAAGATACGCTGCCCGTCATCAGTCTGGTCAGACCTTACAGCGTATCGTCCACCATTTTGATCGCACAGAATTTGCCGCACATGGCGCATTCCTTTTCATGGCGGTGTTCTTTTCTGCGTGCTTCCACCAGAACGGGGTCCAGGGCCAGTTCGGTGATCCGGTCCCAGTCCAGTTTCTTTCTGGCTATGGAAATGTTTTTGTCGCGCTCTACGGCCCACGGACGTCCCAGGGCGACTTCCGCGCTGTGGGCAGCGATACGCGACGCCATGACACCTTGGCGGACGTCGTCGACACAGGGCAGCGTGAGATGTTCGGCAGGGGTGACATAGCAGAGAAAATCAGCGCCGAAATAACCGGCCATGGAACCGCCAATGGCCGCTCCGATGTGATCGTAGCCTGGTGCGGCATCCGTGGTCAGCGGTCCGAGAACGTAGAGCGGTGCGCCGTGGGTCAGCGCTTTGATGCCCTGAATTTGCGCCTGCACCTGGTGCAGCGGCACATGGCCCGGACCTTCGATCATGACCTGCACGCCGGCCCGGCGCGCCTTGAGAGTCACTTCGGACAGCACCACGACTTCTTCCCACTGGGCTGCGTCGCCGGCGTCAGCGCCGGCTCCGGGCCGGAGTCCATCGCCCAGGCTGATGGTCACATTGTGCTCGCGGCAGATGTCGAAAATGGGCTCCAGGTTGGTCAGCAACGGGTTTTCCTCATTGCGCTGGCGCATCCAGCGCGCGAGGATCGACCCGCCGCGGGAAACAATGCCCAGAAGGCGGCCTGTGCCATGGGTGTTGTCCACCAGATCGGCGGCCCGGCGTGTCACCCCCATGTGCAGGGTCATGAAATCAACGCCCTGTTTGGCCTGCTTTTCGATTTCCGCCAGCAGTTCGTCCGCTTCGAATTGACTGGGGTCCCGATCCGAATCAATGCATTGTTTGGCCAGCGAATAGATGGGCACCGTGCCGAGGGGCAGGGGGCATGCTCCGAGAATTTTGGTCCGTACGGCATCCAGATCTCCCGCAGTGGAAAGGTCCATGACGGCATGCGCTCCGGCGTCCATGGCGGCTTTTATTTTGATGAGCTCCTGGTCGGTATCGTCAATCATGGGGGAGGTCCCGAGATTGGCGTTGACCTTGATCCGGGCCGGCTGGCCGATGACGACAGGTGCGACGTTGGGATGCGCCGGATTGGCCAGAATGACCATGGTACCCTTTTGAACAGCTGTTTCCAGGGCTTCTAGTGTCAGGCCTTCTTCTTTTGCAAGGCCTTCGCCGTATGTATCGATTATCGTACGTAATGTAGATGGGATGGAAAGTTGCGTCATCAGTAAGTCCTTTTATTTTGTCGCTATATGGTTGACACGTCCGCTGGCGTGATTGGGTGCGGCGTGTGATGATCCGGACAACATAGCATGAGCAGAAGCAACCATCAATGTGCAATGGACCGGAGCTTATGGAGAGGAATGAACCGGCGGCGCGATCTTTTCAGATAGCGCCGCCGGGTGAGTGGCTGGTAATTACGGCTGCACCCGCATCAGGTACGCGTCTTTTCTGACCAGGTATTTTTGAGTGACTTTGAGAAGTTCTTCCGGAGTGATGCTTTTGACTTTTTCCAGCTGGTCGCGGTTCAAGTTCAGGGAATAGCCCTGGGAAAGCAACATGGCTGCTTCCGTACTGCGGCTGTTGAGGCTCTGGTTGTCGCGATAGTATTCGCCCACGAGCATGTTTTTGCCCCTCTGGAGGTCCTTTTCAGGAAGCGGGGAGGAGAGCAGCCGTTCGACCACGGAGTCGAAGCCCTTAAGGGCCTTATCGCTCTTATCCGGCGAGGTGCCCATGTAAAAGGCAAGGAATCCGGCGGAGGCGTTTTGCCAGAGGAAAGCGCTGACAGAGTAGCCCAGACCCTGCTCATCCCGCAGGTCGCTGAACAGCAGGCCGCTTTGGCCGGAAAGGGCGGCGCGCAGAAGCATCAGGGCCGGAGTATCCGGATCGTCAAGAGAAGGCGCCTTGAAAATCAACAGCAAATGGCTCTGGTTGCGGTTGGGCAGAGTCAGATCCTTTGATGTCGTCTGGGACCAGGAGGGCGTCACCGTATCCGGAGCCGCGGGCGCATCCTCGTCGCGCAGTGCGCTCAAAGATGTCGCCAGGTTTTTGATGGCCTGGGAATCAAAATCGCCGCAGACCGCCATTACCCACTTTTGATGCTGTTGTTTTTTCCACAGCTCCAGCACCTGCTCGCGGGTCAAGTTTTGCACGCCTTCAGTGGTTCCCAGGTGAAAGTAGGTGTAGGGCGGGGTGGTGAACAGAAAGGGGAACACATGGCGGAAAGCCAGTCCGAGGGGTTTGTCCTCGCGCGAGATGATTTCCGCAATCTGGCTCTTTTTTTCGCGTTCCAGTTCTTCCTGCGACAGCGTGGGGTCTGTCAGAACTTCCTGGAACAGCCCAAGAACTTCTTTGGAAAAACGGGTGGGAAACTTGGCGCTGACCGTAAAGTGCTCGCGGTTGGCCGAGGCGTTTAAATTCGCCGCATGAGCCGCCAGGAACTCCTGGATCTGTAAGGCGTTTCGCTTGCTTGTGCCTTTGGTCAGCAAACGTCCCAGCAAAGCCGACAGCCCCTGGTCATCCGAACTGATCATGTTGTCGCCGCCCTGGAAAATCATGGATACGGACGTGTAAGGCAGGGTTTTGTCCGGCAGCAGCACCAGCGTATTGCCGTTGCCCACGTCGATGGTCTCCGTAGTCTCGTCGGCATTTTGTTCGGCGGTGGCCGCAGCTTGCTGCGCATCCTTTTTCCAAAGGTCGCCGACCATCTTTTCAAGCGCGTCGGCAGAAGGCAGTTCGGATGCGGTTTTGCCAGCGTCAGCCGCAGCTTCTTCCGTTGGTCCGGGGATCAGCATGACGCTTACCAGATGCTGGGGAGTCAGATAGGTGTCGATGAATTCCTGGAGTTGCGGATTGTCCACATTGCGCAATTCGTAAACGTAATTGGTTTCCGCCGCATAGTTGTTCTCAAAGAACTGGAAAAATCCGACTTTGGAAGCCAGTCCGGAAAGGGTTTCCTTGGCCTGGTACAGCGAGTCTTCAAGATTCAGCTTGGCCCTGTCCAGTTCCTGGCTGGTGAAATCCGTGGCTGAGAGGCCGGCCAGGGTTTTGATCAGCTCTTTCCAGAACGGTTCCACTTTGTTCGCGTCCAGCGAGGCCCGCAGGTACAGCATGCCGATGCGTTCGAGGGTCAGTGAAGAAAAGGAGATGTCGTCGACCAGTTGAAGATCGTATTTGAACTTCTGGTACAACAGGGAGGTTTTGTCACCTCCAAGCAGATGGGCGAGCACATCGGAGCTGACGGCCTGGGCCGAGTTGAACCCCGGGATAGGGAAAGCGACATTGAGATAGACCTTGCCCCAGTCGCCCTGTTTGATGGAAACCTTGGGCCCCGCGATGCGTTGGGCCACAGTCATGGAGTCCCAGGGCTCCACCGGCGTTACCACCCGGTTGTTTTGCAATCCGCCGAATATCTTTTCCGCCTCGGCTATGACTTCCGGTGCGGAGACTTTGCCGCAAACCACCAGCAGAGCCGACTGCGGCTGGTAGAGATCCGCGACGTATTTTTTGATATCTTCCGAGCTGGTGTCTGTGACGGTCTGGCGGTAGCCGATGATGGGGCGGGCGTAGGTTGTGTCGGGCCAGACCAGGGGCTGTACGGTTTTGAACAACATGGAATCCGGGGCGTCCTCATTCCGTTCGAGTTCGGAGAGAACCACTTTTTTTTCATTGGCCAGCGATTTGGGATCAATCGTCGCGTTGAAAGCCATGTCCTTGAGTACATCCATGCCCATGGTCCAATCCGAATCCGGCATATCGGCAATGTATACGGTGTAGTCAAAGCTGGTCGCCGCGTTGATATAGCCGCCAACCTTTTCAATATCTTCGGCAGCCTGTCCGGCAGGGCGGTTTTCCGTCCCGTTGAATACCATGTGTTCGAGCAGATGGCTGATGCCGGCCTGTTTGTCCGTTTCATAGGACGAGCCGGCATGGACGTATAAGCGTAATGATACTAAGGGGAAGCGTTGGTCTTCCTGAATCAGCACGGTCAGTCCGTTAGGCAGTCGTTTCAGATGAGTAACTGCCGTGCTCGCGTTTGCTGTCTGGGCGATCAGAGCCATGAGCAAAACTCCTAAGATGAGTGTTCGGTGAAGCATCGCCTGTCTCCTTGACTGAATTTCAATTTGTCATACGCCCTTACATATAATCATCCAGGACGCCTTGAAAAGCCGTTGGGAAACAGCCGGCAGCAACGCCGGAAATCCCCAATATGCATACAACGCCTGGAAAATCAAGCAATCGGGGTGGAAAAAAAGGGGCTGCAAGGAAACATTGTAATGAAATGGTAACCAAAAGGACAAGGCGCCTGGAAATGCCCGTAGATGGCCAGGCGCAAGACTCGTTGCCTTTGCGACTACGCTTATGCTACCGTTCAGGCAACTTTTAATTGTGGGGCGGGATTTGTGGGACAAGGAACCTTTCCATACTATAACTGGTGAGAATCATGTATAAAAAGATTCTGTTGCGGGATCTTCTCCTTGGCGTTTTCGTGCTGCTGTGTTGTTGGGGAGCGGGAGTGAGTCTGGCGGAAGCGCAAAAAGACGCAGGTGGGAAAACAACTGCTCAATCTCCGTTTCTTGCGGTGGACCCGCCTCTGCGTGTAGCGCTGTTGTTGCCCGGAAAAACGCGTTTCTGGAAGATGTTTGCGGATTACGCCCAGGCCGCGGCGGAAGATCTGAACATGCGTCTGCAGGTGGTTATAACCGGGAACAACCCCGGATTGTTTTTGCGGCGTTTGGAAGACGTATGCCATACGGGGGTGGATGGAGTCATCATGTACCCCCCCTCTGCCCGTGGAGAGGACGCGCTTCGGGTGACGGAGCGCAACGGGGTTCCGTGTTTTTTGGTCAATGCGCGATCCTCCGGCATTCATTTTTATCCCCGCTCGAAATACGACACCTGGCTGGGGAGCATGTCCGCCAGCAATGAAATGGCGGGAGCCCTGCTGCTGCAAACGCTGGTGGATGCAGCCTATGGCGCCGGAATAGCCAGTATGAATATTCTCGCCATTGGCGGGAACCCGGAGGATCCGTCCTCTGGCGAGCGTCTGAAAGGATTTGAAAACGCCCTGATGCAGCAGCCTTCCATTCGTAAATTCGAGACAGCCCATATTGGGACGGATCCGCAACAGGCGGCCAGTGTGTTTTGGGAACATTATCAGAAGGATCCCGAGATCAATCTTGTCTGGTGCTCCACGGACGCCATGGCCCTGGCGGTTTCAGAACGCGCAGCCCTCATGGCGGCCGGGGCGGAAATCATGATCGGCGGCATAGACTGGGGCCGGGGCGCTTTGCGGGCAGTGCTGGAGGGCAAGCTGCAGGCCAGTGTGGGAGGCCAGGTTTTTGAAGGCGCCTGGGCGGTGATTCTGCTCAACGATTATCTCAAGGGGCAGGATTTTGCCGGCGAAGGGGTCAGTTACTCCGCGCCTTTGTTCGCTGCGGACAAAGCCAATAGTAAAATGTTCAGTTATCTTCAGGGAATTTCGCCGGACGCCATTGATTTTCGGCGCTTTTCCAAAGTCTGTTCACCCGATCGTCAGTCCTACGGATTCGATCTGCTCGAGCTGGCGACTCCGCCTCAAAGTGCGGACACCCCCCAATGACAACGATTTCCTTTCTTCAGCGCAACGCTGTGTTGCTTGAAACAAGCACGCGTTTGGCCATGACAAAGCGGCGGTAATAGTAGCTGGAAAGATTGTCCACGATCACGCCGTAATTTTTGGACGCATGGATCAACTCCCGGTTGCCCAGATAAATGGCCACATGGTTGATCTGGCCGCTACGCTGGGTATCGAAAAACAGCAGATCTCCAGGTTGCACATCCCGCAATGCCACCTGCATGCCGTCTTTGGCCTGGTCCCGGCTGCGACGGGGAAGTTCATGCCCGAAGCGCAGAAAAACAGCACGGGTAAATCCGGAACAGTCTATGCCGTCCGGCGTATTGCCGCCAAGTCTGTATCGCGCGCCCATGTAAGGTCCGGCCGCGTCCAGAACCTGGTTGCGGGTAAGCTGGCCGTCAATGATCCGCATCCGGCCCGGCTCCGGTCCGTACCCTGTCAAAACAGTGTCGGAACCGAAAAACCAGCCGCAACCGGGCAGGGTGGAGACCAGAAGAAAAAATAACGGCATCAAAAGCCTGGCCGGCAGTACGGACGCATTGCGTATCCTATCTGGCATGGCTTTCTCCTTGGATTTATTACTGACCTCTGCACAACAGATGCGAAGATGACACAGCGAAGTACACTGCCAAAAAAAGGTCAGTTGTCTCTGGAAAAAGCAATAGTCAGGCCAATTAACGTATTCTTAATGCAGTGATAGGAGAAAAGACGCAACGAAGACTTTAAAAAGGAATGTGTGGAAAAGATACAGTGAGACTCTAGAGAAAATCAAGATTGATTTTCAGACGCACTGGCAGTGAATATGGTAATGCAACAGAATGCCGGCCCGAATACCCGTCTAAGGCGTGAAATACGCGTCTTTTGTCAGCCAGAGGTCCTCCATGCGGTACATATGCCAATGGTCGTGCATCAGAATATGACGGGCAAGAATATAGAGCCCGTACGGTTCGTATTCGTGGTGCACAGCTGTTTTGCACCAGATTTGGGGGGAGGCGCTTTCCAGCATTTTTACCTGTAAGATACGCTGTTCGGAAAAGACCTCGAGGGCCGTATCGACGTTTTTTTCGCGTTTCGGTGCGGCCGATTCGTCTTTTCCTGGTAGAAAAGGAATGATTTCGGCTTGTTCTTCGTCAATAATCCGACGCAGCCGTTCATTGAACATGGGCTGCAACTGAGCCAGGTGCAGGATGTGCTCCGCTATTGTCCAGCAGTCATCACACCGTTTCCGCTCCATAATCGGAGCTGGAATTTGAGCTGCCAATCCGCGCAGAATCGCTGGCGCATGCCGCAGGCCTTCCAGAATTTCAGGGATGTCCTTCATAAATTCCTCATTGCATTCGGTGTTTGCATACGAAAACAACTGCGGGCAGCATATGCGTACGCTGTGGAAAATACCAGCAGAATTCACCTACGCAGCTTGCCAGTTGTGTCCGCACGTATTATTTTAGAGGCACGAGAGGTAGACGTATTATGAATACGAGTTCCATTCCCGGAGATGTGCCCATTTCTTCCACCGGCGAAGTGCAGCTGACGCGCGATCCCGGCGAGGTACAGGCCCCGGATTCCGGCGTTGCGCACATTGATTCGAGCGGCCACATTTCTGTGCAGACTCCGGAATACTTTGTCGCCGACACGGTGGGGCATCTCGTGGACACCGTTGTGTAGTGTGCCCGTCGCTTATTTTTTCAGATACCCATCCAGCACATTCAATCCCTCCGCGAAATTTTTCCGTCCGAAACCGATGCGGAAATGATTTTCCGGCGCCGGAAACAGCTCGCCACTATAAACGTGTGCCGGAAGCAGCAATACGCCCGCTTCTGTTATCAGTCTTTCGACAAAGGCGTTTATTCCATCCTGTCCGAGGTACTTTGGAAAGCCGATTGTGGCACCGTCGGGACGTTTCCAGGCAAACAGGTTTGCATGGTCCTGAAAGAAAACGTCCAGTCTCGTCAGATTGTCGGCGATAATCCGGCGGTTTGCGTCAAGAATGCCGTCTCCGTTGCGCAGGGCGATCCGGGCCAGAAATTCACTGGGCGTGGGATTGCAGATGGACAGGTAATGTTTGACCCGTTCCATTTTCTGCAGCAGTTCGTGGTCCTGGCAGGCGATCCAGCCCATCCGCAGCCCAGCCAGTCCGTAGCTTTTTGAGAGCACTCCCAGAGAGAGTCCGCGTTCGTATGCGTCGGCCATGGGCGGCGGGGCGTCTCTTTCGCGTTCGAGTCCCCGGTAGACCTCGTCGCTGAAAATATAGATGCCGCGTTTTGCCGCCATGTCCACAATGGCCTGGAATTGCTCCGCAGGCAGCACTTTGCCTGTGGGGTTGTGCGGATAATTCATGATAATCAGCCGGGTATTGGGCCGCAGCAAGGATTCCAGCTCATTCAGATCGATGTTCCAGTCGTCCTCTTCCCGTAACCTGAGCCCAGAGACAGCGCAGAGCGAAGCCGGCAGCGATTCCAGGGACTGGTAGTTGGGGCAGAAAATCACGGCATGGTCTTCGGGGCCGAGCAGCGCATGCATGGCGCAATATACGCCTTCTTCGGCTCCGGCAAAGCAGATGATGTCCTTGTCCGTACGGCGCGTATAACAGTACCGGGCAATGTCCCGGCGCAGGGCCGGGGAGCCCATGGTCTCCGAGTAATTGAGTTCCAGCGCACTCCATTGCTCCAGCTCTTCTTCCGAGGCCATGTCCAGCAGTTCGCGCAGAGTCATGGTTTGGGCGTCCGATCCGCAAAGAAAGTGACGGACGGAGAATTCATATTGCGACATAAACATTTCCAGTTGAAAATCACGTACTGCTTGCATGGATTACTCCTCCTTTTTGCTGCCGGAGCTGCGCAGGTAGTTGTAGATGGTCGCGCGCGAGACGCCCAGCTGCGATGCGACGTAATCGCACGCGTGGCGGGCTTCGAATAGTCCCGCTGCCTGGATTCGGACGACGAGATCGATTTTGTCCGTACGCTCGAGAGCTTCGAAGGCCATGTTGCGCTGGGCCAGGAATTCGCGAGTCTCATGGTGGATGCGTTCGCGCCAGTCTTTGCTGAAAAGCGATTCCGGCGGCGGGTTCCCAGGGGGCTCCACAAATTGGCGCAGCAGTGTGGCGGCAGCCTCAAAACGCGAGAGGTCCAGATTGATGCAGAGCAGTCCCACGGGGGTGCCATCAGCATTATGGAGTACGGCCGAAACGGATCTGAGCCTGCGTCCGTCGTAGTTGAGTTTGTCATACGGGCCGAGTACTGGCGGGTTGTCCGGACCAGATACATCTTCGTCCAGCAGGGATTCGTCTCCGGGAGCGCGTTTGGAAAAACAATTGGCTATGTAGACAATACGGTCCTGCGACAGATCATGGATTACCACCTCTGCATGTGGAGCCAGCAGGGCCTGGATGGCATCGGCCACGGGTTTGAAAGAAGCGAGAAAAGGGGGAATGATTGATTGCATGGATACTTTTTGTCTAAATTTTACAATTTGTCAAGAAAGAATGTCGGCGACGGGTATTTTGAAGTCAGGTTGCCTCCTGCGTGAAAATGAGGCATAGCAGAGCCGTCTTGGCAGCCCCGGCATCTGAATTGGCTGCGATTGTCTGTTTCTATTCATTGCAAATACGTTTGACCTGACTCATATAATAAGCAAGGCCGGGCCGGCGGCGCATGCCCCGGGAACGGACCGTCAGATTATTTTTGTTCCCATTAATTCAGGTTTGCTAAGGAGAAGTGGAATGTTTTTGGGCATACCATACGCAGTGTTTGGTGAATTGCTGCTTTTCGCACTGGTTGCTTCCATGGTGTTTGCAGCAGTGGGTTCGCCCTTTCTGGCCACAATCTGCGAGTGGGCAGGCAAAGTCCGGAAAAAGGCTTTTCTGGATAAAAACGGGCAGCAGCTGGTGTATATGGGCATGATCATGGGCCTGTGCACGCTGCCGTTCACTCTGGCCGCCTGGGTGCAGACCTGGGCCGGAGAATGGCTGCTGTTTCACTACGGCAAAACCGAGTTTTCCGTGAATGCCTTGCTGCACGAACTGTTGACGCCCGTGAGTATTCTGTTGATCGGATTATATCTGACGGCGTTATTGCTGTTGATTTTTTACCGCTCCAACTGGAAGGCCATGAAAAAGCAGAAGGGCATCCATATTTTTATGGGAGCGGTTGCCGCTTTGGCGGCAGCAGATACGTTGTTTCTGGTCCTTGCCGCACAGCGGGCCATACAAAAATACGGCAGCGTTTTTTTCGCGGACCAATCCTTGCCGACCTTTTATTCGGCGGCCAAGAATATTCCCCTGACTTCCGAATTCTGGCCCACGGCCGGTCTGCTGTTTCTGTTTTCTCTCAGTGCCGCGGGTGCGTACGGGCTGCAATTTATTTTGATGCGCCGCAATAAAGACGATTACGGGCGCGATTATTATAATTATGCCTTGAAAAATACATCCAAATGGGCCTTGTTCCCAGCCCTGCCGCAGTTCGCGATTCTGGGATGGTTTTTCATGCTGCGCATTCCTGTTGCCGCAGCGGCGGATTTCAACAATCCCACCGTGGTTTTCCTTTATGCTGCGGCCGCCTTGCTGGTCCTGGCCGTAGTTTGCTGGACAGCCATTGCCCGGAGCGCGGCTCCGTTGCGCTTAAAGCCCCTTGTGTACGTCGGATTGATTTTCCTGATTCTTTCTCTGGCCTGTGAGTCCGTGGCTCTTATGACGGTATGACAGCTTAGTTCATGCCCGCGGCCTGTGCCGCGTGAAATTGCGTACGCTCCGGCGCCTGAGGGGAATTCTCCTCAGGCGCTTTTTTTCTGTTGCCGGAACTGCAGCACCTGCAATGATGACCTGCAAACCGCGTATTGGTTACTGAAAAGGTCTTTTTGAATGATGCAAAAAAAATATTCTTGCGCCTGAAACCCCATATGATGTATTTTGTAACAATCCATTAAAAGTTGTGGACGCTCAGGCATCCGGTCAGGGGGATGGGAGGCCTGAGATTCTGACAAGACACATCACATCTAGCATTGGAGTGAGACGATGAGAACATTGAGCTTGTTGTTGGTAGTGCTTTCATTTGCCCTGGCATCCTGTGTAACCGGTTCCGGACTGGTGTCCACTGCGGCGCATCAATCCAGTTCGGCTGCCGCAACCCAGGCCGCGCCGGCTGAAAGCGGACCCGAGGTATTTTCGTCGCCACGGACGTTCAAACATGACCGCAATTTTGAATATACGATTCCTGCCGGGTGGTATCTGGTCGATGGCGATCCTGAACACGGCGAATCTTTCAGTTTCATGAAAAAAGGCACGCCGCGCGGTATGAACGGGCATCTCGAGCAGATGGTGCCCAGCTTTCCACGGGCCTCCGCGGTTAAGGCCGGACTGAAGCAGGATAAGGAAAGGATGCAGATCAACAAGGTACTGGATGCGCATCGCCGCGACGACGGCAGTATCAAAAAAGGCTGCGGCGTAATCGGCTGGGAACAGACCGAGGCACCGCAGAAGAACGGCTTTCAGCGGATCATCTGGCAGTGCTATGATGGCGACAATTATTACATGAATTTCATGACTTATACTGAAAACGAGGATTTTGAAGCGGCAAAATCCGAGTTGCGGGAAGTCAGCGACTCTATCAAATTCTGCAGAGACTAATCTCCGCGTATAGCCTGTCTCCTGCAAAACAGCCGGGAAGGTCCTGGCTGTTTTGCGGGAGATTTCTTTGTTCCCGTCAGACTTTTTCTTCCGGCCTATTCTTCTGTTCTTACGTACGTATTGGCAGCTGTTTGTCTGTTATTACAGAGTATTTTGCTTTTAAAGCAAGCCTGAACCGGGCCGTCTTGTTTTTTGGAGATGCTCGTGTTAGGACTTATCCGTTCAGTTAACAGGAGCAATGGCTTCCTTCGCCGTGCTCCTCCCTCCTGGGAATTCGAACTCAGCCCCGGGCAAGGCAACTCCAGCCCTGGTGGTCAATCGAGCATATTCGGCGTCACAAGCGCAAACCTTTTAAAACAAAGGACGCCTATGAGCGAAAAAGATTTTGCGACCCTTACCTATGAAGGCAAAACATACCAATTGCCAGTTGTTACAGGTACTGAAGGCGAGAAAGCTGTTGATATCCGCAAATTACGAGAAGATACCGGTCTGATCACTCTGGATAGCGGATTTGCAAATACGGGCTCCTGTCAGAGCAAGATTTCATTTGTGGACGGTGAGAACGGTATTTTACGCTATCGTGGTATACCCATTGAAGAAATAGCGGAAAAAAGCACCTTTATCGAAACGGCAATGCTGCTGATCTTCGGTGAGTTGCCCTCCAGGGACGAATTGGACTCTTTCCGGGAAATTCTGCGTGAAGAAGAACTGTTGCATGAAGACATGCTGCATCACTTTGACGGATTTCCGCCCAACCCCGAGCCCATGGCAATCTTGTCGGCGGTCATCAATTCGCTGGGCAGTTATCATCGGGACCTGTACACCTTCAGCCATGAGGAAAACTTCCGTCGGGCCGTGGCGAAGATCATCAGCAAGGTACGGACCATTGCGGCATTCAGTTATCGCAAATCCATGGGGTTGCCCTTCATTTACCCCAATCCGAACCTGCGGTACTGCGTGAACTTCCTGCACATGATGTTCTCCATACCTTACAAACTGTATAATCCGCCCCTGGGAGCCGTCCGGGCGCTTTCCCTCTTTTTGCTGGTGCATGCGGATCACGAGCAGAACTGCTCCTGTTCGACCGTACGTATGGTCGGTTCAACCCAGGCCAATCTGTTCGCATCCATTTCCGCCGGCATCTGCGCACTGTGGGGCCCGCTGCACGGCGGCGCCAACTCCGCCGTACTGCGGATGTTGCATGAGATCAAAGAGGGCGACATGGATGTTTCCAAACTCATCGAGCAGGTCAAGCAGAAGAAATACCGCTTGATGGGGTTTGGCCACCGCATTTACAAAACACGGGATCCCCGCGCCAATGTTTTGAAAAATGCCGCGCACAACCTGTTGCGCAATCTCGGCGTCAAGGACGAACTTCTGGATATCGCCCAGCGGCTGGAAGAAGCGGCGCTCAGTGATCCGTATTTTGTGGATCGCAGGCTTTATCCCAATGTGGACTTTTATTCGGGCATCATTTTGCGGGCTCTGGGGATACCGGTAAACATGTTCCCGGCCATGTTCGCCATCGGCCGGATGCCGGGCTGGATTGCCCACTGGTACGAGGAGTCCCAGGGAGCCACCAAAATCCATCGCCCGCGCCAGGTCTATCAGGGGCCCATGCAGCGCAGCTACGTTCCCATGGATCAGCGCGAAGGAAGCGGACTCAAGTTCGCCGGTCTGGAACGCTAGCAGTCCTTGCTTGTTGCACAAAAAACGAAACCCCCTCTCGTATGAAAGGGGGTTTTTTTTATCCTTGTACGGATGCAACTTTGAACATTCTATTTATACTTCTGCCATAAGCGAGTTTCTTGCAAACACGCAAAAAGGCTCCCGTCGGAATAGAGCGTTGATGCGACTCCGCAAGCTTCCGCTGCCAAGAGATCTGACTGGTTGTCCCCGATGAGCAGACTGTCGGCAATGGCAATATCCCATTGATCCATAGCCCGGAGTAAAAGTCCGGGATTGGGCTTTCTGCAACTGCAATCCTTGAGATACTGCCCGACCCCATGGGTCGGATGGTGCGGGCAGTGAAATGTCTGGTCTATATGGGCGCCGTGTAAGAGCAGCTGGCTGTTGATCCAGTTCGAAAAATCAAGGAAGGTCTCTTCCGTATAATACCCGCGGCCGATTCCGGCCTGGTTGGTGACGATAAAGACATAGATGCCTTTATCATTTGCCCACTTGATGGTTTCAATGGCGCCGGGATTCCACTCGAAATCCTGCTTTTTGTGCACATAGCCGTGATTGATGTTTATTGTGCCGTCTCTGTCCAGAAATAACGCAGGTTTTCTTTTCCAGTCGGGAATGGAGGTCTGCGCGGCATTGAAGGTTTCCGGTATGCCGATATCAATAAAAAAGCCGTCGTATACCTGCCCGTAGAAGACTTGATCCGCAATCAGCTGCTCAAAAAGGCTCTGCTCTATCTGGGAGAATCCGGATGGAAGCAGTTCCAGCAGAGCTTTGGAAAGAATAAAAACGCCGCCGTTGATAACACCGGGGCCGCTTAAGGTTTTTTCATGAAACCCGGTAATCTGATTCCCGGTTAGATCGATGCATCCGTAGCGGCTGACGTCTTCAATGCCACGCAATGCGATTGCCGCTTTGGCATTATTATCCTTATATATTTTCAATAAATCCAGAAAATTTATGTCGAAAAGCGTGTCTCCGTTGAGTACGAAAAAATCATCCTGAAGCAAATGGGCGGCGTGCTTGAGCGCTCCTCCTGTACCCAAAGGAGTGTCTTCGTGGCAAATGATGATATTTTCAGCACCGGAGAAGTGCTTTTCTATTTCCTGCCCCTGGTACCCTGTGCTTATGATGATGTCATCGATTCCATATCGCTGCAAATTCCAGATTAAATAATCCAGAAAAGGGGTTCCGGCGATATCCAGCATGGGTTTTGGGGTCTTCTCGACAAGATTACCAAGGCGCGTACCTTTGCCTCCGGCTAAAATGACTGCTTGCATGGGTGTTCTGCTTGAGCTTATCAGTTAGTGTTTTTAACTACTTTATTAGTAAGATTGGCCCGGCGTGATGAGTAAACAATAGTGCCATTCCTACAATGCATTGCAAGACAGAGTCAAATCCGCTGTGAGGGCACAGCGAATTACCGACGGCCATGCAACTGCCGCTTGGGTTGTGGTGGAGAATATGGGCGGATTTTTTCAGAAAAAACGTCCGCCGCTGCGGAGAGTACGGAGTCACTCCCCGACGTTGATCCGGCGGGCGCCGTGGCGGCCCTTCAGCGTACGTTCGATGGTCCCGTCTTTTACCACAAGGGTGATGTCCGCGCCGTTCAGGTACAGCAGCCAGTAATCCTGGGCTTCCATTATGGGGGTCACCGGACCGTAGGTTCCCTCGATTTCCGCATCCAGCCGCTTGCCTTCCAAAAGGCGGATATCCGGTGCAGGGGAATAGTCCGAAGGTTGCACCAGGAGTGCCTTGTTCAGCATATCAATCGTATGCTGCGTGGCTTCATCCGGGCGTCCGGATTGCTCGGAAAGTTTTGTGGCCAGATCAAGCAGAATCACCGGATCGCAGCGGGTGCAGTTGCCGAATTCGCTTATGGCTTCGTTAGACGAAAAAAGTTCCAGAAAGTGTTCTTTCCAGTCCGCGTAAGGCCCCTTTTCCGAAAGACCGTAACGATGAAAGCGAGGTTCACCGGCAAAGGTCATCAGTTCCAGGTACAACGAACGGGCTTCTTGCAGAGGATATTCTTCCGCTGCAAGGCTACTGGCGGCGCAGAGCAACATGCCAGCCAAAAGAACGGCTGTTACCCGCAGGCTGGGGGACAATTTTTCTAATTTGTAGATCACTTTTTCTGCCATTGCATGCGCCCTCCACTTTAGGGCCATCCAATTTGAAGGAAAACACCAGTTTGCCAAATGCAGCCGGGGGTATACGCCTCTTTGTGGAAAATGCAATCGCCAACGTAACTGCCGTATAACAGGACTTTTTTTTCAAGCGTGGAACCGTTTGTGGTCTGCCTTCAGTAAGGATTGTTTAACTTGTTGTTTTTTAATGGTTATTTTTAGAAAGAAAAGCGTAGCCAGGTCAGTTTCCGGCGTCATCGAAATACACTGCGCCCAGGTCTTTTTCCTCTTTTTCAGGATACGCTTCGGACAACTCAGCGTACAAGGCGATTCGTAAATCACGCAACGCAGCCATAGTCTTCTGGCCTTTTTTGACGATATCCGATTGCAAAGAAAAAGCGCCCGTGCAGGTGCACAGGCAATCCGCCAGGTCGGCGTCCATTTTTTTGAGAGTTGCGCCCAGTTGTTGGTGCTGTTCGAGATTGAGTGTGGGGATATTATCAGACATTGCCGGCCTCCGAAGATTTTTTCTTCTCTTCATACTGCGCTGGCAGGATGGTGGCAAGGTGAATGGAATTTTTTTTACAGAGTTTTAACGAGGCGGGAAGGGGGAGAATGTGATGCGGTATACTAAGCGGGCAAAGCGGGCCGAAGCCCGCTTTGCCTATAAGCGTTACTTAAATGTTTTATACCCTCCCGGCCGCACCTGGTCCCAGCTGAAGTTTGAAATGCTGATTTCGTTGCTTGCGCCGTTGTAGGGAGGCTTCACAAACTGGACTTTGATGGTGTTTCCCCCGTCCTTCAGAAGATGGGACGAGTCAGGCAAAGTCCTGCTGTTGAAAAAGATCTCCGAGTGTCCGATGTATGTTCCGTTTACGTACCACACAGGGCGCTCGCTGGCTCCTGGCGGAATGGGAAAGCTTCCCTGCACCCAGATCCGGGCTTTTTGTTTTCCGTTACCCCATTTGCCCACTGAAATTGATTTGATGGTCCAGGGGCAGGGTTTGCTTTGGGCCTCTTCGGCCAATGCCGAAGCGCTCAGGCCGAGACAAAAAATGAATACCAGACAGGCTGTCGCGAAATTTTTACCCATGTTTCCTCTCCAACTTTTCGGAAACGATTTCGATTCGTTCCGAGGTTTGTCTGTTGCTGCTTGGCTCTCCATCAGAACGTAACAATTTGGTAAATAGCATAAAAAATGCCATTTTGCTAAAAACATATATTTTTTGATGAAGTTCTGAATCTACTCTTCTAACTAGCTTAATTTATGAAATATTTTTGCGCTTGGGAAAAAGTGCTGTAGGTCGGTTGAGCAGCAGGAAAGGAAAGATGTTAGGGATGGCTGCCAATAAAGTAGGCGGGCTAGGGGAAGGGGTAGACGATGTGACCAATAAAGTGGCTGGTAGTTTTCAAGGACAGCGTCCGGCTAGTGCCGGAGTAGTTAGAGCAAGCTGGTTAGCGATTATCAGGCAGTTGCTTAGGAGATAATTCAAATAAGGTGAACTAGTTAAAAAAAATCAATCAAAATATATAAAGGGCTCAAAATCTTTTAAGGGTCAAGATACTTTAATCCGGGCTGGCTACAACCACTTTGTTTTTTCCCTGGTGCTTCGCATCGTACAGGGCCTGGTCGGCGCGTCGTATCAAGCCTTCGAGGGATTCATAGGATTGATGTTGGGCCAGTCCCAGGCTTATGGTGACGAAAATGTCTCCATTTCCATTGGGCGTAAATATCTGGCTCGCAAAGGTTTTGCGGATGCGTTCCGCTGCCCGGAAAGATTGATCGATCCCGGAGTTGGGAAAGAGCACCACAAATTCTTCACCGCCGTATCGAAAGGCCGCATCGTTTTCGCGGATTTCTTTTTTGATTACGGCGGCCAGTGACTGCAATACGAGGTCGCCTTCCGGGTGGCCGTAGGAATCGTTGTAGTTTTTGAAATTGTCCACATCCATTATCAACAGCGAGAGGGGGCGTTCGGTGTCCGCCGTATTTTCAATTTCTTCTTCAACCAGTTGGAACAGCTGCCTTTTATTGTACAACCCGGTCAGCCCGTCGATCTCGCTTATTTTTTTGTAATGGGCCTGGCTTTGGGCCAGCGTGATTGTTTCCTTGCGCAACTGACGGATTCTGTCGGCCAGGGCAAAGGAGAGAAGGACCGCATCGGCAGTCGGCCCCAGAGAGAGGATGAAATTCCCTGCAATGAGTGTGGGGAAAAAGCCCATGGACCAGAGTACGAAGCTCATGGTTCCGACAAGGAGGGAAATGTTCGCCAGAATATAAAATCGGGCGGGATCGAATCCCTGGCGCCAGCGAACCATTGCAATAAAACATACGTACGCCGGCCCCAGACCTCCGGCAACATATGAAATGATGGCCGCTTCATCGTAACGTCCTGCCAGACCAAATAAAATGACCGAAAAACCCAGCACATGGAACAGGAATAACCCCAGATGCAAGCGTGGCGTGTTGCGTTTTGTGCCGAGAAATTGCTGGCCAAAGGTTGCCACCAGCATGATGGCGCAGCCCAGCGCCACCCACTCCAGAGGCATCCAATGGGTGCCGGGAACTCCGGCCAGAACTGCCATATGGCCGTTGAGAATCAGCAAATAGCAGAGGAACGAAAGCATGTAGAGAACATACGTGATATAAACCCTGTCCTTGAGGGACAAGTAGATGAAGAAGTTATACAGAACCATACTCAGCATGATCCCATAAACCATCCCGAAGCTGAAAAAATCGAGCAACACGTGCTGCCGGAATGCGTCTGTCCTCCAGATGATCAAAGGAAAGGCCGTCGGACCTGTGGCCTCCAGACGGATATACAGCACGAAGCTGGAGCCGGACAGGGGCGGCAGCGTATAGGTGAAATCTCTGTGCAAGCCGGTTTGAGGCTGCTCATGTGCGGATATACTGCCGCCTATACGCCGGTATCCGCCGGCAGCGGCGACATCGGGGACGAACAGTTCGATCAGATCCCAGTCCGAATTGACGATTTCCAGTATCCACTCCGTATCGGCCTCTTTCACACGATCCGAAGGGCGAAGCTCCAGCCGGATCCAGACGGACGAATCGCCTCCGGGGTGGTCGATCAAGGGGCAGGCGTTGGGGCTGAAGGCCCCCTGTGCGTCCAGTCCTAACACTTCCTCAAATTTCAAATCGTTGGAATCAACAAACACCGCGGTATGTTTGCCCACATCATACTGTTTTTGAACAGGATCCAGGGATATGGCAGGTAGCGGAGAAGCCAATAGAGATTGCACCGGCAGCCAGACAAAAATAACAGCAAAGACAATGAGCATAACACGAAAATTGAACAGGCAGGAAAACCATCGATGAGGAAAAAGGCTGGTAAACAAGTCTGTTGCTCCAAAAATGATACAGAGATGAACGCGGACAGCCTGGCGATCGCTGAAAGCTATAGAACAGAAAACGTGTTGAGATCAAGTAACAGACTGTATCGATAAAACAGTCTGCCATAGGAGGTATTAGTGAATGCTTTAAGGCGCCGGGCTGTTTGGAGGGCGTTGCTTTTTTTAGTGCAACGATTAGTGATTATGAGCTGGTGAATAAAAAGGTTGTCAGTGCAGATGGATAGCGATATTGGGATAGCTTGGCAGGAAAAAGAAGCTGATTTTGTATTGCATCCGAATGGGAGCTGACGTTTCTGTTTTTTTGATGTGGCGTCGGGGCAATCGCCGGATACAGACCATCAGATACGGGCAACCGAAAACAACTCGTACCTTTCAGGGGGAAAAGATGCCGATCGATCAGGAGACCACAGCAAAAGTATTGCGAATTCTGCACGAGGAAATTGTTCCCGCTCAAGGGTGCACGGAGCCCATCGCCATCGCCCTTGTCGCCGCCAAGGCCAGGGAGGTTCTGGGCGAGCTTCCTGATCGGGTGAAGATTTTTGTTTCCGGAAACATCATCAAGAACGTGAAAAGTGTGGTCGTACCCAACAGCGGCGGAATGATCGGCATTGAAACCGCAGCGGCCATGGGCATTGTGGCCGGGGACTGTAAAAAGGATCTGATGGTCATCAGCACCGTGACCGAAGAGGATATGGTGGCGGTCAAGGAATATCTCGAACATATGTCGTTCGAGATCATCCATGAAAAGACTCCGGTCAAACTCTACGTACGCGTGGAAGCGTTTTCCGGAGAGAAAAGCGCTCTTGTGGAAGTGCAGTATCTGCATACCAACCTGACAAAGGTGGTCAAAGACGGTCAGGTGCTTCTTGACCGCGGCTTCAGTCCGGAAAATTTCAACACTTCCCAGGAGGATCGTTCCATTTTGACGGTCCGGCTGATTTACGACCTTGCCAAAAGCATAGATCTCGAGTTGATCCGGTCCTTGTTCGAGCAGGTCATAGAACTGAACAGCACCATTGCGGACGAAGGCTTGCAGAATACCTACGGGGTGAACATTGGCAGCAGCATCGTCAAAAACATCGAGCAGGGGATATACGGAGACGATATCCGCAACCATTGCGCCAGTTATGCCGCGGCCGGAAGCGATGCGCGTATGAGCGGCTGCCCTCTGCCGGTGATGACCACCAGCGGCAGCGGCAATCAGGGTATGACCGCCTCCCTGCCTGTGATCAAATATGCCCGGATGAAGGGCTTTTCCGAAGAACAGTTGATCCGGGCGCTTTTTCTGTCCCACCTGTGCACCGTGCATATCAAGACCCAGGTGGGGCGTCTGTCTGCCTACTGCGGCGCCATGTGCGCAGCGGCCGGAGTCAGCGGAGCCATCACCTTTTTGCTTGACGAGGATTACGCGACCGTGGCGCACGCCATTATCAACACCCTGGGGAACATTTCCGGCATCATCTGCGACGGCGCCAAACCGTCCTGCGCCATGAAAATAGCCACAGGCATTTACGCGGCTTTCGACTCCGCAACCCTGGCGTCCTACCGTAAGGATCTCCACGGCGGCGACGGGATCGTGGGCAGCGATGTAGAAGCCACCATCCGCAACATCGGCGAACTGGCCAGTTCCGGGATGAAGCAGACCGATGAAATTATTTTGAAGATTATGACTTCCTGAGCCGTAGCAGCCGTAGCGACCGTTCGTTCTGTCCCGGCGCCCGAGAGGGCGTACCGGTTTTCTGAAATGACTGCATTCAAGATCCGACGCAACAGAAGAGGGCTGCGAGCATGAAAATGAATTCCAAGGATTGGGGATGGGTGGCTGTCAATATAGGCATGGGCATCGGCGCGGGCATCGTCTTTCTGCCCATTCAAGCCGGACTGGTGGGCTTGTGGACGTTTCTGCTGGCCATAGTCATCGCCTATCCGGCGTTATATCTGTTCCAGCGTTTGTATATCAACACCCTGATTGAATCCAGGGAAGCCTCGGACTATCCGACGACCATCTGCGAATATCTGGGCAACAAGTGGGGCGCTGCTCTGGGCGTTATTTATTTTGTAATGCTCCTGATCTGGCTCTGCGTGTACAGCGAGACCGTCACCAACGACAGCGCCTCCTATATTCAGGCCGCTGGCCTGACAGACGGGCTCTTGTCCGAGAACAATCTCTACGCTCTGATTTTGATCAGCTTCCTGGTGTTTCTCGCATTTGCAAGTAAAACGCTGTTGTTTCATCTCTCCAAGGTTCTGGTCGTGGTCATTCTTTCGTCCCTTGTCGTTCTTGCCCTGATGATCGTCCCGCAGTGGGATCTCGAAAACGTCAAGGACATCACCTCGCTCTGGCAGATGCTCTCCCAGACTATCGTGACCCTGCCTTTCGCCATGACTTCGATTCTGTTTCTGCAGTCGCTGAGTCCGATGGTCATCTACGCCCGTTCGGAATACGAGGATCTCGAGGTTGCCAGGACAAAGGCGCTGCAGATCATGAATCGCGCCTTTCTGATTCTGGCCGGAGTGGTTTTTTTCTTCGCCTTTTCCTGCACCATGTCCATAACGCATCAGGACGCCTATAATGCCTTTGTGGCCAATACGTCCTTTCTGGCGATCATGGTCAAGGTCATACCTGGAACCCTTGTTCCCGCCCTGGGGGTGACCATTGACATCTGCGCCGTAACCACATCCTTTTTCGGCGTGCTGCTCGGGTTGCATGAAGCCTGCGTCGGGCTATACATGAATTTTTTCGCCGGGAATAAGCCCAAAGAATCGGTCAACATGGCCAAAGTGTCCGCCGGGGTAGTCGGCCTGATCGTGCTGCTCGGCTGGTCCGCGACCGTAGTTAATTTTCCGATTCTGTATTTCACGAGCATCTGCAGCCCCATTTTCGCCATTATCGGCTGCTTTATTCCAGTCACCCTTGTCTACAAAGTGGACGGGCTGGCGAAATACCGCGGATTGCAATCCTGGATAGTCCTGGCCACCGGGGCGCTGCTTGTGATCTCTCCCTTGCTCGCACTGCTGGCAAAATAACAGCAAAAAACTGTCCGGCTCCTTGGTCAGAGTGTAAAAAAAACTTGCCCAGGACCGCATTTCAGCTGCTCTCAGCTAATCCCGTTGAGTCCGCTCAACGGGATTTTTTTATCCGGCTCCGTCAATTTTTTTGCCATGGAAAAAAAGACAAAAAAATGGTGGATAACATGGCAGAAAACGTCTGCCCGAGCGGACGCCACAGGCGATGCGAGAGGGATACTTGATGTTGCAGACTCTCCTCATTCAGACACGGAGATGGCAATTTTGCCTTTGTGCTGTCCCGTTCCGAAATAGCTCAGGGCCATGGGCACATCCTTCAGAGGAAAGGTCGTATCGATACGTGGGACGAGTCTGCCCGCCTCGAGAAGCTGGCTCAAATAGTCGAGCCCTTTATTGGGCCCTTCCATCACCAGGTGGAAGGGCGTTTCGCCAGGAAGCAGATGCGCTAGTTTCTCTCTGAGCAGGACGGGCAGTAGTCGCATAGCATCGCCGCCGATCGCGGCGTATTTTCCCGCAGGATTCAACACCTGCAAACAGTTGGACTGGGAGCGGGAAAAATTGCAGTCGATTATCAAGTCGTAGCGGCGGCCCGTCGCGGTAAAATCAACGCGCGTATAGTCCAGCGTATGGTCTGCTCCAAAGGATTGTATCGCCTCCAGCTTGTGCGGCGCATCCACGCCCGTGACTTCGGCGCCGTCCATTTTTGCCAGTTGGATGGCGAAAGCCCCCACACCGCCGCCAGCGCCGTTTATCAACACCTTTTGCCCCGCCAGCGATCTTCCGAAATGCCTGATGCCCGCCAAAGCGAGAACACCGGCTTGGGGTACGGATGCGGCCTGTTCGTAAGTAAGGTTCGCGGGTTTGGGTTGGGCCTCGGTTTCGCGGATGCAGGCAAGTTCGGCAAAGCCGCCCCAGGCATCCCACAGGTCGCCGAAAACCTGGTCGCCGGGATGAAAGCGCGTAACTTTCGCTCCTGTGGCTTCAACCACTCCCGCGATGTCCGCGCCGAGCCTTTGCTTGCCTGGTTTGGGTTTAAACAGTCCGAACATAAGCCGATTGGCGAAGGGAACACCGTTCAGATACTCCCAATCCCAGGAATTGACGGAAGAGGCGTGGACTCGTACGAGCAGTTCGTTTTCTCTGGGCTCTGGATCAGGAACTTCCATCAGAGCGAGGTGATCAGGGTTTCCGTATCGGGTAAAAACAATTGCTTTCATGTGGCGGACCATCGGGCGAGATTGGCAGGGTTGGGATGAATTATGAAAAAGCAGCGCATGTTTCCATTGACACTGAATTACAATATTGTGTAAATTCGCGGCTTCCAAATATACACGATTGTTATCGTCAGTTGAAGGAGAAAAAATGCATAAAATTGATCCTGATGAATGTCAGTTTTGTGGCGCGTGTCAAAGCGTCTGTCCTGCAGAAGCAATTGTCCATCCCGATGGAAAAAATTACTATGCCATAAATGACAACTGTATGGACTGCGGCGCATGCGAAGACGAGTGCGGCTTCAACGCAATTAGCGCTGCGGATTAGAGCGTCTAACCTTGAAAAGGTTTAGAGTCTCTTATGCATTTCCCTGAAATAATTGAAAATATTTTCAGGGAGGAGCCTTGTTTCAAGGCGAAAATGCGCTAGCTCAAATCTATTCGTCCGGCTGTGTTCAAAGCGGCCGGTCACATTGGAAACGGCATCTGAGAGAATTCAGGTGCCGTTTTTTTTATTCTTTAAGTTAGCCACTTACATATGAGATGCAGGAAAAAGAGGAGAGCTCAGTACAGCCAGATGTGGTCCAGGTCGTCCCCGTGTCTGCCCCGAGTGTCTCGTTCGCGGATAATTTTGGCGGGAATTCCGGCTACCACCATTCCGTCTGGCACGTCGTGGGTTACCGTTGCTCCGGAGGCGACAATGGCCTCCCGGCCCACGGTTACTCCTGGAAGGATGGTGGCACCTGAATATACCTTTGCATAACTTTCGATACGGACCGGCAGGTAGGTACGCTCCAGATGCGACGCTTCGCTGTGGCTGTGCGTAAAGATGTTCACGTTTTCTGCAATGGCGGCGAAATCGCCGAAGACAATGCCCCCTTTGCTGTCCAGAAAAACATTGCGGTTCAAAAAGACGTTGTCGCCCATTTGGATGCGTTTGAAAAAGTTGAAGCGGACGTTCTCTTCGATGATCACTCCCTTGCCGCACGGCTTGAACATATGTTCGGCCAGCAGCCGCCGGAAGGGGATTGAGAAGGGAACCATCAGACACATGGGCAGCTTGTCGAACGCATCCCAGAGAAAATGCAGGAATCGTTCGTGTTCCGTGAAGGGGTACTGCTCGGCCATCGGCAGTGTTTCGTTGTAGAGATGCATCCGCGCCAGCACCTCTGTCTCCAGCGTTCCGGCGCCCAGCAGAGCAAGTACTTGATTGACGCGTTCCGGGCTAAGTCCCGCATCCAGATGCGAACCGATGGCGGCAAGTTTTTCTTCAAATACGTCTTTCATGGCAACCAACCTCCGATATAAGCTGGCGTATTCCAAGGCAGGCCAGGCCGCTGAAAACGGTACCCCTGCTGCCGGCCAAACGCATTTGCGGACACAGGGCAGCCTCAAAGAGGGGGGGTACGGCAAAACTCTATGGACTGCGCGAGTTGTAGCACGAAGTGTTTTCTGTGTTCAAGGGCAACAGGTCAGCCGCGGAGTTTTTATGTTCTGCAAAAAGGCTGATGATGGACCCACACCAAATGAAAAGGCCAATCAGAATGGTACTCTGATTGGCCTTAATCATTGGGAAAATTATGGTCGGGGCGATACGATTCGAACGTACGGCCCCCTGCTCCCAAGGCAAAGGGCATTTGTCCTATCTACTGAATTTACATGCTTTTTTATTTGGGGAATCTACTTTTGGGCTACTTTTTTACGGTAGATGTAGACCAGTTGTAGACCAAGGGCAATTATCTGATTTTAATGACTTTGCCTTTTTTCTCTTGGCGGATGGACGGCAGGGCGTTGGCGGCTTTTTGTTTTTCCCCTGCCAAGCTATGATAATACACGTCTGCGGTCATTTTCGTGGACGCATGGCCGACAGTTTCACTTACGGCTTTCAGATCTGCTCCACCAGCAAGGGAAACGGATATGAACAAATGGCGGACATCGTACATACGCACGTCGTAAGTTATTCCGGCCTTGTGGCAGGCTGTTTTAAATGACCGCCTAAATTTTTTCATGGGCTGGCCTTTGTACTCGACGATATATTCTGTCTGTGCGTATTCGCGCATTTCGAGCAGGCGGGAGCGGAACGCGGCGTTGATATAAACGATGCGGTCAGATTCATCTGTTTTTGTGCCAGCCACATGGACAGTACTATTATCAAAGTCAACATCCTGCCACCTGAGCGACAACAATTCTGATTCACCGGGCCTGGTGTCAAGGTTCCATTCCACCTCAAGAGCCCATTGCAAATGGGGAGCAGCGTTTTCATAGATGCGCATCAGATCAGGCACATTAAGCAGTACCTTGCGCTTGGGTTCCTTGCCCTTGCGCCATTTTTTCATGGGGTTGTGCGTTGTGATCTCTTGATCAACACCGAATCTAAATATGGCCCGCAGATACCCAAGGTAGCGGTTCCTGGTGGCTTGGCTTCTGTCGGCGTAGTGATCGGCTACGCGCATGATGTCATCATAATCAAGCTGTTCAACCGGACGGTGACATAACAGGGGCAAAAGATGGCCGTTGAGCAACTGCGCCAGTTCTTTACCGTATTTTTCACTTTTGCCTTTGGACTTGATGTGCTTCAGGTACTGCTGCGCCAATTGATCCAGGTATACGCCGGATGGCTTGGTAACGCGGTGGTGCCGCTTCCTGGCCAGATTGATTTCAGCGTCTCTGATCTCAGCAGCCCTTTTACCATCTGGTCCACGTCCAAAGTATTCCTTTACCGCGCTTTTCTTGTCGGGAACGCGGTACTGGACAAAATACCGTCCATCTTGGGTCTGTTTCACTGCCATGTTTCTTTATACCTCAGAATGAAACCGGCGTGAACTCTCTGCGCTTATGCTGGGCTTGTGGCTGGTCTATCAGGAAAATTGTGGGATCATTCATAAAGGCCTCCAAATCTCGTATGTCGAATCGGTTTCCACCTGGTCCTTTTTTGGGAATGCGGTACTCAGCAACCAAACGCGTGAAGTAATCCCTTGAATAATCAAGGTATTTAGCTGCTTCTTTGATTTTGAGGTACCGTTGTTCCATTTTGTATATAAGCGGAAAAAGCGTAAAAAGCGGAATAATAGTTATTTCAATATGTTGTCGTGCTGAAAAAGTGCTGAAAAAGTGCGGAAAAAGGTCTCAGATCCTGGGGGCTGGACCGTATTCATTTTTCCGCCTTTCTTAACTTAAACATGGTCTTCGGCCTGCCAGCAGTCTTTTCCTGCTCCACGTCGATTTTTCCCGCTGTGACAAGATTTTCAAGCACGGTTTTGAGCTTTCCCTTGCCCACATGACCACCAAGGCTTTTGTTTATCTCTGTGGCGGTCTTGGCTCCTTCTGCTAGCGCTCCCATTATTTTTTGGGCAACGGGGTCAGCTTCACGGGTTCCGAATATGAACAGGGCGCTTTGTTCGCAGTAGCGCCAGAAGGCCAGTGCGCTTTCCAAGTGCCGGGGGGCAATTATGGCGCATCCATCCAGCAAGGCGTAGACCATGGCCAGCCGGACCGTTTGGGCTTCTCCTCGGTTAATCGCTACGCCAGCCATGCCGGGATGATCGGCGGATAGTTCGGGGTAGATGGCGCTCCACATATCTTCTGCGGCTTGGTCCCGGTACATAACGCCAAAGCTCAGCCCCCTTTTGACCAAGGCGAGTACTTCGCGCTGCAATGGTCTGAGTTCATCATCCGGCATGGGGCGGGGATGAGGAACCAACTTTTGACGGCGTGCGCATATCCAGAGAAAGCGATTTGTAAAACCGCTCCAGTGCTGCACCGCGTCAAGTTCCTGCTTCAGTTCTTGGAAGGTGCAATGCGACACCAAACAGATATGGCTGTTCGCCGTGCTGGCTGGATTATTTTTTACAAGAGACTGATAGCAACCGGAGTCCCAAAGATTACGAATCCCCATGGACAGCGTGTTACCTTCACGTTTTGTGCAACGTAGGCCGGTGGCAAATTCTTCATCAAGAATAAAAAGCCGTTTATCTTCAATCCCCGGATCCGCAATAATCCACTTTCCATCGCCTGTTTTTTTGTCCGACTGCCAGAGGCGTTGTTCGTCTCGGACGGCATAAGCAAGCCCCTCGGCAGTGCTTAGGGATGCATTGAGACAGCGTGCAGGATCATACAAACCGTGGTCTGATTCTTCAAAATCGAACAGAGCTGAAACAGGTGCCGCGCTTGTTCCCTTGCGGCTTTTTCCTGATGCCCCGATGACAGCGCAAAATAGGCGGGGACGATGTTTGGTTTGCCCTACGTAAAAAACAGGGCCTTTTCGAGGCTCATTGACAAAACATTCCGCTCCGAACCGGGTTAGAAACGTTGCCAAAATAGCGGCGGGGTCCGCCTCGCTCTCTCTGGTGGCCAAGTCGATAAAATTGCCCACTATGCCCGGTATTGCGGCCTTGTCGAGCACAGGCCAAGGCCGGGGGGCGTAATCGTCCAGGTCTGTGTCTGGCTCATCGAATGAAGTATAACAATGATTTTTTTGAGTGCCGTTTGTGCCAGATTCCTGGTGATTCCTCGGCGGGGCGCTTCTGGGGTCCTTCATGCCCTTGGTCAGTCCGGAATGGATTGTTTTACGTGCTTCAGCCTCTGACAGGGCACAGCGAGCCGCCGCATCGAATAGGGCGGCCTCGCATACAGCTTGGTCGATCTCTCCGCCAGCCACTAGGCGGCCCAAGGTGAAAGCGGCCTCATTTAGCGCATCATTGCGGCCTCCCTCGGGTGTCATGGCCACCATGTTGCATTCGGATTCCATTGCTTGTCGGCCATATTCGGAGGTGCCGCCGGTATGTGTTTTTGGTGTGGCTGGCCTTGCTTTGGGTGTGGTCCGTGTTCCGGATTCCGGTTTTGAGATCAGGTATATTAACCATGTCGGTGCAGGTGCTGCCGGTAGGTCATTCAGCCATTTGTACGTACTGCCGGAAGGGTGCAAACTGGGGGGGAGAATAACTTGACCGCCGGTGGTCCGTATGTCCAGATTTTTGGCGATCCCGTTTGCACTATTTTTGAAGTCAATGCCCTCAGGCATCCGGAAAAAAAGCTGTTGTCCACCACTGCCTGTCTGCTGCGCTTTGGTCTCTGGCAGTTTCCCGTATTTTGACTCAAGTGCCGCAAGGTTGGCTGGGCCATCCGGCAGGTCAATATCAAGGACAAATTCACCAAGGGGAGCGCCGGTCAGACAGCCGATCATGCTATCCGGCCACTTCCCCCACCATGCCCGGATTTGGCGGTCATCAGTCGTTCCAAGGTTCTGCCAGTTTTTAATCCGGGGGCTTTTGGCCTCGTAGAGCCTGCCTTTGTATTTCCGGTCTTGCGCGTTGCACGGGACAATACGATAGCCTTTTTGCGCATACATCAGAGCAGTGTCCAACATCAGGTTCATGCGTTTCTCCTTGACTTTTTAAGTCTCGGATGACATGAAAATAGACGTGTCGCTTCATGCCATCCGCGTGAATTTTCTAGCCCCTGCCCTGGTCCGGCAGGGGCGCTTTTTTTGGGCTTTTCATCGAGCCCTCCTGTTAGGACATATAGTGTCTGTCCCCTATCTCAAAAAGCATAAAAATTTAGTTCGCGTTCATGGCTTCCCGGTCGATTCGCTCCTTGAGCAAGGAGAGTTTGGCTTCCAGCCACGGGGGGCAAGGGCGGTAAGAATTCAAAATTTGCGTAAGTCCCGACTGTCCGCAACCGCAAAAGCGAGCGGCCTGCAGATGGGTGATTCCGGCGTCCTTGAGCACTTTGTGCATGTGGTGCTTTTCAACAACGATATCCAACATAATTTTCTCCTATTTTGGTAGTGAATAAAAAAACCCCGAAAGCAAACGTGAGAACATCACGTGGCTTTCGGGGCTTCTTTCCCTCGAAATTTTTGCTAGGCATCCCCAGAAAGTTAAGTTCTACAGCCTGAATCGGCTTTCTGGGCTCCACAGCAGCCAGCGGTAGCAGGAATAAAATCTGCACCACAGTTAACATCACTGATAACAATACGCTAATCATAGGTCGCTGTCAAGAGTTACTTGTAAGAAAGTATAGCTTTATTCTACGGCCAAGTAGAGTCCGGCACTATCGGATGGCCTTACGTGAACATATATACTTGTTGTACTTAAAGACGCATGTCCTAGAGTACTCTGAACAATGGCCACGTTCGCGCCTCGTTGCAGGGCATGTGAAGCACAGGCATGCCGCATCCAGTGGGGACTTACGGCCTTGCCGACGTTCACGCGATCAGCAGCGGCCCGGACAACGCGCCAGATTTGGACGCAGGAGAGCGCGTTGTGCTTTCGGCTAACGAACACGGGCGTGTCATCGGCGGCACCGTTGCGCAGTTCGGATACAGCCAGCCACACGCCAGCAGGAATCACCACAAACCGGCTTTTGCTCCCCTTGCCGAACAGATGAACCACGCAAGTTCCGTCTTGATTCGGTGAGCAATCGCCCCATGTCAGCCCGTGGACTTCTGCGGCGCGTGCTCCTGATGCGTACAGGAATTTCAACAGTGCCTTGTTTCGGGCGTTCGGTTCGCTGCTGATCATGCCAAGCACCTGCTCTTCGCTCAGAATACGTTTGCTCAAATCCTGCGGCGCTTTTGGACCTTTGACAGCTCCACCAACATTGAACCGGCAATAGCCGATCTTTGCCGCGAAACTTAGCAGGGACTTCACGGCAGCCAACCTCCTGCATACGGTCCTGGCCTTGTAGGTGGACTCCAGAGCCGTGACAAAGCTCTGAACCATGTCCAGGGTCACAGCCTTCAACGGCATCCATCCTGTATGATCGTGGAAGCATTTCAAATCTCGGCGGTACTCTTTTTGCGTCTTTGGGCTTTTGCCGTGCAGCCACATTGAAATGACGCGTTCGTCATTGGCGGTGGCCGGAATGTATGCGGAGATTTGGGCCTCGGACTGATATATTTCGACAGCTGTGCTTTGCATGATGTCGCTCCTTTTTGGGAAGTAGGGCCAGCCATCAGGGCCAGCCCTACGGAATGAACGAAAATTGGTCTTAGATTGCGTTGCACGCTTCCACCTGGGAGACGTTTTTTGCTACAATTACTATTTAGCCATTTCGTTTAGGCGGTCATCAATCACTCGTTCTGCGTGCTTAAATAATGGTCGAACAACGTCCGCAAAATCGGTCAGGTCAAAACCCTCTCCTCCAGCACAAGAGCTTCCAGCCATATCGATAAAAATTTCTAATGGAAGAAATGCAGTCATGATGAGATCATGGATTTTAGATAGTTGGGCAGAGTTCAAGGTGGTGTCGTTATTCATGCTGCACCACCAAGATAAGCTGAAAACACTTCCTGCAATTTATCCCGAACAGATTTAAGTGGGTTGCTCAATGCAGGATCATTGGGTAAAATTTTTTCAGCCATTTCAACACCTCCTGTGTGTTGTCTGGTTAGGGCCTGGTCAGGTGCTGGAACACCTGCCGGGCCTGTTTTGTTAGTATTACCCGGTTGGCTTATAATCTGTCCTATCATAATGGGACAGTGCGAGCAATAAATTTCTGGTATGCACATGAAAAAAAGGTTTGCAGCCAGAATGAAAAGTAACGTAAAACAAATAATGCTCGAGCGAAGTGTTTCTATAAGAGAACTTGCCCAACTGGCTGGAGTAGCTAAAGAGACCATTTCAAAAGCAAGAGATGGTTCTAGAATTGGTGCATGTACTCTTGATATGTTATGCAACATCGCTCGCGCCTTGGACTGTTCGGTTAAGGATTTGTTTTCGGAAGAATCTGCGGACGAACACTCCGATTGAAAGACGCGAAATGGCTTTGATTTCCGATTTGATTTTCACAAAATAAATAGCTGCATATTCTTTGGCGAACGTCAAGCGCTGTTGCCTTCTTTGGATTTTTCTCCATCTTTTTACTGAGTTGCTGATTTGTGGAATTACCCTAAGTGTTGTTTAAACAACACTTAAAAAAGGGAATAGGTATGAGTCGGGGTTTCGGGAAAGTGCAACTGGCAATATTGAGGTATCTGAACTTAACGCACGGGAAGTTGTCCTTACAAAGGCTTGCTAAGCGTATCTATGAACAGGATGGACCAGCCACAAGAGCACAACTTGAATCCGTTCGCCGTGCAGTACGAAAGCTTAATGCCGACGGTTGGGTGGATGTCGAGTATTTGAGGGATGACCACGGCAAAGAAAACCAGAATCGCGTCGGTTGGTCGCTCTATGTATCGTTGAATATGGGTAAAAAATAATGCTAGGTGCAATGTTCAGGTTATAGCTACGGCCAACGCCCTGGGCGTTCGGGTAAAGGATTTGTTTGAGGAAGAGGAGACGGACGAACGCGCCGACTGAGCACGGCCAATAAGCCGCACTTGCAAAAATTATGGCACAGGCGGCTGTCTCCGGCGGTTTTACCGGTTTTGCCCGTGGGTTGGAAAAAAATTTTAAGGGCTTAGGATGGAGATGAGAAGGTCGTTTTTATCGCACCAGCATGGTTAGCGCATGCGACTTGATGTGATATAAAGCTTTTACCCCTTTCGGACACTTGTCTATTTTTGGTAAAGCATCTAAGGCTAATAATGATTGGTCTACTCTTAGTATTCGCATTAAACACAATATATTGCATTATATCGCTTTTAAAAGGTGACTTTCACCAATTTATGATTCACGCCTTAGTATTTTTGGTATTTCTAATTATTTTTAAAATTAAATAGTGTTATATTTATCATTGACAGCCAAATGGTGCGGCAACTTGCCGCAGTTTGTGTTTCGAGGAAATAAGCAGGGATTGATTTTTTGTCCGAACGTGTTTATTATTTTTTCACACGAACAATAAAGGAAGTTATGAAAATGGCCATGCCTATCAAGCCCACTCCCGAATTGACCGGGAAAGAGGCCACCAAGTTTGAGAAGACTATTACGGCGAATCTTAGCGCGCCGTTGAAGGTGAATTGCGCCCCAAGCCTTGCCAAAGCCAAAGCTTCCGTGTTTAAGAGTGCCAAAAAGTACGCGTAATTTCTTCGAAAACGAAGAATGCATTTTAAAGCCCGTGGATGACTTTTCGTTGTTCGCGGGCTTTTCTTGTGGCAATATCGACCTTGATGAATTCTTTCAGCAGGATGCCGAGCCACACCAGCAGAGTCTTATTGCCCGGATATACTCTTTCCACCTCAAGGAAGAGGGGGCCGTATCCCTGCCAGTTGCGTGTGTGAGCTTGGCAAACGACACAATACGACTATCCAACAGGAAGAAGAATAGGCTTTTCCCGCAAGGGTTGCGCTACAGGGCCTATCCAGCGGTAAAGATAGGACGTCTTGGAACGAATCAAGATTTTCACCGAATGGGAATAGGCTCATATCTCATATGGGCGCTGAAGATGTTGTTTCTTACCGATAATCGTACAGGCTGCCGCTTCATAACCGTTGACGCTTACAATAAGAGTGCAGTCACGGAGTTCTACGAGAAGAACGACTTCGAATTTCTCACAGAAGATGACAAGAAGGAAAAAACGCGGTCAATGTACAGCGACTTTTAAGAGTCCAGCGAGTTGTGCAAGGGCAAACTCAAGGCTCAGTCTGGTCGCACCATGATGGGACTGCCGTTGCTGGCAATGAAACATAACTCCCGTTATTTTTCCTCCGCCACTCGCCAAATCGAAAACACGATGAAAGGCCAATCGTTGCGAGTGGCAAGTGCACGGGCTTTCAGTTCGTCCACCGTTTCGCCTCCCACTCGTGGGTATTCAGTCCCGTCGAGAACGATACCGAGCACGCGGTCAGTGTCAAACGGGCTCCCGTCATGGTTTATTGAGGGCTCATGATACGGAAAAACCAAGGGGGTTGCCGTCGGCGCGAACATATCAACGCGCATTTTCTTTTGCTCGCAGGTCTCCAGGCGCTTCATAATACTGTTTCGCACGTCTTTCCCTCCTTCTCTGTGGCGTTAAACAGGCCTGCGGCAATCAACCGTACGCACAATGATATGCTCCCCGCCCGGTGACGGATGCGCGGCCTTGGCATCCTCAACGGTTGGATAACTTTGGCCAGCCACCCAACAAAAACCGTCGAGATCCACCAGTATGCACACTATCGGCTGAACCGGCGCTTGTGCTTCGGCCTTGTGCTCCAGATTGAAAATGCGTCTCCGCAAAGCTTTCATGCTATCCTCCAAAATGGTTGGGCGTCCCCGGCAAGCCTGACCGAAGACGCTCGTGGTGTGGGATTCTTACGAAGCGAAAGTTGTTTTGCAGTTGCCGGTGGCCTGAAAATCCGTTTTTGCCTCGTCGTGGATCATGCCCACGATTTCAAGTACGGCGCTCTCATCGTCCAGATTAAGGGCCTTGATAGCGGTTGCAGCCTCGGCAATGGCCCGGCTAAAAGATGCGAAACAGTCTTCAGTGTTACGCTGACTCATGGGGACTCCCTAAATTTGGTTGAGGTAAATGCGGGCGCTACGTGCTACAAATCCATATGTGGTGGCTAATTCATCGGCCTGCTTCTTTACAATCCCAAGCCATTCCGGCGAATTGTCCCGGTTGAAGCGCTCCCGCGTACGTGCAAGAAGTTGCGGATCAATCAAATTACCAAGCGGATCATTCTCACAAATCGGCAGCAGCTTGCCGGGATTCTCTGCGAGGAGGCGGAAACGCTCATCTTCGCTCAAAGACCGGAGGTGGTCCCGTGCCTCTCTGCGGCGCATTTCATTCAGAACTGCCTCGGTCCCGTCTTCTTCCGGCTTCTGTAAAAACCATGCCGATTCGGCATCTTTGGCAAACTTCAGCCGCTTTTCGGCCTCGGTTTCGAGTGCGTTGACAAGATCCTCCACTACCTTTCGCTGGGGGACTAAAGCCTTAGCAAGGGCCTCAGCCCTGAACTCTGGATTGAATTTTTCAACATCCGCCATGGCTTTGGTCTTGTGGGTATTGAGCGTGTTTATCTCCTGCTCAAGCTGTTGCAACTGCGGTTGGATCCGATTCACCGCCCATGCTGGCAGTTTTATCCTTTGTGTAGTACCTGCGCTGGTAATTTCTTTAGGCGTTGAATCCTGTTCAGTGACTTGAAGCTGCCCAAGGCCAGGAATTGAGATCGTTTCATCAAACATTTGTGGTCTCCTCCAAATTTGGTTTTTCAACAAAAAATACATTAGAATCCGATTCGGAAAGGACGCGCTCCCGGAGCTGTTCATCAGATTCACCCGGCAATCCTCTCCATGATCGTTTGCCATCCGTCCAGCCGCAGAGCGGTACATCGTCAATTGTGATCCACATTACGGGCCGTTCCTTGCCCACGCTGGCTTCAAGGTCCGCAATCCTTTTCTTTATTGATGCGTTCATTACTTGGCCTCCAGGGCTTGCTCAATGGCGGCAAGGCGGGCGTCGATCTCGGATAATTCCAAAGTCTTGCGCTGCGTATCCAGCATTTTGACCAGTGCATCTCCCTCCTCAATGGTCAGTTGTCCATTCCAAGCAGCATGAATTACGGTGGCTGCGGCCTGGAGGATATTTTCAGCGGTGATGACTTCGGGCAGCTCGATTGATCCAGCATCTACAGGCCGGGACTTCCTCGGCGGACAAATTCGCTCCATAACCAAGCGCATTGCTGTTGAATCGCCTTGTAACGCCATTTCAATGCATTGGCGTGTCAAAGCTTCAGCTTCACCGTCTAAAAGCTTTTCAGCGGCAATTGTGGCCTTGTGGCGTGTTCCAGGCTTTTTCCCTGCGGGATTTCCGCTTTGTCCTGGCTTAAACTGGCCTCTATGAGTCTGCTTTTTTTCTGCTTTTGCAGTCATATTGGCTTACCTCAATCCTTTTTTTTGTATTCGCTCAACCTCTGAATATGGAATACGGATGCACTTACCAACACGTATATGACTGATGCTGCCAGACTTGATGTGCCGGTAAATTGTACTTCGTCCGATATTGAGCGTTTTTGCCAAGACACCAGGGCCTATGTAAGTATTATTTTGTTCCATATGACGCTTATAACGCAAAAAGTGCAGAAAAGACAAAACATGTAATAATAATACTAAGTATGGGGGGCTATACGAACAGGCGGGCAGTTATGAAGATGCAGTTTGAAGTAAGCGAAATTGGCGGTGAGGGGTGAGTACAAAAAATTCGGGTAAAAAATTACCCCAAAAATTTTTGAAAACTTCGTACTCGAGGGCGCAATCGGTCCAGAACGGATCATCGCCAGACTTTTGACCGCCCCCCTACGATGAATAAGAGAACTTAGCGTTCCTTAAGAAGAAGGCCAGCCACAAGCAAAAATGATCCTGCCGACAGTTAGAAAAATCGCCTTAGATCCTAGAGCAGACCTTTTTCCGCACTTCTTCCGCAGTTATTCCGCACTGTAACTAGCTGATATTAGGCTTTTTTAGCTTATTCCGCTTTTTTCGCTTAGATAAAAAAAGAAGGATAGAAGAGAACAAAGTCAAATTTTATAACCACTTGATATAATTAACTTTATTTTCTGAAACCATTATTGGAAAAGAGGAATAAATACGGGGTGTTGGATGTAGGTCATTTTAAATGTAGACCATATGTAGACCAAAACAAAAAACGGGCCACAGTTTTTAACTGTAACCCGTTGTTATTGTTGGTCGGGGCGATACGATTCGAACGTACGGCCCCCTGCTCCCAAGGCAGGTGCGCTGCCAGACTGCGCCACGCCCCGTAAAAAAGAACTATTATCCTTTTAATCAAGTTGAAGTCAAGATGAAATCCGCATGAAATCTGCGTACCTGCGGACAAGGGCGTCTAGCATTCCTTTTTTTCATGATGCGAAAGCCGGACGCCCACCAGGCTGGAGACCAGGATGGCGATATAGAACTGTCCCAGAATGCCTTCCAGATAGGTAAGAAATTTGGCGAGCGGAGATAAGGGGGTGATATCCCCGAATCCCATGGTCGTCAGGGAAATATAGCTGTAATAGAGCAGGTCGGACGAGGCCTCGTGCCATTCCGTGATATTGAGCCCCTTGAAGGAATTCGTATCCAGAACCAGTAAAAGCTCGTAAAATTCCGCCCAGATGATGCCGATCAGGATATAAATACAAATCGACCCCACAATGGAGTTCATGGTGACTTTCCCGGCAAACAGGACCTGGCGGACGGCGCTCCAGGTTGCGAGCATTACGTAGGCCAGCAAAAGAAGAATGCGCGCCAGGCGGGTGCCGTCATTTTCCATGATCAGCCCGATGATGAGCACAACGGCAAAGGCCACGGCAAGAATGAGCCCTATGCTGCAGGTACTGCGTTTGTTGCGGGTACTCCAGATGCCTCCGGCAAATAAAAACATACTTGCTACGCCGATGATCGCCTTGCCTTCTCCGCTGAAAAACTGGTGGGCAATGGCGTTGGTCATCAGGAGAATGAGCAGGCCTATGAGCAGAAATATGAAATTTTCTTTTTGGGGAAGATACTTGGGCATAGGAATGCTTTTTTCCAGGTTAAAGGCCGGGAGCTGCCGGCTGTTTTTTTTCTTTCTTTCCAAAGGCTTTTGCCAGTGGTTCGGCCGTGATGCCGTGGGCGAAAACGGATAATACAATGGTGCAGACCACGGTAAGCAGTACGGTGTTTTTGCCAGGCAACTTATCTCCAAACACAATGATGGCGAATACGATGCTCGCCAGTCCGCGCGGACCGAACCAGCCCATGAACAGCTTGGCGGGCGTGTCCATCTGCATCTTGCGCAAGCACAGCCAGACAGGCAGCATCCGGAACAGCGTCAAACTGAGCACGGCGTACGCCACGCTGCTCCAGTCCAGATAGGGCAGGGTGGTCCCGGCCACCGCGTATCCGAAAGCAACCCAGGTCATCAGGCCCAGAATGTCTCCGGCGGATTCGGCAGTGACAAGTTCGCCTTGCTTGTGCCGTTTGGTCAAGCCCCCGAACAACAGGCCGCCGACAAAAGCGGCGATGAATCCGCTGCCTCCGGCCCATTGGGCGGCGGCAAAACAGGCCAGAGCCAGGGCCATGCCAGTGAGCCGGCGCCATTCGTCTTCGATCCAGCCAAGGCGGTTGCCCAGCCGCAGCAGGCAAACGCCCGCGAAGCTTATTCCCAGTCCGGCAAGGGCGCCGATGCCGATTTCTTCCAGCACCAGCCGCAAGGCCAGCCCCAGCGGACCGTACTCTCCTGCCGCGTCCGCGGCCAGGGACAGGAACACGAATAAAATGGGAACGCAAATGCCGTCATTGAGTCCGCTTTCCACGTTCAGACCGTCACGGATTACGGGCGGTACGGATTCGTTGGTGACCACGGCCTGCCCGAGGGCGGCGTCCGTGGGGGCGAGCATGGTGGCCAGGATGGCGGCCTCAAAAACTCCCAGGCCGGGAAAGATGATCAGGGCGCCCAGAAAGCCCAAGAGGATTGTCAAAGGAAGCCCGATCAGCAAAAGTCGCTGTGGGAGCCGTGAACTATGGCGCAAAAGCGCAAGGTCGGCATTGGCCGCATCCGTGAACAGCACCAGAGCCAGGGTCAGCTCCGCAAGACCTCGCAGGGTCTCGGCCGACACATCCTTTGGCGGCAGTCCCAGTGCTGGCAAAGAAAGTCCGAGCCCGAACAACACGTACAGTATGGGCCCGGAAACAGGCGTACGTTGCAACGGACCGGCCACCAGGCAGTAGACAAAAATAAACAGGGCCAGGAGGGTGAGGTATTCGTACACGTTGTATCCGCCTTTTAAAAAACACGTCCGGAATTAGCCGTTTCCTTTTTTCAACGCCTCTTTGAGGAGCACGTAGGCCCGCCAGTAATTGAAAACGCCTCCCGCAAAAAACAGAATGCTGCCGACAAGGTACTGCCAGGCAATGAAAGCGTTGACAACGGTACGGTCCGCCTGCGCATCCAGGTGCCAGAGATAAGGAATGGACGCCACGGTAAACAGGACGGACCCAACCACAAAGCTCACGGCGGTCAGGTTTATCAATTGCAAGGTGATCAGCGTACGTGATCGGACGATTTGAAGCACATTGATGGAAGCCCCGAACACGAAGAGCAGGCTGCCGGTGACGAACATCCAGGCCCCGGCGTGTTCGTAGCCAACGAAGGAAAGGAACAGAATGCTGCCAATGGTAAAAAGCACCGTGCCTGCCACATAACTGCTAGCTGCGCAGTATTCCAGAATGATCTGGCGACCGTGGCTGTTTTTTGCGCGCCACTTGCGGCAGACTTCAGCCAGGTCATGCACTGTGACTACCAGGTAAACAAGCGAACCAATGAAAAAGATCCAGGCTCCCAGATCTGCGTAGGCTTCGAGTCTGGGAAAAAACAGAATACTGCCGAATATGAACAGCGCGCCGCCCAGTTTATAAAGGATCGCATTGATGGTTTCCCAGCGGAAATGGGCGCTCAGATCGTTTTGTCCCTTGGTAAGGTCGTAGAGCCTGATTCTGTTGACGAACATATGCGGCATGCGTTCAGGTCCTTGTTTGGGGTTGCCAGTGGACCTGGAGAGTAGATGGTTTGATCCGGCAACGCAACCACAGGCGGGCAAAAACGGCGGGAATCCTAAGCGCGGCCCGTTCAGAAACGGGCCGCGCATGCGTCTCAAAAACAGCTTAACATCTCGCCTCAGTGGCGCAATCTGGAAATCAATCCGTTCAGAGAGTCCGCCAGAGCCACCAGACTGGCGATGTTTTTGTCAGCTTCGGACATGTCCGTCAGGGTTTTTCCGGCAATACTTTTAATCTGCGTGACCCCCCGTGCAATTTGTTTGCTTGCCGAGGACTGCTGTTCGGCCGCTGTGGCTATGGACTGTACCTGGGTAGAAGTGTTCTGGGACAGGTCCACGATTGTCGAAAGCGTTCCCTGGGATTCGTTGGCCAGGGCAATGGCTTCTTCCACGGCATCGGCGGATTTTTTAACACCCGAGGAAATGTTTTTTACGCCTGTTTGTATGGAAGTGACTACGCTGCTCACCTCGCTGGTGGCGACCATGGTTTTTTCAGCCAGTTTGCGGACTTCATCGGCAACCACGGCAAAACCTCTGCCGGCCTCTCCGGCTCGAGCCGCTTCGATGGCCGCGTTGAGGGCCAGAAGGTTGGTTTGATCGGCGATGTCGGAAATAACGCTGAGTATTTGGGTGATATTGCCCACCTGGTCCGCAAAACTGTGCATTTCCAACACGGAGGCGTCGGCGCGTTCCTTAACTGTGGTAATGGCCAGGACGGATTTGGAGACGATGGCTGCTCCCTCCGTAGCCTTTTCCCGTGAGTCCAGAGCCTGCTGGGCGGCATCTGCGGCGTTTTTGGCCACATCGGTAATAGAGGCGTTTATCTGTTCCATGGCGGATGCGGTTTCGTCGAGGAGCGCATTTTGATTTGCGGCTCCACCTGTGACCAGAGAAATTTCGGATTTCAATTCACCGGAGACATTGGCGACCTGGCTGGATATGCCCGAAGCCTCTTCAGCCAGCTGGTTGGAATGTTCAAAAAGTTGCTTCAGTTTGTTTTCCTGTTCCTGAGCGGCTTGCAGAGCCTTTCTGGCGCTGGCCTCGTTGTTTTCGGCGTCCAGGCTTTTTTGCCGGGCCATGCTGATGTTGTCCTTTAAGGCGTCCACCATGCTGCGCAGGTTGGCATTGAGCTTATTGACTTCGGACGTGTTGCCGTTGTCCTTCAGGATGGCGTCCAGATTGCCCGAAGCCACCTCCTGTACGAATGCCAACGAAGAGGACAATGCCCTGGTAACGCTACGGGAAACCAGGAAAGCTACGGCCACGGCTATGGCCAGGGCAACACCGAGGCCGATAAGCGTGATAGTTCGCAGACTTTTATAATCGTCGATGCGTTTCAATAACAGAATGTCCAGTTCGTCGAGGGCGGTTTTCCAGAATGCGAAAGAATCCGCGACAGCTTTTTCTCCGGCTGCCCGGAAAGCATCGGCTGAAACCGAGCCGTCAGGATTTTCGATGATTTTGTGCAGCAGGTCGATGAACGCCGCAGCGCTTTGTTGGTATTGCTGCAAGGCGGGCGGCACGTTCTGTTGCAGCGTATCACTTAGCCCCAGGAAGTTCTGGTCTTCATTCAGAGCCGTGCCGGTACTCGCCGTGATGCGGTCGTAATCCGACAGCTGCAGCAGTTCGGCATAGGAATTCAACTTGCGGCGATCGGCTTCAGTCAGTTTTCCCGCCTGCAGCATGGCTAGCCCGGTGTCGAGTATTTCAGCCATCCGGCGCTGCGTCTGGGGCAGGGCGAGCAGCGTAATATCCATCAGATAATAACTGTCCAGGTCCGGATCCAGAATCAGATTGCTGGTGTCCCCCGCATGGGCGATCATCCCCATAACGTCGTCGAGTAAAGCGTCAACGCGTTTTTTGCCTTCTTCGGGAGTACTAGCGCGTTTGGCCTCTTCCCATCGCGCCTGAACTTTTTCTGGTTTGAGATGTTCGCGGTTGCGCATGGCGAGCCCTTGCGGGGTGAATTGCAGATCCTGGCCGAAGGCACCATCCACGGAGAGCAGTTCGCGGAAGGCTGCGTCAGTGGGGCTGGTGTTCCCGGATTGTGCCGTTTGCAGTTCCCGGTTGTAGGTCTGGAGATCCCGCAGAAGAGCCGAAAGCGGACGGAGGTACTGATCTCCGTCATATTCGAGACTATTGAAATGGATGTCGTAATTGGTGGCGGAGATGTTCGTGTAAAGCAGCCATCCCAAAGGAAGGATGAACACAAGACAAATAACGGCCAGCTTGATCTGAATGCTGATTCCTCGAACAGCGGTCATGCTATCCCCCTTGCTGTAGTGTCATAACGCAGCAATACGTGTGAAAGAAAACAACGTCATGAGGCGTCCCAATCCCCCCAGGAAGCCATGAACAAACATAAAGAATCAAAAAAGCTTTTACGTTAGTTTCATAGATGAAAAAATAGCTGAATGTTGCAATAAAGTAAATATTTGAAAGTTCAAAATAATAAATTTGTAAATATACCAAAAAAGTTACAGCCCGAAATAATTAAAAAATCTAAAATTAAGTATTTAAAAAAGGTTGATTATTCAATAGATATATCTAATTATAAGGTTATTTGTGGCTTTCTGCGGTTAAGGGTAATGAAAGCGACCAGAAAAGTAGTGGTAAATAACAACCACTTAGTTTTGGTCGCTTATTTTGCAACTGGCACAATGGGGTAGCGAAAATGGACAGCATAATAATATCACTTTTTGAAAAAAATTTAGAAATGAAATGTCAGATGATGTATTATATGCCAAATAATATTTTTTTCAAATGTAAAAGATCAGGAGGGGGAAGATAAAGCGCTTTTATATCTGGTCGTTTTTGCTGAAAAATGTGTTTTTTTTAATTTTACCAGAAATTAAGCTGCTTTCAGCATTGTGTATTATACAGCAGAGATATTAAAACAAGGAATTAAATATGCGTATTAGCATAAAATACAAGATTTTTATCCCTTGCCTCGTGAGTGCCCTTGTTTTTGGAGGTTTTGGCTATTGGTATATGTCTAACCGCCTGAACGAACTGCAGACGGAATTTCTTTCTGAAATCGCGTCGGGAAAAGCCGATCAGATCCGGTCCAGCATTGATATGCTGGCCACGCAGGCGGTGGAAAAAGCCGCTCTGTTTGCCAATATCCCAGAAGTGGTGACCGCATTTCGACTGGCCCATAACGGCAATATGGAAGACGAAAATGATCCTGGCGGTCATGACGCCAGGAAATTGCTGCGGGAAATTCTCAGTCCTTTTTTGCATAGTTTTCAAACCGTAACAGGCGAAAAGCTGCAATTGCATTTCCATTTGCCTAATGGGCACAGTCTTGTACGGCTTTGGCGTGAAAAGCAGACCAAACGCGGCGGGGAATGGGTTGATGTTTCGGATGATATTTCCGGGTTCCGTGAAACGGTTCTCGAAGTGAACCGTACGGGCAAGGTGGTCAAAGGCATCGAACTCGGACGCGGCGGATTCGTCATCCGTGGTGTGGCGCCGGTCAAGGCGTCCGACGGTACGCAACTTGGTTCCGTGGAAGTGCTGCTGCCCTTTGATCCGCTGCTTTCTGCTTTGGCAACGAACAACAAGCAGGATGTGGCTTTGTATATGAATGCAGAGTTTCTTTCCATAACCACGGCGTTGCGTGATGCGCAGAAATTTCCTCTCCTGGACGACAAGTTCGTGCGTGTTGTCGGAGCGGAAAATCCGCAGCTAGCCGGTCAGGCCGGTGCGTCCTTTCTGGAAGGAGCCCTCGCGGGGCAGGTCATTGAAATCGTCAATACTGTCGGGTTGAGCGGTTTTCCTGTCCTGGATTACAAAGGAAATACTATCGGCTGCATCGTCTATGCCACTGATATTGCCGAACCGCTTCATTTAATCGGCCGACAGAATCTGATATTTGTCTTAGTTGTAACTTTGATACTTGTTGCCTCCATCGGAACAGGCAGTCTGATTTTCGTATACAGTGTGCAACATCCAGCCAAAACAATCATAGAACGCATCAAGGATATCGCTGAGGATAAAGCTGATCTCAATAATGAGCTTCCTGGTGGGAGTAATGATGAAATGGGAGATTTGTCCCTCTGGTTTAATACCTTGATGAAAAAAATTGCGTCTATTATTTGCGAGACACGTATGTATATGAACATTACGAATTCGTTGCCAGATCCCATTTTCGCGGTGGATGATGATTTCAAAATCATCACTGCGAACCTCGGATTGTCAAAGGCAGTCGGTATTCTGCCAGAAAATCTCCTGGGTATGAAATGCAATGAAATTATGCGCACCAAGGTCTGCGGTACGGATGATTGCCCCATAGCACAGGTCAAGAAGCAGAACAGACGCGTGCAGTGTGATATGCTTGAGCTGGACCTCAAAGGAGAGCATCGGGTTGTGCGTCCCTATGGAGACATTTTGTTGGATTGCGCGGGGTATAAAATCGGGTACTACGAAGTTGCTCAGGATGTGACGGCCCTGTTTGAAAACGAGCAGCGTATCACTCATAATCTCGAACATATCGAGCGGGTCAATTCCAGAGTCAATCAGGCAGCCGTTCGATTGGCGGATTTGAGCAACACGGTTGCAGGACGCATAGATTTAACCCGAGACGGTTCCGAACAGCAGAGCCGGCTCGTCACAGAGACGGCATCGGCCATGGAACAGATGAACAGCAGTATCATGGAAATCGCCGGCAGCGCCATGGGAGTTGCCGGAGAAGCCGAGCAGGCCAGGGATCAGGCTCAGGAAGGAGCCAAAGTGGTTCTGGATGCCAAAAACGCCATTACCACCGTCCATAAGCTGACCGACGAACTCCGGTCCAGCATGTCCGGACTTAATGCCCAAACCGAAGATATCGGGCGGATCATCACGGTCATCAACGACATTGCCGATCAGACGAACCTGCTGGCCCTGAACGCGGCCATCGAAGCCGCGCGGGCGGGAGAGGCCGGGCGGGGCTTTGCCGTGGTCGCGGACGAGGTGCGTAAACTTGCGGAAAAAACCATGATTTCCACCAAGGAAGTGGGGGATGCCATCAACGCCATTCAGAACGGCGCGCGCGGCAGCATGCAACGCGTTGAGGATGCTGCCAAGGCTGTTGATGCGGCCACGGAACTGGCTTCACGTTCGGGCCAGGCACTGGATAGTATTGTACAGCTGGTGGAATCGACATCCGATAAAGTTCGCGGCATTGCCCAGGCATCCGAAGAGCAGTCCACAGCGAGCGGACAGGTGACCAATGCCATGGATGAAATCAACCAGGTGACGCAGGAAACCAGCCTGGGCATGGTTGAAGCCTCCCAGGCCGTCACCGAGCTTGTGAGTCTGTCCCAGGATTTGAAAAAATTATCGGAGTCCTGACAGCTGCGTACGATTGATCACCCTTTTTCTGTATTATAAAGGCCCTGTCAGAAACGACGGGGCCTTGTTACATTTGAGTCCCTGGGAGATAAGGAGAATATGAAATCCGAAATGGGGCTTAAAAGAAGCGGTTACGTGCTCAGGACGTACTCAGAAAGAGGAAAATGATCATGGCTACGCCGAAAAACGCCGTGAAGGCGTTGGCCAGCAAGCCCGTATTGAGATTGAAGTTGTCACTGATTTCTATGGTCTTGAGCAACTGGAAAATTCGTTTGTATTGAAAAAGAGAGGTCAGCGCGATAACGACTCCCAGGAAGACAAAAGCAATGCCGATCCAGAAAGCCGGGCCTCTGTCAAACAAGGCATCGCCCGCGGGTCTGCTTCCGTGGACAAAAATTCCGAAGCGTTCGATGATGAACCCGAAAGCCATAAAGGACAGGCATGTTCTGTTCCAGGCAAGCAACGTACGTTCCGCCGCGAAGAGTACGCGCGGGTCTTTCGAAGCTTCACTAACCGCTTTGTCCATTTTCACCTCCTAAGCAATGGTTCCAGTGGCTTGTACGCTGTTCGCAGCAATGCGGCAACTTAATGTTGGAAATTCCGAAATCATTCATGGGTTTTCAAAAAATCAGAATCCGCAAGGCGTATTGTCAGCGTAACAATAACATGAATTTGAGTCGTCAAACAATCTGAGAACCGCATTTCTGAAGTGGGATGCAAAAAGCGGAAGCAGCATGCGCTGTTTCCGCCTCGTATTATTAGGAACGGATATGCCAGCCGGAGCTTATCCGACAAGCTCGCGGATGGTATCCAGCAAAGCGTCTATGTCCAGAGGTTTCTGAAACGTTTTATGGGCGCCGAACATCTGGGCGAGTTCAAGGTTGCAGCCTGGTGAAATGGAGGGCGCACCTCCGGAGATGGCGATGATTTTGACGTCGTCTTTGGTCTTTTTCAATTCCGTAATCAGGCCGAGGCCTTCTTTTTCGGGCATGAGAATGTCCGTTATAATCAGATCCGGTGCAACGCTGCCGTATTTTTCAAGCGCGTCGTTCCCGTTTTCCGCCACAGCGGTTTCGAATCCTTCCAGCTTGAGGGTTTCCTCCAGCATGGACCGGATTTGCGGGTCGTCTTCAACGATAAGTATTTTTGTCATAAAGTGTCCTTTGGTCGTACGTACGCGGGGCTATGACTCAGGCCGTTTGTAACAGCTCCTCAATGGAAGAGAGCAACTGCGCCACGTCAACAGGCTTATGAAACGTCCGGACCGCTCCCAATGCGTCTGCAGTGCCGAGAAGGTAATCACCCCGGATGTTCGGGCTGCCGCCGGAAATGGCGATGATTTTGACGGAGGGGCAGTCCCGTCTGAGCATATGAATGGTTTCCACGCCGTCCTGTTCGGGCATGATGATATCTGTGATGACCAGATCCGCCGGGTGTTCGCGAAAAAGTGCGACGCCTTCTTTTCCGTTGGCAGCCTCGGCAACTTCGTATCCTTCCTGGACCAGTGTTTCGCGCAGCATGGCGCGGACCTGGTGGTCATCTTCGACAAGAATTATTCTGGGCATGGTTCCTCCCTTTGCGAGCGACTGTCCAAAACCTGGCGTATGGCCTGTGCAAGCTGTTCTTCTACCACTGGTTTCATGATAAACTCGGCAATGCCCAATTGTTTGGCCGTATCAGATGATACGGACTCGGAATACCCTGTGAGAAGGATTATAGGTGTCCTCGGACTGTGGGCAAGAATTCGCTGCGCCAGTTCCGTCCCGGTGATGTGGGGCATGGTCTGGTCGGTTATCACCAGATCGAAAGGCGGATTGGATTCCTGAAATTTCTGCAACGCCTGCTGTGGCGAAGTCACGGCCGTTACCACGTATCCGAGCTGCGAGAGCATGTCCCCGGCCATTTGCACGAGGAGTTCCTCATCATCCACAAAAAGAATGCGTTCGTTGCCCCTCGGTGAGGGTTGGCAGGAACCTTCATCCATCAGGGACAGATCTTCAAGTTTTGGCAGCAGAACGGTAAAGGTGGTGCCCACGCCCACGACGCTGTCCACTTTAATGGTTCCGCCATGGCTTCGGACGATGCCGTGCACCACCGAAAGCCCCATGCCGGTACCTTCTCCGGGTTTTTTGGTCGTGAAAAAGGGGTCGAATATCTGTTCGATGATGGCATTGTCAATGCCGTGGCCCGTATCGCTGACCCGGATCTCCAGGTAATTGCCGCTGGTCAGGCTCGGGTCCTTGCGGGTCTCTTCACTGGTGACGGTTACTTCCGCAAGCGACATCTGCAGAATGCCGCCGCCTTCCTGCATGGAGTGGGCCGCGTTGGTGCAGAGGTTCATCAATACCTGGTGAAATTGAATCGGATCTCCCAGCACGGTGTCGCCGTTTTCCGAGAGCGTATCCGGAACGGAAATGCGGATGTCGATGGTGGTCGGAAGAGTGGCTCTGAGCAGCTTGCCGATCTCTTTGAACAGCAGCGAGAGTTTGACCGGCTTTTTTTCCTGCTCCGTCTGGCGGCTGAAAGTGAGAATCTGCCGGACGAGATCCGAAGCCCGCATCCCGGCCGATTGCACCTGCTTGAGGTATTCTTCGACCTTGCTTCCCGGTTCGGCCTGTTTGAGCGCAAGGCGGATGAAGCCGAGAATGGCGAAAATCATGTTGTTGAAATCATGAGCAATGCCGCCGGCAAGGGTTCCGAGAGCCTGGATCTTCTGAGCCTGGCGGATGTGCTTTTCCAGGCGCGCCCGCTCCATTTCAGCTTCTTTGCGCTCGGTGATGTCCACAGCCACTCCCAGAATCTGATCCTTTCCGGTCAGGGGAAGTTTGGTGGTGGCGTGCCAGCGTTTTCTGCCGTGCGCATCGGTGAGGACGCGCTGCGGAATGAAGATGGGTTGCTGCGAGTCCAGAACTTCCAGGTCCTCTGCCCGGAACAGGTAGGTTTCATCTTCATGCGGGTTGAAATCCTGGCCGGTTTTGCCGATCATTTTCGTCGGAGAGGAACCGTAGACCTCGGCCATGGCTTTGTTGACCATTACAAAACGGCCCTCGCGGTCCTTGACAAAAATGGGGCTGGGGACGGTGTCGATGATCTGGTGCAGAAAATCCTGGTTTTCCTGCAATTCCCGTTCGGCCCGTTTGCGGTCTGTAACATCGACCAGCGAAACCAGCACCTTGCTCAGGGTGTCTTCGTATCCGGGCGCCACATTCAGGTGCAGGGAAAAGTGTTTTTCGTTACCTGCCAGGGTGCGTCGCGCGGTTTCACATTCAAACAGGACCTTGCCGCTGGTCAGAGCTATGATTTCCTGCTTGAACAATTCGCAGGCGTTTTCCGTGAGCATGGAGGGGAAGTTCTGCAACAGCTGGGCCTTGTCTTCGGCCTCAAACACTTCCAGGGTGGCCTTGTTGACGTCGAGAATGCCCACAAGTTCGGCACATCTGCTCAGTTCGTCCGGATGTTCCTCGAAATAGGCGTCGAGATTCTCCACACCTGATTCATGCAGTCGGTCGACGTATTCTTTGATTCTGGAAAGATCCTCCTCCCACAGAGAAATGGGAGAATCCTCGAACAGTGACCGGTAGCGCGCCTCGCTTTCCCCCAGGGCTCCTTGGGCCATTCGGCGACGGGTGATGTCCCTGCCCACGGCCTGGTATTCGACGAGTTTTCCGGAGTTGTCGAAAATGGCTCTGTGGGTCCAGTGTTGCCAGCGGATTTCCCCGGACTCCATGATGATTTTGTGTTCAAACGCGGTGACCGGGTTGTCTTGTGTCAGTTGGGAGATATGATAGTTGATCCGGAGGATGTCGTCTTCGGGAATATGCGGAATGAAGTTTTTGTTGATCAGCTCGCGCCGGTCTTTGCCGAAATAGCGTGCATAGGCATCATTGACGTACGACAGGCGTCCGTCGGGCAGGTAGCGGCAGATCAGCTCGGTCTGGTCTTCCAGAATGGCCTTGTACCGGGCTTCGCTCTCGCGCAGGGCTTTTATGGCTTTTTCGCCCTCGGAAATATTTCGGCTAAACGCTCCCACCCGGATCGCATTAAGGCGGGGATCGAAACAGGGCACCAGGCGATGCCCGTAAGTGACGCCCTTGTACTCGTCCTTGAACTGGATCGGCTTGCGCGTTTCAACCGCCTGCTCCACCCAGGCCTTGCGGGTGGGAACCAGCTCTTCCGGAAGAAAATTGTATATCGGTTGCCCGATCAGCTGGTCGGACGGGCGGCGCAGGCGCAACGCCCCCGTTTCATTTATGGCGAGCACGGTCCCGGCGGGGTCCATCACCAGCACCGTGTCGGAAGCGGCATTGAGCAACGCTCTGGCGAGAAGTTTGTATTCGGCAAGTTCGTCTTTAATCCGCTCATTGCCGCTCAACGCGTTCTCAAACTCCTCGACGCGGTTGCGCAGGTCTTCCAACTCCTGGAGGAGTTCTTCCTGATTCGTGACTGGTGTTCCGTTCACATTTCCCTCAAGTCCCATGTATATGAATGGCTCATGTATTTTTATACTGTAGCGCAAGAAAAAAGCAAGGGGAGCCCGGAAAACTTGTGCCTATCGGTGCAACTTTTTTAGTATTTTTGAAAGAAATTGTTTGCTGATGTATTTACTTGTCATTTTATATGCTATCAGCAGGATGATAATCCCCCCTACCGCAATAAGCATAGGGAGGGCCTGATCCCAGTGATCCCAAATGGTACCCTGTTCAACCTTTTGAGGTTCTTTGAAAAAATTAGGGTTTTCCACCAATTGTGCGATAAAACGGACGTACGTGTCCATGAAATTTGCTCCCGTTGAGGCGGGTCCTGCGTGTGCCATGCCCTTTGCAAGAAAAAGTATAATGGCAAAGGGGTAGTTGGCAAGACCGGATATCCCCGGAAATGGCTATAACGGGCAGCTGTGAACAGGACACTTTCGTCACAAGGTGTTTTAACGTACTGTGGCGGCAATACGACGCAAAATCCCAGAACAAGGAGGCCGCATGCTGCTGAACGAGCACCTGAGTAAAGCGCTGTTTGCCGAGGCGGGCGTGGAAACGCCGTCCGGCATGTTGGTCCGGCATACGCAATTGGAAATCCGGCCGGATTTCGCTCCCCCCTGGATGTGCAAAGCCCTGGTCCTCGCCGGCGGAAGGGGCAAGGCGGGCGGTATTTTGCGGGCTGATACGCAGCAGGAACTCCGCGATGTCTGTGACCGGCTTTTCGCCATGAGCATAAAGGGCGAAAAAGTGCAGATGCTGCGGATAGAGCCCGCGGTGCAGCATACGCGCGAGGCCTATTTGTCCATTGCCCTGTCGCGGACGCGCGAACGTTTTGTGCTCACAACCGAAGCCCAGGGCGGCATGCATGTCGAACAGGCCAGCGTGCAGGGCGCTGCCAGGGCGGCGGGGCCGCTCGTGCAGGATATCGCTCCCGCGGCCGGTTTGCTTGATCACCAGATTCGCGCAGCGTTTTTTCATATCATCGGTTCTGACAGCTTTCGCAAAGAATCCCTGGAGCGTTTTCAGCGACTCGTACGCAATCTGTACGGCGCGGTAACCGGCTACGGTCTGCTGTTGGCCGAGATCAATCCCTTGATCTACACGGATGACGGGCGCTGGATGGCACTGGATGCCAAAGTGGAGGTGGACGATAATACGCTGGCCATTCGTCCCGACCTGGAGCGGTTTTACGAGCCCCTGCATATGTCCCATGAGGAGAACGAAGCACGCCGGGCCGGGTTGAGCTACGTCGAGCTTAAAGGCTGGGTAGGCGTTATGGCCAACGGCGCGGGACTGGCCATGTCCACCATGGATCTGCTGAATTTTTCCGGACTGCCTGCCGCCAATTTCATGGACCTGGGCGGCGCCGCGGACGAAGCCCGGATGCGTCAGGCTCTGGACCTGCTGTTTTCCTGTCCTGGTGTCGAAGTCGTATTCATGAATCTGTTCGGAGGCATCGTTTCCTGCGAGGCCGTGGCCCGCGCCCTGACTCAGGCGCTGGGCCAGGAGGAACCGCCCAAACCCATGGTCGTGCGCATGGACGGGCATGGCGCTAGCGCGGGCATCCGGCGTATCGAGGAGGCAGGATACCGTTCAGTACGGACTGTCCCCGATGTTCCTGATGCGTTGGCGGCCTTGCGAGAGCTTGCTCCCGCGGGCGCGGACATCCAGCCCATGGCTCAGGACAGGCCGGTGGTGGAGACCGTCAACGCCGCCGTGGCGGCCGTTAAGCGTGTTTCCCACTGTGAACAGGCCTCGTTGCTTGATCTTCGGGCGGATATGCAGGTGCTGGTGCAGGGCATTACCGGCCGGGCCGCCGGTCTGCATGTGGAAAAAATGCTCGAATATGGCACCCGCCTGGTGGCGGGAGTTACACCTTTCAAAGGTGGTCAGGAAGTGCAGGGCGTGCCGGTTTACAACACGGTCAGTCAGGCCAAACGAGAACATCCTGGCATAGAAGCCTCGATCATCTTTGTCCCGGCAAAGGCCGCGGCGGAAGCCATTCTGGAAGCCGCTTCCAACGATATCCGGCTGATCGTCTGCATCACCGAAGGCATCCCGCAGCAGGAAATGCTCATGGTTCGCGACGTGCTCAGTCATACGCGCAGCGTTCTGATCGGGCCGAATACGCCGGGTGTCATTGCGCCGGGCAAGGTTAAGATCGGCATCATGCCGGCCATGGCCTTTGCCCCCGGGCCAGTGGCCGTGTTTTCCCGCAGCGGTACGCTGACCTATGAGGTGGCGGACCGGTTGGGCAAGGCCGGGCTGGGGCAGTCGCTCTGCGTGGGCATCGGCGGCGATCCTATGATCGGTACCAGCTTTGCGCGGCTGATGGAAAACGCCGGCAGAGATCCGGAGACCAAAGCCGTGGTGGTGCTGGGAGAAATCGGCGGTCAGGCTGAAGAGGACCTGGCGGCCTACGTACGGGAAACAGGTTTTTCCAAACCGCTGTTCGCCTTCATTGCCGGACGTACGGCCCCTCCTGGTAAAAGGCTTGGCCATGCCGGAGCCATTCTGGACGGCGTCCGCGGGGTGGAGTCCAAGCTCGAAGCGCTGGCGTCCGCGGGTTTTACCATTTGCCGGGATATTACCACCCTGCCTGGGATGATCCGGAAACGGATCACGGTGTCATAAAACAGCATCGCATGCTTAAAGAACTTTCCGGAAAAGATCGAATGCACAGGGTTTACGCTTGTGCATTGTCCCGGAGGTGATTACCATCGGGGTATCTTGAAGAAGAAAAGGATGGTTAAGCCATGGAATGGAGTGAAGTGATTTTGGCGGTTGTGGTGTTGCTGGTGGTAACTCTGGGAGCCCATTTCGGCATCAAATTTCTCGGTGTCACCGAAGAGCAGGTGAAGAACAATTCCTGCACCAATTGTCCCTCCGCCGGGGGCTGCAAGGAGCAGTACTCCAATAAGCAGTGTCATCCCTAAGCCAAAGTAATTCAAGGCGGTCCGTAATTTCTGCGGACCGCCTCATTCTCTGAAAACTACCCCCGGAGCACCTGTTCCGGATCAAACAGCTCGGGCGCAATATCCGTCCGCAGTTTGACTTCTCTGACGTCGTGCAAGCGTTCCAGTTCCTTGAGACATTGCTCCAGACGTCTGTCTTCCTGCACCATCAGAAACATCCGGCTTTCCGTGCCGTCTCCAAGAGCGCCGCAAAGGATGCCTTCCAGATTGAAGGCACGGCGCGAGAACAGGCTGGTGATATGTGTCATCACGCCCGGGTGATTGTGCACGGTCAGTTCGATAACGGGATTACGCATGGCACGTACCTCCGATCATTTCGCGGTTGGCGGCGCCGGGAGGCACCATGGGGAATACGTTTTCCTGCCAGGCCAGGGGCGCGTCGATGACGCACGGACCGGGGGATTCCAGAGCTTCCAGAATGGCCTGTTCGGGATCCTGCGCGAGATTCAGATTCACGCCGCGAATGCCGAACGCCATGGCCAGCTGGGCGAAATCCGGCACCACGTCGAAGCGCGAAGCAAACGTCCGGTCTCCGTAAAAAAGCTCCTGCTGCTGCCGGACCAGTCCGAGATGGCCGTTGTTGCAGATAAAGATCTTCACGGGCAGTTGCAGCTCGGCCAGGGTGGCCAGCTCCTGCAGGTTCATCATGAACGAACCGTCCCCGCTGACGCAAAGCACCGGGCGTCCGGGAGCGGCCAGAGCGGCGCCCAGGGCCGCGGGCAAGCCGAAGCCCATGGTGCCCAGTCCGCCAGATGTCAGCAGCGTACGCGGACGGGTAAAGGGATAGCTCTGCGCCACCCACATCTGGTGCTGGCCAACGTCCGTGGTCACGATGGTCTCCGGAGAGAGACGCTCGGCCAGCCAGGGCATCAGGCGCAGCGGGTGCAGCGGGTCGGCCGGAGCCTGTTGCTCGGGGTAGGCGGATTTGAAGTCCGCGACGCGGCAGGACCATTCCGTACGCTTGCGCTCGCCGAGCAGCGGAAGCAGGCGGCTCAGGCAGTCGCAGACATCTCCGCAGACCGAAAGCGAGGCGGGTTTGATTTTGTCGATTTCGCTGCGGTCGATGTCTACATGGGCGATACGCGCTTTGGGGCACATTTCATCGGCCTTGCCCGTGGCGCGATCGTCGAAGCGAACACCCAGGGCTATCAGCAGATCGGTTTCCTCCAGGATGAGGTTGGTGGACTGTCTGCCGTGCATGCCCAGCATGCCCAGATACAGCGGATCATCCGCTGGAAAGGCGCCCAGCCCCATGAGCGTGCAGGCCACGGGAATGGACTGCAGACGTGCCAGTTCGCGGAGCTGTTCCGTGCAGCCCGAGGCGATGATGCCGCCACCCACGTACAATACGGGCCGTTCCGCCTCGGCCAGCATCTGCCGCAAGCGGAGAATGTCCGTGTCCTTGCAGACCATACGCGGGGCCGGCCGGGCCGGTTCGGGCCATTCTTCCACACGGATGCACTGGGTCTGGACGTCTTTGGGCACGTCCACCACAACCGGGCCGGGGCGGCCGGATTCGGCTATTTCAAAGGCCTTGGGAATGATTTTGAGCAGGTCTTCGGTGTTGTGGACGAAAAAATTGTGTTTGGTGATGGGAATGGTCAGCCCGTAGGTATCCACCTCCTGAAAGGCGTCCGTACCGATCATGGGGCGTGAGACCTGGCCGGTAATGGCCACCAGGGGGATGGAATCAAGTTTTGCGTCGGCAATGGCCGTGAGCAGATTGGTGGCGCCGGGGCCGGACGTGGCCAGGCAGACCGCGGCCTTGCCGCTAACCCGGGCCATGCCCTGGGCGAGAAAGCCCGCCCCTTGTTCGTGCCGGGTCAGAACATGCTTGATGGAGCTGTCCCGCAACGCGTCGTAGATGGGCAGGGACGTGCCGCCGGGTATGCCGGCGACCGTGGTGATTCCCTGGCGTTCGAGCAGCTTGATGATGATCTCCGCGCCGGAATATTCCTGATATTCCATGATGCCATCCTCCTTTGTAGGCTTAATGAACGTGTGTACGTACCAAATAAAAACCCCCCTGCCGGCTGCGCCGGCAGGGGGGTTGGACTCGTCTAGTCGTAGCCTACCTCAGGGCGCAGCGCGTAAATGCCCGCTAACTACTACAACGACGACGACTACTACGACTAGGAGGCTGCGAAAGGACAGCAATGATGTAGTGTGGTCGTGTGCGTGCATTGGTACTGTTTCCTGAGATAAATTAATGTGTCCAAGTAAGATACGTATTTTGCAGATGAATGGCAAGCGGTATTTTATTGAATTAATCAGAAAAAGGCTTCAACTGCTTAAGAAGTCCGTGCAGAGATGGAAGAATTTGCAGTAAACTGTGCTGTTTTTCAAAGAAACGATCTTATAACAGAGGTGTTGCCCAGGCGGATTTTTTGCCAGGGAGCAAGCTTAAGGGCACTTTTCTGAAGGCTCACCAGGTGAGAGCGTGCATGGGTTGAAAGTTCAGGGGCGGCGAAGGCAGGTGAGCATAAGTGTGTCAGTCATATGGATTGGTGCGGCATGAGCTTGCGAGCCAAGAAACTCTCTGAGGGCGTTACGTTTTTCAGTATTTGGAGACTGACTGTAATAACGGAAGAAGTATTCGGCCGCATCCTCAAAGTCGATGAATTCCCAATCCGTGCTGAAACGGTGCCTGGAGATGGTTTCGAGTTTGCAGTCAGGAAGAGTTTTTTCCACGGCAGTCAGGCAATGGTCCTCGTCTTCAAATACTTTACAGAATCTTTGTATTTCGCTTTCAGGTGTGGGCTCCAGAACAAGTACCAGGCCGCCCGGAGGAATGACGCGTTTCGCTTCAGACAACGCAGTCAGGTAATCAGGGTGATGGTGGAGTGAAAAAGAGAAAAAAACAATATCAAAACACTCGCTTTGAAACGGCAGATCCATGCCCGAAGCACGAACGCATGCGGCATCGGCAACAGTGTGCGCTGCTGTGTTCAATGCCGTATGATCGGGTTCGATACAGACAGCGAGCTGGGCCAACTTCGCGTACATTTGCGTTACCCTACCAGAACCACACCCGATTTCGAGGATTCGCTTTTTTTCAATGGCGGTGCAAGAGAGCAGTCTCTTGAGCGTTTCGCGACGTTGATCTTGAATCATAGGCAAATGCTAACGGAATTTATGGCGGTGCACAATCTGCCTGCCCGAATTGTTTATCCTGCAGCCGCTCCCGCCCCGTGGGGAAGTCTGGCCCGCAGGGCGGCAAAAAGACCACGCAGGGTGACCGCGCCGATGACCACCAGGCCGCCGAGCACGGCCCACGGGCCGGGGAGTTCGCCGTATCCCAAAGCCACCCAGACCGGATTGAAGACGGGTTCGAGGGTCGTGATCAGAATGGCTTCCAGAGCGCTCAACCGTTTGATGGCCCAGGCGTACAGCGCCAGCGAAATCCCCTGCTGGAAGATGCCCAGGTAGAGCAGACCGGCCCAGCCGGCAGGGGCGGGGAGGCTTCCGAACAGGAAGGGCAGTCCGCATACGGCTGTCAGAGCGTGCCCCATGATCACCGAACCCATGGGAGACGCATCCTTTTGCGCGCGCATGCAGAGGGTGAACACGGCGTAGGACAGTCCCGTGCACATGCCCATCAGGTTTCCCCAAAGTCCGGAGGTGGAAAGCCTGTCCATAAAAAACAGCACCATGCCCGCCACGGTGACGGCGATGAATATCCAGTCGCTGCGGCGCGTCTGTTCCCGAAGAACCCAGGGGGCCAGCAGGGCCACGTAGATGGGCGCCGTATAGGCCAGCAGAATCGCATTGGCCGCAGTGGTGAGTTTGGTGGCGATTACGTTGGAAATCAACAGTCCGGCATAGCCAGCGGCAGCGCCGATACCGGCCGGTGTAAAAACAAAGCAAAGGTGTTTGCGGAACAAAAGGGCCAGCGTCGCAGCGGCAATGGCGCTGCGTACGCCGGTGATGGCCATGGGGTGCAAGTCAATCAGTTTGATGGCCAGTCCGCCCGAACTCCAGAACAGCGCTGTCAGGGCCAGGAGCAGGATGGCTTTTACTCTGTCGGACACGGGTATTCCTTTGGGGCGGCTTGCGGCAGTACCGCCAGGGAAGCTCTGCCGTATGGAAGCAAAGCAGGCAGGTAGCTATGCTTTAGCCCTATTCGTGACTGAGCGCCAGAGTAAAATTTGAAAGATTATTTAACTTTTACAGCTAATTAGAGATAGAGGAGTTTTTTGCAATGAGCTGGTGGTACCCCCGGCGGAAGGGCCTGCTAGCCCCAGCCGAGCAACCGTTTTTCGCCATGGCCGTGGAGCAGGTGCAGTTCGGTGATATCTTCCAGCACTTCCAGGCAGCCCTCATAGGTATCGTCCGTACGGCGGATGGCGTAATAGCGCGCCAGGATGAAGCGGCCGTTGTGCCAGAACCAGAATTCGGCGGTACTGCGTTCGCCGGATTTGAATTTTTCAAGGATATCTTCCACCATGGGCAGGCTCTCCGGCGGATGGCATTTGGCCACTTCGCGTCCGATACATTCGGGATCCCGTGGAAAGAGGCGTTTTTCCTTGAACGAATAATAAACCACACGGTTGTCCGGGCCCACAAAAGAGAGTTCGAAAGGCACCGTACGCATGATCGAATTGAGCACCTGGGGCAGCATGTGGCCGGTGTCGAGTTCGACCGGCTGGATGGCCTCGGGTGATTCCGGCAGGTCTTCCGGCTTTTCTTCGGGGGGCGGTGCGGGAGTCCATTCATGGCCGGGAACCACATTCCAGGCAAAGCCCACCGCTTTTTCCTTATCGCGTACGCGTACCCAGTCCTGTTCGGAAAACACGCCGAAAATCATGGGCATGACCTGTTGTTCCAGGCGGTGGATGACGTCGGCGATGGCCTGGTTCAGTTCGCTGATGGCGGCCAGAGACGGTTTGCGTTTGCCCTGTTCGAGCAAAGTGATGGTTTTTTCGAACTGATCGCGTACGGCTCCGAATATGCCGTGCATGGTCCAGGCCTGTGGTGAAAGGCCCAGGGCTTTGAGTGCGGGAAAAAGCTTTTTTTCCAGCCGGTCATACTGGATCTGAATCGCGGCAAGGTCCCTGACCCCGTCAAGCAGGGCTTTTCGGGCCCTGACATAGCTGAAATCGTCACCGGCTTTGGTGGTTTCCTGCCGCAGCACCTCCATTTTACTTTCAGCCAGGCGGTTTTCATCCAGAATAGTCCGTACGGGGTGTCCGGAAGGCAGTTCGGGCACAGCGACTATATCCGAAGAGGCGCGGAAAAACTCCAGCTGCAGCTCGCCAAAGGTGTGGGCTTCCTTTTCCGACAGGTCCTCCGGAATCAGGTCGCTTTCCACTATCTGGCGTTCAGCCGGGCTAAGGTCCTGCATCAGGGCGCGTACTTCGGCCCGGACATTGTCCAGATGTTCGCCCTCACGCAGCCTGACGACGATATGTTTGATGGCGGCGATCTTATCCTCTCGGGTGGAACCGCCGGATTTTTTCTTTGGAATATTGAGGTTTACCAAAGTGACCGAATCGGAGCTTTTTTTGAAAATCAAACCGGCCAGCTCGGTGAGCAACGTTTTTTCGTCAATACCGCCCATGGCGGCCACTTGAGATATACTGGCCGTCCGGAACAGGGTCTTGCGCAGGACCGGATTGGCCAGCTTGGAAAACTTGGGGGATTTTTGCAGGAGGTAGTCTTTGATGAACGGGTATGCGTCGAGCAGCTTGCTGATTTTTGTCGTACGCGACAATTCCATGAAAACCTCCTGAACAAGACAAGGGAAGAACTATTATCTAGCGCGCAAACAAGCCGCACTCTTGCCTGAACCTTCAGGCGAGCCGCATCGGTTTATTTTTTGGCTTTCTTTTTTGTCTCTTTTTTAGTCTTTTTTGCCGGCTCTGTTGCTTTTTGGGGTTTGGCCGCCTCCGAATACGCCGCAAGCAGGGCGCAGATTTCATCCTGCGCTTTTTTTACCAGGCCGGGCATGTTGCGGTGCGTGTTGGCGATAATGGAAAAAATCAAAGTGTTGTTATCCGCATCGGTAACATAGCCGGAAAGCGCGCAGACCTTTTTCATATAGCCGGTTTTTGCATGCACATTGTCGTAGGCGGGTGTTTCGCGCATACGGTGGCGCAGGGTACCGTCCATTCCCGCGACAGGCAAGGACTCGCGCAGGTACTTGAAATAGTCCTGCTGGCTGATGTGCCGCAGCAGCATGCCGAAGGCGAACGGCGAGACCTTATTATATAAGGAAAGGCCCGATCCATCCTGAATGTCATGTTCGCTGGCGGGGACGCCCATGGAATTGAGCCAGGAATTCACGGACATGACGCCGGTCTCGCGTGAACCGACTTCGTGAAAACGCGCGCCCACTTTTTTCAGAAACTGTTCCGCGTAAAGATTGAGGCTCTTTTTATTGGTGTATTCTACCAGATCCGCCAGAGCGGGAGAGCGGTGGACGTGGAGTTCCTGGATATGGGGCTGTTTTTCAAGATATTGCGGATTGTGCTCAACGCGCACTTCTCCTTCCACGCTGATGCCGTCCTGCAGAAAGGTCTTGGACAGCGCGCTCATGAAGAACGTGTCCGGATCGGGTACGGTCACTGTACGGGTTCTATGTTTTGCGCTACGTGGAAGTTCGCCCGTGACCTGGATGGAATTCTCATTGGGAACGCTTTCAATGGCCAGAGGAACCCGGACGCGTCCTTTGGAAGAGGCGGTGGCCGAATTGTCCACGGTGATCAATCCCGTATCGGGTTCCAGCAGGGTTTCCAGACCGTTCTTGGTCCGTTGGACAGTAATATTGACGCAGTTGTCGTTGAAAACCAGGGTACTGGTTTTGGCCGCGTACCAGAGCGACCTGTCGGATTCGAGCCAGCCCGGATACTGCCCGTGCAGGCTCAGGAGCGAGGCGTCGCCAACAAGACTGCCGTAAATGACTTTTATTCCCTTCTTTTTCAGCCCATCGGCCCATTCCCGGAACACAAGGCGCGGATCATGCCGCAGGAAGCGGCGCGACAAAGAAGGGTCGCCGCTGCCCAGGACGATAAGGTCGCCGTTGAGCCCGTCCGGTGTGATACTTCCGTTTGTCAGCAGTTTTGTTTCAAAACGATAATCCGGTCCGTAGGCTTCGAGAACGGCCGCAGTTGAAAACAGCTTCATGTTGGAAGCCGGAATCAGCGGTGTGTGCGCGTCGCGCATATAAAGAGTCTGGCCGGTTTGCGGCGAAGCAATGTACACGCCTATCTGACTTTTGGAAAAATTCTTGTTGTCGAGTATTTTGGTTATTTTGCTTTGCAGTTCTTTGGCGGCAGGAGAAGAAGCCAGCGGCAGTTCGGCCAGTTTCGAAGTGGCGAAGTTGCCTTCTGAGATGCGCTTTTCTTTGCGTTCAGCGGCTTTGGCGTACCGTTCGGCGGCTTTCTCGTGCGGATCTTTTGCTATTTTTTGGCGTACAGCGGGACCAGATGCCTGATCTATCGGGGATTGCTGCAGGGAAGCCTGCGGACCATCCGCACAGCCTCCGATGAGAATAACAAGAAGAGTAACCAACAAAAACAGATGGTTGAAAAAACGCATGCAAACCTCTTGAGAGGAAGTTGGAGTGTTTTTCCTAAAAAACAACGGTTCATTGGATAGACCTGTGGCGTCCGCGTGTCAACCTGCGTTACTTTGTGAAGATAATAAACAACCAGGGAGCGTATTGGAAAGATTCAGATAAGCTGCCGGATTTCATGTTTGTCAAAGATCAACAATCTGCACGTCCGCAGGGCTGAGCGGATGGCCCAGGAAAATGGAGCCGACTCTGGCAAAACGTTCGGGGCCGTCCGTGGCGAAAAAACGACAGCTGCCGTTTTCTCCATTTTCTCGAGAATGCAGCAAACCCGTTTCCCGCAGCAGATTGCGGACCTCAAGCGCCGTGGTATAGGCGGAGTCTATGACTTCCACCTTGGGCCCCGCGACAGCCGCGATGGCCTGGGCCAGGACAGGAAAATGGGTGCATCCAAGGACAAGCGCGTCCGGAAGATGGTCTCCGAAACGTTGGAAAAGGGGGGACAGGTATTTTGCCGCAATCTGTTCCACCAGCGGCCCCTGGGTCCAGCCTTCTTCGGCCAGAGCCACGAACAGTGAGCAGGCTTGAGCTTCGACGCGCATTTTCGGGCAAAGTTCGAGGATGGCCTGCTGGTAGGCGCCGCCCTGTACGGTGCTTTCCGTGGCGATGACCGCCAGCCGGCCGGTGGTGTTCAACGCGCATCCGGCCCGTGCGCCCGGCTTGATGACTCCCACCACGGGCACGCCCGGATAGGCTGCTTCCAGGGCCGGCAAAGCCGAGGCGGAAGCCGTATTACAGGCAACCACCAGCAGTTTGATTCCCTGGCTGGTCAGGTGGCGCGAACTCTGTAGCGCGTAGCGTATGATGGAATCCCGGCTTTTGGTTCCATAGGGCAGCCGGGCCGTGTCTCCCAGATAGATGTAGTCCTCCTGGGGGAGCAGTTCGTGCAGGGCCTTGAGTACGGTCAATCCCCCGACGCCGGAGTCGAATACGCCGATGGGCATGGTGGCTTGAAGTGCTTGCATGGGGAACTCTGTACGCCGGAGGCGGGGCGACGTCCAGAAGGAATCCAAATCGGGAGCCGTTGTTTTGCCTCATTAAATACGGAGTCTTCTTGTATTCCAAATGAAAAGAGTTATACTGATCGCTACAGAAAGGATTGGGTTCTTTTTCCAAAACACTGTTATGCTTCTCTCGACATCTTGACTTTTGGAATGCCGTATGCAACCAGACCCTTTCTGATCCGTTTCAGCCTCCGTACAATTGCAAGCAATTTTTTTACGTTGACCATAAGGAGAAGAAGGTATGGCCAAAATACAAGTAACGACGCCGTTGGTGGAAATCGACGGCGACGAAATGACCCGTATTATGTGGAAGATGCTTAAAGACAAGCTTCTGTTGCCTTATCTGGACATCAAGCTCGAGTACTACGACCTGCACGTTAAAAACCGTGACGATACGGACGATAAGGTTACCGTAGACGCTGCCAATGCCATCAAAAAATATAAAGTGGGCGTCAAATGCGCCACCATTACTCCGGATGCCGGCCGTATTTCCGAATACGACCTGAAGAAGCAGTGGAAAAGCCCCAACGGCACCATTCGCGCCATGCTCGACGGCACGGTGTTCCGCGCGCCCATCGTTGTGAAGAACGTCAAACCGGCCGTACGTACGTGGTGCAAACCCATTGTTGTCGGCCGTCATGCCTATGGCGACGTCTACAAGAACCTTGAGTACCGTGTCCCCGGTCCGGGCAAGATGGATCTGGTTTACACGGATGCGGACGGCAAGGAAACCTGGAGAGACACCATCCACACCTACGACGGACCCGGTATCGCCCAGGGCATTCACAACACTGATAAATCCATCCGCAGTTTTGCCAAGGCCTGCTTCACCTACGCGCTGGACAGCAAGATGGATTGCTGGTTCAGCACCAAGGATACCATCTCCAAAAGCTATGACGCGCAGTTCCGTGTGATTTTTCAGGAGGAGTTCGAAAAGGGCTTTAAGGAAAAATTCGAAGCCGCCGGCATTGAATATTTCTATACCCTGATCGACGACGCCGTTGCCCGGGTCATGAAAAGCGAAGGCGGCTTTTTGTGGTGCTGCAAGAACTACGACGGCGACGTGATGTCCGACATGGTGGCTTCGGCTTTCGGCAGCCTGGCCATGATGACTTCCGTGCTGGTTTCTCCCGACGGCTACTATGAATTCGAAGCCGCCCACGGCACCGTGCAGCGCCATTACTACAAGCACCTCAAGGGCGAAGTAACCTCCACCAACTCCATGGCGCTGATTTTCGCCTGGACAGGCGCGTTGAAGAAACGCGGCGAGCTGGACAACACGCCCGATGTCATCCGTTTTGCGGAAAAGCTGGAAGAGGCTTCAATCGAGGCCATTGAAACCGGCAAGATGACCGGCGACATGGCCCGGATCGCTGATCCCAAGCCCAGCGGTCACCTGAATACGGAAGAATTCATCGACGCCATCGGCGAGATTCTGCAGGCCAAGCTGTAGTAAACAGTTGATCCGTCAATCACTCGAGGAGCCTTTTAGATGAGATCCTTGAGAATTCCCCAGTTTGCTGATCGGGGAAGTATTTCAATAGAAAGATGAAGGCGTATGCCCTTGCGGCATGCGCCTTTTTTCTATCACAGCGCCGCGAATCCGTTTTTGGCTTCGCGGACAAAAGATTTGAGCAGAGCAGGGTCTTTGCGGCCGTCCGGCCCTTCCAGGCCCGTATGGGCATCCACTCCGGCGGGGCGGACTTCCAGAATGGCCTGGCGGACATTGTCCGGACGCAGGCCGCCTGCCAGTATCAGGGGCTTGTCCAGAGTTTGGACGAGCGCACGGCTGATTGCCCACGGGTGCGTCTTGCCGGTGGCCCCGCTGGCGCCCGTGGCCGGGTCGAAACTGTCGGTGATGAATGCGTCCGCGGCCTGAGCGTAGATACCGGCCGTATGCAGCAGCTGTTCGAGAATCTGGGGATTATTGCGAACTATCAGACTTTTGATGATGTAGAGCCCCGGCAGGGCGGCCTTGAGTTCGGAAAGCAGCGCCGCCCCCTGTTCGGGAGGCGGGTCGGCATGAAACTGGACAGCCGTACAGCCGAGACGTGAGCAGAGGGTTGTGAGCGCCTGAAGGTCTGTTTCATAGGTGATGCAGACCGCTTGGAGAGTCTCGGGCAGCGCGGCAATGAGCGTGGCTGCTTCCTCTTCGGTCAGGTCAGGCTTATGCACGGGCAGGCGCAGAGGAAGCCCGAGGCAATGGACCCCGGCGGCATGAATGGCTTCGGCTTCGGCCAGGTCGTGCGCTCCGGCCGCCTGGATCAGCCCCTGGAAGGGAACGCCCGGACGCAGCATCATAGGTCGTAGGCCTTGAGTATGTCTGGCAGGAGTCCCTGGGCAGTAATCCGACCGTTTTCCAAAAGCAGGCCGTGGGTTATTTCCGGGATGAGTTCGTCACGGCGGTGCAAGGCGCAGACAAGGCTGATTCCGCGTTCCGGCAACGCGCGCAGGGCGTCAAAAAACAGCCGGCGCGTATGGGGATCCAGCCCGGAAAAAGGCTCGTCCAACAGCAGGACATACGGGCCTTCGACTGAATCCGTCCCGGTCAGAGCGCGCGCCAGGAGAACGCGCCGGAGCTGCCCGTTGGACAGGGTGGACGCTGCTTGCGAGGCCACATCGGCGAGTCCGAAAAAATCCAGCCAGGCCATGGCCCGCTTTTGTTCCTGCAGGTCAACGGTCACATGCGCGCCCAGGGCGGCATGCATACCCGAACAGGCCAGTTCGAGCGCACTCATGTCATAGCCCAGGCTGGACTGCAGCTCGGGAGAGACAAAGCCCATACGCTGGCGCAGAGTGAGCAGCGGGATGGCCTCGGGGTCGTTTTCCTTTTGTCCGAAGCGGACGATGCGGGCCGGTTTATCAAAGGAAAAATAGGCCGGAATATCGCCGTATACCAGACGCAGAAAGGTACTCTTGCCCGCGCCGTTGGTGCCGAATACCGCCCAGTGCTGTCCGGGAAGCAGGCTCCATTGGTCCACCTTGAGGAGAGTCTTGCTCTTGAGGCGGTATTCTGCGTCTTGAATTTCCAGGAGCGGAGCCTTCGGTAAGGCCTCCGGAGCGTCATGGCGCAGGGCGGGGAGGCTCTCGGCATGGCGCATGGGCAGGTTCGGTTCGTACACTTCGCGCAACAATTCGCTCGTGATACAGTCCGGAAAATAGCCCTGAACCAGAATCCGGCCGTTTTTCAAAAGAAGCGCATGGGTAAGGACCGAGGACAGCAGTTGCAGTTCCTCCAGCCGGTGCGTGGCAAAGATCAGTTGGACGTCGCCCACAATATTGGCGGATTCCGGTTGAAACAATTCATTGAGACTCTGAAAAAAGCTGCTGCGGGAGTCGGTATCCAGCCCCTCGCTGGCCTCATCCAGCATGAGCACCGCAGGTGTGTTTTCCAGAGGAGCCAGAGCCCGGGCCAGAAGAACTTTACGGGCCTGTCCCTGCGAAAGGGTCAGAAATCTGCGTTCGGACAGGTTTGACGCGTTCAACAGGGCCAGCAGTTCCTGCGCGCGCCGGAGCTGTGCAGGAGTGGCCGGCTGATAGAGCAGGTACGCGTCGAAAAAACCCGAAAGCACCACATCCAGGGCCGGAGGATTCCAGTTGTTGTGCGTATAGCGTTCCTGCACTTCGGCGGATACCAGTCCGAAACGCTGCCGGATGCCGGCGGGGTCCGGATGGGCGGTGCCTCCGTAATTGTAAAGCCTGGATCCGCCGTTGTTCTGGTCCGGCCAGAGATCGCCGCGAAGCAGTTTCAGAAAGGTGCTTTTGCCTGAGCCGTTTGCGCCCAGCAGTCCCCAATGCTGGCCGGGGGTCAGATCCCAGTTGAAGTCTTTGAGGATGCTTTTACCGTTCAGGCTGAGTCTGAGAGCGTTCAAAGCGATGCGGGGCATCTTTGCGTCAGGGGACTGATATGTGTGGATAGTTTGCATACACTGTGTCAACTTTTTATGCAGTTATGAGCTGGTAAGCGTGTCTGTTCGTGTTCAATGTACATTCCCGCTGCTTGTTGCAAGGCGTTTTGTGCTGTTTAGAAGAATTTGGCATCAAATTTGTATATGAGTAGTAAAAGGCACAAATCGTATGCCGATCAAACAGGAGGCGAGAATCATGTTAGGCACTGTTCAGGCTCTGAAAGAAAAGTTTGTAAAGCTCGATGTATTTCCCGACGAGCATTTGCGTTTTCACGTACGTGTTTCCTTCATGGGGAAAAGTTTTATTGCCGGCGGGTATAAAAGCCCGGATGAAGCCCAGCGCAGAGGAGTAGCCATAATGTGCGCCATGTTTGGTTCGCAGGCCGAGATCGCCGGTGCGCTGTAGCTCAGTCTTTGGGCAGCGGCTGCGTACGCAGCATCAGAAACGCCGGAAGGCGCTGAAAGTCCTTGTTTTCCCAATAGGACTGGACTGCGTCCGTGGTGAGGACACTGCAGGTCGGAGCGCCGCGTCTGGCAAGCTCTTTGAGAACCTCATGGACCAGCGCTTTGCCCACACCGCAGTTTTGCGCATCAGGATGCACGGACAACAGGTGAATCAAGGCTCGTGAACCGTCGTAAACGGCCTTGATCATACCCACGGGTGAGTTGTTCGTTTCGCGGCATGCTACCAGGAACACTGCAGCCGGGCAACGGGCCACCCTTGCCATGGCCTCCGGCCCCTCTATTTCGGGAAAATCGTATTGTCCGTTACGTGTCAGAATTTCGACAACCGCGGGGGCGTCGCGATCCTGAAACGGTCTGATGCGAAAGTCCATGTTCCGTCACTCAGTTTTATAGCCTGCCGGTTGAACCGCGGTGGTCAAAGGCCACTTTAACGCTTTGGTTCTTTTTCTTGTCGAAAACCGTTTCGAAAGCTTTTTCCCAGTCCTCAAGAGCAAAGGTGTGGGTTAGCAAACCCTGCGTATCGTAATTGCCGCCTGCCAGCAGATCGATGGCGAGTTCGTAGGTATTCACCGTTTGTCCTCTAAACTGCGCGCGGCCATACATGGCTGTTCCCGTCATGGTCAACTGTCTTGCCCAGAGACTTGAAATATCGACTTTTTGTATAGAAGCAGCGGTGCCGACCATAATATAGATGCCGCGGGCGCGCAGGGCCAGCAACCCTTCCTGCATGGAGCGCGAACCGCCCACACAGTCGAAAAAATAATCCGCTCCGCCTTCGATATTGCCGCCTCCCAGGGTGGTACGCAGAAAGCTGGCTCCCAGGGCTTCGGCAAACTCCTTGCGACTGGGCGAACGCAGGATGGTGTCGGCTCCGCCGCGTTTTGCCAGCAGGCTCTGGAACGGATGGCGGGCCACCATAAATATTTCAGCGCCGCAGCCCAAAGAGCGCAGACAGCGCAACAGGTGCTGGGCAATGACACCGGCGCCGTAGATGATGACTTTGGCATTGTCCGGCGGAAAATTGTCCAGACAGGGCTGCAGAGCAGAAGCCACCGAATCCGTGAGCACGGCGGTTTCATCGCTCATCCCCTCGGGCACGCGCAGCAGACGGGAAGACGGTGCGCGCATCATTCTGGCCATGCCGCCGCCTACGCTTTGGTTATAGCCCAGAACCATTCCCGGCGTCAGGTCGCCTCGGGTGAAATTTTCGCACAGGTTGTATTCGCCGCGAGCGCAGGAGTTGCAAGGAGCCAGGCCGCGTTGCGCACAGCTGAGAACAGGCTCTACAACCACCCGCTCGCCGGGGACAAAACCTGTTTCCGGAGCGGCTTCCGCCACCTCGGCCAGAACCTCGTGGCCGAGAACAGCCGGAAACGAGGCATAGGGTTCGAGCAGAAACGATTCCAGACCACGAAGCAGGTTAAGATCCGAACCGCATATTCCGCACATTTTGTTGTTGAGCAGCACCCACGAACCTTCGGCCTTGGGCTCGGGCACATCGCGCAACTGCAACGGGGCGATTTTCGGGAAGAACCGGCGCCGTGCCATCCGGCTCAAAAACTTGCACGCCAGATAACGCACGGGAGAGTGGTAATAAACGAGTGCTTGCATGGAGTTTTTCCGTGTGGCTGGGACAAAAAGGAGCTGTAGCGTCCGAGCCTGCTGCGAACGCCGTGGCTTTTCCAAGAAAGAATGTAGTTAAATCAGTCTGTTAAAGATCAGCGTATAGACCTGGCGTATCTTGAGGGAGAATTTGAGAATTGGCGATTCCAAGTCTTCTTTTTTCTTGATGTAGGTGGAGACGAGCTGGCGTGCCACCTCGGAAAAGTTATTTTCCTTTTTCGGAGCCAGCAGCGTATCGTACACGTCAATACGCCGGACTATAAACTGTGTTGTTTGCGCGTTGCATTTGAGATGGCTGCCGATTTCTTCGAGGAAGAGTTTGAAATAGGTGTTCCAGTTGTCCGGGAACGATTTTTCCAAGGCGATTTTCCACAGAGCGACATAAAGCGACTTGATTTCGATGATGAGTTTCTTTTTTTTATTGAAACTGTATTTTCCGATACCAAGTATGTCGAGTTCTTCCTGGTAATCAAAAGAACTCAGCAAGGCTTGAAAACGAGAAACAATGGTTTCAGGAGAGAGTTCGCTGGACATTTCCTATCACCTTGGACGGTTCAACAGCCCTTACGTCCCAACAGTATATAGCTCATAGAAGGTACGTTCATTTGTATCTTCTGTTCCAAAAAATATGCCATCCAAGGCTCAATCAGGTCGGTAATAAAACCATGATAATAGAGCCTCAAGCCCCGTTCATTTTTTCATGCTATTTGCTGTAAATAGCAAGCAGTTTTCGGGGGTATTTATTCCGCGACCAGTATGCGCAACGCGAGTTCTGCAGCAGGGAACTTTCAGCCCCGCCTGATTCTGGTATGCTATATATAATAAAGATAACAATTGTTTAATTAATTACGATAACTGTAGGATCTATCAAAGTCAATGAGGGAAGGCAATGGCTTACTGTCATGAATTACTACTTTTTCGTGAAAAGCCGGAGATCTGAAAAGCTTGCAGTGCAGGATTCCTGAAAGCTGGGGACCGTAACAGTAACGATCCCCAGAAGGATGATTCTTATTTTTTGAAAGCCGTGGCAAATCCTTCTTTGGCGCGGCGGATGATGGCTTCATCTACACAAAAAGCCAAGCGGAAGTAGCCGGGAAAACCGAATCCGCTGCCGGGTACGGCAAGAATACGTTCTTCCTGCAGCTTGGCTACAAAAGCGACATCGTCTCCGCCGGGAGCTTCGGGGAAAAAGTAGAAGCCTCCCTTGGGCATGGCGTAGGTGTACCCCGCGCTATCAAGGCAGTCGGCCATGGCTTTGCGGCGTGCGTCATAGATTGATGTGTCCACTTTTGCTTCCAGAGCGTCCGCAGCGATGTGCTGGCCTATGGCCGGGGCGTTGACATAGCCCAGAATACGGTTTGCCAGAGTGATACCGGCAATCAGCGTGCCTTTATCGGGCATCTCCGGATTGACCACCACGTATCCGATACGCGCGCCAGCCAGGGAAAGGTTCTTGGAAAAGGAATTGATGACCACAGTGTATGGGTAAAGCGGAAGCACGGCAGGCACTTCAACGCCGTCAAAGGACAGAAACCGGTACGGTTCGTCCATGATCATCAATATGGGGCGGCCGAACTCTTCACTTTTCCGGGTCAGAATGGCGGCGAGCTGCTCGAGTTCCGCCTTGGGATAAACATGTCCGCTGGGGTTGTTGGGCGAGTTCAGCAGTACGCCCCTGGTCTTTGGGTTGATGGCTTTTTCAAACGCCTCGAAATCGATGGTGAACTCAGGCGGCGTGCAGGGGACGGACTTGAAAATGCCGTCATAGTTCTGCGTATAGAATATGTACTCAACAAAAAAAGGAGCAACGCCGAGGATTTCGTCCCCGGGATTGAGAATGGCCCGGAACAGAGCGTTCAATCCGCCGGCAGCGCCGCAGGTGATGACAACGTCTTCACCTTTGAGAGGGACTTCCTGGATTTTGCTGACCGTTGCGGCCAGTTTTTCGCGGAACCACGGGTAGCCCGCATTGGGCATGTAACCGACTGCCAGGGGCTGGTCTGCGGTTTCTGCGAAACGCTGAATGGCCTTTTTGACTTCCAGCGGGGGAGGGAGATCCGGATTGCCGAGACTGAAGTCACAGACTTTGTCTTCGCCGAATTCGGCTTTCATTTTGGCTCCGGCTTCGAACATTTTCCGAATCCAAGACTGACTTTGAAGGTAGGATTCTACTTCAGAGGAAAGAAGAGACATGATGGAGTACTCCTGAGGCAGCCAAAAGGCTGTGGGATTGGCAGCCGGGCGGGCGGTTAAGGAATGTCGAGGCCCTGGCTGCGGTATTCGTTGAGTTTGTTACGTAAGGTTCTTACTGATATGCCTAAAAGGTCGGCGGCCTGGGTGCGGTTGCCCGACGTATGTTCCAGACCGCGCATGATCATGATGCGCTCCATTTCCTGCAGAGGCATGATGCCTCCGCCGAGGATATTTTCCAGGGATTCCCCCTTGAGCGGGTGGGGGATGTCTCCCGCATCTTCGATTTCCGGCAGCAGGTCTTCATCCTGAGGCCAGAATTCGTCATCCAGCAGAAAGTGGCTTTTGCTGATGGGGCCGTTGCCGGCGAGCAGCACGGCACGCTCCATGAGGTTTTGCAACTCCCGGACATTGCCGGGCCAGTCATAGGCCTTGAGCCATTCCACCGCGTCGGAGGAGATGGAAAGGGTTGGAATGCCGTACTGACTGCGAAATTTGTCCACAAAGAACTTGGCCAGGACAAGCACGTCATCTCCACGCTCCCTGAGAGCAGGAAGCTTGAGGGGAATGACATTGAGCCGGAAAAAAAGATCCTGGCGAAATTTTCCGGATTCCACCCACTCCTGAAGCGCGCGGTTGGTGGTGGCCAGAACACGGACGTCCACTTTGATGCTTTCCACGCCGCCAACGCGATCCAGTTCGCTTTCCTGCAGGACGCGCAGCAATTTGGCCTGAAGTCCGAGATCCATCTCCGAGATTTCATCCAGGAGTATGGTGCCCTTGTCCGCGAGTTCGAATTTGCCCGGCTTGCGGTTGATGGCGCCAGTAAAAGCGCCTTTTTCGTGGCCGAACAGTTCGCTTTCCAGCAGATGTTCGGGCAGGGCCGCGCAATTGACTGCGATGAAAGGTTTCTCCGCCCTGTCGCTGTTCATGTGGAGAAAGCGGGCGATCATTTCCTTACCTGTGCCGGAATCACCCGAAATCAATACGGTGGCCTTGGAACGGGCAACCTGTTTGGCCAGTGCCAGAACCCGCGCTATGGCCGGATGTTTTCCGATGATCTGCCGCGAAATATCATCGATGCCTTGTTTGACGGCGGCAGTCTGTTTCGTAGAAGGGGCAGGAAGCGCAGCGACGATTTTTTCCCAGTTCAAAGGTTCGAGCCAGTAGTCTTTGGCGCCTGATTCGAGATATTTCTGGGCCTCCTGGGCTGAACCCTGGGTGGTAATGATGACTACCGGAGGAAAGTCAGGATTCCGTGAACTCTCGGACAAGAGTTCCTCAACACGATATCCTGGCATGCTCGGTCTGGAAAAAATCAGTTCCGGAGACGATTTTTTGATAAAGCTGAGGGCTCCGGTCAGGTTTTCCGCGATGCCGGCATCGTATCCATCTTCCTTGAGGGCAGGAAAAAAAGAGGTGACGGCCTGAGGAGGAGCTATGAAAAGTATTTTTTGTGACGCCATGGGTCTCTAATAGCGCCAAGCTGGCCGTTTTTCAATCATTGAGCGCCCTTTTGCGGTGGAAAAAGATTTTCTAAACATTCTCTCAAACCATAGCACAGATTTTTGGCAATTGCTATCAGTAATTATGGCCCTGTAGTCTGCTGCCGGATGTTGTTGTAATAAGCCCTGAAGAAAACTTCAGGGCGTAAGTGATTTTTTGAGCCCGTGCGGACGCTATTTCTTGACTATGGCGGCCTGATTCTGAGTTTTACCGACATAAATCAGTACGGTGAAATCGAATCTCGACATACAGGAAAGGGAAGAGCTATACATGCGTGGGATGTACGTGCAGAAACTTCGGAGTATCACATTCCGATGGGAGGTAATCTGCTATTTTTCTCTTTGAAAAGTGTGCTATGCTGCAGTCATCAGGTAAGAGAGCATAGAGGCGGATGTCATAAGTACGGCAATCGGAGGTTGCAGCGATGCTTTGGATTTGTAGCTGAAGACGGGATAGTGCATGACCACTACATATATTCTTTATTGTCTGGCTGTGTTGTTATTTTTGCTTCTTTCCTATGGCATTGTTGCATACAACCGCTTGGTTTTACTCAGGCAACGCCATCTCACCGCTTTTTCACAGATAGATGTGCAGCTCAAACGCCGGCATGATTTGATCCCCGGCCTTGTGGAAGCGGTTGCCGGCTACATGCGGCATGAGCGCGAAACCCTGGAAGCCTTGACAAAAGCGCGCGAAGCCGCCTTCAACGCGCTGCGAGCCGCGTATTCTCCTGCAGATCTCGAAGCGCTGCAGAGCGTTTCAGGGGCGGAGCTGCACATAACGCGCAGCCTGACATCCTTGCTTGGAAAAGTGGAAGTGTATCCGGAGTTGAAAGCGGTGCTGAATACTTCGGACCTGATGGAAGAGCTGCGCTCCACGGAGAACAGAATCGCTTTTGCGCGCCAGCATTATAATGACGCGGTCGCCAGGTATAATACCTACAGTGAGTCCTTTCCCGTGAACATTCTTGCCGGGATTTTTTCCTTTTACAGAGCCGGGTTACTGGAATTTGATGACAAGATTTTCCGATCGTCGCCGCAAGTTTCTCTCTGAACCGTAAAATAACCAGGGTCATACGTATGTCCGTAGATTTTTTTGAAGACCAGGACAAAGCGCGCAGGATTACAGGCAGTCTCATCTTTTATTTTATTCTCGGCCTGCTGGGAATAACAGGCATACTCTGTCTTGCAATCGCCGGGCTCACGTATCTGGTTATGGCCTTTATACCCGGCAGTTGGGATGCCTGGGTGATCCGTTATCCGGGTCTTTTTCTGGCCGTGCTTGCCGGATGCATTCTGCTTTTTATTTTGTTGTGTTCGCGCTGGCGGATGGTGCAGCTTCGCAAGGGGGGAGGACCGGCCATTGCCGAGATGTTGGGCGGCAGTCTGGTTCAATCCGGAACAGAGTCGGCGCTTGAACGGAGATTGCTCGATGTGGTGGATGAGATGGCCATAGCATCCGGGATAGCCGTTCCGCTTGTCTACATTCTGCAACATGAGTCGGGTATCAATGCCTTTGCAGCAGGTCTTGAACCGCATTATGCGGTTCTCGGAGTCACCAGAGGCAGTCTGGAAAATCTGGACCGCGACGAACTGCAGGGACTTGTCGGGCATGAGTTCAGTCACATTTTAAACGGTGACATGCGGTTGAATTTCAAGCTTATTGGCTGGATGCATGGAATTACTCTTATCGGGCATACCGGTAAATGGATTTTCTACGTTGCCGCAGACAAGGAACGGGTGAGTTCTTCCCATGGAGAAGACAGCAGTGTTTTTGTTCCGGGGTTGATTGTCGGGGCGATATTGATGACTATCGGATATTTGGGAACATTTTTTGGAGATGTTATCAAAGCTTCAGTCTGCCGTCAGCGTGAGTATCTTGCTGATGCGTCCGCAGTGGAGTTTACCCGAAATCCCAGCGGACTGGCCGGAGCTTTGAAAAAAATCGGCGGATCCGCCTATGGTGCGGAACTGCAGACTCCCAACGCAATGCTGGCCAGCCATATGTTTTTCGGACAGGGTATTATTCCCTTATTCAGGCAGTTGCTTGCCACCCATCCGCCCCTTGCCGATCGCATTCTGCGTATCGATCCTGACTGGACCGGCAACTTTGAGGAAATAAGCTGGATTCTGCGCGAACAGATTAAAAAAAGAGCTGCTGAAGAATTTACGGGAATTTCATTTCTGGCCGAACCTGAGATAACAGCAGGGACGCTTTCCGCGGCCGCAAGCAAGAAACTAACGGATTCTCTGGACCGGTCCCATGCCTCGTACAAACATCAGATGTTGGCCTCCGCTCCAAAGGAGGTATTTCAGGCGGCGCGTGTAGCCCCAACGGCGCCGGCAGTAGTGTACGCATTGTTGCTCAACGAACCGGGGCAGGATCAGCAGGCATGCATGACAGTGCTTTCAGAACGGAGTGATGTACGGACTTTTGACCTGATTCAGCGCCTCGCGCCGTTAGTGGAGCAGGCGGGCGCGTACATGCGGTTGCCCCTTTTGGATCTGGCCCTTGCGCAACTCAAATCTTTGGATGCAATGGCGTACGCTTTGTTTCGCGAAAACGTACGGGCGTTGATTCGTACGGACAACAAAATGGGTTTGTTCGAGTGGGTTGTATGGAATATTTTCCGCTATCAGTTTGACCCCAGATATAGTGAAAGCAGAGAGAAGGACGTGCAAGAGCAATCATTGCAGCTATTGAAAGCTCATTGCGTCACGCTTCTCGAGGCATTGGCAACCGTTGGCGAACGCGACAGCAGTATGAGCAGGCGGATGTTCGCCCGTGGTGCGGAATTGCTGCGTCTCTCGCCCGCGGAGTTCCGGGGAAAACAATTTTCTCTGAAAAATGTCGATGTTGCCCTTGAAAAACTCATTGCTCTTAAGCCAAGAACCAAGCAACGCCTGATGGCCGCCTGTGTTGTGTGTATTTGCGAAAACAACGAAGTAAGCATCGCAGAAGGCGAATTGCTGCGCGTCATTGCGGTTCGCCTGGAATGTCCCGTACCACCGTTGCTGCCGGGGCAACCCTTGGTATAGTCCAGTCGGCTTTCCAGTTTCTGTCGCTTGCAAACGGCAGTCTTTTGCAATGAGGCTGGCGGACCAGGCAGGTTTAGGATACCAAGGAAAACAATGGACTGGGGAGAACCGTCATTAAGGTCATTCGAAATCGTTTTCGGAGCCCCTTGAAAAGTATGCACGATAAAGGACTGTGTTTTGAACTCTAATGAACAGATAGTGATCATAGGTGCGGGCCCGGCAGGTTTGACCGCGGCGTATGAGCTGCAAAGCCGTGGAGCCGGGAATGTGCTTATTCTGGAAGAAGACGAACAGGTCGGCGGCATATCCAAAACGATCAATTTTCAAGGATGGCGGATGGATATTGGCGGGCATCGTTTTTTTTCCAAATCCTCGCGGGTTCTGGATTGGTGGAACCAAATCATTCCCATGGCCGGGTTTCCCGCTTCTGATGATAAATTGCTGGGGCGAAGCATGCCGCTCGCGCCGGAAGGTCCGGATCCCGAACTTGAAGATCTGGTGATGCTGGTCCGCAGCCGGAAATCAAGCATCATCTTTGAGCGTCAATTTTATGATTATCCTTTGCGTCCCAATTTGCGATTATTTGCCAATCTGGGGTTGAGCCGTTCGATGCAGATTGCCCTGACCGCGCTGTGGGCGAAACTCTTTCCCCGCAGGCCCGAAAAACATCTGGAAGACTATCTGGTCAATCATTTCGGTACGGTACTCTATGCTACTTTTTTTAAGGATTATACGGAAAAGGTCTGGGGCCGGAAATGCACCGAGATTGACCCTTCCTGGGGCAGACAACGCATCAAGGGACTTTCTTTGCTGCAGGCTTTGCTGCAGGCGTTTCAGCCGAAAAAACAGGATATTCAGCAAAAATCAGTAAATACGAGTCTGATTAATTATTTTCTTTATCCCAAATACGGTCCCGGGCTCTTATGGGAGCGTACGCGTGATCTTCTCGTTGAATCGGGCGTAAAAATTGAACATGGCTGGCGCGCGGTTTCCTTGCATTCGGATGGAGGGATAATCCGAGCCGTCAGAGCGAAACATGGCAAGAGCGGTGAAGTCAGGGATTTTCCTGCGTCTGCGGTCTTTTCCACCATGCCTGTGAAAGATCTTGTGGCAGGGCTGGACATGGGTATTTCTTCTGCCGCAGCTGAAGCTGCGGCAACATTGCCCTATCGGGATTTTATTACCGCCGGTGTTCTGTTACGGGAGTTGCCCATCGCACCTCCTCAAGATAATTGGATTTACGTTCAGGAACGCGATGTCCGCCTTGGTCGTATTCAGTTTTTCAAAAACTGGAGCCCGTACATGGTCAAGGATCCCAACTTGCATTGGCTTGGACTCGAATACTTCAGCTATGAGGGAGATGCCCTCTGGGTGCAATCCGATTCGCAGTTTTTGGAATTTTGTTTGTCGGAACTGCAAAAGCTGGGACTTGTGAGCAATCGTGATGCCTTTATCAAGGGAACAGTGGTGAGGGTGCGCAAGGCCTATCCTGCGTATTGGGATGGCTACGACCATTTTGATAATGTAAAAGAGTCTCTCAACAAGATTCCAAATCTGTATTGCATCGGACGAAATGGGATGCACCGTTATAATAATATGGATCATTCAATGCTCTCCGCGATGACTGCCGTAGATGTGTACATGGATAAAGGCAAGGATAAATCTGCAATATGGGACGTAAACGTTGAAGAAGATTATCATGAATCAAATGAATAATATATGCTGCTCAAGTGTGCTTAATAAAGTTGAATCTTCTCCAGAAAAAACGATAACTATTTCAGTTGTTGTCAGTCTTTGTATTGCATTTGTCATTTTGTGTTTAACTTCCCTGGATCTGGGCGATAGCGATCTTTGGTTTCATCTGAATCAAGGGAGAGAGTTTTTTGCAACTGGAAAAATTCCAACAACAAGTTTTTTTTCTTATATTGAACCGACAAGGCATTGGGTTAATTATGCCTGGTTTTTCCAGATTGTTACTTATCAAATTTTTATCCACACAGGGTATGTCGGATTAATTGTTTTCAGGTCTTTGGCTTACGTATCCATCGGAGTGCTTCTCTATCTTATAGTTTTAAAGAACAGGCCTTATAGCATCCTGGCCGCTCTACTCACGATCTTGTGTTTTATAGGTGTGATGACGCGGAGTGTTGTGGTAAGACCTCATATTTTTACTTTTATAAATATACTTATCTTACTCTTTATTTTTGAGAAAAGAAAATTTTTTTGGTTGTTGCCTATTGTATTCGTAATAGAAGCAAACTTTCATGGAATTGCATACCCATTATTGTTACTTGTATTATGTGGTTATATATTGGATTATTATTTATGTTACAAGAATACTAACTCCATTCCAATTTCAAAAAAAAAGCTTTTTCTTGTTCTGGTATCTCCTCTGTTTTTGCTTTTATCCCCTTATTGGTATCATTTAATATCACTCCCATTTGAGAATGCTGCTTCTTTTGTTTCATACTATATCATAGAAATGCGTCCTACACCTTTCTGGAGATTTTTTTCTTTCAGTTTCTGGCCTATGCCTGAACTTCTTCAAGCCGCTAGATCACTGTTAGTGCTGGTCGCATTCTCTATTTTGATTTTTTCTTTGTACAAGAAAAAAATAACGATAAGTTGCGTAGTAATTTTTTGCGGTGGCATCTATCTGATGACGACAAGCATCCGATTTCAGTATGAGTGTATTTTTTTTACGTTGCCTTTATTTTTGGTCTATTTACGGAATATGGATTTAGTTCAGAATAGAAAAAAGCTTATGGTTAATATGGCTTTGGTTGTGTTCGTTCCTATTTCTGTTTTTAGTTACTTTTTGTATCGATCAGATCACTATCCCTTGTCTTTTTTGAATGTTCCTCAGGCTGGAGCGAAATTCATATATGAATTGCCGAAAGATCAAAGGGTGTTGATGGCTCCGGATAAGGCAGGCTATTTTGCCTGGTCTTTATTTCCAAAACATAAAATTTTTATGGATTTGGAGCTGGCCTTATTCAATGATGTTGATGCCTTTGAAGCAATGCGAGTTTTTCGCACTCCTGCTGTGCTGGAGCATCATATTGAAAAGTATCATCCGTCGGTTCTTCATGTCCCCTTTGAAACAGGCATTTCCCCAGAGTATACAGCAGTGTTGAAGAATTTTCGGCCTGTTTTTTTTGATGATTTCGCGTTTATCTATCTGCGCAGAGATGTTCCGTCGGCTTTTCCGGAGTTGTCTTACCTGAATACCATCGCCGCACAGCAGGTTGATGAGGACGCGTTCACTACCTCAGAGGAGAAAAGCAAACTCATTAAAGAACTTAAGCGGGTAGCCGATTTTGACGCCTCCGGCTTCAAGGTAAAGGTACTTTTGGGAAATGCCTACTTTGCTTTCCAACTGCCGCAACCAATGCTGGAAATGGCCGACAAGCTGATTCGGGAGTTTCCTGATCAGGCTGCAGGGTTCATTTTAAAGGCTCAAGCGCTGTTGATGTTGAAAAAGCAAGAATCTGTGGAATATTTTAAGCTGGCCATGTCTAAACGCGGAGACCATGACATGCAGCTCCTTGGAAAAAATTATTATGTTGCTTTGGCCAGTTTTAAGCGATTCACAGAAGCCTATGACGTGTTGCAGCAAGCCTATAATCCGTTTAATTTTAAAACACCTCCTGACATTTTATATGAATTTGCCATTGGTGCGGTTAATGCCGGGAAGTATGATGAAGCTAAACAATATATTGATATTGCCTTATTGGCATTGCCTGAAAATGATGAAAGTAGAATTAACGAGTTGTTGCGGTTGAAACGAGAATTGCAGATAATTTATGCAGAAAAAGATACATAGTTTTTTCTGCAAGTTCTTATGAGCTACGTATTATTCTTTGTTCTTTTATAACTGCCACAACTGTTTAGGTGAATGGAGCAAGTTATGATGGATAATCGCCCTTATACGTTTGATAAAGTTGTTCGCGCCATTGTCGCCATAGCGATTTTTGTGGGGATTGTTCGCTTGATGGGCTATCTGAGTGATGTGCTCGTGCCTTTTGCTGTTGCTTTACTTTTAGCCTATTTGTTGAATCCTCTTGTGGGAGTTGTTTCCAGATGGGTTAAAAACCACACCATAGCCGTACTACTGACGCTTATATCTGTTTTTATCATTGCTGCCTTTGTCACGTCCTTGCTCGTACCCATGATTTTGAATGAAGTTTCCAATACCGGCCGTGTTGTATCTCAATTGGTGAACAACTCCGAGTTTGCCGCGCGTGCGCAACAGGTCTTGCCGGACGACATTTGGAGCTGGATTCATGAACAGTTGCAAAAACCTGAGATACAACAATATTTTAAGTCATCCTATGTAAAACAGATTGCCTTGAATGTCGTGCGTAAGGTGATACCTGGCGTGTGGGGGGTCGTAACAGGTACCACCAGCCTTATCGCCTGGCTGTTCGGAATTTTTACCATTGTCCTGTATCTGGTTTTTTTATTGTTTGATTTCAATACGATTCAAAAGGGTTGGAAAAACCTCATTCCTCCCGGACAGCGAGACTCCATTGCCCAGTTTGCTCTGGATTTCAGCTACGGTATGAATCGTTATTTTCGAGGGCAGGCTATTGTTGCAGGCATAGTCGGTATTTTATTCGCCCTGGGCTTCTGGACGATTGGACTGCCCATGGGGATATTGCTCGGGCTGTTTATAGGGCTGCTGAACATGGTTCCCTACCTGCAATTGATCAGCATACCTGTCGCGCTTTTTTTCGGCATAGTCCACGCCTTGGAGTTGGGAGGCAATGTCTGGGGCTACTTGGGGCTCGTCGGAGGTATTTATGTCGTCGTCCAGCTCATTCAGGATGTCTACCTTACCCCCAAAATAATGGGGAAGATCACAGGGTTCAGTCCGGCAATCATTTTGCTTTCTTTGAGTGTCTGGGGAAAGTTGCTCGGCATGCTCGGACTCATAATCGCCTTGCCCATGACCGCTTTGCTCTACGCCTATTACTGTCGTTATTTTACGCATATCCAATCCAATGCGGCTGCTTTGGCTGATGAAAACAGTTCGCCGCCTATTGAAGAGTAACTTTTCCCCAGGTACTCACCTCCTGAAACGTATTTCTGCTTGAGCACGACATTCGCAGCTATACCTGGCTGTGAGTTTTCTTATGGATTGTGGCAAAATACTCTTGGACTGATCTGCCGACGTAGATGAAAAAATGACGCATCGGAGCGATTAAAGCTTAGGAACTGTTTATTGTACGCAGTGAAATAAAGAGACAGAATCAGGAAGTATGCCAGAAAAAGGAAAGCGACGTGTCTTGTGTACAGACCAGTTCTTCAGATTTTTTTTCTAAACCATGTAATGACAGCATAAAAAGCGCAGTATATTGACAATAAAATAATGAGGAGATTATCAAAAATAGCTGCCAGGTTATTGGTGTCCAAAAAATTGTAGGTCGCCATGGAAAGTGCGAACGCCAGGATAACGACGATACTGCTTTTGCCTGAAATGAATAACAGGTATATAGGCAGCAGTAAATAGCCGACAAATATTGCCAGATTAAATAACATCGAGGCGGATGGCGCAAAATAGGCCGCCCCACAGGAAATCAGGGCCAGTAAGATAATACTTTGGGGGGTGCGTAAGGCTGTGTTGAAAGGGGAAGACAGAAATTTTTGCATTGGACCAGGTTCGAGCTGACCTATAAACGTTTCAGCCAGTTCCGACTGCGCCTGGCCGTTTTTCCGCGCATAGGAGGGTGGAAACCCCTGGTCATCCAATTCATCATCCGCACCCGGTAACTTGCCGTTTGCCTTTGGCGAACTGGCGTCAAAGGGACGCTCCGGTTTATTGGCGTCCTTGGGCAGAAACGTTTCCCGTCCGTTGGTCGCGAGTACGTGCTCCAGTGCCGTACGAAATTCCGTCGCACTGGCGTATCGCTGCGAGGGTTTGTAAGCAAGGGCTCCCATTACGGCTTTGGTCACGCCCGGAGGAAACGTCCGCCTGAACGTAAAAGGTTCGCCGGAGATACGCATATTGACCATGCAGGATCTGTTGCCCTGGCATTCGTCTTCAAAGGGAAGCGAACCGGTCAGCATCTCAAACGCCACAAGCGCGATGGAGTAGACGTCTACCAGATGGTCATAACCATTGCTCAAGTCGTCTTTCAGTACTTCCGGCGCGATATATAAAGGAGTGCCCACGCGCGTATCGGCCTGGTTGGCCTCGGATATCTTTCTGGCAACTCCGAAATCCCCGAGTTTGGCCGTACCGTCCTTGGTTATGAAAATATTGCCGGGTTTCAAGTCGCGGTGAATGATATTGTTGCTGTGCGCGTGCTCCAGCCCCTTGAGACAGTCGATGGTAATCTGTAGGGCCTGTTCCCAGGGAAGGGGGCCGGACTGCAGCAAATCGCTCAAGGTGTTGGGCAGGAATTCCAGCATGACCGCAACCAGGGAAATGATGGAATCCTCGGTCCGGACGTGGAGTACGTCATGGTTATACCACCCGACGATATTTTGATGCGTCCCCAGGGAATACATGTGGATGATTTCCCGGGCTTCCTGTCCCAAAGACTGCTGCAGCGAATCAACGGTACGCCCCTGGCGATTGAGTTGTCTGGAGAGCGGAATGACCTTCAGAGCGGCATGAAAGGTTTGTCCCAAGTCCACGCGTTCCATTTTAAACACGCATCCGGAAACCCCTGATCCGATGAAGTCCTGGATACGCCAGCCGCTGAACAGCGGTTCGCGTTTTTTGAGGATGTTCAGAATTGTAGTTTTACAGAAAAGCGCTTGTTTCGACATGATAGTTATCTGTCAGGCAGCTCTTTGGGTAATGCAAACATTCTGAAACCAGACAACGCTACGCTTCTTGTTGCGCCAGCCAGTCAAAGGCTTCGGGAAGGTTAAGGGTACCTTCGTAGATGGCACGGCCGGTAATTGCTCCAGCAAGTCCGCGGTCTTTCAGAGTGTACAGCTGTTTTACGTCTTCAATGGTAGTGACGCCGCCAGCCGCAATGACATTCAAACCGGTGATCGACAGCAGATGGGACAACGCATTGATATTGACGCCGCTTTGCATGCCGTCCCGGCTGATGTCCGTATAAACAAAAAAGGCGCTGCCTTGCTCTTCCAGCTTGGGAACAGTGGTGTCGACGGTCAGAGCCGTATCGCCAACCCAGCCGCGGGTTTTGAGTTTGCCGTCGACAGCATCCAGAGAAACGCCGATTTTGTTGGGAAAAGCGGAGCAGAGGGCGGCAAAGGCATCACCGTCTTCAAGGGCGAGGGTGCCGACTATCAACCGTTCGACACCGGCATCAAGATAAGCCTTGGCAATGGCAGCATCGCGAACGCCGCCTCCGAGCTGGACTTTGACATTATAGGCTGAACTCAGGGTGCAGAGTGCCTGAATCAGTTCAAAATTCTTGGGCATTCCGCTAAAGGCGCCATCCAGATCCACTACGTGAATCCAGGAAGCGCCTTTTTCTATCCAATGTTCGGCCATGGCGACAGGATCCGCCGAAAAAACAGTGACCTGGTCTGCTTTGCCCTGGCGCAGCCGGACACATTGTCCGTCCTTGATATCCACTGCGGGAAACAAAATCATAATAAGCCGACCTTTCTCAGGCCAAGGTTGATGCCGAATTGTGCGAGTTCCGTTGCGGTAACCCATTTGGCGCCGCGGGAAAAGAAATCACCGATTTTGAGAAGGTTGTCCGAAAGGGAAACCTGGGATTCCTCAAAACGGTAGCGTGCTGCGACGCTGTGCTCATTTACATCGATCACAAAGAAATCGATCATCACACCGGCGGGATCGTCACTTCCGGCCGGACCGCCGACCCGTTCTTTCCAGTAAAGCAGCTGCGGCACGAGCAGGTATTCGACATTGGCGCATTTGCCCACGTTGACCCAATAGTCAAGAGCTGCATGCGGCGAGTTGGTGACAGTTTTCTTCGCCATATTCTGGCAGGACAACATCCCAAGCGGGGGGACAAAACTCCGCTTGGTCTTTGTCTGCAGTTCGTTGGTCACGAACTCATCAAGGGCCGTCAACTCCTTGGGAGTGGCTTTTTCACTGTGAGCAGGAAGGTAGCTTCCAAGCAGATAGGTATAATCGGTTGGTTGCTCAATGGCTGCTATGCCCAGAGAGAACTGGGCTTCTATGGGTTGTACCACAGTACGTGGCGCACACCCGAAAAGTGCTGAAATAAGAATAAGGCCGAGCAGTGAGGTCAGAAGGATGCGTGATTTCATAAATCCAGGCTCCCTTTTGTGCTAAATGCGCCTTGAACATTGGTGCTGCCGAGAGCCTGGCGTAAGGCCAGACCCACTCCTTTGAAGGCGGATTCCAGCAGGTGATGGCCATTGAGGCCGTACAAATAACGTATATGAAGATTAAAACGTCCGTTAAACGCAAAAGTTTTGAAGAATTCTCTCCAAAGGTCCTTTTCTTCTCCAGCCAGGACGGCGGGAACTATGTCATCCTCGTACACTATATAAGGCCTTCCCGACAAGTCCAGAGCCACATCGGCAAGAGCTTCATCCATGGGTACTTTGGCCCAGCCGACACGGGCGATGCCTGCGCGCTGGCCAAGGCTTTGGTGCAAGGCCTGCCCCAGGCAGATGCCGATGTCTTCAATACTATGGTGGGCGTCGACCTCAAGGTCTCCGGCACATTGCAGTTCGAGGTCGAATCCGGCCCAGAAGGCCAGCAACGTAAGCATGTGATCGGCAAAGCCATAGCCGGTGGCAATGGAGGTTTTGCCCGTACCGTCAACATGCAGCGCAAGAGTGATCCGGGTTTCTTTTGTATCGCGTTTGATTACAGCGTTACGTTCGCTCATGAATTTCTTATGCCCTTTTTTATCTGGATGGTCAAAGCACTATTCTTTGATATCTATTGACAAAAACAGAATGAATAGTGTGCTCTGTCCTCAGAAATCATTCCGTTTCAGTCTTTGCAGTTTCCTTTTCGGCAGCATCAGTATCTTCTTCCGCTTCCTCTTCGTCCTCCTCCTCCTCTTCTTCTTCCTTTTTGGGCTGTTGACGACCAAAGATCTGAACAACCCAGATACTGATTTCAAAGAGTATGATCAGCGGTCCGGCCATCAATATTTGCGAGATAATGTCCGGAGGCGTCAGAACGGCGGCAACGACAAAGGCGGCCAGAAAAGCGTATTTTCTGATTCTGCGCAGCATGGGGGCGTTGATGATTCCAAGTTTCCCCAGGAAAAAAGCGAACAGGGGAAGCTCGAAAGTCAGGCCGAAAGCGAACAGCAGTTTCAGGGAAAAGCTCAGGTATTCCTTGAGGCTGGGCATGGGTTTGATGGTTTCCGTGGCGAACTCCATAAAAAAACCAAAGGCAAAGGGGAAGACCACGGAATACCCGAAGATAGCGCCGACAGCGAAAAAAACACCGGAAAAAAAGGCGATGGGGATCAGGTATTTTTTTTCGTCTTTATAAAGGCCGGGCGCGATGAAACACCAGAGCTGATAGAAAATATAGGGGCTTGTCAATAAAACGCCGGCGACCATTGAAACCTTGATGTAGGTAAAGAACGCCTCGGGCAAGCCGGTATAAATAAGCGAACTGCCTGGAGGAAAAACATTCACCAGCGGTTCCATCAATAAGGCGAACAGCTCGTTGTGGAAGCCGTAACAGGCCAGGAAGCCGACTCCAGCTGCAATCAGACAACGAACGAGCCGGATGCGCAGCTCGGTCATATGGTCCAGAAAACTCATGGGCTCCGGAAGCTCGCCGTCCTCCTCATCTTCTTGGTCGTCGCCATCATCGCCGCCATCGCCGGACGCATCTTTATCAGATGCGCCGGATTCCTTTTCTCCGCCTTCTGTTGATTCTTCAGAAGAAGGAGTTCCGGTATCCTCGGCGGGTTGCTTTGCGGCGTCTTCATCCGCACCATCCGCAGCAGCTTCGGCATCTTCAGCAGTGCCTGAATCCTGTTTCGCAGCAGGATGGTCGTCCGAAACATCGGAAGGGGAACCGCTTTCGGGCTCCCCTCCGTTTTCGTCTTCAGAAGATTCGGCTGTGTCCTCTTCCGGCAGCAGCGACGGATCGTCAGGCGGCTCAGGAGCGGGCTGCTGTTCCTGTCCGCCGGATGGCTGCTCCTGTTGCTCCTGTGCAGCGTCCTGCTGATCTGCGTTGTTCTCCGGTTCGGGCTTCGGCGTTTCGCTCATTTCGGCTATTCCTTGACGGCTTCGGGAGTTGCATCAATTACTACAGTCTTCGCTCCGGCATCAGCCGCATCCGCAACCAGAACAGGTTCGGCTTTGGGAGACTCGGGTTTCGCAACAGCCGAATCGTCCGCAGGATCTTTCGGGGTGATATCTTTCATTGCGGGTTCGGATTCGAGAAAATCGTCACCCTCATTGTTGGCGGCCACGGCACTGGAATATGCTTTGTCCGCCTGCTCTTCCTGAGCTTTTTTCTCTTCACCGGAATCTTTTTCCAGTTTTTTCTCTTCAGCTTTTTTGGCCTTTGCCGTCAGGCGCTTTTCCTCTGCCTTCGTCTTTTTTTCTAAATCATCGCGTTCGATTTCCGTATTGATCGTACGTTGTACGTCGGTGGAGACGCGTCTGAATTCTCCCATGGCTTTACCCAGCGTACGGGCAATATCAGGGAGTTTCTTGGGACCAATGACGATGAGCGCCACCGCGAGGATGACGAGCAGTTCCGTAGTACCTATTCCGAACATATGCTATTCCGCGGCATGCAGGCCAAATTAAAGGTTATTCCCATTCAATGGTGCTTGGAGGTTTTGAGGAAATATCCAGCACCACCCGGTTCACCCCTTTGACTTCGTTGATGATCCGGTTCGAGATACGGGCCAGGATTTCCGGCGGCATTCTGGTCCAGTCCGCAGTCATGGCATCCACGCTATCCACTATGCGCAGCGCGATGACACTTTCATATGTACGGTCATCGCCCATGACGCCCACTGTCTTGAGCGGGAGCAGAACTGCGAACCCCTGCCAGATTTTCCGGTACCAGTTCGATGCGACTAATTCGTTCTGGACGATCTTGTCCGCTTGTCGAAGAATTTGCAAGCGTTCCTCTGTTATTTCACCTATGACACGAATAGCCAGGCCGGGGCCGGGGAAAGGATGCCTCCAGATGATGAAATCCGGAAGGCCGAGTTCCACGGCAACCTTGCGTACTTCGTCTTTGAACAGTTCGCGCAGAGGCTCGACCAGCGCGAGTTTCATGGTTTCCGGCAGTCCGCCCACGTTGTGGTGGCTTTTGATGACCGCGGAAGGGCCCTTGAAGGAAACGCTTTCAATGACATCAGGGTAGAGTGTCCCCTGGGCCAGGAATTCGACCTCGGGAATTTTTTTCGCTTCCTGCTCGAAAATCTCAATGAACGTATGCCCGATGATTTTGCGCTTCTTTTCCGGATCCGTGACGCCGGCAAGTCTGCCTAAAAACAGACCCTGCGCCTCGACATAATTCAGATTCAGTTCGAAGTGCTTTTTGAGATATCCGATGACTTCCTCGCCCTCGTTGAGGCGCATCAGTCCGTTATCCACAAAGATGCAGTGCAGTTTGTCGCCCAGGGCCTTGTGCAGCAGCACAGCGGCAACGGTGGAATCAATGCCGCCGGAAAGGGCGCAGACCACATGGCGGTCGCCGATCTGTTCCTTGATCTGCTTCAGAGCGGTCTCCACAAACGAAGACATGGTCCAGGAACTCTTCAATTCGCAGACTTTGAACAGGAAGTTGTGCAGCATCAGCTCGCCGTCGTCCGTATGCGCGACTTCCGGGTGAAACTGCAGGGCGTAGATTTTTCTGGCATCGTCGCCCATGGCTGCGACCTGCAGACTCTGGGTCTTGGCGAGCACCGAAAAGCCCGGGGGCGGAGTCAGCACATGGTCGCCATGAGACATCCAGACCGTATGCTTGTTGTCCCGGTTCAACCCCTCCCATATCGGGCTCTGGGCACAGATTTCCAGCTCGGCGCGTCCGTATTCCCGGTCTTCGGAACGGGAAATGCTGCCGCCGAGGTTGTGGGCCAGAAGCTGCATGCCGTAGCAGATGCCCAGAACGGGAAGTCCGAGTTCCAGTATACCCGGCTCGAACTGCGGGGCGTCCGGATCGTTGACGCTGGACGGTCCGCCCGAGAGAATCAGAGCCGAGGCGTCCAACGCTTTCAGCTCGTCCAGCCCGATGGTGCAGGGGTGGATTTCCGAATACACTCCTGCCTCGCGTACGCGTCGCGCGATAAGCTGGGTGACCTGTGAGCCGTAATCAATGATTACGACTTTTTGTACTAACTCCATAACTGCTCCTCAGGACAAAGCTAATAATTTTCAACCCGGTAATTAGGGGCTTCCTTGGTGATAATGACGTCGTGCACGTGGCTTTCGCGCAATCCGGCAGGAGTGATCTCCACGAACCGGGCCTTTTCCTTGAGATCCTGAACGGTTCTGCATCCTGTGTAGCCCATGCCGGAACGCAGGCCGCCCACGAGTTGATAGATGCTGTCCTGAACAGGGCCCTTGTACGGAACGCGGCCCACGATACCCTCAGGTACGAGCTTGCTGCCTTCCTGTTCGTCCTGGAAGTAGCGGTCTTTACTGCCGTCCTTCATGGCGTCGATGGAGCCCATGCCGCGGTAGATCTTGTAGCGGCGTCCCTGGTAGAGAATCGTCTCGCCCGGGCTTTCGTCCGTACCGGCGAACAGGCTGCCGATCATGGCGGAGTCTCCGCCGGCGGCCAGCGCCTTGACGACGTCGCCCGAGAATTTGATGCCGCCGTCGGCGATGACGCAGCGGTCCAGTTCCTTGGCCGCACGGGATGCCTCCATGATGGCGGACACCTGCGGTACGCCCACGCCCGCTACAATGCGGGTGGTGCAGATGGAACCGGGACCGATGCCTACTTTGACCGTATCGGCTCCGGCTTCCAGAATGGCGCGTGCGCCGTCATAAGTGCCGATGTTGCCGGCTACCAGCTGGCAATTCGGGAAAGTTACCCGGATGTTGCGGATGGATTCCAGAATATTTTTCGAATGGCCGTGGGCCGAGTCGATGACCAGAAAGTCCACACCGGCCTTGAGCAGGGCGTCCGCCCGCTCAACCGCGTTGGCGCCCACGCCGATGGCCGCGCCCACGCGCAGGCGGCCGGCGTCGTCCTTGCAGGCGTTGGGATATTTCTTGATCTTTTCAATGTCCTTGATGGTCAGCAGGCCGCAAAGTTTGTTCTTGTCGTCCACCACCAGGAGTTTTTCAATGCGGTTTTCGTGCAGGTGTCTTTTGGCCTGCTCCAGAGTGGTACCGATGGGGACCGTTACAAGCCCCTCGCTGGTCATGACTTCGCTGACCAGAGTGCTCATTTCCGAGACGAAACGAACGTCGCGGTTGGTCAGGATACCCACCAGCTGGCCGTCCTTGACCACCGGCAACCCGGAAATGCGGTATTCGGCCATGACTTCCAGAGCATCGCCCACGGACATGTCCGGTTCGATGGTCACCGGATCGACGATCATGCCGCTTTCCGATTTTTTGACTTTTTCCACCTCAATGCGCTGGCGGTCGATGGACATGTTTTTGTGGATGACGCCCGCGCCGCCGCATCTGGCCAGGGAAATGGCCAGGCGCGATTCCGTCACGGTGTCCATGGCCGCGCTGACCAGGGGGATATTCAGTTTCATCGTACGTGTCAGATAGGTGCTGACATCAACATCATTGGGATGTGTGTCCGAAAAAGCGGGTAACAACAGGACGTCGTCAAAGGTCCAGCCTTTTCCGATTACTTTGTCCATGACGCTCTCCTTGACTATAACAATTAATCAAGCCCGAGATAGGCTGCCCGGACCTGAGGGTTGGAAATAAGCTCCTGGGAGGAGCCTTCGAGGATAATCTGCCCCGTAGCAAGTACGTATCCGCGATGCGAGATGCTCAACGCCATCTGTGCGTTTTGTTCAACAAGCATTACGGTAGTGCCTTGGCGATTGATCTCCTGGATAACCTCGAAGATGTTTTCTACAACAATGGGCGCAAGGCCCAGGGACGGTTCGTCCAATAATAACAGACTTGGCCTGGCCATGATAGCCCTGCCGATGGCGAGCATTTGTTGTTCGCCGCCGGAAAGTGTGCCTCCGGCCTGTTTGCGGCGTTCCTTCAGGATGGGGAACAGTTCATAGACATGTTCTTCATCGTTGACAAGCGCTTCTTTATCATTGCGGATATAGGCGCCCATCATCAGATTTTCCCGTACCGTGAGTCGTGGGAAAATCATCCGGCCTTCCGGAACCTGGGTCATGCCGCGTTTGACGATTTTGTCCGTTGAAAGTTTGGTAATATTCTGTCCGCGAAAAGTGATTTCACCCTGTTTCGGGCGCAGCACGCCGGACATGGTCATCAGGGTGGTGGATTTGCCCGCGCCGTTGGCGCCGATCAAACAGACGATCTCCTTCTCCTTGATCGTCAGTGAAACGCCCTTGAGTGCGTGAATGCCGCCGTAAAAGGTGTGGATATCATGGATTTCAAGCATTGGCCGCGGCCCCCCTGCCCAGATAGGCCTCGATCACGTGCGGATCGTCCTTGATTTGTCCGGGTGTCCCGTCGGCGATCTTTATTCCGTGGTCCAACACTACAATCTGCTCACAAATTTTCATGACCAGTTTCATATCGTGTTCGATCAAAATGACTGTGACGCCCTCGTTGAGAATGGAATGAATTAGGGTGTCCAGCTCGCGTGTTTCCGTGGGGTTCATGCCGGCGGCCGGTTCGTCCAGCAGCAGAATGCGCGGTTCGGTGGCCAGGGCCCGGGCGATTTCCAGACGTCGCTGGTCGCCGTAGGGCAAGCTTGAGGCCTGACTGAAAGCCTGTTTCTCAAGTCCGACAAATTTGAGCCAGCGCATGGAGTCGTCCACGATTCTGGCTTCTTCGGCCTTCTGGCTTTTTGTACGGAAAATGGCCCCCATGACACCGCAGTTAGCCCGCGAATGGCGCCCGATACGGACGTTGTCCAGCACGGTCAGTTCGGTGAACAGCCTGATGTTCTGAAAGGTCCGCGCGATGCCGAGCTTAACCATGGTTTCGGGCTTGCGTCCGTTGACTCGTGTGGCGGGGCCTTTGTCGCCGAACATGATGTCGCCGGAGGAGGGTTTGTACACTCCGGTGATGCAGTTGAACATGGTGGTTTTTCCAGCTCCGTTGGGGCCGATGAGTCCGAAAATAGAACCGGATTTCACCTGAAAGCTGACATCATGGATGGCCATGAGTCCGCCGAAACGTTTTGAAAGTCCTTTTAATTCAAGAATGGTAGCCATGATACACTAATCTACTCTGGTTGACTTTGCGTATGTTTCACGCTGTTCTGCCCATCCGATTCGAGTTTTTTCCGCAGGGCGACAATGATTGGATTTTTTTCCGCAACCGATGCGATTTTGGGAATGAAGCCGTTGGGTTTGAAGCGCATGATCAGAATCATGATCAATCCGTATGCCAGAAAGCGCGTTTCTGCGGGCAGATTGAAAAGTGGCAGAATCGAACGCAGGATTTCGCCCAGAGCAATGAGCACGGCCGCGCCGACAAGCGCACCGGTGATATTGCCCAGACCGCCCAAAACAACCATGCACAAGACGAGGAATGATTCCCAGAATTTGAACATGTCCGGAGACAGGAACAGGGTCCAGCGTGCGAAGAAAGAACCGGCCACGGCGCCGATGGCCGCGCTGATGGCAAAGGCGATGACCTTGGACTGCAGGATGTTGATGCCGCAGCAGGCCGCGGCCATGGGGTCCGCGCGCAGGGCGAACCAGGCCCGCCCGAGCCGCGAGTCTTCCAGTCGCTGCATCACCAGAAACACCACCAGGACCATAATCAGGGCCAAGTAGTAGTAGGGCGTTTCGCCGTCGAATTCGTAATACCAGTCCCAGTCGGGATTCAGCATGGTGGAAAGCCAGCTGAAGTCGAAAGAAATAGGATCGATGCCGGGCAGGCCGAGCGGGCCGCGCGTCAGCCAGATTTCATTGGTCAGAAAGAGCACCACCAGTTCGGAAAAGCCGAAGGTCACAATGGCGAAATAGTCGCCTGTGAGCCGCAGGGTTGGCGCACCCAACAGCACGCCCCAGATGGCGCCGTTGATGGCGGCCAAAATGGTGACCCAGACGAAGTTCATACCGAAGTGGATGGTCAGCAGTCCGGCCGTGTAGGCGCCGACACCGTAAAAACCCACGTAGCCGAGATCCAGCAGGCCGCAGAATCCGGGGACGATGTTCAGCCCCATGGCCAGCACCATGTAAACCATGATCAGGATCAGCACGTGCAACACGTAATCGTTGGCCACGGGAGTGAAGGGAAAAAGCAGCACCACCACGGCCGCCAGAAATAGAAAGGACTTGATTTTACTCATGACTCTGTACTGTTCGAAACGGTTGTATTTTGCCCCCTCTGCATCTTTGCAACGGTGCGAGGGACTGGGACAAACCTTTTCGCAGGAAAAGGATATCCCGAAAACTTTCTTAGGCCTTGTCCACCATGGCCTTGCCCAGCAGGCCGGAAGGCCGGAAGATGATCACGGCGATCATCACCGCGTAGGCCACGCCGTCGCGGTAGAGCGAGGAAACATAGCCCGCGCCGAGGGCTTCGGCGATGCCCAGTACAATACCGCCCATCATGGCGCCTGGAACGGAGCCGATGCCGCCGAGCACGGCCGCGGCAAAGGCCTTGACTCCGGCCACGTAGCCCATGGTGGGATAAATGGTGTTGTAGTAGACGGCGACCAGAATACCCGCGATGGCCCCCATGGCCGATCCCAGGGCAAAGGTGAAGGAAATCACCCAGTCCACGTTGATGCCCATGAGCTGGCTGCAGGTACGGTTCTGCGAAAGCGCCCGCATGGCGGTCCCGATTTTGGTTTTATTGATGATCAGATTCAGCCCGATCATCATGGAGAAGGTGATGCCGAAAATGAAAACATGCATCCAGGTCAGGGTCACATTGCCCATAGTGAAGGCCGTGTCTTTCAGATAGGAGGGCACAGCTTCCTGGATAAAGGGCTGCGGGCGGCTCCCCCAGATGACCAGCGCCAGGTTCTGGAGAAATATGGACATACCTATGGCCGTAATCAATGCGGCGAGCCGGTGCGCGTTGCGCAACGGGCGATAGGCTATGTAGTCGATGAGTATGCCCAGAGCGGCGCAGCAGAGCATGGCCAGCAAAATGGCGGAGTAAAAGCCGAGTCCCAGGGAGGATATAAAAGTGACGCAGAAAAAAGCGCCCAGCATGTAAATTTCGCCGTGAGCGAAGTTGATGAGTTCGATGACTCCGTACACCATGGTGTACCCGACGGCGATAAGGGCGTAAATGACTCCGAGGGTGAGTCCGTTGATAAGTTGTTGCTCAAACAAGGTCGGTTTCCTGCGGTTTCTGGCCGGCGGAGAAAGAACTCCGCAGCCGGTCTGTAAATGTAAAGAAACAGGCTGGAAGTGTTCCAGCCTGTTTCGTGAATCTCTCTTTCGTCTCTCCGCGCCTTAGTTCATCTGTTTGGCTGCCGGAGTGAACTTTCCGTCTTTGACCATTTTGACGAATGCCGGTTTCTGCGGATCGCCGTTCTCGTCGAAGTAGGTCACGCCGGAGATGCCCTGATAGCCTTTTTCCGGCGTATTGATGGCGGCCAGGCAATCGCGGACTTTGGCGCGGTCGGCGCCGACTTCCTCGATGCACTGGACAACGATTCCGGCTGCGTCAAAAGCGTTGACGCTCATGTAGTCGGAATCGCGCTGATATTTAGCCTTGAACTTTTCCAGGAACTGTTTGGCCGCGGGATTGGCGATTTCAGCCAGGAACGGCGTGGTCAGGTAGGTGTTCTCGGCATTTTCCTTGGCGAGCTTAATGTAGTCGGCGTTATCCAAACCGTCGGCGCCCATCTTCGGGATGTTCATGCCGAGTTTGGCAGCCTGGTTGGCGATGAGCGCGCCTTCGTTGTAGTAGCCGCTGATGAACAGACCGTCAGGATTGTTTCCCTTGAGTGCGGTCAGCTGCGGAGTGAAGTCGGTGGTGCCTTTTACATAGGCTTCTTCGCCGGCGATGTTCAGGCCGATTTCCTTGGCCTGGGCCACGAATGCGTCTTTCAGGCCGATGCCGTAGTCGTTGTTTTCATAGAAAATGGCTACGTTGTTCAAGCCCAGGATATTTTTGGCGTATTTTGCCAGAAAAGCGCCCTGAAAATCGTCGCGGTAGACATCGCGGAAGGACCAGACGTTGCCTTTGCGGTCTTTGTTCTTATCGCTGATCGTAACGTTGGTGGCTGTGGGGGAAACAGCTGCGATTCCCTTACGTACGTAATTGGGCAGGGCGGCCAGGTGAGCCGAGGAGCACAGGTGCCCCACGATGGCTACGATGTCCTTGTCCTGAACAATCTTGGTGGCGACCGTGGCAGCTTCTTTGGGGTCGCACTGTTCGTCAAGGTATACGGCTTCGTATTTGTGCTTGTAATCTCCGGCGTTGACTTCTTCGAGCTTCAGCACCACGCCGGCTTTGACGTTATCACCGTAAGCCGCAGCCGGTCCTGTGTAAGGAGAGGGTACGGCAATTTTGATGGGATCTTCGGCAAAAGCCGCGCCCGGAACCAACACCAACAGGGCCAGAAGGCCGCAAATCAAAGAATGGAACCGTTTCACGCCTGTTCTCCTTGAATTAGACTATGTTCTGCCTATTGAGGTTTGTCTTCGATGTCGGCTTCACCGGCTTTTTTTGCCTCTTCGACATCTTTCGAGTACTCTTGCTTGGCCTTGTCCACGTCCTGCTTCAGCTCATTTTCAACTTTTTCGCCTTCTTTTTTGCCCTGGTCGTCGCCTGCGCAGCCACACAGCGGCAGTGCGATAATCAGACCGGCAACGAGCAGCAACTTCAACCAATTAAATGTCTTCATCTCAACCTCCCCTACGCTTAATGGAACAGTTATTCAGAATGAATGGCATGTTTCACGAACCTAGTGAAAATTCCTGCAATAAACTGGCTAGGTATGCCACGCCTCTACAATCCTGTCAAATCCAAGATTGCGCGCAAAAATACAACTGTCTGAAATGGTTAGTTGTTTTTTGCGGCATTCCCGTGTGCTTCTCTGTCCTGCTGCGAGCCCAGGGCTGCCAGTTCGGAGCGGGCGTTCTTTTTGACCTCGTCCGTTGCCTTGGGGGAGTTCGCGGCCTGTTCCAGCAGAGTACGGGCCTTCTCGGGTTTGTTCAGAAAACGGCCGTATATCAATCCCAGATTGAATTGGGCGATGGCGCTGTCCGGTTCGATCGTCAGAATCTGCTGAAAGGTTTCCGCGGCTTCGGCGTACTGCTGTTTCTGAAACTGGGTCAGGGCGAAATGATGCAGCGTACGCAGGTCTCCGGGCTTGGCCACCAGCGCGCGGGTCAGAAAGGTTTGCGCATTGTCCCAATCCTGGCTGCTCATGAAGAATTCGGCCAGCTGCAACAGCAGATCCGGATCATTGGGCTTTTCACTCAACTGGCGCATCAGTTTGCCCACTTCGCCCATCTGATCGCCGCCCATGGCCTGTCCGCCCATGGCCTGTCCGCCCATGGCCGAACGGGGCATCTGGCGGACTTTCAGACCGGGTTTGTCCATGCGGAACAGAAAGGACACAGCCAGCATCAGCACCAGGCAGGCCCCAAGGATCACTATCACATAGCGCTGGGGCGCGTTGTTCTGCTCCGGGCCTGGGTTAGTCGCGTTCGTCATGCAACATCTCCAGTTGTTTCAGGCGCGTTTGCAGGTTGTGCTGTTTTTTGGCCATAAAGACAAGATAGGCGCCCATGCCTATCCAGATGGCGACGTTGGCCGCCAGAAGATACTGTGTCGCGTTCAAGATACGCTCCTTTGTGCCGATAGGGTGAAATCGTCCAGACGGGCCGCGAGTTCGAGTTGTCTGGTCCGCAATACGCACAGGCAGAGCCAGAACAGGCTCATGGCCAGGAAGCAGACCAGAACGGTGGTCATCATCTCGGCCGGAAGGCCGCCTTGTTTCGAGGCGAAAACCGCCGGATGAATGGAACGCCACATCCGGGCCGAAAGAAATACCAGGGGAACGTCCAGAAAGGCCACGATGCCGACCACCGCACAGATACGCGCTTTCTGGCGCTTGTTCATATCCAGCGAGCGGACCACCAGATAGCCCGCGTAAATGAACCACATGATCAGCGTCGTGGTCAGTCGCGGATCCCAGGTCCACCAGGTGTTCCAGGAGTAGCGCGCCCACATGGAGCCCGTGATCAGGGCCAGGGCACTGCACAATACGCCCAGTTCCGCGGCGGCTCCAGCCACGTGGTCGCTTTTCGGGTCTTTTTTGACCAGATGCACGATGGAGGCGATAAAAACCACGAAAAAGCTCAACATGGCCAGCCAGGCCAGGGGCAGGTGGACGTAAAAAATTTTTTGTATGGGCCCCATGGTCTGTTCCACCGGCGCGTAAATCCAGATCAGCAAATGGCTGGCTGCCACAGCCAGTCCGCTGCCGATGGCCAGAAGGGCTAAGAGGGAAGATCGCATGCTGTCCTCATGAGTTATTCATCCGCACTGAAAAGAAAAGGAAACAATATCAAACCAGCGGCCATGAAAATTAGGTCGAAAGCCGCTGCCAGGCCGAGCCAGGATTGCGCCGCGCTCAGGTCGCCGGGGCCGAGTCCCAGAGCCAGAAGCCGGACTCCGGCCAGCAGAGCCGGGGCCAGCAAGGGGAACAGCAGCACGCTCAACAGCGATTCCTTGCCCCCATGTCCGAGCGCCAGAGCGCCCAGCAATGAGCCCATGGCCACCAGGCCCAGGTCCACCACCAGCACGCCGAGCAGGCCGAGTTGCCAGGCCTCGCCGGGTTCCTGATTGAGGAATACGGCCAAAGCCGGAAAAAACACAAGCTGCGCGCAGAGCAAAAGCAAGCTGCCGGCCATGGTTTTGCCCAGCCAGATGGCGTGCGGCCGGGCCGGACTGAGCAGCAGGCCGAGTCTGGCCGCGTTGACTTCCTCCAGACTGTAGAGGGAGTTGAAAATCAAAACCTGGCAGAACAGGGTGGCCAGCCAGAAAATTGTTGCCGCGGCCTGGGCCGTGACCGGTTCGCCGGCGCCGCGCGAGAGACTGAACAAAAACAGCAGCAGCAGCCCGAGCAGCAAAGCCTGCACCAGTCCGCTGCCTCGCAGGGCCACGAGCTTGAGGTCTTTGGAGGCTATGGCCAGGGCTGGTTTCAACACAGGCCCGTCTCCCTGGCGTAAACATCCGCCGGGCCGCAGTAGGCCGGTTTGGATTTGCCCAGTTCGAGAATGCTATCTGCCAGGGCTATGTCGCGTTCGACGCGGTGGCTGACCCAGATGATGCCGGCGCCTTTGTTCCGGGCGGCGGCGATGGTCTCGAACAGCAGCGTACAGGAGGCCTTGTCCAGGCCGGTGTCCGGTTCGTCCAGCAGCAGCAGCCTGGGCTCGGGCAGAAAAACGCGCGCCAGACTCAGGCGCTGGGCCATGCCGCGTGAAAAGCGTCCCGCCCGTTCGTGCGCCGTATGGGCCAGTCCGACCTGTTCGAGTGCCTTGAGCAGAGCTTTCTGGTCCAGGCGCAGCCCGTGCAGGCGACTCCAGAACTCAAGGTTTTCCAGGGCGCTCAGTTGCGGATAGATGAAGGTCTGATGGCCGAGGTAGCCGACCTGCGCATCCGGGACTGCATTGTCGCAGACACCTGAGCTGGGCTGTTCGAGTCCGGCCACGCATTTGAGCAGCGTGGACTTGCCCGCGCCGTTGGGGCCGGCCAGGAGCAGGATATTTCCGGCCTCAAGCGCAAAACTCACGTCTTTGAACACGAGTTTGCTGCCGAAAAATTTGGCAACACGGTCAAGTCGTATCAGCATCGTAAAATAAGGCCTCCGCACCGGAGGACAATAATAGTCGCTTTATGCGTCGTTTTTGAACCGTCGCCGCAGGCCGATGAAGGGGAACAGGCACATCAGGGTGCCGCCGATCCAGAGCCAGTTTATCAGCGGGTGGATGCTGATTTTTATGCTGGCGGTTTTATCCGCTGCTGTTCCCAGCAGTGTGGCGTACAGCTCGTCTCCAAGGCCGATGCCCGGATCCAGTACGGATGCCTCGGCAAAGGGCTGCTTGAATTTTCTGTATATCCGGCGTTGGGGCCGCAGTGTGCCCAGTGTCTTGCCATCTTTGCTCACTTCGATTTCGGTTTCCACAAACGCCATGCTCTGGCCGTTCTGCTCGCGCATGTCTTTGTAGGTAAACTGGTAGCCGTTGACGCTGACCACCTCGCCGGGCTTGAGCACGGCTTCGCGGTCAACCTGGTAGGGGCCGGAAAAGGCTACGCCCAGGGCCACCAGAGCCAGACCAAAGTGCACGCCGTAGGCCGCCCAGGCGCCGCGCCGTTTTCTGTGCGCCGGATCCGTGGCGAACAGGGCCACCAAACCCAATGCGCAGGCAATGGCAGCGCCCGCGCCCAGCAGGGCCAGGGGCAGGGTAACACCCGAAATATACAGCACCACGCAGAGCCCGACGAACAGTCCGAGCACGCCGTAAGCGACCGGACTCTTTTTGAAGCCGTGTTTCCACTGCATCCAGGGGCAGACCATCAGAATCAGGATCAGCACGGCGAAAAGCGGCATGCAGACCTTGTTGTAGAATGCGGCTTCCAGGCCCACGGGATTGCTGCTCCAGACCTGGCTGAAGACCGGCCACATGGTGCCGAAAAGAATGATTACGCCCAGGAGCAGCAGCATCCAGACCGAGACCACCAGAAAGCCTTCGCGGCTGAAGAGTCCGCTCAGTTCGCGTCCCTTTTCACTGCTGCGGAATCCGGTGAAGACGATGCCCAGAGACAGGACGATTCCGGCCAGAATGAACAGCAGCAAGGGTTTTCCCACCTCGCGCGAGCCAAAGGCGTGCAGAGAATCCACAACCCCGCTGCGGACCAGATAGGTGCCGAAAAAACACATGATCAGGGTCAGGGCCATGAGAAAGGTATTGCTGCGGTGCAACACGTTGCGCTGGCGTTGCAGCACGGCGGTGTGCAGCAGGGCGGTGCCCGTGAACCAGGGGATCAGCGAGGCGTTTTCCACCGGGTCCCAGGCCCAGTAGCCGCCCCAGCCCAGTTCCATGTACGACCACCAGCCGCCGAGGATGATGCCGGCGGTGAGCGTGAGCCAGGCCACCAGATTGTAGTTGCGCGAAAGGTCGACCCAGTTGGGTTCCTGGCGAACGGATCCGCTCAGAGCCTGGGCCAGGGCCAGACAACCCGGAATGCTGAATCCCGCGTAGCCAATGAACAGCAGGGGCGGGTGAAAAATCATACCCGGATGCTGCAGCAGCGGATTCAGACCGTTGCCGTCCTGCGGACGAGGAACGATTTCCAGAAAAGGATTGCTCCAGCAAGTCACCAGCAGGGTGAAAAATCCCATCATCACCAGGTAAAACAGCCAGTACAGCTGGCGGGTCTCTATGCTCAAGCGCTGGTAGCCGCGCGAGAGCACGAAGGCCGCACCGAAAAAGGCGGCCATCCAGGCCCAGAACAGCAGTGAACCGGCCTGGCCCGCCCAGAAGGCGGTGACCCGGTAGAACAGCGGCAGAAAAATATCCGTATAGTCTGCGACGTATTTGAAGGAAAAGTTTTTATCCACCAGAGCGCGGAAAAGAATGAAGCAGCTCAGTGTGAGCAGAATGACACCCAGGAGAAAGCCGCGTTCCACCCAGGGCAAAAAGACGTTTTCGTTTCTCCAGCGGTCCCAGGCCACGGCCAGCCCGCCGCCGATGAACAACACCAGTGAGGCGAGCAGGCAGGCATAAGCGATAACGTGCATGAAGTCTCCTTACGACAAAGTATACGCGGGGTCTATAGACCGAAAAGCTCCGAAAGAAAAGCGATGGCTCAGTTCCGGAGTTTTGTGAAAACGGGCCGGGAACACAGGTGTTGCCGGCCCGGAGAGTTAACTTTCGCGGTTTTCCTTCTGGTATTTAGAAGGGCATTTGGTCATCAGCGTGTGGGCGTCGAACCCGCTGGAGTGGAAATCGCCTTCCACAATGACTTCCACGCCGGGCTTGAAAGTATCCGGTACGGCCCCTTTGTAGGCCACCGGCACGGTCAGGCGGGTGTTGTCTTTATCCTGTAGCTGAAAAGAAACGCCGGGGCCGTCCGAACGTTGGGTAAGTCCTTCGGACGCCACGGTTCCGAACAACCTGGCGGATTGCAGCTGGTCGGGCTTCATGGCCAGGGCTTCGGAAACATTCAAAAAGTAGACACTGTTTTCGGAAAGGCCCGAATAGACCAGAAAACCGACCGCTCCCAGGAGGAGCAGCAGTGCCGCAGCATAAACCGGGGTATTGCTTTTTTTCGCCATACGAATCCTTTTGCCTCCTGCAAGTACGTAGAATACTATTCGGGGCGCTGCCGCGTCAACAGTTCGCGCTGTCTTTTTGCCTCGGCGCGCAGATCTTCCACTTCGTCGGTCTCATCCACGATTTCTTTGCCGAGAATTTCCTCGAGTACGTCTTCGAGAGAGACCACACCGGACATGCCGCCGTATTCGTCCAGAACCACGAAAAGATGGAACCTGGATTCGAGAAATTTGGTCAGCAGACGGTCCAGGGTCAGGGTTTCCAGAACAAAACGCGCAGGGCGCATAATTTCACTGATCGGAGTCTGGTCCTTGTCCGCGACGAGATATTCCAGAATACGCCGCCGGTAGACAACGCCGACGATATCTTCGTTGTCTTCATCATACACAGGGATCCGGCTGTAGTGAAAAAGGTGCTTGTTTTTATTGGCCTCGCTTACGGAGATTTGCGCGGGCAGAGAATACACCACCGTACGCGGGGTCATGATGTCTTTGACCATTTTCAGGTCCAGCGTCAGAATATTGCGAATGGTCTGTTCTTCAATGGGGCGGATGGCGCCGGATTTGCGCGTCAGGCTGGCCACGGCGGTGATGTCGTCTTCCGTGGTGTAATGTCCGGGCTGGGCCGGGCGGAACCTGCGGCCCAGAAAGCCTGTCACCAGGATCAGGGGCATGAGAACGTGGACCAGAATCTGTAAAGGACGGGCAAGTACCGGGGCCAGCTGCTTGGAATAGGCCACGCCCAGGGTCTTGGGCATGATTTCCGAGCAGATCAGAATAGCCAGGGTGAACAATGCGACAAACACGCCCATGCTCTGCTGTCCGAACACATCCACGGCCGCGGCCCCGGCGATGGAAGCTCCGGCGGTGTTGGCGATGGTGTTCAGAATAAGCACCGCGGCAATGGGTTTTTCCACATCGGAACGCAGCGCGAAAAGCGTATAGCCGGAGCGTTTGCCCTGCTTGCGCAGGTTTTCTATATGGCTCCAGGGCAACGCGTAGAGTGCGGCTTCGGTGATGGAACAAAGGGCGGAAATTAGGATTGCTAAACCGGCAGCAAGGATAAGATTGATCATTACCGTTGGTTATAAAAAGGTGAGGAGGGGTTCGGTCGTCGAAAACCGCCCCTGCAAGGACTGGCGCATTGCTTGTGACTTGGTGTAGGTATAACTGATTCCATGAACATGTTTATAATACGAACTGTCGGATGAAAAAGCAATCCCTAAAGGATGCGGCATTGGAGTAAAAAAAAGTCCCAAGCAGCGGCTGACGTTGCCGGAAAGGTGTCGTTTCTTTTCTAAGTTTTCAAAAATGTAATGGAATTTCAATTGAAAAACATGCAATGCGATTTTGCCGGAAGGAGTTTTTTGTTGCAGCAAACGCTCATTTGCACAAACGGTATTTTCCCAGGACGACAATGCGTAAGATAGGCGTATGGAATACGGCTTTTCTCGGTGACGCGGTCTTGACCCTGCCACTGCTTCAGACCTTGAAAAAGACCTGGCCCGAAGCGGAGGTGCATTTTTTCGTGCGCGGCGGGCTGGAGGAGCTTTTTCAGGCCCAGCCGGAGCTGACCTCGGTCAGAGGTTACGCCAAACAGGGCAGCCAGAAAGGCCTGCGCTCATTGTTGGAATACGGCGGAAAGCTGCGATCGGAAGGCTTCGATTGCTGGATCTCCGCCCATCGCAGTTTTCGTAGCGGACTGCTTTCCCTGCGTTCGGGCATCCCCCGGCGCGTAGGGTACGACAGCCCGTGGTGGAACCGCCTGGCTTATACGCGGACCGTGCCGCGCCGCTTTGGGGAACTGGAGGAAATCGAGCGTCTGCTGGAGTTGCTCCGACCGCTGGGCGTGGAGTGTTTTGACTCCTGGCCGCGGCTCGTACTGGATCCCGGCGTTCTGGCCAGAGCCCGCGAGCTGGTTCCGCAAAATCAGGGGCCGGTCTTTGGCCTGCATCCCGGTTCTGTCTGGCCCACCAAGCGCTGGCCCGCGGCCTGGTTCGGCCTGGTCGCCGCCAAAGCCGTCGAGCAGGGCGCACGGGTCTGTGTTTTCGGAGGTCCGGGAGAAAAAGATCTGGCAGCCGAAGTGCTGCGCTATATTCCGGAAACACTTCGGGACCGCGTACAGGATCTTTCCGGGCGTTGCAGTCTGCCAGAGCTGGCCGCCTGCATCAGCCTGCTGGACTGTTACCTCAGCAACGATTCCGGCCCCATGCATCTGGCCTGGTGCCAGCGGGTGCCTCTGGTGGCTTTGTTCGGACCGACCGTACGCACGCTCGGATTTTTTCCCAGGGGCGAACGGACCACAGTGCTGGAAAAATCCCTGGCCTGCCGCCCGTGCGGACTGCATGGCGGCAAGCGGTGCAAGGAAGAGCATCACGCCTGCATGCGCGAGATTACCGTGAGCGAGGTCTGGGAGGCGGTGGCCGCCTATCTGTTCGCGGGAGATTTTCATGGCTGATACGCGCCACCGGGTGGTTATCCGGCTGAACGCCCTGGGAGACGTGTTGCTGACCACTGGTGTGCTGCGCCACTGGCACGAGAAGCGGGGCCTGCGCTTCAGTTTCGTCACCCGCTCGGCCTGGCTGCCGTTGTTCGAAGGCCATCCGGCCGTTGTGGAGACCATCGGGCTGGGACCTGAACAGTTGCGCGGCCTGGCCTGGCTGCATACGGCCTCTTGCCTGGCAGCTCGTTTTCCCCGAACGGGGTTGATCGATTTGCACGGTGTGGCGCGTACGCGGTTGCTGCAGTTGCTGTGGCAGGGCGAAGTCAGAAATTACCGCAAGTATGCCTTGCAACGGCGTTTGTTCGGACGCTGCAGCATACGGCGGATGCTGCAGCCGCTGCTGGCGCATTCTGTGCCGCAGCGTTACAGCCTGGCGCTTGAAGATCAGGCCCCGCCGCGAGAGGCGTTGCGGCCGGTGCTGTATCTGACCGAAGCGGAACGCGCGTCCGCCCGCGAATTGCTTGGCCCGGAAGCCGCCCGGACCGTATTGCTGCATCCGTTCGCCACCCATCCCAACAAGCTCTGGCCCGAGGAAAACTGGCGCGAGTTGCTGCGAAGACTCGATGCGGCTGCTATTCCCTGGCGGCTGCTCGGACAGACGGCAGCCGGCGTCCGTTCCTGGACGGACGAATTCGGGGAACGCAGCCTGATCAACAGGACCGACCTGCGCCGGAGTGCGGCCTGCATTGCGGAGGCGGCTTGTCTGGTGAGCGGCGATTCAGGCCCCATGCACATGGGCACGGCTGTGGAAACGCCCGTGGTGGGGCTGTTCGGTCCGACGCATCAGGCCTGGGGATTTTATCCGTCCGGCGCGCAGGATCAGGTGCTGGAAGTGTCGCTGGACTGCCGTCCGTGCTCTCTGCACGGCGGAACCCGCTGCGATCGCGGGCACGAGTGCATGCGGCGGATTACAGTGGACATGGTTTTCAACGCAATAAGTAAGCATTTTTAAGATGTTTCGTCTAACTTCAGGCAGGGCAATGCCAGTGTGCACGCGGGTCAGGGGAGACAGCCCGTTTGAAAACTTTTGAGTCTGCCTGTGCCATTCCAAGGATAAGCACTATGGACAAACTGTATTTTGACTACAACGCGACCACGCCGGTGGCGCCGCGCGTATTTGAGGCCATCAAGCCTTATTTGACGGATCAATGGGGGAATCCGGGCAGCGCGCACGACTGGGGGCTGTCGGCCAAGAGTGCGGTGAGCAAAGGGCGCGCGCAGGTGGCGGCGTTGATCAACGCGGAACCGGAAAACATTATTTTCACCTCCTGCGCCACGGAGTCCAACAATCTGGCCCTGACCAGTCCGTTTGCCCAGGGCGGCAAAGGGCGAATCATTACCCAGCCCACAGAGCATCCGGCCGTGCTCGAACCTTGCGTCCGGCTGCAGGAGCAAGGGGTGGAGGTCACGTATTTGCCCGTGGACGGCAACGGCGTGGCTGACCTGAGCACTCTTTCAGAACTTTTGGGCGCATTGCTTCCGGGAAACAGCGATGCGCCGGGAGAGGCCGGGCTGCTTTCCCTGATGCGCGCAAATAATGAAACCGGGGTACTGCAACCCGTACGCGCCGCCGCGGCCCAGGCGCGGGATGCGGGCTGGCTGGTGCATACGGACGCGGCCCAGGCCGTGGCGAAGATTCCCATTGATGTCCAGGAACTGGGCGTGGATTATCTGACCATCGCCGGACACAAACTGTACGCGCCCAAAGGCATCGGCGCGCTCTACGTACGCCCTGGAGCGCCCCTGTATCCGTTGTTTCTGGGGGGCGGTCAGGAACGGGGGCTGCAGCCGGGTACGGAAAACGTGGCCTACATCGCGGGGTTGGGTGAGGCCTGCGCCATGGCTGCCGAAGATCTGGCCATGGAAGTGGCGCGGATTACGGATCTGCGCGAGTATTTCATACGCGGATTGCACAACATGGGGGCGGATTTTGTCGTTCACGGCGCGGCTGCGGAACGCTTGCCGGGTACCTGCAGCGTGGGCTCAAGGGCGCGACAGCCGGGGATATTCTTTCCGGTCTGGTGGCCTACGATGTGGCTGCCTCGGGCGGCGCGGCCTGCCACGCGGGCCAGACCCGTCTTTCGCCCGTGCTGGAATCCATGGGTGCGCCGCAGGCCTATGCGGCCGGGACCATCCGGTTTTCTTTCGGCCGCCCCACGGGCACGGCCGAGGTGGATGCGCTGCTGCAGCGTTTGCATCTGGTGCTGGAACTGTATTGCGGGTAGCCTCGGTCAGTTCTCGGGCGGATCGTTGACGATCTCCACGGCATCGGCCGGGCAGACGATGTAGCAGTCGCCGCAGACATCGCATTTGTTCTGGTCGATGACGAATTGCTCGCCTTCCTGGCTGATGGCCTTGAACGAACAGCGCTCCTGGCACTGGCCGCAGCCTATGCAGTCTTCGGTAATACGTACGCCGCGGAACGGGATCCGCTGCCCGCCGAAGGCAAAGGGTTTGCGCAGCAGTTTGTGATCACGGACCTGCATTTCAAAATCAAAGTCGAAGACTTCGCCCCAGCCTTTGTACAGGCAGAAGGTGGTCATGGCCGGATATTTTTCGATGTCTTTCACGCCGAGCAGAAAATCTTCGTTTATCTGAGCCTTTTGCTTCAGTTCATCCAATGAAATTTCCCTGACATAACCGGTGGCGCGTACGGCGTATCCGGGTTCGAACAGAGGCATACCCTGGTCGTCATGGTTTACCGCCGTGTACGGGTACATGCCGCAGACCGCCACCGCGCCGTTTTGTTTGAGCTGCGCATAAAAGGGTTTGGTGATCATGGTTCGGAAATACAGCCCTTCCTGGTCGTAGGCGAAAAGGTGCGCGATACGGGCCTGGGGCAGACCGTTGTCGATGGTGGCGAACGTAATGCAGCCTATCTGGTCGAAAAAAGCATAGATCTGTGCGATATCCATGGCATATCCTTTTTTTGTGACTATGAGCGGCTCCCGCTCCTGAGACGTTTTTTCGGATGCATTCAGGTCTAGCACTTCGTTCGGATCTAGGGAACGGGGTACGCCTGTAAAAAAGGACAGAATTCTGTATAGCAAAATAATTCCTGGTGATTTGGAATACAATAGGCCTATTGTATTGCCCGGACATTTCTTTTTTGAATAGAAAAAGTCTAAAAAATCTGTATAGTCATTTTTTGCCCATAAGGTGTTGTAAAAAATTACTGATGCTGTATCATCAAAGCAAAAGTATTTTTTGCTGTTTCAAAGGGGTTTTTAGCAGGCAATTAGAGGGGTAATGGAATGGCTAAGCGCATCATACTGATGGTACTGGTGGGCCTGATGCTTTCCGGGTGTAGCAATGTCCAGGATTTTTTTGCTGAAAAGTTGTTTGGCCCGAAGAGTAGTTCAAGCAAACTGGCCGATGGAAATGACGGGGTTTACCGTAGCAAGGTAGCCCAGGCGGGGGATGCCGACCAGGACGGCATTTTTGACGGACGCGATGAATGCGCCAATACTCCGGCAGGGGTGATGGTTGATTCTTATGGCTGTCCGGTACAGCTTTATCTCCGTGTGAGCCTGGAATACGACCAACAGACGCTGGAACCAGGAGCCCTTGGGCTTGCCGATGTGGACCGCATCGGGCGGTTGCTGGCGGACAATCCTCTGGCCCAGGCCGTGATTGAAGGCCATACGGACAACCAGGGCAATGCGCAGGAAAATTTGCAGCTTTCCCAGCAGCGGGCGGAGCTGCTTAAAGACCTGATCGTGCAAAAGTTCAAGGTGGCGCCCGAGCGCATCGTGGCCCAGGGATACGGCGGCGCGCATCCCATGGTCTCCAACGCCACGGAGCAGGGGCGCAGCCGCAACCGCCGGGCCGTGATTTCGCTGAACGGCTACTACCGGCAGGAAGTGCAGTACGTGGCTCTGGGCAGCCCGCTGGAATTGCATTTCGCCACAGGCCAGCGCACCCCCGAAGGGATGAGTGAAAAGCAGCTGACCCAGCTGGCGCAGCAACTGCGGACAAATCCACAGGCCATGATCACCATAGACGGGCATACCGACAACGTTGGCAACCCGCAATCAAACATGTTGCTGTCCCAGGAACGGGCCGAAAGTGTCAAAAAATATCTGATGACAACATACAAAATAGATGCTGACCGCGTGCAGACCAGAGGCTATGGCGACGGCAAGCCAATAGCCGACAACAACACGGAAGCCGGGCGTTTCAAAAACAGACGGGTGACGGTAACCCTGAAACAGCCTGTGAAAGGCGGGTATCAGCCCCGCTTGACAAGCAAACGCTATGAAGTAACCTGGAATAATTAGCGCATTTTCGAATTGAAACAAGGCTCATTGCTGAACCAATTGCATTGCTTCAGTAAAATGCATAAGAGCTTCAAGACCTTTATCAAGGTTAAGACGCTCTGAATGTCGCTCTGACTGATTCGGCGGTTGGAGTCGACTTGCGCGAAGGCGGCAGGTGCTGCGGAAACCATTTTTCCCGTGGAGGGGATCAACTGGTAATCCCAACGAAAAGCGCCGACACCGCCTTCGCTTTTTTTTAGTCCTCGTTTTTCCGGAAATAAAAATACCTCCGATAACCAGAAAAGATCTTCGGCCGGCCTGGCTGGGCAAGAAATTTTCTGGTTGCCGGAGGCAATGTTGCTTTCAAAACGGCGCGCTAGCCGATGATTTTGTTTTTTTTCAGTTCTTCCAGCAGATCTTCTTCGCTGAATGGTTTGGTGACGTAGCAGTCGGCTTCGCCGGAAAAAAAGGATTCGGTCACGTTTTTCACGTCCTTATGAGCTGTTATCATCACCAGCTTAAAGCGTTGGGTTCCGGAGATCTTGCGTGCCTTCTCCATGTCCCGCATTTCCTGAACCACTTGATGCCCGTCCATGTCCGGCATGGAGATATCCATGAAAACCACATCGAAAAAGTTGCCTTCTTCCAGGTCGTCTTTAAACATGTGCATCGCATCTTCGCCGTGGTTTGATATGATTGTGTCTCCGTACGGCGCCAGATAAACGCTCAACAACGTGCAGATATTGGGATCGTCGTCAACAATGAGATATCGCATAGGTTTTCCCCCAGGAACAGTTTACGTGAGTTCATCAAATACTACGGTAACGGTGTCGAGGTAAACCTCTAACTCGTCCAATGCCGCGCTGACGGTGGAAAAATCTTTTACTCTGGTGGCGGCTTCTATGGTGCCTCCGATGCGGGTTATGGGCTCGAAGCCAAAACCGGCGCCGGACCCTTTGATGCTGTGTCCGAGACGTTCCACCAGCTCATGATCGGCGTCTTCCAGACCGGTACGCATTTTTTTCAGGTTATCTCTGCAGGAATCCAGGTAGCCGGGAATGTGTTTTTTTAAACGCGGGTTGCCGACAACAACCGGACCGGATGATTGTATTACCGGTGTAAATTTCGGTTTTGGTTGTGGAGCGGGAGCAGGATCCTGTTCGTCTTGTCCGGCATGAGTACGTATGGCCTGGAGCAGCGTATCCCGGAGCAAGGGTTTGGTCAGGTGCGCATCGCATCCGGCCTGCCGGCTCTTTTCTTTTTCCTCATCCAATGCGTGGGCTGTGAGCGCCAGAATGGGTGTCGGTTTTCTCTGCTCCTGGCGTTCAAAATCGCGTATCGCGCGTGTGGCGCTCAGGCCATCCATAACGGGAAGTTGAATGTCCATCAGGACAAGGTCGTATTCGTTCTGGAGAAATTTTTCCACAGCAATGGCGCCGTCTTCGGCGAACTCCAGAGACACGGGCGTATCTTGCAGATAATTATGAATAATTATGCGGTTGTACTCGTTGTCTTCAGCGCAAAGGACACGCACGCGCGGAATTGACAGGTCGCACAGCTGGTCGTTTTGAGGCAGCTGTTTGTCCAAGCGTTTCATGGCCACCAGCAAGGCCCGTTTGAGATCCTTGCGTTTGGCCGGTTTGAACAGGTAGGAAGCGGCTCCGATCTCTTTGACCCAGGAGAGGTTGTCACTGCCCGTGTTGGGGGTGAAGACCATGATCAGGCGGTCGGAGAGTCCGTAATTTCTGGCAACCCGGAATGCGGTTTTATATCCCTCGCGTCCGGGGATCTGGGCGTCGATGATGATCGCGTCGAAAGTGTTCGCATCCGCTTCTTCCAGCGAATGGATGCACTCCAGGCAGGCCTGGCCCGTATCCACTTCCTGGACCCGGACTTCCCAGGACTGAAGGATGTTAATGAGCTGCCGGCGGCTGCGTTCGTTGTTGTCCAGCAGCAGCACTGAGCATCCCCGGATGTCTGCTTCGGCAATGGTTTTGGATTCGGGGGTTTGATCGAGTTGGGCCCGGACGGTGAACAAAAAAGTGCTGCCTTCGCCCGGCTCGCTTTCAACCCAGATCCGGCCGCCCATCATCGTAACGAGTTTCTGACTGATGCTCAGTCCCAGCCCCGTACCGCCGAAACGCCGGGTGATGGAGGAATCCGCCTGGGCAAACATGCCGAAAATGCTTGCCAGTTTTTCCTTTGGGATGCCTATGCCCGTATCGCGTACGCTGAATTGCAGCAAAGCCGTGTTCTGATGCTCGGGCGCTTTTTCTGTTTCCGGCAGCAGATCGCAGCTGATGCTGATGTACCCGTCATGGGTGAACTTCATGGCATTGCCTACCAGGTTGATAAGAATCTGGCGCAGGCAGGTGGGATCTCCGACAAGATGCAGGGGAACATCGGAAGCGATCCGGCTGTAAAGTTCGAGCTTTTTTTCATGTACCCGTACGGACATGATTTCGCAGATATCTTCCACCAGGTCCACCAGGTCGAAGGGTACTTCCTGGGCATCGAGTTCTCCGGCTTCCATTTTGGACATGTTCAGAATGTGGTTGATCAGCTCGAGCAGAAACGTGCCGGAGTTGGAAATGATATGCAGGAGCTTTTTCTGTTCATCGTTCAACTGGGTGGACCAGAGCAGGTCGGCCATACCGATCAGAGCGTTGAGCGGCGTACGGATCTCATGGCTCATGTTGCGCAACAGTTCGCTTTTGGCTTCGTTGGTTTTCTGCGCAGCCTGGATGGTCAGTTGTGCTTCCTCATTGCGCTTGCGATCGGTAATATCCAGCACCGTTCCTTCCACGCCCTGAAAACGGTCAGTAGTGTTGCTGGAGGCGTTTACCAGCAGCCAGAGCGTGGAGCCGTCCTTTTTTCTGGCTTCGAATTCGAAGTTGCGGATTTCGCCCTGTGTCTGCAGCGTATGCATTACTTCCAAGCGTTTCGCCGAATCCACATATAATTGTTTGCCGATGTCGTCGACGGACAGGATCATTTCGTCGGGTGAATCATAGCCCATAAGTTTTGCAAGGGCGGGATTGACGCTGACAAGCGAGCCGTCCATCCTGGCCAGAAAGAATCCGAGACCGGCGTTGAGAAACATGGTCTGATATTTTTTTTCGGTCTTTTGCTCGGATACGAGCACCCGCTGCAAGGTGTCCAGCAAAGGACCGTGGATGGACTGCGTCAGGTCGGTTTTGTCGGCCACGTACAATACGCCGTTTTCTGCGCCGGTCAGCACCAGGGAATCCGTTTGGGTGCTCAGCATGCGGGCCCATGCTTCCGGTATGCTGCTTTGCCAGTCGAGAGTCGGGGTGGGGGAGGGATTGCACTCGGAAAAAGAAGACCGCGGAGTGGCGGAAGCATCCAGGCACAACTCCAGGCACTCTTTTGCGGACCACGCGCAGTAGTTCTGATCATTCAGCTGCAGGACAAGATAAGCGGAATTCTCCTGTTGCATCAGGGCCAGTGCGTCGGCCGGAGGCATGGTAACCGGAACAAGCGTGGCGAAGTGGCAGAGCGTGACAAGATTCTTCCGTGGAAGCTCATTGGAGAGTTGAATCCACTTGAGCAGATCTTCCCGGGTGAGAGCGCCGTTCTTTTTGGAAGGACGGACTTGCGTCGCGGAGATGCACGCGGAGATTGTTTTTTTTTCGTCCTCTGTTTCCGGATACATGGTGAGCAGCGCGTCGAGAAGCTGGAGACCATCCAGTTTCATGGAATTATTGCAGAAAGCTCGGAGAAAAGATGCCTGGGTGATGGCGCCGATGGGTTCGACGTCTTTGGCGATCATGATACAGGAAACTTCCGGACGTTGCAGCAGAGCAAAAATATCAGCAACAGCCGTATCGGGAGATACTACAGGCGGGGGAGGTGTCAGCAAGGAAATGGCATGCGAATGGGGCATGGCGTATCTCTTGTGCAGGAAAAAAGGTTGCGGCAAAAGTTCAAGTGTTTGGTATGTGCCCTATCATAGCATGATCAGTTTTTTCTTAGCAAGATCAGCGGCCATCGCTTTTCGTGTTGTTATGTTCGTTTATTTGATATCGTTTTTGTCGTTGCTGGCTGGTGGAGTATCGGTTTCGGGGATCTCCGGGCGAGGGAGATTCCGGGCTTGGAGAGGGGAGCCCGGGTGCGCCTTGTCGTAGGACGCTACGAGTTTGGCCAGTTCAAGGTGGGTGTAGCGCTGGGTGGTCACCAAGCGTTCGTGTCCGAGCAGGGCCTGGACATTGCGCAGGTCGGCGCCGGCTTCCAGCATGTGGGTGGCAAAGCTGTGCCTGAGCACGTGGGGGGTGATTTCTTCCGGCAAACCGGCCTGCCTGGCCAGCTTGTCTATGATGCGTTGGGCCTCGCGGCGATTGAGGCGTTTTCCCCGTTGCCCCAGAAAGACCGCTTTTTCCCGGCCGGTGGGATCCAGAACCGGACGCTGTTTGAGATAACGCTGCAGCGCCTGTGCGGCCGCGGGGCCGATGGGGGCCAGCCGTTCTTTGCTGCCCTTGCCCAGCACCCGCACATGGTCCGTGTCGGTCAAATCAAAAACATCCAGGCTCAAAGCCTCGCTGATCCGCAGTCCGGCCCCGTAAAGCAGCTCGGCCAGAGCCAGATTGCGCAACTGCACGGCCTGCTCCACGGCGGAAAGTGTTTTGCCCGTGGCTGTTTGCCTGTCCTGGTCCAGCATGGCAAAGGCCTGGTCCACGTTCAAACATTTCGGCTGCGGCTTGGGCATCTTGGGATTGGCCACGCCCGCGGCAGGGTTGCTGGACAACAGCCCTTTGTTGGCGAGAAAGCGAAAAAAAGAGCGCAGCGATGAAAGCTTGCGCGCCATGGAGGTCTTCTGCATGCCCATACGGTGCAGTTCGGCCAGAAATTGCTGGACGTGTGTTTTCGCGATGTGCTCAGGAGCTTCCAATGACAACGTTCCGGCGAGGCGCTGGTCCAGAAAGGTGGTGAACTGGTCCAGGTCCTGGCCGTAGGAAAGCACAGTTGCGGGCGAATAGCCTTTTTCCACCTCCAGGTAAGCGAGAAAATCCCGTACATGGGGCGGACGGCATGGTTCAGCTTTGTCTGCGGTCCGTGACATAACAGCTTTTCGGGTTTTCTTTGGCTTTTTTCTTCAAGGCCATGGCAATGGCGGAGGCTTCGCCATAGTGTGAAAGCCGTCCGTCCGTATTCACGACCACGGCTATGGAGATGGCCATAAGCGGAAACTCCCGGACGTTGCCCTGGCGGTCCGTCGAAGTGATGAAGCCGTTTTCCTTGTCTTCCTGGTCATACACGCTGGGAATGATGGAGTCGAAAAGCTGGATGATGCCCTGACAGGCGAATTCGACGAGGTTCGCGGGCAGGATGAAGACAAAGTCGTCGCCTCCCACATGTCCGACAAAGGAAATCGGCGCCTGCAGCGAACGGACGGTGTTGACGATGATTCGGGCCGTCATCAGCAGCGCTTCGTCCCCCCGGGAAAAACCGTATTTGTCGTTAAAGGACTTGAAATAATCCAAATCCACGTAGCCCAGGGCGAATTCCTGCTTTTTGTCGATCATCTCCTGGATACGCTGGATGATGGTCGTATTGCCGGGAAGCCGGCTGAGCGGATTGGCGTCCAGCGTACGGCTGGCCCGGCTCAAAGTCAGCAGCAGTCTGGCGCGAAGAGACTCCGGATCAGGCGGCAGAAGACAGAAATCATCGGCTTCGATGGCGGCCCAGTTGGGGATATGCTGGAGTTCGTCGGGCGTGAGTAAAAGGACCACCGGCAGCTGGCGGTAGACATTTTCACTTTTTATCAGATTGACGAGTTTGGTTCCGGGAATATCCGGCATGCGGCTGTCAACGATAAGAAGGTCCGGAGGATCCGTAAAAAGAAAATCCAGAGCCTTGGCGCCAAGGCTGAAACAGGTCCAGGAGACGCGCTCCTGGGGCCACAGGCTGGTAATGAGGGTCTGCAGCTCCGCATCCGGCGTCAGAAGAAAAGCTTGCAGCGTTCTGTCTTGAAACGGGAGGCCGGTAAAGGGGTCTTCCTGGGAATTGGCGATCACATTCGTACTCAACTTAGAGAGAGATCTGAAATTTCAATAAATTTTTCACACAACACGTCCAATATCGAATCTATTTGACGTGAGGAAAGCTTCAAAAGTTTCAAGGTTTTCGGGTCCAGAGGCGGAACGTTGTCCTCTCCACCGGAGCCGAATTCCAGCAACCTGACCATAAAATCGGCCACGTGTACCACACCGGGAGCCACCGGATAATTTTCCGCCCGCAAAGGAAAATGGTGGTAGGCCATGCCTTCCTTGATTTTTACCGGCAGGTGCCAGTGGCTGGCCAGCCAGGCATTGGTGCGGTCATGGCCGAAACCGAGCACTTCCTTTTCTCCCTCTATGTACAGGATGTCTTTTTCTTTGACACGCTGTTCCACAGCCGCCTTGGCTTCAGGGATCTGTACCGCGGTGACCACCTTGCCCAGGTCGTGCAGCAGGCCGCAGACAGAGTATTCTTCCGGTTCTTTGAGCTGGGCGATTTTGGCGATTTCGGTGCAGGCCATGGCACAGCCCAGGCTGTGTTCCCACATGCCCACCATGGACGAGGTCATGGCGTCGAAAACAGACGTGGAGATGATGACGCCCTTGATGACGTTGAAGCCCAGCAGGACGAGCGCATGCTGAATAGAGCCGATACGTCCGGGAAACCCGTAGATCGGCGAATTGACCATCTTCAGAACTTTTGCCGAGAGCACCTGGTCCATGGAAATGACCTTGGCGATCTGGTCAGTGGAAGAGTTGGGATCCTCCACAAGCCGCGAGACTTCTTCCAGCACTTTGGGAAGCGTCGGCAGGTCTTTCACTGCCAGCAGTTTACCTTTAAATTGCGTACGCAGATCTTCCGCCATCAGGCCTCTTCTCCGGATTCATCGTTTTCTTCAGCAGCAAGAGCGGCTGCTTCGGCAGCAGCCTTGACTTGAAAGTAGTTGCGCAAGTGGACCTTCAGCTTGTTCATAAACGGGTCGCTTTTATATTTTCGGAAAAGATGATCCAGCCGCTCGATGACCTTTGCGTACTGTGTGCCGCCGGATGCCCCCTCCATGTCGACAGGATTGCCTTTGACCGTGATGGAGCCCACTTCCATACGCTCCAGACGGTCCAGCAGAGCCTGCGACAGCTCGGCGCCTTCCGCCATCAGGACAAGACCGTTGTCCCGAAGAACGGGTTTGGCCAGGACCATTCCTGGCTTTGCTAATTTTAAAGGGATTTTTTGCACGAGAACCAAACTCCTTGTCCTGTCACATTACAGCTTAACACCATACACAAAGAACGGGCGTAAGGCTATAGAGAGAATGCGTATGAGGAGAATTGGGGAATCAGCTGTGGCAGACGTACTGCATGCCCGGCTGTTGGATGATCAGTCCGCGAAGTTCCAGCAACAGTAACGCGCCGCTGGTTTTTCCCGCATCCCATCCCAGTTCGCGGCAAATGCTGTCGATGTGCATGGCCTGACCCGAGCGTTGCAACAGTGCGAACAATTGTCTGGCGTCGGGAGCAAGATCTTCGGGAGGTGCGACTGGCGATTTGTCCTGCGTTTTGTCCGGACTGCTGATCTGGTCGTATCCTGAGAGCAACGCATGCAGTTCGCGCAGGACGTCATCCGCAGAACAAACCAGTTTGGCTCCCTGGTTGATGAGTTCGAAACAGCCGGTATGGTTTTTCGAACCGCGCGGACCGGGAACGGCAAAGACTTCGCGTCCCTGTTCCAGAGCCTGCCTGGAAGTGATCAGGCTGCCGCTGCGCATGGGCGCTTCCAAAACGATGACCCCCAGCGAAAGCCCGCTGATGATCCGGTTGCGGATGGGAAAATTATGGGGCTCGGCACGGGCGTCCGGGCTGAATTCGGAGAGGATCAGCCCTTTTTGCAGAAGCTGTGTCCGGACATCCTGATTGCCGGCGGGGTATGCCTGGTTCAGCCCTGCGCCGATTACGGCAATGGAGCTGCCGATTCCCGAGAGTCCGGCAAGATGGGCATGGCGGTCGATGCCGTAAGCCAGACCCGAGACAATGGTCAGTCCGGCCTGAGACAAGGCTTCGCCGATTTCTCGCGCGGCCTGTTCTCCGTAGGCGGACGAGCGGCGGGTTCCGACCATGGCAACACAAGGATTTTCCAGCAGGCCTTTATCTCCGGCGTAATAGAGACAGATGGGCGGATCCGGAATCTGGCGCAATCGTTCGGGAAAGAGCGGATCGGACAACAGCAACAGACCGCAGCCGCTTCGACCCGTTTCATCCCATTCACATCGGGCTTTTTCCCGCCAGTCTTCCGTACGGTAGGCGTCGATTTGCGCGCTCGAAGCCAGCCCCTTGGCTTTCCAGCCTTTCACGTCTTTGACCGCTGTATAGGCGCTGCCGTAATGGCCGAGAAGCTTTTTCCACAGGCGCGGGCCAACGCCTTTCGTATGTTTCAGGGCGAGGCAGGCCCAAAATTCGCGGCGCTGGTCATCTGTCATGGGCAGGGAAAAGCGGTCTAAGGGATGCTGTCGCCCTGACCGGGAAACTTGGCGAGGATTGTTTTGGCCTGTCCGGCTGCCGCACTGGACGGATATTCGTCCATCAGAGCCTGCAGATAAAAGCGCGCATTGCTCGGATCTGCCAGTTGCAGATAGCTGCGACCGATTTGCAGTATGGCGTCCGCAGCTTTTGGAGATGACGGGTAATCGCCGGCAACATCCTTGAAGGCCAGAATGGCGTTGTCGTACACGGCTTCATCAAAAAAAGTCTGGCCGATGGCATAGAGAGCGTCGGGCCTGTGCGTACTGTGCGGATTGTCTTTCAGAAAGCTGCGCAGCATGGCGCGTCCCTGGTTGCGCTTGCCCTGGCGAATGAGCGCCATGGCCTGGTTATAAGACGCCGTTGCAGTGGTTGCTGTCTTTGGCGTTGCCGGAACCTTTGCCGCGGGTTTTGCAGCGGGCGCTGTTGCTTTCGGTTTAGGAGCCGCCGGAGCTGTTGTCCGGGGTGCAGGCGCCGGAGCTTTGGGCTTGGGTGCTGTCGCCGTCATCGGTTTTGGAGCGGGCTGCGCCGGCGCTGGTTGCATTGCAGGCAGGGGGGGCTGATGTGCCGCGGGCGGCGGTGGCGTCACAGGCCTTACGGGCTGTTGGCCGGACGCTCTGAGCCGGGATTCCAGCGACGCGATGTACTGGCGGTCCATTTCCTGCTGGCGTTGCATTTCCATCAGGCTGCTTTCTACGCATTGCAGGCGAAATTCGACACTGTCTCCGGTTTTGGCCGCCGGTATGGGGCTTTTGTGCGCGCAGGCGACTGGGAGCAGGCTGGCCAAGAGCAGGATAACGAGAAAAACCGGACGCGGCATGCTGTCTCCATTACGGAAAGTTTCGTTGTATATTCGGCATTGCAGCATAGAGGACAACGTAAAGGAACTCAAGTGCCGTTTGTGATCAATGCGGGAAGTGCGGGTTCTGGTTTCCGTGTTTTCCTGAAAGCATTCTGCTCAGTCGTTTTTGCTTTGTTCCTGTTCCGGCTGCGGTTCGTTCGCCTGTTTTTCGGAGCAGCCTTCCGTGGAGTGGGGAGTACACCGCGTGAAATTTGCGTACAGTTGCTGCAACTCGGGCATGGCGTCCAAGGCAGCTTGTTTACCGGCGGAAACGATTTTTGGAATATGCTGCACGTCCCAGGGAAAGAAAGAGTCTTTTATGCGCACCGGGGCAAAACAGATTTCGTAGTTGTGCATGTTGACCGAACTGAAAAACTGGGCTTTGCGTAGCGAATTGGTGGTGATGCGGTTGATATTGATGAAACTGGCAAGCAGGGAGGTCGGATTCGGGTCTAGTTCCACGGAAGCAAAGCTGACGAGTATCAGGTCCATGCTGCGCTGCACAGCTTCGATAACCGGCAGCGGCATGGTATAGCTGCCGTCCACGAGCAGTCGGCCGTTGACCTCCACCGGCGTCATGATTGGATACAGCGCGCTGCATGCCTGAATTGCGGGAGCCACTTCCCCGCGGTCGAGCACCACGCCTTCCCCCGTACGGATGTCCGTGGCGTGGAAGATGGTTCGCGGGGAAAGATCCTCAATACGGGTGTCCTTGAAAATTTGCTTGTAGGCCTTGAACTGCGAGTCGGTATTGTAAATGCCGTTTCTGGAATCGAAATTGTCGTTGGCCAGGCGGACAAGTTCCTCCGCATCCGGCAGGGTGAAGTTGTCGCTTGTGCAAAAATGGGAGAAAAACTGCTGGATTTGTTTGAGGTTGAAGCCGGCGCTCCACAGGGCGGCGATGACGCCGCCGCCGCTGCAGCCGATGACCAGATCCACATGGATGCCGGAGTTATCCAAGAGGTTCAGCAGGGGGAGTGAAGCAAAGGCCTCCACCCCCTTGGAACCGAGGATCACGGCCACTTTGGGCCTGGCCTGAGCACTGGGGGCTTCAGTTGCGCCAGGGTGTTGATCCGGAGTCTCGTATTTTTTGGACCGGACGATGTCTTCCGGAGCTTCGGCTATGTGGGCCTCGGGTCTGGGCTTCGTGTCGGGCTCTTGCCCGTGGCCGTGTTTATCGCGCTCGGAAGTCTTGAAAGGCATGGATCCCGCCCGTCAGATTTTGATGGCCTGGTTGACGATTTCCTGCGCTTCCTGTTCGATCAGTTTGAGGTGCTCGGCACCTTTGAAGCTTTCGGAGTAGATTTTGTAAATATCCTCGGTGCCGGACGGTCTGGCCGCGAACCAGCCGTTTTCCGTACGTACTTTCAGGCCGCCGATGGCAGCGCCGTTGGCCGGCGCATGGGTCAGTTTCTCCAGGATCGGCTCTCCGGCCAGGGTTTCGGCGCTGACGCTTTCCGGGGAAAGCGAACTGAGCAGATTTTTCTGCGCGGCGTTTACTGGAGCCTGGTTGCGGACGTAGATGGGGCTGCCGAATTTGTCTTCCAGCGCGGCATAGTGTTCGGCCGGACTTTTGCCTGTTCTGGCCATGATTTCGGCCGCCAGCAGGTCCATGATGAAGCCGTCTTTGTCTGTTGTCCAGACCGTACCGTTCTTGCGCAGAAAAGAAGCGCCGGCGCTTTCTTCTCCGCCGAATCCATAGGACCCGTCCAGCAGGCCGTCCACGAACCATTTGAAGCCGACGGGCACCTCGCAAAGCTTGCGTCCCAGGCTGGCCGCGACGCGGTCAATCATGCCGCTGCTGACCAGGGTTTTGCCGACGGCGGCGTTTTTTGGCCAGTGGGGGCGGTTCTGGAACAGATACCAGATGGCCACGCTCAGGTAGTTGTTGGGGTTCATGAGCCCTTCTTTGGTCACGATGCCATGGCGGTCGTAATCCGGATCGTTCCCCACGGCCACGTCGAAACGGTTTCTGAGTTCTATGAGTCCCTGCATGGCGTAGGGTGACGAGCAGTCCATACGGATCACGCCGTCCTTGTCCAGACGCATGAAGCGGAAAGTCGGATCCAGGTGTTTGTTGACCACTTCGATATTCAGGCCGTAGTGCTCGGCCAGAGGTTCCCAAAAGTGCAGTCCGGAACCGCCCAGGGGATCCACGCCGATTTTCAGGCCGCTTTCTTTGATGGCTTCCATGTCCAGAATGTTGCTCAGATCGGCGATGTAGGGGCGGATATAGTCGTAAAAAATCGTGGTATCGGCTTTCAGGGCGCGTTCAAAGGAGATGCGTTTGACCTCTTTGAGCCCGTCGGCCAGGAGCTGGTTGGCCCGTGTCTGGATTTGCCTGGTGGTTTCCGTATTCGCCGGACCGCCTTGAGGAGGATTGTATTTGAAGCCTCCGTTGTCCGGCGGATTGTGCGAAGGCGTGATGACAATGCCGTCCGCAAGGTCCGAAGTCATATACGGTTCGGAAAGGTCTCCCTTGTCTTTGTTGTAGCAGAGAAGCGCGTGCGAGATGACGGGGGTGGGCGTGTAGTCCAGGCCTTCCTGAACAATGGTGGTGATTTTGTTGGCGGCCAGAACTTCCAGGGCGGTGACCAGAGCTGCCTCGGAAAGCGCATGGGTATCCATGCCGATATACAGCGGGCCTTTGATGTTTTTCTGGTTGCGGTATTCGCATACGGCCTGGGTGATGGCCAGAATATGATCTTCGTTGAAACCGGATTTGATCGATACGCCCCGGTGTCCGGACGTGCCGAAGGCAACCTGCTGGGCCGGGTCGGATACGTCCGGTTTATTGGTGAAATAGGCGGTCATGAGCCTGGGAATATTGGGAAGCAGGGATTCGGGAACGGGTTTGCCTGCGAGCGGATGTACGGCCATGGAAAATTCCTCCGGGATGGTTCTTTAGGCGGTGTTAATACGTCCAGATTGATTTTTCTTCGACGTTGCAGAATTGTTGCAAAAGCCATTCGCGATACGTGGGAACGTTGTCCAGGGGCCCCACGGGATTATCAAGTACGAGTTGCACCAGGGCTTCGTCCAGAAGCAGCGTCGGTGTGACGCGTTTGCCCGTTAGCAGGCCATAGGCCTCATTGAGCAGCGCTGCGATATCCTGGGCGTACGGCTCATCCGGGTTGCGGTCCGGATGGTGCTTGAGCATCCGGCAATGATAGCCGTAACGGATCGCCTCCGGAGATGGCCAGGAAAAACTCCCGCCGGGCGATTTTTTGCGCTCGACGCCCAGTATCTCCAGAGCCCGCGTGCGCAGCTGTTCTTCTCGTGCGATCCAGTCCATGGTAGTGCCGAAAATGTGCTGATTTTTCAGTTTGACGAATGTACTATACACTGGGCAAAGTGAAAAGAGGGCGTTTGAAGGATGACGATTCTGTTACTCCAGAGGAAAAAGGCGAATTATATGCAAAAGGTTTGTATGGCAGTCAATTGGCGCACAGGCCGCAGGGCCGCGTATGCTTTATTTTGTGTCCTGGCGCTGTTGACGGTTGCCGCGTGCGCGCCGAAAACACACAAAGCAGACTCTTCTCCCACTTCCCAGGCCGCCGAACAGGCCGCGCGGGAGAATAAACTGGAAAAAGCCGTGGAGCTTTACGAACAGGCGCTCAAGGAGAATCCCGACAGCGGACTGATTAACTATCACCTGGGCTACACGTACGGACTGATGGGCAATAAAGCCAAAGAAGTGGAACTGTATCAGAAGGCTGTTGATCTGGGATACGAAGACGGAACGCTGTATTACAATCTGGGCATGGCCTATGGCGAACGCGGCGATCTGGACAAGGCCGAAGCCGTATTCAAAAAGGCCCTGGAAAGGGATGCAAACAATGCGGATGCCCATTTTGGCCTGGCCATCATTTACGAGTCCTCCCAGCGTACCGCGGAAGCCGAAAAAGCCTACCTGGAAGCCATCCGCAGCGATGCCAAACATCTGGACGCCTACATCCGTCTGAGTCTGTTGTACGAACAGGACCAGCAACACGATAAGGCCAAGGCAACGTTGCAGAAGTTGTTGCAGATCGAGCCCGCGTATCCGCCCGCGCTGCAGCTGCAGCAGGTTTTGGAAAAAAGCGGGGACAAAACTAAAGCCGAGTGAGGCGGCATGTGCCCGGCCGGGTTTTTGCTTGTGGCCAGCCGTACGCAATGGTAGAGAGCTTGGCTTTGTCAGCGAAACGCATAACGAACTATCAAGATAAGTGAGTTGAAAGAACTATGAAGACAGCCATATTCGGCTTTTCCGGCTGTGGAAAAAGCGATCTGTTCGCTTCTCTGGCCGGCCCTGATGCTGCCGCGGCCGGCAATCGCGCCATGGTCAAGGTGCGCGATCCGCGCCTGAATCCGCTGATTGACCTGTTTGCCCCCAAAAAGGTGACCTATAGCGAGATAGAATACCTGGATATTCCCGGAGGCGGGGGCAAGGGGCAAGGTCTGGGGGACAGGGTCCTGAACGAAGTGCGCCCCGTGGACTGCTTTGTGGCCGTGCTGGATGCCTTTTCCGGCCTGAACGAGCCCAAGGCCCAATGGGAAGCCATAGAGACCGACCTGCTGGTGGCTGATCTGGCTGTTGTGGAAAAACGTCTCGAGCGTCTGGCTCTGGACAAGCGTAAGTCCAAAGATCTGGTGGACCCCAAGGAAGAAACCGCTCTGCAGCAGGCGCTGGCCCAGCTGGAGAATGAAAAGCCGTTGCGGGAAAATCCGGATCTGGCCAATGATCATGTGCTGCGAGGGTTCCGCTTTTTGTCCGCCAAACCCGTATTGTACGTTTGGAATTGCGCTGAAGGTGAAGATCAGGACTATGAAGTGCCCCAGGGGATGACCGGCCAGGCGCATATCGCTGTGGCCGCCCGGCTGGAACGTGAGCTTGCCGAACTGCAGGATCCGGAGGAGAAGGCCGCGTTTATGGAAGATCTCGGCATCAAAGAGTCCGCCCTGGACAAGGTCATAGCCCGGACCTACGAACTGCTCGGCCTGATATCTTTTTTCACGGCCGGAGACAAAGAAGTCCGCGCTTGGCCCGTACGCGCCGGCTCAACGGCTCCCGAAGCCGCCGGGGTGATTCATTCGGATTTTCAGAAAGGCTTTATCCGCGCTGAAATTCTGGGCTACGACGACTTTCTGGACGCCGGAGATTTCAAAAAAGCCCGCGAACGCGGCATGCTGCGTTTGGAAGGCAAAGAGTATGTGGTAAAAGACGCGGACATCATCGAATTTCGTTTCAACGTATAAAATATTTCAGCCTGCCTTTGCAGCAGCCTGTCTTGCCGTATTGCAGATTCTTCTGACCTGTAAAGCGGCAAGGCAGGCTTTTTTCGTTCTGCAAGTTTCCTCGATTGCACCCTGACTAAGTGTACTGACTACTCAAGCGCGGATTGAGATGCGTGTCTGAGCAAGTTGATTACTCTTGAATATTTTATTTGAATTTCAAGATTTATGTGGTTTGACAATACCATCACGAATTGTTAGAGTTACACATATAGCAAATCAACTACATATATGTGTAGCAAAAAATGAACGACTCTCTTCTTTCCAGAGCGCTCCGGGTAATCAATGCCGTCAGTAATGCGGCCGATGGATTGCGTTTTACCGAAATTCAGTCCTTGTTGGGAAATATCAGCCCCACCACTGTGAGCAAAATCCTCAGGGAATTGCAGTACGGCGGCGTGTTGGAGAAGTCCCCGGATGGAAGCTATCAGATTGGGCTTACGGTTTCCGCCTGGGCCAAAAGCGTGGGAGCGCGGCGCGGCCCCATGCAGATTATTCGTGAGCAGATGCAGAGGCTTTTCGAGACGTACGAAGTATCCGTAAATGTATTCACATGTTCCAATGGTCGAATGTTTTGTCTGGAAAGCATGATGGCGGATGAAGGCCCGGCGTTATGGCCGTCTGGAAAGAGTCTGGAACTGCAACTGGCGGTGATAGGTGCGGTTTTTTATTACGATGACACTGTGTTGCGGGATGAGAAGTTTCTGCTGGCACAATGCGAAAGACATCGACCGAAACTGACTTTGGAAACTGTACGACGGATGATTGAAGACGCACAGCGTGAACAAATTCAGTGCGATCCGGGATTATTCTATCCGGGAACCTATCGTCTGGCCGTATCGCTGGTGAAACAGGGGGCAGTTGCCATGGTTCTTGGGGTCGGGATTCTGGAGGCGGTGCAAAACGGAACGGATTGTGTCGAGTATTTGCGGCAGGCACTATTGGATGCAAAACTTCGGATAGAAAACGAATTGAATGTTTGAGGCTTGAAAGGACGCCAATATGCCGGGAAAAAATATTTTAATGATTCAATGCGATCAACTGGCCGCGGGAGCTCTGCCTGCCTATGGCAACCTGGTGGCTCAGGTGCCGCATGTTGATTCCATTTGCGAAGACGGCGTTGTGTTTACAACAGCGTACTGCAACAGTCCATTGTGCGCCCCTTCACGTTTTTCCATGCTTTCCGGGCGTTACGCTTCACGTATCGGTGCCTATGACAATGGAGCGGAATTTTCTGCGGATATCCCTACCTTTGCCCATTACCTGCGTCGGTATGGTTATCGGACGAGCTTGTGCGGCAAAATGCATTTTGTGGGGGCGGACCAGCTGCATGGATTTGAGGAGCGTTTGACCACGGACGTTTATCCCGCGGATCATGGCTGGACACCGGACTGGACTAAACCGGAAAACCGCTTCGACTGGTGGTACCACAATATGGACAGCGTAGTGCAGGCGGGCTGCAATGAGCGGGCGAATCAGATTGATTTTGACGATACCGTTGGCTTTCACGCGGAACGGCATATTTTTGATCTGGCTCGCAGTCCGGAGAAGCGACCATTCTGTTTTGTGGTTTCGTTTACCAATCCGCACGATCCGTATGTCTGTCCGCGGGAATATTGGGACAGGTACGACCACGAGTCCATCGACATGCCCCGCGTGAACCATGTCCCGTACGCTCAGTGCGATGCGCACAGCAAACGCTTGCGGGATGCCTGCGCCATGGGCGCGGGGGAAATGGCACCGGAACATATACGCAACGCCCGCCATGCCTATTATGGTCAATTGAGTTACCTGGACGACAAGATAGGCAGACTGCTTCGGGTGCTGGATGTCACGGGGTTGCGAAAGGATACGGTCATCATTCTGACGGCGGACCATGGCGATATGCTCGGTGAGCGCGGCCTGTGGTATAAAATGTCGCCCTTTGAAGGGTCTTCGAGAGTGCCGCTGGTGATCAACGCGCCCGAGGAGTTTTCTCCAGGACGAGTGGAAACGCCCGTATCGCTGGTGGACCTGCTGCCTACACTTTTGGATCTGGCGAATCTGAAAGATGTGGACACGGCCGAACTGGATGGTTCGAGCCTGGTGCCGCTCGCCGCAGGCCGGGATGGTCAATCCCACAAGCCGGTGATTAGCGAATATCTGGGAGAGGGCGCGGTTGCGCCAGTCATTATGCTGCGGAACGACCGCTATAAATTCGTCTTTTGTCCGGCGGATCCTCCCATGCTTTTTGATATGAAAGAGGACCCGGACGAACTGGTCAACCTGGCTGCGAATCCGAGCTATCAAAACATGCGGGAAATGTTCGAGGAGGTGGTTGCGGCGCATACGAACGTGGCGGAGCTCAACAAGCATATTCTGGCCAGCCAACAACGACGCAGAATCGTTTTCGGGGCGCATATGGAAGGGAAGCATACCTCGTGGGATTATCATCCGCCTTGCCACGCGTCCGAGGAGTATATGCGGAATCATCTGGATTTGAATGTCGTCGAAGCGACAGCCCGCCTTGCCGTTGATAATAAATGCTGAGCGGATATTGTCATGCAGCCCTTTTCATTACTTGTTAAACCCGCTTCCGCTGATTGTAATCTGGCTTGCGACTACTGCTTCTACGCCAGAAAAAAGGCGTTGTACCCCGATATTTCTGCTCCTCGTATGGATACTGCCACCCTGAACATTCTCATACGCCGTTACATGGAAACCGCGCAGCCTGTGTACTCCATGATCTGGCAGGGCGGTGAGCCCGCATTAATGGGGCAGGCTTTTTATGAGCAGGTCATTGCAACGCAAAAACAGTACGCGCAACGCGGTTCGTATATCGCCAACAGTCTGCAGACGAATGGAACGCTTCTAACCGGGAACCTCGCGCGCTTGTTGAAAAAATACTGCTTTTTAGTCGGATGCAGTATTGATGGCCCGGCCCCGCTGCATGATCGGCACCGTATTGACAGTTCAGGCAAAGGGTCGCATGCGCGTGTACTGCGCGGCGTACGCCTGTTGCGCGAACAGGGGATTACTCCGGCCGCCCTGGTGCTGGTATCGTCCGCAAATGTCTCTGAACCGTTGCAGGTCTATCGGTATCTGCGTGCGCAGGGATTCGAGAATCTGCAGTTCATCCCCTGCGTGGAATTTTCCTCTAAAGGAGTCCTGGAGCCTTATTCCATCAGCGGGCAACAATGGGGAAAGTTTTTACTTGCCGTATTCGACGAATGGTACGGCCGCAAACAATGGAACATGACAATACGCAATTTTGAATCCTTTGCTGCGCATATGCTGCGGGCGCGACCAGTAGAGTGCCGTTTTGGTTCAAGGTGCGATCAGTATCTTGTCATAGAGTACAACGGCGATATCTACCCCTGCGATTTTTTTGTAGAGGAACGCTACAAAATTGGGAACATACATGAAATAACGTTTGAGAAGGCGCGTAAGTCTTCTCGTTACAGGGAATTCGCTAAAAGCAAGAACAGCGTCCCACAGGAATGCGGGGAATGCGAATATTTTGATTTGTGTCTGGGTGATTGCCCACATTATCGCAACATAGGAGATACAATGCAGCGCAGCGTACTTTGCGATGGATGGCGGTTGTTTTTTGACGCCACTAGAAAGAAGTTTGCAAAGCTCGTACGTACGCTGGCCGCATAAAATCGTGTATCGGTCGGATTTGTGTCCAAATCCGTTTCAGCAATTGTAAACAAGGAGTTTTGATGAAATTTTTGACCACTTTGGTAACGGTTATGTTGACGTTGTTATGTTACAGCCCCACAGCTTTTTCAGCGGACGCCATACGGTTCGGCGTCCCCCCATGGCCCGGCGTCACGGTTAAAACGGAAATCGCCTGCCAGATTCTTGAAACCATAGGCTACCCGACCAAACAATTACCCATTGGTCCGCCCATCATCTACAAAGGAATGGTTTCCGGTGAGGTCGATGCCGCTTTGGGCGCCTGGATACCGCAGCAGAATCCGATGCTGAACCCTTTGAAGGACAAGGGTGAGGTGGAAGTGGTGCAGACGAACCTGGATACGGCCGTGATCAGCCTTTGCGTTCCCAAGTATGCCTACGATGCGGGCGTGAAAAGTTTTGCGGACCTGGACAAGTACGCGGACAAATTCGACCATACCATTTACAACATTGAAATCGGTTCGGGCATGCAAAAGGAAATGGAAGACATCATCGAAAATGATGTGGTGGGCTTGAAAGACTGGGAGCAGGTCAATACGACCACGCCGATTATGATGCAGGAAGTGATCAAAAAAGTGAAAGAGAAAAAATGGGTGACCTGGGGCTGCTGGAAACCGCATTGGATGAATCTTATGCTGGAGATGGATTATCTTGAAGCGGTACCCGGTACGGAGAAATTCGCCAGCGATTCCAAGGTATACACCATTGCTGCCGCTGATTTTAAAGCAAAGCACCCCGAAGCCTATGGGTTCTTCAAGCAGTTTGTCGTTACGGCGCCCATGCAGAGCGCATGGATTCTGGAATACGGCAAAAACAAGCGCCCTGAAAAAGATGTGGCCAAAGAATGGATTGCGGCCAACAAAGATGTCGTCGCAAAATGGCTGGATGGCGTAAAATCTTCGGACGGCACGCCGGCCATGAAAAAAATAGAAGCGGCTTATTAATTGGACAACGCGTAATGGTGGTAGATTTTTTTCCTCAGGCCAGGGGACTGCTCTGGCCTGAGGAATGAATAAAGAAGCACTCTGTTGTCCTGACTCGTTCTCCCGCGTTGACCTTCCCCGTTCCTGTCTATACAACGATGCAGCAAGGTGCGTTTCTCAGCGCGCATGACATTGAAATACAGCTGTGGCGTTTTCCTGAGACTTGATTCTTTAGAGAATTTCTAGTAAAGGAAAAGTATATATCCTTTCAAATCTATATCCTAGCCAATGGTGTTTCTTCGCATGAAAACGCTCGTTTTTTTTATGATTTGCATGCTGGCGACTGCCACTCCGGCTTTTGCGAAAGGGAACCTTGAATTTACGCTGCATAAGCTGGATTCCGGCAAACCGGGCAATACCATTCTTGTCTTCGGCGGTATTCAAGGGGATGAGCCGGGTGGTTTCAATGCTGCTTCACTGCTTGTCTCCAACTATAAAATAACCAAAGGCAGCGTCTGGGTCGTTCCGAATCTCAATTTTTACAGTATAGTCCGCAACAGCCGCGGAGTTTACGGGGATCTGAACAGAAAGTTTTCCGTGTTGAAGAATTCGGATCCCGAATTTGAAGTAATCCGCGAGATCAAATCCATTATCCGCAGCAAAGAAGTCGATGTTATTCTGAATCTGCATGACGGCAGCGGATACTACCGTCCCACGTACATCGATAAATGGAACAACCCGCACCGCTGGGGGCAGAGTGTCATTATCGACCAGGAGAATATCCCGGTAAAGCGTTTCGGCAATCTCGGCGAAATGGCCCGCTCGGTCGTGCAGGACGTCAACCGCTATCTCATCGACAGCGAACACATGTATCATGTGAAAGATACGCACACCAAACTGGGCGACCATGAGATGGAAAAAAGCCTGACTTATTTTGCCATCAACAGTGGGAAATCGGCTTTCGGCATTGAAGCCAGCAAGAATTTTTCCACCCAGGTTCGTTCCTACTACCACCTGCAGGCCGTGGAAAGTTTCATGGATCTGGTAGGCATCGGGTACGAACGGGATTTCAAACTGAGCGCGCAGGGCGTACGGCGGGCCATAGACAGCAACCTGGCCCTGACCTTTAACGACAGGCGCATTTTTCTCAACCTGGAAGACATCCGCTCGAGCGTTGGCTACTTCCCTCTGAAAAAGGGGACTCCGGTGGAATTCATTCCCAGCAATCCGTTGCTGACGGTGATCGGCGCGCCTCCCGAGTATAAGGTCTATTACGGCAACCACCACCTCACCACGCTTCAGCCGCAGTTTTTCGATTATGATCTCAGCGTCCGGACCATCGGCATGGATATCGACGGCAAGTCCCGGAACGTTCCGCTCGGGTCTCTTGTCGAGGCGGACGGATCCTTCAATATCCATCCAAAATCCGGCTGCAGGGTCAATGTCATTGGTTTCACCCGCAAGGGCGGAGGCAGTGAAGACGGCGTGATCATACACAAAGCCGATTTTTTGCCCGGATATTCGCTGGACAACAAGAACAGCGTCTACCGGGTGGAGTTTTATAAGGGGGATAAATTCGCGGGAATGGTTCTGGTGTGTTTTCGGGATGAATACGCCCCGTACTATACGTCTCGGGAGACTTACCTCACCCAGGCCACCGAACTGGAACCCCGTGTGTTGCTGCCCCTGCCCCAGGGCTCAGGAAACGCGGGGGGAAGCGACGGCGACCTTTCCAGATAATTCAGATCAGTCCGCGTCTACTCAGGCATTCCAGGTAGATGGACTCCACAAGCCGGACTTTGCGGTCCATGGCGAAGTCCGCGGCCAGTTCGAGACTCTTTTCCTTCCAGTTCATACGCAGTGCTGCAGATGACGCGGCCGTACGCAGCGCACCGGTCAGCTCTTTCAGGTCTCCGGGCTTGACGAGCAGGCCGTTGTCCGCGACACAGTCCGCAACGCCTCCCACGTCGTTGGCAACCACGCCCAGGCCCATGCACAGGGCTTCCTGCAGCGTGTTGGGCATGCTTTCGGAAAATGAGGGCAGGACGAATATTTCCGCCAGCTGCAGGTAATCCGCCACATGCTCCACCGGCGGCAGGAGCCTGATGCGCGCCTCGATGCCCAGCTCCGCGCATAGGGGAGCGAATTTTTCCGCCGTAACGCCGATGAGCAGCAGGGAGCCGCAATCCGGCCCTGCGGCTGCAAAGGCCTGGAGCAGTTCTTTGGCGCCTTTGTTGGCGCTGTCGTTGGCTACACAGCAAAACAGCGGTTTTTCCTGTAATCCAAGCTCCCGGAGCATTGCGCCCGGAGAGCGTTCCGGGGTTATCCGCCGGGCTGGGATTCCATTGTAGACGAGGTGCAGTTTGCCGGACCTGAGCCCCACACTGCGCAGTACGCGCGCGCAGGCGCTGGAGTTGACCATGAAACAGTCTATGCCCGGCGACCAGTAGGGCAGGGGATTGTTGGGGCGGTAGATGACCCCGCGTTGCGCGGCCACCAGCATGCCGCGGCGCCGCCAGGCCAGGCCCCACCAGGCGGCTTTTTTTACGGCCTTGTTGTGGAAGGCGTGCAGGACGCAGGGCTCGTTTTGCGGCAGGAAAGCGGCCACGGCTTTTTTCCAGTCGGAGCGTTTTTCCGGAAGTCTCTGCCAGTTGAGTTCCGGCGCAAGTTCGGGCAGTTCCGCGTTATGGGGAACAAAAAAACAGAGCTGGTGCCCCCGTTGTTCCAGCCCCTGGGCTAGATAGAGCGCCTGTCGCGATCCGCCGCTTTTATTTGATGATGAGGTGAGAAAAAAAATTTTCATGTCTGCAGAGCCGCGTTAGGGGTTGTGTCTGAGGATTGCTGTATTAAAAAACAGCTGTAGTGGTTTTTGCATATTTTCGTGCAGTTTTTGGTTGCGCTGGAACGGTAAAGAGGGCAGAGGAGGAGGTCAAGCAGAAAGCGAGGCCTCTGCAGCGGCCTCAAGACCTGGTTTCAGCCTTGACTATCAAAGCATCGTCGATTAATATAGCTAATTTTGCTGCCTGGGAGAAAGAGGAATGTTCGACAGTTTATCAGACAGACTCAATGACGTCTTCAAAAAGATGCGCGGTCACGGCCGCTTGGATGAATCAAACATTCAGGATGGGTTGCGTGAAGTCCGTTTAGCTTTGCTTGAAGCCGACGTCAACTTCAAAGTCGTCAAGGATTTTGTCGAACGGGTCCGTGAAAAATGCATGGGCCAGGATGTCCTTAAAAGCCTTACCCCCGGCCAGCAGGTCGTCAAGATCGTTCATGACGAACTGGTCGAGCTGCTGGGCGGCGAGCAGGAAGGGCTGGATCTGCGTGGCGAGCAACCCGCGGTGGTGATGATGGTCGGCCTGCAGGGCTCGGGTAAAACCACCAGCGCGGCCAAGCTTTCGCTGCATCTGCGCAAGCAGAAGATGAAGCCTTACCTGGTGCCTGCGGACGTCTACCGTCCGGCGGCCATCGCCCAGTTGCACGCCCTGGCCAATCAGCTGGATGTTCCTGTATTCGCCTCCACCACCGAGATGAATCCGGTGGATATTGCCCGGCAGGCGCGCAAGGAAGCCCAGGAAATGGGCTGCAATGTCATGCTGCTGGATACGGCCGGCCGGTTGCATATCGACGAACCCCTGATGGAGGAACTCAAAGCCATCAAGGCGGAGATCAAGCCGCAGGAGATTCTGTTCGTCGCGGATGCCATGACAGGCCAGGACGCGGTGAATGTCGCGGAAAAGTTCAATGATCTGCTCGATGTGAGCGGCATTGTCCTGACCAAGATGGACGGCGACGCCAGGGGCGGCGCGGCATTGTCCATCAAGGCCGTGACCCAGAAGCCCATCAAGTTCATCGGTGTGGGTGAAAAACTCTCCGAGCTGGATGTGTTTCATCCGGATCGCGTTGCCGGACGGATTCTGGGCATGGGCGATGTGCTCAGCCTGATCGAAAAAGCCGAATCCGCCATCGACGCCGAGGAGGCCGAGGCCCTCACCAAAAAGATGCAGAAGGCCGAGTTTGATTTTGAGGACTTCCGTTCGCAGATGCGCAAAATCAAACGTCTCGGCTCCCTGGAAGGGCTGCTCAAACTGATTCCCGGCATGGGCGATCTGCGCAAGAAGCTGGGTGAAATCGAAATGCCTGAAAAGGAAATGGCCAGGGTGGAGGCCATTATCAATTCCATGACCATGAAGGAACGCCGCCAGCCCGCAATCATCAATCAGAGCCGCAAGGAACGCATTGCCAGCGGAAGTGGAACGGATATCCAGCAAGTCAATCAGCTCATCAAAAATTTTGAAGGCATGCGAATGATGATGCAGCAGATGATGGGCGGAGGCAAAGGCAAAAAAGGCAAAAAAATGCGGATGCCCAAGGGCATGCCTGGCATGGGCGGTATGCCTGGAATGCCGGGAATGCCCGGTATGGGCGGCATGGGCGGAATGCCAGGTCTGCCTGGAATGCCGGGGATGCCCGGTATGGAAGGCATGAGCACGCGCCCCACCGGCAGCAAAGCCACCAAAAAGAAGAAAGACAGCAAGCGGAAAAAACGGAAAAAGCGTTAGCCGGGCAAATGGATCACGTTTATTAGCTTGCCTTTTTTGTAGAAAATTATATTATAACAAGTCAGAGAGGAGTAAGTGAGCAATGGCTGTGAAGATCAGACTGACACGGATGGGTTCCAAGAAACGCCCGTTCTACAGAATTATCGCAGTGAACAGTGAAACCAGACGTGATGGTCGCGCTCTTGAGTTTCTTGGTTATTACAATCCTATGCAGGAGCCTGTTGAACTCAAGATCGACCATGACAAAGTAAAGCAGTGGATGGACAAGGGGGCTCAGCCTTCCGATACGGTTCGCGCTCTTTTGAAGCAGGCAAGCGCCTCTGAATAAAAGCGAATATCGGTGACCCTGCGTCCCAAGTACGAATGAGTACTCAAGATTCGAATTCCTGCTGCCAGTGACTCTCGTGGAGGTGAGCATGTTGAAAGAACTGATTGAGTACATGGCCAAGTCTCTCGTGGATAATCCAGACGCGGTACAGGTGTCGGAGGTGGAAGGCGAACAAACTTCTGTACTTGAACTCAAGGTCGCCAAAGAGGATTTAGGCAAAGTAATCGGCAAGCAGGGGCGGACAGCTCGTGCCATGCGGACGATTCTTGGCGCTGCTTCGACAAAAGCCAAGAAACGTTCTGTGCTTGAAATCCTCGAATAAACGCCTTTTGGCGAACATGACCGATCAAAAGTATATCTTAATTGGTACGGTCGTGAAACCACACAGCATCCGGGGGGAGCTCTGCGTTGAATATTACGCGGACTCCCCTTATTTGTTGGAACAGGCTGTGTCGGTATTCTTGTGCCCGATCAATCCAGAAAACGACCAGCCCTTGCGAAGTCCGGGGAAAGGCGAAAAAGTTCTTTCCTGGCGCGAACACAAGGGCCGTATTCTGTTGCGTCTGAAGTCCGTCTCTGACCGCAACAAGGCGGAGACCCTGCGTAATCTCGGCCTGTTCATCCGCGAAGAGGATCTTCCCGCCCTGGATGAGGATGACATCTATCTGTACCAGCTGGAGGGCTGCACTGCGTTGTTGCCGGACCGTTCGCTGCTGGGCCGGATCGAAGGCTTCATGATGCCAAGCGAAGAGCAGGAAATCATGGTCATTCGTACGCCTGATGACAAGGAAGTCCTGCTGCCCGTCACAGAAGAAACCCTGCGGGAGTTTGACCTGGAAGCCGGATGGGTCGAAGTGGATCCCCCCGAAGGCCTGCTTGATATTTATCTCTCCGAATCATAACCTGTTTTTCTGTCGTTTGTACGGCGGCAGTAACTCGGCCTGATTCTGGAGAGCCATGCGCATACTCACTCTTTTTCCGCCGCTTGTGGCGTCCTGCTTCCGCGGACCGCATCTGGCGCCGCCTCTGTTGACGGCGTTGCTGAACAAAGAGCACGGACTATCCGCTTCCTACCTTGATTTAAACATTCGGGCGGTCCGCGAACTGCTGAACGATTCTTTCCACGATGTTTCGGAGAGCATAACGGCGAGCTGTCCAGACTCCTACACCAGGAATCTGCTGCAACGTATCCAGGTGCTTAAAGACTCCGGACGGCTTCATACGCAGCTCGAACTTGTCCGCGTATTTCTTTCCCTGGCCGCAACCCATTTTCTGCGCAAAACTGACAGCCTGCACAAAAATCTGAAAATTCTCACCGAGGAACAAAATTTTGAACCTGTCGTTTTCTATAAGCGACTGCTTCAAAACAACGTCGAGGCTGGGCAGGCGGATGTCTACATGCTCAGCGTCGCCTTTGCGGAACAGCTGGAGGCCGCTCTGGTGTTCGCGCGGACCCTCAAGGAACAGGGCGCAGCCTCCGTACTGCTTGGCGGCAGCCAGATTACACTGCTCGAGCCGGACCAGCTGGAGCAGCTCGAGCAACTGGGATTATTCGATAAAATCTGCATAGGCTACTACGAGGCGGAGATTGCCGCCCTGGTGACGCAGACCATAGCCGCCGACAGCATCACCGGCGTCCATAAAGCCCAGGCCATTACGCGGGAAAATCTGCATCGAATGCCGCGCGTCAAATTCAACCGGGATGAGGTCCGGATGTATTTCAAGCCGCTGGAGCTGCCGGTGCTGGCCACAAAGGGCTGTTATTGGGGCAAGTGCACGTTCTGCGATTATGCCAAAATGGCCGCCTATTGCCGTCCTGCCTATCTCGTACGGGATGCCAGAACCATATTTCGCGAGATTGTCGCCCTGCGGATACGCTACCCTGAGGCCAACATCGTTCTGATCAGCGACGGTATCAGCCCGGCGCTGTATCTACAGCTTTGCCAGCTGGCCATCAAAAACAAAGTCAGAATCAATACCTGGTCCTATATGCTGCATTCCGAACAGCTCAACGAAAGCTTTTTCGCGAACCTTCAGGAGGCCGGCGTCAGTTTTATTGATTTCGGGTCGGAATCAACCTGCGACCGAATTCTGGGGCTGATGGGCAAACCGGCCAAACGGGAGGCTATTCTCAGCAATTTCAAGCTGGCCAAAAAGTACGGCATCGCCACCACTATGAACGTCATCATAGACTTTCCGAGCATTACGTACGCGGAATGCAGGGAAGTCATTGAGGATATGCGCTTCCTGAAGCCTTATGTAGGATCTTTCAATCCGCAGCTGTTTCATTTGTCCTCCAATACGCCGATTTGTGAGTTGAGTGAAAGTCTGCATATCGTTGCTGACGCGGACTATTGCGATACGGGGCACGGACTGCAATGTAGGGGATTTACCACTACAGGAGGTATGACTTCTGCAGAGCACGACGAAGTCGTCGCCACAATCGGCTCTATCTGTCTGGAGCAGCGTCTGGAGTTCCGGCTTGCCCGATTCAGGACTACACCAAAGGCCGGGGAAAGCTATACGTGTTATTTTGACTCAGGAGCTTTTACTTTTTCGCGCAATGGAGACAGATACCTTGCCATTCCTTCCTTACGCTCGGAAACTGTAGTTACAGTACCATTTGCTGATTTGATTAATACAATACTTGCAACTGTCAATCCGCTTCGATGCAATGTAACTAGTTCTGAGAACCAGGACTATTGTTTTACGGAAAACGGATTAACTCTTCCCTACGTTCTTATGAACGAACTAATCAAGCTTGGCCTGCTTCTATATTTAAAGCCGGTGTCTTAAACGTTAACACTCGCTTTGCATTTTGCGTGTCAGTGATTTTTTGAACAAGCTGCCATTGCATCCGCATGGATGTATTGATGATTTTTTCAGGCCTCCATGGCCGAGTACAATGCAGTGAATCTTGCACGCTGCGATTTTCTTGAACTATCTTCAGGATTATGCCTTGAAAGACATAATAAAGAGTACTATAGTAGGACTAACGCTCTGAGTTGTTTGCTAACCTCTTAATTAAACTGGAGAATGTTAGTCATGAAGAAGTACAAGCAGTACATTGGAGGTGCATTCGTCGATTCGAATTCCACGGACAAGATCGAAGTGCTCAATCCGTTCACGGAGCAGGTCGTGGCCGAAGCTCCCAAGGGAGACGCCGTGGATGCTGCTGCTGCCATTGAAGCGGCCAAAAAAGCGCAGCCTGCCTGGGCTGCCAAAACCGCAGCCGAACGGGCTTCGTATCTGAAAAAGATGGCCGAAGTCATCCGGGCCAATCGAGTGGAGCTTGCCAAGACGCTGACTGAAGAGCAGGCGAAAGTTTCCGGCCTGGCCCAGGTGGAAATCGATGTGACGGCAGAGTATTTTGACTACTACGCCGGTTGGGCGCGCAAGTACGAAGGCGAGATCATTCAAAGCGACCGTCCCAAGGAAAGCATTCTGCTGTTCCGCCAGCCCATTGGCGTGATTGTCGGAATTTGCCCCTGGAACTTTCCTTTCTTCGTCATGGCGCGCAAAGTCGCTCCTTCGTTGCTTACTGGCAGCAGCATTGTCATCAAGCCCAGCAGCGAAACCCCCAACACAACCTTTGAATTCGCCAAACTGGTCAGCACCATCGGCCTGCCCGACGGCGTGCTGAATATTATCTCCGGAAGCGGCGGCACTCTGGGCAACGCCCTGGTCAAAAGCCCGGACGTGGGCATGGTTACTCTGACCGGAAGTGTGGAGGCCGGACAGAAGATCATCGCCGCAACGGCCGAAAACATCACCAAAACCTCTCTGGAACTCGGCGGCAAGGCTCCGGCCATTGTGTGCGCCGATGCCGATATTGATCTGGCAGTCAACGCCGTGGTTGCCTCGCGCGTGATCTACAGCGGACAGGTGTGCAATTGCGCCGAACGTTGCTATGTGGAAGCCTCCATTGCCGACGAATTCATCGACAAACTGGGTAAGGCCATGGCCGCTGTGACGTATGGCGATCCGTTCGCCGACCCGAACCCGGCCATGAGTTCGCAGATCAGCAAGGAACAGCTGGAGAAAATCGAAGGCATGGTGGCGCGCGCCAAAGCCGACGGCGCCGAGGTGCTGGTTGGCGGCGAACGCCCGACCGATGTGCCTAGCGGTTTCTTCTACAAACCCACCTTGCTGGGCAATTGCAGGCAGGACATGGAAATCATTCAGAAAGAGATTTTCGGTCCCGTACTGCCCGTGATGACCTTCTCTGATTTTGATGAAGCCCTGGCGCTGGCCAACGATTGCGAGTACGGCCTGACTTCCTCGGTGTTCACCAACAACATCAACAAGGCCATGCGCGCGTGCCATGAACTCAAGTACGGCGAGACCTACATCAACCGCGAGCATTTCGAAGCCATACAGGGATTCCACGCCGGTTGGCGTAAATCCGGCATCGGCGGTGCGGACGGCAAGCATGGTCTGTATGAATATCTGCAGACCCACGTTGCCTACATTCAAAGCTAGCATTAGCGTATAGAGCTGTAGACGTATTCAATGCAGGGGCGCCGTCCAACACGGCGCCCTTGTTCTCAAAAAAATTTTTTCGCATTTGTCATTCATCCGCTTCTTAGTTATATAAAGACATGGCTTTCTGTTCTGACGACCTGAAACACGCTCGTACCATACGCAGGCGAAATTGGGCGGCGGTCCACATTTTTCTTTTTCTGGCTTTTGTGGCTTGCGGCGTACTGGTGACCCTGCGCGGGGCCGAAGGGCTCGGTTACAACTGGCAGTGGTACCGGGTACCGGAATTCCTGGGACAATGGCGCGGAGACCAGTTCGTTCCCGGTCCGTTGCTCAAAGGGCTTGCCATTACGTTCAAGATCACGGGCGTTTCGCTTGTTCTGGCCTTTGCCATCGGGCTGGGCACGGCTTTGTTGCGCCTTTCGCAGTCCAGAGTGGGGCGCATGCTGGCCCGCGGCTATATGGAACTTATTCGCAACACGCCCCTGCTGACTCAGATCTTTTTTCTGTATTTCGTGCTCGCTCCTTTGATCGGCCTGGGACGTTTCTGGGCTGCGGTTCTGTCGCTCAGTCTGTTTGAGGGGGCCTACGCCTCGGAAGTCTTTCGGGCGGGCATCGTTTCCATACCAAAAGGGCAGTGGGAGGCGTCTTTCAGTCTGGGGTTGAGCACCTGGCAGACGTACCGGCGCGTGATACTGCCCCAGGCCATTCGGCGGATTCTGCCTCCGCTGACCGGTCTGGCCGTGGCTCTGGTGAAGGATTCGGCTCTGGTCAGTACCATTGCCATTGCAGATCTCACCTGGCGCGGACAGGTAATTATCTCTGAAACCTTTCTTACCTTTGAAATTTGGTTTACCGTTGCCGCAATGTATTTGTGTATAACTGTGACGCTTTCAGCCCTGGTATCCTATCTGGAGCGCAGGCTGGGAGCGGGAGATTGACGATACGATGATGCAGCAAGACGCAGACGAGCCCATTATATCTGTCAGAAGTATTTGCAAGACCTATCCCAACGGCGTCAGAGCTTTGGAAAACGTCAGTCTGGATGTTGCGCGCGGGGAAAAGGTGGTGATCATCGGACCGTCCGGTTCGGGAAAAAGCACTTTTCTGCGCTGTCTGAACGGGTTGGAAGAGATCGACTCGGGGTCCATTGTCATCGACTCGCTGATGCTGGACCACAACAAGCGGGTTTTGCGTGAAATCCGCAAGGAAGTGGGCATGGTGTTTCAGTCCTTCAACCTGTTTCCCCATTTGACGGTCAAAGAGAACATCAACCTTGCCCAACGGCTGGTACGCAAAAAAAACAGCGCCGAGGCCACGGCGACCACCATGGAACTGCTGGCCAAGGTGGGTTTGACGGATAAAAAGAACACCTTTCCCAATCATTTGAGCGGCGGGCAGCAGCAACGCGTGGCCATTGCCCGGGCATTGGCGCTGAAACCCCGTGTAATGCTGTTTGACGAGGCCACCAGCGCTCTGGATCCCGAAATGATAGGTGAAGTGCTCGAGGTCATGAAGCAGCTGGCCCGCGAGGGCATGACCATGGTGGTCGTCACCCATGAGATGGGATTTGCCCGAGAAGTCTGCGACCGCGTGGTCTTCATGGACGGCGGCCGGATAGTGGAGCAGGGCGAACCCGATGTATTTTTCACTAAACCCGAGGAAGAGCGTACGCAGTTGTTTCTGAGTCAGATACTCTGATACAGCGGTGCGAATGGAGCGGGAAACGTGGTTGCGGCGAAAGTTTTTTCGGTAATACACCTAACTTTTTCGACTGGTTATTGAACTGAACCCCAGGACCGGAAACGGCTCTGGAAAATAAGACGTGCTGATGCAAACGGATTAATCGCAGAAATCTGAAAAAGGAGAGAGTTATGAACAGAATCAAGACCCCTGTTGCCGGCGTGCTGCTGGCCGCAGGCCTTCTGGTGCTCATGCTGTGCAGCGCTGCGGCGGTTTCGGCGGATACTCGCCAGGATCTGGCTTCGGAGAGTACCCTGGAGCAGGCCATGAAGCGCGGGACGTTGAAGGTCGGATTCTCAACCTTTGTCCCCTGGGCCATGAAAGACAAAAAAGGCGAATTCATCGGCTTTGAAATCGACGTTGCCAGGGAGCTGGCCAAAGATATGGGATTGAAACTCGAACTCGTTCCCACCAAGTGGTCCGGAATCATCCCGGCGCTGCTTACCGGAAAATTCGACGTGATCATTGGCGGTATGACCGTGACGCCCGAACGCAATAAAAAGGTCAACTTCACCATTCCGTATTATACGTCCGGACTGGCCCTTGTGGCGGACAAAAAACAGGCCGCAGGATTTTCCAAGCTGGAAGACTTCGATAAGTCTGAAGTGACCATCGTGGCCCGCATCGGCACCACGGCCGCCGCCGCCGCCAAAAAGTTCTTCCCCAATGCCGATCTGCGCCTGTTTGATGAAGAGGCGCAGGCCACGCAGGAACTGCTCAACGGCAGCGTGCACGCCTTTATCAGCATGGCCCCTCTGCCGGCCAAGCTGGCGCTGGAAAACAAGGACAAACTGTTCATGCCCATCGCAGGCACCATCACCAACGAACCCAACGGATTCGCCGTACGTAAAAGCGATCCCGACACGCTGAATTATTTCGACAACTGGATCCGCATCAAACAACTGAGCGGCTGGCTCCAGGAACGCTACCATTACTGGTTCGAGACCCTGGACTGGGAAAGCGAGATTCAATAAACCCCAATGCCGGGAGCTTTCGGGCTCCCGGCTTTATCTTATGAACAGCAAACGAACCAAATTCACCGCCCTGGACGGAATTCTGCTGCTTGCTCTGGTGCTCGGAGGCGGCTGGCTGGCCTATCGTGCGAGCGTCAAAGTGGACTACGCGTGGAACTGGCCTCTGGTCTTCAACTACATCGTCCGCTACGATCCCGTGGAAGGCTGGACCATGAACCTGCTGCTTGAGGGGCTTTTGACCACCATCAGGCTGAGTGTCTGGAGTACGCTACTGGCCGCGGTCATCGGCGGCGTCATGGGACTCTGCCGGACCAGTCCGCTGCTTTTTTTTCGGCTCGTCTCCCGGACCTATGTCGAGGCGGTTCGAAACCTGCCGCCTCTGGTATTGATTTTTATCGTGTATTTCTTTTTGAGCGAGCAGTTGATGGGGGTTTTGGGGGTGGACGATCTGGTGCGTACGATGCCTGAAAGCCTTCGGAACGGTGCCCGTTTTTTTTTCGACCGACCCGAACGCTTGACCTCATTTTTCGCCGCACTGTTGACGCTTTCGCTCTATGAAGGCGCCTACATTGCGGAGATTGTCCGGGCCGGCGTGCAGTCCGTGGAAAAGGGCCAATGGGAAGCGGCATCGGCCCTGGGCTTGAGTACCTGGCAGCGTATGCGCCATGTGATCCTGCCGCTCACGGTGCAGCGTATTCTGCCGCCTCTGGCCGGGCAGTTTATTTCCACCATCAAGGATTCCGCCATCGTGGCGGTTATTTCGGTTCAGGAGCTGACTTTTCAGGGGCTCGAGCTTATGGCCTCCACTTTCCGGACTTTTGAGATCTGGATCACGGTGGGCGTCATGTATCTGGTCCTCTGCCTGGCCTGTTCGTTGATTGCCCGCCGACTCGAACTCTATCTGTCCCGCAGCGAAGCCTGATCGTTGAGAAAAAAGAATTGTCCGGCTGGCTTGATTTTTTTTGCATAACCCTGCTATAATATGAGAAGAGTTATGTAAGGTAAGAAAAATTTCAGGATTTGAGTTGACATTATGTCCAATGCGACATAATAAAAAATCAACGAGCGATTGCTCCATTTGGTTATAAGCAGGTTGTACCTGTTATAATACTTCCCTGGGTTTGGTGGGCCGCGCGGTCGAGATTTTCTCGGCCCGCGGTTCTACCTTTTTTGGGGACTGCCTTGTTTCCGGCGTAATTCTTTCCCTCCCCTTGTGACGCAGCTTTTTCTTTTTTTTATAAAACATGGCCCGGCAGAAAGTCTGCTGCTATTCCTCGTCTGAAATATGTTGGCTTTTCATGATGTAGTCCGGTATAACCAGAACTCCATTTTTATTGACCGCTCGGCAATAGAGTTGTCTTTTCTTTTCGCGGTTTATGGATACGTTCAGGGAATACTGAATATTCGGATAGATATTGTAACCTTACCTCCAAAGGTTAACAATGAAAGAGACTGCCCCTTTTCATGTTCTGTTGGTAGAGGACGATCCCGGCGACGCCCTGTTATGTAAAGAACTTCTCAAGGGATGCAATGGCAGTACGCAACTTGCGCATGTCGTCTCCATGACTGCGGCCATGGAGTACATTGCGCAGGGGCATCGCCTTGATACAGTGCTTTTCGACTTTGCACCGGATGCGGCAGGACTGGAGTCCTTGCAGGAAATTTGTGCTGCCGTACCTTATGCCCCCATTATTGTTCTCGTCAGTCCTGATGATGAAGAGACCGCCCGGCAGGCCCTGCGGGAGGGGGGGCACGAATATCTGGTCAAGGGCGAAACAGATGCCAGGCTGTTGAAAAGAATTTTGCGTTTCGCAGCGGAACGCAAACAGATACAGGATCAGTTGCAGCGCGAAAAAGTATTTACTGCTGCCATGTTGCGCAATTCCTATGATGGAATGGCAGTTGTTTCGGGCTCCGGACGTTTTAAATTTATCAGTCCGGCCATGCGTCCCATCCTGCAGCTCGATCCGGACGGCAACGTCACTCTGGACTCCTGGATCAGCGACAGCATACGTAAAAAGGAACAACGGGAGGCTTTTTCCGAAAAATGGAAGCGGCTGTGTTCCAGCGGTGAATCCTTTGAAATGATATTGGAGATCGTCCGGCCCTCCGGCGGGCTCAACTGGTCCAGGTTGCGCCTGGCAGCCATGAGCGATGAGGATTGCATCATAACCGGCCAGGATGTCACGTTAAGCATCCAGACCCAGGACCAGCTGACCTTTATCAACGAACTCCTTGCAAAGCAGAATGAGCAACTGCAAAGAATGGCCACCACCGACCAGCTGACCGGGGTGCTGAACCGCAGTACCTTGCACAGCGTAGCCGGACAGCAATGGAGCAGGGCGGTCAGAAAAAAGGAGTGCTTCAGCCTCATTATGATGGATATTGACCGTCTTGAAAGAGTAAACGACGCTCACGGACATCTTGTCGGCGATATGGTCCTCGAACGCATGGGGCATATGCTCAATACGCTCACCAGGGCCTACGACCTGATAGGACGCTGGGGGGGCGAAGAGTTTCTTGTGGTGCTGCCCGGCACCTCAATCGATGACGCGATGCTTGTGGCGGAACGGATACGGGCGGGAGTCTCTGAAATGGATGTCTATGTCGACGACAGGACAACCCTGAAAGTGACCTGCAGCTTCGGGGTTGCCGGTCGGTCCGAAACCGGCGTCGCCCAACTGGATATTCTGTTCGCCCAAGTTGATACAGCCTTGAATTGCGCCAAGCAAAGCGGACGCAACCGGGTCTGCCGGCAACAGGGAGACGATCCAGCTGCTGCGTGATTGTCCTGCCATCTCGCAACAGGTGTTTTAAGGAGTGGGGAGGCTGTCCGCAGCCTGGGACTTTTGCAGGTTGGGAATGATGCCCAGAAGAAGATGGAAGAACCAGCAGACCTGCGGATAGAGAAAACTGTCATAAAGCATGCTGTATACCATGCCGATGACCAGCGGTAAAAAAAGTACTATGGGCGGCAAGATGGTATTTGTTTCATGCCTGGCCAGCATGCGTGTCAACCTGCCGATCAGATAAAGCACCGCCCCCAGATAGAGCAGAACGAACGGCAATCCCAGATCCACCATAAACGTCAGAAAAATGTTTTCCGAAGTCCGGATGTTTTCCACGGTCCGGCTGAATTTTGTTTTGTTGCCGTACGGATAGCTTATTTCATAATCGGCGAGAAATTTCATGCGCGGGGCTCGCAAGCCGATGCCAAGGAGCGGGTGCTTTTGGGCGATGTGCCAGGAAAACGGATAGGACTCGATGCGGTAATAGAAGGTTTCGTCCGTGGGAGTGGTTATTTTCTCCCATTTTTTGGGGTGCAGGTGGGCGAAAACCAGTCCGCATAAAATGCTGGCCGCCAGCAGGATGAAAAAATGCTTTTTCTTCACAGCTCCCACGAACAGGGATGCGCCGACGCCCAGCACGGGCAAAAACAATGTCGAACGTACTCTTCCTACGATAAACACCAGGTAGCATAAGACCAGCACGAAGATCCCGGACAGTCTTTGTCTCGTGAGTCCGGGCTGGTTCGTATAGACAAAATAAAGCGGAGCAAATCCCATCAGCATGATCCGGTGCATGAGGGGGTGTGGTCCGGCGCCGGGCAGAAAATGTTCGATGTGCCCGTAATAAAAATTTCCAGCCAGGCAGACGGCGCAAAGCAGTGTCAGAAGCAGCATGCAATACCAGGCAAAGGCGCGGATACGCTGCCGGGTAGTGAGGAGTTTTCTCCCGCACCAATACCCGCCCAGACCGGAAGCGGCCAGAGTGAGCCCTCTGAGAAAGGAAGATGTGGGCGTGCCGCTTTTTATTGCGCTGGCGATGATCAATACGAGCAGGGCCAGGCTGATGCATTTTTCGCGGGATCGCAGGAAAGCGTGCTTACGCTCCACCAGACTCCAGACCCCAAGCAGAGCAAAACCGCAGGCCAGCCCGGTGCCGTAGTTGCCGCGCAGGCCCGGTATGGTGAGAATGTCCGGCTGCAAAAACGTGGCCTGGAAACTGACCAGATACATGAGAACGATGGCCCAGCGTTCTCCAGGGTGAATATTTTTGAAACAATGCATATGGTTAAGAATCAGAAATTTTCCAGGCTCGAACAGCGGTGAGGCGTGTGGCAGGCGATGCTCACTGCTTCACTTTCTTCAACGAGACGTTGTTTGAGCACTTTTAGAAATTCATCCCATGTCAGCTTGAGATGGCGTTGATAGGACTGGCTGTCGTGTTGGGGCACGACAATTTCCACAGTGAGATTGATGGGGTTGAAAGAAGTGGTGTAGTGGTGCCGCTGGGCATCGGTATGCCGCTTCTTTTTGTTTGACCAGTAGCGCAGCGTACGCCCGTCCTGGAACAGGCGGACCGAGTCGAAATCCAGATCACGTACGCCGGTTTCCAGCAGCGAAAACAGTTCGTCCACGGATTGCGCACGCTGGATACGCCGGCTCATGAAGGTGATGTAACTGGTGAGGAATTTGATATGCGGCCGGTTGAAGAGAATCCGGGGCAAGCCTTCGTCAGCCAGGTAGAGCCTGAGCACCATCACCATCAGAGCCATGAGCACAAGTCCGCTCATGATCATATACAGCGTGAAAAATTTGTCCTGCGGCCCGAGCACAAAGGTCAGCGTCATGGCCGAGAGCAGGGCGCTGAAAGTGTATAGGATGGTGACGACGGCCCGGGGGCTCCCGATGGTCTGCATGAGTTTGTGATGCAGGTGGTTGGTGTCCGGGAAAAAGATTTTCTGTCCGCTCAGCCAGCGCCTGATAATAGCAAGAGCCACATCCAGCAGGGCGATACCGAAAGGGAAAAAGGGCGCCAGCAGCATAATCATGGTGCCTGAACGTTGCCCTGCCTCAGGAGCGGCATTACTCGTTGCCAGAGCCCCGAGCAGAAAACCGAGCATCAGGCTGCCTCCATCCCCCATGAAGATGGAAGCGGGCGGAAAGTTGTAGCGCAAAAATCCAAGAATGCCGCCGGCTACGGCAAATCCGACAACAGCGCCGAACATGTCTCCCTTGCCGATGCCGATGATGCCCATGGTCAGGCTTGCGAAAAAGCAGATACCGCCGGCAAGGCCGTCAATGCCGTCAATCAGGTTGATGGCGTTGGTGATGGTCAGCACCACCAGCACAAAAAGCGGAATGCCGGACCACCATCCAAAGGTGACTCCGCCCATGATGGGCAGGGTGGCGGCGTTGATGGTATGCCCGCCGAGAATCAGAATGGCGATGCCGATGAGTTGGCCGAGAACCTTTTTTTTCCAGCTCAGGTTGGTCTTGTCGTCGATGATTCCCAGAATCGTAATCCAGGTGGTGCCTATGAATACAGAGAGCATCTGCCCGATGCTCGGTTCGCGATCGAAGTCTCCTTGGATGAGCACTCCGAGAAAAAAGAGCAGAAAGGTCGCGGCGAACGAAATATAAATGGCAAGACCGCCAAGGAGAGGTATCGCTTTGTCATGGCTGCTGTGGCCGCCCGGACGGGAGATGAAATCATACTTGAAAGCAAGACGCTTTATCCAGGGAATGGAAGCGAAAGAAATGGCGAAGCCCAACAGGCCCACCAGGCACATAATCAAAAACGAAATGCTCGTCGTCATGGAACGTCGGTTCTTATCAGGATGATTTTATTGGGTTGCGAGCGTTGCTGATGGAGTGGAACATACACCCCTGAGTCGTTAAAAGAAAGACCCCTGACAGGTATTGTTGCATAAACTGCCGGGTATCTCAAAAACGGAAGAAAGGCAATATTTTCTATAATCCAGGATTTGCAACGCTTCAGGATACGGAAGATGTTAATGGACTATGTTCGGAAAGACGTCGGAAGTCCAAAAGGCGTTACAAATTTTTTTTTGTAAGGCAGGATCGGACCGGGAGGCGCGGGAAAGGCAACGCTACTTTTCGGTCTGTTTATTGTGCTGGATAAAGTCTATCGAGGTCAGCGCAACCCGTTTGATGAGTTGCAGCAGAAGTTGTTTCTCCTCTTCGGATAGTTCCCCTGTCATGATTTCAACCCAGTCATTTTCTATACGGCGTATTTCAGCGTAAATTTTTTTTGCTTTTTCAGTGGGATACAATAATGCAGTGCGTTTGTCCTGCTCGTTGGTTTTTTTTTCAATGAACCCTTTTTCCTCCAGCTGAGACAACGCGCGGGTTACATTGCTCTTATTGATGTAAACGAGATCCACAAGCCTGTCCTGGGAAATGCCGGGGGTGTTGCAGATTTTTTTGACGAACATATGCTGGCTGGCGTTTATGCCTAACTCACTGAAGTATTTGTTCAGATAAATTTTGGAGAATCTGTCCGATATGGAAATCCACTTGTATAGTATATCCATGATGTTGCCCCTGTTTTGCCCGGCATCCGGCAGCGTAGTAAACCGTCTAAGGTTTCACTACCGCTTTCATGAGCTGATGCCAACTCTCCCCCCGTCTCCTTCTTGACACAAGCGAAGTTGCTCTTTATTTCATTGCGAGCGCAACTATTTTTTGTTGGCTTTAAGAGTGAGAGGGCTTTTTTCGCTCAAATTGAGAAAGAAAAATACCATTATCCCTAAAATATGTGATATTTCATAAAAAGTTTAATAATGACGTGAATGGTTGTTTCTTATTCGCTTTAAAATATCAGGTAACTACAGTATATCTGTTTTCTGGCACATCCCCTGCATCTTAGCGCGGAAACTGTAGCCATCCCGACATTTTTACACCGAATAAATGAGGTATAACCATGTGTAAACGTTTTCTGCTTTGTACGTGCGTATTGTTCAGCGTTTTTCTCGTTGTGTTGTCTATGCCGGGCAGAAGTCATGCGCTATCCCAGGGACAGGACAACCTTGTCTGTATTCTTGATGCCTCCGGCAGCATGTGGGGGAAAGTAGGGGGCAGAGCAAAAATAGAAATCGCCAAAGAAACGTTGAATGCTCTCATTGAGTCTTTGCCGGATTCCATGGCGGTGGGGCTCGTAGCTTACGGACACCGCAGCAAAGGCGATTGCAACGATGTCGAAGTGCTGGTTCCCTTGGGGGCGGTGGATAAAAAGCTGCTTGTCGGCAAAATCGGCAAGCTCTCGCCGAAGGGAAAAACTCCGCTCACCGAATCGGTACGCAGAACCGCGGAAAGTTTGCGTACAGTGGAGGGAAAGACCACCATCCTGCTGGTAAGCGACGGCAAGGAAACCTGTGACGGCGACCCCTGCGCTCTGGTGCGGGAGCTAAAGGCCTCCGGGGTGGATTTTGTCCTGGACGTTATCGGTTTCGATGTGACGGAAGAGGAGCGGGAGCAACTGGAGTGTATGGCCGAGGCAGGCGGCGGAACCTACTATAACGTCTCCAATGCGGATCAGTTTCAAAAAGCAATCGACGACACAGCCAAGGAACGTGAGCTGGCGGCGGGTAAACTGCAGCTGCGTACGACTCGAAACGGCAAGGAAATTCGGGCTCATGTCGCAGTTCTGGATCCGGAAACAGGCGAGAAAATAACCCATGCCTGGACCTATCTCGAACTCGGATTCACGCGCTTGCTGAAGCCGGGGAACTATATTTTGGAAGTAACGGACGACAAAGCGGCCAATAAACCCAGCCAGCGTATCGACGTGACCATAGAAGGGGGGAAAACCCTGGAGCAAACAGTGGATTTTTCTTCGGGAGTCGTAAACCTGGCAACCGTATTGAATGGCAAGCCCTTTGAAGCCTTTATCAAAGTGTTTCCGACAGGCGGGGAAAAAACGATCCTCAACACGTTCAGCGATAATAAGCAACATGTGGCCAAGCTGGTGCTTCCTCCGGGGAAATATACGGTCCGGGTAAAAAGTTCCAAGACCAAGGATAACGCTGAAAAAGTAATTGAAAATCTGGAAGTCGTGGCGGGAAAAGAAGACAGCCTTACAGTTGCCTTCGAATCCGGAACATTGGACGTACGTGCGATGCTCGAGGGCAAGGAAGCCAAGGCGCAAGTGAAAGTTCTGGGCCAGGAAAAAGGGAATTTGCTTTGGTTTGAAAAGTGCGCTTCGGGTAAAGCAGCCTCATTTCCTCTCAGTCCGGGCAAATACGCGCTTCTGGTGAATGCGCTCGATACAAAGCAGCGGATGGAACCTGTCAAAGTGCCGGAAGTCGTGGTTAAAGCGGGAGAAACAACACATATCGATGTGGAACTTCTGCCCGGCGAGGTTAAGGAATAAGAGTTTTTTTCAGATCTGGATACGATTCGTTTGGATTAATATCCGGCAACCGTATAGTATGATATAAATCCGGTCAGTGGCCGCGTGAACGGTACCGCTGCGGGAAACATCCCGACGGGACGCGTTCCCGCAGTCTCTGGCCGGGATGTTTTTTTGCAACTAACGTACAAAAGGTATGAAATGACACGTGAAAAAACAGCTTCCCCGCTGATGGTGCTGATAACCGTTGGAATAGCGCAGTTTATGGCGCCCTTCATGCTCACGGCCATTGGGGTTGCCTTACCTTCTCTGGGCAGGGATTTGCACACCTCGGCCATGCAACTGGGGCTGATTGAGCAATTGTATGTCGTATCCATGGCCATGGGCATGCTGACCGCCGGACGTTTCGGGGATATTGTCGGACAGCGCAAGGTGTTTTTGCCTGGGCTCGTAGTTTTTACCGCGTTTACCTGTTCGCTGGGCTTTGCGCAGAGCGTGGAAATGATCATGATCCAGCGCTTTTGCCAGGGGCTGGGCTCCTGCATGATGCTCTCAGGCAGTCTGGCTCTTGTGGCGGCGGCATTTCCTGTCAATGTCCGCGGGCGGATGATCGGCATTGTTTCCGCTTGCACGTACGCGGGAGTGTCCATGGGGCCGGTTATCGGCGGTTTTATCACCGATCATTTCGGATGGCGGCATGTGTTTCTGATGTCCGCGCCCTTGGGAATTACGGCTACGGTTTGCTGCCTGTTCGGCATGACTCCCAGCCGGGGCAACGCTGCGGACGACCGTATGGATTGGCGCGGCGGCCTGTTCTACGCGGCAAGCGTGGCGCTGATAATGCTTGGATCGGCTCACGCACGCGAGGTGCCACTGGGGCCGGTAATGATTCTGGCCGGAATTGTAGGACTGGGTGCGTTTTTATGGCTGCAGGCCCGGACGGAATTCCCACTCATCAGCATCAGCCTGCTGACGAAAAACAAGTATTTTTCTCTGAGTTGCCTGGCAGCGCTGGGCAATTACGCGTCGACGTTCGGCATTACCTTCATGATGAGCCTTTATCTGCAGTTCGTGCTGGGTTTGTCCTCACGTGCGGCCGGGGGCGTGCTTCTGATTCAGCCCATCATGCAGATATTTGTTTCGCCCATGGCAGGCCGGCTTTCGGATAAATTCGAACCCGCCAAGCTTGCCACCATCGGCATGCTGCTCAGTTCGGCCGGATTGCTGGCAATGGCCCTGACCATATCCCAAGAGAGTTCGCTCTGGCTCATCGGTTCGGAGCTGGCACTGATCGGAGCCGGATTCGGAATATTCATCACCCCCAATTCCACAGCCATCATGAGCAGCGTGGAAAAAAAGCAGTTCGGCCTGGCATCCGGCATGATTGCGTCCATGCGGACTCTGGGCATGGCCGTAAGCATGACCAGCATCACCCTGATTATTTCGCTGTTCATGGGCGAAGGCGCCATTACGCCGGAAAGCATACCGGATTTTTTGACCACTATGCGTACGGGTCTGGTGCTCTTTTCCATCTACGCCTGTCTGGGCATTCTGGTATCCGTAGGGCGTGGAAAGCAGAAAAAAAGCCGCTGAGTGAGGCCGGCGTGTGCGTATGCAGCAGATGAAATCGGGGAAACGTACGACACTGCCTGCGGACAAGAGAAGGATGGTTCCGCGGGGCAGACCGTTTCAATGCGACAGCTGACGCAAAAGGGTTATTTGTTCCAGCGTTTTTTACCTTGCTGGTACAGATCCTGAGCTTTGTGCAGCAGGCGGAGCAGGCCTTCGGTGATTCTGTCGAACAGCCTTTTGGCCCAGGCGAATTCGGAGCCCAGAATGGCAAGGCCGAGCAGGATGGTCGCCAGACCCGGTCCTGGAAGGACCAACATGGCGGTACCGGCCAGGATGGCCGAAGTTCCGGAGGCCAGGACAGCGATTTTTTTGAACGGGATATTCGGGTTGTCTAAAAGCATGATCTCAACTTTGGGTTGAAAGTGACGTATTCGGAGCCTGAAAAGTATATAGGTCGCCAAAGGCCGAATGTAAAGGGTGCCGTAAGGCAGCAAAATGTATAAAGTCGAAGCAAAAGTTAATCAATACGCTTGAATATGCGAATTGATTCTGTGGCACCTATAAGATCGTAATGTTCCTTAAGTATCTGCTTTATGCGGGGGTAAGAATCAACGCTGTACAAAGTTCTGTCGTTAAAAATCTCAACTTTTTCGCCTACGGCTTCAACAAGTAAATCAGGTTTTGCTTTTTTAAATTCATCAATAAACTCATTAAGATACTTTTCTTTCAGTGCCGGAATTCCAAAAATATGCATCGGAGTCGTACGTGTTGCCATGGGAATGCCTGTTTCCACGTGAAGCCGGTAATACCATCCCCAGACAACCATTGTCGCATCTGGAGAAGCAAATTGAGTGATTATTTTTGAAACAGGCAGCCTGTTTGTGGAAAACAGTTTGTGCGGCGATAGAATCCTGAGTTTATCATTGAAGTGAGAATATTCTGTCGCAAAGGAAAATGAAGCAAAAAGAATGCAGCTCATAAATAAAAAAAATAGATATTTTGGAGCGTTGTGATTTATATAAAAAAGGAGAGCACAAAGCAGCAAGCCGAATCCGGGGATGAGCAGCAGTATGTAGTGCGGGAAAATATGTCCGGGAATGCAGATGCAATAAACGCAGGCCAGTAAAAAAAGATAGGAGAAAATGAGGTGTATTTGGAAGCAGGCGGAGATGCTGCGTTGTTGCCGCGCTGTTCTGCTCTTCCAGCAGAATACAGTCAGCCCGACAAGGGAAAAAAGGCCTATTGTTGCAAACTGAAGTTTCAAGAAAGTATTAGTCAGCGAATTGAACGAAAGATTGTGTATAAATGCCAGCAGTTTGTTGTAAAAAGAATTACTGACCCTTTGCGTATAGAGAAAATTTTGCAGAATATACCGAAAGGTGAAGTCGTCCCAGAGTCCGTAAATACTCAGATAGCATCCGACAATGCCGCTGCTGGTAAGCCCGCCGAGTACGTATACTGCCACTGGCCGCATCCGGCTTCGCCAATCAACATGCTTTTTCCACAACACCAGCAATCCCCAGAAGGTAATGACCAGCGCAATGGGAACTCCCTGCAGTTTGGAATAAGGGACGGAGCCAAGTACGAGTCCGAGCAGATACCACTGCAGTAAGCCATGCGTCCGATTTTCAGCGGACAAGCGTCCGAGTTGAAAAAGGGCGAGGGATAAAAGAAAGATCAGCGGTCCTTCCGCATTGAAACCAATGAAGTCCCAGAAATGCGTCAGGGCGTAAAACGCGACGATGGGGATACTGGCGATTCGCGCGGATTTATCTGAAAAAAGGAGGCTGCAGGCCAGATAAAGCAGGCATGCCGAGCCTATCACGAGTAACAGATTGACGGATTTTGCCATGCTGTAATCAAATGCGAATCCGGCAAGTCTTCCCATGATCAGGGGAAGTTCCGTCAACGGACCATGGGAGCCGGGATCAACGGAACGCCAGTACGTGGGATCGTGGAGCAGCGTATTGGCGACGGCGATGTCCTGGCTTTCGTCGACATTCAATTCTCCCAGGCACAGGAACGGCCAGCGGATGGCCAGGATCGTCAGGCAGATAAGAATTACGAACAGAATGCGCCAGAAACGGCTTTGAAATCTTTGGGAAAAAAGCGGACCAAGTGCTGTGAACAGGAAAAGACACAGCACAAGAGCGCCAGGAATCACGTATGTCGCGTATGGCGCCTGTGAGGCCTGAAATACGGCCCGATAAAAGAAAACGTTCAGGTGGACCGGGCCGGCAAGATGCAGGAGGATAATGGTGGTTAACAGCACCAGGCTGCCGCAAATGACGATGATATTTTGTGTGAAAAAATTATTTTTCATAGTGCTGAGATTGAGAGATACAATTTATACATAGCTGTGAAGACAGCCGCATTTGCAGAAAAACACTCCAAACAGGCTGTCCGACGAAAAACACCTATGACAGTCCGCCTTGGGGGGGCTTTTTATCGGCCAGCTCAGTAGCGCGGATATATTTCAGAAAGGCGTACATAAATCCATGCACGGCCAGAATGAGGCCCGCCTTGCCATCCAGAAAGCCTCTGCGGAGCAGGTAAATTTTAGCAAAACGGGCCAGGCCGTGTCCTAGGGCAGTCGGCAGTCCGCCGCGATACCCTTTTTCGTGGAGTTCCCTGGATGCAATTCCCGTATAATAATTGATTTTGTCCAGATGTTCCCCTAAATCGGCGTACGGATAGTGGATAATATCTCCGGAAATTTTTTTCGTCGGTCCCATGGGATGAAACGAATAATGCGGCCCGCTTACCTTGACCTGCATCCTGTCGTTGCGGAACAGGCGCAGGAGGCGGTCCGGATACCAGCCGCTGTGCTTGAGAAAGCGGTCGAAATAAAAGGAGCGGCGGGGACAATAATATCCGGTCAGCGTATCGGGAGGGGCCTGGAGAACCGTGCGAACGGATTGAACGAGGGCTTCGCTGGCAATTTCATCCTGGTCGAGACTGAAAACCCAGGGCGTACGGATCTGTTCAAAAGCAAAGATAAATTGGGGACCTGGCCCTTCCCACGCGCGGGTAAGAACGCGAGCCCCGGCAGCTGCGGCGATTTCCCGGCTGTTGTCTGTACTGTTCGAATCGACCACGAGGATTTCATCACAGAATTTCAAAGAATCAAGACAGGCCCCAAGGTGGCGCGCGCCGTTGAATGTCAGCACGAGACCGGTAATCTGTGTCATGCTGTTGTCTCCTGTTGAAACTCAGCTTCCGTATGTATCATGCGTCTTGCCCCGCGAACGGTGAAAGGATAAAAGTCACACCCATGTGCGCACAAAAAAATTCCGCATCAGCCAACGCAGAAAGCGATGAACACGTATTTCGTCTGCAGGTTCCATCAGGATCGCCGCAACGTCTAGATGTATACTGTAGCAGGGAATTGGTAAATGCAGATTTGACCCGCGAAAAAATAAAGGAACTGATTAAAAAAGGTAAAGTTGTAGTCAATGGGCGACCGTGCACCAGACCAAGCACAAAAGTCAACGCGGGCGACCATGTCGAGGTCGCATATACGGTTCCGAACAATTTCATACTGCCGCATGATGCGCCTTTACCTCTGCTGTATCAGGATGCGGACCTGCTTGTCGTCGACAAACCAGCAGGATTGACCGTACATCCGGCACCAAGCTGCAATGAGCCCACACTGGTGCACCGTCTGGTGCACCATTTTCCGGAGATCGCCAGTCTGGATGCGGACAGGCCGGGTATTGTGCATCGTCTGGACAAGGATACGAGCGGCCTGATGCTCGTAGCGCTGAACCAGCAGACCCGGTTGTCATTGGCCAAGGATTTTGCCGCGCGGCGTATCCACAAGGAATATCTGGCTCTGGTATACGGCGTTCCCGATTCTCCTGGCGTATGCAGGCTGCCCATTGGACGCCACCCGACCAAAAAGGTTTTGATGGCTGTCGTACCAAAGGGCGGAAGAGACGCGCACACCGAATTTGAAGTGATCTGCGCCGCACCGGATAAGCTCTGGAGTCTGTTGCGCGTACGGATTTATACGGGCCGGACGCATCAGATCCGCGTACACCTGAGCCATCTGGGATACCCGATCATAGGCGACGCGTTGTATGCCCGTACGTCCGCCATGCCTACGGAAGCTCCTGTTTTTCTGCACCGGCTGGCAAAACGTCAGTTGCTGCATGCCTGGAGACTGCAGTTCGAGCATCCGCAAACAGGCGAGGAGATGGTTTTCAGTTGTCCGCCCCCCAGAGAGTTCACGCGGACCGCGTTGTTGCTATCGCGTCGCAGACAACGTGTCGTGCTTACCGGTCTTCCCGGCTGCGGCAAATCCACTGTGTTGCGAGTCTGCAAGGAACAGGGGATTCCGGCGATCAGCGCGGACGCCGTTGTTTCGCAATTTTACGAACCTGGCCAGGCAGGGTGGGACTTTATTCGCAAGCGCTTTGGCGATGCGTTTCTTTTGGGGGACACGCCAGACGCGCTCGTGGATAAACGAGCGTTGTTTCTGGAAATGCGTACCAACCCTGCGATACGCGAAGAGATCGCAGCTGCAATTCACCCGCTGGTGCGGCACCGTCTCGAATTGTTCTGGGACGAAACCCGCCAAGAACGTTTGGCAGTGGCTGAAATTCCACTGGTGCTGGAAACCGGATGGGGAAAAGCCTCGGCGGACGTTATTGTCGGCGTATTTTGTCCGTCGGCCATTCGTGTTGCCCGGCTGGCGGAATTGCGTGGCTGGGATAGTGAAACCATAGCAACCATGGATTCCTGGCAGTGGCCAGAGATACGGAAAATGCGCGCTTGTGATCTGCTGGTGGACAACAGCGGCGGACTGGACGCGTTGCAGCAAAATTCTCTGGGGCTGCTGGATGCGTTGCAGTACATCCGGCGGTCTGGAATGCGAAGGCTTGCTGCCCGGCTGCAACGTCTTTTTGTCGCTTGCCCGGAGGATTGAATCTCATCCGGAAGACGGGATCTGCCTCTGTGAGAGCATGAAAAATGAGGCGGATCGGGGGGACGTCCGGCCAGGGAAAATCGAACGTCCCGTAACGATCCGTGGTGGGGCCAGGGGATGGCCGATGGAGCTGAATGTCCGGGGGGAAAGACCGGACACCCAGAAGGGGGGATATCTGTTACCCGGGAAAGTGCGACCTACTTAATGGGAGCGGAAAATACTTAACGGCACGCTCCTGCGGCATTCGCCGCTGGCCCGCCAATGGCGGGGCTTTCCTTATAATGCAGTGCAAGAAAATTAAAAATTTTCGGGACTGATTAATACTTGTTCTCGCTTTCCCTTTTCTATTGCCTTGAGCGCATCTGGTCTGTGCCAATGCCGTTTTATTTTGCCTCCTAATGTGCATCGTTTAGGGGCAAGAAAAGCCTGCACAGCGAATTGTGCCGGGAAACAGTTTTCTGCAGTAGTAACGCATCTGACGCATGCGGAAGCATGAGTCGTCGATGTTTGCAGGGGACACTGTTGCCCGCAGAGCATCAGCGCAGTGCGTCGATATCTAGATGCCGTCCGCAAGAAGGGCAGACAAACAACCGGTTGCCGGCAAAACATGAAATGAACCAGTATACCGGGCGCCAGCCGATGGCATTGCTGACAAATTGAACCTTTACCGCATGACCGCATTCGCAAAATCTTTCCTGCATGATGGCCTCCAGCTAATCTGAACAAAACCTAAACGTAGTTTATATATATTAACACAAGGTCCAAAAAAATTATCTGTATTCGCGGCAAATCCAAACGATTTTGCCGATGACACGGACGGTTTCCAGTTCATCCCCCTGGAGCATGATGGGGGAGTACGCTCTGTTGTCGCTCAGCAGCACCAGAGCGTTGGGCCTTTTTTCCAAGCGCTTGACCATGACGGTATCTTCCACTCCGACGGCATAGATAGCGCCGGCAAGGACGTTTTTCTGGGACTGGTCGATGAGGACGGTATCACCCGCTTTGATTTCAGGCTCCATACTGTCGCCGAAAACATCCATCAACACCATTTCATCCGGGCGGCCTTTACGGTCCAGCCAGGGCCGCTGGAAAACCTGCGTATCGATTACTTCAGAGTCCACATCAAAAGAACCGCCTCCTGCACAAAGTCTTGCACCTACTTTCGGGACTTCGAAATAGTTGGTTTGCTGCTCCGGAAAAAACGATGAACGGGCAGTTCCCACATCGCCTTGTTCCAGCCAGGCAGGGTCGAGACCGTATTCTCGGGTCAGTCGCAGGATCCATTTGTCGGGAACCGCATCTCGTTGTTTCGCCTGCGTGATGGCTGACCGATTTACTCCGAGCATCCGCGCAAGCTCTTGTTGCGAACGGATACCAAGCGCATGGCAGACCCTGTCGTAGAATTTTTCGAATTCGTTAGGCATAAAATACGATTCCTTACTGAATTGAAGTCATGTTCTGTTTAGTTTTATAAACAGAAGTTTGTTTTGTGTCAACTTTTTTTTGGATTGTTGTGCAAAAAAAAGCCGCCTCAGCCCGTGGGGCGAGAGGCGGCAATCAGTTCAAATCTGAAATAAATGCTAACTCCCAAGGTCAAGTTTCTGGATTACATCCTTCTGCTACTCTTGGGAAGAATACATGTAAATGTTTCTGGACCGTATAGCCTGTCTACTGCATAGCATCAAAAAAGCTGATCTTCTCATAAAAGGCAGAAGCATGAATAAAACCGCTTCGGCCCAGCAGAGACCGACCATAACAAGCCGACGGATCAGTACAATTTTTTTTAAAGGCTATTCACCTTTTTTCTTACGCTTTTCCCAGAGACGCATGTCTTTCATTTTTTTCCGGCGTTCACGTTGCAGCGCCTTGCAAACCAGCGGTGTACCTTTTTTGTAGCCCCATTTTTCACGATATTCATCGGGCGTCAGACCGTATTTGGCAAGATGCTTTTTGGTAAGAATTTTAAAACTTTTTCCGGACTCAAGACAGGTGATGGTCTTTTCTTTAATGGCTTTTTTGGGATCAATGGTTATCTCGGGTTTTTCTATGGATACCATTTCTCCGTCATTGATATTTCTAATGCCATCCGCTAATTTTTTGACCATAGAAGTGATTTCTTCTTCAGACATATTACGGACACTGGCTTGTGCCTTCACAATTTCCAAAGCTTCCTTGATATATGACTCCATTTTTACCTCCAAGTTGTAGTACGTCTTGAGCCAATAGTATCTATATCTCACTTTAATGAGATGTCAAGCAATAGTTTTCGGATTGCAAAATAGTTAATTATCAGTATTGTCATGATCGTTGCATATGTGCTCGAACTGTATCATTTGTCTTTGTAATTTCATAACATTTGATGTCATACCAGAAAAACTTCTGTGCGCAATTAGTTGAGGAACTGCGTATGGTCGATCCTGACAATGTCCCGGATTTTGCGGAAAATTTCAGGCTTTTCTCACGGTCCTGTTTACTATATAGGGACTGGCTAGTGAGTGACCGCTCCGTAAAATATCATTTCACACGTTCAGGAAGTTTTTGATGTCAATTCGTTCGCGTTTCTTCACGCCCTTGTCCGCTCCAATTTATCTTTTCCTCATTACAATTGTAGCCGGGGCCGCCTGTTTGCATTTTCCCTTTTGTCTGCAGAGAGAAGAACTCTCCTGGCTGGACGCTTTTTTTACGTCCACATCCGCCGTATGTGTCACAGGGCTTACCGTGGTGGATACGGGTAGCCATTTCAGTACCTGGGGGCAGGGCGTCATCCTGACCCTCATTCAGCTCGGCGGTTTGGGGATTATGACCTATACCAGTCTGGTTTTTTACTTGTGGAGACACCGTATCTCCTTATTCGACCGTATAGCCGTCGGCCAGACTCTGTTACATGATCCTGTTTTCAGAATCGGGCGTTTCCTTTTTTTTGTTTTTTTCAGTACCTTTGTTATTGAAGCCGCCGGGGCTTTTTTTATCCATCTTGCTGCACCTGCTGATTTTACAGTGTGGAGCGCAGTGTTTCATTCCGTATCGGCATTTTGCAATGCCGGATTTTCTCTTTATTCCGACAGTCTGTACGCATGGCGGAATGACCATTGGATAAATCTCATCTTTATTGCACTGATCACTCTCGGAGGACTCGGATTTTCTGTGCTCAGTGATATCGGTAAAAGATTTAGTGACATTATAACACGTAAAATAAAAAAGACAACAGTTTTCCGTCCGGTATCTTTACAATTTCATACTCGTATAGTGCTAAGTACCAGTTTTTTTCTTGTGGTAGCGGGATTTATATTAATTTACGCCACGGAAGCATTAACTGATATCATCTTTGAGAATAATTTGCATGAAGGGGTGCTTGTTTCTCTTTTTCAGTCCGTAACCTGCCGTACTGCCGGATTTAATACCGTTTATATATCTCAGATGACTAATGTTTCCTTGATTATCATGATTTTGCTCATGCTGGTCGGAGGCTCTCCAGGATCTACTGCGGGCGGAATCAAAACCACTACGTTTCGTACAATAATCGCTTTTATCGGTGCACAATTTCGTGGCAGACAACAGGCGGTCATCGGCAAACGAGCTGTGGACGAACCGACTTTGAACAAGGCCCTGATCCTGGTCGTCATTACTTTTGTTATTGTTTTTACAGCCACTTTGCTGCTTTGTTTCAGCGAAGCAGGCGGAAGACCGCATACGGATTCTTCAGGAATGTTCCTGGAGCTTTTGTTTGAATGCGTTTCAGCTCTTGCCACGGTGGGGTTGAGCACGGGGATAACCCCGCACCTTAGTATGTTTGGAAAAATCATCTTAATGATTTTGATGTTCGTAGGCAGACTCGGGCCGGTTGTCTTTATCAGCGTGCTGCAAAGTTGGCAGAAAGCCCCGCATTACGCCTGGCCTGAAGATAGTTGCATGATTGGATAAGCCTTTGGGAACCTTATATGGCAAAAAAATATGAAGTTGTAGTTATCGGCTTGGGAAGACTCGGTTTTCGTCTGGCGCAAACTCTGGTCGAGCTGGGGCACAAAGCCGTTGGCATCGATATCAATCCGGCTCGTATCAAGCGTGCGCAGGAAGTGCTGTCGCAGGTCTATATTGCCGATGCCACGGATAAAACCGCCATGCAACAGCTGGGTATGGCAGATTATTCGCACATTGTCGTCAGCATAGGCAGTTCCATGGAAGCCAGCATTCTCGCCACGCTCACCCTCAAGGAAGTGGGAGCACGGGAAATCTGGGTAAAGGCCTTGAGTGAGCAACATGAAGCCATACTGAACAAACTTGGTGCCGATCATGTGCTTTTTCCCGAAAGTCTCGTGGCGCAACAGCTTGCGCACCGACTGGTGATTCCCGGACTGACCAATTATCTGGGTATGGGTAAAAGCATCGCGCTGCAGGAACGTGAGGCGAAGCAATGGGCAGGGAGGAGCCTGCGTGAATTGAATTTTACAAACCGCAACAATATTCTTGTTGTCGCCATCAAAGGCAAAGGTGATTCGGATTTTACGTTTATTCCCAGTGCGGATACGACTCTTAATGAAGACGACACGCTGGTGATAATCGGCAAGGAAAAGGATTTGAGCGCTCTGTAGCTGTGAATTCCGATTTTTCGCAAAATTCGTATGACTCCTGATGGCGAATTTTCTTTTTTTAAGGCTGGGACATTTGAAAATTAATTGTGCACCAGTTCCAAGCCTGCTATCCTCTTGAACATGAATGGAACCACTGCGACTCATAACTGCCGACATACGCAACTCTGGTTGCACACCGTACGCGTTATTGTTGTTGTCAGCGTACTGCTGGCAGCAACGGCAGCAAACGGACTCTGCAAAGAACTCAAAGTCCGTTACGGATTCCATCGCGAGTTTCCTCCTTTTTCCTATGAAGAAAACGGTACCCCTGCCGGATTCGATATTGAATTGATTCAGGCTGCGTTACGCGACAACGACATCAAGCTGTTTTTGCTCCCCATGCGCTGGGATAACGCTCTGGACGAGCTGGCTCGCGGCAGTATCTCCGTCACTTCCGGCGTAGTTAAAACTAAAAGGCGGGAGATATTGTTCAATTTCAGCAACCGCCCGTCATCCACGTTGTACTGCCGCTTTTTTACCTTGAACAGCAAACGGCTGGCCAACGTCGACGCTTTTCGGGGCAGGCGTGTCGGCGTGGAGGAAAATTCCTATTACCAGCGTTTGCTCGAACGCTTCGGCGGAGTCAACATCAAGCTTTTTAATCGCAAGCTTGAAGGACTCAGAGCCGTTCTCAACGGATATGTCGAAGCGTACTTCGGAGCGGATAAAATCGTCGAATGGTATCTGAACAAAGATAAGCTGAAGGGGATCAGCCCTGTCGGACAGCCGTTGCAGGTGGTGCAGCTTTATTTTGCGGTCAATAAAGATGAAACAGAGCTGTACCAGAGGCTCAACAAAGGGCTGGACCGCATCTGGGACAATGGCGAGTATGATAAAATCTACAAAAAATGGTTTCTGCCCGACCTGGGCAAGGCGGACATAGAAACCATGGTCAAGGCGGCGAAGAAAGCCCTGGCCAACGCCTATGCACCCTATTCGCAAGAAATTTTTGGCGCCGCCCTGCAGGGTAAGACAGGAAAAATCTACCAGGGAAGCAGCATAGAAAACGGTTTGCCCGCCCTGACTGTGGGGGCGCTGCGTGTAGCCGTTCTTCGCGCCGTATCCGAAGGCGAAGAAGAATTCATCAGCGCGGTAAAGGTTGATATGAATGGCCAGGCTGTGCCTCCCAACGCGGACGAGCGTCGGGTTCTCCAGGAATTCGGCCGGGGCATTCAAGTTATCACAGAGCCCAAAAAGGACGAATATCGCGTACAGATGGTTTCGGAATTTTTGCCCTATCCGGATGAAGTCCGCGCTGTGCCGGTTCCTGGAACCAATACGCAACCCGCCGCCAGACCCAATACCCAGACCATGCAGGCACCAAGAAGCTACCCTGGGCGTCCGCCCAATGATGCGAATTAGTTCTTTGTTGCATAAGCCTTTGGAATGAAACCGTGACCTTAATCAGGAACCGTAAAGTGCTTAGTGCTTTTTTCTCAAAACAGGCCAGAAGGCCGACGGGCTTGTTTGGTCGATGGTATGTTCCTCGAGTCTTTGACAAGAAGAATTTTCCCTTAAACGACTTCATGTATACGGTCCTTGCCGCCAGGGAAAACGATCATCTGCTTGAACTCGGCTTCGGCACTGGAAGCTTGATACGGCGTATTGCGGATGCTGTGGATTCTGTGCGGGTCGAAGGTGTGGATTTTTCCAGGCAGATGTACGGCGTGGCCAAAAAAAGAAACAAGGCGCATCTGCGGCAAGGGAAAGTGATCCTGAAGTTAGGAGATTTTGCCGCATTGCCTTACGAGGCTGATTCTTTTGATGCGGTGTATACCGTGAATACGGTTTATTTCTGGCAAAAGCCTGAAGAGATGGTGCGCAAGATTTATCGCATTCTCAAGCCTGGCGGGCGCCTGTTGGTCGGCTACCATGACAGGGCGGACATAGCGGATATGTCCTTAAGCAAAGAGATCTTTCAGTTGTACTCGGAACAGGAAATGCGCGACCTGCTGGCGTCAAGCTTTGATCCGGAGGCGATTTCACAGCTGACGCATCGTGGAAAGGGCAAGCCCTGCCAATGCGCCGTAGGAATCAAATAACCGTCCCTCGAGTTTTCAGGCATCACTCGGCTCCAGCGCTTCCCGACGCGTCGGCAGCCGCGTTTCTCAACTGAATCAGCAGTTTCTCCTGATCAAAACCGTAGCGTTCCGCCACTTCCCCGATACTGTCGAATAAGTGCGTACAGAGCAGGCATACGCCTGCGGATGCGTCATAGGAGCGGAAAACCGGTTCCGTGGCGCCATTCAGACTCACGGCGTCCAGCAGAGTCATTTCCGGGGTAAAAGTAAGTTCCTTGGACATTGGTACACCCGTTTTCGCCTGGATCAGGTCTCGTTCAGGGCCTGTTCCAGGGCAGTCGGTATCTGTTCAATCAGCTCCAGGATCTGGGAAGCAGGTGACGGTGCGCAGAGGACACCCGCCAGGCGGTTGGCCCTGGCGGCTGTCAGAGCCGCGCGGATCAGATCCAGTCCGGCTTCGGTCAAACCGGCTACAATGCCGGTGAGCGTATCGCCGGTACCGCCGATTGCCTCCATGGCGGGCACGGAGGGCTCGGAAAGGGTGGCGCGAATGCCGGAGTCGTCAGCGATATAATCACTTGCGCCTTTGACCAGCAGGTGGCGCGCCGCATTTTCGTATTGGTAAGCGCGTTGAATGCACTCCGGGGTTTTGTCTTCATCCTGCAGGATAAAACCACGCGTATAAAATGGATGGGGGGCGGTTTCATCCGCAAGAAAGGCCAGTTCGCCCACATCCGGAGTGAACAGGTCGTATTCGGCGGCCTGTCCGCTCATTTTGGCCGCGTACATGAATCCGGCGTCGGCAATGAGCAGGGGGCGCGGCTGGCGGTTCTGGATGGCGAAAAGCACACGGTTGTGCCAGTCCACATCGGGCTGCAGATAGTGAAAAACAAGGGTACTGGATGCGTCCTGGGCCAGTTCTTCGGTAAGCCGGGCGTAGAGTTCGCGGCTGCCGTTGCCCAGTCCGATGTCACCCGCCAGATAAGCCTGGGGAGCTTTGCGCCCCATGACCTGGAGGGTCTTGGCCGCGGCTGCCAGCAGAGCGGGCGTGCCCCTATTGACGGGGACGGATCTGCCGTTCAGCAGGATATTCTGCCCGTCCAGCACGGCCTCGCAGTGCGTCAGGGGGAAGCCCGCGTCCGGAACGGTTCCTATGACTGTAAGCACAGGCGCTCCATTTCTGTAAAGGCAAGTTCAAGGGCATAGCCGCAGAGCGTATGGCCGATATCCCGCGGACGCGGTGCCTCGTCAAGCCGTTTGCCCACGAGTTCGGACGCCAGATAGGGAACATCCGGACAACCGCCCCCGGAAATATTCACGATGACCAGGCTGTTTTTGTCCACCACCAGCTTCATGTTGGCGGCACGGACCATGAGATATTGGCCGTAGTCGCGGATGTTGAAAAGATCCACGGGACGTAGCAAGGGACTGCTGACGGGAACGACATCAAGCGGGGGATTTTGCACCTGCTCCAGCAGACGGATGATATGCAATTTTTCCATCAGGGAAAATTCGATGACCAGATCGCATCCCTTCTGAATTTCCGGGGGCGGGCCCATGACCTTGATATCCCAGCCGTTGGTTTTCAGTACTTTTTCCGCTCTGATAACCTCGCTGGTATTTTCAAATATCAGGAGACCGCGCCCCCGCGCGTCATATTTTTCAGCAGGCGCTTTTTTGCGCTTGAAGAACTTGAGCATAGGAAGCTTTAATCGCTGTTGATGGTCAGGTGATACTCTCCTCCTGTTTCCACCAGATTCGTCACTTTCCATCCTTTGCTGGCCACGGCACGCGAAACATTTTCCTTGGATGCTTCGGTGTCCACCATGACAAGCAGTTCGCCTGAGCCCATTTGGCTGATTTTGTTCAAGGTGTCCAACACAGGTTGCGGACAGGACAGGCCGCGTGCGTCAACTGTTTCACTCATTGCGATGTCTCCTTGGCGATTAAGCAGCAGTATGGATAGCGAATATTACAGCTGCTACGGAACCCTGAAAAAAGAATGTTTTCGTTTAAACGAAGCCTTCAAAAAGTTGGAAGCCGGCCGTGTCAGGCAGCTTTTTTGCGCATGAAAAAGCCGATGTACAGGCAGACGAGCATGCCCACCACCCAGGCGGCTACCCCGTGGGGCCCGAGTCCCTTGGGGGAGCTGGCCAGACCGAAGTTGTGGGCGAATGCAGCGCCGGTGATCATGCCGAAGACAAAGATCGCGGCGTCGCCGTCACCTTCCCCGGCCATGAACAACTGCCGTCCGGGGCATCCGCCGGCCAGCGCAAAGGCCAGGCCAGCCAGGACCATGCCCGCGAAGTTCCAAAAAGAGAGCGTGTGGGCAACGGGTTGGCCGTCAAAACCGACTTTGGTCTGCCCCAAAGCCAGGCTCACAACCAGAGCCGCGCCGAACAGTGCGAGAACTCCCGAAAGCAGATGACCGGAGCGGAAGAGAATCAGGTCGCGGAAAGCGCCCATGGTGCAAAAGCGGCTGCGCTGCGCAATATATCCTACAACCAGGCCTACAATAAGGGAAATAATCAGCGCCGCGTGCATGGCGCCAGGGCCTTTTACGCTGTAAAACAATACTCCGGATTGTGGCTCGTCGGCTATCTGCGGGTAGATGAGCATTAGAGCGAGAAATCCGAGCATGACCAGCGGCATGAGCAGCCCGGCTGCCGCATGGGTTTTTTGCGTACGCCCGAGATTGTATCCGGATTTGAAAAACAAGGTGCCGATATAGATGCCCGCAATCAGGCCGAGGATGCCAAAAATGGCGTTGAGATCGCCTGCGGCCAGGCGCAGGATGGCGCGCCACGGACAGCCAAGAAAGATCAAGGCGCCGATCATGGCAAAGATGCCGAGGATGAACCGGACTATGGGAGCCGAGCCAAGGCGCGGCCGGTAATCCTTGTGCAGCAGGGCGGCGATCAGGGAGCCCAGCACAAAAGCGATGATTTCAGGGCGCATATACTGAACAACTGCGGCGCGATGCAGGCCCAGGGCTCCGGCGATATCCCTTTCAAAACAGGCAACGCAAATGCCCATGTTGCCGGGGTTGCCCCAATACTGAAGCAAGGGGGCGAAGACACCGATGAACAAGCCTACCGAGATAATCCCAAAACGCGATGCGAAAAAGTTTTTCATAGACTTTTTTCTCCCGTGTTGCATGCCCGGCGCGAATGAAATGGCGAGCAGTCAATGTTGCAGGAATACGTATAATTTATTCAGGTAAGTTTTTCGCTACAGAAAACTTATGTTCAGCACAAATTGATTTATCTTATAAAAGGTCACGCTTTTTATAGATAAAAATAATAAGAGAAGAAAATGCGTTTTATTTATAGCTCTTTGAAATAGTTGAGTCATTTGGGAAGTAGGGTCAGTTTTCGCTAGAATGATTGTCATGGCTGGCGACGTAAGGAGATTCGCTGCTTGTGCTGATCAAAAAGAGCAGGATCAGGAAAGGGATGATCACCAGTATCAAGATAATACTGCAGTTCAGGCTGCGTTTTCCTGTGGCTTCCAGTTCCTTTTCCAGTTCTTCGACCAGTTCCTGATCACTATTTTGTTGTTTGTTGTCGGTTTGTTCGTCCATAATTTATCCCCCCTCGCAAAGGAGAGTCCTTTTTTTGCAAGGTCTCACCAGTTTCAAGGTCCCAATACTACATTATGACAGCTTTGTGAAATTCAGAAAGCGAAAATTAGTAAAACTTTTCTTGCGTATCGCAAGTATCAATTCTTTTGTTTTTATCTTTTTTGGCGTAGAGTATTTTATCTGGAGAAAAAATGTTTTCAATGCCGATTACAGTTTCCTCATTTGGATTATATGTCTTGACGTCACCGTCTTTGCAAGGGAAAGACGGGCCCCTGTTTCAGAAAACAGTAAATGCCGTGGAGCCATTCGCTTTTTGTGAAACAGCGGCAAACATGTGGATCGCGGTGTTCGTCGGTTTTTTGCTGGGCCTCGGCGTCATGCACTGGTATTTCAGGGCTCGCATACGCGCTTTGCAGGCCGACAGGCCAGCATCGCAAGACAACAGGCGCGACGAAAACAGCACCACGATCTGTACGTCGGAACTCGCTTTCAATTCTTTTTCGTATTACCGCCAATTGGTTCAGATGTCCCCGGACGCTCTTGCGGTCTTTGATCCCGAAGGCAGCATTACGTATATTTCCCCCCAGGGGTTCAGATTGTTAGGAGTGAATTCCCTTGAGGAAATCATTTGCACCCATTTCAGCAAATGGCTGGTTCCGGATTCCATGGAACAAGCCATGCGGAATTTCAGCTCAGTACTCCAGGGCAACGCATCTCCGACCACAGAGGTTAATGATTACGAACTGCTGCGGGCGGATGGAACCATCGTATACGCAGCGTTTCATTCCGTGCTGCTGCACAATTCCGAAGGCAGGATTTTAGGTGTTCTCTCGAATATTCGCGACATCACCGAAAGAAAACAAATAGAACGCGAACTGCGGCAGGCCAAAGAAATGGCCGAAGCTGCTAGCAGGCATAAAAGTGAATTCCTCGCCAACATGAGTCATGAAGTCCGTACTCCTCTGCATGGTGTTCTCGGTATGCTGCAGCTTCTTCAGGATGCAGACCTTGATGTAGAAAACCATAAGCTGGCAGAGGCTGCGCTGAACTCCGGAAAAAGTTTATTAACCATTATAAGCGATGTGCTGGATTTTTCCAAGGTCGAAGCCGGAAAAATGGAAATTTACATCGCCCCGTTTTCGTTGGTGGAGTTTCTCAATGAACTCAAAATGTTTTTTGCCTCCATTGCTTCGCAATCCGGTCTGGAGTTGCGGATATCTCTCAATTCAAACTGTCCGACGATAATTGTCAGCGATCAGGCCCGACTGCGGCAGGTACTCTACAACCTGGTAGGAAACGCGTTAAAATATACCGAAAGCGGGGGAGTAGCTCTGGATATACGGGCTTTCCCCGAGGAAACCGGGCAGGATACTGCGGATCAGGGCGAAAGTACGCCCAAACTTCGTTTTACCGTCTCCGATACGGGGCCGGGGATTCCGGAAGAGGACTTCGAGCTGGTCTTCGAACCCTTTGTGCAGCGGGCGCATGCGGTCAAACAGGGAACAGGTCTCGGGCTCTGCATCGCCCGGCGGATCACGGGACTTCTGGACGGCAAACTTTGGATGGAAAGTGAAGTCGGCAAGGGTACGACCGTACACTTCGAAGTACCTTATCAGAGTCTTTCCTGGGATGAACTGCCCTATGAAATGCGCTTCTGCAGCCTGGAAGATTTCAGCATGTTTCCTGCACAGACAGGGTTACGCATTCTGGTGGCCGAGGACAATAAGGTGAACCAGATATTGATCGAGCGGATGCTGCTGAAACTCGGGCATGAATCGCATATTGTGGAAAATGGAAAACTTGCCCTGCAAGCGTTGCGGCAGGGAAGTTTTGATTTGATTTTGATGGATATTCAGATGCCGGAAATGGACGGTTGTCAGGCCACCAGAGCCATCCGCCGTGGAGAGGTGGATGGCGTTCGTACGGATATTCCAATTATCGCCTTGACCGCTCATGCCTTGAAAGGAGACAAGGAATTTTTTCTGGAGCAGGGACTCAGCGATCATTTACCAAAACCGCTGGACTTGCGTTTGCTGCGAAATACCATTGCCAAAAATATGGACCCTGGGAGCAAAAAGGCAGTCTGAGCTGCCCGGCAGCATGTCGTCAGCTTGCCGTACCGTTTTGCTTGGGGTGGGTCAGTTTGAAAATGGTCGGCCCGGCAATGCAGGAGATCAGCGCCAGGAGCACGATGGAATCCTTGAGCGCGGTGTTGATGAATCCCTGCTGTATGCCGATGGCCGCCGCTGCCACGATCAGGCTCAGTCGGGAAGACAGCAGAGCGCCGGCTCTCAACCCGCTTTTCAGTTCCATGCCCCAGAAGGGGAATAACATGCAGGGAATAACCTTGACCGCCACGGCGGCAACCAGCAACCCCAGGGTGAAGACCATTCGGTCGAGTCGCAGCGCATTGCCCAGGTCGAATTCCATCCCCACATAAATGAAAAAAAGCGGGATAAGAAATCCGTATCCTATGGCGGAAATCTTTGATTCCAGTTCTGCTTTTTCCCGAAAAACAAAAGATACGATACAACCGCCCAAGAACGCGCCCAGGACAGGCTCCAGATGGACCAGTTCGGAAAGGCCGACAAAAAGAAACAGCAGGGCCAGGGACAGCCTGACGCCTTCTTCTCCGGCCGTATCCGGCGTCAGCAGACGCTCGGCCTGTTTCGGATACCACCAGGCCAGCAGACGCAGTCCCCACAGCAAAACGGCAAAGCCCACGAACAGTGGCAACGGGGAAATAAACCGCCAGCTCAGACCGTAGCTTTTCCACAAAACAAAAAAAGTGATTCCGAACAGAGTCAGAAAGTCCGCCAGGGTGGAAGCCAGGAGGATGGTTTGCCCCAGTGGCGCCGACTGAATGCGCAATTCCCGCAGCACTGTCATTACCAGCCCCAGAGATGTGGTCGAAAGCACCAGGGCCATAAAAACGCCCTGGCCGAGCAGGGAGGAAAAAAACAGGGCAAGCACAAATGTCGCGCCAAAGAGAACGAACTGAAAAAAAAGCCGGCTTTTACTTTCTTTCTGAAGCAGACGAAAATCTATCTCCATTCCGGCCAGAAACATCAGTACCAGAAAACCGAGATGGGCCAGGAAGGGCAGCCAGTCTCCCCCCAGATTGAGATGCAGAAAACTTTTTCCCAGCGCCACGCCCAGGAGGATTTCCACCACCGAAGCGGGCAGGCGCAGCATGCGGCTCAGACCCGGCAGAAAGGCAACTGCCAGAGAAATGATTAACAATGAAATGGCTTGATCGTAATTCATGGGCGAACTCTACGACGAATGAAACGCGTACTCGTTATCTATTTCCAGTTTGACGTCGATGCCCTGCGGCAGCGAAGCGTATTTTTTTCAATGGGGATGGGGGCGGGGATTATCCCGCCACCACCAGAACCGAACATTCGGCTTTTCGGGTCAGGTTTTCGCCGATATTGGGGGAAATCAACCCTTTATCCGGATTGCTGCTGCCCACAATCATCAGATCGTGTTCTTTTGACAGTTCCACCAGTTCGCGAATGGGGTTGCCCTGGCGTACGATGATGTTCAAGGCGACCTTGTGGATTCGGCCCAGCTCTTTGATACGCTCCGTGACCCTGGCAACGCCTTCGCCTTGTTCTTCGCCGCTCAGAAATTCGGGAACTTCTACAATGCCCACCGACAATTCGGAGCCCAGCTGGCGTCCGAGATCCACGGCAATTTCAAAGGCCAGTTCGGATTGGGGCGAACCGCTGAAAGGAATGAGAATGCGTTCGTAGGGAACCGTCTGCTTGGCCACCAGGATCGGGCATTGAATTTCATGCGCCAGGCCCATGAGCGTGGGTTTGACCAGCTGGCTGAAGAACGAGCGCTCGAGCGGGGGCACAACCACCAGCCCGTAAATCCTGTCTTTGGCGAGTTCCCGGATATGTTCGGATATTTTTTCTTTGGCCGGCTTGGTTTCTATCTGCATTTCCTGAGACATTTCTCCCAGCTCGCCCTGCACGACTTCCAGTTCCTGCGGGCAGAGTACGGTCATGGTCTTTACCTGCGTATTGCGCGAAAGATACATGCTTTCGGAAATCAGAGGCTTGTGGTTTTTTCCTGTGGCATCGGTGATGGCCACAAGCAGATTAGGGCCGTACGCCAGAGGAAAATGGGGATTGCCGCATTCGAGCAGCTTGCAGACGCGCTGAAAAATATCCGGTTCGCCCAGAATGATCAGACGGTCATCGGGTTTGATAACGGTTTTTTGTCTGGGAAAAATCAGTTTTCCCTGGCGGAAAATACCGCTCAGGCGGCTTTGGGCGTCGGAAAAGTGGGCCGCCCGTTTACCAAGGACACGGAAATGATCCGAAGCCCTGACTTCGTAGACAGCTGCCGGCCCGAGCATCATGGGGGTCACATGCATACGCGGGTCCTGGAGATAGCGGTGGATTTTCTGCGCCAGAAAAGCGTTGCTGTGGATTACCTCCACGCCGAGGTCGGCCATGCTGCGAGCCGTGCTCGCCTCACGCGCCATGGCCAGTACATGGGGTACGCCTTTATCCCTGGCGAATTTGGCCACGGCTTCATTGACCGCGTCGCTGTCGGTCAGGGCCAGAACGTATTGATGCCTGTCTATGCCCGCATTACCCAGAACTACCGGACTGGACGCATCTGCCACAAATGTTTTGCCCACATTGGGGAACATGCCTGCGAGTTCGTCCAGTACGAGGGGATTCGGATCAATGATGCTGACTTCCCAGCCGTCGCCCAGGCGCAGGAGTAACTCCCTGGCCAGGCGACCGCCGCCGCAGACCAGCACACGATAGGTGTCGCCGTTTTTTAAATTTGTTGTCTGAGATATATCTTGTTCGTTCGACATGCTTGCTCCTTGCCGTGTCATGTATTCGGAATATGGCACGTTAAGGTAATCTTTCGCATAAAATTGGACGACTAGCCAGTATCTTTCTGCATACGCGCAACAATGAATTTCGGGGGCATGCCATACGGATACTTGAATCTCTTGGCCGGGCTTTGTATAAGCCCCGAATAGCCGCGCGGCACGGGCGGTTATAGTTTTATCGCAGACCCAGACCCCGTGCGAAACTGACACTGCCATAGCCATACGGAGTTTTTATGACAACCGATATTCAATATTCGCAACTGGCGTCGGAAAACCTGCGGACTTTGCGCGCCACGGCACCGCTGGTGCACAATATCACCAACTACGTGGTCATGAATTTCAGCGCCAATGTCCTGCTGGCCCTGGGAGCATCCCCCATTATGGCCCATGCCAAAGAGGAAATGGAGGAAATGGCTTCCATTGCCGGGGCTGTGGTGCTCAACATCGGCACTTTGTCCACCCCGTGGATCGAATCGATGGTCCTGGCTGGAAAAACAGCCAGCGCTCTGGGAAAGCCCGTGGTACTCGACCCTGTCGGAGCGGGGGCGTCGAAAATGCGTACGCAGGCCGCCTTGCGGATTATTGATGAGGCTGGTGTGTCCGTCATTCGCGGCAATGCCTCGGAAATACTCGCCCTGCGCCAGGCCGGAGCCAAGACCAAAGGCGTTGATTCCATGCATGGCGTGGATGAAGCGGCGGAGGTGGCCAGGGACCTGGCTGTTTCCAACCAGTGTGTCGTGGCCGTGACCGGTGAAGTGGATATGGTGACGGACGGAAAAAAAACGCTGCATATCGCCAACGGCCATTCCATGATGCGTCTGGTCACAGGCATGGGCTGTTCGGCTTCTTCCGTGATGGGTGCTTTTCTGGCTGTGGAAAAAGACCGGCTTGCCGCATCGGCGGCGGCGCTGGCCTGTTTCGGGCTGGCCGGAGAAAGGGCGGCTGAAAAAGCGCAGGCGCCCGGAACCTTCGGGGTTGCTTTTATCGACAGTCTGTACGAACTTGCGCCTGACACGCTGGCTGTAAAAGCTGCAATTCGTATCGCCTGATGATTTGATTATTGGTTGGGGCATCCGCCGTGAGACGTTTTTTGCCGTTGCGTACAGCGTTCATGGCGGATGATCGCATCATAAACGGGCAGGGCTTCGTTCAAGCCGCTTATGCTGTGTGCTGTTGCATTCAGGGGCCAGACAGACGCAGACCTGCAACTTGATCCTGCGTAACATTCTCTTTCAGAACAGGAATACAATCATGCTCACAACACTTATTCTTTATGTGGTCCTTGGCGCCTTTGCCGGAGTCCTTGCCGGGCTTCTTGGCATCGGCGGCGGGCTGGTTATTGTGCCCATGCTGAACATTGCATTCGAATGGCAGAATTTTCCCAATGAGCACATCCAGCACATTGCCCTGGGTACCTCCATGGCAACCATCATATTTACGTCCATTTCCAGCATGCGGGCGCACAACAAACGCAAATCCATCAACTGGGACGCATTCTGGAAACTTACGCCCGGCATTCTCATTGGGACGTTTTTGGGCGCTTCCATTGCCTCGCTGCTGCCCACCGGTTTTTTGAAGGTATTCTTCGCGCTGTTCCTGTATTATGTCGCCACGCAGATGCTCCTGAGCATCAAGCCCAAGCCCTCGCGCCACTTGCCGGGCAAAGCCGGAATGATCGGCACAGGCGGCGGCATAGGCATTTTTTCCGCATTGGTGGGCATTGGCGGGGGAACCTTGACAGTGCCTTTTCTGACCTGGTGCAATCAAACCATTCATATGGCCATCGGTACGGCCGCGGCCATCGGATTGCCCATCGCCCTGGCCGGATCAGCAGGCTACATCCTCAACGGTCTATCCGCCGAGGGCGTCCCCGGACCGCATCTGGGTTTTGTCTATCTGCCGGCCCTGTTCGGCATCATTGTCACCAGCATGCTGACGGCTCCGTATGGGGCCAAGCTTGCCCACAGCCTGCCGGTGGACAAACTGAAGAAGATTTTCGCCGTCCTGTTGCTGATAGTGGGTACGCGTATGCTTTTGAGCGCTTTCTAAACTGTTGCGTTTTGCCTGAAACACTTCGGCCACCGTGGCGCCGGAAGTGAATAGCCCCGCCGGGAAACTGATTTCCCGGCGGGGTTTGTGCGTATAGAGGTTTTCTGCTATTTTTCACTCCCATTCCCAGGCACTGCGTCAGAAGTCACAGCGGCATTGCCGGAAAGAGCCGATTCCGGAATAGGATGAAAACGTTGCGTATCAACAAGAAAGAATTTTTTCAGGAATGCGAATGAGCCAGGAGCAGCCGGTTTTTTTTGATTCTCCGCACCGCCGCTACAATCCGTTGAGCGATGAATGGGTATTGGTTTCGCCCCACCGGACAAAGCGTCCGTGGCAGGGGCAGCAGGAAACACCTTCCGGAACCGTTCTGCCGCAATATGATCCGAAATGTTACCTGTGTCCCGGCAATACGCGCGCCAACGGACAGCAGACGCCTGCATATGAGCAGACCTATGTTTTTGATAATGACTTCGCCGCACTGCTGCCTGACGCCGGATTGCAGGCTCCGTCCGGAGATCCTCTGTTTCAGACGGAGCCGGAAAGCGGCGTATGCCGGGTGATCTGTTACAACCCGCGCCATGATCTTTCCATGTCTTTGATGACGCCCGAGCAGGTGCTGCCGGTCGTATCGGTCTGGCGGGACGAATACGCGTCCTTGGGAGCACGGCCGGATATCGGCTATGTGCAGATTTTTGAAAATCGCGGTCTGTTGATGGGCTGTTCCAACCCCCATCCGCACGGCCAGATCTGGGCAACCCGCTCGGTGCCGGACATTCCGGCACGGGAAGACCGTTGCCAGGCGGACTGGCGGCAAAAAAAGGGCGAGTGCCTGCTGTGCGCGTATCTTCTCCGGGAACGGCAACAGGGCGAACGGATTGTGCTGCAGAATGATTCGTTTGTGGCTCTGGTGCCTTTCTGGGCCGTGTGGCCTTTTGAAACCATGGTTCTGCCAAGGCGGCATACAATTTCGCTGATGGAGATGACGCCGGCGGAACAGGCCGATCTGGCCGCTTTGCTGGTGGAGCTGACCGTACGTTACGACAACCTGTTTCAAACCTCGTTCCCGTACTCCATGGGAATGCATCAGGCGCCCACAACAGGCGCGGAAACCGGCCACTGGCACTGGCACATGCATTTTTTTCCGCCGCTGTTGCGTTCGAGCACGGTGAAAAAATTCATGGTGGGCTACGAGATGCTGGCCATGCCGCAGCGGGATCTGACTGCGGAAAGCGCTGCCGCGCGTCTGCGCGAATTGCCGGGAATCCATTATACCAGAAGCGGAGTCTAGCCGTGCGCTTGCAACAGGCCCTTGAGAATAAAACTTTTGACGCCGATCTGGCCGCTTTGTACGGCGCTGACGCGTTGGAAACACAGCGCAAGCGGTTTGTCCTTTTGCTGGAAAAATTCCGTACGCGTTATGACTGCGAAGCCGAGGCCATCGTACTGGCGCCGGGGCGGACCGAGCTTGGCGGCAACCATACGGATCATAACGGCGGCCACGTTCTGGCCGCCGGAGTGCATCTGGACCTGGCCGCCGCGGTAGGGCGTACGGATGACACAATGGTACGGATGCATTCTGAAGCCGTACCCGGAGCCATCGAACTATCCTTGCAGGATTTGGCGAAAAGGCAGGAGGAAGAAGGCGGATCCACCGCCCTCGTACGCGGTGTGGCCAGTTATCTGCATGAGAAGGGGCGTACTTTGGGAGGCTTTCGAGCTGTGGTGGATTCCACGCTGTTGATGGGAGCGGGCTTGAGTTCGTCTGCCGCTTTCGAAGTGCTGACAGGGCGCTGCTTCAGCCTGCTGTACAATAACAGCCGTCTCACGGACCTGGAGATTGCGGCTGCGGCCAAGTACGCGGAGAATGAATATTTCGGCAAGCCCTGCGGTTTTATGGACCAGCTTTCCAGCGCAACAGCCGGGGTACTGTTGATTGATTTTAATTCGGCCGAACAGCCTGACGTCACTCAGATCAAAGCGGATATTTCCGGCGCGGGCTATGAACTTGTGGTTGTGGATACGGGCGTCAGCCACGCCGACCTCACGGACGATTACGCCTCCATTCCGCGCGAAATGCACGCGGCCTGCACAACCGTTGGAGTGGAGCGCGCCAGGGACCTGACGCCGGACCTGCTGCGCGAGCTGATAGCCAAGGCAGGGCTGCGGGAAGTCGGCGCGCGTCCGCTGCTGCGGGTGCTGCATTTTTTGGAGGAGGACAAGCGCGTGCTGCGTATGGCCGCTGCTCTGGAGCAGGGAGATTTCGCAACCTATTTGTCGCTGGTCAACGCCTCCGGAGATTCTTCCTGGATGCTTCTGCAGAACTGCATCAGTCTTGCCGCGCCGCTGGAACAGCAGATCCCGCTGGCATTGTCCGTCGGTCGCCTGGTACTGCGCGGGCAGGGTGCTTGCCGCATCCATGGCGGCGGCTTTGCAGGGACCATCCAGGCTTATGTGCCGCGGGAACTTTTCGGGGCGTATCAGGAAGCCATGGAAACGCTTTTTGGAAAAGACTGTGTGATCCCTCTGCGATTGCGCGTGCATGAATGTACGGGATTGTCTATCGGGTGCTTACTCTAACAGATTGATATAGCGAAAGAAAAAAAATAGTAAAAAAAGCTTGCTTTTATTTTTCCAGATACGTAAAAGACTTTCTTCCGGGCCGAAGTGGTGGAATTGGTAGACACGCTAGGTTCAGGGTCTAGTGCGGGTTTCCGCGTGGGAGTTCGACTCTCCCCTTCGGCACCACCAAATTTCTGGGGTTGCTTCTGAAAAGAGGCAACCCCTTTTTCTTTGTGTATCCTGCCAGATAGATTCAAGAAGTTCTCTTCAAACACTTGCTTTTTTTTCTCTAGGTGCGTAGAACGCTTTTTTCCGGGCCGAAGTGGTGGAATTGGTAGACACGCTAGGTTCAGGGTCTAGTGCGGGTTTCCGCGTGGGAGTTCGACTCTCCCCTTCGGCACCACCAAATTTCTGGGGTTGCTTCTGCAAAGAGGCAACCCCTTTTTCTTTGTCGAAGACCCGTCATTACTGCTGCTAGAGGAAAAAAAGCCCGCTGATACGCGGGCAAAAAAAAGTGCAGCAAGCCTGCGGCTGCAGGCTCGCTGTTTAATAGTAAAGCGGGAAAGTCCGTTACTGTTCAGGCTAACAGCAGGGCAGTCCGAGCATGTCGCACTGTTTTACCTGGTTTACCAGGTCCTGAAGCGAAATCGCGTCCAGTTTGGTGATCATGGACTCTGTGACTTCTGCCCAAACCTTGCGGGTAACGCATTCCGAACTGATGGAACAGACCGACGGGTCGTTAACGCACTCGGTGAGAGTCAGATCGCCTTCCAGCAGGCGAACGATTTCCCCGACGGTGATGTTTGCAGGTTCGCTCGTCAGCGTGTAGCCCCCTTTGGGGCCGCGTTTGCTGCGTACGTATCCGGCTTTTTTCAAAGGCCGTATGAGCTTTTCCAGGTATTTGACTGAAAGTCCGCGCCGTTTGGATATGTCGTCGATACGGACCGGCCCCTGTCCATTGTTCAGTGCGATATCCAAGAGCATCCGCAATCCATATCTGCTTCGAGTTGATAGTTTCAAAACCGATCCTCCTTAGGCGGGTTATTTCACAACAAGTCGTTGTTGGCAAGATATCCCGACATGAAAAAAAAAACTAGACTAAAGAAAGAGGCAGTTTTTGAAAGTCGTGACTTCACATATGATTACATGCTATTAGTCGGGCACCCAAACGAAAAAAAGTATTTTCATCTAAAAAAGGAGTGAAATCCATGAAGGTTGTTCTGTTTCCTTTCAATGGCGAACTCATGTGTTTTATTCATGTCTTGCTGAACGCCCTCGATATGCAGGAACGGGGCTATGACGTCGGCGTCGTGATCGAAGGCGCGGCCACGACCCTGGTGCCCAAGCTTGCGGAAGCGTCGAATCCTATGCACGGGCTTTATAAGCAGACCAAAGAGGCCGGGTTGATTTTTGGCGCGTGCAAAGCCTGCTCGGCTAAATTGGGCGTGCTGGAAGCCGTGGAGGCCGAAGGCCTGACCTTGCTTGGTGATATGAAAGGTCATCCGTCCATGGCGGCATATCTGGAACAGGGATACAAAATTATCACTTTTTGACCTCTTTCTGTGCGCAGAAAAAACTCAGGGCGGAAAATCAGGTCTTTTCCGCTCTGGGGAACGGCCGGACAAGCGGCAACGCATAGCGGGTTCGGACGTTTTGGAAATCAATTCCAAAGAACGTATGCGGCGCTCTTGAAAAGCGAACCCGCAGACGATAGACTTAGCACAGGAGTACGCAAAATATGGCGCAGAAATCCCAGCTGTATACAAATAAAATGATTCTGGAGCTGCTCCAGAAAATGCCGGTTTTCAATATGTTCTCTCAGGAGGAGATCCGGACCATGCTGTACAGCGGGGAACTGGTCCGTATCGAGCGTTTCGCTCCCGGAGAAACCATCATTGAAGAAGGCTCGTACGGCAAATGGGTGTATATCCTTATCCGCGGAGTAATCCGCGTGGTAAAGCACGGCGCGGAACTCTGCACGCTGTCTAAGCTCGGGGAAGTCATTGGCGAAATCGGCGCTGTCAACGACACGATTCGCTCCGCCAGTGTGGAAACCGTCAAGGATTCGGTCTTTATCTCCATCAATCTCGCTGCCATTGAACATCTTCCCGGCGCCAACAAGGGCGATTATCTCACCAAGATTCAGGAATTCTTCATGCCGATTATTGAGAACAGGCTGCAGATGACCCTGGAGGTGACGGAGATTCTGGAAGAGATTCAAAAGAAAAAGGTCGAGTTGGCCAGGTTGGAAAAGCGCCTTAAAGAATTGGGTGTTTCCGAAGAAAAATCCGTCCTTGAACTCATCTTGCGCGGCGCCGTCTGATCCCTCGGCTATTTTCTGTCCGCTGCTTTTTTGGGCGCATGCCCCAGGTACTTGAGCAGCTCATCTGAATTTTTTTCTGCTTTCATCTTTCTCTTGTCGGACCTGCCTCGACGGATGTGACGACCATTAGTCCCGACAACTACCAGTCTATATCATTTTGTAATATATTATAGTATATATAATGTTGACAGCGTTTGTCGGTCTCATTAATACAAATGTTTTAATCAAATGTTTGAATATGCCGCAGGTCAGGGTGAACCATGGAAGCCTCAGGAACAAAAGAAAAAATATTTATGGCAGCAGTGGGACTGTTTGCGGAAAAGGGATTTTCCGCCACCACGGTTCGGGATATCTGCCGTCGGGCGGAAGGCTCGAACTTGAATGCTGTAAACTATTATTTTGGTGGTAAGCGACAGCTTTACAATAATATTCTGGAAACAGTGGCCGCGGAAGGGGGAAGGCGCATGCAGGCGGCTAAAATGCAGATGGACCTGCTGCGAACGCCTGAGGAAAAATTGCGGCGTTTTATTCTGGGCTACATGCGTATGCTTTATGGTGGTGGTGAATTCAGCGAGCAACTTTGCCGCATATACATTCGCGAACTGGCGGATCCTTCGCCCTTTTTTCTGGAAACCGTCCAGCGTCACACCGTGCCTCAAACCCAGGAGATAATGGAACTCGTACGGGAGCTGCTGTATGAGGGGGCATCGGAAGAACTTGTCAGAAACAGTTTATCGCTGATTGTCGGGCAGATTACCTACTATTCGTTTTCCTGGCCTGTGTATTCGCGCGTTCATCCGGAACAGCCCAGGATGGATTTTGTCTGGGATAAACTGGCAGAAACCATTTACGTTTTTTCATTAGCCGGCATGCGGGCGCTAAGTGTCAAGGAGCAGAACTCAAATGCAAACAGAGGCAACCGACAGTAAACACACGTACATTCCGTTCTGGAACCGGATCAGATACCTGGTCGTCCTATGCGTGGTTGTCCACCACGGGGCCTGCGCCTATTCCAAATACGTTCCTTGGTGGTACGCCAATAGCGGTCAGACCGCCCCGTTGTTTGACCTGGCTGTGGCGACATTCGACCTGTTCATCATGCCCGTACTTTTTTTTGTTTCGGGGTATTTTGCCTTGCCTTCGTTAAGGCATCACGGACCTGGCGGTTTTCTGCGCATCAAAATACGGCATCTTTTTTTACCCTTGATTTTTCTGACGGTGTTTTATGTCCCGATTATTCATTATATCAGCAGCATCGCCTGGGGACGCAATCCTTCCGGCGGTTTTTTTGCTTACTGGAAGCATGTGGTTACGAGCGTAACCCCGGTCTGCTGGCGGGTGTTTGACTCGGTGGAAAAAACGGTGCCGTACATTGATGATATGACACCCAACTATCTGTGGTATCTAACGCTGTTACTTTTGTTTTTGCTGGTTTTTTTGGTTGTTGAAATTTTCAGCGCCAGGGCCAGTGATAAAGGCACGACCCATGCTCCGCAGAGCGGAGGGCGTATGCTTGGTGTCCTGGCAGCGTTCGGCGTGGTTATTTCACTGGCAATGGCTGCCATCTGCATGTTTTTCCCCTTTTATACGTGGGTGCAGGCCTCAAGCTTCCTGGTCCTTCAGCCCATACGTATTCCTCAATACGCGGGAATTTTTTTTCTGGGTGTCTATGCCTGCCGTCATAACTGGTTTGTACGCCGGGCCTTGCCCGGTCCATTGTGGCTGTGGATACTCGGGCTGGTTGCTTCCGAACTGGCATTTTTAAACGGCCATAACTGGTTGAGTTCCTGGCCTTTCGCGTACGCACTCTTATGGGCGGCCGAACGTACGGCCTTTGCGCTGTGCATGGTGGCGTTATTGACCTCCGCGGGCTTTCGTTATTGGACGCGTACGCCCCCGGTACATATGATGCTGTCGAAAACTTCCTATGACCGGTACCTGCTTCATTTGCCGCTTATGGTCGCTATACAATACGCGTTGCGTACGGTGGAGATGTCCGTCTATCTGAAATTTACGCTGGGAGTGGTCGTGACTCTGATCCTGTGCCTGGTTGCAAGCCTGGCGACGCGCAAAAAGTCCGTATGGGTAAGAGGGGGCGGAATACTCGCGGTGTTTACTCTGGTCTGTTTGCTGACCTGATGGGCTGGAGAACTAAAAGAAACCGCCGCACCGGTAAGATCGAAAGGAAGGCTCAGGATCTTGCCGTGTGCGGCGGAATTTGACCTTATAACTGCAGATCCTTGCAGGCAACGAACTCCACACCCGCTACCCGCATGCGCTCCAGAGAGCGGTCTACGTCGCCGGGATTCATATCCACTCCGGCTATGGCTTCTTCCACGATCTGCACATCCAGGCCGCGTTCCCGTGCGGAGAGTGCCGCATGCAGTACGCAGAATTCCGTTGCCGTGCCCACCAGGATCAGCTCGGTCACGCCGAGTGTGTTGATCAGTTCTACGCCCTCATCCGCGCTGAAAAAATCCAGCGAATCTTTCTGGACAATATGGTCGTCCTGGTCGGGCGCCAGTTCATCGATGATTTGCGCGCCCCAGGTGCCGGCAATGCAGTGCGGGGGCCAGGATTCGAACTCCAGACTGTCTTCAGGATGCGAATCGCAGTTGTAGATGACCGGAATTCCGGCATCTTTACAGGCTTTACGAATGGCGGCAATGGGCTCAACAACATCCTGTGCGCGTTCGAAAAAGAGTTTCCCTTTCGGGTTGATAAAGTCGTTCAGCATGTCGACGATGAGAAGTGCTTTGCTCATGAGGTTCTCCAAGGGGAATTACAGCACGCGGTGTAATCTGGGATTAGGTATGAGATGGCGGCCGGCTTTGGCTATGTCATGGCCGTCCACGCGAACCACGTCGGCGGTGACCATGCGTGAAGGAAACAGGCCGCCGATCCCCAGGCTTTCGAACAGTCTGCCGTCCTTTTTTTCCGCTTCGACAAAAGCCCGGAGTTTGGACGTATCGCCGAAACCGCTGGAAAGAACGATGTTCACGGCCTGATGGCCAGCGGCATCCAGGGCATTGCGTATGGCGCGTACCGCGCTGACGGTCACGCCGTTGCCCGCATAAAATTTCGGCCCCTGGGATAGAGCGCCCTGGGCGAGATTTTCCCCGGCCGTGTCGATTCGTACGCCCCAGAGGCGTTCGCCCAGGGCATCGGCTGTGGCCACGCTGTCGTCCACTTCGCGGTTGAAGGTATCCACAAGCGCCACCCGTCCGACTGTCTTATCCATATGTTTGTCAAAGGCCAGGGTGGTCTGCACCGTGGCCCTGTCTTTGCCCTGCAGATGGGCGAAGATGATGATCAGCGCGTGCGGGATGGTGCCCACGCCCATGTCCAGACCGCTGGCCTGCGCGCCGATATCAGTGGCGCAGGAGTCAAAGCCGCCGGCCACCGCCGCTTTGCAAATCTCAGCATCCCGGCTCCAGTGCCAGTGGCGCGCGCCGAAATACATGATGGTTTTGTCCGGAGCCAGTTCCCGGACCTGTTCGGCCTGGCGGCGGACGGATCCCAGATCCAGGTCGATTTTGTCGTTTTCCTGGGTGGTACGGCAGGCGATCACCCCGAGGTACATGGTTTCCAGCTCAATAATGCTCTGGGCCGGCCCTTCCAGTTGCATGATCGGTTCGAGCGAAGCGTATTCCGCGCCTTCTTCAAGGGCGTCGATACGGATGTCCGCTCCAGCGGCGTAGGTTTTGATGATTTCAACGGCTTCATTGATGCCGTACAAACGGCCGGGCCCCTGGCGGATAAACAACTGGACGCATATACGAGGATTAAGATGCTCACCTTCGAGAATAAGCCGCGAGCGAGTGAAATATTTATCCGTGTAGGGGAGGTGGCTCGATGGCAAGGATGTGTTCATGAATTAAATTCCTGCTCCATTGGCAAATGTCATTTGTTCTACCGGCCGCTGCAGGACGCGCGCGCCTGCTTGCACATCGCGGGTCAGCCAGACATTACCGCCGATGACAGCACCTGTTCCAATGGTGACGCGACCAAGTATGGTGGCGCCAGAATAGATGATGACGTTGTCTTCCACAAGAGGGTGGCGGGGAATTCCTTTTATAGGATTCCCGTCTTCGTCTCTGGGAAAGCTTTTTGCCCCGAGTGTGACGCCCTGGTACAGTCGCACATGCTTCCCGATGATGCAGGTTTCCCCTACAACAGTGCCGGTGCCATGGTCGATAAAGAAATATTCTCCGATACTTGCTCCAGGATGAATATCAATACCCGTACGCGAATGGGCCATTTCACCTATAATACGTGGAATCAACTGAACGCCGAGATTGTGCAGTTCGTGGGCGATGCGGTAGTTGGTCATAGCCACGATGGACGGATAGCAGAAAATGGTTTCGTCCGGTGAAACCGAAGCCGGGTCCCCCGCATAGGCGGCTTCCACATCCGTGGCGAGCAGTCGGCGGATTTCAGGCAACCGCTTCAAAAACGCCATGGTTTTGCGCCGGCCATTATCCTCGCAATCCGTGCATTCGTTCTTGTCCTCCAGCTTGCAGGCAAAGCAGATGCCTCGGGTGATCTGTTCGGTCAGCAGCCTGGCCACGGCGTCCAGATTCGAGCCCACATGGTAGCGCATGGTCCGGGGTGAAATGTCGGGTTTGCCGAAATAGCCCGGAAACAATACGTCGCGCAGGCGTTCGACTACTTCCGAGAGTTTGTCCAGCGAAGGCATGGGCACCTGGTGCCAGTGCTGGTGATAGACCTGTTCGTAGGAGCTGGGCTCGCTCAGGACTTCAGTTACTTCCTGCAGGGTCTCGCCCATGGGGTCGTCTTTGGGATATGCGGGCATATGCGCCTCCTTACTGCTCATTGCGTTTGAACAGGGGAGTGGAAAGATAGCGCTCGCCCGTATCGCAGGCAATGAATACGATAAGCTTGCCCGCGTTTTCCGGCCGCGAACCGATGGCTATGGCCGCGTGGGCCGCGGCTCCAGCCGAAATGCCGCACAGGATCCCGTCCTGCTGGAGCAGGTTGCGCGCGGTATTCACGGCGTCTTCCGTTTGCACCGGGAAAACTTCGTCGATGAGCGCAGGGTCCAGAACCTTGGGCACAAATCCCGCTCCGATTCCCTGGATGCCGTGCGCGCCCGGATCTCCGCCAGAAAGCACCGGCGAGGTTGCGGGTTCCACAGCCACGATGCGCACTTCGGGTTTGCGCTGGCGCAGCACCTGGGCCACGCCGGTGAGTGTGCCGCCCGTGCCCACGCCGGCCACGAAAATATCCACCTGGCCGTCCGTGTCCTTCCAGATCTCTTCGGCCGTGGTCAACCGGTGTATTTCCGGGTTTGCCGGATTTTCGAACTGCTGCGGCATAAAGGCTCCGCGTTCGGCGACCAGTTCCTCGGCCTTTCTGATGGCGCCGGACATGCCCTCGCCGGCCGGAGTCAGAACCAGTTCGGCGCCGAAGCCCTGGAGCAGGGAGCGGCGCTCCAGGCTCATGGATTCGGGCATGGTCAGCAGCAGCCTGTAGCCCCGTACCGCGCACATGAAGGCCAGGCCAATGCCCGTATTGCCGCTGGTGGGCTCCACGATCAGCGCACCCGGCCCGATTTGTCCGTGTTCTTCGGCGCGGCGGATCATGTTGCAGCCGATCCGGTCTTTCACCGAACCGCAGGGATTATAATATTCGAGTTTAGCCGCCACCCTGGCCACGCTGTTCGCGGCAGTCCTGTTGACGAAAACCAACGGCGTGCCGCCGACAAGTTCGCTCATATCTTTGGCGATATTCATGGTCACCTCTCTTTTCTGGGCAGTATGGGAAGGAACAGGCAAAGCCCTGGGAGCCTTCCGGCATTTCTGCCACGTACGTATGTCAAAGTAATTGTCTTTGTCTTACAATAAAAAAAGGGAAATCGGGAGTTGTTGGAGAAAAAAAGCCTTGGACTAATGCCGGGCACTGCTGGCGGTTGGCTAGTATCATCTGCCTGTTGCCAGCAGTATTGCAGCAAAAAAATCAATATATTTTTCTCGAAAAAATCTCAGACTATCTATGAATGACTGTTCTTTTTTTGTTCCATTTTAGTATGAATTGAAACTATGACCGATGCCGTAAAAGTCCAGGAGTCGTTGGAACTTTTATTGTGGTTTTCGATTAAAAGAATAGTGGACAATGAGTCATTATTTTTTATTCTCTTTAATTAATTCAAATAGTATTATCTAATAATTGGTAATTGGCTTTTGTGTATGTAGTTGTCACATTTTTGTGATATATATTCTTCATACGCTTTCATTTTTCTTTTAGGTAAAGGAATACCCTGCCTAATCAGGGACTAGCTGTATGTAGGAAACTTGTTTGTTTTTTTAGTAATCCTAACAATCAGATCAGGAGTACCAAAAGGATGGGGTTTAAAAACTGGAGCCTTCGAAAAAAAATAGTATTGCCGACTTCAATAATAGTTATAGCAATTCTTGTTGTCAGCATTTTATTGATGACACAGCGGGCCCAGCGCCTTGCACTCGGGCAGGCCATTGAAATTGCAGATGGACAAGCATTGTCGTACAGCCAGAACATCAGGACATCACTGAATGCAGCCATGGCTGTGAGCAGGACGCTACAGGCTGTCTTCAACGAGGCTTTGCGGGCTGATCCGATTCCGCAGCGCGAGTATTTTGCCGCAATGCTTAAATCCGTTCTGGAGAAGCATCCCGAACTTTCCGGATCCTGGATTGCCTGTCTTCCCAACACCTTTGACGATAAAGAAGAAGAATACCGTCCCGTTTGGAATGGAACCATGCGTGTTTACCATTACCTGGATGGGGGGAAGATTGCCACAGCCTATGAAGGGACGGAAACCTTGAAGGGAGAGTGGTTCGACATCCCCATGGCAGGAAAGGGAGAAACCATTTCCAAACCCTATCCCTGGGAAGTAGGCGGCAAGACAAACTGGCTTGATTCCACAGGGTTTCCCGTAGAGAAAAATGGGAAGAATATCGGGGTCGTCGGGGTGGATTTTTACCTGACGGATTTGCAGAATATGGTGAAACAGATAAGTCCCTTCGGCGCAGGGTACGGATTTCTTACGGGAAATGACGGTACAATCATCGCGCATCCGGATGACGCGTTGCTGGGCAAGCCTCTTGGGGATCTGGTGGATGCGCAGCACCGGCAGGCCTATCTGAATGCGGTTGCGAACGGCAAATCCTACTCTTTTACCGCTTCGCTGAACAAGTCCGGCCAGCAGGAATATATCACAGCCATGCCAATAATCATTGGCAACGCTCCAACCCCCTGGAGCCTTTCCGTGGTCATTCCGCTTTCAGCGGTTGAAAAAAGGGCGCACGCTGTTGCCCAAACAGGAATGGTAATCGGTTCCGTGGCCATTGTAGTGCTGCTCGTGCTGTTGTTTTTTCTGGCACGGGTCATTACCAGGCCCGTATTGCAGACCGCCCAATACACCAAAGCCGTAGCAGATGGGAATCTGGACGCTGCATTGGATATAGAGCAGAAGGACGAAATAGGGCTTATGGCGGATTCTTTAAAGGTCATGGTGGCCAAGCTCAAGGAGACCATTCTGCAGGCGGAAAGAAAAACACGCGAGGCAGAGGATGAATCCGCCAAGGCGGAGCAGGCCATGAACGAAGCGGAAAAAGCTCGCAATGAAGCGGAGTCTGCAAGAAGAGCGGGATTGATGCACGCGGCCGAACGTGTTGCGGATGTTCTGGATCGGGTCGTCTCCGCATCGACGCAGATGTTGCGCCAGTCCGAGGAACTGCTGGCCAGCACGGAAGAACAAAGCGAGCGGATTACGTCCACGGCAACGGCAATGGAAGAGATGAACGCCACGGTTCTGGAGATTGCACGCAACGCGGGAGATGCCTCGTCCGCAGGCATGGAAACGCAGAATACAGCGGAAGCCGGGGCTTCAGTGGTGGATAATTCCAAAGACGCCATGAATTCCACCATGAACGAAGTCGATAAGCTTAATGAAAATATGCGCAGACTCGATGAGCAGGCGCAGGGCATCGGCGCGATTATCGGTGTGATCAACGATATTGCGGACCAGACCAACCTTCTGGCCTTGAACGCGGCCATTGAAGCCGCGCGTGCCGGGGAAGCCGGGCGCGGGTTCGCCGTGGTCGCCGACGAAGTGCGTAAACTCGCGGAAAAGACCATGCAAGCCACCAAAGAGGTTTCTTCCTCCATCGGGGCGATACAACAGGTTGCAGACGCCAATATCGGCGCGGTGGATACCGTCCTGGCGCATATCAACAAAGCGGGCGAGCTGTCTCAGCAGTCCGGCAAGATGCTGCGCGACATCGTCAGAAGCGCCGAACATAGCGCCAGTCAGATTGGCGGTATCGCGACGGCCGCCGAGCAGCAATCCGCCACTTCCGAAGAAATCAACGGCGCCATCGAGCGCATCAGCATGATCACCAACCAGACGGCTCAAAGCGCCCGTGAGTTTTCCCATGCTCTGCGTTCGTTGGAAGAACAGATCGGCGTGTTGAATTCAATCGTGGATGAGTTGCGGGGGGAGGGCAAGGAATAGCTCCAGGAATCAAAAAGCGTTCTGGAGTTGCCCTGGTTGTTTCAGATACAATGCCGCACCGTCCTGTGACGGTGCGGCATTTTTTCAATTCTTTTTACAGGAGATGCTTTCTTCGGGCTTGAAGGGCGAAATGGCGCGCAATCTTTCGATGAGCGGCGGCATGACCCGGATGACTTCGTCCACTTCCTCCTCGGTGTTGAACCTGCTGAGGCTGTAGCGGATGGAGCCGTGGGCAAAGGTGAAGGGTACGCCCATGGCCCGCAGAACGTGCGAAGGTTCCAGACTGCCCGATGTGCAGGCCGAGCCGGAGCTGGCGCAGATGCCGTGTTCGTTGAGCAGCAGCAGAATGGCCTCGCCTTCTACGTACTTGTAGGCAATGCTCGACGTGTTGGGCAAACGGAAGGTCGGATCACCGTTCAGGCGGCTTTCCGGGATGGTTCGCAGCAGGGTGCTTTCCAGTCTGTCCCGCATGGCCGCCACCCGGGTCCGTTCTTCACTCATTCCGGTGTGGGCCAGTTCGCAGGCCTTGCCCAGGCCGATGATCCCGGCGGTGTTTTCGGTTCCGGCCCTGCGTCCGTGCTCCTGGTGGCCGCCGATGAGAAAGGGCTTGAACCGCGTCCCCTTGCGGACGATGAGCGCGCCGACGCCTTTTGGTCCGTGGATTTTGTGTCCCGAAAAAGACAGCATGTCCACGGGCGTATCCTGCATGGAAACAGGCACTTTGCCCACGGCCTGGACCGCGTCCGTATGCATGAGCACGCCGCGTTCCTTGGCAATGGCCGCGATTTTGTCGATGGGAAACAGCACGCCTGTTTCATTGTTGGCCCACATCACGCTGAGCAGGGCCGTATCTTTGGTCAGGCTGTCCGCCAGTTCGTCCAGATCCATGTTTCCGTACGCATCTACGGGAATCAACGTGACTTCGTAGCCCGTATCTCCCAGATGCTTGGCCAGGCTCAGAACCGCCGGATGTTCGACCCGGGTGGTGACCAGGTGCCGCTTTTGCGGCTGCGTGGCCAGGGCGGAGCGGATAGCCGCGTTGTCGCCCTCTGATCCGCAGGAGGTGAAGATGACCTCCTCCGGATGGCAGCCCACCAGCTGGGCCACCTGTTGTCTGGCAGTGTCGATCTTGGCGCCGATTTTACCGCCGAAGGTGTGCATGCTGGACGGGTTGCCGTAGTTTTCGGAAAAATACGGCAGCATTTCCTCCAGCACCCGGGGATCAACCCGGGTGGTGGCATTGTTGTCGAAGTATTTGATGTCGCTCATTGCCGTACCTCCTGCGTCACTTCCCTGACCACGATTTCAGGATCGACCTGCTCGCGCAGTCTTTTTTCCACGAAATCCTTGAGGGTGAGCTGCGACATGGCGCAGGCCGAGCAAGCGCCGCGCAGGGCCACCTGGACGTCCGTACCGGCGATGTCCACCAGCTCGATATCTCCGCCGTCCTTGCGCAGGTTTGGCCGGATGTCTTCCTCGATGACTGTCATGACGCGCTGCATCCGCTGTACGTTGGTCATTTTTGCGGGCTGCGGAGCGTCGTGATGCTGTGCGGCTTCGCCCCTGGCCTCGGCAATGATTTCCTCGATCCAGGCATGGCATTCGCCGCAGCCGCCGCCGGCTTTGGTGTAGTTGGTCACTTCCTCAACGGTGGTGAGCTTGTTTTCAATCACCGCCCGTCGGATCTGCTTATCCGTTACGCCAAAGCAGTGGCAGACGAGTTTGCCGTCCAGGTCCTCCGGATGCTCGTGAACGGGAATTTCCTGGCCGCGAAAATTTTTAACGGCAGCTTCCAGGGCTTCCTGTCCCATGACCGAGCAATGCATTTTTTCCTTGGGCAATCCGCCCAGAAAAGCGGCGATCTCTTTGTTGGTCACCTGCATGGCTTCATCAAGCGTCTTGCCCTTGATGAGTTCGGTCAGAGCCGAACTGGAGGCAATGGCGCTGGCGCAGCCAAAGGTCTGGAACCTGGCGTCCACGATTCGCTCGTTTTCGTCAACTTTAAGAAACAGCTTCAAGGCGTCGCCGCAGGCCAGGCTTCCGACCTCTCCCACAGCATCCGCGTCCGCGATTTCACCGGCGTTTTTCGGATTCAGGAAATATTCCCGAACTTTTTCTGTATAATCCCACATATGGGCCTCCTTCACTGCAAGGCACATCGCAGCAGTTGCAGCATTATTTTCGTTGCTAAAAACTATAGGCACTGAAATCCTGGTTGGCAATCCCTACTATTTTAGTATGTTTTTTTTATTTGCTTTGGTGAAGAAAAATCGGGATTTTTTTGACACGTGAAAGAAGGTAACCGTGATAATAGCGCCCTTTCTTGCCCGGACCACTGCAAGGGGCTACTAAAAACGTTGTAAAAAGCCTCTGTAGAGGCGCAAGCCGCACCGTAACAATACGTTGTCGCACTTTTGACCAACCTGTCGTGTTGCCGTTTTCCCTTTCGTGGCAATCAAAGCGGCACACGTACGACATAACAACAGGATATGGAGAGTTGCCATGAAGCGTTCCATCCCCCTCAGCCGCAGAGATTTCATTGTCCTGGGAGCCCAGGCCATGGCGTTGCTTCCTTTTATCACTACCTCGGCCCGTGCGGAGTCCGTCTCGAAGCTCGTCTTTGCCGGACCGCCCGCGCCGTTGAGCATTCCCCTGGCCCGCCTGGCCAAACAGCCCGCAATGACGGCGAAGGTGTCCGACATCGCCATGCAGATCTGGCGTACGCCGGATATCATGCGTTCGCGTATGCTTTCGGGCGAGATCAGCGTCACCGCCGCGCCGGTCAACGCCGCGGCCATCCTCTATAATAAAGGCCTTCCCGTACGGCTGATGGACGTTAACAATGGCGGCATCCTGAGTATCCTGACGCGGGATCCAGCCATCAAAAAGTTCACGGATCTCAAAGGAAAAAAGCTTCTGCTTTTTTTTCGCGGCGATATCCCGGACATGATCGTTCGATTTCTGGCCACAAAGCAGGATCTGAATCCGGACAAGGACATGGAGTTGTCCTATGTGGATTCGCCCTTTGAGGCCCTGCAGATGCTCTTGTCAAAACGGGCGGACACCGTGCTGCTTTCCGAACCCGCGGCCACCGCGGCAGTGCTCAAAGGCAAACAGAGCGGCATGGAGTTCGGACGGATTATTCTGCAGGACGTCTGGACGCAGATTACGGGCAGCACCTTGCCCTTGCCTCTTGGCGGAACCATGTGCCAGGCGTCTCTGGCGGACGAGCACCCGGAACTTGTCAAGTTTATGCAGACTGGCATAATGGAAGCCGTACGCTGGATAAACGGGCATCCGGCCGAGGCCGCGCAGGAATTCGGCGGGTTGTTCAAACTCAAGGCTCCGGTGCTGCAAAAATCCCTGGAACAGTTCCCCATCAGTTTCACCCCGGCCAGGGAAGCCCGAAAGGGGCTGGAGTATTATTTTTCGGTATTGATGGATATGTCGCCCAAGCTTGTGGGCGGCAAATTGCCGGATGACGGCTTTTATTTCGGATAAACCACTGCGTACGGGCAACAGGGCATGCAAGGGAAACTGCGACAACTGGCCGGACGATTGCCGGGATACTGGCGCCCGGCCCTGGGGCTGTCGCTGTTCGTGGCCTTGTGGTGGCTGGGCAGCGCGTATTACGGCCCCTTCATTTTGCCTTCGCCTCTGGAGGCTGGGCGTGCGCTTTGGGGATTGATTGTCCGGGGCGATGCCCTGCATGCGGCCTGGCTCACCGCCTGCCGCGCTCTGGGCGGATTCGCCCTGGCCGGAGTGCTGGGCAGCGGCATCGGGATTCTGGCCGGACTGCGTCCCGGTCTGGCCCAGACGCTCAAACCCGTGTCCACCCTGCTGCTGGGCGTACCGCCTATTGCCTGGATTGTGCTGGGTCTGCTCTGGTTCGGCACCACCGGATTGACCCCGGTGTTCACCGTGCTGGTAACCACCGTGCCCATCACCTTTGCCGTGGCCGTGGAAGGCGCGCGTACTCGCGACAAGGCGCTGGAAGACATGGCCCGTTCGTTCGGCACGCCCCGGGCCATGATGCTCTGGGACGTACATCTGCCGCACATTCTTTCCTATCTTTTTCCGGGTTGGGTCACGGCTCTGGGCATTGCCTGGAAGGTCACGGTCATGGCCGAGCTGCTGGCCTCCACCGACGGCATAGGCGCGGAGATGGCGCTGTCCCGTGTCAATCTGGATACCGCCGAAGCCCTGGCCTGGATCATCGCCGTGGTGGCCATGTTGCTGGCCGTGGAGTTGCTGCTGCTCGAGCCCCTGCAACGCCGGATGGAACCCTGGCGTAAAAACACCGCGTCCGGGGGATGATGCTCATGTTGCGCTGGAACAACGTCACCCATGATTACGGCGCGGGGCCGGTACTCGCGGATTTTAGTCTCTGTGTCGGGGCAGGGGAGGTCATCACGCTGGCTGGGCGTTCGGGCTGCGGCAAGACGTCTTTGCTGCAGATGGCTGCCGGGTTGCTGCGTCCGTCCTCCGGACAGGTGGTCAATGATTTCGCCCGGACGGCCTGTGTGTTCCAGGAACCCCGGCTGCTGCCCTGGCGGCGCGCTCTGGAAAATATCGCCTTCGGGCTTAAGGCTTTGGGCAAGGGCAGGGCGGAACGGTTGGACGCAGCGCGTACGCTGGCCGGGCGCATGGGGCTGGCATCCGCGGACCTGGTCAAATATCCGCACCAGTTGAGCGGCGGCATGCGCCAGCGCGTATCCCTGGCCAGGGCTCTGGCCGTGGAGCCGGATCTGCTGTTGCTGGACGAGCCCTTCAGCGCGCTGGATGTGGGGTTGCGGCGGGAACTGCAGGACCTGGTCCTGGGGATGATCCTGGAGCGCGGCCTGACCGCCGTATTCGTCACTCACGACCCGGCCGAGGCCGTGCGCCTCAGCCATCGTATCATCGTGCTGGCTCCGGCGCCCGGACGGGTGGTGCACGAGACCGCCATAAATCGTCCGTTCGCTGCCCGCGACGCGGATTTCATCCATGCCGCAGTGTCCGCACTGCTGGATACGCCTGTGGTCGGCGCGGCTCTGGTCAACGGAGAAAATGGCGGCGGCAAAGACGCAGGAATTTCACAACAGGAGAAGCCCATGGAACTGCAGCCCGTACATCCGCCTGAAACCCGACTGGCCACGGACATGGCCGGACGCAAGGTGCTAGTGAAAGCTCAGATCGACAAAGTCTTTGGCTACAACCCCATGGTAACGGCCCTGATGTTCGCCCTGGCGCCCGAAAAAATCGCCGGGCTGGCCATGCCGCCCATGCCGCCGGAACGCATGCTGGCGGACAAGGCCTACCTCTCGCTGCCGGTACTGGGCGTTTTGGGCGGGAATTTCGGCGGCGGGCTGAACACCTTTGATAATGAAGCCGTACGCCGCAGCAAGGTGGATCTGATTCTGTCGCTGACCCTGGCGTCCATTGATTCCATTGAAGTTCGCGCTGCTGAAGAACTGCAGGAGGAACTGCGGATTCCGGTGCTGATCTACGACGGCTGCCTGGACCGTACGGGCGAGGTGCTGCGCCGCGTCGGCGTTCTGGCCGGGGTGCCGGACCGGGGCAATCTGCTGGCCGATTATTTCGAGGAAAAATTTTTCGCCATTCAGGACACCCTGGCGCGGATTCCGCGTACCGAGCGCAGGACCGTGTATTACGCGCAGTCTCCCACCGGACTGCTCACAGAGCCGCACAGATCCCGCCACGGCGAACTCATTGACTTCGCCGGCGGCCTGAATGTGGCCGAAGTGTACGAACAGCGGGGCTGCGGCAAAACACCGGTCAGCGCCGACGACCTGATGCGCTGGAACCCGGACGTAATCATCATGCTCTCGGACGAAGGCAAATCCGAGCAGCGCCTTTACAACCGCGTACGCTCCGACCCGTTCTGGTCCGCGCTCAAGGCCGTCCGCAACAACTCGGTCTACGAACCCCCGGCCGGCATGTACCACTGGTTCGACCGGCCCCCCGCCCTGAACCGCCTCATGGGCCTGATCTGGCTCACTAACCTGCTGTACCCCGAATGGTTCGCCTGGGATCTGGTCCGCGAAACCCGCGAATTCTACAAGCTCTTCTATCGCATCGACCTGGGCCCCCGACAGGCAGAAACCCTGCTGGGCAAAGCGGATGGGCGGCTGGCGAATTGAGGGAACGGCTTTGAAAGAGAGTCTTTCAGCTGCGGAAAAAGGCTAACTTTTTATTATTCCGGCTAATCCGGCAATGAATAAGGATGTCAGCAACCAGCCCATGAAAATATGAACATAGAAATAGGCGCGAATTAGATGAAACCAGTGCCTGTTGCTCACTTTCTTTTGTATCCATTTATCAGGGCCATCTAACCAAAGAAGATTGATTGAGAACCAGTCGTCATTGGTTACAAAAGAGGTAAGCGATCGGTTATTTTGTTTTGCAAAGAGACTGAAAAAGCGCAAAGAGGGCTGCCAGAAGCTGCACTGATGCAGATCTATGAGAGGGATGAAACTGTCCAAAGAATAAATAAGCGGATTGAAAGGAGGATAAACAGTACGAAGTTTATGCTCGGCATTTTTTCTATAAACGATAGTTGTTGGATCTCCATCATAAATGAAATCCCCTGGGGTTGTCCGGGCGAACAATCCATAACGGTAAAAGCATGATGCCAGCAGGGTGCCCAAAGCAATGAACCCAGCGACGAACCAGAGGCTTTTTAATGGACGGTATCCGTAATCAATGAAGAAGCCAGTCAGGTTGGACCATGTTTCTTCAAGGGGGGTCAGGTTAGAATGCTTCAGGCGTAATTTATTTTTTTGTATTTGGACATCAATGGCAGCTTCTTCATAACCTTGTTCTCGCAAAGCGTTTGATAGTTCTTCATACGGTTGAGGCGTATATGAAGCATCTGGAACAGTTCCAAGCCAATTGCTGTAGTAATTTGCTAATTCTTGAGATTTTGAAAACATTTTGTTTTTTGTGTCATTATTTGTCGACTGTTCAGTCTCCAGAATTGGTATTTTTAGAGAATCATAATGAAAACCGTCAAGAAGCAGTTCTCCACTAAAAAGAGTACTGATTAATTCAAAACACTTAGCATGAGAGGACCTGAGATCGAGTTGACAATTCTTGATCCTGGGTTGAAAAAATTGTTTTATTGAAAAATGCCCTAACTCAGCATGGTTTATTTGTATTTTTCCAGTTACCAGTTGATTTTTTTCTAAAGATAATGTTCCTCCAACATGGAGATCCTGTGCGTATAACGATGGTCTTTCTTTTGTGTTGGATTGTATAATACAATCACTGATTGTCATATTTCGTTTTATATAAGAGCTTTCGAGATCTACTTGGTTGTTTAATGTTGCTAGTGTAATAATTAAATCCCCATCGATATCTAATCCGGAAGCATACAATGAATAAGGTAAGTTGAATATATTATTACTTGCGTTGTTATTTTTATAGAAATTAGAATTATAACATATCAAATCTGCACCAATATGAGCAGCATACATGCTGATGCCGCCATAAAAATTGCAGTTGTTGATGAAAAAGCTATTTTTAACCTCAATATCATGAGCAATGAGTGTTAAATTGTTCTTGCTTCTGATAGTTACGTTATCCATATCAACTTGGTTTCCAATATGGGAACCAAGGATGTCCAATTGACCATTTATTTGGGTGGTTCCTCTGATGCGTAATGAACCAAGAATATCCATGTTCTCTGCATTTATTGCAGTTCCTATTGCGTTGCTAAATTCAGCATCGATACACTCCAAATTTCTACCGATATTGGCGCCGTATAAGTTAACTGTACCCTCACTTTTAAACGCATCGCGCATGAAGATGGAATTTCCAATCTTAAGGCTAAGAGCGTTTAATACGGTATCATAATAATTGAAGAATTGTCCACCGTCACAAACCATGGTGCCTGATATAGTTCCATTGAATAAATCTACAAGCCCTTTAGAAATAAAGGGAGTATTGGTAGTCTCGTTTTTGCTCAGATATAAATTCCCCCCAATTTTGACATTCTCAGCTCCAATTGAAATATTTTTTTCGTTTTCAAATCTGCTGCCCGAACACTCAAGATTATTTCTTATTTCTGCAGCATAGAGATTGATTTCTCCATTGCTATAACATCCATTTCTAAAAAATATACTACCAGCGACAATAAGTGCGTCAGCAAGTATGGTAGTTTTATTCTTATTGTAAAAATGCCCGTTGTCGCAATTTAAGTTTTTTTTGATCTCTGCGTTCGATAAATTGATTGTTCCAAAAGCTGAAAAATTATTATTAAAAAAGATATTTCCATGAATTTTTGAATTTGAGGCATCTATAACCGTTGCATAAGAATTAAAGAATGCACCGTCACTACAATCAAAATTTTTACCAATGGTAGCACGTTGAATGTCAATAGATCCTTCACTGTAAAAAGACCCATTCATTAAAATATCATTGCCAATATAACTATCTTGTAAATCAATACTTATCATAGAATTATTTTTAAAAGTGCTATTGCAAAACTCAACGTTTTTGCCAATGTTTGCACCCCTTAAATCTATCTTTCCTTTGCTTATAGCGTTATTTAAAAAAATATGCTTATTAACTTTAATGCTTTCGGCCTCTATTGTATAATATTCAACGTTAATAAGTTCACTATTTACTAACTCTAAGTTTTCACCAATATAAGCATGCTTGAAATTAATTGATCCTTCACTTTTGAAGCCATTACGCATGAATACGGAATTTCCAACTTTAACAGCTTCTGCAAAAATACTTTCCTGAGTATTATTTCTAAAAGTTCCGCCACCACAGACTATGTTTTTGCCAATTGTAGCCTTACAGAGGTCTATAACCCCTTCGCTTGAAAAAGATCCATCCATTAAAAGGTCCCTGCCGATATAACTGTCATGTAAATCAATAGTTTCCTTTTCGGGGTTTTTGAAAGTAGCATTGCTGCATTCAATAGTTTTACCTATGTTGGCACTCGTTAGATTTAATCTCCCTTCACAAGTAGAATTATTGATGAAGATATTTTGGGATACGGTAATGCTTTCAGCATCTATTGTATCATATTTATTATTATTATTGAGAAAAAGAGCATCATGTAATTCTAAGTTAATTCCAATAGTAGAATATTTTAAAATTATTGATCCTTCACTTTTAAATCCATTTCGCATGAAAATAGATCCGCCAATAGATGATGATTCTGCGTTAATTGTAATTCTATTGTTGCTTGTTATTTTGTATCCATTCAAGTTAAGTGCTTTTCCAATTTTAGAGTAAAATAAATCTAGTTCTCCCTTAGTTATTGATTGTTCGGCTCTAAAATAATTTTTAACTATTGAATCTTCTGCAATTATAGATGCTGTGTATGAATTGGAAAGATTTATGCCTGAACAAGTGATGCCTTCCATATCAATATCTGATTTTATTAAGCAATGGGTCAGTTCGAGGGGACCTTTTAGAGAACACTTAAAGAGTTGAAGTTTGCCCTCGATTATTGCATTCTTTATGCGTATCCCTCTATTGGTTAGGAAAGTCGAAGAAATAGGCTCTCTGCATAACCATTCGATACATTTCGAACGAATACGGTAGCGTGCCCCCCATTTATCTTTGCCCGAAGAATCACATTTTAGTAATTCTTCGGGAGAAAGTAATTCCCCATCGTGAATTTTTATCCAATATCCATTACCTGTATGATGTATCAAAAGTTTTTCCGCATTTGTGAAGCCTTTATATGAGGAGCCGTCGACAGGAATATCACTTAGTTGGGGCAAAAGTTCTTTTCGGGCCAGCTCCAACAAGGCTTTTCCCTGGTCGGAGCCCATAGCAAAGGCTGTACTGTGAAAACAACAGAAGAAGGCACACATCGCCAATAAGCTTATAGGTCTAAGCGTAGCAGGTGCAGTAGATTTATAAAAAATTATGCGTACGTGTTTATGTATTTTCATTTTTTTTTCTATACTACAATTGATCACCGTTAGCAATTTTTCTTCTTGTTCCTCTCCATACTAATAATGTCGCCTCCAGTCTCGTATGTGTACTGTTTAGCGCTTGTTGTTCGTCGCGCAGCTTACTTGCCATCTGGCCATCCATGAACGCGGCTTATTAACTTTTTGCTCGAAGAGGCCTGGATTTTTGTATTTCAGGCAGGCGTTCGTCTATCTGTTGCCTCTGTGAGTTCTGATCTTGCTGGAGGCCGGCGTACGAGGTATTGGAATTCGAAAAATCTGCCCAGGTTGTTACTGCGTTATGCGCTTCTGCAGGTGCTCCTGCTTGGCCGTGTACCCCGTGAACGCCTTTTTCCCGGATGTTTCGTATTTTGGCCCCGGATCCCATGACCACAGCCCCCGGTTTTTTATAAAGTTGACTTTAAAAATCGGCGGGTCTAACTAGTTAGCTTCAAATTGTCGCAAATCCGCCGCACACGCCGAGACTTTGAAGTCATCGCGTCGAGCGCATATTCAAAAAACACAAACGTCGATTTTTTCGGCCCTACGATGAGGTAGCACCAGTGGCTTTCACCAAGGAAATGAAGCTGCAGAACGAGAACGCGCTCTGGGAGGCGGTGCAAAACCAGCAGACCTACCTGCCTGCATTCCCCCCGCGGATTACTTTTCAAACCAGCAGACGTTGCAATCTTTCCTGTCGGATGTGCTATCATTTCTCACATAAATATATCCATAATATCAATCCCATGACTCTTCCGGCCATGGATGTCCGGCTTATCCATAAAGTCGCGGAAGAGCTTTTTCCCACCATGCAGTATTATGAAGCCACACTGCTGGGAGATCCTTTTCTGTCGCCCCATCTGGAGACGGAACTGGCTCTGGGCGAACATTATAATGTCTACATGCGTCCCACCACCAACGGCACCACGTTGACCGAAGCAATGCTCGAACGGATCAACGGGCGCGTGGACTGGCTGAAGTGCAGTTTTGACAGCCACTTGCGGCATATTTACAACAATATCCGCATCGGTGCCGAATTCGAGGACACGGTCCGCAAGCTCAAGAGGTTTGCCAAGGCCCGCGAGAGCATGAATCCCAAGCCGTACTTCAGGCTAGGCATCGTACTCAACAGTATGAACTATGTGGAATTCCCCGAGTATTTTATCTGGGCGCACGAAGAACTCGGCGTGGATGACGTGGAGATGATGGGCATCAACGTCGATGCGCACCACATTGAATCTCTGGGCATTTTCGACGAAGGCGAACGCGTCAATAAAGTCCTGGACCAGGTGGTGGATCTGGCGTTCGAGAAAAAATACAAACTGCGTCTCGACTTTACGCGTATGCCGGTTGCCGGCGGCGACAGATTCGTCTGCCAGAAGCGCAGCGCGGAGTTGCAGGAAATGCAGAAAAGCATCGGCTTTGTGCCTCCGCGTGATTTCGAAAAAATGAGCTATGCCATTCAGAACCCGCGTGCGCGGCGTATCTGCGGACCGTCGGGCTATATCTTCAGCAACAACATGCGGCGCCAGGACGTTTGCGAGGAATTTTTCAACCGTCCGTTCATCATCGACAACGGCAACGTCGAAGCCTGCGGCAATTGCAACACCTACCTTGCCGGCAATCTCAAGCACCAGAATTTTTCGGAAATCTGGAACAACGAACTCTACCAGGACGTTCGCCGTGCCATGTACAAGGGAAAAATCAAGGTCGACTGGTACCCGGCCTGCAATGACTGCATCTGCATGGGCGTCACCTACGACCGCGGACGTTCGGACCACCGCCATGTCTGTTTCTACCGCGTAACAGACACGCTCGCCAACGGAGAAGGGCGCGTGAGCGTAGGCGATACGCACGGGCCTGTGGACTGGCCGGGCGAGTATGCCGAAGCCGATTATCTGAAACGCATCAAAGAATTTCAGGATTACAGCGTTGTGACCAACCAACCCGGCGTTGTGTACCTTTCGGATCTTGTTCGTCAGGACTCCTCCGTACAGAAGGCCGGTTTCGGAGTGGACAAGATGGACACCTTCACGCCTCTTGCCCTGAGCCGTACGCGCTACATCAAGGGCTTGTACGCCGAAGCCTATGCCGAGCTTGTCTATCAGGCTCCGGAAAATGCCCAGGCCTTCAAGGCCGTCATCGGACTGTTCGACGCGGAAAACGAGCAACGCCACATTGGCGGCGACGCACCAGGCTTTGCGGGCGAAGTCCGCATGAAAGTGCTGGTCAACGGCAAGGAAGCGTTCTGCTCGGATTGCATAACCGCTGACAAGCCCGGGCAGGCCATCGAAGTTCCGCTCAAGGGCGGCGAGATGCTGACGTTGATAACCGAGCAGTGGGATCCCAAAAAACCGGGACCGGGCTGGGCTCTGTGGGCGGATGCCCATTTCACGGTCTGAGTCGTTATAGAACAGGCGTCCTCGTATTTTAATCCGACATAAGGCAGAGCGAAAAGGGATACCGCCTTTTTGCTCTGCCTTCAGTTATTCTGGTCCTGCGAAATTGAGATCTTGAGGATGTTGTCTTTGTCCGCCCCTTGATCAGGACTTCTCCATCCCGTATAGCTTCGGGCGATGCAAGCACTCCAACCAAAACTAACCGGCCAATGATGTTATTCTCCGCTTTTTCCTTTGCTTCCTCAGATGCGTCCACGTCGCGCGCGCCTTTGGGCTGGTCGCCGTTCCAGGTGGTGGTGGCCTGTTACCTGGGGCTGACCGCGTTGTATTTTCTGCTCGGGTATATGGGCGATTGGGGCGGTCGCTTGGCGCCGGTGGACAGCGCATATTACTACATGTACCTGCGTTCGCTGTTTTTTGACGGCAATCTGGATTTCAGCAACGAAGTAGGACGCTTGTTCGGCGAGGCTTTTGTCCGGCAGACCCTGATTCCTGCGACTGGGCTGCCGGGAAACAACTGGTCCGTGGGACCGGCCATTTTCTGGCTGCCGTTTTTTCTGCTGGCGCACGGGGCCACGCTGTTGGCTAATAGTTTTGGCGCGGATCTGGCCGCGGACGGCTATTCGGTGCTTTATCCTGCCTGTATCTGGGTGGGGAATTCGTTGTACTGCCTGCTGGGGTTCTGGTTCGTGGCCCGTGTAGTCGAACGTTTTGCCGCCCCCCGGGCCGCGTATGTCGCCTGCCTGACGCTGTTGTTCGCCACGCAACTGACCTATTATATCTGGCCGCTCACGGCCATGGCCCATAATACGGCTTTTCTGATGGCCGCGGCCTATACGTACTTTTTGCTCAAAAAAGGCGTGGACTACCGTACGGTGCTTTGCGGAGGCGTTTTGTTTCTGTGCCGCTGGCAGGCGGTCCTGTATCTGTTGCCTCTGTTCCTTCTGGCCTTGCAGGAGGCCTGGCGTACGCTCCGACGGAATCCGGAAGGCCTGTCCAAACTGCTGCTGCGTTACGCGCTTCTGTCGCTGCTCCTGCTGCTGGCCATATCTCCGCAACTACTGACCTGGAAGTATCTTTACGACAGCTTTGTGGTCATCCCGCACGGCAGGGGGTTCATTCATCTGTCGCATCTGAAAATCTGGCCCGTGCTTTTTTCCCTGCAAAAGGGCGTCTTTTCCTGGCATCCGGCGTTGCTTTTCGGCATTGCAGGGCTGGTGCTGCTTTACCGCCGGGAAGCGTTCTGGGGACTGAGTTTTCTGGCGGCCATCGTGCTGCAACTGCTGCTTATTTCGAGCCTGGAATGCTGGTGGGCCGGGTGGTCCTTTGGCCAGCGTTTTATGATCGAGGCCCTGCCGTTTCTGGCCGTCGGCCTGGGCGTGCTGTACGGGCGGCTTCCTTCGGGACCGCGCCGCGTATTGCTTGTTTGTCTGCTGGTTCTGGCTCTTTGGAACCAGCTTTTCCTCTATCAGTACCAATACGGTCTGGTGCCCCGTGCGGAAGGGATGACCGCGCGGCAGTTTTTTATCGACAAATTTCATATTCCCACACGGGCCAGAGCCAAGCACCTACTACGCGAGGCCCTGAAGATGGAGCGTACGGGGGATACGGCGGCTTTCAAACGCTATGCACTGCAGGCGCGCGACCTGAATCCCTATGAAGAACGGACCGCCATGGCCGCGGGCCTGGCCTGCATTCTTGAACAGGACCAGGCCGAAGGGATACGGATTTTTGCGTATCTGCAATCCCTGCAACCTGAAGAATCGCTCTATTCCCGGACGTTGACCAGGCTGCGGGCAGGGGAGCAACCCGGTCCGGAATTGCTGGAGGACCTGCGGGCGCGTCTGGTCAAACTCGTGAATTCGTGAGGATGACTTTCGGATTTAAGTAAAGATTGCTTCATGTTGTCTTATTGTAAATACAAAAAGTTGATGCACGGGGCCGAAAATGATAGCCAGAACGCACCAGACCCCGTAAGGAGCAGCGAATGGCCAAAAATGGAAATGGAAAACCCCGCCGCAGGTCCCGTACGCCGGATCTTGTGATTCTGATCGTCAGCCTTATTCTTCTGGCCGGAGGCATTTACTACTATTACCAGGTCACGAAGTACGATATCAAACACAACCCCAAATATTCCAAAGTTTCAGGCGAGGTAGGGCCCCAGTTCGAAAAACTGAGCAAGTACCTGGACAAACTCGCCATGTATTATAAGGGCGGCCAGAATATTCCGTCCAAGGCCTTGCGCCAGGAAGAAAACAAGCTGGTGGGGGACTTTTTTTATTACCTGAAGAACGTGGGCGTGAACGACGGCGTATTCGGCTATTGTCTTGTGGCGGAGCACTACAAAAACCATGGCCGGGCCTATTATTCGTCAGTTCCGGTCAATAATCCCACCTGGGACGGCAAGCGCAGTTATTACCACTACGTTTTCGGAGTCGAACCACAGCCTGATCTCAATGGTCCGTGCAATGCGAGCGTGATCACCAAATCCAAGAAATAGCAGGCGGGGAAATTCCCGCAAGAAAAGGAGTAGTTTTTCTCTTGACCTCGGCCGTTTTTTCGGCATTCTCTTTACCTGACGCACAAAGTGGTTATTGTTGAAACACTGAGGTCTGGAAATCGCCCCGACGCACGCGGTGGTTCGCGGCCAAGGCCGCCGGACGCACTGTGACCTTTTGCGCGCTCCGATTCCTTTTTCGTATCACGTATAGCAAGGAGTGTGTGCACATGGCGCAATATACGATCCGTCCCATTGTCAACGGTTCCAAGCAGTTCGACATGGGAATGATGACCTATCAACAGCATTACGGCACCCCGTATACCATCCCTATTTACACCTGGCTGCTGCAGGGCGGCACAAAAAATATCCTGGTGGACACGGGTGAAATGAACCCGATTCAGTCCGAAGCGCGTGAAGCGGCGCTTGGAGGGAAAATCTATACCTTTGAGCAAGGGCTGGCGCGGTTCGGCCTGAAGCCGGAGGACATCGACGTCATCATCCATACGCATCTGCACAATGATCATTGCGAGAACGATTACAAGTGCGAGAACGCGGTGATCTACGCGCACGAACTGGAACTGCAGCATATCCATAACCCGCATCCGCTGGATATCCGTTATCTGGAAGATTTTATTCTGGATGTGGAGGAAAACGGCCAGGTGCGGACCATGACGGACGGCCAGGAGATCGAGCCGGGCATAACCGTACTGCATACGCCGGCACATACGCCCGGCGGCATGTCCGTGGCCATTGATACGGCCAAAGGCAAGGCGATCATTACGGGCTTTTGTGTGATTGCGGAAAATTTCAATCCGTCAAAAGAAGTCCGGGCCATGGAAATGGAAGTCATCCCACCCGGAACGGTGGTCAATTCCTACCAGGCCTATGACATGATGCTGCAGGTCCGGGATATGGCCGACATCCTGATTCCCCTGCACGAACCCGCCTACGCGTCCGTAGATTCCATTCCATAAAAAAATGCGTCCGGAGCCTCATTACAATCAGGGCTCCGGACGCTTTTTCAACGTATCCTGGTCTGTTCGCCTATTCGAAGAGCTTGGCGTATTCGCCGTAGCCTTCCTTCTCCAGGTCTGCTTTTGGAATAAAGCGCAGGGCTGCCGAGTTGATGCAGTAGCGCGTACCTGTCGGCGCAGGGCCGTCCGCAAAGACGTGCCCCAGGTGCGAGTCCGCGTTTTTACTGCGGACTTCGGTCCGGGTCATGAACAGAGACGTGTCTTCGTGTTCAACGATGTTCTCGGAATCAAGGGGCTTGGTGAAACTGGGCCAGCCCGTACCCGAGTCGAATTTGTCCAGCGAGCTGAACAGCGGTTCGCCGGAAACCACGTCCACGTATATGCCGGGTTCCTTGTTGTCCCAGTACAGGTTGTGAAATGCGGGCTCGGTACCGCTGTTCTGGGTTACCTCGAACTGCTCCTTGGTCAAACTGTCGCGAAGACTTTGCTCGTCGGGCTTTGCCGCGGAAGACCGGGCGGCTTCACAAGGGCTGCACTTCCAGATTTTGTCCAGGAACTGGTCGCGTCCGGAGCCCTGACGATAGCTGTTGTAGCGTGTGGGATTTTTACGATAAAAATCCTGGTGGTAGTCTTCCGCCGGATAGAAGGTTTCCAGAGGAACGATTTCCGTTACCACGGATTTTGGGAACACGCCGGACTGTTCGAGCTTTTGAGCCACATTGGTGGCGATGCGTTCCTGTTCCTTGTCATTGTAGAAAATGGCCGTACGGTATTGGTTGCCGCGGTCAACGAACTGGCCGCCATTATCTGTGGGGTCGATCATCCGGAAAAAGGCTTCCACCAGCTTGCGGTAGGTGATTTTATCCGGATTGAACGTGACCTGTACGGCTTCGGCGTGGCCGGTGTCGCCGCGGGATACTTCGGAATAGTCCGGATTGTCGGTATTACCACCGGTGTATCCGGAAACGGCGTCCAATACGCCGTCGATTTTTTCCATATCCTTTTCCAAACACCAGAAGCACCCGCCTGCGAAGGTGGCGGTTTCGGTTTTTGCTGCATTGGTCATGGCGTCACTCCTTGCCTCTGCCCTGTTCCAGGCGCCAGCGGCGACAAGCCCGGCAATAAACAGCAAGCCAGCTGTCAGTAAAAAAGCAGTAATCCGCATAAGTTTTCTCCTGGTTCGGGGGGAATTGAACACATCTAACAAGATAACGCATCTAATCAGGAAGGCAAGCTGAACGGTGTTTTCAGGTCCGCCGCAGACTGTGGAGTTGTCGTGCTCCGGAATAAGGCTCCTTGACGCCTATGCGGGGGAGGGCTATAGCAACACGGTCTGCGCACTTGGCGGGTCGATGATGTGCTGCTTCCGAATTCTGCTTTTCCAGTGAACCAGGGCGGTTTCGCCTTCGTTTGAGTAAGTGCGGCGGCATTTGCCCGCATAATTGCATTACGTCTGTTACCAATAAAAGAAGCTACGTATGATAGTATTCATTCATATGCCCAAAACCGCGGGACAAAGTCTGCACGCGGCTTTGGAAGAGGCCTATCCGCAGCGCTGCCTTGAGGACTCGAGCGATCTGCCGCTTTCGGATTTCTGGCGCAATAAAAAGAATCGTTTTTTATCCCGTCTTCGGGTCCGGCGTCATCGGGACGCACTGGTACGGGACTATGATCTGGTATTCGGCCATTTTATCGCCACAAAATATGCCTGTCTTCCCGGCGAGAAACAGTTTTGCGCCTTTTTTCGCGATCCCGTGGACAGAATCTGCTCGCATTACCACTTCTGGCAGCGGGAAAAGAAGCCTGAAAACTCCTTGTATTGCAGGATGCACGACCACAATATGGATCTGGTGGCGTTATCCAACGAACCCAAAATGAAGCGCTTGTACGAGCTGTTTCTGGGAAGCTATTCCGTGGATGATTTGACTTTTGTGGGATTGACCGAGCAATATGACCGCAGTCTGGCGCTGTATGAAAAAATTTTTGGGCGCAAGCTTGAGAGAAAAAAAGTGAATGTGGGCACTGTCTCGGCCTATAAAGACACGTTGCAGCAGCAGGGGATCCTCAGCGCTGTGGAGAAATCCCAGGCTGTAAATCAGCGTATCTACCAGGCCGCGCAGGAACGGTTTGAAAAACTTTGTGAGACCTTTGGCGTTTAACCCGTGGCACGAGAATGCAAAAAGCTGTAGAAAGTATGGATACAAACCGGCAAAGTCATCAGAACCTGATTGAGGAACCTGATACCCCGGAACAAGGCCGCGATTGCGCCATTCGGGTTGAAAACCTGTCCAAGGTCTTTCGCCTGTACGAAAATCCGGTGGACAGACTGAAAGAATCCATACACCCGCGTCGTCGTCGGTACCATACGCCTTTTTACGCGCTCAAAGACATCAGTTTCACCATCAATGCCGGCGAAACAGTGGGAATTGTCGGCCGCAACGGTTCGGGCAAATCAACCTTGCTGAAAATCATCACCGGCGTGCTTACTCCCACCAGCGGGACAGTTGACGTCAACGGCAAGGTGTCGGCCATTCTGGAACTGGGGTCCGGTTTCAACCCCGAACTTTCCGGACTGGAAAATGTTTTTTTCAGCGGCATGCTCATGGGCTATTCGCGCGAGGAAATGGAAAAACGGCTGGATGCCATTCTTTCCTTCGCCGACATCGGCGCGTTTGTCCAGCAGCCGGTGAAAACGTATTCCAGCGGTATGATGGTCCGTCTGGCGTTTTCCGTACAGACCATGGTGGATGCCAAAATTCTGATTGTGGACGAAGCCCTTGCCGTGGGTGACGAAGCTTTTCAGCGCAAATGCTACGCCAGACTTGAGCGCTTATGCGAGCAGGGAACGACCCTGTTGTACGTCTCGCACCATGCGGCGTCGGTGGTTTCGCTCTGCAACAAGGCCATTCTGCTGCATCGCGGTGATCTCGTGGTTCAGGGGCAGCCCAAATTCGTGGTCTCGCGTTATCAGCGTATTGCGCATGCCAGCGGTGACATGGTGGACGATCTGGTCCGGGCGATCAAGGCGGGCGAGAGTCTGGACGATGAGGAATTTCCCCGGCAATTTGATCCGGAGCTGGCCGGACAGAACGACGCCGGCAACCCGGAAGGGCAGGACGGTCCGCTGGAAGCTCATTTCGATCCGCATCTGGTTCCCAAAAGTATGGTGGTCTATGATTCCTACGGCGCGACCATCCGTAATCCGCGCATTACCACTCCGGACGGCACGCCGGTCAACGTGCTCGTACGCGGCGACAGGTATGAGCTGCGTTATCTGGCAACCTTTGAAGAAGATGCAGAAGATGTGTTTTTCGGCATGATGTTGAAAAACAACGCGGGGTTCCCTCTTGGGGGCTCGCTTTCCAGTTCGTTGCGCTCAAAAATCCGCTCTGTTTCCAAAGGCACCCAATACGAGGTCTGTTTTTCTTTTGCCTGTCTGCTGGCTCCGGGGGTCTATTTTTTTAATTCTGGCATTCAGGGCCTTGGCCCTGTCGCCACCGGCCCGTATCTGCACCGTATTCTGGATGTCGTCATGTTTCGCGTTCTGGAAGAACCAGAGATGTCGCTGACCGGAATTGTGGATTTTTGTGTTGAGCCTTCCTGCACAATCGTGACTGATTCCTGATTTTACCAAAGCTTTATTCGTTTTGCCTGCAGTACGGACGCCCTTTATGATTGCATAGCAGTCTGCGGGAATGTCGTTAGTCTATTTCGTGCGCCAAAATATCAGTTTTCTTCGGAAAGGTTTCCTTTACATTCAACTGCTGGCAGTCCTTACATTGCGCATGTTTTAATGTGGCTTTATTAATGGCTTGGCATTATCTTAATATGTACTTATAATAAATGTGATTTCAAGCCGAGGTGCGAGATGTCACAACAAAACATGTTTCTCAACAGAGTGGCTGCCAAATCTGTGCTCGTCAAGCATGGTGCGGACATGACCAGAGTGCGTATTACCTGTACGCCGACCAATCTGTATCTCGACGGTCAGTTACATAAAGATGGTCCGGGTAGTTTTACGGCCATGAAAGTCGGTGCGATGCTCAAAGAACTGCAGCAGCGGGTCAAAAGCGTGGCTGTTAATTGTAATTTTGATAATTGGGCAGTGGAGCGCACTGTAAGCGGATTTACCATCAATAAAAAGCAGATCAAGATCAACTACTCCGGTGGTCGAGCTGATCAAACCTATCACATTTCGGAAGAAGATCTGATGCGGGATATGCTCAAGGATATTGACAAAGAAAAGAATTGAGCCCGCAATTTTCTGTCTCAGTCTTGTCGCCAATCGCCGTACAGGCGCACTTCGTTACAGCAGTTCCCCTGAGTTTCTATATTCACATTGCACGGCAGGCTTGCTGCTTTTCTCTTGTGGAGGGTCCTGAAAGGGATGCAGGTTGGCGGCGACATTCATTTTGCATCCTGCAGCAAACAGTACCACCAGCAGAACTATAACAATGCGGAATTGTTTCATGATCATACTCCTTACTGGGGTATTTCTTCTTCGGCGCAGTTACGATCCCGCGGACAGTAGACACGCCAGTCATCAATAATGGCACAGTTGTTGGCCGTATTACGGTTATAATACGAGGCTGTTCCGCTTTTGGATGAACATCCCGAAAGCAGAATCAAGCCGGTTATACTTATTATAATCAATGAATACAGTATGCTGCGCATGATATTTCCTTTGCAACCGCTTAATAAAACAGCGAACGCCGCCTGTCCTGGGAGTTTGAAGTTCCCTGTCCGCAGCCGCCGGTGCAATTGTAGTACGTCCCGCACGGCCTGCAGCCGTTATGGTAGGCCGCGTACGGATCACAATTGTTGCTGCTGCATCCGCTAAACAGCAACAGCATGGCGAGGGTCACGACGACGAGTAATACGTATTTGATAAGCGACATTTTCGTATCCTCATCTTAGCGCGGACAAGACGCTACACGCTGCCCGGCGTCGCAGTTGGAACAGGAGTCCACCTGGCGGCATTGGATGGGCGTGGAGAAGTTCGTATACGAAGGTGTGTAGCTTTCGCACTCTTCGCAGTTATCCTGAGCCCGGTAATGAGTAACGCTGTAGCTGGCCTTGAAGGGCACTTTTTGCGAGCGTTCAATGCCGAATTGAATACTGCAGCCGCCGGTGAGCAGCAGGGCCGCGAACAGCAGGGACAATGTTACGTTGCGCATGGTATTTCTCCTCGTCCGAAAGGATATTAAAAACGGAGTCCGCTGTTCAGACTTGTGGAAACATTGGGCTTAATGCCCAGAATGTTGGGCCCATCATCCACGCCGACAAGTTCGTAGGCTTCGTTGTTCATGGGCAAGGTTGCACTGCACATGGCCAGGATATCATTGGTGGCCGCATGAATGATTCGCATATTGAAGCGCACGTGCTTGGAGGTGACCGTGTAGGTTCCGGTAACGATCAGCTCGGTGCCCATGTTTTTGCGCTGCAGCAGCCTGGCTTGGCGCGTCATCAGAAATTCACCGCGGTTGGGGGCAAAGAGAATATTTTGTCCGCGCCGGATTTCCTTGACGTTATATCCGGCTGAAACAAACCAGGTGCTCATTTCTTCCGCTATGAGCCTGGCAAGGGGCGAACTGGATTCGAAATTTCCCAGGCTCACCGGAGTGGTCATCACCAGTGTCATGTTCTGCAATGGCCGCTTGTTGATATTGAAGCGCTTGGCCAGTTGCGCGTCCAGTTCGTCCGCCATTTCGGCTGCCATATTGGGCAGCATTCCCGCAGCCGCGGCCATGGGCAGCAACAGCGCTATGGACAACAGCAACACTGCGAACAGGGGAGAGAAAAGTTTCTTCATGGTTTATCTCCTTGCATCGAGCGTTTTCGACTCAACGCATGGTTTGTATCATTTTGTCTGCGGCTTCCACTTCCTGGGCCAGCCGGGCTCGCATCTCCGGGTCCTCGGCGGTGGTCATTGCCAGAAGCAGCCGTTGCCGGGCCAGTTCGTAACGGCCTTCGGACATGTAGGTCCGACCCAGATAGAAATTGTACAAGGTGTTTTGATGATAGGGGGGCGCAGCAACACCGAATCCGGGTTGTTTCACCTCTTTGGAGCCGCATCCGGACAGAGCCGCAAGCAGCAGCACAACCAGAAATAAAACTATTGTCGTACGCATGGCCGTTGTCCTTATCGAGCGTATCAGGCTCAGTGGATATCCTCACCCAGGTCAATGGCCGAAAGATCGGTCATCTGGGTCTGTGTATTGAAATCTTTTATGCCCACATACGATGGCTCCAGATGGACCATACTGTTGGCAAGCATGCTATCCGTGACTTCCGTTTGCGGAAAGACTACATTGGCGGTCCGCAGCACCATGCCGTTTACTCCATTGATCAAGCGGGCGTTGACAAAGACATTGTCGTCGTCGCTGTAATAGGTGCCCACGATAACTGCGGCGCGATTGCTGTTCATAACGATGTTTCCGGCCTGCCGCGTAAGCATGAAATCTCCCTGCCCCGGAACGGAAACGAGTTCCGGCCCGATGCGGTACTCGCGTACGGGGACGCCGCGCTGGTTGAACTCATAGAACATCTGTTCGGCGATGTAGCGTCCGAAGGCGGAACTCTGTCGAAAGTTGTCCTGGCTGACAAAAGAGGCGGGCAGGGCGATGATGCCCGCAATGCTGCCGTTGGCGGTATTGGAAAGAAGCTGGTCGGCAAGTTCACGCACTTTTAACTTGAGCTCCTGCGCTGCTTCGTGTACGGGCAAAGGCGCTTTCATTTCCGAATAGGCCCCGGCCCAGATAAAGCCGCCGCGTCCGTCAGGGACCATATAACCGGCATGCAGGCTCTGCTGCGAGCGTATCGTTTTTGTGGAGCCATCCACGTTGCCCCACATGGGGCCGCCGGTGGTCATGGGCGCCCCGGGGTCCAGGTTCGCGCTGCGGGGCGCACTGGCACGGTTTGTATTGTTTTGCTGTGCCAAAGCCGGAGCCGCCATGAGGAAAAGCAGTGCACAAAGCACGCAGAGTGAGGTATGATACGAATTAATTCTGGTCATGGCTTTATTTTCTCCATGTTGCGAGGAAACTCATTCGGGCCAGGGCTTGAAAACCTCCGGCTTTGTTAGCTCTATCGTCGCGAAGTTGCGTTTACTTAAGGTATTTTAAAAAAACGGCTTCAGGGCAACACGCGGTTGGGGGCAGTGTGAGAATACCAAAAATCACCGTTGCCGTCAGAGCCGGCAACGCGTATGGACGTTGCTTCGTGCGGAAAATGTAACTTTTTTCGCAACAATACTATGTTAACAATCTTGCCAGCTGCAATCCGGCGTACCGTGCCACAGGAACGGGCAGCCATGCTTTGGGGCTCAGGCATACAAATTTTCGGGAAATGCGGCAGGTTAGCTGATGTCTCGTTTTCCAGGCTTCCCCGGCAGGAGGGGAGGCGTCACCAAAACTCAACAGATCGGATTATAGAAATCGTATGAAAGAAAAATTGCAGAACTCCGCATTACGTAACATTGCCATCATCGCGCACGTTGACCATGGAAAAACAACCCTGGTGGATGCGCTTTTTCGTCAGAGCGGCCTGTTCCGGGACAACCAGGAAGTAAGCGACCGGCTTATGGACAATATGGACCTCGAACGCGAACGGGGAATCACCATTGCCGCGAAAAACTGCGCCGTGCATTGGCAGGATGTCAAAATCAATATCATCGACACTCCCGGCCACGCCGATTTCGGCGGTGAAGTGGAGCGCTCGCTCTCCATGGCCGATGGAGCTTTACTTCTGGTGGACGCCTCCGAAGGACCGCTGCCGCAGACCCGGTTCGTGCTGAAAAAAGCTCTGGAGGCCGGTCTGGCCTGCATTGTGGTCATCAACAAGATCGACCGCAAGGACGCACGGGTGGATGAAGTGGTCAACGAGGTTTACGATCTGTTCATTGACCTGGATGCTTCCGAAGAACAGCTCGAGTTTCCGCTGCTTTACGCCATCGGACGTCAGGGCGTGGCAAAACGCACACTTGATGACCCGAGTGAAAATCTCGAGCCGCTTTTCGAGACCATTCTGGCGCACGTTCCGCCGCCATCCTTCGAGCCCGATGCGCCTTTTCAGATGCTGGTTTCCGATCTGGACTATTCGGACTATCTCGGACGCCTGGCTGTCGGGCGCGTATTCAATGGCAGCGTGTCGTCCAACGAGCAGCTGACCTGTCTGATGCAGGGTGGAAAAAGCCAGCCGCTCAAAGTGACGCGGCTGCAGGTTTATGAAGGCTTGCGCCTGGTTCCGGCCGACAAAGTGGAGCCCGGCGACGTGGTGACCCTGGCGGGTATCGAGGCCGTGACCATCGGTGATACGATCTGCACCAAGGACGCTCCGGTGGCCTTGCCGCGTATTCAGGTGGACGAACCCACCGTGGCCATGCGTTTCGCCTGCAACACGTCTCCCCTGGCCGGCAAGGAAGGCTCTTTTGTCCAGTCCAGCAAGATCGGCGAGCGCTTGATTCGTGAGACCTTGAAAAATGTTTCCATTCGGGTGGAAGAAACCGAAGAGCGTGACAGTTTCATGGTAAAGGGACGGGGCGAATTCCAGATGGCCATTATTGTTGAAACCATGCGCCGGGAAGGGTTCGAACTGTGCATCGGGCGTCCCGAGGTCATTTACAAGGAAGAAGACGGGAAGCGGCTGGAGCCCATCGAGCATCTGTTCGTTGACTGCGATGAGACCTTCATGGGCGTCATCACCGAAAAGCTGGCCATTCGCAAAGGGCGTATGCTGAACATGGTCAATAAAGGTTCCGGACGCGTACGTATGGAATTCAGCATTCCTTCGCGCGGCCTTATCGGCTACCGGGATGAATTCCTGACGGATACCAAAGGTACCGGCCTGCTGAATTCCTATCTCAAAGGCTACGAACCGTATCGTGGCGATTTCCCCACCCGCTTCACCGGTTCTCTTGTCAGCGACCGGGCGGGCAATGCGGTGGCGTACGCCATCTTCAATCTCGAACCGCGCGGACAGATGTTCGTCCGTCCCGGCGACCCCGTATATGAGGGAATGATCGTGGGCGAACACAATCGCGACAACGATATAGACGTGAATCCCTGCAAGGAAAAGAAGCTGACGAACATGCGTGCTTCCGGAAAAGATGAGGCCGTAACGCTAACGCCGATTTTAAACATGACTCTGGAGCGCGCCATCCATTTCATCCGTGAGGATGAAATGGTTGAAGTAACGCCGGAGTCCATCCGGCTGCGTAAATCCATACTGAATGCGCAGAAGCGTCACGCCATAGCCGGACAGAAGAAAAAGAAAGCCTAACTACAGGGCTGCAACAGCCAGACATAAGACCGGAGTCTGTAATTACAGGTTCCGGTTTTTTTATGGCAGGTAAAAAATCAAGGGGACTTGTTAAAGGTTTTCTTCTTTTCAAAAGTCGGCTAAGAGATACGGAAATACGTTGTATTTGAAGCAGATACCACACCGGTAGAACAACAGGAGAGAATATTCTTTCATGATTGCGCTTTCCAGAATTCTAGGCACTAAGCCAGCCATTTCTCAGGAAAACATCAACCTTTTGGAAAAGGCGATGGAAGCGGGAAGTTCCTTCCCCTCCTGGGTGAAAGGGCAGCGGGCTTCTTATGGTCAGCCAAACATGACTCTTTATTTGTCCAAGTTCAAAAAGAAGAACCTGGTTTTCGAAGAAATTGACAACGCGCGAATCAGTAAATCCTGGATAGGATCTTTCATCCTCTGTCGGTTTGAGATCCGGACCCTGGCTGGAGTGCAACCGGAACTCTACCAGTTTCGCAGCAATATTCTGGGCTTTGAAAGCCGGGACAATGGGAAGAAGCTCATCGCCCTGAGCTGGCCCGAGACCATTGAAAAAAATACCCAGCGGCGTTTCGTACGCGTGGACCTGCATGAAAAAACCCTGCCTCGCGTTCTGGCCTGGGGAATTCGCTTCAAGCAGACGCCCCCTGTGATCAACGTGAAAAATCTTGGAAAACCGATTTTCAGCTTTGATCCGATGCAAAAAAACAGCGTGAACGTTCACGACATTTCCGAAGGCGGACTCCGTATTTCTCTGGTCCCCACGGAATCCGAAGAGCTTTTGCTGTATATTCAGCCCCAGCATTATCTGCTCATGCTGCTGTCCCTGCCCACAAAAGAAGGCGCCAAAGACCAGAAACTGCTCGTTGTGGTCCGTATTGCGCGTATGCAGACCCATCCGCGCGGCCGCGTCAGCCTGGGGCTCGAATTCCTGTTCATCGCCGGGAAAAACCCGCAGACAGGTGCTTTTGTCTGGCTGAAAGTGGAAGGCAAAGGCATCGAAAGACTCAAGCAATGGGTTGCGGAACGCTACCTGGAAATCAGTCCGTAATTCTCCTGTCAGAAAACAGTCCTAGATTCTCTTCCGCCGCAAAGCTGTGTTCCAGCATTGGGGCATGCTTCAAGGCGAAAATGCGCTAGCGGACCACGATCTTGGGATCTCCCAGCATTTTTTTGATATGCTGCAGGTAGGGGCCGTTGAGCAGTTCCTCCTGGCTTACTTCTTTGGGCAGACGCTGTTGATTGATGATCACCTGCGAGGGTTCCCTGGTACGGCGGTTGTCGTAGATCATGGCAGAGAAATAGGCTTTGCCGTAAGCGTCGCCTTTGTCGCCCAGGAAATTCCAGCTGCAGCCTGAGGCGTTGCAGGGGGTGAATTCATCCAGGTTGCCCAGCACCACGTCCTCGGTTTTTGTCCGGCGGCCGGTCATGTTGTTGATGATGAAGACGTTGTAATAGGCGTCCAGGATCTCCCATTGCTTGCTGGATTTGTCCTGTACCTCGAGGATCGAGTGGTCGGTGGCGGTTCCGTCCGGTTTGAGGAAAAAGATATGAACCAGGCGCGAGCTTATGTCGAAATTATCCAAAACAGCAGCCAGAGCTTTGGCCACATGGTCGCATTTCAGTTTGGGCTTAGGGCCTCTTCCGGTACGCAGGCGTTGCGCCCACATCCGGGTGATACGTTTCAGATTCCTGTAGTTTCTGATGCCGTTTTCCGAACGTTCTTCATCGAGGGCGTCTTCAGTATTGGCGTGCGCGAATTCACGCAGCCAGTCCAGAAAGGCCTGTTGCGAGGAAAATTGCCGCATTCGCAGCAACTCAAGAAAATCAGAGTCCACATCTTTGGCTTCAACCGTGTCGTATTCATCCTGGTAGAGCTTTTCCAGTTTGTTTTGCTCCGAAAAAGTGTCCTGGCAAGACGTAAGCAGGAATGTGCTCGTCAGCATGCCGGAGATGATCAGGATCGATACAACAGGAAACGAATGAAATTTTATCATAATGCTTGCCGTGTTTTGAAATGGCAGAAGTTGAATTTGTAAGCGAGGCTATGGAATGCGTTTGCTATGAAAATGTATATAAAATACTCAGGCTGCAAAGCTGTTTTTAGCGTATTGTTTCGTTGGGCTCAAGGCGTAATTTGCTTCCTGAAACAACGGTCGGTCCGCATGAAAAAAGGGATAGCCGTAGCATCAGCGAAAACCTTGCTTGATGAGTCGCAAAAGAAGGGCAAAACAGTAACAGCGGTTAAGGTTAAAGGGAGTCGGACTATAAGCCGGGTTTTGTGGCAAAGGCAAAGCTGAAAAAGCCGTGCCTTTGTGGTCATCATTCCTCTAGGACCGGAATTACTTCCGGCCTCAAGCAACCTACCCGAGAGCTCGGCCGGGCCGGCTTAAAACGCTCTCCTATTTGGTCTTGCTCCGGACGGGGTTTACCTAGCTCGCCACGTCTCCGTGACGCCTGGTGGGCTCTTACCCCACCGTTTCACCCTTACTCTGCCCGAAAGGGCAGAGCGGTCTGCTTTCTGTGGCACTATTCCCGAGATCACTCTCCCTGGGCGTTACCCAGCGTCCTGCCCTGCGGAGCCCGGACTTTCCTCCATGGCTCTGTGAGCCACCGCGATGACCCGTCCAACTCCCTGTACCAAAATAACTACCGTACGGCGTATGTCAAACCGCAGGCGTTCGGTTCGGTTATTCTTCGAAGGGCACGTCCTGCTCTTCCACCGGTGCGGCTTCCTGTTTTTTTGCGGATGTGTCCACAAAATGCTCAGACCAGTAGATCAACCGCTGGCAGTTGGGGCAGGAAAGAATTTGCTGTCCCCGCTGCAGTTCATTGAAGCTCTGTGGCGGAATGGCAATATGACAGCCGTTGCAGATGCCGTTTGTCACCGGAACAATCACAGGTGAATCAAGTCTGGAGCGGATGAATTCGTATCTGCTGAGGACAGGTTTGGGGACATCGACACAGAGGCTTTTGCGCAGGGAGTCAAGTTCGGCCAGCTTCGCTTCGGAGGCTTTGACGCGTTCCTGCAGGTTGGCCCGTTTTTGATCCATGTTTTCTTTGATGATGTCGGCATCCTTCTGGATTTCCTCGAGGCTTTCCTGCTGGCGCTGCAGTTCTTCCACGATGGCCATGCGTTCTTCCTCGCGTGTCCGGTTCAGCTTTTCGAGGTTGTCCATTTCGCGCATCATGGCGTGGTATTCTTTCGTGTTGCTGACCATCATCAACTTGTTTTTGCTCTTTTTGACCTTCAGCGTATCCTCTTCGATTTCACTGTTGATACGTTTGTCCTGGCCGGTCAGATGGTCGATTTTTTCTTTATATTGGTTGATGATGTTTTCTTTTACAGCATATTCGCCTTCGAGTTCCTGTACTTCCTTCGGAGCATTGTTCAGCTCCAGGTGCAGTTCGATCAGCTCGGAATCAACCTGCTGCAACGCAACAAGCTGTTCGATTTGTTTAAGATAAATACTCAATCTGACTCCCCTCCTATGGTATTAAAGCCTATGTGTCCGCATCGACATTGCGTCGGCATCTCTGAAACAAAGATGGAAGCACACAGCCTGCTTATCGGGTTAGGGCAAGACGCATTGGGTCCTGCCCAGGAAAAAATTGTATCTCGACATCTGGCAGCTCCGGGTCAGCTTTCAGGAGCAGCGCAAATCTGCGCATCATTTCTTCTTCCAAGGAGAAATGCCCCACGTCCACCAGGCACAACGGAGGCCTCAGCGCCAAATGATGCTTGATATCGCCGGTAACAAGCACTTGCGCGCCAAGAGAAGCGGCCGTACCCGCCAGACCAGCGCCAGAGCCCGGACAACAGGCCACGGTCCGCACCGATTCCGGAACCTTCCCGGCGACGGTGACGAAGTCGCGGGGAATATGCTTGTGGACTTGCGTCAGGAATTCCTCCCAGGAAATCTCCTGCGGCAGTTTTCCCACCTGGCCCATGCCCAGTTCTACGGCGGGCAAATGGGTTTGCTGGGTGGTGAAAAATAGTTCGTGCTCGTCGGCTTCGAGATCCAGGCAAATGGTCCGCATTATGGACTGCACGGCATTTTGTTCGCAACAGACGGCCATCTGTCCGGAATCGATGTTTGGCGTTTGCAGCACCCCTGGCAGGGTTGCCCATTTCTCGGCGAACAGGTCCGCGGAACCCGGCATGGGAAACAGTAGACGATGGGCAAGAGCCGTAAAGGTCGGTTCGAGGGGCCGGTATTTGCGGATTCCAAGCTCCCGGACAAACCAGGCGGCCGGACCTGAAAGCTGCGCGTCCAATGAGGTATGCGCAGCGTACAACCAGGCATCCTTGGAAAGCACCATTCGCGCAATATCGTGGTATCCGCCGCGACGATCCAGAAAACGGGGTTCCATGGTCAGGGGGTGGTGGCTGAGGATAAATCCGGCCCCCCATTCCAGAGCCTGATCAATGGACTCCGGCAACGGGTCAAGCATCAGTGCGACTTTTCCAGTCTCTTGCAGCCGGCCGGCGATCTGCACGCCGCTTTTATCCCATGAAGCAGCACCCCGAAGAGGAGCCGTGACTTCAATCTGCGTGATTAGCTTGTCTATATTCATTTTGAATAAAAAAGGCGCTTTCCTTGTATCAGCTTGCAGGAAAAGCGCCCTGTGCACGAGGTTGTGCCGTTTTCAATACACGGCGATGGAGAAGGTTTTCGTCTGCCCAGCAACATAATTCCTTCATGGTGGGCCCACCAGGATTCGAACCTGGGACCTGCCGGTTATGAGCCGGAGGCTCTGCCAACTGAGCTATGGGCCCACATTTTCTAATTAGTGAAACATCATTTTTTAATTTAATTTTTTTTTCGTGTCAATGGAAAAAACAAAAGAAGTTCAAAAAAATATACATAAAGCCATATACGTGTCGCGAAAGTCGCAACGACAGTATGCCGGACCGTTTGATTGCGTATGATCTGCGGAAAAATGTAACATATTTCATAATGTTGTCATCTTTGACTTTTTTGTCGGCGGGTTTTATAAGCAGGCGGTATAGGTAATGCCAGGGGCCTGAAAGTGCAGGTGTTTCGGGAAGTCCTGCGAGTGCAATTGTTACGGTCTGTCAGTTCTACAATCTTGAGGAGGAAGGTATGGATTTACGGCAGTTCATTCGGGATATTGAAGATTTTAAGCCGGGCATCGTTTTTTTTGATATTACGCCTCTTTTGGCAAGCCCGGAAGCGTTTCGTTATACCATAGACGCTCTGGCAGAACGGTTTGCAGATTGCGGGGCCACAAAAATCCTGGCTGCAGAAGCCAGAGGGTTTATTTTCGGCGCTCCTTTGGCCTATAAAATGGGGATGGGCTTTGTTCCGGTGCGGAAGCCGGGCAAATTGCCTTATAAAACCATTTCCTGCTCGTATGAACTCGAATACGGCACCGACTCCTTGTGCATGCATACGGATGCAGTGGCCAAAGGCGAAAAAGTTTTGATCATCGACGATCTGCTTGCAACGGGCGGTACATGCGGGGCCATGATCGATCTGGTAAAGACTGCCGGAGGCGAAGTCGCCGGCCTTGGGTTCGTCATTGAACTCGCTTTTCTGGAGGGTAAAGGGAAATTACAGGATATTCCTTACGAATACCTCCTCCAATTGTAATTCATCGTATCCGCGGGCAGCGTACGCCGGGTGAAGTCTGAATAAAAATGGTGAAAAAGGCAGACGGATATCGGGCTGCTCCTGACATACCAGACAAGGAACAACATGGATAAAATCGGAATTATCGGCGGCAGCGGGCTGGATGATCCGGATATTCTGGAGAACCCCGAAGATATTACTGTCAGCACTGCTTACGGCTCTCCCAGCGCTCCCTTGAAGCAGGGGCGTATTGCCGGCAAAGAGGTCTGCATTCTTGCCCGGCACGGGCGGGAGCATACAATTCCCCCTACCTTTGTAAACAACCGGGCCAACATCATGGCTTTGAAAGAGGCAGGGTGTACGCGCATTCTCGCCACAACGGCTGTAGGGTCTCTGCGGGAAAAAATCGGACGCGGGCATTTGGTGATTCTGGACCAGTTCATCGATTTTACCAGGCTCAGAGCTGTCAGCTTTTTTGAAAAATTCGAACCGCATACTCCCACGCATACGGCCATGGCCGAACCCTTTGACAAAGCGCTGCGTACTCTTTTGATCTCTTCCTGCCAGCAGCATGGCTTTGCTTTTCATGACAAAGGCACTGTGGTGACCATCGAAGGTTCGCGTTTTTCCACCAAGGCGGAATCCTTTATGTTTCGTTCCTGGGGGGCGGATGTTATCAACATGAGCACCGCGCCGGAAGCCATTCTGGCCAATGAAGCCGGGGTGCCGTACGCGGCCATTGCCATGTCCACGGATTACGACTGCTGGAAGGAAGACGAGGCACCGGTTTCCTGGGAGGAAGTACTGCGAATTTTTCAGGAAAATGCTGAAAAGGTAACGGGTGTCCTTATCGACGTCATCGGACGCATGTAGCCGAAGCCACAGCGCGAACGTTTTTTTACGCCCCCTTTGCAAGATGGCTGCAAAGGGGGCGTGTTTTTTTAGGTGAGGACGCCGATTACTGCGCCGGTCATGCACGTGGCCATGGCTCCGGCTATGATCGAGCGCACTCCCAGCGCGGCAACCTCCGAGCGGCGTTCGGGAGCCATGGCGCCCATGCCTCCGATCATGATGCCCAGGCTGCCGAGATTGGCGAATCCGCACATGGCATAGGTCATGATCAGCTGGCTCCTGGGCGAGAGCGCATGCGCCGGAAGTTTGGCCAGGTCAATATAAGCGATAAGCTCGTTGAGTATGATTTTGGTTCCCATAAGCATGCCGGCGGTCTGGGCTTCGTCCCAGGGGATGCCGATGAGCCAAACCACAGGCGCCATGAGATATCCCAGCAAGCGTTGCAGCGTAATGGGGGCGCCTGCCATATCCGGGAGAAAATGAAGCAGTTGATTGGCGATGGAGACCAGTCCGACGAGTACGATCAGCATTCCTATGATGGGCAGGAGCATTTGCACGCCCCGGACAGTGCCGTTGGCTATGGCATCCATGCTGCCGTTGGCTTCTTCGGGCGGATAGATATCTCCGGAGGTTTGCTGCTCGGTTTCCGGGATCATTATTTGGGAAATAAGAATTGAAGCCGGAACGCTGATGATGGAAGCGCTGAGAATCTGGCCTAGGGAATCCGGAATAATGGGACGAAGGATACTGGCATAGAGTGCGAGCATGGTTCCGGCAATGGTCGCCATGCCCGTGGTCATCAAAGTGAAGAGTTCGCTGCGTGTCAGATCCTTGAAATAGGGGCGGATGAAAAGCGGGGCTTCGATCATGCCCACGAAAATGTTGGCGCCCGTACCTACGCCTAGCGCCCCGCCGATACCCATGGTCTTCTGCAGAAGAATGGAGAACATGCGGACGATGAAGGGCAGCACGCGCCAGTAAAAGAGCAGGGCGGAGATGGCACTGACCAGCAGCAGGATAGGCAAGGCTCTGAAAGCAAGGATGAAACTTTCAGCCGGATCGGTGATCTCAAAAGGCGCTTTGGCTCCGCCAAGATAGCCGAACACGAAACTGCACCCCGCAGTTGTTCCTTGTTCCAGCATCAGGGTCAGATAGTTGAGCTTGAAAAATAAATTTTGAAAAAAAGGTATCTTGAGAAAAATCACTGCCAGTGCGAACTGCAACAGAATTCCGCTGATGAGAATTCTGGGAACCATGCGTTTACGATTTTCACTACACAGCCAGGCAAGAAAAATCAGAAACAGAAAACCAATCAGGCTTTGCAATTGTGCCATGGTGACTCCGGAATGTAGAGGGCGCTGTAGAATAAAATCTCATGACTTTATCTCGAAAACTTAGTACAAAATTACAGTTGGATAGGGTAGTTACTCCTAGCCTAAAAAGGCAAGAAACGGCAAGCTGATACAATGCTGGCAAGAGGAGAATGAGATATGTTTTTGATGAAAAAAAGTCGGTATTTCAGGGGGCTGAATAATGAGATGCTGCTGGGGATGCATTTTCTGGCATTTCTGATCCTGCTGCTGGTGTCGTCGCAGTCTGCATCCGCTGCTTCTTCCGAAGTGTCTTTTGAAGAAAAGATCGGGCAAATGCTGCTTGTTGGGTTCCGGGGAACCAAGCCCGGCGGAAAGATCCTTGAGGACGTACGGCAGGGTCGGGTGGGGGGCGTTATTCTGTTTGATTATGATGTTGTTTTGAAGCGTCCGGAGAGGAATATCAGAAGCGCGGCACAGGTCACGACGTTGATACGCGGGTTGCGCTCCGCGGCCAAAATTCCGCTGCTGGTGGCTGTGGACCAGGAAGGCGGAAAAGTCGCCAGGCTCAAGCCCAAATACGGGTTTCCCGAGTTTCCTTCCGCCGCTGCATTGGGACGTCGCGGGCAGCCCGAATATACGCAAAAAATCGCAGCGCAGGTTGGAAAAATGCTGCATTCACTTGGGTTCAACCTGAATTTTGCTCCGGTTGTGGATGTCAATGTCAATCCGGACAATCCCGTGATCGGAAAACTCGGACGGAGTTTTTCCAGTGATGCCGGACAAGTTGCTCTTCAGGCCGAAGCTTTTATTCGCGGACAGAAGAGTCAGGGGGTCTTGTCGTGCCTGAAGCATTTTCCCGGACATGGCAGCGCCTGGAATGATTCTCATGCAGGCATGGCGGATGTGACGGCCACCTGGACGCCGGTGGAATTGAAGCCATACGAGTTACTGATCAACCGGCAGGCCTGTTCCATGATCATGACCGCCCATATTTTCAATGCGGAGCTGGATCCCGAATATCCGGCTACGTTATCCAAAAAGGTGATCACCGGTCTGTTGCGCCAGCAGCTCGGATTTTCCGGAGTGGTGGTCTCTGATGATCTCCAGATGAAAGCCGTTGCAGATTATTACGGTTTGGACGAGGCGGTCCGTCTGGCGATATCGGCTGGTGTGGATATCCTGCTGTTTGGCAACAATCTGAGTTATGACCCCGAGATCCCGCGTAAGGTGATCGCCATGGTCAAGGCAATGGTCGTCAGCGGAGAGATTCCCCGTTCGAGGATTGAAGCTTCCTACGAACGGATCATGGCGCTCAAAAAGTCCCTGTAACCCCGACGTACGGGACCCAGATGTTTTTCGTCCGTACGGAACGCAGGGGGAATCATTCCCGTGACCGGGGTTGCGCAAGCAGTTGCTGGACCCTGCGTCTGCTCAGGTTGTGTTTACGGGCAAGATATTCGATGCTTGCTCCTCTGCTTCTGTCATGGCGGATGTCCTTGATTCTGAGCTGTCTCAGGATGGCGTCTATTTTTGGGATATTTATCCGGCAGCCTCCGTATGCCTTGGCCAGGGCCAGTGAAGCGGAATACCCTAAAAGAGAGCTCAGGGGATGGTTGGGACGGATGTTACTGGGCATGTAGATACGGCATCCTCCGTAAGTGAACACAAGGCTGAGGGCCGCAGCACCGCCCGCGATGTGTTTTAATTCCAGCAGGCTACCGGGAACAAGGCTCCAATCGATATCATTACTCAACTTTTCGAGGCAGAGTGTTTTTACTCTATACGCGTCGTCGTATGTCATGGGAATATCCGAACTTTTGTCAGTAGACAATTTTTATCTATTAATCTATAAATAATTAACGTTGTTTTAAGCTATCATCCAATTAATTTTTTGCAAATAAATTTGTCAAAAATATTTAATAAGATAATTTATATAAACTACTTAATTATAAAAAGACGAATAAAGCCGGAGTAGAGTTTGCAGTTGCAATTTTGTATGGCTTTGTCCATCTTTTGAGATAGTTGGATCATCCGGCAGGCTTTCAGACAGGGAGCCTGGGAATGAAATGAACTGCCGACAAAGGGGAAGGGGAGTAGAATAGGCGCACAGGAGGCGGAACAGAAAAAGGAAACAAAAGCGCCTTTTCTTCCGGAAGAAAAGGCGCTTTGAGTTGGTAATCAGGTCGATCGTTTATTGATCAATGATAAAATCAAGGATATTGGCGCTTTTTTTCTTGGTTTCACCGCTGGCATTGTCTGCATCCGCGGCAGAGGCGCCGCCTGTGCCGGTGTTTTGGATCGCATCAGGTTCGCTGGCATCAACCAGGTCATCGGTTTCAAGTTCAAGCAGGTCGTCCGCATGGGTGGATGCGTCCGCATCCGCATCAGGCAGGGTTTTGAAAGAAACGTCCGGAAGAACGATGTCGTCTTCCTCGGCGTCCTCGTCTCCCGGTTCCAGAGAAATGGACGTATCGTCCTGGTCCATGATGGTGATATCAAGATCCTGCAACGAAAAGGGGTCTTCCTGCTCTCCGCTGCCGAAAGAAAAGTCGTGTCCGGAATTCTGACCGGGTAAATCCATGAGGCCGTCCAAGAGAAATCCGTTGGAGGTGTCATGATCATCAAGGAGTTCCCCTGTGCCGGCAAAGGTTTCGTCAACAGGAGAAGGGTCCTGTTTGGAGGCGGCTGTCTTGTCCAGTTCGATGGTCTCGTCCAGAGTCAGCATCATGTCCTGCGTACTGATTTCTTCGTCTGGTTCTGCCTCTGGAGTTTCCGCAGCCATTTCCTCCGGGTCTTCGCTTGTGGCAGTGGAGAATTGCGGCTTGTCAAAATCAAAAGTCATCTCATCTTCATTGGTGATGACTTCGGCAGCTTCGTCAAGCAGCAGATCGTCATCGGAAAGGTCGGCAGGGAGCAGATCCATTTCTTCGGTGTCTGAAGCGGACGTATTGGATACGGCGATGACAGGTTCTTCAACGAGCGGTTCATCATCGTCATCTTCAATGACGATGGCGGTTTCAAAATCCGGTATGTCTTCAGAATCGACGTCCAGGTTTACATCTTCGGGCACGTCGAGAAGATTGTCCACAAGCAGGTCAAGATCGCTGTCATCCTCGTCGACATCATCATCCTCTGAAATGATGACATCGTCGTTCTCGTCATCGTCAAGAGTGAATTCCTGTTCGTCAGTATGGAGTACGACACCCTGGTCAGACTCTGATTCGTCCTCAAGTTGGAAGTCCAGATCGATATGCTGGGGCTCCACATCGAATTCAGTATCAAATTCGGGAGTTTCTTCTTCAAGAGGAAAATCCATGACGATATCGCCATCGAGTGAATCATCCGAAGCCACTTCATGCGGGGCTGGTTCTCGAATGGTGTCGTTGAAGAGATCCATGTCGAGTTCTTCATCAGGGGAGGGGGGCGCAGAGGGCTCGGCCACACCGCTTAATTCGAATTCCTGCAAGTCATCGGGTTGTGCCGTTTCTTCATCTGTGGTCAATGGTTCGTCCAGCAGATAAATGGAGTCGTCTTCTTCTTCAAGGGCCATGGAAATTTCCGACTCTGGTTCTTCGTGGAAATTGAGTTCGGGAACAGCATCCTGGAAGGTCTCCGGCTGCTCCGGAATTTCTGCAGAACCGTCATCACCTAAAGAGAAATCCAGTTCTTCGTCTTCGTCATCCGTCTCAACTGAATCCAAAGAAAGATCCAGTACGGATTCATCCGGAGCGTCCGTAATGGTTTCCGCTTCTTCTGTTTCAATCAACAGGTCGTCGTCGCCCAGATCCTCAGTCTCATCCAGCAGGAAGTCCTGTTTCTGAAGATCCGTTTCCTGAATGGAAGGAGAATCAAGATCCAGTGTGAAGTCCGCAAGGCCGGCTTCCTCTTCGTCTCCTTCGTCCGGGGAGAAGTCCAGGTCCATGCCTTCGAGCACAAGGTCATTTTCAGCGTCAAAGGAGCTGTCCTCATCGGTCACTGCAATGACATCTTCTTGTTCGTCCATAAGGTCATCCAGCTCAGGAGTAATGCTGAAGTCTTCCTTGGCCTGTTTTTCCGCTAAAGCTGAAGAATAGTGGGCGTAATCGGTGTCATTGAATTCCATGGTTTCTTCGGCCATGGACTCATAGGTCGCGTCGGAAATATCCGCGGCGGCATCAGCGGCCGCGGGCGGGATGGTGTCCCCAAGCGTGAGGTCGAATTCTTCATCGGAAAAATCTTCAATTGCAGAGTCGCCGCTATCCGGGAAGGCCACGTCGTCATCCACAAGTTCAGAGAGATCGGGGACTGCATCAAAAGCCGTATCAGTAGTTTCCTGCCCCTGCTCGTCAATGAGCGTGCCGGCTGCAAGCCCCGCCGCTGCTCCTGCGAACGCTGCGCCGGCGGCAGTGACTCCGGAGTCACTTGTTTGATCAGGCGCTGCGGCATAAGGTTCTTCGCTAAAGGCGAGATCCTCCGGTTCTGCATAGGCTTCTTCCGAAACGAGGTAAGGTTGCTCGCTTTCTTCAATAGGAGTAGATGTATCGTCCTGGTACAGGCCTTGGAAAAAATTGTAAGTGTCGGATTGATAGCGTACGAGATCTTCCAGCGAGTTCTGCATGACGGCCAGCTGATCCAAAAGCGCGGTACGATCATACCGGGCGATTCGAATAAGTTCTTCCAGGTTTCGCGATAGCTTGATAAAAAAGATCATCAGCGCAGCAAAACAAAGGAAGATAAAAATGAGGATAGGCGTGTATCCTGACATGAGATGATTAAAAAAATCCATAGAAACCTCGCACGGGATGATGAAAGAGGCGTTGATTTTATCTTATGCCTATAAACAGGTTAAAAAATATCTAGCACATCTCTATAAAAATTGCAAAACAAATGGCAAGTAGAAAAGCAAAACCCAAAATGTTGTACGCGGATGCGGATGGTTCCATTTATGATCATCCCGACCTGTTGATGCTCTGTCGACGTGGTGAGGAACTGGCTTTGCCCAGACCGGACGAGCTGGTACCGTTGCCGGAAGAATGTGAGTTGTTTTTGCTGCCCAGGCGCCGGGCTCTCGGTCTGGACCCGGAAACGGGCAACATCGAACAGCTCGAAGGGTATGCCGTGGCCGCCTTTGTTTGCCCGGGCTATACGCTTGGGGCCCATGCCGCCTACCAGACAGAGTCCGGTAGCGATGTGCCCGTGCTTCCGTTGTTCGCGTACGCGGCAGTCGGCTGGGATGCAGGGCGTTTCTGGGTTTGCGCCAAAAAAGTGGATACCGACATCCGTCAGATATTTACCGGTATTTCCAAGAAACGCATTCAGGCGGGCGCCCGCAAGTGGCAGCGGGAGGCTCCGGACAACCGTCTTGTCAGCCATCTGTGTCATTGCGCCTTGGGGAGTTGCTGCCCGGCTGCGAGAAATCTGTTTTTGGGCCGTTACGAAGCGCCGTTGCCCACATCGCGTACGTGCAATGCCGCCTGCGTGGGGTGCATCTCCTTGCAGTCTGAGAACTCGGGATTTCCATCCACCCAATCCCGGATCAGCTTTCAACCGACCCCTGCCGAAGTGGTTGAAATCATGCAGACGCATCTCGGGCATGAATCCCGTCCGGTATTTTCTTTCGGGCAGGGATGCGAGGGCGAACCCCTTATGGAAGCTGATCTGATTGCGGAATCCGTACGGTTGTTTCGCAAGCAGGGAGGCACCGGTACGGTCAATATCAACACCAACGGCAGCCGTCCCGAAGTCATGGACATGCTGGCATCCGCGGGAGTCAATTCCATCAGAGTCAGCCTGAACAGCGCGTATCAGGACCTGTACGAAGCCTACTATCGCCCGAAAAGCTACGCCTTCGCTGACGTACGGTCGGCGATTCTGGCGGCCAAGGAAAGCGGCCTGTTTGTTTCCTTCAATTATCTGTATTTTCCGGGCATAAGCGATACGGAGAGAGAATTCGAACACCTTTCCATGCTGATAGAGGAAACGGGGATTGACTACATTCAACTCCGGAATCTCAACCTCGATCCCGAATTGTACTGGAAGCTTGCATTTGAAAAAAACGCCGGCTCCGTTGGTCCTGCAATGGGGCTTGCCAATTTCCTCAAAAGGTTGCGCCGGGCATTTCCGGAAGTCGGTACGGGATATTTCAATCCCTTTGTGCTTGCCGAGGAAAAAGGGAAACTGCGCCCCGTACGTTATGAATGAGCTGTTGCCGGGCAGGAGGAACCGCTGCGAGGGCGTAACTGGCGTGGATCCGACAGATTTGCCCTTGCAAACAGGCAGGGCAGAATAACTCCGCCATGGACAGACAAAATAGTCTGCCGGACGGTTGCGCAGAGGCTGGGGCATTACGTACTCCCGGACAACTTGCCTTTCAGGCTTTTTCTGACTCAAGTATACGCGAAAAAACAATTTGTATGCAACGCAGAATCATCAAAGAATTCCAGGCGCTTTTTAGTGTTGATGCGATTTTTGAGCCGGAAGCTGTTTCTTTCTTGTTATCTTTTGTAGTAATATTCAGGAGTTCTTTTATGCTTAAAAAAAATATGATTTTCAGTTAAACTTTATTGATTTTGCTTTTTGCAGTTCTACATGAATCCAATCATATTTTTTAAGTCTTTACCGGTATTATTTGTAAAGATGAATTCTTGCTGAGAATTGATAATAATTCTGTCGTCACTGCTATTTCAGTTTCACTTTTTATTATATAAATATCTTTGTTGATTTTTATGACTACAGATTTATTTTTCTTTGACGTGTCCTTCCAGAATATAATCACTTTGTGTGTTTTATTCTTCGTATAAGCACTTTCCATTTTTTTAATGCCCTTATTTGCATTTTTTATGTGCATTTAATTACTGTGTTTACAGGTTTTCACAGTAAAAAATCATATTTTCAGATACAAATTAATGATGGCTGAAGTCGAAGAAACTTTCTTCTGAGACATAATAAAGAGTGGATTGCGTTGAAACAGTATGCTCATACACCTTTTAATAGGTGTATAATAACTATCCGGACCCCAAAGCTACAGTGTTTTTCGATTAGCATTTAGCTATATTATTCGTTAAATCGATATAAATAAGGGTGAAAGATTTCAGGAAAGAACTTGGGTTGTTTTTTTTAGCATAATATTTTGCTCCTTGGGCTCAAATCTATTGAGGACGAGATTGGAACCTGATACGCTTGACCAGGTTTTAGGGAATAAAGGTATTAACCAAACCCAGGAGTTTAACTCAATGAAAATCATGCGAATCGACATGAGTGCCCCAGGTGGCCCGGCGGTTAGGGAAGAACCGCTTGGCGACTACGAGGGCCTCGGTGGCCGTGCTTTGACCTCGGCCATGGTGTTCAAGGAAGTGCCTGCAGAGTGCCATGCGCTCGGACCCGAAAACAAGTTCGTGATTGCACCCGGCTTGTTGTCCGGAACCATGGCTGCCATGTCCGGCAGGTTGTCCGTAGGCTGCAAAAGCCCGCTGACCGGAACCATCAAAGAGTCCAATGCCGGTGGCCAGGCTGCGCAGATCATTGCCAAACTCGGTTATGCGGCCATTGTGCTGGAAGGTCTTGCCGACGGTCCGTACAAAATGACCCTCAGCAAAGACGGCGTGAAGTTTGAAATCGACGAAAGCCTGAAGATGATGACCAACTATCAAATGATGGACAAGTTTCTTGACGTCTATCAGAAAAATGGTTGCATGATCTCTGTGGGTACTGCCGGTGAAATGCGTATGGCTAACTCCACCGTCAGCGTAACCGATCCGGAAGGCCGCCCCACCCGCCACTGCGGACGCGGTGGTGTGGGCGCTGTTCTGGCCTCCAAGGGTATCAAGGTTATCCTGCTCGACGGCTCGGGCGTTTCCAACCGCCAACCTGCGGATCCGGAAAAGTACAAGGACGCCAACAAACGTTTTGTTGATGGTTTGAAAAAGCATCCGGTAACCGGCGAAGGTCTTCCTGCGTACGGTACCAACGTGTTGACCAACATCATCAACGAAGCCGGCGGCTATCCTTTCGCGAACTTCTCGAAAGGACAGTGGGAAAACGTTGCCAAGATCAGCGGTGAGGCTCAGGCCGAACTGGAAGCCAAACGCGGTGGCAATCCCACCCATGGCTGCCATCGCGGCTGCGTCATCCGTTGCTCCGGCATTTACAATGACAAAGACGGCAACTATCTGACCAAGCAGCCCGAGTATGAGACCACTTGGTCCCATGGCGGTAACTGCGGTATCGACGATCTGGACAGCATCGCCATGATGGACCGTCTGGATGACGATTACGGTCTGGATACCATCGAAATGGGTTCCACCATCGGTGTGGCCATGCATGCGGGTGTCATTCCGTTCGGTGATGCCGAAGCGGCCATCAACCTGGTGCACGAGGTCGGCAAAGGCACTCCGCTGGGACGTATTCTCGGCATGGGCACTGCCGCCACGGCCAAGGCCTACGGCATTGAGCAGGCGCCGGTTGTCAAAAATCAGGCCATGCCTGCCTACGATCCGCGCGCCATCAAGGGCATCGGTGTTACCTACGCCACCACGACCATGGGCGCCGACCACACGGCCGGCTATGCCATCGCCACCAATATCCTGAAGGTCGGCGGCGATGTGGATCCATTATCCAACGAAGGTCAGGCCGAGCTTTCGCGCAATCTGCAGATCGCCACTGCGGCTGTGGATGCCACCGGCATGTGCCTGTTCATCGCCTTTGCTCTGCTTGATCAGCCCGACACCTTCCAGGCGCTCGTTGACTTGCTCAACGCCTTCTACGGCTGGAATCTGACTGCTGACGACGTCGTTGCCTACGGAAAATCCATTCTCAAAAACGAAGTGGAATTCAACCGTGCGGCCGGATTCACAAGCAAGCACGATCGTCTGCCCATGTATTTCAAACGCGAGAAGCTGGCTCCGCACAACGTTGTATTCGACGTTCCGGACGAAGAACTCGACAAAGTCATGGCCGACCTCTAAACTGATGTGACTAATTCAAGGCGGCAAGGCGTGCCTTGCCGCCTTTTTATTCACATGCAATGCTCAGGAGAATTTCCATGGATGCGCAGCAGACCTCAGTAGCAGAAGATTTTTCCGGTTACGATCATCTCCGTCTTTTGGGCGTTCCGCGGCGTATGCTGGGCGAATTACACGGGCTCCTGCAGGAAGGCGTGCTGATGGAAGTCCCCGAGGGGTGTTCTGTCTGGGAAGTACTTATCCGGGAGTTCGGGCTAGAGACGGAGTTCGTCGAAAAACGGATTCAGACGATTTTTCATAATTCCAAGCCGGTGGACGACCTGGAAAAAGCCTATGTCCGCGATGGTGATACCATAGCTGTTTCCGCAGCAATGCCCGGTCTGGTCGGCGCCGTGATGCGCCGGGGAGGCGAGTTGTCCTCTCTGCGCAACGGCATTTCAGCCTGCCCCGAGGACGGCCCGTGTGAGAATGCCAGCTGCAAGGCCCAGGTCCGGGTTAAGTTTTTTAATCTGCTGCTTGCTGAAATCGGCGATGAGCTGCTGCAGGAGGGCGTGCTCGTACCCGATACGCGCCTTCAGGAGTTGCTGGCGGGGTTGCCTGACAGTTTCTGGGAAGTCTCGCAGGGGATTGAAATCAAAGGACACAAGCTGGATATGCGCAACTACTCGGTGGAGATTCCTCAGTTGGGCAAACTCCTGCTTTTTTCCGTGGATCTGGCAGAAGGGGAAGACGCATGCGCCTGACTGTGAAGTGCTTTGCCACGCTTTGTAATTTTGAACCCGGCGACCAGGAAAAAGAGTATCCGGACGGAGCAACGGTGCGGGACATCATCACTCTGTTGGGTATTCCGGTGGAAGACGTCCGTATCATCTTCATCAATGGCAGGGGATGCGAACTTGATGACGTTCTCTCCGACGGCGACAGGCTGGGCCTCTTTCCTCCTGTGGGAGGCGGCTAGCCACCGGACGGTTTGTCTTTTTCATGAATGCGTTTATTCGGCTTGCGCATGGTACCGGTAACCCGCGGGAACATGATGTCTGCTCGAACTTTCTTCACCTGTGCCCTCTGCGGCAAGCACCGTCCTGATGCTTTTCCTTTAGAGATGATTCGCCCGGCGGTTCAGAAACTGATTCTCGCGGAGCATTCCGACCTTCCTCCAGACGCGTATATCTGTGCGGACGATCTGCAACGGTACCGCGAACGCCACATGTCCGAGCTGTTGCAGGAGGAAAAGGGCGAACTGGATGATCTGGAACTCGAAGTGCTGCGTAGTCTGCATGAGCACGAGCTGGTTTCTTCCAATCTCAATGAGGCTTTCAACGAGGCGCAGACTTTGGGCGAACGTTTCGCCGACCGCATTGCCAGGTTCGGCGGCAGCTGGACGTTCATTATCAGTTTTGTCTCTGTGCTGGTGGCATGGGTGGCGTTGAACTCCAGCCAGTTGCTGGCCAGCCCCTTTGATCCTTTCCCGTATATTCTCCTCAACCTGTTGCTTTCCTGCCTGGCTGCCATACAGGCTCCCGTGATTCTGATGAGCCAGAATCGACAGGAAGCTAAAGACCGCATGCGGGCGGAACATGATTATCAGGTCAATCTCAAGGCTGAGATGGAAATCCGTCACCTGAACGAGAAAATGGATCATCTCATGCTGCGCCAATGGCAACGGTTGCTGGAAATTCAGGATATCCAGGTGCAGATGATGGAGGAATTGACACGGGAAAGAAGGGCAGCAACGGATGATTCCGAAAGCAGCGGTCTCCCCGAAGGAAAAGAAAATTCCTGATCAGGTGTGCATTGCTTTTTTTAGGACCTATTGATCCGTTTAAAAATTCTATCCCCCGGTTGACGTCATTCCTTCATGCCAAACTCGCGGCTCCACGTTTCGAACGTATCAAGTGAGCGCCGGCCGTAGCGAGCCACCTGTTCTCTCACTTTTGCCGGGCTGCATTCGTACCAGAGTTTTTCTTTGGATTTACTGTAAAAGAGGTCTGCCCAACAGATAATACGTTCTTCCACGCAGGTGGGCATCATGTCCCGCCGGGGCAGCGGGAAGTTGTTTTCGGAAATTTCCTCTTTGGTTATACCTGCTCCCAGGTGGCGTTCCGCCACGAGCGCATGGCGTGGGAGTCCGGCTTTCTCCAGGATTTTTCGTCCCTCGATTCCATGCGCCATATAGGGCAGTGAGCCCGTACAGCCGATGCCGGGCGCATCAGTATATATGATGCCCACGTCGTGCAGCATGGCCGCTTCCTCGATAAAGTTGCGGGAATCCTGCGAAAGGCCGAGTCGTTCGGCGACTTGCAGAGCTTTTGCCGTCACCAGGGTTACGTGCGGGATGTAGTGAGCGAAACAAAGCTGATCCTGGGGCATGATCGTGGAGATCAGCTGAAAATAGTTTACGTCGTTCATGGCTGGTCCTGAAAAAAGAAAGCAGCACACATCAGGCTGCTGCTGAAAGAGTCCGGTTCACAAGCGGGCGGCGGCTGCCTTGAAAGCAGCCTGGGGCCGGCAACACGCCGGGATTATTTTTCCATTGGGCGGACGAATTCTATGTGATCTTTGTTGACAAAGATGACTGGAAATTTTTTTCCCGGGGCATTTTCGTGCGCCTTATACTCGGCGTCCACGACCGTTACGAAGCGGTCGTCATTGCTGAATTTGTCCGAAAGACGAAAGTCGACATCCTCTCTGTCAATGGATGGCATTTTACCCGATTCGAGTTTTGTGTAGTAAATACTCCCCTGAATAATTTTGCCGCTTGTCATATGCAGAATGGCAATAGTCTGTTTGACAGGCCGCAATCCCTTTTTATTGATCTCAGGCATTTTTATATCCATCCTGGATTCCTTGTCTTTTTAAAAATCCAACCCCTGACGTTTGCTCAAAAGGTTTTTAGTGGTCGTTGTGAGCGTGGAAATGTCAGGCTTGGCTATCTGCTCGTCGGCCCCTACGGATTCGCCTTTGTGCCGCAACGCATCGGTAATCAGGGAAGAGAAAAGGATTACGGGCAATTGTTTGAGGACTGCGTCTTCTTTGATGCGCTTGGTGAGATTATGTCCGTCCATGACAGGCATTTCAACATCGGAAATAACGATGTTGACCTTATCGGTTATCGGATTGTCTCCGCATTCTTCTTTGAGCTTGACCAGCATGTCCCAGGCCTGCCTGCCGTCGCTGGCCACGGTGACATCGAATCCGGCCTGCTGCAGCCCGCGGGTCAGGGTTTTACGGATCATGGATGAGTCGTCGGCAAAAAGAACGTGGATAGGTTTGTCAGGATCGGGCTCTTCCATGGGCATGCTTTCGTCAACCATCAGGCCGAGAGAGGGGTTCAGTTCCGCAACGATCTTTTCCATGTCCAGGAGCAGAACAATACGGTCGTCGAATTTTACAACGCCGGTTATGGAGCCTTCACTGTATTGGGAGACGTATCTGTCAGGGGGTTCAACCTGATCCCAGCTCAAGCGGTGAATACGCGTTACTCCGGAAACAAGGAAGCTGTTGATCACATAGTTGAATTCTGTGACGATTACCTTGGAGGTGTTTGTGGGCTCCATCTGCTTGCCGAGCCATACGCAGAGGTCGATCAAAGGGACGACTTTTGAGCGGAGGTTAAATGCACCAAGCAGGCACGGGTGCCCGGCTTCCGGCATTTCTGTCACAGAAGGCATCCTGATTATTTCAAGTACTTTTGCGACATTGACTCCGTAATACCCGCGATATTGCACGCCATCGAATCCTTGCTCATCAATATAAAATTCGACGATTTCGAATTCATTGGTTCCGGATTCCAACAGAATATTGGTCTGGGCCATGCGTCCCCCTGAGAAGATCTGAGCCTTTCTGCAACAGTTTATCGGATCGTACTGGCAATTCCTTAAACGACATTTCCCACGGCTAGAAGCATCATAACTTATAGAATAAATTTCGAAAAGAGAAAAGTGGAATTCTGAAGAGGGACATAAAAAAGCTCGGTTTTTACCAATAGCGACCGGGATATGTCGGATGCATCCGCAGCGACGCATGGCCACCATTGAACACAGCTCTGATGTATGATGCCGGCATATCCGTAATGTCAGTCAAAGCAGTGCTCGCTGTAAGTAAAACCCCTCAAAAGAAACAAATCTATTTCAAAAGTTAGACGCGTATTTTCGGCCGCAACTATACAACAGAAATGTGACAGAATAACAAACGGTTCTTCTGTAGTGCAATGGGTTGAAGATTGCAAGAGATGGACAAGATTGTAAAAATAAATGAAATAAAAAGACTGTGATGTCTAACAGTTCGAAATTGTATAGCTTTTATTGACTAGTTGGGTTATATGAAGTAGGTATAATTTTCATGAGTGGTATCCTGCCGGAGGCTGGCGGGGGCTGGATCTGTTTTGTGAATTTGATTCGACACCATCACAAAGGAGTTCGCGCGAATGTGTTTTTCTCTGCGTAACATTCTGACTTGCTTTGCATTGTTGAGTTTTTTTATTTGCTGCGCAAGTCCGGTCTCAGCTTTGGAAATTGAATGGGGTGCTCAAAACGTCAGAACTGATGCTGCCGATGCGTCTGTTATCGCTCCTGAAATTGAAGCAACGGATGCAGCTTCCGATCTGGAAAGTGGTGGATTGGAAAAGGGCTTTCGTGGCGTCTCCTGGGGAAAGACCAAAGAGCAGATGGAAGATGAGTTGCATATGGAGTTCGTACAGTGCCTGGAACTTCCTGGAGAACGTTTGAACTGCGCCCTTGAAGGGGCAAATAAAAGTATCCGCGACATTCCACTGATACTCCTGAGGTATAAATTCATCGGGGAAGTGTTTTACGGCATCTCCTTTAAGTACGACCCCAAGTACGAAAAGGACATGTACGCCATTTACAAGGAAATCCTGGGGCCCCCCACGGACTATCGCGAGTCTTATCCCGTCTGGCATGGGGATACGTACGAGGCCTGGGCGACCAATACGCATTTTTCCTTTTCCTCCAAAAAGGTGGTCAAAAAAAGAAAGCACAAGGGCGGAACGTTTTAGCGTTGTCCTGTTTGCCGTTGTGTAATTTTACCCTGCTGAACAATGACAATGTTGCCGCAGCTGTCAGGAGATTTTTATGAATAAACCCGATGTTGGCATGACGCCCGGGCAAGGCATCATTGTACTCTGGACTGCCCATGATCCGGACGTGGCCCGGCAAATGGTCTTTATGTATTCCGAAAACAGCCTGCTCAACGGCTGGTGGTCCGAGGTGATGATTCTGGTCTGGGGGCCTTCCACCAAATTGCTGGCGGAGCATGCCGGATTGCAGGAAGACGTCCGCAACCTGCTGCACGGAGGCGTGCGTATAGTAGCCTGCAAACGTTGCGCTGATAATTACGGGGTCAGCGAGACGCTTGCCGGATTGGGGCTGGAGGTTTTTCATGTCGGCGCCATGCTCACCGAATGGATCAAGCAGGGCGGTAACGTTTTAACCGTCTGAGATGTCAACACGTACGGAAATGCTGCTCCCGAAGGCCACGGCTTCGTCTATTATGCCGTGCCTCGGATTTTCATAATCAACGCGTGGTCGAGATTGTGGACTGCAAGCAGTTCCTGCTTTTCCTTTTTGGCCTGCTGGAGCGAATCGTACGATCCTATCATTACGCGGTGCCAGACGCCCCGCGCTCCGAGATCCGCCTTGGCCACACGGGCTGCAAGCCCCCGTTTCCGCAGCTTCAGAGCGCGTCGGGCAGCTTCTTCATACGTTGCCCAGGAACTTTCCTGAATGGAGTAAAACCAGCCGCTTGCAATGCTGCGTTGTACGGGCGCCTTTGCAACGGCAGGGCTGACCAGCTGTGTCTGTTGCGTACGAGGAGCTTGGGCAAGCGCTTGTGCAGGCTTTGGAGCCGCTTGTTCGGGGGGTGGGGAGAAAATGGCTTTTTCCAGGCAGCGATCCGCAAGAAGCAGCGAACCGGCTTTGGTGACATGGACGCCGTCTTTTGCCCGCAGGCGAATACTTTGTCCGTTTTCGTCGGTCTGATGGCTTATAAAACTGCCCCGGCTGTCTGCCAGTACATCGCGCGTATCAATGTAAGTGCAATTGGGATTGCTTGCACATAAGCGTACCAGCGCTTTGTTTACGACACGTACGTCCCGATCCAGCTCTGCCTGTTCCATGACCGGTGCGCCCACCCAGAACAGGGAAACATCCGGGTTGGCTCTGCGGCAGATATCCAGCAAGCGCTGCCCGCGCCGCACATATTCTTTTTCCCAACCTTTTTTTCCGAACGTACGCATGCTTCCCGAGGGAGTCGTCAAATTTTTCGTATCATTGGTCCCGATCATGATGAAAACGGCGTCGGGCTTATGACGGTTGACCATGGCCTTCAAATTGGCCTCCCAGTCAAAAAAATCCGGACGGGCCAGTCCGCTGGAAATTTTGCCCAGTCTGTGAAAGGTGATGCCCGGACGCAGATTGAAATATTCCTGGAGGCGTTCTCCAAGAGGAATGGAAAGCGAATCGCCTACCACAAGCACGGAGCAGGCGTTGGAAAAGCTCTTTTTTTGGGCCTGGGCCTGGCCGGGGGCGACAAACGCCAAACAGAGGGCCAGAAGGATGACCAGATTTCGACACATGTTCTGTCTCTCCTTTTGGGCAACAGGTTCCGGAAACAGCCGGACAAAATTAGCCCGGCAAGTAATTTTTTAGAAAAAAGCAAGAAATATGCCACTTAGGTGACGTTTTGCTGTGCAGGCTTTGCTTTTTTGGGAAAAAGGAGTAATAAGGATTCGTAGGAGGAACTCCTGCAAGGAGCCAGTTGAAATGTATATTGAAATCGGATGTCCCCGTTGCGGCGCCAAAAAGAGCGCCCACTCAATGTATTGTAAAAAATGTTTGCGGGAAATGGGCCAGCCGGTGGGCACCCTCGAACGCAACCGCTTTGTTCATTTTTTGTATTGCCTGTTGCTGATCTGCTGCAATGCCGCGGCAATCGGCTATCTTTTCTGGGCTTCGTACATGTAACCGGAAGCTTTCCGTTCAGGCGCGCGACCGGATCTGTTGTAAGCGCATCGCTTTTTCTCTTATAAATAAAGGATCCTGCGGACTGTAGCACAGGGCGTGGGCTCTGTTGCAACGGGCTGTCAGGATTTTGTCCGTGGGATTCTGCTCGAGCGCTTTGAGCAGATATTCATAGGCATGGTCCCAGATTCCCACCAGCTCGTAGCAGGTCGCCAGTTCCTGCAAAATCTCTACGCCTCCTCCATGTTGAAGAGCTAATTCCAGGTATTCCACCGCAGTCTCAGGAAACAGCACTGCAGCCTGTTTGATGTGTCCGGGCTCAAATATTCTATCGCATGCCGCCATAACTTTGGCAAAGGCAGACCAGAGTTCGGGTGAATCAAACCGGCCGGTTGCGGTCAGTTTTTCCGCAGTGTGCACCAGGTCTTGCTTCGGACAGTCCAGCCTTTTCAGTCCGCTGGAGAAAAACGATACGGCCTGTTGTTTTTGCTCCAGGTGCAGCAGCAGATGACCAAGTAAAAAGCACGGGGAAGGATTTCTGGGCGCCAGGCGCGTGGCTTCAAAAAGCGATTTCAGCGCATCCTGCGGATGATTGCTTGTTGCCAGGCAACGTCCCAGGTATTCGTATGTCTGGGCTTTTGTGCGCCTGGAAGCCTGCTGATTTTGCAGAACAGTCACGGACGCCTGCTCGGCTCGGGGTAAAAATAATTGGGCCTGTGAGGAAAAGCGTTCGGCCAGCAACGCGTACGTCGCTGCGGACGCGGAGAAACGGTAAGGCAGTGGGCGTGGCGGCCGGGTCCCGACCAGGGCAGAGCAACCATCCAGGATTGTTTCGACGCGGTGCAGCAGCGTATGCTGCGCCAGAACTACGTCTTGCCCCGCCTGAGCAATTGCCCGTCGCTGATCCTCGTTTCCGAGAAAGTATCCGGCCTTTTCCAGCAGCGTTTCGGGAGTGAAGGTAACCAGATGGCGGTTATCCTCGAACAATTCGTGCAGTCCGTTGCCTGCTTCTTCGGTCAGCAGCATGGAGCCCGAGGCCAGTCCCTGAAACACCCGGAGGGTGACGCCGTTGAAAAGGTTTTCGTTCAGGACGATTCTGGCCTTGGCGAATAATCGGGCCATCTGTTGTTCGGAGAGCCAGGGGTCCCCTTTTCTGCCCACCACATGCACCGGATAGTGCTTTTGCAGCAGCTGGATGAGGTTGTGTCGTTTAGCCCGGCCCGGCGTTATCCGGCCGACGAAGACGATATCATATTCGGGAGCCTGGGGCGTTGTCGGATACCACTGCGGATCTATTGCCAGCGGAAGCCAGGTGGCGCGGATGCCGGATCGACGCAAATGATAGGCCGCGTCGGCCTGGTCCACGAACACGGCATCAAACAGCGCCAGGTAATGCCGCATCCAGAACAGGTTTATGGTGGTGTCGACCGCATAGGCGGCCAGGGGGTAAGGACAGCGTTCGAGCCCGCGAAAGAAGGGGGCCGCGCCTCCGAAAATTTCGACCAGAATCAGATCCGGTACAAACCCGGCGAGTTGAAGAACATTGTCAATACTTTGACCGGCGATAGCGAGGCGTTGATCGCAGCCTTGCAATTCGCCGAACGAACGTACCGTGTGCCCGAGGGCTTTGAGGGGTGCAACAAAACGCAGACCATTCAGTACGATGATGTTCATGTTCCGAATTTAACTGGCGCCGTCCCATGCGCCGGGGCGCTGTTGCAGGTCGTATTTAGGGTCCAGGTCGGCCGCCTTTTTGAAATCCATTTCAGAGCGGGAGGACATGCCGAGCTGCTGCCATATCTTGCCGCGCCGATAATAGCCTTCCGCGCAGGAAAGATCCAGGCGTATGGCTGCGTTGTAATCGTCAATGGCACGCCGCAGTTCGCCTTTCTGCGCCCAGGCGCCGCCGCGGAACATGTAGCCGGCGGGATGTTCCGGCGCCATGGACAGGGCTTTGGAAAAACGTTGAATAGCCCGATCCAGAGCGCCGGATTTCTGGTCTATGATACCCCCGCGCAGCAGCGCCACGATAAATTCCTTACGGCTGACCTTGCGGGTCCGGGGAGATTGCTTTTGCAGAGCTTCGGCCATGTTTTCTTCTCCTTTAAGTCAAAAAAATAACGTCATTGACGCGAGGAGACGGTTGCAGAATACGGGCCAAAGCCAAAAAGGCAGCTGCCGTACGGGAGTTAAAAGCTGTATTTCAAGCCCATGGTGAAGAAGTTCGATCCGCCGCTGACGCCTTCGATCAGGCCAAAGATCCCCGAACGGTGGTGCAGTCGCAGAACCAGCGCCAGCTGAGGCAGATCCGGATGTGCCAGCGTAATGTCCCACATCAGATAGTTCAGCAGGTTGGCAGTTTTGTTATTGAATTCGATTTCATAGGAAGGCTCTTCTGAGGCGTAGGAGATGCCTTCGCCGAAACCGACGGTAGTCAGCAGGTGTTTTTCCCAAGGGAATTTATGCCAGCGCAGGGCCATTAAACCGACTGTCTCGGCGAAAAACTGGTCTTCGGGCCAGTGGCCGAAGTGATAGATCCCCATGCCTTCAACTTCAAATTTGAGTGGATCAATGCTCCGGCAATTGAAAAGATCTCCCACGGAGAACAACTCTTGTGTCAGAGAAAGACCGATCATATTCGTGTCCACAAGATTGACTGGCCCGTCATACAAATGCGAGAAATTTCTTCTGGTAAGCAATCCTCCAAAAACTGTCACGGAGGTGTGCAGTTCGTGGTATTTGTTAGAGACGTTCTGTGCGGAAGAGTCGTTTTGCTGAATCTCGGACGAAGGCGAGTCAACCGAAGCAACTTGACTGAAAACCGGGGTAACAGGAGTTAGAAAAACGTACAACAGTAATACAAAACAAATCAAAGACTTCATGCTTTCTCCGCTTGAAAAAGGATACATATGGGGGGAGTGAGTCACATTTGTGTGATCCCGACCAATTTGTCAAGCTGCCGAATCGAGAATTTACGTTTATTTTGCGAATGGTGTTCATCTTATCAGAGTAGACGTGTTCTGAGAATAATGGTTGCCTAAAATGTATATCCTTTGTATTTATTTACATAGTTTACAAAGAAAAAGACTGATTAGCCTGGTTGCAAACATCCGGCGGGGCATTTTTTAAGGATTGTTTGCATGGAAAGGGGAGTGGATGATCATCGAATCTGCGGCAAAAACAGACGTAGGTAAGAAACGTGACACCAATGAGGACAGCTATTTCGTAGATCCCGACTTGCGCTCCTTTATTGTGGCCGACGGCATGGGGGGGCATCAGGCCGGTGAAGTGGCGAGCCGTCTTGTGGTGGAAACCATGGGTGCCTCGTTGAAACACTACCTGAACGATGGCGGGCAGCTGGAATCCGATGTCGTGGATGAGGCGCTTTCTCTGGAAGCCAATATGCTCCTGGCCAGTATCCGTGAAGCCAACAAGGCTGTGTATCAGGATGCCCAGGAGTCGCTGAACCGCCGCGGCATGGGCTCCACTGTGGCCTGCGTACTCTGCACCGATTACACCATTATTTCAGCCAATGTCGGCGATAGCCCCATTTATCTTGTCAGAGACGGGGAAATAGCCCCGCTTTCCAAAACGCATACTGTGGAGGCGGAATTATCCGCCATTGATCCCCAAAAAGCCCTGCATATCGATCGGCGTTATCAAAGCATGCTGACCCGGGCTGTGGGTACGGAAGAAGTGGTCTGGCCGGATGTTTTCGAAACGCAGTTTTTTGATAACGATATTATAGTCATTTGCTCTGATGGCTTGTCCAACAAGGTCACAAGCGATGAAATGCTGGACATCGTAGAGAACAACTCTCCAGAAGAAGCGTGCCGTTTGTTTGTGGGTCTGGCAAACGGGAGGGGAGGAGAGGACAACATTACGGTGATCGTTCTTAAGCTCATAAAACGGGAACATCGCATGTCCCGTCTGCTCCGTTTTATAACCAATTTGTTTACCAGAGATTAGGTTAGAACGTCCGGCGTCATCTTCGAAACAGGAGGAATACGGAGAATGGCCACCTTGAAAGTCATGTACGAGGGAAACGTGCAGGCTGAACACCCCCTTCCGCAGGGAAGGACATTGACGATCGGCAGAAAGGACTCCAATGATGTGATCATTGAGAATCTCATCGTTTCCGGAACGCATGCCAAAGTCGATTCCATGGAAGAAGGGTTTTTATTGACCGACCTGCGCAGTAAAAACGGTACCTTTGTGAATGAGACGCCCGTCGCTTCCCACTGGCTGCAGGATGGAGACGTCATTCGTATCGGCAAGCATACGCTTGAATTTCGTGTGGATGAGGAAGAAGTGTTCGCCCTGGAAATCGACGACGACATGGAACAGACCATGGTTTTCAATACGGGTGAGTTCCGTCCCACGGCTCCCAAACAACAGGCACCGGCCATGCTTTCCTATCTCAAGGGAGGGCAGGGTGAAGTTCCCTTGACCAAAAAGCTGACCAAGATCGGCAAGGATTTTTCCAACGACATCGTTGTCAGCGGTTTTACCGTCGGTCAGACTTCCGCCACCATCAGCAAGCTGCCGGAAGGGTATTATCTCAGTTATGTCGGGGGAATGTCCAAACCCAAGGTGAACGGCCGCTCGGTGACTGAATCCATTAAACTGGAAGAATTCGACGTGGTGGATATCGGTTCCAGCCGGTTTAAATTTGTTCTCAAGTAGACTGAGACGTCGCCCTGGGGGGGCGTGGCGGATCGTATAAGGGATAGGTATGGGCGTTATCAAGCGGCATCCTGTATTTTTTTGGGGGATGTCCATCACCCTTGTTTTTCTCTGGCTCGCATACGCTCGCGTGGAGTTTATCGACGCGCTCGAACTCAAGCTCTACGATTTACGCATGCGCATGCTGGAAACGCCCTATGCCAAAAGCGACATCGTACTTGTGGATATCGATGATGATTCGCTGGAAAAAATTGGCCGCTGGCCCTGGCCCCGGTCCGTCATCGCCGACGGTCTGGCTAAGATCAGCGCCGGAAATCCGCAGTTTATCGGCTTGAATATTCTTTTTCTGGAACCCGAAGAAAACAGCGGATTGACCCTGCTCAAAAAGCTGGAGACCATTTTTCGCGAACAGGTCCTGGATCCCGACAACCCTAAGGAAAAAGAATTTCAGGATCTGTTGTCCCAACTGCAGACCCGCATGGATCATGACGTTGCCCTAGCGGAAGCCGTACGAGCCGCCGGCAACGTGGTTTTGCCCATGGTGTTTATCCGCTCCCTGGCTGTGGACGAGGCCGGCCTGGAGCCCGACGCCGAGGCAGCCAAATATTCCATGCCCGCATTGAATCAGCAGCAGGCAATCTATCCGCGCGCGCAGGAGTTGCTGCTTCCGTTGGCCGGACTGCAGGAAGCGGCCGTCGGGATCGGGCATCTGAGCCTGATTCCGGATGCGGACGGCGTGGCCAGACGGGCTCGCCTGGTTTACGGCTACAGGGGGTTGTTTCTCCCCTCGTATGCGTTGACGCTTGCGGCCAGTTACCTGCATACGCCCCTTTCTCAGGTTACCGTTAATCTCGGCGCCTCCATCGATATCGGGCGTCTTTCCATTCCGCTGACCGTGACTTCCGAGTTTCTGGTGGGCTTTAAAGGCGCGCGTGATTCCTTTACCCGTTATTCCTATTTCGACGTGATTTCCGACAAAATCAAGGGAACGCCGTTTAAGAATAAGATCGTACTGCTGGGAGTTTCGGCTTCCGGCATCGGACAGCCCCTGAGTACGCCCACGGATCCCCTGATGTCGCGAAGCGAATATTCCGCCAATACGCTCTGGTCCATCCTGAACAAGCGCTTTATTGTCGAGCCGGATTGGGGGGCTCTGGCAGAGCTGGGCTGCGTGCTGTTTGTTGGACTGCTGATTACCTTTGTGTTCGCCCGGCTGAAAGCCGTACTGGCCGGGGTACTTTTTCTGGTCTGTTGCGGCGCCATAACGGGCGGGGCCGTCTATTTGTTTGTCGCCAAAGGGTTGTGGGTCACCAGTACGTACCCCTTGCTGGAACTGGTGGTGGGCTATATCGGCGTCGTCAGTCTCAAATATTTCGTCACCGAAGTGGGCAAGGAAAAAATCGAAGAGGAATCCGCCGAATCAAACCGGATGCTCGGCCTGTCTTTTCAGGAGCAGGGACGGTTGGAGATGGCCTTCGACAAATTCAGGCGTTGTCCGGTGGACAAGGGCATGAAAGACATTCTGTACGGTCTGGCCCAGGACTTCGAACGCAAGCGTCAGTTTCACAAGGCCGTGGGTGTGTATGAACATATTGAAGCCCACGATCCCAATTTCAAGGATGTCAGCCAGCGGAAAAGCCGGCTGATGCAGGTCGGGGAGACTGTCGTGCTTGGTGCGGACTCTGCGGATCCGTTACTGGGAACAAGTACGGATACGCGTCCGACCCTGGGGCGTTACGAGATTCTCAAGCAGCTTGGTAAAGGGGCCATGGGCATCGTCTACCTGGGCAGGGATCCGCGCATCAACCGGACCACGGCCATCAAGACTTTTAATTTCCCCACGGAGTTGGACGAAGAGGAAACCGCGAAACTGAAACGCCGCTTCTTTCAGGAGGCGGAAAGCGCGGGCACTCTGTCCCATCCGAATATCGTCACAATTTATGATGCCGGCGAGGAACATGACCTGGCTTATATCGCCATGGAGTTTCTCGAGGGCCATGACCTGCAGCGCTATGTGAAAGAAGAGTCGCTGCTTTCGCTGCAGCGGGTGCTGGCCTATGGCGCTGACATTGCCGATGCCCTGGATTACGCGCATCAGAAGGGCATCGTACACCGGGACATCAAACCCGCGAACATCATGCTGCTGCACTCGGGCGTCATCAAGATCACGGATTTCGGCATCGCAAGAATCACGGCTACCTCCCAGACCCAGACAGGAGTGGTCAAAGGGACGCCGCACTATATGTCTCCTGAGCAGATATCCGGGGAAAAGGTGGACGGGCGTTCGGATATCTTTTCTCTTGGCGTCATGCTTTACCAGTTGATTTCCGGAGAGACGCCTTTCAAAGGGGAGAACATGGCGGCGCTCATGAACCAGATCTTGCACGTCGAACCAAAAAATCTGCGGACACTGAATCCCGACGTACCGGAACCGCTGGTCAGGGTGCTGGCAAAAAGCATGGAAAAAGACCGGGACAATCGTTACAAGCGTGCCGCCAGCATGGCCAAGGATCTGCGGCGTATTCTCGACATGCTGGGAGGGGCTGCTTTTGACCGGGCAGAAGTGTAATTTCAATTCCAAATCAGAAATGCCCTATTATTCAATTCCTGCAAAAATGAAAAGGAGCCCCAACGGGGCGGCATAAATGAAGCCCAGGGTGTAACCCTGGGAGGAGTCGTAAGCGTACAGCAGAGCCCTGCAGGGCTTATTTCATCCGGATTACCTTTCCCAGGGCGTTGCCCTGGGCTTCATTTATGCCGCCCCGTTGGGGCTTGAATGAAAGAACAGATCTGATCTCACCCACTCCATCCCACTCTTTAAAGAAGCAAAAAATTATGGAATGTCTGAGTTGGAATTGGAATGAGACGCTACAAATTTGATTACGGTTTGTGGAGTGAACGCTTTGAAGGTGTTGAGCGATACATCAGTTTAGCTTTTTTCTACATCCAGATGTCCTGAACCTGGCTATATACTCATCACATGTTTTGATATGAATATCACTTCTCATCGCTCTATATAATTCTTCTAAAAGTTTATCGTGGATTTCAAGGTCTACTTTCTTTTTATTGGTTATATTTATAAATTTTCTAAGTGCTACTAATACACTTTCAGGACTAAACAAATATAAATTATTACATGCTTTAGCAAATTTGATTTGGTTGTCTGGTGAGTTCTCACATTCAGTTATTCCACTTAATGATTCAATAAACTCAATATAGAACTTCTATTTTTCTTTACGCCACTCAGCCTCACGTTCTTTTTTTGTTAAGGACAAATGTACATAGTGCAACAATAAATCCACAAATTAAGGTAATAATTGTTGTTGTCATTAACTAATCCTAAAATTAAAAAATGATGATATATGTTTTGATTTTGAGGTATATAAAGTTCAACTCTTTGTTCCCATGGTGAAATGCTGGTTCTAGTAGAGAGCACTTTGCATAAAAACATTTATAAAAAAGAGTTTTTAAAAGCTGAACATGGTAATTCTGTGATCGGCAGCATTCTACTGGAGCGACCCCTCGCTGGGTTTGGCGCTCAGAATCGCATTGGAGGGCTCGCCGCGCTCGTTCAGTTCCACCATTATTTGCCCGATATCGCGTTCGATGATCCAGCTGGCATCGGATAATTTGGCAAAGGCCATTTCCACAACGCTACGCAGAACATCGGCAGTCTGATGCTGCCCGTAGGATTCGAGCAGTTCCTCGAAGCTGTAAATTTCGCGTAAGGCATGGTCGAAAAATTCCTGCAAACTCAGCGTATCGTCACTCATAGAATGTCCTTGTCAGTAGGTCCGGCGCGGTCCCATTCGCGAACGACACGAACTTCGAGACCCTTTTTTCTCAGCGTCTCAGCCTGGGTTTCCGCTTCGTCCAGGTTTGCGTATTGGTCAATCAAAACCTGGACCCGGTTGGTGTTGTCCCAGATCCAGACATATTCCTGCAGGCTGATGTCGCAAAGCAGAAGCTGTTGTCTCAGACGTTCGCGCGCTTTGTCCCGTTCGCTGAACGAATCCTGCTGCAAAGGTTCACCACAGACCAACACCCACCAGTTCCGCTGTCGTTGCGTATCCGGCAGGTCAAAAAAACTGCGTAAGGTTTCGGTCAATTGAACGATGACCTGTTCGATATCAGATGCATGTAACACCGCGTTTTCTCCCCATAAAATTTGGTGGAACATCCGACAGGCTGAGGCATCAAAAAAATCCAATTTGATCAATCCCAACAGTACGCTTCTTGCTTGAAAAAGAAAAGCGCCTTGGCGGCCTTTGCTTTCTGGTGACAGGTCACCGATATTTCATTACCCTCGCCAGGCCGGGTAACAGGCCTTACGAGGGAATGTTCCCGGTGCGTTTTCCTTACCATTTGCAATGAAAGGCCTGATTTTGATGTCTCGAAATATTTGGTTTGTGCTCGCCATGCTTGGCATCATGTGCGTACTGCTTGTCGGTTCGGTCTGGAATAAGACCTTGTGTTACGACGAACAGGCCCATTGGGATTATGGCCGGCGAGTACTGTCGCTGCAGACAGCGCGGACGGGTATAATGGATGACAGCAAGATGCCGGTATCCGCTCTGAATGCTCTGGTCTGGCCGCTGTTGGAGGGGCTGGGGCTGCAGCAAGCCTTGATCCCCGATTACAAGGAGTTGCCGCCGGAAAAGCGGGAGGAAACCATCCGGGCCAAAACAAAGCAGCTTGCCGTCAAAACCGGCCGCGCGGCCACTATTATGGCGACGCTACTGTTCGGGCTGCTGGTTTTTTCCTGGAGTCGCGAACTGTACGGTACGCGCGCGGGCTTGTTCAGTCTGGCCTTGTATGTGCTGAGTCCCAACATTCTGGCCCACGGGCGCTTTGTGACGACGGATATCTACGGCATGGGCTGCATAGCACTGGCAGGGTACGCCTACTGGCGCTATTGCGTACGTCCCTCTGTAGGGCGCTGCTGCTGGGCGGGCGCAAGCCTGGGCCTGGCACAGCTCGCCAAATTCAGCAGCGTGTATTTTGTGCTTATCGATTGCGTACTGTTGCTCCCGTTTGTTCCCGAACTGATGCGTACGCTTCGTTCTCGAGGCTGGTCCGGACTGCGTCTTGCAGCCGTGCATCTGCTGTTGTTCATGCTGACAGCCCTGTTTGTTCTCAACGCGGGGTTTCTGTTTCAAGGGACGCTGCGTCCATTGCGCTCCTATACGTTTGAAAGCAGCCTTTTCAAGCGGCTGCAAGCAGAGTCGGGCGTGTTGTCCGGGCTGCCGCTCCCACTGCCGGCGGCGTTCGTGACGGGCCTAGATATGGTCAAAGCGCACGAGCAAAGCGGGCAGACCTTCGGCAAATTGTATCTGCACGGCAGATGTAAAGATTTGTCCAAGGGCGAGGGCGGTTTCGAAAACTACTATTTGTGGGTCATGCTTTACAAATTTCCATTACCGTTGTTGTTGCTTTGCGCATGGACTTTGTTTTCCTTTTGCGGGGCAAAAGCAAAAGAGGAACGGTTCTGGCGGCGGGAGTGGTTTTTGTTATGCCCCGCGGGTTGTTACCTGCTCATTTTGAATTATTTGAACCACGCGCAGATCGGGATTCGCCATTTGCTGGTTGTTTCGCCTTTTTTGTTTATCGCGTGCGGGCGTTTGCTGCGTGCTTCCCAGGACGCGCACGGACATTTGCCCCGGTTTCGTGTCGTTTGCCTGGGGCTTTTGCTGGCCTGGCAGCTGGTTTCAGTCTGTTCGTATTTTCCCCATTTCGTCTCCTACTTCAATGAGTTGTCCTGGGATCGCAAGAACAACTGGCGCTTGCTGGCGGATTCCAATCTGGAATGGGGGCAAAACGGGCGATACCTGGAACGTTATCTTCGGGCACATCCGGACGCCCGTGTCAATCCGAGGCAGCCTTGCTGCGGATTAGTGGTGGTGGACAGCAATATGCTGACCGGCGTATTGTCGCCGGAAAGCGACTTCGCGTGGCTGCGCGATACGTTTGAGCCAACGGATCATGTAGCCTACGGATATATCGTCTATGATATTCCCCAAAGGGACTGCATTGACGGCAAGAGACAATGACAAGGAGAAATTATGGATCCCAAACAGATTATACGGGCCAATCCCATGGCCACATACAGTGGCCACAGCCGGATGACCGTAATAGACGACGAGCTGTTGACGCAGAAATGCGCGGATGCGGCGGCAAATTACCGCAATCGTGAAATTCACTTTTTTCATACCGGTGGCGAGGATACGCTGCACCGCATGCTTAATGCGATGCAGCCGGGCAGCTACATCCGGCCGCACCGACATTTTGATCCGGACAAGGGGGAGAGTATTTTTATCCTGCGCGGACGGATGGGCGTTGTGTTTTTTGGACCCGACGGCAGCGTTGCGGATGAGGATCTTGTGCTCCTGGACGCGCAACAGGGCGTTTACGGTGTGGATATTCGCGCGGAGACCTGGCATACGATGCTGGCTTTGGTTCCGGATACGGTGTGTTATGAAGCCAAGCCCGGCCCTTCTATCACTTCGTCGGATAAAGGCTGGCCCGATTGGGCGCCAGCACCGGACGCTCCGGAAGCTCCGGCTTATTTTATGGAGCTGGAAGACAGACTGCGCGCCCACTTCGGCCTGGAACCCCGTCCGTGGGGACCGGAACAGTACGTCGGGTAGAGGGGGCCTGGTAGTTCGGCAGCAGATCCGGAACCGTTTTTATTTGCGCAGATCGCGGTACAGCAGCAGGGCGGCAGAGCCCATGGCCAGCGCCGGCTGCTGCTCGGGGGAGGTGCGGGGCAGAAAGACGCGGCCTTCGTTGATGACTTCCACGGCGGCGACTTCCTGTGCGCCGCGGTAAAAGCGGTATCCGGACGGATCCGAGAGCGGCAGCATGGTGTCGGCAAGCTCGTTGGTCCCGGCAACGGCAAAACGGGTTTGCTGGTTATGCAATACGCCGCGCAGCAGATGTTCGGGGCGCGCCCGGCTCATGGCCAGGTACCAGGGGGGGCCTTGGGGCGGATGAAATCCACAGACATAGCTTTCCGTTCCTGCGTATTCTATGGAAAACTCGCTGCCGTTTTCAGTATAAAATTTCCGCCAGGTGTTCTGGTCCACGTCCACGGCGCAGACGCCTTGCCATTGTTCGCCGTTGGGATGGGTCACGACGAATTCGATATCCTGGGCGGCTCGGAAGTATTCCAGGCCGAGAAAGCCCATGGAGGTCCGGCGGGTCCAGCCTCTGTCCACGGAATGGACGGTATATTTGCCGAAAGAGAAATCTTCGCTCAGGGAGAAGTCCTGGCGGCCTTGGACCTGGAGCATTTCGGTCTGCCGTCCGAGCTGCGGAGACACCGCCATATAGGCCGGCTGGCAGGCTGCTAGCCAGCATGCGGCCAGACAACTGGCGCAGAGAACAGCGATTGCTTGCAGCAGGTGCGGGGCTGCGGAAGGACGCATGGCAGAGTCTCCTGGATCAAAAACGCGTCATCGCGCCTTCATTGGCAAAAAAGATTTCCCGTTTGTCCTTGCCCTGTCGCTGTCCGGAGAGGACCATTCTGTAGCCGAAGGTGATGTACAGCTGGTCTCCGGAGCCGATGTCGTCGGGTTCCAGCACGAATTCAAAAGGAATTGCCTGTTTCGGGTGCAGAGCCATGGCGGGAAAGACATGCAGGTCTTTGGCCATGACACGTCCGAGGCTGTCGTTGAGGTACACCGAGAACCAGAGCTCATCGATGGAATCCGCCCAGTCGGGAAAATGGCCGGAAATGAGAGTGGCCTGGCCTTTGACCTCGTACTGATCTTTCATGGGAATGGTTTCGAAATCGAAATGCCAGAATTTGGTGTCCAGGGACTGAAGTCTGCCTGTTTGCCAGAGTTCCCTGTTCAGGTGCCGTACGCTGGTGTGCGAACAGGAGGTGAAGAGGGGAAGCAGCAATAAAACAGTGGCGATCAGAGCGGGACTAAGTCCGGCGAATCCCGTGGTTTTCATGGCTTGCACTCCGGATAACGGTTATCCCAGTTTTGGAGGTCCTTGTACCAGCATTTCGGCAAGAGTCAAATCCACGCGGGGCAAATGCTGGATACGCCCGCCCAGATAGTCCATTTCCAGCCGGGCCAGTTCGGCGTACAGCGGCGTTCTGTCCAGGCAGGGCACCTCTTCGTCTGTCATGCCCTGGACGGACTCTTCGTAGCGGAAACAGCCGGGAAAACGCTGGCCGGTGCCGTCCGGACGGCGCAGAATATTGGCCGTTCCGTGCATCCGGCAGATCATCAGTCGGAATTCATATACACCGCAGCGTCCGTCGTCGTTGAGCGGACACATGACTCTGGGGCGCAGTCCCTGCGCGAGCGCGTTGCGGGCCGAAGCGACATAGGCTTCTGCCCGGTCGAGATACCGCTGTACCCTGGCCTCGTCCTTTTCGCGCAGCTGGCGCAATCCTTTCCATAAATAGGCCCATTCAATGTACGTGTGATGCTGAAAATAACTTACACAGCAATTATTGGGACAATCCATACAGGTAAAATCGAGACCATTTGTGGTTTCGTCATAGGCGGCGTCCATACGATTGTAGAGGCTCGCCAGGTGTTGAAAATGTCCGAAGAGTTTTCTTTTCTTTTTCATGTCGGGTCACTGATCCAGTCCAGAATGCGGCAGGATATTTCTTCCGGAGTCATTCCGTTGGTTTCTAAGGTGTGGTGGGCGGCTCGTTCGTACAAGGGCATACGCTCGTTGTAGAGATCCGCTATGCTTTGCGAACTGGCCTTGGCCAGACCGCGGTGGCTGCTGTCGCCGATACGCTGGGAAACGGTTTCAAGTCCGGCTTTCAAAAAAATCACGGGACCCATTTTGCGCAGTTTTTCAATGGCGTAAGGGCCGTAGATCACACTGCCGCCCGTGGAGATCACAGCGCGCTTGAGGTTCAGGGCGGCAACGATACGTTCTTCGGCAATACGGAACTGCTCCAGCTGCAGGCAGTCCAGAACTTCCTGCAGGGGCCGCGCGTAATAGGCCTCGATCATACGGTCCGTGTCCAGGTGGGCCCAGTCCAAAAGAGCCGCCAGGCGGCAGCCGACGGTTGTTTTTCCCGCCCCGGCCATGCCGATGAGACTGATGCAGCCGCCTGGCTGCAGAATCTCCGGGTGCGTGGTGATCTGGCGTCCGTTGGTCAAAGAGATGGTGTATCGCATCATACTGATAAGCTTGCGCGTTCGTGTTGCTGCTGTAGCTGAAATATCCCAATATCATCGTATAAAAAACGAAGTATTGCAAATCGAGATTTGCAGCTCCGCAAGAAAGTTTGGAAAAAGGAATGCCTTGATTTACCCAAGGCCTGGGAGCTGCTATAGTTATGCAAAAAGCCGGATAAGGAACCACGGATGGAACAGCTCGATACGCTGATCGTGAAAAGCATCATCAGAAGCATGCCCGTCGGCCTGCTGGTCATCGACCCGCAGGGCAATATCACCGTGGGCAACGAAGCCCTGGAAGATATTCTCGGCTACAGCATCAAAGAGCTGAAAGCAAAGGGCTGGGGCGAGGTCTTTTTCGCGTATCAGGAAAATATCGCATTCAATCAGGTCATCATAGACGTTGTTTTTCATGAAATGGTGGATTTGCGCCGCGAGGTGCCTTACAAACATCCCACCAAAGGGAAGCGGCGACTTTCCGTGACTTCGTCCTTTCTCAGCATGAATGGCGAAATGAAAGGCGTACAGCTGCTTTTCGCGGACATTACCGAAAAGCACCGCCTCTACAAACGGGAGCGCGAGATGCTCCGGACCATGAACCGGCTGCAGCAGGAGCGTACCGAGGGATTGAACAAACTGGCTTTGTCCGTGGCGCATCAGATCCGCAATCCCATGATGGTTATCGGCGGTTTTTCCAACAGATTGCTTCAGGAGGCCACCAGGCCGGAAGATACGGAGCGCCTGCAGGTGATCATGGACGAACTGTACCGTCTGGAAGGGATCGTTCGGGCGGTCGAACGCTATGCGGGCATGCCGAAGTTGCAAAGCAACGTCGTGGATCTGGGACAATGGCTGCAGGCGAACTGCAACCAGTTGTTCTCGTTTCTGGAGTCTTCTCCGCCCGCCTGCCTGGATATGGTTGTGGAATCCTGCATGGTCCAGGCGGATCCGGTGTTGCTCTCCGACGCGTTGGTGGAGCTGCTGCGCAATGCGATTGAAGTTCCCGGCGACGAACCACGAGTGGTTTCGTTAACCTGCGAACGCGCGGGGGAAAAAGCGGTTGTCTGCGTACGGGATAACGGCAGCGGAATCAGCGAGGAAAATCTGCCGTATATTTTTGATCCCTTTTTCACCACCAAGACCCACAGCGTGGGCATAGGGCTGTGCCTGGCGGAACGGATCGTGCTGGACCACCATGGGGAAATAAAGGTGGACAGTGCTCCGGGTCAGGGAGCCAGCTTTAAAATCCAATTGCCGTTGCTGGCGGAAGAATAGACAGCAAAAGCCCGCCTGAAAGACGGGCTTTTGCTGACAAATTTTTCGCGAAAAGAGATTAACGCTTGGAGTACTGGAAGCGGGCGCGAGCGCTGCGCAGGCCGTACTTTTTGCGTTCTTTTTTACGAGCGTCGCGAGTGAGGTATCCGGCCCGTTTCAGAGCGGAGCGGAGTTCAGTATCGAACTGGAGCAGTGCTCTGGAAATACCGTGGCGAACGGCCGCAGCCTGTCCGCTGACGCCGCCACCGGCGACATTGATTTTGATGTCGAACTTCCCGAGCAGATTGGTCAGGGCCAGAGGCTGCCTGATGATCTGCTGCAGGGACGGACGGGGAAAATACTCTTCGTAGGGACGGCCGTTGACGACAATCTGTCCGGTACCGGGATAAACTCTGGTACGTGCAACGGCGTTCTTTCTTCTGCCAGTTCCGTAGTGAAAATCGGTGCTCATGCGCTGCTCCGGTTAGTGCAAAAAATGCTACTGGGCAAGTTCCAGTTTTTGGGGGTTCTGGGCCACATGCGGGTGCTCAGGGCCGGCATATACTTTCAGCTTTTTCAGCATGGCCCGGCCAAGACGATTTTTAGGGAGCATTCCCTTTACCGCGGCCAAAATGGCGCGCTCCGGATGCGTATTCAGCGTGTCGCGCAACGAGGTTTCTTTAAGGCCGCCAACGTAACCGCTGTGGCGGTAATAAAACTTTTTGTCGAGCTTGTTGCCGGTGACGCGAATCTTTTCCGCATTGACCACAACGATAAAGTCGCCGTTATCCATATGAGGAGCGAACTCAGGCTTGTGCTTGCCGCGCAGTCTGCTCGCTACTTCGGATGCCAGGCGGCCCAATACCGCGTCTTCGGCATCTACGACGAACCATTGGCGATTAATGTCTTTCGGGGTGGGACTAAACGTTTTCATGTACTCTTGGCTCCTTCATTGCCGTGCTCAGGAAAAAGGGATGTTTATCCATGACGGACACACTTGTCAAGCGTTATTTGCAGGAAAACGATTCCTCCCCCAAAAAAACGCGATTCACTCCCTTTGATGCTATGGGCTTTCTTTCGCTACGCCGCTGAGGTACAAAAACAGCAGCGGAACGATCCGCATCATAACCCAAAAACGAACGACGCGAAAGGCCATGGAACCACGTACGCATCATACTATTTTTACATACAGCATTCTTCCGGGGCTCTTTTTCGAAGATCCGGTCAAACTGCTTTTTCTGCTTACCGATTCGGAAAACGAAGGCCAGGGGATCATCGGTCTCTGGATGCAGGTGGGCAAGGATCTCATGCAAAAAGGCCACAGCCTGGTTTCTCCGATCGGACTGGGGGCCGCCAAGGCCGCCATCTGGGGCGAGCATGCGGTGGTGGTGCAGCTTCCCGAAGTGACGGCCCCTGGTGAGGCCGATTTCGCGGCCATGCTTTCGCTGCAAGGGCGGCCTCTGTATCTCACTTTCGAACGGCTGGCCGATCCGGATGATGAAGACGGCCTGGACGAGGAATGCGTCCTGTGCGGATGGAATGCCGCCGGTGAACGCGTCAATTACGAGCTCTATGGTCCGCCCGAGCTGGAGCATTTCATGGATCTGGTGGAAAAATTTATGCAGGAGTCGCGCGAGTGACGCGCCGCAGGGCCTTTTCAATACAGGCCTGCTGGCTTATCCCTGTCTTTCTGCATCTGTTGTTTCGGATTACCCTTACCGCCGCGGATCCTGATGTGTGGCACAATCTTTTTTTCGGGCGCATGGTGTACGCGGGGGCCGCTTATCCCTGGCAGGACACCTTCACCTACGTGCCGGTCCGGGCCACCTGGCTGGTGCAGAACTGGCTTTCGGCGCTGTGGTTTTATACGCTATATCTTCTGGGCGGCGACACCGGGATACAGCTGTTTCGCTACGCCATGGGGCTCGCTACCGGCTGGGTCCTGTATCTGACCGCCCGGCGGCGTGGGGCGTCTCTGCCGACGGCTGCCGTTTTTCTGTTGCTGGCATCCTGCTCGCTGGCCACGGCATTCAGTCCCATCCGTCCGCAGGTCTTCAGCTATCTGTTTTATGTGTTGACCATCCTGCTGCTCGATACGCTGCGGCGTAAGCAGGGCGGTTTGGGGCTGTTCTGGCTTGCGCCGCTGGGGTTCGCGCTCTGGGCCAATCTGCACGCGGGCGTGTTCGCCGGGCTCTGGCTTGCGGGCTGCTACGCGCTGGCGGAGTGCGTCCGCAAGCGTCGCCTGACTTCCTTGGCGCTGTTCTTTTTGCTCTGTTGTCTGGCCACGCTGTTGACTCCCTACGGGACGGGCTACTGGACCTATGTGCTGGACGAGGTGCTGCATCCGGCCGGAGCCGACGTGACCGAATGGCTGCCCCTGGCGCAGGCCTGGTCCGGAACGCTGCTGGCCAACAGCCTGCTGTTCGTTTTCAGTCTGGGGCTGGCGTTGGTGCTGGTAGTCAGCGCGCGCAAGCGGGATTACGCCGCGTTGCTGGTTCTGGCGCTGACCGCCTTTCTCGGTTTCGGGGGGCTGCGGCATCAGGTCTTTTTTCTGCTTTCCTGCGGCGCGTACGTACCCGAACTGCTGGATCAGTTCGTCACCCGGTTGCCCGCGGATTCGGGCCTGAAGCGTCTGTCCGGACCCGCCGGGCGGCGCGTTCTGGCGCTTGCGGCTGCCTGCGCCTGTGTCTGGTGGGGCTGGTCCGTCATAACCCGCGTACCATTGTCCATCACGGTACCGGAAACTCCTGGTGCGAGTCAGGACGCCATTTATTATCCGGTACGGGCGCTTGAGCATTTGCAACAGCACTACCCGCCCGGCAAGCTGCTGCCCACCCTGCAGTGGGGGTCGTACGCGCTCTGGCGCGCCCCTGGGTTCAGGCTGGGCATGGACGGCCGTTTCAAGAACACCTACACCAACGCTGACATCAAAGCCTATTTCACCTTTCTCAATGCCCGTCCCGGGTGGAAAAACTATCTCGAAGCCTACCCGCCGGATTACATCCTGCTGCGCCCGGACGACGGCGCTTCTTTCCTGCTCCGCCAGGATCCGCAGTGGCGTATAGCGTATAAGGATCGCGGCGCGCTGCTGTTCGTACGGGCGGATGCCCCGGGTCTGATGCAATGAAAAAAGGGCGGCCGAATGGCCGCCCCGGTTTCGTTGTAAAGCTTCAATTCCTGCTATTTCTTGCCGCGATTTTCGTCGCATTCGTGTGTCTGGTCCAGACGTCCGTGCTCGGCAGTAGTCGTGCTGGTGCAGCTTTCGCCGTTTTCGCCCTTTGCCTGTGCCGGGGAGGAGCTGCCGGCGGTACGGTTGGAGTAGTCGGCGTCCGCCATGTATTTGTAGGCGTGGTAGCGCCGCCAGACATCCTGTTCGATCAGTTCGCGCAACAGCTTGGACTGATCCGGGAAGCGTTTTTCCAGCTGGGCGTAACGGTTTTCGCCGCTGAGGAATTCCTGCAGCGTGCCGTCCGGCTCCTTGTATTCCAGGGCAAACGGATTTTTGCCTTGTTCGGCCAGCTCCGGATTGAAGCGGTAGAGGGGCCAATAGCCGCTTTGTACGGCCAGTTTTTCCTCTTCCTGGCTCTTGCCCATGCCTTTGCGCAGCCCCTGGTTGATGCAGGGCGCGTAGGCGATGATCAAAGACGGGCCCGGGTAGGCTTCGGCTTCCACAAAGGCTTTGAGCATCTGCTGTTTGTTGGCTCCCATGGATACGGAGGCCACGTAGATGTAGCCATAGGACATGGCCATCATGCCCAGGTCCTTTTTACCGGTTTTTTTGCCCGAAGAAGCGAACTGGGCCACCGCGCCGGTGGGCGTGGCCTTGGACGCCTGGCCGCCGGTGTTGGAGTAGACTTCGGTGTCCATGACGAAGACGTTGATGTCGTGGCCCTGGGCCAGGACGTGGTCCAGGCCGCCGTAGCCGATGTCGTAGGCCCAGCCGTCGCCGCCGAAGCACCAGACGGATTTTTTGGTCAGCAGGTCTACCATAGTTTCGATCTCGTCCAGCAAAGGCGTCTTGCAGGCCGTGCAGGAGAGGATCTCCTTGATCTTGTCGCCGTGCTCGCGGGAGGCCGCGGCATCGTCCTTGCCTTCCAGCCAGGCCTTCATGGCTGTCTTGAGCGTGCCCGGAACGTCGCTGTCCAGGGTGTCCGCGGCCTGAGCAATCAGGTCGGCCAGCTTGTCGCGGCGGCGGTTGATGGCCAGGCTCATGCCGTAGCCGTATTCGGCCGCATCTTCGAACAACGAATTGCCCCAGACAGGGCCGTGGCCGTGTTTGTCGGTGGTGTAGGGCATGGAAGGAGCGGAAGCGCCCCAGATGGACGAACAACCCGTGGCGTTGGCAATGACCATACGCTCGCCGAAAAGCTGGGTGAGCACTTTGACGTACGGAGTTTCGCCGCAACCGGCGCATGCGCCCGAGAATTCGAACAGAGACTGGTTGAACTGGCTGCCTTTGACGCTGTCGCGTTTGGCCAGGTCGTCCTTGTAAGTCACGGTCTGGCTGAAGGCGAAGTTGGGCATCTGTTCGGGCGTCTGCGTATCCAGGGGTTTCATGACCAGGGCTTTTTCCTTGGCCGGGCAGATGTCAGCGCAATTGCCGCACCCCATGCAGTCCATGCTGTTGACTTGCAGGCGGAAGTGCAAGCCCTTGAGTTCCTTGCCGATGGCGTCGATGGTCTGGAAGCTGGCGGGCGCATTTTTCAGCTCCTCGTCACTGGCCAGCACGGCGCGCAGGGCCGAGTGCGGGCAGACAAAAGAGCACTGGTTGCACTGGATGCAGTTTTCCGCGATCCAATGCGGCACGGCCAGGGCCACGCCGCGTTTCTCGTACTGGCTGGTGCCGACGGGAAAGCGTCCGTCCGGCTCGAAGGCGCTGACCGGCAGAATGTCGCCGCGCTGTTCGAGCATGGGCCGGGCCACTTCGGTCATGAATGCGGGTTCGTCGCGGACAATGGCCGCATCCGCGCCGAGTTCGGCCCAGGAAGCCGGGTAGTTGACTTCCACCAGGCCGTCCACGGTTTTATCCACCGCGTCGATGTTCATCTTGACGATTTTTTCACCCTTGCGGCCGTACATTTTGTGGATGGAGTCCTTGAGCAGGTCGATGGCCTGCTGATAGGGCATCACGTTGGAGAGCTTGAAAAAAGCCGTCTGCATGATCATGTTGATCCGCCAGCCCAGGCCCACGGCATTGGCGATTGTTTCCGCATCGATATTGTAGAATTTGAGTTTCTTGCGGGCGATGGTCCGGCGCATCTGCGCGGGCAGCTCCGTTTCCATGTCCTCCAGGCTCCAGTGCGAGTTCAGCAGAAAAGTGCCGCCTTCTTTGATGCCTTCGAGGATGTCGTAGAGGTGCACGTAACTGGATTTGTGGCAGGCCACATAGTCCGCTGTCTGGATAAGGTAGGTGGACTGGATGGGGCTGGTGCCGAAACGCAGGTGCGAGATGGTCACGCCGCCGGATTTTTTGGAGTCGTAGGCAAAATAGCCCTGGGCGTACATGTCCGTGTTGTCGCCAATGAGCTTGATGGCGGACTTGTTGGCGCCCACGGTGCCGTCCGAACCGAATCCCCAGAATTTGCACTGGATGGTGCCGTCGGGCGTGGTGTCCAGGGCCTCGCCCACTTCCAGCGAAGTGAAGGTGACGTCGTCCCGGATGCCTACGTGAAAGTGATTTCTGGGGCCAACCGCGCGCATGTTGTCGTACACGGCTTTGACCATGTTCGGGGTGAATTCCTTGGAGCCCAGTCCGTACGAACCCGAGAGCAGCACAGGCGCCTCGCCCTTTTCCTGAAAGGCCGAAGTGACGTCCAGATACAGGGGCTCGCCCTGGGCGCCGTGTTCGAGATTGCGCTCGAGTACGGTGATGGTCTGGGCCGTGCTCGGGATGGCGGCCAGCAGGGCTTTTGCGTCGAACGGACGGTAAAGCCGGACCTTGAGCAGACCCACGCTCTGCCCTTCGTCATTGAGGTGGTTGACGGTTTCCTCGATGGTTTCGCAACCCGAGCCCATGGCGATGATGATGCGGTCGGCTTCCGGATCGCCCACGTAGTCGAAGAGATTGTAAGTCCGGCCGGTCAGGGCGCTGACCTGGCGCATGCATTCGGCCACGATGTTGGGCAGGGCGATGTAATACGGATTGGCCGCCACACGGTTCTGATAATACACGTCCGGGTTTTGCGCGGTGCCGCGAATGTGCGGATGCTCCGGATTCATGGAGCGCTCTTTGAATTCCTGGATTTTTTTCCAGTTCACCAGGGATTTCATATCCTGGTAATCGATCATTTCGATTTTCTGTACTTCATGGGACGTACGGAATCCGTCGAAGAAGTGGACAAAGGGGACGCTGCCTTCGATGGCGGCCAGGTGGGCCACCAGCGCCAGGTCCTGGGCTTCCTGTACGGACGTGGAGGAGAGCAGGGCGAATCCGGTCTGGCGGCAGGCCATGACGTCGCCGTGGTCGCCGAAAATGGACAGGGCCTGGGCCGCCAGCGCGCGCGCCGCTACATGAAAAACGCCGGGCAGCAATTCGCCCGAGATTTTGTACATGTTGGGAATCATCAGCAGCAGTCCCTGAGAGGCCGTAAAGGTGCTGGTCAGCGAGCCCGCCGCCAGCGAACCGTGAACGGCGGCCGCGGCGCCTGCTTCTGACTGCATCTCCCAGACCTGCAGGGTCTGATCGAAAATGTTTTTAACGCCGGCCACGGACCATTCGTCCGCATGTTCGGCCATGGGCGAGGACGGCGTAATCGGATAGATCGCAGCTATTTCGCTCAGGGCGTAGGCCACATAGGCCGCGGCCTGGTTTCCGTCCATGGTTTTCATCACGGTGCTCATGCAATACCTCCGAAATAAATGGGTTCTAAAGGCTCGCCCCCGGGCAGGGAAGACAGCGGCGCAAGAGGAAGCAGTACGACAGCAGATGAGGGAGGCCGCCCGGAATTGCATCCGGCGTAGACCGGAAACACAGAACAGAGCCATGAATGAGGACATTCAGGATATCTGGAGACTACGCATCCGTTATACCCTGGCTGTATGTATTTTCAAGCCGTTTTTGTAGGAAAGCGGAAAAAAAGCGGGGCAGCGGTAGATTTTTGAGGGTGAGTGGTTTGGGAGTTACATTTTGAAGAAGCGCCGGACTACGAATCCGTAGGCCAAAACAATCCTGAAAACAAAAACAGCCCGGAACCTCGCTCCATTGCGAAGTCCCGGGCTGTTATTCCTTCAATCTAAAAAAAACTCAGCTCAGCTTATTCGGTTTTGCCTTCTTCCGCAGGCTGTTCTGCCGCATGTTGTTCCTCGGCGGCGGGTTCGGCTGTTTCGGCAGTGGGTTCGTCAGCTGGGGCGGGAGCTGCTTCGGCCTCTGCAGCCGGGGTGGCTTCGGCTTCTGCCGCGGGGGCTGCTTCGGCTTTGGCCGCAGGTGCGGCGTCTTTTTCGGCGTATTCTTTGGCGCAGAAAGCTTCGAAACCGGATTCTCTGGAGAAGTCGTAGTTGTATTCGTCCAGCGAGCCGTTGAGGCGTCTGATGCAGGCGAACATGGCGCAGCCAGTTTTGTTCAGCTCGCCGCGCATGGCTTCCATGGTGGTGATGAGCCCGTTGGCGCAGTCGGCGTCGCAGGTTTCACCGTAGATCTTCTGGTGCATTTCCTTTTCATAGCCCAGGTAGGCTTTGAAACGGGCCAGGACCTGTTTGTCCACGTGTTTGCAGTAGAGCGAAAATTTGGGGCCGAGCAGGGAGAAATTTGTTTCGGGAAAGCCGACCGGGCGCAGGGTCAGCAGCGAAGGCTCGGTGCCGCTTTGCAGGGATTTCTGAATGTCCATGATATTATAGGACAGGTTGGCGTCCGTGGTTTCGTTGTAGGCGGAGACGACATTGATATTTCTTTCCAGGGTGCTTTTTTCCGCACTCCTGGTCATGCCGAACCCGAGCAAGACGCCGATGAACATTCCCAGCAAAGTGAAAAAAATGTTTTTGATTATTCTCATGTCGTTTCCTCTTCAATTACGGGTAATTAATGTAGGCAGTCAGTATCTGTTGTGGTGAAATCATGAGTTCGCAAGGGGCATGATGTCCTGAATTCGGGGGAAAGGTCAAGTTCAAGGCCATGAAAGTCCAACGGTTTGAAAACAAGCCAGATGTTTGCTTCCATGTTGAAATCACATTGCGAACTGTAACTCAAATGTTTGGGACTGCATTCTGCCCGTATCATTCCTGGTATACCTTACTGCGCTTAGGGTATTCCTTACATAACAAAATAATTGAAGATTTTTTTTATTATTTTTTAAGGGAATTATCTATTTTCCAGCAACAAACAGATTTGCAAAAAATCCCATTATGATCGTGATATAGATCAGACATTATGAATTGTGATGAAATTCATAGTTTTATTTTTGGGTTTTCCTCTGTTGTTATGTAAATCCAAATGTTACTAAAAGAATAATGATTCGTGATTGTTGAACCCAGAGATTCTGGAAAGGCAATGAGGAGTGGAAGTTTTTATGGAGGGGATGGACAGTTTGTCGAAAAGGAACTAACTGGTTGGGCAAAATTTCACAATATAGGCAATTGCGTGTGTTGTATGGTGAATAATGATTTTATTTTGATAGGCAAGTTGTAATAAATGTAATAAATTATAATCAGGGAGCAGATAGCTGCATCGGGGGGATTTATGAATTTCTTGCGTAAAATAACCATCAAAACCAGGATACTGGTTTTGCTCGGCCTTTTTGTCGTTTTTTGCTGCGCTTTAGTGGCCGGATTCATTTACAGCGTTGATCTCGTGCAGGATCAGGCCCTTTCCGAGACCGAGCAGGTCATGCACAAAGGGTATCAGCGTGGGTTGCAATTCGCCATCGAGACGCTGGCAAGCAATCTTGGAAAAGTCGTGGCGGATGCCAAAGCCGGGGGAGGGGATGCGGTTGAGGCGTTGCGAGGGGCAATCAAGCCCGTCCGCTACGGTAAAAAGGGCTACTATTTTATCTACGATACCAAAGGGTATAACATCGCCCATCCGTTGCGGGAGGACTTCCAGGGCAAACTGCGTATCGATACCAAAGATACCAAGGGAAATCCTTACATCAGCCAGCTGATCGACAAAGCCAAGGCAGGGGGCGGTTTTGTCACCTATTGGTTCAACAAACCCAATGAAAAGAATCCCAGCCCCAAGCTCGCCTATGCGGAGATGATTCCCGGCACCGACTGGTTGCTGGCCACAGGCCTTTACATCGACGACATTCAAACGGAACGTACGCGCATCACGGGAGTCATCGCCGAACATCTGGCCGCGCATTTTAAGAATTTAACGTTTCTGTACGGCGGGATAACCCTGTTTGTCATACTGCCCATCTGTTTTGTGATCATGCGCAGCATTCTGCTTCCGCTGCGGGACGCCACCAAGGCAGCCAAGCAGATTGCCACGGGCGATCTGAGTTCCAGCGTGGACATTGTCGGGGACGATGAAGTCAGTCAGCTGCAGCAGGCGTTGATCGCCCTGATCGAGCGGATGAGTGAAAACATGCGCCAGATCGAGGAAAAGAGCAGGGAATCGGAAGAGCAGGCCAGGGCCGCAGCCACGGCTTGCAAGGATGCGGAGAGCGCGCGAGAGATGGCTGAAAGCGCAAGATCCGAAGGATTGCTGGCCGCTGCTTCGCGCCTGGACGATTCTGTTGACGCTCTCAGTCATGCGGCTCAGGAGATCAATTCGCAGGTGCAGGTCATTTCCAGCGGAGCGGAGCACCAACAGGAAGGAGTAACCGAGGTTGTCGTCGCCATGGAACAGATGAACGAGGCCGCTGTGGATGTCGCGCATAATACCGCCGAAGTGGCCGGGGAGTCGGAAAAAACCATGATGCGCGTCCATGAAGGCGCCGAGATTGTCAAGGAATCCATCGCGGCCATGCAAACAGTCGAACTGCTGACCAAAGAACTCACCGAGGACATGAACAAACTGGGCGACCGGACAAACGCCATCGGCCAGGTCATGAGCATGATCAATGACATCGCGGATCAGACCAACCTGCTGGCTCTTAACGCCGCCATCGAGGCGGCCAGGGCAGGGGACGCAGGCCGGGGGTTCGCCGTGGTGGCTGACGAGGTGAGGAAGCTTGCGGAAAAAACCATGGCGGCAACCAGCGATGTGGATAAACTGATCAATGCGATTCAACAGGCAGCCCAGGAAAATCTCAACGGCATGAACAAAGCCGTGCAGGCCATCAACAAAGCCTCGGAACTGACCAACAACTCCGGCGGCCTGCTGGAAGATATCCTCGACTACGCGGGGAAGTCGTCCATGCGCATTCAGGAAATTGCCGCGGCCATGGAGCAGCAATCCGCCAGTTTCGAACAGATTAACCGAACCATTGAGAACATCCAGGCCATAGCTCGGGAAACCACCAGAAACGTCAGGCAGACCAGTGATGCCTCCGGCGGCGTCATGGGACAAGCCTCACAATTGCAACGTCTGATTCAGGATCTGAAGAAGGACGGACGCGCTAACTGATCCGAAGGGTTCCCCGGCTACTTGCCGAAATCAATCATGGTTTGGCGGTAGGTGCTGGGGATGCCCACGTCATAACGCTCGCCCTTGACCACATAGCCGGCAAAGCCTTCTTCCTGGCGCAGGCGGTCGAGGGTGGGCGTCAGCTGGATTTCTCCCAGCTCCCGCTTGTTATGGGCAATGCTCTCGGCCAGCAGCGTGAAGACACGGGGCGTCAGCACATACAGGCCGAACAGGCTGAGATAGGTACCGGGTTGGAGAGTCGGCACCCGCAGGTGTTCGTTGGCGTATTCGCGGCTGGGTTTTTCCACGAATTCCGAAATGTCCAGAATGGCCGGGTTGTTCAGGCCGCTATCCGTGTGCCAGTCGCCCGCGACGCAACCGTAATGACGGATTTCTTCTTCGGGGGTGACTCGCAGGCCCACTACGCTTTTTCCTGTTTTTTCATATATTTTCAAAAGCTGTTCCGTACAGGATTCCACTATAGCCGACGAATAGACATGGTCTCCGAGCAGCAGCAGAAAGGGTTCGTCCTTGACGAATTGCTTGCCGCAGTACACTGCGTGGCCAAAGCCTTCCTGAAGATCCTGGGTCAGCAGGGTGACGCGGCGTCCCACTTCGATGAGGTGCGAGCTGTATTCCTGGTTCTCTTTTGAGAGCTTGTTGAAATGCTCGATGGGCGGATGCAGGTAAAAGAAATCCTCAAAGAGTTTGGTGTCCCGTTCCTGGGTGATGATGCCGATGTCGGTGATGCCGGCGCCCAGAGCTTCCTCTACGATGTCCAGTATCACGGGTTTCATACGGCCGTCCTTGCCCAGGATGGGGAAAAATTCTTTCTTGATGCTCTTGGTCGCCGGATACAGGCGCGTACCGAATCCGGCAGCCGGTATCAGGGCTTTACGGATACGCCTTCCGGCCTTGAGAACCAGTTTAAGACATTGGACACCAAGGTCCTGCTCAAGGATATCGATGACTTTTTGTTGGGATTCCGCATCCTTGACAATAAGCTGGGCCGAACCGTCGCCCTGCGATCCCACGCCTTTTCCGCCGAGAATAAAGGGTTGGACAGGCCCGTAACCAAGCACCTTGTGCAGTGCGGGCGCAGTCAGCTGCGACGGGCAGGCCGGGATGCAGTACGTATCGAATGCTTCCTGGGCTTCCCGCATCAGTTCGCCGACGCGCCGTGCATCGCCTTCCTGCAGTGCTTCCAGCGCCTGATGCGTAATACGCGCGTTCAATTCGCCGAGGTAGTGTTGGACGCCTTTCTGGATGTCGTCTTCTGCAAAAGGGTAGCTGTTGTTCAATCGCTTGAGGATTTCGCGCGTATCTTTGCCCTTGCACAGATCCACAATCACAAAATGCAGATCATTGGGCACGGTGATTTCGTCGACCTCTATACGGTCTCCGTCAAAGGCCATGATGACCGGCTTGCCGCCATAGGCGCAGCCCTGGTCCATACGGCCGCAACGCGAAGGAGTGGTGATCTCGCCGAGGTAGGCGAACTCCATCTCTCCCCGAACAGTCATTTTCAGGTCATAGATCCGGTTGAAGGCTCGCGCCACAAGCACGCAGGCGGCAGCACTGGAGGACAGGCCCTTTTTTACCGGCAGGTCGGTAAGGAAATTATCTATCTCCAGCCCCCGTACGCGGTAGTGCGTCAGCACCTGGTAGGCGACTCCGGCGGCGTAGCTGAAGAACCCGCCGCGCTGGGCTTCTTCCAGCAGTAAATCGCGGTCCATGGGGAGTTCGAGGTCGCTCAGGCGTGAGCCGTCTTTGCGCGAACTGTGGAAAATCAGTTTGGAAGGGTGTGACTTAACCCTGGCGTACAAGCCCTGGTTGGTGCCGGTTATAATGGCATGGCCCTGTTCCAGTTCGCCATTGATACGGCGGTAGCCTCCGGCCCAGTCCGAATGTTCTCCAAATAAACAGATGCGTCCGGGAACAAACAGTTCCATCGTGCACTCCTCTTTCTCTCGCACTACCAGCGCATTAACAGGAACGAGTCAGACGTTATCCCAGCCCGACTGAAAAAAAGGCTCCAAGTTCCTTGCGTCGCTGAGAGCCTTTCTGAGAGGTTCCATGGAACCTCCAATGACCAGATCTGATAGTATACGTTTGCCGGCTTAAAGCATGCCGCTACAGCCGTTTTCTCACCGTGAAGGGGTTAATCGTAGCTCAACGCACTGAATTTCATGAGTTTATCCCAGTTGTGGCGGGATTCGATATAGCGAACCGTTCCGGTCTTGCCTCGAATGACCAGAGAATGGGTAAACGCGCCGCCGCCTTCATAGCGTACGCCTTTCAGAAAAGTGCCGCCGGAAAGACCTGTGGCGGCGAAAAGCGGATCCTCATCATTTACCAGGATGTTTTCGGTCAGGGGCTGATTCAGATCGATGCCGGCATCGATGATACGCTGTTTTTCCTCTTCGGATTGCGGATCGAGCCGCGCCAGCAGCCGTCCGCCAACGCCCCGGATGGCGCATGCGGAGAGAACGCCCTCAGGAGTGCCGCCTGTGCCCATCATCACGTCGACATCGTAGGTCGGGTCCACGGCCATCAGCGAACCGGCCACATCCCCGTCCGTGTGCAACTGAATGCGCGCGCCGGCCTGGCGGATTTCGCGGATGAGTTCCTTGTGTCGCGGTTTGTCGAGAACGAACACGACCAGGTCGTCCACATCCTTGTCCAGTGCTCTGGCAATGCTTTTGAGATTTTCCCGGACCGGGGCGTCCAGTTCGACGACGCCTTTGGCCTCGGCCGGCACCACGAGTTTTTTCATATAATAGCTGGGGCCGGGATTAAACATGCTCCCCGCCCGTGACATGCCGACGACGGCGATGGCATTGGGGCGCCCGAGAGCCAGGAGATTGGTGCCTTCCACCGGATCCACGGCGATATCCACGGCAGGTCCGTTGCCTGTGCCGAGTTTTTCGCCGTTAAACAGCATGGGGGCTTCGTCTTTTTCCCCTTCACCGATAATCACGGTGCCTTGAATCTGAAGCGAATTGAACGAAAGGCGCATGGCGTCCACAGCCGCTTTGTCGCCGAGAATTTTTTCACCCTTGCCCAGCCAGCGCGCGGCGGAAAGAGCCGCGGATTCGGTAACGCGAAGAATTTCAAGAGCAAGATTCTGTTGCGGGGCTTCCATTGCCATAGATACTATCTCCTCGAGTAGGGTGCGTACGTCTTAGCGGCCGCATTGAGAGTGGATAAGGTCGATCCGGCGCTGGTGGCGTCCGCCCTCGAATGCGGCGGTGAGAAAAGCGTCCACAATGCCTTTGGCTAGATCCTGTCCGAGAACGCGCTCACCAAGGCAGAGGACGTTGGCGTCGTTATGCTGTCTGGTCAACCTGGCCATATATTCGTTGGTGCAGAGGGCCGCGCGGATGCCGGGGAATTTGTTGGCCGCCATGGACATGCCGATGCCGGTGCCGCAAATGAGGATGCCCAGGCAATTGTTGGTTGTCACAAATTCGCAGAGCCTGCGCGCGTAGTCCGGGTAATCCACACTGGCGGAAGAGTGGGTTCCCAGATCTTCCACTTGCCAGCCTTTTTCCTGCATATGAGGTACGATGAGTTGTTTCAGCTGGTAACCGCCGTGGTCCGCCGCGATGACAATTTGTTGTGTGCTCATTTGATTTCCTTGGGATTATAAAACTATCAAGCGATGCCGAGTTTTTTCTTCCGCCGTTCGTAGAATTCCTGGCGAATGTTTTCCCGGTCTCGCTGAAGATAAGCTATTTCTTCTTTGATGAAGGCAATTTGTTTCAGAGCGACTTTGCTTTGGGCGCTTTCGCATGAACCGGCATCCGGGCCGGTGGAGGAGGGATCAGAAGCCGTGTTTTCAATTGATTTGGCAATCAGGCTGCCGAACAAGGCCTCTTCCTCCTGGAGCCGTTTTTTGAGCCGGCTGATTTCAAAGGAACGGATGGCGCTGAGGATTAGCCATTTGGCTTCGGCCGCCATGACTTGGAGGCCGTAGACTACACTGAGCAGCGGGCCGATGTCATTACTGTTTTTATTGCTGTGTGCGGCGGTATGGCGCATGCAATTCTCCCATCAAAAGTATGTCTCAAGGCTAATTTGTGTTTTCAAGTAAAAAAATATCTGTATCCGGGGGGAGTTCAAGTTCCAGTTTGTCTTCAGGGTAAGGCTGGGGGGTCTGCTGGAGTTTCTTCAACACCAGTACGGCTTTTTGGTTTGTCGTCTGGGTCATGGTGATTTTTTTAGGCAGCTTTTCCAGTCCTGGCAGTTCCATTACGCCGCTGAAGGCGACGTGCCAGGGCTCAGGACCGGGAGTACGCATTTCGAGCGGTTTTCCCGTAAGGTCGATGATCATGCTGTATGTCTGGTCGAATGCGGTGAAGTGGTACAGATAGCCTTTGTCCTTGACCGGTCGTACGGTGGTGTAGTGTTCGGGCGTCAGTTCGCTCCATGCGCCGTTCAGCAGCAGGGCCATTTGTTTGAGGGTGAACGGAAGCTGGATGCCGAAGGCAGCCATGCCAAGGCGGCCGTCTTTGTGCAGGTAGGCGGAATGCTTGTCAGGGAGATAAGCTGTGAAACCGTTGGCATCTTCGCGCCAGTAGGAAAGCGTCTGGCCCAGACCGGTCTGTAAATCAAGCCGTAGCGGGTAAGCCAGGTTGCCCCAGAACTGGATGATGATACGTCCTTTGTCTTTGGGGCCGGAATAATGCATGGCAGCGCTGAGGTTGAAGGACGTTGCCTGATCCGCAGGCATTGCTCCGCGAAAGGCGTTCCAGACATCGTCCGGATGTGGCAGTTGTTCGGTCGCCTGTGTTTCAGGTGCGGGACCGGATATTGTGGCGCAGGACCAGAGCATCAGGGGAAGCGTTGCGCAGAGTACCAGGCAAAGCAGCCCCCGAGAATAGTGGAGAGCTTTTGCCTGTTTGCTACAGAGCTTGGAGCTTTTTGCGGATGGCATCCTTGTCTTTCGCCTCGAACTTCAGGGCGTTGGTGTAGCCCTTTTGCGCTTCCGGTTTGTTGCCGAGTTTGGCAGCGATATCTCCATAATGTTCCCAGATGGTCGGGTCGGAATCCGCAGTGATCACAGCCTGTTTAATTTCGCGGAAGGCCAGGTCCAGTTTGCCCATGCGATAATAAAGCCAGGCAAGCGAATCGCGGATGTAGCCGTTGTCCGGTTTCAAAGCCAGGGCATCGCTGATCAGGTCATAGGCGCGATCCAGGTCGCGTTCTTCCTCCGCCAGCGTGTAGCCGATGTAATTGAGGGCTTCCGCATTATCCGGATCCTCGGTGATGATTTGCTCCATCATTTGAAGCGCTTTGGCTTTTTCACCGCGTTTGTCCAACAGTGCGCCCTGCTGGAAACGGATGCCCGTATCGTCAGGCCACATGGCTGCGGCAATGTCCAGGAGTTCCTGAGCCCGCTTGAAGTTGTTTTCGTCTTCGAAAAAATTCGCGTCCAGCGTTAAAAATTCTTTTTGTTCCGGAAACAGTTCCCGGCCTTTTTCCAGCAGTGCGTGGGCTTTTTTCGGCTGGCCGGAATCAAAATACAGATGGGCCAGAAATCGGAGCGCACGGTCATAGTAGGTGTTGGACTGGGGTATGCGTTGGAGCAGTTCGATGGCTTTAGCCGCGTCTTTGCTGCCCTTGTAATGCAGCAAGGCCAGGTAAAAGTTGATTTCCTTGGCTTCGGGATTCTTTTTCAGGAGCGGAATAAAAAGTTTTTCCGCGTAGTTGTAGTACCCCTGATCAACGAAAAGCGTTCCTGCTCCGAGCATGAAGCTGAGATCTTTAGGTCCCTGCTGGGTAAATAAAAAGGCCTTTTGCGGTCTGTTCAGCCTGAGGTTGAGATCAATGAGCCTGAGCCAGAGTTCCTGGCTGGATTCTCCCATCTTCAGAATTTTGTTGTAGGCCTTTTCAGCAGCGGCGTAGTCTTGCTCGAGTTCATAAAGGTAAGCCAGTTCGGCCCAGGCCTCGATAAGGTCGGGATCTTTGGCGAGCAACCCCTGCAGCTGGGTGATGGCCTTTTCGCGCTGGCCAAGTCCTGCCAAGGCTTTGGACATGTAAAAGAGCACGGAGGACGTACGCTTGTCGTTCGGGATTTGTTCGAGAACGCCGTATGCCCGCTCGTATTCTTCATTGCGGATCAGAATGTCGGCAAGTTCCTGGCGGGTCATGATGTCGTCAGGATTACTTTTGAGGTAGGCCTCGATGGCTTCAGCAGCTCTGTCCGGATTTTTGTCCGCCAGAAAAAGCTGTGCCAGCATCAACTCCATATCCTGGTTGTTGGGATATTTTTTGATGCCGTCCTGGAGAACCTGCTGTGCTTTCTCGACTTCTCCCTGATGCCAGAGAAAGTTGGCGGCTTCCAGAAAGACCATGGGGGAAGGGGCGCTATCGAGCAGCTGCGTTATGGCATATTCGCCTATGGTTTTGTTCTGGCTGCGTCTGGCATCTTCCAGGAGCAGGTAATGGTAGGTATCCTGGGCATCGGCAGTAAGACCGCCGGCTTGGGGCGCAGGACTTGTCTTTCCTCCAACAAGACCGCAGGCCGAGAGGGAAACGACCAGCAGCACGAAGGCAAACTTCAGCAACAGACTTGAACGTGTCATACATATCGCCTTTTTAAACAACCGTACTTGCTCTCTCATAAAAGCTTTTTGCGAACAAGGAAAGATTTGACAGGAAACAAGTTGTACTCAGTCTTCAGTTTGAATCCAGTCTTCGGAAAAGTCATCAATGTTTTTCGTCAGATGGGCTCGCAATTTTCCCAGAAGCCGAGATTCAAGTTGGCGGACGCGTTCGCGGCTAATACCATATTTTTCACCGATTTCCCTGAGTGTTGCCGGGTTGTCCGAAAGCAGGCGCTGTTCAAGGATGTCCTGCTCCTTTTCATTCAGATTCGGTGCAATGGTTTCCAGGTGTTCCTGCAGAACTTTGGCAATTTCGTCTCCGGCCAGAGTTTCTTCAATGCCCGGCCCCAACGCAGGCAGCGTATCGAGCCGGGTAGTCGTAGAATCGTCGCCGATGGTCAGATCGAGAGAAACGTCGGAACCTCCCATACGCTGCTCCATTTCCTCCACCTGCTCCTCACTGACATTGAGGCTTTTGGAAATGGCGCTCGAGTCGGCATCGAAGCCCAGGGACTGGAGGCGTTGGCGTTCCTTGTTCAGATTGTAAAAAAGCTTGCGTTGTGCCTGGGTCGTGCCGATTTTGACCATTCGCCAGTTATCCATTATAAATTTAAGGATGTAGGCTTTGATCCAAAACGAGGCGTAATAGGAAAATTTGATACCTTTTTCCGGGTCGAATTTCTGGACGGCTCGCATCAGTCCGACGTTGCCTTCCTGAATAAGATCCAACACGTTCTGCATCCAGCGCCGCTGGAAATCCATGGCGATTTTGACCACAAGGCGCAGATGGGAGGACACAAGCCGGAATGCAGCTTCTTCATCGTTGCTCAATTGGACGCGGCGTGCCAATTCGAACTCCTCATCCGGCTTGAGCAAGGGAAATTTACTGATTTCCCTGAGGTACAACCTGAGCGAGTCCTGGGCTTCCGGCCGCATTTTTGCGGGTGCCAGAACCAGAGGTGCGTTTTCTTCGCCTTTATCTTCTTCCAGGTCGTCTTCCATGTCCTCATCTACTGCGATTTCGGAAGGCTCAATGTCGTCATCCTTCCGTTCGGAAGCAGGATCGGGTTCGGATTCACGGCTGTTTTTTTTATTGGGTACGTTCATAAATATCTTTATTGATGGCTCGGGGTTATTGTCGTAGCCTTACATGGTTATATTTATTGAAACTAAGCTAAAAATAGTTACTATAGTTTTTTTATTTGTCGTTTTCAATGAATTTCAGTAAGTCAGCATTTTTTGGGCAGAGTGCCAGTTACGGAATCCTTTAGCATGGAGTCTACAATGACAGATTTTCGACAGGCGATCAACAATAACCGGATACTTGTTTTCGACGGCGGCATGGGGACTCTTCTGCAAGGCATGGGAATGCCAAGCGGAATATCTCCGGAGCTGTTCGCCCTGTCTCGTCCGGATGCATTGAAGACCGTCCACGATGCCTATCTTCAGGCAGGCTCCATGGTCATCACCACCAATACCTTCGGCGGTACGGGTTTCAAATTGGGACCCGGAGTCGATGTGGAAGATTTGAACTGCCGCATGGCGGCCGTGGCCAGGGAAGCGGCCGGCGACCGCGCCTGGGTGGCCGGCGGTGTGGGGCCCACGGGAAAGTTCGTCAAGCCCTTGGGGGAATTGACCTTCAGGGAGCTTGTGGAAGCGTTCAAGGCCCAGATAAAAGGTCTGGCCAAGGGCGGCGCCGATGTCATCATTGCTGAAACGCATTTTGATCTCGCCGAGGTCAGAGCCGCTGTGGTGGCTGCGCACGAATGCTGCGATTTGCCTGTGATCGCTTCCATGACTTTTGACGGAGGCAGCAGCCTTACCGGTACGCCCCCGCTTACTTTTGTCGATACCATGCAGAACATGGGCGTGGACATGATTTCCATCAACTGCAGCAGCGGACCCGATGAATTCGTGCCCCTGGTCCGGGAAATGCTGCCCCGGCTGCGTACACCGTTGCTGTTGTATCCCAACGCGGGGTTGCCGGAGCTGCGGGACGGGCAGACCGTATTTCCCATGACTCCGGATGTGTTCGCGGAAAAAATGCTCACGCTTGTTGAAATGGGAGCCAAGGGCGTTGGCGGCTGTTGCGGCACCACGCCGGAGCATATCTCCGCACTGGCCAAGGCTGTTGCGCCGCTCCAGGCCCGCGAACTGCAACCTGCCGAACCTGACGGACTGGTGATCACCTCGCGGATGCAGTCCGTGACGTTTACTCCCGGATCCCCCTGTCGCTGCATTGGCGAGCGGATCAATCCGACCGGCAAGAAAAAGCTTACTGCCGAGCTTCAGGCCGGCCAGTTAAGCGAGGCCTTGCGTCTGGCCAAGGAGCAGATAGAGGCCGGAGCTCCTGTGCTTGATGTCAATGTGGGTGCACCCATGGTGGATGAACCCGCTTTGCTTCCCGTACTGGTCGAACGTCTGGTGGAACAGTTTCCCCTGCCTCTGACGCTCGATTCCGCCAACCCGGAGGCCATCTCCGTGGCTTTGAACAGCTATCCGGGCTCGCCTCTTGTAAACTCCATCAGCGGTGAAAAAGGGCGTATGGAGAATTTGGGGCCGTTATGCAAGCTCTATGGAGCGCCTTTTATCCTCCTGGCCATCGAGGGAAGCAAACTGCCCGTGACGGCTGCGGAAAAAATCACGATCATAGAGCGCCTCTATGAGCAGGCTTTGGCCATGGGTATTCCCAAGCGGCTGATGATAGTAGACATTCTGGCTCTTGCCGTCTCCTCCAAACCCGAAGCCGCCAGGCATTGCCTGGAGACCATCCGCTACTGTTCGCAGACGCTCGGATTGCCGACCGTATGCGGACTTTCCAACATTTCTTTCGGCTTGCCTGCGCGCGAGCTGTTGAACAGCACCTTTCTTACCATGGGCATTGCCAACGGTATGAGCGGATGCATTGCCAACCCGTCCTCCGTACGGGTTCAGGAAGCTCTGGCCGCTTCGGAGGCTCTGCTTGGCAGAGATCCGCAGGCTGCTTCTTTTATTGCGGGGTATAGCGGCTGGAATAGCGGCGGACAGTCCGGCGGCGTTGCGACCGGCGGCAACAGCGCAAAAGGGGCCCAGGTAACGGATATTAAATCCGCCGTGATTGCCGGAGAGAAGGACCGGATGCCCGAGTTGGTAAAAGAGTATCTGGCGAAAGGCGTGTCGCCTTTTGAAATCGTGAATGATTTTCTGATCCCAGGCATCACACAGGTGGGTGAAAAGTACGAGAAAAAAGAATATTATCTTCCTCAATTACTGTTGAGCGCTGAGACCATGCAGCTTGCCTTCGGCATGCTCAAGCCGCTCATGGAAGAAGATGCCGCACAGGTGCATAAACCCGTGGTCATCATGGCCACTGTGGAAGGAGATATTCACGACATTGGCAAGAACATCGTGATTCTCATGATGCGTAACCATGGGTTTGAAGTGGTAGACCTGGGCAAAGATGTGGCCGCGGACATCATTGTCCGTACGGCTGAGGAAAAGAACGCCGTACTGATTGGTTTGTCCGCTTTGATGACCACCACGATGGTAAAAATGGAAGAAACCATAAAGATGGTGCGCGACCGCGAGCTGAAAACCAAGATTATGATTGGCGGCGCGGTCGTGACAGAATCCTATGCGAAATCAATCGGGGCGGATGGATATGCGGCAGATGCCGTGGATGCCGTACGTCAGGCAAAAAAATTGCTCCAAAATTAGGATGAGGCAGAACATGCGTAAGCTGTTATTTATACTGATTTGTTTTATGCTGTTGATTGCAACGGACTATGCGCAATCTGTGCAGGCGGGTCCGCCTCCTACTATCGGTTATATGAAACTTTTCAGGGAGATTAACGAGTCAAAGGGAAAAGTCGTACTGATCAACTTTTTCGCCACCTGGTGTGTGCCATGCCAGCAGGAAATTCCCGGGCTCATGTCCCTGCGCAAGCTGTATCCGGAGCAGGAAATTCGTATGATCGGGGTCTCCATGGATACGGATTACGGACAGTTGCGCGCTTATTTGGAAAAAACGCCGGTCAATTATACCGTATATCATGCCGATGCTCAGGTCGCACAGATTTTTCAGGTAAGTTCGCTCCCCAAAATGCTGGTGTATGACCAGAAGGGATCTCTGGTGGTGGACCACAGCGGTTTTGTTGCCCCGGAGCAACTCAAACAGGTGTTGGACAAGCTGGTGGCGGATGGTGATACGGCCGGCAATACCGATCAGATGACAGCATCTCCGCAACAGGCCGCGGCACAGGGTAATCAATGAGCATGTATTATATCCGCAAGGCAAGAGTTGATGATGTAAAAAAAATTCACGGGTTGTTGACGTATTTTGGCAACCAGGGGCTGTTGCTGGCGCGTTCGTACAACGAATTATACAGCCGCTTGCGTGAGTTGTTCGTGGTTTCTCCGTTGGAACAAGGCGAAATCAAAGGGTGCTGCGCACTTTCCATCGTCTGGGAAGATTGGGCCGAGATCCGCTCCCTGGCCATTGATCCGGAAATGCACAGTCAGGGCTGGGGCAAACGGCTGGTGGAAGCTTGCCTGAGTGAGGCTCTGACCCTGGGTATTTACCGCATTTTTACCCTGACGACCACGCCTGCTTTTTTTTCCAAAGTGGGATTCAAGGATGTGGACAAAAATATTCTGCCGCAAAAAATCTGGACGGATTGCATCCATTGTCCCAAGTTTCCTGATTGCGATGAAATCGCAATGCTCATGGAATTATAATTTTTTCTGCTGCAGGGATAATTTTTGCCGGATGTATGATTGATTTCATCGTCATTTCAGGATATGACCACAGACAAGAAAAGATCTAGATAAAGTCTTGCAAATGCTTCCTCATAAGAGATGCGCTGATGCACATTAGCTGCCACCGGAGACGGGTGCGAATATGCTGATACAATGTCCGAACTGTGCCACCAAATATAACTTTCCTGACGACAAGTTCAAGAAAGTCGGAAAGGTGCGTTGCACCGTCTGCAAGGAAGTATTTGAACTTTCCCCTGATCACGTGGTTGAACAGGCTCCGCCTCGTGCGCCTGAACCCGCTCCTGAGCCACGGTCCGACGGCAAGGCTGACGTCGATATGTCCATGCTCGAGGATTCGTTCAATGATGATACGGTTGAAAAGGGTAAGAAAGGCGAGTCCCTATTTGAAATGGACGGAGCAGAAGATTCGTCCGTAGCTGACGAATTCAATCTGGAAGGGGATTCAGACCTGTCCTTCGATATTGATGGGAAAAAATCCAAAAAGCGAAAAAAGGGAAGAAAAAAAGCAAAATCCGGTTCTTCCAAAAAAGCGATTACCATAAGCAGCGTCGTGCTGTTGTTTCTGGTACTCGCAGGGGCAGCCGTTTATTTCTTCGTGCCGCTGGATTTTCTCTCCTCGGCCAAGGAAGAGGCAAAGCCTGAAGAGGTTTTCACCACTGACCAGATCAAGAATTTTTCCTTGCAGGATGTCAGACAATATTATGTTGATAACGAACACAGCGGCAAACTGTTCGTTATTCAGGGCAAGGTGATCAATAATTTCACCACCCCGAAAGAACTCATCAAGATCGAAGCGAATCTGTTTGACAAGAACGGTGTGATAGTCGTTTCGAAGCGGCAGTACTGCGGCAATACCGTTTCTCTGTACCAGCTTGAAACCCTGCGGGAAAAAGAGCTGGAATCTGTCATCAGCAATAAAGTGGGCATTCTCACGGCGAATACCAATATTCCTTCCGGTGGAGATGTGCAGTTTGTGGTTGTCTTTCCCAACCCGCCGGATACTGTAGAAGAATTTGGCGTACAAGTGGTGGAAGCCAAAGACCCGCCTAAAAAATAACTCCGCCCGCCTGCGGTGGGCGTACCCCCCCGGAGGCTTTTCTTGCGCAACAAGCCCGAATACGTTTGTTCCGAATGTGGCGCCGTGTCGCTGCAATGGCACGGGCAGTGCCCACGCTGTAAAAGCTGGAACACCCTGGAGCAACGCGTCAAAACCAAGCCGGGTCGGATGGTGTCCGGCCTGTCCGCTGAAGCGTCCAAACCCGTATCTCTCAGTTCTCTGGAAATAGAACCCTATCAGACTCATGCCACGAATATCCCCGGGCTGGACCGGATTTTCGGCACCGGCCTGCAGGCAGGTGGCGCCGTATTGCTTGGCGGTGCGCCCGGAGTCGGCAAGTCAACGTTGTTGTTGCAGCTTGCCGGAAACCTGGGAGCCCAGGGCGAGCCCGTCTGGTATTGCTCGGGAGAGGAATCCCTGCAGCAAATCAAAAGCCGCGCAGAACGACTCGGGGTGCTATCCCCGGAAGTACGGGCCATTGCCACGTCACGTGTGGAAGACGTTATGCTTGCTATGGAAGAAGAGCAGCCCGTGCTGCTGATTGTGGACTCTGTCCAGACCTTGACCTCGGCGCGGACGGATGGTTTGCCGGGCAGCGTCAGCCAGGTCCGGGCCGTGGCCGCGGAACTGGTTGAAATGGCCAAATCCAGGGGAATCGCCTTGCTTTTGGTGGGACATGTGACCAAAGACGGTCACATCGCCGGTCCCAAGCTTTTGGAACATATGGTGGATACGGTATTGTCTCTTGAAGGCGAAGGACACCAGCCTTACCGCCTGTTGCGCGTTTTGAAGAACCGCTTCGGGCCTGCGCAGGAGTTGCTGGTTTTCGAGATGGGGGCGCAGGGCATGCGGCCCGTGGAAGATCCGTCGACTTTGTTCATCGATGCCCGCAATCCGACTCTTTCAGGGGCTGCCCTGGTGATGGCTGTTGATGGACGGCGGCCTTTTCTTGTGGAAACTCAGGCTCTTGTGAGCAGGAGTTTTCTGGCCATTCCGCGCCGGGCCGGATTGGGCTTCGACGTCAACAGGCTGCATCTGCTCTTGGCCGTCATGGAAAAGCGTTTGCAACTGAATATGGGACAGGTGGACATATACGCCAAAATCGGCGGCGGGCTGCGGATGCAGGATCCCGGACTGGATCTCGGTTTGACTGCAGCGGTTCTGTCGTCTCTCTATGACATTCCGCTGCCGGAACGCAGTGTTTTTTGGGGTGAGGTGGACCTCAACGGCCAGATTCGTCCGGTGGACGGCCATGACCTGCGGATCAGCCAGGCGAAGCGGTTGGGGTACGATCCGATAATCTGTCCGCGTGTTGCAGGCGGTTCGGGTGTGGAAACACTGCAGGAGCTTCAAAGCGCCTTGTTTGGAAAGTCTGGATAGCGTTTACCCTAACTTTTCTGTATGAAAAAATGACAAAAGTCGGAAAAAGGCATTGACGTAAATAGTCTTTTCCTAAATGCTATACGCAAGCGTAATATTTTGTTATGTTGTGTAAATATGGCCTAATGCTTCTACTGGAGAAGGTTAAATAATTCTTGCTGGGGTGAGAGATGGCGGAAAACAAGATCTTACGGGGATACGGGAGTCTTTGGGGAATTGGCGTGGTCATCAGCTTGCTTCCTGTTGCCGCATTTGCGGTTGGAGCCTGGTGGGCTGCCATCGCCGCCGTGGTCATCGGGTTGGTTTTGACCTCGGTTATGATCGCTTTGTTGAAAAAAACGGATGGTCCTTTGCAAGCCGTCTTTGAAGAGGCCATGCGCAAGAAATCCACTGCGAAACTGTCTTCTCTTGCCGGAGAGGATCCCGCGGCCAGACAGCTCGCAACTCTATTGGAACAAGGCCGGGATGCCGAATCCTTATGGCGTTCGGCGCTTATGCACCTGGGCGTACCGCTTGTGGTTGCAGATGCCACGGGAAAAATAGTCCTGGCCAATGACGCCATGGGGGCATTGTTGGGCCGCAGCTCCGATCAGCTGACCGGCGAGACCGGAAACCGGATTTTTTCCGGCAACGCGGCCGCGGCTTTTGATGCGGCTCTTGGCGGAACCGATAGGAATCATATTGAGATCAATTTGGAAGCCAAAGGGCGCAAAATCAGCGCATTGTTCTGGGCGAATTCCTTTGGTCCAAAAAACAACCGTCTTGGGGCTGTGGCGGCGGCGACAGACATCAGTTCCGTGCAACAGCGTTTCGAGGCTCTGGAAAAACTGCAGGGCGACCTGATTTCCACCGGCAGTGGCATCAGCGATCTGGCGCAGAAGGTTGCATCCGCTTCCGAAGAATTGTCCGCCTCTGCGGATGAACTGGCCCATGGATCCCAGCGTCAGAGAGCACAGGCGGATTCCGTGGCCACCGCCATGGAAGAGATGACGGCCACTGTGCTGGAAGTGGCGCAAAACGCCTCGGCCACATCAGAAGTGGCGGGAGAGGCGCAAGACGCCGCACGTGAGGGCGTGGATCTGGTCGAGCGGGCGGTGTCGGGAATCAACAGCGTATCCACATCCGCTGCGGAACTGGCGCAGGTGCTGTCCCAACTGGACGGGCAGGCCGGAGAGATCGGTCGCATCATCAATGTGATCAATGATATCGCGGATCAGACCAACCTGCTGGCGTTGAATGCGGCCATCGAGGCCGCCAGAGCGGGAGAAGCCGGACGTGGCTTTGCCGTAGTCGCCGATGAAGTTCGCAAGCTCGCGGAAAAAACCATGACTGCCACCAAGGAAGTGGAGCAGGCCATTCGTACGATCCAGAGCAGTTCGCACGAGGCCATCAACTCCATGGAACAAACCGAACGCCAGGTTCAGGAAAGTACGGATCTTTCCAATCAGGCCGGAAATGCCTTGCAGCAGATCATGTCCCAGATCGACGACATGGTGATGCGTGTTTCGCAGATAGCCACCGCGGCGGAGGAACAGTCCGCTGCAGCCGAAGAAATCAACCAGAATGTGGAAGAAATTGCGCACATTACCATGGAGGCCGAAGAGGGTTCTCAGCAATCCGCCGAAGCCACGCGTGCGCTGGCCAAGCTCTCGCAGGAGCTTCTGACGTTGTCGCTTAATTTAACCGGATCGTCTCAGGACAGCAGCAAACTCTGGAAATCCAGCGGAAATATGCGCGGCGTACTGCCTAAATTGATGCAGGATTTCATCAAGGAAACACAAGGCAAGGAAATGTTCGATAAGATTTCCGAGCTGATGGGCAATCCGGTCTTTTTACCCACCACCAATTATCCCGACAAAGTATTGCACCAGATGGCGAGCACTCTGGAGGATCTGACCGGGGAACCTCTCAAGAAATCGATGAAAGCCTTCGGCCACTATACGGTGCCTCATTTTGCTCGGATGTATCCGGGCTACATCCGGACGAAGGATTTAAAAGAGTTTTTGCTGAGTATTGACGACATGCACAAGAAACTGACCAAGGATTACCCCGGTATCAAACCGCCAAAGTTCAGCTATGAGGATAAGGGCGATACCCTGATCATGACCTATCAGTCTGAGCGCGGTCTGTTCAATTATTTTGAAGGGATCTTGCAGGGGGCGGCTGATTTTCTGAAAGGCAAGATTTCCGTATCTATCCAATCGCTGGATAGCACCAGGGCGAAGGCGACAATCAAATTTTTAAAATAGGCGTTGTTCTTATGACGGTGTAAACTTCGAGACGAGTATTTGCCATGCTGACAGATGCCGAACGCACGAAACGCATATTCGAATTCCTGAACTCCTGTCTCACCAGGTTCCCCAAATTGCGTAAAGGACTTTCACAATCCCTTACGCAGCGGGAGTCTGAATTTTTGCGGATGGGGGAGCAGCTTCTTGATATCGCTTCTCGTGCCGGTGATATCTCTGAAGATGCCAACGCCTTGACGCAACTGACGCAGGATACGGCAGTTGAGGGCTTCGCCAGGGAATTGAATGAAAAACTTGGCGACATGACGGAGCTTTGCTCGCATACCTCAAGCAGCAGCAATATCGATGAGCTGACGAGCATTCTGGGAACAATAGAGATGCTCGACAAGCATTTGCAGGAATTCAAACGCATTGTACGCAGTTTGCAAATGCTGGGGATTTCTACGCGGATTGAAAGCGCTCGCCTCGGATCCGACGGACGCGGTTTCAGTACCCTGGCGGATGACGTGGAAAGCCTGGGCCATACCATCGTCAGCTATTCCGGCCAGATTCTGGATAAATCCAAAGAACTCTACGAACTGTCGTTATCCGCGCGCAACAAGACCGAGGAATTGCATACGGTACAGAATCAGTGCTCTACCGATGTGTTGGGTAAACTCGGAAGCAATATGGACCAGTTGCGTTCGCTTTCCGACATGGCGCGGACTATTTCCTCCGATATCGTTGTTCAGGCGGAACAAACAACGTCCAATATCAGTGATATCGTTTCCTCCATGCAGTTTCATGATATAATCCGGCAACAGGTGGAGCATGTCGAAGAAGCCATTGACGACATGATCGCGCTGGTGACCGAGTACAAGGAAAAAGCAACTCCGGCCGAAGAGGATACGGAGCTAGTGGGTTGGATCGCGGATGTCTGCGATTTGCAGGTTTCGCAGCTGGATAATGCGAGCGAACGCTTTCTCGCGGCTGTGGAAACCCTTAAAACCAACCTTGTTTCCATTGGCGAGAACGTCAACCAGATGGTGGATAGCCTGGGGCAGATTTCCGGAAAGGGACGGGATCAGCGGGCGCTGCAGAATATTGAACAAAATATCACCCTTGCCGTTGATAATATGCGCCATTTCACCAGACAGGGGGAACAGATCGGTCTGGTCATGAGTTCGGTCGCCAATACCGTCACAGAGATCGGAAGCTTTCTGGCCGATATTGAAGAGGTGGGAGCGGAAATTGAATTGATCGCTTTGAATGCCAGCATCAAGGCGGCACACACGGGCGACAAGGGAAAAGCGCTGGGAGTGCTCGCTCAGGCGGTGCAGAAGCTTTCCGTGGACGCCCGGGCGGTGACGGATGCTATTTCCAGTGTGTTGCAGACCATAGGCCAGGCGGCGGATACGCTGAAGAAAAATGCCGAAACGTTTATGGATACGACCCAACTGGACGCCATGGTTGCCGAACTGGTGGGAACCATGAGTGAAGTCAAGCAACTTGACGAGCAGGTTTTGTCAAAATCGGAAGATCTGGCGCACCGTTCGGAACGACTGGAAAAAGAAATTATTGCATTGAACGGACAAATAGTTTTTCATCATCAGGTGAAAAGGGAACTCCAACCGCCTCGGGAAGGACTGGCCGAACTGAATACCACAGCACGGGAAATCGTTCCCACTGAGCTGGATGCCAACAGACCGGACCGGCTGAAAAAGTTGCTCGAACGGTACACAATGGAAGAAGAGCGTATGATTCATAAGTCCGCTCTGGTAAGTGACAGCGGGGGGAAACAAAGTTCGCAGGATGCTGAAGAGGTTGAAGTTTGGGACAATGTCGACCTCTTTTAATCAAAGTTCGTAAACAACCTTTGTGTTGTTTCGTTTTTCATGTATTCTCTTATTGATCAGTTTAGACAAGAATAATATTTTCACATGCAGCAGCAAATACGGCTCCGCCGTAGACCGAATTGGATCAATTAGGCTAATATCGTCTTACGCCTTAAGTGATATTTTATTTGTCGATAAAACCTTGCTCCGGAGGTTGGAATGGGCAAAACCATTATGACTGTTGATGACTCCGCCAGTGTACGCCAGATGGTAGGTTTCACTCTCAAAAAAGCGGGTTTTTCCGTCATCGAGGCTTCGGATGGAAAAGATGCGCTGGGAAAATTGCAGGGGGAAGTGCATCTTATCGTGACGGATTTGAATATGCCCAATATGGACGGAATCGAACTCATTAAAAACGTTCGTAAAAATCCTGCTTATAAATTTGTCCCGATCGTCATGCTCACCACGGAATCGCAGGCATCCAAAAAGCAGGAAGGTAAGCAAGCGGGCGCCACCGGATGGATCGTCAAACCGTTCAAGCCGGATCAGCTCCTTGCCGTTGTCAATAAGTTGCTTAGATAATATCCTTTTCGCCAGATACTGGGAGAGGTGTAACAAGGTAAATTGGTAGCATACCGTATCCTAAGACGTAGAAATGGAGAGAGGAGTGTCACAGGAGCTTCCCCATCAGAATGCTTTTATTGATGAAGCGCAGGATCTGCTATCAGAGCTGGAGGTAGCGCTCCTTGAACTCGAGGAGCATCCTGAAGATTCCGACCTTGTTGATCGGGTCTTTCGGGCAATGCACACCATTAAGGGTTCAGGGGCCATGTACGGCTTTGATGATATCTCGAACTTTACGCATCACGTGGAAACGGTCTTCGATGAAGTTCGAGGGGGAAAACTGCAGCTTGGCAAATCTCTGCTTAATCTCATATTCGCATCCCGTGACCATATTGCGTCTTTGCTGGAAAGCGCCGTACGCGGCGAAGCCAGCAATCTGGAACGTTCGCGTGAACTTGCGGACGGCTTGAACAGCTTTTTGCCGAAAGGCACTTCCGCTCCTATACAAGCTGCAGCGCCTGAGCCGCAACAGGTTGAAACTAAGGATGAATATGCGATTTATCGGATCCGTTTCAAACCGCACCGCGAATTTTTTCTGACCGGGGCCAATCCGCTGGCCCTGCTGGAAGAACTGTGCGAACTCGGCAATGCCTATGTTTTTCCCCACAGCAGCGAATTGCCGGGGCTTGAAAATCTTGTAACCGACATGTGCTTCTTTTGGTGGGATATTGTTCTCAATACGCGGGAATCTGTAGATGACATCAAAAATGTCTTTATTTTCGCAGAGGACGACTGCGAATTGTCGGTGACGTTCATTGCCAACGAAGAAGATGTCGAAGAGGAAGAGTTTTATAAAAAGCTCGGAGAGATCCTGGTCGAGCGGGGTGATGTGGACCGGGCGGAACTGCAACTGGTGCTGGGACAGCGAAAACTTCTGGGAAATCTGCTGACCGAAGCCGGTATTGTTTCTGATGAGCAGGTCGAATCAGCGCTCGCTGAGCAGCAGGCGGTCAGGGACATCAAAGAAAAGCACGCCAAGCAAAAGGCTCCGGAAGTTGTTTCCAGCATCAGGGTTGCTGCCGATAAATTGGATTACCTTGTGGATCTCGTCGGGGAACTGGTCATCGTCCAGGCGCAGATCAGCCAGGTTGTGGGCGAGGTAAAGGACCCGGTGCTGACCTCCCTTTCGGAAGAACTCGAACGTTTGAGTGATGAACTCCGAGATTCTACCCTGGGTATCCGGATGCTGCCAATAGGCACTACCTTCAGTAAATTCAGACGGCTGGTTCGGGATTTGTCCGCCGAACTGGGCAAAGAAATTGACTTAACCACATCCGGAGCGGAAACCGAACTCGATAAAACCGTTATCGAACGTTTGAACGATCCGTTGGTGCACCTGCTACGCAACAGCATCGACCACGGTGTGGAACCACCTGATGTCCGTCGTGAATCGGGCAAGATTTCCAAAGGGACCATCCACCTGGCTGCCGAACATTCGGGAGGAGATGTTCTGATCCGGGTTATGGATGATGGAAAGGGGATTAATCCGGAAGTCATTTTCGAAAAGGCGGTTGAGCGTGGATTGGTTGCCAGGGATGTCTCTTTGACCGACAAGGAGATTTTTTCCTATATTTTCCATCCTGGTTTTTCCACGGCCAAACAGGTGACCAATGTCTCCGGGCGCGGCGTGGGCATGGATGTGGTCAAACGGGCCATTGACGAACTGCGCGGCAGCATAGATGTGGAAAGTGAAAACGGTAAGGGCACGACCATTACGGTCAAACTTCCGTTGACCCTGGCCATCATTGACGGTCTGCAGATTGTTATCGGTAACGAGTATTATGTCATACCTCTTTCAACGGTGGAGGAATGTGTCGAACTCATTCGAGAAAATGAAAATGACACTCGCGAACGTATACTCAATTTGCGAGGAGAGATTGTTCCCTATATTTCGTTGCGTAGCTGGTTTGAAGTGCCTGGAGAGCGGCCTGAAATAGAACAGGTTGTTGTCGTCCGCGTACAGGATGGTCGCGTCGGGCTTGTTGTCGATAATGTCATTGGCGAACATCAAACCGTGATCAAGAGTCTTGGTAAGGTATATAAGGACGTCGAGGGTATCTCAGGGGCCACCATAAAAGGGGATGGAACCATGGCATTGATTCTGGATATCCAAAATCTCGTACGCCATGCCGGACAACAGACCGTCATGTGACCCTTGGCTGATGGAATCCAATAAAAATGCAGGTATGCAACGTTCGCTCTATAAGGAGAAAATGAGCGAAACAATTTTCAAGCGCGTGAGCAGCCTGATCTATGATGAAGTGGGCATAAAAATGCCCCCCGCAAAGAAGTTATTGCTGGAAGGACGGTTGCGCCGGCGTTTGAAAGCCTTGGGGATGGCCGACTATGAAGAGTATGCCAGGTATATTTTTAGTCCCCGTGGCCGCGAATCCGAAATTCCCGAGCTTATCGACGTTGTTACGACCAATACCACTGAATTTTTCAGGGAACCCAACCATTTCGAATTTTTAAAGAGAAGTTTGCTGCCTTCCTGGTTGCAGCAAGCCAGGCCCGGACAGCCGCTCCGTTTATGGAGCGCCGGGTGTTCTCTGGGGATGGAGCCGTATTCGCTGGCTATAACTTTTACTGAGTTTCAGGAACACCATAGCGAATTTGATTATTCCATCCTGGCTACCGATATTTCAAATTCAGTATTGGCTGCTGCCAGGCGTGGAATCTACTCGAAAAAAGTGATTGAGAGTGTGCCGCAATACATCCTGCACAAGTATTTTCTCCGTGGAACCAAGGATCCCGAACTGGTTCGTGTTTCTGCGGAGATACGTAAACGCGTGTTGTTCAACCGGCTTAATCTGATGGGAGATTTGGGCTTTGCCAATGAGCTGGACATTATTTTTTGTCGCAATGTGATTATCTACTTCGACCGTATCACTCAGGAAAGATTACTCAAAAAGTTTTGCAAGGCCTTGATGCCCGGAGGCCATCTCTTCATCGGACATTCCGAAAGCCTGGCGGGGATGGACCTGCCGCTACGGCCAGTTGCTCCCACAGTTTACACTTTGCATTGATTTTTCTTGATCTGCATGCAATACTTAGTAAAATACTATAAATTCGTCCTGTAATCCGGGAGAAAGAACAGTTATGGCCGGAAAGATCAAAGTACTTGTTGTCGATGATTCCGCTATGGTCAGGCAGACCTTGTCCGATATTTTATCTTCGGATCCTGCTATAGAGGTTATTGGAACGGCATCAGACCCTTTTGTTGCAGCCAAACGATTAGAGAGCATCGTTCCAGATGTCATTACGCTGGATGTTGAAATGCCGCGTATGGATGGCATTACTTTCTTGCGTAAACTGATGACTCAGCATCCCATTCCCGTGGTTATTTGCTCCACCCTTACGGAAAGTGGTGCTGAAACCACTCTTAAGGCCCTGGAATATGGTGCTATCGATATCATTCTCAAGCCGAAAATCGGAACCAAACAATTTTTGGAAGAGTCGAAAATCAAAATCTGCGACGCAGTTAAAGCCGCTGCCAAAGCGCAGTTGCGGCAGCTCAGACCTGCGGCGAAAGCCATCAAGGTTGCTCCGAAACTGAGCGCCGACGCTGTGATTCCCAAAGCCACCACGTCCATGGCCATGGCTGAAACCACTGACAAGGTTATTGCGGTGGGAGCTTCCACCGGCGGTACCGAAGCCTTGCGTGTTTTTCTGGAGGCATTGCCCCAGGATTGTCCGGCCATTGCCATTGTGCAGCATATGCCCGAACGGTTTACCGCGGCTTTTTCCCAGCGGCTCAACGGGATTTGCCGTATCACGGTCAAGGAAGCCAAAGATAACGATACGATGTTACGCGGCCAGGCGCTTATCGCTCCGGGCAATAAGCATATGCTGCTCAAACGTAGCGGTGCGCGGTATTATGTGGAAGTGAAAGACGGTCCGCTGGTCAGACGTCATCGGCCTTCAGTCGACGTGCTGTTCCGTTCGGCAGCGCGCTACGCAGGAAAGAACGCCCTCGGCGTTATCATGACCGGTATGGGGGACGACGGAGCCAAAGGCATGCAGGAGATGCATGAAGCCGGGGCCTATACGATTGCCCAGGATGAAGCGACTTCCGTGGTTTTTGGCATGCCCCAGGAAGCAATCAAATTGGGCGGTGTGGACAAAGTCATGCCTCTCGAAGCCATTGCAGGGGCCGTTGTACGGCTGGGCGGGTCATAAACGGAGGCGTTACCGGGTTTCTTTGCCCTTATAGTACAATACGGAAACCGGCTCGACAGTCACCATGCCGCCGTTGAGGGTTTCTTCCAGAAACGTGCGGAATGTATTAATATTGTCGGCAGAGTCTACAAGCTCCACCAGAAGGGGCAAATCCTCGGAAAGGCGCAGTATTTTGCTCGTATGTACGAGACTGTGGGCGCCGAATCCGCAAATTCCGCGCGTGACCGTGGCTCCGGCCATGCCTCGTTTTCGGGCTTCTTCCACGATAAGCTCATAGGTGGGTTTGCCGTGTGTATGGTCCGCGGTGCCGATATAAATACGCAGGCGTTGGGCTTCATCCGGAAGAGTCATTGTCGCACTCCTTATTTACTAAGATAACACTCAGATTAGTCTGCCTAAAAACAAACCGCCAATTACCAGGATCATGCCGATGACATTTTGTCCGAGCATGTTCAACAGCGCAGCCATCCATTGCGAATCCTGCAGCAGAGAAGCGCTTTCGAACATGTAGGTTGAAAATGTCGTAAAAGCTCCCATGAACCCGGTGAGCACGACCGTTCGGTATTGGGGTCCGAATCTGTCTTCAAGAATACCCCAGATGAGCCCGAAACAAAAGCAGCCGACGCAATTGACTATGAAAGTGCCCAATGGAAACGACGTATTGACGAGCCGATGAACCAAACCGGACGCACTGTATCTGCAGAGGCTGCCTAACGCGCCCGCGAGACAAAGAAAAAAGATTTTATACAACGCACTTCTCGCTGGTTAAGGGTCACAATAGTGCTGGTACCTGTCGCTTTGCGTAAAACACATAGCCCCTCTTTGAATGTGATGCAACCAACCCTTTGAGCCAAAAGTTGAAGATCAAAGCGACTGTTTTTTCTCATTAGCTTGCAAAAAGGACCCGGAACACAGAGAAAAACAGGAGGAATTTTTGAAAAAAAGTAAACTTTACAAATTTGTAAATTTGAGCTGATCGGCTGTTATCTTTTGAAATAATTGTTTTACGGTTCGCGTTATTCGCCGGGAAAAGGGCCGCTGCCATGAGCAATCGCAGTTGACCTCTCGACAAACCAGATGATTAAACTTATTATCAAAGCGTAACCCAGGAAGATGCTTTTAATGTGAGGTGCTATGAGCAGTTCCGATAACAGGCCGGGGCTGGAGTGGGACACCAGTCTTAAAGATGAACTAACGGAACCCCCGTTGTTTAAAGTGCTGTTGCACAACGATGACTATACGACCATGGAATTTGTGGTGCGTATTTTGAAAATAGTTTTCAATAAAGACGAGTCAGAGGCCATGAACATCATGCTTTCGGTCCACGAGAAAGGCTCCGGCGTATGCGGTATTTATCCCGGAGAAATAGCAGAGACCAAAGTGAACATGGTTCATACCCTGGCGCGTCGTGAGGGATATCCCTTGAAAAGCAGCATGGAAGAGGTTTAAATGCTGAGTAAACGTCTTGAAAGCGTGCTTTCCGAAGCCGTTCGTGCGGTCCGTCGCAGGAACCACGAATATCTGACGCTCGAACACCTGTTGTACGCGCTGGTGCGTGAGGAGACGGGCAAGGATATTCTCGCAAACTGCGGCGCCGATGTGGAAAAACTCGAGCAACAGCTTGAACGCTTTTTTGTGGACCACATGGAGGCGATTGCCGATAATTCGTCCACAGAAGTGGTTCAGACGCTTGGTGTGCAGCGTGTTTTGCAACGTGCGATTTTGCAGATGCAATCTTCGGGAAAAAGCAAGGTTGAGGTCGGCGACGTATTGGCTGCCTTGTTTGACGAGGATGACTCCTACGCCGTCTATTTTCTCAAATCCCACGGGGTCGCCAGGTTGGATATCCTGGAGTACATTTCCCATGGGATGCCAAAAGAGGCGGAGTGGGCGGACGAACAGCCGCTGACTCCAGGAGAGAGAAAAAAGGAAAACGTCAAAACAGGTAAAAAGAACAACAGCCAGCTGGATCAGTTTACTGTTGATCTGGTTGAGCAGGCCAAGGAAGGGACCATCGACCCGTTGATCGGTCGTGCGGGGGAACTCGAACGCATTGTTCAGATTCTGGCGCGCAGACGGAAAAACAACCCGCTTTTTGTGGGTGATCCGGGTGTGGGAAAAACCGCCATGGCCGAAGGCCTGGCTTTAAAGATCGCCAAAGGCGAGGTGCCTCCTGCGTTTACGGAAGCCCGTATTTTCGCGCTGGACATGGGTGCATTGCTGGCCGGTACGAAGTATCGCGGTGATTTCGAAGTCCGGATGAAAGGTGTCATAGCTGAATTGCAAAAGATTCCTGAAGCAATTCTGTTTATTGATGAAATTCACACGATTGTGGGCGCTGGAGCCACCAGTGGAGGTACTCTCGACGCATCCAACATCCTCAAGCCGGTGCTGGCTTCCGGGGCCGTACGCTGTATTGGATCCACCACCTACGAGGAATACAAAAATCACTTTGAGAAAGACCGCGCCTTGTCCCGGCGTTTTCAGAAGATTGAAATCGCCGAACCGAGCGAGGACGAGTGTGTCGAGATTCTCAAGGGGCTGCAGGGATATTACGAGGAACACCATGGCGTGCATTATACGCGTCCTGCAATCAAGGCCGCGGTGACGCTTTCCTCGCGACATCTCAATGACCGCTATCTCCCGGACAAGGCCATCGATGTCATAGACGAAGCCGGGGCGGTGTATAAGCTCAAACCCAATAAAGGGGAAAATGTCCCCTCCGTGACCGCCAAGGATATCGAACGGGTCATTGCCAGAATGGCCAAGATTCCTTCCAGCACGGTTTCCGCTACGGATAAGAATCTGCTGCTGAATCTCGAGGACGAGCTCAAGAAGCGGGTTTTCGGACAGGATGCGGCCATCGAGGCTTTGGACAAGGCCATTATCCGCTCTCGCGCCGGACTGCGGCATCCCAACCGGCCGACAGGGTCTTTTTTGCTCTACGGCCCCACCGGCGTGGGTAAGACCGAGCTGGCCCGCCAGCTTGCCGCGTCACTCGGAATCGAATTCCTTCGCTTCGATATGAGCGAATACATGGAAAAACATTCCGTGGCGCGTCTGATTGGAGCGCCTCCCGGATACATCGGGTTCGATCAGGGCGGATTGCTTACAGATTCCATCCGGAAAAATCCTTACACGGTGCTTTTGCTGGATGAAATTGAAAAAGCGCATCCCGATCTGTTCAATATTCTGCTGCAGGTCATGGATTACGCCACATTGACCGACAACAACGGCCGCAAGGCTGATTTCCGGCACGTCATCCTGTTGATGACCACCAACGCGGGGGCGCGCGAAATGTCGGCCAACAGCATGGGCTTTCACCATAAGGCCTCGGACGATAAAACCTTCCGCGGCAAAGAAGCCCTGGAGAAGCTGTTTACTCCGGAGTTCCGCAACCGCCTTGATGGCATCATCGGCTTCAAGCCGCTGACATCGGACATCATGGAGCGGATCGTGGACAAGTTCATTGGCGAACTTGAAATACAGCTCAAAGAGCGTAAGGTCTCCATCGACTTGAAGGAAGATGCCCGCGCCTGGCTGGCGGAAAAGGGATACGACGTCCACTTCGGCGCACGGCCGCTCGGACGTTTGATCCAAGTGCATATCAAGGACAAACTGGCCAACGAAGTTCTTTTCGGCTGTCTGCAAAAGGGCGGAGAGGCCATAATCGATATCAATCCCGACTATGAGGACGCGGAAGACGAATCAGCGTCCGCTAGTTCCAATACGCCGCCGTTGCTGTTTACGTTTAACGAAAATTACGCAACAGCCGATGCCTGAGATATGAACGCCGGCCCTTTATGGGCCGGCGTTATTTGATGCGGTACAACCTTATGCGGCAATGACAGTCTATTTATTACCCGAAGATTGCATTCTTTTTCCCGACCCCTGTGACGCCGAACCCGACGGCCTGCTTGCCGTGGGGGGCGATCTGCGCCAGAATCGGCTCATCGCTGCCTATGAATTAGGGATTTTTCCCTGGTACAGTGAAGATACGCCCATCCTCTGGTGGTCGCCCGATCCCCGCTGCATCCTGAAAATTAAAGACCTGCACGTCGCAAAAAGTTTGCGCCGTACGCTTAATAGCGGTCAATACCGCGTCACGTTTGACCGGGCCTTTGGCCGCGTCATTCACGAATGCGCCAGGTCGCCCCGGCCTCAGGGCGACGGAACCTGGCTGGTGGATGAAATGATGCGCGCTTACCTGGACCTGCACTCCGCGGGTTTTGCCCACTCAGTGGAGGTCTGGCGCGAAATTGACACCGGCAAAGGCAGACGGATCTCTTTGGCCGGCGGATTGTACGGGGTATCGCTTGGATCCGCTTTTTTTGGAGAATCCATGTTTTTCAAGGAATCAAGCGCATCCAAGGTTGGCTTTGTGACGCTGGTAAAGATTCTCAAATCCTGGGGGTTCACCTTTGTGGATTGCCAGCAGACCACTCCGCACATGCTCAATTTCGGCGCTCAGGAGGTTCCCCGCGAAACTTTTTCTCTCCTGCTCGAGGAGGCGCTCAAGACCCCCACACGGCGGGGAAAGTGGGCGATTCCCGAAGGTTGCAGCTGGAACGAGCTGTAAAATCATCTCTTCCTTCCCTTTGACGGATAGTGAGAAGCCGTCTCCTGTCGCATCTGCATTCGAAAAATAATGAATCTCGATTTAAGCTGTAGCTTGATTTGGGATTCTTAATTTTGTTGAAAATGATGTAAAGAAATCACAATTTCTATAGATGGATGTGCAAGTGGCGTTGCAAACGCTACTTTGCTGCTTTTTTTTGCAATGCAAAAAAATATTTTGTTTTTTGTTTTTCAGTGGTTACGTACTTGTATTTTTTGAACAGCAGTATTTTGTATAGGATCTTTTGAATACTATGTGCCAGGCGTGCTTCATTGAGCAATTTTATCGGAACTGTTATCTGACACACGAAATAGGGAGCTTCAAAAAAGGTTTTGACAAATTTGTTTTTGCAGTGAAAAAATAGATCTGCCGTTTTGATTCGGAGGGGACAGCAGGACGTAGTTCAAAACGAAAATCTTTACAAAAATCTGTTCTTGGCTTTGGGGGGGACAACTGAGCTATCAGTTTCCTGGAGCTAAGATTGTAGGCTGGAGAGCAGATGAAAAAACGCCATCATTTTTTAATTTCCCTTACCTCGCTATTTTCATGGATCATTTTGATCACGGCAGCTATTCTGGTAACAGCTGTTCTTTCGATCGTACATTACGAGTCGAACACCGTGGCGATTGATTCAGCCAGAGCGCTTTTCAAGGAAATATCCGCAAAAACAACGGCTCAGGTGGATATTGTCCTGAAGTCCATCACAATACTCGCGGATACGGCCGCACCCGCCTTTGAAGCGGCATCTCCATTGGACATGCCTACGCTTTTTCATCAGGACCTCACGCCGATGAAGGCCATCCTGGACTCCAATCCCGTGCTTATGTCCGTATATGTCGGATACGATAGCGGCGCTTTCCATCAGCTGATAGCCATGCGGGACAATGCCTACCTTCGCGCGAACTACCTGGCACCGGATACGACCGTATATATTGAGCGAACGATAAGCCTGGTCGGGACACATGGTTTCCAGGAAGAGTGGCGTTATCTGGACGGTTCCCTGCTGGAACTCGGCGAACGCAAGAGTTCGGACATACGATACGATCCCAGAAAGCGGCCCTGGTACCAGGCCGCTCTCAAGTCTGAAAGAAGCGTGTTCACAGCGCCTTATATTTTCAGCAGTTCGCGTCTGCCCGGACTGACATGCGCGCGGGAACTGCTGGATGGCGGGGGAGTGTGTGGTTTCGATCTTACTCTTGCGCAGCTGAGCGAAACCCTGGCAAAGCAGGACAACGTATCGGATGGCATCATCTGGATTCAGACGGCCGATGGCAAACTCGTGGCATATCCTGAGCTTGCCTGGCAGAGCCTTGGAGGCGATGGTCTGAAATTGCCGCTGGTAGCCGAGTCTTCGGATAAAATCGTCCGGAGTGTCTCCGGTGAGATTGAAGAGCTGCGGCACAGCAAAATCAGAAGTATGTTTTTTTTCGACGTGGGAAGCGAGGTTTACCTGGCGGATTATGATTCCATTGTGCACAACGGCCTGGACTGGAAAGTGGTCATCGCCGTGCCGGTCAACTCCATTACGGGATACATTGGCCGGATGGTCCTTCGGATTATCCTGATTTCACTTGGCGTGCTGCTGCTGATTGCGCCTTTGACTATTGTGATAGTCTTCAGAGGCTCCAAGTCGGTACGGCAGCTTGTCGAGGAAGCCAAGAAAATTAAAAACTTTGATTTTTCGCCTTCCAAACCCGTGCGTACGATTCTTTCGGAAGTTCAGGAACTCGCCACGTCCTGCGAGGTGATGAAAAATACCATTCAAAGTAAGACAGAGGACCTGATACGTACGCAGCAAAAACTCGATATGCTTGTGCAAAACGGCCTGGCCCTTTCCGCGGAGAAAACTATGGACAGGCTGGTGACGCAGATTTTTCAAACAGCGGTCAGCCTTGCCAATGCCGACGGCGGTGTAATGTATCTGCTTGAAGGCAACGAACTAGGGGTAGAGTTGTTGTCCTTGGGGAAAGCGGAGTTCATGTTCGGCGGACTTTTCGATAAACCCGCTCCTTCGGTCACCGTGCAGCCGGGCAAGATCCTTTCACTCAGCCCAGAATCAGTGCTCTATGCGGCTTGTGAAGCGTTCAACTCGCAGAAAATGGTGACTGTCAGGGACAAAAATCTGGAATTGTTTCCCACAGGCCTGAGCGAAGAGCCCGCGGGATTTGCTATCCATTCGCTCATTGCCGTCCCCATTGTCACGCGGCAGGACGAGGTCCTGGGAGTGATTCAATTATTTAATCCGCGTAAGGATGCCAATGCGGCAGCCGAAGAAGATTGGGGCCGGAAAACCGGTTCGTTTGTCGCTTCGTTGGCTGCGCAGGCCGCAGTCACTCTGGACAATAGGAACCTTGTAGATTCGTTGCACGAACTTTTCGACGCTTTGATTAAGGTACTGGCCACATCCATTGACGCAAAGTCCTCTTACACCGCCGGTCACTGTTCACGCGTACCCGAGCTGGCCGTGATGCTGGCCGAAGCTGCGCATGCCACCGATACGGGACCGGTAAGCGATTTTTTTCTGCAAGATGACGACGCGTGGCGTCAGTTGTGGCTTGCCGCCTGGTTGCATGATTGCGGCAAGGTAACCACTCCGGAGTTCGTGGTGGACAAAGCCACGAAGCTGGAAGCCCCATACAACCGGATTCATGAGATTCGCATGCGGTTTGAAGTATTGCGTCGTGATGCAGAGATCGAATATTACCAACGTCTCGCTGAAAATAATGGTTCCGATCCGTCAGCACTGCACAGGAAACTGGATGCGAAATTGGAACAATTGGACGAAGATTTCCTGTTTATTGCCTCCTGCAATCTGGGCGCTGAGTTTATGGACCCCGAGGCTATGGAACGGCTGGAACAACTGGCTCAATGCGAATGGAAGCGGTATTTCAGCGACCGTCTGGGCATCTCCTTTGAAGAACTGAAGCGCAAAGAAGACAGCGATGAACTCCAGTTGCCCGTGACTGAAAAACTGCTTTCGGACAAATATGAACATCTGGTGCCACGGATGACTGACTACAGTGGAATCAAAGATGCCAAGGGGATTCCGATAGCTGTGCCGGACTATGATTATAATCGGGGTGAAGTGTATAATTTGTCCATCAAGCGGGGGACGCTGACTCCCGAAGAGCGTTTTAAGATAAATGAGCACACCTTGAGCGGCTTGAAAATGCTGAAGCAGATTCCTTTTCCACAGAATCTGGCAAGGGTGACGGATATCGCCTGCTCCCATCATGAAACCCTCATCGGCACCGGTTACCCGTTACAAAAGACAAAAGAGCAGCTTTTGCCGGAAGCCAGAATTCTGGCGATAGCGGATATCTTCGAAGCATTGACAGCCTCTGACAGGCCCTACAAAGAAGCCAAAACAGTTTCAGAAGCCCTGCGAATAATGTCCATTATGCGCAATCAGCAACACATCGACGCTGATTTTTTTGCAGTCTTTTTGACGCAGGGTGTGTATTTAAAATATGCGGAGAAATTTTTGAACGCGTCGAAAATCGACGTGGTGGATATTTCACAATATCTGTAGGTGGTACAATAGAAGTGCAGAAAAAAGAAAGCGTCTGAGGGGATGGACCGATCAAAGAGCAAGTGCTTTGCTCGCAGCAAACGGTTTGCGGGAAAAGATGAAAAAACGGGGAAAGTTCCTGAGGAGCTTTCCCCGTTTTGCTTTTAGGCAATTAAAATCCGGACAACTCGGGAGGACGTCGTTCGGGCACCACCTCATGCGGAATTTTTTCTTCATTCCATTCCTTCGAGACATAGAGTCCGCAAAAGCAGGCGCCATATTCCTGTACGTCGGGTTCGCGATAGACACAGGGGCAGATAATGTCCTTGTCTTTCGCGTATTCGCCGCTGGCCAGCCGGCAGGGGCAGGCCATATAGCCGTAGAGTTCCTTGGTCGTCAGCAGGCTTTCAAGCAAGGGCATGGTCATTTCCATATCCTTGTTGAAATAATACCCTTTGGGTTCCTGCAGCTTACGCAAGGCTTCAAACAAGCCCTCCGGAGTGTTCATGCTCATATCCCCAGGGCCTCCTTGAGTTCGTCCTGACGGTATCCGACAATGACTTTGTCGCCGCCGTCAATAACAGTAGTGGGGAACGAGCAGGACTTGTTGTATTCCTTGACCTTGCGGATGGTTTCATTTCTTTCGTCACCGCTCAAGCGGTCAACAAATACGCAGTCATAGGGGACATGATTGTCATCCAGAAATTTTTTGGTGTTTTTACAATGAATACAAGTAGAAAGTGCGTAAAGTGTGATTGTCATATAGCTATCCTCGTGATGAATTATTATAGGATAAATAGTCTAAACAGGTAGTTGCAGGATGCTTTAACTATCATAGCAAAGTTCATCCCGGAGTTCCAGCGTCTTTAGGACATGGAAGTCCTGATATGCGGAAAAGTTCCGACGGTAACCGTCGGGATAGATACGTATTGATGCAGGATGTCAAAAATTATTGCCGGTAATAGCAGCCTGTACCAAGATATTATCCTCCATTGAAAAACGTTGGGGTATTAATTCATCCTAATAAAGTAGGAAATTTTTTCGAATAGTCAATGGCGTCCAACAAAAAATAAATGGTGTTGTAACTTTCTGCCTCCAATTGTGAAATATTGCAGAGAGGAACAGGGAAATACTCTCGACAAGGGGTAAGTTTCGCGGCAAAATGTGCAAAAGATGGTATAGATGAGAAACGCTTAAGCAAGAAAGCGGCGCTGCAAGATGCGCAGCCTGCCTGAAAAGGAGACGGCATGTACACGAATTGCGCGGAGGCAGAACAGGAACTTCAGGCGAGGCTCGAATATGGAACGGTATTGCGTACGCAGGCTAATAATTCGTTTGTCGTGGCTGCGACAGACGGTGAACTGGCCTGTGAGCAAGCTGTAAGCTGTATTGTCCGACCGCAGCCTGGGGACAGAGTGCTCATTTCGCAGGATCAGGAAGAAGGCAGTTATATTCTCGCCGTACTCAGCCATGGAACTTCCCGCCAGGGAACGGACATTGAGTTTCGGGGCGATGTGCGTGTGCGCGTACGGGAGGGGAGTCTCAGCCTTGCCGCGGAAGACAAATTGGAATGTTCCGGCGAACATTATGCCGTCTATGCGCAGAACGGCGAGATTGCTGTTGCCAGGCTGTCCGTGCTGGGGCGGGTCATTCAGTGGCAGGCCAAAAAGATTCTGGCAGTTGCGGAAAACGTCGAACACGTATTTCACAGCCTGACGCAGCGGCTCAGAGAATCCCAGCGTTACGTGGAAGAGCATGAAGACGTGCAATGCGGAAGCGCGCGCCATCTGGTGGAAGAAACGCTGACCATGCAGGCCAAAAATATCAACCACATGGCCGAAGAAGTGGTCAAGGTCGACGGCGAGCAGGTACACCTGGGCTAGCGGGGAATTTGCCGAAAAGAGGAACGCAGTTGAAAAACGTGTTGACATTTTTTGACGGATCGTCAAAAATTCAAAAATGACTACGCAGTCACGCAAAGAACGTGAATTCCAGGAGCGGGAAAAGCTGTTGATAGACATTGCCGCCAAAGTCCTTGTGGAACGGGGATATATCGGCATGACCATGGACCGTATCGCGGAATTGGCTCAGTATTCCAAAGGAACGGTATATCAGCATTTTACCTGCAAAGAGGATATCATCACGGCTTTGCACAATCGGGATTTGACGGTGCTGCGTTCATTGTTTCACCATGCCAGCGGCTTCAAGGGGACAACCCGCGAGCGGATGCAGGCAGTGGGCCAGGCCTATGACTGGTTTCTTACCACCTATCCCCACTGCAATGTCGCCATGTCCATATTACACTCTTCATCCATACTGGATAAAGTTTCCGGGCATCAGGTAGGACACATGCATGGCGCGGAGCAAGGTGTGATTCAGGTTATTGTGGATATTGCCAGGGAAGCCGTTGCTGCAGGTGAATTGATTCTCCAGCCGGGGAAAACTGTGGAGCAGGTGATTCTGGGGCTATGGGCCATGTCCATGGGCTTGTTTGCCATACAGGAAAAAGCCAGGCATCTCAGTATTATGAAAGATTTAGAACCGAACAGGGTGCAGGATATGCACCACGTATTGATGGACGGGTATGGATGGCGGCCGCTTTCTCACGAGTATGACACCAGGGCTGTTGACGAACGCGTCATGCATGAGGTGATCGAAACTTTTGTCATTCCATAACCGCTTTTTTTTGAGCAGTATTTGACGTCTTGTCAAAAAACGACGGTTAGTAAGAACAACGTAAGAGAGGTATTCTCATGCGATCTAACAGCATTATCGCGTCTTTTTTGCGAAAGATAATGACGTTTCGTCAATTTTCGACAAAACGTAATATGCTTCTTGCCGCAAGTGTGCTCGGAGTGTTTGTCGCAGTTGGAGCCACGGCTCTGGCCGCGTACCAGTCTGCGGCCAGGTTGCCCGGAAAAGCAGCCGTGGTCCGGGAGGAAGAGTCAAGAGTTCTGCCCGTACGAACCGCACGGCTTGCGGCTCAGGAATCCTATGAGACACGCCGCTGGTATACCGGAAAAATTGAAGCGAGACGCTCCGGTGAACTTGGTTTCGAGCATGCCGGTTTGTTGCAAAAAGTCCTTGTGGAAGAAGGAGAAACGGTGCGCGCCGGTGAAATCCTGGCGGAACTCGATACGCGAGCTTTGCGTAATCAGCGGAAACAGCTGGTGGCCAAACTGGAAAATCTGAATGCCGTGCTTGCCCAGATGCTGGCCGGGCCGCGCGTACAGGAGATAGACGCGCAGCGAGCCGTGGTCCAGCAACTGGCCTGGCAGATGGATCTGGCCCGCCGTCAATATGAGCGGCGCAAGACATTGCACGCCAAGCGCGTCATCGCACAGGAAGATCTGGACGAACTTGAGTCGGAATTTCAGGTGTTGCGGGCGAAGAAAAGCGCGGCGCAAAGCCAGCTGGACGAACTGCTGGCAGGGACGCGAAAAGAAGAAATCGACGCGCAGCGTGCTTCTGTAGCGCAGTTGCAGGCTCAGATCCAAGCGGTGGATATTGATCTGGACAAAAGCCGCCTCATTGCTCCTTATTCAGGCGTCATATCCGCCAGGTACGTTGATGAAGGCACCGTGGTTGCCGTAGGGCAGTCCATAGTCGCCCTGCAGGAAGGAGGAGGCCTTGAGGCCCGGATAGGGATGCCGCCGTCAGCCCTGACAGGTTTGGAAATCGGTGGGGTTTTGGATGTTGAAGTGGGAGAGCGGACGTATCCCGCGAGGGTAAAGGCTTTTTTGCCGGTTTTGGATAGTACCACGCGTACGGTGGAAGTTCTTTTCGAACTGCAGGGCAATACGGCTTTCGAGCAAACGGGAAAGCTGGCCCGGGTTGCCGTGGTCGAGCGTGTTCGGGAATCCGGCTTTTGGCTCCCAGCCATGGCTCTGGTCAAGGGAGAACGCGGACTCTGGGGCTGTTATGTCCTGGCCCCCGATGTCGTAAACGGGGCTTTTCGCGTGGAACGGCGTATCGTGGAAGTGCTGCACCTTGATGGCGAGCGTGTGTACGTGAGAGGGGCTCTGCTCTCCGGAGAGGCGTTGGTGACCGGAGGGGCGCATCGAACCACAGTGGGGCAGTTGGTAAAACCGGTTTTTGAAAATATCTAGCCTGCGGTCTCAGAGGATTCTAAGATGAAAACCTTGTTTTACGACAATCCACGCTTATTGCTCTTGACTATTCTAATCATTATTGCGGCCGGTTTTTCAGCCTATAAGACCATCCCGCGCAAAGAAGATCCTTCGCTGGTATCGCGTTTTGCGTTGGTGAATACGAGCTATCCCGGCGCCAACGCGCAACAGGTGGAAACTCTGGTCACCAAAAAGCTGGAGGACGAACTGCGGGAGATGGAAGAAATCAAACTGCTGAAATCCACTTCCAGAGCATCCATCTCCGTCATCATTATTGAATTGCGAGACACGGTCCGCAACCCCAAGGCTGTCTGGGCACGCGTACGGGACCGCTTGGGCAATGTAGAAACCGATTTGCCCTCGGGTGCGGAACAGCCCGAACTCAATGAAGAAGACAGCAAAGTCGACGCGTATTCGCTCATTGCGGGCTTGTCCTGGGAGCAGGATACGCCGGTTTCTTACGCGATACTCAGACGGCTTGGCGAAGAACTGGAAGACAGGCTGCGTTCCGTGCCGGGCACCGGAGACAGCAAGTTGTTTGGCGAGCCCGATGAAGAGATAGTGGTCAGCGTGGACGGCGCCAGACTGGCTGATTACGGTCTCAGCGCCAAAGCACTTTCCGAGCGTATCGCTGCGGCTGATTCCAAATATCCGGCTGGTGAAATGCACGGATCGGCCAATTCCATGTTTTTGGAAATATCCGGGGAACTGGATTCCCTGGACCGCATTCGCGAACTGCCTGTTCTTGAAGGGCAGGACGGAAAGGTGGTCCGCGTCGCGGATCTGGCTTCCGTACGCAAGGGAATCAAAGAGCCCCCCAGCGAGCTGGCCTTTATCAACGGCAAGCCGGGCATAACCGTGGCGGTACGCATGCTGGAGGGCCAGCGCATTGATTCCTGGAGTGCAAACGCCCGGGAAACAGTGCAGCGGTTTTTCGCCGGGCTTCCGCGCGGCGTAAAAGGTACGGTCCTTTATGATCAGAGTGTGTACACCAGCGAACGCCTTGACGGGTTGGAGCGTAATCTGATCCAGGGAACTTTGTTCGTGCTGTTGATTACCATGCTGATGATGGGAGTGCGCTCGGCCTTGCTGGTCGGTCTGGCTCTGCCTTTGTCTGTTTTGATGGTACTTGCCGGACTCGGATTTCTCGGCATCCCTTTGCATCAGATTTCCGTAACCGGTTTGATAGTGGCGTTAGGGCTGCTTATTGATACGGCCATCATTACGGTGCATGAGGTACAGACGCGTGCCAGTGTATCGGGATCCGGCCGCAAGGCCGTGGCCGAAAGCCTCGCACATCTTGCGGTACCGCTTCTGGGGTCGACATTCACCACTATTCTGGCGTTCATGCCGCTGATACTGATGCCCGGCCCTACGGGGGAATTCGTCGGCTCCATTTCGGTCAGCGTAATTTTGGCCCTGTGCAGTTCGCTTTTTGTTTCTCTGGCCATCATCGCTCCTTTGTCTGGTTTGCTGTACGCGCATCAGGTCGGCAAGGACTCCTGGTTATTGTGGTCCCGCGGCATCAGTCATTCGCGTCTGGGGGCCTGGTACGGGCGGACGCTGCGGCTGCTGTTCCGGCGACCGGTATTGGGCATAGTGTTGGCGTTGATTTTTCCGATTATGGGATTTTGGGGGGGCGCGCAGCTGCCGGAACTGTTTTTTCCTCCCAGCGAGCGTGACCAGCTGCAAATAAAGGTGACGCTTCCCTCGCAGGCTCCTTTGGAGGAAACCCGGCGTACCGTGCTGGAGATGCGTGAGCGTCTGCTGCAAGACGCCGACGTACGGCGGGTTACCTGGTTTGTGGGAGGCACCTTTCCAAAATTTTATTATAATGTGTTGGGAGGGCAGAATAATTCGCCTTTCATGGGACAAGCCATGGTGCAGCTGGCCAAGGGAACGAAACCCCAACCCGTGGCTCTGCGCCTGCAGCGGAAACTGGACGAGGAGTTTCCCGAGGCCCAGTGTATCGTCAAACAACTGGAGCAGGGGCCGCCTTATGATGCGCCCGTGGAATTTCATATCTTTGGTCCGGATCTGGAAACCTTGCGCGGACTTGGAGAGCAGCTGCGCGGAGTGATGGCCCGTACGCCGGACGTCATCCATACGTCGGTCAGCATCAAAAAAGACCGGCCCACGATTCATTTTGCTCTCAACGAAGAAGACGCCCGTATGGCTGGGTTAAGTAATACGGATATTGCCGGGCAGCTGCGCAATGAGCTGGATGGAACGGAAGGCGGGTCCTTATTGGAGGATACCGAGGAACTACCGGTGCGGGTGCGGCTTGCCGATGATTTGCGCGGACAGCTGGATACGGTCGCTTCGCTGGATTTGCTGGCAAGCGGCACGGACGGCAGCGTACGCAGCGTGCCTTTGGAAGCGGTGGGAACAGTGGGCATAGCACCGGATTTCGCCAGCATCACCCATCGTGACGGACAACGCTGCATGACCGTGCAATCCTACATTACGGCTGGGGTTCTGCCGGCCAAAGTTCTTCATGCGGTTCAGAAGGAGCTGCAGCGTACGGGATTTACACTGCCTGCGGGGTACCGGATGAAAGTGGGCGGCGAGTCGGAAAAAAGAGACGAGTCCGTCAACAAACTGGTGGGATCCATGGGACTGCTTGTACTGCTGCTGTTGGCGACTTTAGTCCTTTCCTTCAACTCTTTCAGGTCCGCGGCGATCATCACGCTGGTCGGGGCGCTGTCCGTGGGACTCGGACAACTTTCGCTGTTTCTTTTTGGCTATCCCTTCGGGTTTATGGCTATAATCGGAATTATGGGGCTGGTCGGAGTGGCGGTTAATGATTCCATAGTGGTCCTTGCGGCCCTGCGGGAAAATCAGCAGGTACGCGCGGGCGACAGAGAAGCCGTGGTCCAGGTGGTCACGCATTGCACCCGGCATGTGATCTCCACTTCCCTGACCACGGTGGCCGGATTTCTCCCCTTGATTCTGGCCGGTGGGTCGTTCTGGCCACCGCTGGCCGTGTCCATCGCGGGAGGCGTTCTGGGATCAACCCTGCTGGGGCTCTATTTTACGCCCTGTGCCTACCTGCTGCTGTGTGGAAAACGGCTTAGGAATACAAAACGCGTCGGTGTTGCCGCGTCGAATGCCCTGGAACAGCAGCTTTCTGCACCCTGATGCGTTTGGACGCCGGAGATTTTTTTTCTTTTTGTTGTTCGTGCTTGCCTCTGATGCTAAATCGTGTATGTTGCTCGCCTCCAGTCAACAATTGAGCAACAACCACTTGGGGAGCGTAGCATGAACACCGATACGCTGTGCGAGTACAGCGAGAAGAACAACACGGAAGCACAGCAGCCCGAGCCGGGTAATACGCGCTGGAGCCGCCCCAATGGCTATCGGGATGTGCTCTCCATCAGCATGCCCCTGGTGCTGTCCATGATGTCAAACACGGTGATGGCCTTTACGGATCGCCTTTTTCTGGGCTGGTATTCCATTTCGGCGCTTTCAGCGGCAACTCCCGCTTTTCTGGCCGTTTTTGTTTTTCAGTCGTTTTTCATGGGCGTGGGTGAATATCTCAACGTATTTGTCGCCCAATACACGGGGGCCGGACAATCGCGGAAAGTGGGAGCCATTATCTGGCAGGGCATTTATTTTGCTCTGGCGGCGTGGGTTCTGATGTCGGGGTTGTATGTTGCCGCTCCTTCCATCTTTTCACTGGCCGGTCATCCGCCGGCAGTGCGGGAGCTGGAGATTATTTACTTCCGGATTCTGACTTTGGGCAGTGGATTCGTGCTGCTGGCCGTATCCCTGTCCGGATTTTATTCCGGCCGCGGGTTGACACGGGTGTTGATGTTCGTGCATCTGGCCGGGGCGCTGATCAATATTCCGCTGGATTATGTCCTTATCAACGGTGTCCGTTATGGGGACAAAGTGCTGGTGCCTGAGATGGGTATCGCAGGGGCGGCCATTGCCACGGTATTCGGAGGCATGTTCATCGCCGGAATTCTCTGTGTGCTGGTGTTTCGTAAAAAAAACGAGCAGTGTTTTGCCATCCGCAGCGCCTGGCCCCTGCGGCCCGGACTGTTCGTGCGTTTTTTCAAATACGGTCTGCCCAGCGGCCTGCAGTTTTGTCTGGATATTCTGGCTGTGGCCTGTTTTTCCTTTATGGTCGGACGATTGGGAGAACTGGAGCTGGCAGCAACGAATATTGTTTTTTCACTGCATTCGGTAATTTTTTTGCCCATGGTAGGCATGCATATCGGCGTCAGTGTCCTCACCGGGCAGGCCATAGGCCGCGAGCGGCCCGCTGAGGCGCGCCAGGTGGCTCGCAGTGCGCTGGAACTTACCCTGTGTTATGTCGTATTCATCGGCATCTTTTTTCTGCTTTTTCCGGAAACACTGGTGGGCTGGTTCAAAACCAATGCTGTTTCCGACAAGGATTTTGCCCCGATTCTTACCATGGGCGTGGTCCTGCTGCGTTTTCTGGTCTTTTTCACGCTTTTCGATGCGCTGACCATGATCTATGCGGGGGTGCTCAAAGGCGCGGGAGATATTTATTATGTGATGCGCGTCATCGGGGTATGCGCGATTTTTGTGCTGGGGCTGCCGTCCTGGATCGGGGTCACCTATCTGGGCTTTGGCATCTATGCGGCCTGGACGGTTATCACCGTGTACGCCTGTTCCCTGGGGATCTGGTTCTATCTGCGTTTCCGCCAGGACGGCTGGATGAGTAAAAGCGTTATCCGCGAGGTTCCTGGTCAAAGTGCTGATTGATTTTAATCAGCGAAAAATACAGGGGATCCAGGTCCGGAACAATGGCTTTGAGCATGGCCAGAGGGTTGAGATAGATTTCGCTCCAGTCCAGACGAAGTCGGAGGCAATTGTCCGATACCTGGAGCAATTCGGTGAAAAGCGGGCGGATGTCGCGGTTGCGCAAGCCCTTTTTCGTCATTCTGGTCCAGACGAAGCTCTCCTGCTCCATGAATTTTTCAAGCGCCCGGACGATGGTCCGGCATTGTTCACCGTCGTCAGCCAGCCGCAGTTCGTATGTTTCCGCTACGGATTGCGGCTGTTTTTTCTTCATTTCCAGCGGTTCGACGCGCAGCAGCTCGACTCCTTTGGGTAATTGCGGATTCAGGGCTTCCAGGATCTGCTCCGGAGACAGCGCCCGGCGTAGAAAAATGTCGACATGTTCTTCCAGGCTTTCCACGCCCACGGGCAGCGCTCTGGCAAAAGAGAGCAGAGGGAGCGGATGGAATCCCTGAGAAAAGCTCATGGGCATTTTGGCGCGGCGCATGGCGCGTTCGAGTATGGCCTGCAGTTCGAGCTGGCTTATAAAGGCTGCCACGTCGGTTTTGGAATACCAGAGCCGGTAATGGGCGGCTTTGATGCCGAGTTTTTCCGCGGCCTGGTCGGTTTCCTCCGCAGGGCTGGCCTCGGCGCGTTGGGCCTGGTTCAAACGCGGGCGGATTTCCAGGGTTTCGGCCTGTGCGGCCAGGCGCGAGCGTTTGCCGTCATGGTTGCAGATGCCGCAGCCTGCGCAGTTTTCAAAGCGGCAATCCGGCGTAAGTTCGCCCTCCAGGGCGCGCCGGCGTTCCAGCTTGAGGAAGGCTTTGCTGACGCCTGTCTCCAGGTGGTCCCAAGGCAGCGGAAGGTCAGGATCACGCGGACCGATGAGCGCCAGGTAGTCAGCTTCACTCCAGCCGCATTCCGCGAAGGCTTCGAACCAGGGGGCCAGATCGAGCTGGTCGTTCCACGAACAGAACAGCGCGCCTTTGCGATATGCGCTTTCCACCACCTTTGCCAGGCGACGGTCAGCCCGTGAAAATAGCCCTTCCAGAAAACTCATTTCCGGCAGATGCCAGCGGAGTTTCAGACGTTTGAAGGGCCGGAAAATTTCCCTCAGATAGGCAACGCGGTTGCTGATTTCTTCCAGAGTGATCTGCGGTTCCCATTGAAATGGCGTATGGGGTTTGGGCACAAAGGGCGAGATGGCCGCTGTGACCTGCAGCCGCCGTGGTCCTTTTTCGCCGGGAGTAAAGGCCGCGCGTTCGACTTTGCGGCAGAGATCGAGAATGGCGTCCAGGTCTTCCTGCTGTTCCGTGGGCAGGCCGATCATGAAATAGAGTTTGACCGAGTTCCAGCCGTTTTCAAACAGCCGGCCCACATGCTCCATGAGCTGTTCCTCGGTGATGCCTTTGTTGATGACGTCCCGCATACGCTGGCTTCCCGCTTCCGGGGCCAGGGTTGCGCCCGTACGGCGGATGCCTGCGATCTGGCGCATGATGTTTTCATCCACGGAACCGACACGAAGCGAGGGCAGCGAAATGGATACGAGTTCCTGGCGGCAGTGGTTGACGCTTTGGGCGAACAATCCTTCGAGGTTGGAAAAATCACCGGTGCTCAGGGATAAAAAGGAAACTTCCTCGTAGCCTGTGGACTCCAGGCCTTTGTAGAGGATGTCCTTGAGCACGGGCAGGCTGCGTTCGCGTACGGGCCGGTAAACCATGCCCGCATGGCAGAAGCGGCAGCCGCGCGTGCAGCCTCGGGCTATTTCAATAGTGTATCGGTCGTGTACGGCGCCGATGGCCTGGGGCTGTATAAAAGGATAGGGGGCCGCGTCCAGGTCAGGCAGCACGCATTTTTCCACACGTTCGTATCCCGGCAGCAGCGGTTCCAGAGCTGTGCCCGGACCGTGGTCTTTGAAAAGGGCCGGAACATAAATTCCAGGAAGCCTGGTCAGGTCGACCAGGATTTCGCGCCGGGTCAGGCCTTGTTCCTTGGCCTCGGCGATTCGTTCGAGGATTTGCGGCAGGATGCTTTCGCCGTCCCCCAGAACCATAAAATCCATGAAAGGCGCTAAGGCTTCTGAGTTGAAAGTGCAGCCGCCGCCGGCCAGAATCAGCGGTGGAGCGGACGGATCCGCAAGGCTGCGGTCCAGGTCCCTGTCCGCGGCATGCAGCGGAATGGCTGCCAGATCCAGCATGTACAGAACGTTGGTATAACAAAGCTCGTGGGTGATGTGAAAGCCGACGGCATCCAGATCATAAAGAGGGGTATCTGATTCGAGCGTGGCGAGACGGCAGCCGCGTTCGCGCATCAGCTCCGCGGCTTCCCGAGTGGGGGCATAAGCCCGTTCGGCCCAGAACTGCGGGATCTGGTTGACCGCATGGTACAGCAAGGCCTGGCCCGTATAGGACATGCCGACTTCATAGAGATCAGGAAAGGCCAGGGCCAGACGCGCCCGGACAGTGCCCGGTTCTTTACGCACGCAGCCATGTTCGCAGCCGGTGTAGTGGCTGGGACGTTGTATCAGGGGAAGCAATTCACGCATTGGAGGATTCCTGGCTAGTGGCGCAAAAAAAGAAAAAGGAGCGTCAGGCGACGCCCCTCGTTTACTGCGTCAGAAAGGTGCTGCACTATTTTTTGAAAAGATTCGAGATATTACCGCCGCCACCGCCGGTCAGGTCCAGGTTTTTGAGACTGCCCGAGGTGGAAAGAGTCAGATTGCTGGTAGCTTCGAGGTACTTGGTCTTGAGTTCTTCAGGGCAGTTTTTGTACTGGTAGAGCACGTGCTTCATGGCAATTTCACCATCGACTTCCGTATCGAACGGATACCCGAAAGGCAGAATCATCATTTGCGCGCCCTGCTGCGTGGGAACGGTCTGGAGCAGCGCTACATCTTTGAGCATATCCGTCTCAGCATCGAATTTGCCCAGAACCATTTCACCGTTGATGAGCTTCACCAGTTTGATATCGTATGCCATTTTGGGAGTCTCCTTTGTTTCTGGCAGGTTTTGGCCCGCCTCTGTCGCCGGACCCGGAATAGAACTAGAGTCTGAACCGTCAGCTGTCAAGGGAAGGATACAAGAGATTTACAGAAAGGCAAGAAGTTGAGCGGGACAGCTGCACAGGTTGCAAGGTATTTGGAATTAGAATTATTTATTTCTTTTAGAAGGCCGCACCCGGCGGGCAAGAGATGCTCTTGAGCGAAGGGCTTTGACAGGCCGCGTTGCAGAAGGAGAAACGTATTCCTCTCCGTTATCTTTGGTATCGAGTATCTGGCTGAATTCTTCTTCGTAAATGGAGAGCATGATCATGGCGAACGCGATACTGAGGGGGCCGTAGAGCAGGCCTGCGAAACCGAAAATCTGTACGCCGCCGAGGATGGCCAGCAGTACCCAGAAGACGGACATGCCTGATCCGCCCTGAACAAACAGCGGACGAATCAGATTGTCGGTCAGTGAAGCGAGAACGGCATTCCAGATGAAGACGAACAAAGCGGCTTCCCAGCGGCCTTGCAGGCCGAGATAGGCCGCCGCCGGGATGTAAATGACCGTGACGCCGACGATGGGGATCAAAGAGGCAAAAGCCATCATCGTTCCCCAGAATATGCCCGGCAGCCCGACCATGGAAAGGCTGAATCCACCCACAAGCCCCTGGACAATACCGGTCAGGATGGTGCCCATGAACACCGAACGGGCGACACTGCGGATTTTATGCAACAGCCGGTTTTCCTGATGCTCCCGCAACGGAGAGAGATGTTTGATAACGCGGACAAACTGTTCGCCGTCGCGCAGTAGAAAAAACAGGATAAAAATCATTATGATGAAGTAAGCCAGAATGACGGCAATATTTCCAATGATCCCGGCGCCATGAGTGATAAAGAATTCGCTGATGGTACGAGCAGCGTTGAGAATGTTGGATTGCAGGTCAAAGGTGTTGGCATTGAAGAAGGGAATGTGCTCGTGCAGAAACGCTTTGACGACTTCAATGTTTTCATTACTGAGCCAGTCCTGCAGCGTACCGCTTTTTATCCAGACTATCACTGAGTTCGTGAATTGGATGCCTTGCTGCACCATGGCCAGTGTGACGAAGAAAAGGGGCAGTACAATTAAAATGGAGATGATCATCACGTTGATCAACGCGCTGAGATTTTTATTCTGGATGGTGGCTTCCAGTTTTTTTTGCAAAGGGAAAAAAAGACCTGCAAAGACAACGGCCAGAATAATGGCATTGATCAGAGGCAGAAGAATGCGAAAAGCGAGAATCAGAGAAAAAATCAGAAGCAGCAACAAAAAGGATCTGACGGCAAAACGTCCCGATTTGTCTTGTATGGTAAGGTTGTTCGACTTATCCGGCATGTTTTATTAGTATTGAGGAAATTAAAATGTTCCGGCGTTTTGACAGCCATTTACAATGTCGTAACATGTATTACGCTTACACTTAGTATGGAGTTGCCCCGGAAGGCAACTTTTTTTCTTGTGTTTTCTGGTGGAAGCGAACTCTCGTCGACACAAGAGTATAAATCCGACAGTGTGTTGTCGATCAGCAGGCAGCAGATAAGGAGAAGATATGTCCGGAAAGCGGAAGGTCACGTTTGACCTGGGTGATTGCAATCGTTGCCAGGGGTGTCTGGAGATGGCGAAAGACTATGTGGAGTGGGAGGATTCTCTGGATATGCCCGTCCTCAGGGAGGAGATGATCCCTGAGGACGTGGCGCAGGAATTGATTGCAATGTGCCCGAATGATTGTTTTTCCTACGATGATGAGTAGGTAGTGCGCTCCAGGCTTAAGGCGTCGGCGGATTGATTATTCGATCCAGGCGCCTTTTGCATAGCGAAAAATCTCCGTCACATTGGTGCTTTTCTGGACGCGATAAGAACCGTTGACGGCAGCCTCTGGGGAATCTCCCAGAGATTCATAGATTTTTTCCGAATACTTCATAAAGCCGACAAAGGGCGTATGCTCGTATTTTGACTGCTTGATTTTCAGGTCAACGGAAACCTTGTCGAGCTGGGTATATCTGGCTTTGTATTTGCCATTCTCCTTAACTATTTCAGGATTTCCAGGAGTATGGAGATAGCTTCGATTGATCTTTGCGATGAAGTCCGAAGCGAAATTTTTAAATTTTTCTTTGGCCTCGTTCAGCTTGGCCATATTCGGGCCTTCCGCTGTAGTCGGCAGAAATTCCACGTTTTTTGCATGAATATCAGCGGTACGTGCGAACAATTTCTTTTTCGGCGCCTGTGCCGCGAGCTTTGCTTTTTCTCTGGCTTCTTCGCGTTTGCGCGCTTCTTCCCGCGCATTTTCCAGTTTGGCTCTTTCAGCGGCTTTGTTCGCTTCTTCAGCGGCTTTTTTGGCCTCTTCGGCAGCCTGCTGTGCCTCTTTGGCAGCCTGCTTGGCGGCGGCATCCTCTTCTACCTGCTCAGGAGCCGGCTCCGGCGTTGCGATGCCGAAGGAGGAACTCAATTTTACAGGCTTTTTTTCTTCCGCTGCTTTCTGTTTTGAGGCTTCGGGAGTTTTTTTAGCCACGTGCAACTGTTCAACACCAAATGAACTCTGAACACTGGCTTCTGTTTCAGGAACCTGGGGGGTTGCCGGATAATTGGGAGACTTGGCGGTGTCGGCTGTCAGGGTTTCCGGAAGGGAATAACCGGGGGTAGCCTCGAGCTTTGGTGGTTCAGGAGTTTCTATTTTTTCTTCAACAACCACGGTTTCTTCAACAGTGGAAGTCGCGTTGCCTTCAGAAGTGGTAGTGGTAACTGTGGCGGTTTCTGTAATCTCTGCAGCTTCAGTTGCTTTCTCAGACTCAGCAACAGGTTGTTCCGGAGGTGTCTGTTCTTGCGAGGGAGATTCAGTGATGATTTCCTCTTCTGCTGCGACGGGTGCGGCGGCCTGGCTGTCCTGCTCAGGAGATGCCTGCTCTGTGGTAGCCTTTTCCTGCGCCGGCTCCTCGGAAGGGGGAGCGGCTTCTTCCTGCGGAGATGATTGCTCCGATGCGGCTGCAGGGGCCTGTTCCTGTGCCGGTTGTTCGGTTTGAACTGCAGGTTCCGAACTTTTTTGTTCGGAATCATCGTTCGAAGAGCACCCGGCAAGGGGGCTGATAACGGCCAGCAAGAGTAAGAGCAGAAGAATTCTCATGGCGTGTTCCCGAGCTTCCAAACTTTGGAGGGTCTTGACCTTGAACAGGGGTCCAGGTCCGTATGCTTTTGTTGAGATACGCTGATCTCATTGCAATTCTTCGTTATATGAAAATGCCTCAAATGAAAATCCCGGCGGCGCCGGAAGCGCCGCCGGGAAGGAATGGCTAGTTATCCGCAGGTGAAATTAGTCACCCTGTACGCGGATTTCAACGCGACGGTTGAGGGCACGGCCTTCAGCAGTGGCGTTGTCGGCAACGGGGCGGAGCTTGCCGTAACCGATGGTGTTCAGCTTACAGGCGCTGGCGGCACCGTTCTTGAGCAGGTAGTCGTAGACGGACTGCGCACGGCGTTCGGACAGCTTCTGGTTGTACTTGATGGAGCCAATGGCGTCAGTGTGACCTTCGATGAGGTAGCAGCATTCGTTTTCGTTGATGATGCCAACAGCTTCGTCCAGCAGAGGCTTCATGTCGTCACGGATGTTGTACTTGTTGAAGTCGAAATGAATGGTGCGGAAACGGATCATTTCAGCTTCACAGGCAGGCACGAGGTCGTAAGCAACACACTTGATGAAATCATCAATGGTGGTGCCGTTTTCGAGCATCAGGGTACCGTCAACCAGCGGGCAGGAGCAGTTGCTCAGCGCAGCGATGGCATCCAGAACGGACTTGCCGTAAGCGTTGTCAGCAAAGGAGATGATGTGAAAGCAAACATTGGGGTAGCTGGCGTAGATGGCTTTGGCCTGCTCTACGGGGTCGATACCCTGGTTCTGCTTGCCGTCAGACAGCATGATGATAGCGGTTTTGCCGGACAGGGTGTCCAGAACGGGCCGCAGATCCATGATGCCGTAACCCATGGGGGTCTTGCGCTGGAAGATACCGTAAGAGGTCTTAACCTGACCGATACCGGCAGCAACAGCAGCCTGGTCGTAAGGAGCAACAGCAGCCAGCTCAGCGAAAGGAGCGAAGGTGTAAACACCAACGTTGTAGCTCAGAGCAGGCAGTTTTTCATTCAGGGCGTACATCAGGTTTTTGGACATGGCGATTTTCTTGGAAGCATACGTAGCATGCCCCATAGCCATGGAACCGGAATAGTCCTGGAAGAAAATGATGTTATCAACCTTGGGGACCATCTTCATCTTCTTGGCCTGGGCAGGAATAGCCATGACCAGAACCATGAGGACGAGAACCGTCAACACAGTAAGTTTTTTTCCAAATCTCATACCAATACACCTCCACTCTTTTGTTACCGGATAAGCACTCCGACCTGGACCACCCACTGTGATCCAAAGGCCTCTCCACATGCCCGAAACAAAGATTGTTTCCGAAGGTTAGTCCTGCTTCAGGAGATTCCTTGCAGGTGGTTAATAATACAAATTATAACCAAAACCCCAGCCTAATGGGAATTTTATAATCCCTTTTAAGAATGGACGCAAGGAAAAATTAAAAAAAATTCATCTTTTCTTTGCAGGTCGCCGGACGGCCTAAGGAGTCGTATTTTGAGCCAGCAAAGCTTCGCAAAGAGCCTCATCCAGCGTCGGGTGGGCAAACATGATTTCTTCCACCGCACTGCGTGTCGGCGCAAAGGAAATCAGCAGCGAAGCCTGCATCACCAGGCTTGTGACTCCATGCCCCGCAGCGCAGACGCCACGCAGCGTGTTTTCTGACCAGATCGCTTTTACGAAGCCCATGGACGAACCATGGGACTGGGTTATGGCATTGGCGGCAAGAGGCGCCTGGCTGACGCTTATGCTCTGACCGGCGGCTGCGAGTTCCTCTGCTGTCGGTCCCACGCGCATGGCTTCGCATGAACCATACATGCAAAGCGGAATGGGCCCCGGATCATAGCTGTCATGCCGGGTTCCGGCCGCATGGTCTGCCGCATATTTTGCCTGATGGGTAGCCGTATGGGCCAGAAGCACCTGTCCATTGCAGTCTCCCACAGCGTAAATATCCGGGGCTGCGCGGAGTGATTCATCGGTAATGATCCAGCCCGGCCCCTTGGTACGGATGCCAGTCTGTTCCAGGTGCATACCAGAAATACGCGGACTGCGGCCTACGGCAACCAGAGCTTTATCCGCCTCTAGTGACGTGCCGTCGACAAAAGTAAGAAGAGCGCGGCCGTCAGCGGTGGCAAGTGTTGCGACTTTGGCTCCAGTGAGAACGCTCCACTTGGAGCGTTTGAAGTGGCTGGCCAGTGTCTTGCCGATTTCGGGGTCCTCTCTGGGAGCGAGACGGTCCATGGCTTCAACCAGGATTATTTTGGAGCCCATTCGGGACCAGAACTCGCCGAGTTCGAGTCCTATGGCTCCACTGCCGATGACGATGAGGCTTTCCGGCACTGTTTTCAAGTCCAGCAAAGACGTGGAATCGTGGATTGCCTGACCATCGGGGCGCAACCCGGGCAGAACGGTATTCTGCGACCCCACAGCCAGAATAAGCTTTTCGAATCCGAGGGTCCGACTCCCGGTTTCACCTGTAATTTCGATGGTGTTTTGTCCTGACAGGCAACCGCGGCCGGCAAGTTTCGCCACACCGGATTTTTCCAAAGTGGCGGCGATGGCCTTGCGGTTGCCGGCAAGCACGCGTTCTTTGCGCGTCTGCAGCGCGGCAAGATCCAATTGCGGCGGGGTGTAGTCCTGGGGCAGCAGCTTCAGCCGCGCCTGGGCTTCCAGCTCGGGAATGGCCGCTGTGGCACCGAGAAAAAGTTTGGTCGGGATACAACCACGGTTAAGGCAGGTACCGCCTAAGAGTTCTTCTTCGATGAGGACGGTTTTTTTTCCAAGGGCGGCGGCCCTGAGGGCGGCTGTATAGCCGGCCGGGCCGCCGCCCAAAACGGCGATTTCAGCAGTGTCGTTACATGTCATCGGTAAGCACCATACAGCGTGCGGCTTTGGTTTCATCCAGTCTGCGTACCGGGGTGGTGACAGGAGCCGCATGTACGGCGGACGGATTTTTAACCGCCTCATCCAGAATGGCGCGCAGGTCTTCTACAAACACATCAAGCATTTCCACACTTTCGGTTTCGGTGGGTTCAACCATCAGACATTCTTTGACAATCAAGGGGAAGTAGATGGTAGGTGCGTGATGGCCCTTGTCCAGCAGAGCTTTGGCGATGTCCAGAGCCCGGATGCCAGATTTCTCTGCAAGGTCTTCAGCCGAGGCCACGAATTCGTGCATGCAGGTGCGGTTGAAGGGAATTTCCAGGATGTCCTCAAGCCGCTTGCGCAGGTAATTGGCATTCAATACGGCGTTTTCAGAGACCCGGATCAGGCCTTCGCGTCCAAGGCGCAGAATGTAGGCATAGGCCTTCAGGACCACGCCGAAATTCCCGTAAAACGGCGCCATGTAGCCGATGGACTTGGGGAAGTTGTAATCAAGGAAAAAACGACCATCTTCCAGCCTGGCGACGCGGGATATCGGCAGGAAAGGGTTGAGCTTTTCGCTGACGCCAACCGGTCCGGCACCGGGTCCGCCGCCGCCATGGGGCGTAGCGAAGGTTTTGTGCAGATTGAGATGCACCACGTCGAAGCCCACATCGCCAACACGAAGTTTGCCAAGAATGGCGTTGAGGTTGGCGCCGTCATAATACAGCAGGGCGTCTTTTTTGTGGACCATTTCGACAATGGCCTCGAGGTTGTTCTCAAAAAGTCCCAGAGTGTTGGGGCAGGTCATCATCAAAGCCGCAGTCTCGTCGTCCAGGGCTTTTTCCAGCGCAACGGGGTCGATGACGCCGTTGCAGGAATCAATGTTAACGACATCGAAACCGGCCAGGGTGGCAGAAGCCGGGTTGGTGCCATGCGCCGAGTCCGGGCAGATGATTTTGGTTTTTTTGTTGCCTTTATCCTTATGATAGGCCGCGATGAGCATGGCGCCCGTCAGCTCGCCATGCGCGCCCGCCATGGGATGCAGGGTAAAGGCGCTCATTCCGGTTATTTCACTGAGCAATTGCTCGGTTTCGTAGATGACTTCCAATGCTCCCTGAGTGTAATGGCCGGCGCCCTTGAGCTGGGCCATGAGCGGGTGCAGGTTGGTGAATCCGGGGATGGCGGCCACTGCTTCCATGAATTTCGGATTATATTTCATGGTGCAGGAACCCAATGGATAAAAATTTCCGTCCACGCCGAAGTTGAGCCGGGAGAGTTCCGTGAAGTGGCGAACAACATCCAGTTCGCTCAGTTCCGGAAGCTTGGGTTTGTTGGCCCGCAGCAGTTCCTGGGGCAGCAAGACGTCCGCCCGTGTGCCGGGCTTGGATGGTAACGCTCCCGTACGGTTGGAAACGGATTTTTTAAATACGGTTTTCATAGCATGCCCCCTAACATTTCGGCCATGATGCCGATGTCTTCGAAGCTGTGTTTTTCGGTGCAGGCCACGAGCAAGGCGTTTTCCATGCTCTTGTAGTAACGTCCCAGAGGGAATCCGGGGACAACGCCGCGTGATGTCAGCCGGTCGATGACGTCGTAGGCGTTCATGGGTAAACGGACGGCGAACTCATTGCCGAAAGGCGTATCGTTCAGACGCTCGACTCCCGGCAGTGCGCACAGTCTGTCCGCGGCGTAATGCGCCCGCTCAATGCTTAGTTCCGCCGTACGGATAAGTCCTTCCGGTCCGAGCAGACAAAGGCAGGTCAGCGCCCGCAAGGCGCAGAGCGCCTGGTTGGAGCAGATGTTGGATGTTGCCTTGGCCCGGCGGATGTGCTGTTCGCGAGCCTGGAGCGTAAGGACATATCCTTCCTTAAGTTCGCTCTGCGCGGGGCAGATATTGTCGCCTTGTTTTGCCTGGTCCGCATGTCCGTAGCTTTCGGGGGGCAGTTCGGTGGTTCGTCCGGCTATTCTGCCGGGAAGCTGGCGGACAAGGGCTTTTGTGCAAGTCATGATGCCGAGATAGGGGCCGCCGAAACTCAGCGGCAGGCCAAGGCTCTGTCCTTCGGCCACGGCAATGTCAGCACCCATTTCGCCAGGTGTTTTCAACACGGACTGCAGCACAGGATAGACTGATATGACACCCAGGGCACCTTGCTTATGGGCATATTCAAACAAGTCGCTGAAATCGCCTATTGTGCCAAAAAAGTTGGGGCTTTGTACTACAACCGCAGCGCATTCCGAATCAATGGCCTTAATGAGTGCTTCCTGGTCGCTAACGCCGTTTTTGTGCGGAACCGTGACGAGATCGAGATGCAGGTTGGATGTGTACGAATTGAGCATGACCCGATGGATGGGGTTCACTGCCTCGCTGATGACCAGCTTTTTTCGTTTGGTCTTGCGTATCGCCATCATCATTGCTTCGAAAATGGCGGATCCTCCGTCATAAACGGAGGCGTTGGCGCAATCCATTTCAAAAAGACGGCAGACAGCGGTCTGATATTCAAAAATGGCCTGCAGCGTACCTTGCGAGGCTTCCGGCTGGTACGGAGTATATGCTGTGTAAAATTCTCCGCGGTTCAGCAACCCGTCTATGGCTTTAGGAATGTGGTGGTCATAGAAGCCGGCTCCCAGAAAACTGATCAGATCCGTTTTATTTTTTGCAGCCAGTGATTCAATGTGGCGGCAGACTTCCATTTCGCTCAATCCCGGTGGCAGATCAAAGCTTTTTGGACGCATGCTCTCTGGAATGTCTGCAAACAGAGCTTCCATGGAAGGTACGTCGACGGCGTCAAGCATGGACCGAATTTGTTCATCGGTATTTGGGACGAATGGCATTTTCGCAACCTTTTTTAATGATAACAAACTTGAAGCGTTTCACGCTTATTCTGGAAAATACACACCTGGCCAGCCAGCCAGCCAGCCAGACAGTGGAAAAAAGCAATGCAGTGTCAATGCGCTTCGGATTCGGTCAATTTTTTATACTCTTCGGCATTGAGCAGTCCTTCAGGGTCGTTGCTCAGTGTGACCTTGATCATCCAGCCTTTCTCGTAGGGTTCATCATTTACCAATTCCGGGCTGTCTTCGAGTTCTTCGTTGATTTCGAGGACTTCACCGGTCACGGGTGAATAAATTTCACTAGCGGCTTTAACTGATTCAACTGTGCCCATTTCCTGGCCTGCTTCGACCAGATTCCCCGGAGAGGGGAGTTCGATAAATGTCAGGTCGCCGAGTTGTTCCTGTGCATAAAATGTGATGCCGATAATGGCGATGTTATCCTCAATACGGACCCATTCGTGAGATTCAGTGTACAGCAGCTCTTCCGGAATCATTAACTTTCAGCCTCCCGTTCGATACCATTTATACGATGATAAAAACAAATACTGTCTCATCAATACGGCCCAAAGGCATGCTTGTCAAAAGGCAGAGTGGTTGCGGAGAGAAAAAAGTTGGTCTGAAAAGGGCAGTAAGTTTGCCGGCAAGGGCAGAAGTATGATTGCCGGAGGGGAAGTTGCCAGGGGGGGCTGGCTGCGGATTATTGGTGGTTTTTTGCGTATAGAATAGAAAAGCGCCAGTGTTGGCGATAAACATGTTGGTGCAGGGGGTGTTGGTAATGCGCAGTCAGCTTATATGTCGAGTCCCAGTGAGCGAATTTCTTCGATTAAAATTTGTTTGCGAATGGGTTTGACAATATATGAAGTGGCATCCCCCAGGAAAAAGGCGTCATGAACCTCCTGAGAATCGTCAAGACCGGTAATCATGACGACTTTTACCACTTTGTCATTGGCTACGCCCAGTTCTTTTTCAATTTCTCTGATTTCCCGCAGGCATTGTTGCCCGTCCATATTGGGCATAAGGATGTCCATGGAAATTAGATCATAGGGATCATTTTCCTTGAGTGCGGCTTTAAAGGCTTCCACGCCTTCTTCGCCATCAACGGCAACGTCACATTCGCCATAAGGCCGGAGAATTTTTTGTAACAGTTTTCGACTGTCAAAGTCGTCGTCAACAATAAGAAATTTCATTCAGATAATCCTCCACGTACCCAATTTTCAATGAAATGCCCAAGCAATTATAACCTGAGCCGCAGGTGTAAGCTCTGCTGAATAAGGATGTTAATATAGCTTGTGCGGTTTTGCTGACAAGCATTATTTTCTTAGTAATCCATTCTCATAAAAAATGCAAAGGGGGACGGCTTGCATGTCTCCGGTCCTGGGGCTAAGAAGTGACAAAAAAAGAGTGGCCCCGGCTGCCTTTTCGAAAGGATTTTGTAAGTGATTTTAAATTTATTTGTATCCGCCTTGTGGAATGGAAATTTGCCTTCTGCCAGAGGGCAATGGATGGCCTGGCCGTTTACTGATTACGGCTGGACAGCCGGCTTCTGGCCGATAGTCACGAAAATACTGTTTATGGGAGTGCTGTTCGCAGCCATTGCCCTGGTGCTGCGTTTGCTTTTCGGACCCAAAGGGCCTTTACGCGGGACTGATTGGGAGACAATGCAGGAAGCACGTGAACGGGAAGAGCGCGAAAACAATGGTGGAGCTGGACCCATGACCCCTGAACAGGAAGAAATGCGGAAGAACAACAATGTGCAAAAATGAGTTGGAAGAAAGCAAGCAGTTATTTATCGCTTTTTCCGACAGCCATTTGAATGGCAATTCGGATGATGCGTATCATATAAAATTGAAAAAGCAGCATTCGCTGGACGTGCTGGAAAATGCCAATGAAATCGTCAACAGCCTTGATATGTCTTTCCAGGACCAGCGGTTGACTTTGTTTGCGGCGTTGTTTCACGACGTCGGCCGTTTTCCGCAGTATGTTCGCTATAAGACCTTTCTTGACCGTGAATCCAAAGACCATGGCATATTGGGATCTATTGTGCTCGGGAAGGAGAACCTGTTGCCATCCTTGACACAAGACGAATTTCGTCTGGTACGGGCTGCTGTTGTGATACACAATCGCAAGAAAGTGCCGGAAGGGATAAGCAGTCGGTTACGACAAATTGTCGACGTGGTCCGTGACGCCGATAAACTCGATATCTATCGTGTTATGGTGGCACACTTTACTCGTGCTCCCGGTGATTTTCCCGTTGTCACTTTGCACGCGAAGGACAACCCGGATGCCTATACACGGGGGGTGTTTGACGACGCACTCAATGGAGTCCAGGGGGATTATAAAAAAATAGTTTACGTTAATGATTTCAAATTGCTACTCTGCGGATGGGTCAATGATTTTAATTTCATGGTTAGCAGACGAATCGCTCACAAGCGAGGTCTGGTGCAGGATCTCCTGAATACGCTTCCGGACTACCCGGAAATGCGGGAATTGGGTGGGGTCGTATACAAGCGATTAATTCAGGATCTTTGATAGTCCACAGAGAATGTTGATAAGTGCCGGACTGTTCTTTTACAATGGGAGCAGACCCGTTTTTCGAAAATGAGGAGATAATGAGTGGAAACCAGTAAAACAGCCGCAATCAAACCATTTTACGCCATGGATGTGTTGGAGCGCGCCGAAGCCATGGAGCGCGAGGGCGTACACATCATCCATATGGAAGTGGGGCAGCCGGATTTTGAAACCCCGCACCCCATCAAAGATGCCTGCGTCAAGGCTCTTGAAAAAGGGCATACGTCCTATACGCACAGCCTTGGAATTATTGAGCTGCGTGAGGCTATTTGCGCCCATTACTACGACAAGTACGGCGTCATTGTACATCCGGACCAGATTGCCGTGACCAACGGGACATCACCGGCCATGCATCTGGTGTTTTCCGCCTTGCTGGAAAACAATGACGAGGTGATTATTTCGGACCCGCATTACGCCTGCTACCCCAACTTCGTACGTATCGGCTGCGGCGAGCCGGTTGCTGTTCGGGTGGAAGAAGCCGACGCTTTCCAGTTTCGCATAGACGCTGTCCGGGCTGCCATGACAGAATGGACCAAAGGAATTTTTATTAATTCTCCTGCCAACCCCACAGGCACGGTAATGAGCGGCGAACGTATGGCGCAACTGGCGGAGTTGGATGTGCCGATTATTTCAGACGAGATTTACCACGGGCTGGTATATGAGGGAGAGGAACACACGATTCTCGAATATACGGACAATGCCTTTGTGTTGAATGGTTTTTCTAAGGCATACGCCATGACGGGCCTCAGGCTCGGATATCTGATCGCACCTAAGGCGTATATGAAGGCCATCCGGAAGCTCACACAGACGCTGTATATTTCGACTAATTCCATCACACAATGGGCCGGAGTCGCGGCGTTGACCCAATGCCAGGACGACGTACGCCGGATGCGGGAAATCTTCAACAAGCGCCGCCGGTTCATCATAGATCGGGTCAAGGAACTTGGCCTGGGCCTGCTGACGGAACCCACGGGCGCTTTTTATGTGTTGGCCAACTGCAAACACATAAATGAGGATTCCTACAAACTGGCTTTTGAAATCCTGGAGAAAGCGCACGTAGGCGTTACGCCCGGCATAGATTTCGGACCCGGCGCAGAAGGCTATATTCGTTTTTCCTACGCCAACTCCCTGGAAAATATCGCCGAAGCAATGAACCGGCTGGAGACCTTTCTGAAACAGCGTGAAGCTTAATCAGACTTGACGGCCACACATTCGATTTCCACCAGGGCATCGAGCGGTAATTTATTGACGGCAATGGTGGTGCGCGCCGGTTTGTGTTCTCCGAAAAAGCTGGCGTACACCTTGTTCATGCCCTGGAAATCGTCCATGTCTTTGAGGTAGACCGTGGTTTTGACCACGGCGTCAGGAGTCATGCCCATTCCCTGGAGCACGATGGCGATGTTTTTCAAAACACGACGCGTCTGTTCCTGAATTTCCGTACCTTCCAGTTGCATCGTCTCCGGATTCAAAGGGGTCTGGCCTGAGCAGAAGATGAGTTTGCCGATACTGACGGCATGGCTGTAAGGACCGATGGCTTCGGGGGCTCCGTCTACGTTGTGCGTACGCATGGTAGTCTCCTTTTGGGTTCGAGTGTCGCCTGGCTGGGTACGTTCAAATCGACCAGGGCTGTTTCCATCGTCCTGGTACTGCGAAAACGATTAAAACAGCTGCAATTTGGCCATTTAACGCAAAAAAACACTCTTTGCCAAGGAAAATTGCCGCGTATCTGCGGGAAAAACGACGCTAAACCGTGTTGTTCTGGGTGAGACGTCTGTATTTTCTTGAGTAGAGCAGAGCGCCGATTATGGCTGTAAACGGAGCCACTGTGACCAGTCCGAAGCTTCCAACCAGGGTTTTGAGTACTTCCGCGGCCACGTAGATCAGGTTGAAGGTGTTGATCAGCGGGACTCCCTGAGCCATGAAGGCCATCAACAGAGTAATATAGCCGCCCGAATAAGCCAGCAGCAGGGTGGTGGTCATGGTGCCGACCACGGCGCGTCCGACGCTGAGGCCCGAACGCAGCGCTTCCCAGAAATTCATGTCGGGTTTTTTATCAAAAACTTCCTTCATGCTGGCGGCAACATCCATGGCCAGGTCCATGACCGCTCCGGAAGCGGCCAGGAAAACCGCTGCCATATATATTCGCGTAATATTCAGATGTGCGAATCCCGAATACAACAGGGTTTCTGAAAAGGGCATCACCGCGCCATGTACGTGCAGCAGGCTGGTGAAGAGGATTGAAAGCAGGCAACTGGTCATGACTCCGAGAAATGCTCCCAGAAAAGCGACGACGCCCAAGAGCGTCGGACCGGCCACCAGAAAAATGATTGCAAAGCAGAGCAAGGCCACCAGACCTATCCCCAGCCAGATGGGATCGTAGCCGTCCAGCATCATGGGGACGGCGATACGCCACAACAGCATTCCTGTAAAAAGAAATGAAACAAGGGCCTTGAGTCCGGTCCAGCCGCCGAAAGCCAGCAGCAGCACAATGAACATTCCCAGCAGGACAAGCTCCCAACCTATCCGGTAGTGGGCCTGCGGGTTGGTGTAGAGCAGCTCGCCCTTGGGGCTCACCGTAAGAACCACGAGCGCGGTGTCGCCTGGGGAAAAGACCTTGTCCTTGTCCATCATGCCCAGCAGCGAGTTGGTGCCTTCAAGTTTGCGGCCTTTATACGGGCCGTCCAGAATTTCGAGAGAAACGGTTTGTTCGCCTTGTTTAACAATGCCGAACTGCTGAATCTCACTGTTGTCGACGGACAGCACTTTGCCGCGGCATTGCACTGCCATTGAGTCGACGCGGTCTTCGTAACCGGTGGGAACAAAATATACAGCTATGGTCAGAAGGAGAAAAATCAGCGTGAACAGAGCGTCACGTCTGGAAGGCCGGGGTGCGTACATGGTGTTTTCCTTGGAAAAAGCGACCCGGCCGTAAAGGCCGGGTCGTTTGAAACGTATTGAGGATAAACGGAAGACGACTTAGTTGGAAGCGACTTTGTCCATGGTAAAGGGGTAGACTTTGGGGTCGACGCCCATGACGGCCATGATTTTCTTGGCGATGTCGGTGTTGTCATAGAAACCGTTGAAGGTTTCCTGACCAACGCCCATGGCGGAAGTGCCGACGGGGACACCGGTGTGTTTGTAAGAGGTCCAGGCCATTCCTGCATTGTTGTTCAAAGCATGGGTGATCTCAACAGTCAAGGGGTCGTATTCGCCGTAGAGCAGGGCGGTCATGGGATCTTCGGACTTGACCTTGTCGCCCAGCATGGACTGCTCGAAACCCTTTTTCAGCGCTGCGATCTGGTAAGGTCTCAGCACCGACTGGTCGGCTTTGGGATCGCCCTCGAACTTGAGACCGAAGTATTCGGTGATAATGGGCTTGATGTCTTCGAAAGTGGCTTTGTCGCCGTGAGTTTTTTTGAAATCAGCCATGACTACGTCCGTGAACTTCTGGAAGGAGATCTTCTGACCGTCGAGGATGGTGAAGTAGGTGTCGTAGTTAGTGCCGGCAAAACCCATGGTCAAACCACCACACTCGTGGTCGCCGGTTACGACGATCAGAGTTTCATTGGGGTGTTTTTCGGCGAAATCCAGAGCGACCTGGATGGACTCGTCAAAAGAAATAGTGTTTCCAATGGAAGTAACGGCGTCGTTGGCGTGGCAGGCCCAGTCAATTTTACCGCCTTCGAGCATGATGAAAAAGCCTTTGTCGTTGTCCAGCAGTTCGATGCCCTTGCTGAGGAATTCGTCCAGGCGGATATCTTCAGGAGTCATGTCGATGACGTAAGGAAGCGCCTTGCCGTCGGGGAGGTTTTTATTCCAGGCCAGAACTTTACCGCTGTCTTTGTTCAGCTTTTCGAAGTCAGTCTTGTTGTCGACAACAGTGAAACCGTTCTTTTTGGCGACGTCGATGACATTGCCTTTGGGTGCTTTGGATTTTTTGCCGTCCGGATCCTTGATGCCGCCGCCGGCGAAGTAGTCGAAGTCGCTGTTGGCCAGCTGCAGGGCGATTTCATAGTACATTTTGCGGGTGGGAACATGGGAGTAGAAAGCGGCCGGGGTGGCGTGGTCAATGGACACGCTGGAGATGATGCCTACTTTTTTACCCTGCTCTTTGGCCAGTTCGGCAACGCTCTTGATGGGCGTGTTATCGGGGAGCATGCCGATAAAGTTGATGTTGGTCTTTTGTCCGCAACCGATAGCCGTTGCGGATGCAGCCGAACCCGTGATGAAGCGGTTGGCGGCGGAAGTCGTTGTAACACCCTGGGCCGGCAGTTTATCCATGGCCATGATGTTGAATTTTCCGGACTTCATTTCAGCGGCCATTTTCTGGGGAAAGCCCATGCCGTCGCCGATGAACAGAAAGACGTATTTGGCGGGATTGCCTTTGTACAAACTGGACCCCTGGGTCTCGGCAGCGAACAGCTGGCTGCCGGACAGCACCATCAATAACAAGAGCGCAAGGACAAGCGCCAATTGTTTGCGTGAACAACGGATCATCGTTTTTCCTCCTCATAGGAAAGTTTTTGGTTCCCCAGTTAATGCATGTTGTTATGTTACATTTTAGAGACGAAGATGTGAAAGATATGATTCGACAGGGAGTTAACACAGACGCTTTGTTCGTTGACTTGTACTTGAGATTAGCACATTTTTTTCACCAATTTCGTACGCTTCCGGCTGTCGCCTGCTTGCCTTGTTTATCCTGGCCGCGCGTGGCATAGTGGGGAAGCAAAATAACCTTCCTTTATGGGAAGAAAAACAGCAAGGAATTACGTTATGGATATCTCCGCTGCCATTGCAGCAATGAAAAAAGAACCTGGTTTTGCCGAAAAAGTCGGCATGGTATTGGTGCACAATGGCGTGGCAAGGGCAACTTCCCGAGCGGGTGCCCCTGTGGCTTCATTGGATGTAACGGTGGACCAGAAACGAGTTGAGGATTTGCGTGAGGAATACGAACAGCATCCCGGAATCTTTAAAATCGTCATTGAGGCCAGATCAGGCCATGTGGAGCCCACAGACGACCTGCTTTTTATCATAGTGGCGGGAGATCTGCGGGAGAACGTCAAGGCGGTGCTGGCCGAGCTGCTCGACCGGGTCAAATCCGAGGCCATTTCCAAAAAAGAATACGCTCCGGAGTAGGTAATAAAAAAGCCGGATTGTTTTTCAGTCCGGCTTTCATTCCAGGGCTCCCGCCGGGAGCCCGCAGGCTAGCCTCAGGAAAAACTGCTGGAACCGCAACTACTGGCGGAGGGCATTGTTCCTGAGAATGCGGTGCTTGAAGAGCGTAGGCTTGGGGCGCTTATGCATCGCTCCACCTCGTCGCTTCCGCAGGACGGGCATTTGGGAGCTTCGGGATCGGATCCCATGATGAGTTCCTCAAACTTCTGACCGCAGTGTTTGCAGACATACTCGAATAACGGCATTGTCTTCTCCTGGGTTTAGTGGACACGCGTTATTTGGGGCTGTCATCGTTGTCTTCTTCCTTTTCCGGCTCCTTGGGCTGCCAACTGCAGCTTTTTGCCGCGCCTCAGCCAATGCCCAGCTTAGGAAAGACAAAACGCACCAGCGCAATATAGACGACTACCAGGGCGATGATCGCTAGGGTATCATGCATTCAGTTACCTCCACATTCGCCGAATTCCTTGGAACAGAACTGTTCGTCGGGAAAATAAAGGTAAGATCTATATATAGGTCTGGCAAGTGCCAGATTTTTCTATAGTAAGGATTGGCTCTGCGACAATTGACAGACTTGTTGCGCCAATCTAATTATTGCTCCATACGTATGAAAATGGAATTGAATCAGTACAGGAGATGGAGATGAGCACGGAAACAACTATTCCTGAACAGGGACAGTCCGCTCCGGAGTTTTGCCTGCCGGACACTTTTGGAGAGCAGTTTTGTCTCAAGGATCTGACCGGGAAGTGGGTGGTCCTGTATTTCTACCCCAAAGACAACACTTCCGGTTGTACTACGGAAGCACTTGAATTCACGGCGTTGAAGGGGGAATTCGATGCTTTGAACGCGGTGGTCCTGGGCGTGAGCAAGGATTCGGAAGCATCGCACCGGAAATTCATGGAAACGCACGGCCTGACCATCAGACTACTTGCAGACCCGGAAAAAACAGTTCTGCAACAGTACGGCGCCTGGCGGATGAAGAAAATGTACGGCAAGGAAAGTATGGGCGTGGTGCGCTCCACTTTTCTGATCGGTCCGGATCAACAGATCCGCAAGGCTTGGCCTAGAGTGGCCAAGGCAGCCGGCCACGCGTCAAAAGTGCTTGAAACCTTGCGCGAACTGGCCGGTGCGTAAAAAACGCTGAAACTGAAAACGTGTCATGTATCCTGATGCGTACGTAAAAGTAGTTCTCCATCAAAATCAAAGACAAAAATCTCCAGTTCGGGCCCTGATCCGAGAAAAGCGCGGGCCTGCCGCAGGGCCTGGTTGATGGCCAGCGACCAGACACGGGCTGACAGAGGGCCTTTTCCCAAAAGATCCGCGACCCGCCGTACCGTGATGGCCGTACGGACTTCGTGAATCAAGGCGCTATCCGCGCCTGCGCTTTCGCACCAGGAGGCCAGCAGTTCGCCGTCCACAGGACCGCTTTTGGCGTGCGTATAGGGAAGTCCCTGGGCCATTTTGACGAGTTTGCCCGGATAGCAGCCCCAGACCACCCGTGAGAATTTCCGGGCGGCGGCCTGCTGCAGGCTGAAGGCAAAAAAATCCGCAATCTGGATGAAGCACCGTTCCGAAAGTTCGGGGAAGCAGGCCTGCAACAAGCGTTCGCTCCTGCGGCCTGTTGAAAAACAAACCGTGGGCAGTTCGAGCGCCTGGGCCACGTCCAGGGCTTCGGCTATGGACGCCTGCCAGGCTTCGTGGCTGAAGGGACGGACAATGCCGCTGGTGCCGAGAATGGAAATGCCGCCTACAATGCCCAAGCGCGGATTCATGGTCCGCTCGGCGATTTTTTCGCCGTTTTCAACACTGACGAGCACGTCCGCGCCGCCAGGGTAGCCTGCCAGGGCGAATGCTTCAGCAACCGCGTCCTGAATTTGTTTGAGGGGAGCCGGATTGATGGCAGCCTCTCCCGGCTGGCGCGGTAGTCCGGGCAGCGTGACGCGGCCCACCCCCGGGCCGCCCTCCACTTCAATGGTTCCCGGCTTGCGGGGAAAGAGCCGGACCTCTGCCCAGAGCCTGGCGCCGTGGGTTGCATCGGGATCATCTCCGCCGTCTTTGATAACGGCCGCGCGTACGGCTGTTCCCAGAATCTGCAACTGCTCGATGAAAATCTCGAGTCGTCCCCCCATGGGCAACGGCACGTGACAACGATCGCAACGGGCGGCGCCCAGCAGAATCAGAGCGGCGGCTTTGGCCGCTGCCGCAACTGCAGAGCCCGTGGTAAACCCCTCGCGGAGTGCTGGCTTAGTGCTCGGTGCCCGAGTGGCTGCTGGTGACATTATCCACCAGATCTTCTTTTAAGGCCTTCTTTAAGGCTTCAGCGTATTTTTCCACGTCTTTGGCTTGCATACCTTTCACAAGATCCTCGGCGGAGGTGATATCAGCGAATTTTTGTTGTATCGCGCACAGCAGAAACACCCCGACAGGTTTTCCTCCCAACACGATGGCAGCCATGATGTTGCTGTCCCGCAAACGTTTGCGAAAGGATTCTGGCATGCCCGGGGCGCCGTCCACCATGTGTTTTGGATAAAAGGAATAGGTGATTGTCATATTGGCGGTGGCCAGGGGTTGGTTGCTGAAACCGTCGTCAAGGTCGAGTTTGGCGCTCAACGCGGACTGAATGACATTGAACAGGTCTCCGGCAAGGGAAATCGCGTAACTATCGTCCATAACTAGTATCTGCCTCGCAAAAAAATGTCCGCCATCCGGGCGGCGAAGTAAAGGTTATCCCAGGAAAATGCCGAGGGCAAATGCCCACCGAAGTCCCTGGGGAGAGCCGCTAAATGCGCCACGAGACTGCCGGGTGATTCCCAAAGCAATACGCCGATAGTTTGTTCATTGGCCTGTTGCTTGAAAATACAGGTTGTTCTACAGAGCAGTCGTGGGGAGCTGATAAGCCTGTAATGCGGCGTATCGACCTCATCTGCTTCTTTCTCTTAAGCGGCTTGGTGCGCTTTTTGATTATTTTTCGATTTATATCAAGGAATTTTTCGTATCAAGACTCTGCCCGCCTGAAACCGGCTGGTTTATCAAAATGAGTGCGTATAAAAAAGAGTGGCTGTGTACTATGGGAGTAAAATTTTACGATTTGATAAATAACTGGTTCAGGTATCGGTACAGCTTTTTAAAATATAATGGTATAAGGAAACACAGGCGGGTAGTCTTCGAATACCCGCTTTGATGCGCAGGAGTGATTTTTCGGCGATTTTCGAATAAAGTGGTCGGAATAAGCCATAGTCCCCGGACTGTCTTAGGAAAGCGTAGAGTACCATTGACTGTTTACGTTGATTGATATTCAAATTTTTATTTTGTTGTGATAGAAAGTAAAGATACTTCTACTGTATATCCCAGGAAACCTTATGCCAAATTATGCTGTTATGACAAAAGAAGCGCTTGTTGCTGCATTACAGCAAGCCGAAGAAAAAACATCACGACTCCAATATCGCTTCAATGAACTTGAGTCCTTTGGCAATACAGGTATTTTTGATTTTGACTTGGTAAATATGGTGAATTTCTGGAGCGATGGAATGTATCGGCTCTGGGGCTACATTCCTGGTGAAATTACGCCGGAGTTTTCCTTCATACTAACTCATGCGCATGACGCGGACAGAGAATCAGTCGAGCAACAAATCGCATCTTTATATGAGGGTAATGATTCAATTGAACTTCAGTTTCGACGCATTTTGAAGAACGGAGATACGGCTCATGGATTGTGCAAAATAAAAATGGAACGAGGCCCTTTGGGCCAGCCTCTGCGAATATCAGGCGTTTTATTGGATAGTTCCGAGCGGCAGGCTCTGGAAGAAGAGCGATTGCGCGATAAAAATCTCCTGAATGAAACACAAATGCTCAGCGGTACCAGTGGCTGGGAATTAAATCTTGAAACGGGCGTATGCCACTGGACTGATAACCTTGCACGGATGTTTGGCTACGAACTCAAGGAACTCCCTGACGATAAGAACCTTTTTTTTCTTGAGAGCGTTTTGCACCCTGACGATCAGGAGCTTTTTAAGCAAACCATGCAGCGGGTTGCGGAAGAAAATATTTTTCAATCCATTGAATTCAGAGCCAAATGTAAAAACGGCGACATAAAATATCTGCATAGTCTCATCAAACCCGGTAAAAATATGGACGGTATTGTGTCCAGGATTCTGGGCGCCAATCTCGACGTCACATCAAGAAAACTCTTTATTGATTCGCTCAGGCGGAGTGAAGAAAAATTCCGCATTATTTTTGAGCGCGCCCCCATTGGTATTGTGTTGTTTAATGAAAAGGGTGAAGTTCTCGAATGCAATCCGCATTTTTTGAAAATTTTTGATGTAGTCTCTGCGGAAGCGTATGCCGGTTTCAACTTTTTCACCGCTGGCGTAGACGCTGCGCTGTTAAAGTCTTTTTCAGATGCCATAACTAAGGGAAAAGGCGAGTTCGAAGGGTATTATACATCGGTAATATCACAGAAAACCGTATACTTGCAGACTGTTAATGTTGAAGTTGCCTCAAATTTGTTTTTGAGCGTCATGGCGGACCTCTCCGAGCGTAAACATGCCGAAGAAGCTTTGATTGAAAGTGAAGAGCGCTACTCCCTGGTTGTCCAGGGAAGCAGGGACGGCATTTGGGACGTGGATCTGCGTACGAGTGAATTTTACCATTCCCCCAGGTTCCTGCAAATGCTCGGATATCAGGCGGATGAGTTCGCTAAAATTTCCCGTGACTGGAGGGAAAGGGTGCATCCGGAAGACCGGAAGCGCATATTTGAAGTGGTGCAGCAATGCCTTTGCGGTCAAAAGGATACTTTTTCAGAGGAATACCGGATCCGGAAAAAAGATGGTTCGTATTTATGGGTTCACGCCCAGGGAATGTGCGCAAAAGGCACGGATGGTATGGTACACCGGCTTGCGGGCGCCTATTCGGATATTTCCAAACGAAAGAAAGCGGAAGCGGAATTGATCAAAGCCAAAGAGGTCGCTGAAAACGCCAGTAAGGCCAAAAATGCTTTTCTGGCTAATATGAGCCATGAAATACGGACCCCTTTAAACGGCATCATTGGTCTTGTGCAGCTTCTGCGCGACTCCAGGTTGAACAAGGAGCAGAAGGCTCTGGTCGCCATGATCCATGATACCGGCACAAATTTGCTTCAGATTTTAAACGACATCCTGGATCTTTCCCGTATCGAAGCCGGGCATCTGGATATTCTTCCCGAACCGTTTTTTATGGATTCCGTGGTCCGTTCGATTTTCGGAGCCTTTGCCAACGAAGCCAAAGCTAAAGGACTCGGCTTCGACTGTGAGGTCGCACCGGATGTTCCTCCGGCCCTTGTCGGGGACGTCACCCGTATTAGGCAGGTTTTGTACAATCTAGTCGGCAACTCCGTGAAATATACGGAAAATGGCTTTGTTAGGCTGGAAATTTATTCTCTGCCTAAAGCCGGAGTTGAAGATAAGATACTGCTGCATTTTGCCGTAATCGATACGGGCATTGGAATATCAGATGATACGCTGGAGAGCGTATTTGAAACATTTACCCAGGTAAAAAACATTTATACCAAACAATACGGGGGATCCGGCCTTGGGTTGTCCATTGTCAAAAACTTGATTCAGCGGATGGGGGGGAATCTCGCCATATCCAGTGAGCTTGGCAACGGCACGGAAGTTCATGTTTCCCTTGAGCTGTCTCTGGCTGAAGAGCGGGAAGAGCCGGCACCGCAGGTTGTGGCTCCCAGCGAAACGGCTTACCATGAGTGCTCGGTGCTCCTGGTCGAGGATGATCCGGTCAATCGCGTAATGGCAGGCCGGTTGCTTCAAAAGATGGGGTGCCACGTAACCATCGCCACCAACGGTAAAGAAGCGCTCGAGATGCTCCCGAGAGTGTCTGTTGATTGTATTTTGATGGATATTCAGATGCCTGTGATGGATGGGGTGGAAGCAACCCGACGCATCCGGTCTGACAAAACCGGTGCGTTCGACCCTGACATCCCCATTGTGGCCATTACCGCCTATGCCATGGAGGGGGACAAACAGAAATTCCTTGATGCGGGCATGAGCGCATACCTTTCAAAGCCAGTGGATGTTCAAGCCCTGAAGAATGTGCTAAAACAAATATTGGGGACACCCCCTTGATAGCCGAACCTGACCGGTTCCCATCCGGAATTGCAGGTTTATTTTGTTATGGTTTCTGTCTGGAAAAGCAGCTGCCGCAACAGATGACCAGATTGCGGCAGTCGCCCGAGTGGTGGCCACGTATTCTGCGTAACGATCAGGTCCTGATCTTCGAGCAAGCTGGGTATCTTAGGACGTTTATTTCGCAGGAGGTAACATGGCTCTTTTCTCTTCCGTACTCGCCTATCTGGAGATTCTGGGACCAGGCTCCGGATATTTGATATTGCTACTTGCATCAGGATTTGTCTTCATCTGCATGGGGGTGCTTTCCTTTGTCGGTGGCGATACGCATGGCGGTCCCGACAGCATTTCGGATGGTGATCTGAGTGACTCGGGGCCTCCTGAACAGCTAGATGACGCTACAGGGCACGAGGATGTTTCTTCTGCAGCCACGATTGATTCTGATCAGGGTATCGATTTTTTCAAATATCTCAGCTTCAGAAATTGTATCAATTATTTGCTGGGATTCAGTTTTTGCGGTTTTCTGGCCGCCCAGAGCGGACTGCATCCTTTTTTAAGTGCGCTGCTGGCGCTATCTGGCGGTTTCATCAGTGCGCTTATCATGTATAAACTGATGTCGGCGCTGTATGCGCTTTCGGATGTACAGCCTTTATTGAAACAGGAGGCGTTCGGCTCTATCGCAAAAGTCTATATTCAAATCGGAGCAAAACGTTCGGGCCGGGGAAAAATCATGCTCAGGGTCAAAGGGGCGCAGCGGGAGTTCTGCGCTGTTACCGACTGTCTGGTGAGCTTGCGCGCCGGCACAGTCGTACGTGTGACCGGCATGGTGGATGAATGCTATCTGGTGGAACCCGCGGCAGGGGAGGCTGTGCAACCAGTGGCTTGAAAAAAGAACTAGGAACTCGGCTGTTCAGGGGCTGAAAACAGTCTTACACCAAGGGGAGAGAAGCGAATGTTCAACCTGGCGGATATTTTTACGGGAATATCTTTTTTTGTGGCAATGCTGGTGGTTATTGGATTTTTCACCTTCATTGCGGTGGTTCGCTACTACCGGCGTTGTCCTCCGGACAAGATTCTCGTGGTTTTCGGTAAGATCGGCAAAGATAAAGCAGGAGAAGCCAGGAGCGCCAAATGCGTTCATGGCGGTGCAACCTTTGTCATTCCGGTATTCCAGGATTTCAAATATCTGGATTTGACGCCTCTGACCATAGACATTGATTTGAAAAGCGCGCTGTCCAAAGAAAACATCCGCGTCAACGCGCCGTCCACCTTTACGGTTGGGATTTCGTCCGATCCGGACATCATGCTCAACGCGGCGGAACGTTTGCTTGGGCTGTCCATGTCCCAGATAGAGCAGACGGCCTCGGATATTATCTTCGGACAGTTCCGCGCCACCATAGCCACCATGCAGATTGAAGAGATTAACGCGGACAGAGAAAAATTCCAGCAGACTGTCATGGTTAATGTTGAAGACGAACTTGCCAAAATCGGTCTGCGTCTGATCAACGTCAACATCAAGGACGTAACGGACGAAAGCGATTACCTGCAGGCGCTGGGCAAACGGGCAGCTGCGGAAGCGACCAACAAGGCGAAGATCGACGTGGCCGAACAGGAACGCAACGGCGCTGTGGGTGAAGCGAACGCTCATAAAGAGCGTGATATCAGCGTGGCCGAGGCGGATCGCGATACGCGCGTGGCCAGAGCCCATGCCGACGCGGAAGCCATTCGGGGCGAACGCAAAGCCCAGGAAATCGAGGCGCAGGCTGACTCCGAACTGCGTATCAGGCAGGCTGAAGTCAGTGCCCAGGCCGTAAGTGGAGAGAAAAAAGCCAAGGAAGTGGAAGCCGAAGCAGAAAGCCGGCTGCGTATCAAGCAAGCAGATGTCAACGCCAAGGCCGTTGAGGCGGAACGTACGCGCAATGCTTCGGCCGAAACCGCCTCGCTGCAGGCTGAAAAAATTACCGAAGAAGCCCGTAAGGAGCGTGAAATAGCCGCTCATCTGGCCAGCATTGTGCCCGGAGCCGAAGCCGACAAGCGCAAACGGATTATCGATGCGGAAGCCGAGCGGGAGAAGGTGATTATTGCGGCGGAAGGTGAGAAAGAGGCTGCGCAGAGACGCGGTGAAGGGCAGGGATTGGAGATCAAGGCGCGGATGACTAATGAAGCCCAGGGCCTGAAAGCGTTGCTTGAGGCTCAGGCCGAAGGTTTGAATAAAATTGTCGCCGCGGCAGGTGGTGATCCTGGTCAGGCCTTTGTACTGATGATGGCCGACAAGATGACCGAACTTTTCAAAATGCAGACCGAAGCTTTGCAGAATCTCAAAATAGATAAGGTCCTGGTCATGGATGGCGGGGATGGCGAGGGCGTGCCGCAATTCATCCGTGGTTTTGCCAAAAGCCTGCCTTTTGCGCATGAACTGGCCGAGCTTGGCGGGGTGAAGCTCCCCGGCCTGTTTATGGGAGAAAAGGAGCCGGAGACGATGGGAAATGAGAAAGCCGCTGATGGCACATCTGCGGCAGCTCAGGACGGACGGGAAGAAACCGGAAAATCCGCACAAGCGGCGAAAGATGCGCAGAATGAGTTCGAATTTGGTGAAGACGCCTGACGCGTTTTCACGTGAAAAGCAACAAAAAAAGCGCCCTGAAAAAGGCGCTTTTTTTGTTTGTGTGGACTGAATATGTTAACAGCTGCAGCTGCCGCAACAGGAAGAACAGCCACCACTGTCGGACTCGCCGAGTTCAAGACTGGATTGGATGGAAAAGCCCATGCCGCCCAGGTCGATGACCAGGGGTTTGGCGTCCTCAAATAATTTTTTTTCGATGATGAATTCAAAGTTGCCGACGGTGTGAACATCGTCGGTTTCATTGGCATCGTCCAGGGCCAGGGCCAGGCGAGGGCCGGAACAGCCGCCGGGGGCAAGAAATATGCGAATTTGGGAAACTTCTTTATCCGCAAAATAAGCCTCGAATTCCTTCATCGCTCTGTCTGTAACTTCAAGCATTATCATGCCTCCTCTCAAGTTGTCATAACGGATATAAAACGCCGATTGTGAAAGTCAAATATTTCCTGTCAATATATGAGGAAATTTTTTTGTGTAAAAAATAATAGAAGAATTATTTTAGGTTGTTAAAATTCAATTCCCCGTTGCGCTTTGATGCCTTTTTCAAAAGGATGTTTGATCAAACGCATTTCAGTGACCAGATCGGCGCGATCTTGCAGCCAGTCCGGTATGCCGCGGCCGGTGAGAACCAGATGCGTGTCGGTTGCCCGTGCAAGATCAATCACCTGCAATACGCTTTGTTTATTCAGGAGTTTTGCACCGATGGCGTAGAGAATTTCATCCAGAACGAGCAGGTCCAGGCCTTGCTCCAGTTGTTCCACAGCCCAGCCGAGCACCTTGGCTGCAGCCAGTTCATGGGTTTCACGCGCGGACTCTTGTCTGAAAAAACCTTCGCCTCCGGCAAGGAAGTTATCCCCGAGCAGCTGTGACAGCAGTTTTTGTTCCCCTGCCTGCCCGTCCCGTTTCATGAATTGGGCAAACCCCACTTTCAATCCCGAGCCGAGAGCACGAATGCATTGGCCTGTGGCAGCGGTGGTCTTGCCTTTGCCGTCCCCGGTGTAAATAATAAGCATGGATCTCCTTAAGTCAGAGAAAAGCCGATGTCCACTCCGGCAAGAGTATGCCCGCATTCCGGACAGGCCGTCCGGACCGCGTCGATCATGAAACCGTGGCGGGAAATGAGCACAGCACCGCACTGCGGGCAGTAGGTATTGTTTTTCGCGTGTCCGGGCACATTCCCGATATAAACGTAGTGCAGCCCGGCAGCATGAGCGATTTTCCAGGCGCGTTCCAGAGTCTGCACATGTGTGGGCTTGCGGTCAAGCATCCGGTAATCGGGATGGAACCGGCTGAGGTGCCAGGGGGTTTCCGGTCCGAGTTTTTCTGCGATGAACCTGGCCATTTCTGCCAGCTCCTCGGGAGAGTCGTTCAGACCCGGAATCAGCAGAGTGGTCACTTCGAGCCACCAGCCCAGCTTTTTGATGCGGATCAGGTTTTCTTTTACCGGTTCGAGCCGGGCTCCGCATTCGCGGTAAAAGGCTTCGGTGTAGGCTTTGAGGTCGATATTGGCCGCATCGACAAAGGGAGCGAGTTCTTCCAGGCACTCGGGGCTCATAAAACCGTTGGACACTATGATATTTTTCAGACTGCGGGTCCGGGCAAGCCTTGCGGTTTCGTAAAGCAATTCAAAAAAAACCGTAGGTTCGGAATACGTATAGGCAATGCTCTGCGACTTGTATAATATTGCCTGGTCAACCAGAACATCCGGTGTAATGCGCTTGCCTTCAACCGGTTCGCCCAGAGCCGGGGGTTGGGACAGGCTGTAATTCTGGCAGAACGAACATTGCAGATTGCAGCCCATGGTTCCAACGGAAAAAGTTTTACTGCCCGGTTGGAAGTGATATAAGGGTTTTTTTTCCACAGGATCCACATTGATGGCAGCGACCTTATCCGCCACCAGCGAGTAGAGTTTGCCTCCCTTATTGACGCGTACGCCGCAGCGTCCGCCTGCTCCGGGAGCAATGCGGCAGAAATGGCAGCAGAGCCTGCATTGTACGGAATTTTCTATCTCGGCGTTGTCTTGCGTCGTCAGCGACTTCCAGAGCTTTGCCGGTTGCATGTCAATTCCTCCTGACAAAGTTGACAGTTATTTCGAGTTGATTTTGATCTCCGGGCTAATAACATAGGTATTGTCGGAGTTGGAATTTTTTTCTTTTTCAGGAGGCGGAGTGACCTGAATGATTCTTGTTCCGGTCTGCGGATCGGTTTCCATCACAATACCCTCATGAAAGGTTCCGTAGTAATTATCCTGCCGAGGCTCCTGGTTTTGTGGTTGCTGCTGGCTGCCGTTTGTCGGTGCGCCGGATGCGGGTTGCTGCATGCTGGAAGGGCTATTGTCTGTTCCTGAGGTTTGCGTCTGAGCATCGAGCCGGCTTTCGTTGCAAAGAATACAGAAGAAGAGTAGTGCAGGCAGGCACATAAACAGAAATACCTTTGTCCATTTTTTATTCATTATACTCCCCTTGCGCAATATTTGTTAAAAGTCTAAATTTCACCGTTACGAAATCTCCGCTTTCGAAAAGGAGCAAAACACATGCCGGATCGCAGGAAGGCTTACTCCGATGCAGGAGTTAATCTGGATGCAGCAGATCAAGTTGTATCGCGAATCAAAAAAATCGCCAATACCGCCCTTACCAGAAATGTGCTGTCGCACATCGGGAGTTTCGGCGGACTGTTCAAACTTGATCTTGAAAATATGAAAGAGCCGCTTTTGGTGGCCGCCACCGATGGCGTTGGGACAAAAATCAAGCTCGCCGTCGCTTTCAACAAGCACGATGGCATCGGTATCGACCTGGTGGCCATGAGCGTCAATGATATTCTGGTTCAGGGAGCCACTCCGCTTTTCTTTCTGGATTATTTTGCCTCGGGCAAAATGGATGTGGATCAGGTGGAAGCCGTGGTTGACAGTGTGGCCAGAGGCTGCGTGGAATCCAAGTGCGCTCTGCTTGGGGGAGAAACCGCCGAGATGCCCGGCATGTACGGAGAAGGTGAATACGATCTGGCAGGATTCTGCGTGGGAATGGTGGACCGGAGCAAAGTCGTTGACGGGTCGGGCATGCGCGACGGAGACGCCATCATCGGCCTTGCCTCCAGTGGTTTTCATTCCAACGGGTATTCCCTGGTCCGCAAAGTCGTCACAGAGTCGGGGATTGATCCTGACAAGCCCTTGCCCTTTCCGGAAAACTTCGAGCCCATGTCCCCAGGTATCCCTGCCAGGGACCTCTTGCTTGAACCGACCATCATCTATACGAAACCCGTGCTGAATTTGCTGCGTGATTTCGAAATCAAAGGCATGGCCCACATAACGGGCGGTGGATTCTACGACAATATTCCGCGTATTCTTCCCAATGGCGTACGCGCCAATATTAACTTCGGAGCCTGGAAAGTGCCGGATGTTTTTCATTGGCTGAAAAATACTGCAGGGTTGGATTGGCCGGAGATGCTTCAGGTTTTTAACTGTGGAATCGGATATGTTCTCATTGTGGATAAAAAAGTCGCCGGGGAGATCATCGAACGATTAAACCGGGCTTTCCAACTGCGGGCCTGGCGTATCGGAGAAATGGCCAAGGCTGCCGCTGGCGCGGACCCCGTGGTGGAAATTATTTTTTAATACGCAGCCATTTCAATTCATAGCACTTATTCGGCGCATGGTTTTTTCCACGCGGCGAGTTCGGAAATACCCTATCGTATGCCAGAGGTGTCCAGACAAGCTGAATTGCGGCCATGGCTCATCGCCACTGTGATATTGAGTATTGCGGCGAGCTATTATTTTCTGCACATTACGTACGTTCCGACTAATTCGGATGATGCCTGGACCACATCGTTCACCTATAATTATTTTTATCGGGGAGAACTTCAGGACACGGTCTTCGGACGTCCCGCCGGAACACTTATCTCTTTTGGTTACAGCTATGCGGTACTTCAAAAGTTGGTGTTGGATACTTTTGGCTGGACCCGTTCGAATTCGATTATACTTTCTACCTGCCTCTTTTTTTTATCGCTGCCGTTCTGGTGGCGTATCAGTCGATCTTTCGGGTGTTCGCAATCTGCTTCGCTACTGTATGTTCTGCTTTTGCCGTTATGGGAACCGCTATTTCGTATTGCCAACACTGCCAGACCGGATTCCTGTTGTCTGTTATTTGTAAGCATTGCTCTTTTCCTTGCGCAACAGAGACGGTATGTTTTAGCGGGCGTGGCGTCCGGAATAGCCTTCGAAACGCATCAAATGGGAATTCTGGCATTTTTTCTTGTTGGTATTCATGCGTTATTTGAAATCTATTCAGACTATAAGATAAAAAAATCTTTTTATATTCTTGTAGTTAAATGGATTAGCGGTATTGGTTTAGCGGTTTGCTATTATTTGATTTTACATCTTCATTATCTACTTGCAACACTGCATTCGGTTTCAGCAATGCACAGCTGGAACGGAAATTTTATTTTGGACTTTTTTTTCCTTACGCGTACCTATCGTCAGATTCCCATACTTGTTTTTATCTGTCTGCTGATCGTGGCATCTGTTAAGCGGAGGTTGGTAACAGAGTTTGGGGAGCTGTATGCTATTACCTTTGCCATCTTGCTCTTCAGCTTTGTTTTTCCTCGTCCTAACGTATATTATTCGGCCTATTTTTTTGTATTTATCGCTTTAATCACTTCGGTTGTTGTTGTTAAATATAAAAAAGCTAATCTTTTTATTGTTATTTTTCTATTGTTTGTATTGCTTCAGTATTGTTATATCTATAATAAAAATAGTTATTTTGATATGAATAGGTTTACGATGTCCATGGAACAGGAGGTCCCCAATAGTTGTAGTACGCTTGTCGGTCCGTTCAACGCCTGGTTTGCCTTTAAGGATCGACAATTTCTTGGATCTTTGCCAGATATGTTCCCTGCAGTTCGTAATATTCTTAAAAAACGTCCTATCTGCTACCTTCAACGTTTGGATAGCGATGATACCCGTGATTTAATAAAAAATAACTTTGCGATGAGCCCTTTAGTTAAAGAGTTTGATGCCGGAGGGCAGCGATACGGTCTTTATTACCTGCGTGCAGATCCTTAAGAAGTCTTAGAATAAGTAAATTTTACCCAAAATATAAATTTAGTGAAGTGAAATCCCAAATGCAACGTGTGTTGCATTTGGGATTTTTATTTTGCAACTGAAATATTGGGATAGTTATATTAAAAAATAACTTCGTAACTTCATAAGAAGATAGTGTTTAACTGTTAATTTAGAAGAGTATTTAAACTATTTGAAGAATATTTGTATTTTATAGTGAAAATACTATCATTTTTATAAATCTAAAAAAACAAATTTTTAGCGCTGGAGATGATTATTTGTTCTAGAGAAAATGTATAAAAAGAGAATTAACGTTGCCAGAATGATTTAGATCGTGTAGGATATTATTGAATTATTAAAAAATATAATTATATCAGTATTTTATGTGTAAAAATGCTTATTAGTGAATGTAGTGGCTACTTTTTTAGATATAATATTTTTTGCTTGAGATTAAAATATATCAATTAAAATCTTAACTATCCTGTAAAATTAGATTATTTTTATTCTATATTTTTTAGGTAGTAATCATAATATGGGTATTGCAGTCAAAATTAATTTTCATACCGTTTTAGGAATGGAAAATAAGAATATGCATCATTTTGGTGCGTTGAGTGTGGAGTATGCATTCTGTATGATTTTAGCGGCTATATTTCTGGAAGGGGTACTTGCATTGTTTACGGATATGTCGACAGACATACTTGGGGAGTTTATGGAGTGGATTTCAAGTCCATACCCATAAAAAAATTGGGAGTTTGCCATGAAAGAGTTTTTTCGTTCGCTTTGCGCCAGGATCTATAGTGAAATCGACTCACTGCATCAGAAGTATTATGTCAACAAACTTGGCAGCCAATCGGGCGCAACTACAGTTGAATACGCGCTTCTTATCGCCGTCATAGTTACCATGGTGATCGCAGCCGCCACCTTTATGTATGAGGATTTGAAAACATTTTTTACTAAGGTAGTTGAAAAAATAACCAACATGGCCACGGACAAAAAAGCTGATACTGCTTTTTAAAGGCTATGCTTTTTTTACAATGGAGCCTGTGTTGATACACAGGCTCTGTCAATTTTTTTGTTGTAGTAGAAAAATTAACAATATTCTGTTTGTAATTACTATTATTTATATGTGAAATAAAAATAAATTTTTACGATGATTACAAAAAATTTTACCGCCTATTTTAGTTAGATAATGAGTAATAAAAGACAAAATTCTAAATATGAATCAGGCGCAACAACTGTTGAATTTGCCTTTGCCATGATTTGGGTTTTTTTCTTTTTCATAGCCTACTATCAGATTATTGAGATTTTTTTAGTGCACGAACGCGTCTCGTACGCGACTTTTATCGCTTCCCGAGCACATCAGGTGCATGGTGATGCATCCACGGCTGCTGGTGCCGTATTGAACGAATATGAAATTAAAACCCGTAAAAAATCCGTTACAATAAGCAAAACCATTCGCGTTCCTATTGATTTCAAAAATCCATTTGACGGTAATGATTTCAGAACCGGCGGCGCCAGATTCGAGGTGGCGGAAACGGTTCCCACGTTTTCCGAACCGGGCGAAGGGTCTGGAGATAACTGAAATGATTCCGCGGGACACGACCACAGAGCGTCAGAACGCACAATGCGGATCCGTCACCGTTCTGGTGGTTTTTCTGCTGCCGGTTATGTGCATCATGCTGATGCTGATGGTGAACATCGGCCAGGCTGTTTTTGAAAAAATTCGTCTGCAGCAGACCGTGGATATGTGTGCGTTGTCCGCAGCGAATGTTCAGGCCATGGGGCTGAATGAGATAGCGGACCTGAACTTCGAGGCTGAATTTCAATATTGGTCAATGGCCCTGCAGCATGCGATTCCATTCTGGGCGTCGTTTTCGGATGGCAAAAATTGTACGGATTTTTTTAAAGATGTTTTTAAGGAAATTCTGGAAAAACAGGACGATGCCAATAGTGATTATGCTGAGGCGGCTTTGGACATTGCGGAGTACGTAAAAATGATCAATTTGCCAATGACCACTCTTGAGTCGGTAAATCCGGAAGATTCCAAGCTGATGAAATATAAAAAGGTAAGTCGTTTCTATTTCTTTTTATTTCTCTCCGAGTGTTCCTGTAAGTATTGCCCAAGCTTAACGTCCTTTACCTGGAATGGTAACATGGCTGGAAAAGCAGAAAAGTGGGGACTACATTTTGGTAAACAATCTGAAGGAACTAAGTGTTCAGTTTCAATCCCCATGTTTGGCAGCATAGACTATAAAATCAAGAAAAAGAAAAATCCGACAACATATTCTGCATTCAAAATAACCCAGCGCCCTAAACGATTTATTCTTGCTTCAGGTATTTTTGGAAAGCTCGATGAACTTGTGGCCTATGCTGCAGCCAAGCCTGTTGGTGGTTCCATCTACAACGGAAAACCACAATATAAGGGTGTTCTGTGGCGGCTCAATGATCTTGAGCCAGCGCCAGATGTCGATGACCTCAGCGAGTTTGAGCATTAACATGTTGCAGTGCAAAACGATGGATAAATTTGTTTCCAAAAGAGTGGAACGATCAAAAAGCAGTGAAAGCGGCCAGATGATGATAGAGTTTGGTTTTATGCTCTTCATGATGCTCGCGCCTATGCTGGTTACTCTTCTTGTTTTCTATGAGGTTATCAATGAACTCATTACCGTTCAGGAGCAGATTTATTACGACCTGCGTGAAAAAATTGACGACAGGGCTGCCGGCCCCTTTTTTCCGGTTTACAAAAAAGAGACCGCACGGGTGGAACTGCCAGTCAAAATGCATGGATTTATCGGCGTTGACAAAGTGGAGGTTGATTTGGAGCTCAGAGCCTTTGCCGGTTGTTGGCAAGGGAACAATTTGAATAGCTATAAATTGGGAAGACGGTTGCGAACAACAGGGATGGAGTGAATATGAAGGGGAGCAGAGTACTGGTCATTTCGCTGGTGGGAGCGCTAATCGCCCTGATGCTGGTCTACGGCTACATCTCCAGCAGGGAAAAAGCCCTGATGCGCGGAGAGACTCCCATCAAGGTTGTGGTGGCGTTGCGGGACATCCCGGAAGATACGCGTCTGGACGACACCATGGTGGAAGTGCGCGAAGTGCCCAAGGCCTTTGTGCAGCCTGGCGCGGTGTCCGACGTCACGGACGTCTACGACCGGGTGCTGCAGATAGGAGTGATGTCCGGAGCGCAGATTCTTGAAGACATGGTTCGTCCCAGTGAAGGCGAAACCCTTGCTAAGAAGATTCCCAGCGGCATGCGCGCCGTGAGCATTTCCGCCAACGAAGTGACGGCGGTTGCCGGTTTGATTCAGCCGGGGAACTTTGTGGACGTGCTGCTGACCGTGGAAACCGGCGTTTATGACGAGCGAGGTGTCATGCAGCCCGAGCAGACCATCACAAAAACCGTGCTGCAGAATATTCTGGTGCTCGCCGCCAATCAATTTTCATCCAAACGGGATTATCAACGCTCGAAATTCAAAAATACGCAGAAAGTTCCGGGGACGTACTATTCCGTACCTTCCGCCAAAGGGGAGGGCGGCAATCAGCTGCGGACATTGACTCTGGCACTGAGTCCTGAAGATGCGCAAAAGATCACTCTGGCGCAGGAAGTGGGGTCCGTGACCGTGGCGCTACGCAGTTCGTGGTCCGAAGATAAAAGCGTGTCCTTGCCGTTTTTATCCGCAAATCAGCTTATGGGCGTGGACAAAAAGATCATGCGCAGATCAATGCCCTCCTGGGTGGAAATTCGCGGATCGCAGATGGTCAACCCCTGAGGCCGAACGACAGATATTTTTCACACTGGATCGGAAATTCAGGCTTCAAGCCGAAGCCATCGGTACAAGCGGCGGAGCGAGCCGGTTCGGCGGATTCGCTCCAGTAATTCATAAGGGAGACAGGTGATGCATCGTTCCAAGGGTAGTGGTGTGGCAAGGGTTCTCGCCGTACTTATGCTGGTTCTTTTACTGCCGGTGGCGGCATTCACGCAGAAACCGCCGGACGATGTCGTCAAAGTCATGGCAGGCAACAGCGTGGTTTATGCCGTGGACTTCAAGATCGAAAAGGTGGCCACCGGCGATCCCAAAGTCTTCGGCGTTGTGCAGACCGGCGACAATGAAATGATCATCAATGCTGTTGCCGAGGGTGCGAGCAATCTGATTATTTTCGGCCCTAACGACGAACGCAGGGAAGTGTTCATCAACGTGCTGACTCCCGAGTTGATGCTCAAAGCCGAAGAACTCCGGGGCATGCTTTCGGATATCGAAGGCGTTGAAGTCAAGATCATCGGCAAGAAAATCATTGTCGACGGCCTGGTTTTCAAGAGCAAGGATTTCGGCAAGATCAATCAGCTTCTTGCCAGTATGCCTGAGGTGGTCAACCTCGTACGCATGAGCCCGTTCATGAAAAAGATCGTGGCCCAGGAGATCGAACGCAGCATCGGGCGTCCGGGCATCACCGTTCGCGTCGCCAAAAACGCCTTTTTGATTGAAGGCGTGGTCCCCAACGAAGAAGAAGGACAGCGCGCGGAAAAGATCGCCCTGGCCTACAGCCCCAACGTGGTCAACGCGCTGCTCAGCACCGCCTCGCAGGAACGGCCCGCACCCTATTCCAAGCCGAATATCATCGAAGTCAATTTGACTATCATGGAAGTGACCAAGACCGCGTTGAAACAGTTCGGCATCTATTGGAACCCAACCATCTCGACCACTGGCAACGCCGGATTCGACCATGAAAGCAACTTCGAGTGGTTCCCTTTCAGCACGTCCATGGCGGAAAATCTGGTCTACAGCCTCTCCGGTACCATTTCCTCCTTTTTCCCCACCATGCAGCGAATCAATGAAACCGGCAACGGGCGTTCGTTGATGCAGCAGACTCTGATTACCAAGGAGGGCGGGGCGGCCAAATTCTTTGCAGGATCCGAAGAGCCCATCCCCGTGGCTCAGGACGGCGGGACCATGTCCGTGGAGTACAAGAAAGTGGGTATGACGCTTAATGTGACGCCCAACCTGGACGAACTTGGGAATATCGACTCCATGCTGGAGATGGAGTCCAGCACAGTGACGGGCACCAGCAGCGGTGCGCCCATCGTGAATACCAACAGCGTCACCACCGCCATCAATGTGGCTCAGGGCACCACCATCGTCATCGGCGGTCTGGCAGGGCAGCGCGAGCTGAAAAATCTGGCCAACAGCAACCCCAACGACGAGGGTACCGGAAGCCTGTTTGAAGCCAACTACGACAAAGCGCGCCAGAAAAGCCAGACCGAAGTCGTGGTCTTCATCACGCCGCGTATTGTGGAAGACGCTAAAGATGCCGGCAAAGACATGAAAGTCAACACCAAGCGCTCGATCAAAAAAGTGGAACTCGACAACCTGCGCGAAGTGTTTGACGGCTATTACAAATAACAGGTCGCGCCGGGGATTGCTTTATGGGGAGAATGCTTAGCGTCTATGCCACCAAGGGTGGCGTCGGCAAAAGCTTTTTGGCAGTGAACCTGGCGGTAAACCTGCATTTGGAAACCAGGGAAAATGTGCTGCTCGTTGATTTCGGCCAGCCTTTTTCCATTGATGTGGCAACGTATCTGGAACTCAAAAAGGTCAATACACTGGACAAGATGCTCCCGACTGCCATGAAGCTGAATCCGGCAATACTGAAAAGTTTTGTCACCCGCCACGATTCGGGCGTGGATGTCCTGAGCCTGAGCCAGAGTCTTGCCCCGCTGGGGCCGGAAGTCCTTTCCGCCGGGAATCTGGAGGCCGTGCTCGGCAAGCTCATGCCTTCCTACGGCTGGCTCGTGGCAGATGTGGGCATGGCCTATGGTCCGGCCGTGGATACGTTGCTTGAGGTCTCGGACCTGGTGATGCTTGTCTGCGAACCCTCAATTCTCGGACTGAAGCATACGTTTCAGGATCTGGCGTTTCTGCAGGCCCAGAATTTTCCTCAGGAAAAGATCAAGCTGGTCCTGAACAGAGACGGCCTGAATGAAAGCATTTCTGCTGAACTGGTGCAACAGCGGACCAACAAGGAGGTTTTTGGTTCTCTGCCCAACGATCCGCAGGCCGAACAGAAGCTGGCCGACGGAAAGCTCTATGCCAGGGATTTTCACCGTCATGAAGTCACCAAGGCGCTGGACGCCCTGACCGCGCAGGTCGTCCGGAGCGCAGGCGCAATGCAGAACCGCTTGAGCGTGCCCTCTGTCGGGTCCGAGGAGCAGACCGCCGAACCGGATATCGACGTACTGAAGATGGGCATCCATCAGCGGTTGCTGGAAACTTTTGATATGAAGTACGCGGATTTTGAGGTGGAAAACGATCCGGAGAAATACAGGGAGCTGGAAGAAGACGTCACCCGCCGGATCGTTGAATTGCTGGATGCGGAATCCCGCATCGCTTCCCGTCAGCGCCGGGCTGAAATCGTGAAGGAAATCAAGCAGGATGTGCTGGGACTCGGGCCGTTGGAGGACATGCTGGATGATGCGGATGTCAGCGAGATCATGATCAACCGCTGGGATCAGATTTATGTGGAGCAGAAAGGGCGTCTGAGCGTGAGCCCCAAGAAATTTCACAACGAGCAACACCTGATGCGGGTCATCGAGCGTATCGTGGCACCGCTGGGCAGGAAAATCGACACCAGTACGCCCATGGTCGACGCCCGGCTCAAGGACGGTTCGCGCGTCAATGCCATCATCCCTCCGCTGGCAATCAACGGCGCGGCCATGACCATCCGCAAGTTTCCCAAACACCGGCTGGGTGTGGATGATCTCATCAAATACAATACGCTGAACCGGCAGATAGCTGAATTCATTCAGGCTGCTGTCAAAGCCCGTTTGAACGTGCTTGTTTCCGGCGGTACGGGTTCGGGAAAAACGACTCTGCTGAATATTCTTTCCGCTTTTATTCCTTCGGACGAACGGATCATCACGGTGGAGGATTCGGCCGAGCTGAAGCTGCAGCAGCCCCATGTGGTCACACTGGAATCCAGGCCGCCCAATATCGAGGGCACGGGCGAGGTTTCCATCAGGGATCTGGTCAAGAATACGCTGCGTATGCGGCCCGACAGAATAGTGGTGGGCGAATGTCGCGGAGCGGAAGCCCTGGATATGCTTCAGGCCATGAATACGGGGCACGACGGCTCTTTGACCACGGTGCATGCCAATACGTCCCGCGAAGCCATTGCGCGGCTGGAAACGCTGGTCATGTTCGCGGGGTTCGATCTTTCCCCCAAGGCGATCAAAGAGCAGATCGTGGGCGCGGTGGATCTGATCATCCAGATCAAACGCTTCAAGGATGGAAGCAGACACATCGTTCAGGTTTCCGAGATTACCGGCATGGAAGGCGATGTGGTCACCATGGGGGATGTTTTCGAGTTCAAGGTATCCGGTACGGATGCCCAGGGGATCGTGCAGGGGACTTTTGTCTCCACCGGCTACGTGCCCCATTGCCTGAAGGCTTTTGAGGAAAAAGGCATTTCCATACCGAGGGAAATTTTCTGGACGGCGGATTAAGCTGAGGAAGGAAGCGCTTGTGGATAACATGATGGTATACCTGCTGACGGCCTGTTTTTTGCCGCCGTTCTGGGGCATCTGCTACTGGCTGGCGCAGCTAGTGCTGGGAGACCGCAAAAAGGACGGGCATGGCAGCTCGTTCGGGCGGTATGTCTCCTGGATCAGTAATACGCTGGACCAGATGTTCTACCAGGTGCCTGAAAAGAAAATCCGCACTTTTCTGCTGGCGTCCATGCTTGTGGCTGGACTTGCCGGGTTCCTGTTGCCGTCTTCTTTGTCCGGCATCAGCAAGAATTCTCTGCATACGGCCATGGAGCTGAACCGTAAGGGGCACTACAAGGAAGCGCGGAACGCTTTGCTTGGCTACGAATCGTCGAAATCGCCTCTGATTCTGAACGAACTGGGTGTCGCCTTTCTGGGTATGGGAGATTACGACGAGGCCATGGACTATTTCCGGGCGGCGCTCTCCATGCAGCCTTACTACGGCGTGGCCCATGCCAATCTGGCAACGGCCTACCTGCACAAGGAAAATCTCGAACGCTGGCGTTTCGAGCGGGCCCGTTCCATAGAAGTGGGCAAATATCCTCTTTCCACCTCCGAAATATATAACCTGGAAACATCCATCGTCAGCCAGCTGTTACTGCGTCTGTTCGTGGCCGCGATATTCATGCTGGCCGTCTACAACCTGCCCCGGCTGATCATCCGGGTTTTGCGTTCACGCAGGATCAAACGCTACGAAGAACAGATGCCCGACGCTTTGTTGATGGCGTCCAACGGGTTGAAGGCCGGATTCAGTCTGATGCAGGCCCTGGAGGTGGTGGCCTCGGAAATGACGCCTCCTTTGAGCCAGGAGTTCCGTCTGGTGCTCAAGGAGCATCAGCTTGGCTCGGAATTGGATGAAGCTCTCGAACATCTGGCCCAGCGAATGCCTACTTTAGATACGCGTATTTTTGTCAATTCACTCGCCATATTGCGTGAAACCGGCGGTAATCTGACGGAAATATTCGACACCATGGCCGAGACCATCAAAGAGCGTAAACGCGTTCTGCAGAAAATCAAAACCATGACAGCCGAAGGAGAAACGCAGGCGTATATTCTTTCGGCCCTGCCCCTGGTCCTGGGGTTGATCATGTACAAACTCAATCCGGAAAATATGGAGCTGATGTTCGGCACGCCCCTGGGATGGATGATCGTGCTGCTGGTCGTTTTGCTGGAAGCCGTGGGGATTTTCTGGATGTTGAAAATGGTCAAAGTAAAAGTATAGCGGTCGAATTCGCGGACTGCTTTGAGGAAAACTGGAAAAACGTTTGCCGTGTTGAAAAGGAGATTATTATGGGCTTGCGCGCGCGTCTTGTACTACTGCTTTTTCTTTTTGCCTTGCCGTTGACCACATCATGTTCGATGCGCCCCAAAGTGGAAGGGGTGCTTCCCAAAGGCATCGTTCAGGTGGACAAGAACAATTACAACGCCATGGTCTTACGAAGCAAAGGCCCCTGCATGGTGTTGTTCTATGACGAAGGCATCGAATCCACCGCGTTGCACCGCCTTTACATCGCGTATGCCGACCGCTACGGCAAACACGCCAAATTCTGCCGCTACCAGTGGGACGGTACCGATAACCCCGGCGATTACCGCCTCGAGGTCCGGCCCACCATCATTTTGTACCGCGACGGCATTGAAGTGGACCGTCTGCGCGGCATTCCCCCGCGTACGCCCGATTATGTGGACTGGAACGAGGACGTGGAACTCTGGATCCTGCGTACCGCCATTCAGGTAAAAAGCGACAAATACACGGCCACCTTCAATTGTTTCTTTAACAACACCTATGACCTGGAGTTCACCAATCTGGGCATGGACGATAAACGGGATGTCGAGGATTAGATACTGAGAAGGTATGCTTCAGGCTGTGTAAGCCCCTGTGTTGTAAAAGAGGACTGAGAATCTCTAACGACTTTAAAGCGTTAGTGAAGACAACAGCTATACAGAGCAATTTGAGCGCGTCCAGGGCCGCTGCCCTGGCGAGGGGTGTGGGGACGAGGAGCCCCCGCGGTGTTTTCTAATTTTTCAGCTGATCGGGGGAGTCCTGCAATGAACGACGCACTTGCCGCCATGAATCAGAAGCTGTTGCGCGCGTTCGAGCTGCGCGGGCTTGTGCCTGCGGGCATGCCGCCGCCAAAGGATCAGCTGCTGTCTGACCTGCTGGTCAAGACCGGACGCGTCAGCCCGTCCGACGTCAACCAGGTGCTGGAAGAGGTCACGGGGTGTCAGTCCGTGGATCCGACCATGGTTTCCTTCACGCCCGAATATCTGACTCATGCGCAGGCGCTGATCCCCAAGGCCATCGCTGTAGAAGAAGCCGTATTCCCCATCCGGCACGAACAGAATTTCGTCCACCTGGTTATGAGCCGCCCGGAAGATACGCGCTGCCTCAAACGTATGGAATTCCTCACCGGATCGCGGATCAAGCCCTACGCCTGCCACACGGGCCGGATTCTTGAAGCGCTGGAAACACACTACAGCCCGGATGAAAACTGGCCGGACCCTGAGGCACACAACGAGCAGGCTCTGCTGGACCGCGCGACCAAGGCCGTGAATCTGCTCAAGGCCAACCTCGCTCCATTGGACGATGTGATCATCAACGTCCATGTCATCAAATTGCTGCGCTATGTTCTCAACGAACTGGTGGACCGTGGATCCAGCGATCTGCATTTCGAGCCTCTGGAAGACTGCTACCGTATCCGCTACCGCAAGGACGGCGTGATGGTCACGGCCTGGCGTTTTCCCAATCTGATCAAGGAGGCGCTGACCGCGCGGTTGAAATTGCTGTCCGGTCTGAAGCTGGACATCACCAGGGCGCCCCAGGACGGCAGCATTGCTTACCACATCATTGAAAACCGCGAGATAGACGTACGCGTCAGCACCTTGCCGTCATTGTACGGTGAAAAAATAGTCTTGCGCGTTTTGGATAAAAGCGCCGACCGTCTGAAACTTTCCGACCTGGGGCTGGAGAAGTGCGACGAAGATCTGTTGTTCGCTTCCATTCGCCGACCCAACGGGTTGTTGCTGGTCACCGGTCCGACAGGCAGCGGAAAGTCCACCACGCTGTACGCGGCGTTGACCGAAATGAACAGCGACGAGGTGAATATCGTCACCGCCGAAGATCCGGTGGAGTACAAACTCAACGGTTTGACGCAGGTAAACTGTTCGGCCGAGGAGGGCACCAGCTTCAATGCCGTGATCCGTTCTTTCTTACGCCAGGATCCGGACATCATCATGGTGGGCGAAATACGCGACGCCGAGACAGCCGATTTTGCGGTAAAGGCCGCCATGACCGGCCACCTCGTGCTTTCCACTTTGCATACCAATGATGCGCCCAGCGCCATCAACCGTCTGGTGAATATGGGCCTGCCGCCGTTTCTGGTGGCCTCCGCGCAGATTACCGTAGTGGCGCAGCGCCTTGTCCGCAGGATCTGCGGTAACTGTAAAAGCGCGTATACGCCCTCGGAAGAAGATCTGCTGCGCGTGCCCGAACTGGCGTCGGAAGCCGCCGACGGGTCTTTGACATTTTTTCGGGGAGACGGTTGCGAACATTGCGCCGGCACCGGATATTCCGGACGCGTGGGGGTGTATGAAATTATGCTGGTTACCGACCGGCTGGAAGAAATGATTTTGAATCAGGAATCCTCAGGCGCGCTCAAAAACGCCGCGGTGGAGGGAGGAATGCGCCCGCTGCGGCAGGCCGCTTACGATAAACTGCGCCAGGGCGTAACCACCCTGGATGAGGTGTTGCGCGTCACTTTGGACGCCTGAGTAGGGATCTCGCAAAACTGTGTTGCTCTACAAGGAGCGGGGTATGGACCTAGCATTGAAAGCAGGCGGATTGTTGTTGCTGTTTCTCAGCATATTCGCGTTTTTGTACGCGCTGTTGCCTGGAGAAAAAGAACAGAAGGCCCGCAAGCAATTTGAAGAAGAGGCTGCGCCTGGCGAATCCACGGGCTTCATCAATTTGTTTCGCCCGTTCTTCACTTTTTTTAAACCATTGGCCGTGCGGCTGGCCTGGCCAGGCTATCAACGGCGGATTCAGAAAATGCTGGTCAATGCGGGGCTGGACCGCGAGCTGAATGTCAGTGATTTTGTCGCCTTTCAATTCCTGTTGCTGGTGCTTTTCGTGCTGATGGGCCTGGTGTTGTGGTATAGCCTTGGGGCCGCGATTTTCGTGGGGATGCTCGGGCTTGGCTATCCGTATTTCTGGTTGTGGGACAAGAAACGCAATCGTCAGCGGGACATTGCTTTGTCCATGCCCGACGTGGTGGATATGCTTTCGCTCTCGGTGGAAGCCGGCCTGGATCTGCTGGCGGGCATCAAGCGGATTTGCGATGTGAATGCCACTGCCAGGGATCCGTTTATTCAGGAACTCGGCTACATGTACCACAACATCAAACTGGGCATGAGCACGGAAGAGGCTTTGAACTCCATGGCCGAGCGGGTGGATGTTCAGGATGTCTATTCGTTCACGTCCATTTTGATTCAGGCCCAGAAAATGGGCTCCAGCATCTCGCAGGTACTGAAATCCCAGGCCGTACGAATGCGGCAGCAGCGCTTCATGAAAGCGGAGCGTGTCGGCGCCGTGGCTTCGCAAAAGCTGCTGATTCCAATGATGCTCTGTATTTTTCCCGTGTTGTTTATTGTGATTTTTGCCCCGTATTTACTCAAATATATCTATGGCCAATAGGTGCGGCGCATGAAATGCAGCCTCGAGATACGCAAAGGTGCGGAAACCGTGCTTTCCCGTGAGCTTGTTCCCGGAGAGTACGCCGTTGGTAGAAAAGACGGAAATGACATTGTGCTTGCCGACAAAAGTATTTCCGGAAAACACGCGGTAATTACTGTCAGCAAGAAAAAAGTCGTTATTACCGATCCCGGAAGCCGTAACGGCGTTTTGCTTCAGGGGAAACGGATCAAAAAACAGTCCTTTGCCAAGGATTTTTCCGTGCAGCTCGGACCTTTTTTGCTGCACTTTGCTCTGGGAGCTGCGGATGCCGGACAACAAACCAGTAAAACCAAAGAGGCCAAAAAGGCCGTACAGGCCTCGAAAAGCCTGTTCGCCTCGCTTAATCCACGGGTTCTGGTCTGCTGCGTTGTGTTTTGTTTCGCGCTGTTCATGGCAGTGGTTTATTACGCGCCCCTCAAGGCTGCTTTGGAATCCGGGCGCGAACGCGAGGCTTTGGCGCGCGGCTTTCTCCTGGCCCGCTATCTGGGCGCCGTGAATCAGCTTCCGTTGGAAGAAAAACGCATGGATGTTCTGCGTACGGATCCGAGCAACACGGAAGAGGGCGTACGCTATGCCTACGTCGTTGACCCCTACGGAAAGGTCCTGGCCCCTGCCCAGGAAATGGGCAAGTTTCTGAAGCTGCGCAAGATCGACAAGGCTCTGGCGGATCCGAAGTTGCGCGCCTGGGACGGCGATGACGGCGAGCAGATCATTTTTTACCCCATCAAGGAATTCGACAAGCTGCTGGGTGCGGCCATCATCGGCTATGACCTGGAACGCGCCGTTGCCGTGCAGGGGAGCGGATACGGAGGCACAGCGGCGATGCTGTTTCTTGTTTCTCTGTTCGTCGCCGGACTGTGCTGTTTCGTGCTGCTACGCGGACTTCTTTCCCCCTTGCGGGCGCTGGCGGAAGATGCGGGCGTCAGCCTGAAGCAGCGGCAGGACCATGTGGGGTTCAAGGCAGCGTACGCCGAATTGCAGGCTCTGGTGGAAGCCATAAACAGAATGCTTTTGCTGATTGCCAAAACAGCGGACGCTGTGCCGCCAGTCAGACACGAGGAGACAGCTCCCCCCGCTACTCCTTCGGAAGAACAACCCCCTCCGGATGAAGCTGAATCTCCGCTTGATATGGATGCCACAATTATCTCCGACAAAGCACCTGAAAGCTCTGCGCCGCGCGAGTCTGCGGCACCAGAGTTTGTACAAAGTCTGTCGGAGGCTGCGGATATTGCAGATGCCGGCCCGGCCGGCGATTCCATTGATTTGAGCAGGGAACCGGCCCCTGAAACAGGTGGGGCCGCGAACGTGGGTACGGACATCGGTTCCGTGGAACTGCCCGCCTGCCACATTGATCTGCAGCTGTATACCATCGTGTCGTTCAATACGGCATTTTGCAGCTTTTTTCCTGTCGGCGAGAAAAAGGAAGGCATGCATATGCTCGAGGCGTTTCCTGATCCCGAATTGATCAGCGCTATTTCCACGTTGATTGATGATGCGCAGCTCGAGGCGGAGTCCGTGGTCAGGGGCGAACGCGTAATGTGCGTACGCAAGGAAGTCTTGCCGGGGGGCGCATGGACCGCCTTGTTTACTTTTAAGGAGACTGCAGATGGCTGATGCCTTTTCCGAAACCGTCGTCGAGGAAACACCGGGAACGATGACTCTGAAGGTGATTCAAGGCAAAGGCGAAGGGAAAAAATACGCGTTGGCAGAGGGTCGGGGCATGGTCATCGGCCGGATGCAGGATAGCGATATTCACATTGACCCCGCTGACAAGCTGGCGTCTCGCCACCACGCCCGGATAACGCGTCAGGGAGATGCGGCCCTGCTGGAAGACCTGGGGAGTGGCAACGGCACTTTTGTGGGGGATGAAAAAATTTCGCAACAGTCATTGCAGCCGGGGGCAGTATTCCGAATCGGCGGCACGACCTTTGTGCTCGAACTCCAGAGTCCGCAGGAAGCGACCAATGTCACCATGTATCTGGACTCCGAAAAACCAGTCAAAAAAGGCGGCAGCAAAGTCAGGGTGATTTTGCTGGGGGCGCTGCTGGTCTGCATGCTGGGCGTGCTTTTCATCCTGTTTTCCGGAGACAAGGATCCGGAAAAGGCCGAACAGCAGGTGGAACCGCCGTTGAAGCAGACGGAGCAGGCCGTACCGGCTGCGGTTCCGACTCCGGCAGCCCAGCCCGCCGGACCAGAACCCGCCGGACCAGAGCCTGCGGCTGCAAAGCAAGTTGAAACAGAGGCTCCCCAAGAAGCGTCGCCGGACAAGGCTGGCTCTGACGTTTCTGAAATCAGCGGCACGCAAAAAAAAGAGTCGCAGGATCATTTTCGCCAGGGGAGATTTTTTTATAACACGGGCAATCTGGAAAAGGCCGTGGACGAATGGGATCAGGCCTACAAATTGGATCCGGACAATCAGGCGGCCAAAAAATGGCTGCTGCGAGCGGAACAGGAACTGGACGAGCAGATAGACACCCATTACCGGCTCGGATTGAAAGCGAAAAAGTATATGCGCTATACCGACGCGTGCAATGAATTCAAACTGGTCGTGAAGTGGAGTCGTGACAAAGAGGACGAGCGTTATCTGGACGCGTTGAAGCAACTAGAAGAGTTGAAGGATAAATGATCATGCCTGAAGAAGAACGAACGCAGCTGCAGCAGACCGGCGAATGGGCCGATTCCACAATGGATTACACCCAGCACGGCTTTCAGGTCGAACAGCAGAATACACTGGTTGTCATTGAAGGACCGTCCAGTGGATTGAGCAGATCATTCGGCGACGGCATTCTGGTCGGCCGGCAACCCAATTGCGATTTGCAACTTGATGACAGCAGCGTATCCCGCGAGCATCTGCGTATTGAGCGTAAGGGTAAAAAGTTGATTGCCAACAACCTGAACAGTAAGAATTTTACGTTGGTAAACGGCAAAAAAGTTACTACCGCCACACTGCGCGACGGTGATGTCCTGAGCCTGGGCAATTCCAAGCTGCGTCTGAGTCTGAAGGGAGCAGGCGGTGGGAGTGCCGGTTCTCCTCAAAAGAGCAGCCGCGTACGTATTCTGTTGTTGCTTCTGTTGCTGCTGCTCATGCTGATAGTGCTGTTCGTCGCCCTGGGGTCCAAGGACGATGGATCCCGGAAAACTGAGACGTCCGTGCTGGAACAGGAACGCGAAAAAGAGGCCGCAGTCGAGGATGCCAGCGTCAAGCGGGCCATAGCCGTTCATTTGAATAACGGAAAGCGCTTCATGGAAGAAGGAAACTACCCGCAGGCGCTGGAGCGATTTGAAGCCGTGCTGCAGCTTGTCGCAAAGCATCCGCAAGCAGAAAAACTGGCCGCAGAGTGCAGGGAGCGCATTCAGAAAAAACAGCAGGCCGAGGCGAAGAGAGAGCAGGAAGTACTGGAAAGAAAACAAAAAGTGGCGCCAATGCTCACGGAGGCCAACGTACTGTACAGTACGAAGGATTACGCAGGTGCGATTTCCGTCTTGAAACAGGCTCTGGAAATATCACCCCACGACCAGGATCTGCAGGAGTTGCAGGTCAAGGTGCAGGAGGCCTATCAGCTCGAGCAGGATACCCTGAACAAGCAGCAAAAGCGGACTGAGCGAGTTTTGAAGCGTATCCAGAGCAGCAAGGCCAAGGCCGAGGAATATGAGGCCAAAGGGCAGCATTACCGCGCTCTCAAGGAGTACGAGTTTATTCTGAGCATGAACGCCAAAGGGCCGGAGATTGAGGCCATAAAAGGCAAGGCTAGCGAACAGCGAAAAATCCTTGAAGAACAGACCCGAAGTGATTTGGAGGCCGGACAACAACTGGCCGAACAGGAAAAATATGAAGAAGCCATGCTGGAATGGCGCAAGGTGCTGGAGGTTTATCCGGATCATCCGGGCGCGTTGAGCGCGATGCAGCAACTTCTGCCCACGCTGGAAAAAAAGGCCAAGGAATTGTATCAGCAGGGGCTGGTTTACGAAGATCTGGGCCAGACCGCCAAGGCGGTGGAAAGTTATGAGCAGGCCATGGAAGTTTTAGAAATCAATCCCAAACACGAGTATTATCTCAAATCAAAGAAAAAGTTGAAAGAGCACGGGGCATTGTAGTCCTGAAGGCTTTTGAAGCCGGAAAGCAAATTTTTCGGAAGATGCAATACTGGAGCCTCTGCGCCGCGAGCGTACGGGCTCTTTGCTTTTTCCGGGGAGGCGGCGGAAAGAGCTTAGCGCCGCCAGTTGTCCATCGTACGCCTGCTGTTCAGAAAGGTTATGACCGTGGAACAGCCGTCGCAGAGATTGTTCACTTTGAGCAGAGGAAAACTGTATTCTTTGCTCTGTGCATTCCAGGACAGGGCGATTTGTTCTTTTGCTGTGACAGGCGTGATGTTTCGTGCGCTTTTCCGCAAGATTTTTCGTAAAATATAGCGGTTGATTATTTCGAATTTTTTATTTCCATAATTAACTGTAGTATGCAGTAGGCTGTATTTTCTTTCCAGTTCCGTATTGCGCGTGTTGCTGGCCATGAAGTAGATGGAAACTGTTTCTTTAGGACCGAGAACATAGGGTGTCGTACGGGATGGCAGCACGTATGTCCGGCCTTTAGTAACCGGATTATTCAAATTTTCAGCTTTTGTTAAAAAACCGGATGATGGGAAAAGCTGGTTCACATAAAGTTCATTGACAATGGTAAAAATATACACATAACAGTCCTGGTCCGGAGTAAAACATATTTTATAGGTGTCCCTTGGATTCAATTCCTCATTGTTGCGTAATTTTCTGATGCTTTCGGAGCCATCCGGCTGAAAAAAGTAGTTGAGCTGAAATGAAAGGTTGGCAGGTGTAGCATTTTGGGGCTGTCCGGTGGCTGCCGGTTTATCCTGCTGGGAGACGGGGGGCTGGCCGGGGGAGGGACCATAACGCAGCAGAGCCAGGCCGCCGAAGACTGCCAGTAGAACAAGCGCTGCCGTGAGCGCGGATTTACGAATCATCGAACTGCGACGGGCGTTTTGGGATCTGACGGAGCTGCCCAGCTGCAATTCGCGCAGGGCGGTGATGATCTCCTGGCAGTTCTGAAAACGGTGCTCAGGAGTTTTATTCATGCAGTTTTCAATGATCTCGTCGAGTTGCACCGGCAGAAGGGGATTGATTTTTGAGGGGGGCGCCGGGGCCGAATGCGTAATTTTATAGGCGACGGATGAAAACGTTTCTCCTGAAAAGGCTTTTTCTCCAGTCAGGAAGAGGTAAAACACCGCCCCGAGGGAGAAAATATCTGATTGGAGCGTTCCCCGGATACCACCGACCTGTTCGGGAGACATATAGCTCGGCGTACCGATGATCTGTTCCGTACGCGTCAATTCGGAATCCTGCGTATGTACGGTGCCGAAATCCATGATCTTGATCACGCCCTGGTGCGTCACCATGATGTTGGTCGGCTTGATGTCTCTGTGAACGAGTCCGGATTCGTGAATCACATCCAGTCCTTCGCACATCTGAATCATGTATTGCAGTTTTGTCTGCAGCGGAAGTTCCACCGGGGATTTGCACAGTTCCATGAGCGTCTGGCCTTCCACATACTCCATGGCAATGTACAAGGTGTTTTCATGGCGCCCGATGGCGTATACTTTGATGATGTTGTTGTGGTTTATTTTCGCAAGTGATTTGGCTTCTCTGAGAAAACGCTGCACCAGTTGCCTGCGGTTTTCATGGGACATGGATGGCGGCGGCGCATGCAGGGTTTTGATTGCTGCCAGACGGTCCAGCATGGGGTCCTTGCCCAGATACACAGTCCCCATGCCGCCTTTTCCCAACATGCGGATGATGGTGAATTTACCAATTCTGGGCGGCAGATCTTGCGTATCGCAGTCGTCTACAAGGACTAGGGTCAGATCATCCTGGCTATCCGGCACAATTGCCTCCTTCGGCTGATTGAAAATAACAGCTTAAAGGAACATGGAAAAAAGACGGGGCATACCGCTTTTCCCCTGTGACCATCCCGTATCTTCATAAGAGATAATAGGGCCGTACGCAAACAATTTGCATCGTGCTGGATCATGAACCATTTGGTTGAGCAGCGGACAACTGTCTGCGGCATCTGTCAGGACAGGTTGTTGCGGGGGGCCGGCCTTTTCCGTCAGTCTGTGGGCGGCGCGATGGTTTCGTAAATTTCGTCGGAGGCCATCATGATGTCCACAGGCGGATCGTAGCCGATGATTTCCGCCACTTTGAGGTTCATGGCGATTTTTTGGGGAGCCTGCCAGCATTGGTTGATGTCGCGCGGTTTTGCTCCGTTGAGGATTTTGGCCAGGACTTCCGCATTGAATTTCCCCTCGTGTTCGTAATTGGCCTGGGCAATGCTCATCAGTACGCCGTGTCTGACCTGTTTTGAGCCCAGCATGGAGAATGTCGGCAAGTGATGCGCGTAGAGCGGGGCAAGCAGATTGGGGAGGTTTTTGACCGTTACGCCCCGGTGTTCCGTAATGTATACGGCATCGACCTTAGGGGCTATTTCCTCATAGCATTTAGCGACGAGAGTTTCAGCTTCCTGCAACGAAACGTTGTTGAAGGGCGCATTGCAACTGATAACCTTGAAGCCGCGCTCTTTGGCGATGGCGTTGATGGCGTCCAGTGCGGCAAAGGTGGCTCCTTCAGCGGAGTTCTCGTATACGATCCCCAAACGTTTGAACCCCACAATATTGTGGAAAAGACGGAGCTGTCTTTCATACCGTTCGGGTTCAACCAATGCGTGGATGTTGTCCCGGCCGGAATCTTCCATGCTTTTTACAATACCCGAACCGATGGGATCGCTGCAGGAGGCCACCATTGTGGGTATCGTATTGGCGTCAACGGCCAGGTCTTGCCCTGCCCAGGTGCCCAAAGCGAGAATGAGATCAAGGTCTTTTTGTGAATTGGCGCGTTTGAGAAAAGTTGCCTGCGTATTGTGCCTCAGGTCGGCATCAAAATCGCCAGGCGAGTAGAACGCATCAGCAACAAACTCCAGGTAGTCGCTTTGCGCATTGGCGGAGAGCCATTGCCAGAATTTCTGATCGTGCATTTTCCCCGGGGGAAAATTTACTTTGAGCCAGCCCAGGTCCTGCAAGCCGAGAAGCGTGTTTCGCAAAATAATCTGGTAATTGGGATATTGTCCGCCTTCGTAAAAACCAATACGCCATTTTTTTCCATGGTTTGTCACCGGTGAAGTCGGAAAAGCGTCTCCGGGTTTAGCGAATCCGGGGACGGCGAATCCCATGGCCAGAACGCAGGTAAGAACGAAAAAGGCGAGCTTCCGCATTTACTACTCCCCTGAGCTTAAGAAAGATAGAATCCTCTAGATATCACAGCTTCTGATAGCTGATCAAGAAAGTTTGCAAATCGGGTCAAAAGCTTCCGTTTCGAAAAATGGGTCCGGATAGCTGTATCGATGTTGTAACTACAAGTTGTTTCAATCGTCAGTTGGACCGTTGTATTTGATGCACAGCATGGTGATGTCATCCCATTGCATAAACCCAGCAGCATGTTCGTTGATAGCATCCATGACGCCGCTGATGACATCCTTGGGGGTTTTGGTGTTCAGCTTGTCGGTTACCTGCAGTAACCGTTCGTCCGAGAAAAGTTCACGTTCGCAGTTTGCGGCTTCCGTAACGCCGTCCGTGTACAAAAAGAGGGTTTCGCCCGGCTTGAGCTCCGTATACAGGGTAACATAGGGCATATCCTCCATGGCTCCGGCGATGGGGCCGCTGATGCCTTCGACAAATGCGGACTTCCTGGTGGGGCTGAAAATAACGGGAAGATTATGGCCGGCATTGCAATAGCGTATGGCTCCCGTCTGCATGTCCAGCATACCGATGATCATGGTGACGAACATGGAGTTCGGATTGTCCGTGCTGAGCGCGTTGTTCACTTTAGACATGATCTCGGCCGGATCGTCATAGGTTTCGGCCATGAGCTTAACCAGTGTTTTGGTGATGGCCATGAACAGGGCAGCGGGAACGCCTTTGTCCGAGACATCGCCTACGGAAAAAAAGAGCTGTTTTTCATTGATGAAAAAGAAATCGTACAAATCGCCGCCGACCTGTTTGGCAGGTTCGAGAAAAGCGTACAGCTGTACTTCTTTCAATTCGTCCGAAGGAGGCGGAGGAAATACCTTGGGCAACAAGCCCATCTGAATACTGCGGGCGATGTGCAGTTCATGCTCGATACGCTGTTTGGAAGCGGTGACGTCCATGAGTTCGCGAATTTTGGTCCGCAGGGAGGTTTCCATGGACATGAAGGTTTCCGCCAGATGACCCACCTCGTCCTTGTACAATTCCGGCAGGTCTTGGATGGGCGGCGCTTCTTTTCGTTCTTCTGTGAGATCTGCCTCGGAAAGGCTTTTCGCGTATGCGGAAAGGCGAACGAGCGGCCGGGAAATTTTGTTGGCGAACAACAGTCCGATTATCAGGCTCAGGGCCAGGGCTGCGGATGTGATCATGCTTTGGCGCGTCAGAAGCTCGCGGGCGGGTTTGTGAACTTCCTCTGTGGAAACATTGGTGCAGATATACCATTTCAGCGGCTTGAAATAGGTGACATAGGATTCCATCTCTTCGGAACCAGGGACGTTACTTTGATGATAAACAGGTCGGTTTTCGCCGGCATGCGCCGCGTCTATCAGATCATCCAACAGGTTCTTGTTGTCGAGAACGTTGACGGAAGTTGCGAGCTGCTCTTTGTCTTTTTCAGGAGCAAGGAGAATTTTTTTATTTGCATTGAAAATAAAGACATAGCCCGTGTCGGCAAAATGAACGTTGGCGATGGTCTCTTTTAGTGTGGCGAAATGCTCCTCGAGCTTGCGTTGCATTTCGATTTCCACGTCTCCCACGTAATTGGAAGCGCCGACGGTCCAGCCCCATTTAGGGAAATATCGGAAATGGGCGAACTTTTTAATCGGATCCTCACTTCCGTTCACATCCCAGATAAATGTGCTGAAGGCGTGTCCTTTTTTTCTGGCCTCTTCTCTGGCAGCGTCAAACAGCGGGCGCCCTTTGATATCCCGTAAATGGGACATATTGCGTCCGATGAGTTCTTTTTCCGGGTAATAGAGAATGGCGTTGTCTTCGCCGTATATGATGCCGTGTTGCTGATCTTCACCATCCATACGGGCAATCCATTTCAACGCCATGTTTTTAGCCACATCTTGATCCAGAACGCCTTGATCCGTGAGATTGGCATATTCCTCTATGCCAGCAAGAAAGACATCCGAAAGGGCCTTCGTATCTCCCTTACGGCGTTTGATGGTTGCCATTTTATCCCAAATCAGATTTTCATAGCTGGCGTCAATGTTCAGGGTTACCAGTTGCAGCACATTCTGGGCGGAACGTTCTTCTGCAGCGAGCATGGCATTTTCAACGTTGCGTTTACTGAAAATCATGAAAGTGAACGCGACCAGGGAAAGAATGCAGATGACGAGAAATAATATTTTTTGTTTCAGGGAGCGCAGTTTCACAGGGACTCCTTGTTTTAGGGATGCGCCGGCTGGTTGGATTTTTATTGAATCGAAGCGAAAGGTACCAGATCGGCTGTTAAAAAACCAGAGCGGGAACATGTCGTTACTGCTGTCCGGCCGGCGAATTCAGTTTAGCAAAATGGCAGGAGAGGAGGATACATTAATGGGAATTTATTACCAGTGATCTTGTGAAACCCAGGCGATCAGTATAATTCTAACCTGGGTCCTTCTTCTTGTGTTTTGGAGCGTGAGAACGGAAAACCGTGCGGGATGCAAGGACCCATTTTGACGATTCTGTGACTTTTTGGATTGGCCGGACGAATCGCGCTTGGATGGTGCTTTTTTAAAAATATCCCATGCTGCGAAGCTGTTCGAGGGCCTGTTCTTTGCGCTGTGAGCGTCCCTCGCGTTCTGCTGCTTGCTTATGAGTGGTCAATGCCGGGTTGTTGGTGCAGGGTTCGCAGCCCAGCGAGCGGTAGCCCCGCGTATAGAGTTCGCAATAGGGCAGGTTGCGACTGGTGATGTAAGCCCAGATATCCATTTCCGTAAATTCAAGCACCGGATGCACAAAGCGGTGGACCGGATCGCTACGCTCCTCCAGCCAGGGCCTTTGAGCCCGGTCCGGGTGCTCGTCACGTCTCAGGCCGCTGAGCAACAGTGTGATGCCAAGTTTTTTCAAGCCCTTCTTGAGTGGCAGGATTTTGCGTACGTTGCAGCAGGCCACAGGATCCTCGGCAACGGGTACGGATTCCGCTTCAGGCCCCGGACGCAGAATCTGAAGATCAAGATCCCACGTACGTGCCAGATCGTCTCTGAAACGGCAGATTTCGGCGAACTTCAATCCCGTGTCCAGATTGACTGCAAGAACGCGTCCCTCGTGTCCGTGCTGCCGCAAATAGTTGCGCCAGATGTCCAGGGCTACCGTGGAATCCTTACCGCCTGTCCAGGCTACGGCCGCAGGTTTCGCGGCGGCTGCCTGAATCGTATCCAGACGTTCGTAAGCTTGTTTAATTTTTTCATCCAGAGTCATGACGGTCAGAAAGAGTGGAGGATATGCAGGAAGAGATACGGCAAGCACCGTATCTCTTCCTGTTTGTTGTTTTTTGGAAGCAGATTGCGCTATTCGATCGAGCGCAGGTCTTCAAACTTGACGTTGGAGGTTTCATACAAGTTTTTAATGTATGCCTCGAACAACTGGTCTCGTTTGTTGTCTTCAATAATGGCGATGAAGTCTTCTTTGCCGGATTCCCATTCCTCGGCGGGGGGAGCGATGACATCCGAGACTTTGGCCAGCACATAGCTTGAACCAATTTCGTACGGACGTTTCAGCCAGCTGCCTTTTTTGGCTTCATACGCGGCCTGAGACAGTTCCGGCTCATAGCCGAGTTCCTGAATCAACCCCTGGCGATTGAACTTGGTGGAAGTTTTTACAGTATATCCATCGGGAGTTTCGCCTTTTTCCAGTTTAGCCAGCAGTGTTTCAGCCGCTTTTTTGGCGTCTTCCATGCTTTTCTGGTGGCGAAGTTTGCTTTCGATCCGTTCCCGGACTGTGTCCAGGGGCTGGTAGTCGGCCGGCTTTTTTTCCAGGACTTTGGCAAGAACATAGCCGTCCTTGATCTGCAGAGGATCGTCGGTAACGTCGCCCACTTCCATGCCAAAAAGCGTTTCGGAAGCTTCAGGCGTCAGTCCGAGAACTGCGGCAGCCTCTTTCTGAGCAAAGAACTCGCTGTCTTTCATGGGGATGTTCATGTCCTTTGCGACGATATCCAGCGTGGAGCCGGTGACAACTTTTTCCAGAGCCTGGTCCACGTTGTCGTGCAGAATGTCCGCGGCATTTTCTTCAGCCGCTTTTTGGCGCACTTCGTCTTTGACCTGATCCAGAGGGATCACTCCGGCTTCCTTGCGGTCTTCGGCCAGAATCAGATGCCAGCCGAACTGCGTACGGACCGGTTCGCTGATTTCGCCTTTTTTCAGGGCGAACAAGGCGGTTTCGAAAGGTTTGACCATGGTGCCGATTTTTACCCAGCCCAGGTCGCCGCCGTTGGGGCCTGTGGGCCCTTCGGAGTATTCCTTGGCCAGCTCGGCGAAGTCGCCTCCGGATTTGAGTTTGGCCGCCACTTCGTCAATTTTGGATTTGGCCTCTGCGACCTTGTCGTCAGGAGCGTCCTTATCAACACGGACCAGGATGTGCCGGGCTTTGACTTCTTCCTGGCGGGTATAGTCGGTTTTCAGTTTGCGCTTGTAATAACTCTCAATGTCCGAATCCGTTACCGTGGTTTTGTCAGCCAGGGTTTCGGGGGAGAACAGCATATAGGCTATCTTGACCTGCGGATCGATTTTGAATTCTTCTTTGTTGTCTTTATAGTAAGCGTCGATTTCAGCCGGGGTTACGCTAACGCTTTTTGTGAAGTTGCCGGCTTCAATGGTGATGTAGTCTATTTTGCGCTCTTCATTGACGAATTCGTAGAGATCTTTGGCTTCAGGTTCGCTGACAAAAGCCGGCAGCGTTGCGTATTCCTTCATTTTCTGACGCATCAGGGTATTGCGAATGTCGTTTTCGAACGCTCCGGCAGAAATCTGCTGGCTGCTCAGGATGCGCTGGTACAGAGTTTTATCAAATTTGCCATCCGCGCCCTTGAAGGCGGGCACCTTTTTAATTTCGTTGATGATTTCGTATTGCGAAGGGATGACGTTGAGTTTTGAGGCTTCTTTTTCGAGCAGCATGGATTCGATCATCTGGGTCAGATATTGTTTTTTCAGTCCCATCTGATTGATCTGCTCCCAGGTCAAATCAGGACGGCTCATACGGACGTTGTGGATATACCGCTCGAAAGCCATCATGAAGTCCTTTTCCATGATCGGTTCGTCATCCACATAGGCGATTACTGCCGCTTTGTTTCCGGTCATGGAGCCCACACCCCAGAAAGCGAAAACGATGATGATCAGGCCGAAGAGGATTTTAACGCCCCAGGATTCGGCGCTTCTGCGTATCATCTCTAACATAATTTCTCCTGGCAATCGGCCGGAGGGCTGCCCCTCCGGCCTTCAGTTTTGTGTTCGAATTTCGAAGCCCTGGTACAGACTCAGGCTTTTTTGGATTCGCGTACGTAGTTGAGCAGACCGCCGGCACGAATGATGGCCAACTCGTTTTCAGTCAGGTCGTTGGAAACGGCAATGCTTTTCCCGTTGTTCAGCTTGAGCTGTACCACGCCGCCGGCCGTGATTTCCGAAGCCGGGATTTCCAGGCCCTGTCCCTGGTCGATGGCATCGTAGTCGCTTTTATCTACAAGAAGAAGCGGGAGGATGCCGAAGTTGACAAGATTGGCGCGGTGAATGCGGGCCAGGGATTTGGCGATAACCGCCTTGACGCCGAGATGGCGAGGTCCCAGGGCGGCATGTTCGCGGCTGGAGCCCTGTCCGTAGTTTTCGCCGCCAAGAATCACGCCGTGTCCCGCCTGTTTGATCCGGGGAACAAAGCCTTCATCCACACGGCTGAATATGTATTCGCTGATGGCCGGTACATTGGACCGCAGTGCGGTGATTTGCGCACCGGCGGGCAGGATATGGTCCGTGGTGATGTCGTCGCCCACTTTAAGCTGCACGCTGGTGTTAATGGTCACGGGCATCGCGTCGAACCGTTCCAGGGGAACGATGTTCGGTCCGCGGATGATGCCCAGGCCCTCAGCGTCGTCCGACCCGGGTGTGGGCGGATAGATGAACAGGTGGCCGATGGTGGGCACGTTGCGCGGCAGAAAGGGTTTTACCAGCAAGGGTTCGCCCCATTCGGCCGGATCAACGAAAGCACCCATTTTGGCAGCCTGCGCCGCGGTCAGCGGGCTGACCAGGTATACCTGTCCGTCCTGGGTGCCGCTGCGTCCTTCAAAGTTGCGATTGAAGGTACGGGCGCTGACGCCTTTGGAGACGGGCGAACCGCCCATGCCGATGCACGGGCCACAGGCGCACTCCAGCAGGCGTGCGCCGGAATCGATCAGGCATTCGAGCAGTTCGTCCTGGGCCAGGAGTTTGAGCACCTGTTTGGAGCCAGGAGCGATCAGGACATCCGTATCTTCATGTACAGTGTGCTTTTTGAACAATTCGGCTACGGAAGCCAGGTCGGTGTACGAGGAGTTGGTGCAGGAGCCGATGCAGACCTGGTCAACCGGAAGGCCGTGCAGTTCGGCAACAGGAACGACCTTGTCCGGCATATGCGGTTGTGCGGCAAGGGGAACCAACGTGGACAGATCGATTTTGAATTCCTCGTCGTAGCTTGCATCAGGATCGGCTTCCAGCGCTTCGAAATCCGCCGGGCGCTCCATGGTACGCAGAAATTCCTTGGTCTGCTGGTCGCTGGGAAAAATCGACGTTGTGGCGCCCAGTTCGGCCCCCATGTTGGTTATGGTGGCGCGTTCGGGCACGGTCAGTGTGGCAACGCCGGGGCCGGCGAATTCCATTACCTTGCCCACGCCGCCTTTGACGGAAAGTGCGCCCAGCATGTGCAGGATGATGTCCTTGGCAGAGGCCCAGCCGGTCAGCTCGCCATCGAGCCAGATGCGTACGACTTTGGGCATGCTGATGACGTAGGGCTCTCCCGCCATGGCCAGTGCCACGGAAAGACCGCCGGCGCCGAAAGAAAGGGAGCCGACACCGCCGGCCGTGGGCGTATGGCTGTCCGAACCGATCAGCGTACGTCCGGGGCGGGCGAAGTTTTCAAGATGCAGCTGGTGGCAGATGCCCGTGCCGGGAGGGGAGAAAATGATGCCGTATTTTCTGGCGACACTGCGCAGGTAGCGGTGGTCGTCGGGGTTGCGGAAGCCCATCTGCAAGGTGTTGTGATCCACATAGCTGACCGAAAGTTCGGTCTGTACCTGTTCCAGGCCCAGTGCCTCGAACTGAAGATACGCCATGGTGCCGGTGGCGTCCTGGGTCAGAGTTTGATCGATACGCAGTGCGATTTCCGCTCCGGGAGTCATTTCACCACGCACCAGATGCTTGGAGATGATTTTCTGGGTCAGATTTTGGGGCATGAAGCATATCCTCCTAAGGGTGCTAGCCTTCTTCTATTCTCAAACGCAGCCGGTTGATACGTTTTCGGCAGAATTCCGCTTCCACATCCAGGCGCAGCTTGTCTTGCTGCTTGGCATAAATTTCCTGAGCGAAATAAATTCCTTCCGCGGGCTTTTCTTCTTGCCGCAAAAAACGGATGGCTTTTTCGCAGTCTTCTTTTTCAAGCAGAAAAGCACGCATTTTTTTTTCAACTTCGGCTATTTCTTCGGCGATCTCTTCCGGCGTAGCAGGCTCATTCAACTTTTCGGCGTCGGCGTTTGGGTTGGGGGGCAGCATCCTTTTCCTCTTTTGGGGGTTTTCTTTCAAAAATATCGACCGGCGGTGTGGGCAACGCATTGTAGAAAGGCCAGAATCCGGGCATCAATCCGGTAACGTTGCCCGGATTGTCAAGTTTTAAGCCGGGCCGGATGTAACCGAGCAGGGCATATGCCAGACTCCAGGCCGGGGACGGACTGGACCAGGGCGCATCCCATTCGGAAGAGGGCTCGGTTTTTTCAAACGTGAGCCAGGAATCCTCGATTTGGGATTGAAAACCCGTACGTTCGAGAACTTCCTCGGCAATTTGCGCGGTTTCAAATGCATCGGAGTCTCCAGGCAGGCCGCAACGCAGGTGTTGTGCGATGTCCGGAAACTGTGCGGCCAGGCAGGTGGCGATGGCCAGAGCCAGAGGCGTCAGTTCGGGCGTTTCGCGGGTATCAAAAATGTACTGTTGTAGAAGTTGGTCTGGTGTGGGGGACTTGAAAGATGCCTGAATGGAAAAGGGCTCCCCGGTGATGTTGATTCCCGCAGCCATCAACAGGGCTTCAACTCTGCGCCAGGCGACAAGTTTGTTAGGCCAGGTGCCGCGCAGACGAACAATGCCGCCAGCGGCGAGAGAAAGCGCCAGAATCGCTCCTCCGAGAAAGGGGTCGATATCCACTGAAGGAGCGGGCGGAGGAGAAACACGTCCCGGTGCGATACGCAGGATTTTGGCATCGAATTCCGAGTCCACGCCGCAGATATCCAGTAAGCGATGCGCCTGTTCCAAAGCGGCGCGCAACGATTCGGCATTATTTTCCGGCAAAATCAAATTAAGCCCGCGCGGGTAGGAGGGGGCGGACACGGCCAGGGCCGCAGCTGCCTCCGGAGGAAAATTTGCGGATAGCTGCAGTGAGTCCGGGATATCTCCGGAGCTTTCCAAACGTGCGGGCAATCCGTGGGCGCCGGGTACGGGCATCACCAGGCGGGCGCCGAGTGCGGGAAGCATTTCTGCCAGGGGGCGCAGATCGAGCAATTTGAGCTGAGGCCCCCCAATAAAACGAACGCTGCCCGCATGGGGCAGGGCCAGAAAAAGCTGGGCATAGAGATTTATGGGTTCCTGGCCGACAAAAATGGCTTTGCCGGTGAAGGCGGGCTTGGCGGCGCCTCTGCTTTTCAACCCGTCCTCCTCCCAATAGAGCTGGCCTCCCGCATGATTGCAGGCCTTTACGCAGTCCAGCAAGGCATCGTTGCGCAGGGCGTTGGCAATGGACAGGGGCTGTTCGCTCTGAAAAGCGAGAATGGTCCAGAGGACGCTTTGCAGCAAACTTCCAGGTCCGGCAATGTCAACGGACATGGCGCCTTTGGCAGGGGTAAGTTCAAAACCGCTGCGCTTGGGCATCTGCGTACTGACTGCCTTGAGCTGGGTGGACCCGAGTTCCTGCAACAGGGAAAAGGATTTTCTCCACAGTCCGGGATCGCCTCCAATGGAGGAGGCCGCCTGTTCCCAAGCCTGGCGCAAGCGTTTTTCCAGGTCTGATTTTGTTTTTCCAGGGCCTCCTGCTACCGAGGGGCGGATGGATTCGTTCAGCTCCTTGAGCAGCTCGGCGCGTCGTCCGAGCAAACGGATTATTTTCCTGTCAATATCAAGGAGCTGGTGTAAAGGGGACGGTGGTGAATCTGGACTTTTAGGCATAATATTTCTTTTGACTCTAAAAAAGTATCCGCTTGCAGTAGCCTGATTTTTCGTCACGGGCAAGCGGGTGAAGGAGATAAAAGGTAAAAAAAGGGGACGCCGTAAGGCATCCCCTCTAATTAGCTTGACAGGCAGCAAGTAGTCAATACTTACATGCCGGAGCCGCTGGCGGCTTTCTGCATTTTTACTTCAACTTTTTCGGTCAGGCCTTCGTAGTAGGCACGAAGGATGACGAGAACTTCGTCACGACCGAAGTGATCCGGAACCTCGGCGCCTTCGGAAAGGGCCTTACGCAGCTTGGTACCGGACAGGATAACGCGATCTTCTTTGGTGTGGGGGCAGGTACGCATGGAAGCCATGCCGTCACACTTGAAGCAGTAGAAGGTCCAGTCGATCTTCAGGGGCTCGCAGAGCAGAGCTTTGCCAGGATCAACATCGCATTTGGCTTCTTCGGTGGCGTAAGGAATCTTGTTGAAGATATCCTGAGCTTCGAACATGCCGTAGAAGTCGCCAACACCAGCGTGGTCGCGGCCGATGATCATGCGGTTCACGCCGTAGTTCTGACGGAAGGTGGCGTGCAGCAGAGCTTCACGGGGACCGGCGTAACGCATATCGAGGGGGTAACCACCCTGGATAACGTGATCTTTAACGAAGTATTTTTCAACCAGAGTATCGATGCACTTCACGCGAACTTCGGCGGGAATGTCACCGGGTTTCAGGTTGCCGATCAGGGAGTGGATGATAACGCCGTCGCAAACTTCGATGGCGATTTTGCACAGGAATTCGTGGGAGCGGTGCATGGGGTTACGCAGCTGCAGAGCGGCGATGGTGCTCCAACCTTTTTCTTCGAAGATTTTGCGGGTTTCAGCAGGGCGGAGGTAGATTCCGGTGTACTTGCTGGGGTATTCGCCTTCGCTCAGTACTTTAACGGGACCGGCCAGGCAGAACTGCTTGCGGGCCATAACCATTTTAACACCGGGGTGGTCTTCCAGAGCGATTTCCATGAACTTGCCACCGACGCTGTCTTCGCCTTCGCCTTTGTAGACGATTTCGGATTCCCACTTTTTCTCGTCTTCGGTCATCTCGTATTTTTCGGTGACTTTCAACGTGGCGTAAATTTCGCCGTCATTTTCAAGAGCGATCTCGTCGCCTTCTTTGATGGCGTCGGCATCAGCGGCGTCACAACCCAGCATAACGGGAACGGGCCAGAAGGTACCATCGGTGAGAGTGAAGTTTTCGCAAACACTTTTCCAGTCAGCCTTGGTCATGAAACCGTCGAGGGGGCTGAAACCACCAATGCCCATCATGATCAGATCGCCTTTTTCCTGAGGCGTGATCTGGATTTTTTTCAAACCGGCTGCTTTTTTCTTTTCGTCTTCAAGCGCAGCGCCTTCAAGCAGGCAACATACAAGGCCTTTTCCGCCATGGGGGGGTACCAGTTTGGACATCTGGGTCTCCTTTGAAATGGTTAAAAAAAATAAAAAAAAGTGTTGCCTCTTCCCATACCTGCCCCTTGAGCTGATGGGAGAGAAAATGTCTTGACGAACAGGCTAAGCCGGGTGCAATGTCCCGCCGAGCCATTCGTTTAGCACAGGGACCTAATGTGAAATAAATGACAAATTGTCAAGCGGTCCTGAGGAATTGTTTTTTCGTAATAAAAATCAATGGGCTAGCGATAGGCCTGGGGAGCCTTCATCCGACCGCTAAGTTGCGTTTTTTATTGTCAACGATGTAAGCGACCTTTTTGGTCTGCTTTATTTCCGCTTTTCTGTGCATCCTGAAATGTCTGTCCGCGTACATTTTCTGTCAGACAGGTGAGCAGAAATTCAAGCGTCCGGATAGCTCTTGAGCAATGTTGACGCCGCTGCAGAACAGCAGTATTTCCGAGCACATTGACAGCTCCAGTTGCTTGGATTACGTTTTTATAATTTGACACTATTTATTTTAAAAGGAGTGTGCTGATGAAAGGCACGTGCCTGGTGACCGGTGGAGCCGGTTTCATGGGATCGCATTTGTGTGAAGATTTGATGGGGATGGGATACGAAGTTATCGCTCTGGACGACCTCAGTGGTGGGTTTGTCGAAAATGTTCCCGAAGGGACGCTCTTTATTGAAGGAAGCGTCACTGACCACGCCCTCATCGATAAAATTTTTTCCGAACACAAAATTGATTATATTTTTCATCTCGCCGCGTATGCTGCCGAGGGCTTGAGCCATTTCATCAAGCGTTTCAATTATACCAACAACCTTATCGGGTCCGTGAACCTGATCAACGCTGCGGTAAATCATGAAGTGAAATGTTTCGTGTTCACTTCATCCATCGCCGCCTACGGCACCAACCAGATTCCCATGACTGAAGATCTGGTGCCCATGCCTGAAGATTCCTACGGGATAGCCAAGTACGCGGTCGAACTCGACCTGAAGGAAAGCCACGAGATGTTCGGCCTGAATTATATTATTTTCCGGCCCCACAACGTCTATGGTGAAAATCAGAATATTGGTGATAAATACCGAAATGTTATCGGTATTTTTATGAATCAGATCATGCAGGACAAGCCGCTGTCGATTTTTGGCGACGGTGAACAGACCCGCGCTTTCAGCTACATAAGTGATGTGTCCACCGTCATGGCCAGATCCATTGAAACACCCGAGGCTTATAATGAAGTGTTCAATGTAGGCGCCGACAAACCCTATACGGTCAATTATCTGGCAGAAGTCGTTTCCAAAGCCATGGGAAAACCGCTTAACGTTGTTCATGTCGAGGCTCGCAATGAAGTGGTCCACGCTTATGCGACCCATGACAAAGTGAAGCGGATTTTCAATTACGAAGCAAAGGTTGACCTTGAAGAAGGGGTAAAGCGGCAGGCCGAATGGGCCAAACGTGTCGGTGCCAAGGCAGGCCAGAAATTCGAAAACATTGAGATCATGAAAAATCTCCCCCCCAGCTGGTTGAAATAATAGCGGAGTAGACTTTTCCGGTTACTGTATCAGCCTTTAATTCGCTGTGAAAGAGCATGACAAAAACAAAAAGCAAGACAACGACAACTGAGAAGGCGCAATACCGTCGCAAAGGCATTGTTGTCTTAGGGATGCACCGTTCGGGGACTTCCGCTGCAACCCGGGTCATCAATTTGCTCGGTGGCGACATTGCTGCCAACCTTATGCCCGCTGTTGCCGGCAATAACGAAACGGGCTTTTGGGAGTCGCAGGATCTTTTCGAAATACATGAACAAATGCTTTCTGACGCGACCGGCTCCAGCTGGGACGACCTCTCGCCGTTTCCAGCCGAGTGGTACGATACGCCCAAAGCTGCAGAGTATGAGCAGCGTTTTTTGGAGAAACTCGCTCAGGACTTTGAAAAATCAGCCGTTTTTGTTTTAAAAGATCCGCGTATCTGCCGTTTGCTTCCCCTTTGGCTCCGGATTTTTGAACAATTTGAGACGGAGCCTTTTTTCGCAATCCCCATTCGCAATCCTATTGAGGTGGCGCGGTCGCTCAAAAGCAGGGATGGCTTTCATTTTGCCAAATCTTATCTGCTCTGGTTGCGTCACAACCTGGAAGCCGAGAGAGATAGCAGAGGATTCAAACGCAGCTTTTTCACCTATGAAATGCTGCTGGAAGACTGGCGTGGTACCATGGCCAAGGTGTACGCCGATCTTGGGATGGATTTGCCTCAGATGAGCCATTATCATGATGCACAGACCGAAGGATACCTTTCCAACCGCTGGCGGCATCATGTCATTACTCCTGAGGATGTTTTCGGACGCCAGGAAATTGTGGGATGGGTCAAGACGACCTATGAAGTTTTGCTCAAGGCGGCCGGAAACGATTTTGACGGAATGGAACAAACGCTGGATGCCGTCCTTTCTGCGTTCAATACCGCTGATCTTGCTTTTGGCCCTCTGGTGGCCGATACGGAGCTACGGGCCAGAAAAAATGAGGACGCGGTTGCCAGACTGGAAGCAATGCAGGGGGAATTCAACGAACTTCGTGATTCCTTTATCCGCAAGGATGATGAGCTGAGGTCGGCATTGAACAAATTGCAGCGGGAAGAAGAAAAAGACGTCAGGATCAATTCGCTGACCACCGAACTCGAACGCGCGCGTATTGAGGCTGACACTTTGCGCACTGAAGTTGCCATGATGCGCAACTCCACAAGCTGGCGTGTTTCCAAGCCTGTACGCATGGCTGGAAAATTGTTCGGCAAGGAGTAGCGTCTGGTTGTTTCTGGGGGAACAAACGGACTGGGGAGCGGTTTTTCCGCCCGATGATTGATGAAACGGGGAACTGGAGCGGGAATCTTTTGTTGCTCGGATCTGCCCATACCGAATAACCAACTGAGGTTTTGGATGATCAAAATACAGGTTAAACGTGATTTTTGCACAAGCTGCGGCGTTTGCTGGCATGAGATGTGCGATGTTTTCGGCCATGACCAGGATTCACTGGTGGTCCTTCAGAAGGACACCATTGACGACTCACGGAAAAATGATATTGAGCGTGTTGCGGACATTTGTCCTGGCGAGGTCATAGAGTATCAAATCTAAGAATTCCTGAACGCCTCTGGAGGATCACTCAAGAGGCGTTCTAATTTCTTTTTTATCCCGTCATAATGCGGTGAAGTAAAATATGAATCAATGGACGTGTTCGGTCGTCCGCTGATTTATTGTTACTGGAGCACAGAATGAACAAAGCTTGCAAACGAGTTCTTGTCTTTTCTTCGGATATCCTCCCGTTGCCCGGGCTGCCGACGTCCGGAGGGGGATTGCGCAGCTGGCAGATCATCAAAGGGCTCGAGGCCAACGGCATCGAGGTTAATTTCTCCATGCCCGGTGAAGATCGCTTTCTGGAGCGGGAATACGGGGAAAAAATTCCTGAAGAGGTTAAAAAAACTTCCTGGAAGCATAACAATCAGGATGAGATTGTCGATCATTTCAAACCTGATGCAGTAATTTTTGCCAACCCCGATCTCAATTGCCTGCACAAAGAACACGGCATTCCGATTCTGAGCGACATGCACGGTCCGCGGCTCATTGAATTCGAGCTGCTTAATAGCGATGATTCCCCCAGCATGCGTGGCCGCAATATCAGACGGAAATTAAGCAACTTTATGCGCAGCGATTATTTTACCTGCGCGGGAAGGTGGCAACGGTACTATTTTCTGAGCTATTTCATGATGGCTGGATACAAGCTGGATGAAATCCGGGTTGATTTCATGCCGGTTTCCCTGGCGCCCGAACAGCCCGTGATGGATAAGGATCTCAAAGAAAAACGTTTTATCTACTCGGGCGGTTTCTATCCCTGGCAGAACCCCATGACCAGCCTGTACGCCATGAATGAGGCTCTTGCCACATTCAACGACGGCGCACTGCATGTTTTTGGCGGTTCGCATAATGTGAATCAGGCAGACACGCTGAACTTCGCCAAAATGAAAGAAACGCTCGAGCAGAATTCCAGGATTCATTTTCGCGGCTATCTTTCCAGAGACGATGTGATTGAAGAATACCGTACGGGCTACGTGGCTTTTGAGGTCATGGCCCGCAACTTCGAGCGTGAGATGGCGTTCACCACCCGGACCATTGAATTCATGTGGGCCGGTCTGCCCGTAATCTATAACGATTATGCCGACCTGTCTGATTATATAATGGAATACGACGCGGGCTGGTGTGTGAACCCGGACAACCCGGATGCAATCAAGCAGGCCATCAAAGAGGCCTTGAACGAACCGGAACTGGTTGTGGCCAAGGGGAAAAATGCGCAGCGACTCGTTGCGGACTGCTTTTCCTGGGACAAAACCATACGTCCGGTGCTGCATTTTCTGGAAAATCCCGTGTTGTCGCATCGCGAACCAGACATGCTGGAAACGCCCATTCCCTACATTCTGCAAGGCGGCGATCCCAGAGATACGGCTTCTGTTCTTGCTTCTTTGTTTATTGAAAATCGCGAACTGCGCCAGCAATTGGATAGTGTTTTTTGCAGCAGAAGTATGAAAATAGCTAATGGCGTAAGCAAGATGTATCGTGGTGGTTCCAAAGTTTCCGGCAAGGTGAAACGGCTTGCCGCAAAAATGTTGAAAAAGTAGCGTAATGAGCAAAGTACTCGTCTTTGCCTCGGATATTCTTCCTCTCGAAGGGCTGCCCACCTCTGGTGGGGGGCTGCGCAGCTGGCAGTTGATTCAGGGCTTGTTGAGCCGCGGACTGGATGTTGATTACCGCATGCCCGCGGAGCGTTTTCTCATCCGGAATTTTTCTGATGTCGTTGGGAATAAATACGCGCCCATCATGTGGACGCCGGCCGATCAGGAACGCATCATCGCTGAGTCCAAGCCGGATGTGATTTTGTTCGTAAATCCGGAGCAAAACAACCTTGTCCGGCATCCAGGCATCCCCATTGTCACGGATTTACACGGTCCGCGCATATTGGAGACCACCTACAACGATCATCCGGATTCCCAGCGCGTACGGGCTGTGTTTATTTCGAAAAAACTGGCCAAGCTGGCGGAGGCGGATTATATCACATGTGCCGGCTGGCGGCAGCGCTTTTATTTTTTGGCGTTTATGCTGGCCACTGGCAGGGATGAATCCGAAATCGACATCGCCTACATTCCTATTTCTCTTTCTCCGGAACTGCCGGCGTTTGAAAAGGACCTTGATGCGCGCAGGCTGGTCTACGCGGGCGGCTTTTATCCCTGGCAGCGGGCCACCAACCCTTTGAACGCTTTGGAAGAAGTGCTGCGTACCGATCAAAACGGCTGGTTGGATATTTACGGGGGAAGCCATAAAGTATCCAAACAGGATGAAATTAATTTTACCGCCTGCATGGAGCGTTTGCAAAAGAACAACCGCGTTTGTTTTCACGGTTACCAGCCCCGGTCCGTGCTGCTTGAGGCGTTTTCAAAATCCCTGGCCGCTTTCGAGGTTATGGAAAAAAATTACGAACGCGAACTGGCATTCACAACCCGGACAGTGGAGTTTCTGTGGGCCGGACTTCCGGTTATTTATAATAATTACGCGGAACTTTCCGAACATATTCGCGAGTATGATGCCGGCTGGTGCGTTGATGCATCGGATAAAAAGGCCGTGCAGGAAGCGGTACGCGACGTACTCGCCCATCCGGAGAAGGCTCAGGAAAAGGGCGTAAACGCACAGCGTCTCGTACGGGACCGTTTTACCTGGGACAAGACCATCGAACCCCTAGCTGCTTTTTGTCAGAATCCGAAGTTGAAAAGCAGACCCAAAAATTATTTTCGGTTATATCCATTTCGCCGCCCCACCATGAACCGCCTTTCGTCCATTCACATGGAGTTTTGTTCCCGGCCATTTCATGATTTTATTCGATACTGTCTTGCCAAGGCCGTGGAAAAGACGATAGACCGACTCCGCCGAGGAGAATCCAAATCTTGATATCTCCCCGGACGAATGCGGTTGAAGTTTATGAAGTGGGCTACATTAAGCCTTATTTTTTATGAGGAATTCCTATGTCGATGACTAATGCCATCCGAGTGAAGCAGGAAAATGAACAGCTCCTCTGGAAAGAGGTTGAAGCAAAACAGACGGTGTTGAAGGCCATGCCTCCGAGAATCACCTTTGAGACGAGCCGTCGCTGTAATCTTTCCTGCAGGTTCTGTTGTCATTTCACTACCAAGTACGTGGCGCACCAAAGTCCCATGAACCAGCCGTTCATGGAACCAAAACTCATTAATAGAATTGCAGAGGAATTGTTTCCGACCTTGCAATATTACGAAGCTACCTTACTTGGAGATCCGTTCCTTTCGCCTAATCTGGATCTGGAACTTGATCTTGCCGAAAAGTATGGCGTTTACTTCAGGCCCACGACCAACGGAACAACACTTACTGAAGCCAATCTGGACAAGATTGACGGCCGGATGGATTGGCTTAAATGCAGTTTCGACAGCCACATTCGCGGTGTTTACAACTTTATCCGTATCGGCGCCCGCTTTGAGAACACGGTGAAAAAGCTGAAGCGTTTTAACAAACGTCGCGAGCAGATGAATCCGGTTCCGTATTTCCGCGTCGGCTTTGTGCTCAACGATCTGAATGTGGACGAACTTCCTGATTATCTGGTCTGGTGCCATGAGGAACTGGGAGTGGACGATGTCGAGGTTATGGGGTTGAACGTCAACGACAACCACATGGAGCCGCTTTCCGTTTTCGACAAGGCCGATCGCGTCAACGCCGTGCTGGACAAGACCATTGAGACAGCCCTGGATAAAAAATACAAACTTCGTCTCGCCTTTACGCAAATGCCGAAACCAGGGGGCGACCGGTTCGTCTGTCAGAAACGCAGCAAAGAGCTCAAGGAGCAGCAGCGTGAGCTTGGTTTTATCGCGCCGCGGAATTTCGACAAAATGAGCTATGTTATCCAGGCTGAGAGCAATCGCTGGGAAGTAGGCGATACGGGTCTGGTCTGGAGTAACAACATGCGCCGGCAGGACATCTGTGAAGAGTTTTTCAACCGTCCTTTTTTCCTGCCCAACGGAAGCATCGAAGCTTGCGGCAACAGCAATACCTTTATGATGGGCAACATCAAAAGGCAGCCTTTCAAGGAAATCTGGAACAACGAATTGTACCAGGACATCCGCAAGCGGATGTATTCCGGACGTATCAATGAAAACTGGTATAACGCCTGCAACGAATGTATTTGCATGGGCGTGACCTATGATCGGGAAACTTCCGATCATCGTCATAAAAATCACTATCGCGTAACCAAGACCAAAGACAAGGGCGAAGGGCGCATTGCCATCGGTGTTTCCCAGCGGCCCACTCCCTGGCCTGAAGACGGGCTTGTCAAGAACCTGGTCTGGCGTGCAAAGAATTTTGCGCACCGTACGCTTCCGGAAGAGCAGAAAGAGCTGTTGGCAAAAGTCTATCGCCGCGTACGTCAAAGTGGCCCGGTTACCAAATTGTATCAAATGCTGCACAAGCAGTAGTGCACCATAAAGACGTCAGTTAAGGAGCGACCATGCAATATACCAAAGAGTTCAAGCTTAAAAATGAAAACGAGCTCTGGGAGTGTGTGGACAATAAGCAGACCTATATCCCGAATTTTCCTCCCCGGATAACCTTTCAGACTCACAAACGGTGCAATCTGGCGTGCCGTTTCTGTTATCATTTTGCGCATAAATTCTTTGATAACCGCAGTCCGTTGGACATGCCCGTCATGGACCTCCGGCTGATAGAGAAAGTGGCCGAAGAGCTGTTCCCGACGCTGCAGTACTATGAAACCACCTTGCTGGGCGATCCGTTTCTCTCGCCGAATCTGGATAACGAACTGCGACTGGCAGCGCGTTATGGTGTTTTCATGCGTCCGACCACCAATGGCACCACGCTTACCGAAGCCAATCTGGACAAAGTGGACGGCCGCATGGATTGGTTGAAATGCAGTTTCGACAGTCATATTCGCGGGTTGTACAATAACATCCGGATCGGCGCGCGCTATGAGAATACGGTCAAAAAACTCAAGCGCTTCAATAAACGCCGCGAAACCATGAATCCCAAACCCTGGTTCCGTATGGGTATCGTGCTCAACGATCTCAATTTCGAAACCCTGCCGGATTATTTTTTGTGGGCGCATGAAGAAATGGGCGTTGATGACGTCGAAATGATGGGGCTCAACGTCGACCGCGACCACATCGAAAGTCTGCAGATTTTTGATAAGGCCGCTCAGGTCAACAAGGTTCTGGACAAGGTTATTGACCTGGCACTGACCAAAAAATACCGTCTGCGCCTGGACTTCACACAGATGCCCGAACCCGGCGGCGATAAGTTCGTCTGCCAGAAGCGTAGTGCCGAACTTCGCGAGATGCAGAAACCCATGGGTTATGTCCCGCCGCGTGATTTCGAGAAAATGAGCTATGTCATTCAGAATCCGCGGAACGCCTGGGAAACCAACGATTACGGGTATGTCTGGAGCAACAACATGCGCCGCCAGGATGTCTGCGTTGAGTTTTTGAACCGGCCTTTTGTCATTGACAATGGCGTGGTGGAAGCCTGCGGCAACTGCAACACCTTTTTTATGGGGAATCTCAAGCACCAGAATTTCGCTGAAATCTGGAACAGCGAGCTGTATCAGGATATTCGCCGAAAGATGTACAACGGTACTATCAATAAGGACTGGTACGCTGCCTGTAATGATTGCATCTGCATGGGCGTGACTTATGACCGCGGGCGTTCCGACCACCGGCATAAGAGCTTTTACCGCGTAACTACCACCGAGGCCAAAGGCGAGAACAGGGTACCGGTAGGTCCGACCCACGGTCCGGTGGATTGGCCGGAAGAGTTCAGCCTGGAAAATTATCAGCAGCGCGTCGATATGTTCAAGGACTATGAAGTCGTGCTGCCGGCCAAAGGGAAATTCTATCTGTCCGACCTGGACGGCAAAGCGGGTGCGGCCGAATCGAAAACGGAAATCCGTTTGGACAAGGTCAATACCTTCACTCCGCTGGCCTTGAGCGGTAAACGCTATATCAAAGGGATTTATGCCGAAGCACCTTCCAGTATCACTTACGAAATTCCGGAAGGGAGCAGCGTGTTTCGGGCTGATGCCGGGTTGTATGATACGGAAAATCCTGGCCGCCGGATAATGAATGACAGCCCCGGATTTGTTGGGGAGGCAGTGATGCGCGTATTGCTGGATGGCAAGGAGGTTTTTCATTCGGGAAAACTGACCACGCAGACCTCCGCGCGTTCGGTGGATATAGATGTATCAGGTGGCAGACAGTTAACTTTGATTACCGAAGCCTTCGATCCGAACCGGCCGAATTTCTGCTGGACGGTTTGGGCTGATGCGCATTTTTATATGAAATAAGTTTATTGTATCCGAACGTGGTGATAGGGGCCGGCAACATCTGTAAATTAAACAGGTTGCCGGCTCTTTTTCTTTTTGTTCACGGTGTTTCGGTTTTTTGTGGAGCAGGGGGGTGCTGGAAGGTACGGGTGTTGAAAAAGCCCCCAGGAAAGAATAATGTGATTTTTCCCACTTTTTGCGTATTCATCCCCTTGCAAGCGGCGTATAATAAGGCTATAGCAGATTGCGACGTGTTTGAGGGTGTTCGTTGAAAGAGAGAAGAAGAACGTGTGGAAAAAGCAACCCAAGTCTTCTTGTGAAAAAAATGGTTTTCGCTTGACACTGTTGTTCCTGCTTGTTAAATTGATCACAAGCGCAAAGGTTGTTGTCTTTAATTCATTGATATAAATGAACATCAGAGGTGTGTCCATGACAAAGGGTCATACGGCCCCATGTAGAATTGATCACTTTTTGTTGAGCTCCGAAAATGGTTTTCGTGGCTGGCAAGAGGAGGGTCTTACAGAAACATGTGACACCATGCGCGTTATGGCACTTGCCGCAACTGCTTGGCGGTGCCGTTTTAAATAGTGCGAGTGGATTTGCAGGGGAGACATATTTTTGTCGTCCCCTGCTTTTTTTTCCCCTGCTCGAACCTTTGCTGAGTCTCAGTTGTGAGCTTGGCGAGGGAGTTTTTGGGTGTAACCTTAATTAACATGTTGATCTGGAGGAAAGGTATGCCTACTTTTGTTGATCCGGAAAAGTGTGATGGCTGCAAGGGCGGCGAGAAAACCGCCTGCATGTACATCTGCCCGAATGACCTTATGATTCTCGATCCGGACGAGATGCGGGCTTTCAACCAAGAGCCTGATGCATGCTGGGAGTGCTACTCCTGCGTGAAAATCTGCCCTCAGGGCGCCATTACCGCTCGTCCCTATGCTGACTTCGCTCCCATGGGCGGCACTAGCATTCCGCTGCGTGGTTCTGAAGACATCATGTGGACGGTTAAATTCCGTAACGGCAACGTTAAGCGGTTCAAATTCCCCATTCGTACCACTCCTGAAGGTTCCATCAAGCCCTTTGCCGCTGCTACTGGCGATCTGGAAACCGAACTTCTGTGCACCGAAACTGCACTGATTGATCCTAAGGAAGTTCTGGGCAAGAAGCTGGAAGTTACCGAGCTTGACAAGACCACGACCGTTAAGGCTTCGGCTGTTTAACTGAATTGTCTTTTGGATTAGGCTCATAATTTAGGAACCGAATATTTGTTTAATTAAGGAGACAAAAATGCCTCAGATTCCCTCTAAGGATATACCCAAGGGTCTTGCTCTGGCCGAGCCGACCATCGAAGAAAAAGAAGTAGACATTCTTTTGGTTGGTGGTGGTATGGGCAACTGCGGTGCCGCCATTGAAATCATGGCTTGGAAGGACAAAGTTGATCCCAACATGAAAATTCTGTTGATCGACAAAGCCGCTCTGGAGCGCTCCGGTGCTGTTGCACAGGGTCTTTCCGCCATCAATACCTACGTTGGTAAAGAAAATGTGCCTGACGACTACGTCCGCATGGTCCGCACCGACTTGATGCACCTCGTTCGCGAAGATTTGATCTTCGACCTCGGCCGCCACGTTGACGATTCCGTCCATCTGTTCGAGCAGTGGGGTCTTCCTCTCTGGGTTAAGAAAGACGGCAAGAACCTCGACGGTCTGCAGGCCAAAGCCGCCGGACTGGCAGTGCGCGAAGGCGCCGACCCCGTTCGTTCCGGCCGTTGGCAGATCATGATCAATGGTGAATCCTACAAGGTTATCGTTGCTGAAGCCGCCAAAAATGCTCTGGGCGAAGAACGCCTCCAGGAACGTGTTTTCATCGTTAAGCTGCTGCTCGATGCCAACACCCCTAACCGCATCGCCGGTGCCGTTGGTTTCAACCTGCGCGAAAACAAAGTGCACATCTACAAGACCAACGCCATGGTAGTTGCCTGTGGTGGTGCTGTTAACGTGTACAAGCCCCGCTCCACTGGTGAGGGTATGGGCCGCGCATGGTACCCCGTATGGAACGCCGGTTCCACCTACACCATGTGTGCTCAGGTCGGCGCTGAAATGACCATGATGGAAAACCGCTTCGTCCCCGCCCGTTTCAAAGACGGTTACGGCCCGGTTGGCGCATGGTTCCTGCTCTTCAAAGCCAAAGCCACTAACTTCAAGGGCGAAGACTACTGCGTGACCAACCGTGCCATGCTGAAGCCTTACGAAGAGCGCGGCTACGCCAAGGGCAACATCATCCCCACCTGCCTGCGTAACCACATGATGCTCCGTGAAATGCGCGAAGGCCGTGGTCCCATCTACATGGACACCAAGACCGCTCTGTTGACCACCTTCGAGACCCTGTCTCCCGCCGAGCAGAAGCACCTCGAGTCCGAAGCTTGGGAAGACTTCCTCGACATGTGTGTTGGCCAGGCCAACCTCTGGGCTTGCACCAATACCCAGCCTGAAGAAAAGGGTTCCGAGATCATGCCCACCGAGCCTTACCTGCTCGGTTCGCACTCCGGTTGCTGCGGCATCTGGGTTTCCGGTCCGGACGAAGCCTGGGTACCTGACGACTACAAAGTTAGAGCCGACAACGGCAAGATCTACAACCGTATGACCACGGTTAACGGCCTGTTCACCTGCGCTGACGGCGTTGGCGCTTCCGGCCACAAGTTCTCTTCCGGTTCCCATGCTGAAGGTCGTATCGTTGGTAAGCAGATGGTTCGTTGGGTTGCTGACCACAAAGACTTTAAGCCTGCCATCAAAGAGAACGCCGAAGAGATGAAGCAGCTGATTTACCGTCCGTACTACAACTACGAAGCCGGTAAGGGTGCTTCTACTGATCCCGTTGTTAACCCCGAATACATCTCGCCCAAGAACTTCATGATGCGCCTCGTTAAGTGCACCGATGAATACGGCGGTGGTATCGGTACTTACTACACCTGTTCCGAGGCTTCCTTGAACACCGGTTTCGAACTTCTCGACATGCTCGAAGAAGACTCCCTGAAACTGGCTGCTCGTGACCTCCACGAACTGCTCCGCTGCTGGGAAAACTACCATCGCCTCTGGACGGTACGTTTGCACATGCAGCACATCTCCTTCCGCCAGGAATCCCGCTACCCCGGTTTCTACTACCGTGCAGACTTCCTGGGTATCGACGATGCTAAGTGGAAATGCTTTGTAAACTCCAAGTATGATGTGGAAAAGGGCGAGACGACTATCTACAAAAAGCCCTACTACCAGATCATTCCTGACTAGTCTCATTCCAGCGGCTGCGGGCCTGGCCCGCAGCCGCGTTTTTTTTTGGAGGTGGTCTAAACTGAAGCTTTGACTGAAATATTGCAGTCGCTGCTTTAGTTTAGGCCATTTTTAAGGGGCCGAAAAACACGTACGGAGGATTACAATGTCTAACTCGATACTCGTTGTCGGAGGCGGGTTTAGTGGAATCACCGCCGCCCTTGAGGCTGCTGAAGTGGGCTATGAGGTCTTCATCGTGGAGAAGAGCCCCTACCTCGGCGGCCGTGTGGCGCAGTTGACCAAGTACTTCCCCAAGCTTTGTCCTCCGTCCTGTGGCCTGGAAATTCAATTCCAGCGTATTAAAAAGAACCCGAATGTTAAGTTCTTTACGCAGGCCGAGGTAGTCTCAGTCTCCGGGTCAAAGGGCGCTTACACTGTAAAGGTGCGTATTTCGCCGCGCTACACCGCCGCGCACAGCGCGAACCTCGCACCTCTGGCGGACAAGCTCGAGTCCACTGTTGAAAACGATTTCAACTTTGGGCTTGATACCAAGAAACCTCTCTTTATGGACATGCCGTTCGCCTTCCCGCACCGCTGGGTATTGGACAAATCGGCTCTGACTGAAGAAGAGACCAACATGCTCCATGTCGATCCGAGTATCGACCTGGACGAAAAAGTGAAAGAAATTGAGCTGAACGTCGGCAGCATAGTTATTGCCACCGGCTGGAAGCCCTACGATGCGTCCAAGCTGACTAATCTTGGCGCCAGTCAGATTAAAAACTGCATCTCCAATATGCAGATGGAGCGGCTTGCCTCTCCTACCGGCCCCACCAAGGGGAAAATCCAGCGCCCGTCGGACAGTTCCGCACCGCGGAACATCGCTTTTGTCCAGTGTGCTGGCTCCCGTGACCAGAACCATCTGAATTTTTGCTCGTACATTTGCTGTATGGCTTCCCTCAAGCAGGCCACCTATGTCCGTGAGCAGTATCCAGACGCGGAAGTAACCATCTACTATATCGATCTGCGTACCCCCGAACGTTATGACAAGTTCATGCGCAAGGTTCGCGCCGACGAGAAAGTGAAATTCGTCAAAGGCAAAGTCGCTGGTGTTGCCGAAGAAACTAACGGAGACATCACCATTGAGGTTGAAGATGCCGTACGCGGTATCAAGAAAAAAGTTCGTCACGATCTGGTTGTCCTGGCCACGGGAATGCAGCCAAGCATTGCCGGGTGCAAGCTGCCGATCGATGTGCCGGTGGATGAGGATGGGTTCATTATTGGTGGTGAGGAAAAAGGCATTTTCGCTGCTGGCTGTGCCAAAAAGCCTCTTGATGTTATGAAATCCGCTCAGTCCGCCACCGGCGCCGCGATGAAAGCGATTGAAACGGTGAGAGGGAGGTAGTTCGCAATGGCCGAAAAAATAGGAGTCTACTTCGACCAATCCAGCATTGGTCCGCAACTCGACCTCGATGAGCTGGTTTCAGCTGTCGAAAATAAGTGGGGCGGTATTTGTCCGCTGGTCAAAGCCCACCCCATGCTGGCTAGTGAGGATGGCCGAAAACTGATCCAGGCCGACATCGTGGAATCGGAATTGGATGCCGTGCTGATTTGCGGATCCTCACCGCGTGTTGATTGGGACATATATGACTTCGGGCCCAAAATCATGGTTGAACGCGTCAATCTGCGCGAACAATGCGTGATGAGCTTCATGGAGCCTGACGGCAGCGTGCCCGAGGCTGACGAGCAGCCTGAAATGCTGGCTGAGATCGCCAAAGACTACGTCTTCATGTATGTGGCTAAACTGAAGAACATGTCCATCCCGAACCCTGAGATTCCTGAAATCACCAAGACCATAATGGTCGTAGGGGGCGGCTGGTCAGGGTTGACTGCAGCTACCCATGTCGCCAATGCGGGCTACAGCGTAGTTCTGGTCGAGAAAAAGGATGCTCTCGGCGGTGCGGCTGCTGCCATGTACAAGACGGCTCCGTTGAGCTACCCCTACGATCAGGCCGTACCTACCGGCATTGAAAAAAAGATCGAAGCTGTTGAATCCAACGAGTCCATCAAAGTCTACACCGGGTCCGTCCTGAAAACACTCGCAGGCGCTCCCGGCAATTATACTGCCACCATCGCCACACCTTCCGGCGAGGTAACCGCTCCCATTGGCGCTGTTGTTCTCTGCGCCGGCTGGGGTGCTCAGGACACTTCCTACCTCGAGCCTCTCGGATACGGCAAACTTCCCAATGTCGTGACAAGCAAAGAATTTGAAGCGCTTGCCAAGGAAGGCAAACTTCCCAAAAAAGTCGCTTTCGTTCTGAATACCAACCTCTGCGAGCCCGAAGGGGATATTTACAGCAAATGCTGTGAAGAGCCCGTTGAAGAAGCCGAGAAGAAGGAAGAGGGAGAAGAGGCAAAAGCGTACCATCACAAAGATCTGGAAGGATACCAGCATCTGCCCATGTCTCAGGGCGTCAGCAGCGTTGTTGCCCTGAAACAGGCCGGCTATGTCCGTGAAAAGAACAGCGATGGCATAGCCTACATCTTCTACGACAACATGATCGTACAGGGCATCCACGAGCGCTACTACAAAGCCGCTCAGGACAATCCCGGCGTCATGCTGACCAAGGGCGACATCGTCGGTATCACGGAAGAGTCCGGCGGACTGGTGGTCAAAGCCTCCAATACGCTTCTTGGTGAAGACATCGAAGTCAAGGTTGATATGGTCGTTGTGCCCACGGGTATCGTTCCCGCCACGGCAAAAGATCCCATCATGAACTTCGTGTACCGCCAGGGCCCCAACTTCCCTGATCTCGAACTCTTTGAAGGCTTCGCGGATTCCAACTACATCTGCTTTCCGTACGAAACTCGCCGTACCGGCGTTTACGCCGCAGGTTGCATCCGCCAGCCCATGCTGATGGACGCTGCTGAAGACGACGCCGCCGGCGCCGCTCTTAAGGCCATACAGTGCATCGAAAGTGCGAATCGCGGCGTGTCCGTGCATCCGCGCTCCGGTGACCTTTCTTACCCGGTTTTCAACTTCGTTCGTTGTACGCAGTGTAAGCGCTGTACCGAAGAATGCCCGTTTGGCGCTCTTGACGATGACGAGAAGGGAACGCCGCTGCCTAACCCGACCCGCTGCCGCCGCTGCGGAACGTGTATGGGCGCCTGTCCCGAACGCGTCATCTCCTTTGACACCTATGGCATCGGTATGATGAGCGAAATGGTCAAGCAATACTCGGTTCCGGACAACATCGACGAAGGCGGACCGCGTATCCTGATCATGGCTTGTGAAAACGACGCCTATCCGGCACTGGATATGGCTGCGCTGCGCGGGCACAAGTGGAGCCCCTACGTACGCATCATGCCTGTCCGCTGCCTGGGTTCGGTGAACGCGATCTGGATCAAAGACGCAATGAGTCGCGGCACTGATGGTGTTATGCTCTTGGGTTGTAAGTACGGTGACGACTATCAGTGTCACTTTGTCAAAGGCTCTGAAATCTGCAACCGCCGCAAGGAAAACATCGCCGAGACCCTGAAGCAATTGGGAATCGAGCCCGAGCGTGTTGAGCAGTACGAGATTGCCATTGACGAGTACGACAAGGTGCCCGAGCTGATCAAGGAATTCATGGATCTGGTTCTCAAGCTGGGACCGAATCCTTTCAAGGGCTATTAGGAGGAATAGGAACATGGCGCAACGCATTGAACCGGACCTTCAGTTTATTGAGGAGTTGCAGTCCGTTGGCGGGGAGTCACTGAAAAAGTGTTATCAGTGCGCTACCTGCAGCGTGGTCTGTCCGATCTCTCCCACAAGCGAACCTTTTCCCCGCAAGGAAATGGTTTGGGCACAGTGGGGACTCAAGGACAAACTTACTAACGATATCGATATCTGGCTTTGCCATAACTGCGGCACGTGTTCGGATATGTGCCCGCGCGGCGCCAAGCCCGGCGATCTGCTTTCCGCACTGCGGAACATGACGTATCGCAGGCTTGTCGGACCGAGCGCGTTCGGCAAATGGATGACCTCTGCCAAGTATCTGCCGTTTTTGATGGCTCTGCCGTTTGTTATCTTCCTGCTCATCTGGATTGGCCGCGCCTCTTTTCTGGGCACCGCTTTCCCCACCGAGCCGGATGGCAGCATCGTATACGGCAACCTGTTTGTTGGTGATTACTTTATCGATCCGCTCTTTATGATTGCCTTTTTCTTCGCTGTGTTTAAAATTTTGACCGGTACGAAGAAATTGATCGATTCCATCAAACCTGAAGGCGAATTGATTTATATCGGTGAGAAAAAGCATTGGGCCAAGCACCTCGTAGAAGTTATCTTCACCGAGATTCTTCCCCATAAAAAATTCAAAGATTGCGGCGACGATAAAATGGATCGCAAGATCGGCCATATGTGTTTGCTGTTTGGCTTTATCGCGCTGGCCACCGTTACCGGTATTGTGGCAGTCGGACACTGGGGTGCTTCCGCATTCGGCATTCTGCCCGAGGCTTTCGGCCATTATACCCATACGCCGATGGATCAGGCCAATGTCATCAAGCTGCTGGCCAACCTGGGAGCCATCCTGCTGCTCGTCGGCTTGTTGCTGCTGACCATTCGCCGCCTGACTCTGGATGACAAAAAGCAGAGTTCGTCTTTCTACGACTGGTACCTGCTCATCCTGATCTGGGCTGTGGCACTGACCGGCATCGGTAGTGAACTGTTCCGTCTGGCTGGCCTCAAGTACCTGGCTTTCCCGACGTACTTCCTGCACTTGAATGCGGTCTTCATGCTCTTCTTCTATATGCCCTGGTCCAAACTCGGGCACTTGGTGTACAGGACCGCTGCGCTTACATACGCACGTTATATTGGCCGGAGCGTTTAGGCGCATGACGGCGTTAACCAAATTAGAAAGAAATATTTGCTCTCAATTATAAGGAGGCGAAAATGTCTGAAGAACGCAAAGTATTCAAGATCGAGAAAGTTCTCGCTTTGCTGGCCGGCAAAACCGGCGGAGAGGTTTCCGAACTGCTTTTCTTCCTGACTCAGCAGGATCTCGATGCCACGGGTGAGGCCATGGTCGCTCCTCTGGCCAAAGCATGGCTCTGCAGCCAGCATCCTCCCTTCCTGGATTGCAAGTTCACTGCAGATTCCATCTATGAAGACTGGATTGCTGCCAATGCCAAGAAAATCGGTGACAACGTATCTCTCAAGCCCATCTCTGAAGATGACCTGGCCCCGATACTGACTGTAATCGGCACCCTGGCTCAACAGAAGGCTACTGTTGCCGAACAGGCTGAGAAACTTGCTGAACTCGAAGCCAAAGTGGCCGAACTTGAGCCTTTCGAGGCCAAGGCTGCCGAGCTGGAGAAAAAAGTTGCCGGTCTCGAAGGCGACAAGGAAAAGCTGAACAAGGAAGTTGTTGCGCTCAAGAAAGAGACTGCAGCTTTCCAGGGCAAGCTGCCTGTTGCTGAAAGCGAACTGAACGATACCATTAAAGATATCGTGACCAAAGCCTTGAAAGACGCCGTTGCTTCCGTGCCTGCCGGAGTTGCTGGCGCCGCTGTTGCCGCTGAAGGCGGAGAAGCCGCTGCTGAAGCCGCTCCTGAAGAAAGCGGCAGCAACGTACCGGATGATTTCGGTTTCGGTGCTTCCGGTTCTGATGGCGATGGTTTCGGTTTCTAATTAGCCGTACTTACCGCGATACAAAGTCCCTTGTCGTTAGCGCGACAGGGGACTTTTTTATTTCAAATTTATCAAAACATACATTTGCAGTAATGAGAAAAAAGTTAATGGTAGTTAGCTGTATATCTTATAATAAAATGAAATTTGTTATTGCAATATTTCCTAAATAGTTATGCTGACTAAATTAACGACATCTTAAAAATATGTAAAAAAATATTGCAGTTGCTGGAAGAGGAGAATACACTTTGACCTAACTTATTAATAAAAAGACCTACGGGGGTATGGTTAATGTTTTCTTCAATTAAGACAAGATTGTTAGTGCCTGTTTGCTTGATAATTCTATTACTTGCGGCAGGTATAGTTATTCAGATTTATATTACTACTCAAGATAGCTTGTATAGTGGCAAAACTGAATTAATGCAGCAGGAGTTTAATCAAGTTGAACTATTACTCAGAGAGCAGGCAGAAACGGCGTATTCGTTGGCTGCCTGGGTTGCCGAGACTCCAAGTGTTGTGGAAGCGTTTGCCGCAAGAGACAGAGAAAAGCTGCAAGCCTTGCTTTTGCCCACTTTTGAAAAGCTTAAAAACGATTTGAATCTTTCGCAATTTCAATTTCATCTGCCCCCGGCAACGTCTTTTTTGCGTTTGCACAAACCGAGCAAATTTGGTGACGATCTGACCAGCTTGAGGCCAACTATTGTGCAGGTTAATTCCACACAAAAGCCAGTAATGGGGCTGGACAAAGGCAGGTTCGGAATTGGTATTCGCGGTTTGGTTCCGGTTTTTTCCCAGGGAAAGCATATCGGTTCAGTTGAGTTTGGAATGGCTCTTAACGATGCGCTCATCTCTGCTTTGAAAAAAGATTTCGGATACGATGTTTCAATTCTTGTTCCTAAGGATGATACTTTTGAATTTCAGGCAAAAACCCATAATATGCATGTTGCTCCAAAGATGGTTCCGGTTTTAAAAGAAATTTTCAAAAGTGGTAAAGCACAGGTTCGCAGAGTCAACAAGGAATCAAAAAAATTACTTACTTTCTATTTTCCTCTGGTTGACTACTCCGGAGAAATTATTGGCATAGTAGCAATTCCAACGGATATTACCAAAGATATTTCCAGGCTTCATTGGCATATGGTATATATTTCCTGTGCTGCTTTAGTAGCCATATTAATTATGATTTTCTTTGTTAACATGTTGATTGATAAATTTGTGAAACGTCCGTTGGATCAGGTTTTAGAATTTATAAAGGGAGTACAGAAAGGAAATTACTCCATACGGCTTACGCAGAAATTTCATTGCGAAATGATCCCTCTGTCCTCCGGACTCAATACCATGACCCAGGCAGTGGAAGAATCCATGGAAATTTCTGATCGGGAAAAACAAAAAGCAGCTTCTGCGGCGGAAAAAGCCCAGGAAGCTCTTGAGCAGGCAAGTGAAAAAGAATCGAAACTGCGCGGATTGATGGATGCCATGCATGACTTGGCAGCTGATGCCAAAAATATAACCGGTAGTGTCGGAGCAGCAACAGATAAATTGACTTCCATGTTTACCGAGGTTTCTTCCGGGACCGAGCATCAGCGGGTCCGTGTAACAGAAGTGGCTGCAGCTATGGAGCAGATGAATGCTTCAGTAGTCGAAGTTACCAGGAATGCTACCAGCTCTGCAGATGATTCACGCCAAGCGATGGACAAAGCGTTTTCCGGGGAAGAAGTCGTTGGCAAGGCCGTCAATGCCATATCACAAGTCAATACAATTGCCGATAACTTAAGAAAGCAAATGGAAGAGTTGAACGCCGCTACTGGTTCCATTGGAGAAGTTATCAATGTTATTAATGAAATAGCTGATCAAACGAACCTGCTTGCTTTGAATGCAGCCATAGAAGCTGCTCGGGCGGGGGAATACGGCCGCGGTTTTGCCGTCGTCGCTGACGAGGTGCGAAAACTTGCGGAAAAAACCATGACTGCCACCAAGGAAGTTGAACAGAAAATAGGCGGAATTCAGGAAATGACAAAATCAAACCAGGATATGACAATTCGTGCGGCTGAAGCTGTGATGCAAGCAACGTCCCTGGCCGGGGATTCCGGCGAGGCGTTGCGCGACATCGTGGTACACGTACGGCGAACCAGTGATGAAGTTGGAAGTATAGCCACTGCTTCCGAGCAACAATTGGCGGCTTCCGAACAGATTACTGAAGCCATGGGCGAGATCAACTCCATTGCGGATGTTGTGACTGAAAAAATGCAATTATCTTGCCTGGAAGTTCAGGAGTTGAGTGATCTTGTCCACCGGTTGCAAAAATTGGTGCAGCAATTGGTGTGACGATTTGTCTGAAAAAAAGTCCGTCCGTGTTCAAGTGGAAGCATATGGATATGGACGGACTTTGTAGCTATGATTAGACGTAACTGTTGATATAGCGGGCCAACTGTTTCTGGAAGTCATCTGTTTCCGCCATTTCTTCAACGTAGTCCGCTTCTCTTGTGGTTTCGGATGGTTGCAATACAGTGTTTTCCTTTTGTTCTATGGCGTCCTGAGCTGCACTCAACGCGTCCGAAGCTGTTTTCTCGGATACTGCGTCATCCTCCAGCTCGCTGAGATCTTCGTCCTGCTGTTCCGCCCGTGCTTCAGCCTCCATCTGGGAGGCTTTTGCTGCTATATTCTGGTCCTGTGCGGAAGGACTTGCCGGCGCCAGGGCAGAGCGGCGGACATCCTGGGCCTTGTCCAGGGTAGCATCCGGATCTCCGGGTACACTGGATACGTCAACGGACACTTCTCCGCCCACGGCGTATTGCTTGCCGTCTGGACCGGTTTCATAGGTATAGCTGGCGCTGCCTTGTACGACCCCGCCTCCCGCAGAGATATGATCTTGTTCGTGTCTGCGGACTTCCAGGTCGCGATCCTGTAATTCGCGTACGTCATCCTGCTCTGTCTGGGAGAGTATCGTATCGGTCGGGTCGGAGACGTCTTCATCATTCGTCTGGTCTTGCTCCATGGCCCCAAGTCCGGTTTGTTCTTCGGCGCTCAGTGCAGCTTCGATGGACACAGCCTGCACTCCGCTGCGGTTGGAGCCTTCTTCCCACTCGGCTGGGCTGGTTTCGTAAGAGGCTTCAATATTTCTGGGGTTGGTTTCGGCACTGATGTCATCAGAGATACCTTGAGTTCGCGAATACATGGACTGTCCGCACTGCGTACAGATTGCTTCGCCGGAAACACCTTTATGCCCGCAATTGGGGCACTGGGTCTGGCTGGTCACGGAACCGGCCAATGCGGTATCTATCGATTGGATCATCATGCACCTCGAAAAAAAGATGACTCAAATCGCTTATCGGCCGGGCTATGGATAAACTTTAGGGAAGAAAATTATTTTTTTACGGAATGAGCGTGGAATTACCGGTCAGAATTCACGATCCAGGGCGAGGTGTGAGAAATAGCCGATGACCGCGGCAAGATAGTAGGGCACCAGCATTTCCCAAGGAAGTTTGTAGAGAAGCAGGGGAACGGCCAGGATTACGGCCGGAGCCAGCAGCATGGCCCACCAGGTGTGTGTCCAGCCCCGGTGATCTCCGATGGCTGGGAGCATGGCGGCAAGACCGATTATCGCCGCCCATTTATAATAACCATTCACTAAAAGCACAGCGTCCAGAATAGCGAGCAGGCCGTAGAAAAATTTTCTGGCCATGGAGCTGGTGTCCACATCAGGGAATAATGACGCCATGGCGCTGATGCAGATCAGTCCGGCCATCAGCAAGGGTTCGGGACGATAAACATCCAGATACCAGGCTGCGCCCAGGGCCAGGCCTCCGGCGAGCGTACCCCCTACCAGATGTGCTTTGTATTGTGGCATGGCTTTAAAAAAAGCGGGCTCGCCCTGAAGGCGGCCCGCTTTGTCGGTGTTGTGGGTTAGAACATATCCTTTTCGGATTCGGAGATGGTTTTTTCCACCACTTCTGCCAGTTCCGGCGGTAATCCCATGATGTCCACATTGAGAAAACCGCGTACGATGGTAGACGTGGCCTCTTCTTCGTCCAGTCCGCGCGCCATGAGGTATTCAATCTCTTCCTGGGCGATTTTGCCCACGGCGGCTTCGTGCGAAAGTTCTACGCCCGGAACCGTTCCTTCCAGTTCGGGGATCGCATGGATGCGGCCGTTGCCGAGGATCAAACCTTTGCATTCGAGGTGGCCTTTGGCAGGCACCGTGTTGCCGCCGATGAAGCCGCGGCTGATGACCGTACCGCCGGTGGTCAGAACGCGTGCGATGATTTCTCCGCGCGTTTCAGGGGCATTCAGCATAATTTTGTTGCCCGTATCCACGTATGAACCTTCGGGGGCAACGATTACGCCGTTAAAGCGGGCTACTGCACCTCGTCCGTTCAGGTTGAGAACGGGGTACATCTGCAGATCCTTGACCGGCTTGAGCAGAATGTAGTTATTGACGAATGAGGCGTTTTCTTCCAGCACGCCGGCGGAACGCGGACGGACGGCAACATTCTCGCTCCAGTTGTGGATCATGGTAAAGGTCAGCTTGCCGCCTTTCTTGACGTAAAATTCCGAAATGCCGAGGTGGGCGGCTTCACGCGTGCCGTGGGCGACTGAACATCCGTTAATGATATGCAGTTCGGAATCTTCTTCCACCACAATGATGTTGTGGACGTTCTGGCCGACACCGTCGCCTTTGATGAACAGGCAGGATTGTACGGGCTCGGTGATTTTCGCGCCTTTTTCCGTACGGATGAAATAACCGCCGTTCAGGTTATCCGCAGTGGCTCTGGTATACTGGTCCTTATCCTTGTCCACCAGCTTCCAGTAGTACTCGGGCAGTCCGTCATACTTGGCCAGAGCTTCTTTGATATCCATAACTTCCACGCCGGGCTGGGTGGTTTTGCAATGGACTTTCGAATGGTTCAGCTGCAAAAAGGAGCCGCTGCGTTCGCGTTCTTCCACGTCCACGCCGGCCATCAGCAATTCGTGCTTGTCTTCGGGCGAAAGCGTCCGTAGATCGTCGATGGCAGCGACTTCGGCTCCGTTGAATTTATATTTAGTCAGATCGACTTCATGTGCGCTCATGTCGTTCTCCGCTTTAGGCTTGAAGTGTATTCTCGAGATTTAGATTCGGATGCAGACAGCGTACGCACTCTTGGTAGCCGTATTTGCCGATGTGATCCAGAATATCACGAGGGTTGGCTTCACAGCACAGATGGCCGTTGTAAAGCACCTGACCGCGGTCGGCATTCACGTATTCGAGAATGTAACCGGTGTGCGTGATGATCAGGCCCGATCTGCGCCGTTTGCTTTTCAGTTCTTTCATACTCACGTCCGGAACCGGCGTGACTTCTCCATCCAAAAGGGCGCGTACGGTGTGTCCGATCAGCTGCATGTTTTCCAGGTCCACGCCGGACTCGGGCTCGTCGAAAAGAACCAGGTGGGGCTGCTGGGCCATGAGCTGCAGAAGTTCCGAACGCTTTATTTCGCCGCCGGAGAATCCGGCGTTGATGTCACGCTCCAGGAATGTGTCGAAATTAACTGCTTTGGCAAGGCCTTCCACGTCTACTTCGCGTCCCTGGCCGCACAACTGTACCAGGTGTTTGGTCTTCAGTCCGTGAATGGTGGGAGGACGCTGAAAAGACATTCCCAGACCGAGCCGGGAGCGTTCATTGATGGGCGCATGGGTGATATCGTGTCCGCGAAACAAGATTCTGCCTTCGGTAATGTCGTACGTGCCGAAGCCCATCAACGTCATAAGCAGAGTGGTTTTTCCCGAGCCATTCGGACCGAAAAGGATGAAAGTCTCGCCTTCGCGGATGTGCAGGTCGATCCCTTTGAGCACTTCCTTGCCATCAATGGAGACATGTAGATTTTCTATTTTGAGCATTGCAACCTCTTTTGCGGACAAGCCGCTTCTTGTATCTGGTTCATCCGATCATCCGCAGCGGATGGCAAGCCGGATGGTTTGCTTAGGGAACATACTGACAACATAGGTCGTTGCCGCCTGCCGTCAATGCCTGAAGAAAAAAAAGCTTCCAGGGGCATTGGCAGGGCTGTTGGGCATAGTGAACCGGGAAGGGAGGGTGTCGGGGAATTGTCTTCAAGACACCCGTAAATTTCGCGTATTCTTGCCTTTAGGCCGCGTCTATAGTACGTTTTTAGGATAAATGTAAAGAATCGAACTGGTCCAAATTGGTAGGAATCCGCCTGCGGAAAGGAGAAACAGACCATGAGTGATAGACGTTTACTTATTGTTGACGACGAAAAACACATTAGGATGCTTTATAGCAGCGAATTCGAAGCAGCAGGCTATGTTGTGGCGACTTCCGACGGTCTCGAAGACATTAAGCTGGTCGTTGAACGGGAACAACCGCATGTGATCATCATGGATATCAATCTCGGCGCGGATCATACAGGGCTTGATCTACTTGAGCAGATTCGTGAAGAACATACGCGTCTTCCAGTCGTATTATGTACGGCCTATGAAAGCTATCAGCATGACGCCAAATCTTCGGCAGCGGATTATTATGTGGTCAAAAGCGTCGACCTTGGCCAGTTGAAGGATAAAGTTGCCATGGCCATGGAAAAAGCAACGTTTGCCTGATCACGTTCGTCCGGCAAACAGTTTTCATGTCCCGCGTCAAAACAAAAGCGCGGACAATTGCCGCGCATGTATACTGGTCTTTCGAATCTGTTTGTTTCAACATTTCCGGCTAACCTGAATTTACCGTGATCATTGCGGCCAAGGCGGACGCAGTGCTTCGCGTCCGGCCCCGCCGCATCTTCAACCAATTTCTAAAACTACATCAGGCTCACGCTGTCGTAGACGATACGGTCCTTGTATTCGGCCTGCTTGCCGCGGTTCCAGAGCGAAACCGGGCGGTAGTAGCCCACGATACGCGTATAGACTTCCGTGGCCCCGCTGCATTCGGGGCATTCGAAGTGTTCGCCCGCGATGTAGCCGTGTTCCTTGCAGATGGAAAAGGTGGGCGTGATGGACAGATACGGCAGCTTGGTGTTGGTGAAGGCCTTGATGATGAAGTTCTTCAGCGATTCGTTGTCCGTCACCGATTCGCCCAGGTAGGTGTGGAAGACCGAACCGCCGGTGTAGAGCGGCTGGAGCTTGTCCTGGTGTTCCAGGGCGAAGATCACGTCCTCGGTCATGCCCACGGGCAAAGCCGTGGAGTTGGTATAGTAGGGCGTACCGTTGCCCGAGGCGTAGATCTCGCTGTAGAGCGATTTGTCGATCTTGGCCAGGCGGTAGCTCGTACCTTCGGCCGGCGTGGCCTCCAGGTTGTACAGGCTGCCGGTTTCTTCCTGAAAACGCGAGGTCAGTTCGCGCAGATGGTGCAGCGTCCGCTGCATCAGGCGCGTACCGCCGGCGGTCTCAATTCCCTTGCCCAGCAGGTTCAGGCAGGCCTCGTGGCCGCCCACCAGGCCGATGGTGGAAAAATGGCCCTTGTAGCCGTTTTTCAGATAGCGCCGGGTCCAGGGGAACATGCCGCGATCGAGATTGTCGTTGATCAGCTTGCGCTTGAATTCCAGCGAGTTCCTGGCCAGCTCGGCGTATTCCGTGACCAGATCCAGAAAATCCTCTTCGCCCTGGGCCAGATAGGCCAGCTTGGGCAGGTTCAGCGTGACAACGCCGATGGAACCGGTCAGATCGCCCGCGCCGAACAGTCCGCCGGTTTTCTTGCGCAGCTCGCGCAGATCCATCTGCAGGCGGCAGCACATCGAGCGGACGTCTTCCGGATTCAGGTCCGAATTGATGAAGTTCTGAAAATAGGGCGCGCCGTATTTGGACGTCAGCTTGAGCAGCAGATCGCCGATCTCGCTTTCCCAGGGGAAATCCTTGGTGATGTTGTAGGTCGGGATGGGGAAAGAGAAAATCCGCTTGTGGTAGTCTCCGCCGAGCATCACTTCCAGGTAGGCCTTGTTGAACATCTCCATCTCGGGCAGGTACTCGCCGTAAGTGCTGTCCTGCATCTCGCCGCCGATGATGATGCCTTCTTTGGCGATGTGCTTGGGCGGCACCAGGTCGAAGCTCAGGTTGGTGAACGGGCTCTGCCCGCCCCAGCGCGAGGTGGTGTTCAGGTTGAAAACAAATTTCTGCATGGCCTGCAGCACCTGGTCGTAGCTCAGGCCGTCGTGACGGATAAAAGGCGCCAGATAGGTGTCCACGTTGTTGAAGGCCTGGGCTCCGGCCCATTCGTTCTGCAGGGTGCCGAGAAAATTGACCATCTGGCCGAGGATCGAATCAAAGTGCTTGGCCGGGCCGGCGCACGAACGCCCCTCCAGGTTGAAGCCTTCGAGCAGCAGATCCTTGAGGCTCCAGCCCGCGCAGTAGCCCGCCAGTCCGAAGGACAGGTCGTGGATGTGCACATAGCCATGGTTATGCGCCTCGCGGATTTCCTGCGGGTATTTTTCCAGGGCGTAGCGCGCCTGGATGGTGCCCGAAAGATGCAGCATCAAGCCCTGGAACGAGTGGGACATGTTGGCGTTTTCATTGACGCGCCAGTCCGCCTTGTCCAGGTAGTTGTCGATGGTGTCCGCGATGTCTAAATAGGCGGCTTTTTGTTCGCGGATTTCGCGCCTTTTTTCGCGGTAGAGTATGTATTTGCGGGCCACGTTGTAGAGCCGGGACTCCATGAGCACCAGCTCGACCGTGTCCTGCACCTGCTCCTGGGCAGGCGCGTCCACGTCCGCAAGTTTGTCTTCTACTTTATGCGCAAGCCGCTTGCCCAACAGGGGGTCTTTGACGCCGCTGGCCTTCAACGCTTTGAAAATGGCTTGTGCGATGCGGTCTGTCGACCATGTCTCCTGACAACCGTCCCGTTTCACTATCAATCTGGGCATGGACCCTCCTGGGTTCTTGGTAATTCTGCAGGCGCAACATAAATCCTTGGGGCAGGTAGGATTTGGCCTCTCTGATGTCCGCGGCGTCCAGCGCCGGAACCTTGGTCAGGCGAAACACAAAGGATTGGGGCCGGGATTCGGCCAAAGCGAAAATCCGTTCCAGGTTGTGCCTGGCAGCGGTTTCGTCCGCCCGGTTGCCGGTCAGCAACGGGTATTTGGCGTACGGCCCTTTCACATCCACAAAGAACTCGTCCACCAGGCCGGCTTCCAGCAGCGCCTCCACAACGCCGGGCAGCATGCCGTTGGTGTCCAGTTTCAGGGGCAGCCCGAACTGGCGCAGCTCCTTGAGCAAAGATTCGAGATCAGGCGTGCAGGTGGGTTCGCCCCCGCTGACCACAATGCCTTCGAGCCACCTTTTGCGGGCAGTGAGATATTCCACCACCTCCTCCTTGCGAACCGGCGGCAGCCAGTCGGGATGAAAGGCCATGTCCATGTTGTGACAGGTGGGGCAACGCAGGTTGCATCCGCCCAGAAACAACACGCAGCTCGTATGACCGGGCCAGTCGCACAGGCTCAGCGGCTGAATGCCGCGTAAGCGCGACCACGGGGAACTGACAGGGGTGTCCATAACTTTACCTTCCTGCACGGGCCAGAAGGGGGTGCCGTATCCACAATGCGGCAAAGCCCTTCGAACCTGAATTCAATTGAATGAAAACGCCACCGGCCGCCGGAGAACTTTTTTGTAAAAAGGTGCTCTGGCATCTCCAAAAACTTCTTACTGATATGGGAGTCCGGGGTTCCAAAGTGTGTTCATCTGCAATGGACTTACGATTTTTCACGCCCCCTCGCAATAAAAACAGGGGGTTGCTGATAAGGGCGCGAGATGTAAAAAGTATATTGTAGAAAAGATCAAGATAATTTCTTGATCCGCATGTGGGCATTTAAATACCCCAAAGATGTAAATTTGTGAAGACGCTATTTAAAAAAACAGTATTGTGAGCAGAGTTACAGTCTGAAATTGTTGATGAAAAAATTTTCGCACAACACTTGCGGCAAAAAGTCGTCACTAATCCGTCATACAAAATCCCTCTTTTTTCGCCTAGATAGCTGCTAAAGATTTTTTAACATATTAAAAAGATGTCGTTTTTTCAATCTTGACAGATACTTTCAGCCTGTCATTTTTGTTCATAAGCGGTTCGTAACCTGTGCGCAAAGGGGCAAAGAGTGTTCATTCAGTGTTCGCATAGTGTGCGTAAAAAATGGATGGAGTTCGTAACCTGTCAAAAAGAGGTGCAAAAACTGTAGAAATGGTGTTTTTATACTGTAGAAAGAGTGTTCGTAAGATGTTCGTAATTGATGTAACTGCTTGTTATTCAGAAATATTTAAATGGATACAGAATGTAGCGCCCTGGGATGCATTGTTCCAGAAGCGAATGTCTCCTTTCCAGGCGGTCACAAATGTATGGACGATAGCCAGCCCCATGCCCATGCTCGTGCCAGGTTCTTTGCTGGTAAAAAAAGGATCAAAAATGCGCTCTTCTCCGGCGGCGAGTCCCGGACCATTGTCCACGACGAGCAGTTGCACATAATTGTTTTTCCGGCATGTTGCTATGGTGAGAACTTTTTCAACTGCATTGGGTGCGATGAGCGTATCCATGGCTTGCATGGCATTGACAGCCAGGTTGATGATGACCTGTTCGAGTTGTACCGGATTGGCGACCACCAGTGGAATGCTGTCTTCAAGTTTCAGGTGCAGAGTGATTCCATGGGCGGAGAGTTGGGCTTTGAGCAAAGAGAGGGCCTGGCGCACACAGGCATTTATGTCTGTTTTGCCCGGATCATGAGTGTCGCCGTGGAGAACAAGCGTTCGCATATGCGTGATGATGTCGCGGATTTTATCCGCTTCTTTAAGTATCCAGGCCAGCCGTGAGCACAAGGTTTCATTGCTTAGTTCGTGTTTTTCTTCAAGAAGCATTTCCAGACCGCTGGCGTAAAGCCGGAGTGCATTGAGGGGCTGGTTGATTTCATGCGCTATGCCTCCGGCAAGCGTCCCCAGGGCTTCGAGTTTTTGCGAACGGGCCAGACGTTTTTCAACCAGGATTTTTTCCGAGATGTCTTCTGCGAGTATAATGATGGATTCGACTTGCTGCTGTTCGTTTAAAAGCGGACAAAAAAGAACTCGAAAAAGTTGTTCTCGTTCTGAGGTGGTATTAGCCAGTTGCATTTCCTGAACAATTTTTTCGTTGAAAACACGTTCGCAGGCTTCCAGCATGCTTTGTTCCGTGTCCGGACCATGTCGAAAAAGCATTTCCAGGCTTACGCAGGATTCCCTGTCCAGAGTTGAGAACCATTCGGACAATTTTTTGTTTGAAGAAATGATCCGCAGGTCTTTGTCCAAAACCCCGATGCCCAGGGCGAGATTATTGGAAATGCTACGGTAAAGCTCTTCACTGGCCCGTAGTGCTTCTTGCGCGCGCCGGTTCTGGGTTATGTCTATGCCGAGTTCCAGAATCAGGCTTGTTCCGTCCAGGTCCTGAAAAGGGTACCCGAAAATACGGTAGGCTTTATTGTTCTCAGGGCATTCCCACTCCCATACGGCCAGAAACTGTGTTTCAAACAGATCCGGGGACGGGCAGAGCCCTTCGGGTTCCTCCTGTTCGTCGACGTTCTGCGGACAGGATATGACCTCCAAGGTATTGAATTCTTCCTTAAAGAACTTGTTGGCAAAGCGGATGGAGTAGTCCGGTGCGATAAGGCAGATAAAGGCGGGCAGTTGCTCCAGGACGTCATAAAGGCGCAGTCTTTCCCGTTCGATGGTTTGTTCGGCCAGCTTGAGCGCTGTAATGTCGAGATCCGTGCCTATGACAGTTGTGATGTTATTCTCTTCGTCTTTGGCATAGGATCCTCTGGAGAGAATCCAGATGATCTGGCCATTTTTGTGCAGCATCCGGTGTTCATTCTCAAAAGATTTTTCCGTGCTGCGCGTGCCGGCCTGGAACTTCTGCAGGTAGTCGTTTTTGTCATCGGGGTGGACCAGCTGGCTCCAGGCGGTGAGGTTGTTTGAGATTTCATGCGTATCGTACCCAAGAAGCTGTTTGAGACTGCTGTCCAGATACATGGCGCCACTTTGAATATCCAATTCCCAGACGCCTACGCGTCCGGCCTCAGCCGCCATATTGTAGCGCCGCTGTCTGCGGTGTTGTTCGGATTCGGCCACCAGTTCGCAATGCGGTCCACGGGCGCCGGAGACGTGTTGGGTCATGGAGTTGCTCAACGTGTCGTATCGCACAAGAACGGCAGTGGAGCCGATGAATTTTCCTTCCAGATAAACAGGCCTGGGAACAGCCGTGACAGGAACAATTGCAGCACTTGCATGCCGTAGCTGCAGCGTATAGGGAAGATATTCGCCGGCTTCCCGTTGTTCTTTGGCCTGGGTCAGAACGGTAACATTATGGGGTTGCAGCAGGTCGTCGAGAACGGACCCCAGCAACGTGCGTCCCTGCAGTCCGAGGTGATCGGCCAGGGAAGCAAGCGCAAGGGAGAGTTCTCCCGTGGAGTCGAGTTCGCCGCGCGGTGCCCGAAAAGAACGGGCATTGAGGTTGTCGGCGATCTCAGAAAGGAACCAGGTTACAAGAAGTTCCATTGTAGTGCCAATCTGAGGTTGAGGATTGACTGCAAGTTCAGACTATTGGTAAGAAAGCCACACAGTTTTCAGATACGATAAATCATGCGGGGATCTATGCAAAAGCGCATTCTTAATCTTGAATCCCACTTGAGGCAGACCAAGGCCGGGGAGACACTTTTTGCCTTTGCCGGTCTTTTTTTTCAAATCGATGCCAATGATTCGCAATGCGTGTGCAATGGCATGCTAAAAATTACCAGAGTAGAAATCAAAGATGGTTCAGGCAAGCTTTGCTGCCATTTTATTCTGGATATCGAGAACGGCAATGAGTTTCGTACGACAGTCCAACGGCTTTTCCAGGATTTGAGCCAACGGGCTCTGGATATGCATCTGGGACAGGATTTCGAATATCTGTCTCCAGTGGAGACCCTGGAAGTAGCTGAGTCGGTCTGGTTTGGACTGACATTGACGTTTTCCTTTAAAAACATGCGCAACTGCTCCGCTGATTTCGTCCGGGACCGTATTCTTCCTGCCCTGGAAAAACGGCTGCCTCTCCATTTTCAGAATCTGCAGTTCTGGGAGGAGAACAGCGAGGAGGAAAGCCAGGAACTGACGGCTCGGGCGCTACGCGAATTCGCTTCGCGCTAGTTTCGACTATCCACCTTTTGTACAACAAAAAAAGAGTTACTAAAGGACTCCAGAACGCGACGGATTAAGCGCGTTCTGGAGTTTTTTTCGGTACGGCGCAGGCTGTTTGGGCAAGGGCAGGGAAGTTGCACCTATTTCTTTTGAGTCTTATCAACCGTTGCAGCCTGCTTGGGTTGTTGCAAAACTTCTGGAAGCACATTGGCGATGTTGTTTTTGATCCAATGCCTGTCCCACCATTCGATGGGCGAGACGGGCTGGCCGAAAACAAGGACGCCGAAATGCAGATGGTCGCCACCGGCCATGCCGGTTGCGCCCGTATTCCCTAAGATATCGCCACGTTTTACCATGTCGCCTTTGTTTACGCTGATGACGCTCAGGTGCGCGTAAAGACTGAAAAGTCCCAGGCCATGGTCCAGGATGACGACGTCTCCGTAAATGCCGAGATAACCGGCAAACACAACTATACCCGTATTGCCGGCAGGAACCGGTGCATTTTTAATGGATGCGAGATCAATGCCCAGGTGCGTTTGCTTGTCCACTTCCTGGTCTTTGTATTTGTACGTACGACCGTCCGCAAAAAGCGCTTTCGAGGCCGAGCGGGGCAGACGGATGAAGGTGCTGTTCCACAAGGGAGTGGGATTGCTGGTGCCGCAGATTTCAAACAGTTGTTTGCGATTATTGGTACGTAGTTCGCGGTTGACTTTCAAAAAGCGTTGCAGGGGGGTCATCTGCCCTGGGAAGATGTTGGCGAACTCTGGATTTTTTCTGTTTAAGAAGGAATCCGGCAGACGAATGACATCATTACGGAAAGTCCGGGCGATTTTGTCCACATAAAGCTGGACAATTTGTTGGTTGCCGGCTTCGTCCTCGACAACAAGCCGTGGATTGAAATTTTCCGTATCCATGAAATAGGGAAAAGGAAACAGGCAGGCAAAAGATCCGTCCGGCTGCTGGTAGCCGGGGTAAAGCTTGTTTTCGATTTCAACGCCGCTTCTGGCTATTTTTTCATTGGCCGAATAGCCGACCATGGCGCAGCCGCCCTGCCAGATGTTTATGGGAGAATTTTTGACCAGAACTCTCGGAGGAACCGTATCCAGAGTAAATTTTTCAAGGAGCTTGCTGGTATTTCCTTTTCCAAAACCTGCCCAGGAACTGTCTGTCGCGACAATATCCAATTCAATGGGGCCGTTTTTTAACGGACCATCGGGCAAGGCGAATTTTTCCTGGACGGAAGGTAAAGCCTGATCATAGCTTTTCTCCAGGATGACTTGCTCGGTGCCGTTTTGTTTGGCGATGATACGCAAGCTGCTGACACCAGTGCCCACGTCCTTGGCACCGAGTGTAAACGCCGTATGCTTGGACACAAACGTTGTCCTTGGCAGCAACGTAAGCTCCGGACCACTGAGATCCCGAAGCAGAAAATAAACTAACACACCGATAAAAATGACTAATAAAAACCCTAGAATGAGGGTAGGGCTGGTTCTGGATTGCGATCGCATAATCCTCTCTCGCGTTTTTGGGCTGCAGAGGTTCCGCGTTGTGGTCTCAAGGGTTGAGGATCAGACCTGATCCATGGCATCCATGAGAGAAATGGTGAGTTTCAAAAAATCAGCTTCTGTAAGGATGCCGATGAGCTTCCCGTTTTCTACCACAGGCAGACAGCCATATTTATGATGCAGTAAAATTTCAGCCGCATCTCTGAGGAGCGCTTCGGGGCCGATACTTGCGGCGTCGTAACGCATGATTTCACTGATGGGAATGCCGGCATCGATTTCATCCTGGATGCTTTCGTCCACATCGGCAAATTTTGAAATGGTCGCACCGAGGATGTCCCGGTGCGTAATAATGCCGAGAAACATTTGCTCGTCATTGACGATGGGGATATGCCTGATTCGCGCAAGGGACATCAGCGAACGGGCCATCCGGAGAGAATCACTCTGTTTCAAGGTGAACACTTCCGTTGTCATCAGATCTTTTACGCGAACCATGCTGTCAATCTCCATGATTGGCCTAAACAGCTGCAGAGCAGCCAGGGTGACGAGGTAATATCTCTCGACCAATGGGTCATTTTATCGTATTGACTTGTTTTCTTAAATCTGTTTTCAAACCTTTTCACAGACCGTGGTTGAGTATTTAAATTAATTCTATACATAATCTACAAATGTGCCCTTGACAATAGCAAAGTCAAGGCAGGTTGAAGAACGCATTGAAACGAAATCGCGAAAGAATGGTTAAAGAGCAGATAGAGGCTCGTGGCGTCAATAATCCGTCTATTCTTCAAGCCATGCGCGCTGTGCCCCGACACCTCTTTGTTCAGGAAGCATTACAAAAAAGGGCCTACGAGGATCACCCACTGCCCATAGGATATGGGCAGACCATTTCCCAGCCGTACATTGTCGCGTGCATGACAGAACTCCTCCAGCCTGAAAGCGGTCAGTGTGTCCTTGAAATCGGTACGGGATCGGGCTATCAGGCAGCGGTTCTGGCAGAGTTGGGACTCACGGTATACTCGGTTGAACGCGTCCGCGAACTGTACCGGCAAGCAGAGGATCGCCTCAGGAGTCTGCGTTACCACCGGGTACGCCTCAAACTTGACGACGGTACGCTTGGCTGGCCTGAAAACGCCCCGTTCGACCGGATTATCGTCACTGCCGGCGGTCCGGAGATTCCTTTACCTCTTGTGGAACAACTTAAGGACCCAGGAAGACTTGTGATTCCGGTCGGCAGCACGCGGCGCAACCAGTACCTGGTGCTCGTGCGCAAGGAAAACGGCCGAGTCACGGAAGAGCCTCAAAACGATGGCGTGGCCTTCGTGGATCTTATCGGGACCCACGGGTGGTGACTTTCTGAACAGATATTTTTTGGTAAAAAAATGAGTGGGCTGCAGCTTGCGCTTTGGCGCGGGACTGTATCGTCTTTCGCGTTGTTTTAAAAACGGCTGCAATATCCCCGATGGGGGCGGAGAGTAAATGAGTATTTTCAAAACCTGGCTTGATAAATTGTGGGAAATAGCGGCAAGCAAAGGCGCGGTTCGGGTTCTTGCCGGTGTTTCTTTCACGGAGTCGATTTTTTTCCCCATTCCGCCTGATCTCCTGCTTATTCCCATGGCTCTGGCAGATCGTAAAAATGCCTTCAAACTGGCTGCCTATTGTCTTATATTCTCCCTTCTGGGGGGCATCATCGGGTATTTTATCGGCTTTTACTTCATGGATTTCATCGGAATGCCCATCGTTAAATTTTACGGACTTGAGGGCAAGTATCTGACTCTACAGAGCTATTACGAGCAATACAGCGCCTGGGCTGTGGCGGTTGCCGGGTTGACGCCCATACCCTACAAGCTTTGTACGCTTACTGCAGGGGCGTTTAAGATCAATTTTCTGATTTTTATCGTCGCCTCGACCCTCAGCCGCGGGTTTCGTTTTTTTATGGTTGCGGGACTTATTTATCTGTTTGGTGAAAAGGTACGCTTTTTTCTGGAAAAGCGTTTTGATTTGGTAATAGCTGCAACCACCGCCCTGGTCATTCTCGGCTTTGTGGCGGTCCGTTTTATCGGCTAGAGCCTCATGGTTGCCCCCCGTGGGGGGCTGCGGCAACGCCGCCAGTAGTCTATCTAAGGAGCGAAAAATGAGTGATTCATCCTGTTCAAGCTGCAGTAGTGGCGGAAAGGAAAATAAAAAAAGCGCCAGTACGATGTTACAGGATCAGTTGATTGATTCCGCGCTGACCAAAATCAAGTATAAAATTTTCGTGATGAGCGGAAAGGGAGGCGTTGGAAAAAGTTCCGTTGCCGTCAATATGGCAGCGGCGCTCGCTGATTCGGGATATAAGGTGGGATTGATGGACGTGGATATTCACGGCCCCAGTGTGCCAAAATTGCTCGGATTAAAAGGGCAGGTCGAGGGTGGCCCTGGAAAAACCATAAATCCCAAGCAGTTCAATGATAATTTGGCCGTCATTTCCATGGACTCGCTGCTCCAGGATCAGGATCAGGCCGTGTTGTGGCGCGGCCCGATGAAACATTCCGCCATACGCCAGTTCATTGCCGATGTGAATTGGGGTGATCTGGATTTTCTGGTCATCGATTCCCCTCCTGGAACGGGCGACGAACATATGACGGTACTCAAGACCATTCCTGACGCACTTTGCGTCATTATTACAACACCTCAGGAAATTTCCCTGGCCGACGTACGCAAGGCCGTGAACTTTCTGCAGTATGCGCAGGCCAATATTCTCGGTGTCGTGGAGAACATGAGCGGCTTGATCTGCCCCCATTGCGGCAAGGGGATCTCTTTGTTTAAAGAGGGTGGCGGCAAGGATCTTGCAGAACACTACGGACTGGAGTTTTTGGGGGCAGTTCCCCTGGACCCCGTAACCGTCGTGGCCGGAGACCTTGGAACACCTGTGGTATTGCTTGAAGAGGATTCTCCCGCGAAAAAGGCCTTCAAGGCTATTGCCGACAAGGTTGCCAAGGCTGCAGACGGATGTCTGGAAATGGCTTCGACACGTAATGCCTGATGCGTTGGAGGTCCTCCGGACAACTCCTGGGAACTGCAACAGTTGCTAACGAAAAGTTCTGATCGGGAGGTTGTCGCATGCCAAAAGGCGGGAAGATACGTATTGGAACATTAGTAGGAATCTGCCTGCTTTTGTTGTATATGAGTTGCAACGCATCGGCTGCGACGGTAATATACTATAAAAAAGACAAGAATGGTGTCGTGCACGTCACCAACCGTCAGGGGATGGCCAAAGCACAGGGGTTTAGGGTATATCTTGTTTTCAGGGATATTCTCCGCCGTTTGCCCCGTGCGGATAAAGCAAAGGTGATCGCCCTGGCTAAAAAGTATGCAAGGACTTACGGAATGGACGAGTCCTTGATACAAGCGGTCATCGAAGTGGAGTCCGGTTATGATTCAACGGCCGTCTCCAGCAAGGGCGCGGAAGGACTGATGCAAATTATGCCGGCTACGCAGCAGGATCTCGGCGTGACGAATTCCTTTGATGCGGAACAAAACGTCTGCGCCGGAGTTCGCTATCTTTGCCAGATGTACAATCGCTTCGGCAGTGTGCAGCTGGCTCTTGCAGCTTACAACGCCGGCCCCGGCAATGTGGAAAAGCATAACGGCATGCCGCCGTATACAGAAACCAGGCAGTACGTTGCTAAAGTACTTGCCCGATACAACTCTTTGAAAAGAAAATGAATATGTTCAATCTGGCCACAAAAATCACTTTTTTGCGTATTTTGGCCGCTCCCATTCTGGTTTTAATGCTTTATTTTCCCAATCGGTTAACCTGCCTGGCCGCTATGATTGTCTTTATTCTTGCTGCAGTGACCGATATGCTGGACGGCATCATTGCCCGCCGTCGCAAGGAAGTGAGCGCGTTCGGTAAATTTCTGGATCCTCTTGCTGACAAAATATTAATCTGCTCGGTTCTGGTGATGCTCGTTTGGTTGCGAAACCCCGACGGAACCGCCTGGGTGCCCGCCTGGGTGACCATCGTCATCATTTGCCGGGAGATGATCGTTACAGGCCTGCGAGCCATGGCGGCGGACCAGGGCATCGTCATTGCAGCGGACCGTTATGGAAAAATCAAGACCATTTTGCAGATTATTGCTCTTTGTCCACTTTTGCTCCATTACACGTGGCTGGGGCTGGACCCGCGTCTTTTTGGCACTATATTACTCTATGTCGCGTTGTTGATGACAGTTTTTTCAGGTGGAAATTATTTGTATACCTTTTTTCGTGATTTTTCCGCCCAGAATAAATAGTGAACTCTTTTCCTTTGGTCGCAACAATTGTATTGACCTTTAACCCTATGAGATATAAGGAATAGAGGGTAATCGTGGAACAAAGAGTTTTTGAAATGACAGAAGAAAATGCCCTTAACCTTCAATTACGATTGAAGAATTGCTTGCAAACCATCCTTGAGCTGGAGCCGGATTTGGAACAACTCGAGCTGGGACATGTTTTGCTTAAAGAATATTCTTTGTTGAAAACCTTCATTGAGCAGCTGGAACAGATTACGCTTTTTGAAGAAGACGTACGCCGGATCGAGGAGGCAACGGTGAATTTTTTGGAAGAGCTTCGTGTGCCCCTTTCCTCTGTGAAGGAGCAGCTCGGTAAGCACAACCTTTTGCAATAACTAGGTCACATGACCTGGAATCGTTTACTGCTCGGTCTGATACTTACTCTGAATGTATTTTTGCTCTACAGAGTGGTGTTCAGTGATCATGGTATTTTTGCCTATCGAGAACTGAAAACACGTTATGTTGAACTTGAGGAGAAGATTCAAGTCCTTAATGATGTCAGCCTGGAGTTGAGCCAGGAGATACGACTGTTAAAGTCGGATCGTCGCCACATCGAGCAAATCATCCGTCAGCAAATGAATTTCGTCAAAGAAGACGAAACAGTGTATGTGTTCCCTTCCTCACGTTCCGAAGCATCTACCGGAGTGGGCTCGAATGAAGACGAAAATTGAATGGTATAAGGAAGTCCTCGAGCTCGAACCACATTCGAAGCTTTTTTTTCCTCTTGCCCAACTTTATGTTGCAGAAGAGTGCTACTCTGAGGCTCTGGAAACGCTAACTGTCGGGCTGCGGCAGCATCCGGAGTTTTTTGAGGCCAGGCTGCTTTTACTGGAAGTCCTGAATGAACTCGGTCGCGCTGGTGATCTTTCCGAACAGGCTCGCGGGCTGGCCGACACCATTTCCGGATATTTTACTTTTTGGCAGGCCTGGGCGCATTTATTATCTCTCGAGCAGGGGGGGAAAGATACAGCCCTGGCTTTGAATTTTCTTGCTTCTCATTTTAAAGGAAATTCGCTTAGTTGGGCGGATGTCATAGAGCGAGGTATCAAGTCCCTGATTTTTGAAGGTGTCGAATTTACTGAACATGCCGCACCTGAGATTTCGTTCGATACCGCTGCAGAAATAGTTGAAAATGAAGAGCCCGCTGGCTTTGAAAGCGATGTCGAAGAAGACATCGAACTGGAAAAATCAGCATCCGAACCTGATGGGTTTTTTGAAGATCTGATGGATGCCGATATAGAAGATCTTCATGAGGTTTCTGGCAAGTCGGCTCATGCACTTGACAAGAACGCCGATGCGCTTCAAAAACATGCCTCGGAATCTGTGCCCCCGGAGGACCTGAGTGACGCAGATACCATTGTGCTGCCCAGAGTTGGTCAGAGCGAACCTGAAGTTGACGCGGAAATTGAAGAAGAGGATGAAGAAGACGAACCTTTTTCTTTACGTACGCGAACTATGGCGGATCTGCTGGCTGAACAGGGCGATTTCGAAGGCGCATTGGATATCTACCGCGAACTCCAGTCCGTCACTCCGCCTGGCGAAGGACATGACATGCTTGATGGACTGATCAAGGAAATGTCCGTCAAGATTCGTGAAAAAAAAGGATTGCAGCCCTCTGCATCAGGGAAACGGAAAGCGGCTCCCAAAAGCGGTAATCCTGAAAGTGGCGGATTGAGCGGCAAAAAGAAATTAATTGACACTCTCGAGTTGCTCGCCCAACGTTTAGAAGCGCGAGGAATGGGGTAACTCCCGGCCTGAGCCCAACTGCAACAGCCAGGGTAAAACACGCGTTTCTTTATAATCATTACAAAGGGGATATATGTTGAAGTGCGCATTATCTCGATTCGTACTGCTGGTAATTCTTTTACTGTCGGCTTCCGCCTGCAGCACTCTTCATTCTACGGCTAAAGAGACAAAAAAGCTGTATACGGAATATGTTGAGCCTACGCCTGAAGTAAGTTTGGACTATGAGGATGCCGGTGAATCCTATGAAGTCCGTCTTGCCAAGCTGATGATGCCTGTTGATGAACGGATTCATGATTTGCGTCAGTTCATGGACGGAACCGATAAGACGCCCAGTGATGAATGGTATCAGAAACTTTTTGCTTCATACCCCTGGATAACCGGCGTGATGGTGGTAGATACGCAAGGAGTCACCAGTTTTCAGTATCCGCCCGAGGCTGCTCTCAGGCCCCTCAATATTCAACCATTGCTTGACTATGGAGAAGCTTGGAGCGATCATAAAATCCGCGGTTATGCCGAGCAGACGGATATGGGGCCGGAAGTATATCTTGCTTCTCCGTTGTTTGCGGACAACCTTTGGAGCGGGCTGGTCATTGTTCATTTCGACCCTCGCAGGCTTGCTGAATTCTGTCCGAATCCGGATGAGCTGATAATCGTCAGTCCTGATGCGGTGCTCTTGAGCGGTGGCTCGGATGTTACAGCCAAAGCTTTGTCCTGTAAGCCCTGGAAAGAAATTTTACACGATGAGGTTTTCGGTGAAACCCCCATCGGCGGTGCCGAATTTTATTGGGTCGCACGGTATTTAGGCCACTACTACCTCATTTATGCCACGTTGGCTGAGGGAACCGTGGGCACTGTTCCTCCAGAGGAACTCGTGCCTCCGAAACAGACCGAAGATGCTCCCAAAGAGGAAGCTGTCGAGCAGGAAGAAAAAGCCCAGGGACCCGTGCCGGAAGGCGACATCACCCCCGGCCAGGACCTGCCTTTGACGGAAGAACAGGAGATCCATGATGATAAACTGGCTCCTGATGATTCTGCAGATCTCGACAGTGAATACGAAGTGATCATGGGTACTCCGGAAGAGTTGGAACAGGATAACGGCTCTTGGTGGCTCTGGTAGACCGTGCGTAATAATTGTTGATCTGCTGTCTTGGATCAGTTGATAATAGATTAGTAGCACACAAGGAGGCTTCCCAGCATGCCCGTGGGACAGGTTACCGTTACCGAACACTTACTGTATCAGCAAAAGATGTCGCCGGAAGCAACCGGGCGCTTCACATCCTTGCTGTATGATCTCATCCTGGCCGCCAAACTTGTTTCGCTGGAGGTAAACAAAGCAGGACTTGTCGATGCCCTCGGCTTTACCGGCGATATCAACGTGCAGGGTGAGAAGGTGCAAAAGCTCGATGAATTCGCCAACCGGATTTTGATTCATCGAATGGAACGTTCCGGCGTTATTTGCGCCATGGCATCCGAAGAAAACGCAGAACTGATTCATGTTCCGGAAAAATTCCAGCGGGGCGAATATATTCTCATTTTCGATCCGTTGGATGGTTCATCCAATATTGATGTGAACGTCAATATCGGGACGATTTTTTCAATTTTGCGACGCAAAAGTCCATCCGATACGCCTGTCCTGTTGTCAGATGCCTTGCAGAGCGGCGTCGATCAGGTAGGAGCCGGATATATTATCTACGGATCCTCCACCATGCTTGTTTATACGACGGGAAACGGAGTCCATGGTTTTACCCTGGATCCCACCGTCGGTGAATTTTTGCTTTCGCATCCTGACATTCAAATTCCGAAGCAGGGCAATACGTTTTCCGTCAATGCCGGCTACTGGGAATATTGGGATGCGGCGACGCGCGAAGTGTACACCTACTTCACCTCCAAAAATAACAAATTGGGGCAGCCCTACAGCCTGCGCTACATCGGCTCGCTTGTTGCCGATTTTCACAGAACATTGCTGCGAGGCGGGATTTTTCTCTATCCCAAGGATTACCGCGACCCCAAAAAGCCCAAAGGCAAGCTGCGTTATTTGTGCGAGGCTGCTCCCATGGCTTTGATTGCCGAGCAGGCCGGCGGCTTATCCATCGACGGTTTGTCGCGTACTTTGGATTATACGCCAAAAGAATTGCACGACAGAGTCCCGTTGTTCATCGGCTCTGAGGATGACGTACGCAAGGTCTCTGAGATATACAGGAAGTACGAGAGTTGATTTTCGCTCTGTGCTTACAACTTTTGACGTTTTAGCTGTCGTTTTGTTGTTATGTTGTGTCTTGGCGTAGAGTCCTCTTGTGACGAAACAGCACTGGCCCTGGTCGATTCCGGGAAACTGGTTCATGAAGTTGTAGCCAGCCAGGCTGATGTACATGCGCTGTTTGGCGGGGTGGTGCCGGAACTGGCATCACGCGAGCACTACCGCAAGCTTGGGCCTCTTCTTGACGCGCTGCTTGAGCGTACGGGCGCCTCAGTCGGCGACCTTGACGCTGTGGCAGCTGCCAGAGGTCCCGGACTGCTGGGCGGGCTCATCGCTGGAATGAGTTTTGCCAAAGGCCTGGCCTTAGGAACAGGTGCGCGTTTTCTCGGGGTCAATCATTTGCATGCGCATCTTCTTGCTCCCGGATTGGAAAGCGAGCTGCTTTTCCCCTCGCTGGGCTTGTTGATATCCGGAGGGCATACGCAGCTGTACCGCCTGGATTCCGCTCTGGAGCTGGAGCTTCTCGGCCGTACTTTGGATGATGCGGCCGGCGAGGCTTTCGACAAAGTGGCCCGGATGTTACGTTTGCCGTATCCTGGAGGAAAGTATATCGATGTTCTCGGCAGCCATGCAGAGCCGGATCCCGATGTTTTCCCCTGGCCCTATGTGGACAACCAGAATCTGGATTTTAGTTTCAGCGGGCTGAAAACAGCGGTTTCGGTTTATCTTCAGGATAAACCCGAGCTATGCCCGGAGTATGCGTATGATCCGGAAGAACTGGTAAGAAATCCTGAAGCGTATCCGAAACTTGCCGAACTGTGCGCATCGTTCAATTATAGCGTTGCACAGACGCTGCGGGTTAAGGTCAGGCGGGCTCTTGCCACGTTTCCGCAAGCTCGAAGTCTGATTGTTGCGGGAGGCGTGGCCGCCAATTCCATGATACGCGAAACAATGCAAACGCTGGCTGAGGAACATGGTCTGGAAATTCGACTGCCGCGCTTGTCCCTGTGTACGGACAACGGCGCCATGATAGCCTACGCAGGGTGGCTTCTGGCAGCGGCCGGGTATCGCCATGATTTGAATGTGGACGCCATTCCCCGAGGGCGAAAAATCCCTTGGGACTATCTGTCTGGAGCCACATCTTCTGAGAAGATGTGAAAAATTCCGACGATGGAGTTGTTGGCCCTTGACAGCAAGGCGTCTCCACAATAATTGTAAGAGAATCTTGTCGTGATGTTTGAGAGTCGGCACGGAAGTTTCACCGACTGAGTAGTGGACCCTTGCTTACTTGTAGGGGAGTGCAAGGCGCCAATCCATAGGTTAAGCCTAAAGACATAAGGAGACCTCAATGGCTATACAAGTCACTGATAGTAACTTTGAAGAAGAAGTTTTGAAATGTGACATGCCTGTTTTAGTTGATTTCTGGGCGCCCTGGTGTGGCCCGTGTCGTGCTATGGGACCAGTCATTGATGAACTTGCCGAAGAGTATGACGGTCAAGTGAAAATTTCTAAAATGAATGTAGACGAAAATCCCACTTCGCCTGGTAAATACGGTATTCGGGCTATCCCCACGTTGATTCTTTTCAAAGATGGAGAAGTTGTAGAGCAGATTACCGGTGCTGTTTCCAAGAGCAGTATCAAGGAACTTCTCTCTCAAAAAGCCCTGTAGCTTATGAACGTTTACGATTCAGTCATTTTGGGGGGCGGTCCGGCAGGAATGACGGCCGCCCTCTATCTGTTACGTTCAGGGGCGCACATCGCTTTTGTGGAAAAACTTTCTCCGGGTGGTCAGGTGCTCAACACCGAAGAAATCGAGAACTACCCGGGTTTCCCAAAAGGCCTGAAAGGCTATGAGCTGGCGGACCTTTTCGCCGCACACCTTGATGGATATACCTTTGATCGTTTTTCCGGCGCAGTTCAGTCCATCCAACCGGAACAAGACGGACATCTCATTCGTATCGATTCCGGTGAGGAACTGAAAGCCAAATCCGTGATTATCGCCACCGGCGCCCGCTATAAAAGCCTTGGACTGGAGCGGGAATCCTATATGGTCGGCCGGGGCGTTTCCTATTGCGCCTTATGCGACGGGAACTTTTTTCGCGGGCAGGAAGTTGCGGTTGTCGGCGGGGGTGATTCCGCGCTGGAAGAGTCGCTATATCTTGCCAAGATAGTGAAAAAGGTACACCTCATCCATCGCCGCGATGCTTTTCGCGGAGCGAAAATTTATCAAGACAAGGTCACTGCCGAGCCTAAGATCAGCGTCATTTACAACAGTGTCGTCACAAATCTGTTGGGAGACGTCAATCTTACCGGTGTGATGCTCCAGGATACCAAGATGGGAGCGCAGAGTCAGTTGGATGTGGACGGTTTATTCATTTTTGTCGGTTTTGAACCTGTCTCCGGCTTTCTGCCGACTAATCTCAAGACTGACGCGCACGGCTTCATCTTCACTGACACTGAAATGCAGACCAACATTCCTGGTATTTTTGCCGCTGGCGATATCCGCTCTAAATTATGTCGCCAGGTGACAACTGCTGTCGGAGACGGCGCTACTGCGGCCAATGCCGCACACCACTATCTGGAACAACATTCATGAAACGATTTCCAAGTCTCATCCTCAGCCTGCTGCTGATGACGTTTTTACTCAGCGGGTGCGGCATCCTTGATTATTTCTTCCTGCCAGTTCCCGAAGATACTGCCCAGGAGCTGTATGAAGTCGGCGTTGAGGCCATGCAGGAGCAGGATTACTACACGGCCATCGACTATTTCACCAAGCTTAAAGATCGTTATCCGTTCAGTCCGTATACGCCTCAAGCCGAACTGTCTCTTGCGGATGCTTTTTTCCTTGACGAAAGCTATCTTGCCGCCATGGAAGCGTATAAAGATTTCGAAGCCATGCACCCTCGCAACGAGGCGATACCCTATGTTCTTTTTCAGATAGGCGTATCCGCGTACAAGAGCTTTTCAGCTCTGGACAGGCCTCAGGACCAGATAGCCGAGGGCATTCAGTATCTCGAACGCTTGAAAGAAGAATATCCTGAAACGCAATATGCCGCCGAGGCTTCGGAGTATATCACCAAATGTCGTCGGATCCTGGCGGAACGCGAGATCTTTGTCGCGGATTTTTATTGGCGGGTGGGGCGCTATGGCGCTGCCTGGAAACGGTACCAGTACGTTGTGGATAATTACCCTGATTTGTCGGACGTAAAAGATTACGCTACTCGTAAAGCACAACTCTCCTATCTGGAATACCAGAAGCAGGAATCCAGTGATGCCCGTGACAGACAAGAAGGATCTTGGGAAGACTGGTTCGAGTGGCTTTAGGCAACGTTTAGTCAATAGTTCTGAACGGGTAGCAGCTTCGGCTGCTACCCGTATATGTATCCACAAATGAGCAATTGCTCCCCCTATCCTGAATTGCTGCCCGAATGGTTGGCGGACAAGGCTGTTGACGACGAATTGTTCGCTCACGCTTACGAGTCCTGTTCCAATGCCCAACGTGGCTGGCTGAAAAAAACAATTTCCCTGCATTTTGCCCTGGCAGGTGAAGCCCCCGCGCAGTATAGCCTGCAAATGGAGTTTCCCCGGCTGGGCGTTCGGTCCGCTTGTTTCAAACACCCGGCGGACTGGTGCGTCTTGCTGTTGCCGCAGGATGTTGCCTCACCCGTACGTGCGCTGGCCGCCGTTGTTCCCGCCATGCTTGCAGGCGTGAGGGAGCTGATCGTTGTCAGGCAGACGCGTGATGATGTCGCGCCTGGTCCCGAGTGGCCGGCCGGGCTGCTCGTAGGACTGGAACTGGCCGGAGTTCGTCGCATTTTTGATTTGTCTCCTCAGGAAACAGCAGAGTTGCTTCAACGTCTGCTTGAGGGCGAATGTTCAGGACGTATTCTTATGCTGGATACCGGCAAAGACCTATCCGATGTTGTTTCGGACCGAATCCGGAAGGCACGGCAGGTTCGCAGCTGGATTGGAGTGCGTCCGCATATCGGAGTTTGTCGCCGGCAGTCCGAAACTGTTGCAGGGCCGGGAGACACGCTTGAATCAGTGCTGGCCTGGGCGCATCCGGATGTTACACCGGTTTTTTGTCCTGAGGGCTTGTCGTCTGTGAGCACCGCAGATTATGATGCACTGCTGGTTGCGGCGGATGATCTGGAAAAGGTTCGGGAAAACGCCGTAATTGTATTGGGACCCGGTGTGGAAGGGTGCTGGTTTTGGCCTGATCTGGATCGCGATTTTTTTCTTCGCCGGACGCTTTGCTGTTCTTCCATCGTTATTCCGGAAAGCGAATAAGGGGCCTCGCGTATGAGCAAGAAAACCGTTTCGAAGCAATACATGGATAAGCTCCGCAATATCGGTATTATAGCCCATATTGACGCGGGAAAAACCACGCTTACGGAGCGTATTTTATACTATACGCACAAAATACACCGCATGGGCGAGGTGCATGAAGGGCTGGCCACCATGGATTTCATGCCCGAGGAGCAGGAGCGCGGCATTACCATTGCTTCGGCCTGCACCACTTGCCAGTGGGCGGGCAAGACCATCAATATTATCGATACGCCGGGACATGTGGATTTTACCATTGAAGTGGAGCGCTCGTTGCGCGTTTTGGATGGCGCCGTAGGTGTTTTTTGTGCCGTGGGTGGAGTTGAGCCACAATCCGAGACTGTCTGGCGGCAATCCGAAAAATTCCGGATCCCCAAACTCGCTTTTATCAATAAAATGGACAGGCTTGGCGCGGATTTCGAAGGGGTACTGGAATCCATGCGTACCAAGCTCGGCGCCAATCCCGTGGCACTGCAGGTGCCTGTGGGGCAGGGGCAGGAATTTGAGGCTGTCATCGACTTGCTGCACATGGAGCGTCTGGTCTTCAGTCCGGACGACATGGGAGCAAGCTATGAACGTCTGCCCCTGGAGGCTGGGGATGCCGAATTGGCAGAACCCTGGCGCGAACGATTGATAGAAGCCGCTGCGGAAGAAAACGATACCCTTCTGGAACAATACCTGTCCGGAACAGAAGTATCCGTGTCCGAACTCAGAGAAGCCATACGCGCGGCAACCTGCAAATTGACCATCGTGCCCGTTTTTGTCGGGTCCGCTTTGCGTAATGTCGGCGTACAGCCCGTAATCGACGGTATCTGCGATTATCTTCCTAGTCCGCTACAGGTTCAGCCCATGGAAGGTGTCGATCCTGCCAGCAAGAAAAAGATTCCCATAGAGCCCGCTCCGGATGCTCCCCTGGCCGCACTGGTTTTCAAAGTGACCATGGAGACCGGCAGAAAGCTCGTCCTTGCCAGGGTGTACGCAGGGCGTATCGACGGCAATGAAAGCGTGTATAATGTCACTCAGGATAAGGACGAACGTATTGCCCGCTTGTTTCGACTCCACGCCGGGCAAAAGGAAAAGCTGGATCAGGCGCTGGCAGGAGAGATCGTCGCGCTTGCCGGTGTCAAATTCGCCCGTACCGGCGATACGCTTGCCTCGAGACAGCATCCGGTACTTCTGGAAAGTATCGCCGCTTACCGGCCCGTCATTTCCATTGCCGTGGAGGCGAAAAATACGGCTGAAGAAGAAAAACTGATCGAGGTGCTGCAAAAATTTCTGCAGGAAGACCCGACCCTGTTTATGCAGAAGGACGAGGAAACCGGACAGGTTATCCTTTCCGGAATGGGTGAACTGCACCTGGAAGTTGTACTTGAACGTCTGGGCCGGGAATACGGCCTGCGTCCGCGCGCCGGCGCACCGCAGGTTGTTCATTTTGAGACCATCACTACCAACGGTGACGGAGAAGGGGAGTTTCATCGGGAATTGGGAGAGCAGATGCATTACGGTTTCGTCTCTGTGGAAGTCGAACCCCTGCCTCGCGAAGCTGGTACGGATGTTGTTTTTGAAGTCGATGCGGAAGCCTGGCCCTCGCAGTGGCTTGATGCTGTTGAGCAGGGGCTGCGCGACGGGCTTCAAAGCGGCGTTCTCAAGGGATGCCCGGTCCGGGATACGCGCGTCCGGGTAAAAGAACTGAAACGGGTGGATGGCGAATCCACTCCGGCCGGATATCACATGGCGGCGGCAGCGGCTTTGAAGAGCGCTCTGGCCAAGGCAAAACCGGCATTGCTGGAACCGATCATGTTTGTGGAAATAGGTTTGCCCGAAGAACATTTGGGTGATGCCGTCGGATTACTGGGCGCCAAAGGCGCAAAGGTTGAAAATATTCTGGACCGTGCCGGACAAAAAGTCATTCAGGCCCTGGCCCCCATGCGTAAGCTCTTTGGTTTTTCCACAGACCTGCGATCCGCCACGCAGGGACGCGCAGGAATGATGCTCAAGTTCGCTCGATTCGATGTGCTTGAATGAGGATCTGAATGGCTAAAAAGACTACCGGCAACGGCAAGCAGGGCAAAATAGGACTTTGGGCTCGTTTTAAACGTATCCTTCGTTTTAACTATTTACGCATTATCCGACTGAAAACTTCAGCGCATTCCATCGCACTCGGGGTGGCGTTGGGAGTTTTTATCGGCTTTTTACCCATCATCCCGCTGCAGTCGGTGACGGTCCTCACGCTCGCGTTCATCTTTCGGGGCAATAAGATAGCTGCTTTTTTCAGTACCTTTTTTTCCAATGCCGCAAATCTGGTACCGTTCTATGCGATGCTCTATTTCGTGGGCAGTTATTTTGTGCCTTTTGATACCGTGCAACTGGATTACGCGCATCTCCGGATGACCGAAATTATCCAGCAAGGTTGGGATATTTTTATCGTAATGATGGTCGGAGGTGTGGTGCTGGGAATTCCAGCCGCCATCATCATGTATTTTCTGACGCGCAAGGCTGTGCTTGCTTATCGGCGCCGACGCGCGGCAAAGCTTTTTCAGAAAGCGCAGTTGTTAGATGGCGAGTGAGACAGGCGGGCAGGCGGCCAAAAAAAGCCTGGGACAGAATTTTCTTACGGATCAGAACGTGGCGAGAAAAATTGTTTCGCTGGTGGGGATTCGCGAAGGCGATTGCGTTCTTGAGATTGGTCCCGGCCCTGGAGCTTTGTCGCGCTGGCTGGTTGAAAGCCCGGCTTCCTTTGTCGCCGCTTTGGAAAAAGACTCCTACTGGGTTGTCGAACTGAAGAAAAAGTATCCACAGCTTGGCGCCATCCATGGAGATTGTTTGGAATTCGTCTGGGAAGCTCTGGGCAGGCAGCGTGCCTGGAAGCTGGTGGGCAATCTGCCTTACAATGTCGCGTCGCCTTTTATCTGGGAATGGTGTTCGCGTTCCAGAGGCTGGGAACGGGCCGTGTTCATGGTGCAGAAAGAAGTCGGACAGCGCCTGGTGGCCGCGCCTGGCACCAAAACGTACGGAGCCCTTTCAGTCTGGGTACAGACTTTTGCGCAGGTGCATCTGGACTTTGTTGTCGGGCCGGATGTGTTCCGCCCGCGCCCCAAAGTGCACTCCGCCGTGCTTGTCTTTTTGCCAAGGCAGACATATTTTGACCACTCCCATTCGCTGAGTGCCTTGCTGCGGCAGTGTTTTCAACAGCGGCGGAAACAGCTGCGCAATATTTTGAAGAATTTATGGTCGGATCCCCTGGACCAATGGTTTGCGGACAATTCGCTGGCGCCTACCGACAGGCCCGAGGTATTGTCACCTGAGCAGTTTCAGTCTCTGGCAATGCTGATGGACCGTGTATAACTGCTTGACTTTGGATTGATTTTTATGTTTGACATAGTCTATTCATCGCACAGGTTATTAGGGACAGCACCACTGAAATTCGTACTAGGGGATACGGGAACGTTCTACTGAGCAGTGGTACGTTGTATTTACAACACAATGAGTAGAGGAGATGGCTGATGACTAAGGCTGATCTGGTAGAGAAAATTGCTGAAAAGGGTGGCATGACAAAGATTACTGCCGAACGCGTGTTAAACGCGTTTTTGCTGTCTGTAGAAGATTCACTGGTAAAAGACGGCAAGTTGATGCTTACCGGTTTCGGCTCATTTTCCGTTGATACCCGTAAAGCTCGCAAGGGCCGTAATCCTCGTACCGGAGAAGAAATCGAGATCCCTGAATCGAAGATTATCAAATTTCGCGTTGGCAAACAGTTGAAAGAACTGGTTAAATAATTCGGAGGAACCCCATGTTACACGGAGAGACCGTTCACAGCGCACTTCCTTGGGATATTCCATGGTGGATGCCTGACCATGCTGTTTTTTTTGGCGTATTGTACGCCGTTCTGCTTATCGTCGGAACGGGAGTGGGACTCGTTGTGCTGAAGTCAGTGTACGAGACCTACTGCAAAAAAGGTCAGGATACGCACCATTAGTGATGTCTGATTTTTGATGCCGGCAGGTTATTTTTTTGAATCCACCTGCGGGATATCCCGCGGGTGGATTTGTTTATCATGAATTACGCAAAAAAAATGAGAGAAGTACATTTTTTTGCTTGCCTGCGGGTAACAAAAGAGTTAATAAACTAAATTCTAGCTTTTTATTTTTGGCCGGTGCAACTGCGTCACCGGACCCCGAGGAGGTGAGTGCAATTGCCTGGAGTTTTTCTTGATGATTCTGATCATTTCGATATAGCCCTGCGGCGTTTTAAGAAACAGGTCGAAAAGGCGGGAGTCCTTTCCGAACTGAAAAAGCGCCAGCATTACGAAAAGCCAAGCGTCATGCGTAAGAAGAAAAAGGCTGCCGCCCGTAAGCGTCTCCTGAAAAAATTACGCAAGATGAACCTGCTCTAGAACGTACTTTTTGTTGCTGTTCATTCCGCTTGCCCCGAATTCGAAAAGGAATCCGGGGCAAGCGGTGTTTGTATTTTTTCAACCTTCTCCGGTGCTTTCAATGGGCGGCGGTTCGTTTCCTAATTCTTGTTATTCCACTTCTGAAAACGTTTGCCATACGTTACCGTACGTGCAACAGCGCGAAGGATTTGAGGATGTCATTGCTTAAAGCTGTCGATAGCGATTATATCACTGCTTATAAGGCCAAAGACAATACCACGGTTTCCGTGCTGCGTCTTTTGAAAACCTCCTTTAAAAACAAACAGATCGATCTGGGCCGGGAGCTGACTGACGACGAGGCTTTGCAACTGGTCGTCAAAGAGCTCAAGCAGCGCCAGGATTCGGTCGAGCAATATCAGAACGCCGGGCGTGATGATCTCGCGGCCATCGAACTTGCGGAGCAGCAGGTTCTGCAAAAGTATCTGCCCGCACAGATCGAAGGTTCGGAACTGGAGGCCATCGTGGATGCCACGATCAGTGCCCTCGACGCCTCCGGCATGAAAGATATGGGCCGTGTCATGAATGCGATCATGGATGCGCATAAGGGCAGCGTGGACGGTAAAACTTTGAGCGGGCTGGTTCGCTCGCGCCTCGCCTGATTTTCTGCCATGGACGCACGTACGCTGCATTTGCTGGAATTCGGCAAAGTGCTTGATAAGCTCAAAGGCTTTGCCGCCTCTGAGCCCGGCATGGAGGCCTGTCTGGCCATCCGGCCCTGTGGTGCCATTTCCGAAGTCCGGGAACAACTGGAACTATACCGCCAGGTCTCGGACTGGCGCGGACAGTCCGGACAGAGGTTAGGCAATTTTCCCGACCTCAGCGGTTTGTTCGGCTACCTCGAGCAGCAGACAGCGGTGCTGGATCTTGACGCACTTTACGCATTGCGTCTTTGCCTGCAGGCGTTGCGCGGCCTTCGGGATTCCATCCTGGAAAACGAGCGTAACGCTGAAGAACGCTGGCCGCAGCTGGCTGCTTTTCTTTCCGTATCCCCGTGGCCGCAGAAGGTCTGGTCCGCATTGCGGCGTTGTCTTTCCGACGAGGGAGCCTTGCAGGATCACAGCTCGCCCGAGCTGGCCAGCGTACGCGCCGAGATCCGCCGCCTGCATCGTCAATGCACGCATAAAGCCAAAGATTTTATTCAGGACCATGCGCTGAGCGCCTATCTGCAGGAAGATTTCATGACCATTTCCTCAGACCGGTATGTTTTGCCCTTGAAAACCAACTTCAAGGGCAGAGTTTCCGGTGTGATTCATGATTATTCGCAGACAGGTGAAACCTGCTATTTCGAACCCCTGTTTCTGGTGGAACTCAATAACGAACTCCAGGAATTGAAGCAGGAAGAGCGCGATGCCGAGCGCAAAGTGCTGGCGGAGTTGACCGGACTCGTACGTCAGGAGTTCGAGTCCGTACGCAAGTCTTACGACCAACTGCTGGCTCTGGACGTACTGCAGGCCAAAATTCGTTTTTCCGAGGTTATTTCCGGCCAGGCCCTGGAGCTGGAGGAAAACGGTCAGGCCCGGCTGCACCAGGCGCGCCATCCGCTTCTGGCTCTGGAAGCAAAAGGCTCTGCCGGGGCTGTACCCGTGGATATCGTGCTGGATCCCGGACAGAGAGGGCTGGTCATCAGCGGCGGCAACGCAGGGGGTAAGACCGTATGCCTCAAAACTCTGGGCCTGCTCGCACTCATGGCCATGAGTGCCATCCCCGTTCCCGTGGCAGAAGGAAGCGAGCTGCCGTTCTGGAATAATATTTTTGTTTTTCTCGGCGACGAACAGAGCATAGAAGGGCACATGAGCACCTTTTCCGCCCAGATAGTGAATCTGAGTCGTGTCTGGGATCGCGTGGATGCGTCTTCTTTTGTCATTCTCGACGAATTCGGCGCCGGAACCGACCCGTCGCAGGGCGCGGCTCTGGCCCAGGCCGCCATCGATTCCGTGCTCGAAAAACAAGCCTATGTGGCCGCCGCAACGCATTTTCCCGCGCTCAAGGCGTATGCCCTGGCCAAGGAAAATGTGCGCGCCGCCTCTGTGTTGTTTGATCCGTCCACACGCAAGCCTCTGTACCGTCTGGCCTTTGACCAGGTCGGACTGTCCCAGGCCCTGGATGTGGCCCGAACCCACGGCATGCCTGAAGAGATTCTCAAACGGGCGGAAGAATATCTGCTGCTGGACAGCTCGGACACTTCCAATCTGATCGACCGCTTGAATCAGGTGGCTGTGGAGCGTGAACAGGAAACAAGACGACTCGCAGCGGAACGGGCAAAATTTCAGGAAAAGCGCGCCAAACTCGAGGAACGTTTCGAACGTGAAAAGCGGGTATTGCTCGAGGAACTGGGAGACAGAAGCCGCGAAATCATGCGTCAGATGCAGCAGGACAAGATTTCCCGCAAGCAGGCCCATAAAGAACTGAAGGAGATGCGCGAGCAGCTCGATCAGCAGGAGCGCAAACAGCAACTTGAGACGGTTCGTTTAGAAGAACTTGATACGGGCGCTGCAGTGATGTATGTTCCATGGGGAAAAAAGGGGCTGCTTGAAGAAAAAGATTCGAAACGGGGCCAGGTTAAGTTGAATATCAATGGAGTGTCCATGTGGGCTAAGTCTGCGGATCTTGCACCTGCAGAGGCGCCCGTGAAATCCGGACAAACTTTATTGAATCTGGAGAAAAATAAAAAATCCAGTTTGATTCTTGACTTACGTGGATTTACCGCAGATGTGGCCCTGATTGAATTAGGAAAATTCCTTGACAAGGCGATTTTGGGTAATATCTCTGAAGTTGAAATCGTTCACGGCCGGGGGACCGGTGTGCTTCGTCGCGAGGTGCACAAGTTTCTCGGTGAATTCCCTGCGGTGTCGGCATTCGCTTTGGCCAACGAAGATCGTGGGGGAGATGGCATGACCCTTGTAGAGCTCAAATAATGGCCTACGGAAACAGCGCTGTCGCTGCCATCAAAGAACGCCTGAGCCTTGTAGACATGGTCAGGCGGTTCATAGAATTGCGCCAGATGGGTGGGCGCTGGATGGGGCCTTGTCCTTTCCACCAGGAAACCAAACCTTCGTTTTCGGTCAACGAAAGCGAAGGCTTTTTCTATTGTTTTGGTTGCCAGGCATCCGGAGACATCTTTGATTTTTATAGCCGTATCAACGGGCTTGAATTCAAGGAGACTTTGCAGCAGCTCGCCCTGGAGGCCGGCATCGACCTCAATGACTACGGCGGCTCCGGAGTTAATGGAGGCCGGCAGGACAGTGAACAGGCCAGACGAGAGAAGGAAAAAAAACTGGCGCTCGAGCATTGCCATGCTCTTGCTACGCAGTTGTACCAGCACAACCTGCAGGCTCCGCAGGGGGCGGAATGCCGGGAATATCTGGCCGGACGCCAGCTTTCTCCTGACGTAGCCCGAACCTTCGGACTGGGATGCAGCCTCCCGGAGTGGGATAATCTCAAATCTTTTTTTGCAAAAAACGGGGTATCGGAAGATCTGGCAGTGAGTTCGGGGCTTCTTTCCCGTAACGACAGGGGCCGGACCTGGGATCGTTTTCGCGGACGTTTGATGTTTCCTATTGCCGGACTGGCCGATAAAGTCATTGCTTTTGGCGCCAGGGCGTTGCGCCAGGAGGATGATCCCAAGTATCTCAATAGCAGCGATTCGGATATCTATAAAAAGGGAGACCATCTTTACGGCCTGGTACGTGCGCGCAAGACCATTACGCAGACCCGGCGCGCGTTGCTGACAGAAGGTTATATGGATGTCATCACTTTGCATCAATTCGGTTATACAAATGCCTGCGGCGTGCTGGGAACGGCTTTGACGCCCGTGCAGGTCAAGCGTTTGGCCGGTTTTTGCAAACGGGTCGATTTGCTTTTTGACGGCGATGGAGCGGGCAGAAAAGCTGCATTGCGCAGCTCGGAAATGCTGCTTTCCCGCGGACTTGATTGCCGGGTGGTGCTGCTGCCGGACGGGGAAGATGTGGACAGCCTGCTGCACGCCAGAGGCGCTGATGCGCTTGAACGCTTGTTCGAATCCGCTCCATCGGGGCTGGATTACTGTTTTGAATTTTTGCGTACGGATTTTTCCCCTAAGGAAATCATGGATTGGTCGAAAAGGTTCTTGAGCGATCTGGCGAATCCTGATTTGCTGGCGTTTTATCTGCCAAGGGTCAGCACCGGTCTCGGGCTGGCCGAACCGCAGTTACGCGAATCCATAGCGTACGCGAAACAACAGGCCGCGCGACGTCCTGGGAAATACCAGAACGCCGCATCCGGTGCTTCGCGCCAAGGGAGGAGCAACGGCTCCGGACCGGCCTATGTTGATGATCCCGGACCTGCATCCGCAGGGGAATATGGCACCGGGCCTGTTTATGCTCCGCCCCCGGACGATGACTACGTCTCGGCGGAACAATTTGGTAACGAACCCTATCCGGGGCTCGAATATCGGAATACCCCGGCGGCGCCGCACCAGGTTGTTGCCGGGAGAGAGCGACAGCTTCTTTCGTTTGGCATCCGCTGCCCCGAGCATTTGCCGCTGCTCGTGCAGCAAGGGGCGGATGTCCTTTTGACGGCTTCCTGGTCTCGGGAACTCTGGAGTAAAATAGTGGGCGGCATGGGCACGGATATTATCCATCAGCTTTCCGAAACGGAAAAGCGCTTTTACACCCAATGCCGGTTTGAAAAAGAGGCCACCCAGCAGGGAGAGGCAAAAGAACTCGAAGATGTTTGTCGTGAAATTGAAAAGCGGCATATAGAAGGTCGTATGCAGGCCATACAAGATGAGATGCGCACCACAACTGACGCTAACGGGGAGCTGGAATTGCTCCGCGCTATGCAGGATATATTGAAAAAGGGCACTGCAACAGATATCAGGGAGGAGCAATGAGTAATATTAAAGAGATCCAACAGATCAAAACTCTCATTGCCAAAGGCAAAGTCAATGGCTTTTTGACCTTTGACGAGGTCAACAAGGCTTTGCCTTCGGAGATCAACACGCCGGAACAGATTGAAGAGATTATTGGGATTTTCGATCAGTTGGATATTGCCATAGTCGATTCGGAGAAAGAGGGGAAAAAGCTCGGCTTTACTCCTCAGGAGACCGATGACGATTCCTCCGGGCCGCAGCTTTCGCTGAGCGATGATGAGGAATCCGCTGATTATTCTTCGCGTAGCACCGACCCCGTACGGATGTATCTGCGTGAAATGGGCGCCGTACCTCTCCTTGACAGAGAGGGCGAAGTTCATATCGCCAAGAAGATAGAGTCCGGAGAAATGGACGTATTGTATGCCCTGGTGGAAGTGCCCGTAGCTATCGAAGAGCTGATCAGCGTGGGTGATGATCTGAAACAGAACCGCATCAAACTAAAGGATGTGGTTAAAACCATTGAAGAAGACGACCCCAGCGAAGACGAAATGAACCAGCGCCAGCGGGTCATTTTGCTGCTGGATGAAATCCGCTCTGTGTTTCGTAAAAAGAAACGTGTCTTTACCAAGCTGGACGAATGCGCCCGCCTGGATCGCCGCGTTTACGGAGTGCAGAAGGAAATCCTCGGCTACAAGGACGAAGTGGTTAACAGGCTCCGCGACATCAAGCTCGAAAAAACGCTGATTGACCGGATTATTGAAACCGTCAATGACTACGTCCGGCAAATGCACAACTGCCAGCGCGATTTGTCGGCATATATTCTCTCCGTGGGCAAAACCCAGGTGGAGATACAGGATTTGTTCCGCCAGCTGGACGAACGCGAGATCAGCCCGGTGGCCTGTGCCGACGAGATCGGCATGACTGTGGAGGAATTGTTTTCCTTCAAGGAAATGATCTCCGGCAAAATCGAAATCCTTTTCCGCCTGCAAAGCAAATGCTGCCATAACGTTACGGATTTGGAAGAAGTCCTCTGGCGCATCAAGCGCGGCAGTGTCGCCGCTTCCCGTGCCAAACAGGAACTGATCCGCGCCAACCTTCGTCTGGTGGTCAGCATAGCCAAAAAATACACCAACCGCGGCCTGCAGTTCCTGGATCTGATTCAGGAGGGCAATATCGGTCTGATGAAGGCCGTGGATAAATTCGAATACCAGCGCGGCTACAAGTTCTCCACCTACGCCACCTGGTGGATCCGTCAGGCCATCACACGGGCCATTGCCGACCAGGCCCGCACCATCCGTATCCCAGTGCACATGATCGAGACCATCAACAAACTTATCCGTACGTCGCGTTACCTGGTACAGGAACTCGGACGCGATCCAACTCCGGAAGAGATTGCCGAGCGTATGGATTATCCGTTGGAAAAGGTCAAAAAGGTGCTCAAAATCGCCAAGGAACCTATTTCTTTGGAAACCCCCATCGGCGACGAGGAAGATTCCAGCCTGGGCGATTTTATCGAGGACAAAAAGGCCGTGGCCCCTGCCGAGGAAGTGGTCAATACCAAACTGGGCGAACAGATCGCCAGTGTGCTGGCCGACCTGACGCCGCGCGAAGAACAGGTGTTGCGTAAACGCTTCGGCATTGGCGAAAAGTCAGACCATACGCTGGAAGAAGTCGGCAAGTTGTTCAACGTAACCCGCGAACGTATCCGCCAGATCGAAGCCAAGGCTCTGCGCAAGCTGCGTCACCCCATCCGCAGCCAGCTGCTGCGCTCCTATTACGAAAGCTGAGTATTACTTAGTTATAAATTAGCTGCATCAAGGCGACCCTCTTCGGAGGGTCGCTTTTTTTCGGCTGTAACAATGCTTGGCGTAATTTTTAAACTTGTCAATATGTCGTCTATAAATTACATAGCAAAAATGTTTTTGCATGGCTCGGAAAAGGAATGTCCTGGAGCAGCTCTGCTGCGCAATGCTATGTTTCCGGAATACGCCATGCGTTGCTCAGATAACCGTCAGCCTCTTACGGCGCGTAGGCACCGTTCTGCAAGGAAATCCCATGCAATGTGAAATATGCGAACGCGGTTGCAATATCGATACGGGCAAAACCGGAGCCTGCGGCCGTTATATCAATGACGGACAACGGATCGTGGAGTGCCATCCGGATCGTTATCTGCTGACCTGTCCCATTTCCGTGGAAACCATTCCTCTGCTGCATTTTCATCCCGGATCGGCTTTTCTGCAGGTCAGCACCGTGGGCTGCAATTTCAACTGTCCGGGATGCATCGCCACGGTAACGGCCAGGGAAATGCGTCCGGACAGTCCCGCACTGCGTCATCTGGCGCCGGAAGCCGTAGTGGAAATGGCTCTCAAGCAGAAGTGCCTGGGCATCGCCTTTTTGATGAACGATCCGCTGGCTTCCTACCACACCTTTTGCAAGCTGGCTCAAGCGGCTCACGATAAAGGGTTGATGGTGGGCTGTGCCACCAACGGTTATTTTACGGAGTCTTCCCTGGCTCCGTTGCTGGATCTGCTGGACTGCGTCAACATCGGCGTCAAAGGATTGAGCAAAAAAAACGTGGCAGCCTGCGGCGGTGCGGACCCGGACGTTGTGTTGCGCAACATCCGTTTGCTGCACGCGCACGGGGTGCATGTGGAAGCTGCCTGCATGGAGCGCGCGGACAATCGGGACGATACGCGCCTGTTGGCCAGGACTCTGGCCGAGATATCACCTTCCATGGTGTTGCAGTTGATGCGCTATATTCCTTTTGAAGATGCCGATCCGAAGCTGGAGCCATCCATAACGTCCGCCGAGGCCTTTGCCGAAGAGTTGCGATCCGTTTTACCCTTCACTTATCTGTTCAACACGCCCGGTACCCGCGGATTGGATACCCGATGTCCTGTCTGCGGCGAAGCCGTGGTTACCCGAGATTTTTACGGGCCCATGGGAGCGCGTCTGATCAGTCCGGATACCGAAGACACGACCCCCTCAGTCAGTTGCGGACGCTGTGGCGCGGATTCGGCCATTCGCGGCCCCGTTTCGCCCCCTTCGCAGCGGGAACGTGATTTCAAGGGCGGCTATCCTTTTACTCGCGGGCTGGAAATCGTCGAATCCATGTGCTTGTCCATGGGGGCGACCACGCGCCGGGAAGTGGTCGCGGTCTGGGAGTATTTGCTGGCAAACGGCCAGCTTCACGAATTGCATCACGGCATCCAGAATATCGACGGCTACTTCGGCCTGATACGGCAGTTCGGCGAGGTCCTGGGCAAAGGACAGGCCGCCGCAAAACTGGTGGAGTATCTTTCCGAACTGGTGGCGCCGGTAAGGGAAGGGGTGTCCAAGGTGACCAAGCGACCGCGTACGTACTATGCCATGGGCAAACCATTATTTGCTTTCAAAGGGGATCGTTTTGAAATTCATCTGGTGAATGAGGCCGGAGGCCGGAGCCTGAATACCACCCTAGCCTTTGACGGACGCCCCGGCGTGACCATCCCGGCCGAGGCTCTGCGGCAATGCGATCCGGAGGTTATTTTCATTTCCTCGTTTATATCTAACGACCCGCAGGACTTTTGCGCAGAATGCCAAGCCCTGGATCTGGAGGTCGCGGCTGTGCGCACTGGCCGCGTACATACGCCGCCCATTCCGGCCAGCGATTTTGGCGCTCCCAAGTGGGTGCTCGGTTTGCGCTTCTTGGCCAATAAACTCCACCCGGAAATATTCGATTTTGACATCGAAGCCGATGCGCGCGCCTATCATCTGGAAGTCTTCGGCCAGGACTATCCTCTGGACTCCATCAATCGTTCTTTCGCTAAACCCAGCCGGTTCTGGCGTTTTTCCGACGAATAAAAAGTAGATGCTGTCTTCACGCCCCGAGCCAGACCGATACTGTCGGTTCGGGGGAGATCTGCATGTTTCGCCATCCGGGACATATTTTCCGTCTATTTTGGTATGCAATAAGATGCCATACCAAAGCTCCTGCTGTATAATTATATACGTTTAAAGTAGAAAAGAGGCTGGCATCCAAGTCCATTGTGCATTATGTTCCCCAATAGCGCTTTTTAGAATGGAATTATGTTAGGAATACGCAGCAGCGGATGGACCTGTATGTGCTATGATGGAGGATTGCGCGTATGAAAGTGGGTAAAACAGTAGGGCTTGTTGTCGGGGCTCTGTTTCTGGTGGCTTTGATATTATGGTCGGGAGGTTTTTTTGACACGGGAAAGATACCGCCGGGGCATCTGGACGGCAATAGTTCCGTGGGCAAGCCGTTGCCCGAAGGCTTTGTCGTTGTTCCGGTGGCCGAAAAGCTTATCACGGATTTTTACGAAGCCGTGGGAACAGTGCGGCCGCGAACCGAGACCAAGGTTGAGGCGCAGGTGACCGCCAAGATCGAGGATATACTCGTTCGCGCGGGTGATCTGGTCAAGAAAGGTCAATTGCTGATCAAGCTGGACGGCCGCGAACTGCGGTCAAGACTGCAGGAATCCCAGCAGGCGCTGAAATCCGCGGAAGCCTCCAAGGAGCAGGCCCGGCGGGCTATTGACTCCGCAAAGGCAGCGTATGACGACGCCAAGATCCAATACCAGCGCATGCAGAATTTGTACGCGCAGAAGGCCGTGGCCAAAAGCGAGCTGGATTCGGCTCGTTCGACGTTTTTACAGGCAGAAGCAGAGCACCTGCGAGCAGTGGAAGGTCTAGCCGGGGCGGAAGCCGCTGTCCGCAAAGCCAAGCGGGTTGTCGAGCAGGCCGAGATCAACATGGATTATACGGAGATCAAGGCCCTGGAAGACGGCGAGGTTTCGAAACGTTCGGCCGAGCCCGGTGATCTGGCATATCCCAACAAATCATTGCTCTATGTTCAGACCGGCGGCACCATGCGGCTGGAAGCCCTCGTCCGCGAAGGTTTGATTAATAAAGTCCGGCCCGGAACCAAACTGCCGGTGGTCATCACCGCTTTGGACAAGCGTGTGGAAGGAACCGTTGAAGAGGTCGTTCCTTCCGGCGATCCGCAGACGCGAACTTTTCTGGTCAAGGTCGGACTGCCTGATCTGCCCGGATTGTATCCCGGCATGTTCGGCCGGCTGCTCGTGCCCATGGGCGAGCGCAAAACCCTGGTTATTCCCAAAGCAGCGGTCAAACAAGTGGGGCAGCTGGAAACCGTAGGAGTGGTTAGCCAAACCGACGAAGGGAAGCTATTTCGGGTCGTATACGTTCGTACGGGCTTGTCCCGTGGCGATCTGGTGGAAATTCTCGGTGGTCTGAAACCCGGCGAACTCATTGCCGCTCCGGCGGGTGCTGCGGACGGAGGGACGAACAATGCATCCTGATCGTCCGTCGGGCTTCATCGTTTCGGTGGTGGACGCCTTTCTTACGGGGAAGAATGCCTTTTTATTTCTGCTGTTCGCGTTGTGCCTGGGCGCGGCGTCCATAATGCTTACGGCACGGGAAGAAGAACCGCAGATCGTGGTGCCCATGGCCGATGTCTATGTACAGGCGCCGGGTGCTTCGGCCCAGGAGATTGAAAAACTGGTGGCTTCGCCCCTGGAGCGGATGCTCTGGCAGGTCGACGGGGTGGAGTACGTCTACTCGACGTCGCGGCGCAACAGCGCCTTGGTCACGGTGCGTTTTTACGTGGGGGAAGACAGGGAAGAGTCCCTGGTCAAGCTGCATAACGCCATCACGAAAAATACGGACCTGGCGCCGTCCATTGTTTCCAGCTGGGTGGTCAAACCCGTGGAAATCGATGATGTGCCCATCGTGATGCTGACATTGTATTCGGACCGCTACGACGATCACGAATTGCGGCGTATGGCTGAGGAGTTGTTTCAACGGCTGGCCGCCGTGGAAGACGTCTCGCAGGTCAGCATTGTGGGCGGGCGCTCGCGCGAGGTGCGCGTTGAACTGCAACCCGAGCGTATGACAGGACTGCATGTTTCGCCTGTGGAGATCATCGAAGCCCTGAAGGCCGCCGACGCCTCAGTTACAGCAGGAAGTCTGGATGCGCACAACAAAGAATTTGTGGTTACCGCGGATTCTTTCCTGCGTTCGGCCGACGAGGTGGCGGATCTGGTGGTGGGGGTTTTTGATGAAAAACCTGTTTATCTGCGCGACGTGGCCAAAGTTATTGACGGTCCGGAAGAGCGCAGCACCTATTCGCGCATCCGTTTTTCCGAGCGTAAACTGCAGGAAAGCGGCGGCAAACTGCGTCCCGAAGGCTATAACGCGGTAACACTGGCGCTGGCAAAGAAAAAAGGGACCAATGCCGTCAACGTGGCTGAAAATGTCGTGCGCGAAATGGATAGCTTGCGCCGCGATGTGTTGCCGGACGGTGTGCAGGTGGAAGTGACGCGCAATTATGGAGAGACCGCCCAGCACAAGGTCAGCGAACTGTTCAGTTCGCTCTTTTTCGCCATTCTGACCGTGGTGGTGCTGCTGGCCATGACCCTGGGCTGGCGCGAGGCGTTGGTAGTGGCAATGGCCGTGCCCGTGAGTTTTTCCCTGGCCCTGTTCGTCAATTATCTCTTCGGGTACACCATCAACCGGGTGACCCTCTTCGCCCTGATTCTTTCTCTAGGCCTGGTTGTGGACGATCCCATCACCAATGTGGACAATATTCAGCGGCATATTCTGGCGGGCAAACGCAATGCATTGAACGCCACGTTGTATGCGGTCAAGGAGGTTCTGCCCCCTGTCATTATGTCCACGCTGGCGATTATCGTCTCGTTCACGCCCATGTTTTTCATCACAGGCATGATGGGACCCTACATGGCGCCTATGGCGGCCAACGTGCCCCTGACCGTGTCTTTTTCCACGGTCAGCGCTCTGACCATCGTGCCCTGGATGAGCTACTACCTGCTGCGGAGCAAAGCCGGGCAGGGCGCGGTGGCGGGCTCAGGTACGGACGCTGACGAGCAGAATGTATCGCGAGATACGAGCCACGGCATGCTTTCCCGTGTGTACAGGGGAATTCTTTCGCCGTTCCTGGAGTCCGGTTTGTGGCGTGTTCTGCTGGCCGTGGTGGTCGTGGTGCTTCTGGTCCTGGCCGGTTCGCTGGCCCTGATGCGCCAGGTGCCTTTGAAAATGCTGCCCTTTGACAACAAAAACGAATTCCAGCTCGTACTGGATCTGGACGAGGGCACGAGCCTGGAGGCCACTGACCGCTGCGTACGGGCTTTTGAGGATTACCTGGCCACGGTGCCGGAGGTGAACAATTTCGTCTCCTTCGTGGGGGATGCATCACCCATGGATTTCAACGGCATGGTGCGTCATTATTATTTGCGCGACGGCGGCAATCAGGCGGACATCCGCGTCAATCTGGCAAGCAAGGAACAGCGCGAACAACAGAGTCACGCCATCATCCTGCGCTTGCGCAATGAGTTACAGGCCATTGCCGAAAGCTACGGCGTGCGTTTAAAAATAGTGGAAGTGCCGCCCGGACCACCGGTCATGTCCACGATTACGGCGGAAGTATACGGTACGCCTGACCGGACTTACGGGCAGCTGATTGATTCCGCAAAACAGTTGCAGGGCGTCATGCGCGAAGAACCAGGCGTACGGGATATCGACGCCTCGTATGAAGCCGGACGCGAGCGGATCAACTTTGTCCCGGATAAGGAAAAAGCCGCACTGCACGGCGTGAGTACTGAAAACATTGTCACGGCTCTGGCTCTTGCAGTGGGCGGCGAAACGCCGGCCAAGGTGCACTATCCCAACGAACGCCAGCCGTTGGTGGTGCGTTTGATCGCTCCCCGCGACAAACGATCGAGCATCGCTGCTTTGACGCAGATTCCGGTCAAGAGCGATACGGGCAACATGGTGCCACTGGGCGAATTGGGCAGTTTTGAAACCATTCCGGAAGACCAGCCCATTTACCATAAAAACCTGCACCGCGTAGTTTACGTATACGCGGAGATGGCCGGACGCGCTCCCGGAGAGGCTATTCTGGATATGCAATCCCAGCTGAAAAGCAAGCCTTTGCCGCCGGATACATCGGTGGAGTGGGCCGGAGAAGGCGAATGGCAGATTACGCTTCGCGTGTTTCGCGATCTTGGGATGGCATTTGGCGCGGCCATGCTGGGCATTTATATTCTGTTGATCATCCAGACCAACTCCTTTGCGCTGCCTCTGCTGATCATGATGGCAATCCCACTGACGCTGCTGGGCATCATGCCTGGTTTCTGGCTCCTGAATCTGTTTTTTACAGAGCAAGTGGGCGGGTATGGGGATCCGGTCTTTTTTACGGCCACGAGCATGATCGGCATGATCGCCTTGGGCGGCATCGTCATTCGTAACTCACTGGTGCTGATCGAGTTCATTGAGGATGCCCGCAAACAGGGGCTGGCTTTGAAGGAGGCGATCCTGCAAAGCGGCGTGGTGCGTATGCGGCCCATTGTGCTGACTGCCTTGACCACGGCCATGGGCGCCTGGCCCATTACACTGGACCCGATCTTCTCCGGTCTGGCCTGGGCTTTGATCTTTGGCCTGTTCGCATCGACCCTGTTCACACTGGTGATTATTCCCGTGGCCTACTATGCGGCGCAGCGCCGATCGGAAGCCGCGGAAGCAACCTGATAGAAAAGCGGCGCTCTCGTTGCAGAATGAGAGCGCCGCCTGAAAAATCGATGGGGTATTGATTCAAATCAGCAAACGCCTTTATCCCGTAAAAAAGTTCCGAATTCCTTATCCGTTCCGTTGATGTGCTTCATCCACCAGTCCGTCAGCCAGTCCAGCAGTTCGGCGGTCAATTCTTCTTTTTTGTCCGTATATTGAAACAAGGAAGTGATCGCGCGCCGGGTAAAATAATCGTGCTGGGCCAGGTGGCTCTCGCGGCCTTCGTAATTGTACACATCCATCAGCTCTTTTTCGGTTTTGAAATGGTAGCTGGCGTAGTCGTTGACTTCCTGGATGATACGTTCGAGGATTTTTCGTTCTTTGGCGTCCATATAGGCGTAGTACAGCTCGTTTATAAGCAGGGTGAGTTTTTCGTGCTGATCGTCTATATCCTTGATGCCGATGTGCATGTTGGTATTCCATGGAATGGCTGGCATAAGCGCTCCTTTCTGCGAATAGAAGAAATCTGATTACAATATTAAGTAATCTAGACTGTGGCAAGCATGCCGTCAAGTATACTATTAAAGCTAGTTGTTTGATTTTATCTTTGATTTAAGGCGCATAGCATTTATCAAGTAAAGACCTACTTGAACAGGTTGTGTATTTTTGCTACTGGCTTTTTCAAACCTCAGTAGCTTTGGAACAGATCTGAATCGACTTGCTTTCCCCCACGAATTGAGCCGGCCGACTCATGAGCCGATTGCTGCGGCAACCGTCCGGGATGAGGAGTATTTTCTCTTCTTTTCCAGTTACTGGCAACATCAACCAGGGAAGAAGACATGGTAGTGTACATTGGGCTCGATGATACGGACGGCAAGACAAGTGCCATGGGCACCGGCCGCCTGGCTCGTATGCTGGCGGCAAAGTTCACGGACCGGGCGGAAATTTGGGGGATACTGCGGCACCAGCTGCCGAAAATGGATGAAATTCCCTATACCTCCAATAATAGTTCGGCATGCATCGTTTTGCGTACGGCGGAAGGAAAATTATCTCCTGAGGAGATCTTGGAAATTTCGGCAAAACATGTCCTGGAATACGCCTCCGAGGAAGGAGACCCAGGGGTTTGCGTTCTGGACGAGAACGAACTCGGTTCCGGGCTTCTGGATTTTTCCGTACAGGCTACAGGCAGATTGATGCGCCAGACAGACGCGATGGATGTTGTCAAAAAGAACCGTTTGTTAGGACTCGGAGGCACCAATGATGGAATCATTGGTGCAGCTGCCGCCGTCGGTCTGACAAAATACGGCTGGTGCGGGCGTTTTATCGAGTACGGTCCCTTACGGACGAGTGCCCAGCCCGAATCCATCGGGCAGATACAAGCCATGGGTATCAGAGTGCTTTCCGTGGACAGAGATCCGGCAGTGCCTTTGGCCGAAGATCTTTTGGTTGGCGAAAAATGGATTCGTCCCTCGCTCTGGAACAGCGAACCCGTGCTTCAGGTGGTGCGCAATGCGCCTGGCTCCTGGCGAACAGCCCATAGCAAACGAAAAGATGCTGCCGCATTATAACCAGACAACCGGGCCGTACGGGACTGAGCCGTGCAGTGCTGTCAGGATGATTTTACAAGCAAATGCAAACCGCTGGGCCGCAGCGGTTTGTATTTTTTTATGATAGAATTTTGTTGCCGCTGAGACTAAATCTCGGTCACTGCGATTGCCGATAGCGTTCGGCAAAACGTTTCATGAGATCCGCCTGACGTTCGAGATAGTCAATCCAGGACTCCAGTACTTCGCGTCCGGTATCCGTGATGACGTAACTGCGTTTTGCCGGTCCGGTTCCCTCGGATTCCCATTCGGAATGAAGCAATCCTTCTTCCTCCATCTGCCTGAGGTGCCGGTATATGACTCCTGGAGGGACCTCCCCCTGGATGAAACCGAATTCGGCAATGGCGGCTGTCAGTCCGTAGCCATGCAAAGGCCCCTTCAGAAGCGCCATCAGAATAGAAGGTTGGAAGTAACGTTCCAGCTTTCCGGAGCCTGGCTGTTTTTTCATGAATCTGTCCTCATGAGAGCAGAGCTGTCTCGAGTTTATGCTTCATTAAATTTATCAGGTCGCTGCAGAAAAACAGAGGCAACTATATACAGTATCAACGTACGGAAAGTAAAGAACAGAAGACCATATCCCTGGAGAATTGTGGCAGTTGCCAGAGATAAGGTCAAGTTGGAAAGAGTAACAATTATATGGTACGAAAAATAATTAAATAATCCGATACGCGAAGTGGCTTGCAGAGCTGCAGGAAAAATGAGAATAAAAAGGCGTTTTGACACGCGGCTCTCAACAGGATGATTTAATCCCACGAATTATAAGGTGCTTACTATGAATGCCAATATGTTTCCGTCGCTTCGCGGCAGAATGGAATACTTTTGCCTCGGATGCGGGGCGCGTTTTTCCGCTGATCAGCTTTTTTACACCTGCCCCGATTGCGGAGGCGTGTTTTTGCTCGAGAATCTTGATTTTGGCGATCTGGCTGCAAAATCAGGAGAATACTGGAGAGACTTGTTCGATACGCGCGCGGCTGCCAAAAAAAACGCTTTGCGCGGCGTTTTCCGTTATTACGAACTCATGGCCCCTGTTCTGGATGAATCGGACATCGTTTATCTTGGCGAGGGACATACGCCCATCATCGACTCTTCTCCAGCTTTACGGAAACATATCGGACAGGAACTGAGTTATAAAAACGACGGCCAGAACCCGAGCGCGTCCTTCAAAGACCGTGGGATGGCGTGCGCCTTCAGCTACTTGAAAGCCATGGTGCGTGTTCATGGTTGGGACGAAGTGCTGACCGTATGCGCCTCCACCGGAGATACCTCTGCCGCCGCGGCTCTTTACGCGGCCTACGTGGGCGAGCCACTGAAATCGGTAGTGATTCTGCCCCAGGGCAAGGTTACGCCGCAACAGCTTTCCCAGCCTCTGGGAAGCGGCGCCCTTGTCCTTGAAGTTCCCGGCGTTTTTGATGATTGCATGAAAGTTGTCGAACACCTTGCAGACAATTACCGTGTGGCGTTGCTCAATTCCAAAAATGCCTGGCGTATTCTGGGCCAGGAATCCTACGCTTTTGAAGTAGCCCAATGGTATGACTGGGATCTGGACGGCAAATGTGTGTTCGTGCCCATCGGCAATGCCGGTAATATCACCGCAATCATGTCCGGGTTTCTCAAGTTGAAACGACTGCGGATCATTTCCAGCCTGCCGCGGATCTTCGGCGTACAGTCTGAGCATGCCGATCCGGTCTACAAGTATTACGCGGTGAATGATCCTGCAAAACGCGCCTACGAACCCGTCTCCGTCACGCCAAGCGTGGCGCAGGCCGCCATGATCGGCAATCCGGTTTCTTTTCCCCGTGTAAAATTCTTTGCGGACAAGTACGAGGAACAGGGTGGTGCGGGCTCTTTTCAGGTGCTGCAGGTGACGGAGCAGGCGATCATGGAAGGCATGCTGCTTGCCAACAGGCACGGACATATTGCCTGCACCCAGGGAGGCGAATGTCTGGCAGGTTTATTGCGGGCCAAGGAACTCGGCCTCATCAGCAAAGGCGAACTGGCCGTACTGGATGCCACCGCGCACAGCCTCAAGTTCGCTGATTTTCAGAGCATGTATTTCAACAATTCCTTTCCGCCTGAATATGAAATCACGCCTAAGGAAGAATTACGCAACAGCCCGGAGTTACTCATTGCCCCGGAAAGAAAACAGGCGCTTTCTCCGGCGGAGTATACCGTTGAAGCCGCCAAGGCCGCGGCGGATAAGCTCGGTTTGCGTCCCAAAGGCTAGATCCATGACTTCGCAGGAGGCTGTCCGAAGACTCTCCCTGATTACTCTGAAATCACTCATGGTTTTACGGAGGCAAGGGGAGAGGACGTGAAACCCATCAGTTTGGCGCTCGGCTGCCTGTTTTTTTTGTTGCTGTGTTCCGGAGTTTCTTTCGCCTTGGAGGAAAAAGCTCCGGTTCATGTGCAGCTGACGCAGCAGGAACGTGATTTCATTAAGCGACATTCTGTTATCGTTTTGGGAACAGACAAAAATTGGTCGCCTTATGTTCTTGTTTCGCAGGACGGTACCATTCGCGGGTATGATCCCGATGTTCTTTCCAGAGTTAATTCGTTAACCGGGGCAAATTTTCAATTGCGCACGGGTAATTGGGCGCAGATGCTCGCTATGGCCGAGGCACGGTTGATTGACGGGCTGAGTACGAGTGCGGTTGTTCCCGGTCGCAGATCCTTTGTGAACTTTTCCAAACCATACGTTGAAATTCAAAAACGGGTTGTGGTTCCGCGAGGCAACCCCAAGCATATTGAACATCCTGACGACCTTGAAGGAAAAGTACTCGTCGTTCAGGAAGGAAATGCGAGTTCCGAAAAAATCGCGCATCAATTCAAGCCGTCCAAGGTGATAACTGCTGCCAGTCCGCAGGCAATGCTTGACGCGCTTATTACGGGCAATGCGGATGCGACCCTGGATGATGGAACATTCTTATATACTATCCGGCAGTTTGGATTGCCTTTTCTGCAGGTGGCCTTTCCTCTGAAAGAAAAACTGCAGCTTGTTTTTTCCGTGCGTAATGACTGGCCTGAAGCCTTGAGTATACTCGACAAAGGGCTTGCAGCAATTTCAGCTAAAGAGAAAAAGGAATTGATGGAGAAATGGTTCTCCATTGAAGGAGATTACGGCCTCCAGGATAACACTATTTCATTCACGGAAAATGAAATCACCTATCTTTCCAAACTCTCGTCCATTCCCATGTGCATAGATCCCAACTGGATGCCCTATGAAGAGTTGAGCAAGCAAGGCAAACATGTGGGGCTGATTGCGGATTTTATGTCCATTATTTCCGCGCGTATCGGCAAACCGTTTCAACTGGTGAAGACACAAAACTGGACGGAGTCGTTGAAAAACGCCCATGAACGCAAATGCGCCATCCTTCCGGGAGCCGTGCCGACGCCCAAGCGTCGAGAATATTTGAACTTCAGTGTACCATATGTTTCTTTTCCCCTGGTTGTGGCAACAGGCCTGGACAAGGTTTTCATCGAAGACTTTTCCACTGTAGCGGATCAGACGTATGCCATTGTCAAAGACTATGCCGCTATTGAGTTATTGCGGCAGAAATATCCCGAGATGCGTATCGTGGAAGTAGCCGACCCCTGGAGCGGTCTGAATAAAGTCCGCAAAAATGAGGTCTTCGGTTATATAGATACGGTTCCCTCCATCGGCTATCAGTTTCAAAAAAATGGCATGGTCGATGTGAAAATTTCCGGGCAGATCGATATAGACTATAATATTACTGTGGGCGTGCGCAATGATGCCCCCGAGTTGTTAGCCGTCATCAACAAGGCCATAGGCACGATTTCCACCGCAGAGAGGCAGACTATTCTGAGCCATTGGTTGATGGTTCGCTATGATAAAGGTTTTGATTATTCCTTCTTCTGGAAATTCGGCGCGGTAATCGCTGCGGTATTGCTGCTGGTTTTGTATCGTTACATGATCATTACGCGGTATAACAAACAGCTGCTGGCCATGAATGCGCAACTGGATATTTTGTATAAAACCGACAGACTGACTGGCGTTTCCAACCGCTATATGCTGGATGAAGAGTTGGGAAAGGAACTTGCCAGAGCTGAGAGATACAACACGCCCTTTGCCCTGATCATGCTGGATATCGATAAGTTTAAAACAATCAACGACACCTACGGACATTACAGTGGCGACAGGGTCTTGCAGAAGATCGCGGAAGTACTCGTAGCCAATATCCGCAAAACAGATCTTGTCGGACGGTGGGGCGGCGAAGAGTTTTTGATTATTTGTCCGCAGACCAATCTGTCAGGTGCAAAACAGCTGGCCGAACATTTGCGGGAGCGCATCGAAGCGCTGTCGTTCACTGACATCAAAGGAAACGTTACCGCGAGCTTTGGCGTGGCTGCTTATGTTCAAAGCGACACCAGCGAGAAGCTCATCCAGCGTACCGATGCGGCATTGTACGGAGCCAAAGACGCCTCCAGGAATTGTGTCGTAGTTGCCGAAGCCGAGATAAAACCAGAGCTTTGAAGATATTAATGGGGTAGTTTGGCCAGGAGAAGAAAGACCAGGCCGGCGGCCGCCGCATAAATCCCATATTCTTGCAAGAGCAACAGGCTCTTGAACAGCAGCACCTGATCCCCTTGAATTCCCAGAGTGTCCGCAACTACAGCCTTGGCCGCGCAGTTGGGATTGAAGTGCATGTAGATTTTCGCTCCTGCTTCCCCCAGAACTCCCGCAACCACAAATACTTTTCCAAGCAGTTCGAATCCGTTGACGCGTGCCATACTCTCAGGTCTACCAGGCCGCCATATAGTTTTGGATGTCGAACTTGCGTTTGCATCCTGAAGCGTTCATGAAACGTATCTTTCCAAACACAGGCCGCTCTTTGAAAGCGCGGTCGTGAAGACCTCCCACGGACCAGAGAACACCGACATAGCCGTTGGGGTCCCGTCCGTCCAGGCCGTAGCCGTTGTTCAGCCGAAGGGCGATATCCAGGGCCGTTTCCGGATCAGGCGTCCATTCGAGTATTTTTTTGGCCCAGTACATACGCATGTATCCATGGATGCAGCCGCTGGCGAGCAACTGCCGCTGCGCGGCATTCCAGAGAGGATCATGCGTACGGGCTTCCTCAAAGGCTTCGTGGGAATAGACATAGTCCCGCTGGTCGTTCCGGTGCGCGTCAAGGGTGTTTCGTCCCCACAGGGGCAGCCCGGCGTAGGAGTCGTAAGCCTGGTTGTGCAGGCAGTAATTATCCGAAAGTTCGCGCCGGACGATGAGTTCTTCAAGAAATGACGCGGCGTTTTCTTCGCTGGCCGCAGCCTGTTCCAAAACGCGCAGAGCTACGCGTTGGGGGGCGATTTGCCCGAAATGGAGATAGGGCGAGAGTCCGGAAGAAGCCTCCAGGTTGGGGTCGTTTTTCTCATTGGCGTAGCGTGAAAGGCGTTTTCTGAGAAAATGATCCAAAGCCTGGTGCGCGGCGCCTGTTCCTGGGGGCGGTGCGGCAACAAGTCGCGTATCACGCGCGTTGGCGTCTAGTAGCTGGTCCCAGTCAGGGTGCAGCGATACTTCGGCTGGATAAGGGTGAACAGCGAGTTCGGGAAAATCGGTGAGAAATTCCGGGAGCAGGCGCTGAATTTTCGGTCGAATCGTACGGGCCGCGTATTCTTCCTTATTGGAGACGTGGCGGCAGGGAACGATGTTGTGAGCATCCACTTCGATAACGGGCAGTGAGGTGGCCTCCGCCAGGCGCGCTTGCCACTGAAGATTGGGACGCAGCGGGCAGAAGTCGGTGACGAGCAGAGATGCTTTACAGACATCGGCGAACATGGCTACTTCATCCGCAGGATCCCCCCGCAGAAAAACAAAGCCGATACGTAATTCATCCAGCCGCCTGGCGGTTTCTCTCAATCCTTGCAACATGAAAATATACGAGCGCCCCCTGGCCCCGAGGTAGGATGGGGCAAGGGCAAAGGCGACAATCAGGGGAGTTTTGAGCTGCAATGCCCGCTCCTGCGCGTATAGGAGGGCCCAATTGTCTTCCGCCCGCTGATCGCGCCACATCCAATAGATTACCGGGCCTTTAGCATGGGGCTTTTCCACAGGCGGTGTCGGAAAATGGAGGCGTTGTTGCTGCGTTACATTGGATTTCATAGGCGTTCGTCAATAAGAAGTGAAAAGATATGCTTTTTTTGCCTGTGATGCAGGGGAAAATCAAGCAGGATTCTTACAACCTGCCATAACAAATAGCTTGTTTTGAATAAGCTCAGATGGTTTTATTGACTGCAGGTGAGGGAAAACTGGCGTTCTACTCTATTGTTTTCCCTTGCTATCTAAGCAAGAAAAAGTACAATTGCCGATAAAGCGCATCTGTCGGTTGAATTTCTAGAAAAAGTCATGTAATATTCTCAACTGAAACTCGTTGTATTTTTTACAGTTTCAGTCGCGTATGCTGCTTAAACTTCTTTTTAACAACACATAACTTCCTGCCAGCCACAGGGTTTTTATGAAAAAAATGGAACACATAAAGCAAATATTAGGGCTGGTTTGCAGCGTGTTCGATGCGTATTCCGCTGTGTTGTTTTTACGGCAGCGCCAGACTGCGGACTATGTCTTGGCTTCTTATTTTAGCCTTGGCGACTCCGTTGCCCTGGATTGTGTTGTGCAGTCCGGGCATGGAATAGTTGGCAGCATGCTTGTCAGCAACCAGCCGTTGCTGATCAGTAATTTCGAACGGAAAAGCAGCAGACTTGAATATTATGATCTCAATAATGATCCGAATGTCAAAGCCTTTATGGGATGTCTTCTGCCGAACCAGAGCGGGATTCTCTGTCTGGACAGCAAGCGAACCTTTGCTTTTACCGAAAAAGATCAGAAAATTTTGCATCTGTTCGCTGATCTTATTTATTCGCGCCACAAAGGCTATGTGCAGGCTGCCGAGGCCATGGCGGACTCCAAGTACTACCACTGCCTGCAATTGATCCAGAATTTGCGCAGACGAATGACCAAGTGGGATGGTTTTCTCGAGAATCTTTTGATGATTCTTTCCGAAGCCACTGGTTTTGATTATTGTTTCTTGTCAGTCATGGATGAAAGGGGCGCTCAGTATTATCTGGAAGGCGTAAACAGGCCTTTTTTTCGGGGCAATGCAGACATTCGTTTTGCCGCTGGCAACGGATTGCTGGGCTGGGTGTATAATAACAATCAGGCCATCTTTCTGGATAACCGGGAATCCGGATCTCCCTCGCCGCTGTTTGGAAAGAATTTCAAGACTCCGGATTTCAAAAGCATCATTTGCCTTCCTCTGAGCTACCAGAAGTCGACAAACGGCGTTCTGGGCTTTGCTCACGAGCAGGGCATGAGCATTGATGATTCCTTGAAAAGTTTCAGCGAGATGGCTGCAGCCTACCTTGAATTGTTTCTGGAAAATCTGTTTCTGAAAACACGTGTTTCTATTCTGGAACGCGCCCAGCCCAAAAATTGACAGCAGCCAGATATTTTTTTGCAATCCGTTGATCCGGGAGGTTTGAATGGATTCAAAGCAACTTACGGAGTTGTGTCTTGAAGCTCGCGCAGCGGTACGTTCGGCCGGTGCAATTATTCGCTCGCATTGGAACCGTCCGCGCAATGTGACGCACAAGGGGCGGATCGACCTTGTGACGGAAACAGACCTGGCCGTTGAAGCCGCGTTGCGCGTATCCCTGGGGGGATTGTCCGCGGATATCGCCTATTATGCGGAGGAAAGCGCAGGGGATACGGCTCTGCCCGCGTTGTCATGGGTGGTGGACCCGGTGGACGGAACCACGAATTTTGTCCACGGCATACCGTTCGTCGCCGTATCCGTGGGGTTGTGGAGTACGGACGGCATGCTCTGCGGCATTGTTTACAACCCGATCATCGAAGAGTTTTTCTGGGCGCAAAAAGGCGGTGGCGCGTTTTTAAACGACACGCCCATCGCGGTTTCCGCTACCATGGACCTGGAACAGTCTCTTGTTGCAACCGGGTTTCCGTACGCGATTCTGGAACACAAGCAGGCTATTCTGGGCTGGCTGGACAAGGTCCTGGCCAGTACGCAGGGGGTCAGGCGCTGCGGATCCGCCGCCCTGGATCTGGCGTATGTGGCCTGCGGTCGTTACGACGGCTATTATGAAGCCACTCTGCGCCCCTGGGATATGGCCGGAGGCTGGATGCTGGTGGAAGAAGCCGGGGGCAAGGTCTCGGGCTACGGCGAACATCAGGACAGGCCCTTTGATCTTTTCGCTCCCACCGTGCTGGCGACCAATGGGAAGATTCATCAGCAGTTGGCAGCGCAGCTTGCCCCATGAGGGGGCCTCAGCCTTTCGGGAAATTGAGGAGTTTTTTCTCATAGCAATACACCAGTCCGGGCGTCAGCGTATCGCGGTATTCTGAGACAAGAAAATCCAGTTCATCCGGATCCACAAAATGGCCGCCGTCAAGTTCATCAGGATTGGGCGTAGGCGGCTGAGAGAATTTTCCGGCGGTAAAAAGCGTCAGAAATTCAAAATGCGTATCGTTACTGGCTGGGATTTCGTACAGCCGGGTCAGACGATCCACGCGCAGGCCGAGTTCTTCGTACAATTCGCGGATCGCGGCGTCCTCGCGGGATTCTCCCTGTTTAACGTGTCCTGAGGCGGAAATGTCCAGTCGCCCAGGGTAGAGGGATTTGTTTTTTCCGCGTTTTTGCAGGTACAGCTCGTTTTTCATGTTATACACAAGGATAAGCACTGAACGATGCATCAGGGATTGCCTGTGCACCTCGTCCAGAGGAAGAACCCCCAACGTTCTGTCCTGCTCGTCGACAACCTCGACAAGCTCTGATACCTGAACTGCGGAATTATGTTTTTGTTTTTTTCTTGCCATGCAAATTTCATCCGTATGTAACGGGTCATACATGAAAGTCGAACCGGAAAAGCTGACGTTCTCAAAGTTGTCCAGCCAGGATGCCGAACAGCTTCTAGCCCTCGAACGGCTTTGTTTCAGCCTTCCGTGGAACGAGCGGCAGTTCAATCTGTCTTTTGAAATGGAGCTGTTTTACGTGTTCGGCTTAAAAGAAGCGGACCGTCTTCTGGCCTACCTGTCCTTTTATCATTCGGTTGATGAAATGGAAATCCTGAATTTCGCCGTATCGCCTCAAGTCCGGCGTCTGGGCATAGGACGCCGTCTGTTGGGACTCGTGTTGCAAATAGGGCGTAAAATGGGCATAGAACGCGTAGTACTGGAAGTTCGCAGCAGCAATGTAGCCGCCAGGAACCTCTACGCCGGTTTTGGATTCAAACAGGTGGGGCTGCGCAACGCCTATTACCCGGACAACCGGGAGGATGCGCTTATTCTGGAGCTGGTGTGCGCTCCCGAGCGGCGGCCCGCATCCTGAGTATTGCAGGAACCCGTTGGAAATAGTTACCGGAACAAACATGCTCGTAATGCGAAAGGAGTTTGATTCATGAAAATGTTGATGGCGGCGAATTGGAAAATGTTCAAGACCGCGGAACAAGCTGAAACTACGGCCAAGGATTTCGTACAGATCATCGGCGAGATGCCTGCAGACAGAGAATTACTCGTTTTCCCGAACTTTATCGGTATCGCTCCGGTCGTTAAGACCTTTGGACAGATGAAACAATATTATGTCGGTGGCCAGAATTTTTATCCTGCGGAAGAAGGCGCCTTTACAGGAGAAATTTCGCCCATGATGCTCAAGGACCTGGGCTGCACCTATGCGCTGACGGGCCATTCCGAGCGGCGCCACGTGCTTGGCGAAGACGACGCGTTCGTAGGCAAGAAAACCGCCTATGCGCTCGAACAGGGCATGAGTGTGGTGCTGTGCATCGGAGAAACCATCGAACAGCGCGAAGCCGGAGAAGTGGAAAAAATTCTGGAGCAGCAGCTTCAGGAAGGTCTTGCCGGTGTGCCCAAGGATATCGCTGCCGAACGACTGGCCATTGCCTATGAGCCGGTCTGGGCAATTGGTACGGGAAAAGTCGCCCAGCCCGCGGATATTCTGGGCGCGCATGCCTTTGTGCGTAAAATGCTTAAAGAAATGCTGGACAACGGCGCAGAAATCCGTATTCTTTACGGCGGCAGCGTGAAGCCGGCCAATGCAAAAGAAATAATTTCTCTTGACAATGTGGACGGAGTCTTGGTAGGAGGTGCCTCTTTGCAGGGCGAAAGTTTCAAAGGCATCGCCAAGGCCTAGTCGCTGCGAAAATAACGTCTGGTCCGTCGGAAAGTGACCGTAAAGGAAATCGTTCAGTGCAACACTTGGTTCTCATTCTGCACGTTATAATTTGTGTCGTTCTGGTAGTCATCGTCCTCCTGCAATCTGGCAAAGAGGGCATGGGTGTCATTTTCGGAGGCGGCAGCAGCTCGCTGTTCGGCGGCTCCGGAGCGGGCGGACTGCTCGCGAAAATTACTGCTGTTGCAGCTGCAATTTTTTTGGTGACATCTCTTTCGTATACTGCTATGACCGGCAACCGGCCATCATCGCAAGACACGCTGATGGATTCGGCCATTGAAAAGCAGATTGAAGAAAAAGCCCAAGAGCCGCAGGGCATCGTCGTAGACGACGGCAAAGCCGATACGGAAAAGGCGGCACCCGCGGCCAGCGGTGAACAGACCTCCGAAGCATCCGCACCTGCCAAAGCCGAACCGGCAGCGGAAGCCAACACGGAGCAGAAAAAAAGCGAATAAGGTAGATTCTATACCTTAGCGTGCCGAGGTGGTGGAACTGGTAGACACGCTATCTTGAGGGGGTAGTGGGCCAACGCCCGTGGGGGTTCGAGTCCCCCCCTCGGCACCATAAAGATTTAAGGGTTTCAGCTAGATGCTGAAACCCTTTTTTCGTTTTAGATTGTAGTGGTGCTCCAGACAGAGGCGCTAGGTATAACCGGTGTTAATGGCGATCCAGCATTAGGGCAGTTGCTTATCTCTTACTCAAAATCAAAATATACGGATGTCATCTTTTTCAAAGGCGCAACAGCGTCACGCACTGCGTCAGTCAGAAAATCCATGGCACATACCAGCAAAAGCAGGAGGTACAATCTCTGGAGCAGTGCAAGTCTTTTGGGGAAGGGGACGTTGCAAAAAATACCATACTGTAAGGGAAGGGAGAGTGCTTAAGTAGACTTTGTCCTGCATATTTGTTTAAGATACCCTACTTCGTCTGTTTTGATTCCGGTCGCAACCTGTAGCAGTAAAGGGATTGAAGGCACGTATGTCTGAGAAACCTCAACCTCCCCCGTTGGCCGACAATGCGTCGCACTCTCACTCCGACGCCTTTCTCCACAGTTTGATGAACGCCATCCCCGATCTTGTCTGGCTCAAGGATCCGGATGGTATTTTTTTGTCCTGCAATACCGCTTTTGAGCAGTTTTTCGGCACCACGGAAGCCTCTGTAATCGGCAAAAGCGATTATGATTTTGTCCCAAGGGAACAGGCGGATATCTTTCGTGAATATGATAAAAGGGTGATGGCTACTGGAACTACCGCCATCAGCGAGGAATTGATTGAAAACCCGGCAACGGGCGCGAGTATGTTTTTAGAAACCAAGAAAACGCCTGTCCGCGACGAAACGGGCCGTCTTATTGGGGTGCTGGGGATCGCTCGGGATATTACCATCCGAAAAAACACCGAAGAGACTCTGGAAAAACGTCTCGCCTCGCTTACCTCCCCCCTGACAAACAATGACGACATCGCCTTTGAGGACTTGCTAGATATCGACAGGATACAGCGCCTGCAGGATCAGTTCGCCAAAGCCACGGGCGTGGCTTCGATTATTACCCATGTTGATGGGACGCCCATTACGCGGCCGAGTAAATTTTGCCGTCTGTGCAATGATATTATCCGCCAGACAGAGCAGGGACGTGCCAATTGTTATCGCTCCGATGCCGCCATCGGCCGGTTGAATAAAGATGGTCCAACCGTACGGCATTGCATGAGCGGCGGGTTGTGGGACGCGGGTGCGGGAATTTCCATCGGAGGCCGCCATGTGGCCAACTGGCTTATCGGGCAGGTTCGCGACGAGACTTTGAATGAGTCCGTCATTCGCGAGTATGCCCGCAAAATCGGCGCGGACGAGGAGGCGGCGGCCGAGGCCTTTCACGAAGTCACTCCCATGCAGCGCGAGCGCTTTGAAGATGTGGCCAGGGTGCTTTTTCTCGTGGCCAATCTTCTTTCGGAAATTGCCTATCGAAATATTCTGCAGGCCCGGTTTATTGCCGATCTCAAACGGACTGAAACGGAACTTGCCCAGACCCGCAATTATCTTTCCAACATTATCAATTCCATGCCGTCCGTACTGGTGGGAGTGAATCCCGACGGAGTGGTGACGCAATGGAACAATGAAGCCGAACATGCCAGTCAGGTTTCCTCCGACAACGCCATCGGGCAGCCGCTGGAAAAGGTTTTTCCCCGCCTTGCCAGGGAAATGGACCGCGTACGCGAAGCCATGAGGACCCGAACCGTTTGTTCGGAATCCATACAAAGCCAGGGCTGCGACGGAGATACGCGCCATGAGGATGTGACGATTTTTCCGTTGATAGCCAATGGCGTCAATGGCGCGGTGATCCGAATTGACGACGTGACCCAACGGGTCAATCTCGAACAAATGATGGTGCAGTCTGAAAAAATGATGTCCGTGGGCGGGTTGGCAGCCGGCATGGCCCATGAGATCAATAATCCGTTGGCCGGTATTCTGGGGTATACGCATAATATTGAAAAACGTCTTCTCGGGGATTTGAAAAAGAATGATTCCATTGCGCAGGAATGCGGCATTTCGCTGGAATGCTTTCGTGAATATCTGCATCGCAGGGAGATTCCCAAAATGCTTGAAGGCATTCGGGAATCCGGGAACCGCGCGGCAACCATAGTCTCCAACATGCTCAGTTTTAGTCGTAAGACGGAAAGAAAACATACGTATCATGATCTGGCCCTACTGCTGGATAAAACGCTCGAACTTGTCGCCAATGACTATAACTTGAAGAAGTTCTACGACTTCAGGAAGATCAAAATCGTGCGAGAATATGATCCGGGCATGCCGCGTATTTATTGCGACGGCAATGAGATGCAGCAGGTATTTCTGAATCTGCTCAAAAACGGCGCCGAAGCGATGATTGAAAAAAACTATGGTAAGGAACGCCCTCAAATTATTTGTCGGATCAGGCAAGCGGACACGCTGGCCGTGGTGGAGATAGAGGACAACGGTCCGGGCCTTGACAGTGAAACGCGCAAGCGCATTTTCGAACCGTTTTTTACTACCAAGGGCGTGGGGAAGGGGACAGGCCTTGGTCTTTCCGTCTCGTATTTCATTGTGACCAATCAGCACAGGGGGGCCATGGAGGTTGATTCAATGCATGGCCAATGGACACGTTTTTCAATTATGCTTCCGCTAATTTCAGAGTCGTGCCATGACATATCAGATTCTGATTCTTGACGATGATGTTCCCGTCCGGGACAGTCTGGCGATATGCTTCGAGGATGAGGGGTTCGTTGTCGCCCAGGTGGCGAGTGCCGAAGATGCGCTCGAGTATCTGGAAATGCATCCGGCAGATCTTGTGGTTGTGGATTTGCGCCTTCCGGGCATGGACGGGCAGGGATTCATCCGAGCTGCTAAAGACCGCTGGATAGGGCTCAAATTCATTGTTTACACCGGGTCGCCGGAATATCGCATTCCAAGAGATCTGACCGACGAACCTGATGTCTCGAACACCATTTTTCTCAAGCCGCTGTCGGAATTCGAACCGCTTATTCGGGAAATTCTGCGTATGCTGGAATGAAATGATTTGCTGCCGGTTTTTTTGCAATTGCCTGGGGATTTGGTTCCTGCAGTATACAGGCCTGTTTTTGGAAAGAGAGCAAAGGAGTGGAGTTATTGAGGGAGTGTGTTAGGAAGAAGCTTTTCGACAACTGGGCGGATCAATACGACCAGGCGGTGTCACAAGGGGCGGAAGATTTTCCTTTTGATGGTTACGATGCCGTGCTTTCAGCACTGGTAAATTGGGCAGAGTTCAGGGCAGGAGCAACTGTACTGGATTTGGGGACAGGTACGGGCAATTTGGCCGGTATGTTCGTTCAAAGGGGCTACAAGGTTTGGGGTATTGATTTTTCAGAGGAAATGCTGAAAAAGGCTCAGGCAAAATACCCTGAAGTAACTCTCCTGCAGGCGGATTTGCTGGGTGACTGGCCTGCAAAGGTTCCAGGCTCGTTTGATCTGGCAGTGTCCGCGTATGTTCTGCATGAGTTTGATCTAGCCAGTAAATTGCGATTGATCCAGGAAACATTGGACAGCTGTGTGCAACCTGGAGGGAGCTTTCTGGTCGCGGACATCGCTTTTCCGAGTGTCGCCGTACGGGAGGCGGCAGCCGGGCGCTGGGCGGACGTATGGGATGCCAGCGAGCATTATTGGGCGGCTGATGAATCTCTGAAAAGTGTGGAACATGCCGGGCTTGCCATGCAGTTCCAGCAGATTTCCTGCTGCGGGGGAGTCTTCAGATTTTCAAAACAAAGGTAAAAGTACGGACTATTTTCAAATAAAAATCAGGGCCGCACAGTGTGCCTTCCAATGATTACCAACGCACCATGCCCAAGATCGCCTCAACCCTCCCCTAAGCATCAGTATCAGTTACCGATAATAGTGACGATAAGTTTTATATACTTTTTTTGTTTACACAAGTTGTATTAATACATAAATTCAAGTCAGAAATAGCCCTCATGCCGATTTTTCTGTAACGACAGAATGTACGCGTAAAAAACACGAGCCTGGGACATTGAGGAAGCAATTGGAAAAGTTTTGTTCGGGGGGAGAGGATGCCTGTATTTTTTTTGATATCGAGCTGTACTGAAAGGTGGATTCGTGAACAGCCACTCCTGCGCGTTTAGACAATTACATAGTATTTTCAAATCCATACCATCGAGAACTTTTTTGCCTTCCCCAAAAACGAAGACGAGTCCTCGCGACTGGTTGTTCGCCTTTTTGCTGTGCTTAACGGTGCTGCTTCCTGTGGAGACCATAGCCTCCGAAGTGGAGCTGACACCAGAGGAGCAGGCCTGGATTGCGGCGCATCCGATGGTGCGTATGGGGGTGGGCCGTGCGTTTCCTCCATTTCAATATATGGATAAAGAGGAAGTTTTTCAGGGCATTGCTTCTGATTATCTGAAGCTGCTCGAACAGCGCTTGGGACTGAAAATTCTGGTGCAGAAGCATCTTACCTGGAACCAGGTTATTCAAAAGACCAAAGCGAAGGAAATCGATGCCTGGGCCTGTGTCGCTCCCACGCCGGAGCGTAGAGAATACATGCGATACAGCAAACCCTACCTGAGATTTCCCTGGGTGATTTTTACACGCAAGGATGCACCGCTCATCGCAGGGACGCAAGATCTGAAAGGCAAGCGTGTCTCTGTGGTCAAAAATTTAGCAAATTATCCGCGTTTGATTCATATCCCAGGAATACGCTTTAACTATGTCAAATCTCCGTCTGAAGGATTGGTAAGCGTTTCTGTCGCCAAGGCAGATGCTTATGTAGTGAATTTAGCTGCTGGAGATTACCTGATCAACAAAAATGGATTGACGAATTTGAAAGTGGCTTCAGCCACTGATTGGGGCACCAATGATTTGTGTATGGCCAGCCGCCGGGACTGGCCGTTACTCGCCTCAATTATGCAAAAAGGATTGGATTCCGTTTCCCAGCATCAACATGACACCATAGTCAGCAAATGGCTGCATGTGGATATCGGGCTGGGGGTTTCCTGGTCCTCAGTACTTCAATGGAGCCTCGCAATTTCGATCGGCGTGGTTCTGCTTTTTGGTCTGATGCTGTTTTGGAATCGTCGCCTGCAACGTGAAATTCACGAACGCCAGAAGGCCGAGAGTGCGCTGCAGCAAGCTTATTCCGAAGTGGATGAACTGGTGCGCCAACGCACGTCTGCATTGCAGGCGAGTCAGGAACATCTGAATCTCGCATTGAATGCGGTCTCGGCTTATACCTGGGAAGTCAATATTGAATGGGATGGGGATGTTCCTCGCTTTGGCTCGATACTATTTTCTCCCAATGTTTCGGAACTATTGGGGGTACAACCAGGTTTAAATGTTCGTGTGGAGGATCTACCCCTGGAAGAAAGTGATCGTAACGACATCATCCAGTTGATGAATGATTTTTTACGGGGAGAGGAGTCTACTTTTTACCTGGAGAGCCCGGTTATTACGCGGCAAAATGGAATTCTCTGGCATGCTCATTCGGTGCACGTCAACCGGCGTCCCCCTCAATGCCATCCTGAAAAAGCCTATGGAATTTCAGTGAATATTCACCATCGCAAGATGATCGAAGAAGAACTCAAGCGCCATGCCCAGGAACAAGACAAACTCAATGCTCAGTTGATGGAACTGGACAGCGTCAAATCTTCCATTATCACCAACGTATCACACGAACTCCGGACCCCTTTGACGTCACTGCTGGGGTTCGCCAATCTGACCCGAAAATCGTTTTTAAAGCATTTCAGTGCGTTCGCGGATAACAATGGAACGCTGCAGAAAAAAGCTCAGCGCATAGAAAATAATCTGACCATTATAGAAAATGAAAGTCGGCGTCTGACGCGCCTGATCAATGATTTTCTTGATCTTTCCAAAATTCAGTCCCAGCGTATGCTCTGGAACGACCGGTCCGTGGATGTGGGCTCTCTCATAAAGCGGGTGGCTGCCTCTGCCGAAGCAATGTTCCTGGAAAAGAACATGATTTCTTTTCAGCTCGATGTTCCTCCGGATCTCCCTAATCTGGTTGTAGATCCGGACCGCCTGGAGCAAGTGTTACAGAATCTATTGCATAACGCCTACAAGTTCACCAATAAAGGCTACGTACGCCTTGGATGCCGCCAGGAAGATGACTCATTAGTCATTTATCTGGCAGATACGGGCAAAGGCATAGCAGAGGGTGACAAAGAGCATATTTTTACAAGATTTCACAGGGTAGAGAGTGAGGCCACATATGAAAAAACAGGCGGTACCGGCCTTGGTTTGTCCATTTGCAAGGAAATAGTGAACCACTACCATGGTACTATTGAGGTGCAGAGTGAACTTGGCAAAGGCAGCGAGTTCCTGGTGCGCATGCCTCTTTGAAGCATAGTTGCTGAGAAGTTGTTTTGTCTGTCAAAAAGTATGACGGCTTGAAAAAGCTGATTGTTTTTTGAGTGTTCTGATATTCGTATTATATATTGAAGAGATACAGTCTTTTGCGACTGTCCGCCTTGCCCGCCATTTATAAGCCTGGCAAATGCCTTGTCCGGCTTGTCTTCTGATTGTCTTTAAAAAGTCACTTTCTTTCTACCTTTCTGGACTGAAATTTGCTTGCTCCAAGCTGCGGGAATATTTTTCCTTTTTCGAACGTTACTAAAAAGAGGAGACCTCCATGCAGTACCCTCAGGAAGAGAGAGCAACAGAGGTTTTTGTGTTTGACACACAGACAGTTGATATACTTGAATTGGAAGAGACGGAAGAATGGCAAATGGAGATACTTTCAGACAGAAGGCGTCATCCACGTGCCCTTGTGACTGTCTTGCATATCCTGGAGCTGGAAGCTTTTCGTGAACTCGAAGTGATCGACCTCAGCTCACAGGGGATCTGTATTCAGCGTAATGGATGGCGGTTTACTCTTGGTGAGCAGATCGTTTTCGACATCATTTACAAAGACCGTTTTGTAATCAAAAACGCCAAGGCACGCGTTCGGCGGGTTGATGATACAAGTATCGGATGCGAATTTATGAATATTTCTAGCATAGTTGGTGCGAAATTGATGCGATTTGCAGTGGCCGCCACCTGATTATGTCGGTTCATCCGTCTCAAATTTTCTGAACCGGTTATTTGGTCAGAAGATAGAAGAAATACACTGACCTTTTCTAATTTTTAGACCAAGTCCTTTGGGCTACTGGTCTCTCTGAAATGGTTCCAGCGACCATAAGGCAGAAGATTTGTTAGCGACAGGGGCTGGCGTGTTGAGTTCGTTTTTATCCAACTCCAAGCGCTTGCTGCTCTGCTCCAATGGTATTTGAAAGACCGGCAATGCATCCGCGCTCGGCAGACACTTTCCTGAGAATCCTGGTTTTGCATCCAATCCTATGCGGCTTCAGGCCGCTTCAATCCTTTTCCACCCCGAATATCCAGAGAACAAAGCTGAAAATCGTTGTAAGATTTTGAGAAGAAGCAGAATTAAGCTCAAGTCTCAATTGAATAGTGGGGAAAAGTATTCCTAACGGTGTGTGCTTTTTTATATTCAGGCTGGTTCTGGGACGTTGAGGTCTTGGTTTGCGTATTTATCTCTGAAAATACAGTTTTTCTACATGGATCAATCAAGCCTGGTCGGATGGCGGACCCAAATAATCCTGAAATGCTCGACTTTTCCCGGAGAATGGGGTTATACTGTAAGTTAGTGCTGAGTCAGGAGTAAGTAAGCATATTTAGTCTTATTAATTACTATGTTGAAAAACATATGCAACGTTATGGTGATTATCGATGCTCATGATTATATCCGGAGTTATTCTGCTTGCCTTGACTATAGGGGTAGGAATAGGTCTGTTGTTGGGCAGACGCCCGGAACTGCGTGCGACTCTTCAGGAACTGGAAGTGGAAAAGGAGAAGTTCCGGATTATCGCGGATTATTCATATTGCTGGGAATATCTGGTGGATCTGGACGGCCGGCTGCTTTACATATCTCCCTCCTGCGAACGTTTGACAGGTTATACGCAGGAGATGTTCATGAACGACCCGGAATTGCTTGTGTCCATCGTACACTCGGAAGACCGTGAGAGGGTTCGCTCGCATCATGATGAGTTTTTATATGTGGAAAAAAATCATTTTATGGAGTTTCGCATTATCACCAAAGATAATGAGGAACGCTGGATTTCCCATGTCTGCTATCTGGCCTATGACCGTTCAGGGAATGTTGTCGGAAGGCGCGGTTGCAATACGGATGTTACAGACCGCAAAAAACGCGATATGGCCTTGGTTGCTCATGGGGAAGAGCTGCACAAGTGGGGGCAGATATTCAAACATTCGGGGTGGGGGATTGCCGTCTGCAACCCGCAAAGCAACAGCTACGATTTGATGAATCCAGAATTTTTGCGAATGCATGGATATGAGGAAAATGAGCTTGGTCCCAGTCCGGTTTCGTTGTTCGTAACGGCGTATGCCATGGAAAAAGTGCCCGAATACATGAAAGAGGCGGATGAATACGGACATCATTCCTTTGAACTGGATCATGTAAAAAAAGATGGCAGTGTTTTCCCCTGTCTGGTTGATATGACCGCGGTAAAGGATCAAAACGGCAAAACGATCTTTCGGGTAAACAATGTGCAGGACATCACGGAACGCAGACGTTTTGAAGAAACATTGCTGCTGGCAAAAGAACAGGCTGAAGTGGCCAATAAAGCTAAAAGTGATTTTTTAGCTAACATCAGCCACGAAATTCGTACTCCTCTGAACGGATTGTTCGGCATGTTGCAGCTTCTCGAAGAGACCCGTCTGACCGAAGAGCAGGCGGAATACGTGACGGCGGCAATGAGCACAGGCAGAAATCTGCTGACCATTCTCAATGACATTCTCAGTTTTACCAAGCTGGAAACAGGCGACTACAAGTTGCTTAAGGAGCCGTTCAATATACGGGAAACCTGCGAAAGCGTCCGCGGTACCTTTGCCTTGAGTCTTATGGAAAAGAGCCTGGATTTTTCAATTGTCGTTGATGAAGCGATTCCGCAGGAAATGTTGGGGGACGAGAGACGAATCCGCCAGATACTGATTAATATAATCGGCAATGCCGTAAAATTTACCGAGCAGGGCGCCATTTCAGCCAATCTTCACCGCTTACCCAATTTTCGGGGAGATGATTCGGTGGTGATAGGCCTTGAAGTCAACGATACGGGCATTGGTATTGAAACGGAAAAACTTGGGCAAATTTTTGCTCCTTTTACCCAGGTGGATATGAGTTACACCCGCAGGTACGGCGGTCTGGGCCTGGGCCTGGGAGTGGTAAAGCGGATAGTGGAACTTATGGACGGCAATATGTTCGTGGATACGTATCCGGGAGAAGGCACAACAGTATTCATGACCTTACGTCTGGGCCGTTCTGCTGAGATGCCTCAACAAGCAGGCAACGAACAGGCTGCGGTGGAAGAAAAGCGTCCGATGCATATATTGATAGTAGAGGATGATGCCGCCAATATGCTGGCTATTTCGCGTTTTATGGAAAAAAAGGGGTATCGCATCAGCAGTGCGCAGAATGGCCAGGAAGCCCTCGATGCCATTTACAAGGAACGTTTCGACTGCATAATAATGGATATTCAGATGCCGGTTATGAACGGAGTGGAAGCCACCAAGGCCATTCGGACATCTCCCAAATACAGCCGGCGCGCCATGACTCCCATTATCGCCCTGACGGCATTTGCTCTTGAGGGGGATAAAAATATGTACCTGGAAATCGGCATGGATGATTACCTGACCAAGCCCGTTAACCTGGAAGATCTCTTTACTGCCGTGAACCGCTTGGCACAATAGGCGCGCGGGATGGTCAGGCAATCCGCCGAAACTGTTGACGCATGCGCCTCCTCTCTCTATACCTGAGTCTCTAAGCGGCCGTCAGGCCATAACGATCATGCTCCCGGTAAAAGGAGGGGATTTCATGTTCATCAAGTTGCTCAACGGAATCTTTTTGCTCCTGCTTGTTTTCAGTGTGGCATCCTGCGCCCACAAAGCATCCTCTGCTTTTCAGACAGGCAAAGATCAACAGGGGCAAAAGCAATATGCTGCAGCCATTACGAGCTATACTCAGGCCATTTCAGAACAAAAAGGCAAGTCGCTGGTCGCAGCGTCCTATTTTTACCGCGGCGAATGCTACGAGCGGACGGGAGAGTTCGCAAAGGCGTATCGCGATTTTTACACCGCTACGCAGCTGAGTTGCAAAATCATGAATACGGACAAGGCCAGCAATACCAACACCAGCGCCCTGGGGGTTCTGGCCCAGAGTACGTTGTGTAATGATTACGGCCCGCAGGCAACCAAACGGGTCGAACCCAAGGTTCCTGCCGCCCAGGTGGAAAGCATCCGTAGCGAGGTGGATACTGCACTGTCGGCGAAATAGTTTTTTTATGCCTGAAGCTAAGACAAAAACCGCGTTCAACGCGGTTTTTTTATTTCAACTGTTTTCTCCTGTGGGTTTGTTGGCTTCGCAGGGGGAAGTCTCCCCGCCGTCTGTCACTATCATATCTTCTTCGAGAGAAAAAACCGTGTAACATCCGGGGCGGTGTAGCCCAATACGTTAATGATATTCTTAAGAACGGCCCAATGTTATGCAGGATATAGCAATGGTTCCGGATAAAGGATATAGCAATGTAAATGTGTATTATTCCCTTTTGCCAGGGAGCGTAATGTTCCAGTCCACATTATACCTGCACGGCCTGAACGCCCCCCTGAATGTCAGTGCATTTCACGGCGCGGAAGCTCTTTCCGAGTCTTTTGTTCTGTACGTGCTGGTGGATTATACCGAAGCTGTTTCTTCCCTTGAAACGCCGGTGGCCGCTGTTCTTGTCACGGATACGCGAGAGGGGGAATTGTCTATTCATGGTTTATTGACGCAGGTTATTTCCAACACTTCTGAAAACTGTTTACTCCTATTGCGATCGTACCTGGAACTGCTTGATACGGCGGTTCCGGAATTGGAATTCGACGGTATGGATACGCCGCAGGCAGTTGCCGGATTGTTGGCAGGGCTGGGGCTTGAACCCGGCAAAGACTTTGCGTTTCATCTTACGGATAATTATGAGCCCTGGCCGGAACTGCGCAGCCAGGGGGATTCCCCTTTTGATTTTCTGTTTCGGATACTCGGCCGAGAGGGCATCTGTTGTCTGCACGAAAGTACGGACCAGGGCGGAATGCTGGTGTTCAGCGATAATCCCTCCCGGCTGGCCCGGCCAGTGGATCTGCGTACGGTGGATGCGCCGCAGTCCGGACGGACTCTGCTGCCCGCAGAGGTTTGCGTCAGCGGTAGGCTTGCCGATGCGGACTACAGCTGCGTACGCGCCATTTCATCCGGTCATAGGGGCCGCGTGTCCTTTTCTGATCACATCTTTCGTTCGGTTGCGGATGCAGAACGCCTGGCCGGACTATGCGCCGAACAGATTCTCTGTACGGGCTGGAAAATCCAGGGCAGGACCGCTTATCCTTTGCGTCCGGGCATGGTAGTACGGGATGTAAACGGTTTTTTGGGAAGCGCGAACGAGACCTACCTGGTTACAGCGGTGGGCCATCAGGGCGATTCGCGGGATGACGCGGGATATTCCTGCCATTTTCAGGCATTGCCCGCGTCTGTCAGGTTCCGTCCGCTGCCCCCTGTCTCGCGCGAGTCGCAGCGGGCCGTGCTCCAGGCGGAAAAGAATCTGGAAGTACAACGCGAGACTTGCGCAGAAACCATGGAGCTTGTGCGCATCCGGGAGAAGCTGCTGGACGTTTCCCGAATGCAGTTCGGCATGACCATGCGTGTTCTGGAGATTCTGGCAACGCAGCTGACAAGCGAGCTGGATGTGTATCTTTTGGAAATTCAACGACAGCTGGTACGGTTGGGAAGCATGGAATATGATCTGCAGGAGGCCGACAGGATGCAAAGCCGGCAGGCCTGGCTGCGGCAACGATACTTTGAAGAACGTACCTCCCTGAACCAGGCATTCGAACGCTGGGAAGAGGACGGACAGAGCATCGTACTATAAGGGGACTTGGGATGAGCAGCGGACAAAACAGGGCCGGTGCCGTGAGGTTCAGCTATACGGCGGACGGCCTGGACCCCAAAAAACTGGTAGTGGTGCGGATGGGGGGGCAGGAAGCGATTTCGAAGCCCTATCATTTCAGCGTGCTGCTGTTGTCGCCTGTCCCGGATCTGGAAAAAGAACAGCTGCTGCATAAAAAGTGTACGCTGACTGTTTCAGGCTCCGATACAAGCAGTTTTCACGGCGTGTTGACGCACTTCAAATGGGTCCGGACCATTGACCGTTACAGCCTGTACGAGGCGGAATTCGGGCCGCGCCTGCACCTGCTGCGGCAGACCCGCGCGAGCCGGGTGTTTCTGTTCAAAAACATCAGGGAATTTGCGGAAGAGGTATTGCAGGCGTCAGGAGTGCTCACGGCGAAAGAATATGATTTTCGTCTGGCAAAGGACTACCCGCAGCGGGAATACGTCTGCCAGTACAACGAATCCGATTTTGATTTTCTCAATCGCTGGTTCGAGCATTACGGTATTTTTTATTTTTTTGAGCAGACGGATTCCGGCGAAGTCATGGTCATTTCCGACAATCCCATGGGCCATGCGCCTGTGGAGGGGGCGGGACCATTCCAATTCGTGCAGTCATCGGGACTGGAAACGCTTGATAAGCAAACTGTCGTGGACCATTTCAGCGCCAAGACCAGCCTGCTGCCACAGAGCGTACGCGTCAGGGATTACAATTACCGCACTCCCGGACTGCTGGTTCAGGGAACGGCTGTTGCAGACGCGCAGGGTATTGGTGAAAGTTATTATTACGGGGAGAATCCCAAAACGCCCTCAGAGGCGGAAATTCTGGCAACCATACGCGCAGAGGGGCTGGCCTGCCGCAAGTCCGTCTACAACGGCCGCTGCTATACGCCGCTCGTACGGTCGGGCTTTCTCATGACCCTGCAGGATCACAATCTGGGCTCCTTGAACCGTGACTATCTGGTGATTGAAGCGCAGCACCGCGGCAGCCAGGAAAGTTATCTTCAATCCGGCTTGACGGTGGTGTTTCAGGAAAAGGAAAAATTCGAAGGGTATACGAATACATTCAAGGCCATTCCCGCTTCCACTCCGTTTCGTCCGGAGCTGCGAACCCCCAGGCCGGTGGCGAGCAGCAGCCAGAGTGCCTTCATTGATTCACCGGGCGGCTCCATGGAAGCGCACCTTGACGACCAGGGCCGCTACAAAGTCCGCCTGCCGTTTGATTTGTCCGGGCAACAAGACGGCAAGGCCTCGACCTGGCTGCGTATGGCGCAGCCCTATGTCGGCAAGGACTTCGGCATGCATTTTCCTTTGCTGAAAGGTACGGAAGTGTTGCTGGGTTTTGTGCATGGCGATCCTGACAGGCCTGTCATCACGGGGGCCGCGCCCAATCCGGATTATCCCAGCCAGGTCAACGACGCTTCCGAAACAAAGTGCAGGATCACCAGTGCGGCGCAGAATACCATTTACATGGAAAATCAGGAGAACAAACAATACATCGTCATGCGTTCGCCTACGGAGCAGAGCTGGATCCGTCTGGGCGCGCCCAATGATCCGCCCTCTGCCAACTGGGGTACGGATTCAAACACGGGTGCCGGTAGTATAGGCGTAAATTTTTGCACCGGTAAGGGACTTGTCTGGAAAGCCGGCGCTTTTAACTCCATTACGCTTGGCGAATCCGGTTCGTTTATGTTGCTGTCTGAGGTACTCAATATCGGAGGCAATTCCAAAACAGTACTGTTGCTAAAAGCTGCTCTAAACTTTGGGTGGGTGCTTTCTTGCCGTATTGGTTGGGGTTTTACGTATGAACGCAACAAGGTTAAGGCGTTTGGTGATAAAAAGGAATTGAGTGCAACAGAACGCAGATTATGTGGTACGCTGAATACTGCTGCCGGACATAGAAATCGCATCACGGATATTACGAATCAATTGAAAGGTGTGAACAATGACATTGTGAATTTGAAAAATGAACTGGTCCGGAAAAAAGCAGAATTACACGGAGAATTGGGAGCGTTGCAGAATAGAGTCAGTACACTGGAAATGACAAAAAAACGGGCGGAAGGAGATGTAACGCTTTTGAGCGAGGGTATAAGAACTCTCCAGGGGAGCATCTCCCGAATGGATGGCATGAAAAGCGAACTTGTTGAACGTGGTAAGGAACTAAGTGCCGTCAAAAGTAATCTCGATGGAGAAGTCTCACGGCTTTTAGCCGAAAAGAGAACGCTGGCTGCTGCAAAGACTAACAGTGCCGGCGTAAATGCGACAGTTTAACGAGTGGAGTAATAAAGCCATGCCATCGCATTTTGACAGTCTGTTCGGATTCAGCACGGAAGCCGTTGTCGATGCACCTTTCCTGGTCGTAAGTTTTACGGGAACGGAAGCTTTGAATGCTCCCTATCACTTTGAAATTATACTGATTTCTCAAACCGGACATGTGGATATTGAAGGCTTGCTGCTGAAAAACGCCTGCTTGAGCATCAAACGGCGCGATAAAGAGCCCATTCGTATCAACGGCATCCTGGCGGAATTCGAGCGGCGGCAGTCATTTCAGGGATACACCTTTTATCACGCTGTTCTTGTTCCCAATTTGTGGTGGCTCGTCCTCACCCATCACAACCAGGTTTTCCTCAATAAAAATATCGAAGAATTTCTCACGGATGTGCTCATGGATGCGGGCATGCAAAAGACATTTGATTTCGAATTCCGGCTTCAGAAACAGTATGAACCGTGGGAATTCGTCTGCCAGTACGGAGAGTCTCATTATCAGTTTTTTTCCAGATGGCTCGAACAGTACGGCATGGCCTACTTTTTTGAGCAACAGATGGATAATGAAGTGCTTGTCATATCGGACACGCAAAGCGTTTTTACGGAGCTCGAAGAAGAGAACGTGGTCCATTACAAACCTGTTTCCGGACTGCTGCCTCCCGGCGGCGCTTCAATCGCTGTTCGTTTTGAACGTGCGCAGCATTCCATCCCGCATACCGTACGTGTAAAAGATTATCAGTACATCACGCCGGGGGTGAATATCGAGGCGGAAGCCGTGGTTTCCGATCAGGGCGTCGGCGAAGTGTATTCGTATGGTGAGCACCTGCGTACGCCTTCCGAAGCGACAATGGTGGCAAAAATTCGGGCGGAAGAGTTTGGTTGCCGTCGGGAAACCATCAATGCCTGGACTACCAGCCCGACCATTCGCGCGGGCTATCTGTTTTCCCTGCAGGACCATCCGAAAGACACATGGAATACGCAGTATCTTGCGTTGGAAGTCAGGCACAGCGGCGACCAGCGCGCGTATCTGCAGGCCGGTCTGGGCATTTCACTGGGAGACAGGGAAGCGCAGCTGTTTTACGACAACAAGGTCACGGCGATTCCTGCCAACGTACCTTACAGACCCCGCCGGAGTACGCCCAAACCGTTGTTTTTCGGTTCTCTGAACGCCAAGGTGGATGCCGCAGGGAGCGGTGAGTACGCCAAAATTGATGCGCAGGGACGGTACAAGATCATTCTGCCGTTTGATGTTTCGGATCGTTCCGAGGGGAGGGCTTCTTCCTGGTTACGCATGGCCCAGCCCCATGGGGGAAGCAATCACGGCATGCATTTTCCCCTGCACAAAGGCAGCGAGGTCATGCTTTCCTTTGTCGGCGGAGACCCTGATCGTCCTGTGATCATGGCCGGGCTCCCGGACCCCGAACATCCGAGCCAGATTACTACCGAAAATCAGACCCGATGCGTTTTGAATACCTCCGGGGGCAACCATATCCATTTTGAAAACAAGAAGGGCACGGAGCGGATCCTGTTCCGCAACCCCGTGGCCGACACCTTTATGCGCCTTGGAGCCTGTAACGACCCTGTCCCGCCAACGATAGTCGACGATAAAGGCGAATACGGCATCCGTTTTTACACTAGCGCCCATCTCACCATCGACGCTGCGTATAAAACAACCATCATTGCTCCCGGCGAAAGCTTCGCCATGGTCGGCGGCACCAATGAGCTTGTTCTCACTGGTATTTCCACCTCGATGACAGAGCTTTTTAATCACAGCACGTTTCTGGGCGGACAATTAACCGCGGATATATTGGGGCAGACGTTAATCTGTCCTCAGGGGTGGGTGGATGTCATCAGCAGGCGAGACCGCCTGGCGCTTACCAGCATGGGCCTCAGCGCCCGTGAGACTGAACTCTCGGGATTGCAGGACAGCTTGCTACAGCATCAACGGGACCTCGAACTCAGAATGAATGCGCTCATCGCGGACGATCAGGAGCTGGTACGTCAAAAAAATGCGGCGCAGGCCAGGGTTGATAGCCTGAATGGTCAACTGACTCAGCTGGGAAGGCAATGTGATGCATTGCATGCGCAGGATCAACAGCTGATTGGAGTTCACTCGGAACTCGTCCGGGAAACACAAAAGATACGCGGGGATATCCAGAGGCTGGAAGGCGAGGTATTCCAGTTGGAGAAAACAAAATCCACGGTTGCGGCAGATATAAAGCAACTCTCTGCGGTAAAAACCGATGTGGTGGCACAGAAGAACAGTACAGCGGCCGTACGCAGCACGTCATAATCCCTGGGCCCGGTGTCTGGAGAAAATAGTCATGAGCGAAAAAAAGACACTCAGATACGCTTTTAGTGTTGACTCCTTGGACAAGGATGTCTTCAAAGTCGTCAATTTTTCGGGACAAGAGGCTTTGTCCGCATTGTTCCGTTTTGAAGTCACTCTGGTCTCTTCCGCGCCCCCTTCCGAATATCCCGAACTCGTCGGTGGTGGAGGAACACTCTCCCTCAGGACACATGCGGGAGTTCGCAATATACGGGGGATCGTTTCCAGCATGGAATTGCTGTTTGTATCCGGCCATTACGCAATTTATAAAGCCGTTCTCGTTCCAAACGTCTTTGTCCTGACCCTGAACAGGCAGAACCGGATATTTTTAAATCAGAATGTTGTGCAATGCGCATCCCAGATTTTGCAGGATTCCGGACTGGCGGACAATGTGGATTTTGCCTTCAAGCTGATGGAGAGCTATGGGGAGCGCGAGTTTGTCTGCATGTACAATGAATCCGGTTTTGATTTTGTTTCCCGCTGGCTGGAATTATTTGGTTTGTACTACTATTTCGAGGATGACGCTGGGCATTCCTGCATGAAAATTGTAGACAACAACATTTCCCATATGCCTCTGGCTGAAAACGCGGTGTTGCCGTATCTATCCCCCAGCGGGATGATTCCCTCTGATACACCTGCGGTTTTTGACCTGCGCAGCACCACAAAACGTGTCCCGAAACGCGTCGTTCTCAAAGATTACAACTACCGGACTCCGACGCTGAAGTTGGAAAAAAACGCACCTGTCAGTGATCAGGGCGACAGTACGTTTTATTTTTATGGGGATCATTTCCTCAACTCCAACGAAGGGGCGTTTCTTGCCAAGGTCAGGGCGGGCGAATACCTGTCTTCGCGTGAAGTTTTCAAAGGAAAGAGCAACGTCCGGCTGATGCGCCCGGGATATACGTTCTCTTTGCAGCATCACCCTGACGACTCCATGAACCGGGAATATCTCCTGACCAAAGTGTCGCATCAGGGGCACCAGGAGGCATTGCTGGAGCAATTGTTCGGGATCCGTCTGATTCGCCAGGCGGTTCGGGCTCATTATGCAAACAGTTATGAGGCTATTCCTGCCGACGTGCAGTACCGTCCGCCGCGTGTGACTCCCAAGCCCCGCATCGGGGGCTATGTCAACGCGCGGATCGATGCCGCTGGAAGTGGGGAATACGCGGAGGTGGATGACCAGGGACGCTACAAGGTTGTTCTGCCTTTTGATCTTTCCGGCCGCGGCCAGGGCAAGGCCTCCTGCTGGCTGCGTATGGCGCAGCCCCATGTGGGCAAAAATTTCGGCATGCATTTTCCATTGCACAAAGGCACCGAAGTGTTGTTGTGCTTTGCCAATGGCGACCCGGACCGGCCTGTGATAGCGGCAGCCGTACCCAATCCTGATACACCCAGCGTTGTTTCCGGCGAAAATCATTCGAAATGCATGCTCAGAACCTCGGGCGGCAACCTGCTGCACATGGAAAACGATCCCGCAGCCAAACGGATTCTCATGCAGACTCCCACAGCCAATTCCTGGCTGCGGATTGGCGCTCCCAATGATCCAGCCTCGGATTTTGATATTTACGGATCCTTCGACAGTGCGGACGGCATCACTCTCTGTACCAGCGAATTGTGCAGTATTACCTGTAAGGCTTCGAATACCATCCTCCTGGGCGCCTCCACAACAGTCGTCGTAGGGCTGAATATCGCCGTACGCCTTGGTCTTGATGTGTCGGTCGTCGCAGGAGCCACCGTTGATCAGTTGCTCGGGTTCGAAGTGAAGACGGTGAATGCCCTGAGCCTGAGTTTTAAGAAAGATATCAAAAAAATATCAGGTCAGGCCTTATCCATTGAATTTTTTAGCAACAAGGTTGCCGAGTTTGATCAAAGGGTGGCCAACAATCTTGAGAGATTTGATGCGGCCTCCAATGCTTTATATAACAAATACGAAGGGATTAACAACGCGGTCGATAGCCTGAGCGGCCTGACGACCCGGCTTTACAATAGGTACAACACGTTGGCGGATCAGACCCACACGGCTACGCTGAACCGATCTCAGGTGCAACAAGGCGTAAATGATATCACTTTAAGCGAACAAACAATCAAAGGGGCCGTGTCGAAACTGTCCGTGGCGAAGAGTGAAATGAGCGGGGCAACCAGTTCGTTGCGGGGCGCAGTGACGGAAACGGGTACGACTGCTGATATCGTGGCTGGAGCGAACTCCAGCGTCAGCGGTGCCCATAACACGGTAACAAGCCTGCATAAGCAAATCTGAGCAGGCAATGCGCCGTTCCTGAAATCCGTCAGCCCAAAGTCAGGACCGTGGTCTGGCTGGGAGCCAGGCAGATGCCCGGGGTGTTGGGCACGAGCCCTGCGGCGTTCTGTCCGGTGACGCTGGTCAGCCGCTGGGCCGGAGCACCGCCGACAAAAATTGTAATGCAGCCCACCATGAAAAGGGTTTCTCCAATTTCCATCTGCGATACGATACCGCCCATTGCGCCGGCCTCGTCTCCGGAACTGATGGTGTTCTTGGACAGCTGATTCAGTGTCGGGGTGCAGCCAGTGAGCACGGTCGCCTGTACGGGCGATGCCGTGGCCGACATGCCGATGTCCGGATAGGGAATGGGAATGGCCAGAGGCGGAGTTTTGCAGACATCCGGAAAGCCGAGACAGGTGCCGGTTCCCATGGAAAGCATGAACATAAGGGTATCCTCGTCAGGTTAGCGGGTTATGACCGGTTGCCAGTCTTCGATACGGGCACGTTCCGGGTCGGTTTCGTGGATCAGCAATCGCCGGGCTCCATGCCAGTTGGTCGCGTCTTCCAGAATGCGGTGCAGGTTGGCCTTGTAGAGGTTGGCCTGGGAAAAGTTCGCTTCAGTCAGGTTGGCGTGGGAAAAGTCCGCGTAGGGCAGTGCCGCGCCGGAAAAAGTCGTTTGCATGCAAAGCGCGTTGTTGAAACGGTTTTGCGACATGTCCGCATCCGCAAAAACAGCCCGGCTGAGATCCGCATCACTGAAATTGGACTGCTGGATACGCGCGTTTCGAAAATCCGCGCCGGTCAGCCGCGCTTCGGTAAACATGCAATTAAGGCCCTGGGCCTCCTGGAAATCGGCGCTGCTCAAATCCGCGCCGGAAAAGTTGCACATGGGCATCCTGGCCCGGGCAAACACCGCCAGGCTCAGATTGGCGCCGAAAAACTGCACCGTATCCAGGGTCATGCCGGAAAAATCAAAACCCGACATATCCAGCGAGGCGAATACCGCCTTATGCAGCCGGGCTCCCTGTAGAGACATGCCCGTCACCGTTGCCTTGGAAAAAACCGAGCGCTCAAGATCCGCCTGGTGGAACAGCACGTTCAGCAGGCGGGATTCCTGGAACAAGCATTTGAAAATGCGGGCTCCGGAAAAATCCGCCCCTTCCAGGTCGGTTTTCTGCAGCAGGGAAGAATCCAGTGCCGCCTCGCGAAAATCCGCGCCCGAAAGTGTGGCGCCGGTGAGCATGGTCTGGAAAAATTTTGCCTTGCGCATGTTGGCGCCGGCCAGGTTCATTTTTCGCAAGTCCACCTGGCTCAGGTCGGTTTCGGAAAAATCCGCTTTGCTGAAATCGCAGTTTTTAAAGCCGGTTTTCTGGATACGCGCGCCGCGGAAACTGGCCTGGCGCAGAATGCAGTCGTCGAAACGGCCCCCTGTCAGATCAGCTCCGGAAAGGTCGCAGCCCGTTAGGTCCAGGCCGCGGAGCGTGTCGCGGGCTTTGATCCGGGCAAGTATTTCATCTCTGGTCATTTGAGCAGATCCGTTCGGTTATGGAGTTGCGTACGCTCCAGAATAGCGCCGTCGAACTGCGTGTTTCCCACCACGGCCTTGTGAAAGTCCACAAGGTACAGGTTGGATCCGCGCAGGTCCGCGCCCACGATTCGTGCTTTACGCAACGAGCCCATGGAGAGATTGATGCCGCGCATATCGGCCTGTTCCAGGTTGGAGCGCTGGAACCGGCAGCCAGTTGCTTTGGCGTGGAAAAAGTCCGCCCGTGTCAGATCGCATTCTTTGAGCATGGAATCCTTGAACTCGACGCGTACAAACGACGCCCCCGAGAGGTCTGAGTCCTGGAAGCAGCCATGCTCCATACGCGCGTAGTCAAAGACGGCTTTGACAAAGCGGTTGCCGCCGTTGAGCGAGCTTTTGTCCAGCACGGCCGCGCGAAAGTCTGTCTCCTTGCCTTTGCATTCGAAAAAAGCCCCGGCAATGAGTCTGGCTTTGGCAAAACTGGTATTATCCAGGACGCTTTTGCGGATCTGCACCTTGTTCCAGTTGGAGGCACCGAAATCCGCTTCCTGGATTTCCGATTCGCTGAAGCTGCCGAGGTTGAAGTTGGCGCCTCTGGCTGTGCTGGAACGCAGTATGAGTTTGCTGCACAAAAACAGGTGGAACCTGCTGTTGTCCAACTGCGTACCGGACAGGTCGGATTCCGAAAGCATGACATGATAGAGATCGGCTTCCCGAAGGTCGGCCTGTGAAAAATCCGCCTTGTTCACCATGCACATCCGCCAGCTGGATTTTTTCAGATTACTGCCGCTGAAGATGACGCCCTGGGCGAGGTTTTTTTCAAACTGCGCGCCTTCCAGATCGGCTTTTGCCAGGTTAGTCTTACGCAGGGAGGTCTTGCGCAGATCCACGCCGCGCAGGTCGCAGCCTGAAAGATCGACTGCGTCCAGATTTTTGCCCGCCAGGGATCTGGTCTCGGCATACATTTGCAGGGCCTGTTCTCTGGTGAGCGGTGTCAGAGAATCCGGGTCGATCCCCGCTTCCTTGAACTTTGCCTGGAACTCGGGCGGGAGCTTGCCGTCCCTGAGGTCCTGAGCCTTTTTCTGAAGATCCAGCAATCCGGCGTCCAGCTCGGCCTTTTTGCCCTTGTAGGTTGCGTACAGTCCGGTGGAAATGGAAGCCATGTCTGCATGGGCCGCGTCCATCTGGGCCTCGATTTCCGGAGTCAGGGCATCGACGCGTTTCAAATGGCTTTTGGACGCGTCAAGTTTCTCCTTGTGCAAGGCCAGCATTTTGTCCAGATCAGGCTCCTCTTCGGGATTTACTGTTGCCAGTACCTCGTCAGGATTTTTGCCTGCTTCCAGGAGCTGGGCGCGCAGAGTGTTATCCAGTTCGGCTTTGAGCGCATGCATCTGGTCTATGGCCGGCTGGTGCATGGCCTGGGCCTCTTTCGTGATGTCCTTGATGGCGCCTTCGATGTCCACTTTCGGAAAGGACAGATGGGAGAGAAAATTCGGATCGGGTGGTTCCGGGATATCGGATATGGACGGAATGATCAGATGTTTGCGGCCCAGCTTCGGGTCCAGCCTGGTCATGGCTTCCACAAGCAGGTCGCGGATGTCTTCGCCCAGATACGCGGCGTCAAACAGCGTGCTGCCCTGGGGCAGGGTGACTATACGCGCTCCGGTGAAGCTGTCGGTCCAGTCTTTGACCAGTGCGTTGTCGGCTGCGCCCTGTTTGTTGAGGATCACGAACACCGCCGGGGCCAGGTCCAGAGCTTCTTTGGCGTCTTTGTCCGGGGCGGTTTTGGGGTCCGGCAGAGCGAGCGCATGCACGCAGTCGCCGGCTTCCTGTTCGAGAAAACGGGCGCTGAGTTCGTCCGGAACGCAGGCTACGCATTCGCCCGGATCCAGTTCGAGAAACAGAGGCGTTTCGTCCGAGCCGTCCACAAGGATTTCCTGCTCGTCGGTCCAGTGACGCGAGGCGTATTCTTCAGGGGTGATTCCGGGACGGATACGGATCCGGTTCAGATGGGGGCCGTCAAAGTGGGGCAGCACCAGACCTGGCGGGACCACCAGGGGCAGTTCCGTGCCATCGGGGGCGTATGCGGGCTCCAGTCCCCAGTCGCTGCGCTTGAACACCGCTTCTTGGGGGTTGAGGCCGAGCCAGGCATCGGAAGCCTTGTCTTCTTCCAGGCCGAGGCGCAGCACAGCCCCCATGGCATCAGGGGACCGCTCGAGGGTCCTGCGGCAGGCCACCACAAAAGGGAATCCGGCGTCATGCCAGGGAAGGGGATCTTTTTCCTGCATGGGAAGCTGCGGATTGTCCGGATCAAAGCCTGCCTTGGCCAGATGCTCCGCAGGCAAGTTGGCCTTCATTTTTTCACTGAAAAGGCTGCGGGTATTATTTTCCATCTCCGCAAGATTTGATTCGGCCTTTTCCAGCCGGGCAACCGTATTGTCCAACCGTTGGGTGGCATTCTTTTCAATCTCGCGGAATTTATCGAAAACAGAAGTGTTGATTTCGATCAGATGGCCGTATTCCTGCTGCATGCTTTTGGCAAACTGTTCCATTTCGCCCATAAAGGACGCCTGCTGGGCGAGTTGCGCCTTGCCCATGTCGGCAAGTTCGCGGGCGGAACGGCGCATCACCGGAGAAGGTTTCAGAATGTCCTTTTTTATTTCCTTGAGCTTTTTGGGAAGCTGGCGGCAGCGGACCATGGCTTTGTTCAATTCTTTGCGAGCCTGCTGAAAGGGCGCCATATCGATATCCACGGACTTGCTGATGGAAGCCAGCATCTTCTGGTAGTGCGTTTCCAGGGATGCGGGCGCTTCATCGGGGTTTTCCGTGTCCATGTACAGATGCAGCACGTCTCCGTACTCGTCGTCCAGCATGTCCATGACGCCGCGGTAAATGGCCACTCCGCGCAGCTTGTCCGGAAAAAGCAGAACGGTTTCAAAGCGCAGGCTGATTTCTTCGAAAATTTCATCCGGCAGTGGCGCCGGTTCGATCTGTTCCAGTTCGTGGGGCTTGAGATTCCAGGGGCGTCTCTTTTTGAGGCGCTCGGAGAACGATTCGATGGCGGCGTGCGGGTTGAATGTTTTGAGGCGCAGCGCGCAGAGGCGCAGCCGGTGGTGAGGCAACCGGGATTCGATCAGCTCCAGATCCGGATGCATGTGGCGGATTTCAACGGGCTCGCCGCCTTTGAAAAAACCCTTGATGCGCTGGTCGACAGGAGCCGTGTTGAAAAAATCATAGTCTATGTCCAGCGGATATTCGGGCCAGCGCGTATCCACCCACTGCTGGTCAAACGTACCGAGCTGGTTGGCGCGCTGCGGCCAGCTCGGATCCACCGCCAGCAAACCGGCAGGTTTGGGACTGTCTTCGAAAGCGCCGATCAGCTTGTCAGGGTTCTCGATGTTGGGCAGCGGAATGTCCGAAGCTTCCGAACCATCCGGGTTTTTCGCCGGAGCGCCTTTTCCCAAAGGGTTTTCAGGAAAATCCTTGCTACCGTAGGCATTGTTCCAGACCAGGGGGATTTCTTCGAACGGGGTGGGATCACTGATGAATCTTTTGTTTTTCTTCCAGTAGCGGTCGCCGAAAACATTCAGGAGTTTGATGGTGTCGGCCACGCGTACGCGTACCTGGAGCCCCTGTTCTTTGGTTCCTCGCGGGGCAAAGCACGACCCCACCACCAGAAATTCTCCGTTAGCCTTGGGCATGCCTTCGTCCAGAACCATATTCTGCGGCAGTGCAGGGGGAATGTCTTTCCACAGATCCTGCTCCTTGAGCAGCCCCTGCGGATTGTTCAGGTCGAAGTAAATCAGTACGCCGATGGCCAGGCGCTGTTTGTCCCTGGCCTTGAACGGCTTGATCATCACAGAATGTTCGTTCTTTTTGATGATTTTCATGTCAGGGCTGGAGATTATGACATACCGGGCACGTGCTCGGGCTCAAATCGGTTAAAGGTTCACCACAGGTCGGACACCAGCGTTGGATGGGCAGAAACGTGATTTGCTGATGCGTGGTGTTTTTCGTCTCCGTATCCCAGATAAATGACAATTGCAGCGGGATCTCAATTTTTGCGAAGATGTTGCAAAATGAGTTGGGACGGGTCTGGGCCATGAGGTGCGCTTGTGTGGGATCCAGTGTTTTGACGATTGAAGAGGCATCCGGGTCCGCATCAAAACTCATCATGGCATAGAGTTTAATCCGGATTGGCCAGAAAAGCGTATGTGCGTCGAGAGCGTAAACATCCATGTAGGTGATGCTGGACGGACTGTTGTCCATGGCATGGATCCGCAGGGAATGTTTGTGCGGTCTGATGTTGGACGGGGCGAAAATGGTGTCCAGCTGCTGTTCCAGTTCCACCGTCAGCAGGTGTTTGTTGCTGACGATCCAGTTGTCGATGTATGCATGAAAAAGATCGGTTTCCGATTGGTCATTCAACAGATTCAGTTTGTCGTGGTGCAGTTCCAGTAACGGCATCAGGTGCTTATCGAGGAACGCATAGAGGGATGGAAAGAGAGTGATTCGTCTCCATTCCGGGAGATCTGGGTTGAGACGCTGGATGAATTTGTTGTGTGCCGTGCAATCGTAGGAGTCGCTTTCAAACAGAACGGGCTCCTCGGAAACGATCAGCTGTTGTGCCCTGGTCGTTATGGCGGCCACTTGTTTACCGGGTTCCAGTCCTGCCTGTAACAGGGCTTCCCAGTTCAGAATATGCTTAAAATCAAAATCGTGTATGATACTGTGGTGATGAAAGCAGCGTTTGAGAATTTCATCAAAGTTCAAATTTCTGAAAAGGATAACTTTGAGGTTTAACTCGTTGATTTTTTTATCATAGTATTCTTTGTAGCGTTCGGTTTCTTTTTCCACAAACGCCGGATCCTGAGGTTCATGAGCAGAGCCTGTGAAATCGGCAATATTCAGGGCGCCCCGTTCCGCACGGTTGGCATGAAATTGCAGTTGCTCGTGAAATTGATTTATAACGGCGTACGAGGTAACCCGGCTTGTGAGCAGTTCGGTATCCGGAGCAAGGCGAAGGTAATGCCGCAGCAGCTCAAAATACGTTTTCTGCATCCGGAAATCATCGATAAAGACATTTGCGTCCAGTGCGATTCTCAAGGGAGCCTCCTTGTGATAACCGATAGTTTGAACGTCTGCTGAGAGCGGATCCGGCAATCATAATGGCGGCTCTCAAGAGCGTATTGGGCTGAAAGCGCCTTGCTGTTACAGCCCCTCTTCCGGCTGCAGTCATATTTTTTGCAGAACGGGAAAATTGCCGCAGACAGACACGGCGGGAGGTGCTCTTTGCGATACTTTAGCGTAGGATACATTCCAAGATCAATAGCCTCCTGGATTTCTTTTATCGTTTTTTCGGAGTAAAAAAAATTGCAATATGAGATAGAAAGAAAGTTTCTGGTGACTAACGACAGCTGGAAAAAGCCGGCCGGAGGCGTACGCTATCGGCAGGCCTATCTGAGCCGTACGCCCGAGCGCACGGTCAGGGTCAGAACTGCGGGCGGAAAAGGGTATCTGACCATCAAAGGGCTGACTACCGGGGCTAAACGGGTGGAATACGAATATGAAATTCCCCATGCGGACGCCACCTCCATGATCGATACGCTCTGCGAATCCCCTGTGCTGGAAAAGGATCGCTATACGCTCGAACATGCGGGCTTTCGTTGGGAGATCGATGTTTTCACCGGCGCAAACCAGGGACTGGTTGTTGCCGAGATCGAACTCGAACAGGAAGAACAGTTTTTCGCCAGACCCGACTGGGTGGGCAAAGAGGTGACCGGCGACGTCCGGTATTACAACTCCAATCTTAGCGTTCATCCCTATACGCAATGGGAGAACGGCACTTCGGAGGACACGGAATGAGCGACAGCGCACTGCAAAATCGAGCCGCAGGAGCCCTCATGGGCGCCTGGATCGGAGACGCGTTGGGCCTGGGCCCCCATTGGTATTATGATCTGGAAGCATTGCGCCGTGATTACGGTCCGTGGATCGACGGATACACGGATCCCAAGCCCGGACGTTATCATGAAGGAATGCGGGCAGGGCAGCTTTCCCAATCAGGATTCATCCTCAAGCTCACGGTTGGTTCCCTGCTCGACTGCAACGGATACGACGAAACGGATTTTTGCCGCCGTATGGACGAGGAGTTGTTCCCGTTGCTGGATGGAACGCCGGCCTGCGGACCGGGAGGCTACACCAGCCAGTCCATACGCGATGCCTGGCGTAAACGCGTACAGCACAACCTGCCCTGGGGCCAGGTCGGCGGTCATGCCGACACGACCGAAGCCATTGAACGGACACTGGCAATAGCCGTACGGTACGCGTTCGATCCGTCCCGGCTGGCGTCTGCTGTCAGCGCAAACGCGGTATTGACGCAAACGGACGACACGGTGGTCTCCCTGACTGTGGCCTATGGCGCGGTGCTGGCCATGCTCGTACGGGGACACGCTTTGGATGGGCGGCTATCCGCCCGATTGATGGGACTGGTGAAAAGCGGCGAACTGCCGTTTCACGCGGTAACCACAGACGATCTGCAGCCGCCGCGGCCGGGGGAGCCCGATCCGCCGCGGGAAGGGCGGTTCGCCTCGCCGGACGCCCTGTTGTCGCCGTCCTATATGGCCATGGCTGCCAAGGATCCGGACATCCGTATCGAACCAGCCTGGAAAGCCTCGCTGGTCTATGGCATGCCGTGCGCCATTTATCATATGCTCCCGGCCGCGTATTACCTGTCCGCCCGTTTTGCCGCTGATTTCGAGGCGGCCGTACTCAACGCCGTAAACGGCGGAGGACAAAATCAGGTACGCGCAATTCTAACCGGCGCTCTGACCGGCGCGCAGACCGGCCTGGACGGTATTCCGCAACGGTTCATCGACGGCCTGGAACAAGGGGAGGAACTGCGGCGCCTGGCTCTGGAACTGGCGGCCCAAGTGAAAAGCTGAACGCGAGATCGTTTCCGGGACGGGTTAATCGGCTTCGTTTGTTTGCAGACGGCAGGCGATTTCACTGTCCAGTGCCTGGCGAATGGTGTCGAAGAGTTCGTTACCCCCGGTGTATTTTTTCCCGTACTGCAGATCAAAATCATAGTCGATTTGTCTGTTGGTGACGCCTTGCGCGTGCTGGAGCAGCGTTTCAAATTTGTCGAGAGCTTTTACCACCCTGGCTTCGGGGGATTGCGCGTGTTCGTAGTCCTCCCAAAGCTGCAGCAGCTCGTTGGACAATTCTTCGGGCAGCGGGCGTAGCAGGTCGAGCAAGTCTTTTTTTTCCTGATCGGCTTTGCCGGCGCTTTGTTGCGGTGCGGGGATGTCTCCGTTTATGGCCTCTCCAAGATCATGAACGATGCTCATCTTGATCATCTTCAACGGATCGAGTTCGGGGAAAGAGGAGCACAGCAGCATGGTGAACAGGCTCAGGCGCCAGCTGTGTTCCGCGGTACTTTCCTGGCGTCCGGTTTGTGTCCAGGACGTACGCAGAGTGCTTTTCAAGCTTTCGGCCCGTCTTAAAAAATCAAGGATGGCATAGATAGTCTGTGGGGGAGTGGTCATGATATCCGCCGTTGTATTGATAGTTCAGTTGGGGAGCCGTATTCAGTGCTGCGGAGGTTATGAGGGATCGCATACGGAGTTGAAAAAATCGCCCGAAGGATGCAGCTCTCCCTCCTGCCTGGGGTAAAAATAGAGCCAGCAGGTCAGGCGCTCGCCGGAGTCCAGAATAACTTCGGCCGGCTCCCGGCGGTAGACTTCCGGATGCTCTTCAAGCTCGTCCAGCAGAAGGAGGGTGGCGCTGTCCACGGCATAGACTTCGCCGGTGATCCGGCAGCGGGATTCGTCTTTGTATACAAACGGATATTCGCCAAGATACAAGGCGTATGGCCGAACGGTTTTTCCCTGGCCCATGAACCTGGCCGAACGCAGCAACCCATGGTTGGAACTCCCTTTGCGCAAGGTTCCATAGACAAAAACATAGCTTTTCTTTTCGGTCATGCGTACTCCGTGCTTGTCATGGGTGCGGCTGCGGCGTATTTTCTAGCGTAGGTCGACATAGTTCAGCAAGAGGCATGAAAGGGTAAAAAAAAATGAGACAACAACGCCCAGTAAAACGAATATGCGTAATTTTTCTGCTCCTGTGCATGGTACTCGTCGCAGAACCCGCTTCGGCATCGGCGGACTCGGGCGAACGCGAATCTGTTATCGCCGGAACCTGGTATTCCGCCGACCCTGGCGAACTTAAATCAATGATAAAGACTTTTCTGGATCAGGCCAATCCCTCCATTTCCCCCGACAGCAAAGATACGCTGATGGGGCTGGTTGTGCCGCATGCGGGCTACGCCTATTCGGGGCCGGTTGCTGCATATGGCTTCAAGATGCTGGAAAACAAGCATTTTGATACGATAGTCATCATCGGTCCCAGTCACAGGGCGGCTTTTGATTACGTCTCGGTTTACGACAAAGGCGGATACCGGACGCCCCTGGGACTGGTTCCTTTGGATACGGAATTTATCGACATGCTCAAGGTCCATGATGCCAGGCTGCGGTATCTTCCCAAAGCGCACAGACAGGAACATTCGATCGAAATCGAACTGCCCTTTCTGCAGGTGGTGCAGCCGGGATGCCGGATTGTGCCTTTGGCAATGGGTGAGCAGAGCATGAGCGTCTGCGAGAGCCTGGCCGTCGCCCTTTCTGAAACCATCCGTTCTTTTGCAGGCAAAAAACGGGTGCTGCTTGTGGCGTCATCGGATTTGTCGCATTATTATGATGCGGAAACCGCCAAGGAAAAGGACAGGCGCATCATCAACGCGCTGAACAGCCTGAATCCGGACAATCTGCTGCAATGTCTGGCAACCCGCAGTTGCGAAGCCTGCGGCGGCGGTCCCATTCTGACCGTCATGAAGAGCCTGATGCGCCTGGGAGCCAACAAGGGTGTGGTGCTGAAATACGGAGATTCCGGCGATACCACAGGAGACACGCAGCGCGTGGTCGGATACCTTGCGGCGGCCATTCTAAAAACACCATCACATGATAGCAGTACGGAGGCAGAAATGCAGCGAATCAGCCTGACTGACCGGAAGCTTCTTCATGAGATCGTCCGCCAGACAATCAAGGCCCGGCTGGACGGCAAGGCGTACGTGTTGCCTAAAATACAAAGCGCTTTGCTCAACGAACCTGGAGCAGCTTTTGTAACTCTGAAGAAAAACGGACAGTTGCGCGGATGCATAGGCTACATTATCGCCAAAGAACCCCTGGCCCAAAGCGTATCGGAAATGGCGCTTGCCGCGGCCTTTGAGGACCCGCGTTTTCCACCGCTGCAGGAATCGGAATACGGCGAACTCAGCTATGAGATTTCCGTGCTCACGCCCATGAAGCGGATTCAGGATCCCGGACAGGTGCAGGTGGGCACCCATGGCCTGCTGTTGCGCAAAGGAGGCCGTTCCGGTCTGCTGTTGCCACAAGTGCCTGTGGAATACGGCTGGAATCGTGACGAATTTTTGGACAATACCTGCCGCAAGGCCGGGTTGGACAAGGGCTGCTGGAAAGACAAAAACACGGAACTCTATACGTTCAGCGCCGAAGTTTTTTAACTGCACAAGGCCGGTTCGGCGGAGGCGGGCAGTATGGACAGACGGGATTTTTTTAAACAGTGCGGCTGTTGTCTGCTCGCATGCGCGGCCGCGTCACTGGCTCCCGGGGGCGGCATCATTCCCGGCTGGAATACCCCACCAGCCTGGGCCCAGGGGCCGCGCTGGCAAAAAGGGCTGCTGCGTCCGGAGCCTTCGCCGTATTTTGAAAAAGTGGAAGGCTCCACTGTTCGCTGTACGCTCTGCCCGCGTGCTTGCGAGCTTGCTGATGGCGACAGAGGCTACTGCCGTGTACGGGAAAATCGCGGAGGCAAGCTCTTTTCGCTGGTCTACGGCAATCCCTGCGCCGTGAACATCGATCCCATCGAGAAAAAGCCTTTTTTTCACGTGCTGCCCACCAGCTATTCGTTTTCTCTGGCCACTGCCGGATGCAATTTTGACTGCAAGTTCTGCCAGAACTGGGAGATCTCCCAGGCCTCCCCGGACAATACCATGAATTGCGAGCTGCCCCCCGAGACGATGGGCAACATCGCCCAGGCCAACGGGTGCCGTTCGGTGGCCTCCACCTATGTCGAACCCACGGTGTTTCTGGAGTACATGCGGGCCATCGGCATGCGCGTCCGGGAGCAAGGCATCCTGAATCTGATGCATTCCAACGGGTTTGTGAATGAGGGGCCGCTTTCCGACTTATGCACGCACCTGGATGCGGCATGTATTGATTTGAAATCCTTCAGCGAGTCCTATTATCAAAACGTCACCGAAGGCGAACTGGCGCCAGTTTTGCGAACCCTTGAATCTCTGCGCCGCAAGGGAAAACACATCGAACTGGTGACATTGCTGCTGCCTGGCAAAAATGACTCTGAACAGGAGATCAAGGCCCTGGCTCAGTGGGTGCGTGACCATCTCGGCCCTGAAACGCCGCTGCACTTCACGCGTTTTTATCCGCGCTACAAACTCAAAAGTCTTCCGCCCACGCCCATCTCCACCCTGGAACGTTCGCGTAACCTGGCCATGGGCGAAGGACTGCAATTCGTCTACATTGGCAATGTTCCCGGACATGAAGGGGAGAACACCTACTGCCCCGGATGCGGGACGGAACTGATCAGACGGGTTGGGTACGAGACCAAAGTCCTTTGTCTTGAAAACGGGGCCTGCTGCAAATGCGGGCGGAAAATACCGGGAATCTGGAGTTGAGCTTTTTATAAACTGGTACGGACGCTACAGCGGATTGGTGCTAATCCGTAAAGCAAGGACACATTACCTGGCATGGCGTTTCCGGTGCCAGTTCCAAGCGGATGCTACGATGGCGTCCAGGTCGGTGATTTTGGGCTCCCAACCCAGGATGGACCGCGCCTTGGTACCGTCGCTGACGAGTATGGGGGGATCTCCGGGACGGCGTTGGACTTCTTTTACCTGCAATGGAGCCCCATGGGCGCGCCCCGCTGCTTCCACAACCTCGCGTACGGAAAATCCGGTTCCGGTGCCGAGGTTGAAGACCTGGCTCGCGCCCCCCTGAAGCAGATACTCCAGGGCGAGAGCGTGGGCTTCCGCCAGATCCTTCACGTGGATAAAATCCCGGATGCACGTACCGTCCGGCGTGTCGTAATCCTTGCCAAAAATACTCAGGCAGTCCCGAATTCCGAGTCCCGTATAACAAGCCAGGGGAATGAGATGGGTTTCCTGGCAGTGGTCTTCGCCCAGTTGTCCCTCAGGGTCCGCACCTGCGGCATTGAAATAGCGCAGTACGACGTACTTCAGATCATAGGCCTGGGAGTAGTCTTCCAGGATTTGTTCAACCATCAGCTTGCTGCGGCCATACGCCGTGAGCGGATTTTTCGGATGGTTTTCCTCAAGAGGCAGTTTTTGGGGATTGCCGAAAACCGCGCTTGTCGAGGAAAAAATCAATCGTTTGACGCCGAACTCCCGCATTACCTGAAGCAGGTTGCAGGTATTGGCCACGTTGTTGATGTAGTATTTCTCCGGTTCGACAACGGATTCGCCCACGCTGCTGAAAGCGGCGAAGTGCATTACGGCGTCGATGGAATGCTCGTTGAAGACCCGTCTCAGATGCTCCGGCTCGGCCAGGTCCCCCAAACGGAAGGCTCCCCATTTGACGAATTCCCTGTGCCCCAGGCTGAGATTGTCAAAAACAATGCTGGAGAACCCTCTTTCATAGAGCTCTTTATTGACATGGGAGCCGATATAGCCGGCTCCCCCGGTTATCAGTATGCGTTTTGCCGACATCTTTTTTACCCTTACAAGACGTCTGCGAAATGAGGCCGCAGGCGTTTAAAAAGCACAGCGCCGAAACAAAAGATGAGAAGCGTCACGAACCAGAAGTATATGGTCATGTAGGCGTGATCCCAGAAAGGAATTTTGTAGATCATGGAATCACGGAATCCTTCGATAATGTACAGTACGGGATTGAATTTGATGATCCAGCGAAAACGGGATGGAATTAAATTGATATTCCAGATGATCGGCGTGAACCAGAACCCCAGCTGCAGGATGATGTTCACGGCCTGTCCCACATCTTTTACGAATAGGATGAGGGAAGAGGCTATCCAGCTTAATCCCAGCAAAAGAACAATGGTTGCGAAAATATAGTATATGAGCTGTAAACTGTATAAATCCGGCACGATGCCGTAGCACAGATAGACAACGAGCACCAAAGCCACGAGAAACATGTGGACGATAAACGCCGAAAGTATTTTCACAATGGGCAAAATACTCAAACGAACAGACACGTTTTTGACGAGAAAACTGTATTCGAGCACTGCGTACGTCCCGCTGCCCAATGCCTCGGAAAAGAAGAACCAGGGAATCATCCCGGTAATCAGCCAGAGGCTGAAAGGAAAGTCGATAACGGGCGGTGATTTCAGACCGAACTGAAAGACGAACCACATGACGAAAATGGTGACCGTGGGGTGTACAAAGGCCCAGATGAGCCCCAGTGCTGAACCGAGATAACGCGACTTGATATCGCGTTGTGTCAGCGTTTTTATCAAAGCCCGGTTGCGGTAGATATCCTTGATGAATTCAAGAAAACTGTTGAGCAGGTCGGTTATTTTGTGGATCAATTGTGCTCCCGGATTTCTGACTGCATAACGTCGTTTCGGCTATAGGAAGAATCCTTGGCTGTTTTGCAAGGGGAGCGACAATACCCCATCAACGAGTGATTGGGAAGTGCTTTGTTTGGGCATTTGCAGGTGCTTCCGTACGAGGGCGCAATACAGCCGATAGATCGGTTCGGGAGTGGTTTTATTCTTTTATTTCGGCAAGCAGAGCAAGCGTTTCCTGAAGACCGGCAGCGTCCGTTGCCAGGGATGAAACAGCTTTTTGCAATTCCTCAAGCAGTGCTGCGGACTGTTGCGCAAAACGGACGCAGTCGTCATTGTCGGAAGGCAGCTCCGAACTCATTTCCGTCAGGTTGCCGGAAGCAGTGGAGACTTCACCCAGCCGGGTTTCGGTGGATTCCAGGTTCGGCACCAGATCCGCCAGAACCTCTTCTGACTGCTCGGCGAGACCGGCAGCTTCGCGCATGGTTGCCGTGGCTTCTTCGGCTTTGGAAAGGGTGTCGGCGGAGCTTTTTTTGATGCTGTTGATTACAGTGGCGATGTCTTTGGTGGCGTCAGTGGTTTTTTCCGCGAGTTTGCGGACTTCATCCGCCACTATGGCGAAGCCCTTGCCGGATTCGCCTGCGCGGGCAGCTTCGATGGCCGCGTTCAAAGCCAGCAGGTTGGTTTGTTCGGCTATTTCGTTGATAAGCGTCACAATTTGCGCAATGCTCTGGGTTTGTTCTCCCAGCGTTTGCGTACCGCTGTTCAGCTCCTGCAGCTGGCCGGCAAGTTCGTGCAATACAGCGAGAGCGTCAGAAAGGGCGCTGGAGCCGTTTTGTGCCTGCGCCGTGTTTTGTGCGGCCAGGGCCAGGGCTTGGCTGGAGTCCGACGCCAAAGCACCAAGAGCTTTGTTTGTTGATTCCACCTGTTGGGACCATATCTGCCTGCTGTCGACAAGTTTTTTGTGCTCCGCGTCGGCCTGGTCCAGACGATCGCGCAGCGCGTCGGCCTGCTGCAGCAGCTGCGTGCAGAGTTTTCGGGCCTCGGCCAGGAAAGGGGCGGTTGATGCGACAGCGGCTTCAGACGGGGCGAGCTGTTCGGTTGTCTTCTCAGATTTTTCCAGCAGAGCCAGCACGCCAAGAATGGTGTGGTTGGTATCATGGACAGGCACCAGGCGAACGTTTCCCGGAGGGACTTCCATAGAAAAACTCAGGCTGTGGTCTTTTTTCAGGCTGTCACGCAGCTTCTCCGTAAAACCGGATCGGGCGAAGGGCGTTTTTTCCAGAGGCTGGCCCAGGATTGTATCCGCTGTTTTTGAAAGGGAGAAGTGCGCAATGGCCGAGGGAGTGCAAAAAAGCACGCGTTCATGCGCATCCACCACAAGACACATTTGCGGCAGCGCGTTGAACAGATTGTTGGTCAAAGCCATTTTGTTTTCCAGCTGAAAAGCCAGGGCGCTGAATGTTTTGGCCAGTCTGCCCATGTCGGGTCCGAAGGCGTCTTTGGGGGGAAGGGCGGATCCGTCGGTCATTAGATTCTGTCCGTACTCCTGCAAACGACTCAGGGGCAGGATGACGAACTGGCGGATCATGTAGAGGGCAACACCTAGTGCGATGACGATGGTGGCCGTTCCTGTAAGTACGAGGGCGGTGAGCGAGCGCGGCAAGCCCGTGTAGTATACGCAAAGGCCGGTGGTGAAGATGATGATGCTGGCAACAACCACCGCGAGGATTCTGTTGGTCAGTTCTTTCATGGCGTAAAAGAAAACATTAGTTGTCCTAAAGAGTTAGAGTACCACATGGCGCTTGATAAACTCAACGACTTCCTCAGGCGTATCCCGGATAGTCAATAAATCGAGTTCTCCCGGGTTGATGTAGCCCTGTTTGACCATGGTATTTTTGATCCAGTCCAGAAGTCCGGCCCAATAGTCGGATTTGTAGAGAACAATGGGGAAACGTTTGATGCGTTTGGTCTGAATCAGCACAAAGGATTCAAACAGTTCGTCCAGCGTGCCCGTCCCCCCGGGCATAACCACGTAGGCCTGGGCATATTTGATGAACATCACTTTTCGCACAAAAAAGTATTTGAACTGGATAGGGATGGTCTGGTAACGGTTAGACCCCTGTTCGAGGGGGAGCTGGATGTGCAGTCCGACGGATTCGCCATTTGCTTCGAAAGCGCCTTTGTTGACAGCCTCCATCACGCCGGGACCGCCGCCGGAAATGACCGCGTAACCTTCGTTGGCCAGCATCCGGGCAAGGGTTTCAGCCTCCTGGTAGATCGGGTCGTCAGCCTTGACCCTGGCCGAGCCGAAGACGGAGACTGCTGGAGGAAGATCGCTAAGTCTGTCGAATCCTTCCACGAATTCCGCCATAATTTTGAACAGCCTCCAGGATTCACTCATGGAAAGTTCGTCGATCATGAATTGCTTATTTCGGGACATGCGAAATTCTCCAGTAACGAAAGTATGGTCTATGGTGTGGGAGCCCCATATCGGTTATGATTGAATTCGGTATAAACTTGGAATCCCATTAATGTTGCGATATATGTTACATACTTTACCCGGTTCCTCAAGAGAATGTGACAAAGATGCTTGCAAATGATTTGGCCAGGAGCGTGAATGTATGAAGATTAAATTTCTCGGCGCCGCGCAGACAGTGACTGGATCCTGTTTCGTCATGGAAGCCAACGGTTCGCGATTTGCCGTAGACTGCGGCATGCATCAGGGAAACAGCGAAATTGAAGAGCGCAACCAGGATATCAGCGTTTATGATCCGAAAAACATTGACTTCGTACTAGTCACCCATGCGCACATCGACCATTCCGGCCTGTTGCCGCGAATGGTGAAGTTCGGTTTCAAAGGCAACATTTACGCCACGCCGCCCACACGGGATCTGCTGGAAATCATGCTTTTGGACAGCGCGCATATTCAGGTAATGGAAACGGCCTGGAACAATAAGAAATCCAGCAGGCACGGCGGTGTGCTCGATGAGCCGATTTATGACGAAGCAGATGCGCAGAATACGCTGCCCTTGTTTCGCAGCGTGGAATACCGCGAACCTTTCGAACCGGCTCCCGGAATCCGCGTCACGTACAGGGATGCCGGCCATATTCTTGGTTCGGCATTCATAGAACTCAACATCACCGAAGGTTCCAAGACCTACAAGCTGCTGTTCTCCGGCGACCTCGGACGCCCGGATCAGCTGTTCCTGAACGACCCCAGCGTATCCATGGGGCCGGTTGATTATCTTTTTCTGGAATCCACCTATGGAGACCGGAACCACAAGAACGAACAGAACAGCCGGGCGGAGCTGGCCGAAGCCATAGCCTACAGTTATGAAAAAGGGGAAAAGGTCATCATTCCCGCTTTTGCGGTGGAGCGCAGCCAGGAAGTCATTTATTCGCTCTATCTGCTGCAAAAGGAAGGGAAACTCCCGAAAGACATGCCCGTGTATCTGGACAGCCCCCTGGCCATCCGGGCTACGGAGATCTTCAGAAAACATCCCAAATATTTTGACAAGGCAACGCAGGTGCTGCTGGAGTCCGGAGAAGATCCGCTGCAGCTGGCGAACCTGCGTTTTACTCTGCGGACCGAACAGTCCCAGGCCATCAACACCACTCCCGGCCCGGCAGTGGTGATATCCGCCAGCGGCATGTGCAATGCGGGCCGTATCAAGCACCACCTGAGGCATAATCTCTGGCGTACGGGCGCCAGTATTGTTTTTGTCGGCTACCAGGCCAAGGGGACGCCGGGCCGCCGGTTGGTGGACGGAGTGGAAAAAATCCGCATTCTGGGGGAAACCGTGGCCGTCAACGCCAAGATTTTCACTATCAACGGGTTTTCCGCCCATGCCGGACAAAGTCAGATTCTGCAGTGGCTCAGCGCGTTCAAGAAAAACGGCATGAGAATTTTTCTGGTGCATGGCGAACTTAAGGCGCAACAGACGCTGGCTAAATTGATTGAGGAACAGTACGGTTTCAAGACGCATATTCCTTCCATGCACGAAGAATGCTTTCTCGAACCCGGCAAGGAACCCGAAGTTGTTGTCGACGAGGCCCTGGCCCGGCCTCAGATCGATTGGGATTTCGTTCTTGCCGAAGCCGAAGGAAAACTCGCCGAGCTGCGCAAGCGGATTCCCAAGGTTTCCGAGCGCCCTTATGAACTGCAAAGCGACCTCAGGCTGCGTATTTTGGAAATAAACAAAGAATTCAGCGAACTGATTTCCGAGTTGTAGCCATGCGCATCACCGGAGGAGAGTACAGGGGGCGCGAGTTGAAAACTGGCAAAGGTCCGGGCTACCGTCCTGCCACTTCGAAAATCAGGCAGGCCATTTTTTCCATGCTCGACGCTCGTGGACTGGACTGGGAAAACGCCCACGTGCTGGATTGTTTCGCCGGCAGCGGCAGCCTGGCTTTTGAGTCCCTTTCGAGGGGAGCTGCCGAGGCCGTTTTGATAGAAAAAAATAAGAGCGCAGCCGCTCTGATTCGGGAAAATGCACTGGCTTTGGGCATTGAAAGCGCCCGCTGCGTCGTGATGACGGCCGATGTGCTGGACGTGCTGCGCAATCCGCCGAAACGCTCCTTTGAAGTCGTTTTTGTGGATCCTCCCTATGGCAAAGGATTGCTTTGGCCCAGCCTCGAACGCCTGGTCGCTTCGGACTGGCTGAAGTCTGATGGATTTCTTCTGGCAGAGATCGAGGCCGGCATAGACCCCTCGAGCCGTGAACTTGGAGCCGGGCTGGAGCTTGTGAAACAGCGCTCCTTCGGCCAAACAACGCTTGCAATATGGACATGAACAATCACACCGCTATTTACCCTGGAACTTTCGATCCCATGACCTTTGGTCATATGAGCCTGATCAAACGCGGGCTGGATCTTTTTGATCATATAATTGTCGCTGTCGCGAAGAATAGTGCGAAAAATCCGTTGTTCACTCTGGAAGAACGGGTGGGGCTGGCCCAGGAAATTTTCAAGGACGAGCCGCGCATCACTGTGGAACCCTTTTACGGGCTGCTGGTGAAGTATGTCGAAGACAGAGGCTGCAACGCCATTCTCAGGGGGTTGCGGGCTGTTTCGGATTTTGAATACGAATTTCAGATGGCCTTGATGAACCGTCGGCTGAACCGGGGCATCCAGACTGTGTTTCTTATGACGGACTACCGCTGGCTGTACATCAGCTCAACCATCGTCAAGGAAGCCGCTCGTTTCGGCGGAGACATCCGTGGCGTGGTGCCGGACGTGGTCTATTTCAAGATGATGGAAAAATACGGACAGCATTCGGATGATGAAGTCAAGGACAGCAAAGCGTGAGCTTAAAAATCCCGTGCGTAGTCCTGCTTGGCCCCACCGGGGCGGGAAAAACCAGGGCCGCGCTGCATCTTGCCCGTAATCTGCCTGGCGAGGTCGTCAATTTCGACTCTCGCCAGGTTTACAGTGATTTTCCCCGTATCACCGCACAACCTACCCCCGAAGAGCTGGCAGTCTGTCCGCACTGGTTGTATGGTTTTCTGCCCACGGATCAGAAGCTGACCGCCGGAGCCCATGTCCGCAAATGCCGTCCCGTCATCCAGGATATTCATGACCGGGGCAAGACACCGATTCTTGTCGGCGGTACGGGCCTTTATCTGCGGGCTCTGCTCGAAGGACTGGCCGAGGTGCCCGACATCCCCCTCGCGGTGACAAAACGACTGGAACAGCAATTGGAACAGGAAGGTCTCGACGCGTTATACGCGCGTTTGCAAGCGGCGGATCCTATGCTCGCCGCCCGTATTCATCCCAACGACAAACAGCGTACGCTGCGTGGCCTGGAGGTCTTTGAAGCGACCGGCAAACCTCTTTCCTGGTATCATGGCCAGCAGGAGCCTGCTTCCGACTACAGTGCGCTGCTTTTGGGCGTATGGGCCGAACTTCCAGCCTTGGAACCGTTGCTGGCCAGGCGTATAGATGCCATGCTCGAGGCTGGCGCCCTGGAAGAAGCCCGTACGGCTTATGACAAGTGTTCGGACCCCGCAGCTCCGGGTTGGTCCGGGATAGGATGCGCGGAACTGCTCGGGTTTCTGGAAGGACGTCTTACTCTGGATGAGGCCAAGGCCTTGTGGTTGCGAAACACGCGCGCCTATGCCAAACGGCAGCTGACCTGGTTCCGCAAGACTCCGGACGTTGTCTGGTTCACCCAGGATGGTCCTTTTTTACCTGAGAAAATGCTGGATCAGGCAAAAGCTTTTTTAGGTCGCCCATAGCGTGCTGTCCGGATTGCATTTTGACTTTGCAGCGGCTAAAGAGAGCTTCATTCCCTGAGTCAATCCATAAAATTCTGGAAAATATATGCAGTATACCTATGAGCTGGCCGTTATTATCCCCGTTTATAACGAATCTGAGGTGATTCGTAGTGTTTTGGACCTTTGGACCCGGCTGCTGGACTCGCTGGGAATGTCGTACGTTATCCGTGTGTATAACGATGGTTCGCGGGATGCTTCGTTGCAGGAGATTCAGGCCGCGGCAAATGAGCATTCCTGCATAGCGGTCATCGACAAGCCCAACAGCGGCCACGGGCCAACTATTTTGCAGGGATATAGGGACAGCGGGGACGCCGAATGGCTTTTTCAGATGGATTCGGACAATGAAATCGGCCCTGATCGTTTCCCGGAACTCTGGCAGCGCCGCCAGGAGTATGATTTTCTGATAGGCGGCAGGAAAAATCGTTCCGGCAGCCAGGCTAGAAAAGCCATCACCCTGGTTTCAAAGCTGGTGGTACGGATCTGTTATGGAGCAGGGGTCGCAGATGTCAATTCTCCCTATCGTCTGATGCGTACGTCCAGGTTTGCACCTCTTTTCGGACGTATCCCAGCGGATACGTTTGCTCCAAACGTGATCATCACCGGCATGGCGGTCAGGGAAAAGATGCGGGTTTATGAAACTCTGGTTCCATTCGAGAGTCGCAAAACCGGAAAACCATCTTTGTTTGGATTGAAATTGTTTAAGAATGCTGCAAAATCTTTTTTTCAGGTCATAAAATTTCGTTTTGTTTAGTAAATGAAACAGGCCGAATTATCCGTTACTTCCTCTTCAGGCGCCGGACGCTGGCCCGATGCGGTGTTTTTCCTGTTGCTGGCTGTGCTTCTGCCAGCGATGGCGCTGCTTTCATTTGATTTCGGGATTACCTGGGACGAGCCAGACCATCAGATGTACGGCAGGCTGGTTCTGGATTTTTTTACCTCCGGCGGGCGGGATACCGGCAGCTACAGTCTGTATCTCAACTATCTCAACGGCGGCCTGTTTGATCTGGTTTGTGCGCTTTTTCAAAAAATTACCCCTTTTTTGAATTCGTACGACGCACGCCATCTGATGACCAGCGTCTGGGGGTGGGGCGGGCTGCTGTTCTCCGGCCTGCTGGCGCGGCGGCTGTTCGGCTCGTGGGGCGGCGTTCTGGCTGTTCTCATTTTGGTGCTTTCCCCGCGCTATTTCGGCCACAGCATGAACAACCCCAAGGATATTCCGTTTGCTGCAACCGTGGCTTTCGCACTGTGGTCTTTTTCTCTGGCGCGTACGGAGTTTCACTATGTGACCTGGCGTTCGGCCCTGGTGATGATCATCGCCGTTGCCAGTTGTCTGAATATCCGTGCCGGGGGGGTGTTGCTTATCGCCTATGGGGGGCTTTATTTCGTATTGCTGGCCGTTCGGGACAGATTGTGGAAGAATCCCCGCTTCTTTGTGTTTTTCTGCTGTGCCCTGGCTGCCGGCTGCATTGCGGCATTGGTTCTCGGGACTCTGTTCTGGCCCTGGGCCTTGCGTAATCCCTTCGTCTATCCGCTGGAAGCTCTCCGGACCGTCAGCCAGTATCCTTGGACCGGCATAGTCTTGTTTGATGGCGAGACGTACCAGAGCACGGATCTTCCCGCACGCTATGGCGTACAGATGCATGCCATGACCATGCCCCTGGCCATGCTCGGTGGATTGCTTCTGGCAACTATTTTTCTGCTCAATCGCAAGGACTGGAGAAAGTTTGTCTGCCTGGCTTTTGCGGGTTTTTTCCCCCTGGCTTATATAGCTATCAAGGGTGCCGTACTGTATGGAGGAATCCGCCATACGCTGTTTATTTACCCTGCGCTGGTGGTACTGGCTGCCGGCGGCTGGAATCGTTTTTTCGGGGTGTGCCCCCGGTCCTGGCAAAAATGCATCCCGGCTTTTTTCTTGGTGTTGTCTTTGAGCCACGGTGCGTGGTTCGCCCTGAAGCATCATCCCTACGAAGCATTGTATTTCAATCCGCTGGCAGGAGCGTACCCTGTGGCGGTAAAAAAATATGATCACGATTACTGGGGGGTGAGCTACAAAGAAGCTGTCGATTGGGTTCGCACGCAGAAAGGTCCCGGAGAAAAAATTCGGGTGTTTGCTCCCATAGAAGAGTTTGGCGGCCAGATTGTCCGGGAATATGTCCGGCGATTTCCCGATATTGATTTTACGGATTCACCGGATGATCCGCAGGTAAAATACATTATTACCTTGAACAGGTTTTTGTACCCCAACGTAATAGAAGAACTGCGGGCGGACCAAAAAAACGTGTATACGGTGGAACTGGACGGCGTGCCGCTGTGTTTTGCCACCAGGGTTCGCTAAAATCTTTTTCGGGCCAGTTGCCCGGGGTGCTTTTTTCAGGAAGGATTCCCCTCTAAATGCAGTATTTACCCCTTGTGCGGTTAAATCCGGCAAAGGGCGGTTCGTATTGTTCCGGGGCAGCACTTTGTTGGCTTCGGAACACTTTTGGCGTAATGAAAACCATTCGCGATTGAGAATAGAACGAGGAAACGGTGAACAGAGAACAACCCACGCGTAGAAATACCCGGCAAATTCATGTCGGAAACGTTCTTATCGGTGGTGATGCACCCGTTGTTGTGCAGAGCATGACCAATACGGATACGCGCGATATCGACGCCACAACGAGTCAGATCCGGGCGCTGGCCGCTGCTGGTTGCGGCATCGTACGCCTTGCCGTACTCAACGAAGAGGCGGCGGAGGCCTTGAGGGCCATCCGGGATGCGTCACCAGTGCCGTTGATTGCCGACATCCATTTTGACCATCGCCTGGCCGTCAGGGCTCTGGAGGCCGGGTTCGAAGGGCTCCGGATCAATCCGGGCAACATCGGCGGGGAAGGACCCGTGGATGCGGTGGTTTCCGCCGCCAAGGCCCATGGCGCGGCCATACGCGTCGGTGTGAATTCCGGATCGGTGGAAAAAAAGCTGCTGCAGCAATTCGGCGGCCCCACGCCGGAGGCCATGGTGGAAAGCGCGCTCGCCCATGTGGCCATGCTGGAAAAACGCGGTTTTTATGAAACCAAGATTTCCCTTAAATCCTCCTCCGTACGGGATACCATCGCGGCCTATAAGTTGTTGGCAACACGCTGCGACTATCCGCTGCATATCGGCGTAACAGAAGCCGGAACCCTGCTGCGCGGTTCGATCAAATCCGCTGTAGGGTTGGGGGTGCTGCTTTACGAAGGTATCGGCGATACGTTACGGGTTTCTCTTACCCACGACCCTGTGGCCGAGCCGGGAGTTGCCTGGGAGATATTGCGCTCCCTGGGGCTTGGCGCGCGCGGTCCGGAGATTGTTTCCTGTCCGACCTGCGGCCGGACGGAAATAGATTTGATCCCTCTGGCCGAGCAGGTTGAAGAGCGGCTGCGTACGGTGGATGAGGTTTTCACCGTGGCCGTAATGGGGTGCGTGGTCAACGGTCCGGGCGAGGCGCGCGAAGCGGATATCGGCATCGCGGGCGGCCGGGATCTGGGAATTATTTTTCGCAAGGGCGAAGTGATAAAAAAAGTCAAAGGCCGGGACAATCTGCTGCCCGCCTTCATGGAAGAAATTGAGTCTTTTTTGGAGCAAAGGAGAAAAGGCTGATGCGTTGGAGTCGCTATTACGTACCAACTCTCAAGGAAGCCCCGGCTGATGCGGAAGTTATCAGCCATAAGCTGCTTATCCGCGCCGGCATGATCCGTCGGCTGACGTCAGGGGTATACACTTATCTGCCCCTGGGCTATCGCGCCCTGAACAAGGTTGCGGCGATTCTGCGCGAGGAAATGGACAATGCCGGAGCGCTGGAAGTGCACATGCCCATGGTGCAGCCCGCGGATCTCTGGAAAGAATCCGGGCGCTGGGATTTTTACGGCAAGGAATTGCTGCGCCTCAAGGATCGCCATGATCGCGAAGGCTGTCTGGGCCCCACCCATGAGGAGGTCATCACCGATCTGCTGCGCGGTGAAGTCCGTTCCTACCGCCAGCTGCCCCTGAATCTGTATCAGATTCAGACCAAATTTCGAGATGAAGTGCGCCCGCGCTTCGGTCTGATGCGTGGCCGGGAATTCGTGATGAAGGACGGCTATTCTTTTGACAAGGACGAAGAAGGCGCGAACGAGAGCTACAAGGCCATGTTCAATGCCTATACGCGTGCCTTCCAGCGGATGGGATTGCGTTTCCGGGCTGTTGAAGCAGATTCCGGCGCCATCGGCGGCAGTTTTTCGCACGAATTCATGGTGCTTGCCTCCACAGGCGAAGACACCATTGCCGCCTGCACCGCATGCGAATACGCGGCCAACCTGGAAAAGGCGGAAGTAAAGCTTGCCGCTGCATCCGCTTCGCTGCCCGAATGTCCGGCTTTGGAAACGGTATCCACTCCTGATACGCATACCGTGGAAGAAGTCTGCGCTTTCCTGAAACTGGGACCGGAAAAAATAGTCAAGACGCTGCTGTACGACGCGGATGGCGAAGCAGTGGCAGCCCTCGTACGCGGAGACCGCGAACTCAATGAAATCAAACTGAAGAATCATCTGAACGCCACCTACCTGAACCTGGCTTCCCCCGAACAGGTGATTGCCTGGAGCAAGGCTCCGGTTGGTTTCGCCGGCCCGGTGGGGCTTGAGGTTAAGCAGATCGTCGCGGACAATGAGCTGCTCCAGGGCACGGACTGGGTTACCGGCGCCAACCAGGGCGACGCGCATCATGTCCATGTGGATCTCAAGCGCGACGCCTCCATTGAAACATACGCGGATTTGCGGACAGTCACCGAAAGCGATCCCTGCCCGCGTTGCTCCGGTAAGCTCGAGCTGACCAAGGGCATTGAAGTCGGACACGTATTCAAGCTCGGCCTGAAGTATTCCAAGGCCATGAACGCCACGTTTCTGGATGAAAACGGCAAGGACCAGCATATGGTCATGGGCTGTTACGGCATCGGCGTCTCGCGCATCGTGGCTGCTTGCATTGAGCAGAACAACGACGACTCGGGCATTGTCTTTCCGCCTCCTTTGGCGCCATACGAAGTGTTGCTCTGCAACCTGGGCGTCAAAGACGATGACTGCAACGCCAAAGCGGAAGAGATCTACGCCTGGCTCAATGCCCAGGGCATTGAAGTGCTGCTGGACGACCGCAACGAACGTCCCGGCGTCAAGTTCAAAGACGCTGATCTGATCGGCCTGCCCATACAGCTTGTGGTGGGTGGTAAAGCTCTGGCCAGAGGAATCGTGGAGGCCAAGGACCGCCGTACCGGAGAGCGGGTCGAACTGCCCGCGGAGGATTTCCAGACCGCTTTTACCGCCTGGCGCGAGCAGGTGCGTGCGGGCTGGAATTTGTAAAACGGCTGTCGGCAAGACGAGCAGGGCAGCTGTTGTTCAGTTGTTGTTTGTTGTGAAAAAGAGAAAGCATGCCGGATATCTATTCTGTCGGTGAACTGACCGCGCTGATCAAATCCAGATTCGAGGAAAGTTTTCCTTTTGTCTGGGTGCGCGGTCAGGTATCCAATCTGGCGCGCCCGTCCTCCGGGCATATTTATTTTACGCTCAAGGATGAGGAAGCTTGCCTGAACATTGTCTGGTTCAAGGGCAGCCAGCGCGGGGGTGCGGGCGGACATGATCCGCTGACAGGCGAAGTCTTTGGCGGCGGCGTGGAGAGCGGTACAGAGCGGCTGGCCCGGACCCTGGAAAACGGGCAGGAGATTTTGTGCGGCGGCAGTCTGACGGTTTATCCGCCGCGGGGCAGTTATCAGCTTATTGCCCAGCTGGTTCAGGACGTCGGGCTGGGGCGGCTGTATCTCGAGTTCGAGGCGCTCAAAAAGGCGCTGGCCGAGAAAGGCTATTTCGACATGCAGCGCAAGCGCCCGTTGCCCAAGCAGATCCGGCGGGTTGCCGTGGTCACCGCAGCGACAGGCGCGGCCATCCACGATTTTATCAAGATTGCCCGTTCGCGCGGGCTGCGAAGCGAAATCCGGCTTTATCCGTCTCTGGTGCAGGGCAACGAAGCGCCGGAGTCCATACGCCGGGCCATGCAGCTGGCCTTCAGAGACAACTGGGCTCAGGTGCTGGTTTTGATCCGGGGCGGGGGATCTCTGGAAGATTTATGGGCATTCAATACGGAGCCCGTGGCTCAGGCCGTGTTTGACGCGCCCATTCCCGTGGTTGCGGGCATCGGGCACGAGGTGGACGTCAGCATCGCCGATATGGTCGCCGACATGCGCGCGGCCACGCCCAGTCATGCGGCACAGCTGCTCTGGCCGGAACGGCAGCGTATGGCCCAGGATGTGGACACGGCTGAGATGGCCCTGCGTACGGCCTGGAAACGCTGGCTTATGGGCACTGAGCGCGAGTTGGATTCGTTGCAGAAAGCCTTGTCTTTGCTTTCGCCAAAAGGGCGGCTGGACAGAGCCATAGAGCGTACGCAGGATCTGGCTCCGCGGCTGGAGCGTGCGGCCAAAGCGTATTTTACAGGAAGGATGCTGCAACTGGAGCGCCTTGAAGAGCGACTGATGCGCAGTTTCGGGCCCGAGGTTGTCCAGGAACAGTCTATGAAGCTGGAGCTGCTTTCCGGTCGCATACGCCATGTGGGAGAACGTTTTCTGGCTGAACGAACGCAGGAGCTCGAACATGCTGCCCTCAAGCTGGAGTCTCTTGATCCGATGCTGCCTCTGGAACGCGGATACAGCCTGGTTCGTCGCAAGAATGGCGGTATTTTGCGGGATGCCGCAGAGGTGATGTCGGGAGATACGCTGGATATCCGTCTGGCGCATGGCAGGGTTGAGGCCGAAGTCACTGCGAGCCATCCCGAGCGAAAGTCCGGCGGCAGCGATACAGAGTAGCGATATTTTTTAACAAGCGCGTTCCGTCATGCTTGCTTTTTGGCCTCAGAGTGGTAGGCCAGTTGCTGAAACGCAATAACGGCAAACGGCTGCGGAACAGACGGATAGGGGTGGCGCTATGACCAAACAGAAACAGAATACGTTGCCCGCGGAAACCCCTGTGCGGGATTTCGAGGGGCGGATGGAGCGGCTGCAAGCCATTGTGGAAACGCTGGAGCAGGGCGACAGCACGCTGGAAAAAGGTATGAAGCTCTATAAGGAAGGATTGCAGCTCGTACGCTCGTGCCGCAAGGAATTGCAGGAAGCCAAACACGAAATTACAGTATATAGTGAAGGGGTTTTTCAGGAATACGCGCAGGAAGCGGACCCCGAGCCAATGGAGGAAGCCGATGGGGGCGAATAATCATGGTGAGGAAGCGGCGCTGGTAAAGGCCGTGTTGCGGCAGCATGCCAAACAGGTGGAGGCCTTTTTGTCCGCCTGCCTGCAGAACAGGGACATCCCGGAAGGATTGCTGGAAGCCATGCAATACAGTCTGGATGCCGGCGGAAAACGGCTCAGACCCGTATTATGCCTGACATGCGCGGAGCTTTTCGGTCTTGAGACCGAGAAAATCATGCCTTTTGCCTGCGCCATTGAATGCATTCACACTTATTCGCTGATTCACGACGATCTTCCGGCCATGGATGATGATGACCTGCGCCGGGGCAAGCCCTCCAACCATAAAAAATTCGGTGAAGCCCTGGCCATACTGGCCGGCGACGGACTGCTGACAGAATCTTTCGTATTGATGAGTGAAGCCGCGCCAGAGGTGCCGGCGGAGCGCGTACTGGCCGCCATGGCGCTTCTCGCGCGTAAGGCCGGGTCCGCGGGCATGGTAGGTGGCCAGGCTCTTGATATGGCTTTTACAGGGCAGGCAAATATTGATCTTGCCGCGCTGCGCAACATGCACGCGCGTAAGACCGGAGCCTTGATTCTGGCATCCTGTCTGAGCGGCGCCCTGCTGGCTGGAGCTGCCGCAGAGGATCTGGAACGTATCGAGGCCTATGGAAAAGCCATTGGGGTTGCCTTTCAGATCGTGGATGATATTCTTGATGAGATCGGCGATGAAAAGACTTTGGGAAAACCTGTGGGCAGTGACCGCGAGCAGGGCAAGGTGACCTACCCTTCCTTGCTCGGCCTGGAAAGAAGCAGGGAGCTGGCCGAGGAATGCGTTGCTGAAGCGTTGCAGATGTTGCAACCCTATGAGGGGGAAACCGCAGCGTTTTTGGGAAGTCTTGCCAAATACATTGTCCAGCGCGCGCAGTAAGCTGGTAACTAGCGCATTTTTATCTTGAAACAAAACTCGTTTTTGACATTCAGTTTGACTGAATAAGAGACTCGCCCATTCGAATTGTTTCAAGAAGATGCATAAGAGCCTCCAAATCTGTACAGGGTTACGATGCTCCAAACCGTAGAAATACGAACGCCGGGAAGAGAAATGACTCAAGACACGGCCGAAACATGTTCGGTGCTATCAAAAATGGATTCACCTGTCGCAGTAACCAAATGCGAATTGGATGAGCTGCAACATCTGGCCGGTGAGCTGCGGCGCCAGATTATTACTACCGTTTCCGTCAACGGTGGCCATTTGGCACCTTCTTTAGGAGTCGTCGAACTGACCCTGGCTCTGCTCAACAAATTTGACCCGGGCAAGGACAATATTATCTGGGATGTCGGCCATCAGGCCTATGCTTACAAGATTTTAACCGGCCGCAGAGATAGTTTTTCAACCTTGCGTACGTTCGGTGGCATCAGCGGTTTCCCACGCCGTGCGGAAAGCCCGTACGATCATTTCGGCGTCGGCCATTCGTCCACATCCATTTCCGCGGCACTGGGCATGGCCATGGGGCGCGACCTGGCCAAAAGCGGTGAAAAGGTTGTGGCCATCATCGGCGACGGCTCCATGACGGCCGGCCTTGCTTTCGAGGGCTTGAATCAGGCCGGACACATGGGCCGCGACTGCATTGTTGTGCTCAATGACAATGAGATGTCCATCTCGCGCAATGTCGGAGCCCTGTCCTCATTTTTATCGCGTAATCTTTCCAAACGCTGGTTGTTGAAACTGAAAAAGGAAACCGAGAACTGGGTTCGTCAAATTCCTACCTACGGACCCGATCTTGTGGACTACCTGCGTAAGAGCGAGGGCTCGCTCAAGGGCTTGTTCACGCCCGGCATGCTTTTCGAGGCCTTGCGGTTCAACTATATCGGCCCCATCGACGGACACGACCTGGAAAAGTTGCTGGAAGTGTTCGGCATGGTACGCGAGCTTGAAGGCCCTGTACTGGTGCATGTGATGACCAAAAAGGGCAAAGGCTACGCTCCTGCGGAGAACAATCCCACTTATTTTCACGGTGTGGGGTCGTTTGAGCCGGAAACCGGGAAAGCGAAAAAGTATTCCAGCGCCGGGCAAGTGGTTTTACCCAGTTATACGGAGGTATTCGGCAGCACCCTCAGCAAGCTGGCCGAGGAAGACCCGCGGATTGTCGCTATCACGGCGGCCATGCCGGAGGGGACCGGGCTGGCCAAGTTTGCCGAACGTTTTCCCGACCGATTTGTGGACGTGGGCATCTGCGAACAGCATGCCGTGACCTTTGCCGCGGGCCTCGCCGTCAAAGGATTCAAACCCGTGGTTGCCATTTACTCGACCTTTTTGCAGCGGTCCTACGACCAGATTCTGCATGATGTCTGCCTGCAGAATCTGAACGTGACGTTCTGTCTGGATCGCGGCGGCCTGGTGGGCGAAGACGGCGCCACCCATCATGGCGTGTTTGATTTTTCCTACCTGCGGCATATTCCCAACATGGCGGTGATGGCGCCTAAGGATGAGGCAGAGTTGCAGCGTTTGCTGGTGACGGCCATGGCCTATGACGGACCGTTGGCAATTCGTTATCCGCGCGGAGTGGGGGTCGGTGCACCTTTGCAGGATGCTCCCAGCGCCGTGGAAGTCGGCTCGGGCGAGCTGCTGCGTGAGGGCACGGACGCTCTGGTTCTGGCAGTCGGCAGCCGGGTTTATCCCTCGCTGGAAGCGGCGGAAGACCTTGAAAAAGAAAGCGGCGCGTCTGTGGCTGTCTACAATGCGCGTTCCGTTAAGCCGCTGCCCCAGGAGATGCTCCAGCTTGCCGCCGAGGCAAAACGGGTGATGCTGGTGGAGGAGAACGTTATCTCCGGCGGTTTTTCCTCGGCAGTGCTCGAAGCTCTCTGCGATGGCGGGTTGCTATATACGTCGGGACCCAAGAAGATCAAAAGGCTGGGCGTACCGGATGCGTTTGTGGAGCATGGCGCGCAAAAAAAGCTGCGCGAACAGATCGGCATTGATCAATCCGGAATCAAACGGGCTTTGCAGGAGTTGCTGCAGGATTGATGGCAGGCTCCGAAAGTTTCCTGAAAGCGTTCAAAGTTTTTCCATAGAGCCGAACAGTTTTCCTTGGGGCGTATCGTTGAGGCTGCCGCCGGAAATGGCAGCCTTGATTCTGTCCATGAGGAAACCGTCCCAGTGTTCGATGGTGCCGCTTCCTCCTGCGCGTACGCGTTTGCGCGACAAAATATCCTTGCCGAAGTCCGCAGTCAGTGTAATGAAGTCTTCTTTTGTCGCAAATTTAATGACGTAACTTTCCTTGTTCGGATTTATAAGGATCAAATCGTAAAGCTCCTGCGCCTGGCTCGTGGCCCCGAAACCGGACCCCTTGACTCCTATCAGTTCGTGGACGATTTCACCGTCTCTGTTGGCCGCATCGGTCCAGAACATCAGCTTATTCAGTTTTACCTGCGAAAAAACGACAATAATCAGCACAATGGCTACACACGCCACTATCAGCTGGCCCTTTCTCTTTTTTGATTTCTGGTAGGCGCGAAAGTCGTCCCACTCTTCTTCGGAAAAACTTTTATGTCGTTTGTCGCCGGACATGGACATCGGTGACTCCTTCTCTTTGGTGGCTTTTTTTCAACTATAGCAGACTGTTTTCTGGAATATCAATATAATCTGAAAAGCTAAGGTTTGGTGGTAATCATGTCAATGCATCCCGTACCTTGTGCAGGGCAAGCCCGAGAAGTCGGGGTGTACACGGCAGGGACTAGGGCGTAATTTTTCTACTCTCAACTGGGTATTGTTGCTTGATTAATGGGATGCTGTAAAGTCGTTGTAACCTCATGGGAGTAAAACTGCCGGGTGAGATGCCCCAAAGATGACGGACACGCCACGTGAGGTTAGGCCGCTTCCTTGATGTTTTTATGGTAGCTTTCCTCAAACGCCTCCGGACTCATGTAGTCCAGAAATGCGTGTCGCCTTTGCCTGTTATAAAATATTTCCAGGTAAATAAAGATATCCTGTTGTGCCTGTGCTCTGCTTTTGTAGGTCTTAAAGCGAATCCACTCGCTCTTAAGTTTACCGAAAAAGCTCTCGACGACGGCATTGTCCCAGCAATTGCCTCGACGACTCAGACTGCATTCCATCCCATTTTTTGCCAATAATTTTAGATAAATATCACTTGTATACTGACTGCCTTGGTCGCTATGGTGAAGTACGCCGATTTGTGGCCTTCTAGTTTCAAGTGCCATCTGCAGGGCACGGCAAGCGAGTCTGCTGTCGACGCGATGCGACATGGCCCAACCTACTATTTTTCTGGAAAATATATCTAAAATCACAGCTAAATAAAGCCAACCCTCAACCGTTGGGATATATGTTATATCTCCAGCCCACTTTTGATTCGGGGCGCTTGCCGTAAAAACGCGTGACAATACATTTTCAGCCACAGGCTCGTGAGTAGCCGCTTTAGGATATCGATGCTTACGTCGAATATTGGAACGGAGTCCCTGTTCCGCCAATACATTACGCACTGTTTCACGGCAGCAAGTCACTCCATTCTCGTTGAGATCCCTATGGACCTTACGATATCCATAAATACCCCTACTTTCCTCGTGAAACGACCGGGCTGCCTGGCTTATTGCTTCATGGCGCTGTTGTTGCCGACTCGGCATACGTACACGCCATTCGTAGTAACCACTCCGACTCACGGAAAGCATTCGACACAGATCTTTCAATTTAAAAAGTCCCTTATGAGCATCAATCCAGGCGTACCTTACAGGGACTGCTTGGCAAAGTACGCCGCTGCCTTTTTTAATATTTCGTTCTCAATTCGTAACTGTGCGTTTTCATCCCTGAGCTTTTTGAGCTCTTGAGCAGAAGTGGCCGTTTCATTGACCGGTGGCAATTCACCGATTTCCCGTAACTTGATGACCCACTGTCTGATGGACCAGGAGCTGCAACCGAGCTGGCTGGCAGCTTCCTTGTAAGAATAGCCAAGATCTGTCACCAGCTTGGCCGCTGAGAGCTTAAATTCCTTCGAGTACGATTTGGTCTTTCCCATGCGTTCCTCCTGCATGAGCGAACCTTAACCTCTCAGCAGGTGTCCGTCATCTTTGGGGCATCTCAGGGTAAGAAATAATTTATTCCATAAAACAAACATAGCTGGTCTCTGCCTGGAGAAAACCGATGAATGAACCTGTGACCAAAGACACATGCAATACGCCGGATGCAAAGAAGACCGTACAGGAGTACCTGGATGAAACCCCTTGCTGGAGTGATGGCACGAATGCTCCCGGCGTACCGATGACGCGAATGCAGTGGCGGATCTGGTGGCTGGCCACGGCTGGAAAGTTTTTTGAAGGTCTTGTGATCTTTATGACGGGTGTGGCGCTTCCTTTGATCGTCAAGGAATTCGGATTGAGCGCCATGGAAAAGGGCGCTGTGGGAGCTGCACCGCTGCTGGGGATACTGATAGGGGCAACGGCACTCGGCGGACTTTCCGATTGCTGCGGCAGAAAACGGATGTTTGTGCTGGAAATGGGGATTTTCGCGTTATTCCTCGGACTGTTGGTTTTCAGCCCTAATTATGTTCTGTTGTTGGTGTTTCTGTTTGGTATGGGCCTGGCCCTTGGCTGCGATTATCCAACCGCGCACATGGTCATTTCCGAAAGCATCCCCTCAAAGGACCGGGGCAAACTCGTATTGGGGGCTTTCGGGTTTCAGGCTGTGGGCGCATTGGTCGGCACAGCCATAGGCTATCTGGTCTTATATAAAAATCCGGAGGTCGAAGCCTGGCGTTGGATGTATGCCACTGCCGTGGTTCCGGCGCTTCTTGTGATTGTCGGCAGGCTGTTCATTGTGGACAGCGCTCATTGGCTGGTGTCACGCGGGCGCATTTCTGATGCTGAGGATGCCCTTGCCCGTTTGCTGGCTCGTACCCCGGCTTATCCGCAATCCGTGTACCTTAAGGATCCGCGCGATAAGGAAAACGGGAACTGTGAGGCTCCCAAACGGCATCTTGGCGTGCTTTTCAATAAACAGAACCGCCGGGCAACAATTTTTGCAGCGGTTCCTTGGTTTTTGCAGGATTTGGGCACTTATGGCATCGGCTTATTTACGCCAACGGTGCTGGGGGCGGTTATAGGGTCGGAAGTCAAATACGCGCACAACCTGATGGATATCATCAACAACGATATGCTGGCAGCAAAGGGCGCCGCTTTCGTCGATGTGCTGCTTCTGTTCGGCATTTTTGCCGCCATTGCTCTGGCCGACAAGGCCGGACGCCTGAAATTGCAATTCATAGGGTTTATCGGCTGTGCGGTGGGACTGGTTCTGGCGGCTCTATCGTTAAGCGCTACTGGTACTAATGAATTATTGCTTCTGTTCGGCGGCTTTATGCTTTTCAATTTTATGACGAATATGGGCCCAAATTCCATGACCTATCTGTTGTCAGGGGAGGTTTTCCCCACTCACATTCGTGGGCTGGGAGCTGGGTTCGCCGCGTCTTTCGCCAAAGCCGGCGCAGTGCTTACGGCTTTTCTTTTTCCCATTTTTCTTAATGATATTGGTACGCAGAATCTGCTTTACCTCCTTGCCGCCACCTCCTTGCTCGGCGCGTACATCACCAAAAAATTCGGAATTGAGACCAAGGGAATCAATCTCGAATCCATAGGCGTGGACACCATGGAAGATGATTTTGCAGTGTCATCTCAGGGCAGCATGGTCATTCAAGATACCGAGAATATAGGCGTCCAGTCTTGACGGTCAAAAGCATTTTGACTCGTGGGAAAAAGTATTCTGTGAGTATGTAAAAGTTGTAGCTATTCGCATCAGCACAAAAAAAGGCTACCGCCCGGTTTCCCGGACGGTAGCTATGGCGTGAATAGGACGATGATCCGGAATACATCAGACGCAGCAGATGTGCGCCTGGTTTTCTGCTACAAAGAGTTCATGAAGATTCTCTCCACCACTTTTTCGTTCACCGGGATAGGTGCCAGGGGCAGGAGAATAGTGGACAAAGACGAGCTCATGGTCAGTTTGACCAATTCAGGCACGTCGGTTTTGGTGAAGTAATCAGACATGTCGGTTTTCTGGCCAACAGAGGTACACCATTCTTTGAGGCCGGCGACACAGGCGTTTGCTTCCGCAGGAATACCCTTGAGACCTGGAACAATGGGCTCAAGCACATCGGCAACAGCCTCGGGAACGGCGGGATAGATCTCTTTCACCATGGCAGGCATGAGAATTCCCAAACCGTCGCCATGGGTAACCCCGGCATTGAGAGTACTCATGGCGTGTTCCATGGAGTGGGTGATGTGCAGCAGTCCCAGGTCGAAACTTATGCCTGCAACAGCGGAAGCGTACATCAGAAAATACCTGGCGGTCAGGTTGCCAGGCTCTACAATGGCCTTGGGCAGATAGGTAGCCACAAGTTTGATTGCCTGTTTGGCCAGCGCATAGGAATAAGGGTTGGTGCAGATGGTGGTAGCGGCTTCGAGCGAGTGGTTCAGGCTGTCAATGGAGGTCGAGATGGTCTGCTTCACCGGCATGGTTGCTGTCAGGGCCGGATCTTCAATGGTATAGGTAGCGTAAATATGCGGCGAGTTGATGGCTGGTTTGTCTTCGCCGTCGGACTGGGCAACTGCAAAGGCGTCACATTCGGATCCGGTACCATGGGAGGTGTTGATCAGGATAAGCGGAGTGGCTGCGGTGATGGGTTCGCCTTTTTCGTAGAATTCAACAGCTTTTTTACCAGGATGTTTCATGAGTACGGCTGCGGTTTTGGCCGTATCCATGGAACTTCCGCCACCAATGGCCAGAATGAAGTCTGCGTCCATTTCGAGGCCCGCGGCAGCGGCTTCCTCGCAATTATCATACGTGGGGTTGGGACGGACTTTGTCATAGTGCTTCCAGGCAGTGGCGTATTTGTTCAGGGCAGGTTCAACCGTATCCCATGCGCCGCTGGCCTTGTATGCGATATTGTCGGTAACAACAAGAATTTTTCCCTGGCCTTTGCTTGCTAAACCCTCCAGAATTTCATTTACTTTCTGGATGGCGCCTACGCCGAAATACGTAATAGGACGAGTAGGTTGAAGGACGAAGACGTTGTTGATGTTGAGTTTACCTTCCCAATTGCTCATAACACTCTCCATTTGTATTGTTAGGAAGTTATTGCGAAGCTATCTGGGGCAGGACAATAGCGCGTCTGAATTTTCAGGCCATAGGCATCTCTCCGTGTTTTTTTATGGTATTTTAAAGGTTCTCAATGGCAGTTGATGACCTTTAATCGGCATACCGATAGTATTGTGAACGCATGTTCTTTGTTACGTAAAATTTTTATCCGCCAGCAAAGCACTCCGAAAAATTGTCCAATTGGCTTTTGTTTGTTCTTCAAGATCGAATTGGTGCAGATCTCGGCTTTTTAGCATACTCGGCATTATGTAAAGACAGATGAACGAAATGATGACCTGCTCTGTGCCAAGATTGGTTGCGAGCTGTTCGTTTCGTTTGCCGGCTTCAATGATTTCAGCAAGCTTTACTTTATCTTTTGCGATTTCTTTTCGCATACGCTGCCCTAGTTCAGGATGTTCGAAATTGATGAAATCCGAAAAATAGATAAGCGCAAAACCCTTGTACTGTTTTAAAAGGAGAATATGTGAAAGATAGATGTCTTCCAGAATCTCCAAAGCGTTATTTGATTTTTTACAGGCTTGGGCAATAATATCCCCTCTCATTATAAAGAGACGATCCAAAAGTGCGGACATTATAGCTGCTTTATTTTTGTAGTGTCGATACAATGACGATGCAGTAACACCAATTTCTGCAGCTACATTTCGTACAGTTAGTGCATTGACACCATGGTCAATGATGATTTTTAAAGATGCGTCAATTATTTGTTCCTGTCGTACATTAGTATGTAATTTTATAGCCATGGAACTAACAATATACGATGTGGTAAATTAAGTAAAGAGCTGTGAAGTAATTATTGGAGAGATGGTCTGTAGTAATTGGATTTTATGCTGCAGACGTATGATGTGTACATGTAAATGTATCGTATTGAATTATTATTTATGTAAGCATATTACATGTATCATTGTTTTTTTCTGGACGACTAGTAGTTGCAGGAAGTTTAAAAAGTAAACTGTAAAAGTATAAACGAATATTATTTTTATCAATTTTGTTAAAAAAATATAGTAAAAATAGGATGTGATTATACAATGTTATGTTGCTTGTTTGAGAAAGGAACAAGGATCGAATCGTCCATTTTTTGCGTTAAATAGGATGTGAGCGTGGATTAGTGAGTAGAAACTGTGTGAGGCGTAAATCTGGAGTCATTCAAGAGGGGAAACGTCTGGAATAGGTGCCTGAAGAAAAAGACCGCCCCCGGTTGGGGAGTGAGCGGGGGGGAGAGCCGGGGGCGGTTGAGCGTGAGAACTATTTTATATCACGCAAAGCGTGTAATGTTATGATAGAAAGTTATTGCTGTTTTTTACGCCTTTTTTCCATCTCTTCCTGACGTTTCTTGAACTTGTTGATTAGTTCCATATGGCGTTTCTTTTGTTCAGGTGTCAGGAATTGTTCAACTGTTTTTGCGTCGTTATCTAAAATTTCCCGAATCTGAGGTTCAATGGTCTGCCGTAGCGCTTCCACCTTGTTGGCGGTCTGTTCCACGGATGGCCAGATCTGCTTGACCTGTTCGTCAGTCAAGCTCAATTCATCGGTTATTCTTTCCATGATGTGCTCCGCCACCACATGAGGAGGTGGGGGAGGCATATCGGGACGATGAAACAGATTTTTCATTACAAAAGGTGAAGTCAAAACACCCACGATAAAACCGCAAAGCAAAAGAACTATTCCGGCCAGCCACTGTTTAGATCGAAAGTTGAGAGCCATAATGATTCCTTATTACATCAGGCCGTACAGGGAATTGTACGTGCTCTCCAGGCTAAGATACGCATACACATTGCTGGCATCGAAGTTTTGCCCTAACAGCAGGAGGCAGAAAAGCACCGCAGCCGCTGCGCAACTGGCCACGCAGAGTTTGGTGAACACATTTTTTAAAAAATAGGTTTCATCCTGTCTGACTCCCAAGGCCCGAATAATGGCCATGGTGCCGACCTCAAATCCCACAGAAGCCTGAGGGATCGGGCTGGATTTGAAAAAGTTCCGCAATTCCTTTTCCAGAACTCCATCTTTAGTCTCCCTGAACATAGTTCCCCTCCTGAACAATGCTGCTTTCGGCTAGCACACGCCGAAGCTTGTTCCGTGCTCTATGGGCACGGACCTTGACCCGTGGGATGCTCCATCCCAGAATTTGGGCGATTTCCGCATGGGTCATTTCATCTTTGTAAATAAGACCGATTAAAATTTTATCCTCTGGTGAAAGATTATCAAGTGCCTCAGCGATCAGTTTTCGTTTTTCCCGGTCTTCCATGTGAACCTCAAAGGGATTAATATCCGACACGGGCGTGACAGTGTCAAACCATTCTGGATCATCATTTCCAAGCGCACTCGCAGATACTTCCTGTGATCGGGCCGATTTGCGCCAGTAATCCATACACTTGCTCACCGCAATTGTTATCAACCAGTTTTTGAATGGTTTAACTTGCTTATATGTATATAGTTTTTCAAAAGAGCGAACAAATGTCTCCTGCGCCAATTCTTCAACCGCATCATAGGGAACATGCCCGTGGATCACAGCAAAAACATCCGATTTGTATCGTGCAATCAGCAAAGCGAATTGTTCAATATCACCTGCTAAGACACTTTGAACGATTTCAATATCGTTCGGCGGCGTATCCATCATTAACTAAAAATCCGTTCGTCTTTGTGGAATATCTGCAGGTCAGCTCCTCTCACATGCCAAAGGGTACTATTTTTCGGCGTATTCAGTCAAAGAGCTTTCTATAAAATTACAACCTGACCTGCTTTTACGGGCTATTTTTGAAGCGCCGTTATGTTTCCGCCGCTTGTATTTTCATCTCCAGGCTGGATTTGCCAGAGAATAATCCGGATTCTTATAAATAAGAATCACCAGTCTCTGTCCAGCTCTTCAGGAGTGCTTTTTTTTGCAAGTTGGCGGGGAGGCCTCTTAGAATATTTTAAGGCATTATTGCTGGCGTTGTTATCTGAAAGGCAAACTGTAAAAAAGTTTACCCCTCCCCATCAGAGAGACCTTTAGTTCCCCTACCAACTTACTTTAGTAGACGCTGGTGTAGGGGGAGCGGTTACAGTTCCGGTAAAAATTCAATGGAATTTCTTTAGTTGTCACTAAAATTATGGGAAAGGATAATTGGATTGGTGAGCCTGTAAGGCTCTTAAGGAAAGAAGATGAAAATTTAGCTATTCAATAGAAAACTTAATACTGTATTATGGCGTACTGCTACTTGCTTAAGTTAACGGAGAATAGTAATTTTGGTATAATAAATAAATGTAATGAGTAAAAATTAGATTGCTTGTTATTTGGAATTGGCTCTAGCAAGACGTTTTTTTTGGTGTGGAGAAAGTTCTCTGGCATCCAGGCCGATACCCGCATCATATCGTCCAACAACACCTGTAGTTGTTTCTATTGGTTTTGCCCGGCGCGCATAACGCAATAGATTTAAGTAGTCAGACTCGTAGGCTCCTTCAGAGCGCCATCCGCCGCAACGTATAACAACCAGATCCCGTGTTGCGCAAATGCAGAGCGGGTCGATATTTGTTTGGCGGACTACTTCTTTTCCAGGTTCCATTCGTGGCAGAAAAGGAACATCCAAGGTACAGCTCGTATCAATACGGGCAATGATCAATTCCGCTTTGGGGAAGGCACCGTAAATCTGGAAAGCTTCCGGTGTAAGGGCGTTGTCGTCATCGACAAAAAGTACAAAGTGCCCTCTGGATGCTTTTAACATGGCATTGCGTATTGCGTTGCCGTAATTGCCATCGGGAGGAAAATCATAGCAGCGACCATACTCAGGTAATGGAACATGTATTGCTCCAGGACCGTCATACCCCACCAGCAGTTCAATTTCATCGGCAGTCAGCCCGGCGGCGGTCCTAGCTTGTTCCACACTTTCAACAGCCTGTTGCAACGCCTTAGGACGGTCTCCGCGACTGGGAGTTATGACGCTGTAACGAATTTTGCTTTTGGGCATGGCTCTGGTTTCCTCCTTTCAAAATAAGGCAGTTGCAGGGGTTGGATGAAAAAAAGGGCGAAAATGGCTGGCACCATTTTCGCCCGGTATTCATCATAAGCTGCATGCTGCGAAATTATTGCGCCAGGGCCTTTGCTTCGAAGTCGGAGCCCGAAAGAACAACCATGTTTCTACCACTTGCCTTGGCCGTATACAGGGCCTTGTCCGCATCTCTCACCAGGTCGGCAGTAGGCTTAAGGGCGCCGGGCCGTAGCGAGGATATACCCATGCTCGCGGTAACTTTGATGGGATTTTCCTTGCCGCCAAACTGGGTGCGCGATATCAACAGGCGCAATCGTTCCGCCAGAGCCCAGGCTTTTGCTGCGTCTGTCTGCGGAAGAATCACGATAAATTCTTCTCCACCGTAACGCGCTGCATAGTCCGTACTGCGTAAAGTTTTAACCAGCAGGGCGCCGAGTTCCTTCAAAACCGTATCGCCGGCCTGATGACCCATCGTATCGTTGATACGCTTGAAGTGGTCGATGTCCATGAGCAGCAGGCTCATGTTGTGGTTGTACCTTTGATGCCTTTTGAGCTCTTCAATCAGTCTGAGATCAAAATGCTTACGGTTGTGGAGTCGGGTAAGTCCGTCAAACTCGGCCTGATTTTTGACCTCATTGTACGCGAGAGCATTTTTCAGGGCCAGACCAAGGTGCTTGACTACTGCGTGCAGGATATCAACTTGGTCGCGGCCGAGCATCACAGGCTTCGCCGTCAACATTACGACGCATCCGAAGCTTTCGCCACCCGTACTCATGGGCATGACGATGACGCGTCCCTGAGCGGGTGCGCTGGGAGGTACGAGCTGCGATTCGTCGATATCAAGCAAACGGACCGTGTAGTCGGAAACCTGAGTTTCGGCAATTGTTGCAGCCTTTTCCATCAGGAAATTAATCCATTCGTTTTTGATGTCGCTTTCTATGGTTTTTGATACGAATATTTCCGCGTGCAATTCTTCCTTTTCAGGATCGGTCCGCCAGATAGCCGCGTGCAGCAGACGCAACGGCATCAGTAAGTTCAGATCCTCTCTGGCTTTTTCAAGAATTTCTGTAGGCACGAGGGTTTCAGAAGCCCGTGTCAAAAATTTGTTGATAAAAGCGAGCTGTTCGTTTTTGCGAGCCAACAATTCGCGTTCCAGGTAGATTTCCTGGGTCATGCGGTAAATGTCGGAATACAGGTTCCGGGATTCGTCCGCACGGTCCACGACTGCGCGAACCTGCTCAGCTGTCAGCGGATGTTTGATGACGTCAGTCACGCCGCTGGTTATGGCTTCCTCCAGTTCCTGGAGTTCATGCGCTTCATTTAGTATGAGCACAGTATGGAGCAGGCTGGTGGCAAGAAGGACCTTTTTGCGCTTCATATCGAGCTTTTCCCAGGTTCTCCATGGTATCCAAACCAGAAATGGGGATTCTTCCTCGAGGCGCGTAATAGAAGGGAGCTTGGTGTCGGGCCAGTTTTTCAGTTCAAACTTACGCCCGGCTGCGTCTTCAATGAGGTCGAGCTCCTGTTCGTTCAGTCCGAGGCCCCACATAATGTTGGAGGTCTTCATAGGGATCAATGTCGTGCTCCTTTAGGCTTACGGATAATTTTGCCGGTTGCCCCAACGATGCAAAAAAAAGTCCAAATTAATTTAAGTTTTAATATCAATGAGTTATGTTTTGCAGTAGGCAAGAGTGACACTATTTTGACTAGCGGAGCTTTTAGCTGGGAGTATTGCAAACATTGAATTGACAATACGCGGAAGTTATGAGCATTTTCGGTTTATGAAAAATCCGCGGATTTGGGGAACACTTGATCCTTTTATTGAAGGATCCCTTGATGGAGGCGTAGGCGGGCGTGTTGTCGGACGTACGGTGGCCAATCGTTGTTTTTTGCAGGAGCTGCTGCGAAGAGACCCGTTTTCCGCCTATCATTTTTTTCTCGGTTCAGCCGAGCAGTGCGACAACCTTCTTGCGTTCTGCAGTGAACATTTTCCCGCAATGTTGTCCGCAGAACGTATAGGGGTGTTTCCCAGGACCATGCTGGCCAGGGCCCTCCAACATGGGGGCTATCATTGCTTTCACCTTTCGGATTGCATGAATTATCCTGCGCATCTAGCCAGAATGCGCAATTTGCTGAGTGCGGAATTCTTCCCAATTACCAGTGTAACGCATTCGCTGTCCTACTCGCGTTTTGCCAAGGATTTCATGGCCCATCTCTGGCAGGGAAGAACTGCCCGTGATGCCGTTGTGGCAACATCGCGTACCGCTCAAAACGTGGTGGAAGGGTATTTTAACCAGCTGCGCAAAGGGTACAATCTGGATCCTGTAAGATTTTCTTCTCCGGAAGTTCCAATCATCCCCCTGGGAGTGGATACGGAGACTTTTGTGCCGCCGGACAGTCATTTTCGCGGACATTGCAGGCAACAGCTGCAGATGGCTGAAGGAAGGGTCATGTTGCTGGTGCTTGCGCGCCTGTCTCACATGTCCAAGCTGGATGTGGTGCCTGTTCTGCGGGCGATGCAACGGATGCGGGGTGCGGGGGAATCGCTGGATGATTATTGTCTGGTTCTGGCAGGAGCCGCGGAAGACAGTCCCTCAAATCTTGAAGTGTTGCAGACGTATCAGACCCTGGCCTCTAATCTGGGCCTGGAATTGCGTATTGTGCATAATCCATCCGATACGGAGAAGTTGGCCTTGCTGGCTGCCGCGGATATTTTTTTATCGCCTTCGGACAATCTTCAGGAGACCTTTGGCCTGACTTTGCTGGAAGCAGGTGCATGCGGACTGCCTGTGGTTGCCTCGGATTTTGACGGTTACAGAGATCTGGTGGTTCATGGTCAGACCGGACTGCTCATTCCAACGCTGGGACCGGAAAAGGGCGCTTTTTTCAACGCACAGTCCGGGGTTTTGTACGATAACCAACAGCATCTGCTCATGGCGCAGCAGCTTGTGGTGGATGTTCCGTCTCTGGCCCAGGCCCTGGTCGCCCTGCGACGCAATCCGGAAATGCGTCAGCAGATGGGCCAGGTCGCCCGTGCGCTGATCTGTGAAGAATTTTCTTGGCAAAAGATTATCGAACTCTATTGTGAGTTATGGGACGAGCTGTGGTTGCAGCCTGTAAATGAAGACACTTTTCGTAGCATTGAGCATCCGCTGGATCCGGATTATCCGAATCTTTTCGGCTCCTATCCCACCAACCGTTTTTCGGACTCTTTACGCGTCCGCTGGAGTCAGACCGGCCAGGCTATTTACCGCAAGCAAGACAAACCGGTTTATTATGACGACTTGCAGCATTTGTTTGATGCGGAGACAATCCGTTTTGTTTTGTTCATGGCGCGTAAGGAATGTGAGGCCGGTGTGCTGTGTGGCAGACTGATGGAAACAAAAGGCATGTTGCTGGAACAAGCCCAGGCTGTTGTTCTGTGGGCGCTGAAACAAGATCTGCTTGAAGTTTGCAGGGAATCTTCCTCCAGTTTTGACTCCTGATCATGTTAATCTCGTATTGCTTAAAAGTATCCTTTCAATGTGTGCGCCAATTCATTTTTTTCAAGAATCCATTTAGATGCTGGATACCTCTGTCAATTTCAATGACAGCTCTCGTTATTTGATAGATGACTATTTGCTCTATGTTTTACATGTGCAGTATTTTTAAAGTGCGGTTTTGCCTTTTTGTTTATTTTTGTTGAATTTATTTTCCATCATAAAATTATTCCTGCAAGTGTACATATGTAAACATAGATTCTGTGATTATTTGAAGAATCATGATTGAAAAAATGGAGAACGGATTGCGACCGTGGTTTTTTCATTTTTCAAGAATGAAGAAGAGTAGTAAAAAATTTAATTACGGCAATCAGTTTGCATGGAAACATATTGAAAATACTTGTGAAAGTACTCCTGAATCCTAAGGTGATAATTTTTGTCCAGCGATCCGAGATTGTTTCGATACTTTCAGTTTTTACTATGTTAATGTTTATTTAAGCTTTTTATAAAAAATAAACGCTTTCTTGATTCGTCAGTGCTTTTTATTGATGCTGACAGGGCATAATGGTATTACGTCGATCGGGCCATGCGGCAAATGCAATTGAATGGATTCGCACCCGCTTTAATTTTTTATGCTCGCCTGAAAGCTTTAGTATGAAGCCAGGCGTAGCTGTGTTGCGAAGCCTTGATTGGATTTGACCTGATCCTTGCCGTCGGGATATGACGGGAAAAAAATTTATACGAGGTGTGTGCAGGATGCGATTGTTGGTCACTGGTGGCAGCGGATTTATTGGCTCAAATTACGTACATTTGCTTTTTGAGACCGATCCTGATGTTTTCGTAGTTAATCTCGACAAGTTGACGTACGCTGGCAATCCCATGAACTTGGAGGCCGTGGAAAGGAACTATGGCGAATCCCGATATGTTTTCGTCAAGGGAGATATTGCCAATGCCGAGTTGGTGGCCTGGCTTTTAGAGAAATACGAAATTGAAGCCATCGTTAATTTTGCCGCCGAAAGCCATGTGGACCGCTCGATAACTGATCCCAAAGCCTTTGTACGTACTAATGTTCTTGGAACCCAGGTACTGCTGGACACGGCCCGCAGTTTAGGGCTCAAACGTTTTGTGCATGTTTCCACGGACGAGGTTTACGGCTCGCTTGGACCGGAAGAAAACGCCTTTACCGAACAGACTTCACTGGCTCCCAACAGTCCGTACTCCGCCTCCAAGGCCGGAGCGGATCTGCTCGTTCGATCTTATTGGAAAACATATAAATTTCCTGTCATTATCACGCGTTGTTCCAACAATTACGGTCCGTATCAGTTCCCGGAGAAACTGATTCCCTTGATGTATCTCAAGGCGGCGGCAGGCGAGCCTCTGCCAGTTTATGGGGACGGGCAGAATGTCAGGGACTGGATCTACGTAAAGGATCATTGCCGCGGGGTAGACCTGGCGTTGCGTAAGGGCGTGCCCGGCAGTGTGTATAATTTCGGAGGCAATGCGGAAAAGCAGAATCTCGAGGTTGTCCGCACCATGCTCGGGTTATTGGGAAAGCCTGAATCTCTGATACGTTATGTCAAAGACCGTCCCGGACATGACAGACGTTACGCAATGGATTATTCCCTTGCAGCGAGAGAACTTGGTTTTGAACCCGAATATGACTTTGAGCGGGGTCTGGGGGAAACCGTAGACTGGTACCGTAACAATGCTTCCTGGCTTGAGTCGGTTCAAAGCGGCGCTTACCGTGATTTTATGCGGACCTGGTATAAGGAGCGGTCATGAGCGAATCCAAGCTGCAAACGCAAAAGAGTCTGGTACTCGGAGGACGCCATGGTCTTCTCGGGCAGTCTTTGGTCAATGCCCTGCATAATTATGGCGGGGAAGTGGTCGTCCATGGCAGAGAAGATGCGGATGTTTTAAATTTCAGCGCTCTGGAAGAGTATCTGGCGGCGCAAAAACCGAATATCGTTTTCAACACCATTGCCTATACCGCCGTGGATAATGCTGAAGACGATAAAGACGGTGCTTTTCGGCTGAACAAGGATCTGCCTGCGGCCTTGGGCAGATTATCCGTCAAATTGGGATTCAAGCTCGTGCACTACAGTACGGATTTCGTCTTTGACGGCCGTGCAAGTGAGCCTTACGCGCTATCCGACGAACCACACCCCCTTTGCGTGTATGGAGAGAGCAAACTGGCGGGAGAAAATGCCTTACTTCGTGCAGGAGCCAAGGATGTTTTCATTATACGTACTGCCTGGCTCTTCGGGCCGGGGAAGAAGAATTTCGTGCAGACTATCCTGACTCTCGCAAGGGAACGCAGCCAGCTGAAAGTAATCCATGACCAGATCGGCTCTCCCACCTATACGCCAGATCTTGCAAAATACAGCTGTATACTGGTGGAAAAAGGCGTGCAGGGGATTTACCACATTGTAAACAGCGGTCAGGCCAGTTGGTGCGAACTGGCTGCAGAAGCCGTAAATATGGCCGGAATGAACTGCACCATTCTGGCAATTCCCACCAGCGAATATCCGCTTCGGGCAGTACGTCCGGCTTTTTCGGTATTGAACACCGATAAATTCACGGCACGTACCGGAGTAACCCCACGTCCTTGGGTCCAGGCATTGCGGGAATATGTTTTCGAATACCTGCATGAAAAAGGCTACGTAGATCAGACCATGATGTAATTCCTGCGGCTGGTCGTTAATTCCTCATATCACGTGACGCTACGGGATTTCTTGAAGCGTTCTCTTTGTAATTCCTTAGTAAACTGAACCAATTGACGTGGCTTTGTGGTCAGCCTCGTTGTCTTCTTTTGTCAAAAAAAACTTGAAATGTTGCACTGCTGGAACAAGGTGCAGAGAAATCTCGTATTGTTACAGAGAGAATTCGAGCGTGTTCTTTCTTGTTGTAATGCAAAGAATGTGTTAAGAAATGGGAATTAATTTGTTATGGAGAGTTACTATGGAACGAATTTATTTGTTTTTGGCAGGCTGTTGTGCCTTTTTTCTTTTGATCGGAACAGCGTACGCGGGGATGGATATGCCTGAAGGGCTGAAGAAAGATTTCCCGCAATATCCGGATTCACAACTGATACAAGTAATGAGCATGGGGAATGCAGAAGTCGTCATGGTTAACTGCGGTTCTTCAAGTCTAGACGCTGTGTACGGCTATTATCTGACCAAGGCCAAGGACAGTGGTTGGACCGTTCAGCTGGAATCAAAGCAGCAGGACGTCATGCTTTTGGGAGCGGAGAAAGACAGCAGAAAGCTCATGATAAACGTGGCTGTTGAAGACGGCAACACGGTTGTGGCACTGTCGCTTGCCACAGAGTAAGTTTTTTGCGGTAATACCTCTTCTGTACCGGAGTCGGGTGGCGATTTCCCTCTTTTTTGGGTACACTCCGCAATAGTATTTTTTACTGCGTTGCAAGGAGGTATGCCAGCATGTCCCTTTTTCCGCAAAATTGCTCCCCTCGTCTCGTCTGCTTTTACGGATTGCTGGCGTTTCTGCTGCTGGCAAATAGTGCTGGAGCCGGAAATCTTCTTTTTATCCGGGATAAAGGGCTCTGGCTTTCTGATTCGTTTGGAAAAAGCCAGCGACGGCTTGATTTTTTTGGCGGAAAGGAAATCATCTCCGCGGCGCTGTCGCCGGATGGCGAAAGGGTTGTCGCTGCAGTCGGGCGAGACAACCTCACGGGGTTGAGTGCGATTTCGTTACTGCAGCTTAAAGATTCCGTGTTGCTTCCGCTTTCTTTGGGAAGTCTTCGGGCGGCATGCAGTCCTAATTTTTCAGCAGATGGAAAATCTGTGGTTCTGGTCGGCGCGTCAGACTGCAAAAGGACAGCTGATGCATGGGCGGTGACCATCAGCACCATGTTGGTTGCCATTGTCAGTCTCGATGGCGGTGTGGCAAAAACAGTTGTTTCCACCCCTGATGTTGTTCTGGATACGGGATATGTGTACGACAATCCTGCGTTATCACCCAATGGAAAACATCTCGCCTATCAGGAAAGCGGCAGTGACGTTTCAGGCGGATTTGTCATTGTGGATATGCACGGGAAAATACTGTTTCGCTATCCTGTGAGTGGATCCGGGTATCCCGCCTTCTGGAAACCGCAGTTTATCAATTCGAAACAAGTTCTTTGCTGGTCTCCGGACGTTTCCGGGGGAGGCGACAATACTATTTATATCGTCAACATTAAGGATGGTACACGCCGCAAACTCGCCAAAGGCGCGAATCCGGCTTTAGTTGATGGAGGGCAGGCCATTGTATTCGAACGTTGGGAAGAGATCGGCAATGATTATTCTCCCTCGAACCTTTGGCGGTTAAATCTTAAAACTGGAGCAAAACCTGAACGGATTGTGCTGAACGCGCACCATCCTGCCGGGGCTGCACATTAGCACCCATGGCCCGGCTTGGCGACGGATCTGCCGCCAAGTCGGTACTGCAATGGGAATCTTGGAAACAGTGGGAACGAAGAAAGGTGTTACCGCGGGCGAAACGTGATTCTGCCGCGGGTCAGGTCATAAGGGCTGAGTTCGATGGTGACGGTGTCGCCGGGCATGACGCGAATATGGTGTTTGCGCATTTTGCCGGATATGTGGGCGAGGACTTCGTGTTCATTGGGGAGCAGACAGCGAAACATGGCGTTTGGGAGGGCTTCCTCCACGGTTCCAGTAACTTGTATTCCTTCTTCTTTGGCCATTGAGCCTCCTTTTGTTGCTATGGGAATATCAGAGCGAAAAAAAGCCCACCCCACGAGACAGGGCGGGCTTGTTGGTCCGGTAGTTGGAACGGCTTACCAGCGTTTTTGTTGACGTTGCGGACGGGGTTGAGCTTCATTCACCTTGAGACTCCGTCCACCGAGCATGGTGCCGTTGATGGCACGAATGGCTTCTTCGGCGTGCTCTCTTTCCATTTCGACGAAGGCAAAACCTCTGGAACGACCGGTTTCACGATCCGTGATGATTTTTGCTGAAAGAACGGGCCCGTGTTGCGAAAACAGGTCGCTTATTTCCTCTTCAGATGCACTCCAGGGCAGATTGCCAACGTAAATACTAATGGCCATTGCTAAAAAAACTCCTTGAAAAAAGAACCCGTTAGCAAGACATTCACAACCACCTTGTGTCTAGTCAGCGCTAACAATAGAAAAAGGGCAGGACTAGTCTCCTAATCCCTTTTAAGTATTTGGCGTCCCCAAGGGGATTTGAACCCCTGTCGCCGGCGTGAGAGGCCGGTGTCCTGGACCAGGCTAGACGATGGGGACGCACTCTATGAAAAAGCCGCTGGTAAGCAGCCGGTGAAGAAGTCTATTTAAGTAATTCGAAGCCGGGTGTCAATGGTTTTTCCTGAAAAACTCGCATTTCGGATTCCGACCTGCGCCAGCAACCTGCCTGTATCTATGCAGATGCGCTGGTTACTGGCAAGGTAGCTGTTAGCCGACCATGATCATGCCATTGGCGCTGATTTTTACAGTGGCGGTGGCATTCACTCTGGTTTGGCTGGATTTTATTTGTATCCCGTCAGAGGTCACCTTGATATTGCTAAGGTTGGACGAGCTGCTGCTTAATGTGACACCATCGGTGTCGAGTTCAACTATTCCGCCTATATTCTTTTTCAGTTGAATTTTGCCGTTTACAGTGGTTGGAATGATCAGGTTGCCGCCGTAATGTGCGCCAAGGTCGATATTTCCGTTGTCCGGCATGCTCAATTTGGTGGTCCCTAGCATGCCGACGCTTACTTCAAAAAGTTTTCCTTTATCCATCTTCAACTTGGAGTACCCCTGATTATTTATCGAAACTGTCTCGCCTTTGCCGTCGATGGTGATGGTACTTGAGAAGTAATCGAGTTTTGCCCTGCCCACGGTGATGTTCAGGCCGGAGGAGGTTCCGGTGTCTTTTACCACCGTAAGGCTTGTCCCGGAGGGCCCCAACTCCAGACAAGAAGCGAAAAGGGCGTTGCTGACCTCTTTGCTGAGCGAATAATAGTTCTTTGTGGCGTAAATGGTGCCTATCGTTTCAATAACCGCTCCCAGCGAGCCCGTTATGCTGCCTGCAATTTCCGCGGCCGTACTATCAATATCCGAATAACCGCCTTTGGCGCCTGCAATGGCCGCCCAGCTCCCCATATTGGTAGCCAGGGCTGCTATGGCTGAAACAAACATCCCCTTTTTTATGGACGAATAATAACCTTTTACAACCGTATTCATACCTGCCTTGAACGTAAGGGTTTCTTCGGCGCTGCTGGAGTCCTTGTTGTGGATGGCTGATTTCTGCGAACCGAAGGATACGGACAGGCCATAACCGTAACTCAAACTCCAACCCAGGTTGATCGAACTGGTGATGCCTCCGGTGACGCTCATCTTGCTGCCTGCAAAGGCCCCGAAATCCGTACCGACGGTAAACGATACGCTCGATCCTGCTTTTGCCGTGAAGCTGTCATTGGTGGTGGCCTGGACGACTTTTTTGGTGGTGGTGCTGGTGATACCGGGATTGTCCGGATCGTTGCTGGCCACAAAAATGGTTTTGCCTCCGGCAGTGGCAATGCCGACGCTTTCCTTGCCTTTCAGGTCGTTCATGACCAGCTTGTTGCCGGATTTGCTCTTCAGGATATTGTAGTTATTGTTCGCACTTGTGACTGGGTTCTCGTGAGAGGCATTGTACAGGGCGGAGGTAATCACCGGGCGGTCAATGTCGCCTTCAACGAAACTGATAAGAACTTCCGTGCCTTTGAGCAGGGGAAAGTGCATGCCGAAGGCTTTGTCCTGAGCTGCATTGCCCGCGTATGGTTCGGCCATGCGAATCCAGTGTGAAGCCTTCCCCTTATTTTTATCCTCCAGATCGAAGGGAAGGCGGATTTTATACCGCCCTTTTTTATCCAGTTCAGCGTAGTCTCCGCTGCCCTCGGCATCGATGGTTGCGGAAAGCAAACCGAAAAAATGTGGTACCGGAGTTCTTTTTTGCGGACGATAGAGAACGGCGGCCGGGATAGCCCGAAAAGTGTTGCTGTAAATTTGTTTTGGGCCTTTTTCCGAGTTTTTGTAATCATTTTTCAGGAAACTTTTGTCCACACCCTCATGTTGGACGAAAGCAACCAGATATTCCGTATTGTACGGCTCGTGATAATGCTTCTGGAGCTGAAACGTGTGGCCTGTTTCCAGGTAAGGACAATAGCTCTCTCCATGAAACAGACTCTCCGTTGATTTCAGTTCGTCGGCATGAATACTCGCAGGATCAGCCTTGTACCCCTGTCCGAGAAAACACTCGCCGTAATGGTAATCCGTTCCCAGGCCTTTGGAGCTGATATCATGTTTTTGTTCGACGATTGGATTGGAGAGCGTGTAATTATAGTCTTTGAAAATTGTATTTTCCGGCAGGCAGCAAAATTCGGAAATGAACGAACGTACCATGCTCTCCCGGAGTTCATGATCCAACCCTGATACAGGGAGGTATGTCAGATGATCGGCGTCCAACGGGCATTTTTCGTGCGCCATTGAGCTGTCTGAAAGGAAAAGTAATTCCTGGCCGCCTTTTTTATCTTTTTGCTGCTTGAAAAAGAAATGGACGCCGTGGGCTTCGAGCCAGCGGCAGATGAAATTATAGTCTGTTTCGTTGAATTGGCTGATATATTCGCATGTTGGAAAGTAATCTTCTTTTTTGGTTATTTTGTCTTTATAAGGAATGTCGGCGTCGTGGAGAATTTTTTCCATGATTTTAGGGAAAGGCTTGTCCAGAAAAACACGCGAGTGGGTTGTCAGAGAAAGCAGCTGTAATTTGGGAGTCAGAATAATCTGGTAATAATAGAGCGAGCCGCTTTTTCTGATGTGCCGAAATCGGAAAATAATCCCCGGTATCGTCCTCTTTTTTTCTTGGCCGGCAATTTCCAGTTTGCAGTGCTGGTACAGAATTTTTGAATGATCCAGGTGCAGGCTGCTGGCAGCGAGAACAATTTCATATTGGTAACAAGTAGATATGCCTTCATGACCTTTAAAGCTGACCACGGAAAAGGTTTCGGGGTCAAATTCGTCAATGGTGAAAGAAAACGTAAATGCCTGCTGTTCCGACATAACCACACCTTTTCTTGAGTTGTTAGTACGCCTGAATGAAACGGGATGCTGCAAACGTTTTTAAGGTTTCTCTCGACTCGTATCCATTCCGGTTAAATAAAATATAACCTGCAATGAAATCAATCGGAAGATATCTGTATGGAAACTGTCAGGTGTATTGTGGTCCGGGACAGAAAAATAGTCTATTTATTTTGTTGGCTAGTGCGGCAAATCTGGTAGCTCGGGCTTGTATGAGGGAAAGGTGGGTATGTCATTTTTATGAGTTAACACTTAGAAAATATTAGGGGAAAGGATGATTCTATTGTGATGGGCGCAGGACGAAATTAAGCAACCATGATGCCGTATTTATAGAGAATCTCAGATATTCCGCGTTTGATGTCCGTGGTGGTTTTCGTCAGGAGGTCCAGACGTATGATGACGTAAAATTCAACTTTGCGTTCGGCGTTAAGCCAGACATCGTCCATTTTCTCCCGCTGGTAGTTTTCCATTTGCAGGATATCGTACAGTTTTTCCAGGGTTTCATAATCGACGCAACGGAATTCGAACATTTCTGCACGGGTGGTGTCGTTTTTAAAAATTTTGTTTTTCTGTATCCGGGTCAAACCCCATTGAAATAATTCCTCGAGTGCGTCTTTTCCCACCCTGCGTTTGTAGGAGGCCCTGATTTCGACTTTGTCCTTTTTATCCATGGACTTGCGTTTGAGCAGGTTGTAAAAATAGTGTTCTATCATATAACGAAAAGCCAGATTCAGGGTTTCGGGTTCGAAATAAGTTACCAGTTCCTGGACGTGCTCTATGTCCTCCTGGCTGAAAATCTGCATGTTTTTGGTTGAAAACACATTTATGGCGTTGATGAAGTCTTTTTTGATTGTGTCATAGGCCATGGCCGCACCCAGCGCGCATGCAAGAAGTTCTTCTTTGACGTGCTCGAGATCGTCCTCGCAGGAAAGCTTGATTTTGCATTGACGCTGCATGTCTTCCCACTGCATGGTGTGCAGCACCTCGTCTATGGCCAGGCGTTTGTAATCGGCCGCGGCCTGATCAAAGCAGACAATTTGAATTATATGGTTCAGGTCGTTCTGGCTGGAGTTATCCAGCAGAAAAATGTCCATGTTTTCCTTCAGAAAGTCATAGACCACCTGCCGGATGCGTTTGAGTTCGAATTCCTGGACGTCGGTTTCAATATAAAAAGCATGTTTTTTCTTTTTACGCTGCAGCAGTTCATCCTTGCGGATTTCGTCCAGCACATAGTCAAAAGAAAAGTTAATGGAGATGCTTTTCTTGCTGCGAGCGTAGGAGTATTTTGCTTTGGTAACGATTCTATTATAGGCTTTCGTCACTTCCTGCTTTATGAAGGTTTCAATGACGCTGCGCCAGAAATTTGAAGAAAATTCCAATTTGTCGTAAATGCCTTTGTACAGGGCAACGCCTTTTTCGCTAAACACTTCATGAATAATTTCCTCAAAGGAATTGAGGATGACCGCCTGGACTCTGACAACCGACTGGATAAGCTTGAACAGCAGCAGCTCCGTGTTGCGCAGGTTCTGTTTGGCCATATTTTTTCGTTCCAGAAAGTCTTCCTCGTCCTCTTCGTCGAAGTTATCCCCCATTTCCAAGCCGGTGAATCGTGTGATATCACCGATAAAGCCCTGGATGATGTTTTGCACGTATTTATAGCGCTCGTACTTAAATGCGCGCAGGCAGATCAGATTGATGACGGCTAGTTGCTGTAAGGGGGTAGGAGAAAGGTCGCTGAACCGGTCAAGATTGATATGCAAAAAACGAGTCAGCATTTCCCGTTCGAGAATTTCAGGAGATGCGTTGTTTTCTTTGAGCTTGCTATATGCGTCAGCATATGCGTTGATACGGCTGTCCAGATCTGCTTCCATGGTGTGAGAAGTTGAGGCTCCCATGCAGTTCATACTCCGGATCTGTTAGCGGTTTTTCGAACAGACAGATCGAATTATAATAAGATAATAGATAAAAAATGCAAAGATGTATTTCATTAACATAAAAAAAGAAGTTCGTCAGTAACCAAAAAGGGGCCCGTGTTTGGAAAGTTGCAGGAATTTAAAGGTTGTTTTGACTTTTCGGCGCGAATGGCTAATGGTGAGGTCGTGAAGAGTATCACAAATGCAATGTTGGTAACATTGGGAGATCCCAATGGCGTCGGGCCGGAACTGGCGGTCCGTTTGTTTCATGCAGGAACGGAAAATGTCTCGGGCCAGGCGCCGCTATTGCTGCTGGGGTCGGAGAGTGTGCTGGAAGCATATTGCCGGCAGTTTTCCATTCGGCCTTTCTGGACCAGGCTGAAAAACCCCGAGGATATCGCCAAGCAGGCTCCCGGCATCTACTGTTATGGCTTGCCCGAGCTGGAGCCTTTTCCGCTGACAGTAGGGCAGGCGACCAAAGAAGGCGGCAACGCTGCCGGGCTTACCCTCACTTTGGCCAGTTCTCTGCTGGAAAAAGGCTGTGCGGGCGGAATTGTGACATTGCCGTTGCACAAAGCCATGCTGCAGGCCGCCGGGTTTGATTTTCCCGGACATACGGAATTTCTGGCTGCCAAGGCCGGGATGGACCCTAAGGATGTTTGCATGCATCTATGCGGTGAGCGGCTTCGGGTGAGCCTGGTGACCACGCATCCGGCTCTGCGCCATGTGCCGGATCTGATTACCCGAGACCGCGTAGTCCATTGCCTGGAGTTGACGCATCAATTCCTGCTCGACATCGGTTTTGAAAATCCGGTCATCGCAGTCTGCGGTCTGAATCCGCACGCAGGAGAAATGGGAAGGATCGGCCGCGAGGAAATCGAAATTATCGAACCGGCTCTGGAAAAGGTCCGCGCATCGGGAATGGATGTCCAAGGACCGCTTCCGGCTGACACGGTTTTTCATCGGGCGTATCAGGGAGACTTTGACGCGGTGCTGGCCATGTATCATGACCAGGGCCTGGGACCTCTGAAGCTCGTCCATTTTAATCAATCGGTCAACGTAACGCTGGGATTGCCCTTTGTCCGTACGTCCGTGGACCACGGTACGGCCTACGAACTGGCAGGGAAGGGCACGGCAGAGACAGGGAGCCTGGAGATGGCTCTGGAATTAGCGCGCTGGCTGCTTAGCGCGCGTCAGAGGGGAATGTAAATGTATCTTGGAATTGACGTTGGAGGCACACATACGGATGCTGTCGCGTTGCATGACGGAAAGGTGGTCTGTTCGTGCAAAGTGCCAACGGATCACGAGGATTTGCTCGTTTCAGTTCGCGGCGCATTGGAAAAAGTGCTTGCCAATATCGAAGGGGAGTCCATAGACCGCCTGAATTTAAGTACCACGCTTTCCACCAACGCCATCGTTGAGGGCAAAACGGAAAATGTGGGTGTGCTGGTCTCTTCCGGACCGGGCGTGGACCCCGAATATTACCGCATCGGCCGCAATTATTATCTGCTGCCCGGTTCCATAGACCACCGGGGTGCGGAAGTAAGCCCGCTGAACGGCCAAACGCTCAACAACGCCCTGGCCGAATGCAAGGAACAAGGCGTTCGCGTATTCGCCGCCGTAAGCAAGTTTTCCACGAGAAATCCTGCTCACGAACTGGCCATGCAGCAGGCCATCGGCAGTGACGCGGATTTCGTCACCCTCGGACACCGTATGTCCGGTCTGCTGAATTTTCCCCGCCGCATAAGCACTGCCTACTACAATGCGGCTGTCTGGCGTACGTACAATACTTTTGTGGATGCGGTGGAGCAGAGCCTGAAAGATTACGGACTGGCTTCCATCCCCTCGGTCAACATGCTCAAAGCGGATGGCGGCACCATGCCCCTGGAGCTTTCGCGCCAGTTGCCGGTGGAATCCATTTTGTCCGGCCCGGCCGCCAGCGTCATGGGCGTCATCGCCCTTTGCAACATCTCCCAGGACGCCGTGATCCTGGATGTGGGAGGCACCACGACAGACATCGCCATCTTTGCTTCGGGCGCCCCGCTCATCGAAAATCGCGGCATCGAAGTGGGATCCTATCCCACCCTCGTACGCGCGCTAAAAACGCGTTCCATCGGCATAGGCGGCGATTCCCGGCTGCATGTGGTGGAAGGGCGTGTTTATGTGGGGCCCGAACGTGAAGGCCCGGCCATGGCCATGGGCGGACAGCATCCTACTTTGATAGACGTCTGCAACCATCTGGGGCATTCGCAGATCGGCGATGTGCAGGCCTCGAAAGACGGGGTGGAAAAGCTGGCCGCAGCCTCCGGCATTCCGGCTGACGCTTTTGCCGCGGAAGCGCTGGAATACGCCATTCAGTCCATCAAGGATGCTGTGGACGATCTTATTTGGGAACTCAACGCCCGCCCCGTGTATACCATTCACGAATTGCTGACAGGGCACGTACTCAAACCCACCCGCGTCTACTGTATGGGCGGGCCTGCCAAGACCCTGCAAAATTTCCTGGCCAAGGCGTTTGAGGTGGAAGTGGAGGTCCCGGAGAATTTCGCCGTTGCCAACGCCGTGGGAGCAGCCTTGACGCGTACCACCATGGAACTCGAACTTTTTGCGGATACCTTCAAGCGCCGGATGTTGATACCCAAGCTTGGCATCGAACAGGAAGTTCCCAAAAGCTACACCCTGGAGCAGGCCGAAATCGATGTCCGCAGCCATTTGCGGGATTATCTGGCCGAGGTGGGAGCGGGCACTTATGACGCAGACCAGCTTGATCTCATCGAAGGTTCCTCCTTTAATATGGTGGATTATTACCGGGGCACCGGCCGCAACATTCGCGTCAAATGCCAGCTGAAGCCCGGCATCGATGAGTAATTCCGATTCAGGCCGGACAGCAGCAGAAAACGTTGTTTTCAGCTCATAATCTTGGAGATTTTCAAGGGTCCTTTGCAAGAGATCCTTACCCCCGTTAGGGGATAACGTGCTCTGAACTCGAGACGATGCAAAGAGCATGTAAAGCCGCCGGAGGCACAGACATGTTAGAAGCAAAAAACAGGCTGGGACTGATTTTTTTCCCGGCATTCGACTGGGCCATATCGGAAACCCACCCGGAGCGTGAGGAGCGCCTGCTGTATACGCAGGACCAGCTGCGCGAGGAAGGCGTTTTTGATATCCCCGGTATTACGGAATACAAACCCGAAGTTGCCACGCACGAAGATGTGGAGCGTACGCATTTTTGCATTCCCACTGTGGAAGCCGTGACCACCAAGTCGCACCTCATCTCGGCCGGGGGCGCCATCAAGGCCGCCCGGCTGGTCATGGAGCATGAAGAGGACAGGGCTTTCGCCCTGGTCCGTCCGCCCGGGCACCATGCCAAAAAGGTCGTGCACGGCAATCGCGGTTTCTGCAACGTCAATATTGAAGCGGTGATGCTCGAATACATCCGCGAACATTACGGTCCCAAGCGCATCGCCATTGTCGACACGGACTGTCACCACGGCGACGGTACCGAGGATATCTACTGGAACGACCGCGATACGCTGTTTATCTCTTTGCATCAGGACGGTCGTACGCTGTATCCGGGAACCGGTTTTCTGGATGATCTGGGCGGCCCCAACGCGTTAGGCAAGAATCTGAACATTCCCTTGCCTCCGAATACGTCCGACGAGGGATTTCTGTACGTCATCGAGAAGGTGGTGCTGCCCATTCTTGGAGATTTCAAACCCGACCTGATCATCAATTCGGCCGGACAGGACAACCATTTCTCCGACCCCATTACCAACATGTCCTTCTCCGCACAGGGCTACGCCATGCTCAACGACATGCTCAAGCCCGATATCGCCGTGCTCGAGGGCGGTTATGCCATTCAGGGCGCGTTGCCTTACGTAAATCTGGGCATAGCCCTGGCCATGGCCGGTGTGGATTATTCGCAGGTTCGCGAGCCGGATTACGATCCCGAGGCCATTCGCCAGAGCAAAAAAATCACTGATTACGTCAAGACCGTCTCCGACGAGGTGCTGCAGCGCTACTTCAACCCGCCGAGCAAACCCGCCAAAGGCGAAATCCACGGCGACGTCTACTCGCGTATGAAGGATATTTACTACGACACCGACGGCATCAGCGAAAGCCAGGTGGAAAGCGTGGTGCTCTGCGACAAGTGCTCCGGCGTGACTAAAATCGAGACCTGGTCCTCCATCAATCCGCTGAGCTGCTGCATCGAAATTCCCATGAACGCCTGCCCGCGCTGCCATGACCTCGGCCTGCGTATGGTGGAAGAAGCCCAGGTCAAAGGCAACTACCGTATCGTGCAGTGCATCAACCGCAAGGACAAAGAGTACCGCCAGTTCGGTTTTTAAGAGAGATGGTCCCCAGGACAAGCAATTGAAAGAAAAGCCGCCGGGTTACGACATGATCGTAACCCGGCGGCGTTGTTTGATGCTTTTTGTTACAGTGCTAAATATTTTTGATTTTTTGATCCGCCGTACGCCTTGCCTCATGCCATTGCTTCCATTCCTCAATCCGCAAAACAATATCCTCCCCGATTTCCCGCACTTCCTGGGGCGCTCGCAGATCAAGCCCGAGGTACAGTTTGAGCCCGGCAGCCAAGGGTTCCAGCTCCGGCAAACTCGGCGACGCCTGCAGCATATCCAGCGCCTCCTGTCCGTGCCCCAGGGCCGCGGCAATGGCCATAACGTCCGTAGACTCCTGGATATCCTTACGGACAACATCCGGGTGCTGAAGAACAACGCCCGCGTGTTTGAGGGCTTCAGATATCGCGCCCCGCAAAGCCAGGGCTCTGGAGAGGGTGCCGTGGTAGAGCGGTTTGTCTCCAGCCTTTTCCACCGCTTCCCGCGCCCAATGTTCTATCGTATCCAACTGCTCGAAATTTTTGGTGTCTATTAAGGCGCAGGCCATTGCATTCAATAGTCCCACTGGACGGTTTGTGCATTCCAGGATGGCTTCAAAAGTGGTCATCGGCATAGGAACGAGCCGTAATTTTTTATGAAAATAAAAACTAGTGAGGCAGGCTGTATCAATGGTTGCTGCTTTGTTGAGATGTCTGAAGCCGTCGGTCAGTTCTTGTATTTCAAAAATACAAATAGCCCCTAACAAGGCCCAAGCCCAGGCATCGTTCGGATCAAGTTCCACTGCTTTTCGTAAACAGGAAGCACCTTCTTCGGGTTGGTCGAGCGCTTCAGCAAACACACCTCCGAGCATTGCCCATGCCCAGGCATCGTTCGGATCAAGTTCTACGGCTTTTCGTAAGCATGTGACGCCTTCTTCCGGTTGGTTGAGTTTGTTAGCCAACACACCTCCGAGGTTTGCCCATGCCCAGTCAAGTTTCGGATCAAGTTCCACAGCTTTTTGTAAGCATGAGGCGCCTTCTTCAGGTTGGTCGAGTTGGTAAGCCAACGTAATTCCGAGGTTTGCCCATTCCCAGTCAAGTTTCGGATCAAGTTCCACAGCTTTTCGTAAGCAAGAGGCGCCTTCTTCGGGTTGGTCGAGTTTGTCAGCCAATATAAGTCCGAGGTTTGCCCATGCCCAGTCAAGTTTCGGATCAAGTTTCACAGCTTTTTGTAAGCATGAGGCGCCTTCTTCGGGGTGGTCGAGTTTGTCAGCCAATATAAGTCCGAGGTTTGCCCATGCCCAGTCAAGTTTCGGATCAAGTTCCACAGCTTTTTGTAAGCATGAGGCGCCTTCTTCAGGGTGGTCGAGTTGGTAAGCCAACGCAATTCCGAGGTTTGCCCATTCCCTGGCAAGTTTCGGATCAAGTTCCACAGCTTTTCGTAAGCATGAGGCGCCTTCTTCGGGTTGGTCGAGTTTGTCAGCCAATATAAGTCCGAGTTTTGCCCATGCCTTGGCAAGTTTCGGATCAAGTTCCACAGCTTTTCGTAAGCAAGAGGCGCTTTTTTCTGGTTGATTGAGTTTGTATGTCAACACACCTCCGAGGTTTGCCCATGCCCAGTCAAGTTTCGGATCAAGTTCCACAGCTTTTCGTAAGCAAGAGGCGCTTTCTTCTGGTTGATTGAATGTGTCAGCCAATACGCCTCCGAGTGTTGCCCATGCCCATGCATCCGCAGGGTCGTGTTGGATAATGTTGCGCAGGATTCGCGCGGCATCTTCCCAGCGTCTTTCTTTAACAGCTTTGATGGCTTCATTTTGTTTTGGTGTACGAGCCGGTAAAGACGTTCTTTTTTCGTCCAGCAATATGCATCTCAAGTTTTCCGGCAGATCAGGTAACTGTGCGAAACCTGAGGGCAACGCGCCGCAAATACGTTTCCTGCTATTCGCATCTTCAGCCCGCTCATACAGCATCTGCAACGCCCTGTAATGATCCACCCGCTGCCCTTTTTCCAATCCGCAGGCCTCGTTGGCGATGTCCGCCGCGCATTCGTGCAGTCGTTCAGGACCGTAGTACTGGACCATGAAGTGGACCACGGCCTGCACGCGTCCGGCGGTCTGGCCGCGGCGCATCAGGTAGTAGACATTGTAGAGGCGTTCGGCGAGCTGGTAGCGTTTTTTCTTGCCCTGCAGTGCGGCCACCTGCACGGCGCCGCGGCCTTCCAATCGTTTGAGCAGGGCGCTGGCCTTGTTGGTGGTCATGCGCGCGGCCGTAGCCACTGCGCTGGCCGGACTGTCTTCCCAGAGAGCGGCCAGGCAGGCGAAAATTTTGCGTTCGGCAGGGGGGAGGTTCTCGAAATTGGATTTGAAATAATCCGTATGCTCGTCCACCAGGAGCGACAGGTCTTCCAGAAGTGAACGGAAGGAACGCTGCGCACCGAACAAGGCCAGGATGGTCAACAGGCGCGGGTTGCCGCCCGTAAGAATCTGTACGGCCCGGGCCTGGGGCTCGGTGATTTCCTTTCCCGCCACATGGCGCCAGACTTCCCGGCATTCGCCAACACTCAGGCGCGCCAGTTCCAGCAAATGGAACAACTCGAACATGGGCTGGCGGGAGTCCGTGATGGCGTCAAACCGGCTGGTGGCGGATCCGAGAAGCATGATCCGGGATTCGTGCATCAGCGTCTCACGCAGAGCCCAGCCGTCGTCCTCACTCAATTGGTCATCCAGCATCAGGTTGAGGTTCTCCACCAGCAGTAGTATCCGTTTGCCGCAGCTGTCGGCAAAATCCAGCAACCGGGCCAGGCAGCGCTGTTCCAAACGTTTTTCGTCCGGCTCCAGAAGCAGTTCTTCATAGGCCTGCCCCCACTTGGGATCCTCCGTACGCGTCTGCAGATGGTAGAGCGCCTCCAGCCAGAATTGCCCGGCTGAGGCCACTTCGTAGCTTTCTTCTCCATAGGGCAGTGGAAACCAAAGTGCATCCAGTTCGGGATCCTGGTGTACGGCGGCGGCCACGCGTCGCAGCAGAGTGGTTTTGCCGCTGCCGCGCGGACCTAAGACCAGCAGGTGCTGGTTGCTTTGCTGCGTGTTTTCCCGGATTATCTCCAGGACCAGAGCGAGCATGTCCTGGCGTACCACGAAGCTCTCGATAAGCTCCTGGTCGGTCAAAAACGAGGGATTGTATTTGACTATTTTGCCTGTCATACGGAGCACCCCCTATACGGGCTCGAAAAAGACGGCATGGGCACCCCGCCACCACTGGTGCAGCAGATGCGAGACGAACACGAATCGTCCTGCGGAATTTTGTTTAAGGTAGCCGTCATGTTGGAATATTCGGAAGAGTTCCGCCAACACCTGTTGCTGTTCCTGTTTGGGGAAACCGTGCCGGGCGCACAGCGTCTGCATCTGCGGTAAGTCGATGAAACCAGTCACAGCTGTCTGGTTCAGCAGGTCCATGGCTAACAGGTATTCTTCCGTACGCAGGTTTTTTTTCAGCCGTTCCTGCATATGCGACAAGTCTTCCTGGCCCTGCGTGCCGAGCATTTTCGTGTTGAAAATTTCGTCTACTTCCTCAGGGGAGCAGCAGTTGTTCCCTGTGCTTTTGCAGTGGACGCGTATCTTGGAAAAAAAGAGCTGCACATGATAGGGTATATTGCATCCCAGCAGTGTGAGTATGCGCAGCGCCGCTTCCTCGGGCAGTTCAAGCTTTCGGTACGCTGCCAATGCCTGGAGGCAACTTAAAGCCGTATGGTCAGGCCATGGTTCGAGAGTGAAGGGAGTCAGATGGTTGATGTCGGCGCTGAGGTTCACCCGATTGAGTACCGGTTCCAGTCCGATGGACCCGGCAAAGACCATGCTGATGCGTCCCTGAAATTCCATGGCCATGGAGCGTAGCCAGCAGAGCAGTTCATGGACTTCATTTTTGCCCCCTCCGGTTGATTTATCAAGCATGTTGCAGAGTAAGATGGGCAGCTCGTCGAAAAACAGAACTACTTTTTTATTCTGTTCTGCCAGGGCTGCCAGCATTTGGCTGCCTTTTTCCTGCCAGTTTTCGCTGGATAATCCGTCGCGGAGTTGAATTTTCAAATGAGGGAGGGAAACGGATTCGACGTGATCTCTTGCGGCACTAAGGATGTTGGAAAAAATTCTTGTAACACTACCTGTTAACGTATTGTTCTCACAGGAGGCGAGCGCCAGTTTGCCCACCAGGTCGGCCGCAGAGTGAGCGGACTGCACGTCGATGTGCAGGACAATATGATCGTCGGGTGAAAGGCGTTTGCCTGCCTCGTGCATCAGACTGGTTTTGCCGATTCTTCGCTGGGCGATAATTGATACGCTCGCGCCTTCACTGATCAATTCCAAGAGATAATTTATTTCATTTTCCCGGCCCCAAAAACGTTCCCCCGTCACATAGTTTCCCACAACGCCTATCAGAGTATCCAAGCTGCCTCCAAAATGTTGGTTTGCAACATAATTGTTGCCAACAGATTTGTTGTACAACTTTTAGATACGCAGGTCAATAGCCAACGGTTTTGCTGGCAACAAATTTGTTGGAATAGAATCAATCCAATTAGCTTGAATAGGAGAGGGTATAAGTCTAAGTGCCGCTAGTCGCAGGCGCAGGAGGGGGATGCAGGCGAATTATCGCCAGAAAAGGTGGAGCGGCTGAAGAAAAGGGTATATTTGAGTAAAATTCCCGCCGGACAGAGTCTTGCCTCTCTGTCCGGCGGGTTGCGCTGGAAAAAAGTGGTGTTATTCTGCTTCCTGGTCTTCCGCCATCCAGCCGGTGAGGGCGTCGATGATTTTCTGGGCTTGATCAAAGCTTGAGATGGTAAATTTGGATTGCTGGCGGTATTCGTTGTTCATTTTCCGGTAGCGGCGGATTGTAAATTTGGCCGCACCGTAGTCTTCTTTTTTGCGATCCCATTCCTGGTATTTGAAAATGATGGTGGACCAGGCGCCTTTGCTCAAAACGACTTTATCCAGTTCCTTGACAATAAGGATGTCATTTTCTTCATAATTGATGGTCAATTCGTCAATGGTTGATGCCATGCTTGCTCCTTTGTTCACAGGTTTCGCTTCCGGCTTCTGGTAGCGGATGGGGCCGGTAGTGTAAATAGGCATTTGGGAAAAAATCATACGGCGGGATTGCCCTTGGGTACGCTTTGCTATAACTCATACGAGTGACCCGGATGACGTACGCGCTTGTGGCGGATGCCGTTTTGCTGCTGCATACGGGCATTGCCATGTTTATTGTTTTCGGCCTGCCGGCCATCTGGGCAGGAGCTTTTCTGGGCTGGCGCTGGGTTCGCAATCCCTTGTTCCGTTGGACGCATCTGGGGTTGATGGGGCTGGTGCTGGCGGAAAGCCTGCTTGGCCTGGTTTGCCCGTTGACACAATGGGAGAACGCATTACGTTACATAGCGGACGATCATGGCCGCTATCCGGAGTCTTTCATGGCCTACTGGCTCGGGAGACTGCTTTACCACGACCTATCCCCACTGGTTTTCGGCACGTTATACGCGCTGTTTTTCGCCTTGATAGCGCTTACATTAAAGTTTGTACCAATCCGAAAAAAAGAAACATCCAATGCGGATGGCGTCCGGCCTTAATTTTTCTCATTTTTTTATTAAATTTATTGCTTAATCAAGAAAAGGATCTGTTGCAATGCCTCCGTGGATTGTTCCCTTTATCAAACTTATTATCGTATTCGGCTGCATGCTTGCCGGAATGCGTTTCAAGCTCGGCCTTGGATTTTCGGTTCTCTTGGGCAGCATACTGCTCATGCCATTGTTCGGTGTCGGGCTGGGCAGCTGGTTTCTGGCCGCCTGGAATGCTTTGACCAGCGAGAAAGCATTGTTTCTGGTGGCCATTGTGGCCACGATCATGGCTCTCAGCAAACTGCTCGAGATCACGGGCCAGGCTGAACGTCTGATGGATGCCTTGGGAGAACGTTTCCATCGTCCGAGTCTGGCGTTGATGTTTTTTCCCGCTTTAATCGGTTTGTTGCCCATGCCTGGCGGCGCGGTATTTTCCGCCCCCATGCTCAAGAGCGTATCCGACCGGCTGCAGCGGGCCAATCCGGAGATGATACCCCCTTCGGGCGAACGCCTGGCCGCCATCAATTATTGGTTCCGGCATATCTGGGAACCCGGCTGGCCGCTGTATCCGGGCATCATTCTGGCCTCGTCGCTGGCGGATCTCCCCATTGTCAAACTCGCGTTTTTCGGTGTGCCGACCTGCATGGTCATTTTCTTTGCAGGCTGGTTTTGCATCATGCGCTTTCCGCTCGGGAAAGCGAACCAGACAATGAAAACGACGCAGGCGACGCCGTGGCGGACAGTTCTGTACGAAGGACTTCCTCTGGTGATTGCCATCGTGGGCGCGCTGGGGCTGGAGGGGGGCATGGCCTGGAGCGAGTCCTCCATTTCATACGAATACGGCGTCATTGCCGCCCTTGTGGTCGCCGTAGCCTGCTCTGCCTGGCAGAACAAAGTGGGTGTAGGCAAAGTTCTTTCCACCTTGTGCGGCAAACACATGATTCAGATGCTGCTGTTGATCCTGGCGATTTTCGTGTTCAAAGAATCATTGGACACCGCCGGGGTTGTGCATCAGCTTTCCTCCGTGGCCACCGGATCGCTGGCGCTTTATGCGGCGGCAATCCTGCTGCCGTTCCTGGTAGGCATGATTTCAGGCATTACCATCGGCTTTGTGGGGCCGACATTTCCTTTGCTCCTGGCCATGCTGGCTGGAGCAGGGCAGACCGACGTGTTGCCGTGGGTGGTTCTGGGGCTTGCCTCGGGGTTTGCAGGCGTGATGATTTCGCCCATTCATGTCTGTTTTATTTTGACATGCCAGTATTTTCAGGTCCCGGTGAGCAAAGTCTGGCGCCGTCTCATAATACCCTCCCTGTCGGTGCTGGTGTTCGGATTGATTTATTTCAATCTGTTGCAACTGTTTTAGAGCTTAGAGTCTTTTATTCAGTCAAACTGCGTTTCAGATGCGAGCCTTGTTTCAAGGCGAAAATACGCTAGCCGCTTCAGTCCTGCGGGTCGGATGTTTTGTGAATCTGGTATTCGGCCCGCAGGGATCCACTGAGCAGCGCTGCCTTGCAGACATGCTCGGTCATCCGGCGTACGTTGCTGAGATAGTCGAGCCACTGAACCATCTGTTCGGGCGGAATAAGCCCGGCACTGCTTGCATGCAGGATTTTCTGCTTCACTTTCTGGTAGTCGGATTCAAACACGTCCAGGGCGATCTCCAGGGCTTCATCGGAGAACTCCTCTTCATCCGGGTCGGCCACAGCCAGAATTCTGCTCGTATCTTCGGCCAATTCTTCCGCAAGATAGCGTAATTCAGCCTTAGGAAGTCTTTTCAGCCCGATTTTGATTTCCTGGGCGGCCAGTGCGGTGTCGCTGGCCGTGTAATAATACTGCGTTATCCGGAGAAGCAGCGGAAGCGTATTTGAAATCTTTTCCGAAAGTCCTTCCTGGCTCATTTTGACGGCGAATTTTCCAATGGCCTGTTGCAGGCGGTCCAGTATGGCTTTGTCCACCTGCAATTGCGGGCAGTGTGTATCGTTGCAACGGGCGGCGGTCATTACCATTTCGCGGCAGACTTCGCCGATGCGACCGGCTTCCAGAATCATGGCCGGTATGGCAAGCGAAGGCGTACGCAGGACTGTCGCGTCGAGGTAGCGTGGTCGTCCCTGTTCTTCTTCCTGGGTCTGGAACCATTTTTTGATTCTTTTTACCAGAGGCCGGGTCATGGGCCAGAGAAGGAGAATACCCAGAATGTTGAAAGTGGTATGGAACAGGGCCAGCACCACGGGAGCGTCTGCTCCGAGGCCGAGCCAGGAGCGGACGGCTACGATGGAGCCGATCATGATCGGAAGAATGAGGCAGGCAACGGCTCCGGTAATCAGATTGAATATGACGTGGATCGCGGCAAGGCGCTTGGCGTTGGGAGTTGCGCCGATGACGGAAATGGCGGCAGTGCTTGTGGAGCCGACATTGGCGCCGACTACTGCGGCACCCGCCGCATTGAGCGAAATGATTCCGGCCGAGGCGGCTGTGAGAATCAGAATCATGGACGCGCTGGAGGATTGCATGATGCAGGTCAGCACAAAGCCGATGATCAGCATGGCGATGAATCCCTCCATTCCGCCGGACGCGTAGTGCTCCAGGGGAAAGGCAGTATGCAGGCTCTGCATACTGTTTTGAAGATACGAAATGCCCACAAAAAACAGTCCGAATCCTGCAATGGCTTCTCCGAAGGCGCTGCGACGGCTGACGCTCCCCGTGATCCACAGGCCCGTACCGATCGCAATCATCGGCATGGCAAGGAGCTTGATTTTGATTTTTAATCCGAGCATGGCCACAATCCAGGCGGTGATGGTGGTGCCCACGTTGGATCCGTAGATGACCCATACGGCCTGGTGCAAGGCCATGAGACCCGCATTGACGAAGCCGATGGTGGCCACGGTCACGGCACCGGAAGACTGAATGATGGCAGTAATGGAAAATCCTGCGAAAAGCCCGCGCAGGGGCGTACGGGTGCCCTGGGCCAGAGTTTCGCGCAGCATTGGGCCGCCCGCGAGTTTCAGCCCGTCGGTCATCAGTTTCATTCCTAAAAGCAGCATTCCCATGCCGCCGGCGAGAGTCAGCGTCAGATTGAACATGGCCTCTCCATTTTTTGTGGTTCATGGTTAACTTGCTGGTGAAAGATCATAGCTCTGCCATTGTATCAAAATGATTACAATTCTTAAATACAGTTGAAAAACGACGCAGTTCTCTTTAGATTATGTCTAGATTCTTGGCGGGGTCTGTGGTACGATGAAAACGTATGTAATTGAACAGCGAAGAAGACGCTCGGGGCGTGCTTTCATGCTAAGAATTTATGGCTATTCCACAAGTTGCAAGAAGTCTCTTCCACTAGCCTGGCGCCGGCTGCACGGTTGGCTGTGCCTGCTCTTGCTGCTCTTTCTCATCCTGTTATTCTCTCTCCAGACAATTGCTGCGGCAGCGGAAGCCAAACCCAACGAATCCGGATGGAAATACCTGTATTGGGGCATGACGCCCGCACAAGTTGCGGAGTCCATGAAACAGCACGGGACGACTTTCGATGGAAGCCCCCTGGCGGAGCAGTCCTTTTGGTACGGTTTTGACGACCAGCAGCGCCCTCTGGTGCATCCGTTTGACGAGCGGGACAAAAACCGGCTGTGCTGGGTCCGTTCCGGATTGGGCGCTACGGATCTGTTATTTCTGGATAACCGGTTGTTTGGTGTTCTGGTGCACAACAAGGCTTCTGAGAATGCCATCAACGACCTTCTCGTACGGATGATTGATTATTATCCCAAAGCTCAGCTTTTGCCTGGGGACAGTCCGAGCAATGTCATCTTTCAGCATCAGACCTCCGGACGAGTGATTATCTGGGAATCGGACCATGCGTCATTCAAGCTGGGTTTTTTTGATAAAGATGCTTTGCGGGTCTTTACCGGTTTTTTACCCCAGCCTATGGAAAACGATTTTTTCAAACGCAAACAGGACCTCGAAGATCCGGGCGAATTGCTGCCCGGCTCCAAGGAAGCCCAGGCTGGAAAAGAGAAGGTTCAGGAGAAAGAATCATCCGCAACGCCCACCTCCGGACTAGAGACGGGTACAAAAGCAGCCAACGAAGCAGATACGCCACCACAGGCGGCCCAGACGGAAAACCAGATCCCTGCGGAAAAAATCGTACAGGAGTCTGCCTCTGGCCCCAAACTCGGTGATTCCTGGACTGACCCCACCACTGGAATTCATTTTGTCTGGATCCCTGGCGGATGTTATACGCGCGGCCAGACCGAAGCAGGGACCAACGAGCTGATCAATTTTCTTGGTGAAAAGGAATATAGAGCCAAACATGCGACTGAACTGCCCCGGCATCAGTCCTGCGTTGACGGTTTCTGGTTGAGCGATCGGGAAATTACCAATAAGCAGTTCCGGATGTATAAGCCTGTTCATGACAGCGGCGTTCAGGACAGTTTTTCTCTGAATGGAGATACGCAGCCCGCGGTTTTTCTGACGTTTACTGAAGCGGTGGGATTCGGTAACTGGCTGGCGAAACAGGACCAGAAGGTTGCCGATGCTCCCATGACCGAGCCGTTGTTTCGGTTGCCTACCGAAGCTGAATGGGAATACGCCTGCAGGGCGGGTACTGATACAATTCGCTATTGGGGAGATGATTCCAAAAACGCCTGTTCCCATGCCAATGTTGCTGACAAACAGTTCGTGAAAACGTCGCGTTCCAAGGATATTATCCACCCTTGCGACGACGGTTTTGCGGTAACCGCTCCCGTGGGGTCTTTTCCTCCCAATCCCTGGGGCTTGTATGATATGCTTGGCAACGCCTGGGAGTGGACGCTGGATAAATACGGCGATTATTTCCACGTGATGCAGCAGCCAGATAATCCGCTCAATGACGAAGGATACGGCTCTGCGCGGGCAATCAGGGGCGGAGGCTGGGCCAGCCCGCCTACCACCATTCGCAGCGCCGCACATTTGCCGTTGAGCCCCATGAGCAGGTTGAACTCCGTCGGGTTCAGGCTGGTCATGATGAAAAATCCCGTTCAGATTGATCAGACAGAAAACACTCAATAATTTTCCTGCATGGATTTGTCGTCAAAGTTTAACATACGTGCGGTAGTTATACCGTACGTATGAATGTGTGGTGTCCGCAGGATTATAAAGCGAAATTTATGTGACTACATCAACACGGGGAAAGGCATGCTGACTTTTGAAACACTGCAGGAAAACCTTGATTTCATTATTGCCGAAACGACCGCCCAGGTGGCAACAACCTGGAAGTATATAGACCGGCCTGAAAAGGACACATACGCGAGCATCAGTTCGCGCGACGATTATATTCGTAATCTCAAAAATTCCATTGAATCCCGCTGCTTTAAATATTTGTCGGGCATAAAGCCTGAAAAACTGAGTTCCAAGGAATTTCACACCTATCGCTCCATACGGCAGCTCGCTTCCAGTTTTCATCGTGTTTCGCATAACTGTATTAATATGGCCAAGCAAATGCGCCACTTCTCCTCACCGGAATACATACACCGTTTTGATTACAGGACTCTTTTTGAGAAGGTTCTTGAAGGATTCGAACTGATCCCCGCCGATATGAACGCAGTCACTGAAAACAGCGCGCTGACGCTTTGCCGTATGGAGCCCATTCTGGACGAGCTTTACGGCGAGCGTTTGAAAAGCATCGCAGCGACAGTGGACCAGGGGGAAGGGAATTTTAACGATGGTCTTACTGCTGTGTTGATCATCCGCTATCTGGAGCGAATCGGCGACGAGATGCAGCTGATTGGTGAAAGCCTACTGTCGATCCTGATCGGCGAACGTATCAAGATTCATGAATACCGCCAGTTGCAGCGTAGTCTGAAAACTCTCGGACTGAGCAATATTCCCGATCGGGTGAGCTACAAAGCGATTTGGGGATCTCGTTCGGGCTGCGTGGTGGGCCGTGTGAAAAGTGAGAACAGCGTCAGTATTTTCAAGGAAGGAGATGTTAAGAAAATTAAACCGGAAATGGAGCATCTCATGCTTTGGCAGGAACTCATGCCCGGCCTGGCTCCCAAGGTTTATAACTACACGGAAGAGGGGGATCAGGCCTCATTGTTGTCGCAGTTCATGTCCGGAACACCGTTGGATGAACTGATGTTGACCGAGCAGGATGCAGTACGCGCCGCAGCTTTGGAACGCTTGATCCATACAGTTCATACGGCCTGGAATCGTTCCAGGCAGGACGGCTCCATGCCTTCGGAATATATGTACCAGGTTTTTTCGCGCCTTAAAAAAGTCCGGCAGTTTCATCCGGATCTCGGCTGGCCCGATGGAAAGCCGAAACAAGCCCTCAAATTGCTGGAAAAGTGCCGGAAAATTGAGAAAAAGAATTTTATTGTCCCTTTTAGCGTTTTTATTCACGGTGATTTCAACCTGAATAACATTTTTTATGACATTCACGGCGATGAAATCCATTATGTGGATCTGTACCGTTCGCGCCAGGCGGATTACGTTCAGGATATTTCCGTCTTTCTGGTTTCCAATTTCCGGATCCCCATTTTTGAACAGGAAGTACGCCGCAGCATCCATGCGAATATCGTTCGCATGCTGGAATTCGCCCTGAGCTACGCCGCGGAACATAATGACGATACCGTACAGGCCAGGCTGGCCCTGGCCGTTGCCCGTTCCTTGATTACCTCTACCCGTTTTGAATTGAAGAAAGGCTTTGCGCACGTCATGTTCGAGCGTGCGTACCGTCTGCTGGAGCAGCTCGCCGCCTTTGATGGATGCAATTGGAATGAGTTTTCACTGCCGTCCGGCATCCTGCAGTATCTTCCCGATGAGATGCAGGATTGAAGCCGGAAATGGTCGCATCTATCTTGATTTTATCAGGAAATGTTTTCAATTTTTTTGCTCAGTAATCCTTTGTCTGTCTGCGTTTTCAGGCACCGAAGGAACTGATGTTTTCTTAAGTAGCTTGAGTTTTTTTGGCGCTTTCTTTATGAAAAATACTTGTAATGGTTTCTTCTGGCGGGACTGTGGCGATAGCCTCACAGCCCGCGGCAACACCGGTTACGTTTTTTCATAGGAGAGCAGAATGGAATATCGGATCAATTTGTCAGAAAAGGACATGCCCCGAAAATGGTACAACCCGCTTCCTGATTTGCCCACGCCGCTATCGCCACCACTGAATCCGGCGACGCACGAGCCGCTGACCCCGGAAATGCTTTCTGCGATTTTTCCGATGTCTTTGATTGAACAGGAAATGTCTCCTGAGCGTTGGATTCCTATTCCTGAACCGGTCCTGGATATCTACCGTCTCTGGCGGCCGACGCCGCTGGTCAGGGCTTACCGTCTTGAACAGGCGATTGGTACCAAAGCGAAAATCTACTACAAAAACGAATCCCTTTCCCCAGCAGGTTCGCACAAGCCCAATACGGCCGTACCCCAGGCCTACTACAACAAACAGGCTGGGATTACGCGTCTGGCTACGGAAACCGGCGCCGGACAGTGGGGGACAGCCCTTTCCTTTGCCACGCAAATGCTCGGTCTTGACTGCACTGTGTATATGGTCAAGATCAGTTTTGAGCAGAAGCCCTATCGGGGCATTCTGATCCGCAGCTATGGCGGCGAAATTTTCGCTTCTCCGTCCGAGCAGACCGAATCCGGGCGGGCGGCCCTGGCGGAAGATCCCGATAATCCGGGGAGCCTGGGACTGGCCATTTCCGAGGCTGTGGAAGACGCTGCCAAGCATCCGGATACCAATTATGCACTGGGCAGCGTGTTGAATCATGTCATTCTGCATCAGACCATCACCGGACTGGAGACCAAGCAGCAACTGGCATCCATAGGGGAAAAACCCGACGTGCTGATTGGGTGCGTGGGAGGAGGCAGTAATTTCGGCGGGTTTGTGACTCCATTTTTACCGGAGAAATTGAGCGGGGAGAAGATCCGTTTTCTCGGAGCCGAACCCCAGGCTTGTCCGACCCTGACTCGGGGAGAATTTCGCTATGATTACGGGGACGTTGCGTGTCTGACTCCGCTGATGAAGATGCACACCCTGGGGCACGCTTTCAAGCCTGCTCCCATCCATGCGGGCGGCTTGCGCTATCATGGAGATTCTCCCATTGTCTGCAACATGGTAAAAGAAGGTCTGGTTGAGGCCAAGGCCTACTATCAACAGGATGTTTTTGAAGCCGCCCGTACCTTTATGTTCAGCGAAGGCTTTTTGCCGGCTCCGGAAACATCCCATGCCATCAAGGCTGCCATTGAGGAGGCCAAAGATGCCGAACCTGGAAAAGTAATCTGCTTTTTGTATTCAGGGCATGGCATGCTGGATCTGGCTTCCTATGAAGCTTTTCTGCAAGGAAAATTGACTAACTATGCTTTTTCTGATGAGGAAATAAAGAAGTCGCTGGCGACCTTGCCCAAGATTGATGATCCAGCTTAAGAGCTCTTTCTTTTTTCGCTTACAAGCCGTATACTAACCATGTAAAAGGATTCCTTTCTATTGCTGGAAACACGCGACTGAAGAGGATGAGTGGATCGATGAAAAAGGGATTTCAACAGACCTGTGTATTTTCCGACAGTGAACCGCTTTGCCAAATGCTAGACAGGGCGGGCGTACCGCCGGATCCGAAATGGCGGACACTCATCCTCTATATGCGTGGCCTTGAGCACAATGAATTTCTCACAGAACAACAGAAGGTCCGCATTCAGGCTCTTGTTGTGAAAACGTTGAAGGAAAAGGATTTCTCCGACGCCAAGTATAGTGAGCTTTTATCCAGCGAAAAAGAGATTCTGGATGCTCCCTGTAACCGCAAGCTTGAAGCCGCTCTGGCGGAGACTGCGGCCATGGTGGGGGATTTCAAGGTCATGCTGCAACATCATAAAGGCGACGTGGAGCGGTTGGGCAACAAGACCGCAACGGTCATCGCCAAAGGTGGAGATACGGATTCGCTGATTGCGCAGATAAAAGAAGCGTTCACCGAAGTTGTGAGCATGATGCAGCGTGATGCCGAAACATTGACCCAATTGAGCAAAACGGATGGATTAACAGGTCTGAATAACCGCCGGGCCTTTGATGAGCATCTGGATGATTCCATCGAGCAATGGAAGCAGTATGATGGCAATCTTGCCCTGCTGATGATGGATATTGATCATTTCAAGAAGTTCAACGACAGCTACGGCCACAGGATTGGAGATCAGGCCCTGGCAACAGTTGCGAAGATCTTGCGCGGATATGGAAACGAACTGCAGGATCGGGACGATACGCATGTGAATTTTTTCCCCGCACGGTATGGAGGCGAGGAGTTTGCCGTGGTCTTGCGCGGAGCCACTGAAAGCTCTGCAATGTGCATTGGAGAAGAAATAAGACGGCGGGTAATGCGCTATAATTTTCTCATCCGCGGCGTGGATGGAGACGTCATCAAGCGAGGAATCCATATAACTTTAAGCGTAGGCGTTTCCGAAATGAGTCCCGAATGGAAGGGGGCATTTGCCGAAAATTTGATAGAGTTCGCCGACAAAGCGTTATATAAAGCCAAGGCTGCCGGAAGGAACCTCGTACTGAGTAATTCAGGACTGGAGTTGGAAGACGCGCTTGACAAGTGCGGCTATCTGACGACGTCAGACGAGGTGGAAGGCGGGCCGAATTCACATTAGGACGTTTTTCAAGCCCGCCTTGCAGTTTTTCATTTTTACAGGATCAATCTTCAGGCAATCCTTTGCGCGTCCGTTTTTCCTGTTCATCTTTGTATAATTTATAAATGATGGAATCCGCGAGCGCCTGCCAGCTGGCTTCAATGACGTTGGCGGAAACCCCCACGGTAACCCAGCGGGATTGGGAGTCGCCAGATTCAATCAAAACGCGGACCACGCATCCCGTGCCGCTGAATTCATCTGTCGTATTTAATACGCGTACCTTGAAATCCAGCAGTCGTACTTCGTCAAGTCGCGGATAAAAGCCTCGTAAAGCCTTGCGCAAGGCATTGTCCAGAGCATTGACCGGACCGTTGCCGATGGCTGCGGTGTGTTCTTCCACGCCTTCGACCTCGACCATGACGGAAGCCTCGGAAAAAGGTTCGCCATTGCCGTGCTTGGCATCATTGACGGTAAAGCGCACCAGTTTGAAAAAGTCGCGTACGCCTCGCCGCGCCAGCTTGCGCAGCAAAAGCAGCTCCACAGAGGCTTCGGCCGCGGAATAGTCGTAGCCGAGAGCCGCCTTTTTCTTGAGTTCCGCCAGCAATCCTTTGACCACGGGTTCGTCCTTGTCCATATAGAACCCGTATCGTTGTCCCATGCTGACGATATTGGCACGTCCGGCAAGTTCGGAAAGCAGCACGCGCTGCCTGTTGCCCACCAGTTCGGGCTCAATGTGCTCATAGAGCGTGCTGTTGCGGGTGACTGCGCTGACATGAATGCCGCCTTTGTGCGCAAAGGCCGACCGTCCCACAATGGGCTGGCGGTTGAAAAGCGGCACATTGGCGACTTCAGCAATGTAGGAAGCGGTCATGGTCAACAGTTCGAGTTTTCCAGGCGGCAGACAGGTGAAATCGGTCTTCAGTTCCAGCACAGGAATGATGGAACAGAGGTTGGCGTTTCCGCAGCGTTCGCCATATCCGTTGATCGTACCCTGCACCTGGCTTACGCCGTGGCGAACCGCTTCAATGGAGTTGGCAACGGCCAGTTCGCAATCGTTATGCACATGGATGCCCAGTTCAGCGGCGGGCAGTTCCTTTTTGATGACATCGATAATTTCGGTAATCTCATTGGGGAGACACCCGCCATTGGTGTCGCAGAGCACCAGAACGTCGGCACCGGCGTCATGAGCGGTTTTCAAGGTTGCCAGCGAGTACTCCGGATTGGCCTTGAACCCGTCGAAGAGATGCTCGGCATCAAAGAAGACCTCTTTGCACTGGGGTTTCAGATACGCGATGGTGTCTCTGATCAGTTCCAGATTGCGATCCAGGCTCACGCGCAGGGCCTGCTGCGCATGGATATCCCATGTCTTGCCGACAAGAGTCAGCACCGGAGCCTTGGACTCGATCAACGCCTTGCAGTTGCCATCCGATTCCGGGCTGTTGTTGGGATGGTGGGTGCTTCCGAAGGCGCAGATTGTGGCGTTATGGAGGTCATAGCTGGCTATTTCCGTAAAAAACGCCTTGTCAGTCGGATTAGACCCCGGCCATCCGCCTTCAATATAATGGATGCCGAGGGCGTCCAGCTTGAGGGCGATTTTGATCTTGTCGTCGATATGCAGATTGATTTCTTCAGCCTGGGTCCCATCCCGAAGGGTGGTATCGTACAACTTTATTTGCGTCATGGGGTACATTCCTTCCCTTTATTCTTCCCGAGGTCAAAGGCCTCATGCAGCGTACGTACTGCCAGTTCCGTATATTTTTCATCAATCAGGCAGGTGATTTTAATTTCTGAAGTGCTGATCATCAGAATATTGATATTTTCATCCCGGAGAGACTGAAAAGCCTTGGAGGCGACGCCCGAATGGTTGCGCATTCCCACGCCGATGACAGACACCTTGGAGACATTGGTGTCATATTGCAGTTCCAGTGCGCCGATTTCGTTACGTACTTCTTCGAGGATCTGCAGCGTACGCTCCAGGTCTGCCCGGCTGATGGTAAAGGTCATGTCAGTGACATGGTCGGTACTGGTATTCTGGATGATCATGTCCACCAGGATTCCGGCAGCAGCCATGGGGGTGAAAATAGATGCTGCAATGCCGGGCCGGTCTGCGACACTGCGCAGGGTAACACGGCACTGATCTTTATCATAGGCAATACCCGAGACTAATAGCGCTTCCATCATGTTGGGATCCTCCATGCAAACTATAGTTCCGGGCGCATCGCTGAAAGTGGAGCGTACGTGCACCGGTACATTGTATTTTTTAGCAAATTCAACAGAACGAATCTGGAGCACCTTAGCTCCCATACTGGCCATTTCGAGCATTTCATCATAGGCGATACGGTGAATTTTCCGGGCTTGCGAACAGATGTTGGGATCTGTCGTGAAAACGCCCTCAACATCGGTGAAGATGTCGCACCGTTCGGCTTTTAAAGCCGCTGCCAGGGCTACTGCGGAAGTGTCAGAACCGCCCCGGCCCAATGTGGTTACCCGTTGACCTTCATCGCATCCCTGAAATCCGGCAGCCACCAGGACATCGTAGTCCTGGAGCATGTTCAGAAGTTTCTGGTCATCAATGCTCAGGATACGGGCGCTGCAGTGTGAGCAGTTGGTGAGCATGGGAATCTGGAATCCCAGAAGAGAGCGGGCGCTGATGCCCGCGTCTTTCAGCAGCATGGAAAATAACGCTACGGAAACCTGTTCGCCTGTGGAAATAAGTACGTCCATTTCCGAGGAATCCGGGTGTGGGGACCATTCCCGGCCCAGAGACAGAAGCCGGTTGGTTTCCCCGGACATTGCCGAGAGGACGACGACTACTTTGAACCCCTGATCCAGGGCTTTTTGAACCTTTTCCTGAACCTGTTTCATGCATTCCAGGTTTCGTACGGAGGTTCCTCCAAATTTTTGTACAAGCACGCGCATAATTGCTTCCCTTTTCAAAGTAAGGTTTTGGCGATGTAAGCGTTTGGTTTAGGCAGCGCTAATGAAAGACTGCGCAATGTGGGAGAGAGCGGCCAGGTATGTCTTTCCATTCTTACCCGTAGCAGAGAGGCTGATCTCTCGTCCTGTACCGGTAATGGTAATCTTCAGGCGGACGGCATCTTCAGGTTGAAACGAGTCGTCGAGAAATTGGCTCCATTCAATGAGAAATAGCCGGTTGTTTTCTGCAAACATTTCCAGCAGGGAATCGTCAAGAGGGGCGCCTTCGCAGCGATAGAGGTCCACGTGGGCGGTTTCCGGCTGCGTCGGGTAGAGGTTTACCAAGTTAAAGCTCGGACTTGCAACCTCGGCGTCCTGGCCGCCGGGCAGGGCCTCCACCAGTCCACGGACCAGTGTGGTTTTCCCGGCACCGAGTTCGCCCTCCATCAAAACACATTGAAAAGGAGCTTCTTGTGGCAATGCGGCAGCCAAGGCCCGGCCAAAGGCCAGGGTCTTTTCTGCATTGGCAAGTAGATAACGACAACTCATTTGAAACCGTATCCTGAGTTCAGGAAGTAGAGGAAAGCAGCGTACGCAGAATATCCTCTTTGCCGATGATACCAACCAGTATGCCATCGTCCACCACCGGCAACGTATGAAATTTGCCGTCAACCATCAACGTGGCTATCTCATCCAGTGGAGTGTCCGGGGCGATGGATTTCGGGTCCGGAGTCATGGCCTCCGCCACTGTTGCAGCGGTAATTTTTTTCATTTCCTTTTCCATGCTTTCGCTGGCTGTCAAAGGAAATATGCCGTCCAGCAATGTGAACAGCGAGGGCATCTGCAGTTTTTTCTGCTGGGTGATCAAATCACTTTGACAAATGATTCCCAGCAGCTGTTTGTTTTCATCCACCACGGGGAGCCCGTTGAAACGATGTTCCAGCATCAGGCGCGCCGCTTCGGTAATTTCGGTTTCCGGAGAGACGGTTACGATAGTTGTCGTCATCAGATCACGGGCTTGTTGCATATTTTTTCTCCTGCATGGCCAGGGGAAGTGTGTCCGCAATTTCCCTGGCTGTGTTTCCCCTGCAAGGGTACGTACGTTTTAGATATGTGCCGCTCAGGCCATGCCAATATACCCCAAGACATGCTGCTGGCAAGGGGGGACATCCACGGCCGAGCAGAGAGGCAATGCATCCGGCCAACACATCACCGGATCCTCCCACCGCAAGAGTAGGCACCGCAAGGGGAGAAAGAAATGTCCCTCCCTGAGGTTCAACCAGCACGGTGGAAGCGCCCTTAAGTACGAGGATTGATCCGTTTTTCTTGGCAAAACGACGAGCAGTCCCGATTCTGTCGGATTGCACCGCCGGAGTGTCGGACCCGTCCAGGGAAGCCATTTCGCCCGGATGCGGCGTGAGTATGTCCGTCTCCTGAAGCAAGTCAACAAGTTCGGGATGTGTTGCCAGCCAGTAAAGGGCGTCCGCGTCAATGACGCTGGGCGGACGCCGCATGGACAGCAGGGACTTGAGAAACGGCAGGGCGGATGCGTCTCTGCCCATGCCCGGTCCGATAACCAGGGCATTGCTGCCGGAAATATGCGCGGCTAATTGCTCCGCATGGATGGCAGCCCAGCTGCTGTCATTGAAATTTTGTCCCAGCGGGATGGTCATAATGTCTGGAAATCCCGCTTTGGCCTCTGCTGCGAGGGCTCCCGGGCAGGCCAATGATACGAGACCAGAGCCCGAACGCAATGCTCCAAGTGAGGAGAGAACGGGCGCACCCGTCAGTCCGGGGGAACCGCCGATGACCAGAACCCTGCCGGCATCTCCCTTGTGCATATCCGGGATGCATTTAGGTAAGGCATCCAAGATGCGATCGGTTATTTGCCAGGTGGAGGGGGAGTAAGCTGCTTTTACCCGTTTGGGAATACCGATGGCACGGATATGGAGGTTGCCGATATATGTCCTGGCGGGCGGCATGATGAGCCCCACCTTCGCGGCTTCAAACGTGACGGTTGCATCGGCCTGTACCGCAATGGGGTTGGGTTCTCCGGTAAGGCCGTTGATTCCCGAGGGGATATCGAGAGCCAGAACAAAACTCATTTTTTTTAATTCGTTGATTTGTTCAATGAGTTTTTTGTACGTGGGACGTAATTCGCCGGTGAAACCCGTACCAAGCAGACCGTCGATAATAATGTCCGGGAATTTCCCCCGAATTCGAGGCAGTTTTGCATCCGCACGCAGCAGCTTGAAATGGACTCCGATACGGCTGGCCAATTGGAGATGGTAACGGCTGACGCCTTTGTAACGGCTTTTGGGAACCGTATGCAGGACAATGGGGTCGGCCCCCTGGTCCAGAAGATGCCTGGCGAGAGCGATTGCATCTCCCCCGTTGTTGCCCGGACCTGCGAACAGGACAATGGTCTTGCCGGCAACCGGGCCGGTTTCCTCTATCAAAACCGCCAGGGCTTCTCTGCTGGCATTCTCCATCAGCATCTCAATTTTCATGCCGAATTCACTTATGCTCCGTTCGTCCCACCGTCCCATTTCAGCTGGGGTGGGAAGTGGGGCGAACATACCTGTTTCGGCCATCATGGATAGCATAGGGGACGTCATAGACACCTCTGCTTACTCTTGAGTCGGAAAATTACCTTCAAAAATGACAACTGCTGCGGCCACATCGCGGCCATGGGTGAGACTTATGTGCGTATGTGCCACACCGAGTTGTCGACTTATCTCTAAAGCCGTTCCATGCAACGTGAGAAAGGGTTTGCCCGATTCGAGCTTGCGTACCTCGAAATCCTTGCAGGTGACACCGTTGCTGAAACCGGTTCCCAGGGCTTTGACCGCAGCTTCTTTGGCGGCAAAACGCGCTGCAAGATAATTGATTGCGGCTGTGTCGGATCGTTGCGGCATTATTTGCATTTCACAGGGAGTCAGGATTTTTGAAGCAAACCGTACGCCGAATCGTTCCCATGATCGTGCGATACGATCCAACTCCGTAACATCTATACCAAGACCAATAATCACAAAAATCCTTGTCTTGTTTTGCCTCGAATTTTTAGCTATGGAAAGTGCACCATACGTAATTGTTTCTGAACTATCCTCGTCTCCAAGAGAAAAGTCAAGAAATTGCAGTGTATGGAACGTGATAGTGTTTGCGTTTTGAGCCGCTGAAATTGATATTGTTGCTGGTTATTGTCTTAATTTCTTGTAATGACGTACATATTGATCTTGCTATTTTTTGTTTGACGTACTTACTTCAAACTATTAAAGGACACCAGCTTCAAAAGGATTTAGTGCTCGCGATTTAAAAGGTTTGACCTTCAAAATAAACGATGTAAGGGTGTTAGAATGAATTTATGTATTGTAGGAACAGGATATGTTGGTTTGGTAAGCGCGGCATGTTTTGCCGAAACTGGAAATACCGTAACGTGTGTGGATGTTAATCCCAAAATTGTCGAACTGCTCAAGTCGGGAAAAGTGCATATTTACGAGCCGGGTCTTGATGATCTCGTTAAGCGCAATTTCGAGCAGGGACGGCTGAAGTTTACAACAAACCTGGCCGAAGGATTGGAAGACGCCCTTCTTGTGTATATTACCGTTGGTACGCCCAGCAGCGATGACGGGTCTTGTGATCTGAGCTACGTGTACGGAGTTGCCAGAGAAGTCGGGCAGCTTATGAAAGGATATAAAATCATCGTGGACAAATCCACGGTGCCTGTGGGAACGGCCGACCAGGTCAAGGCTATTGTTGCTGAAGAACTTGAGAAGCGCGGCGAACATTATGAATTCGATGTTGTTTCCAATCCGGAATTTTTGAAAGAAGGTGACGCTGTAACCGACTTTATGAAACCGGACAGAGTCGTTGTGGGAACAGACAACGTCCGGACAGCTGAAATTTTAAAGGCATTGTACGCGCCCTTTGCCAGAAGCAGGGAAAAAATGATCGTCATGAGCGTACGCAGTGCGGAAATGACCAAATATGCGGCTAATTGCCTGCTTGCCACCAAGATCTCCTTCATTAATGAAGTGGCCAATATTTGTGAAAAAGTCGGCGCCGACGTACGTGACGTCCGCATTGGTATTGGTTCGGACCACCGGATCGGCTACAGCTTTATCTATCCGGGCGCTGGTTACGGTGGATCCTGCTTCCCCAAGGATGTTAAGGCGTTGATAAATACGGCGGAAACGCACGGCTTCGAGCCGCAGCTTATTAAAGCCGTAGACGAAGTGAATAACAGACAGAAAAAAGTGCTGGCCGGCAAGATTAAAAATTACTTTGCCGCGCGGGGTGGTGTCGCCGGAAAATGCCTCGGCCTTTGGGGATTGTCCTTCAAAGCCAATACGGATGATATCCGTGAAGCCGCCTCTCTTTCCATCATTCGCGAATTGCTCGGTGAAGGAATGAAGATCAAGGCGTTTGATCCTGTGGCCGGCGCAAAGATTTATGAATGGCTGGAAAAAAATGATAATTTTGAAGTGGTCGATGAACAGTACAAGGCCCTGGAAGGCGCGGATTGCCTGGCAGTGGTAACAGAATGGAATCAGTTCCGCAGTCCGGATTTCGACCGGATCAAAGCACAGCTGAAGGAACCGGCCATTTTCGATGGTCGCAACTTGTACTCTCCCCAGCTCATGGCTGATCTCGGATTTTCGTATTTCAGTATCGGCCGGGTGACCAACTTGTAGGAAAAAAGTATCCCGGCCTGATGCGGGAGCATATAGATCAGAAAAAGAAAGGGCGGGTTGCGAAACCCGCCCTTGTTATTTTGATAGTTACGGAAGACAGCGCATGCAGCAGCGAAGCTGGAGTTCTTGGAGAATGATACGCTCGTATTCGACATTATACTCTCCACCCGGCTGAAACTCTTCTTCCAGAAATTTGCCCAGATATTGAGCTTCTTCCCAGAAATCAAGCAGCTCTTCGTCTGCCAGCGCCTTGAGTTGTTCGGCTAGCGGAAAGTCATCGGTTTGTAGAAAAAAACGCCCCATAATATACACCTCTCGTTTCTTGAGGGCAGGATCATCATAAAAGGTTTGATGTCCCGAATTCCTTTGGCTTGTTGTAAGATAGCTTGTTTTTTTTTACAACCTAAAATCGTCCAAGAATTTATTTGTCGTTTTTTCATTGAAATGAAAGGAAGTTATTGTTACTTTGCAAAAGCTTCTGATATAATATGGCGTGACGAAGCATGCAGCTGTCCTGGAGCCCAATCCCCCTTGAAAAGCAGAATGCTGGGAGCGTAGAGATGAGTGAATTTCAAAAGAAACAAGATGCTGAATTATTGCAGCTGGTTACGTTTAGTATCGGAGAAGAGGAATTCGGCGTAGATATTCTTAAGGTCCAAGAGATCATCCGGACGATGGAAATTACCAAAGTCCCGCGGGCTCCTGATTTTGTCGAAGGTGTTATAAATCTGCGCGGTAAGGTCATCCCTATTATTGACCTGCGTCGGCGGTTTGGGCTTGAGTCACGCCCGCATGATAAACATACGCGTATTATTGTTATTGAAATCAATAACATGATCGTTGGATTCGTAGTGGATTCCGTGTCAGAAGTGCTGCGGATTCCGGCAAACACCGTCGAGCCGCCACCACCAGTTGTTGCCGGACTGGAATCCGAATACATCAGCGGCGTTGGTAAGCTTGAAGACCGGTTGTTGATTCTGCTTGATCTTGACCGGCTTCTTTCCAACGAAGAACAGCAAATGCTTGACGGGTTTTAAGCCCTAAAGCTGCTGCCGGTGAGTTGCCCGATACGCCGGGCGAAATGATTGTCGTAACTATTTGCTAACCCATGAGCCGTGTGCGTAGATGAGCGCACGGCTCTTTTACTTGTAGTAATACTGCCTTGAAATCCTCTTTTGAAGATCCACTAAAAAGTATCCTCGGCAGCTCGGGTGGCGAGGAACGTATTTTTAAAAGCGGTGTCGGAACGCGTGCACTGCTTCTCCATTCTTTGCTGGTCAAAGGTGAACGTCCTGTTTACCTGGCCAAAGATTATAATGAACTGGCTGAGATCCGCAGCCTGCTGACCATGCTTTCTCCCCGCGAGGGGCCTGCTTTGTGGGATGGTGACTGGCTGGCACTGCCTCCTTTTTTTACCCGCGCGCGCCATGGCGGTGAAAAACATTCCTGGGCGAGGCGGTTGGCCGTTCTGTTCGCTTTGGGCTACGACAAAAGACCGCGAGGTCTGCTGCTCACACCGGACAGCCTGTTGTTCCGCTGGCCTCCGCGCGAGTTGTTCAACAACCAGCATCTCGAATTGAACAAAGGCGAAGAACTTGCTCCGGAAATGGTGCTGGAGCTGGCCACCGGCTGGGGCTACGAGCGCGTCCTGCTCGTCACCCGACCAGGGGAAATAGCTCGCCGCGGCGATATTCTGGACCTATTCGCCCCAGGCTATGAATGGCCTCTACGCTTCGAGTTTTTCGGTGAAACTCTCGAAGATATCAGATTGTTTGATCCTGTCTCCCAGCGTTCAAAAGCAAATCTGGACTCCGTGTTGCTCATTCCGTCGGCTCCGGCCGTATTGAATAACGAGCGGCAGGAAGCGGCAAAAAAGCGCTGGAAAAAAACACTGACCCCCGACCTCCAATCTTTGCTTATACGGAGACTTGAAGGGGCTGACTCCTGTCTTTTTCCGGGTATCTATTATGATAAAACTTCCAGTGTTCGGGATTGGATTGCAAAAGATCCTATCTGGCTGTTTTCTTCGCAGGATGCTCCGGATGCCATCAGCGGCGTACGAACGCTGTTGGAAGAGGCCCGCTGGGACTGGAATCGATATCTGAACGACTGGCTGCAGGAACACGGTACGGGAGTGGACAAGGATAAGGCGCTCCCCATACTGGAAGACGCCGTTTTTCAGGATCAGGGGACGCTTGAAAAGACCCTGGCTTCTGAAAGAATTTTGCACTTCGCCGAGCTTGTCATGGGCGCGGAAAAAGTCGGTCTGGACCTTCCGGAAAGTGAGATTCTGTCTTTTGAAGCTCTGCTGGCGATGCATGATGAACCGGAATTGCAGCTTTCTCGTGAGCGTCCGTGGAATTCGCTGGTCAAGCTGCTGGAGTACTGGAACCACAGGAATCGCCAGACAATTCTCAGCTTTTCCTCTGAACAGGCAAGGAAAAAATTTCTGAAACTGGCCGGGCAAGAGGGAATCAGGCCCAGAACCGAATATATTTCAAGTATTAAAGGCCTTTTTGCTCTGGTGTCGCCCTTTGCAAAGGGATTGAACATTCGTTGGCGGCAGACGCTGATTCTGGGCGAAGATGTATTGGAGCCCGGCGGTCGACGCCGTGCTCCTGTTCCTTCCAAAGATTTCAAAGGGCTGACTCGGTTTGATGATCTGCAGCCGGGAGATCTTCTCGTCCATAGGGAATACGGGCTGGGGAAATTCGCCGGGCTGGAACGGATGGATATCGATGGAACAGGCAATGATTTTCTTTTGATTACCTATGCCGGTGATGGAAAATTGTATCTTCCGGTTGATCGCTTGAGCACGGTGCAGCGCTACAAAGGTCCTGAAGATTCAAGTCCTGTTCTGGACAAGCTTGGCGGAGTAAGCTGGAGCAAGGCCAGAGAGCGCGCCCGCAAAGCAATTGAAAAAATTGCTCACGATCTGGTGGAGATGTACGCCTACCGTAAAATCGCCAAGGGGTATTCCTACGAGCCTGTTGGTGAAATGTACCGCGAGTTCGAGGTTTCTTTCGGTTTTGAGGAAACACCGGACCAGGACCGGGCCATTCAGGATGTTTTGCAGGATATGGAACGTCCCGAGCCCATGGATAGGCTCGTTTGCGGTGATGTGGGATTCGGCAAAACCGAAGTGGCCATGCGTGCTGCGTTTCGTGCTGCCTATGAAGGCCGGCAGGTGGTATTGCTCTGCCCGACAACGGTTCTTGCCGAACAGCATTTCCAGAATTTTCGCGCTCGATTCAAGGGCTTTCCTATCAATATTTCCATGCTCAGCCGCTTTGTTCCCGCTAAGAAACAGGCCAAGATCATCGAGGCGGCCAAACGGGGACAGGTGGATATTCTTATTGGAACACACCGCCTACTTTCTCAGGATGTCGTATTGCCCGAGGCAGGGTTGCTGATATTGGATGAAGAACAGCGGTTTGGTGTCAAGCACAAGGAACGCTTAAAAAAATTACGCAAAAATATTGATGTGCTTACCCTGACCGCAACCCCTATTCCCCGTACGTTGCAGCTGTCGCTGGCGGGTATCCGCGGACTTTCGGTAATTGAAACGCCCCCGACTGATCGCAAGCCAGTGGAAACCGCCGTTGTCGAACGCGATGAAGGGCTGCTGCGGCAGGTGGTGCAGCGCGAACTGGATCGCGAAGGGCAGGTTTTTTGGGTACATAACCGGGTGCAGGGGCTGGAGCGAGTTGTTGAATTTGTGCAAAAACTAGTGCCGCATGCCCGGGTGGGCATGGCGCACGGACAAATGGCCGAACGCCAGCTTGAGGAAGCCATGCACACGTTTTGGCATGGCGAAATGGATGTGCTCGTCTGTACGGCCATTATTGAATCCGGGTTGGATTTTCCCCGCGCCAATACATTGATAGTGGACCAGGCGCAAATGTTCGGTCTGGGCCAGTTATACCAGTTGCGCGGACGTGTGGGACGATCAGATCGCCAGGCCTATGCCTATTTTGTCACCCGCAAGGTTGACGCGCTCCCGGAAAATGCCCGCAAGCGCTTGAAAGTTATCATGGACATGGATTATCTAGGAGCTGGCTTTCAGGTAGCCATGGAAGACCTCCGGCTTCGTGGCGCGGGTAATATTTTGGGTGAATCGCAAACCGGTCATATTGCCAAAATCGGCTTGGATCTTTTTTTGGAAATGCTTGAGGATGAAGTCCGCCGCCTGAAGGGCGAACCCCTGCGCGAGGAAACCGAGCCCGAGCTGCATATCGGATTCACCGCGCACATTCCCGAGACATACATTCCTGACGCTCGGGACAGGCTGCATTATTACAGGGCGCTGACCCGGCAGAAGCATGCTGCCGATAGCGAGGAACTTGTGGCAGAGATTGCCGACCGCTATGGACAGTTGCCGGAAGCTTTGGAATTGTTTCTAAAAGTGCTTGCATTGAAACGACTTTTGGCGAAATTGCAGGTGGTTCGAGCTGACTTGCATACGACGGGTTTAAAGGTACGCTGGGGCGAGCAGACCGAAGCGGTCTCACCCGAGACCATTGTGGGCTGGGTGGCCGCCCATTCGCGGCAGGCCCGGTTGTTGCCGCCTTCCAATCTTGAATATTCTTATGTAGACGAAAAAGACTTGGCACAAAACCTTGACGAAGCATTGGAGAATCTTTCAGGCTTGTTGGACAAACACACTTCTCAAACAGAGGAGTAACGGGACGCATAGTGGTACGATCATTAATTTCTTTTATACTGAGTGCGCTATTGCTGTTTGTTGTCGCAGGATGCGGATCTGAAGCCGACGATATCGGCGTAGTTGCCCGTGTTAACGGCAAGCCCATTTACCTGACAGCGCTGGAAGCCAAATACGATCTTTCCCACCTTGACGGTGCGCCCGGCGGACCGCCTTCTCCTGAAAGTTTGAAGCAGGAATATCTGAGTATTCTCAAGGATCTTATCGCACAGGAACTTGTGCTTCAGGTGCTTCAGGAAAAAGGAATGCCTGTCAGTGATGAAGAACTGAACATGGCTGAGGCCAAGGTTCGGATGGACTATCCAAAGGGTGGTTTTGAACAGGTTCTTGTTGAGGAATACATTGATCTTGAGACCTGGCGCCAGCAACTTGTTGCCTATCTTTCGTACGAAAAATTTCTCCACAAGATTCTCCAGCCTAAAGTGAAGATCTCTCCAGAGGAACTGCAGGCGTATTATCAGCACAACAAAGCAAGCTTCATTGTTCCCGCCCGGCTTGATTGTATTCAGGTGGAAGGGAAAAAGCTGGATACAGTGAAGCATGTGCTAACTCTTGTGCAGAAAGGAGTATCCTCTGATCAGCTTAAAAAGCAGTTTCCGAATGTTGAGATTACACATCTGGTGTTACCAGAGAATCAGCTGCCTGAAAGCAAAAAACGCATTCTGGCCAAACTCAAACCTGGCCAGTGTTCTTCCGTTAATGCTGCGGATGTCGGATTTGAAGGATTCGTCCTTCGTAGTCGATTGTCGCAAGAACAACTGCAACTGGCGGATGTTAAAAGTAAGTTGTCACAGCTGGTGATGGAAGAAAAATTGCAAAATGCATATGTGGCCTGGCTGGAAAATGAGCTGGCCAGTTCGAAGATCTCCATCAGCGAGAGTTTGTTGGATTCGGATGAGGTAGTTTCACGGGCAGGGGAAAGACAAAAAAAAGTGCAGGCGCAAAAAAAAGATCTTGAAAGCAGTGACAGTCAGTAACAGAGGCTGCCGCGAGCCTGGGAAGCAGATGTTGCAATTTGTCGTTGATCGGATTAGGATTTCCCACTCTTTTCAATATGAAAGCTCACGATATTGATTACTTGTCGCGTTCAGGAGGATGTAAGATTGCATAACAGAGTCAGGGCGTTTATTTTTGCTATATTGTTGCTGGTTGTGGCTACCTCGGTTCAAGCTGCCCAAGTAGTCGATCGCATTGTGGCTGTTGTTAACGGCAGTATTATCACTCTTTCTGAATTGGATTCGAATGTAAATTTGTTGATGCAGGCCCAAATCAGCCAGGGCATTCCCGTGACCATGGGGCGCGATGAAATGCGCAAGATGGTTCTGGATAACATGATCAACAATATGTTAATTGAAGATAAGGCAAACAGTCTTAAAATAGACGTAAGTGTTTCAGATATTCAGAATTTTGTTGAAGATTTTAAGGAGCAAAACCATCTTACCGAGGATGAATTGGTCAAACAGCTCCGCATGCAAAATAAAACGAGAAAAGATTATGAGCAGCAGGTTAAGGATAATCTTCTCCGTTCTCGTTTGCTTAGTGTCATGGTGCAGAGAAAAGCCGTAGTCACAGATCAGGAGATCCGTGACTACTACAATGAACATAAAGGCAATCTGAATCTTGATCCGACCTTTTCTCAGCCATCCTCCGGCGATGCTGTGGATATCTCCTTAATTGTTCTTGCTCCGGAAGAAGACCCGCATCAGCTGCGGGAAGCTATCAACTCTGGGAAAATCAGTTTCGAACAGGCTGCGATCTCAAAATCCATTGGCCCGGCGGCGGATTCAGGCGGACATCTGGGCAAACTGGGTAAGTCCGATCTTGCCCCGGAATTGCGCGAAGCCGTATCCAAAACAGCTCCAGGCTCTATCAGCCAGCCTTTTTTGATTGATGGCAAACCTGCGCTTGTGTTTGTTGCAGGCGACGAAGTGCAAGCCAAACAGGAAAGCGGAGAGGAGAGTTCGTCCGCCGATCCGGTTGATCAGGAGTTCAAGGAATCCAAAGAAAAAATTCGAGCCCTTCTTGGCGAGCAGAAGATGCAGAAATTGTATGATAATTTCATCAAACGGCTTCGCGAACAGGCGGTAGTGGATATTCGTTTGTAATCAGTATATATCGCAAACCATAGCTTCGGCGAGGGAGTTGCTGGATTAGAGCCTTTTTCGAGTCAGTTGCCAGCCGGTGCCAAGCAATTATTTGATTTGGAGTATACGGGTTATTTCTTCCTCACTGAGTATCTGAACCCGAAAAATACATTTCGATTTCTTCTTAGCAAAATAGGATAGTCAATGAAAGCAGTTGGGGAAATGCTGCGTGAAGAGCGCAAACGGCAGGGTATGAGCATTGACGATGTCATGTCCCGTACCAAGGTCAGCAGACGTCATATCGAGGCCCTGGAAGACGGTAATATTACTGATCTTCCCCATTCGGTATATGTAAAAGGTTTTTTGAAAGTATATGCCGAGCTCTTGGGGCTGGAATATAACAAACTGTTACCTGCTGTGGATGATGCCTATGCTTCTCTCGGCCTGGATCCGGCAGAGAACGAACCGCACGCCAGACCAAGTGAAAATATCTCCTTAAGTCCTCCGCAGCGTTCAGGACGTTTCTCGCGTTTGATTCTCATTCTGCTTCTTTTATCATTGCTTGGGGCCGGCGGCTATTATGCGTATGAATATTTCTTTGCCGCTTCCAGCGCTCCATCCACTCCCCCCGCCGTGGAAAAGCAGGAAAGTTCTGTTCCCCCTGAGGTTGCTCCGGCAACTGAATCGGCAGCGACAGTGGTTGAAGAAACCGTTACGCAAGTTGAGGAGCCCATAAGCACGCCGGAAGTAACTGACCAGGCGCCTCCAACTCAGGAGCAGGACCAAGAGACTTTTTCACATGATTCTTCTCAGGACAGCTCGCAAACTAATCCTGCGGGAAATCAAGTGGATGCGCAATCAGTCGAGCAACAGGAACCACCCGTTGCAGAAAATGACGACGCAGTAGTATCGCAGTTGGCAGAATCCGTGGTGCAGCAGGCCGACCAACCGGCGGATTCGATGACAAGTGAATCTGGCGCCAACCCCTCCTCGCCGAATATAGTGATCATTCCCGAGACGGCGCGTCAGGCTCCCAGCAGCAAAATCAAAGTGCTCCAGGTTATTGCAAAGGGCCAGTGCTGGATTGAAGCCAAAGTCGACGCGGAACTCACCACTGATTTTTACGTGCGCAAGGGCGAACGGGTAGACATAAAATTTCAGGAAAATCTGGCCGTCAAGTTTGGAAACATCGGGGAAGTCGCTTTGCGTTACAATGGCAAGCCTTATACCACGACGATCCCTTCAAATGGCGTCAAAACTCTGGTTTTTCCACCGCCTAATTCATGAGGTGCGAATCAGGACATGGAGTTTACCGAGAAGGTCCTGGTACTGCATGTGGGCCGGTTTCGGGAACGTGATCTCTGGGTCCGCTGTCTAGCTCCCTCTCGTGGGATTTTTTCTGCTTTTGCCTTTGGCGGACTGGTAAGCCGGCGACGTTTTAGCGGTTGCCTGGACCCCATGAATCAGGTTCTGTTCCGAGTAAATCGAAGTAAACATGACAGCTATCTGAGTCTGCAAGAAGGCGTGCTGCTTTCGACGCCGGCTCATTTGCGTAAGGATTGTAATAGAATAGGTCTGGCCGCCAACTGCATTAAGTTTGTTGAGGCCGTGATACGGGAGAATGAAGCCGCTGAGGAGGCTTATGCGTTAAGCGTGGGCGCATTGGACGCGCTGGACTCGCTGGAGTTCGGCGAAGTTGTAAGCCCGTTGTTTCCTCTTTTTTTCAGGGTTCGTCTGGCTGCTTCCATGGGATTCGGGCCACGCCTGGACAGTTGTTCGATTTGCGGCAGACCCATTACTTCGGCCGGAAATACAGGACGAGCAATGACCTTTCAGGTTTCCTGCGGCTCCGTAGCCTGTGACTGTTGTGTGTCCCAGGAGAAGCAACTGCAGCTTCCGCTGAAGCCGGAAACGGCACAATTGCTGGAGCGGATTCAATGCACTCCCCCAAAAGATTGGCTCAACATCGACCTCCCGCCGGTGATTCGCGCTGAAGCTGCCGCGATCATTGACCATTTCGTCCGGTATCATCTGGGCCTGGTTTGGGATAGAGGGTCATTCAGGCAACTGTAATACGTATTTTTTTAAGAAGTTTTTGGCAATTTAGCGCTTTTTTTCAGAGGACAGACAAGGAGTTACAATGCGCTTTCAGGACATTATTTTTACCCTGCAGACGTTTTGGGCCAAACAGGGCTGCGTTCTGCAGCAACCTTACGATATGGAAGTCGGCGCCGGAACGTTTCATCCCGCCACTTTTTTGCGCGTGATCGGACCAGAACCATGGAAGACGTGCTATGTGCAGCCCTCCAGAAGACCAACTGACGGACGCTATGGTGAAAACCCCAACCGTCTGCAGCATTACTATCAGTTTCAAGTCATATTGAAACCCTCGCCGCCCAATGTCCAGGAGCTGTACCTGGAAAGCATGCGTGCCCTGGGTGTGGATCCGGCTGCTTATGATATCCGGTTTGTTGAAGACGACTGGGAATCTCCGACTTTGGGAGCCTGGGGCCTGGGCTGGGAAGTCTGGCTCAATGGCATGGAAATCACCCAGTTCACCTATTTTCAGCAGGTGGGCGGAATCAGCCTGCACCCCGTCAGTGTCGAACTGACGTACGGACTCGAGCGCTTTGCCATGTATCTGCAGGATAAGGAGTCGGTTTACGACCTGATGTGGAACGACAATGTCACCTATGGGCAGGTCTTCCATCAAAGCGAAGTAGAGAACTCGCGCTACAATTTCGAACACAGCAATGCTGAAATGCTGCTGCAGGCATTCAATGCCTATGAAGGGGAATGCAAACAGCTCATAGAGGCGGGGTTGCCCTGGCCGGCCTATGATTACTGCATGAAATGTTCGCATACGTTTAATCTGTTGCAAGCCCGCGGCGCCATCTCCATTACGGAGCGTACGGCTTATATCGGCAGGGTACGCGCTCTCGCTTCCAAGGTTGCGGCTCTTTATGCGCAACAGCGCGAAGAAATGGGATATCCCTTGCTCGCTCAGTCCCAGGAGGTGTGCTAGTCATGCCCAAGTTTGTTTTGGAAATCGGAACCGAGGAAATGCCTGCGCGCTTTCTGCCCCTGTTGCAGGAAGAATTGCAATGCGCCATGAGTAAGACTCTTGAAGAGGGCTTGCTTGATTATACCTCCATTCGTCCGCTGGCAACTCCGCGCCGCCTGGCTTTGATCATAGACGGCCTGGCGGAAATGCAGCGGACCAATGAAGAGGAAGTGACCGGCCCACCGAAAAAAGTCGCATTCGACGCGGAGGGAAATCCCACCAAGGCCGCGGCCGGTTTCGCAAAAACTCATGGGATAGATTTGGCGCAGGTCTACACCATAGACACGCCCAAAGGCGAATACCTCGCCGCCAAGAAAATTGTGGGCGGCCAGCAGACGCTCGAGCTGCTTCCGGAGTATTGTGAGAAGATTATTTCCGGTCTGCAATTTCCCAAAAGCATGCACTGGGGCTCCGGTGAATTTACTTTTGGACGCCCGATCCGCTGGATTCTGGCCCTGTTCGGCAGCAAGACCATCAGTTTTTCCATTGCCGGAATCGAATCGTCCAACATGACCTGCGGCCATCGGATAATGGGCTTTGGCCCGTGGGAAGTGGCGGATGCGGACGGCTACGAGAGCGTTATTGCCGAAAAAGCCAAAGTTGTGCTGGATCCGTCGGTTCGGTCGCAGGAAATCGTGCGCCAAGCCCAGGAACTCGCACGCAATGCCGGAGGCGAGGCGGTCATCAACCAGAAGCTTCTGGAAGAGGTATCCGGCCTGGTCGAGTATCCGAATGTCGTGCTGGGAAATTTTGATCCCTCCTTTCTGGAATTACCCAGAGAGGCGCTGCTGACCAGCATGGAAAGTCATCAGAAAAGTTTTGGCGTGGAAAAAACGGACGGCAGTCTTCTGCCCCATTTTCTGTGCACCATCAATCTGGAGCCTGTCGGTCTGGAGATCGTACGCAAGGGCTGGGAACGGGTGCTCAAAGCGCGCCTTGAAGACGGCCGTTTTTTCTGGAAAACCGACCTTGCCAAAGAACTGCAGGACTGGCTCTCCATGTTGGACAATGTCATCTTCCTTGGCCCGCTCGGAAGCATGGGCGACAAATCCAGACGGCTGGAAAAACTATGCGCCTATCTCGCGGAATCCGTCGCACCTGAAATTGCAGTAGATCTCGCCCGTGCGGGGCTTTTGGCCAAAGCTGATCTGGTTTCCGAAATGGTAGGCGAATTCGATGACTTGCAAGGAATCATGGGCGGCATCTACGCCCGCAAGAAGGGCGAGTCCGAGATCGTGGCAGAAGCGCTGTACGAACAGTATCTGCCGGCCGGTCCGGACAGTCCCGTACCTGGGAGCCTGCCGGGAGCGTTGTTGTCCATCGCGGACAAAATCGACACGCTGGTGGGGTGTTTCGGACTGAACATGGTTCCGACAGGCGCCAATGATCCCTACGCCCTGAGGCGCCAGTGTCTGGGCGTGTGCCGGATCATCATGGAAAAGGAACTGCGCCTGGATCTCTCCTCCCTGGTGGACAAGGCGCTGGAAGCCTACGGCTCCATTGAGTGGAAACTTTCCACGGACGAATTGCGCGCCAAACTGCTGGATTTCATGGGGCAGAGACTGAAGAATTATTTCACTTCACAGTCCGTGCCCACTCTGGTGGCCGAAGCCGGAATAGGCGCAGGCATCAACGATGTCTGGGCTCTGTCCAAACGGATTGAGGCTCTGGACGCGTTCAGCAAGGAGGCTGATTTCGAACAGGCTGTTCTGACTTTCAAACGCGCCGGCAATATCATACGCAAGCAGGGCGAGGAAGCAGGGCAGACTCTTGACGGAGCTTATGCAGCAGACCTTTTTCAGGAATCTCAGGAAAAGTCCCTGGCGGAAAAGTTGGAAGGCTTGGAGCAACGCTTCAACGAATTGTTGGCCCAGGATGCATTTCCCGAATTATTGGGGCTGTTACGTGAACTGCGTCCCTTTGTTGATGCGTTCTTTGACAACGTCATGGTCATGTGCGAAGAAGTCGACCTGCGAGTCAATCGCCTGAATCTGCTGTATTCCCTGGTCGAACGTCTCGGCAAGGTGGCGGATTTCAACGCGCTGCAGATTTAATGCCGCGAGGGGTAACCACGGCTTTTGATATACAATTCGTAATTCTATTGAATTTTGGCAGAAGGATGATTTTTTTCCTTGACAATTTTTCAAGGTCAAGGGTATTTAATCTTTTTTCGACGAGATGAACTTTTAGACACAGAATCGCCCAGGAGGATATTCAGTGGCAAATCATAAATCCGCTCTGAAACGGCACAGACAGAGCCTGAAATTGCGTGCTCGCAACCGCATCATGAAGACCAAAGTCAAGAACTCCATCAAGGCTGTTCGTGAAGCTGTTGAACAAAAAGATAAAGAAGCTGCTTCGTTGGCTTTGCAGCAGGCCACCAGCACCTTGGACAAGGCCGCTACTAAAAAAGTCATCCACTGGCGCAATGCTGCCCGTCGTATCTCTCGACTGAATGTTGCCGTTAACGGCATGGATTAATCCAGCCGTATCTTATTTTTCCCATGTGCCCGCTGGCTTTGGTCAGCGGGCTTCTTTAGCTGGAAACTTACTGCAATAAAGAGTTGCGCGAGTACCGGATGTGTTGCGGACTGGCTTCAGCTCAACCTGTCTAAATTCACGAAACGCAGCTTTTCGCTCACCTCTATAGCAAAACCGCGAAGCATGGGGCTCGCTCCCAAGTGCGTTTCCGAGCAAAGCTCAGGATGATTTGTGGCGGCAGTTGCAAGAATTGCCGCGGCCAGATCCATCTCTTTCCTGGCGATGAGCAGAGAGTAAAAGCGGCTCATTTCCATGCGAAATGCAATTATTTCATCAGACGGCATAGTCTTGGAGCGGAGAGCGAGAACCTTTGCGATAAATTGAATGAGTTTGGGAGGCATGGTTTTTTTGGCTTTTTTTAAACCTTCCAACAACCAGTGCAGACCATCGATCAGACTTTCATCCCCCAACACTTCGTGTCGTTTGAACAAACCCGGCATTTTTTGCGCTGCCAAAAGCATGTTTTGAGCGGTTTGAGCCATGTTTTTTGACAATATGGCCACCAGCAGCCGTTCGTGCAGAACAGAAGCGTAAAAGTCAGCTTTGTTGACGGAATCCTGGCTGAATTCTGCCAGATTTTCATAGAAATTCGTAACAAAATGTAAGGCAGGATGGAGCGAAGGACTTTTGTAAAATTGCGGATCCTGGGCCATATCCGGTTGCAAGTATATTCCCCGGATGATGGATTGGGCGGCTTCCGCTCCCTGGTGGGCATCGGAGAATGCTACCGCCAGGTTGAAAAAAACGGCTCCTTTGTCCGGAGGATTATGCTCGAGAAGCCGCTGGTAGATACCTATGGCGTTTTCCGGGCCCTTACGTCGCCGTACGAAATGGCCCATGAAAATAATTTCCTTGAGCGCCTCATGGTAGTAGCCCATGTCCTTGGACGCACGATAAAAATGTTGCTCCGCTGATTGAAAGTCCCCCGAGTCCAAAGCTGTCTGCCCCATGAAGATCAATTGCTTGGCAGGTAGCTCATTGATGTCCTTGCCTTTGATGAGCAGCAGGGAATCTCTTGCCATGCCGCTGAGTTTGCGTACGGATGGATGACTCTCTCCCAGCGTACTGGCCACGTCCATTTTGATGATTTCGCCGGCGATTTTCATCACCGCGTTGACGTTTTTTTCTTTTTCAGCGTCTTTGCCCGTCAATTGCACTTCTTCAGCCTTCACCAGCGCCTTGCCGAAATTTTCAACGGCTTCATCCATGAGTCGAACAATATCCGGGCTGTCCGCGGGTTCGCCATTGGCAATACGCTCGCGGACCTGCAGCACGCGAACCCGGCCAATTTCCTTATTCGGTTCGGGCAGATTTTCGGCCACTTCTTCGGCCTGGCGGAAGCGTTGCAAAGCGTGTGGATATTTACGGACACGTACGTAGACTTTGCCGCTTTCCAGATACGCCCGCGGATCCACTGGGTACAGTTCGATGGCCTTCTTGTAGCATTGAATGGACCGTTCGTAGTTCTTGGCTTCCTTAAATTCCTCAGCCTGTTTGAACCAGTTTTCGGCTTCCGCTTTGCGTTCGCTGAGTTTACGTTCTTCCCATTTTTCCATCAGGGTTTCCAGGTTATCCTGACGGTGCGGGAGATACTCGGCAAGATAGTTGCGGACTTCCGTATACCGTTCGAGCATCTGCTCTTTGACAAGCATCTGCTTGCGTTTGGGACTTATTCCTGCCAACGGATCCTGCTTTTTGAGGATGAACGCGCCGCTGATACCATATTCGGCCAGACGCAGCAGAATGCCCTCGCGTTTATGAATGAATTCAATATCCTCAAAGATAGGAACGCAGAGGGGCAGGCTTTTGAGAGGATCACGCTTGGCTCGGGTCAGCAGCGTGCTGACGATGGAGAAAAATTCGCTGATATCACGCGGAGGGCGGGGTTTGTTCCCCGTGTCCGCCATCTCGAGGGGCGGCCCGACCAGAACGAGCCCTTCTTTGAGGCTGCGCAGAATCAGGGCAAGATCCTGTGTGCTCTTTAAAAATCTGCCGTCGCAGTTGTGGAAAGTGACCTGTTGAAATTTGAGGGTGGCGAGGATGACTTTGAGCTGATCGCGCAGTGCTGCCGAAAAAACAAGGACGTGTACGGGTAAATTGTAAAAAGGTTCTAGAGGATCTGGAGCATTTTTCGCAGCAACACTAGGAACTTGAGTCATGTAATAGAACCTGGAGCGGATGGAAACGGGGTTGGATACGACGCTACGTCATCCTGCAACACATCGATAGCATGGCTATAGCAATCATCCGGGAAGACAGCAACAGGCCTACGGAACCCCCCGAAAACACTGCGAAGGGAGTTTTGTTTACAAGTCATTCGGAGCGGTCCGGGAAGCCCTTTGAAAAGACTTCCCGGAAGCCGCCGGAAAATTACCAAGCCGTCGGATAGATACCTCTGCGAGGTTGCATTTCAATGACAGCCATCAATCAATGCAGACAATGTTGAAATCATCTCCGCTGATGCATACGCCGCCTGAATCCGTAATTTCGAAAGTGTTTTCCACCCCGACCATGCCGACGTCACGGATGCCGATTTTGGGCTCAAGGGCCAGAACCATTCCTGTTTCCAGCGGTGCGTCGAATCCTTTGGCTATGACGGGGTATTCGTCAATATTCAAGCCGATACCGTGTCCGATGAAGGGAACTTTGTTGTTGTCAAGCGCCATGAATCCTTCGGCAAAGCCTTCTTTTTGCGCCCATTGAACGCAATGACCGTACAGCTCGCTCGGAATGGAGCCCGGCTTCAATTGCGAACGCAGCCATTCCTGAATCTGGATGCAGAACTCGTGGCTTTCGAGCACCTGACTGGGAATGGATCCACCGGTCCAGTATACCTGGGTTTTGTCGGTCTGATATCCTTCGAGGCAAAAACCGATGTCGCAGGTAAGCGGTTCGTCCGTATTCCAGAGCCGTCCGGCATATCCCATAAAGGGGACGGACGGATGTTCGCCGCGAAGTCCTACCGGACCATTATAGCGGCTCGGGTAGTTGGCGCTGTCGCCGGCGGCAACATGACCGAGAAAAATGTCTTCATTGGGACCGCTCATCCGCATCAGTCCCGAATGGCCGAGTTCAAAGAATACTTCCCAGGACTTGTGCGCGATTTCTCGTTCGCTCATGCCGGCCGCAATGCGTTGGGGCAGAATATTGTAGAGTCCGTGATGGTGCCGTTCGCCGGACAGCCGAAGTTTTTTCAATTCCCAATCGGTTTTGACGGACCGGGTCATATCAATGATTCGGTCCGCGGGGATCAGGGTATAATCTTCCAGGCGCGAGGTGATCATGTTACCGATGGACCAGCTGGTCCCGGCAGTATCGACGCCTATGCATCCTGGTTTTTCAGGCAGCGGACTCCCTGCCGATGCGGCGATGCCGGGCACCTGGGAAAAAGATTTGAAAGAAAATATCGCCTCCAGCGGGGATTCGAGTCTCGCGCGTTCTAGTCCGTGACGGACCATAAGTACGGGCTCTCCCTCGATCGGGAGCCAAAATAGTCCGGCCCCGAGGGTTCCGGTAAAATAATATATGGTTACCGGATTCAGGATTAAAAGTCCCGCAGCCTGTCCGAGGTGTTCGGCAAGCAATGTCCGGCAACGTGTATAGCGTAATTCAAGTTCCTGGCGATCGATTTGTTCAAGTGCAGTCAATTCCATGAGAAGTACCTCATTTTTGTTTGGCCCTTAAATCATGCGCTTGATGCTTTTAATGAAAAAGATCGTACTCTTGCGGCCAATCCAGAGAATGCGTTCGCGATATTTAAGCATGATCAAAGTCAGCAGGTTAATAAAAAATGCGGTCAAGAGCAAAATCAGCGCATTGAATACGGTTGTAGTGGTTTTGATGTGCAGCAGGGGCAATACTTTTTCCCTGACGAACATCGGATAAGGAAAGGGCGGTTTTGTTTGAACCACATCTTCCCGTGTAAGCCCGTTGTCAGCGAGCAGTTCATTAAAACGTTGCTCGCCGACGCTGATGGCGTCATGAATATTTTTGTTTCCGTAGGCGTGTTTGTAGCCTTTACGGAACAGTTCCAGTTCGTTTTGCAATCGTTCTTCCATGGCCTGATAACGGGGCTGTCCGTACAGTTCGGTCAGTTCACCGTGCCGGTACTTCAGATCCCGCAGGTCGGAAAGCAGCCGGTTATGCTCGGTGTCGTAACTGTTGCCTGCTTCCTGAAGCACCATCAAACCTTCGTAAGCCCAACGGGATGGCATGACCTGACAGATTTCCGGAACGGGACTGTTCTCATAGAACTTCAGCTTCACGTTCATCTTTTCATATTCTATGAGTGCACCACCCAGGATAATCTGCGGAATAAGCACCAAAGGGACGATATTCAAAGCCGCTTTGGAAGACAGCCTGGGTAGTGAGGAGATGAACAGACCAATGGACACGCCCGTATAGGACAGAATGGAGAGAAAAATCACGTAGGAAAAATACAGCTCCTTCACTTCCAGAAACAGGAAGCCGAGAGCCACGAACAAGGCGTTCTGCACAATGGCGAAAAGCATGAGAACCACAAGCTTGGCCGCGATGTAGGCCCGGTGGGTGGTATTCAGCATGCGTTCGCGCATGAAAAGGGCCGTGTCGCCGATGATTTCGTCCACACTGTTGGTCATGCTCAGAAAAAAAGAGACGATGACCGAAATAAACAGAAAGGTTTTGAACAGCTCGTTGGTGTACAACGTATAACTGTCGCTGCTGGGCGCGTATTTGAGAATGAATCCGACCGCTGCGCCCAAAAACGGGGCTTCGAGAAAAGTGATGATCAGATTGGAGCGGTCGCGGACTTTATTGGCATAATTACGTGCGAAAAGCGTTAAAAACTGGCTGAAGCGGTTGTTGAAACTGATGGGTTTGGATGGGGGCAGTACGTCGCGCGTGGGCAGCTTTACATTGGAAAACCACGAGGAAATGACCCGGCGGCGGTATTCGCTTTTCCAGTATTCCGGCGAGTATTTGCGTTCACCCAGAATAATGCCGTCAGCATCGCGAAGTGAATCTTCCAGGCTGTCCAAAAGGATGTCAGGCTGAACCGTACGGCAGCACGGACACTCAACCGTGACTTCGTCGTTGGCCACGTTGGCTTCCAGGTGGCGTTTGAAGTACTCCAGCGCCGAATAGGACGTGCCGAAATAGGCGAGTTTTCCGCCATTATCCAACAAAATGACTTTGTTGAACATTTTGTACAGTTTCGGTCCTGGTTGGTGGATGACCACCACCACGATTTTGCCCGAGAGCGCAATGTTGGACAGCAGCTCCATGATTTTTTCCGAATCTTTGGAGGACAATCCGGAAGTGGGCTCATCAAGAAAATAGATTTCCGCGTCCGAGATGAGTTCGAGGCCGATATTCAAACGTTTTCGTTCGCCGCCGCTCAGGCTTTTATCCACGGCCTGACCGACTTTGGTGTCGCGTTTTTCAGTGAGGCGGATATTTTCCAGGACACTGTCGATGCGTGCGCGAAGCTCCTCGTGCTTTTTATCGGGAAAACGCAGGCGCGCGTGGTAATAAAGGTTCTCGTAAACCGTCAGATTGGGCAGCAGCAGGTCATCCTGAGGGACGAAACCGAAATAATCTTTGAGGACTCCGTATTCCTTGTGCAGGTTGTAGTGATCTACAAGCACGCGGCCCTGTTCCGGTTTCAGAAGTCCGCTGATCACGGAAAGCAGGGTGGATTTACCGCAGCCGCTGGGACCCATGATACAGGCAAGCTCGCCATATTCTATCTCGAAAGAGATATCGTCCAGGCCCAGTGAACCGTCTTCAAAACGATAGCTTATGTTTTCGGCGACGAGTTTGCGAAAACTGAAACTGGATTTGCGGAAAACATTGTTCCTAACATCCAGTTCAATAAAGTGGTCATGGAGAAAAAGTCTGTCGCGATGATGCAGTTCCGCTGTTTTCAGGATATGCCGGCCATTGAGATGGACATTGTACGGGCAGGACCCCGGTTCGAAGTAATAGCGCTGCTTATCACCTGTCTTTTCCAGGACCACTGCGGCGCTCCATTTTTCCGGCAAAGCATCCTGGATGAAAAGATCGCTCTTTATGTCGTTGCTGATTTCATAACTGCTTTTGTCGGGTTCCAGTCCGATTTCCCGAATCGAGGAAAGGTAGTAGAAGACTTCGCGCAGATCCAGACGAAAGCCGTTGACGTAGACCAGATCATCAAGATTGACGTAAATGGAGCCTTCGACTTTTTCACCATTATGAGCCACGATGCTTTCTGATTCGAGCACGTTCAGGGTCATATGCGAGCCGTTGATCGCCACCTGCAGCAGGCTTTCCGGCGTACGATCGTGCTCGTAACAAAGAACCAGATCTTTTTGCGAGACGTAAAGTTTGGCCTTGAGCTGGTTGATCTTGTTTCGGAAATAAATGATCAGATCCTGATAGCGCAGGCTGTAATCATTGATCAGTATGCTGAAATGCTGGGAAATTTGCGAGGAGAAGTTTTTGCGCAGTACCAGCCCATCGGAAACAACTTTGTAGAGGTCATTCTTCTTGGTAATGCAATACAGATTATGGACTTTGTAGATGATCAGATCCAGACCGGGAAAGGGAAGAAAGACATCCGCGGTTTCTATATCGCCGGTGACGCGCAGGGCCAGAATGTTTGACGAACCAAGCTGCTCGGCAGTGGCGTCGCTGATATTGAAATTGGCTTCGATAAAGGCCAGGTCATTGGCGTCAATACGAAGCAGGTCCGCCAGGCGTCTTGCCGTATGGAGTTCGTTCTCTTTTATGTCGTCTGCCTGGAGAAATTCGTAGATATTCAGCAGACAGAAAATTTTACGCTGATAGGGCAGGACCGTGTTGATTTTTCTGGCAAAGGCGGCAAGATCAATCGTCATGCCCGTCATTCGTTCGAAGTTTTTGAAGAAATAGGAAGCGATGTCCTCGGGATAGAGGTTCTCATAAAAATCGACGATGAAGTTTCGCTTGATTTGCGAAAGCCCGTTTTCATTCCCGACAACTGCCGCAAACATTACGGCAAGCTGCATGGCCAGGCTGTTGTCCAGGGTTTCCTGGTTCTGGATGGTTTCCGGGGAGCTGCCTAAGGATTGGGAACTCATCTATTCACATATATTGAGGGTTTGCAAAGTCGTATGAAAAAAAGCGAGACCTGTTTGCGGAAATTTGGAGAATCGGGCCGGAAAAGCATCCGGCCCGATAGACATGCTTTGTAATCCTGTAATTGAGAAGAAAACAGGGTAATGGTCAAAATTATTTGTATCCCGAAATAATGAACCAGTACCCGCCGTCGGGTGCGGCTTCGTACATGGTTACCTTGACGTGAAAGATACCGCTCCACTCCGGTTCATACAGCACTTCTGCCTGGGGACCGCGCTCGTTGTTGGCTGCCACCAGCTGCCAGTTCTCATCATAAACCCAGACTTCCATGGCAAAGACGCTGTCGTCGCCGGCAGTGTAAAAAAAGTATTCGTTGCCGACGGAAAGCTGTGTATCAAAATAGTAGGACTCGCCTTGCATCAGCTTGCCGACCTGGAGTTCGTCTCTGATTTTGAAGCCGTCCTTGCTGTAAACGTCCATGGCCTCGTACGCCAGCTCTTTGACTTCAACCCGTCCTGCTGCAGCAGTGGAAACAAATGAGACAAGCAGGAGAACTGCCAAGAGCGGCAACGTGCGAATGACTCCTCGAAGCATGAGCATTACCCCTTTTCTATGGTCTCTATCAGCTGTGTACTGATTTCAAACAATTTTTTGACATTTTCGGGCGGAATCGGGGTCTTGTAACCAACGTTCACCAGTTTATCGATTTCCGGTAATTTTTCCATCAGCTGTTTAACTGCGGGAGTGTTTTTGGCCTTAGGTTCGACATTTTCCAGTCTTTCGGAAAAATAGGCTACGAGTCTGGGCTGGTAGAGAATGGATGAGGCGCGTTCGGAATATTTTTGATTGAGAATTTTTGTCGTTGCCCGCAATCCCTCCAGCCAGCCGCCGGCGCTGACAAGCAATGCGATATCCTTGTCGCCCATCCGGTTCATTTCCTGCACCACATCTTCGCGCAGAGAGTCCAGTTCGCGGTGCAGTTTATCCCACTCGCCGCGCTTGGACAGCTCTTTGAACGTATCGCCTTTGCGCAGAATGGCTTCCTTTACAAGGAGTTCTTCAGCCAGAGTCAGGATGACAACGATCATGTCGCCCAATTTTTCTTTGTCCTGAGCCTGGATGGCAAGGAAGCCGTCGGCCGAACGGACACCAAGATTCAGGGCGCGCAGATAGTCGTTATCATAGTCGTATTTGTTGCTGAATGATGCGGCATCATTCCATTTTGTCGCACCCATTTTGTCCAGGGCGACAAAGATTTCCGAAGGTGAAGGTAAAAGCAGATTTTCAGCGAATTTATCTTTTTCGCCAGGGGTCAGCGTTCCTTCCGCAGCATGGGTAGCAGTTGCCAGTGTTAAAATGACCAAGCAGGATAACGTCAGATACTTGAGAAAGGATTTCATTCAGGTCCTCCTTAAATTGGAACAGCCTAGGACAGCTCAGACAAAACTCTGCCAGCTGTCAAACGAGACAGAGCAAAGCGAACCTATGCTAAAATCCAGCACTTTTCAATGGCAGCCACTAAGGATTTTGTTCGTCTGAAAACCGATAAAACAAGACTCAGAAGATTTGTCATGGCGTTTCCATATCTTTTCCCGTATATTGCTTTAGAATTTATAGCAAGGAGTGAGGCATGCGCAAAGTCCGTTGGGGAGTGCTCGGTACGGCGAAAATTGCACGAACGCTTGTGATTCCCGCCATGCAAAAGGGACAGTTCTGTTCCGTGGATGCCCTGGCCTCGCGCTCTGGCTCCAAAGCTTCGGAAACAGCGGCCTTGCTGGGGATTCCCAAAACATACGGCTCCTACGAGGCCTTGCTGGATGACGGGGATATTGACGCAGTTTACATACCGTTGCCCAACCATCTGCATGTTCCCTGGGCACTCAAGGCACTTGAAGCGGGCAAGCATGTTCTGTGCGAAAAGCCTCTGGCAATTTCCGGTGACCAGGCCCAGGAACTTGCCGACGCTGCCGCGCGCTATCCAAAGTTGAAAATCATGGAAGGCTTCATGTACAAATACCACCCGCAATGGCAGGAAGCCTTGCGGATCGTCCATTCCGGTGGTGTGGGCGAACTCATGACCATTCAGTCTTTTTTTTCGTACTATAATGACGACGCGGACAATATCCGCAACAACGCTGCAATCGGCGGCGGTGGATTGATGGATATCGGCTGTTATTGTATTTCTCTTTCCCGCTTTCTTTTTGAAGCGGAACCATTACGGTGTTGTGCTTTTATGGAAAAGGATCCGCGTTTCGGCACGGACCGGCTCTTTAGTGGCATTATGGATTTTGGCGGCAAGATCTCGAGTTTTACCTGCTCTACGCAGCTTTCTCCGTATCAACGCGTTAATATTCTCGGTACGGATGGGCGTGTGGAAATTCTTATTCCTTTTAATGCGCCCAACGATATCCCCTGCATGCTGGATCATCAGCAGCGCGGAGGAACCTGGACCCAGCATTTTGATATTTGCGACCAATATACGATACAGAGCGATTTGTTTGCAAAAGCCATATTGGATGATACGGAAGTTCCTGTGACTTTGCAGGACGCTGTGAACAATATGAAGGTGCTGGAAGACATGAAACGAGCCGCGGACTGCACTTCCTGGATATCTTGCTGATTTCACCATCAGAAATATTACTCCAGTTATCGGACGTTTTTACAAGTCTCAGGAAATAGTATACAGGATGCCGATGGTATCAAATGAAGGGGCTCAAGGCCCGAATACGGATAAGGCCGTGGCGTTTAATTGTCAGCGATGCGGCCATTGTTGTTATGGTAAGGGAGGCATCGTGCTGCGCGAGCATGACGTGCAGCGTCTCGCTACGCATTTGCAGATGACTCCTGAAGATTTTTTGCAGACCTATACGGAAAGCCCGCATGGAAAACCGCGGATTATCGTGGGAGATGATGCGTATTGCGTCTTTTTCAAGCAGGGCCAGGGCTGCTCGGTTCACGTGGCCAAACCTGACGTATGCCGGGCCTGGCCTTTTTTTAGAGGCAATTTGATTGATGAAAGCAGCTGGGAAATGGCTTCCGATTATTGTCCGGGCATCATACTCAAGGCAGGGCACAAGGCCTTTGCGGCCGAAGGATTGGATTGGCTGCGGTCCAATGGCCTGCTGGAGCCTGAAAAAGATGCCATTGCCCGTGCTCTGGGGCTTGACCTTGAATCCTGAATAACGGCGAGGCCGGCTCATGCAGCTAAAAGAATGCTACCGGCTCCTTAAGGTCAAAGACGGCGCCGGAATTGACGAAGTAAAAAAATCCTACCGGACTCTTGCTTTTCAACTGCATCCAGATCTCAATCCGGACGATCCGCAATCCGCCAAGCGTTTCCAGCAGGTCAACGAAGCGTATGTGCTCCTCAAACGCCATCTGGAAGAAAACGGCGCCAGCGGAACCCGTAAAACTGAAGCTTCCAGCAGCAAAACTGAATTTGACAAACGGGCCAGCGAAGGGTTCGAGCAGAAGCGCCGCGCCGAAAAAAAAGCAAAACAGGAAGCAGAACGGCAAAAAAAGCAAGAACGTACGCGCCGTGCCGCTTCCGCCGCCTACAAAGCGCAACCCAACGAACAGGACGTGCTGCAGGATATTCTCAAGGATCCTTTTGCGCGCCAGGTTTTTGAAGATATCTACAGTCAGATTCGCAGCGGCAAGCGCGCCAAAGATATCGTCCGGCCGCAAAAGCCCAAGGCCAAGAAGAAATTGCAGTTTGAATGGGGTGACCGCAAGCTCGACATGGATTTGACAGACGGTTTGTGGGGCGGCACGAAAAACTGGATTCGCAGCTGGATGGACGACGAACAGGATGTTTATTTGCCGTCCGGCATACTACGTCCGGGCAGCAAAGTCCGCTTGAAAGTCAGTCAGGGCTGGTCCGGAAAGACTGTAGCCGTGGATGTCAGCCTTCCTCCTGATTATATTGTAGGGCGCCCGATCCGGTTAAAGGGCCTGGGGAGAAAGTTCGGCCCCTGGATCGGTGATCTCTATGTCCGTTTGCATATCAAATCCGGCAGTTGAGCGCCCGGCAGACACCTACGTTTCTGGTCCGTGATCTTTTTCAGTCCTACCTGCAGTATTTTGCTATTGCCGCAATCCGTCAGGATTTAGTTTGCGTGAATCTGTGTAACAGTTCTTTGGCGTTGTTTGCGTTGACAGGCCTTGAGAAGAGAAACCCCTGACCGTTGTGGCAACTGACCGACTGCAATTGAGCTACCTGTTCTTCCTTTTCAATGCCTTCGGCCACCACTTCGATGCCCAGGCTCTTACCCAGGTCCACAATAGTACGGACGATTTCGGGATTGTGGTCGACGTTGGAGTTCCCGCTGATAAACGAGCGGTCAATCTTGAGCACGTCAATGGGAAATTGCTGCAAATAACTCAGTGACGAGTACCCTGTGCCGAAATCATCAATGGCCATGAGTACGCCAAGCAGTTTGAGTTTTTCCAGAACCTGTTGCGAAGCTCGCGCGTCTCGCATAACGGCGCTTTCGGTAATTTCCAGTCGCAGATTGCCGGGGTTGATACCACTGGTATGAATGGTTCGGGTAATGAAGTCGACGAGATCGGGCTGCATGAACTGCTTGCCCGAAATGTTGACGCTCATATAGGTGGATTCCAAACCGGGAATTTCTTTTTGCCAGTGCGAGAGCTGGTTACAGGCCTGTTCCAGCACCCATTTCCCCATCTGGATGATCAGACCTGTTTCCTCTGCAAGCGGGATGAAATCTCCAGGATTGACGAAACCTCGGGTGGGACTGTTCCAGCGGATCAACGCTTCGAAACCTTTCAAGGTACGTCCTTGCAAGGAGATGATAGGCTGGTAGTAGAGTTCGAACTCTTTATTGAGAAGGCCTTTGCGGAGCTCGGTTTCGAGCTGCATTTCTTCGCTGACCTGGCTATGCATCCGTTTGTTAAAAACGCGCAGACAGTCTTTGCCCTGGTCTTTGGCCCTGTACATGGCGATATCCGCATCGCGAATAATTTTTTCCGGTGTGTCGTAGTAGGCTGTTTTTAAAACGATTCCGACACTGGCGCTGCTGCTGACTTCATAGCCTTCCAGGTCGAAAGGTTCGCGCAGCACGGACATTATCCGCCGGGCCACTTTGATGACCTCGCGTGAGGACGCGAATTCTTCCAGCAGAACGCCGAATTCATCGCCGCCAAGCCTGGCGAGAGTGTCCATGGAACGGATGCAGCCGGCCATACGCCGGGAGACTTCTTTGAGGAACAGATCGCCGGCCGGGTGTCCCAGACTGTCGTTGATCCATTTAAACCGGTCCAGGTCGAGCAGCATGGCCGCGAACGTATAGTTGTCACGGCGTTCGGATCGGGCGATGGCACGGTTTAAGCGCTCGGTGAACAAAATCCGGTTGGGCAGGCCCGTGAGCGCATCATGGAAAGCCCGGTGCGAGAGTTCCTGCTCGTAGGCCTTTTGTTGGGAAATATCCTGGTAAATGTAATAGATGCCTTCAACTGTGCCGTCGTAGACAATGGGCGATCCCACCAGAAAAACTGGAACAAGGGATCCGTCTTTGCGCTGGCGGGTGGTTTCCTTGGTTATGGATCTGCCGCCGATAATCGTTTTGTTGATGGTCACAGCTTCGTTCATCAGGTCTTTTGGGACGATGAAACGGCGGTTTTTGTGGCCGACAACCTCGTCAGGAGAGAACCCGAAGAGTGATTCATACCCCCTGTTGGCTTCCACAATGTTGCAGCTCATATTTATCCGGACTATGGCCAGTGGCGAACTTTCAAACAGCTGCCTGAAATGAGCATCTTTGACCCGCAGAGCTTCCTGGGCCATGATGCGCTCAGTAATATCGATGACGCGTCCTTCGTAGAGTACGATTTTACCGGACGTATCGCGAACGGCTCGTGCATTTTCAGAAATCCAGATGGTGCTTTTGTCTTTTTTGAAGATTTCGGATTCGAAATGAAAGACCTCTCCACGGGTATGCATTGCCTCGGTAAAGGCATCGCGACGTTTTGGATCGACATAGAGTTGATTCTTGATGTCTCTGAAATATTCGAACATTTCATCGGTCGAATTAAATCCGTACATCCGGGCCAGGGCAGGGTTGGCTGTCAGATAGCGCCCCTCGGGCGTAGTCTGGAAAATCCCCTCGATGGCGTTTTCAAAGATGGATTTGTATTTTGCTTCGGCGTCTCTGCGGCGTGAAATGTCCCGAAACAGGCCGACCAGAAAACTTTTATCGCCTTTTGAGCCGATTTCTACAGTGGAGATATTGGCTTCCACAGGAAAGCGACGTCCGTCCCTGTGCAATCCCGTCAGTTCGAGAACGTCGCCATTGGTTACGTGTAAGCTTGGGCTTTGCTGATCAAAGAGGGCCTTGATCGGCTGGCCGAGAGCCTGCGCACCTGCCAGACCGAACATTTGTTCTGCAGTGCGATTGAGGGTGATAATTTCATAGCTGTCCCGGGCAAAAGCGATAATGGCGTCAGCTGAGGAAGCCAGAATCGCTTCCGTGTTGGCCATGGCCCGTTCCAAAGCTTCCATCACCTGATTATACATTTTCGCAATACTGCCGACTTCGGTGAAGGGTTCTTCCGGTACGCGCAAGGCCAGATCTTTGGTCGTTGCCTGTTTTTGCATGACTTCGAACAGGTCCAGCAAATCGGTTTTAGCTCCGTGTTCGGAAACATTGAGGCCCATGACTTCATCGTCCGGAGTGACACGCATGGGATAGATTTTGTCTATTCCCTTCATCAGCAGGTAGGGGATGAGAAAAGCCATTGCAAAGGCGCATACGATGCCTTCTGTCTGGATCAGCAGCTGGTCTATAAAGGAAAGACCCGTACCGATCAGTTCCGGCTTCCCAAACAGTGCGACCGCAAGAGTTCCCCAGATGCCGCACCCCAGGTGAACAGGAACCGCTCCGACGGCATCATCAATCCGGAGTTTTTCCAGAAGTTTTTCACATCCCAGGCAAATCGGGCCGGCCATTCCGCCAATGGCAACGGAATCAATCGCGTTGACCACATGGCAGTTGGCCGTAATGGCCACCAGTCCGCCGAGCGAACCGTTGATGAGGTAAACGGCTTTTGGAACACCGCTGATCCACCAGCCCAGAAAGAGACAGGATATGGCACCGGCACCGCCGGCCAGGGTCGTTTTTGCGAGAATTTTCGGAACGCTGCCATCCATGACCAATGTACTGCCGCCATTGAATCCGAACCATCCGACCCAGAGCAGAAAACAGCCGAGAACGGATAAGGGCAAGTTGGAAGCCGTCATCTCATTGGGTGGACCGTCTTTGGGGAAGCGTCCGGAACGCGCGCCGATTACCAGAATTGAGGCCAGGGCGACCCAGCCCCCCACACTGTGGACCACGGTGGATCCGGCAAAATCGATGAATCCTCGGCCACCGAGAAAGCCTGTCATGTTGCCGCTTTGCAACCCTGCCCAGGCCCAATGGCCAAAAATGGGATAAATGAAAATTGAGGTGATGCAGGCGATGAGAATATAGGATGAAAAGCGCATTCTTTCAGCCACGGCGCCAGAAAAAATGGTAGTGGCGGTCCCGCAAAACATGGCCTGAAAAAGAAAAAATGTGACCGTATCAGCCGAATCATCAAGAGATAGAAACCAGTCCGAGGAGCCAAGCAGGCCGGATTTTGACGCGCCAAACATCAATCCGTACCCCAAGGCCCAGTAGCCGCATACCGAAAGGCAGAAGTCGGCAAGATTTTTGATCGCCACATTGATACTGTTTTTGGAGCGTGTCAGCCCGGACTCAAGACACATGAAGCCGGGCTGCATGGTAAAAACAAGGGCAGCGGATATAAGTATCCAAAGAGAATCAATGGGAGTATACATGTCGCCTCACTACGTGTTGTTCAAAAAGAGTTCCGGATATCTGAACAATGCTATGTTGCTTATGGGGAGTAACTTTATAAAATGACAATTTTGAAATCCCATTTTCTAGTTATTTCTACAAAATTGTTAGGCCTTCTTTACAAATGACTGCAGAGGCTCATGCTATACGGCTTTTTCATACGTGAAAGATGGAGCCTTTGAATGATTTCAGAATGAATGAGTATTGTATTTTAACATATTGAAATAATGTGGTAAACTTCGCTAAAAAAATAGTCGGGCAGTGCTCGGGAAAATGAACTCTATCGTCTGCGTTACTTAACCCCCCGAACAGTCTACACGGCAAGCATAAAATGGCCAAAAAAGTGGAATTTTCGTAGGGCCCCCCCGAAAAACATGGAGCAATTTTGATTAATTTTTACTGCTCATGAAATTTTTTAGCAATTGCTGTGCCGACTGGGCATTTACTGGTTCGGAAAAGAAGAAACCCTGTCCATTGGGGCAGCATTCTTCTATGAGTTGGCGCATCTGGTCTACTTTTTCTATTCCTTCTGCCACTACATCCAGGCCTAGGCTCTGTCCAAGTTTAATGATCGTTTTCACAATTTCGGGGTTGAATTCCAGTCCGGAACGGCCGCTAATGAATGCTTTGTCAATTTTGAGAACATCCACGGGAAATTGCTGCAGATAGCTCAAGGACGAATAGCCGGTTCCGAAGTCGTCGATTGCCAGTCGTACCCCTATGTTTTTGAGTTTTTCGAGGATTTGCTGGGACGTACGAACGTCATTCATAATGGCAGTTTCAGTGATCTCCAGGCGCAGGCTGGAAGCGGGCAGGCCGGATTCATGCAACGTACGCATGACAAGGTCTGCCAGATCGGGCTGCATGAATTGTTTGCGGGAAATGTTGACACTCATGTAAATGTGCTCAAAATCAGGCAGTTGCTGTTTCCAGTTTGCCAGTTGACTGCAGGCTTCTGTGAGCACCCATTTTCCCAATTGGATGATCACACCGGATTCTTCGGCAAGAGGAATGAACGTATCGGGGTGCATCAGGCCGCGGGTGGGGTTATTCCAACGTACCAGAGCTTCTAATCCTTTGAGTTGGCGCCCTTCCAGAGCAAGAATCGGTTGGAAATAGAGCATGAACTCATTGTTGATCAGCCCACGGCGCAGTTCGTTTTCCAATTGCATTTCTTCGCTGACCTGATTCAGCATGCGTTTATTAAAGACCCGCAGGCAGTCCTTGCCCTGGTCTTTGGCCCGGTACATGGCGATATCGGCATCCCGGATGATTTTTTCCGGCGTGTCGTAATAGGCCGTACGTAATACGATTCCTATACTTGCACTGCTGCTGACCTCAAAACCATCGATATCAAATGGTTTACGTACCACGGAAAGTATACGCCTGGCGATGGTGATCACCTCGCGCGGAGAAGTAAGGTCCTCGAGCAGGATTCCGAATTCATCTCCTCCCAAGCGGGAAAGGGTATCCATGACACGGAGGCAGCCTGACATCCGGCGTGCAATTTCCTGCAGGAAAAGGTCTCCGGCAGGGTGTCCGAGGCTGTCGTTAATCCATTTGAAGCGGTCGAGATCTATGAGCATCGCGGCGAACTGTGATGAGGTGCTGTTCTCCGAACGGGTGATGGCTCTGCTCAAACGTTCTGCAAAAAGACTGCGGTTGGGCAAACCCGTCAAAGCATCATGAAACGCTTGATGTTCGAGTTCTTTTTCGTAAGCTTTTTGCTGGGAAATATCCTGGTAAATGTAATAGATACCTTCTACGGAGTCGTTGTAGAGAATGGGGGATCCGATCAGGGAGACTGGAACAGACGAACCGTCCTTGCGCTGGCGCACGGTTTCTTTGGTAATCGGGCGGCCGCCGCTAATGGTTTTGGAGATTGTGGCGGCTTCGTTCATCAGGTCTTTTGGTACGACAAGTTTGCGGTTCTTTTGTCCAACCGCTTCATCCGTACTGTATCCGAAAAGAGAGGAAAACGCTTGGTTCACTTCAATGATATTGGTGGAGGCGTCAAGATGCGCAATGGCCAGCGGCGCGCTTTCGAATAATTGCCGCAGGTGAGCGTCTTTGATACGCAAAGCTTCCTGAGCTTTGATGCGCTCGGTGATGTCAATAACCCGCCCTTCATAGTAGAGTATCGTATTCAACTGGTCAGTTACAGTCCGGGCACTCTCCGATATCCAGATGGTAGTTCCGTCACTTTTGAAAACTTCGGATTCGAAATGGAAAATAGCTCCTTTTGATTCAATTTCTCTGACAAATGTATCCCTGCGCTCAGGATCAACATAAAGCTGTTCCTTGATGCTACTGAAGTGCTCGATCATTGCATCTGGCGAATCGAATCCGTAAATTCTGGCCAGGGCCGGATTGGCTGTCAAAAAGTGTCCGTCCGGAGTGCTTTGGAAAATTCCCTCGATGGCATTTTCAAAAATCGATTTATAATTTGCCTCTGCTTCCTTGCGCCGGGTGATATCCCGAAAAAGCCCGACCAGAAAGCTTTTGTCGCCATTTGTTCCAATGGTAACCCTTGAGATGTTCGCTTCCACTGGAAAACGATGACCGTCGCTGCGAACCCCGGTCAGTTCGCGGATATCACCGTTGGTAACATGCAGGTCAGAACTGGGACCGATGAAAAGCATGTTGGCCGATTGTCCTAAAGCCTCAGCCGCAGGCAGTCCGAACATCTGTTCGGCCGTGGGGTTTAGTGAGATGATTTCGAATCCGTCTTTTGCAAAAGCAACAATGGCATCAGCGGAAGCGGCCAGGATGGCTTCAGTATTCGCCATGGCCCGTTCAAGTGCTTCCATGACCTGATTATACATCCGGGCGATGCTGCCGACTTCCGTGAAGGGTTCTTCAGGGACACGCAGGGTAAGATCTTTGGTGGCGGCCTGGCGTTGCATCACGTCAAAAAGATCCAGCAGATCCGTTTTTGCGCCATGTTCGGAAACATTTAAACCCATTTGTTCGTCTTCCGGAGAGACACGCATGGGAGAGATCTTATTCAGAATGCGCATAAAGAAGTAGGGGAGTATAAAGGCTATTGCAAAGGCGGCCACAATGCCTTGAAGCTGGATAAGCAGCTGGCCTCCAAAAGACAGTCCCGTTTGCAGCTTTTCCGGATTGCCAAAAAAGGCAACAGCGAGTGTGCCCCAAATGCCACAGCCTAAATGTACGGGAACAGCTCCGACAGCATCGTCTATTTTCAGTTTTTCCAAAAGCCTTTCACAGGTCAGGCAGACTACTCCGGCCAAACCGCCAATGGCAACGGCATCCGCAGCACTGACGGCATTGCAGCTGGCGGTAATGGCCACAAGTCCGCCCAGGGCTCCATTGATCAGAAAAATGACCTTGGGGATGCCTGTAAAACGCCAGCCAATCAAGAGACAGGAGATGGCGCCTGCTCCACCTGCCAGGGTGGTTTTTGCCAGGATTTTGGGAACTTCTGCATTCATGACCAGGTTACTGCCGCCATTGAATCCGAACCAGCCTACCCAAAGCAGAAAACAGCCCAATACGGAAAGGGGCAGGTTTGATGCCGTCATCTCATTGGCCGGAGCATCCTTGGGGAAGCGGCCAAGCCGCGGACCAAGAACCAGCAGCGCGGCCAGGGCAATCCATCCGCCTACGCTGTGAACAACAGTGGAACCGGCGAAATCAACAAAGCCCTGGCTTCCCAGAAGTCCGACAAGCTTGCCCGAATTTAGTCCTGCCCAGACCCAGTGTCCGTAAAAGGGATAAATCAGTGCGGATACCAGACAGGCTATTATGATGTAAGAAGAAAAACGCATTCTTTCTGCAACGGCACCGGAAAAGATAGTTGTGGCAGTGCCGCAGAACATGGCTTGAAAAAGAAAAAATGTTATTTTTTCGGGTGAAGAGTCCAGAGACAGGAACCATTGATCCGTACCGGCAAAACCGGCTTGAGAAGCGCCGAACATAATCCCGTAACCGATTGCCCAAAAACCGCAAACAGAAAAACAAAAGTCAGCCAGGTTTTTTATGGCGACATTAATGCTGTTTTTTGAACGAGTTAGCCCTGATTCCAAACACATGAAACCAGGTTGCATGAGGAAAACTAGAGCAGCTGACAACAACATCCATAGTATGTTCAGCGAACTGTGCATGGCTTTCTCTATATTTTTGGAGGCAGGTTGAAACTGTGCGGATTGTCCCTTGATCAGCTGCGTTTCTCATATATGTTAAACGAGGTAATTTCAAATAGTATTTTCCTATTGTAGATATAAACTTAAATGAATAAATTATTTCTATTGAAAAAATTTAGTTTTTTTTATGATCGTTTTTACTAGAGGTAATTACATCTGTTTACCGATATGTCAGTATTTCATTAGAAACTATTTCGAATTCTATAATTGACAATAGTATGCGAACTGAAGATTTTGCTGTATGTTGCATGAGTACTGCAGAATATAGTTATCAAATATGGTGTCAGAATCTGTAGATTGAAACTAGAGCCATAATTAAATATGATGAACTTAAAAATAATGTAGGCCATATAACTTGAAAATGAAACGAGTTGCAGGCATGCAGCTATCAGCTGTGTGTACACGCTTGCCTGGTGGCAGTCCTTAGTTTATATCCGGTTCAAAACAAATTGTATGTAGTTTCAGGCCATATGAAGATTCTGAATATCAACGGATTATATTTTTCAAATGCGTTTCGGGCCATGGGGCACGAAGTGTTGAGTTTGGGAACCACGTCTGGTTGCGACATTTTGCTTTCAGAATTTCTGTCCCAAAAGAAACTGCTGGAGATTTTAAAAATCCGGGGTTTTCATCCCGACCTGGTCCTTTGGTGCGATACGTGTCAGATACCTTCCGTATTGGGGATAGAGGGATTACCTTCATTGACCATGGGCTTTTCCATCGATCAATACTGCAACCCCTGGCATGTACCCTATAGTGCGGCATTCGATTGTGTCCTTGTTGCTCAGAAAGATTATCTGCCGTTTTTTGCTTTGCATCAGGTACGGCGCCCCGTACGCTGGTTTCCTTTGTTTTGTGATGCTGAAAAAGATACGGATATGGGACAGGAGCGGGATATTCCCATCAGTTTCGTCGGCACGCTGGAGGGACGTTTTAACAAAGATCGTAAACCCTTTCTGCAGGCATTCAAACGTCTTGCACCTCTGTTTATTCATTCGGGAGAATATGTTCCCATCTTCAATAGAAGTAGAATCGTTTTGAATCAAAGCGCTGCAGGTGAATGTAATTTTCGAATATTTCAGGCCATGGCTTGCGGAGCGCTTATGATTACTGAAGATACGGGAAACGGTCTCAGGGAGCTTTTTGAACCAGGCAAGGAGCTCTTGGTGTATCCTCGAAACGATGCCAACGGGGCAGCTGCTGTTGCCAGAAAAGCTCTGGTTGATCCGAAATGTACGGAACTGGCCGTTGTCGGACGGGAAAAGGTTCTGTCAAAACATACGGCGGCACACCGGGCAAGAGAAATTATACGTATTGCCGAAAGGATGCTGGCAGCCGAGGCACCCAAAAAACGTTTGCTGCAGAAAAACGCCATCAGTCGCGAAATGCGTACCGCCTATCTTTTCCTGGCCACCGACGACTCTCTTGCTTTGCCCAGGCTACACAGGGAATTCTATAGTTTTCTGGCTCAGGACGCGGTGCCTACTGCCTGGCCGTCTTTGTCCTGAGATAACGTTCGTAATCAGCAAGGCAGGGGAGACATACGGAATGCAGTGTGTCCTTGCCCTGTTCGCGATTAATCCAGAGCAGTTTGCCTTCCGGAGAATTCTTTTCTGATCCACCGACAATCGTACAGACGTAGCAGAGGATGACGGACTTTATGCGCTGCTGCGGCGGCGCATAGCCCCCTAAAAGATGCAGTGGTTCGACGTCCAATCCTGTTTCTTCGCGGATTTCCCTGATGATGGCCTGTTCCGGAGATTCCCAGGTTTTCAGAAAACCTCCTGGAAAAAAAATACCTTGGCCGTCCGTACGGTCAATGACAAGAAGTTTTCCGTCCTGTTCGATAACCGCCAGGGTCGAGCAGAATGGCGGCCATTCGCCCCTTGTCAGCAGTGAGAGCAATTTTTGAAACGCCATCATGCCGGCTTGCAGAAATAAAACTATCCATTTGGTCATAGCTGCTGTGCTTTGCTGGTGCTAAAAAGTGCATGGATCAGGATACTCGTTGTTTATTCGATGAATCCTTTGTCAGCCATAAGGGTATTGTTGGTAAAGCGGGCCATGCCCGTCTTCATCTTTCGGAAGCCATTTTTGTCGTAAAATGGTTCTTTTCCAGGTGCAGCAAAGAGAATAACAGTAATATCCGGCAGTCTTTGCAGGATATTCTGCAGGATGTTTTTCCCTACCCCCTGTTTCTGGAAATCCGGATGTACTGCCAGATCATACACCGCAGCCTGGCAGATTCCGTCTGAAATAGCCCGTCCACAGCCGATGAGCCGACTGTGATGATACGCGAAAATGGTGACGAAACTGTTTTGAAATGCCTGCTGTTGCACCTCCGGAGTGCGATGGGCCAGTCCTGCTAGTTTCAAGGTCTCAACAAGACATTCCCAGTCAACGTTCGAACAATCTGTTTTGATTTGTATTTCCATGTGCAAGCCTGTTACTAAATAAGAAGGTGGTACGCCAGTTTTACAGCAATGCAGAACGGGGTGATCATAGCCTCCGGGAGAGTTGCCTGTCCATACGCGGATTCGCTACCATTGCTGGCAAAGGGAAACACCTGAAAAAGAAACGGGGCGAAAGAATAATTCTTTTGCCCCGTATTGTGCACAGCTAAATGTTGAAGCAGACTTAGAACGGCCAGATCAGCGGAATACAGACGACGCAGAGGATGTAACTGATGACCTGAAGCGGCCAGCCAGCGCGAGTGTAATCCAGGAAGCTGTATTTACCGGGTCCGAGCACGATGGTGTTGGGAGGCGTGGCAACCGGAGTCAGGAAGCAGGCGGAAGCGGACATGGCGATACCCATGACCAGCGGCAACGGGGAAACGCCGCCTTCAATGGCGATGGGAATAGCCAGAGGTGCCATCAGGGCAGCGGTGGCTGTGTTGGACATGAAGTTGGTGACAACAGCGGTAATACCGCAGCAGACAGCCAGCAATATGTACGGGTTGGAAACCATTTTGACAACGCTGTCGGCGATAAAGGCAGCCGCACCAGAGTCTTTCATAGCCGTGGACATGGACAGCATACCGGCGAACAGGAAGATGGTGGTCCAGTCAATGGACTTGAAGGCTTCTTTCATCGTCATACAACGGGTGATGACGACCAGACAGGCGCCGAGCATTGCGGCGGTGACCAGAGGCATCATTTTGGTGGCCATGGCGATAACAACAAAGATGAAAATGAGCAGCGACCAGACCATCTTTTCCGGACGTTTGGGCTTGGCAGCTTCACCTTCCATGTCGCAGTCCACTTTGGAATCCGGCAGAAATTTTTTGCCGATCAGGGCGTAGTAAAGAATGCCGGCGACAAACAGGATAATACCGATTTTGGCGAATTCAAAAAAAGCAAAGGGATGCACGCCTTCGGGGCCCATTTTTTCGAGCACCGAGTTGACCAGACCGTTGGGAGGCGTACCTACCAGAGTCATGGTTCCGCCCAGGGAGGCCGCAAAGGCCACGGGCATCAGGATTTTACCGGGAGCGATACCCGCGGTGGCGCACATACCCATAATCATGGGAATAGCCACAACCGTGGTGCCCGTGTTGGACAAAAAGGCCGAAAGAATACCGATGGCGCCCATGGAAAAGACGAGCAGGCGGGATTCACTGCCGCCGGACAGTTTTACAGTGGCTTTACCGATTTTGTCGGCAAAACCAGTGATAAACGTGGATTCACCAACAACGAACATGGCCATGAAGATCACGACCCATTTGTTGCCGAAGTTGGCAAAAGCTTTATTTGCCGGAACGATGTTGAAAATTGATAATGCTACAGGGACGAGCATGGCCGTAATCGGCAGGGGAATGACTTCGGAAAAGAACAGAACGGCGGCTACAAACAGAATTCCAAGGGTAATATAGGCTTTTGTGAGATCCGCAGGAATTTCCACAGCCCCTTTATCGGCAGCCCAGCAAATTCCCGCGATCAATAAAGTAAAAGCGATTACCAAGCCAATAATCGTTAAAACCTTCTTCATGTTCACTTCCTCGATGAAAAGTGTTACTTTTCGAGGTAATCAACCCAATGCCTCTCCAAGCATTTGGAATGGTTACCTCCGGCCCCGGAGTGGGTCCCCGGCTAACATCACCAAGCAGACGGGGACATGGATCCGCCCGTCGCGGCAACGACGGGCGGATCATCTTCATTTTTTCCGCAACTTATTTATAGCTGTCCACATAAGCGTTGATCCGCTTACGAGAAGCGGCAACACGCTCACGCAGGCTCACGCGGTATGCTTCCATATCCGCGATGGGCTTTTTGGCAACACCGGTGTCCATGGCGGCCTGGGCTACTGCAGGAGTTTCCCATTCCAGAACACGCGGATCCACCGGTTTAGGGATGATGTAATCACGTCCGAAGGTCAGTTCTTTGACTCCGTAGGCGTCGCAAATTTCGCTTGGGACCGGTTCCTTGGCCAAGGCGGCCAGGGCTTTGGCGGCAGCAACTTTCATTTCTTCATTAATTTCAGATGCTTCTACATCTAACGCGCCGCGGAAGATGTACGGGAAGCCGGAAACGTTGTTGACCTGATTGGGGTAGTCCGTACGGCCCGTACCCATGATACAATTGGGGTTGGCGTCTTTGGCATCAGGGTAGGTGATTTCCGGATCAGGGTTGGCCATGGCGAAGATGATCGGATTGGGGGACATGGATTTAACCATGTCTTTACTGACCAAGTTTTTAGAGGACAAGCCGAGGAAGACATCCGCGCCTTTCATGCATTCAACAAGAGTGGAGTCTTTGTCCTGGGCAAATTCGGCTTTGTACTCATTCAGTCCTTCACGTCCTTTGTGGATCAGGCCGCGGGAATCGAACATGAAGATGTTTTTCTTGTCGATGCCCATGGAGACGTAGAACTTGGAGCAGGCGATACCAGCTGCGCCGGCGCCCACAACCACGACCTTCATGTCTTCCAGCTTGTTGCCCATGATTTCGCAGGCATTGATGATGCCGGCGCCGGAGATGACCGCGGTGCCGTGCTGATCGTCATGGAAAACCGGGATATTCATTTCGGCTTTCAGTCTGGTTTCGATGTAAAAGCATTCGGGAGCTTTGATGTCTTCCAGGTTGATGCCGCCGAAAGTGGGCTCCATGGCTTTCACGATGTCGATGAGCTGGTCGGGGCTGGTGACCTTCAGGTTAATGTCGAAAACATCAATGTCGGTGAAGGTCTTGAACAGAACGCCCTTGCCTTCCATAACCGGCTTGCCGGCCAGGGGACCGATGTTGCCCAGTCCCAGAACAGCAGTGCCGTCGGAAACAACGGCCACAAGGTTGTTTCGGCCAGTGTAAATGGCGGCTTTGGAAGGATCTTCTTTGATGGCCTTACAAGCTTCTGCAACGCCGGGAGAATACGCCATGGACAGATCTTTTTGATTGTTGCACGGCTTGATAGGAATTACTTCGACTTTCCCTCTCCGCGGGAATTCGTGGTAATTAAGAGCTTCTTCTTTGGTGAACAATGCCATTTGTAAACCTCCTGAATTGTGTAAGAAACGGGGGCGCAGCAGGCACCCCCGAATGGCTTCTGTCTTTATGCGTCGTAATTCGGCAGCGCGTACTGGTCGTTGCCGTGAGAGTCATTGACAACCAGCAGCGGGAAGTCTTTGACGGTCAATTTGCGAATGGCTTCAGGTCCGAGTTCAGGGTAGGCGATGACTTCGGATGCCACGATACGCTGAGAAAGCAGAGCACCAGCTCCGCCGGTGGCGCCGAAGTATACGCCTGTGTAATCCTGCAAGGATTTCTTGACTTCGGCCGTACGCTTTCCTTTGCCGATGCTGGCCTTGACGCCCAGGCTGTGCAGCCGGGGGGCATAGGCGTCCATACGGCCGCTGGTAGTGGGGCCGGCAGAACCGATGGGGGCTCCTGGAGGGGCCGGGGCGGGACCGACGTAATAGATAACTGCGCCTTTCAGTTCGAAGGGCAGTTGCTCGCCATTGTCCAGCGCGTCCATAAGTTTTTTGTGAGCGGCATCGCGTCCGGTATAGATGGTGCCGGACAGGTTGACAACATCACCGGCCTTCAATTGTGCCACGTCCTCGTCGCTCAGAGGTGCGGTAAGATTATAGGTAGCCATTAGAATGTAACCTCCCTGGTCCTGTGCGAGTGACATTGCACGTTCACCGCAACGGGCATGCTTGCGATGTGACAAGGATGCATCTCGATCTTGACGTCAAGGCTCGTGGTTTTACCGCCAAGCCCCATGGGACCGATGCCGAGCTTGTTGATAGCGTCGAGCAGCTCCGTTTCCATGGCCGCAATTTCCGGATCCGGATGCCGTTCGCCCAGCGGACGGAACAGAGCTTTTTTGGCCAGAGTGGGGGCCAGGTCGAAGGTGCCGCCGATGCCGACGCCGACAACTGTGGGCGGGCACGGGTTGGGGCCGGCTTCGCCCATATTCTTGACGATGAAGTCTTTGATCCCCGCCCAACCCTGCGAAGGTTTGAGCATGGCGATAGCGGACATGTTTTCCGAGCCGCCGCCCTTGGCCATGAACTTGATGTTCAACGTATCGCCGGGCACCAGGTTGGTATGGATGATGGCCGGAGAGTTGTTGCCCGTGTTCTGGCGTTTCAGCGGATGGCACATGGATTTGCGCAGATAGCCCTTATCGTAGGCTTCGATCATGGCATCCGTCAGCGTCTGGTTCAGGGTGCCGCCTTCGATTTTGACTTCTTCACCCATTTCCACAAAGAAAATGGCTGCGCCGGTATCCTGGCACAGAGCCAGCTGAGAATTCTTTGCCAGCTCGGCGTTGTCCAGCAGCTGGTTCAGAATTTCTTTGGCTGCGTCGGATTCTTCAACGGCTAGGCCGTTTTTGATGGCGCAGGCCACGTCATCTTTGAGCAGACGGCAGGCGTCCATGATCATATCACGGACTTTTTCATGTATATCGCTTGCCTTAACTGTTTTCATGGCAGGTTCCTTTGTTTTTGAGCTTCTCAAGAACAAACTTGGGCAGAATACCCTTCATGGAATTCAGGGCGAGCAGGCGACGCATAATGCCAAGCTGGTCCTGCAGGGGGATTTTCTTGGGGCAAACGTCTTCGCAACCAAGCAGTCCCATGCAGCCGAAAACGCCCTGATCCGTGCCGATGATGTCGTAGTAATCGTCTTCGGAGCGCTGGTCGCGCGGATCGATGTAGAATCTGGCAACACGGTTGATGGTGGCTGCACCCAGGAAATCTTCACGCATCCGGGCCGTGCCGCAAGCGGCTATGCAGCAGCCGCATTCGATACAACGGTCCAGCTCGAAGATTTCTTCGGCCAGTTCATTTTCCATACGTGTTTCTTCGGCTTTGGGATCGAAAGCGGTATCATTGCTGTGTACCCAGCCTTCGATTTTTTTGCCGACATCGCGGTACCAGGTACCGGTATCGACAGACAGGTCGCCAAGCAGTTTGAACACCGGCAGAGGCAGCAAAGTAATTTCCTCAGGCAGGTCTTTGGTCTGCGTATGGCAGGCCAGACCGGGACGGCCGTTGATGACCATGCCGCAGGAGCCGCAGATGCCGGCGCGGCAACAGAAGTCCACTTTGAGAGTGGGATCCTGTTCGTCGCGGATTTGTGTCAGAGCGATGAAGAGCGTCATGGAGTCGTATTCGGTGACATAGAACGACTGCATGTGCGGTTCGCTTGTCGGATCGAGGGGATTATACCTGAAAATTTTCAGGTGCAATTTACGGTTTTGGCTCATTTCCATCTCCTCTTAAGACTTCTTAGCGGCTTTGTTGGTGGTCTTCTGGGGCTCAGCCTTTGTTCCAGGGCGTTGGAGCCGTTCCGGCGGCAGTTCATTGGGGATCGTCTTGCCGCCGCCATAACCGCGGTCGCCAGGAGGCAATTCGTAGTAAGGAGATGCGTCTTCATATTGAAGCGTGGGCAAAGAATCGCCCGGCTTCCAATAGGCCAGCGTACGGTTGAGCCAGTCGCGATCGTTTCTTTCCGGAAAATCTTCGCGGGTATGGGCTCCGCGAGATTCGGTCCGTTTCAGGGCGCCGTATGCCGTGCACTGAGCAAGTTTGATCATGCCGGGTACGCGCAGGGCCGTAGTGAGTTCCGGGCTGTAGCCTTTGGTAGGAGTGCTGAGGCCGATCTTCAACGAACGTTCGTACAGCGCCTCAAGTTTGTCCACCGCGGTCTGCAGGTCTTTTCCGTTACGGAAAATACCGACGTAGTCCATCATGATATTCTGCATCTCATCACGGACTGTAATGGCGTTTTCTTTACCTTTGCGGCAGGTTTCCAGATCTTTGATACGTTCTTCGACCAGCTTGGCGGCGTCGTTGAGTGCGGCGGCTTTGAAGTCCACGCTGCAGCCTTTGACGAATTCCACGATTTTTTTGCCGATATAACGGCCGGCAACAACGGTTTCCGCAAGGGAGTTGCCGCCCAGACGGTTAAATCCGTGCATATCCCAGCAAGCGGCTTCGCCGGCGGAGTACAGACCTTTGAGTCCGTAGGCCGCGCCGTCGGCGTTGGTGCGGATACCGCCCATGGAGTAGTGCTGTGTCGGACGTACGGGGATCAGATCGTGGATGGGATTCACGCCCAGGAAGTTGGTGCAGATGTCGTACACTTCACGCAGTTTATGGGTGATGTGATGTACGCCCAGGTGGCGGATGTCCAGCCAGAGGTGGTCGCCGTAAGGGGATTTAACGCCAAGACCTTTGTTCATATGTTCGGTCATGCGGCGGGAAACAACGTCGCGGGAAGCCAGTTCGGCTTTTTCCGGCTCGTAATCGGGCATGAAGCGGTACTCATTGACGTCGAGCAGCGTTCCGCCGTCACCGCGGCAGCCTTCGGTAACCAGGATGTCGGTGGGCACCGTACCGGTGGGGTGGAACTGAACGGCTTCCGGGTTGCCCATGGGCACCAGGCCGGTATTGATGGCGCAGATCTGTCCGCCGCCGTCACAGATGACGGCATTTGTGGTGGCTTTGTAGCAACGACCGTAGCTGCCGGTGGCGATCAGCGTAGCTTTGGCGAAGTAAGCGCGGAGTTCGCCGGTACGCATGCAGCGGGCGATACAACCGATGCAGTTTTCGCCGTCGTGGATCAGAGCTTCAGCCTGGGTGCGGTCATGAATCAAAACGCCGTACTGCAGGCACTTGGTGTCGAGCGTATTCAGAACGGAGCGGCCCGTACCGTCTGCGGTGTAGCAGGTACGCCATTTGGCGGTGCCGCCGAATGCGCGGGCGTGAATCAAACCGTGTTTTTCTTTCTTTTCTTCAGCCTCGAAAGGCTTGCCGCCTTTATAATAGGTATGTACTCCGGCAACAACGCGGTTCCAGGGCACACCCCAGTGAGCCACTTCGCGCATGACGATGGGAGCGGTTTCCGCGAAAATGCGGGCCACTTCCTGGTCGCAGCCCCAGTCGGAGCCTTTTACCGTGTCCGCAAAGTGAACGTCGGGGCTGTCGCCCTCACCCATGATGGCATTACCCAAAGCAGCCTGCATGCCGCCCTGTGCGGCAGAGGAGTGGGATCTTCTTGGCGGAACTATGGACAAACAGATGGTCTCGAAACCGGCCATTGCAGCTTCAACGGCCACGCGCTCTCCGGCGAGTCCGGCTCCGATGCAGAGTACATCTGTGGTGAATACTTGCATTTTGCACCTCTTCCCGTCTTAGATGTCTAATAACATGAACCGGATAAGCGTAATCAGGCCGATGGAGATGAAACCGATCATCATCACATTTTCAGCTTTTTGGTACCACTTCCGATTTTCACGAGTGATCCAGCCGTACTTGACGCCTATACGATAGAATCCAATACCCACATGCACCTCGGCCATGGGGAGCAAGACGAGGAAGAAAGGCAGCCAGCCGCCTTCCTGAATACGTGCGGCGCTTTTCGCTGCGGTAATGGGCAGGGTGGTAAGCACCGTGTACATGTGAATGCTGCCCATAACGAGGATGATAAGTGCAGTGATGACCTGAATCAGCCACATGGTGGTATCTTTGTGGTGCATCATTTTGCTTTGGGCTCTGATGGCTTTCAGTTCATGCCCCTGGAAAGGCATTTTGCGCCCTGCAAGCAGAAAGTGGAAAAGCATCAGCAGGAAAATAATGGGGCCGCCGATTTGTGCCATGTAGGTGGCTTCAAAGAACCACGCCAAGGCATTCATGACGCCGGGGCCTAGGATGACACTGGATACAAGAATCAGATGTGACCAGAGAAAAAGAATGAGGAGAACACCTGAGACCATCTGGCAGAAATCCAGACGGCCCGATAACTTGTTCTTTTGCGGAACATGCAAGGTTATCGTGCTCAAATTCATGAAATTGTTCCTCCAAGGTACTGTTCCGTAAGTGTTTGCTGGTTTACAAGACAACTCTTTGTACAATGCCTGGCTAATTGAAAATTCTATTCGGCGTTTTACGATCGGGGAGACATCATGAAGCTGCACGCCCATCTTTGCAGATGCTGCAGCCGCTAGGCTGCCCCCGCGAAATTTGAAAACGGCCTTACTGGAGCACCTCCTTTTTTGTTATGGGTCAAACTACTTGAGTCCGGTTCTCCGGACTTGCAAATCTGGGTTGGTAGACGTTGCTAAAGCACGGGCCGTACCAAGCCGATGCAAAAAAAAATATTGCATTATTTTAACGCAATACATACTTCAATGACTGAGGAAATAAGCAAACTTCCCGTCCGGCAGGAAAAAAAGCTACTGTCGAAGAAGAAAAAGAAGTCCTATACGGGAAGAAGCAGATGGGAATATCTACCCACTGTAGGGGGAAAAAGTCAAAAGGAGTATTGGGGAAAAACAGCAGATAAGTAGAGGTGAAGGTTAGCGGGTGGGAATGCCGTGTTTTTTCAACAGCGCGTACAACCGGGACTGTGAAAGCCCAGAAATGTGAATAGCGTCCTTGACGCTGCCGCTGGTCAGTTTGATCAGGTCCTTCAGATACCGTTCTTCCGCCTTGGCCCAGATTTCATCCCGATAATTCTGCAGTTGCGGCAAGGCTTCGAGGTCGTAGCTGCTGTCTTCAATCTGTTCAAAGGGATCGTCCGCAACAGGTGTGGATATTCTTTGGCGTGCTACCACAGCCCGGATTGCAGGAGGCAGGTGCTGCGCGAAAAGATACGGGTCTCTTTGGGAGGCTGCCAACGCATGCTCAAGCGTATGAATAAGCTCCCGGATATTCCCCGGCCAGTCATAGGCCTCCATGGTTTCAAAAAAATCCGAACTGCAGCCTTTCTGAGGAATGCTGGAACGTTCGCAAATCATTTTTATGAAGTAATTGGCCAGTAGTTTGATATCTCCTTTGCGATTGCGCAGAGGAGGCAGGTCGATACTGATGGAGCGAATGCGGTACAGAAGATCGCCGCGGAAGGTATTGTCCTTGACCATTTGATCAAGGTCCCGGTTGGTGGCGCTGACCAGGCGAAAATCACTTTTCTTTTCTTCCTTGCTGCCCAGGGAACGTACGGTTCGTTCCTGCAGAACGCGTAAAAAGGCTTTTTGCAGGGACAACGGCATTTCACCCACTTCATCCAGGAACAGCGTCCCGCCGTCGGCTTGAAGCACAAGGCCAATCTGGTCTTTTTCCGCTCCGGTAAAGGCGCCGCGTTTGTGACCGAAAAGGATGGATTCCACAATGCTTTCCGGGAGTGCCGCGCAATCCACAACCACAAAAGGCTGGGCCGCTCGTGAGCTGTTGTCATGGATGGCCCTTGCGAAGAGTTCCTTACCCGTGCCGGTTTCGCCGGTGATGAGTACGTTGGCCTCGCTTTCGGAAGACTGGGCGACCAGATCAAGTGCGCGAATCAGCGCGCCGCTTTCGCCGATGATGTTTTCACGGCGCAGAACTTTTATCGGGCTGCTGCATTTGTCCCGTTTGCGTTCCTTATGGTAATCCAGAGCGCGTTTGAGAGTCAGGGAAATTTGCTGAATGCTGTGGGTTTTTTCAATATAGTCCCAGGCCCCGTTGGTAATGGCCAGTTCGGCCCCTTCGGGATCCCCTTTGCCGGTGATGATTATGACTTCCGGGTTGGAAGGAGTCTGGGTCAATTCGGTGAGTATTGAGAGGCCGTTTCCATCAGGAAGGCGGACATCCAGAAAAACAGTATCAAAGCTTTCCGTCTGAGCAAGCTTCAGACCTGCTGCAAGCGTGCCCGCAGTGGCGGCTTCATTACCCATGCGCTTGACTGCGCGTGAGAGGGCGTAGCACATGGGTTCGTCGTCATCGATGATCAGAACGCGCGCCATAGTTCCCACTGTCTTTGTTTAGCTATTGATTTCCTGGGCTTCTTCTACATCCAATAAGTTACGCACTGTCCGGCAGAGTTCGACTGTATCAAAAGGCTTCCTAAAAAAAGCAGATATGCCAACTTTTTTCAAGTCCTTGGGAATGCGCTGCAGCAAACCGTTTCCATCAAAGCCGCTGCAGAGGAGCACCGGCAGGTCCGGCCGGACTTTTTTTACTTTTTTAGACAACTCCGTGCCTGTGAGCTGGGGCATGAGCTGGTCGGTCAGAATGAGATCGAAACGATACGGATCTTCCATGAAAACGTCCAGTGCCGTGATGCTGTCACCGAAACTTTCGACGTTGTATCCCAGCCTTGTAAACAGATTATGCAATGAGGACAGGACGTCCGGATCATCATCCACGATCAGAAGGGATTCAGCACCCCGGGGCATTTCCAAAAGATTTTCCTGGGGTTCGTGTTCTTCGACATAATTGACGCAGGGCAGCAAAACAGTGAACGTAGATCCCTTGTTGAGGCTGCTGGTGACGGCAATGGTGCCACCGTGCATTTTGACGATGCTCTGGGTCATGGATAATCCCAGGCCCGTGCCACCGGATTTTTTGCGGGTCGTGTAAAAAGGTTCGAAAATACGTTTCAAAACGACTGGTTTCATGCCTGTGCCGTTGTCCGTCACGGACAAGCGGGCATAGGTGCCGGGGTGCAGCCCTTTGGATCGGGCTTCCGTATCGTCGAGTTCCACCACGTCGAGTTCCACCTGGAGAATGCCCTGGATGCCCCGCATAGCCTGTTCTGCATTGGTGCACAGGTTCATGATCACCTGCAGAAGCTGGTCCGGATCCGCTTTGACACGGATATTGTCCACATTGATATGCACTCTGACGTCGATGGTTGCGGGCAGGATGCTTTGCACCAGCTGCATGCATTCGTCCACGACTTTGGGCATATTTACCGAATGACGGGAGGCGTCTGTCTGCCGGCTGAACTCCTTGATGCGTTTGATCAGACTTTTTCCTCGTTTGGCAGCTTTGAGCACATGGAGCATGTCTTCATATACTGGAGTGTCCTTGGGCGTATCGTATAGAGCAAGCTCCGTACAGGAGGTGATGGCCCCCAGGACATTGCTGAAATCATGGGCAATGCCGCCGGCGAAAATGCCGATGGCTTCCATCTTTTGCGCATGCCGCAGTTCTTTTTCCAATTGGCGCCAGGGCTTTAGGATGGAGTTGATCATCAACAGGCTTACGGGGATGACCACCAGGACCAGCAGAGCCGCAACACCACTGCCGACAATAAGAATCGCCCGGCGTTGAATGCCGGTGAAGATATTGGAAATACGGTCTTTCTCTTTGTCGATGTCATCAATATAGAGACCTGTTCCGACCCAGTAATTGGTGCCAGGAATCAGGCGCGAATATACGAGTTTGGGAGAGGGGATGTCTTCGCCCGGCTTGTAAAAATAATAGGTGACGAATCCGCCGCCTTTCAGCGCCTTTTCCGTTAGCATCTTGATGTATTTTTTCCCTTTTATGTCTTCGATATGGATGCGATTTTCACCAATGAATTCGGGAAAAAAAGGGTGGGCGATATTAATGCCGTTGGTGTCGTAGATAAAATAATATCCGTTGTCATGGTAGCGTACGGTATTTACGACATGTTGCAGAACTTTCTGGGGGTCCTTGTGCAGTTCCTTGGCGCTGCGGACAGCTTCGGCCAGACTGCTTGCGAGAGTCTCTCCGGAAGAGCGCAGGGTACGCTCATATCCCTTGAGCATGACATTCTGGGCGGTTTCAAGGGATTCTTCCTGGGATTTGACCAGGTAGTAGCTGTAGACGAAACTGATGCCGCCGGCGAAGCAGAGTAAAAAAAGGAGCAGTAATCCGATACGGCTGATGATGGCATAGCTGCGGTGCCCGAAAAAGCGCCTGAGATAAAAGACGCAGGTACCGAAGTATTCAAAAAGCAATCGTATCAATCTGTGTCTCTTCAGGATGCGCTGCCAAAAACGAGGCAGGCAGCCATGGGGGTCATCATAAGAGAAATTGGAGGCATTTGAACGCAGAAAAGAAAGTACGTCTTCTTTTGGCGATCTGTCAATTTTCGTCTGCATGCTCAGAACCCTGGAAACACACCGGAGAAAAAAACGGGCGTTTTCTTGAGGGGAAAACGCCCGTTATAGATACGGTTTCGTTTATTCGTTATGCGCCCCGGCCATCGTTGCAAGAACCGCCGCCATTGGGACGGTCATGCTCGGCAGTGGCGGTTTCCTCGCAAACTTCCTCACCTTCAGGTGCTGCGTAGGGATTCACTTCCGCCAGCATTTTCAGCAACTGCCAGCGCGTCCGGATATCTTTGTCGATTTCAGTGCGCAGCTTTTTGGATTCATCAGGGAAGATCTTTTCCAGCGCGCCGTAACGGTTCTCGCCGGACAGGAATGCCTGCAGATTTCCGTCAGGAGCCTTGGAATCCAGCTGGAAGGGATTCTTACCTTCCTCGGCAAGCCTGGGATCGTAGCGGAACAGCGGCCAATAACCTGTTTCAACTGCGATTTTGGTTTCTTCCTGAGTCTTGCCCATACCCTTGCGGATACCCTGGTTGATGCAGGGAGCGTATGCGATGACTAAAGAAGGTCCGGGATAGGATTCGGCTTCTTTCAGGGCCTTGAGCAACTGCTGCTTGTTGGCGCCCATACCCACGGTGGCAACGTAGACAGAGCCGTAGCTCATGACCATGCGGGCCAGATCTTTTTTGGCGGTCTTTTTACCGGAAGCTGCAAATTTTGCGATGGAACCGGTAGGAGTGGCCTTGGAGGCCTGGCCGCCGGTGTTGGAGTACACTTCGGTATCCATAACAAAGACGTTGACGTCTTCGCCGGAAGCCAGCACGTGATCCAGGCCGCCGTAACCGATGTCGTAGGCCCATCCGTCACCGCCGAAGACCCAGACGGACTTCTTGGTAAACAGGTCCTGCATGGCGGCGATTTCGCCCAGCAGGCCGTCCTTTTCACCTTTGAGCAGCTCTTTCAGTTTGTCGCCGGCAGCCTTGGAGCCATCGGCGTCATCTTTGTTTTCCAACCAGGCGGAGAGAGCTTCTTTGACCGGTGCGGATGCTCCGTTGGAGAGAGCTTCTTCCATCAGGCTGGTGAGTTTGTCGCGGCGTGCGCTCACGGCCATGTTGATGCCGTAGCCGAATTCGGCGGCATCTTCGAACAGGGAGTTGCCCCAGGCCGGGCCGAAACCGTCTTTGTTCACCGTGTACGGGCAAGAGGGAGCGGAAGCGCCCCAAATGGAGGAACAACCCGTGGCGTTGGCAATGATCATACGCTCGCCGAAGAGCTGGGTGATCAATTTGACATACGGGGTTTCACCACATCCTGCGCATGCGCCGGAGAATTCGAGCAGAGCCTTCTGGAACTGGCTGCCTTTCAGGCTGTCGCGTTTCATCAAAGCGTCTTTGTAGGAAACGGTCTGCGAGAATTCGAAGTTGGGCACCTGTTCTTCCACCTGCGTGGCCAGCGGTTTCATCACCAGGGCCTTGGTCTTGGCGGGGCAGATGTCCGCGCAGTTGCCGCATCCCAGGCAGTCCATGGCATTGACCTGCATGCGGTACTTGAGGCCTTTGAGTTCCTTGCCGTTGGCGTCGAGAGCAGCAAAGCTGGCAGGAGCGGCCTTCATTTCATCATCCGATGCAAGCACGGGCCGCAGCGCGGCATGCGGGCAGACAAAGGAGCATTGGTTGCACTGAATGCAGTTTTCAGAGATCCATTCGGGTACCATGATGGCTACGCCGCGTTTTTCATACTGGGACGTACCGGCAGGGAAGCGTCCGTCGGGCTCGAAAGCGGAAACCGGCAGCTTGTCGCCTTCCTGGCGGTTCATGGGACGCATGACCTTGGTAACGAATTCGGGCTCGTCTTTGGCGGCTTCAGTTTCAGGAACTGCCTGGAGCCAGCTTTCGGGATAGGCGATTTCCACCAGAGCTTCAGTGGCTTTGTCGACAGCGGCAACGTTCATGTTGACGATTTTGTCGCCCTTCTTGCCGAACATCTTTTTGATGGAACCTTTAAGGAGTTCAACGGCTTTTTCAAAGGGAAGCACGCCGGCCAGTTTGAAGAAGGCGGTCTGCATGACCATGTTGATACGTCCGCCAAGGCCAACTTCCTGAGCAATGGCTACTGCATTGATATTGTAAAACTTAAGCTTTTTGGCGGCGATGGTTTTGCGCATGGAGGCAGGAAGCTCGTGTTCCATGTCTTCCACGGTCCATGGGGAGTTAAGCACGAAGGTGCCGCCGTCCTTGATGCCGTCAAGCAGATCGTACAAGTGGACGTAGCTCGGATTGTGGCAGGCCACATAGTCGGCGGAAGTAATCAGATAAGTAGACTGAATGGGCTGTTCGCCAAAACGCAGGTGCGAAATGGTGATACCGCCGGATTTTTTGGAATCATAGGCAAAGTAGCCCTGCGCGTACATATCGGTGTTGTCACCGATGATTTTGATGGCGGACTTGTTCGCGCCCACGGTTCCGTCGGCTCCAAGGCCCCAGAATTTGCACTGCACGGTACCCTTGGGGGTGCAGTCCAGAGGCTCTCCAGCGGGCAGAGAGTGGAAAGTGACGTCATCCACGATACCAACGCTGAAGTTGCTTTTGGGTTCGGACGCGGACATGTTGTCGTAAACGGACTTGACCATGGCCGGAGTGAACTCTTTCGAACCAAGGCCGTAACGTCCGCCAGTCAGTTTGACAACGCGTCCGCCCATGTTCAGGGCTTCGCATACATCCAGGTACAGCGGATCTCCGCCGGCACCGGGTTCTTTCGTACGGTCGAGCACGGAAACGCTTGTAGCGGTCTCGGGCAGGGCTTTCAGAATGGCTTCACGAACGAACGGACGGTAGAGCCGTACTTTAATCAAGCCGAGTTTGGCACCGTCGGCGTTCAGGTGAGTGATGGTTTCTTCAATGGTTTCACAGCCGGAACCCATGGCTACTACGACCTTGTCGGCATCGGGTGCGCCGACATAATCAAAGAGGTCGTATTTTTTGCCCATGAGATCGCCGACCTTTTTCAGGTTTGCGGCGACGAATCCGGGGGTGGCGTCATAGTATTTATTCGCAGCTTCACGTCCCTGGAAGTAGATGTCAGGGTTCTGAGCCGTACCGCGGACGTCGGGATGTTCCGGGTTCATAGCATTACGGCGGAAAGCGGCGACTTTTTCCATGTCTACCAGCGGGGCCATGTCGGCATAATCCAGGACTTCGATTTTCTGGATTTCGTGAGAGGTCCGGAATCCGTCGAAGAAATGGAGGAAAGGTACACTGGTATCGATGGCGGAAAGGTGCGCCACCAGGGCCATGTCGTGTACTTCCTGCACGGAGCTGGCCGCAAGCATGGCAAAGCCGGTCTGGCGGCAGGCCATGACGTCGGCATGATCACCGAAAATGGACAAGGCATGGCCGGCCAATGCTCTGGCGGAGACATGAAATACGCCAGGCAGCAGTTCGCCGGAAATCTTGTACATGTTGGGGATCATCAGCAAGAGGCCTTGCGAAGCGGTGAATGTCGAGGTCAGAGCGCCGCCGGCCAGAGAACCGTGTACGGCACCTGCAGCACCGGCTTCGGACTGCATCTCGCGGATCATCATTTTCTGACCGAAGATGTTTTTCTGGCCTTTAGCGACCCATTCGTCGGCTACTTCGGCCATGGGGGATGAAGGTGTAATAGGATAAATGGCTGCAGCATCGCTGAGCGCGTATGCGACATAGGCTGCCGCAGTATTTCCGTCAATAGTCATCATTTTTTTTGCCATAGGTCGAAATCCTCCTCAAATGGCGGTTTCGTAACTACGCAACGCCGATGGGCACGCGGCGTTCCGGTTGATAGGACAGGGACGTGTATGTCGAACCGATCCGCTGATGGGGGTTTGAAAGTGTTTCATTTCATTCAGAAATCATTTTATTGATTTCAGTGAAGCGGTGTTCAGCACAACGCCAGACAACTACACCGTTTTTTACGTCGTAATGGGGAAAAACGCGAAACGTGTCGCCACAAACATCACATTTGATCTCCAACTCCGCGTTTTTATTTTTAAAGAATTTGTTGCTCTTCAGGGTTTCAATGAACTGTTTCGCAACACGCAATTTTGGATGCCCACTCCACTTATAAAGATCCCTTTTGCAAATACGGCCCAAGGGGGTAATTCGCAAGGATTTTTTGCGCGCTTTCTCCAACATGGTAAGATTTTTATTCATGATGACAACACGACTTTCATTCCATTGGTAGATAACGCGCATGCGATCGGTATCCAAATACATTGTCATGATGTTCTCCCGAGGCAACAAATTCCAATTACACTCTAGTCATTGCGTAAAATTGATTTTTAAGATGAATATTATATAGTTTCAATTTGAATAATTAAAAATTTTTTTGAGTCTTTCCACGGTATTTTTGTTGTTATTTTTAATCAATATATTTTTAATATTAGACTTTATTATCATGATTACATTATTTCTATTGTTTAGCGCTTAAGAGTTTGCGCTATGACTGAAATAGGTAATGCTAAAAGGTACGGATAAAATTTATAATCAGATCGAATATAATATAATGTTACTATTTAATAGTATACTTAAATTTAAAAAACGCCTGGAAAAAATTTTTAGTTATGAAGATTTGCTCAAGGAAAGAAAGGTAGCATATTTGTATTCCGAGAGAACTAAATAGGACGTTTTTATTGATTTCTAATTATATTAACTAGATGAATGGTTCCCTGTTGTGTTTTTTTCCATATTGCATGCTGAAGAATAAATTATTTTTTTTACACGCAGTAATACTTTCATCAAAAATGATTTACGGAAAATTTATTTTCACGAAAGCATTATTCTGAAATGAATATCCTGAAATAGATTTAATCCATGGCATCTTCTGCGAAAAATACTATGGAGAATCAGATACACACTTCCTGCTTTTTCTGTCCCATTTTCGAACATACTTTTTTGTAATTATCTAGCATGAAGCGTGCCAGAATCTAGAATTGAAAAAGATGCCAAAAAAACAGCTGCTTGGATTTTTCGCTTTGAATTGGGACGGCCGTACTCCCTGATTTTATTCCTGCATTGCTGGAAAATAGGAAAGAGACGAGCAGGATAGTGAGAAACTTACAGGAAAGGTCTATCTTTCTCCTGCGTTTGAAAAATCGGAATTGTCTGAATTTTAGGATTGAAATGAATTTTTCGTCGAATAATTCGATCCTTGCGGCCGGGAATTCCCATAAACAGTCTGCAGTTCTTTGGGATATGGTCTTGGAGATTTGAAACAAAAGAAGAGAATATGTTTATAATTTTAACAGGCCGATTAAAAAGCTAAACATGGTAGACCTTCCGGCCTGTTCGGAGTTGATGAGCGTCTCTCTTGCAGCAGTTAGCTCTGCGCTGTCGGATGAAAAAGCAACAAAGGCGTGCCGTCCGTTGTTCTCAAAAATGGAATGGCGTATACTTGAAAGACACCTCAATATATTACTTAGAGACCCTGTTTTTTCGCCAGGATCAAAAGGGGTTCTTCATGTTCGACCGTTCTGATATACGCGTATCGTCCTGGGGCGAGTTATGTGAACGGCTTTATGATAATGCCTTTCAAAGAGAAATCGGAAGATATCGATCCAATTTTGCATTTCGTGGAGTTTTCGACTCCACGCATATGCTTTCCACCAGTCTGATGCGCTTGGGCGGCGTGTACAGGCAGATGGAGTACCACATCCTCCGGAATTTCAGGAAATACGCCCGTCATGAGAGTTTAAGTCCAGGGGCTTCGGACTGGCACTGGTGGATGGTGGGACAGCATCATGGCTTGCCGACACGTCTGTTGGACTGGACCTATTCGCCTTTTATCGCGTTGCATTTTGCCACAGCGAATACGAAGCTGTACAATCGGGACGGCGCGGTCTGGTGCGTGGATTATGTGAAATTGCACAAGCTGCTCCCTGGCCGTTTAAAAGGGATACTCACCGAAGTGGGCGCCAATATCTTTACGGTGGAGATGCTCGAACGGGTGGCAGCCAATTTTGGTGACTTCGATACGCTGCACACCCAGACTTTTAATGTGTTTTTTGAGCCGCCATCACTTGACGCGCGCATCGTGAACCAGTACGCGCTGTTTTCGGTACTCAGCAGTCCGACCTTGGCTTTGGGCGAGTGGCTGGAATCACATCCGGAGTTTTATCATCGGATCATCATCCCCAAAGAGTTGAAGCTGGAGATCCGGGACAAGCTGGACCAGGCGAACATTACCGAACGGGTTCTTTTTCCCGGTCTGGACGGTCTGGCCGCCTGGCTGAAGCGGCATTACAGTCCTCTTTAACAATAATATAAGAGAAAAACTCCGGCTGCGGCGGGGGTTTTTAGCGATCGGCCCGAGAGATGCAATTTAATCTGATATCATTGTTTCCTGAATTTTTCGATTCTCCTCTGCAGTGCGCGTTGATGGCAAAAGCTCGGGAGCAGGGTTTGGTTTCCTTTTCGTGCATCAATCCGCGTGATTTTACCACCGACAGACACCGGACCGTGGATGACAGGCCTTACGGAGGCGGTCCGGGCATGGTGATGATGCTGGAGCCGTTGCTGGATGCGATACGCAGCGTCGAACAGCCGGGACGTATCCTAGTCATGAGTCCTGACGGGCGGAAGTTTTCTCAGGAGGATGCCCGGCTCTGGGCTCGGGAAGAATCATTGACACTGATCTGCGGGCGATACGAAGGTATTGATGCGCGGCTTGAGGAACTTGCGCCCGTTGAACTGGTCAGCGTGGGGGACTTTGTGCTTGGCGGAGGGGAATCCGGAGCCCTGTGCGTGGTGGAAGCTGTGAGCCGTTTATTGCCCGGATTTATGGGGCATGAAAGTTCGGGGACCGAGGAGAGTTTTTCGGACGGGCTGCTGGAGTATCCGCATTATACGCGCCCTCCGGTCTTTGACGCAGCCGAAGTGCCGCCGATTCTGCTTTCAGGAGACCATGGCAAAATCGCGGAATGGCGCAGACAGCGTTCTCTGGAAATTACTCTGGAAAGACGGCCGGATTTGCTGGCATCTGCAGATCTGAACGCAAAAGATATCGGGATTATCCAAAAAAGTTTTTTGCAAAAAAAGCGTCTTGGGCGTAATATCTATCTTGTTTTGCTGCATTATCCCGTGGTGGATCAATTGGGAGAAATTCGAGCGTTATCTTTGACAAACCTCGATATCCACGATATAGCTCGCTGTTCCTGTACGTATGGTGTTGGCGGATATTTTATTGCAACGCCCTTGGATGATCAACGCAAGCTGGCGCAGGAGCTTGTCGGACATTGGACAACGGGCGCAGGAGCCAAGGCCAACCCGGACAGGGCCAAGGCCTTGTCCAAAGTGACTATCTGCCGCAGTCTGGAAGAAACAATAGCGGCAGTGACAGAACGAACCGGGGCGCGCCCCAGGCTAGTGGCCACCAGCGCGCGTGTTCCCGGCTCCGCGACCGTACCCCAGGTTCGCGAGTGGCTTGAGGACTCGCCAGTACTCGTCATATTGGGTACGGGTTCCGGTCTGGCCAATGAGGTCATTGAACATTGCGACGCCGTACTGCGGCCCGTACGGCCGTATGGCCCGTACAATCACCTGTCGGTTAGAAGTGCTGCCGCGATTATGCTGGACCGAATTTTAGGCGATGTGTTTTAGGAAGTTATTTTTTGAAGCAACTCCCGTGTAAACCCGAAGCGCGGGAGAATTATTCTCGAAAGTAAGGGGGATAAGGCCATGGATGTAATTAAAAAGATTGAACGTGAACAAATGCGTATTGATATCCCCAAGTTTAAAACCGGGGACACCATCAAAGTGCATCTGCGGATCATCGAGGGTGAAAAAGAGCGTATCCAGGTTTTCCAGGGCGCCGTCATGCGGATCAGCAGAGGCACTACCAATGCCACGTTCACTGTTCGCAAGGTTTCCAATGGTATTGGCGTTGAACGTATTTTTCCCTTTCATTCGCCGTTCATCGAACGCGTGGAACTGGTGACGGAAGGAAAAGTACGGCGCAGCCGCCTCTACTACCTGCGCGGTCTTCGCGGAAAAGCCGCCAAGATCAAGACCAAGAATCAGTGGTCCTAGTCCGAATGCTAGCAACCGGCCGGGACTTCCTGAAGAAGTCCGGCCGGTTTCTTGTGTCCGGAGATTGAAGCGTCATGGCGCTTCGTATTTTGCCGCTTTCCAAGCCAAGGTTCCTGATGTGAACAGTCCGCAGTGGAAACGTTTTCCCACGCCCTTTGCGGGGGTGGATGAAGCCGGACGCGGGTGTATTGCCGGACCCGTTGCTGCCGGAGCGGTTATTCTTCCTCCTGAATTTGATCTTCCCAAGCTTGATGATTCCAAAAAATTGAGTGCCAAGACGCGCTCAGTTCTGGAAAAGTCCATCAAGCAGCAGGCTCTGGCCTGGGGCGTGGGCCTGGCCTGGCCCGGCGAAATAGATTCCATCAATATTCTTCAGGCCACTTTGCAGGCCATGACGCGTGCCGTGAACGTGCTGCGGGTGCAGCCCTGTTTTCTTGCCGTGGACGGGAATCAGACCGTGCCGCTGCCTCTGCAGCAGCTGAGCATCAAGGGCGGAGACGGCAAAGTTCCGGCTATTGCGGCTGCGTCGATTCTGGCCAAAACCTTTCGGGACCGCTTGATGCTGGTTTTTGACAGACAATTTCCCGGGTATGGTTTTGCAAAGCACAAAGGGTACGGAACACAGGCGCATTATGAAGCTGTTCGGCGACTGGGACCGTGCCGGCTGCATCGGTTGACTTTCAAAGGCGTGGTTCCCGAAAAGGTCAAACCGCAGGAACAACTGTGCCTGCCGGGCATTTAATCACAGGCGCAACGGGTGAAGAAGCCGCAGTCAGGTTTCTTCAGCGCAATGGCTACGTTATTCTGGAGAAAAACTGGCGGCACAAGTCTTATGAACTTGATGTGGTCTGCCGGGCGCCTGAGAAACGGAAGCGGCTGTTGGGCCAATGGCTTGGAAAACAGAGTTCGGTAACGGGCGAACTGGTCTTCGTCGAGGTCAAAACCAGGAAACTTTCTGCGTTCGGCGGACTGGAAGGGGCCCGGGCGGCCTTCGACAAAGGCAAACAGAACCGCCTTGCCCGAGCCGTGGCTCTGTACCTGACAGAACATGACGCATGGAGCGAAGCATGCAGAATGGATCTGGTGTGCGTGAGCCTGGAAGACGCTGGCTATAAAGTGGAGCACTACGAGAATGTCCTTGACTTCGGGAACGCTATGGGTGGTGGCAACGCCGCTTGGCAACCTTGGTGATTTTTCGCCGCGCGCACGCGAAACCCTGGAACGGGCCGACCTGGTGCTGGCGGAAGATACGCGCCGTGCCGGATTGTTGTTCCAGCGTTTGGGACTGACGGTCAACAAGACCATGAGTTATTTTGAGCACAACGAGTTGAGCAAGCTGCAGAGCGTGATCGATGTGCTCGAACAAGGGGCGGATGTGGCCCTGATCTCCGACGCGGGCGTCCCGCTGGTCTCGGATCCGGGATTTGCTTTGGTGCGTGCCTGCCGCGAACAAAACATCCGCGTGGCTCCCGTGCCCGGACCGTCCGCAGTGCATACGGCTTTAATGGCCAGCGGACTGCCTCCGCTGCCGTATGTTTTTTTGGGGTACGCGCCGCGTAAGCCGGGAGAACGCAAGCGTTTTTTCGAACCTTATGCCCGGCTGGCAGTAACGCTTATTTTTTTTGAAAGAAAAAACAGGCTGGCTGAAACACTGGCCGGGGCCCACGCCGTGCTGGGCGAACGCGACTTTTGCATTGCCCGTGAATTGACCAAGGACCATGAGGAGTTTATCCTGGGGCGGTTGAGTTGTCTGGATCAGATGGATTTCGACCTGCTGGGGGAGATCACCATCGTGATCGGACCGCCGGATGCAAACGCAAAAACCGGTGAAACCGAACTGGACGAACTCATCGAGGCGGAACGCGCTGCAGGTGGAAGTTCCAAGGAGATTGCCAAGCGCCTTAAGTCTGAAACAGCTGGTTGGACCACAAAAGAAATTTATGACCGGATACGGCAGAAGGACGGCAAGTGAGTAACGTAGCCCCGCCATTTGGCAGCAAAAAAGCCGATATAATGATTTTGGCTAAATGCTTTTTGCGTACCTATCTGGTTGGGGCTGCATTCAATACGCGCGGCATGCAGAATGTGGGGCTGATTTATGCCATGGAGCCGGGACTGCGGCGGATTTATCCGGATCCGGTGGAGTGTTCCCGGGCACGCAAGCGGTACATAAAGCATTATAATACGCATTTATTCTGGACTCCCTTGCTGCTGGGCGTGTTTCTTTCCCTTGAGGACAGCATTTCGCATGGTGTTTTTACCAAGCAGTTTTTTGAAAGTGTAAAAGATACAACTGTTTATACACTTTCAGCTTTGGGGGATTCTTTTTTTGCCGGAAGCCTGCTGGTTTTCTGGTCATTGTCCACCATCACCATGCTTCTGGCCGGATATTATGGTCTGGCCCTTGGCTGGAGTGTTTTTTGGTTTGTTCTGTTACAATGTTTTAAGGTGATCTCCTTCATTTTGGGATTTAAAGAAGGCCTTAAATTTCTTTTGCGATTGAAGAAGCTGAAGTTGATCGACTGGGGCCAGCGCCTGAAACTGGTCAATGCCGTGTTGCTGGCTTGCGTGCTGTATCTTGCCTGGCCGGAACAAACCCATGGAATTTACTGGCTGGCGTCCGTAGGTTGTTTAATGATCGCCGGCTGGACGATTGTCCGGATGCATGTGGCGCGTGAAATTTTGGTCTGTTTGTTGCTTGCAGCATACGCGGCGTGGCCGAGTCTGAGTGAAATTTTTCAGGACTATTTTTAAAGAATCAAGTATAGTGCTTGACGGATCATGACACAAATGTCCGAATTTAACGCCTCCAAGACCCGTATGAATACAATAGCACAACTCAAAACGTCAGAAGTACGTGTACTTAATGAAATGGGCCTGCATGCCCGGCCTGCAGGGAAGCTTGCACAAGAGGCTCAGAAGTTCGCTTGCAAAATCACCTTGCAGCATGGTGAGCTGGCAGTGGACGCAAAAAGTATTCTTGATATTCTTTCCCTTGCCGCAGGGCAGGGGAGCGCTTTGCATATTGTAGCTGAAGGCGCTGATGCCAATGAAGCCGTTGCGCATCTGACTTCCTTTTTTAAATCCCGTTTTGGCGAGGATCGGTAGTGGCACGTAAAGTCCTTAGAGGTATCGCCGTATCTGCCGGTATTTCCATAGGCAAGGCCTATTTTATGAACCGGCGGCGTTTTCACGCCATTCCCCGGCAGACCGTGGCTCCGGACCTGGTGGAACATGAACGCGAGCGTTTGCGCAAAGCCTTTGCCGATGAGCAGGATGCGCTGAAGAACGCCCGTACCAAGGTGCCGCAGGAGCTGATCGAACATGCGGCGATCATCGACACTCATTTGATGATCAGCAATGATCCCAAATTATTGGGGCGTGCGCTTGAGTTCGTGGACCAAATGGACATCTGCGCCGAATGGGCTCTGGAAAAGGCCATGGACCTGATCGAGCAGGCCTTCAGCGCCATTGACGACGGCTATATCCGGGACCGGATCCAGGACGTACGGGTCGTTGTCCAGCGTGTTCAAAAACGGCTGCAGGAACCTTTGCCGGATGCTTCCGATGTCGAATTAAAGGCCAGCCGGGGCAGGGTGGTGCTCATGGCCAACGACTTGAGCCCGGCGGATACCATTGGATTTGAAGTTTCCAAAATCATGTCTTTTGCCACTGCGGAAGGGGGCAAGACATCGCATACGGGTATCCTGGCCCGCTCGCTGCAAATTCCGGCCATTGTGGGCGTCACCAATCTGGAAGACAATGTCTCCGATGGCGATCTGGTTATCATCGACGGCCTCAAAGGCAGGATTATCATCGAGCCCAGGGAAGAAGAACTGGCCTATTATTCCGACCTTAAGTACCAGTTCGAAGCCTATCATGCGGGCATCATGCGTACGTGCAGCCTGCCGGGGGAAACCATCGACGGCTACCGTGTCGAGGTCCTGGCCAACATCGAGCTGTTTGAGGAAGTGACCTCCGTCCTTTCCAACGGCGGCGAGGGCGTGGGGCTGTATCGGACGGAATACGCTTTCCTGAACCGCGATGATATTCCGGACGAGGAAGAGCTGGTCGAAGAATATAAAGAGCTGGTTGAACTCGTGACGCCGCGGCGCATGGTTTTCCGTACGTTCGATCTGGGTGCGGACAAACTCGGAGCCGGCTGGGCCATGGGGGAGGAAGCCAATCCCGCCATGGGATTGCGCGCCATCCGCTTTTGTCTCAAGCATGAGGATCTGTTCGTTCGCCAGTTGCGGGCGATTTTGCGTACCAGCGTTTATGGTAACGTGCACCTGATGTTCCCCATGATCTCCGGCCTTAAGGAAGTGATCCAGGCAAAAGAAATTTTAAAGCATACGCAGCGCCAGCTGGACGCCGAAGGATTGCCTTATAATCCGGACATGCCGGTGGGCATCATGGTCGAGCTGCCTTCTGCGGTGATGATCGCCGAAGTGCTGGCCAGGGAAGTTGACTTTTTCTCCATCGGCACCAATGACCTCATTCAGTATTCCCTGGGCATTGACCGTACCAATCGGCAGGTATCCTATCTGTATCAGCCGCTGCATCCGGCCATAGTCCGTTCCATCAAACACGTGGTGGACTCCGCCCATGAAGCGGGTATTGAAGTCAGTGTCTGCGGAGAAGTCGCTTCAGACCCCTTCTGCATTCCCATCCTGATGGGCATGCAGATTGACAGCGTCAGTATCACGCCCCAGGCTATTCCCGGCATCAAACGCGTGATTCGTCAGACAACTATGGAAGAGTGCAAACGGCTGCTCAAGGACGTGCTCGAATTGCAGACCGTGGGCACCATCAACCGAGAAGTAAAGGAATCCATCTTCAAACGTTTTCCGGAAGAGCTTTTTTTCTTTTCCTCTTTGCTGGATACGGATGAGGGAGCCTGAGTAATCCCCGAACAGCCATGAAAAAAGCAACTCCAGGAACCAAGTCTGTGGCCGTGAACAAAAAAGCGCGCCATGAATTCGAACTCTCTGATAATATGGAAGCGGGCCTTGTGCTTGTCGGGTCCGAGGTAAAAAGTCTGCGGGACGGCAAGGTCAGTTTCAAGGACGGCTATGTCCGTTTTACAGACGGCGAGGCCTGGCTTGTTGGCGTGCATATCGCCCCGTATGAATTCGCCAGCCCCGCGGGGTTCAACGGGCATGATCCTGAAAGACCGCGCAAACTGCTGCTGCACCAGCATCAGATAAAAATGCTGGTAACCCGCGTGGAACAAAAAGGCATGACCGTTGTTCCGCTGAAAATTTATTTTAAGAATGGTCGGGCCAAGTTGGAAATTGCTCTGGGCCGGGGTAAGAAAACCTTCGACCGCAGGGAAGATCTTAAACGCCGCGCTGCTGACCGTGATGCTGCCAGAGAGCTGGTCCGGCACTGACAAGTCTGTGAGACTGAACTCCGGTTCGCGTTCGGTTTCAGCCCGCCCCCCTTGTTCCACAGTTTTTTTCCCTGCCGAATGGCTGCAACTGTTTAACCGCATCGCGTTTACCTGTGGGAGTCCGCTCCCGCAGTAAGACGCCTGATCGATGAATACCATGTCCGAATATCGCAGTGCCCTGACTCCGGCTGAGTATGGCTGGCTTTCCGAACTTTTTCCCGGCGACGGCCTGGTGGTTTCCAAAGAAGCCGCGCGTATCTATGGTACGGATGCCAGCAGAAAATTTGCGCAGCCTCTGGCGGTCGTCCGTCCAGACCATGTAGCTCCCCTCAAAGAATTTATGCGCTGGGCCCACAACGAGCGTATTCCGGTTTATACGCGCGGACGCGCCACCAATATGGTGGGCGATTGTGTTCCCAACCCGCCTGGTATAGTGGTTTCCACCTTGCGTCTTAATGCTGTGGAAGCCATTGATGGCGCTGATTTCGTGGCAGAAGTCCAGCCCGGAGTGGTCACGGCGGAATTGCAAAAGGCCTGTGAAGCGAAGAAATTATTTTATCCGCCGGATCCGGCCAGCGTTGGGATTTCAACCATCGGAGGTAATGCGGCAACCGGAGCCGGAGGCATGCGTGCACTTAAGTACGGTGTAACACGCGACTATGTGCTCGGGCTGGAAGCTGTATTGCCCGGCGGCGAGCTGGTTTCTTTTGGCGGGCGCACACATAAGAATGTTGTGGGCCTGGATCTGACGCGCCTTTTTGTGGGCTCTGAAGGCACCTTGGGCATTATTACCAAGCTGCGGCTGAAACTGTTGCCTCTGCCCGAAGCTTCGGGGTCGTTGCTGGCCTGTTTTTCTTCTCTGGAAGGCGCACTGGACTGCAGTCGTGCCATTTTTGCCTCGGGGTTGTTGCCCACGGCAATGGAGTTGCTGGATTACTCGGTGCTGCAGTGTCTGGAACGCTTGCAGAGCGTCCCCTGGCCCGAGCCAACCCGCGCGGCTCTCCTTCTCAAACTGGACGGTACCAACGAGAGCCTGGTGCCGCTGCTGGAACGCCTCGGGCAGACTGTTTCCGGAGCGTCACCACTCTGGCAGGCCCAGGGACAGGGGGATGCGGAAGAAAAACTCTGGGACTTGCGCCGCCTGATCAATCCGGCCTCGTACCAGGCCGCGCCCGACAAGATCAGCGACGACGTCACCGTGCCCCGCAGCCAGGTGCGCCGCCTCATCGAAGGCGTACGGGCCATTGCCAACGCCAGCAATTTGATTATCTTAACCTTTGGCCACTTGGGCGACGGCAATATTCACGTCAATGTGATGTACGATGCTACCGATCCGGAGCAACTGCGTAATGCGCGGTCTGCCAAGGAACAGGTGGGCTTGCTGACCCTCAAACTCGGCGGCACGCTTTCGGGAGAACATGGCGTAGGGCTTTCCAAGTTGCCCATGCTGCACAAACAGCTCCCGGAACAGGAGCGAGCCCTGATGCGCGGAGTCAAGGCCGTGTTCGATCCGCACCGGATAATGAATCCGGACAAAGCATACTGAGGCGCGTATGGCGAAAACTACTTCACCCGGCAATTCAACTCCTGCCGCTGATTCGGAAAAGGAGTGCATTCTTTGCGGCCGCTGTCTGGCTGTGTGTCCGCTTTTTAAGTCTACCGGCCGGGAAGAATTAAGCCCCAAAGCCAAGCAGCATCTTGCCCGTACGTTGCTGGAAAATCCCGCCGAACTTGATGCGCAGCGTGCGTCTGATCTGGCTACGCTTTGTCTGGGCTGCGGCCTCTGCGAACAAGCCTGTCCGCAGGGCTTGTGTGCGCCTGATCTGGTCGCGGCACTCAGGCGGGCGCATCCTGACTGGACCTCCTGGGTCTGGGAAAACTGGCTCGGGCGCCACGGTCAATTGTGGCCGGGAGTCGGCCTGGCGGCACGTGTCTCCGGAATTTTTGCCAAAAAAGCGGACAAGCCTGGCGGCATGGCCGCTCGGGCTTTACGCAGTATGCGTCCTGAAAGCGAGGTCACTCCCTGGTTGCGCCTGGAGCATACGCCCGGTGCGGATGCCAGACGTGTGGCTTTGTTCCCGGGCTGTCTGGGAGCGCACGTACGCAAGGATTGGGTGAACAAGTCGTACGCTTTGCTGCGTACGATGGGCCATGAGGTGTTGCCCCAGCCTGACTGGGAGTGTTGCGGCAGCAGTGTGGGGCATGCCGGACTGCTGGATCTGCAACGCCGCATGCGGGAAGCTAATCTGGAAGCCTGGCGTAGTTCCGGTCGTCCGGATGTGGCCATGTACTGTGCCACCTGTCGTTCCGGACTCGCTGCTTATGCCGCTGATGATACGCTGGATTGGTCGCCGGGAGAAAGGGAACAATGGCAGCGGGCCATTCTGCCGCTGAGCGCTTTTCTTGAGCACGGGCAGGTCGTAGCGGTGGGGCCGGCACCAGGTCCGGTTCGATACCACCAGCCCTGTCACGGGCGCCAGGGTGATAAGGATTTACCCTGGCTGCGTGCTGTTCTGGGCGACGCCCTTGTCTCCTTTACGCGCGAACAGTGTTGCGGCATGGGCGGGGTGTTTCAGTTGGGCGCGCCGGAACTTTCGCAGCAGGTGGGACGCGAAGCGCTCCGTGCGCTGGGAGCGCAGGCGGGAGATATCGTGGCTACAGGGTGCAGCGGCTGCGTGGCTCAGTTCCGCGGCATAGCTCCGGCGGGCGTACGGGTGGCCCACTGGCTGGAGTTTTTTATTTAGAGCATCTTGATCTTTTCAAGATTAAGGTACTCTTTCGCATTTAGCTGAAACAATAGGGCATTTTGGAGACTCTTAGCGGGTCTTCGAGCTTAGAGCCTTTTATGCAGCCAAGCTGTGTTTCAGATGTGAGCCTTGATGTCAGTTGCGTACAATGCTCAAAGGCCCTTTTTGTCCTTTCATGTAGAATTCACCCGAGCCGTTATCCATATCATCCAAAGTCAGCGACATGTCGAATGCGAGTCCTGAAGTCGGACAGCTCACGGAAACCATGGCTTTGTTGACTTCAATGCACTTTCCGGTGACACCGCAACTCAGATCTTGGTCATTCATGACGGTTCCGGTGATAGCGTAGGAATCCCTGCTTACGGATAACTTCATGCTGTTGAGGTTGCCGTTGGGCCAGGTCACCAGCCATTTTCCCGTAAACCAGGGCATGGGGCGGGGCGAACGCCTCGCAGTCTGAACCAGTTTCGTATCCTTCACAATCCGTTGCACCTGATCCAAAGTTGCCTCTGCTTGATTTTTGCTGCTTGCAGGCCCGATAAACAGAGCCCATTTATTTTTCGGAAGCCAGAAAAACTCCGATGTGGAGGTGAGTTCGGGTTGCAGATTGGGAAATTGCCTGTTGATGCGTTTCAGGTCGGCCTGGAGCTTGTTTTTTTCCGTTTCTTCTTTGGGGCCGATCATTACCCACCAATCCTTTTCCGGCATGACGGACGGCCCGTGATCATCTGCCGCAACGATTGATGACATCGGGCCAACCAGGCCGAATAGAAAAAACAAAAAAACTACCAGGCAAAAATCCAAGCTTTTGCATCTGATTTTCATTGTTGTATCCATTTATGTGCAGTAGTTAAAAAAACGTAGTCCTGAGCAAAGCCGGCGTTTAGGATAGACAAAAAATAGGTCACAGGGCAAGTTCCCTGTTTATTAAATAAAATCAGATGCCGTTCAGCGTACGGTTGTGTGACTTTTGGAGGGAAAAGGGAGGCTATCCACTACGAGTCGTGGTCAGTAACAAAAAAGACAACCAGAAAAGCCGGTAGTTGCCTTTGGCTCTTCTGGTTGCTCAAAAAAGGGTTCGGTGTCGACTATTTGGTTGTGGAAGATTTTTTGGCGCCTTCGGATTTGGCTTTAGCCGCGGATTTGGATCCTCCCTTAGGTGCGGCGGCATCGTCGGATTTGCTGTCGGCTTTTGCTTCTACCACAGGCTTTGACGTGGGAGTCGGAGCCAGAATGGACGGGCTGCTTACCACTTCAATGGATTTTGGCGGGGTGACAGGGCAAGGAGTTTCCGCCTTCTTGGAGTCAGCCTTGTCGCACTCTTCTTTTTTCTCAGACGCTGCAGGCGCCTCTTCTGCCGTTGCTTCCGGCTCCGGCTCCGGAGCCGGTTCGGGCTCTACGGCCGATACTTTAAAGGCGACATCATTCTCAACAGGCACTTCTTCCCGCCATTCGAGTTCGATGGAAATTTTCTGTTTGCCTTTTTTCACAGAGGCTTCGATTTCCACTTCCATGCTGTCGGAAGGTTTCAAGGTAATAAAGTCTTCACCGCGTTGTACGCAGATGGTTTTTTCTTTAAAGCTTTTGATGAAGTCTTCAAAAAAATTCACCACAGAATCGTAATCCATCATGCCTTTGACAACCATTCCCTGCTTGCTCATTTCCATAGCTCCTTAAAAAAGATTGAGTAACACCTTGTACACGTAACAGGTTATTCTTCCGAATAAGCATTTGGGGCCAGCGGCGGACGCGCCTTGAGGAGCTCCTGCTGGGCCAATACGCGGGCTAGCGGCGACTTGGATACATTGGATGATATCCGTATATCAAAAGCTTCCGCATCTGCGATTTTTTTTTCGGCTTTTTTGACAAATTTTTCCAAAGCTTTGTTTACCGGGGTATCTACATCAAGTTTTTTTCCGATTTTTTTTGATAATTCTTTTGCTCTTTCAAGTCTTTCAGCAAGTTCAAAGTCAATGTTGAATATTACTCGCTTTGTGTCTTTTTCATTTATAAAAACGCTCACTTAAGAATCCTCCATGTACAGAATGTGTACGAAAAGTGAGTTAATTCTAGCACAAAAATAGTGCGAGTCAAGAATAAAAAAATGTACGTAATTATTGACAACAAAAAAATATTCAACACTCTTTACTTTCTAATAATAATTATTATTTTAGAAGAAAGGAAAACAGCAGGGCGGGCCGCGTCAGGCAACGTGCAGAGCCCTGTCAGACCACAAATTTCAGACCGGAGGAGGATTCATGGATATGCGACAAGTGAAAGACTTGGTAATTGATTGGGATATGGCTCCGACTGACGCGGTAACCTTGTATCTGGAGTGGGGCAACAACAGCTGGCATGCCCAGCACCAGCCCGTACGGTCTAAAAAGGATTTTACCAATTATTTTGTTGTGGACACCTGGGGTGAGGAGCCTGTGGTCAGGCTGGTACGGAGAAATTCAGAAAATGCCGAGGATTTGCTCACCCTGGAACTTCCGAAAGCGCTAGTGAAGTCTTTCAAGGAAGAGTTCGGCAACCTTAGAGGGGTGTTCGAGCCCACTGCAGAGATCAAGGACTGGTTGAAGACTCAATTGGAGAACTAAGCTGCTCTGACGTTTTACCAAACTGCGATGCTACAAGAGGCCGCTTCTTATGCAGAGGCGGCCTTTTCTTATGATAAGTGATCTATATGATTGGCGCTATCGAGCGTATTTCTGAGCAGCAGGTCCATGGCACCTTCTATCCGCTGCCAGCCTTGAGGGGAACGGAGATCGACGCCTCCAAGGGATTTGTTGGTTCGGGACCGGACAACCAGAAAATTGGCTGCGGCGGAAAACAAAAGCACGATGGCGGTGAGATCAATATGGTCCGGAATTTCGCCTTCAAGCTTTTCAAAAAATTCAAGCGCGGTGCGTATTCGGACTTCCTCCAGCGGGCGGGTGAGTTCGTGGCGCTCCAGGGATTCCCAGGCCAGAATTTCCAGAGTAAGCGGGCGTTCACGTAACGCCGCCATGTAACATTTGAAAAAACGGGACATCTGCTCACCGGCGCTCAATCCAGCCAGAGATTGAGCCTTATCCAGCAATTCCTGGGAAGAAGGCCAAAAAACATAGGATTCCGCAAAGGCGGCCAGGAGTTTAGGCACGCCTTTGAAGTAGCGATGCAGTACGGATCTGGACACGCCGGCTTCCAGGCAGATTTTGTCCACGGAGATGCCGTTGAATCCGTATTTGGCAAGTACGATACCGGCCGCACTGATCAAACGCTGGCGAGTTGTTTCGGGACTGCTGATGGGAATGACTTTAGAACTGCTCATCATAGTTTCCTGCCGGATCAATCATCATCTTCGTTGGCAATTCCGGCTTCCCTGTGTCCCATGTTGAAGTCAACTTTGATTTTGAACATTTTTTCTGCGGGCATGTTGAGAATTTTGATGCCGGTTTTTTGTGTGATGGAGTCAAGTGTGGCGCAGACGGTGTCCCAATCAGGCCCGATAAAGGTAAACCAGATGTTGAATTCGTGAGCTCGCAAATAATTGTGTGTCACGCCGGGATGGCTGTTCACTTCAGCGACAAAGCTTTCCAGTTGTTCCTCTGGAACTTTGGCAGCACAGAGTGTACTGCGCCAGCCTAATTTTTTTGACTGGAAATTTCCGCCAAGCCGCCGGATGATACCCTGTTCTCTGAGCGCACGGACGCGCGCCAGAGTTTCCGCTTCGGTTAAACCCAGCTTTTCACCAAGAATCGCGTACGGACGAGGTTCCAGGGGAAAACCGGTTTGAATGATATCGAGAAGTTTTCTGTCGATGGTGTCCATAGGACGTCCTTCTTAATAAGTTGTGCAGGCTCTGTCCAGTCAGGGAGCCACAAAGCTGCCGGCAAGCATGACAGCGCCTAAAAAGGTGATGGCGAGCGATCCGCCCAGAGAAAGAATCAAATGCGCCAGCGAATACCATCGGTCGTACCGCGCAGTCAGGCGCAGCAGGGCGCCCCGAGAGGATATGGCCAGCAGGCTGACTGCCCCTGTGGTAAGACTCATGCCCAGGGCAATGGCGCACATTGCAAACAAACCCGTGCCGAGGATGTCGAGCGTGACGGCAAAAATCAGTACCAGAGTCGCGCCCGGGCAGGGAACCAGTCCGGCGGCCAGGGTCATTCCGATAAAACTTTTCCAATCCGTACGGGACGCTTCCCGTTCTTTGTGTTTTTGTTTGCGTGCTTCCAGTACCGTGCGGATAGTCAAAACCAGCCCGACGCAGCAGAGCAGCCCGTAACTGATCTGTTCGAGTCGCGTACCGGCGGCGTCTACCGTCAGGGCTCCTGACGTATGCAATATAAAATACGCGGCGAGCACCAGCAAAGTGGCTGAAAGCACATGCAGAAACATGGTGAGCATGGAAAAGAGGATGCCCAGTTTCACTGTGCCCGGCTGGTTTAGAAAATAGGTGGCTGCAAACAGTTTTCCATGTCCGGGCCCCAATGCGTGAATCACTCCATAGCAAAAAGAAAGCAGCATGAAGCTCCAGAACGCACCGGACCAGGGGGATTGGCGGATCTGGTGGCCGTAACCGACCAGTTCTTTGCGCAACAGCAACTGCCATTGAGAAATGCGTACCAGCAGGGGTGAAAGAGATGCAGGCAGGACACTGGAAGAAGTATTATTGTGGACGGCTGTTTTCTGCGTATCCGTATGGTTTCCCGAAATGAACGGATTGCTTGTTGCAGCAACGGCCGGGAGTGCCCCGGAAAAAACCAGGAAAAGCAGAAGTAATGCAAAGGCAAGACGCATCATTTTAGTTTGAAACGGAGGATATAGGCCTCGGGTATGATTTGATCGTAAAAATAGGCAAATTCTTTTGCTTCCCGTACGGAGGTATTGATTTCGAAGTTTTTGGTGTCTCCAGAAATAGCTACCTCACCATTGTACCCCTCGAGGCCGACGGCTTCTGAAAAACGCTTGAAATCATCAGGGGAGGCCGGCGCCTGTGTGGCAGTGAAGAATGGGTCTGCTTTGGGGTCCAGCTGTTTGCCTTCCTGGTGGTAGGCGACATAGGTGTAAAAAGTTTTATCATACACGGCAACTTTGATTTCTTTCGGATTTGCATGCGCCTTGACGTGACAGGGAGTGAAAAAGGAATACTCCAGTTTGTCGCCTACCATCGCGGCTTTGAAATCTGTGATATAATTGACTTCAAAAGGGTTGCCGTCAATGAGTACGCCTGTGTAGAAATGAAATGATTTGAGATTTTCTTTGGTCATCTCGCCGGTTTTTCGGGATTCCTCCGGACTGATCGCAAAGTCGTGGTTGGCGTCGACGATTTCCAGAATGGTCAGGGTCAGCATTTCATCCAGCATCCAGCGTTGTTGCAATCCGGCAAGACCGTCCTTGTCGAAAACAAAGGTCAACTGGCATTCAACAAAAGCATGCGGATGCGCGCCGGCAGTTCCGGAGAAAAACAGTACGAAGAACAGGGGCAAAAAAAATATGCGCAGGCAGTGTGGGCGTTTCATGTCTTATCCTTAGAATGATGAACCGACGTAGCATGAGCACCGACAGAGCGCAATTGTCCGGCCGGGCCGCCCGGATGCCACGGAAAGATATAGTCCGCAATAGCCAGGTTGCGTGAAGCAAGGGAGCAGAGGTCTGCAGAATGTTTTCAGCGGTTTTGTTCCGGGCCTTTTTGTTTGGGATAATAGGTGTCAACGATACCGGAAACCTCTGCCAGCCACTGTTTGCGTTGTTCTTCAGTGCTTGTCACCAGTATGGCGAATAGCCTTCTATAAAAATTGCGCACCCCACAAAGACCGAAAATGCAATTTTTCCATATTGTTTCAAGCGGATCTTTAAAAATGGCTGTTTCACGTTCGGACGCGGTATCTCCGGTGTTGAAAACAAGAGCGGATTGAGCCTTGAGCAGTCCAACAGGAATTCCTTCTCCGGAATCTCCTTCAATGAACTTGTAGGCAACCCCAGGTCTGATGACCCGGTCTATCCAGCCTTTCAAAATCGCAGGTGGTTGTCCCCACCAATTCGGATGCACAATAATGATGCCGTCAGCGGAGGCCAGCTCTTTGCAATGAAGTTGCAAAGTTGCTGACAAGACAGCTGATTTTGGCATCTCACCGGCCGGGAGTATCGCGTCGAAGTTCTCTGCATACAGGTCATGAAAAAAAACTGCGTGTCCGTTGGCAAGGAGAGTATCTTGGCAACATGACGCAATTGCCGCATTGAAACTGCCTTTGTCGGGATGAGCCAGGATCAGGGAGATTATCATTGCAGCAGTTCCACCACTTTTCGGGCCAGACTCTCGCTGTCCTCCTGCGAAGCGGACGTGACGATGTTTGTATCAGCCACTACGTTTTTATCCGTGTACGTGCTTTTGGACACTTCTTTAAACGATTTGGACAGCCTGGGGGGGGCGGTGGCTGATTTTCCTTCCAGCACGCCCGCTAAGGCGAGAATCAGGGTGGCGGTGTCACAGGCGCCAAGAACCTTGCCTTGTGCTGCCGCTTCGCGGGACAGCCTGAAGGCGTCTTCATCTTCAAACAACGAAGAAGCCCCTTTTCCGCCGATAAAAATCAACGCATCATAAGCGGCCGCATCCGCCAGTTCCAGAGCCACATCCGTGGGGAGAATAATCCCCTTGATACTGCTGGCCGTAGTGGCTCGGGGGGCAGCCAATTGCGTGGCAGCGCCTTCTGCTGTGAATACCTCAAGTAGTTTTTCATAATCCTGGTCGGAAAAATCCGATTGCGGCACAATGAGCAGGATATGTTTGCCTGCTGCCAAGGGCTCGGCCACTTCCGGTTTGGGTTTGGGAACCGCCTTGGGTCTGACGCAAGCTCCGGCGCACGCCAGCAGTGCGCAGAGACACAAAACAGCAAATCCGGATTTTAAAACATTCATGCCGTACCTCCGGTACCAAGGAAGAGTGAGTATTCGGAAAAAAGTCAGGCCCTTTCCTCGTCAAAAAGTCGGAGACCCGCCAATGGCATAGCCGTACATTTCGCTCGGTGCGAAATATTTCCATTTCCTGCTTCGTGTCATAAATCCCCGCGTCCATATGTGCAAGCGCTGGTATTCACATGAAAACAGTTGGCAAGGATTTGAAGCAATAACATCCTGTGGTTGTTATGCGATCGTAACAATTGATCTGTATTGTTCCTATCTATTGATTGAAGCGAGAATATACGATGTGTCGTTTCCCGTTCCTTATTGCTAACGGGGCGATTTTTCTACCGGAGTCGGAATTTTGCTGTTTCTACCCCTAGAACCAACCAAGGAGCCCTGTATGAGGGTGCTACTGAATCTGTTTTTCCTGCTTTGTCTTGTGGTTGCTCCGGCCAATGTTTACGCGGCCTTGGACGACTACCAACCTGTGAAAGATCTATCCGGCGAGCTTTCCTGTGCCGGATCCGATACGCTGCGGATTTTGATGGAACGCTGGTTTGAGGCTTTTGCCAAACTGCATCCCCAGGTAAGCCACTCGTTGGAATCCAAGGGATCGAAAACGGCACCTCCCGCTCTGGAGTCAGGGCAGTGCCTTTTGGCGGCCATGAGCCGTCCGATGACCAAACAGGAGATACGAGAGTTTAAGAAAACTCACGGTTACAGGCCGGTGGAGATTCGTGTCGCCCTGGATGCCCTGGCGGTTTACGTCAATAAACAAAATCCCTTGCGTGGACTGACAATAAAACAGTTGGACGGTGTGTTTTCTTCCACTTACGACTGCGGCGGCTCAGATGTGAACCGTTGGAAGCAACTTGTTTTGGGACCGCTGGATAAAGAAGCAATTCATCTGTACGGGCGCAATGGTCTTTCCGGGACACATGACTTTTTTCAGGAGCAGGCCTTGTGTGGCGGTACATTCAAAAAAAATATCACCATGTTGCCGGATTCGGCCAAAGTCGTTGAAGCCGTTGAAAAGGATCCTGCCGGCATCGGTTATTCGGGGCTGGGCTACCAGACGGATGGTGTCCAGGTACTGGGAATAGCACCGGACGAAAACTCGGGATATTTTCGATACGAAGTTGAAAAATTTCGCGACAGCAAAGATCCGGAAAAGCGTTTTGCCTATGTCTATCGCGGTGATTATCCGCTGTCCCGCTTTTTGTTTCTGTATGTGAATAAAGCGGAAGGCCAGACCCTCGTACCGCTGGTGGAAGAGTTTTTGAAATTTGTCCTTTCCAGACAGGGGCAGGATCTTGTCACTGAAACCGGATTTATTCCGCTGAACGAGAAAATGGTTCGCAAGGAACTGAAAAAACTGGTCCCCGGTTACAAACCTTCCTGGTGGAACTAATCATTCTGCAAAGAATACTACGGAACAATACCATATAAGATTTGGAGAACAGCATGCCACTGAGCGACATTTACATGATCATCGGATTCAGTCTGGCGGCCTACGCTATTGTAGCCAATGACGCCATTCAAACTCTGGGCACTTTTTTAAGTTCCAACTCCGAGCGTCCGTGGTGGGTGCTCTGGCTGTATGCCTGCGCGATACTTGTGGTGGTTTTTTTATACGGCTGGTTTTTGAATTTCGGAGACGTCACCTACGGGCGGCTCGAAAAATTTCCCATGCCTCCCATGGGATTCACCTGGCTGCACATCATTCCGCCCCTGGCCATCCTGATTTTGACCCGCTACGGGGTCCCCGTCAGCACGACATTTTTGATTCTTACGGTTTTTACTCCGGGCAATCTGGGCGCTATTCTCCAAAAATCGCTAATTGGCTACGTTTTGGCCTTTGGCCTGGCTTCCATTATTTATTTCTGGGCTGCCAAAGGTTTTGAATACTACTGTCTGAATAATTCCTGCAATGGACCTTCTAAATTCTGGACAAGTCTGCAATGGGCCTCCACCGGCTTTTTATGGAGCCAATGGCTGATTCAGGATCTTGCCAATATTTTCGTGTACATGCCGCGCCATTTGAGCGTCGGGCTTTTGCTGGGCTGTCTTACTCTGCTTCTGATTCTGCATGCGGTGCTGTTTTATTTTCGAGGCGGTGCCATTCAGGGCATTGTTACCTCTAAAACTAATACCGAGGACATCCGCTCGGCCACCGTTATTAACTTCCTTTTTGGGTTTATTCTTCTTTTCTTCAAGGAATACAGTAAGATGCCCATGAGTACTACCTGGGTCTTTCTGGGCATTCTTGCGGGCCGGGAGGTTGCCCTGACTTTGCGGTTCAAGCACCGTGAGTTCAAGGAAACGCGTAAAATGGTGGTGCAGGATGTGCTTAAGGCCAGTTTTGGACTTGGTGTAAGTGTTTTTCTGGCCATGACTTTGCCGCCTCTGTACAACTATCTTAACGGAGTGGATCAGGGGAATACGGCTATGCAGCAGGAACAGAAGATTGAGCATACGCAGGTGGGCATGCTGACGAAGGACCATCCGCATGCCGAAGCCATTGAAAAGGCGCGGAAGGCTGTTACTCGCTAACGCTGCTGTTGCTGTCTTTGGGAGCGGGAAAGTTTTGGGGAGGAAGTTTCAGCATGGTCATAACTTTTTCCTTCTGCTCGGCAGTCAGCAGAGGTGCAAGATTTCTTTCTAAAGATATCCGAATCTTGACCACTTCTTTAAAGTGACGTTGTTTGAGAGAATCCAATAGTTGTTTGTGCGCTCGAAGGACTTTGATGACTTCTTCTTCCTGTTTTTCATCAAGGTCGCAATAAGCGTCGAGCCGGGAGAGCAGTTCTTCCGAAGTGGGCAGGTGGCGGGGCAGCAGGGCCAGATCTTTGATGATGTTTTCAAAATAGATCGTGGCAGAGGATGCCCCGATCAGGATGCCGAAAAGCAGCGTAAGAGAAAGAACGAACCAGTGTATTTTTTTCATGGTCATGCCCTTTGAAACAATTCGTTCATCACAGCAATGGAATCAAGGTGGTTGAAAAATTGTATGTTGTTTCAACAGTGGCTTTAAGAACATGGGCATCAATGGCGTCCAGTTTGTAGCAGGCTATCAGGGTCAGACCTGCGGCCAGGGCGCCAAATGTCGAAAGTGAAGGCACGTAGGTCTTAAGGGATACTTCGCCGGCCGGCTGCACGTATGCCGCCGGTATGTCCTGCTCGAGTATCTTGTCCATGACCTGGTCTTCCCATTGTTGATCCAGAATGTGTAGATCAGGTCGTTTTTTCAGGGCAAGCAGCAGAAGATTGACGAGCTCCATTGTTTTATTGTGCTTGGTCATTGTCTTGCCTTATATAAAATCTTCCAGCATCTTGTGAACTTTTTTTCGGGCTCTGAAAGCACGTACCCGAACATTGATGCCGCTCATATCAAGCATTTCAGCTACTTCAAGCATGCTGTAACCATCTGCGTATAACAGCAGCAAAATCATGCGATCCTTGGGCTCCAGTTGTTCCAGCGCCCAATGCAGCAACTCAAGGGCATCCCGGCTGTCTTCGTTTTCCCTGAACGTATTCAGCGCGTTTGCCGATGTTTTGTGTTCCAGCCAATCCATACAGTCCGGGCTCAACGTACTGATGGGGGTTTCCCGGTTTGCGTAGCGCTTTCGAAGATATTCGTAACAACAGCGAAGGGCAATGGTCAGCAGCCATTTGTCGAAAGGGCGGTTCGGGTCGTAGGTATCTAGGGAACCATACGCCCTGATAAAGGTCTCCTGGGCGAGTTCTGGTACCATTTCTCGTGTAACGTAGCGATAAAGTAGGCGTTCTACCGCATTTTTGTATGTGGAGACAAAATGGCGAAAGGCATTGGGGTTGCCCGCCCGGATTTTTTCTATGGCAGCGACGTCCGCTTCTGAAGGTGCCTGGATCATAAGTATTACGCAATGCAGGTGGAAGATGATTCTTAACGACGACCGTTCCGTCATTCAAATCAAATACCTTCGAAAAAAGCAATAGGAAAATATAAGTTTTATCAATATCTCGCAAAGTCACCCGGGTGCGAGCGATTGTATGTGCGTTACTCATTTTCATAACAGTATATTGGAGAGGAAGAAACAAGAAGTTACAACTGCTGTGGTATTTTTATGGAAAGTAGAAAATTTATATTAATAGTAATAAAATCTCCACATTAACGGCATATCAAAGCCGTCCTTCTTCCACTCCGTGGCACGCAACGAAAACGCCGTTTTCACGCTCAAGTAATTTTGGGATTTCAATTTTACAGCGCTGGCTGACATACGGGCAACGTCCGTGAAATACACATCCCGCCGGCAGGTTGATAGGGGTGGGCACATCCCCGGAAAGCTTCGCATGCTTTTGGGAAGCGGCATTTAAACGTGGAATCGCTGAGAGCAGAATGCGCGTGTACGGATGCATAGGGTTCGTGAACAGATTATCGGCAGGAGCAAGTTCGCAGAGCGTCCCAAGGTACATAACGGCGACTCTGCTGGAGATATGTTGAACAACTGAAAGATCATGGCTGATGAACAGATAGGTCAGATCTCGTTCCTCCTGCGCGTCCATGAGCAGATTGAGAATCTGAGCCTGAATGGAAACGTCCAGGGCGGAAATTGGTTCGTCCGCGATAACGAACTCCGGGTCGAGAACAAGGGCACGGGCAATAGAGATGCGCTGGCGCTGGCCGCCTGAAAATTCGTGCGGGTAGCGTTCGGCCCAGTCCGGGTCTACGCCTACCTGGCGCATGACCTCGGCGATACGGTCCATGACTTCGCTTTTGTTTTTGGCCTTGCCGTGGAAACGTAAGGGCTCTTCCAGGGTTTGGCGTACGTTCATGCGTGGGTTTAAAGACGCATAGGGGTCCTGAAAAACCATCTGCATTTTGGAACGAAAGGGGAGCATTTTATCCCCGGTCAGATTGTCGATACGCGTACCGCGATAACGTATTTCACCGCTATTAGGCTGATAGATGCCTATGACAGTCCGGGCCAGGGTGGATTTGCCGCAGCCTGATTCTCCCACAACGGACAAGGTTTCCCCTTTGTCGACAAACAGGCTCACGTCGTTGAGCGCCTTGACTACGGTATGCTTGCGAACGACGCGCCCGCCTTCAAGAGCCAGCTGGTCGATAAGACCGCCGGAAATATCGAAATGCTTCACCACATTGGTCAGGGTGAGCAGAGTGTTGCCGTTCTCTGGAGCTGGGGTGTGTTCCGTGTTCATTGCTTAATCCACCAAATGGCATGCGCACTGCCATCCGGCAGTTTTTTTACTCAGTTCGGGACGCGTCAGACGGCATTGCTCCTGAGCCAGGTTGCAGCGGTTGTGAAAGGCACAGCCTTTGGGAATCTGCGTCAGTGATGGCATCACGCCGGGAATCTGGTTCAATCGTTTCCCAAGGGTTTTTTCCTGGGGTAACGCTTCCAGCAGCCCGCGCGTATAGGGATGCAACGGATTTTTGATGATTTCCCGTGTCGGACCCATTTCCACCACGCGCCCGGCGTACATTACGGCAATCTTGGAAGTCACCTGCGAAACTACTGCAAGGTCGTGTGTGATCAGGATGAAGCCCATATGCTCGGTGGCGCATAGCTCCTGAAGCAAATCCATAATCTCGGCCTGGATAGTGACGTCCAGAGCCGTGGTAGGCTCATCCGCAATGATCAAAGCAGGTGACGTCAGCAGGCTTATGGCTATGACGATGCGTTGCCGCATACCGCCGGAAAATTCGTGCGGGTATTGTTTCAATCTTTTTTCAGGAGAAGGAATGTAGACCTTACGAAGCTTTTCCAGAGCGACCTCAACCGCGTCTTTTTTGGAAAGCTCGGTATGCGTTCGCAGGGTTTCGAGCATTTGCGTGCCAATGGTCAACACAGGATTTAGGGTCATCATGGGATCCTGAAAGATCATGGCAATGTCATTGCCGCGGATCTGTCGCAGCTGTTTTTCATCCAGACTTGTAAGTTCGCGTCCCTTGAATTGGACGGAGCCTGAATGAATATAACCGGGTTTGGAAATGAGATTCAGAATGGAAAAACCAGTGACGGATTTGCCTGCGCCGGATTCGCCCACCAGCCCCATACGCTCGCCCTGGTCCAGGTTGAGAGAGACGTTGTCTACGGCCGTCAGTTCGCCGCGCCGGAGAGCGAAGCGTACGGTGAGATCGGTTACCTGGAGGAGAGTGCTCATAACCTGCGTCTAATGCTTGTAAAGTTTGGGATTGAGAAAATCACGCAGCCAGTCTCCAAGCAGATTGATGGATAAAATCAATACCACCAGAAGAATGCCAGGAAAAAGCGTGATCCACCAGGAACCGGAAAAAATGTAGTCGAATCCGGCCTTGATCAGGGAGCCGAGAGACGGACGCGTCACCGGCATGCCCAGGCCTATGAAGGATAGGGCTGCTTCGCTCATGATAGCGTTGGCCACCTGAACGGTCGAGATGACAAGCACGGGCGTCAGGGTATTGGGTAGAATGTGCCGCCACATGATCCGTGAGGATTTCAGCCCGATTACCTTAGCCGCTTCCACATATTCCTTCTTTTTTTCCGCCATAACCGAAGCACGGACCGTACGTGCGTACTGCGGCCATTCGGCCAGTCCGATAACGGCGATAATCAACGGGACAGCAAACTTCTCCCAGGTGCCCATGCCGAATGCGGCCTGGAAAAGCGCTCCCATGAAAATAGCGACCATATAGGTGGAAAAGGACAGCTGGACATCGGCCATCCGCATCAGAAATGCGTCCAGGCGGCCGCCGCGATAGCCTGCGGTCAGTCCGATCATGATGCCGATGAAGGCCTGCATGATCACGGCGCCGATGCCTATTATAATAGATACGCGCATGCCGTAGAGCATGGTCGAAAGCATGTCGCGACCCTGGGTATCCGTACCCAGCAGAAATTTGGTGTCGCCGTCCGGCATCCAGACAGGCGGCATTTCCGCGTCCATCAGGTCCACGGTTGTGGGGTTGTACGGATCGTGCGGAGCGATAAGGGGAGCGCCGAAACTGACGATAACCAGAAAAGTCAGTACGATGACGCTGGCAATAGCCATGGGATCACGAATGAAGCTGTAAAAGAAATAGGAATCCAGAAAGCGTTTCACCCTATTTTCTCCCCGAAATCCGGACCATGGGATTAACCATCCCGTAGATGAGATCCACCACGGTATTGACGACCACAAACATGAACCCCACAAAAACCAGATAGGCGACTATTAGCGATGTGTCGGCCCTGTCCACAGCCTCGATAAACATGGACCCCATGCCGTTCCATTGGAAAACCGTTTCAGTCAGAATGGTGAACGCGATCATGATGCCCAATTGAACGCCGCCTACCGTAATCACCGGGAGCAGGGTATTTTTAAAGGCATGCACGAAAAGCACCCGGTGCGGATGCAGCCCTTTTGCCCTGGCGAATTTGATGTATTCGGCCTCAAGAACCTCGTTCATTTCCGCCCGTATCAGTCGGATGAACAACGGCAGCATTATGGAAGAGAGCGCTACGGATGGCATGATCAGATGTTCGAGGCCGCTGCGGGTAAAAAAGCCCGAGTTCCAGCCGGGGAAGATCTCCACCAGGTCCCCTCGTCCGAAGGAAGGCAGCCAGCCCAGATTGACTGAGAAAATATAAATCAGAATGATGGCCGTAAGAAACACGGGAATGCTGACCCCGACTATGGACGCGCCCATAAAGAAACGCGCCAGCCATGCGTTGGGGCGTACGGCGGCATAAATGCCAATGGGTATGGAAAACAGAACGATGACCAGGGAACTGGCCATAACCAGTTCGAGGGTAGCCGGAGCCTTGGAGATGATCACGCTCATGGCCGGACGTTTGAAGTAAAAGGAATTCCCCAGATCTCCTTTCATCGCATTGCCCACAAAACGGGTCCACTGAGTGAAGAGGGGATCGTTTAATCCGAGTTTGTCGCGCAGGGCTTCGCGTTCGGATTCCTTGACGGAAATACCTGTTATTTCGCGGATGGGATCGCCAACGGATTGTTTGATGACAAATCCGATCACGCTGATAATCAGCATGACGAAAAATGCCTGGAGAACCCGCTTGATGATGAATGCGAACATATTGAGTTGAAAAATCCTTGTCCCGGTAGGTGATCGGAAGCGGCGTACCAGAAGTACCCGGTGCGCCGCTTCCAAAGTGTTTAGACCTTTTTTGGCTGGAAGGCTAGTCCATGTTCAGATCGCCAAAGTAAGGGAAGTTCATCACGTTGATGATATCGTCGGCGTTGGTAAGTTTCTCGGAACCGGCCCAGGAAAGCATCTGCCAGTGCAGCGGGA
>OY762289.1:1515000-2692500 GCA_963665495.1 Desulfovibrionaceae bacterium
GCGGGACACGTGAAACCCCGTGGGAACCTGGGTGGACCATCATCCAAGGCTAAATACTCTCCAGTGACCGATAGTGTACCAGTACCGTGAGGGAAAGGTGAAAAGAACCCATGGCATGGGAGTGAAAAGAACCTGAAACCGATTGCCTACAAGCAGTGGGAGCATCTTCGGATGTGACCGCGTGCCTTTTGCATAATGAGTCAGCGAGTTATTCTAACGTGCAAGGTTAAGCATTAGCGGAGCCGTAGCGAAAGCGAGTCTGAATAGGGCGTTCAGTACGTTGGAATAGACCCGAAACCCGGTGATCTATCCATGGGCAGGGTGAAGCTCAGGTGAAACTGAGTGGAGGCCCGAACCGTTGAAGGTTGAAAACTTCTCGGATGACCTGTGGATAGGGGTGAAAGGCCAATCAAACCGGGTGATAGCTGGTTCTCCCCGAAATATATTGAGGTATAGCCTCAAGAGTTTACCGCTGGAGGTAGAGCACTGAAAGGGCTAGGGGCCCCACCAGGTTACCAAACCCTATCAAACTCCGAATGCCAGCGGTCCAGATCTTGGGAGTCAGACTTTGGGTGCGAAGGTCCAAGGTCGAAAGGGAAACAGCCCAGATCAACAGCTAAGGCCTCTAAATCCATACTCAGTGGGAAAGGAGGTGGGATTGTTCAGACAGCCAGGAGGTTGGCTTAGAAGCAGCCATCCTTTAAAGAAAGCGTAATAGCTCACTGGTCTAATGATCCTGCGCCGAAAATGTAACGAGGCTAAGTATGGTGCCGAAGCTTTGAACTCGTACCTAGTACGAGTGGTAGGGGAGCGTTCTTTGCGAGATGAAGGTGTGTCGTAAGGCTATCTGGATTGCAAAGAAGTGATCATGCTGACATGAGTAACGATAAAACGAGTGAGAAACTCGTTCGCCGTAAGCCCAAGGTTTCCTGGGTAAAGGTAATCTGCCCAGGGTGAGTCGGCCCCTAAGGCGAGGCTGAAAAGCGTAGCTGATGGGAAACGGGTTAATATTCCCGTACCTGATTGCATGTGCGATGGGGGGACGCGGAAGGGTAGGCCAGCCAACTGTTGGATGTTGGTGTAAGTGCGTAGGTGGAGCAGTAGGCAAATCCGCTGCTTTTTAACGCCGAGACACGATGCCGTGGACATTAGTCCTGAAGTGGTTGAGCCCATGCTGCCAAGAAAAGCCTCTAAGTTTAGTGCAATCAGACCGTACCGCAAACCGACACAGGTGGGCGGGGAGAGTATCCCAAGGCGCTTGAGAGAACTCTAGCTAAGGAACTCGGCAAAATGACCCCGTAACTTCGGGATAAGGGGTGCCCTTGAGGGTGATGCAATTTACTTGCTCAGCCCGCGAGGGCCGCAGAGAAATGGCGGTGGCGACTGTTTACTAAAAACATAGGACTCTGCTAAGTCGCAAGACGACGTATAGGGTCTGACGCCTGCCCGGTGCCGGAAGGTTAAGGGGAGAGGTTAGCGCAAGCGAAGCTTCGAACCGAAGCCCCGGTAAACGGCGGCCGTAACTATAACGGTCCTAAGGTAGCGAAATTCCTTGTCGGGTAAGTTCCGACCTGCACGAATGGCGTAACGATCTCCGCGCTGTCTCAGCTAGAGACTCAGTGAAATTGAATTGGCGGTGAAAATGCCGTCTACCCGCAGAAAGACGGAAAGACCCTGTGCACCTTTACTATAGCTTGACATTGGGTTTTGGGCTAGCATGTGTAGGATAGGTGGGAGGCTTTGAAGCAGGCACGCCAGTGTTTGTGGAGCCACCCTTGAAATACCACCCTTGCTAGTTTAAGACTCTAACCCAATACCGTTATCCGGTTTGGAGACAGTGTCTGGTGGGTAGTTTGACTGGGGCGGTCGCCTCCCAAAAAGTAACGGAGGCATGCAAAGGTTCCCTCAGGCTGATTGGAAACCAGCCGTTGAGTGCAAAGGCATAAGGGAGCTTGACTGTGAGAGAGACATCTCGAGCAGGGACGAAAGTCGGTCTTAGTGATCCGGTGGTCCCGTATGGAAGGGCCATCGCTCATTGGATAAAAGGTACGCCGGGGATAACAGGCTGATCGCGCCCAAGAGTTCACATCGACGGCGCGGTTTGGCACCTCGATGTCGGCTCATCACATCCTGGGGCTGAAGCAGGTCCCAAGGGTTCGGCTGTTCGCCGATTAAAGTGGTACGCGAGCTGGGTTTAAAACGTCGTGAGACAGTTTGGTCCCTATCTTCTGTGGGCGCAGGAGACTTGAGAGGGGTTGCCCCTAGTACGAGAGGACCGGGGTGAACGATCCGCTGGTGGGTCTGTTGTCGTGCCAACGGCATTGCAGAGTAGCTATGATCGGAAAGGATAACCGCTGAAAGCATCTAAGCGGGAAGCCTGCCTCAAGATAAGGTCTCCCTGGCTTTGCCCTAAAGACCCCACGTAGACTACGTGGTCGATAGGCCGGAAGTTTAAGTACAGCAATGTATTCAGCTAACCGGTACTAATAGGTCGTGAGTCTTATTTTCTTGCTTTTCTCTTCTTCCCTATGAACTTATATATTTTGTCCTGGTGGTCATGGAGGAGGGGGTACACCCGTTCCCATTCCGAACACGGCAGTTAAGCCCTCCATCGCCGATGATACTGCAGAGGAGTCTGTGGGAAAGTAGGTCGTCGCCAGGGCAAGAATTTCCCCAAAACGCTCGCTTATTTCTTAAGCGAGCGTTTTGGCGTTTGAGGGGGATGGTCATACTTGCCCATTTTCGCCTGAACTATTAACATCAATCTCTCCTATCTAGCTTTCGAATGGCAGTTTATAATCGGAGTTCGTTCAATTCCGCCGGATTTTCTGTGTATTCACTCGAACCTTCTATGCTATCGGAGATCATTGATGAACATACGGTCCGTTAAACTTGTCTTTTTTTCTCCCACAGGAACATCAACAAAAATCGCTGAAAGTGTTGTCCGCGGGTTGGGAATGCCTGTGGTTGAAGTCATGGATATCACCCGCGATGAAGCACGGCAGGAAAAACTGCAAACTGGTCCAGACGAACTCTTGATTGTCGCTGTCCCTGTGTATGTCGGGAGAGTCCCGTGGATTTTGCCCGAATGGCTTAGAACCATTAAGGCGAAGCAGACCCCTGCGGTTTGTCTGACTGTTTATGGTAATCGTGCTGTTGAGGATGCTTTGCTCGAACTGCACGATATTTTACAAAGTGACGGATGTATTCCCATTGCAGGCGGTACCTTCATTGGCGAGCATTCGTTTTCAGCTGCCGATACGCCCATTGCCGTGGCTCGTCCGGATGCTGCAGATCTTCAAAAGGCGGAAGAATTCGGTCGCTTAATTCAACAAAAATTGCAGACTATGGCATCCGTTGATCAGGAACCGGCTATATTATTTCCAGGCAATCACCCCTATCGAGACTTCAACCTTTTTGCTCCTACGGATTTTATTGCCATCGAAAACTCCTGTACGCGTTGTGGTGAGTGCGAAGCTCATTGCCCGGTTCATGCTATTGATCTAGAAAAAGGTATTCTGCACGACCCAGAAACCTGTATTGTCTGTTGCGCGTGCATCAAATTTTGCCCTCAAGGGGCGCGTTCAATGAAACAAGGTATGGTAAAGGATATCGCTATCCGGTTAATGAATAATTGCAGCGAGCGTAATGAGCCTGTCTTTTACATATAAGTATGGCAGGATCATATTCTGTTGCAATGATATGTACCTGCATTTATGCAGTATTTTTGCTAAAGGATTGTAGATCTTGTATCAAGTTGTAATTATTATGTTTTATGTCTAAGCAATTTGTGTTTTTAGATGAGTAATGTTTTTTGTGTAGCAACTAAAATTTGTTTGCCGATATTTTTGCAGATTAATATTTCTTGACGTTCTTCTTCTTGTGTTTATCAATAGTTCAGGTAATGAGATATCAACTTTTCCAGAACTTCGCGAAACAGGTGGTTATATGAAAAAGAAACCCAAATTCTTGATTGTGGAAGATGAGTTTACAAGTCGCAAAGTTCTTGAATCCTTTTTGTCCTCATATGGGGATTATGATATCGCTGTAAATGGTGTTGAAGCGATTGACGCTTTCAAACTGGCCATGCGTTCCGGTAAACCGTATGACTTGATTTGTATGGATATTGTCATGCCTGAGATGGACGGGCATGAGGCACTGCGTCAGATCAGAGAGCTTGAAATCAAATACGGCGTACTCCCCAAAAATGAGGTCAAGGTTATAATGATAACGGTATTATCTGATCCGAAAAATGTTGTAGAAGCTTTTTACCGGGGCGGAGCTACCACTTACATCCCTAAACCCATAGACAGGGGGATGTTTCTGCAAACCCTTCGCAACTTAGATATAATCTGACTTTCACGCAAAAATATTTTCCAACTATTGCTTGGAACAAGGGCATCTGAACCAACGTTCGGATGCCCTTGTTTTTCCGCATTGAATTAAAAAAGTCCGCTGATATTTTGAGCTTGCCCACTTATTTTCGAGAATCGCATCCCAGTATTAATCAATAAAAAAGCGGTTACCGGATTAACCGCTAACCGCTTGATTTTCTTATGGTGGAGACGAAGAGATTTGAACTCTCGACTTCTGCCTTGCGAAGGCAGACGCCTATAACTTATCTATTGAAATTACTTATTCTTTTTTTTCTGGGGATACGACAAACCGGGTTTTTGGGGCTGTTTTATATCCCCAAAAATATCCCCCGTCCCTGTCAACTTGATATCCGGCAATGACTGTATTGCTAGCTCTTTTTGGCTATTAATCACATGTTGATAATTTCTGAAAAGCATCTCAACACTTGTCCCCATCAATTCAGCTACTGTACCATGGTCATAGCCTTGTTCAAGAAGGTTTGTAGCAAAAGCATGTCGTAGATCGTAAGGTCGAATCTGTCTATCTATTCCAGCTCTCTTAAGGATTGCTCTCCATGCTTTACCGAATGATTTTATGGATTCTCCCTTGTAGTGGATGCACCATGGAATGCGTTTCAGAGTGTCTTCTGCTTTCCACTTTCGCAGTATTGGTACAATGGAATCCTTAAGTGGTACTTTACGCCAATGCTCGCGTTTATTTTTCTTGGCGGTGGCAAAGATTGCTACAGGTGGGTTCTCATCAAGCCTAAACGATTCCCATCTAAATTGAAGTAACTCGCATGGGCCTATCCTCGGGGCGATGTTGTACCCTAGGATAACCGCTCGTACGATATGATGAGGAGCATGTTTGATGATTGCGTTTATTTCATCTGTGGAAGGGGGGATAAACTTTTTATCCTGTCCGTACTTGAGCACATATCCATCCATGGGGTTGTTTTCTATCAGCTCGTGTTCGATTCCCCATCGAATGGCAGCTTTCAATATGGTGAGTCTGCGGTGGATAGTATTCTGTTTGATGTTCTTACCGCGTTGGGATTCCTCAAAACCTATTAGGTCCTTCCGTGTCAAATCTTTTACTAGGATGTCGCCAAGGATAGAGGCAATCGCTCCCATATGATAAAAATCGTTTTTCTTGGTAGACTCGGTTCTTTCAGCCTTGGCGTTGTAAACATACAGGATATCGGCAACGGTCAGGTCGTCGGCAGTAACATGGTCGTCAGGAAGAAATGATTCTGGTTCATGCTTCAGGCGATATTTAACGTGGTCAGATTCGCGGGTAGCTTCCTGTTCAGTAGTCCACGGCCCGCGCTCTATTTTTTGTGTGTACGGATTGCGCCAGTAAGCTCGATAGCGGGTTCCGCTTTTTCGTTCACGCTTTTCAACTGCCATATCTAAGTTTACTTGCCCTTGGTGGTTCCGGTCAATGCCTTCTGCGCGTCCGAAAAACTTTGATTGAAAAATTGTTTCGCCGGGTTGGTTTTTTTCTTTGGCTTTTTCGCTTGTGGCTTGTTGGCTGTTTCAAGGCGTTCAATAACTGCGTCAATGTGTTCTGGATTATATCTATACCCAAGTCCTGCCCCTGGGCCGAGGTAGATAGGCTTTATACCCCATCGTTTCATCTGTTTATGTGCAGACGCTTCAGAGCAGTTTGGTGCATAGTATTTTCGTCCCCACAAAGACATTTTTTTTGCGGTCGGGTGTTGGCGCATCCGGCCTTTTCATTTTGACTCAGCATTCACTGAACCCCCTGATTTTCATATTTATAACCTGCTCAGCCTCATTCAGCTTTGCCGCTAGCCATTTAGGCGCTGGCCGGTATCCGTTTAGAATTTGTGACAAAAACGCCTGTGAACATCCACAGCTGTGCGCCAGTAGGGTCTGCGTGATTCCCGCCTGCTGCAGCTTGTCTTTAATCGGTAGTGCCGCCGGTTTCTGGAACATTCTTTTTACTCCTGTTCATTCATTTCACGATATAAAGCCAGCCGTTCTTTGTAGTACATACTGGCCTTTACTTTTCCTATTTTTGATTGTAATTTATTATATAATGCGCCCTGCTCATTAAACTTCATCATTGGGAAGTGCTCTTTCGACAGTCCTAGCTTCAAGCATGTTGATGTAGCTACGTTGTCAATCCTAATGAAACGGGTATCATACCCAGAAAAATCTTTAAATTTTACTTTTGGTGCGCGTAAGATGTCGCCAAAAACATCAATATCAACTATTTCACCGTAGAGTGTGCCCGTTGTGTCGTCAAATTCTTTGGCCGTTGTAAGTGTAAGGCGTGGAAGGCCCACATCCAGTACGATGAAATGCTTCTCAATATTTTGAGTTTTGAATATCGGCGGAAGTAGTGCCACTGTCATAGCCGCCATTATATCAGCGCATTCCGTGGGATGCCCTAGTTCCTCATACACGTGCAACAGTGCTACTTTTACGGCAACGTCTTTTGAAAACAGGCGCGTGATCTGCCGACTGTCTGAATTTTTCAGATCGGGTTGCACATAGCCCAGGCGGGCCAGATATTGGAAGCGAGATTTGGTCATGCCGACCGGCGCGTATATTTCGTTGGGGGTGAATATATTGGACATCAACTTTACCTCCGTTGATTATTTGAGTCGGAGCATAATCGTTATCCTCATGGTTGCCAAGGAGTTTTTATTATTGGCCTGTCCCCTTTTTGGCTAATCCCCTAAAATAGCAAGGAAAGAAAATTAGAAAAAATTTATAGCAATGCTTGATTTGGTCAAGAAAAAGGCCGCCTCCTTGCGGAAACGGCCTTTGGTGTCAGTCTTTGATTTTTGGAAACAGCTCCTCAAGTTCCATTATCTGGTCATATAAAGTCTCACCTAAGTTATTCAAAATAACCGCAATCCCATTAGTTGTATCAACGTGAAGCATGCCTGTATATTCGGTTATAGCGTCAAGGCCATCGGATACAGAGAAAAGTTTTTTGTAGACTCTTTTTAGGGATTTTTCGAATTCTACAGAGTTCATGACTCCACCTCCTCATCAAAACCGCCGTTCAAACAAGCTCGAAACCGTTCACGGGCAGCATCGACGCACACGGCCACTATGTCCCGCCAGCCGCTGCCATCCATCCCCGCAACAGCAATGACTGAGGTTAGAGGGTAGAGAGCTTCTTGCAACGCCTGCTCTAATAATTCGATAGTGTCTTCTTTGAATTTTGGGAGTTTTTCGAAATCTTCGAAGACGATAGAGTTGCACAATAGAGTTTGCTTAGATATTCTTTGGATAGCCATGGCTCGCACCTCCAGTACGGGTTGTGTTTAGGCCTCTGCTGGTGTTGGTAGCACCTTCAGGGGCCGATTTTATTTATTGTCCATCCCAGTTTCCATTTTTTAGTCTGTCGTCGATGATTGTCTTTATTGTTTCAAGGATAGGAAACTCTTGGCCGGGGGAACATGAATTTCTGTTTTCTCCTTCTAGACACTGCAAGAAAACCCGCAAATCTTCTACCCTTAGTTCATGTTTAGACTCAGAATGATTTAAGTTAGTTGTCACAATTTGGGCAGCAACATCGTACGGGTCGGGAATCGTATAAATATCCTTGATCCTTAGTAGGTCGGCGATTGCGTCGCCGATAGTAGACTCACAATCAGCAGCGTGTTTTTTGAGTTCTTTGTAAACTTCTGTTTCAATAGGAAAATTAACATTTTTCTTTACCATAAAAAATCCTCCTGTAGTCTATGTTTAATTAGTTTAAATAGCGAACAACTAAATAATAGCTACCATAGTGATCTGTGTCAAGCTAAAAAAGCAAATAAAAAAACGGGCCAACCCGAAAGCCAGTCCACCAAGAAAAAAACCTCCATCTGCCGTATTCGCGACACGGCAGGCCAACTCCGACGTTTATAACGATTTCTCGTGTCTCTTGTCGGAAAAAAGATTTTCGGGGCTTAGAATGGCTGCTGTGAGGTAGATTTTCACTTGCTCCTTGATGGCAATGGGAATATTTTTTTCATCATGAAATTTTACCAATTCGACGTGGTGAGACTGCTCGTGCATGTACCACTAGAAAGATATTCTCCCCATAGTGATGGACTGGACGCTTGGCCAGACGGCCTCCCTCTTGGAGAACAAGGTACGATCATTGAAATATATGGGACCGATGAAGTTATTACGGTTGAATTTTTTTGTCAGCTTGACGAAACTGACCTGTTTAATTTTGATAATGTACTTGTAGATCTTCATCCGCATGAAATCGAACTGGTGTCGAGACGCAAGCCATAGTACGCCTTCCCGCTGACACCCACGGCTGCCCCTGCTCGGTCGCGGGCTGAGGCTTTGGGCAAGTGGAGACAAAATTACCAGCTCAAGAGGTCGTAGAACGCGGGGATGCTCTTGACTTTCTATGAAAGTACCGTTAAGATACTTTTTATGGACGGCGGCAAAAACAGAAAATGGAAGCCAGAGCACAGCTTGTTGGAAATTAAGCGCCTCGTAAGCGAGACAAAACGCTTGTACTCCAAGAGTGTACGGCTTGAAGACCTTGGGTATACCTCAAAAGCCGCCGACGCCGTGTTGCTCTCGCTGAAACAAACTGATTTCAGATCCTCCAACGAAGATTGGAACACCAAGGGCCAATGGTTTGACGTATACGTGACCATTTCGGAAGAATTGGAAATATACATCAAGCTCAAGATAGTAGACGAGCTGCTGATAGTAACCTCCTTCAAGGAAAATACCGGAGGACGCCATGAACTCCATTAAATGCCCCATTTGCGGAGAAGGTACGCTTCACGAACAAATCGAGAGCAAGACTTACCGTTTCAAAGGCGCATCCATAACCATCGACAACATTGTTTACGATGTCTGCGACAAGTGCGGAGAGGCATTTTTTAAGCCTGAGAAGTCGCCCCATGTGGACGCCATCCTTGAGGAGTTCTATGCCCGTACCCTTGGTGTATTGTCCCCGTCAGAAATAAAAAAGGCGCGTACCACCCTGGGGTTCACTCAGAAGGAATTCGCCAAACGGTTAGGTGTTGGTGAAAAGAACTTCGCAAAGTATGAATCCGGGATCATGCGCCCGAACAAGACGACGAGCGATTTAATCAGGATTTTGTATGCTAGGCCAGAGATGCTCAAATACGTCAGCACGGAAGGCTTGCCAGAGATTGAGCGGGGAGCAACTTCTCTATAATATAGCAGCCTACTTTTCCGACACCACTACAAATGTCGCTCAGTCTCAGCTTCAATGCTCTTGCAAATTTTCCCCGGTGCAATATTCGGGTTCAGTATCGCCGCAAGCAACGCGAAATGCTTCTGCCGGTCAATCCGGCGCGTCTCAAGCGGATCTATCGCCCGTAGGTATTCAGCGTAGTCCTGGAAGCGGGAACACGTTTCATAGCAACTCGTGCGGTCTCCACGGAAACCGCAAGTGCGGCAGGGGGATTTGTTTACCATTGGCGGGATAGTTTTTTTTGCAGGAACCCTTGCGGGCGTTTTCGGACTCCTGCAAGTCCGGACTGGCCTTTTTTGGGTGGAGTACCCGCGCCTTGCGGTTTCCCGCATCAAGGCCATGCCATCAGGCGCTAATGCGTACGATTGATGCTGAAACTATTTCGCAAGCCAAGCGCTGTAATTGATCCCCGTGCCCACGGTACCGTCAACGGTCGTGTACAGTCGTACGTACCGGTAGGTGGTCCCGTTCTTTTCAGTACGGAAAGGCAGGAGATAGCGCCCGGTTTCGCTGTCTTTGTCTCCGGAAAGAACTTCCGCAGCTCCCAGGTCCAAGGAAAGCAGGTCCTCATAGCCAGAGGCAAAGGTGGCACTGTTCGAACCCTGCAGGCGGATGGTGTACAGCTCGTCGTCATCGGCAATTTCGATAGCCGTCACATCAAGGTACAGTTCGCCCATAACCAGGCCCGCGCCCAGATCCACCACCTTGGCGGAACCATCCACAGTAGCAACGCCACTGCTAGCCACCAGTCCCGCGTCTTTCAAAATCAGATCAATATCTTGAAACATAATCTCACCTCTCTACGCGTTTTTAAGGCCGTACAAACGGGCCGCGCTTTTGGGATGTAAGCAGGCAACACCACAGATCCACTCAAGCAGGGTGCGGAAAGCCACGCCGCCGGAGTAAAGCCCTTGGTCGATGACATCAAGCGAACCGCACTGCAGGCCGCTGATGTACTCGGAGACGCCAAAACGTACGGCGTAAATCGAGCTGCCGACACTGGAGCCGCCGCCGGGGCAATCTTCGGTGAAACCAAGGATCTCGTTGCCCTCGTTGTCTTCCTCAATCACGGCAATGGGAACGCCCGCGTATCCGGTCAACTGCCGCCCGAAAGCATCGCTGACAACTTCTTGAGCCTGACCGGCAGCACGTACCAGAGCGGATACCCTCCGGCGCATGGGCTTGTTCATGAACAGAACGTCCGCGCCACCCACAACCGCGTCAAGTAACTGGTCGAGCATGTCCAGGGTCAGAGCATCCCCGCCAGAGGTGGAACCGGCTGCAAGCAACTGATCGCCCGTCAGGCGTTTTTCCAGGCCGTCAAAGCTTTTCGGATCATTTTCACTGTCCCCTTTAAAAAAGGCCTTGGTAAATTTTTGAGCCGCAGCTTTGGCCTTCAGGCCGTCATGAACGGCGCGTAGGTTGTTGATGCTGCCCTGAGTCTTCACAAGTGCCCGGCCAACGTCGGAGAATCCACCAAGGATGGAGAGAGTTTCCACCTGCGGGTTGATAATGTCGGTCGATTCCGTATAGCCTCCGTTGATTCCACGGAAGGCGATGCCCGGAAGGGTTTTCTCCAGGTTGTACTTGTAGCTGTCGCTGCTCACGGTCAGGAAGGGCAGGCGCTCAAGTACGGGACTGGTGCGCGGGAACACCTCGATTACCCCGCGCTGCAACGGGTCCTGCGACAGTTTTGCCGCTTCAATAAGAGTCAAGCTCATGTTCTTTTCCTTCTAAGATTTGTAGCCCATGGAGCGCATCTCCATTGGCGTCATGTTCGAAAAGTCCGCCGGAGGTTTCCCTCCAGGGCGTTTGCTGTCCGGACTGCTGGCTTTCTGCTGGCCTCCGAAGAGACCTTTCTTGCTGGCTGCCCGAATCCATTTCACTTTGTCCGCCGGTGGCAGGTCCGGGACAATCTCCCGCATGTCTTCGGGAATATCGTCCATCAGTTCGTCAACCACGCCTTGCAGTGTGGCTTCCGCCTGCTTCTTGGCGTCGTTCACCTGCTGGAATCTCGCGTATGGTACGGTTTTTTCGGAGCCGGTCTCCGGGGTTGCAGGTGCCTGCTGTTCTGTATGCTGTGCGCCGTTGCCGGTGGCGTTGCCGGTCGTTTCTTCGCTCATTGTCTTTGCTGCTCCATTTCGGTTTTACGGTCTTCGGCTTCCTGAAATCCCGCGTCCATCTGCTGTAGTTGATCAGCCAGTAGGGAAGCCTTTTTGTTGGTCTTCTCAATATCCTTCATGACCTTGTCCTGTTCGCCGGCATCGAGTCCGCCAAGGAGATACAGTGCGATCTTTTTATCTATGGCGGTCTGGAAGGCCTTGCTCTTGATAACTGTCCTGGCGGTGAAAGCGTCGTCCAACCCCGCCAATGTGATGGTATTGACCTGCCGTTGCTCATCTTCCAGTAGCTGCAGATGCTCAAGCGCCTGATCCCGCGTCTTCAGATCCGGATTTCGTTCAAGAACAACGTCGATGGCGTTTATCACTCCCATGTCTATGAGCTTTTGCCATGTTTCGGCTTGCTCTTTTACGTACATCGTTGGACGCGGGTCATAGAAATCAATGGCCATGGTCGCGCAGTCGCTTATCGGCTCGCCCGGATTGTGGGCGTTCCAGACTACCCTGAATATTTCAAAAAGATCCTTTTCATAGTTGCGGAACAGGGCAACATCGTCTTGCCGTTTTTCCTGCATCTCCAGATTGTTGATGATTTTGGAAATACCGGATTCGTCCGAAACTTCGGTATTCAGACTGCTGGCGGAAAGTCCGTTACTCACGGCAAGCCAGGACATGAGCCGGTGGATGGACTCAAGGATAGCGTCAACAGGCGCTTGTGTGCTGGCGAAACCCAGTTCCCCATTTTCGGGCAGGTCCACATTGTGACCGGGACCAACAACAATATCTGGTTCGGCCTTCATGCCCTTGGTCCACATCACGCCGAAACCTTGAAACTTGAGCACATAAAGCAGATCCACCAGACGGGCATTGACCGCTTCCTGCACGGCCACCAAATCCGCACCGCCGGGTACCCAAAATGAAGTTGTCGGCAACGAATCCCAGACCGGGACGAACGGTAAAATTCCGTACGGGTTGGAGTCGCCGTCAAGTTCGAAACCGCGATAGTCCAGGCGCTTCCAGTATTCCGGCGTCCAAATGCTGTAGGTGACATCTTCAAGCCGGTTATCGCTCCCGTAGTGCGTGACCATGATGGATTCGAGGTTTTCAGGCGTGTCTTGCCAATCCGCGTCAAGCAAGTCCGGGGTCAATACGTCCAAGTCCATTTTTCCATTCCGCCATACAGGACGCAGCGCGACCGTTTTCAAGAGCTTGGCGTATCTGCTGGCCAGCTTCATCTTAGCATCAAGATTGCTCTGTTCGGTTATCCTGCTGAAAATCTCAGCATCGCGCTTGGTGCCCTCTACCTTCCTCACTGGCGGTTGCTGGTAGACCTGAGCAAGATTGTTGACCACCTTCTTGACCAGATTCACAAAGACTTGCTGGAAACGCTCCGGATTCTGGAATTCATCATTCAGCTTCGCCCACAGGTGCGGCAATTGGTCATCATGATAAAAGTCCAACCGCTTGCGGGCATCAGCCTTGCGCAGCTCGTTGGCCTGCGTCATGGCGTCCTGGAACACTTCGGATACGGTCTTGTTGACGATACTTTGGAACAACATAAATATTACAGTCCTTGATAGATTTTTCCGCCAGAGAGTTTGACCTTGTCGTGGAAAAATTCCGGCAATGAGAGTTCAGCATCCACCTTGCGCCGGGAGAATTGCAGGTGCATCGTTTCAACACGCTTATGGGCTTCACAGTATTCGCCACAAGGCAGGATCAGGTTACCGCGCCGCAGATAGCATTGCTCGGCGTGCCTGCTCGGGGAGGCGCAGACGATTGACGGCAGTTCGTAGGTCGCCAGCTCGGTTTCCCGTAGCGCATAGATCGCCCAGGCCAAGCTATAAACTCTGTCATCATGAAATTTCGGGGCCGCCTCGAACCTGAGTGTTTTCTTGCTGGCGTCGTAGGTGAAGGTGCTCATTTCTTGAGCCAGTTCCTTCAATTGCGCCGGGAAGTGAAGGCGTCCTTCCGCAACAATGCGGTGCAACTCCGTGAATGCCGGGACCTGTGCCGTGTTGCTGGCAAAAATGGTTTCGTTGGGAATCTTTGAATCGTTCAACCAAGCTGCAATGTCCTGCGCGTTGTAGCTCTCGATACCGACGTTAGATAGTTCATATTCGGCATTATCTCGGGAAATGGCTTTCTTGATGGCCTTGCCCTGTGAAAAAGCTATGCTCTTTTGATTCAACAGGTAGTATTCAGCCTCGCCATCGTCATTTGCAACTTTTGCAACAGTGGTCCATATGGTCCCGTCACCATGCAGGCTAAAACCATAAGCCCGGTCGAGTCCGCCGCCGCAGACAAATTTCCGCCCGCCAAAGATGGAAGGCAGATCCTTGATGGCAACAGGCATCAGGTACGAATCCATACAAGCCTGAATAGCCGAGTAGCTGAACAGGTTTGACACGCCAGACGTACGCTTTCCAAGGATATCCCTGTCAAATGTCTGGGGCAGCGTGGTCCGTTGCAGGCGCTTGGCTTTGTCGCGGTCAATCCATGGCGGGGCTGCCTCCAGATATTCTTCGAAGCTGGCGTACTCCACTCGGTGCGCGAATATGGCCGAGTCCTTCTCGGCTTCCTGCTCCAGCCGGTGGACGTGGTCTCCCTCTCCGCCAGCGTTGGAATCAATCAGCAGCAGCGTACCCTCACTGTCCAACATACTGGCCTGTAGTGCCTCGAATGGGGCCAGATCCGGGCAGGCGTGGAAGTCGGATACCCACAGCAGGTTGACCTTGTCGCCAAAGACCTGTTGAGCCGTGCCCTTGATAAGTTGAATCACATTGCCCAGCGTCGGGTTTTTGATGTTGAAAGCATCGACATCCTTCTTCTGGTTAATCATCTTACTCAGAGCAGGAGTGTTCTCGATGATTCGCAGCAGCATACGGTAGGGAACCCGGCGCGTATGGTCCTCACTGTTGCCCAGGAGCTGGAAGGTCCAGTTCTCGCGGGAACTCCAGAGCCAGAGAACAACCAGGGCATGCAACGTGGTCTTGGAATGCCGTCGTGGCGTGACAGTCAGGGTGATGCTATGCTGAAAATTCCCTTCCTCATTGACCGCCAGTTCTCCGGCAAGGATATCTCGTTGCCAGGGCTGCAGCTCGAACGGTATGAACCGGTTCTTGGCATTCAGTATCCGGGGCTGAACATCCGCCAACCAAGACAGGAAGCCTTCAAGGCCGGGCTTGTTCCAGTCGGCAAGGATATCGGCGTGTGTACGTTTCTGGCTCATAACAGCTCGCTAAAGTCGATTCCGGCTATCTCTCGTGGGGCTTCATCCCGTCGGCTACGTTTGGGAATCCGGGAAGGTTCACCCAAGGACACGCCGTATAACAACGTCATATTGGCCCTCATGTTGGCAATCAGACGGTCAGCCTTGGCGGGCATCTTCCCGGTCTTGGTGGCCTTGTCGTACAGCTGGATAAGCTCCACAACCTGCAGGACCATAGCCTTGATGGTAATGGACTCGGCAAAGTTCGGTTCGTGGTCCAGCATCGCTACCAGCTTGGCCTTAACCACTGCCGCCATCTTCTTTGGCCGGTCCAGGTAGTGGTCAGGGTTTCTGTCTTGATTCTTTACGTATCCAGCCACTTATGCACACTCCTGTTTATCCTTGGTTTACCCTATGATATGGCCTTGAATTAGTACCGAGAGTTCTGTTTATTTATGGTTGAATATCAGCCCGAGTTGCGGCAATCTTCTTATGTCGGCCATGCTCAAACAGGTGGTGACCCACGTTGAACAGCAACCCTCTTTTGATAGCAACGCACCTATTATGTTCGTACAGCATATTAGAATAATCTAAAGTTAACATAAAGCGCATTATGAGACGTTGTCTTATATCCTTTTGATATAACGACTATTTTCAAAATAAATTAGTCAACCTAAATTCGTATAGTCGATAATATAGGACAAAGATCAATATTCTTGCATGTCGTGTTACTTTACTTATAAATTGTATTACTTCTTTCATGGCTATTTGCTTGGTAGTGTTACACATCTATATAAAAATACTTCGTAAAACCTATGGAAAATCCTGGTAATCAGGCTGCCAGAGTGGGGCAAAATGACTCATATTTACGATATATCGAGAATTATGTGCTATATCATTGCCCATCAGACAGCCTGATACTTATCAATACTCCAAGTAGCACCAATCAATGGCTGCTCTGACTTTCCATGGGAGTGCTGACCATCTCAGTCAACTCGTCAATCTCTTCCTGGTCAGCAGTAATCTGCACTTCCGCCCTGACCACTATTTGCATCAGGATGCGGAGATAATTAGCTACGGACTGTGAATCAACAGGCTCATCGCTCTGCTCAAGTTCCGTGACCCTGTCCTGCATCTCTTCGATTGCATCCTGGAAAAAACGTAAAGCTTTGTCGCGTAATTCCTTTGTTCGCTCATAGTTGTTCATGCCGCTACTCCATTATTCGTTGCAGGCTTTGGCAAGATGCTTGGCCCTGATTTCGATTTCATAGGCGTATTTTGCCAGTAGTGAATATGTCCAATACTCCCCACCAGATCTGTCACCGCAGTACATGAAGGGCACTTTGTAGCGTACCATCAGTGCCGCGATGCTCTGTAATGCTGAGTGTGGCCGCATCTGTGACGTGTAGCGCCCATGTGCGATATCAGCCATGGTACTTTCTACGACGACAGCACCGAGTTCATAGAATCTGAGCTTCGACAGTTCCCGGCAGAATCGCTCCCGGTTCTTGCCCATCAAGCAGGCAATCAGGTCGTCAATAGACTTTCGCTCGATGGCAACGCGGTCTTCAAAGCCCAGAATGGAATAATCGCCAACGGGTAGGGTGCCGGTGTTGACCTCGACTTCGTACTTCTCGAATGTGTAGGGGAGTTGTTCCCTTGAATCGGCAACAATTCGAATCATGACCGCTATAATACTTCAACAAACAATAGCAGTGCAATGTTGCTAGTAATAAAGAGGGGGTAGACCGGGGGTAGGTTAAAGCTTGGAGATGATACCCACAGGAACGAGTGTGCCCACGAGCATGGAGTTTTCAAAAAAATAGGGGGGTATTTTCCGCCAAGGAAGGGAGAAAGAATAAAAAGTCAATAATATCCAAATGGTAACCGGGTAACCGGAGCTGATTTTTAGCGGTTACCTTTTTGAAAGCTAATCTTTGTCTGTAATTGCTTTATATATATAAATAAATTTAAATTAAAATAAAAAGGTAACCAGGTAACCAAGGTAACCACGTTTTTAGTAAACATTATTTTTTCTCTAAATTCCTACCAACTTCTAGGGTTATTTGTATCCCAAATCTGTATCCCCAAAAGAAAAAAGCGGCTACCGGATTAACCGCTAACCGCTTGATTTTCTTATGGTGGAGACGAAGAGATTTGAACTCTCGACTTCTGCCTTGCGAAGGCAGCGCTCTCCCAGCTGAGCTACGTCCCCGTAAAAAATTACATTACGACTCCCTTATTCCGATTGCAAGAAGATTTTATAATTATTTCATGCGTAATTTTTCCAATACGCTTGCAAGGCGGGCGTCATAGGTATGTTCTTGCGCTATCAGCGTACGCCAAGCTGCAGCAAGATTTCGCTTCAAATCGGGCTTTTTCTCCAGAAATTGCAGTTTGTCACACAGTCCTTCGTGTCCTGACGCGGATTGAAACGTGATGGGGCTGGTCAGTTCTTCTGGAAAGATATCCAGGCCAGGGGTGGCATCGGTCAAGAGAAAACCACCGGCGGCCCAGACGTCGAAATGCCGTTGCGTCAGCCCATGCGGAAGGAGCAGACTAGTAACATTAAGTGTAACGCGCGCGCCAGCGTACAATTGCATTAGCGAGCCGTAATAATCTACCGGAGACAGAAAACGCAGGGATGCGTTGGGATTGAGATGTTGTTGCCACACGTCGTCTCCGCAGACAGTCAGTGATCCGCAGGTGGTTGCCTGTAGCAGACATTGCAACCGTAAACGCCAAGCGCATTCTTCTGCGCATAACCCTGCTAAACGCACTTCTTTGCCGGGCCAGAGTGATGTCACTCCGAGTTGTCGTGTCCACCAGGCAAAGTCCGGGCGTTGCCCCTGGGACAGAAGATGTAACGCTTTATCAAAGAGTGCTTCTGGAGGCTGCAACCCCGCAAAAAAGCCCGAACGTCCGGGAAAAGCTGACCGGCCGACAAATAGAAGATCGGCTTCAGGCGCAGATGCCGAAGGCTTCTGCGGCATACCCTGGGGCCAGGCAGCCAGAGGCAATGGTTCCACTGAGGCTGCACCCGCTTCTCGCAATCCTTGGCAAAAAGAGTTGTCCGTCACAAACAGGGGGAGCTGTTTCCAGAAGGGGGCTTTGAGTTTACTGAGCAGATGCCACGGGTTATCCACGCACCAGACTGCCACACGGGTGTCTGTCACTTCAGCCAGGGCCGCAACTTCTCCGTAAGGATCCAGTCCGGAGAAATTTATGCTGAAAAACAGGCAGGGCGGTGCGGTACGCAGTTCCTGCCGGAACTGGGCGAGTTCCTTACCCTGCGATTCTTCGCAAATGCGAACGTCATACCCCACATTGCCGTATGCGGCAGCCAACTCTTTGAGTAGCAGGCCGTTGGGTTGTCCCGCGATCAGGATAGTGTTTCGTTGCAGCGTGCGGGCAGCAGGGATCAAAGCGGCTTCCAGACGGCAGCGACCGAAAACAGGAGCCCAAAAAGAAGGAAACAGCCGGAGCGCCTGCCGGTGTGCCCGGATTTCCAGAGTTTCATTTAGCAAGAGATTTTGAAGCCCATCCGGATCCAGGCGGTGAAATGTGTCGGGAATCTGGTTATGCCAGGAGGGAGGGGCTTGTAATTCAAGGTCCGGGGCTTCTAAATAATAGATACGCGGAGTGCCGGAAAACAGGTCGGCCGCTAGTTGCGGTTCTGGCCCCAGGCCCAGTAAAAGCAAAGCGGAAGGAGCATCCGGCGTATCGGGCGTACGTATGATTTCGAACTGTTCCGGCCCGGCAGCCAGGGTTACCGGTTGTCCCAGTTCATTTATGATGCGCATGCGTACCGGGCGTTTGGAAGAAAAGGATTTCGGCATGAAGGATCAGGGCTGAAGTTAAGGTGAATCAGTTATTCCGGAATATGTTTGGCATAGCTTTTTCAGAAAGACAACACAGGGTTGCAGACTTATTGTATTTCAGTTGACAGCAGTTAATTCCTGGCTGAAACTAGGTACTTGGCTCTTTGGGCGCTTTGACGTAGAGTGGTTACACAAGACTTATGAAAAAAGTACGCGATCATTATTTTCATCAGGCCAAGAAAGATAATTATCCGGCCCGTTCTGTTTATAAGCTCAAGGAGATAGACAAGCGTTTCGGTCTGTTGAAGCCCGGACAGCACGTTCTTGACCTTGGAGCTGCGCCAGGTTCCTGGAGCCTTTTCGCGGCGCAGCGGGTTGGACCGGAGGGCCGCGTATTATCAGCAGACCTGCAGGAAGCCCCGGAACTCAGCGCCCGAAGCGGTGAGAATATTCTTTTCATGCAAGAGGATATTTACGAGCCCAGTGAAATTTTTCGCGAAGCTATCGACAGGTTGGGGCCATTCCATGTGGTTGTCAGCGATATGGCGCCAAAGACCAGCGGCGTCAAATTCGCAGATCAGGCGCGTTCGCACGATCTGGCCATGAACGCCTTGGCCCTTGCCCGCGAATATCTGCGAAGCGGAGGCCATTTTGTCGTCAAGGTTTTCATGGGACCGGATACCAACGATCTTGCCAAAGAGATGCGCCTTTTCTTTGAAACAGTAAAGTGTTTCAAGCCAAAGAGCTCGCGGGCTGAGAGTAAAGAGACTTTTTATGTGGGCATGCGCTTTAAAGGCGCATCCACGCCGGAATAGGACAGTTTGACCCGTATACGGGGTTCGGAAAACATGTAGAACAGGATTTCAGGCATTCAGGAGGGAGAATGGCCGGTCATAGTAAATGGCATAACATTCAACACCGCAAAGGTAGACAGGACGCCAAGCGCGGAAAAGTTTTCACCAAGGCTGCGAAAGAAATTATAATTGCCGCACGCCACGGAGGAGGCGATCCTACCGCGAATCCGCGGCTGCGTCAGGCGATTGCCAGCGCTCGAACCGTGAATTTGCCCAAGGACAAGATCGATACCGCCATCAAAAAAGGCACGGGCGAACTTGAGGGTGATGATCTTCAGGAGATAACCTACGAGGGATACGGACCGGGCGGTGTTGCGCTGTTGATCGAGACAGCTACGGATAATCGCAACCGGACGGTTTCCGAAGTACGCCACATTCTATCGAAACATGGCGGCTCTATGGGTGAAACAGGATGCGTGAACTGGTTATTCGACCGCAAGGGTGTGATTATCTTTGAAAAAGAGAAAGCAACTGAAGATCAGCTCATGGAAATCGGTTTGGAAGCCGGAGCCGAAGATGTGGTGGATGACGGTGATTATTGGGAAGTGCATACGTCCCCCGAAGATATCGACGGCGTACAGCAGGCTTTTGATGCTGCGGAACTCGAATATGATCGTTGTGAGATGACCATGGTTCCTCAGACTACGGTCGAAGTGGATGCAAATACGGGCCGCAAGCTGATCAAAATGCTGGAATTGCTCGACGATAACGAAGACGTGCAAAATGTACACTCCAATTTTGACCTGCCGGACGAAGTTCTGGCCGAAATGGAAGATTAAAGTTTGATTGCAAACCCGTGCGGCAGGGAGATTATTGTTCTGGGTGTGGACCCGGGGTCCCGCTGCACGGGATACGGCCTGGTGCGCGAACGTTCAGGCCAGGCGGCATTACTGGATGTAGGCACGATACGGCTCAACCCCAAAATGCCCGTGGCCGAACGTCTGGGACGTATTTTCAATGAATTGTCCGAGTTGATTGCACGCCACGGTCCGCAGGAAGCGGCCATAGAAAATGTCTTTGTGGCCAAGAATACGGCTTCAGCTCTCAAACTGGGGCAGGCCCGGGGGGCAGCCATGGCAGCCATGGCGGTAAAAGGGCTGCCAGTGGCGAGCTACGAACCCACCGTGGTGAAAAAATCGGTGGTGGGAGTCGGACGCGCGGAAAAAAGCCAGGTGGCCTTCATGGTGGGCAGGATTCTAAACGTCAAGGCGAATTGGGCTGCTGACGCCAGTGATGCCCTGGCCGTGGCTATTTGCCATCTCAACATGCGCCGGATGTCCATGCTGGTATCCGGAGGTTAAATAAGGTCAAAAAGAAGGCGCTTCCATGATAGCCTTTATTCAGGGCACTGTCCTGGTCTCCAGCGAGAACAGCTGCGTAGTACAGACGCAGGGCGGCATCGGATATGAATTGTTTCTGTCCACACCGCTGCTGGCGCGCCTGCCGGAAAAAGGTGCGGAAGTGTCTTTGTTCGTCAGCACCATAGTCCGCGAAGACGCCCTGGACCTGTACGGATTCTCCTCCTGGGACGAGCGTCAGGTCTTCAATGTGCTTTTGACCATTTCCAAACTGGGCCCCAAAACGTCCATGGCCTTGCTTTCCATTTTTTCACCCGATGAACTGCGAAAAGTCGTGGCCAATGAAGATCCCGATGTTTTGACTCGCGTCCCGGGAATTGGCAAAAAAACAGCGCAGCATATTTTTCTCGAGCTGAAATATAAGCTCAAGCTGGATGTGAGTCCGGCTGCCCTGGATCTTGGCGACAAAGGAGCTACAATGTTCCGCGACGCCATGGCCGGACTGACGAATCTCGGCTATGCCGATGACGAGGCCAGAGCAGTTCTCGAACAGGTGTTCAAAGATGAATCCGATCTTGATGTGGCACTTGCACTTCGTCTGGCTTTAAAACTTTTGGCCAAAAAACGCTGATGCAGAACGAAAATTCGTGTCCGGATGATTCCATCCGTCCAAAATCCCTAGGGACCTTTATTGGTCAGGATGACCTGCGCGCCAATCTTGGCGTGTATCTCAGAGCGGCAAAAGAGCGCGGTCAGGCCATGGACCATACGTTGTTCTATGGTAATCCGGGACTTGGAAAAACAACCCTTGCTCAGATTATGGCCTCCGAATTGGGAGTCAACCTGATCAGTACGTCCGGTCCGGTCCTCGAACGCGGTGGAGATCTTGCCGCCATTCTGACGAACCTTGGCAGCGGCGACCTGTTGTTTGTCGACGAAATTCACCGGATGCCTCCGGCGGTGGAAGAGATTCTTTATCCGGCCATGGAGGATTTTAAGCTGGATCTGGTTATCGGACAGGGACCAGGCGCGCGTACGGTCAAAATCGATCTCGAGCCTTTTACCTTGGTGGGAGCCACCACGCGTATCGGGTTGCTGACCTCGCCCTTGCGGGACCGTTTCGGTGTGGTGCAGCGTTTGGAATATTACAAACCAGAGGAGCTGGCCCGCATTGTTTCCAGAGCAGCCGGTATTCTTGGACTTTCCGTGACGCAGGAGGGAGCCCTGGAAATTGGCCGTCGTTCGCGCGGGACGCCCCGTATCGCCAACAGATTGTTACGGCGCATACGTGATTTCGCTCTTGTCCAGGACGTGGCCGCGGTGGATGCGGATCTGGCCCATGAGGCTTTGGAGCGCATGGAAGTGGACCCGTCAGGGCTGGACCAGATGGACAGACGTATTTTGGCTGTTATCGTGCAACATTATGAAGGCGGGCCTGTTGGCGTAAAAACCCTTGCCGCGGCCTGTTCGGAAGAAGTTCGTACCATTGAAGAAATTTACGAACCGTATTTGATTCAATGCGGTTTTCTACAACGTACGCCTCGCGGGCGCGTGGCCACAGCCAAGGCGTATAAACATCTTAAGCGGTTTCCTTTGTTGCCGTAAGCTCCGGGAGTTGTTCATGCCCCAGAAAGAATGCGTAGTTCGCCTGTTGTCCCGTACGCCGGATGCTTTATCTTTGATTTATGCTGCCTTCAGACAGTGCTATTATCCCGGCTACGTGGCTGACATGTGGCCGAAATTGCTTTCAGGGGAAATAAGCCAGGAGAAACAGGCGGATTTTATTGCCAAAGTACTGGAGTCCGGCCATGAGAGCCCGGTGGAGCATGTCAGCTTCAGCTTTGCGATAGAAGGAATCTCCAGGGCATGTACGCACCAGCTCGTACGCCATCGCATCGCGTCTTACTCGCAGCAGAGCCAGCGATACGTCGATGGATCGCAATTCGACTATATCCTGCCTCCGGCCATAGCCCGTATCCCTGAGGCTCGTGAACGCTTCGAACAGTTTATTGATGCTGTAGGAGAAGCGTACCGAGATTTGAAAAAGCTGCTTGAAGATGCGGGGCGCAAGGATAAGGCCAATGAAGACGCCCGGTTTGTCCTGCCCCAGGCCGCGGAGAGTAAGATCGTCGTCACCATGAACTGCCGCAGTCTGTTTCATTTTTTTGAGCTGCGCTGCTGCAGCCGTGCGCAATGGGAAATTCGGGCCATGGCGATGCAGATGCTGGAGATTTGCCGAAATGAACTTCCAGTATTGTTCCGAAATGCCGGCGCCAGGTGCGAACGTTTGAAATATTGTCCCGAGGGCGAGCGGTTCACCTGCGGGCGCTATCCATTGCCTCCTGCGCTCTAATAAGACGTCACTTGTTTCCCTGCCTTCAGGGGGAAACGCTTCCTCTTTGTTTCATCTTCCATAAGAGTCCATTCCGCTACAAAAGGAAGACCACAGCTGTCTGATAAACGGCTATGGTATTCTTTTGTCCTACATTAAGTGTCCTGGAATTATCCGAGAATTTTTGCCGGAGACGGGCAAATAGTGATTTGACAAAAATGTGTCAGGTTACAATTCGAATACGCCATAGTTCTAATCGGTTAGCTGGCAATTAGAATTGTATGCGCATATTTTGTATATCGGATGAAAATTTCGTTTTAACTGGATAATTTTAAGCTATGATCATTTTTGCCTGTGGAAAACTTTTCTTCATAGTTGGGGATAAAAGAAAGTTGAGATGCCCTCAGGCCTTTTCGGACGGTACTTTTTGAAGCATCCTTGTAGATCAGGCTAAATCTTTTTTTTTATTAATTTTGAATAGTTACCTCATGATTGTACTTGGGAAACAAAAAAACACCCGACGAGCATAGGCACCTGCTAACGACTCTTGCCTGAAACTGTCTAACCATATAGATCTCTTTCCCATGAAATCGAAATGGCAACAAATCCAGAATATCCTACGGCAAACCATTAGTCCTGCACTCTTCCAGGTCTGGATTCCTCACCTGAGTGCCGAATGCAACGGTGAAACCCTTTGCCTCCTGGCGACCAACGACTTCGTTGCAGACTGGGTACGGCAACGATTGTTACAACCTATAACCGAGGCTGCGACCACTGTTTTGGGGTTCCGGCCTGTTGTTGAAGTCCAGTCCGCAACCAAAAAAGCTGCGGAAAGTAAACCTAGTCCCCTCACGATGCCTTTGGCCGTCGAGCAGAGCAAGCCGGAAAGCGGACAGCTTGGCCTGCCTCTCCAAGTTTGCAATGCCTCCCTGAATTGCCATTCTTGGCGATTCACTTTTGATGATTTTGTTGTCGGTCCGTGCAACGAACTGGCTTATGCGGCGGCCAAGGGCATTTGTAATACAAATATGCCGGCGGAACAGCTTTACGTAACTTCCGCTCCAGGTCTTGGAAAGACACATCTGCTTCAGGCAGTGGGATCTTTTCTGCATTCCATGAGCAACAGAAATGAGTTGCGAGTCGAGTATCTGACTGCCGAAGAATTTGCCCGGCGGATGATTTTTGCTCTCAGATCCAATGAAATTGAAAGATTCAAGGCAAAATACCGGGACAGCGTCGACATTCTTCTTTTGGAAGATATTCATTTTTTTCAGGGCAAACAGAAAATACAGGATGAACTTCTTGCGACCCTCAAAGCATTGCGCAGCAATGGTTCCAGGCTGGTGTTTTCCAGTTCTCTGCTTCCCAGAGAACTGAAGGACCTGGACAGTCAGCTTGCTTCGCGGATCAGTTCCGGCCTGCTGGCAGTCATCGACAAACCAGATTTTGAAACGCGCAAGCGTATTTTGGAAAACAAAGCAAGACGTTTCCATGCCGTACTCTCTGAAGGCGTCGCAGATCTGCTGGCAGAGAGTTTGAGTTCCGATATCCGCCAGCTGGAAAGCTGCCTGCATAATCTTATTCTGAAAGCCAAAATCCTGAACCGGACGATCACTCAGGATATGGCCCTGCAAGTCTTGCAGCATTATAACAACATCATGCCGAACCTGACAATGGAAGGTATTGTCAAACTTATCTGTAAAAACTACGACCTGTCCGAAGATCAATTGCGATCCAAAAGCCGGCAGCGGCAAATCGTACTTGCGCGGAACACGGCCTTTTTCCTTGCAAGAAAACATACGGATCTCTCATTGAAAGATATCGGGACGAAGTTCAATCGCAAACATTCCACCGTCATCAAAGGCATTACCAATATCGAGCGTGAGCTCTCTCTGAAAACCCCCTTGGGATGCCAGCTCTCCAAAACCATGGACCTGATCGAGCGGAGTTCAAGCTCTGCAAATTCAAGCGAATAATACTCGCTGCTCTTCCTGTGAATAATTCACTTTTTCATTTTCTGTTATTGTCTTAATTTCCTATAGACTTTTTCTAGATTTTTTTGTAACGGAAATAGGAAAATGTGAATTTTTTGCAGGAGGGGCAAAAATGAGCATCATCTTTCAAAAGTTATATGACGAAAGCGGGAAGCGCAGTCTACAAAAACGTCCTGTAGTTACAAGAGAAGCAGCGTTGAATAGTGCGAAAGTCAACTCTGAACAACGTAAATCTGTGGTGTTTTCGGTACTCAGGCAGTTTAAATTTCTTATTGCTGATTGATCTGAGAGCTTCTGCTGCTTTTATCCTGCCGGTTGTTCAGTCCGTGCAGCTGCAACAGCTTGCCGTATAAATTTCCCAGCACATCCATGGGGAGTTTTTGCTTGTTACTGCTTCCCGAGGTATAGAGAAGAGCGTTGTCCTTCAGCTGGAAGGTCCAAATTATCTCTTCATTTTCCGGCCCGCTGAACTCAAGGTAAAAGGAATCTCCCTTGTTTTTCAAGCGGCTGGGAATTGAATTTTCTTCAAATGTCTGCAGCAATGTGCCCAGCGTAAGCTCAGTTGACGTTAATGCCCGATCCTGTGTTGCCTCTTCTTTTCTCCCCGCTACCTCCATTGCTTTGGCGACGGCTTTTTCCGGAAAACGTACGGGGAGCTTGAACAGAATCTTTTTGTCGTATTGAGGGGCTTTGTCGAGACGTTGTAACGCCTCTTCTGCCTGATGCAGTTTCGGATTAAACTCCAGCGCCTTGCGCAGCATTTCGCGTGCTTCTTCCCTTTTTCCCACATGCTCGAGGGTCACTCCCAGATTGTATGCCGTAGTCGCTGTCGGATGCACGGTATACCCCTGTTTGTAGTGCTTCAGGGCTCCGTCGTAATTATCTTTTTTGATACAGCTGAGCGCGTGTTTTTCATGATAGAGGGAGACGTAATAAGGACTGATTTCACGCGCCAGTTCGTACTGTTCTTTGGCTTGATCCGTTTTACCCTGCTTCCCGTAGGCGCTCATCAGCATCATATGCGCAACGTAATTGTTTCTCGTTTTGGCAATGGCATTGACGGCCAGAGTTTCAGCCGAACGCCAGGTGCGGGCTTGTTCCCAGGCGCGAACACTGAAAAAAACAAGGACAAGGCAGGCGGCAAGAATTTTCCAGTTTTTTGCCGTATTGTGCCGCGTCAGATCGGCGCTCAACCACACCAGAGCCATATAGAGACCGATGAACGGCAGATAGGCGTATCTGTCCGCCATGCCCTGCAATCCAGGTTGGACAATGCCGATGACAGGGACGAGCATTCCTAGAAACCAGAGCCACCCGGTCAGAATATACGGACGACTGCGACGCAAACGGAAGGTCAGCAGAGTGATGGTGGCAATGCCGGCCAGAGCAAGACCGCCTTTCCATAAGGGCAGCGATTGGCCCGGATGCGGATAGAAAAAGGCCAGACCAAAGGGGAGAAACAGGCGTTTGAGGTAGACGAAATAAGAGGCGAGGGCGTTTGTCAGGTTGGAAAGCAGATGACTGTCAACCGTCTCGCCAATGGTTCCCACCTGTTTGGCGCCATAATAAGCCACCAGGCTGAAGACCAGGGACAATATAAAGAATGGAATTTTTTCCAGAAGCAGTTTGAAAAAGTCGCCTGCGCTTTTTATCCGTGCAAATGGCCAGAAATCAAGCAGGAGCAGAACGCAGGGCATGGTTACCAGCATGGATTTGGCCATGAGTCCGACCAGCAGCATAGAAAAGACCAGAATATAGCGCCATAACCCTTTATTTCGAGCGTAGCGTTCGTACGCAAGCAGGGTCAGCATAAAAAAGCAAGCGCTGAGAACGTCCTTACGTTCGGAAATCCAGGCCACAGACTCCGCATGCAGCGGATGGGCGGCAAAAAGACCGGCTGCCAGCCAGCTGCGCCAGGGGCAGCCCGTGGCGCGCATGAGAAAGAGATACAGCAGTAATGTATTGCAGGTGTGCAGGAAGACATTGGCCAGGTGCTCGGACCAGGCTTCCGGTCCGAACAGTTCGTACACCGTCATATGTGAAATCCAGTTCAGCGGAAACCAGTTGGGCCCCACATAATGGCTAAAGAAGTGTCCGATGCCCTGAAGACTGAGTCCCGCAGTGATGACCGGGTTATTATATACTTCGTAATCATCGAAAGGAAGAAAATCGAACCCCAGGCTCTGCCCGTAAATTGCCCAGCATATCGCGATCAACGTCAGCACACGGATGAGCGAAAATTTGACGGCGTCTGCGGGCCTAAAAGGGGGATGAGAAAGATTATCCTGCAATTCCAGTCAACTCCATTTGTCCCCAGACGGCGATTTGTCCGCCGCATTGGGCCAGAACACCGTCAATGCCGCAGTTCAGGCCGTTGTCGTTATCCGGTGCGGACCATTCCTGTGCCTGGGCCAGTACGCGATCCAGGTCTTTTTTGCTCTGCAGCATGTTGCACAGGGCTGTTGCCGCGGCATCGGCCAGGCAGCCGTTTTGCGAACGCACGGCAACAAGTTCTCCGCGTCCGAGGCTCAACGAATGGCCGATGGTGGCCGAAGACGAGCAGATACATACGGGAAAGTCTTTGGCTGCTATTTTGAGTCCCAACACGGTCTCCGAGTTCGGATCTGGCAAAAGCCCCACCACCCGATCGCGCGTAGAATACAGGGCAATGTCGCCGCCGTTTTCAACGATGAGATTCGGGCTCTGCTTTGCGAATGCCTCTGCCACAAATTGGGAAATGGCTCCGGCAACAGATGCCATGGGACCGACATTGCATCGCGCTGTTGCTTCAGCCATGGCGCGGATAATCGGCGACGCTTTGGGAGAAACCGGTACCGGTCGCAGGCTTGTACCGAATTCAGGAAACAACGCCATGTAGGCTTTGAGTTCGCCGCGCAGGTGATGCACGAGATTCAGGATTTTTTCGGAAAGATCCTGTTCCGCCACAATCCAGAGATCCGTTTGTTCGACAACAATTTGAAAGCCAATTTCTCCGGTACGCGGAGAGCATTTACCACGGTAATGGCGGTGGCTGTTATTGTAGGGAGGCGTATCTTCAAATGACATGGGCGCAACATAGCTCAAGGTGTTTTGGCTGTCAGTAAAAGTTACTCCCTGTATTCCCGTAAAAGAGTTTCCTGGCCGATCTCTTTGCATTTTATGAGAAAAAAGGAGGAGTATGTTGCTTAAAACACGATGGCGACACGTCCGGCCTTCAAAAAACTATCCGGTTTTTGTTTGATGCTTTGCAGCAATGCCCCGTCTTCGGGGGATAATTCGAGACTGGCGGTATTTTCGGCATGCAGTCCGGCGGCCCGTATGGTCAAAGGCATTGATCCGGCCATCGCACCTTGCTGGGCCTGCTCAAGGCTGCGGTAATACCGGACACGGCCGCTGGAGACGACTTGAACATTCAACTCCGGCCCAGGATACAGCAACTGGTCCGAAACAAATAATTGCGGTGTGAGGCTGGGTTTAAAGCCCAGTTCGCGCGCATCCACCACCAGGCCCGTATAGTCCGGAGTTTGCGGTGCTGTGGCCACCACAGGAGGGAGGGGCGCCGGGACAGAAGGGACAGGGGCCGGTTGCGTCTGAACAACGGGTTGTGGCTCGGATTTTGGAACGGGGATGGGTTCTTGTCTGGCAGTCTGCGTCCGTTGTTGCGTCTTTCCTGCAAGTCGTTGCGGCTGCATAATTTTATCGACCCGGACTCCTTCCTGCTGTTTTGGCTGAGGCGTTGCCTGCTGCGAGGTGCCCGCAATACGCCGTGGTTCGCTTATTTTTCCGGATGAGGCGGGCAGGGGGCTTGTTTGCGGCATCCGTGCTTTCATGGCTTCCGCAAGATCCCCTGCAATGGGAACCGAAACAATGATCTCGCAGACGCCGTCTGCATCAATCTTCATGGAGTCCACATCCGGACGACTCAGCACGCCGTAGACCCGGTTGCGTACCTGGTCGTCCGCGGTGACGAAATCCGACACCGTGGTTTGGGAATCCACATAAATCTGTTCCAGAACCTCAACAAGATTGCGGCGCGCGTCCAGCAGGGCCGCACGTTCGGCCATAGGGCCGGCTAGACGTTCGGGCGTTTCTTTTGGTGCTACTCCCAGCCCTTTGGCCCAGAGACGTTTTTTCCCCCAGTCAACGCCGCCGTTGTTGGTTGCAGTCGCCATGGCCGTGCAAGGCGCTAACAATGAAAGCGCACTCAGGCAAAGCAACAGCCCGGCGAGCAGCTGGAGTTTTTTACGGGAGTATAGGGCGTTAAGGCTCATGGCAATTCCCCATTTCGGGAGGAGCGGAAAGAAACGGCTCAGTGCGGATCTCGCCCAGGACGCTTTCCGGTGCTGGTCCTTCCGGTCCCCAGTAGTTGTTTGAAAAATTTAATTGCACAGGCGTATAGCTTTGCACCTGAAACGGATCGTTATGTTCGAAGGTGCAGGATTCGACGCGCGGCGAAATATTTGTGCCTTCTATCAGGATGCCGCCCATTCCCTGGTTCCCGCTGAAGCGTACGCAGCGCAGTACCGGCTTGGCGCCGGATTTGAGCAAAAGTCCGGCCTGGGTACAGTCTGTAATATCGCAACTGAGCAGATCCGGCGCGCTCTGCGCTACGCTCAGTCCAGTAACTGCTCCCTGAATCATGACATGGTGCAGGCTGGTTCCAACGGAATGCTCCAGAAAAAAACCTCCGAAAGATCCGGGAACACCGGTTTGGGGCATAAGACGGATTGGCAGGAGAGCGGAGCCTTTGGCTTTTATGGTGCCGCCTTCAACACGTAATGAAGCGCCAGGAGCAAAACGGAGTTCCACCCCCGGATCGATGAGCAGTTCGCCTCCGGGGCCGATGGTATAATCGGTACGGACCAGATAAGGGCTGTGTTCGGCTGCCAGCCTGGCTTTTTCACGTAATTCTCCTTGCAAGGGCGAATTCAATATGGGGGTGGACAGGCGGCTCGCTGGTATTTCCTTGGGGATGTTGCGTTCGATGGTGACGACCATGTCCCGGAACAGGGCGTCCGTCTGACTGAGCAGTTCGTCCTCGCGCAGGTTCCAGATGGAATTGACCGCGTCCATGGCCCAGCCCACAGGCGTGAGGGAGAACCCCGCGGATGTTCCCCGGCTGACATGGGACGCGTGCCAGAGTTCACGGCCGGTTTTGCAATCCAGCATCCGGACTTCGCAGCCCACGGCCGCCTGTGACGCCAGACCAAAATACATCCGGTCAAAATGGGTCACCTTGCCAAGAATCACGGCATCCACTCCCAGGACCTGGCAAACACGCTGCGGTTCGAGCTGCATGGCCATACGCAGCAGAACAGGGTCCAGCATGCCGGCTTTTGACAGGCGTTTATCTATTTCGTGCAATTCCATGTCTTTAAAGGGTAATGACGACAAATGATTATAAAACCCGCGCCGTAACACTTTGACCGGGTCGATGCCTGAAGGAGCGAACTCCCATTCGTCCGGATTGCCTTCAAAAGGGAGCACAGCCACAAGCTTTGGCGGATGTGTCCGCAACAAGGGGGAAGCCTTGTATTCTCCTTCAAAAATATTGAGCATATTGTCGGAAACAGCCCCGGTGTCCGCTGCAGGCTTGGCGGCTGGAGAAGCTACAGGTCCGGTTCCGGATTTTCCCGCGCAGGAAGCCGACACAAGCAGCAGAAGAAACAACAGCCCGCGCGTCAAATACCGGACAGTTGAAAAATTGGCAGAACTCATTGATATTTCACCCTGTTGGCTTCTTTTCGGGAATCAGCTAGTACAAATATCATGTGAGAAGCAAAAACAGGGCCAGCAGGGGTGTCGGTATAATGGAAAGGCCGTACGGAGTTGTGGATTGGAATGGAACCTGGCGCTTTGAGGATTCGGAGCATTTGGCTACAGCCACGTTGGCCCTGCGTCAGGAGGGCCAACGGATCTCCGGAGCCGCTTATTATGAAACCGGTTCCGCCCTGGTGGAAGGCCAGGCAGGGGCCTCGGAGGCTTGTTTATATATTACGTACGACGCGGCCGCCGTGCTGGCAAAATGGGTCCCTGAAAAATATGCCCCGGAGCTTCGTGGCTTGCGTTCGAAAATGCGTATAAAATACGGAACAGGCACCGAGCCCTTTGTCTGCATGTACCAGGGGTTTTATGTCCGTTTTTCCGCAGCCTCGGGCATAGTCCAGAGCTTTGATGCCGATTCCCCGGAAGTTGAAGAAGTCTATCCGCCGCGCATGGGCCTTCTCCAGCGTCTGCGCTGATGCTGAAGACTTTTTAAAAAAATAGTTGTTTTTTTATTGTTAAAATTCAGCAAGATAGGAGTCAAAAAAGATTTTACACAAAAAAATTGAAAAAAGTTCTTGACCCCTCAGGGTGAAACGTCTAAATAGATTTCTTCCGCAACGACGCGCCCGTAGCTCAGCTGGATAGAGCGCCGGACTACGAATCCGTAGGCCAGAGGTTCGAATCCTCTCGGGCGCACCACGAAATCAAAGCCCTCAGGAGAAATCCCGAGGGCTTTTTTCATTTCTGGTGGTGTTTTCAAGTGATTTGATCTCCTTCAAGCGTTTGCGGGTCTACACCAAGAAGAGGGGCACCCCCTCCGGAAGCCCATCAATTCAGGTAATTGAGTTTAAACTCAATAAAATTAGTTGCTTAAATCTTGATTTTCTTTTCCGACCTACGGATTATTGATCCGCAATCTTCCTGTCCGACTTACCCACTCAAAAAACGAAATATTTAAATATTTTTTGCATCTACCATTGTCAACAATGAAGAGACCCAAACAAGATGCCTCAAAAAATTGCTCCATCTTGCTGAAAATATCCCGCACTAGCCCGAAAAGAAGTCACATCGAAATTCCGGCGAAGCACAAGGATGATTTCAAGCCAGGTGATTATGTCTGGGTTGAGAAGGTCGTTTTGCCCTCTCGTGAACCTAGAAGAAGTATTAACATCTGTGAATTGTTAGGGGCTGCAAAAGCACCACAATATATTTATCATAGGAACATGAAGACCTTTCCAAAGCAAAAGTATTTGCCCTCTCGGAAACCGAAGAGGTCAAAAGACAAGGAATGAGGTGATATGAATGATGGGAAGATGCTCAAATTGTGGAAGATATATGGACATTGTTGATTCCAGAACCAAAGAGTGTGAGGGCTGCTACACATCAAGAATGGAATGTATATCAGCAGGCATCAATTTATATGAATGAATTTTTGGCACTGATGGCGCAGAGGAAAGCCGCAAGACAAAAACGTACGGTACCTTGTCAGCATGCACGCCTAACGGGACTTGCGTAGCGGGTTCGAATCCTGCCAGTGCCTTTCGACCTCTCGTTGAGCGAAGAGGTCAAAAGACCAGGAATGAGGTGATATGAATCAAAATAGGTCTATACAACCTGGAACCTCATATCGTGAACAGTGCCATGATGAGAGTCAGCCAGTTTCACAAAAACAAAGGCGACCAAGTTGAAAATTATAGTCCTCTGTTCCATCCAACCTACGACAATATTTATGCTTTCTCAATTTTCGACTTCACGCCCAAACACTACGTCACCAAAGACATGATCTGTGGCGGAACTGGGTTTAATATCAAAGCCTGGCTTCCAAAGGAGATTGAGAAAGAAAAATACGATTGGTCACTGTTTCCAGATTGCGACTACTCGCTTATCTGGTTCAGCGTTGGATGCTGCAACAACTGCTCATTCTGTGTGGTCAGAGAAAAGGAAGGCTACATCCGGCCAGTCAAACCCAAGAACCTTAATCCGAATGGCAAATATATCAAAGTATGCGACAACAATTTCTTTGGCAATCCTGATTGGAAAGACTTAATCAGGAAACTCAGAGAATGGGGGCAACCTGTGGATATTCAAGGCGTGGACGTGCGCCAACTCACTACTGAAAAGCTGCAAGCCCTCAAATTACTCAGACATGAAAAGCAAATCCACATCGCTTGGGACAATCTCAAACAAGACCTCACAAAGCCTATTAAAAAGCTCACCTCGATAATCTCGACCTGGAAGATCATGTGCTACGTCCTGATTGGATATGACAGCACTCACGAGCAGGACATGTACCGAATCAATCAACTCAAAGGCCTCAAGGTTGATCCTTTCGTTATGCCTTTCAACAAATCTGACCCATACCAAAAAGCATTCGCTCGATGGGTCAATAACAAAGCCGTATTCAGGACAACTGACTGGGAAGGATACAAATACAACTTGAAAAATGTTGAAAAATTTATGTCCAAGAAAATTGAATACAATGAGATGCTGGTGAGAAGAGAGCTTTTGCAGTATCTATAGGCTGTTCATGAAGACTTTCAATTTGGCTATTAGCGAGCCAAGCCTTGTGATAAAATGTACGGAAAATAATCTTTATAAATTTGTTAAAAGTTATAGGCGCATGAACAAATATTCTTGAGTGCTCAAACTGTGTATGCAAGTGAATTTCTGGATGTTCATCTGTTGCATCATCTGGAGAAAAATCAAACCTCATTGGCGATCTCAATCTTAGACCAATTGAATCGGAGCACTCAGATGGAGAAGAAATAAACAAATTTAAAGCATCGCAAGCATCATTTTCATCATCTAAACGCATCTTTGTTTCAACAGGATATGGCCAATATAAAAGAGAATGACCAACGATAGAGCTTCCAACAATAATGTAAGAAGCTCGAACAATTGAAAAGTCAAATAATGTACAAATAAACTCCTTATTTTCAAGCCACTGAGTGTATTGCTCAAGAGATCCAAATGGGTTTGAATAACAGGCACCAGAATTACTAGAAGGCCAACTTACACGAGTATAAGTGGCTAACTCTTCAACCACCGGAACTTTATAGCTAGCTATCAAGCGTAAATTGTATAACGTCTGGCAAGTGTTTGAGATGACAGATACAAGCTGTTTTGGAGTCATCATTCGTTCTCTTGATCTTTGAGCTGCTCTAAAAGTTCACGCAATTGAGGCATCGCCTCTGGCGAAATGACACCTTCGCGCACCAATTCAAGCACCTCGGACAAGTTCTTTTCAGCCTTTCGAATTTTATTTCTCTCCTGGGCAGTTCTATCCCTATGTATCCTTCTTAATTTTTCAAGTTCCTTCTCTGTTGGAATTTTGAAAGAAAGTTTGAAATCATTTTGCATAACTCTTGCAATTTCATTTTGTACCGATTTCATTTCATCACCAGTACCAGAAAGCCTTACCCATGCCCTTGATCTTGTAATACTCGTAAATAAAATATTACGCAGCCTTATCATTTCATATCCGCCAGCACAGTATTCTGTGTTGACGATGTATACCATTGGAGCCTCGTTACCTTTGGCACGGTAAATCCCTGATACTGTAACGCTTCCAAATTTTGTAAATGTATCTCTATCGCTGGTGACTCCCGCTAGCTCTGATGGTATTTCCATGCTATCTAAATATCTTCGAAGTTCATAATATTCATTTTTTTGGGAAAGAGGATTTGGAAGTATTATCAATATGTCATCATAGTCAAGTTCATCTTCATGAACATTTTTATATATTTGCTTAGCAATCCAAGCATATTGCGATTCCGTAGATTCAAAATTATACGACTGTATACAATCTTCAGGATTAAGCAATTGTCTAAAAAACTCAGGATATGATCGTTGTCCACGTACTAGGGTAACATCATGTCCATATTCTAAAGTCCCATTCTCTAGTACATATCCAATATCAATCCATAGTTCAGGCTGGTCAAAATGTTGTACAAGACCTGAATCACGAAATAGACCAAATCCAAGTGCATGAGCAAGTGTCAATGCCCAAGGTGTATTTCTGTAGCAAACTGGTAATATTATATCTTGCTTTGGTGCATTTTCTTCATTTATCAAATGAAGTTCTCTTCCAAATAGCTCGGGGGTAGAAGCCATACTAGAATCAGAAAGATTTTGAAGTTCATCATAAGCCCATATTATTCTTTTTGGCTGCTTCGTAATACAATCTGCGATTCTAAAAAATGATTGAGGCAGGTCTTGTGCTTCATCAATTAATATGGCATCCCATAAATCTAATTGCTTACTCCCAAGTGCTCCAGCAAGCTCGTCGCAGGCACCATCGAAAGCTCTCTTTGTTCCATATTTAGTTTTTGCAGTAAGATAATCCAACGGTATTAGATTAACGGCATTACAGGTTGTAGAATAGATTCCCTCCATGTATGAAGATCCCCAGGAGTGCAATATACTCAAACGTTCCCAGTCAGGCTTGTCTCCCATGTGCTCTAACGTAAAGCGTTCTATTAGGTCTTTAAACTGCTGATATAGAGAACGAGTATGGAATGTGACAGCTATTCTCCATTCAGGATGCTGAGTATGAAGGTATGCAGCTTTCAATGCTAAAACTACTGTTTTTCCCGAGCCAGCTAAACCTCTGATACGTTGTGGACCTTCAGGTGTTTCAATTGCAGCTTCCTTTTGCCAACGATCGAGATTAGCAATTTCTTTTTCAATCTTCTTTAATACAGCGCCTCTAGAATCTGGCTTTAAAACATTTTGCCTCTTCTTGTATGGCTTAATTGTTGTAACTCTTTGAATTGCGGCACAAAGTTTTCGGTACAAATCGTCATCTGATATGGATTTAGCTTTTCCTAAAATTTCAATAAGTGTTGACGGAGTAGCAGCAAGTATTTCATCTTCTGGCTCTGGAAGTTCACCTTCAGGAAAAATTGAAACTAAATTTATTGGCACACCGAGTCTTCGCCCTTTTCTTAATGATTCATGGCGAGATAGATTTGCTTCAAGGACATAATAAACTCGATCTTGCTCATCAACATAGTCATCTTGAGAAGATGAAAAATGGAATGCGACTAGACCAGGCTCTTTTGACACAAGCAATGCATCAATGGTCATACTGGAATCAGCAGTGGCCATAACTGGATATCCAATATAAAAAGGCTCATCCGGTCAAAGCGTACTTCGCCTCATGAATCCCCATGATCCTGAGTTTGAAGAATTCCATATCTCGATAACCGTATGCTTGCCTTTTCATTGTTTTGATTTTGTTGTTTGTTCCTTCCATTGGCCCCGATGTTATCGGATGATCGTACCAGGCCAGGATGCCAGACCGGTGAGCCGCCAAAGTTCCACCTATCGTCATCAAAGGGCCGAGTCCTGAGACTCTGGCACGAGCAATCCAGTCATTGAGGAAAATCTCAGCTTCCGACTTGCTGGATTGATTCCATATTTGCCGCAAATCTTCCTTCATGTAGTACGCAAGCGCCAGTGGTTGATTGTATTTCAACGCCTCGTTCAAACGCTCCCGCTCGTTTCGATTCACATCAAGGTTGTCAGGATTTTTCAAAAGGAGCCACCGGCTTCCTTTGAGTACATCCTTGCCCATGCTGTCTTTCAACTCCCGGTATTGCTTGCGACGAACTTCCGTAAGTTTGTCGTTCATCAATTTGACCACATGAAAATGGTCGAAAACCAATGGTACTCCTGGCAAATTCTCCAGCACGGCTCCAATATAGGCTGCACTCAAGTCCGTAGCCACAGCACGAATTTTTGCCCGAGAACGCTTCAGTTTCCTCCAAAATGGTTTCAGCGCGTTAGCTCCTTTGCCGTCCCCCACAAAAATCACCGCGCCGCTTTTCAAATCCATGACCAAAGTCAGATATTTGTGCCCCTTGCGGACACTTATTTCGTCAATGGCAAAATACCTGAGCTTTGAAAGCTTGGGGTTGCTATATTTCCGTTGAAGGTTGCGTTTGAAAATATCTTTGACGCTATCCCAGCCGATACCCAATAGATTGGCGGCATCAAGCATGGTCATAGTTTTCACCAAGAACAAAACGAACCGCTCAAATGCCTTTGTATACCAGCGTCTTTTATTCGCAATTTTGATGTCTATGCGTCGTACACAACCACATTTCCTGCACTCGACGCGCGGCACGTTTACCACCAGCCAGACTGGTTTGAACCCAATAGGCACTGTCCTTAGCCACCGTTCAGATTCCCCGCGTCGCAATACGTTTTTGCTCTTGCAAGAGGGACATCGGAGCATCTTGGCTTTCGGTTGGACATGAAAAATCAGGCTACCAGAAACGTATGTTTGCCGAATGTAGTCGTAGCCGACCAACCCGAACGCATGGTACATCAAACTCGTGGACATGGTGGTTCCTCCGTTCGATTCTCATTGGCGTGAAAATCGACTGGACTCCATGTCCACTCTTTTTGTCAAAAGTACGCTTCATCCGGATGAACCTATAAAAAGTACCTTTTACTCCAGCCAGCTTCATGACGTTAGCCAATTTCAGAAGAATTTCGTAATTATGACCTGCCCCGCCATGTATGATTTCAAAATCAACTGCCCAGTCCACGGATTTTCCTTTGCTAAGACATGTTAGCTGCCAACCTTGGTTTGCCCAATTTGTCAGCAAATTTTCTTCATATACCGATATCAGGACAAATACCTATACCATTTACCTTGGTCAATCTTTGCGTTTAGTACGCTTCCTAACCCCACCACCATCAACTCATACTGAACCAACAAATTTTGCTAAAAACTTTGGTAAAATCGGCCATCCGGCCTTTCACTCTCAAATTTTTCCGTGTAACCATTGTGTAACCTTTTTGCAGGAAAAGCAGGGATAAATAGGGTAGACGAAGGCATGATACATCAATTCACCTATTATTGAAAGCCAAAAAATTAGGATAGTTGGGACAAATAAGGTAAGATCAGGATATAGAGTGATACTACGCGCTGCCTTTCTACGAATCCGTAGGCCAGAGGTTCGAATCCTCTCGGGCGCACCACGAAATCAAAGCCCTCAGGAGAAATCCCGAGGGCTTTTTTCATTTCTGGTGGTGTTTTCAAATGATTCGATCTCCTTCAAGCGTTTGCTCATCAACCTTGCTTAAGATATACGATCTAAATATTTCGAGATCACAAGGTAATTAAGTTTGTCTTAAAAAAACTCAGTTATTGCTTTCAAACTCGGGCTTCGAACCTTTCAGACTCTTTGTTGCCGCAGGATACAAGTGGATACAATGGGATGGATCATAGTCCAGACATGGAGTCTGGTTGCCGTATCGTTCGAAGCGGGAAGGAGCATCTCATGAAGTCATTTGAAATTTGCCTCGCAGTCATCCTGATGGTGGCGGGGCTTGTATTGGTTGCCGGAGAGGCGGTTGCCCAGTGTCCGCCCGGCACGCATTGGAGCAAGCGCAGCGGGTTCTGCGTTCCTAACCGTCCGCAGCAGTGCCCGCCGGGGACGCATTGGAGCGACCGAAGCGGAAACTGTGTTGCCGACCGTCCGGATCCTTGCCCGAGGGGTACACATTGGAGCAATCGTACCGGAAATTGCATGCCTGACCGGCCGCAGCCGTGTCCGCCCGGGACCTTCTGGGATAATCGCAGCGGTATGTGTTTACGCAACAAGCCGCAGCCGTGCCCCCCCGGTACGCACTGGAGCAATCGGAGCGGAGTCTGCGTACGCAACCGTCCGGAACCTTGCCCGCCTGGCACGCATTGGAGCAACCGGAGCGGAAGCTGCGTACGTAATAGTCCGCCCCCTCCGCCCCAGCCATGGTAGTGCTGGCGATGGCAATGATTCTTTGAACTATAATGTTGTTACGTTCTATTTTGGTCGAGTTTTCTATTGCGCCTGAAGCTTATTCGGCGCCTTGTTTCAAGGCGAAAATGCGCTAGAAGGTCCAACGAATCACCTGCCAAACCTGCCCCCGGTCGGATTGTCTGATCGGGGTTTTTTTATTGTCAGAATTGGAGCAGCTACTCATACAGGCGACAGACGTCATGAACCGTCCGATAGTAATGATAAGCTAACAAGAAATATTGCTTAAGGTTGCTGATCAAGGTGTTGTTTGATACAATCACAGTTGTTCATTTGATATGAGTTTCAGTTTTTTCGAGTTATTTTTAGTTGTAGTATCGTAGGTATGCGAGTAGTTTGTAATCATTGTTTGCGTTAAATCGAACATTGAAAATTTTATATCAACTTTTTACACAAAAAAGTACTATGGATTTTAATTCATTTTTTAAATCACAACCAATTATTCCTTCTGTCTCCGATTCAAAAGATATCCCTTTAGCAGTAAAAGGGAATACCTGTGCATTGCTCATAACGCATGGATCTCTTTTTACTCTGCGAGATATTGTCAAGGAGATCAATGAAAAGCATAATAAAATGGTGTTTGTGCATATTGATTTGCTTGAAGGATTTGGAAAAGACAGAACAACAATAGAATATTTGAAAAAAGTCATCAAAGTTGATGGCGTTGTTACGACAAATCCAGTTCTTATTCAATATGCAAAATCCGAAGGGCTGGTCACTATGCTGCGCATTTTTGCGCATGATTCACCCGCGTTGCATCGTGGAATAGGTATAATACATAAGACGAAGCCGGATATGGCATGCATTATGCCGGGAACCTTGTGCTCTGAGATCTATGAGGACATTGCAAAACTCGTAAAACAACCTCTTATTGCTGCAGGACTGATCAAATCAAACAAACAAGTTCGAGATATATTGAATAGTGGTGTTATTGCAGTCAATACAAGTGAAAAAAAATTGTGGGGAAGATCCTTTTAATTGTTTGACTGAGGTTAGTATTGTCATGCATTTTTATGCAAGTATTAGTCACTTTTTATCGAAAATCAGCAAAATGATATTTTTTTAGTCTTGATAAAAAGGAAGCCTCAGACTCTCTAGTAAAGAGAGAATGAGGCTTCGACCAACATTCCATAGCTTTAGGAGTGAATGGAAGTATTTGGATTTCTTTAGAACAAGTTTTCTAAAGAATTATTTGGCGCCATTGTAGCACTTCGATAGAAAATGTTGTGCTGCTATGTCACTATTAATTTGCTTTTTTGATGGATTGAGCCTGTAACAAATGAGTCAAGCCACCAAGCAGTAATTCTTCCGTAGGACTTAAAAAAACCTTAAGCCCCTGTATTGAGGCGCGTTCAATATGTCCCGCATTGTCATCCATAAACAGCACCTGTGATGGCTGCTTGCCGAGCTTTTCCACAACTTCGTTGAATATTTGCGGATCCCTTTTTGTCTTTCCCAGGTGATAGCTATTGAAAATTTGGTCGACTTCCTGTGAAAATCCATCCCGTTCGTCCAGTTGGTCGAGCCAATCCGTATGGTCGCTGAGTATGGCAAGAGGCAACCCCAGGTCGCGTATCTGGCGCACTTTATCAAGAACCCGCGGGCGGAGTACAAAGCGTCTCAGGATATCCTGCTTAAATTCAGGAATATTAATCCGAATGCCGGAGCGTTGTTGCAGTAATGCAAGAAATTGTTCTTCGCTGCCTGCTCCTATTATGTAGCCAGAGTCATAAACGGCATTCAAACCCAACATAACCATCTTTTTTGGGTCGATATCATTTTGCTCGCCAAGGGAAGCAAGTGCCAAATGAAACCCATCTTCGGCCAGAACTCCGCCAAAATCCAGAATGAGTGCTTGAACATCTTTCCAAGGCATAATTATTCTCCAATTGCGAATTACTTCTACAGCCCAACCTGCAGATTTTGTCGTGAAGACAGTATTCTATTTATAAAAGCGCAAAATCTGTAACGTCGCGTTCTTACGGGTATCGCCGTTTGGTCTCGCTTGCGTGTTACGGTTTCCATATCTCAGAGCGGGAAAAGATGAATGCTTTCTGCTCTGAGTACTATTTCATCTCAAAAAAGGCTACAACAGAAACAATTGCAAATGTGCTGCCTTGTTTTAATGTAGTGCATCCGATAGTAAATGAATCGGATGGTATATCTTTTTATCTGTAAGTTGCGCAATGCGAACTGAACATGTCGGGCATTCAGTTACAACATATTCTATATCAGCTTCTACTACAGCGTCGAAAATGTTTTTGCCGATAGACTTCGAGATGGCGTACTTTTCGGCTTTAAAGCCGTAGGAACCGGCACTTCCGCAGCAGCCGCCGTCCAGTTCCTTCACGGTAATTTCAGGAATCAATCGCAGAAGCTCCAGGCCTGGCAAGCCGATTCCCAGCGCCTTAAGATGGCATGGCGCATGGTAGCCGAGAATTGACGCGTTTTTCTTGAATTTAAAAGGCGTATTATTTTCTCCTTGAAATTCCAGCAGAAATTCTGACACATCATAGATTCGTTGTGCCAGCTGCTCGGCTTCGTCGAGTTGGAAAAGCGCCTGGTAGTCATGCTTCAGGGTCAAGGCACAGCTGGTGCAAGACGTTATGATAATGCCGTCATCTCCTGCCGCGTCCAGAAGCGATTTTATGTTGAATGCCGCATAGTGTTTTGCGCAGTCGTATTCATTATTGTTGACTGCAGAGAGTCCGCAGCAGGTTTGCTGAGGGATGACAACATTGATACCGCAGGATTCAAGAAGGGAAACAGTTGCTTCAATTAGTGAAGGGTCATTATATCGTGCGTAGCATCCGGTAAAATACACCACGTTTTTACTTGAGGGGTTTTTGTTGGAATGCTGCAGGTTAGGTGATTTTCCGGAATATTTTGGAAAAGCCGCTTCGCTGCTTATTCCCACAGTTTTTTGCATCAAATTGCGTAACACACCTATATTTAACAGTGCATTCGTCACCGGAGCAACAGGTGCGTTAAGCCGTCCCAATAATGCCGGCCTGCTCAGAATCCGATCGCGAAGCTTAGGGCGCGTCTGACTCTGATAGTGTCTTTTGGCTTCCAGGATGAGTTGCGTGATGGGAATGTTTTCCGGACAGCTTAATTCGCAGTTCTTACAATTGGCGCAGTAATCGAGCGCCCCTGCTGGAATGGGATTGGTATGCAGTCGATGGCGGCCAAGTTCCAGTGCCATCTGTTTAGGGCCGGGGTACTTGTCCGTCACTTTTGCCACAGGGCAGTTGGCTGTGCAGATGGTGCACCGGATACAGGCATCGAACGGGAAGTCTTGATATTCCATGAGTTTCTCCTTTACGCCAGCAATCCGGCCTTGTAGCCGGACGCAATAGCCACCCCGTTGCCGGAAAATTCAGCGAAAGGAGCATAGTGGGCAAGCAATCTGCCGACGACATGCACATTGTCCAGAAGTACTTTTTCATGAGCGTCGACTGGACGTAACTGTTCATCCACATTTAGGCCGAACAGGTCTATGGGGTGTTGTCCGTGTAGCATGGAATCGCTGCAGAACCAGTCGGCGTAATCAGGCTTCTGATCCACCGGCAAACCGAAGACGCTTTCTGTCAGGAACCTCGCGGTGTCCGTTTCGATGCCGCCGCCCAGAATGCCGCCTGAAGCGAGAATATAGGTATTTGCCTGAAGAGTCCGGATTCTTCCGGGTGTCAGCAGCTGCAACGATTCGCAGTGCGTACCGCTGACAGTGCCGACCCGGGCGGGATAGCCTATTGTCGTGGCCACGCCGGTATTTTTGAGATGCTTCATCAAAAGGCTATGTAAACGAATACCAGGTACGGAGGGAGGCATTGTCGGAATTTCAAAAAGTTCTCGCCCCAGCGTCGTTTGCAGCGTGTCCCGTACTTCCCGCCATTTTTTGACTCCGAGTACTGCAGGCACTCCGATCCGTGAATAGTTTTTGCTTGTGTCATTGAGTTTGGAAGCAAAATGCGACCGAAAGTCATTTTGTTCCATGGATAAAGCGATATCATACGCAGTAACGACTCGCGTATGCTCAAAATCCATGTCTATTTCAATTGATTCGAAGTTCGCGGACAAAGAATTTCCGGAATGTTTATTCAATTTGTCGACAACATATTGCGCGCAGAAGTCTCGGAATCCCTTGAATCCGACAATAAGCGTCGGGCCTGTGTTTTCAATATCGCCGGATGCCATTGTTTCAGGCACCAGATAGGTCGTTTTCAGGGTTCCACTGGAACTGGGAATCAGAAAATTTTCATTTTTTGAATTCTTTGTTTTAGCGACGTAGGCATAGTTTGCGTGCGAACAGATCTTGCAAAAGAAAGCCAGGCCATCAGTCAGTGCTGGAATTCCTGTTTTTGCGTACGGATGCGTAGTTTCAGTCGATATGAATTCCGAAAGATACGTCAATGGATCATCTACAGGATGCGCAGTTTTTTTTGAGGTTCCAAAAATATCAATGCATCCTGTGGATAATCCAATGCTACCCATGCCACTGGCAACAAGCAGTACTTTTCTGCCACGGTCTGCGGCCTTGGCCGCAGCGATCATACCTGCAAGCCCGGCGCCTATTACAATCACGTCGTACTTCATGACGACTTAACCTCACTGTTGATGCCAAGACTCTGCGAGTAGATCGCACGCGAGAGCATGAATTCCTGTAATTGCTTTCCCCACAATACGTGGCGAGAGCCTTTCCAGCGTTCCTTCAGAAGCTCGGAAAGAAGTGCGTCACTTGATTCATCCGGAAATTGGGAAGAGCCATGGAGGCAGACGCTGGCGCGGAAGCCGCAAAAACAGCCCTGGCAGGTGCCCATGCCGAGTCTGGTTCTTCTGCGCAGGTCATTGAGGTTTTTACAGGAGGCATCATCGGCAACGACTTTCAGTTCCGCCTTGGTGACCAGTTCGCAGTCGCAGATAATCTCGTTGTTTTCGGGCTGCTCCCAATGTTTCTCTATTTCTGTATAGTCATATTGCTGCCGTTCGGATGTTTTCTGACTCACAGCGGTATGCGACACGGGAGATTTGACGGCATGGACTGATGGGATTTCTGCTCGCAGCTCTGCGTCTTTTGTCTGGCAGGAACATGAAATTCCAAGTTTCTGGCATGCCAGATCAACGGCTTTTTCCGCCATGACTCTGTAGGAGGTCAGTTTTCCGCCAAAAATGGATAGGATTCCCTGAATGTTGTCCACCGCCGCATGGTCCAGAACGTGGAAGTTTCTGCTGACCTGTCGCCCCTGGTCTGCATTTCCCTGAGAGTTCCCCGCGTAGAGAGGGCGTACGCCGCAAAAAGCGCGTAATATCCGGGCTGACTTCAGAGAGGGGACCATTTCGCTGCCGATGGCGATAATTTTTTCTATTTCGTCCTGGCCTATGGCTAATCCGTCGGGCGAGTCCACATTGATGGAGGTTGTGCCCAGAAGCACCACACTTCCCACCGGAACAAACACATCCGCATCGGAAGGGGGGCGCAGATAGTTGAGACAGTGGTTTACGAATCTGTGGTTATAAACCAGTAATGTCCCTTTATTCAGTATGATCGGAATTTCAACTCCGAGATATGCAGCAATTTCTTTGACACCGCCACCCGAGGCATTGATAACCAGGTCACATCCGATGGTTTCTTCTTTTCCCGTTGCGATGTCTTCGACCTTCACTCCGACGACGGCGGCATTATCAAAGATAAATCCTTTGACTCGTGTGTAGGTTTTCAGAGCGGAGCCGTTGCGCTGCGCACATCTGGCAAGAGACTGGGCCAGGCAGAAAGGGTCTATTGACGCATCCGCGGTTTTGAAAGCACGACGCAATTTTCTGGAGATGCGAGGTTCTATTCGAAACACCTCGGCAGGGGACAATTCTTGCGCCGGCATGTCCAGTTCGCGACAGGCCTGGATCCATTGCTCCCCATATTCATCGTTTTCAGCTTTCAGCTGCAGGAAAAGTCCTCCCGTATCTTCCACGCAGTGGGCGGCAATACGCTTGATGATATGATTTTCTTCAACGCATTCCTTTGCCGAAATTTTGTCTTTGACAACATAGCGCCCACCGCTGTGCAGCAGGCCATGACATCTTCCTGTCGCACCCGCGGCCAGATCTTCTTTTTCGATCAGCAGCGCATCCACTCCCCGCAGAGATAAATCCCACAGAATCCCAGTGCCTACACAGCCTCCGCCTATGACTAGTACTTTCGTATGCCTGTCCATCCGTAATGCCTCCGATCAGCGGGTTTGCGGGCCTGAACGCAAATCGAGAAAAGAGTTGTTCCAATGCGGTGTCAGCCGCGTGCTGCACCTGTTTCAGGTTTCATGCGGGGCGCCCCCCGCATGAAACCCCAGGGGTGGTTATGGATTAAATGGCATAGAGTTTTTTCTGCGCGTTGTCGGCAGTAACGACGCCGTATTTCACCAGGGCGGCCTTGAGTTCTTCATGTTTTTCAGCAGCCTTCTGGAGGGATTCGCCGTTCATTGTTGCCGTGATGGCCTGTCTGAAGGCTTTGGCTCCGGCTTTGGGACCCATGGGATGGGCATGGATTCCGGCGCCGACGCCTATCAGCATGTCGTTCCCGCAATCATCCAGCAATTCTGGGAGCATGCCCTGAATCAAGCCGCCGCCAAGGAACGGAAGGGCAGGTTTGATGTCGTAAAACTTGCTCGTGCATGTCTGGACGGAACGAATGTATTTTTCCTTGAGATTGTCGAATTTGCCGTAGGGGGGCATGAGAAGCATGGTATCCGCACCGACCAGGCGTATGAGTTTGGTGAGCAGAGGCCAGGCAATTCCACTGTAAGGCGAAGAAGCGACGGCACCAACGGTGCAGACATGGGCCATAATGGGAACATTGATTTCAGGATTCTCAGCCAGCATGCGCACGCCGGAGAGACCCGTGCCGAAGATGTTCACCAGCAGCATTTCAGCGCCGCCCTTGATGGCTTTCAGCGCATTGCTGGTCAGGTCGGCAACTTCGCTGGTGATATTCACCGAGTAAAGGGTCTTTTCTTTTTTCTCGCTGTCGGCTTTTTTTATGGCTTCCATGTACAGCTTCACCCTGTCTTCAATATGAGAAAAACTCGGGTTGCTGATCAGTTCGTCGTCTTTAATGATGTCCACACCGCCGGCTGCAGCTTCATAGCAAAGCTTTGCTCCGACTTCTGGCGGGAAACCCGTACAGGGTTTGATCATGTTGTTGAGCAGGGGGCGGTCATATACGCCGAGAATATCGCGGATGCCTTTGATGCCGAACTTCGGGCCCTTGAATTGTTTAACGAAGGACGCGGGGAAATCGAGATCCAGAAGCTTCAGGTAGGGCAGGCTGGAGATGTTGCCGATAACCGTGCCCAGCATCAGAGGAATGTTGTCGTAAAAATTGACCCAGGGGTAGGCGAGACGCAGTACGTAATAACGCATCTCCGTATCCTTGGGGACCGTGGCCTGCAGCTCGAAGTCGGGAACCGCATATACTCCGACAACTTTTGCGGCATAATTGGCGCGAACGTCATCGGTTTCTTCGGGAACGTCGTCCCAGCTTCCGGTGGTCTGCTCAACAGCGATGCTGCCGGCTTTAACAATGATGTCTTCCTTGGGATCGGCACCAACCATATAGGTGGCGATAACGTATTTTTCCGGGTCAATACCTTCAACCAGGGGGCCCATCATCGGATCGTAGAATCTGTTCATGAAACTTCTCCTTGTTCTGGCATCCGCACACAGATGCCCTTCACGTGATTTTTCAAATTACTTAATGTGTATTCCATGAATAATACGCATTAAGTCTGTTCCACCTTTGAAAGGGCATAAAAAAACCCCGTATTATTTTGCAAACCAAACAATATGGTCTGCAAATCAATACGGGGTTTCATTTCTCTTAGCCCGATATGGAATTTACATTGCCGAAGCGTAAAGTAAATATATACTCTACTTTTAAAGAATATAAAATTACTGCGTAAAAAAGTCAAGTCAATTTTCAAATAAAATTTTTATTGTTGTCATAACTTGCTGATTTACCGGGAGCAAGAATAAGAATCTATTCTTGCTCCCTTCGATCGTATTCTTCTGCAACGAAGATGCTTGCGCAGTACTCCTTCCCTGAGTTACTGGCAGGCCCAATTACGAGATCTATCTACGGCTTTTTGCCAGCCGTCATACAATTCCTCCACTCTTTCCTTAGACATAGTGGGGGTATACACCTTGTCGATGGCCCACTGGCTGGCGATTTCATCCTTGTCCTCCCAGAATCCGACGCCTAATCCCGCGAGATAGGCAGCCCCAAGAGCGGTCATCTCGGTCACTTTCGGCCGTACAATGGGTACGCCGAGGATGTCGGCCTGGAACTGGCACAGCAGATTGTTTTCCACGGCGCCGCCGTCAACCCGTAGTTCTTTGAAATCGATGCCGTCTTTGCCCCGAACGGCTTCAATGATGTCCTTGGTTTGAAACGCCATGGACTCAATGCCCGCGCGGATGACATGTTTATAACTGGTGCCCCGGGTGATGCCGATCATTAGGCCGCGGGCGTACATGTCCCAATATGGAGCGCAGAGGCCGGTGAACGCCGGAACCAGATATACGCCGCCCGTATCCTCTACTTGACTTGCGAAGTATTCCGTATCCGCGGATTGTTTGACGATGCCCAGGCCGTCCCGCAACCATTGGATAGTCGCGCCGACGGTGAATACGACGCCTTCGAGCGCGTATTCGACCTTGCCGTCCAAGCCCCAGCTGATGGTGGTTGTAAGGCCGTCTTTAAGTACGACGTCGGTACCGGTGTTGACCATAAACACGCCGGCTGTGCCGAAGGTGTTTTTGCCCAGGCCCGGCTGGTAGCAGGTCTGTCCGAATAGAGCCGCATGCTGGTCGCCAGCGTCTCCGGCAATGGGAATACTGTCGCCGAAAATGGAAGGATCGGTTTTACCAAATTCGCCGCTCGAATTTTTGACTTCCGGCAACAAGGAGTTGGGAATTTCCAGTTTGTCGAGGAGTTCCTGGTCCCAGTGCAATTCGCGGATATTGAACAACATGGTTCTTGCCGCATTTGAATAGTCAGTGGCGTGAATTTTTCCGCCGCTCAGTTTCCACATCAGCCAGGCATCGATATTGCCGAACAATAATTCGCCTTTCTCGGCCTGCTCGCGTGTTCCTGGAACATTCTCCAGGATCCACATGATCTTTGTGCCGGAAAAATACGCGTCGACTTCCAATCCTGTTTTATATCGGATGGTATCATGCAGGCCCGCAGCAAGAAGTTTTTCCGTTTGCGGTGCGGACTGGCGACTTCCCCAGACAATGGCGTTATAAACAGGTTTGCCGGTTTTTTTGTCCCAGATGACGGCTGTTTCACGCTGGTTGGTGATGCCGATTGAGACAATGTCTGCAGCTGTAAGGCGTGCGTGCGCCAAAGCTTTTTTGGCGGTGTTAATTTGTGAATCCCAGATTTCCAGGGGGTCGTGTTCGACCCAGCCCGGTTTAGGAAAAATTTGCGTGAATTCCTGGCTCACTTCGGAAACGATATTGCCAGACCGATCAAAAATTATGGTTCTCGACCCCGTGGTACCCTGATCCATAGCCATGACGAATTTTTCTTTCATTCCAGTTTCTCCCGTACAAGTTGTTTCAGCCAGAGAAAAACGAAAATCAGGCCGGATTAGCATGCGACAACACGCCTTACATCTACAACTGGATCTCAATCTCCAGTTACTTTGTGCAGAGTCGAGCACTGATGCCCGTTACATCATTTAGCAACACTGTATCCCTATACTGCCCATTCCCATGTTGCAAACTCTGCAGTTGTAGTATTTTTTCAATTGTCCCAATTGAATAGCATATGCACTTTAAATTTCTGGATTATTTATAATGCTTGCAATTTTATGGAACTTTCCTCCTTGCCAAATTTTAACTTTGAACAATAAATTGTGAAAAATAATTGAAAAAAATCATAAAAACAGGTTGATATAACTGCTGCCCAATGGTTTGGCTATCGTACTCCATTCCAGTCACAGTATAAAAAAATAGCCCTGCAAAATTTTTGAGAACCAGTCTGTTGGTTCACAGAAATTATGCAGGGCTTCGTTTCTCTTTACCCAGATATGGTAGGGTGTCTGATTAACTCAGACTGTCCGGTGACTTACCAGTTAATCAACTGGTAAAATAACACCTCAAGCACAGATGAATAAAGTAAAAGTTCTTAAAATCGCTGAAATTATTAAATTTTGTGCCTGTATTCACTTTAATTATTGAACTATTGCTTTAAAAAGTCAAGTATATTTACATTTTTTTATTGATAATGTTATCAGTTGGTTGTTTGGACAGTAAGATTTTCCATCAACATTACTTTTTATGGTAGAGGGTGCTGTCATAGTATATGTTTAGTCGTATTTCCTCTTGAATAGGAATAGTATTTTTCGGACAAGACTGCCTGCAAGATGATATTTTACAAAAGAAATCGTGAGAAATAACTCGTTTTAAACAGTGCAGGAGTGTCTGATTGAGTTCTTTAGATCCTGATTCCTCTTTTTGTAAGCTCTTACAATAATACGTTTCTTTAAGGCGAACGACGATGGCACACGCAAGGTTAAGTAATTCAACGTGCAGGGTATGCGTGATTTTAATGGTAGCTCTATTTTTGAGATGAACTTTCTTCAATTAATGAGAATAATTGGATAAATAGTATTGGATCTTTATTTTTTCTTGCCGCTGATGGAGGATTGCGGCATTAAATTTACGTCGAAAAAAGGTTTAGCTGTCCTACAGCTAAACACGATTTTATACTGATGCGTGACAACATCTATTGATGCATTAGGGCATCAGTAGGCCAACCTACTTATATTTCTTTCTAAATTTCGATTATTTATTTTTTTACAACAATGCGATGCATATGAGCATCGATTTGTCCGTTTTAATGGATCAGGTTATTTGTTGGTTTCTTTTGTAGGATTCTGTCTAACGATTTGTTTTTTTTATGGAAAAATATGCTAAAATAGCAGCATTCTTTTAAGTTCATCAGCGGCACATTTTTTGTTTTAACAAGTCACACAGGCTCCGTCTGCTTTTGCTTCATTCTCAATCCCACGTCGGATAGAATGCTGGTGCAGCTTTATCTGATCTATAGGGAGAGACGGTTTTTTGTACTGCCAGTAATCAGTGCAAGGCCTGAATTGCCTGAACAATCAGTTCCGTTTCGTTATTTGAAGTTGGTGCAGCGTGTCGAATGTGTTTATTGTTCGTAACGCGTGAAAAAGTGACCGAGTATTTCAGCTTTTGTTGGCCAGAATTTATCAGGAGGAAGCATTTTTCAGCCACGAGCCGCTTGTCCTCTGATTCTTCCTTATCTTCGTACGAACCAATAGCTTGAAGGAGTCTGCTGATGAAACGTGTGAATATCACCATTAACGGCCTGACCCGGCAGGTCGTCACCGATGATACCAAAGTGTTGCTGGATTTGTTGCGCAAGGATCTGCAGCTGACCGGCGCAAAGCAGTCCTGTGACCGTAAAGGTCAGTGCGGCGCCTGTATGGTGATCATCAATGGTAAAACAGCCTTTTCCTGCCTGACCAAAGTCAAGGATCTGGACGGCGCCAAGGTTATAACGGTCGAAGGGCTGGGTACTCCGGAGAATCCGCATCTTATTCAGCAGGCTTTTGTTTTGTCCGGTGCCATCCAATGCGGATTCTGTACGCCGGGTATGATCATGGCCACCAAGGCATTGCTCGACGTCAATCCGGATCCGAGTCCTGAAGAGATTAAAAAAGCCCTGCGCCGCAATCTTTGCCGCTGTACCGGCTATGTAAAAATTATCGAAGCCGTACAGCTTGCCGCCAAATTTCTGCGTGGAGAGGCAACTCCGGAGAGCATGACTCCCGGACCGGATGCACCTGCTCTCGGCGTGTCCCATCCGAGGCGCTCTTCCATGGACAAAGCCTGCGGTACGGCGCATTTCACTGCGGACGTACTTATTCCCGATGCTCTTGAGCTTGCCGTACTGCGCAGCACAGTGCCTCATGCGCGTATCGTCAAACTGGATACTTCCAAAGCGGAAGCCATGCCCGGCGTGGCAGGCGTAGTAACCGCCGCAGACATCAAAGGAACCAACATTCTTAAATATCTGCAGGACGACCGCCCCGTGTTGTGCAGCGACAAGGTCCATTACATCGGCGATCCGATTTGTATTGTGGGCGCCAGCACCAAAGCCCAGGCCGAAGCCGCTCTGGAAGCCATTGAACTGGAACTGGAAGATCTGCCGATTTTGAAGAATCCTTTCCAGGCCATGGAAGACGGTCAGCTGCGCGTACATCCGGACAGGGAAAATCTTTGTTATGAGCAGCCCCAGATCAAAGGGGACGCGGACGCTGCTTTGAAAGATTCCACCGCTGTCATTGAAGCCCGCTTCACTACTCAAACCAACCACCAGGCTCCGTTGGAGCCTGAAGTCGCGGTAGCCTATTTTGAAGAAGATCCGGACGCCGACCAGCCCAAACTGGTGATGATCAGCCGCAGTATCAACATTCATTACCATATGAAGATGCTGCAGGAAGCCGTTGCCTGGGAAAATATGGCCTATATTGAGCCCTTTTCCGGTGGCCAGTTCGGTATCCGTATTGATGTCATTTCCGAAGGCATTGCCGCCGCGGCCGCTGTCCACTTTCAGCAGGCCGTACGTTATATCCCCAGCCTGCATGAAAGCATGCTTCAGGCATCCAAGCGCCACGCATTTACTATGGATGTGAAGCTGGCCGCCGATAAAGACGGCAAACTTACGGCTTATTGCAATGATTTCGTGGCCGACAACGGCGCTTATTACTCCATCGGGCATGTTGTCGTGTACCGCGCCATGCAGATGCTTTCCGGTTCGTACAACATCCCCAACGTCAAGGCACACGGCAAGCTGGTTTACACCAATAATCCGTGGGGTAGCGCGGCTCGCGGCGCAGGTGCTCCGCAGGCCAACTACGCGCTGGAATGCGCCATGGAAATGCTGGCCGATAAAATCGGTATGGATCCTTTTGAGTTCCGTCTCATTAACTCGCTGCAGCCCGGCCAGACCAAATCCATTGGCGGCGTGGTAACTGAGTGGCCTTTCCCCGAACTGATGGAAAAAATGCGTCCGCATTACGAACGGGCAGTGGCGGAAGCCAAAGCAGCCAGTACGGATAAAGTTCTGCGCGGCGTTGGAATCGGTACGGGTGCCTTCGGCATCGGCGGTCCCAATGACAATGCGGTGGCGGCCGTAGAACTGGATGACGACGGTGGAGTCTCCGTCTATGCCGCAGCCGCGGATCCGGGCGAGGGCAACGAGTCCATGCTGCTGCAATTGACCGGCGCGTACATGGGCATGCCCCTGGATCGTATCCGCATCAACACCCGCAGCACCGAATTCACCGCTGCCAGCGGCGCCGCGGCAGGCAGCCGGATCACCTATATGATAGGCAACGCGCTTATCAATGGCCTGGAACAGCTCAAGGCCGCCATGGATGAAACGGGCGCCGCCACAGGTGAAGAACTCAAGGCCGCTGGACGTCCTGTCCGCTACCTGGGCCGTAAGAAAACCGAAGTCGGTCCTTTGGATCCGAAGACCGGACAGGGACCCTCGTTCGAGTCTCAGGTGCATGCGGTGCAGCTTGCGGAACTCGAGGTGGAGGTTGAAACCGGAAAAGTACGTATGTTGAAAATGACCACGGCCGTTGACGCGGGAACCTTGATTCATCCGCAGAACCTGACGGGGCAGCTTGACGGCGGTATCGATATGGGTGTGGGCTGGGCTCTTCGCGAGGAATATGTCGCGGGTCAGACCAAAGACTGGGCCACGTTCAAGTTCCCGACCATGGCTACCAGCTTCGACATGGAAACCATCATTCAGGAAACGCCGCGTCCTCAAGGGCCGCTCAAGGCAACGGGCATCGGCGAAATGTGCATGGTTCCCACGGCTCCCGCAGTTATCAACGCGATATTCAATGCAACCGGCGCCTGGGTTATCGACTTGCCGGCCACACCGGACAAAGTACTGGCGGCAATGAAAAAATAGACTTGAAATAAGGTAAAACGTTCCACTCCTTGGACCTACGTTACTGCTGAGAGGGTGCCGGCCTGCCGTCCCCTGAATCTTGCGGGCATCCTCTCAGTTACCAGTATGATGACATCATTTAAGTTCGTATTCTTCAGCTACAGTTGTTGCAGGAAACATCGTATTTAGAGTCTTCCTGCCAATGGCGGATCGTGGTAGCTTCCCGGTACGTTCGGGATGATACAAAATAACGATACAGTGAAAGCAATGACCGAGACAGAACCTGCAGCATCCAACACGCGTATCCGTCAATTGGGAGGGCAAGAGATCGCCTTTGATGAGGAAGGCTATTTCATGGATGACACGCAATGGAGTGAAGACGCCTGCAGGGTGCTGGCCGCGGAAAGCGGGCTGCCGGATATGCAGGAGGAGCACTGGCGTGTCTTGTACGCGTATCGTGATTTTTACGCGTATAACGGACGCGCTCCGCTCAACAAAGATCTCAAAGCGGCCACGGGAATGAGCGTACTGGCCATGGAGCGTTTGTTTCCCGGCGGTCTTAAAAACGGCGCCCGGCGTCTCTGCGGATTGCCCAACCCCAAAACCTGCCAATGATATATCTAGACAACGCCGCAACATCTTTTCCCAAAAATGAAGCAGCCTTGCGTCAGGCCCTGGAACAATATCTGACTTTGGGCGCATCTCCCGGTCGCGGTGGGTATGACAGGGCCGTGGAAGCGGAAGCGCTGGTGTCAGGAGCCCGTCGGGCCATCGCAGATTTTTTCGGCGCGCCTGCGGACAGCAGGGTCATTTTCGCAGCTAATGCGACGGATGCACTCAATACGCTCATTCAAGGGCTAGCGGGGGAGGGCGCTCATGTCCTGAGTACCCGTCTGGAGCACAATTCGGTGCTTCGACCGCTGCACCATATGCGCCGCAAAGGCGGGCTGGATTTTGATTTGCTGGCATTCGATACGCAGGGCTATCTTGACCCCCTGGCCGTACGGGAAGGCCTGCGGACGGACAGCACAGCAGTCGTCATGACCCATGCGTCCAATGTGCTGGGAACGGTGCAGCCCGTGGAAGAGATAGGCGACATGCTGCGCAAACGCCAGGGGCAGAAGGTGGCTCTGTGCGTGGACGCATCCCAGAGTGCCGGAGTGATCCCCATCGACATGCAGGCGGCGAATATTTCCGCTTTGGCGTTCACCGGACATAAAAGTCTTGGCGGGCCCACTGGCATAGGTGCCCTGGTGCTAGCACCGGACTTGGACCTGCAACCCTCACGTTTCGGCGGTACGGGCGTGGACTCGAAAAATTTGTTCCAGCCGGACGAGTATCCGGCCCGTTTGGAATCCGGTACGCAGAATATGCTCGGCATACTGGCCTTGCATGCGTGTCTGCGCGAATTGACGCTGAAGGAACAGCAGCGCCGCCTGGCTCATGAAATGGGGCTGCTGCGGCGCCTGTATGACGGTTTAAGTGCTTTGTCCGGCATTACTGTTTATGGCGGCCGGGACATGGAACGTCAGGTGCCGCTGCTCAGTTGTACGCTCGAGGGCATGGTTGCGGCGGACGTCGGCGCCATTCTGGATGGTGATTTCGAGATTGCCGTCCGTACGGGATTGCACTGCGCGCCTCTGGTGCACGAAAGTCTGGGCACTGCGCCGCAAGGATCCGTCCGGTTCAGCCTGGGAAGTCAAAATACACCCGAACAGATTGATGCAGCCATACGGGCCATGCGGGAAATCGTTCAGTCCATAGAGTAGCGTCTGTCGCCGGAGACATTGCTTCGGCGTGCAGCATCCGGTGAAGGCACATACGGATAGGTGAACGTTTCTGATCGCTGTTTCACGCTTTTTTGAAATGACCAGATACATTTTCTTGATGGTCTCCTCTATTTTTTTGTGCTTTGCATTACCCCGCAAGACTGCTGTTTCCTCTCCATTTCTTCCTCTTTAAGAGGCTAAACGAGCCAATAAAATTCTGCAAAAAGAGTTGGCAGGGCTGATTGTTGCATGGAGGATATTCAAATATGGGAAAATTGACATCAAATTGCTACTCGGTTAAGTTTGCTTGAAGGATATTTGGTATGCTGAAAAAGAACTATTATTTGATTACAACGCTTTTTTTAGTGGTTATTATGTTTTCTTCTTGCTCCTACTTTTCTCCAAGTCCTGATGAATCAATCGACAATACTGATAAAGAGAAATGTATTGAGTCGATTAATAAAGGGTTGGCCTTGCAGGCTCAGAAACGCTATGATGATGCCCTGACGTCATTTCGCGAGGCCATCGAGTATGATAGATTCAGCACGGATGCCTATTTCTATGCTTCCTATGTAAGCTTTCTCTTGAAGGATATGGAAGGTGCATATTATTATGCAAACAGATCCACCAAGATTGATAAAGACTTTGCAGACGGTTATCTGATGGCGTCCCAGGTTTTGCTGGATAGAAAGCGTTACAAGGATGCTCTTACAATGCTGAGCAGGCTAGTGGCTGTTCCACCAAAAAAGACAAATCATCTTTATAAAGACAGATTTTCTTTGTATTACAGGATGGGAATTTGCTACATTGGTTTGGCTCAGTATAAAACTGGATTGGATGCGTTGAAAAAAAGTGTTGAGTATTCTGAAAAAGAAGATGTGCCCAGTTCTTTGGTTCGAAGCGCCAAAGACATGATTCGAAAAGTAGAGCGGCGAATGCATTAAGTGGTCATTAGAAACAGCATAACGCGTTGGAATTATAAGGTGTTACGTGTTTTTACATGCAGAATATTACCTTTGATTTTCCTACACGTATTTTTCTGGGTAAAAAAGTTCTTTCCCGCATCGGCAGGGTCCTGTTTATGGCCCAGCATGCGCGCGTCGTCCTGGTAGCCGGGCAAGGTTCCATCCGTTCCAACGGAGTCTATGAGGCCGTCACCGCTTCTCTCGAAAAAAACGATATATTCTGGACCGAATATTGGGGCATAACCCCCAATCCGGATTGCAAACATGTCCTTGGCGTGCGGGATGCTGCGCGTACGTTCAACGCGGATGCCTTGCTGGCTGTGGGCGGCGGAAGCGTTATTGACACAACAAAGCTTGCAGCCGCTTCTTTGCAGGCTAAAACAAATATTTGGGACATGGTTGATGAGCAGAATGATATTCTCGAGGCTCTGCCTTTGTATGCCGTCTGCACCTGTTCCGGCGCAGGAACAGAAGCAAGCTGCTCGGCCATTGTCAGTAATCCGTCAGTACGGCGTAAACGGGGAGTCAAAGGACCTGGACTCTGGCCCCAGGCTGCTTTTGTGGATCCCCGTACGCAATATGGCCTTCCCTGGCTCCAGACTCTGGCTGGTGGCATGGACGCGTTTGCACATTGTTTGGAGCATTATCTTTCCGGTGCTCTGGATCCGCAGCCCTGTGAGGTGTCCTTATCTCTTTGCGCGGGGTTGATGCGCAGTGTGCTGAACGCGCTGCGTACCCTGCAGCAGGATCCGGAAGCGTATACCGCGCGCGCCTCTCTGGCCTGGGCTTCCATTCTGGCTTTGAACGGCACTGCCGGGGCCGGTCTGGGGGGCGGTAACTGGGTATTGCACCTGGCCGCGCATGCTCTGGGCGCTCATTTTCCCCGTATTCCGCATGGACTGGCAGTGGCGTCTTTGCTCCCCGTGTGGCTGCAGTTCGTTACAAAGCATTCTCCACATGCGGCCTCTCTTTTGGAGCGCAACCTGGAGGGCGCATTGCAGCCTGCATCCTCTTTGCAATCATTCAACACACTGAACGATTTTTTTTCGTGCCCAACGCTTCGGGATTTTGGCGTTTCCACTGCCGATGTGGGAGGCATCGCTGCAACAGCGTATAGAGATGCTCAGGATCATCACAGTTCGGAACGTTTTTTCCTTTTGTCGGAAGCTATTTTTCAAGAGCTGATATCCGGAGCTCTTTAAATTTAAGTCATTTTTTTAGCCTGTTACACGTCTTTCAGTTTTTGAATCAGTGCCCGAAAGTTTTTAAGGCACTGTCCCATTCCGGTCATTTTACATTTTACAAAATAATTTATGGGTAATTACGGATTTTCTATGTAATTTTGACATGATTTTTGCTAGAGCTTTACCCAGGTGGAGAGATGTTCCTTTTTTTGACGCAGAACTAAAGCTCGGACCTGAAACTGACGAAAAGATATTTAGTCGCCGAATGAATAATACGAGGCAAGCTGCTGCGAGTTACGTGTTTAGCGGCTTTGGAACTGTCTATCGTTCGTTTACTAAATAAAGGACTTGATCATGCTTCCTTTACAGAAGCGATACTTCAAACCGAGCAAAGACGCGCGTGTTTTGGCGATTCTGGAATCCTTGTCGCTGGAAAACGAGCTTTCGCAGTCGGAACTCGGCCGCCGGCTCAGACTCAGCGGGGCAATGGTCAATCAGTATCTCAAGGAACTCCAGGACGACCATCTTATTGAATACGAGGCAATAAACGGAAAAAGTTACCGCTACGTACTGACCGCCAAAGGTGAGCGAAAGCGACAAGTGCTGTTTTCCGGCTGTTCTACGGAAGCGATTCAGATATACGCGGCTTTGAAAGACCAGATCGCAGCCAAGTTGAAAATTTTGCAGGGAAAAAGAGTGGAAAAATGCGTGCTGTTCGGCGCGTCGGATACCTGCGAGGTGGTTTTAGGCGCGATGTCTCATACGTCACTCGAGGTAGTGGCCCTGTTGGATAATGATCCCATAAAGCAGGGAAAACGGCTCCACGGGTATATCATTTCACCACCGCAGGTGCTGGAGACTATCACCTGTCAGGCGGTACTGATAACCTCGTATGCGCGGCAGGAAGAAATTCATGCCCAGATTGAGCCGCTCTGTTTGCAAAAAGGAATGGAGATAATGCGATTATGAAACATAAAGACACAATCCAACTCAATTCCGGCAGAGTAATCGGCCATGGCCATCCCTGTTTTATTGTCGCTGAAATAGGCAACAATCATCAGGGCGAAATAGCTCTGGCCAAGGAAATGGTCATTGCCGCGGCTGAAGCTGGTGCCCAGGCAGTCAAATTTCAAAAACGGGATATGGACGCTTTGTTCACGCGCGCAGGTCGTGAAGCTCCTTATGGTGGTCCCAACAGTTTTGCTCCGACTTATGGCGAACATCGCAACAAACTTGAGTTGAGCATTGAAGAGATGGCCGATTGCAAGGCGTTGGCCGATTCGTTGGGGCTCGTTTTCTTTGCTTCCGCCTGGGATTTTGTCAGTCTGGAACAGATGTTCGAACTTGATGTGGAGCTGCTCAAAATCTGTTCGGCGGACCTTGTGAACATTCCCATGCTGCGACGTAGTGCGGCGAGCAATCTGCCGATTATCCTTTCCACCGGCATGAGTGATTGGGGTGATATCGATACGGCGGTGAACGAGCTGCGGCGTTATCATGAAAAAATCATTTTGCTTCATTGCAACAGTACGTATCCGTGTCCGGATGACCAGTTGGCGTTGCCGGTGATGAAACGGCTCAAAGACCGCTATGAATTGCCTGTGGGCTATTCGGGCCACGAATTGGGAATCGGTCCGAGTCTGGCCGCAGCTGTTCTGGGCGCATGCGTCATAGAACGCCATTTTACCCTGGATAAATCCATGCGGGGAACGGACCATAAGGTTTCGCTGGAACCGGCCGAGTTGAAACAACTCGTATCCATGGTACGGGAAGCCGAACTTGCCTGCCGCGTAACGAATAAGGTCATTTTTGAAGGGGAAGAAAAAGCGGCGTCTAAGTTACGTAAAAGCATTGTTTTTACGAGAGATCTTCCTGCCGGGCATATTCTCACTGAGGCGGATCTGACCGTCAAATGTCCGGGTACCGGAGTGTCGCCGGTTCATTGGGATGAAGTCGTAGGCGCGCGGCTTTGCTCCGGAGTCAGTTACGAACAGCAGTTGACCTGGGAGTGTCTGGCTCCCGAAGAGGTTGCTGATTGCGAAAACCTCGGCGAGCTGCTTAACTAATTCGCTGTAATTTTCCAAAACGTATTTTGTGACAGGGGACACGTTTCCTATACGGGAACGTGTCTTCTTGCACGGAGATTGAATAGCCAGGTGAACTGTATGCGGATTGCAATGATTACTGTGAATGATCCGGCAGGGGTAGGTATTCAGATGGCGAACGCCATCAATAGCCTGACAGAGCATGCCTGCCGCCTGATTACCACGGAATACCGCTACAATTTTGCCTTTGAGAAAGATTTGCACGTTCCCGCTCTGGACGAACAAGGGCTGGAAGAACTTGCGGACGTCCTGGCCACCAGTGACCTGTGGCATTTTCATATGGTGTCGGATGAAAATCTGGCATTGGGGCCATATGTCGTCAAAGATTTTTTCAAAAATCAGGTGTTGGTACATCATCACCACGGCCATCCGGATTTTCGAGGCAATCCTGAAAAGTACCAGAAAAAATACCGGGATTTGGGCCGGGAAAATCTGCTGGTAAGTACGCCGGACCTGCTGCGTATGCTTCCTGGGGCGCGCTGGCAGCCAAATTTCGTGCCCACGGATAACCCGTTGTTCATGCCTCCGGAAGACCCCTTGCCCCCTCTGGAAGGGGTATTGCGTATCGCCCATTCGCCTACCCGCAAAGACTTGAAAAATACGGACGAGCTGGTTGAAATAGTATCCCGCCTGAACGCTGAAGAGCCGGATCGGCAATATCAGCTGGATCAGATCGAGAATACGCTCTATGCGGATTGTTTGCGGCGCAAACAGCGTTGCGACGTGCTGTTCGACCACATGCAGGGGTACTTCGGCATGAGCTCGCTGGAAAGTTTGAGCCAGGGGAAACCAACCATAGCCGGGGTGGATGACTGGAACATTGACAAGATCTGCGGCTATTTCGGATGCGAATCTGTGCCCTGGATTCTGGCGCGTGACGGGGGCGAACTGACTGCGGCGCTGCGTCGGTTGATGCATGATCCGGACGAGCGCCAGGCCATCGGGACTGCCAGCAGAGCATTTATGGAGCAAACCTGGAATGCCTCCAGGTGCATATTGCCTCTTGTTGACTGGTATCAGACCCTTTCATAAGGATAGAATTCGCTGTGGCATTCCGAAGTTCGGTCCGCCACAGCGTTGGCGATCAGATGTGTCTGGTTAGACGTCGAAGAGATGTTCGAGGTCGTCGCGCGTCAGGGATTTCCAGGCGTCCTGGCCGGGGATGATGGCCTCTGCCACATCTTTTTTCATATCCTGCAGCTTGAGTATCTTTTCTTCCACAGTATTCTGACAGATCATTTTGTACGAAAATACCTGTCTGGTCTGGCCGATACGGTGCGTACGGTCAGTGGCCTGACTTTCTACTGCCGGGTTCCACCAGGGGTCATAATGGATGACGTAGTCCGCGCTTGTCAGGTTCAGACCCGTACCGCCAGCTTTCAAGGAAATCAGGAAAATGGGAATATCCGGATCATTATTGAAGCGGTCGACCTGGTCGAAGCGGTCTTTGCTCGAACCATCAAGGTAGGCAAAGGGTTTTTCGCTGATGATCAGCCAGGAGCGGATGATGTGCAGCATTTGCACGAACTGCGAGAACACCAGAACCTTGTGACCTTCGTCGATGATGTCCGAAATCATGTCTTTGAAGGCGTCAAATTTGCCCGAGGGCAGGTTGGTGCTCACGCCGGGCATGTCGAGCTTGAGCAGGCGCGGGTGGCAGCAGATCTGGCGAAGCTTGAGAAGTGCGTCGAGGATGGACATCTGGCTTTTTGCAAGGCCTTTTTCGTCCACGGTCTGCATAACCTGCTCCTTGAGCTTCTTGGCAAGAGCAGCGTACAAATCCATCTGTTCCTCAGCCAGCGAGCAATAGAAAACGCTCTCGATCTTCGGCGGCAGATCCTTGGCCACTTCGCTTTTTGAGCGGCGAAGGATGAAGGGTTTAACCCGCGTACGCAGATAAGACAGGGTTTCTTCGTCTCCGTCCTTGATAGGCTTTACTATGCCGCGTTGAAAGGAGTGCTGCGAGCCAAGGAATCCAGGCATCAGAAATTCGAACAGCGACCAGAGTTCGAACAAATTGTTTTCAATGGGCGTACCGGACAGACAGATACGGAGCTTTGATGCCAGCTTGCGAACGGAACGCGCGGTGATCGTATTGGGGTTTTTGATATTCTGGGCTTCGTCCAGAATGATGGCATTGAATTCGTACTTCTGCAGTTCTTCCAGGTCGCGGCGAAGCAAAGCGTATGTCGTAAGGATTATGTTGGAATCCTTAATTTTCTTAAACATGTTTTCGCGGCGCGTACCGTAGATGGTCAACAGTTTGAGCGAGGGAACGAATTTGCTTGCTTCACGTTCCCAGTTGGGCAGAACAGAAGTTGGCACCACAATCAGCGTGGGACCATCGATATTCTGGTCATGTAAATACTGGATAAATGAGAGGGTCTGGATGGTTTTTCCAAGGCCCATTTCATCGGCCAGGATGCCGCCGAAGCCATACTCCCGCAGAAAGTTCAGAAAGCTCATGCCCTGCAGCTGATAGGGGCGCAGGGTGGCGTTGAGGGTTTTTGGCTGGGTAACCTGGGTGATTTGTGTGAAATTGTGGATATTGGTCCGCAATTTATTCCAGAAAGAATCCGTCGTGACTTCAGGCAGATCCTCAAGGATTTTGTCGAGAACCGGGGCTTCGTACTGCTTGAATTTTTTCCTGGGGGGTTTTTCCGGATCAAATCCCAAAGCGCGCAGCTTATGGCCGAGTTTTTCCAGCCAGCTTTCCGGCAGGCTCGTATAGGATCCATCCTTGAGCTGCACATAGCGTTTTTTCTGGGTCCATGCTTTCCAGATTTTTTCAATGGGTACCCGCTGGTCGTCGTATTCAACGGCAAGGTCCAGATTGAACCATTTGTCGTCTTCTTTGCTTTCAAGCTTGGCCACAATGTTGGGCTGCGAGAGACGAACCTTGTAACGGGTGAGATTCTTTTCACCATAAATACGATACGTTTCCACCAGCTTCGGGTAGGCGTCCAAAAGGAAGGTGATGGCTTCTTCCGGTTCGAGAAACCAGATAGAATTGCTGCGCGGCTGGAAATTCATATCCTGCAGCTCATGCGTAAGCTGTGCTTCTTCCGCCTGCGAACGGCGTATCAGAAAAGATTTGCCGTTGTACTGGTAACTGCCGGTCTGCAAATCCGGGTTGGGACCTGGAAGGCTGTACTCTCCGTGCTGGGTTTCATAAACGTTTTCAATCTGCAGGGTGAGCAGGCTGCCTTCTTCATCCAGAAAGAGCTTGGGATTGTACTTTGCCTCGGCAAAGATGGGCTTCATGTGTTCGAGAAAAGCTTCCTGGTCCACCAGGTCCGAGGCCGGGAGCTTGGTCCAGACCCGGTCGAGAAATTCGGAGATTTCCTCCTGGCTGATCAGCGGCGGTGATTTTACCAGCTCCTGGATCAGCTTGGGAGAAAGGCCCGTTTGTACGGGGTAAAAGCTTTTATTCCAACATACCCAGAGCGGGAGCTGCCCGTAGAAAAATGTTTCATTCTTGAGGATGGAGAAGGGGGGCTTTCCTTCCCGCCCGAGCATAACGTCGAAAGAGAGGCCATCCGAGCCAAGCTGTGGCTTGAGCATCAGTCGCATGGTCTTGGTTTCAATACGGCAGGGGTTTTCCGTATCTTGCCAGAACAGGTAGTATTCATTGGCTATAGCCCGGAAAAACCAGGTCAACAACCCGTCCGGAACCTCAATACGGTGTCCTTCATATCCGATGTACTTTTCAATCTGCTGGCAGACGGAAATAAGTTCCGGAGACAGTTCAACCCAGTCCGGATTGCGAATGATCTGCTCAAGCGTAATCGGGTTTTTGACTGTGGACAATCCGGATTTGTTTTGCCTGGCGCGAAAAAAAGCAACCTGGAATCGCCCTGGTTCCGGGAAAAAGTTGAACACCAGATAGTGCCGTCCTGGCTCGGGTTCCGGCTCGGTAGCAAAAAAAGACCGGAAGGTCTGATGCCAGTCGGTTTTTGGAGCGCTGGATTCCTCTTTGGGAGTGGATTCCAGAGAAGACAGCAGTTTTAACGCAGTGGCTCCAACATGCCTGCATACTCCGGAAAAAATATCAGGACAATTGCAATTAAAAGAAATGTTGTTGTCCGGAAGAGTGATAGAAATTTCCGGGGAGTAAATTTGGAAATCCTCAGCCTGAATGTTGGCTTCAACTTCCCATATTTTTTCGCCTTTTTTCAGACTGAGTTTTTGAACTCCCGCATTGCTGATTATATACTGCGCACCATCGAGTATGTATTCAGGAATGGAGTCTGCGACGAAATGCTGAAGCAGGGATTTTACCTTGCTTTCATCGCCTTTTTCCATGATGTTTTCATTACTCCTTTTCAAGCTCGTCATCTCTTGAGAGGTGACGGCGGCAGTCTTGTGGAATTTACTAGTTAATCAAATTTTTAGATTTTATCAAGCGGCTTGGCTTTTTCATGGGCTTGATTCATAGTCCGTCGATTCTAAATCCGAAAATTATTTTCATCATACTGGAAATGAAAATTATGGCAATAGGTGGTAAAAATATGAAGGCATCCTTAAACTTTTTTTGTGTTGCGGTAGTAATTCTCTTTCTTTTGACTGCTTGCGGGCAAAGTCAACAAGACGCCCAGGAAGACGACGGCGATCCTATTGTTCTCAGCGAATCCGGTTCAGATGCAACGAATCCAGTGGGCTCTCCGGTGTACGGCGGCCGCCTGGTGAAAGGAATCATTGGTGACGCCACAAATTTCATCTATCCTCTGGCGACCGACCAGACCTCACATGAAATTGCGGATCTCCTCTATGTAGCGCCGTTGAAATACGATAAAAATTTAAAGATCGTTCCCTGGGCTGCTGAACGATACGAAGTTCTTGAAAACGGCAAAATACTTCGCTTTAAACTTAAGGAAGGCATAAAGTGGGACGATGGTGTCGAATTAACATCAGCTGATGTGGAATTCACCTACAAACTGATGATCAACCCGAAGACCCCTACCGCTTATGCTGAAGATTTTCTCCTGGTCAAAGAATTCAAGGTTCTTGACCGTTATTCCTTTGAAGTTCACTATGATAAGCCTATGGCGCGGTCGCTTGTCACCTGGATGAACGGCATTTTGCCCAAGCATGCGCTGGAAAATCAGAACTTGCTCAAGACCAAGCTTGCTCGCGAACCTTTGAGCGCTGGTCCCTTTAAATTAACGGAATGGAGCGCCGGCAGGCGAATTGTTCTTAGTGCCCGCGAAAACTACTTCGAAGGCCGCCCGCATCTTGATGAGATTATTTACAGGGTTATTCCAGATCTTTCAACTATGTTTCTTGAATTGAAAGCAGGCCATGTGGACATGATGGAGCTTTCACCTGTGCAGTATCTCTACCAGACCAAAGAAAAAAAATGGGATCGGGAGTATCATAAATTTAAGTTTTTATCTTTTTCCTATCTTTATATGGGGTATAATCTGCAGGACCCTAAATTTTCCGATGTACGGGTGCGGCAAGCTTTTGCCTATGCCGTAAACAAGGATGAAGTGGTCAAAGGAGCGCTGATGGGCCTTGGGATGCCGGTGATAGGGCCTTATAAACCGGGAACATGGGTCTATGACGATGAGATTACGGATTACGGTTATGATCCGGAAACGGCAAAGCAGCTGCTGGCCGATGCAGGATGGAAAGATACGGACGATGACGGCGTATTGGATAAAGGGGGTAAGCCCTTTGAATTTACCTTGATGACCAACCAGGGCAATACGCAGCGCATTAAAATTGCGACAATTATTCAAAGCAATTTACAGAAAATCGGCGTGAAAGTGACCATACGTACCGTGGAATGGGCTGCTTTTCTCAAAGAATTTATTGATAAAAAGCGTTTTGAAGCCGTTATCCTGGGCTGGAATATTTTGCAGGATCCTGATATTTATGACGTATGGCATTCCTCAAAAACCGCACCAGGAATGCTGAACTTCATTGGATACGCCAACGAGGAAGTGGACGCCTTGCTGGAGCGGGGGCGGGGCACGGTCAATCAGGACGATCGCAAGCGCATCTATTACAGGTTACAGGAAATACTTCACCGGGACCAGCCCTACTGTTTTTTGGCTGTGCCGTATGCATTGCCTATTGTGCAGGCCCGTTTCCAAGGGATCAAGCTGGCTCCTCAAGGAATTACATATAATTTGACAGATTGGTGGGTGCCCAAGGACGCGCAGCGTTTTCAACGGTAACTCCCATGGAAAAAGAAACACGATGATACGTATCAGTGAAATAATTGAAAAAGTTCAGGGATATATGCCTCAGGAAGGCATTGCCCTGATTCAGAAAGCCTATGTTTTTTCCGCCAGCGCCCATGCCGGACAGACCAGGCGCTCCGGCGAGCCATATCTTTCGCATCCTTTGGAAGTAGCCAATATCCTAGCGGATATGAAAATGGACGAGGACACCATCGTCGCGGGATTGCTGCATGATACGGTGGAAGATACGAAGATTTCCATTGAAGAGGTAGATTCCCTTTTCGGCGAAGAAGTCGCCGATATTGTGGACGGCGTTACCAAACTCGGCAAAATGAGTTTTGAGTCCAAGGAAGACGCCCAGGCTGAAAGCATCCGAAAAATGATTCTGGCAATGGCGGAGAACATTAGTGTTCTGATCGTCAAACTGGCAGACAGGCTGCATAATATGCGGACACTGGAATTCATGCCGCAATACAAGCAAAAGCTGATCAGCCAGGAAACTATCGACATCTATGCGCCGCTGGCCAACAGGCTTGGTTTGCACCGAATAAAAACCGAATTGGAAGACCTTGGGCTGAAGTACATCCGGCCGGATGTATATTTTCAATTATTTGAAGGTGTTTCCAAGCGGCAGACTGTCGGGATCGAGTATGTAAAAAAAGTCACGGGCATTTTGCGGCAGCTGCTGGAAGACAATCTCATCAAAGGTCGTGTGCATGGTCGGAATAAGCATCTGATGAGCGTATATCGCAAGATGCAACAGCAGAATCTGCCATTGGAACAAATATTCGATCTGATCGCTTTTCGTGTCATCGTCAATTCGGTCAAGGATTGCTACACCGTTCTTGGGTTGGTTCATAATATGTGGAAACCCATCCCCGGACGGTTTAAGGATTATATTTCCATGCCCAAGGCCAATATGTACCAGAGTTTGCATACTACGGTCATTGGTCCGGACGCGGAGCGCATTGAAATACAGATCCGTACCATGGAAATGCATCGCGTGGCTGAGTACGGCGTGGCGGCTCACTGGCTCTACAAAGAGGGCGGCCGGGTCAAGGATAAAGACGTCGGATCCTTTGGCTGGCTGCGCGAAATCGTGGACTGGCAAAAGCAGGAAGACAATCCGCGTGAATTTATCCGCTCGCTACGTTTTGATTTATTCAAGGACGAAGTCTATGTCTTCACTCCCAACGGACAGGTCAAGGAACTTCCCGAAGGGGCCACGCCTGTGGACTTCGCCTATCTGATTCATACGGAGATCGGAGACCATTGCACAGGTGCAAAAGTCAACGGACGCCTGGTCACACTAAACAGCGAACTGCACAATGGCGATACCGTTGAGATCATCACCGACGCGCATCGAAGGCCCAGCAGGGATTGGCTGAAATTTGTCAAGACCGCCAAGGCGCGGACTCGGATCAATCACTACATACGTAATGAGGAACGCTCCCGAAGCATCGCGCTGGCCAAGGAATTGCTTGAGAAAGAAGGCCGGCGAATGGGCATCAACATTACCAAGGCCTTTAAGGAACACAAGTTTGACGAACTGGCCAAGGAGTTTTCCTTCGGCAGTTCGGATCAGCTGTTGTCCGCGGTGGGGTATTCCCGCCTGACGCCTAAAAAGGTTCTCAAGCGTTTGCAACTTCGCGAGGAGGAGAAGAACGCTCCACAGGAAAGTGTCGCAGTCGAGCCGGTGGAGGAAAAGGCGGCAGAGGCACCGCGAACCAAAGGCTCTGATAAAATTAAGATAGAAGGGGTGGACGATGTTCTCATCCACTTCGCCAAATGCTGCAATCCCGTCATGGGGGACAATATCATCGGGTATATCAGCCACGGCAGAGGACTTACCGTACACACCAGTGATTGCCCCAATGTGCAGAACTTTGAGCCCGAACGGTTGATTCAGGTTTCCTGGGACGGACTGGAACAGGAAAGCTATCACACCAAAATCAGGATTCTCTGCAAAAATATTCGGGGCGTGCTGGCGAAAATCAGTACCTTGTTGGCTGATCAGGGGTTGAATATTGATTCCGGACAGTTCAGGTCCAATGTGGATAGCCGGACGCTGCTGCATTTCACCGTGGAAACCACCGATGCCAAACAGCTTTACGAGACTCTCGAAAAATTGAATTCCATGGATTTTGTGCTTGAGGCCGTGAGAGAATAGGCAAAGCTCGAAGCGTTTTTATCAGGCAAAATCAAGTAGTGTCTATTGCAGCATCAATTTGATTTTTTTACCGATCACCCTGTCGGTGAACGTCCCTTGCTTGACCTCCAGAACATACATCGCCTTTCCGCGTCCAATATACGAGGGACAGGGCAGGCCCGGACAGGGGGTTGCCCGTTGGATATCGACCACCACATTGTGTTGATCCACAAAGACCATGTCCAGTGGAATAAGTGTGTTGCGCATCCAGAAGCTGGCCACTTCCTCTTTTTCATTGATGAAAAGCATGCCGCAGTTTTCGCAGAGTGTTTTGCGAAACATCAAGCCGCGTGTTTTTTGTTCAGGCGATCTGGCCAACTCGAGACAAATGGTTTTGTTGTCGAGTTCGGCATAAGGTTGGCTTGGACAAAGCCCTCCAAGAGTCAGGCCGGCAGCCAGCAGCAGATTGATTAAGATCATTTGTCTTCGAGTATTTTTTGCAGTTGCAGATCCAAAATGGATTTCAACTGGTTGAAACAACGCATTGATTATATGGATTGCCAGATGCAGCAAAGATGCCGCCTGAATTGTAGTTACCTAATATTACGAAAATAATTTGTTCGCAAAATAAATTTCAGGAAAAAAATATATAAAAATTCCATAGATAGTCTAGACATTTGTTGAATGATCTGGCATCTAATTTTTAACTATAAGGAAACAGCTGCATTATTCAGGGATAATGCGCTTTCGTTTTTGGAATAATATTTTGATAAAGGTGGGGTAACAGGCCATATGTTTATCAGCTTAGAAGAGTTAACCCTTGTTGAATGGATTGTCGGCGGAGTTGGACTTCTTGTGCTGTTGTTCGCTCTTTGCCGGTTGCTGGGCGCAATTTTTGAGGGTGAGACCAAAAACGATTTTCCAAGATTTGACATGCGGTCCTACAAACAGCGCTAATGAGCGTAGCGATTTTTTCGCTGGAGCATGACAGTTGCTAGGTGCTGCTGTTCTGTTTTGCCGTCCGGTATTTTTAATGATTACGCCGGAATCGTGTGATTTTTGAGTCACATGATTCCGGCGTTGTTTATTTGTGTCATTGTGATATGTTAGGGTAAAATTGGTTATGGGCCTCGAGCGCCTGCGGGGGAGTTTTTCAGAAACGGCAGCCAGTTCGGCTTCTGTGTTTTCCTCGCAGATGCCCCGTCCCGGACCTTGGGGGCGGACGCGTAAACGACGAATCGATAAGCTTTTCGGTTGGTGCTATGGAAAACAAAACAAAGGGAAAGGGCAAGACAAGAGTTCTTATTTACCCGGATTGGTGCAAAGGCTGCGGGTTATGCGTCAGCTTTTGCCCGTCTAAGGTGTTTGAACTGGACGAAACCGGAAAATCCAGGGTTGTCCATGAGGAGGAGTGCATCAATTGCGGTTTTTGCGAACTGCATTGTCCGGACTTTGCCATCAAAGTAATGCCCAAGGAAGCGGAAGAAGAGCTTCCAGGCGTACCTCAAAAAAACTTCCATAATGGTTCGTCATGAGTAGAGTCATGAAAAAAACAACGGAACTGTTTGGCTTGGGCAATGAAGCTGTTGTAGAGGGAGCCCTGCTGGCCGGTTGTACGTTTTATGCCGGCTACCCCATAACTCCTTCCAGTGAAATCATGGAAGCCATGGCGACAAGGTTGCCCTATGTTCCCGACGGGGTATTTCTGCAGATGGAGGATGAGATATCCGGGCTTGGAGCGGTCATTGGCGCGTCTCTTGCCGGACGCAAAGCCATGACAGCCACCTCCGGTCCGGGGTTTTCACTGATGCAGGAGCATATCGGTTATGCCTGCATGGTGGAATCGCCGCTGGTTGTGGTCAATGTCATGCGCGGCGGACCATCCACCGGTCTTCCTACCAGTCCGGCCCAGGGGGACGTACAGCAGGCGCGGTGGGGCACCCATGGCGATCACGCCATCATCGTTTTATCCGCGTCCACAGTGCAGGAATGTCTGGAAATGACCATTACGGCCTTTAATTTCGCCGAAAAATACCGTACGCCCGTGATTTTGCTTCTGGATGAGGTAACGGCTCACACCAGGGAAAAATACACCGTACCGGATCCTGAACAGCTGGAAATTTATTACCGCGTAATTCCTTCCATGCCGCCGGACTGGTACAAACCCTTTGAGGAAAGCATGCGCGGGGTTCCTCCCATGGCGCCCATCGGAGGTGGTTATCGTTCGCATTATACCGGATTGACCCATGACGAAATGGGCTATCCGACGCAGAAGGCTGCCGAGGCTGAATCCGCCCTGTTGCGCCAGTTTCGTAAGATCGATAACTTTTACAAAGACATCATGTTGTACGACAGCCTGATGCTTGACGACGCGGATATCGGAGTCGTGGCTTACGGAAGCGTCGCCCGTTCAGCAGAGCTTGCCATCCGCCAGGCGCGCGAGCAGGGGATACACGCCGGCCTGCTGTCGTTGAAAACCTTGTTTCCCTTCCCCCGACCGCCTGTCGAGCGCATGGCCAGAGACTGCAAAGTTCTGATTGTGCCGGAAATGAATATGGGCCAGATCTCCCGCGAGGTAAAACGCGTCAACAATGGCAAAGCACGGGTGCGTACCATTAACAGAGTTGACGGGCAGATCATAACGCCTTCTCAGATCCTCAAACAAATCACGCAGGTGTAGCTATGTCCGAAGTAACACAATTGATCCATCATTACTTGCGGCATAACAAAAAGTTTCCTCATGTGCTGTGTCCGGGCTGTGGGCATGGTATTTTTCTCGGCTCTCTGATCCGCAGCGTCCATACCATGGGACTTTCCAAGGACGAGGTGGTTGTGGTTTCCGGCATCGGCTGTTCCGGACGCCTTGCCGTGTACGTGGATTTCAATACGGTGCATGCCACCCATGGACGGGCCTTGACTTTTGCCACTGGCATTAAAATGTCCAATCCGCGCCTGACGGTCATCGTGATCATGGGCGACGGCGATGCGCTGTCCATCGGCGGCAATCATCTTATTCACGCCGCCCGCAGGAACATCGGCTTAAAGACCATCATCCTTAACAACAATATTTACGGCATGACGGGCGGGCAGTGTTCTTCAACGACCCCTCCGGGTGCTTTTTCCATGACAACGCCTTTCGGGCAGCTTGAAAACCAGTTCGACATAGCCAAGTTGGTATCGTCCGCCGGCGCCAATTATGTAGCCCGTGCCACGGCTTTTCACGTCGGGCTGATGGATAAACTACTGGTGGAATCTTTTTCCAATCCGGGGTTCTCGCTGGTAGAAGTCTTTTCTCCCTGTCATACGCAGTACGGACGCAAGAATAAGTTCAAAAATCCAGTGCAGATGTATGAAGATTTGAAAAAGCGGAGCACGAACATAGAAAAATATCAGGAACTTCCTCCGGAAAAGCGGGAAGACAAATTTCCCATCGGTGTCTTTGTCAAAAAAGACGATCCCGGCCTTGAAGACAGATACCAGAGCATGGTGGCCTCCTTGCGGGGAGAGCAAAAATGAAAAAGTTACAGACATTGCAGCGCTTTGAACTTCGTCTTTCCGGCCTGGGCGGACAGGGCATCATCACACTCGGCCGGGTGCTCGGTTACGGGCTGGCAATAGGCCATGGCTATTATGTCACCCAGACGCAGAGCTACGGGCCTGAAGCCCGCGGAGGATCAAGCAGGGCGGATCTGGTGATTAGCTCGGAGCCCATCAGCTATCCCAAGACCGAAGAAGTTGATTTGCTGGTGGCCCTGAGTCAGCAGGCCTGCAATATGTATTACCGGCATCTGAAAAACGCCGGTGTGCTTTTGGTGGATAATACGCTCGTGCAGCAAACTCCGACCAGCATGTCTTACAAACTTCCGTTTACTCATCTTGCGGCGGAAAAAATCGGCAATCCTCTGACCCTGAATACCATTGTTCTGGGGGCCGTGACCCATCTGCTGCCCTTTGCCGAACCAAGGGTCATGCGCAAGGCATTGGAAGAGAGTCTTCCGGCAAAAATTCTGCAGATCAATATGAAAGCCTTTAATCTGGGCCTGCGGGAAGCCAGGAAAAATCTGGGGGAACCGCCCGCGATCTGGAGCGACGCCGCTCTCATGGCTTCCGAGGAGGAAGAGCGTCCTCTCGAGTAATCTCCGGTCATCATGGTTCATCCTTTCATGCGCATGCTTTTTTTGAAAGTAGGTGCAATTTTCCCGCATAAGGGCGCTAGCCTTGGCCCACCGGTAACGTTTTGTCCTGACGAACCGTCAAATTGACAGTAGTTCGAGGATGGCGTAAGCCCTGCACGCTGCCGTTAGACGGCGCTAAGTGGAGCACAAAAGCAGTATGGCAACGATTCGCAGTCTGGTTAAGTCCGAGGCTAAAACCGCGGCAATATACGTGGGGACTTCGGCCCTCAATCAGCTAGCCTCATTTATCCTGATTCCTTTCTACTGGCAGGTGCTGAGTCCTGCGGACTATGGCGTGATTGCCATAACCGAGGTTATCGGGCGGTTCGTCGCTTGTTTTCTGGGCCTTGAATTAGGTATGGGCATTACCCGTTTTTATTACGAATGGCCGGAAAAAGAGCGCAGAAGCAGATTAGGGGCCATCTGGATGGGGCATTGGGCCAGCACAGTAGGTTTGGGTATTTTGTCTTTTGGCGCTATCTGGGTGGTGAGTCCGGTATTGTTTCCCAGTGTTGCCTTTTATCCGTATTTGTTCTTGGGCTTGGTCGTGACCATTTTGAACAGCATGCAGGAGGTCATCAACCACACTTTACGGATAAAAAAATTGCCCATGATTTTTGCCGCCTACAATTTAGGCGGATTTTTGGTTCGCGTATTTTGCAGCATCTGGTTCGTGGTTATTTTGGACCGCAAGCTACAAGGATATTTTGAAGGACTTATTGTGGGCAATGCCCTGGTGGTTATGATCTGCGGTGGGCTGATGCTCTGTTACGCGCGTCCCTGCTTCGGCGGGCCGGCCTTGAAAGAAGCCGTCCGCTTCGCCATGCCGATTATCTGGTCAAATGTATTGAATAAAATTTCGTCCGTTGCGGACCGCCTTATGCTACAATATTTTGCTTCATTGGAAGTTCTTGGAATTTATGCGGTTTCCGTTAAATTTGCCCAGGTGTTGACGCAGTTCCATGGGGCCATAAAAATGTCGTTTGTTCCCTTTTTGTTCAAAACCATGGCCGGCAAGGAGAGCGAGGGAAATGAGCAAAACCGTGAACTGGTAGCCCGGATGGCTGTGATTTATTTCCTGCCCCTGGCTGCGGTTGGTTTGTTGATTTCCGTTTTTATCCGGGACTTCGTGATGATTATCAATCGTCCGGCGTATTTCCCGGTCATTCATGTGGTTCCCCTGGTGGTGGGGGCGCAGTTGATCGCCAGTGCCTATCTGTATTTTGCGCCTGGTCTGCTTCTTTCCAAGCAAACCCGGCTGCTTTGGATCGCCTCGCTGCTGCGTCTTCTTGTTTTTGCGCTGGCAGGTCCTTTTTTGGTTTTGTATTTCCACCTTCAGGGAATGATCGCCTGTCTTTACCTGGCGACCTGTACGTATATGGTCGTCTCGTACTATCTTTCGCAGAAACATTTTCCGCTCCCATTCCGTCTTGATCATTTGGGACTGCTCTCTGGAGTGTATTCATTGCTCGTATTTGGGGCATACAAAATCGAATTGAAAAGCATCTGGCTGGACATATTGATAAAAGGAGCTTTCTGCGCCGGCATCCTGTTTATCGTTATGCACCTGTTTTTCAAATTAAGAAAAAGAAGCGGTTGAGCACAAAAGAAATTTTGGGCTTGAAAAGAGATAATTTTGAGGGGCAAACGGCGTGCTGTTTCATGGCAAAGGCGGAAATCTTGTCTGCCGGTTGTGGCCCCTTGGACAATATATAAGATATTTGCGGGTTATTTACTGAAAAAACCACTTGTTAGGAATATAGTCGTTTTTTTGGCTTTTCCATTGAAGGGCTGAAAAAAATTTTTTACTATCGCCCACTATTTCAGTGCCTGGATAGTATCCGCCGGTCACGGCGATTTGAACTCTAAAATACAGGATGTCTCATGAGAAAACTTAGCATAAACGACAAGACGATCACGGACGAATCCAAACCGTACGTGGTGGCGGAGATTGGCCAGAATCACCAGGGCAGTGTGGAAACCGCCATGAAATTGTTCCAGGCCGCCAAAGAATGCGGCGCGGACGCGGTGAAACTCCAAAAAAGAGACAACAAAGGTATTTTCACAAAAGCCGCGTATAACAAAGCGTACGACAGCGAAAACGCCTTTGCTCCGACCTATGGCGAGCATCGTGAAACGCTGGAACTTGGCCGCGAAGAATTCGTGGCGTTGAAGGACTATGCCAAAGAACTCGGACTGGATTTTTCCTGTACGGCTTTCGACAAGAAAAGCGCCGACTTTTTGATGGATATCGGCATTGATTTGTTCAAAATCGCCTCCGGAGACCTGGTCAATACGCCTTTGCTCGAATATGTGGCAAAAATGGGCAAACCCATGGTTATCAGCACCGGCGGAGCGTTTATCGACGACGTCAAGCGCGCCTATGAAACCGTGATGCAGTTCAACAAGAATGCTTCGTTTCTGCAATGCACCGCCGCCTATCCGTCCGAGCCGGAGCATATGAACCTGCGGGTAATCGAATCCTACCGCGAATTGTTTCCGGAATGCGTTGTCGGCCTTTCCGACCATCAAAATGGTATCGCCATGGCCGTTGTCGCCTATACGCTTGGCGCGCGGCTTTTTGAAAAGCATTTCACTCTGAATCGTGCCTGGAAAGGAACGGACCATGCCTTTTCGCTTGAGCCCACCGGTTTGCGTAAAATGATCCGCGACCTGCACCGGACCAGAGACGCTCTGGGCAACGGCGTCAAAGAGCCTTTCGGTCTGGAAACAGCGCCCTTGTTGAAAATGCGTAAAAAAATCGTTGCCGCTCGTGATCTGGCTGCTGGTACTGTTCTTACGGAAGAAGACCTGGCTCTCAAATGTCCGGGCGACGGTTTGCTGCCTTACGAATGGAACAATGTGCTAGGCAAGAAGCTTAAGCAGGCGTTGAATGAAGATGATCCCATGTCCATGGATGTCTTGGAGTAGAGCAGGACATGAACGATACGCAAGAAACGCTGTATGACGTAAGCGGCAGGGTGGTTGTGGTTTCCGGCGGTCTCGGACAGCTTGGCCGCCAGTTTACCCAAACATTGCTCAGTCGGGGCGCCCGTGTCGCTCTTGTTGACCTCAAAGGACCGGAAGACGGGCTGGAAGCTATTTTTGGCGATCTGGCCGGGAACGCCATGTTCGTCCAGGCGGATGTAACCGATAAGGATTCGCTGGAGCAGGCATTGCAAACCATCACCGCGGAGTGGGAAACACCGAGCGGTCTGGTGAACAATGCGGCCCTGGATTCACCGCCCAATGCGCCGGTTGAGGAAAACGGACCTTTTGAAACCTATCCGGTTGCTTCTTTTGAAAAGATTCTGCAGGTCAATGTGACAGGTGTTTTTCTCTGCTGCCAGGTTTTCGGCCGCGCCATGGCGGAAGCGGGACGCGGTTCTATTATCAATATCTGCTCCACCTACGGAGTGGTTTCACCTAATCAGGACCTGTATACCTACCGGCGGGAGCGTGGAGAAACGTTTTTCAAGCCTGTGGCCTACTCGGTCTCCAAGTCCGCCTTGCTTAACCTGACCCGCTATCTGGCCACCTATTGGGCTAAAAAGGGCGTACGGGTGAATACCCTGACCTTTGGCGGCGTTTTTAATAATCAGGATCCGGAATTCCTCGAGGCGTACAGCCAGCGTGCGCCCATGGGGCGTATGGCTGATGAACACGAATACAACGGCGCCGTGGTATTTTTGCTTTCGGACGCATCCTCGTATATGACGGGTTCCAACATGGTCCTGGACGGCGGATGGACTGCCTGGTAACGACGGCCGGCAACCTTTCTGATGAAAAAATAACGCGCGACGTTCGCGATCTAACGTAAAGGGTTAAGACATGGCATTGCCGGAAATCATTCCGAACTGGATCGGCGGTAAAGCGGTTATGGCCGCCGGAGGCGAAACTTTCGAAAACAGCAATCCCGCAGACGGGAAAGTGTTGTGCCGGGTTGCGCGTTCGCGCTCTACGGATGTTCAGGCTGCGGTTGACGCAGCTCTTGCTGCGCAACCGGAGTGGGGCACGATGCCGGCGGTTAAACGCGGCATGCTGTTGCACGAACTGGTGCTTGGCATGCGCGCCCGCAAAGAAGAAATCGCCCGGATTGTCCATCTGGAAACCGGCAAAACCTATGGCGAGGCCCTGGGTGAGACCGAAGGTGCCATGGCTCTGGGACTGTTTTATGCCAGTGAAGGCCAGCGGCTTTATGGAAAAAGCTGTACCACCGGCGTTCCCAACCGGCTTGCCATGACAATGCGCCAGCCCATTGGTGTTGCCGGGTTGATCATCGCTGCCAACACGCCAATCGCCAATGTTGCCTGGAAGATTTTTCCGGCCATGGTCTGCGGTAACGCGGTGATTTTGAAAGGTTCGGAAGATACGCCGGGTACCGCGGCCATTGTGGCGGAGATCGCCAAGGAGGCGGGTATCCCGGACGGCGTACTGAACGTGGTCCAGGGCTTTGGTTTGGAAGCCGGCGCGCCTCTGGTGGAAAATCCGGACGTCGGAGTGGTCAGTTTTACCGGATCCAGTGCGGTGGGGCGTCAGGTGGCGGAAGTCGCCGGAAAGCGTTTGGCCAGAGTCTCTCTCGAACTGGGCGGTAAGAATCCCCTGGTGGTCTGTGACGATGCGGATCTCGACAATGCGGTCAAATGGACCATGCTTTCGGTGTTCAGCAACGCGGGACAGCGTTGCGCCGCTGCCAGCAGGATCATCATCTTCGATGCGGTGTACGATCAGTTTGTGGAAAAATTGCTGGCCAAAAGCAAAGATTTGAAAGTGGGCCCCAACGAAGGCGATTATTTCGGTCCGGTCATCAACGAACGTCAGCTGTCCAATATGCTTGCAGCGGTTGAAGAGGCCAAGAAGGAGGGGGCGGAGATCCTGCTCGGCGGGCACAGGCTGGAAGACCCGGAGCATAAAAATGGTTCGTACATGGCCGCTACACTGCTCGCCAATGTTTCTCCTCAGGCCGGAATCTCGCGTAAGGAGCTGTTCGGCCCCATTGCCTGCCTCTACAAAGTCAAAGACTTTGAAGAAGCCCTGGCTCTGGCCAATGATGCTGACTACGGACTCACCGCTTCAATCCACACGGATAATTTTCATCGCGGAGTAGAGTTCTGCAAGCGTGTCCAGGCTGGAGTGGCAGTGGTCAACGCGGGCACCTACGGCAGCGAGCCCCATATGCCTTTCGGTGGCGTCAAGCAATCCGGCAACGGCAGCCGCGAACCGGGCACCGAGGCCCTGGACGTGTACAGCGAACTGAAAAATATTCTGATCCACACGGATGCAGAACGCTTGTAACACTTCTTTGTTACACTGAATTTTCCTTTAAAGGAGGTCCGGAAAACGTTCTGAGCGTTTTATCCGGATACGTACGTATGACAGAAAATAACGCAGTAGCTTTTATCCCAGCCAGATCCGGTTCCAAACGGGTTACAGGTAAAAATATCCGTGAGCTGGCCGGCCATCCCTTGCTGGCATATGCCATTGTAAATGCGATCCAGAGCGGCGTGTTTCGCGACGTGATCGTGTCCACGGAGTCTGAAGAATACGCGGCCATAGCGCGAAAATACGGGGCTCAAGTGCCGTTTTTGCGGCCGGCGGAATACGCCGGAGATACGTCGCCGGACATCGAGTGGGTGCAATATACGCTCGAGCGCTTGCGCGACGAAGGTAATAATTACGAACATTTTAGTATCCTGCGCCCGACAAATCCGTTCCGTACGGCTGAGACCATCCGTCGTGCCTGGAAGACGTTCATCGACGTTCCCGGTGCTGACTCGTTGCGGGCAGTGGAAAAATGCAAACAGCATCCCGGGAAAATGTGGGTGATACGCAATAACCGCATGCTGCCTTTGCTGCCGCTTACCCCCGAAGAAAAACCCTGGCACAGTTGCCAGTATCAGTCTTTGCCCGAGGTATACGTACAGAACGCCAGCCTGGAAATCGCCCGGACCGATGTGGTCTTTGAGGGCCGGACCATTGCGGGCGTAGTTGTGGTACCATTTCTCACGGAAGAATATGAAGGCTTCGACATCAATCATCCTGAAGACTGGCGACTCGCTGAAGAGCTTCTTGCTCAAGGGCTTATTTCGCTGCCAGTGATAGGTAATACGCAATGACTCAAATAAGTTACGCTCCACTTTCTGAAATCGGACGGCTGCAGGCCGCCAAATGTCCCACTGAAGAACGCCTGGCCATACTGGCAGACGTATTCAGGATAAATACGCTGTTCATGATCGCGAAATGCGGCTCCGGACATATCGGAACCAGTTTCAGCTGCATGGATATTTTGACACTGCTCTGGGAGGACGAACTTGTTTCTCCAAATGAGCCTGAAAAAAATGAGTCGGATATCTTTTTTTCCTCCAAGGGCCATGATGTGCCCGCAGTATACGCGGTGATGCTTGGTCATGGGCGGCTGCCTTTTGAGAAAATTCATGAACTGCGCCGATTGCAGGGCTTGCCCGGACACCCCAACGTGGGGACGCCGGGTATCATCACCAATACGGGGTCGCTGGGCATGGGCATATCCAAAGCCAGGGGCATGCTTCTGGCTAGGCGCCTGCAAGGCAAGAAAGGGCGCGCCTTTGTGATTACCGGAGATGGCGAGTTGCAAGAAGGGCAGTTTTGGGAATCCTTGCAGCCCACCGTCAACGGCGAGTTCGGCGAACTGACCGTGATTGTGGATCACAATAAAATTCAGTCCGATACTTTTGTCAGCGAAGTCAGCGATCTCGGGGACCTGGAGGCGAAATTCAAGGCCTTTGGCTGGGAAGTGGCTCGTTGCGACGGTCATGATCTGTACGCATTACGTAAAATTTTGTCCGGTTTTAAAGCCGTAACCGACAAGCCCAAGATACTTATTGCCGATACCGTCAAGGGCAAGGGCGTATCCAAAATGTGCCGGGTAAGCGAGACGGAATTCGGTCCGATGTACAAATACCACAGCGGTGCGCCTTCCGACGAAGACTATACCCTGGCATTGGAAGAGATTTCCGGACGCGTCAACGCCATGTTGGAGAAACACGGACTTGATCCGCTCGAGCTGGTCAGCGAGGACCGCCCCGTAAAGAGCGCGCCCGAGGCGCCTGAAAAACTGGTGGCCGCATACGGCGAAGAACTGCTGGCTCTTGGCGGCACCCATCCGGAGCTGTTGGTTTTCGACGCGGACCTTGTGCTGGATTGCGGCTTGCTGCCTTTTCGCAAGACCTATCCCGAACGTTTTGTGGAATGCGGCATTGCCGAACAGGATATGGTTTCGTCCGCAGGCGGAGCCGCACGGATGGGGATGCTGCCGGTAGTCCATTCGTTTGCTTGTTTTCTTGCGCCGCGTCCCAATGAACAGATTTACAACAATGCCAGCGAACATTCCAAGCTGATCTACGTCGGCTCTCTGGCCGGAGTGCTTCCCGGAGGGCCCGGTCATTCGCACCAGTCTGTCCGGGATATCGATATCCTGTCCGGAACACCGGGAATGACCCTTATTCAGCCCTGCAACGAACTGGAATCCCGGCTTGCTTTGCGCTGGGCCGTGGAAACCAACCCTGAATCCACCTATATCCGCCTGGTGAGCATTCCCTGCGAGATTCCATACGCATTGCCCGAAGGATACGCCTTGGAAAAAGGCAAGGGCGTGGTGGTCCGCAGCAGCGCTGGCCAGTGCGTTATTTTTGCTTATGGCCCGACTATGCTTTCGCAGGCCTGGCACGCGGCCGGATTGCTGGCCGCGGAATACGGATTGGAAGCAACGGTGGTCAACCTGCCCTGGTTGAATTATGTGGACACGGACTGGCTGCGTGATGTTCTGAAAGGGGCCGGATTGGTTGTGACCGTTGATGATCATTACCGTACGGGCGGGCAGGGCGAAATGCTTGCCGCCGCATTGGCCGAATTTGCTGCCGACTTGTCGCAGGTTCCGCGTTTGCTGCGTATCGGATTGGATGAAATTCCCCGTTGCGGCCAGAATCCCGAAGTATTGGCCTACCATGAGCTGGATGCGAAATCATTGGCCGCAAAGATAGCTGCTGCCCGCGGATAGTACGGACCTGCAGCTTAATGATACTGTTTTGGCGGGAGCGGTAAAGGCCGAGAGCCTCGCTCCCGTGATGGACGCCTCTGCTACCGCAGATGGCGTGACTTTTCTTGTAACCCACTGTATGAAAGGGAAAATTTTATACAGCGGGTAAAGAGTCAGCACTGGAGAATGCATGGGGTCATTGGGGCAAATTTTTGAAACAAAAATGGTACAGCTGGCCATCCGGCCGCTGTTTTCCGTATTGGCTCGACTACGCCTGTCCGGAGCGCTGGCCTGGCTGCTTAGGTTACAGATCAAAACCGTACAGCGTTCCCCCTATGCGGACAGCAAGGAATCCTTTCACATCCTGCTGTTGCCCAAAGCGGGTTTTGATGAAGATGTGGCCACCTGCTTCAAGGGGCATCAGCAGTATCATTTGCTCAGTTTGAACCGTCATTTGCCCAAGGGCGTCTATTACGGTTTTCTGCCGCTTTGGGTGGACGACAACTGCTACCGCAGTTCGGATCCGGACATCAATCGCCGCAAAGCTCGTTTGCGTTCACTATGGCGCGATATTCTGCGTAAAATGCTGCGTAAGGTTCGTATTGACGCGGTAATGAGCGGGAATTATTGCTACGCCGCCGAACAGGAATTCGCCGCCGTTCTGGAGGAACTTGGCGTTCCTTTCATAGCGCTTATGAAGGAAAGTTTGAAAACAGAAGGCTTTGCAGCTTTTTCCAAGTTTTTGTACGAAACAAGACGCAATGTGTTTCAAGGCGCGCAGATCATGGTGTACAGCGAGACCGAGCGGGATCTGGAAGTTGCCGCCGGAGCGGTGGCGGCTGAAAGAATTTCTGTGGTGGGCATGCCCCGTCTGGACCGCCTGCACCGCCTGCGGCAGAAGCAGTATCGTAGCGGACAGTCCGTTCCGGAGCGTCCGACGGTGTTGTTTTTTGCCTTCAGTCCGAAAATGGGGCTGCCGCGAATAGAACGCAAGCTCCCGCAGCGCTACGAAATTCTCATGCCCGAATGGGAGAGCCTGCGTTTTACGCGTGTGGCCCACAGTTGCTATGAAGCCATTGTTCGTCTTGCCAGGGAAAATCCGGACATTCGCGTTCAACTGAAATCCAAGATGGACATGCTCTCAAAGCACGCCTTGGAAGAATGTTTACAGACAGGAGAAGAGCTGCCGAAAAATCTGGAGCTGATCATCGGGGGCGATCCCATTTCCCTGATTCAGCAATGCAGCGTGGCCTGTTCGTTTCATTCGACCGCCATTTTCGAAGTGCTCGCCCTGGGCAAGCCCATAGTCGTTCCCCGTTTCGACGAGGCACTGGAGGATGCTTACCAGCCGTATATGCTCAATCTGGGGTCGTGCGTCAGCTATGCCCATTCGCCTCAAGAGCTTGCGGATACGCTGGCACGTATGGCTCGTGGGCCGGAGCGGCAAAATGCGGCCGTATTGAGCGAGGAGGCCAAAAAATGCATCGATTTTTACATCGGCAATGCGGATGGAAAAACCGCTGAACGCGTCAGAGCAGAGACTGAACGGGTGATACGCGCGTATCGCGAACGTCTCGAATGCCCTTGACCTTGTCCCTGGCATGATTAGATAGCCTTACAGTATTGAAGTATCGGAAAGGCCTTTGAACGGGCGGCTTGGGCGCAAGATTGCCATAGCGAGATAAAAAACGTTGTTCAACTGTTTTGCATTTTTCAGTTCTGAGATTCATGAAAGAAGAGAACAACGAGAATTCTTCTTTCCAAGACGATTCCCCTTGCGGCTTTCTTTGCAAGATTCCTTGTCAGTTGCAGGATGCCTGCTTTGATTTTCATTTTTTTATTCCAGCCAGCCACCTATGCCAATCAAGGCTTAAGCGAGCCTTTCTCATTATAAGGAGAGACACATGTTCCGTCCGTTGGTAAACAAGATTATCCCCTCCAAAAACGAACGCTATCTGAAAAAGCTGCAGCCTCTAGTGGGCCGCATCAACGGGTTCGAATCCGAGATGCAGGCATTGAAGGATACTGATTTTTCGGAAAAAATGAACCAGTGGCGGGAAGAAGTCGCCAATGGAAAAAAGTTGGACGATTTATTGCCCGAAGTGTTCGCCCTGGTGCGAGAAGCGGGAAAACGCTCACTGGGCATGCGGCATTTCGACGTACAGCTCATCGGCGGCATAGTGCTGCACGAGGGCAAGATTTCTGAAATGAAAACCGGTGAAGGTAAAACGCTTGTGGCCACACTTCCGGTCGTGCTCAATGCGTTGACCGGCAAAGGCGTGCATGTCGTTACGGTCAACGATTACCTTGCCAAGCGCGACTCCGAGTGGATGGGCCAGCTGTATAAATTTTTGGGGCTCAGCGTCGGTGTTATCGTGCACGGACTGGATGATGAAGAGCGCAAAGAAAACTACAATGCCGATGTGACCTATGGTACCAACAACGAGTTCGGCTTTGACTATCTGCGCGACAATATGAAATTTTACAAGGAGCAGCTTGTCCAGCGCGACCTGCATTATGCCATTGTGGACGAAGTGGACTCCATTTTGATCGACGAAGCCAGAACGCCGCTGATTATTTCCGGCCCTGGCGACGACGTGACCAGCTTGTACGCCCGTATCAACGTCATCATTCCTTCTTTGCAAAAAGACCGTGATTTCACGGTGGACGAGAAGGCCCGTACGATCATGTTGACGGATGACGGCGTTGCCCGCTGCGAAAGCATTCTTAAGGTGGAAAATCTGTTTGATCCGGCCAACATCACTTTGCAGCACCATGTGATGCAGGGGCTCAAAGCGCACCATTTGTTCACCCGTGATGTGGATTACGTGGTCAATGAGGGACAGGTGGTCATCGTGGACGAGTTTACCGGACGTCTGATGCCGGGACGCCGTTTCTCCGACGGACTGCACCAGGCCCTTGAAGCCAAGGAAAATGTCAAAGTGGAGGCGGAAAGCCAGACATTTGCTTCCATCACATTCCAGAATTATTTCCGCATGTACGACAAGCTTGCGGGCATGACCGGTACTGCCGACACGGAAGCTGTCGAATTCAAACAGATTTACAATCTTGATGTCTGCGTGATTCCCACCAACATGCCCATGGTACGCAAAGATTATCCTGACGCCATTTATAAATCCCAAAAAGAGAAGTACGAAGCAATCGTCAAGGAAATCATCGAGCTGCATAAAACCGGTCAACCGGTACTGGTGGGCACCATTTCCATTGAAAAATCAGAATTGATCGCAAAGCTGCTGACCAAAGCGCGCGTGCCGCATAACGTCCTCAATGCCAAACATCACGAACGCGAGGCGGAAATCATTGCCGAGGCGGGTTCCAAAGGCAAAGTGACCATTGCCACGAACATGGCCGGCCGCGGTACGGATATCAAACTGGGCGAAGGCGTCCGGGAGCAGGGCGGACTGCATATTCTCGGCACGGAACGCCATGAAAGTCGGCGTATCGACAATCAGCTGCGCGGCCGGTCCGGACGTCAGGGAGATCCGGGCAGCTCGCGTTTTTTCCTGGCTCTGGACGACGACCTGTTGCGACTGTTCGGATCTGAACGGATCGCGAGCATCATGGACAGGCTGGGCATGGAAGAAGGGCAGGCCATTGAGAACAAGATGGTTTCCAAGGCCATTGAAAATGCGCAGACACGGGTCGAAGGACACAACTTCGACATCCGCAAACAGCTTCTTGACTATGATGATGTCATGAACCAGCAACGTGAAGTTATTTACGATTTGCGGCGCGACATCATGGTCAGCGAAGACCTCGAAGAGCTTGCCACGGAATATGTGGACGAACTGCTTGAAGACATTTACGGCCCGTTGAGCAATGGAAAGGGCGGGCAGGATCAGGATACCCAGGATATAGTCCGTAAACGCCTGGAAGAAGTTTTCAATCTTTCCCGCGTTTATACCGCTCCCGAATTGCCCACCGAAGACCAGGCACGCGAATACGTGTTTCAAATTCTGGACACATTCAAGGCGGATGCTGCAGATCATTACCAGGAATATCTGAGGTATTTAATGCTTGAGAGCCTGGACAGAGCCTGGAAGGAACACCTGCAGAATATGGATCATCTGCGCGCCGGTATCGGATTGCGCGGGTATGGCCAGAAGGATCCGAAGCAGGAATACAAGCGTGACGGCTTCGAAATGTTCCAGGAAATGCTTTACCTGATCAAGGAAAACTCCATGAAGCCGCTGTGCCGGATTAAGTTGGAGCGTGTTTCCGAGGAAGATCTCAAACACAAAGAGCAGCCCGCGGAGATGAATTATTCCAGCGGATCTGAAGAAGGTGAAAGCAAAAAACAACCGGTCCGGCGTAAGGCTCCCAAGGTCGGCCGTAATGATCCCTGCCCGTGTGGAAGCGGTAAAAAGTATAAAAAATGCTGCGGAAAATCCGTGGCCTGATCCGGAAACGCTGTTTGAAAACGACCTTCCGGCAGAGGGATCCGAAATATGGCGTTGAACGCATCGCCGTTCGGCAAGATGCCCGCAGGTGAAGAGGTTACGCTTTTTACGCTGTCCAATGCCAATGGCCTGCGTGTGGAAGTACTCGACTACGGCTGCAGGATACGGGCTCTGTACGCGCCAGACAGAAAAGGGGCTCTGGCGGATGTGGTGCTGGGGTATGATACGCTGGCGGGATATCTTGCCGATCCCTATTACCTCGGTTGCATTGTTGGACGTTTTGCCAATCGGATCGCGCAGGCCTCCTGTTCCATTGACGGCGTATCCTACAGGCTTGACCGCAATCAGGGGCGCCATCATCTGCACGGAGGACGCAGAGGATTTCATACCAGGCTCTGGCATGCCGACGTATTGTCCGTCGGAGACGAACCGGAACTCATGCTGCGATATCATAGCCCGGATGGTGAAGAGGGCTATCCCGGAAATCTTTCCGTCGAGTGCGGCTATTCCCTCAGTTCCGCCAACGAATTACGGATGCACTGTCGGGCGACAACAGACCGGCCGACCATAGTAAATTGCTGCAACCACAGCTATTTCAATTTGACGGGCAACCCGCGTATATCCTGCCTGGGACATGAAGTGTGTATTTTGTCCGACGCTTTTCTGGCAACGGATGCGGATTTGATTCCCTCTGGCGCCATTAACGAGGTGGAAGGTACGGCATTGGATTTTCGAATGCTCCGGGGGATTGGCGCGCAGCTGGCCTTTGGCGGAGAAGTGTTGGAGAACGCCGGAGGATTTGACGCATCATGGGTTGTGCGCAGCAATTCTGATGCGGAACCGCTGGTTGCAATGGCTCGTGACCCTGAGTCGGGACGCTATCTGGAAGTAAGGACCAACCAGCCCGGAGTGCAATTTTATACGGGCAATTTTTTGGACGGAAAAGTTTTGGGTAAAAAAGGAGTTGCGTATCAAAAACATGCCGGATTCTGCTTCGAGACTCAGGCTTTTCCAGATGCGCCACATCATCCTGCGTTTCCATCTGTGGTTCTGAGACCCGGCGAACTCTACGAGCATATGACTCTGTATTCTTTCAAAGCGGCATAACACAAACGCGTCAGCAAAGGATAGCATAGTATGTCAAAATCCATTCTTGTTTGCGGTGGAGCAGGGTACATCGGCTCGCATATGACCCGTATGCTTGCTGAACAGGGGTATACGGTAAGCGTTTTCGACAATCTTTCCACCGGGCATAAAGAGGCGTTGCAGTGGGGTGAATTCATTCAGGGGGACCTGCGCAATCCGGCTGATCTCGAACGGGCCTTCAGTACCAGAAAATTTGATGTTGTCTTTCATTTTTCAGCATTGATTGTAGTTCCGGAATCCGTCCAGCATCCGGACAGGTATTATGACAACAATGTCAGCGGGACGTGTAATCTGCTTTTGGCGATGCAAAAAGCCGAGGTTAATCGATTCGTATTTTCCTCCACCGCCGCGGTATACGGGAATCCTGTGCAGGAGCGGATTGACGAATCCCATCCCATTGCCCCGCTGAATCCTTATGGACGTTCAAAACGTATGGTAGAGGAAATATTGGCCGATTTTGCCCATGCCGAAGATTTTCGATCCGTTGCCTTTCGCTATTTCAATGCAGCCGGAGCACATCCTGACGCTCGGATAGGCGAAGCACATGACCCGGAATCTCATCTTATTCCCAATATTCTGATTTCTCTTTTAAAGGGCGGAGCATCCTTGAAAGTTTTTGGCGACAGTTATGCAACTCCCGACGGCACCTGCCTGAGGGATTATATTCATGTGCAGGATTTATGTTCCGCTCATCTGGCTGCCATTGATCATATGGACGGATCTTTGGGGGCGGATGTCTTCAATCTCGGCAATGGCTCAGGATTTAGTGTGCTTGATGTGATCCGGGCCGCGGAAGCAGTGACAGGCAAGTCCATATCGTACACCATTGAACCTCCGCGCGCTGGTGATTCGGCTTCCTTGGTGGCAAACAGCGAAAAGGCCCGCCGCGTATTGGGCTGGCAGCCCGAATATTCGGACCTTGGTGAATTGATAGAGACCGCCTGGAAATGGCACCAGGATAAAAAATATTAACATTCCCTTTCTGGGAAGTGAAAATCAGAACACGTAGATTTATGGATAACAAGAGACAGTTTACATTGTTTGTGACCAGCAGGACGCCCTTATCAGAGCGGGCTGAATTGAATATCCGGCAGATTTGCGATGACGCGTACGACGGAAACGTCGATATCGAGGTTATTGATGTCGTGACCCATCCGGAACGTGCTGCCGAGCTGCATATCGTTGCAACCCCCACGCTGGTTGTTACGGATCCAGATACGACACGGCGCTTGATCGGAGATTTTTCAGACAAATCCAAGGTCATGTGCGGATTGGGATTGAATGACGAGAATAAGGCTTTTTAAGCAGGCTTAGAAGTTTTTATGCAAACAGAGCCCGGCAGCGGACAAGCAGCGCTGCAGGGCTCTGTTGTTTTTTTATAATTTTATTCCGGCGCGATGAAATTCCCGGAATGGGGCGTCTGGCCGGTGGTTTCAAGCACGGCACGCCAGTAATCCGAGCCAATATTAAGGCGTCTGCGTTCCAAAGTGACCAGATTCAGCGGCAGGTGCACATAGGAGTCTTGCAGTTTTGAGACCACAGTGCCTGTTTTTCCCGCCATAGCGGCATGGACGGCGTTTTGACCGAGAAAGCCGCAGTAAACTCTGTCGATGGCGTTGGCCGGAACCGAGCGGATGATGTAACTCGGGTCAATGAATTTAAGAGTCAGGGGAAGATTCTTGGCCTTGAAATAGTCTTTGATCTTTTTGATCAGCAGTTCGCAGATGTCCCCCAGCACGGGATTGCCCGAAGCATCCACAGAGCCGGTTTCTTCCAGCAGATGCTGTCCGGCACCTTCCGCACAAACGATGACTGCATGACGTCTTTTCATGAGGCGCTCTTCCAACTCCTTCAAGAGGCTGTGTTCGCCTTCGAGATCAAATTTCATTTCCGGAACAAGCACGAAATTGACCTCTTTGAGGGCCAGGGAAGCCTCTGCGGCGATGAAACCGGACTCTCTGCCCATGACTTTGACGAACCCCACGCCGTTGAATGCGCCCGTGGCTTCGGTGTGAGCGCAACGAATGGCTTCAGTGGCTTTTTCGACTGCACTGTCGAAACCAAAAGATTTGCTGATAAAGCTGATGTCGTTGTCAATGGTCTTGGGGATGCCGATTACGGAAACACGCAGACCCCGGCGTTCGACTTCCGCCTGGATGCGTCCTGCTGCCCGCATTGTGCCGTCGCCTCCGATCATGAACAACACATTGATGTTCATCCGTTCCATGGCGTCGACGATATCTTCGTCGGATTGAGGTCCGCGTGACGAGCCCAGGATAGTGCCGCCAAAAACATGGCAGTTGGAAACACTCTGAGGAGTCAACTCTACGATTTCATGCCCGTATTTGGGAATGAACCCTTCCAGTCCGAAACGGATGCCCAGGGTGGAAGCCACGCCATAGTTGTAGTGAGCTTCCATGACAATGGAACGGATCACGTCGTTGATGCCCGGACACAGACCGCCGCAGGTGGCAATGGCACAGCGTGTTTGCGGCGGATTGAAATAAAGAAATTTGCGTGGACCTGCGAGTTCGAATTCAAAATATAATTTGTCAGCGTCAATTTTGCTGTAAAGATCCTCTGTGACGTTAAGAAGGATTTTCTCATCATCCAGCATTCTGGCAAAAGGCAGACTGGAAGGAATTTTTGCCGTTCCAAGGCTGGGAATACGAGTATCGATTGCAGTCTCGTGATGTTTCCCATTTACTGGTTGTTCTGACATGAGGGCTCCCTGTTTCTATGTGTTGGCATCAGGTTATTGGTTGAAAAACTTCCAATGGAAATAGCATAAGGAACCATTTCCTGCCAGATTACAGGTGTTCATTTATTTCAATATTTGATTAGTTAAATCAGTGAATTATATTTCGTTAACAAAAAATGACAAAAGCGACACAGAAAAGTAGCATGAAATTCTCAAAAAAAACGGCCCCATGCTCATTGCAGGTGGTCAGAATCTGTCGTCATCGTCAAAATCCATCGTAAAGACATCATCATCCAGATTGAGGGTAGTTCCCATGGTGTTTTCAATGGATGCGACAATGGCGATCAGTCCGTCTTCGGTGAGCGGGAGATGGGTTGTGAACTGCAGGCCGCAGACTTTATCCTTGCGCCAGGCAAGGGTGGCCGTCATGTTGATGAGAGTTGACTCAAATTGTTCGGGTACTTCTATAAATGTCAGCTGCTGTTCTTCTGAAAGGAGTTTCAGGTCGTCGGGAGGCACGATGAGCATGGCACCATTCAAGCTGATATCATTGATGATGCATATGATGGAGTTGCCGGCGAGAGTTCGTACGGTACAAAAAAGCGGCGCATCGATTAGACATCGGGGTTCCTTGCGTCGGTCGTTTGGCATGTGATCACTCGCTGCTAGTGAATTTTTTGAGAAAAGAGAGAAATTTTTTTGCCTGGGCGAAATCAGGATTTATCATCAATGCTTTGTTCAGGCATTCAATGCTTTTGTTAATGTCGTTGAGTTCAAAATAGACCCTCGCAACATTGAAGAGAAGATTTTCATTATCCGGACTTAATTCCAGAGATTTATGATAATAGGTCAGAGCTTCGTGCAGCAGGTTGGTTTTGCGCGATTGGATGCCGAACGCATTGAGGTGGTCGCGTTGTTCCCGGATGAGGACTTCTTTTTCGACGAACAGCGGGGCGAGGAGTTGCTCCAGGTATTCTCGGGGAGACTGTCCTGCATCAGGTGTTAATCCCAGTACTTCAAGAATAAAGCTCAATTTTGCCTCATTGCCGGAATCAATGAGCTGACGGATAGCCGGTATGAACGTATCCAGGAAATATATGGGTTCCGGCTCATACGAGTTGATGATTTCCTGGCTTTTTACATCCAGTTTAACCTTTGAAGGGAGACATTCGTCGTTGAGTACGTGAAGACGATACGTATCGGCGTTAACTTTAAGAACGAGCCAGTAAACTTTGCTGATAACCTGTCTGGCTGTAGTGCCGGTACCGATTTTGTCCTTGCTGGAGGATGAGTACGTTCCGAGTATTTCTGGAGGCATGGCAGGATTTTTCGGTTCGTGGTTAGTTGTAAAAAATAAGATAGCGAGTTGCTACCCAACCAGTATGTTGATCTGAATGCAACCGGACTTTTGTCCAAGAAGAACCGTGTATAAGCACTGTCATAGTCTGGCCTTTGAACAGTTTTCCAATTATGGAGCATTGCATCCCTCCACAGGATCTAAAATGTAATGCAGAGGGTCTTACTCGAGCAAATTTATATATTTTTTGAGGGGATAGTTCTGATTTTTTACACCAGCCTTCCAGTCCACTGTCAATATTCAATACGCGTATCCATTCCCCAACGGTTTCTTGAATTTGAATCCTGTCGCCAAGATAAAGCGTACCGATGATATTGCAGGATGCCCCTGCACAATTACGTAAAAATATTTCAGGTACTTTGACGCTGAGAGGATTGATTGATCCAGATGCACGTACACCTGAGGGGATAGCTGGTCTGTCTGCTAAAGCAGTTCCGAAAGAAAACAGCAGCAGTACTGATAGAAATAGAATTGTTTTTTTTATAAGCATTTTATGTCTACCTTTTCAGGCAATAGTCTGTCCCGTGTGTCGCTATGAGGTCATTAATACGTGATGTACGTGTTTTTGGAAAGAATAAACTCTTCTGAATAAGGAATTTTATGATTTAAATGTAAATGGGGTTAGGGTACTGTCCTAGGGATGGGGGAGGGGAACTTGTGGATCGATACCGGGTTGAAGCTTTGGATGAAGGTGTTGCAGGCAGGAAAACAAGGGGTCCTGAATGTGCCGGAGTTCGTAACATATCCCTGAATTATGCTCTGCCTCCCTTCTGATTTTTTTTTTTAAGAGCGTATAATATCTAACAAGTACCTGTTCGCAGGTTTTGGAAACACTAATGCAACAATTTGACTTTGTGGAGAATTTTAAAGAACGTGATCAATTCACGCGACTTGCTGATTTTTGTTATGAAATCGGGATGCTCAGGAAATCACCCCGTACGGGCTATCAGTTCTTGGGCTCAGGGGCGGAAAATGTGGCGGAACACTCGTTCCGTACGGCAGTGATCGGCTATGTTCTGGCCAAGTTGGCTGGAGCAAACCTCGAACGAACGGTGTTGATGTGCCTGTTTCATGATTTACACGAAGCCCGAACAGGCGATTTTAATTACGTCAGCAAACGGTATAATAGTTCGGAACGGACTCAGGCGCTGAGGGATTGTGTAGCTGGAACTGGCCTGGGGGATGATCTTCTGGAGTTGTGGGAAGAACTCGAACAAACTCGTACCCTGGAAGCTGAACTGGCCCAGGATGCAGACCAGCTGGATTTTATCGCCAACCTCAAGGAAGAGCAGGATCTCGGCAATCCATATGCCGCCAAATGGATGCAGTCAGCGCTTCAGCGACTGCGTACGGAGCCTGGAAAACAGCTTGCTCAGGCGATTAACAATACGGACCATACGGACTGGTGGTTTCTGGGCCCCGATCCGAAATGGTGGGCAAACAAAAACGGCGGCCAGAAACGCTGAGGGAGCATGCTATGCGTATTGCGGTCCTTTCGGACACGCATTTGAATCGTCCCGGGCAATGGCTTCAGGACTTGTATGACCGTCATCTTGCCGATGCGGATGTTTTGTTGCATTGCGGGGATTTTACCGGGAATGATGTTTTGGATACCCTGCGGCTGCATCCTCAATTTTATGGCGTATGTGGTAATTGCGACGGCTGGGATATGGCTGCTGCATTGCCTGAAGCTCTGGTTGTAGATCTGGATGGTTTGCGTCTGGGATTGATTCATGGTTACGGCTTTCCGCATCCGGTGGGCAGATCCGTTGCTAAAGCCTTTTCCGGTCGGGCGGATTTAGTTTGTTACGGGCATACGCATGTTTTTGCCGATGAGGAATATGACGGCGTGCGTACGGTAAATCCCGGATCCGCCCGCTATTCCCGGCAAGGTCCCTGTTCCATTGCTGTAATTCACTATACTGCGGAACAGCCGTTAAAGGTTGACCGCATTCTTCTTGAGTAGCCATCCTGTTCATTTCTTGACTTTTATCGCAGTTTCCCTCAGTACAATATTTACTATTATTTTGAGAGCATGAGCGAGGGACTACCATGTCTGCATTTTGTTGTTTTCAGCAAAAGAATATGGATTCAGGCCAATACCGGGTGTTTGTTTTCAGTTTTTTGCTGGTTTTTCTGTTTATGGGCGTCACACTGCTGCTTCCCGGCAATACGTTGGCTAAAATACATGTCTGGAAAGATGGTGAAGGAAAAATTCATCTCACCGATCGTCCCCCGCCTGTACAATTTTCATCCAAGAATACAATACCTGATTCGGCTCCCGAGGAAAAACTTGCTGTCCATTCTGAAGCAGACGCGAATGTACAGAAAGTTGTTGATGCAGTAGAAACTGCTTTTACTAAAAATGATATCGACTCATTGCTTCGTCTTTATACAGTTGCAGGAAGATCGACCGACGAGGCGGAGGAACGGATCGCCAAGGAGGCGGTGGCTCGTTCCCTGGAAAAATTTGTTGATGCCTTTGGAGTGCCGGGAAAATTTGCCCCTATTCCTGAAAAAGATATCCCGGAACAATATCTGCAGGATGATTATATTCCCAGAGATTGTACGCCTTCTTTCAGAGGGTTCAGTTTTCCTCTTGCAAAAAGCAACGCTACCGGTTTGGTTTTTATGACCATATGCGGAGCAGGACAGCAGGCCACACTTGTTTCCTTCAATTATGACTTGCAAGATCCAACCCCTGAACAACAAAAAATCTTTGCGGATATTACCAGCGAAACACTCAAGCAGGTTGCAACGCAATTGCAGCAACAAGCTGCTTCGAAATCCCAAACGCAGACTCCCCCGACACCCAAAAAACAAGCTGCGGTGAGGACTCCTGCTGCAAAAAAGCCGGCACAGTCGCAACATCCGCAGCCAGGAGCGGCAACAAAAGCTCCGGCCTCAACTTTTCCCCAGGGCTCGGGCGGATTACCCGGGGTGCAACAACAAGGTGCCGTTTCTCTGCCCGGAACGAATTTTACGCCTGGAATGGATCCCTTTGCTGTTGCGCAGATGGCCAGCATGTTCACTGGAACGGCAATGATGGTACAGATAGCGGTGTCACTGTTGTTTTATTTCTTTACCTCGTTGTGCATCTACCTGATCGCCCGCAAAACAAATACCGGGGGAGCCTGGCTGGCCTGGGTCCCGATACTGCAAATGTTCCCCATGATACAATCCGCCGGCATTGCCTGGTGGTGGGGACTGGTGCTCTATTTCGCGCCCATCCCGCTGGTTTTTATTCCTTTGCTGGGGATGATCGTCATGATCCTCTGGATGGTGGTGATGATCGTTTTCTTCGCACTTGTCTGGATGCGAATCTCCGAGCGCCTTGGCATGAGCAAATGGCTCGGACTCGTTATTTTTGTCCCCTTGTTCAATATGGTGATTATGGCTCTGCTGGCTTTCACTGGCAAAAGCACGGGCCCGGAGATTTCTCTGAAGTCCGTTGTGAGCCGTACGGTGCTTGCGTTTGTTCTGGCAACCTTGGTTTTTTGCGGGGGGATGTACCTGTACGTCATGCCGCTGATGGAAGGTTTGATTTCACATACCGCAACTATGCATCAATTCACAGCTCCCGGCGTGTCAAAGCCGATGCCTGGAGCAGTGCGCCCCGCTCCGGCTGGTACGCAGCAGATGCAGCAAAGACAGGCTGCTGGCAGCATAAAAAATCTGACAACCCCCACGGCGTCTTTGGATACTGCGTATTACGAGGCATTGTTCAAACAAAAGGCTCCGGATTTTTCGGATGATTCTTTTGAAAAAGGGCGACCGGAAAGCTGTGTGGGTCCTGCCTGCGTGCTGCTCAGCAACTTTTGGGATCAGCAGGATACGCATGTCTGGCTCAAAGTGCGCATTCCGGATATTCCTTATATGACGTTGTTTGATTCCAGCATTATGTCGATAACCGACGTACTCAACAAGTCCGGCAAGAACGTTTATAATGCCAGCAGCAATTTTGAAAGCGAACATTTTTTGAATTTGAATTTTATGCAGCATTCCGGCGGCTATCTGGAAGCCATCAGAGATGTACACCTTTTGCCGGGCACCAAGGAAGCTGACCTGCAAAGCATCCATGGTGAATTGCAGTTCAAATTCCCTTTGAATGTCGCAAAAGCGGATTTCACGGCCAAGGATAGCGGCCAGCGTAAAACCTTAGCCGGACTTGAGGTGACCCTGGAGAAATTGGAAGGTAATTCCGCTGATATTAAGATTGTTGGCGACATAGACAGGTATATTGGAGTTAACGCCTATGATGCCTCGGGAAATGAACTGGAGGCAGGGGGCTCTTCTTCAATGACGAGTGAAAATAAAAAATCCGGCAATTATTCCTTCCAGGGCAATATCTCGGTTCTCAGGGTGTTTGTGGCGGGAAAGATATTGCCCAAGAGCTATGCGTTTACTTTACAAGTGAAATAGCAGAGCTTCGGAGATATTGGGTGGATGTCAGCCTTGCTCCAGGCTCGTAATGCCGTAGACTTCAGAGATGGGCAGCGCGGGAGCGCCATTGACGTACATCCTCGCCGTTGCGGAGATGGGAAGCATGCAGTGTGCTTCGCAAAAGTCTGAGGCGGCGGAATTTTTTTCGGGAATATCAAGAAACACGGAGGCTCCTTTAGGAGCCCGGCAGCAAAGGGAAAAAAAAATTTTCGCCGCGTCTTCCTTATGCTCGGCGAAAAGTGGGCCCACCCGGTATCCTTTCTGGCAGGGCCGGATGCTTCCGAACCCCTTTAGATTGTTTCCGCTGCGCAGCCCCAAAGAAATACCGCCAGGGGCATGAATCCATTTTCGCAAGAAAAAGGGACGTTCAAAGCCGAAATGGCGCATATCGTATTCGAGGAGCTGATTGAAAGGTAATACAGCGGCATCCGCAAGACGCGCGTCTGTGACATCCGGAGTCGCGTTGTTGATATATTCGTGCCGAATAGTACTGTAATGAAATACAAAACCGTACTGGCGATAGAAATTCTGCCTGGCGAAGAGACCTTCCAGACCTATGGTTCGCCCGGCAAGGTATTCCATGGCAGCTTGCCAGAGTTGTTTGCCATATCCCGCGCCGCGCATTTTTTTGGCGACAAGATGGAAACCAATGAATCCGTCAGTATTCCCCAGTCTGCAGGCATGAATACAACCTACGGGCTCCTGATCAAGAAACCCCAACAGAAATCCTTCAGGATCCTGAAGATAAAAGGTCGTTAAATCATGAGGGCCGAGATTCCAGAGTTCCTCGCGAGCCAACTCCATAACCCAGGGCAAATGCTCTGTGTTTAAGGGGTGTATATTTAAAATCCTCAATAATATTCCTCTATTAAAGAACTGCAACATCGTCTGGCATTGTGGAAAGCTTCATGATAAAGAGACTCTCCTTACAATATTATGACATGTTGCTTTTTTTTTTCAAGTAAAGCCTCATATTCTTTTAACGCGTTTCAAAACAACAACGTTTACGCCTTGAACTATTTTTTGCCAACGGGCAATCTTGGCATTTTCAGACGTTCCGTTTCCTGATGGGAGGAGATTCTGATGGACAGTTATCTTGTCGAAGCCGTTGGCGTGCTGGCCGGAGTAATGACGACCTGTTCTTTTTTGCCTCAGGTGATAAAAGCTTACCGTACGCGTGAAACCAGAAGTTTGTCGCTGGTCATGTACCTGGTGCTGTTCACAGGCGTCAGTACGTGGTTTGTGTATGGCCTGCTGATTAGTTCGTTTTCGATAATTTTAGCCAATGCCGTGACCGGAGTACTTGTCATGCTCGTTTTGGTCATGAAACTCCGTTTTGGATAATCCCCGGCCAAAGCATTGCGTACCTCATGTCCGAATATACGCTAATACTCGGTCTGGCGGCCGGGTTTCATTACGGGGATTTGCGTCCGTTCCTGCTGTCTCTTGAGCAAACAGACTATGGCGGCGAATGCGTTCTTTTTGTTTCATCTACAACACGTGATATCGAACGTATTCAGGAACACGGTGTCAGGTGTGTAGAATTTCAGCGCCCCCAGAAGTTTGCCCATATCCCCTACAATGCATTTCGCTATTTCCTGTACCGGGATTATCTGCTTTCATGCAAAACAGAGTACGAGGCTGTTCTCCTGACTGATACGCGCGATGTCATTTTTCAGGGTGATCCTTTTTCCTTTTCCTGGGGGGCAGGACTGAACGTCACTCTGGAAGACAAACGTATGCGTATCCGCGATTGCCCGTACATGACACGCTGGGTCGGCAATCATTTGGGCGAACAAGCTCTCTGCCAGATAGAAGAGGAGTATATATCCTGCTCGGGGACCACCTTGGGAGATCATCAGACCATCAGCTGGTATCTGGAACAGATGACAGCGTTACTGGCTCCCTATACCCCGGGTGAGCGGATGGCCGGCTACGATCAGGGGGTGCATAATTTTCTGCTGTATACGAAACAATTGCATCATCCCGAAGTGCACGATAATTGCGGACCGATTCTTACACTTGGATACAAGCAAAGTACGCCATCCTTGGACGGTAATGGCAATATCCTCAATGACAGCGGCCGGATTGCCGTCCTGGTGCATCAGTACGACCGCCACAAAGAATTGTTTGTCTCCGTTAGGGAGCGTTTTGGTTGACATTAGGAGTCGATTGAAAAAAGGTTTTGTACATTTTGCTTAAAAAAGCGTATGCTATACGCAAAATAGAGCAAGACGATGCATGTAGGCTGCAACGATTTTGATGGAAGCTCTGTGCACTCTGGACAGCTGCGGGGCATGAAGCCCTGCTTTGGTATACCAGGCAACCAAAGGAGGCCAAGATGGAGTACAAAGAGTCGGACATGCCCATTGAAATTAAGCATGGTGAGATGCTGTATTTCGATGATGGGGGAAGCATTCGTTGGGAGTCGAACGGTGAAGCAAAAGACGTGTTTCTTGGAGACGGTTTTACCTGCGATGTGGAACTTTACCCATCCGGCACATGGGAATTTGAGCATGCGGGTAAAACATACAAGCTGACAGCTCGTTTTGAAGATGCCTTGCTCATTGAAAAAATCTGAGATCCGCCGACAAAACAACAGCCCCCAGGCTTGGCCTGGGGGCTGTTAGTCATTTAGAAGCTAAGATCGTCTTTGAAAATCGTAGGCCTGGGCGCCGTAGAGCGCCGCTCCCCACAAACCTGCGTTTTCTTCCTTGTTCAGTGATACGGGAAGTCGGGCCAGCAATCCGGCATGAGTGTCGCTTGAGTAAAAGGTTTCTTTGAAAAAACGATTCATAACGAGTTCCGGCACCTTAGCGACAATACCGCCGGAAATGTACAGGCCGCCAAGGGCCATGATTTCAAGCGCGTAATTTCTGCAGGCCCGGCCAAAGAATGTTGCCCAAAGTTCGAAAGTGCGATTGCCCTGAGGCTGATCCTTGAAGCACGCGGTCACCTCTTTGGCGGAGAGTTCTTCTCCTGTCAAAAAAGCATGTAAAAGCTGCAGGCCGCTTCCGGTGAGTACCACGTCGCCTGTAACGTGCTTGCGACCGGTTTTGCGCCGGCAGAAGGAGAGGAATTCCAGCTCTTCTTCGTTCAGGAAAGGCAGGTCCGTATGGCCACCTTCGGAAGAGACGGGCACATACCCGCCATGGGGCAGCGGCACAAGACCGCATTTCCCCAATCCGGTACCCGCGCCTATGACGCCCAGCGTGGCGTCTTTATCCTCCGTACCGGGTAAGACCACAGCTGCGCGTTCAATAAGAGGAGTGCGACAGGCAAAAGCCTGGGCTACGAAGTCGTTGATAAGAGCAATGGCGGTGGTGCCTATTTCCTTTTCCGCCTTGAGCAGGTCCACAGGCTTCCAACTGACATTGGTTACCTTGCAGTGTGTTCCGTGTTCAATGGGACCGGCCAGGGCCACTGCGCTGAAATCAGCATCTTTGGGAAGCAAACTGAAACCTTGTTCTTCGAGCAGGCGGATGCACTCATAAAAGGATTCCACTTCGTTGGAGCGAAGCCATTTTTCTTCATGCAGGGTCAGCAGTCCGCTGTCATCTGAAGTAAAGTGAGCAAAACGGCTGTTGGTACCGCCAATATCCGCGGCGAAAATTTTACGTATCACGTCCATCTCCTCAATGGTTGGTTCTCCAATAGATATCCTGTTGCTATAGATATAGATCAAAAGCAGATAAAAATCTATCTGTCCGCATTTATTGATATTATGTGATCGGCTTTTTGGGGCCGAATCGAGGGATACAAAATATCGGCATTTTGTAATTTTGTATTTCTTTATTCCGATTTATATTAAGATTTTAATCGGATGTAGCAGCTTGAAATAATCTGTAAAGACATAAAAGCTGGAACTGCGGAGTTTCCAGCCTTTTTGAAAAGAAGTTCGAAACGCTTCAGGGAACTCAGTGTTTCGTTTGAAAAAAATGTACCTGTAAATCGTTGTGGAAAATTTGCATCAGTATTGTAATGGTGAAAGGTTTTGCGATTTTTTCCTAACTCTTTAGACTTGAATGACTATTTGCAAAAAATAGCCGTTAATGCTATAAGACTGTCAAAATTCCTGTAACGTGGATACTGATATGGCAATTCTTGGGTTGATAGCTGGAGTAATTATTCTGATAGTTATTGCAGCAGTTATTTCGCAGAAAGCGGCAGAAAAAGCTGACGCGAAAAAGCATTCCTTGAGCAATGAACTCATGAAACTGGAGAGCCAACGCTACAAGCTCGAAGAAGAAATGAGCATATATGAAAGCAGTATTGAGCTTCTGGAAATGCAACTGCTGGAGCGAGAAGAAGAGATTCGCTCTTTGCAAGGCAGGCTCAGGAAACTGGCAAGGCGAATCTGAGCCTGCGTACAGGAGAACACTGCTATTCCGTTCGATACGGGTGAACGTATTTTTTATTCGGATGGATGCGGCCTTGCCTCTCAAGTTTTTGCACCAATGCGTCCGTTGCCCGGACGATGGTTTTGTCGCCCTTAATCAATGGTCTTTCAGTCCCCCACGAGTCCAACATCTCCTGGTCCTTTACTGAGATATGAACAATTGCGGAGAAAAAACGTCGCAAATTGATCAAAAGGGAAAAGGGTTCCTGGTTTCGAGAGAGATCCAGCTGTTCGATACTGTCAAAGGTGACTTCGAAAGGTTCCTGGAGTCGCTTGGCAAAGGTAAAGGCGTCGTTCCATAAATAACGCATGGGCAGCTTGCGTGTGCTTTCCGCGACATACTGTGCATAGTCCCGCGGATGTCCGAGAAAAAGCGTATAATAGCCGTCCAGTTCGTTGCCGAAACAAGTCTTCAGGTATTCCACTAATTCTTTGAAATAAATTCCATCTGCTTTTTCCACCATTTCAAAGGCAAAAGGAACGTCCTTGTTTTCCGGCATGGATAGCAGGGCCAGCATGGTCATGATTTCTTCAATGGTTCCTGGTCCCCCTGGGTGTACTTTGCCCCGGTGTGACGCACGAATAAAAGCTTCCATTCGGGCTTCAATGACGGGATAAACAATCAGGCGGTTAACCAGTTCGTTGGGAGCTTCCGCCGTAAGAATTGCTTTTTCCGAAAAGCCGATAAAATCCCGCTCACCGAAGCGTTTGAAACTGCGCTGTTTGCCGTACGCAACCTGTGCGCCTTTGAAGGGCGCTTTCATGATACCTGTGCCGCAGCCGGTGATGTTTTCCATGTCCGGGAGAAACAAGGCCAGCCAGTATCCTATCTGTTTGGCGAATTCGTATTCTTCTCTGGGAACTCTGTGACCGCCCCAGGTGAACATCACCAGTCCGCGTTCTCCTCGATAGAGAAAACCGGCATGTTCGGAAAATTTTTTGACATAGGCGGACACTTCATCCCGAGGTGTTCCCAGAGGCGGATGCTCGGGCGCAAAAATGAGATCACGCAAAGCGCAGGAAATTTGTTCCACGGATTGCCAGATGACATTTTCACCGTCATACAGGCTTTCGCGGGGGACATTCTTACATAACAGTTTGTAATCACCATTGCTGCGGCAAAGGGAAACATCCATGCCGTGAAATGTGTCACGCACCGTACGCGAGTCATGGATGTCGGTTTTATGAATGTTGATCAAAGCGCCGATTATATCGGGCAGTCTGGTCTCGGGGCTGGCCAGCCCGTTGGAGATTTTTTGCGCTTCTTCGGGACCAAATTCGGTTACGCCAAGTCTGTGCGGCAGAATAGGGATTTTTAGTGTTGTCAGCATAGCTTCCAATTCGTTTGGGGTTAGTACGCAACCATGACGCCATAAATAAACGAAGCCCCACGCACGTTCCTACATAGTGTACTTCGGGGCTGCATCCTCAGTTGCTGAAAGAGTGAGACAATTGTAGCGACTGCTTTTCGAAAGGGCAACGGGCTTTTTCAGAGACTTTATTATAAATAACATCCGGTAAAGCATATGCAACGTGGTTTGAAAACAAGGCAACTCTGATGCAAACGCACAATCTTTTTTCTGGAACTCACGAATATTATCGTCACTATCGGCCAGGTATTCCATGTAGTGTCGTTGATTTTCTCCTTAAGAAAACGGGTACTTCGGTTGCGGACAGAGTCATGGACGTCGGTTGCGGCACCGGTCAGCTTGCTCTGGCCCTGGACGGACGTTGCCGCGAGGTCCTTGGTGTGGATGTTGATGCCGGGATGCTGGATCAGGCTCGTGAAGCCCAGAGCAACTCGGGTTCCAGAATGCGGATTTCCTGGTTGCAAGCGGCAGCAGAAGATCTTTGCCATCTGCGAAATCAGTTGGGCGTTTTCAGGCTGGTCACTTTTAGCAGATCTTTTCACTGGATGCGCCATGGACAGGTGTTGGACGGGTTGGACGCGCTGGTTACCCCGCAAGGTTGCGTGGCCATACTCAGTGAGGGCAGTTGGTGGACAGGCCGGGAGATCTGGCAGCGCACGATAAAAGATCTTATTCAGCGTTATCTGGGGCGCGAGCGCCGCGCGGGCAACGGCTACTATCGCGTTTCCCAGACTTCTTGGAAAACAGTGCTCGGTAGATCAGTTTTTTCGCAAAGCAGTGAGTATGAACTGGAAATGACACGCCAATGGAACTTGGAAACCATTTTGGGGTATTTGTTGTCAACATCGTACGCGTCTTCTGCTCTTTTGGGCGAACAGCTCAGCCGTTTTCAACAAGATGTCTCTGCTGCACTTCTGGCAATACAACCGGAAAACAACTTTTCAGAAACCGTGGTATTCAAGCTGACTGTCGGATTTCGACAGAAACTTTTTTGAAAAATAAACTTGTGTTTTTTAGTAAAAGGCACTGAGCATCTTTAAGTATGTATTCGGTTGGTTTGTTCACCCCGTAGTGCTCTGTCTGCTTCACAATTGGCCGCAGCTTTCAGAAGATCAACCTATCTGGATTTTTTTCCCATCAACCACGGCCTTTTCTTCCGCGATTATTCGGGTCTGCTTGCCTTTCCAGAATAGTGTGGATTTGGCAAGACCTATGAAACGGCCGGCCACAGTGCGTTCGAGGTTCCTTACCCAGCGGTAGGAGTCCGTCAGCCTTTCGACCCGGAGGTCGATATGCGCAAGCCATTTTTTTACACGGAAGACCGCGTGATGAAATCCTAGTTCAAAGTGTTTTCCCACCAGCGACACACGGTCCGCATTAAGGGTCAGGTGGTTACCCGGAGCGCAGATACGGGTCTGCCTGTCAAAAAGCAGTTCGGCTGGTTGATTCCCCTCACGTTCGAGCACCTGCAGGATGTAGTGCGGACCGGATGGAGTTAAGGCTACAAGAACCTGGTCTCCGGGAGTGGGAGCCACCAGACAGCCGAAGGATTTTTTTGCCCGAATGCGTCCGTGATTCAGATCCACCCAGAAAAACGCATCCATGGACAGGGCTATCCGGCCCGTTTCGATCCGGGAACTCTCGTGCAGGTGCGTATGCAATGCGGTCTGATTCATGGTCTTCTCCTAACCTCCCACAATAACTTGATTCTGACTGGGGGCAATCTGCGCGCCGACGGGACAATTGGCGTTGTTCCCGTTGTGGGCAGTGGTGCAGCTTAGAAAAACGGCGGGTGCTCCTTCCAGGTAGACCTTTTGGGAAAAAGTCTTGTAAGATACGGGTCCCTTGTTCTGTCCGGATATCACCCCCCCAGCAGTGCCGGGTTCGTCGCCGCTGGATTGGACAATGATGCTTTTTTTCGTCAATGCCGGTTTCAGGCAGATTTTTACCTTTTTGGTTACCGAGTTGCCTCGCGCCTGGTTGCACATTCCGGTGTTGGGGTAGGGCACTGGGACAGGTCCGGCGGGCGACGGAGTCTTGCAGACGTCCGGTACAGCCAGCGCCTGGCCATTTTCTGTGGTGGATGCGAACATGGCAATTCGTCCTATGTTGAAAAGTTAATAGACTGGCCGCCAGCATTCGGCCTCAGCCAGAATCGGATCGGTCCCTCGGGCTTTGTCTTTTGCCTCGCGGTCCCATACCGTTCCTTGGTCCTCGACTTTGTGCAGATTGGCGTCGTCCAGCCGGGCGTTTGAAAACACCGCGTTGGTGAGCACCGCATGTGAGAGGTCCGCGCCGCTCAAGTTGGCCTGGACAAAATACGCGCTATCCGCATGGCAACCAGGCATGTAGGCCTGACACAGTTCAGTCCGGCTGAAATCCGTATTATTTAACACTGCCCCGTCGAAAAATGCCTGAACCAGCATCGCGTCCGAGCAAAGCGTATGCGTCAGGTTGGCGTTGGAAAAACGGCTCGCAGGAGCCTGGATTTTGCTTAAATTTGCCCGGGTCAGATCGGCCTGTGAAAAATCAGTCTGGGTCAGATTCGCGCCGGAAAATTTCGTCTCCTGCAGGATCGCACCGGACAGATCCGTGTTGCTCAAGTCCAAACCGGACAGGTCGACCCCGCTCAGGTTGGCCCGGCTCAAATCAGTTTTGACTATCCGGGCTCCGGCCAGGGAGACTCCTGCGAAATCAACCCCCTCGGCGTCCGCCTCGCTCAGTCTGGAGTTGTCCAGCTTCGCGTTGGATATGCGTACGCCCCGCAAGTCGGCCCGGAACAAATCCGCGCCGCTCAGATCGGCCCCGGAGAGATCCGCACCGGTCAAATCGGTCCAGCTCAGGTCCGCTTTGGTCAGCGGACAGTCAATGAAGACCGCTCCGCTGAGGATGGATCCGGAAAGATTAGTCCCGATCAGGCGGCAACGGGTCAAGCGAACGCCGGACAAGTCCAGGTTGGACAGGTCCAGTCCTGACAAATCCAGGTCAAGGGCAACCTCTCCCGCCTTGACTGCCTCGAGAAAACGCTCGCGTGTGTTCACGGGCGCCACCTTTCCAGTTTAGTTCGCGCCAGGTTGGCTTCCTCCAGGTTGGTTTCGACCAAATTGGCCCGAAGGAATTCCACTTCGTACAAATTGGCTCCCCGCAGTGAAGTCCGGGTCAGGTCCGCTTTGGTCATATCTCCGCGAAACAGGTTGATTGAAACCATGGACGCATCGCTCAGGTTTGCGGAAGAGAATTTGGCTTCCCGGGCCCTGGCCCGATAAAAATCACTTTTTTGAAGAGCACAACCGGAAAAGTCTGATTGCTCAAGATTTGCCCCACGGAAAACCGCTCTTTGCAAATCTGCACCATCCCAAACCGCGCCACGGAGGTCGGCGTCCTGAAAGCATGCCCCAGGTAATGAGGTCTCTGAACCGCCTCGAAGCCTGGTCAGGCTGGACTCTGTCACAGACAGCTGTTCGGCCCGTGTTCCATCAAAGGACGGATCGTGCAGTTTTGTCTGTTGAAACTCCGCTCCATGCATCAATGCCGCATCGAAAATGACACCGTCTCCCGTTGCCCGGTGAAACTGCGCGTTGGTCAGGTCGGCATTGGAAAAATCCGAGCCGGAAAGTTTCACGTCCCGGAATTCGGAATTTTCCATCCGCGTCTGGGTGAAGAGGGCGCCTGTCAGATCGGATTTGAAAAAACGCGTATTCGGCAGATCGGCTTGCGAGAGGTCCGCGTCCGTCAGGATTGCCTGGGAAAAATCCGTACCGGCTCCTTGTGCTTCGTTTAATACCGCACGCGCCAGGTCGGTTTTAACCAGGCGGCATTCCACCAGCCGTGCCTTGTTCAGAACCGCGTCGGTCAGCTTGGCCTTGCTCAGGTCGGCTTGTTCGAAATTGGTACCATTCGCTATAACTCCGTTCAGATCCGCACCGGAAAGATTGGCGCCGGACAAATCCAGCCCGCTGATATCGATTCCAGCCAGAGATATGCCTCGTTTGAAAGCGGACAGGACACGTTCGCGGGTCCAGGGCTCATCGGGATCCGCTGCCTCTCCGTCCTTTTCGGGAGTAGGCGGGGGGCTGGGCGCTGCTTGTTTTTCTTCTTCCGCCAGCAAGCGATTGATTTTTTCCGTATCCTGGCGTGATTCTTCCACGAGTTCCATGAACGCTTCCGGTTTGGCTTCCTTTGGGAGCACGCCGGCCAAAAAGACGGCGGTTTCCTCTGGCGACTGCTTGAGAATTCGTTTCATACTCTCCGGAGGCTCCGGTGGGTCCGAGGCGGGCGGGGCGATGTTCAAGGAACGCGTCATTTCATCAAAGGCAGCCTCGGCCTCCTCAAGCTCCTTGAGGGCCTTTTCCGGATCAAAAGGTTCGGGATCCACAGCCTTCAGTGGCGGCTTGGGCGAATCCGTTTGCATCCCTTCGGGCGGAAGAATTTGATCCATGCCAATCCCCACGGCGGCCAGGGTGGAGGCAATGGATTTTTCCTGTTCGCGGCATGATGCTTCCATTTCCTTGAGCAAAGCGGCATTTGCGTCGTCATCCGGTGTCGAGAGTTCAGGCCCGGGGGGCGTTGGGATTTGTTCTTCGGAAGCTTCCACGGGTGGTACTGGTTCGGCTGTGACTTCGGTAGGCCCGGAAACATCGACGGTTTCAGGCTCTAACAGTTTTCGATACTCTTCCAAAGTTCGCAGCGGTGCGGACAGAGGCTCGGGTACGGCCAGCACTTCTAGCACATCGGACGCGTCCGCATCGCTAACGGGCAGATCAGCCCGCCAGATCAGCGCGCCCATCAAGGCGTCCGGAAAAAGCCACAGTGTGTCCAGCCGCACCTGGGGTTCCTCGATGACCGAGCCGGATGCGCGGTGTTTTGTCACAAAGCAGCGCGTACGAAATCCGGGCAGGGACGACTCGATCAAAGGCTTTTCCGGGTGCAGGTTGCGAACTTCCAGGGGTTCGTTTCCCGAGAAAAAAACCTCCAGCCACTGGTCCGGCGCTCCGGCGTTAAAATAGGCGAAATTGAAATCTTCGGGCCAGCCCGGCCAATGCGTATTCTGCCATTCCGGTCCGTAGGTGCCTAGGTAACGGGTACGGCCGGACGCAGAAAGACTGACCGGCCCCAGCCCCGCAGGAGGAATTTTGTCCTTAGGCGACGCAGCTGGACGTCCGGGGTAGAGAAAATTGGGAAGGCGCAGACCGTCGACCCCGGCGGATACTGACGCATGACCGCTGCCGGCCGGGTTCTCCGGATAATCCGGGCCGCCAAAGGCACGGGCGTAGGTCAAAGGCATTTGCCTGAATTTTTGCAGCGTATCGGTCGAGTGCCAATACCGGTCCCCCAGCACGTCGATCTGTTTGAAGAGCGAACCGACACGTACGGAGATTTCCAGTCCGGAGACTTCCCTTCCCCCCGGCGCGTACGCCGACCCGCCCACAAGGAACTCCGCACGGGCTTTGGGCATGAACTGGTCCAGCGGCGCCAGATCATCAACGCGCGCAGCCGCAACGCCCCAGGGCTCGGATTCGTCCAGCAAATGATCCGGAGTGAGCAGAGAAAACGCGCTGATCATACTGACGCACAGCCGCGGCCGACCGGCGAGAAGGTAATTTTTGGTCAAAACGGACTGCAGTTCTGACTTGACAATGCGCATACGTTTTCTCCGGACTAGCCGATTTTGACTTTTTTCCCTTTGACGTTGAGCACATTCTGTGAGTTGAGTTTCAAGGAAGTTTTGCCAGTGATAATGGCTTCATCGGAAATCAACTCAAGCCGTTTTGTTTTGTCCTTCAGCCCTAAATAGACTTTTGTCGCACCGGCCTCCAGTGAGCCGTTATTCTCTCTCGAGAGGAGTTTGATTATATTGCCCTTCAGCATAAAACTAGCCCCTTGTGAGGAATCATATTTCTTGTCGTTTACGGCTTCAAATCTTACCCAGTTACTCGTTGCCGAAAAACATTCAAGAGGGTTATTTTCCGTCTGCCCCAAAAAGACATTTTTGCTATAAATCGAAAAATATTCCACGGAGGTATTTTTAGGAGTACCTATCCTGATACGTTTAGCCTCCAGATCCATTGTTCCATGGTCGAGGGCAACTATGGAGTCGGCCCCCATGAGTGTTACGGATTTGCGGGCCTGCAATTTTATCGTATCGGCATGGGCGGTAACCTTGTCCGAAGAAAACAGCCTGACGCCGTTCATCCCCATCACATCCACGAAGCCCTTGGTTGTTGCCAGCAGCATGTCCGGATTGCCGGGATTCAAACTCAAACTTGCTCCTACTTTGGGATTGAACCACCTGCTCCCTTCATTGTTGGTGAAGAGAAGAACGCCATATGACCCGTTGGACCCAAGAGTAATGTCTTTGGCCGCCAGGAACTCCTCCTTGAGCCATTGTCCCCAATTGGATAACGAGTCCTGCTTTTCTTTCAAGGCGTTTTTTGCCCGCGGTCCGAATTGATTCGTTAACTCGTACTCTTTGTTTTTTTTCAATGTTTCAATCATGGCTTCTGTCAAGAATTTCTTGAAGGCCAGGTTCATCACCGTTGGAGTAAGTATCAGACTCGCCGCAACCAGATTGCTGCCTGTCTGGGATGGTATGATATCATCCAAAAATTTGCCTAGCTGGTCGGCTTTATTGAGATTTGTCGTATATTCTTTCAGCAAAAGACTAACGGCGGCCCCCAACCATGCATTGGCTGTCAGGGATTGGCCGAGGGCGGAGAGCGACGCTTTGAACGTGGATGCTCCTACCGATCCTATTGTCGACGTGAGGTCGTGATCGCTTTGACGCAAAATATTGCCGCTATTTCCTTCGCTGCAGATGATCTGGCTTTGTCCGCCGGCTGCACTAAGCGTGATGCGGCGGTCGCCTTCGCGGTCCTGGAAGGAAATCAGGTTTCCCGATGCGGTCTTGATGCCGGACATGGTATTATTGGATGCGGAAACGACGCTGGGAGTATCCGGATTGGGAATCGCCGAAGAAATGATTGGGCGGTCCGGATCGCCGTCTATGAATGTCAGCAGTACTTCGGTTCCTTTGCGCAAAGGAAAGTGCATGCCGTGGTTGCTTCCCACAAAGGGCTGCGCCATCCGCAGCCAGGCTGACGCATGGCCGTCCAGGCTGTCGCTGACGTCGAAGGGTAGAACGACTTTATAGCGTCCCCATTTGTCCAGTTCCGCGTACTCGCCCGATCCTTCCGCATCGACTTTGGCGTTGATGACGCCATTGATACGCGGTTTGGGCGTTGTCCGCTGGGGCCGGAAAGGTACGTCGATCTGTATGGCGGTAAAGGTGTTTTTGTAAAAAAGATTGGCCTTGTCGGGAAGCTCGTCTTTGAGTCCGGAAATAAGATAACCGACCTGACTGCCTTCATGCCGTACGTCGGTAATCAGATAGGTGCCGTTGAATTTTTTTTCGTAATGCCCCTTGAGTTTGAATTTGAACCCCGGACGGAGAAAAGGTGCAGAACTTTTTCCATGAAAGGTCTTTTGCCGGCAGCGCAGTTCTTCGGACCGGACCCGTGCCAGGCGGTCGGCATCCTTCTGCGTTTTGAAATGATCCCCGTAGAAATGCACGTCCCACTGCGCATTGGGATGAATTGTTCCCCGCCCGGTCAGGTTAAAGGAAGGATTCCGGTAGTTATAGTCCTTAAGGATGACACTCCTGGCCACAGGCGTGGACCGGCAGGTGAAGCTGGTGAGGATTTCCTGCCATCCCCCGGCCAGTCCGGATGGTTCGCGATATTGCAGCACCGGCTCATCCGGGATATCGTTATGCGCCATGGCCGAATCCGTGATTACCAGCTTGTCGCCCTCGTCGGTAAGCTCGAAAAAATAAAAGAGTCCTTGCTGCTCGAGCCAGCGGGAAAGAAAATCAAAATGATTTTCCTGGTACTGGCAAACATATTCCAGAGGCTGCGAATAATCCCCTTGAAGACGAAACTCGTACTGCATAATCACCGGAAGCATGTCGTTCAAGACCTGTTCCATGATCTGCTTCAACGATTTATCCAGAAAGACCCGGTTATGGTTGATAAGGTTGAGGTACCAGAGTTTCGGCAGGATAGTGGCCCGGTAAAAAGTATAGCCCTGGGCCTGATGAAATTGTTCGAAAGCGTTTAAAATGCCGTGAAAGGCGACCGGATGCTTATCCTCACGATTGACGTACAGCACGGCCTCGTGCCCCAGAAGGTAATCCAGGTCCAGGCCATTTCTCTTGGAGACAAGGTTGACCTCGAATTGGAAGCAGTTGGAAATACTTTCCGTTCCACTGAAACTGACAACTCCGAATGTGGCTTCGGGCAGTCCGGTGGAGAAGAAAGCGAACTTTTCTTCTTTGAGAGGCCCCTCTTTCTGACGAATTCCCAGGAGGCCGCCGATAAAATTGAGAGTATCCTGCGAGAGACCCATTTTTACCTCCCGGTGAGCAAGTAATCAGTTTATTATACAAATAGCATTTATTAGAAATACGTAAAGCGGAAAGTGCGAAAGCATCAAAAAATATTGGCACAGCGCCTTTGTGTTGACTAAGTATCCAGATATTAAAAATAGTATGTTATAATTGTTATTCGTAAACCATCCCTGATTGGAAGGCCTACTGAGTTGAGGCACGACACGCTTTATTCTGGGCAAAACATTGGCCTCTCTTTATGTGGCTACGTCCCGCTTGTCTTATACAAGCAATTAACTGATCCAGACAACTTGAACCATTAGCTGTCCATGTATTTTCGATACCACCTGCGTTGATGTATTTATCCAATAAAACGTCACAATCCGCCATGCATGCATCTGGCGCTCCTTCATAACATCTTTCCATCATGCATTTATCGTATTCATCAGCTATGGTATTTGCCTCAGAAATTTGTATGTGTAGTATAATGAATGTTAATGTAGCAAAGATAGATAATGCAATTATATTTTTCATGGATCCTCCAAATTTATTTTATTACGGAAGCATTAAATCCATAAACTTAACTCGCAATGTTCCCTGAAAGTTTGCAAAGTAGGGATAACGTTGCTGTCTCATTGCACGATAATGGAATAGCATATTCTTTTGTTTTATCTATTTCGTAAAAAATTTTGATAGACATACCCAACCAATGCGTCATTATTACGTGCGCAGAGGTTTGGATATTTGCAATTTTTTAAGCACAGGGATAATGAAGATTTAAGAAGTTTTTTAGCTACTTTGTCACGATCTGTTCTTTGGGATGGCCACTCTGCTTGGGACAGGCACCGAATGCAACAGTTAGTTGTCCCGTTCTGGCATTGACTAGTGCAGTCGACCGGCGAACCTGCATGACATGTCATTGCAATGAAAACGCAAGCACAACAGACAGTCAACAACAGTATCTTTGGAAACATAATGTTCTCCTTTATTGAAGAGTAGCCTAAACATATTGTTGACAGTGATAAATAAACAAGTCTGAGTTATTTGATAAATATACTATGAGTACTGATAGTAAAGGAACAACATCCAACTCTTCAGCTGCTGCTCCAAACGCAGGATTGCCTGCAGTTTTTTATACGCTTTGAACTTAACTCAATGGTTGTCCCGTGTCTGTCCGGGAAAATCCGTACATGGGCCTTTTTATAAAAAATGACTGGCAATGTTTAAGTCCGACGGATGATGGATTCGAATGAGGAGAGGGCGAACGCGACGGTTTAAAATAATGGAAACAGTCAGTCCGGAGTTGAAAATAGCTTGCTGGATTTTGCCGCGAAGTCGGGGCGTTACCCCGAAGGCAGCAACAGTACTGCCGATATTTAATTTTGAGATGTCGGTCTGATTTTTTTTGCCGAGAAAAGAAAAAACATGGCAATAAACAAGGCAGAGCTAAACCCTGAGGGATCAAGAGACACAGCGGATGCAGATGCCGTGGCAACCGAGTCGATCCAGGTAAAGACATAGGCGGCGCCTTGACCGCTATTGGCCATGTCAGCCCCAACCAGAGCCGAACTGCCATCGCCGGAAAGACTCGCGGAAATGCCAAAAGAATCAAATGCCCCGCCGTCGGAAGCGGTGAGCATGGCTTTGCAGGTTCCGTCCCAATATTTCCAGCCGTTGCCAGGCATAGCATAAACATAGGCAGAGCCTTGGTAGCTGCTGTTCACAGTATCGGCATAAGCTCCAATAAGCGCATAGTTGCCATCGCTGGAGAAACTTACGGAAGAACCAAAAGAATCATTTTCCTGGCCGTCGGGGGCCGTGATTTTTGCTGTATAGGTTCCGTCCCAATATTTCCAGCCGTTACCAGGCATTGCAAAGACATAGGCGGAGCCTTGATAACTGTTGCCGCCCACAGCATCTTCAACAGCTCCAACTAGGGCGTAATATCCGTCACCGGAGAGGCTCACGGAATTGCCAAAAGAATCGCCTTCCTGCCCGTCGGAGGCCGTGAGTCGGGTCTCCTGCGTACGAGAACCCCAACTGTCGCCTTTTGCGAACACATAGACTGCTCCGGCATCTGAATAGGTACTTCCTCCCACAGTTACATTTTTACCGGGAGCGCCAACGAGGGCATATCGGCCGTCGCTGGAGAGACTCACCGAATCGCCAAATTCGTCATTATTCTGACCATCGGAGGCCGTGAGTTTGGCTGTCTGCGTCCAGCCTCCGCCGCTTATTTCAAAGACATAGGCGGCCCCATCCCCAGGATCGCCAATCAGAACATATGCACCAGTGCTGGAGATACTCACGGAACAACCAAAATATTCAGATCCCGCGCCGTTGGAGGCCGCGAGTGTGGCATAACCAATGCTGCAATTTCTCCAGCCGTTCGCAGGTTTTGTGAACACATAGACGGTTCCAGTGCTTAGATTGTTATCATACCCGCCAATTAGGGCATATTCGCCATTACTGGAGATGCTCACGGAATCAAAATAGGAAGTGGAGCCAACCTCGAGTTTGGCTGTCTGTGTCCAGCTGTCGCTTTTTTTCTCAAAGACATAAACGGCTTGATCCCGGGAAGTGCCTACGAGGGCAAATTTTCCGTCGCTGGAGATGCTGACGGAATTACCAAAATTCTTGTCCTCAGTGAACGTGGAATCCGGCAAAAGTACTTTTTGGAGATATTTACCGGCCCAGGCATGGTGAGAAAAAAGAATTACGACTAGGAAAGCACAAGCAAAAACAAAAGCTGAATTGCGCATCTGGGCCTCCGTATCAGGTAATGGTGACTGGATATCTCGGAAGCGGAGTTCTCAGGCGCCATAATAATCACGCATCTTGGTTATATTCTGACCCTCTGAGTGAAATATTTCGACTCATTTGACAAAAAAAATGAAGAAGAGGCAGCTCATGGCACTTTACTTTTTTTGGGCATTACATAGATTTTCGAGCTTCTTGCTAAAATCTGACAGCAACCATGAACATTTTCTGTACCAGGGATTATTTCTGCAAGCCGCAAAAGTAGAGAGTAAAAATGACTCGGCGTCCTTGTGACATCTTTCCGCCGATGCGGAGGAGACATCGACACTGCCAACACATGCCAAGCAAGATTTGGGCTCATAGTTGATCACGCAGTCCAATTCGCAAGATTTGAAAACAGAACTTTCAGCCAGCACCCCTGCAGGTGACAATATGAACAGCAATGTGAAATAAAATAAGTAATTTCTCATGTACATACGTCATTCTCCTTTGTTTGGAGCTAGCGGTATAATATGAAGCTATTCATCGGCATTGAATATTGTCAGATCGCCACAGGTTGGCGTATGCTTTTGGAATAGCAGAAGCTTGTAGCAGTCCTTAAGATAAACACTTACAGTTTTTTGGCTGCAACGAGATCCGGATCTTGTAAAATAATATTCAACATCAGTAGCTCGCTCTTGAGATGATCCGCTATACGCATAAAATGTCCCCGTACTAACACCTCTTGTCGTAGTAACTTCATACTCTGCTGTTGATCCAGCGTGTACTTTAAAGTAGTCCTTTCCTCCGTTGCAGTACATATGTCCATCTTCTGTTGTCGCACCGAACTGTATGTCACATGAAGAATGATTATAAATATGTCTTACGGTATTTGCTTCTACACTTGCAGGATTCAAATATATAAGCAGACATGCTATGTATATTGATACTAATAGAAATTTCATTCTCCCCCCCTAGTGACTTAAATGCGCGCCAGCGTGCTATCAATAGGAGCTGAATATGTTTAACAGGTAGCTTCTTCAGCGTATTTCCCGGCGGATGGTTAAGACTCCTTTTAATTTGTAACGTCTCATACAAAAAATGCTGCAGAGACGACTCAGTCAGTTGGACGCTATTACTTGGCATTTGTAATGATCAGATCCCCACAGGATGGGGTTCCTTTTTCAAACTTGAGCTTGCCACATCCTTTTACTTCAAAAGTTAGGGTTTCATTCGTGCAAGCTATAGAGCAGTATTGTGCTTTGAGAAAATGTGAGAAACAATAGTGTGTATCTGAGGAATGATTTTGAGTGCTTCCTTCTAAACATAAAAATAACCAATGCTTTCACGTCGTGTCGTAGTAACTTCATACTCTGCTGTTGAGTTTGCAGGCACCTTAAAATAATCCTTTCCGCCATTGCAGTACATATGTCCAGCTGAAGTTGTCGCACCGAACTGCAGGTCACATGAAGAACGATTGTAAATATGTCTGAAGGTATTTGCGGTTACACTAATAGGATATGAGCATATGAATACACTTGCCATGAGAAATGCTACTAATGATCTTTTCATTTCTTTCTCCAAGTTTTTTAATTTATTCGTCAAAATTTTATTGCAGCAGTGACATCACAGAGATCTACTGGCCAATGAAGGCTTGCCAGCGATCTTATTCATATTTTTAAATGTATAAAAAAAATCATTCTGCGTCTGTCCGGGGAAACCCTTACATGAATCATTTTATGAAAAAATATTCGCAAAAAGTGTCCGTTTGCGCTTGAGGCGACCGAATGATAGCGTTGTATGCGGTGAGGAGTAATGAAAACGTACCGACCAGCCCAACGTTGCAGCAATAACAGATGGGCTTATGCCAATCCCCAAAGCGACCTCATTCTGGAGCGCGGCAATGAAGCGAGTTTTCTGGGTTGTACCGGCTGTTTTGTTTTTCCTTGCAGTGGCTTTTCTCGATGGTACGTTCGCGGCCCAAAAACAGCCCATGATAAAAAAGGGCGTTCTGGATCTTGGGGGGTGGAATTTTGATCATGACGGCCCCATTCGGTTGGACGGCGAATGGGAAGTTGTCTGGGAGTCTCTTGATACGCCGGGCAAAGGCGATGGGCTGAAGTCAGCATCGCCTGCATACACGACCATTCCTGCTCCCTGGAGCAAAAGCAAACCGGAAGCGGACTTCCTGGACGCCACTGGCGCGGCGACACTGCGTCTTGTCATAAAAAATTGCCCCACAGCCGAGCAGCTGGCCCTGCGTCTGACGAATGTCTATAATTCCTGGGCACTGTGGGAAAACGGCAGCAAGGTCGGGCAAAGTGGAAAACCAGCCTTAAAAGTTGACGACGAAATCCCCAGGATGTCTTCCATGGTCGTCCCTCTCCAGACAGGCCGGAATACATCCGACGGATTATCTACGCTAGAGCTGGTACTACAGGTTTCCAATCATCATTATCGCGAGGGTGGAGTGATTTCCTCCATCCGGCTGGGCCCGGCGTACGTGATGCAGGAGCAGCAAAACAGCGGCGTGGGCGTGGCCATGTTTTTTGCCGGATGCCTGTTTATCATGGTCATCTACCATGTGGTGTTGTATTTGTTTCGCCGCCGCTCATCCTGGCCATGTTCAGCCTACTCTGGTTTATCTGTTACTGCTGCACGTACTCCAGCGACTGGGTCATTCTTGCGATTTTTCCAAATGTTCCGGCTCTCAGGCTGGAGCATTTGGGACTCATCTGTTTTTTCCTTTCTCTCCCCGTCGGATGCGCCTTTCTTCGTTCGCTCTACCCGCAGGAGTGTTCGGTCCGGGTGGAAGGGTTTTTCTGGGTGCTCGGCGGAGCGTTCGCGGTTCTGGACATTGTGAGCACTCCTAAAACTCTCACAACCGCTATTCCGCTTTTTTACATTGCATCCGCCTATCTGATTATTTATTACTCCATGAGCCTGTACAAAGCCTGGCGAAAGGGACGGGAAGGCGCCTCCTTTATTCTCATGGGATTTGTTGCCATAGGGCTGATTGCCATCAACGATATTCTGAACGTTCTCCGCTTCATTCCTTCCAGGCCGCTCATGATCCAGGGGGTGCTCATCTTCATTCTGAGTCAGGCTTTTGCTTTGTCACACCGGTTGTTGCATGCGTTTTCCGCCGTTGAACACCTCTCGGTGCAATTGGAAAACAAAAATCTGAGTCTGGAGGAGGAGATGATAGAACGCAACCGGTTGGAGCGCGAGGTGATTAACATTAGCGAAGAAGAACGGCGGCGTATCAGCGTGGACCTGCATGACGGCATCTGCCAATTGCTGACGGCGGCAAGATTACGCTGTTCGGAGCTTACGCGTATCAACCGTTCTAACGAACCTGCCGAGGGGAAGAACTCTGAAGCGGGAGAGTTGGCAAAGCTTTCCGGCCTGCTGGATGTCTTGGTGGATAAGGCCTACGAAATTTCACACGGACTCTGGCCGCAGGAACACGATCCGAAAAATGTGGGCTCCTTTCTTGCCGACATGGTCCGGCGTTTGTCCCGGTCCAGCGGAATCCCTATCTCTTTCACTCAAAATCTTGCCTGTGAAACCTGTCCTCCTGATGCGAACGTCACGCAGCTTTGCCGTATTGCCCAGGAAGCCTTGACTAATGCGGTGAAGCACTCGGGAGCCACGCATATCAGCCTGGATTTTTCCTGCACCTCAGAGGGAATAATAACCGCCACCGTCCGTGACAACGGCGAGGGCAGAGCCCCTGCCGCAGAAGCCAAAGGAGGACTCGGCATGCGAATCATGGCCCATCGGGCACGGATGATTGAAGGCGAGTTGCGTGTTGAAGACGCTGAGGGAGGAGGCACCGTGGTTTCCTGTTCGGCTGCCTGCGGCCTGAACAGAAATTCTTCTAAACCAGGGAGAAAGTCATGATAAACGACTCCGGCCAAGGCGTACGCATTTTTTTGGCGGACGATCACCCGGCTGTCCTGGATGGATTGAGTACGGTTTTTGCCGGCAACGGCCATGTCGTTTGCGGAGTGGCCGTGAGTATCCAGGAGGCTCTGGACACCATCGACGGCTGCAAAGCGGACATTGCCGTGGTCGACTTGAGTTTGTGCGGCGAGAGCGGGCTGGACCTGATCGCTCTATTAAAAGAGCGAAACATACCTGTACTTGTCTACTCCATGCATGAGGACTCCTCCACATTGCAGCGAGCCCTTGATCAAGGTGCCGCGGGGTACGTCGCCAAGCGCGAAGCCTCGGATGTGCTTCTGGAAGCTGTTCGGCAGGTTCTTGAGGGAAAACAATATATCAGTCCGCGTGTTGCGGCGAACTTCGATCCCGACTCGTCGGTTGCCGGCACCACCTGGAATACGGGAAATTACACCGAGCGTGAGAAACAGATAATCGCCTTGCTGGGGCAGGGGGAGCAGACTATTGAGATAGCCGAGCGCCTGGGAATCAGCGTGCGGACCGTGGAAACCCATTGCAGCAGAATAATAATAAAACTTAATTTGGACGGCATGAAGGCTTTGCGAAAATATGCCATCAGCGAGAGCCGCTTGATGACCTGAGCAAACTAGCTAAAAAAATTGTGTTTACTGCGGCCGATACAACGGCTCTCAAATAAAAAATTATTGCCTTGTCCCTTCCTGTAGGGAAATTTAATCCTGAAAATACGCTTGCAGTTTTTGCGTATCGCTTGTCTGCGTCAGGGCAAGCAGCAAGAGAATCCGTGCCTTGGAAGGAATCAGGCCGCCGGAAAAAATGACATGCTCACCGGCAAGCGTTTTTCCTCCGCCTGGGCCGCCATAAACAGGATAAGTCCGGCCTTTATAGCAACGGCTGGAGATGACGACCGGAATATTTTTGCTTCTGGCGTAACGAATGCCTTCGTACACTGAAGCATTGACGTTTCCCAGTCCGAACCCGGCCACCACAATTCCTTTGGCGCCGCTGTCCACGGCCAGGCGGATGTATTTGCCGTCCGCTCCCGCGTAGAGAGTAAAAAGCATCACTTCAGGCAAATGCGTATCCTTGCCGGGCAAGGTTACATGGACGCGTTGGGCCGGGCGGCGGAAGGGCCTGAACGTATTGAAATCAATATATCCGAGGAATCCTTTGTCTTCCGACGTGAAGGTCATCAGGTTGTCGGTGTGGGTTTTTCGGACATCCTGAGCAGCACAGGCGTATTGGTTCATGGTCACGGTAACGCCCAGGCCCCTGGCTTTTGGAGAAACCGCCTGGATGAGAGCGTTGGCCAGATTGCCGGGGCCGTCGGGCGCAGGATCAGAGGCATTGTGCTGCGCGCCGACAAAGACAATGGGTTTTTCCGTTTGCACGACGAGATCCAGGAAAAAACTCGTTTCTTCCATTGTGTCCGTGCCATGCGTGACCACAATTCCGCGTACCTCCGGATCGTCGGCCAGTTCCTGCACTTTATGGGCAAGACCGAGCATGATCTCCGGTGTCATCTGGCTTGAATCGATATTGGAAAATTCGACTACTTTGAGTCTGGCAAGATCCTTGGCCCCTGGTATGGCCTCCGTCAAATCCGCGCCGGAAAGGGCAGGAACCGCCGCACCGGTGGCCGGGTCAATTTTTTCGGCTATGGTTCCGCCCGTGGAAACAACCGCCACAAGAGGAAGTTCTGCAGCCTGCAGCGGAGCGCTTGCCAAGAGCAGAAAAAACAAGAAGCCGTGAAAGCAGGCAACCTTGAGGTTATAATTACGCATTTGCAGCAGCCTCCTTGGTGCAAGGTTAGTGAACTACAAGCTGGAATTATTCCTTCAGGACGAATATTTTTCCAAATAGCCTCTGGGAGTGATGATTTTATTGCCCGCCAACCGGCTGGAACTGTTGCCGATGAGGACAATGCTCAGCATGTCCGCATCTTCCGGATTAAAGGCATCTAGGCGGAAAGCCCGTACGCATTGGTTGTCTCGATACGCGTTGCGCACCAGTCCGACCGGAGTTTGCGGGGATCGGTGAGCGGTAATGAGTTCTAGCGCACGTTCCAGCTGCCCGGTACGGCGTTTGGACCGCGGATTGTAAAGCACGATGGAGAAATCCGCGGCCGCGGCGGCAGTCAGCCGTTTTTCGATAAGCTCCCAGGGGGTCAGCAGGTCGCTGAGGCTGATCACGGCGAAGTCATGCATCAGCGGCGCGCCGAGCAGAGCCGCGGCAGCGCAGAGTGCCGGAATGCCGGGGATCACTTCACAGGGAACGCTTTCCAGAAGGCCGCGTTTCTCCAGCAGCTCCAGAATCAGTCCCGCCATGCCGTAGATTCCCGCGTCTCCGCTGGAAACCATCACGGTTTCCCGGCCGGACAGAGCGAATTCAATGGCCTGGGTCGCTCGCTCCAGCTCTTTTTTCATGCCGCTGGAGTAGATGGTTTTATCCTGTTTCAATCCATCCGGTACGAGCTCCAGGTAGGGAGTGTAGCCTACGAGCACCTCCGCGCTCTGGATCGCTTCCAGGGCCAGAGGCGGAAGCAGGGCCGCGTCTCCCGGCCCAAGGCCGACTACGCGGAGGGTACCTGGTGCGGCATGTGCGCCAGGGCCACCGTTACGTTCCCGAGAATCTGTTTCGGACTCAGCAGGCTTGTCGATTTGCTCGCCAGAAGTGCGGCAGCCTCGCATACGCTTTCCACTCCAAGATGTTTTTTGACAGTTTCCGAAGGGGTAGCCACAGGCATGGTATTCAATTCGTCCGAAGAGTACAGTTGCAGTGATACCTTAAGTTTTTCCGCGGCAACATGCAGACCGTGTTCCTCTTCTTTGCACTCGTGGCTGGCAAGCATGCACAGGGCTTCGGGAAGAATGCCGCGTGATTCCAGCGTCTGATTGATGGCATCGAGGATTTCTTCCGTGGTGGTGCCTTTGCGGCAGCCAACGCCCGCCACCAGTACGCGGGGGCAGAGTTCCATCACGGTTTCATCCCGTTTGGCTTTATGCCAGTCCACGCGGATGACAGGATTATCCGTATCGGCAGAAGGTTCCACCATGCATTTGCGGAACCAGGGATACCATTCGAAATCCGTGGTCAACAGGTAGGATTCCGGGTCGTAAACCTGAACGTATTCGCCTTCGGCCAACGCCCGGTTCACCACCTTGACCATGTCCGGCGTCCGCAGGGCCAGGCCCTTGTCCCGGGCAAGCAATTCAATGGCCGGAGCACCCACAGCGTCCGTTGCAGTGGTCAAAATTGCTTTGCCGCCCGTCAATGCCGCCACTCGCCGCGCCAGCACGTTCGCGCCGCCGATATGACCGGCTATCAGGCTGATTACGTACGTCCCTATGGGATCCAGAACCACAACCGCCGGGTCGCCGTACTTGTCCTGCAGCAGCGGGGCGATGGTCCGGATTACGATTCCTGTGGCGCAAAGGAAAACGTGATTCCGGAAGCCCTTGAAGGTTTCCGCAACCAGCGGCGCCAAAGCTTCAAATGATTTTGCGTTGTAATCGGAAGCCAGGCGGACAGGGAGAAAAAGCTGGGCGCCGAGTGCTTTGCTCAGTTCCGCACCCAGTGCGGCGCTATGTTTGGTCAGCGCGTATACGGCTGTCGTATCCGTATCGCACATTGTCTGTTCAGGATCGGAAACCATGTTTGAACTCCGGGTCATATAGTTTAGAACGCGCCGGGTCCTTGGACGAAGTTTCAAGTCCGGTGGCCTGGCGCGTAGGAATTAAAAAAATCGTTTGCCGTGTCAGGTTGTTAGCGGCAATATCGGTTGCCAGGGTCGCAACCGTGCTTTCCACCAGTTGTTCGTCCGGGTGGCCGACACGGGCAGCCACAACCACACGGTCCGTACCCGTCAACCCTGCCGCCAGAAGTTCAGCTTGCAGTTCGGGAGCCTTGTCCGTGCTGAGATACACGGCCAATGAGCAGCCGTGGGCGGCCAGATCCCTCAGTCGTTCGTTTTCCGGCATCGGCGTACGTCCGGGCATGCGCGTCAGGATCAGGCTCTGGCCTGCTTCGGGCACGGTAAACGAAAGCTTGGCGCTGGCGGCGGCCGCGAATGCGGCAGTCACACCGGGAATAATTTCGTAGGGGATGCCGTCATTTTCGAGCAGACGGATTTGTTCCTGGATGGCTCCGTAAAGGCTCGGATCGCCGGTATGGACACGGGCAGCGTTTTTCCCTTGCCTTACAGTGTCGCGAAGCAGGGCGTGGGTTTCCTCCAGAGTCATACTTGCGGAATCCAGCACCCGCGCTTCAGTCCCGGCCATACGTACGACCTCTTTTGGCACCAGGGAACCGGCGTACAGCACCAGCGCTGCATCGGCAATGCGGCGGGCGCCTTTGATCGTCAGCAGCTCGGGGTCCCCGGGACCGGCACCGATAAAGGAAACAAGAGGGGTTTTGGGGCGAGAGGCCGGAACGGAATCGCTCCAGGAGCAATTCTCCTCGAATTCTTCCTCAGTTGCAGGTAGCATCATAACCGGAACAATATCTATGGCAGGTTTTATTGAAAAAAGACAACGGATTATTCCTATAAATACAGTATCTAATCAGATACATACGTTGTTTTTTTCGTTTTGACAATAAACACCGGATTGAGTGCCTCGAAGCGTTCGTCCCCTGCCAGCGGGATGCTGCGTGACACGTTGATCTGGCTGATTTCCACAGACCAGCCCAGCGAACGGCAGTAGCAGCGGACATACTCCAGTGAATCGAGCAGGATGGCATGGGCCACGAGGATGCCTTCGGGCTTCAGGCGTTCGCAAGCGGTCTCCAGCATGCCAGGCGTACGCAATCCTCCACCGATGAAGATACGGTCGGGTGTTGTCAGCCCGTCAAGAGCTTCCGGCATGGAGCCATGTACGGGTTCCACGATGCAGGCCCCGGTCCGCCGGATATTGGCTTTGATCATGGAAATCCGGCTGCTGTCCGCTTCGATGGCCGTTATGCGTCCATGGTGCAACAGAACCGCTGCCTCCAGACTGACTGCCCCGCATCCCGCACCACAATCCCAGAGCGTGTGCTGTGGTTTCAGTTCCAGGGCGGACAATCCGGCAGCGCGGACAGGTGATTTGGTCACCAGGCCTTTTTCGAAAATCAGTTCTTCTTCGGATATGCCCAATCGCAGGCGAACTTCCGGTTTGTTGATACGCTGCAAGAGCATAATATTGGGCTGGACAAAATCTCTTCCCGCCACAAGATCAAGTTCTCCGTTGAACAACGCCTCGTCGGGAAACCCCAGACGTTCGCATACCCTGCACATAAATCCGAAAACACCGCGTTCAAGGAGCAGGCGGGCGATCTGGTCTGGTGTGTTTTTATGATCGGTATAGACGGCGACAAGATCCGCATGGGTCAGGGCCGCAAAAAGCGGGGCCGTGTCTTCGCGACCGTGCAGTGAAACGCAGCGAAAGTCTGTCCAGGAAAGGCGGACACGCGAAGCAGCTGCCTGCAGGGCACTGACATGCGGATGAAAGACAAGCACCTCAGGGCTGAAAATGCGCAGCAGGGAGGAACCAATGCCGAAACATAACGGGTCTCCGTCCGCAAGGACGACTACACGCTTACCGTTGAGCGCCTGAACGCGGATCTGATCCGTAACCTTGGCGAGCGGACTGGTTATGGGCAATTTTTCAGCCGGGTGATCGGAAAAAAAGCGCAGCAGTGTTTCACCGGCAACAAGAATGTCCGCATTATCAACCAGATCGTTGGCTTCTGCAGCAAGTTCGGGGTGCCCCATACCGCAGCCGATAACGTGAATGGAAACGTTGTCGGGCATCATAGCTTTTGTCCTTTGCGTTTGAAACTGCGGCAGTGCTTCGTAAATGTCCGGGCAGCGCCTGGATTGCTGCCGAAATGAAGATGGGCATAAGAAGCAAGGGTATTGCGCTTAAGAAATCCGTGCGTATCTGCCGGTTTTCCGCTTGCGGCAAGGGCTTCATAGACTTGCGTTGACTGCATATCGTTTCCGTTCAGTTGCGAATAATGGAATTCGTGTCCACGCATACGTGTTCCGGCAGCGCCCAGAGGGGTGTCTGCTGTAAAGGCAATATTTCTGTACCCCAAAGTCATGCCGGTTTTCCGTATTGTACAATCCATAGCAAAGATTCCGCACAGGGGAAAGCGTCTTCCATGCGTATCCTCGAGATGTTCGCATAAATACATCAGACCGCCGCATTCGGCGTATATTGGCCCTCCGGCCAGGGAAAAGTTTTGAAGGCTGTTGATGAGCGATCTGTTGGTGGCAAGCTGCTCAGCATGGAGTTCCGGATACCCCCCTCCCAGATAGATGCCGGACACGTCCGAGGGCAATTCCGGGTCCTGCAAAGGGGAAAAAAAGACCAGCTCGGCACCGGCCATTTGCAGCAGGTGCAGATTCTCTTCGTAGTAAAAGCAAAAAGCCGCATCTCTGGCAACGGCGATGCGGACATCTCCAGGGGGCATTGAAAGCTCGGCAGGAGCAGGCGGCGTTGTTTCAGGTAATACTTGAAGCAGGTCATTCACAGGCAGGGCAGCCTCAAACCAGTCGGCAAGGGCATCGAGTCTGCCGTTTTCCCAATTCAGTTCGTCGGCCAGTACCAGCCCCAGATGCCGCGAGGGGGTCTGCAACTCCGGCGTACGGGCAAGACAGCCGAGAAGGGGAGCTTCGGGCACGGACTGCAGCGCTTCTTGCAGCAGCTGAACATGCCGTTGGCTGCCCACGTTGTTGCACAGCACGCCCGCCATACGTAAATTCGGGTCGAAGAGCGTAAAGCCTTTGGCCACCGCGGCCACGGATCGGGCCATGCTGCGGGTATTGATGACAAGGAGTACGGGAATATCCAGCCACTTGGCCATCTCTGCGGAGGAGCCTGCTTCGCTGCTTCCGGATGCGCCGTCGAAAAGTCCCATGACGCCCTCAACCACAGCCAGGTCCAGGCCCTGGCTGTGGCGTGCAAACAGCGTACGTACGGTGGATTGATCCAGCATCCAGCCGTCGAGGTTGTGGCTTGCGAGCCCCGTGACGGCCTGATGATGTCCCGGGTCGATGAAGTCCGGTCCTACCTTGAAACCACGAACCCGTAAGCCGCGGCGTCTGGCGGCAGCCAGCAGTCCGAGCGTTACCAGAGTCTTGCCGGAACTGCTTTGAGTTCCCGCTATCAGAACGGCTTTCATTTTTCCTTGTCTTTGGATGCGATCAAGGGTTTGCCCAGCAACAACAGCGAGAGATAGTGCGGTGTTTCCTGAATTTCGCTGAAATCCCGGACTATGGCAGCGTCTTCATGACCGATTTTGCTGGCGAATACTGCGCGAGTGCTTTGTCCGGCTTTGTCCAGAACCGTACGGATTTTTTCAAAGCCTTTGTAGCACTTCAGGATGATGCCGTTTTCGGCAAGCTGCAATTGCCGCTGCAGTTTTTCCGGATCAGCGACTCCGGAAAGCAAAATCAAGCTTTCGCCGGATTCGCAGAGCTGTGTTTTAGATGCCGCAGCAGCCGCCTGAAACGATGTTATCCCTGGGATGATTTCCACCTGCAGTTCCGGAAGCACTTCCGGCAGCGTTTGCAGCAGGTAGCCGAAGGTGGAGTAAATCAGGGGATCTCCCAGGGTAATAAACGCGGCGTCGGCGCCGGTACGCAGAAATGCGGCCACCTGGCGCGCGTTGGACTGCCAGGCTTCGTCGAGTTTCTGCTGGTCCCGGGTCATGGGAAAGCCCAGCATGACTATTTCCGTTTCCGGGGTGATGTATTCTCTGACGATGTCCAGCGAACGCGAATAGTCGTTTTTGGTGGAACAGGCCGCGTATACGACGGATACCTTGCTGAGGGCCTTGGCCGCCTTGATGGTCAGCAGTTCGGGGTCGCCCGGCCCCACACCGATTCCGTAGAGAGTCCCTAGTTTAGTCATTTCCTTGCTCCTTGTTGTTCGGAAACAGCTCCGGATGCAGGAGCGCCGCGAGTTTTTCCACTGCCAGGACGTTGCGCGGACCAGGGCGGGAATAGATTTTTTCATCCACTACATACACTTTTCCGGATTGTACGGCGGAAATCGTCTGGAAATGAGGCCGTTCCCTGGGTTGGCTGAGTTCCGGATTCATGGGCCCGCGTTGCAGCAGGTAGACATCCGGATTAAGCCCGATCAGAGCTTCCTCGTTTAACCGTACGAGTTTTTTATCGTTGTTGACGCAATTGCTGCCGCCTGCCTTGGCGATGATATCCGTCACAATGGATTGTTTTCCCGCCGCGAGCAGATTGGGGTAGCGAACTTCAAAAAAGACTCTGGGAGTCTGTTCGGCCGCGGCAAGTTTTTCAGCAACGGCGTCGAGGCGTTCCTGCAGTGATTCGACCAGTTCCATGGACTGCTGCGGTTCGCCGCAAAGAATGCCGATGCGCCTTATTACGGAAAACAACCCCTCGAAATCATTAATGCGGAATACCGCTACAGGAAGATGATACTGCTGGAGCGCATCCACTATTTCCAGTGCCTTGGCGCGCCCGTCCATTTGCAGTACCAGGTCGGGCTTGAGCCCCAGAATCAACTCGGTATTTGGGCGCATATGCGTTCCCACTACAGATTTGTCTTGCATCACACCGGGGAAAGTATCGGCTTTTGTTCTTCCGACGATGAGCGCGTCCAGTCCCATGGCAGTCAGGATTTCGGAAAAGGCCGCGTACAGGGGCACAATGCGCTGCGCCGGCTGCTCCAGGGTGATGGTTCGTCCTAGATCGTCAACAATGCTGACACTGGCGTCAGCCAGTGACGGGAGCGTACCTGGGAGCATTATCGCCAGGAACAAGATGGCTCTGAGGTGCGCCCGTAACAGGATGCGGATATATTCTAATTGGTGTTTCATAAATTTGTGTCAGGTTTTTTTCGGTGAAGACCTCATGAGTCGGACCGTCCAATACCAGCCTGCCATCTTTCAAAAACAGCAGCCGTTCGCAATAGAGAGCCGCGAGGTTCAAGTCGTGGATGGCGGAAAGCAGGGTGACGCCCTGGGCATGATACGTACGCAGCAGATCATAGACTGCGATTTTTGCAGCTACATCCAGTCCGGATGCCGCTTCATCCAGAAGCAGAATATCCGTTTCCTGGCAGAGCGCCCGTGCAATCAGGACGCGTTGCAATTCGCCTCCTGAAAGTTCGCTGGTCATGCGTCCGGCAAAAGCCGTAGTCTCGGTATCGCGCATGGCCCGGCGGGCAGTCTCCCGATCCTTGTGGCTGTAGCCGAGGATCTGGCGTACGTAGGGGTAGCGCCCCATAAGCACGAGAGAGCGGACGTTGAGGTCGAAAGTGGTTTCAAAATGTTGCGGCACAGCGGCCAGGTTGCGGGCTCGTTCTCTGGGCCGCATCAGAGGGAGGTCTTTTCCGTTGACGGCTATGGAGCCGTTCAGCACTGAAAGTGCACCGCTCAGCGCCAGAAGCAGAGTAGTCTTACCGCTGCCGTTGGGGCCCAGCAAGCCGCACATTTCGCCCGGATCAAGAATGAAGCTTACATCGCTCAGAACTTCTTGGGTTCCATACGCGCAGGTGACGTGCTTTACTTCAATCATAAGGCAGTACCATTGGCGCGCCTTGCCAGGATCATGCAGAAAAAGGGCCCGCCCAAAAGCGCGGTGACAACCCCGGCCGGCAGTTCCATGCCTCCGGAAAGAACGCTGCGCGCCAGAACGTCCGCCCAGAGCAGCAACACGCCGCCGGTGAGAGCGGAAAGCAGCAACAGCGGACGGTGTTCAGAGCCGAGTATCTTCCGGACCAGGTGCGGTACGATGAGCCCGACAAAACCAATGATGCCGGATACGGCCACGCACGCGCCGGCCAGAAGGCTCGCGGCAATGAGCAGCCGAAAGCGGACACGGGCAGCGTCCATCCCCAGCTGTTGGGCCTGCGTATCCCCAAGCATCAGTATGTCTAATTCCCGTGCGTACATGAAGATCACAAATGTACCGAGGAGCGCGTACGGAAGAAAGAGAAGCACTTCATTCCATCCCCGGCCCTGGAAACTTCCCATAAGCCAGAAGACGATACCGGCTGCGGACTCTTCATCCAGAGCTTTAAGAAGGGAAATGAGCGCGGATAAAAAGGTTGCCACGACAATTCCCGCCAGGACCAGAGTATCGCGCCGCAAACCTCCCTGCAGGGAACCAAGAATCAATACGGCAGCTAAAGCCCCCAGCGCCCCGATAAGGGCGGCAACAGGCAGCATGGCGGTTCCAAAAAACTGCAACCACCAGACAGTGCCGTGTCCTGCAAGAAACAGCAGCAATGAGGCGCCAAAGGCCGCTCCGCTTGAAACGCCGATTGTGAACGGATCCGCCAACGGGTTCCGCAGCAGTCCCTGAAAAGTTGCACCTGATACTGCCAGTCCCGCTCCCACAAGCCAGGCCAGACAGACGCGGCTCAGACGCAGGTCCAGTACGACGACATTCCAGGTGCTATCCGCAGGCGCAGGAGACAGACCGATGGCCGCACCAAGAATACGCAGCACTTCAGGTACGGGAATGTCCAATGGCCCAGGCAGACAGGCGAGAATGATGGACACGAGGCTCAGACAGAGTAACGCGGCGGCGCAGATCATGCTGCGCCGCCCCGTGATTAAACAACAGGAATACTCGGCCTGCAGGGCCGCGGGTCGGGTCATTCTTTGTTTTTAAAGTGCGCAAAGGCGGTTTTAAGATGATCTATCCAAATGGACGCTACCTTGTCACGGGAGCCCATGCCGATAAGTACGGGAGTGGTTTCGATTTTGTTTTTCGTCAGAATGCTTTTCCAGGAATCGTCTTCGTCTCCGGCCATATCGTTGTGCGCATGATCTCCGGCAACGGCCATGAGCGGAATCAGATAGGCTTTTTTAAGACCTTTTGCCTGCATGTCAGCGATAACGTCATCCAGGGTTGGAGTGCCTTCAACTGTACCGACAAAGATGTTGGGGTCTTTGCGGCTCAGGAAGTACTGAAGCCCAGGATAGTAAATGTTTCCGGGATGTTCTGTGCCATGTCCCATGAGAATGACGGCCTCGTTGTTTTTGCGTTCCTTGGGAAGAACTTCAAGGATTGCATCACGAACTGCCAGCATGTCTTCCGTGGTGGCCATGAGCGGATAGCTGATGATGACGTGTTCCATGCCTTTGGGCATGTTTGAAAAACGATGCACCGTATCAACGAGGTTGTGATATTCCTCTCCAGGGATGGAGTAGAGAGGTTGCACGGCAACATGCGTGAAGTTTTCGTCAGCCATTTTGGCCAGGGCTTCGGCGGGAGAGTCGACTTGTTGGCCCTGCTTGGCCAGTTTATGCCGAATTTTTTTTGAGGAATAAGCCCAGCGGATAGGAGTATCCGGGAAAGCCTGTTTGGCCAGCTTCTCGATGTTTTTCAAGGCGTCTGCAGCCCCCGGGACCGAGGTCCCGAATCCGACAAGCAGGATGCCCATTTTTACCGGCCGCTTACCGCCACCATGAGCCAAGGCAGGGGACGCTGAAAAACAGACACAGATCAGAAACAGGGGAAGAAACAGGATGATGCGAACGAATACAGACCGGTTCATGAAAGAACCCTCCGAATGGTATTCGGGCATTGATACAGGTGGAACAAAAAAAAGAGACCCCTCCCCCACGAAGTTGGGAAGGGTGCCCGCTTTTGCCCCTCAAATGTCCGGACAGGCAAAGCCCACGTTGCCGCCGAAAGTCCCTCAACTCCAATCAGGCAGGTCTTCCGACTCGCTCCACCCGTCTCCTGCCTTCCCAGGCTGCATGCCCAGTGACCTTTCAATGGAGGGGGCTCGTACGAAGCTTACGGCGGCGGGACCGCTCCCGATTTACACGGGATTCCCTATTAAGTATTTTTTACACCTGATTGAGTCGCAATAAACCGACAATGATTATGTGTCAATTGAGAGGAAAAAACAAAGAAAACGTCAGTTTGATGCGAGTGCTTCAAAAATGGATTCAAGCTGCGTATCGTTCATGGCTCCCTGCAGTCGCTGCTGCTTTTCTCCAGGCCGCAGCAGCAGAAACAACGGCACGTTCACCGCATTCAAAGTGTCGATGCCCTTTTCCCCGACCCAGTAAAAAGGAAAATTCACGGGATTTTTTTGCAACAGCCTTTTCATGGCAGCCGGGTTGAAATCCAGGCTCAGTCCAACTACCGTTACTCCCCGATGCAGATATTTTTTCGAAAAGTCATTGATTCTGGGGAGTTCTTCCACACAGGGGCCGCACCAGGAAGCCATGACAACGACCAGAGTGGGTTGTTGCCGGGAATCGAAAAAGTGCTGCAACTGTTCGGCAGGGAGCTCTGGAAGGGCATTGTCTGCCTCAGCTATGGAGATAATGCCAAACACCACCACCACTGACGGCAGCAGAATTCTTTTCAAAAAAAAGAACAGGTAGTATTTTTTTAACACTGTCATTTCAATCCAGTTGTTCGAGTTGCTGCATAATATCCTCAAGGCGCGGACGTTCGTTGATGTCGTGGACATCGACATAGCGGATGATCCCCTTTTTATCGATAAGGATCAGTGCGCGCTCGGACGTACCGTCGGAGCGAAGCAGGCCGAATGTTTTGGCTGTTTCTCCGTGTGGCCAGAAATCCGAAAGCACGGGAAACCACAGTCCGCCCATGGAATGAGTCCAGGCATACAGGGTCGGCAAATTGTCCGTGGAAATGCCGAGAATGACCGTGTCATGGGCATCAAAAAGCTCTTTGGCAATGTTGTAGCCGGGCCACTGTTTGGAACAGACAGGTGTCCAGGCTGCGGGAACGAATGAAATCAGAACATTTTTTTTGCCCAGATAATCGATGGGGGAAACGGTTTTTCCATCGATGGATTTGAGGGAAAAGTCCGGAAGCTCTTCGCCGACATGGAGGCAGCAGTGGCTGTCCGTGGGACGAAGTTCGCCCTGCGAGTAAATGTCTTCCGGGTTAATGGCCGCCTGGAGCGGGCTGGCCAGAACAAGACAAAAGAGCACCAGGAAATATTTATTGATGTGCTTCATACGGCGAACTCAGCCTGCAAGGTTGGCTTTTTGCAATAAGGTGTTGAAGAAAGCTTCCGGGTTATCAAACTTGCCGCTGTGCGTGTAGAGCTGCTTGAGAGTGCCGTCGGCGTTTTTTTGCAACAGCAAGAAATAGGGGGTCCCATCGGCTCCACAGTTTTTGTAAAATTGCATATCCGGATCTGCCAGCAATGCAAAGGAGATTCCATATTTTTTTCTATAGAAATCAACTTCATATCGAGAATTGTCCGCACCGGCGCCCACCAGAAGAAAACGGCCGGCCGCGGGAGACTTTTGAATGAGCCCGTACAGGGTATTGACGTCAGCAGCAGCCCCCTGACAGATCGGGCAATACATGCTGAAGACTTCGACCAGGATGAACTCGCTTTTGAGGTCCGAAAGAGCAACATGGAAATCTTTGGAACAGCCGCCGGTGAGTTCGCAATCCTTTTCGGATCCCAGCAGGGGGATATTTGCAAATTCTGCAGAATCCGCACTCCAGGCAATGGAACTCCCTGCCAAAAAACAGCCAAGCAACAGGCAACAAACGGCCGGCAGTGCGGCAAGAGGGAAGCGTTTCATAAAGACTCCGTAAGGTACCGGGTCCGCAGATCGGTAAATCATGCGGACCCGGAATAGTCATTGTTTTTGGATTATCCGCCGAACACTTTGAGCGGTCGCGCGAGTGAAGCGAACAGGGACCTACGGGTCAGCGGGTCTGTCGGGCTCGCATCTGCGGTGACGTACTCGTAATAGTCCTTCGGATCGTAAGCGCAAAGGTAGATGACCCGTACGTCATCTTTGTCGACAAGGGTGGCTTTGGGCCATTTCTTTTTTGCTTCAGCCAGGGCCTTGTCCGCTTTGGCCAGGATATCCTCACGGTCGCCAAAGGTCATGGCGCCCGTGGGACAAGTCTGTACGCAGGCCGGGAGCATCCCGTTCTGGACGCGGTCCAGACACATGTCGCACTTGGCGAACATGTTCCCGTCCTTTTGTTTGCGCGGGATATTGTACGGACAGGAATCCAGCGCGGTTTCAAAGTCGTCTTCCGCGGTCTTGGCCGTGTAGACGACCGCACCCGTTGCTTCGTCGTGGATCATAGCGCCTTCCACGTCGGAAGTGAGTACGCAGGGCGGATCAATGCAATGACGGCATTGTTCCGGAAAGAACAGCCAGTTGAGCTTGCCGTCAATGATTCCTTCCTTGAACCGGACGAGCTTATAGGTGTTGAACGAGAGGTCCTGCGGATTCTGGTGCGAACCAAGGTTTCTGGTCTCTTCCGCCGGCAGGCCATGCCACTGCTTGCAGGCCACCTGGCAGCCCCGGCAGGCAGTACATTTCGTCAGATCGATCAAGAAGCTTTTTCCTGACATTGTTGCCTCCTTAGGCCTTTTTCACATTGACCATGAAGGCCTTGGTTTCAGGAATGCCGGTATTGGGATCTCCGGCCGAAGGCGTGAGAATGTTGGCCGCGTCGCCGCCGTCTTTTGGCCATACCCAGCCGTAATGCCAGGGAATACCGACCTGATGCACTTCGTTGCCCATGACTGTGAACGGCTGCACGCGCTGGGTGACGATGGCGATGGCCCAAAGGGTGCCGCGCTCGTTTTCCAGAATCACTTTTTCACCGTTTTTGATGCCGCGCAGTTCAGCGAGCTGCGGGCTCATCTCGCAGAAGATCTGCGGTTCGCATTCCAGCAGCCAGGGAGTCCAGCGAGTCATGACACCGCTCTGCCAGTGCTCTGTGACACGATAGGTGGAGCAGATGAACGGGTAGCGCGGATCGCAGACCGGATGTGCCTCGCCCTTGAATTTGAGCGCAGTGGGGTTGTGCAGCGTATTGGAGAACGGATGCTTGTCCACCGGGCATTCCAGGGGCTCGTAGTATTCGGGGAACGGGCCGTCGGCGCGGCCTGGTCCGAAGATGTTGCCGAATCCGTCCGGCTTCATGATAAAGGCGTGCTTGGTGCCGGGCGCCCATCCGCCGTCTGGCACGTCGCCCTGCCATTTCTTGCCGTCCCAGGCGATGACCGCTTTCTGTGGAGCCCAAGGCTTGCCTTGCATATCAACAGAAGCGCGGTTGTAGAGGATCCGCCGGTTGACAGGCCAGCACCAGGACCAGTTGGGATAGAGGCCGATATTGGCCTGTTCCTCGGTCTGGGTTTTGTCCCGTCGCGCAGCCATATTGCCTTTGCCCGTATAGGATCCGCAGTACAGCCAGTTTCCTGAAGAGGTCGATCCGTCGGCCTGCAGAAAAGCGAAGCTGGGAACCAGGTCGCCTTTTTTGAACTGCTTGTCTTTGATGGTGACATCTTTGAGGAAGTAGCCGTTGATCAGCTTGGCCACGGCATGCGGGTCAAAGGTCTCCCCGGATGCTACTCCCTTGATGTTGAACCCTTTGAGAGCTGTCGGGAAAACGGCTTTTTTCGCATCCAGTTTTTTCAGGATGCGGTGCATCAGCTCAACGATGATATCGCCGTCAGGTTTGGTGTTCCCGTATGGTTCGGGTCCGCGATAGCGCCATTGCATCCACCGGCCTGAATTGGTGATGGAACCTTCTTTTTCGATGGAAACCGCGCATGGCAGGAAGAAGACTTCGGTCTTGATCTTTTTGGGATCCATGCCCGGGCCTTTCCAGAACGAGCCGGTTTCATTTTCGAAGATGTTGACGTTGACCATCCAGTCCAGCTTGGTCATGGCTTCACGCGTCTTATTGGAGTTGGCTCCGCCCGCAGCCGGGTTTTGTCCCCAGGCAAAGAATCCTTTGATATCACCGTGATGCATGGCATCAAAGAGCTTCAGCCAGGTGTAGTTTTTGCCGTCGTCCAACTTGGGCAGCCAGGTGTAGCTCTCGGCCGGATCCACATCAGGGTACATGGCCTTGAGCAGACTGGCCGAATACTTCGGATAGTTGCCCCACCAGTTGGGGCTCATGGGATCTTTGGTCGCCGGCGTGCTTTTGGTGTCGTAGTCACTGAGAGTGGGCTGCGACGCCTGCGGGGTTTTCAGGTAGCCCGGCAGGATGTGCACCAGCAGGCAATGGTCCGTGGATCCCTGTACGTTGGATTCGCCGCGCAGGGCGTTGATACCGCCGCCGGCCATGCCCACATTGCCCAGCAGAAGCTGGATCATAGCCATGGCGCGGATGTTCTGCACGCCCACGGTATGCTGGGTCTGGCCCATGGCGTAGAGCATGGTGCCGGTTTTGTCCTTGGCGCCGGTGGCTGTATAGGTTTCGTAGATTTCCTTGAGGAGATCTTCGGACATACCGGTTATCTGGGACACTTTGTCCATGGAATACCGGCTGTAATGCTTTTTGAGCAGTTGGAAGACGCAGCGGGGATCCTGCAACGTCTTGTCTCTTTTGGGAATGCCTTTGTCGTCAAGCTCAAAGCCCCAGGACTTCTTGTCGTACTTGCCGGTCGCCGGATCATAGCCGGAGAACAGGCCGTCTTCGAATTTGAAGTCTTTCTTCACGATGAACGAACAGTTGGTATAATCGATGACGTATTGCTTGAAGTACTTTTTGTTATCCAGAATGTACTTGATCATGCCACCGTAAAAACCAATGTCCGAACCGGAACGGAGAGGGGCGTAGATGTCCGCTTTGGCGGACGTTCTGGTGAATCTGGGGTCCACATGGATCAGTTTCGCGCCTTTTTCCATGGCGCGAGTAACCCATTTGAAAGAAATGGGATGGTTCTCCGCCGCGTTCGAACCGCAAATCAGAACGCAATCGGCGTTTTTCAGGTCGATCCAGTGGTTGGTCATCGCACCGCGTCCAAACGACTCTGCCAGAGCCGCTACAGTGGCGCTGTGTCAGATACGGGCCTGGTGTTCAATATAGACCAGGCCGAGGGCGCGTAGGAATCCTTGATAGAGCCAGCATTCTTCGTTGTCCATGGCGGCGGATCCGACGGATGCGAGTCCCTCGGTGCGGTTGACCACCTGTCCTTTGGCGTTTTTTTCCTGCCAGGTTTTATTACGGGTTTCGATGATACGGTCCGCAATGGTGTCCAGAGCCCAGTCCCAGTCCTTGGTTTCCCATTTCTCGCTGCCGGGAGCACGGTAGAGCACATCCGTAATACGCTTGTCGTTTTCAGCGAGCTGGAAAATACTCGCGCCCTTGGCGCATAAGGAACCTTCGTTAACGGGATGGTCGGGGTCTCCCTCGACATTGATGGCGCGTCCTGTGCCGGCGGTATCGGTGTTGACAATCAGTCCGCAGCCAACGGCACAGTAGCAGCAGACGCTGGTGGTTTGTTTGCCTTTGCGTAGTTCCGTGAGCTGCGCATGGGCAACGGCGGGTTTCATACTGAAGCCCAGGCCTCCGAAGGAGGCCATTGCCACGGCTGTGGCGGAGAGCTTGATAAAATCTCTGCGTTGCAGATCCATAGTTCCTCCAACTGTGTGAGTAGAAGAAAGCTAACTGCCGCTAGTTTCCTGATTTAAAAGCAGCAGCAAGTCATAACCCCAGACCGGAAACACTTCTTCGCCAACCCACGACAGGACCGGCTCCGAAACTGGTTCCCACTTTATCAGGTGCAGAACGGGCAAAGTCTGGCAGACATCCGAAACGTCAAAGCCCAGACCCGCAAAAGGGGCCACAGCCAGATCGGCGTGTTGCATATCAGCATCACCTCCTTATTCTGATTTTGATAAATTATATGTTTTGAATAACCGAAAGGCAAAGATTAGTATCTTAGTCGAGTTTTGGCACCATGCCGCAAAAACGCTGCATGACCAGCGGCATGAGATCTTTATCCCGGTAGTTATATCTGAACTCAAGTTCTTTAAGATAGAGAGGAAAACGACTCGGGGTGACGCCCTTGAAATGTTTCAACTGCGCCTGTGCGTACCCCCAGAAGTTGAACGGATGGTTATCGATTTTTGGTTTGTTGCGCGAACGGCTGGCCGGATAGGGCAGGCTTTCGTCCATGCAGGTGACTAGAGTCTGATAATGACGGTACGGATCCGTATGAATGATGTTGCCCGTACGTCCGAGAGCGAGGTGGAAATTGAGGAAAAAGTGAAACACGGTTTCACACTGGAACCCGGGCAGGAGATCTACAAACACCCAGCCGCGGTTTTCGATTATGCCGAAAACAGGGAGCGCCAGGATTCTGTTTTTCCGTGAAATGGTCCTGATCCGCTTGTTTGCGATGTACTGCTTCAGGCCGGTTTCCGGTCCGAACAGCGTGAACGCGTCGATGGACGATGAAAGGATGGCGAATCGGATGGCTGACAGGGCCTTGAAAACCGCATTGTAAGACAGACTGGTGGCTTTTGTAATCTGATGGGCCGTATAGCCTTCCACAAAGAGTCGTGTCAGAAAAATCCGGTCTTCCGGTTCCAGACCGCAGGAGTTTATCCAGCGGCCTGTGAGTTCCGTAAACGTATAGCCGCAATCACGGCAGCGCAGTTTTCCTCCCTTGAGGTCGTAGAGCCGCTCATTGGAACAGCGCGGGCAAGAGCGTTTTCCAGAAGGCCAGAGCCATTGCAAAAGAAATTTACGGGCAGCTTCAGGAGAGCTGACCGCGTCTATCTCATGCGGCAGAGGCCGTTCTGAAAGTTTGCTCTTGTAGAATTCCCGCCGGGCTAGCCGCCGATGCTCGTCATGGCAGTCCGACATACGCTTGATCCTTCAGCACGCTGTTGCAGCAGCTTGTATCCTTCGGGTTTGGAACGTCCGGCCAGACGAATTACTTCCATGACCTTTTCTATGCCCAGCTTCGGATGCCGCAGGATACCCCTGAGCTGATAGGTTTTGTCCGAATACAGACAGGTCCGTAATTGACCGTCGGACGTCACCCGAACGCGGTTGCACGTGGCGCAGGAATGGGAGGAAAGCGGAGTGATCACGCCGATTCGTCCCTGATAACCGGGAAGCTCGTAGATTTTTGCCGGTCCGCTGGTGACGGAGGGATTCTGGGCAAGGGGCACGAGTGTCACATGTTTTCTCAGTTCTGTCAGTAGTTGCGATACGGGGAGAAAAGTTTGCTGGATGCCGTTGGCGGTGCTGCCGATGGGCATGAGTTCGATGAAGCGTACGTCCATGGGCCGCTCACGGATAAACTCCAGAAAATTTGGAACTTGGGATTCGGTGACGTCATGCATGGCCACGGCATTGATTTTGATGTTGATTCCGTTGTCCAGGCAACGGTCGATGGCCCGGCGTACGCGGGCGAACATGTCCCTGCCGGTGATTTCCGCAAATTCATCTCGTGCCAGCGTATCAAGAGAAATATTCAAACGTCTGATGCCGGCATCGGCCAGACGCCGGACGTATGGTTCAAGCAGGGTTGCATTGGTGGTAATGCGCAGATCCAAATCCGGATAACGCTGCATCAGCGATTCCAGAAAATCGACAAATCCCTTGCGGACAAAAGGTTCTCCACCGGTAAGTCTGACCTTTTTGACACCCAGAAGTCGGAATTGGGCTACTAACGATTCCATTTCTTCATATCGAAGAATATGAGGGTGCGGAATAAACGTGGGAATTTCCCGTACACAGTATTTGCAGCGTAAGTTGCAGCGGTCGGTTACGCTGAGACGCAGATAGCGCACCTGGCGTCCGTGCGTATCCTTGAGAGGTTGTTTGTTTTGACTGAGCAGGCGCATCAGAACCCCCAGGCGGACAGTGTGGGCCGTTTATACGCGCGTTCCATGGCCAGAAAGTCCAGGTGCAGCGACTCGAGGTCATCCAGAACGGGTACGGATATTTTATCCAGGGTCCTGAAGTCCGCAGTTTTGATATAGCTTTTGCAGGTTTCACAAGCATCTATACGATAGCCCGGTTCCTCGGGCGCATCGTAAAAAGTCAGTTGCTTGTGTTCGGTTTCGCCGCAGAACGGGCACATCAAACGTGGAATACGGTAGGAAGTCAGACAGAACGAACAAGTAGCGTAGCGAAGGCCTTCCTTTTCGCGCAACGAAGAAATGAGCGGCAGGTCGCCGCAAACCGGACAGTGTCCGTGCTGCCAGGCTCGGTCTCTGGGGACACGGCCGTTGAGTGCTCCTGCCACGGCTTCAATGCTTGGAGTGAGAGCGCCCCGTACGAGAAATGTCACAAGCCGGGGTGTCGCCGGAGTTTTTTGAGCCCAGTCGGAAAAAAAATCGTCCTTCCCCTGGAGAAACATGGCGAAGGCTTCTTCTAGGTTGAAGTTCTGTCGGAAATCGTTGGCGAAAATTTGGGCGGATTCAGCCAGAGGAGCTTTTACGGTGGCGGCAAGATCCAGCAGTTTTTGAAAAAGATTCTGAGCGAGCTTCGCATCATAGGAAAACTGTTCCCGCAGCAACAACGGACGTCCGCTTAAATTAGCTTCGACGCTCGGCAATTGGTCTTCGGAAGGAGGAGCAACCTGGGCTTTCTGGGTAGCTTCAAGTTGTAATTTTGCGACGTCTACAACAAAATGAACCAGTTCGGCAGGCAGATACGTTTTTTTGTTAAGTTCTTCCGTCTTACGTTGTAAATGGCGTGCCCTGGTCTCAAAATCCATTTGCATATGTGCTCTCCTGAACGAAAAACATTCTCGGCAAGATAATTCTGTCTTTTGTGGTTGTTACGCTTCCATTCCGACAATCCGCCCCGGGTCGTTATAGACCCAGAAAGTCTTGCCGCGTACTTTGCCGATCAGAGTCAGCCCTGTCTTATGCGCAAGACCGACTGAGAAACTTGTAGCAGCCGAGGTGGAAACCAGCATGGGAATGCCGATTCGTACGGTTTTCATCAAAATTTCCGAGGCTACGCGTCCGGTGGTGACGATGATTTTATCCGACGTGTCGATTCCTTTCATGAAGCATTCGCCTACAATCATATCGATGGCGTTGTGACGTCCGATATCCTCGCGAAACAGCAGCATGCCGTCGGGAGAACAGAGCGAGGAATTATGGCAGCCACCCGTGGAACACCAGAGGGTGGAACGCTCCTGGAGTTCCTCCACCAGGGCCAGAATGGTTTCCGGGTTGATTTTACAGTTGCCGTTCATCCGGCGCCGGGAAATGGTGGCCAGATTGCGGTCGAAATTTGTTCCCTTACCGCAACCGGAGGTAATGGTACGTGTCATGTGCCGGTTGGCCATCGGATCGGTTGTCGTTTTGACATAGGCAACAAGGCGTTCTTCTTCGGCCTTGATGTCCAGGTCCAGAATTTCATCCGGATGTTGTATGAGAGCATCTGATTTTAAAAAGCCAAGAGTAAGGTATTCCGGATACTTGCCTGTACAGAGCAGGGTGACGACTTCACTATCGTTAAGAAAAATTGTCAAAGGAACTTCACGAATGGCTGAAATTTCGCGTTGTTGAAATCCCGTGGGGGAATACTCGTTGACCGCATAGCTGATTTGATGCTGCACGTTGCTTCTCCTATCTCAACGAATGCGCTTGGAATGCGCGTTACAGAAAAAGGTTGAACGCGGCACAGGGTAAGTGCCCAGGCGGTCGGCGGCATGGGCGCCGTTTTTTTTCCGGAGCGCCAGGCGTTCGTTCAAAACCACCTGCCGCAATTCTTCCGGATTGTTGATATTGGTAAATGAAACAAGTTCCTGGTCCACTTCGCGAATTTCGTCTTCGGTGACCGGCAGGACTTTTACATTGGAAAAAAACCGAATGATCTGGAATTCCTCGCGCTCAAGCTGTCGGGCTACATGAGGCAGGCATCGTTTTGAATAGATGGCGCACAATGGCTCGTAGTAGTTGCTGTCCAGTAAAGGAACTACGACATCTGTTTCGGGTGTGAGCCTGGATAACAGCAGTTCGAGAAGGCCCGGATGCAGAAAAGGGGCATCACAGGCAGTGACAAAAACAAAAGGTGCCTCCACGCTGCTTAATGCGGTATGAATGCCGTTCAATGAACTGTAAGCAGTGAAGCGGTCCAATGCGACAGGGAGCTGAAAACGGGCATAGGGCTCCTGTTCTCTGGCTGCGATGCGGATTTCGGTAAAAAAACGCTGGTACACGTCCAGCAAACGCTGAATCACCAGTTTACCGCCTATACGCAGTAGGCCTTTTCGGGCTCCGGACATACGGACCGCGCGCCCGCCTGCCAGAATAACTCCCGCAGCGCTTTGCGCCATAGCTTCCCCTGTGTTTGTTTGAAGAGCGCGATGCTGCCGCCTTCGAACGATTCAAGGTTACTGTCACTTAATATGTAGATACAGTGTCAAATTGCGCAAAAAAAAGCCATGTTTCGGCTCTTGCTTTCAATTTGGCATAAACGCGGATTGAAGCGGTTGCTATGCTTATAGTAACATATGAAGAAATAAGAGCAATATGCGATCGCTGCATCAAAGAACAGGAAGGTTTTGCCGCTTGCCTTTCCAGGCATGGATTTTTTTTAATGAGATTTTGTCGAATAAATGCCATATTTGGTGTGTATTATGATCAAATTTATTTTTGAAAATAAAAATACCAGGAAAGATGGCAAACAGTTGCGATTCCATTTGTAGTGAATACGCCTGATCTGTAGCTTGTGAAGAAACTGATAGTAATTTTTTCGGTCAGCCGTAATCATTTGATATGCCAACAAATGAGTTTTTTTGACAACTCCTCAGCTCCCACTGGACGATGTCGCCTTTTCTTGATGCATGAAAAATCAAAGTTGGCTTGCAAAAAATAGCTGTCAAGTGAGACAGATATTAAATCCCCAATTGTTTCGAAATGCTGGAGGTCTGGGCTGAATGTACCGTATCTGCGTCATCCTGTTCGTATTGATTCAATTGGCCATGGTCTCAGTTGCAGCGGCAGATACTGAAGAATCCGCCAACTTAAAAATTGTGTATGTCAATAATCTTCCTGACATAGAAAAACATAAAGGATTTGGCGGGTTGCCTGAACTTGGCGGGTTGTTGGCAGAGACGCGAAAAAACCACAAGAACGTGCTATTTTTTCATGGAGGCGGATACCTGGCTCCAAGCGCACTGTCATCTTTTGATCGGGGGGCGCATATGATTGATATCCTCAACTCCATGCACCCGGACGCGGTGGCTGCAGCCAGAAAAGAGTTTGCTCATAAAGAGGATGAGTTGACACTGCGGGCTTTTGAGGCTTCCTTTCCTATCTTGAGCTCAAATACGTATGACCCGGCAACGGATGGAAGCATCGAAGGCATTGAAAGATATCAGATTTTTGATGTTGACTCCTATAAAATAGGCGTTTTCGCCCTGACGGATGTAGATGTGGTCGTGAATTATCTTGTAAATCGTATTTCCGTCAAAGATACGCAGAAGGTAATTACTGATATCAGCGACAGGCTGCGTAAGAAAGGAGTGGATCTAGTTGTTTTGATGCTTGATTTCAAGGCCCCAAACATTAAGGAGTTATTGGACAAGGGAGTGGTGGATATTGTTCTGGATTATGAACTGGACGATGTGCTGCATCCGATGCAAAAAGGGATCTGGGTGGAGCTTGGTTCCGGAAAAGGGCGCGCGGCCCTGGTGGACATCGACCTTAAAAATTCAGAAAAAAAGTTTAGCTGGAGTCATCAGGAAAAAATCGTGTCATTACACGATTATCCGCAGGATCCTCAGACCCTGAAACTAGTTGACTCCTATCGCAGCCACCTTTCCAAAATGATGGATCTTGTTGTAGGACAGACAGCAACCGCGATGGATACTCGCCGAAGCGCCGTCCGTCTGGAAGAAAACGCTTTTGGGAATCTGGTTGCGGATGCTATTCGTGATTTTTGTTCGTCTGACATCGCATTCATGAATGGCGGGGGGATTCGGGGGGAGCGAACATATGCTCCAGGTTCTGATTTGACACGACGGGACATTCATAATGAACTTCCTTTCAGAAATCATGTGGTTTGCCTGCGGGTACGGGGCAAAGACATTCTTGACGCCTTGGAAAACGGTGTCAGCCGTATAGAAGACAATAAAGGAAGATTTTTGCATGTTTCCGGTCTGCAGATGGTCTACGACCCTCAGACTCCGTCGGGTAAACGTGTCCGCTCGGTGAGCATAGATAACACCCCTCTAGATTCAAACAAACAGTATGTTGTCGGAACTGTAGATTACCTTGCTTCAGGCGGCGATGAGTTTTCCATGCTGCGCAATGGCGAACGCATTGGAAACATCGGAGGCAGCCCGCTTTTGTGGGAACTCCTTCGTTCGTATATCGCCGACAGGGGCTCTGTTTCTCCTGTTGTTGAGGGGCGTATCGTTCGAATTGAGAAATAAAGGTTACATATGTCTTTGGCGTATCTGAGGAGCTTGTTTAAAGCAGCGGACCGAATCCTGTATCGTCCGGGTATAGCCCGTACGGTCGGTCTCGGCCTCACCATTATGGCTTTATTATTGTTGCTTGTTTCCTCTTTGTCGCTAATTGATCTGTTTCGTTTTCAAAATGTGTTGTCCGGGCTTTCTCATACGGCTTTGCCGCAAGTGACTCTCAGCGCCCGATTATCCAGCCTGATGAACCAGTTGTTGTACCAGACAGAACGCCTTTCCGGAGCCTACTCCCAGCCTGACCGGCGTATTGCCTATGCGGCCATCAAGGATCAGTTCAAACGCATCCGTGAAACAGCATCCTGGATAGAGTTCGGCGATGCTGCCAGCAGCCCTGAAAGACAGTTGAACACTTTGGAAGAGACACTGGACTCCTTGAATGATCTGGTATTGAGACGCATAGATGCGGAAGAAAAGGCCGATAAAGCGCTTGCCGTGATACTTAATGCGTACGGACAAATATTGCGGTTTGCACAGCTACCCCACAGCAGTGCCTCAAATGCAAAAAATATTTCGGCATGGGCCAACAGCGCCTCGCAATGCATCGAGCTGGCAGGCAAAGCTGAGGGATTAAACAGGCTGCATAAGCTTGGCCGCCTGCAACGGACCTTGGAAAAGCAGCTGGAGTCGTTGCATACTTATTCAACCAGAGTTTCCGGTGGGGAACACGTTTTTGTTCTGCATCTAGAAAAACGTCTGGAAGACGCGCTATTAGGGCCCAATGGGTTGATTCCTTTATTGTCAGACAGGATTACCATCTCCGGACGCAACTTTGGCAAAGGAAATTTTGTCCGCAGCCTTGTGGAGGAGGTCAATGACCTTGGTGCCGGACTGTTTATGAAATTTAACGACAAGGCGGCACAGGATGCCGCGCATCTTTCGCAACGAGTGCATCGGGAAGCCTGGGTTCAGGTGCTTCTCACTCTCATCGCTATTCTGGCTGCCGCCTGCGTGTTGTTTTATTTTCGCAAGGTATTGATCACGCGTCTGATTAATTTGAACAAAGCTGTTCTGGACAGAGTTGCCGGAACGAATACGCCTATTCAGGATTCCGGGAACGATGAAATTGCCAGAATAGCCCAGTCCATCAATTACTTTACCATTGAATTAAACAAGGCCAAGGAAATTGCCGAAAGCGCAAGCCAGGCAAAATCCAAGTTTCTGGCAGACATGAGCCATGAAATCAGGACTCCCCTGAGTACGATTCTCGGCATGGCCTATTTGATGGCGCGAACGGATTTAACGGGAAAACAGAAAGGGTATGTCGATAAAGTCGATGGCGCCGCCAGACACTTGCTGGGGATCATTGACAATATCCTTGATTTTTCAAAAATTGAAGCGGGAAAGATGGAGCTGGAGTCGGTTGCTTTTGATCTGGAAGATCTTTTGCTCGAAGTCGCCGATATTACAGCCCCCCAAGCGGAAGCAAAAAATCTGGAATTGCTGCTATCGTTGCCGGGAACAGTTCCCAGAGCCCTGGTGGGCGACCCGTTGCGCCTGCGACAATCGTTGATCAATCTGGTTGGGAATTCCGTAAAATTTACCAAACAGGGCGAAATCGACATTGCAGTAGTTCCCAAGAAGATTGAAAATGAAACGATCTCATTGGAATTTTCCGTACGCGATACGGGTATTGGTCTTTCGGAAAACGAGTTTGAAAGGCTTTTTCAATCATTCCAGCAGGCAGACAACAGTATCACGCGCCGTTTCGGCGGATCAGGGTTGGGGTTAACCATAACCCGTAATCTTGTGGAGCTTATGGGTGGCCTGCTCAAGGTGGCAAGTGAGCCCGGAAAAGGGACGTGTTTTTCTTTTGAACTTTCTTTTGGTGTCGAGCCGAAGACTACTGCGGAAATGACGACGAATGTGTCGCATAAAAATTTACAGGTACTTGTGATTGAAGAGAATGCCGCGGCCCGTCAAATTTTTCAGGACTTATTGGAATCGCTTTCATTTTCCTTTGTGACTGCAGCAACGGAACAACGCGCACTGGAACTGCTGGAGCAGGATTCTGGTGATTATTTCGGCCTTGTTCTTGTTGACGACCGTGTAGCGAAACGGGATTATCAGGAGATGAACAGACGAATTCGCAATGCCCGCAATGTTGACGATCAGACCAAAATACTGCTTGTCGGGGGGGTATTGCAGCAGGAAGCAGAAAACGAGACTTTGCTTTTTGACGGATATATGCAGAAGCCGGTTACTCTGCGGCGTTTTGTCGCTGCTTTGGAAAGTGCATTCGGCAAGAGCCGGACGAACACAACCCAAAAACACCTGGCGGATGTCATTCCGGAACGGACATTAGAGAAACTGAGCGGAGCAAGCGTTCTGTTGGTAGAAGATCAGGCGGTCAACCGGGAAATGACTCGGGAGATCCTGGAACAGGCTTACCTGTCAGTGGATACGGCTGAAAACGGTCTGGAGGCTTTGCAGCGGGTTTTAGGAGATCATGACTGCTATGACCTGGTGCTGATGGATCTTCAAATGCCCGTATTGGACGGTTATGAAGCGACTCGGCGGATTCGTGAGCAAGTTTCCTGCAAGGAGTTGCCCATAATCGCTTTGACTGCCCATGCCATAGTCGGAGAGCGGGAGAAATGTATAGCTGCGGGCATGAATGATTATCTGACTAAACCTATCGAGATCCAAACGCTTTTTCAGATGCTGGAGCACTGGACACAGGTTGCCGGAGAAAATCATTGTGTGCCGAAGCCGTTTAAACGCCGCTCTGTTTTGCATGTTTCCAGGAGATTTCCTCATTCCCTGCCCGGGTTGGAAGTCGAAAGCGGATTGGAGCGGATTCTGGGAGACGAAAAGGTCTATTGGAAAATGTTGTCTCTGTTTGCGCAGGAAAATGCCACTGCTTTGCAAGATATTCAGCAGGCCTTGGAGCAGGGCGATCAGCGGGCCGTTATTTTACATGTGCACTCTCTGAAGGGCGTTGCCGCGAATATATCTGCTCAAAGGTTGGCTGCCACGGCACGAGAGTTTGAAACAGCGGTAAAGAGCAATTCCCGGGATTTGCACATCCTTTACAAAAGACTTGAAGACGAATTCAATTTGGTCCTTTCTTCCATCAATCATCTAGGCGTACGTACGGCTGATTGACCCTCTTTTTACCTGAAAATATCCTTTCTCTCTTGACACTCCCGGCGTAGCCCTTTAGCTCTGAGCACTCTTGATATGTCAATGGTTGATCCGACAGAGGGGCTAATGAACAAGCTGGAACAACACCGGTTGAGTGCTGCGGGTTATAAAGTCGGTTTTCTGTCCCGGACATGCAATACGTTGCTTAGCCGTTGGCTGGAGCCTTATGGAATGGGGCCTGCTCAGGTGGGCATTCTGACATATGTGCTCGAACGCGGGAGTGCAACGCAGGATGAAATATCACAACAGCAGCGGACAGACCCTGCGGCAACAGCCAGGGCCTTGAGGGCTCTGGAAAAGGGGGGCTTTATTTCGCGCTGTGAAAATCCGGAAAATCGCAGAAAGAAATTGGTTTTTCCCAGCCAGAAAGCACGGGATGCCGCGGAGGAGCTGGTTGCCGTCCTGGTAAAATTGGAGCAGCAGCTTTACCGGAACTTTTCTGCCGAGGAAAAGGGAAACGTGCTACAACTGTTGGACAAAATGACTGAAAATGCTCTCGCAGTGCTGAAAGGTGGGGCCCCCTTAGATGAAGGTAAATAAGTACGCAATTCTTTTTTCCATGACATTCACACAGTTCGTGGTGCCCTATATGCTTTCGGCCGTTGGTGTTTCACTTCCGGTCATAGGCAGGGAATTTCAGGCCGGAGCAACGGTTTTGACCCTGGTTGAAACGGCTTTTATCGGCTGCACCGGCATGTTCATGCTTCCTTTTGGCCGCCTCTCGGATATGTACGGACGGGAGCCTTTTTTCCTTGCAGGGTTGAGCCTGTTCACATTGAGCACTTTTCTGATGCCATTGAGTCCGAACATGGCTTTTCTGATTGGTATCCGGATGCTGCAAGGCTTTGGCGGCGCCATGCAGGTATCCACCGGGCTGGCTATAATTTCCGAAGCGTTTCCTCCGGGTGAGCGGGGCAGGGCTTACGGCATAGCATCCGCAGGCGTATATCTCGGGATATCCGTAGGGCCCACTTTGGGCGGACTGCTTACCACCCATTGGGGTTGGCGGTGGATTTTTTATTCAGGGGCTCCTTTCTGTCTGCTCACATTGCTCCTTTCATTTCGTACGCTGCCTCTATCCCGTATCCGCAAAAGCAAAGAAGTGTTCGACTGGGGAGGAACGCTGTTGAATATGCTCTGTATCGGGTCCGGGGTGATCGGAGGAGCCTTTTTCGATCATCTTTTTGGTAAAATCGCTTTCGGTTCAAGTCTTTTTTTTCTAGCGGGATTCATTTTCTGGGAGTCCAGAGCCCCTTTTCCTTTGGTCTCGTTACGCTTGTTTCGTGAAAATAAAGATTTTTCCTACGGGTGTGCCGTACAGTTCATAAATTATTCCGCTACGTTTGGAGTTACTTTTTTATTTAGCCTTTATCTCCAGTATGTGCATGGGCTTAGTGCCTTCCACGCGGGAATGATTCTGGTTGTCCAACCTGTGATCCAGGCCATTCTTTCGCCTTATTTCGGCAGAATGTCCGATAAAGTTGCTCCTGATCGTCTGGCCTGTGCGGGCATGGCTTTGGCGACCGTGGGGTTGGGTGTTTCCCTGGCCATTGGTATGACGAGCACCACAAGCCTGGTACTGACAATTTTAGTTTTACTTGGTTTTGGGGCTTCCATGTTTGCCGCTCCCAATATGAGTATTATAATGGGGAGTGTCGAGCCCGAGCAGTACGGAGTGGCGTCCGCTATGACCGGAGCAATGCGGACTGTGGGTATGATCGCGAGCATGACTTTTATTGCTCTGATCCTTTCGTTTTTCGTGGGGGCGGAGGTCATAACCGTAGAAAACAGCTCGAGCTATATGCAGGCCATGTCCATTGCCCTGGTGGGGTTACTTGTTTTCAGCCTATTTGGTACGGCCCTTTCTTTTAAAGGAATTACAGGGGTATCCGTGTTGCAAAGAAAGTAGCTTTTTCAGATATTTTTTTGTATGTTTGTCAGGCATTGTTTTATTACGGGACAACAATATTATGATGTATACGTACAGTTGTAGAGTCTTTTAGGGGGGGAGTAGGTATAGAATGTCGGATTTTAAGGGTTCAGTCCAGACTTTGGTTTTTCCTGTCTCGGCTGGGGGACGGTCTGTTGTCTCGTGTCCCAGCTGTGGTGCGCGCAACGAACTTGATGTTTCTCGTTTCAAAAAACGAACTATCCCTCTGAGGTATACGTGCAGTTGCGGCAATTCTTTTCCTTGTCTTTTCAATTTTTCACCAACACAGGCGAACAATGGCCGTGTCGTTTCTGAAAAATCCGACCTGGCCGGTGAGGCTGTGCCCATTGCAGATATTGCCACGGGACTGGTTTCTTCGCAGGACCGGGGAGGGGCTGCAGGGACAAAAAAAGCACAGGTTGCTGCTCCTGGGACATTGGCCGCACCAGCCGGAAAACAGATGCCAGCTCAAACGCGGTCTCCCCGGACAGAGGGGACTATTCTGACCGTTCCTGTGGATGGTCAGGGTAGAGCCCGGATAGTCTGTCCGCATTGCAGCAGGGCCAAAGTCTTAACAATAAAGACGGGGCAGTTTTCGGGGCAGGCGATTCCGGTGACCTGTGGCTGCGGCGAATCTTTTTCATGCCGGTTCATTCCACAACAACGCCTTGCAGCCGTGGGCAAGCGTAATGTCTATTTTCCCCTGCTACAGGGGGAATTTTCCGGTAAAGAGCCTTTGGTTTTTCATGTGGATTCCAAAGGTGAGGCCACGATTATTTGCCCCAGCTGCAACAATTACAAGATTATTATCCCTTCCGAGGACCAGTGCCTGAACGGCATGTGTGGCTTTCGTTGCAAGTGCGGCGCACTCTTTCCTTTTAAAATCGACTTTCGCCGGGCCTACCGTAAACCCGTGGATTTGGAAGGGACCTTCTATAATTACCGGCAGAAGGAAAAAGGGGAGCTGCGCGTCAAAAATCTTTCTCTGGGCGGTATTGGCATTTATGTTGATAACGGGTCCCTGGGCGGCGTACATGGCATCAAAGTCGGTGATATTCTGGAGGTGTCCTTTTGCCTCGACGATGCCATGCACAGTGAGGTCAATCGCCGGGTAAAAGTCCGGACAATCAGCGGGTCCACTTTGGGGTGCCAGTTTTCGGACCAGAAAGCCCACGACAAGGAATTAGGATTTTATCTGATGGCCTGATTTCGCTTCTGACTCCAGATCCGCCTTTTTCACTCTCAATGAGTTTCCTTATCGCCTCCAGAAGGCCTTTTCGTTTATCCTGTTTGATCGTACCCCTTCCGGCTGGCTTCCATTGAGTTTATTTTTCCGTATTTTTTTCTGTTCTTTACCACCTGTCTTATGAATTGTGATTTTTTTTCATAATGATTTCAGGTTGTAAGGTGTTGCTGTCTTTTAGCTTGTTCAAGAAAAATGAAAAATGCGCGGAATAAAGTTCGTATATGATCAAAAACGAAAATCATCATGGTTTTCCCTCCTGAGTTGATGCAGAACTGAAAAATAATATGTTCACTTATCGACAATATTATTCTTTTATTGTATTGATTTTACATGGAGGGCTCGAAGAATGAAAAAACTGATCAATGACGTGGAAAGTGTGGTAAAGGAACAACTTGAGGGCATGGCGCTCGCGCATCCTGAACTGAAAGTTAACTTTGAACCCGATTTTATCTGCCGGGCTGATTCCCCCGTACAGGGTAAGGTAGCTCTTGTATCCGGTGGCGGTTCCGGACATGAACCCATGCATGGCGGTTTTGTAGGCAAGGGAATGTTGGATGGCGCATGCCCCGGCGCCGTGTTCACCTCGCCCACTCCTGACCAGATGTACGAATGCGCCAAAGCCGTGGACAGCGGTGCCGGCGTGTTGTTCATCGTTAAAAATTACACAGGGGACGTAATGAATTTCGAAGCGGCGGCTGAGCTGGTTGCTGCCGAAGGCGTCAAGGTTCAGAACATTCTGATTGATGACGACGTAGCCGTAAAAGACAGCCTTTACACCGCAGGCCGACGCGGTGTGGGCACCACGGTACTGGCGGAAAAAATCGTCGGCGCAGCCGCAGATGCAGGATATGACCTGGATAAATGCGCGGATCTGTGCCGTAAAGTGAATCAGTACGGCCGTTCGTTCGGCGTGGCTTTGACCTCTTGTACGGTGCCCGCCGCGGGTAAACCCACTTTTGAACTCGGCGAAGGCGAAGTTGAAATGGGTATCGGCATCCATGGCGAGCCAGGAACCCATCGCATGCCCATTAAATCCGTCGATGAAATGACTGAGTACGCTGCCTTGCAGATTATCGACGATCCTGCCTACACCCGCACCGTACGCGAATGGAACGGAAGCGAATGGGCCGATAAGGAACTTACCGATACGCCTTTTGCCAAAGGCGATAAGGTCATTGCTTTTGTCAACAGCATGGGCGGTACGCCGCTTTCCGAACTGTACGCCGTGTACAGAAAACTTGATGCAGTTTGCAAAGCCAAGGGATTGACCATTGTCCGCAATCTCATTGGTCCGTACATTACGTCGCTGGAAATGCAGGGTTTTTCCATCACTCTCTGCAAAGCGGATGATGAAATCCTGAAGTTTTGGGATGCCCCTGTAAAAACCCCCGGATTGATTTGGTAATTAAAACCACCCTGAGCTCATTATAGATTACGCAGGCGCGAAAAGAGAACTTTCGCGCCTGCGTCTCCCCTTTTTTTGCTGGTTGACGCCCCAAGGCCGCAAGTTCATTATTACGTAACATGAATCGCGTATCGCGGTTTTCTGATCACACATTTTTAGCGTCATCCTATGGAGGATCAAATGCCCATGAACAAAGCCCAACTTATCAGCTGGCTCGGCAAATTGGCGGCAGTATACGCCGAGAAAAAAGAATATCTTACAGAACTGGATGCCGCCATCGGCGACGCTGACCACGGAATCAACATGAATCGTGGCTTCGGCAAGGTTATGGAAAAATTGCCCGGCGTGGAGGACAAGGACATCGGCACCATCCTTAAAACAGTGGGCATGACGCTCATGTCCAGCGTGGGCGGTGCCAGCGGTCCGCTTTACGGAACGTTCTGGATGAAAGGCGGCATGCAGCTGGCAGGCAAAGAAGAACTTTCCGCAACGGACTTTTTGAGTCTGATTCAGGCCGGTGTTGACGGTATTTTGCAGCGAGGACGACCGGACTTGGGCGACAAGACCATGTATGACCTCTGGGCGCCGGTACTCGATGTTTTGAATAAATGCGCTGCAAACGGCGACGACATCCCGGCAATGGTGGATGCGGCTTTGCCCGTGGCGGAAAAGGCTCTGGCGGATACCATTCCCTTGCAGGCAAAAAAAGGCCGCGCCAGCTATCTGGGCGAACGTTCCATCGGCCATCAGGATCCCGGCGCGACTTCTTCCTTTTATATACTTGAAACATTGAAAGAAGCACTGCAGTAACGAACTGTTCGCCAATTTTTAACCGGTTGTATACAAAGTTTGGCGTATAAAAAAGAATCAGTGCAGGCTGTAGCAGTTTTTTTGAGGTTTTCAGGGACCTTTTAGCCGCGAAATTTGGATAGTATTTCCGGGCTTCTTGCGTCATGAGGCGTCTGCAAAAGGTCCCTGCGTATCGGATGTGTTTATTTGATTCCCCCGTGGAGTATACAATATGGTTGGATTAGTTATTGTTTCTCATAGCCAGAAGCTGGCGGAAGGCGTGCTGGAACTTGCCGGGCAGATGACCCGCGGATCTGTCATTATGGAGGCGGCAGGGGGGATTGATGATCCTGATAATCCCATTGGCACCGATCCTATGAAGGTTATGATGGCCATAGAGTCCGTGGCCGCGCAGGCTGAAGACGGGGTGTTGGTGATAATGGATCTGGGCAGCGCTTTGATGAGCGCAGAGACCGCTCTGGATTTTTTGTCCGACGACATAAAAGCAAAAGTGCGGCTTTGCTCCGCGCCTATAGTCGAAGGCACAATGGCGGCAGCGGTTCAGGCTTTGGTGGGAGCTTCGTTGGAAGAGGTCAGCGCGGAAGCCGGAGTGGCCTTGAATGTGAAAATCCAACAGCTTGCGCCGATAACCGGGGAAAGTGTGCCGACTGAGGTGTCCGGCCAGGATGTTGAACCGGTAGGCGAGGAATTGACACTGGAACTCGTCATTCACAACAAACTCGGCTTACACGCGCGTCCGGCTGCGAATCTTACAGCCACTGCCGGTAAATTTAAATCCCGTATTATCATTCGCAAAGATGGCGACAGCGCATCCGCTAAAAGTTTTAACCAGGTGGCCCTGCTGGCGGTAAAACATGGAGATACCATTACCATCGCTGTGGCCGGACCTGACGCCCAGGAAGCAGTCGAAGCATTGCGTACGTTGTATGAAAACAATTTCGGTGAACGTGATGAGGATGTTGCCATTCTGACTCAGGAGCCTGAAAAATCCGTTTCGGCAAGCGTAGAAAAGGGTGTTTTAGGAGGAGCGCCGGCCTCGGAAGGCTATGCATTTGGTCCGGCCTATGTGCATGAAGCCGTTTTGCCCGAAGTTGAACGGCAGGATATTTCAGATACGGATGGCGAAATACACAGGCTCGACCTGGCCATCGAGTCCGCGCTGGCCGATATTCGCACCGTGCAGCGGGAGACGGAAAAGGTCTCCGGCAAGGCCAATGCCGCAATTTTTGAAGTCCACCGGATGATGTTGGAAGACAAGGAAATGCGCGACAAGGCTGCGGCAATGATTTCGGATGAAAAATGCGATGCGGCTTTCGCCTGGTTTCAGGTGATGGAGCGTATGGCTGCAAATTACCGGAAGCTCGAAGACAGCTATATGCAAGCCCGTGCGGCGGATGTTGTGGATTGCGGCGGTCGTGTTTTGCGTCTGCTGACCGGAGAAGGAGCCCCGGCCATTCATTTGGAAACAGAAGCCGTGATCATTGCCCACGACCTGACGCCTTCCGACGTTGCGGGTTTTGATCCGGACATGGTTTTGGGCATTGTCACGGAAGTCGGCGGCGCTACTTCCCATGCGGCGATTTTGTCCCGCTCTCTGGGAATCCCCGCAGTTATTGGTACGGGTTCCGTCCTTGCGCAGGTGTCCCAGGGACAAATGGTCGCTCTGGATGGTGCGGCGGGCAAGGTTTGGACTGAGCCGGACAAGGCCGTATTGGAATCCATTGCGCAAAAACGGGACGAATGGCTAGCAGCGCGTACGGAAGCCAAAGCAAAGGGGGCTGCCCCGGCGATTACCGCTGACGGAACGAAAATTCTTGTCATGGGCAATATCGGCACGCCTGCGGATGCGCCGCGCGTGTTGGAATTCGGTGCCGATGGAGTGGGGCTGTTTCGTACGGAATTTCTGTTTCAAGACCGCGACCAGGCCCCGGATGAAGACGAACAGTACGCGGCGTATGTGGCTGCTGCAAAGGCCATGCAAGGCAATCCCGTGATTATCCGGACCCTGGATATCGGAGGAGACAAGCCGGTTAAATATCTGGATATGCCTGTCGAAGCCAATCCTTTTCTCGGCGAACGGGGCGTACGTTTTTGCATGGCCCGGCCGGATTTGTTCCGGACGCAGTTACGCGCCTTGCTCCGCGCGGCCAGCGAGCAGAATATCTGGATCATGTATCCGATGATCTCGGGTGTGGCTGAACTTGGTGAGGTCCTGGATTTTCAGGCCCAGGCGCAAAAAGCCCTTGCGGGTGAAGGTGTTCAGTTCGCGGGCAAGATCAAGACAGGGATCATGATTGAGGTGCCGTCTGCGGCGGCAGAAGCTGTCAAGCTGGCTGCCATGTCTGATTTTTTCAGCATCGGCACCAATGACCTCACGCAGTATGTCATGGCCGCGGATCGCGGCAACAAGTCGGTTTCGAAGATCGGCGACAGCCTCAACCCGGCGGTGCTGCGGATGATCAAAATGACCTGCGACGCAGCCAGGCATGCGCAGATCGAAGTGGGCATGTGCGGCGAGCTGGCCGGAAACAGTCAGGCTACTCCGTTGTTATTGGGGCTCGGGCTGGATGAATTGAGCATGAGCGGTCCGTCCATTCCGGCAGTCAAGGAAGCCGTCCGCTCGCTTAGTCTTGACCAGTGCCGTACGCTTGCTGAAAAAGCCCTTACGTTGCGTTCCGGAGACGAAGTCCGCGCGCTTCTGAAATAACTGCCGTCCGGCAGGTCCTAAAATATCATTATCAAATTTGCAGGCTCTGTTGCGTATTGGTACTCTCCAATACGCAACAGAGAAATATGCGGCTTAAGTCTGGATGGTAAAAAGGCTTGGGTTATGTGCTGTATTTTTGGGAGAAATCTCCCTGAAATTCTAGTGCATTTTTACTTATAAATAGTATAGCTCCGGTGGCTAAAGAATTTTTTGGAAAAGGTGCTTTAGAATCTCCAAAATTTTTAACTGAAAATAATATTCAATATTATAGACTGTTATGGGTTAACTACCCGCGAGTCCAGGGGGGCGTTCCCCCCTGGCGGGGTTTGGGGCAGAGCCCCAATTATATCATTTCAACGTTAAACTGCTCTAGCCGCCGCCGATAAGAGCACCGGCCGCGAACACCAGCGAGCCTCCCAGTACGACCTGGAACGCCGCCCGCCAGAAGGGCGTATCCATGTAGCGGTTCTGAATCCAGGCTATGGACCAGAGTTCGGTAAACACCAGCACAAAGGCGATGATGGTGGCTGTCCAGAAATGCGGAATGAGATAGGGGAGAGCGTGGCCCAGTCCGCCCAGGGCCGTCATGACGCCTGAGGCAATTCCGCGTTTGCCCGGACTACCGCGTCCCGACAGTTCGCCATCGTCGGAAGCGGCCTCTGTGAACCCCATGGAAATGCCCGCGCCCACACTGGCGGCCAGGCCGACCAGGAATGTGGTATGCGTGTTCTGCGTGGCGAAAGCGGTCGCAAAAATCGGCGCAAGGGTGGAGACAGAGCCATCCATAAGTCCGGCCAGTCCGGGCTGCACCCAGGTCAGCACAAATTGCCGGTGCGCGGCATGATCTTCTTCGCTGCGGTCATCGTCCTTAAGGTATTTGGCCTCCAGACTGTCGGCGAGTTTTTCATGGTGCGCCTCCACCGTTGCCAGATCTCCCAGAAGGCGGCGGGTGTCGGCATCGGAGCAGCGATCTGCGGCTTTGCGGTAGAACAGCTCGGACTGACGCTCCATCTCGCGTACTTCATTGCGAATACGTTCCAAACCCAGGTTTTCTATCAACCAGACAGGGTTGCGCGTATAGTATCCCGACACATGTTCGCGGCGAATCAAAGGAATCACATCGCCGAAACGTCGTTTGTGCATGGCAATCAGCTGGCGGCGATGGGTGTCCTCTTCTGCGGCCATCTCTTCAAAAATATTTGTTGAAGCGGGAAAATCGTTGCGCAGCCGTTCGGCGTATTGCCGGTAGATACGCGCGTCGTCCTCTTCATTCGAAATTGCCAGGGCCAGAATTTCTTGTTCTGAAAGATCTGAAAAGCGGCGACGTCCGCTACCCAGTCCGGGAATCATGATCTCCCTCCAATAATCCAATAGTGTTGTAATCGCATTATGTTATCCTTATCTGACGACCAGAACAGGTATGGCCACACCGTGGCGTACGGGGGCGACTGTTTCGCCGAACAGCAGATCGCCTATTAGGCGGTGCCCGTGCGAGCCCATGACCAGCAGATCAACACCGTGTGTTTCGGCGAATTTGATCAATTCCTTCGCTGGATGCCCATGAGGCAGGGCGATTTCAACCGCCACGCCGAGAGATTGAATTTCCTCTGCAATCTCCTGGAGGTATTGTTCGTCTTCACGCGTGTGTTCGTCATAAACATCGCTGCTATAAACCTGTGCCGGAGCAGAATCAACTACATGCACCAGGGTTAGCAGAGCGTTTTCGGCTTTGGCCATGGCAAGAGCCCGGCCCACAACGGCAGCGTCTCCCGGTTCACGTGCCAGGGCCGCGGCAACATGTTTGGTGGGAGGAGCCGCAATCGCTTCAATGACTGCCGAAGCATCTGAGCCGCTTTCCGTATCCCAGCTTCTTTTCTTACGTATCAGGGGGTGCAAAATGACGTACGCGAGAAACAGCGATATTCCTGCGGTAACGGCCACAGCCAGTAGGGAAACCGCCACGGGGGCTTCACCGGAGAGCCATTCCGATAGTTGGTCATAAACCAGCTTGCCGTTGAGCAGAATGATTATCAACGATGTCAGCCAGGCCAGCAGTTTGACCCAGTTTTTATTGGCAAACGAACCCATTTTCAGTTTGTCGCTGGTGAAATGAACCAGAGGCACTATGGCGAACGGCAGCTGCAGGCTGAGGACAACCTGGCTGAGAATGAGAAGCTGATAGGTACCTTTGTCTCCGGAAATGGAAATCACCACCACTGCGGGCACCAGGGCGATGGACCGGGTGATTAATCTGCGCAGGAACGGGCGCAGCCGGATTTTGACGAAACCTTCCATGACAATCTGTCCGGCCAGAGTGCCTGTCAGAGTGGAGCTTTGTCCTGCTGCCAGCAAGGCCAGACCAAAGGCTATGGGAGCAACCTGGGTGCCCAGAAGCTGTTCCAGCATTTTGTCCGCCTGCTGAATTTCCGTAACTACGACTCCGTGGCGGTAAAATACCGCAGCTGCCAGTATAAGGATGGCCGCATTGACAAAGAAAGCGGCGTTCAGAGCCATGATGGAATCGAGCAGATTGAAACGGCAGGCCTGGGCTTTGGAATCGACCAGCCGGGAGACCTTGCGGGTCTGTACCAGCGAGGAGTGCAGATACAGATTGTGCGGCATGACCGTGGCCCCGATAATGCCTAGAATAATGTAGATGGAGCCTTCTGGAACCGAGGGGGAGAGTCCGGCGATGGCGGCTCCCCAGTCCGGTTTTGCCAGAAACAGGTTGACGATGAAGCCTCCTGCAATGACGGAGATCAGAGACAGGATAAAGGCTTCCATTTTGCGGATGCCGAGTTTCTGGATCGCCAACAATAAGAAGGTATCGAACAGGGTGATCAATGCGCCCCAGAGCAGGGGCAGGCCGAAGAGCAGATTCAGACCCAGGATGGTTCCCAGCACCTCGGCGAGATCGCAGGCGGCAATGGCAATTTCGCATAAAATCCAGAGCGCAAAATTGGCGGCCTTTGAGTATTCCGAGCGGCAGGCCTGCGCCAGGTCTTTACCTGTGACAATGCCCAATCGGGCTGCAAGCGTTTGCAGCAGAACGGCCATCACATTGGACATCAGGATGACCCATACCAGCGCATAGCCGAAGCGGGAGCCGCCCTCAAGGTCGGTGGCCCAGTTGCCCGGATCCATGTACCCCACGCTGACAAGATAGGCAGGCCCGGCAAAAGCGAAAATACGCTTCAGTAGATTGGGGTGCTGCGTATTGACACTGCCATGCACCTCGCCCAAGGATTTTTCATGGGAAGGCATTTGCCTGCTGTTTGTATGAATTTCTTTGTTCATTTAACGTATTACTTCTTTTTAGCTGCAGACTATTACGTATAATATCGTATAAAATGATTGTAACAGAACAAATCCGAACTTATGACAATCGGCAAATCAGCAAACTGAAAAGTGTTTGATTTGAAGGCATCTGGGATAAAAGCATTCTGAGATGCCTTTTTTATTCTTTGAGAGTGATTTTCATTCGTTTTAATATTCCTGTTGCAGCCATTGTACGCAACCAGTATGTCATTTGCAATTTTAAATATGTTGTAATCAAACATTATGTATGAATTAAAAGAGAACTGTCAGAAGGATGTCACGATACATGTTGTCTGCTCCCCCTATGCCTGCTGGACAGAAGCAAGGCGGCGGCCTGCAGCATGCCGATGTAATTTGCTCTCCTGTCCCGCAACTGCGAGCTGATTTATCAGGCCTCTGCTTTTTTCCCAAGTCAGCAGGATAAATCTTGACAGAGCAATGAACAAAAAGATAATTATACTTTTTTACGGGCAATTAGCTCAGCTGGATAGAGCGTTGGCCTCCGGAGCCAAAGGCCGGGCGTTCGAATCGCCCATTGCCCACCAATGATTTCAAAGGGTTATGCTTATAAAGCGTAACCCTTTCTTTTTTTGCGCAACATGAGCGCAACATTCCTTGCATTTTTTCATCCTCCTGCTGTACTGTTTGGTCATGGCTAAACTGATTGGTTCCAAAAAATTTACTGGTGTTCTGTACCGTGAATCCAAGCGCAGACATAAAGGCCGCGCTGACCGAATATATTGGATAAAATTTCAGGATGCACGCGGTAAAACACAATGGGAGCAAATAGGTCGGCTTTCTGAAGGCATCACGGAGCAGTACTCGCACCAAATACGAACCGAACGCATCAATATGGCCCACCATGGCGAGCTGCCCGTTGATCGTAAAAAGCAGGCGGTGGTTCTGGAAGATGTCTTTAGTTCCTACATCGAAAATTCCAAATCTGAAGGAAAGCACACCGCCCCAGAGCAGAGCCGCTACGACAAACATATCCATCCTGTTTACGGCGATTGTACGCTTAATGAAATATCTGAAAGCGGGCTTATCTCTTTCAAGGCAAAGCTGGGCGAAAATTTGAGCCCGCAGACCGTAAAGCATGTGCTGGCCTTGATGCGTAGGGTTATCAATCACGGTCTGTACGTAAAACTTTGGCAAGGCACTAATCCTGTCAGTCCACAAGCCGGTTTCAAGATGCCCAAAGTAGAAAATAAGTCGCAACGTTTTCTTACCTCGGAAGAAGCAAGGCTTCTCCTTGATGAACTTGAAAAGCGTTCTCTTGACCTCAGGGATATGGCCTTTTTGAGTATTACCACAGGGCTTCGTGCTACATCAATTTTTAAATTGAAAAATAGGGACATCGACTCCATAGCGAATGTTATTCACGCAATCGATAAGGGCGGTCGGCACATCATTGTTGATGCGCTCCCTTCCGTCATAAGGTTGCTGGCTAATAGGCCGGGCAATCCTGAAGAACTCATCTTTCCCAACCGCAATGGAACAGTGCGCAATGAAGTGCCCGATACGTTTTCTCGGGCTGTCAATGCATTGCAACTTAATGATGGGATTACGGACCGTCGTCATCTAATTACCTTTCATACACTGCGGCACACATGGGCCTCTTGGCTTGCTCAGTCTGGTGACGTAACACTCCAGGAACTTATGGAGCTGGGCCATTGGGAACGGTACGAAACTGTATTACGCTATGCGCATCTTATTCCGGGTTCCAACAAAGAAAAATTGCAAATCATCAACGAACAACTTTCATCCGCTCCCGATCGTCCGCCGTTAGCACTTGTGCCGCTGCGAAAAAAGCGTCAAGGTTAGCAATGGAATAGAGCACTCGCCCGTGTGGTTTGCTCCAACTGGGGCCAATTCCGCGCAAACGCCAGTCTTCCAGAGTTCTTTTGGGAATATTGTAGACTATTTCAACCTCTTTTGTAGTTAAAAATTTCCGAGTCAATTCCACGTATGACCTCCTGAATGATGAAAGATTTTTAGTTTAATTTGTTAAGTCGATAAGATACGTCTTACTGCATGACTGTAATGTCCTTCTGCGCTTGCAGAGAGTATTTGTGCTTCCTCAGTAGTCTATGCGTCAGGATGTACCAAACTCAGCACGCTAGCTCACTCCACAAAATAGGACACTTTTTCATTGGAATTTCGTAAGGCGAATGATATCTAAACAAATAAGCTATTAATATCAGGATGATGGGAGTATAATGTGTAAAAAAATTTTGTGCCTAGATTTTATTCTGTGTGTAAAAATTAACAATTATAGTTAATTAACAAACAAACAGAATTTTTTTTGTATTTGATTTTGAGTGAGTGATCTGAAACTTTTGGTATACTCCGAAAATTAATATATATTTTTTATTGTAATTTTGAATAGTTGGCTTGTCACTACTTGACTGTGCCACTTTAGGGGCAAGGACAATAAAATGGAATTTTGAAAAATGTGCAATGACTTTGAAAGTTGGCTGAAACAACATGAAATGAAGCCATCTTCTACAACTGCAGAACAGTTGGCTGAATATGGAAAATTAGCCGAACAATGGAAAGGAAAAGGTCCAAACGAACTAATATGTCATATTCGTGATGACTTTGCTAAGCGGATACTTTTAAGGATAGATGAAACAGATTTTTTTATTGATTGTATTCGTAATATTGTTAATGCATGTAGGCATGAACATTTGATATCCTTTGCAAGTAAATGGGAGAAAAATTATAATGGAGCATCTTTTTTCTTTGATCTAATTAATATAATTGATAAAAAATATATTTCAAAATGTTTTTCCTTGCATGATTTGTTATTTGCTATGGATAATTTAAGAATTACTGTTAACGCATGGAATACATTAGATGATATATTAAAGCAATCCGAATTGTGGGTATATCAAGACGATGTTGCCCTCTCACATATTGATTGGATACGCATGATAGTATGGTTTCTCACTCCGGAACAAGAGGTGCTTTCAAAGCATAATTTCTATTGGAATTTAAACAACGATAGTGAAGATAAAATTAAATTTTATATGAAGCAATGTACTTATTGTTGGAGAAATGTATGCATGGATGGAGCAAGAAAGCGAGCTGTTTGCCACCTCCATAAAGGTGTCGATGAAAAATTTAGAAAACGTCACAACAGGATGAAACAAAAACTTGGACAAGATGGAACGCCTCTGTTGGATTACTACTTTTCCGTAATTATGAGTCGATTGCGGGGCAAAGGTTGGGGCAATATACAAACGGACAAAGAGTTTTCTTCTTATCACATTGCATACGAACAGAACAAAGCGTTCCTCTCTTCCCCTTGGAAGAATCGTCATTTATTCAAGCCTGCTAAGATTGTAGCTTGTTTACCAGAAGTAGCAAAAATGTTTCCATCGACTGAAATTACTTTTCTTCAACTTATGGAAAAGGTGGAATCTCTATCTATTTCAGAAGAGGATCAAAAGTATAAGGATTTCCGAAGAAAGTACACTGAGCACATGACCGAGTTCTTTTATAAATATTATGAAACACTGGCATGGACTGAGGCTTGGAAGCTCCTAGAATTGGAATATACTCCTGGCCGTCCTCCTAAACTGAAGTAGTCTCGATTTGATCTGACAATTTTTTTTAACAAAGAAAGTTTTTTGCTTATGATGGGATAGGTTATCAAGACTGGCAAGGCCTGGGCAATGAAAAAGAGTCTTCGCGGACTGTGGGAATATTTGCCCGTGGGTTAAACCGAGCGTTTCTGAAAAAGTGTTGATCTTGAGGTCAATCGTGTCCGGTTAACCGAGCAAGGTAAACAGTGGATAACTATTTTCGATCTTTGACAATTTATCTGGTGGCTTGAAAAAAGATTCCAGGTCGGTACGTTTGAATACGTTCAGCTGCAGCAACTGCAGCATCTCCTGGATGGGCCAGCCGATTCTGGATGTGAACTTCAGAAACGCGACCAGCAAGTATATGATCATGGCTACGTAGATCTGCGACAGCACGGCATTTTTTGATGTCCCTACGAAACGTTTGATCTTGAGGTTCTGCTTGATCAGCCGGAAGAAGATTTCTATCTGCCAGCGGTCTTTGTAAATTTCGGCGATGGTTCTGGCAGAGAGCGTGAAGTGACTGGTCAGGTACACGTAATGCTTACCGGTTTTGGCGTCCCGATAGCCAACACGTCGGAGTTTGAGAGGCTTGCCGCCGCTCATGACCTGGATAATCTGATCCGAGGTGCCCCCCAGCTTTTTGTTGACTGGCCTGCGCTCCAGCATCTTGTAAGACATATTTTTCTTCTGCCGGGTGACGAAGAACACGCCTGCCTGAATGAGCGCAGCGAACCAGCGATAGCAGACATAGCCCCGGTCAAACACGACGATGGATCCCTTGGGCATCGTGAGGGCCTTGGCGATTTTGGATTCATGCTTTCTCGCGTCGGTGATTTCCAAGAAAGCCGGGATGTGCCCGTCGTGGTCCAGGAGGGCATGAAGTTTGATTCCGCCACGTTTCTCGCGGAATGAGGCCCACGGGAACTGTTCAAGGCTGAGTTTGACGGTGGAGGCATCGAGACTGAAGAGTTTGTTTTTGAAACGGAATCTGTGAACAGGCGAAACAGTTTGGCATCGCTTGTACATCTCACCGAACAAGGTCTGGAAAAATTCCGCTGGTCGGTTGTTGTTGGCGTTGGAAAAAGTAGATCTGGCTACGGGCTTCGCCCCCAGGTGATAGAGCTTTCGAGCGTTCACGGCCAGATTGCGGATGCCGTCTCGCATGGAATGGCGGGCCGCCAGATGGATGAACGAGAGGCAGACAAACTGATTCCATCGACTGAAAACACGTGTTTCCCGCTCAGTCGGATGCTTACGTTCGGCTTGCGTAAAAACATGTCTCGGAATCAGGGATAGCAGCTGGGAGAGGATTGTGTTATTATGGGCCACGTCCAAAATCTCCTTTGTTATGATTGGGTTAGCTGCTAATTCCATAACATATATGCTAAAGATTTTGGACGTTTTTCTTTGGGGCTAACCGGACACGATTGTCTTGAGGTAAACGCTCAAAGTTCGCGCCGATGAGCAAGGTCACAATACCCATGGATCACATGGACAACATCGAGACTTTCTGTTGGCATAGAGTGACCAATGCCATTGTGGAAGGATCGAGCAGAAAAGCATGGCCATCAAACGACTGGCCTGTTGCCTAATACTCGAACACACTTTTGGTTTACACAGGCAAAATCGTTTTTAAATTAATCCGTTCAATTGAAATGGTTTGAGAAAACACAATCCTTGGGTTGACTTATTGCTAAATCAGCGCAAAATAGATAAGGTTATATTTTTATGGAAAATTACCAATTACTAGTTGAATAGCGTTTTTCCAAGAGTATAGTAAACTTTCTCTATGAAAAACGAAATCAACAACAAACGTCCCCTAGTGTCGTGTCCGCGTTTTTCGTCGATAGATTTATTGCATTACAACTCAGGAAATGCACGGCTTTTCTGCGAAATTATTATAGACGAATTTCAAGCACGCAACACTAGGTTTAGATGGTTACATATTCAAAGCTATTATTAAATATTTGAGGACGATTGAATGGCTAATAGAGATATGAGTACACTTTTAGGAATAAAAAATTTGAACACAATCGGTGAGTTAGGCAAGTTTTTTCGCCAGCAACAAGCGATGTTGGACAAAACATCGTTTGCCACTAGAACGCTTTTTGAGTCACCCGTCGCAAAGTTGCTGGAACCGATTAACGATACTCCATTTTCAAGACAGGTGCAACAGCTTGAAAATTCAATCAACGCTCTGAATACATTGATGACTAAAACAGAATTGCCCATTGGTCAGTTCCAGGCAATGGTTAATTCCTCAAGCTTAAACGCAACCAGAAAGCTCTCTAAATCCATGGCTTCTCTTGCAGCATTTTACACTCCAGCTTTGAAAACAAGTGAGAAACTTTCAGGGGTAACTTTAAAATCAATATGTAATTCACCAGCGCTGAATATTACCAATGAATTTTCTAATTTAGCTACGAATAGACATTTAATTCATTCACCAGTGCTAAATACAATTCGCATTATTGAAGATACATTATCGTCAGATTCTTTGTCAAAATTTGCACAAACCATAAACTCAAGCTTCGGACACGCAGTAGCATCATACATTGATTCAATTAAATTAACACTACAGGAGGTTGATCACGAAGAGGAAGAGTCAAATCATTTACTAAATGCCTTAACATTTATTGAAGACGAGCTAAGTTTGCTTGAAAACAGTGAAAGCAATCTTCAACTTGCACAATTATGGCACACAAGTGGCATAGCCTTAGAAAATATTTATATAGCATTTATAAATACTATACAAAAATGTTCACCGAAATTACAAATCGCTACAATGTTTATTTTTTTGCAGATTTTTAACATTTGCATTAACGTATTAAGTAACCATATTTATAGCGAGCTAAACGTTATAACCCCAATAAACTATACAAAAAGTCATAAAATAACTATTAAAGAAAAAAAAGATATCAAGGAAATAATTTTAGGAAGCCTCCTCAGAAGTAATCTACGATATGTAAAAGTTAAAACAAAGCTAAATATAAGAGAGGCACCTGGAAAGAATTCAAAAGTGATCGCTCAATTATCACCTTTATGGATAGTATATGAAGAATATAAAATAAACCGTTGGATTTATATTAGATATATTAACCCAGACAATAATAGGTGGTGCAGTGGATGGGCCTTTTCAAAATATCTTAAAAAAATTCATCAATAGTTACAGTTACAAACTACACAGCGTTACGTTTATGTTTTGAATTTGGCTAAACTGCTGAATAATAACCATCTTAAAGTCTTAATAATTAAATTTAAATAAGTAATTTATTAACTTTTTTTGCTATAATACGAGGTTCAAAATGGTCGACTTCAAAAAAAGACTTAAGAAAAAAAGCACATCTATAAAAGTAAATCCAATTGAAATTTATGATTCACTTGATAGAAGAAGTGAAACTGGTCCGCTAAGGCCATCCCAAAAGAAAATACTAGAAGAGTGGTATTACTCACATTTCAACGATATAAATAGTATAATAAAATTGCACACTGGAGAAGGAAAGACACTAATAGGACTTTTGTTACTTCAGTCAAAGATAAACTCCAAAGAAGGTCCATGTCTTTACATATGTCCTAATATCTACCTTGCAAAACAAGTTAAACAAGAAGCACTAAAGTTTGGCGTTCCTATCTGCGATATAACACAAGACAATGAGCTCCCAACAGAGTTTGTCAATGGAAACAAAATTTTAATTACATACGTACAAAAAGTATTCAATGGCAAATCAATATTTGGACTTAGAAATAAATCCATTCAAGTCGGTGCAGTGATCCTCGACGATTCCCATGCATGTATCGAAGCTATCAACAACAATCTTACGATCAAGGTAAAAAATGATCATCAACTATACACGGACATTTTAAATTTATTCGAAAGCGATATTAAATTACAAGGGGAAGGAAGTTTTCTAGAAATTGAAAATAAAGAATTTTCCACCATGCTCCCAATACCTTACTGGGCTTGGTACGACAAACGCGAAGAAATCACTAGAGTAATTATTAAGTACAAAGATGACTTTCAATTTATCTGGCCGATATTAAAAGATTGTTTAGAAAACTGCCATGCTTTCATTTCTGGAGGCTACCTTGAAATTACGCCTACATTGATGCCGATTGAAATATTTGGAACCTTTAGCAAAGCTAAAAATAGAGTCCTGATGTCTGCCACTACACAAGATGACTCTTTCTTCATTAAAGGGCTAGGCTTTGATATCGAATCAGTCTCCAACCCGCTTACAAACAAAGATCTTAAGTGGTCTGGGGAAAAGATGATATTAATTCCATCGCTTATTCATGACGATCTTGATCGCGACTCAGTAATCAGCTATCTAGCAAAGCCTTATGAAGATAAAAATTTTGGTATAGTGTCTCTTGCTCCAAGCTTTGGAAACAAAAATCAATACACAGAGATTGGAGCAGTTGTCGCTTCATCAAAAGATATCTATTCTCTTGTACAGTCACTTAAAAGTGGCCAATATCGAGATACGATAGTTTTTGTGAATAGATATGATGGGATTGACCTCCCAGACAATTCTTGTAGAATCTTGATTATGGATTCAAAACCTTACTTTGACTCACTACAGTATAAATATGAAGAGGAATGCCGTTCAGACAGTGATTTTATCAACATACGTATTGCCCAAAAAATCGAGCAAGGAATCGGGCGGAGCGTTAGAGGCGAAAAAGACTATAGTATAATTATTTTGGTAGGTGGAGACTTAGTCAAATTTATAAGAAGTCCTATGACTAGTAGATACTTCTCAAGTCAGACTCGACAACAAATTGAAATTGGAATTCAGATAGCCCAGTTTACAAAAGAGGACGCCACCGATGACTCCCCTTTTGACACTTTAGTAAACGTAATAAAGCAAGCCTTAAATAGGGATGAAGGGTGGAAAACTTATTACTCTGAAGAAATGGAAAATATGCAGCAAGAAAACCAAAGGGATGATTTATTTGACACCATAATCAAAGAGTATGAATCTGAAAAAAGTTATATGATTGGAGACTATCAAAGAGCATGTGAGACTGCACAGCAGCTTTGCGACAAATACTCACATAATATAGCAGAACGTGGGTGGTATTTACAGCAGCTGGCTAGATATAAATATAGGATAAGCAAGGCAGACTCAAATGCCATCCAAAAATCTGCGTTTAAGAGCAATACACAACTACTAATCCCAAAAGAAGGCGTAAATTATAGAAAAATTAACTATATAAACGAACACAGAACTAAAAGAATTAAAGAGTGGATTATAAAATATAGTAACTATAGTGATATGATGACATCTCTTGACGGTAGCCTTCAAAACCTATCTTTCGGTATGCCTTCTGATAAGTTTGAGCTTGCTTTGCAGGAGATAGGCACCGCAATCGGTTTTATCAGTCAAAGACCGGACAAAGAATACAAAAAAGGACCTGACAACCTGTGGTGTGGAGTTGAAAATCAATATTTTTTAATTGAATGTAAAAATGAAGTATACGATACTCGCTCAGAAATATCGAAACATGAAGCTGGGCAGATGAATACACACTGTGGATGGTTTGAAAGTTTTTACGGAGAAGAAAAATGCAAACGCATATTAATTATATCGACCAACAAACTATCTTATTATGCCGATTTTACACATGATGTAGAAATTATGCGGAAAGAAAAACTAAAACAACTAAAAGAGAACATTCGAAATTTTTTTAAAGAGTTCTCAAAATATAACATTCACGAGATAAGTGACGACAAAATTCAGAGCTTTATTGATATCCATAATCTTGACATACAAAACCTGACTACTATCTACTCAGAAGGATATAAAAAGTTAACGGCCCCTAACAAGTGATCTCAATGCATACAGGTACTGAATGAAAAAATTGAAGTTGTCTCGACTATATCTGACATTTCCTCTTAAAAATAAAGAAGTTCTTTCGTTTGATGGGGTAGCACAATCCACCAAACCGAGCACCATGCTCAAAGGAGAACAGAAAAGGCTTGGGTTGTTTAGACCATCGAGCGACATTTTAAAAATGGACAAATTTTTATATCAGGAGCTCTTCATGAGTACACATCAATACCTTATTTCGCCCCATTAATAGGCGCTACATTACATCCCTCGTCATCTTTAAACGACGGATCAGCCCCAAGATCCAGCAGGAAATCTCGGGCTTCGTGGTGGCGCTCGTTGACGGCTTTGTGCAAGAGCGTCCACCCGCCGTCCTTGCCTTTCATGTCGAAACCGGCGGCGGCAAAGGTGGCGAGAGTGGAGACGGTGTGTTCTGCGAGGATGAAGGATTCGAATACGGCTGGATAGGCAGAACCGGTGCAGGGGGCGTACATATCCGCTCCAAGGGCGAGGAGCGTACTGACGACCTCGGTACGGCCTTGGCAGGCGGCATTGTGGAGCGGGGAGAGTCCTTCGTTGTTTTCGAACGTGAGGGAAGCTCCGTAGCGGCGTAAGAGAATGACTGGTTCGGCTGTGAACGCGTAGGCAAATGGCGGATTTTCTTCTTTCAAGTCCGGTACGTTTGGATCGAGCTCCAGTTCCAGCAACAGTTTCATTATACGTGTGGCACCAAAGGTTGCGGCCCGATGCAAAAAGGTTTCTCCCAATTCGTCCACTGCGTACGGATTATTCCCCTCATCCACCCAGGCCTTGAATTCGTCCGGATTGTTGCGAATGAGTAGTTTTGTTTCAAGATCATGCTGGTCAATCATTGGTTTCTCCTTGATGCTTTTAACTGTTGTTATCTCTCGTAGCCGGCCTCAAAAAATTGCTTCATTTGAAATTTAAAGTTGTTGAAGGATCGCTTCAGGGCTTTGTTCTGGTGTGATAACCGTCTGTGCTCCCTCAAATAGTATCTCCAGGCCTGCTTTTCCTGATACGTTTTCAAAGCTTTTGCTGGCGCAAGATCGTAGCGTTCGTTGATTTCATACTTCCCTGTGCTGGCCTGGTAGTTCCCAAGGCGTTTTTCGAGAGCAGCGCGTGAGAATTCGCGACCGATGGAGCTGGCCTTTATGTGGAGGTTGCCTTTGACTGGGGAATCAATGGCGGAGACGATGCAGCCGTTGCCGCGCAAGCGGATCGTCAGACCGTGCCAGGCCAATTGCTTATGCAGATGTTGCCAACTTTCAGCGCTTTCCAGAATCTCGCGGATAGTTTCCCGGCGTTCCAGGACGTAGCTTTCAAAGGATTTCAGGCCGGTCTTTGTCTCGAACGTACGTGACTTCTGGCTGAGTTTGGGGTGCTGGGCGTTTGGATCGCGGCCAGGATCAACGGCCAGGCCGTACTCTTTTTCAAGTTGCCTGCAGAGTTTATCGCGTTTGATTTTGTCCCAGCCCGGATCGTGCCGGGCCTTTGTTCGCGCATTGATCATGTTGTAGGCGATGTGCATGTGCAAGTTGGCCGTATTCGTATGCACGGCGCAGACGCGCTCGTGATCCTGAAAACCCAGTGTTTCGGCAAAGGATTTTTCGATTTCCCTGAGCTTGTCCTCATTGAGCTTCGGCGCGTCTTCGGGGCGAAAGGAGACGATGAGATGGTATGTCTTCTCCTTGGTCGTACGGCGGTTGCAGGCCTGGGTGGCCTTGATTTCATCCAGAGCAAGCTCGAAATCGTCCCCAGCAAAACAGCCTTCTGTCCAGACAGACATGCATTTCTCACCGTTGTTTTTCGTGTCCGCGATGTATTGGCCAAGTCGCTGGATATTGTCGCTCTGCGGATTCTCGAGCTTTTCGCGCTTGCTGATCATAGCTCCGCCCGTATTGTTTCAATGACGCTCCGCATTTCCTTTTGGCGTGCTTCAATCAGCTTTAAAATTCTTCGCAGTTCTGCGGGGGCGGTGTATGTGCTTGCAGACGAGGTAAGGCCAAGTTTCAGAAGGCCGCCCAGACGCGCAAGATCCGCGTTGACCTTCAGAAGATTTTTGAAGTTCTGCTGATTTTCACTGGAGTCGATTTTTATTCCGAGCAGCGCACGGCGGCAGAGATCGGAAATGGTAAATCCGGTGCGTTGGCTCAAAGTGAGGATCAGCTCGTAATCATCCTGGTTCACGTATGCCTTGAGACAGAATTTTCTCCGCTGTTTGTCCGGTAGTTTTGGCTTCATCTGCAAAATCCTTTCAACGTTGAGCTGCAAGCGAATAAGTTTCTCTGGTCTTGACCAGAGCAGGACGCAAAGTGGCCACTTGAAAAGTGGTCCTACTTTGCACGTCCTGCCCCAAGAATTGCGCGTACGAAATGGCCACTATTGGCATTTAAAATGCTTCAAATGTGTAGAAAATGGTGCTCAATTGGAGTTTACAGATTTTGTGCTGTTTTTACGCACAATTGAGCCCTATGTACGTACAATTTGTGCAATGGTAGGCGCATATCATGTCCTTTTTTCGCCAATTATAGCTCGGCAGGATCCAGACATTCGTTTTTCAGCTGTTTCCAAATCATGAAGATTCGCTGACGATTCATGATGAAGGCAAGTTCCCCTTGCCCCTCGCCTTTATATACCTGCTGAAAGGTTACTCTTTGCCCGAGCATGTTCATAAGATCACGTTTGAAAAGGCTCTGAATAGAGGGGAGATTGATAACAGCATAAAATCTATGGCTGTTTTCTTTGTAAAACGCCGTATCAGTAAATTTTTTGCCATTGACTACGACTTCTCCCCAAAATGGATTGATCCAAATCACGACGTTCTCAAAAATATCTGCTGTTTCAACTGTTCCACGTGTCGTATCGTCCAATTCCTTACCCGCACCGAGAATGCAATGGGCATAGACTGTGTGTCCATATCCTTTCAGAAGTTCGAGTGCTCCAGTATCTCTTATGTATGAAGTAATGGGATTGAAGCTGCTTGATCCGTTATCTATCACGATATTATCGTCTTCATTGCTGGCTATAAGTTGCTCCATTAGCGTATCGAGCTGAGCCTTTTCAAAATTGCCCTCCGCGTCTACCAATTTAAGCGGGCGAACGTTTAACTTGGGGATACTAATAAGCCCACTCGATTCATTTAACGGGTCTGTGTCGTAGCAAATGCATTCGCCGTATATTTCTTGTAGATACTGAGCGAGTATAAAAGCGATAAACGTTTTGCCGATGCCACCTTTTTTCTGTAAAATAAAATGGATACTTGCCATAAGTTACTCCCATATGGTTTTAGGGTCGATTAAAGTGTTGTCTGTTTTTCCAAGCGATTGTGTTTTTTTTATTGATTGAGTCGGATTGTTCTTAAGAGGGACATGTGCGACAGTCCCCTTGAGATGCTGCAAGAAGCTTCGATACGTGAGGTGCTCGATTCTTCCATTCTCTTTAAGCGCTTCATATGCTGATTTTTTGGTATGTCCTTTATCAAGCATTGCAGCTATTTCATCTTTCAAGGCAACAAATTCCATTTTGTTCAAATGATGCGGTTTTCCGGCCATATGATGGCTCCTTTTGAGATTGTAGTTTTGAAGAAGCCAAAGGACTCAGGCGAATCCTCATCGCGACTTGGATAATCCGTACGGATGAGGTAATTGTATTTCGGTTGAGGTGCGTCCCCGGTACTGGTTAATAAAAAATGATCCTTTCCTCTGGATTTGATGTCATCGAATGTCATCATGCCATCAGTGCTAGTAAAATCAGCATGCTACAGATGATGACATTAAATTCCATGATGTCATTTGATGTCATGCTCTTTTGAGTTTGTTGACGTATCCATGACATGGAAAAATTGATGTCATCTTGATGTTATAAGCATAACTATTTGATAATTTTAACATCAATGACAAATGACATATGATGACATCAAAATTCCCTATCCAGTAGTAATTGTCATCAGTCTGCAAATTGTGTTTCTCCCCACGACTATGGAGCGCTTCTTTGGATCTCGGCTTTTGCTGATGCCTAACTTTTTCCAGGACCTGCCTATGACTCTGCCGTCTATAGCTATGTTGCTGCCTATATTTACCTGCTCAACCACACGAGAAACCGGCAGTTGTCCATTCTGAATTTCGGCCTGTAGATCGAGGATCGCCAGAGCAACACGGCGTTCGAGCGGTTCGGCTTCAACTGCCTTCTTCCTGCCATGGCCGATGAGAGACCACGCTTGCTGCTGATGTTCGCGAAACCAGTCGGCAAGTACTATGGCCTTTTTCATGGTATCGAGGCTCACAAGGGAAAAGTCATCGTGCTGTCCGGCGACAGCTTCAAGTAAGTGAATAATCAGACAGAGGCGCAAGCATTGGTCCCTCAGTTTGGACAAGACGCTATCCTCATCGTCGGCAGACCCCATCCATGATTCCGTTGCAATGCGGTCATGCCATTGGACATATATTTGCTTGGCTTCTTTTGATACTCCGATATATTGAGTGCTTCCATTCTCTGACAGTTTCAGAGAAAGAAAAGACCTCGCAATCTCAGTCAAATCGGGCAGGTGTTTAAAGTCGGCTTCGGAGAACAACTGCGGACCAGTTTGAACAAAACGGATGAACATAAAACGAGGCAGAAATCCGCTTTCGGCGTCCGACTTACAGAATGCTTCCGCAAGTTTCTTCGGCTGGATACCGCCAAAGATACTGAGACAGGCGTTTCTGATATACGTGTCTTTCCCATTGTCGGCCCTATTGGTCTTCCAGGCACCGCAATCATAAAGGGTCATCAATCTGTTTTTTGTACTGCCTTTCTCGCCGCTGTATTTGTCCAGGTCCAGCAACAACCCTGATATTTCATCCCGATACCACATTGCACCGCGCGGATTGTCCCGCAACACCGTACGCAAAGCTTCGGTGGTCACGTCCTCGACAAAGACTTGCTTAAGCTTCGGCCGTTCTGGTGCCGGTCCAGGATCATCAATTTTTCCCTTGGTGTAGGCCTTGAGCGTTTCCTTGTACCGAAGAGTTTCGTTTTCATAATCCGCGTTTGCATCGAGCCATTCCTTGTAATATTCGGCCTCGACATCATTGATGGCATCAAGCATGGCGTTCGTGCATGGGCTTTTCCCGGAACCGGATTTACCCACTAGACACAGATACATATTCGCACAGGGTTTCCAGTTGCCTTTAATCATCAGACCTCTGGCTCTGCCGATGGTTGCAGAAGACAAGGACAACATCGCGCATACTGGAACTTCCAGCGGAACACTGAACGCGCTGGCCGCGTCCTGTATTATACTTTGGATCAGGTCGGGAAACACACCAACCGGAACCGGCGGCGGTGGTGGCAGGAATGAAGGAAAGGCGTCTTCGTCGTCTGCGGTGTCGTCAGGTGGTATGGCAACCTGCGGCGCGTTGTTCATTTTCTTTGGCTGTGCGCGGTCTCTCCGGTTGGATTCTTCGATTGCACGGGCGATGGCATCGGACCTTTCTTGTTGGGTCATGCCGTTGAGTTCGCCAGCGGTATTCAGGGTGTCCATGACTTCGCGTCCGGAGATGTCAGCATCAATAAAATCGCCAAGTCTCCTGCAGGCATTAACATAACGATGTTCGCGCTCTGCTATAGTTGCGCCGAATACCTTGTTTGCTTCTTCAGCAAGCACTTGTTTTGCACGTACAGTGGCGCCACTATCGGCATAGAACAGGGATGCGTCATGAAGGCTGGTAAAATCATGATTCATGCTGCCACCCCCTTGACGAAGCGGGCAGGGCAGGGCACAATTACTTTTGAAACTACATTTTTGTTTTCGCTGAAATTACCCGGTGCCTGCCCGCATCGGGTTTTTTCGTTTGATAGGTGAAAAATATTTGCGCAACAAAAGCGCAACACACTCCGCGTATTTTTCGTTATTCCTCGGTATGATTGGTCAGAAAAATTCTCAATAATTGTAATAGATAGTGAGTTTTCGGTATCCGTCGGTAATCCATAAAATGGGCCTCCGGAGCCAAAGGCAGGGCGTTCGAATCGCCCATTGCCCACCATATAAAATCAAAGGGTTATGCTAATAAAGTGTAACCCTTTCTTTTTGCGGTACGTTGAACTTGCCACCATCTTTGGACCAGTTATAATGAGAACAATCTGGGGCCTGCCCCTCTGGGCATCCCAAAACGAGCTATTAGGAAATAGCTTGCTTTCTTCTCCCTAAAAAATCCGCAGAGTAGGAACAGGGCGAGGATTTCCGGAGGCGTTTCCGTTGGAACCACCAGCGACCGAGTCATTGCTGTCATTGTCGCGATCGGAATTATTGTCCGAGTCATTGTTGGCGCTGGCTGGTTGAGTTGTGTAAGCGTATACGGAGCTGTTTGTTTGGTCTTCGCTGTTTTGGGCCACGATTTGATAATAATATTTTGTCCCCGAAGCGAGTCCGGGAATAGTTCCGGTTACTGTTTTGTAGCCGATGCCGCTGGTCGAACCGATCTGGACACTGGAGTTCAAAGCAGCCGCAGAAGTTCCGTAGTAGACGGTTACGGTAGTGACAGCGCCATTTGCATTCACTGTTGCAGTAATTGTGGCGCTTGTGCTGGTAGTCGATGAACTGATTGCGCCGTTGCTTCCGCTTATTTCCGGCTTATCCTGCCAGTTATAGATATATGCCGATCCGGCGTGGTTAGCGTAATTTCCCCCATCAGCGTCTGTATTTACTTGATCAGCGCCAATAAGCGTATAGATACCATTGTTTGAGCTTGCCATGCTCACGGAGATGCCAACCCTGTCCCCATTCGCCCTGTCCGAGGCGACGAGTTTGGCTTGTTGGGTCCAGTTTCCCGTGTCGTCTTTGGAAAAGACATAAGCGGATCCGGGGTCGGTAAGCGTATTGTTGCCATCAGCGTCTTCATCTTCGTAAAAAGCGCCAATGAGAGCAAAGGTACCAGTGTTTGAGCTTGCCATGCTCACGTAATGGCCAAAGTTGTCATTATTCGCCCTGTCACCGGCGACGAGTTTGGCTTGTTGTGTCCAATTCCCTGTGTCGTCTTTAACAAAAACATAAGCGGATCCGGGGTTGGTAAGTGTATTATTGCCATCGGCGTCTTCATCCTCTTTATCAGCGCCAATGAGAGCAAAGGTACCAGTGTTCGAGCTTGCTATGCTCACGGATTTGCCAAAGGAGTCACTATCCCCCCTGTCACTGGCGACGAGTTTAGCTTGTTGTGTCCAGTTCCCTGTGTCGTCTTTAACAAAGACATAAGCGGATCCGGGGTTGGTAAGTGTATTGTTGCCATCAGCGTCTTCATCCTCTTCATCAGCGCCAATGAGCGCAAAGGTCCCATTATCTGAGCTTGCTATGTTCACGGAGGTGCCAAAGACGTCATTAGACGCCCTGTCACTGGCGACGAGTTTGGCTTGTTGTGTCCAGTTTCCTGTGTCGTCTTTAACAAAGACATAAGCGGATCCGGCATTGCCAAGTGTATTATTGCCATCAGCGTCTTCATCCTCCCAAGAAGCGCCAATGAGCGCAAAGGTACCATTATCTGAGCTTACTATGCTCACGGAGCAGCCAAAATGGTCAGATGCCGCCCTGTCGCCGGCGACGAGTTTTGCTTGTTGTGTCCAGTTTCCGGCGTCGTCTTTAGCAAAGACATAGGCGGATCCGGCAGAGGAAAGTGTATTGTTGCCATCAGCGTCTTCATCTTCGTAATAAGCGCCAATGAGCGCAAAGGTACCTTTATCTGAGCTTGCTATGCTCACGGAATAGCCAAAACGGTCACTAGCCGCCCTGTCGCCGGCGACGAGTTTAGCCTGTTGTGTCCAGTTTCCGGCGTCGTCTTTAATAAAGATATAAGCCGATCCGGCTAGGGCAAGTGTATTGTTGCCATCAGCGTCTTCATCTTCGTAACCAGCGCCAATAACGGCATAATTACCGTCTGGAGAGATACTCACGGAGTTGCCGAAGTAGTCCCCATACGCCCTGTCACTGGCGACAATTTTTTGCATTTGGTTAAAGTCCCCCGCGAAAGCATAGTGAGTAAGCAGCATGAGGATGAGTACAGGTATCACGGCAATGAAGAAGTAACGTTTCATCTTGTCCTCTGTTATGTGTAAATAAGTAAATATATTAAAGGGGAAAGAAACAAGTATATTAATCTTGTGACATTATAGTTAAGATCAGATTAAGAAATGAGACCTATTTATGAAAAATATGAGAGGCAGAGGGAAATACGAGAACAGAAGATAGGCGAGAAACAAGGGTGTGTTTATAGATAGTTATAAAGTGTGCTCGCTATAAAGTGCTAATAAGAAACAAGTTCGAATACGCCAATAATTGCCCTAGTATAAATAATAAAACACGGATTTTTAAGGGAGACCTTGCATCTAGTGGTCTGTATAATTACAGCTAGTTGTCATCTAATGCAGGGGAGGGGGGTACTGTGTGTTTTCCCTCTGGAGCCAAAGGACGGGCATTCGAATCGTCCATTGCCCACCACCCAAAAAGTAAGCCGCAAGATGCGAGGGTAATCCGCTCGAGGATTATACGGAGTTATGCCATACGGGAATTGAATTGACATATGCTGTATAGAAGATAAATTTGCGGTGAAAGATGGTCCGGTGGATTTTTCTTCTTTCGGGGAAAACTAACTGTCTGTAGCTAAGGATCAAATTAATTATCAGAAATTGCCTTATCAACTAGTAGGTGTCGTAAAGGGCTTATAGTAATTCGATTCTCTGATTTTAATCGGATGTGAATTCCCTGGCTTTGTCGGGGAGCAACGAAGTTGCACTTATGCATAGTGTTTAACTGCTTTGGTCTGACGTGGGATGCACTGCATTAACTCCAATTCTGAGACTAAATTGCCATCATGAAACGCTCCCGGTTTTTGTTGCTTTGTTGCTATTTACTTGCCATTGGTCTGGGCTATTGGGGGCTTGTCGCGGCCAACGGCGAGCAACAGGCCAGCCCGGTTACGGAATTGGCCTATCAGACCCTGCGCCTCTTCATCATTGAAACTCCCTATCATTCGCCGCTCCCCTGGCAGCTCGAGATTGCACGATGGCTGGCGCCCGCGTGCGCGGCCTGGACTTTGTTCCTGGCACTCATGGCAACCTTGCGCGACCATGGCCTGCTCCTGCGCCGCTGGCTGGTCCAGGATCACGTGCTTATCTGCGGCCTGGGGGTGAAAGGCTTTTCCCTGGCAAGAGACTGCCTGGACCGGGGGAGAAAGGTCGTGATCATCGAAGCCGATCAGCAGTGCCCGCGGGTGGAAGGTATCCGCTTGCGGGGCGGGCAGGTGCTTTTCGGCGATGCCACGGACCCGGTCATGCTGCAGAAAGCCCGGGTTACGCGCAGCAACTGCCTGGTGGCGCTGTGCGGACGGGATGAAACCAATGTGGAAGTCATGGTGCACGCCAGAAAGCTGGCTCAGGACAAAAAAGCACTGGTCAAAGCCTTTGCCCACATCGGTTCGCTGGACATCCGCCACGCGCTGACCACCCATGATCTGCTGACGCAGCATGAAGATTCCTTTGACGGCACGGTCTTCAACATTCACGAGATGAGCGCAAGGGCCTTGTTTGAGTCCTGGCCCCTGGACCGTGACGGGATTCTGCCCGCCGATACGCGTACCACGCATCTGGTGGTGGTGGGCTTCGGAGATGTCGGACAAAGTCTGGCGCTGCGCGTCGCACAGATGTGCCATTTCGTGAATGGCCGCAAGCCGCGGCTGACCATCATCGATCCGCGCGTCGAGGAACTCTGGCGCGAGTTTCTCTGGCGATTTCCCTACTATGAGGACATTGTCGAAGTAACGCGCGTCGGGGCGCCACTGGCGGATACGCGGGCCACCGGAGCCATCGACCTGGCCGCCAACCAGAGCGACAGCATCGCGTCATTGGCCGTTGTCCAGGGCAGCGACCAGGAAAATTTCACCACGGCTTTGCATCTGCTGCAGCGTCTGCGCTTTCTGGATATCCGCGTGGCCGTTTGCTTGAGCAGTTCCAGGGGGCTGGCCATGATGACCAGCGGCGGCGCGGATGCCAAACTCCTCGAACGTATGACTCCCTTTGGCCAATACGGCATCAATTGTTCCTCCCGCATGGTGTTGGGCGAAACCCTCGACGGCCTGGCGCAGGTTATTCACGGCTTTTATCTGAAAGACCGCCAGGCAAGCACCGTACGCAGCCAGGAAAACGATCCCTCCTGCCTGCCCTGGAGCAGACTCCCCGAGTATCTGCGGGATTCCAATCGCCAGCAGGCCCTGCACCTGCGGGTTAAATTACGTTCCCTGGGGATCACTACGCCCCTGGAGGACATCGACCCGGAGTTTATGCGTCTCACTGCCGACCAGATCGAACTGCTTGCCCGGCAGGAGCACGCGCGCTGGAATGCGGAAAAAATGCTGGACGGCTGGACCCTGGGCGAGCGTGACAACGCCAGGAAACACCATCCCTGCCTGGTTTCCTGGGAACAGCTGACGGAAGCCTACAAGGACTTCGACCGGTTGACCGTCGCGCGCATTCCGGAATACCTTCGCGAATACCAGCGCATCCGCAAAGAATCGCATTAGGGGAGTGGCAGGCCTGGAATACGTTTCGGCTGTCTTCTTTTTCCTTTCTCCACAGCATGGCTTTTGCTTTGCGTATGCGTTATGGCTTTTCTGGCATAAGGAAAGCCGTATTGTTTCCCGCCGTATCAATCCTCACGTAGTTACTGCATCTTCTTCAAGGAGCTTCGCCCATGGCCTGCGACCTGTTCATTTCCTATGCGCGCAAAGACAATGCGAATCAGCGTATCACCGAATTCGTCGAGCAGCTTAAGCTCGAATTTCAAGCCTTTGCCGGGCGTCCGCTGGAAGTCTTTTTCGACAAGGTCGATATCCAGGGCATGCAGGACTGGCGGCATCGGATTTTGGAAGGGCTGCATGAATCGCGTTTGCTGCTGGCCTGTCTTTCGCCGGATTATTTCAAAAGCGAGTATTGCGAGTGGGAGTTCAACGAGTACCTCAAAAGCGAGCTGGGCCGGGCTTTTTTCGGGGACGGCGTGGCGCCCATCTATTTTGTGAACGTACCGGGCCTGGATTCCGAGGAATTCGTGAAGCAGCGGGGCGAATGGATCGCTGAATTGCGGCGGCGCAATCATTTTGATTTTCAGCCCTGGCATACGGCCGGCATTGCCGCCCTGCGCGAGGCCGCGGTCAAGACCCAGATGGACGCACTCACCATCCAGATCAAGGAGCGTATCGACCGGGAGGTGGCCGCGGAGAACAGCCTGGGCAATGTGGAGAACCACAACCCGCATTTCATGGGCCGCCGTTCTGAACTGCGCCGCTTGCGCGAAGAGCTTTCCCTGGGGCAGGTGGGCGTTCTCACGGCCGTGCACGGCCTGGGCGGCATGGGCAAGACCGCCCTGGCCACGGAATACGCCCACGCCTTTGCCCACGAATACGGGGGCGGGCGCTGGCTGGTCCGCTGCGAAGGCCGCGACGACCTGCGCCTGGCTCTGGCTGACCTGCATACGGCCCCCGGCATGGCTTTTGATTTCACCGAGGAGGAACAAAAGGACCCGGACAAGCAATTCGACCGCACCCTCCGGGAGTTGAAGCAACTGGCCGATACGCGCGCCCCCCATGCCTGTTTGCTGATCCTGGACAACGTGGACAAACCCGCCTTGCTCGAACCCGCGCAGACAAAATGGCTACCGCGGGATAACTGGCTGCATATCCTGGCCACCTCGCGCCTGGCTGAGGAAGACTTACACGGCGCATACGATGACCGGGCTTTTGTAAGTGTTGATGAATTGCTCGAAGAAGATGCTCTGGAGCTTATTCAATCCTTTCAGCCCGGCGGCAGTTTTGCCGATGAAGAGGAGCAAAACGCCACGCGAGAAATTGTCCGTTTGCTGAGCTGCTTTCCTCTGGCCGTGGAAGTCGCGGCAGTCTACCTGCGTGAGGCTGCCAAAGTTGGCGTTACGTGCACAGGTTTTTTTGGCGCGACTCAGGAAGGAAAGTATCGAGGGCCTGGAAGGAACCACCGGAAAAATGAAATCGGGCGTGCTTCATGGCGAGAAGAGCCTGCGCGCCACATTGAAGCCCACCCTCGAACGATTGAACGAAACCGAGCGTTGCGTGCTCGAATACGCGGCCCTGCTCCCCCCTGACAACATCCCCTTGTCCTGGCTGCGGACCCTGGCGGCCAAGAATTTTCCCGAATTGGAGCAAGAAGCCGAACCTGGCTACGGCGATCCTTGGCTCGCACTGCTGCACCGCCTCCTCAGCCTGCGCCTGTTGCAACCCACTGCAACGGTGGACAACAAGAATTTTCCGCTGGTGGTGCGTTTGCACCGACTGTTGGGGGAATTGCTGCGCAACGGACTGGATGAAGCAATTGTCGAGCAAGGCCAAGAACAGCTGATGGACCTTGCCTTGTCCCGCGCGGAATTTTTGGCTGAGAATTGGGTTGACAAGGAAAAACGCTGGGAAATAGCTCCTGTTGCCTATTTGGCAAGTTGGCGTATGGCAAAGAATGATCCGGCTGGGGCGGATTTGGCTATTTGGGTGTGTTCTCCAATGCGTGAGTTTGCACAATACAGCGATGCACGGATTTTGTTGCAACAGGCCGTGGCTATTTGGGAAAAGGCGTACGAACCTGACCATCCTACGCTTGTCGCGAGCTATTCCAACCTGGCGATGGTGGAAAAGGCCCTGGGCAATTTGAAGGCGGCAAAGCGCTTGTTGCAACAGGCCGTGGAGATTTTGGAAAAGGCGTATGAACCTGACCGTCCTACGCTTGCCTCGAGCTATTCCAACCTGGCGACAGTGGAAAAGGACCTGGGCAATTTTGAGGCGGCAAAGCGCTTGTTGCAACAGGCCGTGGCAATTGACGAAAAGGCGTACAAACCGGACCATCCTACGCTTGCCACGAGCTATTCCAACCTGGCGATGGTGGAAAAGGACCTGGGCAATTTGGAGGCGGCAAAGCGCTTGTTGCAACAGGCCGTGGAGATTTGGAAAAAGGCGTACGAACCGGACCATCCACAACGGGCTTTGGGCTATTCCAACCTGGCTGTGGTGGAACAGAACCTGGGCAATTTGGAGGCGGCCAGGCGCTTGTTGCAACAGGCCGTGGAGATTTGGGAAAAGGCGTACGAACCGGACCATCCTAGTCTTGCCACGAGCTATTCCAACCTGGCGATGGTGGAACAGGACCTGGGCAATTTGAAGGCGGCAAAGCGCTTGTTGCAACAGGTCGTAGAGATTTTTGAAAAGGCGTACAAACCGGACCATCCTACGCTTGCCACGAGCTATTCCAACCTGGCTCTGGTGGAACAGGGCCTGGGCAATTTGGAGGCGGCAAAGCGTTTGTTGCAACAGGCCGTGGCTATAAAAGAAAAGGCGTACGAACCAGACCATCCTAGGCTTGCCACGCGCTATTCCAACCTGGCGACGGTGGAAAAGGACCTGGGCAATTTGGAGGCGGCCAAGCGCTTGTTGCAACAAGCTGTGGAGATATGTGAAAAGGCGTACGAACCGGACCATCCCACGCTTGCCGTGAGCTATTCCAACCTGGCGACGGTGGAAATGGCCCTGGGCAATTTGGAGGTGGCCAGGCGCTTGTTGCAACAGGCTGTGGCAATCGCAAAAAAAAGATTCGAGCCGGATCATCCAACCTTACGTACGTTTGTCTCGAATTTGGCTGTGGTGGAGCAAAAGTTGAACAACGAGGATGTGTAAGGGGAAACGTCGCGGTTGACCTCGGGTATCGTTGCTATCATTCTCTTAGTTTTGTTGGCCGGTGGCGTCTATCTGCTCTACCGCTGGCTTTGGTAGCGAGCCACAACACCCCCCCAATCACCCCTCAAAAATTGCATACCCCGCCTCTTGCAACTTTTCGATATTATTCCGGACCGCCTGGCGGTCCTTTTCTTTTTCCGCTTCGGGCAGGGCGTTCCAGGGGACGAGCTGGGGGCGGGTTTTGGTTGTGTTGTCTCGCTCCTTGCCCCAGGTCCAGCCGTCCTGGAGGCGGTCTACGACCCAGCGGCCGTGTTCCATTTCCGCCATGATTTCCACCTGGGTGTCCGTGGGCTTGAACTTCGGGGTGTTCGGACCGCAGGCCGGACGCGCGTTCAGGCCTGCCCAGCGCAGGGCTGTGTCGAAGAAGTCCACCTGGGAGAGGTTGGATTGCTTGAAGGTGGTGTCCAGCGTGTCCCAGGCCTCCAATTCCTTGCGCGCGTCCAGTACTTTGGGGCGTTCGCCCGCGCAGTAGGCTTCGTGGGCCTGGCGGGCGAGCTGCTCCCTGGTTTCGGACTGGATCAGTTTGGCCGCGGGGGCGGGTTGGACAAAGACGCGCAGAGTCATGGCGTCGGTGGGCAGGGAGAGCACATTGGTACGTGCTTGCCAGAACGGATCGTCCAGCAGCTGCCAGGCTTCGCGGCCGCTGTCGGGCAGCAGGCCGACCTGCGCGCCCAGGCAGGCGGCAAGCAGATATTCGATCCGGGAGATCTGTCCACCGTTGACGCCCACCAGCCGTACGTCGGCCGGGCAAAGGCCCGAGGCCAGGATGTCCATCCAGGCCCGGAGGGGGGCCAGGGGCGTGAAGCCCTCGCCTGGGGCCAGGCGAATTTCGTAGCTGCCGTGTTTCTCCACAGTATCCGGCAGAGGTTCCGGCAGGTAGCTCAGCAGCCTGCAGGAGGCGTCCACAACGCCCGAAGCCTTGAGGTCGCCGACAATCTTGCTGATGCCGGACCGGGTGCCGCCGCAGATGAGGGTTCCCGGAAAGTCCCTGAAGGCCTTTTCAAAGAGCGGACCGTAGGCCGCGAGGCTTTGTTCGATGTTCGCTGCGCAGCCACCGGCAACAATGACCACGGGGCCTTGCAGATCCCCCTGGCAGTCCGAGTCCGCAGGGGCCAGGCAGGTGCGGCGCTGTTCCGGATCTTCGCAACGCGCGGCTTGCGCCAGGAGCAGAAAATCCCGAAGCCATGGCAGACCGGGCAGGCCGGGCTGCATGGCTTGCTTGTTTTGGGTGGCTTTTTCCATGGCCTGCAGCACGGCGATGCAACCGTCCGCGCCCTGCAGGGTTTCGCTCATGGTCACGGCCCGGATGCAGGCTTCCAGCGCGGCGTAGGGCTTGTTGCGCAGCAGCTCGAGCATGGCAATGTCCTGCCAGGTCCAGGGCAGCCCCACTTCCAGCACCGTCCGCTGGCGGGCGAAGTCCAGGGCCTGCGTAATGGCCGGGTAAAGCAGGGGCAGAAAATCGCAGTTGCGCTCGTGGATGATTTTGCGTTCGATATAGCGGCGCAGGATTCCCGGTTCGGACGGCTTCAGCTCGTAGGCGCGTCTGGAATATTCCAGGGCCGTTTCCGGTTCGTCCGGATGCGCGTCCGCCAGCAGGTCCGGAATCAGCGGATCGGGCGGAAGCTCGCCCCGGCGGATCTGTTCGTCGAGTTCCAGGAGCAGGGCGCGCGCTTTGGCGATGTCGCCGGGAGCCTTTGCCTGCAGCAGGGCCTCGGCCATGTCGCGCCTGGCCTGCGGATCCTCCCGGCTGATGGTGGCCAGCACGTTCCCAGCCCGCGTATGCTCGCCACGGGCCATATGCAGCCGCGCGATACGCCGGACCAGGTCGTGGTTGTCGTTGTCATACTCGCGTACGAAGTTCAGGCGGTCGATTTCCTGCTGCATTTCCTCCCTGCTCAGGTAGGCCCCGTAGTGGTGCTTGTAGGCGTCGATTTCCCGCAGCATGGCGGCGAAGCAGTCGTCCGCGTTTTCCAGCAGCGCCGAGATGCGCGAGGCATCGCGCTTCCATTTGCATTTCAGGGTCTTGAACTGGCTTTTGTAGAGGTTGTCGTGGGCCACGCTGGCCCAGGCGTGCTGCAGGAGCGTCCGGACCTGGATTTCCGCCTTGTATTTGGGAACCGCAAGGCCGCTGCCTGCTTCGGCGTACGTATCGTAGAGAAAATCCGGGACTTCCTTGATCTTTTTGCAGAACGACAGGTCCGCATTTTTGTTCAGCGAGACGACAAAATGCACGGAGCGGTAGCCGAATTCCGCGTCCTTGAGCTTCTGGAGCTTGTCTTCGCTGTTCTGTTCGTCAATGAGGAAATGCTCGCGAATCCAGGCGTTGACCCGGGGGATGGCGTCCGCGCGTTCGACAATGATCCGCCCGCCGCAGAGGTCGGTCATCTGCCGCATGGGGTCCGTATAGCCCTTGCGCTGGATTTTTTCCGCAAAGCCGGGGATGTCCTTGACGCGGACTTTCACCATGGCATCGATGTCCAGATCCCGTACGGCTTGCTTGAGCAGATTTTCCAGAATTTCGGAAAAAACTACGTACGTTTTGCGCAGCGAGACAAAGGCGTCGACGTACTGCTTATTGGTGGCGGAATCTTGGGAAGAGGGCATGTATGCTCCAGTGTTTGATGGCTCAGTGATTTTTAGCTGTCGATGCTCACAGTATAAGGCGAAACGTCCGCGTCTGAAAAATGGACCCGCAGCGCCGCGTCATTCTGAAAGACGATCCGGTGGTTTTCATACGTGTCTTTGGCCACCCAGGCAAAGGCGTCGGACTCGTGGTTGAGGATGAGTTCGCCCCGGACGCGGCAGCGGAAATAGAAATTGATGCAATGCATGGGGCCGTCGGCGGTGGGCAGGCTGTCCTGGAGCAGCAGAAAGTCCGCGGAAATGAGCTGCAGGCTGGTTTCTTCCAGGATTTCGCGGGCCAGGGCCTCGGCGATGGTCTGCCTGAGGTCGACCTTGCCGCCCGGCAAACACCAAGCGCCGTTGCCGGAGGTGGTGTTGGCGCGCCGGAGCAAGAGAACCTTTCCGTGGGCGTCCTCAATGATGGCCCGGACAACAGGGATGGGGCCGGGGGGTGCAACAGGGGGTGTATCCATGGTGGTTTGCTATTTTGTGGGTAATACGGGTTTCAGCTCCCGGTGCAGCATGACCCATTGCGCGTTGTCCGCCAGGGCCTCTCTGCCCAGTTCGCGGATCAGGAGCTGCAGGCGCGTATAAGGGTAGCGCTCCCGGACCTCGGGGGCAACTGGAGCGTCTGTGGGTACGTCGTTGGCTACGTCGGGGGCCTGGGCTTTTTCCAGAGCCAGTTGGAATATGGTCCCCATTTTGTCGTATTCCCTGACGTGTTGCTTCAGCCCCAGGCGAAAGGCATAGCTTCCTGTCAGCGCGCCGATGGCGGGGCACAGCCCCATCAATAAAAAGAGCCAGTGCATCAGCAGCGAATTGTGGCCGACCAGTCCGCAGGCCTCGGCCAGAAAGCCGAACAAGCCGCAAACAATGCCGGAGATGAAGCCGACGGTACCGATGCGGTTGAAACGCTGGAGTTTTGCGCGGTCCCGCTGCCGGGCCTTGAAAAAGTACCGGGCCTGATCCCGTATCCAGCATTCGAGCACGATGTCCGTCCGGGGCTCCTCGCGTCTGGAACCTGTTTCCAGCGCGCGCATGGCCTGGCGAATCCAGCCCAGTTCGCTGCGCTGTTTGCGCAGATACAGATCCGCGGCAAAATTGCGTACGCCGCCGATGCGGTAGAACAGCTGTACGCGCAGGCCTTCTGCCAGGCCGCGGTATTCCACGAACTGCTTGTAAATACGTTTGCGCCTGTCCCAAAGGAAGAGGCAGCCGCCCGCCAGCAGCGCCAGATAATAGGCGAAATACAGCCAGATGCTGTGGAACAACTGCGAATAGACCGCAAAGGTCAGCAGCATGAACAGGCTGATGCCGTAAATGATCCGCAGGGTTGCGATGGATTTGCGCTGGCAGGCCATGGCCATGGCGTCGGCTACGGCGTAGGCCTTGAGAATCCGCTCTTCGGCGACGGTCAGGTCCTGGGAGGAGAGCTGCAGATAGCCTTTTGAAGTCGCAACCGCCGCAGGGTGGTATGCGATAAAATGCGTGGCCGCTTTATTGAAGCGTTCGAGCTCGGCAAGCTGGTGCGTATGCTGCGGGGCTTGGGGGGCGACTGTTTCCGGCGAAATGACGCGCCAGGTGCAGGCGTTTTTCAGGGGAACGTTTTTTCTGGGCGTCAACAGGTGGTGGATGGTCACGGCGTCGGGAAAATCCAGGGCCGGCAACGGAGATTCGCGAAGCCGGTCCGGAACGCCCTGCCGGGCCAGCTCTACGACATGGCTGGTGCCGCCCGGCTGCTGCGTATCGCTGCCGTCCCAGAGCGCGAACAGCACATGGCAGCGCCGTACGAGATAGGCTCCGACGCGGGTATAGCGTTCGGATTTTTTAGCAAATTTGCCTGCACGTACCGTCACAACATCCGAAGATTGTTCCAAGATTTTGCCAAAGCGTTGCTTCAGTTCGGAAGCCGTACGCCCCGGATGCGCCGGTGTTGCAAAATCCTTGCGGAACTCTTCCGGTTCCGCCGCCAGAACGGCCACAAGCTCGATGCCCAGCTCCAGGGCAGCTTCGGCAAAGAGCATGTCCGCGCCTTCGGCCAGGCCGCTCAGGGCCAGCAAAGGCGTGTTCGGATGGCTCTGTTGCAGGAGGGCAAGCCGCTGGCGGATGGCCTGGCGCAGCGACTCTTCATTTTCCGGAGCAATGTCGCGGTGTCCTGTGACGGCCACGGCCAGGGGGAGGGAATAGGGTGAATGTGCCATTTGCTGTCATTTATAGGGGTTGTCTTCATACTATATCAAACTGGCCGGGAAAATGGTCCGGCCGGACCTGTTCTTCCGCAGCGGCCGCGCCGATGGATTGCAAAAGAGGCACATGGCGGATGGCATCGAGGCGCCGGATGTTTTCAATGCGCAGTCCGTTTTTCAGAAACCCGCGCGGCCGGCAATAGGCGTCCTCCAGTTCCACGTCGTAGCGGTTGCAGGTCAGAAGTTTGTTTTCCAGGCCCAGATCATCTTCCGGGCTGCCGATTTCCATGTTGAAATAGTGGGGCGTATGGGTCCGCGACAGCAGCTGGAGCATAAGCTGGTTCTGCCGGCTGACATCTTTGAGCAGGATCTGCGGGATGTCCACGGCCCAGGTCCACATCTTGGAGTTGCACACCTGGTCCGCGCTGAGCTTTTTGCGCCAGATGCCCGTGCCCACGGAGACCAGGAACAGGCTGTCCGCGCCGGTGGTCCAGTGAAAGGGAAAGCCCTTGAGCGTGGCCACCAGAAACAGCAGCAGCGACGGATTGTTGGCCGTGCTCACCGCGCCGTCTATGAAGGCCCCGGCTTCGCCGCCGCCCACGTCGATTTTTTCCGCCTTGTAATAGGTGGGAGCGGCCGTGCTGGCCCGGATGGCCTTGCGGATCAGGATGTTCTTGTTGTCGTCGAAAAATGTGCCGTCCGGATGGTTGATCAGCGGCCAGGTGCTGCCCGTATCGGCCCGTTTCGTCACCAGGCACAGGCCTGTTTTGAGGATGTCGCTTTCCAGGGTGTGGTCGCCGAAGGTCTTTTGCAGCTCGTCTTCCAGGGGCTTGGAGGAATAGCGAGAGCAAAAGGAAAATTTTTTCCTGCGCCCGAAGATTTTATGCGGAAGCCGCAGATAGGCCCGCTCGATCTCCTCCGCGCTCATGCCTATGGTCACAAGTCCCGCAATGATCGCCCCGGTGCTGGTGCCGCCCACCAGATCAAAATAATCGCACAGCCGCAGCTCCGCATTGCCATGGCGCGTACGCAGTTCCTTTTCAATCAGCTTCAGAAACTGCAACGTGATTATGCCCCGAACCCCTCCGCCATCCAGAGACAAAATCCTTTTGGGACCGGGGGCGGTTAAACGTTCATGAAGAAGCGACATGGTTTGGTCCTTTTGTCTGGAAAACAGGGCAAGGCTGTGTTGTGGTTAGTTGTTTGGGCTGCAATCGTCCGGGGTGCAGCCGTATTCTTTGAGGATGGCAACGATGTTGTCGTGGCCTTTTTCGATGGCCAGGGAGAGGGCAGTTTCGTTTTCCTGGTTGATAACATGCGGATCTGCTCCGTGCTCCAGAAGCAGGCGGACGACGCCTTCATGGCCATTGTCCGCAGCGCACATCAGGGCGGTATCCCCCTCATTACCAGCTTGATCGATTTTTGCGCCCTCTGCCAGGAGTAAGCGGATAATGTCTTCATGGCCTTTTTCTGCGGTGTATATCAGGGCAGAATCCCCCTCATTGTCAATTTGATTGATTATTGCGCCTTGTGCAATGAGTAAGCGAACGATGCATTCATGGCCGTGTCTAGAGGCGCTCATCAACGCTGTACAGCCCTCTGTATTTGCCTGCCTCACGTCAGACTTTTGTTCAATGAGCAACCGGATAATACCTTCACGACCGCATTGTGCGGCGATTATAAGCGCGGTCCAACCGTCCGTATTTGCCTGCGTCACGTCCGCGTTATGCGCAATGAGCAACCGAGCGATGTTTTCATGACCGAATTGTGCGGCGTACATCAGCGTCGTTGTGCCGTACATATCACCTTGCGCCACGTCCGAACCACGCTCGATGAGTAAACTTACAATGTCTTCATGGCCGTGTTGTGCTGCGATCATAAGGGCTGTCAAGCCGTCCGCAGTCACTTGCGTCAAGTCCGCGTTGTGTTCAAGGAGCAAGCGTACGATATTTACAGGTCCTTTTTGAGCTGCGCACATCAGCGCCGTCCAACCTTCGGGATTTGCTTGCGTCACGTCCGCATTGTGCTCAAGAAGCAATCGGACAATCTCTTCATGGCCGTTGAATGCGGCGAACAAAAGCGCTGACCAGCCGTTTGTTTCGATTTGCGTCACGTCCGCATTGTGCTCAAGAAACAATCGCACAATCTCTTCATGGCCGTTTTGTGCAGCACAGATAAGTGGCGTCGTGCCGTCCGCATCCGCATGATCCACGTCCGCATTGTGCTCAAGGAGCAGACGGGCAATATTTTCATGGCCATTTTCTGCAGCGAGATTTATCGCTGTCGCGCCGTTAAAACCTGTCTTCCTCACATCCGCATTGTGCTCGATGAGCAATCGGACGGTATTTTCATTGCCTTTTTGTATGGCGATCATCAAAGGGGTCCAGCCGTCCGCTTCAGCCTGCACCACGTCCGCGTCATACTCAACTAGCAATCGGGCTATGCCTTCGTGGCCTTCTAGAAGTGCAAGTATCAGCGCGGTTGTTCCGTTTTCAAGTGCATAGTTCACATCCGCATTGTGCTGAAGAAGCAGGCGGACAATGTTTTCAAAGTCTGAATGAGCGGCGATAAACAAAGGAGTATAACCGTTCATTTCTGCCTGGTCCACATCCGCATTATGTTCGAGAAGCAGGCGGACGATCTCTTCATGGCCTTTTACTGCGGCATACACCAGGGCAGTCTTGCCTTTTGTATCAGTTTGGTCCATGTCCGCATTGTGTTCAATGAGCAAGCGAACGATTTCTTCATGGCCGTTTTGAGCGGCGAGCATAAGAGCAGTCCAGCCGTCTGTATATGTTTGGTTGACGTCCGCTTTGCGCGTGATGAGTAAGCGGACGATGTCTTCATGACCTTTATTGGCGGCAGCCGCTAGAGCAGTCCAGCCATTTGAATTTGCTTGCACCACATCAACGTTGTGTTCGATAAGCAGGTGGACGATATTTTCATGGCCGTTTTGTGCGGCGAGCATTAAAGCAGTACTGCCCTCTTTATTTGCTTGCGCCACATCAGCGTTGTGTTCGATAAGCAGGTGGACGATGTCATTATGGCCGTTTTCTGCGGCGAGCATAAGAGCAGTCCAGCCGTCAGTTTTTGCTTGATTGACGTCCGCGTTATGCTCAAGGAGTAGACGGACTACATCTTGCTGTCCTTTGTGTGCGGCAAGCATCAGCGCAGTCCAGCCATCTTTATCTGTTTGGTTGACGTCCGCTTTGTGTTCGATAAGCAGCTGGACCACGTCTTCATGGCCGTTTTGTGCGGCGAGCATAAAAGCCGTCCAGCCGTTCGATTTTGCTTGCGCCACATCCGCGTTGTGCTCAATAAGCAGACGGACCACGTCTTCATGACCATTTGCGGCGGCAACCATCAGCGCCGTCCAGCCGTCCGTATCCGCTTGAGCCACGTCCGCGTTGTGCTCAATGAGCAGGTGGACGACGTCTTCATGGCCGTTTTGGGCGGCGAGCATCAGCGCCGTCCAGCCGTCCGATTTTGCTTGCGCCACGTCCGCGTTGTGCTCAATGAGCAGACGGACCACGTCTTCATGACCATTTGCGGCGGCAACCATCAGCGCCGTCCAGCCGTCCGTATCCGCTTGAGCCACGTCCGCGTTGTGCTCAAAATGAGCAGGTGGACGACGTCTTCATGGCCGTTTTGGGCGGCGAGCATCAGCGCAGTCCCGCCGTCCGTATCCGCTTGAGCCACGTCCGCGTTGTGCTCAATGAGCAGGTGGACGACGTCTTCATGGCCGTTTTGTGCGGCAAGCATCAGCGCAGTCCAGCCTTCCGAATCTGTATAGGTAACGTCCGCACCCTGCAGCAACAAAAAAGCGGCAAATTGCATATGTCCCGTACGGCATGCAGTCATCAAAGGGGACCACTCATCAGACTTCATTTCCAGTTTTGCTCCGGCTGCGAGAAGCGCCTGAGCAGTGGGGACATTTCCCGTATGAGCGGCATTATGGAGGGGCCGTTGCGTATCTTCTTTTATGTGATTGGGGTTGGCGCCATTTGCAAGCAGCCAGCGGACCTGCTCTTTGGTTCCATATCCTGCCGCAGCAAAAAGCGGAGTGGATTTGAATTCAGGATTTGGGTAGTTCAGAATGGTGTGACGTGTTTTCGTGTCCAAAGCATCGATTTTTTCCCGCGCATGTTGTACCAGTTGCGGATCATTTATCCAGAGAAATTCTGTGATTCTGCTCTGTCGCTTGGCTGTAAGCACGCTGTCCGGATTATGGGCCGGATCGAAAAAAGTCAGCAGACAGGCCCGCATGAACGGTAGGGGCAGCGATGCGCCGTCAGAGCGGCGGGAGACCCACATGGCTTCAATGGCATCGATACGAGCCTGGTGTTTGGTTTGCATCATTTTTTGCTGGTCGGCTGGCAGCTTTTCCCAGTCTTCGGCATCATAGCGGACGCTGTTCAAGACTTTCTGGTGGGCTTTGTCCTGTTCGTACCATTTCTGACAGCGTTGCCAGCGGGTGACGATGGCCATATGCGCCAGGCGCAGCTCTTCCGGCCTGGGGCTGAAGAGCAGACGGTGTTGCTGGAGGACGCGGACCAGCATGGTGGCTTCGTTTGCAGCTGGATGCTCGCAGCGGCAGTTTCGCAGCACGATTTCCGGCTCTTCTCCGGAAAAGTCCGTGGAAACCAACTGCTGCATGAGACGTTCGAAATCATTGGTCGCCATCCATTCCACCGGCTGTATTTTCTGGTAGGTTTCCCAGGTCCGTTCGCCAAGTCTGTCCAGGACAGACCCCAGGGTGGGCACCGGTACGGGCGGCTCATCGTCATTTTTGAGCCGTTCTTTTTTCCGCCGTTCGCGTTCGGCCTGGACCAGTTCGGAGAGCAGCAGGGAAAGCAGGGGGAGCACGGCCCCGGGCGTGGCCTGATCGCTGAGCCAGGCCAGGGCCTGTTGTTTGATGTCCCGGATCTGTTCTTCCTGTGCCGGCACTTTGGCCAGTTTGAAAGCATTGCGGATGATCAGGTCGAGATCCTCGTCATCCGGGGGGCCGAGTCTGAATGAGGGGGCGAGCTGTTCTTCTTCCACCTGCAGCAGCCTGGCCAGTGCCTGTTCCTGCTCGACGGGTATGGTCAGGACGCACCAGGCGAGCTCTTTTCGGGCCAGGGCGGTGAGCACATCCAGCAGTTCGCGGGGCGAGGGGCTGTGTTCGTCCTGTTCGAGAAACAGCAGTTGTTCGGCCTGGTCCACTGCCAGCAGGAGCTTTTGCCCCGTATCCGCCAGGGCGGCCTGCGTACGCCGGATAAGCTCCGTGGACCGGGAGTCCGGCGACAGGTCCGTCAGAGGTGGTTTCTGGCTGAACACGGGGAGCCCGCTTTGCTCCTCGATGGACTGGGCGAGAAACAGGACGGGGTCCTCCTGCTGCAGCAGGCTGGCGTCCACCAGCACGGGCAGAAAATTGCCGTAGGCCTGGTACTGTCCGCCGTGCTTGATACGGCCGATGATTCCCGCGCGCAACAGGGAGGATTTGCCCTGTCCGCTCAGGCCGGTGAGCAGAATGATGGCCGTACCGTTGGTTTCGGTGGCATGGGTGTTGAGCTGGCGCATCAGGGAGTCGATGGCCCGGTCCCTGCCGAAGAGGATGTCCCAGTCCTCGGGCTGATAGGCCAGCAGTCCTTTGGGATCAGCCCGGCGCGTACGCTTTTTGACGCCAAGCACCCTGGCCAGGTCTTTGCGGAGCTTGTCGCGCAATTGCCGCAGGCTGTTTTCCCTGTCCTGCTCGCCGAAAAAAAGTGGAAAGCGGGCTGGTTTGCGGAAGTGGGTTTCGTAAAAAATTTCCAGCCATTCAAGCTGCGTATAGTATTGCTCCTGATCCTTGCGTTTGAATTTCTTTTCCTGAATCAGGACGTCTTTATACTGTTCGAAGCCCAGCTCGCGTTCTTCGGCGTCCAGGCCTTTCTGGCCGAACAGCGTCGCGTCGCATTTGACGTAGACGAGCAGCCTGTCGCCCAGGTGTTCGCCAGTGGGGGCTTTTTGCAGCAAGGCGTCCAGGAATTCGAATCCGGTGCCGGTCAGGGGAATTTTGCCGGGAATCCCGTCTTCCGGCCACGGATGCGCCACCACATCCGGCAGCAGGATTTCTTCTGGAACGCAAAAGTCCGGAGGGGCGGGCAGGGGCCAGCCCAGCCGTTCGCCGAACAGACAGATGACGGCCTTGACTTGCGGCACGGACACGCGGGGGATCTGGTTCTGGCAGGTCTCGCCGGATGTCCACGTATGGTCGGCGTAATTCCACTTGAAGACTTCAAGCTTGCCGTCGCCCTGGTAGTCGCGGGCCAGTTCGGCGACCACCTGGCAGCAGATGTCGGCCTCGGCCTGCATGTCCTGCGAGGCGGAAATGAATACAGTGGGATTGGCGAATGTGATGGCGTTGCTCATTGGCGATTCCTTTGGCGCGTATCAGAAGCAGGCTGTCAGGTACGGCAGGATCCAGTCCGCATTTTTCCACTTGTATCAGTAGCGAGTTGGTTGGTGTTGTAATTACAGGAATATGCAGAAAAGAGATATCGAGTTTTTTTGAGCAAATCAACGAAGGCGTTATCCGGAAGTGACCAACAACGGATTGTGCAGGAATTATCCTTGTCGGTTTCATTGCTTTTATCTCCTGGTGCTCTCTGGCAATTATTTCCAGAGTCATCCTTTGATTCGTAGTGGTCCAAATATCACTGGAAGAGTATACCTTTTCGCGCTGTTATTCTTAACATGTCAATTTTTATGGCAAGTCCTCGTATTTTTTCTGATTAGCTTATGGATTTGGAGCCAGAGGCCGGACGCTAGAATCGTTTCTTTCCACTGTGTAAATACAACAGGCTAAACAATGTTTAGGACGCGCAACCTGCTTCTTTTGAGGTGGTTTTATGGTTTCGTTCTTAACTGAAGCATAGAATTGATGTCTTGCTTATTTTCCTGTATCTAGCGTGCATTCTTGGTCATCAATTGTTTTCTGTTTTAATGGAAAAGTCCTGCTGATGACATCTTATAGCAATTTTAGAGACCCATTTTACTTATCACGATATCACTGTGTAACAGATTTGTAACAATGGATTATTACCGTTCACCTTTAAAATTTGACCGGGGAGGATGAATGAGTAACTCAGTATGCTGGAAAGTTCTATTATGCATCATCGGTGTCACGTTGTTTTCCCTTGGAGGCTACGCAATTTTTTTTACCACAGCGGATTCCACAATCGCTGCTTTGGAGAAAAGTACCCAGCAGCGGATTTCTAAAACTGTGGAAAGCCGGGCTCTGAGTATTCAGCAGACAATGCAGGCCATTGAGAAAAGAACAGTGGATCTTGCCAGAACCGGTGAGGTTTTTCATCAGCTGGCCAAGCAAAGCCAGCAGGTCCCCACCGAAGCTATACAAAACTACCTCGTTGAAACCTTTGAAGCTTTCCCTGAAGTCGTGGGAGGCGGCATCTGGTACGAACCCAGCGAGCTGGATCCCACAAAGCGGCTGTATGGTCCTTATGCTTATTGGGATAAGGGAAAAGTTGTGTTCACCTGGGATCTGAACACGGACGAATATAATTACTTAAATCAGGATTGGTACACCGAGGCCATACCTGCCGACTGGGATCGAAAACAGCAGCGGGATAAAGAAGTATTCTGGACAGCACCGTATGTTGATGAAGCCGGCACAGGAGCTTTGATGGTCTCCATACTGGCTCTTATGCATGCTCCGGATGATAATCGTTTGATCGGTCTGGCCACCGTTGACCTGACCTTGGAGCAGCTCCAAAAGATGGTTGCGGACATTTCCACCAGTCCTTATTCCCGACCTTTTGCCTTTGACATCGGAAGCGGGAAAATTCTGGCCTGGCCCCAGGATCCTCAAGAGGTGATGCAGGATTATAGTGCAATCACTTGGGCCAACAACCTGAACAAAGCCAAAGACGCAAAACCAGGCAGCCTGTTGCAGGCCTCTTTTCAGGAAGATGGGCAGCAATGGTCTATTTTCGTTGTGCGTACGACGAGCAACATGCTCATCGGTACGGCCGTACCGGATGCCGAGATTTATGCTCTTGCCAGAAAAAACAAAGAGACCAACCAGCTGGCTCTGATCGCAATCATTGTCATACAGGTGGTATTGCTTATCGGATGCTGGTGGTTGCTCTCCCGGATGCTGGTTCGTCCGTTGAATCGGCTGACGGACTACGCCGGAAAGATCTCTGCCGGTGATCTTGACGAGGAATTGACCGGCAGCTTTAAAAATGAACTGGGAATTTTGGCTTCCACCACCCGGACTATGGTAGCGAATATCAAGGAAATGATGGATCAATCTGTCCGGGACAGCGAAAATAGCAAGCGCCAGGCAGAAGAGGCGCACGAAGCCAAAATGCTGGCGGAAGAAGCCACGCGTCAGGCCAAAGAAGCCCGCAAGGAAGGCATGCTCCTTGCCGCAAATCGACTGGAAGAGATTGCCACACAGGTATCGAGCGCTTCCGATGCGTTGGCCGCACTGCTTCAGGATTCTTCACGCGGCGCGGATGTTCAGCTCAAACGGACGGCTGAAGCGGCCACGGCGATGGAGGAGATGAGTGCTTCGGTACTCGAAGTGGCCTCCAACGCCAATCAGGCTGCGGATAGTGCCGAGGAAGCAAGACGTGAAGCAAAAACCGGAAGCGGCGTGGTCAAAGAGGTACTTTCCTTCATCGGCCAGGTCAGCACCCGTACCAATTCTATGGTTGAGGGCTTGAACGCTCTGGGAGGCCAGGCAGAAGACATCGGGCGAATCATGAGTGTCATTACTGACATTGCCGATCAGACCAATCTGCTGGCCCTGAACGCCGCTATCGAGGCTGCGCGGGCAGGTGAGGCAGGGCGAGGGTTCGCTGTTGTGGCCGACGAGGTGCGCAAGCTTGCGGAAAAAACCATGCAGGCCACCAAAGAGGTGGACCTGGCGGTAAATGCCATTCAGAGCGGCACGCGTCAGAATATCGATGGTATCAAAGGTGTGGCAGAAGTGGTCGGCAGTACGACGGAACTGGCCGAGCAGTCGGGCAATACTCTGGATTCTATTTTAATGAGTGTGCAGCAAACCGCCGACCAGGTTCGTGTCATTGCCACGACTTCGGAGCAGCAATCATCCACATCAGAGCAACTTACTAAAAATACGGATGAAGTTAATTCTATAGCGGTTGAGACCGCGCAGGTTATGGAAAAGGCCAATACGGCAGTTTTTGATTTGTCTGAGATGTCCGATAAACTGAATCAGCTCATTGAGCAGCTGAAAGAGGTCTGATAACCGTACCGACAGAGACTTTTAAAGGCTCTCCAGTGCTTACCTGGGGGGCCTTTATATTATCATGATGCCAATTACATTGACTCTGCCGTTCACGTTGTTGTGATCTCGGTAGCCTGAAAACAAAAGCAAGGGCAGAGGAGTAGAAAAAAGGGCTGCAAGGTTCCCCAAGCAGCCCGGACAAACGCACAAAAAACGTCAGGTTATTTTTAAAAAGGCAGCCAATCAGTAACAATCTCAGCAAATACAAATTGGAATAAATCCGGCGTATTCTTCAGGGTGTTACTGGTTTTTTGTCTCTTCAGGCTTTTTGTTGGTGGTTTTTTTACTTGTAGTGCCGCCGTGTCCCTGGTCATAGCCTTTTTGAAAGTCGTCAGCGCCACGTTCTACGCCACGGACAGCTTTTCCGGTGGTTCTGCCCATCCATGAACAACTGCTGATTCCAAAACAGAGCAGACCAGTAATCAAAACCAAAGCAACTACTATTCTCGACATATCGTACCTCCCGGACAGAGCTAATTATTTTTCAATTCACGGGCCTTAGCAAAATCATTTATCGCCTCAGCTTTTTTATTCTTTTTGCTCCAGGCTTCACCCCTGTGTTGATATGCTTCGGCGAATTCAGGGTCCAGTTTAATGGCTTGGGTAAAATCCGCAATGGCCTTATCTTCATCACCATAGTTCAAATAGGCCACACCGCGGTTATAAAACATTTGCGGATTATCGGGTAAAAATTTCAGAGCCAGCGTGTAATCTTCAGCAGCCTGGCGGAATTTAAGCTGAATGCGGTGTACACGTCCGCGTTCGGCATACGCTTTTCCATAATCCGGCTTTAATTCAATGGCTCGGGATAAATCTGAAAGAGCTTTGTCGTATTGTTCTTTTTCAGTCCAGATCAAGGCTCTGTTCAAATAGGTTTGTTCCATATTCGGGTTTAAATTCAAAGCCTGCGTATAATCCACCAAAGCCTTGTCGTATTCTTTCCATTTTGCCCAGATAAGCCCGCGGTTATGATAGACAAAAGCAACGGTCGGGTCTTTGGGATCCAACAGTCCGGACTTTAGAAATAACGAGTAGTTTTTCATGGCCGTGTCAAGATCGCCATTGCCTTGGGCTACGACGCCCTTGTTGGCATACTCATAAAGAGCTGCAAGCTGGGCTTCCAACTGTTGTTGCTCAGGCGTGACACTTTGTGCCAGGACTGAGCGGGCTGGAACAGTAGTGGTTGCCAGAATCACCAGAGCAACGTACAGGGCAATATGGGGTAGACGAGTCATTTTGGAGCCTCCAGGCTTTTTTTACTGACAACGCGAACAACTTTTTGTTTTGTAAGCGGATTCAACGAAAGATACAAGTAGCGGTTCTTTGCGAAAAATTCGGTGTTATTTACCAAGAAAAAAAGAGAGAATGCTTGCCATAATCCTATCGAATGACTATGAAAAAAATGCAATCTCATGCAAATCGTCATTCGACGAATTTTTAACTGTTTTTCTTGGAGTATGTCATGAAAATATTGATTCCATTTTATTCATTGTACGGACATGTGTATGCCATGGCTAAGGCCGTGGCCGAAGGCGTTAAAGAACAAGGGGCAGAACCAGTTCTCAGGCGGGTGCCGGAGACCTTGTCCGAAGAAATATTAGGAAAAATGGGGGCGTTGGAAGCGCAAAAACAATTGGCTGATATTCCCGTCTGCACGGTGAACGAACTCCCGGAAGCAGCGGGGATCATTTTCGGAACGCCCACCCGTTTTGGCAATATGTGCGGCCAGATGCGTCAGTTTATGGATGCTACAGGTCAGCTTTGGGCAAAGGGAGAACTTATCGGCAAGCCCGGCAGTGTATTCACCTCCTCCAACACGCAGCACGGCGGTCAGGAATCCACGATTCTTTCTTTTCAGATAACACTGCTGCACCACGGCATGGTTATTGTCGGCCTGCCGTACTCGTATGCCGGACAAATGACCACAGACGAAATAACAGGTGGGTCTCCTTACGGAGCGAGCACCATCGCAGGAGGAGACGGCAGCCGTGTTCCTAGTGAAAATGAATTGAACGCTGCCAGGTTTCAAGGGCGACATGTTGCAGAAATTGCAGCAAAATTGAACCGTTAAGCCTCAGCACTTGTCAGAAGGGCAAGGGGCGTCATTGCAGTTTCCGACGACGTCTCTTGCCTTTTTATTGCATACTAATTCTTCTGCTATGGTAGCGAGCTGTTCCAGTTCTATTGGTTTGGCAAGGAAATCATCCATGCCCGACTGTAAGAGGTAATCTCTATCTCTTTTCATCGTATAGGCCGTCATGGCGATGATTGGAATTTCGGGATTATAATGGCCTGAAGAATTTTTACGAATTCGGCGGGTTGTTTCCACTCCGTCCAATCCAGGCATTTGAACGTCCATAAAGACGACATCAAAAATTTTTTGCTGCAACAAATCCAATGCTTCATACCCATTACAGGCTTCTTCTACGGCATACCCCTTTCTTCGCAGGTATAATCCCAAAAACGTACGATTTGTCAGATTATCCTCAACCAGTAAAATACGTATTACCGAATCTGTCATTGTCCCTGCTCCCTCGCTGTCTTGACCCCATTTTCATCTTTCCCCAGACATACGCTGTAGCAGTTTAAGGTTACGAAAAACAAAGAATGAGCGCAACACTTAATAAACGCTTCAATTTTGAGAGAAAAAAAATTATACTTGAAAAACTGCTTGAAATGACGGATTACTCTCGCAACATTTTGATTTAGTTTAAAATAAGAAAAATTAAGCCAGGACCAGTTTTTTACCTCATGAAGTTACTCTAGTCTGACAAAATAGCTGCAATTCAGGATCCTAAGGGAAATAACCCTGTGTTTTTTAAGCCCTATGATTTTTTAGGTAAAAGGAGAAATAAAACGTGCAAAATGAAGCTGCTGGACAGTCAAAAACTACTCGGATTCTTCCTGGATTGTTAATGGGTTCTCTTGTCATTATGTTACTATTCACCTTAAGCGCGTGTTGTCCGCCTTATTGCGGCGAACGATACGGTTCTGATTATTATACCACAGTTAGCATTACTACCATTCCTCAAGGTGACGGATATGTTGCACAGCTTGGCGGTGAAGGTTTTGACAACATCGTTCTTGATGTTGATTCGTCCGAATTCACGACCACTTGTACGGGTGAGCTTGAAGTTACAAAAAATTATGCCGAGCTGATTAAACAAAAACCAGGTGATTTCAAAGTGGTAATGAGAAATAATTGTTCAATGGCCATTATGCGTTCCAATTAGACGCCATAGCGTCAACAATTTGCTGTACCTTCCGGAGCGATGATTAGGAAGTAAAGCCAAGGAGACAGCCATTGTTTTATGGGACTTATATCGCCCATCCGGCCTTGCAGCTTTTAAAAAGAGCAGATTCAAGGATCGGTCCGCTATGTTATAGGCCCTATGATTCGCCCCATGCAGTTTTTCGGGCGGAATTATGAATATCCTTTGCCTCAGCCGCATTCCCAGCGCATTTCAGGAGTTAAAAAAATACGGCATCAATATGATTGTTGTCGACAGTATTTCCGCTTTAATGGACACGTTGGTAACTATCGAATGCAGTGGAATAGTTTTGGATGTCAAATGTCTGATGCGTACCAACGATCATCATAAAGGCTTGTTATATGAATTCATAGATGCCTTCCCGACATTGCGGGTTAATTCTGCACCGGACGGCAGCAGCTTTATTCCTTTGGGAGATCCAGATACATTTATTACCAAGACATGCGCGGCTTTCAAGCCCCGCTCGGTTCGCAAAAACAGACGAATGCATGTAGCAATTCCATTGTTGCTGTCACGAGAACAGGATTCGGAACTGCGGGCAGCCGTAAAAACATGTTCCATAGATCTTTCAGAAAACGGGATGTTCATTTTTTCCGCGGACGACTGGCGTATTGATGAGCATGTCTGGGTTCAGTTCATGGATATCACGGACAGCACCCCCATACTGGCCACTGTTAGGTGGGTACTTCCATGGGGTAGCGGACTTCGTTATCCGGGGATAGGAACTACTTTTGAGAAAATTACTCCCAAGCAGCATGATGAAATCTGCGACAGATTTCTTTTGCGTTCGCGCGGGCCACAACATTCGTTAATTTCAGAGCTTTCCTGTCTGGACACTTTTTTAGAGGAAGAATGGCCAAATATTGTCTCGGCCTGTAAGGAAAATCACAAACGGGAGAATCTCCCGTTCAAAAAGGAGAATGGAATGAAAAACATCACTGTGAAAGGAATGCATTGTCCTAAATGTCAGAGCGCCGTAACCGAAGCAATGAATGGTCTGGACGGCATTAGCAATGTTGACGTGAACCTGGAAAGCGGATTGGTTACCTTTACCGAGGAAAAGCCTGTCTCAGAGGATCAAATAAAAGAAGCCATTGAAAAAATTGGTTTTGATGTAGTTTAGCGCACTTGAAATGCTGATGTGTGATGTAGCTTCGATAAAAAAAAGCGGCGGGAAGTTCCCGCCGCTTAGAAATAGCGTATTCCGGATAGGGATTAACCGGCGGCGTTAATGCGTTGGATCAATTCCTTGTGTGCTTTTTCAGCCTTGGCGTTTTCAATCTGGCAAGTTCCTACCTGGTAGTGTCCGCCGCCCCCGTATTCGAGCAGCAATTCGCCCACATTGAGTTTGCATGTTCTGTTAAGGATGCTGTGCCCAACAGTGAAAACCGTATTTTGTTTTTTCAACCCCCACAGCACATGCATACTGACATTGCATTGCGGGAACAACGCATAAATGATGAACCTGTTGCCGGTGAGGATTTCATCGACCTGACGTAAATCTATAACCACAAGGTTGTCGTGAACCTTGCTGTTCTCCATGAGCTGTTCCCGAAAGCGTTTCTCCTGGCTGAAGTAACGTTCGACCCGCTCTTTGATGTCCGGAAGTTCAAGAATTTTTTCAATGGTCAGAGTGCGACAGAAACCGATCAGTTCTTCCATGAGCTGGTAATTGCTGATGCTGTAGTCCCGGTAGCGTCCGAGACCGGTGCGCGGATCCATAATATAACCGAGCAGCACCCAGCCGGTCGGGTGCAAGACTTCATCGGCAGTGAGGTCTCCGCTGTCCACTTTGTCCACATAAAGCAGCATTTCGTCCATTTCTTTAGGAAAGGTTTCATGCCCGCCGTAGTATTCCCAGATGATGCGCGCGCAGCTTGGAGACTGTTTGCTCAGGCCTTTGAACTCCATATGATCACCGTGACGTATGAGCTCACTGGAGTGATGATCAAACCACAGACCGCATCCGGGAACATAGGGAACGTTGGCGAGGATATCGTTTTCGGTAACCGGGACGATCCCATCCTGCAGGTCTTTGGGATGGACGAATTTCCAGTCGTCCATGACTCCAGCTTCTTTCAACAATACGGCACAGATCAAACCGTCAAAGTCGGATCGAGTAAGCAATCTCATCGCGGCATTCCCCCTACGAAATCATGCGATCAATATCTTGAAGACATTAGCCCTTATCGGGTAAAAAACATTGCCACAGTTTACCACATTGACGGGATGTGGAAAAGGACCGTAACATATTTTCGAGCCTACACTTACCTTATATTGTTTTTTCCCATGGTTGTGAATCAATTTTTTCTTCAGCTTCCACAAATTACATATCGAGGAGGCGTTTTGATCTTCTATTCATTCATACTTCTGGTTGCAGGCTACCTGCTCCTTTGTTTGGGAGCGTATACTATGCAGGATAAACTTCTTTTTCATCCTATGAAGGGAGGAGATAGTACGCCGGCGGACATTGGATTGCCATTTGAAGATCTACGGCTTGAAATTTCTCCAGGCATCACCATAAACAGCTGGTATGTTCCTGCCTTATCATCGGATGAGAACGTTCCAGCAGTTCTTTTTTGTCACGGTAATGCGGGCAACTTGACGCACCGTCTGGACACAATTCGACTGATACATGAAATGGGCTTGAATTTGCTGATTTTTGACTATCAGGGGTATGGATGGAGTCAGGGCACGCCTGGTGAAGCAGCAAGCTACGCGGATGTGGAAGCTGCCTGGAATCTATTGACCCGGGAGAAAGGGATTGATCCGGGACGCATTATCCTTTGGGGGCGTTCCCTGGGAGGGGCGGTGGCGGCCTGGTGCGCACAACAATATAGGCCATGCGCTCTGGTGCTGGAGTCCACATTTACATCCGTACCGGATATGGGGGCTCGAATTTATCCCTTTTTACCGGTACGCTTTTTGTGTCGTTTGCGGTATGATACGCATAGGTTGCTGCCATCAATCCGTTGTCCGCTGCTGGTTGTGCATAGTCCTGATGATTCTGTCGTGCCCTATGCCTGTGGCGAGCAGTTGTATGCTGCTGCAAACGAGCCGAAACGATTTCTCAAGATCCAGGGAGACCACAACGACGGTTTTCTTGTTTCGCAGCAGCGATATACGGAGGAAATTGCAAATTTTATTCAGTTATTCTGCCCTTGTGGCACACAACGAGAGCAATCATGATTTGTTTTCTTGACCATGTGGCCCTCAATGTAAGGGATCCGGAAACGGTTCTGGAGTTTTATCTGACGATTTTCGAACTAGAGCCGGAACGGGTAGACGCCTGGCGCAATGGTGACGTCCCGTTTCCTTCCGTACGGCTCAATCCCGGGACGATTCTGGATTTTTTTCCGGAAAATCTCTGGCCTCCGGACACGGCCCCGGGCTTGCAAAACGGACTTAATCACCTGTGTCTGGCCATGCGCAAGCAGGATTGGGATGCATTGCTGCAGCGTCTGCAAACCCATAGAATCACAGTAAAAATAGGTCCTTGCGAACGCTGGGGTGCTTACGGCAATGGAACCTCGGTATATTTCGAGGATCCGGAAGGAAATATGCTGGAAGCCAAGTATTACCCGGAGGAAGCAGGGGCGGGGCCGTTGACGAGCCCATCCTGAGTCGTTTTTTGACCAGACCATCCCGACTGCCAGGCAGCAGGGACGGTCTGGTTTTGCTCGTGAAAGTGGTCTGGTTATTTTTCAGAAGTGTCAGGAGCCCAATGAATCAGGCCGAGGGAAAGCGGATCGAGCATTAACGCATGATAAGGCAGCACCCGGACAGTGAAGCCGAAACGTCCGGCCTGCATGGGCTCGATTTTTCCGCTGAAAAGCTGCCAGCCGTCTTTTGCCTGTCCTTCGGGCGCCAGGGGCGATGTCAGCCGGTCGATGAATTCCCCGGTGTTGTCCACTGGTCCGGCGTAAATTTCCACCTTTAAATCTTCCGGACTGAGACCAGCCAGGAAAATTTCCACTTGCACCGGTAAGTCTTCACCGGCAAAAAGCTGGTTTTCCGCTGGGGAGACAACGTTGCGGACCCGGACATCATGCCAGTGGGTCATTATCTTCATCCGCCAGGTTGCCAGATCCTTGGCAGGCGAGAAACTGTCACGCTTCAGGCGGTCAAAGCTTTCTATGGCAGGTGCGTAGGCCTTTTGCGCGTAATCCTCCACCATACGGTGCGAACTGTAGACCGGCACCAGTTCTTTGAGCGCTTTTTTCATTCTTCCGATCCAGGCGCGGGGTATTCCACCTGTGCCCCTATCGTAGAAATCGGGGATAATTTCATTTTCCAGAATATTATAGAGAGTCTGGCTTTCGACGAAGTCTTGATAGTCCGGATCGTCGTATTCCTCTCCCCGGCCGATGGCCCAGCCCACGCTGTTGTCAGGCAGATGCGCTTCCGCCCACCAGCCGTCCAGGGTGCTGAGTTGGAGCACGCCATTAACTATAGCCTTCATGCCGCTTGTCCCGCAGGCTTCCAGCGGCCGGCGCGGTGTATTCAGCCAGACATCGCAGCCTTGCACCATGTATTTGGCGATTTCGATTTCGTAGTCTTCAATGAAGATCATCTTATGGCGGCATTCCTTTTCGCGGCATAGCTGAAAAAGGTCCTGCAACACTTTTTTGCCTTCATTGTCCTGCGGGTGGGCTTTCCCAGCGAAAATGAACTGCACCGGTCCCCGCGCATTGTTTAGGATACGCATCAGGCGTTCCTTGTCCTGCAAGATCATATTGGCGCGTTTGTAAGTGGCGAACCGACGGGCAAAACCGATGGTCAGCGCCTGCGGGTCCAGTACTTCGTTGGCGACTTCCAGTGCCTTGCGCCGGACGCCTTTGCTTTCAAGTTGCTGGTGCAGGCGGAAACGAACCTGGTCCACCAGTCTGGCCCGCAGGCGTTCATGGGTCCGCCAGAGTTCGGTTTCCGAAATGGTCTCGGCCAGCCGCCAGGTACGCAGGCAGTCCGGATCCTCGCGCCAGGTGCCGCCCAGGTAGCGGTCGTAGAGCAGGGCGATATCCGGGGCGACCCAGCTGGCAACATGCACGCCGTTGGTAATGGCGCCGATTGGCACGTCCTGCACAGGATATTGCGGCCAGACCTGTTTCCACATGTTGCGCGAAACATGTCCGTGCAGCTTGCTGACTCCGTTATTGAAACGCGAGAGCTTGAGCGCGAGTACGGTCATGCAAAATTCTTCGCTGTCGTCGTAGGGGTTTTCACGTCCCAGGGCCAGTAGCACCTTGAAGGCGATTCCCAGATCACGGGCATAGCCTTCGAAGTAACGCTGGATGAGCGCCGGGGGAAAACGGTCGTTACCCGCGGGTACGGGCGTGTGGGTTGTGAAAATGGACGTGGAAGCCACCAGCTCCATAGCAGCTTCAAAAGGCAGTTTGTGCTCCGTCATGAACAGGCGGATGCGTTCGAGTCCGGCAAAGGCCGAGTGGCCCTCATTCATATGGATTACTTTGGGATACAGATTCAACGCGCGTAAAGCCTTGATGCCGCCGATACCAAGCAGAATTTCCTGGAGTACGCGCATTTCCAGGTCGCCTCCGTAAAGCTGGGAGGTCAATTGGCGGAAAAGCGGCGGATTCTCCGGAAGATTGGTATCCAGCAGGTAGAGCGAGACGCGCCCGACCTGTGCCTCCCAGATTTGCGCATGCAAGGTTTGACCTGCGGCGGCGATCTGGATGGTAATCGGGGCATCTTTATCATTTTTGACCAGATGCAACGGCATTTGGTCATAGTCATAAGTGGGATAGCGCTCCTGCTGCCAGCCGTCGTTAGTGAGATACTGCCGGAAATATCCTTGCTTGTAGCAGAGGCCGATGCCCACCAGGGGGATATTCAGATCGCTGGCCGACTTGAGATGGTCTCCTGCAAGAATGCCGAGCCCGCCGGAATAGATGGGGAGACTCAGGCAGATGCCGTATTCGAGGCTGAAATAAGCCACTGCGGGTGTCAGACTGTCCGTCTCCGGAAAGTTAACGGAAATGGCGGACTTGGAAAGATAATTATGCAGATAGGCTTTGCCTTCGGTCAGACGCTCGAGATAAAATTTGTCCTTGGCGACTTCTTCCAGCGTCTGCTGCGGCAGGCGATTCAGAAACAGTACGGGATTCTGCTGGCATTCGCGCCAAAGCTGTTGGTCGATGGACGCAAAGAGGTCTGCCAGGGTGTCATTCCAGGAAAACCATAAATTATGGGCAAGTTCCCAAAGCGGTTCCAGGCTTTTGGGAAGCTTGGGCCGGACGCTGTAGACCCGAATGGGATGCATACGTGTTCTCCGTAAATAGGCTAAAATGGGACTTGGAATAGCAATACTCTTACGCTCTCAGTAAGCGCAACAGCCGCTTCTTGCAAGAAAAAAACGCATCACGGACTGCGTGGAAAGAGGCGGTACGAGTTTTGACTTACTCCCCAGTGTAACATAATACTCGGCACAGAATAAAGATACTTATTTTGAATCAGAAGGATGTGAATCACCACGCCGTACGCTGATCCGGCAAAAAAACGAAAACGGCACAAGCACCTGGTGATTATCTATAACCATAATTCAGTCGCAGGAGATCGCATGTCGAGTGCAGAGACGACACAGCAACCGTCCTTGTCGGTTCGGGTAAAATTTCTGGACGGCCCTGATGGTCCGTATCATCAATCTTTGGAAAATGGCGATCCGAAAGGCGGTTTCGATTACGCCACGCCTGATTCGGCAGGCATAGACTTGCGTGCCTGCATGCAGGACAATGTGGTGGTCATTGGTCCGGGCGAACGGGCCAAGATCCCCACCGGAGTGGCCATAGAACCCATGCGGCGCGATGTGGCCGGGTTTGTCTTTTCCCGTTCCGGACTCGGTGCCGTGCAAGGCTTGACGGTAGCCCAAGGCGTGGGTGTGATTGATCCGGACTACCGGGGGGAGATTATCGTTTTTCTGCTGAATACTTCTCAGGAAATAAAAACGGTGAAACGTGGCGACCGCATCGCGCAGTTGCTGTTTCTGCCGTTTTTTCGAGCAGTTGTGGAACCGGTGCAGGAGCTTGGCGAAACCGATCGCGGTAGCGGCGGTTTCGGACATACGGGCAAGCAATAGCAATCGGGGCATCAGCCATGCTGCGTTTTCTTCATGCCGCGGATATTCATCTGGACAGCCCCATGCGCAACCTCGAGCGCTATTCGGGGGCGCCGGTGGAAACCATGCGCGGGGCCACGCGTCGTGCTTTCGACAACCTGGTGTCCCTGGCTCTGGCCGAACAGGTGGATTTCATCTGCATTGCCGGGGATGTCTACGACGGAGACTGGAAGGATTTCAATACCGGACTCTATTTTCTGCAAGGCATGAATCGCCTGCGAGAGGCGGGGATTCGCGTCTATCTGACGCGCGGCAACCATGACGCGGCCAGCGCCATCACCTCGCATCTGCGCCTGCCGGATAACGTACGGTTATTCGACAGCAAAACCCCTCAGAGCATTGAACATACGCCCGGCGTTCGGCTGCATGGGCAGAGCTTCGGCAAAGAAGCCGTGACCCGCAATCTGGCTCAGGGCTTTCCGGATCTAGCACCGGGTTGCCTGAACATCGGCCTGTTGCATACGTGCCTGGGCGGCAGCGAGGGGCATGCCCCTTATGCGCCGTGTACGCCTGCGCAGCTGCAGGACAAAGGCTATGACTACTGGGCGCTTGGTCATGTGCATACGCGTCAGGAAATTGCCCCGGGCATTGTTTTTCCAGGCAATACGCAGGGGAGGCATATCCGTGAAACCGGACCAAAAGGGTGCATGCTGGTGGAAGTGGGCGAAAATCATGACTGCCGGGTTTCTTTCAAGCCGCTCGATGTGGCCCGCTGGGAGCGCTGTTCCATTGACGCCACTGGACTGGAAAACCCGGACGGACTCTTTTCCCTGCTTGAAGCGGCTCTCGGCCCCGTGGTGGCAGCCAATGCGAACATGCCGCTTGCCGTCCGGGTGGAAATCCGCGGCGCATGCAGGGCGCATCAGCACTTTTTGTCCCGTGAAACCCATTGGCGCAACGAAGTCCGCGGTGCAGCCATAGTATACGGAAGCGAAAGCATGTGGGTGGAAAAAGTGCAATTCCTGACGTCCTTCCCCCGTGATGACCGCGAAACAGTCAGATGGGATGGCCCGTTGGGCGAGCTTGCTGCCGTCATCAATCAGGCTCGTGGGGATGCGCAATGGCAGGAAGATGTGCTGCGCCAGCTGGACGGGCTTTGGGGTAAGCTGCCTGGAGAGCTTAAAATCGGTGACTGGAAGTCGCCCCTGGAACAGGGGCCCTGGCTGGAACAGTTGATCGAGCGGGCCGGAGTGATGTTGCTGCAGGAGCTGCGCGGAAAGGAGGGCGAAGAGTGAGAATCAGCGCCCTCGAATTATTGGCCTTCGGACCGTTTACCGAAAAGACTCTGGAACTCGAAGGCAACGGACCACATCTTGTGTATGGACCCAACGAGGCAGGGAAAAGTTCCGCCTTGCGGGCCTTGAACGCCTTTTTTTTCGGTATTCCGCAACGTACGGATGATGACTTCATCCATGGGTATCCCAAGCTGCGAGTGGGTATGCGGATTGACCCTCTGCAGGGAATGCCGCTGCATCTGCACCGTATCAAACGTCAGAAAGATACCCTGATCAACGCTGCCGACGGCAATGTGGTCAAAGATGTTCTATTGTCACGCCTGCTGGGCGGGCTTTCCGGCGAGCTGTTCCAGAGCCTGTACGGTTTGGATCATGCGGGCCTCGAGCAGGGTGCATCGGAACTGTTGCAGGGTAAGGGCGAACTCGGCAGCGCGCTGTTCTCCGCGGGCACCGGACTGGTACGTCTCCATCAGGTACAGCAGGATCTCGCCTCCCGGTCCGACGAACTGTACAAGCCCTTGGGCAAAAAAAATATTATTCCGGCGCAGCAAAAAGAATTCACGGAATTGCGCAAGAAAATCCGTGAGGTCCAGGCCGGCAGCGAGGAGTGGGAAAGTCACCTGCAGGCCAGGGAAGAGGCGGAAGGCGAAAAACAGGAAATCGATGCAGAGCTGCAGCGGATTATAAAAGAAAAAAATCAGTTGGAGCGCATCAGGGACGCGCTTCCGGATATCGTATTGCGTACGGAATTGTTAGGGGAAAAGGACGTACTGGCGGGAGTGCGTACGCTTCCCATGGAGTTTGCGGATAAGCGGCAGAATGCCGTCACCGCACAGCGTATCGCCATGGATCAGTGCGTCCAGCTGCGGAAAGAACTGTCCGGACTGGATCTGGAGCTGGCTGCATTGCAACCGCCGTCTTCTTTGCTGGATGCTGGTGAGACCATTCTGCGGCTTAACAAGGATTTGAACCGCATCCGCAGCCAGCGGAACGAGCTGCTGGAACTGCGTCACAGTCTGAGCGGCGTACGCGACCGTATTCAGGAACTTTCCCAGGCATTGCCCAGGTCTTTGGCACAGAAGCAGGATCAGATTGTTGCTGACCGTATCCTCGAGACGCGGATTACCAAATTGATCGATGCCGGATCCAGGCTGCTGACCGAGAAAGAGCAGGGTGCGGCTCTGTTGGAACAACGTTCGCAGGAACTTCAGGAGGCCAGAAACGGACTCGTGACTCTACCTGCCGGGCAGGATCTGAGCAATCTGGCCAGGGCCGTGGAAATGTTTTCACAACACGGAAATCTGGAAACGCGTTTGACGGAAATCGAACAAGACAACCTCCGACGGATGCAGGAGATACGCAATGCGCTTTCCCGCCAGACGTTCTGGCGCGGGGATCCGGAAACATTACCAGGACTCGCTCTGCCGGACGAATCCGTGATCGATGTACAGCAGAATGCGCAGCAGCAGGCCTCTGCGGCACATGACCGTCTTGAAGGAGATCTGCGTCAGATACGAGCCGACCTGGTGAAAATTCAAGCGGATATGAGTGCTCTTGCAGCAGGTGAAGCCATCCCGGCTGAAGAAGATCTGCTACGTACGCGCAGACGCCGGGAAGCGGGATGGGAACTCGTCCTGGATGCCTGGGGACAGGGGATCTCTCCGGAGGCTCCCGATGAGGCCGGACAAGCGTATGCCGCCGCCTGCCCCGGAGCCGCGAATCTTGCGCAGGCCTACGCGCAGACAGTGGCGGAAGCGGATGGTCTGGCGGACAGATTACGACGTGAAGCAGGGCGTGTTGCCTCTTACGCGGCGTTGAAAAGCCGGTTGCAGGTGGCCCATGCCGCGGAAGCGGAAACTCTGGCCCGGATCGAATCGTTGGCAGAAGAACAGGATCGTAACGCGGAAGCCTGGCGAATGGTCTGGCTTCCCTTGAATATTACCCCCGGCAGCCCGCAAGATATGCGTCTCTGGGCGCGGCGTATGCAGGAACTGGCCCGCCAGGCAGGAGAATTGGAACATGGCCGGGCTCGTGGACGGCAGTTGCAGGCGCAACTTATGGAAATGCGGACCACACTTGTCGCGCGAATGACTGAGGCCGGTTTTCCCGAGCCGGAACAACATACGGGCTTTGCCGAACTGTTGTTTTTTTGCCGGAAAAAAGTTCAGGAAGTGAAGGAACGCGAGCAACAACGCGTTCACCTGGAGAAACAGCAAGGTATGCTTGCCGCCAGATTCGCTCAACAGCAGCAGAATTTTCGGGCGCTGGATGAAAAATACAATGCCTGGCAGCGCGAATGGGCGGAGACCGTATCCGCCCTCGGACTGGATGGGCGCGCGTATCCGGAAGAAGCCCGGGATGTTCTTAATCTGTTACGCGAATTGTACGGTCTGCAGAAACAAATGGCCGATGAATTGAGCCGACGGGACATCCTTGCCAGTTCATTAGAGGATTTTGCTTCGGAAAGCCGCGAACTGATAACCCGGGTTGCCCCGGAACTGTTGCCGGCATCCACACCTGACGACCGGATGCCCGAACTGGACAGCGCGCTGGAAGAACTGGAAGCGCGCCTTGCCCGGGCCCGCCAGGCGGCTGCTCTGCGCAAAGAGGCTATGAAACGCCGGGAGCAGACAGAACTTCGGTTGCATCAGGCCGATCAGTCCGCATCCCAGGCTGAAACTCAGCTTCGTACGCTTTGCGAACTGGCCGGTTGCGCCTCAGCAGAAGATCTTGGGCCTGCCCTTGAGCGTTCGGATCGTCTGCGCGACTGTCAGACCCGGTTGGAAGAAACCGAAGGGCGCTTGCGTCGCCAGAGTCTGGGCCTTTCTTTGGAGGATTTCGTACGGCACGCGCTCGAGCAGGATGCCGAGGAACTCGCCCCCCGTCTGGAAATGCTGGACACCCGTATCAAAGAATTGCATGACCGCCGATCCGAACTGGACCGGACCATCGGAAGCGAACAGGCTGCTCTGGCCCGGATGCGTGGCGCCGATGCTGCCGCGCGCCTGGCCGGCGAGGCAGAGGGCGTACTCGCAAGCATGGGCCAGTCCGTTGAAGACTACATCAGTCTGTTGATTGCCCGGAAAATGCTGCATCAAGCCATGGAATCTTACCGAGACAAGGTTCAGGGCGGCATCGTACGGCTGGCTGGAGAATATTTCGCGCGTATCACCCTGGGATCTTTTCGCGGCGTACGCGTGGAAAACCAGGGATCGGATGAAGTGCTTGTTGGAGTAAGGGAGCAAACGTCCGCAGGCCTGAGCGTCGGGGCCATGAGCAGCGGCAGCCGTGACCAGTTGTTTCTGGCACTGCGGCTGGCCAGCCTGTCCGCATTGCTGGACGATGCCGAGCCGACGCCGTTGATTCTGGATGACATCCTGGTAAATTTCGACGACCAGCGGGCCTCCGAGACCCTGCGGTTATTGCAGGAGCTTTCGCAACGCACTCAAGTGATCTATTTTACCCACCACCAGCATATCCGGGATCTCGCCGAGGGCTGGCAGCAGCACCGGCTCTGACAGCAGTCAGACCAGCTACATCTGTTTGATTTCCATAATCCGTTCGTCTTTTTTCCACGGAACAGCGACAATTTTGCCGAACCGTCCGGAAGACTTGGCGAATACCGCGATTCCCGCATTGCATTCGGCGGCGCTGATGCCTGGGAACTTCTGCTGGCTGTAAACGGTATCTTCTTTGTCTCTTCCAAGAACCCTTGCGGCAAAGCCGCGTAGACGCAGTTCGGCTTCCTTGCGCCGGAAAGGCAGGGATGCCCGCCGGTTCATTTTCGTCAACTTTTTGTGCTGCGATATATCGCAGAGAGACTCCACAATCCGTTCGCAGGCAAAGGGCCCTTCCACTGTGGCAATGTAATAGCGGACAAGAGCGGCGCTTTCCGGATCCAGGTTGTGTAAGGTCAGTGGCCCGTTTTCCAGAGACGTCTTGATGGCCTCGATCAGTTCATCAAGCGTGTGCGCCATGCGGCTTACAGCTTGTGTGATGGGTTGGGCGTAGGCTTCATTGACCACGGGCCTGTAGGAAACCACGGGTTTTTCAAGCATGAAACCTTCCACCGAGGTGGTGCAGTTGTTGTGGATCATTACCTCGGAAGCCAGAATCCAGGGCAGGGCGGCTCCCTGAAACAGAATCCGCGCGTTTTCCAGATGCGCTGTTTTTTCCCGCCAGATGGAATGGTTTTCCGAAGGATGGGGCCGGACGATAATCTTGTGGTCCGGAAAGGCCTGGCAGAGCGTTTCGACCATGGGGACGTAGTGCTCGAAATTTGTTTTGGAGTAGGCCCAGAGTCCGCGCAAATATTCAAGGTGCGCTTCATTCTGCTCATCCGGGGCCAGTTCTTTTTTGTTCAGATAATAATCTGTACCGTAGTAGTTGTTATAGTGCAGAAAATTGGTGTTGATCAATATGAAGCGTCCGTGTTCCCGCTTCAGCGCCTCGGCTTCGGTGGCGAAAAAGGCGCGAAAAGGAGCCCGCAGCAAATCCAGTCGCGGGTTGCCGGCCAGTACCAGTCTGTCCGCAAACTCCGGCGCTTTGGACAGGATGGCGTCGCCCTGCAGCTGTCCCCAGGCGTAAAAAGCATCAAGATACTCCAGCAGGGGCGTAGAGACCCGTCGATTGCAATAGAAATCCCTGTTGTAGATGGTCAGTCCTTCTTCGCACCAGGCAACTGCCCTGTTGCCCCGTACGCGCTGCATGGCCACATCGTGAAGGTTGCCGTTGTGGATGGCTTTCTCGATGTATATGCCGCGGGGCAGCCGGCTGATGTGCCGGTAAAGAGCGAGATGGCCCCCCAGAAACACCCGAAAACCGGCTTCAGACATGAAACAGGACGCCAGCAGCTTGGCGGTGAATTCACGCGCTTTGGTTTCAATGGGCAGAAGAATAGTGTCTATGGCGCCCGCTTGCGGGGCCTTCGTGGGGGTACTGGACATGGCAGACTGAAGCCTCCTCTAAAAATCAAGGGCAGCCGGGTAGATCCGGCAGTGCAAGCCTATATAGCGCGCCTCTGGCGCTGTCAATTACGTACGTTTTTTCCTGCGCCCGACCGCGTACGCCACAGATGGATTACAAGCAAAAACGCGAGGAGCCAGAGCCAGGTATCTCCAATACGCGAATAGAGCGTACGCGCTGTCGGACAATACAGGCGGGCGTGGGTGGCGGTACGTACGCCGGAGCGCGTTTGCGTACCGGGTACGATTTCTCCGGTGGCCCGGATGTGGGCGCTGATTCCGGAATTAGTGCAGCTGACCAGCGGACGCCGGATTTCCACCGCGCGGAACAGAGTCATGTCCAGGTGCATGGTTTCGGCCTTGGCGGACGCGAACCAGATATCATCAGACAGCACGGCAACAAGGTCTGCTCCCTGGCGCAGGCCTTCGCGCAGAAGAGCCGGGAAACCGCTTTCATAGCAGATAAGGGGTAAAATACGCTTGCCGGATCGGAGCTGCAACAGGCGTATCTGCCGGCCGGGCATATAAAAATCGGTGCCAGCGTTTCCCGGTATCAGTTCCCGGTACCATCGCTCAAAGGGGATGAATTCGCCGAAGGGCACCAGTTCGATTTTTTGATAGGCCATCCCGCAGCCGGCGTTGGGGCGGATTGCCCATGCGGCATTATATTTACCTGCAGTATCCGGAAATTCCGTACAACTGAGCAGAATCGGCGAGCCATAATCCGACGCGGCGTCATGGATCCCCCGAGCTTTGAATTCTTGACAATCACAGGGCAATTCTCGCGGTATCTCCGGCCAAAGCACAAGGTCGGCGGCAGGGAAATTCTGCCAGGCTTCACGGGTCAAGGTAACAAGTCCGGACACCGTTGCAGTCAATTCGGATGGGGTGTTGTCCGCAGATCCGGATAGTGTTTCGATCATAGGCTGGAGGCTTGTTACACTTATGGAATCCGCATCGCCTGCTTGTTGTTGCTGCTTGTGCAGCCATTCCAGCCGCAAGGCTCCGTATCCGAGAATACCCCCAAGAAGCAGAAAAAATGTCAGCAGATATTTTCCCGCGATCAAAGGTTTTGTCCGCTGTACGCATGTTTCAACCAGAAGAAAGTTTCCCAGTACCAGCAGGAAAAGTACCAGATGGCGACCGCCGATATCCGCGGTTTGAACCAGATAAGGCCATGACGCCAGCCCCTGATGGATTGTCGCCGGACCAAGACTCGTACGAACGGCGACCAGCAGCGTGAGCAGAGCGGCACCCATCAAGGGGGCCGGATGTCTGTTGCTTTGCGCCAGCCTGGCGTAAATCCATCCAAAGGCCGCGTATGGCAACCCCATGTAGAGCCAGAAGAGACCTGCCATGGCCCAGGCCGAGATTTCCGGCAGGTGCAGCATGGCGGCAAAGGCGTTGCGCATCCACCAGGAAGCGGTAGCCCAGATGCACGTACCAAAGGCCAGTCCCCAGACGCACCCGTGATATGGTTTCAAACCACGTAGGCACAGACCGAACGGTACGAGCAGCATAAAGCTCAACCAGGAAAAAGGTCCGGACGGCAGGCACAGCAAGCTCAACAGGACGGTCAGGCCCAAAGAAAACAGACGAAACAAGTTGTCCGGGGCGATAAGTTGAGCAGTATAGTTCACGTAATGATTGCGAGCTTGTTGATAGGATTGTTTGACTTTGGCCCCGGACATGACGCCTGTCAAGTTCGGCCAGATCTTAGCAGCATGATCAACCTGCAAACATCCATCTAAAAAGCGGATGCTCCCAATTAAGAGCACCCGCTTTTATCTGGACTGAATAAGGGAGGAATCGAGGTTTAGCGCATTTTCGCCTTGAAGCAAGGCTCATTTCTGAAACTTTTTTCAAATGTTTCAGGAAAATGCATAAGAGCGTCTAAACCTTTTCAAGGTTAATACGTTTTAATATCCCAAGGCCGTTCCTATCTGGTAGATGGCCACGGAAAGCACGTAGCCAAAGGTCAATGAGCCAAACACGGAAAATAGCGCCCATTTCCAGTTGGATTCGCGAACAATGACCGCCACTGTGACCATGCAAGGCACGTAGACCAGCATGAAAACGAACACGCTCCAGACGGCAGCAGGGGTCCAGGCCGGATCCGCCGCAATACGCTCGCTCAGACCGGCGGCTTCTTCCGGATCTTCTTCCCCAAGGGAATAGGCGGTGGACATGGTGGAGACAAAGACTTCTTTTGCTGCGAACGCGCCGATGAACGCGATATCCGCCTGCCAGGGAAAACCGGCGAGTTTGGTCACCGGAGAAATGGTTTCGCTGATTCTTCCGGCAAAGGAATACTTCAGCGCGGCTTCGGCTTCGGCTCCATCGATTTTGGCCAGGGCTTCTTCCTTGGCGTCTCCGCTCAGTTCGCCGGCTGCCGTACGTTGTGTCTCGAATACGCCGGCCTGTTCCTGGGGCAACTGCGGAAAGGTCAGGAGCGCCCACATGATGATGGAAATGGCCAGAATTACTGTTCCGGCTTTTTTGATGTACTGCCAGACGCGATCCCAGGTGTGAATTGCCACACCATGCAAGGTGGGCAAGCGGTACGGGGGCAACTCCATGACAAAGGGTGTGGATGCGCCCTTGAGCAGAGTCCAGCGCAGCAATCGGGCGGCAACCAGTGCCAATGCCCAGGAAATACAAACAATAAGAAACATGACGCTGGTGGCGTTGTCAGGATAAAAGGCAGCGACCAGCATGATGAAAGCAGTGGTTTTCGCACCGCAGACCATGAAAGGAGCGACCAGAAGCGTGGCGATACGTTCTTTCGGACTGCGCAGGGTGCGAGCTGCCATGACGCCCGGTACGGCGCAACCGCCGGGCATTCCGCCGGACATAATCAGAGGCATGATGGACATGCCGTGGAGCCCGAACATACGCAGTACTCTGTCCACCATATAGGCGACGCGCGCCATGTATCCCAGGTCTTCCAGAAAAACGAGCATGGCGAACATGATAAGAATCAGAGGAGTGAATCCCATGACTGCTCCCACGCCGTCGATGACGCCGGAGACCAGCATGGATTTGAGTAGTCCGTCAGCCAGGAATTCGTTGAACATCGAAGACAGCCAGGCAAAACCGTCCTCAACCCATCCCTGGGGGATCGCTCCCAGGGTAAAGGTAATGTAAAACATGGCCAGCATTACGCCGACCATGATAATCGGCCCGAGCAGCTTATGAGTCAGAATCCGGTCTATCTTGTCGGACGTATCAAAGCGCAGATTATCCTCGCGGCTGATGACACCCTGTTTGAGGATGGAACTGATGAATCCGTAGCGATAGTCGGCCAGGATGGCTTCCGGGTAGGTATCAAATGTGCTTTTGATATGTGCTGCGGCCTTGGAGACCATAGCTTTTAGTTGAGCCGAAACATCTGGAGCGTTTTCTTCGCCTTTGGCAATGACGATTTCGTCTTCTTCCAGATATTTTATGGCCAGCCAGCGCGGTTCATATTTATCGGTCATGAACTGTTTTTCGTTTATGAATTGAGACATTTCTTCAATGACCGGATCCAGATCATGGCCATAGGATATTCTGAGCGGCTGCCATTTGCCTTTGCGTTTTTCGTGGACGCTCATTACCGCATCCATCAATTCATAGGTTCCAATGGAGCGGCGGGCGACGCACTCAATGACAGGTACTCCCAATACTTTGGATAAGGCGGCGGAGTCGATCTTGATGCCCTTTTTTTTGACCTCATCCATCATGTTCAGCCCGAGCACTACAGGCACGCCGATTTCCATGAACTGAATCGCCAGATACAGACTTCTTTCCAAAGAGGTGGCATCGAGCATGTTTATGACCACTTCGGGCTTTTCATCCACGATGACATCGCGGGCGACCACTTCTTCCATGGAATAGGATGTCAAAGAATAGGTGCCGGGCAAATCCACCAGATGCATGCTCGTGCCGTTTTTCTTATAATACCCTTCAGTCCGATCTACGGTGATACCCGGGTAGTTTCCAACACGGGCAGTAGCACCTGTAATTGCATTGAACATGGTGGACTTGCCGCAGTTGGGCTGGCCGGAGACCGCGACAAAAATATCATTCCCCATATTACGCACCCTCCGGGACAACAACCAGAAAGTCGGCCTCACTGTTGCGCAGAGTGAGGGTGTACCCTTTCATACGCAGAGCCACGGGATCTCTCAAAGGGGCGCGCCCCACCACCATGAATTCCGTCCCAGGAATCAGGCCCATATCGCGAATGCGCCGTCCCAGTTCTCCGCTTGCCTGCACGGCTTTGATTTTTCCGCATTGGTGGCTTCTCATTTTACGCAGTGGAATTCCCATGGTTTTCTCCTTGTGAAAGCTTGTAAGAGCAATAATTGTTGAAAAAGTTGCCAGGCGGCAACTGCCCTTCAGACGAAGCAAAGGCTTTTCCCGATGACGCACACTGGCTTCACGTCAGAAATGGCCACGATGCATTACGAATTCGGAGGGCTCTTTTTTCTAGGCGTAAGTCGCATTAGGATTTCGGGTAAGCTTGATTGTTTATAAATTAAGCCTGTTAGATTTAGCTTAAGCACTCTCAAACGGTTACCTCTTAGAAGCAACGGCCAGATCCTAAAGAATATGATAATCAATTTCAACTAAAAAATGTGCAGAATTGAAAAATAATCCGACTTAAGCATTCGGGAATTTTTTGCGCATGTATGTACCTTAAAGACACATCAATTAATTTTTAGTTGTATGTAGAGATAGTTAGTGTGAAGGTCATTAACTTGCGAGAGTGGATTAGTTGAGAAGTAAGGTCTTAAATTAGTCAAAAAAAGTTGACTTTGAGAATCACTATCACTATTTTGGGGGTGCTGCAGCAATTTGAGACAGAGCGTTTTTCATCTAAAACTTGTCCTTTTTATTCATTTGTCAGCAGGGTTAAGCGTTTGTTTTCGGGATTCGTTACATGAAATTTTTGGAAAATGCTCATAATTCCTACTTTGATAGTATATTTTAAGCGCGGGTGCTTTAATTATGATCCCGCTAGCGCCAACCAGCCCATAATCACACAGGATCGACTGAGTTTTTTGGTTCACACCCGGCCAACTGGTTTCAGCTTTTGAGCAGGAATACGCCAAAAAAGAGTAGCAGATCGTAACAGAGGAGTAGATCAGGATGCAGATGTGCGGATGTATTAGAGTGGTAAACAAGCCATGGGAATCATGCATGGCAAAAACTGACGTCTGGAAAATGTCTGTTGGTAAAGAGCGGCTGCTGTCGCTGAAAAATATTGATAGCGAAGAAGCAGGATTGGGAGGTGCGCAATGAATACGGTGCATCTGGCCCTGGCGGGTAATCCGAATTCCGGCAAGACGACTCTCTTCAACTTGCTGACCGGCTCGCGGCAACGGGTGGGAAATTATCCCGGCGTTACCGTGGAGCGCAAGGAGGGCATCTTTTCCTATCAGGATACCGAGGTGCATATCCTGGATTTGCCCGGATGTTATTCTTTAACTTCCTATACGCCCGAAGAAGTGGTCGCGCGTGATGCGCTGATGACGGAAGATCCGGTAGAACGCCCGCAGGTTGTGGTTCAGGTTGTAGACGCTACCGCATTGGAACGCAGCCTGTATCTGACGGTGCAGTTCATGGAACTCGGTATTCCAATAGTGCTGGCGTTGAACATGATGGATGATGCCAGACGCAAAGGATTGATCATAGACAGCGGAAAACTTTCGAGTCTGCTGGGCGTTCCTGTTGTGGAGACCATTGCCAGAAAAGGAAAAGGAAAAAAAGAACTCGAGGAATTGGCTATTCGCCACGCACTGCGCACGAAGGATGCCACCGAACCGCTGGTTATTTCCTATAGCCCCGACCTGGACGCGGCACTGGAAGAAATGGTGCCCATGATTAAGGAAAAGAATTTTCTCACGGATTCCTATCCGGCCCGCTGGGTTGCCCTGAAATACCTGGAAGGCGATGAAGAAATTATTAAAACCGGCTGGCGAAAAGATTCACGGCTTTCCAATAAACTGGAAATGATTACCGGTCGTGTGGCCAAACATTGTGAGCAGACGCTGCAGACCTATCCGGAAGCGATTATCGCCGACTATCGATACGGTTTTATCAAAGGCATTCTCAAGCAAGGGGTACTTGAACGGAAAATCCTGGCCGGTCAGGAAGACCGTCTGGAATTCAGCGACAAGCTGGACATGGTCCTGACGCATAGATTTTTTGGACCATTAATCATGCTCGCAGTCCTTTACGGGGTGTTTTACGCAACCTTCACCATTGGCGACATACCCATGGGCTGGGTGGAAGATCTGTTTGGTTTTCTGGGAGAAACTGCCGAGAGCCTCTTGCCGGATGGCTTTCTCCGTTCATTGGTTGTTTCCGGGGTCATTGACGGAGTCGGCGGCGTCATGGGCTTTGTGCCGCTCATCGTTATCATGTTCCTGGCTCTGACTTTTTTGGAAGACGCGGGCTATATGGCTCGTATCGCGTATATGCTCGACAGAGTTTTGCGTATTTTCGGTCTTCACGGCTGCTCGGTCATGCCTTTTCTCGTCTCGGGCGGATTGCCCGGCGGTTGCGCCGTGCCAGGGGTGATGGCAACCCGTACCCTGCGCAGTCCGAAAGAGAAACTGGCGACGCTGCTTACAGCGCCTTTTATGGCCTGTGGTGCGAAAGTTCCTGTATTTGTGCTGCTCGCTGCCGCTTTTTTCCCGGGTGAAGAAGCTCAGGTCATGTTTCTGATCACCTTGGGAGCCTGGGCGACCGCCTTACTGGTTTCTCTTGTATTGCGGCGTACGTTGCTCAAAGGGGAGCCCACTCCATTTGTCATGGAGCTGCCGCCTTACCGCTTGCCCACTCTTCGCGGGCTTATGATTCATACCTGGGAACGGACCTGGCAGTACATCAGGAAGGCCGGTACGGTTATCCTGGCCATTTCGATTCTGCTCTGGGCCGCCATGACTTTTCCGGGTCTTCCTGACGAACAGCTTGCATCTTTTGAAAATCAACGTGCTCAGATAACGGCAACCGGCGAAGCCCGCGAAGCCGAACTGGCCAAAATCGACAACAGGGAAGCTGAGGAAACGTTACGAAACTCCATAGCCGGACGCGTGGGATCGTTGATTGAACCCATCACCAGTCCCGCAGGTTTTGACTGGCGCGTCAATATTGCGCTGCTGGGCGGTGTGGCCGCCAAAGAGGTTATTGTATCCTCATTGGGAACAGCCTTTTCTTTGGGGGATGTCGACCCGGACGAATCCAACACGCTGTCCGATCGTCTGGCAAAAGACCCGCAATGGAGTGTCGCTACGGCATTGAGCCTTATCGTTTTCGTGTTGCTTTACGCGCCCTGTTTTATCACTGTAGTGGCCATGGCCCGTGAATCTTCCTGGAAATGGGCCTTTTTTTCAATCTGTTTCAACACGGCCATAGCTTACGTACTTGCTGTCGCCTTTTACCAGACGGTGTCGGTAATACTATGATCTGCTGGCCGCAGTATTGCTGATTCAGTCCATACTAATTGTAAAAGCCGCCCTCGGGCGGCTTTCTTATTGGCATCAGTTTTTTGTGTCCTTTGGCTGCGTATGTGTTTCGGAAGGAGGCTCAGAAGGTTCCGGAACTTCAGCCAGCCTAACGGCGTAGTAGGGTATTGCGCTGCCCCCATTCCAGGCGCGCGGCACATGGGCAATACGCCGGCCCAGAATAAAAGCATGGGCGGGACTGAACAGGGGAAGCCAGGCGGCATCCTTTTCGACTATCAGTCTATCAAGCTCCCGGTAGGTTTTGCAACGCGCGTCCGGATTTGAGAGCGTCCGGGCGGTGTCGATCAGGCGGATGGCGTTTTTATCGGAAAAATTGATAGAGTTTCGGCGGGTTCCTGGATCGGTAAAAAAAGGCGTAAAAAATGTGTCAGGATCATTGAAATCCGCTTCCCAAAGCTGCGCGTATGCGGGCGCGTCGCCACTGTTGCGCAGTTCGAAAAAAGCGCTTTCGTCCATGGAAACGATATGGACCGCGAACCCGGCCTGCTCGGCCATGGCCTTTATTTGGGTGTTCATACTGGCCATGATTTTGTTCCATTGATTGACCTGGACGAGCGTCAGTTCAGCGGACAGAGCCCCGGCTTCTTGCAACAGTTCGCGGGCACGTTGCGGATCATAGGTTATGTCCGGCGCATTTCCTGGAGTACAAAGCATGCCGTTGGGCAATACGCCATTGACCATCTTCCCCTGCCCGCGGAAAAGCAGAGCCAGGAGACGGTTGCGGTCGATAGCATGCAAAAAAGCCTGCCGGACCCGGATGTCGTTGAAAGGTTTCAGCTTCTGATTCAGGGTCACAAAAAGCAGCGCCATATGGTCAACCGTCATGATGCGATCTTTCCAGGTCTGGAAATTGCGAAAATAGGAAAGAAGTTCTGGAAATGCAGCCGTATCCAACAGATCCAGACGACCATCCGTGAACAGCTGTTTTAATTCGCGCGTACGGTTTTGAATATTGAGAAAGACGCCGTCTATTTGGGCGGGCCCGCGAAAATAGTCAGAATACGTACGCAGTAAGGCTCCTTTGCGTACGGATAAGCGTGCCAGTACAAATGGGCCGCTGCCGCAGGTTGTAGCCGGACTGCGTCCGTAGGCGTCTCCAAGAGGTTTGACAAAGGATTCGTTCAGTATGGAAGCCCAGGGCGTGGCCAAGAGAGAGAGCAACGGGGCATAGGGAGTTTTCAGCGTAATGCGTACGGTGCGGTTGCCTGCAACGCTGACGCTTATGATATTTGTAAAAAGACGCGCGTTGTAGGAGCCGGTGGCGGGATTCATAAGGCGATTGAAAGTGAAAACCACGTCCTGAGCGGTGAGCATGTCGCCGTCATGAAAACGGATATTGTCATGAAGCGTAAACGTATAGCTTTTACCGTTGTCTGAAATGTCCCACTTTGCCGCCAGCCCTGGAACAACGGACGTCGAACCATCCGGAAGCGGGGCGTATTCCACCAGACGGTCATAAAGATTCACAGCAAGAACGGCATTGGCACTGGTACGTTGCGGATCCGCAGTTTCGGGCAATGAGGGCAGGGCAGCACGCAGTGTTTTTGCTGTAACGAGCTGCTCGAACGTCAGGCCGTCGCCAGGAGTGTACCCGGGTTGTACGGTCTGCATGGAATCGGGCAGGGGGGAAGACTCAATCTGCGGGATTTCCGGAGTTGGAGACGCGGTAGCTCCCGGATGCCAGCTTGAGGCCAGATTTTGCGCAAACGCAAGCTGATCAGGCGCCAGCAGTTCCTTGGCATTTTCCCTATTGCGCAACGCATTGATATTGCCATGCTTTGCGGCAATGTCGAACCACATGAAAGCCTGCACCATGTCCTGCTGACCGCCGAGTCCCTGTTTGAGCAGCAGCCCCAGATTATTTTGCGCGTTGGTATGACCTTGTTCGGCGGCAAGCCTGTACCATTCTCTGGCTTTTACAAAGTCCTGAGGCAGATAATTGCCCTGCGCGTAAAGCAGCCCGATGCAGTATTGAGCGCGTTTGTCCCCTTGCCTTGCCAGTGGAGCAAGAATTTCAAAACCGACCCGGTAATCGCCGTTTTGCAGGGCCTGAAGTCCGGTTTGAAAGTTGCGCTCTGCCAATGTTCCGGGCGCATCAGCCAGGGACGCATGCCCCATGACCGGACAGAGCAATACCATCGCCAGAATGACTGCTCCGGCGATCAGACTTTTGATTGAGGTGAAAAGCGAATGTATCATGATAGAAATTTACTTCAGTCATTCGGGAAATGTAAAGCTCACCGAAGAGGTAACGGCCTTTTTACATAAGCCCGGCCGCTGATTTGCTCCTCGTGCCAGGATAAGCTAAGGTTAGCCTTCAAAAAGATGCGATCCCTCGTCTATTCGGGGTCCAGTTTGGAGGATTACATGGAGAAATTGAGCAGACGGATCTGGAAAGGAACACTGTTTTTGATGGCGGGGCTGTTCATGCTGCTCGGAGCCTGCCAACCGCAGATGCCGCCGCCCCTCCCGCTACTTCCTCCGGATCAGCCGACCTATCGGGTGGAAAAGGTAACCGCGGACGCGTTGAATGTTCGCAGATCTCCAAGCAACCAAGGGGAAATTCTTACGGTGCTGTCCAAGGGCAGTATGGTACAAATTGTCGGCCGAGATGGGGACTGGATTCAGATTCTGACCCCAAGAAAACAATACGGCTGGGTGTTCGGCGCGTATCTTACCGGCTTTGAGGACATCAAAAGACGCCATTCCGCCAGAGAAACAGTAAATTCCCGACCTGCCATTCCGCAGGGTATGAGCAATACGGACCAGAATTTACGTACGTATCCGAACCTTCCCGAGGATACGCCTGCGGACGTCAACGGGACGGCTGTTCCTGCGGATACAAATTTGCAGGGAGATGATTTTCCATCCGGGTTTGACGGCGCCTCTGAGTAAATACTCTTGTTTCGGCTGGCTGGCGGTAACGAACACGACGTCATCGCCAGCCAGCCGGAGGATCAGGCTTTTGCCAGCTCTTTTACGGCTTGAATATAAGTACTGCGGATGTTGTCCATGTACTCTTTGTCGATGGGGCCTTTCCAGGTGGTAATTTCCGAATAACGTTTGGGAATCTGTACATCTTCAGGCTTATAGCCGCAGCGGAATTTCAACTGCCAGCGCTTACGGCGAATGTTTTCACTCGCGGTCTCAAGTCCGGCGGCCAGCGATGCGTCTCCGGTGCTTTCCAGGGCAGTCTGCAACCTTTCCTGGCTGTATACGCCGCGTGCGAAAAGGCAGGCGACCATGCAGGTCAGCATGACCCGGCCGTGTTCATCCTGCAGCATGTATTGAACTGCGGCATCCACATTTTTATCTTTGGCCTTTTGGTCGTACGAATACCCTCCGCTGTCCAGATGCGAATGCCGAAATCCCTGGGATTGGGAAACGAAAAATACTTCACCTGTGCCGTATCCTGCCATTTCCTGGCCGAGGACACAGGCAAAGTCCGTCCCTCCGTAGACTTCTGCGGCTTTCAGGGTTCCCTGGGCCAGGGTGGCGTAGAAGTCATTGGTCATATGTCCGAGATGCGAAATGGCCCGCCGGTAGTTGGTGACATTGTCGAATTCCAGGGGAACGATGGTTTCATGCTCGCTGATCAGACCTTTCTGGAAAGCTTCTGTGGCCCAGGCCAGGGCAATGCCTGCGCTGATGCCGTCCAGTCCCATTTTTTCCGTTTCATCCAGAATAGCGAGCATGTCCATGGAATTGCTCATGCCGAGCATGGAACCATGTGCAAAGACGGTTTCATGGTCGTAGGAGACCTGGCGGTAAATGTAGTCATGCTTTTTGCCGACGAGTTGCCGGACAAGGCCGATGTGTATGCAGCCCACAGGGCAGCCCGAGCAGGCCGCCTGGCGCAGGAGCAGATCATTTGCCAGGACCTCGCCCGATAATGTTTTGATTTTATCGCTGGAAGTCGTCTGCATGTTGTTCCAGGGCAAGGCCTTCAGCTCGTTGAGCGCCGCCATATTCACCGGCGTGCCGAGGTCATAATATTTGGACATCATTTCGGTTTGCGTCAGCAGCTGGTGAATCTCTTTGAAGTAGTTCGCGTATGCTTTCCCTTCGGGTGCGGGCAGGCTGGAATCGCCTTTTACCACAACCGCCTTGATGTTTTTGCTGCCAAGCACCGCGCCGCAGCCGAGACGTCCGAAATGGCGGTAGGTGTCCACGTTGATGCAGGCCATTGCCGAAAGATTTTCTCCGGCAGGTCCGATGCGCATGGTGGAGCGGTGGCCTGAGGCGCTTTTGCCGAATCGTCTGAAGTACTTACCCGAGGCCAGAGCCTCCAGTCCGGCAAGGTAGGGTATCTCATGAAAACGAATGGCGCGTGCGCCTATTTCCATACAGGTCAAAATGCGGGCTTTGCCAGTGAACATGATGGCATCCAGACCGGCAAAGCGGATGGACAGACCCAGACGACCGCCGGCATGGCTTTCGGTGTATTGTTCGTTATAAGGGGATTTAAAACCGCAAACAACCTTGCTCATCAGCGGAAAATAGCCGGTAAGGGGGCCGACGGCAAAAATAATGGGTTGTTTGGGATCCAGGGCAGGAGCAGAGAAGTCGCCGAATTCCTCGAACAGCGCCGCGGCTAGTCCGCTGCCCCCCAGGTGGGCGGCACGGTCGCCGAAGTCGATTATTTTGCCAACTTCTTTAGTCATATCCACGTGCAGCACGCGGAACGTCATATTATCTGGCATCGCTTTCCTCCATCAGATCGTCGGAGTCTGCGTCTGCAAGATCTTTATCTTTTAATGTCAAACAGTTATGTGGACAAAATTCCACACATCGTCCGCAATGTATGCAAACATAAGGCAGCCCGTTTTCCGCATCCAGATAAATGGCGTCCACAGGACAGGCCTGAGCGCATTGGCCGCAACGGATGCAGGCTTTAAGCTTTGGAATGACGCCGCCGCCTTTTCTCGGGACTAAAGCCTGCGTCGGACAGGCGTCGGCACAAGGAGGCGGATCGCAGGCCAGACAATATTTGGCCTCGAATCCGGTACTCATGCCGCCGACGGAATTGATATGGATCCCGGCGCGCAGCCAGGAAATTTCCTTATGCACTAATCGCGCGCAAGCCAACGAACAGGAATGACAGCCAATACAGCGCTCGATCCTGTTTGCGCGAAGCACTTTCATATACGACTCCTAATTACGAATTAAAAAAAGTGCAGCGCCGGAATACTTCCTGCTGTCAGCAAGTTCATGATGCAGCGGCATTGCCGCTGGAATCATTCCGGCTTCTGCGTCATCTCCCGAATCCAGGATTGTAAAGGTTGTTCTACAAGATTTTGCAACTCCTGCAAACGTTCTTTGGTTTCCGCTTCGAAACGCAGCACCAGAACCGGCTGCGTATTTGACGCGCGCAACAGAGCCCATCCGTCTTCCAGTGTGATGCGTACGCCATCGACATCAATAACCGGATAGCGTTCCTTGAAATACGTAACGGCCCGTTCAACCACTTTGAATTTGATATTTTCCGGGCATTCCATGCGAATTTCCGGAGTGGCGGCCGTGACAGGCCAATCCGACAGGTAGGCCGACAAAGGTTTGTCCGGCGATGCTGCTAGGATTTCAGTGATACGCAACGCGGCGTAAGAGGCGTCGTCAACACCATAAAAACGATCGTTGAAAAACAGGTGGCCGCTCATTTCACCGGCAAGTTCGGCGCCGGTTTCGCGAAGTTTGGCTTTCATGAACGAATGTCCGGTCACAGCCATTTGCGCACGTCCGCCATGGTTTTCGATATCTTTAAATAATAAGTGTGTACATTTGACGTCAGCCAGGAATAAGGCGCCAGGTTTTCGCGTAAGAATTTCTCTGGCTAGAATAGCCGTTAAACGCTCGCCCGTAACCACGTTTCCCTTTTCATCAACTACGCCGATACGATCTCCATCGCCATCAAGTCCGAATCCACAGTCCGCACCGGCTTCGCGGACTTTTGCCTTGAGTTGCAGGATGTTTTTTTCAACCACCGGATCAGGATGATGGTTGGGAAAATTGCCATCCGGTTCGCAGTAGAGCGGGATCACCTGTGCGCCGGCACGCTCTAGCAGTTCGACGCAAAGCTCACCTGCAGCGCCATTGCCGCCGTCAACCACGACTTTTGGCGAATTTTTGAGAGCGACTTGCGCACAGAGTTCTTCCAGGTAGCTGGGACGCACATCATGTTCGGAGCATACGCCTGTTCCTATGGCGAATGTCTTGTCCCGCATGATTTCCCATACCTGGCGTATTTCTTCCGGACTCATGGTAGACTCCCCGCACCAGAGTTTGAATCCATTATATTCCGGCGGGTTGTGGCTGGCGGTAACCATGATTCCGGCTTTGCGGTTAAGTTTTTTAATGGCGTAATAAAACACCGGCGTGGGCACCATGCCTAGGGTGACGACATCCAGACCGGTGCTGTTGAGGCCGGAGCAGAGACAATCCTGATAGTCTGCGGAAGAATGGCGGCAATCATGTCCGACGATGACGTCCGTATAGCCTTTGCTTTTAAAAAAAGTTCCGCAGGCTCGTCCCAGTTCCAGCACCCATTCGGAATCAAAGTCCGAATCAACCAGTCCTCGTATATCGTAAGCTCTAAAAACATCTTGCGTCACAGGTTTCATAAAAACTCCAAAAAGATAACGTTACAAATGTACTGCGATCGATATCCTGAAAAGTTTAAGAGAAGACGATTAATGTTTAAGTATTGTAGAATTTTTTGTTGCAATCTGTCAGCAAGTCGATTTAAATACCATTTTGGAAGGAAAATAAAAAGGTAGACATCAGGCCTTTGATTTATTGCCGATCTTGACCACGTCGGGCAAAAGGCCTATTAATATGAGATTATGAATTGGGATTGGGATAAATTACAAGAGAAGCGGCAGCGGCAATCGGGTAGCCAGGGTGGCGGCAGCCCGAACAGGCCCGAATTCGACCAGTTTGGCGAAGGGCTGAAGAAGCTTAAAGGAATCAATTTCCCTTTAGGCCGATTCATTATTGTCATCGTATTACTGTTGTGGTTGCTGTCAGGCATTTATATCGTCGAACCAGCAGAAGTCGGTCTGGTAATGCGTTTCGGTGAATTCAACCGTATGACTGAACCTGGGCCGCACTACCACTGGCCGTTCCCCGTAGAAAGTGCTCTTACTCCCGACGTTGCGCAAATCCGGCGACTTGAGGTCGGTTTCCGCAGCTTGAGTAGAGAGAGAAACTTTCAACAGGGCCAACTTCGCGTGGTACCTGAAGAATCACTGATGCTGACCGGCGATGAAAACATCGTGGATGTTCAGTTTATTGTTCAGTATCAGATCAAAGATCCGGTCAAATTTCTCTTCAATGTAAGCGACCAGGCCGAAACCGTGAAAAGTGCGGCTGAAGCAGCGATGCGTGAAGTTGTTGGCGACAACAACATCGACTCGGTTTTGACCACCGGCAAGCTGGAGATTCAAAACGGCACTCGAGAACTGTTGCAAGGCATGTTGCAAATGTACGACGCCGGCGTCCGTGTCGTTGCCGTACAATTGCAGGATGTGCATCCTCCCAAGGAAGTCGTTGAAGCTTTTAAAGATGTCGCGAGTGCGCGGGAAGATAAAAGCAAGATCATTAATCAGGCTGAGGCTTATCGCAATGACCTCCTGCCCCGTGCGCGAGGCTCTGCAGCCAAAGTAGTCAACCAGGCTGAAGCATATAAAGAAACGAAGGTTCTCAGCGCCCAGGGTGAAGCCGCACGTTTTCTGTCCATTCTGAAGGAATACAATCAAGCCAAAGATGTTACCCGTGAGCGCCTCTATCTGGAGACTATGGAAAAAATCTTTGCCAATCCAAATCTGGAAAAACTGGTGTTGAGTGATGATGCGCTGAAAGGGGCCTTGCCCTTTCTCCCCCTTGGACCGGTAAACGGAATGAACAAATCGACCTCGTCGTCCGGTAACAAGGATGGATTACAAAAGAAGATTAAAGAGGGAGGAGAATAATCATGAAAAAAACCGCCCCTCTGCTCATATTGATTTTTGTGTTGCTGATTGGTGGCTCGCAGGCTTTTTTTACGGTCTACCAGACGCAAAAGGCCATTATTCTGCAACTTGGAAAACCTGTTGGGGAACCAAGAGGCCCAGGTCTTCATTTCAAAATTCCCTTTGTGCAGAATGTCATTTATTTTGATTCCCGCCTGTTGGAATACGACGCCGAACCTGCGGAAGTACTCACCAGTGACAAAAAGAATCTGGTAGTCGACAATTATTCAAAATGGCGGATTGTTAACCCCTTACGGTTTTACCGTACTGTTCAGACCATTCCCCGTGCGCAGGCTCGCCTTGATGATATCATCTATTCGCAGCTACGCGTAGCCCTCGGGCGGTATACGCTGACTGAAATTGTTTCCACCAAACGTGCGGAAATTATGTCCAAGGTGACTAAAAAGTCTTCTGAGTTGATTCAGGAATTCGGAATCCAGGTTGTAGATGTTCGCATTAAGCGGACGGATTTGCCTCCGGAAAACGAAAAAGCGATTTTCAATAGAATGCGGGCGGAACGGGAACGCCAGGCGATGAAATATCGCTCGGAAGGACAGGAGCGCGCGTCCGTTATTAAATCTGGCGCTGATAAGGAGCGCGCTGTTATCCTGGCAGAAGCTAAGAAACAAGCCAGTGAAGTACGTGGTGAAGGAGATGCCCAGGCTACAAAAATATATGCCGAGGCAGTTAGTCAGTCCCCTGATTTCTATGCTTTCAAGCGCAGTTTGGACGCCTACGAAGCAGGATTCCAGGACAACACACGAATAATATTAACTCCTGAAAATCGTTTTCTTCGCTATATCAAATAAGTAAATATAGCTTAGAACGCCAAAAATACCTATAGTCCCATATTGCTTTACATGCCCTCTTGTTACATATAAGTGTCACATGTGTAACGCAAATGCGTTACACATGTGTATCATAATTTGCGTCAAATTCATAAGTTAGCAGAAACATTAAGTACTCTTTGGTCAAGAATACATTATGGTTGCTAACGCTTAGAGTATATCGAATGTTGTTGAGATAATTGGCATATTTTTTGTATATAATTTCTGATACCTCCAAACCTTCTAGTTAGTGTCGCTTGTAAACGGTAATTCAAAGTTTGCATCCAAATGCGTACATTTCTATGAATGTAATAAAAAAAACTAGCCCAAATTTGACAGGCTATGGTATGATGGGAAGAAATAAACTGATGTGACGGTATTTGATAATGGAAGGTGCAGTTATTGCGGGAGCTTATTTTTTTGAGGACGGCCAACAGGGCCGGACGCTTTCGGCAGGAGTTCAGCAGGGATGCCTAAGGCCACTAGTTGATCCAAACGGTTTTTCGGAGCGCGTTCTCCTTTGATGATTTTCGATATCATGGAAGGAGTGATCCCCATCGAGTCGGCCAGAACTTTTTGCGATACGCCATGAAGTGCCAACCAGGATTTTAAACGGGCATAGCGGGATTTCATCTTGATTATGGGTAACTAAAATTCAATGAAAAATAGCTTAACTATATATATTGTTTAATCTGACCTGATCTTTTATTGCCCATAACGGATTATGTCAAGGATTAGTTAACCGCTTTGGCTTATTGCTGAAGTTTTTTCGTAAAGGTTTATATATTGAAAAGGGAGAAAAGCATTGTCTACATTTGATCAAGTTTTTGAAAGGATTAAGTTGGCTATTAACACCCGGACGCAGGTACAGCTTGCAGAGGTGCTGGATATTCGACAATCCAGTATTTCAGATGCAAAAAGACGGGATTCCGTCCCTGCAGAGTGGTACCTCAAATTATTCAAAAAGTTCGGCTTGAATCCGGACTGGCTGGAAGAGGGCATCGGTCCGTGGTATTTGAAAAACAAACATGGTGAATACGTCACAGCCGATGGCCCCGCTGATGCTGGAGTCATGGCGCAGCTCGGGGACTATGCCGGGGCAGAAAACAAGGGAACCGTTGTCACTGTGCATTCCATGCAAGTTGAAGGTGAAGAGCCCTCCAACTGGGCGCCAGTTCCGATTGGTAAGCTTAACGTTCCGCAAAGCTATGCGAAGACTTCCATTCAGGTCATTAAAATGGGCGCTACGAGCATGGAACCTCTCGTGAAGAAAGGAGCCTACATCGGAGTGGATACTTCGAAAAAACATGTGGAATCCGGTGAGTTGTACATGATTTACATCCCTTACGAAGGGTTGACGCTCAAGCGGGTTTTTCTTGACCTGCAAGGCAGCCAGTACATTTTGCGGACGGAAAATTCAGCGCACCCCGAACAATATCTTCCTGTTGATAAACGCCAGGATTGTATTTATGGTCGTGCTGTCTGGATTCTTCAAGAACTTTAAACTGTTGTTGTTCTCCAGGGGAAAAACTTCGGATTGGCAGAGTATATGCTGAACTGTATACATCGTAGGCAATTTGGTACTCTCTACTGGTCCTAATGCCGTTATAAAGGCCGGATGCTTGTGGGGGTCTGGCGTTCTGAATACTCAGACGTATCATGGGCATCCGGTTTTTATTCAATAATTTTAGCCATTCCGAGCTCAATTTTTTGTTTTCTTGCTTTGTTTTAAATTTAGTCGTAACTCCAGCCTGACGCGCTTTTTTATCTTTTCCCTCCTGCGGGGGGGCCATTTTTTCGGCTTTATTCCGATATTAAGGATAGTTCGTGGAATTCGATTTAATCTGGAATGGCCTGTTATGGCCTCTTATTCGTTTGCTTTTTTTTGTTTCTCTCGGGCTGATGATAGCCAATCTCATTGAAGCACTTAACTGGACGCATACTATGGCCCGCTTCGCAACTCCTCTTACGCGACTCAGCCATCTGCAGGACGTGAGCGGCGCCAGTTTTTCCATGGCTTTTTTTTCCGGCGTCAGTGCCAACTCCATGCTCGCAGAATATTTCGAAAAAGGTAAACTATCGACCAAGGAATTGGTTTTATCCAATCTGTTCAATAGCTTGCCCACCTATTTTCTTCATTTGCCTACGGTTTTTTTCATCACACTTCCCTTTCTCGGGAGCGCTGCAGCGGTTTATGTTTCTCTAACACTCGGCGCAGCGCTACTCCGTACGGGCTGTACGGTAATTATTGGAAGAATTCTTTTACCAGCTCCCCCGGAACAATGTGTTACTTGTGTCTTAAATGAAAAAAAATCTCGAAGCTGGCGTGAAGCACTTAAAACATCCTGGAAACGTTTCAAATTACGCATAAAAAAAATAATATTATTCACCGTACCGATTTATATACTGATTTTTATTTTAAACCGGGTGGGCATATTTAAAATGCTCAATAACTTTCTTGCGGATCATGTGGGATTTTTATCGTTTCTATCACCAGAGGCATTGGGAATTGTCGTTTTTCATGTAGCTGCTGAGTTTACCGCCGGTCTGGCCGCGGCCGGCGCTCTGCTGCAGAAAGGGGATCTTGGGGCAAGGGAAGTCATTCTGGCTCTGCTTGTGGGCAATATTCTTTCCAGCCCCATACGGGCGTTTCGACATCAATTTCCCTATTATGCGGGTATTTTTCGGCCGCAAATTGCCTTTAAATTGATTGTCTATAATCAAACTCTACGGGCAGCCAGCGTACTTGTCATTACCATTTTGTATTATTATGCAAGCATGGCGTTCTGAAAAAGAAAACAGACTATCCCTGAAAAGTGTTCAACGTACGACGAACCAGAACAAACCATAAGCCAGCGAGCAGCAAGTGAACGTACTCCTTCCGTTGTTCCTCATTATTTTTTTGGGCTATCTTCTTCGCAGGACACAACTGTTGTCTCAAGAGTTCTGGACCGAGGTGGAACGAGCAACCTATTATATTTTTTTCCCCTGTCTGCTTGTGGCAAACCTGGCCATGGCCGATTTTGGACATCTTCCCGCTTTGCCCATGGCCGGCTCGTTACTTACCGGTATTATCACCATCAGCACCATCGGCCTTTTTCTGCGTACGCGCTTGCCGTTGACCGATGCCGCTTTTACGTCGTTTTTTCAAGGTTGCATTCGTCCAAACACCTATGTGGGAATAGCCGGCGCTGTGGCTTTGGCCGGACCTGAAGGGCTAACGCTGGCAGCTATTGCGATCATCAGCATGGTACCCCTTGTAAATTTGCTTTGTGTCCCTGTGGTTGCCCACTTCGGAACACGCGAACAACGGGGATTGAGTTCAACCCTGTTGGAAATAATCAAGAATCCCCTGATTATTGGATGTGCTATTGGCTTTTTGCTGAATTTCAGTGGGATCGAACTGCCCGCCATGGTTTTCGAGGTGATTCGGCTTCTGGGCAGAGCCGCCTTGCCGCTGGGGTTGCTCTCGGTTGGAGCCGGGCTGCAGTTTCGTTCTATACATGAAAATTTGTTTGGTGTTGCCGTCTCCAGTCTGTTCAAGCTGCTATTATTGCCAGCTGTCACCGCGCTAGCTTGTGTATTATATCATGTGACCGGAACCGCAGCGGTGGTGGCAGTACTTTTCGCTTCGCTTCCCGCTTCGGTTTCGTCGTTTATTCTGGCACGCCAGCTTGGTGGAGATGAACAACTCATGGCCAAAGTCATCACTATACAGACACTTTTTGCTGTAGCAACCTTACCATTGACCACAGGTTTGGTTGAGTTGATCAAATGACACCCCCTAAAAAAAATGCCGTCCGCCTGACGTATAACTCTCCAGTGATTCTGACGTTTTCTTTAGCATGCGTGGCGATCTGGCTGCTTGGGATTGGTATTCCAAACTTTCAGGTGCAATTTTTTTCCGCTTCACCCGTACTGTCTTTTTCACACCCCTGGACCTTGATAGGCCTACTCACACATTGCCTGGGGCATGCAAACTGGAATCATTTGCTCTCCAATCTCACATTAATTCTTCTACTCGGGCCTTTGGTGGAGGAAAAATACGGCTCAAGGGTACTTCTCGTGCTGATTGGGATCACAGCGCTGATTACCGGTGTCAGCAATGCGTTATTATTCAATTCGGGCTTGATGGGGGCAAGTGGCATAGTCTTTATGCTTATTTTGCTCGGCGCCACTGCAAACAGCGCGCAGGGTGATATCCCGCTGACGTTTATTCTTGTTACCCTGTTGTTTCTCGGGCAGGAGCTTATTGCCTCCTTCAGAGAAGATTCCATATCACAGTTTGCCCATCTTCTGGGCGGAGCATGCGGCGGTTTTTTTGGTTTTTTACTGCGCAAACCCCGCAAAATTGAATCCGCGTTTTAAATCTCTTCCAATCGTCATTTTTTCAACTCGATTCTAATCTGTTGTCGGCTCAGATCACACTTTGTTGGCAGTACGAGTAAAAATTTCCCTCGGGAAAGGAAAAAGTGGACGAAATTAGGAGAAATTATCAATGTAATATATTTTTAATCTTTATTATTACAGGATGTTATCAGTAGTGCGGAAGGGGGCTTGGTACCGGAATTGCATCGTGTCTTCCAACAGGCAAAAATGTCAACAAACTGGCTACTGTTGCATTGGAGCTGCAAATTTGTAGGGAGTTAACACGATGAGTGGACAACGGGTAGTAGCAGGCAGCATTCATAAGTGTGAACGGTGCGGATGTCATCTGCGAATTCCGCCCGGAGTAGGCGGATTGGCCATGGTTTGCCCGGATTGCGGTGAGCGTTTTCACACGGTTTTTCGCATCGGACCGGTAATGCACCCGGCAGAAAACTCAAGCGAAACGCAAAGCCCCGGAATTCGCATCTGTATCTGATCGTAACGTCATTCGTAGCGAATGGCTGAAACAACTTCCATGTGACTTGCCTGCAAAGCGGGATAAAAGCCCGCGACAATGCCGAGAAATAGCGAAAATCCCAGACTTAGCAGAGAGTAGGTGAGGAAAAGAGATTCCGAAGCCTGCGTATCGAGCAGCCAGCAGGCCCCAGCAATGGCACCGCGTCCCAGTATGATTCCTAGCACCGCTGCACTGCAGCTGAGAGTGACTGCTTCAGTGAGAAACTGGAACAGAATATCCCCGTCTTCCGCCCCCATAGCTTTTTTCAGGCCGATTTCCCGTGTTCTGGATTTAACCGATGTCATCATACCGTTCCATATGCCGAAACCGCCGATGACCAGGGTGGCGCTTACTGAAAGGATGATAAACAATTCTACCCAGAAAACTATACGTTTCAAGTGCTTAAGTGGCCCCCAGGGGACATCCATCCGTAAGTCTCCAGGTCCCTGGGTGTCGATAATCACCTGTGGGGCGACTTTCACAACTCGGGGGACATCGTCCCAGGTTTTACAACGTACGTACATACGGGTGGGAAAGACCGTTTCAATCCTGTCGTTGATGGTTGTAAAAGGAATGTAAGCGCAATTGGCCCGGTCTCCGGCATTGGCGCCGCCAAGTATGCCCGTAATGCGGTATAACGAACGGCGAATAGGCATATAAGTGCCAACAACGTCGATTGTTCCGAAAATCTTTTTTGCCAGCTCTTCGCCAAGGACGCAGACTCGTTCGCGTTCTTCGACTACGTTGTCGCCAAAAAAAGAACCTCTGATCGCTTTAACGGTGATTACATCCCAATAGTACTGGTCGATGCCCAGGAGAGTATAGTCGGAAATTTCGTGCTCTTCCCAAGTGGTATGGCCGGACGCCATAGTCAGAATACTCACGGAGGCCACACCTGGAATCTGGCGTACGGCATCACCGCTTTCCTGTGTTATGCCTATGGGTTCCTGGATGCGTTCATCCGCGGATAAGCCTTGCTGGTACCAGAACTTGACCACGGTTGCGCCTCCCAGAAGCTCGAGGTCCTCGTTCAAGGTAAGTTTGACTTTATCACCCATGGTCAGAATGAGGATGACTCCCGCCATGCCCAGAGCAATGGAAAGCAGGATTCCAAGGTTGCTTCTGCGTTTCCGCAATACCTGACGGACGCTGATCCGAAACAGGTCAAGTCGTTTGAGAAGAAAGTATCGTGTCATACGTCGAGTGGTTGAGCCTATTCTGCAGTAACTCTGAGGACTTCATCTACGCTAGTGAGTCCTTCCCAAGCCTTGAGCAAACCGTCGTCGCGCAACATTCTGCTCGTTTTTTTAGCGATCCTGCGCATTTCGTTGGTCGTTCCACCAGTAAGAATCAACTCCTGAATTTCCGGAGTGACTTCCACCAGCTCATAAATGCCGATTCGTCCCTGGTAGCCGGTTCCCTGGCATGCGGGGCAGCCCTTGGGCTGCATCCAGTTCCCCGGTTCGTTGCGGCGATCTTCAGGAAGAAAACGCTGCACGATTTTTTCCATTTCCGGAAGTGCCTTTGCAGGTTGTGAGCATTTGCTGCACAGGCGGCGGACAAGTCGCTGTGCCATTACCGCACGTACGGGGGTTGCCACAAGAAAAGGTTCAATACCCATATCTATGAGCCGCGTAAAGGCGCTTACCGCATCATTGGTATGCAAGGTGGATAGAACCATATGTCCGGTCAGCGAGGCCTGGACGGCAATTTCTGCGGTTTCCTTGTCTCGAATTTCACCGATCATGACGACATCGGGGTCCTGACGCAGAATCGAGCGTAACGCCCGGGCGAATGTATAACCGATTTCCGCGTGGGTTTGAAGCTGCGTAATGCCATCCAACTGAAATTCAACCGGATCTTCTACAGTAATGATCTTTGTGGATTTATCATTGATGGTTTCAAGAGCCGCGTACAAGGTTGTGGATTTACCAGAACCTGTGGGGCCTGTGACCAGAATGATGCCATGGGGTTCGTGGATCAGGCGTCCGAGCTGCTGGAAGTGGTCCGGGGCAAAACCAAGATCTTCCAGGCTGAAGGCTTTTTTCTCTTTGGGCAAAAGTCGCAATACGATGGATTCGCCATGTACGCCCGGCGCAGTGGACACACGCAGATCCACTTCTTCACCGCCGAGACGAAGACTGATTCGACCGTCCTGAGGCAAGCGTCTTTCTGAAATATCCAATCCGGAAATCAGTTTGATGCGTGAGGATATCGCCGGGAAACGTTCTTTCGGCAGAGTGAAGCGCGAGTACAGGACACCATCAATCCGGAAGCGGGCTTCCATTTGATGTTCGCAAGGTTCCACATGCACGTCTGAAGCGCGTTGTTCGTAGGCCTGAGAGAGCAGATTGTTCACGAATTCAATGACAGGGGCCTCTTCCGCAAGTTCTCGTAAATTGTCAATATCTCCATCCAGCCCCATATCGGTACGCCGGGCACGTGAAATGGCGTCAAGGCGTCGTTCCAACTCGTAGGTACTGACAAGACAAATGGTGACGTTCCGGTCAGGAAACGTACGCGTCAGCAGTTCATAAAGACTGTCGCTCAAGAAATCTCTGGCCGCGCACCGTATCTCATCGTTGTGCTCCCAGACCAGTGTTTCCTGATCCAGCCACCAGTCCAGTTCTATTTCACATTGTTCAATAGCATGGATATACACCATAGGATCTTCTGGAATATCAGGGCCTTTGAGGAGAGGCATCTGCATAAGTTCAGAAAGGACCTGCAGAAGACTGTCTTCGGAGATGGCTCCTAGACGCATTAGGATGGACGAAAAACGTCCCCCGATGCTTTTTTGCACGGCCTCCGCTTTTTGCAAATCTTTGGGAGTAACCAGACCTTTTTCCAGTAAATGCTGGCCTAAAAATGATGTTTGTGGCGTTGTATCCATGTCCATGCTCCAAAACCGTAAAAGGCTTCCGTCGCCCCTTCGCAGAAAACGACCCGTAGAACTCTGAGTAGATGAAATGACTAGGGTTTAAAGGGAGCGCAACACAGCAGCAGAAGCGTCGCAGGGGATATACGTGTTGGTCGTATTTACCGGCGGTCGGACCGGCCCTTAACTCCAGAACAAAGAATAGCGCATCTTTTTTACCTAAGCAATTGCCGGAAAATGAAAAAAAACGGCAAGCTGGAGAAATTCAATCAGGCCACGGCGATTTGTTGCTACTTTTTGATGTTCAATGCGCTCTGCAGTAACGTATCGGTAGTCGTGATCACTTTACCGTTAACCTGAAATCCGCGCTGTGTGGTAATCATTTGAACCATTTGCTCGGCAAGGTCAACGTTGGATTGTTCCAGAGCATATTGGGTTAAACGACCGAAGTTGGCATCCCCCGGAGTTCCTTCGCTGGCAGTGCCGGAGGCTGTGGTAGCGGAATAGTGATTGTTTCCTTCCAAAAACAGACCATGCTCATTGGTAAAATTATAGAGATTGATCTGGTACAGTTCCAGTGACTGACCATTGGAAAACTGGCCGACAAGCTTTCCCTCTGAATCCACTGTCAGGTTATTGAGGTAGCCTTTGGCGTAGCCGTTTTGGTTCGAATACACTGTGGCCGAAGTGCCGGCGTAAGCTGTGGAAGCCCTGGCATCGCGTGTTGCGGCAAACTGTGGCAACTGGGAGGGATCCGTTCCGATATCTGCGGCAGTTGCGGCGCCTGACCAGGCATTGGATGTAGCCGTCAATCCCAGATTTAATCCCATGGTCACAGTCGAATTGCTGGCGAATGTTGCTGAAAATTCAGGGAAACCATCAGAATTGATGGACGCGGGCACCCAGCTGGAAAGATTTTCCGTATCAGTTCCTTCCGTTCCGCTATAAGTGTAGGCGGATTGAGATTCGAGTTCTCCGGCGCTAGTGAAGGTCAGAGTTCCCGCCATCAGCAATCCCGCACCGGAAGTGTTTTGAAAAGCCGAACGCCCTTCCTCAGCAGGGTCCATGGCGACCACGTATTCCCAGTAAGCTTTACCATCGGTATTATTCGTCGTCACTGCATCATAATAAATGGTAACATCATGCGTTTCCCCGTTTTCATCGTAAATCTGGAAACTTTGGGATAATTCATACTGCGTATTGTTCAGAGGACCATCCGCGGCATTGGCGTCGTAGTTTTTGAGCAGGGCGAAAAACGGGTTATCGGTATCTGTACTGTGATCCGCATTGGTCCCTTGCAAGTTGACAAAATTAGTCAGGAGGGTGGTTGCTTGTGGCGCACTGGTGATCTGACCGTTTTCATCCGGAGTCAACCGGATATCTCCCGATGTGCCTGTGGCATCCGCACTCAAGTCCGTTCCCTGCAACCTGTACCCATGCGGATCAACAATATAGCCCTCATTGTCGAAGCGAAAATTTCCCGCCCGCGTATAAAAAGTTTCATCATCCTTTGAAACACGAAAAAAACCTTTTCCACCAATGGCCAGATCAGTCGCCGTATTGCTTGTCTCAAACGCTCCCTGGGAAAAATCATTTTTTACCCTTTCCAGACCTACGCCCATTCCCTTTTGCGAGACGCCAAGTGAGGCATCCTGGCTGGTGGTAATCGTTTGACTCATCAGCGTTCCGAAGGTGAATTCCTGGGTCTTGTAGGCAAGGGTGCTGGTGTTCGCCATATTATTACTGACGACATTCAGACCTTGCTGGTGCGTCTTGAGGCCGGTAGCGCCAATATACATTGAAGAAAACATCTGACCTCCTTGGTGGCTCCGCCTGTATTGTTTCTCAGCAGGCGGTAGCTCTTTCCCGTCCCTGGATGAAAAGCATTGAGCATGCCAGAAATCTTAAGATGAGAGGGACAAGGGATGGTCAAAAGACATATTTTTATTTTTAAAATGAAAATTTTATCAATTATTCCAGTAATTTTACCTAAAATTAAAACTAAAGCAGCCTGAGATTTAAATTAAGAAAACATTAAGATTTAATATTTACGCAAAGTATTGAGGGAAAAAAATTCCGGAAAGATCAGACTATTTCAGGCTCAAGAAGTGAAGAGGACTGGCCTGCCTCTCCCAAAAAAGAGTTGGAGATTTTTCTCCAAAAAATCCAGGAAAAGCCTCCGTCTTTGTCTGAAAACAGAGTCGAGAGCAGCTCTTCCAGACAGACAGCCGGAGCTGTCAGGGAAGGGCCTCTTAGAGGCAGCGCCATCAGTCAGCAAACGTTTACCGATTATTTAAAGTGCACCTTCACTCCCGGAGGGGTGGTGGTGGTGATAACAATCTGTTGCGGAGAGAGCGCATAGCCGGTGTCTCTATCGCGTTCGTGAATAAGCTTCAAAATTGTCATCAGTTTTGTCTCATCCGTATATTTTTCAATGAGTTGTTTGAATTTATCATCAGAAATGGAAATTTTTCCCTGGAAGATCAGCGTCGCGAACCCTTTGCTTTCGGAGTCCAGAATAAGTTCATGCAACTTGAATCCCATGGATTCAACGATGAACATATATTTTTTTATACGCTCTTCCAACCTGCTGGAAAAATCGTTCACGGCAGCCATATCCGTATAATCGTGGATTTGACTGGTCGGCTCCTGGGCGTAAAGGGGAGCTGGGGTGACCGAAAGGAAAAAAATACCAATCAGAACTACCTGGGCCAAGTAGAATTTACGCATTTGCGCACTCCGAGGTCTAAGCCGTCTCGAGAAATAATCAGGACAGCGATTTTTTTAGAGTATGTTTACAAAAAAAAATACTAAGAAATCAAGTCCGCTAGAGTTACATCTTTGCAATCTGAGCTGCTTGTTGCGGTTGCATATTGGCTACTATGCCCGTATCATAACTCGCAAATCGGAGTCTGAATCGGATGACGCGAAAAATTCTTCATCTTCCTGGAACCAATTGCATGCATTTTCTCAGGAATCATTGCCTGTTGGAAGAATGGCGCAATCCTGGTCTGCATTGCGAATGGCAGTGCAAAATGCTTGTGGAGTGGGAAAATGAATATGATAAGTTTTTGACGCAAGCTGAAAATTTCAATCTTGAAATGGGGATGGCAACCAAAATCTGGGAGCAGCGGCTTGGCTGCATGATGACCAGTCCGTCTCCCTGCGATTTCTATGATCCGGAATCTACGGTTTGCAATACGGGAGAAGAGACGGTGGAGGAAAATTTTTGCCGCCACATCTGGCTGAATCTCTGCATACTCGAACTCCCTTTGTGTTGTGGTGTGTGCCAGCATTTCAGGCCTAAATCAGGCGAGGACGAATGTCTGGAAGACGAGTCGTAACCGATAAAATAGAGACACAGGAAATTATATGGAACATACAAGTCCACGGGAAACTGACGATTCCAACGATCTGCCAAAGCCCTTATTGCTGGCGGCGCCCATGTTGCACGCCGCCTTACTTCCCTCGTGGGCTCCAGCCGGTATCCGCTGTCTGAATCCGGGCATTCTTTCACAACGCGAACTCGCCTCCGACCCTCTGCGTTATTTTACTCCGTCCGAACTCCCTTTATCGCACCCGCAGGCAAGAGCGCAGTTGCAGGAATTACTCACTTTTGCGTCCATGCATAACAAGCCCGGTGAAATATCCAGTCTGGCGGCAACAGGAGCGCCAAAACCCTTTGCTTCCGAATCTCTGGACTTTCGTAAGGAACTTGTTGACATTGCAAAAATATCCGGCAAAGTACTGAGCCCTGACAGTGAAACTGATAAAGAAGAAAATGCAGGGCCGGACCCCGAGTTGATTCGTTCGCAGATGACTCTGCTCCTCGCCTGGGTGCAGGAAGAACGACTGATGGAACTCGGACAGCTGTCACAAAAACTCAATCAGACCTGGAATACTTTTGATCAGGCTTTGGGGCTGGAACCTGACGAAGAAGATAGCGGCATTGCGGAAATTGAAACCGGAGCGTATGAAAGATCCTTTGGGGGGAGCGGGACGGCAGATCAAACTGCATTGTCCTGCGATTTGGTTTTGCAGCATTTGCTCCGTTTTGTTCCTTCCGAGACATGGCTCATCTTTTTCGACAAGCAACAACAGCAAGTTTTTCAAGACGCGGGTATTGTATTTGAGCCTGTGGAACCGGAAGTTTTACAGGGAGAGTTTCTGGAAAGCGGCATAAGCGGGCAGATGGCCTCTACCTCTCTAGGTAAACTTATAGGGAAAAAAGATGATCCGGCAGAGTCCTGGCTGTCCAGGACTGTTCGGGTGTTTTTTCCCGACGGGGAATAATTTGTTTGATGTTTTCCTGATAAGCCTGACCTGCAGCGGAGAAATACGTTGATTACCAGTTCACATTTATTTCATTCGGAAAAAATTGCCCCGTTTACAGGCCTGATATTTGATTGCGACGGCGTCCTGTTGGATTCGCTGGAATCAAACATCTATTATTACAATGCCATCCTTGCCCGGCTTGACCTGGGGCCGATGACCGAGGAACAGATCAGATACGTTCATGTAAGCACGGCAAGCGAGGCCATGCACTATATTGTTCCGGAAAATCGCTGGGATGAAATAGGCGCCGCATGCCGGAATGTTGATTACTATACCGATGTCATGCCCCATCTGAAGACTGAGCCCGGTTTGTTTCAGGTTTTGGATCGCTTGCGCGATGCGGGATACAAGCTGGCGATCTGCACCAACAGGACTACTACGATGGAGCGCGTCAGTGCCCATTTCGGTTTTTCCCGATATTTTCATCCCATACTCACAGCGGGTAAGGCGGTGGCCAAGCCGCATCCGGAAAGCGTCCACATGATTCTTTCCTCCTGGGGATGCGCTCGTGACCAGGCCGTCTTTATCGGGGATTCTTCCGTGGACCAACGGACTGCGCAGGCTGCCGGCGTCCGTTTCTGGTCTTACGGAGATCCGGATCTGGAAGCGGAATTATACATTCCGGATTTCTGGTCCCTGGGAAATGCTCTGGGATTGCTCCCTGCCGGTATGGGCGAACAAAAGGGCTGCAGCCGGGGCTGGCCTTTCTGGAAGTAATTTTCGCAGGTATTCAGGAGTGAGCAAAGCCGGAATGGCAAAGAGATATTCGTTTTGGACAATAAGGATTGACAAGATTAACGCTACTCATTCAAAACAGAGTCAGACAGCTGTATTCCCCAGATCGGTGCTGTAACAGAATCAGACCAGCCCGGAGGAACCGGTTGGTAAAACGGAAAGGCGATTGAGGAGGGTAAATGTTTGTATTCGGAAATTTTGTTGGAGCGATAGCTCAAATTTTAAATATCGTATTGACGCTGTATATGTGGATAGTGATCATTTCGGCTCTGTTGAGCTGGGTTAATCCAGATCCCTACAATCCCATCGTCCGCGCCTTGCGGAACATGACCGAACCGGTGTTATATTTTATCAGGCGCAGATTGCCGTTTGTGTTTATCGGCGGGTTGGACCTTTCACCCATTATCGTGCTGCTTGTTATATATTTCCTGAAAGGATTTGTTGTAACTTCGTTGATGCAGATGGCTTATTCCATGAATAGCCCGATGCAGCCAATGTAATAGGATATTATTTTTCGGAAGCGGCAGGCATGGACCATCCCGACTATATAGTTGCTGCAGGAAACGGTGAGTGGAAACTGCGTGTCAGGGTGCAACCAGGAGCCAAAAAAAATGAGCTTATAGGGGTTTACAACGACCGCCTTAAGCTTAAAATTGCTGCTCCGGCAGTGGATAATAAGGCAAACAAGGCTCTTGTTGATTACATTGCGAAATTGCTCGGTCTGCGTAAAAGCCAGGTAACATTGGCAGCAGGAACGGCTAATCGCGACAAGACCCTTGCAATAAACTGCCCCGAGACTCCCGATTGGGATAAAGTTCGGGTGTAAGACGTAGTAACTTTTTAAACAGGAGGCGCCTCCATGGAACAGCGTGATCTCGAGTTGCTTAACAAATTCTGCGACCAGGATGCAGAGCTGAAAACGCTATGGGAAGAGCACCTATTCTATGAGCAACAGCTGGATAAGTTGGATAGAAAGCCCTTTCTGACGCCGGACGAAGAACGTGTGGCGAAAGAAATTAAAAAGAAGAAGCTGAGTGGAAAAACAAAAATCCAGGCAAAATTGGATAGGATAAAACAAACGGAGGCGTGAAATGCAGTTAACTGGGGCCCAGATCCTGCTTGAAAGTTTGGTTAAAGAAGATGTCAAGGTCATCTTTGGTTTTCCCGGAGGTGCCGTTATCGACATCTACGATCAACTGCCGAACTACGACTTGAAGCATATTCTAGTACGGCATGAGCAGGGTGCGGTGCACGCCGCGGAAGGGCTAGCCAGAGCTTCTGGCAATGTAGGAGTAGCACTGGTGACTTCCGGCCCTGGCGCCACGAATACGGTCACCGGCATTGCCAACGCATACTGCGATTCCATACCGTTAGTAGTATTTACAGGACAGGTGCCCACGCCATTGATCGGAAACGATGCGTTCCAGGAAGTGGATATCGTGGGCATCACCCGTCCTTGTACGAAGCATAACTATTTGGTTAAAGATATCACTCAGTTGGCCAGGACAATCAAAGAGGCGTTTTATCTGGCGCGTTCAGGGCGTCCTGGTCCGGTCCTGGTGGATCTGCCCAAAGATGTTTTGCAGACCAAAACTGCTTACGAGTATCCGGAATCCATCTCCATGCGGAGCTATAATCCCACGGTACAGCCCAACTTGCAGCAGCTGCGAAAAGCCGTTGATTTACTGCTGAAAGCGGAACGTCCGCTTTTTTATGTCGGCGGAGGGGTTATCAACTCCAACGGCCACGAGGAACTCTCCTGGCTCATACGTACGTTGCAGATACCTACTACTGCGACGCTCATGGGCCTGGGCGCATTTCCTGGCAATGATCCGTTGTTTTTGGGGATGCTGGGCATGCACGGTACCTATGCGGCAAATATGGCCATCAACAACTGTGATGTGATGCTTGCCGTCGGGGCGCGTTTTGATGACCGGGTCACCGGAAAACTCAGCACTTTCGCCCCCCACGCCAAAATCATTCATTTCGATGTCGACCCCACGTCAATCCGTAAAAACGTGCAGGTGGACGTGCCTGTCGTGGGAGACTGCCGGGAGGCGTTGAAGGGCTTGATTAAGGTCGTGGAACGCCGTTTGGATGAAAAGGACTGGGGCACCGTACATGCGCCCTGGTTGCAGCAGGTGCAAAGCTGGGCCGGAACACATCCGTTGAGCTACGGCGAGCCGCTGGTGGATGCAGATAATCGTATTAAACCGCAGTACGTTGTTGAAAAAATTTACGAGCTCACCGGAGGGGATGCCATCATCGCCACTGAAGTCGGGCAGAACCAGATGTGGGCAGCGCAGTTTTTCAAATTCCACAAACCCAGAACGCTTCTTACCTCCGGCGGCCTCGGCACCATGGGCTATGGATTTCCCGCAGCAATTGGCGCACAGATGGCTTTCCCGGATAAGCTGGTCATCGACATCGCCGGCGACGGTTCCATACAGATGAACATACAGGAGCTGATCACTGCGGTCTGCAATAACCTGCCGGTCAAAGTGGTCATCCTGAATAACGGCTATCTGGGAATGGTCAGACAATGGCAGGAATTGTTTTATGCGCGTAACTATTGCGCAACGTGCATGGATGCGCAGCCTGATTTTGTCAAACTGGCCGATGCCTACGGTGCGCTTGGTTTCCGAGTCAAGGAACTGTCCCAGTTGGAACCTGTGCTCAAAGAAGCCTTTGCCTCTCCCAGAACCTGCATCATCGATGTGCATGTTTCTCAGGAGGAAAATGTTTATCCAATGGTCCCGGCCGGCGCTTCTTTGACCGAAATGTTGCTTGTCTAGGAGATGGAGATTTTCACCATGCGTCACACTCTTTCCGTACTAGTTGAAAACGAACCCGGCGTGCTGTCTCGTATCTCTGGTCTCTTCAGCGGCCGTGGCTTCAATATTGAAACCCTGAACGTCGGTCCGACTCTTGAAGATGGCGTCTCGTTGATGACCATCACCACCAGGGGCGACGAGCAGATTATCGAACAGATTGTAAAACAGCTGCGTAAGCTGGTTACTGTTATCAAGGTTGTGGATCTCACGGAGATGAAAGCAGTCGAACGAGAGATGCTGCTCATCAAAGTCAGTGCTGAAGGAACCAAGAGAGCGGAAATATTACGTATAGTTGATATTTTCCGTTGCAAAGTCGTTGACGTGAGTATTGAGGAGCTTGTTATTGAGGTCACTGGCGACCACGGCAAGCTGAATGCTCTGGTCAACATGCTGCAGCGGTACGGCATAAAGGAGCTGGCCCGAAGTGGTTCGGTAGCCATGAAACGCTCCATGCAGCTGATGGATTGAGGTTTTCAGGCGTATTCTCTACGTCAAACCTATAGTATATTCTATTTTCATTGAGGAGTTCCCATGAAAGTCTATTACGAACAGGATGCTGATCTTTCTTTATTGCAAGGTAAAACCGTGGCCATCATCGGTTATGGAAGCCAGGGACATGCCCATGCGCAAAATCTGAAAGATTCCGGTGTAAATGTCATTATTGGCCAGCGTCCTGGCGGAAAAAACTACGAACTGGCCAAAGAACATGGCTTTGAACCCATGAGTGCGAGCGAAGCCGCTGCTAAAGCTGATTGCATCATGATTCTGATCCCGGATCAGCACCAGGCCGCTCTTTATAAAAATGATATTGCTCCGCACCTGACTGCAGGCAAGACGCTGTTTTTCGCACACGGTTTCAATATTCATTACTGCCAGATCGAACCGCCGAAGGATGTCGACGTAGTTATGGTCGCTCCCAAAGGTCCCGGCCATCTCGTACGACGCGTGTTCACCGAAGGCGGCGGTGTGCCTTGCCTGGTGGCGGTACACCAGAATGCCAGCGGCAAAGCTCTGGAGACTGCTCTGGCATACGCCAAAGGAGTCGGCGGCGCTCGCAGCGGCGTTATCGAAACCACTTTTGCTGAAGAAACCGAGACCGATCTGTTCGGTGAACAGGTTGTGCTTTGCGGCGGCCTTTCCGCATTGATTCAGGCTGGTTTCGAAACTCTCGTGGAAGCCGGCTACAAGCCCGAGATGGCTTATTTCGAATGTCTCCACGAGGTCAAACTGATTGTGGATCTGATCTACGAGGGCGGTTTGGCCAAAATGCGCTACTCCATTAGCGATACGGCTGAATACGGCGATTACTCCCGTGGTCCCCGGATTATCACGGAGGAAACGAAGAAGGAAATGAAGAAAATCCTCACGGAGATCCAGGACGGCAGTTTTGCTAAAGAATTCATCCTGGAGAATCAGGCCGGATGCGCCCACTTTAAGGCCGTCCGCCGTCGTCAGGCTGCCCACCCTGTGGAACAGGTCGGAGCCAAACTGCGCGATATGATGTCCTGGTTGAAAAAATAATTGTTTCTTTTTGTAATCGGTTTTATAGTAATGCCGTATTCCTGAAGGAATACGGCATTTTTTTAGCTGCTGTTTTTACAAGATATAAGCTGTACCCTGTCACTACGAAGAAACTATCAGGGGGGAGCAGAATGGAAGATCTTCAGACTCAAGAAGCAATATTTGTAGCACGCCAACCTATATACGACCGCGGCAACAGTATCTGGGGGTATGAGTTGCTGTTTCGGCATAGTCCTGATTCAAAATATGCAAAGATAGACGACGACAATGTCGCCACATCGCAGATTATTGTAGATGGCTTCGCGCTTGCTTCACAGGATGTAGAACCTGGCCGCCGGATGCTGATCAATTTCCCTGCAAAATTGATATTGGATGGCGTTGCACAGGCTTTGCCTAAAAATATTTGTGTCATTGAGATGCTGGAGACCATTACTCCGACTCCTGAAATTATCCAATCCATTCAGGAACTCAAGTCGGAAGGGTATGTTCTTGCTTTGGATGACTACGTGGGGCAGCCCGGGTTCGAGCCGCTTATAGAACTGGCTGATATTCTGAAAATCGATGTTCTCGAACTCTCCGATGAAGAAGTTACGACCCTGGCCAATAAGTTCAAGTCCAAGAAATTGCGTCTACTGGCTGAAAAAGTCGAAGACCAGGCTCGTTTTGATCTGACCCGTGAACTCGGTTTTTCTTTTTTTCAAGGGTATTATTTCAGCAAACCGATCATCGTCCCCGGGAAAAAAATCCCCGCTGGCGTTGTGGCCAAGATGCAGCTTATGGAGAAATTGAGCAATCCGGCCACCGAGTTTGATGAATTGGCACGAATCATCGAGCAAGATGTCTCCCTGAGTTATCGTCTGCTCAAGTTCATTAATTCCAGCGCGTTCGCATTGAGAAGCACGGTCAACTCCATACCGCAGGCTATCACCTTGCTCGGACAGCAACCATTGAAACGCTGGGCTATGGTGGTGCTTTTGTCGGACATGGACTCAAGTCCCAAAGGCCAGGAAGTGGCTTTTATCAGTCTGGTACGGGCACGTTTTCTGGAGCAGGTGTTCAAGGAAACACCCAATGCCGCCTATCAGCCTGACACCATGTTTTTACTTGGATTGTTTTCCAAACTGGACACGCTTCTCGGGCAGCCTATGGATGAAATTCTTGCCACCATGCCCCTGGAAAAAATTGTCAAAGAAGCACTTGTCGGGGATTCCACCGGTCCGAAGTGCTGGCTGGACATGCTGCATAATGTTGAGATCGGCAATTGGGAACCTGTGCTTTCTTTTATCGCAGGACACTCGTTGGATAGTAATAAGTGCGCAATGTCATTTATGAAAGCCTCGCGCTGGGCCAATGAAACAATGAGCGTGGCCAGCAACGCCGGCAATAAAAAGTAGGAGGGATGTGCCCTAGGTTAACCCCCTGCTGCGATCACTTGAGAAAACGAACTGTGAGAGGATAACGTATCGGTTCCCCATCTAAGGCCTTTACTCCTGCTTTTATTGTAAAAGTGATTTGAAAAAGCATAAGTCCGGCCAGAAGAACGATGCCGATAAAAATAAAACAAAGCAGGATACAAGGAATTGCGTAACAAGTCAGACTGATTTGAAAATTCAACGCTTCTTTGCCTTGTTCATCCACATACGCGGAGCTGTCGCGTTTGAGAAGCCAGATGAGCAAGGGGCCTGCCAAATGACCGAAAGGGATAGCCAAGTAAATCGCTAATGCGCTCAGGTGACATAGCATAGCCCATTTGCGGTCTTTGCTCTGATAGTCGCTGCCCATACGTTTTCCTTTACTTTTAGTTTGCAGAGGTTCTGAAACGTTAGCATGGCCAAATGCTTTGGACAACTTTGAGTTAGCTCTGTTCACACAAGTGTGGTGGCTGCCGCGGCTGACTTGGAAACGAACCACGCGTTGTGAAATGAGTGGAATAGGCTTTGCTTGGTTTATTCTTTACCCTGAAATAACGGTGGAGCAACCCTGCGAAATATGTTAACGAATTCGTAAAGGTAGCTGTGCTATATATAGTTTATTGATTCTTCAGGGACGTCCGTTGAATGGCGGGCGGATTTATGTTGATTGTTTAAGGAGGCAATTAATGCGACGGGTATATGTTTTTTTAGCATGTCTTGTTGTTATGGTAATGATATTCTCTTGTGATACTCTTTTGGCTTCAGGTGGGTATGACCAGCTCTACTGGATCGATGAAAAAGGGTACATGCTGCATGATACCAAAGATCAGGGCGTGGTAATTACAAGCTTTGTTCAGTACCGTCAGTATTCGCAGGAAGGGGATAAAATAAAACCCGGATATTTCCAGTGTATACGCGATGGGATGGATTTTCAAATTCCTGTTAAGGATATCAAACAAATACGCTTAAAAGTATCCTTGGACTCCTTCAAGGTCATGCTCGGTGATGACAAATACAAGCAGCTCATCGTCATTTTTAAAGACGGCCGTTCTTATGATGTCTCGGTAACGGACAATATGGGCCAAAGCCTGGCAAATCATGCCTATGTTGAATTGAAATATTATAATCCGGTCACAAAAAAATATGACTTTGGCGGTTTTCCAGGAGACACGATTCGCGAAATAAATTTTGAATAAATGCAATGCGCTCCGGTGAATGATCTGGCGAGTCATCGTTAGCCGTCATCAAGAAGTTTTTCCATATATCGGGCGCCTTCCAGAGGATTGTGGCAATAGGCCGGGATATCCCTGAATCCGAAATCCAGATACAGTTTGTTGGCGGCCGCCATGCTTGTCAGTGTATCCAACCGAATGCGTTTATAATGCAGTTCGCGTCCTTTGATTATAATCTCGCGAACCAATTCCTGCCCCAGCCCGGAATGCCTGTACCCCGGGCGGACGTAAAGCCGTTTCATTTCGCAGATTTCGGGAGCAAGCTTTCTGAGCGCCACACATCCTGCAGCTACGCCATCGATCAAGGCCAGGAGCAGAAAGCCTGAAGGAGGGGCGTACTTGCCTGGCATCTTATCCATTTCTTGTTGAAAGCCTTGAAAATCAAGAGATATGTCCATCTCTGCGACGTATTCAACACAGAGTTGTTTGACCGCGTTGATGTGTTCGGGATTTTGGGCGTGAATTATCTCGTACGTGGTAGTGGGGGAGTGCGCAGTCATGAGTTTTCTCCGGATTATTGCAGCCAGCTTTTCAAAGTACAAATACTCCAGATGAGACGATGCAGATCCAGACCTCCGGATTCCAATTTATCTAACGTTGCCCGAAGGTTGTTGGAAAAATAAGGACCAGGTTGGTCAAGCAGGGTGTTTTTCCACTCAAGCAGTTCATTATCCAGCAATGATCGAATCGGCGGTGTAAAGCCTTGTTTTATCGGGTTCCCGCAGGATACCGTAGCGTACTTTCTGAGCTTGGCGTAAGCCAGATTTTTAAGGCACAGCTTGGTTTGCTTGCCCTGAAGCATCAACGACGTCGACGTCTCCATGCTCAAATCCAGAACTTCGTTGTCCAGCAGCGGTAGCCGGTTTTCCAGACTAAAACGCATGCACTGGCGTTCCATCTTGGGAATGGTCCCCGAGAGTAAAAAAGTCTTCATATCCAGCTGGCAAAGCTTCCGGACGGTATCCCCCGAAAGATCCGCCGCGAGCGCTGTCCAGTCTTGTGGTGCGCTACGGCAATCATCCAGTTCGTACAACGCCTCCGAAGTCAAAATCTTGTCGGCGAATGATTCATGTAAAAAATTCTTGATGGCAAAATGGGCGTCGATTGCCGGGCGTTTCCAGGAGTGGCCAAGCTGTTGCAGCTGCAAAGTCAAAGGCATATAGCCCTGAGCATCACAAAAAAGCCCGGCTACTTTGCGTCCCAAGGTAAATACCCCGGCAGGGAGCAGACCAAATTTTTTAACAAGAGCCGGAAGTCGATACGTAGGGTATCCGGCGAAAAGTTCGTCTCCTCCGTCTCCTCCCAGCACAACGCGAAAATCTGTTGCCGTGGCCCTGGCCAGGCAATGAGCGGCAGGTGTCGAGGTATCGCCAACAGGCTGCGCCGCGTGTGCCGCCAGATCCGATATACAGGCGGCAAGCGTTGCTCGATCAAGCGGTACACGAGTGACCTCTATACCCAGTGATTTGCCCAGTTCGGCCGCATATGCGTATTCGTCATGCGAGTCGCTGTCGATGAAGCTGCCGGTATAGGCCTTGGCAATGCCGTTTTCAGCTGCTGCGTACATGGCCAGCAATGAGGAATCTACACCGCCGCTGAGAAATAAGGTCACCGGGACATCGCTGAGCAGGTGGCGCTTTACGGCCCGCTGCAATACGCAGTCTGCGTGCTCCATCCAGAGCAGAGGCTCGCTGAGACGCTCCTTCGGCTTTGGTGTCCAGAACTGGTGTACGGTGTCTTCCGTCTCCGAAATCATCCGTACGGTACCAGGGGCCAGCGTATGTACTTGTTTGAAGAGCGTCCGGGGTTCGAAGACATACCCCAGAGAGAGAAATTGGCGCAGTCCCTGAAGATCAAGTTCCTCACTTGTCAGGTAAGGGCGCATGGCCGCAAGCTCCGAGCAGAAAAATAGACCTTGTGCGTTGGGATAAATGAAAAGAGGTTTTTGACCGCACCGGTCGCGTCCCAGGAGCAAACAACGACGCTTACGGTCGAAAATGGCGAATGCGAACATGCCGTTGAGTTTTTCCGCCAGGCCGATGCCATGCTCTTCATACAGATGAACAAGAATTTCCGTATCAGTACCGGTCGCAAATAGGTGGCCGCTGTCGATAAGTTCCGTACGTAATTCCGGCGCGTTGTATATCTCGCCGTTGTAGACGACCACCACGCTCCTGTCTTCGTTGTAAATGGGCTGGTTGCTTCGAGGAGAAACATCCTGAATGGACAGGCGAACATTTCCCATGCTCAGTTCATTTTCGGTGAACATCCCCAAATGATCGGGCCCGCGGTAGCGTATGGATTGCAGGACAGCGTGCAGAGCGTCCTGGTCTGCAGCCTGCTGCGAGCGAAAATGGAAAAATCCGGCTATGCCGCACATGAATGGTCACTCGCTGTCCTGGTTAAGGGCAAGACTGTTGGCATGCATGATTTGTTTCAGCAACACGGCCAGCAGCCCGATGCCGAACATTAAAAATGCCAATAAAATTGAACCAATACCAACTAAATAGCCGATACGCAGTCCCAGAAAAGCGGATATGCAGAATCCTGGAATGGAGAGCAGAATCAATAAGCCTGAAAAAACTGTGAAAATTTTCAGAGGATTATAGTATATGGTTGCTTCCACGAGAAATTGCAGCGTACGTAATGAATCGCGGAAAAGCCGGACCTTGGTGGTGCCTACACGTTCGTGATAGTTGATGGGAACGTATTTGACGAAATGTGAGGTCATCATCAGCGCCAGTGTCAAAGACGTTGTAAAACTGAAGGTGTCGCAGAGCCGGGGGAAAAAGGGGAGGACGGTTTTCCGCGAAAAAACGCGTAAGCCCGAGTTGATGTCAGGAATAACCCGGCCTGAGATGAATTCGACCATCCAGCGCAAGACATTGCGCAGATGTTTTTTCAGAAAAGACTGATGATAGTGTATTCCCTGCCTTGCACCTACAACCATATCAAATCCCGAATTGTACTCCCGTAAAAGCTCAGGGATGGCAGTGATGGGGTAAGTGCCGTCGGCATCGCTTATGACGATGGTGTCATGCAACGCAGATTTGATCCCGTGTTTAAGCGACGCACCGTAACCAACATTGTGTGGATGCGTAATTACTCTGGCCCCCGCATCCTTTGCCCGTTCTTCGGTAGCATCCCGCGAACCGTCGTTAACGACGATTATTTCAGGATCTTGCAGACCGTTCTTTTTGAATATGTCTAGAATGTCGGCAACGGTTTGTCCGACCATTTTTTCTTCGTTATAGGCGGGAATTACAATACTGACAGTTGAATCTTTCTTTTCCATTAGGCATGTCCTTTGGTTGTTCCATGGTGTATGCGTCCGCAACCAAGAACTTTTGCGACACAGAGAATTATGAGTAGTTGCATAGTTACTCCCGTATAAAAAGTATATCGCTGCATAGTTGGCTCAACAAGAGAAACAGCTACCAGATTGGTAAGATGTAATAACACAATCAGGAATGCAATGAGTGGAAATCCGTTGGGGCGTCTGAACATCCCAACGCAGACAATTATGCATAGCGCGGCAAGCATACGCAGATCAAAGGAACCATTTTTAACGTTCTGGATGAAAAAGACAAACCATTTTGAAAAATGGGCTCTGATCAGAGTAAAAGACATCTTTTTAAACAGAGCATCCAGGGCAATGGCCGCTGCAAAGGTGCTGGCTTCAGGATGAGCGTCGGTGTATTGGGCCAGGGCCAGCGGGTAGAGCGATTGCCAGGATATCTCGTTGTAGTTGTTGATAAAATGACTGACATGACGGGAAACGGCCGGAGAAAAGAAAGACGTATGCGCTTTTTTTTGGAGTATCCTTTGAAATACTTGTTCAAAAAGTTGCCGTTCTTCGGTTGTTTCAAACAGTTTCGCATCATCCTTGTCGGCCAGGTACAAGGGAGCCACGAGCATTTGTTGAAACGTCGTGGGGGGAGATGCAAAAATCCCGTATGAGACATAGTTGTTGGCTTTAATAATCGTATTGGAAATCAGGAGCGCGAACACGAACAGAACAAGCAAGCCGGTTGCTTGTCTTTTTTTTGCGGCAACAAAGGCAAAATAGCCGAGGCAGAACAGGCTGGCCGGGATGAAAATTAGAAATTGCGAACGGCTCAGAAGTAATAAGGTGAGTACGTAGATATAGGCGGCAAAGGCCTTGGTGTTCACATCCGCAATGCTCAAAAACAGATAGCGCAATGCCAGCAAAAAAAGCGGATAGGTGAGCCCCTCGCTCTGGATGGTATTGCCGATTTTACCCGTATGGACGGAAAAATAGGGGGAAAGGGCAATCACCATGATAAGGCTGAAAAGCCAATAGGGCAGTTCAAAACGTTCCCGGAAAAAGGAGCAAAGAAAATAGGCGGCCAGCACTCCCGCCAATTGTTGGAGAATAACGACAACCGTCGCATAGGAGGAGCCCGCGATAGCCATTGCGGTCTGCAGGACGAACGGATAACCGGGCTCTCTGAAAAAATGGCCTTCCAGATAACTGCCGGTATCAGGCACAAGAATAGGCTCGATACCTGCAATGGCAACCACAGCGCACATTGCAGCCATTATAAAGAAAAAATCCCGGAATCCGGGGAGTTTTGATAAAAGCGTATTCATAGCTACAGGATTATTTCGTTTTCGCAAGTAAACGCGAAAAGCCTACACGGAAACAAAGAAAAAATGAAGTGACGTCTTGGTCCGCGAAAACGGAATCGTACGCATCTTCCTAAAAAAAATCGGCTTGTTATACGCTATCCGGACTGCAGTTTTCTGCGGCAGGATTACTGGTCAGCACACCGCTCCACAATCCGAACACCAGGAGAAGGCCAGCAAACGCGCAAATCCCTCCGGCCAGGAATACCGAGGCATACCCCGCCGTCCCTGCCAGCATGCCCGCCAGCGGATTGGTGACCAGATAGGAAAAATCCAAAAATGCCGAAAAACACCCCATGGCCGTTCCGTGCATTTGCGCGGGCACCCGCTTGATGACCTCCACTCCCAAAGAGGGAAAAACCAGCGAGCAGCCAGCGCCTGTCAACGCGCACCCCAGCCAGGCAAGTTCGCCGCTGGAGGCAGTCCAGAGCACAATTTGTCCGCAAATCTCTACCAGCAAAGAAACTGTGGCGACTTTCATGCCGCCCATTTTGTCCGGAAAATTTCCGAAAAAAGCGCGGACAAGGACAAAAGCGCAGCCAAAAAAACTCATGGCAACGCCAGCATGCGCCCAATTGTTGTCGAGAAAATAGAGGGAAATGAAGGTGCCGATCACCGCGAAGCCGACATTATGCAACGCCATTGCCGTACCGTATTTCCAGATCATGCCCACCACACTGGAGAAGGGCAGCCGTTTGCCCGGACGGGGAGGCACTTTTTCAACCGTGGCGTCCAGAATAAATGCCAGCAGCGGACACAGGATGGTCAGAATCCCCACCGTCACGAATCCCCACTTTTCATAGGCAACCAGGCCGAGCGGTGCCCCGATGGCCAGTGCGGAAAAGATGGCCATTCCGTTCCAGGCCATGACCCGTCCGGATTTCTGAGGACCCAGCAGGGCAATTCCCCAGGCCAGGGTCCCTGTCAGAAGCTGGCTTTCGCCGAAGCCCATAATTAAGCGTGAAACGATCAGAAACGAAAATTTCACCATTACGGAGACGGGGAGGAATACCGGAGCCAGATAAAACAGGCCGGCGATCGAACAGGAGAGCATCCCCTGCATCACGGAACGTTTTGCCCCGCGTTCATCCGCAACCCTTCCGGCATATCCGCGCGTCAGAATGGTTGCCAGGAATTGGATCCCGATGACAAGACCAACCATGGTGTCGCTCAGGTCCAGTTCATGCCGTACGTACAGGGGAATGACCGGCAAGGGGATGCCGATGGCGAGGAATAGTGTGAACATGGCGCCCGCCAGGCGGGTAAGCCGTTTCGTGTCGTCGGATATTGATAAAAAGGGCATAAGAGTAGTCCGGTATGAATAAAAGTCACTCACCTTCTTCTAAAAGGCACAGTGCGTCAAGCAGCAGAGACGCGGACAAGATGCCGGAGGAAGGCAATGCGCAGGAAGAGTGTTATTTGTTGATGAGGATGGCTTCTATTGTTTTCAGCAGTTCGCTCATGGTCACCGGCTTTGCTATGTAGCCGTTCAGACCGGAGGCGAGAAAGGCTTCTTTGTCCCCTTCCATGGCGTAGGCAGTCAAAGCTATGATGGGAACATTTGAGCGCGCGCCGATATGTTTTACCGCCCGGATGCGGCGTGTGACTTCCACTCCGTTCATCAGAGGCATCTGGATATCCATCAATACGCAGTCGAAATCTTCTTTTTCCATGGCGCGTAGGGCATCGGATCCATTGCTGACACAACTGACGGAAAGCCCTTTTTTTTCCAGAAAACTCTGCACGGCAATCCGGTTTACCGAATCGTCTTCCGCCAGAAGAATCCGGCCTTTCAAAGAAATCGGCGGCGGAGATTCTTTGCCCTGAACCGCGCTGGTGGAGGAAACCGGACTGAAATCCAGGATGCAATTGAAGGTGGTTCCTTTTCCGACTTTACTTTCTACAACAATATCACCCTGTAACAGATCAACCAGTTGTTTCACCAGTTGCAGCCCCAGGCCAATGCCTTCCACCTGGCTGGTGTACGCAGTTTCTATTTGAGTGAAGGGATCAAAGATAGAATCCACCTTATGTTCGGGAATGCCGATGCCCGTATCGGAGACGACAAATAAGATTCTGATGTTTTCAGGGGTTGAAGACTCAGTCAAATACGCTTCCAGGCGGACATGCCCCTTGTCCGTGAATTTGACAGCATTGCCCGCAAGGTTGCGCAGCAATTGCAACACCCGTAGCTGATCTCCGACTACATGTTCCGGAATATCCGCGCCCACGTACGTCTGAAAATCAATCCCTTTGCGCTGTGAAACATCCAGGAACGTACTGTTCAGTTCCTGCATCGTCTCACGCAGGGAAAAGCTTTTTTCATCAAGGCTGATTTCCCCCGTCTCAACTCGGGTCAGGTCAAGAATATCGCTCAACAACCGGGTCAGATTATTACCGGCGGAGAGCGCCACCTTGATGAAGTTGTGCTGCTCCTCAGTGGGATTCGTCGCATCCAGCACCTGAAGCATACCCATGATGCCTTGCAAGGGGGTTCTTACTTCGTGGCTCATGTTCGCCAGAAAGTCCGTCTTGGCTCTGTCGGCCTGTTCGGCAATTTCCTTGGCCTGCCGCAGTTCCTGTTCGGCACGCTGCCGTTCGGTAATGTCGACTCCCAGGCAGAGAACTTCCACATCCTGCTGTTCGCTGCTGTTGTCGGACAGGTTGTACCAGGAAATCATCAGCTCCTCGCCTCTGCGCGTCACGATCCGGCTGTAATAGGAGGGCACATGATGTACGCTTCTTTCGGAAAGGGACTTATCAAACGCGACGCGGATAATTTTTTTATCCGAAGGCGCGACAAAGGACTCAAACCAGTTTTTCCCGAGCACTTCCTCCCGTGTCCAGCCTGTGAGGGCGAGGAAAAAATCATTGGCGAAAATGAGATTGCCTTTCTGGTCCAGGGAGACGGCAATGAGCGGTATGGACTGCATAATATGAAAAAATCGCCGTTTGGCCCGCACCAGGGCGTCCTCGGAGGACTTCAACCAGACCATGTCCGCCACCGCGGCAAACATGCCGTTGGAAAACGGAGTTGCGACAGCAAACCTGCTCCAGATGGCGTCGAAGAGCAGCCCGTTTTTCCGGCGCATCCGTGTTTCAACTTGCGAGACTTCCTGCCCGGGGCAGGCAGAATCCGGAAGATCGACCACCTGACGATAGGCGTCGTCATCCGTAAACAATGTCTTAGGGGGGAGCTGCTGCAACTCCCCGGGAGCATAGCCAAGCATGCCGGCGAAACGCTGGTTGCACCAGCGTACGCTGTCCGCCACAAGGTAGACGATGCCGATGGGAGCCGTATCCATTATCCTGAAAATTGTCTCGGCCTGCTGCTCCGGAGAATCAAGGGCAGGGGAGTACGCTGCTTTGCGAAGAATCACCAGGCAAAATCTGCGGTTGTCGCAGGAAAAAAGCTTGCAGGCGCAGCTGACAGGCATTGCGTTCTGGCTCCTGCCGGACAGCACGGCATAAAACTCGCTGGAATCGTTTTGAAAAAGCGTAGTCAGCTGTGACGGCTGATTGGCAAGTACGGAATCCAGGGAGAGTGCGGTGATCTCTTCAAAGCTGATTTCTGAGAGGGCGAGAAACGCCTGGTTGGCCGCCAGGATTTGTAAGCCGGAATCCACCACCAGCATGGGGTCCGGCGCTATAGCGAAAATGGATTGAAAAAACGTTTCAAAGGGCAGTTCGAAGGATTGTTCTCCCAATGTATCAAGACCTTCCTGGTTTGCATTCAGAACGCGATTTCGTTGTTTTCTATTACTGCCATGAATCCGACCGCGTAGGGAACCGCCAGTGCCCGCATTCATTTCCCTCAGGCGTTGCCAATCCCCTACCACAAAGCCTGCGGATAGCCCAGCACCAACTGCCGGATTAAAAAACCCGAAGGGAGTCATGGAAAGAAATGGATACAGGAAAAATACTTGCCTTTTTTAGGGACAATTAATATAAAACTTTTTTCCACGACGGACCCTTATTTCCATATGCGGAGAGGTAGCGAAGTCCGGCCGTAACGCGCTCGACTCGAAATCGAGTTACGGGTTAATAGCCCGTACGTGGGTTCGAATCCCACCCTCTCCGCCATTACACTATCCACAGAACTCCCAATTCGTCCGATATCTCTTGATTATCAACGAGTTGGGAGTTTTCTTTTGTCCGCTGTTGTACGCCTCCATACGGTCTTGACCTGCGCCAAGTAAAATCAAGTTGATAAGTTGTTCGTTCCACACCATCTAAAGGCGAGACGGAATACGCGCTCCGCACCGGAGAGCCCTCCGTACGTATGAGGCTGCAAACGCTCGTAGATACTGCGTTGGGCAGCGGGCAAGACTTTGATGACTTTTGTACTAATTTGGCCGGGAAGGGCGTTGAAGTTCGCTTGAATAAGGCCCATACTGGATATGTCTCCGGAGTGAGCTTTTCACTTGAAGGTGTCGCCTTCAAAGGGAGCAAACTCGGGAAAGGGTACACATGGAACGCACTACTAAAGCGAGGATTACGCTATGAGCAAGATAGACGAGTTGAAAAGAATGAACTCCACACAGAGCGGGGACGATCAAGCGCGGCTGGAAACACACCTGAAAGTGCTGAGCATGCAGGAAGAAGAAAGGATCAAGAGCTCGAGGGAGTCGATAAAGCTTATGAAGGAATTGCAGACCGCTATCTCTCGCGCGGCAGGAGAAGTCAGTGTAGCCGCTCGCCAAGTGAGGGATTATCCTATTGAGACCCTGAACCGGCAAGAGGCCAGCATGAACAAGTGCTTAGCGGAATGCGAAAGAGCGGCGGCCAGGGCGCGGGATAACTATGAGGCGAGCAGCAGAATTATAGGCAATATTGACAGTAACCAATGGCTAAACCTTCTGATTTTAGCATTGGCGACATCGCTTTTAACTGGTGTTTTGGTAATGTGGGTTATGAAGCATTACAACTAGAGAAAACCTACTTCGCTAATAGGGATCCATACCTCAGACAGATGGATCCCTATAACTTTTAAATGTAGTAGTCACGAAGGGAGGCCATAACAGGCTCTACCCTCACAAAACACGCTTTAAAGCGAATTAAATATCCAATTATAGCAATAAATAAGTCATTGTCTCGGCTTCCCCTTGGGCTCCAAGGGGAAGCCGATTGTTTGTAATAAAGGACAGTTGGAGTATCAAATCGATTTCTGGATCACCAGCAGCCTACAGAAATAGCCGTGTGCAGGGCGCAAGTTGCTGAGTGTTTTACAGAGTAATTATTTAGTGCTCAGAGAGAGGTGGTCCCATCCAAAACCAGTCGAGGTCGATTTCTGTTGAAATACTCTAAGGTTTGAGTTAACATCGAAAAGAGATTTATCCACCTAAAATAAAAGAATATTTCATGCACCCTACTGATACAGTTTTTCAGATTTTGGGATATTATGGCTCCCGCAACTTCATATCTGAAAATTCTTTAGATAATTTGCCCCTTGAGCTAGCATACCAGTGCCGGACAGCAATACACCTGGATGGCCTGATTGGCGTGTATCTTTTTCAGAATACCCCCACCTCAAGAAAACCAGCCGTTTGCGTTGCCGAAGTTGTAACTGAAGAGCAGGCCAACGAGCTGCATAAGAGTATTTGGAATCTAAACATCACCCCATTTCTCATAATCATTCTTCCCAATCAAGTTCGCGTTTACAACAGTTTTTCATCTCCCGTCGATTCAGATAGCAGCAACCATGCTGAAGCCGCCCTGGACATTAACTCCCTGAAAGATTTGTTAGAAGATTTTAAGGCAGATTACATAGACTCAGGACAGCTATGGTCATCTCGCGAACAAGAAATGAGGGTTGATAGACGCGTTAATACCCGACTTCTTGCAAACCTAAAAATGCTAAGAGATCGGCTTGTCAAATCTGGGATTCCTTGCAAGCAGATCGCCCACTCACTAATAGGGAAGTATATCTACATAAACTACCTATTCCAGAGAGACATTTTAACTCAAGAGTGGATGGAATCAAAAAATATTACTATAGATGAAGTTTTTTCAGAAAATGCAACTGTAGCTGGATTAAAAAAACTAACAGAAGCACTCGAAGACAGGTTCAATGGAAGCTTGTTTCCATTAGAGTCTTACTTCGAAGAAATTAAAAACCAGCATGTCCAACTAACAGCATCAGTAATGCGAGGTTCACAGCTTCACTCTGTGGACAGTGATATAAGGCAACTTTGCCTAGACTTCTCGATCTATAATTTTGAGCTCATTCCAGTTGAAACACTTTCGGCAATATATGAACAATTTATTGACCCAGATGAGAAAAAAAGTAGTGGCGCTGTATATACACCTGAATACTTGGCAGACTTTTTATTGTCTGAAATGGAACGTGAATTACCATTGAGACGTGGAATAAAGGTTCTCGATCCAGCTTGTGGCTCAGGTGTATTTTTGGCGTTAACCTATCAGAGGCTGATTGAGCTAGAGATAGCACGGAGCCGCAAAAAGCCTTCGCCTGCTGAACTAAAACAAATTTTGTTGGAATGTATTTACGGAGTCGAAAGAAACCCTGACGCCTGTAATGTAACTATATTTAGCTTGACCTTAATCCTTCTATCATACTCTGAGCCTCGTCAACTGCACGCAATTAAGTTTAAACTTCCAAGTTTAAAGAATCATAGAATTTTTCAGAGTGACTTTTTTGATCCTGAAGGGGGCGTGTCAGGTGCAAACCCTAGCGACCTGAGATTCGATTGGATAGTAGGAAACCCTCCCTGGGTTGAGTTAGAAAAAAAAGATGAGGACTCACACCATTCCCTTGAATGGATCAATAATAATAAAAACTATCCAGTCTCTGAAAATCAATCTGCTTTGGCATTTGCATGGGCTGTGACAGGCCTCCTGTCAAAGGGAGGTGTCGTTGGGCTCGTTTTACCTGCAACAGCAGTTTTGTTTAATAAACACTCTGAAAGGTTTAGACAGCGCTTCTTTAAAGTATGTGGTATACGCAAGGTTGTTAATCTATCCAACCTGAGAGAGAAATTGTTTGACAGTGCAGATGTTTCCTCCTCTATGTTGTGTGTGTATTCATATGAAGGCGAAGAATACGATCCCGATAGCTTTGTCCATTATGCACCCTTTGGAATTCATCAGGCCTCGCCCACTTCTATTGCCATACATGAATTTGAAATTTCTACTCTAAGTCAAAAAGAGGCTCAACTTGGTGATTCTGTTTTTTGGAAGCTAGCTCAATGGGGTAACCTTGGAGATCGTAGAACATTGAAGGCGATCAAAGATCAGTTCTCTGTTACTTTAAAAGAGTTACTATCAAGCAAATCATGGAAGTTAACTGAAGGCCCACAACTAAGAAAATCTGGACATCATTTTCCAGAGCTAGCCGGAAAAGCTAGAATAGACAAAAAGGCGATTCAGAAAACGCTTTTTAGATTTTCCATCCCAGATCATGCTTTAAAGACGATGATGCCTGAAGAGTGTTTCCTCAGGCGTCCAGGAGCCTTTGAAGGGACAAAAGCTCCCCTAGTGCTGATCCCCCAACAATGGATGAAAGGGATTTCTTTTTCACTGCAGGATCTTGTTGCCAGAAATAGATCAGAATGTACAATTTCGTCGAAAACCATGGGGGATCGTGACGCTCTGAGAGCTCTTTCCGTATACTTAAACAGCAGCCTTGTTGCTTATTGCATGTTTTTTGAATCAGCACAGTGGGGAGTCGACCAAAAAAGCAATAGACGCGTTCGACTTGAAGACATTCGCAATATTCCAGTGCCTCAATTCAACAATTTAGCAATTAAAGAGCTGTCGCAACTCTCGCATAGGATTGAGAAAGAAGAGCCTTCTCTTATTGAAGCCGCAATTCAGAGGGAAGGCAAGATGATTTCTGACTCTTCAATGCTGGAATCTTACATGAAGGGACTACTGCTTAATCCCTTAGAGACTCGAAAAATCCGCAGATCCGTTGGGGAGACTATTCGCAATTGGATAGACACTGTTATATACAATATTTATAACGTTCCGCAGAGCGTACAAATAGCTGTTGACGAATTCATTTCAGTAAAGTGCCTGCTGGACTCTGAGGCAACTACAAAGGAAGCACTACGTCCCGTATCTGACTTAGAAATACATGCATACGGGATTCAGCTAAAAAAGGAGCTTGACGGCTTTATAGGAGTTGAGCACAGCATTGAATTTAAAAAGTCATACTCCTATGCCATATGTGTAATCTCACTAGAAAAAGAGGGCTTGGGTTCGGTAACTATCAGAGAAGGAGATGAAAGTTTAAGTGAGACGCTATCATCCATAAAGAATGTGTTAAATCGCCCAATAAGCAGATGGGTGTCTCTTCAATATGGCTTAAAGGTTATTTTACATTCTTCAATTTACCTCTTGAAATCGCCTCAGAGGATAAATTGGCTCACGACTCAAGCCACAGAAGATGCAGCAGAAATTATTGCAGATTCTTTTTAGTTAGGGAACACATTGTCCACAATCTCCGAAATATACCGCCAAGCCTTTGTTCACAGGGTCCACCAATTATTGGTTTGGAGCTATGGCAATGCAGCTGTCCGAGTTGTTCCGAATGAAGAAGAAGATACCATAACACAATATATTAAGGAAGAGATTGAGAAAATAGCGCAATCGTCTTTTCAGGTTAACAAGTCGCAATATCCTGAATGGTGTAAGCATTTTTTGGCAGATGACCAAGTTCCTATCTCTAGTGCCGATAGAACAGGAAAACGTAGACTGAAAGTTGACTTGAGATTGACATTCCATACACCATCCCAGAAAGTCGCCGCATTTTTTGAAGCGAAGCGATTATATGAACACAGCGGCACTTCAGAGTACATCGGCAATGACGGCATGGGCTGCTTTCTTGAAGACTTATACCCATCACCTTTTGGAACTGCATACATGCTTGGGTATGTACAAAATAAGACGAAAAAAGATTGGGAAGCAGCTATTAGAAAAGCAATCGAAAATAAAAAGGCGTCGCTCTCCCTTATAGAACTAAGTAGCGAGTCAGCAATTAATGTTTTTGATCATGAATGGACCTCGCACCACCAAAAGATAAGTGCGAACGAGAAAATTATTTTCTACCACATTCTTCTAGATTTTACATGCTCTTAATTAGCTCCAATCGTCACCCACTTCATCTCACACAGCTTCGTACAAATATTCGTACAACATATTTCACTTATGCTACTTAACACTGTTAAACCTGACTGTTATAGGCACACTTCGAATCCCACCCTCTCCGCCATTTCAAAATCCCCACAAGTCCAAATAAGCCCCAAAACACAATAAAAGCAGCAAGAAAAGCAAGGGTTACTGTCCTTGCTGGTCTATGCTCGTGGTTTAAGATCCTGAATAACCATGTATAACTTCCTGTATAACTCGCGGAAGAGGAATAAGAGACAGGTATAACTTTTTCAGTCCGTCCTATTCCTGGTTCAGGAAGGTTATGCCCATGGCCTTGATGAATGCTCAGGACAGCAGATACCCGGCTCAAAACTACTTTTTCCAATTGTCTTGCAAAGGACTTCGGTTTCAGTGTCTGTTTGATCAATCGGAAGAAAATCGCAACTTGCCATTTTTTTTGTACTTATCCGCAACGGTCCTGGCAGATAGGGGGAAATGGCTGATCAAAAACACCTGAGACTTGCGTCGCAGAATCATGGTAGTCCGCGCGGAGCAGTTTGAACTCATGGCAGGTTGATTCAACGAGAGTTTCCCGGTCCGGGGGAATGTCCTGCTTTTTGTTGACAGGTCGACGTTTGAAAACTTTATAGGAGGCGTTTTTCTTCTGACCTGTGACGAAATGTACGCCCATACCAATCGCACATTTAAATCATTTATGTCGTAAAAACACTTAAGAGTGCCTTTCTCAGAACATTCCTTGATATATAATTTTTATTCTTACTTTAACCAGTTCTTTACAGCCTTTTCATTCCTTTTTTGACATCCTTCCGCCGGTGTTTACGAAATAAAAGAAGCGGGGAAGCAATAACCTTCGCTCCCGCAGCATACGACGCCGGCTTCGCCAATGGGGAGTCGTCTCTACGACGCCGTACAAAGGAGGCAACAATTTTTGTGCCGAGTACTATTAGATTACTTTTCGCTATATTGAATTCACAATTTAATAAGGGATTTACAGCATGACAAAGAATATACTCATTGAAATGGTTGAGAATGCCGGGCTCGAACTGTCCCGGCGGGAGTTCATAAAAGGAGCAGGGATGGCCTGCGGCATGGCCGCTTTTGCAGGTATCGGAACCGCTGCCATGGCCGCAACCAAGCCCATAACTCCCGGAACCAAAGCCGAAGTCATCTATCACGGCGGACCGATTGTGACCATGGTCAAGGATGGTGATCAAGCCGAAGCTCTTGCCGTGGCCAATGGCCGGATTCTGGCCGTGGGGACGCTCGACGAAGTCATGAAAAACAAGGGGCCCGAAACCAAAATCATCGACCTTGGCGGCAAAACGCTCATGCCTGGTTTTTTCGATCCCCACTCCCATGTGGTGCTCCAGTCCGTAAAATTCAACACAGCCAATCTGGATCCCAAGCCCATTGGCGAGGCCGGATCCATTGCAGATATTCAGCGTATTTTACGCGAGTGGATCGACAAAAAGAAAATCGCTCCCGGCAAGTGGGTCATTGGCTGGGGCTATGATGATACGGCCATCAAGGAACAGCGCCATCCCACCCGCGACGATCTGGATGCGGTTTCCACGGACAGCCCCATTCTTTTGGTGCACATTTCCTGTCACTTGATGACCGGCAACAGCAAAATGCTGGAACTTGCCGGTATCACAGCGGATACCCCCGATCCGGAGGGAGGGAAAATTCAACGCAAACCCGGCAGTAACGAACCCAATGGTGTGCTCGAAGAAGAAGCCATGATGCTGGTGACGAAAAAACTCCCCACGCCCACTCCTGAGCTGGCCATGAAAATGATCGAGGAAGGCCTGCAATATTACGCTGCCGCGGGCATCACCACGGCCCAGGACTGCGCCACCTTCAAAGGCACCTGGCATATCCTGGACGCCATGGAAAAAGCGGGCAAACTGCCCATTGATGTCATTACCTGGCCATTTTTCAAGGGTATTGATGACGAATCCTTTAAGGCCATTGTGGCGAAAAAAGGCTCCAGAGGACGCCTGCGCTTCGGCGGAGTCAAAATCGTGCAGGACGGCTCGATTCAAGGCTACACCGCGTATCTTTCCGAGCCGTATTATAAGCTGCCCAAACAGCCCAAATTGGTTCAGGACAAATGCGACACCACGGAATCCGAGCGTATTTTCGTCAGCAAAGACAACAAGTCTCTTGTCAAAAATGCGCCTGCCCCGGAATACGGCGAGGGATACCGCGGGTACTCCAGCATGACCCAGGAGCAGATCGAAAAATGGATCAAACGTTGTGATGCGCACGGATTGCAGATGCAGGTGCATACCAACGGCGACGGCGCAACGGATATGCTGATCAAGGCGGTAAAAAAACTCCGTGCCGACAAACCGCGGCCTGATCTGCGTACGACCATTATCCACGCACAGACCATGAGGGAAGATCAGCTTGACGATACTGCCGAACAAGGTATGACGCCCTCATTTTTGCCGATCCATGTCTATTTTTGGGGCGACCGCCATCGCGAGCTGTTCCTCGGTCCCGAGCGCGCGGCCTGGATTGACCCGGCACATTCGGCCCTGAAACGCAACATCAAATTCACCCTGCACCACGATGCACCTGTTGTCGGAATCAGCATGTTCACCGTCGCCTGGTGCGCAATCAACAGAATCACAAGCAGCGGCAAGCCCCTGGGTGAAGACCAAAAACTCACGCCTTTCCAGGCATTCCGAGCCATTACTGCGGATTCCGCCTGGCAGAACTTTGAAGAAGACCTCAAGGGCACTCTGGAAACCGGAAAACTCGCGGACATGGTCATCCTTTCCGACGATCCTATGAGCATAGACCCCATGAAAATCCGGGACATCCGCGTATTGCAGACCATCAAAGAGGGAGAGACCGTTTTCACGGCAAAGGCGTAGGCTGGCCGACTGCGCTGTTTTTTAGTCCTATTGCGTCTACCTGCCCCATATAACCAAAGCCTGGAAAGTGTGCCTTGACACTTTCCGGGCTTTTTGCATTTTTTCCACAGTATGCCAAGCAGGTACAACTTTCCGTATAACCGTAAAAAAATCACTGCTGTTATTTTTGCAATGTGCAGGACGCCCTCATTACGCTATCCACAGATCTTCCAATAAATCCGATATCTCCCAAAACTCTGCATAAAAAGGGGAGTTGCAGCCATGTTTGCGCATGGTTACCCGGTGTGCGCCCGTATGGTCAGGCATCATGTGGTGCTATCATTTTCATTTCCTGAATATGCCTCAGCGTACCGCCTTCCTTCTGTTTTACCTTCTCTCTTCTACCTTCAGAGCTGCTGTCTGTATTTCCGTTGCGTACGTGCCTATTGCGGACGGTTTCGTGTGTAGTCCTTCTGGGAAATAGCTTGACAATTTTCATCCTCAGGCGTTTATAGTTAACAAAAGTATAGTTTTCTTTATTGTATTTCCTACATATTTGCTGGATGAAATACCACTCTAGGGGATTTTTCCTCGCAAGTTATATGACTTACCGGTCGTTTCAAAAGGACGCAACAGCCGTGAACTGCCGTAATGCCGTTTCAACTGTCTCTTTATTCATACATCTGCGATGTATATTCATCATTCCAACCGTTCCACTTCTTTTTTTACGACTGTCATTAACGGGACTTTATCGTGATTTACAGCATGGATATTTTTGAAAATACAATAGTATAAAATTCTATACTTATTTATTTTACGTAAATCATAGAATTACATGATTTAATTTTTTAGAGGTGTTGTTTTCAAAAGAAGTTACGTCAATAGCAAAAGTTCAGTTTCCGATGTGTCACTTTCTCTGTTTATTGAAAAGTGAAAACCCATTTTGTGTTGATTGGGAGCATAAACATACGTTGGAATCATCAAACAGGACGGAGGATAACAATGCAATTTATGAAACATTGTATCGGGTTATTGTTGCTCTCGGCAATGATTTGCATTGCCGGGGCGGCCCTGGCCGCGGACAAACCCAACATTCTTCTTATCGTAGCAGACGACCACGGTTACGGCGACATCGGCGTGTATGGCGGCGGCGAGGGGCGCGGAATGCCTTCCCCCAACCTGGACCGCATGGCCGACGAGGGCATGACCATGTTCTAGTTCTACGCGCAACCCAGCTGCACCCCGGGGCGGGCGGCCATGCAAACCGGCCGCATCCCCAACCGCAGCGGCATGACCACGGTGGCGTTCCAGGGGCAGGGCGGCGGTTTGCCCGCAGCAGAGTGGACCCTGGCCTCGGTATTGAAGCAGGCAGGCTACCAGACTTACTTCACCGGCAAATGGCACCTGGGCGAAGCGGATTACGCCCTGCCCAACGCGCAGGGCTACGACGAGATGAAATATTGCTTTCTCTACCACCTCAACGCCTACACCTACGGTGATCCCAATTGGTTCCCGGACATGGACCCCAAACTGCGGGAAATGTTCCAGAAGGTAACCAAAGGCGCGCTCTCGGGCAAAGCCGGCGAGCAGGCCAAAGAAGTGTTCAAAGTCAACGGCGAGTACGTGGATACCCCGGAAAAAGGTGTCGTAGGCATTCCTTTCCTGGATAAATACGTCGAACAGGCTGCCATAGAGTACCTCGAAGAGGCTGCTAAGTCCGACAAGCCGTTCTTCATCAACGTGAACTTCATGAAGATGCATCAGCCCAACATGCCTGCTCCCGACTTCGAGCACAAATCCATGTCCAAAACCAAGTACGCCGATTCCGCCGTCGAACTCGACACACGCGTCGGCCATGTCATGGACAAACTCCGCGAACTGGGTCTGGATAAGAATACGCTGGTTTTTTACACCACTGACAATGGCGCCTGGCAGGATGTGTATCCGGACGCCGGCTATACGCCTTTCCGCGGCACCAAGGGGACGGTACGCGAGGGCGGCAACCGCGTCCCTGCCATTGCCGTATGGCCCGGCAAAATCAAACCGGGCGTACGTAATAACGACATTCTCGGCGGCCTGGATCTCATGGCCACATTCGCTTCTGTGGCTGGTGTCGAATTGCCCGAAAAGGACCGCGAAGGTCAGCCGATCATCTTCGACAGCTACGACATGACTCCTTCGCTGTTCGGTACGGGCAAATGCGCGCGTACCGAATGGTTCTACTTCACCGAGAACGAGCTGACTCCCGGTGCAGCGCGAGTCGGCAACTACAAGGCCGTATTCAACCTGCGCGGCGACGACGGACAAGCCACCGGCGGTCTGGCCGTGGATACCAACCTCGGCTGGAAGGGCGCGGATAAATATGTGGCCACCGTACCGCAAATCTTCGACCTCTGGCAGGATCCGCAGGAGCGTTACGACATTTTCATGACCACATTCACGGAACGTACCTGGACCATGGTTACTTTTAACGAAGCGATCACCGATCTGATGAAAACCTACGTGCAGTATCCGCCGCGCAAGTTGCAGAGCGAGACCTACACAGGCCCGATAACCCTTTCAAAGTACCAGCATTTTGAATTTATCCGCAAGGATCTCAAAGATCAGGGTGTCAGCCTTCCGATGCCCACGGGTAATTAACGGGAGAGGGTCACGATAGCATCGCACCTGCCCCTGGACGCCTCTGCTACGGGGGCGGTGCGTTTATTCCTGCGGATTGGATGGAGTTTGATGTTTTTTCCATAAAAACAAAAAAGATGCGAGTTGCCTTATGTGTACACTGAAATATTTGCGGAGCGCGTGCATCGCGTTGCTGCTTGTGGCTTGCGCCCACGTGTCGCTGGCGCAGAACATTAATCCGCTTCCTTCCTGGAATGACGGAGAAGCCAGGCAGGCGCTTATTGATTTTGTGGAGAGAACCACCAAGGAAGGCACCCCCGAATTTATTCCCCAGCCGGAGCGCATTGCGACTTTTGATAACGACGGAACGCTCTGGTCGGAAAAGCCCGTCTACTTTCAAGTGTTTTTCGCACTAGACAGGATCAAGCAGCTGGCGCCGGACCATCCGGAGTGGGCCGACAAGGAACCATACGCCTCGTTGCTCAAGGGCGACCTTAAAGGAGCGTTCAAGGGCGGTGAAAAGGCGTTGCTCGAAATTGTCCTGACCACCCACGCGGGCATGACCAACGAAGCATTCGAGACCCTGGTCAAAGAGTGGATCGCCACTGCCAGACATCCAAAAACAGGCCGCCTATTCACGGAAATGGTCTATCAGCCCATGCTCGAGTTGCTCGCGTATATGCGCGCCCACGGCTTCAAAACCTATATAGTTTCTGGAGGCGGCATCGAATTCATGCGCCCCTGGACAGAATCCGTGTACGGCATTCCGCCCGAACAGGTGGTGGGCAGCAGCGTGAAAACAGAATTTACCCTGCAGGACGGCGAACCTGTTTTGCTGCGCCTGCCGGAAGTCGGATTTATAGATGACAAGGCCGGTAAACCCGTGGGCATCAACGAACACATCGGACGTCGCCCCGTGGCCGCTTTCGGCAACTCCGACGGAGACCTGCAAATGCTGCAGTGGACCAACGCTGGGTCGGGACTGCGTCTTGGGCTCCTTGTCCATCATACGGACGCCGAACGGGAATGGGCCTACGACAAAGGCGCTGAAAACGCGCTTAAAGCAGCCAAAGACAACGGCTGGATTATTGTGGACATGAAGCAGGACTGGAAAGATATCTATTCGCCTGAGAAATAAGAATTACATGCAATGGGAACGAATAGCAGGAAATGGTTTTATCTTTCGGAATACAGGACACTGACAATACAAGCAGAACTGTTTTAACAACCATATGAGGTGCGGGATGAAAACGTCATGTGCATTGTTGCTTGTATCCATTATCGTGTGCATGGCCGGTACGGGGCTGGCTGAGGTGAAAAAGGGGGACGTACGCGATCCGCTGGATGATTTGAGGATCGAAATAACTCCCTATGTCTGGTTGCCCAGCATTGACGCCACAAGTACGCTTTCCGGACGCAGTGCGGACGTCTACTTGTCAGTAGGGGATCAGTTCGAATATTTCAACGTTTTCGGTTCTTCCGGGCGTATTGAAATTTTCAAAGGAAATTTCGGGGTTATCTTTGATTATCTGTATATGCAGCTGACAAAAGACGCGACTTTGCAGGCGGAGCGGGATATTCCGGTCTCTTTGAACGCGGACCTGAAAATCAGCATGGAAATCATCGACTTCCTGCTGGCTTGGCGTACGCTGGATATTCCCCTGAACCAACCCGGAGATATGGCGCTGGCTTTCGATTTATATGGCGGACTACGCTACAATGAATTGCAGCAAGAGCTTTCTCTGGAATTTGATGTGGGGCCCTACAGCGCGGGGCACAAGTTCGGCGGACGGGCGTGCTGGGTGGATCCTGTTGTGGGCGGGCGCGTAATTTTTGCCGCAACGGACTGGCTGCAGCTGTTTGCCTGGGGCGATGTGGCGGGATTCGGCATTGAAGGCCTGAGTATGAGCTGGAACGTGGTCAGCGGTGTGGATCTGCGGCCAGCCAGCTGGGCTTCTATCAAATTGGCCTGGAAAACGTATGGGCTGGATTACGAACAAGGCTCGGGCAACGAAAAACTGGGTATAGACGGCGTATTCAGCGGCCCATGGATAGGCATAAATTTTCATTTGTAGTTTGTGGTCTCTTGCTCAAAGACAGGGCAGATTCACGGATAAGCCATAAAAAAAACCGGCCAAAGCCGGTTTTGTATTTTTAGTGGAGCGGGAAACGAGATTTGAACTCGCGACTTCAACCTTGGCAAGGTTGCACTCTACCACTGAGTTATTCCCGCTCAATGAGCGTCTGATTGTATGGAGGCGGCATCCGGATTTGAACCGGAGAATGGAGGTTTTGCAGACCTCTGCCTTACCACTTGGCTATGCCGCCTTTTTTGTGGAGCGGGAAACGAGATTTGAACTCGCGACTTCAACCTTGGCAAGGTTGCACTCTACCGCTGAGTTATTCCCGCCCAACGAGAAAAAGGTTTTTACGCCCAACCCCCTTAGCTGTCAAGCTAATGTGTCCAATAAAATTTTTTAATTTAAACAAAAAAATGTCTTTTCTGGACTAAATCTTGTTATAACAAGGTGTTATCTAATTATTTTTTTGTGATAAATTGCCGTTGCGTACGGCTTTATCGGGCATCTCCGGGAACGGAAGTATGACGGTTACGGTGGTCCCCATGGCAGAATCGGTCTGAAAAAAAATTTTTCCTCCATGGGCTTGGGCAATAAGACGAGCGCTATAGGTACCGAGTCCTGTGCCTTTGGGCTTTCCGTGAGTGGCGTATTTTTCAAAAAAACGTTTTTGAACCTCTGACGGAATCATGCCGAAATTATGCACGGAGATGACTATATGTGCAGAATTTTGTTCGTAGGATAATGTAACTTCACTGAAATTCGGAGAGGCCTCCACCGCGTTGAGAATGAGATTGACCAGCATACTTTCCAGTAAGGTTGGTTCGCCAAAGTAGAGTAACTTACCCAAGTTGGGGGACTGGGAATCATGATGAATGATTCGCACAAGTTTGATTTCCGCTTCCTGACTCACAAGCAATTCAATATTTTTAAAAATAACTCTGAAATCAAACCATTCGAAATCGGGGGTGTAAGTGCCAAGTTCCATATTTTGTAGTTCGTTGTGCAAATCAATGAGTTTTAGCAGTCTGGAACCAATGGAGTGGATTTCGTAGACACGGTCAAGCTGAGAGTGATGCATTTTTTCCATAAGAAGTGTCTGGGCAATTGTATTTATACTGTTAAGAGGTGCTTTAAGGTCTTGCCTGATAATTCTTTCAACATCAATTTTCATCTCTTCAAGCTTTTTTCTCTCAGTTACATCTCTGAATATCCCGACACTGCAAGGTCTATCGTCAATAAAAGCAAATCCACCGCTAATATCTGCATATATAATTGATCCATTTTTATGCATAATTTCAGTTTCTTGATGATATACAGCTTGGTTGAACATCACACTTTTAAAAGATTTAATTACATCTTTCCAAATATGTTGAGGATGTATATCTAATATATCCATCGTAATAATTTCCAGCAAACTGTATCCAGTAAACTTAGTAAACGCTTGATTGCAAAATAATAATTCTTTTGTTTCAAGATCAGCAACTAATATCCCATCAATACTTTGGTTAAAAATTGCACTAAGTCTATCTACCAATTTATTTATAGTTTTTTCATTTTCTTTACGATTTGAAATATCACGAGCAATTGCAAGCGTTGCAGGTTCATCGGAAATATCCATCATAATGATATTAAGTTCAACAGGTATTTCATATCCTTTTTTATGTATTTGGGCAGTTTCAAAATTTAATTGAAAGTTTCTCAATAGCCAAGGTAATTGCGTTTCTTTTCTATTATATCTGACGCTTTGTTGGTCTATGTCATTTATATGCATACATAATAGTTCATCACGGCTATATCCAAGATGATTACAAGTTGCAGGATTAACATCAAGAATATTTCCTTCTATATTTGCAACGATAATTGCATCAGGAATTTTTTCAAAAAGTGTACGAAAGCGATGTTCACTTTCTTTTAAAGATTGCTCGGCACGTTTACGTATTTGAATTTCTTCACGAAGTTGTTCATTAACACGTTTGAGCAAAGAGCGCTCACTATCTGCATTGTTTTCTTGTCTGCATAGTTGTTCTTCCAGTTTTGTTACTTTACGTTGTAAAGTGAGAAGTTCTTTTTGTAAAAAATCATTTTTATTTTTCATATGAACTACACATAATTGATATAGTAGATAATAGCATGGATAAACTATTTTGTTCCCAGAGCAATGACCAGGTAACTGTCGTTGTGAAAGTGTGTATTCGTATTCAAAGAGCACGGCCCCAGTTCCCCATAGGTATAAAAACCAAAAAAGGGCACAGCTGGGCGAACTGCTCTGATTGTATGGCATTCCTCTCCAGCTTTGCTCCCGAGAATTTGCCGGCGGGTTGCACAGGAAAAAATCAAAATAAGATCAGGAGAGGTGCCTGGATAGCCTTTAACAGCTTGTAAACTGGCTTCTGCAGCCGCTTCAAGCAAGTCGTCTCTACCTATTTCAGTCAACTGAATGAGGCACTCCTCTGGAAAAGCGCCAAAAAAGGGGACGGACCCGTTTTGCTGATTGGCGAGGAATGGGTCACGCAAGTAGAATTTTTCAGATACCTTACCATCAATTTTTTCAAAAACCGCCAAAGGAAATTGAGTATATTGATTAGAAGATTCACCGAGATAATACTGGTAAAATTCGAGTGCTGTTTTATCTCCTATGCGTTGTACTACGTTGGCCTTACTTGTGATTTCATAACGCTTCCCAATGGGAATCCAGCCGCTGCGCAAACTTGATGACAATAGAATTTCACCATCAATCAAAAGGATAGGCAGGGCGTCTGTAAAGACTTCGCGGCCAAAAAACTGATAGGTTTGCTTGAATTGAAATTGGTCTCCGGAATTTCCGCCAAAAACGGCATATCCTTTACCGAAAATTTTTTGAAGGTACGTACCTATAGGTAAATGTATGCAGGACAAACCGTCAGGAAAGGCCAGACACAAGCGGCCTTCTCCGCCGAGAGCCAATTGTGCTTGTCTTTTCGCCTCGAGGGCTGTCTGATAAAAATTCCGGGAAATATTTTGTGCAATTCCTCCTCCAAACCGCAGATCATCTCCGCAAAAAAGGAGTAACGCCAGAGAATCGTCCAAAAAATCGTTTAAAGAAGAAATTTCTCCATCAGTGGTGCATCCCACCAAAATAATGCCAGGAAAAGCATCTAGGATTGCATCAAGGAGGGGCACGAACTCCGTATCAAGTACGGAGGTAAAAAAGATGCCTGCTTTCGGTCGTTCCCCCCGAAGCGCTTCTCGGCATTGATTAATGACTATTCGAATGGCGTCTGCCACTTCAATGTCATCACTGTGCCCCATTACGACGCGCATGACTGACCCCCTCTAGCAAGGACAGTGAGATAGTAGGCTAAAAAATATTTGTTAATTTATGCTAGCCTAAAAAAAGACAGTTATCAAAAGAAAAAGTGAATTTCGTTCACAAAATAAATAATTACTTTTCGAGTATGTTAGGATAAATTTTGCAAAAACGGATTTCGCTATTATATTCGATTTCTCGATTTTTCAAGGCGATACGTATTGCTGACAAAGGAATAAAAAAAGAAAGCCCGCGAGATGGATCAGTCTTCTCCGGAAGAATTGCAACTGGTCTGTTTTTTTCTACGAGCACGAAAAAAATCCGACAGCAGCCTGCCACATTCTTCTGCACGAATGCCGTATCTTACGGCAATCTGATGATTGTGGAATACAAAACCAAGGCTGTTGCACCGGGATATAATCGCGCCGGATTTTAGATCTGACGCTCCGAAGACCAGACTTCCAATGCGCGCGTGCACCAATGCGCCCGCGCACATCAGGCAAGGTTCGAGAGTTGCGACAAGGATCGTGTCGCACAAGCGGTAGTTAGACAGGGCGGCACCGGCTTGTCGCAGGCATTGGATTTCGGCATGGGCTGTAGGATCATGCAAAGAAATCGGGCCATTGTGGGCCTGGGCCAATACGGCGCCGTTCAGATCCAGAAGAACGGCGCCGATGGGAACTTCGTCTTTTTGAGCAGCCAGTTTTGCCTGCTCAATTGCCAAATCCATGATATCTTCCCAACAATTCCAGCCCGTGGGAAGGGAAGGTGGTTGAAGCATGGAACTATGTGTGCCTTATGCGGATTTCAGATGACGTACGCCGTTGGCCAGCAGTGCTATCCCTAGTGTTGCCTGTTCCCCCCGCGTCCACCCGGGATGATTGGTGGGATCATTGTAAGCTTCCGGATGGGGCATAAGTCCGAGAATCCGGCCGCTTGGGTCCGTCAGGCCGGCAATGCCGTTGGGAGAACCGTTGGGGTTATAGGGATAGCGCATCGTGTAGCCGGCTCCGTCGGGATCCGCCGGTTCTGCGTATCGCAAGGCAATGCAATTGGATTGTTCGAGTTCAGAAAGCAAAGCAGCATTTTGGGGCACCAGTTTGCCTTCACCATGACGTACGGGTAAATAGATGGTATCGAGTCCCTTAGTGAAGATACACGGGCTTTCTGGATTGGCCTTCAGCCAGACCCAGCGATCTTCGAAGCGGGCTGAATCATTATTGCTCAATGATACCATCCGTTCGAAATATTTGCCTCCAAGAGCCGGAAGCAGGCCTAATTTTACCAGCAGCTGAAAACCGTTGCAGATACCCAGAATAATGCCTCCGGCCTTGAGAAAAGTTTCCAGTTGTCCAAGCAGGGGAGTTCCATTGCTGTCAGTGGCAAAACGCCAGCGCAATGCCGCGGCCTGTGCTGCGCCCAGATCATCACCATCAAGAAATCCGCCTGGAAAAATAAGGAAATTGTAGTCCGTCACCAGCGTACGACCTGCCACCAGGTCGGAAAAAAAGACAATATCGGCCAGATCGGCGCCAGCCTGCTTGGCCGCATGAGCCGTTTCAACTTCACAGTTGGTGCCATAACCGGTAATGACGAGTGCTTTTACTCGCGCCATGGATTCCTCCGGTTGGGAGTGATTCTTAAAAAGCTCTTGACGAGCCGTTGCATCTCAGGAAAAAGAACAGACAAAACACCAAAAAGCGCTCTCATGAGAGCGGTCAACTTGTTGCACGGTATGAAATAAAGCTATGCAACGCGTTATGCCCGGAAACAGTGTTTTCGGTCAACCTTGAGAACCAGTTGAAGATAGTTGCTGCTTGCTTTGTCGTCAACAGGTCTGTATCAAGTCCTGTTTGTTGTTATAGTTTATTTCCGGCTTTTTCTCCAAACGGAGAAACTCAGGGCCAACAAAAAATGCGAGGGGCTATCCATCGTGAATATTTTTGACCAGATGGGGAAAAGTAAAATGCGTACCAAATTTATTTTTGTAACCGGAGGTGTTCTTTCCTCGTTGGGGAAAGGGCTGGCGGCGGCATCCCTCGGCGCTCTGCTCATTTCTCGCGGGTTAAAGGTTACCATTCAAAAATTGGACCCGTATATCAACGTCGATCCCGGCACCATGAATCCCTTTCAGCATGGCGAAGTCTACGTTACCGATGACGGCGCAGAAACCGATCTGGACCTTGGCCATTACGAACGCTATCTGGACGTTCCCATGAGTCAGGCGAACAACTGCACTTCAGGAAGTATTTACCACCGGGTTATCACCAAGGAGCGTCGCGGCGATTATCTCGGCGGCACCGTACAGGTTATTCCACATGTTACAGATGAAATTAAGCAGTCCATCCTCAGCCTGGCACGGGAGGATCTGGATGTGGCCATCGTGGAGATCGGAGGAACGGTTGGCGATATTGAAGGATTGCCTTTTCTGGAAGCTATCCGCCAGCTGCGCGGCGATCTGGGAAAAGAGAGTATCCTTTACCTGCATCTGACGCTTGTTCCGTATCTCCGGGCAGCAGGTGAACTGAAAACCAAACCGACGCAGCACAGCGTTAAAGAGCTGCGCAGCATTGGTATCCAGCCGGATATCATGCTCTGCCGTTGCGAAAAGGAATTGTCGGACGATCTCAAGGCCAAAATCGCGCTTTTTTGTAATGTTGACAAAGATGCGGTTTTTACTGCCGTCGACGTCGAAAATATTTATGAAGTTCCTATGCGATTTTACCATGAAGGTTTGGATCAAAAAGTCGCCATCATGCTCAAGTTGCCGGCTAAAAATCCGGTGCTGGAACCCTGGACACAGCTTATTCAGAAATTCAAAAATCCGAAGGGCGTAGTGCGCATCGGCATAGTGGGCAAGTACGTCGATCTGAAAGAAGCTTACAAAAGCTTGCATGAAGCTCTCGTCCATGGGGGAGTGGCCAATGACGTTGCCGTGGAATTCGTTTATGTGAACTCTGAAGAAATCACCGAAAAAAATGTGGAGAACAGGCTGGAAAAACTCGACGGCATTCTGGTGCCCGGTGGTTTCGGCAATCGAGGCATCTCCGGTAAGATCCGCGCAATTCAATATGCCCGTGAAAATAAAATTCCATTTTTCGGGATTTGTCTGGGCATGCAATGCGCGGTCATTGAATTCTCCAGAAATGTCCTCGGCCTCAAGGCGGATTCCCAGGAATTCGATCCCAAAGCCGAAGATCCCGTCATTTACCTGATGACCGAGTGGTATGACTTCCGGACCAAGACTGTGGAAAAGCGTGACTGCAACAGCGACATGGGCGGAACCATGCGTCTGGGGGCGTATCCTTGCGTGCTCAAGCCGGAAACCAAAGCCTTTACCGCCTATGAAACTGAAAAAATAAACGAACGCCACAGACACCGTTACGAGTTCAACAACGCCTATCGTGAGCAACTTGAAGAAAACGGTATGCGAATCAGTGGTACGTCTCCTGATGAATCTTTGGTGGAAATTGTCGAACTTGCCGACCACCCCTGGTTTGTCGGTTGCCAGTTCCATCCGGAATTCAAGTCCAATCCCATGAGACCGCATCCTTTGTTCCGCGAATTCATTAAAGCGGCGAAAGAGAAAAGCGGCCAGTAATCGACATCTGAGCCAATAAGACCTGATTTGATGGACACAAAAAAATTATACGACGCGAGTCTCAACGGTCATTTTGTCATTGCTGGCCCTTGTGCGCTAGAGGATTTGGGCCTTGCTCTGGAGGTAAGTTCGGCATTGGCAGAGCTCAGTGCCGCGCTCAATCTTCCCATAGTATTCAAAAGCTCCTTTGACAAAGCCAACCGTTCGTCTGTAGAGAGTTTTCGAGGCCCTGGCCTGGCCACCGGTTTGGAGTGGCTTGCACGCGTCAAGGAGCAGACCGGGCTCTGCATAATTACGGATGTGCACGAAACTTCCCAGATTTCTGAAGTCGCCGCCGTAGCTGACGTCATTCAGATTCCGGCGTTTCTCTGCAGACAGACGGATTTGCTGTACGCTGCAGGAGAGACCGGAAAAATCGTGAACATTAAAAAAGGCCAGTTTATGGCGCCTTGGGATATGCGAGGCGTGCTGGACAAGGTGCGATCATCCGGAAACCCTATGGTCTGGCTTACGGAACGGGGCAGCAGCTTCGGGTATAACAACCTGGTAGTGGATTTTCGTTCTTTACAGATCATGTCCGAACTTGGAGTTCCGGTGGTTTTTGACGGAACCCACTCGGTGCAGCTCCCCGGCGGGCTTGGCAACTGCTCCGGCGGGCAGAGAGAATTTGTTCCGGTGCTAACCCGTGCCGCTGCTGCGGTGGGCTGTGCAGGAATGTTTCTCGAAGTGCACCCCGATCCGGATCATGCACTTTGCGACGGCCCGAACTCTTGGCCTCTTGATAAACTCGAGCCACTTCTTCGCGAACTGCTGGCTCTATGGAATATTCCCCATGCGTCTTAAGACTATCGGAAGAACGACAGCCGGCAGGTTGCGTCGCGCATTGCGAGCGGCCAAATCAATCCGGATGCTCATCACGGATGTGGATGGAGTGCTCACGGATGGCGGGCTGTATTATGATTCCGAGGGAAGCATTTCCAAAAGATTCAACGTACAAGACGGACTGGGCATACGTGTGGCCCAGGCCGCCGGTTTGGAAATCGGCGTTATGAGCGGACTTGCTTCGGGGGCGGTTGAAAAACGTGTGCGCGAATTAGGTATCGAAGAGTATTTCGCCGGTTTCAAAGACAAAGGCGAGTTGTTGCAGACACTGAGCGAACGGCGAAATATTGCTTTGCACGAAATTGCCTTTCTTGGTGATGATTGGGTGGATGCAAAAATCATGAGCCTTGTCGGGTTGCCTGTGGCTGTTGCCAATGCGCAGCCTGAGATTTTACGCAGAGCTTTGCTCGTGACTAAAGCGAAAGGCGGCCACGGGGCCCTGCGAGAGACCATCCGTTTCATCCTTCGCGCACGGGGATTGCTGTCCGGACAATGGGAACGGTGGAGCTGACAGATGCGGCGTTTCCTGTTGCTGTTGGGCCTGTTGCTTCTGGTGGCTGGGGGAGTTTTCTGGTATCTGTACCTGGAACATAAGACGGTTGATAAGCTCGAGAAGGCTGCCAAAGAAATCGCGAAAGAAGCTGGAGATTTGGACATTCAGGCTGACGTTGGCGTGGACTTATCGCTTAAAGGCATTAAATTGTCACACGGCAAAGAAGGGCAATTGCACTGGAAACTGACTGCTGAGAAGGCTAACTATTTGCAGGATAAAGCTCAGGTCCAGGTTGAATCTCCTGAAATTGTTTATTTTTTTAAAGGCGACTCAAAGCAGCTCAGTGTAAAAGCTGAAAAGGGTTTAATTGAGCAGGAAAATGAAAAAGCCCGGTTGTGGCCGGAGATCAATGCCATCTATGGTGATATGCAGTTGCGCGCCGACGAACTCGATTATGCGGGCAAAGATCGGATACTGACTCTGCGTGGAAATGTTCAGTTGGAAACTCCCAAATTGAGCTGTCAGGCTGCAGAAATGCACTATAATTTGAAAGACAATACCATTACTGCCGAAAACGGTATTCATGCGGCCATCAGCCTGGATGAAATGAACCCCGAGCTCAAGGAGCGGTTGAATCTTGAATAAACTGAAAACCTTATGTTTTGGCATAGTTGTCTTGGCGGCCATGTTGTTTTCAGCCTCGCTGGTTTTCGCTGGAACGCTTCCCATCGATATCGACGCAGATTCCATGACGTACAGCCCTTCGGGCAATGAAGTGGTTTTTAAAGGTAATGTCGTGGTCAAAAGGACGGACTTCACCTTGCGGGCCAGTACAATAACTATCTATATGCAAAAAAAGAAAACCAAGAGTCCCGTACAAGACAAGGCGCTGGCTCCGTTTGATCCAGGTGGAGTCCAAAAGATTATCGCTTCCGGTGGGGTACGCATGGACTACCAGGGAAAGGTCGGTACCTGCGCGACCGCGACCTACTACGTTGCCAACGGGCTCTTGCAGATGGAAGGAAACCCTAAGCTTCAGGATGGCAAAAATACCATCATGGGAGCAGTGATCAAGTTTCATCTGAATGATAACAGAAGTGAAGTTATCGGTGGAAAATCCCAGCGCGTCAAAGCGACTTTTCAGGCGCCGGAAAAAATTAAGGCTCCCCAATGAGACCGGGAGGTTTGAAAGCACAGGGGCTGTCCAAACGGTACGGCTCTCGCGATGTGGTAAAAGATGTCGCTCTGGACCTTCAGCAGGGAGAAGTTGTGGGTTTACTCGGACCCAACGGTGCCGGCAAGACTACAACGTTTTACATGCTTGTGGGGATAATCAAACCCAACCAAGGCGAGGTCTATCTGGATGACACCCCGATATCTTCCTGGCCTCTCTATGAACGCGCTCGTAAAGGAGTAAGTTATCTCCCTCAGGAGAGTTCCGTTTTTAAAAAACTCACTGTCCGCCAAAATCTTGAGCTGATTCTGGAGTATACGGATCTTTCCCGTTCGGAGCGTAACCTACGTGCGGAAGAGTTGATGCAGGAATTGGGCATCACACACATCGCCAATCAAAAAGCTTCCCATCTCTCCGGTGGCGAACGACGCAGGCTAGAAATAGCCCGGGCTCTTATTCGCAAGCCCAAATATATGCTCCTGGACGAACCCTTCGCGGGCATTGATCCTCTGGCTGTGGATGATATTCAAGGCATAGTGCGCAGCTTGAAGGAAAGAGGCATCGGAGTTTTGATTTCTGATCACAATGTGAGAGAAACATTAAAAATTTGCGACTGGGCCTATCTTGTTTTCGAAGGACGTATAATTTTGTGTGGCACGCCTGATGAAATTGTCTCAGATCCGAGGGCCAAACGCCATTATCTCGGAGAAGGCTTTCATTTATAATATGTTGGAGCATTCCGGTGCGGATTGGCTCTGTTGCAACAGCTTGGTATCTGTGGCATATTAAGAACTGGCGTTACTAGCATAGCCTTTCGGGCGGTAATGGGATAAAGTGCCTTTTCTCATACAGCTCAAAGGTTGTTCTTTTTTTACACAAATGTGAACTTGTTATTGAGTGATAACTCAGTAGGGGCAGCACGACACGACTATGGCATTGGAACTCAAGCAACAGCTAAAGCTGTCACAACAGTTGGTGATGACGCCCCAACTACAGCAAGCCATCAAGCTCTTGCAATTATCACGTCTTGAACTTCTTGAGAACGTGCAGCAGGAAATGATGGAAAATCCTTTCCTTGAAGAAGCAGCTGAAGAAGGGTCTTTTGGCGATTCCCATGATTCCAGAACCGAGACGCAACCCGAAAAAGCAGCGACCGAGTCCACAAAAAATGCAACCGGCACTGAAGCCGATCTGATACGTAGTGCTGACTGGGAAGATTATCTTGGAGATTTTTCCAGCACATCCCGTCAAATCCAGGTTAGAGAGTCAGAAATCCCAGAATCCGTATCGTTCGAAACCAGATTAACGCATAAGCCGTCCCTTGAAGGCCATCTGGAATGGCAATTGCGTCTTTCGAATTTTACACCGAAAGAGATGGATATCGGTGAAGCCATCATTGGCAATCTGGATTCGGCCGGCTACCTGCAGGCCACAGCAGAAGACATTGCGGGTATGGTCTCCGTTACTGAGGATGAGGTCGAATCTACACTGAAGCGCTTCCAGCGTTTTGATCCTGTGGGAGTTGCCGCCCGCTCGCCGAAAGAATGCCTGTTGATCCAATTGCAAATTTTGGGAATGGATGAGGATTCCGTTTGTGTTTCACTCGTGAAAGATCATCTCGAAGATCTTGAAAAGAAGCGCTACAAACCGCTCTGTCGAAAATTCAAAATCAGCATGGATGATCTCAAGCATTACCTGGAGGTATTGCAGAAACTCGATCCCATGCCCGGGGCCAGTTTTGGAAGCGGCGAACCGCATTATATAAGCCCGGATGTTTTTGTTTATAAATTTGGAGAAGACTTTATCATCCTTTTGAATGAAGAAGGCTTGCCCAGGTTGCAGTTGAATTCCTTTTATGTGGACAATGTGGAAGGAAATTCCACAAAAGATAAGGAATACCTGGAGGATAAAAAACGTTCAGCTCTCTGGTTGATGAAAAGTCTTTATCAGCGTCAACGGACGCTTTATAAGGTGGCGGAAAGTATTGTGAAATTTCAAAAAGAATTTTTTGAAGAGGGTGTCACAAAACTTAAGCCACTTATCCTTAAGGACATAGCTGAAGATATCAATATGCATGAATCCACGGTGAGCCGGATAACTACCAACAAATATATGGCTACGCCCCACGGTACGTACGAGTTGAAGTTCTTCTTCAACAGTGCGCTGGGGATGGATGACGGTAGCCAGGTCGGCTCTGAAAGTGTCAAAGCATTGATAAAACAGCTGATCAGTCAGGAGGATCCCAAAAAGCCATTAAGCGATGAGCGGATAGCAGAAATTCTTAAAGACAAATTACAGGTAAACATCGCCAGGCGGACAGTGGCCAAATACCGAACTGCTTTAAATATTGCCTCCTCTTCGAAACGAAAGGAAATGTTTTAGCTAAACGTTTGAAGTCAGATATGTTACTATCAGGATAAGGAGGGTTACGCATGAATATCAATTTCACGTTTAAGAACTTCGAGCCATCGGAGCACTTAAAAAAGTATGCGCAGCGTCGGTTTGAAAAATTATCCAAATATGTTGGGGGAAAAGAAGATAGTTCTGAACTGAACGTCAATCTTTCCGTCGATAAATACAGACATCGCGCGGAAATTATTTTCACTGGAGACAAGTTACATCTTTCTGCCAACGAAACCAGCGAGGATATGTATTCGTCCATTGACCTGGTGTTGGATAAACTCGAAGCCCAGGTTCGTAAAAATCGCGAGAAAAGCAAAGATAAGCGCAAAGGTTCTAAAGGACGCGCCAAGCCCGTACAAACCCAATTCTTCCAATACAGTGAGTCCGAAGATGGAACCAAAGAACGGAAGATCGTGGAAAGTGACAACTTTGAACCAAAACCTATGAGCATTGATGAAGCTGCCATGCAGCTCGACAATCTGAACTGCGATTTTCTTGTGTTTTTGAACTCCGAACTCGATCGTGTAAATGTTATTTACCGTCGTAAAAACGATGACTTTGGGCTGATTGATCCGGGGACATAGAAGATGAAATTGGAGGAATATCTGGATAGGGATTTCGTACTCCCAGCCTTGCAGAGTAAAACGAAATCCGAGGTGCTCGAGGAGCTTATCGCTCCCATTGGGAAAAAGCTTGCCGGCTTTGATTTGGCAAAAGCGCATAAAGTTCTTCTCGAGCGAGAATATCTTGGCACGACCGGCATAGGGGATGGCGTTGCCATCCCCCATGGAAAACTGGACAGTTTGTCAGATATCATTCTCGTGGTTGGGCGCAGCAAAGAGGGTGTTGATTTTGAATCACTCGATTTCAAATTGTGCAATATCTTTTTTTTGGTCCTCGCACCTGAACAGGTAGCAGGGGTCCATTTAAGAATCCTTGCACATATCTCTCGACTGTTGAAAGACGAAAACTTCAGAACCACCTTTGTCTCGGCTCCTGACCAGGAGGCATTGTGGCAGCTGTTGTCCCAAACTTGAAAAAAAGAGAACCCTAGTGACAAATTCGGCGTTTTTCCCGCTGGTAGTACTCACGGGCCTTTCTGGAGCCGGGAAAAGTACGGCTCTGAACGTATTTGAAGACCTGGGCTATTTTGCCGTTGACGGACTTCCTACCAGCCTTGTACCAAAATTGGTCGGACTTCTGGCCGGGCAAGACAAGTTTGAATTTAAAGGACTTGTTCTCGGCATGGACGCACGCCAAAAAGATTTTGTCTCGCAATGGCAATCTGTCAAGGAACAGCTGCAGTCATTAGGGAGTTCTCCGCAACTGATTTTTGTGGATTCAAAAACGGATATCTTGGTGCGGCGCTACGCTTCCACGCGTAGGCCGCATCCTTTATCCGGCAGCGATACCGGCCTCGAACAGGCCATTGAGCTTGAGCGGAACCAGCTTGCCCCTATGCGTCAGGAAGCAACACTGGTAATTGACACGTCATACTTCTCGGTTCATGACCTGAGACGCGCTATTCAGGACAAATGGACAGCTGTGGAATCTCCGGGAAGCGGTTTCAGGGTTCACCTCATTTCCTTTGGTTTTAAATATGGTGTCCCCTCCGAAGCGGATCTCGTGTTTGATTTGCGTTTTTTGCCCAATCCTTACTTTGACCCCGAGTTGCGTCCTTTTTCCGGAAAGGATACTGCTATAGCTCAGTATGTTTTGGCTGATGATCCGGGAAAAACTTTTATTGAAAGACTCAAAGATTTTTTGCTTTATATACTTCCTCTTTACGATCAGGAAGGCCGTTATCGATTGACGATTGCGCTTGGATGTACCGGAGGACGGCATCGCTCCGTTGCCGTTGCCGAAGAGATTCACAGCACCCTAAAAGCAGAGCATTTCAATGTTTCTCTGGAACATCGGCATTTTGAATTAGGCTGATTCCGGTAGAACTCCTATAAGCATCGGGATGGATCAATAAACAAAATGAATACCGAAGCCGAAGAAGCATTGCCACTTGGCGTTGTTTTAGTGACGCATACGGATTATGGCGAGCGCCTGATTGCCGCATCTGAATTCATTATTGGGAAGCAGGAATCATGTATGTCCGTCAGTGTGGACGGGTCTAAAGACGTTCATGAAACCGTTGAAAAGCTCAAAGAAGTCGTCAAGGCGTGCGACAAAGGAGTCGGGACGATCATCCTTACAGATATGTTTGGAGGAACGCCCACAAACCTCAGTCTTTCGCTATTAAATACGGCCAATGTCGAAGTTGTAACAGGTGTAAATCTTCCCATGCTGCTAAAGGTTCTCGGATCACGCACGGATGAATTGGCCAAAGTAGCCGCGGAAGCAAAAAATGCCGGCTGCCAGGGGATTGTAGTGGCAGGGGAAGTGCTGCGTCGTAAAGTCGCTAAAGGATCAGGAAAATAAAAATGTTCTGGGCCAGGATAGACAATCGTTTGATTCATGGTCAAATAATTGAGACCTGGATACCCTATACCGGAGCGCGACAGCTGGTTGTTGCAAATGACGAAATGGCTGCTGACATTCTGCAGCAGGAAATTACCGCTTTGGCCATACCTTCAGGTGTTGTTCCTCATTTCATACGCATTGACCTGCTTCGTGAATATCTTGCAAAGTTGGAAGCCACGCATGAACATTCTGAAATCATGGTTTTGTTTGCTTCCTGCAAGGACGCAAAAAGAGCCTATGATCTGGGGTTGAGTATGAAAACGCTCAATGTGGGAAATCTCCATTACGGCCCGGGGAAAAAACAGCTCCTGGCCCATGTAGCCGTCTCGTCTGATGATGAAAAATGTTTGGCTTTTTTCACCCAGCAAGGGGTTTCCTTGGATTTCAGGTGTATTCCCACAGAAAATGTACAGGTGAAACCTACATGGTAGCTCCTTATTTTCCGGAATCTTTCTGGCTCTTTATTGTTGGTTTTTTTTTGCAGTTTTTTCGATTTTCCGTTTTGCCTGCAACATAGGATTTCTTGAGCGCCCCTTGGCTCAGGGCCTTCTTTGGGGATTGTTTTCCGGGAACTGGGAAGTCAGCCTCGGTGTGGCCATTTTTTATGAATTATTTTGGCTTGATCTGATCCCCGCGGGCTCCTACATACCCCCAAATTCGTCCATTTCCACTCTTATTGCCCTCGGCCTGGTGAATTATTTCGGACTTTCCTTGCCGAGCCAACTGGTCTGGCCGCTTCTTATGAGCATCCCCATGGCTTTGATCGCACGGGAACTGGAGGCCTACCAGCGACGTGTCCAAAATGGAAGTTACAATGCCTTGCTGCGCTGGGCCAGAACAACGAATACGAACGAACGGCTGCCGGAAAAACTTATTTATTTTTCACTTCTGCAGTTGCTGGTCATGAATTTCGTGCTGTTTTCCTTCGGCCTGCTTGCCCTGATCGGCTGTTACACTATTCTTCAGGAGCAGTTACCGACGGCTTATCTTGTCTTTCCCTTTTCCTGGGGCTGGTTATGGGTGCTTGCCGCAGTGGGGGGAATGCTTTCACTCAGAATCAGACCTGCCTACGCCATGCTGTGCATTTCAATCGCAGCCTTTGTCCTGATCAGTATGGTCTGAAGCTTTCGTTTTCCCTGGCACTAGTTGCGATTGTCAGTGCTTCTGACGGCACAACATAAAAAAAGGTCCTGACGTTTTGCCAGGACCATTCAATTTTATTTGGTAGCGAGGGAGGGACTTGAACCCCCGACACTGCGGATATGAGCCGCATGCTCTGACCACCTGAGCTACCTCGCCATGTTGGAAGCTGTATTGCCCCCGTCGAAGAAGAGATATTTAGCGGAGATGGCAGCGCATGGCAAGTAAAAAATCCGATTCAGGGAATTTTTTTCATTAAGCCCAGACAAAATAGACCAAAGCGGCCACGACCAGACGGTAATAGGCAAAAGGACGTAAGGTGAAGCGGCCAAGCAAGGCGATGAATCCTTTGACCGCGATCCATGCCGCGAAAAAAGAGACAATAAAGCCGGTAGCGAACAAGGGGATGTCCGCACTGGAAAGAAAATCCAGGCTCTTGTAAAGATCAAGCGCCGTTGCCGCGAACATGATAGGCACAGCGGCAATAAACGAATATTCGGCAGCCAGTTTGCGGTTTGCGCCGAGAATCATCCCCCCCATGATGGTCGCAGCAGCACGGGAAAAACCAGGCCAGAGCGACAGGCATTGAAAAAAACCAACCCCGAGGGCCAGTCCGGCCGAGATCTGGTCGAGATTGGAAAACTTTTCTTTCCTCGGCAGAGCCTCGACAATAATAATGGCCACAGCACCTACGGCCAGTGCCAACGCCACGGGCAGGGGATGAAATAATTTTTCCTTAATGGCATCGTGCGCCAGGAGCCCAAGAATACCTGCGGGCAAACAGGTCAGAAAAAGCAGCCAGAGCCCTCTGAATCCTGAAAAAGCATGTTGCGAGTCCGCTTTCAGCAGAGCTAAAAAACGCGTACGATAGAGCCAGACAACGGCCAGAATGGCTCCTAATTGAATGACTACCTCGAAAGTCGCCGCACGCTGGCCGGTAAAATGCAGCAAATGACCGGCAAGAATCAGGTGACCGGTTGAGGAAACCGGAAGAAATTCCGTCAGCCCCTCAACAATTCCTTGAACAACACCAATAACTAACTCGTGCATTGTAAGCCCCTTCTAGGACGAGAGTCTAAGCAGCGCGATTACTAATTCAGGCGGGCTGAAGTTGCAAGCCTTCGGTTGAAAGTGTAAAGAACCCCTTTCAGCCAATGTCGCAACATGTAACCATGAGGTAAATCAGATGAGCACAATCATGCCCCAAAGTGAGCTGATGCGCAACGCGGTTCGATATATTTCCGAACAGCTGAAGGAAACCGGCAAACCCGTGAAGACGCTCATCCAGGAGGCTGCAATTCGTTTCAACCTGAGTCCTAAAGAAACTGACTTTCTTGAGCAGTTTCTTAAGGAAGCACAGTTAGAAGAGGATTAGTCTCTGCAACTTCGTGGATTAACTCTGCTTCAGAGGCGCATTTTTCTGGAGCTGGTTCTACTTTTCTGCCTGAGTCTCGGCTCGCTTCTTACCCTTGTGCTGTTGGGGAGGGTATTGCAGCTGCGCGAGCTTTTCATGAGTCTCGGCCTGAGTCTTGCCGATCTGGGACTGCTCTTTTTTTATCTCAGTCCCTTTTTCCTGCTTCTGCTTATTCCGATCGCCTGCATGCTCAGCGTTTTTCTTACATTTTTACGCATGAGTTCGGACCGCGAGTTGATTGCTCTGAAATCAGGCGGCATAGGTCTGATGCAGCTGACGCCAGCACCGGCGGTTTTCTCCGTACTCTGTACGGCAATCACTTTGTTTGTTTCCCTCTACGGTCTGTCCTGGGGAATGCATCATTTTCGGGACACCTTGGTCGAATACGCGCGTACACAGGCCCAGCTTGTGTTGCAGCCTGGTGTTTTCAATCAGGAATTTCCAGGACTTATGGTGTATGCGCGTAATGTGGACATCAATAACGGGGTGATGCAGCATATAATTGTAGAAGATCGCTCCCGCGAGCCGGTATCGGCGACGATCCTGGCTCCTATCGGCCGGGTCAAAACCTTATCCGGAAAAGGACAAGTACTCATCGCGCTGGAAAACGGCCGTATCTATCAGCAGGACAAAGATCAGATTAGTGTTCTGAGTTTCGACAATTACACGGTCCGGTTGGATTTGAGCAAACTGTTGCACGGCTGGGACGTGGATGAACTCAAACCCAAGGAAATGTCCTGGAAACAGTTACGTAAATTGTTGGATCATCCGGAGGAACGTACGGATTCCTCGATGAACTATTTTCGCAAGATTCAACTTGAGTTGCATAAACGCTGGGTTTTCCCTGCAGCCTGTCTGATCCTCGGGCTGTTTGCCGTCCCACTGGCCTGCGCGTTTGAAGGACTTAACAGGCAATACGGGATATTTTTGGCTTTGGGCTGCTTTTTGATTTATTATACGCTTCTTTCATTGGGCTTGAGCCTTGGAGAATCCGGAGTGGTGCCGCCGATCATAGGACTTTGGCTTCCGAATACGCTTTTTCTGATTTTCGGCATCATCGGATTACGCTTTGTTTCAAGGGAGAAACGTATCAACATCAGGAGCTGGATCAGCCTGTTTGACGTACGGCGGTGGAGACGACAATGATTTTGCTTCACCGCTATTTTTTGAAAAACAACCTTTTTATTCTGCTGCTCTGTCTGGCCATCGGTATCGGCGTTTATCTTTTAGCCGACCTTTTCGACCGCCTGGATGATTTCATCGAGGCAGGCTGCAGCTCGTCTACGATTTTCACGTACTTTGCGGTTAAAATTCCCTTGATCATTTCCCAGATACTCCCCGCGGTTTTTCTGGTTTCCGTGCTGTTGCTGCTGACGCTCATGGCCAAAAGCAACGAATTGATCGCCCTCCAGGCAGGCGGCATTTCTTTTGGCCGGATTGTCCGTTTTTTCGTGGTGTACAGCCTGATCTGGTCCTTTCTCCAACTAGGTTTTTCGCAATATCTTGGTGTCTGGGGTGAGGAACGGGCAGGGCGAATCTGGAAAGAGGACGTTCGCAAAACCCAGATGGACCGGCGCATTTTGCATAATGTCTGGTTTAAGGACGGCCGTTATATCGTCAAACTGGAAAATGTCATGCCCGCACAGCAACACGGCTGGGGAATAACCGTCTACGTTTTGAAAGAGGGCAAGCTGGAGTGGAAAAGAATTATCCGGGCGACCTATTTCAGAGTTGAAGAAAAAGACTGGCTGTTGCGCAATGTTTCCGTGCTGTCTCCTTCAGGATTTGTGTACGAGAAGCTGCAGCGGCTCAGGGTGGACATTGGTAGAAACTTGAAAGCCTTCGTTGCGATGGATCCCCATAGGGACCCGATTCAGCTCCCGTTGTGGCAACTGGGAGAGGTCATCTCCACATTAAAGGTGTCGGGCTCCAATGTGGAAGGACTCCGTACGGTGTGGCACCAAAAGATTTCCTACGCCTTTTCCCTGCTGGTAATGGGGCTGATTGCCCTGGCTTTGGTCAGTCTTTGGGAGAATATCTATCTCAACATAGTGTTGGGTATGGTTTTGACTTTTGCCTATTACGGAATCACCATTGTTTTTGTTTCCGCCGGCGAGAAAGGATTTATACATCCGTTTATTGCTGCCTGGGCCGGAAACATCCTGTTCATGGTACTTTCGGGCGGACGCTTGATTTGGTATATGCTGCCGTCTCGCGGGCATCACGCCTCCGTACGCGCGCAAGCCGAATCAGAGGCTGCGGAAACAGTGCAAAAGGGACGGCTGCACGGGCTGAAGTCCGAGTTTGATCTGCTGCGCTATTACCTGTTCTGGAAGCGCTCTCTGAGCGGACGGGAAGATAAGGTGGCTGACCGTCGCAAGCCTGGCGAGTAAGTATCAGACCACTTGGGCGAGTTGGAAAATCCGCTTCCAAAGAGCCTCGTACCCTTTCCCTGTTTTGCTGGAAAAGAGCAGGGGATTTGTCTCCGGATAGAGCGTACGCCATTCTTTCAAACGAGTCTGTTGCTCATTCTGTTTGCATTTGTCGGCTTTGGTTAAAACGGGTTGCAATTTCAACCCCAGCCCCGTGACGTAATCCGCCAGGTTGAGGTCAAGCTCCTGGGCAGGATGACGACAGTCGATGAGCAAAACCACGGCCTGTAACGGACCGTGGGCGCGCTGAAAATACGTATCGATGAGTTTTGCCCATTTTTCCCGTTCGGTCTTGGAGCATCGTGCATAACCGTAGCCTGGCAGATCAACGAGATATAACGCCGGATCCTGCACCCGGAAGAAATTCAGACTGCGTGTTTTACCCGGGGTCGAGCTGACTTTTGCAAAGGTGTTTTTTCTTCCGGAGAGACAGTTTACCAACGATGATTTTCCCACATTGGACCTTCCGGCCAAAGCCACCTGGGGCATATCGGGGATTTCAAGCTGGTTGAGCAGGTAAATCGTTGACTCCAGAAGCACCTGGGGACGTTTAAAAACGGTATCCGTCATAATTGAAACTTTTGCACGCTAAAACTCATGCTTGATTTGTAAAACTTAATGTTTTACATTAATTTATTGGGCTGCTGAAAAATAGTCGCTAACACAGCGCCGCAACGCTGGCAATGTCTTATTGTTGGGTGTCTTCTTTTGCCAAGGCATTCTCAGGCTGCCACGGGGAGACCAGGATTCCAGCGCGCACGATTTCTTTGCTTTTTGCAGGACACTCAAAAAATAGAACTTTTTTAGATTTTCAGCCAGCAAGTTTGTTCAAAAAAATTCATTGCCGCAGCCCTTCCTATTGGCCTGTGATTTGGATAAGAAGGCTTGCAACGCGTAACACCGGTTCACCGGTAAGCAGAACTTTTTTTCAGGAGGCATTATGTTATCGACGACTGATTTCAAACGCGGGTTAAAGATAGAGATAGACAATACCCCTTATGAAATTATCGAGTCCCAGCATTACAAACCCGGCAAAGGCGGCGCTATCGTCCGGACAAAATTGCGGAACCTGCTGACAAGCCGTGTAGTGGACCGTACTTTCCGGTCCGGTGAAAAAGTGGAAAAACCCGATCTCGAAACCAGGGGCATGCAGTTTTTGTATCGTGAAGGCGAAGATTACGTTTTCATGGACATGACCTCCTACGAGCAGATAAGCGTCACAGAAGAACAGACCGGTGGGAAGGGTGGATTTCTCAAAGACGGAAGCGATGCCAAGGTGCTTTTGTACAATGGCAGTCCTCTGGATATTGATATTCCTCCGTCCGTGGTTCTGGAAGTAACTGACACCGAGCCCGGCGCCAAAGGCGACACTGTCAGCAATGTTAACAAGCCTGCCATTGTGGAAACCGGCATCACCGTCAATGTTCCTCTGTTTGTGAACACAGGCGATCATATAAAAGTTGATACCCGTTCGGGTGAGTATCTCGGCCGCGAATAATTCAGCCGGGCGTACTGCCCGTTTTTTTCCTTGCGTACGTGCTTATGTCCACACGTAAACAAACGCTTTCCTCAGAGCTTTTCGGGGTGTTTTGTGTCTTTGCAGCCCTGTTTCTGCTTTTGAGTCTGATCACCTATTCACCGCGCGACCCAACGCTGAACCAGGTTGTTACCGCTACGGAACAGGCTGTTGCTAACGGTGCCGGTGTACCAGGCGCTTATCTCGGCGGATTGATTGCCGATGTGTTCGGCCTTGGAGCCTATTTTTTTCCTGTGGCCCTGCTCGTGTTCGGCCTGAAGCGGTTTCTTCCGAAAATTACCGTTTCAGCCTGGCACTGGGTGGGATTGGCCTGTCTGTTGTTTGCCGTCTCCAACCTGGCTGCAGGGGAATGGGCGCAACTTCACATAGCCATAGGCAAACTCAACGGCGGAGGGTTTTGCGGACGCGTCCTGTACGGATTGACCAGCACGTATCTGACGCGGGCAGGGGCGATTCTCCTCTGGGTTGGGGTCTTTGCGGCCGGAGTGCAGCTCCTCGGCAATTTTTCCTGGCGAAAACTCACAGGCCCTATTCGGGAGCAGATCGAACAGCTACATATAAAATACGCGGAACGGCGTTCGCGAAAATTGCGGCTCAAACTGCGCAAGCAGGAAGAACGCGAGCAACGGAAAGCCCAAAAAACAAATCGAGAGACTCGCGAAGAGCCTCTTGCCGATGCTCCGGATGATGAGGACGAATCTTACTCCGATGATTTCGGGGATGACTACTCTGAAGACCTGCCGGAGACTCCGGAAGTTCCTGAGCGGGAGCCAGTCGCCCGTGGGCAGGAATTGGGAACCGAGGATCGCCCTTTCACCATCACGAAAACAATAGACGAGGATGCTCCTCTGGAAATGTACGATGAGCAGCCCGCCAAAAGCAAACGGCCGCGACCGCGCAATCTGCTGCTGCACAAAGCGCTCAATCGGAGCAAACTTCCTGGCCTTTCGCTGCTTACGCCGGTTAAATCCGTAGAAGACGACATCCCGCATGCCGCCTTGCAACGGCAGGCTGAGGCGCTGGTTTCCTGCTTGGCGGACTTTGGCGTGGAAGGGCAGGTGCAGAATATCATGCCCGGCCCCGTGATCACCATGTTCGAGCTGAAACCGGCTCCTGGGGTCAAAATAAGCAAAATTGCCAACCTGAGCGATGACCTTGCGCTGGCTCTCAAAGCCCACGCGGTTCGTATTGAGGCCCCGATACCGGGCAAGGATACCGTAGGCATCGAGATTCCGAGCCACAAACGCCAGACGGTGAATTTGCAGGACATTCTTGCAGCCCCTGTGTTCAAGAACGATAAATCCTTGCTGACGATGGCTCTGGGCAAAGACATCTCTGGCCAGCCACGGGTGGCTGATCTGGCCAGGATGCCTCATTTACTTGTCGCAGGAGCCACCGGCGCCGGTAAAAGCGTCTGCCTGAATTCCATTTTGCTCAGTTTCCTGTTCCGGGCAAAACCCGAACAAGTCAAACTGCTGCTTGTGGACCCGAAACGTATCGAACTTTCCGTTTACAGCGATCTGCCGCATCTGATCCACCCTGTGGTGACGGACATGAGCCTGGCCAAAAACGCCCTGGACTGGTGTTTAAAAGAGATGGACGAACGCTACGAGGCCATGGCCAGGTTGCAGGTCCGTAATATTCAGGGCTACAATGAAAAACTGTCCAAAATAAAAGGTAAGGACCAGGAAGTTCCTTTCGAGATTCGCGAACTGGAACCCATGCCGTATCTCGTATTGATTATCGACGAACTCGCGGACTTAATGCTGACGGCGGGAAAGGAAGTGGAAATAAGCATTGTCCGGCTCGCCCAACTGGCGCGTGCCGCGGGCATCCACATGATTCTCGCCACCCAGCGCCCCAGCGTAGACGTCGTCACGGGGCTGATCAAAGCCAATTTTCCCTGCCGGATTTCCTTTCAGGTAACATCCAAGCATGATTCCCGTACGATTCTGGATCAGGTAGGCGCGGAATATCTGCTGGGCAAGGGCGACATGCTGTTCAAACCGGCAGGAGGACGCTTGCAGCGTATGCATGGCGCGTTCATCAGTGATGCGGACGTCAATGCCGTGGTGGAATACTGGCGCGCGCAGCAGAAGCCGGATTATAAACTGGATTTTTCCGAAATGGATACGTCTGAAGGCGGACCCAACGGACAGGCCGGCGATCTGGCGGGAGACAGCGTATATCAGGATGCCGTGGAATTTGTCATGGGCCAGGGCAAGGCCTCCATATCCCTGTTGCAACGCCGTTTCCGCATCGGTTTCAACCGATCGGCCCGCTATATCGAGCAAATGGAAGCCGACGGCATCATCGGTCCGGCCGACGGCAGCAAGCCGCGTCAGGTATTGCGTCCGAAGGATTAAATTTCCAAATCATTTCCTATGGCCACGGATTGAGGAATTTTCCATGATTGTTGCCGATGATGTTTGCAAGCCCCAGGCGCGTTCCGGGACTCTGCCCTGAAAAACAGCACCGCTTGCCTCTGCGTAACTAATTCGGCTACACTCCCGGTCATTATAGTGACACATCCATAAAACCTTAGTCATTACTGGAGCACCTTATTATGAACGCTATGCGTATCTTGCTGATACCGGTGTTTCTGCTTTTTTTTACCGGTGTGGCAACTGCCGCCCAGTCTAAAACAGATCCTTTGGTGGGCGAACTGCAGGCCACCTACGAATCTCTGGATTCTTTCGAGGCCAAGTTCAAGCAAACGTTGAAAAATACGGCCACTGGAGAGGAAGAAGAACGGACAGGAATGTTTTTCTTTAAAAAGCCTCAGCTTATCCGCTGGGAGAACATCACGCCTGAGGAAGAACTGCTGGTGGTGGGCAAGGACATTGTCTGGGATTATTTCAAGGACGAACAGGTGGTATATAAGTACACCGTAAACAAGGTCCTGGATTCAAAAACCATGCTGCGCTTTATCTCCGGTCAGGCGCGCCTGGACCAGGATTTTTATATCAAGCGGGAAACGGATCCGCTGGCCGGCGAGGCAAAATCCAAGCTTGTAAAGCTGAACCTCGTCCCCAAGGAACCAGAAGCGCAACTCGTGCAGGCGTATATCTGGGTGGATCCCAATACTAAACTGCTCAGGCGTATTCTGCTTCAGGACTTTTACGGCAATGAAAACGAGATGGCCTTTGAAGATATCGATCTGAATCCGGTATTGCCCCCTGAACTTTTCATGTTCGCTGCGCCCCCGGACGCCGAAGTTTTCGACGATACCAAAAAAACACAGGAATAATACATCGGGCAGGGGAGATATCCCGGATTTCACCCTCTGTTGTGTTTCAAGCTTCAACGGGCGTTGGTCAGGCAGCCATCACTCTGGTCTTGAAGCGCTCCACATGAACCAATAGAGCAGGACATGAGTCATCAGTTCTGCCTGGCAGTGAAAATTCTGACCGCCCTGGGATAAATTGTTTCCCAGGGCGGTCTTATGTTTTTAGAAACAAAAAAACAGGTTGAGACAGGTCAGCCCGAACACACAGACGTGTCTTTCACAATTCTTTTATGGAGCTGATTTATATCAATCCACGCAGTGCGTGGCGTGCAGGCTTTTCTAATAAGTAATAACTTAAAGATGCTACCAGAACAGACAACGCAAAAAAGACGATGAACAAGGGAAGATAAGGCATGGAGGTCTTGGAAAGGTAGAACAGGATCGGTCTGTGCAGCAAGTACAAGCCAAAAGAAATTTCTCCTAAAAAATCAGTATACTTATTTGACAAAAAGGTACAATCGTCTGAAACTAGATGTAAAATAACAAAGAAGACAAAGCCAATAAGTAACAATGACTTCGGATCTTCCCAAAGGCCTATTTTAAGCCCTGACAGACTTGCAATATTCGGAAAACAGACAAGAACTGTGACAAGAAGAAAAGCGTAATAGTTATTTTTATGTGTAATTAAGGGACTGATCTTACGAAATACACCACCTAACAACACACCAAGAATGAAAAAGTTTATATGGTTAAAAATCAATATCTTGCTTTCAACTCCTGCGACATTGAACGCAATAGTTCCAACAGGATTGATGTAAAAATATAACAATAGTATAAACAGCAGTACCCATCGCCCGGAACATTTCCCTGTTATCCACCAAAACAACATGAACAGAAAATAAAAATGTATTTCAATTGGTATAGTCCAAAGGACACTATTTCCCTTCAGCAATAATAAATGGGGAATCAAATTCTTCAGCCCGTTCATTTCGTAAAAACCAGGCAGGCTTAAAAAGGTTGTCAGTATATATGTAGCGCCGACTACAAATAAATAAAGTGGTGCTATGCGAGCAAAACGAGCGACAAAAAAAGATGCTAAGTTTCTGCTAGTAGGCTCTTTATCAGAATAGAGATAAGACATTAAAAAGCCGCTCAAAATAAAAAAAAGCATGACTCCTATTTGGCCACCTCCTTGGCCAAGCATTCTTCCAAATGATCCAGTAATATTACTGAAATGACTTATCATTACAATTATTGCAGCAAATGCCCTGACAGCATTCAGTCTTGCTATTTTCTGCATTTCGATTTTTCTCAGATGAATAATTAATCAAAAGGAATACAGCTTGTTTCGACCTGTCTCCCAAGGCATTAAGCTCAAAGGGCAACCTTTGCATTGACATGGCATCAATAGCTTCAGTTTGCCCGCGGGCACCGTAAGTTGAGAGCGCAGGTTGGCTAATACAAAACGGTTTGAGACTGTGGTTATTGTTCTGGAGTCACGGTTTCCGTGTCTGTATATTTCATTTCAATTTCGGGCGGATTGCCTGAGGAATCCTGTTCGATGATTTCAACATCCTGTTGTACGCGAACATCGGCATCCTGATTGGGGCGGGTCATTAAAACGCGCGAAGTGACGGGGCCAAGGCCCGGATAATTGTTGTATCCCACCAGGCGCCAGCGGTAGGATGCTTCAGGATCAAGCGAGCAATAACGCAGCGCTATGGAATTGCGGCCAATTTGCAATTGCGGATCACTCAAAGGAAATTCTACCCGCATTTCTGCATGAAAAGGGCAGGTAGGACAGTCCGTATCCGTATCCGTTTCGGCAAGTTCCAAAATAATCTTGGAGATATTATCCTTGTTGCCGGCGAGCTTGGTTTTAATTTCCAGACAATTATGCGCGATACGTGCTTTTTCATCCTTAAAGTCATAACGTTCCTGGCTGGCGTTGGGTTCGGGCCAGCTTTTCTTGCCGCAACCGGTCACCCCGAACAGAAGCAGTCCGAGAGCCAGGGACAGGCAGAGAGCCGTCCGGTGGAAACAACAACGGGATATGTCAGTCTTTTGGGGCGCCCCATTTTGCTTTCCATTCGTAGAGAACATTCAAGGCCTCCAATGGCGTCAAAGTATCAGTGTTGATCTTATGCAGCGCATCCTGAAGCGGATGCGGTTCCTGTTTTGCTTCGTCTGTCTTATCCGCTCCGCAGACAGCTTGCTTGAAACCAGGCAACAGAGTCATCTGAGCTTTTTCAGTTTCGATGCGCGCGTTGGCTTCGCGTGCTTTTTTTTCCAGTTCGTGTAAAATTTCTTTTGCCCTGGTCACCACCGGACGCGGTACACCCGCCAGCTTGGCGACTTCAATGCCATAGCTTCTGTCCGACGGACCTGGGACCAGGCGACGGAGAAAGACAATGTCGCCCCCCCATTCCTTGACCGCGATGTTCATGTTCCGTACGCCGGGAACCTGCCCCTCCAGCGCCGTCAGTTCGTGATAATGAGTAGCGAACAGCGTGCGCAGTTTGCCGCCCTCACGCTTTGCAAGGTCTTCCACCACGGCCCAGGCCAGGGCCAGGCCGTCAAAGGTACTGGTCCCGCGGCCGATTTCATCCAGAATGATCAGGCTCCTGCCGCCGCACTGGCGAAGAATCCGCGCGGTTTCCGTCATTTCAACCATAAAGGTTGATTGCCCCTGAGCCAGATTGTCCGAAGCGCCCACTCGGGAAAAAATGCGATCCACCAGCCCGATACGCGCCTGGCCGGCAGGAACGAACGAGCCTATCTGCGCCATCAGACAGATGATGGCCGTCTGTCTGAGCACTGTGGATTTACCAGCCATGTTCGGCCCGGTTATCAATAATATATTTTTATTGTCTTCGATAGTGATATCATTGGGAATAAAATTGGAACCGCTTTGTACGGCTTCCACCACGGGATGCCGTCCGGCAACGATTTTGATGTCCCGGTCCTGATGGATTTCCGGGCGTACCCAGCCCCAGCGACGGGCTGCCTCGGCAAGGGCCTGCCAGTAATCCAGACCTGCAATGACTCCGGACATGAATAGAAAACGCGGCCGCAGTTCGGCCACATGCGTACGCAGTTCCTGAAAAAGTTCGTATTCCAGCTTTTTCCGACGCTCAACCGCAGTAAACAGCTTGTCTTCCAGTTCTTTCAGCTCGGTTGTAGTAAAGCGTTCGCAATTAACCAGAGTCTGACGACGAATAAAATGCTCGGGGGCTTTTTCAGCCTGGGATTTCGGCAGCTCAAAATAATAGCCGAAGACCTTATTATTATTCAACTTTAGCTTGTTCAGTCCTGAGCTTTCCTGTTCGCGTGCGAACAATTCCGCCAGCAGACCTTCACCGTGTTCGGTTAATTCGATGAGCTGATCCAGATCAGGATCATACCCCGAACGAAACAGGCCCCCTTCGGTAATGATCAGGGGAGGCTCATCAACCAAAGCGCGTTCCAGCAGCACGTACGCGTCATCCAGATCGTCCCAGCGGGATAGAAGTTCGTTCAACGCGTCGGGTAGGGGGGATGCTGCATCCGAAGAACCAATGGCTGAAAGCAAAACACGTATTTCCGGCAGATTGCGCAGGCTTTGGCGTAGTGCGACAAAGTCTTTGGGCGTTGCGCGTCCCAGAAAAATGCGAGTGGAAAGTCGCTCGAGATCGAAAATCAGGTCCAGCAGTGCCCGCAAATTCTGCCGTAACTGGTCGTCTTCAACAAACAGGGCGACCATTTCCTGCGTATGGGCAATTCGCGCAAGCTCCCGCCACGGATGTTTGAGGCGTTCGCGCAGCAACCTGCCGCCCATGGGGGTCAGAGTCCGGTCCATGACCTGCCAGAGTGTGCCTTTGCCAGTCCGACCGTCCAGACACCGGAAAATCTCAAGATTGCGCTCGGTTACTTCATCAAGCAGCAGGTGCCTTCCAAGGTTGAGCGGACGAAACAATCCCAGGTGTTTCAATTCCTTGCGCTGGATTTGCTGCAGGTACGTCAGCAAAGCGCCGCAGGCCTGCGTCAGTTCTTTTTTATCAGCAAGATCAAGGACATCCAGGCTGGCAACCGACTGGGCGGTCAGGATTTTTTCTTTAGACGAGGCATAATCAAAATACGGACGCATGGGGACGTGGTTCATCAGCCCGAGACTGTCCCAAAGACCGGCAGGGGGTTTCTGGCCGTCAGGATACAGCAATTCACGCGGGGAAATTTTTTGCGCCCATTGCCACAGTTCGGCCTGACGCTTCGAATACAACCCCGACCATTCGCCTGTGGAATTATCCACCCAGGCCAGGCCGCCGGCATTGTTTTGTTCGCTCCAGAACAGGGCGGCCAGAAAGTTATTGCCCTTGGCATCCAGATTATTTTCTTCCACCACGGTGCCGGGGGTCAAAACGCGTGTTACCGCACGCTTTACAAGCCCTTTGGCTTCCTTGGGATCTTCTATTTGATCGCAGATGGCCACCCGGTAGCCTTTTTCCAGCAACTGCGAAAGATACCCTTCAACAGCATGATGGGGAACCCCGCACATGGGGACGGGCGCTTCGGAGTGGGGATTGCGGGAAGTAAGCGTAATTTGCAGTTCACGGGCCGTCAGTTCGGCATCATCAAAAAACAATTCGTAAAAATCACCCATACGAAAAAAAAGCAGGGCATCGGGATGCTGCTCCTTAATGCTCAAATACTGCTCAAACATGGGCGTAAGTTTGGGGGCAACCATGAATTTTTTCAGGAAATGGTTATTGTTAGAAAAAAGAGGGCGGTGATACGCCGCCGTGGCCGGAAACGTATAGTAGACCAGCAACTGACGGGAAGGCAAGGCGGCCTCAAAAGCCCCTGGCGTCTCTATTCATACAGTATTTTAAAAAATATCCATTATTTCAATAGGTAAATAATTTACTGGGATAAATCATGAAAAAATCTTTTTTTCTGTTTATCCACAACACGAATCATGCTTTTCGGGATATTTGAAAAAAATTGACAGCAGCGCAAAGGCCTTTTACAAAGTGGGATTCGCTACAGTCGGCGCGCTTCGGCAGATTTTCCGCGCCCTCCCAAATAATGAAAAGAACGCAGCAGGAGTATAATGGATGTCCCGATTTAGTGTAGCACAGCGTTTGGCCGCTGTTCCTCCCTATCTGTTCGCGGAAATTGACCGGGTTAAAAATGAGGTAAAGGCGCGCGGCGTCGATATCATTAGCCTCAGCATCGGCGATCCGGATACGCCCACACCTGATTTTATTATTCAATCGCTCAAAAATGCCTCAGAGAAACCCGAACACCACCAGTATCCTTCTTATATTGGTATGTTGAGCTTCAGACAGGCTGTGGCCGATTGGTACAAAAGACGTTTCAATGTGGATCTGGATGCCGTCAAAGAAGTGCTGACCTTGATCGGCTCCAAAGAAGGCATTGCCCATTTTCCTTTGGCTTTTGTCAATCCGGGCGATCTGGTTTTAGTCTGTCCGCCCTGTTATCCCGTGTATCCGGTTGCTTCCGCTTTTGCCGGAGGCATTGTTAAAGAATTGCCGCTTCTCGAAGAAAACGGATTTTTCCCGGATCTCGACGCGGTTTCGTCCGATACCTGGGAAAAGGCTAAAATAATATTCGTCAATTACCCGAACAATCCGACGGCTGTTTCGGCAACAAAGGCCTTTTTTGAAAAACTGGTCGGCATTGCCAAAGAACACAATGTGATCATCGCCCATGACGCACCTTATTCGGAAATTTATTTTGATCCAAATGATAAGCCGATGAGTATCCTTGAAATAGATGGAGCCAAAGAGGTGGCCATCGAGTTCCATTCGCTGTCGAAAACCTACAATATGACTGGTTGGCGTATCGGTATGGCCGTGGGCAATGCGCAATTAGTTGACGGCCTGGGTAAGATCAAGGAAAATTGCGATTCGGGAGCTTTTCAAGCCGTGCAGGAAGCGGGCATTACAGCCTTACGTGATGGCGATTCGTTTACTGATGGATTACGCGAAATGTACAAAGAGCGCCGAGACGTGGTCGTAAATGCGTTGAAAGCTACAGGTATAGATTGTTTCGTGCCGAAAGCCACTTTTTACATCTGGGCCAAAACGCCCAAAGGCTATGCCAGTTCTGCAGAATTTGCCACCAAAGTGCTTCAGGAAACAGGCGTGGTGCTTACTCCGGGCAATGGTTTCGGCTCGCCAGGAGAAGGCTATTTCCGCATTTCTCTGACTGTTTCGTCCGACAGGCTCGAGGAGGCCGTATCACGGATAGCCAAGCTGTAACCGCCTATGTCAGCCTGGGCTCCAACCTTGGCGACAAAAGTGTCAACCTGGCACGAGCCGGCGAACGCCTGGCCCGTGAACCAGGCATCCGCATTGGCAAGGCTTCCCGTACGTATGTAACAGAACCCCAGGACCTGAAGGAACAACCCTGGTTTCATAATCAGGTCCTGGAGCTTTTTTGTCTGCACTGGGATCCCGAGGATCTATTGCGCCGCTTGCTGGTCATCGAAAGCGAATTGGGCAGAACACGTAAGGGACCTCGTTTTGGTCCGAGAATTATCGATATCGACTTGTTATTGTTCGGTTCGGAGATCATTCAAAGTGAGGAGCTGCAGATTCCGCATCCACGGATGCGCGACAGGGCCTTTGTTCTGGTGCCATTGGCCGAAATAGCGCCTGATCTCGTTTTTCCCGATGGGTCTACGGTGTCAGACGCATTAAGCGCCTTGCGCTATAGTGTGGAGAACGGAGTTATCTGCGAATAACCGTTTAGTACTTCAGGAATTCTACCATGTTGAAATTTATCATTATTGCTGTCTGTGGTTTCATTCTGTACAAAATGTTTACAGGTGACAAAAAACAAAAACAGAAAGTGAAAAAAAAGGAAACGGAACATTTAAAAGCCACGGGCGAACTTGTGAAAGATCCCGTATGCGGTACGTTCGTTCCCGTAGACAGCGATATCCGGGTTCGTGACGGCGAAACCATTCACAGATTTTGCAGCTATGAATGCCGGGATAAATATCTCAAACAGATCGAAGCCAACAAAAGCGTTTCTGATTCATGAGACTGATCCAAAATGATTTCAGGTAATTTGCTATTATGTGCGCAGTTCCTCTTATGTTTAATGCGCCCATAATGTAAATTATGTTAACTTTTGTTTTCTTCTAATCCGGCCCTCTTTTGAGGGCCTTCTTTTTGTCGGATCTTGTCTTGCCGGGTTAAATCCTTCGATACCGTTTCCTTCCTATTTGGATTTTTAGTTGAGGCTGATATCACAATCGATGTTTGCCTTCCTTGCAAACTTCAAATGAGTTACCCTAAAAAACTACGAAAAAAACTTGACCCCGGAATAAAAAACGCGTTGTCTACTGTATACGAAATATAAACAACTCTGGTGACGCTGTCGGAACAATCAAGAACACTTTCAAGTTGAGGGAGATTCACATCATGAATGCGCTAAAAACGGTGGATGGTGTCGAAATTCTTACCGTAATCGACAATTATATGGATGTTTTTCTTACCGATAGCAATGAAGTTAAACGGTATCCTCTCTCGAATCAGGACTGTCTCAATCCTCCTTTGTTAGCAGAACATGGTCTTTGCTATTACATTACGGTGCACGACGGCGAAGATAAACATACAATTTTGGTCGATTCCGGTTTCACGGATGTAGGCTGTATTCACAACATCAATACCCTGGGACTCAATTTAGATCAGGTGGAGGCTTTTGTTCTCAGCCATGGACATTTCGATCATATCGGCTGCATGTATAAACTCTACGAGCCAGGCTATCTGCCGCAAGGAACGCCTCTTTATCTGCATTCAAAAGCCTTTTCCCAACGTGGGCTGAAATTCCCAGCCGGCGGAAAATGCAGCTTGCCCCAGCTTTCCGAAAAGGAGTTACGTGATCGTGGGGCCAAACTGGTCATGGAAGACGGCCCCTGTCTCATAGGTAATGATTGCTGCCTGCTTACTGGCGAAGTCCCGAGACGATCTTTTGAAATTGGTTTTCCCATCGGATGGCGTCTGAACGGACAAGATGAAATCCGGGACGATATCCCCGATGACCAGTCTCTGATTTTTCATATCAAAGGCAAGGGGCTGGTGGTTGTTTTGGGGTGCGGACATTCAGGGGTGATCAATATCCTGAACCATGCCAAGGCCTTGACAGGATGTGAGGACATTTATCTGGTCATGGGAGGCTTTCACCTCACAGGCAAAATTTTTGAAAAATATGCGACTCAGACCATCGACGCGTTACTGGAGATGAACCCGAAAATGGTTGTTCCTTCTCACTGTACGGGCTTCAACTCCACAGTAGAATTCACTAAGCGTATGCCTGAGGCCTTTGTTCTCAATTCAGTTGGGACGACCATTGGTGTTTTTTCCTGAGCTTTAATCGGAATCCGTCCGGGCGTATTTCCGCGCGGCAATACGTCCGGATACCACCCCCCTGCCCGTTTTTACACGTCCCCCCTGCCACTGGATAAATACCATTCCCAATCCTTTCTTTGATTCTCTTCAGCTAGTAATGCTGCTTTCCGGAAGTCATAAGGCACTTTGATAATCTGCGCCGTCCAGCCGTACGTACTTTTTTCAATGATCGCGTATGTGGCGTGAGGGCTGAAATTTTCCATGGAATGGCGTGTGGGCGCGTCGTCCGTATAGGCCGGCAGGCCGACGCTGCCGGGATTGATCAACAACTGCCCCGTACTGACTTGCACAGAGCGGGGAATGTGGGAATGGCCGCAGAGGATTATCTCCGAGGATTCTCCGCTCAACCTGGCCAGAATATCTCCATCCGAACGTACACAGGGGCGTCCGGAAGATACATCCTCCAAAAGATACTCCAGATCATCACTCGGTGACCCATGGCACAGGTAAATAGCTGTGGAAAGCCGGCAATCGAATGGAAGAGACCGCAGCCAGGCAACGGGTTCGTCCCCCAGGTCATCGAGTACGAAGCGCATGGTCGGATTGTCCGTCGCAGCCGAGTTTGCCTCATAGATCTGGCGGTCCTGATTTCCCCGGATAGTTATGAAGTCATGTTTTTGCAGCAGCTCGTACGTCTCCCTGGGGGCAATGGGGCCATAAACTATATCGCCGAGGTTCAGCATTTTCTCAGCTCCTTGAGCGTACGCATCGGCAAGAACTGCCTTCAACGCAAAAACATTGCTGTGAATGTCCGATAGAATGGCTATTTTCATGAAACCTCCGCAGGAGTATATGCTTCCAACTCAACAAAAAATAAAGAGATCCCAAAAATATAAAACAAAGTCGAATTTTATCGAATTCAACTCGAATTCGAGCTTACTCGAAGATGACACTATTCAGGCTTATTTGCTTTCATGTGTATAAACCTGATCCCAATCTTCTCCAATATTCTGTGATTTCAGGAAATCGCACCGCTCTGCGTACAATGAATAAAGTTTACGGTTTGGAAATTGAACGGACCATTGCTGAAAAAGCTTCTGCGCCTCCTCAAACCGGCGTTGGTGGTACAATGAAAAGGCTTTTTCGTAACCTTGCAGCTCCACATGCCGTTGCTGTGCCTCCTCCAGCGTTATGGGAGTGAAAATAGTGATGGGCAGGTGCTTCCCTTTTACCCGAACCTTATCGACCTCTTGAAAATGAAATTCTTTGCTGCAAAAATTGCGTACCGTATCGCTGACCAGGATCTGCACCCCGTAATATTTGGTCAATCCTTCGAGTCTTGATGTCAGGTTCACACTATCGCCAATCAATGTGTAATCCATCAGATCTTCCGACCCCATGTTGCCTACCCTGACCTGTCCTGTGTGCAGTCCGATGCCGATACGCAGAGGCTCACCATAGGTTTTTTCCAATTCCGGATTCATTTTTTCCAGTTCCTCCAGCATATGCATGGAGGCGGATAAGGCTTTGAGCGGATGGCTTTCCACAGCCACAGGCGCATTCCAGAAGGCCATGATGGCGTCGCCCATGTATTTATCAAGCGTGCCTTCATATTGAATAATAAGGCGCGTCATGGGAGTCAGGTACGTACGCAGCAGTTCGCCAACCTGATGGGAGGCCAACTTTTCGCTCAAAGTGGTAAAACCACGGATGTCGGAAAAAAAGATCGAAACCTCGCGTTCTTCCCCAACAAGAGAAAGTTTTTCAGGAGATTTGATCAACTGTTCAACAACAGCCTTGGAGACATATTTTGAAAAAGCCGAGTGATAAAAGCGTCGCCGCCCTTCTTCGCGCCAGAATTTGAACAGGGTAAGCGCCGTAAAATTACTTCCCAGGGTCAGCAGCGGAATCAAAGGCGATAGGTACAATCCCTGGGTAAAAAAGAGTTGTAGTGCACCCCAGAACATTCCCACACTGCAAAAAGCCAGCGGCAGCAACGACCAGAGTGCTGATGTCCAGGTCAGCAGCAAGGTGGAAAGAACACCTACGACGAAAATAAGGACGGCTTCTGCGCCAAAAGCCCAGTCCGGACGCGAAAGAAAGTCCTGGCAAAGGATGTTGTCGATGACATTGGCGTGCACTTCCACTCCAGGGGAAATCTGATCCATGGGAGTGGCACGCAAATCTTTCAGACCTGGCGCCGAGGTGCCCACCAGAACTATTTTATCTTTGAATGTGTCCGGAGGAAGACGTTTTTCAATAACATCCGCCGCGGAATAATAGGGGAAAAAATGGCGCACCCCACGGAAATTTATGAGCATTTGTCCGCGTTCATCCAAAGGAATGCGAATATCATCGAGCAAGAAGGCATTGACCCCTCCGGAACTGACTTCAAGCAGTCGTCTTTTCTGGCCGTATCCAGCCTCCAGCAGACTTGAAAGTGCCAGATTCGGATATAATTTATCCTTCCAGGAGATTATCAGCGGCGTTCGCCTGATGATACCGTCTTCATCAGGCATTGAATTGAAAAAACCTTCGTATTTTGCGGCCTTGTTGAGAATGGGTTCATTACAGATTACTGCGGGAGCCCTGAAAAGGAATGAACTCGCGGGAGACGCTCCAGCAGCCCGTTTTTCCGAAGCTTGCAACGACTTGAGATCCAGGCAGATATCCTTGCTTTTTTTCACACTTTCAAAGTCGAACTGATACCCCAGAACAAAGGGACCGGAGGCAAGTGTGGCGGCGAGGATGGCGTCGTTATTACGGACTGCTTCAGGAATACTGGAAAAGTCCAGTTTAATATCAAAGTCCTTGGCATACTGCTCCTGGAGAATATCCAGGGACGTTCTGTCCGGCTCGGGAAAGACGATATCAAGGCTGATACTTTTGGCGCCCTGCTGCTTGATGCTCTCCAACAACTTGGAGATCAGAGTACGCGGCCAGGGCCACTGGCCCAGTTCGGCCAGGGAAGCGTCATCATAATCGACGATGACGACCTCACCGGATGTCTGACCGGCGGGTTTGATACGTACGAACTGGTCATAAAGTTTGGCATCCATAAACTGGAAAAATGCTGGCTCAAAAGTAAACAGCAGACACATGGCCAGCGTGATTGAAAGCCCGCAAACGACGAATAACAGCCGCCCTTTTTGTGTCAAAGCACGTAGCCGCTTTAGAAAGTGTTTCATCCCGTACATAACGACAACCTCATGGCCTGGAAACTCCACAAGAATAGTAGGAGCAAAATAGAATAGCACGCCCGAATCCGCTTCTCCCCAAAGAAACGTATTCTTGAAATAGCAGAACTACTTAGGAATGACAAAGAAAAATGAAAAATGACCAGCTGTTAGTTACAGACGTACTCTAGATTTCCAGGGGAGGCTGTTTGTCCTTGAAAATCACAAGCAGCATAAAGACTACCAGCAACGCGAGGTAGGGATAGAATGGAGAAAAAAACAACCGCTGCGTATAGGCCAGATGGAGTGGTGCGAACCAAAGGCCGCACCCGCAGAGCAGAACGTAAATAAGACACCATAAAGGGCGTAATAAAATGACGCAGAGAGAAGTCAGCACGCCGATCAGAACACTCGCCGCAAGCTCGATATTTTTGGAGGAGTGAAGAAAATCCCCCTGCAGTAAATTATCGGTTACAGTCGCCTGTATTTCCACCCCGGGTATGTTCGTCCCCAAAGGCGTTGTACGCAGGTCAGCAAGTCCTGAGGCCGAAGTTCCGATAAAAACAATTTTTTCGTTGAAAAAATTTTGTTTGCTGGTATTGTTAAGAAGATCCAAAGCTGAAAAATATGGAAAAGTGTGCCGTGGCCCTCGGTAATTGATGAGCAGTTGCCCATAAGGGTCTAAAGGGACAATGGTCTTGCGCGTATGTTGTTCGAATTCCAGCTGCTCGACGCCTTGTGACGATAAATAAAGCGAAAGAGGCGGATTCTGCAGGACAAGGAGTGCGGTTGCCAGCGCCAGACTTGGGTACAGTTTTCCTTGCCATCCCATCAGCAAGGGGACCATACGAATAACGCCGTCGCCGTCTGGAAGTACGTTAAGAAAACCTTCGGACTCGGCTGCGACTGCCAGCGGGGGGAGCACGCAGGTTATGGACTGAGCGGTCAAAAGATCCAGAGAGATCTTTTGAATTCCGGGAGGCGTAACCAGAGTCAGTGTTAAAGGAAGCAACAGACAATCTGTGGACTCGGAATCGGTGGTTTTGGCCTGAAACTGATAGCCCAGAACTGCAGGTGTATTCGTCAGGCTCTTAGCCAATAGTGTGTCGTTTGCTGCGTCCAGCCTGTCCGGCTCGGCAAAAAGCATGTCAAGCACCACACAACGTGGCTTTTGAGCTGCGATGGTATCGATCAGCTTTGCAATGGTACGTCTGGGCCAGGGCCATTGACCAATCGCCTTGAGCGAACGTTCGTCAATGTCGACTATGGCGATACGATCAGAACGCAGACCAGGGGCAATACTGCGCAACAACATATCGTCCAGTGCGTGCTGAAACGCCATGAGTGTAGCGGATTGATAAGCTTGCCCCAGGGCGATGCCCGCGGTGAGCAAAAAACCGAGCAGCAGCAGTATCAACCGTCGAAAAGCGTGTGATGTAACGGACATGAATTTTGTATCAGGGTAATGAGATAGATTGTTTCAACGTGTTACCGTTTCACATGATTAACCTGCTCCGTATGCTTTATTTTTCCGGAAATGACCAGAGGTTCCAGAGGAGAAAATTGGCGTTACAAAGCGGCCCGCATTTTGCTAGATGTAAGGTAAAGGAGGATGTTGTCATGCATATATATACAAATGAACAATACACGCTGCAAAAACACCTCGAGACAAAAGGTGGTATTTGGCATCCCATCGATCCGGAAGACGTTTCCATCTCTCGCCCCGCTTTGAAGGCCGTCCAAAAAGCAGCGCATGGCATCCTATCCAGGATCATTCCTGAACCACAGCAGCAAGCGGTCAGTACGGCCGAATCAGTTGTTCTCCTGGGGCAACACCTTTTCTGGGAAGAAGATAGCGGCATGCTCTACCTCTGCTCTATGTTCGGCGACAGGAAGATATGTCTCAATGTGCCTGCGGGACAATGGAAAGTAAGGGAGCCTGCGACTATCCAATAAAAATATTGATATTTAGTAATTTCGTAGCTCCTTCAGCATACTAAGCCCGGTTTTATCCTGATGCGGTTGCCCTGCAGCCGTATCGGAAAAAACCGGGTTTTTCAGCTTCCAAAGCCTTTCAGTGTAAGAAAAATCCTGATAGACATCTCTCCAGCAGTTCCTGCCTTTGGAGTTACTATGTATCTTATTGTTTTAGCAGTTTTTTTAACGTATATTTTCCTCTCTGCAGGTTTTGCGTTACTGACCTGTTTTCTTTTTATTTATGAAGATACCAATGCACGCGGACTTCGGGGCTTTTATGACAAACATGGAGCTGGCCCGTGGCGCGTTTTCGGCCGGATAGTGCCCAAGGCTATGTTGAGCCAACTGATTATTTTTCCAACTTATTGGATTGGATTCCTCCCCTGGATGCGCCATCCCGTACGCCCTGCTCAGGAACCTGCGTCCACGCATGCTCCGGTTTTGCTCATCCACGGACTTTACCATACGCCTGCAGCCTGGCTGTTGTTTATCCGGAAACTCCGAAAAAATTCCTGGGATAACGTCTATACCTTCAGGTATTCGTGCTGGAATACGGAAATCACTACCCTGCGCGAACAACTTATCAGTGAGATAAACAAGATAGCCGTCGAGTCTGACCATCAAAAAATAACCTTGATTGGCCATAGCCTGGGCGGTCTTCTGGCACGTACGGTTGCCGGCGATCCGCGCTGCCGTCAAAAACTTGCGGCTGTCGTCACTCTCGGAGCGCCGCATCAGGGAAGTAAGCTGGCAGCCGTCGGCTTTGGCAAATTAGCCTGTTCGCTCCACGTAGCAAGTGCGGAAATGCATAAAATTCCAGACTTTGACGCCCCCCCGGAAGCCCCCTGTCTGAGCCTGTTCTCACCTGTGGACAACATGGTACTGCCAAGTGCGAATCTGCATTTGGATTTACCTGGCTGGCAAGAGGAAGAAACCGCTGCCGTTTCGCATGTATTTATGTTGTACGCCCCGGATGTTCATAAACGCGTGCTCACTTTTCTGGAACATGTTCATGATTCCAGTACAATTTAGTAGTTTTTAAAGCCTGCTTATTCTTTTTTCATAGTGCAAAAAAAATTATTTTTGCCCGATTTTTTTTAAACTTATAAAGGATTCTTCGTGAACGAACTGCTCTGGTTAAGTTTCATAGTTATTGATTTGTCCCTTGCTCTGGCAATTTTTCGTTTTTTTGGAAAAAGCGGATTGTTTGCCTTGATTGTTTTTAACTTGCTGCTTTGCAATATTCAGGTGTTGAAAACGGTCGAACTATTCGGCCTTACAACTACCCTGGGAAATGTCCTCTACGCGAGCGTATTTTTTGCAACGGACCTCCTGAGTGAATTTTATGGTAAAAAAGAGGCTAAAAAAGGCGTATATCTAGGGTTCATTTCCCTGCTGATGGCCACACTCTATATGCAACTGGCGCTTCATTTCATTCCGGCCAGGGATGATTTTGCTCAACCACACTTACTGGCAATTTTCAATTTTTTTCCACGGATCGTTTTGGCCAGCCTGGCAGCTTATTTTGTTTCTCAGATGCATGATGTCTGGGCCTACGAATATTGGCATAGACGAACCAACGGACGGCACCTCTGGCTGCGGAATAATGCCAGTACCTTTGCCAGCCAGCTGCTGGATTCGGCAATTTTTTGCGCCATTGCCTTTATCGGGGTCTTCCCCTGGAGTGTCTGGTGGGAATTGCTACTGAGCACCTACATTTTGAAACTTTTCGTCGCACTCCTGGATACGCCTTTTATTTACCTGGCTAGCCGTTTTCATAATAAAGAAGAATAAATTTATTACGGTCTTTGCGTTGACTGCGCTGGCGGAGACTTGTGTGATCATTCACCGAGTCGAACCTGCCAGCGGGTCGACGAACTGAAGATTCCCATATAATCTGCGTAATATTAACCTTACTTATTTATACTTTCCTTTTGTAACCTCCCTTATATTGTACACCAATCAACCTGCTTTTGATTATATTATAGTATTTTTTCATTTTTTTATTTACATGTTAATATGTACATATTAACAATCAAAATCTTGAGTATCTGATTAAAAATACAGATTTTTTTTTGTAAATCCCCACCAATTGAATTACATCTCTTCCCAGTTTTACATCAAATATTTGAATGCTTTACATAGATAAACTGTTGCTTTTTACCTCTTATTGAGCATAGAATCGTTTGTGAAATGTTTTTTTATAAAAAGTTTGTACTACCTACTATTGATTTACATCAATAGACTAGAAATCATTTTATTCATAAGAAATTTTCAGTTTATTTCACGCATAGCATAACGTTCTTTGCATTTAAAAATACTATCAAATCAAATTATACAAGAGTGAATTTTATTAAATAAAATTTTGCATTATAGATGACTGCTGTACTCATACAAATTATAGTGAGGAGGCTTTTATGCATATCAAATCGATTCAATTGAAGATTGCGTTGCTTGCAGGAATTTTTCTTTTGATCACAGCAGGAGTGTTAGTTACTTTTGGGCTCATTTCATCTGACAAAACACAAAACTTCATTTCTCAAAAAGTCGATTCACTTTCTCGCAGCAATGCTGAAAAACTCCTTGGCACCCTTGCAGAGGCGCAAGCAGGAATTATTCAAAGCACGCTTCAGGATAATTTAGATACCGCGCGTACCATGGCCAAGGTATTTGAAGTTATACGCAAACACGAAAACACCATGTCTCGTGAAACCGGGACCAAGAATACTTTTCGCGATTTGGCAAATTCAATTCTTATAAACATTGTAAAAAATAACCCTAATTATCTCGGCGCTTATACCGGTTGGGAACCTGACGCTCCCGACGGTAATGACGCAGCCTATGCCGGCAAAAGTGAAACCGGACATGATCCTGACGGCAGGTTGTTGGCCTATTGGAACAGGGGAACAGACGGCAACATGGCTGTTCAGGTGCTCGTCGGATCCGACAATGCGGATACCTTCTCCAACGGCGTTCCTAAAGGCGGTTGTTATCTCGGCCCAAAAAATACGGGCAAAGAGCTCGTTTTGGACCCCATTCCGTACGAGGTCCAGGGAAAACAGGAGTGGCTGACGACAATTTGCGCTCCTATTAAAGAAGATGGCAAATTTTTGGGTGTTGCGGGTACGGATTTGCGCAATACGTTCATGCAGGAGCTGGCCGTCAAAGTAGACAACGGGTTATACGAAGGCAAAGGTGATGTGCTGGTTATCAGTAATCAAGGTATCATCGTGGCCAGCAGCAAATACCCGAAGGATATAGGCCAACCCCTCAAGACCATTTTCCCGGACTCCTGGAAAGATATCGTTTCCACCGTCCAAACTGGAAAATCTCTGGTGGATATTAATGAAGAAAGCGGATTTATGCGCGCTTTCGCCCCTATACGCCTCGGACGAACCGAACGTCCCTGGAGTATTCTTATCCGCATTCCTCCAGAAATTGTCATGGCGGAATCCAAAGCTCTGGAAGCGGCTCTGGACGAACGTTCGACCCAGATCGGCATCTGGCAGATGGGCATGGGAGCTGCGGTGACCCTGCTGGCCGTTGCTTTCATCTGGATTTTTTCGGGATCCCTGGTCCGCCCTCTTCGTAAAGCAGCCGCCTTTGCCGAAAAGGTCGCACAGGGAGATTTTTCTCAATCCCTCGACGTAAAACAAAAGGACGAAATCGGTACGCTTGCAACTGCTCTGAAAACCATGGTCAGTAATCTCAAGGAAATGATTTCCCAGGCGGAAATAAAAAGCCAGGAAGCGGCACACGAAGCCGAACAGGCGCAGAAAGCAACGCAGGAGGCTGAAAAGGCCCGCCAGGAAGCAGCTACTGCTTCCCGCCAGGGCATGCTCGAAGCAGCCGGTAAACTCGAAGCCGTGGTGGAAAGAGTGACGTCGGCCTCTGAGGAGCTTTCCGCCCAAGTGGAGCAATCCCGAAATGGCGCCGAATTGCAGCGCAAACATTCCGAGGAAGGTACCTCTTCAATGGAGGCCATGAATACGGCCGTACTGGAAGTGGCCCAACGTGCCTCTGAAACGGCGGAAAGTTCGGACAATGCCAAAAATAAGGCCCAGGAGGGCGCTGAAGTCGTGCACCAGGTGGTGGACGCCATCAACATGGTGCAGAATCAGACGGAAAGCCTGAAACAAAATATGAACACGCTGGGCGTGCAGGCTCAGGAAATAGGTCAGATTATCAATGTCATCACGGATATTGCCGATCAGACGAATTTGCTTGCCCTGAATGCCGCCATTGAAGCGGCCAGAGCAGGTGAAGCCGGACGCGGTTTTGCCGTGGTGGCCGATGAAGTCCGCAAACTCGCAGAAAAAACCATGTCTGCAACCACGGAAGTCAGCCAGGCCATCCAGGCTATCCAGGCCGGAGCCAGCACCAGCATCGAGGGCATGGAAAAAGCCGCCAACGCCGTCAACCAGGCTACCGGACTTGCGGAAAAATCAGGTAATGTCCTCGAAGAAATTGTGCATATCGTCGAAACCTCCGCCGATCAGGTTCGCACCATAGCTACCGCTTCGGAACATCAGTCGGAGGCCAGTGAAAAAATGACCAAGGCCATCGGCGAGATCAACAGCATTTCAGTGGATACTGCCGAGGCCATGGCTCAATCATCCCTGGCTTTTGTGGAACTGTCCGAGCAGGCTCAAACTCTGCAGTCATTGATAAACGAGCTTAAAGAAGTCTAAGCGCAACACACATATCTCACACCGACCTCTTTGGTTGCCACAATGCCCGTCGCGTATGCGCTATACATCTGGTGCATACGCGACACTTAATGTATGGCTTTAACCTTTGATGCAAATCAACGGAGTGAGTACAGCCGCCACTCTGGCCAAGCCCTTGGCCTCGACCGTTTCAACCACCTGATCCACATCTTTATATGCACGAGGTGCTTCTTCAGCAACGGAACGTATGTTCTGCGCTCGTAATAGGATGCCTCTATATTCGAGTTCCGACAACACAGTACGGCCGTTGAGCGTTTTTTTTGCCTGGCTGCGGCTCATGGCTCTTCCCGCACCATGGTTGGCGGAAGAAAAAGCGCCTGCCAGCCCTGCCCCACATCCAGCCAGAACATACGAATTGGTTCCCATGCTGCCGCCGACAAGCACAGGCTGGCCGACAGCTCTGTAGGCCTCTGGCAGATTCGGATCTCCCGGCCCCAACGCTCTGGTGGCTCCTTTGCGATGGACAAACAAATTCCTGCTCTTTCCTTCTACTACATGCTTCTCTTCCTTGCAGGTGTTATGCGATACGTCGTACAAAACGCGGATCTCAGCTTGCGGTATGACTTTTGCGAAAACCTCACGTACGCGATGTGTCAGCACCTGGCGATTGGCAAGCGCACAATTGATCCCCGCTCGCATGGCGCCGAGATAGGCCCGCCCCAGCTCCGAACGGAGAGGCGCGCACGCCAGCTCAGGATCCCGCAGATGCAGACCGTGTTTACCGCTTTGCTCCAACATCAGGCTCAGATAATCCGTTCCTATCTGATGCCCCAGCCCGCGAGATCCGCAATGGATGCTCACCACCACATCTCCCGTACGCAGTCCGAAAGCATCTGCCGCGTTGCCGTCACGGATTTCCGTGACTTCCTGGACCTCCAGGTAATGATTGCCCGAACCGAGCGTTCCCACCTGAGCCATCTGGCGGGCCTTTGCCTGATCTGAAACCATTTCAGGCAACGCACCCGCCATGGAGCCGCCCTCCTCGGTCATCTCCAGATCCTTTTTAATGCCGTATCCCGCACCTACGGCCCAGCGTGCGCCGTCGACAAGCATCGCCTCCATTTGCCCGGCATCAAGATGCAAATCTCCTTTGCCGCCTACACCTGCCGGAATCGATGCGAACAAAGTGTCGGCAAGCAAGTGCTGAACGCGCAAAATCTGCTCCCTGTCGCAGCCGGTCAACAAGGTTCGCACGCCGCAGGCAATGTCGAACCCCACGCCGCCGGCCGAAACAACACCTCCTTGATTCGGATCAAAAGCGGCCACACCGCCGATGGGAAAACCATACCCCGCATGCGCATCCGGCATAACGTAACTTGCTGAAACAATTCCCGGCAAAGAGGCCACGTTGGCCGCCTGTTGCAGAACGCGCCCTTCCAAGGACAGGGCGATGCTTGCGGCGGCAAATAGGCGTACCGGCGCAAGCATGGTGTCAACAGGAGGGATTTCCCACTCGTAAGCGTCAAGCTGATTAATAGTTAACCCTTTAAAAAATTGAACGGCCGCTGCCTTTTTAGCATTTTTAATTTTACGTTTAGCCATATACGCTTGCTTTTTTAAGTATGTAAATTCAGGTTAACGACTTTGAGTAGTCACAAGTATTGTTGAGATATAAAAGAAGTTAAAAGAACTATCAAATACGATGTCAGCACGTTAAAATTAGTTTAAACTATCTATAAAATTTTTCTATATAGAAATTTCACCGAACTACTTGAATCTCTTCATATTTAGTTTATAGTAAAAAGAGCACTAATTCTATTCTGATACTATTTATATCATGTCTTTTGAGATGGTAATACGTCCAAAAGACATCTCGGCAATGCGTCATTGGATACCTAAAGCATCAGATTAAGGTGAGGGGACAGGATGTGTCAGAACATTGCGTTATTTATTATTGTGGTTTTCGCTTTATGCGCCTGCGGTACGCACGGTGGAATGAACACTTTGCAGACCGCGGAAACACCTGCCATTCAGGATCTTCCTGTTACTTCGCAGAAAGCAGAAGACCCGGCGTCAAAACGCCAGGAACTAAGCCTCATCCTCTCACTGCCCAAAAACAGCACCAATGAGGCCATTGCAGCCGAACTGGACATTTATAAAGCAGCTCTGGTGGGAATTCTGGAAACAGAACCACAGGTTCTATTATGTATCACGACCCACTCGGCTCTACTTCATTCCGAGCACGAAAGTCTCAAACGTTCGCGGCAGATAGGTCTTGCCGTAAAAAATTATCTTCTCCTTGAAACGACGCTTTCCTCGTCAAGGATACGCATTAAGCCCCTCGGTGCTAAAAAGCCGCTGTTCGCAAATTCTTCCGCCTATGGCCGTGCCCGAAACAACCGTATGGAGTTGACCCTCGAAAATATTTCAGATGCAGGTCAGCAGGTTGCCGCACAAACGACACCAGCATTTGTCGATGCCCCCAAAAACATTCAGGCTGACGTGACGCCCTCCTCTGCCCCGGCTTTAACCGCTCCCAGCCAGGAAATTCTGCAAAAAACCTATACGTTTCGTTTTTCCACCGGCCGGTCCGGACTGGATCCCTCTATGCTGCAACAAGCTGGAGAATTAGCTGTTTTTCTGCAGAACAATCCGAACGTCAAAGCTCGTATAATCGGCCATACGGACAGCATAGGCACCAGAGAGAATAATCAGCGTCTCTCCTATCAGCGGGCGCTGGAGCTGCAAATCACTCTGCTGACGAAATTCGGCATTGCGGCCGACCGTACGGAGGTACTAGGCTATGGTGAAGATAAACCCGTGGCGGACAACAATACGGCCCGCGGGCGCAGCCTGAACCGCCGTGTTGAGATTCTCATGCAGCCCTACAAGCCTGTGGTGCATTACGCGGGTATCCTTCCTCAATCCGTGGTCCCGGGGGAATCCGCACCGCCCATGGCGGCTCCCCGGCAAAGCGCTGCCGCCGTTGCCGTTTCTCAGCCGGTTCCACCGGTACGGAAAGAAAACTACAGACAGCGCCTTGAACAGTTGGCAAAGATGTACGGAGCGCGCGAGGTCATCTATTCGGGCGGCGTGCGTTATGTGCCCTTGCGCTCCGCCAAAGAGCTTAAAAACTACCGTATAGAAATCAGCGTGAGCAAATGCACGTTGTGGCTCTACAGAGTGCTGCCGGATGGAAGCAAAATGCTGATACGTCCCTACAAGGTGGCCACTGCCCAAAAAGGAGTCCCCTACCCTCAAGGGATGGGATTCGTAACGGCCATCGACTACGACCCGTGGTGGTTTCCAACAGAGCGGATGGTCCGTCAGGCAGCGGCAAAAGGACGCAGGCTCGCACCCGTTCCTCCCGGAAGCCGCAGCAATCCCATGGGGGCCTTCAAAATTTACCTCTCGCATGGAAATAACGGGGGCTCGTTTCGAATTCACGGCACCAACAAGCCGTCTTTGATCGGCCAGCGCGTATCCCAGGGGTGCATCAGAATGACCAATACGGACGGGCTGGAGCTGGCCAGAACCATAACTCCCGGAACCGAAGTGGTTGTATACGAATAATGGAAGAGACTACAGAATCTGCTCCAGCTGGCGCAGATTTTCCTTGCGTCCGATGGCCAGCAACGTATCTCCCGCATTGATGACCGTTTGTGGCGGCGGATTGTAGAGCATTTGATCATTCGTCTGCTTTATGGCCACAATGATCAGATTAAAACGCGGACGGATCTGGGATTGGATCAGATCTTTGGAAACAAGCTCGGAGGATTCGGAAACTTTAAGCTCCTCGAGTTGCAGATCTATGCCACCGCGCATGGCAAGCTCCAGAAAGGAAATGACTGCCGGGCGCAAAACGGATTGCGCCATGCGAATGCCTCCAATGGTGTGGGGCATGACCACTCTGTCGGCACCGGCCAGTTCGAGCCGGTGAATATGACTCGTATTGTCACAGCGGGCGATAATCAGGATATCGGGCTTTATTTGGCGCGCCGTCAGCACCACATAAACATTGGATGCTTCACGGTCCAAAGTGGTTACGAGAGATTTCGCACGCTCCAGGCCTGCGGACAAAAGAACCTGGTCCGAAGTGGCATCCCCCTGCACGTATAACATCTCTTCATCTTCCAGTTGCAGCAGCAGCTCTTCATTCTGTTCGATCACCACCACCGGCAGACCTTCTTCCTGGATTTCCTTGGCCACTATGGAGCCGATACGGCCGTATCCGCAAACGATGAAATGGTCTTTGAGACGATCGATGTTATGCTGCATACGTTTTCTCCCAAGTATATGATGCAGGCGGCCTTCCACCACCAGCTGGGCAATCAGGCCGGCTATGAACATGAAAGTACCTACACCGACAAGAATAACCAAAGAAGTAAATAAACGACCGCCCCGGCTCAATTCATGTACTTCCTGAAAACCGACCGTGGACAGCGTGATCATCGCCATATAAAAACTGTCCCAGAAGTCCCAGCCTTCCAGATACATATACCCGGCTGACGAACCGAACAAAATAAGCACCAGTCCGATTATCCCCAAGGTCAGAGGCAGGAAGGACCCCATACGGGTTTCGAGTCTGTGTAACTTGATACGAGGGCGTTTCATAAGTCCTCAGGATTCAATTATTAGTCTTTCGCGGAGCACTTTGATGCGGTCACGCAATTCGGCAGCACGTTCGAATTCCAATTCTTTGGCGGCCTCACGCATCTTTTTTTCGAGTTTTTTAATTTCTTTGCCCAGCGATTCGGGATCGCTCAAGTAGGCCCCGTACTCCTCACTTCTGGCATTCTCGCCGTAAGCTGCCGCAGGCTCGGCCGCATGCGCTAACGAAGTTGTGCCTTTGGCCTGAGAATAAATACTCTCCAGAATATTGGACAGGTCTTTCCGAACCGTAACCGGCGTAATACCATGAAGCTGATTATGGGCCACTTGTTTGTCTCTGCGGCGGTCGGTTTCTTCCATGGCTTCACGCATGGATCTGGTTGTTTTGTCCGCGTACAGTAAGACAGTGCCCTTTTCATTGCGCGCCGCGCGTCCGAATGTCTGAATCAATGAACGCGTCGATCTCAGGAACCCTTCCTTGTCGGCATCTAAAATAGCTACCAGAGAAACTTCGGGAATATCAAGCCCTTCTCGTAACAGATTGATCCCGATAAGCGTAAAAAATTCCCCTTTGCGCAATGATTGAATGATCGCAACCCGTTCCAGCGTATCAATATCCGAATGGAGGTAACGTGCGGGATGTCCCATATTGTTAAAGTATTCGGTTAAATCTTCAGCCATCCGTTTGGTCAAAGTTGTCACCAGTACGCGTTCTTTTTTCTCCTGGCGTTTTTTGCATTCGGCCAGCAGATTATCCACCTGCCCTTTTGTCGGGCGAATTTCAATTTCCGGATCTATCAGGCCGGTCGGACGTATGATCTGTTCCACGACCAGCCCTTGCGAACGTTCCAGTTCCCAGGGGCCGGGTGTGGCCGAGACATAGACGGCCTGGTTAATACGTTCGAGAAATTCTTCAAAACGCAACGGCCTGTTGTCCAGGGCCGACGGCAGGCGGAAACCGTAATCCACCAGCGTGCTCTTGCGCGAACGGTCCCCGTTGTACATCCCTCCGACCTGGGGAATGGTTATGTGCGATTCGTCCACAAAAATAAGGAAATCATCAGGAAAGTAGTCCAGCAGACAGGAAGGCGGCTGTCCGGGGACGCGTTTATCCAGGTGCATGGAGTAGTTCTCGATGCCCGTACAGTATCCGAGCTGCTCGATCATCTCCAGGTCCATCATGGTCCGTTGTTCCAACCGTTGCATTTCCACCAGCTGATTGGAATCCTGAAAATACAGCAGACGGTCGTGCAGTTCCGTACGGATGTCCTCAATAGCGCGCTGCAGATTGTCCTGGTCCGAAACATAGTGGCTGGCAGGAAAAATAACGGTCTTGCTCAGTTCGCCGAGCAGTTCGCCCGTGAGCGGATCCACCTCGTGCATCCGGTCGATTTCATCGCCAAAAAATTCCAGCCGGATGGCTCGTTCGTGATGGTAGGCCGGAATAATTTCCACAACGTCGCCCCGAACCCGGAACGTTCCGCGATGGAAATCGTATTCGTTGCGCTCGTACTGTACTTCCACCAGCCGTTTTATCAGGTTGTCCTGGGTGAGTTGCTGACCGACTTCCACGGGAATGACCAGTTTTGCATAATATTCGGGCGAGCCCAGGCCGTAAATACAGGAAACGGAAGCAACTATCAGCACATCCCGCCGGGTCAGCAAGGCGTGCGTTGCCGCATGACGCAGCTTATCGATGTCATCGTTGATGGAGCTGTCCTTTTCGATATACGTATCGGACTGCGGGACATAGGCTTCCGGCTGATAGTAATCGTAGTAACTTACAAAATATTCCACGGCGTTATGCGGGAACAAACCGCGGAATTCGTTGTAAAGCTGGGCTGCGAGGGTCTTATTTGGGGCCAAAACCAGAGCTGGGCGCTGACAAGAAGCCACGACCTGAGCCATGGTAAAGGTTTTTCCCGAACCGGTGACACCGAGCAAAACCTGGTCCTTCACTCCCTGATTGATGTTTGTCGCCAGCTGGCTGATGGCCTCGGGCTGGTCACCTGTGGGCTGAAAAGGGCTTTCAAGCTGAAAAAGTCTGTTCATAACTTCCTTTGACAAAACATATAAATACCAGCGCAGCATGGCGATGACGACTTGCCAAAGCCGGAAGCTGTCAGTATTGTTGAGTTCCAACACCTTATACCGAAAGCTGAACGCGCCGTCGACCACTGGCGTTTTTAAGGAGGAAATCGCATGGAAGTCAAAATTGCCGCTCCGGGGCATACTCTGCCGGTGGACCGCGCTTGGGTCGTAAGCATGGTCATAAAAAGTTTCAAGGGCCGTAAAAATGTGGATATTCACTTGTTCCGCGCCGGATACGATGCGGAAGCCGAAGGCCAGGATCCCAAATACGATTGGAATGTTCTTATCGGGGATCCCATGCATCCGGATATGGATCTCGACCCGATCAAGACACGACTGACGGTATTTGAAGCCTTCACCCAGGAAGAACGCGACAAACTGATCGAGTACCTCAAAGAACGTTATGACGAACGGGTTGCATCTATTATTGCCGGTCCGTTGGATCTTCCGATTCCTTTGGGACTTCCGCCGCTTTCAAGTATCCCCGAAGGCAAGACCTTGGGATTTATCCGTTTTGAAAAAATTCCCAATTATGCGCTGCCCTTTGTTGTCCATGGTTTTTACGATCTGTCTCTGCACGAACCCTTGGTACAGGGGTAAAGTTTAAAAAATAAAAAAGCTTGGGAAAAAATCTCAGGCTCTGGCATCTGAAATCCCCCCTTTTGTTTTATCAAAGGGGGGATTTTCTTAGACAATAGAAATAAAGTGGGTGCCGATTATATCGCAGCTGATTCTAATGCCGTAAGTATTTGTATGTGCAGTGTGTGAACATTTGTACGAATTAATACTTCACTTATGCATGTACTCCCATGCCGCGGGAGGGGTAAAAAGAAAATTTTAAATTTATCATAATTTCAGCCAGTTATATATTCAAATCAAAGCAACTTATAAAAATTTTTAGCTATCATACTGAAATAATGTACTTTATTTAGTTATTCTTCGATTTTCGATACAGTACTTTTTCAATGGTTCTCTATGCTGCACCAATTTATAATTTCTTTTTTTTCAGAATGATGGACAGTATAATTACATGCCATTGACAAAATTTTATTTACCTATAAAGAAAACTTCGCATTGCTAAATGAATTATCATTGCCTATTAGTGTTCTCAGTCTCTTGACTACGCCTTGAAAGTTTTTTCTTACAACCATCCATTACAACGAGAATTATTTTGAAAAATCTATCTATAAGATTGAAATTACTTATTTTATTTTTTGTTTCTGCTTTTGCTGCCATAGCAATTTTCATAGCCGGGATATATTCATCAAATCAACTTGCTGATGCCGGTGCTGTGGAATCACAAAAAATTATGCTGGAGGGACAAAAAGAAAAAATTAAAACTGCAACCGACTCCATGGCAATAGCTCTTGGAACCGCCCTGGAAGGTGTGAAGGACAGTTCTGCGCAGATGGAAATACTGCGCAAAACAATTAAAGATATTTTCTTTGAGTCAGATAAGTCTGGTTACTATTTCATATATACAGGCACAGTAAATGTTGCTCATGCCGCAAGACCCGACCTGCAAGGCAAAGACCTAAAAGATTTAAAGGGTACCGATGGAGTGTACTCCGTCAGGGAGCTTGATAAAATCGCCCATTCTGGCGGTGGATTTTTGAACTTCACCTTTACCAAACCTGGTAAAGGAGTTGTACCTAAAATTGGCTATGCCACAATGATACCTGGAACGTCGTATTGGATAGGTACTGGCGTTTATATTGAAAATATTGATGAAGAGTCTGCTGCCATTGCAGACAGAATGCATGAAACAAGCAATCAAATGATGCTGTGGGAGGGGGTCACGTTCATTGTCTTATTCTTCCTTCTTCTTCTTCCCATGAGTCTCGTTATTTCTCGCAACATAGTTAGACCTCTGCGTCAAACAACTTCCGCCGCTGAAAGCATTGCCGGAGGGAAATTTGATATTTCTTTGCAGACATCCAGCAATGATGAAGTCGGGATGTTACAAAACGCTTTGAATACCATGGCAGCCTCTCTGCAGGAAATGATGCAGAATTTATCACAGAAGGAAAAAGATGCCTCACTGAAGGCTGAAGAGGCCAATCAGGCCATGAAACAGGTACAGCTTGCCAAGGAAGAAGCTGACCGTAAGTCCGAAGACTTGCTCAAGGCCGCGGACGAGCTTGAATCCGTAGTTGCGATTTTAACCACTTCTTCGGAACAACTTTCCACTCAGATCCAGCAATCCAGCCATGGTGCTGAAGTCCAGTCCAGCCGGGTTTCCGAGGCCGCCACCTCCATGGAAGAGATGGATGCAACAGTATTGGAAGTTGCGCAAAACGCCTCCCATGCGGCATCGACGGCCGATGAAACAAGAGAAAAGGCCCAGCAAGGCGCCGCTATCGTCCAAAATGCCGTTCATAGTATTGAAGAAGTCTACCAGCAGGTGCATACCATCAAGAACGACATCGATAAACTGGGCCAGGAGGCCGAAGGCATCGGTCAGATTTTGGAAGTCATCTCTGATATTGCAGATCAGACCAACTTGCTGGCGCTGAATGCAGCCATTGAAGCAGCCCGAGCCGGAGAAGCAGGCCGTGGTTTCGCAGTAGTCGCGGATGAGGTCCGTAAACTGGCAGAAAAAACCATGTCTGCCACTAAAGAAGTTGGAGATGCCATTCGCGGGATCCAGGAAGGCACGAAACGGAATATTGCAAACGTGGAACGTTCGGTAAAAGCCATTGAGAAATCGACGGAAATGGCTGATCAGTCCGGCCATTCTCTTGAAGCGATCGTATCCATGGTGGACTCCACCACAGATCAGGTCAGGTCGATCGCCACTGCGGCTGAAGAACAATCCGCGGCAAGCGAGGAAATCAATCGTAATATCTTGGAGATCAATCAGATTTCCCAGGAAACCGTAACGAACATGCGCAATTCCTCGGATGCGGTCTTGCAATTATCCAAACAGGTGCAAATCCTCAAAGAACTCATCGAAAAAATGAAGTGCGAAGGCACTTGCAGCTGACAACGAAGAAATAACTGAGTGCCCCCGGTAAACAAGGCCACAAACAACGTCACAAGGGATTTGCTCTCTTGTGACGTTGTTTGTGGCCTTTTCTTTTGCATGGTCGCAGGTATTACACGGAAAATATGCACTATTTTCGAACAAAACATCGACCAGAGTAGTCATTTTTCTATTTTTACGTGGAAAAAATCACTCTCTCTTGCCTGATTTACTCAGGATGCGTATTCTTCCGCCATGGAGGACGCGCGATGTCAACGCAAAACAACGAACCAAACGTCACCCTGAGCCACCATGAAGCGTCGGGCTGGCTTTTAACTACTCAGGTCTTCGTACCGGACAGGCCGGGTGAAGTAGCCGGGCTATCATCCCTGTTCAGCAACCACGGCGCCGTGATCGAACATTTTTTTTTCAACAGATCTGAAGATCCGCACAGGGTCGCAATTTCCGCTCGCTGTAAAAGCGCAAGCCATGGCGGCGAACTGGCAGACGCATTACTGCAGCATGAAAAGTTTGTCGAACCTGAGTCCAGCGCTACGGGCGGTTGTCATGTATTTGATCCGGCGGGATTGCTCCAGCTCAAGGTATCTCTGGAAAACAAGCCCGGAACCATGGCAAGATTCGGAGATATTCTGAAACGATATGATGCCAATGTCATTCATTTGGAATATGATAAAGTTCAGACCGCCGGGATTGCGCAGGTCTCACTGGCGACACCGGTGCCTGAAAAAATCGAACAACTTCTGCAACATCTGACCAGCGACGATTTTCATTTCACGGTGGCCTGGCATGGAGATGGAGATTCCATCGATGCCGTTATCGGCCTCAATCAGGTAGAGACTTTTTTATTTAAGTTGCGGGCCATTCTGCCCAGAGAAAAACTCAATGCCCTGTCTGAGCTGCTGCACACGTCTGATGACATGCGTCAGGCTTTGTTTGATTTTCGCCGCGAGGCGGGAGAAAATGAAGACTCCATGGCGACCTCCGAAGTCTTCAGCCAGATTCTGCACCTGGCGGCGGCTTCACTGGGAAAACTGGGCGAGAACTTCAGCTTGCGGCTTACTGGTCCGCTTCGCCTTACTCCCAGGGTTTCTCTGTACATGCTGGCCTGCCCCACGGGTGCAAATGCGTTTTTACTGCGTACGGAGACGGATTACACGCTGATTGATTCGAGCTATGGCCTCTACTTCCCGGATGTTGTTGAATGGCTCTCCGGCCATGCCCTGGACCCGTCCAGAATCACCCGCATAGCTCTGACCCATGCGGATGCCGACCATGCGGGATGGGGGGCTCCTCTGCAGCAGACCTACGGTACGCAGGTTTTTATGCATCCAGACAGCTGGAAAATTTTTGAACAGCAGAACCGCGCCTATGGCAGCGATACGCAGCTTATGGCACTGAACGGCGCCTATACGCGCCTGATCAACCATCTCACGGAATTGCAGACCCCGGGTACTATTACGCCCTATCCGCCCTCCTCTTCCAATGTGGATTATCGGGAAGAATTTAAAGTAATAGGTGAATTTAGAGTCGCGGATTTATGTTTTGAAGTGCTTGAAAGCCATGGCGGCCATGTGCCGGCCCAGGTTTTTTTGTACGAGCCCGAGTATGGTCTATTGTTTTGCGGCGATTACCTTATTGATGTGCCGAGTCTTTCAGACCGGACCAAGTCAACCTTGTCCATCGCGCGGTACCTGATGACCAGCACGAATAGCGACAGCCGCCTTTTCAGCAAGGAAATGCGTTCATTAAAAGAACTGTTGCGCATAACGCAGGCAAAAATCCGCAAGCAGGGCCGGACAGTAATGATTTTTCCTGGGCACGGTGAATTTTATCGGATTACGGAAACCGACTGGGTGTAACCGTTTTTCATTTCCTTCTCTTAAAACGAAAAAAGCCGCCCGAAGGCGGCTTTTTAAATACTGAAACATGTCAGCTCAGACAGCCTCGGCCTTGGCTTCCTCGATTTCCTCTTTGGGAACAAGAGCCAGAAGGATGGGGCTGGCCACGAATACCGAAGAATACGTACCCACACCGATGCCGATGAGCAGCGCAAAAGCAAAGTCATGAATCACCCCGCCGCCGAAGACGAACAGGCAAAGAACAACGAGCAAGGTGGTCAACGAGGTCATGATGGTTCTGCTCAGGGTCTGGTTGACGCTGGAATTGATGATTTCACCGAACGAGAGTTTCTTGTTCAATTTGGAGCGCAGGTTTTCACGAATCCGGTCAAAGACGATGATGGTATCGTTGAGCGAGTAACCAATAATGGTCAGCAGCGCCGCGACGATAGTCAAATCGAATTCCTTGTTCAGGAGTGAAAATACGCCCACTGTGATGAGAACATCATGTATCAAGGCCACAACAGCACCTAGCGCGTAATTCAAACGCAGATACCAGCAAAGGCCGAGGGAAATGAGCATGGCAGCAAGCGTCAGATAGCTCATACTCAGGAATTGTCCCAGCACGTACATGGCCAGGGCCAGACCGCCGGCCATGAAGCCGGCTGCCCACCAGCGATACTCAAACCGGCCCGAGATGTAGATAGTGATCAGCAAAACGGCATAGAACATGGCTTCCAGCGCCTTGGTACGCAGGTCTGCTCCAACTTTGGGGCCGACCATCTCCAGTCGCTGGATGGTGAATCCGTCCTTACCAACGGCCTTTTCGAGAGTCGTGGTGATCTGCTCGCGAACCTGCTCGGTGGGCACATCGGAAGCAGAAATGCGGATAAGATATTCATGATCCGCTTCCATGCCGAAACGCTGCACCAGGAAGCCCGGGAGCTTCAGTTCAGTAAGGTCTTGTTTTACCTGCTCAAGCGTGGCGTCCTTTTTAAAGGATACCTGGACCATAATGCCGCCGGCAAAATCGATGCCGTATCGGGGTCCGCCTTTGACGGCCAGCGAAACCAGTCCGAGCAGAATAAGCAGACCGGAAACCACAAAAGCGATTTTGCGAAAGCCGACAAAGTTAAAGTTTGTATTTTCTTTGATTATACGCAGTCCCATTGATATAGCTCCTCTTTAAACGTACCCGGTGCTAGATGCTCAATTTGACTTGTTGTCTGCGTCCGATCCAGAGGTCGAAGAGGATACGCGAGACAAAGATAGCCGTGAACATGGAGGCGAGGATACCCAAGCTCAGGGTAACGGCGAAGCCCCTGATGGGTCCCGTACCGAATTGATAGAGAATGACGGCCGCAATAATGGTAGTCAGGTTGGCGTCAAGAATTGTTAACGTAGCCCGGGAGTATCCTTCGTTCAGAGCTTCGCGGACGGACATGCCTCGGCGCAGCTCTTCCCGAATACGCTCGAAAATGAGCACGTTGGCGTCAACAGCCATACCGATGGTCAAAATAATACCGGCAATACCTGGCAGAGTCAGCGTCGCACCAAAGGACGCCAGTCCGGCCATGATCAGCAGAATATTGAAGACCAGGACGACATCCGCCACGATTCCTGCGAAGGAATAATATACGGCCATGAACAGCACGACAAAAGCACCGCCCATGAGGGCAGCATAAATACCCTTGTCGATGGATTCCTGTCCGAGAGAGGGACCGACACTACGTTCTTCCAGCACTTTGACCGGGGCGGGCAGCGCACCGGCGCGGAGTACGATGGCCAGGTCTCGGGCTTCCTCTACAGTGAAATTACCCGTGATACTGGCGCGTCCGCCCATGATCCGTTCCTGAATCGTAGGAGCGGAATAGACTTTTCCGTCGAGTACAATGGCCATACGCTTTTTGACGTTTTCACCCGTGATCCGGTCGAAATCGCGTGAACCTTTGCTGTCAAAGGTCAGCGTAACGTATGGCTGGTTGAAACTATTAAAACTGGTGTTGGCATCCGCAATGTTTTCGCCAGTCATTACGGCATCCGAACGCAAAACAATGGGGGTCTTGTTTTCAGTGCCATCCGGATTAGTCTTATGGATGTAGGCCAACTCGTCCCCTGGCGGCAGTACGCCTTTTTGCGCCTGGGCCATGTCGGCTTCATCGTCGGCAATTTTGAATTCAAGGTGCGCGGTCTGCCCCAGCACCTGAATGGCGCGTTCCGGATCTTTGAGACCAGGCAACTGCACCTGAATGCGGTAGTCCTGCTGCTTGCGGATATCTGGTTCGGTAACGCCAAACTGGTCAATGCGGTTGCGGATAGTTTTAATGGCCTGGTCGATTGTCATATCCGCCAGATACTTCTTGTATTCCTTCTTGAAGCTGAGTGAATAGCGAATACGGCCGTCTTTCAGCCCTTCCTTGCTATCCAGATTCAGTTCCTTGAAATTCTTGCTCAGAAGGCCTTCAAGCTTGGTCTGGTTGTCAACTTTCAGCAACACAAATTGCAGCTTACCGTTTTTTCCAACCGTGGGACGCAGAATGCGAATGTCCTCGTCTCGGGCATCCGCCTTGATATTTTGGCCGGCACGGGACAGGGCGTTGTCCAGGGCCTTATCAATGTCGACCCCGAGAGTTAAATGAATGCCGCCCTGAAGATCCAATCCCAGGTGAATACGGTCATTCGGCAACACCCCACTCAAAAAAGTATCTTTCCCTTCCGGCAGGACTGAAGGAAGAGCGTACACAACGCCCCACACAGCTACCAGGAGCGTTAGCGCAATACGCCAACGTAAATTCCCTTTCATGACAATAACCTCTTACACGCGGAGACGCCTGAAGTAGAGATGATAAAAAAACGGTCCTTTCGGCCACCGGCGCGAGTATGCCAAAGAAAAAACGCCTTTCCAGGCGTTTGGACACGGTACATTGCTACTTGCTTTCGGATTTGCTCTTGTCCTTTTTGGACTCTTTGGGCGCATCCGGAACGGTGGAAATAAAGGAGCGATTGATCTTAACGACCATCTCGTTGCCCAAATCCACCGACAGCACGTCATCTTTTACATCGACGATTCTGCCGTACAGCCCGCCGCTGGTCAGAATGTGATCGCCTCGTTTCAGCCCCTGCAGCAGTTCTTTGTGCTGTTTGGCCTTCTTTTGCTGCGGACGAATAAGCAAAAAGTAAAAAATGACGAACATCAGAACCAAAGGCATCAAGGCGGTCAATGGATTTCCGCCCTCTGCTCCGCCGGATGGCGGGGCCATCGCGTAAGCCAAGCTTTCAAAAAACATGAAACCTCCTAAACAAGTTATTGAAACGATTGTCTTCGTGAAATCAAGCCGTCATTGATACCAGTTGTTTTTTTCAACATCAAGTACGGATTTGAGCATTACCCTGTAGCCCATGCAAAAGCAAAATCTTTCTCCTCAATCGGGCAATTTTTCTGCATTTTTTCTCACCCTCGATTCCCGTGCGAGGTGGACGGATTGAGTGAATGACGTGCATTCCTTAGTCCGTTAAATCATGAGCGGCTTTGTTTCAAGGCCTTTGCAGGGGGTAAGGCTACGATTCACCAAAAAGAGATTTTATGGAGACAATTGCATCCAGGTGCTCCTGCGGTAAAACTTTCTGCAAATAATTCACACTCCACCTCAGAGGCTTGCGGATACTGCCGCTTTGGATTATTTCTTTTCGGAAGCTTTAAAAAGGGGATGCTGCTTATTGTTTTACTCCCCTGCCAGAAGCGGAATCATGCGTCTCCTGACAATGGAATGATGTGTTGATTATTTGTATTTTGCCCTGAAAAAACACTGTGTCTGTCCTTGCATCTGTTCCATTTTACTGTTCAGTACGATGTAACGATGCCAATAAAATTATTTCAGCCCTACTATAATAATGCAAATTGATCTCGACAATATCGTCTGTGTAAAAGACACGGGAATCACAATCAGAGGGTCAAGAAGACGTATCACTGTTCCTGCTGAAATCGTGAAGATGCTGGACTTGAAAAACGGAGACAAATTACGTTGGATCGTTCTCAAAGACGGAAGCATTACGATTCAAAAAAGTAAGTAGTATTACAAGATGTAGCCTTTTCTTGTTTTTTCCGCTGGATTTCAGGAGATGAATTCATTTGGCCCCTAAACTGATAGCGGGTAAAAGTCTTGAGCAATGGCAAAACAACTTGCCGTTGCTGAGGGACATCATTAATGCGCGGGAAGTTTTCTGGCCGAATGCACACCTCCTTCCGTTCGCTGACGTACTGCCCACTTCTGACCTTCGGGAATACGACGTCCGGGACGCTTCTCAACGGCTGGAGCGATTCGCCCCCTACCTCGCTCGAGTTTTTCCTGAAACAGCCCCCCAAAATGGCTTTATCGAATCTTCCTTGCTGCGAATTCCCCGAATGAGGAAAACCCTGGAATCCCGCCTGGGGATTACGCTGCCCGGCTCCCTTTTTCTGAAATGTGATCATCAATTGCCCATTTCCGGCTCCATCAAAGCCCGGGGCGGCATCTACGAGGTTTTACACTTCGCCGAAACCGTGGCCCTGGAGAATGGGCTGCTTTCGCTTGCGGATGAGTATTCACAACTCGACTCACCGCAATTTCGGGAGCTTTTCAGCCGCTATTCCCTGGCCGTAGGTTCCACCGGCAATCTTGGTCTTTCCATCGGCATCATGGGCGCGCAACTGGGCTTTTCAGTCACTGTGCACATGTCAGCGGATGCGCGCGAGTGGAAAAAACAGCTGCTGCGCGCAAAAGGCGTACGAGTGGTGGAGTACGCCCAGGATTACAACAAAGCAGTGGAGTCCGGCCGCCGACAGGCTGCGCAGGAGCCTCACTGCCATTTTGTGGATGATGAAAACTCCATGGATCTATTCATGGGGTACGCGGTCGCCGGCCAACGTTTGGCCAACCAGCTGCGCCAGCTGGACATCAGTGTCGATAACGCCCATCCGCTCCTGGTCTTTCTGCCCTGCGGCGTGGGAGGAGGCCCCGGAGGAGTAACCTTCGGGCTGAAGCTCATCTTCGGCGACGCAGTACGCTGTTACTTTGGAGAACCAACCCACGCGCCCGCTATGTTGCTCGGGCTCCTGACAGGACGGCATAATGCCGTATGCGCGGGCGACTTCGGTCTGGACAACCACACCGCTGCCGATGGTCTTGCCGTGGGACGTCCTTCCGGGTTCGTGGGCAAGCGCTTGCAACATGTCATCGACGGCCTGTTCACCGTGGACGACGTCATGCTTTTTCGCTACCTGACCCTGCTGGCCGATACGGAAGGCCAGTTTCTCGAACCTTCCGCCCTGGCAGGTATGCACGGCATTCACCATACAGTGGCCAGCGCCCCGCAAGGGGCAACTTTTCTTGTCTGGGGAACCGGCGGCAGCATGGTGCCCGAGGTTGAAATGCAGCACTATTACCAGCAAGGCAAAAAACTTCTGGCTTGCTGACATCTTCCTCGTTTTTTTATTTCCGCTGCTTGTGATGACGCGCCGCGTACACCGCCCCATAGGCATAGATGACGACAGCACTCCAGATCAGTGCGAAGGTCACCAGATGGGTGGATGTGAACGGTTCCTTGAAGACAAAGACGCCGAGCAAAAAAGCGCAGCTCGGTGCGATGAATTGAAAAATCCCCAAAGTTGTCAGCATGATCCGCCTGGCGGCAAAAGCGAAAAGCACCAAAGGCATGGTGGTTGCCGGCCCACTGCCCAATAACAGCAAATCCGTTCCAAAGGATCCGTTCCCCAGCGCACCTGTGCCCTGGACAGCCAGCCACAGCAGATAGAATCCAGCCGGGATAGAGACGATCAGGGTTTCCACGCACAACCCGGGCAGGGCTTCCACCTGGACCACCTTGCGTACCAGGCCGTACGCCCCGAATGTAAAAGCCAGGATCAGAGCCACCCAGGGAAATCCCGTGTAGCCGATCAACTGATTCAAGACGCCGGCTGTGGCCAGAGTGACGGCAACGATCTGAAAACGATCGAGCCGTTCGCGCAGAAAAAGGGTCCCAAGAAGCGCGTTTACCAGGGGGGTAATATAGTACCCCAGCGACGTCTCCAGGACAAAATTATGGGTTACGGCCCAGATGTACAAAAACCAGTTGGCCGTAATCAAAGAAGCTGACAACAGCAACATACGCAGGGTGCGCCCGTTGCGCAGCGCAGTCAGAACTTCTTTGAGCCGTCCCATGAGCACCAGCGCAGCGACAGTAACCACCATGGACCAGACGATACGGTGGCAAAGGATTTCATACGCCGGGATATGCTGCAGCGGCTTCCAGTACAGGGGCAGCAGCCCCCAAAGAAGAAAAGCCGAAACAGCGCCAAGGCTTCCGGCTAACTGGCGGGATGGTTTCATGCCGATATCGTATCCGTTCCCAACTAAACTTGTAATGGGAATAACAATAAGAAGTTAATGAGGTTCCCTGTTCAGGAAACGTGCTCCGCTGGATTCGGGCTCATTCTCCCGGCTCAGGACGGGTTTTCCAGCGCCGGTGCATCCAGAACCATTGCTCCGGAGTCTGGCGGATCTGTCGCTCCACGGCCTGCGTATAAAATTCCGCTGCCCGGCGTACGCGTTCCTTAACGCTGCCTTTGAGCTGGGACGTACGTAGGGGCTCGCCAACATGCAGGCGATAGCGCCCATTGGGAACGCGAGTCATGAACGCGGGCCAGATGGCGGCTTTGGCGCGTACCGCCAAAACGGCTGGGCCAATATTCACAGCCGCGATTTCCCCCAGAAAAGGCAAAAAAATCGCTTCACTGCGGTGGCAATTATGATCCACCAGAAAAGCGGCAGCTCCGCCCTGCCGCAGAATTTCCAAAGTCGGTCCGGCTGCATTGCGATGCTCTATGATACGTACGCCCGGACGCGTTCGCAAACGCAGTATCATCCGATTAAGCGCCTGGTCTTTGGTAGTCCGGACCACAATGCATTTCGGAGATTTATCCAATATAAGCTGCAATGCGCTTGCCAGCAGCTCCCAGGATCCGAGATGCGCCGTAGCCAGCACGGCCGGTTCCGTATCAGCTCTGACGGCCGCGAAATTCTGCGGATCAGCGTACTCGAGTTTTTCGGTCATAAAACGCCAGTCCGTTCGGCGGGCGAGCAGCAACTCCAGAAAACTGCGGCAATTACTCGAAAAGCTGGCTTTGGCTATACGCCTGGCGGCATCCTGGGACACTCCCAGGTGGCTGGCCACGGACTGAGTGGCAATGGCGCGTCGCTTGGGAAGAGCCTGCCACAGGAGTGTGCCGAGCAAATCGCCTGCCCGGCCGACCGGCCCGAAGCCCAGGGAATCGCCCAACGCGGCGGCCGCATTATAGATAATTTCTTGCATACGTGTTTACCGTAAATCCAGCATCCGTTGCTCCAGCGCCTCCATTTCGCGCTGCATGGCAGCATCATCCAAGCCGCTGTCTTCCGGAATTTCTATGGCATAAGGCTGGCCAATCACAATACGTACGCGGGCAAAAGGCAAGGGCAGCTGAAATTTATCCCAGGCTTTTTGAAAAATTTTTGCCCGGGAAATAAAAATCCGGATGGGCGTAAGCAATGCGTCGGATTTATACGCCAGGTAAATGGCGCCTTCTTTTACCTTGTGACGCGGTCCGCGCGGTCCGTCCACCGTGACCACACCTATGCGTCCGAGATCCCGCATGGCCCGGCGAATCTGGATCAGCGCCTTGACTCCGCCGCGTGACTTGGATCCGCGCGCCGTGACCAGCCCGAGCCCTTCGAGCAGCTGGGCCATGATTTCGCCGTCTTTGCTCTGGCTAACGATAGCCGCGTATTGGTAGCCCTGCGTCCGCAGGTAAGGCAGGCAAAAGGTCTCATCATGAAAATGGGTGAATACCAGTTGCTTGCCCTGCTCTTTGGCCCGAACAACGTTTTCCCAGTTCACGACCTCGTACCGCAGCGTCCGTTCCCAAAGCTTGTACAAAGCGACCATGACCGGCGCCCAGCGTTGAATATCGGTTTCGTTGATTCGCACGCGCCCTACTCCGCTTGCTCCGCTCCGTTTGGAGACGATTCGAATTGAATGGCGTACAGCCTCTGGTACAACGCGCATTGCTGCAGCAATTGTTCATGCGGCCCCTGGGCAATGATCCGCCCCTTTTCCATGACGATAATCCTGTCCGCGGACAACACGGTGGAAAGACGGTGAGCGATAACGATGCTGGTTCGGTCGCGCATCAGATTTTCAAGGGCCATTTGTACAATCCGTTCGGATTCGGTGTCCAGTGCGCTGGTGGCTTCGTCCAGTACCAGCAAGGGCGGATTTTTGAGCAAGGCTCTGGCGATGGTCAAACGTTGTTTCTGTCCTCCCGAGAGCTTGACCCCGCGTTCTCCCAGAACCGTATCGTACCCATCCGGCAGATCCAGTACGAATTCATGCGCGTACGCGGCCTCACAGACACGTTTGACGGCTTCCAGGTCCACCTGTGGCTGGCCGTAGGCCACGTTTTCAGCAACACTCACGTTGAACAAAAAAGGCTCCTGGGACACAATGCCGATATTCCTGCGCAGCCCGGCCAGCGAGTACTCCTGCAACCTCGTATTGTTTATCAGGATATTACCGGACTGGGGATGATAAAATCGAGGAATCAAGTTGGCCAGCGTACTCTTACCCGCGCCGCTAGGCCCCACCAGCGCCACTCGTTCCCCCGCGCGTACGGTAAAGCTCACTTCATCCAGAGCGGGTGTGGCTGTGTCTTCATATTGAAAAACTACTTTATCAAAACGCAATTCCTTGAAGGGAGGCTCCACGGGTTTACCGCCGTCTTCCTCTATCCGCAGTTCTGGCGAATCCAGCACTTCGAAAACGCGTTCCGCTCCTGCCAGGGCCTGCTGGATGTCCGAGTTGGCCACGGAAAGTTTTTTGATGGGTTCATAGAGCATCAACAAGGCGGTAATAAAGGAAAAAAACGCGCCGGGCGATGACTCGCCGCTGATGACTTTGTAGCCCCCGTACCAGATGATGATGGCTACTCCCACGGCGCCGATTAGTTCCATTATTCGGGAGGAAAGTTCGCTGAGGACGACTTCCTTGAGCGCAATGCCCACCAACCGTTTGTTTTCCTTTTGGAAAGAGCTTTCTTCGCGTCTTTCCGCCGCAAAAGCCTTAACTACGCGGATACCGGAAAAGGTTTCCTGCAGTACGGTGGAAATATCCGCCAGTTTGCTCTGGTTGCGGCGGCCGTACTTACGCAGTTTTCTGGCGAAAAAAAAGAACGGATAAATAGCCGCCGGCAGGACCAGCACGGCCCAGATGGCCAGTTGCCAATCGCGAAAAAAGACAACCCCCATCAGCGCAAACATGGTCATAATCTGCCGGATGACCATAACCGCGGCCGGAAGACTCATGCGGATCAAAAGCACGTCATTGATAATACGCGACATGAGCATACCGACCTGATTGTCTTCAAAAAATTTGACCGGCAAAAACACCATTTTAGTATGCAGCTCGTTACGCAGGGTTTCCAGGACCTGCAGTCCGGCCCATTTCATCAGATAATTCTGCAGATACTGAGCCGAGCCCTTGACGAGAATGAGCAGCACGTAAATCAAAGGAATCATCATCAGGGCCTGTTCATCTTTGTGAATGAAGATGTCGTCCAGGGCGGGCTGCACCAGAAAAGCCGCGGCCCCCGTGCACAGGGCAACCACGGACATGGAAATCATGCCCCCGAGGACTTTCCCCCAGTGCGGCTTGAAATAACTGACACAACGGATCATCAATGGCCAGCTTTTGATATATTCGGAGCTTTCACGCGCAAGTTTCATCTCTGTGGTCTTCTTTTTATTGATTTTTCCTATGGATTCCTTGATTATTCATAGGTATTATTTATTTGATTGTTCACCGCTACAGTCTACAATACGGGAAAAAACTGGAGAAAAAAGTATGCCCAAGCTCATTCTGGACTGCAAGGGGTTGCCTTGTCCCCAACCTGTATTGCAATGCAAAAACTGCATCGAAAAAGACGCTCCCGCCACGCTGGAGATTCTTGTGGACAATGAAGCAGCCAAACAGAACGTCAGCAGATTTCTGCAAACAAAGCAGTATGCAGTAACCGAGATTGTTGAAGAGGACAATGTCTGGCGGATCAAAGCATCCAGTTCAGGCGTGCCGATTCAGGAAACCACGCCTGCGCCTTCCTCTTCCATGACGGCCGACCAGCGCGACCAGATCAACAGCCAGACCCTGGTCTTTATTTCTGCCGATACCTTAGGCCGTGGCGACGATGTGCTCGGCGGCAAACTGATGCTTAATTTCCTGGCCACCCTGCCCGAACTCGGAGATGAACTCTGGCGGATCATTCTGGTCAACGGCGGCGTCAAGCTGGCTGTAACCGGATCTCCCGCCCTGGAAAAATTGAAAAGTCTGGCCGATAATGGTGTCAGTATCCTGGTCTGCGGTACCTGCCTTGATCATTTCGGCATTTTGGAACAAAAAGAAGTCGGCGAGACCACGAACATGCTGGACGTGGTCACAAGTCTGCAAATGGCCACAAAGGTGATACGTCCTTAATGAGTAGTAAAGCAACGAAAAAAATACCTTCCCAGCAAGCAATTTCTCCCGCGCCGGCAACCGGTCCGATCCGCATCAACAAGGCCATTGCCGGCGCGGGTTTTTGTTCGCGCCGCAAGGCTGACGAATTGATCGCGGCCGGCAAAGTGACGCTTAACGGCCGAACCGTCGATGAACCAGGAGTCAAAGTCGACCCTGCCACCGACATCCTTGCCGTGGACGGGCAGGAAATCAGGCTTGCTCCTGATGAGCGCCCCCTTGTGCTGATGCTGCACAAACCCATTGAAGTGGTGACCACGGCCAAGGATCCGGAGGGCCGCAAAACCGTACTGGACCTGCTCCCAAAAGATCTGGTCGAGAAAAGACCCTTCCCTGTCGGGCGTCTGGATTATTATTCCGAAGGCCTGCTGCTGCTGACCACGGATGGCGACCTGGCGTACAGGTTGACGCACCCCAAATGGCACCAACCCAAACTGTATCAGCTGCGCGTACGCGGAGAAGTCTCGCCCGAGACCATTCAGACAATGGAAAACGGCATGCGCCTGGCCGAAGGCGAAACCATAGCCCCCATCAAAATCCGGGTTGTTCGTACGACATCCAGGGATACGGTGCTTGAATTGACATTGATTCAGGGCATCAATCGACAAATACGCCGGATGTGCCGGGACCTGGGATTGACCGTGCTGCGCCTGCAGCGTGTTGCCCTCGGCCCCCTGCAGTTGGGAAAGCTGCCTTCGGGAAAATGGCGCGAACTTTCTCCGGAAGAATACAGCGCCCTGCGAAAGGCAGTCGGACTGCAATCCTGAGACGGGACAAGCCCATGAAAAAAGGGAAAGCCGGCTACGACTTTCCCCTTCTGATCTATCGATTCAATTTTTACTGAGCCATTTTTTCAGCAAGAGCCACCAGGGTCCGTACGGCGTGCCCCTTGCCGCCCTTGCCTATGGGCCCCAGTTCGTCTTCTTTGCCGCCCGGACCGGCTATGTCCAGATGGAGCCATTTCTGCCCGTCTTTGATCCAGTTCTGTAGGAACAGAGCGGCCAGAATGGACCCGCCCTCGCGGGTTTTGCCCGTATTGTTCAGATCAGCCACTTCTGATTTGAGCTTTTCCGCGTATGGCGCGTACAACGGCAGTTGACAAAAGGGTTCGCCCGTTTTTTCTCCGGCCTCCAGCAACAGCTGTACGCTGGCCTGGTCGTTGCCGTATAAGGCTGCGATATCTTCGCCCAGGGCGACCACAGCCGAGCCTGTGAGAGTCGCCGCATCCACCACCAGGTCGGGACTTTCTTCGCAGGCCAGAGTCAGGCCGTCCGCCAGCAGCATCCGCCCTTCCGCATCCGTATTGAGAATTTCCACAGTTTTACCGCTGCGGGTAGTGACCACGTCGCTGACATGATAGGCGGTGGAAGACACGTCGTTCTCGGCCATGGGAGTGATCACCGTTACCCGTACGGGAAGCTGCAACCGGGCAATGGCGCAGGCCGCGGCAAAGGTTCCTGCTGCTCCGCCCATGTCGTACTTCATGCCAACCTGAAAGGTCGGCGGTTTCAGGCTGTAACCGCCCGTATCAAAGGTAACGCCCTTGCCCACCAGAGCCAGATGCGGCGTATCGTCAGTGGCTCCCGCGGGCGTGTAACGGCCAATAACCATCCGCGGCTGGTTGGCGGCGCCCTTGCCGACACTCAACACGCCACCGCAGTTTTCCTGTTCGATCCGTTTTTCATCCCACACGTCCATTTTCAAGCCGCTTGCTTCTCCCATTTTCATGAAAGCCTGAGCCAGGCTGGGCGGATGGATTACATTGGGGGGTTCGTTCAGGACATCCCGTGCAAAGGCCATGCACTCGACCACGACTTCCGCCTGTTCGAGTTTTTTCTGAAGAGCGGCGGACACGGTACCTGTCACAGAGATAACGGCAGTAACCGGCTGGCTTTTCTTTTCTTTATAGGTTTCAAAAGTATAACCGCCCAAAAGCAAGCCTTCGTGGGCGGCAAGAATCAACTCTTCGCGGGCTGCGTCCAATACGACCACAACACGTTCGAATTTTTCCTTACGCGCACGCTCCATGGCTTTTGCAGCGGCATTTTTCATGTTTTCGGCGACGGGAAGCGTATCATCGTCAAGACGCACGCTCAGAGCCAGCAAAAAATCGCCATCAATGCTTCCGGCAAAAGCCACGCGCTGGGCTCCCGGATCCTGGCCCACCACCAGATTTTGCAAAGGCTGCGGCAATACCGCCACATCCGCTGCGCTGGTGGTCCCATCCAGATACGGCACGAGTAACAGGTCGTTGTTTTTATGCGAATAGCTGGTTTCCAGCTCTAAGGCGGGTATATTCATGCGTGATCTCCTTTATGGCAAAAACTGATTTCAGTAAGCTATACACCGCACGGGTTCTTTGCAAGGGAGCCTGCAATGATTTCAGCGATAAAATCCTGTGTACGTAATACCCGCAGTCAGGAACAGTTAAAAATGTAAAAAACTCCCCCAGTGTCATGTTCTGTCGGTTCGAACCCTTGACTGTTCGGCAAAGTAAAAACCCCCCGGTCTCCCGAGGGGTTAAATTTTAGTTCAGGCTTAGTGCAGGTCAGACTTGTATTGATCGCCTCTCCTGAATAGTGAGGGCGTCTTTTCCTGTGAAGTATCGCCGGGGATTGCCGCACTCTACGCCGGTGCAGGGCTGTCTCGTGTCCCCAAGTTTGTTGATATTCTTTCCCGTCAGTTCATTGTCCAGGACAATGGCTCTGGCAATTCCCTTCCGACGCTTAATATTACCGCGCTCGTGCTTGTTCTCAGGATGTCGACTCATAGTCACCTCGCAAGTTGGAGTTTAAGCGTAATTTAATAATAATGCACTTTCCCCAAAAAGCAAAGAAACTTTCGAATTATTGGGTCTTCAGCCAGAAAGGGAACAGGATTTACCGCCGCTGCCAACTTTACACGTGGAGCGCCGAAATATACAGACAGTAAACATTGTTACTAAAGAAAGTATGTCCTTTTCGGGAGGTGCCCAATCTTTGAAGGTGGCTTTCTTTTTCTTATACAAATTTTCTTTGTTTACTCCCTGCTAATCATTTTTAACTTTTTGACTTAAGAAAGTAAAAAGTGTTATAATGCAATTATCCAATTAGCATACAATAATAGAAAAAAGTCTAATTATCTACCGATAAAAACACTAAAGCTACCCGCTTCTGTGTGATATATTTATTTTCTTTATAAGAGAAAACAAATTGAATTTTCACTTTTTTACAAAGGATTTCCTCTATGCGCTGGAAAAATATGAGTCTCAAAGGGAAGTTCGTGGTAGGTTTTGGTGCAATCCTTCTTTTACTCGGAGGCATAACCATCTGGGCAGTTTTCGGTATTGGGAATATTGTATCCAATTCCGAAGAAGTTATTGACGGCAACAAACTTAAGGCTGAGTTTATACAGCGTATAGTGGATCATTTAAATTGGGCGCAACAAGTTAACAGCTTCCTCACTGACAAAGCAGTCAAATCGCTTGATGTCCAGATAGATCCCCACAAATGTGGTTTCGGCAAATGGTATTACGGCCAGGGACGTAAACAGGCTGAATTGCTTGTTCCAGAACTTGCTCCAATTCTGCAAAAGATTGAAGAAGCGCATACCATACTTCACGAGAGCGCTGCAAAAATAAGAAAAACGTTTGTACAAGCGGATCCGCAACTCATGGCAGATCTTGAAGCCAGAAAAGCGGATCATTTGCAATGGAAAAATGCCGTACTAAGCTCCTTCCTTGATCCGAACATCGAGTCTATCAATGCCTCTCGGGATTATCATACATGCAATCTTGGTAAATGGCTTTATTCTCAAGACATTAAGAATAAAATGGCAACCAACCCCGAGTTCAAAAAAAATATTCTCACTGTTTTCGAACCTCACAAACTGTTACACGAAAGCCTCAAAACAATAAATTCGCTTCTTCATGATGGCAAAAGAGACGAAGCGTATCAATTTTTCAATAACGAAACACAAAAATATCTCAATGAAACACTTCATGCCCTTGATGATTTAATTTTGTGGAATAAGGAGCAACTCAAAGAACAACAAAAGGCTTTGACTATTTATTCCCAGGAAACGCAGCCTGCTCTACAAAAAATTCAAAAGATATTGAATGATTCCGAAGTTGTTGTAGCAAATACGATTATGACTGATACACAGATGCTCGATGCTGCTTCAAAAACACGGTCCGTTGTCCTTATTCTCGGCCTTATCGCGCTACCTGTGGGCTTGCTTCTGGCCTTTATCATTGCCAGAGGTATTATCCGCCCCATGCGTGCAGGAGTTGATTTTGCCTCTAAAATTGCGTCAGGAGATTTAACGGCTCAAATAGATATCGATCAGCAGGATGAAGTCGGGAGCTTGATTTCCGCGCTCAAAGCAATGAATGCGAAACTACGTACCGTTATTCAGAAAATACAACAAGCTGGAGAACATGTTGCAAGTGGCAGTGAAGAATTGTCTGCCTCCTCGGAAACGTTGTCCGAAGGTGCTTCTGAACAAGCCGCATCAGTTGAAGAAATTTCTTCGTCCATAGAAGAAATGACCTCCAACATCAACCGAAATGCCTCCCATGCGCTCGATACGGAAAAAATCGCAAAAAAGGCTGCGGAAGATGCTATAAACGGAGGAGAGGCGGTGTCCGAAACTGTTGCCGCCATGAAGGAAATTGCTGAAAAAATCTCAATTGTCGAAGAAATCGCTCGCCAAACCAACCTGCTGGCGCTCAACGCGGCCATCGAGGCAGCAAGAGCCGGAGAGCATGGCAAAGGATTTGCCGTTGTTGCTGCAGAAGTACGCAAACTGGCTGAACGCAGCGGCGTCGCCGCAAATCAGATTGCCCTGCTTTCTTCCAATAGCGTTGCTGTTGCCGAAAAAGCTGGTGAAATACTGAATAGTCTTGTACCGGCCATCAGCCGTACGGCGGAGCTGGTCCAGGAGATTTCTGCTTCCAGTAATGAACAAAGTGCCGGAGCCGGGCAGATCAACAAGGCAATTCAACAGCTTGATTCAGTGGTGCAGCAAAATGCGTCAGCCTCTGAAGAAACCGCCTCCACCGCGGAGGAACTCTCTGCCCAAGCCGAACAATTGCAACAAACCATTTCTTTTTTCAAATTGCATGAATCCATCCGGAATGGCAGCTCATCTCACTTTGGAATAAAGGGTGTTAAAAAAATCCGGGTGAATTCCAGCAACACCAGCGGGATGCATGAACTCTCAGGCCAATCAAAAATACGTCTGGATATGAATGATGGCCTGGAAAGATTTTGAAGTAGCCTTACAAAACGTTCATGTTGCCAGGCAGATAGGCTTAAATTCCCCCAGCACGGGGCGTTCAAAACTATCGAACTGTCTACTGCCAGCACCAAGGCGAGTTCGGAATTCGGGACGCTAAAAACTCCCGATTAACCCGCCGACTGCAGTAAAAGAAGGCACGGTTCAAGCTCTCCCAGCAGTTCTCTGACGGTATCGTAGCCGACTTCAGCCCCCTGGGAAAAGTGAAGAAGCACCCGATTCAGTTCCTCCGGGATGTAAGGGTAGACGCTTTTCAGATTGACCAGCATATTTTTGTGCAACAAGGAAAAATCTTCTTGCCGCAATTGTGTCACGATATCGCGCCCTTCAGGAAATACGGAAAGCTGATCCGTCCCGAACGTGCCCTTGCCTGTGAGAAAAATAAGAATTTCTCCCAAGCCGAACAAGTCAAGACCAAACGGATTAACACTCAATTCATAGGCGTAATCGAAATCTATCCAGCATAATCCGCCGGTATCAGGATTAAAGCGCAAATGGTCGCGCCAGACATCTCCGTGGCGTTCCCCTTTGGCATGCAAATCCGCCAGAGCGCGGCAGGCCTCAAGAAAAAGCGACAAAACCCGCGGGTATTCCTGAAAAAAATACTGCTCATGCCCCATGTCCATTGCAGCGACGCGCATATCAAGACGGCCGCCATGAACAATTTCCACAATACGTACGGGATTTCCCTTGCTGTCACGCAGAGTGCGCCCCTGCATAAAACGCATATCCCCGCGAACCAGATCCAGAATCCTGGATTCCTTTTGCGGGCTGCGATAACAGGAAATCTGCAGCTGTCCTTTTGTTAGGGTAAACGACTCGTGAAAACAGAGTTTCAGGATAAGCTGCTCGCCGGTTTCAAGCGCCCGGCAGCGTTTTACCCAGTGCTTGGCGTCCGTATACCCGAAACCTCGCTCCCGTGCGTCGTTGAATACGAGAAAATGCTCGCCTTCTAAAAGAATGATGTCGCCATGGTCGATATGCATAAATTCGGTGACATCTTCGACTATGCGGCCATAACGGCGGAGTTGCAACTGCGGCGCGTATTGCTCTGTCAGGCGCTTTACATCGGCACTCATTGTCCTACCCCTAACTGCGAATCCTCACTCGACAACCCAGACAGCACAATCACGAGCTTCATGAATAATCTTGTTCGAAACACTGCCGAAAAGAAATTCTTCAGCTTTGGAAATATGCCGGCGGCCCATGGCGATGGTGCCGAACTCCCCTTCCCGTTGAACGCTCAAAATATCCTGCGCGATGTTCAGCCCTTTGCTGCAGTACGATATGGCATCCTCATGAAACGGCGAATGGCAGTTGACCACGTATTTGTTTGTCACTGCGGACGCGGCGATACCACGGTCAATCAGGGCCTGCTTTGCTCGATTCAAAAAATCCTGCATGGTTTCCCGCAACTTGCGGCAATTCTCTTTCCATTTCTCCTCATCGGGAAACATATCGGCTTCAGGCAGACTCTCTACATACAACAGACAGACTTCACAGTCGGGCCGAAACTTTCCCAATAAATCCCCCGTATATACGACCGCTCGCAAGGAAGCCTCAGAAGCATCCACGGCGATCAGAACCCTGGCGTTATTCATACGGACCTCTCATTCAGTTCTTACGTGTTCGTACTATCCAGAACATCCAGACACGGACGCAAGTCGTCTACCAGTTCGTCCACCGTATCGTAAAAAACCGTAGCCTGTTGTGAAAAATGCATCAGCACATCGTTCAGGGCCTTTGGCACATAGGGAAACAACTTGCGCAAATTGAGAATTCTGCTCTTGAAAATGAGGCCGAAATCCTCCTGGTTCAGTCCCGTATCGCCATATTTTCCCAAGGACACATCATGGGCCGTATGCAACCCTTTTCCAACAATAAAAAGGAGAATGTTGCCAAGTCCAAATAAATCCAGTCCCCAGGGGTTCGACCGAAAGTCATAGGTATAATCGAAATCTATCCAGCGAAAGGCCTTAGTGCCGCTTTCCACCCAGATATGATCGCTGCGGATATCGCCGTGCTTTTCATTGTGCTGGTGCAAATAGGCGATTGCCTGGCAGCATTCAATAAATTTGGCCAGGATTTCCGGCATACGCTCATGGAAATAGGCTTCATGCCCGAGTTCGATGTCATCAACCATCAGGTCCAGACGTTTGCCTCGTATCAGGTCAAGAACTCTTACCAGGTTTCCTTCCACATCCTCGCGGGAGAATCCCTGCATGAAACGAGCATCCCCTTTGACCAGATCGAGAATCCTGGCTTCTTTATGTTCGCTGCGATAGCTTCGGACCGGAATACCGCCGATTTTTTCCGTAAAATCCTCATGAAAGACCAATTTTAAAATAACTGATTCATCCCGTTCCAGAGCCTTGCAGCGTTTGACCCAAAATTTCGGGTCCTCAAGTCCGAATTTTCTCTCGCCCTCATTGCGCAGCGTCAAATAATGCTGTCCGTCCAGTTTAATCACGTCTCCGTATTCGATACGCATAAAATCCGACGTATCTTCATACAGTTGCCCACAGTGGCGACGCGGAAAATCCGGTTTATACTGAAGGATGATATCCCTGGCCGAAACGCTCATAATGCCTCCCTGTATTCCATGCGTCAGTACATACCTCATACGCAACTTACAGGGAAAACCACAAGGGGCCAGGAAAGATAATTCTTGAAGACTTTTAAACAACAGTCTGATTTTATGAATTAATAAAAAAATAGACTGTCATGTTTGAGCTACGAATAAAAGATATCTAAACAGTATCCTCATGTTTTCGCAAAAAAAACAGAGCCCGAAGCAGTCTTCGGGCTCTGTATAAGTCTTTGTTCGCCTTCCATCGTGCCGCAACGTATTTGCATCAATGGAAAACGATAGATAATCCGCGGCTTATTTAAGCGAATTCAAAATAAATGTCCCTAGGGTAATGGCCAGCGCCGGCGGATCAATATGGTTACTTCCATGATTCCAGAACAGTCTGGCCATGAGTTCCTGCAGTAAACCTGCAAGAATGGCAACAAAACCGGCCAAGGGTATGGAGCCGAAATGCAGGAACGCCAGAGCGGCAAGGATAGCCTGACAATGCCAGGCAGGCATTTGCTGCACGGTGCCAGTACCCAGTTGCAAGCCGATCAAACTGATACCGGCAATGGCCCAGCCAAAGATCAGTGGAACAACCACTGCACCGGTGGCTGAAACAGTTCCATCAGCGACCAGAGGGGCCATGGCAGACTGGGCGCTGGCGGCAAATGCCGCGGACAACAACCCTCCACCGAGGCTGAATACCATTAATTTGGGCAATGGAAGAGCCCAGGGAATCCAGGACAGTGCAAAATTATTCGTACCAAGATAGCCATGCTCTTTTATTGAAGCGGGATTTCCCCAAGGCATTTCTTTCTGAAATATCAACCTGGCAACCATGGCTGAAACTACGACTGTAAGACCTAACACATCAAAATCTTTAATAATAGGAAGCGAACCAAAGGTGGTGGCAAACAGATGTCCAAAAACAGCGAACACTCCGCCGACAACCAGGACATCCCACGATGTTCCCATTAAAGGAGACAAAATGTCCTTGGCAGCTCCAGTGGGATGATTTTTACGGATTCCGGCGGCATATGTGGCAGCGGCAACACCAGCGGCAAAACCGCCGACATGCGGGCCGAAAATTGGCCCAAGACCGACTTGCAGCAACAGATAATCAGAGCCGCCCTGAAGTGTCATCAAACAGCCGCCCAAAACCATCAGGGCGCAGACAATAAAGGAAAGGAGTCCACCGAGGGCAGCGCCGACGATACCTCCGCCAAAACAGATCAGAAGCGTGTTAATGCTTAATGCAGTCATGAAGTCCCCTTTTATTGCAGTGTATTCCAGAACCATTGCTTCGGTGGCTGCGGACAGCATCATGAAAACCGTTTTTTCGAATCCGCTGACTATTACAGCCACTATCCCTTAGCTCTTTTTTATTGGCTGGCACCTCCTTTTTTTTGGTATTCACGGCACATAAACAAAATAACATTACAAAAGTCAGTATATTTATACAATTTTTGTTCCAATTTATGTTTTATTATTTAACTAGTATATTAATTAAATAATAAAAAATTATTACAATATTGAAAAACAATATTGAAAAAATCTCTAAACATCTAAGATTTAAGAAAAGCAAGAATTACGACGTCAGCTTATCAGAATTAACATACACGATACAATAATGAGAAATAGATTGAGCATGCTGTAATTATAACAATGAGAACTCCTTTAGGAATAAAAAGGAATTCTCATTGTTACTATAAGTGCTTATGCATTACTGGGAACTTCGTAAACGGCCAAGGGCTTGGGCCAGTCAAATCCATCCTCCGGACCATACAGCTCGGCAATGCACTTCAAGTCGTCCCGAGTGTCTCTGTAGTCGTAGTGGAAATTACTGTTCCAGTAGCCGTATTGAATTTGTTTCAGTCCATTTTCTTCGCAGAATTTTACTGCACTTTCATATCCTTCTGTAGCGAGTGCCACGTGGTGCACCCCTTCACCGTGTTCCTTAAGAAACAGAGCGTAGTCACTTTTATCATCCAGGGGTTGAATAAGTTCCCACTGCACATTGCCGACCTGAGCCAATGCCAGATCCATGGAATAATTTTCCAGTTTGCCGAAGCGCTTCAAATCAGCAACTGTATCTTTGTCAAACCGATACTTGTTCCAAGGTCCTATTCCATATTTATCGGTATAGTTTTTAATAGTGCTTTCCAGATCTTTGCAGATGATACCGATTTGCAACACATCGGTAAAAACAGGTTTACGCGGCATGGGGCCTGCAGGATATTCATAGTCTGGTTCGGGAAGTTCTATTCCTGCATCCGGACCATGCAATTCCATTATTATTTTAAGGTCTTCCCTTGTATCGCGATAATCATAAAGAAAATTTCCCCCTACACACTTCCATGTCCCCCCCTGAATCGGATACAATCCCTTGTCTTTGCAGAAAGTAAAATAATCATCTACGTTTTCAACACCTATAGCGATGTGATGAATGCCTTCACCGTGTTCATTGAGAAAACGAACGTAATCAGTATTGTCGCTGATAGGCTGAATAAGTTCCCACATCGTGTTGCCAACCATGCAGAGTGCCAGTTTCATGGAGTAGTCGGCAGAGTCGTGTCCGATATACAAATCATCAACTGTATCCTTGTTGAATGTATATACTTTCCAAGGGCCAATACCATATTTTTGAACGTAGGTTTCCAAGGTCTTATCAAGGTCCTTTACAATTACTCCAACTTGCGTCGTCTGCGTAAATAACGGCTTCATATCTCTTCCTTTTTTTAGATGTTCGGCAAAATGCCTCCACACAAAAGAACAACTGAAGAAAACCATTGTATTTTGCGACGGATAATTGTTGAAACCTTATCCATTTGAGCGCCAGGAGACTGAAAACCTCCGGAAAAGGACAAAACGTCTGCTTAAATACTAACTCCACACTGCGGTTAAAATTTCATACTCAGACAGTTTAATTCTACGATATCAGATGATTAGAACTCTATTTTGAGCAAAAAATATGCCATAGACTCTTTCTTCAAATTACAACACCTCCCTCTCCACACTCTTAGTCGTCTTTTTTTCATGGTTTATCTTTTAAAATCAAGGGAATTAGTAATACAATCCAAAAGTTCACATATTGAGTATTAATTTTACAGCAATACATCTTTACCAAATTGTAAAATAATATTTTTTCTCAATTAAGAGAGTTATCATAGTTATAAAAAGCTATAACTTGTTTTTACCACTTAAGATTACAAAAATTCTATTCCTCATGCAGTTTTGTTGGCAAATCATGCAGCAAAAATTTTAGACAATACAATCCTGCCCTGAAAGCGAACAATCTGACTAAAAATGTTCCAAACCCGAACACAATTTTTTTATGAACGAGTGAGTCTGCAAAGTTTTATTGTAGGCAACTAATGCATTCATACTGAACCAGGAAATAATTTATTAACATCATAAGATAGTTGAAAATAGACTGGTAATACGGCCAAAATCCGCTTGTTTTTCTTTCTTTGGCACGTCCGGTGCAATTGGCGATGAGTTCACCATCTCGCTGGTAGCGATCTTACTAGTTATCACAAACCACAAAACCAAAGAGAGTACCCTTATGAGCGAAACAATGCGAGCAGCAGTTTGGCATGGAAAAGAGGATGTACGTGTAGAGACCGTTCCTGTTCCCCCATTCCCACAGGCTGGATGGGTGAAGATTAAGGTCGATTGGTGTGGTATCTGTGGCTCGGATTTGCACGAATACGTCGCGGGTCCGATTTTTATTCCCTTTGACACACCGCATCCCCTTACCGGCAAGAAAGGTAGCGTGATTTTAGGTCACGAATTCACCGGAACTGTCGTAGAAGTCGGAGAGGGAGTCACGAACGTACGTGTTGGTGATTTGGTTGCTCCGGATGCGTGTCAGCATTGCGGCGAATGCGTCACCTGCCGGGCCGGCCGCTACAATGTCTGCGAAAAACTGGCTTTTACCGGTTTGATGAACGACGGTGCCTTCGCTAAGTATGTGAATGTACCAGCCGAATTGTGTTTTGTTCTTCCCGAAGGCGTAACACCTGAAGCCGGCGCTTTGATCGAACCTTTGGCTACCGGTTTCAAAGCCGTACGTGAAGCCGGCTCCATTCTGGGTGAGATTGTTGTTATAATTGGTGCTGGTACCATCGGCCTTGGAACTCTGATGGCTGCCAAAGCTGCCGGTGCTGGTAAGGTGATTGTTTTGGAGATGTCCAAAGCCCGTACTGAGAAAGCCAAAGAATGCGGCGCCGACCTGGTGCTGAATCCTAAAGAATGCGACCCTGTTGCCGAAATCAAAGCCCTGACAAATGGTTCCGGCGCCGATGTGTCCTTCGAATGCGTGGGCAACAAATTCACCGGCCCGCTGGCCATTGATCTGATCCGCAACGCAGGCCGCGCAGTTATCGTTGGTATCTTTGAAGAGCCCAGTTCTTTCAACTTCTTCAGCCTGAGCGGTACGGACAAACGGGTTATCGGCACACTGGCCTATACCCTGGAAGATTTCATCGGCGTTTCCAGACTGCTGGCTACCGGACAGATTAAAGCCGATCCCATGATCACCGGAAAAATTGAGCTGGAAGAAATCGTGGAAAAAGGATTCCTGGAATTGATCAACAACAAAGACGAAAATATTAAAATTATCGTCAAATCTTAGATTTCTTGCATTTTCTGAAAAGCTGCAAGCAGCTAATCGGAAAGTAAGAGAAGTTATTGTCACAATCACAATAGCTTCAACACGTGTTGTCTTGCCACCTTTGAAGTTCCACGGGCGCTTTCTGAGAGTCTCTCTCTATCGCGCCCGTGGTATTTATCAGCCGCAACCATACGCAGGCGCATAGCTTCTGTTTTTCAAAAGCAGAACCGTGAGCAAAAGTACATCTTGTTCTCCAAATTTATTCGCAAGGGCTAGCTTTTATCTTTCTGCCCATCGGCTCCTTACTCCAGCAAACAAGTACGTCGACGTTGCCGGGCGTACATAGAAGTTTGACTTTGCTGGTCCAGAATAAAAATTCGTCCGGTGGATTCTTCTGAGAGAACAAAAAAGGAAATTAAGAGGACAACTTTTTGAAAGAGAACATGTGCAAAGATCATGTTCAAATGCACATGACAATCCGACAAAAAAATTACAACGCAACATACTGTTTTTTCGCTAGAAAAAGAACTTATCAAGACATAGTCGAAGGGGTTGCAGATCATTTTTTTCGGATAGGACGCTTTTTTGTTTCAACCTTTGTCAGGGCAGAAAAATATCCGGATCGAACAGTCTTAATTTTACCGTGGGACGGCTAATAGACTTAAGCCCCGACTTTGTAAGAGTTTTTAACTCCTCTTTTCAGGGTATTACCAGGTTGGTTATTTCTCGTAACGGCAGAATGAAACTGAACTATACGCCGTACGCATTAAAATCGCCGTAAACTACAACCCAGAATTTTTCTCTGCCCGTATGAGCGTTGCCCTTAGCTCTCCCCCGGCTCCTGGATGATACACTTTTCCGTATCTATTTTTTTAACATGCACAACACGAATACAGGCATAGTTGTTGCTTATTGAAACATGAGACCCACAGGCGGGCTACCCCGGCAAACCGTTGCAGACCCAAAAGGAAGCATATGTCGATTATCAAAAAAAACCCAACTATTGCTAAGATTCTTGACCAGCATCTGGCCTCATTGGCAGCCAACGAAGGGCTTGATCCTGAAATAGTTACCGGTGCCGTCGCAAAAGGCACTATGGTCGTGCTGGCCAACCCGGAACACAAAAACGTTAGCCCCACTCTGATCGGACAACCTGCTACCATCAAAGTGAACGCCAACATCGGGACGTCCCCTTTCCTGAATGACCCCGAACATGAACAGAAAAAACTACGTATGAGCGAGGACGCCGGAGCCACCACTGTCATGGACCTGTCCACTGCCGGAGACCTGGACGCCATACGCAAGGACATGCTGGCCTCCTCTGCTTTGCCCCTAGGGACTGTTCCCATTTATGCCGCTGCACAGCGTTATATCGCGGCTGAAGAAGACCCGGCCGGCTTGACCGAGAATGAGATTCTTGAAGAAATTGAAAAAGAAGCACGGCAAGGGGTGGACTTCATGACCGTGCATTGCGGTGTGACCGAACGTGTTGTTAACCTGACCAATGAAGAAGGCCGGGTAATGGGCATTGTCTCCCGTGGAGGCTCTATTCTGGCACGCTGGATCCGCAAAAACGGCCGCGAAAATCCTTTTTATACGCGTTTCGGAGACATTCTGGACATCGCACGGGCGTATAATGTCGTTCTGAGCCTGGGTGACGGTCTGCGTCCGGGCGCGGGAGTTGATGCAGGCGACGGGGCTCAGTGGGAAGAGGTCATCATTCTTGGCGAACTGGCCCGCAGAGCACGGGATAATGGCGTTCAGGTGATGATCGAAGGCCCCGGGCACGTACCTCTCCACCTTGTTCAGGCGCAAATTCAAGGCATCAAACGTCTTACTGGCGGCGCACCTCTCTATGTTCTCGGACCTCTGACCATCGACTGTGCGCCGGGCTACGACCATATCGGTGCGGCCATAGGCGGGGCACTGGCCGGTTTTTACGGGGCTGATTTCCTCTGTTACGTCACCCCGGCCGAGCACCTGACCCTGCCTTGCACCGACGACGTGTACCAGGGTGTTATGGCATCTCGTATCGCAGCTCAGGCCGCGGAAACAGCCCAAGGGCGGACGGAGGCTGTTGCACGCAACCTGGAAATGTCCAAGGCGAGAAAAGCCCTGGATTGGGATGCCATGACCCGGCTGTCTCTTGATCCGGCACTGGTACGTGCGCGTCGTGAGCAGTTCAGCAACCAGAAAGAATGCGCCATGTGCGGCAAATTCTGTGCTGTACGCATGCAGGACGATCTGCTCTAGGCACCTTTGGTTCGGCAAGTAACCGGACCTCCCCTCGATTAGGCCGGCTGAAGGCTTCCAGTACAACAGCTGGACGCAATCGCCGGCCTTTATGCTCTCTATCTTACCTCCAAGGCAACTACCGCCGTGAACAAGACACAGAACCTGTGTTCGGTTTCACGACAGTGTTCACCTCCAGAACACTTGAACGGGATAGAAAGACCCGCCAAAGAATGCGCCCGAAACTCCTCGGGGAATGTTCGCCTTTTGAGCAAATCTTAGTAAACTGCAGCAGCTTTATCACCTGATGCGCATTTAAAAATACTGCCTTATAGAAGTCCCAAAAATTTCTGCATAAGTTACTCAACTGATTACTTATAAATAAAATATCAACTGTAATTTTACGACCTATTTATACAATACGTGGCATGGCACTTGCTATTTTGTCTTCATATGGTTTGTAAAAATACGCCAACATGCATTATTATAAGTATTTTTATCAAATACTATTTGGAAAGATGGCAATATCATTTCATGACGCGAATTGAGTCAAGCAAATCAAAAGGAGATACACCATGTCCATTTCAGGAAAAGTCGCGCTGATCACTGGTTCCGCCCAGGGTATCGGGCGGGGCATCGCACTACGGCTCGCTAAGGACGGAGCGGACATCGCTCTTGTCGATCTCAAAGAAGACAAACTTCAGGCTGTCGCCAAGGAAATTGAAGGACTCGGCCGCAAGGCCACGACTTTCGTTGCCGATATCAGTGATCGCGACCAGGTGTACGCTGCAATTGATCATGCCGAAAAAGCACTCGGCGGGTTTGACATCATGGTCAATAATGCCGGTATCGCCCAGGTAAAAGCCTTGGCAGATGTAACCCCCGAGGAAGTGGAAAGGATTTTTAAAATCAACGTAAACGGCGTTGTCTGGGGCATTCAGGCCGCCGCCGCTAAATTTCTGGCCCGGAAACAAAAGGGGAAAATTATCAGTGCCTCTTCCATTGCGGGCCATGACGGTTTTGCGATGATCGGCCTGTACAGTGCCACTAAATTTGCCGTACGCGGACTGACCCAGGCAGCAGCCCGCGAATATGCCAGCGCAGGAATTACCGTCAACGCGTATTGCCCCGGCGTTGTAGACACTGACATGTGGGGTGAAATCGACGATGGCTTCTCCAAAGTAACTGGCGCTGCAAAAGGCGCGACTTTTAAGGAATACTGCGCCGGTATCGCACTGGGACGTCCCGAAGTACCCGCAGATGTAGCAGCGTTCGTTTCCTATCTGGCTGGTCCTGATTCCGACTATATGACGGGACAGGCTGTTCTGATCGATGGGGGCATGGTTTACCGGTAAACAAGTTTTTCCAAGTTCTTTTTAATTATCTTTTTTCGCGTCATGAAAGGATAATACCACCATCCCATTACGCGCAAAGGAGCAGGCGGACACTCGCTTGCTCCTTTGTCATTTCCCATAACATACCTCTCTCCATCCTTGATTTGCGTATCGATGGCACATGTTACGTGTACCATTTCCTCTCTCTATATATCGATAAAACAAATCAATATTCAATTTATTCATTACTTTTTTCTATTTGACGTACTTTACGGTCTGATATATTTAAAATGAAGTTATAACAGATAGTTATAAACAAACATGATGCATTTCAACAACCAAAAATTTTACCAGTCAATAAATTGAGACCACACCTGATGACGCTCTTTCCCTTACGTCTGCTCCCCGGCCAGGACATACTGGCCGAACTGGAGCGTGTCGCCGATGAACATGATGTCGAGGCTGCCTGCGTCATGACTTGCGTAGGAAGCCTTACCAAAGCCGTCCTCAGATTCGCCAACCAGGCGGATGCAACAGAAATGCAGGGGCATTTTGAAATCGTCTCGCTTACAGGAATTCTTTCCAAACACGGTTCACATTTTCACATCGCCATTTCCGACGAATCTGGAAAGACTATCGGAGCGCACCTCCTGCATGGATCCAACGTGTATACGACAGCTGAAATTGTTCTTGCTACCCTGCCTGGCTACCGGTTCTTGCGGACTTTCGATCCTCAAACCGGTTACCCGGAGCTTGAAATTCAATCCGCAACTTTTGGCAAGGAGTGATTTAAATGAGCTTTTTCGATCGCGTCAAAAAAGATTTCACAACGTTTACCTGGGTTCTCATCGTCGTGGCAATCGTGCTGAACATCGTTGTCGGCCAACTGGTCTCTCTTTTGAAGCTCCCGATTTTTCTTGACTCCATAGGCACGGTTCTAGTGGGCATTCTTGCCGGTCCATGGGCCGGCGGGCTTACAGGCCTGATCACCAATCTGATTTGGGGCCTGATTACCTCGCCTGTGGCCGCGGCTTTCGCTCCGGTGGCCATGGTCATCGGCATCGCAGCCGGCTTTTGCGCTAAGTTCGGCCTTTTCAAAAACTGGTGGCTGGCTATTCTCGCCGGTGTCATCATCACCGTTTTCAATGCCGTTGTCGCAGTGCCCATCCGCCTGTATATGTTCGGCGGCATCACCGGCAGCGGTGCGGACTTTATGACGGCTTACATGCTTGCCCTCGGCAAGGATCTTTTCGGTTCGGTAGTTGTGACGGTATTTACCTCTAATGTCATCGATAAGGTTGTCACGGCCCTGTTGTGCCTGGGAATCATCAAAATTCTCCCGGACAGGATCAGGGGGCGTTTCTCGAGGCTCGGACTTGCTGCATCATAATCCGGGAAAAAGTTTTCCTCATGTTTTAAGACCAAGGCAGGTGGTTCATTGCGACAAAGCGATCTGACGCTTTGCATTGCTCCAGCCACCTGGCTGCACACATGCCACCCCTACAACAAGCTGGCGTATGTCTTGTTGGCAGGGGTGGCAGTATATTGTCTGCCAGGCAGATGGATGCCGGGCGCTTTCTTTCTCGGATTAAATCTTCTTGTCGGAGGCTTGGGCGGAGTACTCCCCAATATCCTGAATTTTTCATGGCGGGTGCTTCTGCCTTTGGCTTTGTTTATGTTCCCGATCCACGGGTTTCTTTATCCAGCCAACCATACGCCTTTGTGGAGTTACCACTCCTTTGTCGTCTATCAGGAAGGTCTGCTATTCGCCGCGAAAATTCTCATGCAACTGGCAGCTGTGCTCACTGCGTCCCTGCTCTTTGTTTTCACGACAGAGCCTGCTGACTTCATTACCGCACTGGTGCAGACCGGCTGGCCGCCATTCGCCGCCTATCTCGTAGGCGGACCGTTACTGATGCTTCCCGCCATGCGGGAAAGAATACGGGTGATCCAAGCAGCACAGCGCTCCAGGGGGTTGGATTCTGAGGGCTCTCTGATGAAACGGATTCGCTCTGTGGGACCATTGGTCACCCCCCTGGTAATCGGGGCGTTCACTGAAATCGAACAACGCGCCATCGCACTGGAGGCAAGGGGATTCAATTTACCCGGGAGACGGACTTCCCTGCGTGAAGTCTCTGACAGCAAGTTGCAGAAAACTCTCCGCTGGCTGATGCTGTGCGTATCGGTGATCATTTTTGCAACCGCGATTGTTTTTTGGATATAGCCGATGCTGGAAATCAAAAATTTTTCTTTCAGCTACTCTGGAGCGCAGAGAAAAGCGCTGGATAATCTGAATTTGCATGTACAACCAGGCGAGTTTGCGACTGTCATCGGGGCCAACAACTCCGGCAAATCAAGCTTGTGCTATGCGATGACCGGAATCATTCCGCATTTATTCCACGGCGTCACAGAGGGAAAAATTCATGTAGCCGGCAAAGATACGAGGGAGACAAGCGTCGGTGAGCTTTCCACGCAGGCAACCCTGCTTATGCAACGCCCGGAACGCCAGCTTTCAGGGGCGCGCTTCACGGTCAGGGAAGAACTTGCGTTCAGCCTGGAGAACAGGGGCGTACCGTCGGAAGAAATGCGGCAACGCGTTGAAGCCGTACTCCATAAAACCGGCCTGTCCCACCTGGCGGATTGTTCCCCGCACCGCTTATCCGGAGGGCAGCTGCAACAGGTGGTGATGGCCGTTGCACTGGTTGCGGATACGCCGATTCTTGTTCTGGACGAACCCACGACATTCCTGGACCCCCTGAGCGTACGGAGATGTTTTGAAACTCTCAAGCAGTTGAGCCGTGAGGGAAAAACCATAGTACTCGCGGAACAACGGTTCGAGTATATCGCATTGTATGCAGACCGGGTCATTGCCCTCCATAAGGGGGTCATAGCCCTGGACGGTCCGCCCGCGGAGGTTCTCTCTTCGCCTTTGCTGCCTGAGATTGGACTCGACTGGACCCGCTTCACCAAGGTAGCGGACCTGGCCCGAAAACAAGGCCTCTGGCGTACCGGCAGGCCTCTTTCAACAACCCATGCAGCGACATGCAGTGGTTTACGGCAGGAATAGCATGCGTCCGCCCGCCATCGAAATAGAAAACCTGTGGTTTCAGTATACGTCAGGAGCGGATGTCCTCCGAGATGTCTCCCTGACCGTATATCAGGCCGAACGGGTGGCCCTGCTGGGACATAACGGCTCCGGAAAATCCACCCTGGTAAAGCACCTCAACGGCCTGCTGCGCCCCCGACAAGGTAATGTAAAACTATTCAGCACATCCGCAGCCGATAAAAGAGTCGCCGAACTTGCTGCCACGGTAGCCCTTTTGTTCCAGAATCCGGATGACCAGATATGCAAAGGCACGGTGTGGGACGAAGCCGCGTTCGGACCTCGCAACCTCGGCTATCCGGAAGAACGCGTACGTACGCTGGTGGATACTTCCCTGGAAATTTTCGACCTGCTGCCCATGGTAAAACACAACCCCCATGACCTGGGTTTGAGTGAACGCAAGCGTCTGGCCATGGCCTCCGTACTGGCCATGGATACGGAGATCGTGGTGCTTGACGAACCCACTGCAGGACTGGACCCCGGGGAACTGCTATTGTTGGAAAATGCGTTGCATCGCCTGGAATCAGAGAATAAAACCGTGCTGGTCATCAGCCATGATATGGATTTTATTGTTGAAAACATGACCCGCGCAGTTTGTCTGCAAAACGGCGTTATTCAATTTGATGGAAGCCTCAAGGAACTTTTCGAGCATCCCGCAATTTTGGCACAATGCGGATTGATTCCTCCGCAAATCGCTCAGTTGAGCACGTCCTTTGACCTGGAATTGCAGACATTCACACCCGAGGGATTCATTGAGGCGCTGCTGACTGCAAAACGCTGAAACACCCGACTTTCACTGAATAGTTAAAAAACCAAAAGAGGCCGTCCCTGAAAAAGGACAGCCTCTTTTCGTATTTAAAGTAAAACTGTTTTGAAATTCTCTGGCTAGCGCGCGATCATGGCTCGTAGCATGTCTGCGCAAAACTCGGAATTGTGGCTCATGCTGTTCAGACAATTGACAAAGTGAATCAACTGGTAGAGATCTTTAAAATCCTGGTCCAGGTTGTAGATATATCCCAGCAGATCATTTTTTTTGCGGAATACGAGCTTATGCTGCATCCGCAGGTCCCTGAAGCAGCTTTTTGTCTTTTCCCGGTCAAAATGCTTGCCGTCAAGCAGATCAATAGTACTATCAAGAGCTTGGCCCAGCAATTTGACGGTTTTCATGACTTCCGGCACAAACTGCGTCAAACGCTTGCTGACAGCATCGGAAACAGGAACAGAGCGCATATACAACCAGCTTAATGCTTCCTGTCCGTCATCGAGAATATTATCCTGACTGCGGGTGTAGTTGAAGAACAGAGTCTTATCCACAGGCATGAACAAGCCTCGAGGCAAATGGTTGCGAATCTTGCGTTTGACTTTGTCAGCCTCATCCTCAAGATTTTCGACTCTGGCAATAAGTTCGGCGAATTCGGTGCACTCCGTACCGCCGGCAAGATAACACTCCAAAGCCTCTTCAATGAGCGTCATGCCCTCTGCGATTTTATGATAATGCTCGGAGAGGCCTTCCATGGGGGATTTTTGGGCTATCAGCCCGAAAAATGGCATGCGCAAAAACATAATTCCCTCGTGTCAGTAAATAATAAGTTACTGAAATATTACAACAAAGACCATTTCAGAATTTCAAAGATAATAATGGAGGTAAAGGCGGCTATAGGCACCGTCAAAACCCAGTAAACGACAATTTTTCCCAGAACGCGGAAGTCTACGGCCTTGAACCCCCCTGCCAAGCCAACGCCTACGACGGAACCCACGGCCGCGTGCGTGGTGGATACGGGTAAGCCCAGATTGGATGCGGCAAGAACGGTTGTTGCCGCGCCGAAATCAACAGCAAACCCACGCGTATTGGAAAGATGCGTAATTTTTTCACCAACTGTGGACATCACTTTGTAGCCAAGCAAAGCCGTTCCAGTGGCTATGCCAAGCCCGCCGAGCACCAAAAGAAAAAAAGGAATCCCTGCCTGGTCCACAAAAACATGTTCTCGTGCTATAACGTAGATGGCAGCCACCGGACCAATGGCATTGGCCACATCGTTGGCGCCCTGGGAAATGGCAACATAACAGGATGTTCCCACCTGCATCTTGCGGTATACCTGCTCCACGCTTTCGGTGTTTTCTTGCAGATTGCCTATCATTCTGCTCACCCAAAGTGAGCCAAGGTACCAAACCAGGAGACATCCTGCGCCAAGCAGGACAAGGCGTTCTTTCCAGTCCAACCCCAATTTTTTACCAAACGGGGTCTTGTAAAAAAAAGATAGACCAATCAAAGCCATAGTCAAGGCCATCCATAACGGAGCCCACTTTTTGATTTGCGAAAGTATTTCCTTGCGACTGAGAATGTGTCGTCGGATGTGTGTAAAAACCAGGTAAGCGATTACCGCCCCGACAAAAGGAGAAATGATCCATGAAAGCACAATGCCGCCCATTTTTACCCAATGGACCACGCCGGGGCCACCGGCAACAAATCCAAACCCAAGTAAACTGCCGACAATGGAATGGGTGGACGATACGGGCAAGGCCGTCAAGGTGGCAATCAGCACCCAAAGCCCCGCAGAAAGCAATGCCGCAAACATGCCGATCATCATCACATTGGGGTCTGTAATCATGGAGGGATCTATAATGCCTTTCTTGATGGTTGCCGTAACATTGGCTCCCAGAAATACGGCACCGAGAAAGTTCAATCCTCCTGCTATCATAACAGCCTGGCGGACTGTTATCGCCTTGGCTCCTACGGCAGAAGCCATTGAGTTGGCCACGTCGTTGGCGCCCAGATTGAATGCCATCATAAAACCGGCGAATAATGACAGGATCAGAAACCAATCATAAATTGTCATGGAACACTCTGCTGCGTCTTCATCTGGTTGACGGCACAATGGTTGCTGGAACCTGGAGCTTTGACCGGCAACCCTTTTTACCGATTGAATTTTTATTGGAAAGCGACTACATACCCCCCATTGTAGTTAAACGCAATAATTTAACTCATTAATTCGTAATGACGTAACTGGAAAGAAACGGGTTGAAAAATACTTCTTTCACGACAAAGCTTTTGGTGGCCTTCTGGCTTGTCCTGCTGCTGGCTTTTTTTCTGACTGCCCTGCTGCTCAGCCGCTATGTAAGTCAGGATGTAACCGAAGCAGCCACGACACGAGCTTTACAGGCTCTGGAATCATTGGACTGGTCTATCAGCCAGCGTAAGAGTTTTGAATCCGCCAAAGAATTTGACGACTGGCTTTCCGAGATCGGCCGCCGCCTGCAATTCCGCATAACCTACGTCGATCAGGGACGTGTCATCGCAGATTCGCAAGTACCGTTCGCTTCGTTGGATAAACTCGACAATCATGGAACGAGACCGGAGATCATTCAGGCACTTCAGCAGGGACGTGGAACCAGCCAGCGTTTTTCCAAAACCCTGAACAAAGATTTGCTCTACGCGGCCAAAAACGTGGCCGGTACCGGCGGGATTCCTCCAGGCGTATTGCGCGTGGCCATTCCCCTTTCCGTGATGCAGGAAAAATACGCGAAGATTATGCCGCATCTTCTCGGACTGCTGGCCCTCGCTTTCTGCCTCACCTCAGGCATCGGTATCATCATGTCACGCCGACTCGGACGCTCGATACGGGACTTCACCCGTGTTGCCCAACGGATAGGCAGAGGGGAATACCAGGAACGGCTCCACCTTGCCCCAGGCAGAGAATTTGCCCCGCTGGCCGAGGCCATCAACACGATGTCCGAACAGATTCAGAAGCATATCCATACCCTGGAGGAAAAAAAAGGGGAACTGGAAGCGCTGTTCAACGGTATTACGGCCGGCGTCATGATCCTCAACAAAGTCGGAAGAATTGAATCCTGGAATCATGCGTTGGAAACCTTGTACCCGAAGCTGGGCAATGCCAGAGCCAAAACCCCTCTGGAAGCCACCATGCAACCTGAGCTGCAGGAACTCACCGACGAAATCAAAAACAGCTCCGAGACTTCAGGTAAACTCGAGACCCAGCTGCAAACCCAGCATAAAAAACTGCTGCATGCCATCCTCATGAGCTTTCAGACGCCCCGCGGCGTACGCAAAATTGTGATTGTCCTGCATGATATTACCGAACTCAAACGGTTGGAACGCGTCCGTCAGGATTTCATGGCCAACATTTCGCATGAAATACGTACGCCTGTTACCAGCATCAAGGGATACGCCGAAACACTTCTCGATCAGCCCAACCTGCCCAAAGAAACCGAGGAAAAATTTCTGCGCATCATTCTGGAAAACGCGGACCATATGGGGAATCTGGTGGCCAAACTCCTGGCGCTTTCCAAACTGGATGCCCAGATTCAAAACGCATTGGAACCCGTTTCAATCAAGGACACGCTGAATGCCGCGCTACGTACGCTCTCGCAAAAACTCGAGGCAAAACGGATTTCCGTGGTTGATGAGCTTTCAGACGAGTTCCCGTTTGTACGGGCTACAAAAGCCGGATTGTTCGAGGTGTTGGTAAATCTCCTGGAAAATGCCGTGAACTACGGCACGGATGGAATGTCTATCTTTGTCGGAGCAAACCGAAAAAAAGATTCCGTGATTCTCTACGTAAAAGATCAAGGGCCTGGGATTCCGGAAATCTACCGGGAGCGCATATTCGAGCGTTTTTTCCGTGTGGAAAGCGGCCGCAAAGGTTCAAAGGGCCACTACGGCCTGGGGCTGGCCATCTGTCGCCAGATCATCGCGGGATTCGGAGGTGAAATCCGTCTTGAATGTCCGAAAGAAGACGGCATCGGAACCATTTTTTATGTATCCCTTCAAGCGGCAACCTTGACTCTGCCGGATCAGACAGCGGAACCCCGAAATCTGGCATAACCCCTGGCGCGCAGCTCGCAGGCCGGACATTTGCCGCAGCCATAGCCCCAATCGTGACGTATACCCCGTTCGCCATTGTAGCAGGTGTGCGTTTGCTCCAGGATCAGCTCCACAAGGGCCTCGCCGCCAAGTGTTGCGGCCAGCTCCCAGGTTTGCGCCTTGTCCAACCACATTAGCGGCGTATGAATCACAAAGCGCGTATCCATGCCGCAGTTCAGGGCCAGCTGCATAGCTTTGATGGCGTCGTCCCTGCAATCCGGATACCCGGAGTAATCAGTTTCGCAGACCCCAAGCACCAGGTGGCGGATTCCCTTGCGATACGCCGCGGCCGCAGCTGCGGTTAAAAAAATCAGATTGCGTCCGGGCACAAAAGTTGTCGGCAACCCGTTGCGGTCCATTTCTATGGCCACATCATGGGTTAAGGCGCTTTGACCAAGCTCTTTGAACAAATCAATGTTGATCACCTGGTCATCAGCAATGCGCTGTTCCCAGGACGGACGCAACGCGCCAATTGCCTCCCTGACGCCCTGGCGGCAATGCATCTCCACACTGTGGCGCTGGCCATAAGCGAATCCTATGGTATGCACCCGTTCATAACGCTCCAGGGCCCAAACCAGGCAGGTGGTGGAATCCTGCCCGCCTGAAAAGACAACCATTGCTGAAGATGCAGTCATAGAACCCCCTTTTGGTAAAAAAACTTTCAAGACGGCGGGGAACTTGCCACCGACGAAAGATAAAGTCAAAATACAGCTCCATTACCAACCCTACAAACTGGAGAGGCTGATGCCCGATACGAAAAGCCAGGATAAAACAGACCACCTCAAAGCGCTTGGGAATACCGGACAGGGGTATCAACTGGAGAAACCGGATTGCTCAATCCTGGAAATTTTTCCCAACAACTATCCGGGCCGACCCTACATGATCAGCATTGAATTCCCGGAATTCACCTCGCTTTGCCCGGTGACCGGGCAACCAGATTTCGCCACCATCATCCTTGAATACGTTCCGGATGCGCACATTGTGGAATCGAAAAGTTTCAAGCTCTACATGTTTGCCTACCGCAACCACCGGACCTTTATGGAAACCGTAACTAACCAGATGCTTGATGACTTTGTCCAGGTACTGGACCCGCACTGGCTACGGGTCAAAGGCATTTTTTTACCGCGAGGCGGCACCCGCCTGCATGTCTTTGCCGAACAGTACAAACAGGATTCCCCCTACGCAACAAGCGTCCGTGAACTAGTCAAAGAGTGGAAACAGGAAGCGAACCGCCATAAGGCATAGCCACGGTCATTGTCATAAAGACGAGTTGGCCATCAGATGCCTGTCTGGGGAGTGGGCCCGAATGTTCTAAGACCCGGCCAGCGCGCTCAAAGCCGCCGCTGCTCGCAGATTTTCATCCGGCGTCCGCACCTGGATGCGGAAATACCCTGGAGCCATACCTGGAATGTTGTCGCAAAGCCGGACGAGAATCTGTTTTTGCTCCAGCGCGCTGGCCAGTATTTTGCCTTGTTCCGGTCGATGCAGACGGCAAAGCACAAAATTGACCGGTCCTGAACGGACTTCATCAAAAAGTCCGCACGTACGCAGCAGCCCTACCAGCTGTTCACGAGCGGATTCCAACTGGGAGCCGCGTTGTCGATAGCGCTCGAGTTGTTCCAGAAAGCGCAGCCCTGCCAGCTCGGCAAAACGCGAAACCATCCAGGGCGGACGTACGGCCTGCAGCTGTTCGATTACTTCCGGGGCAGCGGCAAGATAGCCGAGTCGCAGGCCCGTACAGCAAAAATATTTGGTGAAACTGTTCAAAGCGATAGGCCGCGTACGCAGTTCCTTTGCAGCCCAGTTGCGGTAAAAATGCTTTTCCCAGTTCGGATTGCCGAAAACAAATTCTTTGTAAGCCGTATCCACCAGGCAATACGGCGCGCGTATGTGTCGTAACAATCCGGGCAAATCCTCAAAAACCGCGCACGTCGGATTATTGGGCGTGCACAGGATCACCAAATCCGCTGTGGTGTGTTCCAGGGCTTTGAGGGTTGCCGCATCCGGCAGATATCCGATTTCCTCGCGTAATACATGCCGTTCCGCGGCTATCCCAAGGGCCTCGCAAGCCCGTGCGTATTCAGAAAAAAGCGGCGTAAGCAGAAGCACCCGCTGCGGCCTCAAGGCCTGCAGCGCCAGGTACAAACACTCGGAAGACCCGTTCCCTACAAGCAGGTTCTCGTCGCCCAGGCCTTCATAAGCAGCCAGAGACTGACGCAGTTCGGCGCAGCTGTTTTCCGGGTAATGGAGGAATGGATAGGGGATTTCGGCCAACAGCTCGCGTGTCAGGTCGGCTACCAGCGTATTCGCATTGTTGCTGACATCCAGAAAATCCTCCGGAATCAGCCCCTGCTCACGGGCAATACGCAGCACTTCTCCGCCGTGAGTCCCCTGCTTCAGCTGCCCCATTAAGCCGCTCCGGACTTGCCCAGGCGTTGAAGAGCCATGTCCGCCAGCGCATTCAGGGCGGCGGCGGCCAGTGCAGAGCCTCCTTTGCGCCCTTCTATGGCGATAAAAGGAACAGGACTGCGCGTTATCAGCAATTCTTTGGATTCGGCCGCATTCACAAACCCTACGGGCATGCCGATGATCAGCGCCGGACGGGCAATGCCCTGTTCCAGCAATTCAAGGAGCCGCAGCAACGCCGTGGGCGCGTTACCGATAACAAAAATGGCCGGTTGCAACTCCTCAACAGCCAGATCCACCGCAGCCCGCGCGCGCGTACTGTTCTGTTCTTTTGCTGCCTGCCCCACACGGGCATCCCGCATATAGCACTGAGTCGTGCAGCCCAGCGGGTCAAGTCGCCGTAGCGGCATGCCTGCACGAGCCATTTCCGTATCACTGACAATGGCACAGCCGGACAGCAGCGCATTCACTCCGGCTTCAACAGCCTGCGGATGAAAACGGACCAGGTGCAGCATTTCAAAATCTGCGCTCGTATGGATCAAACGACGGACAACGAGCCACTCGTTCCCCTCGTATGGACGCGGTTCGGGCACTTCGGATTCGATAATCTCCATGGAACGCTTTTCGATCTGTTCCGGGGGAAGTGATTCCAGCATTTCTTTTCCTTTATAATCCAAGCAGCGCGCAGATGCCCTGCCAGTCAAGATGTTCCCGTATTGCACGAGCAAGGCTGTCCAGCCCCGGTTCGATGGAATAACTTACTCCTCCGGCTCGCGGCTCAAAGCCCTTGCGTACGCGCAGTTCATTGATCCACCAGCGCCTGAAAGCGTCCGTATCGAACAAACCATGTAAATAAGTTCCCCAGACATTGCCCTCTTGGTTTTGCCATCCGGCCCTGTCAAAAGCGGATTCCGTAGCCCGGGTATCAGCTATCCTGCTTTCGCCATGGTGAATTTCATAGCCCCGGACCTCGCAACCGCTACGCAGGTGGCGCAAGGTGCTTTGTTCGAGTGTTTTGTTTCCAGCCAGCACCGTATCCAGGGCAATCAGCCCCAGCCCGGGGCATTCCGTACGCTCCGACTCCACACAATCCGGGTCCAGAATTCGCTGCCCCAGCATCTGCAAGCCGCCACAGATGCCAACTATCTCCACTCCCCGACCTGCGAATTCAAGAATACGCGTTTCCAGGCCGTTACCGCGCAGCCAGGCCAGGTCCGCCATGGTGCTTTTGCTTCCGGGCAACAGCACGGCGTCCGGAGGAACTTCCAGATCCCGCAGTGCTCGAACCAGACGGATTTCCACATCCGGCTCCAGCAACAGGGCGTCCAGGTCCGTAAAATTTGAGATACGCGGAAAATCCAGGCAGGCAACAACCACGCGCTGCGGTTCTTTGTCTGTTGCAGCGCAACGTCCTTCCTTAAAGGAGACTGAATCCTCCTCCGGCAGCCCATGGTTTCCAAGGTGCGGCATAATGCCGTAAAAAGGTTTGCCCGTACGGTCGGTGGTAAAATCCAGAGCATCCTGCAATAAAGAAGCATCCCCCCGAAATTTATTGAGAATAAATCCCCGTATCATGGCCTGTTCGTCCGGCTCCAGGCAAGCCATGGTCCCCACCAGCGCGGCAAAGGCACCTCCTCTGTCGATATCCGTCACAAGTAAAACCTCTGCCCGCGCATAGGCAGCCATACGCATGTTCACAATGTCGTGGGCTTTGAGGTTAACCTCTGCCGGACTGCCGGCGCCTTCAAGCACGATCACGTCGTATTCACTGGCCAGCGTATCATAGGCCGTGGAAACGGCGGAAAACAGTTTTTGCTTGTGCGCGTAATACTCCCGTGCTTCCATATTGGCTACCGGCTTTCCAAGCACAAGCACCTGCGAACCTGTCAGTGAATTGGGTTTGAGCAGCACCGGATTCATCCGCGCGTCAGGCTCCAGCCCGCAGGCTCTGGCCTGCAAAGCCTGGGCTCTGCCTATTTCCGCTCCATCAGGGGTGACAAAGGAGTTTAAAGACATGTTCTGCGCTTTGAAAGGGGCGACACGGACACCCTGATCACGCAGAGCGCGACAGATTCCGGCGCAGAGCAAACTCTTCCCCGCATTGGAGGCAGTCCCCTGAAGCATGATGGCCGGTGTTTTACTGGGCATAAAACTTGTAATTTCCATTCACTAGAAGTACATTAAAAAAATACATGACTGTGGTATAACGGTTTGGTCCGGCTGTCGCAACATGGACCTCTCTGCGTTTTTTAAGCAATTACTTTAAGGATAGACTATGAGCTCCACACCAGCCAAACTGGAAGAAGTTCTTCAAGGTATTCAACCCATCGACCTGAAACTACAGGAAAAAGCCCGCGAACACACTGCGCAGTTGATCATGCCTCCCCGTTCGCTCGGACTATTGCACGACATTGCCGAGCGTCTTTGCGCCATCCGCAAAACAGAGCATCCGTCTGTGGACAAGAAAGCCATTCTGGTTATGGCAGCTGATCACGGCGTGGCGAACTCGGGTGTAAGCGCTTTTCCCCAGGTGGTCACAGTAGAAATGATTCGTGCTTTTCTGCGCGGCGGCGGTGGAATCAACGTTCTGTCCAGGCACGCGGGTGCTGAAGTCCACGTTGTCGACGTCGGTGTAGCGGCGGACATCCCCCTGGATGGCCTGCCTGAGGAAAGTCTGCCCTTTTTCTCGGTCAACAAGGTGGCCTACGGCACCGCCAACCTGGCCGAAGGCCCCGCCATGACGCGGGAACAGGCTGAACAATCCATTATGGCCGGCTTTGCCAAAGCCTCCAAATGCATTGCCGACGGTGTGGATATTCTCGGCACCGGCGACATGGGTATTGCCAATACGACGGCCTCCGCCGCCATAGGCGCCTGCATCACTGAAGAAGACCCCGAACGTATGGTCGGGCCGGGAACCGGTGTTGTCGGCAGCGCCCTGGATCTCAAGCTCCAGATCGTCAAGAACGCCACGGACTGCAACCAGCCGGATGCGCCGGATCGCACGGACGCTTTGGATGTACTCAGCAAAGTAGGCGGCTTCGAAATCGGCGCCATCGCCGGAACCATTCTGGCGGGAGCCTACTACGGCATTCCGGTGGTTGTGGACGGCTTTATTTCCTCCGCAGGAGCCCTCATAGCGCTGACACTCTGTCCGCAGGCCGTGGATTATATTTTTGCCGGACATTGCTCCGAAGAACCCGGACATCGGGCCATGCTCTATCACATGGGTCTTACCCCCATTCTGGACCTGGGCCTGCGTTTGGGCGAAGGTACGGGCGCGGTAATGGCCATGACGATTATTGAAAGCGCCACCCGCATTCATAATGAAATGATGACCTTCGAACAGGCTGGAGTAACTTCCGGCTAATACAATCTGCTTTTTCCGTCTGATTCCAACGCGGCTTCCCAACGGGAGCCGCGTTTTTTATGCAAAGCGCCAGGCGCGCCCGGCTTCGAACAGATTTCGCAGTGTCTCGATACCGCCCTGCCTGAGCTTTTTGGCCAAAAACAAAAACAAATACGCCGTTTGCATGGCATCCTGTAAGGCATTGTGTTGTCCGAAAAGCGGCAGTCCATAGCGTTTGGACAACTCGTTGAGGTTGTATGAAATTTCAAAGCGGTAGCGTTCCTGGTTGGTTTCCCAGAGCTCATCCTGATAGAGCATGGCCATACGCATGGTGTCTATACAGGGCGTACGCAGGGCACCACCATAATGAAGACGGCAGGCGCGGTTGAGTACGTTCATGTCCATTCCGATATAATGGCCTACGACAAAGGAGTCAGCGCAAAAATCAATCAGGTCGGGCAGCACCTTTTCAATGGTCGGCTGGTCAGCGAGTTCCTGCGGCGTGATCCAGTGCACCAATGTGGAAAGTTTTGGCAGCGGGATGTCCGGCTTGACGAGCCGATAAAAATTTTCTCCGGGCACAATTCCCAGATTCCGGATACGCACCGCTCCAATGGAGACTATGGCATCCTTTCGAGGATTCATCCCTGTCAGCTCCGTATCCAGGACCACGAACTCGCAACGATCCAGCTGCCGGTCGAGATTGGTGCGGCGGAAGACATCATGATTGTACCGCAAACCAGGGAGTTCCGGACCTTGCTTGAATAATGATGACAATCTTTTCCAAAACATAATGCGTTACTCATTGATTGGTTAATCAAGCCAGATGCAGGCGAAACTGTTCTTTTAAAAAAGATTGTATTTTCACCACAATGGCAAATGCTTCTTTGAGGGTTTGTTTCTCCAGATCTGAAAGTTTTCTGGGGTCAATCCTATTATCAGGTGTTTTCCCAGCTTCCAGCAGTTCAAGTTGATGCACAAGCCGAATCTGCAGAAAAAATTCATACGCCCCGGCCGCATCAAGGGCCAGTTCGCGCGGCAGATGTTCCTCACTGGCCAGCTGCTGCAACCTGTCCAGCGTATTGGTCTCGGCGACACCGTATTGCAGCGCAAGGACCCGGGCGAATTCAACAACGGGCGCAATTCCCCGCAATTTGATATCCAGCGTATTTTTGTGTTCACCGTCCTTTTCCACAATAAAACTGCGAAAAAAAGACAGAGGAGGACGTGTCTCCAGACAATTCGCGGCCAAATGCCGTAAAAAAATCTGATTGCCAGGCGCGTCGCGTTTGATGACGTCACGCAGCTTTTTGGCCAGTGAAGCTTCACCGAATCCCGTGCGAAAATCAAAGAAAATGGAGGCTTGCAACACCTCATGGGGCTCAGGTTTGACAATCCAGTTTTCCACGGTTCGTTTCCACGAACTCAACGGTTTGCGCCAGGCAGCGTTGCTGGCCATCACCCCGCCCGGACAGAGGGGAAAACCGCAGGCGGCAAGCTGCTCTATGGCGCTTGCGGTAAACGCTTCAAAATAATAAGACGCGGCTCTGCTGATGACAGGATCCTTGCTGTCGCCAAGGATCAGCGCATTGTCCTGGTCCGTTTTGAAAGTCTGCTCACGCCTTCCTTCGCTCCCCAACAGCAACCAGCAAAAAGCCACCGGCGGCGGACCGAACTCCTTGAGCAACAGTTCAAGCAGCCTGTTCAATACGGCGTCGTTAAGCACGGTCATCATCCGGACAATGGCCCCGGCGCGCGCACCTTCTTCCACAAGCATCCGAACCAGCGACTGCACGCGTCCCGCTAACCTGGGCAGTCCGTCAAGACTCTGCTGATTGTCGATTTCACGAAACAATGCCATGGGAGAACGGCCCTGCAGCAACATAATGTCGTGGGAAGTAAGCATGCCCACCACGCGCGCATTTTTCATGACAGCCAGATGATGCATGCGGTGGCGCATCATCTGCAGCAAGGCGTCAAAACAACTCGCCTCAGCTTCCACAGTAAGCACCGGGCTGGTCATGATGCTGGCAACCGGCGTTTCGAAATCCAGGCCCACTGCAATCATCTTGCGCAGATCTTTGTCCGTAACAATGCCAATTACTTCGCCCGACGGGTCGGATACAAGTACGGAACCGGCGGTCTGCTCCACCATAAGTGCGGCCGCTGCACGAATGCTGCGATCCAAGGGAACGACAACGGGAGGGCTGGTCATCAGTTCTTCCACGCCCGCACCCAGCAGACTTATGGCGTGTTGCGCTCCGAACGGCTCGCAACGCGTCCGCAAAGCGTCGAAAGATTTTTTCAGATAGCCGGTGGAAAAATAGGCCAGATAAAAGTCACGCACCTGCGGATGTTCTTCGGCAAGACGGAGAAAGACTTCTTTGGGAAAACTGAAGAAAAAGCTGTCTTCGACCGTTTCCACATTCATTTCCACTTTGCCCCCGTGAAACAGGGTCAATCCCCCAATGGTCGCTCCCTCGCCCCGGTAATCCACCAGTTTTTCTCTGCCCTGCCCGTCGGTGACGAAAATCCGTACCCCCCCTTTCTGTACCAGCAACAACCGGTCCGGAGCGTCTTCTCCCTGCACCAGCAGTCGCGTCCCTTTGGGCTGAAAATCAATAGTACAGGACTGGGCAAGATGCAGGCGCGAGGGCTCGTCCAGCTCGCTGAACGGGAGCGCCGTACGTAGCGTACGCAATACAAGCTGTTGATCCAATGGAGGGTTACCGGGCATAATCCAGCTCCCTGTGAGGCAACGCGTGGTAGATTCTCATCCCTCCCCCTTGCGAAAAGAACCTACGAACGCTCACGGTTAAATGGAAAATTCATTTCTTTCAGGTACGACTTGAAACTTTAGTATCACATTATCAGTTCCAGACCTAGATTTGATACAGATGTAAAAAATGGCCTCCGGAGAGATTTACTCTCCGGAGGCCGTGGTTCGTGTTAATGATCCAGAGCCGCGCCCGCTCCGCGTGGGATACGCACGGATTCCACGAGATCCTGTACTTCTTTTGGAGTCTCGGCCGTAACCAGGGATACCCCGATGGTTACCGCAAAATTCAGGACCATGCCCACAGCTCCAATACCCTGCGCGCTGATACCGAAGAACCACGGGTCCATACCCATGAAAGCGGTCTGAACAATATAGAGCATCGTGAAACCGATGCCGCTGATCATACCGGCGATGGCTCCCTGGCGATTGGCACGCTTCCAGAAAATGCCCAATACGATGATGGGAAAGAACGACGACGCGCCGAGTCCGAAAGCGAACGCCACCACCTGGGCCACGAATCCGGGCGGATTCACACCGAAATATCCGGCGATCAATACGGCAACGGCGATCATGATCCTTCCCAGGCGCAGCCGCTGTTTTTCCGTGGCCTGGCGATTCAGGATACGGTAGTACAAATCGTGCGAAATGGACGAGGCAATGACCAGCAACAGACCCGAAGCTGTGGACAGCGCCGCTGCCAGACCGCCGGCCGCCACCAGAGCGATAACCCAGGCCGGCAATTTGGCGATTTCCGGGTTGGCCAGCACCATGATATCGCGATCCACATACAATTCATTGGGCGAATCCGTGGGTGCGTTTCGCAGCATGGGTTGACCGAAGCTCCCTTGAGAGCCGGAAAAATCCGGTTTGCCCTGAAACGCTGTGCCCGCACGGTACTGAATCTTGCCGTCTCCGTTTTTATCCATCCAGGCGATCAGTCCGGTGTCTTCCCAGTTTTTAAACCAGGACGGCGCCTGCGCATACGCAACGTTATTCAAGGAATCCACCATGTTGTAGCGTGCAAATGCGGCAATGGCCGGGGCCGTGGTGTATAAGATGGCGATGAACAGCAAGGCCCAGCCTGCGGACATACGCGCGGCACGAACGGACGGGACCGTATAAAACCGGACGATAACATGCGGCAATCCCGCGGTGCCCACCATCAAAGCCAGCGTGATGCAGAGGACGTCCAGCATGGATTTGCTGCCCGTGCCAAACGCGCCGGTGTATTCGCTGAACCCCAGATCCATGTTGATTTTATTGAGCGTATCCAGCAGATACGCATCCGCATTGGCTCCTCCGGCAATCTTGGCACCAAACCCCAGTTGAGGAATGGCAACGCCGGTAACTTTGGCGGAGATGGCCACTGCGGGGATCAAAAAAGCTATGATCAAAACAACGTATTGCGCCACCTGTGTCCAGGTTATCCCCTTCATGCCGCCCAATCCGGCATAGATGAAAACGATAACCATGCCGATGACAACACCGGTCTCAACGGGCACTTCAAGAAATCTGCTGAACACAATGCCCACACCGCGCATCTGACCGGCTACATAAGTCAGCGACACAAAAATGGCGCACACCAGGGCAACGACCCGGGCCGTATCCGAATAATAGCGATCGCCCACGAAGTCAGGAACCGTAAACTTGCCGAATTTCCGCAGATACGGCGCCAGCATCAAAGCCAGCAAAACATAACCGCCGGTCCAGCCCAGCAGATAAATGGCCCCGGAATAGCCCATAAAGGAAATTAATCCGGCCATGGAAATGAATGACGCGGCGCTCATCCAATCCGCGGCAGTGGCCATTCCATTTGCCAGAGGAGGTACTCCGCCTCCGGCTACGTAAAATCCTTTGGTATCCTTTACGCGCGAACGCCAGGCAATGTACATGTACAGACTAAAACTCAAGCCAACCATGATGTAAGTCCAGGTTGTTATCGACATATCGCCTCCTCAAACGTCTTCCGGACGCGTAATAGTGTTCGGGACAAGATTATTCGTGCACGTCGTACTTTTTATCCAAACGCAACATCAAAAAATAATAGACGAAAATAAGTACAACAAAAGTGTAGATGGCTCCTTGCTGCGCGAACCAGAATCCAAGAGGAAAGCCACCAATTCGAAATTGATTCAATTCCTGTACAAAAATGATTCCACAGCCATAAGATACAACGCCCCATATGGAGAGTAATACGACCATATACAGGACATTTGTTCTCCAATAATCTTTTGCTTGTTGCCCTTTCATCTGAACCCTCCTTTGCTAAATGTGATGGCCATGCAGCTGTTTTACGTAACAGTGATCCACCACGCACGCTAATTTCGACGAACGGCGGCTTTGTTTATGACAACGGTTTGGAACATCCCGAATACCGCTGACCGTTCGGAATCAACCGTTCGGCTTCTACGGGTCGGGCGTCTGCCATTTATCGCGGCAGGAACTCTATTGGAGGCTTTCTGCGGGCACGCCGATAAACGGTTGCCTCTTGCTGGTGACCGGCGCCACGAACACAGAGGTGGTTCTCAGGTCTTGCAAGTAAGGGGGAGATTCGCGTATCCCAATGGGGAATAGCGCAACCTGTTACCTGGAGAACAGCATGCCCGAACCATCTGAACTCACCTCACTCAACGAACTCATGGACCTGACCACCGCGTTCAAAAAAAGCTGTGTCATTCTAAGCGCCATAGAACTTGATATCTGCGCCGTACTGGGTAATAGGCGCTTGCAATCCGACGAACTGGCCAAAGAAATTAATGCCGATCCGCGCGGAACGGACAGACTTTTGCGTGCCTTATGCGCCATGGGACTTCTGGAAAGCACCGGCGGCGTGTTCGCCAACACGGCCTTTTCTTCACGTTATCTGGACAGTACGTCGGAAGAGTATGCTGCCCGCCTGCATCACCAGATTCGTCAGTATAAAAGCTGGGGTACCCTGACCGAATGCGTACGCAAGGGAGGCTCGGTCACGGTTAAAAATATTGCCGAGCAGGATAGTGAATTTTTCGAATCTTTTCTGGCCTCCATGGACCACCGGGCCAAAGAGGAAGCCGCGATCCTGGCCCCACGGCTGAATTTGTCCGAAACCCATACCATTCTCGACGTGGGCGGCGGGTCCGGCGCTTTTGCCATAGCATTCGCCAAGGTCAGGCCGGATATCCGGGCCGTGGTCTTTGATCTGCCGCAAGTCACTCCCATTACGCAGCGCTATATTGAAGCGGCCGGCATGGAAAAACAGGTGACCACGCATTCGGGCAACTTTTTGACGGACGATTTGGGAGAAGGCTTTGACATGATCTTTTTCTCGGAAATCGTGCACATGCATTCGTTCAATGAAAACAAAGCATTGATGCGCCGGGTAGGCAAAGCACTGAATCCGGGCGGCTGGATACTGCTGATGGACCATTTTCTGAATGAAGACCGGCTGACTCCGGCGCCAAACACGCTTTTCGCTTTGAACATGCTGGTCAGCACCCCGAAAGGCGACGCCTACACCGAATGCGAAGCCATAGCCTGGCTGGAAGAAGCCGGCTGCACGGTTTTCGAACGTTTTGAGGGCCCACGTAAGGCCGATATCATTGCCGGACGAAAAACGCTCAGCAATGAAACAGCTCCCGCCCCACAAAAAGGCTGTAAATTATGAGTCCGGGCAGTCAACTAGTGCATGGCCAGGATTCATTGACAAACCTTCCGTGATGCAATGATCCTAGTTAGATGGGGCTTGCTTTTTTTTACATCATACGTACAGAATAATGTCTGAAGTTTGAACTGAGGGGGGAGTGCAAACCTTGACAATTCTGATGTCATCTACTCCCAATATCAAAAAGAATTGACTGCACCATTTAATTATTATCTTTTTCCTGACGCAGGTAAATGCATCGCTTTCCGCCTTTATGAAAGCGCCTGAAACAATATCTCTTGTCGGGGTAACAGTGGAGGATTCCTCTCATGCACAAAAAAATATTGTTATCGGCAGTGCTGATGCTGTTGTTCCTGGCTTGCTCAACAGTTTTTGCTGCCGAATCACCCAAAAAACTTAAAGCGGGTTTTGCCCTGCTTTGGACCATTGATGATCAGGGATGGACAACATCGCATTATAAGGGCATAGAATACCTGAAAAAACAACTCGGGGACACTGTTGATGTTTCTTATACGGAAAAAACGGTTTCTCCTGCCGATGCCGAACGCGTTATCCGGGGATACGCACAAAAAGGCTATGATGTAGTCTTTGGCACCACTTTTACGCACATGGACCCCATGCTTGCTGTCGCCAAAGACTTCCCCGATCTGAAATTCGAGCATTGCTCCGGATATAAAACCGCTCCTAACATGGGCACCTACTTTGTTCGGATTTACCAGGCCGAATATCTGGCAGGATATCTAGCCGGGCTGATGGGATACAAAAACGTAGGAACGGTGGCCACCCAGCCCATTCCGGAAATCGTACGGGGAATTAACGCCTTTACTTTGGGGTTAAAGCGCGGACTGGAAGAAAGCGCGACCAAATATGCCCCTGAAAAATTAAATACCATTGTCTGGCTTAAGGCCTGGCGTGATCCCATCAATGAAACCACCCTGGCCGAAACCCTGGCAGGCAAAGGGCACGATCTTATCCGTCAGATGGCCGATACTCCCGACAGTGCCGTAGCTGCCTGCGCAAACGGCGTACCCGCTATAGGATACGGAGAGGATGCGGCTTCCTACGGTGCGGACTGCACCCTTGTTTCCACTCAGTTCAACTGGGGACCGTATTACGTAAATGTGCTGAATGAATTGCATGACGGCACCTGGAAAGAGGATCAGTTCTGGGGAGGCTTCAAAGATGACGTGGTAAAGCTGAGTCCTTTCGGCAAAGCCGTTCCCCAGGATGTTCGTGAGAAGGTATTGAGTCTCAAGGAACAGTTTGAAAAAGGCAAAGATATGGTTTTTACAGGGCCTGTGATCGACCAGCAGGGGAAGACTGTCATCCCCAAAGGCCAAAAAGCAACAGACCCGGAAATGTTGAGCATGCGCTGGTTTATTCAGGGCGTGAACGGCAAACTTCCCGAATAGCCCGTACGTATTTTCCGGACAATCCAAAATACTAGAGCGCAACTAACCGTACTGCCCTGACCTGACGATGCCATGACCGCGTACGTTACCCCTATTCTCTCCTGCAGCGGAATCAGTAAACGTTTCGGAGAAGTGCAGGCCAACCAAGCTGTTTCGCTCGAACTGAAAGCCGGTAAAATCCACGCGTTGCTGGGAGAAAACGGCGCCGGAAAATCCACTTTGCTTTCCATCCTTTCAGGAAGTTACCAGCCGGACTGCGGCGAAATCCGATTAAATGGCGCTCCCGTACATTTTACAAAACCAGCCCAGGCGTTGCGCGCCGGAGTGGGCATCGTGCACCAGCGCTTCCTGCTGGTTCACGAATTAAGTATCGCGGAAAACATATTGCTCGGCCTGGAACGCTCCATTGCCCGGAACTATACCCCGGCGAAACTTACTAAGCTGATTGATGACTACGGATTCAACCTCAACCTGTCCCAATTGGCCGGCGAGCTTTCCATGGGGGAAAAACAATGCGTGGAAATACTCAAACTGCTCGTACGCAAGGCCAATATCCTGCTGTTCGACGAACCCACTGCCGTATTGCCCAGTCCGGCCATCGAAGTATTTTTTCAAACACTCAATCGCTTGCGCTCTAACGGTAAAGCCATCGCGATCACCAGTCACAAACTGGATGAAGTCATGCTGATGGCCGACACGATTACGGTCATGCGTCGCGGAGCCATTGTGGCGGCTGAGCTGGATTCACAGTTAATTTCCGGGCCTGAAGAACTAGCCGAATTGATGGTGGGCGGATCAATCCCCTCCCCCATTTCAAACGCGGAACACGACAAACGCGCAAATGACCGTTCTGACCTGCTGCCTGTCATTGAGGTGAGCAATTTCTCCGCTCAATTTCAGGACAGATACCGCGCTTTTAAAGAGCTCAATTTCTCCATCAAATGGGGAGAGATTTTTGCAGTTGTGGGCGTAAGCGGTAATGGCCAGGAAGAGCTTGCCGATGTTCTGGCAGGAGTTAATCAGGCCGAAATCGGCACAGTGCGTTTTCAGGGACGCACATACGCAGCGGAGGACTGGAAACCCAGCCGGTCGGAGGTGGCGTACGTACCGGAAGACCGCTATGGTATGGGCACCATAGCGGAAATGAGCCTGGTAGAGAACTATCTGCTGACGCGTCAGAACATGAGCGGTAACGGTCTGTTGCTGGACTTCAACAAAGCCAGAAAACGCGTAATGCAAGGTATTGAAAGTTTTTCCATTTCAGGAGCCCGTCCCGGAACTCCCGCTGGAAAGCTGTCCGGAGGAAATCTGCAGAAATTTTTGCTTTTTCGTGAATTGGATCAACACGCGCCCCTGTTCATAGCCTCCAATCCCACTCAGGGACTGGACGTGCTTGCTGCAGCGGATATTCGCAACGAATTGCAGACACTGAAACAGGAAAGCGCCATCCTGCTATTTACCACGAACCTGGATGAAGCCCTGCTGCTAGCGGACAGCATTGCCGTCATGTACCGCGGACGGCTGACTCTGGCCGCAAGCCAGCGCCAGAAGCGGCGGGATCAGGCTGCGGACAGTATCTTGCGGCGACATATCGGTCTGTTGATGGCAGGGGTTCGGGAAGATGGTTCGAAACTGTATGCGACGCATGATGGATACAAAAAGCGATAGCACAGGTGCAACTCTTACGGCTCTGGCAACAGCTCTGCTGCTGGCCCTTGCCTCAGGAGGGACGATTTTCCTTTCTTTAGGGGTGGATCCCGTGCAGGCTTTTGGGCTCATGGCCAAAGGAGCCTTTGGGTCATGGTATCAATTTTCAGAAGTTCTGGTGAAAACATCCCCCCTGCTGTTAACCGGACTAGGAGTCGCCCTGGCAGCCAAAATGCGTCTCTGGAACATCGGCTGCGAAGGCCAGTTTGTCATGGGAGCAGCCGCGGCAACCGGCACGGCCCTTTTTATTTGCCCTTTTTTGCCGTCGATGCTGGTAATGCCCTGTGTTCTTCTTGCTTCCGTCCTTGGTGGCGCCTTATGGGGCGCTATTCCTGGCGGGCTCAAAGCCGCTTTCGGGGTCAACGAGATTTTAACGACTCTTTTGCTCAATTACGTAGCCATCATTTTTATCGATCATCTCTATTTCGGCCCCTGGCGTGATCCGGCAGGCTTCGGTTTTCCTGGGACAACTCAAATTCCGGAAACAGCCTGGCTTCCCAGGCTCTGGCATACGCGCCTGCATCCGGGCCTGTTTCTGGGGATTGCGGTGGCCGTGCTGGCCTGGTTCGTACTGTACAAAACAAAATGGGGATTCCGTATCAGGGCGGCAGGACATGGCGTAAAAGTAACCCGCTACGCCGGCATATCACTTCCGTTCTGGACGGTCGCTGTTATGACCTGCAGCGGCGGACTGGCCGGACTGGCCGGAGGTGTGGAAATCTGCGGCATACAACACCGGCTGCAGGAAGGTCTGGCCGTGGGATACGGGTATGACGGCATCATCGTCGCCTTTCTAAGCAGGCATAATCCCTTATTGCTCCCAGTTGCCGCGTTATTCCTCGGCGCGTTGCAGGTGGGCGGCTACGAACTTCAATCCGAGCTGCACCTGCCCGCCTCCATCAGTCAGGTGCTTGAAGCCGTCTTGCTTTTCGGATATCTGGCGGGCGTCCGTTTGCAGGAATACCTGGTGCATAGACGTAGCCAACGAAAATCAGCACTGGAGCGCGCATGTTTGAAGATTTAATTTTACTAGGCCAGATAACGGTCAAATCTTCCACGGCTCTGATGCTCGCCGCTTTGGGCGAACTGCTCACGGAGCGTAGCGGCGTGCTGAATCTGGGAGTCGAAGGAATGATCGTGACAGGTGCCTTGAGCGGTTTTGCCGTGGCTGCCTGGACTGGTTCGCCCTGGTTGGGCGCTGGTGCGGGAATGAGCGCAGGTGGACTTCTGGCATTAATGCACGCCTTTTTTTCCGTCTCATTACGCCAGAACCAGGTGCTTTCCGGGCTTGCTCTGACCTTCTTCGGACTGGGGTTGTGTAATTTTCTCGGTCGCTTCCTGCTTGGCGTCAAAGCGGCAAGTTTTACGAACCTTCCCCTGCCCGGACTGCAGAACATTCCATTTTTCGGAAAGGTTTTTTTTCAACAAACCGCACTGAGTTATGTCGCCTATTTAAGCTTTCTGGCAATGTGGATTTTACTGCGTCGTTCAGGCCCCGGACTTGCTATTCGGGCTGTCGGACATAATGCCGCAGCGGCAGATGCTTCGGGAGTCTCCGTACGGCGTATCCGCTATGCCTGTACCGTGGGCGGCGGACTGTTCGCAGGCCTTGCCGGGGCGTATTTGTCGCTGGCATATACGCCCGGCTGGAAAGAATCCATGAGCAGTGGACAGGGATGGATGGCCATCGCCATAGTAATTTTAGCCGGTTGGCGGCCATTGCGCGTCTTCAGCGGCGCTCTGTTGTTCGGCGGGCTCACGGCTCTGCAGTTTTATTTTCAGGCCATCGGGGCTGAACTGGTGCCCACGTATATTTTGCGTATGCTCCCTTATTTATTAAGCATTGCCACACTTACTCTGGTAAACGGCCTCCCTTGTCTGCGGACAGAAACTGCTCCGGCCAATTTGGGAATCCCCTTCTCACGTGAAATCTAGGATCAGGAACGAGAAATGAGCAAAGTGACAATCAATCAGGATAAACTACGGATATCGGAAGATATGCAGTCTTCGGAAGAAAAAGGCACGTTGATATACGCGAAAAAGGAAATCACCGATAAGGCGCAGGCAGAACGAAATGAAACAAATGACAAGGAAGAAAAAGACGCGGCCGACGAATAAGCCGGCCGCGTCCTCTTTGATCGTTATTTTTTCTTTTTCTTTTTGGCAAGCGCACTGTTGAGCATATCGCCAAGAGAATTCAGTCCGTTGTCGTTTGAGGCACTTGAATAATTAGCCCATTCGCGTTTTTCCTCACGCTTGGGCGCTGCCTGTTCGGCATCGGGGTCAACGGGCGACAGAGTGGCCTTGCGTTTATCAATATCCAGTTCGTCCACCCGGATTTTAATCTCATCCCCGGTTTTGAGTTTTTCCAGCACATTGCGATTTGACGCGCGCTTAATCCTGGAAATAGGAATCAATCCGGTTACGCCCGGCTCCAAGGTAATAAAAAAGCCGAACTCCTCTTTCTTTTCCAGATGGCCTGTCATTTCCGTACCAACAGGAAAATTGCTGGAAACTTCCGCCCAGGGGTCTCCCTCCGCATCACGCAGGCTCAAACCTATGCGGCGATTTTCCTGATCCACATCTTTAACCTTGACAGTAACCTTCTGCCCTTCTGAAAGAACATCCTCGGGTTTGTGGACACGGGTCTTGTAGCTCATCTCGCTGATATGGATGAGTCCTTCCAGGCCGGGAAACAGTTCGACAAAGGCACCGAATTTGGCCAGACGTACGACGGTTCCCTCGAGCATGTCCCCTTTGTTGACCTTGTCGCTTACGCTGTCCCAGGGGTCCGCAGCCGCCTGTTTGGCGGAAAGACTGATACGGGGGCCTTTTTTAGTCTGCTCCATGGAAAGAACTTTGACCTGAACAACATCGCCCGGAGTGACCAGTTCTTCGGGTTTTTCAACCCGTGACCAGCCAAGTTCGGAAATATGCACAAGCCCTTCAACCCCCGGAGCCAGCTCGACAAAAGCGCCGAACGGAGCCAGCCGCACAACTTTGGCATCCAGAATACTGCCCGGTTCGAGTTCCTCCAGCATTCGGGAAAAATTTTCTTCGCGTTCGCGCTCTAAAAGACTGCGGCGCGAAACAACGATATTTCTACCGTCCTGCTCGAAGCGCGTGATCAAAAACTGATAGTTTTCTCCAACGTAGGCCTCGGCGTCTTCCACAAAAGCCATATCAATCTGACTGATGGGACAAAACGCGCGCCTCTGCAGTACGGTGACGTTGAAACCGCCTTTGCATGTGCCGGCCACCCGGCCTTCCACAGGCAATCCGCTTTCATAGGCTTCGCGAAGCATCTCCGCACCGCCAACTCCGGCGATGGCCTTGGAAAGCTTCAGCTCGTTATTGGCGGTGGAAACAACAAACAATTCAACGCTATCGCCTTCGCCCAGCGTCATTTCCCCGTCTTCGTTTAACAATTCGGAACGATCAGCGACACCGTCAATCTTGGCGCCAGCGTCAATAAACACGGAGTCGTTCGAAATCCCGATAATCTTACCGATTACTTTGTCCCCAACCTTGAGCCGCCGGTCTGCACCGGCAAGCGATGACTCAAGCATCTCGGCAAAACTTTCTTCCGCCCCTTCCGTCCCATTTTGTTTGGGGCTTTCGTCCATGTCATCCTCCAGCAATGGAAATAAATCACGGCCCAATCAAGCAGCACACTTTACTTAGGTAAAAAAACCGTCTGCCGCCAGCCAGTTCACCTGCCATACAACCACCATCTATCATTGTCGCGGTTGCGCTACCCATCCCTAAAAAAATGTATCAAGCAGTTCTGGTGCATTACCGACGAAACCGCAGACTGTCCAGTCCAAGTTTGCAAAGCAATTGCAAACAGAACGCACAAAATCTTCGAACGTACGGGGAGATACATAAAAGCAGCGCTTTCTCGTAGCGAGTTTAGAAATATAAGACTTTCCCTAATTATTAACTTAACATGTTGATATAAAAAGAAAAATATTTCAACATAAAAGCTGCCAGTTACCAGGAAAGGTGCTATTCTGTAAGCAGGTTGCTTCACCTTGACCGAAAGAGCAAGCCCGCGTATAGCCCTTTGTACATTATTTTTGGAGGCTTTTATGATCGGAGGACTCGGAATTTGGGAACTGCTGCTCATTCTAGGAATCGTCCTTGTTATCTTTGGAGCCAACAAGCTGCCGGAGATTGGAGGTGGAATGGGCAAGGCTATCAGGAATTTCAAAAAGGCGACTTCTGAACCCGAAGAAATTGATGTAACGCCTAAAAAAGATGACGAGCCGGCCAAAAAAGAATCCGACGCTTAGACTCGCCAGGTAACACTGCAGAACACGTATTTACACCCGAAACGGCCAAAACCGTTTCGGGTCGTCGTGTTTTGGAGCCCCACGTCTTTACTCTGCTCCAAACCAGGAATATGTCAGGCCTGAATTGGCGATATACCCTTCCATCCGGTCGGCAAAACCTTGCTGATCGAAGACTTCCACCTCCCATTCGGCTTCTATCCCCAATGTATTCATGTCGATTTTCTGCAATTTGGATTGAGCGACCAGGCTTTTCCATTTGCCGAACACCGCATCGAACACATAGATTTTATCCGGCGAACTGAATCCCCGAATAATGACAACCCCTTTACTGGCCTGAATATTCTTGGGAGCTTCTTCCTTTTGCGCTGGGGCCAAAGAAGCGAAATAATGGGCCCATAATTTCTTCCAGACAGGCTCCAGCTGGGGTCCCTGTTCGTTGAACTGTCCGTATCCCGTATCCAGCGTGCCGTTCCAGACGCCCTCTTCTTTCAGCAGTTTGAGTGACGGCATCACATCAACGGCAGGTTCCAGCCCGCTGGCCGCAATCAGCCCGTCCAGTTCCTGTTTGTCCTCCGGTGCTGCACCCTGCAAATCCAGCTGAAATGGCCGTTTTTTGTTGAGCGTATAGTAAAGCCCTGATAAACGCAGCTTTTGAGAAAGGGCCTGCTCGTCAAAGATAACATCCATTACCAGCAAATTGCCTGAAGCTTCAGGATCCAGAACTTCGACACTGCGTAAAAAATCCTTCTGATTGGCGACAATCATTGCACGCAGGGTTTTCTGTCTGTCAGCCGGCAATTTTTTCGGGAGCATCCCCACTGCCTTGTTATACAACGCGTCTTCCAATGTCTGCTTTTTGACACGTTCAACACTCTGGGCCTGACTTTCCCCTTCCTTCGGTTGCACGATGGCTTGAATCATCTCGGCCGCACCGAATCCCGGAAACAACAACATCCCCAGCAGCACCCCCGCCAATACGACGGCAATTGACCTCCCCGATTGGTACATTAGCATCTCTCTTCAGATTCAGTTTGCATTAAAAAACATTCAACTCGGACTTTAACTTTTTGATTGCCAGCACGGCATCGACGCCCGACACAGGTGACAACGGACTGAATGTACCGCTCCTGACGCCCGTATTCAAGACGCCGCGAGTAGTGCAAAGCATTACTGCATTAAAATAGGGCAAATCGGAACGTACATCAGTAAACGGACTGGCCTGCCCAATAAACCGCGTATACAGCCCGGGATCGTTTGTGGCTCTTGCAAAAATATCTTCCAGGATCATGGCGACCTCCGCTTTGCTCAACGGTTGATCCGGCCGGAAGGAACCATCGGGATACGGCTGCAATCCGCGGATACCGTAGGAAGAAACCATTTCTATATCCTGCTGCAAAGGATGTCCGGCAGCATCACGAGCCTGGGGAGTTGCAGCGCTTTGAACGGCAGCGTCAGGGCTTTTGAATGAACCGTCGGAAAGCTCCTGGGTTCGTGAAAAAAACTTTTCAAATCCCAATTCTTCCGTCAAGAGCGCAGCCATGTCAGCGCGAGAAACCTCGTCCATCAGGGCGATACGCTTGCCTATCAGCGTTTCGGGTTCGGCCCGCCTGACTTTCTGTACCAGTTCCCAGCGTTGCTTGGCCTTGTCTTCCATGCCTCGTCCCAGGCGTACGGTCCGGTTGAACATATCTTCGGCGCGCTCAAACCGCAAAGCCTGCAGATACGCTTCTCCCTGATAATAATACAAGGCCGGATCTTCAAGTTTCGGATCATCGTCGATCAGGTCCATGGCATCGTCAAACACGTCCTCGCTTTCCTCCACCAGTTCTTCCGCGTCCATTTTTCCTTTGGCCGCCAAAGCGGTATAGGCCCTGATTTTGGCTATATAAGATCGGAGTTCCTGATCCGGAGTTTTGGCTTCGTCTTCTCCATCCTCAATCTGATCCAAAGAGGCGTCTGCATCCCCTTGCATTGCCTTGGCCAGACCTTTACCAGCCAGAGCAGGTCCGTAGTCCGGGTCCAGCTCTAGAGCGCGGTTGAAGGCCTGCATTGCGCTCACCGGATCTTTTTTATCCAAAAAATGCATGCCCGTCCGATAATGATGTTCAGGCGTATCCATGGATCCGGAAGGAACGCGCGGTTCCTTGCCGCAGCCTGCAAGCCAGACCACTGCCAGAAGTATGCAGACGATCAGGCGTACGCGCGTTTGTGTGCTTTCCATAAACTTTCTCCTCCCGCGGTATTTTCAAAGCAAAGTGGCCGGACGAATTAGTCCAGCACCACCATGACCCGGCATTTTTCAAGAAAATTCTGCGACTTGCTCAAGTCCCGGATAAGTTCGGCACTTTCATTGTCCACGACAATGTCCGTTCCGGCACGCCCAGCCGACCGAAGAGCCTTGATTGTCACGGGATTGGGCGCGACACGAGGATTCTGCCTGGCGGATTCCTCACTTTTCGCGTACCCGACCATCCCCTGGCTTATAGCGTACTGCCTGTCGACCTTGGAAGATCCATAGACTTCATTGCCGTTTTCGTCCAGAATACGCGGACTTAAAGCCGGTTTTACTCCCAAACCTTGCGCATCTATTATCAGACCGGTGTAGGCCCCTCCCATTGAAGCGACTACCTGCACATTTTCCGGCAATGCAGGGCGAGAAGGCATTTTGGGCGGACGGTAGCCCTTGACTGGCTGGTCATCGTACGAGTTTGACCGGTCCACAGGTCCAAGCGGCCCGTTAACCGCCATGGCACCCCGTCCTCCGGGTAAAAGCTCTTGCGACAAGCCTCCGTGCAGATCCATTCCAACAGTTACTTCAACGGAACCGTCGGACATGTAGCCCGTATCCAAAACCTGGGCGCTTTTCAAAAAACCCCGGACACTGGATAATACGGCATCATCAGAGACTATATAGTTCTGAACATTGGTGGTTGAATCAATCTGAACGCCTTTGAGAAGCTCCAGCAGATTTCGCCGTGCAACGACAGTAGCTGCCCGTAACCCCATGGCACGGGCTTGCGCCACATTGGTCGCATTGGCCGGTGGCGCGCCTATGCCCTTTGCCGTGACTTTACCGTTGCTCCAGTCGATGCTTCCGTTTTCAAACTGTTGTACGTACCCCGCCTCCTGCTGCGCGTAGGCGGATGATACGACAAATAGCGCCATCATAAGAATAGCCGTACAAACCGCCCTTACAGACATGAGCTTCTCTCCTGGTTTGCTGACATGTTGCTCACAATCTCACACAGTTAGCCGAATATACTGCACCACTGACATTTTTTTCGATCTTGCAAAATAATCGCCAAACTGATTCTTTCTGAATATTTCAACATGTTATAAGGCAGGTTGATCTTCAAAACAAATTGGTTTTCCCTCTTGCCCGTCAAAAGACCGTCTGATAGGTTGCGTCATATTTTAGACCAAAAAAGTGACCGGCATACGCCAGCCTGTCATCGACATCTGGCACGATCACCCAACGCTTCGGAGTACGGCTTTGGAATTATATTTGATGCAGCATGGAATATGTCTGCCCAAAGAACTGGAACCGGACCAGCCTCTTAGCCCGGTCGGATACGACCAGGTAGAGCGGACGGGTACCGCATTACGAAGAATGGGCGCTGATTTTGACGCCATTTTATGCAGCCCCAAAACGCGTTCATTTGAGTCCGCTCAAATCGTTGCCCATTGTACGGGCTTTCCCGAAAAAGCCATAACGGTGACAGATGCGGTTAAAGCCATGGCGCCGCCGAGCGCTCTCTTCGAACTGCTGCAGGAACGCGGTAACCTGCAAAGCGTCTTTGTTGCCGGTCATCTGCCGAATCTGGGGGAAGTGGCTTCCATGCTAATCAGCGATAATTGCAAGGTGGCCATTCAAATAGAAAACGCAGGACTGATGCGTCTGGAAGTTCTGAACTTCGAACGCCCGGCAGGTACCATGCTCTGGTACATGACACCGGGACAGCTAAAGCTGTTTTCCGGCCTCTAAACGATTGCTTACCCAGGAATGTTTGTGGAGTTTTTGATGAACGTCTTAAAAAACCAGCTGTCCAAACCTTGCAAGACAACGGCTTCTCACCCCGCCAGATCTGTAGACACAAAAAGCATGCCCCGTGTTCTTCTGGCCGAAGACTGCCCGATAACCGCCCTGTCGACCAAGGAACTCCTCCGCCAGTATGGATATGATGTCACTGTTGAAGGAAACGGCAACGCCGCCCTTAAAACTCTAAGCACTTCCGCTTTTGATTTTGTTTTGATGGATATCGAAATGCCGGTGATGGACGGCTTTGAAGCATGTCGCCGCCTTCGCTCTGAAGCCTCCGACTACACAAACCCTTCTGTTCCTGTCATCGGCATGAGCGCCAACCCCACTTCCTTACTCCGAAAAATCGCATTGAAGCTGGGCATGTATGACGTACTGGAAAAACCTCTCGATTTTGACGTGCTTACAAATATTTTGAGAACCTTGAAAGACAGCCCAAACCCTTCCGAAAAAGAAACCAGCAACTGTCATTCGCAAAGTGAACTCCCAACTGCTGTTCTTGATAAAGAAGCCGCTTTAGGACGTCTGGCTGGGGACACAACACTCTATCAAAAACTGCTGCGACAATTGCGTGATGTGCTGCCGGAAAAAACACATACATTAGATCAAGCCATCGATCGGGAAGATTTTACTACTTTAGAAATCGTGGCGCACAGTCTGGCCGGGTCTTTCGGTTCCGTAGGAGCCCAGCAATGCATGCAGAAGGCTAAGAGACTGTGCCTCACTGCCAGGTCACATGAAGCGCATAATCTCCGGAACAGGTATCGGGAATTCGAAAACGTTTTGGAACAATTTCTTGATTGTCTGGAAAACGAGCTTAATTGAGATATCAACATGAGTTGTATCTAAATACCCCACGACTGTATTCTTTGTTGTGCGATATAAAAAACAACTCACTCAGATGATTTCCCCCCCAAAAAAAATTACTACGCACAAACAATCACCGGATAATTTTTCCATAGTTCGTTTAGCAACTCTATTGTTATGGGTTGCTTTTTTAATGAAGCTATCGATTTTTTATACTGATATGCATTTTGGTGTTACAATTGAGTGGGAAAAGAGTACTCTTGAACTTTATGCACAATTAAAAACAGCATCTCCATTTAAATGGCGTTTTCTAGTTCCTGGGATCGTACATTTTCTGACTACACAGTTTGGATTTTCATACTATATTTGTTTTTATTACATTGAAGTAATAAATTGGTTTATTCTTTTTGTCATGTCTTATTATGCTTTGACATTTCTCAATTTAAATAACAGCTTTTTTTTCATTGCATTTTTGTCAACTACAGTTGCGATACCTCTCTGCTATGTACTCTGTGTTCCAGTAAGTTTTTTTTCCTCAGTTACAAATGCCATTGATATAGTAAAACAATTTTATTCACCTTATGATTTGGCATCAGCAATGTTTGTCATGACGGCCTACGTTTCCCTTTTCAAACTAAGCAAAGAACAATCAAACAAATATATATCATATTACTATTTCACATTTTTCCTTGCTTCAATAAATAGAGAGACAGCTTTACTTTTCACTTTTACTTTTTTTGCTGTAATGAAAGATCATTTCACAAAAAAAAATCTTTATATTCATTTAGTTGCTCAACTTATAATCTTTTTAACAATACGAAGTTATATCTACTTATATTTCCAGGGAGCATCTTCTGCATCTCAAACTCTGCCTCAAACACCATATGAATTTCAATTACTTTATAATATAAACCAACTTACTCTGGATTGCTATCTGAAGAAAATTTTGTTTAGCTACACAAGCGGAGGAATACTACTTGTAATTTTATTTGCTTATAGAAAACTCTCCTCATACAATAAAATATTCTTATATTTTTATTGCCTACCTGTAATATGTATAGGACTTTTCCTGGGAGTCATTGCGGAAACTAGAATTTTTGCTGAACTCATGCCCTTGTTTTGGATATGTTTAATCCAAATATTAGCTCTTCCCTGTCCGAAAAAAAGACCAGACAACGACTCAAGTTCAATACGTTAGACCCATTTACTTTAGATTGCCGGTCACACATAATTCGAAAAGTTCACGAAATAACAAAGGAATACGGGCAGGGTCAGCATTGTTGGACCCGGCATATTCTTTGACAATGCCGTAGACGATTTTAAATGTTCGTTTTCTGTCTTTCATTGCCAGTCTGGCCAGCAAAGCGCCGACAGGGTCATCACTTTCCGGAAGCATGCTTGTTTCCGCATCCTCTTCAAGCGTTTCAACACGATCCGTAAGCTTTTTCAGGTCCTTTTTAAGCTTTTTCAATTTATTTTCAGCTTCTTCAGAAAAAATGCTCTCCGTTTGATCCGCTATCTCCTCGAGAGCATCTGTAGACTCAGGAGTAAAATAGGTATCCAACTCCAATACTCCGCCCGCAGAAATGTCTGGTTCCGTTTTATCGCTATCAGGATGCGTATTCTCTTGGAAGGAAGGGGCTTCGCCCTGCAATGTGCCCATGTACTGTTTCTCCTTTGGTAACCATCAAGCGTTCTTGCACAAACGAGCAACCCGAACGTCTCTTTCGTTATACAGAGATCATTCTGAAATTCAATCAAGAATCTTCACAGACATTGCCTGAGTGTATTTATTTATTTTATGTCAAACAGCAAAGAACTCTGTCGTCTTCAAAGGCGAGTCTGTTGCGTCCCGAACGCTTCGCTTTGTAAAGAGCAGTGTCCGCCCTGTCGAGCAACTGCGTGGGGGTAATGAAAGGATCGTAGCTCGTGGCCATGCCTATACTGATACTGAAACCGATCTGATTATTCTGGCATTCGACTATTTCGTTGTTAACGGCATTAATCAGGCGCCAGCCGATATCTTCAGCCGATTTTCTGGGCGTATCGGCAAGAATGACACAAAATTCATCTCCCCCCAGTCTGCCGGCAGTGTCGGTTTCACGTAAGACACCGGAGCACACCCCTGCAAAATGCTTGAGCACCCTATCTCCAGTGCTATGTCCGTACGTATCATTGACTTCCTTGAATTTGTCGAGATCGATCATAAAAACGGAAAGCGGTCCCGCACCTGATTCCCGCAGCCGCTCGATGGCTTTCCATAGGGCTCTTTCCAGCATGCGGCGGTTCATGATTCCGGTCAGCGGATCTGTGGTTGCCTCAACCTGCAGGCGCTGCTCCTCCATTTTTCTATGGCTGATATCTATTGCGATGCCTGCCAACTGCCCAGGTTTTCCATTTCTTCGGCGATGCAACTTGCCCAGCAGCTCGACCCAGCGAAAAGCGCCGCAATCCGTCACAATGCGTACGTCCCGACGAAAGTCGGTCATCCCGTGATTTAAAAACTCGTGCAGGGCAGAAATCATATTTTTTCGATCAAAGGGATGCACTAATTTCATCGCCCCCATCAAGGACAGGTGCAGGTTGTCTGTTGCTCCCTGATAGGTCTGAACCAGTTCCGGAGAACACCAGAGATGGCCGGTTTGAAAATCGTATTCCCAGGTGCTGGTTTCCGACAATTGATTCAAAATGGCAAACTGTCTGCGTTTTGCGCTCAACCTGTCTCTGAGAACCGCGCTTGAAATAAGAAAAGCGGCCGTACGCAAGAGGCCGATCTCCACATCGGACCATTCATACTCGCGATCACAATCGTCAAATCCCAGTGTTCCCCACCATTCGCCTTCCACCATCACCGAAATGGTCAGCATGGATAAAATCCCCTGCTTCTCCTGGGAATCCCGTAAAAAACAGTGAGGAAGTTTTCGGGTAATGACCTTTTGCCATTCGCCTCTTTTACGGCTTTCAATCAGTTTCCTGTAGCTGTCTGAGTCTATATTCGTCCTGAACATATTAAACATGGGCATACCAAGCTGCACAAACTCCGGACGCTTGGCCCATTCGAAGGTATAATCCTGAAGAATATAGTCCTCTGTCAGTTCAAAAACCTGAAAAATCCAGACCCTGCTTACACCTGTAATCATACCCAGGTCAGCAAGCAGGTCATTGACGCCTTCCGGCCAGCCTTTGCCGGAAGTCAATTCCTCAGCTCCACGGGCAATGGAAGAGAGCAAAGCCGGATTACTGCCTAAGGCGTATTCCCGCCCGACGTCATTAAATCCCCCGGTTTTTATGCTTGTGCCGGATCGATCTCTAAAACTACTCATACGAATAAAATCCCTCAAAATAAACGCGCATCCACATGAAAATCCTATAATGCCTCAAACGGAAAAAGCCAATGGGGGACAACATGTTATTTAGTTTTAAGACAATGGACTAACGTTTTACGAAATAAAAATTTTCTATTCTAAACAAAAGAGATCATTTATTGATATCACTGCCTACACATCTCAAAATAGAGACATCGTGACTACTTATAACAGTGTATCTTACAGTATTGTCATGATTGTTTGTCACTGTTTCCCAATTATTCAAGACAGAAGAGTTTTAATTAGGAATTGCCCTTCGCTTTTTAACTGTGTAAGAATACACGGGAAACAATCTTCTCCGACACTTCACCAACCATTTCGAATTAACTGTTTGATTATACAAAGAAATTCGATTCAAACAGCTTGTACGCATAAATTGTCAGATTTTCTTTGAGGCAAGTATTTGCTATGCATAACCACATGTACAAAAATTGTGATCTTCCCTCCATTTTGGACTCCATAAGCTATGCCGTGGTGGCGGTTGATACGCACTGTCGTGTCATCTACATCAATAAAGGGGCCGAACTCTTTTTCAAAAGTAAAGGACGGCCTATTGACTCCTGTCTCGGCAGTGACAGCGAGCCTCTTTTGCCTCTTGCCACCCCGAAAATACGCGCAGCCATGGAAGACAGCGAATTCCGGGCAGGTAGAGGCCGTATCGTGGACAAGGGGAATGATCTTTTTTACGAAATTACGCCACTGATGCAAAAGGGGGCATTCTCCGGGGCCGTCATCAGCTTGCAACGCCCCGAACGTTTTGAAGAACTGGCAGTCAAACTTGACGCCTATCAGCATGTGGCGCAACAACTCAAGGCCATTTTCCAATCGTCCAGCGACGGCATCTGGGTAACGGACGGGCAAGGGTATATTCTGGACATCAACAAAGCTTCCGAACGTCTCAACGGTATTGATGCCAATACTCTGAAAGGAAAAAACATTCTGGATATGCTGGAAAACGGCCTTATAGACGATGCCGTGACTCTGCACGTACTGCAAACGAAGCAACAGCACACCATCATCCAGAACATCCCAGGTACGGGCAGGCAATTGCTCGTCACCGGGACGCCGGCGTTCAATGATCGTGGAGAGCTTTTTCTAGTCGTAGCCAACGAACGCGACATAACGGACCTGAATACCTTGCACGAACATCTGGATCAGGCCCGCAAGGCGCAGGAAAAGGTGCAACGCGAACTGGATACGCTGACCATGCTGGAACTGCAACAAGGCGGAGTGGTGGCGGAATCCAAAGCCATGCGCCAGGTGCTGACTACCTGCCTCAAGCTTTCACAGCTGGAAGCCACCAACATCCTTTTGCTTGGAGAATCCGGCACGGGCAAAGGGCTTCTGGCAAAATTCATCCATAAAAGCGGTCCGCGAAAAAACAAGCCCTTCATCTCGGTCAACTGCGCGTCTCTTCCGGATACGCTCTTTGAAGCGGAACTTTTCGGTTATGAAAAAGGAGCTTTTACAGGCGCTCTGGAAAGCGGACGGATCGGCCTGATGCAGCTGGCGGGCGATGGAACTCTTTTCCTGGACGAGGTTGCGGAAATCCCCCTTTCAAGCCAGGCAAAGCTGTTAAAATGTCTTGATGAACGCGAATACCGCTCCCTGGGTGGCAGCACTCCTAAACAAATGGAGTGCAATATCATTGCCGCGACCAACCGCGATCTGGAATCTTGGGTGAAATTGAAGCGTTTTCGCGGTGATCTTTTATACAGGTTAAACACCTTTACCGTTTCCATTCCTCCCTTACGCGAACGGTTGGAAGACATATTCGAACTGACGACCAGACTTTTGGAACAAGAAAACGACAAATACAAAACCCATAAACGCATAAGCCCCCGTGGAATGAACCTGTTGCAGGAATATTCATTTCCCGGAAATGTACGCGAGCTTATTGGAATTATCCGCAAGGGAGCGGTTATGTGCGATGACTCCCTTTTGGATGATTTTCTGGCCGAACTCCTCCACCTGGAAACCACTCCCCCCCAGAACACTACCCCACTGACCTTGAATCAGGCCCTCGACAAAATTGAACGTGAAATGCTTTCCAAAGCCCGATCAACCTGCTCTGGAACGCGTGAAATGGCGCAATATCTCGGGATTAGCCAGGCGACTGTTGTCAGAAAGTTGCAAAAACATGCCATACGGCCTCCCGGTCATTCGGGAATATAGATTGAGAACAACTGATTCATTTTTGAATCAGTCGCTCTGTTTCACCTGATTTAAGGGGGATATGTACATGGATCCCAATAAGACAAAATGTAAAATTCCACTCCACTCTGTTTTTTCAGGCTCTAATTGACTGCATTTTAGTATTTTTTACAAATTTGAAATATACTTCTTAACCGATTCAAAAATGAATCGATAAATGCTAAAATTTGAGTTTTTCCACCTGTTTTTGATTCATATATGAATCACTTTTGCAGGCAATACCACAAAAAAACTGTTTAACAACTTAAAATAATGAGCTTTTCAGTTAATGGTATGACCATTGCTGATTTTACGACACAGGTACATTTTTTTCAATTAACACCATCCCAAAATAGGGGGTTCAAACCAATCATGTCTACAGAGCAACTATTGGCCAGAAGGGCCAAGGCAGTGGCCAAAGGCGTATCCAATCTCGGGCCTTTTTTTGCCGAAAAGGCTGAGGGCGCTGTGATTACGGATGTAGAAGGAAGAGAATTCATTGATTTTGCCGGCGGTATCGGTGTGGTCAATGTCGGACACAACCATCCGAAAGTAGTGGCCGCCATCAAAGCTCAGGCTGACAAGCTGTTACACACTTGTTTTCATGTAGCCATGTACGAGGGCTATGTGGCTCTTTGTGAAAAATTGACGCAACTGACACCCGGTAATTTTGAGAAACGGGCTGTACTTGTCAACAGCGGCGCCGAAGCTGTTGAAAATGCTGTCAAAATCGCAAGGCTGGCTACTGGCCGTCAGGGAGTTTTAGCAGTGGAAAACGGCTTTCACGGCCGTACGCTGCTTACAATGAGTCTTACCAGCAAGGTTAAGCCGTACAAATTCCGCTTCGGCCCCTTTGCTCCTGAAATTTACCGTATGCCATACGCATACTGCTACCGCTGCCCGCTGGGACGCGAATACCCCTCGTGCGACATCGGCTGTGCGGAAAAAATGCGCGACATGTTCATCAACCATGTTGCCGCGGAAAATGTGGCCTGCCTGTTGATCGAACCCATCGCCGGTGAAGGCGGCTTCCTGACTCCTCCCCCCGAATATTTCCCGCGTCTGCGTGAAATCTGTTCCGAATTCGGCATCGTCATGATCGTGGATGAAGTTCAGGCAGGATTCGGCCGTACGGGTACAATGTTCGCAATCGAACACTGGGGAGTCGAACCCGATCTGATCACCATGGCCAAATCCATGGGCGGCGGCATGCCCATTTCCGCAGTAGTCGGCAAGCAGGAAATTATGGATGAACCCCATGCAGGCGGATTGGGCGGTACCTATGGCGGAAATCCCGTCAGCTGCGCTTCTGCTCTCGCTGTCGTTGACATTTTTGAAAATGACGGCATGCTCGAAAAATCCATAAAGCTTGGCGAAACCCTGCTGGCCAGATTTAAAGCCCTGCAGGAACGTTATCCGATCATCGGCGACGTACGCGGCAAAGGCCCCATGCTGGCTTTGGAACTGGTAAAAACCCCAGAAGGCAAAGAACCCGCCACGGATAAAACAAAAGCTTTGGCCAAGTTCTGCTTGGATAATGGCTTAATTCTCCTGACCTGTGGCAATTACGGCAACGTTGTCCGTACGCTCATGCCTTTGGTAATAACCGATGAGCAACTTGAACGCGGTTTGGCCATCCTTGAACAAGGATTTAAGACTATCTGCAAGGATTAAGACATTTTAAAAGGAGATGCATATGAAACGTTTTGTGTTGCTGCTACTCTGCCTTGGCTTGATTTCCATGCTGCCCGCCACCTCTTTTGCCGATACCACGGTAAAAGTGGGCAACATTCTGCCTTTGTCCGGCCCCTCTGCCTCTGTCGGCCTGCAGGGCAAACAAGCGCGTGAAATGGCTGTTGAGGAAATCAATGCCGCTGGCGGCATCAAATCCCTCGGCGGTGCAAAAATCGAAATGCTGTACGCCGATTCCAAATCCGACCCCAATGTAGGCGTTACTGAAGCCGAACGCTTCATCAATACTGAAAAAGTAAACGTCATTACCGGCGCCTGGAACTCCGGCGTAACGTATCCGTCCACCACAGTGGCCGAACGTTACGGCATCCCTTATATCGTTCCTGTTTCCGTACGTGATACGATCACGGAACGCGGTTTCAAAAACGTATTCCGTATCGCAGCTAAAGATTCCTGGTGGACACGCGATCAGTTCCAGTTTCTCGATGACATGAAAAAAGAATTCGGTCTCGAGATTTCCACCGTGGCTCTTGTTTATGAAAACGGCGACTGGGGAACCGGTTTTGCCGCCCAATGGAAAGAACTAGCCGAAAAAGCCGGCTACAAAGTTGTTCTCGACGAGCCCTACCCGTCTGCCGCCACGGACCTGACCCCGGTGGTCAACAAAATCCGCCGCGCCCGTCCCGACGCTCTGCTGCTGACCAGCAACGCTGCGGATGCAATCCTGCTGACCAATACGCTCGCCAATTACAAAGTTACGCCTAAGATCATCATCGGTTCCGGCGGCGGCCATGCCGACCCGACCTTTATCTCCGGTTGCGGCGACAACGCTCGCTACATCTTTGATATTGTCGAATGGGAAGCTGACGTCAACAAACCCAACGCCCAGAAGGTAAACGCCAAGTACAAAGAAAAATACGGCAACAACCTGACCGGTGAAGCCGTTGACGCCTACGTAGCCATGTATGTTCTGGCCGACGCTCTGGAACGTGCAGGCTCGTTGGATCCCGCTGCCATCCGCAAAGCCTTGAACGAGACCGACTATAACTCCGGACCGGGCATGATCGCTACGTATGACGCGGTACAGTTTGATGAAACCGGACAGAATAAAAACGCTTCACTGGCCATCGTACAGATCAACGATCTGGGACAGGGTCTCGAGCGTATTACTGTCTGGCCCAAAAATGCACGGCGCAAAGGCTATACGCCTGTCGTTCCCATGCCCAAAAAGTAATGAGAATCGATTGCTTATAACCTGGGAGGGCGTTACCGCCCTCCCTTCCCCTAACACGTGGAGTCTTTCATGGACGTCTTTTTTGCCCAGGATGTGATTAACGGAATACTCATGGGCCTCATTTACGGCCTGCAGGCCTTAGGCCTGACACTCATCTTCGGCGTCCTCAAGGTTATCAATTTCGCGCACGGCTCCTTTCTCATGGTCGGCATGTACGTCGCGTACTGGGTCGTTTTGTACACCGGACTGCATCCTTATTTAGCTCTGGTGATCATTATTCCGGCAATGTATCTGTTTGGATACTGGATCCAGAACCTGCTCATCAGGCCGATATTCATTGCCGAACGAGACGTTCGCGAACCTGTCACGGTTATTATCGTAACCACTGGCGTATGGTACATACTGGACAACCTGGCCCTGTTGCTTTTCGGACCCGACTACAGAGCGCTTTCCCCCAACCCCCTCAAAGGACAAATGATCAGCTTTGGAGAAATTTTCATCTCCGAAGCAAAACTCTATGGCGCCATTGCGACAATTCTTACCGCTGCCTTTCTTTTCTGGTTTTTGAAAAAAACCCGTATAGGGCGCGCCATTCGCGCCACCAGCCTGGACCGCGATGCGGCCAGCCTCATGGGCATCAATCAGTGGAAGATCTTTAATGTCGCCTTCGGCATCGGCACGGCCACGGCCGGCATTGCCGGCGCAGTGTTGACCCCTTTTTACAATGTATTCCCTTCCGTGGGCGTACCTTTTGACGTCAAATCATTCGTCATCGTGGTACTTGGCGGCCTGGGATCCATCTGGGGCGCGCTCATCGGCGGTGTCATCATTGGACTTATCGAGTCAGTCGGCCCCATGTATATGACATCCACATGGACAGAAGCCATCGTTTACGGCCTGTTCCTGATGGTACTTTTCATCAAGCCGTCCGGGCTCTTTGGCCAGAAATTGGACTGGTAAGCAAACATACGAGCGATCCATGACACAGCATTCGTTCAAACGAAACAGCCTCATCGCTCTGACAGTGGCGGCGTTTATCCTGCCCCTGTTTATCAGGAGCGCGACCTATTTGCACCTTATGATCATGCTCTATCTTTTTGCCTACATGACCACCGCCTGGAATCTGGTGGGCGGCTTCGCCGGTGTTCTGCCGCTTGGCCACGCGGTTTTTGTAGGAATTGGAGCCTACACCTCAACCATGCTCTGGCTGCAATACGGCCTGAGCCCGTGGATCGGCATGCTGATCGGCGGACTCGCCGCCGCAGTGCTGGGCTTTATCATCGGCAAACCTACCCTGAAAATGCGTGGCGCCTATTTTGCTTTGTCCACCATGGCAATTGTAGAAGGCGCAAGGGCTATGATCGAAAATATCGACGTACTCGGCCCGCTCAAATTCAACGGCCCGCGTGGATTGAATATTCCCCCCCTGCCCCCCGGACAGGAAGGGTTCTGGTCGTTTCAGTTTGCCAGTAAGGAACCGTACTATTACATCATTCTGGTCATGTTAATCGGCGTTGTCGCCCTGACCTACTGGGTTTCCCGCTCGAAAATGGGATATTACCTGAAAGGCGGCGGCGAGGAACCTGACGCGGCAAAAGCGCTCGGCGTCAACGTCGCCCGCTGGAAAGTGACCGCCATGGTCCTCTCTTCCTTTCTTACCGCAATGGCCGGAACATTTTTGGCGCAGCTGACGTTGTTCATCTATCCCAAAAGCGTGCTGACTCTGGACCTGTCATTTGAGCTGGCGTTCATCGCTCTGATCGGCGGACGCGGCTCTCTGGCAGGTCCGATCATTGGTGCCATGCTGCTGCGTCCTGTCAGCGAACTGAGCCGCATCTACTTTTCGGCCACACTCCCCGGATTGCATCTGATCATTCTGGGCGTTGTGCTGATTGTAGTCATGCTCTATCAACCCCGCGGCCTTGCCGAACCGTTAACCCGGATGTTTGACCGTCTGGTAGCCCGCTTTGCGAGCGACACCAAGGAGGACGGGGCATGAGCATGCTTAAACTGGATCATGTCACAATGCAATTCGGCGGTCTGCTGGCAGTAAACGATTTGAACCTTGAAATTGAAAAAGGGCGTATTCTGGGACTGATCGGTCCCAATGGCGCGGGAAAATCCACAGCCTTCAATTGCGTTGCCGGTGTCTATAAACCGACCAAGGGCTCCATAATCTTCGACGGAGAAAACATCACCGGAGAGAAACCCTGGAACCTATGCAAGAAAGGCATGGCCCGAACCTTTCAAATCGTGAAGCCGTTCGCATCCATGAACGTTCTGGAAAATGTTACCGTGGGCGCTTTTGCAATCACGGATCGTCGCGATAAGGCCGAGGACCATGCCTTGGAAGTTCTCAAACTGCTGGGCATGGAAAACAAAAAAGATAAAAAGCCCGGCGCGCTGACCATTGCAGATCGCAAGCGTCTCGAAATAGCACGGGCTCTGGCCACCAATCCCAAGCTTCTGCTCCTGGATGAAGTCATGGCCGGTCTCAGGCCGACGGAAGTCGACGAGGTTATCAGCATCATCCAGTCGTTGCGGGATAATGGAATAACCATTTTCGTCATCGAGCACATCATGCGCGCGATCATGGCCTTGTCCGACGAAATCGTCGTCATTCACTTTGGTCAGAAAATCTGCGAAGGAACCCCCGAACAGGTTGCCAGCGACGAAAATGTAATCAAGGCCTACCTGGGAGAAGATTATGGCTCTGCTTGAGGTGAACACACTCAATGTCGCGTACGGGGACGTCCATGTGTTGTATGATCTGGACATCTCTGTAGACGAGGGAGAAATCGTTTCCATCATCGGAGGTAACGGTGCGGGCAAATCCACTTTGCTCAAGACTATTTCCGGATTACTGAAGCCCTTGTCCGGAAGCATCAACTTTGGTGGAACGACTATTCACTCCCTCGCTCCTGAAAATATCGTTGACCTGGGGTTGATTCATGTACCCGAGGGCAGGCGTCTCTTTTCCCTGATGAGCGTTAAAGACAACCTTATGGTAGGCGCGCACAGCAAACGCGCCTACCAGACGCGTGAGCAAACTCTGAGGGAGGTGTTTGACATGTTTCCCCGGCTCGAGGAACGCCAAGATCAGCTGGCTATGACCCTCTCCGGCGGCGAACAGCAAATGGTTGCCATAGGACGCGGTCTGATGAGCAAGCCACGCCTGCTCATGCTGGATGAGCCCTCACTAGGACTCGCTCCTATCCTGATCAAAGAAATCTTTAAAACAGTCAGAACTATTGCGGATACGGGAATGACGGTTTTGTTGGTGGAGCAGGATGTAAAACATTCGCTCACGCTATCAGACCGGGGCTACGTTCTGGAGCATGGACGCCGCTCCATGCAGGGTGCAGCCATTGAACTTCTGGACAATCCATACATCAAGGAAGCCTATCTGGGAATTTAATTCAGACTGTTACTGATCCTCTGCGCATTACAGCTAAAAAAAGCGGGCAGCTCATTATGAGTTGTCCGCTTTTTTTTCATTTAAAAGAAACTAGTTATACAACATCTCTTTCGAGCACAGCATACTATCTATTATTATAATTTTATTAAAATTAAAAAAATTCAAGTAAACTATAATCTAATTTATAATACCACCAGCTGATTTACATCCATAAGCACATTGCTCAAAACTGGTTTTATTGCAACGGCTCAAACATATACTTAAAGATGTTTTTTCTTCATAATCTGAAGATAAAATCATAAAATTTTTGCATCCCCAAAAACATGCTGAAGAAGAACTACTACTTCCAGTTCTTTGGATGCTGCACATTTTTTCACAACTTACGTAACTATTTTTCACTAAATCCTCTCCAGAAAAAGTTGTGGAAGCATAGCAAGCAGTTGAATAATGATTAATGAAAAGCAATGCTAAAATTATATAAAATAAAAGTATAAAGAACTTCATCCACACCCCCGCTAATCTATCTTGACATTAATTACAAAAACTTGTGATACGTTTGGTGACCATTTTGATAATTACCCCAAAAAACATTCTACGACTTGTGGCGTTTTTTTTGGGGTGTGCTCACTGTGAAGAAAAGGGAATCCTTGAAATCACCTGATTCGGTTTCTTGAGCCCCTATTGGTATGACGCCCATGCGTTCCAAAATGTTACAAAGTAGTGTGAATAATTATTACTAAAAAGAGTGTTTTCTAAAATGCAAGAAGACGACTCAAACAAACTGCTTCAAATGTCGCAAGAAATCGCTAATCTAAAAAGTGAACTTGCCTCAGTAAAATCCGAACTACACTTTTCTCGTTTTTTTAATAGGATTGTTGAAAACCTTCCTATCTATCTTGTGTGCAAAAATCTCGAAGGTGTATTCACATACGCCAATTCTAAATACTGCGCCTATAAAGGTTTGTCCCTGACTGAACTTACCGGGAAAACCAATTTTTCCCTATACGACACTCCGCATGCTGAAATGTATCGCAGTATGGACGAAAATGTCATCAAATATGGGAAGGACTATACATATTTTGAAGAGTATTCCACTGGAAAAGATGAGTGTAAACAGGCACAGGTGATCAAAACTCCTATTTTCGATGACTCCGGCACTATATCCGGTGTTCTGTCTCTATTTTGGGACATTACGGAATTTAAAAAAGTCGAGCAGGCTCTTCGTGAGAGTGAAGAAAAGTACAGATCCGTCATTGAAAATATGCAGGATGTCTTCTACCGTACGGATACTAGTGGAAAACTGACTATGGTCAGCCCCTCTTTTCTTAAGGTTCTTGGCTACACATCTTTCGACCAGGTCATCAACAGGGCGATGACCTCCTTTTATCTCAACCCGTTGGAATACTGCCACGTACTCCGTGCGTTAGAAAAAACCGGAGAAAGCAAGGAATACGAAACCACCCTGATAGCCAAGGATGGTTCAGAAGTAATTGTCTCCAAGAACAGCAACTATTATTTTGACTCTTCCGGCCATCTTATGGGTGTGGAAGGGACTTTTCGTGATGTAACGGAAAGGCATCGCGCGTATGAAGCGCTACGCAAAGCAAAACTGGAAATGGAAATAGCGTATACACGCTTGCAGGAAGTGGACAATTTGAAGACGCAATTTGTTTCCATGGTCTCCCATGAATTGCGTACTCCTCTTACTTCTATTCTTGGTTTTGCAGAAATGATTCGGCATAAGCTCGAACAACACATTTATCCTCACTTTGCCCTAACCAGCACGGATGAAAATCAGATTCTTCAAAAAATTTTTCGCGACATTCGTATCATCATTTCCGAAAGTGAAAGAATGTCAGATTTAATCAATGACACCCTGGATATCACCAGACTCGAATCAGGGAAAATTTCCTGGAAAATACAGCCCATCGTCATAGAGGATGCGTTGGACCGGGCTATTGCCACGACTTCACCGCTTTTCATTGGCCGTCAAATAAATCTGATCCGTCAAGTAGAACCCAATCTTCCTCGAGTTGAAGCCGATAAAGACCGTATCGTTCAGGTTATCATCAACCTCATCACAAATGCACTCAAATTCACTTCAAAGGGAACGATATGCTGCCAAGCAAATGTTTGCGGAGAGACAGTCCAAATTGCAATAAGCGATACGGGGATAGGCATCCCTCTTTCCTGCCATGAAAAAATTTTCGACGTTTTTACTCAGCTTGGCGACAGTTTGACCAATAAACCCAAAGGGTCTGGGCTCGGTTTAAGCATTTGCAAGCATATAATCGAACACCATGGGGGAAAAATCTGGGTTGAAAGCGAGGAAGGCAAAGGAAGTAACTTCCTCTTTACCCTCCCAACCTCTAAAAAAGCATACTCTCCGAACGGATTACCTTCACACCTGGCATCGGAAAGCTGTAAAATGTAATCCGAATTAAGTTTGCTGCGCCGACGTATATCCTTTGCTGACTTTCTTAAAAAAATCCTCCTGCCCCTTCAACGACTTTTGCGATAATTAAAAAAAGCATTTTCAACAAAACTTTTTTATCTTACCAATAGACCCTGAATTCTTCATGACGTATACCAATCTGAGTTGAATCCGTACTGAGCAAAAAACTTGTACTGAAACTCAGCCTTGCCATTTGTACGGAACTTCTTATTTCTCAGGTAAAACACGACATGTTCTACCTTTGAATGCTTCGCATTTTAAAACTGATTTTCAAGGAGAATTGCTATGACAGAAAGACAAGGAGTGATCACTTTTCAGGGTGCTCCGTTAACCCTTCTAGGAAATGAAATCAAAGCCGGAGATAAAGCCCCGGACTTCACCCTTCTGGATAATGGCCTGGCACCTAAAAAACTCGCCGACTATGCAGGCAAGGTACTGATCGTCTCCAGCGTACCCTCGCTGGATACTCCCGTCTGTGACCTGGAAACGCAAAGATTTAACAATGAAGCTGCCGGACTGGGCGACAATATCGCAATTTTGACCATTAGTATGGATTTACCCTTCGCACAAAAACGCTGGTGTGGTGCTGGTGGCGTCGATAAAGTCCAGACTCTTTCCGACCACAAAGATGCTTCTTTTGGAGAGGGGTACGGAGTTTTGATTAAGGAATTGCGCCTTCTCGCTCGTTGTATTTTCGTCATTGATACTAAAGGAATCGTTACATACGTACAAATGGTGAAAGAAGTGACTAACGAACCTGACTACGAAGCCGTCCTGGCGGCTGCAAAACAAGCCAGCTAATAAAAACGGCCGGGGCAAAACCCCGGCCGTTTTTATTTTCATGTCCCGTCCTGAAATAGGTTAACAAACAAGTACCTATTTTATGGATGATCAGAAAATCACCAGCCTACAGCCTCAGCCAAACGCTCCTGTCGTTCCTGGACAACCAGATCTTCCTTGAGAAGTCTGATTTCATGGTTGCGTTCGGCAATGCGATGTTCCAGCATGTCTAAGGAATCCCGGCCGGCCTCCACACGCTTAATAAGATGTTGCACCTCGCTCCGCACCTGGAAAAGTTTTCGTTCAACTTCCAGCTGTTTTTTTTCAGCAACATATTTTTTTTGAAACAACAGGAACAGGATGCTACCAAAAGGTACAAGAACAGCAAATATTGAGAATATGTACAGCATCACCATACTCCTTATAAAGACATATCCTAGAAAAAAATAAGACTTTTTCCAGGAATTGTAAATAGAAGAACCAGAGCTTCTTAAAATTTTATCTTGAAAATCGGGAATAGTATTCTTTTCGGCGGGAGTATTTCAAACTTAAGATCTTTACAGACAAAAGATGAAAACAGGCCTTATCGTAATATCCAAAAACTAAAACAGGCAACGCGGTTTAACCTGGAAATGGGAATACGCATCAAATCAGGGATGAAAACGCGTCCAATCCCTGCTGACAACTTCGCTCTGACGATAATCGATCAAGGAAAAGCAACGTGTACACAACGGCATATTGCTATTAGGGTCCAGAGCATAGCGTCCGCGGGCTTCGAATAAAGTGTGACAGGAGGGGCAAAGGACAAGCTGCGGTTTTTCATAGGTTACGATTTGATACATATAAGCATCCTCACTTGCGGCTTGATTCTGGCAGTATGCAATCCCTAAAAATATAAAGCATTACACGACCACTACATACTGCAGAAACGTACAAAAACAAGAAAATCAGATCACACCCCGTCACCCCCCACATTATTTTTAGCCTGATAACTCAGCAATACAGACGCATTTAAACGTAAAAAGGTTACCAAAAATATATTTCGTAAAAATAATAAAATTAATATCAAAAAATAGCGAAATCAGCGTAGCAGAAGGTCAAGAACCAATTCAGTGCATAAATCGTAGTCACTGACTTTTCTTATTGATCGTTTACACAACGCTGCCGCAGTTGGTACGACATTCAAATCAATATTGTGACATAGCTCAGCACAATCCATTGAAGTGCTTGATCCAGCCTTCGAGGCTTTTATATTCTGACAAATGGCTTCACACGTTTCACCTGCAAAGGACAAGGGGACGATACAAAAACAAAAAAACAACAGGATTACGAGTGTACTAAATAAGGTACGCATAGTTGCCTCACAACCACGGCGAAGATTATTAACAATGGTTTTTATCTTGAAATAAACACAAAAACAAAAAAAATACTTTACAGACTAGATTTGACCTAGGGAGATATGTAATATACACATATAAGTACTACAAAATAACATCATTCTTATTACAAACTTTATAAACTGAATAAAAAAATATTACATTGACCTATTATATTAACATTATACCTAGAAAAGTAAAACTAATGGTAAAAGTTTATTATTTCATTTTAAGAAAAATATTCATCGATATTTTTAAAATACTTACAAAAACAGACAGTCAATCTTCATTAAAATAATTTTCCAGCACGTTCTTCTTCTGTAACCTGAGATTTTAATACGCGAATCTCTTCGTTACGGTCGGCGATCTGCTTTTCAAGGATGTCTACACGCGCTTTAGTAATTTCGAGCCTTTTTGATAACGTCAGCACTTTCCCTGCGGCTTTGGCTCGTTGCTCTTCAAGCTCACTCTGCCCTTCATTCGCATCCATCTTACCTCTTTGCACAAGAATGACGGCGATTGCAAAGATCATTATGACGACAACACCAGAAATTACGTATTCCATAACCCATCTCCCAAATCAAAAAATTTCCTTATAAATATTATTTTACTGAATCATTTTTGTAAAGAAAAATTAACGTCATGACAGGAAGCAAAACGACTTTCCAAACTAGTAATGCAATCAATCCTGTTCTAATTCAAAGCTATTGGTACAGACAACTCTCTTTCGACATGACTTAACAACATGCTTCAAAAATCAAAAAGACTCTTTTCTTGACAAAAAGGCCTGTTCCAGTTCACTTCTTACGAAGTTAACTCTGTTGTGAGGTACTATGAAAACGGGAAAGAACTCCAGTCCGATACTTGTTGCTGGAATCGGTGAAGTTCTTTGGGATGTGTTGGAAACATCCGAAGAGCTTGGCGGTGCTCCAGTTAATTTCACCTACCACGTTACCATGCTGGGGGGGTGCGGCATTCCTGTTTCAACTGTAGGCAGTGATGAGCGGGGGCTGCGAACTTTACAAGCTCTCGAGCAAAGGAAGCTGCCAACAGCAGCCATCAGCAAAGATCCGGAGCACCCGACAGGCTATGTTCTTGCAAAATTGGACGCCGATGGAGTCGCAAACTACGAATTTCCCGATGCTGTGGCCTGGGATAATCTGCAACTCAACCCGGCTGCGACTGAGACCGCCGCTTCCGTACGGGCAATTTGTTTCGGCAGCCTGGCGCAACGCTCCGCAATAACCCGTAAAGCGATTCAAAAATTCCTGCAGCTTGCTCCAGCAGATTCTTTACGCATTTTTGATCTTAATTTGAGGCAGGATTTCTACAATCCGCCACTAATTGAAGCATCTTTGAAGCAGTCGGACATCCTGAAGCTTAATGACGACGAACTGTATATTCTTGCCCAACTCCTGGACTTGCACGGAAACGACTGCGAGCAGCTAAACGCCTTGTTGTCACGCTACAAGCTCAAACTGATTGCACTCACTCGCGGACGGCACGGCAGCATGATCCTCACGCCGGACGCACTGGTCGAACATCCGGGCACTCCGACCAAGGTGGCGGATACCATCGGCGCTGGGGATGCATTTACCGCGGCCATTGCCTTGGGAATGCTGCTCCAACACAGTCCGGAGGCCATAAGCCAACACGCCAACAAACTGGCTGCCTACGTGTGCGCCCATGCCGGAGCAATGCCGCCAATACCTGACGAATTTAAATTACTGTAGTGTTTCGTCCCGGATGGCTTCGATCATGGATTCCGGCAACATCGTTTTTTTAGCGGTTTCCGCGACAGAAAACCCTTGTGACAAAAAACGCCCTGCCACCACGGACATGGGCTCACCTATTTCAACAAGATACCCTTCCGGATCCCTTACGCGAAAACAGCGCTGCCCCCATGGCTGGGTTCGAATCTCATGCACAACGGGCAAGCCCTCTGACGTAAGTCTTTGCCATACGGCGTCCAGTTCGGCTGTTTCAAAATACAGTTCAAAATGTTCCCGCCCGGGCATCCTTTGCTGCACGGGCTCAGATGCTGCTGTTTCTCCAAAAATCATTCGGGAAGCGCTAGAATCGAGCCAGAGGGAAAAACCGGTGGCATAATGAACGTAATCGTCTCCAACGCTGAAACGAATTTCCTGCCCCAGCAGTGTTTCATAAAAACGGCGTGAAGCTCCCATATCAGTTACGATGACGGCCGGTCCTTCGAAAGATATCTTCTCCATCCTTCCTGTCCTTTGCATTTGCCTTTTTGGCCAATGACTTGTACATCGGTGTTTCTGGAAAAAAGCCAGTTATCAAGATTTTTTATAACGATCACACGCACCTCACTGGAGGCCGTATGCATGTCAGCCCTGCAGGCATCGCTGCAACCCTGGAAGATTTCGTACATCATAATCTGCTGCTCCTGGCAATAATCGGAGCCATTATTCTAGCCATTGAGCTTCCCATATCTACCTCTACTACAAAACATTTCGATATCAACACTATTTTCGTGGCTTTGATATTTATCAGCCAGGGCATGAAAATTGATTTTTCCCAGGCCGGAAAAATCAGGAAATATCTGAAGCTGCTATTGGGAGGAGCTGTGGTGGCCATCGTGGTCTATCCTTTGATGGCCTTTGTCATGGTGAATATCTTCAACCTGACTGCTGATCATAAAGTCGGATTTCTGCTGATGTGCAGTTTTCCCAATTCACTGGAAGCAGCCATGGCCATGGCCGCCAGTGCCGGGGGAGATCCGCTCACAGCCATCATCCTTTTGACCGGGCTTAATGTCATCGGACTTGTCAGCATTCCTTTGAATCTCAGCATCTGGCTCGGAGCCGATTCGCCTGTAAGCGAATTCGAAGTCTTGCAGAAGCTGTTTTTTTATCTTTTCTTACCCGTGGGCATAGGCCAGCTGATCAGAAGGCTTTCCCCCTGTTCTGTGGACAGATTGAAAACCGTGAACCGCTACCTGCCCATGTTGTGCATAACCGCCCTCGTCTACCTTTCGTGTTCAAAAGAGTCGGCATTGCTGCGGGCCATTACCCTGCATGACATCATTTCAATTGTGACCCCGAGCGTTTTACTGCATATCATGATGCTCGGCCTGGCAATGGTGGTCGCCAAAAAATGGCTGGCACTGGATCAGTTGCAGCAACGTTCATTTTTTCTGATCACTTCGGAAAAACCCATGTCGCTTTCTGTCGCACTCTGGTCGTTGAGTTATGCCAGCCACCATCCGTTGGCAATTTTTCCAATTATTGTTTTTTATGTCGGACAAATCATTGTGGATAGTTTTCTGATATCCAAAATGCTGAAACGCGATCTGGAACTTCGTCTCCGTACGGAGTGCCATTAGCCACAGACAAGCTTCACGAAAACAATACGTTCAGATCTTCGCGTGTAAGGCTGGTGATGGCCGATGTGGCCTCTTGTTCGAGCAGTCCCGCAAGCTTTCGTTTGTCCTGTTGCAAACGGAGCACTTTTTCATCAATGCTGTTTACGCTGATCAAACGATAGGCAAAGACTTTCTTTACCTGCCCGATCCGATGCGTCCTGTCCACGGCCTGGGCTTCAACCGCCGGATTCCACCAGGGATCCATGATGAACACATAATCAGCCGCCGTCAGATTAAGCCCCACTCCTCCGGCTTTCAAACTGATACAAAAAACCGGCGGACCTGCCTGAGACTGAAACGTCGATACGAGCCGTTCGCGTTCTTTTGGAGGCGTTCCTCCGTCCAGATACAGATAGGCAATACGCTCTTCTTCAAGTCGCTTACGGATAATTTCGAGAAAACTGGTGAACTGGGAAAAAATCAATACCTTATGCCCCTCGCGCAAAACCGAACCTAAAAGCCGGATGCACTCTTCCAGTTTTCCGGAACCCGCCTTAGGTTCTCCTACCAGACCCGGATGGCAGGCCACCTGGCGCAACCGCAATAAGCCTTCCAGGACCTTTATTTTGCAACGCTCCAGGCCAACGGAATCCACACTTGCAAGAACCTCGCTCCGGTAATGGTCACGCATTCGGGCGTACACCTTAGCCTGGGCCGGAGTCATTTCGCACAACAGCGGAAACTCCTGTTTTTCCGGCAAATCCCTGGCAACGGCATCTTTCGTACGGCGTAGCATAAACGGTCTGATTGTCCGGCAGAGGATGTCACTGGAAGCGTCGTCGCCCTGATCAATGGGCTTGATAAAACGGCTTTCAAAACTTTTGCGCGAACCAAGCATGTTCGGGTTCAGAAACTGAAATTGGGACCAGAGTTCGTCCAAACGATTTTCCACTGGAGTTCCGGTCATGCACAGACGGTGGCGTGCCTGCAAGACCCGTGCGGCCTTGGCAGTTTGGGAGTCCGGATTTTTAATAGCCTGACTCTCGTCCAGAATGACATACTCCCATTCTATCTCCCGCAGGATCTGTACATCGCGGCGCAGCAAACCATAGGTAGTCAGCACCAGATCATACGCGGGAATATCCATTGCAAGATCTTCACGTTTTGTCCCGGCATAGGACATCACCCGCAGGCCTGGAGTAAAGCGTGCGGCTTCTTCACGCCAGTTAAAGAGCAAAGAGGTAGGCGCGACAACCAAAGCGGGCGCGTGTACGCCATTATTTTTAATTTTAAGCAGATGAGCAAGAGTTTGAATGGTCTTGCCCAGGCCCATGTCGTCGGCCAACACCCCGCCGAAACCAAAGCCGGCGAGAAAATCAAACCACCCCAGAGCCTCCCGCTGGTACGGGCGCAACTCCCCGCGAAACCCCTGTGGCGGATCCTGGGGGCTGATCCCGTTAAAAGCATGCAACCGTTGACGCAGATCAAGAAAATCGCGGTCAGTCTCGCACTCTTCAACCTCCTCCAGCAGATCATCCAGCAACAAGGCATGAGCGGAATGAAAATGCAACTCCGCATCTTTAGTTTTACCTCTGTCCCCCAGCTGCAAAAGACGGGCATTGCGTTCGAGCCAGTCCGCGGGCAGTAATCCCGTATCTCCATTGGAGAGTAGAATCTGACGTTCCCCCCGCAAATAAGCTCGTATCACCTGTGGCAAGGGAACAATCAACTCGCCGAACTCCAGCTGCCCTTCCACATCGAACCAATCCTTGCCCGACGATACGCGCAGGCGAGACACCCTGCCGACCTGAACCGGACGTTTATCCCGGCCGCGCATCCGCCATCCCTGAGCTGCCAGAGCAATCAGCTTGTCCAAAGCCTCCGGACTTTCATCTTCCACAGAGACAAACATCGGCCCCCGCAATTCAAAGCCCGCGTCTTCCAGCTGCTTGGCATAAGCATTTTCTTCATTTTTGTGCCGTGCGACTCGCTGCCAGGAATCAAGATCCAGAATCCAGTCCCGCTGATCCACATAGGCAATTTCGGCTCCGGCATAGTCAAAGAGCAGGGCCGCGGCTGTATCCACGGTTGACAGTTCCACTTCCAGACACGGTTCTGGTCGGATATTGGTCTGCAGGGTGGGAGCAAGATCCTCGGGGACGACCATGGCGGCTGGTTGTCTCTGCGTCTCAAGGAGGCGAAAAAATTCTTTTATCTCATTCTTTGGAACCAGAATCCGGTATTCGCTGCCGCGCAGGGCAATAATCCGGTCAAAATGGACTCCAGGCAGATAATACAAGCCGCTTTCATGGATAAAATACAAAGGAGATGCCTTGAAAAATAACACGGATCCATTCATCTCGAACCGGTCATCTCCAAGTCTGATAACGGGTGCGTAAACCAGTGTTTCCGGATCCGCTTCCTCCAGCAATTCGAATTCCAGATTTCCCTGTTCCGGCGCCCCCATACGCAGCGGGTCGGCAATCAGCTTACCTTGTTGAAAAACCCGGCAACGTCCAGTCGCCGCCAGTTGGGGGAGCAGTGTCTTCAGGCTGAAAAAATCCAGGACATACTTTTCAAATTTCTTTCCCGGGAAAAAAGTCCGCCCATACCACGCGCCGTTCACGGTTTTATAGTAGAGAGCCTCCAAGCCCTCAATAATCGTTCTGTCCATTAACGGCAGATCGGGCTGCTGCAAAAGCTGCGGATCAACTACCGTGACCTGTCGCCCCAGATTGCCGTCTTTGTTGACCTTGTTTTTTAACGCCGAGAGCCTGACCTCTCCGTCCGTAACCTCCAATTCGTAACGCAGCATGTACTGTCCAGGCGCACCCTCCCAGGGGTTTGCGCCTGCATCCTGCTCCTCGGGAAACAGCAATTGTTTCCAGGAGGTTTTCACAGGGTTCAGGCCGGGTTCATACTCTTCCAGGTCATCACGCAACGGCCCTGCTTTGCGCAACTGCGCGTCGGCAGCGAGAATCGCTGCCCAAAGGTGTTTGCAATTGTTGCCGCTTTGAAAGTGAGGACAATCACAATAGGCTTTGAAATGTTTTCCCGTACCGGAACTGTCCGTCAGACTGACGTCATATTCCTGCGTACCATTCACATACGCGTCGATATCAGTCTCTGTGGCCAGAGCCAGCTCAACGCGTTTCTGTTGAAAATAACGCTGCCCCCTGACCTGAATGGCCGGATGAAAAAAATCCGCAAAGCGCTTTTCCCAGGAAACAAGCTGTTTGTTTTGGCGAGAAGAAAACATAAATAAACTATTGACTCAGTTATAAAGCCAGCAGCGCACCTGACATCCGGCTTCAGGCTCAAAGAGTGGCGGCACATCATGTGAACACGGCGCAAATGCTCTGGGGCAGCGCGGATGAAACGCACAACCGAAAGGACGTTCGTTCAAAGAAGGAACCGTACCCGGTATGGGGGCAATACGTCCGGACGAGGAAAGCCCGATGCGTTTCAGGGAAGGAAGCGATTGCAGCAGCCCTTGCGTATACGGATGCATGGGAGTGCGAAATATGTTTTCCACGCGCGCACTTTCCACCAGGCGCCCCGCGTACATCACCACCACTCGTTCGCAGGTCTGGGCCACCACGCCGAGATCGTGCGTAATCAGCAGCACCGAAGCCTCTTTTTCGCGGCAAAGACGCCGCAAAAGCCTGAGTATCTGGGCCTGAATGGTCACATCCAGAGCAGTGGTAGGTTCGTCGGCAAGTACCAGATCGGGCTCGCATGCCAGGGCCATGGCAATGACAACACGTTGCCGCATACCGCCGGACAACTCGTGCGGATAACTCCGCATACAGCGTTCAGGGGACGGAATACCAACCTGAGCAAGCAACTCCTTTGCTGCCTGGCTTGCCTCCCGTCTGCTCATACGCAGGTGCCTTAGATAAACCTCTTCCAGCTGTTCGCTCACAGGTAAAACGGGGTTGAGCGAAGTCATCGGTTCCTGAAACACCATGGAAATTCTTCTTCCCCGCAACGCATTCAACCCGGCCTCCGAGAGCGCCAGAAGATCAATACCGTCAAAAAGAATGCGGCCTGCGCTGATTTCCGCTGGCGGGCTGGGAATAAGCCCTAGAATGGATAAAGCCAGCATAGTTTTTCCCGATCCGGATTCGCCGACAACGCCCAAGATTTCCCCATGGCTGAGGCGCAGATCAAAAGCATCCACGGCGGCCACGGGCCCCTCCGGCAACCAGATATTGGTGGTCAATCCACTAATTTCCAGAAGTGTTTCCAACATATCCAAAGTCTAAAAGTTTTCGCTGTCGACTTCAAGCATGGTCTCGCCATACTATTCTCCCAAAATAAAACAAGTACAACAACCTCACTCATGTAGGGATGAACCTACATTTTTTACACAGAAACAACTATGTAAAAACAACACAACTATCTTGTTATTTGTAATGATTAGAAACGCAATATGATGAAATTTTGGAAGAATGTATCTAGAACACTCAATAATCCTCAGTAGTACATGCCTCATTCACAAGCACTGCTTGCAGTTCAATTATTTTCAATATATGTTGAATGTAATAGTTTGCTGATTCAATCAACGTATGGGCAAATACTGTGGGGAATTTTGCTCCATCATATTAGTTGAATCAAAAAAATCTTCACTTTTCAATTCCGAGGATGCACCTGTTTTATTGCAAATACTTAAGCCCTTATGGACCGATTCTGCCACTGTCTTTTGCTTTTTTATTGCACGATAATACAAAATAACCTCCTTGGAATATAAGATTTTTTCAATTTTTGCACCAACTGGGAGCGCGAATGGGCTTAGTAAAAACACCAGATATTGAACCAGGCATGGTCCTGGCCGAAGACCTGACAAGTCCGCAGGGACGGCTTCTGTTTCGAGAGGGCTCGGAGCTTACCCATAGCAGGCTGCGTACTCTTAAGATGTGGGGTGTTTCAGAAGCCAATATCCATGGAGTGCCTCAACACTCTAACAATACAATGAACTTGCTAGATGTTGATCCCGAACTGTTCAACATGAGTGATGAATACGTCAGCAAATACATTATCAATTTCGACCTCACCCATAAAGCCATAAGCGAAATCTATCGGTTGGGTCTCAAACGAACTGTACAGCACCTTGCGAATGGCAATGACCTTCCACTATTCGTAATTTCAACCACTGATAAAAAATCTCCAGCCTCCACAATTACAGAGACAATTACTCCCGAGGAAATAGTTCACCAGATACATGCAGCCAATCCATTTCCTGAAGCGTATTTTCGTATCAGCGAATTACTCAATACGCCCCAGCGATCCGCCACCAAGGTAGCTGAAACCATTTCCTCATACGCATCACTATCGACCACGCTGCTTGAACTGGTAAACAGTCCCCTTTATGCGTTTCCTTCGCATATCGACAATATGTATCAGGCGGTCTCGGTTCTGGGCGCAGAGGAGTTGAACACGCTCATTCTCGGTATTTCCGTTCATACCTTTTTTAAACAATTTGTCATTCCTGCAGAATCCTCAAATCATTTTTGGAAACATGCCATCCTTTGCGGCTGTATTTCAAAACTTCTTGCGCAACTTCTGCCTGGTGTAACCATCGAACGTTTCTTTGTCGCCGGACTATTGCATGACATCGGGAAACTGGCCATTGCCATTGCAGCCCCAAAACAGAATGTTCGCATCCAGGAATATGCTCTCGAACACAACGTACCTGACTACCAGGCTGAGCAGCATATTCTGGGGTTTGACCATACCCTTGTGGGAAAAATGCTCCTCGAAGATTGGATGGTTCCCAAGGCAATTGCCGTCATTGCCAGTTTTCACCACGACCCCATGCAGTCCGAGCTTACGCTGGAACCGGCCATCGTCCATTTGGCCGACATTTTAACCCTTGCCATTGATACCGCAACCATCAAACCGTCTTTTTTTCCTGCCCTGGCGCATGAAGCGTGGGAATCTCTGGGGTTTCCCACTGCCACTCTGGAGCCCGTGGCAACTCAGGCCGAAAAGCAGGCTTTGGCCATATCCGGGGTGTTTATTACTGAGAGATCAGCGCCATGACACCGGAAGAACGCATTCGCTTTCTGGAAGAACAGGTCCGCCATCTTTCGTCAGAAAAACAGCAGGCACTTGATGCAATGGAACTTGCCGCAGGTCTTCGGACTTTTGGGACAAGCCTGAACAAACTGACAGACCCCATCCCCATCCTCCAGGAAACATCAATTAAAATCCGCAGTCTTTTCAAATTCAAGGCTCTTGCTTTTTTTCTGGTCAATGAAAACGATTCAAACTTTGTTCCCGCCTTGTGTCAGCAGCAAGAGGACTTTTCTTTTATTAACGATGAAGTCGAACGTATGATTGAAGAAGGTACTTTTGCCTGGTGTCTCAGCAGAAACAAACCGCATGTAACTACTGCTACGACTCGTAAAGAAACTTTGATTATCCACACTCTTGCGACTCTTTCTCGCATCAGGGGTATCTTTATAGGAGTTCTCGGACAGGAACGCATTTCGATTTCAGACAGCTCCATAAACCTTTTTACCATTTTACTCCACGCATGCGCGCAGCAATTGGAAAGTTTTGAACTCTACGCCTGGAACAGACGTACCATGGAAGACATACAAAATACATTGCAAGATCAACAGGCTTCTCAAATAAAGCTGGAAGTACACATTCAAGAAATGACACAACAGCTCAATGCTGCTCAGAAAAATAATGCTTATACCACTGAAAAATATAACAGAGAAGCAGCTAAATACCGGGAAACAGAACTTGCACTACGAAGAATCACAAAAGTTGATAAAATCCTGTATAGACTAACAAAACAACTACTGGAAAGCTCCTCACCCGAGAATTATACACTGCATGTTGCTCAGGCAGCGGCTACAATAACTGGAAGTGTGCAGGCATTCGCCTGCTGGATAGATCCTGAAAGTCAGACAGTTTGTCTTCCTGCCCTTAACCATGCCACCATGCGCCATTTTTCTTTGCATCGGCATGAATCATTAGCAAAAGCATCTCTCCCAGGAGCGTGGGGGCAAACTCTGCGCGAGGGGAAGACATTTTGCAGCAATGAACCAGTTGATGCCTTCCCGCTGCAACAAGGCGTCAAAAAAGCCCTTGGGCCCAAAAGACTTATCTCTGTTCCCGTATTGGATAACACGGCTTCTGCAGACAACCTGATCGGTCATATCACTCTGAGCAACGCCCCCAAGCCCTACGGTCCGTCTGATGTCATTGACCTGGAACGTATTGCGGCATTGTATGCCCTATCTCTGAAAAACGTGTTGTAACGTCGTCCTCCCACGCCACAAAATTCTCGTATTGACAGAAAGAAAGCAACCTGCTCATAATTGTTTCCAGAGCATTTTTTACGGAATTCCTGCGTATGATACTAAAAAACAATCGGAATTTAATGGCAACCGCTGACGTGAAACGACACGCTTCGGTCTTCCTTTTTTTACAACACAGAATACACCAACATATCCTATGAAATTGCTGCTAGGCGTCGTTTTTATCATCCTGACAAGCTTGATTCCGATTATTTTATTCAAAGTCACCATCAATGGCGTCTTGTCTTTTGTTGATTCCTTTTTTTCCAAATCCATGATCGGCACATTTGACAGGGCGAGCAGCAGTTTCAGAAAAAAACAAAAAAATCAGTCAATCATAGCCTGGCTGCTGGCCATCAGCTTATTTTTTCTGGTCATCGTCACTCTGCCACAGGCCCCCATGGAAGAAACCGACTATAAGTCCATCGGAATAGCCAGAATACGCTCTGCAGGACTGGCCGCTTTACGTAGTCACTATCTGGACTCCCTGCTCTATGACCAGCCTTTTGACGCCAGTATCGTATACGCGGCCTGTGCGGAAACGCCGACTATCAAAAAAGACAACAGGGAATACGGTGTTCGTTGTACCCTGTTACCCGACGATAATACTATTCGACTGTCGTTGCAGATTGACGAACAAGAGGCAGAGGCTTACCTGTGGGTGATTCCGCGTAACAAATCCAAAATGCCCAAAAAAGAAGAGCCGGAGTTGCCCCCCATACCACCATTATGGATTGAAAACGGGCACTAAAGATAAAAGAAAGATTCAGACCAGCAAAGGAAGGACAGGGGAAACCCGAAGATTTCCCCTGTAAATGTCAAAAACTTATTCGTAACCACCCAATACTTCAGTGGTGCTTGGCGTGTAAACGCGGAGCCCCAGCTCTTTGTCGATCATGAACAAGCCTTCACCACGGCCATCCACAAGCTTAAGTTTACCCAGCAGTTCATTAAAGCTATCTTCTTCTTCGACCTGTTCCGTGATAAACCACTGCAAAAAGATATTCGTTGCGTGATCTTTTTGCTCAATTGCCAGATTGGCCAGATTATTTATGCGTTCCGTCACAATTTTTTCATGAGCCAAGGCATCCTCAAAAACATTCAGAGGCGATTCCCACGTATGTATCGGCTCATCAATAGACAACAACTTTACGCGTCCCCCACGCTCATTCACGTACTTATAAAACTTCATTCCATGAAAGGTTTCCTCGCGAGACTGGTACCACATCCAGTTTGAAAAGCCTGAAAGGCCTAAATCAGAAAAGTAGGCGGACATGGAAAGATACAGATAGCTGGAATAAAATTCCCACTTGATTTGATCATTCAACGCATCATTCATCTTAGGTGTCATTCTGGAACCTCCTTATCGGTCATTATCACCACGGCAGATCCGGGTTTTGGTTGAAACAGTGCGAGACTACTCTGATTCCAAACTATATTTTTAAACATCATTTCATTGTTTTGCAAGGTAATTTTTAAAAACAGCACTATGTGTTCCTATACAAGCCGCAACGTATCTTACTCAGCGCAGATGCAGCTCCTTGGTATGTCGGTTGACAGTAAGCCTTGATTCCTACAAAAAAAACGGAAATTGAAGCAAGGAGCAACGCGCATGAATTTATGGGCTGTCATATTGGCCGCAGGACAGGGAACCCGCCTGGCTCAAGCCGGAGTAAAAGACAAAAAACAATTTCTCAACTACCAGGGGAAACCATTGTTCTGGAACAGTGCGCTGACCTTTGCACGTGTTCCTGTGATCACCGGGCTTATTTTTGTCTTTCCGGAAAAGGAATTCCTTGCGGCTCAGGAAATGGTAATCGAACTTGATAACCAAGACGGTCTTGGACTGCCCTGGCTCGCAGTGGTAGGAGGGGAACGCCGCCAGGATTCCGTGCAACGCGGACTTGTGGCTCTGCCTCCGGACTGCACGCATGTTTTTATCCACGATGCGGCCCGGCCCTTTTTCAGCGCGGCTCTGGCCCAAAACCTTGCAGACGCGCTTGGGACCGCCGACGCGGTGATCCCCGGCATAGCCGTGACGGACACCGTCAAAGAAGTTTCCGAAGAACAAGTTAAAGGCACCCCCGACCGTTCGCAACTTCGTGCCATTCAGACACCGCAGGCATTCAAATTGGACTTGCTTTTTGAAGCGCATGCGTTCGTCAATGAGAATCAGCTGGACGTCACCGACGACGCATCCATGGTGGAGGCGATCAACGGCAGCGTACGCGTCATTCCTGGGGAGGAAAACAATATCAAAATCACTAATGCTTCCGATCTTGAACTCCTCGATCCCCTCGTCGCATGTGAGCCGAACGTATCTCAGGTAATTGTACCCCGTGTAGGGTGGGGATACGACGTACACCGTTTTACCGGGCCGGAGACAAAGGACGCTCGCGAGTTTCGGCTCGGTGGCGTACCGATCCCAAATGGTCCCTGCGTCAAGGCTCACTCTGACGGAGACGTTCTGCTGCATGCCTTAGCCGATGCCCTTCTCGGCTGCTTCTGCGGTGGAGACATAGGCGCTCTTTTCCCGGATAACGATCCGCAATTCGATAATATTTCCAGTGCCATTCTGCTCAACGAAGTGCTCGAAAAAATGTATCAGGCCGGATTCGAACCCGCCCACGCGGACCTGACCATCATCACGCAGATCCCCAAAATCTCTCCATGGCGCGAACAGATCCGCAAAAGCGTCGCCACCTTGCTGCGAGTTGATCCCGGGGTAGTGAACGTCAAGGCCACTACGGAAGAAAAACTGGGATTCACCGGCGAGAAAAAAGGCATCAAAGCCGTTGCAATCGTCACCGGCATTCCGCGCGCGTCCGCTTAACGTATAACACACTGTTCAGTTCGCTTTTTTCGCAGCAACAACGTATGCTGGCGGCAAAGTTTTGTTCGCTTCACAGGAAAAAACATGCAACGAAATTTTCGGACAATCCAGGAACTGATACAGTCCCTCGAACTGCTGGGCGATAAGCAATGTCTGCTCTGGTTTGAAGAAGATTCATCCCAGTCGCTGACATACGCGCAGTTTGTCACTCTTGTAAGAGACCTTGCCTCCGGGCTTGTCGAACAAGGCATAGGACCTGGCGATACGGTTGGATTGTTTGCCGAAAACCGCTGGCAGTCAATTGTTCTGGTGGCAGGCGTTCTTCTGTCAGGAGCGACGATTTTACCGCTTGATCCGCAATTTTCAGGAAACGTGCTGGCACACGCCCTTACCGATGCCCATCCGCGTTTGCTGTTTGCCAACGAACCGCAGCAACAAGCGATATGTGATGCCCTGGGCAGCTGCGATCTGCCTGTTTATTTTACAGACCAGGAATCCGGAAAGGCTTCCTGGCGCTCTCTGCTGCGTCCCAAAGGGCCAAAACCGCAAAAAATCAGGCCTGAGGATTCTGCCGCATTGTTTTACACGTCCGGCACCACCGGACTGCCCAAAGGCGTACCTCTGACACACGCGAACCTGGCATTTCAGCAACAGGCCATTATCAAGACCGGACTGGTCAAAGACAACGACCGGTTATTGCTGCCTCTGCCCCTGCACCATGTCTATCCGTTCGTTGTTGGCATTTTTACCCCCTTCAGCCTGGGAGTGAGCCTGATACTCCCTCACGCGCTGGTGGGTTCCGAATTGGTCCGGGCCATCAAGCAAGGCCAGGCCAGCATCGTCATCGGCGTTCCTCGTCTGTACGAAGCACTTTATGCGGGCGTTATGAGCCAGATAGACGGTCTTGGCTGGCCTGCAGGCCGTATTGCACGAATACTCATTTCCCTCAGCGGCTTCACGCGGCGTCGTTTCAACCGCTATATAGGTAAAACACTGCTCCGCGGACTGCATGAAAAAATAGGCCCAAGCCTGCGCATTATGGCGTGCGGGGGGGCACCGCTGGATCCAAAACTGGCGTACGGCATGGAAGCATTAGGCTGGAAAGTCGCCATTGGATACGGTCTTACGGAGACATCCCCCATACTGACCGTCAACCCTCCTGGATCGGGAAGACTGGACAGCGTGGGTAAAGCCCTCGAAGGGGTGAAGCTGCAAATTGCGCCTCTAACGCCTTCGGACGAAATGGATCTGGCGGGTCAAGAACAAACCTTCGGCGAGCTTTGGGTAAAAGGTCCGGGTGTGTTTCAGGGCTACCTGAACCTTCCTGAAACAAGCACGGGGACCTTTACACCAGACGGCTGGTTCCGGACAGGCGACCTTGCTCGCCTGGAAAACGACTGGCTTGTTTTGAACGGACGTGCGTCCACCCTGATCGTCACAAAGAATGGAGAAAACGTTCAACCCGAAATCGTGGAACAAGCTCTGGACAGCCACCCTTTTATCAAAGAAAGCGGCGTGATTGAGCATCAGGGCGCCCTTGCGACGCTGGCCATTCCTGACTTCGTGGCGATACGTGAGGCCGGGCTGAATCCCGAAGAGGCTGTAAAACGAGGCGTACGGGACAGTGCATCTGCTCTGCCTTCCTACCAACGGCCCTCCTTTGTCGTCGTCAGTATGAACAGGCTGGAGCGTACGCGTCTAGGAAAAATTCAGCGCCACAAGCTGGCCAGTCAATTCCAACGCGCCATGGAAGGGCAATCCGAGTTGGACCTCGGACCGCTTCCGTTGCAGGAAATGAATACGGCCGACCGCCGGCTACTGCAAAACAGAACAGCCGCTGCCTCCTGGGAACTGCTGGCCAGGCTTTTTCCCAAACGGCGTCTGACGCCTGATGCGGAGCTTGCAGGAGACCTGGGTGTTGATTCGCTGGAATGGCTGCGGCTCTCCATGGAATTGAGCAAAACCACGGGGGTGGAGCTGAATGAATCCCAGATCGCCTCCATTGCCACAGTAAGGGATCTTCTGCGGATAGCTTCCCAGGCGACTACTGGACCGACAACATATATTGATCCCATTGGCGCCCCGGAGACCTATCTTGACGACTCCATGAAACAATGGCTCGAGCCGACGAGTGGATGGCGGCTCTTTTTCTATCACGCCCTTCATGCCACCATCGGTCGGCTCATCTGTTTGTTTTTCAGGCTGGAAATACGCGGTATTGAACACCTCCAAAGCCGGGAGAATCTGGTTCTAACCCCCAACCACCTGAGTTATCTTGATCCTGTGGTCCTGGTTGCCGCCCTGCCCTTTACTTTTCTCAAAAAAACCAACTTCGCGGCCTGGACCGGCGCCGCCTTTGCCAATGCTTTCCTGAGTTTTTTCTCCCGTACGGCCCAGGCAATTCCCATTGATGCTGTTCGCAAACCCGCAGCCAGCATGGCTTTGGGCGCAGCTGCCCTCTGCCGCGGACGTCATCTGGTCTGGTTCCCTGAAGGAATGCGCTCGCGAAGCGGTGAACTGCTGGAATTTCAATCCGGACTCGGGCGTATTCTTGCCAGACATCCCGTACCGGTAGCGCCTGTCCTGATACGAGGCACGCACCAGGCCCTGCCGCCGGGACGCGCGTATATCCTTCCCGCCAAAATCACCATTCAGATTGAAAAACCTCTGACTGTCGGCGAGCTGACAACATACGGAAGCGGCGACAGTCAGGCAGAAAGGATCATGTCGGGGTTACGGCAACAGATGGCCAAGAGTCTGGAAAAATAACCAGCGATCCGGACAACGGACCTTTTCCGGATAGTTGCAAAAAATCCGGAAAGCGTCCTATTTTCCCAGCACGTAAGCAAAAATCAGCGGTGCAACGATGGATGCATCCGAGTTAATCATAAAACTTGGCGTATGCGGTGCCAGTTTATACCAGGTGATCTTCTCGTTGGGCACTGCTCCGGAATAAGAACCGTAGGACGTGGTGGAATCGCCGATTTGGGCGAAATACTGCCACAACGGCGTATCCGCAATGTTCAGATCCTGAATCAGCAGAGGCACCACGCAAATGGCGAAATCTGCGGCAATGCCTCCGCCGATCTGAAAGAACCCAATGGGCAGGTCCCGCTCCGTATGTTCCAGATACCATTCCGCCAAAAACTGCATTTGTTCCGTGCCTGTTCGGATGGCATGGTGATGCGGGAGCCTGCCTTCCATGACCAATGCGGTGAATTTGTTTCCTAAAGAGGAGTCTTCATAACCTGGTGTAAAGATAGGAAGTTTCTTGTCCTTGGCAGCAGCTACCCAGGAATGTTCGCGCGGAATTTGAAAATGCTCCTCAATACCCGGAATATCCAGAAGATCATAAAAATATTCATAGGGAAATCTGGATTCGTTTTTTTCCGCAGCCTGCTTCCACATAAGGACTAGGTGTTTCTCCACCTCCTGCATCACGGTTTCAGGGATACACGTATCCGTTACCCGATTAAAACCGGATTCACGAAGATCCAGCTCCTCCTGAGGTGTCAAATCCCGGTAATTGGGGACAAGCTTATATTCTTTATTATTGAAAAGATTAAAGATATCTTCTTCAAGATTGGCAGCGGTACAACTTATGCCGTGAACTTTGTCCTGACGGATCATTTCCGCCAGAGAAATTCCTATTTCGCAGGTGCTCATGGCGCCGGCCATGGTCAAAAACATATGTCCGCCGTTATCCAGCAGTTTTTTCCATCCCTTGGCGGCATCCAGGGTTTCACGCGCGTTGAAATGCTTGAAGTGCTTTTCCATAAACGCGCTAACGTTCCTTAAATCGCTCACAGATCCTCCCAATGAAATAAATTACTTAAATTTCATGCAAAACATCCTGTTACTGAAGTAATAAAAAATTTTGACCGCTACCACACCGCGGCCCGGACAACATATCCGGAAGACGTACTCTGAAAGTAGAGAAGGGAAACCGGAAGTTACTTTTGTTTAAAGGCTTTGATCCGTTCCGAGGCATTTGCTTTGATATTTTCGTAAAACAGAGCGTAATCATAGTAATGATACACGCCCTCAGGAAACATATCCGTTGGTGCGGCAAGAAGTGATGGATCGGCAGGATCAACAACCAGTCCGCCACCGGCTCCTTTTGCAGAAGTAAAATGCGGGCGTACGGTCATTTTTCCATCCTCGGAAAAAAATACCGCACCCAAATTTTTCTCTGCGGGAACAAAAGTAGTATCGACTTGCCAAGACAAGGGGTTGACTACTATTGCTCCTGTCAGAATAGTGGGGGCATATTTCTGTCGGCCGGCTGCAACACAGTTGTAGGTGATAAAACAGCCGGTTTGGCTTGCAGACCGGCACATTTTCATTCCGGGGTTACGCTTCAAGTCCTGCCTGGTAATGGACCAACCGATTAAATAGCCTGCCACCAATCGTTTATCTAAACCGGTTTTTCCCCAATGGTGCATGACGATCTGGGTCAAAATATTCGAGCCCTGGCTATGTCCTGCAAGGATAAAGGGCTTTCCCTTATTGTAATGCTCCAAATAAAATTGCAGCGCCCGCCAAACGTCGTCTTCGCCGTACTGAAGCAAAAGCTCTCGCTTTGCAGCCCGCAAAGAAAGCCCCTCCATACTCATTTGTCTATACAGTGGTGCATAAATATTCGTATGGTGGTCAAAAACACTGGCTTCGGAAACAAGCGTATGATGCGCGGCTTTCCGATGAGCATTGCCCGTCGGATTAACAATCCAGACATTTTTATCGCTTGGAACAGTCGGGTAAACCCAAAAAACATCAACAGCAAACCTGTTGGGATTGGCGGGTAAAGCAAGCCAGCTCTTTGGCTGCGCATAATCCAGCGCTTTTGGAACGCTCATCTGGTCCAGGTCCAGAAGCTCAGAAGTGGACTGGACTGGAACCTCCCAGAAGCACACTCCAAACCAGACCATGACGATGAGGAAAATGACCTTGCTTTTCATAACGCTTTTGTTGTAGTGGAAGCCGAATCATTTTGCAACAGTACTAACTCAGCTCGCACACAACCTTTTTTTACGGCCTGTTCCTATGACCAGCGTAACCCGTTGGCTCATCGGCACTGCGCTGTAGAATTCAACTTGAGCTTTTGCATAAGTTAAATTCATGAAAGACATCGAACGCCCCTGGCATGCTAGCTACGACCCTCAAGTACCACGCAATATTGATTATGAAGAAATAGCTCTGCATGTATTTCTTGACCGTTCCGCCGCAGCCCATCCTAATCGCAATGCTCTGATCTTCCGCAATTATAAGTTAAGCTATCGCAAACTGCTTATGCTCTCGGAAATTCTTGCGGCCAATTTACAGAAACATGGCCTGCAACCTGGCGACCGCGTTTCGATCATGCTTCCCAATCTTCCGCAAACCGTCATCGCTTTTTGGGGCGTATTAAAGGCCGGCGGTATCGTGGTCATGACCAATCCGCTCTACATGGAAACCGAGCTGTTGCATCAAATCAACGACTCCGGCGCCAAATTTATGATCGCACTGGACATGCTCTGGCCGAAGATCAACGCACTGCGCGGACAGCTTGGTATCAAACGCTATTTTTTCACCAGCGTGGCGGACGGATTACGTTTCCCCCTCAAACAGTTGTACCGCTTCCGGGCCAGCCGGGAGAAAAACCAGGAACTTCCGGTTTTCGACAATCAGAATATTCTTCCCTGGACTGTACTGCTGCGGGGGAAAAAAAGAATCTCACATACGCTGGAAAGTCCCCGAACGACTCCGGCACTTCTCCAATACACCGGCGGAACGACAGGAAAGTCCAAAGGCGTGGTTCTGACCCATTTCAACCTCGCTGCCAACGTGCAGCAATGCCGAACCATGCTCCACAGTGTCGGAAAGTTGACAAACCATGAAGTAATTCTCGGACTCCTGCCCTATTTTCATGTTTACGGACTCACGGTGTGCTTGTGCTTTCCCACGTCCTTTGCCGCCACGTTATTACCTTTCCCCAGATTCGTGCCCAAGGATATCCTGGATATTACCGACAAACTCCAACCGACGATTTTTCCCGGAACCCCGGCTATCTACCTCGCTCTCATGCAACAAAAGGATATCTCCAAATTCGATTTATCCTCTATCAATTATATTATTTCCGGATCAGCTCCCATGCCCCTTGAAGGGACCAAACGATTCCATGAGCTGACACATGGGGAAATCATCGAGGGCTACGGCCTGACAGAAGCCTCACCAGTGACGCATTTCAACCCGCTCCAAGGTACGCACAAAACCGGCAGCATCGGCCTGCCCTTTCCGGACACCGATGTGCGAATCGTTAACCTGGAAACCGGCGAAGATTCCCCTCCCAATACGCCCGGCGAACTGCTGATCAAAGGACCGCAGGTCATGAAAGAGTATTGGAATCAGCCGGATGCCACTGCCGAGGTGCTTCAGAACGGCTGGCTGCGTACGGGGGATATCGCCACCATGGACGAAGAGGGATACTTTTACATCATCGACCGAAAAAAAGACCTGATCATTGCTGCGGGATTCAACGTCTATCCCCGTGAAATCGAAGAAGTACTGCTGCAGCATCCAGACATCCGCGAAGCAGCGATCATCGGCGTATCGCACCCTTCCCGAGGCGAAGCCATTAAATGTTTTATTGTCACAGAGCCAGGCAAAAACATGACAAAAGCGGATGTGGTCGGCTTCTGCAGGCAAAAACTTGCCGGATACAAAGTTCCCAGGCAGGTCGAATTCAGAGAATCGCTGCCCAAAAGCCTTGTAGGCAAAGTGTTAAAACGGGAACTGCGGGACAAAGAGCAATAGCGGTGCTTGCCTTTTGGTTTTCGCTGATACGTATGACAAATTTATTATCTAAACAGGATAATAATACAACGCTCTTCTCATAAAACAATGGGGATCCATATTCCAGTCGACCAAGGGTTTCAGTTCTCCGTCGTCCGTGATGCCGTCTTCATTGGCGTCTTCCAGATCTTGAGCAGGGAGAAAACCGCATCGTTGGCGTCGACAAAAAAATCTTATGATGACGAAGCAACTGTTGCTGAAATTAGTCCTGTGGCCACCGCAGCACCCCATCCAGCTGGGTTGCTTCCGAGTATAAGTCTAACAGCTGCATTTCCTTTTATTTCTCCAGTTTCATAGGAAGCTATACCTGCGCCAAAGTTTGCTTTTACAGCTTGTTGAACTGTTACTCATGATTTAGCATCAACTATCGTGCCTAGTGCGATACCAGCAACTACTGCTCCGCCACTTGAAAGATATATAGAGGTATTTTTTCCTGGCCAATTTATGCCAATGTTTCTTGAGAGATAATATCAACAGCACTTTTTGTATTGTTTATTGCTTCTATTGTATCATTAACAACATTGTAAAATTTGCAGTTCAGTATCGACATACAATGCTTCAACATCTTGTCCTTTTTTTATTAGATTGACTCCACTTTATCGCTTTGCAGTCATAATCAATTTCCTTTTTTATCGTCAGATTTCAAGTTTATTAAGAATTCAAGTTCTTTTTTGTTTGCAACACAAAACAAAACAATTCCTTGACCTTTACACCTTAAAAACAATGAAAATCCATATAAATGAATAGAACTTCCAAAATTAACCATTTCAATAACATTATCCATATGAATTTTTTTTCTAGTGTATAATGTGTGTATTGTTTTAAAGTATAAAAAATCATCTACAATAAAAAAATCTCCTAAAATAAAATCTATTGCACAGATTGCAATACCCAAAAAGCCAACTACTGATAAAATAACACTACTATCAAAATTATTAAAGTAGTGATATCTATATTTAGCAGCTGAGAAACATGCTGAAAAAGCTGCTGAAGCTAAAAAATAGAAAGGATAGAATATTTTTGAATTTTGTGCTCTAAAGGTACATCTGCCATTTTGCATTCTACATATATCATTCAAGTGTTTAATATTATTTTCTTTTATTTTTTTAACTCTTGAATATACGTAGACAGCAAAAACAAAAGCATTCAATCCAATAAATCCATACAAAGATGACAACAAACGATATTCATATTCGAGATGCATGACATGTAATCCTCACAGCAACTACAACATAAAAAAACAGACACGCGTATTTGGTTCGTTCAAGCGAGTCATTATATCTATAAATAACATTTCTGATTCAAATTACCCAAAGGAGATAATATTCCAACACTTTTCTCTTAGTTATATAACTTATGAACAAAAAAGCGTTCCCCTTGCAAGTTTATTGCTACTCCACTGCCACACCGGAAACAGCCGCATGGTTTGCATCAATTGCATTTCCAGCAAAAGAACCAATGTTCAGTGTGTGATATGCCACTTCTTTACCAGCGCTTACTGGTTCAATATCCTTGGAGTTTGTAGATTTTGTAAAACTATTTTCTTTTTCTCCAGGCTTAATTATGCTCCTTTTAATTAAATATTGTTAGCTTCTCAATTAGTATTTTAAATTCACCTTTATTAGAGATATGCAAAAAAAGATAACAGCGTTTGTTATATATAATCCCCAAAAGATACTTTGACAAAAAGCAACCAAGCCCCATAGAAAAATACTCAAATTCCTCCTCAATCAAAAGAATCTTCCAGCGAAATCCCGTGCTAAAACATTTAAGAAAAATCTTATTTCCACTTATGACAATATTGCTTACAAAATAATCCCACGCCATGAAGCTCATTGATATTACCATTATACTTGATAGAATCCAAAGTTTAGCAATTTTATATGTCGATAAATCTCTAAAATGTATTGATGTCAGCAGCAAACTAAAAATTATAATTACAATATAAAAAACCAGTAAAGGGACACATGATCTCTTAAGCTTAAAATTTAGTTGTGCATCAAATACAATTCCACTTTTTTTAATAGGCTAAAAAAACTATTGCTATTTTTTTTACTCTTAGAATATGCATATGCAGGCAAAAAGATAACAATATTTATTATCACAAAATAAATAACAAACCAGATACAAAATGAATACGATGAACTTTCAGGCACTCCTATTCTCCTTACAAACATTTTCTCAGACGGAATAAATTCCGCTGTGTGGCCTCACCCCCTCCCGGATACGGATTCAAGCTCTCTACCCGAACTCGGCCTTCCTGCCTGCAATGAAGCATGCCAGGGGTATAAAAGAACACACGCACAGTGAGTGCGTCCGGCTGTTATCTTTCCATTTTATCCTATATATCCATGTGTTGACTTGTTCTACAAAATCACAACAACTCATCCTCTCTTTTTCAATATCCGGCCAGGATTGCCGCTTTCCCAAGCGCCGCCTGAAAAATTTCAAAATGCAAAAAAAATTATTCATCGATTTTTTCTATGCACTATTCTAACATTACCTGACGAAGCTCCTTACGCCCCCAATCCTAAGATTATCAAGTAAAAATTAATTGAGATTAATTTATTGACAGTAAAAGCTTTAGAAAGTATCGCTTAAAATCTTTTTGTGGCTTTTGTTTGCTTTTTCAATATTTCTTTATCTTAATAAATATTGAGTACTCTTAAGACAATTTATCAAAACACGTGCCCTTGCACGATAGCCAACTTCAGTAATTACTTATATTAAATCTCGTCAGTCCAAATGGAACATCGATTCAATGCGACAGAAAAATATTCTTCAGTGCGTAAAACTTCTCATACAGGATCTTGGAATTGAGGGCCGGCCCGATTCCTTTGATGAGGCCCTTTCAGCGCAAGACGCCGACTGGAACACAGCCCTCGGCAAGGCTGGGTTTGATCTGGCGGAACGCCAATCCGACTGGAGCGAGCTTGTAGAATTCTCCGGACATGCCATTCTGCCGTTGCACAATGGAAACGCCGTCCTGCTTTTGGGAATCGTAAACGCCGAGGGGGGTGCACCGTGTCCGGATTAAGGATCCCAAGCACGATGACGGCGCTTTGCCTGACGTGAACAAGACCACTTTGACATGTCCTGGCAGTGTGCTTGCCAGATACCAACTTTTTAGCTAGGTTCCATCAGACCGTTTTTACACGTTTTTCATAGGGAGATCACCATGAGCTTTTTTTGGGTTTTTCTTGGATTGTTCGCTATTCTTTGGGGATTGAGACATATCAAACAGTTCGGCGATAAATGCTAAATTTTTCGCGGGAGCCTGGCCCTGGTTCCCAATAAGTTTTTTTTGACGGCGCATTGTTCAATGCGCCTTTTTTTATGTCTGTCCGAGACGGAAAATTGACTCCCCCCTCCAACTACTCCCCCCTATTAACTCATAGCCTCTTGCTATTACAGAAAAAAAGCTTCTTGGCATATATCTAGCTATGCTTGGCTCAAGACTTTGCTTGAGCGCCATTGCTCCACAACCCACTACGCCGGAGGCTTCCCATGAAACAGACATTGCAACGCGAATCCAAAAATAAGCAACTGAAACTTCTTAATAAAATGAAAAATGAATTGCGGCAGGTTGTGTTGAATGACGTAAAGAAAAAAGGAATGGAACAAAAAATTTTCAACGAATACCACGAACTGGCCGGTGTCACCCGTGAGCTGCTGAATATTCTGAACGTGAACAACTTTACCAGCATGCTGAATGACAACCAAAAAAGGGACTATGATAATCTCATGCTCAAACTGAGCAAGTGCGGCGTACGTTGCCAGATTCTGGTAGAAGAATCCGCATCTCGGGAATTCTCCCAGTATCTTAAAAATATTCCGACTGAGTCCAAGTATTTGAATTAGTCTTCTAGTAACGGCGGATACCCTATAAAGGAGGCATCCATGAACGGCATCCAACCTGTAGGAACATCGCTGAAGCAGCTCGATCTTGCTATTGATACAGACGATGAAGCTGTTGAATCAACCCCGTGCATGACAGAAAACTGCCAGCAGGCTGATGATATCATCGCAATTGGCGCCCAGGCCCTGCAACGCTATCAAAGGGATTTTCCCGAAAATGAGGCAATAGACAGCAATACGGCAATGCAACTTCTGGAGCAGGTGAAAAGTACGTCACTGGAGGATCTGGAACAGGCGCATCAGGCTTTTGATCCCGAACGTGTTTTCAGGCTTGTGGGGCTGCTCGACTGACGGGCAGCCGCATATATTTTCCTGTCGGACGTCCAGGCTGCGCCATGAAAATGGGAGTTTACAAACAAGGAGGGAGACGTATACTATAGTGGTCTTTTAAGGCTGCGGCTCACTTGATCTTTTGCAGGTGTGCCCGGTTTTCCAAGTCACCCGTTCCGGAGCATTGCATGTATCGTCCATTTCCTTATGTCCTGATATCGCTGCTGTTATGCAGTTTTCTGACAATCGCCTCATGTACTGCTGCCACAGGCCTGCCGGACTTAATCGAACTTGCCGAAGAATGCAGTCCCGCTGTTGTCAATATCAGTACGGTAAAACTTGTCGACGATGCGAGCGATCTTGAAGACTTATTTAAATATCGTGATCAGGATGCTCCATTCGACGATTTTTTCGATAAATTTCAAAAATTTTTTCAATCCCCCCAAAAGCCCCACAAAGAAAGCTCCCTGGGCTCCGGTTTTATCATTTCCAAAGATGGTTATATCGTCACCAATTATCATGTGATTTCCGATGCTGAAGAGGTCAAGGTCAATCTCAAGGGCAAGGAAAAGGATTACGAATCAGTCGAGGCCAAAGTTGTCGGACGCGACAAGGAAACAGACCTGGCATTGCTGAAAATCGAAGTGAAAAATAAACTCCCGGTTCTTGAGTTCGGCGATTCAGATGACCTTAAGGTAGGACAATGGGTTATGGCCATCGGCAACCCTTTCGGACTGTCTTCCACTGTTACTGCCGGTATTGTCAGCGCCAAAGGAAGAATTCTCGGTTCGGGCGCTTTTGACGACTACATTCAGACAGACGCGTCCATCAACCCCGGCAACAGCGGAGGCCCCCTTCTCAATCTCGACGGCAAGGTCGTGGGCGTCAATACGGCCATTGTAGCCAGCGGCCAGGGAATCGGCTTTGCCATCCCCAGCAACATGGTCAAAAAAGTCATCGGCGAACTCCGCACCAACAAAAAAGTCCAACGCGGCTGGCTGGGCGTCTCCATTCAGGATGTAGACAAGGGGTCTGCAAAGATCCTGGGGCTCAAAACCCCCCATGGAGCGCTGGTGGCATCCGTCCTTGACGGGCAACCCGCTCAAAAAGCCGGAATAGAAACAGGTGATGTCATTACGGCTATCAACGACACTCCCGTGGATGACTCCAACGCCCTGCTGCACCTTATTGCTTCCATTGATCCGGGAAAAGACACTAAAATCACCGTATGGCGCAAAGGGAAAACCCTTGATTTCACCATAACGCTTGGTGAACGAAATCTCGACTCTCTGGATGAAAACACCGAGCAGGAGTCCGACAAAGAAACTCGCGAAGTTGCGCTTGGTTTATCCATCCGCGCTGTGAATCAGGACGAAGCCGAAGCTCTGGGACTTGAAAAAACACGCGGCCTGCTAGTGACCGAGGTCGAAGAAGCCTCAAAAGCTGAAGAAGCCGACGTGGAACCCGGAGACGTCATCCTGGAAATCAATCAGCATCCAGTAAATACGATTCAAGATTTTGACAAAATTTTAGAAACGGACGGCCGAAGCAAAGGCGTTGTCATGCTTTTAATCAAGCGTCGCAAACAAAACATTTTCCGTACCATTCCGTTAAAATAATAATTCATTATATTGGATAGCTAACAACTATAATTATTCTTTTTTCATGCGCTGGCACCTCTTGCATTCTTCGAACACCATGTTTAAGACGCATGCCACAGGTACCCACGGACCTGCGCGGCCTTTTTTCTCAATGCCAATACTTACGTTTTTCGGTAATAATTGGCACATAAGGTCGTGCCCGGACGGGTATGCCGCGCAGACTCTGCAGCGGGCTCTGACAAGGCCCCATAAACAGCTTTAGCGTTCTGGAGTAACTTATGAATACGCTGACACCTCGAGAAATCGTTTCCGAACTCGATAAATTCATCATAGGCCAGGAACAGGCCAAACGGATGGTGGCCATTGCCATGCGCAACCGCTGGCGCCGCCAACAACTGGACCCCGAGCTTCGTGAAGAAATCGCTCCGAAAAATATCATCATGATCGGCCCCACCGGCGTGGGAAAAACAGAAATAGCCCGGCGTCTTTCCAAGCTTTCCGGCGCTCCTTTTTTTAAGGTCGAAGCTACCAAATTTACTGAAGTCGGTTATGTCGGTCGCGATGTGGAATCCATGGTCCGCGATCTCATGGAAATCGGAATCAACCTGGTACGCAGCGAAGAGCTCGAACGGGTTAAAATTAAGGCCGAACATAATGCAGAGGAAAAGCTTCTCGATTTGCTGCTGCCTTCGAGCAAACGTCGCGAGGATACGGATTTCTCTAAGTTAGATGCCATTGAAATCTCCCCGACGGGAGATGCCGAGCCCGCCCAACGCACGGATAGCACCAGGGAAAAGCTGCGGCAACTCTGGCGCCAGAACAAACTGGACGACCGTGTCGTGGAAATTGAAGCCAGCGTCCAGGCTCCGCAAATGGAAATCATGGCCATGCCTGGCATGGAAGACATGGAAATGCAGTTTCGCGACATGTTCAGCCGGGTGTTTCCCAATAAAAAGAAACGCCGCAAAATAAAGGTAAAAGACGCCTACCAACTGCTCATCCAGGAAGAGAGCGATAAGCTCATAGACCATGACAAAGTGACTGAACAGGCCAAGGAACGGGTCGAAGAAAGCGGCATTATTTTCATTGATGAAATCGATAAAATCGTCAGCAGCGCCAATGCGGGAGCCAAGAGCGACGTTTCCCGCGAGGGCGTGCAGCGAGACCTTCTGCCCATCGTGGAAGGATGCGTCGTCAACACGAAATATGGAATGATTCGTACGGATCATATCCTGTTCATTGCTGCGGGTGCCTTTCACATCAGCAAACCTTCCGACCTGGTGCCCGAACTTCAGGGACGTTTTCCCCTGCGGGTGGAGTTACAGCCTCTGGGCAAAAACGAATTTTTACGCATCATAACTGAACCCAAAAATGCGCTTACCGTGCAATACGCAGCCTTGCTCGCAACCGAAGGCGTTAACGTCGTTTTCAGCCAGGACGGTCTGGAGGAAATAGCGGCTTTTGCCGAACTGACCAACATGGAAACAGAGAACATTGGAGCCCGCAGGCTCTACACGCTATTTGAAAAAATTCTGACGGATCTTTCTTTCAATGCTCCCGACCAAAACGGGACCACCGTCCAAGTCGACGCAGCCTATGTTCGCGAAAAACTCGCCGACGTACGGGAAGATCGCGACCTGTCCAGATATATTTTATAATCTTGCAATTCACACTGAGGACATTACCATGGAAAAAGCAAAGCGTGTCGCTAAGTTGCTGATGGAGTCCCTGCCCTATATCAAAAACTTTCACGGGCAAAGCGTAGTAATCAAATACGGCGGACACGCCATGACGGACGAAAAATTGAAGCAGACTTTCGCTCGTAATGTCGTGCTGCTCAAATATATCGGCGTCAATCCAATCCTCGTGCATGGCGGCGGCCCGCAAATTGGTAAAATGCTCGACTCATTGGGGATCAATTGCCAGTTCCGTGAAGGCTTGCGAGTAACGGATCAAGCGACCATGGACGTTGTCGAAATGGTTCTGGTGGGCAAGGTCAACAAAGAAATCGTCAACCTGCTCAACCTGCAGGGAGGTAAAGCCGTCGGCCTGTCAGGCAAAGACGGACAGATTATTCGCGCCAGAAAACTTGAAATGTTCAAAGATAAAAAAAACGCCCCTCCTGAAATCATAGACCTGGGAAAAGTGGGGGAAGTTACGCATATTTCCGCCACACTGATCGATTCGCTCGAACGGGATGGATTCATCCCGGTCATTGCTCCTGTGGGCGTGGATGAGGACGGCGAAACCTACAATATAAACGCGGATTCAGTTGCCGGCGCGCTGGCAGGAAGCCTGAAAGCCAAACGTTTGATACTTCTGACGGATGTCGAGGGCGTTCTGAACAAAGATGGCGAACTCATCTCTTCATTGAGCATGCAGAGTGCGGCGCTGGCCATTGCGGACGGGACCATACAAGGGGGAATGATCCCCAAAATCAAGTGCTGCCTGGAAGCCCTCGATGCCGGTGTGGAAAAAGCGCACATTATCGACGGCAGACAAGAGAATTGCTTGCTTCTCGAACTCTTCACCAAAGGAGGAATCGGGACGGAAATCACCCGTATTCCTTGAAAACACCCTGCCTGTTTTCGTTAAGGACTACAAAACAGGCAGGCCGTATCAAATATAAGACACAATAAAAACGATCCCCGGCAGACAAATGGGGTCCATTTTATTGCGTGCCAATCGGCTATCCTTTCGAATGGATGAGTTCCGTACTGCTAAAGTACGCAGTTAGGCGACCAGGCAGACTTTATCTTTGCCGTCCCGTTCTTTAATGTAGACATTGACGTGTTCACCCCGTTGCGTTTCAACTATTTTACCAACGTAATCAGGTTGAATGGGGAGTTCGCGATGCCCCCTGTCGACCAGGACCAGCAACTGAATACGACGAGGTCTGCCGAAATCAAGTATGGCTTCCATTGCAGCTCTGATCGTGCGACCGGTGAAAAGCACATCATCAACAAGTAAAACATCAAATCCATTGATATCGAAGGGAATTTCCGTACGGCTGATCAAAGGTTGCAGATCCAGGCTTGTCCAGTCGTCCCGGTACAGATTTATATCCAACTGCCCCAACGGTAGTGAACGTCCCAACCGACGGTCTAAAATATTTTTCAAACGCGTTGCCAAATCAACCCCTCGGCGTTGGATGCCGATCAAGGCCAGATTCTGGCAATCTCCATTTGCTGCATAAACCTGTTCCGCAAGTTGTTCGAAAAGCTCATTCATTTCGGTTTGGCCGAGAATATCCATGCAATCTTTCATAATGACACCAGCATGTTGCAAATTTATTGAACTCTCCAGAATAGCCCTTCCAAGGAAATCAAGCCGTATACTCAATTACTTATAAAATTTTAATTTAAGTGAAACAGAAGCAAATAGCAAATTAAAATGTCGGCATAAGCAGCGATCAGTATCTAACAATAATCATAAGCAATCTTTGTAGCCAGACCTACCGAATAAAGAGAAACTGAAAATACCATGGCAGCAGCAATGACAAAAAACTTCAGCTGCATAAAATTGTATTAGATGTATGTTTTACTTAATAGTACATTACAAACATAAAATACAAATAAATATTCCATTAAAATTGATACACTATCCTTGAAACACAATGACTATTGATAACTTGTACAACTTGTTCTAATGTTTCACTTTTTAAAAGCATTGAATGGTGAAAAAGATGCATATGGTGTCTCGTTTAAAGATTTAAGAACTGGCGATTGTATTTGAGACATGGGGTTGAAACCCGAATAATTTCTTTCAACATAATTTTTTACCTGGACATTTGGCTGTTGTAAGTTCCCAAATGCTCGATAGGCTTCTTCTCTGTATGAAGTCATTGCATCGAATTGCGGTTCAGGAATTGAGGAAAAAGATTGCAACTCTCTGTTTTCATAAGGGGGCACGGCCTGGAATGTGAGTGATGGATTGGCTGCATAGGGTGAAAATGACGCGTAGGGATTGAATTCCTGGCACATGCCTGCTGCAGGAAAATACCCCAGGCTCACCCAAAAAAAGCAAAGAAATCCAAAAGCCGCCGTTTTGCTCATATCCACCCTGATGATCATCCAACTGCTTTAACTTTTTTCATTTTTACCACCAAATTTTCCATCCTTCCTGGACTCTTCGTCTTATATATAGTACTTTTTCCCTATTCGTAATAGTCCTTGTCAAGTATATTCTCTTCTGAGCATTTGAGACTCAACCTCAGCGCCGCGTTTTCCTCTGGCGGCTTGAGAGAGGTAAATTCCTAATGAAAACGAATAGATCTACTGCCTGGTTAGCAAAACAGCTCATGGGGCTGTGCTGTTTCTTTCTCATTCTTCTTGCCTGTTCGACTGCCATTGCCATCAGTAAAGCCGACATCTTGCAACCAATAAAAAATACTCTTGACGTTTACGAAGATGCGTTAAAAGAAATCGACAGACAGGCGAAAATGCGTTCCTCTACTTACGATCAGGAGCAAAAGGAACTCGAGGCGTATCTGCTGGCCCTTGATACGGAAGCCCAATGTGCACGTGACGAAAATCAAGCCGTAGAAGAAGCGGATAACCTTGCCGTCCTGACAGGCTGGCAACTCATTATTGCGCTTGAAGACAGAATTTTTATTCCAGGATACGGGCGAATTACAATGGACGAATTACTTGCGCTCCGCGATAAACACCGCAAAGAACATGAAACGACAGAATCGGAGATTGAATCCGGAACAAAAGATTTTTTCATCGCCGGATTAGGGATGGCCAGTAAAAATTCATTGAATCAGCGCATTGCGCTTATCAATGAAAAGCGTGCTACTCTGGAAAAGGAACTGACAGACGGAAGCATCCGTATTTATGTTTCAGGCCTTGGTTTTGTAAGCAAAAAGGAAGTAAAGACGGCAATTACTTCACAAAAAGCGATAATTGAAAGTATCTCAAAGCAAATCAATGATGGCGACTATCTTGTTTTTATTCCTGGGCTTGGGGATATATCAAAAAAGAAGCTCACTGCAGATATCACGGCACTACAGGAGCAAATTAAAGCATTGCAGCAGAGCTTTAAATCCGGGGAAGTACGCATCAACCGTTCGCCAGAAGGCTGGTTGACGGAACAGGACCTTACGGAAAAAGACAAAAAAATCAAAGCAGATGCGGCCGAATTGAAGGCAAAAATAAAAAGCAGTGAATTCAAGCACCTTTTGCCCATTGGCTGGGTCACCCTCAAGGATCTGGACGCGCGTATCGCCCAGTTAAAAAACGAAGAGGAGGCCATTAAATCCCAAGTAGCTGATAAACAATACAAAATAGCCTTAAGTGACGGCACATGGGCAACTGAAAAAGATATCGATAGAGCATTGATGAATTCGTTGCTCTCAATGGATATCAAAGACTCTCTTGAATCTGGAAGAAAGAGTATTGCTCTGGCATCACAATACGAAATCAAACAAAATGAAACAGAACTTGCAAAACTAAAAAAATGGAAAGCGGAATTCAAAAAACATTACCAACCGCTGACTGACTCCTATACGCAGCAATTAACTGAAAATTCTACCCTGCGAAAAGAATTTACCCTCGAACAACGTGCGGCTGTGGCCCCATTGCAACAAAAACTCTCCTTTCTGCAAAAAAGCCTCCGACAGCTGCCCTAGCCTTTGTCTGCTTCCCGACGTGGTTTCAGGCAGTTCGCTTTGCATCCATAAAGGTGGGCTGGAAGCGGACGATAGGTAACATACGAATACGCAAAACGGTTCGGCCTCTGCAGTCATGACACCAATGATTCTGTCTAGAAAAAGAATGGTTGCAGGGTATATCTTTCTGATATATTGTTAAATTAGTTGATAGAATTTCTTTTGTCCGTTGGAATGCACGTGAAAGGGCAGAAGGCCTGAACGCAAATGAAAAAATTTTATATACTTTCCGTTGGTCTTGTTTTTATTTTGTCCATAGCGATGGCCTTCTCCATGGGCTGCCTCGGTATGTACATCCACTTTTCCAGCGACTTGCCCAGTTTTACAAAAATCCGGGATTACAAACCCAACCTCGTAACGACTCTGTATGCCGATGACGGGCAAATCCTGGGCTATCTCTACCGGGAAAAACGCTTTCTTGTCACAATTGATGAAGTCCCAAAATATCTTGTTCGCAGTTTTCTCGCGGCCGAGGACGATTCCTTTTACAGCCATGAGGGCCTGGATCTGACGGCAATTCTCAGGGCCACTCTGATCAACCTCAAAAGCGGCGAAATTGTCCAGGGCGGCAGTACGATCACGCAGCAGATCATCAAGCAGATCCTGCTGGACTCCACCAAAAAATACGAACGGAAAATCAAGGAAGCCATTCTGGCCTTCCAACTCGAAAATTTCTTAACAAAAGATGAAATCCTGACCATCTACCTGAACCAGGCTTTTTTCGGAGCCGGTGCATACGGTGTTGAGGCTGGCTCACGAACCTATTTCGGCAAGCATGTCTGTGATTTGACCCTGGCGGAGTCCGCACTTCTGGCCGGACTGCCAAAGGCGCCATCCAGCTACAACCCTTTTCATCATCCGCATGAAGCCCGAAGACGGCAAATGTACGTACTCGGCCGCCTGCGAACCTTGAAATGGATCACGGAGCAGGAGTATGAACAGGCCGTTGCGGAAAAACTGGAATTCAAGACCATGCCCGAGCCCTCCTGGGGAACCGGGGCTTACTACATGGAAGAAGTCCGGCGCTGGCTTATCGATTATCTCTCCAAAGAAAACATGAAATTGCAAAACATCAAGCTGGATCGCTACGGAGAAGACGCCGTGTATGAATCCGGCCTGCATGTGTATACGGCCGTGAAACTCGACCACCAGAAAGCAGCGGAAAAATCCCTGCGCGACGGGCTGGCGGCCGCCACCAAACGCCGTGGCTGGCGGGGCGTAGACCAGAAACTTAGCCCTTCAGAATTCAGAGACTTCCTGGCGAGCAATCCGGTCAACCTGGACGACCTGGAGCCCGGAGATTGGGTAAAAACACTGGTGATGGATGTGGACAGCACCGGGGCCAAAGTCAAAGCCGGCGACTATGACGGGTTCATCTCTGCCGAAAGCATGAAATGGACCTGGCGCGGCTCCCCCGACCAGGTTGTCAAACCTGGGGATATGGTCTGGGCTTCATTGCATGAATCTTTTCTGCATCCCAAAGGAGAGAAAGATCCCGAACAACTCGTACTTCCTTTGGATCTGCAGCAAAAACCCAAAGTTCAAGGGGCGCTGGTTTCCATCGAACCCCCTACCGGCAATGTCGTGGCTCTGGTCGGCGGATTTGATTTCGACGACAGCCAGTTCAACAGGGCTACCCAGGCGCGGCGCCAGCCTGGTTCGGCATTCAAACCCATTGTCTATTCCGCGGCCCTGGATCATGGATTCAAGCCTACCTCCGTACTCATGGATTCGCCCATTTCTTTCGGCTCCTGGTCCCCCAAAAATTACGGCAATAAATATAACGGCCCCATGACGCTGACCAATGCGCTGGTAAAGTCCAAAAACGTGGTCACGGTCCGCCTGGCGGCAAGCATGGGCATCCGCAATGTCATCAAACGCGCCAGGCAGCTCGGACTTGAGGGGGAATTCCCGCCCTACCTGCCCATAAGTCTTGGCGCACAGGTATTTACCCCCATCAACCTGGCACAGGCCTACACAGCCTTTGCCCGGGGCGGAAGCTACGTCAAACCCCGTTTCGTGCTTTCCATCAAAAAAGCCTGGGGAGAAGAGATTTTCCGTTCCAGCACCGAAACAGTCAAAGCCATTTCCCCACAAAACGCCTATACGATGTCCACCATCCTCCAACAGGTTATTCTACGGGGCACGGGCGTCAGAGCACGTGTGCTCAATCGCCCTGTCGCCGGTAAAACAGGCACAACCAACGAAGAAAAAGATGCCTGGTTCATCGGTTTTTCGCCCTATCTGCTCACTGCCTGTTACGTAGGTTTTGACCAGGTCCGCCCCATGGGCCATTCTGAAGCCGGTTCGCGCGCCGCACTGCCCATCTGGCTTGGATACCGTATGGCCGTGGAGGAAAGTTATCCTATTCAGAACTTCACGCCGCCAGAAGGTGATGAAATGAAATATATTCCGGGCTACAAAAAAGATCCCGACAGCTATGATCCGTACCAACCGGATCCGGCATTGCAAATGGCGCAGCTTCCCGAGGACCCCTTGACGACAAACGTTTCCAAACCGCGCCCTGCTCGTCCCAGAAGCGCATCTACCAACGAGGAATTGCTGAAACAGTTGTACTGACCTCTGTTGCCGATAATTTTTTTATCCAAGAACACTCGTAAAAAAAACGGGCCGTACAAGTAAGATACTGTACGGCCCGTTTTTTTAGAAAAACAAAAAAATTACTGAGTCAAACGCGTCCGCAGCAAATTCGTATTGGCGAGCTGCGCTCCATTGGCAGTTGGCGTAAGAACAAACATGGTTTGCTCGGCAACCCCCGTATAATCCCAGGTGATGGGCGCCATACACCAGGAAAAATTCGAAGTATTCTGAATGCGTTGGTTGATAAAGTTGCCGTCCGCATCTACCGGCAAAACACCCAGTTCTGCCACAAAGCGTACGAAATCAAACCCGAGAGCCTGCCAGATGCTTTTCTCCCCTTTGACGTAACGATTCAACTCTCTGGCAGCCTCCGTATCGGATCCGCTCCACCAGGGGCTGGGATACACGGCGAGCCGAAAATTATGAACATCGATATGGCGCTCGCTGGTTAAGGTTTGCCCCCATAAGGTGGACCCCATTATCAGCATATGCTCCTTCTGGTGGTAATAAAAATAGGGGACCAGCATCTCAACTTTGGACCAGGCATCAGGCAAAAAGACAGCCTGAAAGCTGTCCTGCGCGTTCTCTTGTCCCGCATATAAAAATTCCGCGACTGTATCGCTCCATCGCAAAGGATCTTCTGGCGGATAATTACCCGTATTCACGATGGAAACACCAAGGTTTTCCGCTTCCCCCGCAAAGAGCTGGGCTACTCTCCGACCAAAGGGTTCGTTCGGAAATAAAATACCCATTTTACTGATACCAAAATTCATCAGAGCGTATTCAATCAACGTACGCATCTGATCCGTGGGACTGCTGAAAAAACGCCAGGCGTTGCGTCCTTCAGTCACGCTGTTTGGCAGACTTTGCATGAAGGTGAAAAAAGCATGCCTTGCATTCAGATTATTCAAAGCAATATTTTCAAAAATATCCGGTCGGAGAGGGCCGCCCACAATCGAAACATTTTCCGGAAGATTGCTTATCCGATCCAGATAATCAGGCTCATTGGTGTCTATGACAATGAGTTCCACCTCGTTTCCACCATCCTGCAGCAGTTGCTGCGCACCATGGGCCCCTTCCAGAATTTGTTCGCCTATCCCTCCATAGGGTCCGGTGAGCGGCAAAGCCAGGGCCAGCGATACGCGCGCGACGGGAACTGCGGTGACAGGCTCATCCGCTCCGGTTGTTTCTGATTCCTGGGGGGACGGAGATAATTTTTGCACGGCACAACCAGTAAACAACAGCGCACCTAGGCAAAGTGACAAAACAAGATGAACAGTACGCATTAGGCCGGACCGGGTAGAAAATAGCATCAAGTGACTCCGCAATGTTTGCCTGGGTTGTAACAACACGTGTACGTGTGTTGTCAGGATGGTCTTTCCTTTTTTGTGCATGTATATCCGTCACACGCGAAAACTTCAATATGCTTTTGGAATTAACGAAAAGTGCTCAATTTTTCACCTCTTCTGAATACAAAGCAACTACACCAGCAATATAAATCAAACAAAATATCACGTGTTTGATCTATAAGAGTAATCTAAAAAAAGTTTAGATAAAGTTTAAGAATAAAAATTATCGCAAAAAACTATTGCATAATATAAGAAATACAGTATGATTTCACGAAAATTTTACGGTTCTCAGATTTTTTTTGAAATCAAATTGTACAACAATTTATTTGCATCAAATAGGTAGCATAACCCTTTTTAGGCATAAAAAATTTCAATTTTGCTATTCTAACCATAGATACATGACGTATACATTTTATAGTCTTCAGTAACTTATCGCAGGTCAATTAAACGACAAAAGTTACTGTGTAAATAATACATAACTCAGCTGACAGGATGCGAGATGGCACATAAAAACGCTCTGGAGATTCAAATGAAACGCTTGGTCTGTTACCTGTTTTGCATCCTTTTTGTCAGTGGCTGCAGCTTCATCAACCAGCCCAATGGCCCTGAACTCGCTGATAGCAATACGAAATTATCACAACTGCATTATCCAGAACTGCAGACTACTGACCTGAAAACGAAACGTACTCCCAGTGACTATCGTTTTGGAGCTCCATTACAAAACACGCATGCGATCTGTCCGCGCGAACTGCCAGCCACTGACGTGGCGACAATGGGCCTGGATTCCGACCTCGACGGTATTCCTGACAGACGGGACGAGTGCCCTGCCACCCCCGAACAAACGGCTGTAGACTCGACAGGTTGTCCGATTTCGCTCTTTCTTTCGCTAACCATTCCTTTTGAAAGCAATCAGACGACCCTTTCTGAAATACAGTACATTAGAATTCAACAACTTGCCCGACTGCTCAAAAATAATCCACAATCCAGGATCTCTCTTTCCGGACATACGGACAACAGCGGCAACGCTCAAGATAATCTGCGAATTTCCGAGCAACGTGCGCAAAGCATCAAGCAGGCGCTCGTTGAGTTCTTTGCAATAGATGCACAGCGGATATCGGCACAGGGGTTCGGCGATTCCCAGCCCATGGTATCTAATCAGACCATCAGCGGACGCGAACGAAACCGCCGGGTGGATATCGTTCTGAATGGCTACTACAGCACGCATACGTCGTATGTTGCCTTGCACCGCCCCTACAAACTCCACTTCGACGCCAATCAGACCGACCTGAACACCGCGAATCGCCAACAGGTAGAAGCGTTGGGGAACTACCTGCGCCAAAATCCTGAAGTTGTCGCGAACATCAATGGATACACCGACAATTCCGGCAATGAACAAATGAACCTGTCGCTTTCGGTAATACGCGCCGAAAATATCAAACAATATCTGATGGAAAACTATGCCATTGGCGCGGAGCGCCTTCAGACCCGAGGCTATGGACAGAGCAATCCGATTGCAGACAACAGCACCGAGGCCGGACGCAATCTGAACCGCCGGGTCACCATTACACTGGCACCGCCCAATACGCCTATGGAGCCACAGCAGCGATTCAGCGCCACCCTGGCACCCCGGAAAAGCATCGATACGATCTCTGCCCCCCTGGCCAGACGATTTGACATTCCTTTCAGGCCTCAAAAAGCCCAACTGGAAGAAAACTCCCGGCAGGCCGTGGACATAATCGGCAACCTGATGCTCTCCAGGCCGGAGATGCGCGTCGTCATAGAGGGACATGCGTCAGGGCTGCCCGAAATGGATAATCGTCGCATTTCCCAGGCACGGGCTCAGAATGTCAAAATGTACCTACAAAAACGCTATAACATTGATTCAAACCGGCTGCGGGCCATCGGATTCGGCAACGATCTGACGAATACGGCCAATGCCGACGAAGGGGCGAACCGCGTCCATATACGCTTGGATCGTTTTTAGTCTTTCCGCTTGTCGCAGTTAACCGGCCTTCCTGTCTTTTTTTACGTGCGGATTTCGCTTCACATGGCATAACTTCTGCATTACTTTAATAATGAGGAAGTTCTTGACCCCCGACGGGACAACAGGTAGCTATTTTCTAGAGTATCTTGTGAGCCCTGTAGTGGGTGTTAGCGCCATTTGCCACTAAAGCATGGCCGCTTAGGAGCCTGTGATGAGCAAAATTCTTGCCCAGGATGAAGTTGATGCCCTATTGAGGGGCCTCTCCGGCGGAGAAATCGAAACAGAAGGCGAGGTCGCGGAAGACGATTCCGGGATTGTCTCCTTTGACCTGGCCAACCAGGACCGCATCATCCGCGGCCGTATGCCGGTTTTGGAAATCGTCAATGACCGTTTTGCCAGACTGTGCACCAATGCCCTGAGCAACTCGGTTCGCAAACGTGTGGAACTCAACCCGATTTCCATCGACATGACCAAATTCGGCGATTTCATGCGTTCCTTGCCGGTGCCCACCAGTATCAATATTTTTAAAATGGAACCCCTGCGCGGCAATGCCATCATTGTCGTGGACTCACGCCTGGTCTTCGCTCTCGTGGAAAATTTTTTCGGCGGCTCTGGCAGTCAGCCGAAAATCGAAGGCCGGGAATTTACCCGTATCGAACAGGCCATCGTCGACCGTGTCATCAAACTGGCCCTGGACAACATGGAAGAATCATGGCGTCCGGTTCATGAGGTCAACCTCGAACTGGTCCGCTCTGAAATCAACCCGCAGTTTGCGGCCATCGTGCCGCCCAGTGACGTTGTCGTGGTCATCACCTTTGAAGTGGAACTGGAAAATGCCATTGGTTCGCTTGTGGTCTGTCTGCCCTACGCAACCATTGAACCCATTCGTTCGAAGCTGCACGCAAGCTTCCAGACCGAGCGTCTTGAAATCGACCACGCCTGGGTCTCGCGTTTGAAAGAACGGTTGCTGGAAACCCCGGTGGAGATGGTTATTCGCTTTGGCCGCACCAAAATCAGCGGACGTCAGCTCATGTACCTCAAAGAAGGCGACATTCTGCTGCTGGATACGGACACCGACGATCTGATGGAAGCTGAAGTGGAAGGCATCCGGAAATTCTGGGGCATTTGCGGCACAGTCAAAGGCAGCCAGGCTTTCCAGGTCATCAAGGAAGAAGAACCCCGCTATACGTAAGACAGCAGGGCCAGGGGTTATTCCTACCGCTCCGCTTCATCCTCATCTGTCTTGACTTTGCGCGTACCGGCGTAGAGTTCGTACTCCAACAATCGACACTCAATCCTGGCATTATAAAAAGGAATCTTTCGCTTGGTCCGCAGTCCGATACATTTGGCCAGATGCAGGTTTCCAGTAAATACGTAGCCCGTATACCCGCCACAGCGCTGTTTGAAAAAATCCCCGATTTCTTTGTAGACCTGCTCTAGACTCGCTTCGTCTCCCAAACGTTTGCCGTATTCCGGGTTGAGCATGACCACGCCGCCTCCGGTGGGAATTTTTGTCCGCCGAAAATCACAGACCGAAAATTCAAAAAATTCCTCAAGGCCGGCGGCCTGAGCGTTCAATCGCGCAGCTTTGATCGCGGCAGGATCGTGGTCGGTCAGGATAAATCGCGCCCCCGGCGTATCGTAGGCGTCCTCTCTGGCATCCGCGCGCATCCGCTCGAACGCCTCTGCGTCAAACCCGCGGACATGCATGAATCCGAAATTGTCGCGCAACAAGCCTGGAGCCAGATTCATGGCATACAGCGCAGCTTCTGTAGCCAGGGTACCGCTACCGCACATGGGATTCACAAAATGTTGTCCGGGCTCGAAACGGCTGCTCAGAATCACGCCCGCGGCAAGGGTTTCCTGCATGGGCGCCCCATGGGGAACTTTGCGATAGCCGCGGCGGTTCAAGGGTTCGCCCGAGGTGTCCAGCCAAACCTGGCAGGCGTCTTTGCTCCAGTGCAGAAAGACCACGGCACGTGTCGGATCCGGTCCGGAATCTGGCCGCTGGCCGGTTTCCTGGCGCATACGGTCGACAATGCCGTCCTTGAGCCTCTGATTGGCAAAGCGCGAATCATTTACTGCCTCGGTGTCGACAAAGGAACGGACGCTGACATATCCGTCAGAAAACAGAATATCCTCCCAAGGGATTTCCAGAACCTTGCGATAGAGTATGTCCGGCGAATCTGCGCGAAAGGAATCAAGCAGAAACTGCACCCGGTGCGCCGTACGCAAATGCAGATTCAGACGCATGGCGTCCGTCAAACTGCCTTCCAATTCAACTGCAGCGGGAAACCCCGCTTTGACGGTATACCCCAGTTCTTCAATTTCCCCGGCAAGCACTGTGGCCAACTCCTTGGGGCATGTAACAAGAATGGGCCGATGAAGCGTACTGAAATCTGGCAAATCTACCTCTGAATGCATGATTTTAATTGTTTTTCAAGAGCCGGCAAAGGCATCCACGTCCGCACGACGGGGAATAGACTCAGCAGCGCCCGGACGCGTAACGCACAAAGCAGCAGCCTGCGCCGCGTACGCCATGGCTTGCTTCGGATCTGCCTTCCGGAGCCATTCCGCCAGGAAATACCCTGTAAAGGTATCACCGGCAGCCGTCGTGTCAACGGCCTGAACCCTGTGTGCGGGTACCTCTATCTCACAGTCCGTCGAAACAAACAAAGCCCCTTTGCTTCCCAACGTCAGCAGGCAGGAGGCGTCGGGAAAAAGCTTTCGAAAGGCCTGACTCTGTGCAGAGACTCCCTGCGAACCAGTCAGAGCTGCAGCTTCGGTCTCATTGCAGATAAACAGATCAATGCTCTCCAACGGATAGTGCAGCACGTCCGGGCTCATGGGAGCGGGATTGAAAACTACTCGCAGCTGTTTCTCTGCAGCCGCCCGGATGATCGCGGGCATGGACGCGATCTCATTTTGCAGCAAGAGCACGTCGGCCGGTCCGGCCGCGGCCAGGACTCTGGCTATGTCGTTGTCGCTGATCCGCTGGTTGGCCCCCCCGAACAGAATAATGGCATTTTCCCCATTGGAATCCACCTGTATAAGAGCATGGCCCGTGGGCGTGTCTATTGTCTCCACCAGACTGACATCTGCGCCGCTTTCGGCCAGATACGCAACAAGCATGCTGCCGTCAGGGCCGATATTGCCCGCATGGCATACGGGGAAACCTGCCCGGGCCAGAGCCACGGACTGATTCAGCCCTTTGCCGCCTGCAAAACATTGATAGCCGGAACTGGCCAGCGTTTCTCCAGGATGGACAAAATGATCAACCGCGTATACGTGATCAATGTTGAGCGAACCGAAATTGAGCACTTTCATAGCTGACTCCTGGCTTGCCTCATTCCGTACACTGCAAGACTTACGCTGTCGAGGTCAAAAACGCTTAAAATCCGCTTGTTAAGAGCACGCTTCCATGCCAGAATACTATCCAGGAATGTCAAACAACACACAGATTTCACAACTTTCTCCTCTGGTGGACGCATATCTGGGCCAGGTGGTCGTACTCAAGGGACTTTCGGAAAACAGTCTTGAGGCCTACGCCCAGGACCTCAAATCGTTCATGCTCTTTCTCCACGAACATGATGCCTCTCTGCAGGAAACAGATCATGACACCCTGTTTCTGTATCTGCTGCAATTAAAGCAGGAAGGCCTGAAAAATAAAAGTATTGCCAGACATGTTTCCACATTGCGCGGTTTTTTCGGCTATCTTGAAGAATCCAGAGTCATTACGACCAATCCTGCGGAATTTCTCGAATCGCCCAAAATAGCCCGGACCCTGCCGGAAGTGCTTTCCCTGAAAGATCTGGCTGCCCTGCTCAGTAAGCCAGATATGACTTCAAAGCTGGGTTTTCGAGACCGGACCATGCTCGAAATGCTTTACGCCGCCGGACTGCGCGTTTCCGAACTCATTGGCTTGAAACAGTTGGATTTTGATTCGCAAAGTGGTTTGCTCAAAGTTTGGGGCAAAGGCAGCAAGCAACGGCTGGTACCGGTCCATCCCGCTGCGCAAAGTTTCCTGGAGACATACCTGACCCATTGGCGTGCGCAATTTTCACCCATCGACAAGGAAATTTTTCTAAATCGTTCGGGCAGAGCTTTATCCCGGCAGGCGGTCTGGAAAGCCATTCAAAGATACGCCCGGCAGGCCGGCATCGAAAAAAAAATCTCCCCGCATACGTTCCGCCATTCGTTTGCCACCCACCTGCTCCAGGGTGGAGCGGATCTGCGAACGGTGCAAATGCTCCTGGGGCATGCGTCCATCAGCGCCACGGAAATTTACACCCACGTGCAGGCCGACAAACTTGTCGCCTTACACCAGCAATTTCATCCGCGCGGAAAACTGTAGAAAACTGACAGGCAGCATGAACACCCAAAAAACTGCAAAGATCCAGGCACCAGTCGTCATCACGGCCCATAACAATGCGGATTTCGACGCCTTTGCGGCTATGATTGCCGCGAGCAAGCTATACCCCGGAGCTGTTCTGATTTTCCCCGGCAGCCAGGAAAAAAATCTCAAAAATTTCGTCATCCAAAGCGCCACCTACCTTTTTGACTTCAAAAACGCCAAAGAAATCGACCCGGAATCCGTCAAGACAATGGTGCTAGTCGACACGCGCCAGCGTTCGCGCCTGAGCCACATGCACGCCATTCTCAGCCAGGCTTCTCCTGAGGTACATGTGTATGACCACCATCCGGACAGCGACGACGATCTTCCCTATTCTCAGGGCATTGTTGTGCCCTGGGGGTCGGCAACTGCCATTCTGGTCCATGAACTTCGGAAAAAAGACATTTCCATAAGCGCGGACGAAGCAACCATACTCGGTTGCGGTATTTTCGAGGACACGGGATCTTTTACCTTTGTTTCCACCACCGAACACGACTTTGAAGCGGCTGCCTGGCTGAAAAAGCAGCAAATGGACCTCACGTTCATTTCCGACCTGCTGCACAGGGGGCTAACAGCCGAACAAATCGCCATTCTCAATCAGTTGCTCGAATCCGCGACCACTCACGATATCAACGGCGTTCCCATCATCATCACCGAAGTCAGTCTGAACAGCTATATGGGCGATTTCGCCCTGCTGGTTCATAAGATGCTGGAAATGGAAAACATCCGGACCCTGTTTGCTCTGGGGCGCATGCAGGACAGAATCCAGCTGGTGGCGCGCAGCCGTACGCCGGATGTGGACGCCGGGCAAATCTGCGCCTCTTTCGGCGGTGGCGGGCATAGCTTTGCCGCATCCGCCAGCATCAAGGACAAAACCCTGTCCCAGGTAAAAGACGAACTTTTCGCCCTGCTTTATTCGCACATTAATCCGCAGCTCCTGGTCAAAAACCTGATGAGCAAGCCCGCGGTCGTCATTGACCGCGAACAGCCTATTGCCGATGCGCATGACATCATGGGACGCTACGGGCTCAAAGCTCTGCCCGTCGTCCAGGGCAAAGATAAAACCTTCGTGGGCATTATTGAACAGACCATTGCGGAAAAAGCCATGGCGCACCACCTGGAAAACGTTCCTTTGGGCGAATACATGCTGCGCGATTGTTCCGTTATTACCCCGGACGCGGACCTGTATCCGGTGATGGAAATCATCCTCGGCCAGAGGCAGCGTCTGGTGCCTGTCATGGAAAACAACGTCATCCTGGGAGTCATCACGCGTACGGATCTGATCAATATCCTCATTGAAGAACCCGCACGCATCCCCGAGACTCTGCTTCCTGAAAAAAAACGCGAACGCAGCATAAAAACCCTGCTCAACGAACGGTTGCCCAAGTCCTATTACAAACTGCTCAAAGAAGCCGGCGAACTGGCCGCGGAACTCGGCTTTGAAGCGTACGCCGTGGGCGGCTTTGTCCGCGACATTCTTCTGCGGCGCAAAAATTTGGACCTGGATATCGTTGTGGAAGGCGACGGCATCGCCTTTGCCCGTGCCTTGGGGGAAAAACTCGGCGGCCGTGTCCGCGCACATACGAAATTCAAAACCGCTGTAATCATCCTCAAGGACGAACACGGTCATGAAACCCAGCATATCGATGTGGCAACTGCCCGGCTGGAGTATTACGAATACCCTGCCGCTCTGCCCACTGTCGAGCTCTCATCCATCAAAATGGACTTGTTCAGACGCGACTTTACCATCAATGCCGTGGCCGTTCAGTTAAACCCCGGAGAATTCGGCCGTTTAGTCGATTTTTTCGGCGCACAGCGCGATATCAAGGACAAAGTTCTGCGTGTTATCCATTCGTTGAGCTTTGTTGAAGACCCCACCAGAATTTTGCGGGCTGTTCGCTTTGAACAACGATTTCATTTTGAAATCGGAGGGCAAACCCGGCGTCTTATCAAAAACGCTCTGACATTGAACCTGTTCAAGCGTCTGTCCGGTGCGCGAATTTTTCAGGAACTGCGCCTGATAATGGATGAAGAACGTCCGCTGGATTGCATTCGCAGTCTGCATAACTACGGCATCCTGCAGGCCATCCATCCGGTGTTGAACCTGACACCCGTACAGGAAAGCCGCTGTGAAGAAGTCTCCAAGGTCCTGAACTGGTACAAGTTGCTTTTTATCGACCCCTTGCCGCGCCCGTGGATCCTTTATTTGATGTGCCTGTGCTCACAAATGCATCCGGAGCAAATTCTGAGTCTGCTGAAGCGGCTCGGCCTTACCAAACGAGACACCGAATCCTTTATGAATACGAATCAGCTGACCCAAGCTACCAAAGACCCTTTAATGTATTGGGTCAAGAAAAAAGGAAAACTGAGCGATCTCTACTTCATGCTCGAACCGATTCAGCTTGAGGGTATTCTCTATTTGATGGCAACGAATCGGCATGAAGAGGTCCGCAAACATCTCTCCTATTATTTGACACAGTTGCAGCACGTTACAATTGAAATATCCGGTAAGGATTTGAAAAAATTAGGAATTCCAGAAGGTCCCATTTACAGCATCATCCTCAACCAGATACGTGCGGCGAAAATTGACGGAGTGGCTCCTACATTGCTAGCCCAATACGCCTTTGCGCAAAAGTTCGCAAAAAAACTCGCTGCCGAGCAATCCGATTTATTTACATAGATTGATAGTAATTTCACAAGCTAATTTTATTGACATTTGCTCAAAAAAATTTTTTGTAGAAAGCGTTCGGTATTAAGGGGAAACTGAAACGCGTAACACCCAAGGACCAAAATGCGTCGTATATCAGTCATCGGAGCCGGAAGGTGTGACGCTACGGTTGCGAGCACTGCGTTTGAGCTTGGTCAAGGCTTGGCACGCATTGGGTACGCAGTCGTATGCGGCGGATTGGGCGGCGTCATGGAAGCGGCGTGCCAGGGTGCAAAAAGCGCCGGAGGCACTACAATCGGTATTTTGCCGGGGGATACAACTAATAGTGCCAATTCGTATGTCGATATCGCCATCGCCACTGGTCTTGGCCCCATGAGAAACTATCTTGTGGTTCTGAATGGAGAAGCGGCCATTGCCGTTGAAGGTTCAGCCGGTACGCTCTCAGAAATCGGTCTGGCTTTGAAGATCGGCCGAAAAGTTATCGCCCTGGGACATTGGGCTGCTGTGGATGGCGTCATCCCTGCTGCAACACCGGAGGAAGCCATCGGTTTACTGGCAAAAACTTTCTAAACGCAGTTCGTATCCATTGTTTCATTGCATACGATCTGAACAGGAAAGGAGGCTGAATGGAAGATTTGTGGGCGCCTTGGAGGCTCGAATATATTCTGGGCCCTAAGCCGGATGAATGCGTTTTTTGCATCCCCAAGCACAAGAACGAGGACGCCGAACGCCTGATTCTGTTCCGAGGAAAATATTCTTTTGTCATTATGAATAAATACCCGTATAACAACGGGCATCTCATGGTGACTCCCTACCGTCATGTCATGAACCTGGCGGACCTTTTGCCTGAGGAAGCCACGGAAGTTATGGCTTTATTGCAGGAATGCGTGAGAATTCTGCAATCACATTTTTCCCCGCAAGGGATTAATATAGGACTTAATCTCGGTGAAGCTGCCGGAGCCGGCATCAGAGAGCACCTGCACTTTCATTTGGTTCCGCGCTGGAATGGGGATTCTTCCTTCATGGCTGTGTTTTCCGAGACTAGAGTGATACCTGAACATTTGGTGTCCACTTACGATCACTTGAAACCTTTTTTTGAACGTCTTGCTGAAGCTATGCAAGAGGAGGGGTTATGCGCTACGTCATAATGGTATTTCTTCTCGTTTTTTTCTTCATCTCGATCATTTTCTTCTATCAAAATGGTGAAGCGCTTGCCACCGAACTGGTACTGCGCTGGGACCTCCTGGACTTCTACTCCTTTAAGTCCATTCCACTGCCCTTCTATTTTATTGTTCTCGCTTCCTTTTTCATCGGCAGCCTGGTCACAATCATCTATTTTCTGCTCGAGAAAACCCGGGTTTACTCGAATCTTAGAAAATTGAAAAAGGAAAACAAAAAGCTGCAGCAAGAACTCAGCCTGCTCCGCCCGCAGGAAGAAGAAGAAAGCACAGAAGAAGAAAACAACGAATACGCTTCCAGCTCCACTCCGCAACCGGCTGAAGGCTAATTCGCATTTTACCGTTTTATGGGGAATAGGGAAAAGGGAAACCTTTTCCCTATCTTGATTCCTGGAGATTGCTCAATTTGCCAGGGTCTTCGTTTACCTCTTCGGAACTATTATCTCCCCTTCCGGATCTCCTTTCCCAAAACTCTTGAAACAGCCGTTGTCATAACACCAGGCAACTAAAGCGCAACAGGCTGCGTCCAGCTGATCCGTCCGGGCTTTCCGTTCAAAAAGAGCCAGTGGAATACTGATCGCGACATCCAAAGGAAAATGCCCGTAGCTTGCTGAGGGAAAAACCTCTAATGTCCGGACTTGAGGCAACTCCACAGCTATCCGTTCAAAAAGTGCAATTCCCTGCAGCATCCAGAGGTTGTGCGCTTTATTCAGATCGCACGCACGTGGCGACCACTGCAACCGCAGGCCCATAGCATGGACGAGTTCGCGCTCGCATGCCCGCCCGGCTTTAGCCGCAGTGTCCTTAACCGGCTGACGTGGCGCATCAATGCCGATACAGCTGAGTTTCGATGATTCTTCATGCAACACATCAAGAACTTCTGATACGGACAACCCTGATTCAAGACGCAATACCGCCCGCTGTTTGTCCAACAAACACAAGGCTTGCCCTTTTTTTTCACCACCTACATCAATTCCGGCATACAGCATGCGATAACTTTCCATAAAATAACGTTTTCAAAAAACTCCAAACCAGCAACTGCGCATACATATTATAGTTTTTTATCAAATTAAAAAAACGTTTTTTGACGTAATCATTTAAAACATTAAAAAATACCTACTTCACTATTTGAAGAGTTTACATATTCGATTAGTTTTTTTTGAAAATATGAAATACAAATGTAAACAATTTATCTATTGTTCTAGAATTAACTTGTATTACACAGTGAAAATTACTCTAAAAAAAGTTAAAATAAAATCAAAATAGATTCAAGTCTTTTTCCAATAAAATGACAACGCTATCAAATTGCAAAAAAAGCAGGGATATACTATCATTTAGCGATAAAGACCGATGCTATTTCTTGCCGTGCAGCATTTCAAGGAGTCAAAATGAACGAAGTTCTGCTTCCGGAAAACATTTTTCAGTTTCTTTCCAGCCGTGTTCTCGGCCAGGAAAATGTCCTGCGCAAGGTGGCCGTAGCCATATATAAACACATTAATGGGCTCAAAGCAGGCAATATTTTGCTGATAGGCAACAGCGGAACCGGCAAAACAACCATTATGAACTCCATTCAAAAATTTTTCATGGCGCATAAATCGCTGCGTAAGTACAGCGCTATGAGCATAATGAATGCGAACATGCTCGCAGGAGAAGACGTAGGGGATGTAGACCTGCAGCGATTGATCAAAAGCCTTGAAATCGCAGTAAACAACAATTTCGGTCTCTACACCACAGACGACAAGCTCTGCGAATATATGCAGAATGCTACCGTGTGCATCGATGAAATAGACAAAATTGCCGCTACAATCTCGGGCAAGCCCAATGTCATCGGCATCGCCATTCAACAGGCACTGCTGACCATGCTTGAAGGGGAGCGGATCTTATACGAGACGATTCGTCACGATCAGGGACAAAAAAGAAAGGTACGGCTGTTCATTGATACGTCAAAAATGTTTTTCATCTGTGGCGGAGCCTTTGAAGGCCTGTACGATCAAATAGTCAGGGAGATCAAAGAAGGCCGCGATGACCGCAAACTTCAAGTTTCCACGGGAACCGACCCCAAAGGAAACAAATATACGCGTGAAGTGCTCGTCCTGCGCGATCAGGTCCGCCTGGCAGATCTCTTCACCTACGGCATGACCCCCCAGTTTATCTCGCGCTTTCATTCCATTGCCATGCTTGAAGACCTGGGGGTAAATGAATTGCAACAAATCCTGCTGTCTTCCGAGGATTCGCCTTTGCGGCTTTCACGCAACTACTTCAAAAGCATGGATATTGAATTATTGCTAACCAAGGAAGCGCTTCAATTAATCACTGAATACGCCGTGGAGAATACGCGTATCGGAGCGCGTGCCCTGCGCGAGGTCTTCAACAGAATTATCACTCCCTTTGAATTTGATCCATTTCAATCCGATAAACTGGGTCAAAAAGATCAAAAAACCACCCTGACCATCGACAAAGAAGTTGTGCTGCGAAGCTTCACCTGATTTGTTTACAGAGCCGTTTGCGTCTTTCCTGCTACAATGTGCCATGGGTGGCCAATTCCCACACCACCGCGAGCAGCGCCCCCAAAATTAGAATTCCGGGAATAACAACAAGAAAAAACTTTAAAAAAAGCAGGATAATATTAGACATCGGGATATCAATACCCACGATGACTACCTTACGAATATCAGCCTCCTGTCCGAGATCCTGCGTCCCGGATCTTTGCTTTACGATATGGCGTGGAACTGGCTCACTTTTGGGTTCTTCCTCCTCTTCCAATGAAAACATGGGACGCTTCTTGTCACTCATACGACACCTCGTTGTATTAACCTACCCACAGATAAAGAAAATTGCGAAGTTCATAAGCGCTGAACAACTGCATTTTACTATCAGATTTTCCTGAAAAAAAAAGTCTCGCCTAAAAAAGAGCTTCTGGACAAATGAGGGGTGAATGTGCAAAATAAAAGTTTACACTGCCCTGTAAGGAGAACTTTCATGAACCATTTTGAACAAAAAAACGGCGAGCTCTATTGCGAAGATGTTTCCATCATGAGTCTTGTCGAACAATACGGCTCACCCCTGTACGTATACTCTGCGGCAACTTTCCGCCGCCATTTCAAAGCCTTTGATTCAGCGTTTACTTCGCTGCCGCACCTTTGCTGTTTTTCCGTAAAGGCCAACGGCAATCTCAGTATTCTCAAGCTGCTCGGAGAGGAAGGCGCGGGAATGGATATCGTTTCCGGCGGCGAACTCTACCGCGCACTGGCTGCCGGAATTCCGGGCGATCGCATCGTCTACTCCGGCGTAGGTAAAAGCCGTGCGGAAATCAGCGAAGCCCTTGACGCCGATATCCTGATGTTCAATGTGGAATCAATTCAAGAACTTCAGGTCATTAATGAACTTGCTACAGCCCGCGGAAAAGTAGCCCGTATCAGCCTGCGCATCAACCCTGATGTGGACCCGCAAACACACCCCTACATCTCCACCGGATTGATGGAAAATAAATTCGGACTGGATCTGGACCAGGCCCTGGAAGCGTACAAAATGGCCCTGGAATTCGATAATGTCGACCCTATCGGCATCGACTGCCATATCGGTTCGCAGCTCACTAAGCTTTCACCTTTCCTGGAAGCTCTCGACAGGATATTAAAATTTAACAAAAAGCTGGTCGACCTTGGTATAACCATCAAGTACCTGGACCTGGGCGGCGGACTGGGAATTCCTTATGATGAGGAAAACCCACCTCATCCGAAAGAATTCGGCGAAGCCATTACCAAAGCCCTGGAAGGCATGTCGCTTACGCTGATCCTGGAACCCGGCAGAGTCATTTCAGGCAACTCGGGCATTCTGGTTACCCAGGTGACCTATACGAAGCAGACTCCCACCAAAAATTTTCTTATCGTGGATGCGGGCATGAATGATCTCACCCGCCCCGCGCTCTATGGTTCGTTCCATCGTATCGAAGAAGTAACCCCAAAAAACAGAGAGCCCCTGATGGTGGATGTTGTGGGCCCCATCTGTGAATCCAGTGATTTTCTGGCCCGTACGAGACTGCTGCCCAAAGTGGAACAAGGCGAATATCTGGCAGTATATTCCGCCGGTGCCTACGGTTTTACCATGAGTTCACAATACAATGCGCGCCGACGCGCTGCTGAAATCCTGGTGGATGGCAGCAAGGTAATACTCGCCCGCAAACGGGAAAGCTATGAGGACCTGATCAGTCTCGAGCGCGAAGCCCTATAGACTGCTCTTTTTGCCGTAGCAACTACAATGCCCCGGCCTTCCGGGGCATTTTGGTTTTGCGTATTGAAAACTCCTTATTGAGGTGATACATTAAATTTTAACTGTAAATAACAAGCTGTTTTTGTATCGTAATGAAAATTCTGGATATATCTGTTCCCATTTCCGAAACAATGCCCATCTGGCCCGGAGACCCGACGTTTCACCAGCGGGCTGTGTTACGTTTGGAAAACGGCGATATCTGCGATTTAACTGAATTCAGTATGTGCGCTCACTGCGGCACGCACCTGGATGCTCCTGCTCATTTCGTCCCCAGAGGAACCAATACGGCTGCCATTCCCTTGGAAAGGCTTATCGGCCCTGCAAACGTTGTCTTTTTCCCTGAGGCATCTGTCATCACCGCTGCACTTCTGGAATCCGTACGACCTCTTATTCGTGAAAAACGCGTCCTTTTTAAAACAAAGAACTCGTCTTTTTGGAGCAGCGATCCGCAACATTTTCGCGAAGACTTTTGCGCACTTTCCGAAGATGCTGCAGAATGGCTTGCGGCGCATGACATCCAGCTGGCAGGAATTGATTATGTTTCCATCGAATCCTACGCTTCCGTAAATGGAGCCGTGCATAAAAAATTGCTGAACAATAACGTAATCATTCTGGAAGGGCTCAATCTCGCGGGTGTTTCTCCCGGCAGTTACCAGTTGGTCTGTCTGCCCATTGCGCTTGACAACGTTGAGGGTGCGCCCTGCCGTGCCGTTCTGATTGAAAAATGAATAGTTCTACGAGATTTCCATTTTCCCCCTCACGGCTTGACCATTCATTGTTTTGCGTATCGTTAATTCATGTCAGTTTTTTTCTTTTTATATTGCTGACACCGAACTCTGTCTCTCAATCGTATTTTCAACGAGGAACCCATGCGTTTTCTTTGTAATTTTTTAATTGGCATGCCTTTACTCGGGCTATTTGTCGGATCAATTATTTTTTTGGTACAAAGTATCCAGCACTTCAGTGATGGCCCCCAGCAATGGGCTCCATGTATGAATCTATTGCAATGGCTATTCAATAAATGGAATATATGGGAAGAGATGTCTGCATTTACTGCCATGTATTGTGATTTTTCTCCAGGTGCTCATCTGGTTATTTTAAGTATTTTATTGGGAATTATTACTATTCCAATCGGCCTTTTGCTTTCAAGAAAACTGCAGTGATACATTTTATGCTAGATGCATTACTTTTCTTCTCCCTTAAATAACTTATATTCTGTATCGATAAACAATTTTCAGCGTTTTTTTTTCGAAAGCCAATATTTTTGTTTCACATGTATTGCTTTTCTTTTTCCGGTCTTGCCCAAAATCATTCTAGAAGCTATCCTTAACACGACTTGCACCTCATTTCGGTTTATTGAACCTAGACAACAAAGGAGCCCTTTGCACATGACCGTGCCGTTCATCCCGCAACAGGAAGTGAGCACGCTGAAACAATTTTACGATCTCATGGCCGCCACCAAAAAAGTCCGCCAGGCAATCTGCACCAATATCTGCTCGGACGAGGAATATGGCCCGGAACTCTTGGTTTCTTTAAAAAATGTCCTGGGTTCCCTGCATGAGATTCCCTTTGAAGAAGCTCGCCCGGTTTTATATCTGGATACCTCCAGGAAAATTCATGTCGACCTGGAATATGAGATTCAGGAACTGGAAAAGGATATTCATTATCTCGAATACGGAGAGGATTCCTTTCTGCAGATGCTCGAAGAGTTACACACTGATTTTTCGCTTAACATAGCAAAAGCACTAGACTTTATCGGTGATAAGAGCTTTAATTGCCTGATAATCGATCGCGACGGCACTGTAAACAACTACTGCGGGCGATATCGTTCATCTATTCAATCCGTTTACAATGCCATATTTCTGACCAGATTCGCCCGCTCACGAGTCCAGAATCCCATATTCATGACCTCCGCCCCACTTGCGGACGGTGGCATTCTTGATGTCAGCGTCAATCCTCTGAACACCTTCATATACGCGGCGTCCAAAGGCCGCGAATACGTGACTCTTGAAGGGGAACGAAAGACTTTTCCGATACAACCGGAAAAGCAATCTCTCTTGGACAGACTCAACCATGAGCTTGAAATTCTCACCAAAGACGGACGCTACGAAAAGTTCACTCTGATTGGTTCGGGCCTGCAGCAAAAATTCGGGCAGACAACCATAGCACGCCAGGATATCAGCCACTCTATTCCCGAGGATGAATCCGAGGCTTTTCTGGAACGCATCGAGGAAATTGTGCTCGCGCATGATCCCTACAAACATTTTTTTCATATTGAAGATACCGGATTGGATGTGGAAATCATCCTGACCATTGAAAACGCCAAAGGTGATACCGGCGGAATGGACTTCAGCAAAGCAGACGGGGTCCACTTTTTAAATAAAAACCTCGAACTGGACATGGCCCACGGTCCGCACCTGGTTTGCGGGGACACTGCGTCCGATCTGCCGATGGTACAAGCCGCTATGGATGCGACCCAAGATACCTTTGCCATCTTTGTCACCAAAAACGAGGCCTTATCCGAAAAACTCAGCAAATTCTGCCCGCAGAGCATAACATTGCCGCAGCCCGACATGCTCGTAACCGCATTCGGAAAGTTGGGAATTTGAGGTCGTAGGCCAGCACATAACTTCTTTTATCGACAGGAGACCAACACCCTGTACCAGGGAACAATATAGACTTAACCAGTTACATATACGCAGCTGCATGAGGGAGAACGCACATGCCCAATATCCAATGTAAAGGCGTCATTTTCGACTTGGACGGCGTCATCACCAACACAGCCCGCGTACATGCTCTTGCCTGGGAAAAGGCCTTTAATGTTTTTCTTAAAAAAATGGCCGAACGCGAGGGCAAAACGTACACCCCTTTTGATCGTGACGACGACTACGTCAAATATGTCGACGGCAAACCCCGCTACCAGGGAGTAAAAAGCTTCCTCCAGTCACGTGGTTACGACCTGCCCTACGGGGATCCTTCAGACTCTTCGGACCAGGAGACCATCTGCGGCGTCGGCAACAACAAAAACGAACTCTTTCAGGAAGTACTCAAAATACAGGGCCCGGAAGTCTACCAGACGAGCATGCTCCTGGTGGAAGAACTCGTCGCCAACGGCATCCAGGTCGCCGTGGCCTCTTCCAGCCGCAACTGCCGTACTGTTCTGGAATACGCCGGCGTCATTGATCACTTTCCGGTCATTGTGGATGGTGTCGTCTCTGCAGAGTTGCATCTCAAAGGCAAACCCGATCCGGACATCTTCACCACTGCAGCCACCCGGCTGGGGCTGGCTCCAGGCGAGTGCGTGGTGGTGGAAGACGCCATTTCGGGCGTACAGGCGGGTAAAACAGGAAATTTCGGTCTGGTTCTCGGCGTATCACGGGGGCATGAAGGCCATTTGCTGCATCAGTTCGGCGCTGATATCGTTGTTTGCGACCTGGGAGAGATAAGTCTGCAAAAAATCCAGGACTGGTTTCTTCGAGGAATCGAAGAAGACAACTGGAAACTGACCTACAAGGGCTTTGATCAGGGTGAAGAAAAACTACGCGAGACGCTGTGCACCATAGGCAACGGATACCTGGGCACCCGTGGCTGTTTTGAAAGCGAACGCGCCTCTTTTTCCTACTATCCTGGAACCTATCTTGCCGGTATTTTCAACAAACTTCCTACAAAAATCCACGACCGCGACATATACAACAATGACTTCGTCAATTGTCCCAACTGGCTTTTAATCGAATTCCGTATCGGCTGCGGCGAATTCATGAGCCCGATGCAGATGGAAGTCCTCAGCTTCCAGCAGACATTGCATATGCGTGAAGCCTACATGGAATGGTCGATTGTTTTTCGCGACAGCCTCGGGCGCATCACGCGTATCAATCCCCGCCGCATCGCCAGCATGGCCAATCCGCATATCTGCGCAATCCGCTATGATGTCACGCCGCTGAATTACAGCGACACCATTACTATCCGTTCCAGCCTTGACGGCAACGTCAAAAATGACGGAGTCGCCAGGTATAGGGAACTGCGTTCCGACCACCTGGAGGGTGTAGACGCCGGACAAAGCGCTGAAGGCATTTATTTGCAGATGCGTACCAAGACCTCAAAATATGAAATCGCCATGGCCTCAAAAACACTGATGCGTGAGGGAGGCAAATGTCTGCCCGTTGAAACAAAAATATTGCGTACGGGCTGGCAGATAAGTGAAGAGGTCGAGTTTGAGGCCGGAGAAAACACAACGTACTCCATCGAAAAACTGGTTACGATCTACACTTCGCGGGACAAGGACATCGCACACCCCAGGCAGGCAGCCCTGGAAGAACTGGCTCCAATAAAAAGCTTCAAAGGGGTTTTTTCCCCCCACGTCAGGGCCTGGGAAACACTATGGGATAAAGCGGACATCTGCATTATCGGGGATCGTTTTGTCCAAAAAGTCCTGCGGCTGCACATCTATCACCTTCTGGTTACGGCTTCGCCCAACAATCTCGAACTGGATGCGGGAATGCCTGCCCGCGGTCTGCATGGCGAGGCCTACCGTGGACATATTTTCTGGGATGAATTGTATATTTTCCCTTTTTTCGATTCCCATTTTCCCGAAATTACGCGTTCACTCCTGCAGTATCGCTACAACAGACTGGACGGTGCGCGTCAGTACGCCAAAGAAAACGGCTATAAAGGCGCCATGTACCCCTGGCAGACAGCTGACGGCGGCGAAGAGGAAACACAGGAACTGCATTTCAACCCGGAAAACAACAGCTGGGGGCCTGACCTTTCACGACGCCAGCGCCATGTGTCCATCGCTGTTTTCTACAATACCTGGCGCCATGTCAAAGCCGCCAATGACAGCGCCTTTCTCAAGCAATACGGTGCGGAAATGATGCTGGAAATTGCCCGGTTCTGGGCCAGCATTACCAACTACGATCAGGCCACGGGGCGTTATCATATATCCGGAGTCATGGGACCGGATGAATTTCATGAAAAGCTTCCAGAATCGGAAACTCCGGGTCTGAAGGATAATGCCTATACCAATATACTGGTTGTCTGGCTTCTGGAAAAAGCCATTGAGCTGGTCGCCAAACTTCCAGAGGCTACCCTGGATGCGATTGCCCGAAAAACAGGATTCAAGCGCGACGAAACCGCTAAATGGCAGCAGATTATCCGTAAAATGGCCGTAGAGATCACCTCAGAGGGCATTCTCAGCCAGTTCTCCGGCTACATGGAGCTGAAAGAGCTGGACTGGGATTATTACCGCAAACGCTATTACAGCATCCACCGTATGGACCGAATCCTCAAGGCCGAAGGCGATTCCCCTGACAAATACAAAGTTGCCAAGCAGGCAGATACCCTGATGATGTTTTACGTTCTTTCGCCAAAGGAAATAAAACGCATTCTCCTGCAGCTTGGCTACGAAGTCGGCGATGCATTGGAAATGCTCAAGGCCAACTATGACTATTATGTCCGGCGAACAAGCCACGGTTCCACCTTGAGCAAGGTCGTGCATGCAATCATTTCGGGCTATGCCGATGCCGGAGATACGGTCTGGAACTGGTTTATGGAAGCCATGCGATCCGATATTTTCGATACGCAGGGTGGCACCACCACTGAGGGTATTCACACCGGCGTCATGGCCGGAACTCTTGACGTGATCTATCGTTATTTCGCAGGTATTTCTCTTTTAGGCAATACGCCGGAAATACATCCGCAACTCCCTTCCCATTGGAAATCGCTTCAATTCAGCTTCTGCCACGAACGTGTCTGGTATGATCTGCATATTAACCACAAGCGTCTGATCATAACGTCACGAAAACGCGGGGGCAAACAAGTCTTTGTAAAGGTGCAGGGACAAGAAACCGGACTGCTGCCTGGTAAGGAAAAAGTTATCCGTTTGCAATGATTTTAAAAAGTCGGAGGATGTCGTCTATACAACATCAGGAGGCACACCACTTTTGCTTTTGTAACAATAATGGCAAATACGAAACCATGAGCCTTGCTTCTTTTGTATGGTATTCAGGTAAAGTATACTAATGCAGTTTGATAGCTACGTTGAACAAGAAACAGAGCAGAGATTTTTGTGATAAGTAGGGATTATCGTTGACAGGTCTGCTCTTCCGGAATATAAATTTATAGACTTACCAATTATTATGCTGACAGATTTCTCTGGCATGCGAAACGGGTGAATCTGTCAGTTTAACAGTTCCTAAAATCAACGCGTAGCAAAGGAGTAGCTTACATGGCGGCAAAACTGGGTATCAATGGTTTCGGTCGTATTGGTCGTTACCTGACAAGGCTCATCACAACAGGCGACAGCGGGCTGGAAATTGCAGCAATCAATGCCAGAGCCGACAACAAGACATTGGCCCATCTTCTCCAATATGATTCCTGTCACGGTGTATTTTCTGCCAATGTATCGTCCAATGATGAAGGTATCATCGTCAATGACACGCTTATCCCCATAATCCGCAAGCCTCAGGGCGAATGGGACTGGAAAGGCATTGGGGCGGACATCGCAGTGGAAACCACCGGGACCATCAAAGATCGCGACGGCCTGCAGCTGCATCTCGACGCGGGAGCAAAAAAATCCGTTATCAGCGCCCCCTGCGCCACGGCAGACCTTACCGTGGTCATGGGCGTCAACGATTCTCTGTATGACCCGGCAAAACACCATGTAATTTCCAACGCCTCCTGTACGACCAACTGCCTTGCTCCGGCAGCCAAGGTAATCAACGATACCTTTGGCATCGAACGCGGCCTGATGACCACAATCCATTCCTACACCATGAATCAGCGCATCCTGGATGGCTCGCACAAAGATCTGCGCCGCGGCCGCGCTGCCTGCGTCTCCATGCTGCCCACCACCACGGGAGCAGCCAAAGCTGTCAGTCTGGTCATCCCCGAATTGGCTGGCAAACTGGACGGCATGGCCATCCGCGTCCCCACTCCCAATGTTTCCCTGGTTGACCTGGTCTGCCAACTGAAAACTAACACAACCGCTGAAGAAGTGAATGCGGCCCTCAAAGCCGCCGCAGAAGGTCCGCTCAAGGGCAACATGGGGTATACTGAAATCCCCCTGGTTTCCGTCGATTACATGGGAAGTATCTACGGAGGCGTAGTGGACGGTCTGATTACCACTGTTCAGGATAGCAGCATGCTTAAGCTGCTGATCTGGTATGACAATGAGTCCGGCTTCACCAACCAATTGCTGCGTCTGTTGAAAAAAATCGCCGGAACGCTTTAGTAATATCAGGTAGTTATATACAAAAAAAGGGCGTTTAAGCGCCCTTTTTTTTTTAAACTCATTGTTAACACTGGATTAATTAAGAAAGCAACCTGGGCTATGATCAGTTCATAATTTATTATTTACCCAAAATTTTACGCTATATACTCGACTGTTGTATAATTGATACTCCCCTCGACAAAAAGGATATTTCATATGAATGTAAAAAAAATAACCACTGCCACTTTAGAAGATATTGATGAAATTACAAAATTATACATTGAGTCGGTTCATAAACATTTTAAAGGAACTCTTCCGGATGAAGAACTTGCGATGTGGATTTATGAAAATGAAAAAAAACGGTTTACTAAGCAAATAGCTGACAACAGCACAATACTACGTGTAATTCGTATAGAGAACAATGAACTGGTGGGCTTTACACGCTTCGGTGCAGATCCTGACAATGAAAAAATGGGCTGTCTGGAATCAATTTTTATAAAAGACTGCTACCATCATAAAAAATACGGAACAGCTTTATTTCTTGATTCACAGGAAATTATGCGGGCAATGGAGTACAAACGTATGATTCTCTGGACTCCAACTAAAGGTTGGGCGCATGGTTTTTATCGCAAACTTGGCGGTATACAATCTGGGCAGAAAATTAATGAAATTGGATTCGACCTTACCGCATATGCATGGGAGCTGACAAAAGAATAAGGCCCTGCCAAATTCCAGTTGCAAGACAATACGAGGATTTGACTTTTTACGTATTGTTATTGTTGATATTATCGTGCCGAAGTAAGCTCCACCACGCAAAGCGGTACCCCATCAGCATATACCGCATGAAGCAATAGCTTGTTTTTAAGGGAAGTCATCAATTCGGGTCCGGAAATCAAATGAATCATGAAATCAGGATGTGCCGCGGGGGGGACCAGGCGCAGCAAAGGATAGCGTTTAACATATTCAAAATTGGACTTCGGCGAAACATTCACCGAGAACGTCAGTCTGTGACCATTCAAATCAGCAATGCTGTTGACCCAGTCTATGGCCGGCTTGAAACTGTTGCCCCAGTAGTCCAATTCATACCGGCAGAAAGCCCCCCTGACGCCGCCGACCAGCTGATTGAAATAAACGATTTGATTCGGATGATTGCGCAGCTGGAAAATCAACGGATGGAACAAGCCCGCTGCAAGAAGACAACAAACAAGGACTGTTTTGTAACGAAAACGCGCACGCAGTAAAAGCGCGGCAGCTCCGGCAGCCAGCGCGGCAAAAGAAGGATAGATGAATAAAAGATGACGCGGGCCGTTATAAAGAACAGGTTTGGTGGCGATGACATACGCCAGGGGAAACAGGACTGAAAAAGCCAGGCCTGCCACCTGCAGCATGCGTATGTCCGCACCTCTTCTTTTGAAAAACCAGGCGAGGGGCACGGAAAGCAATCCCAAAAAAAGAATCCCCAGGGGGATGGTTATCAACTGCCAATGCAAAGGGTAATCCCACGGGATATCCCCGGTGTCGATAAGCTGTCCTTTATACAATTCGCCGAAGGTCAACGTAAAACGGGAAAAAGTTCGCAACGCCTCAAAGGGCTTGAGCAAAGGATTTTGCAGCGCCCAGGGCCAAAAGAGCGTACCCAGCACGACGGCCGCTAGCCCGAGGATTGCCAGGCCTCCCGCGAATTTTAAAAAGTTGCTCCATGATCGGTGTTCGCGGTCATTCAAAAATAGGAATCCCAGGTAGAGCCCAGCGTAAAAAAGCAGCAACAGCCCTCCGACACGGATATTCAAGGCCAGGGCTATTCCCGCAACTGTCACCAGCAATGCTTTACGTCCGAAATACGGATACGTCTGCCGGGCAAGGCTCAAGCCGTACAAGGTCATTATGTAAAACGTAGCGAATGGCAAATCTTTGGGATTATTCATGCAGTGCGCAAAAAAACGGGGGGACACCATAAGAAAAAGCACGGCAAGAAACCCGGCCCAGCCTCCCCACACGCGTCTGCACAGCATTCCTGCAAAAAAAATGGCAAGCCAGCCGAACAGGCTGTTGGCTATATGTTTTATATCGCTGCGGGGAAACGAAGGGAGAATCCGGTGAGCTGTCTCGGCAAGAAGATCAAAAAGGCCACCGTAATAGTGTAGGGAAAGATAATCTAAAGCTGATTTGTCTGTAAATCCGGATGCATAGTAATTGAAGACGCGTCTGCCATATTCGTAATGGAAATGTTCGTCCCAGGTTACTCCGAAATCCTGGGAAAGAACAGGCATGGCAAAAAGCAATACGGCAAGAAGGACAAGCAAGCTCTTGTCGTGAAGAGAAAGTCTGCTCCAGAACGTTTGTCCCCGATCAACAAAGTGAAAAGACAAGAAAAGGACCTCCGATTCGACGTTTACCGGCCCCGGACATAGAAAAAATAAAAAATCTTCCGCATAATGAGCATATAATAGGCCATGCATTTTCCCCGCAGGACATCGAGTCCCGATAATTGATACGCGGGGTCCTTTGCGATCTTTTCGATGAGCAGGATAAATTCTTTGCTCTGCCGGTTGGAAAGAAAAAAACTCAGCGAACTGTTGGATACGCGAAAACCGAACAGGGGCTCCGCCAGCATCAGCGCATCACCATGACGTAACAGTCTGATCCACATGTCCAGATCAATGAGGTAAGGAATTGAACCGTCAAACAATCCGGTTTTCTTGAGCAATTCTCTCCGGTACAACACAGCTCCCGGCTCGCCAAATATATTGGTCCCTCGACGGATACTTTCCCGGATTGCTGCAATTCCAGGCAATCTGGTATTTTTTTTGAAAAAGCTGCGGCTAAACACCTGTTTCCCGGAAGTCGTGAGCGTGCTCCTCGAGGTCGCGGTAAGCGCCAGGGATGCATTATCCGGGTGCAACAACACCCCTACCTGCTTTTCGAGACAATCCGGATACAGCAGATCATCACCGCAAAGCACTTTAACAAAAGTCCCCTGAGCCTTGCTGACAGCCGCATTCCAGTTGCCCTCCAGTCCGAGATTTCGTTCATTACGAAACAGCCGTATGCGGGGATCAGAATAGCGTTGTAACCTGTCATAAGTACCATCGGGAGAACAGTCATCAACTATAATCAGTTCAAAATCAGTAAATGTCTGCGAAAGTACGGATTCTACCGTAGCATCAATGTACTGTTCCTGATTAAAAGCTGGAATGCAAACAGATACGAGAGGAGATGTCATAGAGATCGTTTTATTTGGAGTCCTGGCCAGAAGGCTGGTCCTTTTCTGGAGAAACAAAATTATATGTGCGACGTACCAGATACAAAGGACGCTGTTTTACTTCGTGAAAAATTTTTCCGACATAGAGTCCTACTATGCCCGTACAGGTCAATTGAACGCCTGCTACGAACAGGATGAGGACAACCATTGAAGTCCACCCGAACAGTGTATTCTCCGGGTAAAGCAACTTGTTGATAACCAGCCAGATGGATAAAATAAACGAAAACAGGCTGAAAAAAATACCGATTTGCGTCACTATGACCAGCGGTTTATCGGAAAAACTTGTGATTCCCACCAAAGCGAACCGCAGCATTTTCTGCAACGTATATTTGGTCTCTCCAGCGTAGCGTGCGTCCCTGTTGTAAAGGATACCTTTTTGGGAAAAACCAATCCAGGGCACCAACCCCCGAATAAAGCGTTCGCGTTCCGGCAGAGAACAGAGGGCATCCACAGCAGCGCGGTCCATCAGCCGAAAATCCCCCGTATCGCGTGGAATGGAAACGTCCGATAGTTTATCCAGCAACGCATAGAACCAATGGGCCGTCAGCAGTTTGAAGGGCGTTTCCCCCTCTCTCTTATCCCGTACGCCGTAGACGACATCTATGCCTTTTTCCCATTCGCCCACCATCCGGGGAATCACCTCGGGGGGATCCTGAAGATCACCGTCGATGAGCACTACGGCATCTCCCCGCGCCTGTTCCAAACCGGCGGTTATGGCCATCTGATGGCCAAAATTGCGTGAGAACTCGAGCACTGTAACATGGAAATCAGCCTTGGCTATTCCGAGCAACAATTCCAAAGAACGGTCACGACTTCCGTCATCAACAAAAATAAGCTCATACCGATAGCGGTCAGCTAGCCCTTCAAGGACCGCTCGCGTTCGGTTGTAGAACTCTTCCACCACCAATTCCTCGAAATAAACGGGAACGACAACGGAAAGCAATTTGGTTGGTTCTGTCATATATGCAATACGCGTTATTATTGAGAGATGTTGGCAAAATCTCGCGAACTGTAATTCCCATTAGCGCTTTTCGCAAGCAAGAGATGCAGCAATATTTTGATAAAAAGTGAGCCGGGCTGATTTTAAACAATTTTTTGCCCGGTCATTCGTGTTGCCCCCCTTTCAGGGAAAGCCACAACAACGGCGCACTACAGCGGGATTGGCCTTGCCAACCACCCTAATCGTTGTTAATTGTTTTTTGATCTGCTTATAACCTTCTTAAACTACGAGGTTGGCAGAAGCTGTGGCTGTCGCCATTCTAAGAAAAAAAGCTGCTGTTGATTGAGGCTTCTTTTCTGGTTACCCACAAGCTGGAGTGTTTTGCAACCACGTAAGACGTACGGGAAAAACAGATCCTGAAAACTTGAAGAAAAAATCCAAGGAGGATTCTTCGTATGGCTCAACAATATTCCTATGGCGCCACACGGGCGCGTACCGAGGTTGTCAGTGCTTTTATGCGCGGCGTATACCAGTGGATGACCCTGGGACTGCTGTTGACGGCAGGTATTGCCTGGTGGGTTTCGACCAGCGAGGCTGCTCTGAATTTCATTTTCGGCAACCAGATGGTCTTTTTCGGTTTGGTTATTGCCGAGCTCATCCTGGTGGTTGTCATGGCCGCGGCCATCCGCAAAATTTCCGCAAGCGCCGCCACGCTCATGTTTATAGGTTATAGTGTTCTAAACGGACTGACACTATCCTTTATTTTTCTCGCGTATGCGCAAGCCACTATTTTTCAGACTTTCGTCGTCTGCGCGGTCATGTTCGGAGGAATGAGCCTCTACGGACTTACCACCAAAAAAGATCTCACCTCATGGGGCAGCTTCCTGTTCATGGGGCTGATAGGCGTGGTCATCGCCAGTATCGTCAATATGTTCATGCATAGCAGCATGATGGAATTCGTGATCAGCATCATCGGCGTAATCGTTTTCACCGGTCTTACCGCCTACGATACGCAGAAACTGATGGTGCTGGGCCAGACTGCCGGCGGGAATGATGCGGCAGCCGTCCGCAAGGTTACCATCCTGGGCGCCCTGACCCTGTATCTTGATTTCATCAACCTGTTTCTGATGCTGCTGCGCCTGTTCGGCGGAGGCAGAGACTAATTTTCCAACCTGCGGTCAACGCGGGGAGAGCCAGGCTCTCCCCGCGCTTTTCACCCCTTCAGCCGGGCTTTCATTATGAACTTCCTCGCCTGGCAGCGTAATCTTCGCCCTTTGCTTGTTCCTGCAGCCAAAGCATACGCAGCCCTCATGCGTTTGCGCCGTTTCAGCTATGAAACTGGCCTGCTTGACTCCGGAGTACTCGCAGCTCCCTGTATAAGCGTTGGCAACATCTGCTGGGGAGGCAGCGGAAAAACCCCTATGACGGCCTGGTTGCTGCACTGGAGCAAAAAGCAAAACCTGCGGCCCGTGGTGCTGACTCGCGGATATCGTGCCGCCCCCCCGTCTCTGCCTTATAGGGTTCGCATGGACAGCCCTGCGAAAGAAGCCGGAGACGAACCGTTGCTGTTGCAACAAGGCTGCCCGGAAGCAACAATACTGGTTGATCCCAAAAGAATTCGAGCCGGTCTCTGGGCTGCCCGTTTGCAGCCGGATCTGTTTATACTTGACGACGGCATGCAGCATTTAGCCGTACAGCGCGACATAAACCTTGTCCTGTTGCGTGAAATCGACCTGGAAGATCAGTGGAATCAGGTCATTCCGGCCGGATCATGGCGTGAATCCAAGTCGGCCCTGCAGAGCGCTTCCGCTTTTATGATAAAATGCACACGCCTCGCTCCCGAAGATCTATTAACCCGAGCCGAAAAACGTCTCGGAGCCTACGGCAAACCCCTTTTCACGTTTTCTCTTTGCGCTAAACGTTGTATTGCTGTTAAGGACGGCACCGAGGCAGACTTGCAACCGCCCTACCTGATTGCCACAGGCATTGCGGATTCCATGTCAGTGGCCCAAACAGCCCGGACCGTATTAAATGTGGAACCAGAAACCGTATTGGCATTCCCCGATCATCATGAGTTTGAGACTTCCGATTGGGAAAAAATCCTGAAGACGTGCGAACGACATGCGGTCAAATCCATCCTTTGCACACCGAAAGATGCTGTCAAACTACAAAAATTCAATTACAATCATTTATACACGTTCGATATGACGCTCGCTTTCGGTCCCTACGCCAATAGTCGCGTCCCCTTTCCTGGCTGGCTACTCGACAGTTTGGGGAATTGTCAGCAAAAAAGAAACGATAATGAACGATACAGTAACAATTAAAGGCAAAAATGCTGCTATTGCTACCGTAAAAAACATCGATTCAACATATACGATATACCTTCGTAAGGATTAATATGGCTAAAAAAAGAAAAGCCCAGACTTTGAACGCGCATGACGTGCTCGCTCTGTTTCGTCAAAAAAGCAAACCATTGACCCAAGCAGAGATACTCCGCGCGTTGCGTGCTCAAAAAAAGCAGAAAGAGGCCCTACGGCATCTATTGCAACAACTTGAAGATGAAGGAAAAATTCTACACTTGCGCGGAGGGGCATTCGGACTCGCCGAACGCTTGAAACTTGTCACGGGAAAACTCGAAGTACAGCGCTCAGGGGTCGGATTCGTTATCTGCGACGATAAACGACGCAGGGATATTTTTGTGAATCCCGGCAATATGGGTGATGCCTGGCATGGAGACCGTGTGGCCCTGGCTGTTTTACCCAACCGCAGCGGAAAACGTGCCGAAGGCCGTATTGTCCGGGTGCTGGAACGTGGAAAAAACTCCATTCCAACCCGTATCCTGCGCGTCATGGGCAGCAGCCTTCTTTGCCAGCCCACGGATCCCAAACTGACCATGCGTTTTCTTGTTGACTGGGAAGATGAAGCCGCGCCGCCTGAGCGTGGTGAAGTTCTTGTGCTCTCGCCCGGGGAACTTCTGGAAAAAGGAATGTACGCGGCGACGATTCTCGACAGGCTGGGAGGTGAAGACGATATCGACGCCCAGGAAGCTCTGGTCAAAATGAACAATGACGTTCCAACAGTGTTTCCCCAGGCTGTACTGCAAGAGGCAGCCAACCTGCCGAAAGTGCCTACTGAAGATGACTTCACTAACCGTGAAGATTTGCGGGAAGCCGGGTTTGTCACCATTGACGGCGCCATGGCCAAGGACTTCGATGACGCCATTCTGGTAGAGGAAGATTCTTTGGGGTATACCCTCTGGGTAGCAATTGCCGATGTGGCCCATTATGTTTTACCGGGAAGCGCCCTGGACGACGAAGCGCGCAACAGGGGGAATTCCTTTTACTTTCCACGCTCAGTCGAACCCATGTTTCCGGAGGCGCTTTCCAACGGTCTCTGCAGTCTGAACCCCGAAGTGCCTCGGCTGACCATGGCCGTTGAGATGCGTTTCAACCGCGACGGCGTCCCTCATGGCCCCTCCCGGATGCTGCAGGCTGTCATTATCAGCAAGGCGCGCCTCACCTATGCGCAAGTGAACAGAGCCGTGATCCTTCAGGATGCGGAAGAACGAGCAAAAATTCCGAATCAATTGGAAATGCTGGAAAGTGCCGAACGCCTTGCCCGTAAACTGCACCAGCGCAGGCTTGAACGCGGAACACTTGATTTCGACCTGCCGGAGCCAGAAATTCAATTCAATTTACGCGGCGAAACCATTGATATTCGACCACGAGTTAGAAATTTCGCCCACCAGCTCATTGAAGAATTTATGATCGCCGCCAACGAAGCCGTGGCAGAATTTCTCACGAGGCGTCAGCTTCCCATCCTCTATCGCGTGCATAGCGAACCCGACCCCGACAAACTCAGCGCCTTGATCCAACTGCTCTCACGTACGGATCTGGCGGAATCCGTATCCAGTTTTATCACCGGACGAAGAACTGCCAGCGTCGCCCCAAAAGATCTGCAGGAATTGTTAGCCAAGGCTGAGTCAACGGATATGGCATTCATGGTCAGCCGGCTGCTTCTGCGCTGTATGATGCAGGCAAAATATACACCCGCCAATATCGGTCACTTTGGGCTGGCGTCGCAGTGCTACTGCCACTTTACCTCCCCCATACGCCGCTATGCAGATCTTATTGTGCACCGCGTGCTGAAACATGCGCTGCAACAGGAAACCGGACCGCTCTACGCACCGAAAAATCTGAAAAAAATCGGCGAACATCTGAGCGACCAGGAGCGCAGCGCCATGAGCGCCGAACGTGAGATCCTCAAACGTGTAACCGTATTGTTTTTACGGGATAAGGTGGGCGCCAGCTATACCGGCGTTATCAACGGCATGGCGGATTTTGGTTTCTGGGTTGAACTCAATGAGGTCATGGCCGAAGGCCTTATTCGTCTTTCCAGTCTCAGCGATGATTATTATACCTACATACCTGAACGCCAGGAATTGCTTGGCGAACGAACGGGAACGCGCTTCAGACTCGGACAGAAAGTCAATGTTGTACTAAGCGACGTAAATCTTTCCCGTTTGGAAATTACCTTGCGGCTGGAGGATAACCAGGACGTTGCTGAAGAGGAAGGCGACTGGGCGGAAGAAGATGAGGATGAATATGATGCGACAGGGCCCATTTTCGGGCTAAAAAAATAAGAAAAACCACTAAAAAAGCGGCGCCGGTTCTTCCAGCGCCGCTTTTTTTGTCATTTAATGCTATTCAGTTTTATCAGCTGGTGCTGCGAAACAAAGGTTAGCCAGTTTCCGCATCGTTCCGCAATCAGTCATCCATTTGTTTTGCTGGATTTCCTGCAACGTACGCATTCCTTTGTCATCATAACTAGTTGTTTTACCGTTGCTACAGGAGAGTCCCCAACCGCTAAAACGGGGAACAACCTGATCATTTTCCAGACCAAAAACAGCGACATGCATCATACCTTTTATCGCGTTCTGCTCTTCCGGAGACCACTTCTCAAATTCTTCTTTCGTACATGTTGCAGGGAATATTTTTGACATGTCATATTCAGACTCAAACTGAACAAGATAGCTGTCTCCTTCATTTTTGATCGACTTCCATTTCGGGTCTGCAAAATAGGAGTAGCTGCTGTATGCGGCACCAAGAGGCGAATCTTTAACTGTCTGCAATAACTTTTCAGGATCTTTGGTGATATCATCACCACATCCGGCAACAATACAAGAAACAAGCAGACAAATAAACAACAGGCAATAGTTACGCACGGTTTGTCTCCTCCGGCTTGGAATTTGTACTTGAAAATTTTAATGCTTTGGAAAAAAATTGTTCCAACGTATATTCGGGATAATGGAATCCTTTAGTAAAAAGCCTGAACTTTGGCAACCTGAGCTTTCACGAAAAATAATCGAAAGGCCTGAACCCTGACAAAACATGAAAAAACATCCAGGCATCTTGGTCCAAAATCATAAAACTAGGAAATGAGTATCGCAACCATTTTAATTATTACTTTTTATAAGCACAAAAAAATGGCATATAGCCAATATGCCAATACAAAAAATCCAAGGGCCAGGGCGTATGTGATGGATGTAAACAAAAAAAGGCAGGGTTCTAATATCACCCTACCTCAAAGTGTCCGATCACAATTTACAAAAGCATGCGTTTCATCCGTTGAAATTCTTCATCAGAAATTTCACCCCGGGCGTACCTGTTTTTTAGAATTTCCATCGAGTCATCTTTATCCGTCATCCTGCTCTTGGTTGAATTAAGCCCCTGAACCAGTTTAACAAATAAAAAAATGACCAACACTACGACCAGAAGCATAAACAATAGTCCAACAAACCCGCCTCCCATGAAACCGCCACCATGTCCGAACCCGCTACCGAAACACTGCCACATGCCAACCTCCTTCCAGTCAGCTTACCATCCGGGTGTTCTTTCCATTCCCGAATAGTGGCCCGGACCATTCAAAGGGCCAGGGCCCATTCCTTGATGAAATCCGTATGCTCCGAATCCGTGTCCTGGCCAATGATGCCCGCAACCTGCAAGAAACAGCAGCCCTGCCATAATTGCAAACAGACATGACAATCGTTTCAATATTTTCATTTTTAATACCTTCCGTAAAAGGGAGAGGCGCGGGGCCTCTCCCGATCAGCCGTCTTAATTAATTACATCTGCCCTGTCGGGGGCCAGGACCGGTTCCATCACAACCGGTACGCGGTCCATTTCCTGCTTTGCCACCTCTACAATTCCAGGAGACATTCATCTCACGAGCCTTTTCAGCAAGCTGGGACCGTTTTGTAAACATGCTTTCGCTCAAGGTTCTTGCACGCGCGGGATCTGGATTCTGCCCGGCCATCAGTGCGCGAAATTCCCCACGATCGGCAGCCAGGGACGCCCGAAGATCTTTGGTGGCGTCCAGAAATTTTTGAAACTCGGGATTATTCTGCGCACCGGCATAATTACAACCGCCGCCATATCCACCGCCCATCTGGTAACCACCACCTTGACCATATCCACCACATCTGGCGAAAGCGTCCACTGCGTTCAATCCGACACCAACACTCAGGACCAGGGCCAATGCGATAATCAATTTTTTCATGATAGTTTCCTCCATTTTTGATTTTTTGAACAAGCTTTGCATTGTCTAAGGCAAAAGCGATGCCAACTAGACAGAAATTCTCTAATATACTAAAAATAAAAGAAAAATTTAAAAAGCTGATTATTCTGAATAAAAAATGACTTGCTTAGGACCTTACGAATGCATAAAAATTAGACAACGCAGGAAGACACTGTCTAATGATTAGACAACCCTTCCATGCGAAACAAGGATTAGACATGAGTCAGAAACAACGCGGGATTTTGGGAAACGTCTCCTCCTGGGCGGTGTTCGGTATCAGTTTGATATTGATCACCGTGGTGCTGACGCTGGCCTGGATGAATTACAACCGCGAAAAGCAGTACATGGGCAGAGTTCTGAGCGAAAAAGGTGCGGCTCTGATTAAATCTTTTGAAGCCGGAGCCCGTACCGGTATGATGGGGATGCTCGGTACGGGGCCCAACATGCAAACCCTGCTGCGTGAAACCGCCTCGCTGCCGGATATTTTGTATATAGCCATTGTCGCACCCTCTGGAGTTATCCTGGCGCACAATCAACAGGAGAGAATCGGACAACAGTTTATGTCCCCCGAGGCTCTTGAAGCTTTGCAGGCATCTTCCACAACCAAGTGGCGCATGGCGCAACAGGAAAACGAACCTGAGGCTTTTGAAGCGTATAAACTGTTTATCCCCATCCGTGAAAAACGGCAGTCCCTCGATAAACAACGCGGATTCCACAGAGGCCAGATGCGACATAATCAGCGGGCTACCGAAGATAACCAGCATATGATGCTCTGTCGCCGAAGCTGGATGCACGGTTTGGAACAGGAGCGTCTGCTGGATCCGGACAAACGCCCTGTGATCTTCATCGGCATGGATGCCACCCCGTTCAACGAAGCCATTGCCAAGGATATCCGGCAGACCTTGCTTATTTCAGGAGTCCTGCTGCTGCTCGGATTGGCCGGCGTGGTTTCGTTGTTCTGGGCACAGAGTTACGCCCGATCTCGCAAACTTCTGCAGGATACGCGCGCGCTGGCCGGTGAGATAGTATCTACCATGCCGGAAGGCATCGTCGTTTGTGGTCCTGACGGCCGCATATCCTTTATCAACACCATTGCGGAACGCATGCTGGGATTAAAGGAATCCGGCTCAAAAGGAGAAAAGGCCGCAAAATTGCTCCCAAGCGGACTATGGGCTATGCACACGCTGATTCAAAAAGATCTGCCCGTGGTAGAGCAAGAGATTGAACTCGAACAGACTGATGAACGCGCTATTCCCGCCGCGGCAGCTGTGACTGAAATACGTACGGAAGACGGCGGATATGTGGGACTGCTCTTCCTGCTTCGTGACCTGAGTCAGATTCGTCAACTCCAGGAGGAAGTCCTGAAAAAGGACAAAATGGCCGCTATCGGCCACCTGGCGGCGGGAGTGGCTCATGAAGTACGCAATCCGCTCAGTTCAATCAAGGGCTATGCCACGTATTTCGGCTCGCTTTTCCCGAAAGACAGTGAAAACCGCAAGGCAGCTCAGGTCATGACTTCCGAAGTGGATCGTCTCAACCGGGTCATCAGCGAACTCCTGGAAATGACACGCCCGGCGGATATAAAACTGTCCCCGGTCAACCTGACGCAATTGCTCGACAGCTCGCTCCGGCTGGTAAAACAGGAAGCGGATGCGGCAAAAGTCACCATCACTACACATATTGATGTAGGTCTCGATGCTGTCTCCGTGGATCCGGACAGGCTGACCCAGGCGCTGATCAACCTGTACGTCAACGCCATTCAGGCAATGCCTCAAGGCGGAGTTCTGGACGTCCGGGCCGGGCTTACCTCCCATGAGTTCGTAATCACTGTTATCGATACGGGGTCGGGACTTCCTCCCGACGCACAAGCCCGCATTTTCGACCCCTACTACACGACGAAAACAACCGGCACCGGGCTCGGACTGGCCATAGTCCAAAAAATTATCGAAGCTCATGGCGGAACAATCGACATCGAACATACGGGCCCGGAGGGAACGGCATTTGTTCTGCGTATCCCCCTGATCAACAAAGAAGGTGAAACAGTATGAGCGCAACGTTGCTGGTGGTCGATGATGACAAAGCCCACCTTTCCATGCTTCTGACCATTCTTTCAGGCTGGGGGCACAGTCCCGAGGGCGTGGAAGACGGCGCCGAAGCCATTGAAAAGGTAAGAAATACGCCTTTCGATGCCGTGCTGATGGATGTGCGCATGGCACGCGTTGGCGGTATCGAGGCTTTGGCAGAAATAAAAAAAATCAATCCTGCCATTCCTGTCATCATCATGACTGCCTATTCGTCCGTGGGGACAGCAGTAGAAGCCATGAAGCTCGGGGCGTACGACTATCTCACAAAACCTCTGAACTTCGATGAACTACAACTCACGCTGGAACGCTCCCTGGAACACCAGGAACTGCTCAAAGAAAACCGTACTCTCAAGCAGCGCATTTCAGAAGATGCCAGCCTGCAACACATTATAGGAAAAAGTCAGCCTGTCCGCGAGCTTGTGGAAATGGTCAAGACCGTTGCAGCCACAGAGGCCACCGTACTCATTTCAGGCGAAAGCGGCACCGGCAAAGAACTTTTCGCCAAAGCCATTCATGCCAACAGTGCCAGAAAGGACGCTATGCTTGTTACCGTCAATTGTGCGGCATTGACAGATACGCTCCTTGAGTCCGAACTGTTCGGTCACGAAAAAGGAGCTTTCACAGGAGCTGACAAACGACGCGACGGCCGTTTCATGCAGGCGGACAAAGGCAGCATTTTTCTGGATGAGGTGGGGGAAATTCCCCTGCCCATGCAGTCGAAACTTCTGCGGGCGATCCAGGAACGCGAAATCCAGCGAGTGGGCAGCGATAAAGCCTTGCATGTTGATGTACGGATAATCGCGGCAACAAACCGGGATCTGCTTGCAGAAGCGGAAAAAGGAACATTTCGCGAGGATCTGTACTACCGCCTCAACGTGGTAAACCTGCGCATTCCTCCACTGCGCGAAAGAACTGATGATATCCCGTTGCTGGCTGATTATTTTCTGCAAAAATATTCCACAAAGAATCGTAAGAACGTCAAAGGATTTACTCCATCTGCAATGGACATGCTGACACATTACTGCTGGCCGGGTAACGTACGAGAATTGGAAAATGCCATGGAACGGGCAGTGATTTTATCCGTTGGCGATTATTTGTCCGAGCGAGATCTTCCTGCGACAATCAATGCAACGGATATCTGCGATACACAACAAAGCGAAACAGTTGGTGTTGCTGGGAAATCACTACAGGAAATTGAAAAACTGGCAATCGAAGAAACATTGACACAAACTTCCGGGAATAAAAGTGAAGCAGCAAAACTTTTAAATATTACAAGAACAACATTGGACAACAAAATTAAAAAATACGGCATTACTTTATCAAAATAATCTTCTGTTCGGATATGCTTCCCGACCTAGCTCTCACTTGCCTGTGGCTTCTATTTAGTGCATATTTGGTATCCCTGCGCACCTATTGATATTTTCCACTGCATGATGTGTACCTTTTTGACAGGAGACAAGTATGGCAATCGACCTTTCCATTTTCGAATTGCTCAAGATAGGGCCTGGTCCTTCGAGCTCTCACACCATCGGCCCCATGGCCGCCGGTTACAATTTTCTTGAACTGGCAGCAAGCCTCCCCAACGAACGCATTGCAGCTTCCACTTCTATCCAAGTGGAACTCCGCGGCAGCCTGAGCGCCACCGGCAAAGGACATGGAACGGACCGGGCCGCAGTGGCGGGACTTATGGGCAATGCGCCCGAGGATTGTCCGTCTGAAGTTCTTGACTCCCTTGCAGAGCAGCCGGACCAAGCCCACCCTGTGGCCATCAAAGGGCTTTCTCTTTCCATAGCTCCAGCTGATGTTATTTTCGGCAACACAGAACCCGGGGGAGAATACAGCAATGTAATGATTATCAGCCTGCTTGATGCTGCGGGCAATGAGCTTCTATCACGCGAATACTATTCTGTTGGTGGCGGTTTCATTCAATGGAAAGGCTGGAATCCGCCGGAACGAGGCAAACCGGTCTATCCGTATGCTAACGCAGCAGACGTGGATGTTTTACTCGATGCCAAGGGACTGGCGATCTGGGACATGATGCTTGCCAATGAGTCCGCAATCACCGGCATGGATCAAAAAAGCGTTCTTGAGGGATTGGACAGGATAATCGAGGCCATGGATGGCGCAGTAAAGGCCGGACTGGATTCCGAAGGCGTACTTCCCGGCCCGATCGGACTATACCGCAAAGCCTCCACGCTATATGAACGATCCTGTACGCTGAATTCCAAACCGGAATGTTTTTTTTCCAGTCTCGACGCCTATGCGCTGGCCGCGTCCGAAGAAAATGCCGCAGGCCACCGCATTGTTACAGCTCCCACCTGCGGAGCTTCTGGAGTTATTCCCGGCATCATCCATATGATGCGCAACGAACTGAATCTGAGTCACAGAGCTATCCGCCGCGGATTGCTGGCTGCAGCACTGGTGGGATTTCTTTGCAAGAGCAACGCATCCATTGCCGGAGCGGATGTGGGCTGCCAGGGCGAAGTGGGTACAGCTTCAAGTATGGCCGCTGCATTGTTGGCATGCGCGTATAATGGTTCGAACTACATCATCCAGCATGCCGCTTCCATAGCCCTGGAACATCACCTGGGACTGACCTGCGATCCTGTCGGCGGATATGTTCAGATTCCCTGCATCGAACGTAACGCGATGGGCGCGATAAAAGCATATAATGCCTATATCATCGCCATGCATGAAGTGCCCGCCTACCATAAGGTGCCTTTGGACGCCACCATCCGGGCCATGGCCGAATGCGGCAGGGATATGAACTCGAAATATCGCGAGACTTCCAAAGGCGGCCTTGCGGTAAGCATGGTGTTATGCTGATTGCGTACCGACTGCAGAAAAATCGAGCAATTTTCAGTTGCCGCATTTCCTTTTTAAGGGGGTTACATGAAAAATAAGATTGGTTTCGGCCTGATTCTGTCCATGTCATTCGTGGTTACCGGTAACATGCTGGGAGCGGGTATACTCGCACTCCCCATAAAAACCGGACTTTCCGGACTCTGGCCTTCAATTTTCGGCATCCTGCTCATGTGGATCTGCATGCTCTCCACAGCCTGTATTCTGGCTGGACAAGAAAGTTTGATGCGCTCGGACACCGCAGACCTCCCAACTTTTTTTCAACACGAACTGGGAACCACCGGCAAATGGATTTCCGTGGTGGCGAACATCATTATTTTGTACGGTCTGCTTGTAGCGTACATTAGCGGCGCTGCCGACGTTTTGGACAGTCTCTTCCCCATAAGCCACTGGTTTCTGGAACTGGTCTTTTTCGTCTTCGCCTCTGTTCTTTCTCTATTCGGCATGGCACTCATGCGGCGCGGAAACGCTTTGATCATGATTCTGATGTGGATTACTTTTGCCATCCTGGTGGTCATCTGCGCAGGACATGTGCAAACATCACGAATGACCTATACGGACTGGACCTTTTTACCCAGTACGCTCCCCATTGTCGTCACTGCCTTCCATTTCCATAATATGATTCCCAGCATTGCCCGCTCGATGAATTTCGACCAAAATGCCATCAGAACTTCATTCTTTCTGGGAACAGGCATAGGTTTGATCATGAACATCATCTGGGTCGTCGTTGTCATCGGCGCTTTGCCCCTGGGCGGACCTGGTGGAAACACAATTTTATCAGCATATCATACCAATGTCCCGGCAACTGTCCCCCTCTCGCACCTGATTAAAACGCCCATGTTCATGACTTGTTCGCTGGTATTCGCTCTTCTGGCGATGACCGCGGCCTATATGGCCAATGGAACCGCATTGAACAGTTTTATTCGCGATCTATGCTCGACGTATCTCAAGACAGAAAACAAACTCCTCTCCGCTTTGCTGACCTTTTTCCCACCACTGGTCATTGCTCTGGCCTTTCCCCACATTTTTCTGAATGCCATAGGACTGGTTGGCGGTGTGGGCATCGATCTCATTTTTGGCATTCTTCCCGGCATGTTGCTGATTAAATACAAAACCGGTTTTTGGCGATATTTCGGATGGTTCCTGGTAATTGTTTTTGCAATTGTACTCATATATGAACTTGGTGCCGAAACCCACATTCTCAACACCCATCCACGGGCCGACTATTTTGACAGGTAGGCTAATTCAACAGCAACAACAAAAGCCCCTGCATTACCTAGGTAATGCAGGGGCTTTTTGTTCAATTACGTTGCCGCTTAAATATTTTTTTCTTACTCAAAAGTATCTAACAAAGTATAGCAAAGAAAATAAATAAATCTAAAAGCTGCCCTATGCCATAGAAAGAAAATATCACAGGAGTATGTTTTAAAATACTTCAGAAATGCGACACACAGCGCCACTACTTAATCAACCTAAAAAGTAGTGTTATATTATCTGGGAATGATCAAAAACTGAATGTGATCTTCTTCACTGAAGAGTTTTTTTACACTGCGGCTGATGCGTGGGCCATTGTAATAATAGTCGAACCAATTATCACCTAAAACGTCCATTACTTCTTTGACGCCAGGCTGGTCCTCAGACCGGAAAAATACATTCTGATCGTTAAAAGCTCCAGGCCATTTGCCTTTGGCTACTACATCTGTATAGCCGGCTTCCTGCAGCTTTTGCTGAATCTTTTTATCAGAGCCTTCATTTTTCAAATAATAGACAAGAATCCCTACATGCAGAAGAGGATTATCTTCTTTGGCCGCGGGCTGCTCAGCAGTTGCAGCAAGGTCGGTTTCCGCCTCAGGGGCTGGAGTGTCAGGAACGACCTCAGTTTTAGCCGCTTCTTCCACCTGAGTTTCGGACGATTCCGGGGGAGCTGAAGCAGTGCTATCGTTCTGCTCAGGGGAAGATTCCGACGCTAAATTCTGGTCAACCGTTTGATCAGTTACTGTTTCTGATTCTGCTGATTGAGACAATGTGGGAGATTCAACGGTAGCAACCTCTGCAACCGCCTCTTCGGAAGCCACAGGCGTTTCCGGAATGGTGACCTCCGGAGTGGAAATATCCGCTTCGATCTTTTGTTCCGGCTCGGGTGCAGGTTGAGGCTGTTCCAGCTTTTCAGAGGGCTCCTGAGCATTCTGAAACGCAACGGTCTTTGAAAGGTCTGAATTTTGATTCTCTGCTTCAGATTCCTCAATATGCAATTGATTAAAAACAGTTTCTTTTAAATCTTCAGCCGTCTGTTCGATTTCACCTGCCAGAGAAGAAACTCTGGATATAATTTCACCATTTCCAACCCATAAATACCCCCCGGCAAAAGCAAGAAGCAGCAATATTAAAAGATACGTATACCATCGCCGTTTGGATCGAGGAGGGTTGCCAATGGCGATACCCATGTCTTTTTGGCATTCTCTGCAATACACATTCGGTGAATCGATTTTTTTGCCGCATCTGACACAGGGTATTTTCATTGCGTATCTCTTGTAATTACTTTCTCAGGTCTTTTATCCGCGCATATGTTTTTTGAGAGTAGCAGGGCTTGAAGTACTTGGCAATCCTTGTATATTGTAAGTTTTTGATACAAGCGTAGGATATATCGCTCATCCGAAAACTGAATGCATTTTCTGCAGCAAAAATAAAAGACGGTGCTGATAAGAGTGTTCTGCAAGTATGCGCTTTCTGGCGGCCATGGCGATTTTTTCTCGGGCATTGGAATGTGCCAGATAATATGTTGCCAGATCCGGCACTTCATCCGGATGATTGTAGCATATGACTTCTTTGCCCGGCACAAACAACTGTTCAATTTGTTCCCGCCAGTCCGTAAGCACGAAAGCACCAGTTGCAGGAACATCGAAAACACGTTGATTCACAGCTCCTTTCATCTGTTTGCTCGTGCAATTGAAATTCACTTTAACAAGAGGATACAACCTGGGCAAGTCTTCGTAATAGCTTACTTCTTTATGCCATCGCCAAGGTCGGACGGATCCTTTCAACGAAATATGCCACCCTCGATCCCCCACAATCAACGGATTGTATTCCAATATTCCCTGCAAACATTGCAAGCGGTATTGTCGGGTCGCCTCCCAGGTTATCATCGCTTCATAGGCCAACTTGCGTTCCGCGCTTTCAAGCCCTGAGAAATACGGTAAAAGCTCAGGAAATTCCCGTGAAAGATAGTTGTAGACGGATGCTTCATCCGAATTACCGAATCCTGCAGCAACAGATCTATAGCTGCGTAAAAGCTCACGCGGCGGGCGTGCTGCTTTAAGACGCTGGCCGACCTTGTAATGCATGGAATTTCCGACGAAGCAGACGTCCGTAGAAAACAAATTGTCTGCCGCCGCATGGAGTCCTGGGCGAAAACGTTCAGGATCCGTTCCCAGGGGCAAATAAAAAACTTTTTGAAACCCCTGTCCTTTCAAACTATCGATATTGTCGGAGTCCCAGGTGAAGATGGCGGTGTAATCGCTGATGACCTTGTTGAAGAGATATAAAATCAGATGCGGATTATCCACGAACCAGGAAGCCAGGGGCAGTTCAAGCCGCTCCAGCAAATCCACGAGTACACCTTCACGGTCCACTCCCAGATGATTAATCGTAAAGATAAAATCCGGTCGAAATTCCAGTACCGACCGCAGCAGCGTTTCCACGAAATCCTGGCTCGCGATCTCTTTGTCTTCCAAATTCACCAGCAGATACGGAACCTGAAGGCTTTTGCAGGCCGCTATGATCTCCCCCATCAGAAAATACTGGCTTGTAATAAGGAGCATCCTGGGAGGCCAGGATTTGAATTTGGCGTAGCGCGCTTTTGCCCAAAAATCAAAGCGTCCGCTGGCCTGGAGCTGTTCACGCAAACCGCCGTAAAATTCACGATCAATACGCGCATACACGGGATGGTTTAACGGAGCAAAGGGAAGGCCTTTATGAAGCATCTGCCACTGGGTCAGAGCCTTGAGCGCGGAAGGAAGATCAGGCTCGGCAATCCAAAACACCCGCTCCTCATCCGCGTATCGTTCAGCAAGCTTGCTGACTTCAAGAATGGGAAACTCTTTATCCACAACAGCTACTGGCCCGGATGTTTGCTCCAGAAGCGCTTCAAGAGCGATCCCCAGGCCTGAGCCAAGCAGTACAGGTAACGTTCTGCCGCTGGAATCCAGAGTTTTAAGAAGCTCGCGCTCCCGTTGAGCTCCTGCCCTTCCAGCAAGACGCCAACTTCGTTTGGGCCATTGCAAAATGATGTCGACCAGCTCGCCACCTTCCATCACGGGGACGGCGTCGTATACTGCGGCATCAGACTGCATCATGGCTACCAGCCTTTGATTTCGGGAAGATGAAAATAAAATTCCATACGTGCATTAAGGCGTCTGTTGGTATCCGTATTATTGGGAAACAATGGTTGTGAATCGGCGTAGCCCACAGCCTTCAGGCGTGACGGAGGAATATCGCCATGTTGCATGATATAGCGCAACGCAGCAGTCGCCCGCGCACTTGATAACTCCCAGTTGGTCGGAAATTTTCCTTCTGCTGTAAACTGATCGTTGGTGTGCCCGCGCACGACGAGATTAAAGGTATGCTCTTTAAGCATTTTTATCACTGCATCAAAAACAGGTGCAGCCGAAGGTTTCAATTCCGCGGAGTCCGGCTCGAACAACACGGTATCAGGAACGCGCATCACAGCTCCATTGGAATCCTGGCTGACATCAGCGGTTTTTTTCAGCTCTTCATTGTCCAGAACCAAAGATTTCAACTCCAGGACCATGCCCAGAATCATATTATTGTCCTGGTCCAGAGCAACTTCCTTGCGTGAATATTGCGAAGGAGAAAGTGCGGCGAATTCACCTTTGCGCTTTACCTGTACGCCGAATGCATCCTTGATGGACCCCATCAAAGTCTTGAACTTCGTAATATCCTGGTTGGCAAAGGACAACAGCAGAATAAAGAAGCAAAGCAGGAGCGACACCATGTCGGCAAACGTTGCCATCCATCCCGGCAAACCATCTTCGCATGGCGTGTCGTCGCACTTTTTGGGTGGCGGAGGTGCCGGATTTGGGTCATTTTTTTTAGCGGCCATTAATTTTACCCACTGCTCTCACGCAAAGATGGAGGAAGAAAAGACGCAAGCTTTTCTTTTACAATATTCGGATGTTCTCCATTCAAAATGGCCAGCACACCTTCCGTAGTGATTTCCATATAACTGATTTCTTCCTGCGAGCGCTCCTCCAGCTTGGTGGCGATGGGCAAAAAAAGCAGGTTTGCCAGAACAGAGCCGTAAAAAGTCGTCAACAGCGCAACGGCCATGGCCGGACCGATACTGGAGGGATCGTCCAGAGCCTGCAGCATCCGCACAAGACCGATCAACGTTCCGATCATACCGAAAGCTGGAGACATTTCGCCCATTTTTTTGAAAACAGTCTGGCCTCTGCGATGGCGAATTTTCATGTGATCAATCTCGTGCTCCATCACGGCCCGGACAAGTGTTTCTTCCGTACCGTCGGCCACAAGAAGTATGCCGCGCTGCAAAAAAGGATCCTGCACGTTGGCTTTTTCCAAAGCCACCAGACTTTCCTTGCGTGCGGTTTCAGCAAGTTGAATGATTTGCCTGATGTTGTCCTGTGGATTGGGAGGAGAAGCAAAAAAAGCCTTCATGGCCACTTTTATGGCCCCCAATACGACCCCCATGGGGAACATGATGAAAGTAACCATGAATGTCCCGCCCATGACGATAATCACCGAAGGGATATCGATGAATCCCCCCAGGCCGCCCCCAACGGCAATGGCGCCTACAATCAGACCGAAGCCGCCTACAATTCCAATTAGGGTTGCTATATCCATAGAATCACTTCTTTGTAATTGCTGGAGAATTAATTGTAATTTCTGAGCCATTCCGGCTCAGGCGAACATTCTGAAGCGTTTCTTCCACGTATAGCTTGGCCTCTCCGATGCTTATATCAACCCCAGGACGTATTGTTCCCGGCACCACTATACTACTTATCGCAGAATTATCATTTTGATAAATCTTTTCCCACAATTTTTTCAACTGTTTTTGATATACCGCAATTTTCCGCTCAACGGCTTCAATTTTATCGGTCAATTCCTTCCCCAGTGATGTATCCCCTACTCTGGCCTGAATGCGTTGGATCAATGCCTCCAGTTTTGCAAGATCTCTATCATATTCTTCAATCTTGAGCAGAGAAAAAGGATCATATCCAACCTGCAGTTTTGTCTCAGTAGCCATACCCCCACCCAGTTGTTCTTCAACATAAACATTTTTGTGGCAATAAACTAAACCACCCAACAGCCGTCCTCTGACGGCAAGCTGCTTTCCACAGTATAATTCGCTATGCATGCAGGCACCGTTGATAAGAATATTATCATTGGCCATCAGCGTCGCATTTTCGCAAAACGGGAGCCGAATGCTTTTGCCTGCTTTAATAAAAGCATCTCCACGCCCTTTCACCCCGGCTTCCGCCACAACCGAACGTTGCGCCTGAACCGAGGCCCCCCCTATATGACGTTTGACCAGTATATTTCTAGCCTGAATAGAAAAACCGTCCCGGACACTTTCCTGTACGAGCAGATCCCCGACAAACAGAATATTGCCCGTGTGGAAATCAACATCACCGGGAATTTCCAGAATCTGCTTGACGGAAATTTTCCCATCAACAAATTGGGGATAACCATTTACTTTTGAAATAAGCTGGTTGGGATTGTCAGGGTTGACCGTGACATTACTCCCTATAACTTGGGAAATGTCCTGACATAAATGCTCGGCGGGAATGGATTGCTCCTGATCGGGTGAAAGCGCCCGCAATTCCGCAAGCTCCTGCATCACTACCACGTTCTGCACGTAGCCCAAATCATAATGGTCTACGCTGCCATCGGCATTTTGCCTCGGCTTCAAACGTGATGGATCCCAGTCCGTGTCAAAAAAAAATGTCAGATAATGAGACATGTGAATTATTTTCTGACGCTAACGCCAGGACCGCCCCCAGGTTTTTTACATTTTACCGGCCTTTGTCCCGAAACAATCAAAGAGTCCCCCGATTATTTACTCAGGCAAGATCGTCAACAGATCGTCATCATTTTCCAACAGATTAAAAAAATTATTCAGTTGGACCAATTCCAGTGTTTTGCTTACCTGGCTGCTAGGCTTAAAAAGGAACATTTTCTTGCCAAGTCCCATAATTTTCGTATTCAAAGCCACCAGGAAACCAATCCCTGAACTGTCCATAAAGGTTATTTCCGCCAGATCTACAATCAGATTGTCAAACACACTGCCCTGCAGCGCTTCGTCAATCTGGCGTTTAAGTTCAGAGGTGATTTCAAGGGTTATTTCCCCTGTAAAAGCAATGATGATCGTTTCTTCTTTTTGTTCTATTCTAAAGGTTTCCATAGTTCATCCTTCACAAGCACCTTAATATAAATAGTATTCTTGCCTTCATGCTGTCTTACTTCAAACATATCCGACAACTCGGACATGATGTACAATCCACGGCCACCTTCGGCTTCCGGTTCCGGGTTCTTGGGTTCCACCGGCCAATGGGGAAACCCATGCCCCCAGTCGGATATTTCCAGCTCAATCCAACGGCCCGGACAAAGCCGGATTATAATCTCCAGTTCCTGCGGCTCGATCTCCCTGTAGGCATGCCGTACGACATTGGCGCATGCTTCAGAAAGCGCAAGATCGAAATTAAAAAGAATGTCCCTGTCGGATATTGTTTCCGACAGAATTTTAACTGCTGCTTTGGCCAATCGCCTGCTGGCATATGAAGTTGCCTTGGTGGTCAAATAAAATGTATGCACGGGCTACCCAGTTTTCACCCATAATGCGGTCAGGTCATCCCTGAAACGAGTTTGCTCCTGTGCCAAGCCGTCAAGCTTCTGCATCAGGATATCAAGAAAAGGGCCATCTTGTCGAATGGAGTCTTCAGCAAGCTCCCAAAAACGATCAAGATCTAAAAAATTGCCTGGTGTCGGTTCCCACTCGTAAAATCCGTCCGTAAACAAAAAAAGCTCACTTCCGGTTTCAAAGCTTATGCTTCCGGGTACAAAGCGTTGATCAAAAAAACCAAGCATCGGATAAAGCGAACTCAGTTTTGTTATAGTCCCATCCGCAGTCTTCAACATTCCGGGACAATGACCACAATTGGTATAATCCATAATGTTGCGATGAAAATCAATATCCGCTGCAAAAGCAGTAACAAAATCCGGCTCTTTTCCGATAATCTGGCAGAGGTGCGTATTGACCAGCGTCAAGGTTTCCTGCAGGTCCATAAAATAAGTCGTGGTTATCCGAAACAGCGTACGCACTATGGCCATTAAAAATGCGGCTCTGGCTCCATGCCCGGAGACATCGGCTATGACGACCCGTAGCGCCCCCTCTCCCACAGAAAAATAATCATAATAATCGCCGCTGGCCTGACCGGATGGACGGTACACCGTGCTGATATTCGCATTTTCAAAAACCGGGCTTGCCTGAGGCAGCAGCTTATTCTGCAACGAGGCAACAAGCTCGAGTTCTTTGGAAGCCTTGCGGACGTAGCCTCGCAACCTTCTGTTCAGAGTAACCTGACGCTCGGCCACCCCCACCCTGGCAATCAATTCCGTACGGTCAAAAGGCTTGAACAAAAAATCATTGGCCCCAAGATTCAATGCTTTCGGCTTGAAATTCTCGTATTCCTCCGCAGTCAGCATCAAAATAAATACATCCTGATCATTGGCGACATTGCGAATATGCTCTATGACACCGAATCCATCCACAATCGGCATATTGATGTCCAACAAAATGATATCGGGCTGAAACGCATGAAACAGTTCAATGCCTTGCTCGCCATCCTGGGCCGTTTCAACGGTATAATGCCGCCCTAAAATCAATTCCAGGGTCTGACGCATAGTCACGGAGTCGTCAACGACCAATATTTTTATTGTTGTATCCATGTGCCTTCGTTGGATCGAACTAAATTAAGAGATTATACGTCCCTTAACCGCAACCACCTTCAAACTGCATGCTGTCCAGCAGTATCGTTACAGGCCCCCAGTTGCATAAATCGACCTCCATTTCTGCACCGAAGATTCCCGTACCGACATGTCTTCCGTGTAGCTTTTCCAACTCCGCCGTAAAGCGATCATACAACTTTTCCGCAAGATCAGGAGACGCTGCAGGATGAAAAGACGGCCGTCTTCCTTTGCGGCAATCCGCATACAGAGTAAATTGCGATACAATTAGAATACCGCCACGGCCATTTCTGCAATTTCCTTCACCTGCGGGTTCTACACTGGCTGCGTATTCACTGCAAGAAAGATTTATTTTTCCCGCTGCATCTGGAAAAATGCGCATTTCTGTAATTTTGTTCAACATCGTACGCCAAACCCGCTTTTCCGGTAAATCCGGGCCGTCCATGGCGCCAAACCCCACAAACGCCAGCAATCCTTCTTGGACCGCGCCGACAATTTTACCGTCCACCCGTACACTCGCGTGTTTTACCCGTTGCAATAAAACCCGCATGCTTATTCCTCAAAATACGTGGCCGACTGTATCTGACGTTCCGCAACAGTGACCCAGGCAATTCGAACGCCCAGTTCCAGCATACGGGGTTCGAGAACTTTATAAATGTAACGGGCCAGATTTTCGGAAGAGGGATTTTGCACGTCAAAAGGCGGAACCTCGTTCAAATAGGCATGATCCAGCGGTGCGATGGCACGCTTCAACTCTGCTTTCAACACCCCGAAATCAACCAGAAGCTCAGTTTTGCGGTCCAGCGTATCGCCCTCTACAGCAAACTCCACCGCAAAATTATGGCCGTGCAACGCCTCGCACTTGCCGGCAAAATGCCGCAGGTTATGCGAAGCCGCAAACTCTCCCTTGACGTTCAGGCGATATTTGCCTTTTTTAGTGGACAATACGTACCTCGTTGTTACCCGCCCACTGGCGGAAATCCTGATCAAATGCAGCACTGGCGGTAATCGTGTATGACGGGCCAAGTTCCAGGTGGCAGAGATGATCATCAAGTTTGAGATAGACATGCACCGGAGCGCGTCCCTTGTGCCGAGCGAGCAATTCTTTGAACTCTGAGAAACCGCCGTTCTCCAGTCTTGCAGCGTTTATCTCCAAAGGAACAGGCGTATCCTGGGATTCGGAAAGATTATCCAGCAAACAGATGCTATCCACAAATAACTTCACTTCGCGGATGCTGTCTTCATCATCAGAACTGGCTCCGCCGTCGCGGTTGTCCTCTTTGACACGCGCGGTCATCATCAAAGGCTGGTCCTGATCCAGGATTTCCTTGATTTCCTGAAAAGTACGCGCAAAAGCCAGGGCTTCAATATTCCCGGTCGTATCTTCAATGTTCAGAATAGACCATTTCTCGCCCTTCTTGTTCAAACGGTCTTTGCGGTCGTTGACAATGCAGGCGATTTTGACTTCGCACTCGTCGGGCATTTCTTTGGCAACGGATACGGATGTCAGACCGAGTCTCCGGATTTTATCGCGATACGGCAGCAAGGGATGGCAGGTAAGGAAAAATCCGAGCGCTTCCTTTTCGTACCTGGCTTTATCGGCGTCGGGCCATTCCTGCATGCCCTGCTCCTCGCAGTCGAATCCGACTCCCGGACAGGTATTCTGCTCGGCCTCGGGCATCAAAGCAAACAATGAAGCCTGACCGGAATTTTTGTCTTTGGCGCGCTTCTGTGCCTTGGCCACCACAGACTCCAAAGATGCCAGCAGCCCCGCGCGCGTGCAGCCAAGGCAATCCATGGCGCCGCATTTGATTAAATTTTCCAGAACCCGCTTGGTCACCTTGCGCAGATTAACCCGCCCGCACAGATCGAGCAGGCTGCTGTATGGTCCGTCATTTTCTCTGGCTTCGACAATCTCGCGAATGGCCTCGTACCCGACGTTTTTCACGCCGCCCAGGCCAAAAATGATCCGTTCCTCATTGACGGTGAATACTGCCTCGGACAAATTCACATTGGGTGGAAGAACCTCGATCTCCATATCCCGGCATACGGAGATATACTTCAGCACTTTATCCTGGTTGTTCACTTCCGAAGTCAGCAAGGCCGCCATAAACTCGGACGGGTAATGCACTTTGAGATAAGCGGTATAAAAGGAAATCAGCGCGTATGCCGCACTATGCGACTTGTTGAAACCGTATTCGGCGAATTTTTCCATCAAGTCGAAAATTTCATTGGCCTTGCTTTCGCTGATGTCGTTTTCGGCCGCTCCCGTGACAAATTGAGCGCGTTGTTCGGCCATGGCCTCGGCGTTTTTCTTACCCATGGCCCGACGCAGCAAGTCGGCGCCGCCCAGCGTATAGTTTGCGACCACCTGGGCGATCTTCATGACCTGTTCCTGGTAGACGATGACGCCGTAGGTATCCTTGAGCGTGTCTTCCAAAGAAGGCAGCGGATATGTGACAGCCAGCTGGCCGTGTTTACGTTTGATAAATTCGTCGACCATGCCCGAACCGAGCGGCCCCGGACGATACAGGGCGAGCATGGCGATGACGTCGTCAAAGCACGAGGGTTTCAGCTGGCGCAGATAACGCCGCATGCCCGCGCTTTCCACCTGGAAGATGCCGTCCGTATCCCCTCTGGAGTAGAGTTCGTAGGTGGATTCCGTGCCCTCGCCGTCCAAGGGAAGCGTATCGAGATCCAGTGTCGCCTTGCCCTGCTTTTCTATCAAATCCAGGCAATCCTGGATGGTTGTCATGGTACGCAGACCCAGAAAGTCGAATTTGATCAGGCCGACCTTTTCGACCATTTTCATATTGAACTGGGTCACAATTTCGTCTTTTTTCCCGCGGTACAAAGGCAGGTATTCCTGCAGCGGCTTGTCTCCAATCACCACACCGGCGGCATGGGTGGAAGCATGACGCGACAGCCCTTCCAGACGTTTGGAAACATCTATCAGCCGGGCAACACGCTTATCTCCGGACGCCAGCTCGCGCAGTTCCGGCTCTGCGTCCAGGGCCTTGGAGATGGTCATCTTCATCTCTTCCGGAATAAGCTTGGCGATCTTATCGGTTTCGGCGAAAGCCATGCCCAGAGCCCGTCCCACATCCCGGACCACGGCTTTGGCCTTCATTTTTCCAAAAGTGGTGATCTGCGCCACGGAATCAACACCATATTTTTCCGTAACGTATTTGATGACCTCGGTACGACGGCGTTCGCAGAAGTCGACGTCGATATCAGGCATGGAGACGCGTTCGATGTTCAAAAAACGTTCGAACAGCAGATTATACGGCAAAGGATCCAGGTTGGTGATACGCAACGCGTACGCGACCAGCGATCCGGCTGCAGAGCCGCGGCCCGGTCCGACCGGGATTTTATGATCTTTGGCCCAGTTGATGAAATCCTGCACGATTAAAAAATAGCCCTGAAAGCCCATGGTCTCGATAACTTTCAGTTCCATCTCCAGCCGGTCCCAGTAGGGCTTCGGATCCGTCTCCGGGGGCATTTTTTCCAGGCGCTGGCGCAGCCCCTCGCGGCTGAGTTCCAAAAATTCTTCATTGATGGTTTTGCCCTCGGGCAGCGCATATACGGGAAAGTGATAGGTCTTCAGATCCAGTTCGACATGGCACTGTTCGGCGATACGCACCGAATTCTCCAACGCCTCGGGCGCATAGGCAAAATCCTTACGCATCTGGTCCGGAGATTTGAAATACAAATCATGGGTCTCGAAACGCATCCTTTTGGTGTCATCCACACAGGCCGCAGTCTGGATGCAAAGTAAAATGTCATGGGCTTCCACATCCGAGGCATTCAGATAATGGCAGTCATTGGTGGCCACCAGGGGCAGTCCCGTATCTTTGGACAGCTCCAGAATCAGCTTGTTGACCTTGTCCTGTTCCTCGAGGCCGTTCTCCTGAAGCTCCAGATAAAAGCGTTCGGGAAAAATCTCCGCGTATCGCATGGCCATCTGCCGCCCGGCTTCGTAGCCTTTGCGCAGCAACGTACGGGGGACCTCTCCGGCCAGACAGGCAGAAAGCGCAATGAGTCCCTCGCTATGTTGACTGAGCAACTCCTTGTCCACTCGCGGCTTATGATAAAACCCGTCCAGGTGGCCCGTCGAAACCAGTTTGATGAGATTGCCGTATCCGACATTATTTTGGGCAAGCAGTACGAGGTGAAAACGATCCTTGGCCACTTCCGGGCTCTTTTTCGTATGGCTCCCGCCTGCCACGTACACCTCGCACCCCAGTATGGGCTTGAGGCCGTTGTTTTTCGCTTCCAGATAAAATGTTAAGGCACCGTAAAGGTTGCCGTGGTCGGTGATGGCTACATGCTCCATCCCGTATTCCTTGGCCCGTTTACACAAGTCACCGATCCGGATGGCGCCGTCCAGCAAACTGTATTCCGTGTGACAGTGCAGATGTACAAAATTAGACATATTTATATGATATCTCAGTGTTTTTTACTTCAACTCAATAAAGTGGCATCTTTGATTTTTGAATTTTTAAGGAAGTGCTTCAGCGCCGTGCGTGACGACGATGAAAACGAACGAGTTGTCCGAACCGGACTATCCGCACCCCCTTACTAAAGAAACAACCTAACAAAAAAACACAGGCGGGAAAAGCTCCTTAGCTGCCGGAAAATTGCCGCTGAAACTCCTTTTTTTGGGATTTTACCCTTAAGTTTTCCCTGTTTGCGCCGTTAAGAGTATTGCCAATGAACATCCCCTTTTTTTCTGCACTTCCAATGCAGAACTTTTCCATCTGTATTTACTAAAAATACAGAACTCCTTTTTTTCCATTTTATCTATTCTTTCTTTCCCGAGATAGCCCACAATTTTTTCTGATACAATCTTTTGGCTTGTATCATTCTCCCAACCCTTTTCTTTTGACATGCTCCCACCTTTAGAAAACTTCAGATTAGCCCTACTTTAATTTTTGATGCATTCTCTATTTTTTCCCAAAGATTATATGTCAGCATGAAAAACTAATTTTTAAGCTATTTTTCAGTAGGTTATGACAAAATAGCATACAACGAACATACTCATCTTGAAAATTAAATCTTAAGAAATGTAAATTAAAAGCTAATTTTTGTATAAAGTATTTTGGACGGCGGACGATATCAGAGGCAAGTGCCACGGAATGGAAATCGGGACGGCCCCGCTCCATGTCGGCGCCATGCAAGGATGCATTTGATTATCAAGGAGGAATGAACATGTCTCTGGTTATCAACCACAATTTAATGGCAGAGAACGCGGCGCGCAATTTGCGTACTTCGTACAACAATCTTGGAACTTCCGTCGAACGCTTGTCCTCAGGGCTGAGAATCAACTCGGCGGCCGACGACGCTGCCGGCCTGGCAGTACGCGAGCTGATGCGCGCAGACATCACCGCTTTGAACCAGGGCGTACGCAATGCCAATGACGCTATTTCCATGATTCAAACCGCTGACGGCGCCCTGGGCGTCATCGACGAAAAGCTTATCCGCATGAAGGAACTGGCGGAACAGGCAGCAACCGGTACGTACACTTCGGACCAAAGAATCATCATTGATTCCGAGTACCAGGCCATGGCCTCGGAAATCACACGTATCGCCAATGCCACGGATTTTAACGGCCTGTACCTGCTGAATGGAAATCTTTCCGCTGACGACCACGACGGCTCCGGGCTGGTGGCGACCGGCAAGATGAAGATCCACTTCGGTACGGCCAACGATTGCAGCGAGGACTACTACTACGTCCAGATCGGCAACTCCACCGCTTCGGCTCTCGGAGTCGGCCTGGGCGCCGGAAACAGTATCTCTACACAGCAGCTGGCCCAGGAATCCCTGGAAACCATCCGGGCTGCCATCGTCTCCAAGGACAACATCCGCGCCAACCTCGGCGCACTGCAAAACCGTCTGGAAAACACCATCACCAACCTGGAGATCCAGGCGGAAAACCTCCAGGCTGCGGAATCCCGCATCTCCGATGTGGACGTATCCCTGGAAATGACGGAGTTCGTCCGCCAGCAGATCCTCACACAGTCCGCAGTCGCCATGCTCTCGCAGGCCAACTCCCTGCCGCGTATGGCCATGCAGCTCCTGGGCTAAGCACACGGCTGACACCACAAATCAAAACGGGGAGTCCCACCAGGGGCTCCCCGTTTCTTTTGGTGCGCCCGGCAGGGCGCAAACAAGAAAGGGCGAGATTTCTTGCAACAAATTGAATTTACAGGACGGAATAAGAGGATTCGAGCCTTCGGCCTCAACTTTCTGAATGTCGGGTAGGATGTAGAAAATCTATAGTAATCGCTAGTATTGTCTTCCAATTCGAGGAAGATTTGGGGGCTGTCCTATAGGCGAGTCCTATTAACAATGCTTACGCAAACGACTTATCAACTTTTCTCAATTTTCAAACGAGGAGTCTGGTCCATTATTGACCATAAAAGGCTTCCTTTTGGAGGATCGTATATAACTATAAAAATCACTGCAAAATTTTTTCCATTTCAACTGTTGTATATTGGAATGATTGTGGAGGGTGAAATTTTGGGAATTGATGCCTAATATCATCTAAACTTATGGGGTTATAAAATTTAGTAAATTTTAAAAAATGAATTGCAATACCGAATTCTTTTCCTGATAAATATGAAAAAAAATCATTTTTTGATAAAGTTGATGCAGGTCCTGAAATATTCCACAACTTTGTAGGTGGCAAATAAAATACTTCAGTAACTTTAAAAAAACCGATAATATATCTTTCTGGAACTGGAACATAGACATATACTATTTTCCCAACAGAATTTAAGGGGAATATTCGGCGAATCTCTGCAGTTTTATCTCCAGAAATAATTTTTTTTAAATATTGTGATTTAATTGATAGTAGAATATTTGCTTGCATCAGGTATACCCAAAGAATATATTTTTATATAAGATTTTTGATTTATAGAAAAGGGTGAAATGACAGAAACATTTTTCCTTTCTTGGCTCATTATTATTTCTTTTATAGTATCATAATGTAAAATATTGATAAACAGTTCAGTCCTTGAAAAAACAATAGCAGCCATCTCTTTCTGTGCGTCTTGCTTTGCAGCTTGTAAAATATTCTTCCATTCATAAACCCCTAATCTTTCATATTTGGAAAATAATTTTGTTGCAGAGTCAACTTCATAACTATCAACATAAGATGTTGCCATAGCAAACTTACCAGGAAAATTTTTATCTCCCCCACTAACATACCAGACAATCCTAGCAGGTGGTCTAATAGTTAGGCCTTGAGCTGAACGATAATAGACCCGTTGGGTTTGAAGACGTACATTATGTGAAGGCGGTATAAGCTCACACTGAAAGTATGCAGATGACAGAAGGCGCCTTGCCCACTTAGGCCGTATCGGTATAATAAATGACGGGATTTCATTTTCTACTATTTTCCCAGGCCATATATTTTCGGCTCATCCGGTCAAAGCGTACTTCGCCTCATGAATCCCCATGATCCTGAGTTTGAAGAATTCCATATCTCGATAACCGTATGCTTGCCTTTTCATTGTTTTGATTTTGTTGTTTGTTCCTTCCATTGGCCCCGATGTTATCGGATGATCGTACCAGGCCAGGATGCCAGACCGGTGAGCCGCCAAAGTTCCACCTATCGTCATCAAAGGGCCGAGTCCTGAGACTCTGGCACGAGCAATCCAGTCATTGAGGAAAATCTCAGCTTCCGACTTGCTGGATTGATTCCATATTTGCCGCAAATCTTCCTTCATGTAGTACGCAAGCGCCAGTGGTTGATTGTATTTCAACGCCTCGTTCAAACGCTCCCGCTCGTTTCGATTCACATCAAGGTTGTCAGGATTTTTCAAAAGGAGCCACCGGCTTCCTTTGAGTACATCCTTGCCCATGCTGTCTTTCAACTCCCGGTATTGCTTGCGACGAACTTCCGTAAGTTTGTCGTTCATCAATTTGACCACATGAAAATGGTCGAAAACCAATGGTACTCCTGGCAAATTCTCCAGCACGGCTCCAATATAGGCTGCACTCAAGTCCGTAGCCACAGCACGAATTTTTGCCCGAGAACGCTTCAGTTTCCTCCAAAATGGTTTCAGCGCGTTAGCTCCTTTGCCGTCCCCCACAAAAATCACCGCGCCGCTTTTCAAATCCATGACCAAAGTCAGATATTTGTGCCCCTTGCGGACACTTATTTCGTCAATGGCAAAATACCTGAGCTTTGAAAGCTTGGGGTTGCTATATTTCCGTTGAAGGTTGCGTTTGAAAATATCTTTGACGCTATCCCAGCCGATACCCAATAGATTGGCGGCATCAAGCATGGTCATAGTTTTCACCAAGAACAAAACGAACCGCTCAAATGCCTTTGTATACCAGCGTCTTTTATTCGCAATTTTGATGTCTATGCGTCGTACACAACCACATTTCCTGCACTCGACGCGCGGCACGTTTACCACCAGCCAGACTGGTTTGAACCCAATAGGCACTGTCCTTAGCCACCGTTCAGATTCCCCGCGTCGCAATACGTTTTTGCTCTTGCAAGAGGGACATCGGAGCATCTTGGCTTTCGGTTGGACATGAAAAATCAGGCTACCAGAAACGTATGTTTGCCGAATGTAGTCGTAGCCGACCAACCCGAACGCATGGTACATCAAACTCGTGGACATGGTGGTTCCTCCGTTCGATTCTCATTGGCGTGAAAATCGACTGGACTCCATGTCCACTCTTTTTGTCAAAAGTACGCTTCATCCGGATGAACCATATTTTCTTCTAAATTAGCCAAAGGTATTTCATCGTATTTTTTTGAGGTTAAAGATGATATGGTTTTATTATAAAGTTCAAGTGCTTGTTCTTTATGAAGAATTCCTTTTCCCAAGATCTTAATAAATTTACCTTCAGCAAAAAGAAAACCAGATTCATGTAAAACTGACTCAATTTCACGTGCATAATTGTTTTCATTATATAATATCATATCAGCACCACTATTAAGTGCATTTTTAATTATTGTTTCAACAATATGATTTGCTATAGTGTATTTATTAAAAACATTTTTTGCTAACCGAAGCATCTCAATATAAATTATATCATTTAGTTGTCTCTGTACACACAACCCAAGATCTTTCCCTTCAGCGATGATTTTAAAAATATAACCATTTGAATCGTTATGTGTAACGAATTTTGTAAGCACACTTCTAAAATTCGATTTATTTTCTGATGCATTATGATATTTATCCCAAAGTTCTGATTCATCAAAAGATGTAAAAGCAGCAAAAGATATATCTCCAGTCGAAACAAATTTTGGAGAATAGCGATTTTTACTAATACTTTCAGTAATATTTATTAAAAACTCTGCAGGTGTATATATATTCATGGAAAACTGTTTAAAAATTTCTGAAGACTTGGCGCGAATTTTCTTATCTAGCGTAACAAAACAGTCTGCTCCACTATAAATTGCAGAAGCTAATTGCTGAATATCTTCAAAATGGTTTATTCCCACTATTTCTGTAAGAGCATCTAAAATGTCGTTATTTTCATTCACCCCTACTAAAGAATAAGATTTTAAAGTTGAGATAATTTCATTTCGCTTTATACTCTCCTGTTGAGTATTGGCTTCATTGAATGAATATTGCGATACTCTATAATCTACGTCATCAGAAACAAATTCAGTAAAAAGAGCCGAACATTCAGGACTATTTTCAAAATGAGCAGCGATAATTATATTTAGATCAAGAACAATAAGCGGTTTATTATTAGAAGAGTATGTAAGAAGTGAAGGCTGTATACTATATTCCCAAATAGTCAGCGGTTTACCTTCCAAATTCCGACCTTTAGTTTCATTAACAGGAACAAACCCATTCTTGTTCCAAAATTTTTCTAACCCATAGTCGCGTCGGCATTTTAGTTTAATTTTTCGAAGTCCCTTTGCTATTTTTTTTACAGATTGAACAAGCCTTACTCCTATTTTTGATTTTCTATAGCTAGGTGAAACACAAATATGAGTAATACTACAATAATCACATGTAAGTCTATAAGCTGCATAGCCGACAACTACATTATCAGGCGTTATTGCTACATGTATCCATCCTTTTTCTGCATAATCCTCGAATGCTCCAGCAGGTAAAAAACCTAACAATTTTCTTTGGCTATCCCCTAAGGCAATTACCTGATCTAAAAAATTATAATCCTCATAAAAATCTTGAAGAATGGATACGATCTTAATTTTTTTATCCATCACAATACCTACACATTTTCTTTTATAAAAGAAGATGAATTGATAGTAGTGTTTTTCACCGACTATTTTTTGTAAGAATCCGAACTCAGCAAAGAAAATGACCTGAAAATATTTTGCTCCATCAGCTGCAATCTTTTATACTTCTGTTTAGATTATTTATTCCCTAATTCGTATCAAGCCCCTGAATCTGTACTTATTTTTTTAGCAAATCAAACTTAATATTGAAACCATTTTAAATACTACCTAAGCTTTCTATATAAATTTTCAGCTTAACAAATGCAACTCCACATTTTTTTAGCATAAAACGAAAAAAGCCCCCTTGCGGGGGCTTCTCTCATTCCTTTCCTCATCAGCCCTATTACATGCATCAACTCATTAAACCAACGCCTTCTACACAACGCGACCTCTCGTTCCCGCGTCGAAGCCAAAAGGAACTTGCGCCGTTTAGTACGTATAGCTCCCGGAAAAATTGCTCCCGGCTGATTCGGTTCATTCCCCATTCCGAGCAAAAGCTGCAGTAGGCGGCACAGAGATCGTCATTGCGTTCCACCAGATCGAAACGGCGTTCACAGCAACTTTAAAAAAATGTGTGGACGCTTTATGCTATGTATTCCCCATCCGCACGACCAACAAAAGCATCAGCCAATGGGCAATACTGTCCGTCCGTATTGTTCGTTCAGCACTTCTGCCATGGCAAGATAGATGGCAGAGAAACCGCAGATGATGCCCTCCCAGCCGGCCACATTGTGGATGAACGCGATCCCTGTAAAATCGTGAATGGCGAGCAGAAAAAAGAGAATGGTCAGTGAAAGAAAGACAAACTGCAGGGCCTTGTTGCCCTTGAGCGTCCCCAGGAACATGAACAGAGTGAAGATACCCCACATGGTCAGAAAACAGCCCATGAAGGCGGGAGGAGTCGGTTCGCTCCACCCCAGTTTGGGCATGACGATCAGGCCAACCAGCGTGAGCCAGAAAAAACCATAGGATGTAAAGGCCGTGGTGGCAAAGGTGTTGCCCTTTTTGAACTCCATTATTCCGGCAATGACCTGAGCCAGACCGCCATAAAAAATCCCCATGGCCAGAATCATGGAACTGATGGAAAAAAAACCCGCATTGTGGATATTCAGCAAAACAGTGGTCATTCCAAATCCCATCAGACCAAGAGGGGCGGGGTTGGCAAGCTTGGATTCCATTTGTCTCTCCTTACAAATGATTTCGTGAAAGGCAGCTTCCAGCCCCAATCCAGACCTGACATACTGCAGGATTGAGCCATCTGCTGAAAATAATTTTACAAGTATTAGTCTATTAGTGTGGGAGAGTGCACACTGTCAACTGACTGGGAGCCAGAGGAATCCAAAGAGCTGGCGTCCCGGCTCATGGTGTCGCCCCCAGAAACTTCGAAAACTACCATCTGCGGGGCAAGGTGTTGTGCGGATGATCGAACGATAAAATCGGTTGGAAAATGATGCGCTTCCGGAGGGGGTGCCCTCTTCTTGGTGTAGACCCATTCAGCACCAAGTATGTTGAATCCGGCTTGTGCTACATTTGACGAATCCGATGTGCTACAAACAGAAAAAAGGGGCCGCGATTTCTCGCAACCCCTTGAATTTACTGGTCGGGATGAAAGGATTCGAACCTTCGGCCTCAGCGTCCCGAACGCTGCGCTCTAGCCAAACTGAGCCACATCCCGTAAAGAAGAAATATTTATAGAAACCCGAAAAAAAACGCAAGAAAAAGTTGCACTTTTTTTTTCGTAAAGCCATCCTGCCGCAGAGCGATTTACAAAGGAATGAAGTCTATGGACTGGATGGTTTATCTTCTCGAATGTGCGGACGGCAGTTATTATTGCGGCATCTGCACGGACCTGCAGCGCCGGATTGCGGAGCATAACGGCGAACTGCCGGGCGGGGCGCGCTATACGCGCGCGCGGCGTCCTGTGCGGTTGCTGGCTGCTGCAGGCTGCGCGGACCGGGCCGCGGCCAGCCGGGCCGAATACCGCATCAAGCGGCTGAAAAAGGGACAGAAACTCGCCTACCTCGAAGCGCTTGCAGACACGCCGGAGGGTTCCTGAATCTCAGATACGATAGACCAGCTCTTTGGTCGTCATACGCAAACGGCGGCTGAGGTGGATGGCCATCAGCTCGAGAAATTTCAAGCCGGTTTCCGGATACTCCTTGCAAAGTTCTCTAAAGCGCTTTTTTTCAAGCTCCAGCACCAGGGTATCTTCGCGGGTCAAAGCGGAAGCCGAACGCGGCAATTCGTCGATAAAACCGAGTTCGCCGCAATTGTTCCCCGGCCCGAGCCGCACCACGATGGTATCGCGCGTATCGGATACGTCCTTGATAATCTCGATACTCCCGCTGATGATGAAAACCATGGAGCAGCCCTCCTCGTCCTGCACAAAGACGGACTGGCCTTTTGCAAAGTTTTTCACTTCCAAATACGGCGCCAGGTTCGCGAGTTCCTGGGCGGAAAAACTTTTGCCCCACTTGGTTTTTCCCATCATTTTGGCCTTGTCCAGCGCTGAATACTGCATGACTTGCCTCTTAGTTGTTTCCATGTGGTAAGTTTTCAGGCAATGCGCCATAAAATTTTATGAAACCGGCGGCGCAGCTCATGCCCTGCGAGCCCTTTTTTCCAGACGGTACAATTCGTTTACGGCAAAATCGCGCAAACTCCTGGTCATATCGCCCAACCAGCCGCAATAGTAACCGGCTCCTTCCGTCCGAATTGACGCATCATCGCCATCAAAAAACAGCCGGTGAAAGTACTTGTTGTCAAAGGTCCGAAAACGCTGCAGCAAATACGAGACGGAATTGGCGTCATTGGCCGCTATCAGTCTGCTGCCCAGTTCCAGGGCCGTATCGGGCCTGTCGTCCAGCCTTTGCAATACGGCGTTACAGTCCTTTTCCAGCTGTTTCCACTGCGCTATTTCTTTCAGCAAAAACTGCCGTACGGTCTTGACGGATATGGGCGGCGGCGCTGGCTGTAAACTGTCCAGAAGTTCCGGCAACGCAGCCAGGTCCTCGGGCTCGTCAAAGGTGTAATCCGGATCGATCAGAATGCCCGGCCCGTACAGAATGGACTCAGCAGTCGTATTGATCACTTCGAGGTTGCTCATGCGGATCCTGTCCAGAAACCAGAACGCCACATCCCGAAAATTGATGGTCGTATACATGGTCCGTCCGTCCGCCGCACGAACGGGATACAGCTTGGGAAACATGCAACCGGGGTTCTTGAAGCTGGGCATTATCACGCCTTCCGAACCGTAGGTCGTGTTCCTCGCATAGGAAAGCCCCAGCTCGTTTTGCGACGCCAGTTGCGCTCCCACCAGCACGCATCGTTTGCAGCCCAGTTTTTCAGCCAGAGCAAAAGCCGTTGTGATGACCGACCCGTGCAGCAGCAGATTGCCCCGGCGGCCCAGAAAATGCGTCATGAAGTCGCCGAAAAAATAGCGGCGCTTGAAGATCTCTCCGCCTCCCCAGGCCAGCGAATGGGCCACAACACTGCCCTTTTCCAGCTTGGGAAGATCCTGCAGCGTACGCGCGGCATCCACGGAGGTGTCGTTGATGACGGTGAAATCCGGTTCCAGCCCGTGTTCCAGGAGTGTTTTGACCGCGCTGTTCACGGCGATGACCACGGCACGTCCCCTGGCCTGGCGCAGCAAGGGAATTTTGGCGTCCAGATCCGGCCCTGCCGCAACGCACACGGCCGTATGCCCGGCCAGCGCATTCTGCAAATTATCCACGCCGCCCGCGTCGATATGATCCGTAAGGTTGAGATACAGATGACGCAGCTGATCGAAAGAAAGCCCTTTTTTCATGGGCCGCAGGGGAATAGACCGCCGATAGGCCTGCCCCTCGAAAGCGTAAATCTTGTTGCGGTAATACCAGGTCTCCACAAGCTCGACAAAATTTTCCAGATAGGTCTTGAAGGCTGTTTCCAACCCGTCCTGCACCAGAAAAAGCGGATAGCCGAAGTCGCAGAGCTTGGGCGGCAACAAATGCATCAAAGGAATGGTGAAACGAGCCTGATCCCCTTGAAAGAAAAAGGCTTTGGCGTTCATCAACGCCTTGGGATCAAGATTTTCCAAAAATTGTCCAAACGATCCGCTTTCCGGCTCGAAAACCAGCTTCACCACATCTCCCAGGCGCAGCAAGGCTTCAAACTCCGGCGTACGGGCCGCACCGAACAGCACGACACATTTTGTCCGGCCGAGCAGCGTGTTCCAGCGGGCTGCCGGATCAGGATATTCGAACAAGGGCAGAGAGTTGGCGCTATCCACAAATGGGTTGGCCACATCTGGGGGCAGCCAGGACCAAATGGGCCGGTGTGTATACAACGTGTGTCTGGCGCCACGTACGCACTGCTGTTCGGGCTCGGCATCAGCCTCCGCGCTTACCAGCAGGCCCAGTTCCCGTAGTACGGCTTCTTTTGCCTCCAAGATTCGTTCTCCCCTTGTTGCCTTGTCAGGTCCAGAAATCCAGTTGCAAGCCGGAAGCTCGCAGGTGCGCAGCCTTTTCCAGAAGATCCGCATGAAGCTCCGCGGCGCGTTCGCGTCTCAAACGCGCGATCTGTTCCGGTTCGAACTTCATCTGCAGCTTATACATATTCCCCAGCGCGCGCGCCAGCTCCTGGGGATCTTCCTGACCCAGGCGGCCGGTCCGTTTGCAATGCTCCACGCGCAGATGCCCCTGGTAAACAATCGTTTTGCCCTCCAGAGCCAGACGCAGATCATGCTCCACGTCGTCATACTGGGAGGGAGTGAAACGCAAATCAAAGCCCTTGCTCTGCTCCAGCGTCGAACGCCGGAACAAATGGCAGCAGCCGGTCACCGATACGCACGGCCGCAGGTAATCGAACTGCCCGAAATCCAAATCCTGATTGTGTATCCTGGAAAGACCGAACAAGCGCTGGTACGCGGGCAGCAAACCGTCCGACGAGGGTTGCGGCGGATCCGTTAGGTGCGTATCCGCGCTCTGAATAAGAAGCGGATTGCGCGCGTCCACGACCCGGCAGCCCCAGACTCCGGCCTGCGGAAAAACGCTTACCGCCTGTCCCAGCGAATCGAGCCAGCCCGCGGGCGGCAGGGCGTCGTCATCCAGAAACGCCAGCCACTCGTAGGGCCTGGCTGCTTCCATGGCCACCAGCCAGTTTCGCGCGGCAGGCGCACCGATGTTTACCGGCAGACGGATACTCTGAAAACGCGCCTCCCCTGCCGTACGGGAAAATTGCTCCTCCCAGCCCGCCAATAACGCGGCGGTGTCATCGCTGGATCCGTTATCCAGTACGAACACGGACGCAGAGGCCGGGAGCTGCGGCACCAGCGTATCCAGCGTACGCCGCAGGTCATCGGCCTTGTTGTACGAATACAACAGCACGGCTACCTGCCCAGGCAGAGCAGTCCGTTCCCCGCTCAGGCCGGTCAGACGATCATGCAGGGTTAGCAGCTGATTTGTCTGCCACGGACGGACTGCAAGAGCCTCACGGCCCAAAGCAATGGCGTTGTCCGTATCACCAAGACGAAACAGACTTTCAGCATGCCGCACCAGAGCCGGATGCAGGCCGCCGAAATCCCAGGCAGCCAGATAATACGCGGCGGCCGCGTCATAGCTTTTTTGAAAAAAAGCGAGATCCCCCTGAATTTTCTTCTCCAGGGCCTGCGGATAATTCCCTTTCCCCAACCAGCTGGAAAGCCAGTCAAACGCCCCCTCATAAGCGGCCATGCCCAGAGCCTGTTGCAGCCAGAAAAGATTTTGCGGTTCTTTCTCGTGCTGGGAATACAGATAGGTGAAAATTCTATCCATATCCCGCTTTTGCAGCAGACGCTGGTAATACTCCGGACGCTGGGGGCGCTGCCAATTGATACGAACGTCGCGAATGCACTGCAGTGTCCGCGTATCTACTCCGGAGACGACTGGTTCGAGCTGTGCGGCCAGTTCGCCGTCCAGCGGATCAGCCTCCCAGGCGGCAAGCGCCAGCTCCTGCCCCAGAGCCTCGTTTCCGGGGCTGGCGAGCGCCAGTCTGGCCAGGCGCAGCAGGTGGCCTTTTCCCACGCTGCCAAGGGCGAGGCCGTCGGCCAGTCTTGCCGGAAGTTTTGAAAATACGGTAAGTTGTTGTTGCATAGGTCGGATCTTGGTTCGCCATCAGGGTTTGGTTGACATTCAACTGCCGGATTACTAGGCTGCAAGTGAGGATATGGTATCCTACTTTTTTAAAAAAACCAAAATCCTAAGATGCATGGCGCAATTTTGTTGCCGCCGGAAGTCTTGATCAAAAACAGCACGGCTACCAGCTGTCAGGAGTGCCTGTGAACACCCCTCTTGTGGATGATGCCTTTGTGGATATGGTGCAGCCGGTGCTGCCCACCTGGATTTTCGGCGTGGAACGGCTGCCCAACCAGACCCGGCTGATTCGCAATGCCGTGGCCCTGACCCAGCACCACCCCGAATACGTTCCACTGGCCGCCGGATCCCTGATCTGGACCTGGCAACACCGTCCGCTGGACAAGAACCTGCTGCTGTTGCTCATTGCTGCGGACAAGAAATTCGACCTGCTGGAACTGCCTGTCCGGGCCATGATCCGGACGCTGGACAAATTGATCCTGCCACCCGAAGATCCGGACGAAGCCCTGGCAAGCTTGCCCGGGGAGCCCAAAACACTGCTCGAGACGCTGGTCAAAAGGATAAACGACCCCAAGCAGGGACTTTTCTGGCTCCAGGAAGGCTTTGAAAAACTCATGGATGCGGGCCTGCTCTACGAAGCGTCCGAATTGCTCAACCATTTGGACGACCAGCAAAGCCTGGGGCCCATCATCACCCGCTTCAGGGCTGACTGGGCCGTACACGCGCTCACGCCCGAAGAAGCCATGCCCTATGTCCAGGCCGTGGACCGGGAGCTTTTCCGATGGTGGCGCCAGCTGCGTGAAGCTCGCCTGTTGCAGCTCGCCGGGGAAGACGATTCCGCCCTGCTTTCCTATACGGATCTCTGGACGCAAATCCCCTGGCATACCAACCTGTTGCTGTGCCTGCACGATCTCTATATGCCGCCGGTGCCCCCCCATGCGCGCCTGCCGGAAAGCGCGGACCGCACCTCTATTCTGCTGTATTCGTGGAACAAAGCCAACGACATGGGATTGACCCTCGAAAGCCTGGCCCAGTCGCAACTTGGCAAGGCCCGGATTATTGCGTTGAACAACGGCTCCTCCGACGGCACGCTGCAGGTGATTCAAAAGGCCGCCGCCTACTGGCCCCAACGCGTACCCGGCAGCAGTTTTTCGGTTATCGACCTTCCCGTGAATATTGGCGCGCCTGCGGCACGCAACTGGCTGCTGGCCCAGCCGGAAGTCCGCGAGAGCGAATTCGTGGCCTTTCTGGATGATGATGTCCGCCTGCCCCAGGACTGGCTGACGCGGTTGCTGCATGTCGCGGATACTTACCCGGATGCCGGAGCCGTGGGCTGCCGCATTGTGGGGCACAAACAGCCCCATCTGCTCCAGGCTGCGGATTTTCATCCCTTGCCGCCAGAAATCTGCCGCGGCGGATTCACGGATTTTGAAGAAAAAATTTTCATCTTCGATAACTGCATAGGCACTCGGGACATGGGGCTTTTCGCCTATACGCGCCCGTGCGCGTCCGTCACCGGCTGCTGCCACCTGATCCGGCAGGCTGCCATTCGCGAAGCAGGACCGTTCGATATCCGCTTCAATCCCAGTCAATTCGACGACTTGGAGCGCGATCTACGGGCCTACCTCAAAGGGTTTCCCTGCGTATACCACGGACAGCTGCGGGTGGAGCACGTCCAGCACTCCAGTCTGGTTCAGGCCAATTCACGAGCCAAACAGGGCCATATCTTCGGCAACAAACTCAAGCTCGAACACTGCTTTCTCCCGCAGGAAATCAACCGAATTGTGAGCCGCAATCTGGCGCTGCTGCGCAACGACCTCAAGCGCAAGCTGCCGCTACTGCATACGACCCTGGCGGGATTGCAGCGTACGAGTTGACGGCTGAAAAGCAACTCCTCTTGAAAGAATCAACGGACTGGGGCGCATCCTGCTCCTTTGTCATTTTTTTCTGAAAGCGTATCTAAACTAATAATGAATTTGTCCGTATTCTTTTTTGGGACACTCGAAATTTCGACCACTTTCTCTGGAGATATTTACTGTCAACATGCATACGGAGCACCCTTTTTGGATTTACAGCAGTCTGACGCTGACCCATCAGCTGGGCGCGGACGAATCACGACCTCCGATCCACACGCCCGGCCCAGGCATACGGCAAAAAAACCTGGACCATGTGCTTCGCCGCCTGGAGCGCAGCGGGCGCTCGCATCTGTTACTGCTCGGTCTGGGAGCAGGGAGTCTTGCAGCGGACCTTGCGCGGCAACTCCCGCCGGAAATCGGCTTTACCCTGTGCGAACTGGACCCGGAGCATGTCCGCCGAACGATTGTCACCGCCCCTGAATTTCTCCAATGGTGGTCTCCCCAAAGCAGACACCAGCTGCTTGTGGACCTGTCTCCCTGGGCCCTGTTGCTGTTGCTGGCCTGCGCCGGCCCGGATCCTCAACAGACTCTGGCCATGCTTAATCCGGAGCTGGAAAACGAACAAAAACGCAACCAGCTGCGCCTGCTGCAACGTTTGTTCGTTACGGCAAATCCCTGGAGCCCTGCTCCCCTGGAAACCGCCCATAAGCCTGCGGTCAGCGCGGCGGCCATTCTGCACCCGGGCGAACCGGACCTGGATAATTTTTTTCAACAGTTTCCCGCCTGGCTAAAAGAACTCGTCATTGTCTGGGATGCGGCAGAACTGCCGGACCTATCAGGCTTGCCTGTTCCCCAAGGGGTGGAGCTGAAGCAGACAGCCCGGCCTCTGGACCTGGATTTTGGGGCCCAACGCAATGCCATGCTGTCGCAATGCAGCGGTGATTGGATTTTGTATCTGGATGCGGACGAACGGCTGGCTCCGGCAACCTGGTCGATGCTGCCTTCGCTGCTGAGTCCGGACTGCCCGGAAGGTTTTTTCTTTCCCCGGATGACCTTTCACCCGGACCAGGCGCATTGCATGGCCGGGCTTGGCCTGTGGCCCGACCTGCAATTACGCCTGTTCAAAAATCTTCCCGGCATCCGCTTTGAACGGGCCGTGCACGAACGACTGCGCGGACTGAATGGAAAACGCGGCCTGCTGCTCGGAGCGCCCTTGCTGCACCTGAGCCATATCAACAAGGACCAGGCCGTGTTGATGAAAAAACTCGAACTTTTCAACAAGGCAGCCAGCCAGCCCGGCCTGCACCGCCTCAACCCGGAATTTCCACACCTGCCAGTCAGCTTTTTTCAACAGCTTACTGCGCAGCTTCCGCCCAACAGAGCGCTGCTTGTGCCCTTTGCTGCTGAACGATAGCCGGAAAAAGGAATAGCCTGATTTTCACCCGGTATGCGTTGTTTATCAATTTTTGGTGATGGCCACTTTGTCTGCAGACTTGCCGAAAAAATGATATCCTGATCCTGCTTCTGCAAGTATATCCAGCAATTCGTCAGGCTTTGTAACCATTACGCCGCCTATGGACAGCACCCCGCGCTCAATAAACGCTTCTGGCAACATGCTCGCGGTTGGCCCTACCACAATGATATCGGCCCCTGTCTTGGCCGTTGCGAGCAATTCCTCCAAGGTATCGTTGATAAGCGTGGTTCCGGTGATGATCAACAAATCTGCCTGGGATACAACCTCTGGCGCCCGCTCATCCGGAACGTGCCTGGCGAGTTCATCGGGTTTCAATGTTGACGTATCTTTTTCAAGAATTGAAAAATCCCTCTTCTGCGTCTTGAACATCCGCAAATAAGGAACCAGCGCCCCCACGACAACGGCTTTGCCTCCTTCAGGAAAAATGTAATCATCCATGGGATCTACATTTTTTGTTATGGTGTAGCCGGAATACCCTTCTTCCTCCCAAACAGTATTGGACAAGGCATTCATCACGGCAATGCCTATGGCACGGCGCATTGCGTTACCAAAAAACATGCCGTCGAGAATTTTACTTACTTTCGCGCCGCGTAGTTTCCCCGACTGAGGCATGGCTTTGGCGGAACTCGGACAGCATACGGCCTCTGGTATGGTCTTCACAGGTGTAAAACATAATCCGCCATGACCATTGTTCAGTTTTACTCCGGTAAAAAAAATACCGATGACAATTCGTTCTATGTAAAGATCATCAATTCGCTGGCCTAATTTATTTTTCAACAGAGTTATGGTCTGTTGTAAGATACCATCTTGTGCAGTCATAAAATATCCTTTTTCACTGATTTTATCGTGGCGTACAGCAGGCAGTAGTGCAACATTTCTCACGCTCGCCAGTCACTTGCCCCTTATAGGCCAGATGCAGATTTGAAGTACCAAAAGTGCTGGGGATTTCTTTTGCAGTCAACAGACTAAATCCATTCTGTTCGAGCAACTCATGGAACTTTTCTATATAACAAAGCGGATGGCCAAAACTCAGAAAAGCTTTATCCATCTCCATCAAACCATTATTGGGAATACATCCTGGCGCGCAGAACCAATGGTTTGAAACAAGGAGTCCGTCTGGTTGCAAGGCACTACAGACTTTTTGAAGAAAATCAGGCAGATTTTTACGGAATTTATACATAAGATGCGAAACGATGATGATATCGTAGCCACTCCCAATGGCATCAACATCGATATTTCCTCCAACTGCCTTCAAACGGTCGTTCATTTGATAAGCATCCAAAAAATTCTGTAATTCCGGCAGAACATGTGGCTTTTCAAAAACAACGCCGCGAAGATCCGGATTCAACTGGCACAAGGCAATGGCGTATAGTCCGTGTCCTCCGCCCAGATCCAGAACCATCCGCGCATCAGAGAATTTTTCCCAACCGGCAACGGCTTTTGTCACGGCCTGCAGCTCTCCTCGCAGGGAACGTTGTCCCAAAGCGCGGATGAATTCCGTGCGAGGCGCCTTATCGAAGGCCTTGGCTTCGGGTTTTTCTTTTTGCAACTGCGCAGCCAGATCATCCCACCAGGAATTCTTGCCGGTCTCCTCTTCAATCCAATCTCCTTGAAACAACGGACTGGATCGAAGCAGGAAATGCTCGGCGGTTTCCGTGTTTCGATAGGCATCTCCATCCTGTGATATCAGCCCGATATCCACCAGCGCCTGCAGAAAACTCCGAATAAAACCGCCATTGATCCTGAGACGCCGGACGATATCTTCTCTTCCGATGTCCGGCTCATTCGCCAGCAGTTCGAAAAGCCCCAGATCAAGGCCCGCTTTGAGCGCCTTATACGCTCTAAATCCCGTAAGAATCCTTTCAAGATTAGATACGACCTGCGGTACGCGTAGATCCCCCAACAATGGTTTTTTCGTAGCCATAATTGTACCTCCTCAAAGTTCAGGATTGCAGAGGATTCAAAAACGTTTCATATTCTTCGTCACTCAAATCATATTCAAAAAACGTCTTGTAAAAATATTTAGTTTCTTTCTTGATATCGATATCTTGCATCAATTCCGGATACAGTTTTTTCGTCAGCCAGAGAAAACCCAATGGAGATTCTGGTGAGGGACGTTCCCACCAGAAGGCTCCTACGGGAAATCCGTACACCCGCCCTGTCTTGGTAGCCTTGATATTGGCAAGCTGTGGATTTTCGAGAATCTGTTTGACGCGATCCTGTTTTTCCAAAAATTTTCCAACCTTGCTGCCTGCTTTATTTTTTTTGTCCAAACGGGCGTTATTGCTTACCACGATGACGTCCGGATCCCATTGTAAAAGCTGCTCCATAGTTGTTTCCCGTGCCTGTCCGATGGAAGCCGCGACGTTTTCTCCACCGGCAATGGTCAGCAGGTCCTGCGTCCACCAGGCGCTTCCTTCGGTATGCAAGATGCCCGATCCGCCCGCGTAATAGACGCGCAACCGCTTGTCGGCCGGGATTGAGGCTATGCGCTTTTTAATCAGATCAAGCTTGTCGCTCCAATACGCGACAAGCGCTTTGGCCCGGTCTTGTTTTCCCAATATTTCACCGGTTCTAAGAAACTCCTCCTGCATATTTTTGATACGGGCCTTGCCTATATACATTGTGACCAGGGGCAAGCCCATTTCCTCAATTTTACTATTCCCTTTTTTTGAAATAATGCCGGCAAACACCACGTCGGGATGCAATTTGACTATTTCTTCAATATTAATATTGTTGAAAGATCCCGCATCTGGAATTGCAGCGAGTTCCGGCTTCATCTTCAAAAGCTGTGGAAAAGGTTTAATGGAGGGTTGGGCGACAATTTTATCTGCCGCCCCAAGGACAATAATCTGATTGGCGACACCACCATAACAGGTGATGCAAATTCTATCCACTTTAGCAGTTATAGTAACTTTTTTGTGGGAAGCATCAGTGACTGTAGTTTCTTTTTCTGATGCATTACAAATATCTGGATAATAAAAGATACTCATAAACAAAAATAGCAACATTAAACAGCCATACTTCACTATTTGTTTCATTGTTATCTCCTTACATAAAATACAATTTCGTAAGCTATTGAACAGAAGGAACACATACCTTGACATATCCAGAGTTGAGTGGCGCATCTACAATGGTCAGAGGAGTACCATATAAATCAGTAAGTTTTTTTTCAGTAGCAGTGTCTCCAGGCACCCCTGCCCCTATGATGCATCCGTTTTTCAGCAATAAAACTTTTGACGAATACAAAAAGGCGTGATCGGGATAGTGGGAGGCCATGATGATGCCCAGCCTGTCCTGAGCCAGAGCCTGAATATGACGCAACACACGTACCTGATTACCAAAATCGAGATTGTTCGTTGGTTCGTCCATGATCAGGAACCGGGCTTTCTGCGCCAGAGCTCTGGCTATCAAAACCAGCTGACGTTCACCGCCGCTCATTTGCGTAAACAGCGTATGTTTCAAAGCGGAAAGATTGCATATTTCCAGAGCTTCTTCTGCTATCAATCCATCCGCCCTGGATGGCGTGCTGAATCGGCCAATGTGGGCTGTTCTGCCCATCAGAACCATGTCGTAAGCGGTAAATTGAAAAGTCGGCGTATGTTGTTGTGGAATGTATGCAATTGTCTGCGAGATACGTGCGCGCGACCAGGTCGCCATATCCTGGCCATCGCACCGTACCTGCCCTTGTTGCAAAGCCATAACTCCCAGGATCACCTTAAGCAGGGTACTCTTACCAGCTCCATTGGGGCCCAACAAACAAATGACTTCCTTACCTTCCAGGCCAAATGAAATACCCTGCAGAATAGACCTCGTTCCGTAGCCCGCATAGACGTTGCAAAGTTCAAGGCTCATTGCCAGCCTCCTTTTTGCCGGCTCAGCAACAAAAGGAAAAAAGGAGCGCCGATTATCGACGTCAAGACGCCAAGGGGAATTTCCATGGATGCGATGCTGCGCGCGATATCGTCTACCAGAATCAAATAAGTCGCTCCCAACAACCCGGATGCCGGCAATAACAGACGAAAATCCGGACCCACCAGCAGACGCGCAAGATGGGGCACCAGCAAGCCCACCCACCCTACAAGCCCGCTTATGGATACGGAAGCTGAAGTGATCATCGTAGACGCCACAATAGCTACCAGCCGCAATCTGCCGGTCTCGACGCCCAAGGATTTTGCTTCATCTTCGTTGAGAGACATGATGCTTATTCTCCACCTAAAAAGGTATAATATGGCTGTCCCTAAAAAAATGGGAAGTATTGCCACAAGCACATCGTCAATGGAAATCGTAGACAAACTGCCCATGAGCCAGAAAGTAATGGTAGGCAATTTATCGTACGGGTCTGCTAGATATTTCAATAACGATGTTCCCGAGGAGAACAGTGTTCCCACCAGGATACCGGTTAAAATCAGGGCCAATGTCCTGTCTCTGGGGACTTTCAGACTGATGATATAGGCCAGCATGACAGCAGTAAGCCCAAGAAGAAAGGATAACAACTGTATGCCCAGAACTCCCAAAGACAAAGAAATGGCCAGAGCCGCCCCGAGCCCGGCTCCGGATGAAGCGCCCAGGATATCCGGCGACACCAGGGGGTTTTTAAACATATTCTGATAGGCTGCCCCGGCCATGGACAGGGAAGCTCCGACAAGTCCAGCTCCCAAAATACGGGGCAGGCGGATTTTGAAAAGAATGGTTTCAGCAGTGTCCGGCCAATCCTGAGGCACAGATATCAATTTTGACAGCAGCAGTTTGAACATTTGCGCTACCGAAATGTCATAGCGTCCCAAACAAAAAGAAGAAATGAGGACGGCCAATAGCAAACCGCCAAAGGAAAGCACCACCAGCTGCCGGATATTTTCTTTTACCCAGCTGCAGTTACCCATGGGAGCTGCCTGCGTATCGGCCGTCATACCAAAGTCCAATCACTTATGCGGGCTTGGAGATTTCGACCCAGATACCGTAGCCGTCGCGATAAAGCTTGTAATCAGCTATACCTGCGTCTGCCAGAGCCTGCGGGATACGCCCCTCCTCTTTCCAGGCGTTGCGGTTGTCCTCGCTGCCTTGCTCGGACCATTTGGGACGCATTTGTTTGACTTCTTCCAGGGACTGATAGCGGCTGAAACCGCAGCCGATATACGTATTCCCGCCCGGCGTCAGGACACGGTAAATTTCCGCAAACGCGCCCGTCATATCTTCCCAGAAAGGAATGGAACCACGGCTGATGATCAGATCCACGGAACCGTCCGGAAGGGGAATGGAAACGACATCGCCTTTTATAAAACGAACGCGATCATCCGGCACCTGATGTTCCTGCATGTTGTCGCGCGCAATTTCCAGAGCCAGATCTTTCATATCCAGACCGATCAGTTCAACATCCGAAATCTTGGACATTTCAATAAGCAATGCGGCTCCACCGGTGCCTATATCCAGAACCGTCTGCTTGCCATCGCCGTAATCCTCCAGAATCTGTCTGGCCAGAAGCGGATACATCTTGGCAAAACGATGATCAGGCGTATATGTGTAGAATTCTTTATCTCCGGATTCGGTAGTCATGGTTCTTCTCCTGCAATATAAAAGGTTATTGATATCTTTTAACTAGTAAAAGCTTCACTTCATGTAAACAGTTCGGAAAGTCAGTTCTGTCAGCTTAAGCCGATTATTCCGGCTTTGTCTCAATACTGAAAGAAGAACAGCCGCTTAGTTTCACGCTGTCCACAACACGTATCAAAAGGCCCACTTCCACTTCCTGGTCCGCCCGGAGATGAACCACAGGATTATTCTCCTGTCGCAAGCGTACGCGGAGCGTATCAGCCAGATCATCCTGAGAAATGGACTCCTCGCCCAGAAAAATTTCTCCCTGGTCAGAAATGGATATCACCACTTCAGAGGGAGTCTGAACTTCTGCAGTGGACGAATCAGGAAGGTCTATCATAATCGCCGGTTCTGAAACCATGCGGGAAGTCAGCATGAAAAACAGCAGCAGCAGGAAAATCACATCCACCAGGGGAGCAATATCCAATAGAGCGGTGAACTGTTTGCGGCGCTCAAACTTCATCGGCGCGCTCCGCCAGCATTGCCCCTGCAAGCTCTTGGAAATTATATATTATTTCAGAAAGTCTCGCGTCCAGATAATGATGGGCCACATGCACCGGGATGGCAACCAGCAGGCCTGCGGCCGTGGTGATCAGAGCCTCCCAGATGCCCGAGGCCAGCATGCCGGGGTTCACCGAAGTTCCTGCCGAGGCAATTACCTGGAAAGCCTGAATCATGCCAATAACCGTCCCGGTGAGTCCGAGCAGCGGACAGATGGCGGTGATCAGTGACAAAGTTCCCAAGCCGCTTTCCAGATCCCGTACGGTCCGGGTGCCGATGGCGGTGATTTCCTTCTCTCCTTCTCCCTGGCGTACGGCATCCAGCAGGGGCGCGAGCAAGTCCGGATGTGTGGAATAGGCCTGTTTCGGAGTCAACGTCACGGCGCGCAAGGAAGCACTGAATACAACGGCTTTGCGGAACATGATGGCAAGCGCGATGACGGAACAAAGCAAAATGGGCCACATCAACAGCCCGCCTTTGGCAAACATATCCAACATTCTTATTGTCCTTTAAGGTTGAAACGTACGGGCAACAACGCGATGCAGGCTACCGGGCGGCCTTTGTGCGTTGCCGGTGCAAAAGCCGATTTTCTGGCGGCGGCCAGAGCCGCTTCGTCAAAGCCGCTTCCGGCTTTCTGGGCAATCTCCACGCTGACGGGATGCCCGTTGGCGTCGATGGTGATGCGCAGCACCACCAGGCCTGTCTCTCCCATGTCCCTGGCTTTGCGTGGATATTTCGGGCGCATCCAGCGCGTTACTTTTGGTCCGTGCAGCGAGCCGAATCGGGCCTGAATGGGCCCTTTGGGAGTACCGCCTCCTGCTTTAACCGCTTTGGCAGCGTTCTTGCCCTGTCCGGGATTTCCCGCACTTTGCATGGTTGTCTGCGTACTTTTTTGATCCTCAGCCGCTGCTGTCTTTGCAACGGAAGATGGCGCATTTTTCATTGGTTGTGCGACTACTTTCTTCCGGACACGCTTTTCAGCTCTGTCCCGGCTGACATTCTTTTTCCGTGGTTTTTCTGCTGCTGTTTTTACGGGAGGAACTTGTTTTACAGGCTGTTGCCGTACCACTGTCTTTGGTTTGGGCTTAGGCGGCATCACAGCCTGACGGTGTTGCACGGGCACTGGTTTGCGTTGGGGGTGCACGACGGGCTCCGGTTTGTTCTCCGGAACGTTTTTATTCTCCTGAGGTAGGATTTTCCGCTCGGCAACGGCTTTAGGCTTGGCAGGACCGTCAACCGCTTTGGGAGCGGCCGCACTCTGTCCTGGCTTTCCACTGCCCGCAGCGATGACCATGCTCATGCTGCCGGACATGGCCTGCACTTTGCTTTGATGGTACGGAATGTAAAACAGAAGCACATGGAGCAGTACTGAAAACAGAACGCACGTACGCAAATTCATGCGGTATGCGGAGTGTTTATGACCAGCGATACGTAGGGGAGCCATCACAGCCCTCTTGAAGCCCGGGTAAGGCATCGGCATGCGGTTCCGCCTGCAGCAAAGAACGCGGCAAACACGTACGTACGCCGTTTCCAACATCCAGAATGGCGATATCACGATTATAGAGGTCGCTGATGTTGTGCTCGTTGATGACGGCTTCCGTAGGACCATCAGCAACAATGCGCCCCTGGTGCATGAGCACTACGCGGTTGGAAACCCATAAGGCATGATCCGGAAAATGGGTTGTTTTTATGAACGTATACCCTTCCTGAGCCAGATCAGCGATGCATTCGAGCAGCTTGATCTGGTTGCCGTAATCCAGTCCATTTAACGGTTCGTCCATCACCAGCGTATCCGCTCCCTGGGCAAGGGCACGGCCGATGAGCGTCAACTGGCGCTCGCCGCCGCTTATTTCCGTATACACCCGGTCTTTGAGCTTTGAAATGGACAAGCGTTCCAAGGCCTGCTCTGCGACTTCATAATCTTCCTTGCTGTAGCGGGAAAAAAAGGACGTATGTGAGGTACGGCCCATTAGAATGACCTCAAACACCGTATAGGCAAAGGACATTCTGTGGGTTTGCGGCACATAGGCTATTTTGCGGGCAAGTTGGCGCGGCGTCATTTCCGACATGGGCTTTCCTTCCAGCAGCACGCGCCCAGAATCCGGCTTATACAGTCCGAGCAACACTTTTAACAATGTCGTCTTGCCGCTGCCGTTGGGCCCCAATAGCGAAATGACATAACCGGTTTCAATATTGAGTGAAATATCGTGCAGCACCAGGCTGCCATTGTATCCGAAAGCCACATTCTGCGCTCGAACCTTTTCCATGACTCAACTCCATCCTTTTTGCGCCACACGCAACACCCCGGCAAAAGCCGGAATCCCCAAAAGCGCCGTAAGAATGCCCAGTGGAATTTCCACAGTAAAGAGCATTCGGGAAACGTTATCCACCAGCAAGAGAAACAATGCGCCAAGGATGGCACTGAACGGCAGCAATATGCGGTTGTCCGGACCGACAAGCATCCGTCCCATGTGCGGTATCACCAACCCGACCCATCCTATAATGCCGCCAATGGCAACGGTCAGACTGCCGATCAACGTTGCGGACAGAATAAACAGCAGGCGCATACTCTTGACTCGCAGGCCTAGGGATTTAGCCTCTTCCTCTCCCATGGTCAGGATATTGAGATGATTAGAAAAAGCTATAATGATAAGAATCCCGACAACAATGGCTGGAGCAAGACTCATCATGGTGGACAAACTGACCATGGAAAAACCACCCATGAGCCAGTAAATGATTGCCGGAAGCTGGTCGTAAGGATCCGCCAGGTATTTGATGACGGACAACATGGCGGTAAACAGTGCGCCGCTGATGACACCGCTGAGTATCAGCAGCAACAGCCTGTCGCCTTTGTATAAATGGGAAAGCAGCAAAGCCAGTCCCACAGCGATCATTCCGAATGAAAAAGCGCTGGCCTGCACCGTTGCCCACTGGGTGGAAAAAATCATTCCCAGAGCCGCGCCAAAGGAAGCGCCGGCCAAGACCCCCAGAATACCTGGTGAGACGAGCGGATTGATGAACATGGCCTGAAACGTCGCACCGGACACCGACAAAGCGGCACCTACCACTATTGCAGCAAGAATGCGCGGCAGGCGAATTTCGAGTAGCAGGACCTTAATCTTGTGCGCAGAATCATCCGCCATGGGCGTCTGCAGGAAAACATGCTGCAGATAATGCCAGATATCGGCCAATTGCAGGGGATAGCGGCCTTGCGTAAAAGAAAGCAACACAGCAGCTGCAAAAGCCGCCAGTAAAAGAATAAACAGCAGCTGTTTTTTCATGGATTCAATATGGCCTCTGCTTCATCGTCCGTAAGAGTTTGGTTCAGAAATAACGTATAAAAATCCTTCGTAGTCCGAACCATATCTTTGGGATAACGCTCGGGATACAGTTTGTTGGTCAACCATTGCAGCCCCAACACGCGCATGAACGAAGGAGGACGATCGAACCAGTTGAACGGGGCTCTCGGAATCGTGTAGACACGCTTGTCTTGTACCGCATGCATCAGTTTCCACTGAGGTTCTTTGAATATTGATTTAGCAAACTTGAAATTCCTGGCCAGAATAACCTGCGGATTTTTTGCCAGCACTTCTTCTATGGAAACGGACATCATACCGTAGTTGTTCAGCTGGGCGCATTGCTGGATATTGCGGCCTCCGGCGACTTCAATCAACGTGGCATGCGCGGATTGATTGCACTCTGTTTTGAGCCCGTCCTGGCCTTCCGCATAGTAGACCCGGAGTTTTTCAGCTTCAGGCAGTCCCTGTAGCGCCGGAGTCACCTCATCCAGTACCTTTTGCGTATAATTGGCCAGCGCATTCCCGCGCTCCGGGCATCCCAACAGTTCGCCCATGAAGCGAAAGGCCTGCACATACTCTTCGAGGGTGTCCAGCTTCAGGTAGACCACCGGCAGGTTGATCTTCGCAGCCGTTTCCTCGGCCAGCTGGTTGGTAGCGGTCTCTTTCCAGAACCAGGCGAGCATAATGTCCGGTTTAACGGCCATGACGTTTTCGAGGTTGGGTGTCTGCCCCTGGCCGAACCAGCCGCCTATCACCGGAAGGTCCACAACTTCCTTGCGGAGATACTTTATCTCCATATTGTTGAAAGAAAAATTCAGACCAGCGATGGTTTTATAGTCAATCGCATAAAGTAGAAAAAGTAAGGGAGGAGAGGCAGGAAAAATTTTATTGATTTTGTCCGGAACCTCAACCTTTCTACCGGCCATGTCCTCGATAATACGGGCTTGAGCCAGGGGGGCAAAAATAGAGACAAAGCACAGCAGCACAAAAAATGTGCTTAGTATACGTATCACTCCAGCATGTAGTTTATGCTGTGAAAACATGTCATTTTTCTCCAGGATCGGCGTCGCAGCCGGTCGTTTTATCCCAATACAGGGCTGCCCAGCGTACTGGATGTTCATAAGGCATACTAAAACCATCTTCAAAAGGAACAAGAATCTGTTGCAGGTAATAACGCAACTTTTTCTCTTCTTCCGGAGTCATATCATGAACCATCCAACGCATACCTTCAACAGCAGCATCTAAGTCGATATATATTTCACGATCATTGGTGTATGTGAATGTTACGTTGGCATATATACCCATCTGGCGCAGCAGATTCAACACTATGATATAATCCACACCAGGTATGTGCTCGCGACCGACAGCATTGAGAATACGGCTGTCATGAGGTCCCTCTCCCACCAGCGTGGAAAGATAGACCTTTTTGCGGGCAAAACGATGCGCTTTCAGGAGAGCGGCACGCAAATCAGAAACGATCAACGAACGCGATGCCATGACCACGTCATGCTGCTCAATGCCCGCTGTCTCCCAGTCCTGCTCCCAGCTGCAATCCAGAATGCGAATATTTGTAATGCCTTCCTTTTCACAACGCTCATGCAGGAGTTCACGCATCCGCGAAGAGGGATCAAAGGCGGTCACCTGGCGCACAATTTTGGCCAAAGGAACCGCCAGCGTTCCCGCAGCGCTTCCCACATCCAGAACAGACCAGTCCGGCTGCGGATTCATTATCTCCAGAAATTGGACAATATAATCACTGCCCTTTACCGCGATCGTGAATTCCGGGGCGCGTTTATTCCAAAAAGCCGTACTGTCGAAGGTCTTCCTGAGCTTATGCTCATGACTGGATTCCCAGACGTTGTTCCAATCAATTTCAGGCATGTTCATAGGACTGCTTTTCCTTAGATTGAGTTGCTTGTGGAACTGAGGCTTCCGGAGAGCTGTAGTAAGCCTGGCCTCTGGCACAGGGCTGACAATACGTTTTGCCGTCAAGTACGACATCGCGATTATCAAGCACCTGTTCTCCGCAGGCAGCGCATATTGCATACCTGACGGGTGGCCCCGGGAGGTCGCAGGGCTCCAATGCCACTACGACCTCCCGGATGCCAAGCAAGTCTTCTTCCGGGAGCATTTTCAGCGCCTGAAGATACGCGTCCTTTCCACCCTCCGGGTCCAGAGACTCCGCCAGTTCCGTGGCTTTCTCCATGGACGATTCCAACGTATGAATGCGTACCGCTCGTCCGGAGGGCAAATGTACGAACGTGGCCGCCATTTTCCCGTAATCAAGAATTTTGAGACTTCTTTTTCCAGGGGTCAGGCCGGTCACCGTTAAAATGGCGTCCGTGGCACAGCGGTCTGTTTCGACAAACGCAATAAAGTCCTTGCGCTCGGTTCCGCGCGGATCGGTAATGCCCAATTCGCGCAGGCCCGCCATGCTCATTCGTACGCCTATGATCTGGCCGCCGCACAAATGTCCGTGGAATTTGACGGCGGCCTCCAGCAACTTTTCGAATTCCTGTGTTTCAGTCATAGTCTGCAGTCTTCGTACTCATTGCAACGAGTTTAGAAGTTGAAATCAACACCCGCATACACGTTTCTCCCTTCTTCAGGATAGCCCTCGTCAATCTCATAGAGCTGGTCGAAGATGTTGGAAACGCCCACGTTGAACGAAACATAGTCTGTAAGCCGGCAGTTGAATTTGGCACCAAACAGGTAATACTCAGCAGCCTTGCGCGTACGGTCCGTATCACTCCAGCGGCGCGAGTTATATTCGCCATCCACCATCAGCCAGATGTCCGGGAAGAACTCATACTTCAGGTAGGCAAATGCCTTGTGGTTGGGCGTATTGGTCAGCTCATCGCTTGTGGAGAGGTTGTTGTAATGCAGATACGTATAGTTGAATCCGCCGAAAAGGCCCCAGATAATGTTTGCGGACGCGGAAAGTTCAACACCGTATTCTTCCACGTGCCCGATATTCTGATTCTGGTACAAGTCGCTGGTGATATCAACGGACTCGATATAATCATGAATATCATAATAGAAAGCGGTAACTTCTGCTTTGCCAGTCTTGTTGAATTCCTGTCTGTATCCCAATTCATAGTTGACGGAGCGTTCGGGATCCAGGTCGGGATTGGGCAAAGCTTTCCCCATCTTATAGGAGAATTTGTCCTTGATTGAAGGCATGCGGGTTTTTGCCGCTACGCTCGCATGCGCCAGGCCGCCTTCTCCAATACGGTAGAACATGCCCAATTGGGGATTGATGCCATCCGTGCTCTTTTTGTCGAAATCCACAATATTGTCGTTGTCGTCGAGATCTTCAGCTTTGATGGTCTTGATGTAATCATAGCTGATACCGGCAATAAAATAGAGATCGTCAGTCACGTCGATGGTATCCTCGAGACCAATGGAATAGATATCCTCATGAAAATGCTGACGAGGAGAACCTTCATTGTGCTCGTTATGGTAGTCACCTTTGTAGTGTACTGCCATCTTCAGCGTATTATACGGAATAATATAAGTCCCGAATTCCAGCGATCCACCTATTGTGTGATCGTCATAAGAACTGCAAAAAGCATACTTTTTAACCTGTGTAGTGTACGTATCATCATCATAACTGTTCAGGGCGTTTTTGAAGCTGTCATAGAACAAACGTGTCTTGACATAGAAATCATTTTGCGAACCGATGGACGTATTGGAATTGAAATAGACACTTTGTTTATCCCAGTAGGGCCAACGCCAGTACCGAACCGAAACAGATGGATCATCGCCGGTATAAGGCGGTGTTCCTTTTTTACCGTGCTGATTGATGTAAGTCAGCGAGTATTCGTCGGTCTCGTTGGGGGTCAGACCGATTTTTATACTGAACTTGCTGTCTTCTTTATACGAATTATTGCGTTGTGCGCCGTCTTCCGTGGCAGTGGGCGTAAAGTAATCCGGCAGGAGATAGCCTTCGCTGCTCAAATACGAAGCACTTCCCTGAAGATACCATAGCCCCTGGTTGGTGCCGGCATTGCCATAGGTATGCCAGCCGTCGATGCCGCCGGCTACACCTGCATTGGCCTCAAACTGTTTTACTGGCTTTCTGCTGACCAGGTTGATTGCGCCGCCCATGGTGTTGGGACCGTACAGTACGGATGTAAAGCCCTTGGAGATTACCATTTCGGACAAATCAAAGGTGGTGAAACGGCTTAAATCAGGATATCCGTCATAGGGAACATAGATCGGGATACCGTCTAGATAGATGGGAACGTGTTTCTGATCAAAACCGCGGATTCTGACCATGGTCTCGTTACGGGCGCCGACGCGATCGATGGACAACCCCGGAACAAGCTTGGCGGCTTCCGGCACGGTATTCGCGTTAAACTCTCTGAGTTCTTTGTTGCCAACCCGTACAGATGTGGGATTTCCGCTATTTTCCTGGCTGGAAATGACTTCGACTTCACCAAGCGTGAAAACATTACTCAAACCAGAAGGGTTTTCCTCACTTGGTATATTTTCCGTCTGTTCTATAAGATCTTCAGTAGCTTTATTTTTTTCTTCATCAGCAAAAACAGGCCCAACTTGCATAAAAGAGAAACACAATACAAAAACTACAAAATACAACAAACTCCTTTTAAAAATTTCCATTTTTTGGCCTCCCAGTTGAGCATATAGAACATGAACTTCCTCCCTGCCTGATATTTATTTCACAATAGAGTAATTTTAGAATCGAGTTGTTTTGGAATGACAATCTTTTAGACATAGATAGCAATGAAAGAATGATTATTTCTTTTTATTGCTGTTCCCTGACAATAAATCACATGATTACAGACAGGAACCATATAAAATAAAGCAAGGTCCGATTTCTTGCACAACTTATTGCGAGTGCTAGAAATATGCCTAAAATCTACTAAAAATAAACTCTTGTTTTCCCTGAGCTTTTTTAGTGTGATTTTTTCCTAGTGAACTTTTATCCTTATTCACTGAAATTCCGGCATAATCATCATTCCTGACTCTGATTCAAATTTTTTCACCTCCATATCAATTATGTTAAATCACTGAAACTTGCGGTTTGCAGCTAAACAACTGTCCGGTTCATGACTGGTATGAAGACATCCCCTTCGATACATTCACATACCAATAAACAGAAAACCGTTTATCCCCATCTGAATTGCTGGCACCCTAACAACTACATTTTTACACGTCAAATAAATTTTTTAACATACATTTAAAAACACTATTTTGTCTTTTTTCATGTTAAACAGTCTATTATGTTTTGTTTAAATGATACTGCGAAAAAACTGACAGGAATGTTTAAAATAGCAAGGACGCTAAGGTCTCTTGTCTGTCCAAACCATATACCTCAGCAGCAAGTTCTTCCTTCCCTGAAATGACCGGATGGAACTTACCTTGACGCTCTGACACGACAATTGTATGGGAAGAAAGGGAAGAATGGATGTGCTTCGTGTGTTATCCTTCCCCAGACTCTGATTAGGACAAGACGTGTATGGTGCGAACGTTTTATTCTACTGCCGGGGCTACCTTGCAACCGCCTTCGAATTTTGCGTATACCGCTCTGCGATTCAACAGACCAGATTCCCGGCATTACGAACTGCCCGGGGTAAGATTTGATATGTGTGAGCAAAGGTCATGAAACCCCAGACTCAGACGCTGACTAATCAGGTCAAAGCCTACCGTACGGCAAAAGGTCTTTCCCAAACGCAACTGGCGGAACTGGCAGGCGTGAAGCGGCAGGCCATCTACGACATAGAATCAGGGAAATACGCCCCAAACACCTTGATCGCGCTGCGACTCGCAGAGCACCTTTCCTGCAAAGTCGAAGACCTGTTCAACGAAGAAAAGGAAAGTGAAGTTCCCTATACGCTGGTCGGACCTGCGCCGTCTGAAACCACACGGGTTTCCCTGGCTAAAATACGCGGACGGATGCTGGCCTATCCGCTCCCGGGGGCCGATCCCTTCAGCAGCACCTTTGAAGCGGCAGACGGTCTGCTGACCCCTGGCCAGGAAAAGGTCAAACTTTTATGCGCACCTGAAAAACCCGATAATTCGCTCATCCTGCTCGGATGCGACCCTGCGTTTGCACTACTTTCCACCCACATTTCGCGGCTGGCGCCCGCTGTCCGCATGCATTACCGTTTTGCATCCAGCTTTCAGGCTGTTCTCGGACTGGCATCCGGTCATGCGCATGTTGCGGGAACCCATTTCCATTCGCCTGATTCCGACCATGCGGACAATATCCGTCTGGCGCGGCAAAGCCTCAACAAACAACAAGCCACCATCATCGGGTTCTCACAAATCGAAGAAGGCCTGCTAGTGGCTCCCGGCAACCCCTTGACCATACGCACCCTGGAAGACCTGACCAACCCAAAAGCCAGACTGGTCAATCGCGAACCCGGAGCAGCACTGCGCACTCTGCTTGATGATCTGTTGCGAAAACAGGGTATTCCGCCGGTCAAAATCAAGGGCTATGAAACCATGGTCTACAGCCACACGGAAGGAGCCATGCGCGTATTGTATAAACAGGCAGATGCCGCGCTGGGGTTCCGGGCGGTGGCTGATTTGTACGGGCTGGATTTCGTACCGCTGATGGCGGCCCATTGCGAATTGATCCTTCCCCGCGACCTGATGGAACATCAGGCAATGAAAATCCTCCTGGATACGCTGCAGACACGTACGCTGCGTCAGGAACTCAAAGCACTGGCGGGATACGACGCGGCAACCACCGGATCCGTCATCGCGGAAATCTGAACGAGAATACGAAGTATAAATTTTTCCGGGCACTACATCCTTCATTTCCAAAAACACCCTATCCAATCTGCAATTGAAAATTGCCTCCTGCTGTTTTTGAAAAATCCAGCACAGCACGAGCAAAAGCCACTTAACCTGTCAAGTGAGTTTGGCAGCTTAAAAAATCTATCACCATAAAGTAGTTATAAATTCTCAAGAATTACTCTTAATAAAATCTTTTTTGCCAACCAAAAGCACCTATCACAGACTGAGGATGGGAATACCACTACTGAGGGAGCAAATTCCCTCAGTAAGGGGATAGGAACACATCTCTCATTGCTGTATTTTTACTAGGAATTAAAAAACTAGAAAAATGACAGTAGTCAAACTTGTATCAATTGCAAGAATTTTAACACTATTACATCAATAGAGAAACAAGGGAATTCACAATAAAGTTATTTTTATGATCAAATAACAATTTAGGAGGATTGTATCATGTCAACACAGAAGTTAAGTTCTATAGACGTCTCGCAGTTGACCGGCCCCACCGAACGGGTCAACGCAATACGGGACAGATTTATTGCAACAACTCCTGAAATTTGCGTGGAACGGGCTCAGTTGATCACAGAATCATACAAAGAGACGGAAGCACAACCAATGCCCATGCGACGCGCTAAGGCATTGGAAAACATCCTAAGCAAAATGACAATTTTCATTCAGCCGGATGAACTCATTGTTGGCAATCAATGTACAAAACCCCGCTCAGCTCCTGTTTTTCCTGAATTCTCATGTAACTGGCTCGAAGACGAGCTGGACCGTCTGGAAAAAAGAACCGGCGACGTCTTTTTAATCTCTGAATCAAAAAAAGATATTCTCCGTGATCTGTTTCCCTACTGGAAAGGCAAAACGACCAACGAACTGGCAACAGCGCTTATGCCGAAGGAAGCCCTGGACGCGCAACAATACGGTGTGTTTACCGTAGGAAATTACTACTTCAATGGAGTCGGACATATCTCCGTTGATTATGCCAAAGTCCTTTCCCAGGGGCTCGACGGGATCATTGCCGAAGCAGAATCAGCCTTGGCAAAACTTGACCAATCCAACCCTGAAAAAGCTGAAAAAATAGTCTTTCTGTCTTCAGTAGTCATCGCCAATAAAGCCGTCATCACTTTTGCACAGCGTTTTTCCTCCCTTGCGGCGGAGCTGGCCGCACAAGAGCAAAATGCGGACAGAAAGGCTGAACTGCAGGAAATAGCCCGTATTTGCGCAAAAGTGCCCGCCAAACCCGCTACGACTTTTGCTGAAGCGCTTCAATCCTTCTGGTTCATCCAACTCGTGCTGCAGATCGAATCCAATGGCCATTCCATCTCACCCATGCGCTTCGACCAGTATATGTCCTCCTATTTGGAGCAGGATAGCAGTATTACCCTGGAAAGAGCCCAGGAGCTGCTGGACCTGTTGTTCATCAAATTTAACGAAATAAATAAAGTACGCGACGAAGGTTCGACTAAGGCCTTCGGCGGTTACCCCATGTTCCAAAACCTGATTGTCGGCGGCATGGACATAAACGGAAACGACGCCACCAATGCGCTATCGTTCATGTGCCTCCAGGCGACAAGCAACACGAAACTTTACCAACCTTCCATTTCCATCCGCGTACATACCGGAACCCCGGACAGTCTTTACAAAAAAGCTGCCGAAGTAACGCGCATCGGCCTTGGCATGCCCGCCTTCTACAATGACCGCTACATCATTCCCGCTTTGAGACAGCGCGGCTTAACCCTGGAAGACGCCAGAGACTACGGCATCATCGGTTGTGTAGAACCTCAGGTGGGAGGAAAAACAGAAGGCTGGCACGATGCCGCTTTTTTCAATATTGCCAAAGTGTTGGAATTGACACTAAACAATGGAACTGATCCGTTGTCCGGTGCGGAGCTTGGTCCGAAAACCGGTGAGCTCGTTTCGTTCACCACATATGATGACCTGATGGACGCCTATCGCGAACAAATGACGTATTTCGTACGGCTTCTGGCCATTTCGGACAATGCCGTTGATATGGCTCACGGCCAGCGTGCGCCCCTGCCATTTTTATCCTCTCTGGTGGATGACTGCATTGCTAAAGGAAAAGCCCTGCAGCAAGGCGGCGCCCATTATAATTTTACCGGCCCGCAAGGCGTCGGGGTGGCTAATGTTGCGGACTCGCTGGCGGCGCTCAAAATGCTCGTGTTCGAAAACAAGGACCTTAGCCTGGAATCCCTGCAAAAAGCTTTGGCCACGGATTTCGAGCAAGGAGATGGTGAAAAATTACGCCAGTTGCTGATCAACCGTGCGCCCAAATACGGCAACGATGAGCCCTATGCGGATGCCATCGCCCATGATGCAGCCTTTGTTTATTGCCAGCAAGTTGAAAACTACATGAACCCGCGTGGGGGCTGCTTTCAGCCCGGATTGTATCCTGTCTCGGCCAATGTGCCTCTGGGAGCGGTCGTCGGTGCGACTCCCGACGGACGTAAATCCGGCATGCCGCTTGCCGATGGTGTTTCTCCGGCCTCGGGCATGGATCACTCCGGCCCCACCGCCTCGGTCAAATCCGTTACAAAGCTGGACCATGTCATTGCTTCCAACGGAACATTGTTAAACATGAAGTTTCACCCCAGTGCCTTGAAGGACGACCAGGGCCTCTCCAATCTTATTGCCGTGACCGAGACCCTCTTTGAAGGCGGCGGTACGCACATTCAATACAATGTTATCGGCAAAGATACACTTATTGACGCGCAAAACAATCCGGACAACTACCGCGGCCTTGTCGTACGAGTAGCCGGTTACAGCGCTTTCTTCACCTCTTTGGATCGCGCAATCCAAAACGACATTATTTCACGTACGGAACAAATGTTCTAATCTACTGCCATGCGACGGGCCGTTTTTTCAAAAAGAAACTGCGGCCCGTCACAAGATGAAACGTCAAGCTGACTACAAATCACGCAGCTCATCTCTAGAGGCAGATTCCAAATTCTTTTCACGCGAGTTTGAGCAATAATTTCGAAAAAGTGCCAAGCATAAGATCCACTAGCTTAATTTTTTAGCTTTCAAGGACAACAAATGACTCTGCGCAAACAGTTCCAACTCTTTCAGCCGAAACAACAAGAGAATAATACGTTAGTTGGTATCATATCTGATTTTCAACGGTTTTCCATTCATGACGGAGAAGGGATTCGCACCATAGTATTTTTTAAAGGTTGCCCACTCCAGTGTCTGTGGTGCCAGAATCCGGAAAACATCCATAGACCCCCTGAAATCATGTACATCCGTAACAATTGTATAGGATGTGGAAGTTGTGTTGAAGCTTGCCCTGAAAAGTGCATTTCTTTTACACCCGACCAAGGCGTTATTATTGACAAAAAACACTGTAGCCTGCCTGCATGCGGTGTGTGCCAACATGTCTGTTATGCCAATGCGATAAATATTTGCGGACGATATGTTAGCGTCGCAAAAGTCATGGACGAAGTAGAACGCGACAAAAATTTTTACATAAAATCCAATGGAGGAGTAACTTTTTCAGGAGGAGAACCTTTTTTTCAACCTCTTTTTCTCCAAGAACTCGCTAAAGAAGCACATCGCCGGAACATTTCTACGGCCGTGGAGACCTGCGGGTATGCCAAGTGGGAAACAATGGAACCTATTCTCCCACATCTGGACATGATTCTTTTTGATATTAAGCACATGGATTCTACTGTCCATAAAAAGCTCACCGGCGTGGAAAACACGCGTATTTTGGAGAACCTGCGAAATATAGATACATTGAATATTCCCATCCGGGTGCGCCTGCCTCTTATTCCCGGCTTCAATGATACGCCCGAAAATTTAGCCCAGACCGCCGCTTTCGCGTCTTCACTGTCCAACATCATTGCGCTCGACATATTGCCGTATCATCGCATGGGAGAGCCGAAGTGGAATCAATTAGAAAGAGAATATGCGCTTGATGGGGTAACCCCTCATACCAAACAACACGTATTGGAGCTTGTCGACGCAATCAGCTCGTACCCCCTCACCATCACAATCGGAGGTTGAGCCAACTGCCGATAGAAAGTATTACTTTGACATTTTTGCAAGGAAAATGTCACATAAGAGGTGAGGCCTATAAGATATAATTCTATAACAAATTTACAAACAACTATATATTACTATGGAAATTAACAATATTTTTTTGACAATCGACACCTACTATATTTATAATCCATGAAGGTATTTTGATATTTAATTAAGCAATGGCTCCCTGTCGGAGAGATTACAACTTAACATGCTTAAAAATAAGCCATTGCGCAGTACATTTTATTGCATCGGACCCCTTTTGAGCGCATAGCATCTTACACACGCGCTTCTAAGAAAACCGCCATCAAAGACGACTTGGAAACAAAGGAAGGAAGTCCGTGGAATCTAAACAGGAATCAAAAGCAATACGAGTGTTTATTGCTGATGACCACCCCCTGTTGCGTATTGGATTGCGTCTGGCCTTTGAAGCCATCCCATCGATCACGATTATTGGCGAATCCGACAATGGATTCGAGACAATTGAAAAAATTCAGGAAACCAAGCCCGACGTTGCGTTGATCGACATAGACATGCCGGGACTTTCCGGTATTCCAGCCATCCGCATGCTTCGTAACGTCTTTCCCGACATGATAATTCTCGCCATTTCTACCTACAACGACAATACCTACATTCGCAATGCCATGAAAGCCGGCGCCGATGGCTATGTGTTGAAAACCATCGACATTGACAGTCTGGTACGTCTGATCACGGCTTTTTATGCAAGAGAAAAACACGTATCGCCTTATTTGGTAAACCTTGGCATGGAAGAGATCCAGGAAGACTCTGACAAAAATTCAGTATTTGAAATACTTACTCATAGAGAACTTGAAGTCTTGCAGCAACTGGCAACCGGAAAAAACAACAAAGAAATTTCTAAAGCATTATTTTTAAGTGTGGAGACCGTTAAGACACACATCAAACATATTTTCAAAAAACTCCATGTAAGCAACAGATTCGAAGCCGTAATGGCTGCCAAAAAATTAAAATTCATTGAATAATTCCAAACGAATATCACCTTATGAAGCCATCCATTCAACTGTTAGATCTAATTTCCAAGGAAAAGCTTGATGAAATTCTTCAGGCGGTAAATGAAGCCTGCGGTATCGGCTCTGTAATCGCAGATACCGAGGGGCGTCCTATATCCAGTGAATCCAATTTTTGCACTTTTTGCAAGGACTATTGCCGTGCGACAAAGGAAGGGCGCTTACGCTGCTACGCAAGCGATGCGTATGGCGGAAAAATGTCTCTCAACCATAAAGAACCCTACGTATATGATTGCCTCAATGCAGGTCTTGTAGATTGTGCAACCCCCATAATAGTTGCCGGAGAACACCTGGGAAATCTGAATGGCGGACAGGTTCTTGAAGAATCAATTTCCAGAGATGAAGCCATCATGCGTGCAAAACGTATTGGAATTACGGATATTGAAGGTTATCTACAACATTTACAGAAGATTCCACGCATTAAACGGACCAGGCTTCGCAAAATAGTTAACCTCATGTCCGTCATTACGCAAACCATCAGCGACCTGGCATTGCAAAAAATTCTTCTTTCGCTCCAATCTGAAGAATATCTGAATAAACTCATCAACAGTGTATCCGATTGCATTATTTCCCTGGACACGGATTTTGCTATTTCGATGAGCAACAACCGTTGCTCGGACACATTCGGATGCTCACAGGATATGCTTTTCGGAAAATCGTTTCTGGACTGTGTTCAGGAACGCAAAATACTCAACGCATATAAAACGAGCCTGGACGAAGGAGTTCAAGACAATTTCCGGTTCGAAGTTACGGCTCTCACCTACAAACAAACGCCTTTTCCCGTGCAAATCTCCATTTCTCGTGTAAATGACGAATCCGGCCGCGTGGCCAATTATGTCGCCATTGTCCGCGATATTACCGAAGAAAAACGTATCGCAAAAATGAAACAGGACCTGGTTGGCATGTTGACGCACGACATGCGCAACCCCATCCTGGCTGTGGACAGAGCGCTGGAACTGCTGTCCCAAGAGCGCTTGGGACCTGTCACCGAACATCAGGCCAAAATTTTGAAGCTGGCCAGCAATACCAATGATCAACTCGGCGATATGGTCAACGCGTTTCTGGATATCTTTCGGGATGAGAGCGGAAGGTTCGAATTAAATAAAAGCCATCACGATCTCAACCGGTTGATTGAGGCTTGCCTAGATGAATACTCCTTAATCATTCAAGAAAAAAAGCTGCATATTTATTTTGACCAACGGGGGGATAAACTCCCGTGTTTTTGCGATGTTTTCAGAATTAAACGAACCATAGGGAATATTCTGTCAAATGCCATAAATTACAATGTGACTGGTGGGGACATTGAAATACGGAACGCAATCGTGCAGGGAAACGACTCCATACTCAAGGACTTCCTCCCGGAAAAGTCTTCCCGCCATATCTGCTTAGAACAAGAATATATCTGGCTCAGAATTACCGACACGGGATTTGGCGTTCCCGAGGCCTATCAGGAAAGCATTTTCGAAAAATTTTTCACCATAAAAACAGAAGAAGGATTGGGCAGACGAGGCATAGGACTCGGCCTTGCGTTCAGCAAGCTCGTGCTGGAAGCGCACCAGGGCGTCATTTTTTGCAAAACTCCCAAGCGCGCAGTGGAAAATCTGCGTACGCCCGGAGTGGAGTTTCATTTATTGCTGCCCCATAACTGATCCTTCCCGGAAGGCTTCTGGCCCCTACCGCCCACCTCCGGCAGCATCAGGGCACTTCTTCGGGCCGAACCGTTTTTCCATGATACGCACGTACGTCACCTGAAATCAGACGCAACAAAGCCTGGCCGGACTCTTCCGGACTGAGCAGCAGTCCTTGCTCTTTCCAAGGAACAAACACCTCTTTGAGTTTATCCGAAGCTCCGCCTTGCGCATCGCGCGCCTGATGCTGCATACGCGTATCGACTATTCCAGGCTGATAAATCACAGTGGTTATCTCCGGCGCTTCCGCGGCCAGGAGGCGGGCAAGATGTTCTTCCGCGGCCTTTGCAGCGGAATAGGCCGCAATACCGGGCTGCACCTTGCTGCCCGCTCCGGATCCGAAAAACACGGCAAGCCCGTCGCCTTGTTTCTGTAATTGCGGCACTGCCAATCGGATCAGTTGATATGCGGCTGTCACGCTGGAGGCAAAGACCTCTTCAAATGCTTCAGGTTCAAGTTCCCACAAATACGGTCCCGGGTGAAAGACTCCAGCTGCGTGAATAAAACCCGCAAAATTCCCCAGACGCTGGGCCTCGTCCATCAGATCGCTGATAATCGGATGCAGGGAAGCATCGCCAGCCACAAAAGCCGCACGCACTCCCATGGCTTCGCAAGCACTCCAGACATCTCGTAAGCCACTTTCCGGAGTCCTTGCCCTTGCATTCAGTACGAGATTGGCGCCTTCTTTCGCCATGCTCAGAGCCAGGGCTCTGCCTACGCCCATGGAAGCACCGGTAAGAATGAATGTTTTTTCACGTATAGCCGGCATTGTTTCCTCCTTTGAATTCTCCCAACCCGAATGGAAAACACCTTTTTCTTCACCATTTGTTTTGACAAGTCGCCCGCCCTCGACAATAGTCGCCTTTCAACGCTTATTTTTGGAGGACAGATGCAAACCAGATTCGGCTTCAGCCTGCAACACGAACAGAATATTCCGGAAATCAGTTCCCTGGTCCGGTTGTGGATACACGATAGCACCGGCGCCCGGCTGCTGTCACTGCTCAATGAAGATGAAAACAAAGTCTTCGGCATTACCTTTCGTACGCCCCCTACGGACTCCACGGGCGTGGCCCATATTCTGGAGCACAGCGTTCTCTGCGGATCACGCAAATTCCCCGTCAAAGAACCTTTTGTGGAGCTGCTCAAAGGCTCCTTGCAGACCTTTGTCAATGCATTCACCTACCCGGACAAAACCTGCTATCCTGTGGCCAGTACGCACCCGCAGGATTTTTTCAATCTGGTTGACGTCTATCTGGACGCCGTATTTTATCCGCGCCTTGGCGAACATGTTTTAAAGCAGGAAGGCTGGCGCCTGGCTCCTGCCGATCAGGAATCCCCCGAATCCGGTCCCCTCTGTTTCCAAGGAGTGGTGCTGAATGAAATGAAAGGCGTTTATTCCTCGCCGGATTCGATTCTGGAAGAAGAACTCATGACCGCGCTGTTTCCGGACACGGGCTACGGTATGGACTCCGGCGGTGACCCGTTGAAGATTCCGGATCTGAGCTACGAACAATTTGTTGATTTTCATAAGCGATATTATCATCCGTCCAATGCCTGGATCTACTTTTACGGCGACATGGACGAAGACAGCCGGCTGCAGAAAGCCGCCGAATATCTGGACGCGTTCACTCCCCTGGAAATCGACTCCCGTATCAAGCAGCAAAAGCCTTTCAAAGAACCGGTACGGTTGCACAAGCCCTACCCGGCTGCCGAAGAAAATACGGACAACCTGAGCAACAAATCCATGTTCGCCATCACCTGGGTGTTTCCCGAACCTACAGATACGCGCACCCGGATTCTGTGCGAAATGCTTGAATTCCTTCTCGTGGGCATGCCGGCATCCCCCCTGCGTAAAGCCCTCATCGATTCCAACCTGGGTGAAGATCTCGCCGGGATGGACCTGGAGACGGAAAACGATCCCATGTTCTTTTCCACCGGCCTGAAAGGCATTCACAGCGATGACGCGGAAAAAGTGGAAAAACTTATTTTCGATACCCTCGAACGTATTGCGCAGGGCGCCCCGGCCGAGCTGGTGGACGCCGCGGTCAACACCCTGGAATTCGACCTGCGTGAAAAGGATTCCGGACGTTCTCCCAGAGGGCTTTCTTTGATGCTGACCGCGCTGAATGCCTGGATCTATGACGGAGATCCCATTGCCTCGCTGCAATTCGAGAATCAGCTGGCCTCCATCAAAGCGGACCTGGCAGCCGGCAAGCCCTTGTTTGAGGATCTGATCCGTACGTGGATGTTGCAGAATACGCACCGTGCCTCCATCTTGCTCGAACCGGACACCGAATTTGAAACCAGGCGTCTGGAAAAAGAAAACCAGCGTCTGGAACAATTCGCCCAGGGCCTGGACGCAACGGCCCGTGCACGCATTGCCGAGGACGACGCTGAATTGCGCGCCCAGCAGGCCCTGCCGGACCGGCCCGAAGACTTGGCCACCATTCCTCGCATTGCCGTGGCTGACCTGGACAAAAACAATAAGTTGATCCCCAGCCAGGAAAGCAAAGTCGGCGGCTGCAACGCGCTGCTTCATACGCTGGACAGTTCCGGGATAGCCTATGTCGACATGGCTTTCGACCTGCTCCCCGTCTGGCAACAGGCTCCCTGGTTGATGCCCCTCGTGCCGCTGTTTGCCCGCGGTCTTCTGGATATGGGAACGGAAAACAATGATTTTGTCGACTTGAATATCCGCATTGCGCAAAAAACGGGCGGCATTGAACCAGAAACCTTGATCGCCCCGATTTACCAGCGCGAAGATGCGGCATTACGCCTGACGCTGCGAGGCAAAGCCACGCTGGCCAACCTGCCGGACCTGGCCGCATTGCTGCGGGAAGTTACGCTGACACCCGTATTCGACGATCAGGAACGTTTTCTGCAACTCGCTCTGGAACTTAAATCCGGCCTGGAGTCCGCGCTGATTCCCGCAGGGCATTTGACGGCCATGTACCGCGCATCTGCAGGGTTGAGCATGTCCGGGCGCTGCAACGAACTGCTTAAGGGGCCGAACCAGCTTTTTTATGTCCGCAATTTGATCGAGCTGGCAAAAAATGACTGGGAAACCATCAGCACGGCCCTGGAAACACTCCGTTCAATGGTCCTGACACGCCAAAACTGCCTGCTCAATGTCACTCTGGATCAGGAATCGTATACAGCCAAAAGTGCTGTCTTCGACGCCATGACCGACGGTCTGCCCGAATCCCGTCCCTACGATCTGGCCGCACTTGAAGCGAAGATGCTGCCGCATCTTCCTGCAATCGAACTACCGCCCCATGCGGAGGGTTTGGCCGTACCGGCTCCGGTCAACTATGTTGCCAGAGCCGTCAATGCGTACGCCCATGGCTATGCGTTCAACGGCGCGGCCATGGTAATTTCCAAATTTCTGCGTACGGGCTGGCTCTGGGAAAAAATCAGAATGCAGGGCGGTGCCTATGGAGCGTTCGCTCTCTTCAACTATCTGAGCGGCTCATTTATTCTGGCTTCCTACCGCGACCCTCATTGTTTGCAGACCTTGCAGGCATTCGAGCGAATCCCGGAGTATCTTCGTACGCTCGACCTGCATACGGACGAGCTGGAGAAAAGCATCATCGGCGCCATCAGCGACCTGGACGCCCATTTGCTCCCGGAAGCCAAGGGTTTTACGGCTCTGACGCATACGCTTACCGATGAAAGCGATTCGCTCAGGCAAACCCTTCGCGAGCAGATACTGCGGACGAATATCCAGGACTTCAGAGATTTCGCCGCGGTAGTCGAATCATTGATAACCCACGGACGCATCGCTGCCGTAGGCGGCCGCAAAGCTCTGGATAAGGCTGCTGCAGCACTCGATTTATCCGTCACGCCGTTATTATGATTTGGCTGGATGTTTCTTGCCTTTTCGCGAATATCGTGTAGAAACAATATATTCGCTTCAGGCGGCACGTACGTATGACAACACAGGACAAGTCTTCCTCACACACTGCATCGCAGACTAACAACCAGGCATCGTCCTCTTCTCTCAAAAAGAGCAGTTCGCATGTCCCGTTGCCTACTATGCAATGCAGTAGTGAAGATGACACAACCACAATAAAGCTTTCCGGCCGTCTTGATCATCAGGGTGTAGCCGCCATCTGGGACAGCACCATAGAAAAAGTACGCAATTGTCAGACCGGCAGGCTTGTGGTCGACATGGACGGCGTCGATTACATGGACATCTCTGGCGCCAGCCTGGTCACCGAATTGCAAATCGCCCACGGGCAAACAGAAGCGCGCCTGGAAATAGTCGACCTGGCCAAAGAATACCAGCCGCTTTTGAAACTGTTCGCGCCAACGGACTTTACAGTCCGCAAACGGCGTCCGCGTGAGTTCAACCTGCGCGAACAAATTGGCATGGCCACGGTGGATCTGTGGAAGGACATCCGCGTCCTGGTTGCATTCGTGGGGGAACTGAGCGTTGCCTTGATGCACGCCCTGCTTAAACCCGCGCGAATCCGCTGGAAGGATGTCTTCTGGGTCATGGAAACGGCCGGAGTCAATGCACTGCCTATTATTGCGCTGATCGGTTTTTTGATGGGGCTGATCATGGCCTTCCAATCCGCTGTGCCTCTGCAACGTTTCGGAGCGGACATCTTTGTCGCCAACATGCTGACTATCTCTTTGATACGCGAGCTTGGCCCGCTTGTAACAGCCATCCTACTCGCCGGACGTTCCGGTTCGGCCTTTGCGGCGGAAATCGGTACCATGACCGTCAATGAGGAAGTCAACGCCTTGAAAACCATGGGAATCGATCCCCTGGCTTTTCTGGCAGTGCCCCGCGTACTTGCGACCATGCTCGTGACGCCTGTCCTGACGATATTTTTCAATCTCTTCGCCCTGCTGGGCGGATCCATTGTGGTTGTGAATTTCGGATATTCCTTTGTGACGTACGTCCTCAGGGTCCAGGCTTCGCTCTCTCTGGTGGATCTCTGGGGCGGACTGTTCAAAGCCTGGGTATTCAGCCTGCTGGTGTCGGGCATCGGCTGCCAACGCGGCCTGATGACCGGAACCGGCTCCAGCGCAGTGGGAGCTTCCACTACCTCATCCGTGGTCAGCGGTCTGATCCTGATTGCCATTTCCGACGGCATTATGGCAGTAATGTTTTATGCTATGGGGATTTAAGGGGGGAAGTACGGCCATGCACCACCAGAAGGATAACGAACCCATCATAAAGGTTGAAAATTTCTCGGCTGCTTATGGCGATACTGTGGTTATCCACGACATCTCCTTCACCATTGCTCCCGGTGAAATTTTCGTCATCCTCGGTGGATCGGGCTGCGGCAAGTCCACCCTGCTGAAGCATATGATCGGCTTGTACGCCCCGGCGGCCGGAAGAATCCTCATAGATGGAGACGACCTGACTAAAGCGTCCTCCAAGCAGCGGGAACAAATCCTGCGCCGCATGGGTGTGACCTATCAATCCGGCGCGCTGTTCAGCTCCATGACGCTTCTGGACAATGTCCGGTTGCCTATGGAGGAATTCACGGAACTTCCGGAAGAAACCATGGACCTTGTGGCACGCATGAAGCTGTCACTGGTCGGACTGCTTGGATCAGAGCACCTGTATCCGTCCGAACTGTCAGGTGGCATGCAAAAACGGGCTGCCATTGCCAGGGCCATGGCCCTTGATCCCAAGATTCTCTTTCTGGACGAGCCTTCGGCCGGACTGGACCCCATAACCTCCGTTGAACTGGACAACCTGATTCTCAAATTGCGCGAAAGCCTGAACATCACCTTCGTCATTGTCTCGCATGAGCTTGCGAGCATCTATACAGTGGCCGACCGGGTAATAATGCTCGACAAACGCGTCAAAAAAATTGTAGCCGAGGGTAATCCCCAGGATTTGCGAGACAATTCAAGCAATCCCTGGGTCCGCCATTTTTTTAACCGCGAACCCGAACAGATTTATTAGTATGGCCTCAAATACGCATTTCGTCCGCATCGGAACTTTCATGCTCATCGGCATTTCGATTCTTTTTGCCGTGGTTGTCGGAATCGGCGGTTCGCAGCTTTTCAAAGAAACCGTACCCGCGGAAACCTACTTCAATGAATCGATCGAAGGGCTTGATATCGGCGCTCCGGTAAAATATCGCGGTGTCCCCATCGGCAAAGTCCGAACCATCACCTTTATCGGAGACAAGTACCCGGAAAGTCAGAATTCCCCTCAGGCAGGACGCTACGTACTTGTGGGAATGGAACTGGATAAAGCCACAATGGACAGCTTTGTCCCTGAAGATGGTGAGTTGGAAGTCCAGATGCAACAGGCGGTCAAAAATGGATTACGCATCCGCTTGAACACCAAAGGATTGACAGGGGTCGCTTATCTGGAATTAAACTTTTTTGACACTTTTTCCAATAAGCCTCTGCCCATCAACTGGAAACCCAAGGATCTGTACTTTCCTTCCGCGCCGAGCACCTTGAGCCGTATTGAAGGAGCGCTTGACGCCGTGGGCGGTGTGATGCGCCAGCTCGAGCAGGTGGACTTCAGATCCTTTGCCAAATCCATCGACGATCTCATGAAGACCCTGGACAGAGCCCTCTCCGAAGCCAACGTCAAAGACATCGGGCAGCTGGTGGTGCAGACTCTGGCGGAAACCCGCGATACCATGGCCAGGATCAACGCCCTGGTTCATGATCCGCATGTGGACAGCATTCTGCCGGACGCATCGTCCGCCATGAGCAGCGCAAAACACATTCTGCAAGGCTCGGAGAAAAATGTTGTCGAAACCATGGACAACATCAACGTCGCCTCCGCAAAACTGGTTAAAGTTATCGACAGCCTGGACAAGCTGGTATCCAATCCGGCCCTTGCCGAAAGTGCGGAAGTATTGCCCGAAACCCTGGACAACGTCCGTAAAGCTTCAGACGATATCCGCCGCAGCGCCGGCAGAATAAGCCGAATCCTCAAAAATCTGAATAACCTGATCACCAGCCAGAGTTCCGATATCGATGCCATTGTTGAGGAAACAAAAGAATTGGTGAAAAATTTCAATCAACTCCTGGGCGATATCGAACAGAATCCTTCCCGTCTGTTTTTCGGAGCGCCGCCCAACCGTATCCAACTGGAGAAAAAAGAATGAGCCGCCGGAGTTGCTTTCATCCCATCCGCTTGCCACTCTTTTTCTGTTTGGGGTTTCTCTGCGCCTGCCTGGCTGGATGCGGAGATGCCCTGAATCTGGAAAAACCCGCACCGCAGAAAAGCTATTTTGTTCTCGAACCCACCCCGAGCGGGGATAATTCCGCGTCAGGACCGTCAAAGGGCATCTTATCCATCAAAGCCCTGAATGTGGTCCCCAATTTCAACTCACGCGAATTTATCTACCGGTTGCAGGATGATCAGTACGCCACGGACTATTACAGCCTCTTGCTTACATCACCGAGCAGTCAGGTCAGACAATGCATTCATGACTGGCTCAACCGTTCGGGAGTTTTCCAGTATGTGATCAACACCAACAGCGAACTGGAGCCGTCTTATATTCTCGAAACCTCTATACGCCAGTTATACGGAGACTTCCGGCAAGCAACTGCTCCTGTTGCGGTACTGGATATGCAGTTCTTTCTTCTTCAGGAAAAAGACTACGAATTTCATGTCATCTATACGAAAGAATTTCAAAAGCAGATCCCCCTCGAGGACCGTACTCCTGAGGCTCTTGTGAAAGGCTACAATACGGGGCTTGGAGAAATCCTGCTGACTTTGGAAAACGATTTGCGCCCCATAGTCAGCAAGACGCCGGATCCCCAGGAGGATCCATCGCAATCCAAACGGCGCCGCTGGCATCGCAAACCGGACATCAGTCCTCAATAAAAGTAGGCTTGAAAGCCTTCTATATAGGCTTCGCCGTCATAATAATTTCCGGCGGTCCAGCCAAAGCGGACAGCGTTCATGGCGGAGACAAGATCCGCCCCCAGGGTCAAGCAGTCTTCAATCCGCCGGCATTGTCCCGTACATCCGCCGCTGAAAGCGGTTTCCAGATCCGCGCAGTCTGCGCAATCCACCCAGGCCGTGGTCTCCAGCACTCCCGTCGTCTCGTCCCAGGCCATCTCAATACGAACCGCATGTTCCTGCCCGTCCTGCAGCCAGGGAGAGTTGCCGTCGCTCACTGCGGCAAATCCTGAGGAGTCCGCGTCGGGATTCAGACTGCGATCGGCATCAAAGGTAGCGTAAAGCTTGTCAGACCTTCCAGGCTCACACTCGTTGTCTTCCCCCCCATAGCCATGCAGCACATCGTCATACAGCGTCCGGTATCCAAAATAAGTCCCTCCGCAAAGGTTGAAGTTCGTAAGTTTGCTGTCGGAGGTTCCCCAATATACCACAGCCGCATGGTTCGCCCCGTCGTCCGGATCACATGGTCCGTCATCCGTGCTACAAGGCCAGCTGGAAACAAAATCAATTTCAACCCCCACTTTAGGCGCAAGCATGAGCTTGCTGCCTGCGGAATACCCCCGATTATCTCCGCCAAAGCCGTTGTTTTGTGCGACTCCGCCGCAGATATCAGAAAGCGAGGCCGAACCGTAGAGTGATTCATCCGCTCCCAACAGAGCAAAAACCAGTCCATTCAATTGCTTGGAAGCGGAACTATATTTCGAAGTCCGGAGGCGAAAATAAATCCGCACCCCATTCTCCAGGGGACAGATGCCGTTGGACGCGCAATAATCGTCCGAGGCAGATCCCTGGTACCAGACACAGACACTTCCGTAATAACCGCCGTCAGTTGCGGAATCATCATACAGGAGTATTTCCTTCTCTCCGTCGCCATCATAATCGCTAAAAGCCGCATGCCCCGGTTGACTGTCATCCCCAACGCCCACGCCGTCCGCGCTGAATCCATCGAAATTGTCTTCAAACGACACATACGAGCCCGAGTTGTCGTCAGAGGACTCCGCTGCCCCGCAAACCTTGTTGTAAAGCTGAAAATAACTCACGTATCCCAGCAGGTCGTCTTCCATGCCCTGGGCATTGACCTGATAATCGTCCGGATAAAAGACACTTTGCCGGCGATCCGGGCCGTCGCTGGACAATACAAAAGCAACGTATGCGATCTCTTGCTCCGGCCGTATCAAAGTGAATTCCGGCTCGTTTCCGGATTTGTCGCAAATCGAATCAGTCAACCCCGGAGCCGCAGCATAGCGTATCGAATCACCCCAAACATCCGTACGCGTGTATGTCTCGGGCAATTTTCCGTTTTCAATGGCATATCCGATCAATTCATTTACGGATGCCGCAAGTTCGTCCCTGGCTGTGGCCACTTTGCCCTGCTTTATACCGGAAACCAGCAAAGGCAATGTTGCGCCCGCGATGAGGCCGATCAACAGAATCACGACTCCCATCTCCACCAGGGTAACGCCGGGGGACTTCGTCATTGGCAGCAGCCTGTCTTGTCGCAAAGCGCCTCCAGCGTCACATACCGCACCAGGTCATCGTACACATGCACCTGCCCGTCCAACTCGAAACGCTCGCCAGGCACTCGTATCCGGTATTCCATGCCCTCCGATTCCAGGTCCTCGCGGCGGTTCAATCCGGTAGTGTAAACAAAAAACGCCAGATTGACATTTGCTTCAAATCCATCCTGAACCGGCACCCGCAGTGCGAGGTCAGTCCCGGCTTCCGCTTTCAAACTCTTGAGGGCGGAAGCGTCCGTCAATACGGGCGATGTCGCCACTACATATCCGGTCCGCTCCCCCAATCCGTATTGCGGCGCGCAGGCCTGCAATTCGTTCTGCGTGGGCAGGCGGCAATTCTCCATGGCGAATCCCAAAACCGTGTCGCGCAGGCCGAGTATTGCGGACTTTTCCGTATACAGCGCCCGGGTTTTCAAGTTTCCCACCACAGGCGGCAGCACTGTGAGCACAATCACTCCCGCGACCAGCAGAACCATAGCCAGACCGACCAGCGTATAACCGGCTGCGTTTTCTTTCACTGGCTTCCTCCGTATGCGCTGCAAACGGCAGCCAGCAGCTGGTACCAGCTGACATAAAGAGCCAGGTCGTCCCCCGGCTCACGTACGTCCACAGGGGAGTCCGCCGATGCGATACGTTGCCGGCCATCCTGGCCCGAAGTACCCAAATAAAGAGCAACATGCGGGACGTCTCCACCAGACGTCCGGACTTCCAATTCAATGATATCCGAAGCCTTCAGGCTGCCGTCGCAAATGTTTCCGGAAACCAGCCGGCTGTCCACACGATACGTAATGGCATTGCCGAACATGTCCGCGCTCTGCCCCACAGCACTCAGATCCTCAGGCAGGGACCTGCGAGTCTGCGCGTATCCTATCAATGCGTCGCGTACCTGCTCCAGTTCATGTGCCGCCCGCAGCCCTGTTTCAGACCGCAACGCGCGTACGAGAGGTCCGCTCAACAATACGGACACGCTCCCCAGCAGAACCAGAACAATGGCCATTTCCAGCAAACTGAAGCCGCGCATGGGTTATTCCCGCAGACAAGCGCGCAACTCCCGCGCGGTAACAATGAGATAAATATCGTCGCCCCCCCCGCCCCCTGATGAAAAATCAGCGGTTTTGGTCATTGTCCGTGCGGTCACCCCCGCAGAAAATGCATCATAAACGCCGTCGCCAGAGCCATTGGGACCGAGACTTACCAGCACAAAAGCCACATGCGTATGCCTATTGCCGGCATGGTCGGTCACATCAAAGTCCGAGGACACGCTTGCAGCGGCATCCCCTTGGTAGGCATTATCCACAATGTTTTTTCCAGCCAGGCTGGATCCGCTGCTGTCCCTGCCTTCGAGAAACAGAACCGCATTGCCCCAAACATCGCGCTCGCGCGTCCGGCAAAGACAGACTCCCAGGTCCGTTTCCTGATCCTGAGCGCAGTCCGTGCTGGAAAGATACGTGGGAAAACGTCCACTGCCGGCCGCATGCCGCACCAGACATTGTTTTATCAACAACAGATCGGAACGGGTCTGAGCAATACGCCGTGACGTAACAAGCGTTCCCCAGCAGGCTGTCCCCAAAGAGAGCAATAACCCCATGAGTAATAATACCAGGGAAATTTCCAGCAAACTGAATCCTGCTATTCCGGAAAAAACCAGTGGTACGGGCAGGCGACGTTCATTATTCATCTATCAATCTAAATTATTTATTTTAACTATTTTTACTACGATATTCACTTGAAAATAGCGGATTTCACTTGCGACCACAAGAATACGAACGAAGATCGCAAGAGCCGAAAGGATCGTCCGCCCCAAAATACAGGAGAAGCTTCAATGACAATTTTTTGGACGCCCAGTCGCAAATAAGGTACGAAGCCAGCATGAAACTGCAACGGTATTTTTTCTTGTTTTGTCTGGTGACGCTGACATGTACGATACTGGCAGAACCGCATCCCGGCCGGACGTTCGCAGCCGAGTCCAATGCCACTTTGAAAACGCAAGCTGCTGATTTGCAGCAGGCTGCGACGACGGAAACCTGCCGATCATGCCATGCCGCCTATTTTGAAACCTGGGACCGCACTCTTCACGGAACCTGCATCAAACAGGTTGATCCGGATTTTGTGAAAACAAAACTTACTCTGCCGGAACATGCGGTTACGATCGGCACGAATAGCTTTACCGTACGATTGGCCAATAATAAGCTGGAGTTGCAGGAGTCCGGCCCTGATGGCGAGAAATACTATGACGCCGTTTACGCCCTTGGCGGACGCCGGGTCTATTTTTTTCTGACAGTTCTGGAAAAAGGCCATTTACAAATTCTGCCCCTGGCATACGACCTTGGAAGCAAGGAATGGTTCGATACAGGGCAAAGCGGCATTTCTCACGTTCCCGGCAGAAAACCAGGGGCGAGTCCGCAGCTATGGAAAAACAGGGCCTTCAGTTTTACCACCTCCTGTTACAATTGCCATATAAACAGCTACAGCCATGCCTATGACCTCGAACATGACAGTTATCCGTCGCTTGGCCCTGTTTCGGGACTGGCTTGCGAAAGTTGCCATGGTCCGGCAGACGCCCATGTCGCAGCGCAGCGAAACAGCTCAAAAACACAAGTTCCTCCCGACCACAAGATCATTCGAGGGGGAAAGAGCTTTGATACCAGCCAAATCAACGATAACTGCGCCGCATGTCACGCGCTGGCCCTGCCCTTGACCAAAGGATTTAAGCCCGGTGATGCCTTTTTCGACAATTTCAGCCTGATCTCACTTGAATTTCCGGCTTACTACCCGGACGGACGCGCCAGAGGCGAAACATTCGTATTCGGCTCCTGGCAGCTTTCCCCCTGCGCTTTGTCCGGCAAGCTCGATTGCCTGCATTGCCACACTCCAGGTGGCAAATTTCTTTTTGCCGACGATCCCAACCAGGCCTGCGCTCCGTGTCATGCCGGGCGTGTGGCCGATCCGATACCCCATACGCACCATCCTGCTGATGCAGAAGCAAGCAAATGCATTTCCTGTCACATGCCTGAACAGACTCTCGGCAGAATCCGCAGCACGGATCACTCCATGCTGCCACCGACTCCCGCATTGACCAAAGCCTTTGGGTCGCCCAACGCCTGCAACGGCTGCCATACGGACAAAGACGCCTCCTGGGCGGATAAGCACGTACGACAGTGGTCTGCCCGCGATTATCAGGCGCCTCTTCTGGAGCGGGCCGGATTGATTGACGCAGCAAGAAAACGAGACTGGAGCCGCGTGCCGGACATGATCCGCTATCTTTCCAGCCCGAATTGCAACGCCTTTTTTACCGCTTCACTGCTGCGACTGCTTTCCGGACACAACGACAAAAAACTCTGGGAAGTGGTGTTGCATTCTCTTGAGGACCCGTCGCCAATGATCCGGGCAGCCGCCGTACACTACCTCGGACAAAGCGCATGTCCGGATGCCTTCCCTTCCCTGCTGCATGCCATAGGAGACAAGAGCCGACTGGTACGTACGCAGGCTGCACTTGAAATATCGCAAGTTCCGATAAAGGGATTTCCCATGCTGATTCAAGCGCAGCTGAAACCAGCCATGACCGAATACGTCAGTTCTCTGATCTCCCGGCCGGACCATTGGAATGCACACTTTCGCATGGGCGCGCTGTTTGCTCATCAGGGAGACAGAAAAATAGCCCGCAGTGCGTATAAAAAAGCCTTGGAACTTGAGCCGGACGCCCTGCCCGCCTTAATAAATCTTTCGCTTCTGCAACAGACGAGCGGCGAACTTCCGCAGGCGGAAGAAAACATCCGAAAGGCCTTGCAACTGGACCCTGAAAATGTTCAGGCTCATTTGACCCTGGGGGTGATACTGGGCAAAAAAGGGGAAAACCAGGCATCGGAACAGGAACTGCGGCATGTTTTGGATATTGCTCCCAACCAGGCCGAAGCCGCATTCAATCTAGCGGTTTTACTTGCCAAAGACACGGAGAACGACCGGGTGGAAGAAGCGTTGCAATACGCGCAACAAGCCTATGATTTGAACCCGGCAGAAGCAAAGTACGCCTTTGCGCTTGCCTACTACCTTAACAAAGCCGAACAGCGAGACAAAGCCGCAACCATCCTTGAAAAGAGTCTGCAGGACCGACCGGAAGCGCCGGACATGTACTTGCTGCTAGGCCAGATACAAAGCGAAAAAGGCGATATGCAAGCCGCCAGGGCCACTTATGAAGCCGGGTTGCAGATGAAAGGGGCCTCGGAAAAATTCAAAAAAGTTCTCAACAACAGACTGAATAAACTGGGGGGAGGAAAAAGCGGGGCGGAATCCCCTGGCCAACAGGACGAAAAGGATAAGTAACCCCCTTGTAACCTGTTAGTTGCTACTCTTTTCGCGAGTCGATGTAGCGTTGTTCAATTCAACCTTTGGAGGAAACGCATGAGTGATTTGATTGTTGTTGGATATGATGACCCGCACAAAGCGGAAGAAATCCGCTTTAAGCTGTTAAAGATGCAGAAGGAATACCTCATAGACCTGGAAGACGCCGTGGTAGCGATAAAAAAGGAAGACGGCAAAATCAAACTGAACCAGGCTGTGAATCTGACCAAAGCCGGAGCCGTATCCGGCGGATTCTGGGGATTGCTGATCGGAACGATTTTTCTCAGTCCGTTGCTGGGAGTCGCCGTGGGTGCGGGCGCCGGGGCCATTTCAGGCGCTCTGTCCGATGTCGGCATTAACGACGACTTCATGAAAGAACTGGCAACCCATTTGAAACCCGGTGCTTCCGCCTTGTTCGTCCTCGTACGCAAGGCCACACCGGACAAGGTCCTGGACGAACTCAAAGGAATCGGCGGCAAAATCATCAAAACATCTTTGACACACGAAGACGAAGAAAAGCTGCAACAGGCTCTGGACGGAAAATAGCTTAACCTGCAACCGGCGGATAGCAATGCCCGCCGGTTGCCTTCTCCCAGACATGGGCATGGCTGCCTCAGTCCGCAGCACTGTCAGCAGTCCGGACTGATGATCCCGTAAAAACGGCATTTTCAAATTGCACACCGACACATTGCCTGTATTTCTTTTCTTTTTCTCTATGATTTTCTTGCACAGAGATAAAAATCGCAATATCCTGAAACAAGCTGCACGTATGGCCGCCTTACATGAACGAGATGAAAATCGTTCATGTCCTATAATCTTTAAGGAGCCGCATATTTTATGACCATAAAAAGCAAAATTCTGATCATCGACGACTCCAAATCCGCTCGTGAACTGCTGCAGGGCATTTTGGTCACGGAAAATTATGTTCTCGAATTCGCGTCCAACGGCATAGACGGACTCGAAAAAGCCCGTATGGCGCCGCCGGATCTCATTTTGCTTGATATCATCATGCCCGGCATGGATGGCTATGAAGTCTGCCGCCAACTACGCCAGGATCCCGAATTGAAAGAAGTTCCAGTTCTGTTTCTCTCCAGCCTGGAGGATCGCAAATCCCGTCTGAAAGGTATTGAGGCCGGAGCGGATGATTTTTTGACAAAACCTTTCGATGTCGTGGAAATGCTGCTTCGGGTCAGTACCATTACCCGCTTGAACCGGTACCGCAGGATCGTAACGGAACGCGCCCGCTTTGCCTGGCTCACAGAGCATACGGACGACGGCTATCTTCTTTTAAATTCGGACGAAAGCATCGGCTATGCCAATGCCGCGGCCAGACTGCTGTTGTCGCTACCCGAACCAATCGACAAACCGGATGCCGGTCCTTTCGGTTCGGAGTCCTTTCTGGAAATCGCCCGGCGAGCCTATGAGCTGAAGCCTGAAAAGCCTTGGGAATCCTGGAACAGCGAGGTTTCCTCCCTGCCCGAACTGTTTCTGGTCCGGCCGGAAACCGAAACCGCTCAATCCTGCTGGATCGAGGTCTCGGTCCTGCAACAATCGCACAGTCCAGATCAACGTCTGGTGCGTTTGCGGAATGTTACGAAACGCATGACCGACATGCGCGATGTCTGGTCGTTTCATTCCATGATCTCGCATAAGCTCCGGACACCGCTATCCGGCATTCTTTTCAGTCTCGAACTGATGAGTGAAAATGCAGAATCGCTTCCTCCCGAAGACGTCAAACAGATGAGTTCTCTCGGTCTGGATAGCGCTAAACGGCTTAGCGGCGAAATAGAGGACATTCTGGATTACCTCGAAAACCGTTCTCCCATAGAAGACGGCCTGGCTCCCATCAGGCATACGGCCCCCCTTGTGGAAAAGCTGGCCCCACAACTGGAAATCCGCCAGTATACTACGTACATAGACTCCGACATCCAGGATGCCTATCTCCCCTTCAACGAACGGAGTTATTCACTCATTCTCTGGCATTTGCTGGAAAATGCCGTAAAATTCCATCCCACCAACGATCCCAAACTGGAAATCAACCTTACCCAGGAAAGCGGCCCTTTCGGACGTCCCTGCGTCAAATTGACTGTCAGGGATGACGGCCTGCACCTTTCTCCGGAACAGCTCTCCAGGGTCTGGTCTCCTTATTACCAGGGCGAAAAAACCCTGACATTTGAAGTTTCAGGAATGGGCCTGGGCTTGCCGCTGGTTGCCAACATTGTCTGGAATGTGGGAGGATCCTGCCGTATGACGAATCGGGAAGATCAGGAAGGGATCCAGGTCGAATTACTGCTGCCCCTGCGCCTGGAATCCGCTCCTTTAAGTGGGGAAATACAGGATCCTGATATCTTCTGACGAACTCTGGTCTGCGAAAAACAATCAGGAGCAGTTGCTTCGACAGTCCTGCGCATGGGCGACAGGAAAATTCTTGACAAATACGCCCGGAACATGAAAGCGATTTTCATCGATTGAAACCTGCTTCCCCGGACAGGAGGAAACGTCCCGCAGTGCGCCCGCATCACATGGTATGGGCAGGCAGAATCGCTGACGCATCTCAAAAAAATCGCTATCAGCAAGGAACGTCTTAGTGCTCCACTTCAAAATTCCCGGCTTCGGCAATCTCAGAGTCGAATATCTCATACTGGACTTCAACGGCACCCTGGCCTGTGACGGTCAGCTTATTCCAGGAGTTGCAGAAAGGCTGGTCGAGCTTGCGACGCACCTTAATCTCCGCGTTGTCACTGCCGATACCTTCGGCACCGCCCATGAGCAAATGGCCACGCTGCCCTGCGAAGTGTGCGTTCTGAATAAACAGAATCCCAAAGAAGGCGAAGATCAGACCAAGCTTTCTCTGCTGCATGAACTTGGTCCGGCCCGCTGCGTCTTCATTGGCAACGGCCGCAATGACCACCTGGCCGTCAAAGCCGCAGCCATAGGCATCGCGGTCTACAATATCGAATGCGTGGCGCCGTGCACTCTGTACAATGCGGATGTGGTTGCCCCCGATATTAATGCCGCACTGGATATTTTGCTGAATCCCAAACGACTCATCGCCACGCTACGGACCTGATGACGCTGCGTACGTTTTTGCTGGCCGTACTGGCCTGTCTGATAACTGCCGGGTGCACAGTCACCCCGGACCAGCACCTCTTCGGCCTCCCTCCCGGCGAACGGCCGCAAACAGCCGATTTCTGCAATCTGCTTTCTCCAAATACCCAAGAACTTGCCGACTGGACTTCCTTGCAGCCGGCATTGGAACAGAGCCTGAGATTCGTCAATTCCCAGCCACCAAACGACATTGCACTTCGCTATGCGGATACATCCTGCACCTGGCGTACGCTTGGGCAAAGTATTGCAGAACTCCTTGAACTCTTGCCGCAGTTGCATAACGATCCGGCGCTTCTTTCCCGGCGCTTCACCTGGGTCCCCATCTCCCCGCCCACTCTGCTGACCGGTTATTACGAACCCGGTCTCGAGGCGTCGCTCAGCTATTCGCCGGATTACCCCTACCCGCTTTACGGCTTACCGGGAGATCTGAAAAAAGATACGCCCTATTATGACCGGAAAGCCATTGATCAGGAGGGAATACTCAAAGACAGAAAGCTGGAGATTGCCTGGCTGAAAAATCCGGTGGACGGATTCTTTCTTCAGGTGCAGGGGTCGGGACGTTTATCGCTGCCGGACGGAAGCAGCCGGCACGTACTGTACGCTGCCAACAACGGACAGCCTTACGTCAGCCTGGGAAAAATCTGTATCGAACGCGGACTGGCAACCCGCGAAACCATGAGCATGCAGACCCTGAGGGAGATTCTCAATGCCGATACACAACGCCGTGACGCGTTGCTCGCCTGTAATCCCCGTTATATTTTTTTCAGACTGGCGGAAGAAGGTCCCTACGGCGCCTCAGGCGCCAGGCTTACCCCTATGGTCAGCGCGGCAGTTGACCGGGCATTCCTTCCACTGGGCGCCATTCTCGCAGTCGACGCCCTGTTGCCGGAGCCTGATCAATCTGAAATGAAACGATTTTCAGCATTGCTGCTCGCCCAGGATACCGGCGCATTCCAGGGTAACCATGTGGATCTTTTTTGCGGGCATTTGCAAGATGCCGCCTTCCTTGCCGGAAACATGCGCGGCAAGGCCAGATTCTGGATTCTTCTCAGCAAAGCATCCGATCTGTAGCAGGCCGGTCACCGGCCACACTGCAACAGCCCTATTAAAAACTGATTTTTGGCACGGCCCGGTCTCCCGGATCCTCAATTTCAAAATATTCCGCTTTTTGAAAATGAAACATGGAGGCTACGAAGTTGCTAGGAAAAGATTCAATGGCAATATTCAGATTCCGGGCGGTACCATTGTAATATCGTCTTGCCATTTCAATGGACTGCTCAACATCGCTTAGTGCATTTTGCAGTTCAAGGAAATTCTGGTTGGCTTTGAGATCAGGATAATTCTCAGCAACAGCAAACAAATGCCCCAAAGCCTGCCCCAAAAGCGACTCGGCCTGAGCCTTTTGCGTGAGATCCCCGGCCTTGCTGCTCATCGAACGATATTTGGTGACGTTTTCGAGTACCTCACGCTCATGCCCCATATAGCCTTTAACGACCTCCATCAAATTGGGAATCAAATTAGCCCGCTTTTTCAACTGAACATCTATGCCGCTCCAGGCCTCCTCGCTCAGGTTCCTGTTTTTGACCAACTTGTTATACAGCGCAACGAAGAAAAAAAGGGCAAGGACGACAAGCACCAGAATGACAATAACCATGCTCATAAGAACTCCTTATTTACTGACCCAGATCTGAATTAACCGCCCCTCCGGGCAGTTTTTATGTTAAGCGAAGCGGCTGTTCCCGGACCCTGCCGGATGTCTCCTTCAGCCTCTGGAAATCATTATTCACCGCAAAAAGCGCTTTTTAGACGCCTGTCGCTCATGCGCCTGAGGAGAAGCTCCCATCTCCTTTTTAGTAATAATAGCAGGGCACTCCCAGATCTCCAAGCGGATATGCCTGGAAACCTCTTAAAAATAACCTTTTTTGGCAACCTGGCATCCAGCAATAACAAAATTGTCATAAATAAACTTTCAATTTAAATGAAAGGGAAATATTACGTGTGAAGTCCAAAAAAACTTTCATGTTTCCAGCCTGCTACAGACTTTATGAAAATATGGTTCAATTATTGCTATGCATAACAAAAGAGGAGGCTTCATGATCATACGTTTTCTCAGCATGATTACCGCACTGACCTGTATCACATTCGGTTTTTTCGCTCTCTTCACGATTCACCTGGCATCCTCCATCTCCGAGCTGACACTGACTGGAGGAACAGCGAAAACTTCTTTTGCCTTAGCGAATGCGGAACTCATCAGTGCTCTGCTCTGGATTGCAGGTGTGGGATCCGTATTTTTGTGTTCTATCCTCTTTTCCCGTGCCATCCGCGATAAATTGCATACCCTGGCCGAAAAACTTACCCCGGGACACCTTACAAATATCCAGAGCGCCGACCAGGAAACCGGCAGCTTTGAAAAAATGCTGCCGCTTGCCAGCTCCTGCGGGGCACAGCTGGAGACACTGCAAAACGATTTAAAAAACTCTGAACTCCGGGCGGCCGAAGCCCATGACGAAGTCATGCGGATCCGCGAGCTGTTCACACAACAGGCAGAGCGTGCGGAAGAAAACCGTTGCCATGACTTTTCCAATTCATCGGACACGTTGGAACTTGTCTTAAGTCGTTTGGAAAGCGCCACCAAAAATCTCGGCGAACTTACCGGCCGGGCGGGAAAAGGCGCTACCGCACAGCGCGAATCCGCCGGTTCCGCCGCAACAGCCATGGAAGAAATGAACGCCTCCATTGCAGAGGTGGCCAATAATGCCGAAATCGCCTCGAAAGATGCGCACACCGCCCAGACCAATGCCTTGGGCGGTGAAAAGGAAATGCAGCGTACGGAGGAGTCAATCGGTCTGGTCAAAGAGCGGACCGGGGCCTTGAGCGAGGCTATGGCCGAGCTGGGAGACCAGGCCACTGCCATCGATCAGATCATGACGGTTATTTCCGACATAGCCGATCAGACCAACCTGCTCGCGTTAAATGCCGCGATTGAAGCGGCTCGCGCGGGAGAAGCCGGACGCGGTTTTGCCGTCGTTGCAGACGAAGTCCGAAAACTTGCCGAAAAAACCATGAGCGCCACCAAAGATGTGGGGGCGCAGATCAATGCCATTCAAAATGGCGTCCAGGCTGCTCTTACCAACACGGAGCAGTCTTTGGAACTTGTGAATGACGCCAGCGAACGAGCGCAACTGGCCGGCCAATCCATGCGGATGATCGTCAGCAATACGGAAGCAGCCGCCAAACAGATCGGTTACATCGCCCAAGCCACCCGCGAACAGTCAACGGCCTGCGAATTGATGAGCCAGACCGTGGAAGAGGTAAACGCCATCTCCACCACCACAGCAGAAGATATGCTTGCTTCAGAAGAAGCCATGCAGATTATGGATAAGCAGGTAAAGGAACTTGCTGTGATGCGTCAGGTTTTCGAACAACTCGGCAGCGGGCAGGTTCAAAAAGTCATCAACACGCTCACAAGTTCAGCGGATATTCTTTCCATGCAGCGTAACAGGCAGGAGAAAATCTTACACGAGGCCATCAGCAAGCATTCATTTCTGGAACTACTCTATCTTACCGATGCAAAGGGAGTTCAAACCATCAGCAATATTGCCTCTCCAGGAATGCAGTCGCCAGACGATGCAAAGGCCTGCGGGACCAATTGGTCCGACAGGTCCTGGTACCTTGAGCCCTTGCGTTACAAAAGTCTCTACATTACAAAAGCCTACGTATCTTCGGCTTCAGGAAATCACTGTATTACCGTTTCAAAACCCTTTTACGACGAACACGGCACTCTGTTGGGAGTCCTTGCTGCTGATGTAAAATTATAAATCTGCTTTTTCCGTATGGCTGGTGTTGTCACTTCAATCCAATAGCCCGCAAAGGTTGGTAAACAATGTCTCACGCGTTGGAACAATGCATGGATCTCATCGAAGAGGAACGCCTGGAAGAGGCTGTCGGCTGTCTTAAAGAACTTCTGGCTGAAGATCCGGAAAATATTGACGCCCTGGCGCACCTTGGAGCGCTGTTGGAAATGCAGGCCTATCACGAAGAAGCCGAGCAGATTTTTCGCAAGGTTCTGCTCAAAGCTCCCAACAAAGAGGGCGGCTACCGCATGCTGGCCTACAACCTTATTGCCCAGGGACGGTTGGACGAGGCAGAAGAAATTTGCCGCCAGGGCCTGGAAAAAAACGAACCGACCGAGCTGCTCTACGCGGCATTATGCAACATTCTTTTCGGGCAGGACCGCCTGGATGAAGCCATTTCAGCCATGCGTGAAGCCATCCGATTGAACCCCGCACATCCGGGCTGGTACTTTTCTCTGGGAATCTGTCAGGACGCTGCCCAGCGTCACCAGGACGCGGAACACTCCTTTCGCAAGGTGATTTCCCTTGATCCATCGCATGTTGATGCGCATATTGAATTGGGGCATACGCTGCTGGCCCAGGAAAACCTGGAGCCTGCGCTCGCCATGTTCCGTCAGGCTGTCTCTCTTGACGAAAAAAATCCAGAGGCCCACGAAGGCGTGGCACAGGCGCTGGAAGAATTGGGACTCGTGGAGGAAGCCGAAGCCCAGCAAAATATCGCAGATGCCCTGCGCGAAGAATTGGAAGAGGAAGCAGACAATCCCCCTTTGGAGGATTGAAATACTAATCCGATCTAATACGTCTCTTCGGTTTCATCCGCCTCGGCCTGCGAGGCCAGAGCTTTATTTTCATGGTAGGCGTGGAACTGCTCAACGTTCTCCTTGCCCATGTAATTGGACAGAATACGCTTCGGTGTGGTCAGCACGTCCACAATAATCAGGCCATCCAGACAATTCTGAAAATCGGAATCGACATTGAAGGTCAAAACCTTGCCGTTGAGTTTGAGGTATTGCTTCAACAAAACGGGAATGCCGCGAAATTCGCTTTCCAGATCGGAAATGGCTTCCGTGACATCTTCCATATCCTTGAAACAGTTGCGAAATTCCCGAATCTGGTGACGTTTGAGATTCTTAAGTTTGGGGGGCGTCTTTGGTTTCACCAATTTGGAATAGCAGGAAAAGCTATTATGAGCATTGAGGTAGCGGACGATGAGTTCTTTAGAGATGGAAGAATACTCGTTGGAAATACTCACCGGTCCGAACAGAATCTTATACTTGGGACGCTGGAGAATAAACAGTGAAATGCCCTTCCAGAGCAGAAGCAAGGGCGCATAGCCTTTTTGATATTCCGGACGCACAAAAGACCGTCCCATTTCCAATGCAGGCCCCAGACGTTCGAAAAGTGAAGCCTTGTAGGTGAACAGGGTGCTGGTGTACAGCCCTTCCACGCCGTGATCCCGAATGATCTTATCCGTACGGCCGATGCGATAGGCGCCTACGATCTCTCTTTTGGCCGTATTCCAAATGAACAAGTGCTCGTAATAGGCGTCGAACTTGTCAATATCGGTACTTTTTCCAGTCCCTTCCCCCACTTCACGAAAAGTCTTTTCACGCAGCCGGCCGATTTCCTGAAGCAGCAGAGGAATCGCCCGGGTATGGGCAAAGCGTACTTCATAGTCTCCACTGGTCAGCAGCAGGCTTTTTTCCGGCAAAGCTTCAATTTCCGCATGCAGTGCCATGGAATCCACAGCCGGTGCGATGGGGGCGAAATCTGCCTCAGGCACGGCCAAAGTTTTTTTATGCAAGGGAATCCGCACCAGTTTCCGGGGTTGCGTTCCGCCGATACGCTGTTTGAGAAGATAGGTGCGCAGACGCAGGTAACTCATCATCTCAATATCGTTTTGCATTTTGCTCAACTTTTTGAAAGGGATGAGGCTACCTATGGTTATTTGCAACCGTTTGTGCTGCATATTGCTGAATTCCCGCGGAAGCATGACCGTACGCAGACGCGGGTGCACCAGACCGAGCAGTTGGAACAATGCGCTGTTGCATCCCTGAAAGTAAATCGGCAAAACCGGAACCTCGGCTTTGCGAATGATGCGTGCCACCATGGGAGACCAGACAGGATCGGAAATATGACGGTTACGAATATTCAGACTGGAGACTTCCCCGGCCGGAAAGATCGACAGCATGTGTCCGTCTTTGAGGCATCGCAAGGCTTCCTTTAAGGGTCTGATATTTTTGATCTGGGAACCATCGTTGCCCATGTTGTCCACGAAAATGATATCATCGCGAATATCGGGGATCAGACCAAGAAAATAATTGCCCATGATTTTAAAATCAGGACGAATACGCCGCAGAAGCGAGCCAAGGATGACGCCCTCGACCGCACCGAACGGGTGATTGGCTACAGTCACCACCGGACCGCTCTGGGGTATGCGCTCAATATCTTTTTCGGAAATATCATAAGAAATATTCATGACTTCCAAAACTCGATCCATAAAGATCTTGTCACCGGCCAGGCAGGAAGCCTTAGCATAAATGGCATTGAGTTCCGGTAAGGCCATGATATGTTCCAGGGGCTTACCAATGGCGGTAATAAGCTTGCGCTTCAACATACCACCGGACTGGGGCTGAATACGAAAAAGGTCCTGATTTTCCATGGGGCGTGCTGTGCTACTTCTCTTTTTGGAACGTTTGTTTTTAACGAAAAACTTAAACATCAGAGGGTTCCAAACCAACCCGCCTTGTGGGAGCGAGCCGAAAAAGGGTTCAGATATCCGGCTAACTAATCATGCTAGAGTCACTATATCTACATGATGCTTGTGACAATTCCAAGTCTTAAAAGCCGATTTGCCCTCTACCTAAAATTTACAAGATAATACGCGCGAATTGTTGCAATTTTAAAACGAACATGTGACGCTCGTTTTTTCAATCTCAAATACTCTAAAAAAGCATAGGATCTGAGGTGGTTGGATCTGGAATATTCTTTCTGTCTGGATTTTTTCTTGATTTGATACTGGCCGATCCGCCTGGCTGGCCCCACCCGGTCAGATTTTTCGGGTGGCTCTGCCAGTTCTGGGAAAAACAACTTTATGGCGATTCAATCGTACGCGGCGCACTTCTTTGGTGCTGCGTCATGGGGTCTGTCGGGCTCGTGCTCGCGCTGTTGTCCGTCATTTTTTCCGCGCTCCCCTTTTGGCTGCAAGATATTTTTTGGATCTACGTTTGTTACGCCTGTCTTGCTCTGCGTGGTTTACACCAGGCCAGCAGGCCTGTCGAATCCGCGCTGCGAGAGAATAATCTTATACAAGCACGCGGCGCGCTATCGCTGATTGTCGGCCGCGAAACCGAGCAGCTTGACGTCGATGCCGTACGGCGCGCTGCAGTGGAAACCGTTGCTGAAAATTGCTCAGACGGCGTCATCGCCCCCATGTTCTATTGTCTGCTTTTCGGCCCGGCAGGCATGCTCTTGTATAAAGTCGTCAACACCCTCGACAGCATGGTGGGCTACAAAAATCCGCGCTATGCAGCTTTCGGTACCTTTTCCGCCCGGATGGACGATTACTGTAACGCCCTCCCTGCCCGCCTGACCGCAGCGCTTCTGCTTATGGCCGCTTTTTTGCTTGGTTACGACTGGAAGCAAGGCCTGAGGATCATCCGCAGAGATGCGCGCAGACATGCCAGTCCCAATGCCGGTTTTCCTGAAGCTGCCGTGGCCGGGGTTCTTGGCGTACGGTTGGGGGGGCCGTCGCGTTACCACGGACGTTTGCTGGAAAAAGCCTGGCTGGGGGACGACACTGTGCCCCTAACCGCGGAGACCTTTGACAGAACCATCCGCCTGCTTTACCTCTCGTCCTTTGTCATGGCCATGCTGGTGTCGGGGATTCTGTACGTTTCCCACAGCGGCCTACTTGGTTTATTCGGGCACTTACTATAACCTCACCGGAATATGGAAACACCTGACTCTCTTTCCCGATTGCCCTGCGTAAAGGGCTGCTACCCCTTTCGCCTGGGCACCACTTCGTTCATTCTGCCGGACGAACGCATCCCCAACGCGCGTTTTCTCGCGCCTGTTGTCGATGAGGTCGAACTGCTGTTTTTTGAAAGCCGCCGGGCGGACAGCCTGCCCACACGGCTGGAGATTGATGCACTGGCCAGCATCGGGCGCACGGAAAATCTGCTTTACAACGTCCACCTTCCCCTGGATCTGTTTTTGGGGGACGCCGACGAAGACGTACGCTCCCATGGTGTGGAAGCCGCTAAAAAATTTATCGAACAAACAGCCCCCCTGGCCCCCACCTGCTGGGTGCTTCACCTGGACTGGCTGCGTCCCGACGGATCGGAACAGCCGGATACGCAAGCCTGGATCGGACGTTTGCGCTGTTCCCTTACGCAAATCCTGGCCAGCGGCGTATCCAGCACTTCCATTGTGGTGGAAAATCTGATGTATCCGTTCGACTTGGTCACGCCGCTCGCCAGCGAACTGGACCTGCGCCTTTGCCTGGACATCGGCCACCTGCTGCTGTTCGAATCCGATCCTCTGGAATTTGTTCGTCGCTATTTTCCTCTGGCAACCATGCTGCACGTTCACGGGGTCCGGCAGGGCAAAGATCACATCAGCCTGACCCACCTGAATGCGGACATGGCCGGCCTGTTATGCGAATTATTGCCAGCCTATACGGGGGGAGTCTCCCTGGAAATCTTCAATCGCGACGATCTTGAATCTTCTTTGAGCCGGATTCTGGAGTGGTTACCATGCGCCGGACGACAAAACAGACCCTCTTTGTAACGGGCGGATGTAAAAGCGGCAAAAGCGCTTTTGCCCAGCAATGGGTGGAACAACGTGGAGAGCCCTGCCTTTACATCGCCACGGCCGAAAGCATCGACGAAGAAATGGCAGAACGCATCCTGCGTCATCAGGAAAGCCGGGGATCCGGCTGGCAGACCGTGGAAGAACCTCTGAATGTCCTTGCCGTGCTGCGCGCGCAGGCTCCGGAATACGCTGCCGTCCTGCTGGATTGTGTCACCATCTGGCTGGGCAACATGCAATACCACAATTATACGCCCGAACAGATTACCGACGCTGTTCGCGAGCTGGGAGAGGCCGTTCGGGAAGCGCCTTGTTCGGTTGCCGTGGTCACCAACGAAGTCGGCTGGGGCATTGTACCAAGCACCGCTCTGAGCCGGGCTTTTAGAGACCTGGCCGGAACCTGTAACCAACAACTGGCCGCTTATTGCGATAACGCCGTACTGGTGGCCTCCGGCCTACCTTTGATACTCAAAGGAGAACTCGGGTTGCCGGAAACAAGCCCTGGAAATAAAAAATGAAAAACAGTTTTTCCGGTTTGCAGTCCGCTCTGGGCTTTTTGACAGTGCTTCCTCTGGGCAAAAACATCGAATGGAACGGACGGCGGATGCTGGCCTGGTTTCCTGTTGCCGGTCTGATACTCGGATTACTGCTGGCTCTTTGGGATGCACTGCTCGGATTACTTGCCGGCCCTGCCTTACGCGCCGTACTGGATGTTTTGTTTCTTGTGGTTCTTACAGGCGGACTGCATCTGGACGGTCTGGCTGACGCGGCTGACGGCCTGTTCGGCCACCGCGGAAAAGAACGCGCCCTGGAAATCATGCGCGACAGCCGGATCGGCGCCTGGGGCGTGCTGGCCCTTCTGGCCGTGCTCGGGGTAAAAACCAGCGCTCTGTATGACCTGCTTTCCAATGGTGTAGACCCCTGGCGCCTGGCCCTGGGGCTGACATTTATTCCGGTCTTCGGCCGTCTGTCCCAATGCATCACCATGCGTTTACTGCCCTATTGCCGCGGCAAGGAAGGCATGGCCCATTCTTTTTTCGGATCTGGCCAACCCTGGCTTCCTGCCTCCGTATGCCTGCTTCCTTTCCTTTTCTTACTCGGCGTTCTACCGGCCCTGGCCTGCATCGGGATGTTTTGCTGCGGACTGGGTGCCCTGCTGCTGTGGTACCGGAAGCTTCTGGGGTGCATCACCGGAGATATGATCGGAGCCGTGTGCGAATGCTGCGAGGCCTTGCTTTTTGTGGTTTTATCCGTTGTCCTGCACTCCTAGCCGACTCTTAAGTATGTAAAAAAGATGTAAATGTCCTGTACGGGCATTGGCTCAACGCCGGCAGTGTCGTATGCTGCAACAAAATGCCCGGACAATGCCCCAAAGGAGTCGGCCATGTCATGCGTCAAACAATCTCCCGCCCTGCGGCTGTTGCTGATTTTTCTTTTGAGTTTGTGCCTGATGATTCCCATGTTTTTTGTGATGAATCTGATTCAGGAACGCCAGAACCGTCGGGAACAGGTTATCGCCGAAATCAACTTCAAATGGAGTACAAGCCAGACTCTGACAGGGCCGATTCTGGTCGTGCCCTATGAATCCGTGATCAAAGCTGAAAAAAAGGGCGAACGCGACCGGACCGTCATACTTCAGGCTTTTTTTCTACCCGATACGCTGGCCGTTTCCGGCTGGGTGCATGCCCAGCCGCGCTATCGCAGCATATACGAAACCGTTGTCTACGATTCGGATCTGACCATACGCGGGGCTTTCAGCAAACCTGACTTTGAAAAACTCAATATCTCCCCCAGCCGCATCCGTTGGGAAGAGGTCAGAATCGGGCTGGGCATCTCGGACATGAAAGGCATCGAAGAGGCCGTAGACATCGACTGGGACGGCATACAATGCCCGGGCGAACCTGCGGACCTAAGATTCCTGCAACTGCAATCCGGAATCCAGGCCAACGTTCCCTGTACGGACGAACGCAATACCTTTCTTTTTAAAATTGATTTGAAACTGAAGGGTTCGGAACAGCTCCAGTTCACCCCCACCGGCCGGACCACGCATGTATCCCTGCAGGGAGACTGGCCCAAGCCGAGTTTTGTGGGAGAATTCCTGCCTGATGAAAGAAACGTGAACGCCAAGGGTTTTTCCGCCGAATGGGACGTCCTGCACCTCAACCGCAGCTTTCCCCAGCAATGGACGGACGATATCAAATGGAGCGCTCGTTTCGGGGTCAAGCTCCTGCTGGCCATGAGCCAGTATCAAGAAGCCATGCGGTCCGCAAAATACGCCCTACTTTTCGTACTGCTGACCTATTCCGCCGTCTTTTTTACAGAAATCTTCACCAGACGCACCCTCCACCCCGTTCAGTACGTCTTCATCGGTATCTCCCTGGTGCTGTTCTATCTGCTGCTGCTTTCGTTATCCGAGCACATGGGATTCGATCTGGCATACGGATTCGCCTCGCTGGCGACCATTGCCCTGGTCGGTTCGTACACCAAAGTCATTCTGGGGGGCTTGCGCCCGGCTGGAGTGATCTCCGGAACATTATCCGCATTATACGGATTTTATTATGTCCTGCTACAGCTACAGGACTACGCCCTGCTTACAGGAAGTCTGGGCCTGTTCGCCATCCTGGCGGTTCTCATGTACCTGACACGGCGGGTGGACTGGTATACGGCTTTCAACAACAAAAATGGCAAGGAATTCAGCTTTTCCAAGCGGAACAGCAGCTAGAAGCTGTTTTCACAGCCCGTACGCCGGACTGTGAAAACAGCGGGTAGTTATTATTTCCAGACGCCTTTGGGTTCGGGAAGTCCGGGATTGACTCGCGCGCCATCTAATCGGGCTTTTTCAGCAGCAGTCCAGGGCCGGGGATCCGTGAGTCCCTTTCCGGTGGCAATGGTCGTTGCAGTACCCGGATCCACGAGAATCACCTGATCTTTTTCCGAACTGTCGCCCCCCATGGCCAGCAGCATTTGTCTGAGCTTGGTTTCCTGTTTTTTCGCCGATTCTTCGGATTCCTTAGCTTTGCCTACTTTACACAGGGCAAAAGCAGGCGACGTCAGGCAGTACGGGGAAACAAGGCATAAAGCCACGACCAGTACGGTTATGCGTAATGTTTTCATACTGTTTCCCCCATCAATTACAGTTGTATTTTTTGGCGAGATTTTCAAATTCCGTCACCTTGGCCTCCCAGGACTTGGACTGGCTTGATTGTCTGGCAATACGGCAATCCCGGTAGGCCTTCTCCGCAGCATCAATGCTCTTTTCAATTTGTTCGCACAATTGGGCTGTGGTCACCTTCGGAGGCGACGCGGAAGCTTTTGCCTTGTTAACGCCCAACCTGGTAACCACCACCGGGCCGCCGGCATACAAGCCATGGACTTCATTGCTTCCGTCAACGGCTGAGGCGAACTCGGTTCCTCTTACGCCCAAAGACACCATGGGCGTCTTCACCTGAAAACGCTCCGGATGCAACTTGGCCGCTTTTCCCGCCAGAACGTCAAAAGTTCCCTTAAAGAACTCAAGAGTCAAAGCCACAAGACTTTTTTCGGGTTTCTCCAGATAGACATCACCGATCAGACATTCGCTGTCGGCTGCCAAAGCCAAGATGGTCTTGTCCTTGAACATAACCTGCACGCGGGAATTTGCTCCAGTTTTCAGACGATCCTGCGCCCGTACGGCTGTTCCGGTTTTTACCGGCGTAGTTTTCCCTGTTGAGATCAGGTTCACCGTACCCTTGGCTTCCTGGACCCAGCCGGCTTCTCCCGCTGCAAAAGCCGCAGTGCCACTGACAAGCATCAACAGGACGATGGCTGCTCCCGCCACAACGTTTCTCCCCACAAACATCGCCTCAACTCCTTTGATAATGTTGGATTAACTTAGCCAACCCGTTACCGCACAGCCCCCCAAATCGGCCACTCTATGGCTTTTCAATTATTACCCATTAACGAGGTTCAAGGCTAAGCGTCAATAAGAAATACGATTTTAGTTTTCAAGTAATCATCCTCTCTATTTTGACAGCTTGCGACGGCTGAAGTGACCGCACGCTGCAACGGCTTTTAATCGAAAACATACCAATTTCTGTAAATTTTACTTAAGTTGCTTATAAGAAAAACATGTTTACAACTATCCCTTAACATTCACTTTCTCCTGCCGATAAAAAGTATAGCGATATTCGGCCAGTTGTATTTTTTGCAAAAACAAGTATCTTTCATTTCACCCTAGAATACTCTGTTCCAAACACATGGAGACAAACATGACCGTTCCGAAAACGCTGCCGTCGTTATTATTCCTGCTTTGTGTTGCCTTAGCAGCAGCCTTACCTGCAAACGCAGACACCAGCTACACAAAAAGGTTAACAATCACAAACAATTGTGGCGACGACGCCTGGATGTTCATCATTCCTCCTGTAGACGACGTCGGTTTTCCCCAATCGCAGTATTGGGCCTCGCAAAATGGGGCGACCACTGTTTATACTGCAGTCTGCTCGGATGACGACGATACGTGCAAGCAACAGAATACTCAGTACAAGCTTGTCATATCCGCGGGTGAAAGCCAGACCTTTTCCGTACCGGATGCCGGCTCGGCCTCATTCAAATCGTATTTCAAACTGGGGTGTACGGCAGGGACGAGTCCCTTTGAGGAATTCGGCAACTGCAAACTGGGAGCAGACTTCCCCAGTTCCCAGCTGGGAAGCGACCTGGCCGGTACGCACACCTGGTTCGAGGTCACCTGGGGCTGCAACGCGTCCGATTACAACACCTATTGCAGTTCTGATCCCGGATCTGCTAAATGCTTGGAGCATTGCGCAGAAAACCCAGTGAATAACCAGGCACTTGGAACTGAAGACAATTTCGACATCAGCGTTGTCGACGGTTACGGCATGCCCATGTCCGTTGTTGCCGAGGGCGACGGCCAGGATCAATGCAGCAACCAGAGCGGAACCACCGGCGTGAATTCCAAGGATCTGGGTTTTCTCGACCTGGCCAGTTGTCCGGCGGAAACCTCGACAACGCTCGAGGTTCCAAGTGAAGGCGACGAAGCTAACATCTACAACTGGCTGAACGAACAAAAAAGCATCGATCTCTGGAGTACGTATCAATATACTGATGGAAACACATACACGCAAAACTGCGCCCATCCGCATAGCTGGTTCAGTTCAAACGTGTTGGGAACAAATATCACCGACTCCAACCGCCCCATCACGCCGGCCGACGGCACCACCTGCACCTCCGCCAACTGGTACGGTTGCGCTGGTTCATGCCTCGACGACGATGGCCAGACAGTTACACCTTCCGCGGGTGCGGAACAATGTATGGATGGTCCGGGCGACGGCAGCAAAAATGTTGCAAAAACAAAGTATGTCCGACGCCTCAAAGCCATGGGCATTACCGGCTACACCTGGCAGTACGACGATGCCACTGGCGACGCAAGCTGTCCGCAGGGACTGACGTACACTCTGACGCTTTGTCCGCTGAAAGCAGGCCAAACCCCCTACGATACGTCAACGCAAAAATGGACGTTTGTCAGCGACAGCAACAGCTGTACGCTGGCAGGAGATGACGCCACTGATACCTATGACAATTATTGGGAATGTATCAGCAGCAATGCAAAATATAGTGTCGCCAAACATACAGGCGTGAGCTATTGCGTACCGGATGCCGGAGGGGATTACGACAATTACCTGGCCTGCGCGAATACACTTGATGACGTCCCTGATCAACAGGAAGATATTGTCTGGAGAAATACCACTTCCGGCAAAAACGCTGTCTGGCAGATGAAAGGAGAGACTTACAAATCATACAATCTGATGGATGACGTACCGCTTGGTTGGAACATCGTCGGCATGTATGATTTCAATGAGGATGGATATTCCGATATTTTCTGGCATAATGATAGTTCCGGTGCAAACGCCATCTGGTATATGCGCCGTACGGAACGTCAAAGCTGGGTCTTGATTGACAAGACAGATAACGCTTGGCTTCCCAAAGGCATTGGAGACTTTAACAAAAACGGTACCCCAGACATCGTCTGGAGAAACTCGGAGAACGGCAACGACTACGTTTGGTATATGGAAGATGCCACCTTTAAAGGCGATGCCGAGCTGCCCCAGCGTGACCTGCCCTGGGAACTGTCCGGAGTGGCTGACTTCGACAACGACAACTACCCTGATCTGTTGTGGCATAATCCGGATAGCGGTGAAAACGACATCTGGCTGATGAAAAAAACAAAGCTCAAAGAAACGGTCAGCCTCCCTACAACCACTACGGAATGGGAACTTGTCGGGACCATGGACATCAACAACCGTGGACAGATGGACATCCTCTGGCGCCGCCCGGATATCGGCAAAACAGCCATCTGGCGGATGAAGGGAACTTCTCTTGCCAGCTACGGTTTTCTGGACTCCGCGCCTTCCAACTGGGAAATTCAGGGAACAGGCGTCGTTTACTAATATCCCTCACCTGAAACAATAAAAGCCGGGCAGATGCTGATCTGTCCGGCTTTTTTCTTTTAACAAGCAAAAAAATCAGCGTTCGATAAACGCCAGGCGTATGCCCAACCCAACCAGAACCGCGCCCAGAGTCCGGTCCAGCCAGAGGCCGAGCCTGCGGCTTGATCTGAGCCTGGTGGTCAGACGATCGCTGAGCATGATCAGAGGCGGTTCGATGAATGCCGCGACAACTATGATCAACGTGCCGTGCAGCATTAACTGGCTCCAGACGGGCCCTGCCCCCTGCACCACGAATTGTGGCAAGAACGCCAGAAAAAAGGTCGCCACCTTGGGGTTCAGCAAGTCTATCAACACGCCCTGCCGGAACACCCCCCAGCCGTTGCCGCCTTTAGCCTGACCGTCTTCAGGCAAAAAGGAGTCTCCATGAGAACGCAACGCCTGTACGCCGAGCCAGAGCAGATAAAGCACACCTATCCATTTGATGACGGAAAAGGCCACTGCAGAGGCTGCAATGATTGCGGAAAGGCCCAGAGCTGCGAGCAGTACGTGCCCCATAGCGCCGCCCCAGATTCCAAACATGGCCGCCAGGCCCATGCGTTTGCCGCCTTTGACCGTGTGGGTCAAAATAAACGCCATATCAGGTCCGGGTGCAAGATTGAGCAGCACGGCGGCTGCTAAAAACGATGTCCAATGCGCGATACTGTAATCAAACATGCTATTTCCTCTTCAAGGCTGCCAGACGATCCGCAATAGTGTCCGGTTTGGCTTCGCCGCCGCCGGCTTCCCGCATGGCTTCGGCTATCAAGGGGTCTTCTCCGCCCTCTTTCTCCGAAGAGAGCAGCTTCGCTTTCATTTTCGCGGCATCGGCACGTACATTGGCCTGGTCCGCACTTTTCTGCATGGCCGACAATGCGCTCCCAAGCTGGTCTGTTTCCGTACGCAGCCCGGCAAGTCTGGCGCTGCGTTCAGCCTGTTCATTGGCGCGCTCTTCCCGAACTTTGGCCATTTGCATATCTTTTTTGGCCTTCTCCAAGGTCTGACGCGCTGTTTTCAGTTTTTGCGCGGCGGCTTTGGCGATCTCCTCCAGTTCGTTCATGAAATCCTTGGCCTCCACGGCCTCACGAATCTCACGTTCGATATCGGGCTGCATTTCCTCAAGCTCGGCAACCAGAGAACCAAGGGCGCTTTCAATTTTGGCGGCAGCATCGTCCGCCGCAACGGCGAGCTTTCCCTGCAGCAATTCAGCAGCCTTCATTCGTTGCTCATACAATGCCTGGATGGCATCCGCTTCGCCTTGTTCCTTTTCATAACTGGCACGCGCATCCGCAACCTGGCGGGTCAGCTTGTCCAGATTGTCTTCCATCTGTTTGATTTCCGCGGCGGAGGCCGTTTCCGGATCCCAGGCAGCCAGGGCCTGAACAATGTTCCGACCGGTTTCCTTGACCTTTTCGCCTCCGAAATTTTTCACAAAACTAAAAAAACCCATAGAGTTCTCCTGTTGAAGTAAGGCTGACAAGCAGCCAGGCTTGCAGAAAACAGACTCAGTAGACCAATGTAATACCCATTGGATTAAAATCAATCCCCACTAATATATGCACACAGGCTCCATCGGCATGTTCTTCTGCCGAAAGCAGCGTATACTCCGCCAGATCGTCCGTTTCGTTGACCCAGCGCCCGTAAAGCATGGCAGCATGTTTCACCGTCGTACGGACTTCAGCATGACTATCCAAAAAAACGTTTTCTTCAAATTCCACAGGGGGCTCGTAAGGCTTCTCCCCATCTCCCCAGGCACGGTCATAAGCAGTGCCGTCCCTGGTTTCAAAACGGGACAAGCCAATGGATCCGTCGCTTGGATTGAGCCAGAAATCCCATTCATCGGCGTCCTGCGGATACACGGTATCCAGCGAGCAGAACAGCCGGGTTTCTTCGAGATGTCCGTGCTCATCCGTAACCAGTTCGAGCAAGGACTGCCCTTCTGATTCTGATTCAAGATATAAGCGATGCGCCACAGGCCCTGAAAGCTCAATGCGGCCATAGGCCCGGACCAGCTGCTCCCTGCCTGGAAATCCGAATTTAAGCTCCCCGCCATGGAGCAGAAATGCCGTTTCGTCCAAGGTAATTTTAGCGCCGAGATGCAACCCGAGCGGAAGGTCACGGTCAACCGCATCCTTTTTTTTACCGCCGGTGAACAATCCCTTGAGGTCACCGGCTTTTTTGGCCGCCACGGCCTTAAATATCCGCCATTCTCCGGACATGATGCTTCCTTTATTCGAGTCCGCTGACTCGTTTGGCCACTTCGGGCTGGGCTTCCATCACGGCGAAAGTGAGATCGTCCATGGCTTCAGCACCGTATTTTTCCACCCATTCCGTACGTACGACAAAAACGGCATCCACAGCCAGGGTTTCAATGTCGTGTCCGAAGATAAAGCCCTTCTGCAGGGCGGGATACACTTTGGAAGGAATATCCGTAAAGGTGTATATCCTGTTGCCGTGGCTGTCCCGGGCGTCGTTGAAATCCCAGTCATCCACGGCCACCAGCCGCAGGTCGCCGTTTTCTTCCGCAAGTTGTTCCGCCGTACGCAACAAGCCGCTGTTCAGACCGGAAACATACATCATTACCGCGTTGGGATCCCGTTGCACTATCTCCAGTGCTTCTTCATACGGAGCGTATTTTGTGGGAATCTTACGATAATGCTCGTCTTCCAGACAAAAACCCTCCCAGGACATGCCTACGCCCGATCCTTTGGGACCGATATAGAGCGTATTGGTATCCGGATCGAGATCTTTGACCGATTTTATTCCCGAATCCCGATTGGCGATCATCTGGATGGCTTCTTTGTACAGCGGCGTCTGCTCGGAAACAACAGAAGCCCCCTGGTTAAGACGGCTGAAGACTTCGAAAGCGTCGGATTGAACCAGAGCCGCATCCACTTTGCCTTCCAGCAGCAGACGCAGATTTTCCATGGATCCCGCCGTGGTCTGCAGGGTCACATCCAGGTCCTTGGCCGCTTTTTTTAGCAAGGTGCCGAAATAATGATAATTGCCTGTAGGCGAAGCCGTGGCCATACGCAACGGCACCCGTTCGGCATCCTTTTGCGCCAGCACGTCTCCGGCCAGGGCTACTTCAGCCGGTACTCCGGGCGGCAGATATCCGGGATCACGCGGTCCGCTCATATCCGCGGTCTTGGCGTCCAGAGCTTCGAGCTTGGCCTTGAGTTCGGTATTATCCTGGGCAAGCTTGTCCGCTTCCGAGCGCCATTCCTGATATCCGGGATCATCGCCATGGTCATAGGCCGCACGCGCATATCCTGGCCTTGTAACGTTGTCCAGAATCATCCACCAGAATAACGCATCCCACATGCCGAAACGCGGAAAGCCGCCGTATGCGTACGTCGGCGCGCCCCAGCCCATGCCCCGATAATAGGAATCCCGCCGTCCGTAATGCGTATTGTAATCAAATCGTCCGTAGGTCTTGGCTTTAGTAAAGACAGGACTGTTTTTGTATTTTGAAGCAGGAGGCGGAGGCGGCGGGGTCTTGCCGAATTTAGCGTTCTCCGCTTTATAGGCGTTCAAGGATTGTCCGGACTTTTGCTTACGCAACTCCTTGGCCTGGTTGCTGGAATATCGCGATGGCTTACTGAAGCCTGCCCCAGTTTGCGCGGGCTTGCTGTAGCCCTGAGATTGTCTGGCCTGGCTGCTTTGCTGGGGTGATTTAGATACGCCGGGTTTTGAATATCCAGATGATTGCTTGCTCTTGCCGAACCAGCCCCCGCCGTTACGAGTGCCCCAGACCGAACGGCTGGGCGATGATCTACGGAAAAAAGATCCTGAAGAGCGAAAACCTCTCAACCTGGCATCGGCCGTATCCACGTGCAAAAACAGATCGTTTCCGATCAGACATACGGCCAGGCAGGCCACCATTACCAGCATGAAACGCGAGCGCATGAATTCTCCTCAGTTGGATTAGCATCTGGCCAGACACGGCCATACGCGCGGATGAACTACCTGTTTGCATAAAAGAATGAAAAAGGTAATGCAAGGCATGAAAAAAGCGCCTTTCCAGGAAAGACGCTAGTCGGCTGCCTTTAAAAAAGATGAGAAAAAAACATGCGACAAGCGGAATACCAGCAGTTATCCGCTACAGCTTGCCATTCCCTGGCTAAGAGTTCGCATGCGTTCTATCATGGACTGCAATTCAAGAGAAAGCTTGTGCAGACTCTCCGTATCCTGCTGGCAATTCTTTACAAATGAAGCTGACTTTTCCGCCATTTGATTAATTTCACGGGTCGAATCACTTATGGTTTCTGTTGTTTCGGACTGCTCCTCAGCTGCAGTGGCAATGGCCCGCACCCGATCTGCCGTACTTTCAGCCATCCGGACGATGGATTCAAGAGCCTGCCCGGATTTGTGGGTAAGTTCCGTACTGCTCTCCACGGCGAGCACAGATGCTTCAGTGTTTTCCAGGCTTTTTTGTGAGCTGGTCTGAATTTCAAAAACCACCTCGGCCACTTCTTTTGTGGCGATGACGGTTTTTTCCGCAAGTTTACGAACCTCGTCAGCCACCACGGCAAATCCGCGCCCCGCATCTCCCGCACGGGCTGCCTCAATGGCGGCATTAAGCGCCAGCAGATTGGTCTGATCGGCAATATCATTGATCACGGATAAAATTTTACCAATATCCACTGCATGCTGCTGCAATTCGTTCATGTCGGCATGCAGGCTTTTGGCTTTTGATTGCACATCGGCAATCGCCTCTACCACCGCTGTCACCACGTTGGAACCTTCACGGGCGAATTTCTGCGTATCGTCCGCGTTTGCTGCGGCATCACCCGCGTTGGCGGCCACATCCATGACCGTTGTGTTCATTTCGCGCATGGCGTTGGAAAGTTCATAGGAGCGTTCTTTCTGCCTAGCCGCCATATTCAGGGAATCGCCGACCTGCGTATTGAGCCTTTCCACAGTCTGGTTCAACCGCGCGGTAATGTCCGAAACGGTTCGGGCTATACCACAGATTTCATCCGCTAGAGTTTCAACCTGCTGTTTCTGACGCTGTGCTTCGGCTTTTTCCTTCTCAGCGTTTTCCGCCTCTCCTTTGGCGTTCAACCGCTCTGTTTCCGCCATTGCCAGCGCGTCTTCCACCGTGGCAAGAAGCTTGTTGATTCCCTCGCTCAGACCGTCCATTTCAAAAGGCAGTTTTCCCAAACGCAGGGCGTAGTTGCCTTTACGCACCTGTCTGAAAAACTCCAAAACCACCCGTAAGGGTTTGATCACCCAACGTCCCAGAACAATGCCTACGATAAACAAGGTCGCCAGCAGCATACATGCTCCACGAGCCAGCGATACGAAAACATCTTTACGTACGGTCGCCAGTTCTGTCGTAATATCCCGAGGAATGGCGACCACACCGATAACTCTACCTTGCATATCGGTAAGTTGCGTATAAAGGGTCATCAGTTCTTTCTTGTTTTTGCTGACTCTTCGAAACAATGGACCGGAAGAAGACATGACCTTGCGAAGCCATGGGAACATTTTTTGCGGGATACTCAGTTGATGCGTCTTTGCCGCATAAGCAAAGCCTTCTCCTTGCGGGACAACAATGGAGATATTGAATCCATATCGCTTCTTATAGGGAGTTAAATCTGCATCAGTTAAAGAAATGCCGTTTGCAGTTTTTTTTTGCTCAAGTAATGGAACAACAAGATGATACTGAAATTCAGCCAATTTTTTTGAATTTTCGGCCAGCGTATCCCGCATGGTCCGGTAACCGAAATAGGATTCCGCCAAGAGCATAATAACAACGACAGCCCCGATAAATACCATCAAACGACCGCGCAACGAGGATAAAACCGACATACAACCTCCTCGGCAAAACTACTGAAAATGGTTTGGAATAGTAGATTCTACCCCAAATCCTCTTTTGAAGACAACTTTAATGGCAAAAACATTCTGCGCTTTTCAGGGAGTTGGCGGTGTCTTAAAACACACTGAAAAATATGATAAAACTCATGTAACTTCGGCTCGATCAACATATATCACCTTGTTTTTACTGACTATAAAGTTCTAGGCAAACTGCTCTTTTACTGTAACAGCACCTACAACTCTGCCGATATTTCAAACAAAATACGCTAATTCAAAATCGTATGAATTCGTATCCACTTGACATCATTATCAAACATACCGGCACAGATATTGCTAAAATTTTAAACAGTTTTAAGCATCACTTAATTTATTGTAACCCTATAACTCTTGATGGAGGATGCCATGAAACATTTATCATTTGTTATGCTTTGCTGCTTTATTATGTCGCTGTGGGGAGGAATCAGTAATGCAGAAACAGTATGTAAAAAATCGGAAAATAATCCTGATGAACTTGTTTGCACAATGTCCAGAGGCAACAATCCGAGGTGTAAGGTTCTTATAACCTCGAGCAATTCCATGGGTAAGCTGAAGAAAAATATTGAGTTGGGGAGAAAATATGATATCAAAGCTTCACTTACAGAGTTTAAAATGTTCTCTGCTGGTCAATCAGGAGATTTAAAAAAGGTTACTTTGACCAATAAGTGCGAAAAGATTTATCTTAACTACGTTTTTTATGTGAATGGCAATAATGTAGGGAGTTTAGAATCTATACCACCAGGGGAATCAGGAAGTTTGACAGTCCAGAATTATCCATAACAATGAAGAATAAACGGAACATGACTTTTATTTCTGGCTAACTCTTGTTCCAGATCTACCACTAATACGTACACGACTACTAGCACAACATACGCAACGGAGTCTGAATCTTATAATGGACATAAGCGAAACAAAAGATAGCCGATCTTCTCCGCGTACAAGTGCCCGGAATTCTCCGGGCACTTATCCATACGGGATAATTTTCTGTTGTAAGGGAACAGACCGCCGCAACAGGCTATCTTCAACAGATTTTTTTGTTCTCAGGACAGCAGTTTCTTCAATTCGGCAATGGAAGGGACCTTCCCGACGACTTTGGCCTCTCCATCCACAACCAGAGCCGGAGTGATCATGACGCCGTACTCCATCATTTTGGAAATTTCCGTAATCTTATCCAGCTCATACTCTATTCCAAGTTCCTGAGCCGCTGTTTCCGTATCTTTTTTTAATTGTTCGCATTTCGGACAGCCAGTGCCCAACACCAGAATTTTTTTCATGTCATTGTCTCCTTAAGAAACGATATTTCCATACATGACGCCGGTCAGTGTCGCCATGACAATCACCAGCGATACAAATACGACTGTTTTCTGCGTCCCAATGACGCTGCGGATCACCAGCATGTTCGGCAGACTCAAGGCCGGACCTGCCAGAAGAAGCGCCAAAGCCGGGCCCTGCCCCATGCCGTTGCCGATAAGCCCTTGCAGAATGGGGACTTCCGTTAATGTTGCGAAATACATGAACGCACCGGCAAAAGAGGCAAAAAAATTGGCCAACAGAGAATTGCCGCCAACCGCGGCGCTGACCCAGTGCGAAGGGATCAACCCCTCGTTGCCCGGACGTCCCAGAAGAACGCCCGCAATCAATACGCCAAAGAGCAGCAGTGGCAGGATCTGTTTGGCAAATCCCCAGCTTTGCCCGAACCATTCGCCCAATTCGTCCTGGCGCGTACTGGTGAGTACGGACAAACCTGTCACACCGGCCACAAAAGCCAGCTGCGGCGTAGCAGGAAACAGCAGCCCCAAAACAATGGCCGGCAAAGAGGCATAGGCCGCGTGGGTCCATTTTACTTCGAACCAGGCCACGAGCGACAGTACGAGTCCAATGGCAAAAAGCGTTGTCAGCTGCCATTTGGAGGTATAAATCATTGCCCAAAGACCACTGCTCTCCGCTGGCTTTCCCCAGTTGGCAAAGACCAGAATACAAACCATACAGGCGAAGTAGACCGCGGTTTTCCAAAGCGGACGTTGTACCTCCGGGGTGGGCATGGCAGCCATTTTTGCGGCTTTTTCCCCTTCTTCCTTCCTGTAAATCAAATGCATTGCCAGGCCGATGATCACGCTGAAAGCAACGGCGCCCACAGCCCGTGCGAGCCCCAATTGCGGACCGAGTACCCGCGCGGTCAGAACAATGGCCAGTACATTGATGGCAGGACCGGAATAAAGAAAGGCTGTTGCTGGTCCGAGTCCGGCCCCCATACGGTAAATTCCCGCGAACAGAGGCAGTATCGTACACGAGCAGACAGCCAGGATGGTCCCTGAGCAGGATGCCACTCCATAGGCCAGCACTTTGTTTGCCGAAGGTCCGAGATATTTCATCACCGAAGCCTGACTGACGAATACGCCAATGGCTCCGGCAATGAAAAAGGCCGGTACGAGACAAAGCAGCACGTGCTCCTGGGCGTACCATTTCACCAGATGAAAGGCCTCCAGCACGGCGTTATCAAATCGCGGCATCCCCACTGGCAGATAAAAGCAGGCCAAAAAAGATACGAGGATCACCGCTAGTGGTTTCCATTCCCGTTTCCAGTCCATCTCACCTCCATCATTTGGTAAAAAAGCCAAATGACAAACAAAAAAATTTTACCTGGATCCCTCGGTTATGACGGATTCAATGCAATGGAAAAAATTCAACACACATGGCACCTTAAGACGATAATAAACCTGCTTGCCCTTTTTCTCATCCGTGACGATACCGGCTTTTTTCAACACCGCCAGATGTTTGGAAACTGTGGAGATATCTGCGCCCACCAGCTCGGTCAGCTCGCAAACGCAACGTTCGCCATGAGACAATTCTTCAATCATCATCAAACGCGAAGGATGCGCTAAGGCTTTCATAACTTTGGCCCTAGCTTCATAGTGTCCGATTATTTTTCTGGGTTCCGGTTGCATCGTATTATTTGGTTGTATGGGCAAATGTTTCATTTGGTAAATAAGCCAAGTGTTCGGTCTCGTCAAGTCCTACTGTTACGATTACCATGAAAAAAGGGAAAGCCGTCAAGAAACGACTTTCCCCATCTATATGCATAAAGCCTATAGAATTTTATAAGTCTTTGATGCCGCGATACCAGCTGCTCGAGTCTTCGAGGAGCGAATTGATACGTTGCACGAGGCGATGCGGATCCGACAGATAGCCTTCCAGAAGCAGAGACGAATCATAAAGCTGTTCCACAGCGCGCTCGAGATAACCGTCTTTCGCATCGGCATGGTAAATCCGGAGCAGATTGCGTACCAGCGGATGATCCGGATTGATTTCCATCACCTTGGAAGGAACCGCTGTATCTTTGCTGACGATCTGCAGAATCTTTTGCATGGATGAAGTCAAACCGCCATCCGGGCTGACCAGACAGCACGGGCTGTCCTGCAAGCGGGTTGAGATACGCACTTCGGTTACCCGCTCGCCCAGGATTTCCTTGATCCTCTCGAGCAGCTGGTCCAGAGTCTTTTTGCCCTCATCGTCCAGCTCTTCCGCTTTTGGCTTGCTTTCATCCACATCGGCATACTGGGATACCTTGCTCAAATCCGCATGTTCGACAGAGACAAGCTTGAAGTCCCCGAATTCGCGCACAGCGTCCATGAGAATCTCTTCGACAGGATCATAAAGATACAGAACTTCAATGCCTTTTTTCGCAAAAATCTCGATATGCGGATTCAGACGAACAGCATCCCGGCTGGGGCCGGCAATGTAGTAAATCTCTTTCTGATCCGGTTTGGCACGAGCGATATATTCGTCAAAAGAGGTAATTCCTTTGGCGTCTTCATGAATCGAGGAATTGAAACGGACCAGAGGTGCGAACTTCTCCTTGTTGGCGAAATCCGCGTACCCCATCCGAAATACTTTACCATGCGCATCCCAGAATTTTTCGTAGGTCTCTTTGTTGTCCTTGGCCATCTTCGCCAGATGGTTCAACACCTGTTTGACCAGCGTCTGGGAAATTTTGCGAATCAAAAGATTTTCCTGCAGCGTCTCGCGGGAAATATTCAGTGGCAGATCTTCCGTATCCACGACACCTTTCAGGAATCCCAGGTATTCAGGGATGATGTCGCTATTTTCTTTTTGAATCAACACGCGTTTGACATAAAGATCAAGGCCATACTCTTTGCGCCCGAATCCCATGAAATCATTGCCGTGTTCGGGAACAAAAAGCAGGCTGTTGAACTGCACGGGCGCATCCACAGACGTATGAATGGTGTCAAGGGGCCCGGCTGTGTCATAGGTGAGGAACTTGTAGAATTCCTCGTATTGCTGCGAGGTGATATTGAACTTGGGTTCGCGCCAGAGAGCCGGGATCGTGTTAACCTTTTCCCCTTCAAGATAAATGGGGAAAGAAATAAAACTCGAATGTTTCTTGATGATCCGCTCCAGACGGCTCTTATCCAGATATTCGTCGTGCTCGTCAGGAATATGGATCTCAATTCGGGTTCCGCGCTTGGGGGCCTCTTCCGGGGAGGCTTCGGCCAGCTCATACGAACCCAGACCATCCGAGATCCAGACACAGGCCGGCGCATCCTGCAAACAGGACTGCGTCACGATACGCACCTGGTCGGAAATCATGAAAACGGAATAGAAACCGACACCGAACCGGCCAATGATGTTGTCCGGATCAAGCTTGTTTTCCCCTGCGGGTTGTTCGGCAAGTTTTTTCAAAAAGGCTTCAGATCCCGAATGGGCGATGGTGCCAACGTTCTCGATCAGTTCTTCACGGGTCATGCCTACGCCCGTATCAGTGACTGTAAGAATTTTTTTGTCCTTATCGACATCCACCCGAATTTCAAGAGCCGCTTCCGGATCCCGGACATCTCCTCCCTTACTTGTTTCAAAACGGAGTTTGTCCAAGGCGTCCGAGGCGTTGGAAATAAGTTCGCGTAGAAAAATCTCCCGGTTGGTGTACAGCGAATGCGTAATAATACTCAGCAGTTTTTGAACTTCAGTTTTAAACTCATGTTTTTCAGTTTGCTTTTCGGACATTTGCCCCTCCTGGACATACTGCAAAATGTTCAACCGACATTTTCAAGACTAGAAAATGCCAACAAAAAATACAGATTAACCGGTGTTGATTTAAGAACGGAACGGAGATTGTCAAGAAGAAAACGAATTCCTCAGAGACATGTTTGAAGCGAGGAACAGTTCGACTGGCGACCGCCTCCTGCCAGAATCGATAGCTTTCGCGTGTTTTCCACCTGGGATCATATTCGGCGGCCGGAGCAATCCGGCCGCCAAAAATAAACACTATTTCAGTGCGCCGGTAATACTCCAACTGTCCGAAACTGCCAGTTCATCAGAAACGAATCCCCAGCCACTGTTTTTCGTCGTGTCGGTCAGCGTCCCCGTATCGCTGAGTTTCCACCAGACGGCTTTGCCGGTTTCCAGCTGGCGCCAGAACAAAGCCGGCGTACTGCCAAGTGTGCTGATGTCTGCCAGGCGCCAGTTGCTGTTGACCGCGGCGTCTTCGGAAACAAATCCCCAGCCGCTGTCCTTGGTCCTGTCCTGCAATACGCAGGAATTAACATTCAACTTCCACCAGACTGCCTTGCCGCTGTTCTCATTCTGCCAGATCAGCAGATTATTGGCGCCCGAAGTAATGGGACCAGCCAGATGCCATTCGCTGTTGAGAGTGAGTTCATCCGAAACATACCCCCAGCCCTCGTTCTGAGTGCGGTTCGTCAGCTTGCACGCGTCGGTCAGCTTCCACCACACCACCTTGCCGGACTGCTGATTCTGCCAGGTGAGCACCTGGCCTACATTTGAATCATAAAAACTTGCGCCCAACCGCCAGTCACTATTCAGAGTGGCTTCCGAATCAACATAGCCCCAACCGTTATCCTGCGTCCTGTTGGTGAGCGTCGGCGAATCCGTATTCAGTTTCCAGTACACCACCTGACCGTTGGAAGCATTCTGCCACAACATAAACGTACCACTTCCGGTGGTAGCCAGCCCACTGTACCCCCATTCGGATCCCATGGTTGAGTCGGAAACTAATCCCCACCCGCTGTCATCGTCGTCAGTCAATTTATAGCTATCATTCAGCTTCCAATACACAATCTTTCCCTGGTCGGTATTCTGCCAGAAAAGTATCTTCGCATTGTTCACAACCTCAGCTGCAATCAATTTCCAGCTGCTGCCTAACGAAGAATCAGAAACAAACCCCCAACCGGTGTCGAGATTATCGTTCACAAGCGAACCGGACTCCGCGATACGCCAGAAAACGGACTTGCCGGCATCTTCCCCGTACCAGATAAGCGCCAGGTCGGTATCCGGTACTGAGGTTTGCGTCGGATCGGCTATGAGAGCCAGTAGAGAGTAGAAAGCTTTGGCAACACGCTGACGACCGGTTTCATTAAGATGTCCGCCATCGCTCGAAAAACCGGATACAAGCATTTGGTACCTGTTGCCATCCCAACTAGAAGTACTTTCAACACCTACTGCAGAATATGCTTCAATATCTGCGATATCCAACAAGTATTTTCCGTCCTGTGAATCAATCCAATCGCGGAGATTTGCATTGAATTGCTGCCGCAGCCAACCGTCCTCACTGTCTTCATCCGTCTTGAGAGGCATGGTCATATAAACAAAAACCGTATCAGGATAGCTGGTTTCCAGATTTTGCATGGAATCGCGATACGTTTCCCAATTCGCATCAGTATCAATATAACAAAATTTATTTATGGCTACATTGACATTTGAAGAATGCCAGCCATTTGAAACATAGGTTTCAAAATTGCTGACCTTTGATTCCCAACCAGGGTTTCCACGATTATAATCATAAAAAACTCCTTCGGAGGTTTCGGAAGGAGAAGCATCGGCAGATTCATTCTGCAACATATACAAGCTACTGTCAGAGCTGTTCAGATCTTCCATCCCGGACACGATATTGCCTCCAACAGACGCATGGGCGAAAAAAACCTTTTGGGCAGCCACGGAATTGCGCACTGTTTCCGAAACAGAATCATAAAGGTTGTAGTTGGTGTGGTTAACGACAACATTGCTTGCATCAGCGTAGGTAGAAAACAAGCATAGAATTATGCCCAAAAAAAGTAACACCCCGATTTTTTTCATAAGCACTCCCCTTAAAAAAGCATGATTATACGTCAATAATGATATACAATCTTTGAAATAATAAACCTCACGCTAACCATACCCCCTCGCTTATCGTCCTCCCGGTTTTAAACTTAAGCTCACTTAACACATCCAATGTTGCAACAAATTGTCGCTAACATCATGATTCTATTTTTCTTAATCCTGCTGGCAGGACAGTACTTCTCAGGTCGGCTATTTTTTTCATTAAAAAAAAGATAACCTATTTTTTAAAGATTAATTAAAGAAAATTGTTGTATATACGCTATGAAGCGTGCCAATTCATGATCCAGCTCAGTCAGAAGCTGCTCGCCTTTATAAGCAAGCTGCTCTGCATCCAGATACTCCAGACGCCGTGCCGCCTGGCACAAGGGATTCGCAGCCAGATTCAACGCCCCCCCCGCCAGGGCATGGGCTAGTTTTTGGATACGTTTCAAGTCCTGCAAAGAAACCGCCAGACGCAATGCCCGCTGCTGTCTCCGCGCCTGAGCGATGAACCCCTGAACAACCTCCAGCAACAGCGCTTCATCTTCCTCAAATTCGTGCAGTGCAAGTCGGTAATCCATGACCAAATGCTCGGAATTCTGCACATGGACGTATTCCTGCAGCTGCGGAGAATCTTCCAGAGACAATTGCAGCCAGCGATCCAATTTTTTTAGCAGATCGACCTTACGCAATGGTTTGGCCAAATAATCATTCATGCCTGCGGCCAGACATGTATCGCGATGCGTTTTGTCGGAATGCGCGGAAATGGCGATTATCGGTACCTGCGGATGATCATGTTGCTGTTCCAGAAGCCGCATGCCCTGTGTGGCGACATATCCATCCATTTCAGGCAATTCGATGTCCATCAACACGAGGTCGTAGCGTCCGGGTTCAAAAAGCTCCAAGGCCTTGGAACCGTCCGGGGCCACATCCACTTCATAACCGAAGCTGCGCAGATGATTCCGGACCAGTTCCTGGTTTGTGGGGTAATCCTCGACCAATAGAATCCGTCGGCCGTACTGGTCGCTTTCCGCCAGAGTATGTCGCGTGATCGGATTACACGGGCCAGGACCTGAAGTGCTCGCAGCTGTATTACCACGCTGGGCCAGAACCATCTCCAGAGCGTCAGACAGCTCATGCGCCTGAAACGGACGGGTAAGATACGCGCTGACTTCCAGTTCACGACAAATTTCAGCGTCCCCCCGTTGTCCGTGGGCAGTGAGAACCATCACTGGAATACCCCGGCAGCAGGCTCTGTTCCGCAACTGTCGGATAAAATCAAAACCTTCTATTCCCGGAAATTTCAATTCAACAAGCACGCAATCCGGCACCTTATCCTGCGTGCGCGTATCGCAAAGCTGAGCAAAGGCTTCTGCAGAACGCGATGACGGGCTCACCAGGCACCCCCAGGAATACAGCAAGCCCAATGTTTCAGCCCGGCTCGCCCGCGTATCATCTACAAGCAGCAGCTCCACCCCCTTTAAAGATACCGCTTTAAGGTCCTCCTGCGGTTCCAGCTGTAAAGGAAACAGAGCTGTAAACCAGAAAATACTCCCTTCACCTTCACTGCTGGAGACGCCTATATGTCCGCCCATTTCAGTCGCCAGCCTTTTGGCGATTGCCATCCCCAGTCCGGTACCTCCGTATACGCGACTGGTGTCGGAATTCGCCTGAACATAACTCTCAAAAATGGCCTCCTGTCTGCCAGGAGGAATGCCTATGCCCGTATCGTGGATGCGAAAAATCAAGGTGGCATCGTTTTTCGTAAGCGCTTCCAATCCGACTTCTATGCGAATGCCGCCCTGATGGGTAAATTTCAAGGCATTTCCCGCCAGATTCGCGAGAATTTGCCGAAGACGTCCGGGGTCGCCGATCAACCTGGCAGGGACATTGGAATCAAGCTGATAGGAAAATAAAAGGCCCTTCTGCTCGGCTCGCAAAGCAATACCACGGCAAAAATCCCGAATCAGATAACACAGATCAAAGGGTACGGGATCAAGGCTGAAATCCCCGGCCTCCATTTTTGAATGGTCGAGAATATCATTGAGCACGGTCAGTAAAACAGCGGATTCCGCTCCAATGGTATCCAGGATGGCGCGTTGTTCGGAATCCAACCTTGTTTCCATGGCCATTTCAAGCATCCCGATGATGCCATTGAGCGGCGTACGGACTTCGTGGCTGATATTGGCAAGGAAAGTGAACGCATTGTTACCGACTGCATCCGTAGAAGGGGTCAGCAGGGTTTCATACAACGGTCCGCGTTCCGAATCCTGAACAGCCAAACGCGTTTGAACGGAAAACATTCGCGCTTCACCTTTTGACGTTTTCAATCGGAACCGTTGATGCAGCAGCATTTTTTCGGAGAAACGAAACGTTTCCAGTTCCTGAAGGACTTGTTCGCAATCTTCCGGAAATAGCAGGCTCTCCAGTCCGTTGCGCTCTGAGACAAGGACGTCAGGATCATATCCGAGTTTTTTCAAATTGGCGGACGCATATACCAGAGGCAATCCCGGAATTCCGCTCCAGGCGACGAGCAGGGTCGATCCGGCCTGGAACAATGCTTCCCAGTCCGGGAGATAAGAGGAAGTACTGTTTTGCATGAGATTCCAAGGGGTTTTCAGACAATGTTTGAGCAATACCGACTGGCCATTGTTTTTTTCAGGATACTCATACTTTCTTAATGTTATATGGTAAAAAAAAATAAGTGAAGCCTGAATCCTTTATTAAGAGTAATCGTTTCGCCTGTCCTGGAGGCGCCAATCTTCCGCCATCTCTGCCGGAAAACAGCCTATTCCCTTATCACAGCCCGATTTCATCTCTCCTTCCACGCAGTTGTGATGCAATACTTCCGGCAGCATTCCAATTGACTTCTGCCCTGTTCCTCGACTAATGTTTGGAGGTTACCTGATGCGCGGCGACCCGCTTATTTTGTTAACCTCTGAATACCCATCATTATTTCATGCAATTATACAATACGATTTCCCGAAAAAAAGAAGAGTTCGTTCCTAAAGACGGCAACAATGTCCAGATGTATGTCTGCGGCATCACTGCATATGATCTCTGCCATATCGGCCATGCCCGTTCCGCCGTTGTTTTCGATGTTCTGGTCCGCTATCTGAAGTTCAAGGGCTATAACGTCACCTTTATCCGCAACTTTACGGACGTTGATGATAAAATCATTAACCGGGCCAACCAGGAGAACCGTTCCAGTAAAGAAGTGGCGGAAACCTATATCGAGGCATTTTATCAAGATATGGACAAGCTGGGCATCCTGCGCGCCGATGTCGAACCGAAAGCCACGGAACATATCGAAGAAATGGTGCAGCTCATCGAGGAGCTGATCAAAAAGGGAAACGCCTACGTGGTTCCCTCCGGCGACGTGTATTTCCGGGTCCGTTCGTTCGAGCCCTACGGCAAATTGTCCGGCCGCAACATTGAAGAAATGGAAGCAGGCGCACGCGTGGCCCCCGGAGAAGAAAAACAGGATCCCCTGGATTTTGCCCTCTGGAAATCGGCCAAGCCCGGCGAACCCTCCTGGCCCAGCCCCTGGGGCGAAGGCCGTCCCGGCTGGCACATTGAGTGCTCGGCCATGAGTGAGCGTCATTTCACCCTGCCGCTGGATATCCATGGCGGCGGACAGGATTTGGTTTTTCCACACCATGAAAATGAAATCGCCCAAAGTGAAGCTGCCAGCGGCAAAGAATTTGCCCGTTACTGGGTGCACAACGGTTTTGTGCAAATAGATTCGGAGAAAATGTCCAAATCTTTGGGCAACTTCAAAACCATCCGCGACATTCTCGAGATTTTCCTGCCGGAAGTGTTGCGCTTTTTTCTGCTGACCAAGCAGTACCGCAGCCCGATCGATTTTACCACCGAGGCTATGGAAGACGCGGAAAAAAACCTCAAGCGCATTTATACGGCCAAGCAGCAGCTGGAAAGCGAACTTGAAAGAACAAAATGGTCCAAAACCGACCTGCCCGAGGATATCCCAGCAGAACTGGCCCAGCTCGAAGCGCATTGGATCGAAGCCATGGAAGACGATTGCAACAGCGCTGCGGCACTCGGACACATTTTCGGAGCCATCAGACTTGCGAATCGTTTGATTGAAAACAAATCCTGGCGTAAAAGTGAAGCGTCTCAAAAAATCTACGAGCGGATTCTCGATGATCTGCAGAAGTGGGGAGGCGTTCTCGGACTGTTTACGCAGGAAAGTTCGGTTTTTCTGGATGCTTTGCGCATCTGCAAGCTGAAACGCAGAGAACTGGATGCGAACGAAGTGGACAGTCTGGTCTTACAACGCCATGAGGCAAAAAAGGCCAAGGACTTTGCAACGGCCGATGCCATGCGCGACAAACTGCTTGCCATGGGCGTGGAAGTGCGGGACACGCCAAACGGGCCGGTTTGGGACGTAATCTAAATCCTTGTCCGAGACCTGACTACCACCCGCGAGGTATCGTATATGGTACACCTTCGCATGGTTTCTTATTTTCTGCGGTCCGGAAAAATGCGTTTGCGTTGCGCACGTGGGGCTCTGTCTTTGTTTCTGGCTTGCATTCTGCTGTTGCAGCCGGTGCTTCCTACCCTCCTTGACGCCTCCATCCTGGACTTCACGGACTTCACCATCACCGATGAAATCAAACTCGGCAAGGAGTTTGAAAAACTGGTGCTGCAACGTTTGCCCCTGATCGAAGACCCTGAAATTAAGGACTATATTAAAGATGTTGTGGATCGCCTTCACAAAGCCATGCCACCTCAGCCTTTTGAAATCAAAGTTAACGTCGTCAACAACAACGCCATCAATGCCTTTGCCGGCCCGGCGGGCTTCATGTTCGTCTTTTCCGGACTGATCCTTCATGTTCACAAGGAATCCGAACTGGCCGGAGTTATCGCCCACGAACTGGGGCATATCAATCAACGCCATATTGCCAGCCGCATCAAACGGATGAATGTCATGTCCATCCTTTCCATGGCCGGCATGCTGGCCGGAGTTCTGCTGGGCGGCGAAGGTGGACAGGCCCTGGCCACCACATCGGTTGCGGCGCCGCAAACGGCCATGCTGCAGTTCAGCCGGGAAGACGAACGCGAAGCGGACCATGTGGGACTGACTTTTCTAACAAAAGCCGGCTACCCGCCCAGAGGTTTGAGCGACGCATTCCAGGTCATTCTCGACAATCAATGGGCCGGAGGCTCCGGAAGTATTCCTTCCTATTTCAAAACGCACCCGGGATTGAAGGAGCGTATGGAATACCTGGAGCAGCGGATCAAGCGGCTGCCCGCCGGCACAAAGAAAATCAAAGACAACAACGACCGTCTTTATCGAGTGCAAACAGTCCTGCGCGCACGCTATACCGATCCCAAAAATGCCGTTCAATATTTTACCCGCGGCGGCAAAAAGGACACCTGGCTGGATTATATGGGCCAAGGCATGGCCTACGAACGGCTGAACATGATGGTCAAAGCCAACGAAGCATTCAACAAAGCCCTTGCCATCAAACCCGACGATCCGCTTTTGGTCCGCGAAGCCGGTATTTTCTATTTCACCGTGGGAAAATTCGATAAGGCCGGAGAGTTTTTACAAAAAGCCATTTTCACCAACCCAAAGGATCTTTTCGCCCTGTTTTATTACGCCAGATTGCTGGCCGAGGAAAAACAGCCGGAACTGGCATTGAGCTATTACGAACGCGTTTTAAAAGAGGTGCCTCGGGATGCCGAAGTGTATTATTACTACGGCAGAGCCTATGGCGAATCCGGCAATCTCTTCAAAGCCCATCTGAATCTGGCCTACAGCGCGTTTTATGCCGGGCAAAAACGTAAAATTCATTTCCACCTGGACAAGGCGGAACGCCTGGTGGCAACGCAAAGCGACAAAGAAGATTTAAAGAAATTGAAAGAAGCAATGCATGAAGGGAAAGAACCAGGGGATGCCCCTCCAAAGAAGTAACCTTAAGGAGTATACTAATGGCTGAAAAATACCATATCGCCAAACTGCCCAAAGATCAGGATCTGTTGCAAAGTCTCAATGAACTCTGTGCCGAATTGAATTTCACCCGGGGCAGCGTCCAATTGATCGGTGCGTTGCAAAATGTCCACCTGGGCTTTTACCATCAGGATACGCGCCAATATACGACCAAAGAATTCGATGAAGGCTTCGAAATCATCTCCGGTCTGGGCAATATCTCTTTGAAAGACGGCAAACCATTCGTACACCTGCACCTCAGCCTCTGCCGCAGTGATTTTTCCAATGTGTGCGGACATACAATGCCGGGTTGCAAGATTTTTGCCTGCGAAGTAATCCTGCGCCAGTATGACGGTCCGGAACTGGTCCGCGGACTTGACGAAGCCACCGGCTTACCATTGTGGGAAACAAAGTAATGGCTCCCGCTCTTTCCTGGAACTTCGGACCAGGAAGATTACGCCTGATCCAGGGCGATATCACCGCGGCCGACGTGGACGCCGTGGTCAATGCGGCCAACTCGCGCCTCGCAGGAGGCGGCGGAGTTGACGGCGCAATCCACCGGGCCTCAGGTCCGCAACTGCTGGAAGCCTGCCAGGCCATTGTCGCCAAACAGGGCAATCTGCCTCCGGGCCAGGCGGTGATCACTTCCGGATTCAAGATGCGCGCCCGGCATGTCATCCATACGGTCGGCCCCATCTGGCGCGGCGGCAATGCCGAGGAGGAAGCCACCCTGCATTCGGCTTACACCTCCTGTATTCGCCTAGCTCAGGAAAACAAGCTGCAGAGCATGGCATTTCCGGCAATCAGTTGCGGGGTGTACGGATTTCCTGTGCCCCTGGCCGCCACCATTGCCCTCCCCGCCATGCAGCACGGACTGGATAACGGACTCGTGGCAGAAATTGATTTCTACCACTTTTCCCCTTCCTCTTTTGAACAATGGCACGGGCTTGCCCAGGATATTCTCGGCACGCCGGACGCCTAACAGGAAACAAGGGATTATGCAGCTGAAAGGAACAACGATTCTTGCAGTAAAAGACGCCGCCGGAGTTGCCATGGCAGGCGACGGCCAGGTCACCCTGGGCGAACAGATCGCCATCAAACACACCGCGCGCAAAGTACGCCGCATCTACAAAGACAGCGTCCTGGCCGGTTTTGCCGGCGCTACCGCCGATGCGTTTACGCTTTTCGAGCGTTTTGAAGCAAAACTCGAGGAATTCAACGGCAACCTGGTACGCGCCAGCGTGGAAATGACAAAAGACTGGCGCAAGGACAAATACCTGCGCCGCCTCGAAGCCATGCTGCTGGTGGCCGATGCGGAGAACGTGCTTATCCTCAGCGGCGCCGGAGATGTCATCGAACCGGATGACGGAGTCGCGGCCATAGGTTCAGGCGGCACCTACGCCCTGTCCGCAGCCAGAGCCCTGCTCCGGCACACCTCGCTGGACGCCGAAACCATTGCCCGCGAAGCCATGAAAATAGCAGGCGAACTCTGCGTTTTCACCAACAGCAACATTATTTTGGAAACCAGGAAAAAATAAGTTACTCCAAGGGGGAGGCTTCATGCCTCCCTTTCAGCAATAACCTTTTGCGCGCTATTTGAAATTGAAAGCTCAACAAAACGCCGAAGATGCGGGCGTTGCCTCTTTTTTTTCTTTTTTCCACCACAACCAGGCAAGACCGAGCATTGGGACAAGTGTAGCCAGTTCGCGAATCTCTCTGATGCCTACATTGGCGAGCGCCAGCCAGACGGCCGTGCTGGCGGCAAGAGCGAAGACAAGCGGAATTAACCCTTTCCAATCAATTAACCGCATGGTCAACTGGCAATACCCCAGGGTCATCATGGTCATCCCCGCACGGGTCAGCACTATGGCCAGCACGCCACCGAGAAGCGGCCATTGCGGTATCATGGTGGCGCAAATCACCAGATTCAAAACCAGGCCCACAACGTAAAAACTGAGCAACAGCCGTACCTTGCCGCGGCTCATCATGATGTAGGCGCAAAAATTATGGACAAAGGAAAACAACAGTGCGGGCACCATATACCGCTGCATCCACATGGCATTGGCGTAATCCGCACCGTAGATCAGCCCTATGATCCTGTCCGATTCCACACAAAGCACGAACATGGCGGGAAAAGCCGCGCATAGCAGCCAGCGAATGGCTTTTTTGGTTAATTGCTGATAGGCTTGCGGGTCGTTGTGCCATAGTTTTACCAGCAAGGGATACAAAACATTGCGCAATAAAATGTTGGAAATAAGAACTGTGACGCCTTCCACCGTCATCCAGGCAACGCTATACTGAGCGACAAAGGTCGGCCCACCATTTTTTTGCAGAAAAAATACATTGGCCTTATTGTATAATATGCCGCATAGCGCTATGCAGACGAAGGCAAGTCCGGCTTTGGCAGTACGCCACGTACGCGCCATGGCTTTGCGTCGGAGACGAAACGTACGCAGTTCGTGTTTGGACAGGGTCACGTACATGGCCCCTGCCAGGTTGACGCTGTTTTCAATCACTTTAAACAGCGCTACAAGCAACGGCGGCGCGCCCAGCAACAACATGGTAAATCCGTAGCCGTAACCGGCCACGCCGGCCACCATCCGAACCATGGCTTCGAGATCCTGCCGATCGTTTACCCGGCAACTGATGAAAAAACTGCTGGCAAGAGCTTCGATGCTATATCCGGTGGCAAGAAGCATGACCAGTGAAAGCAGACGCGATTGATAGCCCTGACTCAACGAAAAAATAAAGGCTCCGGACATTGCCAGAAACAGCAGTCCGGCCTTAAGAAGCGAATAACGGGCGAGCACATCCCCTTTGCTGGCGTATTTTTTTCCCAAGTCCGTCACCAAAGCCTGGTTCAGCCCGAATTCGCCAAGAAAAAGAACAATAAATCCCAGCTCGATACCGAGCATAAACTCGCCGTAGGTGGTAGTGCTGACCCGCGCGAGATAAACGAGAAACAAGGTATTCAGGGTGTCCTTTAACCATTGGGCACCCAATAACTGCATAAATTTTTTTATAATGCCGTGGGAGGTCCGGGCTGCAGCTGCGGTCCCGGCCGTTTGGGATTCTGACATGAGTGACGGTTTTCTCCGGTTGTGAAAGGACGCCTGCCGATCGGAAGGACGCCCCGTATGCGTTCAAAAGGATTTACGCCGTACTGAATGCTTGCGCAAGTCGTGCTTATTTGCTGGAAAACCTTGCCGACTCTCTGTTTCAGCCAGCTCTGCAGTATGGAAACACTATGGATATTCAGCTTATAGACCACGCGCAAAACGGCCTGTTTCAAGCTACAAATCCGGAACTCCTGGCCAAGGATCATCCGCTCTGGGCCAATGATCTGGAAAAATGGGGTCCCTGGGCTGCGGTCACAGGATCAGGTCCGTCCGAAAAAGCATGGATCTCGCCCCAAAAAGCAACGGGCCGGATTGTATACATCTTTGGCCACAGTGTATCAAGCCTTGACGTAGGCTGGCATCTTGTGGAAAGGGACTGCCTGTTTCCATGGGGTTCGGTCCTAGCTGCGTGCCAATGGGGCGGCCGCGGCCAGCTCAGACGCGCCTGGACTTCTCCGGCAGGCAATATTTATGCAACGCTTTGCATTCCCTGGCCTCCCGGAGACACGGCGCTTTCCAAAGATCTGGCGGCCATGGTGACGGCTTATGCCATCATCCGTTCTTTCGAACAGATGGGCATCAGGCCGGAACTCAAATGGCCCAACGATTTGCTTCTTAACGGCAAAATCGGAGGCATACTGATTGAGGAACGTCAGAATACGCTCCTGGCCGGAATCGGCATCAATATTGCCTCCGCCCCTGATACCGTCTGCCCGGAAGATCTGCGGCCAGCCAGGCTGTCGGATTTTCTGCCGGACAAAGGTCCTCTCTCGGTCTGGCTGGAATTGTCGCAAGGAATCCGCCATTGTTTTATCAGAGAGCTTGCCGGATTGGATCAGAATGCGATAATCGCACGCATGGATTCGGTTCTGGCTTGGAAGGGAAAAAAAGTCCGGATCGTGGACAAGGAAAACAAAAGCAATCCCCTTGGAGCCCCCTGCGTACTTGCGGGATTGGCCCCGACTGGAGGATTGTTGCTAAAGCCTTGCCCCACTCCAGCGCAACATGACGCAGAGACGCTGGTTGTTGAAGAAGGTTCCCTGGTATGCATGGAATGACGGGAACTGAGACTGTTCCGTAAAATATGTGAGTTTTCTTGAGCAAATGTCAGTTGTATTGTATTGTCTTAAATAGTTAAACCACTACTGCTAATTACGAGGCTTCCAAAGCCATGTCTCAAGAGGAGGCGAGGAATATGGCCAATAGAGAGAAAAAGAGTAAGGCCGCCGAAACCGCTGAAACGAAAATGCCGCCAACCGAATTGAAGGAGGAACAGGAACAGGTGGAGAACGCACCCAAAACCAATGATGCCGAAACCCAGCAGACCCCGTCACTAAGCCCTGAAGACGAGCACAAGGAAAAAATTCGCAATCAGTTTGTCCTGTCCGGTGCGGATATTGTTTCCTTGGGAGAAGAAGCTGAAATTCTTGTTGGCGGAAAGAACTACAACACCGCCATCATCAGCCAGGTTCAAGGCATCCGTGCTCCCCAATTCCGCGCGATATCCTCCATCGCCTTCCATAAGCTGCTCGACGAGACAAAAGTCAATGCAACCCTGATCCGCTCCATTGTGGACAGAGAATATAACCGCACCAACTGGTCTTCCGCGGAAGTAAACAAAGACTCCGAGTTTCTTCAAAAATTCGTCCGCCGGCTTGGCATCGAAGTCAATGAAGAAAACAAGGCCCGCGGCGAACAGACCCTTGTCCGGATGCGGACTTTTATCAACAACGTCGTCGAAGGGTTTGCCACCTCGCCGGAAGGAATCGACCAGCTCCGCAAGCGTTCCGTGCTCGTACAGGTGGCCATTTTATCCGTCGACCTTCCTGAGGATGTAGCCCAGGAAGTACGCGGCGCCTACCTGTCCATTTGCAAGGAAGCCGCTTCGGAAGATGTTCCCGTGGCCGTGCGTTCTTCCGCCGCAGGAGAGGACAGCCGCAAAAAAGCTTTTGCCGGACTGCAAGACACCTACCTGAACATGGTGGGGGAAAACCAGGTTGTCCGCGCCTATCAGTGGGACTGCGCTTCGGCCTACAACCTGCGCTCCATGACCTATCGCCGCGAAGCCATTCTGGACGCCGTTGCCCGCGCGGAAAGTTCCGGAGACGACAGCATTGCCCAGAAGGCCAAAGAAGAATGGGCCATTGAAAACACCTCTCTTTCAGTCTGCCTGATGCGCATGATCAATCCGGTCATCTCCGGTACGGCCTTCAGCGCGGATACCGCTACAGGCTGTCGCGGCACCGACCGCAAGGATCTGGTCTCCATCGACGCCAGTTACGGACTGGGCGAGGCCGTCGTGGGCGGCATGGTTACTCCGGATAAATTTTACGTTTTCAAACGCGATGACGGCACCGAAGTCGTTATCCGTTTCATGGGCTTCAAAGATAAAAAAATCATTTATGATCACAGCGGCGGCACCACAACCGTGCCTGTCCCCGAACATGAAGCCTACCAGTGGTCGCTTTCCCTGGCTCAGGCCGAGGAAGTGGCAGAAGGCGTCCGCGCCATCAGTACTGCCTACAGCCGCATGATCATGGACACTGAATTCTGCATTGACGCCGAATCCCGACTGTGGTTCGTGCAGGCGCGCCCGGAAACGCGCTGGAACGATGAGTTCGAAAAGCACCCCACAAAAATTTATATGCGGCGCAAAGAAGTCGATCCCAAGGCTGCCAAGCATGCGGAAGTCATTCTCGCTGGCAACGGCGCTTCCCGCGGCGCCGGACAAGGCACCGTGCGTTTTCTGCGATCGGCTCTCGAACTCAATAAAATCAACAAAGGCGATATTCTTGCCGCCGAACGTACGGACCCGGACATGGTGCCGGGCATGCGTATCGCATCCGCAATTCTTGCTGATGTGGGCGGCGATACCAGCCATGCGGCCATCACCTCGCGCGAATTAGGCATCCCGGCAATTATCGGTATCCAGCGCGTGGAACTGCTCCGCAACCTGGACGGCCAGGAAATCACGGTGGACGGTTCACGCGGCCAGGTGTATCGCGGTCTCTTGCCTCTGGTTGATGTCGGAGGCGAAATCGATACAGCCGCCCTTCCGGCAACACGTACGAAAGTGGGATTGATCCTCGCGGACGTGGGCCAGGCCCTGTTCCTTTCGCGCCTGCGCCAGGTGCCTGATTTTGAAATCGGCCTGCTGCGCGCTGAATTCATGCTCGGCAACATCGGCATTCATCCGCTGGCTCTGGAGGCTTACGACAGCGGTACGCTGGAACAGGTGGTCAAGAAAAAACTCGGCGAACATGACAGCGAACTGACAAAAATCCTTAAAGAACAAATGGCCGCGGGTATCGTCACCCTCGAACTGCGCTTGCGGGATTATGTGGGCCAAATTACCGGTTTGACGCAAAAACTCGAAACCATGACTGCCAGCGAATCCACGCGTACCACGGACGAAGTCCTGGCCATCCACCGCGAAATGCGCGAACTGGAATCCAAACTGGACGACCATGTGGAAATCTCCACCCACAGACTCGAAGACCTCAAAACTTCGGTCAGCCTGGAGGAACATGTGGCCATTGTCATGGGCTACCGGGAAGAAGCGGACGGGCTTACCGGGACGGATCCTGATTCCCTGCGGCGCCGCTCCGAACTTAAAGCTCTGGCAAAAGAACAGGCCGAACGCCTCAAAGACAATCAGCTGATTCAGACCACCCTGGAAAACATTGCTCAACTCCGTCACAAAGTCGCCCAGGCCACCGGCATGGAATACGAATTGGAGCAGCTGCGCAGCATTCCCGAACGCATCCGCAGCATCATCCGTTCGCGCGGCTACCGTACGGGTAAAGAGCATTACACCCAGACGCTGGCCCAGGGGCTGGCCCTCTTTGCCATGGCTTTTTACGGCAAGGACATCATCTACCGTACGACGGATTTCAAATCCAACGAATACCGCAATCTCGTGGGCGGTTCGTTGTTCGAGACCCACGAAGACAACCCCATGCTGGGTTTCCGCGGTGTGTCCCGCGATATCCACGATTGGGAAATCGAGGCCTTCAAGCTGGCCAGAGGCATTTTCGGCGGTAAAAACCTCCAGATTATGCTGCCCTTCGTACGTACGCTGGAAGAAGCCCGGTCCATGAAGCGGTATCTCAGCCAGGTCCACAAGCTCGAAAGCGGTCAGGACGGACTGAAGCTGATCCTGATGGCGGAAATTCCCAGCAACGCGATTTTATGCCGCCATTTCATCGATGAAGTGGACGGCTTCTCCATTGGTTCCAATGATATGACGCAGATGGTGCTGGCCACGGACCGAGACAACTCCCGTCTGGGACACATTTATGACGAGGAGGATCCAGCGGTTGTCTGGGCCATTCTCTGCGCCATTTTCACCGGCCAGAAATTCGGCAAAAAAGTCGGATTCTGCGGCCAGGGCGTATCCAACAGCATTATTCTGCGCGGACTGGTCGCCATCGCCGGCATTGTTTCCGCTTCTGTTGTTCCAGATACGTACCACCAGACCAAGCTGGACATGGCCGAAGTGGAAAGCCACAACATCACCGTGGACAAACTCGGTGACTGGCTGCGCGAACAATTCCTGATCCGCTTGAAAAAAATCCTCAAAGAACACAACTACGAACACATCCTGCGGAAGTACGAAACCGCATCCGACCTGATGGAATGGTACGAAGGCGAACTGGCCCGGCTGCACGAACAGCTGCGCGAAAATCTGGAAACAAACCAGGAAGCCTTTTACCGCCAGGAAATGCAAAAATTCCGTAGTGCTTTCCACAAGCCCGTCATCTACGCTACCTGGAACTGGCAGCAGACTGTCGAAGACGCCCTGCATCAGGCCGGCTTCGCCAGCTATGAAGAACAGGCCAAGGCGCTTGCGGAACAACGGAAAAAAGTCTGGTAGCATCCTGTCAGGCAAAGAAAAACACATTCGGGCCCTTGCTGCAGCAGGGGCCTTTTTTTTATTCCACAAAAAAGAAGAGGACCTTGCGATCCTCAACTTTTTTATGGGCGTTATGGAACATTCATGATCGGGCTGATGAAAAAAGGGGGCTGGGGAGAAGTGTTTTCACTTGGCAAGGAGTGTTCCAGGGCTCAACGCAAACCCTTGGCAATTCTCCCCAGCGGTGCGTGGAGCAAAGCTCCACAGTTGGCATGCAAAGGGGGTAATTATTTCATAGCCATAGTGGCTTTGACGGCTTTCTGCCAGCCTTCATACAACTTTGCGGCTTCGGTTGCCTCCATTTTGGGGCTGAACTGACGGTCAACACCCCAATTTTTGGCGATGTCTTCTTTATCCGTCCAGAATCCGACTGCCAGGCCGGCAAGGTACGCTGCTCCCATGGCCGTGGTTTCAATGCACAACGGGCGTTCAACCGGCACGCCGAGCAAGTCGGACTGAATCTGCAGCAACAGCGTGTTGGCAACCGCGCCGCCGTCGACGCGCAGTTTTTCGAGTTTAATGCCGGAGTCGGCTTCCATGGCGGAAAGAACGTCTTTGGTCTGGTAGCACAAGGACTCCAGAGTAGCGCGAACAAAATGCTCCTTGGTGGTACCGCGAGTCAGGCCGAAGAAAGCGCCGCGGACTTCGCTGTCCCAATAGGGTGCGCCCAGACCGACAAAAGCAGGAACCATGTACACGCCTTCGGAACTCTGCACGCGGGTTGCGTACAGTTCGCTGTCCTTGGCGTCACGGAACATCCGCAGTCCGTCCCGCAGCCATTGGATGGCGGAACCGGCCACAAAGATGGAGCCTTCGAGGGCGTATTCGATCTTTCCGTTGACACCCCAGGCAATGGTGGTCAGCAGACCGTTCTTGGAGGCCACGGCTTTTTCACCGGTGTTCATGAGCATGAAGCAGCCGGTACCGTAAGTGTTCTTGGCCATTCCTTCGCTGAAACAGGCCTGCCCGAACAGTGCTGCCTGCTGGTCGCCCGCCATGCCGGAGATGGGCAGTTCCAGGCCCTGGAAGGCTTCTTTCGCCGTGTTGCCGTACACTTCGGAGGAAGGACGTACTTCCGGCAGCATTGATTTGGGAACGGTCAACATTTCGAGCAGTTCATCGTCCCATTTAAGTTCGTGGATATTGTACATCAACGTCCGGGAAGCGTTGGTGTAATCCGTAACGTGCACTTTGCCGCCGGTAAGCTTCCAGACCAGCCAGGAATCAATGGTTCCAAACAGCAGATCACCCTTTTCAGCCTTTTCGCGGGCGCCTTCGACGTTGTCCAGAATCCATTTGACTTTGGTGCCGGAGAAGTAGGCATCGATCAGCAAGCCGGTTTTCTCCCGGACTTTGTCGTTGAGGCCCTTGGCTTTGAGTGCGTCACAAATTTCCATGGTCTGACGGGACTGCCAGACAATGGCGTTGTAAACGGGCTTTCCGGTGTTTTTGTCCCAGACAACAGCGGTTTCACGCTGATTGGTGATACCGATGGCGGCAATGGCATCCGCACTTACGGCTTCATGCGCAAGGGCTTCGGCCACAACTGCCTGAACCGAGGACCAGATTTCCATTGCATCGTGCTCGACCCAGCCCGGCTTAGGAAAGTACTGCGTAAACTCTTTTTGGGTAACGGTGACGATCTCACCCGCTTTATTGAACACAATGGCGCGAGAACTGGTGGTTCCCTGGTCGATTGCCAATACGTACTGCTTGCTCATGTTTTCCTCCTGGTTGAACGCCTTTCAGATCAGCAATTAGTTATTTCTGATATCTTATTAACCAGCTAATGCCTTGTACAGCAAGGCTCCGAAAATACCGCCGCAAATCGGAGCAACAATGGGAATCCAGGAATAACCCCAGTCACTGCCGCCTTTGCCGGGGATAGGCAGTATGGCATGCGCGATACGGGGGCCCAGGTCACGGGCAGGGTTGATGGCGTATCCGGTAGGACCACCAAGGGAAAGACCGATTGCAACAATGTAAAAACCGACGATGAGGGGATTCAGGCCTTTGCTGAATTCATTGGCGCCCAGGCCCAAAAGACCGAACAACAAGGCAGCCGTGCCGATGAACTCGCAGAGGAAGTTGGCAAATACGTTGGGAATGGCAGGACCTGTACAAAAAATGCCCAATTTGAAGCCCTGACTTTCAGTTACTTTCCAGTGAGGCAGGTAAGTCAAGTAACAAATGACGGCACCGAGAAAAGCGCCGATCATCTGTCCGGCAATATACACCGGCACATTGGCCCAGGGGAAGGCGCCTGCTGCAGCCAGACCGATGGTCACGGCAGGGTTGATATGGGCGCCGGAAAATTTGCCCGTCACATACACGGCAAAGGCGACTGCGAAACCCCACCCGAGGGTGATGACAATCCAACCGCTGTTTTGCCCTTTTGATTTTTCCAGCAGAACGTTTGCACAAACGCCACAACCGAACAGCGTCAAGATCATGGTACCAACCAATTCACTTAGAAAAACACTCATACCGCTCTCCCATTACGCAACGAGTTGAAGCCCAATCCATTTCCATTCGAAAATGAACCAAAAAAGAAAACAATACGCCCAACTTAGTAACACAAAACAAACTCAAATGGCATTATTCTGTAATATTCGAAAAAAATCAAGTAAAAATGTTCACAAAAGAACATTAATAGAGCATTTTGGTTTCTTAATACGCCATATTGGTCATTTTGGCATATACTTACTACACAAAAAGACAAAAATGAAAAAACAGATCTCAACTGTCCTTTGCAACACTGCATCCGGCTGAAAACAGCTCTATTTACAAAACTTCAACCAACCCAAAAAATAACGCCGCCGAGCCCGGAATCCGGCCTTGGCGGCGTATTTTCAGCAAGTTCAACATAGAAATAACGTTACGCGACAATGTATTTTGCTGCCAACGTCTCGAACGCTGCTACCTGTTCTTCCTGCCACTTTTCGTCTTTGTCCAGTTCCTTAGCCATAATTGCAGCCACTTTCGGCGCACATTCTTTCGCAGCTTTGGCGTCCAGAATCAGGGAACGGGTCCTCCGTGCCAGGACATCGGAAACGGATTGAGCCATTTCCTGACGGACGGCCCAGAGCACTTCCAGTCCCGTATACGGCAGTCCTTCGTGCAGTTGTGTCTCCAGTTCAGGCTGTTCTTCGGCAAGTGCTTTGATTTCGCCCGCTTCGCTACCGTAGACATGCCAGTGGTCGAAATGATTGAAGGTTTCCGTATAACCATGCAGCTTGAGATGTTTGGTTGGAGACGGACGGAAGGTAAGTCCGCCCATGGCGACGGCATTGTTGACTGCGTCTTCGCCCATGTGGCGGTAGGTGGTCCACTTGCCGCCGGCTATGGTTAGCAGTTTGTTGGGAGACACCGTAAGGAAATGATCGCGGGAAAGTTTCGAGGTCTGCCCGGCGCTGCCGCCTGCAGCAATCAGCGGCCTGATACCGCAGAACACGCTGCGCACGTCCGAATGCTTGGGCGGACGCGTCAGATAGCGGGCGGAATGTTCAATCAGAAAATCCACTTCTTCCTTAAATGCCTGCGGCTCCATGCTCACGGCATCAATGGGAGTATCCGTGGTGCCCACAACCACTTTGCCGTGCCAGGGAACAAAAAAGATCACGCGGCCGTCGTCCGTCTTGGGGACCATCAAACCTGTCTGACCGCCAAGATACTCCTGGTCAATCACCAGATGGATGCCCTGGCTCGGGGCGATGAGCTTCTTGTGTTCCGGATTGTCCAGATTCATCATGCCGTCGGCGAAAATTCCGGTGGCGTTGATGACGGCTTTGGCCTGCAGTTCGTATGTCTTGCCGCTCAAGGTATCTTCTGCCACAACGCCGCAAACATAGCCCGGAGCATTTTTGAGCAGATTGGTCACTTTGACGTAATTGACAGGCACTCCACCCAGATCGGACATGGTTTTTGCCAGTGTCAGGGCAAGGCGCGCATCGTCAAACTGTCCGTCATGATATGTGACGCCGCCCTTGAGATTATCCTGCAACACGCCGGGAATCTCCCGGACGACTGATTTTTTGGAAAGAATCTGCGACGGGCCGAAACTCAGCTTTCGGGCCAGCAGATCGTATAGCTTGAGACCGGTACCGTAGTACGGCAGTCCCCAGAATTTGTAATCAGGCACGACAAATTTCTGGTTATAGCACAGATGCGGAGCGTTCTGACGCAAAATACCGCGTTCACGCAAGGCTTCCGTCACCAAAGAAATGTTGCCCTGTGCCAGATACCTGACGCCGCCATGCACCATTTTGGTGCTGCGGCTGGAGGTTGCTTCGGCAAAATCGCTCTGCTCGAGCAGCAGCACCGAGTACCCCCGAGCTGCGGCATCAACGCCACAACCGAGACCAGTAGCGCCCCCACCGATAATAATGATGTCCCAGGTGCGGACGCCCTCTGCCATCTTTTGCACGCAATCCGAACGCTTCATCGGGTTCTCCCTTTCGATTTCGACCAAAACCGGCCGAAAAGCTTCATGACCTACCTATCTAGGTGCGCTAATGCGGGCCATAATTCGTTTTAGCCCATTATACGACATTTATTGCGAAAGAGAATACGCTTTTTTTTATTTTATGCCAAGAAAAAATGTTCGAAAGTGAAAATTTTTTATCTAAAACGAACATCTACTTCCTAGAAACCAACAATTTCTAGCAATATCCCTTTTTTTATTTTCTTTTTACTCTCAGAGTTGACGTTCGTTCAAATGCATGGAAAAATTTAGAACATTTTTAAGCAAAATTGTTTTTTTACGCTCATGCCATCGGATATATAAATGGCAGGCCTTTTTTCGAAGCATATAAGCTGATCAAAAGGAGCCTTTTTGTGAGTAGTATCCCCAAAAAAAAGAAACGTCGTGGAGCCGAATGCAACATGGATTCTTTGTCGAAACGCCAGCGGGACATAATTACGCTGGTTAATGAGCGGGGCTTCGCCCCCATTGAAACTCTTGCCCAACATTTTGAAGTGACGCCGCAGACCATCCGGCGCGACATTACCTTTCTGAGTGGCTGCGACCTGCTGCAACGTTATCACGGCGGTGTCGGCAAATCTTCCAGCGTGGAAAACGTAGACTATACGGCTCGGAAGAATATCCTGCACCTGGAAAAACAACGTATTGGCAGCATGGTCGCCAAACTCATACCCGATGCGGCGTCCTTGTTCATTAACATCGGCACAACCACTGAAGAAGTCGCCAAAGCTCTGGCCGACCACAAAGGCTTGCGGGTCATTACCAATAATCTCAACGTGGCCCTGATCATGAGCAACAGCAAAGACTGCAATGTCATCATAGCCGGCGGCATGGTCCGGCACAGGGACAAGGGAATCACCGGTGAAGCCACTGTGGAATTCATCCGCCAGTTTAAGGTGGACTACGGCATCATCGGCGTTTCAGGCATAGATGAGGACGGCACGCTTCTGGACTACGACTACCACGAAGTCCGCGTCGCCCGTGAAATTATCGACAATTCCCGCAACGTGTACCTGGTAACGGACCACAGCAAGTTCAACCGAAACGCCATGGTGCGTATAGCCGATCTTTCGGAAATTCATGCGCTTTTCACGGACAAGACTCCTCCTCTCTCTTTTCGCAACATGCTAAAAAGTAAAGACGTCGAACTTTACGTAACAGAACTGGAGGAGCAGAAAAAAGCAGAATGCGCTTAATACCTTCTTTCAGCTTTTTCATTTTCGTTATCGGGGGCGCATAACTTATTAACGAAAGTGCCACAGTCGCAGCGACGCTGTCGCGATGCTTCCTGCCCGCTTATTCTTGACACCAGCCTATACAGCAGGTAATGCCTTTTACGCATCGGATTGAACCGAGTGACGTTCGAACCTGTCGGACTCATTGCGGATTCGCGCGCACTCCAATACGTGTCATCAATGCGGCCCGACTCCTTCTCTTTTACTGACAGTGGGCCTTTGCGGCGCGTAGGTCTGTTTTTAGCCTTGCACCATCAGTATTTGAGGAGGAAGTATCATGCATCGTTTCAGCCGTATTCTTTGTACCTTTTTTCTCAGTGTTTTCACCGCACTTTTGATCATCCCACAATGCGTATTTGCGGACGATACAGTAACCCTTACGTACAGTAACTTCTTTCCCCCAACCCACGTACAGTCCAAAATGGCTGAAGAGTGGATTAAAGAAGTGGAAAAAAGGACCAATGGCAAGGTAAAAATCGACTATTTTCCGGGGAACACATTAACCTCGGCCAAACAATGCTATGACGGAGTTGTTCAGGGAATCTCCGACATAGGTATGTCAGCTCTGGCCTATTCCAAAGGGCGCTTTCCCGTCATGGCTGTTGTTGATCTGCCGCTGGGGTATAAGACTGGTGTCGCCGCTTCCAACGTGGCGAACAAGGTCTACGAAAAATTCAAACCAGCCGAACTGGATGACGTGGAAGTCATGTATTTTCACGCCCACGGCCCCGGCGTACTCAATACGCGCGGAAAACCCGTACGCAAGCTTGAAGACATGAAAGGCCTGAAGCTGCGCGCTACCGGCAACAGCGCTCAGGTTGTCAAAGCCCTGGGCGGCACTCCTGTGGCCATGTCCATGCCCGACTCCTACCAGAGCATTCAAAAAGGCATCGTTGACGGCGGCATCTATCCCATGGAGACGAACAAAGGCTGGAACATGGCCGAGGTTGTGGACTACTGCACGCTTTCCTACCCTGCCGGATATACCACCACCTTTTTCGTCGTCATGAACAAAGATCGCTGGAACGCACTGCCCAAGGACGTTCAGGACACCATCCGCCAGGTCAACAAGGAATGGATCGGCAAACACGGGCAGGCCTGGGACCATAGTGACGAAGTGGGCAGGGAATTCTTTCTCGAACAGAAAAACGAGCTTATCGAACTGGATCCTGCGGAAAGCAAACGCTGGAAAGACGCCATGCAGCCCATCATGGATGATTACGTAAAACAGATGAACGACAAAAAGCTCAACGGCGACGAAATTCTGAGCTTTACCAAGGAAACGCTTGCCGGCGAGCAATAACCGACGCAAACAGCACGTATAGATAAGGCGGGCGTAGGCAGCCCGCCTTTTTTGCTCTTTAGAATGGAAGACTTGCAATGAACGTTGTTTTTAATTTTATCCACCGTACGGAACTGGCCATGCGCACTGTGGCCGCGTTCTGCCTGGTTGCCATGGCGCTGCTCACCGGTGCGGATGTCATCGCGCGGGGCATGTCGCATCCCATTTTCGGTTCTGAAGAAATCGTTCGTTTTCTGGCCGTGCTGGTAATGGCCTTCTCATTGCCATACGCGCATTCGCAGGGAAGCCATATCGGGGTGGAACTGCTTTATCGCCATTTTCCTAAAAAAGTACGCCACGCCATCACCTTCTGCACCAATCTGACGGCATTTGCCCTGTTTTCCGTGGTCACTTGGCGTATGGTCTGTTACGCCCTGGCCATGCGCTCTTCCGGAGAGGTTTCACTCAATCTCGAACTGCCGGAGTATCTGATCATTTTTGCCACCGCTCTGGGCTTTCTCTGGTTTACGCTCTTCCTGCTTCAGGACGTGTTCATTTTTTTCAAAAAGGAAACGCAGTAATCCCATGGATCCATCTATAGCCGGACTCATCGGCATCGGCGTCATGATTCTGTTGTTCATGATCAGAATGCCCGTCTCCTACGTCATGATCCTGGTCGGATTTTTTGGCTTCAGCCTGCTGACCAACTTCAATGCCGGTCTCAGTCTGCTCTCCAGGAGCATTTACGATACTTTTTCCTCCTATTCGCTTTCGACCATTCCACTGTTTGTTTTGATGGGGCAACTGGCCTTTAACGGCGGCATCGGCCGAGAACTTTACGCCACGGCGTACAGTTTTTTCGGCCATATCCGCGGCGGCTTGGCCATGTCCACAATCACTGCCTGCACTGCATTCGGCGCCATCTGCGGCTCCAGTCCGGCCACAGCGGCCACCATGTCCGCGGTGGGCATTCCGGAGATGAAGCGCTTCGGCTATTCCGACAAACTGGCGGCCGGTACGGTGGCTTCCGGCGGCGGACTGGGCATGATCATGCCTCCCAGCGTTGTCCTTATCGTCTATGGCGTGCTGACGGAACAATCCATCGGCAGGCTGTTTATAGCAGGCATCATGCCCGCAATACTCCTGACCTGTTTGTTTATCCTTGCCATCCAGATTTACTGTACGCTGCGGCCGGAAGAAGGCCCCCAGGGCGAACGCATGGGCCTGAAAAGCCGTTTGCGGGCTCTAATAGGCTTGACGGATACGATACTTATTTTCGTGCTTGTGGTGGGCGGCATGTTCCTGGGCTGGTTCACTCCCACGGAAGCCTCGGCCATCGGCGTACTCGGCATTCTGGCCATTTCCGTGGCCAGAAGACGTCTCAGCTGGGAGGGGTTTCTCAATTCCCTGCAGGAAACATTGCGGACGTCCTGTATGGTGCTTTTTCTGATCGCAGGCGCCGTAATCTTTGGGAAATTCCTGGCCGTTACCCGCATCCCCTTCAATATGGCCTCCTGGGTCGCCTCATTCGACCTGCCGAACCTGGCGGTAATGGTCATGATCATCCTGATCTACTTCGCCTGCGGCTGCTTCATGGATTCGCTGGCTCTGATCATGCTGACGATTCCGGTATTCTACCCGCTGGTCCTCAACATGGGCTATGACCCCGTATGGTTCGGCATCATCATCGTGCTGGTCACGGAGATGGGTGTTATAACCCCGCCAGTGGGCATCAATGTCTACGTGGTCTACGGCATGACCCAGCAGCTGAAACTGAATATCCCGCTTGAGTCCATTTTCAAAGGCATCATTCCCTTTGTGCTGGCCATTATTGTCGGATTGATACTGCTGTTCGCTTTCCCGGACATCATCCTGTGGCTGCCGGATCTGATGCTTTCATAACCCGACATGCGGGAGCGCTCCCGTAAGCGCAAAAAAGCGTTTTAAGCTGCCTTGGCAGCGAGTTCCCGAATCTGTTCGTATTTTTCCTGGAAGTTGCCGTAGATATCCACATCCGCTTCGAACAGATCCTGGTTCTGCGCCACATATTCGGCCACAGGCAGTATTTCCGGCAAAACCGGAGCGATGATTTGAGGTACCTCCGTCAGCTTTTCCGCCACCAGATTTAAAAAACTGCTGGCCGCATCGGAGGCCATGATATCTTTCAAGGTTTCCTTCCGGCTCAGATACGCAGCAAACGCGCTCAGATAATACCGAAAGGGCTCCGGCGGCATCCAACGTATTTCATCTACAGTTGTAAGGGGATTGTTGGGAAACAACTCCATGGCCTCTTCCCGTGATTTTCCGAAATAGACCTTTCGCGCATACTGCAGATCCAGATCGTTAGGATCGCCGGCCCACTCTTTCACGCCTGGTATTGCTCGTTCCATCAGATTTTCCCTCCACCACAGGTTGTGCAAAAAGGTGCTTTACTGGACGCGTTATTTTCTTTGCCCTACTATTCGGGCAAGGAGGAGACAGTCATGTCCGCACAAAAAAAACTGACAGCACCTGATATTATAGCCCTAAAAGGGCAGCGCAAAATAGCCATGATCACCGCCTATGATTATCCCTCAGCCCGCTTCGTAGAACAGAGCGGCGCGGAAATGATCCTCGTGGGCGACTCGCTGGCCATGGTCGTGCTCGGACTGGAGGACACCATCAGCCTGACAATGGACGAAATGATCCACCATTGCAAGGCTGTCACCCGGGCTGCGGAAAAAGTCCTGGTAGTCGGAGATATGCCGTTTCTTTCTTACGAGGCTTCGGTGGAACAGGCCGTACGCAATGCCGGGAGGCTCTTCAAGGAAGGCGGCGTCCGCGCCGTGAAACTGGAAGGCGGCGAAGCCATCCTGGATCGCATTCAGGCCATTGTCCGCGCCGGCATTCCGGTGCAGGGGCACATCGGCCTCACGCCGCAGCGTATGGCCGAACTCGGCGGATTCAAAGTGCAGGGCAAGACGCGCGAAGCGGCCCAGAAACTGATAGAAAGCGCCCAGGCCCTGGTGGAAGCCGGTTGTTTCAGCATCGTCCTGGAAGCCATTCCCGCGCCCGTGGCCGCCATGATTACCGAAAACGTCAGCGTACCGACCATCGGCATTGGCGCCGGACCCGAATGCGACGGACAGGTCCTGGTATACCACGATATTCTCGGCATGTTCGAACGTTTTGTGCCAAAATTCGTCAAGCAATACGCCAAGATGTCCGAGCCCATTGTCCAGGCCCTCAGCACCTATTGCCAGGAAGTCCGCGAAGGCGCCTTCCCCGACGCGGCGCACTCGTTTAAAATGCCCGGAGAAAAATAAGCTGCGTTTTTCCGGCAAACATGGGTTTGCGTTTTCCGGCAGCTGCAACAGGAGAACACGTGCAGAACACAAGAATCGAAACCGATAGTATGGGCCCCGTGGAAGTTCCGGCCGAGGCTTACTGGGGAGCGCAAACCCAACGCTCGCTGCACCATTTTTCCATCGGCACGGACCGTATGCCGCAGGATGTCATCCGCGCGCTTGCCATCATCAAAAAAGCCGCGGCCCAGACCAACAACAGTCTGGGAAAATTGCCCGACGCCCTGACGGAGCTCATCTGCAGCGTGGCGGATGAAATCGTCAACGGCAGTCTGGACGCGCACTTTCCCCTGCATGTCTGGATGACTGGCAGCGGTACGCAATCGAACATGAACGTCAACGAGGTTATCGCCAACCGGGCCAGTGAACTGAGCGGAAAGGATCGCGGCAGCAAGACGCCGGTCCACCCCAACGATCACGTCAACATGTCGCAGTCGTCCAACGACGTCTTCCCCGCGGCCATGAGCATTGCCGCCGCAATCTCCCTGGAGCGGACCCTGTTGCCGGAACTGACGCTGCTGCGCGACAGCCTGGCTGTTAAAGCGCGAGAATGGGCAGGAATCGTGAAAATCGGCCGTACGCATATGCAGGATGCCGTACCGCTGACACTGGGACAGGAATTTTCCGGTTATGTCGGCATGCTGGACGACAACCACGAGCGCATTACGACCGTCCTTCCCGGACTGCATAAGCTGGCGTTGGGCGGAACAGCCGTGGGTACGGGGCTGAACACGCCCAAAGACTTTGCCGAAAAAGCGGCCGAGCGTATTGCCGACCTCACCGGGCTGCCCTTTCGTCCGGCTCCAAACTTTTTCACGGCCATGGGCGCTCATGACGATATCGTACAGGCCAGCGCCACACTCAAGACCCTGGCCGTGTCTTTGAATAAAATCGCCAACGACATCCGGCTGCTAAGTTGCGGGCCACGCGCCGGACTCGGTGAGCTGATCCTTCCGGCCAACGAACCCGGGTCCTCCATCATGCCCGGCAAGATCAACCCCACCCAATGCGAAGCCCTGAGCATGGTAGCGCTGCAGGTCATGGCCTACGACACGGCCGTGTCCATGGCCGGAGCGTCCGGGATTCTCGAAATCAATCTTTACAAGCCCATGATGATTTTCAACCTGCTGCAGTCCGCCGGACTGCTGGCCGACGCCTGTTCCAGCTTCCGGAAATATCTGGTGGAGGGCATGGTCCCGAACAAGGCGCGAATAGACGGCTATCTCCAGGATTCGCTGATGCTGGTGACCGCGCTGAACCCGGTAATCGGCTATGACAAGGCCGCTCGGGTGGCGCACCAGGCCTACGAAAAAAACATCTCCCTCAAGCAGGCCGCCCTGGAACTGCAGGTGATCAGCGAAGAAGAATTCGACCGTATTGTGAATCCCTACAGCATGGCGCACCCGCATGAAGGAAAAAAAAAGTAAAACTACAATGCGTATCTGTGAAAATGCGGGAAAACGCTGGAAAAAACGATAAATACTCTTTTAACAAACTGTAAAAAAATATTTTTTACAGTCCCTTTTCGTCACGGTTCAGTTTGGTGTAACCGTTAAAAATGAGCGACCAGAGGCGTTCGAAGGCGTGTCCGGTGTTGTTGGCGTCCTGCGGATCCGCCAAAACCAGTTCCAGAGCGCGTTGATAGGTGGCCAACGGGCGTGTAAGAATACGCGCAGCGGAAACAAAAAACAGTCCTGCGCAGCCTTTGGCGTGATATTGCAGGGGCACGGGTCCTTGAAAAAGCTCCTGATAGACCTGACCCACGGGAATATCTTTGTTCCATCCGGCCCATTTTCCTTTGTTGCGCGGGTCTTTCATCTGGTGCGGACGCCCCAGATGGTCGCACTTGATCGTATAATAGGCCAACCCTTTGAACGGCATGCCCCGTACGGCAAGTTGTCTGGCCAATTCACCCAAACCGCGTGCGCTCGTACCTGGTTCCAGGTGCGGAAACGGATTGCCCTGCAAAAAAAGCGTATAGTCCGAAAAATCCGGGTAATGATGTGTGAGGTGCTGCAGATAGGTATGGCTTTCGCGCCCCACATTGGGCAGGGCAATGGATCCGGGGATCTCGTTCAAACCGGATTTGTCATAAATTACAGCCGGAAAGCCCAGGTCCGCGACCCAGGAAACATCCTCTTTGTAACGCGCCACAACGCATTGAATTTGCGGTTCCGAGTTCATTGGTTCGTATTGACAAAACACAGGGTTACAGGTGAGGTATAGAAAATTCCGACCATATGTCCGCCCTGTGATTCTGAACGGAAAGCCGGGTCATGGCAAGTTTTTGAGGAACGAAACAACGATGAGCACCCCTTCTCAGTCTGAAATAGAACGCGCGCTCCAGCTGCGCCATGAGCTCGAACATCATAATTACCGGTATTACGTCCTGGATGATCCCGAATTGCAGGATGCGGAATACGACGCGCTCTTCCGCGAACTCAAAGCACTGGAAACCAGCTACCCGGAACTGCGGGACCCTAATTCACCCACGTTGCGGGTCGGCGCTCCCCCTCTGGACGCCTTTGAATCGCGCCGGCACGGCGAGCGAATGTACAGTCTGGATAATGCCATCACCCTGGACGAATGGTGGACTTTCGCACAGCGCGTCCGCAAGCTCTGGCCCGGCAAGGAGCTGGCCTTTTGGGTGGATCCTAAAATGGACGGTCTGGCCGTGGAGCTCGTTTATGAAAACGGCGCACTCCAGGCAGGCATAACCCGGGGCGACGGAGAAACCGGCGAAGTCATCACCACCAACATGCGGACATTGCAGGGCACTGTCCGGGGGAGCCTGTTGCGCGGCACGCATCCGGTGCCCACCCTTTTGGACGTCCGGGGAGAAGTGGTCATTACCAAGGCCGATTTCGCCCAGTTGAACCAGACCCAGGAGGAACAAGGCGCCAAAGTATTCGCCAACCCGCGTAACGCGGCCGCGGGCTCGATCCGCCAGCTGAACTCCGCGGTGACCGCATCCCGCCCGCTGCAGTTCATGGCTTACGGCGTGGGCCGCGTTGAATGGCCGGAAGGCGTCACTGGCTGGCAGACGCAGGAAGAAATCATGAACGGGCTCAAAGCCCTGGGGTTCAAAATAGCGGATTACGCCAAACTGGTCGCCTCACCGGAAGAAGTGGCCGCCTATTATGAAAACTTGCGGGAAACGCGCGATTCGCTGCCCTACGAGATTGACGGCGTGGTGGCCAAACTCAACGACGTTGCCGGCCAGCAGGAACTTGGATTTACCGCCCGCGCCCCGCGTTGGGCGCTGGCCCTGAAATTTCCCGCCCATCAGGCGGAAACCATCCTGCGCAAGATCTCCATTCAGGTCGGACGTACGGGCGTGCTGACCCCGGTGGCCGAACTGGAGCCCGTATCCCTTGGCGGCGTGACAGTCTCACGCGCCACCTTGCACAATGAAGACGAAATCCGTTCCAAAAATCTTTATGAAGGCGACACGGTCATCGTCCAGCGTGCCGGAGATGTGATTCCGGAGGTGGTCCGTCCTGTACTGGAAAAACGCAGCCCGGATGCCAGGCCTTTTGTTTTTCCAACCCACTGCCCTGCCTGCCAGAGCGAGGTAAAACGGTTGCCTGGTGAAGTGGCCTGGCGCTGCGTGAACCTCTCCTGTCCGGCAATGCTCAGCGAACGCATGGTCTATTTTGCATCCAAGGCCGGGCTGGACATCGAAGGGCTCGGACGCAAATGGGTCGAACAATTCGTGGCAGACGGGCTGGTCACCAATCCAGCGGATTTTTTCACCCTTACCAGCGCCAAAATCATCAACTACGAACGCATGGGCGACAAGCTGGCCGAGAACATTATCACCGGCATCAGCAAAGCCAGGGAAAACGCCACATTAGACAAGATCATCCGCGCTCTGGGCATCCGGCTGGTGGGTGCGCAGACAGCCAAGGTTCTAGCCAAGGAATTCAATAATCTGGACGAACTTGCCCGGACGACTGAGACCCGGCTCATGGGCCTCAAGGACATCGGCCCGGAAGTGGCGGATTCGATACTCTATTTTTTTGATCTGCCGGAAAACAAGCGGTTGCTGGAACGCTTCAAAGAACTGGGCCTCTGGCCGGACAAAAATGCGGATGCCGCCCCGGACCAGGCACCGCTTTCAAGAGCTCTTTCCGACAAGCGTATTCTGATCACGGGCACCCTGCCGGACATGACCAGAGACCAGGGGCTGGAACTCATCGAAGCCCATGGCGGCACCGCGGTCAAATCGGTTTCCAAAAAACTGGACTTTGTGGTGGCCGGAGACGCGCCGGGTCAAAGCAAACTGGACAAGGCCGAAAAACTCGGTGTTTCCGTCATCAGTGCGGCGGATTTTCTGGCCATGCTGCCCGCGGAAAGTACCGGTACGGCGGACAGATAATATTAATCAGACAAAGTTGTACCCGTCAGGAGGAGGAAATATGAGCGTATCTATCGTTATCACCGGCGCGGCCGGACGTATGGGCTCCACTATCGCCGGACTCGTGGAAAAGGACCCCGAACTCACTCTGGCGGGCATTGTGGAACGGCCGCAATGCATGCCGGACAATAACCGCTTCGTCTGCACGGCCGGGTCGTCCCTGGATGAAGTCCTGCCCCAGGCGCCTGGCGCGGTCATCATTGATTTCACGGCTCCGGAAGCCTCGGTGCAGGCGGCCAAAGCCGCAGCCAGACATGGCAATCCCATGGTTTGCGGTACCACTGGACTCACTGAAGCCCAGCAGGCAGAACTTGCGGAAAGCGCCAAATCCGTACCGATCTTCTGGACCCCCAACATGAGCATCGGCATTAACGTACTCCTGCAACTGCTGCCGGAACTGGTCCGGATGCTGGGCGATACGTACGATATGGAAATGGTCGAACTGCATCACAACAAAAAGAAAGACGCCCCAAGCGGCACTGCTCTGAAGCTGGCCCAATGTCTTGCCGAGGCTCGGAACTGGGATCTCAAGGAAAAAGCCTGCTGCTGCCGCGAAGGCATCATCGGCGAACGCCCTCATGAGGAAATCGGCATTCAGACCATCCGCGGCGGCGATGTGGTGGGCGTGCACACGGTCTACTTCATGGGACCGGGCGAACGTATCGAGGTCACCCACCAGGCCCATACGCGCGAGAATTTCGCACAGGGAGCGCTCCGCGCAGCCAAATGGCTGGCTAATCAGCCGGCGGAACGTCTCTACAGCATGGTCGACACGTTCCTGGCCTGATGCGCCTGATGAGCCGGAAACCAGAGGGGTGGAAAAATCATGCTCCTGCTCTTCCTCAAGGGAGTGACTATCGGCATGATCATCGCCCTGCCGCTTGGGCCGGTGGGACTGCTTTGTCTGCACCGTTCGCTCTCCGGCGGGGTGTGGATCGGCCTGCTCAGCGGCACGGCCGCAGCTCTTGGCGATGCGCTTTATGGTGCAGTCGCGGCTTTCGGCCTCTCCTTTGTTTCAGAATATCTGACGGAACACCGTTACCTGCTGCAATTCGCAGGCGGTGTTCTGCTTCTGGTCATGGGTTTTGTCACCTTACGTACGCCGTACGCGCCCATGAAAGTGGAACGCTCCTACCACCACCTGGCCGGCGCGTTCAGCTCGATTTTTTTGCTGACTCTGACAAATCCCATGACCATCATCGCCTTTCTGGCCATTTTCACCGGGTTCGGACTGGGGCATACGCACACGACTGCCGGGCACGCCCTGGCCGTCATCACGGGCGTGTTCTGCGGTTCCATGATCTGGTGGGCGGGTATCGCCTTTGGCGGCGTCTGGCTCAGCGAAAAGATTTCCCGCCAAATGCCTTTCATCAAAAGGGTTTCCGGCCTGATCATTCTGTTGTTCGGGTTCTGGGCTCTGGCGGAAGCGGGCTTTCACGAACTGTTTCAATAAAACCAGCCCCGACACAAGCATACGAGGTCTGTTTTGAAAATAGCTCTTCTGCAATGTAACTATACTGTCAGCGACATCACAGGCAACGGCCGCAGAATCCGCGAAGCCGTGCAGGTGGCTGCCGCATCTGGAGCGCAGCTTTGCGTCACCTCGGAAATGGCGGTTTCCGGCTATCCCGCGCGTGATATTCTGCTGCAAAACGGTTTTGCCGAGGCCTGCATGGACGAAGCCCGAAAACTGGCCGCGGATCTGGCCGACAAGCCGCCCCTGTTGCTCGGACTGCCTACCCGAAACACTGGCCCTGTGGGCAGCCCTTTGTTCAATTCGGCTGTACTGTTACGCAACGGCCGCATTGAAACAAGCTACAATAAATGCCTGCTCCCCACCTACGACGTCTTTGACGAGCGGCGCTATTTCGAACCGGGAGAATCGTTGCAGCATCCGCCCTGCGATCCGTGCATCATTGAACTCGAAGGACAGCGCTTCGGCGTGACCATCTGCGAAGACATCTGGAACGACAAAGAATTCTGGAAAGAGCACCGCTATTACGCGGATGATCCGCTCGAACAGCTGGCACAACACAATGTGGATGCCGTCATCAATCTTTCCGCTTCGCCTTTCAGCATCGGCAAACGAGCCATCCGCGAGGCCATGCTCTCCAAAATCTCCGCGAAATACGGAATCGGCATGCTCTATACCAACCAGATCGGCGGTAACGACGACCTCCTTTTCGACGGGCGAAGCATGGCTTTTTCTCCCTCCGGCGAACTGTGCGCACGTGCCAGAGGCTTTGCCGAAGATGTCCTGCTCGTCGACCTGGAAAACTGGTCGGGCAATATCGCCCAGGATGACCCGCTCCCGCAAAGCCAGGCCTGGCACGCTCTGACCCTTGGGCTGAAGGACTACGTCCGCAAGTGCGGTTTTTCCAAAGCCGTACTGGGCCTTTCGGGCGGCATTGACTCTTCTTTGACCGCAGCCATTGCCGTGGAAGCGCTCGGCCCCGACAATGTCACCGGCGTGCTGATGCCCTCGCCCTACTCCAGCAAAGGCAGCATTACGGACTCGCTGGCCCTGGCCCGTCACCTCAGCATAAAGACCTATACCCTGCACATCGGCGAATTGATGAAATCCTTTGACAGCACGCTGCATCCGGTGTTTGCGGGAATGGAAAAGAACGTCACCGAAGAAAACATTCAGGCCCGGATCCGGGGCAATTTGCTGATGGCCATATCCAATAAAACCGGAGCCATCCTCTTGACTACGGGCAACAAATCCGAACTTTCCGTGGGCTATTGCACCATTTACGGCGACATGGCGGGCGCTCTGGGAGTGATTGCGGATCTGCCCAAGGTTATGGTCTACGACGTCTGCCGCTGGCTTAATGATAAGCGGGGCGAGATCATTCCCCGTTCCGTGCTGGAAAAACCGCCGTCTGCTGAACTGCGCCCTGATCAGTGCGATCAGGACAGCCTGCCGCCTTACGACCTGCTGGATGCCATCCTCGAGCGCCATATCGAGCAGCATGCCTCGCGTGACGAGCTGATAGCCGAAGGATTTGCCGAAAGTACGGTGGATCAGATACTTAAACTGGTGAAAAACGCGGAATTCAAGCGCAAACAGGCCCCGCCCGGGCTCAAAGTGACGGATCGCGCCTTTGGCACGGGATGGAGGATGCCCATAGCGCGAAAAGGATGGTAGCCATGTCCAGCGACGCCGCCGGGAATCTCAGCCTTGTTGAGAGTTTGATACGCGAGTTTGTTACAGCGCCGGACCGCAATACGCTCAGTCCCACTTTTGACGAGCCTCTTTTCGATCCGCCCCTGGTCGGCGTCGCTCGCGGAAATGATCCATTGTTCAACACCATTCAGGACAACATCGGCCCTTTTCACTGGCTTCCGGAACAGGCTTTTGCAGCGGCATTTCCCGATGAAGAAGTCAGTCCCGAGGAGCTTTCAGTCATCAGCTGGGTGCTGCCACATACGGAACAAACGCGTATTGAGCAGCGGAGACAGAACCAGTATCCTGGTTTACGCTGGAGCCTGGTCCGCCGCGACGGCGAGCTGCTCAATGAAGCCTTGCGCACGTACCTGGCCGATGAACTGACCCGGCGCGGCTATCCCTCAACCGCCCCGACCCGTCTGTCCCAATGGCACAAAGATATTTCGCCGCAATACGGGTATGCCTCGACCTGGTCCGAACGTCACGCCGCCTATGCCTGCGGATTGGGTACGTTCAGCATCAACGACGGATTGATCACTCCGCGGGGCATGGCCATGCGTACGGGCTCGGTGGTTGCCAAAATCATCCTCCCGGCTACTCCGCGCCTCTACACCTCGCATACGGCCTGGTGCCTGCATTATACGACGGGAAACTGCCTTGTCTGCGCCCAGCGCTGTCCTGCCCAGGCCATCTCACCCAACGGGCATGATAAGCAAAAATGTCTGGAGTACATTGCCAATATCACGGCCCCCTATGTGCGGGACCACCAGCTGGGCGAGCCGGTCTCCAGCTGCGGGCTCTGCCAGGTGGGCGTGCCTTGCGAAGCCCGCGTCCCCCAACAGGGAAAAACACGGGCGAGCTAGAGCATTTCAACTTTGAAATGGTATGGCCTCCGGCGGCTAAAGAACCTTTTGGAAAATGTTCTTTAGAATCTCCAAAACTATTTAACTGAAAATAATATTCAGTATTATATACTATTATAAATTTAATTGCGCGCGGGTCCAGGGAGGCGTCCCCCCCCCCTGGCGGGGTTTGGGGCAGAGCCCAATTATACCATTTCAAAGCAAAACTGCTTTAATCGCTCAGTATTTATCCAGGAGAATTCTTACGGCTCTGTTGTTCGCATGCGACACAAAGGTTGTCGTATGGGCTTTGAAAAGAGTTTTGACGTACACCTCACCAGTATTACGCAGTCCGTTTTCCAGAACAGCCGCGCTCTCGCCGCCAGCTACCGGATGATAAGATGCTACGGCAAAGACGCTTTTGGGATACGTACGGACCAGGTCGGCAATGTCGGAAATCAATTCCACCTCAGCGCCTTCAATATCCATTTTGCACAACACGGGCTTTGCAGGATCAGGCTGCAGTCTGCCGAACAAATCCGTAAGGCGCAGAGCTTCGACTTCCACAACCTTGCCGTTCGTGCCGGCGCTTTCCATCTCCCGGCAAAGCATGCTGGCGTTTATATCCGGATCCTGGCGGAACCCGACAAGACCGCTTTGACCGCATATCGCGGCACGGACGCACTCGGTCCGAGAAAATTTGTTCAGGGCAATATTCAACCGTACCAGCTCCAGGGCACGCGGGTCAGCCTCTGCGAAGAGTACTTTCCGGACACCGCAGGCCGCGCAGAACAAACCGAACATTCCGGATGTGCCCGGGCCAATGTCCAGGCAGACGCAATCCCGTACGGGGGGGCCCGCCAGCAAATACCCGCGCAGCTCGAAAAGAAGCTCCATAATGGGTGATTCCTGCACCAGGAATTCCACCAAATTCTGACGGATATGCCAGCAGCCTTTGTTGGGCAGATAACGTGCCTTGGGCGCATACGGCCACAGCGGACGGCACCCCTCGGCATCTGTAAAACCCAGCTCGTACCAGTTGTCGTTGCGTACAAGCACACAATCCAGAAATTCCCCTCGCTGACCTGGAGAAAGCGCCGTCAACTTCTGCCCGACAATCCGATAGGGTTCCACGTTCAACCTTCCCCTGATTTTTCCAGTTTGCTGTACAGCGTCTGGTAATCCGCAAGCATACGGTCCGTGCTGAATCTGCTGCGTCCGCGCGACCAGGCGTTTTCCGCCAGCAAACGCCCTTCCCGTGTCCCGAGCAGGGATGCCGCTGCATCCACCAGCGCCGCCTCATCTCCAGGGGCTACCAACCGCCCGGTCTGCCCGTCTTCAATCTGTTCGCGGATGCCGCCGACCGCATAGGACAGCACCGTACATTTGGCTGCCATGGCTTCAAGCACTACCAGCGGATGATTGTCCGCACGGGTGGGGTATACGAGCAGATCCGCAGCCAGCATCACCTCCCGCAGATTTGCGGGTTCCAGATAGGGCCAGTGCGTCAGCTCCCCCTCCAGTCCGGAACTGCGGCCGCCGATCATAAAGCACACCGCATCGGGCGACTGTTGCTTAATGCTCTGCCAGATACGCAGCCAGGCGTCTCCGGACTTGTAGACCGCCTGGGTCCCTCCATGGGCCACGAAAATCACCAGCCGAGCCTTTTGCGTCAGCCCGAATGCCAGACGCGCCTTTTCCCTGGCGCGCAGCTTATCAAAATCCTCCTCCGGCCAGGGGACACCGTTTGGAATCACCTTTACGGGCATTGCTTGCAAAGAACCGCGAGCAAGATTTTTGAGCCAGGATGACGGACTGATGAGTATCGGATCCACCAGCTGCAGGAGTTCACGCAATCGGATTCTCCGGGCAGAGGAGTCCGGAAAGTTGCGCGGGCAAGGTTCTTTGCAATCGGCAGCAAAATTCGGACAATCCAAAGGATAGGGGCAGCCCCCGGTCAACAGGGACGCATCGTGCAAAGTAATAACCGTTCGTACGGGAAAATCGCGGCAAAGGCGCAGCAACCTTCCCCAGCTGCCGCTGGTGTGCAAATGGGGAGAAGCTCCTTGAACCAGCATGGCATGCAGCCGCCTGGGCCAGGGCGCGGCATCCAGCAAGCCCTGCCCGCCGGCGTCCTCTGCTGCTTCAAATGAGTGCGTACTTTCAATGCCGCAGGCAACCAGGCCATGCTGCAGCAGCATGGCCACGCGCGTTGCTCCGCCTCGCGACTGGAGCATGGTATGATGCGCAATCCGGAAGCGCTGCGGCGTATCTGTCACAGAAAATCGGGGTCTATACCGGCCCTGCCGTTTGCCAGAATGATTTTCATGAAGTGAACTGTTTTTTCATCCACCGGGACAATGGGAAAATGGGACTTGCAGGTCTCGCACTGGACCATGGACGGTTGGGTCGGACTGACGAGGGGGGTCTGATGTCCGCAAAAAGGACAGTCGTAGATGTAGACCAGTTCAATGGAAGAGGGTCTCACCGGCTCAACGGGTTTTTTGCTCTCCTGCATGATTATTCGGACTCCTCGTCGCCTTTTGCATCACATTCACCGGATGAGTCGGTGTCGTCCTGGCCTGCGCCCTTAATCACTTTAGCTTTGGACCAGAGGCCTTCCAGATTGAAAAAACTCCGAACATCGTTAAGCAGAACATGGACAACCACGTCATTGAGATCCACCAGAATCCACTGACCGTTCTTGTAGCCTTCCATTCCCAGATATTCGATTTTTTCCCTGCCGCAGCAATCCAGCACGTAATCCCCCAGAGCCTGCGCATGCGGCAGGCTTTTGGCGGTGACAATAATCATGGAGTCCGCAACGTTGCTGATTTTCCTGACATCCAGGGCCAGAATGTCTCCACCCTGCTTTTCCTCGAGCCAGTCCGCCACGAGTTTGGCCTTATCCACCGCACTGATGGTGGAAAACTTTTTTTCGTCTTGCATCATTACCCTTTTTTCCGCCTTGATGAGCGGTCACGCATAAGTGCCCAAAATAAGCTCGTCCAGTCCGCGTTTGGGTACATGGTGCACCCCTTGCGTGTCCCGGTAATAGCGAATGCTGCCATCCGGACCAAGCGGTTCCACCAGGGACGTTTCCGCGGGCTTTCCCAGAGCCAGGACAAGCTTGATCTCGTACTGCTCCGAAAGCTTCAGAGTTTCTTGAAGTTTTTTTCTATCGATGGCGCCCAGCATGCAGCCGCCCAGTTCCTTCTCAACGGCGCCGAGCAGAATGGTTTGCGCTGCGATGCCATGATCACAGTCTATACGGCTGGCCACCTCTTTGTCACCCAAAATCACAATATATGCAGCCGGTCGTTCTCCGGGAACAGGACCTTTCCAGTCTTTGAAATACGCCGCCCAGACCAGAGTATCAAAAATACGTCCGTTCATCTCCGGCGTACAGGAAAGCACATAACGCAAAGGCTGCAAATTAGCGGCAGATGGCGTATTGCGGGCAAGTTCAACCAATTTCCGCAAGGTTTCCAGGGAAACAGCCTCATTTTCCTGAAAACGCCTGTAGCTTCTGTTGGACAGAACCAGTTGCTCAAATTCCATGACGCCTCCTGTTTTTGACTAACTATTAACGATCGTAACCCAACCCAGCTAGCATACTTTGGCATAGGCAACAAGCAAGCCACCAGGGGCAAGAAGCCCGGATAAAATGGCTTTACAACGCCTGCCGGCGTTATTTTCCCCCGCTTAAGGGGGCTGTTTCTTTTTGCTTCCCGGGCCGTCTGGTGCTACAGTCCCGGACCAGATAACGTCAAGGAGTATCTCATACATGGCAAGCAATCTCCTGCGCCAGAGCCTGAGCAGTTTTAAAGAGACGCTCGCAGGTCACCTGACCAATCTCCACGAACTTGCAGTACATACGGGGAACGCGGAGCTGAAAGAACTGACTTCAAGCCTTGTCACAAACGTAAACACGCCTTTCCTGTTTGTGGTCATGGGTGAGGTCAAATCCGGAAAAAGCAGTTTTATCAACGCGTTGCTCGGGCAGACTGTCACTGCCGTGGCGCCGGATCCCTGCACCGATGCGATATTGAAGATTGTGTATTCACCCGACCCCTATGAAAAAATCGTTCGCGAGAAGGTCAAGGAAATCGGCTTGCCCCATGACATTCTCAAGGAAGTATCCATCGTCGACACTCCCGGAACCAACAGCATCATGGAGCACCACCAGGAAATCACCGAACGGTTTATTCCGCTCTGCGACCTGGGACTGTTCGTATTTCCCGCTTTGAATCCCTATGCCAAAACCTCCTGGGAACTTTTTGAAAAAATTCATCACGAATGGCACAAAAAGATCATTTTCGTTCTCCAGCAGGCGGATCGCGGTACGGAGGAAGAACTGCGGGTCAACATAACAAGCGTAGCGGCTCTGGCCAAAGAACGCGGTATCGAATCGCCACGAATTTTTCCTGTTTCCGCCAAAAAAGCCCTGGATAACGCGCCGGACAGCGGTATGGAAGCCGTGACAGGATTTATCCGCGAGGCTGTCACCAGCGGGTCGCATTATTTTCTTAAAATGGAATCCCTGCTCGGCTCCGCAGAAACAGCCCTGGAAAAAGTAAAAGCCGAACTGGAGCTTTGGTCCACTGCTCTGGAAATTGACAAGGAGCAGCAGGAAAATATTGGAAAAGCCCTGAAACGAGGCCAGGAAAACGCCCAGAACGAACTTGCCGACCTGCAGCTGCGCCTGCTGCTTGCTTACAAAAAGCATGCGGATGACCTGTACGCGGAGTTCGATGAGGGGCTGTCGGTCTTCAACCTGGCCCGCAACAGCTTCAAAGGATTGTTTAGCGGCAAGAATTCCTTTCAGGGCTGGGTGGAGAAACTCAACGCGCAATTCGGCGATAAGTTGCTTCGGGAGACAGAATTGCTGGCCAAAGCCGGGGAAACCCAGGTCTCCGGGAATATTATCCGTTGTATGGAAGGCCTGATGCGCGAATTGAAACAAAGCCAGGCCAATCCGACGTTGAGCGCCTCCGGACTCGAAGTTTCCACCCTTGCCAGGCAGCGTCTGGAGGTCATTGCAGAGGTCCTGGTGAATTTGCGCCGAATGACAGAGGACCCGACCTTGAGCGAACGTGTTCGCCCGGAAGGGTTGAAGCAAATCGGAGACCAGGCCATGCTCGGCGGATTGATCACGGCCATCGGCGCGGTGATAGCCGCAGCCACCAACATGGTTCTCTTCGATGTCACCGGAGGTGTCGTCGCGGCCATGGGAGCACTGCTTGCCGTTAATACACTTACCTTCAAACGTAAAAAACTATTGCGTACGTTCCGTGCCGCATTGACAAAAGGCGAAGAACAATTTCAGGCCGAACTGGACCAGCGCCTCAGTTCACAGCCTGCAGCCATCTTTCGCGAGCTTCGTGACATTTTTGAGCCGTACTTTGAAAATATCACCCAGCGGGAAAAAGAATTGTACTCTTTGCAGACGTCCATTGCCGCACTGGAACAGATATTCGATCAGGAGCGCGCAAAATTGCGCGATCTATCCCATGAGACGCTCGTTTTATAAGGTCTCTTGACCCTGTTCACCTATTGGGGCTAACTACTAAGGGTAAAGACCGTATGTTGACGGCCTTTTCAGAAACAAGCGAGGAAAAATAAATGATTTTCGACGTACCAATGGAGACCCTGCCAAGGGAAGAACTGGAAGCCCTGCAGTTGAAACGACTGCAAAACCAGGTTTCGCGGGTCTATGCCAACGTTCCTTTTTACAAAAAGAAATTTCAGGAACTTGGCATCACGCCTGCGGATATCCGCAGCCTGGAAGACGTCAAACTTCTGCCTTTCACTGAAAAACAGGACCTGCGGAATTATTATCCCTTTGGCCTGTTCGCCGTGCCGCGTGAAAATATCGTCCGCCTGCACGCCTCCAGCGGCACCACGGGAAAGGCCACAGTGGTCGGCTACACCAAACGCGATCTGGATGTCTGGGCAGATTGCGTCGCCCGCTCGCTGATGTGCGCGGGACTGAAACCCGGAGAAATCCTGCATAATGCGTACGGCTACGGGTTGTTTACCGGCGGACTCGGCCTGCACTACGGCGCGGAAAGAATGGGCGCCACCATTGTCCCCGTCTCCGGCGGCGCCACCAAGCGCCAGGTCGTTCTGCTCAAAGATTTCGGTCCGCATGCCATCTGCTGCACGCCATCCTACATGCTCTTTCTGCAGGAAACCGCCTTGGAAGCCGGCATCAATATCCGGGATCTGCCTCTGCGCATTGGTATTTTCGGCGCCGAACCCTGGACTGACGAAATGTGCAAGGACCTCGAAAACAAGACCGGCATCAAAGCCCTGAATATTTACGGTCTGTCCGAAATCATGGGACCGGGCGTCGCCATGGAGTGCGACACCGCTCATGATGGAATGCATATTTTCGAAGATCATTTCCTGCCTGAAATCGTCGACCCTGTAACCGGCGAGCCTTTACCTCCAGGCTCCACCGGCGAGCTTGTGTTCACCACATTGACGAAAGAAGGCATCCCGCTGCTGCGCTACAGAACCAGGGATATCACTTCCTTGAACTACGAACCCTGCCCCTGCGGCCGCACCCATGTCCGGATCCGGCGGATGAAGGGCCGTAGCGACGACATGTTGATCATACGCGGCGTCAACGTATTCCCCTCGCAGATCGAAAGCATACTGCTCGAGACGCAGGGCGTTGCTCCCCATTACCAGATCATTGTCAAACGCGAGGGCAACCTGGACACGCTTGAAGTTTCAGTTGAAGTGGACGAAAGCATGTTTACCGATGAAATCAAAGGGCTGCAGAAACTTGAAAAGAAACTCGTCTCGACTATCAAGGAATTCCTCGGCGTCAGCGCCAAGGTTAAACTTGTGGAACCGCATTCCATCGAACGTTCCGTGGGCAAGGCCGTCCGCGTAGTTGATTTGCGCAAATAGCTCAGTACGTACGCAACTCGTGACACTCTCAACCTAGGAGGAGAGTATGAAAGTTGAGCAGATTTCCATCTTTTTAGAAAATAAAGCAGGCCGGCTGGCCGATGTGACTCGTGTCATCGCCGAAGCAGGCGTTAATATCCGTGCTCTTTCTCTGGCGGACACTTCCGACTTCGGCATTCTGCGGCTGATTGTAACTGACTATGAAAAAGCCAAAGCCGTGCTCAAAGAACACGGTTTCACCGTCGGCCGTACAACTGTGGTCGCCGTGGAAGTTCCGGATCAACCCGGAGGCTTGAGCCACATTCTGGACACGCTGAGTTCCAAAGGTATAAATGTCGAGTACATGTACGCCTTTGTCCAGCAAAGCGGAGCCAATGCCATTCTGATCTTCCGCTTTGACCGTACGGACCAGGCCATAGAAATTCTCCAGCAATCCGACATCCGGATCATTCCTGGAGATAAACTTTATAATATTTAATATTCTTGTATCATTTCTGATCAAGCTCGGGGGGACAACTATGTCCCCCTTTTTTTATTCTATAAAACAAAACTATTCCAGAAAGTTACAAACTACTCTAACTGAACCTGTCCTCAGATTATGGTCGCTTGTCCATTCCAAATCTTCTTCAACCGTAATAGGTTCTGAATTGTTGCCGCCAAAAAGACTCGCCACCCACTTTACAAAATAATTTTTTTTCCTACTTTAAAAGGATGAAATTCTCCAACCCTGAAGCAATGCTCTGAGGAGGTTGTTATGGCTAATTCAGATTATCCCGGCCCTTGCCCCAGCTGTACGGGTATTGACGGCTGTTCTACTGATGTGAAAATCGCTGTGCAGAATCATTGCAAAGGGCTCGAACAAGAGCTCGACACCTGGAAATCTCGTATGCATGATACGATGGTTGCATTTAAAAACAGCAACTCAGCCAACCAGGTGCAGACACGGGCAAACCTGAATCTACTTCAGTCCCATATTCGGGAAATTGACGGGATTCTGGGACGCCTGGAACAGGAATGCCCGGTGGATCTGGGAGCCGTATCCGAGCGGGACAGCGGCTGTGTCAGCCCAGGTTTGCTAGGTGGTTAAAGCCACAAGTTACCAAAAGCAAAGGCGGCGTAAAACACCGCCTTTGCTTTTATGGAAACATCTGGTCAGAAAATCTTCAAATGCAAGGGCCTAACGAATCCTGAATAATTTGCAGACTGCTTTACGTGGTCAGACGGGATTGATTGCCATCAAACACCGGGTGGGAAAAATAATTGCAGGATTCGGCAGCATGTGACGCAGGCAATGGTTGTCTGGATCAACCCAAGGTAGGTTTTTTGCTTTGAAGCCATTGTTGGTAATCTTCCCAATACGCGACATCTTCCTGCTTCTGGGATGGGACATCCGGCCTGGGAATGCTCTGATCATCAAGCCATTGACGAAAGGGCTCGCGATCACTCCGCGGTATGTCTGATATCATTACGTACAGGTTCCCCTCAGCATTTCTATGCACTTTCATCTGATTGTTTTCCTCGTTTCACTTTCAAAACCGGCCGCAGAATGAGATCTCCTCGTTTTTCCACCGGCCTCGGAGACCGCAGGACTAACAGCAGAGACCAATGGTAAAGACACTATACAGTCTTCCGTACCATTCACTGCCTACCTCTGTCCGGCGCGGCCAATCAACCTGCTCAGGTATAAAACGTATCGCTTTGTAAACCCTAAGCACGAGCAACATCAAGTGCAAGAATATACCTGAGCTGAGATCAGAAGAAAAGAATTTAGTTACTATGATCCCCCCCCAGACCAATAAAATTATATAAAAAAATTACCGAGTTAATACGGGAAAGCAATAAAGACTTCAAAAAAAGGCCTGCAATTCTTCCAGGAGCAACTTGAGATCGCTTCCGGAGGGGTGATGCTTAAGAATTGGCTGTCGCCATCGATCAACCGTTTGAAGCCCTCTTGGCAATGAGCTTATATTACAAGGCGTTCGTCAAATACACGCAAGTTTTTTGATCACTACAAAATGTATCCAAAGGCTTTCTTTTTTTGCAATTTAGATAAAAGCGAGTTATCTGTTTAACAAATTTGTATATTTCAGCCTGATCAATTGCCCTCATATCCTTGCAACTTGTCTAATACTCGTTATTGCGTTCCTTTAAAAAATCCCCAAGCATGCCCACTGCATGCTTGGGGAACCGTAGCCTCAAATCCGTTATTCAGGACTCATGCACCAATCCTGGCGCGGAACCACATTCCAGATTTCCTTCGCATACTCACGTATGGTCCGGTCGCTGGAGAATTTTCCCATATTGGCGGTATTCATAATTGAACGGATCGCCCATTGGTCAGGATCCTGAAAAATACGCGAGGCCTCATCCTGGCAGCGGATGTATGAGGCGTAGTCGGCCAGCAAAAAGTAATGGTCGCCGCCATACAGCAACGCATCGAAAATCGGCTGAAACAGACCTGGGTCTTCGGGTGAAAAGTGATTACCAACTATCTGGTCCAGGCAGGTATGCAATTCGCTATCATTGTCGAAATAGTACCACGGATTGTAACCCCGTTCGCGCAACTCTGTCAGCGCATCCGCCGTATGGCCGAAAATAAACATATTGTCTTCACCAACTTCCTCGAGCATTTCGATGTTGGCACCGTCCAAAGTTCCCATTATCAAGGCTCCATTCAGGGCGAATTTCATATTGCCCGTCCCGGAGGCTTCATAACCGGCCGTGGAAATCTGCTCGGAAAGATCGGTGGCTGGTATGATCCTTTCAGCCTGCGATACGCAATAATTAGGGAGAAAGACGACTTTCAACCTCTCATTCATGACCGGATCGTTATTTACCACATCCGCCACGCCGTTGATGAGCCGAATTATCAATTTGGCCATAAAATATCCGGGAGCTGCCTTGCCCCCGAACATCACCGTCCGGGGAACGTAGCTGCCTTCAGGATTGCTGCGAATGCGATTGTACAGTGTTATGACGTGCAAGACATTGAGCAACTGACGCTTATATTCGTGCATGCGCTTGACGTGCACATCGAACATGCTTGCTGTGTTTACCTCTATCCCCACTTTCCGCTTTATGTAAGAGGCAAGCCGTTCCTTGTTCGCTTGTTTTATCTCCAGCCACTGCTTTCGGAAGTCCGCGTTTGATGCCATGGGAGCAAGTGCCTTAAGCATGTCCAGGTCACAGACCCATTGTTTCCCGATTTCTTTATCCAGCAAACCGGCCAGCAGGGGGTTGGACTGTTTCAACCAGCGCCGAGGGGTTACCCCATTGGTTTTGTTGTTAAACAATGTCGGATATAACTGGTCGAAATCATGGAACACCTGCTTTTTGACAAGCTCGGAGTGCATTGCAGAAACACCGTTGACGGAGGCACTACCGACAATGGCGAGATGGGCCATGCGTACGCGACGATGCGGCCATTCCTGAATAAGCGACAGCCTTGCCTTCATGCCTTCTTCGCCTGGAAAACGTTCTTCCACTTCCAGTAAAAAGCGCCGGTTGATTTCATAAATAATCTGCAGATGTCGCGGCAAAACCCGGCCAAGCATCTCCACAGGCCAGGTTTCCAGCGCTTCCGGCAAAAGCGTATGGTTGGTGTAGGCAAAGGTTTGTCGACAAATTTCCCAGGCCACATCCCATTCGACAAACTCCTCATCCACCAGCAAACGCATCAACTCAGGAATGGCGATGCTGGGGTGCGTATCGTTTAGCTGAATGGCTACTTTATCCGGCAAGCTTGAAAAATCTTTATTCCGCTTTTTAAAGCGCCTGAGAATGTCATCCAGGGTGGCTGCGACAAAAAAATACTGCTGTTTCAAGCGCAGTTCGCGTCCTTCTTCCACCTGTTCGCTGGGATAAAGCACTTTGGAAATGTTTTCATCCCTGACTTTTTCCTCCACGGCGCCGATGTAATTCCCCTGGTTGAAAAATCCCAGATCGAATTCCGCATCCGTATGCGCCGACCAAAGCCTCATGTTAATGACGCGCTCGTTTTCGAACCCGGGCACGAGCATATCGCAGGCCATGGCCATGACCTGCTGCGCGTCGACCCACTGATGTCGCAACCGTCCGGCAGCATCAGTGTACTCATACACGTGGCCGTAAAATTTGACGCTGGTGAGAAACTGGCCGCGGTCAAACTCCCAGGGGTTGCCCCTGCGCATCCAGTTATCGCATTTCTCCACCTGTTCACCGTTGACAATGGTCTGGTGAAACATGCCGTAATCATAACGGATGCCGTACCCGTATCCGGGAATATCTAAAGCTGCGATTGAATCCAAAAAACAGGAAGCCAAACGCCCCAATCCGCCGTTGCCCAGACCCGCATCCCATTCTTCTTCCACAAGTTCATCCAGGCTGTAACCCAGCTCATCCATTGCCTTTACGGCCGTTTCATAAATTCCCAAACAGTAAAGATTGTTCAGCAGAGACTTTCCGGGCAAATACTCCAGGGAAAGGTAGTACACCCGCTTGGCTTTATCATCATAATACGAGCGCTGGGTTTTAATCCAATTGTCGATCAACCTGTCGCGAACGGAATAGGCTAACGCAAGGTAATAGTTGTAGTTGCTTTTTCGAGCATAATCACTGCCCAGTGTGGACACCACGTGACGAATGATGTCTTTTTTCAACCCGAGCACCGAATCGCCCTCATCTACCCCGCCATACCAGCTGAAATCCTGCCTTTCCTCGTCATAATTCTTTTTCTTATCCTTTTTCTTATGAGACATGCCTTTCCCCTTTTGCCTAAAATTTTCGGACATACTGGATTTTCGTTATAAAAGCAGAATACGCCTATGGCAACAGGATTCGCATATTTTAAGGCAAGCCTGTGGCGTTTTTCGGCACTGAAAGGGGAAACAAAAAAAGAAAAAGTTGAGTTGTCGATATGTTAGGCAAAGAAGCCTAAAAAAAGATCTAAAAGTATCAGAAAAAATAGATACCGCTAGGGAGACGTATGGTAGGGCTGATTCGCCAAGTATAAAGCCTGGCGCTTTCTGATTTCATTGGCGTATTGATTATCGCCGGACTTTTCCGCCAGGGAAACCGCCCTGTCGGCAGTCCGTTGCGCTTCACCAAAATGGCCGGTTTCCGCCAAAGCAGCGGCCAGAGCATCCGCAGTGAGTGCATTTTCCTTCCCCTGCAAAAAAATGGCACGTATCGCGAACTTCAATGCCGTTTCACCGTCACGCCGGGCTTGACTCGGATCAGTAGCCAGAGCCCAGGCTATCTGCCGTAAAACAATAGCATTCTCGTCATTGTCCAGTCGTTTCAGCAAGTCCTGCAACAGATTTTGAACCTGGACAAGATCCGGAGCGTACTTTTTGGCCAGCACCAGATAAAAAATGGCTTTTGAAACATCGCCTTGTCGGAATTTCAGTTGTGCCAGTGCAAATAGAGCCTGAGCATTTGTTGGATCAAGCGACAAGACTCCAGTATAATAGTCAGCTCTGGCATTCCAATCTTGCTTTGAAGCTCTTTCGAGCATAAGAGCCACAAAGGATGATTTACGCTTCTGTGCTAAATCGTCGTCCTTTCCAAGTTCATTGGCGACGTGAAATAAATCAATGGAATACTTTACTTCACCTCGCATCAAAGATATGTACGATAATTTGGAAATGCTATCGCTATCTTCAGGCATGACATCAATAAGATACTTCATATACTTCATTGCCTTGTCATATTCTTTTAACTCGACAAGGGCATCTGTCAACATTTGAAGAGCGTGAGGTTTCCATGGGTCAATTTTAAAGTATAACTCAAGTGCTTTTACAGCTTCTTTATAGCGTTCAAGAGTATAATACTGCCCACCAAGGTTATATAATGCTATGTCATTATGGGGATCAACTTCCAGCATACGTTTAAATAAGGTGATACCGTCTTTCCAGGTTTTTATCTGATGCTGTGTTGTTACAACAAATACAATTATTACTATCGAAAAAATAACGGCAGCTATTGATTTCAATTTTGGACGCCATGAAATAAAAGCACTTATGCTCCAGACTATGAGCAGATACAGTCCGATGTATGGTAAATAGACGTATCGGTCCGCTTTGGCCTGCATGCCCACTTGAATAATTCCGATAACTGGGACCAGCATTCCTGCAAACCAGAACAGTCCTACAGGAAGATAAGGTGCTCGCTTGGCACAAAGCAGCGCAGCCAGAAGCATACAGAGAATTAAAACCGCGCACCCTAAAGCATATGTCGTAGAAATATCGTATGAATATACATACAGTGCGTTCAAGCCGCTCGGATAAAATGCCAGACCTAAATAATCCACATAAGCCGCCATGGCATTTTTAACACGTAACTCGAGAGGGATAATGGACAAATCACTCATCGCCATATTCTGCTGTTGAGCCGTCAAAGAAATCCAGCAAAACAGTCCAACAAGAGCAATAAGCGGGAGCTTCTCCAGCACAAGCTTTAATGGATGCGCCTGCGGCATTGCTGCCGGAGCATTATTGTCCCGTACGCGATTCAAAGGCCAGAAATCCAGCAGCAGTAGCACAAAAGGACATGTCACCGCCATGGGTTTGCATAACAAAGCAAGCCCAAGGCATCCGGCTACAATCAAGTAGCGACTGATATGCGGACATCGGGCGTAGTGATTATAGGCCAGTATCCCGAGCAAAAAAAAGAACGCACACAACACGTCCTTGCGCTCTGATATCCAGGCCACGGATTCGACATGCATGGGATGCACGGCGAATAACGCCGCCACCGCAGCGCTACGCCAGTGTGCGCCAGTCATTTTCAGAAAACAGAAAAATACCAGCAAGGTATTTACGCAATGCAGCAGGAGATTACCGATATGATGGCCGAACGGGTCGTTACCAAACAGCTGCGCGTCGAACATATGCGTCAGCCAGGTCAGCGGATGCCAGTTTCCTCCGTCAGTGGTGGTAAACGCCCATTTGATGCTTTCCCAGGTTAGCCCCTGCAAAACATGGTCATTTCCCTGCACATAAAGCACGTCATCAAGGGGCACAAACCCGTTTTGCAGCATGGAACCATAGGCGATAAGAACCAAAACCGCCAAAAGAACCGCTATGAGCGCCGAAATTCGTTTTTCAGTTAATAAACTGCCTGTCATTGGGCTTTCCAACCAGCAAGGGAGGGAGTTGAAACGGGAACAAGATGTTAAGGGACTCATGCAACGGACGATGTCATCCGGGCCGGATCATTCCATTTTCACAGGGAAAGACCAGCGGCATTACAACGGAAAAAAGGCGTCTCCGCGGAAAAAAGATTCATTGACTTGAATGCGCTTCCGGCGGTCAGAACCTCAAGTACTCGGGCCAACGCTCCCTATCCATGAGGTACTAACCCGAATGAAACGCTTATCCGCTTCCCGTTACGACGTTTTTTGCACAAAGAAGCAGTGGCAGGCAAGAAGAAATTATCAGCCGGGAAGAATCAATGATAACGCAGTTCGTCAAAAAAAACCTGACGAAGGCCGTAATAGAGGCGCAGATTAAAGTCACCATGCTGGTAATCACGGATTTCCTGCACCAGGGGATGTGCTTCAACCAGTTGATATAACTCTGCAAGATCATCATGCGCCAGAAACGAGAGCATTTTTTCTACCTGGGCTCCTTCGTGCCGGTGAAACCACATCCTGACCACTTTATCCGCCATATACTGCGGACGCAGTGCCGAATGAGCCATTGGAGCAGAAAGCAGCAGGCTAAAAAATATCATCATGCCAAGTAAAACAGAAAGTATTTTGTTGGCAGTCCTCATCATGTTCTATCCTTAGTCTTTGTCGAGTATATAATGAAGTACTCTGCTTTCGCACACTTGTCATAAAATCTATTGCATACTGCGACCACATGAACCCGTTTTCCGGTTCCGGGGCAGGCGGCGGCAAATTCTACCTGCGCCTGTAACTTCAGCAAATTTCAAGCCAAATCAAGAAAAACGACTGCCTCGGCAAGAAACCGACATGTCGAGACAGTTACCAAAACTTCACTGTTCCGTAACATTTATATCGTAAAAATCCCTGTTGTCGAGCTGCAGCAAACGGTCTGCGACTGACATTCTATTGCTAACGGAGTGAATTTGCTCAACTATGCCTCCTTTTTCCCTTATAATGTAGTGCACAGGAGCAGGGTAGCTTCCCTACTCGGCTACATATTGCCCGCTTTGGGGTTCTGGTGCGTATGCCGCTTTGGCATTCTTTGCGGTGCCAGCACGGGCTGGTCTCCTCTTATCTGGCCGGCGATCGGGTTTGGTTTTGCCGTGTTCCTGACTCAGGGATCGGGGGCCCTGCCCTGGCTTCTGGTAACGGACTGTCTTGTCAGGCTGACTGTCCTTCCCTTGATTCCTGCCATTGCGCTCTCTTTCAGCGACTGCTTTGGAATTTTTCTGACATATAAACTGTTCCAGCTCATAGCTTCCGAAGAAGCACCCTTTGCATCTACTAATAATGCACTGATTTTTGTATTTGCAGCCACGCCGGCAGGAGCAGCCTGCAGCGGTTTGGCGGCAACGCTTTGCTTTGCTTCCTTTACGCAGGTTTCCGGCAGCGCCCTCATGCCCTATTGCATCAACTGGATCGTATCCTGCGCGGCCGGTATCATCATCGGTGCTCCTGCTTTTTGGGGCTGGCTACGAACTCTTGCCGGACGCAGCTTATGCCCTCCCCGTTCTGAGCTGTTGGAGTTTTTTCTCATCACAGGCTGTTCAGTGCTTATGAGCTGGCTGTTTTTCCTTCGTACCAATAGCGGTTTGCTGAGCGGATATCCGCTTGTTTCTCTGTTCACTCCCTTTTTTCTCTGGGCGGCTCTGCGTTTTTCTTCCTGCACGCTTTTCACATTCCAATTTTTGGTTGGTATTTGTGCTTTTATCGGTGCGTTCCATGGCATGGGCCCTTTTGAAAACACTGTCCAACAGCAGTCCACCCTGCTGGTGCACATATACCTTATCGTGCTCAGTAGTACGGGAATCATTGTTTACGCTGTTCTTACAGAACGCAAAAAAACCGCTTCCACGGTGGAATTGTCCAAGGATGTGGCCATTGCCAGTCTGGCCTCACTTTCTGAAACCAGGGACCATGAAACCGGCGCGCATATTATGCGTACCCGGCATTACGTCCGGACTCTGGCCAGACAGCTGCAGGAATCCGATCACCCTGGCACCCAACTGACAGACTCATATATTGATATGCTGTATAAAGCCGCCCCGCTGCATGATATCGGAAAAATCGGCGTTCCGGATGCAATTCTCCTCAAGCCGGGCAGGCTGACTCCTGAAGAATTTGACGAAATAAAAAAACACGCTGTGTTCGGGCGCAATGTTCTTCGAGATACGCAGAACAAGCTCGGACCGGACCCGTTGATACAACTTGCTGAAGAAATAGCCTATACGCACCATGAAAAATGGGATGGAAGCGGCTATCCCCGTGGCTTGAAGCAGCATGAAATTCCTCTTTCCGGAAGACTGATGGCTTTGGCTGACGTGTATGATGCTCTGATAAGCAAGCGCATTTACAAAAATTCAAGCTCGCACCTTCAAGCCAAAGAAATCATAATGAAGGGCTCCGGAAGTCATTTTGACCCCGATATAGTCAATGCCTTCATCAGAAAAGAACATGAATTCGTCCGAATATCCTGGGAGTACGCAGACGATGACAAAAACTAACCCTATGTCATCCATGCTTTCGGATTATTTATGAAATTAAAAAAATTTTTTTCTCCCCGACTACGTTACGTGCAATCTGAAGAGTCTCTGATCCAGGGAAAAGATTTCTTTCTCAACTCCACAGGTGCAGAAAAGCTGTTTCAACTCGCTTTACTCAAGCAAACAGACCTGCTCGGCTGCATCCTCCTCAGCGTACGGCCTTTTCTGCAGGGCAACAGCTTTGCCAATTCAGAACTACGCTTTGAGGTCGTCAAACAATTCGCTCAAGAATGTGTCAGCAAGGCTCCAGGATTTTTGCCCTTTGCATCCATGCTCTTCGGGCAGCGGATCGGGGTGCACTCCGTTCTGATGTTTTTTTCACTGGACTCCAGGTACAAACTTGATTTTCTCAAAGGAGCCGGATTACTCCGCCTGTGCGTCAGAGACAACCTGCACCTTTCTTTTGCCGAAATCGGATTGCTGCTTGAAATAGAAATGGGCTGCTCCACCATCCATACAAAGCGGCCGGATAATGCCGAACATACCATTTTTAAGGCTATTTCAGATGCCATGCAGCATATGGCCACTCCAATGGAGTCCACTTACCTGCCCCTGCATGAAGAACTTAAATGCATCCTGGACGAAAAAAACATACCACAGACTTTGGAACCGCTTGTGGAACTGGGCAACGGCAATGTCCTGGGCTGGGAAGCTGTTTTCTCTCTCCCCCAGGCAAGTAACTTTCAGCGGATGGAATCTCTCCTCCTATTTGCCGTTGAAACAGGCCTGATCTCTGAACTGAACCAGAATTGTCTTATTCAGTCTCTTGACAATGCGCCCTGTCTGAATGAAGGACAACGGCTTTTCCTCAATCTTCACCCCGAAGCTTTGCAACAAAACTTCTCCCCGGACCCTCTGCTGCAAAAACTGTCCGAATTGAATCTTGAAGCAAAAAACGTTGTTCTGCAGGTCACGGACACGCTCAACGGATTTCACGGCAAGGAGATTGTTCGACAACTCCAAGAAATTAAAAAACAGGGGTTTTCCATCGGGCTGGATAATCTGAATGTTGAAACGCTTAAATTACATCTGCTCACCCAGTTGCGCCCGGAATGCATCAAGCTTCGTTTGCCTGCCCAGGGAGTAGTCGACAACTCCAGCAGCTCTCTGCTTATCCGAGAGTTGCTGGCTATTTCCGAAGTAATCAACGCAAAACTTATTGTGGAAGGGATCAATTCCCCACTGGAATTGGGAAAATTAACCTCCATGGGCGTCTACGCGGGCAAAGGGACAATCCTTACGGAGTCATCCTGCCTGCTTCCTGACAATCCGCAGGAAAAAAACACGATGGCCTGTGCCAACACGGCAATCTGCAGGTCTCCGGTTGGTGATCTCGCGGTCCCGGCCTGTACAGTCAGCCCGGAAACCCCTGTCAGCCGGATACAGGATATGCTGCATGACCAGGCCCCCTTAAGTCAGGTAGTGGTTGTCAGCAACCTGAAACCAGTGGGATTGATCATGAAATATACGCTTGATGACCAGCTGAGTACGCAGTTCGGGCTGGCGCTCTACATGAACCGCCCCATTGCCAAACTTATGGATACGGACTTTCTTCAGGTGGAAGCTGATCAAGCCCTGGAAGATGTCGCCAGAAAGGCGATGAAAAGGCCCGACGACAAATTGTACGATGATATCGTGGTAACCCGGAACGGCGACCTCTACGGCCTGCTCTCCGTGCAGCGGATGCTTGATACGATGGCCCAGGTACAGCTTGAACTTGCTAAAGGTGCCAATCCGTTGACCGGACTGCCTGGAAATGTGGCAATAGAAACCACCATTGAAAGACTGGCCAAAGAAAAAGCTTCCACCAGCCTGGCGTATGTGGATCTGGATAATTTCAAAGTGTACAACGACGTATACGGATTTGAAAATGGCGACCGCATTATCCGGCTCACAGCTAAAGTCCTTTCTGAAGCCCTAAAAATACATGGCGAAAATAATGATCTGCTGGCCCACGTAGGCGGCGATGATTTTGTTATTATTGCCGGGCCGGACCATATTGCCCCCATCTGCCAGAGTGCCATCGATTTTTTTGCCAAAGAAATTCCCGAATATTACAACGAAGAAGACCGCGAACGGGGCTTCATTGTAGGGACCGGCCGGGATGGCATAAAGGGACACTTCGAACTTGTCTCCCTTTCCATCGGCATTCTGGACGACGTATTCAATAACCCCTTTTCCATGAGCGAACTAAGCGTAACCGTTGCCAAAGTGAAAAAAAACGCCAAGGCGGTTTCCGGCAACTCTTGCGTACGGGAATGCGCAGCAAACGGGATGATGCAATGACTCCTTCCCGCGACGGAGATCTTATGCTGCAATTGTGCGGCGTCCATAAAACGACACTGGGTCAGATAACACTGATCGGCATCATATACGCCCTGTTGATACAATTGGGTTTCTGGTGCTTTCTATCCGCCGGTCCGCTGGCCGCCGTACTACCCACAGCCGGATTCGGATTTGCTGCAACCTGGGTGTGGGGCAGGAAAATGCTCCCAGTCCTTTTCATTGGGGGATTTGTCTCGGGATCTTTCTACCTCCCCCCCGGACTGTCCCTGCTTATCTCCTGCGGCAATATGCTGGCCATCCTCACGGCGTACGGTTTAATCCACAAATGGAAATCGCAGGATGCCCTATTCGAATCCTCGCGTAACGTCATTCTGTTCATTCTAGCCGGAGCTCTGGTGCAGGGAAGCATCAACGCCCTGACGGATGTATTCGGCCTGTATTTCAAGAATCCCCTTTCTGCGGACAACCTGGCGTCCAATTGGTGGATACTCTTTCTCTCACACTCCACGGGCACACTCGTGGCTGCTCCTTTTTGCGTCGAACTCTTTCGCCATGGCAAAAAACCTGTCGCAAAAAAACAACTGATAGAAGCTGTCTTTGTTTTCAGCGCCTTATGTCTGGTTTGCAGCCTGATTTTCGGCAGAACTCTCTCATCCTTCTTGCTGGTGCATCCCGAAATGTTTCTGCTCATACCAGTGCTGCTCTGTGCGGTTTTTCGCCTTGAAAACCGACTATCTTTCGCAGCCCTGGCCTTTGCAGGAATGTTCGCTCCCGTGGCAACTTCCATGGGACAAAATCTGTCGGACCCGTTGGTGGTCAAATCCCTGCTGCTTATCGAAATCAATCTCATGGTACTCAGTCTGACCATACTCATCCTCGCCCCCCTTGTGGCCCAACGAGGCAAAGGTTTGAACGATCTTCAGCAGGCTCAGGAAATGACCATTTTCGCTCTTGTCAGCGCCGCGAAAATTCGCAGCGGCGAAAGCGACCATCATCTGCTGCGTACGCAGCGTTTCGTAACAGTGCTTGCCGATGATCTGAAAAAACATCCCCGTTTTCGCTCTGAACTTCGCGGCCAAAAGCGCGAACTTTTGATCAAATCCGCCCCATTGCACGATATAGGGAAAGTTGGCGTACCGGATGCCATTCTCAAAAAACATGCTCCCTTGTCCAAAGAAGAATTCGACGAGATCAAGATGCATACGGTTCACGGCCGCGACGCTTTGGCCGGAGCCTCCGCCATGCTTGGAGGCAACTCGTTTTTGCGTATGGCGGAAGATATCATCTACACCCACCATGAACGCTGGGACGGCAGAGGCTACCCGCAAGGGCTCAAAGGGAATGAAATCCCTGTGGCCGGACGCCTGATGGCCCTGGCCGACGCATACGACGCGCTTACCCAGTACAGAATCTATAAGCAGTGCTGCTCACACGAAAACGCCATCAGCGTCATACTCAAGGAAAAAGGAAAAGCCTTTGATCCGGACGTGGTTGATGCGTTCATGCGCCGCCAGGAAGCCTTTGCGAAAATCAAAAACAGCCTCCCGGATACCTGCCGGACGAATGAGTGCCAGGTCAGCAGCTGGCCTGAATGCGATTTCAAAGAGCACTTCAATTCTCCCGAACAGCTCAACGTCCCCAAAAAACTGATCGCGGTCTGATCCTGCCGTTCTCCAGTTCGTTCCCCCGTTCCCTGTTCTGACCCTCATGAGACATTGCCATCTGCCAGACCTATTTACCGAAATGGCGCAGCAGCTCTTTCGCTCCTTGGTGTTGCGGATGATCTATAAGCAGCTTTTCGGCCATGGCCAGGGCTTTGTCCGGACGCTGGCTACGCAGATAAAGCTGCGTTAAAGCCAGAAACACATCCTGATCCATCGGACTCAAGGCCTGGGCCTGCACCAAAGATTGTTCGGCCCGGACGGGCTCCCCCAAAGCCAGCTGGACCTGGCCGAGGTTGTAATAGGCCCGCGCGTATTGCATCCCTGAGGCGGCTTTGTCCAGATACACCGCCGCGTCCGCGTAGTTTCCCATTTCCCCGAGCAGGAGGCCGAGCGAATAGGCTACCTCACACAATTCCGGCTCCTGGGCGACCACCTGACGCAGCAATTGTTCTGCTTCGCTGTTTTTTCCCTGCCGGTTCAGCAGCATGGCCAAATTCACCTTGGCCGGATAAAACTCTCCGTCAATTGCAATGGCCTTTTGATACGCGGCGACGGCCTCTGGCTCTTGCCCCTGATTGAGCGCCAGGTTGCCGAGATTGTAGCGCTGCGGAGCCAGATCGCCGTTGTAACGCATGGCTTCGCGATATTCAGCCAAAGCAGTCGCATAGGCCTGGCGGTCGTCCTTACGTAACTGTTCTTCTGGCAGCATGGACAGCATCACAGCCGCTTCCATTCGAACGGCCTTGACCGGATCGTACAGCTTGGGCGCTATCCGCTTAAGTCTGGTTTCCGCATCGAAAAATTCCAGGCTGCGAATGGCGGTATAACGGATCAAAGCGTTTTCATCGTCCAATGCCTTGGCCAGGCAGGCGCGGCTTTCCTCAGTGGGATAGGCGCGCAGCAGACTAAGCGCTGTGGCCCGAACAATGGCCGGCAACAACCCCTCCCCGGCCGTGCTTATCAGGTCCGTGGATGCGCCCGGTTCATGGGCGCGCCCCGCGGCAATGACGCTCCCGTAATGCGGCTTGCGGGTCTCTCCGTACCATTTCTGAAAATATTCGCTATTCCAGGCAAGGGTTTTATCCGCATGACACCCCTTGGCGGAACAGGCGTTGGGCGTTCCGAGTTCGGCGCTCAGATCCGGACGGGGTACACGCAGGCTGTGATCCGGACGATAATCTATCCCCATATAATAGCGCCCCGGCATGTGGCATTTCACACAGAGATGCCCGTCACTGGGTTTGCCTTCATATATATCCTTATGGAAATGATGCGCCTTGCTGTCATAGACCTCGGCCCGGTGGCACTGGCAGCACAGAGCGTTGCCCTGTTTGTGCAGCTTCAGGCTGTGGACGTCGTGACAATCGCTGCAGCGTACGCCCCGCTGGTACATCTTGCTTTGTGTGAACGAACCGTACACATAGACCTCGTCCAGAATCTGCCCGTCCGGATAGTAGAGCCCTTCAGTCAAAAGCTGCGGCACCATGATGTCCAGGAGATCGGCGTTGGTATGCGTATTGTCGCCAAGCTGGAAACGCCGCGAATGACAGGGAGCGCAGATCCGGATCATCTGATCGGTTTCAAGGTCGCGGGTGCTGACCGTCAGGCCGTAATTGATTGTTTTCCGTCTGGCCAAAGGCGGTTTTGCCGCCCATTGGAGATGCGCGCCTCCCGGCCCGTGGCAGGCTTCGCATCCGACATCGATTTCAAACCAGCTGGTCCGGTAGGTTTCCGCATCGGGATCGTAGCCCTTGCGCAAACGCGTCGAATGGCATTCGGCGCACATGGTATTCCAGGTCTGCCCCCCGCTGGTCCAGTGCAGCCAGTCATCCGGAGGGATGGCTTTGTCTGGCGGCAGTCGGTACCACTGCTTTTTTTCCACATCCCAAGCGATGTTCAGGCATTGCAAGCGCCCGTCCGGAAAAGGAACAAGATACTGCTGCAGAGGGGAAACTCCGAACGTATAGGCAATTTCAAATTCCCCCGGCCGGCCGTCCGGCCCCTCCGTTTCAACGAAATATTTTGCACCCTTGCGAAAAAAACGGGTTGTGACATCGTTGTAGGGATCCGTAAAACTGGCGTTGTCGAAATTTCCTAAAACCGTTGTCTCGTCGGCCACATCCATGGCGCGGTCATGATCAGACCCCCGCCATTTGTTGTAAGCGTTCTGATGGCAATCCTTGCACTTTTCGCTGCCCACGAACTGTACGGTCTTTTCATCGGAAGGGACCGCAGCCGGTCTCCGGAAGTACAGATACAATACGGGTGAAAGCAGAATAATGACGGCTGCCGCCAGAGCGATTCTTTCCCAGCGAAGCGTATCGGAAAATTCATGAGCCATTTTCTGCAGCTTCCCTCTGTTGTAATACCGTCATATCCGTGTCGCCTGATCCGGTTCGAAGCGCTCCCGGCGGACCGACGCGGACACGTCCACTTTCACGATGCCATTTTCAATACGTACGGGATAACAATCCAGCGGGCGCGGTGCGGGCGAACTGAGTACTTCCCCCATTGGATTGAAACTCGAACCATGGCAAGGGCAGACGAACTTCCCCTCCTCCGCATTCCAATTGATCGAGCAGCCCAGGTGCGTACACGTCCGCGACAACGCCAGAAAGCCGCCGTCTTCCAGGCGGGAGAGAAAAAAACCTCCCTGCGGGATGGCGGTTACGGTTGCAGGAGCAAACAGTTCCACAGCGCCCGCAGTAACCACTGCTTTGGCATTTTTCCCGTTATCGCGCTTTTGGCGCGACAGCAGGAACGAAATGCCCACCCAGCAGAACTCCGTCGCGGCAACCAGACCGGCCAGGAGCCAGAGCCGGTTCAAAAATACGCGACGCCCCTTATCTGTCGACGCGCCCTTCTGACCGTCCGCTGCAAAATTGTTATCCTGTTTCACTCAGAGCTCTCCTTGCAACCAGGGCCAGATCAGACGCATTTCCGGACCGCGAAACCAGATGCCCGCAGCAGCCAGGACAGCCAGCATTGTAAAAAGAAACAATATAGTCGCCATTACAGCCTCGGCCCGCGTACGTCGAAACGTACGAAGCAGCAAAAAATATCCGCTGATCAGCAGCACTGCCAAAAATACGCTGGGAAGAATACCGCGCGTCAGCCAGGAATGGATACCAGGACTCCCGGTCCCCGCGACCCATTGGTCAAGCAGTATCCACCCGATGGTGAGCGCCATGGCGATGAGGACCGCACAAAGGGCAAGTCCGCGCCCCTGTCTGCCGCCAAACCAACGCCCCGGAGCCAAAGCGCTTTCCCGCCAAAAGGGCAAAGCCAGGAGAAGGGCCGTGCCCGCCAACGGCCAGACGGCCACGGCAAAGACCGGATCCAGATGCAGCAGCAATTCCTGAAATCCCTGAAAATACCAGGGCGCTTTGGCCGGATTCGGGCTCATGCCCGGATTGGCCTGTTCCAGAAGCGGCGCATTGAAAAAGACGGCGAGTAGAAGCGTACCGGCGATCACACAAAGCCCGACAGCCGCCTCCCGTACGACTAGATGCGTAACCGTGGGAATGCGGACGCTCCCTGCGCCGCCATCAACGCGTACGAGCCCCCCGGCTTGCCGCACCAGCCAGAAATGCCAGGCCATCAAAAACAACAGAACTGCTGGAATGGCAGCCACATGCAGGACGAAAAAATTTGCCAGCGTGCCGGGGCCGATAGCTGCCCCGCCACGTACGAGTTCTTTGAGCCAGTCTCCGCATAAAGGAATATAACCCAGCATGCTGGTGCAAATGGTAACCGCCCAGTAGGATAGCTGATCCCAGGGGAGCAGATAGCCGGTGAAATTCGCCCCCAGCACCAGGAACAGCAGGCCGAGCCCGACAACCCAATTAAGCCGCCGCCCCGGCCCGAATCCTCCGGTCAGCACTACGCGCAACAAATGCAGCAAAGCCGCAACGATGAGAAAATTGGCGCTCCAGTAATGAATATTACGGACCCAGGAGCCGAACGGCACCTCGCGCGTCAGCACCAGCACCGAATCATAGGCCTGGTCGGTGGAGGCTTGATAGACCAGAAGCAGCAGCACGCCTGTCATGAAAAGCAGCCCGACCAGCACCACGGCCATGCCGCCGAGCCCCCAGCTCAGGGAAAAACGCAGCGTCGAAGCGAGAACAGCGTGCGGATGTAGGTGGAGAATGAGATCGCTAACGGATCTCCGTGACGGCCGCATTGAAAAACTCCTTGCCCGCTGCTGTCCGGCAGCTTCAGCAGGATTAGAAATTCAGGAGAGAGACAGCGGAGAACAGTCCGCGCAATAATCAATTTCCGACAACCGCAGCAGTACGCGCCACCGTTTCGCGAAGAGTACGTTGTTTTCACACTTCTGCCCAGATGTTTTCAAAGCAGCTGTTTTCAAAACACCCCGCCGCCCCCCGCGCAGACAAAACTGCTTCCATCCCAGGCAACACTCAAACACAATAAGACAAATAATAACCGGTTATTATTCATTTTAAAAACCGCTTGACGAACACTCTGCCCTTGCTTAAAAGAATTCTTTCATCGTACGCCAACGTAGCTCAGTTGGTAGAGCAGCTGATTCGTAATCAGCAGGTCGTCCGTTCGAGTCGGATCGTTGGCTCCAGAAAAATCAGCCACTTAGATGCAAGTCTAGGTGGCTTTTTTTGTGGGGGAAGTGCCCTTCCGCGAAAATTCTACCAATATTCCTTTCTCGCGAATTTTTCTCAAGTAGCTGTAAAATTTTCGCGGGTTGGCTGTCGCGGGATAATAACTCAGGCTCAAAGTGGGGATTACAAACTTAGTGAAAGCTTGGCCATATCAAGAGGATGCGCTCATCTCCCCCTTTATTTTCGGTTTCCGCCTCCGGAGCCGCCCCCTGATCCGCCATTACCCGAGCCGCCGCCGCGTCCCTGGCCTCCCGAGCTTCCTCCCGCTCCGGAACCGTAGCCACGGCCTTGTCCCATTTGCCCGCTATTAGTAATGGAACCGCTACGGCTTTTGGCTGCAACTGTTGCGTCATAGTCCACCCCCAATTCCCGAGCTGCTGCTTGCAGGGCCAACCGACCAGCCGCCACGTCACGGGAGACGCGCGCGACAGTATTCGGAGATACGCCACTTTCCGTTGCGGCCCTGACCACACGGGCCAGATCTATGGCTGAATCTTTGAAATACCCTGTTGCCAACCCTGCGGCCATAACTTCTGCGGCAGCCTTTTCCGGCACGCCAGCCCGGCAAAGAGCGACATTGCTCTCCAGCGCATTGAGCACCTGATTCACAGGCCTGTCCCGAGTACGAAGAATTTCCCTTTTAATCTCCGAAACCGGCACGCCCATGGAGGCGATATCCTCCATACGTTCGAGATAGTACGCCCGTTTTTCCACGGCAGGTTCGCGTTCCCTGACTATTTCCGCCAGTTGCCGCATGCGTTCAACCTTTGAGTTGATTACGGAAACGATGCGCGCGCTTGAGACATTTTTGGCCAGGCCTTCTTCCATTTTCCGGACCAAGGGATCAAGAGGCGCACCATTTTTCATGGCGTTCTCAAAGGCCTTGAGCAAGGATTGGGCTTCTTGTTCGGCCAGGTGATACCTATAGGACAAAGCCAGCACCCTGTCCGTAATGCTTTGCGGCAATGATTGTCCTGCAGCAGCAATGCGAGGAGCGGCCAGGCAGATACAAGACAATTGCAACGCCAAGGCCACCACTACGGCAACAAGCTTAAGCGCCCTGCAGAGAGGAAAGCGGCATCTTTGCATGATCTTCCACTATGATAACAGAATTAAGATTTCCAAAACCGTCCTCCTTGTAAAGCAAGGAGTCCGGATCCGGTACGACACGCGTGCCGTCAATGACAAAAGCGTATTCATACCTGCCCTGCTTCAGAGGCAACGAAACCGTCCACCAGCCCTCGCCGCCGGATGGCTGCAGTTGCACACCCTGTTTCTGCCAGTCGTTAAAGGAACCGATCAAAGCAACTTTTTTGGCGTCTTGTACATGAAGCGAAAAAACAACCGCGACAGCAGCATTGGCGGGAAGCGAAGTCTGCAACTGTTTGTCTACACCCGGAACCTCTGCGCGGTCATGCGACAGGAGCATCTGCCAATGCGACTGCGTCGAACCAAGTAAAAACAACAGGAGGCAGGCAAAACCCAGTGCCGGGACCCAAGGCGTAATCCGCAAATTCTGCGGTGTAACAAACCAATTGAGCATTCGCTGCAAAAGTGTCGGCCGCCTTGGGACGCCAATTCGCTGCATGACTCCTGCGGACAATTCCGGCGGCGGCGGAGCATAGGGCATCTCGGCAACCAGACGGGCCGCTTCCTCTTGGTGCGGATCCAGGTCTTGAAAATCCGTCATAATAATTCCTCCATGCCCATGACCTTGCGTAACAGGTTGAGCGCACGATGGACTTTCATTTTCGCATTACTCAGGCCGATCTGCAGGGTGTCAGCGATTTCCTGATACGAAAACTCCTCCCGATACCGCATAACCAGCGCCTCGCGCATATCCTCGGGCAGCTGTGCCAGGGCCTGGTTGATACTGTCCTGATCCATAGCACGGGCATACTGGTCGTCCAAATCAGCTAATACGCGTGCTTCACCGCTACCATCATCCAGGCTTTGCAACTTTCCGGCTTGCTTTTTATGCCTGCGTAAATGGTCCCTGGCCACGTTCATGCCCAATGTATACAGCCAGGGGAAGAAATCACGGGCCACATCAAAAGACCCGATACGCTCAAAGGCGCGTACAAAGGTGTCCTGCGCCAGATCAAGGGCCGTATCATTGCAACGGGTCATACGCAGCATCAGGTTATATACCGGAGTTTGATAGCGATGCACCAGGATCTCGTAAGCCGTGGCATCACCCCTTTTCACTCGCTCGACGAGTTCGCGTATTTCCTCGCCCTGCATCATGTCCCTTGTGTTCATCATATACACTAATATACGGCCGAATCGTGGAGTTAGTCACAGCAGAGCGTTACGGCACCACCAGAATGGAATTGACACCGCCGAAACCGTCGTCTTCCTGAAGCAATGCCCTGGGATCGGGGCGCAGTTGGTCGCCGTTGATCACAAATACGTAGGCATAACGCCCGGACGGTATCGAAAGTATGGCTTCCCAACGCGAGCCTGTGAAACGAAGACAATCCTGGTCGGCCGCCCATCCGTTGAAAACACCGCTGACGCACACACTCCGTACCTGCCCCGTACGTTGCCCCGCCCCCTGGTAGACGAACAAGACGCCCTGTTGGCCCCAGCCCTGTCCTGTCAGAGAAAGTGGGACGCAGTCGGATAAAAACAAGACAAGGATACTGTTTAACAACAGGAAGTTACGACAAGCTCGCAAAATAAAATGCACTTCGTGGCGCCTTTTCTGTGACCTTTACACAATCGCATTCGTAGACACTGTTGCAACCATTAACACCTGATTCACCCAAGGCACAAGCCGGTTTTAAAACGCATGCGGCATGCAGCATGCGCGGGAAATCCAAATCAAGTTTTTGGTTACTATTCAGTATACTGCAATAACGGCTAAAAACAATGCAGCATCTACGATGCAATAAACTGAAATGAACACGAGAGGAGCAAGGCAATGAAGCTTTTTTTCAGCATTCTGACAGGTTGTGTAATAATCGGATGTACTGTGGCCACTTCCATCGGCGCCACCACCCTTGAAACCAGGTCCACGAACGTCTCTGGCCAGGCAATAAGTGTCGTGGCCCCCTCCATTGACCAGATGCAATTGATCGCCCGTGGCGGCAACGGCGGAGGCGGCGGCGGTGGCGGTGGCGGCAACGGCGGAGGCAGTGGAGGCGGCGGGGATTGCGACGGAAGCGGCAGAAGCGGCACCAGCGGCCACGCGTATGGTCCGGGCGACGGTACTGGAACCGGCACCGGTCCTGCGGACGGTACGGGATACGGACCGGGGACCACACCCCCGACCGCTTAAAACCAGTTTAACGACACAGCACGCATCTCTGGCCCCCGGACTCGATTCATTTTTAATCATCCGAGGGCTTTGACGCTTCTGATTTTTTTAAACTTTCTCCATTCCTGCTCGTTGTCGGGTTCCGCATATCTTGGTAGTGAGCACCCCAAAGATGCCAGACACAGCCTGACCTCATGTGGTGTGTCTGTCATCTTTGGGACGCCTCAACTATTTTTCTTTGAAGAACTCTATAGATAAAAATTATTCTCTTCTTCAATATGAATCAGGTATTTCTATAGCAGGCTACATAAAAAAGCCCGATTGCTGCATGACTTTAAAATGCCGCATCTTGTGTAGATAATTACATGTAGGCCTTGTCTTTTTCTTACGCCTTGAACGCACGCTTTTTTGAACAGCCTGTTTCAAAAGATTTTTCAACAGTCTGATCAGTGTTATTAAAAATATATTAACACAGTTTGACATATTTTCACCTCGCATCTATATACAGTATTGTCAGGACATAAGACAAAGCAATATCGCCCCTAAAGGTAGGAAGATGAGTAATTATCAAGCCAACGGCAGGCCATCCATCTGTCATGTCTGCAAACAAAATTGTGGAATAATAGTTAGAGAAAACAGTCAGGGTGTCAAAATTTCAGGAAATCCTGAACATCCTGTCAGCAAGGGCTTTGTCTGTGTTCGCGGCAAAAATTACGGACAAATCCATACCTCCCCCCTAAGGGTTCGCTCTCCTTTGCTGAATAAAGGAGGGAGATGGCATGAAATTTCCTATTTTGACGCACTGGCTCATATGGCAGATCGCCTTTCCAGGATCAGGCAGACATATGGCCCTGAAAGTGTCGTATTCTACAAAGGAGAATCCCTGAAACATCAGGAGACAGACGTATATCTCCGCCATCTGGCCCACAGTTTTGGAACCCCCAACTACATCACCGTAGGAAGTCTGTGTCACTTTGCCATGACCCTTGGCTTTAAACTGACCTGCGGCGGAATGCCAAAAGCTGATTATGGCAGAATAAAATCAGCCGTGATCTGGGGTGCTAATCCTGCAATTTCCCTTGCCAGGTCCGGTGTCGCTCTGAAAAAGGCCGTCAAAAACGGCTTGCAGCTTGTGGTTGTCGACCCTTCTTCCACCCCGACCGCAAAACTTGCCCAATGCCATCTCGCCATCACGCCCGGATCGGACGGCTACCTGGCCCTAGCCTTCATCAAATATGCGGTTATGCATGACCATGTCAGCGCAATCCTGAAAAAAGGGAACGGATGGGAAGAGTTATCCGGGATGGTAACCGGCATGTTAATGCAAGACCTTCTTAAGCCCACAGGCATCAGTGAAGACCAATTCCAGGAAGCTGCCGAACTCATCTTCAGCCATCTGCCCGGATGGATTCAGACAGGTTCAGGTCTTGAACTGCAGCCAAACGGAGTTCAGACGGTACGGGCCATTGCATCCCTTCTTACTATTCTTGACCCCGATGCAGTCACCGCTCCCATGACCTATCCGTTGAATTCTCTTCCGGGAGCAGACGCATATCCTGCGATGCCGGAGCCCATCGGCAAAACCCAATGGCCGTTGTTTTATTCCAATCTGAAACAAGGCCAGGGTATGAATCTTACAGAAGCCATTTTGAACAAAAATCCTTATCCGATCAAAGCCATGGTTGTTCTCGGGGGAAATCCGCTCATGACTTTTCCCAACACTTCCGAGTATGCCAAGGCGTTTGAACAGCTCGAATTCATGGCCGTATTTGACATATTCAACACCTCAACGGCCCAGGCAGCCGACCTGATTTTTCCTGCGGCCTCTTTTTTGGAAAACCTTGAACTCATCGATTACGGCAGAGGTGGGGAACCGTATCTCGGACTCATACAGCCGGCTGTGGAACCCGGATACGGCTGGCCGACCTGGAAGTTTATTTTTGGCCTGGCCCAGGCCCTGGACCTCGGTCAGTTTCTGCCCTGGCAAGATAATGAACAGGCCATAAAGCATCGTCTAGGAAGCCGGGAGATCACCTTTGACGATCTTATCAACAGCCCTGCCTCCATGGTCGGATACTCACCAGAAGGACTTAACCCAGGGCAGTGGAATACGCCGGATAAAAAAGTCCATTACGCCTCCGCTCCAGTCGCAGAGACAGGAAACCCTCCTTTACCGCTTCCGGAATCCTTTAAACTGCCCTATGGAACAGATACTGATTCCCCTTTCTGGCTCAGTACGGGAGATCGCGTAATTTGCTATCAGCACAGTCAGTTCAGGGAAAGCCCAGCCTGCAAATCCCTGCAGCCGGAGCCAATAGTGGATATGCACCCCGATGCTGCATCTGGTCTTGGGATTGACGATGCTTCCATGGTGCGTCTTGTCACGAGGCAGGGCCACCTTGACCTAAAAGTGCGACTGACCGATGAGGTTAGAGTCGATTGTTTACGATTGGTTCACGGATGGGTAACTGCCAATGCCAATGAACTCACTGGGTTAGCACATCTGGACTCCCTGTCCGGTTTTCCCTGGATGCGGGCCGTCCCTGCAAGGATTGCCCCTCTGGAGAAAGGGTAATGGATTTTTCCGCCAAAGACACCCAGTCATTACAGCAACGCATGGCAGCCCTGGTCGCGGGGGAGCCCACGGACAGAGTGCCTTTTAATCCGTGCTCCATCGGGTTTTCAGCAAAGTTCCTGGGCATAGACAGAGGGCAGCTTTACCGGAATCCCGAAACAGCCTTTGAGGCAGGAATGCGTTTGATGGCAACCTACCCCTGGATGAACACCAAACCTTCCTACGGATGGGCTGACAGGGGGTCCTGGGAATTCGGCGGCCAAATCGTCTGGCCGGACAACAACCGCTTTATCGCACCCTGTTCTGTCCCGCTGCTGAACGATCCCAGTCAGGTTGCAACACTGCCCGATCCTGCCCCGGAAACCGCCGGAATGAATCCTCTGGTAAACCGATTCAACATCTTAAGCCGCCGGCACGGATTTTCAGCATCTCTGCCCGGAGGGACCCCGACAACTCTTTCCGCCGGTATTGCTGGCCGGGCCATGTTTTTAAGATGGCTGATTCGTTATCCGGAAACGGTTCATGCTCTGCAAAAAAAGGTGACAACCTTCATTCTTAGGACAGCGGAACAAACCATCAAAAAATTCGGAGGTGAAAACTGTTCGCTTTTCTGCGGAGTTCCCATGGAATCAAACCAGTTGATTTCCTCTGCCATGTTTAAGGAATTCGCTCTGCCCTACATCAAAGACATTTTTGCTTTTTACAGATCGGCCGGTGTCAAAAGCGTAGTTATCCATTTATGCGGAGATCATACTGCCAATCTTCCTTTTTGGAATGAAGTTGATCTTCCGAATCGGACTGTATTTTCCATCGGCAATGAAATGGATCTTGAAAAAACTGGAAAGGCAATAGGAAACCGGCACATCCTTGCCGGAAACATCAGTTCCGGAATTCTTCAAAAGGGAAGCGCAGAAGCTGTATCCAAGGAGGTCGAACGGTGTCTTAGCGCCGGCATGGAGCATCCGGGTGGATTTATCCTGATGCCGGCCTGTGAATTTCCGCCGGATGCGCCTTTTGAGAACGTGGAGGCCATTGCCAGCACTGTTTACGAAAAGGGCTATTTTCAATGAAACTTGTCATCGAAAACCTTTGTAAAAGCTATGCATCTGATGCCAGGGGAACCTTTGTGGCCTTAGACGGGGTAAATCTGGAGGTAAAACAAGGAGAATTTGTTTCAATCCTGGGCCCCAGCGGTTGCGGCAAATCAACACTTTTAGAAATTGTGGCAGGCCTCCAGAAAAAGAACAGCGGTAAAATCACCACCAACGGCCAGCCCATTGAAACGGTTTCCAACAAGCCGGCTATTGTCTTCCAGCATTACGGTCTTTTCCCTTGGCTCACTGTTCAAAAAAACATTGAATACGGACTGAAACTTCGTGGAATTAAAAGAAAAACACGAAATGAAAAAGCCCTTCACCATATAACTATGCTGAATCTTGACGGCTTTGAAAAATTTTACCCCCACGAACTGTCAGGAGGTATGCAGCAGCGGGTAGCCCTGGCCCGTGCCCTTGTCAACAGTCCGGATATTCTTCTGCTGGATGAACCCTTTGCGGCCCTGGATGCTCAGACAAGGGAAATCTGCCAGAGGGAACTTCTCAATCTCTGGGGGCGGATGGGTATTACGATTATCTTTGTGACCCATGATGTGGGAGAAGCAATTTTTCTGTCTGACCGGGTCGTAGTCATGTCAAAAGACCCGGGCCGTGTCAGGGAAATTTTTCCCGTTACCATGCAAAGGCCCAGAGACTTCTCCGTCCGTTTAGCTGAGGAGTTCAGGGAAATGGAAATGCAGGTCCGGCTTATGATCTCAGATGCAAAACCTTTGGTTTCAGAAAATAAAAACGAGGCTGCCTATGGCTAAGCCCAGCCTGAAAAAAAAATTGGGCAAACTGGCTCTGCGAAGCATTCTTCCTCTGACCATTTTTGCGGTCTGGGAGCTTCTGGTTATTTATGGTGATCTTCCACCCATTCTCCTTCCAAGACTGGAAAAAGTCGGAGCTGATTTTATCAAATACCTGATGAACGGCGAGATTGCTCATCATGTGGGGATAAGCCTGCAGCGATGCATCATCGGTTTTTTCTGTGGTTCTGCCGCAGGAGTCGGCTTTGGGGTTCTTCTTGCCTGGTTCAAACCCCTGGAGGCTTTTTTTGGCGTTACCTTAAATTTCAGCCGCGCCATTCCCAAAACTGCCCTTGCCCCGCTTCTTATTGTCTGGTTCGGGTTTGGGGATTTCCCGAAAATTCTGCTCATCGGGCTTGCCGCATTTTTTTATACAGTCATTCCTACGTTGGAAGGGGTCGGCAACGTCGACAACCTTCTGGTTAAATCTGCCAGATCTATGGGGGCCAATGACCGCCAGATCGTCTTCGGAGTCCTGCTCCCTGCAGCCATGCCCTCAATTTATGCCGGAATCCGCATCGCTGCCACCTCATCTTTTGTCATTTTGCTGTTTGTTGAAATTATTTCCGGCAACAGCGGGCTCGGCTTTCTTCTGGAGGACGCACGGGAAAGCCTAAATACATCAACCATGTTCATGACACTTATTGTGGTTGGATTTCTCGGTTTCATCCTAGACTGGCTTGTCTGCTACACCGAGAAAAAGCTCATGCCCTGGCAAAAAGGAAAAACCATTTCTCACTGACGTCATAAAACCCTATTACCTTTTAAGGAGAACTGCGCCATGAAAACCTGTTTTAGACCGATTTTGCTTGCTCTGCTGCTGATGACCATAGCAATCCCGGTTTCAGCAATGAAAAGGGATAAAATGCGTGTGGTTACAACTACCTATGACATCACCATGGACGTGACCATCGCCCATGAAAAAGGCTACTTTGATCTTCTGGGGCTCGATTTCATACCGGTCACTGTTAAGGGGGGAACAGCCACCATTATTTCCTCCATTGGTGCCGGTGATGTGGACGGGTGTTTTCTTGCTTCTTCTGGCGCTTTTACAGCGTATTCAAAAGGGGTAAAGCTTGTACAGGTAGCAGGAAACGGCAATCGCACCTTTGATTTTTATGTTCTCAAAGACTCCCCCATCAAATCCCTTAAAGACTTTGAAGGAAAAAAAATAGCTAACAAGCCCCGCCCTTCAGGCCCCTGGCTTTCTCTCCGCTATGATCTTGACGACCAGAACATCAATGCAGAGGTAATCGATGTTAAGACTGAAGATCTGGCTTTGTCCGCCCTTCTTTCCGGCCAGGTAGATGGGGCTATTGGCGAAGCAACTTTTATGGCCATGTACGGAGATAAGATCAGAAAAGTCCATACATCCACCATCAGCAAATACCTTTATAATTCCTGCGGCTGGTGGGTAAAAGAAAGCTTTGCTAAGGAGCATCCCACTGCAGTCAAAAAATTTGTTGACGGCATTCTCCTTGCTCGTCTTTTTATCCACGAGCATAAGGATGAGGCTATGGAAATACTTGCAAAGGCAACCCATATGGATCTGTCACAGTTCAAGTTCAAAGATGCTTATGACCTGCCGACATTTGACATGCCCACCACCATTTATAAATACGGTCTGGATCAGATGGTCACCATTTTCAAGAAATACAATCTTTTTGACGGAGAAGTAAAAGTGGACGACCTTGTTGATCCCCGCTTCAGCATAGTCATTGATGAAGATTATTAGCACAGCAAGGCTAAGAATGACGTTTAAAATGGGCATCACTCAAAATCGTCGCAATTGCATCAGATTACAGTGGCCAGGATGAATTCATTGGGCTGCTGTATCTCTCAGTTGTGTGGTCGGTTAAGTTTTAAATTACCTGGTACTGTAATGTAGTGTTTTTTTGACGCATATTGTTGGTCTGATGCAACTGGAAGACCTTATATCATCAAAATCATTCAAGCTCCATTCTACCACATCTAGTGGAATGGAGCTTGAAGTATTCTAATGCAACATTATTATCTTTCAAGCAATAAGCCTTAGCAAAATATGCATTTGGCGTCAGAAATCAGCTTGATACCATACGTCATTAGTTCACAACATGATCAATCAATGTGGAAATAAATCAGATATAGAAGTCAAATAAATTACTATTGACGAATAGCTACAAACCAGCACCAACGCCAAAAATCCATGTATACTTGCTTTTCTTATTTACGATAATGCTCTGCAAGCACCTTTCATAACAGCATGTGATTAACGCATTTTTTGTTATTACACGGCGTCCCCCCCTACAAAGCCTATTCAATAAATCCAAGCGCATTTTTCTGAGAACTGCATCAGATTGCGCTTTCCCGTGGGCACATAACTTTTCGGCGGCAAGATACTGAGGCATCAAAATTCTTTTTTCGACAACCCGAGCTGGAAACAAATTTTCGCCTCTTGAGATTCGCATCATCCCTGAATCACATAAAAAAACGGGTCAGAAATACATTCCTGACCCGATATTTTTCGAAAAGTTGGGAGGGGTTCAACTTTTGCTTTTATTGCCCTGTTCCAATTGCCTGGTCTGCGTACGCCTTACCAGCGGGGAGGCGGAGGCGGTACGTTGCGATAGCGCCGATGCGGGGGAGGTCCGTAACGATACGGACGAGGAGGAGGCGGAGGCGCACAGCGGCGAGGAGGAGGAGGAGGAGGAGGCGCATCGTACATGGGGGACATCAGGGCTATGCCGGTCGCCAGAGCGGCAACGCCAACCGCAATACCTAACGCTGAATTATCATAGCCGCGGTGATGATGATGGTGATTGGGCCGCGGCTGGTGCGGACCACGAGGATGCGGCGGAGCCGCGTTAGCTGAAACCGTGAGCCCGCCGACCAACAAAGCTATTACCAGGATAATTGAGAAAGTACGCATCGTTTTTTCCCTTTTTTCATGTTGTAACGAATCGGAGAGTTTTACTCTCCCGAAGGCTTCCTTTGTTTTCTAGCTGTATTTCCCTTTGACCTTCATTAAGCATATTGCTTGCCAAAACAGTTTTCCTTACCCCCAAAAAAACGAGAACTATAATTTTAGTAAAAAAATCAAGACGTTGGGGTTATTATTTATTTATAAATCTATCCGAATCATAACTTGACGAGTACTCCTTTTTATATCCAAGAGGCTTCAGCTGACATCATATAAATATTATCATGATATTTCATAATTTTGTCCGGGTTTTTCACGGTTCAGAGCACCTCCGGATCCCTTCTCACCAAAAAATTGAAGTACTCATCACTGAAATTAATATATCATACTGAAATATTAGAGAAAAAAATAGCAGATTGAGAAACCGGCCCGTTCGGAATGGATAATAGTCCCTTTTTGAAAAGCAGACATGCAGACGGTAGTACGGCAGGTTAAGGTAAAAGCCCTCACGACAAGGTGTCATGAGGGCTTTTACTATGGCTTGAGCCTATCTGGAGAAGTGTTTTTCCTCTGCTGGAGACCCTGGATGGCCGTCCCCGCGGTGGCAGTATCCGGAGGACGACCCAGGAGCGAGGAAGTTAGGCTTCGCTTTTCAAAATAGCAGGATTCAGGTTGGCGTTGTCTTCGGGATTATCTAAAAAAGGAGAACCGTGATCGCGTTCTCTCAATTCGATTGCCTCGAGATCAGCCACTTGCTTACGCAGTGCCGGGCCGTGCACGCAGAGGTAGCGGATTATTCCGGCCATCATGGCCAGTTCGAGGAAAAGAATCGGAAATCCCGCGATGGTCTTGACTACCTTGATGCCTTCCAGCCCGCCATTGATCACGAAGATGAGCGAGGTTACGCCCATGAGCAGCCCCCAGAACAGCTTGATGCTGATGGGCGCTTCGTCCACGTTGGTATTATCCTTCAAACTCATCAAAGAAACAGTGGAGGTCATGGAGTCCGCCAAAGTGATAAAAGAGAGGCAGACAGTCACGATGAGAATGGGGCGGAGGATCGTACTCAAGGGCAGAAAGTCCATAATTTTGAGCATCAGAGATTCCGTGCCGTTTTTATTCATGAAACTCAGGATGTCGTGGCCCTGGAGAATCTGCAGGTCGAGAGCGAAGCCGCCGAAAGCGCCGAACCAGATCATGCCGAACAACGCCGGGAGGAACAGGTTGACCATGATGAATTCACGAAGCGTACGGCCGTATGCGAGCTTGACCAGGAACAGTCCGACGATGGGGCCGAACGACAGCCAGTCCACAAACCAGTACATATCCCACCACTGCGGCCATAAGTCGCCGCCCGGCAAAGGATCGGTAAAGGTCATCGCATGCAGAAAATCGTTTAAATAGGCACCGATGGATTGCGTGGTCAGGTTGAAAATGAACGCTGTGGGCCCCCAAAAAATGACCAGCGCCAGAAAGAGGATGAAAATGATGGCGTTTTTGTCGGATAACCACCTGATGCCGTTATTCAGGCCGGTGAAGCTGGAGATAAGATAGGAGGCGATAATGGCCGCTGCGACAAGAGTCCAGACCAGAGGACCGGGCTGGATCCCGAAGGTGAAGTCCAGGCCGGATCCGACCTGCAGCAAGCCGTAGCCCAGCGACCCCGCGACACCGCCGGTAATGGCGAAAAGAGTCAGGCCGTCCACGATGTTGACGGTATTTTTTCCGATCTCTTTTTTGCCGTAAAGCAGGCTCAGACCGGCGCTCACGGTATACTGCTTGCCGAGATTGTAATAGGCCAGGCCGATGGCAATGGCGGCGATGACGTAAATTGCGTACGGCGTCAGGGTCCAATGTAAAAATGACGTCCGCATGGCCCAGATCATGGCGGCCTTGCTGCCTGGTTCGAGGCCCATGCCTCCGGCGGGTGCGAAAGTGTGCTTCAGGGGTTCAACAGCGCCCCAGAAGACTATGCCCGTACCGATTCCCGCACACAGGGAGATGGCCCACCAGTTCCAGGTGGAAAACTGCGGTTTTGCTTCCGGACCTCCGAATTTCACCCGTCCCAGCGGATGGATGAAAATGCCGATAAGAGCAAGAACAAACCCCATGCAGCCGAGATCGACGAGCCAGCCAAGATTGACCATGAGCCATTTGAACACTCCCCAGAGCATGTCGACGAAGGTTTTGGAGTCGACGAATCCGACGACAATGAGCGCCGTAAAAATCACCACGGAAAAAGCAGTCGGGATAAGCCTCATCTTCCCCAGGAAAAACACATTTCGCATCAGTTACCTCCAGTAAAAAGACGTTGTTCGAAAGCACTACTGTCCTGCAATCCGTATCAAGTGCCCGGTGTCGACCTGTGCGTGAAAATGTTACTCAGGCGCGCCGTCCCTCGTTGACGAGCATTGTATTTATAGAATCTGCTTTCATCGTCTAGGCAGAACTACTGCGATTTATTTGTCTGCATTTGTGCCCTTTCCCACACAAGTCGACAAACGAATTTTTCGCATGGTCTCATTGCAAATTTTGAGTTTGCAGAAATGGCAAAGCTTGGATTTGATACTGGCACAATAAACACTTCACCCTAACTCGTGTCTCAGGAGGTTACAGTGGAATACGTACGACTCGGCAACTCCGGCCTGCAAGTGTCCCGTGTCTGTCTCGGCACCATGAATATGGGCAGCAAAAGCTGGAAGCCCTGGATTTTCGATCAAAGCGAATGCGCTCCGATCGTGAAACATGCCATTGATAACGGCGTGAACTTCATCGACCTGGCGGATTTTTATTCTTCAGGCAAAAACGAAGAGGTCGTCTGCAACATTATCCACGAAATGGGAATCCGCGATGAACTGGTCATCTGCACCAAGGGCGGTTATCCCATAGGCAAAGGCAAGAACAACGAAGGCCATTCGCGGACGCACATCATGGAAGCGGTTCATGGTTCGCTGCGGCGCATGAAAAGCGACTACGTCGATATTTACATGCTGCATTACTTCGACCTCAACACGCCCGTGGAAGAAACCTGGAGTACGCTGAACGAACTGGTGAAACAGGGCAAAATTCGTTATCTGGCCTGCTCCACCATGTATTCCTGGCAGTTCGCCAAAATTCTCGGAATCTGCGAACAAAATGGATATGTGAAACCCATCAACATGCAGCTGCAGCTGTCCTGCGCTTATCGCGAGGAAGAGCGGGAAATGATTCCCCTGTGTCTCAATTCGGGCGTGGGCGTCTCGGTGTTCAGTCCGCTGGCCCGGGGCATACTGACCTGCGACTTCAGTTCCAATCGCAACACCACCGACTTTTTCACCCATGAGATGTTCGGCGATGCGGTGTCCAAGGAAATCGCCATGTCCGTAGCCCGTGTGGCCGCGCACAGGGGTGTCCCCCCGTCTCAGGTGGCCCAGGCCTGGGTGCTTCAGCATCCGGGTGTCAGCGTCATGCTGGCCGGCGCCGACTCGGCGGCACAGTTCGACACCGCCCTCAACGCGTTGACCATGGAGCCTTTCAGCGAGGACGAACTCTACGAACTGGAGCGCAACTACACTCCGCGCGATCATATCAACGACTACAACTGCGATTGCCGCATCCCGCGCGAAGCGCGCCCGGCAAAGGATCCCTTTCTTGATACATGCATCCAGAAAGCGAGTTAACCATCATTCGGAGGTCGGGACTTTAATGAATCCCAAAGACTATCGCATCGAACTCGACCTGATCGGCCCCCTGGAAGTGCCCGCCTGGGCACTTTTCGGGGTGCAGACCCAACGAGCCGTCAATCTCTACCCCCTGATGGGGGAGAAAACTCTTGCGGACTATCCGGACATTCTCACCGCCGGACTGCAGTTGAAAAAGGCCTGCGCGCAGGCCAATATGCACACGGGCGAACTGGAAGTCAAAATCGGGAATGCCATTATCGCAGCAGCGGATACGCTTCTCGCGGATATTCCGAGGGATCAGTTTCCGGTGCATGCCTTTCACGGCGGCGGGGGAATCTCGACAAACATGAATATCAACGAGGTCCTTGCCAACATGGCCAACCGCGATGCTTTCGGCTCTCCCCTGGGCAGTTACGATCCGGTGCACCCCATCGACCATGTGAACCTCAACCAGTCGACCAACGACGTGCTGACCTCGGCCTATCACATCGCGGTCATCGACAGATGGAAAAACCTTCATGCCGCACTGGATGAACTGGCCGCCTGCTTCGACACGCAGGGGCGCACCTGGGAACATGTCGAACGTATCGGACGTACCTGCCTGCAGGACGGCGTGGAAATCAGTTACAAGGATTTCCTGAGCGGCTACTCCACCCTTGTTCGCAGAAACACCCGGCGTATCGGCCAGTGCGTCGATGAGTTGCATACCCTGAACATGGGCGGCAACATCATCGGTCGTCGCGGAGACACCTCTGACGCGTATTTTGATTGCATCATGGAGATGGTGAACGAAGTCTTCCGGTCAGACGCCTACGTCCGCAGCGACAATCTGTTCGACTGTTCGCAAAACCATGACGATCTGGTCTGTGTCTGCTCTCAGCTGGAACTGCTGGCGCGAGGTCTCATCAAAATCGCCAAGGATTTCCGGCTGATGTCTTCCGGTCCGAACACCGGCTTCGGAGAAATCAGTCTGCCTGCCGTACAACCGGGGTCGTCGGCATTTCCCGGCAAGATTAACCCCACTATCCCGGAATTCCTGGTTCTCTGCGGCCTCAATGCAGTGGGACGCTGCACCACGGCATTGTCTACGCTGGACCACGGCGAGCTGGACCTCAACGTTTGGGAAGCTGCGGTGATCAACAACATCCTGGACACCATGATTTGTATTGAAAATGGCGTCAGATGCTTTACCACCCACTGTTTATCTGGCCTCCAGGTCAACCTCGAACGCAACAAATCCAACGTGGATACCCTGATTCCTCTGTTGATCCGGATAAAAAAGGCCAAAGGCTATTCTTTTGCCTGCAGGGTGTTCAAAGAAACGGGCGGAGACGTCGAAGTCTTGAAGCAATATCTGATATAACCGCCGTTTGTTACCAACTAGTAGACAATTTCCGTCGGAAATGAGACCGTACCTGCGCGGCCGGTCTCATTTCTTTCGGGACAGGTCCTGCACGTCGCATCTTCAATCGCTTCATTCCGTACGTATGTCTTCATAGTTATCTATCATTGAGTACAAGGTGATTCGTCCCGTCTTGAATCAACCGCACCCGTCCTTTTTTTGGGACAATGCCGGAAACCCAAGCACTTTCCGGCGGCTTCAGGCGTCAACTATTGAAGGAGACCAGAGATGTTGAACCTGCCGAATGCCAAAGTCATGCAGACCTTCGAGGTCACTGCCAGATTGGGAAGCTTTACCCTTGCCTCCCGCGAGCTGTACCTCACCCAAAGCGCCATAAGCCGCCAGATCAAGGCGCTGGAAGAGGTCCTGGAATTCCCGCTCTTTGTCCGTGACAACAACCGCCTGATCCTGACCGAACGAGGCCGCATCTTTTATGACGTGGTTTCAAAATCGCTCAATGAGATTTTTTCCACCGTAGACAAACTCAGGCAAAAAAAGGAACGGCGCAGCCTGAATGTGCTTACTCCGCCTACCTTCACTTCGCGCTGGCTGGCGCCGCGCCTGCAAGAATTTATACGCACCTGCCCGGTTTCGATCTCATTCAATCATCATCAGGACCTCAGTTACAGTCCCTTGGGAGATTACGACTGCCAGGTCGCGTTCGGCCGGAATGCCCTCCACTCCATGGGCGGCACCCTGCTTTTTCAGGAAGCCATGGTCCCGGCCTGCTCCCCGGCGATGAAAAAACGTATAGAGCGCCAGGGAAATATCGAAGGGATAGCCATGCTGCATACCCTGTTTGAGGGCAAGCGCTTGCCCTATTGGGAAATCTGGTTTGAAGCGAATCAGGACAGCATTCTGCTGTCCAGGGGAAATCAACAGACCGCGGATATCGAATTCAGCACCCAGAATCAGACCATCATCGCGGCAATGGCCGGACTGGGCATTGCCATGATCGATCTGAACATCACCGCCGACGTAATCCTCAACGAGGAACTGGTTCTGCTTGGAGAACCCAGAGAGACCTATTACGGGTATTGGGTTTTCCCTGCCACGGTAAAATACGCGGAAGACGACCCGGCCAACCTGCTGTACAACTGGCTCATCAAAAAATCCACCATGTGCAAGCTTTATTGATCCTTGACGCTGGCATGATCATTTTTCTTGCCCGTTTGTTTCAGCGCATTGTCCGCAACGGCCCGCCCTTCCATCATGTCACGGGGCTATGAATTTTATGCATCCACCCAATGCACTAATCTCGCTTGATTATTTTTCATACGATTCTAAAGTCCAAAGGTAGCAAACACACGGTAATCATCCCGATGAGGAGCCCTGCCAAAAGCGTATGGCTGGCTCTTCATGAAATTAAACACCTTTAGAGATGCTATCAGGAGTAGGATATGAAAAATAAAAAACCCATTCCACTGCAATGGGCTCTCCAGTGGCTGGCGGGCACGAAAAAGCAATATATCGACGGACAGTGGGTGGAAGGCTTGGGGGAAGCGTACACCTCGATCAATCCTGCGGATTGCGATGAACTCTGCCACATGTATCTGGGCACCGCCGAACAGGTGGAAGAGGCCGCCGTCGCCGCCAACAGGGCGCATCAGTCCGGAGTATGGTCTAAAACCAGCCGGACGGTACGCACTGAAATTCTTCGCAAAATAGCCCGATTGATCCGTGACCACGTGGAGGAGCTTGCCGTTCTGGAAACCCTGGCCAACGGCAAGCTGTATACCGAATCTCTTGTGGACGACATTCCCACCTGTGCGGATATTTTTGACTATTACGCCGGGTGGACCGATAAAATCTACGGGGAAACCTGCCCGGTGGACGACGGCTTTTTAAATTATACGCTGCGCGAACCCGTCGGCGTGTGCGGATTGATCGCCCCATGGAACTTTCCCTTGTACCAGACCGCGTTGAAACTCGCGCCGGCTCTGGCCATGGGCAACACCTGCCTTATCAAACCGTCCCTGAGCACTCCCTTCACCGCCATGTATCTGGTGGAACTCATCGACAAGCACCTGGATCTGCCCAAGGGCGTGATCAATCTGCTGATTTCCAAAGGCAGCACCTGCAACGCCATGACCATGAGCAATAATGTGCATAAGGTCTCCTTTACCGGCTCCACCGGCATTGGCCGCACCATTACCAATAACGCTGTCAACTCCAACTTTAAGACCGTTACGCTGGAACTGGGCGGCAAATCCCCCTGCATCTTTTTTGAAGACACTCCCAATCTGGCAGGAGCCATTGACCGCGCCTTTACCGTGATGTTTTCCCACAAGGGCGAAAAATGCTCCGAACCCACCAGATTCATCATCCACAAAAACATCTATGATCATGTGTTGGAAGAACTCATTAAACGTGCCGAGGCCGTACGTTGCGGCAACCCCTTTGACGAACGCGTGACTCAGGGAGCCCAGTGCAACAAGGGGCAGTTTGATACCATTATGAACTATATCGAAATCGGCAAAAGCGAAGCAGAAATGGTAACCGGTGGATATCGCGACGAAAATGGCGACAACCGTAACGGTTATTTCATCAGGCCGACCATTTTTACCAATGTGGATAAAAACGCGCGGATTTTCCAGGAAGAAATCTTTGGCCCGGTGCTTTGTTGTACGCCCTTTGAAACTGACGAAGAAGCCGTTGCTCTGGCCAATGCCACAACCTTCGGCCTGGGGTCGGGCCTCTACACATCCGATATCTCCCGCGCCCACCGTATTGCCGAACAGATCAACGCGGGTATGGTCTTTGTGAATCGCTACGGATGCTATGGCCTCAGTTCTCCTTTCGGCGGCTTCAACAGCAGCGGCTGGGGCAAGGAGATGGGCATCCACTCACTCGCATCCTATACGCGGACGAAAAGTGTCTGGGTGAGCTTCGGTTAACCCAGCTCTCCCTATCGATACGAGGCTTTGGTTCTCCTGCCGAAGGGGTGTTGCATCACAAATAATCCGGTCCTTTAAAAGAGCCGTCCGAAATCGGGCGGCTCTTTATTTCTGTCAGAGCAAGCGAAAAGAGTTTTATGCTGGCTTGTAAGCAAAAAATACCTTGGTGATCCAGAGAACCGACGGGGACAAATTCAAACGAACGTAGTTTGAGATTTTTAACACGGAAACGCTTTTTCGAGCTGAAAAAACTCGTAAAAACTCCACCTTTAAGATAGACATATGGTTACCAAGCAAATTCACTCTATAACCCCATAGGAACTTTATGAAAAAAGATTTTGTAAGTGCCCGTTGTCTGAACTCTGCGGCAAGTACCCGGAACAATTAACGGAGCCGGATAGCGACACAGGCGTACGTACTGCACGCGCGCCGGCTCCGAAACACATCGGAGTTTTTAGCAATGCAGGATAACGAACGCTCGCAGTATTTTTTCGAACTTTTCGAAGGAGCCCCCAGGCAGGGTCCCGGCAATTTTGATGCGACAAAGCAGGCGCTGAACCTATGCCGCGGATTGCCGGAAAAACCGCGTATTCTGGATATCGGATGCGGAGTGGGCGTCCAGACACTGGCCCTGGCTGAATTGACCCGCGGCGAAATCGATGCCGTGGACATCAACCAGCCCATGTTAAAGCGGTTGCGCGCAAAAATTGAAGATCTGAAGCTTGCGACGAGAATTCGCGTACACCATGGAGACATGAAGGACCTGGCCGCCCTGCAGCTGCCTCTGGAAGGATACGACCTGATCTGGTCTGAAGGCGCCATCTTCATCATGGGGTTCGAAAACGGACTGCGGGCCTGGAGGCCGTACCTGCGCCCCGGCGCTTGCCTTGCGGTGAGCGACTTAGTCTGGCTTCGCCCCGACGCTCCGGAGGAATGCCGGGCGTATATATTGCAGCTGGTTCCCGATCTGGATGATCGTGAAGCCCAACGCAGGATCGCACGCGAAGCCGGATATGAAATTCTGGGCGATTTCGCCCTGTCAAAAGAATGCTGGACAACGCATTTTTACGTCCCGATTTGCGAATGCATACCGGCCATGCGCAAGAAGTATCCCGACAATCCTGAATGTGCAGCCGTTTTGAAAGATATCCGTATCGAAGCGGAAATGCATGAAAAATACGGCGAGTTTTACGGATATCAATTCCTGATTCTACGCCGTTTAAAGTAGCTATATCTTAAAACAGCGCGCTAGCAATGGCGCGCTGTTTTTTTCTTCCTCTCTCCCCTTCCTGATTTCGCAACGTTTCCCCGGTTGGCCACTATTTTTTTAATTCCAGCAGATTTTTTTTCATTTTGACACGCTCCTGTCACATCGCGCTTTTATATGATGTACAATTTATTATTTTAAGGAGGTTACCAATGAATCATACCGAGATTGCAGAAATCAAGCAGCATTTAGAGGCCCAGCTGATCATGTTGCAGGGTTATAACTTTGATCTCCAAGAACCCGTCTGCCCTGACATCAACGAGTTTGCTTCCACTGTCACGGACGCCCACGTCAAAACTGTCATACAGGCGCGGACCTCCAGCAACATTGTCGAAATTCAATCCGCACTGAAAAAAATAAACAACCTGGGGTACGGACTCTGCGAAGAGTGCGGCGAGCCCATCGGCCTCAGCCGCCTCAAAGCCCGGCCGACCACGTGCTACTGCGTTCACTGCCAGGCTGACTTGGAACGCCGTATCGCATAATTCCCCAATAGCAACACCCCCCTCTTTCCCTTCAACAGAAGGCATGCAACTTGGCGTCCGGGACGCAAGGCATGCCTTTTTGTCCTTGCAAAAACGGCCATTTTCAGACGCTGCAGCCTATTCCGCCAGCAATGCCGTATGCATTTTTCAGACGAAAAAAAAAGCGGGTTCCCGTTGCAAAACAAAGAAAACCCGCTTGAGATGACCGCTCTGGTCAGGAAAAAAATGAGTTTATTTCATAAACTTGGTCTTTCCCTGTATGGAATACTTTTTCGCGTCCAAATCGTACTTTTTCACTTTATAGTTGACGATCCGGTAACTTACGCGCAAGTCTCTGGCAGCCTGAAGCATGTTGCCGCGTGCTTTTTTCAGCGCATCGACAAGAAGTTCCTGCTCGAATTTGGCCACTGCCTCACAAAAGGAAAGATCCGTATCCGTGGCGGAACTTTCGGCGGTCTGCAGGCTGGGCGGCAGGTGGTAGGTACGGATGACCTCCTCGTCGCAAAGCAGCACCGCGCGCTCGATGCAATTCTTCAATTCACGAACATTTCCAGGCCAATGGTACTGATTCAGCAGGTCAATGGCCGGAGTCGAAACCCGGCGCAGATTCTTGCCGTATTCCTTCGCGTAATGCTTCAGAAAATGCTCTGCAAGCGGCAGAATATCTTCACGCCGTTCCCAGAGTCTCGGAATATAAATCGGGAACACATTGATCCGGTAATACAAGTCTTCCCGGAAGTTGCCCTGCTCAACGAGTTCTTCCAGCGGGCGGTGTGTGGCACAAATCAGCCGTACGTCCACGTTGAAAGTCTGCTCGCTGCCCAGGCGCTGAATCTCCTGTTCCTGAATGGCGCGCAGTACTTTGGCCTGTGCGTTCAGGCTGAGTTCGCCGATTTCGTCCAGGAACAACGTTCCCTTGTTGGCCAGCTCGAACAAGCCTTTCTTGGTGTGCACCGCGCCGGTAAATGCTCCCTTCTGATGACCGAAAAGCTCGCTTTCCACCAGTTCGGAAGGCAACGCCGCGCAGTTAAGCTTGACCAGAGGCATTTCGTTACGCGGACTGGCCGCATGAATGGCCTCGGCGAATAGCTCCTTACCGGTGCCGGATTCGCCCCGAAGCAGTACGGTCGCCCTGCTCGGACCTACCTGGGCCACCTGATTGAGCACCAGGCGCATGCTTTTGGCGGTGGCAACGATATTATTCGATTCAAAACCAAGATCCTGCGAACCGTTGGTCACCAGGCCCTGGGCCATCAGATGCTTCTGACGGGCCATTTCTTCCTGAATGTAGGAAGCCTGATTGGCAATAAGGCCGGCAACCACTTCGAGATAGCGGCACTGGGCTTCGAGAATTTCGAACTCGGCTGTGGGCGTATCCACACTCAAAGTGCCTATGACGTCCCGGGCTTCTTCCATATCCGAATACGGTGTAAGCACGGGAACACAAATGAACGCCAGGTTAGCCAGTTCTTCCTCATCGCGGCCAAAGGCCTTGTTCAGGAAATCCGGGTGATCCTTGATACGCGGAACAATAACAGGCTGGCCCGAATTGAAAACCTGCCCGATAATACCCTGGCCAGGTTCATAGGTGGCTTTGGCGTTTTTCACCGGTCCGTAGGTCAGGCTCAATTTCAGGATCCGGGTTTCCGGATCATAAATGGTCAGATACGGACGGATAAACCCCTGCTTTTCGGCCAAAGTTCGCAACAGATTTTTCAACGTGGGCTGAAAAGGACGTTGCGGGCCGAGTTCGGCAACCAATTGCCGTAATGTCCCCAAATAAGGTTCCAGATCGAGTGCAGGCTTAACTGTGGCGCTCATTGATCGTCCCTGAAATAAGGCTAAGCCACGGCGGCAACGCCGAGCTCAACCGCTTTGAGGTTTACGTCCACCAATGCCGGACGCATAAAAGCCCGGATTCCGTCCATCAGGGCATCCGGACCAAAAGGCAACAACCCGCTGGCGCAAAGCGCTCCCAACATGGCCAGGTTGCCGCTCTGCACTGCCCCGGCTTTCTGACCAAGCGTACGCAAAGGCAGAAACCAAGACTTTCCAGCGCAGGTTTTGGCTTTTTCTTCAATGGTTTCAAACAGCGGGTAACAGGCCTTGCCCAAACAGACCGAAACTGGCGGCAAGGCTTCCGTATTGGAGAAAATGGCGCCCTTGGTTTTCAGATACGGCAAAGCGCGCAAGGTTTCCAAAGGCTCGAATCCGAGCAGAATGTCTGCTTCGCCATGGCCGATTTTCGGACTGCGCAGTCCGCCCAGCAGCACCATGGATTCAACAACACCGCCTCGTTGGGCCATGCCGTGGATTTCTCCCGCCGTAACATCCAGTCCTTGAAGCAGCGCCGTATTGGCAAGCAAATTCGTGGCGGTGAGAGTTCCCTGTCCGCCAACGCCGGTAAAGAATATGCGTAATTGCATCAGCTGCTCCTTTTCCTGGCTTTAATACTATCCGTAACCTGTACGCAGACCATACAGCCCGTACAGAGATTTTCATCAATGGCAATGACGCCATCCTGCCGGTAAAATGCCGGGCAGGCCAGCTGCTCCAGACAGCGTTCCACATCGTCGCCCTGCTCAACCACATACGCCACGGTTTTGGGCTTATGCTTTAAAGTCCGTCTGGCAAAAAGCGCACACGGATCTTCAGCGATCAATACGCGGACGCCGCTCATGGATTTGAGTTCCTGCAAGGTTTCAGTCAGGGCTTTGAGATTAAAGCCTTTGACTTTGCGTATGGTCTCAACTCCCAGACCTTTGACCACCGTTTCAATGTCAATTCTGCGAATATTTTCGCCGAATGCGGTGGTAGGCACGCCCGGATGGGGCTGATGGCCGGTCATGGCGGTGGTGTAGTTGTCGAGAACGACCAGCAACACGTTGTGTCCATTGTAAACGGCGTTTACCAGTCCGGTAATGCCGGAATGGAAAAAGGTCGAATCTCCGACAAAAGCAACCACAGGCTGTCCCGACGCTTTAGCAAAACCGGAACCGGCCGAAACCGAAGAGCCCATGCAGAGCAGAAAATCTGCAGTGGAAAGCGGAGGCAGGATGCCAAGCGTATAGCATCCGATATCCGAAGAATAATGCGCGTCGTCTCCGATGACCTGGCGGACGGCGTAATAAATGCTGCGGTGCGCGCATCCGGCGCAGAGGTTCGGCGGCCGGGTGGGCAATCCTTGTTCAACGCTGCAGCATTCGGGCTTTGCCGGTTCTTCGCCAAAGCAGAAAAGACGCAACGCATTGATGACCTGGCGTACGTCGTACTCGCCGTTGCGGGGCAGAAATTCCGCGACTTCGTGTGCCGGTCCTTCGTCATTGAGCTTGCCGTAAATTTCGACATCATACCCTTTGAGCTTGGCCAGCGCGCGCAGTTCGGTCTCCACAATAGGCTCGAGTTCTTCAAGTACCAGCAGTTTTTTTGCCTTTTTTATCAGGGCTGTCAGCTGCTGTTCGGGCAGGGGGTAACTCATTCCCAGATTGAAGATCCGCAGATTGTCAATATTACCCAGTTCGGCCAGCGCATCGTTCAGATAGGCGCGTGAAATTCCCGAAGCCACAATGACTCTGTCGCCCTCGCCCTGCAGCGTGTTCCAGCAGCTCGAATCAGATTCTTCGCGCAGCTTGTCAAGCTTTTCCAGCAGGTCGATATGCTGTTGACGGGAATGCGCCGGAATGGGCACAAACTGTTTTGGATTTTTCTGGTAGGGCGCGTTGGCGGCCGGCCCCGTATATTCGCCGAATTCCACCGGACCACGGAGATGGTTGACTCTGGTGGTGGTCCGCAGCAGGACGGGCAAAGAATATTTACGGGAAAGCTTCAGGGCGTCGCGAGTCATGTCCTTTGCTTCCTGAGCCGTTGCAGGCTCGAAACAAGGTATTCCCGCAAGCCGCGCGTAAAAGCGATTGTCCTGTTCGTTCTGGCTGGAATGACATCCGGGATCATCGGCGGACAATAAAACCAGGCCACCGGGCGTGCCGATGTAGGCCAGCGTCATCAACGGATCGGCAGCAACGTTCACACCCACGTGCTTCATGGTAACCAGAGCTGCGGCGCCTGCTACGGCAGCCCCTCCGGCAACCTCGAGGGCCACTTTTTCGTTGGACGAATATTCGAAATAATAATCCCCTTGGTCGGACATCCGATAAAAGGTGTCCGGCACCTCGGACGAGGGAGTTCCTGGGTAACAACTAATGAAGCTGACGCCCCCTTCCAGAGCGCCACGTACGATGGCTTCGTTACCCAACAATAAATGTTTTTTTCCTGGTGTGTTTTCTAACAAAGGATGTGCCATTTACAAGTTCCTGTATTAGTTGAATAACATAACAAACAACTTAACTATTTTCTTTTCCTGTTTTTTCAGAAAGTTCGGAAATTTTGTGTTCATAAAAAGCTTTCGTACGCGCCTGTCCGCCATAAGCCTCGAGCAGCGCTTTGTAAGCATCGGTGGCTGCCGCGTAATCCCCAGCCTGTTCGGCGAGTGCGCCAAGGATGCTGTTCACACTGATCGAGTAACTCTTGGGGCCGTTTTTATGCAGATCTTTCAAAATTGCCAGGGCCTGATCATTTTTGCCTTCCATGGCCAGAGCCTGTACGCGCCCCAATGCGGCAACCGTCTTCAGGCTCGCATCAACCTTGCCTTGCAGCCCGGTCCAAGTCGTATCTGCCTCGGCAAACTTTTTGTCGTTAATGGATGCAGCCGCCAGCTCAAACATACCGCGGACTTCCATGGAAGCAGGAGCGGACTTCACATAGCCCTCCAGTGCGTCCATTTTTTTCGCCTCATCAGTTGTGACGAGAATCTTGCCCAACTCATTGGCCGCAGAAACCCGTGATTGCTTTTGAAAATATTGGTACGCCGCAAAACCGCCAAAGACAAGAATCAGAGCCAGACAGACAAGCGAAACCGATTTTACATTCTTTGTCAGCCAAAGAAGCAGCGGATGGAGGTCTTCTGAAACTTCGTTAGCCAGAAGATCCTGTGCTTTTTCACTTGTAGTCTCTTGTTTTTGCTGATCATTCTCAGTTGCCATTCTTTTCTCCAAAAAAAAGATTTGCTATGCTACACCACTCAAGGCAATGTGCTTTCGTCCGGTGGACTCGGTGTTGTAACACAGCTTACAGAAATGTCAAAATTTCCTACACACCGTGGGCATTTGACATTTCCGATCGTAAATTATTAACTATTCTCACGGCCTATACATAATTTTTACGTTGTCGTTTTCTACATTTTCGTAGCCGCCGATACTACATTTTCGTAGGACGTTTGTATACTGCATGCTAACTACGCGGCGAAAGGGATATTTTTCAAGGAGGAACGCCATGACGATTCAGGAGCGGATGGAAGAAATCGGTAAAAAGGCCAAAAATGCCGGAAGATTTTTATCTGCCGCAACTCCCGAAGCCAAAAACACAGCGCTTCGGGAATTAGCCAAGCTACTCCGTACGCGGGATAAGGACATTGCAGACGCAAATGCCAAAGACCTGTCTGCAGCGGAAGCCAATAATCTGGATGCTCCCCGTATGGACCGTCTGCGTTTAACTCCGCGTATTATTGAAGAAATGGCAACCGCCTGCGAAGATATCGCCGCCCAGAATGATCCTGTCGGAGCCATAGAAACCATGTGGCAGCGCGACAACGGCATGCAAGTGGGTAAAATGCGCATCCCGCTGGGAGTCATTGCCATGATTTACGAATCCCGCCCCAATGTTACCATAGATTCCGCCATTCTCTGTTTGAAAGCGGGAAACGCGGTCGTGCTGCGAGGCGGATCCGAGGCGATCAATTCCAATCTGTTCCTGGCCGGACTTATCAACGAGGCGCTGCAAAAAGCCGGGCTGCCCCCCGAAGGCGTGCAGGTCGTGCCGGTAACCGACCGCGAGGCGGTTACCGCACTTTGCAAACTCGAAAAATACATCGACGTCATAATCCCCCGTGGTGGAGAAGGGTTAATTCGCAGGGTGGTTGCTGAGGCCACCATGCCGGTACTTAAACATTACAACGGTATCTGCCACTGTTATGTCGACACTGGCGCGGACCTGGATGAGGCCCTGGAAATTGTCTTTAACGGCAAAGTGCAGCGTCCCGGCGTATGCAACGCGCTTGAATGTCTGCTCGTACATCAAAGTGAGGCCCAGGCGTTTTTACCCAAAGTCGCACAAAAGCTGGGTGCAGCAGGCGTCAGTTTCAGGGCCTGCCCGCAGTCTCTCCCCTTGCTGGGATCAGTTGCGCAACCCGCACAGGAAGGCGATTGGGGACACGAGTTCCATGACCTGATTCTGGCGGTCAAGGTTGTGGCCGGCCAGGATGAAGCGCAGGACCACATCGCGGCTAATGGTTCGAATCATACGGAAATCATTTGCACCAAAGACTACGCAAGGGCCATGCGTTTTTTGCGCGAAGTGGACGCCTCAATGGTGGGAGTCAACGCTTCCACACGTTTCAACGACGGCGGCCAGCTCGGACTTGGTGCGGAAATCGGCATCTCGACCTCCAAACTTCATTCATACGGTCCCATGGGCGCAAAAGAACTGACTACGACCAAATTCGTGGTACTTGGTCACGGCCAGGTCCGTATTTAAAGGGGCTCACGGGTGGTTTTCCAGGCACGGCGCGGCCACATCGGCATTTTGGGCGGATCCTTTAATCCGCCTCACCTCGGACATTTGAGACTGGCCATCGAGGTCCGCGAACGACTTCAGTTGGAGTTTGTGGACCTCGTTCCCGCCGCTGTTCCGCCGCATAAATCACATCTGGGGCTGCTCCCGTTTGAAGAGCGGGTAGCCCGGTTGCAGAAAGGTATCCAGGGCCTGGATTTTTTACGAATTAGCGATATCGAAGCCCGTCGGGAGGGACCGTCCTACACCTGGGACACCCTGGACGCTTATCGGGAACGCACCCCTCATGCCGTCCTGTATTTCATTCTCGGCGCCCTTGATTTGCCCACCCTTCCGGCCTGGCACAAAGGCCTCCTGCTGCCCGAAAGAGCCAACCTGGTAATCGTGCCGCGAGATGCCTACGATTTACAAATTGTCAGTGATTTCATTGCCACTTACTGGCCCAGTCAGACCACCGCAACCGAAAGTCCGTTGCCCGATGTCATCGCAGCCTGGCAATGGCGGGCCTCTCCAGAAGCCACGCCCTCGCAATTACTGTACGTGCCCGTACCGCGTATTGACGTCAGCTCTAGTTTGATTCGGGAAAAACAAAAAGCCGGCAGGTCGGTAGATTTCCTCATCATCTGATCAGCAACCGGTCCGTGGGAATACAGCTCCCCATGAGGAATCATTTTTTACGCCATTCTTCGATCAGCTCTTCCAACTCTTCAGGTTCGTACGAAGGAGTGTCGAACATGCCCGCCACCTGACGCTGCCGCCAGGCTTCATAAAGCGTCACTGCAGCAGCCACCGAGACGTTCAAACTCTGCACCATGCCCTGCATGGGAATATAAACTTCATCGGGAACCAGTTCCTGCAGCTCCGGATCGACGCCCCGGTGCTCATTGCCGAAAATAATGGCTGTGGGCCTAGTCAGATCAAAATCCATCAGCGGCCTGGCCTGTTCATTCAGTCCGGTCGCCAAAACCTGGTACCCCTCGGACCGAAACTCGCCTACCATGGTTTTCGCATCGGTGTGGCGCTCTCTTCCCACCCATTTCATGGCAGAGCCGGAAGTTTTTCGTCCCAGGACCGGGAACGCCGTGTTGGTGTAATACAGGTGGACCTTACTCACGCCAAAGGCATCGCAGCTGCGAAAGATGGCTGAGACATTGTGCGGGTCATGAATATTGGCCAGGACCAGAGTCAGGTCTTTCTGGCGATGCTCCAAAACATGACGAATACGATTCAGTCGCTGTTCCGTACGCGGACTTTCTGGATTTTTTCTGCTCATATCAATTAGTTGAGTTTCCGTCCAAGGCGTATGGCCGGGAATCCTGCCCTGTCCGTTGGTAGTAAAAAAAGGCGCCCTGGCGCTACACATGCAACGACGGACGTATGGACTCTTCCTAAAAACGAAAGGCGGCCAGAAAAAACTCCGGCCGCCACAGTATCAGGCGGTTATTGTTTGCAATGCAGCTTATAGACCTTTTGCAGGTCCCCTGCAGCCTGGTCAAGAGCCTCTGCGAGTTCATCCCGATTGGTGGTGTCGAAGGATTGATTCAACCACACCTTTTCAAGGTTTTCAAGCGAGTGGGATAACTCCGTATTTTCTTCGCGTTGGTCCACCACTCGCAGAAAAGTAATCAGCTCGTTCAATTTATCTCCAACAGCGGCACTATCGCCCATATCCTCCCTGGCCTTCAGGCCGGAAGCAAGCTCTTGCATAAACGTTAAATACCCCTCAACTTTTGGACAATAGTCACTTGCAAAAGAGAAAAACGGAAAACATATCAAACTTAAAAACACCGCAGCAATGATCACCCGCTTCTTCATCACTATCCCCAATACGATTTGATTAATTGAAAACGATACAGGCCGATTTCCAGACGCACTTGTTTCTCTTTGTAATCAAAAGCACGCCCAAACCGGCACGACAACCTTAGATATCGTCAACAAAACAACCCGCTCCCCTACGACCGGCTATTTCTGATAAAACCACGCTCAATGCGACAGATGCGCATATAAAAAATCCCGCACAACGCGACGGGCCACCTGGGATTCCGGCAGATTGCCGGGAAAGCCCTGAAAGACATGCCACATGCCTTCATAAGGATCAAAAACCACAGCAATGCCCGCTTCTGCCATAACTCTGTACAGGCGTACGGCGCCGCTCAAAACGATCTCTCTGGTACCGGCCTGAATCAGCGTTGGAGGAAAACCGGACGTATATTCAGCATATACCGGCGATACATAAGGATTTTTCTGATCTTCCGGCGCAGCATAGGCGTCGGCGCTGTGATCCAGAATCTCCGCATAACGCAGTACAGGATCAGCATCTTTTAATGTAGTGTACGTATCTCCGCAAGAAGTGATGTCGGACCAGGGCGACCAGAGCACCACCGCTCCCGGCATGCCGATGCCGTCATCGCGACATTTCAAGACCGTGGCCGCCGCGAGCGCTCCACCCGCGGAATCACCGCAAATCGCCAACGTGCCCGGATTCTGCCCTTGCTCGACAAGCGCACGTACTACGGATGTTGTCTGACCGACGATCTCGCGCCATTTGGCCTCCGGAGCCAGTGAATAATCCACGGAAATGACCCGCAGGCCCGTATCGTGCGCCAAAGGCACAGCGCAGACAAGGGTTGAAGCCGCGCTGAAGAGAGTATAGCAACCGCCGTGAATATAAATCAAAATGCGAGAATCCGGCTTCCAGCCTGCAGGCTTGATGTCCAGAACGGGCACGCCCCCCAATACGCGTTTTTCCAAAGAGGGCTTATAGCGGGCAACGACCTCTTCGTTGGGCTTGGCAAAAAACTCTTCGATAGCAACTCTTTTCGCCTGCCATCCGGCAATATCGGTTGGCTTTGGTAAAGGAATATCCCGTCCGGCCAGAGTATACTGCGCCATATGCTCCTGCGCTTCTTTGGAGATTGTGGAAGGTACGTAAAAATCTCCTGCAAAGGCCAGACTCGAACACCCCCCGCAAAAAAGGACGCAAAAAATCGTCAACAGGACTACAAAAAAGGTTGCTCCCATTCATTCACCATTATTTTCAGAGCCTTGAACTGGAGGAGGGAAACAGCAACAAACTTAAGACAAATACTATCCGACAGGCCTATTGCATAGCAAGAGCTTCATCCATGGTTTCGTGAATCGTGACAAGTTTGGAAATGCCCACGATCTCGATAACACGCTGGAAATTATCATTGAAACCAACAAAATCAACCCGTACGCCTTTAGCCTGACATTCCATTAGATGGTCCGTCAACAAAGCGATGCCGGCTCCGTTAATGGAAGCATTCTGTTCAAAAACAAGTAAAATCCGGGAACGCTCTGACTGAAGCGCTTTATGAAAAGCATCGTGCAAAAAAGCCTCGGAATTTGCGGTAATGCATCCGCGAACGCGTAAAATAGCTACCGCCGGCTCAATTTCCAGTTGCAACATTTCTTCGTTGTTCTTGGCCATCTGGATACGCTCTTCGGCACGCTTCAAAGCCTGGTCCAGAACTTTTCTTTGCACGGGCTTATTGATAAAATCCGTAGCATCCAGATTAAGAGCTTTAATGGCCAGATCCATATCTCCATGGCCGGTGATGACTATCACCTCAGCCATTGGATTTATTTCCTTGATTTTACTCAACACCTCCATGCCATCCATGATGGGCATTTTGATGTCCGTTAACACAATGGATGGTTTTTCCTTTTCGTATACCCTGAGTGCTTCATGGCCGTTTCCCGCCAGGAATACTTCAAAACCGTACATTTCAAGAAGCATTTGCAGCATCTCGAGCGTCTGAATCTCATCATCGACCACTAAAATTTTCTTTTTCATACCGCCCCTCATTATTGGGGAGTGACCGGAAATGTGAGTTGAAACACAGCCCCAAGGCCTGGTTCATCAACAATGGTTATATCGCCGCCGTAATCCTTGACGATGCCGTAACTGATGGCTAATCCGAGTCCGGTGCCTTTTCCCACACTCTTAGTCGTAAAAAAAGGTTCAAATATTTTACTACGAACGGATTCAGGTATGCCGTTCCCTGTATCCGCAATTTCTGCCAGGACATGTTCATTACGCAATGAAGTGCGTACGAGGATTTCGCGACGCATGTCAACGCCCGATTCACCGTGTTCCGGACCGGAGTCATTCAGAGCATCCCGCGCATTGTTCAGCAAATTGAAAAACACCTGCTGCAGTTTGTTGTCATGCGCGAGTATGGTGGGCAACCCCTCGGCAAGTTCGAGGGTTATTGAAATATTGTCCAGTTCGAACTGTTTGCGCACAATATTCAATACTTTTCTAATCGGCACGTTGATGGAAAGATTTTCCTTGAAAATCTCCGCTTTCCTGCCAAAAGCACGCAAAGTCTCGATAATTTCCTTGGCCCTGTCCACCTGCTCAAATACGGAACTAATCACCTTATCCAGCTTATCTTCGGGTATGGGCAAATGCTGCTCGCGGAACAGAGCAAGGACCTCACAGCCGAGTTGAATATTGTTGAGCGGCTGGTTGATTTCATGCGCTACGCCGGCCGACATTTCTCCAAGGCTTTTCATTTTGGCAGCCTGGATAAGCTGGGCATCTTTCTCAATCATTTCCGTTATATCCATGGTCGCCAGAATCATGGCTTCCCTGCCCTGATATGTGATGGGACAGGCATGGATATTAACAAAAAACGGTTTTTCGCCTCTCTTGTAATGGATGACTTTGGGATAGTAAATACATCCCGTTGCGGAATCCTCGGGTTCATGGATGAGACTGTAATTTTTTTCATGGTCCGGGCCGAGCATCAAAAAAGACTGACCTATGAGTTCGTCTTTGTCATAGCCGTACATATCTGTAGCACGAGGATTGAGATCGATAATTTCAAGCTGCTTGGTAGCTACCACAAAAATGGGGTCCGGTCCGGAATCAAAAAGTGAACGATATTTTTCTTCGGATTCCCGCAAACGCCTGCGATACAGTTTTATTGACCAAAGCATATTGCGAAACGAATCTTCGAGCCGCACCACTTCATCACCTTCACGTTTTTTGTAGAACTCGCAGGTTTTGCATTTGTGCGGAGGCTCTCCGGTCGCTTCGCCGGAGGATTGATCGAAATGCCAGCAGGGCAAATCCGTATTCACATAGGCGGAACATTTGGAAGGATCCCAGCGAGTTTCACCGTCGACTTCAAGCATGGCGTCGAAATTGCCCCGGCTCATTTCATCCGAAATGTTAGTCAACGCGGTCAACGGTTTGATCACAGAGCGCGAGAGATAATGGCTGATGAGTAAAATAATAACAATTATCAGAGACAAAAAACCCAGAAAGGTATTTCGCAGTTTATTCACCAGGTTGTCCATGTGGGTCTTGCTCAGCCCGACATGTACCGTACCTATTCGATACAACCCTTCATTGATGGGCGAAGCAATGTCATAAGCCATTTCTCCGAACACATTGACTTCTATCAGCCTATCTTCCCCCTCACGTTCGAGAATCGTCGCCGCCCGCAGCACTGCAGGAAACGGTCGGAAAAAGGTATTGCTGACAATTATGTTGTAGGGGTCGGAAATAAATATATAGGATACGAGTTGCTCGCGCTCCCCAAGATAGGCTTCCTCAACGATAAGATTCAAAAGTTTCGCGTAATCCTTGTCCAAAAGATACGAGGTGCCGTGCTCGGCTATGGAATGGGCAATAGCCCTTCCGCGCAACTCCAGTTCGTTGGTCAGAGAGGAAACGAGGATCCAGCGGGCCAGAAAAGCGATGGACAGACTGATGGCCAGCACGACGCCTAAAAAAGAAAACTGGATTTTGTTTCTAAGGCTGAAATGGTAGAGACGTTTCATGGTTTCGCCTCTGTTTGTTCGTGATTCTTGTTTTTGCTTTCCCAGGCAGAGGCCACCTGCCCCCAGTTTTTAAACAGCTTGAACTGACCGTCCTGCAGCCAGGTGAAATAAACCTGTTCCAGGCCCTGATGGTCATTAGGACCAAATGAGACGCTGACGCCGGGCCAGAGTTGAAAGTTCCTGACGGATTCTATGCCGCGGATAAAGCGTTCGCGAGTCAGGTGCTTTCCCGCTGCACGCAAGCCTTTTACCAGAACCTGAGCGTTGATGAAGCCTTCGAGCCCCACAAAAGTGGGTTTGTCCTGGGGATAATATTTCTTAAGCAGGGTTACATATTCTGATGCACTGCCGGATTCCGTCGGATGTTCGGGTGGGGGCACCACCTGGGACATCAGAATTATGGAATCCCGGATTCCGTGCAAACGTCTCCCCAGCTCTCCGGCGCTGACAAAGGAAACCGTATAATAAATGGGATTATAATTGCGTGCCACCGCCCGCTTTATGAATTTGGCGCAGGGATCATAGGTTCCGATCATCACCACAGCTTCTGCCTGGGCTTCCTGCATACGTTGCAGCGAATCCTCCACATTGGTGGTACCCCGGATATAGTAGCTGCGCGCCACGGGCTTGAGTCCGTATTCTTGCAAAGCAAGCTCCGTACCGGTCAGTCCGTCAAAGCCATAGGCGTCGTACTGATAAAACACGCCGATTTTATTGATGTGCAGGTCATTGATCAGATGATGTACGGCGGCTTCAATTTCTTGATAATACGAAGCACGAACATTGATGACGTATTTATTAAAAGGAACACGCAAGGCATTGGCACCGGTGAATATGCCAAGCAGAGGAATCCTTGCCTCGGCCAGAAAGGGTAAAATTTTCACTGTAGTGGGAGTTCCCACATAACAAAACAGGGCAAAAACCTGATCGTCCACAATCAAACGTTGCGTATTGAGCAGACACTGCGGAGGATCATAGGAGTCGTCGTAGGCAATAATCCGAATCTTTCGACCGTAAACCCCGCCTTCTTCATTGACCTGTTTTAAATAACTCAACGCACCGCACAGATTCTGCGTCCCCAGAAATTTTGCATGCCCTTTGAGGGCGAGAGAAGAGCCCAGAACAATGCTGTCATGAGTTACGCCAGGTGTGCTGTGGCTTTCATAGTAAGGTGTATTATCCTGGCCGCAGCCGGACAAAACAAAGAGAAGCAGAAAAAGAAACGGGACAAACAGGAGAAGAAGGAATGGCTTTCCTACGGGAGAACGGTCAATCACGCATGCATCTCGCCTTTGCTGTCATTTTCTCGCCAATTATTAGAACCTTTCTCCTAATATCTGCTTCGAAGTAATGCAACAAATACGCTCCTACTCACAAAATGAGACAAGGGGAGTCAAAATAAAACGGGGCCGGCCCACACAACCAGCCCCGAACTCCGTCTTCTCTCTTTTTCAATCAGAAAGAGCTAAAACAGTTGGTTACAAGCTGACTACGTACTCTGCAGAAACTCCCACCAGCTCTTGAATTCCTTCAGCTGGTCTGCGGCGGTCTCTGTCTGGCATTCCACCAGCAACGAACGATAGCCTTCACCGAATTCGGCGTCAGTGAAGGGAAGCCCGCGGGCTTCCAGAATCGCCAGACGCGCCTCGCGGCCCTCCGCAGCATTTAACTCCTTGCGCAAATCTGCATCGCTCATGGCGAGAACAGCGAATTTTCTTACATTAGCTATGGGCATGCTTACCTCACTTTTTTTACGAACTGCCGTACGTCGCAGGATATGCCGACATCCTTCCAACACACGACATCAAGAAATGGAGCAATCCGACCCGCTCCAAAGGCAATACTATGCAGTCTCAGACCGGAGGGGTCAAGAAATTAGGTTCAGGAGGCAGTTTTACGAGCGGAGTATTGATGTAACCATATAAAAGCCGAGAAGCCGGGCACTTACTAAAAACATAAAAAAATACCACCAACTTAACAATATAATGCATAATAAACATTCTTACATCTTTCATTTACTATTTCATCATCTATGGCTACGCACGTCTATTTCTTATTCTTAAATAAAATTGTTTTCTGTTGAACACATTAATTTTTTCCAAACATTTATCAAAATGTGGTTCACAATTTTGCATAGTAAAATAATTCTGAATTTGTATTTTTGTTTTGCCTTAAAACACAAAACAACAATTAATTTATATTTTTCGAGAATTGCATTATCAGTAACAGTCATCAGATACGGCATGACAAATCGTTCATTTCTCAGGATTGCAAAGGTTACTATTCCGGAACCTCTGTTTCAACTACTCATAAATTTGTCAACTGTACGGAACATTGCCATGTTGCGCCTAAATAATATGAAGTTGTGCAAATATTTTTGCCAAGCAGTCTGAAATAAGTGTTATTAGTAGATTGAAGATATCTGCGCATAATATGTATCCATTGTACTGAGCTTCGTATAAACTGATGAATTATAGAGAACAATGAGGTGTAAAAATAAAAATATTCAGTACCATTTTAAATGTATTTTTCTTCATCTTGATTGTTGCAACGGTGTTTACCCTAGCAACATCAATAGATACGGAAAGCTGTCCGAAGTGCGCCATCTGTGATCGCGGATACAAAGGGTTCAAGCAGGCAGGAGACACAAAGATCCTGACCCCAGGCCGTCCGAAAAAGGAAGACTCCGCGACCAATGGGAAATTGTTTTTTTTGACCCTAATTGCAGCTTGACCCTGTCCGTGGATTGTGCCCCGGCAAAAACACCTTTCAGCTTTCGCGGGTTGAAAAGCATTTTTTTAGGGACGACTAAATAGTGTCATTTGTACGGGTTCGTTTTTTGACAATTAATATATAATCGATTAAGTAGTATCCCAACAGCGTGCCTGTTCAAATAAATTCAATATTTACAGGGGTTCTCCATGTTAAAGCTGAAAAGTGTTAACGGGGTACTAATCTCCGGTCTTATTGCTCTGGTTGTTTGTATCGGGGGGGCAAACATCTTCTGGTTGCAAAACTCACTTTTTCATTCAAATCTTGAAATTCAAACGACCAATATGGAGCGGTTGGTGCGATCATATGCATCCAGCCTCCAAGAGTATCTCGATGGTGGGAAGCAATTGGTCAACGTGCTCGCGAACCAGCAGGTTATCCGGGATTCGCTGCAAGGAAAGAACAACCCACATGGCGCAAGCCTTTTGCTTGACCTGGCGAAAGAAGTCGACGGCATTGAGAGGGCAATTGTCATTGACGAGACGGAAAAGATCCTTCTGGGGAGTTCCTCCTCAGGCGAGGACCTTGCGGGAAGTTCACTGGAAGGCAGTGTGTTTTCATCGATGGACACCGGTGTTGCGTCAGGTGACAGCGTTATCAGTAAAACGGTTCTCAAGGCTGATCAGGGGGCCGGAGATCTGATTTACATTTACAAATACATTGAAAACGCAAAAGGAACCTCTTTGGGCAAGGTCGCAATTTTACTCGATTTGGGAAAATATGCGTGTATTGCAACTGAGCAGCAGTCAATGGGACAGGATTGTGTTTCCATATATGACTCTGAAGGAAATAGAATCTGTCCGAATGCAGATCAAGGAAAAACTAATACTTCACCAATATCTGGTTCCACTTTAAAAACAATCTTGAAAAATAAAAATGGATTATTACATTTTGAATCAGACGGTGAAAATAAATTAATGGCTTACAGATTAATTTCTGAAGCAGGTTGGATTGTTGCAGTTACTTTTGATAGTAAACATATCGATGGATTGCTATCTTATAATCGTAATAGCCTGATTATATTATGGATCGTAAATTTTATTTTGTTGGTTTCCATATCTTCTCTTTTTTTAAAAAATTTTTTCCAAAAACAAATTAAGAACATCACTGCTTATGCGCAGCAAATTACATCAGGAAATTTGAGTGCCGAGCTCAGCGGTACGTATAGATACGAGCTCTTGATGCTGGCCGATGCAATTCAGAATATGGTTGAGGAATTAAAAACCAAACTGGGTTTTTCCCAGGGGGTGCTCCAGGGGATGCTCATTCCCTGCGCATTATTCGATGCCAGGGGAAAAATTGTCTGGGTCAATGACGAACTTCGCGAACTTGCGGGAGAAAAGCGATCTGTGGAGCAATTGAAGGGCACCACGTCAGGCGACATCTACAATGGAGACCCCGGCCAGAAAACCATGGTCGACAGGGCAATTCAAGAACAAACAAAATTTGACCTCGAGAAAGAGCATCACTTTCCATCTGGAAAAAACTCCATCCTGAGAATAAGAACCACAGCCTTTTATGATTTGGACAACAAGTTGCTTGGTGCTGTTTCCAACCTGATTGACCTGACTGAAATACGTACGCAGCAGAATCAGATTCAGGAGCAGAATGCAAAAATATCCCGTACTGCATCCGAGGCGGAAAATATTTCTCAAAATCTGGCTTCAGCAGCCGAGGAACTTTCGGCACAGATTGAACAGGCCAGCAAGGGCGCAATTTCGCAACGTGACCGGATGGCCGAAACCGCTACTGCCATGAATCAGATGAACGCGTCCGTTCTCGAGGTGGCCCGGAATGCGTCGGAAGCGGCACAAGTGACTTCCGACGCGCGTAGAGAGGCTTCGCTCGGAGCCACCAACCTGGGGGACTTGATCCGGACCATCGGTGAAGTACACACGCAGGCGGTAAGCCTCAAGGATTCCATGAGCAACCTGGGGGAGCAGGCGCAGGACATCGGAAACGTCATGGACGTGATCACCGATATTGCCGACCAGACCAATCTTCTGGCACTCAACGCTGCCATTGAAGCTGCCCGGGCGGGCGAAGCAGGCCGCGGGTTCGCAGTGGTTGCGGACGAAGTGCGTAAACTTGCGGAAAAAACCATGAGCGCAACCAAAGAAGTAGGCAACGCCATCGCCAATATTCAGTCTGTCGCCGGAGTGAATATTCAGGCCACGGAGAAAGCCGTTAGAAAAATTGCACAAAGTACGGAACTTGCAGGGAAATCCGGAGAAGTACTGAACGCCATTGTCCTTATGATGGATAATGCGGCGTCCCAGGTGAGCGGTATTGCCGCTGCCGCTGAAGAACAATCTTCCACCAGCGAACAAATCAATCATTCGACTGAGGAAGTGAATCAACTTTCCCAGGAGGCTTCCGACGCCATGACTCTCTCCAGCAATGCCGTGCAGGACGTGGCCCGAATGGCTGCAAAGTTGACCCAGCTCATTGAAGCAATGGTTTGTTAGTCGTCCCCGAAAAAAATTCAACAAGTTAAGATAGTTTAAAATTTTTCCTTGAATAATCTATCATCTTTAACCAGGAAATGTAGCAATGCAGCAAAAAAGCGGTCGTAAAACTACAGAATCTGGAACTGAGATGCAGGCGAAACCTAAGAAGAATGACCAGGTGAATTTCCTTTACCAAGATCTCATTGACCAGCTGAATCATGCGCATCCGTTGCTCAAGCTGGCTGGAAATTTCTCTGGCAAGTATTCGAAGACGAGTTCAACCAACTCTACTCTGGTGCGGGACGCCTCGCATCATCACTGGAGACCATTCAGGCCGTATTCAACCAGTTTTCTGTAGATAGTCTGACGGCTGACCCCCAACACGCGGGCAGCTTTGGCCTTATTCCCTCCTGCATGTGCCAGGGCCTGCTCAAGATCAGCCTTGCTCATGGAATTTTTACTGGATAAAGCTATTGAAACAGGAAAGGTGTCCGAGGAAATGCTGCGTAATTCCAAAGGTAAGTGTTCCAATTCAATTTGAGGTCCACGACAGAGAATAAAAGCATGTTCAATCGCGTGTTTGAGTTCCCTGATATTTCCGGGCCACGAATAGCCGGCCAGCAGATCACTTACTGCCGGGGAGACGCCGCAGATCTGCTTTCGCATCTGCAAGTTGAACAAATCAAGGAAATGGTCCGTCAACAACGGGATATCTTCTTTACGCTCTTCCAAGCCCGGCAACTGAATTTCCATGACTTTGAGCCGGTAAAACAAATCCTCACGAAATTCCCCGGAAAGAACCAGTTCGCGCAGATTCTGATTGGTGGCGGTAATAACCCGAACGTCGACTTTGATCGTCTTCGTATCACCGACCCGTTCGAATTCTTTTTCCTGAAGGACGCGAAGCAGCTTCAACTGAATACGTGGTGAAATATCACCGATTTCATCCAGGAAAAGCGTTCCCCCATTTGCCAAATTGAAACGCCCTTCTGTGTCTTTGATAGCACCGGTAAAAGCACCGCGGACATGCCCGAAAAGTTCGCTTTCCAGTAAACTCTCCGAAAGCGCCGAACAGTTGACCTTTACCAAAGGTTTGCGCGCTCGCGAGCCTTCATAATGCAACGCTTCAGCGACAAGCTCCTTGCCAGTCCCGCTTGGTCCGCTTATCAAAACCGTCGTATCCGTATCAGCCAGTTTTTCAAGAAGATTATTGATCTCCACCATAGGTCGGCTTTGACCAATGATCCTACCCATCCCCTTCTTTTCCTGCAATTCACGCTCAAGACCGGCAAGACGAGTAATATCCCGAACAACCAGGACGACCCCATTGAAAAACTTATTGTCGTCTATCATGGGCATGCAATTCAGCATAGCTACGGACTGTTTTTTACCGGAGGGACAGGACAACTCCACTCGAAATTCACGTACCGGTTTCTGGTCCTGAAGGGTCTTTTGCAGCACCTTTGCATAGGGCGCGTAGGGCGTACCATTCACCAGTTCTTCGAATTTGTTGCCCACCATCTGAGTTCGCAGAAGTCCCAAAACATCTTCCGAAGCTTGGTTGACCTGCAGAACCACACCGTTCGTGTCAACAGTAATAATGGCGTCAGGCACACTTTGAAATACGGCCTCGTGGTGCAATTGCACACGTTCCTTTTCAGCCTGGAGCGCCTTGCGTTCGTCAAGGAGAGATTTGTGGGACAGAGCTTGCCGGGTCAGATGAAGCAGCTGGTCCTTTTTGATCGGTTTGACAACGTAATCATAGGCATCCATCCGTACGGCCTCTGCAGCACTGGAAACGCTCGCGTTGCCCGTTATTACAACCACAGGGATATCGGGATCTTTTTCCTTGATGCATCTGAGCACATCCATGCCGGAACTGCCACCCAAAAGAATATCGACAAAAGCAACGTCCGGCTCGGAAGAAGCAAGCGTCTTGGTTGCCTCATCAAGGCTGCAAGCTGTTCGAACAGTATGTCCGGCAGCAGTGAGAAACTCGCTCAAGGTGTAGCGGATGCTCTCTTCATCATCTGTTATGAGTATTTCAGCCATATATTAAATCCTAACCCCCTGAAACACCCCTTCAATTTATCTTATAATACATACGTAAAAAATAAAAAACTTCATACAAAATATAAATACAAAAGAAACGTATCAAAAACTCCTGTTTATTTCAATGGTTGTTTACTTGTTCAATAAGTTCTGAAACTTTTGAAAAAAAATCTGATACTTCTTTCTGTGTTGAAAAGAAATGAAATAAAAAAACAAGCGTCAATCAAAGATAGTGCTTCTATCCATAGTATGGATTATTCATAACAATATTCTACTCCCCAATTTTATTGCTTGATAATTGAGGAAGTAAAGTTTTTCAACAAGCTTCCCTCAAATTTATTCAAATAAATACGAATAACGAGTGAATACTTCATGAGTCCTGTTCGCCAGAATTTCCGCAGTGTCTTTTACTGAAACACCGTGAACCAAGCCTGATTCACTTGCAAGGTAGTACTTCAAAGTTCCCTCATTTTCGGAATAAACCCATACTGCGGAATAGATAGAACTTGTGCTTGGTCGTCCTTGAAACTCAACTTGCGTATCCAAAAGGATTTTGATTTTTTTTTCGTCTTTTACAGTGACAGTAAACAACGCAGATTTACTAAATAATTCTTTAAGATGATACGCCAGTCGTCCTCCAACTGTATCTTCCCCTGTTTGTTCTACAATCACTGGAACTACTGTCGGCTTTGATTGAACGGCTGTTGGTTTATCAGGAATCTCTTTAGCAACAGCTTTTTGTTGTTCTGCCACAGGTTGTGTTGCAGTCTGCTGTGCTGAACACACGCCAATGAACATGAAAAAAAAGACGCATAGGAAAGCACTTACTGTGCGCATGGCAAACCACTCCTTTCTCAGACATGCCTCATGAACAATTAAAAAACTTCTGCTTCAAACCACAATAGTTGTGTTCCCTGCTTACGCCATGCATCCGGGGGCAAACCAGCTTTGCGACACGTATGCTGAAGAAATTCCTGCCTGTCCCAGCCCCATTCCACCGGGACCTGAGGCAAAAGCAACCCCGAGCGTCCTCCCGAGCGGATAACCAAGCCATGGCGCCCTATCTCTATCAGCTCCGTATCCGGACAGGGTTCAATGGGACTCAGGATGGATATTTCGATATCCAGAGCATCAAACTCCTCAAGCGACACTGGTGGGAAGCGGGGATCCTCGAAGGCTGCGGCCTGCGCCATCCGGGCAATGGTTTCCCGCAGGGGGGCCGCAGCGTCTAGTCTGCCGATGCACCCCCGCAGCTGGTCGTTTTTCTTCAGCGTTACAAACGCGCCGAAGGGCTGATCCAAACGCTCTGTAGGCGCTTGTGGCAAAGCTTTCAGACTCTTTCCCTGAAGGAGCTTAAGGATGCACAGCCTGACAAGGTCTTTGAGATACTGTTTTTCTTCCACACTGAGCGCAAAACCAAATTGTTCGCTGCTGTCGGTCATGGTCTCCTTCCGCAACCCTGAATCCTGGCCGCGTCAAAATCCCTTTTCCAAAGGCGGATGCACCAAAGAATCCGCCTCAAAGGGGGCGAGTTCCATCGATTCCGGTGCGGGCAACAGCCGGACATGCCGGCCTTCAATCTGCAACCGGTCCTGGGCCATCCATTGCAACACCTGCGGATAGATCCTGTGTTCCAGCCGGAGAATCCGCTTGGCAAGCTCATCGGCCTGCTCATGCGGATTGGCTGGAACGGCAGCCTGAATCACAATGGGCCCGTGATCCATAAACTCATCCACAAAATGGACAGAGCACCCGGAAAGTTTGACGCCGTACTCAGCCGCATCCGCCTGTCCATGAGCTCCGGCAAAACTTGGCAACAATGCCGGATGAATATTGAGAACCCGATCGGGAAAGGCGTTCAAAAACTCATGTGTCAAAATCCGCATGAACCCTGCAAGAGCCACGGTATTCGCTCCGGCCTGACGAATCGCTTCCACCATGGCCAAATCAAAAGCCTCCCGGCTAGCGAATTTTCCATGAGGCAGCGCAAGAGTTGCAATGCCATGCTTTCGGGCTATTTCAAGACCAAACGCCTCGGCATTGTTGGCAAGCACCAGTTTGATCTCCGCCTGAAGCAGGCCAGCCTCAATTTTCTCGATTATGGACTGCAGGTTCGAGCCTTGGCCGGAGACAAGCACCGCAAGCTGTAACGCGGACTCCGTACTCACTTTTTATCCCCGAGGGCTTCAGCCACGGCAGTAACCAGCGCGGGAATGGTATACTCCTCAGGCTGGATATCCGCCTTGAACCCAAAACGTTCGAGAGTTTGAGCGGTAACCGGCCCGATACAGGCCAGTTTCGGCTGCGGCTCATACTTCCGGAACGCATCGGGGGGAAGCAGCTCGAAAAAGTTTTCCACAGTGGAAGAGCTGGCAAATGTGATACACTGCACTTCGCCCGCATCCAGCCTTTCGCGCAGATCATCTTCCGCATTGCGGGCCAGTACCGTTTCATAGACCGGCAACACCTTCACGAAGCATCCCGCGTTGGTAAGCTCCTCCGGGAGCACCTCGCGGGCCTCCTTTGCACGGGGAATCAGGACATTTTTTCCATGGATACCGCGTTCGAGCAGCCCTTTGACAACACTTTCGGCCACGTATTTCGCAGGAACGAAATCCGGCTTGATACCGCGTTGCTTGAGGGCAGCGGCAGTGGCAGGTCCGATGGCAGCCACTTCACAGCCGGCAAGTATCCTGGAATCAAGTCCGATCTGATCGAGCTGATCCCAAAAATATTTCACTCCGTTTACCGAGGTGAAAACCAGCCAGTCATAACGCTGCAGTTCGAGAATAGCCTCTTCCACCGGCTGGTAATCATCCAGGGGCTGGATGGTAATTGTCGGATACTGGATACAGCAGGCGCCCAGCTCTTCAAGCCGGTCCGCCAGTTCACTGGCCTGCTGGCGCGCGCGGGTGACCACAACTCCTTTGCCAAGCAGAGGTCTGTGTTCAAAAAAGTTGAGCGTATCGCGCAGACTGACCACATGGCCGACGACAATCAGGGAAGGCGCACCGAATTGATACCGCTTGGCATCTTCAGCGATGTGCTCCAGATCCGTAGCCAGAGACCGGTGTTTGCAAGTGGTGCCCCAACGTACGAGAGCCGCGGGGGTCTCTTTGGGCATGCCGTTGTTGACCAGATTTTTCGCAATCATGGGCAAATTTTTCATCCCCATGAAAAAAACCAGCGTACCTGGAAACTTGGCCAGCACAGCCCAGTCCAGTGAACTTTCCGCTTTTGTCGGATCCTCGTGGCCGGTGATGAAACAGCAGCTTGAGGCGAATTTTCTGTGGGTCAAAGGAATGCCGGCGTAGGCTGGCGCCGCCACTGCGGAGGTCACTCCGGGGACAACTTCAAAAGGCACCCCGGCTTCGAGGAGTTCTTCCGCTTCTTCGGCTCCTCTGCCGAAAATGTAGGGATCGCCACCTTTGAGCCGGGCAACGACCTTGCCTTCCTTGGCTTTTTCCACAAGCAAGGCATTGATCTTGTCCTGTGGCAGAGTGTGGTCTCCGCCCTTTTTGCCGACATAAATGATTTCGGCTTCAGGATTGCAGTGTTCCAGAATGGCTTTTGGGGCCAAGTAATCATATACGATTGTGTCGGCTTCCGACAGCACGGCTTTTGCCTTCAATGTCAGAAGTCCAGGATCTCCAGGTCCTGAGCCGATTAAAAATACCTTCATCGAACCTCCCATTCGCGTGATGTGCGTGGGGAGTCTACTGGAAGTGCTCGGTATCTTGCAAGCGCCAAGTGTCCTTGGAATCGTCGGATTTTTTCCTGAAGTGCCAAACTTCGGAAACATCTTCGGAATTTCCCTTCTCAGCATACTGCACCAAAGCTTTAAAACGCACGGTAGCTCTGGTTTCACCGGCAATATCGGTAACGTCAAGAAGCTCGGCATCAACAAACATTATCAAGCCGTTTTTAGCAAGAGTCCCGGGTTTGGATCGGATACGTTCGAGCATGTCCGGAGTGGTGAACGCGGCAAGATCATCAAAATCTTTGCTCTTTACGGCATCATGAATACGTCCGTAAACCAATTTGGCTCCCTTGAGAAAATCATCCGTATCAAAACGTCCTTTTACGGCAGGACCTGCTGTTCCGGGAGCCGGGGGCGGCGTGACGTCGCTGCCCTGTTTCGGCGTATTCTTGCCGTTCATATAATCCCAATACTTTCTGGCGCGGCGATAAGCCTCACTGTCCATTCCAGGGCCCTGCGTATCATCGTCCGGCATAGAACTGTCTGTTCTGCCAGGATCCGAGTCATCCCGAGTTCTTTTGAAAAGTCGATACCCAATGAGCGCAAGCCCCAGCAAAGCCAGAACATCAGGAATGGTGATGCCTTCAAAAGGTTCACCGAGCAATACTGCTCCAAGCAATCCGCCGGAAAAAGATCCGGACTGCGGTTGCTCTGCGCCTTGATTGTTAAAATTCTGGGGAGTTCCCTGTTGCGACCAGGCCGCTGCGCTCTGACCCCCAAAACCGATTACCGTTAATAAAACTCCGGAAAAGACCAAGCTCAAAATATATTTTTTCATGGTATCATAACGCGTCACCGAAAGATCCGTTTGGCCAGACGGTATATCCCTCGGGCGCGAAAGGCGGTTTGAAGGTTTACAATGCAAACATGGTATGCCCTGTTATTCGACTAACCCAAGATTACGCAGCAAATGAATAAACATATGCTTATCGATTGGCTTGGGAATATACGAAGTGGCTCCACCTTTATAATAGGCTTCTACGACATTTCGCGGGTCATCCAAAGCGGTAATCATCACAACTTTGGCTTCATTCGGACCGCGCAGGCCGCGTTCCTTTTCAATCCCCCTAATTATCTTCAGAGCCTCTTGTCCATCCATCTCGGGCATCATGATATCCAGACAGATAAGTTCATAGGGGGCATTTGCTGCAAGGGCTGCATTGAAAGCGTCAACGGCTTCGAGGCCATTCATCGCCATATCGCAATCGCCATAAGGAGCCAAAATCGTCTGCAGCAGTTTTCGGCTGGTAAAATCATCTTCAACTATCAAAATCCTCATTCGCACCTCCTCAATAAACAACTCACTCGCCTTACGCAGGCAACAGACTTCTTTTTTTCTGTTATCAAAAAACAAATGCAAAAGGAACTTTTTTTCCTTGAACAAATCCAGAGTTAATGACTAAATCCTCAACAGAAGCAAGCGAACACGACCTGCTCAACAAATAATACGTATGGATACAATAACAAAATATATCGCTCGAACCCAGAGCAAATGTGCACTGACAGCCTGGTTTATCGGCCTGCTTGCCGGATTTATTCAAGGCTTCTATGGTGAGGCATCCCTGCCTCTGGTGATTGCCGCACTGCTTGGATCCGCGTTTCTGGCTATTGCAGGCGCCGTAGGCACCATGTCAGGTTTACTTATACGGGTCATCATTGCCGAATCAAGAAAAAGAAAAAGTCTTTGGGAAAGCGAAGAAATAATCAGCGGTCTTGTGTTGGGTACGCTTGGCGGTGGTTTTTTAGGCCTGGTGGCTGCTCTCGTATCCGGATTCTGGCATCTTGCCGGGACCTGCGCCGTTTCCGGAGCCTACGCCGGGGCTTTTTTTTGCACATTGCTCAGTCAGCGTTCCGATATGCTAATTCAGCTGTTAACTGTGGAAAAAACTCCGGGCATCTCTTTTGACGAACCGCAAAAAAGACAAAAACTCCCCCCTCCTGATCCGGAATGAATACTTTTCCTGTCACAACATACTCTTTCGTCTTAATCCAAGCTAAAACCAAAGCCGGATAAATGAAAAAAAAGGGGAGCCCATTCGGACTCCCCCTGAGAACGCAAATTTAATAAGCTTATTTGAAAGCTTTCTCGAAATTGGGAACAACCTGTTTTTTGCGGCTCATTACGCCGTCCAGCCAGACAGACTTGTCGCCGCCCTTGCCGAAGGCTTTCTCAACAACAGAAGGATCGTCGGAAACGATCAGCATTTCAGAGCCTTCTTTCATGATGTCGGTCAAAAGCAGGAACACGCTGTGGCGGCCTTCGCTCTTTACCTTCTGAATTTCTGCGTACAGCCCTTCTTTCACGGGCTCCAGGATGGACAGGTCGACAACTTCCAGCTGGCCGATACCAACTTTGTTGCCGTTCATGTCGAAATCCTTGAAATCACGGAAAACGAGATCGGTCATGGAGGCGCCGTCAACAGCGGATTTGACCTTGAACATTTCCATGCCCAGAGCCATGACATCACCGATACCGGCGATGGAAGCCAGATCCTCGACAGCCTTCTTGTCGGAATCAGTGCAGGTCACGGACTTGAACATGACGGTGTCGCTCAGGATGGCGCAGCACATGGCGCCGGCGATGCCTTTGGGAATTTCAATGCCAGCATATTTGTACATGCTGTGCAGCACGGTGCAGGTGCAGCCCACGGGCCATACCCACATCTCAAGGGGATTAGAGGTAGTAACGTCACCGAGCTTGTGGTGGTCGACGATGGCCACGATTTCAGCGTCCTTCAAATCGTCAGGGCTCTGAGCCAGGTCAGAGTGGTCTACGAGCATGACTTTCTGGCCGGCAACGGAAGTGCAGACTTCAGGAGCGGTAAGGCCGAACTTTCCAAGCACAAAAGCGGACTCGGGATTAACCTCGCCAAGGGCGATGGGTTTGGCTTCTTTTCCCTGTTTGGTGGAAAGATCAGCCAGGGCAATGGCGGATACGATAGTGTCTGTATCAGGGCTTTTGTGCCCATAGACCAAAATTGACATACGAAACCTCCTAAAACTGAGTTTTTGTTATCCCAACGGGTGCAATATGTGATGCGGTGACCACCGCTGATCACTGGTATCAATGAGCCCCTTCATAACGCCGGAAACAGGCAATCTTGGGCTTGCATGACGGTTTGTGCCAAATAGCACAAAGGACCACGACTGCCAAGTTGTTTCCTTCACTATTTGTGAATCAAATCACAGGGCCGTTTGCTTCACATTCCCGGTGACCCCTTTTTCGCGGACAATCCTCCTGGGCAGGCCAGGCTCCATGCCATGCAAAAAAGGCTGCCGGAATGATCCGGCAGCCTGAAAAGCTCAGTTGAAAGCGGGATACTGCTAATTATTAGGATTGGATCCTAAAAACTCAACGGCGACAATCTCGTACTCAACCCTGCCTCCGGGAGCGACAACCACCACTTCATCACCCACGTGTTTGCCAAGCAACGCTTTGGCCACGGGAGACAGGATGGAAATACTTCCGGTTTTGTAATCGGCCTCGTCAGGCCCCAGCAAAGTGTACTTTTTTTCAACACCACTGTCCAAATCCTCAATGGTCACAGTGGCTCCGAAAGTAACCTTTTCTCCGTCCAGCTTATTCAAATCGATGACGGTAAACTGCGGCATGCGGGATTCAATATAGTTGATCTTTGCTTCGAGCATACCTTGGCGCTCTCGTGCAGCGTCGTATCCGGCATTCTCTTTCAAATCGCCTTCTTCACGCGCTTCTTTGATAGCCTGAATAACAGCCGGACGTTCCTTTTTGAGTTCTTCCAGCTCTTTCTTTACCTTTTCGAAGCCTTCGACCGAAATGGGGATACTGCTCATAGTTTTTCCTCACCTTGACTCAACGCCATATTTTTTGTGCCGTCAAAGAGCAAAGAACTCTCTGGCGGCACTCTTTTTACTGCGAAGTAAAAAAATTGGATAAGGCATAGCCTTCCGGGGGTCAAGCCCCATTTAGCCCTTCTTTCCAATTTGCTTAATACCTTCCATCTGTTGTCGTTAATTTTAGTAGTGACTTTCCTCTATTCGACATGTATAATTTAATGAATGGTACACTAAGAAATGATTGAAAACCTTTACCTAAGGGAAGCAGGCTGACGATCGATGTCAGCGCTTTGCTACCTTACTCCCTGAAGCCGGCGACTGCTTCCTTAAAACTGCCGCTTACAAAAATTCAGACAAACCAATACTGCCTCTGCCTTTCAACTCATAAAAAAAATCTTCAGACATATGAAAAAAAACAAGGATTAAGGCCTTGGCAACCAATGAATCTACGGCAATGATGCCTGTTTGTTGGCGCCACCGAATACCTATAACGTCAAGGATATCGACATGAGAATTACCAGCTGGATGCATCCCCATAAGAGCATTATCGTGGGACTGATGATCATGAGCCTTGTTTGCGATGGTTCTTTTCTACTCATGCCCTTCTCCGGAACCGGCAACCTCGCCTTCGCGCAAAAACAAAATACCCCGCCTATGGAAGAAGTTCGCCCCAAAGGCAAACAACCCTCCCCGGATTTCAAGCGTGACGGGGCCGGCAAAAAGCAGGTTCCCCGCCAGGCTGCCCCTGCAGATGCCCGCAGGAATCCCAGTCAAACTCCTGTGAAACTGCAGGACAAAAATCGCAAGCCCAACCCCGGCAAGACTCCGGCAGCTCCCATGCGTCCCGCTTCTCCCAAGAAACCAGGCAAGCAGCCGCCCAAACAACCCGCAGAGCGGCATAATGCCCACTCCAAACCCCCAAAACCCTATTACGGTCAGGGGCGCCCCCTTCCGCCGCGTCCGCATCATGTCAAACCGCCGACCGGTCCGGGCCCCTGGCAAACAACGCCCTGGCAAGGACACGGTCCCAGTCCCTGGTGGTTTGGCCGCCCCTTCGTTTGGAGCCTGGCTACAGCGGCTACCGTCACCGCCATTGCCGGAGTCACCTATTATTTGGTCAGTGGTACGTACTACCGCCCCTACAAGCAGGGCAACACCACTGTATATGTGCAGGTTCCGGCTCCCTAATACGCTGGATTAACAGGTTTTCAACAGCTTGACCCGCAGGGCTGGCCGCGAGTCGAATGCTTACAATAATCCGCTGTCTGGCGGCGCATTGATCAATGCGCCGCCTTTTTAAATTCTATTAAGGAGCGGAGAATTCTTAACCATTCGCTCCAATGATATCCGCCGCTGATCCTGCCAATAGCCTGCCCTCGGTAACAACTCAACCCTGCACGCAGCAACTGAGATTCGTCAGATGAGGCTTAACGTATATCTTAGGATCAATTAACTATTCTTCGAAACAAAAGACTTCCATCTCCTGTTTAAGCGTGGGATACTCCAGACCAGTTTTTGCTCCTTCGTATTTGGAAGGTTTCAAAAAGGAGGTATAATTATGCGCTTAAAATTGTGGAACCCGTCCCTGAGATGGATAATCGCGGGACTGCTGGTTCTCAGTCTCATTGCAGACGGCACGCTTTTGCAGCTGTCGTTTTTTGGCGTCAATTCCCAGGCCTACGCCCAGGACATGATGGAAAGACCTGGTGGCGGACCTGGTGGAGGCCCCGGAGGAGGTCCTGGTGGAGGCCAGGGAGGTCCATCCCGGATGCAACCGCAAGGCGGTGGCCCGGGTGGCCCAGGCTTTGGGCCGCAATTCGGCCCCGACGGCGGGCCGCAGCAATATGGCCCCGGCGGTGGCCGTCCGTATGGTCCGGGTCCCTATGCCGGACAAGGGGGCCCTGGCTTCCAGCCGCAGCCGCCCTATATACGTCCGCCGCAAGGCCCCGGTCCCTGGCAAACAGGCCCCTGGTTGGGGCTCGGCCCATCCCCCTGGTGGTTCGGACGTCCTTTTCTGTGGGCTCTGACCGCGGCAGCCACGGCAACTGTCATTACCGGCATCACCTACTATATTATTGATGGGATGTATTACCGGCCCTACATCCAGGGCGGCACGACGGTCTACGTACAGGTACCGCCGCCACCCTACCCCTATTAAAATGAGTAAGGGCCGGTCAAAGACCGGCCCTCTTGTTTCAAATCAGCGCCATATCCACGCTACAAATCTATCCGTGCAAAGACTCCCAGCCTGTCATACGACAGCATCTCAACAGTAGGAGGAAGCTTCAACTCCCTGCAGAATTGCTGTAGGCTTTCCAGCCTGCCAAACGTATGCATGGGAACGAAAAAACGCGGTTTAAGAGTCTCCACCAAACGCTTTGCACCGGACCAGTTCTCCAGTCTGCTGTCAGCATTGGAAAATGCCAGATCAATGTCGAAAGAAGCCAATGTCTCCAGGGTTCGTGCAAAATGCTCGCGGCTGAAGGCCCTGGACCGTTCGTCCGCCTGCGGCCAATCCCATTCGGCCACGTCCCCGCCAAAGTAAATAGTTTTATCCGCCAGCTGCAGCAAGAACCCCACTCCCAGATCCGTGCTTTCCAACCCCAAAATACGTATTCCGTCCACTTCGGCCCACGCATCTGGCTCTATGACAGTCACATCGTTGCGTCCGCTTTCTTCCGGGTCGAAGTCCGGATACAGCTCGGCAACGTCGTACGACAGAACATAGCGTACGCGAGCGGCATGCCTGGCAAGTTCTTCTATAGCCGGAGTGAAATGGTCTTTGTGGCTATGGGATACGCAGACCAGTAAATCCGCGCCGTCGACGGCCGCCTCTACATAAGCCCGTTCGCCGGATTGAAGAAATTCGGCTTGCGGATAATCGAACAGCAGCAATTTTTCAGGCGTACGCACCAGAAACGAATTATGAAAAACGTAGGAAAGTTCCAGTTTCATGAACGGCCGCACCTATTTTTTTCCAGGGGTCGTCCGAGTGATCAGCTCGATGATCCGCGCGCAGCTTGCCACAGGGTCAAATTGCGTCAGGACCCGTTCGCGTCCTTTTTCGGCCATGCGTATGGCCCGATCCCGATCTCCCGCCATGGAAGCTATGGCCTGGGCCAATCCTTCGGGGTCGCGCTGCTCCACCAGCAGTCCTGTTTCCTGATCCAGGACGACTTCTCCGATGCCCGATACATTGGTCGCCACCACCGGCACACGATGGGCAAAGGCTTCCATGATCACATTGGGAATACCGTCCCGGTCGCCGGAAGGCGCGATCACCGAGGGCATGATAAAAATGTCCGCCTGGCGGAAAAGCTCCTGAGCCTGTTGAAATTTCACAAAGCCGGGAAACGAAACCACCGATTCCATCCCCAGTTCCTTGACCAGATTTTTAAGGCTGGAGGCAAGCGGTCCGTCACCGGCCAGAATACAGCGGATTTCGATCCCCTGCTTCTGCAAAATCGCACACGCGCGAATCAGATATTCGTAGCCTTTTTTGGGCACAAAACGCCCCAAGGCGAGCAAAGTGTAGGGCTGTGCCATGGTCACCGGGGCTTCTTTGGCGGCCCGTAGCGGTACCCCGTTGTATATCAGCTGCACTTTGTCTCTCTGGTCCGGCGGTAATCCGGCCATACGGCGGATATAGTCAGCATTTGATCCGGCGTTGACCCGGACAAAGGCTGCTTCGCGCACTTTGTCTGGCAAGGCGTTGTCCGGCGGATAGATATCCCAGGCCCGGGCGGTAAAGCTGAAAGGAATACCGGCCAGGCGCGCGGCGGCCCAGGCTGCGGTGGCCGGACCACTGGCCCAGGGCGCGTGCACATGTTCGATGCCATCGGCCTCAAACCGTCTGGCCAGCCCGAAGGCGGCCAGTCCGGCCCAAAAATTTTCTCCGGATTTCTCTATCTGCTTCAAATACTTTTTGAGTCCCCCGCCTCCGGAATTTTTGGCAAAACGACCATACGGAAGTATCGGCAAGGTCCGCAATACGGACCATACGGCGGACGGTTTTTTGCGCAGCCAGTACAGGAGGTCAGGCAAAATATGCGGCGCGTAACGGAGCCCTTGCCTTTTTACCTGGGGAGAAAAGGCTTCCATCTCGGGCGTCAGGCGACTGGTCAGCTCACCATACAGCGAATAAACCTGTAAAGGCAGGCCAGCGTTAAGCAGCCCGACAACTTCACGAAAAATAAAGGTTTCTGTCGGTTCCGGAAACCATAGCAACACATAGGCCGTTTTGGGCATACACATACTGCAATTCTAAGTTGAGGATAAAGATATTACGCCTCGGGCAACACATCCAGACGTTGCAAAACCGAGACGATTTCTGAAAAAGATGTCTGCGCCGCTCCCCGCTCATAGTTCAGCTGTCCGGCGTGAGGACGCTCCAAAAACAGTTCACGCCAGGCAAGCGGCCGATACTGCTCGCCGAGTCGGCGTAATCTGCGTCCCGGCAGCGCCAGCATAAAAGGCAACATGTCGCGCCACTGGCTTTTATAACTGCGCATCATCCGGCGTTTCACGCGTATTTCAGTCTGAGTCAACGGCAGATTGCAGACCTGTCCGCCGCCAGGGGGAAATCCGTTGATTCGCCAGCGCAACAGGTATCCGGGGCCGGTAATGTTGTACAGAGGGAATTCATAGGCACCCAGGCCGGTGTTGTCAAAATTTTCCGTTCGCAGGGCGCTGCGCAGGACCTGGTTGATCAGATCATGATCCACATGTCCCCCCTCCCAGGCGGTGACGTAACAGCAATCCGGCCGAAAACTCTCCAGCAAATCCATGAAGGTCGCCCGCAAGTCAGCGAGCAAAGGGATAAGTCCGCGATTGGGAAATCGCAGCAGATTGCACCGGGACACGTCCAGACCGAGCGCTCCCATGGCCGTTTTCAGTTCCTGCTCCCGCAAGGCTCCACTGCCCCGCGCATCGCCGGAAGTCACCCACACGGCACGAACATCCGCTCCGGCCTGCAACAGTCTGCGAAGCAATCCCGCAGTAAAACAATCGTCGTCCGGGTGGGCGAAAAAGAACATATGGCGTCCGTCGATCCTTGGCGGGAAAGCAGCCGGATCAGGCAATGCCAAGCACCTCGCGAGCCAAACGAATCACGGCAATGGGGTTAAACGGTTTGGTCATATAAATGTTTGCTCCCGCCTCTTCACCGCGTTTACGATCGTATTCCTGGCCTTTGGCAGTCAACATGACAATGTGCGTATCTGTAAGCGCCATTTCCTGTTTAACTTTTCTGCAGACTTCAAAGCCATTCATTTTCGGCATCATGACGTCCAGAAAGACTAGTTCTGGTTTCAATTCCTGAATCATCCGCAAGGCTTCTTCACCGTTTTCAGCGAATTGCAACGAAACGTTTTCACTCTCAAGGTCTTCAAGTGCCTCTTCCAAAAGGATACGAATATGGGGTTCGTCATCAACTATCAAAATTGTGGACATCACGCTCTCTCAGGTCGAATTTCACTGTTGGGAAACAACCTTTGTAATCCCCCCCGGGACAACATAAAAAGGACAAGATCGGCTGCCTGGCCCTTCCCCTCCCCCGACAAAGCAACTTTTTTACTGTACCGTATTGGGTACACTGCATCAAGCCATGTAACCACAACGAATCTCTAATATCTCAAAATACATACGCACCCGACTAATCTTATACCCTGTTTGCATTCACAAAATAAACGATTGACGACGCCACCTCAGAGACGTATTCTAGACGTATAGACGACTAGACGAATATACCTCTTAACCTGAAAAACACGGTGAGCCATGAGCAAAACAAAGGGAATTCCCCGCTATGTCCAGGCACGGGAACGCTTGAACAAACAGATTCTGTCCGGAGAGTTTCAATCCGGAGAAAAACTCCCATCTGAAGAACAGCTTGCGGCACAATTCGGCGTCAGCCGCATGACCATTCGCAAAAGTCTTGAAGATCTGATGGACGCCGGACTCATTTATCGCCGGCATGGTGTCGGCACATTCGTGAGTAATGCCAGGGTACCACGCAACCACACGCACCTGACGGATTTTTTCAAAACCTGCCAGAAAAATGGACAAATCCCGGAAGCACGATTGCTCAAAAAAGAAATCATGCCCGTATCCATTAAGGTGGCCAAAGAGCTGGGACTGGAACCCGGCGACACCGTTATCCGTTTGACAACGCTGCGGCTGCTCAACGGCATGCCCATTACCTATCATGATGCGTACCTCCCGGTGGCGCTTTTTCCTTCACTGGTGGCCGCTCCTGCCGATTCTCTCGGCCTGGAAAAACAGCATGTCTGGAGAATGATAGAAAAAATGGGATTCACGTTGTCCAACGTTATCGAGCAGATCGATGCGGTACCGGCGGAAGATCCCATTGCGGCAATGCTGGACATGCAACCGGGCGAGCCTATTTTGCGTGGCCGCCGGGTCATGTATTCGGATGATGGTACCCCATTGAAATACGCGGACTGTTACAACAGAGGAGATACGTTCTCGCTCACAGTTGTACTGGTACGCTAATATCTTTTCCTAACGGTATGTATGGGTGAGCGTACCATCATACCCGACTTTATTGAGGACTGGCGTTTTCCGATTTGTCTCTTAACTGCAGCGACGGAGGAAACAGGCATGTCTCAAAAATGTATCCTGGTTATCGACGAAGGCACCACCGGCACCCGCGCGTTGATCATTGACCGCGACAGCAAGGTGAAGGCACAGGCGTACACTGAATTTCAACAATACCACCCGGCACCGGACAGAGTGGAACACGATGCGGAAGAAATCTGGGACGCCACTCTGAAGATGATCCGCCAGGCCTTGCAGCAGGCGAATCTCTCTGCAACGGACATCGCAGCCATCGGTATCACCAATCAGCGGGCAACCACCGTGGTCTGGGACAAGGCGACAGGGACTCCGGTGACCAGGGCCATTGTTTGGCAGGATACCCGGACGGCCGACTTCATTGAAGAAATTCGCGATGCATGGGCGGAGAAAACGTACAGCCGTACGGGCTGGGCTCTTGCTCCGGTCTATTCCTCCTTGAGCCTGCACTGGATGATGGCAAACGTACCCGGGTTCAAAAAACGCGCGGAATCAGGCGAACTGGCTTTCGGTACCATAGACTCCTGGCTCATTTCCAAACTGACCGGCGGAAAAGTCCATGCCATTGCCGCCTCCAACGCTTCCGTCACCGGCGCCTATGATTTGATCAACGACGAATGGTACGGCGAATGGCTTGAATTTCTCGGTCTTCCGCTGGAACTTTTTCCCAAAGTATACCCGGATTCCGGCGAGTACGGCGTAACCGACGCGTCCATTCTCGGAGCCGAAATCCCTGTGGCCGGAGCCATAGCCGACCAGCAGGCCGCGTTGTTCGCCCAGGGCTGCATCGAACCCGGCAGCGTCAAAGCCACGCACGGCACCGGGACTTTCCTGGACATGAACATCGGCCCCCACCCGAAGATTTCCAACAGCGGCATCAACACGCTGATTGCCTGGCGCATGAACGGCCACACGGTCTACGGACTGGAAGGCTACTCGGCTGTAACCGGTGCGGCGGTCCAATGGCTTCGCGACGGTGCGGGACTTATTGCCAGTTCCGCAGAGACAGAAGCTCTGGCCACCAGCGTTCCCGACAACGGCGGCGTCTACTTCGTTCCGGCCCTGGCCGGATTATCCGCACCCTATTGGGATTCCTACGCGCGCGGCATGATCATCGGCATCAGCCGGGGAACGCAAAAGGAACATCTCGTACGCGCCACGCTGGAAGGCATCGTGCTTTCGGTCAAGGACTTCATGGAAGCCATGCAGCAGCAATCCGGCGTGACGATCAAAAAAATCAATACGGACGGCGGCGCTTCGGCCAATGATTTTCTCATGCAGTTCCAAGCGGACATGTTGGATGCAGAAGTCATCCGTCCGTCGGTTGCAGAGGCCACAAGCCTGGGAGCCGCCTACATGGCCGGACTGGCCATCGGTTATTGGCCCAACCTGGAAGCCTGCTTTGCCGGACAAAGCATAGACAAGGTGTTCAGTCCTAAAATGGAAGCAGCAAGCCGCGACAAGCTTTATGCCCAGTGGACCAAGGCGGTAAAGCGCAGCATGGGCTGGGCGCGCCAGGAATAATACGTATTGCCGGTATTGACCGGCTTTTTGTCAAGGAATTGAAGCCAACAAAGGATGGCATCCATGAAACGAACCACAGTACCGGAATTCGGCAAGCTAACCTATGATGTTCTGATCATAGGGGGCGGCATTACCGGTGCGGTTGCCGCCCGTGATGCGGCATTGCGGGGACTGGAAGTCGCACTGGTCGAAAAAAACGATTTTGCATGGGCCACCAGCAGCCGTTCCACGAAACTGCTGCACGGCGGCCTGCGCTACCTCGAACGTTTTGAATTCGGCATGGTTCGCTCCGCCTGTCGCGAACGGGAGCTGATGCTGGAGCTTGCGCCGCACCTGGCCCATCCCCGCCCCTTTCTGTATCTTCAATACGACGGCTACCCGGAAGGCATGCTGAAACTGAATATCGGTCTGAGCTTTTACGATCTGTTTTCCGGCAACCCCTTCGTACGCAGGCATAAAATGCTACGCCGCGAGCAGGTGCTCGAACTCGAACCCCACCTGAATCCCTCAGGATTAAAAGGTTGCGGGTTTTATTACGACTTCCTCACTGACGACGCGCGGCTGACCATCGACACGATAAAAGGCGCCTGGGAAGCCGGAGCCCACGTTGCCAATTACACGCAAGCCGTAGGTTTTGTTTATACGAACGGTCGAATATCCGGAGCAGCCATCCGGGATATGATCACCGGCCAGGAGGGCGAGATCACTGCCCGCCAGGTTATCAACACCGGAGGCCCGTGGGTGGACAAAGTGCGTTTCCTGGAAGAGGGAGTCCAGAGCAAACGCTTGCGCCCCACCAAAGGCGTCCACATCGTTCTCAGCAAAAAGGACTTCCCGCTGAACCATGCCGTGTTCCTGCGCTCTCCGAGCGATAACCGGGTGGTCTGGCCCATACCGGCTCTGGACAGCGATCTGGTCTACATCGGCACCACGGATACCGATTACAACGGTTCTTTGGAAGAAGTCACCGCCACCAACGCGGACATCGACTACCTGCTTGAAGTGGCCAACCACACTATCCCCGGGCGCAACCTGGGACGCCAACATATTATCGGCACCTGGGCCGGACTGCGTCCGCTGATTGCTCCTGAAGACGCACGAAGCGCAAGCGACGTCTCCCGCGAACACGAGATCTTCACCAGTCCCGCCGGTCTGTTGACCATTGGCGGAGGCAAGATGACCACCGCGCGCGAAATGGGAGAGGAAGTCATAGACGAGGCAGCAAAACTGCTGGCCCGGCACCACAATATTCGCGGAATCCCCTCCAGCCGTACGAAAAAGGTTCCCGTCAGCGGAGGAGACAAACGTCAAATCGCCTACGCCAAAGATCGGTTCGCCGCCCTTGATGTTTCTGATGCGGTGCGCAGCAGACTTGTGGGTCTGTACGGCGGAAATGCGCTTAAACTTGCTGAGATAATTGAAAGATCCCCTTCGGCAGCCCTCCCTTACGGAGATGCCGCGGTTACTGAAGCCGAAGTCCGCTATGCGGTCGGGGAAGAAATGGCCCTGAACGTAACGGACTTTTTCACCAGGCGGGCTTCCTTGTTTTATTGGCAAAAGGATGGAGGACTGGCCATGGCCTCCAAAGTAGCTGGAGCAATGGCCGATCTGCTCGGATGGGATGCGCAGGCATGCTCCCGACAGATTCAAAATTATAAAAACTGGGTCGCCGCCAATCGCTGCGCCCCTGATCAGCCTGAATCCTGATTGAGGAGAATCGGATGCGGAATCAACCGAAAAGTTTGAAAGAATATGTCGCGTCAGTTGCAACAGACAGGCAGCGCCCCTCGGATACCAGCTGGCTTTCCTCGCTGCGAGCAACATTCGGCAGCTCGGGCGTACTGGTGGATGCCGAAACCATCGACGCGTACAGTTACGACACCTGGCCGGTGGCGACTAAATGGAAACATCTGGGAAAACGTCTCTTTGCTCCGGACGCGGTTATCAAAGCCAACTCAAGCAAAAAAATATGCGATGTTTTGCAGTGGGCCAACCTGCATAACGTACCGGTCACCCCCTGGGGCGGCGGTTCGAGCGTCACCGGACAAGCCCTGGCAGTGGACGGCGGCATCATCCTCGACACTACCAGCATGAATGAAATCATCGCCCTGGATGAAGAAAGCCTGCTGGTCAAAGTGGAAGCCGGCATCTTCGGGCATAATCTTGAAAAAGAACTGAATCAACGGGGCTATACGCTCAACCATTCGCCCCAGTCACTGGACCGTTCCACTGTGGGAGGCTGGCTTTCCACCCGGGCCATGGGGCAGTTCTCTTCCGCCTACGGCGGCATTGAAGATCTGGTAGTCTCCTTCTCCGTGATCCTGCCCACAGGCGAAGAAGTCGAAACCATGCACGTTCCCCGCGCCGCGGTGGGACCGGACCTGAGGCACATTTTCATTGGCGCCGAAGGCACCATGGGAATCATCACCGAGGTCACGCTTAAAATCTTTCCGCTGGCCGAGACGCGTATCCTGGAAGCCATCAGCTTTGACTCAGTTGAAGCCGGCATTGCCGTGATGCGCACAATCACGCGAACCGGCCTCAAACCGTTTCTGGTCCGTTTTTACGACCAGGTGGAAGCGCGCCACGCCATGCAGGACAAGGACTTCAACGGCTGCGCCATGTTCCTGGGCTTTGAAGGGCCACAGGCCGTCGCCCAGGCCACCTACGACGCGGCCATGAAAATCTGTTCCGATGAAAATGGCACAAAAATCGGCCCTGCGCCGGTGGAGGCCTGGATGGGGCGCAGGTTTGACTTTTCCACAGTGGAAAAACTCCTGGACGAGCCAGGCGGACTGGCCGAAACAATTGAAGTCGCCCATTTCTGGCACGGTATCCTGGATACCTATCATGCGCTCAGAAAAGCTCTGGCGCCCTATGCCCAGGAAGTGCTCGGACACTTCTCCCATGTCTATCCGCAGGGAACCTCGCTGTACATAATTCTGCTGGGCCATGCCGCGGACGATGCGCAGGCAGAAGAACACCTGCTGGAAATCTGGGACACGGCCATGCAGATCTGTCTCAAGACCGGTGCCGTCATATCCCACCACCACGGTTCGGGCCTGGCGCGTTTGCCTTATGTGCAGTGCAGCCTCGGCAGCAGTATGCAGGTTCTGGAAAAAATCAAAACCGCCATTGATCCGGCAAACATTATGAATCCCGGGAAGCTCGGCCTGTAAGCGACTTCTCCGTAACGAAACTGAACCGGCTGCCGCGCCGGAGCTTAGACCTGCGCGGCAGCCCAGAACAGAGGGCAGCATGATTCCGGTCAGAGAGATCTTCTGGAACGTGGGCAGCAACGCCCTGACACAGCCGGCAATGTACGCGCTTTTCGTGGCGGCCGTGGCCCTCTTTCTTTTCGGCGTGCTGCGCCGCACAAGGCTTTACAGACGTGGTCAGAGTTTGAGGAGGAACGATCAGCCCGGATTGCGGCGCAAGCGTTTTTACCTCCAGGTTTTGCTGCAACACGCAGTACGCAACAATACGCCCTCCGGCTGGAGTCATGCGCTGCTGTTCTGGTCCATGGGTGTGCTTTTGGCCGGGGCCCTGCTCATCGCCATACAGACTCGGATCACCTTACCGTTGTTTGATTTTACAATCATTCAAGGCTCATTTTCCCAATTTTTTTCTCTGGCACTGGATCTGGCCGGAGGCCTGGCTTTGATCGCCCTCTCCGTGTTGCTCCTCCAGCGACGTCTACGAAGAACGCCCGGCCCAAAAACTGCCACCACGAACGCCCTGGTCCATTCGCTGCTGTACGCCATATTGATCAGTGGATTCCTCCTCGAGGGATGCCGCCTGGCGGCCACACGCGGCCAAACCGGCAACGATTTGTGGGAACCTCTGGGACTTGCCCTGAGCTTGAGCTTCCACTCTTGGGATGCCACATGGCTGCGTCTGATGCATACGGGGCTATGGTGGCTGCACCTGGTCCTGGCCATGGCCTTCATCGCTCTGATCCCCTGGACGCGGCTGCGGCATATGTTGGCTGCCGGCGCCGGCTGGTACGTCTCCGATCTCGGCCCCAAAGGTCTGATCAGCAGTCCGGATTTACTGAATCTGCCGGAATCGGATGATGCGTCCGAGGTCGTTTACGGTGCGGAAAGCCCTGTCCAGTGCAACTGGAAAGATCTGCTGGATACGGATGCGTGCATCCAATGCGAACGCTGTCAGGAGATTTGTCCGGCCTGTCTGGCAGGTACGCCCCTTTCTCCCATGAAACTGATCACGCAACTCGGCGAAGCAGCCGCCGCCGATCCGCAGGCAAGCTTGTTTTCCCGAATCCCGGAGGAGGCCGTCTGGAGTTGCACCACCTGCCACGCGTGCCAGGACGTTTGCCCGGCCGCAGTCGAACATCTGCCGAAATTGCTGCAACTACGGCGTTCGCTCGTGTTGATGCAGGGGAAATTTTCCGGCCTGGAAGTGCAGAAAGCCATGGAACGCACCGAAATCAAGGGCAATCCTTTCGGCATGTCATCCAGTTCGCGCGCAGACTGGGCCGTCAGTGAACAAGTGCCTTTTTTGAACGCATTCGGGCCGAACGCTGTTGCTTCCTATGATTTTCTTTTCTTCACCGGCTGCCACGGGTCATACGACCCAAACCTGATCCGCGTCACTCAGAGCTTTATCAGACTTTGTCGCTCTGCCGGCATGCGCCCCGCCGTGCTTGGCAACGAAGAACGCTGCTGCGGCGAACCCATGCGTAAAACCGGCAACGAATACCTGTTCCAGCTGCTGGCTCAGGACAACATCAGAGCGATCGAACACTACGGCGTACGCACTATTGTCACCTGTTGCCCGCATTGCTTCCAGACCTTACGTACGGACTACCGGGAACTGGGGCTTCAGGCCGAAGTTTTCCATTATACGCAATTTCTCGAAAAGTTGCTGGTCTCCGGCGCACTGGTCCTGCAGCCCAAAACTTTTTCCTGCACCTACCATGATTCCTGCTATCTCGGACGTTACAACAACCTCTACACAGCACCTCGCAGATTGATTTCAGCGGCAGGCGGCAGCCTGGTGGAAATGGCCGAGCACCATACCGGCAGCCTGTGCTGCGGCGCCGGCGGTGGCGGAATCCTTTCCGGCATGGAGAGCGTCACGCGTATTGCTCAAATGCGGCTGCGTATGGCACAACAGACCAGGGAAGAACTGCTGTTGACCAGCTGTCCGTTTTGCACCAGCCATTTTACTCAGGCAATGCGTTCGAAAGAGCAAAACAATCCTTTGATCATAAAAGACCTTCTGGAAATTCTTGAGGAACGTTTGCCGCCGAAACAGCGTTAATGACGGAATCGGTAGAAAAATGAAGATACTGGCCTGTGTCAAACAAGTGCCGGACCTCGACGGACGCTTTGTTCCGGATGCTTCCGGCACGTGGTATGACCGTACGGACCTGGTCTGGCGGTTGAATTCGTACGACAGTTATGCCGTCGAACAGGCCCTGCTGACAAAAGAACAGGTTGCGAATTCAGAACTGAGCGTATTGACTGTCGGCCCGGAATCCGCGGAAAAAGTCCTGCGCAAGGCCATGGCCATGGGCTGTGACAAGGGGGTACACATTCTGGACCCGGAGTCATGGCGCAAAGAACCTTTTGCCATTGCCTCGCTTATTGCCGCCCACGCGCGCAACGAACAGTACGAGCTTATTTTTACCGGACTGCAATCTCAGGATCGAGGAAGCTGCCAGGTGGGGATTCTTCTGGCTGAACTGCTCGGATTGACAAGCATTTCCGCCATCGTTTCCTTCAACTTTAATGATGGAACGATTGAAGTAGAACGCGAACTCGAGGGAGGCCGTACGCAACGCTTACGCACAACAGCTCCCGCATTATTTACCTGCGAATCCGGATTAAATACGCCGCGCTACCCCACTTTTCCAAACATCGCCAGCGCCCGGCGCAAAAACATTCTGACCATTGACGCGCAAACCTTGCCCGCCACCCCTCCTTGTCTGGAAACGCGCGCGCTGTACGCTCCGGAAAAAAAGCAGGGTGCGCTTGTTCTGGAGGGAGATCCGGAAACAATGGCTGATGGGCTCATTGCTTTTATCAAAGAAAAAACAACCCTGCTTGGTTAAGCCATGAAAGCTCTGATTGTTGCCGAATCCCAGCAAGGCCGCCTCCAGGACAACTGGCGCGAGCTGTATGCATTTTGTCTGCAACTGCAGGCGGAAAGCGCGCTGTTTCTGGTGGGGAACTCCGAGGATCTGCCGCTTTTTCCGGGAACCGTCCACCTGGCCGATTTCCGGAAGTACGGGGATTATGCGCCCAAAGCCCATACACGTCTCTTGTTGGAAGCTGTGAGACGCGAGCAAGCGGACATGGTTGTACTGGCCCATTCGGCCTACGGCTGGGATCTTGCGCCCAGAATAGCCCGTACGCTTGGTGCCGGGCAGGCCTCTGAAGTTATGGGGTTGAACAACGGCGATCTGGTGCTGCCGCTTTGCAATGGCAAGTTGCGCCGGGCCGTTCGTATCACCACGCAGCAGGCAGTGGTCACGTTGCAAAGCGGGGCTTTTTCCCCGGCAGAGCCTCAAAAAGCCTTACCGCTTGTCAGAGAAATCGATCTTGCCCTCAAGCACGCCATTATTTTTCTGGGCTATTCCGAGGCCTCCCCCCATGCGATAGATCTGAGCAAGTATGCCGTTCTTGTCGGTGCGGGCAACGGCGTGGAAGACGCAGAACTGTTACAGCAGATTGCAGAACTGGCGCAGCAACTGGGCGGCGAATGGTGCGCCACACGCCCGCTGGTCAGCGCCGGGCTGGCCCAGCCCTTCCGCCAGATTGGCATTACCGGACAAACAGCCGCCCCCACGCTCTACCTGGCCTGCGGTATTTCCGGAGGCATGCAGCATCTGGCAGGCGTACGCAACGCGGCCCTGATTGCATCCGTCAACACGGACAGAGACGCCCCAATCAGCCTGGCGGCAGATATCATGGTGCTTGCCGATGTAAAACGTTTTATCCCCGTTCTTCTGCAGAAGCTTGTCGAAATAACACAGTAACCTTCTTTTCAGCATCAATCTGTCCCGTTCGATGGACGGCTCCCGAATCTAAACTATTTCCCAATGAGTCCGAATAAGATTTTTAAACGCCGGCAGAATTGAAAACCCAGGAGCTTCCATGGAACAGCTGCAATTTCTCAAAGCCCGTAATGAGGCCCAAGCTCTCGCCTCAGCTCAGGCAAATGAAGGACGGATACAATCGTATCCCTACTTAGTCGCCATCACCGCCCTGACACGCTGCAATCTGAATTGCCGTATGTGCGACCAGGAGCACACGTCTTCCGAGGAGTTGTCGCTGTCGGTCGTGAACAAGCTCAGTAAAATCATGCCTTACGTACGGCTGATGAATATCACCGGGGGAGAACCGTTTTTATATAAGCACATCGACCTGTTTTTCGAACTCTGCAACCGTTTCCAATGCGCTTCCATGGTGCAGACCAACGGATTGCTGCTCACTAAGGACAGAGCGCGCTACCTGCTGGACCGCAACATTGCCTGCATCAAAGTCAGCTGTGACGGAGCCACCAAAGGCACTTACGAATATATCCGGCGCGGCGGCAGCTTTAAAAAACTGATTGAAAATCTCAGTTTCCTGCAAAAACTCAAGGCCGAACGCCAAAGCCCGTTTCCGGCCGTCCAGTTCAATTTCGTGGCCATGGCCAGCAATATCCGCGAGCTTCCCATGCTGGTGAACATGGCTGCCACCCTCGGCATTGAAAAAATCAACGTTTTTCAGCTGCGCGTACATAAAGAAGAACTCATTCCAGAAAGCTTGTACTTTTATCAAAGTGCAGCCAACAAAGCCTTCAAAGAAGCAAAAAAACTGGCCCGCCTCAGAAACGTACAAATCAGTCTACCCCCTCTTTTCAAATGCGGCCCCGTGACCAGCAATGATGTTCAGAGAGAGCCCTGTGTAGCTCCCTGGGGAGACCTCACAGTCAATGTCAACGGCAGTGCGGCCATCTGCTGCGGCGGCGCCCGTCCCGCCGGCAACCTGAACGAGCTTTCTTTTGACGAGGTCTGGAATCATCCCGGCCGGGTTAAAATCCGCGAAACCGTTAATACGCCCAATCAGCTTGAGGTCTGCAATAACTGCCGCATGGGCAAAGTCAATCCGGACAGCTTGCATTCGCATATTCCCAACCGCAAACTCGCTGAACAGGCGCTCGAAGAATTCGCCCATTGTCTGGACAATCCGCTGCCCAAACCACGTCCTGAAAAAAAGCTCGTACGCCTCGCCTCTTAACTGAAAATAACCAAACGATAATACAATCCCCAGCGGAAAACAGACAGTTCTTTCGCCGGGGATTTTTAATTTTGCTTGTTAACAAGTATGAAATTCATTACAGCAACTCCATGTCACAGTTGACCTTTATATTCTTCCCGAACGAAAACGCGGCATTCCCTGCGCCACTGCATGAGGCGGGTCCGTACGGGTATCCTGCCTACGTTCCACCTTTCCGCCTCGGGCGTCTATTGAAGTAAACCAGATGTTTCGCGTCACCCTTGGGGCTTTTATCATCAGCTTCGCGGCAGTGTTCGTAAGAGCTGCGGGACTTGCACCCGACACAGCCACGTTTTACCGAATGGCTTTCGGAGGAGCCGCCATGCTGGCTCTGCTGGCTCGCGAAGGCAGGCTCCGAACAGTATTGCCGCTGTTGGTACCGTCACTTCCCGCGGCAGTTCTTTTTACGGGAGATTTCTTCTGTTGGCACCGCTCTATCCTGGCCGTGGGGCCGGGATTGGCCACAATGCTCGGCAATCTTTCAGCCGTTTTCATTGCCCTGTTTTCCGTTCTGTTCCTTGCGGAACGCGCCGGGCTGCGTTTTTTTACCGCTCTGGGAATGGCGTTGACCGGCGTTTTTCTCACTGTCGGACCGGTTTGGAATTCCGCGGGAAGAGATTTTCACACCGGCGTGATCTTTGGCCTGATCACCGCACTTTTTTACGCGTCCTACATCCTGTCACTGAAAAAACTGGTGGTCAAAACCGGCGACGTGCTGGCCACGGCCACGGCAGTGGCCCTCTCCACCGCTATTATTTGCGGACTGCTGGTGCTTTTCTCCGGCGGCTCCTTTGAATTACCCGACGCGAGGGCCTGGTCCTCCATGCTTGCCCTTGGGGTGCTCTGCCAGTGCATCGGCTGGCTTTGCATCACGACCGGCCTCGGGGAAACCCGCGCGTCGCTGGCGTCGCTGCTGCTTCTGCTGCAACCGGTACTGTCTTTTGTCTGGGACATTCTGTTCTTTGACAAACCCATTAGGGCGGTGGAAATTTCCGGCGTGGCTCTGGCTCTTGCCGGTATCTATCTCGGATCATTGCGGCGTGGCGGCAAGCCTAAAGCGGACACCCCACCTGAGCCCCCGTTACCGCAAACAGGAAGATAAAAAAAAACCCGGCCTGACATTCGCTGTCAAGCCGGGGGAGCTAATCGTGTATTCCTGGTCTGCGAATGATTATTAATTCTCTTCGGACGCCAATTCAGCACCCATTTCCCGCAGTTTGAACTTCTGAATCTTCCCACTGGCAGTCATGGGAAATTCATCCAGAAAAAAGACGTACTTGGGAATCTTGTGCCAGGCAATTTTGCCGCGGCAGTAATCTTTGACATCTTCAGGAGCCAGCTCCTCGAAGCCGGGCTTCAGCTTAATGAACGCACCCACTTCCTCGCCGTATTTTTCACTGGCCACACCGGCAACCTGTACGTCCTGAACGCCATCCAGGTGGTAAAGGAATTCTTCAATTTCCCTGGGATAGATATTTTCACCGCCCCGGATGATCATATCTTTCAGACGTCCCGTTATGGTCAGATAGCCGTGTTCGTCCATGACACCCAAATCGCCCGAGTGCAGCCAGCCGTCATCATCGATGGCTTTGGCCGTGGCTTCGGGATTGTTGTAGTAGCCTTTCATCAACAGGTAGCCGCGCGTGCAGACTTCCCCCTGCACGCCATGCGGGCATTCCTCGTTTGTTTCCGGATCCTTGACCATGACTTCCACGGCAGGCATGGCCCGGCCGACAGTCTCGGTACGCCTCTGGATGTTGTCATCCGCCCTGGTCTGGGTCATCACCGGTGATGATTCCGTCAGTCCGTAGCAGATGGTGATCTCGCGCATGTTCATTTTTTCAATGACCTGCTTCATGATCGGCACCGGGCAGGGGGAGCCTGCCATGATACCTGTCCGCAACGAGCTGTAATCAAAACGGTTAAAGAGTTCGTGCTCGAGCATGGCAATGAACATGGTGGGGACACCGTAGACGGCCGTACATTTTTCCTGGTCGATGGCCGCCATCACGTCCAAAGGCTTGTATACTTCGGTAAAAATCATGGACGACGCATGGTTGATGCATGCCATGGTGCCGAGAACACAGCCAAAACAATGGAACAAAGGAATCGGCAGACAAACCCTGTCCTTGGGGCCGAAGCCCTGGTGGAATCCGATCCAGTAACCGTTGTTTCCAATACCCCGGTGCGTCAGCATTACTCCTTTTGGAAAACCAGTGGTCCCGGAGGTATACTGCATGTTCACCACATCATCCGGATGCAGCGAAGCCTTGCGTTCGGCGTATTCTTCATCGGAAATCATACTGGACAAGGAAAAAATCTCCGGAACGGAAAACATGCCCCTGTGCTTTGCGTGTCCCAAAAACATCACCCGTTTGAGATGGGGAAAATTTTCGCTTTTGATGTGTCCCCGTTCCTGATTTTTCAATTCAGGCACCAGATCATATACCAGCTGGACGTAATCCGTATCCCTGTAGCCGTCGATGATGAAAAGATTCTCGCATTCGCTCTGGCTCATCAGGTAGCGTAATTCCTCACGCTTATAACTGGTGTTTACCGTAAGCAATATTGCGCCGATCTTGGCGGTTGCAAACTGAAGCGTGACCCAGAACGGCACGTTGGTAGCCCAAATCCCGACTTTATCGCCCTTCTTAATCCCCAAGGCCATAAGCCCTTTGGCCATTTTGTCCACTTGTGCGGCGAATTCCCGGTACGTCAGACGCATTTTACGATCCACATAAACGACAGCGTCGGCATCCGGATTTTTTGCAACAGCTTCGTCCAGCAATTCACCGATGGTTATGTCTCTCACGTCTGGTCGCTGCATCTATGCCTCCGGAAAATAAAGAACAGCGCAAATCTCGGCCGGTACCGCGCCGGGATTTCCCACATAGTGTGGCATTACCGAATTGATATACAAACTGTCGCCCGCTTCCAGGATATACTGCGTCTTGCCGTAAAGCAGTTCCACCTGCCCGCTAATCACGTAAATGAACTCCTCTCCTTCATGGGAAGAGAGAGACTTGTCTTCTGCGCCGGGAGCTATGACGATATGAAAAGGCTCCATATGGCGGTCCGTTTTTCCACGACCAAGCGAAAAATACGTATGCGAAGCGGCCTTGTCGCCATTGGTATGCATACTCATGGACTCTTTACGATCCTTGTGAGAAATAACCAGAGGGTCGCGTCCGATGTCGTCGTCCATAAATGTGCCCAAGCGCACACCAAGCGTCCGGGAAATTTTCAACAATGGCCCCAGCGAAGGATACACGTCACGTTCTTCAACAGCTTCAATGAACGAAACATCATAGCCCGTACGCTCTGCCAACTCCTTAATGCTTAACCCGTTTTTTTCTCTGTACGTCTTAATTCTGTCACCAAGTTTTTTTGATCCCATAAAGCTCTCCAGCGTTCCAGGTAAAAATGCCATTCCTACAGACAAAAAAGCTTACTTACCCTAATCTAGAAAGAATTCCAACTACTCTTATGCGGGTACAAGTTTTATAGTGTGCTATTCCATTAACTCCGAGGAAAGACAAACATGGTCTTTTCTACACTCCAACTATAAATGGCCAATAAAATTAGGACGCATCATCGGTCATCATAGAATTCACTTCTTATTAAAATTAATACTTAGATAAAAAATTTCTTTGCCTACAAGTGAACATATGTAAACTTTATATACAAAAGATAGTTATGTATGATATATTTGCTTACATTGATTTTTTATTTCTTTTTTGAAAGAAATATATTTTTCAAAATGTACTTCTAGTCATACACTTGAATAAAGATAAACTATTTCAAAAAATAATTAAAAAAGTCATCTACATCGTCATTATTTTTTAATAATATAAATAATATTTCAATCTTTATACTATTATACTCATGAGATGCTATTTTACATAGTCTTTTCTCTGACATATTGCCACTTTACCCCTCTTGTAAGAACTTTGAAATTTGTATATCAGTGGATGTAAATTTAATGCAGGGATTTCTCACAAAAAAATCGTTCTATATCTTCCCTGCATAGAAGGAATAAGAAGGCCTCATATTTTTTTGTGTAGCTATGTACGACAGGAAATTACTTTTCTTTCCGGCGAATAAACATGAGGGGCTGTTCCTTTTTCCTTAAAGGACATCATATCGTCGTCTTCCGAATCCAAATGCGGAAAGAGCTTCGAATTCCAAAAATCAGACATTGAGATCAGTTCCGTACGCTACAAGCAGTGCAGCATGAAAACGATAATAAAGGTGGAAGATGCGCAAAGAGTACGCTATGCTTGATTGAGATTTTAATAAGGCTGCTGTGCAGTCACTGGTGGGCTTTCCCAAATGGTTGAAAAAACAAGAATACTCATTATCGACGATCAAGAATTCGTCCGGGAACTTATTTCTGATTATTTCCAGAGTCTGGGGCATGAAGTGCTGCAGGCTCCAGATGGTCGCATAGGCCTCGAAGTCTTTACCAGTGAACGCCCTGACATTATATTTGTCGATCTGCGTATGCCGGTAATGGATGGCCTGGAAGTATTGACAAAAGTCCATGCTCTTTCTCCGGAAACCCCCGTGGTCGTCGTTTCCGGTACAGGCCTCATTCAGGATGTCATCCATGCCATGCGCCTTGGAGCCTGGGATTACATCACCAAGCCTATTGAAGACCTCAACCTTTTGGATCTCAGCCTGGACAAGTGCCTGGAAAGAGCCCGGTTGCTCCGGGAAAACAGACTATACCATGAAAATCTCGAACAAGAAGTTGCCCAGCGTACGGAATCCCTTCGGGATGAAATTACCTATCGCAAAAAAGTCGAAATCGAACTGAAGCTGGCCAAAGAGAAAGCAGAGGAAGCCAACAGAGCCAAAAGTGAATTTCTGGCCAACATGAGCCATGAAATTCGGACTCCTATGAACGGCGCACTCGGAATGCTCCAGCTACTGCGAGAGACGCAACTGGCACCGGAACAGCTTGAGTACGTAGACTATTCCATCGAAAGCGCTCATAAGATGCTGGATTTACTAGGAGACATCCTCGATCTGTCGCGCATAGAAATTGGGAATTTCGAACTCAACGAGGGGCCATTCAGTATTCGCGACCTGATCCTTTCGGTGAACAATTTTTTCAGCAAATCTGCCAAGCTTACACATCTCAAACTGTCTTTTATTGTAGAGCCCGACGTCCCTGAAAAACTCATTGGCGACAGTTCACGGTTACGTCAAATTCTTTTGAACCTGGTCAGCAATGCCATCAAGTTCACAGAAAAAGGCTATGTCACTGTTACAGTCTCCCTGCTCTCCCCTATAAAACAGGGCGAACATCGTTTGCTCTTCAGCGTCGCTGATTCGGGAATCGGGATTCCTGACGATAAGATGGGAATTATCTTCGAATTGTTTACACAAATTGAAAATACCTACACAAAACAATATCAGGGTGCGGGCCTCGGGTTACGCATCGTTAAAAAAGTAACCGAACTCATGAACGGCTCACTGTCTGTGGAAAGTGAAGAAAATCAGGGAACCACCATATACCTTTCGTTTTCTTTCAAATCTACGGAAGCAAGCACACCGATTCCTACTCCGGACACTTTCCAAACGCTGTCCGATGCAGCTGATCCCTTGCATATACTTGTCGTGGAGGATGACCATATCAGTCGCCTGACAGCAGAACGCTTGTTAAAAAAACTCGGACAAACTGTGACCCCCGCCCAAAATGGGCTTGAGGCAATAAACCTCCTGAAGTCACAAACATTCGATCTCATCATCATGGACGTTCAAATGCCCATTCTGGATGGTGTGGCTGCCACGAAACAAATCCGTACCGACCCTGAATTACAACATACTTCCGGGATTCCGATTATTGCCCTCACGGCTTATGCCATGGCCGGTGACAAGGAACGTTTTTTGGAAAACGGATTCAGCGATTACACAGCCAAACCCATAAAAATGACTACTCTGGCGAGATTGATAAAAAAATTCAGCGTGAGGAATAAAAGATAACTGACGCTTCTGATATCTCTTTCAGCACGAAACGCAGCTCCTCCTCCAGGCAAACAATGAGTTGACCAGATCTTCCCATCGAGAGTAATATAAGCCTTACAGTCAACCCCAAAAACATCAACTTCCCTTTCCCATTCTTTTACTGAAAAAAATGTACTAGCGGGAGGATGGAAAGACTTAAAGGACACGACCGTACGGGAGAAAGTAAGTGACATTGCCTGGCTGTCTCTGCTTGACCTCGCAATTTAGCGAACCATAAGAATAACTATTTGTTTTCACTGATTGACGCCGACGACACATGAGTCTCACTTGTATGCCCTGATAACGTCAATAAGGAGAGAGGTAGGATGGATGTTCCCGCAAAATCACATAAAACCTGGACAGATGTTGTCACTGGCAAAAAGAGTTACGAATTGAAATTCCTGGCTGCAAAAATTCTGCTCGGACGAGTTATTCGATCAGTTGACAGTAATCCAAGCGCTGAAAATATCGGAGCTGCAATCGACCAGATTCGCAATGTTTACGCAAAAAATGTCGACATTGCTGCCGTGCAAGATGATCTCAAAACTATTTTCGGCTAGGAGGAAAAATGCATCAGACAATCTTATCTTCCACTGAAGCTGCGGACTTGATCATCCAGGGAAAAACCCTTTTAGTCGCCGGAGACGAAAAAATATTGGCGAAGCTTCCCAAAGGCAATTGGATTGGAGGAACAATCCCCTATTTCATCACCCATGAAGCAGGTGGACTTGTTTCGCTAGATAAAGTCTTTGTGACCGACATCACCTCAGTTGTTTCAGATGTAACAATAAAGCAATACAACGATATTTCGTTAGAAAATGTTTATCTCGATGGACCTGACAACGGATTCAGCATCATTATCATTCCAGCGTTAAGCAAAGCCCATCTCAGCTTTGCCATGAACAGTCCCACCTACGAAAACTTCGGCGCCCAGCCGCTTATCGGATGGATTTGCGGCGTACACCTGGACAACATCGGGAAAGTGAGTCCCAAGGTATTCAATGGCCGGACGGAAGAATCTTTCACAGAAGGCGCGCTGGTACTGCAGGTCACCTTACCTTCGGATATTGTTGTAGAAGCCGGCATCATTAATTTGTTTGAACAAGGTGACGGCGCCATTCTAACCTTCGAACAGGATGGATTTTCCGCCAAAGAAGTTCTGGTCAATGGGAAAAAGCAGAATTTTGCCGCTTATGTGGTCAACAACAAAATGGATATACGCTTACCCCTTGTGGCCGATTACTATGGCGTTATGATCAACACCAGTATTCAGGGAATTGATGATGCGACAGGAGAAGTTAAACTCTATGCGCCCGTATTCAAGGGCATTCAATACAAGCATGCCAAGCCTGTCACCAATTACGTCGAAGCTTTCCAGGCGCAGCTGAAGAAAAACGATTCGATCAGTGATAAACAGATTGTTTTCTCATGTAACTGTATTCTCAATTACCTCTACTCCGAACTGAATGGCCAAAAAACAGAACCTTTTGCCGGACCAATTACTTTCGGAGAAATTGCCTATCAGTTACTGAATCAGACGCTGGTCTATCTGACGGTTCAAAACAAATAGCGATCCGGAGTGTGTCGAGTAGAATATGTACGGATTGGCCCACAGCCATATTTATATCAAAGCGGAGGACCCCCCTCCGCTTTTTTATTGTTCAGTATTGATTGATCTCAAAGCAAGGCGGATTGTCTTTATTATTAAAAAATCGAATGTGAAAGCCGGATTATTTTTCGTCCAGTTTGCAGCGCTGCCCTGCTTACGTACGTTGCGTCGCCACAGCAATCTAAGAATTTTGCTGTCTCGAACTCTGCTGTTTTTTGGAAACTAAACGATTTATTCATTCCTGAACGCTTTAACAACTGCATCCAAAGCTTGTTTCAAACTACCCAGTCCGGCTGCAACTCCGGGCAGATCTCCCCTGCGGGCCAGACTCTCAAGTTGCGCGGCGATATCCTGCGCAAACTTCGCGCCTATCGTACCGCAATGGCTTTTTAAAGAATGCAGGGAAAGCGCAAGTGGGGATTGTTCGCCGTTTTCAAGGCTTATAGCAATTTTCTGCAGCCTCTCCGGTAGTTCCGCAAAAAAAGCTTCGCTGATTTCTTCGTACAAATCACTGTCTCCATCGAACCGAAGAACGGCCTCTTCACGGTCCAGCACGGAAAAACCAGACAGCTGTAACTTGGGAGATACGGACTCTTGCTTTTCGAGTGGCGCATTAACACATCCCAATTTAGTTGCAAGCTGTCGAATATCCACTGGTTTTGAAAGAAAATCACTCATTCCAACTTCCAGACACCTTTCCTTGAATCCTGCCAGAGCATGAGCGGTCAAAGCGATGATGGGAAGGCCGGCATTACCTTTTCCGGCGACTCCGGCACGGATCTGGACTGTAGCTTCAAGGCCATCCATTTCGGGCATTTCCAAATCCATAAGGATCACGTCCACAGTACTTGTCTGCAGACAAGTGAACGCGGCTTGCGCGCTCTGCACTATTGTCGGACGGTGCCCGAGGCGTTTCAAAAGCGCGGCGGCAACTTTCAGGTTCGACTCATTATCGTCAACAACTAACACGCGAAGCGATTTATCATTGGATTTTTCTGGAAAAACAGGCTGATACTGACACTCAGCAATTGAAACCACACCGGGCTCGCACTCGATGGTGAAATGAAAGGTACTCCCATGACCTGGAGTACTCTCCAGCCAGATTTCTCCTCCCATCAACTCTACAAGCTGCCTGCATATGGTCAGTCCCAGACCGCTGCCTCCAAATTTTCGTGTTGTGGAATCGTCAAGCTGGATAAACTTGTTGAATACCTGATTCTGGCTCTCCAAAGGAATTCCCGGCCCGGTATCTGATATAACAAAATGCAATTTAACCCTGCCGGCACTGTCCTCGGCGGGTATCCTATCCAGACGCAACTGAATTTCGCCTGTTTCGGTAAATTTGATCGCATTTCCAACGAGATTGATCAAAACCTGCCTGAGCCGGCTCCGGTCGCCTTTCAGGTACACAGGCACATCCGGGGCCATTTCATAGGAAAATTTCAGTTCCTTTTCACGTAGCTGCAGCTCCGCCAGTGTCGTTATTTCCGACAGCAAACCGGAAAGGTTGAAGTGAGTGACTTCCAGTTCCATCATGTCAGCTTCGATTTTGGATAAATCCAGGACATTATCGATGATGCCCATCAGATTATCGGCAGCCAGCAGCGTCGTATCCAGATAATCACGTAGTTCAGAGTCGGTCAGAGAATCCTGGACTACTCTGGTCAACCCGATAATGGCATTCATCGGTGTCCTGATTTCATGACTCATTTTCGCGAGAAAATCACTTTTAGCACTATTGGCACGCTCTGCCTCCAGTTTAGCAACGATAATATCAGTCTCATATTCGTTACGCTGCAGTGAAAGTGCAAATAATGTGGCAAGGCGTTTAATCAGGCTCAAATCTCTTTCGTCATACTCCCGAGTGGCATTGGCCAGATATAGCTGCCCGACAAAACGATCTCCGATCATGGCTGGAGCTGTAAGAAACGAGTGCGCGGGCTGGTTGTCGGTCTTCTCCCGCCATCGAACGGAATCCCATCCTGCTACGTTGTGATAATACGCTTCCCTGCTGCCAAGCACACGCTTCCAGTCGTCCGGTATCGCCTCATCGTCCGGTGCCTGTTTGTCCATAGTCTGCAGATGCCAGCCGGCGGAATCAAAGGAATGGAAAATCAATTTGTCCTGTTGCGAATCAGTACGACCTATAAAACCTCTTTCGGAATGGGTCTGCTCCAGGGCAGTCTGAAAAATCAATTTGCTATTTTCATCTATGTCTTTGACCTTCAGAAGTTTTCCAGAAAGACCCGTCAATGCGAATTCGGTCTCTTTTTCCCGCTTCAGCGACAGTTCATGCAGCTTGGCAACCGTTATATCCTGAGTAATACCAACGATACGGGAAACTTTTCCGTGAGCGTCCTTCACTGGAAACCCCCGGTGCCGCAGATGCCGGATATTACCATCCGGCCTGCGAATGCGACATTCGACCTCGAAATTTTTTTGCAGAGCATCCTGAGTGAAAGACGACAACAAATGCAAATCCTCTTCCACAATACTCTCTTTGAGCAGGATCACATTATTGCGAAACGAATCAAGAGGTTGGCCCCAGACTTTTTCAAACTGTACGCCGGCATAAAGCAGTTTTGAAAAATCCGGGAGAGCCACCCAAAAAACATCGTCTATGTTTTCAGCAAGTTCCCTGAAACGCTCTTCGCTCTCACGCAGGTCTTTTTCAGACTTCCGGCGCCATGTAATATCTCTGAAAAGTCCCTGAACCACGTCCCGGTCCATCAGACTCATGCGCTTGGAGGTCAGCTCAACAGGTACCCGTTTCCCGTCTTTGCGCAGCACCTCAAATTCATTGGGCATCCCGCCATGCATCAGATCGAGTTTCTCAAATACCTCGCGGCATGTTTCCTGATTTTCCGGTGGAAACAATTCTAGGTAGCCCCTGCCGACGATCTCATCCCGGCTTTTTCCAAGCAGAAATGCCGTCTGATTATTGGCTTCGAGAATCTCCCCAGAATGAAAATCCACGAGCACGATGGCATCCCGCGACTCCTCAAATAACATGCGAAATTTTTTTTCACTTGCTACAAGCTCCTCGCGCGAATGTACCAGCTCCGTTACTTCCACTGCCACACAGCCTATCAGCCAGGGAGATTTCTCCCTTTTTATTGGGAATTTAGCCATACGCCAGTTACGTGATCTACCTTTCAGATCAATTATGACTTCTTCCCGCGTGACGAACTGATCCCCTAAAGCCATGTTGTCATGTTCGATAAACCGCAGAGCCTGGTCATGCGGCAGATACTGGTCCGGACTAAGCCCGAGCCAGGACTCGGCGCCAAGCTCCTCCATCATCTGCTGATTAACGAACATCAACTTGCCCTGGTTGTTTTTTATATACACCATCCCAGGGAAATGATTGACAAAGGTAATAAAGGCTTCTTGCGATTGCGAGCGTTCGCGTTCCGCCTGCATCCGCTCGACAATCTCCTTGCGGAGCAATTGGTTGGCCGACTCCAGTTCACACGTACGCTCCTTGACACGATTTTCCAGCGTATCTGCGTACTGACTGACTTTTTCATACAGAATCGCTCCATGCAGTCCGGTGGAAATTACGGCACCGACAGATTCAAGCAACTCAGCATACTGCGAAAAATCCCGTTGCGTACGCAAGCCCAACCCAACAACGCCCAGATTGTCTCCCGTCACCCGCAAGGGAATGGCCGCAAAAGAACGTAACCCCACATTCTTGCATTCATTATGCGTACAACGCGGATCTTTATGAATATCTTCAGAATAATAGCTGATACCCTGCTCTGCAGCCATACCGCAAAGACATTCTCCCACTTTGTGATGCAACTGATCTGCCGGAGGAAAGTGCAGTCCTGTCGATCGCTCTGCTTCCAAGTACAGTTCTTCCCCTTTGCGGACGTAAAAAACAGCCAGATCCACTTCGAGTTGCCGATGCAGCTCATCAACTGTCTTCCACGCCATTTCGCTGACAGTGTTTGCCATACTGATAGATTTACTCAGAGCGTGAAGAATCTCAAGTTTTCTGGCACTGGCCAGCAGACGTTCTTCATTTTCCAATTGGTACGTCAAATCATATATATGTGATAATATGATATCAGGTTCAACAAAATTCCAGTGCACCTTTAATGAATGCGCTTTTCCTGTGAACCGAACAGGCAGTTCAAATTCTGCAGTCAGTGCTTGCTTGGTCTTGGAACACTGGTCCAGACACTCTATTATTTGAGGAATATCCGGAAAAAGTTCCTGAGGTGTTTTCCCAAACAACAAAAGGATATCCTGCCCTGAAAAGGATACGGCTTCCTTGTTACAATCAGCAAAAATATATTTATCGTTTTCCACACGCCACATATACGTGGGAACAGGCGTATACTCGAATATTTTACGAATCTCCGCCATCTGCAAAGGTACGGATGAGCATGTTTCCAACTGCGACTCCAAAGCGGCAATTCGCAGCCGGCATGCGGCAAGCTCCTGCTCAATCAACTTTTTTTCTTCTAAATTTTCCGACTGCATAAAATTACAAATTTGTTTGGTAGCCTCTTAAAGGCTACTGATCCTTTTTTAAGAACACGAATTTCCGACCGGGCATTCAACTCCACAATACAAAAAAATCCTTACATCTACATCCTCTCTTTCCCTTCACGAAAGAGGTCTTTCACTAGAAAAATACTTCCCGCTTTTCGTACGCCCCTAGCCAGGTGAATAACTTTTGCTGCCATCAGACCGATGACAAGAGGGGAAAAAATCAATATGTTCTTCTCCGGGTGAATCTATGGTATCTCAGTTTATTACAAAATCAAACATCATCTTCGCGTGCAAATTCATCGGAATCGGCCTGTTGCTCTCCCTAGCGCTGGATTATACGCCGGGATTGTCGCAACGCAGCCAATGGACGCAATTTCTGGCCACTGTCAGCTGCACACTGGTACAAGGCTTTACCCCAAATGAAGAGTGTACGCGTCAAAGTTCCACACTTCTTTCAAAAAAAACGCCCATAATCATTGTAACCAAGGAATGTGACGGCATCAACGCCTTGATATTGCTTACAGCAGCCATTTTATCTTTTCCCTGCCGGATGCGTGAAAAGATTTTCGGACTAGCCATTGGTTGCCCACTCCTTGTCTTATGCAATATTTTGCGCATTACTGCATTGTATTATGTCAGCAAGTATTTTCATGGACAATTTGACCTTATACATACTGCTGTTGCCCCAATGGCAACAATAATGCCCACAGTCATCTTTTATTTCATCTGGCTCTCCAGAACAAAACAACATGATCTTGCAACCTGAGAAATCAAAAGGGATTGCATATTTTATCCTTGGTTTTTTCATAAGTTATATTCTTATTTTCCTCCTGGTTTACTCTATTTTTTCTGATCTTCAGAAGAGCATTCTGCTTCCAATACTAAAAACAGAAGTAACGTTTCTGGATCCAACGAGCCAGATACATTCCCTTACCTCTCTACCAGGGGAAATCTTCGGAAACATCCATTTTGAAATTGCACTGGTCCGCCATCCCGAGGGGGATCCTTCCATTGCTACCGGAATACTCACCCAAAAAGCCAACTTCGCTCTGCGGGACAACGTACTCCTTCTCTGCCTGATGCTGGCCCTGTCGATTTCCTGGCCGGGATTGAGCTTTTTCCGAAGAATACAAGCTTGTTGCATTGTGTTATTTTCCTGGGGGTGCCTGTTTTCCCTGCTCTTTCCTTTTGCTCTCCTTAATGACGGAATTCCTCCTGTGGGGTTTCGTCTCACCATGATAAGCTGGTGGAACGCATTCCTGACACACAAAGGAATTATTATCTTAACCCTTCTCTTTTTCGCGGGAAACATGTATGCGATATATTTACTGGGACAAAAATCCTTAACAAACAAAATCGACAGCACAACTACTACTAACAATCCTAGCCCCCCTTAAACAAATGAGACTACGACTCAGCAGCAAGCTCATTCTGATTTTACTAGCAGTGTACTGTGTTATCCTTGGGATGAGCGCCTTTGTGGAAAATCGCATCATTCTACCCGAGTTCATTCAGCTTGAAAATCGCGAAGCACAATCACATTTGCAACGTATTCTTCTGGCTTTGGACAACGAACTGGAACATTTAACAATTCTTGATCAAGACTGGGCGCAGTGGGATGACACCTACAACTTTGTTCAGGATGAATCTCCCGTCTATGTCGAAACAAATCTGCCGGATTCGACTTTCATCGACACGAAGCTGAATCTGTTCCTGATTGCAGATACCAGCGGAAAAGTGATCTACCAAAAAGGCTATGACCTCATCGCCAAAAAAGTCCTCTCCCTCGATACTTTTTTTCAGGAACCCATTCTGAAAAAGCATCCGGAATTGGACACGTCCAAATCCCATAAAGATCTTGCCGGATTCATCCAAACGGACGCAGGTCCTATGTTGATTGCTTCTTATGCGATCCTGACCAGCGAAAATAAAGGTCCTTCCAGGGGCTCGCTAATCATGGGCCGACTGCTGGACAAAAACTATCTGGAAAACCTGCAGTTGCAGACCCAGCTGCCCATCTCCCTTGCTCCTCTGAGTTCGCTTGATCCTACCTTACGTTCCAGGCTTTACCTCCTTCCCAAAGACAAAGCATTCATCCTTGAAAAGGTAGACGCTACAACGGTACGTATTGTTTCGTTGCTGCGCAATATTTCCGGAGTGCCCTTTTTAGTACTGTACAGCGACATGAACCGCCAAATCCTGTCCCAGGGACTCCGGGCTGCCCATTATATTCAGATCTTTCTGGCTGCCACAGGTGCTCTGCTGCTGATCATCCTTTTTCTGCTGCTGCGTACGCTTTTCACCAATCCCCTGGAGCGACTGAAAGATCAGGTTGTCTCCATCAGCGGTACGCTGGAGCCCCATGAATTCGTCCCCTTTGAGCGCAATGATGAAATCGGCACGCTCAGCAGAGAATTTCATCATATGCTGCAGCGGATGGAAGAAACCAAACAACGACAGATTGAAAACTCCTACTATGCCGGCATGTCTGAAACCGCCTCCGGAATCATACATAACGTACGCAATTCCCTCACATCCATTGTGGGCAGCCTGGATGATGTCAAATCGATTTGCAGCCAGGCTCCCACCGCCAACCTGCCCCGTGCGCTGAACGAACTACGTAATGTAGACCTTGATCAGGAACGAAAAAATGACCTTATCGATTTTCTGCGCTTTTCTTTTTATGATTTGACCTCAGGCATCGACCAGATAGGAAGCCATTCGCAGCAGGCCAATCAGCTTGTCCGCAGTATAGAAAAAGTTCTTTCCAACTATCTATCCATCTCCAGCCAAAAACCTTTGCTGGAAAAAATCGCTTTGTCGGAAATCATCAACAGTGTCGAACTGCTCATTTCAAAACGGTCCAGCTCGCTCATGGAAATACAACGAATCGGCGACCTTGAAGCCATTTTTGTCTATGGCCTCAGAGTCACTTTAATCCAGGTTGCCCAGAATCTGCTGATGAACTCCATCGACGCCTTCGAACGTACGGGCAGAAAAGGACTTGTGGAGATCAAGGCTATCCCCCCAAAACCTGGGGACAACCACGTGATGGTACAATTTTGCGACAATGGCCCGGGAGTGAGTAGAGAAAATCTTCCCCGACTTTTTGAACGCGATTTTTCAACAAAAACAGATGGAGGACGCGGGCTCGGCCTGCACTGGTGCGCCAATGCTCTCGCGGCCATAGGCGGCTCCATTCACGCCTCTCACAACCAGCCTTGCGGTCTATGCATGACCATCACGCTGTCCGCAGTTCCAGAAAAAAACGCCTCCCCTCAAGACAGCAGCAATGCGTATGGATAAAAATGATCCCTTGAAAATCCTTGCCGTCGATGACGAAGCCGACATCCGCGCGTTGTACCGTTCCGTCCTGGATGCTCCACCCGATTCAGACGCACGTACCGCCAGACAGGCGCTGGAAAAAAGACTATTCGGCGCCGTAACGGATAAACCATCCCCCAAGCACTTCGAACTGACCACCTGTGCGAACGCAGAGCAGGCGCTTGAGGCTTTGGAACAATCGTACGCGCAGGACCAGCCTTTTGCGGTAGCTTTTCTGGACGTTCGCATGCCCCCCGGCATGGATGGCGTGCAACTCGCCCAGCGTATTCGTGAAAAGGACAAGGACATTGAGCTGGTTCTGGTAACCGGATTCGAGGATTACGGTCCGCAGGAGATTATTTCCCGCCTGCCTCCACCGGATAAACTGCTATACCTGCACAAACCCTTTCACAAAAGCGAAATACTGCAGTTCGCTACATCGTTGTGCGCCAAATGGCAGGCGCTCCAAAAACTTGCTCGTAGCGAGGCACGCTTCAGGCATATTGTCCAGGACCAGACTGAACTGATCTGCCGCTTATCCGCAGTATACACGTTTTCCTTTGTTAATGCCACGTTTGCAAGCTTTTTCGATAACTCCGTAAAAATGCTTCTCAACAGCCCCTATTTTTCACTCGTACATCCGGAAGATCAGGAAAAAGTCAGACAGTTGCTTAGTTGCCTCTCCGTGGACAAGCCCAACAACGTCCTCGAACATCGTGTCCTGGACGCATCGGGGAATATCCGCTGGCTGCAGCAAAACTATCAGGCCTTGTTCAAATCCAATGGGCAATTCATTGAGTACCAGATCGTCGGCAGAGACATCACGGAGCGCATCGCGGTAGACAAAAAATTGCGAGACTACCGTATCGAACGCGAACGGACGGCATTTCACCTGGAAACAATCTTTCACAACATTCCTTTCGCAGTGGTCATGGTCGATAATACGCTGCGTATCATTGAGGCCAACGATACTTTTATGCAACTTCCCGGAGTACGCCCAAACTCCCCTTCCGAGCTGATCGGGCAAAATTTCATGGACTTTTTCTCGTGTGACATTTCCGACAAGGTCCGGGAAGCATTGCACGATCATACGCCTTTTCACGAATGGCTGGCCACCTGTAATAAATCCGGGAAACAGGAAATCATTCTTTCCATCACCGCCATTCCATTACGGGAAATTGACGAAAACGGCTCAGGTTGCATGGTCCTGCTCAGAGATGTAACCCGCTCGGTCCGTCTGGAAAACGAATTAATCGAACATTCGAGCTGCTATGGCATGGTGGGAAAAAGTCAGGCGATGGCTGCTGTTTACGACCGTATCAGCCAGTTCTGCGCATTGGATACCACCGTACTGATCACTGGGGAAAACGGCACAGGCAAAGAACTTGTTGCCGAGGCCCTGCACCAGGGGGGGCCGCGCGCCAACGGACCGCTGATCAAACTCAACTGTGCGGCTCTCTCCGAAACCCTGCTCGAAAGCGAATTGTTCGGTCATGTCAAAGGCGCATTCACCGGTGCCACGGCGGATAAAATAGGCAGGTTCGAAGCCGCCCAGGGCGGCACTCTCCTTCTGGATGAAATCGGCGATTTACCCATGCCCATCCAGCTCAAACTGCTGCGGATTTTAGAATACAAAGAGTTCGAACGGGTCGGCGAAACACGCTCCAGAAAAGTGGACGTCCGTCTGCTCGCCGCCACAAACCGCAAGCTTGAAGAACGTATTCGGGAGGGAGTGTTCCGGGAGGATCTTTTTTTTCGCCTGAAGGTGGTGTCAATTCATCTGCCGCCTTTGCGCGAACGTAGTGAAGATATCCCGCTGCTGACCGCGCACTTTATCCTGAAATACGCCTCCCTTTTTCACAAACATCTTGACGGGCTGACACCTGAAGCCATGGAAATCCTGCTCCAGCACAGCTGGCCCGGCAATGTCCGCGAACTCAAACATGCGCTGGAGCATGCCTGTATCATGGCGCCGCCAGGGGCCGCCATCGACTCTCACTACTTGCCCGAAGAACTTATCGGCAATGATTCTCCCAAATTGCCCACCGAGAATCAGGACTTGCAGGAACTGGATGAGACAGAAGAAAAACAGGCCATTCTCAAAGCCCTGGAACAGGCACGCTGGAATAAAAGTGCAGCTGCCGATCTCCTGGGCATCAATCGGCGAACTCTCTACCGCAAGCTCGAAAAATACTCCATCCTCTGATCTTCCAGTCACATTTTGTGGCGCCACACTCTGTGACACACTCCCCTGAGCACAGCTACCGCACACGCACATTTTTCAACAACATATTGTTTTTTAAGTATTAATTAATTCATTTTTTTTGGTTCGAGTTTTGCTTTTCCCTAAGCATCAGATGGCAACCTCACTGATGCCACCTGAACTAGATGTATGAAAGCCGCAATACGTACAGGGGGTGCAGCATGAACTACGCAACCAGAGAATCTCAGCGAGGTTTTACGCTCATCGAGATCATTATCACTTTTGTCATCATGGCATGGACCGGCGCCATGCTGTTTCAATTCATGAATACGACTATCCCGGTCAGCCACCGGCCTGTGGATTGGATCCTTCAGGAGTCACAGATAGGAAGCGCATTGGAAGACGCAACTGCGGAATACATGCAGGATGTGAACAGTGATTCCGTCACAAGCAATTTTGATTCATTCGTCGCAGACCTTCAGGGCACGGTGACAAGTTTGGATGTCCCATCCAATGTGACCATGCTTGCCGAGGAGCGTTGTTTCAACTCCAACGGCGAACTGGATTCCGCCTGCGCCGATGATCAGGTGCCCCTGCTGCGAGTCAGGGCACAGGATCCCAACGGCAGGTACTATGTCACCCTGTTCGCCCAGACCCGCTACTCCAACGACCCGGAAGGAGCACACTAAAATGAACACGCAAAAAAACGGATTCACCCTGGTTGAAGTCATTGCGTCCCTCACGCTGCTGGGCATGATCAGCCTGGGAATATACAGTTTTCTGATGACCGGCGTAGAGGGCTATCTTATCTCAGAGGGCAATTCCATCGCTGCAGGCGAACTTAAGCCCATGTTTGACGTTATAAGTACGCGCATGAGTGAAATAAAAAAAATCACCTGCTTCAGTGAGAACGCGCAACTGAGCTTTCAGGATACTCTTGGCAATGATGAAACCGTGCAACTCCTTGATGATGGTACGACCCTGAGAATTATGAATTGGGATATCCTGACGAACCTTTCCAATGCGACCATGGTCCAGAACGTTGAAAATGAAAATGTGAAAGACATTACCATTTCTTTCACGTATACTGGTAAGAGTGATATAGTCAGATCTTTCGACCTGAGTTTCAGTCCGCGTATGATCTTGAAATCTTCCGACATACCTGGATGTTAAGCATTATAAGTTCAAAATTATGAACAACTCGACAGAGCGGAAGCCGCGCTTTCCCCATAACAATCCTTCAGATCTTGCGCTTTGAGGGAGGAGGAACCATGGCACACAATATCAAAGATGCCCATTGCACCATCGACATACGCAGGAATGATTCCGGCGGCGCGCTGGTCTTCTACATCATCACCCTGGTAGTGTTGAGCGTTCTCACAGCGGCCATGCTCACCCTGTTTCAAAGGGCAAATAAAATCGCCACTGACGTCAACCATTTCAAGCTGGCCTATTATATGGCCGAATCCGGAATCCGTTACGGCCAGAGCCAGATGAAACTCCGCGGGTACAGTATCGACCAGAAAATGGGCAATATCAACGGAATCCCTTTATACACCGTTGAGGAGGAAAAGCAGTTCAAGCTTAAAGTCTACGCCCTGGGCACCATGGAGTCCGTCAATACCGACCACGTTGAAGCAAACCAACAGCTTGAGCTCAAACAACCTGGCAATGAGCCCTTTCCTGATGGATATACCATCCCCACTTTCGGGACCTCTGCAGATGATTTGTACGCTGTCAGTAGTCAGGATCTGGATTTTATCCAGGCCCAAAATAACGCGCGCGTTATTGGTTCCTCAATGAACGCTGATAAAACCCGTATTTTTTTGACCCTGCAAGACTCGCTCTGGCCTGATATCAGTGGCCGGGTCTACTTCCTTGCCGTACAGGTAAAAACAGGCAGCCAGACCGTCAAAGAGGGAGACAACCTCACCGTCAATGCGGGAGGCGTGATCTTTCCCGAGAATAACGGCATTATCACTGTTAAATCCCATGACTACCTGTATGAAGAGCGTCTTGATAATGGCGACGGGACCTACACTTTTACGAACTTGAGCAAACCGCCGGACTCGGACGGCAATTCGCAGTCCTGGGAAAGCGGCTGGGCACCTGAGAATGGAGACGACCTCAAAAACCTGGGTAACGGCGATTTTGTAGTCCTCAACTCGCTGAACAATCTCAATCTCTGGGCAACAGCCACGGGTATTTCCGGCTCTGAACAAGTGGAAAAATCCATTACCCAGAGTTTCTTCGTTGCAGAAGATACGCGCAAAAAAAAGGACGCCATCACTCATGCGCTCGACCATACGGTGGTCACGTCAGATACCGGCACAAATCCGGTGGAACTGACCGGTGATCCGGGGGTGAATCTGGGAGCCGGAGTCTATTACACCTTTGGGGCCGTCTGGTACTCGGGCACCGATCACGGGGTCAACCTGTTCTGCATCGACGGCGAATGCGATTTCGGCCTGGGATTGCGTTCATTCTTCACCGTGGAGTTCGATATCAAAAACGCCGACGGTTTTGTCTTCACCATCATGAACGGCGAAGACAACAGCACAACGGATGTCGGGGGAGATTCGGAACTGGGCGAACTCATGGCTTATGCCGGGGACAGCCGTGTTTACAAGAATAACCCGGAAGACCCAAGCAAACCCATCGACACCTGGGTGGATCCGGACCGCAATGGCATTCAGCCGCCGAAATTCGGCGTGGAGTTCGATACCTACCGCAACGCGTACCAGTCCTGCATCTGCAGTTCGGATACCTCCACCCCAGCCGGCACCCGGTTGGATCCCACAACGGACCCCCGCGAACATATCGGTTTTGTCTTCTGGGGGGACGATCTCGAATCCGGTTGCTCACATGGTTTCAACTGCCGCAAGGAAAATTCCTCCTTATACAGTTATACCGAAGACGGTCTGAAAACCTATGACGACAACAAGCATAATTCCGGGTTGAACTCAGACACTGACGAGGTGTTCCAGGCAAGCTCGGACGTGCAGAAATGGTATACCATCAGCAACACTTACGAATACGCCGTACGCATTGAAATGCACCGCAGTCTGGACGCAGTGGATGACGCCGCCGACGCCAATTACGGCAAGTACGAATATACCAACAAGGTCTGGGTCAACCGCTGCAGCCAGCTTACCAATTGTGCTGAATTCGTTAATGTGGACAAGACCCTCTGGGATCTCGAGGGCGATTACGAGATCAACTCCGTGGATAATCCGGGCTACCCGTATTTGTACCCTGTTCTGGAAAAAACCTTCTACCTTGGCCAGGCCGATCATGATAAGATGAATACCATTCTCATCGGCTTTACCGAGGGCACCGGAGCAGCAACGCAGGTCGCCAAAATCAGAAATTACCGAACTGTGTTCAGGGCCGGTGGAGATGATGACATCACCACCATCCCTTAATGCAGGATTCGGCAGGAACGTTTTTTTTACTCTATGCGACACGAGGGAGGACGTATGAAGCGTCTGACACTGATTTCACTGTCACTGTTTGTTTTGCTGGCTGGTTTTCTGCTGGAAGCCATCCCCGGCTTTGCCCAGTCCGTACCCCGTACGCGCAATAACCTGGACTCCGGGCTTCAGTATCAACAGGAAGGAAGCGGTGAACAATATATCCCAAAGGCTTCCACCTCTACGACGCAAACCAAAAACAAAAACAACGTCCGGCGGAACAGCATTTCCAAAGGCGGAACAAAAAAGCAGTAACAAGGCAGAAGGGAATGGGGGATTATTGGGGGAATGGCTGGACTGGTTCCGGTATGCAACTGCGGCACTTGACTCCTGCCGCAACGCAAACCGGGCCGGTCCGCCATCTTAATCTAACGGCATAACGGCATCACGGTCCCAGCTCCTTGCGGGACAGACTGTGCTTTTTCAACAATGCGTACAACCTGGCGCGAGAAAGCTCCGACAAACGACAGGCAGTAGCCACGTCATTGCGCGCCGTCAGCAGCAGATCGCGCAGATACTGCCGCTCAAGCTCTCCCATCACCCGCTCGCGAAACACCTTCAAACTCGGAAAATTCTCCGGATCCGGACCGGAAAGCAAGGGATTCTCGCCTTGTTCTCTGGATCCCGCAGCCAGGGTCTGCCTGGCAAATTGCACGCGCATTTCCAGCGGAAGATGCCGGGGCAGCAGAACCTCTTCTTCACCCGCAGCGGCTATGGCGCTTTCCAGCGCATTGGATAATTCCCGGACATTGCCCGGCCAGGCATACTGTTCGAAAGCCTCAAAAGTATCCGGCGAACATTCCTTGCCGCGGCTATTGGTCCGTTCCGCCGCCTGGCGCAAAAAATGGCGTACCAGAAGCCGGACATCTCCATGCCTGTCTCTGAGCGGCGGGATTTCAATGGCTATGGTCCGGATACGAAACAGTAGGTCCTGGCGAAAATCCCAGGTCTCGACCATATGGTCCAGATCCCTGTTGGTGGCGGCGAGCAACCGGAAATCGCTTTCCACTTCCCTGTCGCAGCCAACAGGCCGAAATCGGTGTTCCTGTAGTACGCGCAAAAAGCTCTTCTGCACGCTCAGTGGCAATTCGCCCACTTCATCCAGAAACAACGTTCCCCGATTTGCCTGCCGCACGAGCCCTTCAGCCCGTTTTTCCGCTCCGGTAAAAGCCCCCTTTTCGTGACCGAACAGCATGCTTTCCACCAGTGTTGCGGGCATGGCCGCGCAATCCACCACCACAAACGGATTCCCCGCCCGGCGGCTGTTCTCATGGATGGTCCGGGCCACCACTTCCTTGCCGGTGCCAGTTTCGCCGGAGATCAGTGCATTGGCATCGGTTTCTACTGCCTGAGCAACAAGTTCCAGACAGCCGTGCATGGCCTCGCTTTCGCCGATCAGCCTGTCGCGCTTCAGGTTCTGTGCGGCGCTGCGACTCAGCTTCTGGCGATGGTATTCGATAGCCCGTGTCACGGGCAGCTTGATGTTGTTCAGGGTCGGCGGCTTGGGAATATAGCCCCAGGCGCCGCTGCGAATGGCCAGTTCCGCGCCGTCCGGATCGCTCGATGCGGAGAGAATGATCACTTCGGGTTTGTTTTTGCTGCCGCGGATACGGGGCAAGGCTTCCAGGCCGTTGCCGTCCGGCAGGCCGATGTCCAGAATGACGACATCAAAAACCCCCTGCCGGGCCAGATCAAGCCCCTGTACCAGAAAATTGGCGCTCTGCACCTTGTGCCCCATGGAGGATATCACCATTGCCAGGGCCTTGCAGAGCTGAACGTCGTCGTCAATGATCAGGATATGGGCCATGGGTTGCTTTCCGTCGTACCGGCTATTTCCTGAGGTAAAACTTTGGCTATGATCGAGGACAATTCGTCGTATTGACAAGGCTTGCGCAAAAAGGCCCGGATACCCAATGCCCTGGCCTTGTCCGGCGAAAACACCTCGGTATACGAAGTCAGCAAAATCACAGGGAGGTCGTAGCGGCTGAGTTTCAGCTCTTTGGCAAGTTCCAGCCCGTTCAGTTCGGGAGTGGCCACGTCAATCATCACCAGGTCATAGGGCTCGGGATCGTGGCGAAACAGAGCCAGCGCCTCGTAGCCGTTGCGGCACAAAGTGACGTCGTAGCCCAGCTGAAACAAATGATCGCGTACGCAGCGTACGGTTACTTCGTCGTCATCCACCAGCAGAATGTGCGCCTGCTGTCCTTCTTTCACCTGTGTACGTTGTTTTTCAAATTGATTTTCCTGGCAGTCTACGCATTTGGGAATAAAAACCTGAAACTCCGAACCTTTTCCAGGCACCGACTCAACATGAATGCCACCCCCCAGGGCGGACACGATATTCCTGACCACGGCCAGGCCCAGGCCGGTGCCCATGTTTTCTTGCTTGGTCGTATAAAAGGGTTCGAAAATCCGCTCCAGATTCTCAGGCTCGATGCCTACGCCGTCATCCCGTACGCTCATACGTACGTATTCCCCCAGGCCCAGAAACGGAAATTCCCCCTTGGACTGGGCATCCACCCTGGCGTCATGCAGTGTAATTTCCAGGTTGCCCGGTTTGTTGCCTATGGCATGGGCCGCGTTGGTGCATAAATTGAGCAGCACCTGGTGCACCTGCGTGGGGTCGGCCACCACCACGTCGGCGGAACTCTGATTGTTGTAGGAAATGGTTATGGAAGAACTCAGGGTGGGACGCAGGATTTTGAGGCATTCCTTGGCAATGGTGCCCAGGCGGAAAGGAACGGGTTTGTCCCGTTCGCGCCCGCGGCTGAGCCCCAGAATCTGAGTCACCAGACTGCGCGCGCGGTTGGCGGAGTTGAGAATTTCCTCCAGAGATTCGTGCAGGTCGCCGCCGTCTTCCACTTTGGTCAGGCTGACCTCGGCATGCAGAATAATCGGCCCCAGAATGTTATTGAAATCATGGGCGATGCCGCTGGCAAGGGTGGCAATGGCTTCCATTTTCTGCGCCTGGCGCAGCTGGCGTTCCAGCCCGACCATATCCGTCACGTCGCGCCAGATGCTCACATAGCCCATGAACAGAAAACGTTTGCCCCGGATACGCGAAATGGTCAGTTCGGCCTGAAACAGGTCGCCATTTTTGCGCGTATTCGTCGTACGCCCGGCCCAGGTGTCCAGTTGTTCAAGACTCGTCTGCAGGCTGTTGAGTACGCACTGCTGGTCCTGCCCCTGAAAAAGAATTTCCAGCTTGCGCCCTTTGGCTTCCTGCTGCGCGTACCCGGTCATGGATTCGAAAGCCTGGTTCACGTAGGTGATCCGCATTTCCGTATCCAGCAGGATTATGGCCTCCAGAGCCTGCTCTATGGCCGTTGCCAGCCGGTAACGAGCGTCTTCGCTTTTCTTGCTTTCCGAGACATCCTGCAGAACAACCACCAACGCATAGACCTGGCCGTCAGGATACATGACAGGCGTAAGCACGGCTTCGAATTCCACTCCGCTTTCCGAAATATCCCGAAATGAACAAGGCTGCCGGGTAGTTACGGCCTGTTCCAGATATTTTTTCCGCCGCTGCGCCACCTGCGGAGGGAAACAATCAAACAGCATGCTTCCAATCAACTGCTCGCGCGCGATGCCCAGCCGTTCGCACATCAGGTCATTGACGGCAATCACCCGCCCGTCAACATCCAGGACGAGCTTCTGGCTGAAGCAGGTACGCAACAATGCCTCGTGCAGGGAATCCACAGGGTTCTCCAATGCGTTATCGAGATACTTGAATATGCCCATTGTAGCCCCATCGGAAAAACAAATGCAAGCGAAGTTCGATACTATCTTTGAATTTGTCTTTTTTCAAAAGACAGGCCCTTTTTTCTGCAACCTACCGCCAAAAAATGCCAAATAATTTACCCTGTTCGCACCCTTTTGCCACCGGACTCCCCGTGAGCCCGAATGTCTTTCACAGCAAGACGAATCTTGCTTTTCAATACACTTTTCAGGGTATTTCCTAGCTATAAAACACATTTCAATCACATAACAATATGTTTTAATTAACTATATTATATCAGGCACAGTCATTGAAATAAAAGCTGCAACCGAAAACAACCCATGAACCAGGCACAAGCGTAGGGAGTCAGGACCATGGCTAACAAAATCGGCGTCTATGTCTGCCATTGCGGCACCAACATCCACCCAAGAGTCAATTCCCCTCGTGTGGCCGAATTCGCTGCCGGACTGCATAACGTGGCCGTGGCCAGGGACTATAAGTTCATGTGCTCCGATCCCGGCCAGGAGATGATCATCAAGGACATCCGCGAATATGGCCTCAACCGTGTCGTGGTGGCGTCATGCTCGCCGCGACTGCATGAAAAAACATTTCAGAACGCCTGCTTGCGCGCCGGACTCAATCCTTTTCTGTTTCAGATGACCTGCATCCGCGAGCATTGCTCCTGGATCGTCGCCGACTCCGAAGAGGCCACGCGCAAGGCCCAGCATCTGGTGGCCGCGGCTGTCAGCCGCGTCAATTACCACGAAGAGCTTTTTTCCCGGGTCGAACAGGTCCACCCCGACGTGCTGGTGGTGGGTGCGGGTATTTCCGGAATACAGGCCGCTCTGGATATCGCCAAGTCCGGCCATCGCGTCCACCTGGTCGAGCGCGGGCCTTCCATCGGCGGACACATGGCCCAGTTCGACAAGACATTCCCCACCCTGGACTGCGCCGCCTGTATCTCCACGCCCAAGATGGTGGCCGTGGCCCAGGATCCGAACATCAACCTGATGACCTACAGCGAGGTCAGCGAACTCAAAGGTTTTGTGGGCAACTACCAGGCCACTGTCACCATGAAACCGCGCTATGTGGACATGAACCGCTGCACCGGCTGCGGATTGTGTACGGAAAAATGCCCGACCAAGGTACTCAGCGAATTCGACGAAGGCATGGGCATGCGTCGCGCCATCTACCGCAATTCGCCCCAGAGCGTTCCCAACAAGCCCGTCATCGACTCCGCGCACTGTCGTACGCTCAACGGCAAAAAATGCGGGGTCTGTGAAAAACTCTGTCCGTCCAACGCCATCGATTTTACCCAGACCGAGCAGACCGTCACCCTGGACGTGGGCGCCGTGATCATGGCCACAGGTTTCGATATTTTCGATCCCACCCCCATGACCCAATACGGCTACGGCCTCTATGACAACGTCTATACGGGCTTGCAGTTCGAACGGCTGAACAACGCCGTGGGGCCCACCGGCGGTAAAATTCTCCTGAAAAACGGCCAGCCGCCCGAAAGCGTGGCCATTCTCCACTGCGTGGGCAGCCGCGACGCCAAATACCATCCCTACTGTTCGCGCGTCTGCTGCATGTACGCTCTCAAGTACGACCACCTGATCAAGGACAAGGTCGGACACCATTGCAAGATCTACAATTTCTACATCGACATGCGCTGTTTCGGGAAAGGATACGAGGAATTCTTCCGCCGCGTGCAGGAGGAAGGCGTAACCTTCATCCGCGGCAGGCCCGCTGAAATCACAGACCAGGCCCGGACGCCCGAGGAAGAGGGCAAGCTCGTGGTGGTCAGCGAAGACACCCTGCTCGGGCGGGTGCTGCGGGTGCCCGTAGATATGGCCATCCTTTGCACGGCCATGGAGCCACGGGCGGATGTGGTTCAGACCGCCCGTACCTTTGGCATCAGCCAGGGACTGGACGGCTTTTTTCTCGAAGAACATCCCAAACTCGGCCCCGTTTCCACCGCCACGGACGGGATTTTTCTGGCCGGCGCCTGCCAGGGGCCCAAAGACATCCCGGACGCCGTATCGCATGCGTCCGGCGCCGCGGCCCAGGCCATGGCATTGATCACCCGGGGCGAGGTCGCCATCTCGCCGACCATTTCCTACATCGATCCGGAAATCTGCGTGGGCTGTAAAACCTGCATCGGGCTCTGCGCCTACTCGGCCATCGAATTCGATGAACGCCGTCAGGTTTCCGTGGTCAACGCGGCCATGTGCAAGGGCTGCGGCAGCTGCGCCGGACATTGTCCCAGCGGCGCCGCCCAGATCCGTCACTTCAGCGAAAAGCAGATCTTTGCCGAACTGGAAGGCGTTCTCGATTCGCTGGCCTGGTCGCCGGTCGCAACAGAGCCCGAGGCAACAACTCACAAAGAACCCGTACCCGAAACCGAACCGGTGACGGTCTGAATGCAGGAGGAACCCCATGTCCACATTCGAACCAACAATCATCGCCTTTGTCTGCAACTGGTGCACCTACACCGCCGCGGATCTCGCCGGCACAGCCCGGATGATCCAGTCGCCCAACGTCCGGCTTGTCCGGATGATGTGCACCGGCATGGTGGACCCGAAATATGTCATCAAGGCCTTGATCTCCGGCGCCGACGCCGTACTCATCAGCGGCTGCCACCCCGGAGACTGCCACTACACCAACGGCAACTACAAGGCCCGCCGCCGGGTCAAATTGCTCAAGGAAATCATCGCCAGCTTCGGCATCGACCCGCGCAGGCTCAAGCTTACCTGGATTGGCGCCAGCGAAGGCAACGAATTCGCCGAAACCGTCAATCACCTGGTGGAGGAAATCCGCGAACTCGGCCCCTGCGACGCCAAGGCGACAATTGCAGTGTGAAGAAAAAAAAAGGAAAGGGAATTGGGGCACAGCCCCAACCCCCGCTGGGGGAAATGATTTCCCCCAGGCCCCCTCAAAATAATGGGGGACCCTCAGGTGTTACCCAAAGGAGACAACAATGGCTTCCATAGCGAAAATACCCGTGACGAATAACGATCCGGTAGCCGCGTTGCAGGCCTTTCTGGCATCTCTGCTCCAACGCGGGGTTGCGGACGCGGTATTTACCATGCGGCAGCGCCCCGACAGCGGCGTCTCCATGCCCGCGTTAATAACGGATCCCGCCTTGCTGGCCCAGGCCAATCCGCTTTCTCCTGCATTTCCGCTCAATGGCGCCAAACTGCTCTCACGCCTGACCCACGGCGAAAGCTCAGGTGTAGTGGCCGCAGTGCTGCGCCCGTGCGAACTGCGCGCATTCGTTGAGCTGATCAAACTCAACCAGGGCAATTCGGACAATCTGCTGCTCATCGGACTGGATTGCTACGGCGCGTACGATAACCACACCTACCGCCAGGCACTACAGGGCACAGACGCCCGAACGCTGACCAACGCATTCGTCAGCGGCTGCGGCAACATTGCCGGAGGACAGGAAATCGCCAAGGCCTGCAAGGCTTGCGAATACGCGACTCCTGAAGGCGCAGACCTGGCCCTGGGACTTTTCGGCGCGGATCTGGACCAGTACATCCCGCTGATTTCCCAAAGCGCGGCTGGAGAAAACGCCGTCCGCAAACTGGAACTCGAAGACGCGGGCGGCAGCGGCCGGCGCAATCAAACATGGGAAGAACTTTCGGCGCAACGTATCGCCTTCCGCGACGCCATGTTCGAAGAAACAGCCGCGGCCACGGCAAGCATGGACAAACTCGGCGAATATCTTTCCGGCTGCGTCAACTGCTACAACTGCCGGGTGGCCTGTCCGGTCTGCTACTGCAAGGAATGCGTGTTTCTGACCGACGTTTTCGACCACAAGCCCTGGCAGTATATGGGTTGGGCGGAAAAAAGCGGCATGCTGCGCATGCCCACGGATACGGCTTTCTTCCATCTCACGCGCCTGGCGCACATGAGCACGGCCTGCGTGGGCTGCGGACAGTGTTCCAACGCCTGCCCCAACGACATACCGGTCATGGAATTGTTCCGGACGGTCGCCGCCCGGACGCAAAAGGCCTTTGAATACGTTCCCGGACGCGATCCCAACGAAGCGCCGCCGCTTGCGGTCTTCAAGGAAAAAGAATTCGGCGAACTGACGGAAGCCTGCGCCTAAAGGGAGGTCGCCATGAAAAGCAGTTACGGAGCCCTGGTTGTCGGCGCAGGAGTCGCTGGAATCCACGCCGCCCTGGATCTGGCCGAAACCGGACATAAAGTGGCCTTGATCGACAAGCGGCCGCACATCGGCGGTTTTCTGACTAAACTGGACCATCAGTTCCCCAGCGATCATTGCGGCATGTGCAAAATGCTGCCGCTGACCGAACGGGATGCGTCCAGTCAGTTCTGCCTGCGCAAGGGGCTGTTCCACCGCAACATCGACCTGCTGCTGGCCACCGAACTGGTGGCCCTGGACGGTGATCCGGGCCAGTTCCAGGCCACACTGCGCAAGCGTTCCACCTTTGTGGATCCGCACAAATGTACGGGCTGCGGCAAATGCGCCGATGTCTGCCCCGTCCGGGTGCCCAGCGAATTCAATGCCGGACTGACCGAACGGGCGGCCATTCATCTGCCAGTGCCCCAGCACATCCCCAACCACTATGTTGTGGACCTGGACAACTGCCTGCGTTGCCTCGAGTGCGTGGACGCCTGCCCTTCCAACGCCATCGATTTCAAACTCGAGATGCGCAAGGATTTTCCGGTACTGCTCGTGGATCCGGACAAAGAGGTCAGCGAACAGCTCACCCAATGGCTTTCCACTCATGAATTTCCCGTACTGCATGCGCGCAGCGCGGCCGAAGCCGTGGATCTGCTGGAAAACGGTCCTGTGGGACTGGCCCTGGTTTCCACCGAGCTGGTGGAAGGTGCGGTAAAACGCGTCATAAGCCGCGCTCTGGAACTGCGCCCCGACCTGCCCGTATATCTGTTGCAAGGCGACGGACAGGTGCTCTCCCAGGAAGATCTGAGCGGATTTTTCGAACTCGGCGCGCAACGCGAATTGCTCCGCAAGCCGCTGAGCAAAAAGGATACCGCTCCCTGGTTGGAAAAACAGTTCATGCGCATCGTCACGGACGAACGTATTGAATGCGAAGTGGGCGCGGTGATTCTGGCCGCCGGATTCGACAGCTTCGACATCGCCAACGACCCCATGGGCATGGCCGGGCTGTATCTCTACGGACAGCACCCGGGTGTGCTCACCTCGGTGGAGTTCGAACGGTTGATCAGCGGCACGGGCCCGGAAGGCGGCGGCAGAGGCAAACCCTTGCTCCGTCCTGGCGACAAACAACCCGTACGGCGTATCGCCTGGTTGCAGTGCGTCGGGTCGCGCGATGTCCGGCGCAATGCGGACTTCTGTTCGTCTTTCTGCTGCATGGTGTCCATCAAGGAGGCCCTGCTGGCCAAAAAGCGCGCCCGCCAGGCCGGATTCGACAGACTGGAAACCTCCATCTTCAGCATGGATATGCGGACTTTCGGCAAGGATTTCCAGCGCTACCGCGACAATGCGGAGCAGGAGGAAAACGTTCGCTTTGTCCGCGCGCGTATCCACTCCGTACTGCCTGGAATGGACGCGGACAACGGCCTGCAGCTGCAGTACGCGGACAGCAACGGCGTGCTGGTCAACGAACATTTCGACATGGTGGTCCTGGCAATCGGCGCGCGTCCGCCCAAAGAAACCGAACTGCTGGCCCAGGTCTGCGGCATCGAACTGAACGACTACGGCTTCTGCGCCACAAAAAACTTCGGTCCGTCGCGAACCAGCCAGCTGGGCATCATGGCCGCGGGCGCTTTCGCAGGCCCGCGCGATATTGCAGAAAGCCTGATAGTCGCCGGTGCAGCGGCCCTGGAGGCCTCGCGGCTGATCAACATCTACGCGCCGCTCAAAGAACAGCTGCCGGATCCCGAACCAAGCTACCGCAACGTGACCCGTGAAATCCCCAAACTGCTAGCCGCGGTCTGCACTTCCTGTCCGTCCCTGGAAAAAGATGTGGACTTCGAACTGCTCGCCGACAGGCTATCACGGCAAAAAGGCATCTGCGCGGTGGCCACTGTGGGACAGGCCTGCAGTCCGCAGGGCTGGGAGCGCATCGAAGAGCTGGTACGCGAACACCGCCCCAACCGGGTGCTGGTGGGCGCATGCATGCCCTACGCCTACGTACCCAAGCTACGCGAACTGGGGGCTCAAATCGGGCTGAACCCGGCACTGATGGACGTGGTGGATATTTTCACGCCGCTTTTCGAAACAGCCCCTGCTTTGGAAAACTCCCCCGAACAGACACCCCAACAGCTGGCGCGCGAGATAGCCTCGCTCATGACCATGTCCGCGGTCAAACTCATGGGGCAGGATCCCACGCCCTTGCCGCAGCCGCAGCCCGTCCATCGCGAAGCTTTGGTAGTGGGGGGCGGACTGGCCGGAATGACCGCCGCCTTGGGCATTGCGGATCATGGCTACGGAGTCTGCCTGGTCGAGCAGGAAGAAGAGCTTGGCGGTCTGGCCATGAACCTCCACTACACCCTACAGGGAGACGATCCGCGCCACTACATGGAAGGCCTGGTCGAGCAGGTCCGCAAGCATCCGCACATCCGGGTATTCACGGACGCGCGCGTGACCTTGTCCACCGGACGCGCCGGACGTTTCATGAGTCTGATATCAACGGACGATGGCACCTATCCGCTCGAACACGGCGCAACGGTCCTTGCCACGGGCGGACAACAGGCCCGTGTCTATGATTACGGTTTTCGGACGCATAAAAGCGTGCTCTCCCAACTGGAACTGGAAGAAAGCCTGAGTACGGGCAAACTGGATCTGGCCGGACTCTCCAGCCTGGTGATGATTCAGTGCTGGCGCTCACGTGAAGAAAACCGCAACTACTGCAGCCGGATCTGCTGCGCACAGGCGATCAAAAACATCCGCGTGCTCAAGCAGCGCCGTCCGGACCTGCCGGTCTACGTCCTGTACCGCGACATCATGAGCTACGGATTTTCCGAGCACTACTATACGGAAGCCCGCAAGCTGGGCGCCATCTTCATCCGCTACGACCTGGCCAACAAACCCAAGGTCACCTTTACCGACGGCAAGCCCGTCATCAAGATCTGGGACGAACTGCTCCAGAACACCATCGAGCTGAACCCGGACCTGCTGGTGCTTTCCGTGGGCATCGACGCCAACGACAACAGTGAACTGGCTGAGATCTTCAACGTACCGCTGACCCAGGACGGTTTCTTCCAGGAAGCCGAATCCAAATGGCGACCGGTGGATTTTCTGAAACACGGCGTATTCATGTGCGGGCTGGCCCACGCGCCCGGCACCATGAACGAAACAATCGCCTCTGCCAAAGCCGCCGCACAGCGCGCCCTGCAGATTCTCAGCAAAAAAGGCCTGGGAAGCTCCAACACCGTGGCCGAAGTCAAGCATACGCTCTGCTCCCGCTGCGGACGCTGCGTGGACGTCTGCCCTTACGGCGCGCGCCACATGGACATGGTCAAAGACATGGTCGTGGTGGACGAACTGCTCTGCCAGGGCTGCGGCGCCTGCGCCGCCATCTGTCCCAACAGCGCCTCTTACCTGCGCGGATTTACAGACAACCAGGTCATGTCCGTCATCGACGCGGCCCTGGAGGAACTGGTGTAAGCCGGAAAAGAAGGAATGCCTCCGGCGGCTCAGGAACCTTTTAAAAAAGGTTCCTGAGAACCTCCAAAACTTTTCAACTGGTATAAATTATTTATATACCTGTTAGTTAGAAGAGGTGGATCATGCTGATGGATTATGAAAACAACGAAACGCCGAGAGAGGCGCTGCTTCAGGAAATCCGGAACAACATGGCCGCCTGCATCCAGTGCGGCACCTGTTCGGCCTCCTGTCCCAACGCAGCGTCCATGGACCTGACGCCCCGGCAGATGTGGCGCAAGATTTTGCTCGGACTGGAGGAAGAGGTTTTCGAGTCCCGGACTTTCTGGCTCTGCTCCGCCTGCTATTCGTGCACCTTGCGCTGTCCGCGCGGTCTGCCCCTGACGGAAACCGTCTATGCGCTGAAACGGCTGGCCACCCGGTACGGAGGCGAAAAGAACAAAAAGCATGCGGCCTTTTACCAGGCCTTCGTCAACAACGTCCGGGTCTACGGCCGCGTACAGGAAAGCGCGCTGATGCGGGATTACATGCTGGCCATGAAAAATCCGCTCCTGGCTCTGGATTTCGCCCCCATCGGCCTGAAAATGCTGCGTAAGGGCAAGTTGCACCTGGCGTCCACCGAACACAGGGGCAGCCTTGACAAGCTGTTCCAAAAGGTCCGGCGTATGGAGGAAGGGTCATGAACTACAGTTACTACCCAGGCTGTTCGCTTCAGGAAAGCGCCGTCGAATACGACGTCAGTACGCGGGCCGTTCTGGAGGCCATGGACGTTGGGGTCGAGGAAATTCCCGGTTGGACCTGCTGCGGCGCCAGTGCCGTGGAAGCCGTCAGCGAACTGCTGGCCACGGCCCTGCCGGCCCGAAATCTGGCCCTGGCCGCCCGACACATCCCGGATACGGACGTGCTCGTACCCTGTAGCGCGTGCTACCTGAACCTGCTGCATGCGTCCATGCGCACGAAAGTTCCTCTGACCAGAGCCACGGTCAACGGCATCCTCAAAGAAGAAGAACTCGCGCTGGAATCGGACGTACGCGTACGGCATCTGCTGGATGTCTTTGCCAATGATCTGTTCGGCCTGATCGAGGAAAAGGTGGCCCGGCCGCTGGAAGGACTACGCGTGGCGCCTTATTACGGCTGCCAGATCCTCAGACCCTATGCGGTCTTTGACGATCCGGAGCGTCCGCAGTCCATGAACCGGATACTGACGACGCTGGGCGTTGAAATCTTTCCCTGGGACATGGGCGCCAAGTGCTGCGGCGCGTCGCTCATGGCCAGCCAGAAAAACGTTGCCCTGCGCGCCGTGGGCGGAATTCTGCAAAGCGCTGCCGGGGCGGACGTCATCGTGACCGTCTGTCCGCTCTGCCAGATGAACCTGGAGGGCTACCAGGAAGAAGCGCTGAAAAACAACGCGGACAAAACGCCTGTGAGCGTTCTGTACCTGCCGCAGTTGATAGGCCTGGCGTTCGGACTGCCGGGTTCGAGCCTGCAATTGCAAAAAAACATGGTCGTCAGCGGACGACTGGCTTCCCTGATCGCCGAAACAGCCACGGCCTGAAGCCCTGGCGCGGCAAGGAAGCAAACGTATCAAGGAGGCGTATCATGTTTAAGGACATCGTTTTAGCGATCACGCCGTCAGAGATTTGCGAATGTGCTGCCGACAAGGCCATCTCCTTTGCACAGCGCTTTGATTCGAAACTCTACCTGACGCACATCTGCGGCATAGAGCACGGCTGGGGCAGCATGGAGCACCTCGAAGCCTCGGGCGAAACCGACCGGATCAAACAGAACATCGCCGCGTTCTACAAGGATAAGCTCGAAGGCGTGAAGGACCACTCCATCCTTGTCAAAGCGGGGATTCCTCACAATGAAATACTACGCGTCGTACGCCAGAAAAAAGCCGACCTGGTGATCATGGGGCCGCATTCCAAGGACTACGCCGAACAGCGTTCGCGGATGTGGGGTATGGCTGGCAGCACGCTCGAACGCGTTAGCCAGCGTTCGCCCTGCCCGGTGATGATCGTCACGCGGCAGACGCCTTACGGCGAGCAGACCTTCAAAAACATACTCGTGGCCACGGATTTCTCCACCGCCGCTGAGTGCGCCGTATCCTACGGCGGACAGATTGCCCGCCATTACGGCTCCAACCTGGTGGTCTTCCACGCGGTGGATAACACCGGCATGGGCCAGGAGGAAGTGGAAGCCCAGGTAGCGTCCGCCCGCCAGCGTCTGCAGGACGAATACGGCGAACGTATGGCCGGTATCCGCAGCTGCGAATTCGAATGCTGGGAAGGCAAGGCGGCCACCGAGATCCTCAAGATGGCCCGGATCAAACATGCCGATCTGATTATCATGGCGCACCACACCAAGGAAATCGATCCGGAAAAGGCCTTTCTCGGCTCCACCGTGGTTCAGGTGGCGCTTAATTCGGCCTGTCCGACCATGAGCGTGAACAAACACTTCGATCTGCGTTGCGGCCTGATGTACGACCAGACCGGTGCGGCCGTTGATGCCGACGCAGTGCCGGCGTAGGAGGGACAAACCTTGGGGCCCTGCCCCAACCCCCGCCAGGGGGGATAATCCCCCCTGGCCCCCTAAGCTTGTTGCAAAAAACAGTCTCCCCCCCATTTGCGCGTCCAGGGCCGCTGCCCTGGCGGGGGGTGTGGGGGCGCGCAGCCCCCACGACGTAAAAAAATAAGAGGTGCGTGCGATGGTAGCCGATACGATTGAAGTCATCCGTCCGCGGGAACTGCCGGCGGAGATACGCGAGTATCTGGACAAGTTTGATTTGAGCGCCTGCCTGGCCTGCGGCAGTTGCGTCAGCGGCTGCCCCACCGCGGCCGCTCCCGGCTTTGAAAACTGGAATACGCGCAAGGTGCTGCAAATGCTGCGTATGGGGCTGGTGGAAGAGGTGGTGAACTCGGATTATGTCTGGCTCTGCACCTGTTGCGGCCGTTGCGCGCAGAATTGCCCGGCAGGCATCGACATCGTGCCAATCATGGTGCACATGCGCCACCTGCGCGAGCGTGAAAAGGTGCCGGGTTCCATACACAAAGGGTGCATGAACAACATTGAAACCGGGAACAATCTGGCCATTGCCAAGGAGGATTACCTGCAGGGCATGGCGGAACTCAGCCAGGAACTGGCGGAAGACGGAATGCCCGGATTTTATGTTCCCGTGGACAAGGACAACGCCGACATCCTGTTTTTTCCGAATTCCAAAGAAGTATTCGGCGACTTTGAGGACCAGTACTGGTGGTGGAAAATTTTCTACGCGGCGCGTGAAAACTGGACCGTGCCCAGCGAAGGCTGGGAAGCCGTGGACTGGGCGCTGTTCTCGGCCAATTACGAAGGTTCGAAAATCCTGGCAAAACGCAAGCTTGATTACATGGACAAGCACAACATCAAGCGGATGATCATGCCGGATTGCGGCGGCGGATCCTACGGCTGCCGCCTGGGCATGAAATATTGCCTGGAAGAAGATCCGGAGCGCGAGGTGCGTTTTATCTATCTCTATGATTACCTTAAGGAACTGATCGAACAGGGCAGGATCAAACTGGACAAGAGCGTTCATGCCAACGATCTCTTCACCTGGCACGACTCCTGTAAACACGGACGCGAGCTGCTGCGGCACTACGGCGTGGCCTTTTTCGACGAAGCCCGCTGGATACTCAATCAATGCGCGGACAACTTCGTGGAAATGATTCCCAACCGGGAAAACAATTTCTGCTGCGGAGGCGGCAGCGGCAACTGGCCCATGCCTTTTGAAGACCAGAGCGCCTATCATTCGCGCTTCAAAGCCGACCAGATTCGCCGTACCGGCGCCACGGTGGTGGGCGTCGGCTGCTCCAACTGCCGCGACCAGATCATGAAACGCATTCCCAAATACTACCCGGACTTGAAGCACAACACCAAGTACATCTGGCAGATCGTGGCCGAAGCCCTGGTCATCGACCCGCTCCAGGGCGAAGCTCTGGCCAGGGCCGAACAGGAGGCCGCTGCACAATGGGAGAAATTCGGCGTTGATCTGGATATGGAGTATTGAGAACAAAATACCTGTCGAGCCAAAGGGCACCTGCTTTATTCGTCATACGCAGCATAAAAGGGTTCTGCCATGCTGTAAAATAACAAAACAGGTGCCCTATTGCATTCTATCATGGCACTCATAGACAAACTCCTCTTTTTTACGGCTCATCCGGTCAAAGCGTACTTCGCCTCATGAATCCCCATGATCCTGAGTTTGAAGAATTCCATATCTCGATAACCGTATGCTTGCCTTTTCATTGTTTTGATTTTGTTGTTTGTTCCTTCCATTGGCCCCGATGTTATCGGATGATCGTACCAGGCCAGGATGCCAGACCGGTGAGCCGCCAAAGTTCCACCTATCGTCATCAAAGGGCCGAGTCCTGAGACTCTGGCACGAGCAATCCAGTCATTGAGGAAAATCTCAGCTTCCGACTTGCTGGATTGATTCCATATTTGCCGCAAATCTTCCTTCATGTAGTACGCAAGCGCCAGTGGTTGATTGTATTTCAACGCCTCGTTCAAACGCTCCCGCTCGTTTCGATTCACATCAAGGTTGTCAGGATTTTTCAAAAGGAGCCACCGGCTTCCTTTGAGTACATCCTTGCCCATGCTGTCTTTCAACTCCCGGTATTGCTTGCGACGAACTTCCGTAAGTTTGTCGTTCATCAATTTGACCACATGAAAATGGTCGAAAACCAATGGTACTCCTGGCAAATTCTCCAGCACGGCTCCAATATAGGCTGCACTCAAGTCCGTAGCCACAGCACGAATTTTTGCCCGAGAACGCTTCAGTTTCCTCCAAAATGGTTTCAGCGCGTTAGCTCCTTTGCCGTCCCCCACAAAAATCACCGCGCCGCTTTTCAAATCCATGACCAAAGTCAGATATTTGTGCCCCTTGCGGACACTTATTTCGTCAATGGCAAAATACCTGAGCTTTGAAAGCTTGGGGTTGCTATATTTCCGTTGAAGGTTGCGTTTGAAAATATCTTTGACGCTATCCCAGCCGATACCCAATAGATTGGCGGCATCAAGCATGGTCATAGTTTTCACCAAGAACAAAACGAACCGCTCAAATGCCTTTGTATACCAGCGTCTTTTATTCGCAATTTTGATGTCTATGCGTCGTACACAACCACATTTCCTGCACTCGACGCGCGGCACGTTTACCACCAGCCAGACTGGTTTGAACCCAATAGGCACTGTCCTTAGCCACCGTTCAGATTCCCCGCGTCGCAATACGTTTTTGCTCTTGCAAGAGGGACATCGGAGCATCTTGGCTTTCGGTTGGACATGAAAAATCAGGCTACCAGAAACGTATGTTTGCCGAATGTAGTCGTAGCCGACCAACCCGAACGCATGGTACATCAAACTCGTGGACATGGTGGTTCCTCCGTTCGATTCTCATTGGCGTGAAAATCGACTGGACTCCATGTCCACTCTTTTTGTCAAAAGTACGCTTCATCCGGATGAACCTTTTTTACTTACCTTTTTGCCCGTAACGAGCTACTGTTCCTATTATTCACCATATAGCACTCCCGGAGTCTGCCATGCACAGCTTCATGAACCGGCAGCCGTATCTCTGCATCCTCTTTATCAGCATCATAAGCGCGTTCTGGATGCTTGCCGTTCCCCCTGCGGATGCTGCACAGAATCCTCCAGCCAAGACACCGAATGCAAAAACACAACAGGAACCGTTCCGCGTTCATTTCAAAAATGCGAATTATGATTTCGAATTGTTGCGCAATCTGGGCGCCACATGGACCGGCGCCGCGGACATCGTGGAATGTCTAAGAACCGCGGACCGCATCAAGGAAGGCGACGGCGAGTCCTGGTACGCCGAATGGCTTGCTCTGGCCGAATCTGTGGAAGACTGGGGAAACACCAGCCTGCAGGCGGGAGACAAAATCTCCGCGCGCCAGGCCTTTTTACGAGCCTCAAATTATTACCGCACCAGCAACTTCTTCATCCATGGCGACCCGAAAGATCCGCGTATCAAACAAAGCTGGGCAAAAAGCAAAAACATGTTTTTGCAGGCCGCCGAACTGTCAGATGCATACATCGAACCGGTCCGGATTCCCTACGCGGAGACCACCTTGCCCGGATATGTCTGCTGTCCGGACAGTTCCGGCAAAGCGCGCAAGACGTTGATCCTGCAGACGGGCTTCGACGGTACGGGCGAAGAATTGTATTATTCGTACGGACTGCCCGCCCTGCGGCGCGGGTATACTGTCCTGATTTTCGAAGGCCCCGGCCAGGGCGGCGCTTTGATCGAACAGGGCCTGACATTTACGCCGCAATGGGAAAAAGTGGTCAGCGCAGTGGTCGATTTCGCGTTCGACCGAAGTGAATGCGACAACAAAAAGCTGGCCCTGATGGGTATCAGCATGGGCGGGTACCTCGCTCCGCACGCCGCTGCCTATGAACACCGCCTGGCCGCACTGATCACCAACCCGGGCGCTTTTGATTTGCGCGGGAAGGGTTTTCCCGGCGCCAAAGACCTGGCCGAAATGAACGCCGACAAGGACGAATCCAACAAAGGACTCCGCGAGGCCATGGCCAAAAATCCAGGGTTCGGCTGGTTTATCAGCAACGGCATGTTCACCACCGGGACCAGCACCCCGCTGGACTTCCTCAATTTCTGGAATCAGTTCACGCTGGAAGGCATTGTGGACAAAATCACCACTCCCACATTGGTCATAGCGGGCGGCAATGATATTTTTTACGATATTCCGACGCAGAAGATTCTCTACGACAAACTTTCCTGCCCTAAAACCCTGCTGATTTTTCCCGAGAGTGGTTATGCGGGCGCGCATTGCCAGGAAGGCGCACTGGCCAGAGGCTCCATGCAGATTTTCAAATGGTTGGATGCAACCCTGGGCACCGGCAGTTAGCCGGACCCAGGGTTGACATCTGTCTGTCAATACACGGTTATTTCCAGGAGTTCGGGAAATGGTCTGGTGAGGAGACGCACTTCTTCGGACGTAAGTTTTACTCTGGGGAGGGAAGAAGGCCGCCAACCAATCGCCGTGCCGTATTGCGGCTCAGGCTCCCGAGTCTCCTGGGCATGCGGAATTGTCTTGCCGAACAACTCGGCCAATTCCAAGGCGGTCAGTTTCACTTTTTCAAACATAGCCTACCCCTTTGTATTGACCAGCGGCATATGGGTGTCCGAACTAAAAAACCGCTGGCCTTCGATTTTTTACAAGCAAATATCGTGCAACTTACTCAATACCATTTTAATATACTTATTTAGTAGATTTTCTTGTTTCTTAGCAGGCAATCCAGCATACCTGCTCACAAAAATCGCCAATTTTGTTGGCAAAACATTCCATGATCCGCTGCCAGAGCGCTCCTGTCTATCGTAACTTGACTGCAGCAGGGTTTGGTATTTGCAAGCAAGGCCGAGGCAAGGTAAAGTATTCCTACTTTACGCAAACGCTTAAGCATCCGTATCGGAGCCCGCTATGCCTTTTTCGCTTACCGACACTATCCCAGAACTTGATATCCGGCAGTTCGACGCCATTCCTCCCCAGGCAAGCGATGATGACAAGCGCATGCTGTTACTGGCGCAACAGGCCATTCGAGGCGCCAAAAAGTCCTACACTTATCTTGAAACGGGTTCCTATTTGGGAGGCTCACTCCAGATTCATCTGGTGAACCCGTATTGCAAGCATATTTATTCCATCGACAAACGCCCCGAACTGCAACCGGACGAACGCCACAAGGCTTACGCCTACCCGAAAGATGGGACGGAACAAATGATCGGCCTGTTGCAAACACACTATCCCAATGTGTCATTGGACAAACTGGAAATCCTGAATACATCCACTGAAGACCTTTCCGCTGATGCCATCTCTCAACCACCCGATCTCTGCTTTATCGACTCCGAACATACTGTTCGCCAGGCCCTGGTGGATTTCTTTTTTTGCCTCAAGGTGGCGCAAAAAGACTGCCTGATCGTTTTCCATGACGCCAACATCGTACACAGGGCCATCCTGATCGCTAAAATATACGCGGCCCGGAGAAACCTTCAATTTTCCGCAATGAAAGTGGCAGGAAACATCTATATTTTTCTTATGGGCGTCTATGCGGAAACATTGCGTTCCCAGTTCGAACCCTATGCTGTTGATGATGTTCTCTTTGAACAGGAAGCCAGAACGTTTCTGACAAAGGTTCGTCAACGGCACGCTGGTGAAGGCAACCAACCCGTGGCTGACACAGAAGAAAAACTCCCTGTCGACACCCTGATCGCGCAGATCGCCGTACTGGCTAAAAATGGCGATGCGGAAGGACTTTCCAAAACCTATTTCAAACTCTACGCCGCCCTTCTGGAGGAAGACCGGATTGATGAGGCCCTGCTTTGCCTGGAAGCGTTGATGCATACGGGCGAACATGCGGAGCATCAGCAGCGGTTCGAGGACTACCCCATGCTTGTCCGGGTGGAAACAGCCGCCCTCTGCAACGCCAAATGCGGGTTCTGCCCGTATCATACGCTCCCGCGCAAGGGCATGCATATCTCCGACGAGCTGTATGAAAAACTGCTGCAGGATCTGCAGGAAATCCCCCGCGATCACCGTTTTCAACTGCATTTCAATCACATCAACGAACCGCTGCTTGATAAGCGCTTGATTTCCTTTATGGAACGCGCCCAAAAGTTGTTACCCAACGCGCAGCTTGGATTGGTCAGCAATGGCTCACTGCTGGACAGGCCTAAAATTGAAAAACTGCTGTCCTTGCGCCAGCTCGAAATGATCAACATTTCTCTTAATCATTATGATGCAGATGCCTACGCCGCTGAAATGGGCTTGCGCTTTGAAGATACGGCCGCGAACCTGGACTGCCTCCACGACGCTTACAAGGCGGATACGGCCTTGCGGATTACGCTTCGCCGTGTGGGCAATTCGCAGGCAGAAGATGCCAATTTCGTTCGTTATTGCAATCAACGCTGGCCTAAATTCACAGCCAGGACCACTACATGCAAAGACTTTGTGGGCCAGGTTACGGACAGCGTGCGGACATTTCACAACAAATTAGGAAATATCGACAAAACCGCCATTTATCCCGGATGTCGTCAATGGTTCCAGATGACCGTGGCTGCCACAGGCGAAGTGGCCCTGTGCTGTTTCGACGGCAAACTCCAGTGGAAGATGGGAAATATCAAAGAAAAACAACTGCTTGAACTATACAAAATTGCCAGAAAAAACCGTTTAAAACAATGCGTGACGCGTATTGAAGCCCCCACGCCTTGCAGAGAGTGCGACATCCTTTTCGTCTGATACAAATCTGCACTGACGGCTCCTGCCTCTTTTTTTCCGCTTCCGTTTTCTGCATCGGGACGCTCTTTCCTGATGAACCGTACTGATAATTCAGTGAACCATTATTTGTACTATCAAAAACAACAACCGTGACAATTAAACGCATCCCTTAACTTGCCACTGTTAAAAATACACTGGGTTGGTATTGCATCAATCCCACTAGTTGTGCTATTTATACGTAGGTCTTTTCCTACATGTGTCATCTAAAAACTACCGGCACGTTTTTTTCATAATGCCGGTACTCATGTTTTGACAAACCACATGGGGAGAAATTGACAAAGGCTTCGCCTTCAGGGGGTGGGGATGTTTATTTATTCATTCAATCAACAATCCAGTATCACGCGTGAATCAGCTGCTGACACTGCATTTGCCCTCTGTTGTCATATTGTCAGCAATCGCCGTTTTTTTATAAGTCGAGTACGTTGAAATGCCATCAAAAGTAATAATCAAACAACCTGATGAAGCTCCGAACAAAAATACTCGTTTGGAGAGCGAAGCCCCTCAATTCGAAGAAAAGTTGATCACGCTCCAGGAGTTCATGACTTCGGGCGATGATCTCCACACTCTTGGGACTACTCAACCAATTCTGCACAATCTGTTGGAAAAAACAAAATTTTTGTTGCCGGTCGACGTTTCAGCGGTTTTCCTTTTCAAGGATGGCAATAACAACTTAGAACTCGAACAGTGTCTTCCTAAAAAAAATTGTATTGACTTTAATAAGATACTAAAAATATTTCTCGATGCCCGCATCATTGAAAAAACGCTCAAGATCGACACAGCTATTTTCCACTCCGCTCCGAATTCCCAGGACAGCTATCTTGTGCAGCAAATAGCCACTAATGCAAAAAAATACGGCATCATCGTAGTAAAACTTCGCGATGGAAAGCAACAAGTCCCTGCGCATGCACTACAAATATTTTCCATTCTTCTGCTTCAATGCGCTAAGTCGCTGGATTCCTTTTACCTGCTACAGGAATTGGAAACAAAAAACAGTTCATTATTGGAAAAATTACGTACTCTGGTTCAATCCGAAATATCAATGCAGAATTCTCAACGCATGCTGCGGCTGGTTCTGGAAAACATACCTCAATGTGTTTTTTGGAAAGACGTTGGCCTTAACTACATGGGCTGCAACAACAACTTCCTCGAATTCACAGGACATAAGGACTCCAAGGAAATTATCGGTCGTTCAGATGCCGAACTGCATTGGAATGAACAGGAACTCTTCTTTCTGCAGGCTACGGACCAAAAAGTCCTGGAGTACGGAACATCCATACGGGATGAAGCCGAAATCACAAACGGCGCAGACGGCACTGTTTTTTTTATGGATATTCGCAAACTGCCTCTGTTCAACAGCAACGGGCAGACTGTGGGAATCCTCGGCACCATGCAAAATATCACGAAGCGCAAAGCCTATGAAAAGCAGCTCAATCATATGGCGCTGCATGACGGGCTGACAGACCTGCCCAACAGGACGTCGTTTCATGAGCGCCTGGAAAGGGCCATACAACGTATGCAGCGGCGCGATAATTATAAATTTGCCGTGCTCATGCTGGACCTGGACCGTTTCAAAATGGTCAATGATACCTTCGGCCATCTGACAGGCGATGAAATGTTGATAGAAGTGGCCAGGAGGATACAGACCTCCATTCGCAGCATCGATACTGTCTGCCGCCTCGGCGGGGATGAATTTGCCCTTCTGCTCGAAGAATACAGTATGCAGGAAGAAGTCATCGCCGTGGTCGAGCGTTTGCAAAAACAGCTCAAGACTCCTTACGAACTAAGCAAGACCTGCATTTTTTCCTCAGCCAGTATTGGCGTTGTCCTGGATACAGGCCACTACTCCGACCCGGAACCCCTGTTGCGTGATGCCGACATCGCCATGTATTGCGCAAAAGAAGAAGGCTCGGGCAACTTCAAAATATTCAACGACCAGATGCACCATACGGCTAAACGCCAGACGTCTCTGAGCAATGACATGTTTCAGGGGCTGGAGCACGAACATTTTTTTCTGACGTACCAGCCCGTCTATCAGCTGGTCGAAAACGGGCCGAAGCATCAACTTTCCGGATTCGAGGTTCTGCTGCGCTGGCGGCATCCTGAAGAAGGCATCATTTATCCCCTTGAATTTCTCCCCTTCGCGGAAGACTCCGGGTTCATCATTGAACTGGGAAAATGGATACTTCATACGGCATGCAGCAACTTTGCCCAGTGGCGCAGTAACTATCCCCTGGCGAGATCCCTTAACCTGGCAGTCAACATTTCCTCCAGGCAACTCAACTGGCCCGGACTGCAGCAGAACATCCTTGACGAACTCAGTAAAAACAGCCTCGATCCCGCAGTTCTGTCTTTGGAAATTACGGAAAACTCCATCATGGGCAATGCGGATGCCGCGCTGGAAACCCTGCATCAATTGACTGACGCCGGACTATCGCTGGCAATAGATGACCTTGGAACCGGGTACAGTTCGCTGCCCTACCTGTTCCGGCTGCCCGTGGATCTCGTCAAAATCGACAAATCCCTTATCGAAGCAATCCACAACCAGCCGGAAGGCGCGGCCATAGTCAACACGATGATTTCCCTGGCATCCAACCTGAATCTCGGCGTGGTGGCCGAAGGTGTCGAGCACGCGGACCAGTTCGAATGCCTCGTCCGTTCGGGCTGCACGTACGCCCAAGGGAACCTGCTGTCACCTCCGCTCATAGCCCAGCAGGTGGAAAAGCTCCTTGGTAACGGACGCAACTGACGCATAGGCCTCACAAATCATGCGTCCAGCCCCTGTCCCGGATATGAAATAAATCCCCAAAACAACCCCCAGACATCCGGCCAGCTGCAACAGACTGATTGCTTCCCCTAATACCACACGGGACAATACCACAGCGCTGACGGGCATGACTCCGGTGAAGACGCCGGCAACCCCGGCTGGAACGCGTACGATGCCTGCAAACCAGAACAAATAGGCCAGCACGGTCACGACAACGGCGTAATATCCGACAGCAAGCCATGTTTCCGGCCGCAGCCCCGCCAAGGAAAAAGAAAAGGCTTCCGCCAATCCCAGGGGCAGAAAGAGCATACCGCCGTAAAGACTGACCAGGGTGGAAGCGGCCAAAGGCGACAAGGGCTCGCGTATCTGCTTTCGCAGCAGCAAGAACATGGACTCAAAAAAGACGGCTCCCATCACCAGCAAATTCCCGTACAGGCTGGAGCCTGTATCCGTGCCATCCATGTGTCCGGAAGCTCCGGCCAGATGAACCAGCAAAATTCCGCCCATTGAGCAGGCCACCCCGGCCAGCACGCGTCTGCGCGGGCGTTCGTGAAAAAAAATCCAGGCGATTACAGCCATACAGGCCGGCGTGGTGCTGGTGATTATCCCGGCCGAAGCCGGACTCGTCAGACGCAGCCCTTCCAGAAACAGCAGGGTAAAGAGAAAAGATCCGCAAACAGACTGCAGGCATAACAATACGTGCGTTTTCAAACGCAGACGGGGAAATCCCCCTTCACGCCAATACAAAATCGGAACAAGCAGCAAGGCGGCCAGGCCGAACCGCAACAGGGAAGCCAGGTGTACGGGCAGTTCGGCAACCATCTGCGAACCGGCCACGGCTGAACTGCCCACAATGATCATGGCCAGGGTCAAAAACACGTACGCTTTATAAGGGATTGTCATGGCGACTCCTTTTTTGGAAAAAAGGTAGCGCCTTGCTGGTCAGCTGTTTTGAAGAATCTTGCGGAATGCGCCCGGAGTGACACCGTAACGCTTTTTGAAAGTTCTTGTGAGATGACTCTGATCAGCGAATCCGGTCGTTTGAGCGATATCCGCCAACCGCTGCCCACCTCGCAGCATGCTTCGCGCCTGCTCCACACGGACCTGCGTCAGGTATTCGTGGGGCGTAACGCCTGTCTGCTGCTGAAACGTACGCAGCAGGTGAAAGGGACTCAGGCAAGCGATGGAGGACAGTTCCCGGAGGCCGAGATCTTCGGCATAGCCGGAACGAATACATTCCGTCACGCGCCGGACGGCAGCCGTTTCGTTACCCGTACGGCGAAACTCCCCCCGTTCTACGGCATGGCGGGAAATCCAGAAAGCCAGAAGCCAGAGCAGACGGGTTTCCTTTTCCAGGCTGGTGACATCCGGCCGCTGCAGTATGGCATGCGTACAGCGGATGCTTTGAGCCAGTCGCGGATCGTCGATAACCCCTTGCCGGAAATGGGGCGCACGTGGCCGCGCCCTGCAGGCGCTGGCGGCTTCGAGCAAAATTTCAGGTTTCAGGTAGAGCATCCGGTAGGACCAGCCCGCAGGGTCGGCGCCATGCCCGTCGTGGGGTTCACCCGGCACAACCAGATTAACCAGTCCGGCGGACGCCAGATGTTTGCGCCCCAGGTAGGAAAATTCCAACGCGCCGTCCTCTATGCATCCCAAGGCGTATTCCTCATGAAAATGCCTGGAAAAAGAATGGGTGACAAAAGTGGCCTGCAATACGTCCACTCCGCCCCAGAAGGGTAAAGACACGAACTGCGCCTGTTCCTGCTGTCGTCGTTTTTCGCTCATCCTCCCCTCCTGCCAAAGAAAAACCCGCACGGCAAGAGATTTTAGAACATATTAACATTGAAAAGGTCTAAATGCTCTTATGCATTTATTTGAAACAATGGGACATGTTAGAGACTCTGGGTGAGTATTGTTCCAAGGCGAAAATGCGCTAGCGAGCCACGTATGTGAGGCAGGCGCCGACGATAATCAAAGCGACACCCAAGGCACGCGGGAAAGTGAATTTTTCGCGAAGTACCAGCCAGCCCAACCCCGCGCCAAAAACAAGGCTGAGTTGCCGCAACGCGCCAACGTAGCTGACTTTGCCCAGAGTCAGGGCAAAAAGAAGCAGTACGAAGGAAAGCGTATTGAGTACGGCTACTGCCAGAATCCGCCATTTGTTCAAACGCCATTCCATGGCGACAACGCCGGGAGCCAGACGCTTCAGTGCGGGATAAAAATACAGGTTTGAGGCAAGGGTGTAACAATACATGTAGCTGAACGGTGCCACATGGCGGACAGCCTCTTTACCCCAAAGCGTGTACAAGGCAACGGTAAACGCGGCGAGCAAAGCGAATCCCGCTCCCCAGCCGCTGCCGACTCCCTGCGTCACGTTTTTCAGGCTGAAACTTCGCAGCTGCAAAACCATCACTCCCAGGGTAATCAGTACAACGGAAGTCCAGCCCACAGCATCGATGCGCTCGTCAAAAAACAATAGTGCAAGGAAAGGTAAAAAAATCGTACTGGACCTGGAAATGGGGTAGGCAATGGTCAAATCAAGCCGCTTATAGCTTTCCGCCAAACAAACATAGTTGGCTACGGAAAGAAACGCCCCCACTGCCACGTACCAGACAGCATCCAAAGTCAGACCGCGGTTCCACACGCTTACGGCAAAAGGCAATGCGTACAGTACCGGCTCCGCAGCTTTGCTCAAACCGAGAAAAGCATCTTTGTCACGCGCCTGTTTGAAAAGAAAATTCCAGTAGCCGTGGGCTATGGCGGAGAGGAAGACAAGTAAAAAGGGAAGACCTTGCATACATTTTGCCCCAAAAAAAAAGAGTGTTGCTTTTAATTCATATTGCAAGAGCACTCTCCCGGCAAGTCCCGCATGGTGACATATTTGACAAAAGAGGCCGAAGCGCTGTTATCAATCCCGTCCCCCCTTTTCGGTAATACGGTCCATAAATATAAAAATAACCAACTAATATAATGATTTTTTCTGAACAGGATCTTTATTTTCAAAATCCTCCTGAAAAAGGCTATTTCCTTATGGGGCAAAAAAAGCTATCGTCGCCGCCTGGCGTTAGGGGCTGTATCAACTTCAACCTAGCTAACTATCGATAATTATGACAACTCCAATAGAATCAAATGCTTTGGATGCCGTACTGAGCAAAATCGGCGAACACTATAAAACCGTGTTCGAGCCCGTTGCCATTGACGGCGAAAAATTGGAACTGCTTCAGATAGAAGACATGGCGGCCCTTGTCGAAAGCCTGACTGCCGGCACTCGCAATCTGGATCTCAAAACCTTTCCGCTTTGGGCCAAATTGTGGCCCGCAAGCATGTTGACCAGTTATGCGCTGAAAAGCTTGCCGTTCGCTCCAGGAAGAACGCTTCTCGAACTCGGCGCCGGACTCGGACTATGCGGACTGTACGCTGCGAAACTGGGGTACAAGACGATCATTTCAGACAACAACCCGGACAGCATGCTTTTCGCCCAGGCAAATATTCTGAAAAACAATTTGCAGGAAAGCGCTTCAGTCCGCAAACTGGATTTTACTCAGGACCAGCTTGATCAACGTTTCGACTTCATCATCGGCAGTGAAATTATTTACATTGAGGACCTGCACCGTCCGCTGATCAAATTCCTCCTCAATCACTTATCCCGTGAGCCTCATGCGGAAGTGATGCTTTCGTTGCGCTTTCGCCCAAAGACATCCAAATTTTTCAAGCTCGCGGAAAAAGAATTCCATATCCAGCAAAAAGTCATTGGTTATAAAGATCAAAACACCAATGGCGAAGAAGAGCGCAAACTCTGCGCAATTTACAGACTCAAACCGAGAAAACAATGATACGTCTGCAACCGTGCCCCAAAGGGTACACGACGGACCTGGACAAAGCTGTTTCACCCGAGGAAACCGTTCGCCGCGTCAAAGCGGCTTTGCAGGCCCAAGGTACGGATATACTCTCTGAAACAAAACGGGTTGATACCGGCAGGTTGAATATACCCGTTTACATGAGCGTCTGCGGCGAAGCAGCCAAACGCGTCATGCCCACGCGCAAGCAAATGGGCAAAGGCGCCTCTCCTGCCCAGGCGGAAGCTTCCGCACTGATGGAACTGGTCGAACGCTACAGTTTTTTTGCCTGTTGCAGTAACCAGGAAAACTTTATCAGAGCCAGCTATTCCGATGCACTCGCCGGTCTCGGCAAATACCCCGAGGCTTTGCCGATCGAGCTTATTCTGCAGTCCGTCAACGAAAACATGCCCATGGACCAGGCGTTGCGCATTCTGGATCTGGTGCATTGGGAATTTTTTCCGGCTACGGACATCTCCGCAGGCAAAGAATACGCAATTCCCCTGGACTGGTTCAAAACGCTGAACGAATTCAACGGTAGTTCCGCAGGGAATACGCAGGAGGAGTCCATCCTCCAGGGCGCCTGCGAATTGGTCGAACGCCATGTCAGCGCTCTGATAGACCGCGAAAAAAGAGAAACGCCTACCATTGCGGCAGCGAGCCTGAACGACCCCGTTTTGCAGCATCTCTATGCCAAATTCATCGACAACGGATTGCACGTGCTGTTGAAGGATTTCAGTTTGGGAATGCCCGCACCCACAGTGGCAGCTGTGGTGCATGATCCGCATACTTTTCCGACGCTGTCCGAAATCGTTTTTACCGCGGGCACGGCAGCTACGCCCGAAAAAGCAGCCATACGCGCCCTGACGGAAGTCGCCCAGTTAGGAGGCGATTTCCAAACCGGCTCAGTGTACGAGGCGAGCGGACTTTCCAAATACCCGCATCTCAAAGATATTGCCTGGCTGGAACGCGGCCCGGTTGTCCCCCTGCAAAGCCTTCCGCGCCTTACAGGCCCGGACACCCAGGACATCCGCTCCGAACTGCTCGCCCTCTCCGGCGGACTGGATGCGCAAGGTTTCAAATTGTTGAGTGCGGATATTACGGACAGACAACTCGGCCTTCCCGCCCATTACAATATCGTTCCCGGTTTTGCCTTCCGCGAGCGGGATCTTTTCGCCAGCCTCGGACTGTTTGTCGGCCGACGCCTGGTGGAAGAGGAACCCCCTGCACAGGTGGAAGCCGGTCTTGCCGTTCTGGAAGAATTGTATCCTGACGGGCATTTCGCTCCTTTTTTCAGGGGCATGCTGGCCCTGCGCCAGGAAGATCCCGAACAGGCCCACTTGCTGTTCACCATTGCGGAACAGTTGCAGCCGGATGATGAAAACAAGGCCATGGCCGCATTTTACGGAGCCTATTCGCTCACGCAGCTGGAACGCTGGTCAGAAGCCGAACCGGGCCTGGATCTCGCGCTTGAATTATGTGACCAGCATCAGGAATATTTCAACCTGCGCGGTGTGGTCAAATTTAAACAACAACGCTATAAAGAAGCGGCAGAAGATTTCAACGCCGCACTGGAGCTCAATCGCGGATCCGTTATGGACCTTGCCAACCTGGGCATGTGTTACCTTCGAATGGGACATAAAGCCGAAGCCAAAGAGCATCTGCTGTCCGCCCTCGAAATGGATCCGAGCCTGAAATTTGTTGCGGAAGCTCTTGACGAAATCTAAGGTAAAAGACTAATAAGGTCCCCTCAGATGGAAGAGAAATTGAACCTCTTAGGCGGCGCTGCCGCCAATACGTAAGAGATATCTTTGTGCCTATGTTACACTATTTCGTTTATTTTCAACTTTCTCTTCACTTCACTCACGCAAATAAGGCTCGAGGTTTCGGGCCACTATTTGACAAGGCGTTAGGGTATTGGTAATAACCCTCAAACAGTATTAACATTGCAAGGAGGATGTCAGATGGCAACAGTAGAATACGGTGGCAAAACCTTCGAAGTCGATGAAGACGGTTTCCTGCAAAGATTTGAAGACTGGTGCCCCGAGTGGGTTGAGTACGTGAAGGAAAGCGAAGGTATCAAGGACATCACCGACGAGCACCAGAAGGTAATCGATTTTCTTCAGGACTACTACAAGAAGAATGGCATTGCCCCCATGGTCCGCATCCTTTCCAAGGTGACTGGCTTCAAGCTGAAACACATCTACGAGCTGTTCCCATCCGGACCTGGTAAGGGAGCCTGTAAGATGGCCGGTCTTCCCAAGCCCACTGGCTGCGTTTAGTCCTTACTTTTCGACAGCACAAAAAGCGGAGAGCCCCGGCTTTCCGCTTTCTTTTTTTCAGGACTAACGAGTTATTCTTTTATTCCCTGCGCGCGTTTGAACAGTTTTGCCTTGCGCCCTTCAAAAATCAGAGCCGCGCGTATTCCCGCCATGGCCAGTGACGTGATGCTGACGATAATTACCAGATTTTTCTGAATTTCCCATTTCCGAATTTCATCCAGTGCCTTGGCCCAACCATACCCCATCTCACCGCCATAATAGGTAGCCAGCGGCAACACCGCCATGCAGACAAACAATCCGATAAGTTCGAGCCAGAAAAAGGTTTTTCCCATTATCAGCATGAACAAGGTGGAATCTCTGACGATTTTCAGAGTCCTCAACTGACTTTCCAGCTTCTCCAAGCGTTCTTCCACCTTTTCAATAAGTTCCGTCCCCCTGCGAAAGTTGTCGGCCATTTGAAAATGCTGAGAAAAAGCCCAGTTTAAATTTCTCGCGCAATAATTGAAATCTTTATTAAACTCCACCAGCACCTTGGGAAAGGGGAACCAGGAAGCCTCATTCTGAATTATCCGCAGACGTTCGATCAGGTGTCGGGATTTGCTTTTCAACTGCCGCCCTTCTTCTTCGACTTTCTTCAGAAAATCGCGGCTCAAGGCCATCCGCCCCTGCGTCACCTGGCTGTAGGCCACATAATTCCGCGTCGCTCCCCGGTCTTTCAACCTTCCAATGCGCTTCAGCATCAACTCCAGAAACGGATTGCCCTCTGGGAACCATTTAGCCGCATCCTTTTGCAGCTCTTCCAGATTCTGCTGTTCTTCCATGGCCCGTTCTTCTGCTTGCAGCCACGGATGATACAGGGAGGACAGTATCTGGATATATCCGCGTTCCAGTTCGGAATCGATAAGCATCCGGTTGAACATGTTGGGGTCGCGCTGGAACAACTCCATAAAAAAACCCATTGCCTGTTCGGCAAAACCCATTTTTACCAGGCAAACCCCTTCGCGATACATGGCATCAAGCCATTTGGGAGATATGGTAAGAATTTTTTTATAAAGTTCACTGGCCTGCTGCAATTTCCCCTGTATTTCCAAACAGCGTGCCTGTAAAAATATATGATAGGCCTGTTGCAGAGGAGTAGTACACAGCAATTCAGCTTCTTTCCACAGGGACATCGCTTTAATTTTGTCATCACGTTCCAGTGCGGTGTACCCCTGCATGGTATAAAGCGATAAATTACGGGGACTTTTCATAATGGCCTGGGACAGTATTTTATCAGCGGCAATTGGTTCCCCATTGTGCAATTCTTCAAGCGCGCTCCACACGGGCCCACTATCCTTAGGAGCCAGCTGCTGCAATCCTTTGGGGTAGTCCTTGCCGGAACTACGCCATACCGCTTCTCCCATCCGATGCTGCACTGGTGTATTTATCTCAAAAATAGCCTTTAAAAGCACGGATTTGGTTCCTGAACCGTTCAAAATATCCTGGACGCCGTGCTGCGGATCATTGCTGAGTACTTTTTCAATACTGTTCAAGCCTTCATTTATATCCTCAAGACTTAACACAGCAATTTGCTCCCAGATCCCAGGATTCAACTCTGAAAATCCGCGACTGGGACAGTCCTGAAATTTATGGCTCCGTAAACCGCAATAAAAACAATGTGCTTCCTTTCCTGTCACCAAACGCTTTGGAAGAACAATCTCCAAAGCGCCAAGCTGGCTGGAAGAATCACTGGAAAGACTGACATTGCACCAGTCATCCATGCTACTTTGCTCGACAAGAAAGCGTACGTCGTTGATTTTAAATCCACTGCCCAGTAAAAAAGCCGTCCGGTAACTCATATGCGGAAAATCCGGCATGAGCTGGTCCCAGTCCAATGCAATTTTATTGGGAAGTTCAACGTTAAAATTCAAGCCTCGCTTCTCCACTACAGCCATAACACAGGGCCAGTAGAGTTCTGGAGTAGCTTCTTTGAGTTGCCCGATAAAATAGAGAAACTCCTTGCTCCAGGTACGCAGCTGCCGCAAATTATCCAATTGGAACAGCAGAAAAAAATTATTGATGAGGTACGGCAGCTTCAGCCGTTTGATGACGCCTTCCAAATGAGGAAAAAATTCACGCCACCCTGACTGAAAGGTTTTTTCCAGGGGGTTCCCCAAAGGTTTCAGAACGAGATACCATCCCAATGAGGACTGATAAGGCAAACGCGGGTCTGCCGCCAGGAGCTTCCAGTCAGCCTTGGACAGGCTGGCTGCGGGCTGTGCCTTTTCGAAGCCTATTCCAGGCACACCACTGCAGTCTTCCCGAACGCGGGGATGCACCCAGGCTTCAAATTCGTTCGGGATCTGTGCTTCCTGGCTCTTTAACGAGGAATCCACAGAGAGTGAAACTTCCAACTTCATTCCAAGAATCAATTTGGCTGGAAAAACCTGAATGAAAACTGGAATCGGATTGAATCGAACCCATATTTCCAATCTTGCCAGTGCGAGAACTACATCCCCGGAAAAAAAAAACCAGAGAGATTGATGCCGCTCGGAAGCCACTTGCATGCCGCCGTAATCCGAAAGGGTTTGAGCGACAGCAGGGTTCAGGTCAGCACGCCAGGCAACCCATACGCCATACCCATTGGTAATCATACGCGCGTCGCCTATGGGAGGCGCGGCTTTTTCCAGCAAGCTTTCTAATTTATCCACTCCGACTCCCGAACAATAAAAATTACAGCAGGGTGCCTTTTTAACTACCTCATCAACTCTTACGGTTCAAGACAGCACACATCCGAAACATGGAGGGGGCAGACGGGGCCGAGGCACCGCAAATACGCATGCTCTGTTATTTTTTTTAAACTACCTTAACATGTTAGAGCAAAAAATAACCATTTCAAAAATACTGAATATGTCAATACAAATTAATAGTCTTTTTTCTTTTATTTTTCCCCAAACTTCTCGTGACACATCTTGCTATTATATGCTAATCAACTTTCATTATTGGGGAATAGGTCATTAATAGCCCATCAATCCGGATCCATCTACCTGATTGAAGAGTATCTATCCGATAACATAGTCGATTCAAAAACAAGGGGGTCATTATGTTAAAAAATCGTAAACTGGGGACGAAGCTGGGGATGGGCTTCGGACTGATCTTATTACTCACGGTCATAGTCGCCTATTTCGGCTATACGGGTCTGACAAACGTCGGCGACAGAGCCTACAAGTCCCTGAATGTGAACCAGCTTGTCAAAAGTATCCTGAACGCCCGCATCAAAGAAAAAAACTTCATGCTCAAAGGGGATCAGACGGCTATCAAGGAACACACTCAAATACTCTCCGAATTGTATACAATGGCGGATTCCACAAAGAAATCCTTCACGCAGGACATCAACAAAAAACAGATGGATGATGTCATTGACTCCTCTAAAGCGTACGAGGAAGCCTTCAAGCAATACGTTGAAATGGAAAATCAACGCATTGCCCTGATGGAGGATATGAATAAAGAGGCCGCCACGACAATTTCCGAAGCTGAAACCATATCAACTGAACAAAATCAACAACTTAAAGACCTTCTAACTGCCAGAGACAAAGCTGTTAAGGATAAAATTGCCAAGGCTGACGACGCCAACCGCCTGCTCAAATGGCTCAAAGATTGCCGGGCGCTCCGTATCCAAATGGAAAATGGCCAGACCGGGCATCTTTCCGATTGGAAAAAACTAAACAAACAAATCATCGATCTGGCCGGAGACATGAAGTCCCGCTTTAAAAATCCGGACAACATCAAAATGGCGCAGTCCATTATCGACAAGTACAGCGCCTATGAAAAAAGTTTCCTGAATTACCTGTCCACAAACAGCGCCATTGAAAGACAACAACTTGTCAAACTGGGCGAGGAAGCCAGCCAGTTGATGGATGATATCCGTACCAGCCAGAAGGCTGAACTTGAGATGGTAAGAAAGGACTATGACGCGAAGGTGGAAGACAAACAGGAAAAAGCCAATGATGCCAACCAAATAATCCGCCAGGCCTTGTTGGCCCGTATTAACGGTAAAGAGTTTATACTTTCCCGGCAGCAGAGTTATTTTGACAAGAACCAGGAAAGTATCAAACAAATTATGACCATCGTCGACAGTCTGCATACGCGTTTCAAGAACCCGGCCAACATTGCCCGTGCCGAAACCCTCGGCAAGGCCGTCAAAGGCTATAACACGGCCTTCCTGCAATATTGCGAACTGATGCGCAAACAGGATCAGGCCAATGACAAAATGATCGCTTCCGCCCGTAACGTACAAGAACAGTGCTTGAAAGCCCGCGAAGACCAGGAAACAAAAATGGATTCCGAAATTAGTTCCTCGGAAACCATCATCATCGTCGGTACGGGCATTGCCCTGTTGCTGGGCATACTTGCCGCTTTGGGGCTGACTACAGCCATAACGCGCCCGATCAAGCAAGGCGTCTCCTTTGCTGAAGCAATGGCCCAGGGAGACTTTACGCAACTTCTGCAAATCGATCAGAACGATGAAGTTGGCACCCTGGCCAGATCACTCAATGAGATGGTCGAGAAACTCCGAGCGGTGGTGGCCGAAGTCCAGAATGCAGCGGAGAATGTCGCATCCGGAAGCGAAGAACTTAGCTCCTCCGCCCAGAGCATGTCGCAGGGGGCCACCGAACAGGCTGCCAGTGTGGAAGAAGTCTCGTCCAGCATGGAAGAAATGGCCGCCAACATCAAACAAAATGCCGACAACGCGCAAAAAACTGAAAAGATTGCGCTTAAAGCAGCCGATGATGCAAGACAAGGTGGGGAAGCCGTCACCAAGACTGTTTCTGCCATGAAAGACATTGCGGAAAAGATTTCGATCATCGAAGAAATCGCCCGGCAGACTAACCTGCTGGCCCTGAACGCGGCCATTGAAGCAGCACGAGCCGGCGAACACGGCAAAGGGTTCGCCGTTGTCGCCGCCGAGGTACGCAAACTAGCCGAACGCAGTGGCGCCGCCGCAGCCGAAATCAGCGAACTTTCCTCGTCCAGCGTGGAAGTTGCCGAACGCGCGGGAGAAATGCTCGGATTAATCGTCCCCGATATCCAGAAAAATGCCGAACTGGTCCAGGAAATCGCGGCCTCCAGCAACGAACAAAATGCCGGGGCGAGCCAGATCAATAAAGCAGTGCAACAGCTCGATACGGTCGTTCAGCAGAACGCTTCCGCCTCGGAAGAAATGGCATCCACATCGGAAGAACTTTCCAGTCAGGCCGAACAGCTCATGAGTTCTATCGGCTTTTTCCGTGTAGACAGCAGCAGCTCCAGACGCGCCATTAAGGCTCTTCCTGCTGCCGCACCCAAGAAAAAGGCGTCTGCTTCCAGCAGTTCTCCACACCGCAGCACCACCACTTCACAGGGTGGAGGTGCGTACCTGACGCTGGATGACGACATGGACGACAGTGACGACGGTTTCGAAAAATTCTGATTCCCCCTTTCGCCGGCGGGAGTTGCAAACTCCCGCCGGCTTTTCTGCCGGACTTCCCAGCTCAGTTCTAAAAAAATAATTTTTTCTGATTAGTTACAATCCCCCCTGCGACAAGGCATTTTATCAGTTCCACCTGCCTTTTTTTCTGAACTTCAAAAATTCAAACGACTCGCCTCTTGACATACAAGCCATATTGAGTAAAATTTTCTCTTTTGAGTTATTTGAAGATTACCTCGAAGGAGAACATACCATGAGCGAACAGGCCACCATCGAAATCCAGACCAAAGAAATCAACGGCGTGCTTTGCCAAAGCGTTGTTGAAAAATGCGAAGGCTGCGATCGCATCAAAACGATCGACGGCGGCAAATTCTGCAGCAGCTACCCGGAACCTTCCAAAAAATGGAAACTCGGCGCCTGCAACTTTGCCACCCATGTCCGTGCTACTCTGGATAAAGAAGGCAAAGTTAAAATCAACCCCCTCAAAGCTTCCAAGCGCGCCGCCCGAGGCAGATAAACTCGTCTTTCGGGCCCAGTTGTACGGGCTTACATTCGCGAACCTGGTTAGCAAGGAGCAATCATGCTGGACAAGGTGCTGGAAAATATCGGGGCCTCGCAGGATACTGTCATAGACCTGCAGGCCCAACTTGTTTCCATTCCGGCCCTGGGCCCTGAAAATGCCGAATTCGGCTGCCCTGCGGAAAACCCCAAAGCGGATTTTGTACGTCAATGGCTGCAAAATCTTGGCAACTGCACGATCCAGGACATCAACGCCCCGGACGAACGCGTTGACAGAGGGTACCGGCCCAATATCGTCGCCTTGATCCCCGGCAAGGATACATCCCGTACGCTCTGGATTATTTCGCATCTGGATGTCGTTCCCTCCGGCGACCTGAGCCTCTGGGAGAGCGATCCGTTTCGTTTGCGGGTAGAAGAGGACCGTATCTACGGCCGCGGAGTGGAAGACAACCACCAGGGAATTGTCACATCTTTGCTTCTGGCCAAGGCTCTGGCGGATCAGAAAATCACGCCCCCGATCAATTATGGGCTGCTTCTGGTTTCCGATGAAGAAACCGGCAGTGGTTACGGGCTGGATTACGTGCTGGAAAACCGCCCGGAGCTTATCAAAAAAGACGACCTCATCCTTGTTCCGGATTTCGGTTCGCCGGATTCCAGCATGCTGGAAGTTGCGGAAAAGAGCATGCTCTGGGTCAAAATCAGTGTCTTCGGCAAACAATGCCATGCTTCTTCTCCCGGCAACGGAGTCAACACACTGCGTGCAACTGCAGCTCTGATACTCGAGCTTGACGGCCTGTATAAACGCTTTGATGCCACCGACGCACTCTTCAATCCGACTTTTTCCACTTTCGAACCCACGAAAAAGGAAGCTAACGTCCCGAATGTAAATACCATTCCCGGACTGGACGTTTTCTATCTCGATTGCCGCGTTCTTCCTGCATACGACCTGCAAGAAGTGCTGGATGCGGTAAAAACGCTGAGTAAACCGGTTGAAAACAGATACGGCGTACGCATTGAAGTGGAAGAAGTGCAGCATCTGCAATCCCCCGGAGCCACTCCGGCGGATAGTGAAATCGTCGTCAAACTGATAAAAGCCGTTGAAGACGTTTACGGTATCACACCCGTGCCGCAGGGCATTGGAGGAGGCACCGTCTCCGCCTTTTTACGGAAACAGGGATATGCAGCTGCGGTCTGGTCCACTTGCGTACACAACGCGCATCAACCTAACGAATATACTTTGATCAGCACGCTGATCAAAGACGCGCAGGTTTATGCGCGGTTGCTGCTGAACAGCTGACCGGGCAGAGACGTACGGCGTTTTGCCGCGCGTTACGATCCTGTTGTTTACAGAGTTCCAAAATACGCCATGCGTAAACCTTCCCCTCCGGATATTTTCGACCTGATTGTGGTCGGCGCAGGCCATGCCGGCTGCGAGGCGGCCATGGCAGGCGCTCGTCTGGGGCTTGCCACCCTGCTTCTGACCATCAATATCGACCGGATTGGCCATCTGTCCTGCAATCCCGCCATCGGGGGCCTGGCCAAGGGCCACATCGTACGCGAACTTGATGCCATGGGAGGCATGATGGGCCTCTGGGCCGACGAAGCCGGAATCCAGTTTCGCCGCTTGAACACGCGCAAGGGGCCAGCTGTGCGTTCGACCAGGGCTCAAATCGATCGCGAAGCTTACCTCCGCGTGGTGCAACGCGATCTGTTCGCCCAGGAAAATCTCTGGATCAGACAGGATTCCGCCACAGACGTACTGGTGGAAAACAACCGGGCGGCTGGTGTAGGGACGCAGCTGGGTGAAACATTCCGCTCCCGTACCGTGCTGCTGACCACCGGTACTTTTCTTCAGGGCCTGATCCACATCGGGTTGAATCATTTCCCAGGCGGCAGACTTGGTGATCCGCCCGCTGCCCGTTTGTCCCAAAGCCTGCTTGATGCCGGACTCAAACTCGGACGCCTGAAAACAGGCACTACCCCGCGGCTGCTCAGCCAGTCCATCGATTACGAGGCCATGGAACCGCAGCCCGGCGATGACCCGCCCCCCGGGTTCAGCTTCCGAGGCCCTGGACCGGTGCTGGAACAGCGCCCCTGCTACCTGACCTACACCAACGAACGGACGCATGCCATCATACGTACGGGCTTTGAGCGTTCGCCGTTGTTCACCGGTGTCATCAAAGGCACGGGCGCCCGTTATTGCCCATCCATTGAAGACAAGGTCGCGCGCTTTCCTGAGAAAGAACGCCACCAGATTTTTGTCGAACCCGAGGGATTACACAGTCCGGAAGTGTACCCCAACGGCGTGCCAACCAGTCTGCCCCTGGACATCCAAAAGGCATTCCTGGCCACGGTACCAGGACTGAAAAACGCCCAAATCATCCGTCCGGGCTATGCCATAGAATACGATTTCGCCTTTCCCACGCAGCTTGCCCCCACTCTGGAAGCCAAATGTCTGCCCGGCCTTTATCTTGCCGGACAGATCAACGGCACTTCGGGTTATGAAGAAGCCGCGGCGCAAGGCATGTGGGCGGCCTGCAACGCCTTTTGCGCGGTACGCGGACGCGATCCTTTCCTGTTGCGCCGGGACCAGGCCTATATGGCCGTGCTTGTGGACGACCTGACCACTAAAGGCACAGAAGAGCCCTACCGGATGTTCACGTCCAGAGCCGAGCACCGTCTGCTGCTGCGCGAGGATAACGCCGACCAGCGTATGACCCCGGCAGGCAGAGAACTGGGACTCGTATCGAACAGCCAATGGCAACTGTTTCAGGAAAAGCAGCAAGCTCTTTCGCAAGTGCTGGATGTGCTGGAAAACCGCCGGATCAACCCCGACGCCTCCACTCGCGACCTGTTGCGTTCCATCGGCGCCGCGGTACCGGGCAAACCGGTCAGCCTGGCCGAGCTGCTTCGCCAGCCGGAACTCCGAATCGGAGATCTCGCCCCATTCTGGCCGGAACTGGTTTCCATGCCAGAGAATGTGCTTTCGGAAGCCGAAACCGCCACAAAGTACGCCGGATACCTGAAACGCCAGGACGAACTGGTGCAGCGCTTCGACAGAATGGAATCTCAACCGCTGCCTCCGGACATGGATTACTCGGATATCCCCGGTCTTTCCCGCGAAGTTCGGGAAAAGCTTTCCTCAATCCGGCCGCTGACACTCGGACAGGCCAGTCGCATTTCAGGCGTCACTCCTGCAGCGTTGTCCTGCATTGAAATTCAGCTGAAAAAGCTGGGCTCTCTTCGCTGACTTCTCATACGGACAGCGCCGTAGCCTCTCTCGGATATTTTTTCCTATTAAAAACAGGATAAAAGGAAATTGGCAGGTCATATCTTCCTGCCCGCGACAAGTCCTGCCCGTCATTTTTTTCTGATTGATACTAAGAATGTACGGATTTCAAGGAGTTGACTTATTCCACCGTTATATTAAAAAATAGGCAAGACGGAATCACTGCCTTGCATATTTTTTGCTGATTATCTGCTACCATTAGACCGCACGTACTAACCAGGGAGAATTTGCTTTTCTGCAACATGACATCATGTACCAAGGACTGAAATTTTTCGCACAGCAATCCTACTTGGACACGGTCAAGGGAGGATTCAGAGGTTTTGGGATCAATAAAGAGACCTTGCTTGGTGCGGCCTTTGTTCTTCTCGCGGTTATTATACTTTTCTTCCTTGGAAAAGGCGTCAACTTCTTATTACTAAAAATCCGTCCCCGAGATATTCCAACCAATTGGATCATAGGCAGAAAAAAGATAGCTTCCTTGCTCAATGAAGCGATGGACGCCCGCAGCAAATTAGAGATGCGCTTCCTACCATCCAGCCCCTCGCGCAAATCCACCTACTGTTCATTGGAACGCATAGAAAAAAACAACCTTGCTTTGGAAATATCCTCCTCGATAAAAGTTTCGCGCCACTGGGTCAGTCGCAACGTCGAGGTATTTTTCAAAATCAGCCACAAGGAAAAATCCGTCTTCTATCGGTTTGAATCTTCGATACTTGGAATCCGCAACCTGAACAACGGCCTGATCAATGTGCTGCTTTCCGTACCCGACATTATTGAACTACAGCAAAAAAGGGCTTTTTTACGAGTCAAACCACCAACGGAATATCTGATGGGGTGCGCCATCTGGCAACCGGAATCCGTGTCTCCGGAACGTCAAACGAATGTCAAGACATGGGGCATGCCCTTGTTATATTACACGCCCGAGAAAGGTTCCAACCCCATAATTGTTGAGAACCTCTCCGCCGGAGGCATCCGGCTTGGTTTCAGCCGCGAAGCACGCGGCATGCTGTCGGAAGGCATTAATATTGGAATGCCGTTTCTATTGATGCTGGATATTTTCGACCCTGAGACACAACGTAAACGGCGGTTCTGGCTGCATGCGAAACTGCAGAATTTGTTTGAAGATTATACGAGCCGCAACTTGGAACTCGGACTGCAGTTTGTCCGCTGGGGCAGGCCCAAAACTGAGTCCGCTCCGCAACTCGAATGGGTAGCAGTTGGCGGAGAAGGCATTGAACTTCTGGCCACATGGGTAATGCGCAGACACCTGGAACTGTTCCGTTCGAAAGTAAGTTCCTGAGCCCTGAATGTTTTCTCGGAGAAACAGTTGATTCTTCAATATAAAGACTATATTTATTGAATACCTTTTAGTAACCGAAACTAGTAACCCTTTGTTAATCCTGTAACTCATAAAAAGGAGGAAAACCGTTGGACGACGGATCTGACAGTCGAATCTGGCCTTTTTTCAGTAAACTTTTCAATCTGAAGAATGACAACTCCCTTGAGGAATCCATCAAGGAAGCTTGTGAAGACGGCGAGATAAAAGCTGAAGAGCTTTCCATGTTGCTCAATGTCCTGCGCCTGAGCCGGAAACGCGTGCAGGAAATCATGATTCCAAGAACCGATATTGTCTGCGCCGAGATTAACGACGATATCCCAGCCATTGCCAGCCGAATAAATGAATCCGGCCATTCCCGTATTCCCATTTACAAAGAAACGCGCGACCGCATGCAGGGTGTAATCCATGCCAAGGACCTGCTCAAAAGCCTGATGCTGGAACACCCTATGCCCCCCACCGTTGCGGAATTTATGCGCGAACCCTTTTTTATACCGGAAACAAAAAATATTCTGGAACTGCTGCACGAGTTCCGAAGCCGAAAAATTCATATGGCCATCGCTCTGGACGAATACGGCGGTACGTCCGGGCTGGTGACGTTTGAAGATGTGCTTGAAGAAATCGTCGGAGACATCGAGGACGAATACGATGCGCCACGTCCTGAAGACGTGCTGTGGCTTGACGAAGAAACCGTTCGCGTCAGCGGGCGTACGCCCCTTGAAGAAATCGAGGAAAATCTTGGTTTGCCTCTGGACTCTCCGCAAGTGGAAACCATCGGCGGTTATCTGTGCGAACTGGCTGGACGGGTGCCGTCCGTGGGCGAATCCTTCTCTCTGTCCGGTCAACGTGCCATTGTCAAAGAAGCGGACGCGAAACAAATCCGCTGGATTGAAATCAACCTTGCAAAACCCACCGTATGATAGTGAACAACTGACGCGTCAGCCCTATGCAATTACTGCAAAAAAGCGACAATAGCTCTTCTTCCGGCAACCAGTTTTTCTGGGGTGCGTGTTGTGTCCTTGGCGCCTGGTTCGGCTTTGCCAACCCCTTGTTGCAGCTGCCGTTATTGGTGTTGGCCTTTCCTCTGGGGCTTTCCGTACTCGCTCTGCGGGCAGCTTCTCCCCGAGGTGCGTTCAAATCCGGCTATCTGGCCGGACTTCTGGCATACGCCGGCTGCATTTACTGGGTGAGTATTCCTGTGCACGATTTCGGAGGCATGCCCTGGATTCTCGCAGCGCCATGCCCCTTGCTGCTGGGGGCTTTTCTTGGCCTCTATCCGGGTGCATTCTGCCTGGCTGCGCGTTTAGCCAAGGACAGACTACCCTGGCTGCTGCTGGCCGTTTTTTGCGGCGCCTTGTGGGGTGTGCTTGAATTCCTGCGCGGCTGGATCTTCACCGGTTTTCCCTGGTGCGTCCTGCCTGCCGCGTTCGTCCCCTGGCCCTTTGCCATTCAAGGTGTGTCCGTTGTCGGATCTTATGGCCTGTCGGCCTTCTTTGTATTCTGTATTTTTCTTGCGGCTATGGCTTTTTCTCCCGCCTCCCGCATCAGGCCTGCTTTTTTGGGAATTCTGCTGCTTGGAGGCGTCTTTGCCTGGGGCGCATACGGAGTCGCCCCGCTGGAAATCGCTGCTGCTCCTCAGACAGTTACCCTTGTCCAGGGAAATATCAATCAGGCCGTCAAATGGGACCCAGAATTTCAGGAAGGCACCATCCAGCGCTACGCCCAGTTGAGCGAACATGGCGCGAACGAACAACAGACGCAGCTGATTATCTGGCCGGAAACATCAATGCCTTTTTTCTTTCAGAAAAAGAATATATTATCCGAACAGGTACGTGCAGTGGCTTCCCGCCTGCATACTTGCGTACTTTTCGGTTCGCCGGCTTTTCAACCCGTGGGGGAAGATGGGTATGTTCTGTTCAACAGAGCTTATTTACTCAACAAGGAAGGTAAAATTTCCGGATTTTATGATAAAGAACATCTGGTACCTTTTGGTGAATATGTTCCACTGAATGAATATCTGCCTTTTTTAAAAAAACTGGTTGCAGGCATCGGCGATTTCAAGTCCGGACATAATGCAACTCCGCTTCAGTGCGGCAATCTTGCGTTGGGCATGCTGATCTGCTATGAAGCTATTTTTCCTGAGTTGGCACAACAGCGCGTGGAACAAGGTGCCAATGTTTTAGTCAACATCAGCAATGACGCCTGGTACGGTCGATCTTCTGCGGCGTTGCAGCATTTGCATCTGTCCGCACTACGCGCAGTGGAACAACGACGCTACCTGGCAAGGGGAACGAATACGGGAATTTCCGCCATTGTAGATCCACAGGGCAAACTCCTCGTGACAAGCGATCTGTTCAGAGCACAATCCGTGCATCAACAACTTCGACCGGTCATCTTCGAGTCGCTTTTTCATCGAATCTATTACGCTGTGATGCCCACTCTGGCTGCAATTACCCTTTTGCTGGGCCTGTTTGCCTTTTTTCGTTCGCCAAACAATTAACACTATTACGCCGAGAGGCACTCTATTATGTTGCAATATTCTGATTTAAAAGCTCAAAGTACGCCAATCCTGCAACAATTTTCATCACTCTGGAGGCGTCTTTGACCTGGAGGGAAACAAAGCGCGCCTGCAGGCCATTGAAACCGAGCTTGCCAAACCGGAAGTCTGGAGCCAGCCGGAGACAATGACCCCCCTGCTCCAGGAAAAACGTGTGCTGGAAGACCAGGTGCACGAATGGGAATCTTTATTTCAGACCAAAGAAGAAGTGGACGAGTGGCTGGAGTTCGCCCAGGCAGACCAAAGCCAGGAAGTCCTGCAAAATCTTGCCGACCAGCTTGAGACGCTGAACAATTCGCTCAATTTCACCGAACTGGGCCTGCTCCTTTCCGCGGAAGGCGACAAGGCCGCAGCCATTCTCGAAATACATCCCGGGGCTGGGGGCACCGAAGCCCAGGACTGGGCAGAAATGCTGTTACGTATGTACCGCCGCTGGGCTGAACGTCAGGATTTCAAATCCCAGATTCTTGATCTTTTACCCGCTGACGAAGCAGGGATCAAAAGCGTCTCCCTGCTGATCAAAGGAGCCAACGCGTACGGACTGCTCAAGGCGGAAAAAGGCATTCACCGCCTGATCCGCATTTCCCCTTTTGATTCCTCGGGACGGCGGCACACCTCTTTTGCGTCGGTGGATGTCTATCCGGACCTGGAACAGGAGATTAACATCGAGATCAAGGAAGAAGAGCTTCGTTACGATATTTTTCGCTCCAGCGGACCGGGGGGACAAAGCGTCAACACCACCAGTTCGGCCGTACGGGTCACCCACATCCCCACGGGAGTCGTGGCCCAGTGCCAAAATGAACGTTCGCAGTTGCGTAATAAAGAAACTGCCCTTAAGATCCTTAAAGCCCGGTTATACGAGCAGCAGTTGCAGAAAAACCAGCAGGAAAAGCAGGCGCAATACGCAGACAAGGACGCCATTGCCTGGGGCAGTCAGATCCGGACCTACACGTTGCAGCCTTACAGGCTGGTGAAGGACCATAGAACCAACACGGAAGTAGGCGACGTCGAAGCGGTGCTTGACGGAAAGCTCGACAACCTGATCCGTGAATACCTTTTGTTCGCCCATGCCAAAAAACACGGCTGACCAGTACTCGGAAACCACCATCAAGCAGCTTGAGAAAGAACTCGAACTGCTTGGCAAGCTGCTTTTGGAACGCAAGTCCGAGGGCAACGGCATTGATCCGTGCCCCGACACACACGGCCACAATTGCGGCCTGGTGGCTATTGCGCGGCTTGTCGAAGGACTAACGGTGCAGGACTGGCAACGCATAGCCAAGCACCCGTCCATCGAGCGCTGGCTTGCCTTCCCGGTGGATTCAGAGACCTATCCTTTTCTGAATGAACTGCAGGACCGGCTGGATCAACTGGTCTTCCAGAGCGAGCATGATCCCCTTAGCGGTCTCTACAACCGGCGGGCTTTCGACCGGCACTTCGAACTCGAGTTGAACCGCTGCATCCGGGAACACCGCCATCTGAGCCTGGCTTTGATTGATCTGGATGATTTCAAGGCCGTCAACGATACGTACGGCCATCCATGCGGGGATGTTGTTCTGAAAGAAATGGCCCACGTTATTACGGCCAAAAAAAGGACATACGACATTGCTTCGCGTATCGGCGGAGAAGAATTCGCGCTTGTTCTTCCCGCTGTAGGTCCGCTCAAAGCCAAAACATTGATTGAGGAACGTCTGTTGAAGACCTTTCGCAAAACTCCGCAGAAATGCGCGGGGCAGGACGACTTTTTCGTCACTTTTTCCGCCGGCATCGCCAGTACGCGCGGCACGCAGGGATGTACTCCTGACGCGCTCTTTTCTCTGGCCGACGAAGCGCTGTATCAGGCGAAAAACATGGGAAAAAATCGTGTGATTTCTCTTCGAATCAAAGAGGAGTGCGAATTGACCAATGCAATGGTCCGCTCAGATGAAAAACAATTCCTTTTTTCAGGTGAGATATAACTTTTGGGGCTGACGATGAAAAAAAATACAACGCTCAGCATCTCCGTACTTAGCGGCAAGGGCGGGGTCGGAAAAACGAATATCGCCCTCAACCTAGGCTACAGTCTGTTCAGGGGCAACCATCCTCTCCTGCTCATGGATTGCGACATGGGGCTGGCCAACCTTGACGTCCTTCTGGGCATTGCCCCGGATAAAAACCTCCAGGATATTCTTGATTCGGACGCGGACCCCAAAGAGGTGACCGTATCCCTGATCAAAGGAGGTTTTGATTTTCTTCCTGCAGCTTCCGGCGTTCCCGAACTCATCGACATGGACGAGGAACTGCGTATGGCCTTGCTGCACCGGTTGCTGCCCATTTTCGACAACTATGATTTTCTGTTCATGGATCTTGGGGCCGGAATCAACCCCACCGTCCTTTCCTTTGCCATGATGGCCAAAATCAGACTGATGATCATTACCCCTGAACCCACGTCATTGACGGACAGTTATGCTCTGATTAAAGTACTGCAATCACAGCATGGGGTATCCGATTTTCACGTTGTGGTGAATATGGCCGAGACCAGGGAAGAAGAACAACGAACCTTTCAACGTCTGAATGCCGCCTGTGAAAAATTTCTGGGCATCACTTTGACTTTTTTGGGAGGAATTCGTCAGGACAAAACCATGGTCGAAGCTGTGAGACGACAGACGCCCTTGATGCAGTTAGACCCTAAATGCAAGGCAGGACAGGATATTTTTGCTCTAGCTCTAAAACTCCAACGACTGCGCAAACAACTTCTGGAGGAAATAGAAAACGAGCCCATCCTGCGAAATCCAGGTTTGAACGATGCGGAATAACCCTTGACGAATACTATACAATTTCGGCATACCTGGAGAACAAACCAATTAATACGGTGTACAACATTTTTTCACAGTAGCGTTCAGGAGTTTTTCACTATGAACAAAAGCGAACTGATTGCCCAACTTGCAGAAGAAACCAATATTTCTGTTGATGCTGCATCCACCGTAGTAAACACTTTTGTCGATTCCATTAAAGACTCTCTTGCCAATGGCGACAGAGTTGAAATTCGTGGTTTTGGCAGTTTTAAACTGAAACACTATGAAGGATACCACGGCCGCAACCCGAAAACCGGGACCGTGGTGGACGTACACCCCAAACGGCTGCCTTTTTTCCGTACGGGAAAGGAGCTGAAGGAGTTTCTTAATGACTGACCGCATTGTGCGGAATTTGCTCTGGCTTCCGCTGTTGTTTTTGCTGGTCTGCTGCTCGAATGCGGTAGCCAAAACCAATACTGCCGGGACATCCGCAACATCTGATGCCCCGGTTTTACGTATCGTATACTGTGCCGGTTCCACCGGACACTTCCAGCCTTGTCCCACCTGAGGCGGTAAAACGCTAGGCGGGCTGGCCCGGCGGGCCACTTATTTTGATATGTTGCGTGCAGAACCCGTTGCTGACCGGACATTGTTCATCGCGGGAGCGGATGAATTCATCCCCCGGCACCCGGATCGGCCAAAACCTTCCATCGTCTTTGCGGACGATTTGCTGACGGCGTATGAAATGTTGGATTACAACAGAGTCTATATTTCAGAACAGGAAAACAACTGGTTTTCCGAGTATGCGCATAAGCCCGAACCCGCAAGTTTCAAGACGGTGGGTCAACACGTCGTTACCGATACGTTCATGATCGGCGGCAATGCCATCGGCGTGGTGCAATTTCCCTACCTGCCCTTTGGCCAGGACGACCCGACTTTTGACATGATTCAAGAGGTGGTTTCTGCGGCCAAAGCGTTGAAGCCGTCCGTCAAACTCGTTGTCGGCATCAGCAACTGGGGCAGAAGATGCGAACTCAATTTCCTGACCAATACGGATCCGGTTTTAGACATTCTGCTTGGCGCCGGACCGGGCAGAGGCATGAAGGGCGAACTTGCCGGAAAACAGAAGCACACCTTCTGGACGCGTTCCGAACGCAACGGCAAATACATGAACGTCATCAACGTACTCGCCTGGCCCACTGAGGCGTCCGAAAAGAACTGGACCATCGGCCAGAACATTACGGATTCCGTTGATCCGTTGACCTTTCAGATCGCCAGTCATCCGGATTACTCTGGTCTGTTCGAAGATAAACAGTTTAAAAATTAACCACTACCCGTCGGGCTCTTGTTTCGCGCCCGGCGTGGTGGCGAAAACAGGAAATACGGTTAGTGAGTATGTACGTTTTTCATAAAATGCACGGATCTGGAAATGATTTCGTGCTCTTTGATAACCGCAAGGCCCAGGTTCCTCAGGAAAAAATGTCCGAATGGGCAGCCAAGCTCTGCCCTCGCGGCTTCGGCATCGGCGCGGACGGCTGTATTTTTCTGGAACCGGCTCCCGAAGGCAGCGGACTGGCTTTTGTCTGGCATTTTTACAATGCCGATGGTTCGCGCGCCGAAATGTGCGGCAATGCTTCGCGTTGCGCCACCAAGCTCGCCGTCGAACTTGGCTTCGCCGGCCCTGAACTCACTTTCGGTACGGATGCCGGCCCCATCAAAGGCAAAATCCTTGACGGCGGCCGCGAAGTCAAAGTCCAGCTGACGCAGCCCAAGGATGAGGCACTCTCCTTCCCTCTCGAGCTGGACGGCAAAACCGTAACCGCCCATTTTGCCAATACAGGCGTTCCCCATACGGTTATTTTTCAGGACAACCTGGACGAGCTGGACATCCCGAAACTGGGCGCAGCCGTGCGCTACCACGAACATTTTGCTCCCAAAGGCACCAACGCCAATTTCGCGCAGGTCGTAGACCGGTCGCACATTCGCCTGCGGACATACGAACGCGGCGTAGAGGCCGAAACCTATGCCTGCGGTACGGGCGCCGCGGCCACGGCGCTTCTGGCCAATCGTCTCGGTCTTACCGATGACCAGGTGACCATTACCACATCAGGCGGGGAAAACCTTGCCATTTCCCTGGAAGATGGTGCCGTATTTTTAACCGGCAAGGCAATCAAAGTGTATTCCGGCGAACTCGATCCCGCTTCAGTGGGGCTCGAGTCCTGATTTACGTTACTTTTTAACTTCGCAGACTGCCGCGCCACCCGCCGCGAGCACGCCTGCCAACCTGCTCACTGCAACCTTAAAAGGAGGCTGCCATGCAATTGAAGGGCGCTTATTCAGCCCTGGTGACCCCTTTCTCGAACGGCACCGTCGACGAAGAGGCCTACCGGGCACTGATCGACTGGCAGATCGAAAAAGGTATCGACGGCCTGGTCGCCGTTGGCACTACTGGTGAATCCGCTACGTTGTCGCATGATGAACATCAAAAAGTCATAAAAATATGCGTGGAGCAGGCTAAAGGCAAAGTCCCCGTCATCGCCGGAACAGGCGGCAATGACACCCGCGAAGCCATTGAGCTGACAAAATTCGCAAAGTCCGCCGGTGCGGACGTCTCCTTACAGGTGACGCCTTATTACAACAAACCTTCGCAGGAAGGACTCGTCCAGCATTTCAAGGCCATCGCCAAAGCGGCGCCCATGCCCCAGCTCATTTACAACGTGCCCGGGCGTACGAGCCTGAATATCCTGCCCTCGACTCTGGCAAGACTGTTCAAGGAAGTCCCCGAGGTCATCGGCGTCAAAGAAGCCACGGGCAATCTGCGCCAGGTATCCGAAGTCGTCGAATACTGCGGTCCGGATTTCCAGGTGCTTTCGGGTGATGATTTTACCGTACTGCCCCTGCTTGCCGTGGGTGGCTGCGGCGTCATCTCCGTGGTGTCCAACATTGTCCCGGACATGATGGCCGGCATGTGCAAAGCCTGGTTCGAAGGCAACATTGCGGAAGCGCAGCGCCTGCACTACGCCATGGGCCCCCTGAACCGCGCCATGTTTATCGAAACCAATCCGGTTCCCGTCAAGATCGCCCTGCATCTGATGGGCAAGATGGGCCCGGAACTGCGCCTGCCTCTGGTCGGACTGATGCCTGAAAATCAGGCAAAACTGGAAGCAACCTTGAAAGAAGCCAAGCTGATTTAATTAAACAACCGCTCCGGTTGCCTTCCGAAAACCGGAGCGGTTTTTCATCTAAAACCCGCTGTCCTTTAATTCTCCCCGGAAACTATTCCGTCCTTGACAGTCTGCCAAACGCGATGTACCACCTTTCTCGTAGTTTCCGGATTCAACTGAACTTTTCTGGAATCTCTATCCATGCCAAAAAAAACAAGCGCCATTTTCGGCTCTCTGCTGCTGCACGAAGGCCTCATATCCGAAGAACAGCTTGAGAAAGCTCTCAAGCTGCAACAGCGCCACCATCCTGATCGTCTACTGGGCAATATCCTCGCGGATTTCTTTGCTATTTCCAAAAACGACATCGAAGAAATCTTTTTGCGCGAGGTGCTCATGCCCATGGCCAACTCCATTTTCTCGGGCCAGGTCATGGATATTGCCGCCCAGCTGCCCCAGGTGAAACGCCAGATCAGCTGGATCATGGTAAAACCACTGGAATGCACCAAACACTCGTGCGAATCCATGCTGCTGAAAAATTCCCCGGAAGGTCTCAACCTGACCTGCAAATTAATGCGGGACAGGCTGGTTCTTCGCGTGCGCCTCGACATCGGACTCCATGACGGCGAATGCCGCCCCATTTACTCCATGTTTACCTATGACGTTCGGGAAAAAAAGCTGACCATCAAGGATAGTGAAGCGTCCGCACTCCGCCATGAAATTGACTGGCTTTTAAACACCTGACCCCTCCGGGAAGAGGAAACGCCACATGAATGAAAGCGTTTCGGGTACCCTGCTGCCCCGAGTCCGTATCGACCTCGAATTTATTCCCATTACCCACGAACAACAGCAGCTGGTTCTTGTGCGCGACCACCTCGGACTGGTGGCGGAAGGTCAGGCGTTACCGGGCTATGCTTTCAGGCTCCTCCAGGTCCTCAACAATTCGCGGGATGCCGATGCGCTTCGTGAAGCCATGGGGCAAATGACCCAGGGCCGTGTGATCACCCAGGCCGAAGTACTTTCTTTTCTCAACGAACTGGATGCCGCTTTTCTGCTGGAAACACCTCATTTCGCGGAAGCTTACGCCGATCTGGTCGAAAAATTCAATGCCGCTCCTGTCCGCCCGTGCGCCCTTTGCGGCCGGGCGTATCCGGAAGAGAAAAACGAACTCATCTCCTGGATGGATGCCATTTTTGCCGAACAGACCTTGCAGGAAGCGCCTGCAACGCCGCCCAAAGCGCTTGTCGCCCCGCACATCGACCCGCCGGTGGCAGCGCGTGTTTATGCCAACGCATACGCGCAGTTACGTCAGGCTCGGCCGGAACGGATCATCGTTCTCGGCGTGGGCCATCAGCTTACGCAAGGCATGTTTTGCCTGACTCGAAAATCTTTTGCCACTCCCCTGGGCACCGTTTCCTGCGACACCGCGGCAGTGGATAGGCTGCAAGCTGCCGGACAGCCCATTTCCGGCGGCATTGCCGGCAATGACTTTTGCCACAGGTCCGAACATTCCATCGAATTTCAGATCCTATTTCTGCAGCATCTGCTGCCCGCCGGCTCTTTTTCCATCATCCCTGTGCTTTGCGGCTCCCCCCAGATTCATCTGCGGGAGTTTTCCCGAACGGCGTTCACACAGCTTTGCGGGCCCGTACTCGAAACGCTTTCCGAACTGGCGCAGGATCCACACACACTGGTGGTCACCGGCGTGGATCTGTCCCATATCGGTTTAAAATTCGGCCATGACAAACCAGCCACAGAGCTTGAAGCCGAGACCACTGCCCATGATACGGCTCTGGTCGATAGCGTTGCCGCCGGCAATGCAAACGAGTTCTGGATGGAATCGGCCCGGGTCAAAGACAGGTACAATGTCTGCGGTTTCTCCGCCCTGGCCACGTTGCTGGAGATACTCCCCGGGGCAACAGGCCGCCTTCTGGATTACGGACTCTGGCACGAGGAACCGACCCAGTCCGGCGTCAGCTTTGCGGCGCTGACCTTGTCCTGATACGCCTGAGCAGACGCCCCATAGTCGACTCTCTCAGGAAAAATGTCATTTTCCTTTCTCTTTTATACGTATTGTGCTATGAGTAAATAGCTTTCGAGTTTCATTACCTGTTATCCTTAGAACAAGGAGAATGTTCGTAATGGCTGATATCAGTACGTTGTTAGGAAACGAGGCGGAAAGTTTACTCACCCATCAGTGTAAAACCGTATCCAAAGATCTTCTCCATCTGCCTGGTCCGGATTACGTGGACCGTATTATGAGCCAGTCGGACCGCAAGGTGCCCGTACTGCGCAACATGCAGACCATTTTCAATTCAGGCCGCCTGGGCGGAACGGGCTATGTGTCCATCCTTCCTGTGGACCAGGGCATCGAACACTCTGCCGGTGCTTCATTCGCACCCAACCCACTGTATTTCGACCCGGAAAATATCGTGAAACTCGCCATTGAAGGCGGCTGCAACATGGTATGCTCCACCCTCGGCGTGCTGGGCTCCGTATCGCGAAAGTACGCGCATAAGATTCCTTTTCTGCTCAAATTCAACCACAACGAACTCCTCAGCTACCCTACTACCCATGATCAGATCCCATTCGCGTCCATAGACCAGGCTTTTGACATGGGCGCCATTGCCGTCGGGGCAACCATTTACTTCGGATCCGATACCTGCGAACACCAGATCCGGGAAATCTCCCGCGCTTTTGAACATGCGCATGAACTGGGTATGGTCACCTTCCTCTGGGCCTACCTGCGCAACCCGGCTTTCAAAAAAGACGGAATCGATTACCATCTATCCGCGGATCTTAGCGGTCAGGCCAATCATCTGGCCGCCACATTGCAGGCAGATATCGTCAAACAAAAGCAGCCGGAAAACAACGGCGGCTATACTGCCCTGAATTTCGGCAAAACCGATCCCAGAGTCTACTCCGAACTGACCACCGACCATCCGATCGACCTGACCCGCTATCAGGTAATCAATTGCTACATGGGACGCGCCGGGCTCATCAATTCCGGAGGAGGTTCCGGCAAAAACGACTTGGCACAAGCCGTACGTACGGCCGTTATCAACAAACGCGCAGGCGGGATGGGACTTATCTCCGGGCGCAAAGCTTTTCAGCGGCCCATGGCGGAAGGCGTGGAATTGCTCAACGCCATTCAGGACGTCTATCTTGCGCCTGAAATAACGCTGGCCTAGAATCTCTTTTTTATGCAATATGCCGGATTCCGGCGAACCGGCATATTGCATTGACAAAAATGGTGGAGAAGACGCACTGCAGGTCTTGTCGGCTTCGAATCTCTTTGTTAATGTTCGGAAAAGTACTAACCGAAACAAGGTATTACATTTATGCTCGATCCCCAGTCCGTCTTCATTAATTATCTGAATTCACAGGGTCTGAAGTTGACTCCGCAGCGCCGTCTCATTCTGGAGGTTTTCCTGGAAAGCGAGGATCATCTGGCATCTGAAGAGTTATATGAAAAAGTAAAAAAACTGAATCCCGCCATCGGACAGGCCACGGTCTACCGGACCGTGAAGCTTCTTTCCGATTCAGGAATCGCCAAAGAACTCTATTTTGGTGATGGCGTCGCCCGTTACGAGCCTAAATACGGCCGCAAACACCACGATCATCTCATCTGCGAGAATTGCGGCAAAAATGTTGAGGTCATAGACGAAAAAATTGAAGAATTGCAGGAAGAACTGGCCAAGCGGCACGGATACGTGCTTACCGGGCACAGGATGTACTTGTACGGCATCTGCAGCAATTGCCGCAAGACATCGCAATCAGATGAATAGGTGGGAAGCTACGGTACCGAACGAGCCTTTTTGTTGACGCCTCAGTCCTCCGTCAATTCTGTCCGGAGTTTGCAGCACCACAGCATCTGGGCCTCATAATAGCCCCCCAAGCTGGTACACTCCGGCAGCCACGACAAACGCCACCGCCGTATTAAAAACGACGCTGAACAAAGCCCAGCCCCAGGTGCCCGCCTCCTGGCGAATGGCGACAACAGTGACGAAACAGGGGGCGTACAGCAAAATGAACAAAATCAAGCTGATCCCTCTCCTGATTGTCCAGGAGGGATCCTTGGCCAGCTGTTCGCCCAGACTCAATTCAACTTCATCGCTCCCCTCCAGCGAATAGGCTGTGGCCATTGTGGAAACGATAATCTCTTTGGCTGCAACACCGCCAATCAAGGCGATATTCGTTTTCCAATCGAACCCGGCCAGCTCCGAAACCCCTTCCAGCGCGACTCCGGCACGGCCGGCAAAGGAATTACGCAATTGCTCGCTGCCACTACTGCTTACTCCTGAAACGGACTCTGCCACGGACGCGCCATCGGCAGGCTCTGGCGGCACCTGAGGAAAAGTCATTGCTGCCCAAAGCAGAACGGATATGGCCAGAATGACCGTGCCGGCTTTCTTGATATACTGCCAGGTACGCTCCCACGTATGAATCAGCATGCCTTGAAGCGTTGGAATACGGTAGGGAGGCAGCTCCATCACAAAGGGCGTGGAAGGCCCCCGGATCACCGTCATCCGCAGAATTTTGGCGACCAGCAGCGCAAAGACCCACCCGGCAAGCGTAATGAAAAAAAGAGCCAGGGCTTCCTGGTTCGGAAAAAAGATGCCGGTGAGCAAAATAAATACGGGCAGCTTGGCTCCACAGGTCATGAAAGGAGCCGTCAATAACGTCGCCAGCTTTTCTCTGCGACTGCGCAACGTACGCGAAGCCATGACACCGGGCACGGCGCATCCTCCGCCCACACCGCCGGAAACAATGAACGGCATCACGGACGAACCGTGCAGCCCGAAAATCCGGAAAACCCGGTCGAGCATATAGGCAATCCGCGCCATATACCCGGAGTCTTCCAGAAAAGCTATTTGGAAAAAAATTATCAGTATCAACGGTACAAAGCTCAATACGCCGCCCACGCCGTCAATGATGCCCGAAACCACAAGCGAACGCAGCAGCCCTTCGGGAATCCATGCTTCTCCCAACCCTGCGAGCCAGCCAAAAAACTGCTCCATCCATCCCATGGGTACGTCCCCCAGGGTGAACGTTATCTGATACACGGCGAACAGAACCCCGATCATCAGCAACGGACCAATGAAACGGTGGGTCAGGACGTGATCCAGGCGGTCCGTTATGGCGATACGCTGGTGCATTGTGTCGCGAGTCAGAACACCTTTTTTGATCATCGCGGAAATGAATCCATAGCGATAATCCGCAATGATGGCTTCCGGATACGTGTCCAGAGTTACCTGGCAATGCTCGGCGACTTTTGAACTCATATTTTCGAGAACAGTGGAGAGTTCTCCTTGCTTACGTCCCATTGCCAGAATCTCATCGTCATTTTCCAGATACTTGAGCGCAATCCAGCGGGACGGATAACGATCGGTAAGAAACTGTTTTTCTTCAATCAGCGCAACCATGTCCGACAGCACCGGATCAAGGTCGGGCCCATAGGAGATTTCAAGGGGCGACCAATGTTTCAACTTATGCTTTTCAGCCTGCAGCATGGCGCTGTCCAGGACCTTGTCGAGCCCCATATTGGTACGGGCCACGGTTTCAACTACAGGCTGCCCCAACAGCTCGGATAACAGTCTCGCATTGATGGTCATGCCCTGCTTGCGGACTTCGTCCATCATATTCAAAGCCAGAACCATGGGCGCGCCAAGCTCCAGAAACTGAACCGTCAAATACAGATTCCGTTCCAGAGTTCCCGCGTTGAGGACGTGGACAACAACATCCGGGCGCTCCTCCACAAGATAATTGCGCGCCACAAGTTCTTCTTGCGTATAGGCGGTCAAAGAATACGCACCGGGCAAGTCCACAATGTGGAACTCATTTTCGCCACGGGTGACATATCCCTCTTTTTTTTCAACCGTAATGCCCGGGTAATTCCCCACATGCTGCCGGGCCCCGGTCAGGCCGTTGAACATGGTGGTTTTTCCCGCATTGGGGTTACCCGCGAGAGCAACAAGAATGGTTCTGGGCATCTTCAATCCTTACACCAACTCCACAGTGATACTATCGGCCTCATTGTTACGCAAAGTCAGGGTAAAATCCTTGATTCTCACCGCAACAGGATCTTTCAGGGGCGCACGCCCCACCACTTGTATCTCACTCCCAGGAACCAGGCCCATGTCACGAATTCTGCGGCCCAGTTCGCCTTGCGCACCAATAGAAACAATACGCGCCTTCTGTCCTACATGCAGATTGCGCATACACATTGTCGTACTCATTTACATACTCCATTTCAAGAATAGCAAAAGCTCCAGCCGATGTACTCGTACTGGAGCTTTTAATCAAGCGGGGTTATCCGCCAAACAAGCCTAGTTTTTCTTCATATCACAGCACGTTGCATTTTTTTTCGGTTGCACTGCTGTTCCGCATCCGCACGAACAGCCTTTGCAGTTATCACCGCCACCCATCCGGTATCTGCGGATGACGTAGATGACGGCTGCAAGCACGATAAGAAGCACAAGTATATTGTCCCAGGTCATGGGCTAAAGCTCCTCTCCGGCCTTTAGTTAATCAATTTTTTTTGCGAAATACACGCACTGTCGGGAACCATGGCGCAGGGGATGCATTGTTCCGTCGCACCCTCAGGATAGCAGATGATTTTTCCTGCCATTCCTTTGCCAATAACAAGCGTGGCCCCGCGCACCCGAACACGGCACGGACCGCAGGTGATATCTTCCACTTCCACAACGGTGCCGGGAGTCAACCCCATGGCGCAAAGCCGAATACGCCCTTTGGGACACTCGCCAAGATCTTTAACAATCACGCGGCTTCCAACAGGAAAGTGAGTCAGCGGCTGTAGCAGGTGCATAGTTTTTTCCTCTCTTAAAAAGAGGAATAGGCCCATTGAGAATGATTGTCAAGCGCTATAAAAAAGAAAACACCAAGGAACCTGAAAAAAAGAATTGCATAACTGCCGGCAGCGCCTGGAATTAAAACCCAGTCATCAAGTCTGGGAGGCCATTTTTTTATACCCTGCGAGCATCCGCGCCTTGTTGAAATTCAAGGGCTGCTTGGGCAAGGTGGCCATCTGATCCTGATCGACTTTGGGCTGCTGCTTGTAAGCGGGTTTGTTTTTCTTTCCCTGGGCGTTGTCTGCAGCTTTTTGCGCAGGCTTGGGCGGAGTGGCTGCTGCCTTAGGCGTATTTTGTACGCTCGTTGCCGCAGCCTCGGGAGCGGCTTTGGGCTCTGCCGTTTGTGGACGCGGAGCGGTAGGAGCGGCTTTACTCAACTGCTCGCTCTGTGAAAGTTGTACGGCACGAGCCACGCCGTTGGCTCCCAGCGGACGCGCGGCGGGACGGCCGTTGTTCTGTGCGACTCCGGCAGGAGCGGCTTTGGGCAGACTTGCCCCAGACTGCGGTCTGAGCAGCCCGCCAGCGAGCATTCCCCCATTGCCGTTGAAGCCGTTTGCGGGTGCGCTGTTGGCCACCGGCTGACGCGGCATGGTGGATTGCGTCATGGAAGGCTGGGCGGACTGAGCCCCTTCCCTGATAATCTGTTGAAAAGCTTCCTGCAGACCGGTGAGGACTTTAATGACTTCGTCAATGATGGACTTGTCAAGATTCATGTTGGCTTTAAGCAGCCGCGTGTTGCAAAAGAAATAAAGATGATGGAGATTCTGGGCAAGATCTCCGCCCTTCTGGACATTCAGGCTGCTGTCCAGTTCGGCGATGACATCCATTGCCTTGGATATCAAAATACCCTTTTCCGCGTAATCCCTTTCATCGATCTTCACTTTTGCCATTTTCAAAAACTTGATGGCGCCTTCATAGAGCAAAAGCAACAAATCCGCCTGCGAAGTTGTCGCCACCTGGGTCTGAAAATAGGCTTGGGCCGCTTTCTGCATAAAAATCTCCCGTTATCGACTAACTGGAACTCAATTGAGTAATTTGTGAACTCATTGCGCTGCTCAACGAATCGTATTCTCCAAGCAAGGCTTCAAGACGCGCGTATTTCTGTATCAACACGTCCTTGCGGCTATCTATGCGATTTTCTTCATACTCAATCTTGTCGTCAATACTGTGAATGATGTCTTCGTAATTATCTACAACTATATTCAGGGTTCCGGTATCCTCGTTGGTCATATCCGACAGCAAGCTTTCAATTTCCGGAAGCTTGCCTTCCTTGAGCCTGACCTCACCTCTGTAAGGCCCGCCGGAGACGACATCATTGACCTGAACTTCAAGACCCCGGGCACCACCCTCCATAGCTGTGATAGTCCTATCGTCATTATTCACATTTGCTTTAATTCCTCCGATGAAAGCGTTGAAAATATTTCCTGAGTCGTCAATCTCGTAGGAAACATCATATACGCCTGCCTCGGTAACCCCTTTGATGCTGGATTTGTAGTTGAAACTACCTGTTTCATTGATAGCGTCGCCGATTCCGTTGGCCGCGAACAATTCCGCCACGGCGTTGGCATTGGAAAGCAAAGCTTCCTCCAACACGGTTTCGTCAAGTATCAACAATCCGTGTGTTTCAGAAGATTCATCGGCATCGGTAGAAATTCCCAGCTGCGAAAGCGAAGTATAAAGATCGCCGACCCCGGTTTCCGAATCATAATACACAAAGCCGGGAGCGATGGACGAAGTAATGGTTTTCAAATTGCTCATGGTCAACTGAACAGCATAATTGCCCGTCATGACCGAGCCGCTGACAGATTCCTTGATCAGGCTGTCGCCGTCGCTTTCTGAGTCGCTATCAACTTTGGTCAGCTGCAAGGCCAATGATCGGACCTGATTCATCTGGGTCACGAATGTCTGCACGTTCTCCACTATCTCTCCGGTGCTCAGAGAAGTGGTCACCTGCACCGTACCCGTATCTTTCAAGGTCAGAGCGACACCGTCTATAGCATCGGTCACCGTATTGGAGGAGGCATGGATATAATCGTTTTCAGGCCAGCCATCCACGCGCAGTTTCGCATCCGCGTTGGACTGTAATTCGGAAAAGCGCCCCAATGCGCCCATGTCCGGCGTCACAATCTCGAGGTTGGCGTTGGATCCGAGATCCATCCCCCGAATTTGCAGGAAATAACTGGAGCCGTTATTGATAATGGCGGCTTTGAAGCCATTATTGTCCGGAGAAGAATTAATTGCCCCGACGAACCCGGAAAGAGTGGTCTGATTCGTCAGAATAATCTCCGTCACCAGCGGCCCCTGGTCATCATTGGGGTCATCATAACTCAAACGGAAATGCGCCATTTCGCCTTCTCGCATGTTGCTGAGAATGCGCGTATCTTCGCTGGCAACTCCGGTGCCGCTGACCCAGATGGAATTCTGCGCCAAAGAAGCCACTTCCACGGTATGGGAGCTGGCTTCCGCGTCCGACGTGGATGCGGCGGTAAGAACAGTTTCATCGGAACTGCTGGACTCTTTGGCCATGAACGTATTCATATCGTCCATTTCGGCCAAAGTGGATTTCAGGCTCACCATGGCGCTGTTCAGATCATCCAGCGCATCGATCTTGGCTTCCCAGCTCTCCTTCCAGGATTCAAGCTGATTTTTGTGAGTCGCCTCCAGCTCCATGAGCTGATCGATCATGGTTTCGAAATCCGTTCCAGACCCCAGCCCTGTAAACTTGATTGAACCGGAAAGATAATCAGACATATGCGTTCACCATTTGGCAATTTTTTCCGACATCATTGTCCGGTTCTTCCAATGCAAACTTTACACCAATATAAAACTTAACATTTTTCAAAATTTTTCTTCAAAAAAATAAAGAGCCTGCCACTATCACCTATTTAGGTAATCGGCGGCAGGCTGCAATTCTTTACCGTGTTTAAATCTTTCTTAAGAAATAATAGTCAATCCCTTGTTCGCTCCGCCAAAACCTGGACGGCCTTTTCAGGATCAAATCCGTGCTTTCTGGCAATGTACTCGATATTATCTTCCGCGTCAGATGCGCGTAAATACAAAGGAGTAATGGGAGCAGCCGCGTATTCGGCTTCTGCGGCGGCCTGAAGCAGTAGAAAAGGCGACGGCGTGTCAAAAACATCAGGGAGGAGCGTACTGTACGGACAGTCTGAAAAACGTTCGCTGAAAAAATCGAAATTTTTCCGCAGACCGCTCCCAAGAATCCGGCAAGGACTTTGGACGGCGCGTATCCGTTCAGCTGCGACGTCGATCTCCAGCGCTTCAGGAGCAGAAAGAGTTTTCAAGCCCCCCTGGCCCTCCTCGGCTGTGGCCAGAAAAGACTGCGCATAGACCTGCCGCTGACGCGAGTAAGTCAAGACCCAGACGGTCTCTCCATGCATCGCCCCTGCCCCGCGGGCCAGAAGAGGTAGATACTCGAGTCCGGCAAGTGGAACCCCCCAGGCTTTATGCAGGCCAAGTACAGTGGAAAGTACCAGGCGAAGGCCCGTGAACGAACCCGGACCTCGTACGCAGGCAATGCCTTTCAAACTTCCGGCAGTCTCCGAGACAGGACATCCGGCTTCGGACAGGGCGTACGCAATATCCGGGGCCACATGACAGAGCCCTTGCCCCATGGACGCGCGTTCGGAAGCGAAAAAGGGCGGATTGCCGCGACCGGCCCGTGGCTTGCCCGTGGTGGGAAAAGGCCCGGGCGTACCGGTGACTACCTGAATCTTCTCCTCAGTCGCATTGCAGACGAGGTACAAATCAGTAGATTGAAAGCCAGGAGAAGTTTCTTTGGAGATCATTATAAGTAGCCAATAACATAAGCAATATTAGAAACGCCAGACCCGCTTTGGTGGTCCATTCCTGAATCCGTTCGTTTACCGGACGGCGAGTCAGGGTTTCGATTGCGCAGAAAAAAATGTGTCCGCCATCCAATACGGGGATAGGCAGCAGGTTGAACAAGCCCAAATTGATACTGATGAAAGCCATGAGTGCCAGCAAGGCCTGAATGCCATGCTCGGCCTGTTCGCTGACAAGCTGACCGATCATAATCGGCCCACCTACAGAGTCCAGAGGCAAATCATGGGAGACAAGCATGATGAGCGCTTTGCCGATGAGCACAACCCGGTCCCAGGTTTCCACAACCGCAACACCTAATGCGCTTACCGGCCCCAGCGGAATGTGGATCCCTTTGTCCGAACTCATGATTCCGATACGCATCACCGAAATTTCATTCCCCCTGGCGTCCTTTTCCTTGATCTGCTTGGGGGCAATGTCTTTGGTGAATTTCCGGCCTTCCCGTTCCAGGGAAAAGGTCACGGGTTTGCCTCCGCTCAAATTGACGCTTTGAATGACATCCCCGAAAAACTCGACAGGCTTACCGTTGACCGCCAGGATTCTGTCCCCAGCCTGGAGTTGCGCCTCCATGGCGGGAGTATCCGGCATGACTTGCGAAATAACAGGTTCGCGACCATTCATGCCGTTGGCCCAGAACAGGCCCCAATAAATGAGAATGGCCAGAATAAAATTGAAAATGGCGCCCGCGGCGAAAACAATCATCCGCTGATAGGCCGGCCGACTTTTGAACAGATGGTCCTTAGTAAACCCTTCGGGCAATTCGTAATCGGTTTCGCCCACAAGTGAAACGAAACCTCCCAAGGGCAGTGCGGACAGCCGATAATCCGTCAGTCCGTAACGAAATCCAAAGATGCGCGGGCCGAATCCGATGGAAAATGTCTGCACGCCAATTTTGAACGCCTTGGCCGATAAAAAATGCCCCAGTTCATGAAAAGCAATGAGTACGCCAAGGACCAATACAATGGAGAGAATACCTATAATTGACATGCTGTTCCTATACCATACGCGGCAGTTGATTTACAACTTGCCGTTTAAACCCAATCCTCGACCAGTTTCCGAGTGCGCTGGTCTATGTCCAGAATGGACTCCAAGGAACGCTCCGCCGCACTTCCGCATCCGAGCTTGCCTGCCGCGCACGCATCCATGGCTTTTTCGATCAGACGAGGAATGTCCGTAAAGCCTATGCGCTTTTCCAGAAAACACGCGACAGCAATCTCATTGGCGGCATTCAGTGCGACCGGGCAGTCCGGGCCCATAGCCACGGCCTCTTTTGCAAGACGCAAACATGGAAACAAGGATAAGTCCGGAGCCTCAAAGGTCAAGCTTCCCAATGTTACAAGATTGAGAGGTTCGAGAGACATAGGAAGGCGGTTCGGATAGGCAATGCAGTATGAAATGGGGATCCGCATGTCGGGCTGCCCCAGATGCCCCAGCAACGAACCATCATGATAGGAGACAAGGGAATGAATAATGCTTTGCGGATGCACTACAACATCGATTTGCTCCATCTCCACGCCGAAAAGTTGATAGGCTTCAATGACTTCGAGCCCTTTATTCATCAACGTTGCGGAATCTATACTGATTTTTGCCCCCATGGACCAGTTGGGATGATTCAGCGCCTGCTCGGGGGTGACCGTTGCCAGAAAATTCTTGTCCCTTCCGCGAAACGGGCCGCCTGAGGCGGTCAGTATCAAGCGCTCCATTTCATCCAGGCTGTGTCCGCTCAGGGCCTGAAACAAAGCATTGTGTTCGGAATCCACCGGAAGCACCACTGCACCGGAAGAAGCGCAAACGCTGCGGATCAGATCTCCGGCAAGCACCAGGGCCTCTTTGTTGGCCAGCGCGATAAGTTTTCCGGCTTCAGCGGCGGCCAGGGTGGGAGGAAGCCCCGCAGCGCCCACCTGCGCAGCGACGATCATTTCCGCCTGGTCAAGCGTGGCCATGGCAACGTATCCGTCCGGACCGATCAAAATTTCCGGTTTGTACTCGCCAGGAAGCAGACTGCGGAGCGTGTCAGCTCCTGTTCCATCCAGTACGCCCAGATAAGGCGGACGCCATTTGATGGCCTGCTCCGCCAGCAGCTTGATATTTCGGGCGCCGGCCAGCCCGACGACTTTGAAGGAGTCCGTATGCTCGTCAAGTACCTGCAGGGTGCTCGTGCCTATGGACCCGGTGCTTCCCAACAGAACAACCGAGCGACGATGACCTTCCTGCAAGGAAGGCACATCAAGAGAAGAAATATAAGATGGCATAACAGCTCAATTTGCAAGGAGGGTTGATGTAACGATCAAGGGATACAATACCCGGAAGGCCGCGTAAACCGGCAGAACCAGCAATAGTCCGTCGATTCTGTCAAGAACGCCCCCGTGGCCGGGTAAAAAGTGACCGGAATCCTTGACTTCCAGGCTCCTTTTCAGGGCAGACTCAAAAAAGTCCCCGAACTGTGCCGCCACATTAAGAACAGCACCCAGGACAACCCACACCCACCAGACGGCTTGTGAAAAAATATGTTCCCCCCAGCACAAGCCGAAGACTACGGAAACGGCAACTGCCAGAGCCAGACCGCCGAAACTTCCCGCCCAGGTCTTCTTAGGGCTGACTTTCGGCCAGATGTTTTTGCCGCCCACCAGGGATCCGCAGTAATAGGCGCCCGTATCAGAAACAATGGTCAGCACAAGGACCAGCACTATTTCCAGGGAAGTAAAACCAAGAACAAACTGCAGTTGCATGGGGACGTACAAAAGCCCGATTGTCAACACCACCGCGGAATAAAAACCATGCTTGTCCGCGCCGAAGCTATATTGTCCGAGAAAATACAGCGCGCCGACCCAAAAAGCCGCGATAAATATTCCCAGGACTCCGTCCAAACCGGTCAACTTTGCCGCCGTCAGCAGTAAAACGGCGAAAACCATTCCCAATAGTTTCAGGCGCCGTCTTCCATCCCAAAACAACGAATAGAATTCATACAGTCCAAGCAAGCTGATAAGCAGCACGCCGCCAAAAATATACCAGCCTCCCAGATAAATCAGGACAGCCAAAACGGGCAACAGTACGAGGGAGGTTCCCAGGCGCAGGCGATGCGAAGGAGATAGATTCTGAATAAAATTCATTGGAAGCAAAAAAAAACGGTGCAAGAAAAAAAGGGTCGCCAGAAGCGACCCTTTGGCGTCAAATAACGAGTGGCTTACGGATGGCAAACAGACTTTTTGCAGCCGGCAAGCTCTTTTTTCTTGGCTTTATCATCTCCAGCCTTTTCCTTGTGGCAGGAAACGCAGGAGTGGACGGTTCCACCTTTACCATGAATAGCCTGGTAGTAGGAATGCACGCTCTTGTCTTTTTTATCAAAGTTGTCGTGGCAACCGGCGCTGGAACATTTTTTGATGTTAGCAGGGTTGTCTTTGGCCATGTGGTGGCAGGCTTCGCAAGGTTCAGCCTTGTGCGCGGAATGGTTAAAGGTCACAGCATTTTTGGTGTTTTCCATTTTCAGGCCATCTGGCGGAGCGTCTGCAGCGTAGAGTGCGGGGATGGCGAATACGCCCAGAACCAACGCGCAAACGAAACAAGTAATCAACGTCCTCATCTTCGTTTCCTCCCATGTTGTGTGAAATGATTCATGTGACGATACTCACAAACTCAACCTACTGTCAACGCTTCATTAAATGATTCGTTAACTGTCAGGGAGCATGCTTCAAGTGGGGTTCTTCTGTTGCTTCTGCTGCTCTCCGGTAAGGCCAAAACGGCGCTGCCTGTGTCCGTAGTGCTCCAGCGCTTTCATCAGCTCGCCTTTGTCAAAGTCCGGCCAGAAAACATCGGTAAAATAAAATTCGCTATATGCTGCTTGAAAAAGCAGATAGTTGGAAAGGCGCAACTCTCCGCTGGTTCTGATGATCAGGTCGGGATCCGGCTGCCCCGCCGTAAACAGATGCTCTGCGAACATTTCTTCCGTCAAGCTCTTAGGAGCAACCTGCTTGCGCAGCAACTCCTTGCAGGCACGAAGAATATCATCCCGGCCTGAATAATTCAGGGCGAGATTCAAGGTCATTTTGTCATTCCTGGCGGTACGCGAACAGACCATTTTGACCACCTGACGCGTAGCGAAAGGCAGTTCTTCGATATCTCCAAGCACCTGCAAGCGAATCGACTGATCCATTAGGCTTTGCAGTTCGCGCTTGAGAAACTGCACCAGCAGGTCAAACAAAAAAACTATTTCATCCTTCGGCCTTTTCCAATTTTCACGGGAAAACGTGTATAGAGTAAGGTACCTTACACCGAGTTCGCGACAAGACGTGACCACAGCCTTTGCGGCCTCTGTTCCGGCCTTGTGCCCCGCGCTTCGGGACAGGCCGCGGGATTGCGCCCAGCGGCCATTGCCGTCCATAATTATGGCGATATGATCTGGAACTTGCAAAACCAGTTATATCTCCATGATTTCTTTTTCTTTATCTGCCAGGGCATCGTCAGCTTTGCTGACATAATCGTCGGTAAGCTTCTGGATATCGTCCTGACCTTTACGCATTTCGTCTTCGGTCATTTCTTTGTCGTTCTTCATCTTCTTGAAGACTTCATTGGCATCACGGCGCACGTTGCGCAGGGCGACTTTGGTGTCCTCAGTATATTTTTTGGCGACTTTGACCAATTCTTTGCGGCGCTCTTCTGTCAAAGCGGGCATAACTATTCGCAATATTTTCCCGTCATTCACAGGGTTCAAACCGAGATCGGATTTTTGAATACCCTTTTCCACATCTCCAAAGGCGTTTCGGTCCCATGGCTGAATGGTGATGGTACGGCTGTCCGGCACGGAGATGGATGCGATCTGATTCAACGCAGTGGGCGTTCCGTAATAATCGATTTTCAAATCATCAACCAATTGTGTCGAAGCACGGCCGGTTCTCAGCTTGGAAAAATCTTTCTGCTGGCTCTGCAAAGCCTTAACCATACGATCTTTGGCGTCTTTCAATACGGATTCCATGCTTAGCCTCCTTGAACGATAGTACCTACTTTCTCACCCAGAACGACGCGTTTGATATTGCCGGGAGTAAGGATATTAAAGACTGCTATGGGCATGTCATTGTCCATGGCAAGAGAAATCGCTGTGGCGTCCATGATTTTGAGATGCTTCTGCAAGGCTTCGTCATAGCTGACTTCCGAGTACATGACTGCGTCATCGTGCTTGGCCGGATCCTTATCATAAACGCCATCCACACGGGTGGCTTTCAGGATTGCTTCAGCCTTGCACTCCACCGCGCGCAACGCAGCGGCGGTATCGGTAGTGAAAAAAGGATTTCCCGTACCGGAAGCGAAAATGACAACACGGCCTTTTTCCAGATGCCGTAATGCACGCCTCCGTATATAGGGTTCGGCCACCTCGCGCATGGAGATGGCGGACATCAGGCGTGTCTGCAGCCCGATTTTTTCCAAAGAATCCTGTACGGCCAAAGAATTCATAACAGTGGCCAGCATACCCATATAGTCAGCGTTAGCACGCTCCATGCCCTGTTCAGATGCAGCAAGACCGCGAAAAATATTGCCGCCACCGATGACCAAAGCAACTTCCACGCCCAAGTGCACAACTTCAGCAATCTCCCGGCAATAGCCGGCGATGACTTCTGGATCGATGCCGAATGCTTTTTCCCCAGCCAAAGCCTCCCCGCTGAGTTTCAGCAGGATTCTTTTAAACCGCAACGTACTCATTTAACTCACTTATTCTACCTGAAGTTCAGGACAGGTTCAAATGTCTTCAATTTTAATAAGAAACGGGCGTCCGCCTCCAGGGAGGGAACGCCCGTCATCAATCGCTTAGGCATCTTCCCCTAACGAAAAACGAACAAAGCGGCCTACCTGAATATTCTCTCCAAGAACCGCAATCAGGTCGTTAACCAGGTCCTGGATAGTCTTTTTGTCGTCTTTGATGAAAGTCTGTTCCAGCAGGCATACTTCTTTGTAGTACTTCTGCACGCGACCTTCGACGATTTTATCGACGATTTTTTCAGGCTTTCCTTCGGCAAGAGCCTGTTCCCGGTAGATGGCCTTTTCCTTTTCCAGGTTATCCTGGGGAAGTTCATCGGGGCTCACGCACAAAGGCGACGTGGCAGCGATCTGCATGGCCAGATCTTTGGCGACTTCCTGGAACTTCTCGTTGCGGGCAACAAAGTCGGTTTCGCACTTCAGCTCGACCATGACGCCGATTTTGCCGTTGGAGTGGATGTAGGAGCCCACAAGTCCTTCGGAAGTGGAACGGCCGGCCTTTTTAGCAGCCTTGGAAAGTCCCTTCTGCCGCAGCCATGCAATAGCTTTTTCTTCATCCCCCTCGCACTCGACAAGGGCCTTTTTGCAGTCCATCATCCCTGCGCCTGTTTTATCACGCAGGCCCTTGACCATTTGGGCGCTGATTGCCATGTCCCAACTCTCCTTATATCTTCTGGTTCGTAATATATTTACTCAGCTTCAGTATCAGCATCCGCCTCGGCCACTTCAGGCTCGGCCTCTGCTACAGCGGGCTTTTCTTCAAACACTTCTTCATCCTTGTCGGCTGCGGCCTGTTCCTTTCGCAGGGCCAGTCCTTCCATACAAGCATCAGCGATATGGGAGACAAAAAGCTTGATAGCGCGGATGGCGTCGTCATTGCCGGGAATGATGTAATCGATCTTGTCCGGATCACAGTTGGAATCGGTCACGGCGCAGATGGTGATGCCCAGTTTGCGGCATTCGCTGACGGCAATTTCTTCACGCTTGGGATCAACGATGAAAGCCAGCTGCGGGGTATCGTCCATATCTTTGATACCGCCGAGAGCGTTGAGCAGCTTTTCCTGTTCACGCGAGAACTGCAGCACTTCTTTTTTGGTGAAGCGCTCCATGGTGCCGTCTTCAAACATCTGATCCAGCTTTTTGAGCCGGTCGATACTCTTACGGATAGTCTGAAAATTGGTCAGCGTACCGCCCATCCAACGGTTGGTGACATAGTACATGCCGCAACGTTCGGCTTCCGAGCGGACGGCTTCCTGAGCCTGTCTTTTGGTACCGATAAAAATGACCTTGCCGCCCTTGGCCACGGTGTCCACCACTTTGTCGTGGGCCACCTGGAACAGCTTGACGGTCTGCTGCAGGTCGATAATGTGAATGCCGTTTCTGGCCCCGAAAATGTAGGGCCGCATCTTCGGATTCCAGCGACGGGTCTGGTGACCAAAGTGTACGCCGGTTTCCAGCATCTGTTTCATGGTTACATAAGCCATTAGACTCACTCCTTAACTATGGGTTATTTCCTCCATTCCGGCGCAACGTTCTTCCTTCCGCCACCGTGGCGGCACCCAGAACAAACCGAAATGTGCGGGATGAAAACGAGATTGGATACGTCAAATTCAGACACATTGCAAGCATAGTCCCGTATGCGGACTTGAGGCGCACCAATACGCGATCGAAGTTATACCGGCTGCAAATACCGGCTACTGAAGAGTACTTATATCATTCACCTGCGGGACTTCCGTCAAAAAACCTTCTTCCTCCACCGTATTGATCAGGGTTCCCACGGTGCTGATATCCACCCGAACTTCATCAGACGGGGACAGCTGCCCGATGCCCGAAGGCGTACCTGTAAATATGACATCGCCGGGATGCAGCGTCATCACACGAGAGACAAAGCTCAAGATAGTGTTCGGCTCAAAAATCATGTCGGACGTACTGCTCTCCTGGCGAACCTCACCGTTGACCAGAGTCCGCAACGTCAAATCCGACGGATTCTCCACTTCTGTTTCGATCCACGGACCGATCGGCGCAAACGTATCAAACCCTTTGGCACGGGTGTATTGAATATCTTTTTTCTGTAACACGCGCGCGGTTACGTCGTTGCCGCAGGTGAAACCAAAAATATGCTTCGGAGCCTCTTCAATGGAAACGTGCCGGGCAGTCTTGCCTATGACTATAACCAGTTCGCCTTCATAGTCCACCCTCCCGACATCACGGGGCAGAATAATCGGCTGACCGATGCCGATGATAGCCGTCGGAGGCTTCAAAAAAAGCATCGGCTCTTCAGGAAGCGCTTTGTTCATCTCTTCCGCGTGCTTTTTATAATTCAACCCCACGCAAACAACCTTGGTGGGCATCACAAGCGGCAAAACTTGAACCTGCGGCAGCGGAATGAGATCTTCAATTCCCAGTTCCTTGTTCAGACAATACACTTCCAACTTCTGATCGCCTTGCTCATTCGTCGAACGATGTAGGGATGCATAGAAAATCTTATCGTCATAACGTACTCTGAGAACGCGCATAAATCCTGGCTCCAAAGGGATTGAGGTTCGGGAATTCCGAACAGGATAACAGGCTCATAGAATAATGTCTAATTCTTATCAAAAAAAACAGAACGCAACTATACGACAATGACGACAGGGAGAACCACGGGATCCCGCTCAAGAACTTTCCTGAAAAATCTCCGCAGGGAGGAACGAATACGATCTTTGAGTTTGACGACTTCACCAGGGGGAATATTTTCAAAAATATCCAGAATAATGCACTGGGCATCTTCCAGAATATGGCTGTAATGCTGCTCGAAAACAAACCCTTTGGACTCCACTTCAGGCCCGTAGATAATTTCCCATGACTCTTCTTCTATGACCATGGAAGCCAGAACAAGTCCTCCCCCGCCCAGCAGTTGACGCTCTTTCAACACCGTGTGACCCACGTCTCCAACACCCTTGCCGTCTACATAAATCGACTCCACGGGCACTTTTTCTTCAAAACGCACCCCGCCGTTGTACAGGGTCAGCGGGTTGCCGTTTTCCAGAGCAATTGCCCGCTCGGGCGGCACGCCGCACTCTTGGGCCAGACGACAATGCTTGACAAGATGGCGGTATTCTCCGTGTACCGGCACAAAAAATTTCGGCCGGACCGTTTCAATCATGTGCTTCAGCTCTCCCCGGTAGGCATGGCCGGACGCATGAATAGCCCCCACGCGCTCGTAAAGCACCTCGGCGCCCAGGCGATAGAGATTATTAATGACCCTGGTAATGGCTTTGACATTTCCCGGAATAAAGCGTGAGGACAATATGACCGTATCACCCGGATGAATGTTCAGCTGCTTGTGCTCTCCCGCCGCGATGCGTGTCAGAGCGGAAAGCGGTTCCCCCTGCGATCCGGTGACCAGAAGGACGACTTTTTCGTCAGGCAGCTGCGCCACCTCTTCCAGCCCCACATACACACCGTTGGGCAAGGTCATAAATCCCAAGGCCACAGCTGTCTCAATATTGGTCATGATGCTGCGACCGTTGACGGCAACTTTGCGGCCGCAACGTGCGGCGATATTAAATACTTCCTGCATCCGCTGGATATGGCTGGAAAAAAGCGTGACCAGAATCCTGCCTTCCGCATTTTCGAAAATTTCCGCGAGCGTTCCTTCTATCTCGCTTTCGCCCAGTGAATGCCCTTCGCGCTCGATATTGGTCGAGTCCGAAAGCAGCAGCTGCACCCCGGCTTCACCAAAAGCCCGGAAAGAGTCCATGTCCGTATAGTTGCCCCCGCTGGGATCAAGGTCGATCTTGAAATCACCGGTATGAACGATGGTGCCGGCGGGAGTTTCGATTCCCAGGCCGAAGCCCTGAATTATCGAATGGCAAACCCGGATGAAGGTACAGGCCAGCTGACCAAATTCTATCCGCTCACCGGATTTCACGGAGTGGAAGGTGGTGTATTTGTCCAGACCGTGTTCCCGCAACCGGTTTTCCGCCAGGGCCAGAGTAAAACGCGAACCATAAAGCGGTGTATCCAGGTGATTCATCAGCCAGGGAAGCGCGCCGATATGGTCTTCGTGCCCGTGTGTGAGGATGATGCCGCGCAGCTTGTCCTTGTGTTCCAGAATATAATCAAAGCGAGGAATAACCACATCAACACCAAGAAGGTAGTCATCGGGAAACATCAACCCGCAATCGATGACCAGCATATCCTCCTCAGTTTCGAGAACCATGCAATTAAGACCTATTTCTCCGAACCCCCCTAAAGGGGTAAGCGTTACCTGGCCTGCTGCCGCACTCATGCGATCAACTCCGCGTAGGCTTTCTGCATTATTTCGTGCAAATCCTGCATCAATTTTTCCCGTTCCTTAAGAGTGTACTTCCCTGGTTCGATAACGGGCAGCACCCGCACCCGAACCGTATGTTTGCCTGGCAGAGGTGTAGACCGGCCTTTTGGGAGAATGGCGCCGGTACCGGTAAGCACTACAGGGACTATGGGACGGTCAGCCTTGAGGGCGATAACCATGCCACCTATCTTGAAATCCTGCAGTTGGTTCAGGTCGTTTGCGCGCGTCCCTTCAGGAAAGACGATAATCGAACGCCCCCAATGCGTACGTTCCACTGCTTCCTCAATACTTTTCATCGCCTTACGACGATTGGAGCGATCAATAGCCACGTGGCCGGCTTTACGCATTCCCAAACCGAATATGGGGATGGTAAACAGGCTTTCCTTGGCCACAAAGCAGACCCGGTACGGATGTAAAACCCGAAAAAGCACCAGAATATCCAGGAGGCTTTGATGATTGGCCATAAAGACAATGGTCCTGTCTTTCGGAAATTCCGAAGCATCAACCTCCAAACGGATACCCGCCGCTTTCAGAGCCACATAGCTCCAGACCCGTCCCACCCATGCCACCGTGCGGCCTCGCTTGTCCAGAGGTCCCAAAATAATGGAACTGACGGATAGAAAAAGAGTGAGAGGTATAAATATAATTACAAAAAAAATCGTGTGCAGCATACGCTATAAGACTCTGTAAGAAGTGCTCACCCAGCAGTGGTAATGAAGGAAACATAGACCGGACCGCTCGTCAAACAAAAAAGAGCCTAGTCCATCCGGCTGAAAAAAGCCACAAAATAATCGTTAGTCGTAAAAAACAGGCTGGCTTAACTCGGAAAGGATACGCGGGCTCCGCCAAACGGAGCCCGCGTTTACAGACAGTTATTCTTCGTCTTTTTTGCTCTCCGCAATAACCTTTTCCGCTACTGGGGGAGGTGCTTCCTCATAGTGGTCGAATTCCATGATGAACGTTCCCTGTCCGCCCGTCATGGAGCGCAGGTCAGGAGCGTAGCGCAGGACCTCGCTCATGGGTACGTGGGCCTTGATTTCGGTAACGCCGCCTTCCGCATCCGAACCGAGAACTTTGCCCCGACGGCTGGAAAGGTCGCCGATTACATCGCCCATATTTTCATCAGGAATGGTCACGGTAAGCAAAACTATGGGTTCAAGCAAAATAGGTTTGCATTTTTCCATAGCCTTCTTGAAGGCCAGCGAACCGGCAACTTTAAAAGCCATTTCTGAAGAGTCCACGTTGTGGAAAGAGCCGTCATAGAGCGTTACCCTGAAATCGACCACCTGGTAGCCGGCCAGATAGCCCCTCTGGGCAGATTCCTGGACCCCCTTGTCAACGGCAGGAATGTACTGCCTGGGAATGACGCCGCCTACGATGGCATCGACGAATTCGTATCCCGAGCCGCTAGGCAGCGCTTCCATGCGGATCCAGCAATCGCCGAACTGGCCGCGACCACCGGTCTGCTTTTTGTGACGCCCCTGGACTTCGGCTTTGCCTTTGATGGTCTCCCTGTAGGGAACTTTGGGAGCCTTGAGGACTATTTCCGTCTTGTAGCGGCGTTTTGCACGTTCAACGGAGGTCTCGATGTGCATCTGTCCCATGCCGGAAAGCAGGATGTCGCTGGATTCCTCATCACGGGCAAGCTTAAGCGTGATATCTTCGTCCAAAAGTTTGTGCACCGCACTGTAGACCTTATCTTCATCGCCCTTTTCTTTGGGCGCCAGTGCGTACGTAATCAAAGTGGGCGGAAGCTTGGGCGCTTCCAGCTTGAAGGTGCCCTTTTCTTCACAGAAAGTATCCCCGGTGTCCGTATTTTTGAGCTTGGCTACAGCAAAAATAGCGCCCGGCCCCTGTGGCTCCTTGGTCTGATTCTGTGTCTTGCCGGTCAACAACAGCAGCTGGCCCACTCGCTCGGGCTCATCCTTATTGACGTTTTTATAGGTGCTGTCCGGATTGAACGTACCGGAAAGAACGCGAAATACATTAAGCTGTCCGGCAAAAGGGTCGGCAATTGTTTTGATGACAAACGCTGCGACCGGCTGATCCGGAGAAGAAGCACGCTCTTCCCCTTTTTCGTCCTGCCAGCTTTTTTTCCGCTCCAAAGGGGAAGGGAAAAGGGCCTGTATGGCGTCCAGCAACTGTGCGCCGCCCTGATTTTCAAGAGAGGAACCGACACAAACGGGCACCAGGTTTCCGGAAAGAACGCCGATCCGCAAGCCTTTGCTGATCTCTTCAGGAGTCAGTTCGCCTTCCTCAAGGTATTTCTCCATGAGTTCTTCATCGCTTTCAGCAATGTTTTCAATGGCGGTTTCCCGAATGACTTCAACCTCTTCCGCCATATCGGCAGGAATGTCGGCTTTACTGAATTTTCCCTCAGCCTCGAACATGTAGGCGGTATTGGCAAAGACGTCCACGACGCCCTTAAAATTCTCCTGTTGGCCGATAGGCACGAACAACGGTACGGTCTTCATGCCCAGCATGCTGCCGAGCCCCTGAAAAGCCATATCGTAATCCGCCCGGTCACGATCCATCTTATTGATGAATACAATTGCAGGCAGATCCGCCTTTTTTACCAGTTTCCAATATTTTTTCGCCAGAGGACGTACGCCGTCAACCGCATCAATGGTAAAAACCACTGCGTCGGCGCCGATCAGAAGAAACTCCAGATCACCGTTGAAGTTCCCGTCGCCGGGAGCGTCAATCAGATAATGGGGATTTTTGGCCCAATCGAATTGAGCGAAACCAGGCTGAATGCTGCCGCGGCGCTTGATCTCCTCGGGCTCGTAATCCAGCGAGGTCGTTCCTTCTTCAATCTTTCCCAACCGGTTGATAACACCGCTTTGAAAAAGAAGCATCTCCGCCAGGGATGTTTTACCGCATCCGCCGGCGCCTATGATCGCGTATGTCCTTTGCGAATCCAGCGCTTTGGCCATCTACTACTCCTCGTTATGTATGATTACGTTGTTGTATTGCCCTCGACACCAATCCCGGAATATTTTAGGAGCGTAACTCCCTATGGTATACAATCCGTGAATCGGATAGAAATAGAAAGAGCTCGAGAACATTGTCAAGTGCTAACCACTGCGGTTCCAGGCACCCTCGAACTATCTACATGAAATTATTAAAACAAAATAATATGGTAACAAATATGGCAAACCTCCTTTCTCTGCCAGCCACAGCAATTGCCATTGACTGTCCGTGGATATTGCAGACAAAAAATCCCTCCGCCCTTTTGACCGAGTCCCTGCGGACGCTCGGACAGTTGAGCCCGGTCCTTGTCGTACGCAATCAAAACAGGCAAAACGGCCCCGAATTCCTGCTCGTATGCGGATCCGCCCGGGTCAAGGCCCTGGCCGGACTGCAACAGGATATCCTAGCCATGGAAATCGAGGCGGACGAAGTTCACTGCTGTCTGCTGTACCTTGACAGCAATTCCAGTGCGGCAGCTTCCTTACAGTCGCAGCCGGATGTGGCAATGGCCCTTGCGGCATTGCGCTTCCTTGTGCCGCGGCTCGAACCTTCCAGGCTTGAAAGCGTCTTGCCTCCACGGCTCGGTCTTGCGGCCAAAAGCCGCGGCTGGCGCCGCCTGCTCAATTGGAGCCGGTGTTTCCCCGCTGACGATCCCTATAACAGCCATCTGCTGGAAGGACGCCTCCCCATAGATCTCGTCGACGAACTGGAGCGTATGCAGGAACACGAGCGCCGGAGCCTGGAACCTTTTTTCGCCGCCTTTGGCTGGTCGCGAAGTGCCGCACTGCAGTTCTGCACCATGCTCAGGGAAACCGCACTGGGCTCGGAAAGCGACATCACGTCGTTGCTGCAACATGCCGGTCTCAGCAATGTGCTCCAGGACGTGCTTGAATCCGGACTTTCTCCCAAAGACGCAACCGAGCGGCTGCTCGCCAAAACCCGTTCACTTCGTTACCCCACACTACTCCGCCTCCAAAAGCGTTTCAACAACCTGGTCAAGTCGCTTGCCGCGGGCACTTCCTGGCGTATAGACCATACGCAGCAATTCGAATCTCCGACATTGCAGCTTGCCACACAGGTAAAATGCAGGGCTGACCTGGAAAAAGCACGCGATGAACTGCAACGGATGTCGCTACTGGAACTTTGGGAAACTATCTGGAACCTTGCAGAAGAAGAAACCAGCGGAGGCGAGCAGTGAGCAGTCCTGAAAACTTGCCCAGACATTTACGTACCATCAAAAGCGTCTGGGCCGATCCGGAGGCCAAACGTACGCCTCTTTACAGCCGACTGCGCGAAAGACTCAGCGACCTTCCCTGGTTCGACGGACCGCCTGAAGCTGAAAAAGCCGCAGCATGCGGCGGCCATGCTCTGTATCTCAAACACTACAAAGGCGCTTTCCTCCGGTTCTGTCCGGGAACCCGGGTCTACAATTGCTGCGGGTACCGTATTCTGCACATTGGGGAAAACTGCCCTGTGGGCTGCTCGTATTGCATCCTCCAGGCGTATTTCCAGGACCAGGTGCTGAAAGTCTGGGCCAATCAGGAAGATCTTTTCAAGGAACTTGACGCGGCATTCAGAGCCAACCCCGCCTTGCGCTACCGAGTGGGCACCGGAGAATTTACGGACTCTTTGGCGCTCGAGCGTCTTACCGGATACAGTACGGACCTGGTGGGCTTCCTGACCGACTATCCCAACGTACGGCTCGAATTGAAAAGCAAAGTTGTAGATCTTTCCTGGCTGGACGCCGCGCGCAATCCTGAGCTGGTTCTCCCTGCCTGGTCATTGAACGCTCCTGCCATGACCCGCAAGGAGGAAGGTCTTGCCTCTTCTCTGGAAGAACGCCTGTCCGCCGCCAAAGAATGCGCGGCGCTGGGATTCAAAGTCTGCCTGCATTTCGACCCCATCCTGCACTACCCGGGGTGGGATAATCCCACGGATGGTTATCCGGCTATTGTCGACATGATTTTCGACTATCTGCGGCCGGAAGACATCGCCTACATGAGCCTGGGCAGTTTTCGTTTCATGCCGGATCTCAAGGCCGCAATCGAGCGCTCGCGCACATCCGGCCGCGGACCTTCTTATCTTTACAACGAATTCATCAATGGAATGGACAACAAGCAACGGCTGCTGCGCCCGTTGCGGGTTGCGCAATATCGGCAGATCGTTCATGCTCTGCGGCGTCACGGTTTTGATCCCCATGGAAATCAGCTGTATTTCTGCATGGAGTCCGATGAAGTGTGGAAAGCCGTACTCGACCGGACACCCGGCGGCACCGGGGGACTCACCGAACAACTCATGGAGGCCGCTTTCAGGCGATAGGCCGGAATCTGAATCTGCACAATTCCCCCACGTTTTTATGCAAAAGGGAAAGCAGAAACACCTAAACCGACCAGAGGGCCGGCCATCAAACCGGCTGAAAGGAGTTTGTTCATGCCCAGCCATCGTCCCGACCAGGCGGTTTCCTGGCGGCTGAGATTGCACGAAATCATTTTTGAGGCAGATACTCCCGCCGGCAAGTTTTTTGACCTGGCTTTAATCGTATCCATTCTGCTTTCTGTACTTGTCGTCATGCTGGACAGCACTCCGAGCCTGCGGGAAGCTTACGGGAAGGCGCTGTTTTTCGCCGAATGGACGTTTACTCTGCTGTTTACAGTGGAACTGATTCTGCGACTAATCTGCGTTCGTCGCCCCTGGCGCTATGCCGTAAGCTTTTTCGGTGTGGTCGATATCCTGGCCGTATTACCCACGTATCTGAGCCTGTTTTTTTACAGTACGCATTACTTGCTGGTTATCCGGGTATTGCGCCTGTTGCGGATTTTTCGCGTGCTAAAACTGGTGTCCTACGTGGGAGAAGCACAAGCACTGATGACGGCGCTCAGTGCAAGCAAACGCAAAATACTCGTCTTTTTAAGCGCCGTTCTCACTCTGGTGGTTATATTCGGATCTGTGATGTACGTCATAGAAGGGGAAGCCAACGGATTCACGAGTATCCCTACCAGCATTTACTGGGCAGTAGTCACCCTGACCACCGTGGGATACGGCGACATCTCTCCCAAAACCAGTCTGGGGCAGGCTGTAGCAGCCTGCATCATGATACTCGGATACGCCATCATCGCCGTGCCAACCGGCATTGTCACCGCGGAAATGTCCCGTATGCCCAAAGGCGGCATTACCACTCAGGCATGCCCCGTATGCGGGGCTGAAGGGCATGCCCCTGACGCAGTTTTTTGTAAAAAATGCGGAGGTCGACTGTAGATTACAGTAATTCCTCCCTACCCTGTAACAATTCTTTTTTGACATTTCTTACAACACAACCAAAAGACTCTAGTTCTCTCATCTCACTTCTGTAATATACAATTTTTTTTATCTGCAACGATCACCAAATTTCCCAAAATATCCTAAGATTCATTAAAACTATCTATTTTGAGTTGTCTTTTACTGTACAGTGGGATATCCTAATGCTTTCCATACAACAGTGATATAAAGAAGGCGGACTATAGTCTGGCCATACTTATTGTTAAGTTTTTTTGACAAATTAGGTTTATTTATACTAAAAATTATGGTATTTATTAAAATATACAACCAGAAAATACTATTATTTGAAAATTTTCACCAGATATTCAAGTAATCACTGACATTGCGTATTTGCTCGCAAGTGCCCTCGGAGCAAAAAGCCCCCTGCCATGTCAGACTTACAAGGGTAGAAATATGATAACATAATATCTCCATCCATACCTATAATCATGCGGTCCACCATATTTTTTTATGGGGGTCTATGTGTGGACTGCGAATTATCAGTAATCCTTAAGCGTTCAGAAAGGGGGCCATGTTTCTGAAATGCTTAAAAAAAGGTAGGACCAGGAGTATTTATGAAAATTCAGTACAAACTTTTCTTGATGGTAGGTTTGCCCATCAGCGCATTGCTCGCCATTTCCATCATTGGTCTAGTGAACTTTTGGAATCTTAAAAATGAAATTCAAGTTACTAATACACTACACCTTGACAGAGCAACAATGATTAACGGAGACCGTGACGCGTATCAAGCGCAACGAGCTTTGGAAATGGTAATAGATGCTGATACGGCGGAAATATTGGAACAACAAAAAAATGATCTTGCTACCAATCTGCAACAGACATGGGACAGAATAAACGAGCCGGGCAAACGTTTTACTTCTTCCATGCAAAATGATTTTCAAAATTTTACAACTCAATATAATAGCTGGAAAAAATTCAATGATAACGTACTCGCGCTTGCGGAGGAAACGCTTTCGCAGAATAACGCGCGGCACGCCGCCGCTTCCACTGCTTTAGATCTGTTTGAAGTTATGCGCAATGATATCGATGCGATAGGAAATCTAATCAGTGAACAGCTTGCTGACAAGTATCTTGAGGAAAGCAGACGTATTCAGCTTGAAAAAGCGGTAATGCTCGTACTCAATGGAGACAGGGATGCCTACCAGGCGTACGTCGGGCAGATCCTCGCATCGGGTACTAAAAATGAAAAAATTCTCAAGACACAGTCTGATGCTTTTGTCGAAAATGCGAAACAGGTAAAAGAGCGGGTAACAGAGGGTGCAGAAATTGCCGGAGGCGAAGCTCTATCCATTATGAAAGACTTCCTGGAACATTTTTCCAAGTGGGAAAAAGCTGCTAAGACTGTTGTTGACCTCTCCCTTTCCAATTTTACAAAGAACCGATCCATAGAAGTAGACACAGAAAATAGTTACGCCAGCTTCACTACAATGCGCGATGCCATTGATAAGCTTGGTGAATCAGAGGCCAGCCTGGTTGAGAAAAGCATTTCCAGTATGAATGCATCAATCGATCAAACCGTTCTCGTCTTCATTATCCTTGCAGCCGTTTTTATTCTGATCTCCCTGCTCCTTGCTTTTTTCCTCTCAAAACGTATTTCCATGGGAGTCAGAAAAAGCACCTCCGCTGCCACGCAGATCGCGAATGGAGATCTCAACATCAACCTGAATGCCCAAGGAAAAGACGAAATAGCCGAATTGAGCAACGCGCTGAACAGCATGGCCAAGACGCTCAAGGCTAATCATGAAGAAATAGCCCAGCAAAGCGCAATTGCCGAAAAAAAGGCCACAGAAGCCATGGAAGCCACGACAAAAGCGGAAGAAGCGCTGAAGCAGGCGCAAAGTGCAAAAAGTGAAGGCCTGCGCACTGCGGCAAGAAGGCTCGAAGCTGTGGTTGAAAATCTTACTTCTTCCTGCGGACATCTTAATGAACAATCCGAGAATATACGCCATGGATCGGAAGTCCAGGCCGAACGGATCGCCAGCACCGCCACGGCCATGGAAGAGATGAACGCAACCGTTCTTGAAGTAGCCAAAAATTCCAGCCAGGCTGCGAGCCTTGGCGAGGAATCCAAACAGAATGCCCAAAAAGGCGCCAAAAAAGTGGACGACTCTCTGCAAGCAATGCGGTTGACGCATCGTCAGACACAGGATCTCAAGCAAAGCATGGATGCCCTTGGCATGAAAACCGAAGAAATCGGCAATATCATGACCGTCATTGAAGATATCGCGGACCAAACCAACCTGCTCGCATTAAATGCGGCCATTGAAGCCGCAAGGGCTGGAGAAGCCGGGCGAGGTTTTGCCGTTGTTGCGGATGAAGTCCGGAAACTTGCCGAAAAAACCATGAACGCCACCAAGGAAGTGGGAAACTCAATCAACACCATACAATCTGCAGCAGAACAGAACATACAATCGGTAGACCAGTCACTGGAAAGTCTCAATACGGCCCTGGGGCTTTCGCAGGAATCCGGCGAAGTCCTGAGCGCAATCGTGAAGATGGCCGTCCAAACCGCGGAACAGGTCCTGGGAATCGCCACCGCAGCAGAAGAACAATCCGCCACCAGCGAAGAAATCAGCCTGTCGGTGGGGGAAATCAATCAAGTGACAACGGAGAACATGGAATACGTTCATGCCTCTTCAGAATCCCTGCAAGAACTATCCGAGCAGGTCGACAAGCTGAACGAACTTATTGAAGAGTTGAAACAGGCCTAAGCCAGTAAGCGGAAACAAACCAATTGCGGCAGTTCATGCGGAAAAAGCCAGTCAGCTTGCCTTGCAGCAGACAACAAGCAGCAGGCTCCCCGCATAACTGCCGCAATATATTAGCCCTCTTTTAAAAGGCCCTGCTGGCCGTATTGAAACTCCTTTGGCAGCACCTGGCGCAGCCGGGAGCAATTCTGTCCACAAAAAATCTGCGCAGTTCCTGCATATTTTCATTATTCCAGAGTTCAGCCACGCTTTGTTCCTTGAAATTGCCGAGGGTGAAGTTCAGGCAGGGCGAAAAGTTGCCGTCCGGGGTAACCCGGATGGTTTTCCAGAAAAAATTACAGCCCGTATGAACAAAGGGATGCTTGATATCGAGGTAATAGGGTTTGAGCAGCTCTTTGGGGATATCAGGCATCACCGTCAAAATCATATTGCGTTCTTTGCAGGCTTTCCGGGCTTTATCCAGAGATGCCTGAATAGCGGGGATGTCCTCTTCCGTTATTTTACTTTCATAAAAGGAATAGGGACCAATGGAGGGTTGAAGAATTTTCACATTCCTGAAGACATTCCGATCCGCACCAAAAAATTCGTTATGCTTGCAAACGTTTTCAGGCGTATTGAACATAGTATGCTGGAACTGCAGTGCGTCCACACCCATTTTGTGGGCTTCGTGCACAGCCTCTACCATGTACGGATAATTATCTTTGGATATGGTGAAATTGAAAGAAATCAGTGGATTTGCACGCTTATATTTCTTTTGTGCCGTATGCAATGCGGCAACACCACGACGAATAAGGTCATGGCAGCCAGGCACGTTGCGGATGTGATCGTGCACAGCCGGCGGGCCATCAACGGAAACGGTCACGGCTTCTATGCCCAGTCTGACAATATCGTCCGCAAGTTTTTCCAGCCTGGTTCCATTGGTCTGTAACTGCACGAACAATCCCATGGCTTTGGCCGCTGTGACGACTTCCAGAAAATGCGGATACAAAGTGGGTTCGCCTCCGGTAAGATATATCACCGGGTGAAAATGGCGGACCTGTTCCAGAATGTTGATCCACTGCTCCGGCGCCATTTCATTTTTTGTATCATACCAGGGAGCCGGGTTATCATGCAGATTTTCCTGCTTGATCTGGCGACACATGACGCAACGAAGATTACAACGATAGGTCAAAGCAAGAGTCACATTGGTGGGCCAGGCGCTGAATCCCAGACGATTTTTTTTATCTCTGGGAATGCCAAATGCACGGCGGTATTCCATACGCCCCACAGAACGGATTACGCCAGGCTTTAAAAAAATACGCGCCAGCCGCTGTAAACGATGCGCCTTTATTCCAAGCTGTTGCAAAATATCACCTGCCATATTTCTTGATAACAACCGTGCAAAAAATACATTTTTACAAGTATCATTATTTCTAAATCATCATTGAATAACGATTCGAAGCCATCCCGCCACAAAAAAATCCGGTCGCTTCCAAACTGATTCGAAAAGAACTTAATTATCCCTATCAATTACAACGCATTAAGAAAATTCCTTAAAAAACTGCGCCCGTAAAGATTTCCTTTCCTATCTTAATTGCCGCTAAAAAATCAATGTAGCCATTCAAAAAAACTGATTTGAATTCATGATCCGCTTAAAATCCTTTTGAAAATGAGACCGCAATTGATTAGGACGAAAGCTGGACGGACGTACCTGTGATCAGGACTTAACGGGCTTTTCCGACCCTGCCTTTGCCGGCTGAGGTCTTTTTTTTGCGCTCGGCAGCATGAATGCCATGGGAATCAGAATAAAAAACAGGCAGCCGAAAACAAACGAAATGTCGTTATAGGCAAGCATGGTGGCCTGCTTTACGAGTTTCTGTTCCAGCAGCGCGTACGCCAGCTTGGTGGCATGCAACGCTTCCACACCCAGAATTTTCAAAGTTTTTATCGTATTGTTGAGTGTTTCCTGGGTGGTCGGATCCAATGCGCTGATATGCTCCGCCAACTGCACACGGTGGATGGTCTCACTACGGTCGAGGAGAACGGCGACGACGCTATAACCGACATTGCCGCCAACGCGTCTGGCCAGGGTATAAAAACTGGATGCATCCGTCATAAGGCTTTTATCCACGGTACTTAGGGATACAGCGCTCAGCGGTACGAACATGCCCGGCATGCCGACCCCCATAATGATCAACGGCGGAATCAAATCAACGTATCCCGCCAGAATACTCAACTGCGTCAGATCATAGTAGGACCAGATGATGATGGCGATTCCGGCCAGAACCAGCGGTTTAGCTCCTACACGCGGATACAGCCAGCCCGACACGGGCATGAACAACATAAGAGCCACTGCCCGCGGCATCAGGGCCAGACCGGACTCATACGCCGAATACCCCAGAATCTGCTGTGTGAACTGAGGGAGAACAAACGTCGTTCCAAACAAAGAAACACCGAAAATGAGTCCCATCGTCGACCCGAGAACCAGATTCCAGTTTTTCAGCACCCGGAAGTTGATCACCGGTTCCTTGGCACGCAATTCCCAAAAAATCAGTGCAAGCAGGGCAACGCTTGTGGCAATAGTCCAGTAAATGATCAGGGAAGAATCAAACCATTGTTCCTCTTGTCCGCGTTCCAGTATGATCTGCAATCCCGTCAGGAAAACGGTCAGTAATAGGATGCCCCACCAGTCCACCGACTGAATGCCGCGCCGCAGATAAGGAGGGTCATGTACAATCCTCATAGTCAGCAACATGCCTCCCGCGCAGACAGGAAGATTGATGTAAAAAATCCACGGCCAGCCCCAGGTATCCGTGAGCCAGCCGCCGCAGACAGGGCCAAGCGCAGGCGCCAGCACCACCCCCATGCCGTAAAGAGCCATGGCCATGCCTTGCTGCTTGGGGGGGAAGGTTTCGCGCAATATGGCCAGTGAAATGGGAATGAGCGCTCCGCCTCCGATGCCCTGGAGAACCCGGTAAGCAATCATCTGGGGAAAACTGGTCGCCGTTCCGCAAAGAATGGAACCAAGTGTGAATATGGCATAGGAGGCCAAATAGAAATTTTTACGGCCAAGCAGAGCGCTCCACCATCCGGCCATGGTGACCATAATAATTTCAGCGATACTGTAACTGGTCGCCACCCAGGTGATGGAGGAAAGGTCAGTGCCGAAACTGCCCATCATATGCGGCATGGAAACATTTACGACGCTGGTATCCATTACGGCGATGAACGCGCCGAAAACAACAGTGGCTGCAATGGTCCACCGTTCGGCCGGAGACATTTCTTCAGGATTTTTAAATGACGACATGATCAGAAATTACCGAAACCGAGAACATCAGTCAGAATCACGGACTTACAATCGCTCAGAGGGGAAAACACCAGAGAGCCTGAAACAAAATTTTCGCGATAGTGCATTTTATCTGCTTATTTTTCAAATTTTCGTCGACCGGACAAAACGAATTCACTTTTTAGGAAATATCCTGTTATTGAACGGCTGTCGCAAGCTTATCATGGCGGGAAGAGCTGAGTGCTGCAGCATTCGGATTTGAACGAATGTTCACGGTGGGAATGACTGACATACCCGGAGCAAGGAGGTATTCTCCAATGGATTTACCGTGGGTAAGCACGATTTTGACAGGAACACGCTGCACGACCTTGATGAAATTACCGCTTGCATTTTCAGGCGGAAGCAAGGTGAAACGCGAACCAGTCCCGCGCTGAATGGAATCCACTTTCCCTGTGAAAATCACGTCAGGATAGGCATCGACTTCGATATCCACAGGCTGTCCTTTACGCATGTCGGAGATCTGTGTTTCCTTGAAATTTGCCACAATCCAGGAATCCTCACCAACAACGGCCATGAGTTTTTGCCCCACCTGGACGTAGGCACCGGGCTCCACTGACTTTTTAGTTACAAATCCGGCACAAGGGGCAACAATGCGCGTATAGGATAAATTGAGTTTAGCCTGTTGCACAGCGGCTTCTGCTTCCTGCATTTCGGACATACGGACGTCAACCTGCGCTTCCGCCTGCCGCAGCTCATTTTCTGCGCCGCTGACAGCGGCTTTTGCCTGAACAATCTGGGCGTTGGCCGTATCCACCTGCTTCTGAGCGGAATTGAGTTTGGCCTTGCTCATGGATGCTTCGGCCTGGGCGTGGTCATATTCCTGCCGACTCACGGCACCTACATTGGCCATCCTCTTGGAACGCTGCAGATCCTGTTCGTCGCGATCGTAACTGGCTCTGACTTCCGCCACTCCGGCTTCAGCCTGCGCCATAGAAGCGAGAGAGGAATTCAAGGAAGCCTTTTTTTGAGCCAGGGTATTTCTGGCAACGGCAACAAGTGCTTCAGCTTCCTTTTTGGAGGCGTTGGCGGACTGCAACTGCGCCTGGGCGATATCCAAAGCCACCTGAAAATCCCTGGGGTCCACCTCGGCCAGCAAGTCGCCTTTGTCCACTTTCTGGTTGTCAATAACCGGTACGCGGGCCACATGCCCGGCAACCTTTGGGCTTATGGTTACTACATGCGCTTCCACAAAAGCATCTTCAGTGGATTCATGCGAAATGAGTTGTAAATACATCCGGTATCCGACGACCATCAACACCAGTCCGGCCACAAGTCCGGCAAGAACCAAAATTTTTTTACGTCTACCGGAGTTGCGCCCGCCAAGTGCCTTCTTCTCGTCGGACTGATTTTCCATCTTTGTTTCGTTCATCACGTTCTCAAAGTAAAAAGGTTGATTTAGAGTATTCTAAAAATTTTTGACTTCAATTTTTCTTTACCAATGCCCGCAGGACAAAGACGCAGACATGGTCATAAATGGCTTTGATATCCGTATTATCAGGAGTGAACATGCAGACCGAGCGTAGAATTGAAGGAATGTATTGGGCAGTGAGACGCGGATTGCTGTCCTCGAACGCTCCCTGCTCCACCCCTCTGCGAATAACAAGTTCAACGATGCCCCATAATTCGATACGCTTATCGTTCCATTCGCTTGTCACCGGACAGGCCATGGTGCCACCCAGCATCTCCATGTTGATGGTCTTATTGTAAAGCCGTTCGATGATAATCCTGATCACTCCTGACATCTGTTCTTCCGCAGAAAGATCATTTGCTTCAATGAAACGCTGCAGTTTCTCAACCAATATACTGAAACCGCGAAATAAGACCCCGTAGTAGAGATCATCCTTACTTTTGAAGTAAAGATAGAGAGTCCCTTTGCCGACGGCGGCCTTCCGCGCCACATCACTCAAAAGTACTTTGTGATACGGATGCTTGGCGAAGAGTTCACACGCCGTATCAAGAATCCTTGTTTTTTTGTCGTCGCTCTGATTTTTATTCATCTCATCACCCTTATGAGAGGGCCGGTTCTGTTCGTCTTTCTGCTCCGGCAAAAGCGAAAAACAAAATCGGAAAACTGACCGGTCAGTTTTATCGCGTAGTGTTAAATTCAAACCTTAAGATGAGTCAACAAATGACTCCGAGTTCTGAGGTAGGTTACTCCTTTTTTCGAATGTCGTGCGTATTACGTGCATATGACGACCCGATAACAGCAGCCGCGTGCAGGAAAAATGAGGATTGAGAGGTCCAATTCGAACGCCGTTCAGCTTAATGGGCTAAAGACTTCGGCGCTCGCAATGGAAGGAGGACAAACGAACTACGCAGACTCTTAAGGATGAAGAAAATAATGCGGTTGCTTTAAAAAGCAAGGGGTATTGTCTTGATGACAATCTAGGGCACAAATGAGAATTTCGCAGCAGAAGCGGTCGAGCCGTACCTGAATTTTGGTGATTCTTAAAATTTGATTCCAATACCGGAGAAGGTTTTAATCTCCCCCCGTTCATAAACATCCATACGCTGCGTCAACCGGACACCGTCGGCGATTTCTCTGGATACGCTGCCGAAGACATTGCGTTCCGGATTCCCTCCCACTTCGCTAGCCAACCCTACTTCAGTTTCCAACACGTCGTCGGGTTGCCAGACATGAGACAAAGCGATGCGTTCGGAACCGACATGATTGACACTGTAATCCACTACGCCTCTGATTTTACTGTCTCCTACAGGAGTCTCGGCAAGAGCTTTCCCCCTGACGGACAAATCTAGATCATCTCCGGAACCAAAATCCGTATACAATTTGTTGGAAAACTTGCCATCGTGTAGTTCCATACTTGTCGCGTTGCCCACTTCATTGGAATTGTCGTCATAATACAAATCCGAATTAAATTTCGACCCTCCGTCCATTTCCATAGCAGCCAGAGTCCTGCTCATTTTCTCCTCGTCCTTTTCCGGATCAGGAGGCGCTACCGGCAGGCGGCACTTTGCCTTGTCGTCGGACACAGCCACCATGGCCCCTGGATGCGGCCATTCGGCCGAACGTACGAGTCGACCGGAGCGCTCCAGACGCTTTGCCAGCTGCTGCGCCTTGGAAGCAAAAGCAAACGGTCCGGCCATCAACACATAACCCGGACGGTGGTCATAAACATTTTTCTTTTTTGCCAGCACCAGGGATACGCCTGTCAAATCTTTGTCAGCCTGCAGCTCTTTCCAGGCTTCAACTCCCCGGATTTTGCCGGAAAAGGTTCCGAGCAATACGCCGTAACGCGGCGTACCGGCATTGGCAGGGAGCCAACATAATACGGAGCAACATAACAAACCTGAAATCAACAGCAGCTTACCTGGCATGGAAGACTCCCTAAACTGAAAGTTTAAAAATACGGAGAGTAACAACCCAAATATAAGCCATGTGAACTGCAGGAAGCATAACAGACCAATTCGACAGCCCGATGTCGCCAGCTTATATTTTGACTCCATGCTGAACTTTTAGCAAAAGCGATACCAAAACAGACTTTAAGCTGCCAATTGAGATAATAGTCTGAAATAAATTATTTTTATAAAACGGATAAACAGAGGATTTTAACAGGATTCAGCCAGTTGTTCCGTATTCCTTGACGAAACCAAGGCCGGTTTTTTGTGATCGAGTACGGCATCAAGGACTTTCTTCAGGGCCACCGCATCCAGTGGTTTGGGCAGATAATCATGCATTCCGGCTTGCAGAAATTTTTCTTTGTCGCCGGCCATCACATAGGCAGTCAGGGCGATAATGGGAATATCCGCCAGGTGCAGAAACTCAGAATCCGTACGAATGATCCGGGTAGCTTCATACCCGTTCATGATGGGCATCTGCACGTCCATCAGAATCAAGGCCACTTCATTTTCTCGAAGGACTTCCAGAGCCTGTTGTCCGTCTCCGGCGTCAAGAACTTGATAGCCCAACTTATCAAGCATACGGTTGATGACAAAACGGCTTATCGGATCGTCTTCAACCACAAGCACCTTGGCCTGCGATTCCACCATTTTAAGTGACTCAATCACTCCGGACGGTGTATGAGGTCCTGCCTTCCCGGCCGAATTAAAAGGAATACTCAGATAAAAGGCTGTTCCCTTACCCGGCTCGCTCGCGACCGAAAGAACACCGCCCATCATTTCCACCAGTCGTTTAACGATACTCAGACCAAGGCCCGCCCCTTGATACCGCCGGGTATAGGAATTTTCCACCTGGTTGAAGGGCTGAAAAATATCCCGCAGCTTGTCTTCCGCAATGCCGATTCCCGTGTCCGTAATTTTGATGAAAACCCTCGGCTCCGAATACGCAGACGTTTGCAGCTGAACAGCTTCCACCGTAATCTTCCCGGCCTGGGTGAATTTGACAGCATTACCGACCAAATTGAAAAGAATCTGTCTGACGCGCTGCGCATCTCCGACCAGCTGTTGCGGCACCGAGGCATCGCAGATAAATGCCAGCCCTACATCCGCCTGTGAAGCCGTCGGACGAAACATATTAATCACTTCTTCGCACGTCTCCCGTAAGTCGAACGGCGCTTTGCAAAATTCCATCCGGCCTGCTTCCACACGCGACAGGTCGAGAATATCCGTCAATAAACTGGTAAGGCGCTTATTACTCATCAACGCGATATCGACGTAATTTTTCTGTTCCTCATCAAGAGGCGTAGTCTGCAGCAGCTGCATCATGCCCATCAGCCCATTCAGAGGGGTGCGTATTTCATGGCTCATGTTCGCCAGAAATTCCGACTTGGTTTGCGACGCGCTTTCCGCTGCTTCCTTGGCCTGAACCAGCATCTCCTCAAAATCTCTCCGTTCGAGTTCTCCGGCGGCTCGCCCGGCAACGAGCCTGAGGACCGATTCCAGCAACTCCGAGGAATCCAGGGGCTTGCGCCCGGCAACCAGTATCATCCCAATAGCTTCCCCGCGCGAACTGACAAGGACCTCCCCCGCAAAGCATTCCACGCCGACTTCCCGAAACAAGGGGATACCCGGAAAAATCTTTTGCACGCCTTTGGGATAGCAGCTGTAGTTTTTTTTCAACACCTCCAGTCCGGGCGCCTGCAGCAGCCACTCTTCTTTATTGTACTCAAAATTTTCCGGCCAGGAGGCAAGTTGTGAAACCTGGAGCGTCCCGGCATTCAGTCGCAAAATACAAACACAATCCATGTCGAATGTTTGAGACAGATAGCGCGCAAGCGACTGAAAGAAATCATCCGCCTGGATGGAGCTTCCAGCCTGCGCCAGAAACTGCAGTGTTCCTTCAATGACTTTTCGTTCGGTAATGTCCGTTACCATGGCAAAAGTACCCGCGAATTTCCCCTGCGCGTCATGCACCACACGGGATGAAACTTTTGCCCAAAGCACTCTGCCGTCGAGATGATTGAAACAGCGCTCATAAATGCGATCCAGGCCTTGCCTTTGATCCGCCATGACAGACTCGTGATCCGCCAGATGTCCGGGGTCGATGAAGGAGGCCATGGTCTCCCCCAGCATTTCTCCGGGCGAATACCCGAGCATCTCAGCCATCCGGCTGTTGACATAATGCGTACGGAATGCAGCATCCAGATACCAGACGCCTTCGAAAGCCGTATCCACTATCCGGCGGTATTGCTCCTCGCTGCGCCGCAAGGACTCTTCGGTCCGGAAGCGTGTCCCGATCATGTTGTTGGCGGAAAAAGCCAGATCCTTGAATTCCTGCAACGGAAGAACATCCGGGTCGATCAACTGATTATCCAACGTAACCGTCGAAAAAAACTTCATGAAGACATCAAGCTGTTGTCTGAGCCAGGAGGAGAATTGCCAGGAAAAGAACAGCACGGCGAGCATCAGGCCGCCCGTGAACAGACTTCCGCGCCCAAGGACATCATACAGTTTGGCCCGTAAGGCTTCCTGTCTGGAATGGATAAGCGTTTCGGTATCCTTGAAAGAGCAGGCGGCTCCCACCACCCAATTCCATTCGGGGATGGCCCGTACGAAGGAGAGCATTTCTTCCGGCCTGCCGGCGTCTGTGTCCTGCCTGACATACCGGACAAAACCGCCCTCCGGAGTTTCTGCGGCCTTTTGCTGCTGTTGCACCACAGCCAGCTGCGCCGCGCTCAGGCGCATGCTGAGATTTTCCTTCCCTTTCAATATGTTTCCCTTAAAAATCAGGGGATCTCCTGAAATCGTATGGGCAAATAAAAAAATCCCTCCCTTGCGAAAACGCTGCATCGCAATCCAGGAAAGGACTTCTGCCTGGATATCTGCGACCACGTTGCCGGGGGAGCCTTTTGACCCGATTACCAGCTGCAGTTGGGGTAAGTATTTATAAAAAATCAACAGATCTTTCAGGGGGCCGGATTCATTTACGGGAACCGCAGCGGCGGAAAAATACCCCTCCCTTTCTGTCTTGGCAGATCGGGCAACGTCCTGGAAAATTTTCGCTTGCTGTGGGCCGGGTGCCTGCGGTTCGGATTTTGCCGGAGGGATTGCCTGCGTGTTTCCATAAAGCGGGGAGCCATCTGCCTGCAGAATAAAAAGAGTCTGTTTGTTCTCAGCCTGCAGGACCGGAACTGCAATTTTGACCAATAATGCTTTCTGCTCTGATTCTGTTAAGTGCTCACGTGAGTTCTCATAAATTGACAGTATTTTTCCATATACGGCATGCGTCTGCTCATAGAGTGCTTTTTCAAGTCGTTCATTTTCGTGGAAAATACGCTCATCAATAACTGACACAAGATTATCGACCTCAAATCGCAACGTATTTTTAGTTTCAAGAATAAACTCATTGCTGATTTGTTCCGCTTCTTCATGAAAACTCACATATTGATCATAACCCCATACGCCCATACCAGCGAAAGACAAAACAAGGGTCAAGGAAATGAGACTGGCAAGATAGATCGAAGAAAGGCTTTTAAATAAAATCATTTGGCACTTACATTCCTGATTGCGGATGTGAAAGCCAGACGACGTACTCCAACCCGAGCCATACGACTTATACTAAGCTAAGGCCCCCCTTTCTCTGACAGCAGCAAACTCCTTACAAAATCTCAACAAAATATCTGACTCCGAGGAGACGCAGGAAAAAGCCGCACCCACGCAACAGGTAAGTTATCCCGTTTTTCAATTGCGTCCGCCAAAAAAGACATGGCGCGAATACGTAAAAAACGCTGTAAAACAGCGTGTTAACCGGCTGGGGCAAGAGTCTCCAGCTGTAGTCCGGCCACATTCTCAGACCAGGGCAACGGACTCATATTCTTCGGCAAAACTGCCCGCTGTTCTTTGCCCATGCGCTGGCGCGCGCGCGCAACAGCGCCCGGCAATGCCTCTGCCAGTAACTGCGGGCAGGGAAAGTCCAGACTTCTAATGTGCGGATGCTGTGCTGATAAATCCTTGCCGTCAAAACTGTTTGTGATGACTTCCAGACCAAAAGTGGCCATTTCCAGGGGCGGATAGGATGGATGGGGCGAAGCCATGAAGCTTAGTCCGACATGCGCAAAGCCCAGATACGCGGCGTATTTTTCCAAAGGCAGCTTCCCTACGGCTTTGACCGCCACACCTGGGCAAAGCTGGATGTCCGCATGCTGGTCCACAGCGCCGGCGCTTATCACCAGATAATCCGTACGTTCCCTGGAGGGCATATCCCTGAAAAAGCGATACAATCCTTCCATGATCACCGGAAAACAATTTCGCGGCTGCCTCGGCCGGCCGTAGAGCAGTATCACCACCTTGTCCGCCGGTTTGGGCGGTAGCATCCGGCCGTTCTGTTCGAGGTACCCGGCCAGAAAAGGATGCAGCGAGGGCAGGAGCACGTGTTCCTTTTGAAAGGAAAAGCCGCGTCTTTTGAAAAAAGCGGCCAGCTCGCCCGAATTGAACACGGCGTGGGTCAACGGTCCGTGGCTGTAAGTCTGCAGACAGTCCGCGTGCTTGTGCCCGTAAGGATAGAATCCGGGTTCATAGTCCTGAATGAAATAATAGAACGGGTTGGGCTGCAGATTCTGCGTACGCTGTATTCGGGCGTACACCTCCCAGGCTTTGACCGTCGACCAGTAGGTGCAGAAAAAGATTTCGCGCTGATGACAGGGCAAGCTGTCCGTGTACAGGTCCGCGGCTTCCACATCGCATCCCGGAGCCCAGGCGTCGAAGTTGACGGGGTCGGGAGTCTCCGCCAGGGGATGCTGCGACAAAAAGCGCACATTCTTATAGCGCGGGGCCAGATGCCTGGACAGTTCGAGCGCCGATACCACGCCTCCGAAAGCCAGTGATTGACTGTAATGCGGCATGAGTACGTTCAGACGCGCCTGGGCGTCCGCCCTGTACTGGTAGTCTATTGCCGGAAGGCGGGTAAGAGAATCGCTGATGTCGGTTTGTTCGTAATAAACAGGTGCCATGGTCGTTGCCTAGCACAGGAAAAGGTAAAAGGACAGGCCTATTTGCAATCCACCCGAAGCCGCCGAATGGAACGTTCCTGTTCCGCGGTTACAATATGAGATCCAGTCCCCTACCTTCTGCACGCTGAATAGTTGGTTGAAATCATACTATATTATGCACAAACCTGCTCACTCCCCCGGCAAAATAGGTGGACTTGTCACCGAAGTAATGAATGACTCCTTATCAATTGATAATGATCTTCATTATCATAGTTAAATTGTGACAAACAACGCCCCTTTTATCAAGATATTTATAGTGGATTCGAAAAGATAGTAATCTAACTGCCTGCAACTTTACCTGTTTCTCAACGTCGGCTTCAAATCGAGGCGTATTTCTCCGAACAGAAGCTATAACATTTCCGGCACTCCACAACGGTGTCCGCGCTCGTGGCTGGCTGATGAGCACTCCGAAAGATCGTTTTGGCTCCTGTGCGAATAACGACGAGCAGATATTCTTCCAAAAAGTAGACAGATCCTTTTTTACATGAACTGCCTGTGGTGTCCCCTTCTATACTTTTAGTCCAACCACTTTTAAGGGCAACCCAAGCCTCTTTGTAACCTGTTTTTTCGATAGCTGCCATCGACTTGCCATATACTTTCAATAAAAAGAACCAATATCGCAATTAAAAATTGGAGGATATAAATGTCCGGTATAAAATGTTTGACTATTTGTGTGGTCCTGTTAGCAGTTGTCTGTATTTTTTCTATAGCCACATGCAAAACAGCTTTATCAGCGGATTGCAGCAAGATGACTATAAATATAGTCTACAATTCTAAAAAGTATACATCTTCAGGACACAAGTGGTGCTGTAGATATTGCATTTTCTTTAACAAGTACTATGGTCCTCATGATATTTCAAAAATATGTGACATTGTAAGAAATACTCTCAACACAAAAGGCCATAATTTGGAACCATCGGATTATACAAGTAATAATAAGGCATATTATTATTTTGAAAAGAGTTACTGCTCAATTGATTCCCCTGATGACGGACTATGTTACTTTAAACAAGAAAAATAGACATAACATCCACAGCATATTACAATTTTTGTAATACACTTTAATTTCTTACTTTGTTTTATAACAATTGGACTGCTTTACAGAATCACTCTCTTATAGAAAGCTTTTTCCATAAAGCAGTCCTTTGAAACTTCACAAAATAGATTTTTCTCTAAAGCACTATGAGCTTTTTAACTAGCAATTGTACTGAACTAAAGTAAGTGGCAAGTTACTGATTAAAAGGCAGCAACGTACACACTGCTTTTACTTACTACAGACAACCGTATCAGCTGCAAGCCGTTAGCGATTCCAGGGCGCCTCATATACGGGTTTACCACCCTTCTGTTGGGCGACCACGTCCAGATGCATCAGTGCCACAGGCGCCAGCAGCAGGTTGGGCTCCATCTCCACTTCGCGAAAATCAACAGTCAGCAGATAGCCTTTGCACTGGTGGCAAAACTCCGCACGCTCGAACCTGGCGCCTTCAACAAACAAAATTTCACGCTGCTGCGCGTCATTGGAGCCGCAGCTCGGGCAAAGGTCGCGCGGAAAGCGCCAGACATGGCTGCACAACGAACAATGCAGATATTTTTTGCCCCCGCCGCCCACCAGAGACTCCAGATCGACATCTTCCTTTTTGGAAAGAAAGCCTATGGATGGAGCAGAACCGCAGACCGGACAATAGCCCTGCCTCCAGGACAGTTCCTTGAACAGGCCTGCGCCGCTGCGCGCCAGCGCGTTCATGACCGGAGCGGTTATGGTCCGTAGAACAAAGGCGAACAGTCCGGGATCCGTGGAAAGACTTTCAGCGCGTTTACCTACGCTTTTCAAATCATTGGCAAGCAACTCGGCAACGGCGTCGCCCAGCAGATTGCTCTGCGTGTCCAATGCGCGTAGGAGTCCCTCGAAGGTTTCGCCGTACGGAAAGGCCTCAACCATGACCGGAAGCATTTCCCTGGCGGAATCAAGGAATAACGGTCCGAGTTCGCGTACGTTGTAACTTGCCAGCCAGGAAACGCCCTGCACGAAGCTCTCAGACTGCAACCCGGGCAAAGAAAAGCTCATATTGGAAAAATGGTCCGCCAACAGCGTCTGTTTTTCAAAAACTTTCTGAAAAGACCGCAGGACGCTTTCCTGAACCGGCCGCATTTTCGCATAATGATCTGCAGATTGATGCAGGGTCCGTACGGACTCTTCAACTGAAAACCGCTGCATAATGATACTCCCAATAAGGTATCAATCCGGCCGCCGGGACAATGCCCGGCGGCCGGTAAGTGTTTGGTCAGAAGTGCTTAGGCTTTTGTCAGATTCTTCAGCGCCCGTCTGAACGGAGCAGCCAATTCTGCCAGGAAATCCTTGCGCCGGTATCCGGCAGGCCCGAGCGCCACTGCGCTGGTGTGGTAGAACTGCGGATCGTCCGTCAGCAAAAAGATGACGTTTACGTCCTGCGGATCTGCCAGCATGGCTTTCGGGAAGGTTTTCTTTACCCTGGCCAGACGCTCTTCGGCAAGCTTGAGCATTTCGTCGCGCTCGCCAAAGTTCATGGCGCCCGTGGGGCACACTTTGACACAAGCAGGGAGCATCCCGGCGTTGATGCGCTCGTTGCACATGGTGCATTTGCTCATCAATCCGGATTTTTCGTCCCGTCTGGGGACGTCATAGGGGCATGCTTCGCGGATGGATTCGAAATCATCCGCGCCGATTTCTTTGGTTTTTTCCGTGAATACCACGGCGCCGGTATTGTCGTCACGAATGACGGCTCCATCCAGCACGCCGTCCGCCACATCTTTACAAGGCGGGACCACACAATGGCGGCACTGGTCCGGGAAGAAGTTCCAGCGTACGACATCCTGATCATCCAGATGCTCGTTGAAACGGACCACTTTGTAGTTGTTGGGATTCAGATCCGGTGGATTCTGATGGCTGCCCCAACCATACTGTTTGGTCTGATTCGGCGCGAGTTCGTTCCACTCCTTGCACGCCAGCTGGCATCCGCGGCATGCCGTGCACCGGGACGTATCGACTAAAAACGACTTGGACATAGCGATCTCCTTGGCGTTGGTTATGAAGTCCGGAGTTCCGTGAGTTTATCCGCCTTGCGGATGTTCACGCAGCATGCCTTGAACTCGGGAATGGTCGTATTGGGGTCGGCCACCGAAGGCGTGAGCCTGTTGGTGGAATCGCCGCATCCCGGAGTGGTCCATCCGAAGCAGAATGGCATACCGATTTCATGAATGGTGCGTCCGTGAACCTTCAAGGGACGCATCCGGACCGTAACCATGGCTATCGCCTCAACCTTGCCGCGTATGCTTTCGACTATCACGCCGTCGCCGTTTTTAATGCCTTTTTCCTGCGCCAGTTCCGGACTCATTTCCACATAGAGCTGAGGTTCGGCTTCCAGCAGGTTCGCGACGTTACGGGTTTCACCACCGCCGCACCAGTGTTCGGTGACGCTGTAGGTGGTCAAAACGACCGGATACTTGGGATCCGCAGGCTTGCAGAGGCGGTCCATATCGCTGTCGGTGAACTTGTAAACCGGGCTGTTCAGCTGTTTGGAGAACAAGTTCTTGTCCACAGGCGTTTCTACAGGCTCGTAGTGCTCGGGGAACGGACCGTCCTGGCGTCCCGGACCGAAAATCTGTCCGAAGCCGTGCTTGTGCATGATGAACGGGTATTTCCCCTTGCCGCTTGCCATTGGCGGCCAGCCGCCATCCGGCACATCTCCGATCCATTTGCCGTCCTTCCACTCGATAACCGCTTTTTCCGCATTGAAAGGCTTGCCGTTCACGTCCACGGATGCACGGTTGTAGAGGATCCGGCGGTTGACCGGCCAGCACCAGGCCCAGTTCGGGTACAGGCCGATCTTAGCCTGCATCTCGGTCTGAGTGGGATCGCGGCGTTTGGACTTGTTGCCGTCTTCCTCAGTGTAGCTTCCGGCGTAGAGCCAGTTCAAGGAACGGGTCGAACCGTCGTCCTTCAGGGCCGTGAAGCTGGGAACCAGCTGACCCTTTTTGTAGAGCTTGTCTTTGACCTTCGTGTCTTTGGTGAAGTACCCGTTGATCAGCTTGGTGATTTCCTCTGGCACGTACTTATCAGGCCAGGCAAGCTTGGTGACCGCTTCGGGCAGCGCTCCGCCGTCTTTCTTGTACATCTCGATGATACGGTTCATGAGCGGCACGAACATGTCGCCGAACATCCGGGCTTCTCCTGGAGGCGGGACCGCCGCCGCGTGCCAGAGCAGCCAGCGGCCGCTGTTGGTGACCGTGCCGTCTTTTTCCAGACGGTGGGCCGAAGGCAGCAGGAAGCACTCGGTCTTGATCTTTTTCGGATCAGCACCCGGGCGATGCCAGTTGTCCGTGGTCTCCGAATGATGCAGCTCGGAAGTGACCAGCCATTCGAGATTATCCAAAGCACGACGGATCTTGTTGGAGTTCGGGACACTCTGCATCGGGTTCAGGCCGATGATGAAACCGCCCCGAATTTTGTTATGGTACATCTTGTCGAACAGCGGCAGGTAGGAGTAGTCGCCGCCTTTTTCGATCTTCGGGATGTAATCGTACCCGAAGCCGTTTTCCGGAACGCCGTTTTCACCGTACCAGGCCTTGAGCAGGCTGACAAAGTACTTGGGCTTGTTCTGCCACCAGTTGGCGCTCATGGGGTCATTGCTGACCGGTGTATTGGCTTTGTTGTACTCCTCCAGGTTCTTCCATTCGTCGTGCGGCATGGCCATGTAGCCGGGAACGATATGGTAGAGAAGCGTATGGTCGGTGGAACCCTGTACGTTGGGTTCGCCGCGCAGCGCGTTGATACCGCCGCCGGCAATACCGATGTTGCCCAGCAGCAGCTGGATCATGGCTGCCGAGCGGATATTCTGTACGCCAACTGTGTGCTGGGTCCAGCCCAGGGCGTACATGACCGTTCCGGCTTTGTCGCCGACTCCGGTTTTACTGTAGGTTTCATATACCCGCAGCAGTTTTTCCTGGGGCACGCCGGTGGTTTTGGAAACCGTATCCAGATCGTAGCGCGCGTAATGCTTGCCCATAAGCTGAAATACGCAGCGAGGATCCTGCAGGGTTTCGTCCTTTTTCGGCACGCCATTAGCGTCGTTCTCATAGGCCCACTTGGTCTTGTCATACAGCCGGGTCTCGGGATCCAGTCCGCTGAACACGCCGTCTTTGAAGCTGTAGTCCTTACCAACGATAAACGGGGCGTTGGTGTACTTGACGACGTACTCTTTGAAGTACTTGTTGTTCTTCAGGATATAATTGATCATACCGCCCAGGAAGGCGATATCCGTGCCCGAGCGCAAGGGAACGTGAAAATCCGAGCGCGCGGAAGTACGCGAGAACTTGGGATCCACATGCATAACCGAGGCGCCTTTGTCCTTGGCCTGCAAAACCCATTTAAACGAGATTGGATGGTGTTCGGCAGCATTGCTGCCCATGATAAGGATGGAATCGGCATTCTTGATGTCGATCCAGTGATTCGTCATCGCACCGCGTCCGAACGACTCTCCCAGAGCCGCAACAGTGGCGCTGTGTCAGATACGGGCCTGGTGGTCCATGTGGACGACGCCCAGGCTTCTCATCATTTGGTGAGCAAGTGCGCACTCTTCATTATCGGCGTGCGACGTACCGAGCAGAAACATGGAATCGAGACGATTTACCGTGTTTCCTTTCTTGTTTTTGATCAGCAGATCCTTGTCACGGGTGTCTTTGACCTTTTTAGCGATCTGCTCGATGGTCCAATCCCATTCCTTTTCTTCCCACTTGTCGCTGTAGGGCGCGCGGTACAGCGGTTTTTGCAAGCGGTGATGGCTGGTGGTCATGGTAAGCATGGCCGCGCCTTTGGCGCAGAGGGACCCCTCGTTGATGGGGTAATCCGGATCACCTTCCGTACTCACCAGTTTTCCATTTTTGACGTAGGCAATGATATGACAGCTGACCGAGCAAAACGGACAGACCGAAATGACTTCTTTCGCTCCGTCAATTTTGAGGCCCGCCGCATAGGCCTGCATAGGGGCCATATCAAAGCCCAACTGCCCCAAAGTAACGCCCAGGGCGCCTACTCCGGTTATTTTGAGAAAATCTCTTCGGCTACAACTCATTCTAAAACCTCCAGTCGTTTCTGCTGTTGGCAAGACAAGCGTACTATTACAGCAACCTATTCAACGCTTAGAGAAGTATACAAAGATTCTATTGATGTGGTCAATTTAAATTCAATTATATTAATATGTTATCATTAACAGATATGTTTTTTAAAGCAAAAAGGGGTCGAACTTCTCCCTTATAAAAAGAGAAGATTCCACCCCTTCTGAAAGGTAGTACAAACAAGACAAAGCAGTAGCTGCTAATAACTCAGACAAGCTCCTCCTGCATCTTTCTCAATTCCGAGCGCCTGGATTCCGCGTAGGTTTTTGTGGCAAAAGGAAATCTCTCCTCCGCAAGCCGATTGGCAAACCCTTCCACTTGCTTGAGCCACTCCTGATATTCACTGCGGAGCAATTCGCCGAATTCCGTCAGGCAATAGCCCGAACGGTTGCCGCCCCGCTTTTCAATCAGTTTTTCTCCAAGCAACTCCTCAGAAGTTTTAATCTTGCCCCAGGCGGCACGATAGGACATGCCCAGGCTTTTGGCCGCAGCCTGCAGCGAACCGGTTTTTTCTATTGCCTCGAGCAGAACCAGCCGTCCAGGCCCGAAGGCCATGCCGGAATCGTTTTCCAGCCAGAGATGCAGACGGACCGTCATTGCCGCACCTTCGGCCGCTATGTACGTTTTCATTCTCTCATCCGCAGAACCGTTTTGTTAGCGTCCAAAGGAGCACTTCGGAAAGCTGCAGTGTCTGCATTCCAGACAGAGTCCGCCGTGGGACAATTTAGCCAGGTCGCTGCGGGTGATTTCATCATCCACAAGCAGTTTCGGCAGCAGCAAATCCAGACTGGTGATTTTGTAAAACAACGCGCAGGCGGGAACTCCCAGCAGTCTGATATCCCCCAGCCTGCCCAGCAGGGTCATGGCGCCCGGCAACACCGGGATTCCGTACAGCAAATCAGTGACACCCGCATTGACCAGTCCTTTTCTGGTGACATCGTCGGGATCAACGGAAAGTCCCGCCGTGGTCACAATCAAATCAGCTCCTTCATGTACGAGATTCTTCACAGCCTGGGCGATTTTATCCGTGTCATCCGGCGTAATGATTGCTCTGACCATTTCACAACCGTATTCAGTCAGTTTGTTGCGGATGACACTTTCAAATTTGTCCTCAATCAACCCGTTATACACTTCGTTACCGGTGATAACCGCACCAACGCGCTTGCGCTTGATGGGCTTTACTTCAAACAAAGGCCCTGGGTTAAGAATGCTCATCGCCAAATCAAAGTCGCGACGCGACAAAAACAAAGGAATAGCCCGAGTACCGGCAATCCGTCCTCCGGCCTTAATCAATACGCCGCCCTTGCGGCTTGCAGCCATGACTCCGGGAAACAGATTGAAACTTTCCAGCCGTTCGACATCAACGGTCAGCATTCCCGAACGCTCGGCTCCGAGGTTTACTTTCCCTTCGCGGGGCGCGTTTTCGATAGCGACACCGGGCCCGGCCATGGCTTCGGCAAAGGCCTTCGCAGCTTCGTCCTCGTGCACCCAGTCTCCAGACGGCCTGTCTTCTTCTACATAGACGGAAAAACGTCCCATTTGTTGCAAACGGCACAGATCACCAATGTCGATGGTCTGGCCGCGCTTGATAACAACTGTTTTGGAATCACCGGGCCGTACGCGCGTCATGTCATGCATTGCCCGCCTGCCCACGGCCAACTCCACGGGGATGGATCTGGGCAAGGCCTCTTCAAGTTCGGTTTCCGAGGGCAGAGTGATACTTTTTTTATACGGCAGCTCGCCCTGGCAACCACGGCATACGGGGCCGTGAGCAATGGGGTAAGCCTGACCGCAGCGGCTGCAGCGGCCAATGGCGCCTTTGCTTTTACGATCCAGCATGTTCTCTTTGACAAAAATCTTTTCCACAGAGCATACGGAAGCACCGGCATCCCGGATCTGAGCCCGTATGGCCATGGTATCCTGCTCGCGTTTCGGTTTGCTTTTAAACAACCAGACGGCGATTTCCGGCCACTTCTCCAGCTTTTCGGTATCCACCGACACGCGAACGCCCTCACCCGTACGTTTGTCGAACAGGCTCAAGGCATAGAGGCCGAGATTGAGCACCCGAAGCCACCCGTTACCGACTGTACACGGAGTAAGCATTTGCACGGCATCAGGAAGGCACCAGGCAGTTTCACTTACCGCATCGAATAATACGCCTTCGGGAATGAAGGTTTTCGCATGCTCGACCATGTACCCGCCTAGCAATAACCCAGGTGCGGGATATCCATGAAACTGACGGGACGCTTCAACAAATTCTTCAAAGGAATAAGGCCCGACATCGGTGTTCGGGGCAACTCCTACGGGAACTTTGCATTCTTCCATGATCGCCTCTGTACGCTGCAGATGTTAGTGGCAAAAATATCGCCGCCGTAAGTGGTAACCTGCCTTCATGCTAACCGACTACCGAAAAGCTGTCATCTTGTGCATAATCATGACTAAGAAATTTAGAGTTTACTTTCTTCTTCAGCAATCTGAGGACACAAGCTTGCCGTCACATCTCTTAAGGCAAAAGAATCAGTCGCGCTAGGTTGCTCTTTCAACACAAAACCCAGGCCGCCGAAAGGCGTAATTTGGCCTTTTGCCCTTTCCTGCTGAAAACCTGAAACTTTTTCGGGCATTTTTTTCTCCATCCCACACCTCGTGAAACGGTTTGTTTTGCTGTCACGGTTATTATGTCTTATAGGACATAATAGACTACGCTGTCAACGAAATTTTAAAGCAATACTTAATTTTTACATGCCGTTAAGTGCAAACTAGGTTCAAATCGTAACTAATAGACAGAGCCAACAACTGGAAATCATTATACTCCCACCTGTAAACGAGTAAAGCAATACTTTACTTCTTTTTAACGAGACCTTTCCCCCTGCGTGTGAACACACCTGACCATCATTCTAAAATAAGATTAATTTTCAAAATAACTTTCTAGACTTGCCGCGAAGACCATCTCTGTCTATGATCCGCGCTCCTGGTTTTCCACCTTTACGACAACACGCAAGGGCAATGAGTAATTTTCTATGATGCTTTCTGATTCGCAAAACAGTCCGGCGGCCATTATCGGCGGAGGGCTTGCCGGTTCCGAATGTGCACTCGCACTCGCCCGCGCGGGGACCGACGTCACACTCTTTGAAATGAAGCCTGACAAAATGTCGCCGGCGCACACCTCACCCAACCTGGCCGAACTGGTCTGTTCCAACTCTTTACGCTCGGACGAACCGGAAGCGGCAGTCGGATTGCTGAAACAGGAAATGCGGACTTTGGGCAGCATTACACTGGAGGCGGCAGAGGCTACCAGAGTTCCGGCCGGCAAGGCCCTGGCTGTTGATCGCGAATTATTCGCCGCTTATGTCACCAACGCTTTGGAAGCACATCCCCGTATTCGGGTGGTACGCCATGAGATCACCAGCCTCGAGGACCCGCAGTTGCAGGGACACAGTCCGCTCATCATCTCTGCAGGCCCGCTGGCTTCCGAAGCACTCAGCGAACATCTGGCCACGCTTCTGAGCGAAAAACATCTCTATTTCTATGACGCCATAGCGCCCATTGTAGATGCCGTCTCAGTCGACCTGAACAAGGCGTTCTGGGGTTCGCGTTATGCTGATCCCGATCCGGAAGACAAAGACTACCTTAACTGTCCGCTGAACGAAGAAGAATACCATCGTTTCCGGCAGGCGCTGCTGGACGGCGAGAAAGTCCCAACCCGTACGTTTGAGCAGGAAAAACACTTCGAAGCCTGCATGCCCGTGGAAACTCTCGCCTCTCGCGGCGAAATGACGCTGGCATTCGGGCCCCTCAAGCCCGTTGGTTTGACGGATCCTCGTACGGGTCAACGCCCTTTTGCCGTTCTGCAATTACGCGCTGAAAACCGCGAACGTACGGCCTTTAACCTTGTCGGCTGCCAGACAAAACTCACCTATCCCGAGCAGCAGCGGATTTTTCGTATGATCCCCGGCCTGGAAGAAGCGGAATTTCTTCGTTTCGGCAGTCTGCACCGCAATACATACGTCAACGCCCCCGGAGTACTCGATGAACTCGAACTTCGGGCAAGACCCGGCGTGTTTCTGGCCGGTCAGATTTCCGGTGTGGAGGGCTATGTAGAGTCGGCAGCCTGCGGACTTTGGCTGGGCCTGGCTCTGGCGGCCCGCAACTGTCAGAACTGCCTTGAAACGCCCCCACAGACCAGCGCCATAGGCGCCCTTCTCAGCCACCTGCGTACCGAGAACAAACATTTCCAACCTTCCAATGTCAATTTCGGGCTGATGCCGGCTCTCACACAGCGTGCCCCTAAACGCAAACGCAAAGAACTGTACACCCAGCGTACGCAGCAGTCTTTTGCCGATTGGTTCGGGCGCAATAAATCTACTTTGCAACAAATAAACGCAATAACTAGTTAGCTTTTCAATTTCTTTCCTGCATTCATCATTAAGAGAAATTAACTTTACATTTTTTCTATGCACTTAGTATAAATTATATATACTGCAACCAGTTACGTTGATAACCTCCATATTCTTCTGTGAGAGCATAAATCAAATATGAACTACTTACTAAATTTGAATATAATAACCCGCTATTTATTTCTATTTTTATTTAAAAAGTCGTCCAAATTTTTTTTCTTTTCCCTAAGTTGCTGTATTTTATTGACAGCTTTACCCCTTTGTTCTTGTGTCAAGAAAACAGCTGCAGTCAATCAAAATCCAACCATCCCTGCTTCACAGACTTCCACTAAAAACACTACTAAAGATAAACAAACAGCTACTCCCAATACCTCAAAAGCTGTAGAGGACAATACCAAGCAGCTTGCTTCTGCCGAACACAAAACGGTAAAAAACAAAAAAAAGTCAACAAAACCAGGCAAAGCACAAAAAATCCTGGAAACGGCCTATACGCAAATCGGTAAAATGTATCGCTACGGCGGTACGTCACCCAAAACCGGATTCGATTGTTCCGGATTCACCCGCTGGGTCTTCGCACAAAATGGAATAGGTCTGCCGCGCAGTTCGGGAGAACAACTTCACGCAGGCAAACATGTTTCCAAAAAAAATCTGCGTCCCGGTGACCTTCTCATCTATTCGCGCCGCATTGGCCGGCGCCGTGGTACGCATGTGGGCATTTATGTCGGCGATGGCAAATTCATTCACAGCCCACATACGGGGCAGCGCATCCAGGTAAGCGACGCATTCGATCATTACCGCACTCCACGTTTTATCGCCGCACGGCGAATTATAGACGACCCCGATGCGGCGCCGTTACCGGCAAAAGAGCAAGAACTCCTGGCCGAGCAGGCCTTGAAGCGCAACAAGCCAAAACACGAACCGCCAAAACTGCACGAAAACACTTTTGCCGAATCCTATAAAATCTACCATGTCCAACGTGGTGACACCATCTCGGGGCTTGCAAAACGGTTTCATGTTCCGATGCGAAAACTTCTCGCCGCAAACCAGTTGGGCAAACGTGAAGTGCTCCAATTGGATCAACGTCTGATGATTCCCATACCAGGCGGGGCAACCGGAAAAATCGTAAAACCGGGACAAAGCCTTCCGGAAGTCAGCAATGTGGTTAAGCATACGGTAAAAAGCGGCGAATCTCTGGGAATGCTTGCACAAAAATACGGCGTAAGTTCCGAGGATCTTGCCAGGGTCAATAAATTGCGCAGTAAACATGCCATACGATCAGGCCAGGTGCTGATCATCCCGGTAAAGCATACGAACGCAGCACAACCAATTGAAATCGTAAGCAAAGCAGAAGAAGAAATAATCATAGCGGAAACGATCGAACCTGCTGCCAAAGAAAAATCCGGCAAATCCCATAAAGCGACATCTTCCAATAAACCGGAACAAACTTCAGAGGAAACCATTCTTGTTGCAAAAACAGAGGTGGAAGAAGACATCCTTGTTGCCGCGCCGGAACAGACAACTCGTTATACGGTCAAAAGTGGAGATACGATCTGGGAAATCAGTAAGAAATTTGGTCTCAGCGAAAGCGAGCTGCTTAGCGCCAATGATTTGCAGAAAAAACACACGCTGCGTCTGGGGCAACAGCTTGTCATACCGCAAAAGAACACTGGAAAGCGGCAGAAAGCCGCTACGGTAAAGGCTGAGTCAAAATCGAAAGGAAAAACCTATGTGGTTAAATCAGGAGATACGATCTGGAAAATCGCTAAACACCATGGTCTCAGCGAGGAGCAGCTTCTGAGCGCCAACAACCTCTCCAAAAAGCACGTACTCAGACCAGGACAAAAGCTCGTCATTCCCTAGCCTGGACTTTTTTACTCTTCGCTTTGCTCCTCATCTTCCAACGAGGCTGGTTCTTCGTTGGCAAGCTTTTTCTCCACCGCCAATTGAAGCTTTCTCCCCACCGAAAATTCCGGATTCATGAGCATGGCTCTGCTAATATACTTATTGGCGTTCTGATAATCTTCTTTGTCATACAGCGTACGGGCGATATTGTAGTATAAATTTTCGTCGGTTTTACTTGTTTTCAAAGCACTCGCATAATATGAAAGCGCCTGGTCATACAATTTATTCTTTCGCAGTTTTATGCCAAGTTCATTGAATACATGTTTATTTTCTGAATTAAACGTATCATGCAGTTGTACGAGCTTGCGTAGCACTTTTGTGGCTTCGTCATTTTTTCCCTGATCCAAAAGCGAAAGCCCCAGCCCAAAATTTCCACGAACGTTATGTTCGTCGATATTCAAAGCATTTCTGAACTCGTATTCTGCAGAGAATTTTTCACCACGAGTGCGGTAACGTTCAGCTTTGGCTAGTGTTTTTGTCAATTTCCGCAATGCAGGAAGCGTTTTGGTCTCGTAAATTTCAGTTTCAGGCTTGAACTTCTCTACGAATTCTCCCAGCCCCATGGTCATTGCCTCTCCAAAAGGAACAAACTGTGGATTCAGCAGACGGTATTCAACTTTGCCCCCCTCAACTTCTTCGGCAAAGTAGAACATTGTGGTTTCCTGTTTTCGTCTGGTGGTGCCTGTGCCAATGACTTTTTTGATCACAGTGGAAAATACACCTTCCAGACCACGTTGGGACAATCCGTTTTCTTGCTCTTCAACCATGTTCTTTCCCTGACAGATGGATTCTTGTTTTATTTTTTACATATATTCTACATACTCCGACTGAAAAGAGCAAAGAAAATTACTGTCAGTATCATTCTGAACCAATTTTCTGGCGGATATGCAATAAAACGCTTTCATCCGAAGTGCGCAGACCGAAACACACTCCCTGTTCCAATGAAGGGCTGTCCTCCAGCACTCCGCCGCTGGTTGTTAGCCCCGAAACAGGTTGACCGGCTATTTCCAGCTCCATCTCCACATAACGTCCGACAATGGAAAAAAGGGCGTGCCACGTGCTGCCTTCCGACTCAGGCAACGCTTCCTGTAGTTCAATTTTTTTGGCGGCAATTCCTTTGACAAAAGCCTGGCTCAGTAAAAAAGAAGCAATTATTTGTCCGTTTTTGCCAAGATTCAGATGCAGGTCAAAATAGAGTTTATATTGACTGCTTTCCTCCCCTTTGCAGGAAAAATCGAGCTTGATATCCTGGTTGGCAAATCTCCGGTAAGCCCGTTTAAAAGAGCTGACAAGCACTTCTGCAACTTCTTTTAGTATCGGGTCGAGTTCCAGCTCCTCAAAGGATTCATGCTGTTCTTGTTCTTTAAAATTACGAAGTTCCCGGCCAAACTGTTCAGGGGTCAGGTGTCCGCGCAACAGAAGCGCTTCACCCAAGTGCGTACTCTGAACTGTTTGGGAAAAAAGAAGATCGTCGAGATCTCCCCGGCGAAGCAGTCTTTTCTTCAGAGCAATGGTGCCAAAAGGCGCATCAATCTGTTTTTGCTCCAGAAAAATTTCTTCAACCTGCTGCGGAGTTAACAACCCTTTTTCCACGGCCATTTCTCCGATCCGGCGATTGGATTCCTCCTGAAACAGCAACGCGTCATCAAGCTGCTCCTGCGTCACCAATCCTTTCTGGATAAGATACGCACCAAAAAATTTATAGCCCATCGATAATGAATGAGACATGATCGCACCTGTATGAAAAAAGAGATTAACCGTCGTTAGTAGTCTTGTCTTTTTTACTTAACTTGCGCTCAAGGATTATTTTCAAATCGCTTGCTACAGAAAAATCCTGACGCAACGCGAGTGCCTTATTCACAAAAATAAGTGCACTTTTGTAGTTTTGCTTCTCATAAAGTGTACGCGCCATGTTATAGAGCAGATGCTCATCGGTTTTGCTGAGCCTGTAAGCTCTGGAATAATACCGCATCGCCTGAGAATACATGCCGTTTTTGCGAAGTTTAATTCCGAAATCATTGAACAGATGTTTATGTGTTTTATCAAAAGCCCCTTTCAGCTTCACGATACGTCGAAACACAAGATCGCCCTTTTCCAGTTCCCCTCTTTCGAGATAAGACAAGCCCAGTCCAAAAGTTGCCCGGATATTCGCTTCATCCACTCGCAGTGCGTTTTTGAATTCATATTCCGCGCTGTAGACGTTCCCCCTTTTAAGATGGGCTTCTGCTTTCACAATGGTATTGGTCATCTGCCGTATGGCGGGATAGACCTTTTCCATATAGATGTCGGGCTCAGGCTGGTAACTTTTTAAAAGCTCCTCTTTGGAAATATATTTGAGATCCCCAAAAGGAACGTAGTTTTTATTGAGCGGTTGTACTCCGATTTGCCCGTTTTCTTGCTCTTCTACAAAGAACAGAATCGTCTCCACGGAACTGCGCTTGGAAACTCCAAACCCGAGAGTCGTTTTAACTTTCGCGGAAAAAACCCCGCGGATAATCTCCTCCCGCTCGGGGGGAACAAAAATATTGGACATAGTGTCAACTCATTGCTTGCAAAGCCAATTAGTTATCATCTATCCATAATACCTCATTTGGGTGGCAAGGTCCACTATAAGCCCACTTCTCGCCTTCAAGCACCTTACTCTGCCCGGACTAGTTACGGTACTTGGCCGGCGCATACGCGGGACTCTCTGCAAGCTGTGTTTCCTTACTATCTATAACAGCTGAAACTTTACAATTTCACTGCATCATTTTTTACAGATGTACGACATTGATATTATCGACAGAGCATTCGCTTCATACCAATATGAAACGAAATAAACCAACAACCGGCTTTGGATGACAGGAGGTATTCGAACCATGCAATTGAGACGCAATGTACGGGGCTCCATACGTCTTTATCAGGAAATTGCAGCAAAAAATCCGGGGCAACCATTGGAGCCGAAAACGGATTCTTTATTGTTGATACGGCATTCCCGCGGATCGTACAATAAAAAAGCCGGCGCCCTGAGGCGCCGGCAATATTTTCTTAAGATGGCTGCAGCCGTTTAATGCTGCTGCGCAGAGGCATCAAGTTCGTCCTTGAGCAACGAAAGATGCAAAGGCTGGACATTAGGGTCTTCCGCATGGAAGACCTCATCCGGCTTCATGTCCGTAAAGACGTGCCGCAACACATCGTCCATATGCTCAACTTTGATGATCTCCAATCCCTTCAGAATTTCGTCCGGAACTTCTTTCAGATCCTTGGCGTTATCCATGGGGATCAGTACGCGGTTAATCAACCCGCGATGCGCTGCGAGCAATTTTTCCCGAAGCCCACCGATGGGCAGCACCCGGCCGCGCAAGGTGATTTCTCCAGTCATTGCCAGATCATTGTAAACAGGTTTGCCGAGCAACGCGGATAAGATACTCGTTGCCAGGGTGATGCCTGCCGAGGGTCCATCCTTGGGCGTCGCGCCTTCGGGCACGTGCACGTGAATGTCGACCTTGCGATAGAAGGTTGGCTTCAGACCGAACAAATCAGAACGTGAACGGATGTAGGAAAGCGCGGCGCGCGCGGATTCCTGCATGACGTCACCCAGTTTTCCGGTGATCTCCACTTTACCCGTTCCGGGCATAAGCGCGGTTTCCACCACCAGCAGTTCGCCGCCCATTTCCGTCCAGGCCAGACCGGTAACAACGCCCACCTGAGGTTGCTCCTCTTTTTCGCCGTAGCGGAATTTGAAGACCCCCAGATAGTTTTGAATATTCTGCTTGGTGATGCTGACCATCTTCTCCATGTCGCCCTCTTCGACCAAATTGCGAGCGGTCTTGCGGCAGACAGTGGCGATTTCACGTTCCAGATTACGAACGCCCGCCTCACGGGTATAACGCCTGATGATTTCCAGCAAAGCGTTTTCCGAGAGATTCATGTTTTCTTCCTTGAGACCATTCTGCTCGAGCTGCTTGGGTACAAGGAATTGCTGGGCGATCTTTTTCTTCTCCACCTCAAGATACCCGGGAAGCTTGATGATCTCCATCCGGTCCTGCAACGGCAGGGGGATGGTGTGCAGCGAGTTCGCCGTAGTGATGAAGAAGATCTTGGACAAGTCGTAATCCATGTCCAGGTAATGATCATTAAAGGTAAAGTTCTGCTCCGGATCAAGCACTTCAAGCAACGCGGCAGAAGGATCGCCGCGGAAATCCATGCTCATCTTGTCGATCTCATCCAGACAGAACAAAGGGTTGTTATATTTGGCCCGTTTCAAGGACTGGATGATCTTACCCGGCAGCGCGCCCACATAGGTTCTGCGGTGACCGCGAATTTCGGCTTCATCCCGAACGCCGCCCAAAGAGAGCCGTACAAATTCACGGCCTGTTGCCCTGGCAACGGATTTGGCCAAAGAGGTTTTACCCACTCCGGGAGGTCCCACCAGGCAGAGAATAGGCCCTTTCAGCTGGTGAACCAGCTTTTGCACGGCCAGGTACTCCAGGATACGCTCCTTGGGTTTTTCCAGGCCGAAGTGATCTTCATCCAGGATCAGCTTGGAACGTTCGATATCTATGTCGATATCTTTGACTTCGTTCCAGGGAAGATCGATAATCCAGTCGACGTAATTGCGAACGACCGTATATTCAGCGGAAGAAGGCGGCATCTGCTTGAGCTTTTTCACCTCGCGCAGGCCTTTTTCACGCGCATCTTCGGGCATATCCTTGGCTTTGATCTTCTCTTCCAGTTCGGCGACTTCCACCAGAGGATCATCTTCCCGGCCCATCTCCTTGGAAATGGCCTTCATCTGCTCGTTCAGGTAGTAGTCGCGCTGGTTCCGCTCCATCTGATTTTTGACACGGCTTTTGATCTTCTTCTCAAGCGAAGTGATCTCAATCTCACCGTGCAATAAGGCGTACGCCTCTTCCAGGCGCAGGTTGGGGTCGGCAATCTCAAGTACTTCCTGTTTTTTCAGATAGTCGACCTTCAGATGCGGCATGATGGCGTCGGCAAGTTTGCCAGGCGTATTCATTGAAGAAAGCGCCATGATCGTTTCGGGCGCCAACTTCTTGTTGATCTTTCCGTATTCCTTGAGCGCATCCTGGGTAGCCCGAATCAGGGCTTCGCCTTCGGTATTGCGGCCGTCTTCTTCAGAAATCTGCCGGGCAACCACCATGGGAAAATCATTTTCGCCAACTTCAGAGTCGGGTTCATTTTCCCAGGTCGCGCGATAGAGTCCTTCAAAAAGAACTTTGATGGTTCCGTCGGGCAACCGTAAAAGCTGCAGAATTTTGCTCACCGTACCGACTTCAAACAGGTCTGAAGCCTGAGGACGCTCCATTTCCGGTTCTCGCTGAGCAACCAGAAAGATCTTTTTATCAAAATGAGCAAGTGCGCTTTCTATGGCCCGAATCGACGCTTCCCGTCCCACAAACAAAGGAACGATGGAACGGGGGAACATGACGACCTCTCGGAGGGACATCATGGGAAGGCGCTCTTCCGGGGGGTGCACACCGTCAATATCGGTATAGTCGGTCATTCAATACTCCTGCTGTATAAAAGGTATGAAGCAATGAGTTAGAAATAATTTCAAGAACGGATTTGTCAAATCCTGACAATCACGTTTTGCTTCAAAACCATGCCAGGAGCGCTCTCGCCGGGCGATTACGATCCTGTTTTCGCTTCGTTCTGATGATAAATCAGCAACGGTTCCACGCCGTTCTCCACCACGTTCTTGTTAATCACGCACTCTTTTACGCTGGTCTGGGAGGGGAGATTATACATTATTTCAAGCATGATGCTCTCCATGACGTTACGCAGACCGCGGGCACCGGTTTTTCTCTCAATGGCCTTTTGCGCAATGGACCTGAGCGCATTGGAGGTAAAACGCAGTTTGACGTTATCCAGCTCAAACAGCTTTTCATACTGCTTGGACAAGGCATTTTTAGGTTCGGTCAGAATGCGTACCAGATCGTCCTCGTTGAGGTCTTCCACATGGGTGACCACAGGAATACGGCCGACGAACTCAGGAATGATGCCGAACTTTATCAAATCAATGGGATGCACTTCCGAAAGAATCTCGTGAATTGTATCCTCTTCCTTTTTCTTGAGCTCCGCACCGAACCCCAGGGAACTTCCGGCCACACGCTGCTGGATGATCTTTTCCAGACCGATGAAAGCACCTCCCATAATGAACAGAATATTGGAGGTATTCATGCGGATGAATTCCTGCTGCGGATGCTTGCGCCCGCCCTTGGGCGGGATGTTCGCATCCGTGCCTTCGATGATCTTCAGCAAGGCCTGCTGTACGCCTTCACCGGAAACATCGCGCGTGATGGACGGGCTGTCACCTTTGCGGGAAATTTTATCAATTTCATCGATATAAATAATTCCCCGAGATGCCGCCTCTATGTCGTAATCCGCGTTCTGGAGCAGCTGGACCAGGATATTCTCGACGTCTTCACCGACGTAGCCGGCTTCCGTCAAAGTCGTGGCATCGGCAATGGCAAATGGAACTTTCAACACCTTTGCCAAAGTTTTGGCAAGAAGGGTTTTACCACACCCCGTGGGACCGATAAGCAGAATGTTGCTCTTTTCCAGCTCAACTTCATCTGCAACGGCTCCCTGAAAAAATACGCGCTTGTAGTGGTTGTGAACAGCTACGGAAAGCACTTTTTTGGCACTTTCCTGGCCAATGACAAACTCTTCAAGCTTTGCCTTGATCTCGGAAGGAGGTAACAGCTGCCCTTCTTCCATCTCCTCGCTCATGTTTTCCTGCGCGATGATTTCATTGCACAGAGAAACACATTCGTCACAAATGTAGACATCAGGTCCCGCAATGAGACGTTGGACCTCATCCTGACTTTTGCCGCAGAACGAACAATTGAGATCCGTGGGCAGTCCGCCTTTTTTATTGGACATAGCGTCTCCCTAAATCGTTACTATTTACTTCCTACACCTTTACGGGATGTAAGAATATCGTCGATAATTCCATATTCTTTAGCATCCTCGGAGACCATAAACTTGTCACGCTCAGTATCTAAATAAATACTAGCAATATCCCTGCCACAATGTTTGGCCAAAATATTGTTGACCACATCCTTCATCCGGAGAATTTCTTTGGCCTGAATTTCAATGTCAGTGGCCTGGCCCGTTGACCCGCCGCTGGGCTGGTGGATCATGATCCGGCTGTGGGGCAACGCGTAACGCATTCCCGGCGCTCCGGCGCACAACAGCAACGCCGCCATGCTGGCGGCCTGCCCCAGGCACAAAGTGGCAACAGGAGAAGAAATATATTGCATCGTATCATAGATCGCCAAACCGGCAGTCACGACGCCCCCCGGAGAATTTATGTACAAATTGATCTCTTTTTCGGGATTTTCCGATTCCAAAAAGAGCAATTGTGCACAAATAAGGCTTGCTATATTATCGTCAATAGGGGTGCCCAAAAGAATGATGCGATCTTTGAGCAGCCGGGAGTAAATATCGTAAGCACGTTCGGTGCGGCCCGTGGTCTCAATAACAATGGGAATCGTACCCGACATAACAATCTCCTTAGATGGGTTGGCAACGACCACAACCCGTGCCGGAGTGCATCCTGAGGGAAGCGATCATACCCGGTACGGGGAATTGGACACTGTCGTTTACTACATGGAATAAAATTAGACAACAAATGTTATGTGCTCGTCAACCTTTGCGGGGGGGATGTACTGCTGTGATGATAGCTCGGGCGCTTTTCTGCGAGAAGCACCCGAGCCGATAAACTGTTTTTTTATTCTTCCGTGGACTCGGCCACGTCTTCCTGATTTCCGTCAGACTCCCCGCTCTTCGCGGAAACCGGTTTTATCACTGCCTTACTATACATAAGCTCCATTGCCTTGTCAGCAAGCAGTCTGTCTTTTACTGCGTACATCAGATTATTTTCAATGTGATATTTTTTCAGCTGCGTAAAGTCCTGTCCGGTACGGGCTGCGAGCTGCTGAAAGTAAAAATCAAGCTCGCGGTCATCTACATTCAGCCCTTCCTGATTGGCCACGGCCAGCAGCATTACTTCGGAACGGGCAAGCTCTTCCGCATTGGGCTTGAACTCTTCACGAAGTTCGTCAACGCTCTTGCCCAGCGCCTGTAGACCTTTACCCTGACGTTCGAGACGTTCAGCGGTTTCTGCAAGCATCCGGTCAACGTTCTTTTTCACCAGAGACTCGGGCAGCTCGAAATCGACCTGTTTCAGCAACTTGTCCAGCAACTCTTTCTGAGAGTTGGATTTGTACAACTGCTTACGGCTTTCAGTGTAAGAGTTGACTACCGCTTCGCGCATCTGGTGAACGGTCTCGAAGCCACCGGCTTTCTGCGCCAGATCATCGTTAACTTCGGGGAGAATTTTTTTCTTGATTCCCTTCAGCTTGACCTGCATGTCCAAAGCCTGCCCTGCAAGCTCTGGATTAAGAAAATCTTCCGGAAAGGTAATCTCAGTGGTTTTCTCTTCACCAGGCTTCAGGCTCTTGATGGCATCCTCAAATTCTCCCAGAGTCTGCCCTTCACCCAAAGGCAATTCAAAATTATCTGCGGCAAAATTCTCGAACAGCTCACCGTTCTTCAAGGCCTTGAAATCGATCACTGCGATTTCGCCATCCTGAGGCTCGCGGTCTTCGTTGATGGGCTCGAGTTCGGCCAGTTGCGAACGCATCCGTTCGAAAACAGCCTCGACTTCCTTCTCGTCCACTTCAGGAATTTCTTCTTCAACTTCAATGCCGGCATAAGAAGGAATGTCGAACTCGGGCATCACTTCAAAGCTCAAAGCATATTCAAAAGGCTGATCCCGGACCAGTTCGTCACCGTCGAATTCAATTCCGGAAACAGGCGTAGCTTTGAGTTCGCCCATGATTTCATTGATATGCAGATTGACAAGATCAGTTGTAGCTTCACCGATTATCTTTTTGCGATATTTCCCTTCAATGACAGAAGAAGGAACCTTGCCTTTGCGAAAACCTTTTACATCAACATCGCGCCTGTACAAGGCAACTGTGGCGCTGATGGCCGCGTGGACTTCCTCTACAGGAACCTGCACGGAAATTTTACGCGTTACCGGCGATACTTCCTCGACTTGATACTCCATCCCATTCTCCTTACTATCCTTCTTCAAAGGTGTAATTTTATAATCGGTATGTTACGTAACTGTAATCACGTTCCACTAGTTCTTTATACACTTGGAGGCGTTGTTCACTTATCTTCAAAAACTAACAACCCCCACCTTTGCCGGCTGCGGTTTCCAGGTCCGTTCAGAACAGCTGCGTACTTGAGAAATTCATGGCGCGTCAAAAATTTGCTACCTGAAAAAACATCTGCTGATTACGATCGATAAGGTCGTCGTTCTTGCAAGAAGCTTACGACGCCGTGGGTCTCCCCAAGATGTTCATAAGATACGCGCAAACTCTCTGGGCTCTGTCACTTTTACGGAGTGCCAGCCCCACCCTTCGACGACAATGATGCGTCTGTAAATTCTGAAAAAGTGGTGCGAGAGGGGAGACTCGAACTCCCACGGAAATTCCGCTGGATCCTAAATCCAGTGCGTCTACCAGTTCCGCCACTCTCGCAAAAATTTATTTGCCTCATCAGGAAATAAAATTCATACAACAGCCTGGAAACCGTTTTAGATATATCGAAATGCAAAAAAAAACAAGCTCGCTCTCCTCTGGGAGCATTTCAAGAATTCTGATGATAATACATGATATTACAAAGGCAAGGGCTATCCCCCTAACTTCCTGAGAGGGGAGAACCAATCGCACTACAAAGAGCTATATTTGATTCAAGCGGCATAAGTTGACTCTTTCAAGAAGAACAAGCTATTATTAAAGTTCAAATAAATCAGGACATCACATACTACAAAGGTATCGTAATGGAAAAAATTGATCTGGTTAATTCCGTCAAAGCAGCTGGTTGAGCTTCCAAAATACCTCCAGGGGACCTGGAGGAAGCTCTCAGCGGTTTGCACATCATCAAAGACCCACGCGTCTTGGCTGGCCAGGAAAACAATGAGGATGCTGCAATTTTGCGGTTTCCCGACGGAAAAGCTCTGGTTCAGACAGTCGATTTTTTTACACCGATTGTCAACGATCCGTTTTGGTTCGGCCAGATTGCGGCGGCTAATTCGTTGTCTGATGTTTATGCCATGGGGGGAGAACCCTATGCGGCAATGAATATACTTTGCTTTCCGGCCAGTACGCTTTCCAAGGAAATTCTGAAGGAAATACTGCAAGGCGGATTAAGTAAAATTCAGGAAGCAGGAGCGGTACTGGCTGGTGGTCATAGTGTGGAAGACCAGGAATTAAAATACGGACTGGCTGTGTCCGGAATTGTTTCTCCGGATCATTTTTCAACCAATTCCGGTCTGACACCAGGAGACATTCTTGTTCTTACCAAACCATTGGGAACGGGCGTGCTTGCAACCGCCCTCAAAGCCAAATGGGAAGGACACGAGGAACTGGAAAAGGAACTCTACCATTGGGCATCTCGCCTTAATTCTGTAGGTGGGGAAATAATCCGCAAACTCAAGTTGAAAGGCGCCACCGATGTTACGGGATTCGGTTTAGGCGGTCATCTTCTTGAAATGTGTTGCGGCTCCAAGGTCAGCGTTGAATTATGGCTGGATTCCATACCTTTCATCAGCAAAGCAGTGGAACTTGCCGGAATCGGATTGATGCCCGCAGGAAGTTTTGCCAACAAAAGTCATTGTATAGACAGTGTTGACATCGCAACGGATGCCGATCCCATTAAAGCGGATCTTGTTTTTGATGCGCAGACTTCGGGTGGTCTTGTATTGTCGGTTCCGGAAGAGCAGTTAAACGAGGCGATTGCTTTATTGGAAGAAAAAGGCGAACTGACCGCATGCATCGGTCAGGTAAAATCCCGAAAGGAACAAGAAGCCCGCTTGCGAATTTCCTCAAGCCAAAAATGATATCTATTCATGAAAGAAAAAGCCTCCGAAAATGCTGCCATTTCCGGAGGCTTTTTTTGATAAGCAAAAATATACTTTAAACAGCTTTGGATGCCAGCTGACATCTTTCTTTAAACTTCCCGTCAAGAAAATCGATAAAATAGCGAACAACGGGAAAAAAGTATCGTTTTTCCTGGAAGATACAATAAAAATTGCGCTGAGCTGAAAGCTGCGGGCATTTCAATTCAACCACTTCATTTTTAGCAATTAAATCCTCAGCAGCAATACGGGAAGTCATACTTACGCCGAGCCCCGCCTTTACGCACTGCAGAACAGCCTGCGTACTTTCAACCATGACAGAAACTTTCAACTGGCGGTAATCATGATCGCAAGCTGTCAAAGCGCGTTCAAGAGCGTGCTGCGTGCCGGATCCGGGACTACGCATGATCCAGGGAAGATCGAACAATTCATCAATACGAAGTTTCTGCTTGTTTTTAGCATATTTTTCATGGCTGATGAGAATCAATTCGTCTTCACAAAGCGGCATATAGGTGAGATCGGTCGTCTCGTCCTTATCACCCACCACGGCTAGCATTAAAGAGCCGTCCTGAACTTTGTCAGCAATGGTACAGGTATCGCCCACGGAGAGATTAATGCTCACTTCAGGGTAATTTTCTGTGAAAGAAGCCAGCAGAGAAGGTAAGAGATAGTATGCGGGGATAGTGCTTCCACCAAGAAAAAGTTGTCCTGCAACACGATCCTGAAGCAATTGGATCTCGGCCTTGGCCTGGTCAAGATAGGCGAAGACCTCCAAAGAGTAGCGGTAAAGGACTTCACCGGCAGATGTAGGCAAGATCCAACGTCCCATCCTGTCAAAGAGCTTGACTCCAAGCTCTTTTTCAAGAGTGGATATATGCGCACTCACAGTTGGTTGGGACAGGTAGAGTTTTTGAGCAGCTTTGGAAAAACTCTTCAACTCAAACACCCGACAAAATGCTTCCAATCGCCTGAAGTCCATGTCTCATACCTTTTTAAGAGAATAAAAAAGCAGGTCAGAGACCTGCTTTCTAAGCTACTCTTCTTTCTTAGATTCATCTGACGGCTCCGTTTCCGGAGCGTCAACTGGTTCTTCAGAAGCAGCTGCCTCAGCAGCGGCTTCAGCTTCACTGGCCGTAGCTTCTTCTGCAGGAGCAACTTCAGGCTCAACAACAGGAGCGGCTTCAGGCGCAGCTTCTGCTACTGGTTGTGCTTTGGCTTTTTTCTCAGGCTCGGTAACAGCAACACCAGGCTGGCGGGTAAATTCGATAACTGCCATGGGTGCACTATCACCTTTACGCGGTAAAGCGAGCTTTACAACGCGGGTGAAACCACCTTGAACACCTGAAAAACAGGGTCCATAATCATCAAAAAGTTTTTTTACCAGACTATGGCTACCAAGAACCTTATATGCCTGTCTTTTGGCATGCAAGTCATTACGCAGGGCCAGAGTGACAAGATTGTCGGCGACCTTGCGAAGTTCCTTGGCTTTGGTTTCAGTGGTGCGAATTCTGCCATAGGTGACGAGGGACTTGGCCATGTTGCGGAACATGGCTTTGCGGTGTTCCCACGTACGACCAAGAACTTTTCCGGATTTATTATGCCTCATTTTGCTGCTTCCTCTTCAGCCATTCCTTATAGCTTTCTTCAAATCCGTCAACTTTCATCCCGAATTCAAGGCCCATCTCATTGAGAACCCGACGAATCTCATCCAAAGACTTCTTGCCGAAGTTCTTGGTTTTGAGCATATCGTTTTCGGTCTTTTGTACGAGCTCGCCCACAAAATCAATATTGGCGCTCTTCAGACAGTTTGTCGCACGGACCGAAAGTTCCAGTTCATCAATTCCTTTAAAAAGGTCTTGATTGATTGCGGGATTGGACTTGGAGTTGCTGGATTCGTTCTCGGATACTTTCTCATCGAAGTTGATGAACACTGAGAGCTGGTCTTTGAGGATTTTTGCACTGTAGGCAATGGCATCCTCAGGAGAAACCGAGCCGTCGGTCCATACTTCGAGAACGAGTTTATCGTAGTTGGTCATCTGACCGACACGAGCCTGTTCAACAGCATAGGCAACCTTACGGATAGGCGAAAAACTCGCATCCAGTGCGATAAGACCAATCTCTTCGTCAAGGCCTTCATGCATTTCTGCTGGAACATAGCCCTTCCCCATGCGAAACTCGAGGTCGATATTCAACTCGATATCCTCGGAAAGCGTGGCAATGGGTTGATCCGGATTCAGGATCTTGACGTGTTGGTTTTCGCCAATATTCGCAGCGGTAACAACGCCTTTTTCAGTTGCCAGAAGGGTCAGGTGCTGAGGCTCGTCCGTGTCTAAGGCGACACGAACCTGTTTAATGTTAAGAATGATGTCCGTGACATCCTCAATGACGCCGGGAATTGTGGTGAATTCATGCTGAATACCCTGAATATTCACCGCAACGCAGGCGCCACCCTGTAAGGAGGACAAAAGCACGCGACGGAGCGCATTGCCTATGGTCGTACCAAAACCACGCTCCAAAGGCTCACAGACGAACTTGCCGTACATTACGTCACTTTCCTTGCTTTCCCGGATAATTTTGTCCGGTGCCACAAGTTCGTTCCAGTTACGCGTATTGATAAGCTTGTCTCCTTGAGTGACGAGCATAGCGAGTTACCTGTTGCTATTTAGAATACAGCTCGACGATAAGCTGCTCATTGATGGGGAACTGTATGTCTTCACGTACGGGAAGAGCTTTTACAGTGGCCTTCATCGCCTCGGCATCAACCTCAAGCCAGTCAGGACAGCCGCGGCGCCCAATGACTTCCTTGGCTTCCATGAGCACGGTTTTCTTCGAGCTTTCTTCGCGAACGGTGATTACATCACCAGGACGTACGCGCATAGAAGGGATGTTTACCCGGCGGCCATTCAAGACAAAGTGACCATGGCGGACGAGTTGTCTGGCCTGATCTCTCGAATTGGCAAAACCAAGACGGTAAATAACATTATCCATGCGTGTTTCGAGCAGAACAAGAAGATTCGTACCGGTTACGCCTTTCATCATATCAGCTTTTTGAAAGTAACTCCGGAATTGATCTTCCAGAATACCATACTGACGGCGAACTTTCTGCTTTTCACGCAGCTGGATAGCGTAATCGCTCATTTTCTTGCGCAGACGGCCGTGCTGACCGGGGGCGTAAGGACGACGATCATAAGCGCATTTGTCTGTAAAACAGCGATCACCCTTCAGAAAAAGTTTAGCACCTTCTCTGCGGCAGATGCGGCATTTGGATTCCTTATAACGTGCCACCTTAATTATCTCCTCTTCGTCGAGTTAGACTCTGCGACGTTTAGGCGGACGGCACCCGTTATGCGGGATGGGAGTGACGTCGCGAATGTAACTGACTTTGAAACCAACCTGATTGATGGCCCGCATAGCGGCTTCTCTGCCGGAACCAGGTCCTTTTACCAGAATACCAACGGTACGCATTCCATGTTCCTGAGCTTTGCGAGCTGCAGTTTCAGCTGCGGTCTGAGCAGCAAAAGGAGTGCTTTTACGCGATCCCTTAAAACCACTGCCCCCGGAACTGGCCCAACTGACTACGTTTCCTTTAGTATCAGTAAAAGTAACGATCGTATTGTTGAAGGTGGCCTGAATATGGGCTATCCCGATCGGTATATTTTTCTTCTCTTTCTTCTTTGCCGTACGTCTTGGTCTGGCCATAGTTTTTCTCTCTTAAGCAGTTAAAAAGCGAAACAGGTGCTGACGCCTATTTTTTCTTTTTGCCTACTACCGAACGCCGTGGTCCCTTACGGGTGCGGGAGTTGGTATGCGTACGCTGTCCGCGTACAGGTAGGCCGCGACGATGCCGAAGACCACGGTAACAGCCGATGTCCATCAGCCGCTTAATGTTGGCGGTGACTTCGCGACGGAGATCACCTTCAACTTTGTGGTTGGTCTCGATTTCCTTACGGATGTTGTTTGCTTCTTCCGCAGAAAGATCGTCCGTGGATTTGTTCCAGTCAACACCGGTGCTATCGAGAATTTGCAACGCGGTGTACCGCCCGATACCGTAAATATAGGTCAGAGCGATATCAAGCCTTTTGCCTTTAGGAAGTTCGATGCCTGCGATACGAGCCACAATATACTCCTGCTAGCTTAACCTTGGCGCTGCTTGTGTCGGCCGTTCTCACAAATAACACGAACCACGCCAAAGCGCTTAATAATTTTGCATTTCGAACACATTTTCTTAACAGAGGGCCTAACTTTCATGGCCGCCTCCCTTATGCGTAACTTAACATTCTTGTTTACGGCGTAATGCCGTCGCCTTTACCCGCTGACTTAAGACAGACTCAATATCATCGGCCCGTCTGGGGTGAGGGCCACGCTATGCTCGAAGTGTGCAGCAAGGCTGCGATCCTTGGTAACAGCGGTCCAACGATCTTCTTTAATTTCGACCTCAGGATCCCCGATGGTGACCATCGGTTCAATGGCGAGAACCATGCCGGCTTTAAGCGGTAATCCGGTTCTGCCTTCAGGTACGAAATTAGGCACTTCGGGCTTCTCATGCATCCTACGACCGATGCCATGCCCCACAAAGCGACGTACTATATGATATCCCTCATTCTCAACATAGTTTTGAATGGCCGCGGAGATATCGTATAAGTTATTGCCGACTTTGGCTTCTTCTATTCCCAATTCCAAAGACTTTCGAGTGATGTTCATTAAGCGAGTCGCCTCTTCTGACACTTTTCCTACTGGAAAAGTTCGGGCGGCATCCCCGACAAAGCCTTCGTATTCTACGCCCATATCCAGGCTAACAATGTCTCCTTCTTTTAGTTTGCGGCTAGAGGGGAAGCCGTGAACAACTTCTTCGTTCACAGAGCAGCACAAACAATAAGGAAACCCGTTGTACCCTTTGAACGCAGGTATTACATCAAACTTACGACACATTTCCTGGGCAATATCCTCAAACTCCATCGTACGAAGACCAGGCTGAACCGCTTCTCCAAAAGCATCCAGTATTTTGGATACCATTCGGTTGGATTCGCGAAGTAGAGCTATTTCGGATTCATTCTTAAGAAAGACGCCTCGGAATTTCTTCAACTTATCTCCTTCCTTTCAAACGCCCTTTGGACATCAGGCCCTCATACTGTCGAGAGATAAGGTACGACTCTATTTGTCCCATGAAATCCATCGCAACGCCTACGACGATGAGCAGTCCGGTACCACCGAAGTAGAAAGGTGCGTTAAACTGCACCATAAGAATCATGGGTAAAACACATACTACGGATATATATAAGGCACCCCACAAAGTAATGCGGGTCAACACCTTGTCAATATACTCCTTGGTCTTGGCACCAGGCCGAATACCAGGAATAAATCCACCCTGCTTTTTAAGATTCTCGGCAATATCTTTCGGGTCGAAAATTATGGCCGTGTAAAAAAAGCAGAAGAACATAATAAGCACCACAAAAGCCACATTGTATAAAATGGTTTGAGGTGCGACGTAAGATGCCAGTCTTGTTAGAAAAGGCACATCCGAAAACTGCCCCAAGGTTGCAGGAAACATCAGCAAACTTGATGCAAAGATTGGAGGTATAACACCTGCCGTATTAACACGCAAGGGCAAATGTGTGTTCTGCTGGCCCATCATACGTCGGCCGACCATTCTTTTAGCATGCTGAATAGGTATCCGTCGCTGCCCCCGCTCCATAAAAACAATAAAGGCAAGGGTTGCAGCCATGATAAGAACCAGCAAAATCAAAATGAAAATAGTCAGTTCTCCGGTACCCAATAAACGGAACGTATTCATGATGCCGCGGAAAAGTCCCGAAACAATACCGGCGTAAATGATTAAGGATATACCGTTCCCCAAACCTTTTTCCGTGATCTGCTCGCCAAGCCACATGATCAGAACAGTACCTGCGGTAAGTGTGATCATTGTGGTAAAGCGAAAAGCCCAGCCCCCTTGCAATACAACCGGAGCCTGGGTGGGATCAGTCATGCTTTCAAGGCCTACGGCAATGGCGAACCCCTGTACAAGAGTAAGTCCGACAGTCAAATACCGCGTATACTGGGTAATTTTTTTTCTGCCTGCCTGCCCTTCTTCACTGGAAAGGCGTTTCAGCGCCGGCCATGCAACTGTCAAAAGCTGAATGATAATCGACGCGGAAATGTAAGGCATAATACCCAGGGCAAAAATGGAAAGGTTTTTCAACCCACCACCTGAAAACATATCAAAGAGCCCAAAAAGTGTATTTTGGGCTTGATCGAAAAAGGCTTTCAATGCGCCGGCATCTACACCGGGCAAAGGAACGTGGATGCCTATCCGGTACACGGCAAGCAAACCGAAAGTCCAAAGAAGTTTCTTCTTCAGTTCGGGCAGCCGCGCTATGCTTTCTACTCCCGCCAGGGCCACGGTTAGCCTTCCAACGTTTTAGCTTCACCGCCGGCCTGAGAAATTTTCTCAGCGGCAGTCTTACTGAAACGATGCGCTTCGATGGTCAATGCGCCTTGCACATCACCATCCCCCAGCACCTTGACTAAAGATCCGCGTTTGCACAAACCACGATCATAAATATCATCAAGCGAAATTTCGCTTTTTCCTTCAAAGGACTCGATCAAACGTCCGAGGTTCAAAGGAACGTAGGAAATTTTGAACAGATTTTTGAAACCGCGCTTGGGCAAACGACGCTGCAAAGGCATCTGACCGCCTTCAAATCCAGGACGTACGCCTTCACCAGCGCGAGACTTCTGGCCTTTGTTGCCTTTACCGCAAGTGCAACCCCAGCCGGTGGCCGAACCACGGCCAACACGTCTTCTGTTCTTGCGATCTTCGGGAAAGGGGTACAAATCATGCAGTTGCATCGTCATATACCTCAACCAAATGATTAACTTTATACACCATACCGCGTACGGTCGGACAATCGTCGAATTCTCTGATCTGGCGTATTTTGCGCAATCCCAGGGCACGCAGAGTGCCTCGCTGGGAAGGGCTGCAGCCTATGGGGCTGCGTACCAGTTTTACTTGAATTTTCTGAGCCATGTTACTTCCTCGGGGTTTCGAGTTGTTTCCCGCGAATCTTTCCTACAGCTTCAGCGCTCCGCAACGATTCAAGTCCTTCCATAGTAGCGCGCAGCACATTGTGAGGATTGTTCGTTCCAATGGCTTTGGTCAAAATGTCATGCACTCCAACAGCTTCCATAATGGCACGCACAGGGCCGCCGGCAATGATTCCGGTACCTTTGGATGCAGGCTTGAGCATAACGCGACCAGCGCCATAGCGCCCGAGAGTTTCATAAGGCAGCGTGCCGTCGAGCAAGGGAACACAGATCATATTTTTACGAGCGCGTTCATTTGCCTTGCGAATGGCTTCGGGGACTTCCTGAGCTTTTCCAAGCCCGTATCCCACATTGCCTTGTCCGTCGCCCACGACTACCAGCGCACTGAAGCTGAAACGCCGGCCGCCTTTGACGACTTTAGCGACTCTGTTTAAATACACAATTTTTTCTATAAGGCCGAGTTCATTTTGTTCCATGCCGGGTCCTCTTAGCCGGAAGTAGTTCGACTAAAACTTCAAACCTGCATCACGAGCACCGTCGGCAAACGCTTTGATGCAGCCGTGATAAATATAGCCATTGCGATCAAAGACCACAGACTCTATGTTTTGTACCTTGGCCATTTTTGCGATCTCTTGTCCGACTTTGGTCGCAGTCTCTTTGTTCATCTTCAATTTGCTCGATTCTTTCTTGGAAAGAGTGAGCGAAGAAAGAGACACCAGAGTACGGCCAGTGATATCATCAATGATCTGACCGTAGATGTTGGTGTTCGAGCGGAAGATGACGAGACGCGGACGTTCGGAAGTGCCGCTTATCTTTTTGCGAATACGCATCTTGCGACGCTTACGCGCTTCTTCTTTCGTATACTTCATGGTCTATTTGCCTCCGGACTTACCGGCCTTGCGGTGAATAATTTCTTCAGCGTATTTGATGCCCTTACCCTTATAGGGTTCCGGCGGGCGCACTCGGCGAATACGCGCTGCTACTTCACCAACAAGCTGCTTGTCTGCTCCCATGAGGGTTAATTTGTTGCCTTCCACTTTGGCTTCTACGCCGGCAGGCAGTTCCATCTTCACAGGATGGGAAAAACCTACGGCAAGTTCGACCATATCAGGTTTAGCGGCAACTTTATAACCTACACCAATGACTTCCAGCACTTTCTCGAAGCCCTTGCTCACACCCTCAATGGAGTTGGACAAGAGCGTCCGGCGCAGACCATGCTGCGAGCGAGCTACACGCGAATCATCGACGCGCTTCACTTCAATGCCGGCATCTGTAATATCATAGGTGATTTTTTCATGCGTGGGCGTGGTCAGGGTACCCTTGGGTCCTTTGACCTCAATCACGTCAGAATTCAGCTTTACCTCGACCCCTTTCGGGATCGCTATCATCATTTTGCCTATTCTTGACATTGTCTTGCCCCGTTACCAGATTTCGCAGAGTACTTCGCCGCCGACGTTTTTGTCCTGCGCCATGCTTCCTTCGAGCAGACCATGGGAAGTGGACACAATACAAATGCCCAATCCATTCTGAACACGAGGAATATCACTGGCGCCGACATAGACGCGTCTTCCAGGCTTGCTCACCTTCTTGAGACCAAGAATGGAGGGTTTGCCTTCGAAGTACTTCAATTTTATCATAATTTCCCGCTCATCAGCAGTAAAATCCGTGATGTACCCTTCTTCCTTAAGAATGGAAGCAACATTGAGTTTCATCTTAGATTTCGGCATAGACACCTCGCCCTTCATGGCGTGATGTCCGTTGCGAATGCGGGTAAGCATATCCGCTATGGGATCCGTGACGGCCATTGCTAGCTCCTTGCCTTTACCAGCTGGACTTACGCACACCGGGAAGTTCACCCGACAGCGCCATATTTCGAAAACAGATACGGCAAATACCGAACTTACGCATAAAGGCCCGCGGGCGCCCGCAGATGGCGCAACGATTGTATTTCCGGGCCGAGAACTTGGGCTTTCTGCGCGCCTTAACTTCTAAAGCAGTGCGGGACACATGTTCCTCCTTACTTCTTGAAGGGCATGCCGAGTTGATCCAGCAGCACCTTGCTTTCCTTGTCTGAGTTTGCGCTTGTCACAATTGTGATATTCAGCCCTTTTACGCGTTCAACCCTATCCATTTCGATCTCAGGAAAAATTGTGTGTTCCTTGATACCAAGCGTAAAATTGCCACGCCCGTCAAAACCACGATCCGGAATACCCCGGAAGTCGCGAACTCGCGGCAACGCGAAATTGACAAGCTTATCCAAAAAATCCCACATGATGTCGCGCCGCAACGTCACGCGAGACCCAATGGCCATTCCTTCGCGGAGTTTAAAAGCGGCGATAGACTTCTTTGCGCGGGTAATGACAGCACGTTGGCCAGCAATCCGAGTGAGTTCTTCAGCTGCATCTTCGACCAGCTTGTGATTCTGGCTCCCTTCACCCAGGCCAATATTCAAGGAGATCTTCTCAATCCGCGGAATTTCCATCACGGACTTGTATCCGAACTCTTTGAAAAGCGCCGGGGCTACTTTTTCTTTGTAAATCGTCTCAAGGCGTGTCATGTTTTTGTCCTTCAATCCAGGCTAAATGCCAAGACTTACTCAATGACTTCGTTACACTTCTTACAGAAGCGTACTTTTCTGCCATCATCCGTGATCCGGTACCCGATACGCGTGGGTTCTGTACACGCGTTGCATATGACCTGAACATTGGAAATGGCTATGGGCGCTTCCTTCTCAATGATGCCACCAGCTTGCTGCATATACGGATTGCCCTTCTGGTGACGTTTGACCATGTTGACTTTCTCGACGAGAATACGGTCAGATTTCTTGTAGATTCTCAGGACTTTGCCGACCTTGCCTTTATCCTTCCCGGCCATGATCATGACTTTGTCGTCCTGGTGAATCTTGAATTTTTTCTTTTCCATGGTCTTATCCTAAAGCACTTCGGGAGCCAGAGAAACGATTTTCATGAAGTTTCTCTGCCGGAGTTCACGAGCTACGGGTCCAAAAATACGGGTACCCACCGGCTCGTTCTGGTTGTTCAAGATTACAGCCGAATTATTATCGAACCGAATGTAAGATCCGTCGTTACGGCGAATTTCCTTTTTGGTCCGTACAACAACGGCTTTCATCACATCGCCCTTTTTCACCTTGGAATGGGGCATTGCCTCTTTGACAGAGATCACAATGATGTCGCCGACAGTTGCATAACGCCGGCGGCTACCACCCAAAACCTTCAGGCAAGCGACCCTTTTGGCGCCCGAGTTGTCCGCCACATCCAGTTGACTCTCTACTTGTATCATGGAAAAAACCCCTACACTGCTTTCTCGAGGACTTCCTCGAGATGCCAGCGCTTGCGACTGGAAAGCGGCCTAGACTCTACGATAGATACCTTGTCGCCAATCTGACATTCGTTGCTCGGATCATGAGCCATGAACTTCTTGTGACGACGGATGTATTTCTTGTAAAGCGGATGCTTGACCAAGGTTTCAACCCGAACAACAATGGTCTTGTCGTTCTTGTCGCTTACCACCAGGCCTACCAGCCTTCTTTTGTTTTTACTCGCGTACACGGCCATTGGTTACGCACCTTTCTCTTCTTTTTCCTTTAGGACAGTAAGCACCCGCGCGATTGCGCGTTTGACCTCAGGCAGCTTGGCGGTGTTTTCGAGCTGCGCGGTGGCGTGCCTGAAACGAAGATTGAAGAACTCCTCGCGAAAGCCGGAAAGCTTTTCCTGGAGCTCGGGCACGGAGAGTTTTCTCATTTCGCTCGCGCGCATGTCTTAAACCCCTTCCTTTAAAACAATGGCAGTCTTGATTGGAAGCTTGTGGGCGGCCCTGGTCAGGGCTTCCTTGGCAAGCTCAATGCTGACGCCTTTGATCTCGTAGAGGATACGACCGGGCTTTACCGGAGCGCACCAACCTACGGGAGCACCTTTACCTTTACCTTGACGGACTTCAGCGGGCTTTGCGGTAACCGGACGGTCAGGAAAAACACGAATCCAAACTTTACCACCACGCTTGATGTGGCGCATCATGGCGACACGAGCGGATTCGATTTGCTGATTCGTCAACTTACCATGTTCCAAAGCCTTGATGCCGATATCGCCAAAAGCAACATGATTTCCGCGTAAGGCTTTTCCGCGGAGACGCAACTTCTGGCTTTTGCGGAATTTTACCTTTTTGGGACTCAGCATTACGATTCCACCTCATGGTCAAGAATGACCCCTTTGAAAATCCAGACCTTGACGCCGATGATCCCGTAAGTCGTACGGGCTTCGGCAAGGCCGTAGTCCAGATCGGCACGAAGTGTCTGAAGCGGCACGCGACCGTCTCTGTACCATTCGGAGCGGGCGATTTCAGCACCGGCCAGGCGTCCGGCACAAGATACCTTGATACCTTCTGCACCGAACTTGCGGGCCAGACCAACCGTACGCTTCATGGCACGACGAAAGGCGACGCGACGTTCCAGCTGCATGGCGATATTCTCGGCAATGAGCTGGGCATCGACTTCTGGACGCCGGATTTCGTTTACTTCAATGTTAAATTCGCGGTTGAACTTGCGGCGCAAGTCCATGCGGATTTTTTCAATCTCAACGCCCTTGCGACCGATAACGATGCCGGGGCGCATGGTGTAGAGAATGATACGAATCTTGCCGCCGGCTCTTTCGATCTCAATTTTGGAGATCCCCGCATGATAAAGCTGCTTCTTAACGTATTTGCGGATCCTGTGATCTTCATATACGTATACCGGATACTCTTTCTTGCTGTACCAGCGGGACAGCCAGTTTTTATTGTACCCGAGCCGGAACCCGTATGGATGGACTTTCTGACCCAAGACTCGCCTCCCTACATTTCTTCAACAACGACCGTGATGTGGCTGGTACGTTTGATGATTCTGTTAACCCGGCCCATGGCCCTGGGCATATAACGCTTCCAGGACGGACCTTCGTTCACAATGACCTGACTTACTTGCAGCGAGTCTACGTCAACCTTGAAATTCTGCTCGGCGTTTGCCACGGCGGAATGCAAGACTTTGCCTATCAAAACTGCCGATTTTTTGGGCGTGAACTTAAGAATGTTCATGGCCTCTTCAACCGGCAATCCCTTGATATTTCGGGCGACAAGGCGCGCCTTGCGTGGCGATACCCGCTGATTTTTTGCTATTGCTCTCGCCTTCATGGGGGACACCTATTCCAAAAAATTAATGGCTTAACTACTTCTTTTTCTTATCAGCCGCGTGTCCGTGGTAAGTTCTCGTGGGCGAAAACTCACCGAGCTTGTGACCGACCATATTTTCCGTGACAAAGACTGGAATGAATTTCTTGCCATTATGAACGGCAAAAGTCAGACCAACCATTTCAGGAATAATTGTCGAACGTCTGGACCAGGTTTTGATAACCTTGCGATCCTTTGTTTCACTCGCCTTGTCAACTTTTTTGACAAGATGGTCGTCCAAGTATGGACCTTTACGTAAAGACCTAGGCATGGGGCCTCCTACTTCTCGCCACGTCGTTTGACGATCAGCTTTCCAGAAGATTTCTTTCTGTCGCGGGTCTTGTAACCCTTGGTCGGAATACCCCACGGGGTAACCGGATGGCGACCACCAGAGGAGCGTCCTTCACCACCACCCAATGGGTGATCGACAGGGTTCATCGCAACACCGCGAACTTTGGGCCTCTTGCCTTTCCAACGATTGCGGCCGGCCTTACCAATAGAGATATTTTCATGGTCAAGATTACCAACCTGACCAATGGTGGCGCAGCAGCTTGCCAGCACCTTACGGACTTCACCGGAAGGGAGACGAAGCAAAGCATACTTGCCTTCTTTAGCAATCACCTGAGCATAGGTTCCTGCTGCGCGGCAGAACTGGCCGCCATTTCCAGGATGCAACTCGATATTGTGGACAATCGAACCAACGGGAATCCGCGCAATCTTCAAGGCGTTTCCGGGCTTAATGTCGACATTATCGCCTGCCTGGACAACATCTCCCTGCTTCAGACCTACGGGAGCGAGAATGTAACTCTTCTCACCGTCGGCATAGTGCAACAGGGCGATACGGGCGCTCCGGTTAGGATCGTACTCGATATGAGCGATCTTTGCCGGAATATCAGTTTTTTGCCGCTTGAAATCAATAATGCGATAAAGGCGCTTATGACCTCCACCACGACGACGGCTGGTAACCCGGCCATACGAGTTGCGGCCGCTCTTCTTCGGAAGCCCGATAGTCAGAGAGCGTTCGGACTCCGAACGGGTAATCTCTTCAAAAGAGGAAACAGATTGGAATCTGCGTCCGGGCGAAGTCGGTTTAAGTTTACGCACCGCCATGGCTAGACTCCTTCAAAAAACTCAATTTTATTGCCGGGCGCCAGAGTTACATAGGCTTTTTTGTGACCAGGCATTTTACCGACAACACGACCGAAACGCTTACGCCCTAAAGGACGGCGACGAATCACGTTCACGTTCTCTACCTGAACACTGAAAGCTTTTTCCACGGCGCGCTTGATTTCAATTTTATTGGCATCAGGATGCACATAAAAGACGACCTGGTTCGAGGTCTCTTTGACATCCGTAGCCTTTTCCGAAATCAGCGGCTTGATCAAAATCTGTGTATAATCCATTGTCCTAGTTCCTTGACTGCAAAAAAACCGACAAATTAACGAGTCGGTGTTTTGCTCAGCCGCTCTTGTACAGATGCGGCCGTGGCTTGGTCCATGACCAGTTGCTGGTGCGCAAGCACATCGTACACGTTTAGCTTTTCCTGAGTCACCACGGTCAAACCGGGAATGTTACGAGCCGAAAGAGAGAGATTATTATCCACTTTCTCTAAAACAATCAAGGCTTTTTTTAGGCCAAGTGTCTCAGCAATTTGCTTGAACAACTTGGTTTTGATCTCAGGCAGCTCCAGCTTGTCCACAACCGTGAGCTTTTCTCCAGAAAGACGGGAGCTTAAAGCCATTTTCATGGCCAACTGCCGCACTTTCTTGTTCACCTTGAAACTGTAGTCACGGGGTTGCGGACCGAAAACAGTCGCACCATGACGCCACAAAGGCGAACGCGTGGTACCCGCACGTGCACGGCCGGTACCTTTTTGCCGCCAGGGTTTACGCCCACCACCGGTGATCAGTGCTCTGTTCTTGGTGCCATGGGTCCCGGCGCGAAGTCCGGCCCGATACTGGCGGACCACAAGGTGAAGAATTTCCGGTTTCACCTCTACCTCAAAAACTTCAGGAGCCAGGGTGAGCTCACCAACTTCCGTATTGGACTGGTCGATAACTTTTACAACAGCCATATTCGCTTCTCCCTAGCCGTTCTTGCGTACCATAATCAGGCCGTTTTTAGGTCCGGGCACAGCACCTCTGATGATCAGAATATTGTCCTCAGGGCGGACATCAACGATCTCAAGATTGATGGAGGTTACTGTTTTATTACCCATCTGACCGGGCATTTTTTTGCCTCTGAAGACTCTGCCCGGATGTGTAGCATTGCCGACGGAACCAGGCGAGCGGTGCACTTTTTCGTGACCATGGCTCGCTGGCATACCGCCAAAATTCCACCGTTTCATAACACCCTGGAATCCCTTACCCTTGCTGGTGCCGGTGACCTTGACTTTTTCACCGGGAGTGAACATCTCCACAGTGATATCTTGGCCAACCTCATATTCACCTACATTGGGTACGCGAAATTCCTTAAGGATACGAAACAAACCGCGACCAGCCTTGTTCATATGTCCGGCGGCCGGTTTGGTCACCTTGCGCTCGGGCAACTCATCAAAGCCGATCTGAAGCGCGGTGTATCCATCCTTTTCCTCATCCTTGATCTGGACGACAGGACACGGACCAGCGGCGACGACCGTACAAGGTACGGCAGTACCGTCGCTGTTGAATATCCTGGTCATACCCAGTTTGCGTCCCAAGATGCCGATAGCCATTGTTTTTCTCTCACTACAGTTTAATTTCTACATCAACGCCTGCAGGCAAACTCAGCTTGCCAAGGGCATCAACGGTCTGCTGGGTAGGCTCGAGAATGTCGAGCAACCGCTTATGGATGCGCATTTCGAACTGCTCACGCGACTTTTTATCCACGTGTACGCTACGGTTGACCGTAAATTTGTGAATATTGGTAGGCAGAGGAATGGGACCGGCAATTCCGGCTCCCGTATTCTTTGCCGTATCCACTATTTCCGCAACGGCCTTGTCCAGGGTCCGGAAATCATATGCCTTGAGCTTGATGCGAATGCGATCGCTACTGACGGTGGTCATAATGCCTTACTCCTCAATCTCGGATACAACGCCGGCGCCAACAGTACGGCCGCCTTCACGAATTGCGAAACGCAGTCCGGGTTCCATGGCGATGGGGGCGATCAGTTCCACACCAAAGGTGGCGTTATCGCCGGGCATTACCATTTCAACCCCTTCAGCCAGGGAAATCACGCCCGTGATATCCGTGGTACGGAAGTAGAACTGCGGACGGTAGCCGGTGAAAAACGGGGTATGACGTCCGCCTTCATCCTTGGACAGAACGTACACTTCAGCCTTGAACTTGCGGTGCGGAGTGATCGAATTGGGAGCGGCGAGAACCTGTCCGCGTTCGACGTCTTCACGCTTGATACCGCGAAGCAGTGCGCCGACATTGTCACCGGCCTGGCCCTGATCGAGCAGCTTGCGGAACATTTCCACGCCCGTGCAGGTGGTCTTGACGGTGTCTTTGATACCGACGATGGCAACTTCGTCGCCGACCTTGATGATACCACGCTCAACACGGCCGGTAACAACGGTACCGCGGCCGGAGATGCTGAAGACGTCTTCGATGGGCATCAGGAAGGGTTTGTCGATATCGCGCTCGGGCTCGGGGATGTAGTCGTCGCAAGCATCCATGAGCTCAAAAATACATTTGGCGTCATCGCTGTTGGGATCGTCGCACTCAAGAGCCTTGAGGGCGCTACCCTTGACAACAGGAATGTCGTCGCCGGGGAAGCCGTACTTGCTCAGCAGCTCGCGAACTTCCAGCTCAACAAGCTCAAGCAGTTCTTCGTCATCCACCAGGTCAACCTTGTTCAGGAAGACAACCAGAGAAGGCACACCGACCTGACGGGCGAGCAGAATGTGCTCACGAGTCTGAGGCATGGGGCCGTCCGTGGCGGCGACAACGATGATACCACCGTCCATCTGAGCCGCACCAGTGATCATGTTCTTGATGTAGTCGGCGTGACCGGGGCAGTCTACGTGGGCGTAGTGCCGTTTGTCGGTCTGATACTCGACGTGAGCGGTGGCAATGGTGATACCGCGCTCTTTTTCCTCAGGCGCTTTGTCGATTTCATCGAAAGCAACAAACTCTGCACCGCCTTTCAAAGAAAGCATCTTCGTAATAGCCGCGGTCAAGGTGGTCTTGCCGTGGTCGATGTGACCGACAGTACCAATGTTTACATGCGGCTTACTCCGTTCAAATTTTGCCTTGGCCATAACTAACTCCCAACTGCTAGGTTCTTTTAATTATCTCTTCGGCAAGCGACGCCGGGACCTTTTCATAATGATCGAACTGCATGGTAAATGTCGCACGGCCCTGCGTACGAGAACGCAGATCGGTGGCATAACCAAACATTTCAGACAGAGGTACATGACAGGAGACAACCTGGGCTCCGGCACGAGAATCCATGCTGGATACTTTTCCGCGCCGGCTATTCAGATCACCCATGACGTCGCCGATGTACTCTTCCGGGGTAACAACTTCTACTGCCATCACAGGTTCCAGCAAGACCGGGCCGGCCTTTTTACAGGCGTCTTTAACCGCCATGGAACCGGTGATGTAGAAAGCCTGCTCCGAGGAGTCCACATCGTGATACGAGCCGAAAACAAGATTGACTTTGACATCGACAACAGGGAATCCGGCAAGTGTGCCGCTTTTCATTGCATCCTGAATGCCTTTGTCAATGGCCGGAATATATTCTTTCGGAATCACACCGCCAGTGATGGAGTTGACGAACTCGTAGCCTTTTTCAGGGTTCGGTTCGATTTCCAAAACAGCATGTCCGTATTGTCCGCGGCCGCCGCTCTGTTTGGCATATTTCGTGTCGCTTTTTGCCGGAGTCGTAATAGTTTCACGGTAGGCAACCTGCGGTTTACCTACATTGGCGTTAACGCCGAATTCACGAATGAGGCGATCAACGATAATTTCCAAGTGCAATTCGCCCATGCCCGCGATAAGGGTCTGATTGGTTTCTTCATCACCCTTGACACGGAAAGACGGGTCTTCTTTTGCCAACTTGGCCAAAGCAGTTGAAAGCGCATCTCTATCAGCTTTGGACTTAGGCTCAATGGCGACTTCAATAACCGGTTCAGGAATCTCCAGAGATTCCAGTTCGACTTCTTTATTGAGATCGCAGAGCGTATCGCCAGTAGCGGTGTACTTCATACCTACCGCAGCAACGATGTCGCCGGCGCCCGCCCATTTAATTTCTTCGCGCTTGTTGGCATGCATTTTCAGCAAACGGCCAAGGCGCTCTTTTTTACCGGATTTCGCATTGACAACGGTCACACCGGATTCCAGGTGGCCGGAGTAAATGCGTAAAAATGTCAAATGGCCGATGAAAGGATCGGAAGCGAGCTTGAAGGCCAGAGCCGCCAGGGGCTTATCATCATCGCACGGACATTCGACTTCGGTTTCAGTACCGGGAACCTTGCCCTTGATGGTGGCAACTTCATCAGGAGACGGCAGGTAATCTACAACTGCGTCAAGAAGAGGCTGCACGCCCTTATTTTTAAAGGCGGTTCCGCAAAGAACAGGAACAAGCTTCAAACCGATGCAAGCCTTGCGAAGTCCGGCATTGAGCTCTTCAGGAGTCAGCTCTTCGCCGCCGAGATATTTTTCAAGCAGGCCTTCATCTTCTTCTGCGATGGCTTCCAACATCTCCATACGCATGGTTTCGTATTGTTCCAGGTACTCTTCCGGAATTTCTTCTTCCAAATAATTGGCGCCCATGGTGGAATCATCAAAAATGATCGCCTTGCCTTTGATCAGATCTACCATGCCGCGAAATTCGTCTTCCGCACCGATGGGAATCTGCAAAGGAATGGCTTTAGCCTTCAGGCGAGTCTTCATCATATCCACACAACGGAAAAAATCCGCTCCGATGCGGTCCATCTTATTGACGAAGCACATACGGGGAACATGATAGCGATCAGCCTGGCGCCATACGGTTTCAGTCTGGGGCTCAACCCCGGCAACGGCATCAAAGACAGCTACGGCGCCATCGAGCACCCTGAGCGCACGTTCCACTTCGATCGTGAAGTCAACGTGACCAGGAGTGTCGATTATGTTAATGCGGTGTTCCCGCCAATAACATGTTGTTGCCGCCGACGTAATCGTGATGCCCCTCTCCTGCTCCTGAACCATCCAGTCCATAGTGGCCTGGCCATCATGGACTTCGCCGATTTTGTGCGACACGCCGGTGTAATAAAGAATACGCTCGGTAGTGGTTGTCTTGCCCGCATCAATGTGGGCCATGATACCGATGTTTCTTTGCTTCGGAATGGGGACAACTCTGGCCACGTTCTAATCTCCCTTACCAACGATAATGAGCAAAGGCCTTATTGGCCTCAGCCATACGATGAGTATCTTCTCGTTTTTTAACAGCACCGCCACGACTATTGAACGCATCCAGCAACTCTGCAGAGAGTCTTCTGGTCATCCCTTTCTCACCGCGGTTGCGCGCATACGTAATCATCCAGCGAATGGCCAACGAGATCTGGCGGTCGGGCCGAACTTCCATGGGAACCTGGTAGGTCGCACCACCAACGCGGCGGGCCTTGACTTCCATGTGTGGTTTGACGTTGTCCAACGCTTTTTCAAAAGCTTTCAAAGGATCTTCGCTGGTTTTCTGTGCGAGATCCTCAAGCGCTGCGTAAAAAATCCGTTCCGCAGTGCTTCTCTTTCCGTCCAGCATGAGCCGGTTGATGAACTTGGCCACCATTCGGCTTTGATAGATTGGATCAGAGATGACTTCTCTTCTCGAGACTGGTCCTTTTCGAGGCATTGTGTAACCCTCTTATCCTTATTTAGGCCGCTTGGCGCCGTACTTCGAACGCCCCCGACGACGATCCTGTACGCCGGCGGTATCCAAGGTACCTCTGATTATATGATAACGAACACCAGGAAGGTCTTTTACACGGCCACCGCGGATCATCACCACGGAGTGTTCCTGCAGATTGTGACCTTCACCAGGAATGTAAGCAGTCACCTCAATGCCATTGGTCAGGCGCACGCGCGCTACCTTACGCAAAGCCGAGTTAGGCTTTTTAGGCGTAGTGGTGTACACGCGAGTGCAGACACCGCGGCGCTGGGGACATGCTTGCAAAGCAGGCGTTTTCTTTCTTTTAAGAACTTGAGCCCGCTCTTTTCGCACCAGCTGATTGATAGTCGGCATGCATCCCTCCAAAAACAAAAATATATATGTTGCAAAGACGCAGAGTTTTAGCTAACCGAGTCCCGCTTGTCAAGCGATGACGCCCAAAAAATTTAAAGATTTTTTTGGGAACCCGATCCGTACGCCCCTGAGTCCAGGCACTCTAAATTTGTTCTTCGGTTTTTTTTAATGAAATTTGCGACTAATGGACTGACATCACCGCTTCTTCGTTCAACGAAGAGTCGTACTATAGCACCGGCTGACTCTTATGCCCAGCTTTATTTAAGTGCAAGCAATTTTTTTTGTGCTCGAACCTCCTTTTTTTGATTTCCTGTCCTTCCGCTTTTCTTCTTTTCGCCTTTCATTTATATAGCAACAACCTTTTTTCTCTCAGTGAATTTTTTTTCCTGCTGCCCCACTAACTTTATTCAAATTACCGGCATGAAAATTATCCAAGTCATCAACGTACGCTGGTTCAATGCCACGGCCTGGTACGCTCTTTTTCAAGGCCGGCTGTTGCAGGAGCAAGGGCATGAGGTTCTTATTCTTGCCTTGCCGGATACTCCCGTTGTTCCTAAAGCCCGTTCCTGGGGACTTTCTGTCCGTACCATGGACTTGAACAGCCCCAATCCCCTCAAGCAGCCAGAACTGTTCATCAACCTTCAGGCTCTTCTGCAGAAAGAACAGCCTGACATCGTCAATTGTCATCGCGGTGAAGCTTTTCTGCTTTTCGGTTTGATACGGAAATTACACCACAAGTTCCAACTTATACGTACGCGCGGGGATCAGCGACCGGCAAAAAACAATTTTATTAACCGCTGGCTTTATGGTTCTGTGGCAGATGCCGTCATCGCCACCAATGAGAGCACCGAAAAGCATTTGCTTACGCAATTGCGGTTACCCGCAACACACGTGCACTGCATACGCGGTGGAGCCGATACGCGCGTCTTTCAATTCAATCCTGTGGACCGCGAACGGGTTCGGCATGAATTCGGATTTACGCACGACAATAAAGTCATAGGCTTGGTGGGAAGGTTTGATCGCGTCAAAGGACAGCTGGAATGCATTCAAGCCCTGGCCGAAATCAAAAAACAGGGGTTCACTGCGGCCCGGCTGTTGCTCATTGGATTCGAAACCGCCACAAGCTTGGCTGAAGTTACGGGCTGGATCCGTGAGTACGGCCTCCAGGCAGAGGTGCGTATCACCGGCCATCGAGACGACATGGCCGCCTGCATTTCAGCTCTGGACGTCGGCGTGGTCAGCTCTCTCTGGTCCGAGGCCATCGCACGCGCCGCTTTCGAAATCATGGCTTGCGGACGGCCGCTGATCGGCACAACCGTAGGAGTACTTCCCGACCTGCTTAGTCCCGAAGCTCTTGTCCCTCCCGGCGATGCGGGAGCACTGGCGGCCAAGCTGAATCAAGTGCTGCATTCGGATGATTTTACGGAACAGCTTCTGGCCACAGAACGCGTATCCATTGCGCAACACACGGAAACTGTTTTCTTAAAACAAACAGAAGACCTGTTTCAGGCAATTATATCTTCTGCACCTAAAAAATGACCGAAAAAAATTATTTTTTTCTATTTATACGTATTTTCTCTTGCCTTTTACCCTTCAGATGCGTAGTCTTTTCCTTACCCCCCCGTGAGCCCGGCGGATCCCTCCATTTGGATTTTCCAAGCGAGGTATCAGCTATCACCGTCGGGCTCTTTTTCATTCCTTGATACAGATTCAAACTACTTCCCGTTTCGCTTCTTCCTTTTTTTGGGATATTATCTATCTAAAATTATTGATAAATTTAGATATTCTTTTAAGAACAAATGTCTTTCAGTCACTATATACATCAAATTTATATCGACTTTTACGACCTAAATATACTGGGAGAAAAGACCATAATCCGCTCTCTTTCTGCAACTACCTCCTTACAAACATTAAGAATCTAATTTTATATATCTTAATAACAACATACTGTTTTATTCCATCACTCAATAACGTGCAGTGCGGATCGTGGTTTTATCCTTCCGCGTTCCTGATGGCTGCCTCCTTTCCAATCAAAATGGGAATGAAATCTCCACTCCTTGGCAAACGGGCTGCTATACGCTACTACACCCGCAATACCTTTCAAGGAGTCATCTATGGCGATATTAGCCGGTAGCTGCAGTTTTACACGCTACAGAATCGTTGAAGAAGTCCCGCGCGAATTGCTGCCCGAAATACCGGAACGGCTGCTGAAGCACGCTTTCAGGGATATTGACGACAACGCGGACGAGCAATCGTTCGGCTGGGTCTGTATGGACGATATGCTGGATACGGAATGGCATTCGGCGCCGCCGGAAAAGGGAAGCTATTTCACCTTTTCGCTGCGCCTGGACACACGGCGCATTCCCGCGGCGGTGTTCAAAAAATATCTTACCATGGCCCTGAAAGAAGAAGAGGCCAAGGCCAAGGAGCAGGGACGTAAATTTGTGGGCCGTGAACGGAAAAAAGAGCTGCGCGAGCAGGTCCGGCTCAAACTCATGGCCAGAACGCTGCCCATTCCAGCCACCTTTGATGTGGTCTGGAACATCGACACGCATGTCATTTACTTTGACTCCACACGCTCAGCGGTTCGCGAAATGTTCGAAGAGCTGTTCACCGATACGTTCGAATTGCATCTCGAACCACAGACGCCCTTTTTCCTGGCCCTTCACGAACTGGGATCTGAACACGAATCCAAACTTGAGGCCCTTGAATCGGCCCATTTTGTTTAATCCAAGGAGCCTGTAATGGATCTGTATCTCGGACAAACCAAAGACATTATTTTAGGGCAGGACTTCTTGACCTGGCTCTGGTTTCGCAGTGAAGTGAATCAGGGACGTTTTCAAGGTCCGGACAACCTTGAATTTTTCGTTTTCGTCGAGCGCCGGATTTCCGTGCAGGGCGGCGAAGGCGACAGCCTGGAAACCGCCACGGTCAGCGGCGCCATGTCTGAATTGCGGGAAGCCAGGATCGGCCTTTCCACCGGCAAGAAAGTGAACAAGGCCCTGATCCGCATAGAGGTGGACCCCGAAGCGTGGCAAGCCACACTCAAGGCCGATGATTTCACTATTTCGGGACTGCGAACGCCGAAGGTTGAAGCCGGACAAGAAGAAGGCGATGACCCTGATGCACCTTTTTATGAAAAAATCTTCCTGATCGAACGTTTTCTGGAGCTTTTGGACCATACGTTCAACAAATTTCTGGATATACGTCTTGGGCCCGGCTGGAATGAAGAAGTGGCGGAATTCCGCGCCTGGCTGGAACAGGATTAAGAAGAGTAATCGGCAAGACCAAAAACGGCTTACGGGAGGTACGGCGTGCGTTATCTGCTTTTTCGCGCTACGACCCGCCTGCTTTGGCTACTGGTGGTCTTTTTCGGCATCACCCTCATCAGTTTCTGGGTCATCCATCTGGCCCCCGGCAAGCCTACGGATCTGCAAACCAGCATGAATCCCAGGGCCGGCAACCTGGCCCGCGAACGGCTGGAGAAACTCTACGGACTGGATCAGCCGCTCCACACACAATACGTTCAATGGGTGGGGCGGCTTCTGACTTTCGATTTCGGCCAGTCATTATCCGGCGACCACAGGCCCGTATGGGATAAAATCAAGGAACGTTTGCCGCTTACCTTCGGAATGAACCTTGCGGCACTGCTGTTTTCTCTGTTGATTGCCATTCCCATCGGCGTGATGGCGGCATGGCGCCAGGGTGGACTTTTCGACAGACTCTCCACGATTTTCGTTTTTATCGGCTTTGCCATGCCCAGCTTCTGGCTCGCCCTGCTGCTGATGCTGTTCCTGGGCATTCGCTACCCGATCTTTCCCCTCTCGGACCTCACATCCTTGGATTACGCCTCGTTATCGACCTGGGGCAAGCTGACGGACATAGCAAGGCATCTGGCGCTGCCGGTGTTTATCTACACCTTTTCCAGCCTTGCAGGAATGTCCCGTTTTATGCGTACGAGTATGCTTGAAACCCTTCGTCAGGATTATATTCTGACAGCCAGGGCCAAAGGCTTGCCCATTCGCACGGTCCTCGTCAAACATGCGCTGCGAAACGCCCTGCTTCCCGTAATCACCATACTCGGCCTTAGCGTCCCAGGCCTGATCGGCGGCAGTGTGATTGTCGAACAGATCTTTGCCTTGCCCGGGCTTGGGAGTTTGTTTTACGAAGCAGTCATGGCCAGAGACTACCCCTTAATCATGGGCAACCTCGTGCTCGGCGCACTGCTGACTCTAGCCGGAAATCTGATTGCGGACCTTGGGTACGGACTGGCGGACCCCAGAATCCGTATTTCCGCCAAATCCGATTGACCCCAAAATTTTCTCCGCTGTTTTAACTACCCTTTTAACTCTGTTTGGTTTAAGATATTGTCTTAATAGTGTAAGTGGCAGCGCTATAAATCCACTGATTTTCTTTAGCGGAATATGAGCATGAGCGACCAGCATAACGGTCTGATACTTGTAATCGAAGAAGCAACGGAGTCATTCGACCTTGTAAAAAAGGCGATGGGCTCCCATTATTCGTGCAAACACGTATCAAATAGCACGTCCGCCTTATCACTCTGCACCTTATTGCTGCCTGATATTATACTAATAAATACAAAATTACCTGAGCTTAATGGGTTTGACCTTTGTTCCAGGCTGAATTCCATATCCATTACCGCCAAAATTCCAGTAATTTTTCTGCTGGACAGCCCTAGTGTCCAGGACGAGTTAACGGCTTTTTCTCTTGGAGCCGCAGATGTTTTCAGCAAGCCGCTTTTCCCTGAAATCGTACGCGCGCGTTTGCGAAACTGTCTGGCCGCTAAACACGAACATGACAGTCAGGAAAATATCATTTCCTTACGCACGGTAGAGCTTGAGGTGGTAAATAAGCGTTTGGTAAGCCTGATTGAAGAACGGGAACAGTCGCAAACCAAGGAACATGACGATACGGAGCTTGCCAAGTCCCGGTTTCTGGCTAATATGAGCCATGAATTCCGCACGCCGCTTAATGGAATAATGGGCATTCTGCAGATACTTCGCGACAGCGATATTAGCCCGGAACATTTCAAGCTTGTGGAAATGGCTCTGGACTCTTCCGAACATCTCCTCCGGATGGTCAATGACCTTCTGGAATTATCCAGAATTGAAACCGCCAGCCTGAAACTCAAGGAACGTTGCCATACGCTGCGCGATGAACTGCAGCCTCTTAACGCCATTTTCAAACTCCAGTCCCATTGGAAGGGGCTGGAGTACCAGTCCTACATCGACCCAAAAATTCCAGAAAAGATCATCTATGACAACAGCCGGTTACGGCATGTTATCATCAATATTCTCGAGAATGCGCTCAAATTTACCGAAAAGGGCTCGGTGAGTCTGGATATGACCCTTTTTTCCGAAGAATCTGCAACAACCCGAGATTATTTCCATACACAAACCATACGTTACCCCGCGTTGCTGATCACAATCACCGACACCGGCATTGGCATACCCGAAGAAAAACTCGGCGCCATTTTTAAAAAATTCGATTTGGGAGAGGACTACGTCACAAAAAAATTCAGCGGCTCCGGCATCGGCCTGGCCATTGCCAAAGAAATCCTTTTTCAAATGGGCGGCGCAATCTGGGTAAAAAGCACGCTCGGCGTAGGCAGCACCTTTTACATTGTTTTTCCCTATCTTACGGTCCAGGACTCACTGGATGCTCCCAAGTCCAAGGTGCCCATTTCAAACAAAAGCAGGACCGACAGCAGTGCACTGCGGGTGCTGATTGCGGACGCGGATCCGGTTAATCAATCGGTAGCAGCCCACTTTCTTGAGAAAAACGGACTTGAGACAACAGCGGTGAAGGATTATTTCAGTGCCCTGGAACAGCTGCGGACCCAAAAGTTCGACGTGGCGTTGATAGATCTCCAGCTGCCCGACCTGGACGAACTCTCTTTCATTCAACGTATCCGCGCCAACAAAGAGTGCGGAGTTGATCCCAAACTGCCCATTGTCGCAGTGACGACACTTGCTTTTTACGAAGATCTGCGGACTGCGCTGAAAGAGGGCATCAACGCGGTTGTCTCAAAACCCTACCAGGCAGAATCCCTTCTCAAAGCGATCAAGCGCTCCATCTCCACAACCTTGCCGACATTTCGTGATGACGACTGACATAGGGCTGCAGGGTCCCCCGTGTTCCCGAGTTCGCTTGTGCTCTCCCTGGTCTGTGGTATGTTCGCACTTCAGGTGTGACGTTCCTTTGTGAGAACCTTTTAGTTCTTTTATGGCAACACAGAAAAAAAAATATTATTTCCGACTGTTGAACCGCTACGGTCTCCTGTACCTGGGACTCTTTTTTGTCGGACTGATGTCTCTGGCCGCTATTTGCGCCCCGTTACTTACCCCTTACGATCCCATTGCCCTTGACGTCGACGCCATTTACCAGGGCCCGTCCTACGACCATCCGCTCGGAACGGATGCGCTGGGGCGTGATGTCTTCACCCGCATGCTTTTCGGCGCGCGCGTCTCGCTATGGGTCGGATTCGTGGCAGTGGGACTGTCAGTCAGCATCGGTCTTGCTCTCGGGCTGACAGCCGGATATTTTGGCGGACTTGTAGACGAATTCTTGATGCGTTTGGTGGATATCATGCTCTGCTTTCCTTCTTTTTTTCTGATTCTCGCCGTGATTGCCATCCTGGAACCGAGCTTAACCAATATCATGGTCGTCATCGGTCTGACCTCCTGGATGGGGGTGGCGCGACTGGTACGCGCCGAAGCCCTGAGTTTGCGGCAGCGCGATTTTATCCAGGCCGCAAGGCTCGCCGGCGCGTCCTCTTTCCGTATCCTCATAATCCATGTGCTGCCCAATGCGCTGGCTCCTGTTCTGGTGGCGGCAACTCTTGGTGTGGCAGGCGCAATTTTAACCGAATCGGCGCTCAGTTTTCTCGGCCTTGGCGTGCAGCCTCCCATACCAAGCTGGGGTAACATGCTCATGGAGGGAAAAGACACCTTGGAAATTGCTCCCTGGCTATCGATTTTCCCTGGCCTGGCCATTCTGTTCACTGTTCTGGGATATAACCTGCTGGGAGAAAGCCTGCGGGACCTGTTCGATCCTAAACTCAAACGGTGAATCCGTACGGACAAGCCACAAATACCTTTACCGGACTCTGGCGAGAATGGACCAAAGAGGATATAGCAAAAGCACTTGCACACTATCCGAATGGATTGGCCAAGCCGAATCCTTCAGCTAACAAACAACCGCGCGATATTACGCGTATACTATTATTATGTTGGAATACCTGCGAATCAGAAACCTGGCCCTGATTGAAGATGTCGAACTGGATCTGGCGCCCGGACTCAATGTGCTTACTGGTGAAACCGGTGCGGGAAAAAGCTTTATCCTCAAGGCTCTGAATTTCCTGACCGGCGATAAACTGTCCGCGGACATGGTCCGTCCAGGAGAAGAAAAGGCCCTGGTGGAAGCTGTGTTTGTCCTTCCCGACGCCGAGTACTCGCTGCGGCGCGAGCTGGTCGCTGAAACAGGACGGAGCCGGATGTTCGTCAACGACGCCCTTGGTTCCCAGGACACCATCAAATCCTTGCGCCCCAGCATGATCCTGCATGTCGGGCAACATGGGCAGCAAAGGCTGCTGCAGCCCGCCTACCAAGCCAAAATTCTCGACGGTTTCGTGCAAGAGCACGAACCTTTCGAACGCAAGGAGCAGCTGCTCAAAGAACTGAAGCAGCTAGAAGCCAGCCGGAATGAGCTGGAAGAAAAGATGCGTTCGCTGGAAGACAAGCGCGAACTGCTCGAATACCAGCGCCAGGAAATTGAAAAGGTAGGCCCGACGCCCGGCGAAGAAGAATCCCTGGAAGAACGTAAAAACGCTCTGCGCAGCCAGGAGCAGGCCAAAGAATCCGTGAATCAGGCGCTTGATCTGCTCTATATGCCGGAAAACGGACTTCTGGACGGTCTCTCCCGCCTGGAACGTTGCCTTGGCCGCCTGGCTGACGTGCTGCCGGAAATTGATGAAGACCGCAGCCGGGTGGAAGAACAGCGCTACCTGTTGAGCGAACTGGCCGGACGCCTCAAAAGCGAACGTATCCTTGATGCCGGCGATGACGACCTGGAAAAAATCGAATCCCGGCTCTGGCAACTCGCCCAGCTCAAACGCAAACTCAAGCGGCCGCTCGAGGCCATCATCCAGCTCGAATCCGAGATTACCGACAATCTTTCCTTTCTGGATTCCTGCGGACTGGAACGCAAACGGCTGGAAAAAGAGGAAGCAGCGCTTCTAGCCGATTTCGCCGATATTCTGCAAACCTGCAATACGCGCCGGAAAGAAGCCGCGGAGCAACTGACAGCGGCTCTGGAGGACGAACTCAAAGGCCTGGGCTTTTCCGAGCATGTCCGGGTAATCTGCGAGTTCAGTCCGGCAACACCGCTGCCAGCACACCCCGAACTGGTGGAAGAGCGTCCGCGTTTTCTGTGGCAGCCCAATCCCGGCCAGCCTCCTCAACCCCTGGACAAAATCGCCTCCGGCGGCGAACTGTCGCGCTTTTTGCTCGCTGTATCCAGCCTGGCCGCCAAAGCCGACCTGCCCACGCTGATTTTCGACGAGGTGGACGCCGGCGTTGGCGGCGTCACCCTGCAGCATGTGGCCGACCGCCTCCAGGAACTTTCCCGTCGCCAGCAAATGATTCTCATAACGCACTGGCCGCAACTGGCCAGCAGGGCGGACCGCCATTTTCTGATCCGCAAGGAAGTTGTGGACCAGAATACCGTCACAGGCTGCTCGAGGCTCAACGGAAAGGACATACGCGAGGAACTTTCCCGGATGGCGGGTGGAGGTTCCCAGGGAGAGGCAATGGCCCGTGAATTGCTTTCTCCGCTGACGGTTGCCAACTAATTGAGATTAATAAATATTCAAGAGGTTTCCCCTTGTCCAGGACTGATATTCTATTCATTCCGGCCGCCCGTGCTACGGGTTGACGATACGGCCCGGCAATGGAATAACGCATTCAAGGAGCCTGACATGATTCGCACCACTGGAAGCAAATTGATCCCTATCCTTGTCCATATTGCCTGTATCCTGTTGCTATGCTTCTGTTTTACGCCCGCTTCCCTGGCCGCGGACACCGAAATGCAGGGTATCAGCCTCAAAGACGTCAACAACTTCACCTACCGCTGTCCCAGTGCTGGAGAACTGCCGGATTTTGTTTTCAAAAACGGAACGTTCAAGCTTGAAAGCGCTTCTACGGACGACCCAAATAATCTGACTGTGGCCAACATCATCAATGCCGCTTTCGGCAAACTGCTGCCCGGCGAGCAGCAGGAAGCAGCTGTTATTTTTGTGTATAACGGCGGCGGGAGCGGCTGGTTTTATGAACTCACCGTACTTACCAGGCGTGACGGTGCGTTGAAGCAACTGAGCTGTGCGGCACTTGGCGACCGCGTACAGGTCAATGCCATGGAAATCAAAAACAACCAGATCGTTCTGGACATGACCACTCATGGTCCGGATGACCCGGCCTGTTGTCCGACCGTACGCAGTACGGTCAGGTATGTGCTGGACAAAGACCAGCTGATGGAAAAGCAATAATACTGAGGACCTGTTCCTGGTCCTCCAGGGAGAATGCACGATGTTTAATGCGGAAAAACTCTTGGGGGGCCTGCTGAACGGCGGTATGACCTCTCGTTCCGATCTTCCGGTGGGCGCCATCGGCCTTGGTGTCCTTGGTGTGGCTTTTGCCGCTGCTGATCACTTTCTTAACAAGGACAAACAACCTCAGACCTCTTTTCCAGGGGGCGTGCAACAACCATCCATGGCCCCGCCGCCTCCTGCCTCCCCGATTTCTCAGGGACAGACAAGCATGGCTCCGCCGCCTCCGCCTGCGCCCGGACAAAGCGGCCAGGCTGCTCCGCCCCCTGCCCCTGCAGCGCAGACTGCTCAGGTTCCTCAGAACGAACAAAACGCCATTTTCCTGATCCGGGCCATGATCGCCGCGGCCAACGCCGACGGTATCATCGATGCCGAAGAGTTCATGCAGATAATGGACAGGCTGGAACAGGTGGGCCTCAGCAGTGAGGAGCGCGATTTTCTGAAAAAAGAAATGAAAAGCCCGCTGAATGTTGAGCAGGTTGCCGAACAGGCCCTGTCCGCCGGATTGGCCCAGGAGGCCTACGCGGCTTCCTTGCTGGCCATCACCATAGATACGCAGGCGGAACAGGAGTATCTCGACACCCTGCGCGGACTTCTGGCCCTTTCACAGGACCAGGCGGACCAACTGCACGCGGAACTTTCCAAATAAGTGTGAAACTGGTTCATACGCCGAACCGCTCCGTGACTGGGGAGAGTACGGAGCAGTCCAACCGTGCGGCTTTGCGCCATGCCTGCCGCACCTGCATTAGATAAGGAGAACACCTATGTCGCAATGGTATTTAAGCTATGGAGGCCAGACTGAAGGCCCCATGGATCTTGCACAGGCCCAGGCACGCGTACAGGCAGATCCCAACGGTTATGCCTGGCGGGAAGGCTATGCGGAATGGCTGCCCATACGCCAGGTGGCCGAACTCAGCAACGAGCCAGCCAGCGTTGTGGCCCCTGCCCCGCCGCCTGCTGCGCGCGCTGCCGCAGCCGACGAAATCGACTTCAAAATCATGGGCGCTGAAATGCAATTCGTCGAAATCGAGCTGGACCCGGGCGAAAGCGCCGTGGCCGAAGCAGGCGCCATGATGTACAAAGAGCCTGACGTGCATATGGAAGCCGTATTCGGCGACGGTTCGGCCTCTTCCGGATCCGGCGGTTTCATGGGCAAGCTGATGAGTGCGGGCAAACGCTTGCTTACCGGTGAAGGCCTGTTCATGACGCTGTTTACGCACACGGGCCAGGGTAAAGCCCACGTGGCTTTCGGCGCGCCTTATCCGGGCAATATCATCCCGGTGCCGCTGCCCGGAGTCAACGGTACGCTGATCTGTCAGAAAGACTGTTTTCTCTGTGCCGCACGCGGCGTACAGATCGGCATCTATTTTCAACGCAAGATCCTCACCGGACTTTTTGGCGGCGAGGGCTTTATCATGCAGCGCCTTGACGGCGACGGTATGGTCTTTGTGCATGCGGGCGGAACGGTTGTCGAACGCGAGTTGCAACCCGGCGAAACAATGCATGTGGACACGGGCTGCGTGGTGGCTTTCGAGCAAAGCGTGGACTTCGACATTCAACAGGCCGGAAACATCAAAACATCTCTGTTTGGCGGCGAAGGACTTTTCTTCGCCGTGCTGCGCGGGCCCGGCAGAGTATGGCTGCAATCCCTGCCCTTCTCGCGCCTGGCCGGGCGTATGCTCCAGGCGGCACCGCAAAAAGGCGGCAGCGTGGGCGAAGGTTCAATCCTCGGCAGTCTCGGCAATCTTCTGGACGGCGACAACTAGCGTACGTCTCGTCTAAAGCTTTTCAAGCTTTAGACGCTCTCATCAAAACAGTCAGAGTCCGCATCGGGCGTATTCCCCCGATGCGGGTTCTTTTATTACCAGATTCTTCCCTGATTGCTCGCCGACTCCGGGCGATAAAAAAAGCTGCCAACTAAGTGGCAGCTTTGAAAAAAAAACTATCTGAAAACCAGACGCTCGCGCCTGGACATTGATCTGCGATCAGGCACTCTCCGAAGCAACACTGGGGTTTTGCAAACGTTCCTGGTCCGCCGGGTGGAAACTCATGTAAGGCATCATGCTGGGATATTTCTCACGCAGGATGATCTCCAGGAAATCATGCTTGTCCACCTGCAGCACTTCCGCGTATTCCTCCCATTTATCCAGTGGAAAGACAGCCTTACCGTTTTCAAGGTAACCTATGAAGTTACCATAGCGATACCCCAGCGCCTTGCCGAGTTCGGCCTGCGTCAATTTGAGACGCTCCCGGTTTTTTTTGATAAAATCACCGATAATGTTTGCCACTATTCGTATCCTTCTCAAATAAAAAAATCTTTTCCCAGGGCGCCCGTATTCCGGGCCCCGGCCCCGCCCGCAAGAATTCTGCTGATTACCCAGTATCCAGGTCAGAATAGTAAACTAATCGATTGCTGTCAATTTTCAGCTTTTTCCAGATGTTCGGCCGGTTGCCCCATAGCCTTGCGTATGGCATGCAACAACCGCCCTTTGATATAGGGTTTGGCCACAAATCCCCGAATCCGCTCCCGCACAGTCGCGTTTTTGATAAACGCATTGGTCAGGTACGCGCTGGCCACAAGGATGTGCAGGTCTGGATTTCTCTCCAGGAGCTTCTCAATGCACACTTCACCGCCCATGCCGGGCATCACCAGATCCATAATAACCAGGGAGATACGCGCGGCGTTCTCGCAGTAGACCTCATAGGCTTCCTCGCCGCTCATGGCCTCCAGAACCGTATATCCGTAGTTATGCAGATATTCTTTGCCCCGGTGCAGGATATACGGATCGTCATCCACCAAGAGAATGGTTTCATACCCGCCCACCGGAAACTGAATCAGCGGTTTCACATCCCTGACCGCCGGTAGAAAAATACTCAGGCAGGCGCCTTTGCCCGGTATATTTTCACAGGTAACATAGCCGGAGTGATTCTTTACGAAAGTATATACGGCGGTAAGCCCCAACCCGTGCCCCTGCCCCGGAGGTTTGCTCGTATAAAAAGGTTCGAACAGGCGCAAGATATCTTCCTCGGACAGGCCGTGCCCTTCGTCGATGAAACGAATCAGAATATAGCGGCCGTCCTGGAGGTCCGGGTGCTGGGCCAGTTCTTCCGGCGGAGGTATCATGTCTTCTGTTGTGATCAATAGCTTTCCACCATGGGGCATGGAGTCCTTGGCATTGAGAATCAGATTCATGAAGACCTGAAATAATTGGACTGGATCCCCTTTTTCCACTTTGGACAAGGCGTTCAGCTCGAGTTCGATCTCCACCGACTGAGACAAAAGCGTCCGCAACGAACGTTCCACCTGCCGGATCAGCTGATTCACGTCCACTACCTGGCGGCAACAGACTTCATCTTCTCGAAACATCAGGAGATGCTGGGTCAGTTCACTGGTTTTGGTGACGGCAAATTCGATTTCCCGCAATTTTTGATAACGCGGGCTGTCCATGTCTTCCTGGGCCAGCAGCAGTTCCACGTTGGTGCCGATAATCTGCGCAAAATTATTGAAATCATGCGCAACCCCTGTGGCAAGATTGGCAATGGCTTCCATCTTCTGCGCATTGGCCATTTCCAGCTGGGCTTTTTGTACGGCCTCTTCGGCTTCCTTCTGCGCCGTGACATCAAAAAGATGCAGCAGCAAAGCCTGTTCGGACTGCCAGTTCACCTGTGTGGCATTGATATGTACCCAGCGCGGGTAGCCCAGCCGGGTGTCCAGCTGCACGCTGCCCAGGGTTGCGGTGGCTCCGGTTTTCTGCACATCTGCAAAAAAATGCTGCACACCGGCCTTGTCCTTATCATGGACAAGGGTCAAAAACTCCTGGCCGGGTCCGATATTGCTGACCACTTTCTGATTGGCGAAAACCACCTTTCCGTTTTGTACGATCAAAATAGCTTCGCCGGCATTTTCCACAACCAGACGGTAACGGTATTCAGACTCCTTGAGGTTGGCATTGCTTTCCATCAATTCAACCCTGCGCAAGCCCATTTCACCAAACAAGGCGGCCAGCCTGGCAAAAAACGCGAGAACCGGTTTAATCTTTTCTTCTGGAAAAATGGGAACCTTTGCGACCGCCTGGAGATAGGTCTCTTCATCAAAAGAAAATCTACGAGCCTGTTCCTTGAAAAAATCCATGTCGGGCGGATGTTGTAAAAACTGCCCCATGTATAAATTGGCGATAATCTCCCCCTGGACCCGAATCGGCGCAGAAGCTTCGTATAACCCGTTGGCACACTGATAAACGCCGCCATCCGGATCGTTGGCGAACTTACGCGACAGGTAGATATCGCTTTGCAGGCAGCGATTTTTGACTTCCGGATGCTTGCGGTGAAAATTCTCACAGATGTCCTGCCAATTGCATTTCATCCAGATATGCCCGTCAACGTCGATAATCGCAGTGGCGGATATGCCCGCTATCTCGGAAAGGCGTTTAGCCAGCTTGTATATGGTGGGGAGATCAAAAATCTCATCGAGCCCGTATTTCACAACATCACCCCGCGTACCTTTTCCAACTACGAAAAAAAGAACAACGCCGGTACCTGCTCTGAATATTCTGAAGAACCGCGATCCAATGGCAACCGAAATACCCTACATTTTTGTACCATCTTACCTCTATTCCCATCAAAAGATAGCCCATTTTTTATTAAAATATATTAATATATTACATTGAAAAAACCAGCAATACCCGGCATTTTCCGCATTTCCCCGTCGTAGCGCGTTGCGCCATTGCCCCCCTTTACAGAAGCCTTGAAAATTACATATGATATGTAATTAACTAGCGACGATAGCAATATAATTTCAGAGGCGGCCCAACTCGTGAACATGTTGTGCAAAAATATCATCCTGAACGAACTGAAAGAACGGGAACCCCTTTTCGGACGCTGGCGCGTGGGCAAATTTATCGGCGCCGGGGCCAATGGTTGTGTTTTCACCATTGAGCGGGAAGATCTCGGGCAAAAATTCATTGCGGCCATCAAGGTCATTCCTCTCAGCGCACCCCGGGACGAAGACGACCCCACCGGAGCAACGCTGCAGGAGACCATCGGCAAAGACGCCCGCGAAATTCTGCATATGTACAACCTGGCCGGCCATACCAACATCGTCGGCTGGCACAATCACGACATCATTTCCGTCGAGGACGAAGATTCCGTCCATGTCCATATCCTGGTGATGATGGACTATCTTCCCAATTCGCTGGCAAAAGAGCTGAAAAAAGGGCCGCTCCCCTGGCAAAACGCGGTGGAGATCCTGATAGGCTGCCTCAAAGGACTGGAACATATTCACGCGCGGAATATCGTGCACCGCGACATCAAGCCGGAAAACATTTTCATTGCCGCTGACGGAACGCCTAAAATCGGCGATTTCGGCATTTCCAGACAGGTCAGCGATGCGACACAGGCCAAAACAGTCGCCGGCACTCCTTTGTATATGGCGCCGGAAGTCTATTCCGACCCTTTCGGCATGGGGTACGGCCTGAAATGCGACATCTATTCGCTCGGACTGGTGGGCTACGAGATGATCGAAGGCTATCTGCCTTTTGAAGAAGAATCCGATACCACCCAGGGCATGGTAAAAAAGCGTTTTTCCGGAGAGCCCATCGAATTTTCTGCAACTACACCCGCTCCTCTCAAAAAAGCGCTGTTGCGGGCTCTGGCCTATGATCCGGACCGGCGTTTTCCCACTGTGCAGGCCTTCCGCGAAGCGCTCGAACGCGTCCTGCAGCCGCAGCAGATCAACAGCCTGCTGCCCGGCTCGAAACTTTTCAAAGCACGTCCGCTTTCCGAAATACAGGAAACGCGCCAGGATCCTAAAAAACGTCTGGTGCGTTCGCGAACCGCTCCTCCCACCGGGCAACCGGCCAAAGCAACTCTGGACCGTACCACCAGCGGTAACACGCAAACCCGTTCGTTCCTCACTATGGGAGGCAAAAGTCCCCAAAACTTATCCGGCGGGATAGAGGCGGATTCTGATGGCGGCATTGAAGCGACGCAAACCATGATGCGTACCATGGGCGCCACCATGCAGAGGCCTCCGGCGGCCCAACCCCGACAACGCCAGCAACCGCCGGCACGCCGGACTCCCGAGCCCGATGCGCGGCAACCCGCAGCCCCCAAAAAAGCCAGGCCGTCCAGAGAAGAACTTGACCTGACAATTGTCAACACGCCCGATCAGACGCTGGATAGCGGAGGAGGAAGCAAGCGCAGGCAAAGCCTCATCGGCGACACGCTTGATCAAAAAGAACAGAAATTGCCGCAGGAGAGTCCCAAAACACCCCCCGCCGAACCAAAGCAGGAAGACAAAAAGCTCGTTTGGGAAGAAAAATCCGAACCTGAAACCGTACACGCATCTGGCCAGCCCCCGGAAAGAGAATTTCCCGCTGCATCAATGGATAAAACGCTGGCGGACCATCCTCTGGGCCAGCGCACCATGATCCGGCTGCTCGAAGCGGATCAGGCGGTAAATTTCGTCTATTACAGCAGGGAGATTTGCCAAAAATTCGTGGCCCTGGCCAAGCGTTTGTTCAAATTGCAAGGCTATGTCCCGCTGGAATTCAAAAACCGCTTTTCCTCACGCGTCAGTGAAGAAAAAATCTGCGCGCGCATCATTTCCATCGGTCTGGTTGAAGATATCGTTCTCGCGGAAATTGTTCCGCTGCCCGAGTTCGAACACGAACTCGCCTACCTGCTCGAACACCAGGCGTACCAGGTCATCCCGAAATATCTGGGGTTCACCTACAACCTGGGAGAAAACACCCACATCAAGCCCGACCATCTGCAGCTTTTGAGTTTTTCCATATACGACAAAAATGAGGACTGATCCCGCCCCCTACTGGAGGCGGAGATCATTGGAAACAATAATTTCCACCCGACGGTTTTTGGCTCTTCCTTCCGGAGTATCGTTGTCTCCGACTGGTTCGTAATAAGAGCGCCCCACCGCAGCCAGTCGCTCAGGATTCACGCCGGCCTTGTTGACAAGATAACGGACCACCGCCGCGGCCCGTTTGGCCGACAGCTCCCAATTGGAGGGAACCCAGTACAAAAAGGCCGCCTTGATATCCACATCGTCCGTATGCCCGACGACGTAAATCTGCTTGTTCTGAAACTCGCTGAACGTTTTCTGGAGCTTCTGCAGAACCTCTCTGCCTTTTGGCGTAATGTGCGAGCTTCCAGATGGGAACAGAATCTGCCCGACAATCTGAATTTTAACTTTGTCTTTGAACTGCTCGATGGTCACTTCCTTGTCGTTGACCTCCTGTTTGAGGTCTTTGATCAGGGATTCATAGGTCTTTTTGACTTCCGCCACATCATCGTCCGTGGGCTTTCCACCCTGTTCCTGCAAATCTTTCCGACAGGTGGCGATCTCCGTTGTCAGCTGGGAAACCTGCGTCTCCAAAGCGGCGCATTTCGCCGCGGAGTCATCTTCCCCGGTGCTCACGGGCTTTCTACAGCTATCCAGATCCGCCTGAAGACGGCTGATTTCCTTTTCCAGGGCATCGATACGCGAGTCCTGCGCGCCGTTTTCCGGAGCTGATGAAACAGGTTGCTCAGAGACGGCGGCAGTGACCGCTGTTGCGCTTTTTTCCCGTTCCTTAGCCTCTGCGAGCTGCTGTTCGCAGGTTGTAAGCCTGTCGGCCAGCTCACCTGTTTCCTTGGTGTCCTGAAGCGTTTCCTGCAGTTTGTCCTGATTTTCCGCAAGGTCTTTCCTGCACTTCTCCAATTCCTGGCCCTCGGAGGTCAACTCAGTGATACGCTTGTCCGCAGTCTCAAGCTTTTCAGCCAGTGTTGCGCATTCCGCTAGCTGCTGTTGCTGCTCCTTGAGCGTATTTTCATTTTTCTGTTGCTGCTGTCCGTATTCCCGTATCCGCTGCTGCAAGGCACTGAGCCTGTCGTCACCGGAATTGCGCAGTTTCTCCAGCTGGCCGCGAACATTGGACAGCTCTCTATCGGCGGACTGCTTGTCCTGTTCCGCTTGCTCCAGCGAGCTGTTGGCGCGGTTCAGATCGAATTTTGTCTGGGAAAGTTCTTTTTCCAGCGTTTCCAGAGTGGAATTCTGCGAATAATAGGTCACCAGGAGATACGCGGTCACCGCGACAAGTAAAACCAAAAGAATGGCGAGAATGACAGTGGCGCTGCCCGCACCGTATTGTCTGGATTTTTTCGCACCTGCTGTCCTCATGCCGGACCTCCTCTTGTCTTTGGTAAATGGGACCAAGCTGGATAGAACCCGCCGCAGATTCTCAAATCAGGTTATGCCTGAAAACGCGATTCAGAAAGCCTGTCACGAGACATCAGCAATCAGCCAGCATCAAGCTGCATTCGCAGCTTACAAATACTTAATGAAATAGCACTGGAATCTGCGGCTATTCACCTGTCTATGGCGGAAAAACAACAAAAAATCAAACATACAATTACATTGCATGCTTTTACGACCTTAAATGATCGCACTTCCTTTCTCCGGAATATCGGACACGCTGTGCCGGCCGCTTGTCATCCCTTGCTAGACGCTGTTGCAGAGCAAAGCTGAAAGGTGTAAAAAACTGCCATGATTAAAACACATGTCCCCGCCATCACGGGCGGGCTCAAAATTCGCATTTGGGATGCACTGCGTGTAGAAGCACAAAAGCGGGGACTGCCCGTGGCCGGATTCGTTCGCCGTATTTTTCAGCAGGCCATGCATTGCAGCCAGCAGCCACATACGCACTGCAACTGCCGCCCCCACACCTCCCAAAAACAGAAGGCCATGCCGGGCCTGTTGCAAGACCAGCTGAACAAATCTTAGTTCCCTCCTTCTCGTTAAGGCGTATTGCGCAATCCGCCTGTTCCTTTCGTGTCAAAAACGGTTTTTTCCGTAAACCGATGCGGCATTTTTCGTCAGCCGATCTGTTCTGCCTGCTCTTATGGGACACAACAAAAAGCAAAAAATACACTTTTTTTCCACTTACCTCTTAAGAATATTTGTCGTTCTGCCGATAATTACTATGACAGGATGAATAGTCTCCCTTTTGAGGGCCTGTTCCCCCTGGTCGTTTTTTGTAACAGACTCCCTCAAAGCAAGGAGGGGAGCGCCATGAACGAACAGATTCAAAACATTTCCAGCCCTGGTTACGCAGTCCAGCCTTCCAACCCCACGGCTCAGACCGGAGATGAAGGCAGCGAACGCAGCCGCTCCTCTAAGCTCAACGTTCAGGAAGCCGAACTGCAAGTGGAAGAAAAACAGCAGAATGATGAAGCCCTGACAGAAAAAGAACTGGAAACGCTTTTTAGTGAGGTCCAGGAAAAATATCAGGAAAAAGGAATCGAACTTCATTTTTCCGTACATGACGAAACCGGCCAAATTCAGGTCGAAGTGGTCAACTCGGCGGACGACAAAGTCATTCGCAAAATCCCCAGGGATGACATGCTCAAGCTGACCGCGCAGATCAAAAAAATGGCCGGCACTTTGCTGGATCGCTCAATCTGAGCTACCAAAGCAGCAAACGCACCTTGCTTGTCTGATTCAAAGGGGCCGGAGAAAATTTTTCTTCGGCCCTTAAGTTTTTTTAAGATAAAGCCGATAAGCTTTTATAGCCTGGGGTGTATGCCCGAAGCAAGGAGAGGAGATGGACACTGCAATATCAATGGATACGGGCGCGCGTGATCTCACCGGAAAACTCGTTGTCTCGTTGATCCAGAATACGCTGCAAAATTCGCCGGCAGCCAGTACGCCGGCACCTGCCTCTGTCACCGGCAAAGGCGCTCGTATTGATATGCAGGTCTGACCCGATCCGTCGGCTGTGCTTTTCGACTGTCTTGAAAGCGAAAAAGGTGTTTCTGCGGTTCACAACCCCCGCATTGCCGCCTTTATACGTTTAAATCGCGTCAAACCCGAATCTGGAATTTTGTTGTTCCGGCCGGGAAAATCTGGAGGGTGCAATTATGGAAATCAGCGGACTGGATACCTCTAGCAGCGGGCTGGACTCCTCGCTGTCGACACAAGATTTGGTTAATTCAGATAAAGAGGTCATCGGCGCACAGGTTGTCACCGGAAGCCTGGACAAACTGAACTCGGATTCCTACGGCAACACCAACAAAGAGTACCAGATGCAAAAGAAAGTGCTCATGGCAGAAGCCGTAGGCAAAGGATCCATGTTGAATACCGATGCCTGATCTAAACTGAACATAGGGGTACTCGGGGGAAATTTGATAAAATTTCCCCTTTTTTTATCTGTCTTTTGACAACCCGTTCCCTGATTAGCGATCTGCCTTTTTTTCCATTTCTTCCAAACCTTCGAGAACAACCCCAAGCTCCTGCGCCAGAACTGGGAATAGCGCCCCGGTATCCCCTGATTGCTTGAGTTCCAGTTCGAACGCCTGAGCAAGCTTCTGGAGTTTCACGGCGGAAATGTTTGCAGAAGCTCCCTTAAGCGTATGCACCAAATGTGTGGCAGTTGCTAAGTCTTTTTGCGCCATGGCCTGTTCGAGCTTCTGACGAAAATCCGCAAACTCCTGTTTGAAAGCCAGCAGGCTGTCCTGAAGCAAAGAGGAATCACCCAGCATACGCCTGTTGACGTCCTCCATGTCTATGCCGGGAAAAGAACGCGTCATTTTCTGATTCTCCAGTCCTTCCCCATTTTGCTTAGGATGATACTGCGAGCGTGACGTCGCCCACTTTCCGCACCATTGTTCGATGACCTTCTGTAACTGTGACGGATCAACCGGCTTGCAAAGATGTTCGTTCATCCCCGCCGCCAGGGATTTTTCCCGTTCATTGGCAAAGGCATGAGCCGTAAGGGCAACGATGGGAAGATGTTCAAAGCGAGGCATGGAACGTATGGCCCGTGCCGCCTCATAACCGTTCATGCCGGGTAGTTGAATATCCATGAAAACTATATCGAAACGCATGGTTTGCACGGCTTCCACCGCTTCCTGTCCAGTGGACGCGTGCGTAACCCGGCACCCCGCAAGTTCGAGCGTACGGGTCACAACTTTGGCATTGACAGCGTTATCCTCCACCAGCAGCACTTCGCAGGTTTTCGGATTTTCCAACACCGGCACAAGAGCACTATCTTTTGCCCGCTGCGTATCACTTCTCTGCTCCTGCGCCGCTCCGTCTTCCGATTCCAGCAGACAACGGCAGAGGCTCCCGGGGGTCACGGGTTTTACAAGCAACAGCCCCTGCCCACCCCATTGACTATCCCCGTGAAACAATTTTTGTCCGAAAGCAGGTTGCAGTATGACGGGAACAATATTTAGCCGTTCCAGTTCCTCGCTCAGACTGAAGCCGTTTTTTTCCCTTGATTGAATCATGTTTTCATCCAGGAACAAAAAGTCTGCAGACGTGTTTTCCGGTTCTGTCATCCAGGCTACTGCCTCAGCAGTTGTTTCACTCTGACGCGATTCTATACCAAGTCTTTCCAGCAGACGGACAATGGCGACCCTGGCCGAACCATTCCCCTCCACCACAAGTGCTTTTTTCCCATGAAGCTCCGTGCTGCAAAGAGCCTGGCCTTCTGGTTGCCCGGTTCCAGAACCAAACCAGGCCGTGAAGGAAAAAACGCTGCCTTTGCCGGGCATGCTGTTTACTTCAATCCGTCCGCCCATGTTTTCCACAAGCTTGGCACAGATCACCAGTCCGAGTCCTGAGCCTCCGTACTTGCGGGCAATGGTCCGGTCTCCCTGTGAAAAGGCTTTGAAGAGCTGCGCTTGCTGCTGCTCATCCATACCGATACCCGTATCGTATACGGAAAACTCAAGCTCAAGACTTTCATCTTTCTGCGAAAGCAGCTCGCTGCGAATGACAATTTCACCCTGCTCCGTAAATTTAACCGCATTGCTTGTGAGATTCATCAATACCTGCCGCAAACGCAACGGATCTCCAACAAGCTGCAGAGGAACATTTTCCGCAAAATCGAACACCAGTTCGAGCCGCTTTCTGCCCACCTCGGGTCCCAGGTTCGCGGAAAGATAATTAAAGACGTCCTCCAGACTAAATTCAACCTTCTCCAGTTCCAGGACTCCGGCTTCGATACGGGAAAAATCAAGAATTTCATCCAGCAGATGCATCAACCCCAGAGAAGAGCAAAGCGCGTGCTGCATAAGTTCTTTTTGTTCCGCGGAATCCTTGCTGGACAATGCCAGGCGAGTCAAACCGATCACGCCGTTCATGGGAGTACGGATTTCATGACTCATCTGGGCCAGAAACTCCCCTTTTGCCTTGCTGGCAATCTTTGCGGCTTCCTTTTCCTTTTCCGCTTGCTGCTTCAACAATCGTTCGGTGTTGTCCACCAGAGAACCGCGGAAAAACAAATGCTCGGATTCTTTATTCCAATATGGCCTAATAGCAAGAGTTCCCCAAAAAACGGTTCCCTGCTTGCGCTGGAAACGCGTATCCAGGTAACACGTTTTAAACGCGTTTTTGCTCTCCTGGGAGATCATGTCGAAATCTTCAGGACGAACAAAGCACTGTTTACGAATATTGATAACGATCTCTTTGAATTCCTTGACATTCTCATAGCCCAGCAACGAGGCCAATGCGGGGTTTGCATCAATAAAGTCCCCGCCGGCCGAGACTAGAAACATCCCTTCAATGGCGTTTTCGAACAGCTCCCTGTACTTTCTTTCCGAGGCACTGAGCGCGCGATTGCGTTCTTCGATGGCGCGCGCGGAAGTCCGCAAGGCCTTTCTGGCGGAAATGAAACTGAGCAACATGAAGTTGAACGAGGCAAACAGCGTCTGCAATTCGCTGTAGTTCTGTACCGGCGCCTTAAGGACGATATCTTCGGGGTCCTCCTTGGTCACGTTTTTCATCTCTTCGGCCAGGGCACCAAGCGGACGTGCCACCATCCGCCTGACTAGAAAAATGAGCACAAACGAAACTCCCAAAAAATACACCAGCGCATGCAATCCGGCAAAAACCAGGTTGTCCAGGAACTCTTCTTCCAACAGGGAAGTGTTAGCGAAAATCAGAAGACGCCCCAACCGCACGGTCTGCCCTGAATCCGCCGTATAAGTTAGCTCGAACTCACGTTTTTCAGCACCGATACCGAAAGGCAAGGACAGCAAAGGGTCTCGTTTTAAAGGTGCTTCCAACAAGGTGTATTCACTTGCCTTTTCAGGCAATTTGCCTATGGCGATGGCGGCAGATCCGTCTTCGGATTCAAGAATCGCCCCGCCTACTGAGTACGTATTGTAAACCCCGCGCAGAATGGACCGTACCAGCGCATCGTCTCCACGCTGGCAGGCCTCGGCCAGGCGTCTCTGATACACGAGCTGTAACTGATCAAAATCATGACGAATACGCTTTTGTATCAAGCTGTGTTCTATGATGCACTGCAACACAAAAAGCACAAAAGTGATTGTAAAAAAACAGAGGATAAAAACCGTCACAATACGTACGGAAATTGATCTGGGTATTTCAGTTTGCATTTGCGGATACGCTTGGCTAGCCCCTTGGAGTTTAAGAAACTATCGAAAAAATATACGGTTGTTTCAAACGCCTGTCCAGCGACGTCCCCTTTTTCTCACCGGCAATCGACTAAAAGAGCGCCGTAACGCTCGGCGCCCTTTTAGTATCAAGCATCAAGATAGAACGTTACTCTTTCAGTCTTAACAAAAAAATGGTGCTAAACACGCTACCGCACGACAGCAACGCGGTAACGGTAAAAAATCCAAACCCATTAGCCAGAAGAGGTCCCAGACAATAGCCGACTCCCCAGGCCAGATAGTAAAAACCTGAGGTTCTGCCCTGCCTGCCGATTCGGGCGCGGTCATTGAAAAAAGCCAGCGAGGAAACAGAAAACGTTCCAAGTCCCAACCCCATAACCAAAGAAGAAAACAGGGAAAACGGTTGCGGTATGAGTATTAAGCCCAGCAAAGCTAGTCCTGAGATCAGCATGCCGCCGCCCATAAACGGGACTCGTCCGTGTCGATCTGAAAGGCATCCGGCCACGTATTGCGCAAGAGTAATCCCCGAAAACAAGCTAAGGTAAAAAAGCCCCACTGATTTTTGAGTCCCACCGGATGCTACCGCTAGGTATACGGGTATGCTGCTCGTCGACAGGCCGTAAAAAGCCCCGAATACGCACACACCCAACACCAACGGCCACAGGGCGCTGCGAATTTGCGTTGCTGCGGGCTTGTGTATGGCTGCTGTTTGTCCCTGGCCGGATTCCCTGATGCAACACAAAACCAAAATCATGGCGGCAATACACAACCACCTGAATGTTTCGAAAGGATCCGGAGTTCCGATTCCCCATGGCTGCAATGCGAGCAAGGGGCCGGTCATCATGCCCAGGTGAAAAACCGCGTTGTACCAGCCAATGGCCCTGCCCCGCGCGTTTGGATAGGCCTTGCTGAGATAAGCCGGCGCAGCAGCCCATACGGGCGCCTCTCCCCCCCCTTGCAGCATGCGCCCCAGATAGATTCCCCAGGTCGTCTGACTCTGCTCGTAAATAATTGCTGAAAACGCCATGAGCAGAAATCCCATGGCAAGTACATAGCGGAATCCATAGCGGTCGGCGATCAAACCAAAAGGATACTGAAAGCAGCAGTACGCAAACGCGAACAAAGCTGACAGCCATCCGGCCGCTTCCAAAGTCCCTGCCAGTTGCAGATACTTGGCCGGCAAGGCCACACCAGCCATGCCCATGCCTGACATGGCCAGAAAAACCGCCAGACACAACCCTGCCAGCGGAAGATATTTACGCATGACTCCTCCTGAAATACACAACATACGCAAAGCGCACGTGTCATAACGTTAGGAAAACGAAAGCTACGAAAAAACGCAGAATTCAGGAGGGAAAAGAACACAGAACTGCATTGACCTGTTGCGAGCAACAGGCCCCTACGGCCGCTTTAGAACTAGAGGCCCCTCCTGATTAGCAGGAAGGAGGAGGAGAGACGTTGAAAAGATATTGATGCATGTGTGGATAACCTTAACTGGTTTCTTTCAGCTACTATGCCGCAAAACTTGAGACGTCAAGCGGGATACGAACAGCTGCCAATTAGACTTCCCGAGCAGCATTTTATTGACGGTTGCGGTCTGAATCTGACACTAACGCTTTTCGGCCATCCACTTGCGCACATTTTTGGGAGCTTGATATGTTGAAAATTGATCAAGCAGTCCGGAAGGCGTCCGGTCCACCAGCACCATGGCCCGGTGTTCTTCGGTGACAAACCCCTGCTCCACATTGTTGTCGAGAAACTGCAGCAGCAGATCATAATATCCGTTGGGATCCAGAAACCCACAAGGCTTGGCATGGAAACCGAGCTGCGCCCAGGTCAGGGTCTCGAACATTTCGTCCAGCGTGCCCCACCCCCCAGGCAATGCGATAATTCCGTCGGACAATTCCGCCATCAGAGCTTTACGCTCATGCATGGTCTCCACCACGCGCAAGTCGTTCAGATGCGGATGGGCAACTTCGTAATTCACAAGACTTTGAGGAATGACGCCGATGACTTCTCCGCCGGCTTCCATTACCGCATCCGCACAGGCTCCCATCAGACCGACGGACGCTCCTCCGTATACGAGGCCCAATCCCCGACCTACGAGTTCTGCACCCAGGAACGCCGCCGTTTCCATATAGATCGAATTGAACCCTTTATTGGCTCCGCAAAATACGCAAATCCGTTTCACTCTATCCTCCTTAAAAAAAAAGCCGGGGCCGCCCGATATGGACAACCCCGGCCGTACGATTGTTTTTTGCTGCGGTTACGCGTGGCCTACTTCACGTTTAACCTCAAGGGCAATCTTCCAGAGAATGGTCAGGATGAAAGCGCCGATGGCATAAATGCCAAGACCGATGGCGATTTCAGTGGGCTGCGGAACGTAACCGGTTACGGTTTCAAAAGGCGTGGGAGTGAAACCGCCGACCAGAAGGCCGATACCCTTGTCGATCCAGGTGGCCAGCACCAGGATACCCAAAGACCAGGGCAGCAGCTGCATGTTGTCACGCAACTTGGGCGGAATGAGCAGCACCAGCGAAAGAATCGCCAGAACGGCAGCAGTCCAGAGGAAACCGACCCACTGCGTATTCCCGTCCATCCCGTGGAACAGGTAAATGAGCGGATCCATGTGTCCGGGAATCTTGCTGTAGAAAGCCGTAAAAACTTCCAGCAGGAAGAAGAAGACGTTCACAGACATGGCGTAGGCGATGATCTTGGTCAGAGATTTGATGGCAAGTTCGCCTGGTTCGAATTTTGCGATTTTCTTCAGCAGGAACATCAGCAGCAGCAGAATGGCCGGTCCGGAACAAAAAGCCGAGGCCAGAAAGCGAGCAGCCATGATGGCGGTCAGCCAGTAATGGCGGCCGGGCAGACCTGCGTACAGGAAAGCCGTGACCGTGTGGATACCGAATGCCCAGATAACTGAAGTGTAGGCGAAGAATTTGATCCATTTGGGAGGATCAACTTCGTTCTTTTCGGCTTGCAGGGAAACCCAACCCACCACAATGTTGAGGAACAGGTAACCGTTCAGAACGATCATGTCCCAAAACAGGATGGAGTTCGGAGTCGGATGCAAGATCATGTTCATGGCCCGTTGCGGTTGTCCGATATCAACGATGACGAAAAGCAAGCTCATCGAAACGGCGGCAATGGCCATGAATTCGCCGAAAATGATCATGTTTTTGAAACGTTTGTAATGATGGAAGTAGTACGGAAGCACCAGCATAACCGCGGATGCAGCTACACCGACCAAGTAGGTGAACTGGGCGATGTAAAAGCCCCAGGATACGTCGCGGGACATGCCTGTGACCTGCAAACCGAAGATGAGCTGGATGATATAAGCAGCAACGCCTATGCTGATAATGCCGCCGAGAACCACGAGCCAGATCCAATAGCTTGCTGAACCTTTAAATGCTTTTTCGAGCATGGCTGACCCCTTAAATTATGTAGTAGACGCTGGGCTGCGTTCCCAACGAAGTTTTACGACGGATAGCGAAATTTTCGCTCAGGGCCTTCCGGACATTGGAGTCGGGATCGGCCAGATCGCCAAAAATAATCGCACCGTCGGCGTATTCAGCGGCTGCGTCTACACAAGCCGGATTCTGTCCTTTAGCCAAACGCTCGGCGCAGAAGTTGCACTTTTCAACAACACCGCGCATCCGCGTGGGGTATTCGGGATTCTCGTTTTTGATGTAGGGACGAGGATCCTTGAAGTTGAAGCTGCGCGCTCCGTACGGGCAAGCTGCCATACAGAACCGGCAGCCGATGCAACGGTGCATGTCCATGATGACGATGCCGTCACTTTCGCGCTTGAAAGTGGCCTTTGTCGGACATGCGCGGACACATGGAGGGTACTCGCAATGGTTGCACAGCAGCAGGTACTCGCGCTCTTCCACCGATTTAGCGGGGAAATGGCTGTGCTTGTCCGTAAAAACCTGCTCATAATCCGCGGTCCAGAGCCATTTGATGTTCTGGTTGCCGGGAATAGTGGGCACGTTATGGAACGAATGGCAGGCTTCAATAATCTTATCAAACTGCTCGGGAGATTCGAACTTGCGCGTATCGATTACCATGCCCCAGTGCTTTGCCTTAAGCTGCTCGGGAGTGTGCTGGTATTCGGGCAAGTTCTGCGCCAAAGCCTCGGGGTCTGAGTTCGTTACCACATCGATGACCGGTTTGACGCCCAAACTGATGGCGGACAGACCGGCAATCTTGAGGAACTTTCTTCTGCTGCTCTTCATTAGTTATTCCCCCTTGGCTCGAGGTGGCAGCTCCAACAATAGGGATCAACACTGTTGGCATCGTGACATTTGTCACAGAATTCCTTTTTATTGGAGTGACATTTCATACAGGTGTTCTGCAGACTGATTACGTATTTTTTTCCATTGGTCGCCACGTAGATGCGTTCACCCTGGCGAATGGCCATGTCACGCCACGTGTCGAGTATTTGCATGTGCTCGGCGCGCATCAAATCCTTGTTTTCGATGCACTCTTTTTCTCCCTTGGGCAACGCCAGCTCAGGCTGTTTGTAGCCGCCGTCCCCAAAGACCTTGTTGGCCCAGAAAGGGGAGGAGAAAAGCACGATAAAGACAACGAGTCCAGGAATGATGTACTTCGCGTTATACATTATTCATCCTCCATCCCGGGCAGGGGCTCTTGCCTCAGGTCCATAGTGCGCTTCTTTTCACCCTTCATGACCAGGGCGTTGGCTACAAGCTCATGCACTCCGGAAATGTCCACTCCCGGAGCCCAGTAGTCGGCCAGAGGAATCAACGTCGCGCGGTCGATGGCGCAGATGCAGGCCATCCGGTTGACGTCATGTTTGTCCTGAACATACTTCAGGGCGTTGCCTCTGGGCAGACCGCCACGCATGCGGATTTCCATGATTTCATCCGTGTTCAGACCAGCGCCGCCTGCGCAGCAGAACGTCTGTTCGCGAATGGTCTTTTCGGGCATTTCGAAGAAGTTGTTGCAAACGTTTTTGATCACGTAGCGCGGTTCTTCGAGCAAACCCATACCGCGTGCAGGGTTGCAGGAATCATGGAACGTCACGCGGAGATGGTCGTTACGGCTGGGATCGAGGCGAAGCTTGTCGTGCTTGATCAGGTCGGCCGTAAACTCGGTGATATGAACCATTTTAGTAGCGGCAGCCCGTTCGAAAACCGTACCGGTCAGCGGATTCACCGGAGTGACCATGTGCGGAGGCGTGGGGCCGTTGTGGGTTTCCATGTACTGGTTGATCACGCGCCACATGTGACCGCACTCGCCACCCAGAATCCACTTGGCGCCCAAGCGGTCGGCTTCAGCATACATTTTGGCATTCAGTTTCTTCATCATCTCATGAGAGGTGAAGAGACCGAAGTTGCCGCCCTCTGAAGCGTAGGTGGAAAGCGTGTAGTCCAGGCCGATCTCGTGGAAGAGCATCAGGTACCCCATGAAGGTGTAAATGCCGGGATCCGCGAAAACGTCGCCTGAAGGCGTGATGAAGAGGACTTCATGCCCTTTTTCATTCATGGGGACATTCAGACGAATGCCGGTTACTTCCTCGATGTCGTCGACCATGAAATCAACGATGTCTTTGAAAGCATGGGGCTGGATACCAAGGTGGTTACCCGTGCGGTTACAGTTCCGAACGGGCTCCATTATCCAGTTGATGTTGATGCCCAACTCGTGCAGCAGCTCGCGGGCCATCATCGTGATTTCCGCGGTGTCGATGCCGTAAGGGCAGTACAACGAACACCGGCGGCACTCAGTGCACTGATAAAAGTAGTAAAACCACTCTTTGATAACGTCGATGGTCAGCTTGCGCGAACCACCGAGTCTGCCCATAATTTTGCCGAACGCAGTAAAATCATTGCGGTAAACCGAACGGAGCAGTTCGGCGCGCAGTACGGGCATGTTTTTCGGTCCGCCACCGCCAATAAAAAAGTGGCACTTGTCGGCGCAGGCGCCGCAACGGACGCAGATGTCCATGAAGACTTTGAAGGAACGGTATTTTTTCAGGCGCGCCTTGAAGCCTTTATGAATGATTTCAAACCAATTTTCAGGCAGTTTCCAATCCTCGTCAGCGGGGCTCCACACACGGGGATTGGGAAAGCCGATTTGTTCGATTACTTCCGGTTTAGCCGGGTAACAGAAAGACCCTTCACGAAAGACCGGCTTTGTATCCAGCCAGCTTTCCTGCGGCATTCCGTAATTAAACTTTAAGAGTTCTTCAGGGGTAGGAACGTTTGCCATAACCACTCCTTATTCAGCCGCCGAGTCCGAAGAGGACTGCGAATCGTCGGGCATTTTATCAACAGGAAGACCAACCTCGATCATATTCTCTCTGAAATCATCCTCGTAAGCCTCATAGGTGTGGTAAACCTTGGGCGGATTCCAGGGGTTGTTGTAATGCTTTTCGCGGCTGTTGTTGGGCAGGTTTCTGGTCGGGCTCAGGAAAATACCGCCCATATGCATCAGTTTGCTGAAGGGGAAGTAAATCAACAGCGAGCTGACCAGGAACAGGTGCGTATAAAAGATGGGGGCCACATCAGGCTGAATGTTGGGGCTCAACCCGATAAGACCCATGGTCATGACTTTGACGGAGTCAATGTCGGTTTTGCCGAAATAGCGCATCCAGATACCCGTGCACACGATCCCGAGCAGCAGGAACAGCGGGAAGTAGTCCTGTGCCAGGGAGATGTACCGTACTTTGCAATCAAAGAAACGCCGCAGCAGCAGGAATCCAAGAGCTGCAACGATGATCAGATCACTCTGGTAGAGCCGCGGTACGCCGAGCTGCATGATGCCGTCGAAAAATTCAGTGATATAGATCAGCACAGGTACAGGTTCGACGAAAAAGCGGAAGTGCCGGATAAAAATGACCAGAAACGCATAGTGAAAAAGCAATGCGAAAAGCCAGAGCCACTTGGCCGAGTTGTAGGCAACTCTGGGGCCGTTGGAAGTTTGATGGATCGAAACGGAAACGTTCCGGAACAAGGAGCGGAAAAAGAAAACTTCCGTAATCATCCGGACTACAGTCCACCCTGCATTGGGAGGATTGTCGATGGGATTATATTTAATCCAATCCAGACTTTTCTCTTGCGCACCTGTTGTTGGGATGCTGAACGGCACGGGAGTGCGTGCCCAATCTACGATTCGCCAGATGAATCCGCAGATAAAAACAGCAACGGCAACGTAAGGGATATATACGCCGAATACACTCTGCATTCCGGACGCAGCCCCCCAGTACGCGCCAATCCCAAGCACCAAGACGGCCAATAGTGATAAAAATACTGCCATGTGCCCTTACCTCGCTTGCTTGGACGTATCATTGGTTATTTGATTCATTTTCCTCTGCCGGAGACTCGCATATCAGTTTCGCACGCCGCAACAAATTTGCCTGGCTGTGCTTCACCTCATCCACACGCATTTTGAAAATCTGTTCTCTGCACTTAACGTAAATATCAAAGGAAATCAGGGCCAAACTATCCAGTTTCGATTCGAATTGCAACAGCTCCAAGGCGAACGAATTGTCTTGAAGTTCTTTCTCAACCAGCTTGCGAATCAGCCCTTTCAGAAGATAAATGAAGCCCACGGCCTTAGCCGGCGTGAACTCTTGCACGGAACGGATTCTGATGATGTCGTCCAACGGTCCGATAACGGTTTCGGACTCCAGACCATCCTCCAGCAACGCACCTATTAAGGTTCGCAATGCCTCGACAGTCCGGTGGCCAACGGGATTTGTGAATTGATCCTTGTGGGTCCGCATAAAGCCGACCGTATCAAGAGGGTAAGTCTTAAAGACGGACTCAATCCAACCGTCACTTATTTCTTGTTTTTTTTCGTTTAAAAATTCGTAAAAACGCATAGGGTCCTTTATTGCCGCATTAGCTAAATGCCCAAAAAAATTTTACGCTTTCGCCCAGTTGCCGAAACCCCCTATAATGATTTTTTGCCAATTTGTCCAAAACAAAACCTGACCGACACACCATATTATTAACCATCTAAAATAACAAATTAAAATTCTTGACCCAATTGATAGAGAATACCCTGAACCATGGCAATTTGTGAAAAAAAAAACTCCGACATCGAATTTGAAGATGCCGGAGTAAAACTATAACCTTTTAAAATTACAAATTTTTTCGCGGCGCTGATTCAAGCGTTAGCGATAGCCCTGTATGATGACGACTTCTTCACCGGTCCGGAAGTAATGTCTTCTCCTGCCGGCTTTGATATTGGTTCTGACACGCATGGCGTTACCTCCTTATTCTGCGGTGTTAGATGTTTTTTCTTCCTTGTCGGCCTTACGTTTTTCAGGAAGCGTTATTTTTTCATACATGGCATCCGTAGCAGCCAGGATGCTGAAAGTGGGAACGAAATCGATACGACGCGCAACATATAGATTCAAATAAATCTTCGGATTGGAATCGTCCATCATGGGCAGGGAACGGGGCTGCTGGCCATGGAGAATTCTGATCACCTTGGAAGCCACAAAAGCCCCCACCTGGTCCAGATCCGCACTGACAAACCCCATCAGAGCTCCTGCTTCCACATCCTGTTTCCCCAGGGATGAAAAGGTCGGAATCCGTTTATTCATGAAAAACTGGAGATACGATTGCACATCATTTTGTTCCCAATCAAAGCACGGATGGGCCGGAATAAAAAACGCGTCTATTCCTTTGGCCGCCAACTCTTCAATGGCCTTGCGGCATTGCTGCGGTTCCGTGCCTTTCAAATTGTAGGTAACGAGTTCGAAACCACGCTCGTTCGCCGCATCCTGCGCATCTTCCAAATAAAACTTCTGCCATTTTTCACCCTGGCCATCAAAGTACATGTACCCCAGTCGCGAAAAATTGATGACATCATGAAAAATGAACAACATCCGCTTGACCCCGTCCGGATCCACCTGGGTCGTAAAATTATTGATGCCGGAATCCTCCGAACTCGGAATAAAACCGGACTTCACAGGGTCCGGCAAGCCAATGGCTAAAATAGGCGTCGAATAATTATTGGCTTCCAGAACAGCCTTGGTGGCGGCATCCCCTGCGCAGACAATCATATCGAGATCAGTACGGGCCATGAGATCCTGTGCCATGTTCGGGAGCTTTGCCTGCCCTTCATCAGTCCAGCCCGGACTGAAGTAGGCGTCGGGAGGATACTCAACACGATCATCCCAATCGGGGAACTGCTTCATGTGTTCACTGATGGCATCAACAAGGTCAGTGAATACCCAAAACGGCCCCCCTTCAATATAACCGACCTTGAACGTATGCGTCATGCCCCAGCTTGGAACAGATATAAGACAGAACAGCAGCACCAATGCCAGCATTACTGAGCATTTTGCATTTGGAAGCACACTACGCTTTAATGACATAAAGACATGATCCCTATTTAGTAGATTTTTAATAGCTCAAAATTCTATACTATTCGAGAGCAGATCCAAATTACTATTGGTAATAAAAACAGAAAAACTGCACTATCCTTTTAAACGAAGCAAGACACTTACTGAAGTCTATTTATAGTTTATTGTCTTTACAAACTAATTACAAGCTTCTTCAACTTTAAGGCAATAGACAAATGGGCTCCGGTTTTACGCCTGTTGAGGAAGCCTTCTCCTTAAGTTACCAGCTCAGTAAATGGAACCGTATTGCCTTAATTTTCCAACTAGTCTATACTACTATTAAAAATATCCAAAGCCCACGGGGGTAGTATGGATCGAGATCATCCTTGTATCGAGCATATTGATTTTGTACAAAATATCCTGGCCTTCCTGGAAGAAATCAACGAACTCCGGGATCTTGACGCCATTCTCGACAGTACGCTGCTGGAAGCCCGCAACTTTTCCCGAGCCGATGCGGGAACAATCTTCCTTCACGAAAACGATATGTTGCGCTTCAGCTATGTGCAAAATGATTCCTTGAACGCCAATGAAGCAAAAATTCAACAGTATGTCGATGCAACCTTACCCATCGATGAGCATTCCCTTGTGGGGCATGTCGCGCTTAGCGGTCATCCCCTGCGTATCGATGACGTCTATGCCATACCGGAAAAATATCCCTTCCGTTTCAACCCGAGTTTCGACAAGAAAACCGGGTACCGGACGCGCTCCATCCTGACTTTGCCCATGCGTACGAGCCGCAAGAAATGCATTGGCGTCATGCAGCTTATTAACCCCTTTGACAGAAACGGACAACCCGCTCCTTTTTCTACAAATGATCTGACCTATCTGCCTCTGCTTGCCAACAATGCCTCTGCGGCCATTGAACGCGGCATCCTCACCCGTGAGCTGATCTTGCGTATGATGCGTATGGCGGAACTCCGGGATCCGCATGAAACCGGACCGCACGTCCAGCGTGTCGGCGCGTATGCTGCGGAAATTTACGAACAGTGGGCAAAAACGCATGCTGTTGAGGAAGAAGAGCTGAAAAGTTTCCGGGATCTGTTGCGGATCGCGGCTATGCTGCATGATGTCGGCAAGGTGGGAATTTCCGACACGATTCTGAAAAAGCCGGCCAGGCTCGATCCCGAGGAATTTGAAATCATGAAATTCCACACCATTCATGGGGCGCGGCTGTTTGCAAGTTCCACTTCGGAACTGGACATCATGGCGGCGGAAATCGCGCTCAACCATCATGAAAAGTGGGACGGCAACGGCTATCCCGGCTTCCTGACCGACCTGAGCGGTCCGAGCCCCGCCCCAGGCCCTGCCAAAAAAGGCGAGCAGATCCCCTTAAGCGCCCGGATAACCGCCCTGGCGGATGTTTTCGACGCCATCAGTTCCAAACGCTGCTACAAAGAGGCATGGGCATACGAAGACGCGCTGAATCACATCAAGGAGCAATCCGGGAAACATTTCGATCCTGAAGTGGTCCAGGCTTTTCTAGAAATTCAGGACGTCATTATGGCCATCAAACTCAAATTCAAAGAGCAGAAAACCGATTCCAGCTCCAGCAACTTTCAGGGCAGTATTTCATTCTGATTCCAGTATCTTTTCGTACAGGATCGCCTCTGCCCTCCTCCCCCCTTCACGTTTATTCTTCTATTGTAATAATTTATTTCTTTTATTATTACAGCAAATCCAGTCGGCCAACTGTTCAGCTCCACCTCGTCCTCTCTTCAGGAGAAATGCCGCCATGTCTGCTTCTTTCAGAAATTCTACCCTTAGTATTCTCGCAAATATCTTGTTGATGTTCCTGTCCGCCACACTTTGCTTTGCCGCACCAACTAACCAGACAGCGCTTTATTCCGGGCCCCCCGCCAAGTATATTTTCCTGTTCATCGGGGACGGCCTGGGCTTTCCCCAGCGTATGGCAAGCAGCATGCGTACGGGTGCACTCACCCCAATGACAATGGACGGACTTCCGGCTCAGGGAGTCACCACCACATTTGCTGCAAACCGGTTCATCACCGGTTCGGCAGCTGCTGCAACGGCCATAGCCTGCGGCTGCAAAACAAATATCGGTCACATTGGGGTGCGTCCGGACAATACGCCCGTGAAGAGCCTGGCCGAGCTGGCTAAAGAGCAAGGCCGCAAAGTGGGCATTATTACCAGCGTCTCCCTGGACCATGCCACTCCGGCGCCATTTTATGCCCATGTCCCCTCGCGCAAAATGTACCACGAAATAGACATTGCTCTTGCAAAAAGCCCATTTGACTTTTTCGCCGGCGGCGGTCTGCACGACCCGGAAGGAAGAAAATCTGAAAAAAGCCTGGGTAATGCGCTTGATATCGCCCGAGCGAACGGTTTTCGAATTGTAAATACGAAAAAGGCTTTCCTGCAGCTCTCCAGTAACAGCGGCAAAATTCTCGCCTGGAATGAACGTCTGATCAGAGGCAAAGCGCTGCCCTATGCGTTGGATATGACGGATGAGGATATCCGGCTGAAACAATTTTTGAGCAAAGCCGTTGAAGTGCTGGACAATGAAAATGGTTTTTTCATCATGCTCGAGGGCGGCATGATTGACTGGGCCTGCCATGCCAACGACGCATCAACAGCAACAAGCAATACGCTGGCGTTTGACGAGGCCGTCCGGGTGGCATTGGACTTTGCAAATGCACACCCCGCAGAAACCCTCATTGTAGTCACCGGAGACCATGAAACAGGCGGTATGACTCTGGGGTTCGCAGGGACAAATTACGAAAGCTACTTCCCCGTACTGGATAGCCAGAAGGTTTCTTTCGAGTATTTCTCAACGCATGTTCTGAAGGAATTCAAGGAGCAGGAAGCCTCGAATTGCACTTTCCCGGAAGCCCGGCAGCTTATCAGCCGGTATTTTGGCCTCAAATTCGAAGGAGATCCCCGGACCGATCCCCGCGTACTGCATCCGTACCAGATCAAAGCTCTGGAAAAGGCCTTCGCCCTTTCCCTGGCCGGGGGCCAGGCCCTCTCGAAAAAGCGCAGCAAAGAAGACCGGCTGTACGGGGGGTACGATCCGCTAACGGTGGAAATCACCCACGCGCTGAACAACAACGCGGGGCTAGCCTGGACATCCTACGCCCACACGGGAGTTCCCGTGGCCACATCGGCAAGGGGCGTAGGCCAGGAGATATTCAATGGTTTTTACGACAATACGGATCTGGCGAAAAAAATCCAATCCGTGATGGGCATTGCCCCGGGCATCCATACGTTTGCGGAGCCTGTGGCAGCGGATTGAACCGCATCCTGCAATCAGATACGCAGCTGTGCGCGTATCCAGCGTTTCATGCCCTCTGCTTCCAAAGCGCCTGAAATCCGGGTCAACTCCCGTCCCTGATCAAAGAGCACCATCGTAGGAATGGACTGGATCTGATATTTGCGGGCCAGGGTTTGTTCCTGTTCGGTGTTGACCTTTGCAAAAAGCACCTGCGGATGCATTACCCCGGCCACTTCTGCGTATACAGGCGCCATTGCCCGGCAAGGTCCGCACCAGGGTGCCCAGAAATCCACCAGCACGGGGAGCTGGGTGTTCTGAATAAATCTCTCAAAAAAGGCCCCTCCCAATTCCACTGGCTTTGGTGGGAAAAGGAGATTTTTACATTTTCCGCAGGACGGCCCCTGGGAAAGCTTCTCGGCAAGAACGCGATTTTTCGCTCCGCAATTGGTGCAAACGAGCTGTAGAGCATTCGACATATCAATTCTCCTCTTTATATTCTCCAAATAAATGCCGCTCATATTGGCGGGGGCAAGCTGCTTTTTCGCAAATTTTGCGATTTCTTTCCAGCCATTGCAAGCGACAGCAGCCGAAAAATACCCTGTCACACCATTGTCATCTTTCTCGGCTATAGCTTCCCCATACACTGCATCTGCGGTTAGGGGGAAAAATGCCCAAACTCAAAAAATACTTCTCGAAGAAACTCCAATATGCTCCCGAGAAGGCGCTGTATGATCTTGAGGGCATGTTGCTTCGCTTCATCGCGCCCGGGGACCTCAAAAACCTTGAAAAGCTGTTCGCTGAGGTTAAATTGGGGCTCATCACCCTTGAAATTAAGAATTTTTACCACAATAGCAACCGCTGCAACGAAGATCTTGATAAAATGATCCTCCAGGAAATGGCTTACCTGACCCAGGAACTGGCCGCTTCCAATTTCCCCTCCTACTCCTTATGTCACATTGGATTTACTGCGCCTGATACCGTTGCCGTACTTCTGAACTCCAACGACACCCTGTCAGAATTTTTTGAAACCGCCCTGTTGATCCAGGTTGCGCTCAGCAATCAGCTCAACGCGAGGTTATTCGACGCTTTGGGCTACACGCTGGAAATTCTCAGCGGCTGTGCCCTGCTCAACTACAAACAGGGGCTCTCCTTGCCCCAGTCGTTTTACAAAGCCTACAATCAGGCAAAACGGTTGGCTTGTTCGCCGGAAGTCAAAGAAAACATGCCAACCTATAAACTTTTCCAGGAAATTTTAGACAGCAGCCGGTTGAACGTCCTCTATCAACCCATCATCCGATTTGCAGACGGCGAGCTCATAGGCTGGGAAGTTTTTATCCGGGGGCCTTCCGGAACGCCCCTGTTCGAACCGGAAGCGCTCTTTCACATGGCCCAGGAAACGGATCATGTTGTAGAGTTAACTCAGTGCTGCCTGGATTTGATATTCGGACAACTCAGTTCCTTGTCTCCGAAGCACAAGATTTTCATCAACGTGCATCCGGCCAATTTTCAGCACAGCGGTTTCACAGCCAAAGAACTGCGCAATCGTTTAACGGAGCACAATCTTGCTCCGGACAACATTGTCATTGAACTTTCGCTGGGCAGGCGCATGGATGATATCAATTTCTTCATCAAGCGTATGAGCAAGTTCAAAGAGTACGGCTTCAACATAGCCATGGACAATATCGGCATCGGAGACTCGTGCATGCGTTTCATTCCTCAGTTCCAGCCTGAATTTCTCAAACTGGACCTGAGCATGACCCGCAACATCGACACGGACCCCGTACATAAAACCATTGTCGAATCCCTGCTGTTCATGTCGGACCGTATCAACTCCAAACTTCTTGGCATGGGCATTGAGACGGAGACCGAACTGACTTCGCTCATCGACATGGGCGTTCATGGCGGTCAAGGCTTTCTGCTCGGCGAACCCGTCCCTCGCCGGGTAGAGCCGCAAATCAAATTTCCCTGCCAGAAAAAGCACAAGGTCAATGCCCAGATCTGCAGGCTGTCCGGCACGGTCAGCGACCTCTGCCGTCCGCCGTTGACCGTCGGCAAGGAAACCACCGTGGGCGAAGTAAAAGAATTGCTTCAAGCCCATCCGCATATTTCCAGCGTGGTGGTCACGCAGGGGAAAACGCCCCTGGGACTGCTCATGCAATACGACATGAACCGACAGCTGAGTACGCAATTCGGTATGTCCCTGTACCTGCCCCGGGACATTGAACGGATCATGAATCCGGCGCCGCTGATTCTGGAGGGCACCACGAGCATTGAAGAAGCCGCGAACCTTGCCATGTCCCGCCCGGCCGGTAAGGTATACGACGACATCATCATCACAACGGACAACGAAGTTCTGGGGGTTGTTTCGGTGCAGCGTATGCTGGACCATCTCGCCTCCACCCAGGTGGAACTGGCCAAAGGAGCCAATCCGCTCACGGGGTTGCCCGGCAATGTCGCCATCGAACGTGAAATCGACATGCGCATGAACAAACACGTGATAACCAGCCTGGTCTATACGGACCTTGACCATTTCAAGGTTTACAACGACATTTACGGCTTCGACCACGGCGACAGGATCATTAAATTCACGGCCGATGTTCTTCAGGACGCCCTGGATAAGTACGGCTCTGCGGACGATTTTGTGGGGCATGTGGGCGGCGACGACTTTGTCATGCTTACGGGCATGGAACGTTCAGATGTAATATGCCAGTACGCCCTGGACAACTTCGACGAGAGCGCCAGTTCGTTTTATACGGAAGAAGACGTTTCCAGGGGATATATCATCGGAAAAGGACGCGACGGCAATATCGCAAACTTTCCCTTGATCTCTCTCTCAATTGCCGTAGTGGATTGCGACTTTTCTTTGCCGTTCACCATGTCAGGACTTTCACACCGGGTGGCCGAAGTCAAAAAAGCATCCAAAGGCATCCCCGGCAATTCACTGGTACGCGAACCGTTTATCCCGGAATAAGACAACGGGAAAACATAACGTGGGGCTAAAAAACAACGCATCCGGGAACAGGTACCTACGCCCCAAAGGCTCCCCCCGGCAAGACACATTCAGGCGGCACGGCTGAAGCCGAAACTGCCGTCTCTTCCTTATTTGCAACTATACCCTTTAGGATGAGGAGAATCCGACCATGGGAAAAGACAAACTGAAAATCGAGGGAATGGTTTCCCTTAACCAGGCAATCACCCGGATTGAAGAACTGCTGGACTCCCTGCGCAACGGAGCCATTCACTTTCAGTTCGGAGACGAAAGCCTGACCCTGAATCCGCCCGACGTTCTGGATCTGGAACTCAAGGCTTCCAAAAAGAAAAAGGAACAAAAGATTTCTTTAGAGTTGAGCTGGGAATGCCAGGAGTCCGTCAACGAAAAAGAAGTCAAGATCGGTTCGCCCGAAGCGTCTCAGGACGATTCCGAAAAATAGCTCTACACCTCGTATCACTGCCGGCATGCAACGCAAGTCTGTTGCGGCCGGCAGTGAGCACTGTAGCAACATATCCACAGGCTTATTCGAAAGCCTTGCGCTCGTATTCATCCATCAGCTCGGTCAAAATGCGGCAGGCATCCATTACAAAACCGCGACACGTACCGTACAGATCACGCTCTCGGTAAGCATTTTTTCCACTTTCGGTGCCAAGGTCCAATCCAATCAGCCCTTTGCAATTAGCCGAGCCATGCTTCTGCAAAAATTGTTTTTTAAACTCGCGCACCAGGCCATACAGATCCTCCAGAGACTCGCCCGGCACACTGCGTCCGTAACAGAGCCCCAGAGCGATAATGCCGCCGCTCACAGCGCCGCAGGTATCGCATGTCCGCGCTATGCCGCTGCAGAAGCCCGAGGCAATCCCGGGAATAAATTCGGATTCGATTCCTCTGGCGCGCGCAATGCCCAGCAGCACGCTTTCCGCACAAACATAGTCCTTCCCAAATAATGCCGCGGCAATATCCGCAGCGTCCTCCCGGGGTTTTTCCATGGTTCCCTTCTTGGTTGGTAGTTTGGATTGACGACGTCAATTCCGAATCACAGACCTAAACGCAATGAAATAGATCTGCGGATTCATGACTGTCAAACCAAAACTCGTACGGCCGTACGAAAAGGGAAAGGACAAAGGCAGTCACAGACCAGAATGTCAGGCGAATTTTGCCAGTTTTTCCATATCCGGCGCTTTGCGAGCGTTGAAGTATTCACACGCGCGGTAATACCGCAGGTCGCACAGCCAGGTCCGCAGCATTTCCTTGTCATGGATCAGCCGTTTGGCCAGATGCAGCGGACTGTTCAGGACCTGGGTCAGCGGACCGATAAGCTCGGAAGGATCACGGAAACATTCCCAGTCGCATTTTTTACAATTCCTCGCCGGAGCAAGTGTCGTCAAATCCAGATCCCAGAATTTGCCCAGATTCTCCGTACCGCGATAGCCGCAAGGATAGGTGTTCATTTCCTTGGAATCGATGAAGAAAAAGTCGACACCGCCACGGCAGGGATAGCCGTCATAGGCTAGGCCTTCATACTGGCGAATCAAAGCGAGAAGCGAGCTTTGGGGGGTGAAAATACGCAAACGCGAACGGTGGGCGGGAAGCGTATCATACAACGCCTTGAACAGCAGAATTTTTTCTTGTTTCGTGAAACGGATGAAATCGTCCTCGGAAGTGGCGGCATATACGGCTTCGGAATCGCCCTCCTCCGCGTCCATACTCATGGGGTAGCAGGCATTTACTATGGTAAAGCCCAGCTCGGCCACAAAATCATAAAATCTGGAAAATGCTTTTTTGGCCTGGGATTCGAAGCGTGTCGCATTCTGTACGCTATCCTCGCTGCCGTTAAGCAACGGCAAAGCCCGTTCGCCCTTCCCTCCCGTATAGCGGTTGATTCCCAGGTTTGCCGACGGATATAATCCGTGCTGATGAAATATGGGCAAAGCCTGACGCATGCCTTCGACTATGCCGCTGAATCCCCGATTTTTTTCATGCACTTCCGATGCGGCGGAATCCACGCTGACCCAGAACGTATTGATGGGCGTATCCGCCAGTTTAGAGGCAATACTTTCGATTTTTTCGACAAATCCCTCTTGATCCGCACCGCGAAAAATAAAACCATTGGTACCGGTACGAATATAGGGAATGCCGGCCTGCCCGGCATAGGTTGCGAGTTCAGCCACTTCGTCCAGATACAGCAAGGGTTCTCCGCCGGTAAAGGAGATGGATTGCACCCCTTTTTCCGCCATGGCGTCTATGAGGCGCTTTGTGTCGTCCATTTCCAGCTTGCTGCGGGAAAAGGAATTGGAGGCGCGCATACCGCATTGGGCACAGCTTGCATTGCAGCGGTCCGTATACTGTATCACAACCTGGCCGGGTATGCGGCCTTTAGCCAGTGAACGCAAGGTTTTGAGAGAAAATACTTTATTATGCTTTACAGTTTTTTCAACTGTTGGTTCATCTGCTCGTAGCATGGGATATCCCAGGGTTTATGGTTGCCGAAACCGTCAGAACGAAACGCCCGGTGGCTAATCTCGTCCGGCGTACAGGTTCCAGGTGCTTTCAAAGGCTTTATGCAGGGTCCGCTCAACGCAATAGTCTCGGGCGTGGGACCCCATGTCGCGGAGTTTGGCAAGACCTGGTTCGCTGACCAGCTCAAAAATCGCATTTTTCAGGGATTCAGTGTCATTGCCTTCCACTATCAGCCCGGTTTTACCCGGCACGAGATTTTCTTTCGGACCGCCCACATTGGTGACGATTACAGGCAATCCGGAAGCCTGGGCCTCCAGAACGACCTTTCCAAAGGTGTCGGTAGTTGATGGGAACACGAACAGGTCGGAGGATGCGTAAGCCGCTGCCAGTTCTTCGCCTTCCAGCTTTCCCGTGAATACGCAGTTCAGGTCTTTGAGATTGGCCTGCATCTCCTCGCGATATGGCCCGTCGCCCACCAGAACAACATCCAGTTTCGGCATGTCGGTAAGCAAATCCCTGATGGCGCCTTCCAGCACAGGCATATTTTTTTCTTTCGATATTCTGCCGACATAAAGCAGCTTTGTGTTTCCATTCAAGTTGTATTTCTTAAAAAATCCGTTGCGTTTACGAGGCGTGAAACGTTCGGTGTCCACTCCTCGCGGATATACAACCAGGCGCTCTTCGGGGATGCCTTTGGCTGCAAGCTCGTCCTTGAAGGCCTGGGACGGACAATACACTCTGTCCATCTGGTTGTAGAACCAGATCATGTACTTCCAGGTCGCGTCTTCCAGAGACGTATCCCCCGTGAATGTTCCGATATACTGGGGAAATGCCGTATGATAGGTGCCGGAGATAGGCAATTTCAGGATGCGCGAAATCAGCAGCGCCGAGAGGCCGATGGGTCCGGGAGTGGCGGCATGCAGATCCGTGAAGCCATGCTCGTACACGTAACTGAGCATTTCCAGAATGGGCGGATACAGAAGCTTGAGATCCGGGTATTCCGGCATATCGTAGGCGCCGATGGGCTTGAAGTTCATCACGCCCTCCACATAATCTCCGCCAGTGGTCTGATCGGCGTGATCACAGGTAATAACCGTATACTCCTTGCCCGAAAGTCTGGCCAGGCGGACATGTTCGCGCAATGTTATGGCCACGCCGTTCATGTCGAAAAAGGTATCGGTAAAATGGGCGAGTTTAAAAGGAGCCTCGCCGTCCCCATGCATGGGTTTATCGCCATTGCCGGCCAGCTCTCTGATGCGCTGCAGGGATTCCCTGCAAAACGCCCTGTCTTTGGTAAAGAGCGTATAGGCGACAAAATAGGGAGAAAGCGCCGTATACAGAGCGCCTGCCGAGGCGATGGACTGAAATCCGCCGAAAATGTCCGCGCTGATCAGGTGATCCAGGATGGTGTTGGCGTAATGGGATAGCGCCTCGTTGGTGCTCTTATTGACGTAGTTAAACCACAATTCTTCGGCATGGTTTTCCTGACGTCCCAGGGTCCGGGCTTTTTCCGTCAGACTCGGGTCGCTTTCAAAAACCATTTCTGCTTTGTGACGCAGCAACTTGGACGTTTCTCTTACATTGATCCGATTGCCACGAAAAAGTCCGCTATTGCGCAGCATGGCCTGAAAACGAACCCACAAGCCGGATAGCCCCTGGGGCTCGGGTGAATTTGATGTCAGGGACAAGTCGAGAAATTTGAGAAAATTGTCCTTATTCACACAGGACTGCAAGCCGTATTTGTCTTTAAAGAACTGGTAGCCGATACTGTAAAGATTATGAGCCATTGTTTTAGGAGTCGAACAATGCCCCCTGGCCATCGAGTCGCAACGGCCAATGCCTTCAAAAAAATCTTCCAGTGAATTCGCACCAGGCACTTCCGTATGCATCCTGGCGATATTCAAACCGCTATGGTCGTCGGATCCGCCTACTATGGCCTTCAGCCAAGGCGTGGGCCCGAGCGGTTCGATATCGTGCAGTTCGCGCAAACGGTTGATCAGCGGTTCGTTGAGCATGGTAAGAATGTTTTCCAGGAGACTGTTCTGCATCCCATCCCTGGTGCCGTTGCTCTCAAACGTATTGAAAAGCAGCAGCAGTTTCTCCACATGCTCCACACGCAGCTTGTCGTTAACGGCGAACAGCGGGTGGGCTACGGCGTGGCGCACTTTCTCCTGCCGGAGATAGGCCACCAGGTCATAGAGGTTATCCCGCAACGGCTGAATATTTCGGTGAATCCGTTCGTCAATATTCCAAGCCAGCACATGTACCTTGCATTTGTCTTCAGGAAAGAAAACGCTGATCTCCTCGCTGACGAAGGTCTGCGGCAAATGCGCAATTTCCAGACCGCCATCTATGACGTTGTGATCGCAGATGGTCACCATGTCCATGCCTTTGGCCCGTGCCTGCTCGTACACATGCTTGGGCTCCACAAAGCTTTCCGGACAGCCAATTTTCTGCAAAATCCATTGTGAAGGCCGGGTTGAATATTTGGTGTGGACGTGAAGATCAATCTTCATGGTCGCTCACCTCCTGCTTTTTGCCTGACGGCATGTTGGACTGCATGGAAATAAAAAAAGGTTCCACAGGAACCTTTTTTTCAGAGAATACTCCACCACTGGGAGTTTTATAAAATTGCCTTAAAGGTGGATTGGTTCTGTTCATTTTCACACCGCATCAAATGCTGTTGTTTTTATAAATTGATTCCTTTTAGCCAGATAACGCTTGTTACGTGTTATGTTCCTGTGACGTTTTCAAGACATTTTATAAAAAACAAACAGAGTATAACACACTGATATTACGAACTATAACTACAAAAACCCTCCTCTCTCTTACCATCGACAGCCAATTCACCGAGAACAAAGAGATGGCGCGATCTGTTAGCCCGACAAGAGTGTCACCGGAACGACATTGAATCGTCACTAATGCCATATAAATTATTGAATTCTAATTCTTTTTATGTCCATCCTGATCCGCAATAGAAGAAAGGAGTTTAATTATGCCAGGAAGTTGTTTGCGCCGCGTCGCATTGCCCGCGGTTTTCTGCTTTATTGTTTTGTCCCTGTCCGTACCAGCTTTCGCTGCGGATAAACACGGACAGCAGGAGCTGGAATCGGCCCTGAAACACACCACCAAAGAAGGTGCGCCGCTCCCGTATACGGTGCTGCGCAGTGACCTGCTGGATGCCAAAAATCCGGATCAAAATTGTGAAATCCGCAATGGCGGCTTTGGTTCGTCCATGACCGCGCATCCCACCAATGCCAACCAGTTCTACGCTCTGACCGACCGCGGCCCCAATGGCACCTATGACGGCGCTCAGGGCAAGGGAAAACTGTTCCCCACGCCGGACTATACGCCCCGTATCGGTTTGTTCGAACTGCAACCCGACGGCAGCGTCACACTGATTAAAACCATTCTGTTGCGCCGTCCGGACGGCACCAGGATCACAGGCCTGCCCAATTCCTCCGGACTGGGCGGTACGGGTGAAACCCCCTATAACGCCGATGGCAGCCCCGTTCTCAAAGATGGTTCCAAGCCCTACAACAACGACAAGAACAGCCCGGACTACAACCCCGTGCGCCTTGATGATTACGGTTTGGACGGAGAAGGCCTCGTGGCCCTCTCGGACGGCACTTTTTGGGTCAGCGACGAATACGGCCCGCATATCGTGCACTTCGATGCCGAGGGCAAAGAAATCGGCCGCATTAACGCCTTTGCAGACGATACGCGCTCCACACTGAAACTGCCCCAGGAATTCTCCAAGCGCCGTCCCAATCGCGGTATGGAAGGACTTGCCGTAACTCCTGATGAAAAAACACTGGTGGGCATCATGCAGTCCACCATGCGCAACCCGGACAAAAATGTTCAAAAGCAAGATGTAACCCGCATCGTGACCATAAACCTGGAATCAGGCAAGGTGGCGCAATATCTTTATAAACAGGAAAAACCGCAAAATTCCAACTCGGAAATCGCTGCGCTTTCCAACAACAAATTCATTGTAATCGAACGTGACGGCGCTTTTCTGAAAGAAAAACCAAAGGCCATGAAATGCGTTTACAAAATCGACCTGACTACGGGAACCAATCTCGAAGACGTGGCAACCAAAGAGACGACCCAGGACGACAAGCTCGGTCTGCTGCTCAATGGCAAAACCATTGAGCAGGCCGTACAGGATGGCGGTTGGGAAGCACTGGCTGCTGCCGGCATCAAGCCTGTGGAAAAAACCCTTGTCGTGGATATGGCGAAGGCTGTCGACTATCCGCACGACAAAATGGAAGGCCTGTGGGTCATCAACAACCATACGCTGGGCGTTCTGAACGACGACGATTTTGCAATCTGGTCCACCAAAGGCCGCTTGCATCAGAAGTACCTTGACGGCTCGACCATCGACCGGAACACTTTGTACATCGTAAACGCTGACCTTTCGGCAAAATAACTGTCGTATTCCCATTCGAAGCGGCTACAATCGCTCTGCTCAAAGCCGGAGGCTCCCCTCCGGCTTTTCTTTTTCCAAGCACAACCGTCTCCGCCAATAACGGTTTTTTTAATTCCTACCCTTTCCTGATTGTTGTTTTCATGGCATGATAGATCCATAGTACCCTGTTTCAACCTAATCAGACGTGGATGCGCTTATGGATACCGTTTTCGAGAAACAGACCATTCTCGTTGTGGATGACATTTCGGAAAATATAGCTCTTCTTTCCAACATTCTTGCCAGATCATATCGGGTCAAAGCCGCCAACAACGGCCAAAAGGCCTTAAAAATTGCTTTCAGCACCATTCCGGATCTCATTCTTTTAGACATTATGATGCCCGAGATGGATGGCATTGAAGTCTGCCGAAAGTTGAAAGAAGACCCCCGTACGCGCAGTGTGCCGGTTATTTTTGTTACGGCCATGGGGGAGGTGGAAGACGAAGCCAGGGGGTTTGATGCCGGAGCTGTGGATTACATCACCAAACCCATCAGTCCGCCCATAGTCCTGGCCCGGGTTAAAACACATCTCCAGTTGTACGATCAAAACCGGGCTTTGGAAGAAATGGTTCGTACGCGGACCGCGGAGCTGGACAACAGCCGGCTGGAAATTATCCGCCGCCTTGGTCTTGCGGCCGAATACCGCGATAATGAAACCGGCATGCACGTCATTCGCATGAGCTATTATTGCCGCACCATTGCCAAGGCCATCGGCATGAACGACATGGACGCGGACCTGATCCTGCAGTCAACTCCCATGCATGATGTCGGCAAAATTGGCATACCGGACAGTATCCTGCTTAAACCCGGAAGGCTGGACCCCGAAGAGCGTAAGATAATGGAAAAGCATGCGGAATTCGGCGCTCAGATCATCGGGAAACATGACAATGCGTTGCTCCAGATGGCCTACTCCGCGGCATTGACCCACCATGAAAAATGGAACGGCACGGGCTACCCCTTCGGATACAAGGGCGAGGAGATTCCCCTTATCGGACGTATTGTGGCCATTGCCGATGTTTTCGACGCACTGACCAGCAGTCGCCCTTACAAGGAAGCCTGGCCGGTTGAAAAGGCCCTGAATCTGATAAGGGAGGAGAGAGGAAAGCACTTTGATCCCACGCTGGTGGATGCTTTTCTGGAAAACCTTGATGCAATACTTGAAGTAAAAGAAAACCATCCTGAAGATGATTAGTAACGGCCCAAGTTCCAGTTGAGCCGCACCCGCAAGGAAGTACGCATGCTGCATTTTGCCGACCGGATGAATATCCGTAGTCTCACCGTATACATTACCATCATCTTTTCCTGTTTAATGATAACCATCGCCACGCTGGGCGTATGGCTCCTCAAAACGGAAAAAATCCAGTTTGAAATGCAGCAGGAAAGCCAGCTGGCCATGAATCTTGCCAGAGAGATCATGCACAGCTCGGAAAACATGACGCGCATGGCTTTGCTCTACATCCAGACCGGCAACCCAAAATATGAAAACTATTTTCAATCTATTGCGGCTATCCGCAATGGTACAAAAGCACACCCGGATAAATTTCATCTTTCTTACTGGGACTTTGTTCTTGCAGGAAAAGCGGATCTGGATACGCACGGCGAGAAGTACAGTATTGAGCAACAACTGGAAAAACTTCGGCTCACTCCGCTGGAAAAGGAAACCCTGGCTGCGGCAAAGCAGAATTCAGATCGTCTCTTCGCAATGGAAAACGCCGTATTGGAGGAGGCAAAAAATCTCTACAAAATATACGGCAATACCATTTCATTTGACTCTAACTCCGAGCTTTATCGGATTTATGAAAAATTTATTGAAAAGGAACACAGTTCACTGAAATCAGATTTTGTAGAATATATAGAAAACTTTTTTGATTTACATAACACAATTATAAAAAAGAAATTTAAAAGAAGACAAAGTATTATATTGCTCATCAGCAATATTATCATTTACCTCACAATAGCGTGCGTCCTTTTTGCTCTATTTGCCCTTTATTTATTGAGAAATCGCGTCATATTTCCTTTGGGCCTTCTCAAGAATTCTGCAGAACATTTTTTACGTGGCGACTACGATCATCGCATTCAGTTTCAGGCCAAAGATGAAATAGGCAAAGTCATTGAGACGTTCAACAGCATGGCCTCTAATGTTGCAGAGCGTACGGCATGGCTCCGCGGCATTATAGATACTGCAAAAAACGGAATAATAGTCATAGACTCCAACGGATTTATTTCAGAATTCAGTCCGGCAGCGGAAAATACGTTCGGTTATGTCAAAGAAGAAGTTCTGGGAAAAAATATTAGCATTCTTATGCCGGAACCCTTCAGGAGCCAGCACAATAAGTACATCAAAAACTACCTCAAGTCCGGAAAAGCCAAAGTAATCGGCCGGCAAATGGTAGTAGATGCGATGCGTAAGGATGGTTCCACCTTCCCCATGGAGATCGCCCTCAATGAAGCCATCGTAAACAACGACACCATCTTTGTCGCAGTTCTGCGAGACGTCACCGAACGCAAAGAAATGGAAGAGGCTCTTGCCAAGGAACGCGAGCGCTTCAAGACAATTCTTGATACCAGCCCGATAGGAGTGGGCATCACGGTAAAAGGCGTTACACGCTTCGCCAACCCCACAATGAACCGGATGGGACTCATTATCGGATCAACCGCCACGCAGGCTTATGTCAATCCCGACGACCGCCAGTTTATGATCGACACACTTAAAAGCAAAGGGCGTGTCACAAGTTATGAAACCCAATTGCGAGGAAAAAACGGGGCGTTGCATGATGTCATGCTCTGGGCATTCAACTTCGATTACGATGGAGAAGCCGCAATCCTTGGCTGGGTAGTGGATATTTCCGACCGGACATACGTGGAAAACCAGCTTCGACAAAGTCAGGAAAAATATCAAAAACTGGTGGAGGAAATCGGCGATAAATTTGTCATTTTCAGCCACTCTCCGGAGGGCAAACTTCTCTTTGCAAGTGACGGAATCGAAAGTGTTTTCGGAATGAAACGGATGGAGGTATTGTACAAATCCTGGATCCCCATGATCAACTGGGCTACGGAATCCATAGAAGACACCTCGCGGCTTATCTACCAGGTTGTGCAGGAGCATATCAATTTCCAGCAGTTTGAAATGCGTTTCACCCATCCGGACGGCAGTAAACGCTACATCCTGGTGTCAGAACACCCTGTGCGCGGCGGCGATAACGAACTGATTTCCATCGACGGAATCATAGAAGATATTACCGAACGCAAACAAACCGAGGAGCAGTTGCTTTTTTCCCAGCGATCTGTGGAATTCGCGGCAAATCCCATTTTTTGGGTGCATCCCGTAACCGCCTCTATCGTCTACGCCAACAAGGCGGCCAGCAAGCAATTCGGGTACTCAAACGAGGAACTGATCGGTCTCACGGTGGACAAACTGGATACGGATTTTCATCCGGATATGCTGCCTTTGCTTATGGAACAATTAGAGCAACAGGGACCATTCAGCTTTGAAAGCCGCAATAAAACTAAAAACAACCACATCTTTGATGTGGATGTCTCTGTTTCTCAAATGGCTTATGAAGGCAAACAATTGCTGGTTGTAAACATCGAAGATATCACCGAACGCAAATCCGCCCACCGTGCCTTAATGGAAAAGGAACAATTCCTCAGATCCGTCATAGACAATTCAGGTGCCCTGATTTCAGCCAAGGACAGGGACGGCTTTTATATTCTGGTGAATAAAACCTGGTCGGAAACGCTCGGATTTGATGCTGCATTCGATCCTCTGGGCTTGGACGACTTTTCCATTTTCGATCAACATACCGCGGAAGCTTTTCGGAAAAACGATTTTCTTGCCCTTGAACATAGAGAACCCATTGCCAAAGAGGAAACCATCGTTGCGAACAACATAACAAGAGTGTTTTATGCCGTGAAATTCCCTTTGTTCGACGCCGACGGCGAAGCATACGCAAGTTGCAGCATTGCCACGGACATCACTGAACGCAAACGCATGGAACAGGACCTGCTGCATGCCAAGGAACTCGCCGAGGAGGCAACCAAAGCCAAATCAGATTTTCTGGCCAACATGTCCCATGAAATCCGGACTCCCATGAACGCCATCATCGGCTTGTCGCATCTTGCGCTGCAGACCCGTCTGAACAACAAACAACGGAATTATATCAGCAAAGTGCACCGTTCAGCAGAGAATCTTCTCGGTATTCTCAATGATGTACTGGACTTTTCCAAAATCGAAGCCGGCAAACTGGACATGGAGTCCATTGATTTCCGGCTCGAGGACGTCCTGGACAATGTCGCCAATGTCGTCGGACTGAGGGCCCAGGAAGCCGGCCTGGAGCTGATGTTCGATCTCCCGACGGATCTGCCCATACTTAACGGAGATCCCCTGCGCCTGGGGCAGATCATTTTGAACCTGGGCAATAATGCAGTCAAATTTACTCCGCAAGGAGACATCATCCTGAGCGTACGGGAAGTAAGTCAGGGAGAGAACACCATAGTACTGCATTTCTCGGTCAGGGATACCGGCATCGGCATGTCGCAAGTGCAGCAGGATAAACTTTTTCAGCATTTCAGCCAGGCTGACAGTTCCACTACGCGCAAATACGGCGGAACCGGTCTCGGGCTGGCCATTTCCAAAAAACTCACAGAGATGATGCATGGGAAAATCTGGGTCGAAAGCGAGCCCGGCCAAGGAAGTACTTTCCATTTCACGGCCCAATTTTTGAAATCGACTGCAACCATACCGCAATTGAATCTGCAATCCGAACTCGGTCCTTTGCGTATTCTGATTGTCGAGGACAACTCCACGGCCAGAATGATCCTCCTGGAAATGCTCAAGCAGTTCGGGTTTACCGTCGACGAGGCCGCCTCTGCAGCAGAAGCCAATGAGCTTCTGGATAAGCTGCAGAACCAGAAACCATACGACGTGCTGTTGATGGACTGGAACCTGCCCGATTCGGATGGAGTGGAACTCGCAAGGTCGATCCTCAACCGCGAATGGCGGACAACTCCTCCAAAGATCATCATGGTCACCGCCTATGGACGAATGGAAGTCATGCATGCGGCTCAGGGGATTGAAAATATTTCCGGATTCATGAGCAAACCGGTGATGCCGTCGGTTCTTTTCGATAATATTATGATGGCGATGGGGCAGCCGCCGCGCCAGGAAAGAAGATCCGTCGTCCAGCAGGAGGCAATTCATCAGGCTGCTTCAAAGCTCGGCGGAGCAACAATCCTTCTTGTTGAAGACAACGAAATCAACCAGGATGTCGCCGTCGACCTTCTCAATAATTACGGCATCAACGTCACAGTTGCCGGAAACGGCAAAGAAGCTCTAGAAATCCTTAAGCACAACACTTTCGACGGCGTACTGATGGATTGCCAGATGCCCGTGATGGACGGCTATACGGCCACCAGACGCATTCGGGCCCAGGAGAAATTCAAAAATCTCCCCATCATAGCCATGACAGCCAACGTCATGACCGGTGACAGAGAAAAATCTCTGAAAGCGGGAATGAACGACCATGTCGGCAAACCCGTCAATATCACTGAGTTGCTCCAGACTCTGGGCAAGTGGGTCACACCGGCACACCCGACCCCGTATAGCGTTCCCGTGCCCGACGACCGACAGGAAGACGCAATTGAACTTCCACAATTACCCGGCATCAACCTGAAGGCCGGACTTGATTCCGTTGATGGCAATTCCACACTCTACCGAAAGTTACTCACGAAATTTCATAAAAATTATTCTAATTTCAAAACACAATTCCGCCTTGCACAGCAGGAAGATGACAGTGAAGCCGCCATACGCTGCGCTCACTCTTTGAAAGGCGTAGCGGGCAATATAGGCGCACGCGGCGTCCAGGAAACAGCCGGGGCTCTGGAGCAGGCCTGCCGAGACCATCGTCCGCCCGAAGAAATTGAAGATCTTCTCTCCCAGGTGCTCACCCATCTCAAACCTATTGTGGCCGGGCTGGATGCCTTTGATACGGAATCTCCTGCCCCGCAGGTTCCAATTACCGGCGATCCCGAGCAACGTAATGTTCTTTTATCTCAACTGCATGAACTGCTGGAGGAGTCCGACACTGAGGCGGTGGCCGTACTGGACCAACTGCGCGCCATGCCGGATCTGGAACAACATCAACTGCTACTCAAGCGGCTTTCCAAGGCCCTGGAAGCCTATGAATTTGAAGAAGCCCTGCGCGAACTGGATACTCTCAAGCGTGCGCTGGAAAAGCCGGAATAAAAATGGTTCATCAAGGGGCGTAAAAACTCCCCAGCAACAGGTGCTCAATGAGCAAACAAGGCGACCGGCCGGGCTGGTCAGTGTTCCGAGCGGCAAGGCCCGCGTACTATCCTGAAATACGCTGGCCGCTCATTCTTCTCCCATCCCGGATATTCATCCCCATGAGCAACAGGTTTGTAGCACCGGCCAGAAGCTCCACAGCCTGGACACAGGTGAACATGGTGTCAAACGTTCCTGATGCGGCCATGCGGTCGAGGAAGATGGCGCAAGGGACCAATATGAACACTCCATTGAATGCCACTATGGGGGTACGCCTCTTTTTAGCGGCGATGATACGGCCTGACCGGAACTTTGCGAGATAGACGCCGCTTCCTCCCGTAACTATCAAGACCGGAATAAGCATCAGGAGGCCGGGGATGACAATCAAACTCTTCACCATAGCTATGGCATGATGCGTACCAAAGACCTCCACGGCAATGGTGGACAGAAAAAAGGACGCGATAAGCATTGTCGCCAGGTACCCGCAAATCTTATGCACTGTTCTCGCCATGTTGTGCTCCTCTCATGTAGTTGACGAAAAAGCATGCTCCGCGACCCGCTTTCACCCGGAGCGCTAATAAATCCTCTCCGCGCTTCAGCCGCTTTGCCGTCCTTTCCTATTGCTGTGGCTCCTTTTTCCTTTTCCATGGTTTGAAGACAGAAATGAGTATGGCGAAAATGACGGTGAGATTCTGAAACGCGCCTCCCCATATATTCAAGGTTCTTGCCTGAACGTACGTATCATTCGAAAGAGCTTGCAGGCCCTCAGTCAATGAAATTGGAGGAAGCGTATTCAACCATGTTGCCAGCCAAAAGGTGCCGAAAATGACACCAAAAATATTTATGCACCATTTCACCGTGATCCAGCGATGCTTGAACCAGCCCCAGTTGGTAAACAGGGAATACAGCAATCCTGTCAACAAGCATCCCGTGGCTGCGGGGGCTACCAGAACATCGTCAATAAACTTTCTCGCCACATCGAATCCATGCAACTGGTGACCATCCGTCGGATGCATAAAAATGGACATGAGCGTTAGGCTTACTCCGCAGGAAGCCCATGCGCAGCCAAACATGATGTGGAAACTCTTGAGCCACTTCTGTCCTGACACACCTATTTTTTTCATGGAATGCTCCTCATTGCTGTTTTAAGAGCCTCGAATGTATAATTTCAAGGGTTTGCAGAGTAACCTGCAATGCCTCGTTTGATAGCCCCTCCGCCATGGACTGCGACCAGTTGGAATTCAAGTCATCGACCTGGTCGTAGAGTTGTTTCCCCTTTTCGGACAGGGCTATTCGTGGGGATCGTTTGTGGTCAGGGTTCTGCTGGAGCACCATTATCCCCGATGCAACCAATGCGTTGACCTGTTTCTGAACCCCCTGGCGGGTAATCCCCATGGCCTCCGCAATATGGGGCGCTGTTAAAGGTTCTCCTGCCAGTGCCACCGCCCCCATCACCTGCCATTTGGCACTGGTGAGTTCGAGCGGCTGGACCAGCTTGTCCCCGGTCGCAAGAAAACAACCGTTCAGCCTGAATACCTTGAGTACAATCTCCGTGAACAAAGCCGCTTGGTCTTGTTTCATGTAGTTCACTCCATGTGCTGTCGTTCTGAATAGACAATTGACAACTAGTTGTCAATATTCTTGTACAAATGAAATTCCTCCGAATGAACAATCAAAATTCACTCTTTCAAAATTGGCCCGAGGATTGCAAAAATGGCATCCGATTCCCAATTGCATGGCACCTGATTTTAAGAAGCTGCGGGTGCCAGAGACAGTACCGACCGCTCTTGTTTAGGTTATTGAATTTCTTCAGGAGTCTGAGATGCTTATTAATATTGTCATTCCTTTGATCGTTGCCGGTATGCTTTTTGTCGGATTGGTTGAGCTGACCTCTAATTCTGATAAAAAAGACAATGAATAACAAGCGGTTAACTACTTTATACGTGGATAACCGTCCAACGGCGCCACGTCTCGTAATATGGCAGAACACATCTGCCGATATTTCGTATTTTTCTTTAAATTTACTATTTCATACCTAATTAGCGAATCCCCAAAGCATGCATTGAGCAATTCATTTTGCCATGGCTGATCAAAATGACCTGTTTCATTTGCATGCTGTCAAAGAATTGCTTCCATAATGGCGGCAACTTGCCAAGTCATACGTAAGCGCTTATTGCTATACTGAAAGCAAGTAGCGTTATTCCAACTCGTAACAGGAGGAGACTTTCGTATGGCTGATGAATTCGGGAGGCTGGTTGTTGTCTCAAACCGATTACCGGTCGCATTAACTCACGAAGACAACTCCTGGAAAATCATACCCGGCTCAGGCGGTCTGGTTACCGCCATGGCTCCCGCGCTCAAACACCGCGGAGGTGTCTGGATTGGTTGGTCAGGCGCTTACACCGAAGAAAATCTCAGTGAACTGTTTTCCTCTTTCGCCCGTGACGCAGGGTACAGTCTCAAAGCCGTAAATCTCACAGAAGAAGATATCGACCTCTATTACCATGGATTTTCAAACGAGATCATCTGGCCGCTTTTCCATGATTTTCAAGGGCGGTGCCACTTCAAACCCGAATACTGGCGCAGTTATCTCAAGGTCAACGAACTCTTCGCCAAAACCATCATCAACACGTCGCGGCCCAGTGATTATATCTGGGTTCACGATTATCATCTGATGCATGTGGGATCCAAGCTGAAAGAATTTGGCATGCGTCAAAAAATCGGCTTTTTCCTGCATATTCCTTTTCCCTCGCCGGATATTTTCTTTAAATGTCCCTGGCGCAAGGAATTGATAACTGCTTTGATGGAATACGACCTGGTGGGTTTTCACACCATACGCGACCGCCGGAATTTTGTCCGTTGCATGCAGATTCTCATGCCCGATACGCGGGTGCACGGACGCGGCGGCGTTATCACCGCAACCAGTCAGGGACGGGAAGTCCGCCTGGGAGTGCTGCCCATTTCCATAGACTTCGACTTGTTCGCCAAACAGGCGGCCAGAAGAAAGGTCAAGGACAAAGGGTATGAAATCAAGGAAGCGCAGCAAGGCAGAAAAATTATTTTCGGGCTCGACCGCCTGGATTACAGCAAGGGCATCCCCCAGCGACTGGAATCCGTACGCAAGGCTTTTGAACTCTATCCCGACTTACGCGATAGAATTCACTTTATTCAGGTCGTGGTGCCGAGCCGTGAAAACGTCGCCGAGTACCAGGACCTCAAAACGGAAATCGAACAACTCGTCAGCCAGATCAACGGCGAATACAGCACTGCCAGTTGGATTCCCGTACACTACCATTATCGCAGTCTTTCCCGAGATGAATTGCTAGCCTACTACCGCGCAGCGGATATCGCGTTGCTTACTCCGCTCAAGGATGGCATGAACCTGGTGGCCAAGGAATACTGTGCCAGCAAAGTCCGGGAAACCGGGGTATTGCTGCTCAGTGAATTCGCAGGAGCCGCTTACCAGCTCGAACGCTATGGCGCCGTGCTCGTCAATCCGTATGATGTAGAAGGTGTAGCCACGGCTCTGCATGAAACAGTCAGCTGGTCCGAGGCCGAATGCCGCGGACGAATGAAAAAAATGCGCGCTTTTATCAAGCGTTACGACATTCATTGGTGGGTCGACGCATTTTTGATGGCCGCCTTTTCAAAACACTTGCGCGACTTTCCCATTACTGAAAATCCGGAAGCGTATGACGGCTGATGCCGACTTTACCGACCTGACAAAATAACAATAAGCTCAACAACAGGTTCGCAACACCTGAGCCGAAAAAAAAGCCACCGTCCGGATTTCGGAGGGTGGCTTTTTTTGGGTCGTTGGAAATAACTCAGCGGGCTATGACGAGAAAATCCAGCTCCGGATTGTCATTGAAAGTGGATTTGATTTTCTTTCCCACACGCTGCTCATCGTAATAATAGACCTCGACATCATCAAGCTTCAGAGCATTCCGCAACATGGCAACGCCCATACCTTCTGGTGTCCGGTGGAAAAGAAACTGGCTTTCGGACCTGGTCTTCCATTTGCCTTTTGCAACGGCATGCGTGTAGTCGCGGGCTTTGAGCTTGTCCACAAGCTTGGAGTCCGTAGCCTCGTCGCGCGTATAGTATATCCAGACCGTGGCGTCGTCGCTTTTTGCCACCTGTTTTTCAGTAGTGGGAGCCGCAGCCTGCGGCTTGGGCTGCTGCACGTTGGCGGACGCTTCGGCAACAGTCATGGCGATCTGTTCGTGATTGGAAGGAGCCAGCCCCTTGCCCTGTACGAAGGCATCGGCAAGAAACTCGCCACTTTTGTGAAAAACCACGTTCCAGCTGCAGATATCCTTGCGGCCCTTATCCAACTGCAGGACATCCTTTTCGCTCACCAGTTCAAAGTCGCCATCCCCCAATGGTTTGCCACTGTTTTTGTCAAGGAAATCAAGGGAACAGGTAAAATCATTGGTCGGACCATTATTGAACACCGTCAACTGCACATCCATGGGCACACCGGGCTGCAAAGGCAAGGTCCCGATGCGCAGCGTATATTCCGGCATCTCCGCTTCCTGAGATGCCTGTTCAACCGCGGCCGCGTGTTCCGGCTCCGTATTCGACGCGCTGTGCAGCAGAGTCAAAAAAATAACCGAAAAAATCATGAAAAAGGAGGCCAGTAGAACATGCCAGGCCATTTGTTTTTTCGTGATCCGGAAAAGAAGCTCAGGCAGGAAGAAAGAGAATAGGATAACGACTACTTGCAGTATGACAATGACAAAAACATTGGAAAACATAGCGCTCATTGGGCACTCCATAACTTAGGCGCATTCGGCCGGCAGAACGACGCGGTTTGGCTGAAAATCAGGAAGGCGCCAAACCGGGAAGCAGATTCTGACGTACCCTGGATTTTCTGCCGCCGCCCTTGCCTTGGGGCAAGCCGATTTTGATTTGCAGAACTTGGCGGTCCTCCTCGCTGTCGAGTGCTATGGATACAGACTCCCGGTCCACATTGATGAACCGTTGGATGACCTCCAGCAAATCCTGTTCAAGCACCGGGAGGAACTCCAGTCCGCTGTTCTGAATACGTTCATACACCACGATATGTTGCAACCGTTCTTTGGCGGTCTGCGCACTACCTTGGCGAGTACGGTAATAATCGAAGAATTTCATGACTACCTACCGAAGAGCCTTGCAAAAAAGCCTTTCTTTTTTGCGGTGAGAAAGCGGTGTGGCCTGTCTTCGCCCAGAAAACGCGCAACAAGGTCGTCATAGGCCATACCTGCTTCAGCCTTTTCCGTAAAAATTACGGGCAGACCTGCGTTGGAAGAATCCAGCACGCTTGTTGATTCCGGTATCACCCCCAAAAGCGGGATGGCCAGAATTTCCAGAACATCGTCCAGAGCGAGCATATCGCCCTTCTGCACGCGCTCAGGTGCGTAACGGGTCAGAACAAGATGCGGTTTCACAGGCTCGGCATCCTCTTCGGCCCTTTTTGTCTTGCTGGCCAGCAGCCCAAGCATGCGGTCAGAGTCGCGTACGGACGAAACTTCCGGATTGGTAACCACCAGGGCTTCATCAGCACGATACATGGCAAGCTGGGCGCCCCGTTCTATACCTGCGGGAGAATCACAGATGACATAATCAAACTCATCGCAAAGTTCGTCAATCACCTTGTTGACGCCCTCCAGCGTGAGTGCTTCCTTATCCCTGGTCTGAGAAGCGGGCAGCATATACAGAGTTTCCAAACGCTTGTCTTTGATCAATGCCTGCTTCAAAAGGGCTTCGCCCTTGAGAACGTTGACAAAGTCATAGACAACACGGCGTTCGCACCCCAGAACGAGATCCAGATTACGCAAACCCACATCAAAATCTATCACAACGGTTTTATGGCCCCTGATGGCCAGACCCGACGCAAAAGAAGCGCTGGTGGTTGTTTTTCCCACCCCGCCCTTGCCGGAAGTAACAACGACTACCTTGCCCAAAACGCAGCTCCCTTAGATGATTCCGGCGTCTGAACCGTGCGGTTTCCCGCATCCTGCGGTCCTTTCACGATGTTGAGTTCCTGCTTCTGCACCGCGGGATTTTCAAGTGGTTCAATACGCAGCTTGTCCTCCGCGAGATAGGCCTGCACGGTCTTTCCCTGGAGGGATTCATCCATGTCTTCATTGATAATATAAATTCCGGCCACGGCAATCAGTTCGGCCTCCATTTTCAGGCAGAACAACCGGGCGTTGGTGTTTTTCTGGCCGCCCGCCATCGCCCTGCCGCGCAATGCGCCGTATACGTGAATATTGCCGTCGGCATAAACTTCCGCCCCTGGATTCACAGCTCCATACACAATCAGATCTTTTGCCCGGGCGTAAATTTTCTGGCCCGAACGTACGGTCTGGCTGACAACCATGGTCGGCAACGACACGTACACCCGCTCAGGAGCGGATGCAACCCGAGATTTTTTCTTCTGGGCTGGATTCTGCGCCGAACCGGTGTGGCAACCAAGATGCAATCTTTCAGCTGTCTTTTGCTGATCAACAGTAGCCCCCCGGATCAGTGCGGGCACTACGCCATGAGCGCGCAGACAAAGAACCAGGGGTTCAATATCAACGCTCGCGTCGGTTTGATCCAATCCATCAAAATCAAGCATCAGCAATGAATTTTTGAAATAGTCCGGCGATGCGGCAAGAAATGAGGAGAGCTCTTTTTCCACGCGCTGCTGGTCGTTCTCCTGCACCCGCATAACGGTCAGCGGAGCCGTCAGCCCTTTGAATGATATGGCGCTCACCTTTGGCTACTCCCTCCACCGGACATTTCTTTTCCAGACCAACACAAACTGCATTTCCCCTTTATATAATAAATCGGTTACATTTTTTTTTGTAGATTTGCAATAGAAAATCTAAACTTAGTCTACTTTTTACGATGCAAAAAAACCGCCACAACATACTGTAATAAAAACATTCTATAGAACTTACTAGAGTTTTTTGCCGGATTACACACTGAGAAAGGAGGCTGCATATCCCGTCAATGCGTAGAAGGCAACTGCAAAAACAAGTAAAAAAGCCCGTCATGTGCTCATGGCGGGCCTCTTTGTCAGCCCCCGCATCTGGCGGGGGCTCCGGCAAGTGGGTGGTCTCAAAAAGGAGAGAGTAATTTGGATACGCAATACCCTAAGCGCATAAGATTAACGTTACCTTTCCGCTATATGAATTTTTGGTAAGGTTTAACCATAAAAAATCAGTCGGTTGCTTTCCAATTGTCCATGCAGCTCCCATGACGCGGTAAAAATAATTCAGACTATTTTACTCGATAATTTTCGCCAATGCGATTCTTTAGCATTTATCTTTCATATAATTATTGACAAAGCGTACCTACAGGAATAGGGACCCAAATCACAAAAAATACTCTAGTTCTGGCGGTGTTATGGGACAGTCAGTTAGCCTCACTTTTTTTCTGTTGGCCATTGCCCTGTACGCGGGGGGCGCTCTGGCGAGTCTTGCCGCCGGACGGTCTCAAACTGCGAACGGCATTGGTTCGTGGAGCGCAGTGTCCGGTTCCCTGGCGGGGCTTGTTGCCCTGCTTACGAACTGGTCCGGCCCTGCGATTCTTTTCAGCTGCGACAGCCAGCTTCCACTCGGAATGCTGCGTATCGCCATTGATCCTCTTTCCCGTTTATTTCTGCTGCCCGTTTTTCTGCTTACAGCCCTCTGCGCCTTGTACGGCGCGCGTTACCTTAAAGGATGGCAAGGGCGAAGGAATCTCGGTGCTCACTGGTTTTTCCTGAATCTTCTGGCTGCGGGAATGGCCCTGGTGCCGGTGGTCGACGACGGCTTCCTGTTTCTCATTGTCTGGGAATTCATGTCCCTGACGCCTTTCTTTCTGGTCGCATTTGAAGATGACAAGGCCGACGTACGTGAAGCCTCCTGGGTATACCTGGTTGCAGCGCATCTGGGTGCGTTCTTTTTACTCGCCGCTTTTGCCCTGCTCTCCGGGCAGGCCGAGTCCTTTTCCTTTGATGCCTTTCGTGTGGCGGCTCCGGATCTGCCTCCTGCCACGGCGGCCATTGTTTTCATCCTGGCTCTGGTGGGATTCGGCGCCAAAGCGGGATTCGCTCCCCTGCACATCTGGCTTCCCGAAGCGCATCCGGCCGCGCCCAGTCATGTCTCCGCACTGATGTCCGGAGCCATGGTCAATGCCGGCATTTACGGCCTTTGTCGCACGTTCGAATTTCTGGGTCCGGTGCAAAGCTGGCAGGGTCCCCTGCTTCTGGGCATAGGACTCGCCACCGCCCTGTACGGCGTACTCGCCGCTCTGGTGCAAAAAAACCTGAAACGGCTTCTGGCGCTGAGCACGGTGGAAAATATGGGCATTGCCGCCATGGGTCTGGGAGCCGGGCTAACAGGGCTCTATTGGAACAGTCCGAAAGTCGCTATCCTCGGATTTGCGGGCGCCCTGCTGCACGTTCTGAACCATTCGTTTTTCAAAGGCTTGCTGTTTCTTGCCGCAGGGGCCGCACTCAAGGCCACAGGAACCGCCTCCCTGAACGCCCTGGGCGGACTTGCCAAAAAAATGCCCGCCACGGCCGTGTGTTTTGCCGTTGGTGCGGCTGCTATTTCCGGCTTGCCGCCCTTCAACGGCTTTGTGGGAGAATTCGCGCTGTACCTTTCGCTGGCCAGCGGCTTTGAAACTTCCGGAATTGTGCTGCAAGTTGCAGGTATTCTTTGCTTCACCGGTCTGGCTGCAGTCGGAGGACTGGTACTGGCCTGTTTCGCCCGAGCCTACGGGACGGTCTTCTGTGGCGAACCACGCAGTACGGCGGTTTCTTCACTCGCTCCCGGCAGCGATCCCGGACGGAACATGCTTCTCCCCATGCTGGCGCTGTGTCTGCTTTGCCTGGCCGGCGGCCTGTGCGCGCCCGTATTGTTCGCCCTGGCAGTCCCGGCTGTTTCGATTCTCTCCGGCAGCAGCCCGGACCTCGCCGCCACCCTTGGCGAGGCCTTCTCGTCCATGACGATGATTGCGGCCTGCGGTCTGCTGTTCGCGCTTTTCGCGCTGGCTCTGGTGCTGCTGCAAAAGCGTCTTTCCGCCACACGCCCCCCGCACCGTTACCATACCTGGGATTGCGGATATGTGGCCCCGGATGCGCGTATGCAGTATACGGGGTATGCGTTCGCACACCCGCTGGCCCGTATGTTCGGACCGGCCACCGGACTTTCCTGCCGGACAGACGCACCCGAGGGCTACTTTCCAGGTCCAAGTTCGCTGGAAACCACCGCGTCTGATCTGGCCCGTGAAAAATTTCTCGGCCCGCTGTTTGAAAGAATCCGGCAGGGCTGCGACTGGCTCAAGCTGGTGCAGCATGGCCGTATTCATTTGTACATCCTTTACATGCTGGTCACTTTGGTGGCCTTGCTGCTCTGGAAACTGGCATGAGCATACATCCTGACGCCATCTGGCTGCTGGTCCCCGCGCTTGTGGCTTCGCCGCTGCTTTTCGGCATAATCAACCGGGTCAAGGCCCTTTTCGGCGGCCGTCACGGGCGCCCGCTGCTGCAGACCTATTATGACCTGGCCAAACTGCTGCGCAAAGGCGCCGTGGTCAGCGACACCACGACCTGGGTATTCCGTACGGGTCCTGTACTGGCACTGGCGGGACCGTTGGCGGCGCTGCTGATCCTGCCCCTGGCCGGCATGCCGGGCGTGTTTTCTTTTTCCTGCGATTTCATCCTGCTCGCCTACCTGCTGGGAGCGGCCCGGATGGCCACCATGCTGGCGGCTCTGGATACGGGATCGAGCTTCGAAGGCATGGGCGCCAGCCGCGAGGCCTGCCTTGGTGCTCTTGGAGAACCGGTGCTTTTTGTCACGCTGCTGACTGCGGCCGGAATGAGCAGCGGCTTTACCCTGAACGGCATCCTGAACGCCCCGCAGCACGGCAACCTGCCCCATGTGCTCCTCGCATTGTCGCTTTTTGTACTGCTGCTGGTGGAAAACTGCCGGATACCCGTGGATGATCCCAACACCCACCTGGAACTCACCATGATCCATGAAGTCATGGTTCTGGATCATTCGGGACCGGATCTGGCCTTCATTACCTATGGTTCGGGCATCAAACTGTGGATTTTTTCGACATTGTTTTCCGGTCTGCTGCTGCCGCTTGATCCGGCCCGCCCGTTTTATTCAGCGGGGCTGGCGTTGGGCGGCGTGTTCGCCACGGCAATCCTTGTCGGCATCGTGGAGTCGATCATGGCCAGACTGCAGCTTCAGCGGCTTGGCGGCCTGCTGGCAGGTGCCGGAGCCATCTCCGCCCTGGCGCTGGTCCTGATCCTCTGGAGGAATATACAATGACACTCACCTTGCAGACCGTTCTTTCTCTGATAATTCTGGCGGACCTCGCCTTGCTGGGTGTCGGACGCCTTGGCCATTTGCTGATGCTGGCCGCCCTGCAGGGAGCCCTGCTGGCCTGCGCGCCTCTGCTCATTGCCGGTACGGGCCCCATGGAACTGCACCTGCTGCTGCTCTGCCTGGCCGTTTTTTTAATCAAGGCCGTGGGCTTTCCTTTGCTGCTGATGAAAACCATGCGCAAAATCGGCGTCCCCGCCACTGTGGAATCCTACGTCGGCTTCGGCCCGACCGTGGCCTGCGGGTTGATCGGGCTGGTATTTTCCTTCTGGCTGGAAAGCCGTCTGCAGTTTCCGGCCCAGGTCTATTACGGCCTGCTCTTTCCGGCTTCATTCACGACCATCTTGGCCGGGTTGTTGCTGATCATCGCCCGGCACAAAGCCTTGACCCAGGTCGTGGGCTATCTGATCATGGAAAACGGCATTTTTCTTTTCGGCGCGCCCATGTCCACACATAACGCGGTCTGGCTCGAACTTTCCATCCTGCTGGATGTTTTCGTGGCAATCTTTGTCATGGGAATCGCCGTACACCACATCAACCGAACCTTTGAATCCATCGACGTGGACCGGTTCTGCTCGTTACGGGATTAGGCATGATACAGGTCCTTGTTCTCGCCCCCCTGGCAGGCGGCATTCTCGCTCTGGCCCTGGGCAGCGACCTGCTGCGCAGAATGCTGCTGCTCATCGTGGCCCTCCTGCACGGGGCGCTGGTGCTGCATTTTGCAGCTCTTTACGAAACAGCGCCCTCGGAATGGGGCGGCCTGCTGCATCTCGACGCTCTCGGCTTCATTTTCCTGAGCATCGTCAGCCTGCTCTTTCTGGCAACGGCATTTTACGCCCAGGGATATCTGCGCGACGAAGCAAAATCCAAACAGCACCAGGACATTGTGGCCGGCACCACCTTCCGCAACACGCCGGAGCGCATTTTCACTGCCTGTCTGCTGTTTTTTCTTTCCGCCATGACCCTGGTGACCTGCACCACCCACCTGGGTCTGCTCTGGGTGGGAGTGGAGACCACCACCCTGGCCAGCGCGCCGCTGATCTATTTTCATCGTCAGCAACGTTCCCTGGAAGCGACCTGGAAATATCTGATGATCTGTTCGGTGGGCATCGCCCTGGCGCTGCTGGGCAATTTTTTGATCTCCATCTCCATGGTACAGGAAAACACGCATGGCGGTTCCATGCTGCTCGCAGATCTGCTGGCGGCCGCTCCCACCATGCAACCGTCCTGGCTCAAGGCGGCGTTCATTTTCATGCTGGTCGGCTACGGCACAAAAATGGGCCTGGCACCTATGCACAACTGGCTTCCGGATGCGCACAGCGAATCGCCTTCGCTGGTTTCGGCCCTGCTGTCCGGCGCTTTGCTCAACTGTGCCTTCCTGGGCATTCTGCGCGCACACCAGATCTGCTCCGCAGCCGGTATAGCCGCCTTTTCGTCGGACCTGCTCGTATTTTTCGGCCTGTTTTCCATGGTCGTCGCCGCAGTCTTCATTGTGGGCCAGGGGGATTACAAACGTCTGCTGGCCTACTCAAGTGTCGAACATATGGGCATTCTGGCCCTGGGCGTGGGCATCGGCAACGCCGCGGCCTTCGGCGCCATGCTGCATGCGGTGAACCATTCGCTGACCAAAGCCGGGCTGTTTCTCCTGGCCGGGAATATTCTGGCGCGCTACCACACCAAGTCCTGTTACGACACGCGCGGCATGCTGCGCGTCATTCCCTGGACCGGCGTACTCTGGACGGCGTTGTTCCTGAGCATTGTGGGCTCTCCCCCGTTCGGCACTTTTGTCAGCGAGTTCACCATTCTTAAAGCAATGCTCGACGGCGGAAGAATTATTCCGGCCGTACTCTACCTGCTCTGCCTGGCGGCAATCTTCACGGGCATGTCCCTGGCCGTGGTGCGTATGGTGCAGGGACCTCCCCCAAAAGCGCTCACCGGCACTTCGCATGAGACCGTACTTAACATAGCGCCGTCTCTGGTTCTGGGGGCTCTGGTGCTGCTTCTCGGACTGTATCTTTCCCCCGGCATGGGCAAGCTGCTGCTCAAGGCCGCCACGCTCGTCTTAGGCAACGGCTAAGGAATAATTATGGAATTCGAACACGGCACCCCCCTTTTACTGGCGGACATCCCTCTCGTATCGCCTGAGAATTTCGCTGCGGACGTGACGGAGAAAGTCACTCAGGGCTGGCGTCTGGTCGCGCTTTTCGCGGCTCCCTGCACCACTGAGCGGCAACGCTTGTTTGCGGTGATCGCCAACGACGGCAAACGCCTTCTCTCCATCCTGTCCGCGACTCCTGGCAAGGAGTACCCTTCGCTCACTCCCGCCTGCCCGCAGGCTCACTGGTTTGAACGGGAGATTCACGAATTAACCGGCATAGTGCCGCTCGGTCATCCGTGGCTCAAGCCCATCCGCTTTCTGGAACACCCCGACGGCCAGCGTCCGCGCCCGGGCGTTACGTCTTATTATCAGGTGGCGGGGGAAGATATCCACGAGGTGGCCGTGGGCCCCGTACACGCGGGCATCATCGAACCCGGGCATTTCCGCTTTCAATGCGCGGGCGAACAGGTGCTCTCACTGGAAATTTCTCTGGGCTACCAGCACCGGGGAGTTGAAAAAGTCCTGTCTGCTGGTCCCGATCTCCGTACGCTGCCTGTGCTGGAGACCCTGGCCGGGGATACGACCATCGGCCACACCTGGGCGGGATGCGCCATGATGGAAATGCTCGCCGGCATCCAGCCTTTCCGAAGGACCCAGATGCTGCGTACGGTCTGCCTGGAGCTCGAACGATTGGCCAACCATACGGGCGACCTGGGAGCCCTGGCCGGTGATGTAGGTTTTCTGCCCACAGCCTCCTATTGCGGACGGTTGCGTGGAGACTTTCTGAACATGACCGCCCTGCTCTGCGGCAACCGCTTCGGGCGCGGCATGCTCAAACCCGGCGGCTGCGGATTCGATACGGACAGGCAGCGTTCCGAGGAACTTCTGCGCCGTCTGTCATCCGTGCATCGAAACGTCCGCGGCGCGCTCAAGCTGCTGTTCAACGCGTCCTCCGTGCTGAACCGTTTTGAAAAAACCGGACAGGTCAGTACGCGCACCGCCCTGGAACTCGGACTCGTTGGCCCGGCCGCCAGAGCCAGCGGATTGCCGCGCGACATCCGCTGCGCTTTTCCGCACCCCGCAGCCCCACAGCATACGCATCCCCCGCGTACCATGGAAAGCGGCGACGTGCTGGCCAGAGCCATGGTCCGCCGGATGGAGGTGGACGACTCGGTGGAAACCATCCAGACCCTGCTCGGCGCGCTTCCGGAAGGATGCGTACGTCCGCAGGCGACCCTTCCCAATTTGCGCCCGAATTCTCTGGCGTTGTCCCTCATCGAAGGCTGGCGAGGAGCCATCTGCCATGTGGCCGCCACCGGTGCGGACGGACGCTTTGCCTGGTACAAAATCACGGACCCGTCCCTGCGCAACTGGCCCGGACTGGCCATGGCGCTGCGCAATACGGAAATCTCGGACTTTCCCCTGTGTAACAAAAGTTTCAATCTGTCCTACTGCGGACATGATCTGTAGAAAAAGGAATTCGGCATGCTGGGCGTATTAGTGGAACGGCTGCGACAAAAACACCGGACTGTGGGCTATCCCGATAAACCGGGTATACTTCCGGACAGATACCGCGGACTGCCCGAACTGCATCCCCAACGCTGCACCGGCGGCTGCTCCGCCTGTCTGCAGGCCTGTCCCACAGGTGCGCTGTTTCTGGATGCCCAGGGCCTGGGAATCGACCTCGGCCGTTGTCTGTTCTGCGGCGCTTGTGCCGCAGCCTGCGATAAGGACGCCATCGCCTTTGGCAAAGATTTCCGGCTGGCCGCACGCCGCCGCGAAGATCTGATAATCCGGGGCGGCAAAGAGTCCGGAACAACAGGCCCGATTCCCGTTTCCCCTCTGGAACCGGAACGGGCGCGATTGTTCGCCCGCTCGCTCCGCTTGCGCCAGGTCAGTGCCGGCGGCTGCAACGCCTGTGAAGCCGACATCAACGTTTTGACGACCATTGTCTTCGACCTGGGACGCTTCGGCATTGATTTCGTGGCCTCGCCGCGCCATGCCGACGGTCTGGCCGTGACCGGCCCCGTAACCCGCAATATGCGTGAAGCCCTGCTGCGGACCTATGAAGCCATCCCGGAACCAAAAGTCGTCATCGCCGTGGGATCCTGCGCCGTATCGGGCGGGATATACGCGGACAGCAGCGAAACCAACGCCGGAATTGGCGACCTGCTGCCTGTGGATCTGTTCATCCCAGGATGTCCGCCCCATCCTTTGACAATCCTGGAAGGCTTTCTCAGTCTGATCGGCCGGGTCAACAGGGATGCCATGGAGCCCTGAGACCACAAAGCTATTTCTTTTTCTTGTCGTTTTTTTTGTCGCTGGAAAACAGGTTTTCGATACCGCCTTGAATCCCCTGTTCGATGGTCAAGGGCGACAGCAGAATATCTTTGACCACATTGGCCGCACCTTCCAGCACATTGCCCACCAACGCCCCTCCATCCAAACTGACATCGGGCTTATCCAGTTTCCCGGTAATTGTGATTGGAAGAACGGGCAATCCCTGCAGATTGGCGTTCAGTCTGGCTGAAATGGTGTTTTTCGGCAAAACGATTGTGCCCGTCCCGTTGATCTTGTTGGGCGTATAAGTGACGTCGAACCGGCTGAAGTGCATGGTCCCTTTTTCCGCCGTGGCTTTGATGTCGGCCTTTTCAAACAGCGTCCTGGCTTTTGGCCCCACAATCCCTTGCTGCGAACTCAGGGCGGAACTGGAAAGATTCAGCCCCAGAATGCTGCCCTGAACCACCTGCGCCGTGCCGTTTCCGTTCAGTCCGCTGAAAAATTCCTTGCTGGTGAATCCACGGGAGGTAACGTCCGCCTTGAGATTTGCACGACCGGTAACATGCGGACGCCTGCCCAAAGCCGCAATAAATTGCTCGATGTCTATCCCCTCTGCAGAAAGCTTGATAGCCAGCGGCGCGGGCCTGCGCTGCAGATTGACGCTGCCCGTACTGTTGATGGTTCCGTCAAAACAGGCGCCCCGAAGGTCCGACACGGTGATCTTGCCCTTGTCCGACACGGCCGTCACTCGCAACTTGGAAACATCGAATAAATCATAACGCAGTTTTGCAAACTGCAACTTCAGGCTGCATTTGGTGCGGCGAAAAAAATCCGGCAATTCAAAGTCGCTTATACGCGTCCCCGAACCTTGATTCTTTTTTTCCGTTTTTTTCTTGTCTTTTCCATCCGCTGGTTTGTACCGATTCAAATCCAGCGTCCCGCTTTTAATATCCACGGAAAGATTTGAGGGAAAAGGCTTAGACGCCAGAATTGCCAGCGAGGATACGTTGCCGTCCAGTTCGAAGCTGGGCGCATGCAATACGTAGCCGTCCGGATTGAATCCCGCTTCCAGGTCCAGTATTACTTTGCCCCATACAGAAGGATCCTTGGTCGGCCCCAGCGTATAGCCCAGACGTTTGGCTGCGTTACGCAGATTTTCACTGCGCAGGCTAATTCGGGCTTTGCCGGAATCGGGCTCGTAGCCTTTTTTGGGAAAACTGGCCTGAAGCTCTCCTTCCAAAGACGAATGGCGCATCTTGAGTTGCAGTTTCGGAACAGCAAGCTTTCCCTCCGACAGGGAAGCCTTCAAATCCAGACGCCCCACGGACTCTTTGCCGCAAAGCAGATCGCCCAACTCCAACTGCAGCGTGCCGTGATAATCGTGCAAGGAAAGCTGCCGGGATTCTTTTGCTGAATGCTCTTTGACAACGCTCGCACTCTTGCCCTGTTTTCCCTGAGCGGCGTGCGGAAGTACCCTGCAGAAATCAAAACGCGAACCGGATACGGCAAGGTCCACCCCGCGTCCATCCGGCAAATCCAGAGACGCCTTGACCTGAAGCGCGGCGTCATCGACGTGCAAGGCAGTGGTATCCAACTTGAGTGTTTTTTTGTTCAGTAAAACAGTTCCATCGTAGGAACAGCGATCCAGCCCCTCAACGCGATCCATCCATTCGGGCCGCAGCCCGCAACCGCCGAGAACTTTCTTGAGATCAAAGGTATTGGTGCGTACCTGGGCGGTAAGCTGCGGATCCTGCAGCACATTTGTCGCGGAGGCGGTGACTTCGGATTTGAGCCCCAGGCTGTCCAATTGCGTCAGATGCGTCTCGGCCACGCCCTCTTGCAGATCTAAAGACCCCGTACCGTGAAGATACGCGTGGGCTTCCTTGCCGAAAAAACCGCCATTGACCACTGCATCCGCATCCAGTCGCGTCAGATCAAACACTCCTTGCTGCGCAAGAATCTGCGTATCCATGGAAAGCGCAAGACCTGCCTTGGTGAAAGGCAGCCCCTGGGCCTCCACATTGGCATCCAGCTTGACGTCGTCAAAAACAAAACGCAAGGCCTGGGGAAACATGGAAACCATGGAGCGAAGCTGCACGGAGCCGGAAAGACGGGGCTGCGTGCTGGAACCGTCAAAAGAGATCAGGGAATCAAAAGGTTTGCCGGATTCGACGTCATGCGCGCTGACAACACAGTTGCGAATTTCATAACGTTGCCCGTACATTTCGTCTATGACTCTGGCGGAAGCGTTCTTCAGGTCAAGTCCGCGTATGAGGTAGGAAAAAATATACTGGTCGCCCTGGATGGTGTCCACGATGACTTCATCCTCATGGACGGAAACCTTTTTGACCGGCATGAGTTGAAAATTCCAGCGTCCTTCGGCATTGCGGACGATGTTCAGATCAAGCCCTTCAATTTCCATGCTTTTTGCATCGATTTTCCCCTGCAGCAAAGGCAACAGCCTGGTTTCCAGTGACAATTTTTCCACGGAAGCCAGTTTATGCTTGAATCCCTGCGGACTGCCCAGGGACGCCGGGCCCAGCTTGATCCCAAACCAGGGGTAAAATTTCAAGGAAATGTCCCCCTGAAGCTCGAGCTGCAGTCCGGTGAGAAGCTTGACCTGTTTCTGCAACTCCGGCTTCAGGGCGTTGGGGTCCAGCATTATCTTGATGACGATAAGCAGGGCCAGAAGCAATCCTGCAACTGCAAGCGATCCGGCGACCAGAATTCCTTTTTTACTCATGCGACTTCCTTAGCCCCCCCAAATGCCGTACCCGACACCGGGTCGGATGTCTCCACGTCCTGCCACTATACTCGGAGACTCCTCAAAGGAGCAAGAAAATGCTGCAGACCAGGAATCCGTCAATCACCGCGATATTTGGTGATGAGCTTGCGCGCCGTGCTGGCCACAATGCCGAGATCCGGTTTGGCCACCTGAAGGTCGGCTCCGACGGATTCTCCTTTGTGCAGCAGACCGTCGGTGATCAGTGATGAAAAAAGGATCACAGGGATGTCCTTGAGGACGGGGTCGGATTTGATATTCTTCGTCAGACTGTGGCCGTCCATTTGCGGCATTTCAATATCCGAAATAACCACATTGACGTATTCATGAATATGTTGCCCGTTTTCTACGGCATGTTTCTTTTGTTCCAGGATCCATTCCCAGGCATCACGGCCGTTTACCTGGTGTTTGGTCTCAAAACCCGCCTGCTGCAGCAGTTGCAGAATCATATTCCTCGCGGTGGGCGAATCGTCCACGACTAGCGCTTTGTCCACACGCCCGGAATCATCCTCCGGCAAGGGCTCTGCGTTCTGAAAAGATATGGCGGTCTCCGGGCTGATCTCGCCGACAATTTTTTCAAGATCCAGGACAAAAACAACCATGTCGTCCAGCTTGATAACGCCGGTGATGCTGTTTTCGCAGAGTTTTGAAAACTCGCTGGAAGGCGGTTCTATGGCTTCCCAGCTCAGGCGGTAAATGCGGTGTACGTTGGAAACCTTAAAAGCTGTGACGACTTTGTTGAATTCGGTTACCAGAACCTTTTCCTGCTCGTTGGGATGCAATTGCAGGCCAAGCCATACGCCCAGGTCAATGAGCGGGATAATACGCTCGCGCTGTCGAAAAGCTCCTAGGACGGAATGGTGCGCGCTCTCAGGCATGGCCGTATAGTGAGGCATACGGATAATTTCGAGCACTTTCGCGACATTGACCCCGAAATGCCACGTATACGGGGCTTCCGGAGATGGTGTTTCCTCATCGATACTGAAAACGACAATTTCGACTTCATTGGTGCCCGCTTCGAGCAATATCCCTGGTTGGATGGACATTGGAGTTTTCTACCTTGCTCTACTCTTGATCCCTCCTGCAGTCGGCGTCAAACCGTACAAATGTCTTACGACCCCCCCACAGGACAGCACAATTTAATGAGTATTTTTTTTATCTTAGATAAGCTATTAAGAAAAAAGAATCAAGCAGGGAAGAAAAATACATGCATTCTTGCCCGATCTTCCGGCTCCGGCACCGGATGCTGCATAACCTCAGGCCTTGCTCTGGCGTACGCTGGCCCGGATACAGCCTAAAACCGCGTACGAATACTTTCCGTCCAACGCGTCAAAAACTGGTTTCAGGTAAGCGTCTCCACACTGGCAAAATTGCTCCTTGATCCGCTCCAGCTCCTCATCAGGCATGGAAACAACGTCCGAAAGACGCAGCATGCCCGCGGCCAGACCTTTACAAGCGTGGGAATAAATAGTGTTTTCCTGCAAGCAGCGTTCTTTGGCTACCTGCTGGGGATCATGACAACTCCTGAGCAGTCTGACAGTTTCGCGTACGGTCTCCGTGATCAGTTCCTCCGGTGTCGGACCGTCGCCGTTGGAGCCGTTTTTTCTCTCCAGTTCCCGACGCTGCGGTACGGGAGGCACTCCTTCCGGCAGGCCGTGATCCTGGATATGCGTTCCTATGACCTCAAGAAACCGTTCAGTATAGCGTTCGAACTTCATCCGCCCCACGCCGAACAACTGCCCGAATTGCTCCGGCTGCTGCGGCCGGTAGGCGACCATCTCGAGCAGTGTTCTGTCCGGGAAAATCTGGTAAGGCGGCACGTTTTCCTCTCCGGCGATTTGCAGACGCAAGGCGCGCAGTGCCTCAAAAAGACTTTCATCCGCGGGAGTCCGTACGGCGTCCTGCTCGGCCAGACTCGAAAATCTGGATTTCGAGGAGGTCGCGCCTTTGGCGGCCGGTTCCTGATCTTTTCGGAAAGCAACGGTCCGCTGACTGCGCAAAATCTCCCAACTGCGGGCGTTGAGTTTGAGCACTCCAAATCCTTCAATATCCACATCCAGCAGCCCCTGGGCTGCAAGCTGCCGGTGCATGGACTGCCACTCCTTGCGCGTATGCTCATTGCCAATGCCGTAGGTGCTGACTTTATCGTGGCCCAGGTTCAGAATCCGTTCGGTTTGCCCTCCCAGGAGCACGTCCACCAGGTGACCCGCGCCAAAGCCCTGCCCCGTACGAAAGATATTGGACAACACCTTTTGCGCGGCAATGGTGCCGTCAAAGGTCTCGGGCGGATTCAGGCAGTTGTCGCAATTGCCGCAGGGTTCGGGCAGATCCTGGCCGAAATAGGCCAGCAACATCTGGCGACGGCACGTATGCGCATCCAGCATGCCCAGCAGGGCGTTGAGCTTTTCCAGCTCGACCATTTTGCGCTGCTGGTGCGCGTCGCCGGAAAAAATCATCTGGCGCAGAGTGATCACATCTCCCAGGCTGTAAGCCATCCAGGCGTCGGCGGGCAGACCATCGCGCCCCGCGCGCCCGGTTTCCTGATGGTAGGCTTCCACGCTTTTGGGCGGTTCGAGATGCGCCACAAACCGGACATTGGGTTTGTCCACGCCCATGCCGAAAGCGATGGTGGCCACCATCACCATTTTTTCTTCCAGCATGAAACGCTCCTGATTGGCACGGCGCTCGTCCGCACTCATCCCAGCGTGGTAGGCCAAAGCTCGGATGCCCTTTTTTCTGAGCCAGGCTGCGGTCTGATCCACTTTTTTACGACTCAGCCGATAGACGATTCCGGATTCATCCGGATGATTTTCCTTGATGAAACGCAGCAGCTGGCTCTGGCCGTCATACTTGGGCTGCACATGATAGCGGATGTTCGGCCGGTCGTACCCTGTGGAAAACACCTGCGCGCGGTCGAACCCCAGGTGGCGGATGATGTCGTTTTTGGTCGGCCCGTCCGCCGTGGCCGTCAGAGCCAGGCGCGGGACATCCGGAAAGCGCTGGCCAAGCACGTCAAGCTGCGTATATTCCGGACGAAAATCATGCCCCCATTGGGAAACGCAATGGGCTTCGTCGATGGCCACCAGGGCCAGGCGGCACTGTGCCAGAAGCTCCAGAAATCCCGGACGTACGGCACGCTCCGGCGCAACGAACAAAATATCCAGTCCGCCCGAACGCATGGCCCGCTCCACTTCGTAGGACTCTGGCCCGGACAACGCGGAATTCAGATAGGCCGCGCGTACGCCGTTGCGTACGAGTCCGCGTACCTGGTCCTGCATCAGAGCGATGAGCGGCGAAACAACCAGCCCCATTCCCGGACGCATAAGAGAGGGAATCTGATAGCACAGGGACTTGCCCCCGCCTGTGGGCATCAGCACCAGGGCATCGTTTCCGGCAAGGACATGTTCGATGACTTCGGCCTGGCGTCCGATAAACGAATCAAAGCCAAAAACCGTACGTAAAATCTCCAGAGGCGTTTGCATGCGGACTTCGTATACCTTCGATACGAGCGCTGGCAAGCGCCGGAAGCTGCCTGAAATTCGAGATGAAAGAAACGCCATGCAGAAGTAGCTTGAATATCTTGCAGGAAAAAGGCTACACTTATTCTTCATACATTCTGAATATTCCGGGGAAGTGTAATGAAAACAACGAACAAGGTATACGTAACCGCTTTTGCGACCTTGGCCCTGCTTTTTGTCTGCGCCGTATCATCCGTACTCGCAGCCCAGCAGGAGCGCATCCTGCTTTTTGAAAGCCGTATTGAAGTGCAGCCGGACGCTTCCGTCGCGGTGCATGAAACTATTCAGGTGTATTGCGGCGGCAACAAAATCAAACGCGGCATTTTTCGTAATATCATCACCTCGTACAAGACAGATTCCGGATTCAGTTCGGGACGCATTTTACGCGTGCAGCAAGTGCTTCGCGACGGACATTCGGAAGATTACCACCTGAAAAAAGAAGGAAACGGCACGTCCGTTTACTTCGGCAACAAAAATGTCCTGCTCAAGCCGGGCGTCTATACCTATGACCTGCGCTACACGCTCAACGATATGGTTGGCTTTTTCAATGAACACGATGAGCTGTACTGGAATGTCACAGGCAACAACTGGGCGTTTCCCATTGAAAACGTTCGGGCCACACTGCTGTTGCCGGCGGGCGCAAAAATTACGGGGTTCAAATCCTTTACCGGACCACGCGGTTCAAAATCCACAACTGCCAAAGCGCAGACCGTGTCGAACAATCAAATTGTTTTTCAGACAACCAGACCCGTCCTGCCGGACGAAGGTCTGACCATTGTAACCACTTGGCCCAAAGGCATCATCATCGAACCGGATACGGCAACGCGTATCTGGAACCAGCTCAATGCGAACGTTTCCAGTATTGTGGCTTTTATCGGCATTGTCGTGGTGCTGGGCTACTACCTGACTGCCTGGTTTCTGGTGGGGCGTGATCCGGCCAAACAAACCATCGTGCCTGAATTCGCTCCGCCAAAAGGTTTTTCCCCCGCGGCCGTTCGCCAGGTACTGCGTATGGGGTTTGATAATGTCTGCTTTACGGCGGCCATTTTGAACATGGCGGTAAAGGGCTTTTTGCGGATCGAACAGAACGGTAAAAAATATACGCTGGTCAAAACCGGCAAGAACAAAGAGCCGCTTTCCCCTGGTGAAAAAAGCGCCGCAAGCAGGTTGTTTTCCTTTAAAGATACGATAATCCTGGATCAGGCATCCCATACGTCCATAAAAAGCAGTGTGAGCGCCCTGAAAGAGTCTTTGAAAAAAGAATACGAAAAAGCCTACTTCCAGCGCAACCTGAGCTATTTTCTGATCGGACTCGGACTGACCTTTCTCACCCTGCTTTTTGTCGTCCTGTCGCTGCCCGATGACGGTTCACGTTCCACAGCGGGGTTCATGACCCTTTGGTTGACGATGTGGAGCTTTGGCTGCGCCATGCTCATTTATAACATCATCAAGGCTGTCGGCCGAAAAGCCATCGGCCAAACCATCGGGGCCACACTGTTCGCCCTACCCTTTCTGGCCGGCGAGGTCGGCGGCCTGTTCGTTCTGGTTTCAGCCATCAGCCCGCTCACCATGCTCCTGATGCTGCTGCTCTGGGCATCGCTGCCGGTGTTCTATTATCTGCTCAAAGCGCCAACATACGCCGGTCGCCGGGTTATGGACCAGATCGAAGGCTTTAAAATGTTTCTTTCCGTCAGCGAGCAGGAACGGCTCAATCTGCTGCATCCGCCGGAACGCACACCCGAACTCTGGGAGCGCTATCTGCCCTACGCGGTGGCCCTGGGAGTCGAAAACAAATGGGCGGAGCAATTTGCCTCCATTTTAGACAATGCCGCGGAGGCAGGACAAGGGTATAGTCCGGCATGGTATTCGGGCGCTTATGCCGCCGGTGCTTTCCATGCGGGATCGTTCGCCTCGTCCATCGGTTCCTCTCTGAGCAGCGCTGTTGCTTCCTCCACTCCCAGCTCTTCTTCCGGAATGAGCGGCGGTGGATCCTCCGGCGGAGGAGGAGGAGGCGGCGGAGGAGGAGGATGGTAAGATTGAGCATGTCTGGCCACATGTCTATCTTGCAGACAGCGGCTATTTCCAGTAAATAATTTCGTGGTCCTTTCGAACCCGGCTCTCTGGATGCGGCGATTCGTACGACAACTACAGGTTGCGGTTGACTTCTGTGAGACGATTCACTCTGTCTTACAAGTACTTTTGAGGAGAATGGCGCTTCAATGACTCAAGACGAAAAAATTGCCTCATATGTCGAATGCTATGTCCGCATCAAAGAGCGCAAGCTGCTCAAGGAGATCATGGAACGCGAGATGCTCCTTGAGTTCATTGCCTTGAACGTAGAAGCCATCGATGAATTCCCGCTGCTGGAAAGCGAGCAAAAGGGAATGATTTCTTTGCTTACTCACCGATCCGCGGACTTGCCCTTATATGAGCATATACAGAAATGGATCAATGAATTTCTTGTCTCCCTCAACCTGTATTCCAAGGCCGTGCTCAACAAGGACGAAAAGGCTTTGGAAGATCAACGGGCCAATCTCAGCAATATCGAAGCCATTCTTCTGCATATCGTTCAGGGCGTTGTGTACGCGCTCGGGCTGATCAAAGACAACCTGAGCCATTGCATGATCCGTACGTTCGGCGTGGGAGCGCTGGAAAAAATAAACGAGCTCACCGAATCCGTGGTCTATGACGTCACGTATTGGAAAGCCCTGGTGGAAACCTTTTTTCGCGTGCGAATCGAAGACAGCTACAAAAAAATTCTGGAACAACAAAGCTATGAAATGAGCCGCGAAGGCAACCATCTCATCGTCAGCTTTTCTCTGGACACCCTGCTTATGTCGCTGGAAGGTACGATCCAGGAAATAAAAAATACACGTATTCAGGATTCCTTTCAAAAAGCCAGCCCCAAAAGCGAAAATAGCCCGCTCGCGGCATATGTACTGAAACTGCTGAAAAATGATTCCCCCTTGCAGGGACTGGATCAATTTTCCTCCCCCGAACTGCACACCATTGCCCAGCTGGCCAGCATAGATCCTCTGGTGAAAAAATGCATGCTGGTGGAAGCAGGCAAGGAAAGCGCGCTCAATGGGGATGAGCAGGATAAGAGCCTTGAAAAAGAGGCCCGGCAAAGACAATTCATCAAGGAACAGGTCCGGGCTCTCAGTGTAGGCGCCGCCCTGGCCATCAAAAAAGTCAAACAGGACCTGCTGCTGGCCCTCAAGGATTTTTCCACCCAGGAAAAAGAACAGATCGGCGAAACCATGGGCAGTTTCACCAAAAAAAGCATGGGGCGGGGCGTGGAACTGCTCCTTGAGCGGGGCTTTCTGCTGCTGCTTCGGATGCGTGGAGAAGAACACAGCGGCAAGATAACCGTCCGCATGCAGCGTTTGCGCCGGGCTCCTCAGATGTCCGTACAAAGTCTGTACGATATAGGCATGAACCGTATCCGCCAACGCAAATTTTTTGACGATGATCCGGGCAATCCCCACTATCTCTCATTCAAGGCCCGAACCCCCAAAGAGTTGCAAAATACCTGGGAAGTCCTCAACATCGAACCACCATTACGCAAAAAAATGGCCGTGCTCTGGCAGGAAGCCTCTTTTCGCGTGGATTTTCAATTGATTCTCCTACTTGCGGCAATCGCCAAGGTGACGACAAATCCATCCCAAAAAATAGCTGAAATTTTTGCCAGTTATGGGCTCAAGCCAAAATTACAGTGATTCCCGCCCGCGATTTTAAGATTTTCGCTCGCCGCAACTCCTTACAAGCTTGCATCTTTTTTGTAGGGAACGTTGACAGTACTCATGAGATTCGCGTATAGGATTCTTTAGAGTAAATAAGGGTAGTGAAACCTCCTTTTGCTCCTTCTGGCCTGCCAGATGTGATGATCGATGCGATGATCAGAGATTGAGGTATTCACTTAAAAGGCAAGTATCCTGATTGAGGGGTGGTGAGCCGGGAGGCTCGAATAGCAACAAGGGAGGATTATACAATGAAATTGGTCAAAATTTTCTTCGTAGCCGCTATGCTTGTGGCTGCTTTTGGCACGATCGCCGTGGCCGCTGGTAAAGAAGACATCTGCACCCAGGTTGGAACTCATAACGATATCGTAACCGTGCCCCCGAAAAAGGACATCGTATACGATGTAAAGCCCTGCAATCCTGCTTTCAAGGAAGTACAGCAGAGCGCCGGTAAAAAGGGCATCTAGGTTATTCCTACGTGTTCAAAAGCGGGCCGTACGTTGCGTACGGCCCGCTTTTTTTTGGGCTTTTACCAAATTTTTTTTAAGCGAGGGATGTTTCTCTCGACTTTTCTTTTTTTAAAGGGTGAGCCAAAGAAAATCGCCCTAACTTGTTTCAGGCAATTGTAATAAGCCCATTCACTTTAAAAAATACTTTTTGAAATCGAACAAGCTCCCCCCCATCCTGTAAGTCTAGACACAACAATCCCCGTTTTCATCTAGAGGTTGATAACCAAGCTCTAGAATGCCAGCCAGTTGCGACAATCCAAGGGCCAATTCCTGCCTTGTTTGGGTTGCCGTCAGGCAAACCCGGACCGCTGGTTTGATTTTCGGACTTCCAACTACAAATTGTTCTGCGCAATTTATATGCACGCCTTTTTTTTGGGCCTGGGCCTCAAATTCATATCCCGTCCAGGGGTCGGGCAACGTGTACCAGATATAAAACCCCTTGCCGGGTTCGGTGCCCGCAGGAAAAGGAAGACTGGACCAGGCCATAAGATTTCGATGCGCTGCTTCCGCAATCTTAGCCGACAGCACCTTGTCGACCACCCCGGCAACAATGGCATCGCATATAATCGCCATATTCAATGCAGGAGCCATCCAGATGGTGTTGTAAACCGCTCCGGCAAGTCGCTCGCGGATTTCTGTCGATGCGACAACAAAAGCGGTTCGAAGTCCGGCATGAAGAATTTTGGAAAAACTTGCTATAAAAACACTCTGGTCGGGTACAAATGAAGACATGGCCGGTTGCACTTTACTCGCCAAAAAATAGTAGGGATCGTCTTCTATCAGGATCAAGTGATGTTCTTCAATAATGCCGAGCAATTCCTGCCTTCGTCTGGAGCCCATGGTTATCCCGGTAGGATTGTGAAGGGCTGGCATAAGGTAGATACCCTTGATCAAACGACTGTTACACGCCGCTTGCAACCGGTCAGGTATCATGCCTTCCGCGTCCATTTCTATTGGTGCTAAGCGGATATTCATACTGGCCGCTACATTTTTCAAACCCGTATATGTGATGCAATCAACAGCGATGCTGTCTAAAGGGTTGAAGCATGCCATCAACGTACAGGTCAACGCGTGTTGCGCTCCCGCAGTGGCAACCACCCGGTCAATTCCAATATCAAATCCAAATTGCTTTACCCACTGAGCCCCGGTCGCAAGATGGTCCGGGAGTCCTGCGGGTTCACTGTAGCAACTAAACCTGGATAATTCCTGCTTTGAGGAGAGCTTTGCGATGCCCTCCTCCAAAGTTGGTTCCAGAAAATTCAATGGGAAAACGATACCCATTTCAATTTCACCGGCTTTGAACAAAGCGGACTTTGGCTGTTCAAGGATTTTTGCGACACCTGCAGCAACATATGTTCCGCGCCCGACGGTTCCTTTTACCAGTCCCCGACGTTCCGCTTCGCTATAGGCCTTTGAAATAGTCGTAAGATTAACAGAAAGCAGGTCTGCCAGTTCCCTTTGCGGCGGAAGCTTGGCCCCAGGCAAAAGCTTGCCGTCGCGGATATCCGTTTCTAACGCGTCGGCAATGGCGATATATTTTGACTTGCTCGCCCCCAGTTCAGACGGACACCACATTGCAGCCTCATATAAGTATTGTTTGTCAAACAATAAAATCTTTGAACTCAAACTCCAGCAACAGTAAAGAAATGGAATCTATCAATTGCCAACCGCTGTCAAATCAGCGATCCATGGAGTTTGCCATGTCCTTTTCTCCACCCCTCAGCTCCGGTTTCACTTTCGGGAAAAACCGCAGTCGCTTTCTGTCCCCCCAATCCGGTATGTGTTCATTTTGCACGGAAGAGTGCGATGGAACTTGTGAACTGGCTCAAGCCGCTGTTCTGGGATCACAAACGGTATATCCGACTACAACGGGAAACAACCAGATAGCATCCGAAAAGGACTATCCGATAGATTTTTCCCATTTCAACATAAACGGCCGAGTCTTCGGTGCACAAGGCGCCGACAGCACATCAGAATCAGCTACGATCTTCAACGTAAATCTTGAACGTACGTACGGCTTGCTCAACCCAGTCACGATGGCTTTGCCCATTATCTTGCCGGCATTGATTAAATTAAACTGGCAGGACTATTTCTCCGGCGCAGCCATGGCCGGCGTCACCTGCGTCATTGGGGAACACGCCATAAACAATGACCCGAATTTCCGAGTTGAAAACAAGACCGCGATTGACGTTCCTCTTCTTGGGCAGGCGCTGGATTGCTTTCGCCGATATGACAGAGGATATGGGCAAATTGTTCTCCAATGCAATCAAGAAGACATCCAACTGGACATACCACGCCTGGCCATCCAGAGGTATGGGATCGAGGCCATAGAGATCAAATTCGGTCAAGCTGCCAAAGGAACGCAGCCTGTGATTCGGATCAAAAATTTGGAAGCCGCACTCAAAAAACAGGAATTAGGGTACATCGTATTTCCAGATCCGAGCGACCCGAAAGTGCAAGAAGCGTATCGCGACGGAATTTGTCCCAATTTCGCCTCGTACAGCAGGCTGCCCATGTGGACGGAAGAATCTCTTACGGATTACATCAGCTCTTTGCGGGAATGGGGAGCAAAAAACATATACTTCAAAATGGCCGGATATGATCCGGCAGACGTAAAACGCGTCATACAACTCGCTTCCGCTGCTCAGGTCGACATGATCACTTTTGACGGAGCGGGCGGCGGTTCCGGATACAGCCCGTCAAAAATGATGAATGAATGGTCGCTGCCGACGGTTTGCCTTGAGGATGCTGTTGTGCGGATTTGCGAACAACTGAAAAAACAGGGCATGCCTTTGCCGGCCATTGTTATGACTGGCGGATTTGCCAGTGAAGATCAAGTATTCAAAGGACTGGCGTATGGTGACGGTTTTGTACATGCCATAGGGCTGTGCCGCGCATCCATGGCTGCCGCCATGGTCGGAAAAAACATTGGCCAGGCCATACAACAGGGTAAGATTCCGAAGCAATATGAAAAATACGGATCTACTGTTGAAGAAATTTTTGCTGATCTTCCTGACTTGCGCGCTCTTTACGGCGCCAGGGCAAATGGGTTCCCCACCGGAGCTATTGGCGTCTTTTCATTTCTTCGCAAAATCGCTTTTGGCCTGCAGCATTTTGCCGCATTAAACAGAAAATTTGACTTGAAGCTTCTCAATAAAAACGATCTCATTCCCCTGACCAGCGAAGCAAGAACACTTATGGGTAATGCATGGTTCATGTCGCCGGTTGTGTAACGAGTCGACAAAGCCCCAGGCTGCCGCCGACACCTCCCTTTTCACAAGGGGGATGGCGTCGGCAGCCTGAAACAAGCAACACTTCCGCTCTCTTTTTTTCTGCTCCAGACGCAACCGCGGTATCCGTACAAAAAAAACGCCCCTCCCTAAACCGCAGAACGCAGGCCCTGCCCTGTTGCGACGATGCTATCCGGTGTAGCTAACTACTGGACGTCATGTATTTTATACTTATTTTTTATATGATACGTCTGCTTACACTTGATTCAGTGTGCATAAATCCGGACTTCTTTCTCCGAAAGCGACCAACAACGAACTGTCATTGCCAAACAGCAGGTCCTGAGGCATAGTTCTGATACGATAACGGATTTTGTATATTTTGCTGTTCACCTTCCAGATGAAGGATGCCAAAATATGCCGTTGCAGCCACGGATCGCGGCCGAAAGGCTTTTTTCAGGAAAAATTCAGACCATTCGGGGCAGTGTGGTCGACCTTCTGTTCCCCGAGGCCATCCCTCCCCTTCATGCGCTGGTGCCCGCCGGCGACGCCATGCTCGAAGTCTCGGACCACCTGGACGCGCATACCGTACGCGCCATTGCCTTGACGCCGACCACAGGGCTGGCACGCGGCCAGGCCGTGCAAAGCAACGGCGAACCGCTCACTGCGCCCGTGCATGAAAAACTGCTCGGCCGGATGCTGGACGTATTCGGCCAGACCATCGACGGCCTGGGAGAGCTTGATGAGACATTGGAACGTCGCAGCGTTCACCGCCCGTCCATCCCGCTCGCGCGACGTACCATCAAAGACGAAATCTTCCTGACGGGCATCAAGGCCATGGATCTGCTGGTGCCGTTGGAACGCGGCGGCAAAGCCGGCCTTTTCGGCGGCGCCGGCGTGGGCAAGACCGTGGTCATCACCGAACTCATCAACAATATGGTGGGCAAACACCAGGGCGTTTCCATTTTTTGCGGCATTGGCGAACGTTGCCGCGAAGGTGAAGAACTCTGGCGCGAAATGGGCGACGCGGGCGTACGCGACAACACCATCATGCTCTTCGGCCAGATGAACGAACCGCCGGGCGCACGCTTTCGCGTGGGTCATGCCGCCCTGACCATGGCCGAATATTTCCGGGACGACCGCGACCAGGACGTCCTGCTGCTTATCGACAACATCTTCCGTTTCATCCAGGCGGGCATGGAACTGTCCGGACTCATGGGGCGGCTGCCTTCGCGTCTGGGCTACCAGCCCACCCTGGCCACGGAGCTCGCCGAGCTGCAGGAGCGCATCGCCAGCGCCAAAAACGCCGCCATCACCTCCATCCAGGCGGTCTACGTTCCGGCGGACGATCTGACCGACCCGTCTGCCGTGCATACGTTTTCACATCTGTCGGCCTCCATCGTACTCTCGCGCAAACGGGCCGCCCAGGGGCTGTATCCGGCCATCGACCCGCTCGAATCAAAATCCATGATGCTTACTCCGCGTATCGTGGGACAACGCCATTACCAGGTGGCGCAGGAAGTCCGCCGATCTTTGGCCCTGTATGAAGAGCTCAAAGACATCATCGCCATGCTTGGCATCGAAGAACTCTCGCGCGAGGACCGCAACATCGTGTACCGGGCGCGGCGGCTGGAGCGCTTTCTGACCCAGCCTTTTTTCACCACCGTCCATTTTACCGGACATGAAGGCCGCTTTGTGGAGCTGGATGCGACCATCAGCGGCTGCGAACGGATTTTGAACGATGAATTCGCGGACGTGCCCGAAAAGGAACTGTATATGATCGGCTCCTTGCAGGACGTCGACGGGAAAAAACAGGGGCCATGACCATGCGGCTGCTCATTACCCTTCCCACCCATATTTTTCTCGATACCGAAGCCCTGAAAATCAAGGCCGAAGGTCCGCAAGGGGGGTTTTGTCTGCTGCCGCGGCATATCGACTTCGTATCCTCGCTGGTGCCCGGCCTGTTTTCCTATCTCGGCCCGGACACAGGGGAGGAAGAACAGTTCTTCGCCATGGATTCAGGGCTGCTGGTCAAACTGGGACCTGAAGTGCTGGTGGCCTGCACCAATGTCGTCGCCGGAAAGCTCGGCGAGCTGGAAGAAGCGGTCCTGCGGATGATTGACGCGCATACGGAGCAGGAACGCAAATCGCGGACTTCCCTGGCCAGGCTGGAAGCCGACTTTGTCCGCAGATTCGTGGGGTTCGAGCATGGGCGGTGATACGCAAAACGAGAAACGCGGCAATAAGGAGCGTTCCTTTCTCAAGCATATCCGGGAAAAGGAACAGCGCAAACTCCGCTCGCAACGGCAAGGTCCGCAGGACATCTGGTTTTTTCTGGGCTTTTTCGGCCTGGTGGGCTGGAGCGTGGCCATGCCCATGGTTCTGGGCATTTTCCTGGGCCTCTGGCTGGATGGCCTGGCGCACACGTCCGGGCTCTGGACTCTGGTCTGCCTGGTAGCAGGTCTGGCCGCAGGACTGGTGAACGCCTGGCTCTGGATCAAACGCCAGGGCAACAACATTAAAAAGGAACGCGAACCATGATCCCGACGTACGCAGCTTCGTTCAGCTCCCTGCCGCCCGGCTTGCTCCTGCTTCTCGGGCTGTTCTGGGGTTCCGTGCTCGGCCTGTTCTTTTTCGGCGGATTGTGGCTGACCATCCGTACGCTGCCTAGCTCCCGGCGCCCTCATTTGCTCTGGTCCTGCAGCCTGGCATTGCGGCTTGTGCTTTTTCTCGCTGGAGTGCTGCCGCTGCTGCGTATGGGCTTTGCGACCTGGCCAGGAGCGCTGGCCGGAATTCTGCTGGTTCGCCTATTGCTAACCCGACGCTTGAGACCGCAGGGAGAAGGCCTGTGAATATCACGCCCGACTGGATCGTACTGGCCTCCTGGGGGCCTTTCAAACTGAATCTGACCATTGTCCTGACCTGGGGCATCATGGCTCTGCTGATCCTGTTCGCCCGTCTGGCCACCAGAAAACTGGTTTCCGAAATCCGTACGGATCAGCCGCTGCCACCGCTGCAGAACGCGCTGGAGTGCGTGGTGGGTTTTATTGAACAGCAGACCGCCGAGGTGGTCAAAACAGATCCGTCCCCGTACGTGCCCTTCCTGGGCACGCTGGCGCTGTTCATAGCGGTGAGCAATCTGCTGCAGCCTGTTCCCGGCTACATGGCGCCCACGGGGTCGCTTTCCACCACCACGGCCTTCGCGCTGCTGGTATTTCTGGCCGTGCCCTGGTGGGGCATACGCCGGCAGGGACTCTGGAGCTATCTGAAAAACTATGCCCAACCCGTGGTGATGATGCTGCCCTTCAACATCATCGGTGAATTCAGCCGGACCCTGGCCCTGGCCGTAAGGCTCTTCGGCAACCTCATGAGCGGCTATACCATCGGCGCCATTCTGCTGCTGATCGCACCGGTAATCGTGCCCGTGCTCATGAATTTGCTCGGACTGCTTACCGGGTTGGTACAGGCCTACATCTTTTTTATCCTGGCGGCGGTCTACATCGCCGCCGGCATGGAAACACAGGATACGCATCAAAGCAAAACCTGAGGAGGATTTGCATGGACAATCTCGGACTTCTTGCCGCGGCTTCCGTACTGGGCGCGGCCATCAGCATCGGACTCGGCGCCATAGGTCCGGCCATCGGAGAAGGACGGGCCGTGGCCCAGGCACTGCAATCCATTGCCCAGCAGCCGGACGAAACCAGCACCATCACCCGTACGCTGTTCGTAGGGCTGGCCATGATCGAGTCCACGGCCATTTATGCCTTCGTGGTCTCCATGATCCTGCTGTTCGCCAACCCCTTCTGGAATTATTTCGTCGAACTGGCCAACAAAGGGAGCTGACGGACCGTGCTGATCGATTGGTACACCGTTGCCGCGCAGGCCTTCAATTTTCTGCTGCTGGTCTGGGTGCTCAAACGTTTCTTGTACGCGCCCATACGACGCGCCATGCACCAGCGCCAGGAACGCATCGTCCGGGACCTCGAACAGGCGAAAGAAGCCCGTCTGCAGGCCGAGGAAAGCCGCCGGTCGCTCGCAGCCGAACGCGCGCAACTGGATGCCGAACGCCGCAGCATCCTGGACAAGGCCAGGCAGGATGCGCAGCAGTGGCACGAACAGGCCCTGGAACGGGCCCGGGCCGACCTGGAAGCACAGCGCAGCCAGTGGAACAAGGCCATCCAGGACGAGCGAAACGCTTTTTCCAGACGGCTGACAGCGCGTATCTCCGCCGCCACCTTCGAAATCTGTCGCAAGGCCCTGGCGGACCTGGCCGATGCGGACCTGGAACTGCGGCTGGCCGATAAAATGCTGGCTCTGCTTCCGGAAGGCAGTGCCGCCCCCAAGGAAGCGCTCGTACGTACGGGTTTTGCCCTGGGGCCGGAAGCCCAGGAACGGCTGCGTTCCGCCCTGCTGCAACGCTGGCCGGACCTGAAGCAACTGCGATTCGCGCACAACCAGGAGCTGGGGTTCGGCATCGAATGCCTCTTCGACGACAACAAGGTTTCCTGGAACGTGGAGCATTACATGACCGGATTCAAAGAACAGGTTCTGGCTTCCGTGGCGCTTCTGCCTGATCCTCTTTCGGAAAACGACAAGGAAAACGGGTCGCATGATGCCTCTTGATAAACATAACCGGACTGCCCGTGAATTGCTTGACGCTTCCCTCACCAATGCGGAGCATTCCCTGCGTCAGACTGCCGAGGCATACGCGCCTGAACCGGAAATCAACGAGGTGGGACGTATCCGTACCGTAAGCCGGGGCGTGGTCTGGGTGGAGGGGTTGGACAACGTCCGGAATGAAGAACTCGTTTACCTGGGCTCTGATCAGGGCGGAAAGGACACTCCTGGCAACGTGGGCATGGCCCTGGACCTGCGTAAAGACCGCGTGGGCGTCATCCTGCTCAATCAGACCGACGCACTCGAAGCCGGACAGGAAGCAACCCGCAGCGGCAGCCTGTTGGACATCCCGGTGGGCGACGGTCTGCTCGGACGCGTCATCGACCCGCTGGGTACGCCTCTGGACGGCAAAGGCGCCCTGGCTACGGAGTCCCGGCTGCCTGTCCTGCGGATGGCGCCGCCCATCATGCACCGCGCCGGAGTGAACACCCCGCTGCAGACCGGACTCAAAGTCATCGACGCCATTCTGCCCATCGGCCGCGGCCAGCGCGAATTGATTCTGGGCGACCGCCAGACCGGCAAAACCGCCATAGCAGTGGACGCCATTATCAACCAGCGCAGTTCCGACGTAGTCTGTGTCTACTGCGCCATAGGGCAGCGCGGCTCCAGCGTGGCCAAGGTGCACGAACAGCTGGTCCGGGAAAACGCCATGGAGCATACGGTGATGGTCGTTGTTGAAGCCCAGTCGCCGCCAGGGCTGCAGTACGTTGCGCCTTATGCGGCCACCTCCGTGGCGGAATATTTCATGGACCAGGGCAAGGACGTGCTGGTAATTTACGACGACCTTACCAAGCATGCCGTGGCCTATCGCGAACTTTCTCTGCTGCTGCGGCGGCCGCCCGGACGCGAGGCCTACCCAGGCGATATTTTTTACATCCATTCCAGCCTGCTCGAGCGTTCGACGCATCTGCGGGAGGAGTTCGGCGGCGGTTCGATCACGGCCCTGCCCATCATCGAAACCGAAGCCCAGAACATTTCGGCCTATATTCCCACCAACCTGATATCCATCACCGACGGGCAGATTTATCTTTCGCCGGAACTATTCCAGAAAGGCATCCTGCCTGCCGTGGACATCGGGCGCTCTGTCTCCAGGGTGGGCGGCAAGGCCCAGCTGCCCTCCTACCAGGGTTTGGCCGGAGAACTGCGCCTGTCCTACGCGCAATTCGAAGAACTCGAAGCCTTCGCCCGGTTCGGTACGCGCCTGGATCCAGCCACGCGCAAGAATCTCGAACACGGCAAGCGCATCCGCGCCATTCTCAAACAGGAACAGGAATCCGCCCTCAGTCCGGAGGAACAGGTTTTCGTACTGGTGGCTGCAGCGCGCGGCGTCTTGGACCGAATAAACGAAGACTGCACCTGCGAAGGTGAAACCCTGTTACGCGAATTCCTGCCAGAAGACCTGGCGTTGCGTATCCGCAATCCGCGTCTGGACAAGGAGGAGAAAAAGCAGCTTTGGGACGAAATCGTCAGCCTGGCCAATGAGATCATCAGCGATATTTTCAAGGACAGGCTAAGGCAGGAGTAGCAGCGCCATGCAGACTCTGGAAGGCCTGAAACGCAAAATCGTCACGGTCAACGACCTGCTCTCCGTGGTCAAAACCATGAAAAGCCTGGCCGCGTTGAATATCCGGACCTATGAAAACGCTGTGGCTTCTCTGGGGCATTACGAACGGGTGGTCACTCTGGGCTGGCGTTCGCTGTTTCCCGGCCGCATCCGTCTGCCGCGTCTGCATCCCGGCGGCCTGTGCGTGCTGTTTGTGGTCGGCTCTGACCAGGGCATGTGCGGACAGTTCAATGAAGTCGCGGCCGATCAGGCGCGGGAAACCGCGGACGCACAACGCGCCCAGGGCCGCGATGTGCTTGTCTGGTCCTCGGGCGAACGAATCCGGGCCGCCCTGGAAGACCAGAATCTCGTACCCGAACTCCATTTCTCCCTGCCCGGCAGCCTGCCGGGCATCACCGATCAGATCGGCGCCCTGCTGCAGGCCTATGCGCGGATGCACCAGAAAGGCCAGGGCGTGGGACTGTACCTGACGCACAACCACCTCCGTGGGCAAAGTTCCTACGAACCTGAAACTTTTCAGCTTTTTCCTTTTGACAAAAACTGGCTGGAACAGCTCGGCGGCGAAGGCTGGCCCGGCCGCAGCATCCCCCTGCCCGGTCCGGGCGTCGAACGCCTGTTCCGCGATCTGCTCGAACAGTACCTGTTTATCGCATTTTACCGCGCGTTCGCCCTGTCCATGGCAGCGGAAAACGCCGCACGCCTGGCCGCCATGCAGGCTGCGGAAAAAAACATCCAGGAACTCGAGGAAAACCTCCAGGCCGGCTACCGCGAAACCCGCCAGAACGCCATCACCGAAGAACTCATCGACGTTGTCTCGGGTTTCGTCGCCCTGGAAGATGAAGAGAATGAGGAAAGAGAGCCTCCGGCGGCTCAGGAACCTTTTTGAAAAAAGGTTCCTGAGAACCTCCAAAAACTTTCAACTGGTTACGCATTAAGCTTTCGCGTAGCTTTGGCCAACAGTCAAAGTTTTTGGGGATTCTTAAACCCTTTTTTCCAAAAAAGGGTTTAAGCCGCCGGAGGCTCTCCCACCAGTCAGTTCGTGCCCACGTACATGTTGCCGTAAGGGCGGTGGGAAAAAGGCTTGATGCGGGTAAAACGCGCGTCAAGGATTTGTGCGGCATCCAGGTCGAATTCACGGGCGAACTCCTCGACCTTGGCGCGGACGTAGGCCTGGTCCGCGTCGTCGAGTTCCTCGGCGTGCAGTCCGGGTCCGAGCTGGTGGACCGGCACCTCGCCGCGGACGTAGATGACCCCGCCGTGCATGCCCGTACCCAGGCTGCGCCCGGTTATGGGCGCGTCCGGCTTGCCCGTATACATGCCGAGCAGAATGATGGCGCCACCGGCCATATATTCGCCCAGAAAATCCCCGGCCTTGCCGCCGATAACGATGCTGGGGACTTTTTCCATGTAGGCTTTCATGTGTATGCCCACACGGTAGCCCACATCACCGCGCACGAAAATTTCACCGCCGCGCATGGCGTATCCGAGCACATCGCCGGCCAGACCGTCCACGATGATTTTGCCGTCGTCCATGGTATTGCCCACGCCGTCCTGCACATTACCCCGTACGCGGATCAGCGGGCCGCGCATAAAGGCGCCCAGATCCTGACCGGGCACACCGCGTACGGTGATTTCCAGGTCGCCGGTCAGACTGTCGGCAATATAGCGCTGGCCGTTGACGCCGTTCAACTCCAGAACACCGGCGCCGCCGCGTACGGCGTCGCGGATCATTTCGTTGAGTTCCTTATAATAGACACCCTTGGCATCCAGAAAAACAGCCATTTTCTTTGCAGCCATAGCCTCAGGCCTCCAGTTCCACGATTACCGGCTCGCCCGCTTTGGGCGCCCAGACGCTGTCCAGCTCCGGCGAAACTTCACGGATGGCGCTTTCTTCGCTGGCCATGAAGACCATGCTGCCCTTTTCCGCAACCACCAGCGGACGCAGCTTGACCCTGTCGTTGAGCCCCATCATGCTGGTCGAATCCGTCACCAGAATGGCAAAGGGCCCGTTGAGCATGGCCGAACCATAGACCATACGCAGCGCCTCGAAAGCCTGCTTCTGCTCAGGCTCCATGCGGTCTATCTCATCCCAGAACGGCGGCGCGAACACCCAGCTGGCCTGGCGCTTGGTCAGGCCGTGCTTGCGGATCAGCAAATCCAGCAGATAGGCCACCACCTCCGTATCGGTCATCAGCGTGCATTCGTAATTATGCTCGCAGAGGTAGCGTTTGTTGATGCCGTAGGACGAAATCTCGCCGTTATGGACGATGGCCCAGTCCAGCAGGGTAAACGGATGCGCCCCGCCCCACCAGCCGGGCGTATTGGTCGGAAAACGGTTATGTCCGGTCCAGGTGTAGGCCTCGTATTCGTCCAGGCGGTAGAAATCCGCGATATCCTCCGGATAGCCCACGCCTTTGAAAGCGCCCATATTTTTTCCACTGGAAAAAATGAACGCGCCGTGGGAACGCGTATTGACATACATGATCACGTTGACCACGTAATCCTGCTCGTTCAGCTCCTGCCATTCCGGGCGATCCTTCTTGGGCGTAGCGAAAAAGCGCCAGACCAGAGGCGGATTTTTGATGTGCGGCGATTGCCGCGTCGGGATGGGCTCGGACTCCTTGATGTCGAAATAATGCTTGATGGTCTGTTCGGCTTTGTCCAGGCCCTGTACGTCGTCGCACAGCAGATGGAACGCGTAATGGTCCGGCAGATGCGGATAAATGCCGTAAGCGGCGAACCCGCCGCCCAGGCCGTTGCCCCTGTCGTGCATGGTGCACATGGCATTGATGGCCATGGACCCCGGAATCAACGTCCGCTTCCTGTCTATTACGCCGAATATGCCGCACCCGGAGATATCTTTCTCAAAATGCCAAAAATCACTCGCAGCTTTCATCCTCGCTCCTGCAGCTGTAAAAAAGCCTCCAGCGGCCAAAGAACCTTTTTGGAAAATGTTCTTTGGAATCTCCAATAACTTTTAACAGTATAACACCTTAGAACATGAACTACGTATAACGCCGCAGGAGTCGGAACGGCGCCCCAGAATACTTTCCATTCATAATCCGTCCCCATAGGCTTCGCTGGGGTCTTCGAGATCCGGATTCCAGCGCTTGTCGAAAAATTCTTCGGGCCAAAGCAACGACGAAGGTTCGCCGCCCTTGAGCCGGGCTTTGACATCGCTGCTCACAGGTACGCGGAAACGGACAAAGCCCGTATATAGTCCGGCCTGCGAAACATTGCCCATCAGAACATAACCCAGAAGCCTGTCGTCCCTGAAAACCAGCTTGCGGTAGGTCATCCGCTCGGAATCCAGATCCATGAACAGTTCGCAGCCGTCTTCCTCTTTGGGTTCCACAAGCCCCACAGATGCCGTGGGCAAACCGAAATAGGTGATGGAATTCATGGGCAGACCGCCCGCGTAGGGCACAGGACGCCCGGCCATATTCTTGCCCGCGTGATTGCCCTGGATGTAGGCGTTGGGCCAGATGGGCATAACCGTCGGCTCGCCCCGCAGCATGTCTGGAGCTTCCGACACGTCACCGGCGGCAAACACATCGGGTGCGCTCGTACGCATCTGTTCGTCCACCCGGATGCCCATGCCGCAATCGATTCCGGCCTGGGCGGCCAGTTCCTTTCTGGGGCGTACGCCCGCGGCCATGACCACAAAATCCGCCGGAACGGTTCCTTTGTTGGTCTGCACTGCGGAGACGCATCCGTCGGAATTTCGCAAAATGGCTTCCGGCGTGGCGCCGTGCATCAGATGGATGCCCTGGCTTTCGAGATGTCTGCCCAACAGCTCGCCGGCCTGCACGTCGAAATAAACGCGCATCAAACGCGAACGGACCACCAGGGTCACATGCACGCCTCGTTTCGCCAGGCCTTCCGCGGCCTTGAGGGCAATGAGTCCGGCGCCGACGATGACCGTGCGTTTGCCCTTGTCCGCCATTCCGAACAGAGTCTGAGCATGGGCAATGGTGGTGAAGGCGTAAACACCGCGTCCGTTGACTCCGGGAATATCCGGAAAAAAAGGCTTGCCGCCCGTGGCAATGAGCAGTTTGCCGTACGGCAGCTGCTCGCCCCGTTCGGTTATCAATATTTTTTGCTGCGTATCCAGGGCGACGATTTCGCGCCCCAGACGTTGCTCGACCATTTTTTCCGCATAAAAACTGTCCGGCCGCAACGAAATACGGTCCAGCCCGATCTTGCCTGCCAGAAAATAGGATATCAGCGGACGCCCGTAGGTGGGCTCGTTTTCGTTGCTGACGACAAGCAGACTGCCTTCCTGATCATAGCGCCGGATGCCTTCGATGGCGCCGATGGAGGCAACGCCGTTTCCGATGATCACATAATCCATGGCTCTCCCCTCCTAGTCGGCTTCAGGGGTGTCCCTGTCTTCGTAGACCAGGGCCGAATTGGGGCAGGCTTCCACGCAGGCGGGCATCTCGCGCCCCTCGCAGAGATCGCACTTGACGATTTTGGCTTCCTGCGGATGCTGGCGAATGGCCCCGAACGGACAGGCCATCATGCAGGACAGGCAGCCCACGCATTTATCCCAGTCATACAAGGTCTTGCCGCTCTCCTCGTCCTTGTAGAGAGCGCCCGAAATGCAGGAGGCCACGCAAAAGGCGTTGGCGCAATGCCTGCAACTGAGCGCCACGCAGACGGGGCCGTCTTCGTACACGGCCTTGCAGGGAGAAAGTCCGCTCAAGCGTTCCTGCGTATAGGCGATGATCAGGTCCTTACTTTTGGAATGCACGGTCAGGCACGCCAGTTCGCAGAGGTGGCAGCCCATGCAGTAGTCTTTCAACGGATAGACCCGCTTCATATGCTTACCTCCCGGCGTGTTTGACGCCCAAGATGTCCATCTCGGTTTCGGTCAGGGAAATGGCGCGCAGCTTGTCGCGGTTGCCGCGCAGGCTTTCAATGGAGTTGAGCCCCATACCGCCGAGCATTTCCTTGATTTCGTGGCTCCAGGCCCGGACAAGGTTGGCAATGCGTTTGGCGGCAACTTCAGGATTCTGGCGTTTTTTGAGTTTGGCGTCGTTGGTTGTGATGCCCCAGGGGCATTTACCGGTGTAGCAGTAGCCGCACATGGTACAGCCCACCGCCACAAGCACGGCCGAGCCGATGTAGACGGCGTCCGCGCCCAAAGCGATGGCCTTGAGTACGTCGGCGGAGCAGCGGATGCCCCCCGAGGCGATAAGAGAAGCGCGATTGCGGATTCCTTCGTCACGCAAACGCTGGTCCACGGCGGCCAGAGCCAGCTCCATGGGAATGCCGACATTGTCGCGGATCATGGTGGGGGCCGCCCCGGTGCCGCCCCGGAATCCGTCGATGACCACCATGTCGGCTCCTGCCCGGACAATGCCCGAGGCAATGGCCGGCGCGTTGTGCACGGCGGCTATCTTGACCGATACGGGTTTGCTGTATTCCGTGGCTTCCTTGAGCGCGAAGATCAGCTGCAGCAGATCCTCGATGGAATAAATGTCATGATGGGGCGCCGGCGAAATAGCGTCCGACCCAAGAGGCACCATTCGGGTCTTGGAGACTTCGGCGTCGATTTTCTCACCGGGCAAATGGCCGCCGATGCCGGGCTTGGCGCCCTGTCCGACCTTGATTTCCACAGCGGCACCGGCGTTTAGATAGTCGCGATGCACGCCGAATCGGCCCGAGGCAACCTGGACGATGGTGTTTGCGCCGAATTTGTACAGGGACTCGTGCAGCCCTCCCTCGCCCGTATTGTAAAAAATACCGGTTTCCGTGGCGGCTTTGGCCATGGCCTTGTGCAGATTGAAATTGATGGCGCCGAACGACATGGCCCCGAACATCAGCGGTGTTTCCAAACGCAGCTGCGGGGCGAGCTTTGTTTTCAAGCGCGGCCCGTTTTCCGTCTGCTCCAGTTCTATGCTGTTGGGTTTGGCCCCCAGATAGGTACGCAGTTCCATGGGTTCGCGCAGCGGATCAATGGACGGATTGGTCACCTGGCTGGCATCCAGCTGCAGATGGTCCCAATAGATGGTTTTATCCTGCGGGCACCCTGCTCCGGAGAGCAAAATACCGCCCGTATCCGCCTGCTTGTAGAGTCGTTTGATATAACTCTCGGACCAGAGGGCGTTTTCACGAAACTGCGCCGGATTGCGCCGGATGGTCAGGCAGAGGGTCGGGCACATGGCTGCGCAACGATGACAGCCGGTGCATTTGGTGCTGTCATGGTCGACACGTTCACGCGCCTCATCCAAAAAATGGACTTCGTAGGGGCACTGCCGGATACAGACTTTGCAATTGATACAACGAGACAGATCCCGCTCGACAACAAAATCGAAGAAACTCTTGCTGAGAGGCTTGAAAAGCAAGACGCCCTCCTCGCGAAACGGTTTTCCAGATTATCCACTCGAAACGAATCAGTACGACAACGGGCTTCCGAACAATTCTGTAAATAGGCTACCAAAAAATTCTGACATTATTTTGAAAATTACCTTGCTGCGAATATTACTGTCAAGCAAAACCAATTTTTCACATATACTGCCCGTATCAGTAAACTGTTATTATCGCTGAGACAATTTGACCCACGGCCGCTGTAACGCTTATTTTTAGCATATTGTTCAAATTTTCACATACTAACTCTTCTATAACATTGTGTAAAAACGAACTTTTTTAAGCCGAATGACAGATAAATACGACAATGAGTGCTTGAACTTCATCGGATATTTGGGTATCCCTGCTCTGGGTATTTGATCGTACGTGACAATATCCCCTGCTCTTTGACATAGCGCATTACAGACGTATTGAACCTGGCCGGTTGTTCTGGCCTCTTTACCTGCTCCGCAGTGCAGAGCCAGACAGCTATAGCGTACTGTAACCTGGTGGTACCTGACTGTTTCAACCGTTTATCCGTCTACTCTTCAATCCATGGCGTCTCTCATGCCACGTGTGACATATTTCATGTAGATTGCAGGGCAGCTGGATAAATACAATTTTGATTGGTGAAATGCGGTTCATTTGTGTTCCTCATGGTTCATCAATTCAAAAACAGAAGTCCCGTATCGTTTGCCAGACGTACCTAACGCGGAACTCTGAAAGCAGCAGTTCCAATTCGATGCACTCGCACGAGGAGTTAGCACAATCGCGTGCACGGGAAGCGCCTGGCGCTTTCAACACCCCTATGGAAAAAGGGAGTTGCCCATGTTTTTCAAAAAAATTCTGTTACCAGTTGATGGATCCGAACATTCGAAAAAAGCGGTCCTCTACGCGCGCGGCATAGCGCGTTCGCAGGGCGCAGAAGTCGTGCTCTTCCATGCCTATGCTCCCATTTCGGAACTGATAGGCGGAGACTCGAAGAAAGAGCTTATTCAGGAGTCCATCGCCCAGTCTGAAGCCTTGATCAAACCCTACAAAGAAATTCTTACCCAGGACGGTATCTCGTTTACTGAGAAAATCGTCATGGGGCGCCCTTCTGAAAAAATTATCCAGACCTGCGAAGAAGAAGGTTGCGACGGCATTGTGCTCGGCTCTCGCGGGCTTTCGGATTTTGAAGGCCTGTTTGTCGGCAGCGTGTGCCATCAGGTTCTGCACCTTGCCAAACTGCCTGTGCTGGTGGTTCGTTAATCGGGGTACTAAACGCATACGCTCAGCGCGTCAGGGGATTGGCATATTCCCCTGCTCCGCTTGGTGGCGACTGCCACATTACGGGGTTGAAAAGGCATCCGCGCTGCAGATCAGCTATGCAATGGGGTAACATTTCAGGAAGTTCTAACACGGAGGCAATTCACGGTGAAGCGACGTAATATTTTGATGGTATTATTCTCTCTCGCGGTACTGTTGACCGTTTGTGTCAACCCGGGCCTGTCGCACGCGGCGGCGGACCAGGCAGCCGGGCAGCATGCTGCGGCGGCTGAGGGTCATGCCGACACCGGCCATGGCGGCGAGCATCACGGCGGTGCGCCCCATCTGGACGGAAGCCTGCTTTCTGCTCCCTGGGTCATTCCTTTTGTCTGCATGCTCCTTTCCATCGCCATCATGCCTTTGACCATTCCGCATATCTGGCATCACCACTTCGGCAAGATATCCGTTTTCTGGGGCCTGGCGTTTCTCGTACCATTCACGATAAAATTCGGTTTTTCCCTGGCCATGTTCGAACTGCTCCATACGATACTTCTGGAGTATGTCCCATTCATTATTCTGCTTCTGGCCCTGTTCACTGTGGCCGGCGGCGTACGGTTGACCGGTTCGCTCGTGGGTAAACCCTCAGTCAACACCCTGGTTCTGCTGATCGGCACCGTCCTGGCCAGCTGGATGGGAACCACCGGTGCGGCCATGCTGCTTATCCGCCCCTTGATTCGCGCCAACGCGCACCGCAAGTATAAAGTGCACACCATCGTGTTTCTGATCTTTCTCGTAGCCAACATCGGCGGCTCCCTGACTCCCCTGGGCGATCCGCCGCTGTTCCTGGGCTTTCTGAAGGGCGTATCCTTTTTCTGGACGACAAAACACCTGTTCATTCCCATGTGTTTTGTCGCTTCCATCCTGCTGGTTGCCTACTTCATCGCGGATACGATTCTGTACGCCAAGGAAGGCAAACCCGAAGCCCCCGCCAATGAAAGCGGCGAAAAGCTGGGCATTGACGGCGGTATCAACCTGCTGCTGCTGCTTGGTGTTGTCGCAGCCGTCCTGATGAGCGGCATCTGGAATCCCGGCGTGGAAATCAACATCTACCATGTCGAAATCGGCCTGCAGGATCTCACCCGCGACATCCTGCTGCTGGTCATCGCCGGCCTTTCCATGAAGCTGACAAAATCCGAAACCCGCATCAAAAACGAATTCGACTGGTTCCCGATCCTCGAAGTCGGCAAGCTGTTTTTCGGTATCTTCATCTCCATGATCCCCGCCATCGCCATCCTCAAAGCCGGCGAAAGCGGCGCGTTGAAAGACATCATCATGCTGGTGGAACACAACGGCGAGCCGGTCAACAAGATGTTCTTCTGGCTCACCGGCGCACTTTCCAGCTTCCTGGACAACGCGCCCACCTACCTGGTCTTCTTCAATACCGCCGGCGGCGACGCTGTCCACCTGATGGGCGACATGTCCCATACGCTGATGGCCATTTCCGCGGGCGCGGTGTTCATGGGCGCCAACACCTACATCGGCAACGCTCCGAACTTCATGGTACGGTCCATCGCCGAATCCCAGAACATCAAGATGCCCAGTTTCTTCGGCTACATGGCCTGGTCCGGCGGTATCCTGGTTCCGCTGTTCATCATTACAACGTTTGTTTTCTTCTAAACGACAACCTTTCACGACTGCTTGCCCCCTTTCGCCGCGAGGCGGAAGGGGGCTTTTTTATCAGTCCGAAATGCATCGCCGGCCTGTCCTGCAAAATCTCAAAAGCCATAAGCACTCAAGAAACGTATTGCGTTCACAGGAAGAGTTGGGTAGTGCTCTAAATAGAGAAAAAAGCTGCAAGCTCTTGTTTCTGTCTGTTCTTTCCACCGTGATTCTTTGCATTTTGCAGTCATTATTCGCAAAAAACAACAATTCCGGTGAGCCGTATTGAAAGAGACTTTATATATGGCGGACTGAAAATGCTCATATACGTATAACAGCCATACCGCTTCTAAAACACCATGAGGCGATCAGCGATGAAAGGAACCGGAACGCACTGCTGTCTTGTCTCAGAGGAACTGATACCGAACATCATACCTCTGCTCGATCTGAAGACACGGCCCAGACACGTGGAGCTGCTCATCCCCGGAGATATGCACGCCGCTGCCCGGCCCATACTCCGACTTTGCCAGGAACTCGGCATCAAGGTGCAGCAACATGCCATTTCCGCTTGGAACAGTGATGTAATCCGTGATGTGTTGCAGAAACTACTCAGTACGTACGCCAAATCCGCCATCAGCTTGAATGTTAGCGGTGGTTTCCGTCTCTTGGCACTCGAGGCCTTCAAGGCTTTTAGTGAAGAAGGCCGGGAAATTTTTTTCATCGACACCCGCCACGACCGCCGTGTCATGCTTTACCCGGAACTCATCCAGGAGGCACTGCCCAACGTTTTGACAATCCGCAACTTTCTTACCGCGCATAGCTGTACGCTGGGTGCTCACTCTAAGGGCTACCTCAATCGGGAGGAACGTTCGCTGACCGAACAGCTAGTCAAGGATCTCAGCATACGCAATAAAAGCTACTGCAATCTCAACTGGTACGCCCAGGAAGCCTTGTCCCGTTTACATATCCAGATCGCCCAGACCCATTTGCGCAGCATGGATTTTCTCGAATTGCTACAGCTTTTCAAAGCCGCCGGATTTCTGGACTGGGACACTCAGACAGGCGAGCTTTCGTTTCCCGATGAAGACAGCCGCTTCTATACCAACGGCGGCTGGCTGCAGCAGCATGTGCTTTTCGTATTGAACAAACTGCGGCCCGCCGTCGATATCGGCGATCTTGCCGCCAACGCCTTTGTGCAAGACGCGGCGAACCTCTCCGGCGAAATCGACGTGATGTTTACAGCCCGAAACAGACTGTTTCTCATCGAATGCAAACCCCAGAATGCCGACGCGGATACGCTGGCTGTGGGAGAATCCCTCAAAAAACTCAAAGACCTCACCGACACGCTTGGCAGTGCGTACGTCAAGGCTATGTTCGTCAGTTACCTGCCTGTAAAAAAATCACACAGCAACCGCTGCAAACAATACGGCATCCGGCTGGTGGATGGCCACGAGTTTCCCAATCTTCCCGCTATACTCCGGCAATGGATCGAATCCAATTAGATTCCAACTGAATTCCAGATCGCGCCTCTTTCTGTCTGTCTTTCCCTGCAAGTAACTAAAACAGCAAGTTAGCGTCATGCTGTTTTTTTTGAAAAAGCAGTTGTCAACAAGTAAGCAATTGGTTACTTTTATGTCGAACGAACCGCTTTCAGACTCTCCGGACTTTCCGGCTACGGCCATGATGCAAGTCCGGAGGCTCGAAAAAGACAACCTGTTACAACATGGAGGAAGATCATGTCGCAGGTAGCACCATCCGTACAAAAAGAATCCGTGATCCTGAAGGGCTACGATCCCATTGACCAGGACTACGGCACCGGTACGTCCGGCCTGAATGAAAACCCCTCCCCGTTTGCACGGATCAATGCCTGGCGCAAACAGTTTCTGGACACCCCGCTGTCGATTTCCGCGGAGCGTGCCCTGCTCTGGACGGAAAAGCTCCAGGAAAACAAAAACAAACCCTACATCATCCGTTGCGCCGAATGTTTCAGACACGTCTTGCAGAATATTTCCATTCAAATCGGAACCTACGAGCTTATTGCCGGCAATATGGCCGCGCCGCCGCGCTGCGCCCCGATATTCCCGGAATTCTCCTACGAATGGCTCGTGGATGAGATGGAAAACCAGCCGTTCGAAGAACGCAAGGGCGATCGTTTCCTTATCAGCGAAGAGACCAAAAAACAGCTCAAAGGGATTCGGGAATTCTGGAAAAATGAAACCGTCCACGATCTGGCAAAATCCATCATGCCGGAAACCGCGCTCAAAGGAACCGGCGCGTACGGCAAAGGCGTTTATCTGCTGGGCAACTATTTCTTCGGCGGAATCGGGCATACATCCGCCCGCTATGAAAAAATCTACGCCCTGGGCTGGAAAGGCCTTATGGCGCAGATTGAAGAAAAAATGAGCCAGCTGGATCCCTGCATTCCTGAGGATATTACCAAGCAACAATTCTATGACGCCCAGCTGATCTGTCTGGAAGGCATCATGACCTACACCCGCCGTTATGCGGAACTGGCGCGTAAATTGGCGAGTACGGAAGAACAGCCACGGGCCAAGGAATTGCTGCAGATGGCGCAAAACCTGGACTGGACCGCTGAAAATCCACCCCGGACTTTCTGGGAAGCCTTGCAGTTGTGGTGGATGCTGACCATGGCCATCACCATCGAGGGCAATGGCCATTCCATCCACTGGGGCCGTTTTGACCAGCATATGTACCCCTACTACAAAAAAGACATCGCGGACGGCACCATCACCAATGACTTTGTCCAGGAACTCATCGAAAACGCCTGGATCAAAATCAGCGAATTGACCAAAGTCCGCGACTCCGGGTCCACCAAGGCCTTTGGCGGCGTGGAACTGGGCGGCCCTTCTCTGACGGTCGGCGGTCTGACCCCTGAAGGCGAAGACGCCACCAACGAACTCTCCTTCATGGCTGTGGAGGCCCTGGTGCACGTCCGGCTGAATGCTCCCTGGATGACGAGCCGCTGGCACGCCAATTCGCCGCACGAATGGTGGGTCAAAGTGACCAAAGCAGCCAAAATGGGCCTGGGAATGCCCTCGTTCTTCAACGATGAAGTCATTATCCCCTCCATGGTCAACCGCGGACGGACCATTGAAGACTCGCGGGATTACGGCGCGCTGGGTTGTGTCGAGCCCAATTCCGAAGGACGCGAATACGGCTGGCATGACGCGGCCTTTTTCAACATGAACAAGGTGCTCGAACTGGCGGTGAACAACGGCAAATGCATCGGTTGCAGCAAGGAATGCCCCCGCTACGAGATCTGTGCCGGAGCCGGCAGCCAGCTCGGCCTGCAAACCGGTTCTCTGGCGGATTTCACGAGCTTCGATCAGGTCAAAGAAGCGTATGAGAAACAGATGCAATACTGGGTGGACCGCCTGGTCATGGCGGAAAACTCCATGGATATCGCCCATCAGACCCGGAAACCCCTGCCTTACCTTTCGCTTTTGGTTGAAGACTGCATAGAAAAAGGCAAAGACGTCACCGCCGGCGGCGCACGTTATAACTTCATCGGCCCGCAGGGTGTGGGGGTCGCCAACGTGGCCGACGGCCTGAGCGCCCTCAAAACGCTGGTATTCGAAAAAAAGGCCTGTAGCGGCGCCGATCTGCTCAAGGCTCTGGAACAGAACTGGGAAGGCTATGAGCCCCTGTACGCGCTGATCAACAGCAGCAAAGTTCCCCACTACGGCAATGACGATCCGTACGCCGACGAGCTGGCTCGCTACGGCGCAAAAGTTTACTGCAAACTGCTCGAACGTCGTCCCACAGCCCACGGCGGAGAATTCCAGGCCGGACTGTATCCGGTCTCGGCCAACGTCCCGCTGGGCGCCATCACCTGGGCCAGCCTGGACGGCCGCAAAGCAGGCGAACCGGTAGCGGACGGTGTTTCGCCCGTACACAACAGCCGCGGTTCGCATGATGTGTCCGGGCCTACCGCGCTGGTCAAATCCGTCTCCACCCTGGACCACGGCATCGCTTCAAACGGGACGCTGCTGAACATGAAGTTCAGCCCGTCCACCATTGCCGGGGAAGTGGGAGATGAAAACTTCATCGGCATGATGAAAGTCTACTTCCAACGCAAAGGTATGCATAACCAGATAAATGTCATCAGTCGCGATACTTTGGAAGACGCCATAAAAAATCCCGAAAAGTATAAAGGACTTATAGTTCGCGTGGCCGGATACAGCGCCTTCTTTACCGAGCTTGACCCGTCGGTACAGCAGGATATATTGGAACGGACTGAGTTGGAACTCTAACTGTATCGGGCCCCGGACATCTGATCCGGAAGACTGCAAAACAGCGCAGCGGCCCGCAAGGCCGCTGCGCATCAAAATCGGAATAGTCGCATCTCCGAATTTTCAAAGGAAACGCACTATGCACTACGAACCACGGGTAGAACCTACTAACTTCAAACCTGACATGGACTGCAAAGGTATAGTATTCGATATACAACGGTATACGGTTCATGACGGGCCGGGCACGCGTACTTCCATCTTTCTCAAGGGCTGCCCGCTCAAATGCCTGTGGTGTTGCAATCCGGAAAGTCAGAATAATCGCCCGGAAATCGGTGTCTATCCGGCACGGTGCATAGGCGTGGACAAATGCGGCCAGTGTCTTTCCGCCTGCCCGCTGGATCCCAACGATCTGTTCATACGCAACGACGAAAACCAGATCAGCGCCATCAACCGCGATCTCTGCACTGGTTGCATGGCCTGCGTGGAAGCCTGTCCGGCAGACAGCCTGACCATCATGGGCAAGGAAATGACTGTGGCCGAGGTCATGGAAGAAATCGTCAAGGACCTCGAATTTTTCAAGGAAACCGGCGGCGGAGTGACCATCAGCGGGGGCGAGGCCTTTGTACAGCCAAAATTCACCCTGGAACTACTCAAGGCCTGTAAAAAACAGAAGATCCATACCTGCGTGGAATCCTCCCTGAGCGTCAAATGGGATGTGGTGGAAGAAGCGCTGCCGTTTATCGACTTTTTCATCACGGACATCAAAAACATGGATCCGGATAAATACTGCGCTCAAACCGGCGGAAACCTTGAGCTGGTAAAAGAAAATATCCACAAACTCGCCAGAGCTTACAGGGAAACCATCATCCGCATTCCCCTGATCCCCGGACACAACGACAGCCCGGAGAACATCGGCGAGGCGAGCGTTTTCATCGACGAGGAGTTCGGCATCAACCTGCAGCAAGTGCAGGTACTACAGTTCCATGAACTGGGCAAAAACAAGTACGCGGCCCTGAACAAACCCTACCCTCTGGACGACATGCTGAAACCCGAACGCGAGGAGTATGTCGCCTCCGTCAAAGAGGCTGTGGCCATTCTCAAGGAGCAGGGACTTCCCGGCTACGCCGACAGCAAAATCAGCATGAAGCGCTGACCGCAACTTTCCGCGGCTATTCCGGATCTCCTGGGATCCGGAATAGCCGCTTTTCTTTAATCCTGTTTTTTTCCGCAACGAGTTCGTAAATCCGAACGTACGGCGCCTTGTCGACAACAAGCCGAAACCATTTCCGGTATTGCTGCGGATTCCCCAAAAGCAGCTGCAGATAATTGCTGTCAAAAAGCCTGCGGTCCAGCAGCAGGTATTCTTCCGGATCGGAGATGGCGACCAGGCAGAGCGGATTTGTTTTGTCGTAAATTCGTTCCTGAGATCCGTTTTTCCAAAGCAGCAGCGCCCCCACTTCCAAGCGGGTGCCAGAGCACGGCGCATCGATTTTTCCGCTTTCCAGATCAATTGTGACGGGCAGCTCGAGTACCTGAAACACTCCCCGGCTGCCCTCAGGCTTCCCGGTACGCAGGTTCCATCTGGCAAAATCCGTTATGACCGGCAACAAGCGCAGCCCCTCAAGAGAAAGCTCCAGATACTGGCCTACGCCGCCGGAAGGAACAGAACCGCCGGACAGCATCCCAGTCACCAGCTTTTGAGCCTGTTCCGCACCGCGCCGGTTCAGCTCCTCCCAGGGATGGAAATCATAGTCCGCGCTGAACCGCATCAGCCGGGCAGCGCCGCTCAACGAATCCGTGCCCAGCACCTTGGAAAGAAAATAGACATACTCCGGTCCTTGACGTCCGGGATCGGCAAAACTGTGCAAGCCGGAATAATAGCTGGCAGCATACCCGAAATCCCACCAGGTCCAGAGAACCGAGCCCGTATCAGCGGACACCTGTCTGCCCAGATCCTGCAACGCTTCGGCGTGCGGAGCGGAAAGCGCTGGTTCAGACGGCGGTAAACGTTCGAGCAAAGGCAGGCAAATCAACACCGCCAACAGCCCCCGGACTGCCCAGAATAGCGTTTTCTGCGAAGTAAAAAGCGGGATGCACCCAAGGAGGGCTTCCGCGCCGACACCAAACCCGGTTGCAGCAGCAGGCACTGCGAACATGGCGGTTCGTGCGCCCAGAAAAGGCGCGCAAAGCCCCAGCAGCAGCAAAGGTCCGAGCAGCAACGCTTCAGGCCGTCTCCTGGCGAGCCAGATAAAGCCGCAGAGTCCGGCCAATGCCACTCCTGCCCACGGATGCAACAGCGTCAGAAGATGCGCAAACGATATCCGCCCGGATTCGGCAATGGTCCGGGTCATGGGCGGATAAACCAGGGCCTGTACAGTAGTTGCCTGCTGTCCGGAAACTGTTTTGCTCTGCGTCCGCTCCAGGTAGGCCTGCCCCTCTATACGCAGTGTTGAAAACAATGCCACTGCGGCCAGGACAAGACCGCAAACGGCCAGCACTGTTTTTTTCTCCTGCAGCTTCGATCGTACGGATCCAGGAGCTGACAACAGCACCAGGGCTAAAAAACCGGCCAATGCAAATCCCGGCCAGGAAAAAAACACACTGCAAGCGAACAATGCCAGACGATACAGGACGTCAGACTTGTTTCCCTTCGTACGCGCCAGAACAAGCGCATAGGATACAAGCAGCATGAGCCCGGTGCATACGGGCAGCAATCTGTGCCAGGATTGCAGCCAGGCAATTGTCGCGCCCAGGAGAACGGCCCGGACAAAGCCTGCCCTGCCTTGTTCGCGCATCAGAAAAAGCAGCACGATCGCCACTGACAGGGCGACCGAAAGCAGCAGCATGTCGGTATCGTAATAGCCCAGCCCCGTACGGCAATAATAGGCCGGGGCCAGCGTGGCCAGAAGGCCCGCAAATATGCCCGCCAGGGGAAAACCCATTAGACGGCAGAAAATAGCCAGCAAGGGGCCCAGGACGCTGGCCAGCAGAGCAGGCAAGAGCCAGGCCGCGTACTCGGGCCGCATCCCAGTGCTATCCTCAATTTTTTTCAATAAAAGACTGGGAGCCTGGCCCGCAGCCCCTCCCTTGCCGGAAGCTCCTGCAAGCCAATAGTACGCATCCGGAGTTGCCAAAAGCGGGACCTCCGCCCCGGAACGATCCTGAATCCGCATTTCCGGAGAGTCCCAGGCCGGCGCGGCCATCATGCGAACGCCCAGACCACCGCCGTACAAGGCCAGGAGCAACAGCAGAAAAAATAACGTAGCTGTTCTACCAGAAAAAAACTCAGGAGAAGAAAAAGGAGGAACAATGGGTTGATGCTGCAGAGTTCCTGCAACATCCCTCGTATTTTTCGCCATCTTTTTGTACATGATGTCCTTGATGCCCGGTCCATGAGCGCGCGAATTGTTGGCAGACCAGGGGACCTTGATGTATAACACGCCAAAACGAAATGCAAAACAGTAACAAGAGAAACGGAACTTACTCAGCACATTTTTTTTTCATTATCCTGCACGGTACGTTATCAGAAAGTCCACGCCATGAACGGGCCCGCGGCGAATGGTGCGGGAGCAGGATGTGATAAGCTTTTCCGTTCCCTTCATAGTTTATATTGACAGCGGCTCAAAAATCTACGACCAACAACATACCTGTTATGCGACTACTAACTCCTAAAAACAGACCTTACGTATTATTCGCCCTCTGGGTGGGTATCATCTTCACAATTTCTTCCTGGCTGATCACCCCGCCGGATATGCCTCACGGCGTCCGCGTGGACACCAACAAGGAAGAATGGAGCCTCCCCAGATCCAACTCCACGGCAGAAGTGGAAAGTGCGTACTCCCGGGTCGCGCCCTGGAATCTGTTTCATAATAAAACCGGGCAGCCAAAGGAAGCATCCCCTCCGCCGCCCCCTCCTCCGCCACCTCCGCCGCCGCCAAAGCCTAAAATCGTCTGGCGCTTGAGCGGCATCATCCGCATCGGCGGTGAACAATTCGCCGTGATCGGAACGCAGGAGGAACACCTCCAGCATAAACTGGGCGAGCTTCTTCCCAATGGAGAAAAACTGATCAGCATCCAGACAGATCAGATTACAGTGAACGACGAAGGACAGGATAAAACAGTCAAACTGTACGACCTCTCCAACAAGGCTGCAGTGATGAACGGACCAGAAGAAAAGCCCAATGAGGCATCACCGCCGAAACAATAATCAATAGCAGTGGCCGCTCGATCCTCACTGCGAAAAATATTCGATTCTCCCCCCAGGAGATTCAACAGCAATCTGACCCGCCGGCAAGGGCACCTGCCCGCCGGCGGCCAACAGCTACAACCCATTCTTTTATTTAGATAATGACTTCAACAAAACTGGAGATTACCATGGACAATCACTCTCCTAGCAACGCCATGGACAGCACATCCTTTTCCCCAACATGCGGGCTTGGCGCACCCGCGCGCGCTGCAAGCACTCGTACGCTTATGCAATGCCTACAGCATCGCCAAAGCAGACGTGAATTTGCGTCCAAGCCCTTGCCGGAAGATCTGCTGCTGGAAATGCTCTGGGCTGGCTTCGGCATCAACCGTCCGGAGTCCGGCAAACGGACTGCCGCCTCGGCCAGAAATCAGCAGGAAATGGACATTTATGTGGCACAGGAAACAGGGCTGTATCTCTATGACGCGTCCGGGCATTCCCTGATAAAGCTGACCGATGCAGACATCCGGGCGGATACGGGCAAGCAGGATTATGTGGCCGATGCGCCGGTCAACCTGGTGTACGTATCGGATTTTGAGCGGATGCCGGAGATCAACGAAGAGAAAAAACTCCTTTTTTCCGGCATGTGTACGGGAAGCATCTGTCAGAACATCTCCCTGTTCTGCGCCGCCGGCGATCTGGCCACAGTCGTTCGGGCCTTTTTTGACCCCGAGCTGCTTGCCGGCAAAATGAACCTCCGCCCCGGACAACACATCACCCTTGCGCAAAGCATCGGATTCCCAGCCGAATAATTGTACCCTTTCAGGTAAAAAAAGCCCCCGCTGTGTCAGTGACTGCAGCGGGGGCTTGTATTGCCTGCCAGGAAATTAGCTAGATGGCTTTGGAAGTCGCCATCAGATAAATTTCATGCGGGTCCAGGATAAGCACAACGCTTCCGTCGCCCATGATGGTTGCGCCGGAAAGCCCGCGCTGGTCTCCAAGGTATTCCCCTAGAGATTTGATAACGATTTCCTGCCGTTCCAGCAGCCTGTCGACGACAATTCCCAGACGACGGTCGTTGTCGTGAATCACCAGAACGGAAAGAATTTCATCCGGCGGATCTTTGGGCATCATCCCGAGCAGTTCGCGAAGATCGACAATTCCCAGCACTTCGCCCCGCAGAGTAACGGCCTTGCGGTTATTGACATCCGTCAACTTGGTGGCCTCAATCTTGGTGGTTTCCGAGACGGCATCCAACGGAATGGCGAACAGCTGCCCTTCCACCTTGACCATCAGCGCATCGATAATGGCCAGAGTCAACGGCAGCACCAGGGTGAACTTGGTGCCCTTACCCACTTCGGAATGAATGTTCACACTGCCTTTGAGATTTTTAATGTTGGTACGGACAACGTCCATGCCCACGCCGCGGCCGGAAATATCCGTGACCTTTTCAGCGCCGGAAAATCCCGGTGCGAATATCAGCTCCATGGCCTCGCGGTCGTCCAGATTCTTGGCCTCTTCTGCGGTAATGATGCCTTTGCGTACGCCGACCTCGCGCATTTTCTCAGGGTCAATGCCCTTGCCGTCGTCTTCCACTTCGATGGCCACGGAATTGCCGCGATGGTAGGCACGCAGCCAGACCGTTCCCTTTGGAACCTTGTTGGCAGCGGCGCGCACTTCATCGCTTTCAATGCCGTGGTCCACGGAATTACGAATGAGGTGGACCAGCGGATCACCAATGACCTCAACCACGCTCTTATCGAGTTCGGTTTCTTCACCTTCGGTGATCAATTCGACCTGCTTGACGCTTTTTCGGCTCAAATCGCGTACCAGGCGGGGAAAACGGGAGAATACCGTTTGCACCGGCACCATGCGCACTTTCATGATCGTGTCCTGCAGATCATCTGAAATACGCGCCATGGCGTAGGTAGTCTCCGTCAGATTGTGCGCAATGACGCTTACGTCCGCATTGTCATCTTCCAGATTGCGCGCCAGCATGGCAAAACGGTTTCTGTTGATGATCAGCTCGCCGATGAGGTTCATGAGGTGATCAAGTTTTTCATGATCCACACGAATGGTGGAAGATACCTTGGGCTTATTTTGCGCGCCGCCGCCCTGCGCAGGCGGTGCGGCACTGCGTACGGGGGGTTTGGCCGCAGCAGCAGCCGGTTTCGGCGCCGCAGCCGGGGGAGCAGCTTTGGGCGCCGGAGTCTCGGGCTTCTTGGGCTCAGGCTTCGCCTCGGCTTTAGGTGGCTGTTCCTTCGGAGGCTCAGTCTTTTTATCCTGAGTTTTCGGCGGCTCTGCCTGGGTTTTCTCCGGCTCAGACTCGGTTTTGGCCGCGACAGCCGCTTCAGCAGCCGGCTTGGATTCCTTTTCGGATTCAGCGGGCTTTTCCGCCTCTTTGGAAGCTGCACTCAGCGCAGTTTTCAAAGTGCCAATTTCCTTGTCCACCATATCCCGGATGATGGAGCATTCCTGGCGAAGGATATCCAGCATGGCATCAAATGGCAGGCCCGCCGAGCGCGCCTGGTCAACGAGCTGTGCCGTGCGCTGGGCATACACTTTGACCTCTTCCATTCCCATATACGCGGAAGAGTTCTGCACAGTGACCAGCGAACGGTACAGTCCGTCAACAAAATCACTCTGATCGCTGTTGTCGCCCAATTCCTTCAGAGCGATATCGATATTTTGAAATTGTTGCCGAATTGTGCCCTCGAAAATACTGACGTCTTCAGGATCGACATCAAGATCATCCGCTGCAGAAGCATCATCCGCAGCCGGAGCAGGTTCAGGAGCAGCCTCTGCCTGCGGTTCGGCTTCGGGCTCGGCTTCAGGTGCGGATTCCGCAACAGGCTCAGGATCAGGTACGCCTTCTTCCACCGCTTTTTGCAAGCGGTCGACCAGTCTGTCGGTTTCAAAAGGCGTTACTTCGCCGCTGTCCACATCGATCCGGTTGACCAGCGCCTCAATGGTGTCCACTGCGGAAAGCAGCAGATCAATCATCCCGTGGCTGGAAGGCAATTCGCCCTTGCGGACTTTGTTCAATAAAGTCTCTGCTTCGTGCGTCAGGCCATTGAGTTCCTTGAATCCGATAATGCCGCTGTTTCCTTTGAGATTGTGAAAATAACGGAACGTATCGTTGACTAACTCGCCGCCTTTATTGGGATCCTGTTCGAGTTGCAGAAGCGAAGAATTGAGATTGGCGATGTTGTCGACAGCTTCTTCAAGAAAGTCATTCAGATGTCCTTCGCCAAAAGTGGTGAGTTTGTAGCTTTCCAGGTCGACGGGGGGCGTATCGTCACTATCCTTGCCGTCGTCAGTCTCCATGTTTTCCTCTGATGCTTCCTCGGCAGCTGGGGACGTATTCTCGGCTTCACTATTTTCCAAAGCTGCAGGCTCTTCCTGCACAGGTTCCTGAGGTGCCGGCTGTGCGGGGCTGTTGTCTGCAGCAAGCCGCCCGCCGCCTTCGAGGAGAGCATCCAGGGTCTGAACAATGGGCTCAATGTCCACGTCGCCTTCTGTTCCGGTGGCTTCGAGATTATCAACCATCTGGCGCAATGCATCCGTGGACGTAAGAATGACGTCCATTATTTCCGGCGTTGCGGGCATGGCACCTTTGCGCAGCTCTTCCATAATATTCTCTGCGCGGTGTGCCAGGCGGTTGATAATATTCAAACCAAGAAAGCCGGACGCTCCTTTAAGCGAATGCATGGGCCGAAAAATTTCATTGAGAAGCGCCAAATTGTCTGGACTTTTTTCAAGTTCAAGCAAATTTGGTTCAATGGTCTCAAGATGTTCTTTGGCCTCAATGACAAAATCCGCAAAAATTTCAGGATCATTGAAGTCCTGGCTCATAATCTCACCTTCGTCCTGGGTTATCCGAGAAGCATTTTGACATTCTTCAAAAGTTTTTCGGGTTGGGCTGGTTTAACCATATACAAATTAGCCCCAAGATTAAGTCCCGTCTGAATATCTTTTTCCTGTCCTTCAGTGGAGAGGACGACAATCGGAATATCTCTATACACCTCTTGTTCGCGAACGGTCTTGATGAACGTAAATCCATCCATGCGAGGCATATTCACGTCCGAAACTATGAGGTCGACCTTGTCCGCGGAATAAAGTTTTTCCAAACCATCCAGACCGTTTTCCGCCGTAGTAACACTGAAGCCTTCTTTTTTCATTATGAAAGCTACCAAATTCCTTACTGTTTTGGAATCGTCCACAATCAGGATATGTTTAGCCATTACTCCCTCCGGAGGCCTTCAAAACTCTTTCTACCAATCTGGTTATGGAAAGAATTCCTACCAGTAGTTCGTCCTTTTTCATCAATCCAGTCACTATCTCAATATTTCCGCCGATTCTGGATTCAATATTCCACTCTATCACACTTTGTTCTACCCGATACATAGTTTCAACAGTATGCACCAGCAAACCAAACTGCATACCTTTATGTCTGCAGACAACAATAAATTTATTTTTCCCGGCGGCTTCATCCTCACTGATGTTCAATAGCTTGCTCAACTTGAAAACAGGAGTCACTTTACCCCGCAAGTTAACGACTCCTGCGAGATGGGGCGGAGCTTCCGGAATAGCCGTGGGTTCAAGATAGCGTACCACTTCCTGCACAAAATTTATAGGCATGGTATATTCATATTTGCCGATGACCATGCTCACCAGCTGTATCTCATGCTGCTGCTTCAGAAATGTCTCGGGATCTTCTTCCTCGAGAGAAACGTCGGCCAGCTCGCTCTCCGGCTCAGCTTCATATTCGACTTTTTCGTCCGTCAGCTCGGCCGCACTGTCCTCCAGATCGATATCGGGGAGAAAGGGCTCTTCTTCATTCTCATCGGCTTCAAGGTCGGCATACGCCACCTCAGGCTCTTCGGCGTGTGCTTCGTCTTCTTCAACAATGGGATCAGCCTCTATCCTCACTTCAACCGGAGTCACCGTGGAAGGCGTGACAGCATTTTCGTCGGAAACCGCAGGAACGGCGTCCTGCGGCACCTCGATTCCGAGTTTTTCAAGCAAATCTTTTTCATCCAGGCCAAGATACTTTTTCAGAAAAGCACGTTCCTGGGTACTAAGCCCTTTTTCATGCTCCTGTGTCTCAGCCTGAAATTCCTGTTCCGCAAGGTATTCTTCCGGAGTTTTGCTCATAATGTTGCCACCAGCTCTTGGGCCAAGCGCAAATATTCTTTTGCACCGCGGGATTGCGGTGCAAGATCATAAATAACCATCCCGTGGGCACAGGCTTCACGGAATTTGGTATCCACATGGATCACATTTTCGAACATACGATTTCCCATTTTTTTTCGCAAAAGGGACAAAACCCTGCGGCAGGCATTGGCCCGCTGGTCAAACATGGTGGCCAGCACGCGATAGCTTATCGGTTTATCAAGCACTCTGTTTAATGTCCGAATTGTGTCAAACAACAGGCGCATCCCATTAAGCGCCAGAAATTCCGTCTGAATAGGGATTATCAACGTATCTGCCGCCATGAGCGCGTTTATCATGATTATGCCCACGTTCGGCGGTGCATCCAGCAAAATATATTCATATGACTCGCGTACCACATCCAGGCATCCGGTGAGAATCTCCCCTTTTTGATGGCGATCGCTCAAGTCGATTTCCAGTTCGGAGAGCCTGATGCTCGCAGGGATAAAATCAAAGACCTGGCCTTCCCGCCAGCAAATGGCCCTGTTCCATAGCTCGGGTAAAGCCTCAGGCTCCGCCTTGAATATGTCATAAGCGGTCAACTCCAGTCTTTCAGGATAATACTGGAGGTGAACAGACGCACTAATATGCGGGTCAAGGTCCATAATCAGGACCTTTTTACCAAGATGGCCGAGAGCCGCCCCCAAAGTAAGCGCAGTAGTAGTCTTGCCCACTCCGCCTTTTTGATTTGCTATCGGCAGCACTTTAGCCCGCAACGCTGCTCTCCCTGCTTATGGAACCCTGTTCTTTAATCCCGCCCTGACGAAAATCCATTGGCAGCCCTATTCTTTTTTATACACAATGGCCCCGGGATAATGCACCGGTTTGAACGCCCTGGTGATGTTATGAAGCGATTCCGAATGCCCGATAATCAGATAGCCACCCGGCAACAGATTGTCATAAAAAGCTGATATAACTCTCTTTTTCATATCATCATCAAAATAGATGATCACATTGCGGCAAAATACGATCTGCGAACGCTCCACCCGGCGCAAAGCCATCCGGTCACTCAGGTTGATCTGCCCGAAAGAGACCAACCGTTTAACTTCGGGATTTACCTTATAAACATTTGCGTCCTTTTGAAAGTAGCGCGCCACCACCTCTTTGGGGGTGGTCCGGAGCGTATATTCATTATAAAGTCCCTTGCGCGCGGCTTTCAACACGGCTTCCGACAAATCGTTGGCCGTAATTTTTATGTTCCACCTGGGTAATTCCGTACGCAACGACTCGTTCAGAATCATGGAAAGGGTGTACGGCTCTTCCCCGGTAGAACATCCTGCTGACCAAATATTCAAACGCCGTATATTCTGTTTTCTCTGTAAATCCAGAACCTCAGGCAATATTTTGTCCTGAAAGACTTTCAACTGCGGTGGATTGCGATAGAAGCTTGTCTCATTGGTGGTAACGGATTCGAACAGCCGGGAAAGCTCCGTACGCTTGCCCGGATCATAGCGTAAAAAATAGTAGTACTCGCCGAAGTTTTTGAGATTCAATTCCTTCAAGCGGTTGGCCAGACGATTTTCAAGGAGATACTTACGATTGTCGGCAACATATATGCCGCTTTGATCGTAAATAAAATCCCGAAGCTGTCCGAATTCTTCATCTGTAATTTTAATTGTCTTCCGTAAGGAAGACGCTTCCGAAAACAAGGAGGCCATTTAGTCCTCCTCCCTGACTTTGATATGTTCCAGAGCTTCTTCGGCTGCGGCCTGGAGTTCCAGGTCATCACTGCTGGCAACATCCAGAAGCGATCTGAAAGCTGTTTGTCCGCCCAGACTCCCCAAGGCCTCAATGACTTTCAATGCCACCAGCTTATTGGGATCGGAGAGCAAGGGCACGAGTCTGGAAGTTGCGCTGACGATCTCTCCATGGGCCAGCGCTTCCACGGCACGTATTCGTACCCAGTCGTCACTGTCTTCAAGAGCAGTAAGCAAAAGGCGTATGGAGGCCTCGTCAAGGCATTCACCCAGCAGTTCCACAACGGCAAGTCGCACATCCCGATTTTCATCAGAAAGACGTGGAAAAACGAGAGAGAGATCAAAATTGGGACAATCTTCGGCTCCCGACAAAGCCTTTACGGCGATTTTCCGGATATCCGGAATCTCATCTTCCAGTGCGGCTTTTATCTCTTCAAGGTTCTCTTTCAATCCCAAGCGTCCGAGAGCATATGTGGCCATAAAACGGTGGATGGGTTCGCCGCTGGCGAAAAGCTTTTTGAAATGAGCGGTCATTTCCGGGCCGTTCATGGCGATACAAGCGTCCAGAGCAACCTCTTTCACATCGTCATAAGGATGCTCAACAAAGGAAAACAACAAATCCGTATCTTCCGAATTGCGGATTTTATCCCCAAGAAACATCAATCCGGCCTTGATGACGTCCCCATCTTCATGTTTTTCAAGTAAATCTCTGAAAAAAGGCCTGGCATCCGGGCCGGCGATATGCGACAGCGTCAGAGCCATTTCCCGCTGCAAATCCCTGTCCTTGTCCCAAAAAGTTTCCATCAGCATGGATGTTTCAGCTGGATTATTGCGTATTTTCAAGACCCTTACTGCGATTACCGCCCCTTTCCAGCTTCCTTCCAGAACTTCACGTTCAAATACAGGCAAAGCATCGATGCCGGCCAGATACGGCAAAATCATGTCGAGCCGTTCCTGATCATTGACCGGATCAAGGGCCTCTGCAAGTTCCAGAATAGCTTTGGCAGCACCTGCGCCTCCAACGTAGGATAAGCCCTCGATGGCCGCATCCTGAATTTCCTCATCCTCGTCATTGAGCGCAGCCAGCGCGTACATCCGAAAATTTTCCCGCTCCAGACCGGAAAGCAGCGTCAGGGATTTTCCGCCCATTATCTGCACCACAGCCCGGACAATTTTATTACGCAAGGCTCCAGGCGAGCTTTCGAGCCTTTTGAGCAGCACATTGACGACCTTGATATTGCCCATTTCACTCAGGGCGTCGATAATCATGGAGCAGACAAGCTCGGTACTGCTATCCAGGGAACGAAGCAACGCGTTGATAGATGATTCGTCTCGAATTTTCGTCAAAGCCTCTACAACGGCGAACTGTACCCATTCTTCATCAGTCATGGCCTGCCCAAGACACGTGGAGGCATCCTTATTGGCGAGTTCCCCCAGACTGACGGCCGCCTGATAGCGCACGTTCACTTCCGGATCCCGCAGCAGAGCCCTGCACAAGTGTTCCACCGCCCTGGCGTTTTTGCTGGAACCCATGATATCGGCAATAAAAATGCGGATATCAGGATCTTCATCTTGAAGCTGTGTGGCAAGTGTATCGAAATCCGTTCCGCCCACTTCGCGCAGTATATCCATGGATAGATTACGTACGGGCGCTTCATCCGACCGGAGCAGAGGAATGACCGTCTGTACGGTTTCCGGCCCGCCGATTTTGCGCAGGGCCATGTCAGCGGCTTCCTGAACGCCCAGATTGCGACTTTTCAGGTGCTGCGCCAGAAACGGCACATACTCGGTGTCAGGCGCTTCAGCGGCGGCAAAGGCCCCGGCCCTGATGCTTTCCGGTTCATCGCTTTGCAACATTTCAAGAATCGACTCTTGTCCACACATTATCGAGTCCTCGCTCCCTACGGTTTAACGATCACTTCCCGTAGACGTTCGCCATGATCGCGTCTGCCATATCTTCAATATCAACTATATCGTCCGCCAAGCCGGCATCAACTATTGCTTTGGGCATCCCGTACACGACGCACGAAGAATCATTCTGGGCCAGCGCCATACCCCCGGCGCGCTTCAATTCCCGGATTCCTTCCATGCCGTCATTGCCCATGCCTGTTAAAATGACTCCCAGGCTTCGCCGGCCATGCTTTTTTGCCACCGAACCAACCAAAACATTGGCAGAGGGCTTGTATAAGGCACTACTCGGCTCCGGAGTCACCACCACTTCCATTCTGCCCAGTCTCTGTTCCAGCATGAGATGCTTTCCGCCAGGCGCGACATACACCGTACCGGGCTGCAATTTCTCAACCCCTTCGGCTTCTTTCACTTTCAACTTGCAAAGAGAATCCAAACGCTTGGCAAAAGGCCCGGTAAAAGCTTCGGGCATATGCTGGGCGATAAGGATGCTCGCGGGAAACCCTGCGGGAAATCTTGAAAGCACCTTCTGTACTGCCGGCGGTCCGCCGGTGGAAACGCCAATGGCGACGATATCGCGTATGACCCGGCCACCTTGTGGAACAATATATTTTTTTCGCTGTGCCGAAGCAGCCGCTCCTTCTGCGCCTTTGCCCGGAATAGCAACCGAGCCGGCACGGGACGACATCCGCCGCATGGGCGGGCGAAACTTGCGTTTGGCGATTTCTTTTACTTTGGCACGCAGGTTTTCTTCAATTTTAACGATATCCAACGAGACCTTGGATAGTTGTTTAGGGATAAAATCAACCGCCCCCAACTCCATAGCCTTCAATGTCGCTTCGGCGCCTTCGGTCGTCAACGAACTGATCATCAATACAGGCCGCGGCATTTCCATCATGATATGCTTCAAAGCGGTAAGACCATTCATTCGCGGCATTTCTATATCAAGTGTGACCACCTGGGGATTATGCCTGCGGACCAGCTCGAGTCCCTCTTCTCCATTCCTTGCAGTGGCTACCACCTTAATTTCAGGGTCTTTTTCGAGCATGGTGCTCAACGCTTTTCGCATAAAAGCGGAGTCATCCACAATCACAACCGTTATCACTCTGGACTCCTTATCATTATTTACATACAGAACTGAACTTGAGATTACAGCAGTATAACGTTTTTCAGGAATTTTGTAACCAGCAAAAATAACGAATCTTCTTCGTCACTCTGCCTCTTTTTCCCCCACCGGCACCATTTAGGAATCCCCCCATAAAAGGACAGGCGGCTTGCATCTAAAAATCTTTTTGTAACAGTGACATAAGAGGCAAGCTTTGTCCAATGAAAACAGCTAGATCCTGGCAGAGCAAAATTATCAACTCCAAAGGCAAAAAAACCGTTCATACCTTGCACATCTCTATATACATCTGCCCTGTCTTACATACAACTAACATGGCAAAAATACTGACATAGCCACTACCATCTAAAAACAAGAGACAAACTTAACGTATCAGCCCCCCACTACAGAGCCCCTGTTCCCTCTTAGTAAAAATTCAAAAAAAATTACAGCAAGGCACATGGCAGACAGGACAACCACAAATACTGATACTTCTTGCATGACCGCCTTTCTTTCGTTGATCCGCCCCAAACGTCCCCAGGTGCAGCATTGTATTCTACCACATAAAAACAAAACAGTATATCTTTCGCTTTTCCCGGCAAACTGCTATCCACTTTCTTCTGCCGAATACCGTCCGGAATGCAGTGGCCCGAGGGCTGCCCGAGCCATTCGTTCTTGACTTTATCGGCCGTATGCACCATCTTTGAGTGCTTTATACGTAACAAGAACCGCTTACTACCTGGCGGCCCCTGCTTACCAATCCGCATCACCGCTGGCAACTCGTCTTGCCGGCGGCAACTGCTTCGGGAAAGCCCGGAGCGGTCGAAGCAATTTTTATGTTAAGGAGAACACACAGGGCGATGAGCAACTATAAAAAAACTTTGCACCTCCCCAAAACGACGTTTCCCATGAAGGCCAACCTTTCGAAAAATGAGCCGGTAACCCTTCAGTTTTGGGATAAAGTCAAGGCCTACGATAGGATGAATGCCGTTAACAACAAAAAAGGCACCTATGTGCTTCATGACGGTCCGCCCTATGCCAACGGCAACATTCACCTCGGCACCGCTCTGAACAAAGTTCTCAAGGATATTATCGTTAAATCCAAGAATCTCGCGGGATATAAGGCCGAATACGTGCCCGGCTGGGATTGCCATGGTCTTCCCATCGAACACAAGGTGGAAAAAGAACTCGGATCCAAAAAAGACCAGCAGGCCAAGACCATTCGCCAGGCTTGCCGGGATTACGCCTCAAGTTTCGTGGACATCCAGCGCGAGGAATTCAAGCGACTGGGCGTGTTCGGCGTTTGGGAAAATCCCTACCTGACCATGCGGCCAGCTTACGAAGCCGCTACTGCGCGCGAACTTGGCAACTTTATGGGCAACGGCGCCGTGTTCCGCGGCAAAAAACCGATCCACTGGTGTTTATCCTGCCAGACGGCTCTGGCCGAGGCAGAAGTGGAATACGCGGACCATACTTCGCCTTCCATTTACGTCCGTTTCCCTTTGCCGGATCCCAAACTGACCGACGCTTTTGCCAAAGCGACTCCGAAAACTGCCTATATCGTCATTTGGACGACCACGCCGTGGACGCTGCCGGACAACATGGCCGTGGCCGTGCATCCGGAGTTCACGTATGTTCTGCTCCAGCATGAAGAGTCGCAGTATATCCTGGCCGAGGATCTGGTTGAAAATTTCATCAAGGTCAGCGGCATGGAAGGGACAACGGTTTTGGAAAAAGTTTCCGGCGACAAGCTGGAGAATCTGCAGGCCCAACATCCTTTTTATGATCGCAAATCCCCCGTGGTACTGGCCGACTACGTTACGCTTGAGACCGGTACGGGCTGTGTTCACACCGCCCCCGGACACGGCCGCGACGACTATGAAACCGGTCTGAAATACGGACTGGAAGTTCTCTCGCCGCTCAATGACGCGGGCGAGTTTCTACCTTCGGTGGAATTTTTCGCCGGGATGCGGGTCTGGGATGCCAACCCGAAAGTCATCGCCCTGCTCAAGGAACGCGGCCACCTGGTTGCGGAGCGCAAGATCACTCACTCCTACCCGCATTGCTGGCGGTGCAAGGAACCCGTCATCTTCCGCGCAACCACCCAGTGGTTCATTTCCATGGAGACCAACGAACTGCGCGCCAAGGCTCTGAATGCCATCGACAGTTCGGTCACCTGGATTCCCTCCTGGGGCAAGGAACGCATCCATAACATGATTGCCATGCGCCCAGACTGGTGTATTTCGCGCCAGCGCTTCTGGGGCGTCCCCATTCTGGCGCTGCTCTGCGAAGACTGTGACACCGCCTGGTTTGAAGCCGATTGGGTCCACTCCGTTGTGGATAAGTTCGCGGACTACCCCACAGGTTGCGATTACTGGTTCGACGCGCCCTTGGAAGATATCGTCCCGGAAGGGCTGAAATGTCCGCATTGCGGTGGCACCCACTGGAAAAAGGAAACCGACATCCTGGATGTCTGGTTCGATTCTGGCACCAGCTTCGCCGCAGTATGCGAACAACGTCCCGAATGCACGTTCCCCGCGGACATGTACCTGGAAGGTTCGGATCAGCACCGCGGCTGGTTTCACAGTTCGTTGCTGGCATCCATCGGCACTCGCGGCTGCGCCCCATACCGTTCCGTGCTGACCCACGGATACGTGGTGGATGGCGAAGGCAAGAAAATGTCCAAGTCCATCGGCAACGTTGTGGCGCCGCATGAAATCATCGACAAATACGGTGCGGAAATCCTGCGTATCTGGGTGTCTTCGGTTGATTACCGGGAGGACATCCGGATTTCGGACGAAATCCTGAGCCGTCTGATCGACGCCTACCGCCGCATACGCAACACCTGCCGTTTCATCCTGGGCAATCTTAATGATTTTACGCCTGAAAACGCCGTTCCTTTTGAGGAAATGCTGCCTCTGGACCGTTATGCCCTGTCCATCACCGGCGACGCTCAGGCCAAAATGGCCGAAGGGTATGAAGCCTTTGAATTCTATAAGACATTTCATACGCTCCATAACCTTTGCGTGACCGAACTCTCGGCCTTTTATCTGGATATCATCAAAGACAGGCTCTATGTCTCGGGTAAGGACAGCAAAGAACGCCGTTCGGCCCAGACAGCTCTCTGGAAAATCCTGCTGGTCATGCTCCAGGAAATGGCTCCCATTCTCAGCTTTACCGCGGAAGAAGCCTACCAGCACCTTCCGGACAGCCTGAAAATCGGCGGCCACGGCCAGACCATTTTCGCCACCACTACCATTGACCCGCAAAGCCTGAAGATCTCGCAGGAAGAACGTAGCAATTGGGATACTATTGCGGAACTTCGCTCCGAGGTCACCAAAGCCATCGAACCGTACCGTAAATCCGGAACCATCGGCCATTCGCTCGACGCCCATGTAAAGTTGTATCTGGATGAAGCGCTGCAGAAAGCGGTTGCGGACAGCGGCGCGGACCTCAAAGAAGTATTGATCGTGTCCAGAGTCGAAACTCTGCCGCTGGAGCAGGCCGATGACCAGTGCCATGCGTCCGAGGAGCTGACCGGACTGAAAGTCGGCGTGTTCGCCGCAAGCGGAGATAAATGCGCCCGGTGCTGGACCCTGAGCGAAGAACTCGGCACTGATTCGCGCCGTCCGGACATTTGTCCGAGATGCGCGGCCGTTATCAAAGATCTTCCAATGGATGACGACGAATAACGGATGGTAGCGTGAAAGACAGTTTTGGCGCGCGCTTGGTGCGCGTGATACCGTTGGCCGGCTTGATTGTCCTGCTGGACCAACTGACCAAATTCTGGGTGGTGCGTACGATCGTTCCAGGAAAGCCTATTCAGGTTATTCCCGATTTTTTCGATCTCGTGTACGTACTCAACCGGGGGGCGGCTTTTGGTTTTCTGAACAGCAGCGACATCAGCTGGCAGCGGTATTTTTTTATCGGCATCAAGATTCTGGCCGTTTTCGTCATTTTGTTCATTGTCAAACTGAGCAAAACGGCCGGTCCGTTTTTTCTCACCGGGCTGGGCTTGATCCTTGGCGGAGCTGTGGGTAACCTGGTTGATCGCCTGCATACGGGACTGGTGGTCGACTTTCTGGACGTCTACGTGGGTGCTTACCATTGGCCGGCGTTTAACGTTGCCGACAGCGCCATTACCGTCGGAGCCGGCCTGTTGATCTTTGCTCTGTACCGTCAGGACGCCCACAAGTAATTTTCGCGGAGTTGCCTGCATGCCTATACTCGAATTTCTTGCAAAACAGCCTCCAGAGTACCTTGTTTTGTACCTGGCATTATTTTTTGTTCCCATCGTACCGAATTTGTGGTCTATTTGGCACGTCTATCACAGAGACTTTCCAAGTGTGCAGGAAAAAATGATCTGGATCGGCATCGCCATCTTTATTCCTGTGTTTGGCGGACTGGGATATCTGTTCTTCGGCATGCGCCGCAGCAGAAAACCGGATCCGCAGCAACCGGATACCAATTGAGTACGCAATCAACGCAACAGAAGTAACAATCATTTACGTTGCAAGGGAGTAGCCCATGAAGTTATCTAAATCCATTGCTCTGCTGGCCTGCCTGGCCTTTCTTCTGGGAGCCTGCGCGCGGACTGATGATGTTCAGACCCTGCAAAACCGCACCATGTCGCAGGAACAACGTATCAACAGCCTGGAACAACTTCGTAAAATTCAAGCCGACCAGTCCTTGCAGATCGACCAGCTGCAGACCCGGATGAACAAACTCGAAGGCCGTATCAATGAGCTCCATCATCGCCTTGAAGTCAAAGCCCCTGAGCCTGCATATCCGGCCGGCCCCGAGCTGCCCGTTCCTGGTGCGCAACCCGGCTTGCAGCCCGGCGCCACCGACGCAACCGGCACGCAGACCCCGGTAACGCCCGTGACTCCGCCTGTCGCCACCACCCCGGAGCAAGCACCGGTGGACCCGGCCCAGGCCCTGTACGACAAGGCTCTCAAGCTTTTCAACGAACAGAACTACCAGGCTGCCCAGGCCACCTGGAAAGAATTTGCGGATAAATATCCTCAAAACTCCTTGGTTTCCAATGCCATCTTCTGGCAGGGAGAATCCTATTACCAGATGCGCGATTACCCCAAAGCCATTCTTTCTTACAACGAGATCATCCATAAATACCAAAACAGTCCTAAATACCGCAGCGCCATGCTCAAGCAAGGAATCTCGTTTATCATCATCAAGCGTACGGAAGCCGGCAGAGTTGTGCTCAACGATCTCATCAAGAAGTATCCCAACACGCCTGAAGCACAACGCGCAGAGGAATTTCTGAAAAATTCAAACTGATTTCGAGTCCCTGGCATTCGGGGCCCGGCTGGACCAACAACATGAACGATATCATTAAAGCCTTTCGAAAAATTATTATTCTCAATTTTCCTTCGGACATGGTCGACAAGCCTGTGATCAGCAACCTCGTCCGGCTTTACGACATTAATTTCAGCATACTGCAGGCTCAGATCACTCCCCGCAAGGAAGGCTACATGACCATTGAGATCAGCGGGGAAGAGGATAACTGCCGCAAGGGAATCGCCTATCTGAAGGAGCGCGGAATCAAAATCAGTGATCCTGCGCAAAAAATTTTTCGAGATAAGGATATCTGCGTGAACTGCGGGCTCTGTACTGCCATCTGCCCCAATGGGGCGCTGCATATGGACAAAGCGAAGTTCACAATCGTTCATGAGACGGAACGCTGTTCCGCCTGCGGATTGTGCGTGCGTATTTGTCCGGTGAAGGCCATGCAGCTGGAGATTGAAAACGGACACTGGTGATGGCTCCGGAAAACCGCGAATATTCCAGCATTGCAACCCATCTGCCGGTATGGCTGCGTGAATTGCCCCAGGCTGACAGTCCGTCGCGGTATTATGAATTTACCGCTTTTGCGCATGACACACTGGAAAATTCACTCAGTTCCGGTCTTCCAGAGGCCGTGGCGTCCTTTTTGATCGAAATGAACAACAAACTGGACAGCATCCTCGGAATGCTCTCCATGGACGACTTGCGGCAGGCTTTTCCCATCGAAGCCCGCTGTACGGAAGTTGGCGGCGGGGGAATACGCTTTAGCAGCGACCATCCGTTTACAGAAGGATCCTACGTTGAAGTCATACTCGTTCTGTGCCGTATTCCGTTGCGTCTTGCCGGGGCCATTGGCAGATTGACTCTAAGTTCTCCTGAGAACTCCGCTGTTGCTGCTGACATCAGTGACGACAAGTTTTGGCGTCTGAATTTTACACGTATTCGTGAGCAAGATCTGGAAACTGTAGTTCGATTTGTTATTCAGGAAGAACGACGTATTATTCGGGAAAAAAAATGGTCCTGAGGGCTTTTTTCCGCTGCTTAGAAAACCAGGAGGGCTTATGATTGACCAGCAGAATCTCATGAATCAGATCATGGAACAGGTTACCCAGCAGGTTGTAGAGGGTATCCAGAAATCCATCGGCGAAATCATTGAAAAAGAACTGAGTACCAATCTGACCAAAGCCCTCATCGAAAGTGAATTTTATCGCCGTATCAGTGACGATATGCGCACCGGATTGCAATCCATCTACAAAGAAATTTCCGACGCCACAAAACCCGAAAACTCATCCGCTGTCATGACCCAGCAGCGTGCGGATAAACTGTTTTCCGAAGCTTCCGAACAACTGGATGAAATCCTGCAGACCATTGAAAGAGCCACTGTGGAAATAATGGACATCGTGGAAAAACATATCGATCTGCAGAACCGTGCCTCCGAACATCTCAACGGCCTTCGCAAAACCAGGCGCTCCAATCCCGCCATCAGCGAGCTCATCTCCATCAATGATGAACTCGGAGAAAATCTCATCAACATCATGACATCGTTGAGCTTCCAGGATCTGACCGGGCAACGCATCAAAAAAATCATCGGCGCCCTGAAAAAGATTGAAACCACCGTCTTTGATCTGTACGTGTCCACAGGACTTATCATCAAAGCCAGAGAAGAAGCCCCCGACAAGGACCTGGACGAACTCCAGAGAGAAACCAAGCAAAAAGTCAGCGAGCTCAAAGGGCCCGTCTCAGACGTTTCCCAGGACAACATCGACGACCTGCTTTCGCAGCTGGGGCTCGAATAACACAGTTGAAAGACTCTTTGGCGCCGGGCAATGAACCTTTCCAGGCGTCTTCGCAAAGGTACCATCGCCCATGAAAAGGCTTTACAACTTTTTGTTGCAGCGTGCAGGACGTTGTTTTCCCGATCTTGCGTCCTGGGAGAAACTCGCCTTGGCCCTCATGCTGTTCACCACCTTTCAGGCAGTTGTTCGCCAGCCCTATGCAATTATAGACGGCCACCGGCACATCAATATTTTTGCCGGTATTATTTGTTCCCTGAGCCTTATTTCCGCCTGGATACTTGCAGATAAAAAAAGCGCCCGCCCCAATCGGTACGAAGTGGGCATATCCCTGCTTTTAACCATCCTGGCCGTTTGCAGCGGACTGGCAAGCCCCATTCCCCTTCACTCGCAGATTCGCGGTCTGGTGCTTCTGAGTTCCGGACTGGGCGGATACTGGTGCGCCCGTCTGCTGTTGCGTACCCCCCTTTCCAGAGCCCATTTTACGCTTTTCTGCTCCGGACTTTTCGCGATTTTTCTGATCATGCAGATTGTCGGATATCTGGGATATGGCAGTGTTCACTTTTTTTTCGATGAATTCCGCCACCCGCAGGTCAGCGTCGGCCTGCTGCTATCCTTCGCCCCTCTGGTACTGCTGCTTTCAAAACAACGCCCGCACCGGACCATCGGATTGCTGCTCATCAGTCTGTGTTTTTTCGTTTTTTTTCTCAGCGGACTGCGTTCGGCCGTATTCATGCCCATTGCCGTCACCGGTGTGGCCCTGGCCTTTGGCTTTGTACCCCTGCGCTGGTTTCTGGTAGCCGCAGCCGTCTTCATTGTCATCGGGGCCGGCTATTTTGCTCTCTTTCCGGAAAAACGCATGAAGCTTACCGGCGAACCCGCGTATTATCGCCTGGAAAACTATCCCTTTTCCTGGCATATCGCCATGCAGCACCCCTTGCTCGGCTCCGGATTGTTTGTCAAACGCGAGAGTTATCTCGAAAACTACTCCATCCACTACCCCCATGTGACCAAAGAAAAATTCGCCTGGACGCTGAAGCGCATCCGGGTTTCGGAAAATATTTTCCTGACCTTTGCCTCTTCGCTGGGGTTTCCGTTCGCCATTTTGCTGGCAGGAGCTTTGGCCGCGCTGTATATCCGAATGCTCAAAATGTTGCGCAACGCGGCGCATAGCCCCCATGGAGGCCTGCTGCATCCCCATCCCATCACTCTTTTCATTCCTCTGACTGCCGGAATTCTTCATTTCCAGGTCTATGACGGATTGCTGCATCCGCAGGTCTGCTGGCTCTACTGCCTGTTGCTCGGGCTGCTGCATCCGGCTGACCGGGAGTCCTAATAAAAGCCGGACGGAGCCCTATTCGCTCTTGCGTTTTTTTTCTGTGATCTGTTAAAACGAAGTGCTTTCCATTAACCGAAAACACTGCGAGATCTCCATGCGCTACCGTTTGCTATTGCTCCTTCCGGCCGTGTTGCTCCTCTTCGCCTCCTTGCCACAAAAAGGACAGGCGTACGAACAACCTCCGAAACTCAAAGCTTCTCAGGTACTCCCTAAAAACATGATCAAGGGGCCCTACTTTGAAGTTGCTGAAACCGTTATCAACAATGGCTTCACCAACCAGTACACGGTCACCTCTCCTTTCGGCACGTTCAAACCGGTGTCGACCATGTCGCTGGGAAAACTGATTCCCGAACTGGCCGCCATTGCGGCCTTGCGCAAAGCCGACACTGAAAAAGTCGCCGGTGATTCCGCCGTCGAGGCCGGAGATGGAGCTGTTGACGGGCTGATCAACCTGTTTACGGACCCGGGGGAGACCGTCAAAGGCGCCGTTTCAGGCTTGGGAAAAGTCTTTGACAGGGCCGGAGAGGCCATGCGCAGCAAAAAAAGCGACACCGAGGGCAGCGCTCTGGAAAACATAGCCGGATATTCCAAAACAAAACGGGAAATCGCGGTGGATTACGGCGTAGATCCCTATTCGCGCAACAAGGCTTTGCAGGACGAGCTTGCAACCGTTGCCAGGGCCGATTATTTCGGCGGCCTGGGTGTGGGCGCCGCTCTGGCGTTCGTGCCTGGAACCGCTGGAATGATCCTGACCACATCCGGAACCGGAAAAAAACTTAACGACGCGCTGAGAAGCAAACCGCCCACGGACCTGCGGATCATGAACCGCGAAAAACTGCTGCGTATGGGTGCAACTGCAGACATGGCCGACGCTTTCATCAATAAAAACATCTATTCACCCACGGATCAGACCGTGCTTGTGGCGGCCCTGGACGAACTGAAAAACACCAAAGACCGCATCGCCTTTCTGAACCTGGCCATGTTTCCCAGCACGCCCAACCAGGCCTACCTGCTGCAGCGTATGGCGGATCTCCAGCTGGCCTACGACAGAAAAGTCGAACGTCTTGAACGCTTCGTCGCGCTCAACAACATCTCACTGGCCGTCACTGCCAAGGGCAACCTGTTGTTCAACACGCCCCTGGATTACGTGATCTGGTCTCCCCAACTCGAAAAATTCATCAAAGCCGCGGATGGCAAGGCAAAAGAGCTGAAAATCAAAGACGGGCACAAATTGTTCTGGGTCACAGGCCGCTTCAGCGATACGGCGCGTAAAGAACTGGAGCAGCATGGCTGGAAAATCAAAGAAAACAGCGGATCGATTCTTCTGAATACTAAAAGCTGACGTTTCCAGCGGCTCAAGGACCCGCCGCAGCAGGTTCTTGAGCCGTATTACCGCCATCATGGCGCTTTAAACGTATTCCCGCGCAGATAGTTACCAACGGTACGCGGAACTCCCCTAATTGAGGAGAATACGCCAAAACGGTTATCCATCAGACACGACTCACGCATTTCGCTGCCCGTGCCGCCGCCGAGTATGTCAAACAGCGCACCTGTTTTGGCCGAGTTGCCGTTGTCATACAAATAGCATCCCGCCACTTCCACTTTGCTGGAATCCCGCAATACCAGCAGCTTATCCGAACGGACTGAGCGGACAACCATATTCTGCAAAACAACGGATTGCGTATCTACCAGCTGTATTCCCGGCTCTTGCACCGAATGCAGCAGTGTATTGGCAAAAGTAATCTTTTTGGATTCGGAACAGCGTAGTCCGCCGCCCTGCAAACGGCAGTTGACTATCCTGGTCTGACCGGTCCGCTGCAACTCCAGCAAAGCGGATCTTCCGGATCCGCTCATAATCTGCAGTCCGTCCAGCAGCACCTCCTGCGAATCCGCAATATGCAGCGTCAAACCACCCTCGCCCGCGTTCAGCAAAGCACCCCGTTCCGCCAGGATGCTTACATTGCGCAACCCCTTTAGTTCGAGCAGAAAGCCCTCGGCATTGCGACCGCAGCGTACGTAATTGCTCGCGAATCCGCGCGCCGTGTTCAGGTCGTAGATACCCGGCGCAAGCAGCAGACGGGTATCCGGCGCCAGGGCTTTGAGCAGGCCGCCGGCATCTGACACCCGAACCGTTTTCTGCGGCGAGCCTGTTTTCATCTCCGGCAAGGAAAATGACCGGGTCATTTGCGCGGCCACCTCCAGGATGGAATTTACGTACCGCTGGCTGTGATTGTAGGCAAAAAGAACGCTCCTTTTTTTGCTCAGGCTGCTCATGTCTCCTTCCCATCCGTGGCCATGCAGATAGGCACCCACGGAAAAAACCGCATCAGGTACGGAAAACAGATCCACGTCGCCGTCTTTGTCTCCGTCAACGCCGAATCGCAGCACGCTGCTGGGCATGAACTGGCCGATGCCGAAAGCCCCGTATATGGACCCCGGCATATTCAAAGGGTCCAGTTTGTTCTGCGTACAATAGGTCAGCAAAGCCTTGAGTTCGTCATAGGCCCAATCCGAACGCTGTCGTACGGTGATTTTCAACCAGGACAGCTCGCTGGAAGACAACGAGCCTTTACGGAAATAGGTTTTCGCACAGGAAAGATCATTGCAGGAGGCCATGCTCGCCAGAGTCACCAGAGGCGAACGCGTTCCCAAAAAGTGCCCCACCCGTGTTTCCACAGCAAGTATGCCGGCCACCACTTCCCACGGCACTCCGTACTGTTCGGTCATGGCGTGAAACACGGGCCAGTGGGCAATGACGAACTCTCGCGCCTCGGCCAAGCGCGGCTGGCTGCGTACTGCCTTGTATACGCCTGTTCCCCAACTGGTATCCGCGGTTTGGTTCAGATCTTTGGCAAAAGCGTCGAACAAGGCGTCGGAAGGCACGCCGTCCGCATCCAGTTTGCGGGATTTCTGGTAGGCCTTGATGGCAGTTGCGGTTTTCGCCCCATACACACCGTCGACTTTGCCAATGTCGTATCCCAGGCGGGACAAGGCTTGCTGCGCGCGCCGCGTACGGTAGGTACCGAAATACTTTTTTTGCAACACCCGCAGCTTTCCCCGCATGGGAGCCGGATCATAACGCATCTCCGGCCTGCCGAAGAGTTTCTGCAACGAGGAGCGACTGAAACCGTCATTTTCGAGTTTTACCTGCAAATCGTGCCACGGTCCGGCGCTTTCCGCAGCTGTGGCAAACAGACCGGACAGCAGCACAGCAACCAGTCCCCGAAACAGTAAACAATTTATTTTCATAAAAAATCCATATGATTGCAAAGTGTTGCGCAATTAAAGTACGCTATAAACAGCGCGGAACGACTAAAAGTAGTCAACTCCTGTTTCAAATCTTTGCCTGCAGATTGACAGAAAATCTGAAAGAATCAATAATAAAACTCTCAAGCATGTCCCAATTCGATAATAACCCAACGCCTTCGGAAACGGCTCATCTTTAGGAATCAGCGTATCCCCTATGAAACGCCTCATTCTCATCGGCATGGTCCTGGCCTTGCTCATCGGCCTGGTCTTTGCCGGGAAATATTATGCCACGCGCCTTGTAGACGCCAAAGTCCGCGATGTGGTCGCCAAAGTGGCCCAAAAGACTAAGTCAGAAATCGATTACAAATCTCTGGACATTAATGTCATGGACAGAGAACTGGCGGTCAACGACGTAAAACTCTCCCTGCTCAAAGGGCGCAAATTCGATGTCGACCGGATTCTCGTCCAGGACCTGGACATTCGTCACCCGCGCAAGCCCCAGTACGCCAAAGTTGCCGTCAAAGGGATCACCATCCCAGTGGATGAAACAAATTTCGGGAGCCACTATACCGAACTCAATGATCTTGGCTACAAAGTCATCAAGGCGGACATCAACCTGGACTACCGTCTGGATAAGGCCAAGCAGTTGATTCAGCTCAATTGGTTCGAGGTCGATATTCCGACCCTCGGCCATTTTCGCGTACGGGTGAATATTAAAGGCGTGGACATCGACGCGGTGCAGGCCGCCGTGGCTAAAAAGCAGATCGGCGACGTCTTCGACAATCTGGTGGTTGAGGACATGTACCTGGCCTATGATGACAAATCCCTGATGCGCAAAATTGTGGAAATTGCCGCCGTGGAAGAAAAGGAAAGCATCCAGTTTCTGATCAGCGGGCTGCGCTCGGACATTGAAACCGCACGGGCCAGTGGCAATGAAAACGCCATACACACCATGGAAGAGGTCATTGAATTTCTGCAATCGCCCGGCGCACTTTCCGTGGAAGTGGAACGAAAAGAACCGCTCCCTTTGGGCAATCTGGACCTGTACAAAAAAATCTCCAATTTTATGAAACAGTTCACCATAAACGTCACTGCCGGTCCGGCTGAGGAGCCGTCTCATGGCTAGCGTACGCCGGATCCTTATTTTTTTTCTGTTGTCCTTACTGCTGCAATCCATGCCCGGCACTGTCAATGCCTCTTCTCTTCTGCTTCACCAGGGGGGAAAGGAAAGCAAAATCGACGAGCAAAGCGGTCTTGGACGCATCTGGGACTACCGCCCGCCCCTGGTTACCACGGTTTACGCCAAAGACGGCAGCGTACTCGGCTATCTGTACCGTGAAATGCGCTTTCTCGAACCCCTGAGCAAGATGTCCCCCTTTGTGCTCAAGGCCTTTCTCGCCGCTGAAGACAGCTCTTTTTACGAGCATGAAGGCATCGACCTGACGGCCATTTTTCGTGCAATGACCAAAAACATCACTGCAGGTGACATTGTCCAAGGCGGCAGCACCATTACCCAGCAAGTGGTCAAACGCCTGCTGCTGACTTCGGAAAAGAGTTTCGCGCGCAAAATCAAGGAAGCGATTCTGGCCTACCGGCTTGAACAACAAATGGGCAAGGACGAAATCCTGGCCATTTACCTCAATGAAATATTCCTCGGCGCCGGAGCGTACGGAGTCGAAGCCGCAGCGAGGACCTATTTCGGCAAACATGCCGACGAACTGGACCTTGCCGAATCCGCCGTACTCGCCGGATTGCCCAAAGCCCCCTCCCGCTATAATCCGTTTCGTTTTCCGGATGAGGCAAAAAACAGACAGAGATACGTACTCGGCCGGATGCTCGAACTGAACTGGATCACGCAGCAGGAATACGACCAGGCAATTGACGAACCTCTCGAATACAAGACCATGCCTGATCCGTCCTGGACAATCGGGGCCTATTACCTCGAAGAAGTCCGGCGCTGGCTCATTGAAAACCTCCCGAAAATGAATTTGCCCGGCCGTAACGGCAATGACGCGCCGTCGGGAGAGGATCTGCTCTACGAAAGTGGGCTGCAGGTCTATACGACCATTGACCTCGAGCACCAGGCCGCAGCCGAGCAGGCGCTGCGCAAAGGCCTCGAAGACTCTTCAAAACGCCGCGGTTGGCGAGGCCCTGTCCGTACGCTGCAGGCGTCTCAAATCACACCTTTTTTACTCGCCCAGGACGAACAGTACAAAGATATTAAAAACGGCCAGTGGGTCAAAGCCCTGGTCAGTGAAGTGGACAAAAAAGGGGCCAAGGTTCTGGTGGGAAAACGCGCCGGCTATATCGACGTCAAAACCATGAGCTGGTGCCGTACGCCCAACCCGGAAGTCTCGTCCCAGGGCGCCAGAAAAATCACGAACGCCACCGACGTACTGCATCCGGGCGATGTGGTCTGGGCCTCGCTCATTGCGCCGCCCAGGCAGGGCACCCCGCTGGAACTTTCTTTGGAACAGCGCCCAAAAGTGGAAGGAGCACTGGTATCGCTGGATCCGGTCAACGGAGACGTGATGGCCCTGGTGGGTGGCTATGATTTTAAGCGAAGCCAGTTCAACCGCGCCACCCAGGCCATCCGGCAGCCCGGCTCGGCTTTTAAACCCATCGTCTACTCCACGGCCATGGATATGGGTTTTTCCCCGGCCTCGGTGGTCAACGACGAAGCGGTTTCCTACTACGACCCCAGCACCAACAAGACCTGGAGTCCTAAAAACTATTCCGGAGATTACGCCGGCCCCATGTTGCTGGCCACGGCCCTGGCAAAATCCAAAAATCTGGTCACCGTACGCGTTGCGGACATGATCGGCATTGAAAATGTCATCAAACGAGCGCACACCCTCGGACTTGTGGGCGATTTTCAGCCCTTTCTGCCCATCTGCCTGGGCGCCATCGGCGTTACACCGCTCAATCTCTGCCAGGCCTATACGGCCTTCGCGCGTGACGGCAGTTACATCATCCCCAGGCTGGTTTTATCCATCAAAGACAACTCCGGTAAAGAAATCTACAAATCTACCCCCAAATCCGTGGAAGCTATCAGTCCGCAAAACGCCTTCATCATGGCCAGCATGCTCAAGGAAGTCGTACGCCGGGGCACGGGCGCCAAGGCTCGAAAATTAAACCGCCCGGTGGCCGGAAAAACAGGCACCACCAATGACGAGCAGGATGCTTGGTTCATCGGCTTCACCCCTTATCTGCTCACTGGAGTCTACGTGGGGTTTGATCAGGTCGCCCCCATGGGCCGCAAGGAAACCGGTTCCACCGCCGCCCTGCCCATCTGGCTGGACTACCGCCTGGCCGTGGAGCAGAATTATCCTGCGCAGGATTTCAAAGTGCCGCCGAACATCGTTTTCCGCCATGTGGCATCCTGGAATACCAATGCCGACTACTACCTGCCCTTTGACGTCAACGCGCAGCAGCGCTTTTATGAAGAGGATTTTCTCTACTCGGACGGCGGCATGACCTACGAGTCCGACAAAGCCTACCAGCAAAGCTACAAACAGTACGACTACAACCGCGACGCCGTTCCGGACCAGGAAGAATACCTGTTGAAGCAGTTGTTTTAGCAAAGAAGCATAAAACTCCGGTGTCCGGGTACCCCAGTTCGTAGAAACAAAAAGCCGCCCTCATGTCATGGGGGCGGCTTTTCAGATATTTCATCGCCGGCCTGGTAGTTTCTAAGCCGAGAACAGCTCCCCGGCATTGCCCATCAGAGCTTCCAGCCGGCTGTCGGAAAGGTGCATCCGGCGTTGGGCCCGTTCGACTTCCAGCACCGGATCGAAGACCGGAAAATCACTGCCGAAAAGCAAACGTTCGAAAGGATGTCTGTCCATTATGGCCTGCAGCATGTCGTCAGGAATAAAGGACAGCGAGCTGGAGGTGTCCAGGTAGACATTTGTTCCCACAAGCTCTTCGAGCGCCCACTTCCAATGGAGATACCCCCCGAAATGAGCGGCGATGATCCGGGCGTCCGGGAACTGCCGCGCAAGAGCCGCCAGTTTGATCGGACAGGAGGGGTTGTCTTTGGGCGCGGCGCGGTCCCCCACATGGAAAATATAGATAAAATCCTTATGCGTCGCTTCCATCAGAGGCAGCAACCTGGGATCATCCATCCAAAAACCCTGGAATTCCGGGTGGAACTTGAGCCCGATAATACCGGCCCGTTTCAAACGTTCCACCTCTTTTTCCCAGTCTTTATATTCCGGGTGCAACGTGCCGAAGCCAATGACTTCGTCATACTTTTCCTGCAGCTCGATGATCCAGTTATTGGCGGGAATCACCTGCGCCGGGGCCGTGGCCGCGCACAGTACAACAAATTTATCCACACCCGCCTGACGCTCGCGGACAAGCAGATCCTCGATGAGGCCTGTGCCTTCGGGCTTTATATCATAGTGCTCGTGCAGCTGGGCTACAACTTTGTCGGCGATTTTGGGATGAAAGGCATGGGTATGGACATCATAACGCAAAGATTGAGAAGATGGCATGGAAAGGTTCACTTATAAGGGGACGACGCGGACAAACTGCTGCGGCCGTCCCGGAGCTTCTACTAATTTTCGCCCTCAAGAAACATCTGCCGGAACCATTCGGGAATACGTACGGGCTTGTGCTCGGTATTGACGCAGGCATGCTGCGTGCTGCCGGTGGCCAGCAATTTTTCTTTGGACGCATCGTAGATTTCATATGAAAATAAGATGGATGCACGATTCCATTCGGCAATCCCAACCCGTACCCAGATCATGTCGTCATAACGGGCGGGCGAACGGTAACGGCAATGGGCTTCGCGAACGGGCAGAAAAATACCCCGCTGTTCGACCTCCGCGTAGCTCATGCCGCGTTCGCGTATGAACAAGCCGCGGGAGCGTTCAAAATAATGGAGATATTCTCCATAATAGACCACTCCCATGGCATCAGTTTCTCCGTAGGAAACATAATGGGCGTACCAGCACTCGGGTCGGGGGAAATCGTCGATTTTTACCATGAAGATTCGCTTAATCGTTCCAGAACCCACTGCATGAACATATGACCGGGCTCCAGCAACAGAGGAATTTCAGCGGCTGTCCGTTCGTCAAAGGTTACCGCTTTATGGTTAGGATCGCATCCGGGCCATGACACAACAAAAGGCACTGGATCCGACACATGCGTACGCTCCACGATGGGCGTAAAATGATCGCAGGTCAGAACAAATGCCGCATCCGGCAAGGCCTTCTGCAGCGGCGCCAGGATCCGCGAATCGAATCGTTCGATGGACTCGATTTTATCGGCGGAATTTCCGGCATGGCCGCATTCATCAGGGGCCTCCACATGCAGATAGACATAATCACCCTGCTCCAGAAAAGCAAGTGCAGCCGCGACTTTACCTTCATAATTGGTGTCCAGCAAACCCGTGGCGCCTTCGACCTCCAGCACCTCCATTCCGGCGGCGCGTCCCAGGCCGTTGACCAGATCCACAGCCGAGACCACTGCTCCGCGTATCCCGTAGGTAGCTGCGAAGTCCGGCAAAAGCAGAGGACTTCCCTGGCCCCAGGGCCAGACCGCATTGGCTTTGGTCTTGTTGACGGGCTCGGCCAGTATGGCCGCCGCGGCCTGCAGCAGATCGTTGAGTTCCCGGCAACCGCCATAGGCAGCCAGATCGTCCGCCAGAGGTTTGTCCAGAATGTCATGGGGCGGATTGATATCCAGCCGGGCCTCCGGCTGCTTTGCGCCGCCGCGCTGCACCAGTAAATGGCGGTACTGGACGCCGGGATAAAAAGTAAACTTCTCGTTCCCAAGGCGCTTTTGCAGTTCCAACACCAGCTGGCGCGCATCCGCATTGTCAGGATGTCCGGCGGCATAGTCGCGCATCATTCCGCCGGGTCCGTATTCGCTGACAGTGACAATATTCATACGCCAGACCAGATCGTCCGGATCCAGCTTCAAACCTTGAGCCGCGGCCTCTATGGGACCGCGCCCCGTATGGTATTTGGCCGGATCGAATCCCATGAGGGCCATGTTGGCAACGTCCGAACCAGGAGGCATGCCCTGGGGCACTGTCCGGCAGCGCCCCATGAGCCCTTTGGCCGCCAACGCGTCCATGTGGGGCGTATTGGCGGACATCAAAGGCGTTTTTCCTCCCAACGCGTCCACGGGCCAATCGCCCATACCGTCGGCAATCAAAAACAGCAATTTCGGCAACATTACAATATCCGGTAGTGCATTATCGGCGACGTATGCAGTCCGAGGGATTCGGCCTCGCGCATTGCCGCATGAATTTGTCTGGCTGTAGTCCGATGTGTCAGAAAGACCAGCGGAACGCCCTCACCCGTGTCCTTGCCCTTCTGTACGACCTGGGCCAGGCTGATATCGTGGCGAGCCATGACGCTGCCCAGATCTCGAAGCAGACCGGGACGATCCTGCACATTGAAACGCAGGTAGTGCCTGGACACGGCTTCATCCAGGTCCATAATCTCGGCTTCAGGCAGTACGCCTCCCTGAAAACCGATATTATTGGGCTCCGGTCGCTCTGCAATTCCCAACACATCCGCAAGCACGGCGCTGGCCGTGGGCAGGTCGCCCGCGCCATAACCATGCAGCATGATGGGCCCGGCATTGCCTTCCAAAAGGATGGCGTTGAACGAGCCCTCCACCGCTGCCAGTTGCGAATCCGCATCTATCAATGCTGGAAACACACCGGCTTCTATTTTTCCGCCCACGTCCTGAGCCTGGGCGATCAGTTTGATTTTATATCCGAACTCCTTGGCGTAGGCGATATCCATGGGGCTTACGATGCTCACTCCCCAGATGGGAAGTTTCTCCATGGGATAGCGCTTGCCGAATGCGAGCTGGATAAGCAACACAAGTTTGTGCGCCGCATCGATTCCCTCAATATCCAGCGTGGGATCGGCTTCGGCGTAGCCCTTTTCCTGGGCCAGCTTCAGTGCGACGTCAAAACTCATGCCGGTTTCACTCATATTGCTCAAAATGAAATTGGCAGTACCGTTAAGGATACCCATAAACTTGCTGATCCGATTTGCGATCAGTCCGCCCTTGAGGGTCTGCACGGTGGGAATACCCCCGGCGACACTGGCATCAAAACACAGATGCAGATTGTTCGCCGCGGCCAGAGGAAACAGTTCATCCCCATATTCGGCCAGCAGAGCCTTGTTTGCGGTGACCACATGTTTTCCCGCTTTCAATGCGGCGGTGATCAGTTCGCGCGCAAAGGTCGTTCCGCCCACAAGTTCGAGGACGACATCGATCTCCGGATCGTTGACCATGCTTTGCATGTCCAACGTAAAAGCCGCATTGGTCTCGGCTTCTACACGCGCGCGATGGTGCTCGCGGCCAAGAATGGTTTTGAGGATGACTTCCACGCCCGTACGCTGGGCGATCCAGTCTTTGTTTTTTTTGAGCAGCGCAACAACACCGCCGCCCACAGTCCCCAAGCCGGCGAGCCCCAGAACAAGCTTATCCTTTTTCGGCACAGATGCCTCCTCCTTCTAAGACGTGTTTGATGCCACGTACGGCCTGTTGCGTCCGCATGTGATTTTCAATCAACGCGAACCGTACGTAATCATCACTGAAATGGCCGAATCCCAAACCGGGCGATACGGCAACTCCGCCTTCAGTCAGCAGCAACTTGGAAAATTCCACGGATCCCATGGCCCGAAAAGGTTCCGGAATTTGCGCCCAGACAAACATGGTGGCCTTGGGCGGCGGCACTTCCCAACCAATCCGATTCAGTCCGTCAATAAGCACATCACGACGTTGCTGATAGGTGTTGCACATTTCAGCAACACACTCCTGCGGCCCGTTGAGTGCGACAATGGACGCGATCTGAATGGGCTGAAAAATGCCGTAGTCCAGATAACTTTTAATGCGTTGCAGGGCATGAACCATTTCCCTGTTGCCGCAGCAGAACCCCACACGCCAGCCGGCCATGGAATAACTTTTGGTCAGTGAAAAAAATTCAACGCCCACGTCCTTGGCGCCTTTGGCCTGCAGAAAACTCGGCGGCTTGTAGCCGTCAAAGGCCAGGTCGGCATAGGCCAGATCGTGAATCACGTATATATTATGCTCTTTGGCAAAATCCACAATTTTCTGGAAGAAATTTACATCCACAACTTCCGTGGTGGGATTATGCGGATAACACAGTATCAGCAGCTTGGGCTGCGGCCATGTCTGACGCGTTGCAGTCAGCAGGTCTTCAAAAAAATCTCTTCCCCGGCCAACGGGAATCCGTCTGACGTCCGCACCGGCGATGATGGAGGCGTAGGGATGAATGGGATAGGCCGGATCCGGGGAAAACACCACGTCGCCCGGCGAAAGCATGGCCAGCGCCAGGTGCGACAAGCCTTCTTTTGCCCCCATGGTGACTATGGCTTCTGAATCAGGATCCAGAAATACGTCAAACCTGCGCTGGTACCAGTCACAAATGGCCCGGCGAAGATTCGGAATGCCCCGAGAAACAGAGTAGCGGTGGTTCACCGGTTTCTGTGCTGCTTCCACGAGCTTGTCCACGATATGCTGCGGCGTGGGCAAGTCCGGGTTGCCCATGCCTAGGTCAACAATATCAATGTTTTGACGCCTCAGCTTCATCTTCAGGTCGTTCACCTGAGCAAAAACATAAGGCGGCAAACGTCGTAACCGTGGGAATTTTTCTTCACTCATCTCCCTGCCGCTCCTAAAATATTGAGTTGTGGTGTCGCTTCAGCTGGCAAGGCCATTTCAAACCCGTGGAGGTCGTTTCTACACATCCGGCCGTTTCACTGGGCCCGGTTCCCTTTCAAGAACGTAGCTCGAGCCATGAAGTTCATAAAAGTGATATTTTTAATCCGCTACGGCCATTCTGTCAAAGCTTGGTTGCATATCATGCCGGAAGGAATATCAGTACGAAAAGGAATAGCTCAGGTTCGGAATGCGTAATGTAGCCACTTTTCCACTTTCACGTAACAGACTGATTGATGACAAACGCTCTCTGCTCTGTTAGGTAGTTACCATTATCCGTGCTCCGACACCCGAAACAACATGGGAAACCGCATGCCCGAATCCATGAAAAAGAATCCGGCGAACGCGCAAAGCCCCGTCCAGGCCAAGCCTGCCGCAGGAAATAAAGCTGCTTCCGCTCCCGCTGCGGCCAATTATCCGCCCCGTCCGGCGGCTCCCCGGCCAGCGCATGCGCAACCTGTAAAAGCCAGCAAAAAAACGCTCATTCCTCCGTCAAAACCAATAAAAAAACGGCCCGTTCCCGCTGCTCCGCCCCAGCCTCAGGACCCCAGCCCGGCGGATGACATCCTGGAACTGGAAGATATCGTCTCCACTTTGCAAACGCAGGATCCCGAGCCTTTTCTCAACGAGGAACCGCAGTTCGAATTCGAAAGCCCTTCCGCTATTTCTCCCGGAAGTGCTTCTGCCGTTCCCGGCAACCAGGCGTCTGTCTCCGGGCAGGCCGGTCAAAGCCCCGTGCAATCTTCCGACTATTCGCGCCCCATCGAGCGTTTGGAATACCGAACCAGCAGTGTACGTAAACTGTGCGACTCGCTGGCGGACCTCGAACCGTTCTTCACCAAAACAACACTCTGGCAGGCCGGTATTGCGGCTTTGATTCTGATGCTGGTGTTTCTCGCCGGGGTTTATGTCGGCAGTACGCCGGAAGCGCCCGCTCCTGCCCCTCCTCCCCCTTCCGTGACGCTGCAACCGCAGGTTGAACTGCTCTCCACCGCGGCGGTCCGTGACCTGGGGGCCAAACCTCCTGATTTCGGCCCTTCCGAAATGGCGAAAATCATGATTCAGTTTGTTGTCGAGCAGTCCGGACGCGAAGTCTATGTGCTCAAATTCAGCCGTGGGGGCGAACCCAACCTTTTTACGGTGGATTTTCCCAATCAGACCATCGTCCATACGGAAGGAGTCACAGGTTCGGGCTTGATTCTGACCTGGAAAGGTTATGTGCTGGAACGGCTGCGGGCAGCCGCGCAGGGACAGAACTTTGAAGTAACGCCGCAAGGAGAAAGCCCGGCGAGCCTGCAACGCTTTTAGTAGTACTCGCTCTCGCAAAAGACGCGGGCTGCAAATGCTCCGCTCCGGCGAAATCTATTCCGGATAGGGAATAGTGTCCTGCTCAAACAGCAAACGTTCGGCGACACTTTTTTCCACAGGACGTGAAAACAGGTATCCCTGGCCGTTCTGGCAATTAAGATCCACCAGCGTATTGTACTGGTCGGAGGTTTCAATCCCTTCCGCGGTCACGTCGAGGCCCAGGCTGTGCGCCAGGCTGATGACGGTCTTGACGATGACATAGTTGGCGTGAACGTCCATTGAGCTGACAAAGCTGCGGTCCACTTTCAGCGTATCAAGCGGAAGTTTCTGCAAGTAATTCAGAGACGAATATCCCGTGCCGAAATCATCAACACAGATGCCCACCCCAAGCTCTTTAAGCGCACGCAGCGTACGTACCGCAATGTTGGGATTCTCCATGACAACGGACTCGGTCAATTCAATTTTCAGCCAACTGGGCATAATGTGCGTTTCGTTCATGATCCTGGACAACTTATAGACCAGCTCCGGATCAGCGAACTGTTTGGCTGAAAGATTGACATTGACGCTCAGGGGGTCGTTCTGCGGCAAACGCTGTTTCCATTTGCAGATGGTTTCGCAGGCATCGCGAATCACCCAGTATCCCACGGGGATGATCATGCCAGTATTTTCGAGGATGGGCACGAACTCCACCGGGGAAATGATGCCGTTTCCTTTGCGCTTCCAGCGCAGCAAGGCTTCGAAGCCGGCAAGTCTTTTCTGGCTCAGTGCGATAATCGGCTGGTAGAACAGTTCGAACTCGTTGTTGTCCAGAGCCATACGCAGGCCGGTTTCCATGTCCAGCTGCTTGGCCGCACGTTCGTGCATGGACCAGTCGAAAACCTTGATGTGCGGTTCGCCATGCTCCTTGGCCTGGTTCATCGCCATGTTGGCGAAACGCAGCAGGTCTTCCGGACTGCCCTGTTCCAACGGTCCGAGAACAATGCCGATGCTGACGTTGGTAAAAATCTGATGCCCCAATACCTTGAGCGGCAGGTCAAAATCCCGCTTGATCATATGGGCGCGTTCCAGCGCTTCTTCCGTTGTGGAAACGCTGGAGAGAACGAGTACGAATTCGTCGCCCCCAACACGGGCGACCGTATCCATGGGGCCGATCTGGTGCAGAAACTGCAGTCCGACTTCCTTCAATAACTTGTCCCCGACCGTATGTCCGAGACTGTCGTTAATGATTTTAAAGCGATCAATATCCAGAAATAAAATGGCAAAGCGTTTTTTTTCACGCTGGGCGCGTTCGTCCGTTCCCCGGATACGTTCGATGCAATGGGTACGGTTGGGCAGATTGGTCAGCGCATCATGGTAGATGGAGTGCTGCAGCTTGGCCTGAGCACGTTTTTGATCGGAAATATCATTGAGAATTACGGCAAAGCGCTTCTCGGAAACATTATAGGCCGCGACATCGAAATAGCGGTTCAGTGTGCCCAAAAAGCCGACGAAACGTACGGATTCCTGTTCCAAAGCGACTTTGCCGAAAATATCAACCCAGATAGATTCAACATCCGGGATATTTTTTTTCGCCGAATATTTGAGCAGGTCGGAACGGCTGATGCCGACACTTTTTTCAAAGGCGGGGTTTACTTCTAAAAAAATAAAATCGACGGCTTCTCCCTGGTCGTTGCAGACAATCTCGCAAATGGCGAAGCCATTGAGCATCTCATCGAACAGGCGACGGTATTTTTCCTCACTCTGCCTTCTTGCCACCTCGGTCCGGTGATTATGCAGGGCCATTTTTATGGTGGATTCCAGCCAGCTCGTCTGCGGAGGTTTGACAATAAAGCCGTAAGGAGTTGTCTGCACTGCCCGTCTGAGTATTTCGGGCTCGGTATGTGCCGTCAGATAGACCACAGGTACGTCATGTTTTTCGCGCAGCAGCCTTGTTGTTTCGATGCCGTCCAGGCCGCCGTCCAGCACGATATCCATCAGAATCAGCGACGGATGTGCCTCTACGACAACATCCAGCGCTTTTTCTCCCGTATCGACAACACCGACCACCTGATACCCGATGTTCTCAAGTTGCCTTCGTATCGATAATGCGGAAACCCTGTCGTCCTCGACTATTAAGATTGTTTCTGACTGTTCCATCAACCAACCCGATCCCTTTCACTACCTGGTGTTGAAAGCTGGACGCGACTGTTTTCAAAGCCATTCGAATATTAAATTTTCCAGGGATAATTTCAATAGCACGATACGTTTCTTACTGCAAGGAGTGGACATTATGAACTGAAAACTTGCCGTAGCAGCTGGAAACGATCTACTAATGTTTTTTTTGCTCCATGGCTGCAACAATACACCGACGCCGAACCGCAAAGACTGGCAATCCCACTTGTCCCAAAAAAAGAGGCAATCTGTACAGACTGCCTCTTTTTACATTCGCATGAAAAGAAATCTACGCCTGATTCTGATCTGGGATCTTTTCCATACCTATGAAGAAAAGCAACAGAGCAGGTATCAGGAAGACAGTAAAAATTGTTGAAATGGCCAGACCACCAAGCACCACGCTTCCAAGACCGCGATAAAGCTCTGATCCGGGGCCGGGGGCGATAGTCAGCGGCAGCATACCGAAAATCGACGTACAGGCGCTCATGAAAATAGGCCGGATACGCGTCCGGACCGAATCAACTACGGCTTCTTTGTGCGCCATTCCCTGGTAACGGATATTGTTCAGAGACTGGTGCACAATGAGAATGGCGTTGTTGACCACCACACCGATCAAAATGACGAAACCAAGCATGGTCAGAATGTCCATAGACTGCGGCGCAATGAACATATTCTGCAGTTCGAGTCCCAGAATGCCTCCCGCGGCAGCCAGCGGTACGGTAAACAGAATCACGAACGGATAAATGAAGTTACCGAACAATGCGCTCATCAACAAATAGGTGATGATCAGAGCAAGCAGAAAATTCCATTGCAGGGCGCCCCAGGTTTCGGTCAGCTTGTCGGCGGCGCCGCTCAGGCGAACGTCCAGCCCCTTGAGCGGGCCATTGCGCAACTTGGGCACCAGGTCGTCAGCGATTTTTTCCATGGCGGCCTGCAACGGCATATCCGGCGGAGGCGTCACCTGCAGAGTAATGGTCCGTTGCCGCTCCAGATGGCGAATCTGCGTAATGCCGGTGGTCCGTTCCAGGTCGGCCAGAGAGGAAACAGGCAACAGCCTTCCTCCCGGAACCACCAGTAACTCGTTGTATAATTTCTCGGGCGTATCCAGACGCGGCCCTTCTGCCTTGACCCGCAAGTCGATTTTTTTACCGTTGCGCTCTTTGAAATCACCGATAATCCGGCCGTTCATGAGTACGTCCACGGCAATGCCCAGTGACTCGGTGCTCAAGCCGGCGGACTTGACCCGATCTCTGTCCGGCAGCAGCTTGATTTCCGGATACAGCAACTCGAGCGAAGGCACCGGACGTACCTGTACGTTGGGAATGGCCTGGCGCAACGCTCCGAACATGGCACCCGCGCCGCCGACAATCTGCTCCAGATTCGGGCCGGAAATATCCACGTCCACATTGCGGCCTTCGCCCAGGCCTTCCTGAAAAATACCGGCCTGAATACTGACCCCGTACATGCCTGGTATGGAGAACAGGAGCTTGCTCAGATAAGGAATCAACTTGCCGGCCTGCTGTTCCTGCGTACTGATGATGCCGAACAGCATGATCCTGTCCGCTCCCACATAAAACAGGTTGGAGATGCCGGGCATTCCCTGGTATTCGTCCTTGCCTTCAAAAGGCTCCAGGCGGGAATAAATATATTCGCCAATATCCATCCGTTCGTCGTACGAAAGTCCTGGCGGGGGAATCAAAATATTCAGCAAAAGATTGCGGTTGCCCTGCGGCAGATATTCGAGCTTGGGGAAAAACATCCAGGCCGACCAGATGGCCAGGGCAGTCAGCATGCAAATGGTCAGGACTCTGGTAAACCATTTCCACAAGGCCAGCTGTAACAGTCCCATAATCAGAGCACTGAACCACCCGCCCAGCCAGTTCAGAGGCGAACGCCGCTGTTTTTTCGGCCCGGAAAGCGTATACAGCTGCTTGGCCATCATCGGGATAACCGAAATGGAAACGAACATGCTCAACAGAATGGCGCTGGTCACCGCGATGGCGATATCCTTGAACAACTGCCCGGCTTCCTGCTCCATGAAAATAACTGGCAGAAACACGGCCACAGTGGTCGCGGTGGAGGCCATAACCGCGCCCCAGACCTCTTTCGCCCCGTCATAGGCTGCCTGGAAAGGCTTTTTGCCCATCTTGCGGTGCCGGTCCACGTTCTCCAGAACCACAATGGCATTGTCCACCAGCATGCCTACGGCGAACGAAATACCCGCGAGACTGACGACATTGAGATTGCGCCCGAACAGGCTGAGAAACATGAAAGTGCCGATGACGCTGATGGGAATGGCTATGCCGACGATCACAGTAGCGGAAATGGACTGCAGAAAAATCAGCAGTACAATGATAGCCAATGCGCCGCCGATAAGAATATTCTTTTTAACCAGTTCGATGGCGCCGTTAATGTAGGGCCTCTGGTCGTAGTTCCAGTCAAAATACAGCCCCTGTTCTTTGAGCTGTCCGTCATTGAGCTTGTTGACCACGGCCTGCACCTGGTCCGTGACGTCCAGTACGTTGGCTCCCGTTTCAGGCCGTACACCGCAGACAATGCCTTTTTGGCCGTTACTCAGCATGGCCACGGTTTCGTCTTCGTACCCGTAGTCGACCTTGGCCACGTCGCCAATGGTCAAACGCTTGCGCCCCGTGGAGGATATCACGACATTTGCAATGTCAGCGGGAGAAAGAAACTCGCCCAGGGTCCTGATACGGAAATCCCGCCGCCCCACGCCCATGGTTCCGGCCGAGACTGTGACGTTTTCGCTTTGCAATACGGAAATGATTGTATCAATGGTCAATTGATAGGCGGCCAGCTTCTGCGGATCCACCACCACGTGCATTTCCGATTCCGTACCGCCGAAAACAAAAAGATCCGCCACTCCGCTGACGCGTTCGAGGTGCTGCCGCACGTCTTCTTCAAAATACGTACGGTAGGTGTCGATGGGACGTTTGTTCTCCGGCAATGTTTTGAGAATGACCCAGATTATCGGAGACGCCGAAGCTCCCGTAGCGCTGATAACCGGTTTTTCCGCATTGTCCGGATAACTCGAGACCTCGTTGAGCTTGTTGGATACCCGCAGCAACGCGTCATCGATATTCGTGCCGATCTTGAATTCAAGAGAAATTTCGCCCTGATTATTGTAGGACTGGCTTTCCAGGGAGGTCAGGCCCGGAATGCCCTTGAGAACCTTTTCCTGTTCTTCAATGATCTCGCTTTCCACCTCATAAGGAGTCGCGCCGGTCCAGACCGTGGTTACGGAAATTTCCGGCGTGGTCACCGTGGGACTGAGCTGATAGGGCAAGGTGCCAAGACCAATCATTCCGAACAGCACCACCAGAATGACAATGACGATGACCGGAACAGGATTTTTGATGGAAAAATTGATGAAATCCATTAGGTATTCTCGCCCGTACGGGATCCTTATTGTTGGCCGGAAGCTGCGGCTGCGCCGTCTATGACGGGTTGCCCCGGACGCAAGCGTTCATTCCCCTTGATTACGACATTGTCCCCCGGCTTGAAAGCAAATGCGGGGTTCAGGCTCTGCACCGCGGCCTGCTGATCCACAAAAGAAAGAATTTTAACCGGTACGGCCATGGCCGTGCCGTCCGTGACCACCCAGACCACCTGCCCCTGGGGCGTAAGCAATACCGCGTCGCGCGGTACCATCACGGATTCCTGCGGATTCCCGGCAGGGATCATGGCTTTGGCTTCCATCCCCTGGGCCAGAACGCCTGGGTTGGCGACCCGAATTTTCACCGGAAAAGTCCGAGTTGCCTGGTCTCCATCCGGAATGACGGCAATCAATTCGCCTCCCAGTTCCCTACCGGCCACCTTGAGCGGAATCTTCATCCCGGGCTTGAGATATTGCAGCAAGGACTGCTGCACATCCACGAGCACGTCCACCACGTCGTCTCTTGCCAATACCCCTATTACGGAGCCGATCTGCAGCCATTCCCCGCGGGCCACCTTTTTTTCCAGCACTACTCCGTCAAAGGGCGCGTATGTTGTTGCCTTGGCCAGGCGCAGGGACAGCCGCTCGGATTCATGCGCCAAACTCATGGCTTCAAACTCAAGCTTTTCAACCAGGAAACGATCTTCGTCATATTCCTGGGCAGTCACGCTTTTGGATTTAAACAGCTTCTTGGTTCGCTCCAACTCGATACGCGCGTTTTCCAGAGATGACAGTACCGCTTTATGGCTGGCCTGGGCGGATTCCAGCTCTTTCTTGACAAGATCCTTGGAAAGCACCACCAGCACATCTCCCTGCTTGACCCGCTGGCCTTCCTCGAATTCGATTTTGGCTACACGCCCCACAACCTCGGACGCCACATCCGAAACCTCGGGAAAATACACGGTGCCGATATACTCAGTCTGCGGCGCTATGGCCCCGCCAACGGCTTTTGCGGTTACAACAACCGCCGGAGGCATGGAGGGAGTTTTGCTTTTAGCTGCCTGTTCTTTTTGGTCCGCGGCGAAGCCTGCAGCAGCAAAAAGCAACAAACAACATAAAAGGCATCCTGTTATTAACCATTTTTTTTGTAAAGATAGCAGATTCATAATGGAGCTACCCTCTTATTTTTTCAGTAAACAATAATAAGTTGTCGTCTTAATATGTATTAAGTCTTGCCCAATACATGGCGCGGAATATCACTGTCAAGAACGGAATGGTTTTTCCGCATCGTTTTTCAAGTATCATACTTTTTTATTTATTATCGATGTCCGGGCTTTTGAAAACTTGAGTTTCCCTGTAGAAATAAAAGTCAATAATTCAATGAGTTAAAGAATCTAAGCCTACATGAACAAAAAAAAAGCCTGTTTCCCCCTTGCCAGCTGCCAGAAAGACATTATTCATTCTCCTGAGCGGGCGATACGGAGAAGCGCGTCTGCCGCTGCTGCCTGGCCCGACTGTCCGACCTTTCGGTCACAATTCATTTATCAAGGAAGTATAACGGAATTTCATTTGGTAATTGAAGGCGAGAAAATTTTTCATTCAAAATGAATCAAAAAAGACTTGCCTTCAAAAAGTAAATGTGTATATTCGCCTCGACATGATCACTAGCACTCTTCAATGGCGAGTGCTAACAGTAAACAAAACCTTACGGAGGAGTCATTATGAACCTGAAGCCGCTGTCTGACCGCGTAATGGTCAAGCGCCTTGAAAGCGAAGAAAAGACCCAGGGTGGTATCATCATTCCTGAAACCGCCAAAGAAAAACCCCAGCGTGGTGAAGTGACTGCGGTTGGCCCCGGTAAGGCCGCCGATGATGGCAAGATCATTGCCATGAACGTCAAGGTTGGCGACACCGTTCTGTTCAACAAGTACGCCGGCACCGAGATCAAAATCGATGGTGAAGAGTTCCTCGTTATGCGTGAGGACGACATCCTGGCCATCATTGAATAATTCCTTTTCACCATTTGTTCAGATCACATATTTAAAGATACTTACGCAAGGAGGCCCAACTAATGCCTGCTAAAGAAATTCTTTTTGATACCAAGTGCCGTGAGCGTCTGCAGCGCGGCGTAGACAAACTGGCCAATGCCGTTAAGGTAACCCTCGGCCCCAAAGGCCGTAACGTTGTTATCGAAAAATCCTTCGGCTCCCCCGTTATCACCAAAGACGGTGTTACCGTTGCCAAGGAAATCGAACTCGAAGATAAATTTGAAAACATGGGCGCCCAGATGGTCAAGGAAGTCGCCAGCAAGACCAGCGACGTTGCCGGTGACGGCACCACCACTGCCACCATCCTGGCCCAGTCTATTTTCAACGAAGGCGTAAAGCTCGTTGCCGCCGGCCGCAACCCCATGGCCATCAAGCGCGGTATCGACAAAGCCGTTGAGACCATCGTCGCCGAACTGTCCAAGCTGAGCAAAGACACCCGCGACCAGAAAGAAATCGCTCAGGTCGGCACCATTTCCGCCAACAACGACGCCACCATCGGCAACATCATTGCCGACGCCATGAGCAAGGTCGGCAAGGAAGGCGTTATCACGGTTGAAGAAGCCAAAGGCCTCGAGACCAGCCTGGAAGTTGTTGAAGGTATGCAGTTCGACCGCGGTTACCTCTCCCCTTACTTCGTAACCGACACCGAAAAGATGGTCTGCGAGCTGGACGAGCCCTTGATTCTCATCAATGAGAAAAAGGTTTCCAACATGAAAGACCTGCTGCCCGTTCTCGAGCAGGTTGCCAAAATGAGCAGACCCCTGGTGATTATCGCTGAAGATGTTGAAGGCGAAGCCCTGGCTACGCTGGTTGTCAACAAACTGCGCGGCACCCTGTCCGTTGTGGCTGTCAAGGCTCCCGGCTTTGGCGAACGCCGCAAGGCCATGCTCGAAGACATCGCCATCCTCACCGGCGGTACGGTTGTTTCCGAAGATCTCGGCGTCAAGCTCGAGAACGTTACCCTCAACGACCTCGGCACCGCCAAGCGTATCGTTGTGGACAAAGAAAACACCACCGTTGTTGACGGCGCCGGCTCCGGCGACGACATCAAAGCCCGTATCAAGCAGATCCGCGCTCAGATCGACGACACCACCAGCGATTACGACCGCGAAAAGCTGCAGGAACGCCTGGCCAAGATCGTTGGCGGCGTAGCCGTCATCAATGTCGGCGCTGCCACTGAGACCGAAATGAAAGAAAAGAAAGCCCGGGTTGAAGACGCTCTGAACGCCACCCGCGCTGCCGTGGAAGAAGGCATTGTTCCTGGCGGCGGTGTCGCCCTGGTGCGCTGCCTGAGCGCCCTGGAAGATATCAAGCCTGCAGACGATGACGAAGCCGCTGGCATCGCCATCATCCGCCGCGCCGGCGAAGAGCCCCTGCGGATGATCTCCTGCAACGCCGGTTTCGAAGGCGCCATCGTTCTGGAAAAAGTTATCAACGGCAAAGAAGGCGACGGTTTCAATGCCGCCACCGGCGAATACGAAGACCTGATCAAGGCCGGTGTTATCGACCCGAAAAAGGTTACCCGTATCGCTCTGCAGAACGCGGCCAGCGTAGCTTCCCTGCTGCTGACCACCGAAGCTGCCATTGCTGAAAAGCCCGAAGCCAAAAAAGATATGCCCCCCATGCCCGGCGGAATGGGCGGAATGGGCGGCATGGGCGGCATGTACTAAACACAGCCCCCAACTGCGTATTCAAGGGAGGATTCCTTCGGGAGTCCTCCTTTTTTTTGGTAAAAAAGGAAAACGTATTGAACGTCGTACGAAGGAAGAAAGCTTACGGAGTCTGATATCCGGCAATACGGACGTGGTCCAGGTAGTCGGACAACTGCTCGATGAGGTGCGCGCATGCAGCGGCATCCTGCTGCTCGGCAGCTTGTTGCAACACCAGGCCGGCTTTGCTGATGCGTTCGAAACCATACACCAGGGCCACCCCCTTGTGGCTGTGCCCTATCCGGCGAACCGTAGAAAAATCCGCCTTTAGCAAAGCCTCCCGCAAATTTTTGACATCTTCACGCATGGATACCATGAACTCGGGAATGAGTTCGGCAACCTCTTCAGGTGGTTGCACCAGATCAGTATCCATTGCTATTTCATTGTCCGGATTGCTTTTTTCAGAGGCCTCCTTGCCTCCCTGGCTGTATCCGGGGGCAAAGCCCGGGTTCATGCACCCGGCTATGGCCTCATAAAGCACCTTTTTTTTAATCGGCTTGGTGAGAAAGCCCGAACATCCGGCCTCCTGGCTGCGCTGGCGATGTTCCTGCAACGCGTGGGCGGTCAGGGCGACAATGGGCACAGCCTCCAGCTCATGCTCCTTTTCCCAATCCCGGATACGCCGGGTGGCCTCATAGCCATCGAGCAAGGGCATCTCAATATCCATCAATACCAGATCGTAATCCCCCGCTTTGAACATCCGGACCGCCTCTTCCCCGTTCACGGCCATGTCCAAAAGCACGGGTGACTCCATCAGAAAAAGCTCCACCACCCGACGGTTGGCCGCATGGTCTTCAGCCATCAGAATTTGCAATGGCGGAAGCGTAAGGGTTTCAATATCCGTCCGCTCTTCATCGTCATTGGCGGCGTCACTGTTCAAGGCCGTATACAATCCGTTGAACAATTCCTTTTTCCTGACCGGCTTGGTCAAACACCTGGCAACTCCTGCCTTCAGCGCAGCGGCTTTATCCTTGCCGTCCGCCACCACGCTGAAAAGCATGATCACAGGCGGCACGACAGGTACGGCTGTTTCACACTTCTCCAATAAATCCAGACCATTCAATGGGGGCAACGAAAAATCCACAAGCAGAACGTCATACCCCTGCCCCTGCCGTGCAGCATCGCGCAATTGTTCAAGAGCCCTGTCGCAGTCCGTTTCAATGGAACATCGTATCCCTTCACTTTCCAACTGCCTGGCCAGCACTTCAGCCAGCGAACCGTTTCCAACCGCCAGCAGGACACGCACCCCGTCCAAATGGGGATCAGGAGTACGCAGCATGGAACATGCCTGCGGCAGTGAAACATTGAAAAAAAACGTGGCGCCTTGGTCCTGGCGGCTTTCCACCCAGATCGCCCCCCCCATCCGTTCCACGAGACTTTTGGAAATCGCCAGACCCAGTCCGGTACCACCGTACTGCCGCGTGGTGGAGGAATCAGCCTGAGAGAATCTTTCAAAAATACTGCTCTGCTTTTCCTCGGCGATGCCCACCCCCGTATCGGATACGCTGAACAGCAATTTCACCGCCTCGGAGGAGCCCCCCTCTCTGGCTATGGTCAGGGTGATCGCTCCCTGTTCCGTGAATTTTATTGAATTCCCAACGAGATTGACGAGGATCTGGCCCAGCCGGTTTGGATCGCCCACCAGTTGCTCGGGCACATCGGGTGCGATATCCAATATGACTTCCAAGCCTTTTTCATACGCCCGAAAGGCCAGCATCTTGCAGATATTTTCCACTTCTTCACGCAGATTGAAGGGGACGGATTCCAGAATGATCTGCCCGGCCTCGATTTTGGAAAAATCGAGAATGTCATTGATGATGTCCAGCAGCATTTCTCCGGCTGACCGGAAATTCCGGACATAATCGCGCTGGCTGGTCGTCAGGCCGGTCTCCCAGAGCATTTCGGCCATTCCCAGAATCGTATTCATGGGCGTACGAATCTCATGACTCATCCGCGCCAGAAACTCACCCTTGGAACGGTTGGCGACTTCAGCCTCACGGGCCAGTTCGCGCGTCTGCCCCAAAACTTCCGCCAGACGCTTATTGCTGCTTCGCAGGGCGTCTTCCGCACGCTCGCGCTCGGCGATTTCCAAACGCAACTGTTCGTTGGAATGCCTGATGGCAGAAGTCCTTTCCGCAACCTGGCCTTCCAGATTGGTTTTGGCGTCGCTGATCTCCCTGTACAGACTGAAACTTTCCATGGCGTAGGCACTGGAGAGCAAAATATTCGTCAGAAGATGGTAGGAAATATCATAAACATCTTTGTCCTCTGCCTCCATAACGCCGATAAGCATACCCCAGGGGCGGGAAGCCGTGCTGATGGAGTGCAGCAGCATGATTTCACGCCTATCGCTGCTGGAGATCAAAGAGTGTTTGTTTCGGTAGAGAGCCCAGGCAAACGTCCCGTCTTCCATGAGTATTTCAGACTCAGACTCGAGATAGTGGCTGAAAGTGGCGGGTTCACAAAGTTCCTGGTAAAAGCTCGAGTCCTCATCAACCAGATAAATGGCCACGGCTTTGAACTTTATCAGTGAACACACACGGGTGATGGTCTCCCGAAAAATCGACGTGGGCTTTTCCGATTTACTCAGCTTGGGGTCAAAATTACCAAGTGTTGTTGCCATCTCCAATGCGCTGAGATAAATATTTTTTTCTTCAGCCAGCCTGGCGATTTTTTTTTCCAACAGCTCCACACGATCATCATATTTCATGAATCTAATCCTCGCCGAGAAAAATCCGCTGGATTTCGTTGATTTGTCTGTCGGCCTGACTAAAAACATACTCCAACAACCCGCTCGTGACGCCCAGAATATCGCAAGCTCCCGCATCCAGCGGTGGTACCAGTATGGATCCCCCCATACCGAATTGCAAAGCTATGGCGATGCTATCCGCCACGTGGATAATCGCTGGTTCCAGCGTACTGGTGGCTTTTCCAGGCATATGATGAAAACGGATCGGACGTTCCAGCGAGGACGGAAAACGCCAATCCTTCATCAACAGACTCCCCACCATGGCGTGGTCAAAACCAAAAATTTCCTTTTCCGCCGCGTACAATGGAATCCGCTCCTTCCGGCACAGATCCATGGCATTGCGAAAATCATCCGGGCACTCTTTTATCAGCACCAGCCGCCCGATATCATGAATCAGACCGGCCACAAAAAAACGCTCTTCCGTCAGCCCCATCTTCTGCGCTGCCAGCGTACGCGCTGCAACGCCGCAACTGATAGAATGCCGCCAAAAAGCCTTCACATCCAGCAATGCGGGTGGAATCATTTTAAAACTGTTGACGACAGAGATACCGATGGCCAGATTCGTCAGATCCGCCGAACCAATCAGGCTGATGGCCCTGGTTATGGAACCGATTTTAGATGGGAATCCGTAAAACGGGCTGTTGACCAACCGAAGCAGCTTGGTGGAAAGGCTGGGATCCTTGCTGACAACCTCTGCAAGATGCGATGCGGAACTCAACGGGTCGTTGAGAACATCGACAATCCGGTAATAAATGTCCGGAAAGGAAATGAACTGAATTTGACGCTTGACCAGGTCTCCGGCGGAAAACGTCCCCCTGGGGTGTTTTTTGATCTCAACGTCATCATGTTTCAGGTATGGTGTATTGACCCAAGGTTGGGGTAATTCCTGCCCCGCTCCCAGTAACTGTCCCGCCCGAAGCATGCACAACCTTTTGAGTTCACCTGTTATCTCCGGGCGCTCCTGATTTTCAATGAAAAATTTTTCGACGTATTGTTTGCTGTTGGTAATGACTTGCGGATCCAGGGAGGATTCAGCTTCTGCAGCGGCTTCCGCCTGGCTGATTCCAATGATGTTAGCCTCGGTCACCCCCCAGGATTTCATGATCCGTATATGCTTGGCTACAATCGTTGTGCCTTTGGCAAGCAGAAAACGATTTTTGGAGGCAAACAGGTCTTCGGCCAGGACCATGCCTTCCTTGAGATGGTTTACATTGACGAAACTCAACGTTTCCTCCGGATGTTCGGATTAATACGCCGAAAACCTGCGCAACATCAGGTACTGCTTATACCATCCTTTTTTTTGTTTTGCGAGTACGCCCCATGTACAGTGGCTGAACCGGCCTCGGAATCTTTTCACACGAGCGCTGCAGCAGTCTTCTCAGGGCAGACGCAAGGTTCCCCAATGCATACTGCCGGCTGGCTACACCAAGAGTTCATCGGCATTCAGTTGCTCACGGGATTCCAATAATACCTTGAGTCTTTCCAGGAAAAAAGCCATAGTTGCACCTCCTAAAGCAACTTTTCCCCATAACATGATACCGGGCTCCCCTTATGCAACTTCTCAACCGTATATTCCGAAAATCCGTAAAAGATTTATCAGAAATTCGAAATCATCTGTTTCTTGCAAAGGAGCAACATGCCCCTTTTGCAATTTTTTTCAACAAAGATCTCGACGAAACACCGGACACAACATTTCAGATTATGGAAGCGGAAGGGGAAAAATTATATTTCCAATGCTTCGACCGGGCAAGCCTTGAATCCGTTCAGCAAGGACAACTTTTTCAAGCTACTTTTGCCCTGACATTCCACAAGAACATCCAGTCTCAAATTTACAAATTCAGTTCGCGAGTTGAAAATATCCTCCAGGAAAAAGACCATGTTATCGTTCGGACTACTTTGCCCGTACGCCTGGACAAAGTCGAACTCCGAAAAGATATCCGTATCGGACTGGCCAGAGAACACCGTCCTCTGTTGCGTGCGTGGAAAGCCGGCATGATTACGGGATCCAACGGTTCATTTGATCCTACACTAACGACGCAACCAACCCTGTTTGAAATGACACCAGGGAAAGACTGCATGGTCATGCTGCATAATATCTCCGCCGGAGGACTTAAAATCTCACTTTCACCACACTGCTTTCCAGAAGCAGCGGCTTATCTGAACGAAGACTGCCGGCTACAACTCTGGATGCTGCTTCCCGAAATAGGTTGGAAAAACCCCATAGAATGTTTTTTACCGGCAAGGACCACCCGAATTCAACGTACTCCTATGGGGTGGCTGGAGTTCGGCCTGCATTTTCTGCATTTATCCGGAGGCCAGATAAAACTCCCCAACAGTGATGGCTGGGTAAAATATACGGACAACGGCTTGCAAATACTGGTCGGATGGATCCAACGCCGCCTGGAAGAATTCGACAGCAACGCACGCGCATGTTAGCAAATGCCGCAATCAAAACGAAGTTCTGAAACCGACGGTCCGCCATGTCCGCTCTGCGGTGCGCAGGAGGAACTCAGGGGGCGCTGAGCAACCGCGCGTATAGTTTGCAGGTCCTGCAACATGGATTTCCCCGCAAAACTTTTTTCAGACGAAATTGACGCCTGGAAGGAAAGTCTGTGCCTGATCATGAACGAAACCAACACAAAGGAGACCTTTTAGTGAACTGTGAATTTCCCGAAAGCAACGCCACCACGGAAGAAATCCGTGCCCTGTTGCAAAACGCACGAACCATTGCCGTGGTCGGCGCTTCCAGTAATCCGGATAAAGACAGCCATATGGTGACAGCCTACCTTATGAAGCACGGATTCGAAGTTTTTCCCATCAATCCGGGCTGTTCGGAGCTGCTGGGCCTGCCTTGTTACAGCGACCTGCAATCCGTCCCCAAACACATCGACATAGTGAACATTTTTCGCCGCCCTGAGGCGCTGGCCAAAGTTGTTGACGAAGCCATCGCAGCCGGCGCGGCAAGTGTGTGGATGCAGCTGGGACTGGCCAACAATGCTGCAGCGGACAAAGCCCGTGCAGCCGGATTGGAAGTTGTGATGAATAAATGCATCAAAATTGAGCATATGAAGATTGATCCGAAATCCTGAATAACGCATCAGACTCTTAGCTTCCAGTCCTGTTTTACTATTATAGACATGCCTTGAAGGCTTTTTGCTCTCTTACATCTTCAGATCTTTTACAGGATCGCAGTGCTACAGCCCTTACGAATGTGTCAACCATACTGTTGTTGCCATCAGAATCTTTTTTACATCGTCCTTTTTTCGCTCCGGACAAGGGAATTGCGTTCGACTGTCTTAAGTAAAATTTGCGCTGTCGGCATACTCCTGGCCCGTATACCAAAGGATTTGTTTGAAACTTAACAAAAAAAATGGCATAGATAATTGTTGATTAAGGAGATTGGCCCGGCCGCAAGGACTTTTTGTCCTGCGGCAATGCAGCAACGACCGGCATTGAGTTAGAAAGAAACGCCATGGATACGACGCGCAACAAAACCATAAGCACTGAGCAAATGAAAGTTTCCAAATTGGAGCTTCCTGTTGCTTCCCTTGATGCGTCTGGTGTTCGTTCGCTTGAATCTCTCAAGCAGTTTCTTGATATCATTCACATCCGCTTTTGCCTGATAGACCCCTATTTCAATCAGCCGGATTATCCCGTTGTGGAATCCCGTGAACTGCTGCCCTCTTTTGAATCCGACGTATACGAATACCCCGGACTGCCGGGCTTCTGCCTTGTGGCTTTCGAAAGACCGGTCAATTATTTTCAGGAAATTTTTCAGTTCGACATCATTCACAACTTGGTCGAGCAACCGCCTGATGACTCCGGTGTTATTTGCCCTCTCGAGCATTCGGTTCAGCACAACAACCTGCAGACCATGCTCAACAGGCTCCCAAAACATCTGCACAGCTCGTTTTCCTCACAATTCGCCAATGCGGACATTACCGACCTCGACCATTACGGCGAACTGGTATCCTTTCTGCTCCAGATGGACCGTGGGCATGTACTGGCCACGGATGATTTCGGCAATTTTTCGCTGGTGGGAGTCTATGCGTCCTTTCCTTCAGATCTCGACGCCGAAATTAAACGCTACGGCCTGCGCATCGGCAAATTTAAAATCGGCGACAATACGGTGTATGAACGCAACCGGCTTTTCGTCTATCAATTTCTCATGGAACTCTACGGCTTTCCCATTGTTTCGGAACGCCGTACATCCAGCGCGCTGTTTGCCAGACGCTTGCACAAGATGGGAGAAAAATTTCTGATCCGCGTTCTCGGCCAGTCGGACCGAACCATCACCACGCTCTATGCGGATCCCAGCAGCCGCATGTACCCGCGCGTGGAAAAAATTGCGCTTGTCAAAGTGGAAAAAGAGCAACAGGACGTCATTGAGCGGCTTAAGCAAGGCGGCTACTTTGTAGACCAGGAAAACCGTGTGGTGCTGCTGCGCGTACGCTACCGCCAGCACAAGTTCAACCCCAACAACGTACGCCAGGAACGCGCTTTATCCGTAGAATCCCAGGAAATTCTGCACCCGAAAAACGGCACCGTGCTTCCGGGATGCAACATCATCAAAGATACATACAGCATGTTCCTGCGCTTGAACGACATCGTACGCGGCGAATATACGGGAAAGATCGTCTATAAACGTACTGAACTTGTCGAAGACACAGCCAGCGACAAAAACAGGCTGAAATTTCTCTACTACTGGCTTTCCAAACACCAACGCCGGATAATCGGCTACAGTGATGATTTTTTTAATAAAATAGCCAAAGTTCTGGATAGTTACCTTTTTTCTGATGAAAGCAATTTCAATGAATTGTCCGACCTGCGCCAGGAAGTAATCTCTAAGTACAGCTACATAGCCCAGGCGCGCAAAGTCGGTAAACTGGAAGATCTCATCCAGGGCGGCAAGCGAGCTAACAGTTCTAATTATTTGGAAATCTTCAACAATGCCAACAAGCTCTTACAGGAACTGCAGTTCGATGCGGTTCATTACAATAAAGAACTTGTCAGCCAGATCATTTATCTTGGCGAAATCCTCTTAAACGACGGATATCTTTCCCGCCGTTATCTCAAAAAAAATGAACGCGAACTGTCCAACTACGGACGAAAAATCCGAACCGCCTACGGCAAACTCGTCTCTCTTGTGGATGCGTTAAAAGCGATTCGCAAATCCCGAGACGATTCGGAAACAACGCTTCGAAAAACCGGTTGACGCCGGGTCTCTTCAACTCCACCCAATCTGCGGCCCCATCCGGCCGTATCAGGAGATTTCCATGGCCGAGCTCTTACAAACGCCGCTTTCTTCCTGGCACCAAGAACATAAAGCAAAAATGGCCCCTTTCGCCGGCTGGAACATGCCGATTCAATACAAAGGGATCCTCGCAGAACATAAACACACGCGTACGAGTGCATCGCTGTTCGACATCTGCCATATGGGCGAATTTCTTCTGCAAGGGGCAAATGCCAAAAATGCGCTTGCGGCCTGCGTTACGCACAACCTTGAGACTCTGCCTCCCGGACGCTGCCGGTACGGATTTCTGCTCAATGATGCGGGCGGCGTCATTGACGATCTGATCATTTACTGCCTCGAACCCGATGCCTATATGCTGGTAGTCAACGGCGCGCGTATCGATATTGACTTCAAAACCATCAGTTCGCGTCTCCCGGAAGGGCTTGAGCTGCTCAACGCCACGGACGATTTCGCAAAAATCGACCTTCAGGGCCCCAAGTCCTTTGAAATCATCCGTGATGTCTTCGGCCTCAACCTCAAAGGGCTGAAGTACTTTTGCTTCGAAAAAGCCAGATTCGAAGGCCAGCCGCTGCTTATCAGCCGTACGGGCTATACCGGTGAACTCGGCTATGAATTCTATCTTCCTTCTGATCTTGCGCTTTCTTTCTGGAACATCTGCCTGGAAGACACGCGGCTCGAACCCGCGGGGCTGGGCGCAAGAGATACGCTGCGGCTGGAAGTCGGCCTGCCGCTGTACGGCCAGGACCTGGATGAGAACCATACGCCGTCCGAAGCCGGATTCGGCATGCTGCTCAAATCCGAAGCCGCGTATGTGGGAAAAGGCGCGGACCAGCGCCTAACGGAACAACTGATCGGTCTGCAGATAGACGGCCGCCGCAGCGCCCGTCATGACGACCTGGTCTTTCTGCCTTCCGGCGAACAGATCGGACGCGTCACCAGCGGCTCGTTCGGACCGAGCGTGGGACATGCCATTGCCTTGGCCTATGTGGCCGCAGCCCATGCGGACGCGCCGGTTTTCGAAGTGCGTACCGCTAAGACAAGCCTGGAGGCGCGGCGTTCGGAACTGCCCTTTTACCGCGACGGATCGGTCCGGGCGAAACTCGGCTAAATAAAAAAGAAGCGAAGCTGCCTTCAAATGCGATCCTTTTACCTTGATCCTGAAAACTGGCCGGCGGATGACCAGGAAGCCGTTTTGGACGGAACAGAAGCCCGGCACCTGCTCAAGGTGCTGCGCGCAGTGCCTGGAGACACCATACGTCTTTTCGACGGAGCCGGCCGGGAAGGCAGTTTCGAGATAACTGCCTGCGACAAGCAGAATGCCCGGCTGCGTCCTCTGGAGATCCGGACCATCCCCAGACCCCAACGGCAGACAGTGCTGGCGCTGGGGTGGTCCAAAGCCATTCGCCGCGGCTGGCTTCTGGAAAAGGCGGTCGAACTCGAGGCAACGGGAATCTGGTTTTACCAGGCCGACCGAACGCAGGGACACGTTCCGGCGGAGGTCAAAGAAAACTGGTCCGGCCAGCTTGTGGCAGGGGCAAAACAAAGTTCCAACCCCTGGTTGCCCGAACTGCGCACCATTCCACAGGGAGTAAAAGGACTGGCCGTTGCGGCCGAAGAATTCGACCTGGCCTGCATTCTCTGGGAAGAAAGGGAGCAGCCTCAGCTTCTGGATTACGCCAGGCTTAAGGATACGCGCAAGGTGTTGTTCGTGGTGGGGCCCGAAGGAGGGTTCAGCCCGCGCGAAATAGATACGCTTTCCGCCGGCAATTTTGTACCGGTGAATCTTGGAGATCGTATCCTGCGCTGGGAAACGGCGGCGCTGCTCTGTCTCGGGCTCCGATGGTGGAGCGGGCAATAGACGCAGCCTTACGAACTGTACGGTGTTTCGATCATTTTCCTTTACTGACGCTTTGCACCAATATGTCCAGCAGCGCTTCTATCTCAATTGGTTTGGACAGATATCCATCCATTCCTGCGGCTAAAAACTTTTCCTGATCCTGTTGCATGGCATAGGCGGTCAAAGCCACGATGGGGATTGCGGCCTTGTCCGCGAACTCAGGAGAGGTCCTGATGATCCGGGTCGCCTCAACGCCGTCCATCACCGGCATGCGAATATCCATGAAGATGCAATCAAAATCCTGTTCACGCAAAGTGTCCAGTGCCTCCTGCCCATTTTCAACACAGCTTACAACGCATCCGGCTTTTTGCAGCATACGCTTGATGGTCAGCTGATTTGTCGGATCATCCTCAACCACCAAGACTCTATGCGATACGGCCAGCGCATGTATTTCCATATCATCCCCTGTAATTTTCCCTCGCAAATCCGTGCTTACGGTAAACGGTAGAATCACTTCCGCTGTGGTACCTTCGCCCAAGCGGCTCGAGATCGAAACCTCACCGCCCATTAAGCCGACCAGACGCTTTACGATGCTCAACCCCAGGCCAGCCCCCTGATATTTGCGCCTGAACGACGTTTCAGCCTGTGTGAACGCGTCAAACACAGTATGGACCTTGTCTTCCGAAATTCCAACACCGCTATCGGATACGCGAACCTGCAACCATATTCTATTTGCCTGTGTTTCCCGTCCTGTCAGCAAATTGATTTTAACCGTCACATATCCTTCGTCTGTAAACTTTATAGCATTGCCAATCAAATTAAATAAAATTTGCTTAAACCGGATCGCATCCCCGACCAGCTTAGCTGGAATCCCATGTTCTGTTTCCAGAGAAAAGCGCAGCTGTTTATCTTTCGATGCCTTTTCAAAAATATTGCTCACGGATTTCAAGGCATCGGAAAATTGAAAAAGGTCCTCTTGAAGTTCAAGTTTTCCAGCCTCTATCCGCGACAAGTCCAGAATATCACTGAGAAGCTCAGTCAAGTTTTTACACGAATCCAGGGCGATCATCACATATTGTAGCTGCTCTTCAGATAATTCCGTCTTGTGCAACAACTGCAGCATTCCGGAGATGCCATTCAAAGGCGTACGTATTTCATGACTCATGTTGGCAAGAAATTCACTCTTGGCCAGGTTGGCAGCCTCGGATGCCTCTTTGGACTGCAGCAATTCAAACTCAGTGGCTTTTAATGTGGTGATATCCTGAACATTCATGATGAACTGCCTGATACGGTCATCATCCTCCCTGATAGCCGAAACATTTATCAGAGCGACATACTCTCCACCGTCTTTCCGGAGCAACCGCTCCTCCCAGGTGAGCGAACCTTTAAGCATCACTGTTTGGCGGCGTTCCTCCAAAAGGGATTCCGAACTGTCGGCAAGAAAAGATAACGTGGAGCGGCCAACAAGATTTTCACCATCTGAGCCCCACATACGTGCAATTGCGGGATTATGCAGTTCGATGGTTCTGCCATCGGCACTGATGACACAAATACCCCACTCCGCATGTTCAAAAATTTGAGCCCACCAACGCAACCGTTTTTCCGTGTGCAATCGTTCTGTAATATCCAGAACCTGTCCAAGAAAATATAAAGGAACGCCTTCGGGCGAATGCGCAACTGTGGCTATCAATAAACCGTGCGACACCTGACCGGATTTTTGAATAAAGCGCTTTTCAAAATAAAAATTATCAAGTTCACCCGTGCCGAGCTTGCGCTGCAGTTCCAGATTGCGCTGCAGGTCGTCCGGATGGGTTATATCCGCAAGTGTTTTAGTGAGCAGTTCCGCTTCCGAATAACCTACCAGATCGCAATAGGCTTTGTTGGCATGAAGCAGTCTGTAGTCCAGACTCACCAGCGCCATGCCCACAGGGGATAACTCAAACAACAGGCGAAAACGTTGCTCACTCTCCCGCAGAGCTTTTTCCGACTGCTCACGTTCGGTGGTGTCCCTGACCATGGCCAGAATAAAAGATTTTCCCTCTTCCACAAATTTTACGACACAGACTTCAACCGGAAAAGTCGAACCGTCCTTGCGCCGCTGTACCCTGCGCAGATAAAATGGACTATCATTGGGCACGTTTCCCCACCGCGTCCTGAATTCATCCAGCTCCAGATTTTCAACAATGTCCGCCACGGTAAGCCCAAGCAGTTCGTCCCGCCTATATCCCAGCGAGGCAACACTCCGATTGTTGACTGATATAATTTTACCATCCGAATCTGTTAGAATGATGCCGTCGTAGGCATTCTCCACCAACCGTTTGTATCTTTTCTCGGATTTTTCTTTTTGCTCAAACAGGTACTTTTGCTGCGTTATATCATTGAATGAACAGCAATACTCTATTTCTAATGTATCAAATTCGGAAAAAAGACTTGTAGACACAATACATCTGCGAGCTGATTTATCATTCCTATAAAAAGTAAATTCACCTGTCGAATTCTCTTCTTCACATAATCTTAAATGAGTAATAAATATGTTTATTTCATCTTTATCCAGCAATTCAAGTATATTTCTACCTACCAAATCTTTTTCCTGGCAAATGAATAATTTCAGAGCCTCTCTATTGCATGCAACAATATTTTTTGACTGGCTTAAAAAAAGGAGTGCTACAGGAATAGCATCATAACTTTTTTTCAATAATTGTCGCGTTTCTTTCAATTTGATTTCACTTTTCAGATTTTTTCCATCCAGAGCGGATAGTTTTGATTTCAGAATCGCCATGTCATCTTCCATGTTTCTGCCATTTCCGGCGCAGCACTTGTACATCGAAAATTTTGCCCTTCATAAAAACTACCTTTTTCCCAAATGACTTACTTCTTATATCCAGAACCGTTTTATGTCAGTTTTCCCTATGTGATGCCCGAAAAATAAAAATATTCTGCATGGTACCATACTCCGGCCAGTATTGCATCTACAATAACCGCCTGCCTGAAGACAGATAGTAGATAAGATGACAGCATCACAAAATTATTTTCAAAAAAACACTGTCCCGCCTGGGGTGGCAGAAAAATACAACACATGTTAGAAATTCCACATTGTCAATTTGAGCAACAAATTACATCACTGTCAGGCATTTTTCCAAAATCAGGACGACTTATGATCCACCGTAACCGTATTACCCCGCCCAGCTACATTTATCCCAATGACGAATGGCGCATCGTTGAAAAACGTTTCCACCCCGAACTGATGGGACTCATGGAATCGGTGTTCTCCACTTCCAACGGATATCTGGGCATGCGGGGCAATTTTGACGAAGGCAGCCCCTGTGTGGAAAATGGCGTATTCGTCAATGGATTCCACGAGACCTGGCCGATCATTTACGGAGAGGACGCCTACGGTTTTGCCAAAACAGGCCAGACAATGCTCAATCTTCCGGACGCCCGCAGAATCCGCCTTTTCGTGGACGATGAACCCTTATATCTGCCGACCGCCAACCTGCTCGAATTTGAGCGTACTCTGGACATGCAGCGGGGAATGCTTGACCGCAAGCTGCTTTGGGAAACCCCGGCGGGAATACTGGTGGACGTACGCTCCACCCGCATGGTTTCATTGCGGCACAGGCATATCGCCATGCTGTCCTACGAAGTAACCCTGCGTAACCAACGGGCGCCCGTGGTCATCAGTTCCGAAATAGCACCGCCCCCGGACCCGGCCACAAGCGACGACCCCAGACACGCCTCGGCCATTGACAGAAGCTGCCTGGAACAGCAATTTCACGAACATCATGATCTCCAGATCTGCCTGGGATTCCGTACGCAATCCAGCCGAATGTCCCTGGCCTGCGGAATGGATCATGAAATCACCTCGGATACGGAACTCGCCTCGGACATCAGCATCGGCAATCAGGGCGCAAAAATAATTTTCAGTTGCGATGCCAGACCGGAAAGCGCCATCCGTATCGTCAAATACATCAGCTACCACAGTTCGCGCCAGTCCTTACCTGAAGAGCTCTGCGAGCGAACGGATCGCTCTCTGAAACGGGCCCGCAAACAGGGATTCGATTCGCTGGCCGCGGAGCAAAGGAACTATCTGGATGCATTCTGGGAGCAAAGTGATATTCAGGTGGAATCCCGCCCGGATGTAGCCAAAGTCACCACAGGCGAAATTTTACAGGCTCTGCGCTTCAACATTTACCAGGTGCTTCAGGCCTCGGTCAGAGCCGAAGGCGTCGGCATCCCGGCCAAAGGCCTCACCGGGCAGGCCTACGAAGGGCATTACTTCTGGGATAGCGAAATTTACGTCCTGCCCTTCCTCACCTACACCAACCCGCGTATCGTGCGAAACCAGCTGATTTTTCGCCACAGCATGCTGGAGCGAGCCCGCAAGCGCGCCCGAAAACTCTCGCAAAAGGGCTGCCTCTTCCCCTGGCGGACAATCAACGGACATGAAGCCAGTGCCTACTACGCGGCGGGCACGGCCCAATATCACATCAACGCGGATATCATGTACGCGGTGCAACGTTATGTAACAGCAACTCGGGACATGGATTTTCTCTACGCATACGGCGCCGAAATGCTGGTCGAAACCGCACGGATGTGGACGGACCTGGGCTTTTATTCACAGGAGAAAGACGGCGCGTTCTGTATAGTCGGCGTAACCGGGCCGGACGAATATACGACAGTGGTGGACAACAACCTGTTCACAAACCTGATGGCCAGGGAAAACCTTTTCTATGCGGCAAAAGTAGTTCGCGAAATGCGCAATGACGCTCCCGGCCCGTATGTGGCTCTGCTGGATAAAACCGGACTGGAACCGGATGAACCGGAGGGATGGGAACGTGCGGCCGAAGCCATGTACGTACCCTACGACGCGCAACGGGGCATCCATCTGCAGGATGAGGACTTTCTGCATAAAAAACCCTGGGATCTGAATGCCCTACCGCCGGAAAACTTTCCTCTGCTGCTGCACTACCATCCGCTGGTGATTTACAGGCATCAGGTCATCAAGCAGGCGGACATGGTCCTCGCCATGTTTTTGTTAAGCAAGGAATTTTCCACGGAACAAAAGAAACGCAACTTTGATTTTTACGACGAACTAACCACGGGGGATTCCTCGCTTTCCGTGGGCATCCAGAGCATCATCGCCGCTGAAATCGGTGATTCGCAAAAAGCTGCCGAATACGCCTACTATGCGACGCTCATGGATCTGGGAGATGTCAGCGGAAATGCGCAGGACGGACTCCATATTGCTTCCATGGGGGCGACCTGGATGGTCATGGTCTACGGCTTCGCCGGTATGCGCGACGACGACGGACATATCTCTTTCAATCCCAAGCCGCTTGCCGGCATGAAACGGATGCGCTTCAAGCTCAAGGTACGCGGCTGCATTCTCGAAGTAACGCTCTCCCCGGAACAGGCGCACTATTCGCTGCTTCAGGGCGAAAGCCTGGGATTCCGGCACAAGGGCGAACGCTTGGAACTTACCCGTGATGTTCCTGAGGCCGCCAGGCCTGTCTGAAAGGCTCAGGCCTCTTCCACGGCAGAGCAGCATTCTTCCGCGGGTTCGGCACTCTCGTAGTCTTCCCCGTCGAAAAGGCCTTCTCCACCAATGGCCCGCTCGTATTGCACTCCCCAGTCGCGCATGCTGTTGAGTATGGGTACCAGGCTTTCGCCCATTTCCGTCAGCGAATACTCCACCCTCGGAGGCACTTCGCGATAGACTTCCCGATGCACCACCTTGTCCGCCTCGAGTTCCCGCAACTGGCGCGTCAGCATACGTTCAGTGATTTCCGGCATGCCGCGACGCAGATCGCTGAAGCGTTGTACCGGATCCATCGCCAGGTGATATAAAATGACTGGCTTCCATTTTCCCCCGATGACCTGCAGGGTCAACTCAAAGAAACAATGGTATTTCTTTCCTTCCAATTCTTTTATCTTACATGCTTTCTGCATATAATATCCTTTAATTATTAAAACTATACTTTATGTTAGTATAGGACAAAAATAACAGTACTTGCAAAAAATGCTCGCTGCGGTACAGTAGCTCACTTTCATCAATAAGACAAATACACCTTCAGGAGGAAAACAATGCGAGTAGTCGCGTTTAACGGAAGCCCGAGAAAGGGTGGAAATACGGAAATTATGTTGCAGAAGGCTTTGGATACACTCAAGGCCGCGGGATGGGAAACAGAACTCGTACAGGTCGGCGGAAAAAAAATCGCCGGTTGCCGCGCCTGTTGCAAGTGTATAGAAAACAAAGACGGTCACTGTGTCGTGACCAACGACATTCTCAATGACTGTCTGGATAAGATTTTTGCCGCGGATGCCATCATCATGGGATCGCCCACTTATTTTGCCGACATGACCGCAGAAATGAAGGCCCTGCTCGACCGTACGGGGTTCGTGGGTTTGGCCAACGGAGGAAAACTGCATCGCAAAATCGGTGCAGCCGTCGCGGTGGCAAGGCGCGGAGGTTCCATCAATGTCTTTGACTCCATCAACCACATGTTTCTGATGAGCGGCATGATCGTGCCCGGCTCGATCTACTGGAATCTCGGATTCGGTCTGGACAAAGGCGATGTCGCCGCGGACGAAGAAGCCATGCGCAACATGGTCGACCTCGCGGAAAACATCGACTGGCTTGGAAAAGCCCTCCAGAACGCTTCGTAACTCTTTTTCCACAGCAGCAAAAAAGGAGATAATGGTATGGACGTATTTGAAGCCATGCTGACCCGTCGCAGCGTACGCAAGTATACGGATCAGGACGTCAGCGACGAGCAGATGCAGCAGATTCTTGAAGCCGCCATGATGGCTCCCAGTGCCGGCAATGCGCAGCCCTGGCAGTTTGTGGTGATTCGCGACAAGGACACGCTGGCAAAAGTCAAAGAGTTCAACCCCTATGCCGCCATGGCTGCCAATGCGCCCGTGGCAGTGCTGGTCTGCGGCGACCTTTCGCTGGAAAAGTACAAAGGCTATTGGGTGCAGGACTGCTCCGCTGCCGTACAAAACATTCTGCTTGCCGCTCACGGCCTCGGACTCGGCGCGGTCTGGACAGGCATTTACCCGCTGGAAGACAGAATCTCCGGAGCATCCAAAATGTTCCAACTGCCCGAGCAGGTCATCCCGCTGGCCCTGATCGTCATTGGTCAGCCCGCCGCACAGCCCGCTTCCAAAAGCCGTTACAACCCGGAACGGGTACATAAGGAAACCTGGTAACAACACGACATAAAAAACCGCGTACTTTTTTGGGTACGCGGTTTTTTTTTCTTCAGGTGCTGCTACACCCAGCTCACTCTGTTTTTTTAGTTAGTATTTCCCTGCAGCTCATCAATAATCGTCCGCAGCTCTCCGGCCAACTGGGCCAGTTCATACACAGCCTGGGCCGACTGGGCCATGGCGTCCGCGGTTTCCGTGGAAATGCTGTGTATCTGGTCTGTGGAGCGGGCAATCTCATCCGCCGTGGAGGACTGCTGCTCTGCCGCGGTGGCGATATTCCTGACCTGATCCGCTGTTGTTTCCGACATCCGCAGAATTTCTCCCAGCGAATGACCTGCGGATTTTGCCATCTCCGTACTTTCGCTTATGGCTTCAACGGCTTTTTCCGTCCCGGCCACATTCTGCTGCGCGCCGTCCTGAATATTGGTTATGGCGTTGTCCACCTCGACAGTGGCCTGCATGGTTTTTTCCGCCAGTTTACGCACCTCGTCCGCGACCACGGCAAACCCGCGCCCGGCCTCCCCCGCCCTGGCGGCTTCAATGGCCGCATTCAACGCCAGCAGGTTGGTCTGATCGGCAATATCTGAAATAACATTCATGATGCGCCCGATGTCCTGAGCCTGCTCTCCCAGCACGGACATGTTCTGCTGCAAGCCGATTGCCTGCTCCTGCACACGGGAAATCGCCCCAACAACCTTTTCCACGATCCCTGCACCTTCCAGAGCTTTGGTTTTTGCTTCTTCGGCGCTGCCCGCCGCATCGGAAGCATTTTGGGCCACCTCCAGAACCGTAGCATTCATTTCTTCCATGGCGCTGGCGGTTTCAGTTGAGCGATCACGTTGCACCTCGGCTCCTTTACTGGACTCCTCCACCTGGGCGGAAATCTCATCACTGGCCGAGGAAAGGCGTTCGGCGATTTCTGCCGCTTTGCCCGCGACTTCCAGCATTTTGTTATGGGAACGAACCGTCTCGGTCTGATCTATGACCATTTCAAAGGCACCGGCCAATGTCCCATCGCGCAGATAATTGGGCGCGCCGATATATTTTATTTCCAGATCCCCTGCCTTGGGATGCGCATCGGTTTCGGAGGATTGAATTTCCTTCTGCCGCATGGCCCGTTTACATGCGCAGGCTTCCGTACCGCAATCGGAAGTCTTGAAAAAATCGTAGCATTTTTTGCCTGCCACAACTTCCGGTTTTTCACTATTCAGATCCGCACCAAATTTATTCATAAACAGAATAGTATATTCCTGGTCCAGGGCAAGCAAAGGCATGGGAACTGTGTCAAGAATTCCCGTATAAACATCTGCAACAGTATTCACATTTTGCATCAATTGCTGGTAGTCGCCCTGAAACTTAGAAGAGTCTCCACGGTGGCGCAACCACCCCGCATCAATGGTTCCCGCCATTGAGTTCAATTCTTCCTGCAAATTATTGAAGGTTTCAGGAATCCGTTGTACGGCTCTGGCGACCTGCCCTACTTCGTCTTTTTGGCGGACATTGAGCGTAGCGCTGAAATCACCATCTGCAATAGCTTTGGCAAGACGCACTGTTTTCTTTAAAGGAACCGTTATAGTTCGCGCAAAAAACAAGGTAATGAGAATGGAAGCAACAATACAGCTGACAGCAACCGAGTTATAGACTTTAGTAAAATCATCTATCGAGGTATTCATCGTTGTAAGTTGTGAATCCACTCGCTCAGTCTCAGATTCATCAAGCAGTTTAACGGTTTTCTGCAATGAAAGATACTGAGATTTGGCCTTGTCGAACTCAGTTTTCTTCAACAGATTCTTTTCCATATTGGCATTGTGCAGGGCAATGGTCTTTTTGCTGGTGCTGCTCCAGACCTGAAACATAAGAGCAAAATTGATTTTGAGCTTATCCCCATCCTTGCCCAGCGGATGTACACCCTGAATAAGAAGATCTTTAGCTTCTTTAAACTTCTGGTCGAACACTTTCGCCAGGTTGCCAGCCTGTTGCACATCGGAAGTGCTAAGAATTTCGAGATGAGTAACAAAAGCCTGATACGCATTCCTGTCGCCTTGCAACACTTTGAGAAGAGCATCCTCCAATTTTGTTCGCCGATCTTCATCTATCGATCGGTCTTCAAGCTTCTTGGTAATCAACTGACGCAACTGTTCAGTAATCTTTCTCATATTGGCAAATGCTTCTTTTGCCTTAAGCGCTCCTTTATCTCTCTCAATATTTGCCTTAATAGTTTCAGTGGCCAGAGCAAAAAATTGTTCATTGCTCAATTTCCAATTTTGATATTCTTTAGAAAGCTTTAGAAAGTCATCTTGCATTTTGCTCGAAGAATGCTCAGATACTTTTTTTATTTTCAATAAAGCCTGACTAATATTTTTTGAATTTTCCACCATAAACGTTTGCAACAAGGCTTCATCTGTAGCATACCGTCCATTGACAGCCGCTATATAGGCTTCTGTCATTTCATGATATCCCTCCAGCAAAAAAGCTTTATCATTTTGCAGAGAGCTGTTTCTATTCATAGAATTCTTTAAAGAATTAAAATTAGTCGAACCATAGAACATTAGCACAATCAAGGCCAACACTGGTAATCCAACCATAACGAATAGTTTTGATTTCACATTCATCAGAGCTTACCTCGTCAGTATTTCAGCTGCATATTCCACCTGAAACTAGGCATCCATATTTATTGAACTACATAACTTCTAAAAATAAAAAATAAGCTTAAGACGGGTGTTGAAACGAAATGCGGCATCAGAGAAGCATACCGAGCAGTTGTTACACATCTGTTACCTGCACAATGCGTAAGAATCAAGAGTGATATTATTTCAAAATATCACGCGCTCATATACTTATCTATATTTTAAATTTTTTCTTATTTTCCCGAAAAAACAGCAAGACAATGTTTAGCCGCTAATTGTTTTAATATTTCTATATCCTGATATGGTAAGACTGCTCACCATCAAAACGATTTACTGTTTGCAATAAAGTATGGAAAGCAAACAAATTTGCATAGTCAATAAAATAAAGCCTACCAGTTTACTTACCTAAAATAACCGTATAGGTCATTTGCCATGAACAAACAGCAAACCTGTCAGAACATCATCTTATTTACGGCAAAGGTCGTTGTAATTTTTTTTATACTGCAGGCTCTCGTGATTCTACTTCATGAATTCACGCATAGCACCATGGCATGGCTTTTGGGAACAGGACACCACCCGCAAGACATCGTATGGGGCAATCCTATTACTATGACTGGATGGGATGAAGGCGTACACTATAAGCGTCTATTCGCCCAGGGAAGAAATCTCACTGCTGCTATCATCGGCGTCAGCCCTTTAGTTATGCATTTTACCATGGTTACTTGTGGCCTGGTGTATCTCGGTCGTAAAAAAGCAACCGCAAAAAAAACTCTTTTTCTGACTGTCTACCTGTTTGTGCTCGTTAATCTGATGGAGCTTGTCGCCTATATTTATATGCGTTCTTTTGCGCAACACGGAGACACCGGAATATTCACGCGTGGCACAGGAACCCCTCCCTGGCTGTTCTTTCTGGTCGGAAGTGCTTTACTGACCTGGGCTCTGTGGATTTTATTCACGCGGGCTATGCCCAGGCTGCAAAAACTATTTTTCCCGGACAATGCTTACGGACAGTGGATTATTTTGCTGCTTACCTCTTTTATAGTGTTCCTTTGGGGCAGCGGAATTCGGGTGCTGGCCTATGTCGAAGACTCCTCGCGCTTGTTCGGAGTACTCGGGATTATTCTCTTTGCCGTAACGCTGACCTGGTTCCGTCCCGGCCGTCTTTCCCAAGCGTAAAGACTCCAGACAGAAGCCTGGAACCGCCTGTAAGAACAAACGGAACCGCACCGCCGCTCCCCCCTTTTCCGCCGTATGCTCGAAAAAAGAACCAGACCAGTTTTCACTAGTCCGACTTTCTTTGAAATCCTCGCAGGGTACGGATGTCCGGAGTGGACATGTGCCTGCATTGATTGTTATGATTGCCCTCAGTCAGCAAAGCTTGCTTTGTGCAACCTCCTGATGCTCAGGCCATAACGGAGAGCTAAGATGCGGATATTAGTCATTGAAGACGATCTTGAGGCTGCGGCATATATGGTCAAAGGCCTCAAGGAAACCGGCTGCATAGTAGATCACGCGGCGGACGGCAAAGAAGGCCTGTTCATGGCTGCCGGAGAAAACTACGACGCTTTGATCGTCGACCGTATGCTTCCCGGCATGGACGGCTTGAGTATCATCCAGACGCTTCGCTCCACGGGCAACAAAACCCCGGTACTGATTCTGAGCGCTCTTGGTGAAGTAGACGACCGCGTACAGGGGCTCCGCGCCGGGGGCGACGATTATATGACCAAGCCCTATGCTTTTGCCGAACTGCAGGCCAGACTCGAAGCTCTGCTGCGCCGGGGCAAAATCGAAGCCGCCAACACCAAATTGACTGTCGCCGATCTGGAGATGGATCTTGTCTCCCGGACCGTACGCCGCGCCAACAAAATCATCGACCTGCAACCCAAAGAGTTCGCCCTGCTCGAATACCTGATGCGGCATGCGGGCTCCATTGTCACCCGTACCATGCTTCTGGAAAAGGTCTGGGACTATTCCTTTGACCCGCAAACCAATGTCATCGACGTCCACATCAGCCGCTTACGCCAGAAAATAGACAAAGGTTTCGGGAAACAACTTCTGCACACCATCCGCGGAGCCGGGTACAGTCTGAATGACACCGATTAACCTGCTGCGCTCGTCGTCTTTTCGACTTGCGCTGATGTATATGTCCCTGTTCGGGTGTTCAGCCCTGGTGCTTCTCGGATTCATTTACTGGTCCATGGAAGGCTTCATGGAAAACCAGACCGAGGAAACCATCAACGCGGAAATCCTGGGGCTTGGCGAACGCTATGATCTGCTGGGACTCTCGGGTCTGCTGCATATCATCAACGAACGTATTGCCAAGGACGAAAACGAAAGCAGTTTATACCTGCTGGCGGATATGGAATACAATCCGCTGGCCGGAAACCTGGAGAGCTGGCCTCTGGCCCTGCGTACGGATGGCGGCTGGCTGAAAATTCTTCTTGAAAGTCCGTCTCAAGGAAAAACCATCCGGGCCATGGCCCGGCACATTCCCCTGCGCGGGGATTTCCACCTGCTGGTCGGTCGCGACGACAAGGAACGCAGCAAAGTCGAGCGCCTGATATTTAAATCTCTGGGCTGGGGGTTTGCCTTGACGCTGGTCCTCGGCATTGCCGGCGGCATGCTGATGAGCAGAGGCATGCTCCGGCGGCTTGACGTCATCAACCGAGCCAGCCGGGAAATCATGCGCGGCAATCTTGCCCGGCGTATTCCCATCAAAGGGACGAGTGACGAATTCGACCAGCTGATCGTCAACCTCAATGAAATGCTCGACCGTATCGAAGGTCTGATGGCTGGCATCCGGCAGGTCAGCGATAATATCGCCCACGATCTGCGCAGTCCGTTGAACCGCCTTCGCGGCCGCCTGGAGGTAGCCCTCTTTCAAAAACCCGATGTGGATACCTACAAGGAAGCCATCGAACAGGCCATTGTCAGCACGGACGCCCTCATTGCCACCTTCAATGCGTTGCTGAAAATCGCCCAAGCCGAGGCGGGACTGACGCCGCGCGACCTGCGGCGTCTCAACTTACGCCATATCGTCGCCGATGTGGTCGACCTGTACGCCCCTGTGGCGGAAGAACGCGGACTCAGCCTTGAAGCTGACCTATCGCAAAATGTCATGGTTTCGGGAGAACGCCATCTGCTTTCCCAGGCCTTGGCCAATCTGCTGGACAATGCCCTCAAATATACGCCCTCCGGGGGAAAGGTGCGGGTCAAGCTCTCTGCTCATAAAGAAAGAGCGTACCTTGTTGTTGCGGATACGGGCCCCGGAATTCCGCCGGAATCCCGAGAAGCCGTGCTCGAGCGCTTTCACCGGCTGGAAACAAGCCGCAACGCACCTGGAAGCGGCCTGGGACTCAGCCTCACGGCGGCAGTCACCAAACTGCACCATGGCCACATTTTTCTTGAAGACAACAATCCGGGCCTTCGAGTGGTGCTCGTATTCGATACGGTGGGTTATTAAATCGTGTAGTCACGATATTGTTCAAAGTTTAAGTTTCTAAGATACTCCGCTTGGCAAGCCAGACAAGCAGGTAGCAATAGGAAGCCCGGCCCACAGACGACACGAAATTTCTAATGAAATTCGAGAGAAGCTGAAACAGCATATTGCCCTGGAAGAAGCAGAAAATAATTGGCGTGTTATCAATGCAGTGTTTTGAATCATGCGCCCTGGAGCCCCTTGGCAAGATCTCCTTCCGGGCTATGGAGGCTGGACAATACCCATCGGTATTTTATTCGCCGGCGTGATAATGGAGTCTGGGAAAATTTACTTGAGGTATTAATTGATGCAAGCCATTTCAAGGTGCATCTTCACCCCCAAGCGCCTTTCGATAGCCTTTTTTCAACAATACCTTCGATCGTTTCACCGAGCTTCAACGCCCAATCCAAATTGATGAACGACTCTCTGATACGCTTTTCTCCTTCTTGCAAATACTCACGCATTGCTCGACGAAATACCTCCGGCACGGCAATAACTTCTACTGCCTCTGGAGCTGAGCTAACCTTAATTTTGCCTTGATTTGCGATTTCAATCAGCCCTTTTTCAATCTGTCTTTTTTGGCGATAGAATTCTTGTAGCTTAACCTGGTCAGAATCCGGCGTTGGCTCTGGTTCGATCTTCGGCGATGGAATCAGGCGACCTTCGTCTCTTGCTGCCTTCAGCTCTTTCAACAACTCCGCAACTTCAGCTAACGGTTCAGGCTCACTTTTACGTCTTTTTTTTCTCTGCCTCCTTACCAACTCCATTACGGCCAAAATTGCGCTACACAACACAATGAACGGCTCGTAATTGCTAGATGGATCATATGCCCACAAGCCCCCTAGCGCCAAAGTGACCAGCAACAAGGCAATTTCAATAACGATTCCCATACTTCGAGTTTTATGTCTGCCTAACGTTGAACTCAGTGGTTTGCTGTTTTTTAATAAAATACATGGAAAGTTTAAATGATGTATTATTTTATGGCTCAAATCTCATTATGACATTGTCTAGTGAAAATTTCTACTTCAGACAAGCCATGTTTCAGGCATGAGTCCTGTGTCAAGGCGAAAAAGCACTCGCTCCGGACAAGGGAGATACGCCTCAGGATCCCAGGCGCCAGAGATGTTTCAACTCGCCTTTGACAGGCCAGACGTGATATTTTTGCGAAATATCAGCCAATCCAAGTACCCCGTTATACAAATACATATACCAGCCGTTATTCTCACCAACCCGCGTGCCTGACCAGTAATACAACGAACTGACATTAATGAAGGGGTCTCCCTCAGTCCACTTGCCTGTCCCCGCGGAATTGGATAGCGCGGGGCTGAAATATTCGATGACGGGGAGCGTCATGATTTCGCGTATGGTGGGTACCCTCCAGTCACCTGGAGTCGATTTGTCCGACAGCTCGAATTCTTTGCAGATATACCCGTCGGAAAGTTCGGCCGCGGCTTGTTTTGCCTCCTGCCAGGTATGCATCCCCAAGCATTCGGCATCCTTAAGCCAGACTAGTCCGCTGCGGTTGTCGGTTACCGTCCCGTCGCCGTTGTCGGTAAATCGCGGCTGGCCGGCGGGTAAGCCATTTTTCCCATAGGCAAGACTTGAACCGGCAATTTTACCTGTCTCCGCATGCAGGTGCGGTACGCTGCAAATAAAAATCAACAGGCAACAGACTAAAACCGGCACCAGCGCCCTAAACGGAAACCAAGAAAAAAAATGCGTACGCATGTCGTTAGCCTATTCTTCACCAAGCTTGCCCATCACATAAGCCTCATCACAAATCGAATTACATTCCGGCGAATAAAACATTTCATGTTGATTGCTGCAGTAGTTGCGGCAACGCTCCAGATCTTCACGCAAAAGCCTATCGCCAAGATGCTCTTTGGACACACAAGACTCATACTCGTTCACGTACAGGGGCAACCTGGGGCTGGTCTGTTTGGAAAGCCAGCAGTCCGAGCCTTCGATATGCCGCAGAATCTCTTTTCTTACGGACGCATCAAAAACGTATAAGTCGAACATTTCATTCGTAAAAACATATTCCCCGTCCTCCACTGCGAGAAAAACCGTCCGCGTGGCTTCCAGTCCGGGGAAACGATGGGTTATATAGCGTCCGGCGGGATATTTCTTTTTAAGACCCAGGAATTCATCCAGGTAGACCAAATCTCTGCGGTAGCCGATAAGCTGGTCCTGATAAAAATAAAATGGGGGGAAATTTAATGCCTTATACATCAATATACCCGTCTCCGAACTCATGACGGAGAGTCCGCCCATAAAATCCAGGCCCAGGGGAATTCTGCAGATCGTTTTGATAAACATCGTATCCGCACTTCCGGGCTGTTTCTTTATCCAGCGGTGCACGGCCTCAGGGCTCATGCCGAAGTTGATACCTTTCAGGCTTTGTTCAGCCCGTGCCGGGGCAGAAAAAAAACACAGGCAAAGGCAAAACATCAGGACCATGCCACCAACTATACGCGTTATTTTCATGGGCTATCCTTAAATACTGAATAGAAGCACGTAAAAAATCATGGCTGCAGCTCTCAAAAAAGACAGGATTATTTCAAAAACGGGTACATATACCTGACTTTTTCAATATCCTGACTGGCCCGCCCAGGCATGCCCTTGTTCAAATAGGCAATGGCTCGTTGATTATAGGCGCGCGAGGATTCGGGTTCCAGTTCCAGGGCCTTTTCCGCATCTTCAAGAGCCTTGTCGTATTCACCCAACATGGTCCAGGCCTTTGCCCGGTTCACGTACATCATTGCTTCGGCCCGCCCTTTGAGGGCGTTGGTGAAATCAGCAACCGCGCCACGGTAGTTTTCGCGGCGGAGCAGCAGCAAACCGCGATTATTGTAAAGATAGCTCATCAGATTGTCTTCCGGAGGCAGAATGCCGGAATCGATGACCTGGGAATACAATCGCATTGCTTCGTCGTATCTGCCCTGCTCGTGCGCTCGCATCCCGGCATTGGCTGTTTTCAGCAAAGCAGTAGCCCTGCTGTCCTCAGCGTCGCTGGTCTGTTTTGTCAAGATCTCCTCATCTGCCAGGGCAACAGTTGCCGCCAGAAGACACCCAATCAACGCCATAAGCCAGATCAGACAGATCTTAGTGTGCATAGTGGCAAACCTCAGGATAAAAGAACGCGATACGAAAAGCAGCCTGTGCCGGCGAATGTACCAGCCTGGCCCCGCCTGCAGCGAAACACCAACCGTAATCTGCAACACAGAGCTGCAAACAAATAAATAACATCAATAAAAACAAACTACTGCAAATACGTCCATTGCCGAAACTGTTGCGCAACAATGCACAAGCCCTCTGAAAAAGGCAAGCAAGTCTTTAGCCGGTCGCGTTCCTGCAGCCTGCATAAGAGCAAAAAAATCATGCGTTGTCCCGTCAACTCTCTGCCCAAAAATCCGCCAATGCATGCCGCGTTTCAAATCAAAGATACGAGTTTTACAGACCCGGGCTAACTGCAGACAGGAACAAATTCTCGGAATGTTACCGATTTTTTTGGAAGGAACTGTTGCTGTAATCTGAAACAGCAACATAGATGCGTTTAAAGAACACTCTATTTACCCTGCCGAAGCAGGCACAGTTGTTTTATAAAAAATCCAAGTAATTAAAAATAATTACAAGATACTACAAACGTTTCTCAAGCAAAATGAAACATTCAATATTGAACGATATTGGCTGAACGCCCCTGTGGTGAACTTTGGACCTGGGCTTGTCTTTGTTCTGTCGTATAACAAGGAGTGTCAGTCCGGCTCCCGTTCCCACCAGGACAATTAAAAGTATTACGCCAATATTCCAATGTAAATTCATCAATACATAAAAATTTTTGAATATCGCACTGCAAAGAATTGTCGCAATCCACCTTTGTAGTACCATAGTTGGTGGCACAGCAACCTGACAGCAGGAAAAACAAAAAAATAAGAGAACACAACAGGAAGAAGCGCATTTTTGCCTCAATTTTTACAGAGTTTCAACGTAACAGCATAAAATTAAAAGATAAATTATTTCTACTGTTTTGAAAAAGATAGCAAAGCCGGAAACAGGTGTAAAGGCTCACGCTCCTCAACGCCATACTTTTCAAAAATATATTTTTTTCAGGAAACCTGCTATTATTTCGCCAAGTTTGACGCGTTGTAACACAGTTGTAACAAAGGTTACATGATGTCGTCATCAAAATAATGCTTTAAGAACTCACATGAATCGGGAGGAAGGAATGTCAAAAGAAAAAGTCCTGATCGTCGAAGACGAGGAAGATATATTACAACTTCTGTCTTTCAATGTTGAGGCAGCGGGGTATGAAGTTATCTCGAGTTCCGATGGCTATGAAGGCTTGCACCTGGCCATTGCGCACCACCCCGAATTAATCCTGCTGGACATTATGCTCCCAGGCCTGGATGGCTTTGAAGTTTGCAAAGAACTCAAGCGAAAAAAAGAAACCAGCGAAATACCCATTATCATGCTGACAGCCCGCGGAGAAGAAGTGGATCGAATCGTGGGACTGGAACTTGGGGCTGACGACTATGTGGTCAAGCCTTTCAGTCCGCGGGAGCTTCTTTTAAGGATCCGGGCGATCCTCAAGCGTACTGTGACTGTTGGCCCAACAGCCGCAGACAGAACGAAATGGCAGAAAAAAGGTCTTATTGTTGATATGGAAGCGCATAAAGTCGCGGTGGACGAATCAGACATCGAACTGACCGCCACTGAGTTCAAGCTGCTGGGCGAACTTATCAGTCGTCAGGGAAGAGTTCTGACGCGCGACCAACTGTTGAACACGGTATGGGGCTACGAATTCGAAGGATACGCCCGGACTGTCGACACCCATATACGCCGCCTCAGGCAAAAACTTGGACCATATGCTGAATTTGTAGAGACCGTCCGCGGTGTCGGGTACCGTTTCCGGGAGTAAGAAGGTGAAGCAATCCAAAGCGGTCCGAACGCGTCTTGTCGGCAGCGTCCTTATTGCTATTGCATTGGGGATTATTCTGCCGGCCTGGTATTACATTACCTTTATCAATGAAGAGTTTGCTTCGCATGCTCGTGTTGATGCCGAGCGTATTGCGACTATTGCCGGAACTGTTCTTCAGTCCAAAACAGCTATAAAAACGCAACTGGAACTTGATTCCGTATTAACTGACTTAGCAAAAAAACTTCATTTTACTTTTTCTGTGGCCAGATCCCACAGAAAATTAGAAAAAGCAGAAGAAGGGAATACGACAACTACCAAAAAAATCGGAGTAGTAAATTCTTCGCCAGTCATTCTTGCCAATGACATACTCCAGACAGGACAGGTCGAAGTTGCCATACCGTTGACGCTGGATTTTTCAAAAGTTCCTTTGCAACTTCAAATAAATATCCCAATGCATGATTTGCAAAAAAAAATCATTCGGTTTCGTTCTTATGCCGCTTTTGCATTTCTGGGAATTTTTTGTTTCATCCTCTGTTTCACCTTTTTTCCTATTCGCAGACTGGACAACTCCATGTCCGAAATTATCAGGGTGGCAGACGATATCGGCAGGGGCGATTTCAAAAAGCGCGCGCTGTTATACTCTAACAAAGACTTCCCGGCCCTTTCCTGCTCCATACGCCGTATGGCGGAAAGAATTGAAGCACATATTTTTGTGATCACAGAACAAAACAATCAGCTTGAGGCGATACTCAACAGCATGAACGAAGGAGTCATGGTCCTCGACTCCACCTGCCGGATTCTGACTGTCAATAAGGCCATGGACAGTGTCACCCGGCAGGCCCACAAGTACATCGGTTGCCGTCCCTTGGAAATGATAGACAGTCCTGAATTGCAAAAAGCCTGCGACGCCATAGTGACCGGAAAAAATGATAATGAGTCTTCGATTACGACCATGCAAATCGAACCGGTCCGGGACACTGTCTACGACGTGACCATAGCCTGTTTACGCATCAAAGATCATGAAGTGGGAGAAGCCGCCGCCATCGCCGTCTTCCATAATATCAGCGAACTGAAACGGCTGGAAAGAGTTCGCAGCGATTTTGTCGCCAATGTCTCTCATGAACTCCGTACTCCCTTGACCTCCATCAAAGGCTACGCGGAAACCGTGCTCGCCAGTATTCCTGATGAAGATAAGTCGACCTCGCTGCATTCGTTCCTGGAAATCATTCTGCGCAATGCGAACCATATGGCAAAAATCGTTAATGAACTCTTGAGCCTGGCCAGACTTGAGGCAGGAACCAAAAAAGGCCAGATCGAATCGATTGATGCGGCCAGCGCGCTCAATCAGGCCTATAAAGAATGCGCGCACCTGGAAGGCGCTCAGGAAATCTTTTTTGAAAACAAAATGCCGCAAAAGGGCGTGATGGTTTCCGCAAACTTCGAAGGACTGGTTCAAGTTTTTCGAAATCTGCTGGAAAACGCCTTTAAATACGGGGCTGCTCAGGCGGAAGGCGTAGGCCGCATAACCATCTGGCATGAGCGAAATGAAGACGGCTATATTTTTGCCGTCCAGGACAATGGGCCAGGCATCCCCCGCGACAAGCAGGAGCGCATTTTCGAACGTTTTTACCGCATTGACAAACACCGCTCCCGCAACAGTGGCTCTTCCGGACTGGGACTTGCCATCGCAAAACACATTGTGGAACAAATGGGAGGAAAAATCTGGGTTGATGCTACTCCAGGAGGCGAAACCGGGGCGATTTTCTTTTTTTCTCTTCCCCAATCCATGCCTGCTGAACTGCCTCTGCAACAGCAACAGCTCGGTGTTTCAATTTAACCTATCAAACGAGAAACGAGAATTTCATGGGACAACCAACGGTTAAGATGTTTTCAAGCAATCTGGATTTCTATTATGGAGACTTCAAGGCTCTCCATGATATCAATCTCGAGTTCGCCCAAAATCAAGTTACCGCACTGATTGGGCCTTCCGGCTGCGGAAAAAGCACCTTTTTGCGTTGCCTGAACCGAATGAACGACCTGATTCCCATTTCCAGAGTCGAGGGCGAAATACGCCTGGATGGTGAGGATATTCTGCACGCAAAGCTGGATGTAGTACAACTGCGCCGCCGCGTGGGAATGGTTTTCCAAAAGCCAAACCCTTTTCCAAAAACCATCTACGAAAACGTGGCGTATGGATTACGGGTTAACGGCGTACGGGATAAAAATTTTATCTCTGAAAAGGTGGAGACCAGTCTGCAGCATGCGGCGTTGTGGGATGAAGTAAAGGACCGGCTGCACTCTTCCGCGCTCGGACTTTCCGGCGGTCAGCAGCAACGCCTCTGCATTGCCAGAGCTCTTGCAGTTGAACCCGAAGTATTGCTGATGGACGAGCCTGCTTCCGCACTGGATCCTATCGCCACCCAGAAAATTGAAGAGCTCATTCACATTCTGAAGCAAAACTTCACCATCATCATCGTAACGCACAGCATGCAACAGGCGGCCCGTGTTTCCGACGTCACTGCCTTTTTCTACATGGGCAAACTTATAGAAACCGGTGAAACCGAAAACATGTTCACCAGGCCCAAAAACAAACAAACCGAAGATTATATCACTGGACGGTTCGGTTAATGGTCGAACGTATGGTGGAAACACATTTACAACAGGAGCTGGACTCGCTGCGCCTTAAGATGCTGGAGATTATGGCCTATGCGGACAAAGCTCTGGACAAGGCGACTGCGGCGCTTTTTGAGCGCAATGTTGATCTCGCTCAGGAAGTTGTGGATTCGGACTACAATATCAACCAGCTCGAGTGCGACGTTGATTCGGAAAGCCTGCGTCTTTTAGCTCTTGCTCAACCTGTTGCGCGCGATCTGCGCACCATTGTCGGCTATATGCGGATGGTCGTAAACATCGAACGCGTAGGGGATGAAGCGGTCAATATCGCCGAGCACGGATTGCTGCTTTCGTTACGCCCTCCTTTGCCCTTCAATAAACTACTTGAAGAGCTGGCCGCTCATTGCCACGAGATGTATAAAACGGCAATCCAGGCATTCAAGGACGCGGACCCTGAACTGGCCCAACGCGTCTGTGATATGGACCCGAGAGCGGACGACCTGGACATGCACACGGTAAAAATGCTCGTGGAACAAATGAGCCAGGAACCCAAGACGGTGGAGCGCTCCGTTCACACGCTGCTTGTTACACGCAGCTTCGAACGTGTCGGGGACCTGGCGACCAACATTGCGGAAACGGTCATTTTTATCGTTAAAGGGGTGGATATCAAACACCACTGCGGCAGAAGGTAGCTTGCGCAAGGTCCGGGCACAATCCTCATTGCCACCTGAAACCTTCCTTTTCCGCGTTAAACTCGTTGTTATTTTTCTGGAGAGCAACTATATTGTATCGCCCTGGTGGGCACCTGTGAACTCTCCTTTTTACTGCCGGAGGTAGTTATGGCGCAGCCGAGCAAGCGCAAAGTCGAATTTATGCTCCATCAAGAAGAATTGCCTGATTTTCTTAAACAGTGTGGAGAAGAAATGGCTTCAGGCAATGTTTCTGTCGGTGATGCGAAACTGGATGTTTCCGATTTCACAAAACTTACCCTGACGCTCAAGCGGGAAAACAACGGCGTCCTTGTCAAAATCAAGATAAAATATGATGATGAACCCATGCTTGACGGGGACTACGACGTTGAAGGTGAATTCTGCTACAGCGCCTATGACTCCAGGAACCTGGAATCCTTAATGTCGGAAATGGACCAGGAACAGCCCCGAAAGTATAAGCCGCTAAAAAAGATAATGAAAAAACAGTTCAAGGCCATACGTTGCGCCTTGTACTCTGGAACGCTCCCCACACCGGAGCTGACCCAAAGTTTTGTTCAGGCCAGCGAATGGATGTGCTCTTTTCCCGGCAAAGGAGACGAGTATTACGCTTCGTATATGGAAGTAGTACGTGCCTTCGCAGCCGCCGTTGAAAAACAGGATATTGAAGAAGCAACCGCGTTAGGCGAAAAGCTGAATGCACTTAAAGTATCCTGTCATAACAAGTACAAATAACTGCTCCTGTTCTGTTTCTCGCATGCTTTATGATTGTTGTGACAGGGTTGTATAAGGAAGAATAATGAGTAAAAACAGAATAGAACTGGTTAAATTTGATGCGATGGAACAGCCGCAGTCCGTTTCTTTAGATGCAATTCCACAGGAAGTAACTGAGGAAGACAACGCTAATTTTTTCTCCGTTATTTCTACCGACCTTACCCCGACACAACAGGAATGGGTCCGTGTTCCTGATAAAACATACCCAAGGCAAACTGAAGTTCTGGCGGTCCACTGGCACCCCGAATTCGTTCCCATGGATATGATCATGGACAGGGTGGAAAATCTCTACCCTCACAGGACCGAGCAGCTTATCATTCCGACACAGCATAACGAACTTCTTTCACTCAATGGCTACTCCGGTGTCGAGGTCGACTGTTATTCGCATGGGTTCAACCGCAAGGTACAGCTGCTGCTGCATTTCAAAAGCGAAAATATCGGTGAAAACGCAGCTGTCCTGCAGTCCATGCTCAAGCATACGTTTAAATACCGCTCAGGGCAGTTGTTCGAATTTCTGGACACGATCATCGACGACTCCATGGAAGAACGCAGACAGCAGGCTGCCTCCAAAGTCGTTGCGGATGAGACCCTTGTGGAATTTTGCCGCCTCTACGCGCGCAAGCTTAAAACCATGATCGAAGACAACTGGATGGAAGTCCCTGAGGTTATGATAAAAAATAAGCTGCTGCGCAATTTCATGAATACCCTGCGGCCGACTTACGGCGATCGTTTCATTGCCAATGCCCAGGTATTTCTCAAAGCCGTTAAAGATCTCGTCAAGGCGAATTTCTCCCTGCAGTATTTCTATCGCGCCTCAGAGATTATCGAAGAAGCGCGTACGCTCAATGCAGGTGTTGTAATTCCACACCCGGAACAATTCTGGCCGATCCTGCTGGCAGGGTACGATGTTGACGGTGTTGAGGTTTGGAATCCGCAATCCAGCCAATACACGGAATTTCTCATCACCGTGATCCAGCAGCAAAATCGTTCGCGCGACTGGAAAGAACGGCCCTTGCTCGTTTTCATGGGAGACGACTGCCATATGGGCGAGAAAACCATTGCTCCCGAAACACGGGACCCGGAAAAAGGTTCGCGTGAAATCGGGCTGCAACCTGCCTGGGACGATATGGCGATCCGAAAGAATCTCATCATTTCCGGTTATTCCCGGAAACAGGTAATAGACGAATATAAACAACGACTGGGCTGATGCGCCCCTGACCGCGGGGACGTCAATGTCCCCTGCGGTATCTGGGGGTCAGCCACACTATTCTACAGACGGACGGCAATGCTGCTGATTGAAAAAACAGAGCCATCCGCACCGGCAATACCGGCCGCATGGCGCAGCTTTCTGCTGCTGTCCCAACCACGCATCACTGAAGAGGTCCACCATGAGTGACGAACGATTCAAACACGAATCTTTACAGGACACTGAAAGTATCCTGGAGTATCTCGACGCGTTGCGGTCAGGATTCGAATCCGGCCAGATCGTTTTTTCCACAAAATCCAACGAAGTCATTCTCGAACCCAAGGGACTGATTCAATTCGACCTGGAAGCTAAAAGAAAAGGCGACAGACGCAAACTCATACTGAAGTTCAACTGGAAAGAGGCTGCGGACTCACCAACTGATGATGATTCTTTGATGATTGAGCCAAGGTAGTTGAATTGTGGAAAAAGCATTACATAAGGAAGGCATAGCGGACAACCTGCGATTCATGATTCTGGAAGTCACGAAACAGATTGAGAACACCAAAAAAGTTCTTGATTCACCTGACCCGAAACTTGTCGAATCCATTGAAAGCAGGGATGATTACATAGACAACCTCAAAAGCGTTATTGAAAACAGCTCGTTTGCCGCCATTCTGCGACAGGGAGCCACTGAAAAACGCAAAGTAGACCTGTTTCGCGCAGCCAACACCATTTCCAGCAATCTGGAGCGCATTGCAGATTTTGCAGTCAATATCGTCAATCAGACGGAATACCTTGTCAATCCTGAGTTCATTCAACGTTACAACTACGACCGCTTTTTCTCTGAAATTCTGACCTGCATCGATTTGATCTACCAGGCGGTCATCAAACAGGATATTTCACTGGCGTTTCGTATCTGCCGTAGCGAAGCGAACCTGGACCTGCTCTACAAGGTGCAGTTCGATAGAATTTTGCAGGAACTCCGTTCAGGGCACAATACGGAGAATCTGATCACCAGCCACCTCATCCTGCGCTATCTTGAGCGGATGGGCGACGCCATGCTCAACATCGGTGAGGCAATCATTTTTGCCGCTGTGGGCGAAAAATTCAAAATCAACCAATACGAGGCTTTGAAAGAAACCCTGGCTGTGTCCGGAGTGGAAACCCCAATTTCGGATGTTGAATTCAAAGGAATCTGGGGAACCCGTTCGGGCTGCCGTATTGGAAAAGTCTCGCCGAGTCAGCCCAAGCAGGAAAGCGAGCACAACGACAGGATTGCCGCCGGAGTGCTTTTCAAGGAAGGCAACCGCAAAAAACTCCTTCAGGAACGGGAAAATATCGAACGCTGGGAAACCCTGATGCCCGGATTGCCTCCCCGGATTCTGGCCTATCAGGAAGACGGCGCCCAAGCCTCCATGCTTGTCGAGTTTCTGGGCGGCTGCACCTTTCAGGATGTCGTGCTCAGTGCGGATCTGGAAATACTGCGAAACGCTTTTTTCATGATCAGTGAAATCATGGAAAGCGTCTGGGAGCAGACCAAGGCCTTCGGACCCGTACGTGTGGGCTTCATTTCGCAGCTGCGCAGCAGAATAAGCGATGTGTTCCGACTCTACCCCCTGCTGCATAAAGAGCATGAAAACTTTAGCGGACTGGGTGTCTTTTCCATAGAGGAGCTGCTGACCAGAGCCGAAGCCATCGAGGAAGAACTGGAGGCCCCATACTCCGTATTCATCCACGGCGACTGCAATATCAACAACATCCTTTATGACCACGTGACACAGAAAATTCACTATATTGACTTGCATCGTTCACGACAGACTGACCCCTTGCAGGATATTTCCGTCTTACTGGTTTCGCACTTCCGCCTGCCGGTTTTTGATCCGGAACTGCGCAACCGTCTCAACCAAACGGCGTTAGGGGTTTACCATTTTGCAAAATCCTATGCGGAAAAGAATAACGATACCTGCTTCATGGCAAGACTCAGCCTCGGGCTGCTACGCAGTTTTATTTCCTCAGTCCGTTTTGAACTCAATCCGGCCTTTGCCAAGCATATGTATCTCCGCGGCGTCTACTTGCTGAACAAACTGCTTGCTCACCAGGGCAACCCCTGGGAGGATTTCGTTCTTCCCGAGAACGTCATCGTTTACTAACTGGAACAAAAGAAAACGGAAAAACTATGACTAAAATTGCAGTGATTGGGGTCCCCGAAGGATGGTCTTCCGAACTGCTGGCAGAGACCGTGAAGCAAAAAACCGGCGCTTGCCATCTCGTGGACCTGGAAGAAGTTGTTCTCGATCTGGAAAATGAAACTGCTTACTCCCGTGAATGCGTTCTCACCGACATGGACGCGCTGATCATAAAAAAAGCAGGCCCGCAGTATTCTCCTCACCTTTTGGACCGCCTTGAAATCATACGCTTTGTCCAGAGCAAAGGTGTAAAGGTTTTTTCCGATCCATTAAGCATCATGCGCGTGCTCGACCGCTCGAGCTGCACCATCGGACTGAAAATCGGCGGTATTCCCATGCCCCCCACGGCGATCACGGAAAGCGTGGACCAGGCTGTGGAGTGCGTTGCTAAATATAAAAAATGTATTTTCAAACCGTTATATTCCACCAAAGCACGGGGCATGGAAGTCATTGAAGACGGCCCCGATGCCAGAGTTCAAATCAAGAATTTCAAAAAAGACAATCAGGTCATGTACCTGCAGCAAATGGTAGATATTCCAGGCAAAGACCTGGGCGTCGCCTTCATGGGCGGCGAATATCTGGCGACCTACGCGCGGGCCGGCAGCAAAGACTCCTGGAACACCACCACCCGCTCCGGCGGAAAGTACGTGCCCTATGAGCCCAGCCAGGAAATCATCGACCTCGCCCACAAGGCCCAGGCGCTTTTCAACCTGGATTTCACCTGCGTAGACGTGGTGGAAACCAAGGACGGTCCTATGGTCTTCGAAGTCTCCGCCTTCGGCGGCTTCAGAGGGTTGCTTGACGCCAACGGCATCAATGCCGCCGACCTGTATACCAATTATGTCCTGGAGAAATGCAGATGACCATGCCCATTACGAGCGTCTCTCAATGCATTGACTGCTACCTGGAGCAATATCCTCTTGTGGAGAAAGGCCACCTGCTCCTCGACTTCCGCGGCTTTTACGCCAGGGTGGATTCCAATTCCGAAGTGCTGATCAAAAAATTGCGCGTGTATTTTCGGGATTTCATTGCCCCCATGGACGGCAATCCGGAAGCCGCCGAATTCAAGCAGCCCACGGTGACCATCACCGCTCTGGAAGCTCCCGCTCTGGAACCTGATGCGCTGCGCCTCAACTTCATCGTCAAACAACCCGATCCGGGCAAAACGAAAATCAAAGAAGAATATATCGACCTGTCCGACGGACGTATCGTCAGAAAACGGTTAACCGGAATTGTTTACGCCTTCGGTAACGGACAGCACTTTTGCATTGGCCCGTGCATCCAGAACGATAACCAGGTCGTCAACTTCATCAATAACCGTTTCATTGAGTACTGCCTGCACAACAACTGCCTGCTCTTTCATGCCGCCGGCGTGACCCATCAGGATGAAAGCAGGCAGACCGGCCTGGCAATGGCCGGTTTTTCCGGCATGGGCAAATCCACCCTTGCCTTGCACATCATGAGTCTGGGCGCCGTGTTCGTCAGCAACGACCGTCTGATGATCCGCAAGGATAGCGAAAAGCCCATGATGTACGGTGTAGCCAAAATGCCGAGGATCAATCCGGGAACCGCCCTGAACAATCCTGATCTGCACCCGGTTATGAACGCCGAGGACAAGGAACGTTTCTCCGCGCTTCCTCTGGATGAGCTTTGGAATCTCGAATACAAATACGATGCCTTTATCGACGAATGCTTTGGCACAAACAAGTTTCGTATTTCCTCCCCCATGAGCGGACTTATCCTCCTCAACTGGCGCCGCAATAGCGACCAGCCGTTGAAAATGGAACAGGTATCCCTCAAGGAGCGTCCGGATCTCCTGCCCTCATTCATGAAATCTGTGGGCCTTTTTTACGACCCCGAACCTGATGTACTGCATGATTTTTCGGAACAGGCCTATCTCGACCTTTTGGACAAGACCCCTGTGTACGAACTCACCGGCGGAATCGACTTTCAGGCCGCCGCTCAAAAATGCATGGATCTTCTCTAACATTGTATTAAAAAACAGGCTGTCACCAGATGTTCGCATCTGCATGACGGCCTGTTTTTCTTTCAACCAGACACCCTGGACAAAACGCAATGCCCAAAATTCAAATCAGCCACTCCGTCGATCTTCCGGACAAAGTCCGTCTCGCCCGTTATAAAAAAGCCCCGGAACTCGGCCCGAGGATTCTCTTTTTTACTGGAGGAACGGCTTTGCGTTCCCTGAGCCAGGAACTCGTCTACAGTACGCACAATTCCGTTCATATCATCACGCCCTTCGACTCCGGCGGAAGCTCCGCAACCATCAGAAAAGCCTTCAACATGCTTGCGGTGGGAGATTTGCGTAACCGCCTCATGGCCCTTGCCGACCGTTCCGTTAAGGGCAACCCCGAAATTTTCGATTTGTTCGCCTATCGTTTTCCCAAAGACAAAACCACCCAGGAACTGGGCACGCGGCTGGACAAAATGATCGCCGGAAAGGACAGCCTTGTGGCTCGCGTCCCTGATCCCATGCGCAAATTGATCCGCAGCCATCTGCGTTTTTTCTCGGAACACATGTCCGATGATTTTGACCTGCGGGGCGCCAGCATCGGGAACCTTATTCTGGCCGGTGGTTTTTTCAACTATCAGCGCCATATAGACCCCGTAATCTATCTCTTCACCAAACTCGTCGAAGTCCGCGGCATAGTTCGCCCGGTCATCAGCCGGGACTTGCACCTGGCCGTGGAACTCGAAGACGGCACCATCATTGTCGGACAGCACAATATCACCGGCAAGGAAACCGCTCCTATCAAGCAACGCATCAAAAACATGTATCTGACCGCTTCGCTGGACAGCCAGGAACCGGTTGAAGCCCAGATTCGCCCGAAAGTGGATTCCCTGATACGCAACTCCGAACTGATCTGCTACCCGCTAGGCAGTTTTTACTCCAGCGTTCTGGCCAATCTCCTGCCCAAGGGCGTCGGCACCGCCGTCTGGGAAACCAATTGCCCCAAAGTATACGTTCCCAATTCCTGTCCGGACCCGGAAATGTACGGCATGTCTTTGTTCGATTGCGTCAAATCCCTGATCGACTACCTGCAGCGCAGCTGCGGACGCGAGGTGCCCACCGACCGCTTGCTGAACTTCGTACTCATTGATTCCAAGCGAGGAGATTACCCCTCCCCCCTTGAAATCAACAAAATCAAGCGCTTCGGCGTGGAAGTCCTGGACGTGCATCTCATCTCCGAAGAAAGCGCACCTTACCTGGACGAAAAACTGCTGGCCGATCACTTGCTCTCGCTGGCTTAAGGACCGAATCCGTCGAAGATTCTGCTGCCATTATTTTTTTGCGCCAGGCCCATACGCACATTTGACTCCCCAGAGTCGTTCAGTACGTATCCGACCTGGCGCGGAAATGCTGCGCACCTAAGTTTCCACCCTGTCCGGACTCTTCCGTCACAGGAGTACCGCATTTCCTGCCGCGCAATACGGGGGAGTGATGACTTCCCGTTCATCTTATGGCATATATTCAGACTGGTTGACGCTTTTTTACGCCCCGGCTGTCCTGCTTTTTATGAGGCAAAACCGCTTTAAATGGGGCGTTTTCACAGCATGGCGCCCAATTGCTGACAGAAGCCGCGAAGCCTCTTCATCAATCTGCCTGGGGCCCGTCCAGCCAAAGACGCTTTTCGGTGCCGGCTGTTTCCGAAACACATTGATCAGTTGTATGCCTGTTTTTCCTGAAATGCCTTCGGCATACATCATGAGGTCTGAGTGCTTTTCGAGTATTGGAATTCTCTTCCAGAGCCAGTCAAATCCGGACTACGAATCGGAAGTGTGGGTGGAGCACACCTTCGCAGGCTTGCGTCCAGGGCTGTGTCCGCCTGTCCGGGGTCAACGCTACACCTGGAATTCCTGCTGGCCGCCTGGGAAGAGGATCCGCTTGACGGAGATCTTGCCGCTTCCCTTTTGCAACTTGAAGGGCGCAGACCCTGTTTTGACCTCGAACTGAAACAGATACTCACCCTGGTATCCCGGCATTGGGCTAAACCGGAGACTATTGCCAATTATCAAGCCTATATTGCGGCAAAACAGTTCGAACAAGGGCTGGTTCTTGTTCGGCAGGCCCTGCGGGAAGCTCCTGACAATCTTTTTTGGCGCCAACAGGCCATAACCCTGTGTGAAATGCTCGGGCATGCGCAACTGGCCCAGGTATTCCTCAAATCAGGCCCAACGGGCCTGGCCCCGTTGTTTGCCTTCTTACGGGGCAACATGCATTTTCAACTGGGGAACTGGGAACAGGCTGAAAAAGAATATTCCAGCGCTCCGGAAAACATGCTGCTGCCTTACGAACGCCGGGCAGAAGCTCTCGAACGACTTGGAAAAATTGAAAAAGCCTCGGGATTGCGGAGCCTGGTCCTGCGTCAGAAACCATGGCACACGACTCTGGCGCTGCGCACGTATGAAACATTCAGAAAGCAACCGCTTCTGTCTACGCTCCCAAAGGCCTCCACTGCAGTCCTGACCTATTCGTTCAATAAAGCCGGAAACCTGGATGGGTGCCTGGAATCCCTGGCAGCCAGCAGCGGATGGGACAAAATTTTCGCATTGAACAATGGTTCAACAGATCAAACCGCCGTGGTTTTGCAGGCCTGGGAAAATAAAATCGGCAAGGATCGCTTTCAGATCATCCCGCTGCCCGTCAATGTAGGAGCGGCAGCGGCGCGGAACTGGCTCATCACGGAAGCTTCACGGTATTCTTTTGATTTTGCAGCTTTTCTCGACGACGATGTTCTTTTGCCCCCGGACTGGCTGGACTGCTTTGCAACCGCCCGCTCGCTGTTCCCCGGAGCCGGAGTCTGGGGATGCCGCGTTGTGGACAGCGCGGCCCCCTACCTGGCGCAAAGCGCGGATATGCATATTTTGCCCGGAGAGCAAACAGCTCCTCCGGAAGGCGCAAGCAGACCGGACGACACCTCCATGGCCTGCTACGAACCGTTCACCGTTTCGGATTTGCACAACCAGGTTGCTGACTTCGGGCAGTTCAACTATATCCGGCCCTGCGACTCCGTCACCGGGTGCTGCCATGTTTTTCCCCTGCAAAAGCTTGTGGAGTGCGGGTTGTTCGACCTGCAGCTTTCTCCTTCGCAATATGATGACCTCGCGCATGACATCAGGCTCTTGTCCCAAGGGGGGCATGCCTGCTATCAAGGATCTCTGGCCATTCGCCACGCCAAGCGAAGCGGACGGATCGTACGTATGGACCGTACCGCGTACGGAAACTGGTTTGGAAACAAATTCAAAATGCTGCGGATGTTTGACCTTGAGGATATAGAGGCGGTCAGAAATGCAGGGGATCTGCGCTTGGAAAATGATCTCACTGAAAAAATGCGTCTCCTGGATACGGCTCTGGAATTCAGTTCGAGAGCGTAAGGTTGCCTCTTTTTTTAACTTCCCCTTCCGATTCAGAAAGATTTCGTGTAAGGAAACATCATGCATTTCAAGTATCTCATCATCGGCGCGGGCCCCACGGGGCTGGGAGCAGGATACCGGCTTCAGGAACTTGGAGAAAGCAGTTTTGTGCTGCTTGAATCAAACGACTATGTCGGAGGCCTGGCGGCAAGCTTTAAGGACAGCTCCGGCTTCACCTGGGATATTGGCGGCCACGTCATGTTTTCCCATTACGAGTACTATGACAAGCTGGTGGAAAAGGCTCTGAAAGGCGAATACATCAGCCACCAGCGCATCTCCAGAGTCCGTATTGCCGACACCTGGGTTCCTTACCCCTTCCAGAACAATATCAGGCACTTGCCAAAAGAGCTGTGTTGGCAATGCGTCCGGGGGTTGTTACCGGAAAACCTGCCCCAGGATCCTCCCAAAAACTTCGAACAATGGATTCGCGCCGTCTTCGGAGACGGCATTGCTTCGTTGTTCATGCTCCCCTACAATTTCAAGGTCTGGGCCACCCCGGCATCTCTGATGGACTTCAAATGGATCAGCGAGCGGGTCAGTGTGGTGGATCTGAAACGGGTACTTGAAAATCTCATTCTGGAGCAGGACGATGTGGCCTGGGGACCGAACAATACGTTCATTTTCCCGCTTTACGGTGGTACGGGAAGCATTTTTCGCGGCATTGCCGCGTTCCTCAAAGATTTCATCCGGACAGATTGCCGGGCCGTGCATATAGATCAGAAAACCAAAACCCTGCGCACTGCCAAAGGCGAGACTTTTACCTATGACTACCTGCTGAATACGGGCCCGCTGGATCTGCTGGTCACCGATATACTCGCCGAGCAGAACGAACAGTTGCGCCAGGCCGCAGGAAACCTGACGCACAACGGCGTGTTCGTTTCTGGTGTGGGCATCCAGCCCGAATCAGGCGAATCTCCCAGCGACCCGACCTGCTGGATGTATTTTCCGGAAAATAACAGTCCGTTTTACCGGTTAACAAATTTTCATAATTATTCTCCCAATAATCTTGCCATTCCGGGGCAAGGCAGGGCATTAATGGGTGAGGTCTCCTTTTCGGAACACAAACAGGAGAATTTTACTTCCCTCATGGAAAGTACTATTCAAGGACTCGTGAACACGGGCCTGGTGGCCGAGAGCGAACGTAAGGATATCGCAAGTACCTGGAGCATATCCGTTGATTACGGCTATCCCGTGCCCACGCTCGAACGTGATGCAGCGCTTCGGACTCTGATCCCCCATCTCGAAGGGCAGGATATTTATTCGCGCGGTCGTTTCGGTGGTTGGAAATACGAAATCTCCAATATGGATCATTCGGTCATGCAAGGTGTGGAATGGGCCGAACGCATGGTCCTCGGAGATCAGGAAAAAACCTATAAGGTGTACTAATGAATAAGGATCAATTTCTTGAACGCCGCGAAAAACTCCGTGCGTTGTTTCCTGAAAAAGGCCTGAGCGCCCTGCTTGTCAGCCACGCGGCAAACCGTTTTTACCTGAGCGGTTTCGAACTGCATGACCCGCAATGCAATGAAACAGCCGGATGGTTGCTGATCACCAAAGACGAGGGGGGAGCAACGGATCTCCTGCTGACCGATCCGCGCTATGAAGACGCCGCCAAGCGCCTCTGGCCGGAGGAGCAGATATATATATATTCCAGCGCCGGACGGGATAAAACCAGACAATTCATCAAAAGTCGGGTCGGAGGCACCATCGGTGTCGAATCCAGATCCCTGAACATCGAAACTTTCCGTTTTCTGGCCCAGGACCTGGCGCTTGAGCCTACCGTCGGCCTTGTCGAACAGCTCAGGATCATCAAAGAACCCGAGGAAGTCATCACCCTGGAACGTTCCATCAGCCTGAACCATCAGGTCATGCGCCGCGCTCCGGACATGCTTGTTCCCGGAACCACGGAAATGGACGTCTCCTGGGAAGTTGAAAAAGCGTTTCGCGAAATCGGCGCCACGGAGCTATCCTTTCCATCCATTGTTGCGGTCGGCCCCAACGCGGCCCTGCCCCACCATATCCCCGGACACGATGTGGTCGGGCGCAACTCCCTGGTTTTAATCGACTGCGGAGGCCGGTTCGAAAATTATTGTTCCGACCAGACCCGGACTTTCTGGGTCGGGGACAAAGTTCCCGATCGTTTCACCCGGACACGCGAATACGTCCAGGAAGCGCAGAACAAAGCCATTGAGAGTATCCGCCCCGGCGTGCCCATTGCAGATGTCTACAAAGTCGCCAGAAACTGCTTTGCCTCGCATTCGGTGGAAACCCGCTTTACGCATGCGCTGGGACACGGCATCGGGCTGGAAACCCACGAACCGCCAAGCGTCGGTCCCAATACGCCGGGCGAACTTCAGGCAGGCATGGTCATCACTGTTGAGCCGGGTCTGTACTATCCGGACTGGGGCGGAATCCGCTGGGAGTTTATGATCCATGTCACGGAAGAAGGCGCGCGTATCCTCTAGCTCCATGTCCGCATCAGTTCACGCAGCCAGTCACTATTCGCAGCGTATCTACATCACGCTGGCGCCCAAGGATGTTGCCCGGTTCAAATTCCTGCTCGAGGGCTACGATAACCTTGCGGTCATGAGCATTCTGGACAAATACGCGTCTGTGGCCCAGTTGCGTTTCGCACCAGGGCAATACCAGGCCGTAAAAAACTTTCTGAAAAACATCGCCCCGGAACTTGCATTCAAAATCACTGATTGCCAGAACTTCTAATAGTAGGATTGCATAATGAGCGAACATCTCTCGGTACAATTTACCGGCAACAAGACTGTGGAAACGCATGTAGGCGGACACACCATCAAAACCGATATGTCCCCGGAAAGAGGCGGAGAAGGCTCTGCTCCCACACCTACGAATCTTTTCATGACTTCCGTTGCCAGCTGCACGGCATATTATGCGCTGGAATTCTGCAACATGCGTAATATCGACAAGACAGGCATGAAATTCGACATGCATTGCGACTGGGACGAAGAAAAACAACGCTATACGCGCTTTACCATGGAGCTGACCCTGCCTGATGGTTTTCCGGAAAAGTATAAAAAGGCCATTGTGCGTACCATGGACAGCTGTTTTGTAAAAAAACACATTCTTAACCCGCCGGAATTCGTTCTGACCGCGGTGTAAACAAGCTGGCGGCCGATCTGACTCCGACGGCCGCAATACCGTATCTGAAAGGTGCAACACCTATGCTAGATAATTATTTTTCGAAATACGCCGATGAAGTAAGCAAATATCATAAGCAAACCATCGCTACCTGCAACGGACAGGAAACATCCGTCGATGTCGCCTTGCAGAATTGGGTGGAGGAAACTCTGCGCGTTTATACCAGCGCGCAACGCATTTTCATGGCCGGCAACGGCGCCAGTGCTACAATGGCCGAACATTTCGGCCTGGATGCCATGAAAAACGCCCACCTCAACACCATCAACTTCTCTGAGACCTCGTATCTCACCGCTGTCAGCAACGACCTTTCCTACGAAGATGTTTTCCTGCTCAAACTCGAACGTTTTGCCGCAGAGGGAGATATGCTGATCACCATCTCCAGTTCGGGGAATTCCCCCAATGTGGTCAAAGCGCTGCAATACGCGCAGGCCCATGGCATTGTCAGCGTGACGCTCTCCGCCATGAAGCCGGACAACAAATCCCGGCAATTGGGCAGCATCAATTTTTATGTTCCCGCCCCCACCTACGGACTTGCTGAGTCCATCCACAGCTCCATCATGCACTGCTGGCTTGATTGCTACCTGGATACCCATCGTGGAGGCAGGCTCTGAACCGGCTTCCGGCATCCATATAAATTCATGGCAGGTAAATCTGATTTACCTGCTTTTTTTTATCCTGAGCCGGCTGCACGTCTGGCCGGGTCACCGCTTTTCCACCTCGTGTTTCTTCAAGTTTATTCCTGCTTTTCTTAGAATAGCTTTAAAAAACTCCATTTTCCTTCAAAATAAACAATTTGTTTTCCCTAAACCCTATACAAGTCCTGGGAACAGACTTGCGAGCAGCTGACACGAATTTAGCCAAATTCGTGTCATAACAACCTAATTTTAAACAACTTTTTAAATATAATCCTTGTGAAATCTCTTTTTCAAGAGTACGTAGAAAATTCATGTATCCATCACAATCTTGCACAAGGAGAATGCCAATGAAAGTAAGTGCTCGCAATCTGATCCCCGGAACAATAAAAACCGTCAATATCGGCATGGTCAACGCTGAAGTCATTATTGATGCAGGCGGCGTTGAAATTGTTTCCATCATCACCAAGGAATCCGCCGAAAACATGGGCCTGGCAGCAGGAAAAGCGGTCAAGGCCATGGTCAAGGCCACCAACGTAATGGTCGTCACTGACTAGCTTTTGGCAGTATGCAGGGGAGCCCACCGGCTCCCCTGCTTTATTTCTTCTTACCGACGTAAGCCTTCCCCCCATCCGCTTGTTGCAGTTCTTTCTTCCCCTCACGATGCTCACGTCCGGGCCCTGCTGTTTTCTTCATTTCAGACTGTGAGCCAAAGCAACCACCCACAGTAAAAAAACGTTCATCAGCCTCACAGGGCTGTCTTTGCGCTCCCAATAGCAATGCTTCCTTGACATAGGGCTGCAAACCAGTGATAAATTTTAGAGAAATCCACATTTTACCAACAGGCTTGCATTCTTATGGACACTCGGGAAACACCTTCGCCTGAAATCAAAATCCAGTGCCGTGATCTCGTCAAGACCTACACCATGGGTGAAGTCGAGGTGCCTGTTCTTCGGGGCATTGACGTCGACATCTATGCGGGAGAGCTTACGGTGATCCTTGGTGCCTCCGGTGCCGGAAAAACCACCCTGCTGAATATCATCGGCGGCATAGACCGCCCCACTTCCGGGCAGGTTCTGTTCGACGGACAGGATATCGCGCAGATGACCGACAAGGAACTCACGGAACACCGGCGCAAAAATGTCGGCTTTGTTTTTCAATTCTACAACCTGGTACCCAGTCTGACAGCCCTGGAAAACGTCCTGGTCTCCACGGAAGTAGCGGACAATCCCATGGAACCTGAAAAGGCCCTGGAGCTGGTCGGACTGGGCGACAGGCTGGACCATTTTCCGGCCCAGATGTCCGGAGGCCAGCAGCAGCGTGTTTCCATCGCCAGGGCTTTGGCCAAGAATCCCGGCGTCATGTTCTGCGACGAACCCACGGGCGCCCTGGATGCCAAAACCGGACGCATGGTCCTCCAGCTGCTCACGGACCTGAACGAGCGCCTGAGCACCACCATTGTGATTATCACCCACGCCGCGCCCATCGCCTCCCTGGCCCGCCGCATCGTCAACCTGACCATGGAGGGCGTCACCAGCCAGCTGAATGAACACCGGGCAAAAGCCGAGGATATTTCCTGGTGAGCGTTCTTGACCGTAAACTGCGCCGAGATCTATGGCTGAACAAATCCATGCTCCTGGCCGTGGTCGCCATTGTGGCCGTTGGCGTGGGCTGTCTGTCCGGATTCCTGGCCACCTCGCGAAATCTCCAGTCGGCGCGCAACGCCTACTATCAAAAAACATTTCTCGCGGATTTCTGGGTGGACCTCAAAAAAGCGCCGCTGACCGCGCTGCCCGAGGTATTGAACATTCCCGGCGTGGCTAGTTTGCGGGCCAGGCTGGCCACCTCCGTGATGCTGGATATGGAAGGCGTGGACCGCCCCATTTCCGGCCAACTGCTTTCGTTGCCGGCCCGGCACAAAGACGTCATCAACGACGTGATTCTGATGAGCGGCACCTATTTCACCCCCATGCGCCGCAATGAGGTCCTGGTCAACCATGACTTCGCCACAGCCCGGAACATCGGCCCGGGAGATACGTTGCGGATGGTTATCCATGGTGAACGCAAAGAGCTCTATGTCGTGGGCACGGCTATTTCTTCGGAATTCGTATATCTGATGCCTCCCGGCAGCATCGTGCCGGAGCCCGCGGATTACGGAGTTTTCTACGTCAAGCGCCAACTCGCTGAAGACGCCATGGGATTTCAGGGCGCCTGCAACAGTCTGGTCGGTTTTCTGACCCCCGAAGCCAGAAAAAATCCCCAGGCGGTTCTGGATCTGATCAGCGCCGTACTCAAGCCTTACGGCGTCTTCGCCACCACACCTCTGGCACAGCAGCCTTCCAACCTGGCTCTGTCCTCTGAGCTGGCTGGTCTTTCCACCATGGCCACCATGATGCCCCTGATCTTTCTCTCGGTCGCGGCGCTCGTCCTGAACGTACTGATGACCCGGCTGGCCGAGCAGCAGCGCAGTATCGTGGGCACGCTCAAAGCTCTGGGCTACGACAACGGCAGAATCCGCGCGCACTTTCTCAAAGTGGGCTTCATTGTCGGCCTGTGCGGCGGTCTTTCCGGCTGCGCCCTGGGCTATTTCATGGCAGCGGGCCTGACAGAGACCTACAAAAGCTTTTTTACGTTTCCCAGGCTGGCAAATATCCTTTACCCGGGCCTGATGCTGCTCTCCGTGGCCATCGCTCTGATTTTCGGTCTTCTGGGGACGTTGCGGGGCGTAAGCCATGTAACCCGTCTGAACCCGGCAGAAGCCATGCACGAACAGCCCCCCACCAAAGGCGGCAGCATCTTTCTCGAACGGCTGACCTGGCTCTGGCGGCGGCTCGGATTCCGCTGGCAGCTCAGTCTGCGCAATCTTTTCCGCAACCGGGTCCGTTCGCTTGTGGGCGTTTTTGCCGCGGCCATGGGGACCTCCCTGCTGGTCTGCACCTTCGGCATGGTGGATTCGCTGCAATACATGGCCAATTTTCAGTTTGAAAAAATCCTGCTCTCGGATTTCAAACTCAGCTTCCGCGATGAGATGGATTACGGCGCAGTGTATGAAATCGCCGCTCTGCCCGGTGTCGCCAAGGTGGAACCATTGCTGGAAGTCACCTGCGAATTCGTCAACGGCCACCGCCGCAAAAAGGGACAGATCATGGGCCTCGTACGCGATGCTGAAATGACCGTACCCAGGGACAGCAAAGGCCGCGCAGTGGCTATCCCCCATTCGGGGCTGTTGATGAGCAGACGGATGGCCGACATCCTGACTGTTGCGCCCGGCGACCGGGTGACCATCATCCCCACCAAAGGGCTGCAGGAGCCCCGTACCGTGGAAGTCGTCCGCATTGTGGACTCCATGTTCGGCCTCTCGGTATACGCGGATTTCGATTATCTCAACGCGCAAATTCATGAAGCCGCAGCCGTCACGGCGTTGCAACTGCGTACGCAGATGACGCCGGAGGAATTGCGTACGTTTTTGCAGCAGTGCAAACGCTACCCGCAGCTGGCCGGAATCGGCAACCGCAGTCTCCAGCGGGAACTGATCCAGAAATCCTTTGTGGACAAACTCGGCGCCATGGCCTACCCGCTGATTTTCTTCGGCGGAATCATTTTTTTCGGTTCCATTCTCAATGCCGGCCTGATCGGCATTCTGGAACGCAAGCGCGAGATCGCCACCTACCGCGTACTCGGTTACTCGGCACTGGAGGTCGGCAATCTGCTGCTGCGTGAGAACATCCTGGTCAACGGCGCGGGCATGCTGCTGGGCCTGCCATTGGGCTGGTGGATGCTGGACGGCATGGCCAAACAATACCAAAACGACATGTATTCCATGCCCTGCGTGATCAACCCGGAAAGCTGGATCATCTCCATTGTCCTGGCTGTTGCCTTTGTTTTGCTTTGCCAGGTCGTCATCCAGCGCTCCATAGCAAAATTGAACTGGAATGAAGCGTTAAGCATGAAAGAATAAGCGCATAACTGCGGAGGACGCCATGGCAAAAGGCAAAAAAACGTGGATAAAATGGGCCGTTCTGGGCGTAGTACTGGTGATTGCGACCGTGCTGTTCGCCCAGGCCGACAAGGGCAAGCCCGTTTTTGCGGCAAAAGCCGTCAAACAGGACATCCGCGCCTGGGTGGAAGACCGCGCGCGAACGACCTTGCCACGCGTATACGCGCTGACCATGCCGGTGGACGGCAGGATTCTGCCCATCGAGGTCAAGGAAGGCGAAAACGTGGAAAAAGGCCAGACCGTGGCCCGTATGGATACCACGGGTCTGGAAGCCTCCCTGGCCCAGGCCCAGTCGCGTATGGACCTGAACCGCTTCAACGCTTTGGAACAAACAGCGCTTGAAGAGTTCACGCGCTGGATAGAAGCCATGAAACAAATGACCGACGCGGCCCATGAAATGACCAAGGCCAGCGATGCGCAATATAAATTTTCCGACTGGTACGCCAAATCAGTCGTGGAACTGTTGAATAAAGGCGCGACTACCGAAGAAAAAATGCTCAAAGCTGAGGCCGACAACGCGCAAAGCCGCGTGGACGCCGCCGTGAACAACCTCATAGCCGAGGCCATGAACACCCTGAACGTGGCTTCCGAGCTGGGACCGAAATACGTGGCCCAATGGCTGAAGCGAAAAACCCTGGAAAGCGGCGCCTTGGCAAAAGCACTGGAAAAAGCCCAAACCGATCTCCAGCGCGCCACAATTACCGCCCCCATCAAGGGAGTGATCCTCAAGCGCTATGTGGAAAACGAACAGGTGCTCGGCGCCGGATCCCGGCTACTCGACATCGGCGATCTTTCACAGATGCAAGTCACGGCCGACATCCTGAGCCAGGAAGCCGGATCCATCCAGCCCGGTCAGGATGTGGAAATCATCGGCGATGTCTTTGCCGGACTTCCCGCCAAAGGCACGGTCGAACGCGTCAAACCCGAGGCTTTCACCAAGGTCTCCTCGCTGGGGGTGGAGCAGCAGCGCGTCCCGGTCGTCATAAATTTCAACAAAGGACTGCTGGAAGAACTGGAAAAAAGCCGGCGTGAGCTGGGCCTGGCCTACAGGCTCCAAGTCAGGATCTACACCGAAAGCGCCAGAGACGCGGTGGTCGTACCGCGCCTGGCCCTGTTCCGCAACAACCAGGGCCAGTGGCAGATTTTCACCATCCGCCAGGGCAAAGCCGGCCTGGTCACCGTCAAAGTCGGCATTCTCAATGACGAACAGGCCCAGATACTCGAAGGAGTCAAAGCGGGAGACCAGGTCATCGTCGCACCTCCCAAGGACCTGAATACGGGAGATTCCGTCCATACGGAGGCATGACGATAAAAAAGGCGTATTATGCGAATCCGCAGCCTTTCTAAACCCACGAAATGGGGAGATTGGGATTGGGAGTTTCAAAGAGGACAGGGACGCAGCCATTGTTCATGCTTTGTCCGTATTGGGCGATTCCGGTTCCGCGGATGCTCCCCGCGGCCAGCGTATAGCAAAGCAACAGTATAGTCAGTACGAGCAACATTCTGTTCAGCATGCCACACCTCATTTTCGATCTGTTTCCGTGTTAAAAAATGAAGGCCGGGAGGGGGGATACCTCCCGGCCAACTAACGGGGGGTTACTGCTTTTTGAGGAGATCGTTGCTGTTCCGTTGAGAAGCAAACTACACTTCAATGATTACTCTAAACTTTCTTGAGCATTACGGACATGAAAGGTTTGCCTTCCCCCGGCCTCTAATAAAAAAACCGGAAGTGGGGGAGACTTCCGGTTTTGAGGAGGATGATGAAACAGTTTAATGATGTGCTGTTTGGGTTGATTAGTACTATATGGCCCGCGTATTACACGGGCCTTTCAAAACAATTACACGAATGTCAGAAATACGGGCAATGCTGGTCAATGATTCCGCCCGACAGCGTGCCAGGCCCCGGCTCATTCAGCAAACGCCCGAACCACGTACACGGGATCGCTGATGCCCCGTGTTTCCCAGAAATGCGGGTCGTCCGTCGAACGCCAGTCGTTGCGCATGCTGCAGGCTTCCGCCTTTTCCGCAAAGCCCGCACCGCGTACGCAGTCCAGAATATACCCGATTCGCTCGAACTCGTGCATGTCCATCCAGCCGTTAATGGCTTTAGTGGGAAACCAGCGGTTGGAAACGCCGATCAGCAGCTGTCCGCCCGGACGCAGCAGTTCCCGGACACGCTGCAGCACGGCCACCGGCTGGGTCAGATACTCAAAGGAAAGGCTGCAAACCGCCGCATCATAGCTCCCCATCTCGCCCGGGAAATCCGGATTCAGGTTCAGGTCGTGCCGCATGTATGCCGCAAGAAGTGGATTTTGCTGCATCTCCTCCGCATTCAGCCCCACTCCTGTCACGTGCAGGTCCTTATCTGAGGGCAGGTGCGACTGCACGCTGCTCATCAGATCCAGCACCCGCGCGCCCGGTGTGAGAAAACGCGTATACAGGGTCTGCAGATTGCGGCTGGCTTGTGCGTCCACATGGCCGATCATCCGCGCCTGGTCATAAAACTCCGTATCAGGGGCACCATCCGTGCGTTCATAAAAGGATTCTTCCTGAAAATCCGTACGCACTCCCGGCAGATCACTCTGCATGCCCGGCCCCCAGTTGCCGATTTCCTCCATCCAATGGAACAGATGCCCCCCGGTGTCGCTGCGCTTGTCCTCCAGTTGCACAATACGGGCTTCCAGTTCCAGAGAGCGGCGGCTGAGCGGATGATTGCAATCAACCGTCAACCCTTTGTCGTCTTTTTCCAGAATGCGAAACGGCACAACTGTAGAGGGGTAAACTCTGGGCAGTCCGCAGAGCAGCCCCTGCGGATAGAAACGTCCGAGAGCCGGTTTGACGCAACGTCCGGCCACACTGCGCGGATGAAATTCAGAAAGGGGTAAATGCAGAATTTTGGAATCGCTGGCAGGAGGCACCGCCTTGCCAGGCTCATAACCAACGGTGACAGTCTCCCCCAGCTGCTTGCCGGTCAAGGCCTCTTCCAGGCCATCAGGAAAAATGTCCCGCCAGACATTGACCTTACGGGCGAGATACCATTCTTCAAAAGACGTTCGCCCGTCATTCCACCTGAGCGTATATTCTATGCTGGCCAGTGAATTTTTTCCGAATTGAACCACGTTCTCCTTCTTTGCCCACTCTGAATTGAGTTCAGATGTTTTCCAAAATAGCAGCGGGCATCCGGTATTTCCTTTACCCGCGTCCGCTCAGACAAATATTGGCTGCCAAAAACAGTAAAAAATTAAGTTCGCCGTACGGGCTTGTCCAGAGGAGGAACGGATTCTCTTGCCATCAAACGGGTTCTGAATACCGCGATGAAGTTTTATCCAGACGGACTCATTACCGGTTCACAAATGCTCATTATTCAACAACATTAATAAATAATGTTCATAATTCAACATTTAAATAGGACAATAATAATATATATTGACCATTTTATTTCATTTTGTTACTTTTCGAAACATCTGAGTTTCGAAAACGACCAAACTGGTAGTCTTTTAGAAAAACTACTCGACATTGCTATGGCCGGACGCGAGACCGGGGGGCTTTTCTCGCTGCCTGTCTGCGGAGAATTCTATGAAAGTCACGTCTTTATTGGGCCTTGGAGTTCCCTTTTCCGCCGCTGGCGGTGCCGCGGCATTTTTCGTAACTTGTAAACTCACGGCCAAGACGTCTCTTGAGGGCCAACTTACACTCCAGCCTGACATTCTGCTCACGGCAATGGGGGTCGGATTTTTCATTTCCGTTGTCATCGGCGGATGTTTCACGCTGCTCACCTTCCGCCAACTTTCCAGAATGACGCAACATGCCAGCGTTTTTCTGGCTCAAATCGCAACAGGACACTTTAATGCGCCCCGCCCCGAACCGGGCAATTGCGTGCTGGGCAAACTCAATACGCAATTGATCTCCACGATGGATGTACTCAAAAAGCGACTTGGATTTTCGGAAGGGGTGCTGCAAGCCATTGCCCAGGTGTACCCTTTCATGACTTGTGATTCTGAAGCCAAAGTGGATTTCCTCGGCAAAAAATTTTTTCATATCTCAGGAAAAAAGGGCAACCCCGAGGACTTTTACGGAATGACCATTGGCGGCTATCTCTACGGAGACAATTCCCGCAAAACCAGAACGGACAATGTTGTGAAAGATGGAATACGGATCGAAGGCGAAACAAAGTTCGAAGGAGATGGAGGTCTGCACGAACTGCAATTTTCTGCCGAGCCCATTTACGACCTGGACGGCAATCTGAATGGAGCACTGACCATTTATATCGATTTGACCGAAGTAAAACAGCACCAGCGAAATATCGAAGCAAATGCGCAACGCGTGGCCCAGGTCGCAACAGAACTGATCGGAATCACCGGACAGGTGAATTCTTCAGCTGCAGTCATTGCGTCGCAAATAGAAGAGGCTTCTAAAGGCGCCGTATCACAGTCCGAACGGACCATTGAAACAGCAACTGCCATGGAACAAATGAACAGCACGACCATCGAGGTGGCTCGTAGCGCCCAAAATGCGGCAAACAATGCCCTGGCGGCCAAAGACAATGCCCACGAGGGACAGAAAGAAGTACGCAACCTTATCAAGTCCATTGATATGGTACGCGGACATGCGAACAACCTTGAATCTTACATGGGCGAACTCGGCCAACAGGCCGAATCGGTTGGTGGAATCATTACCGTGATTCAGGATATCGCTGATCAGACCAACCTGCTGGCGCTTAATGCGGCCATTGAGGCTGCTCGGGCTGGAGAAGCAGGGCGAGGATTCGCAGTGGTGGCGGATGAGGTTCGCAAACTCGCGGAAAAAACCATGACCGCAACAGACGAAGTGGGAACTGCGATTAAGGCGATTCAGGAAAAAGCCAGGCGCTCTATTGAAGGTGTGACCCAGGCGACAGATGCCGTTTCAAGCTCTACAACAATCGCCCAAAGTTCGGGTGAAATACTCGAAAGAATTGTCCAGATTGTCAACAGCACCTCGGACCAGGTGCAATCCATTGCAACCGCCGCAGAAGAACAATCAGCAACCAGCGAACAGATTCATCAGGCTGTGGACGATATTCAAAACATCGCAACAAAGACCGCCGCAGGTATGCAGGAAGCCACGAAAGCCGGCAACGGATTGGTTGTTATGTGCGACGAACTGAATACTTTGATAAAAAGGCTTTCTTCATAAAAATCAAGGTGTCAATCTCCTTACCTCCTCTACATACGGGCCGTGCCGACTGAGTGGCGCGGCCCATTCGTCAACGCCCCCAATAAACTGTCCGTTTTTTTTAAAGCCCATGTCAACCTGACCCGTAAGTGCTGCGTCATGTAATGTATAACAGCATGAAGCTCAATTGATTCGAATCCATTTTTTCATCAGCAACATGCACAGCAATAGAAATATGACATGAGCATTACAAATAAGAAAGACATGGTTTTCTTCTCTTGCAGAAAAGAGTAATATAATTACCCTTCTCTATTTACGGAGAATACAAGCGACATGACGTACCCATCGTCTAACCAGGAGAATTCGTATGTTACTGGAAGACTACACTGAACTAAGCAACTATATTGACGCACTCATCAAGCAGGAGCTGGACGCGCCGGTTGAGGAGGAAACTGATATGAACGGTTATTTTTCCTGGGCCATGATCGGGGAAGCCCTCGATTCCATTGGTGAAACCTCCCAGGATCCGGACTCTGCCGCCCCAGAGAACGATGCGCAACTGCCCGTGGCCGCATCAGTCAGCTCGGTGGACGCCCTGCTCTGCATCGCCAACAGCGCCGCATCCATTCTGCAGCAAGGAAAGGTCAACGACCCCACCGTGGCTGAAATGGTCGCGGATATGATGCGGGACACCGCAGATAAAATTGAAAAAGATCCGGTTATGAAAATCACCGGCAGAGAACAGATCCTGATGGTGCTCTGGCTGCAACGCTACGCGGACAAACTGATGCAACTGCCGCATTCAGTATCCGCCATGAACTCCCCACAGGGCCTGTGGAACAACATTCAGTACAAGGTCCGGCAATTTCATGACATGCTGACATGACAAACCGGGGTACTGCCGGACCGTCAAGGCGCTCCTAGTGAGCGCCTTTTTTTATGTGGTGTACCTGATCTGATACCGCCCCACCCTCTACAACTCCAATTTCAGTCAGTTCACAAAGGCCGACCAACTACTTTTTGCGCTGGGAACTATCTGATTGCATTTTTCGCTCAAGGCGGTTCAAATTGTATTTGGACTGTGTGTATGCGGGCTTAAGTTGATGGGCTCGACCGTAACACGCGAGGGCTTTGTCCGGCTTCCCGAGTTTTTCATAAGCAAGGCCAAGGGCATTGTAGGCTGCGTAGTCCTTGTGATTCTGGCTTATGGCTTTTTCCAGATAGGATATGGATTTTTCGTACTGCCCCGACAAGACGTAAACAGCGCCGAGATTGCTGTAAACTTTGCTATTTGCTTCCGGGGCTAGTTCCAGAGAGCGTTTAAGAATGGGCAAAGCCTCTTCGGGGCGCTGGGCGAAAAGAAGAGAAGCGCCGAGATTATTAAGCGCGGTGATGTTCGTGGGCTGCTTGACCACAGTGTCCGCCCAAATGAAGATATCGCTGTGATAGGCTTCGTTGCGGACAAAGGTTGCCATACCCAGTGCGAAAATCATGATGCCGACGCAAAAGAGTTCCAGCTTCCCCAATCTGATACTGAGTGTTTGCCCGATTTTCTTTATGGCGAGATGTCCAAGAGGCAGCACCAGGCCGACGACGCCTATCAGCGGCAGGTACATACGGTATTCGAAAATGAGAAATGTCAGGGGCACAAAGCTGCTGGTGGGCGCCAGGGTAAAAAAAATCCAGGCCATGGGCAGAGCCGTCGAATGCTTGCGGATGACGAGAAACAGCGTTGCCGCGGCTCCCCCTGCGTACAGGCAGAGAAAAGGCCAGGTGTTTTCCAGGACTGCAGGCGCCCAGTCATAGGAAAAAATCAGATTGTTGGGCCAGAAAACCAGGTACAGATAGTGAAACACGATTTCACTTTGCGCCACAAGATAAGCAAAGGGGGTCAACTGCGTGTTCATGGCGTTGGTGGAAGCCGTCATGCCGGTTGAGACCATGGCAGCGAGCACGGCAAGGGCGATGCACAATCCGGCGTACAACAGGGGGGAACGACGTAAGGCACTGCGCACAGAGCCTGCGTAAAAAAGGTAATCGCAGAGTAGCACCATGAACGGCGCTGCAACGATGGTTTCTTTTACAAAAACACCCGACAGGCAAGAGAACAGGGCAAGGCCGTGCAGCAAATTTTTTCGCCTCAAGGATTCCCATCCGGCAATGGCAGCATATACTGTGGCCAAAAAAAACATGGCGGCCAGGGATTCCATGCGTTGGGAAATGTAACTTACGGCCTGAGTCAGCAAGGGATGCAGCCCCCAAACAAGGGAAATGGAGAGAGCCAAAGGCGTTGCCGCGTCGGTGAACTGACGCAACTTTTCTGTACGCAGCAGCCGTAGAGTGATGCCATACAAAAAGAGCGCGGAAAAAATATGCACCGCCAGATTGAACAGGTGATAACTCCACGGAGAGAGTCCGCTTATGGCGTAATTAAGGGCAAAACTGAGACTTGCCAGGGGACGTCCTCTGAAGGAAGTACCAGGGGGGGACAGCAGCTCCTTGAGACTCCATTCCCCGCGCAGGGAATTGTTGACGACGATATTGATGTAGTCATCATAAAGGAACCCGCCTCCCAATGAATTGGCGTAAGCCAAAATGATAAGCACACTGATCAGGATGGGGAGAAAATATTTTTTTTCCAAAGAAGAATGTTTCATAGTCGCGGATACCTTGTGCTATTATAGCGTCCAATACAATATTCTTATTGGTTTATTTCAACTTTCAACTAGTATTTCCTCCGGCGGTTTGCTCCCTTAAAAAAACGGGAAGCCGCATCAAAAACGTTTATTATCAGAATCAGTTAGATAGAGCCAAATCAATTATACTTGTTCGCAAGTCCAGAGAAGCGCTCCCTCCTTGACAGGGGGACTGCACCTCAAAAAAACCTGTTAACAATAAATAATCTGATGATGGAGGCAGAAAGAATCGACTGCTGCGCCGCCCTGTCTGGTCATGAGCAGCCTCCTGGGGAGTAATTTTTACCCCCAACTCGTTATCCCGGCAACCTCTAGCCTAAATCAGTGCTGTGAGATCCGGTGGATACACGTCGGGAGAGGCTTTTGAAACAGGCAAGGAAGCATCAGAGGTTAAGATGACCCTATATAAAGAAGACCAGGCGAACTAGCCGCTCCTGGCGAAGGCGGCGTTTCGGCAAATGCAGCTTACATGACCCTCACGCGGTTGGATGCCATGCGGTTGCTCTTGCAGCAGATGCTGAGGGCGTATCCATGATGCACCTGATAGTATCGCTAAAATATGTTTCGCCCGATGAACCTTATTATTGCCCGGCAACTTCCTGCTGCTCGGGCGAAACCCCGGCCATCATCAAGCCGATCTGATCCACTTTCTGCGTATCCGATACGGGGAATAAATCCATAAAGCGGCCTTCATAAATTACGGCAATGCGATCCGCCAGCTGCAGCGCTTCGTTCAGATCGCTGGTGACCAGCAGAATGGCCGCTTTTTCGCGCGTATCCAGAAGATGCGTCCAGACGCTTTCCGTGGCCGAGATGTCCAGCCCCTGGGTTGGTTGTTCGGCAACGATCAAGGCTGGCTGGCGATACAGTTCGCGCGAGATGACCACCTTCTGAAGGTTTCCGCCGGAAAGTTGCCAGGCCAGGCTCTGGATACCGCTGGAAGCTATCTGGTGTTTTTCCATCAGGGCTGTCATAGTCTGGGCCGCCCGCTTGCGATTCAGCCAGGGACCCTTGGAAAACCCTTTGCGGGTCGTCAGCAGCAAGTTATCCACCAGGTCCATCTGTTCGGCCACCGCCAGGCCGAGACGATCCTCAGGGACGTAGGAGAGAGATTTTTTCCAGGAAAGCTTGGCGAAAAAATTCCTCCAGGGTTTGCCCATGATCCAGACCGTATCAATCGGAGGTTTCTGCATCCCGCAGATGGACTCCACCAGCACTTTCTGGCCATTTCCCGCTACGCCTACCACGGCCAGAATTTCCCCGATACGCAGTTCGAAATTTACATGATGCAGCCCGTTCCCATCATAATCACGAACTTCAAGCACCACTTTTCCAAGCGGAACAGGCTTTTTGTCTACCTCGAGCAGCACCTCCCGGCCCACCATGCGGCAAGCCAGGTCTGATTTGGAGGTGACCTCCTCGCGCAGATATTTGCCCACGATCCGGCCGCGCTTGAGGATGGCGATGTCGTCCGCATTGGCCACCACCTCGTCCAGTTTATGGCTGATGAACACGATGGCTTTGCCCTGCCCGGCCATGGCCCGCATGGACTCGAACAGCTTTTCCGTCTCCACCTCTGTCAGCACGCTGGTGGGTTCGTCGAATATCAGCACACGGCTTTCGCGGTACAGCAGTTTGAGAATTTCCACCCGCTGGCGCTCGCCCATGGACAGGTCCGCGACACGGGCGGATGGATCGATTTCCATGCCGAACGAGGACGCCAGATCGGCAATGATCCGCTCCATACGCGCGGGCGACGCATAGGCGGTGTCCATCTGGCCCAGAAGAACATTTTCCGCCACGGTCATGGAGTTCACCAGCATGAAATGCTGGTAGACCATGCCTATCCCGGCCGTAATGGCGTCCCTGGACGAGGTAAAAGCCACGGGCCTGCCGTCCATCTCGATCTGTCCGGAATCAGGTACGTACCGTCCGGCCAGAATGGACATCAGTGTGGATTTGCCCGCTCCGTTTTCCCCCAGCAGGGCCAGAATCCGCCCTGCCCGGATGTCCAGGGTGATGTCATCATTGGCCTTGTTCGACCCGAAGGCCTTGCATACCTTGTTGAGGCGGACCACAGGCGGAGCCGCTTGCTCAGACCCAGTTACCATCCGCTGCATCCTCCATAATAAATGCGAAAAGTGTATGGCCTCCGGCTCTCCGAATACTTTTAAAAAAAAATTTTCAGCCGGGTACAATGTTAATGTTGCATGCGATAGCGCGGTTGCGTCTGCTCCGACCCCATGGCCCTATGCCATGCTGCTTTCACGCTAATCATCCGGTTCGATATTGGTGCCCAGGGCCTCGGGCGCAGCGATATTCCGTCCTCGGAACGACGAGACGCACAAAGCCAGAATGGTCAGCGCGTAAGGCAGCATCAGCAGCAGCGAGGAAGGCAGCGAAGTTCCCGCAGCCTGCAAACGCAACTGAAACGCCATGACACCGCCGAACAGGTACGCGCCGAGGACGGCACGCCACGGACGCCAGAATGCGAAAATGACCAGAGCCACGGCAATCCAGCCGCGACCGCCAGAAAGTCCGTTGGTCCAGAGATGCGTGTAGGCCAGAGAGAGATATGCGCCGCCGATGCCGATCAGAAAACCGCCGAGTTCCAGAGCCAGCCAGCGCAGCCGGATGGGGTTGAGTCCTGTGGAGGCAACTGCGGAAGGCATTTCGCCCGTGGCCCGGATGTTCATGCCCAGGCTCGTACGCTGCAACAAAAACCACAGCCCAAGCGGCGCAATAAAAGAAAGATACACCAGCAGATCGTGATCGAACAGAATGGGGCCCAGCACGGGCAAATCGGAAAGTACCGGAATGGGCGCCGGACCGAATCCGGGCGCGGACAACCCGATGAACGGCGTGCCGAAGTAGGTGGTCAGCCCGAGCCCGGCAATGGTCAGAGCCAGACCGGAAACAACCTGGTTACCCAGAAAGGTGATGCAGACCACGCCGTGGCAGGCAGCCATGCCCATGCCGCAGAGTCCGCCGGCCAGCAGTCCGAGCCAAGCCGAACCCGTGGCGTAGGCGGTCAGAAACGCGCCCATTGCCGCCACGCTCATCATGCCTTCCACACCCAGGTTCAGCACACCCCCCTTTTCCGTAAGAATTTCACCAAGGGTGGCGAAAAGCACCGGCGTGCCGGATTGCACGGTTGCGGCCAGCAAAGCGATAATAAATTCCAGGCTCATGTCCGGTCGGCCTCCTTGCTCTCCGTACGGGCGGCTTTCCACTCGATGCGGTAGGTGTAGAAAAACTGCCCGGCCAGAACCGCCAGAAGAATGATGCCTTCCATAACATCGCCGAAGGCGGCCGGAATCTGCATTTCGAGTTGCATATTTTCCACGCCCACGCGCAGGGCCGCGAGCAAAAAGGAGGCAAAAGCGATGGGAAGCGGCTTGAGCCGCGCCAGCCAGGCAACCACAATGGCCGTATAGCCGTAGCCGGCCATGATCGTGGGCTGCAAGCGTCCCACCACCGCGGAAATTTCAATTAAACCGGCCCAGCCGGCAAATACGCCACTGAGCACCATGACCAGCGCAAGAAGAAAGGGATAGGGAAGCTTGGCGTACGCCGCCACCCGGACGCCGGAGCCGCTGGCCTTGATCTCAAAGCCCGTACGGGTAAAACGCATGAAAGCCCAGAGAAGCAGGCCCGCACCGACGGCGAAGACCAGCCCCCAGTGCTGTCGGGTTCCGGGAATCATGCCGATGAGCGCGGCTGGAGCAAATTCCTTGGTCATGGGAAAGCCGAAACTGCTTGGATCCTTCCACGAGCCGTACACCAGATATTCGAGCAACAGAATGGCAATGTAGTTGAGCATCAACGTGGAAATAATTTCACTGACGTTCAGCCAGATGCGCAGGACCGCCGGAATCAAAGCCCACAGACCGCCGGCAACGGCCGCGGCCAGGAACATGGCGGGCAGTTGCAGCCCGGCGGGCAGTTGCGGAAAGGTCAGCGCAACCCAGGTGGCGCCGATGGCTCCCAGGGCGAATTGCCCTTCTGCCCCGATGTTCCAGACCTGCATCTGAAAAGTGACGGCCACACCCAAGGAGCAGAGGAAAATCGGGACAGCCTTAAGCAGCGCGTCCTCAATAGCCCAGCCCGCGCCAAGGGATCCTTGCCAGAGCACCAGCAGGGCCTTGCCCGGCGCATAACCGCTCAAGGCCAGCAGCAGCGCGCACAAGGCGAAAGATATGACCAGGGCGGCCGGTACGATGACCAGGCCGCCCCATTGCCAGACGGTTTCCCGTTTGCGTTTTCGAAATGAGAGCATCGATGCTCTATCCGCTTATTCGGTGGTTCCGACGACGTTGTCCACGAACCAGCCCAGGCCCAGCAGCGTCTTATCGTCAAGCTTTTCGCCAGCTTTGACTTTCACGGCGCCGCTCTGATCCTTGATGGGTCCTTCAAAAATCGTGTCGTGTCCTTTTTTAAGCTCGTCGGCAGCGGCATTGACCTTATCCTGTACGTCCTGGGGAACCATCGGGGCAAAAGGCGCGAGTTGCACTACGCCCATTTCCATGCCCGGCCAAAGAGATTCAGACTTCCAGGTGCCGTTCTGTACTTCGGCAATGAACTTTTCGTATAAAGGGGTCCAGTTCCAGATGGCTGCGGTCAGATGCGACTTGGGAGCGAGTTTGGCCATATCCGAATGGTAGCCGATGCAGTAGACGCCGGCTTCCTGAGCGGCTTCCTGCGCTCCGGGGGAATCCTGATGCTGGGTGATGATGTCTGCGCCCATATCCAGCAAGGACTTGGCAGCGTCTTTTTCCAGTGGCGGATCATACCAGGTTTTGGTCCAGACAACATGTACTTTTGCCTCGGGATTGACAGATTTCACGCCCAGGGCGAAAGCATCGATGCCGCGTACGACTTCCGGGATGGGATAAGCTGCCACGTAGCCGATTTTATTGCTTTTGGTCATCATGCCGGCCACAATACCGGTCAGATAGCGGGCCTGGTAAATCCGTCCGAAGTAATTGCCCATGTTCGGGGCGAGCTTGAATCCGGAACAATGCTCGAATTTGATGTCGGGAAACTGCTTTGCAACCTTAAGCATGCTGTCCATGTAGCCGTAGCTCGTACCAAGGATCAGATCGAAGCCTTTGCGGGCCATATTCAAAAACACACGTTCGGCGTCCGGGCCTTCCTGTACGCTCTCCACCAACACCGTCTCGAGATCAAACTTTTTTTCCAGTTCCTGGCGCGCCACATTGTGCGAGTAGGAGAATCCCGCTTCAACTGCAGGCGACACGCAGACGAATCCGACTTTCAGTTTTTTCGCTGCAAAGGCCTGGGAAACCAGCATGCCTGTCAAAAGAGAGGCAATCGCCAACACTGTTAAGAACCTGTTTTTTTTCATCGTACTTTTCTCCAGAAAATGTTGGTTACTCATGACACGACTTATATTTCTAGTTTACCGTCAAATAGCCTTTGTACAGTTCCAAAGCGCTGATCCTTATCGCCTGGGAAGGCCTTGCCGCAGCAACCGGATTCGACCTTAATTCACAGCTCTGCTTATATTTCCAAAAAATGTAAAAAAGAATTCATACGACGAGTCCGCCCAGGAGACAAGTCCGACGTACTCCGTTTAAGCCAAAAACTTTTTTATATAGCTTTCAACCAGCCGGGCGCATTAGCACGAAAAAAATGTACCAAAAGAGATCAGATAGTATCAATGTCGGATAATGATACAAGCCGGATCACACCCGGACGCCTCTCAGTCCGAAAAAAAACTCCCGTCCGGGGCAGCACGCTCGTCGAGCTGCAATTCAAAAAACAATAAATCAAGCCACTTACCGAATTTTGTTCCGACTTCTCTCAAGCGCCCCACTTCAACAAAACCAAATTTCTGGTGTAGCCGAATCGAGGCCTCATTATTAGCCTCTATCGCGCCAATCATGACATGCTTGCCCAGACGTCGAGCCCTTTCAATCAAGGCATCCATGAGCGTTTTCCCGATACCGAAACCGCGGCTGTCTGAACGAACATACACCGAGTGTTCCACCGTATGTCTGTAGCCGTCCCAAGACCGCCAATCTCCGAATGAAGCGTAACCAAGTACCTGTCCTCGCGTATCGACTGCAACCAAAACAGGATACCCGGAGTTCTGTCTATCCTCGAGCCAGGCGGCGCGGTCAGCCGTATCAACTTCGATATCATTCCAAATAGCTGTTGTATTCGCTACGGCATCATTATAAATTTCTTTGATACCTGCCGCATCATCGGTTACTGCATCCCGTATTTGATTTTGCATCTTTTCCCGCCCAACCGCCTGGAGGTATACATTTTATACTATTGTTAGGAGGTATGTCCCAACCGTTCGGCTTCGCGCCGGTCCTTTTCTTCCTTGGCCTGCTCCCACATTGGTTCGGCCCAGCCCCCCGGCGTCCTGTTGGGGTAGACCGTCACATGTCCCTGTTTGCCGTCCTGTACGAAGCCCACATCCACCGGACCACCGCTTTGCTGGGCCTTGCTGGAAAAAGACGCGCACAGCGCCGCACCTTCCTGCAGCACAACTTCAGGCCAGGGTGCGGCCGTAATTTTGCGGGCCAGACAGAGCGGACCGGGAAAGCCCCTGATTTTGAACAGCATATCCCCCTCGCGCGCCAGTGCCTCCAGCCGCTCGTTGTCCGAACGATTACGGCCGATGACCAGCCAGTGCGGCCCCCACCAGTATTGCCGGCCGAAGTTGGCCAGTTCGAAATCCGCGGCAGTCGGATTGTCGGCCTGCTGCAGTACGGGCCAGAAACGTCTGGCGGACTCCACCTCGGTCAGCAGGCAGCCGCCCGCGGGAGTGGGAATTTTTTTCAGCCCGTACTTTTCGGCCAGTTCCAGCTGCCCCTTGCGTCCGCGCCCCCCCAGGCCCAGCAATCGTTCGCGGTCCAGCACGCCCGAGAGTTCGGCTTCCGTGGGATCCAGGCGCAGCGCGCTGAGCGGACGGACCAGCAAATCCCGGACTCCGGCGTCCCGGCGAATGATGTTCAGGGTGTCCCGGCGCTGCGACATGGGCCGCTGGCCGATCACCTCACCGCTGATGATGCAGCGCGCGCCGTAGGTTGCGAGAAGTTCGCGCGCCTTGCTCGCCAGAAGAATCTTGCAGTCCACGCACGGATTGAGCACCTTGCCGACCCCGTAACGGGGCCAGTCCCGCAGCAGGCGGACAAAGTCCTCCCCCACGTCGATGCAGCTGATATCCAGGTCGTAGAGTTTTTTCCAGGTTTCGACCTGGTCCGGTTTGCCGAAGAAAGGGCTTGTAAAATGCAGACATTTGACCCGCCTGCCCTGCTCTTCCACGAGCTTGGCGGCGAGAATGGAATCCAGGCCGCCGGAAAAGAGGGCCAGGACATCATAGTTCGTATTCGAATCCATCATAGTTCAATTATTTAGATTATTACCAAAAAAGCGCTGGGACCGGATCGTCCGGCTCCAGGCTGCTATCCTTTATATACGGATCCCGGCATAGATTTTTCCAAGCAAGGGCCGGGAATAGATGCGTACCCTGGACAACAGCCAACCGGCTGCTTTGTCCCTGGCTTTGAAGCGATGCACGTGATCCGGATTGCCCCCCGGACGATTTCCCGCGAGATTGGCTCCGAAGCTGGTGGCGAAAAAAACCGCAAAGCCCGCTTCCTTGGCCATGGCCAAAGATTCGGGCGCGTATTTGCCCCAGGGCCAGGCCAGGGCTTTGCGTGCGCTGCGGTCGGCGCCGCCCAGCTCGTCTATCAGCCGGGCGCGGCAGGCGGTCAGTTCATCACGTACGCGCGCCGCGAATGTTTCTTCGCTCTCCAACCGGCCCCATTCCTCGCGCGGGAGCTTCTCCAGCTCTTTCCAGACGCGTTCTTCCGCGCCCGGTTCCTTGAAAAAGGCGTCAGCCGCCTCCGGCTCCTGCGGCACAAAACCACGGACCAGCTCCAGCAGCGCCTCGGAAAGCACAAAAGCGCGCGTACTCAATGCGGGACCGGCAGGCAACCGAGGCAAGCCATACAACACGGGAGCCCGTACTCTGTCAAACGTCCGGGTCCGGGGGCCCGGGCGAAACAGTTCGCGCCCTTCCGGCTCGGGTCCGCGGAATACGGAATCATGGCGCAACGAATGACCGGCCAGAGTGATAACGCCCGTACGTTCGAGCAACCGGGCTTCGTCCCAATTCATGAAGGGATCCGTACGGGAGGGATAGCCCAGCGTATCCGGCAGAAATGGCGCGTCCACTCTGGGCAATGCGTCCGTGCTAATATTTTTGTTCCATAGATCGCGCAGGGTCGGGCGTACGGGGGCGGCAGGTTCGAGCTTTTCCGTTGCCGCGAACACCACGGCCTGGTGGCCGTATTTCTCCAGCAGGGGAAAGGCGTGGACGTAATTGTCCAGGAACCCGTCATCAAAGGAAATCAGCACGGATTTGGGCGGCAGCGAGGCCCCGTCCAATAAAAAATCAACCGCCTGATCCAGGGACACGCCCCGGTATCCGGATCTGGCCAGCTCCCGGCAGTGCTCCTCGAACCTTTCCGGAGAAACGGCTATGGAATCTTTATGCCGGCTGATGTAATGGTACAGCAGCACGGGCAAGCTTTTAGTTGTCTTCACGTCAGATACTTGACACTCCCTATCAATGCGTTATTTTTGAACTTGGCCTGAATTCTCTTATCGTAGGGCAAGAGGAGAGCTATACGAGATGAGCGTTGAATACAAGGATTACTACAAAATTCTGGGTGTGAACAAGTCGTCCACCCAGGACGAAATATCAAAAGCGTACAAGAAACTTGCGCGTAAATACCATCCGGACCTGAATCCGAACGACAAAAACGCCGAAAACAAGTTCAAAGAAATGAACGAGGCGTATGAAGTATTAAAGGATCCGGAAAAACGCAAGCTTTACGACCAGCTCGGACCTAACTGGCAGCATGGCCAGAACTTCCAGCCGCCCCCGGGCTTTGAAAACGCCCACTTCAACTTTCAGGGAGGCGGCGGCGGTTTCGATGCCTCTGGTTTCAGCGACTTTTTTGAAACCATTTTCGGCGGCATGGGCCGCGGCCAGGCTGGCGGTTTCGGCGGCGGCGGAGACTACTTTCGCCAGAGCGGGCCGCGCCCGCGGCGCGGACGGGATGCCGAAGCACAGATCGAACTGTCGCTGGAAGAAGCCTACCGCGGCGGCGGCAAGGCCATCACCCTGCAGGAGCAGGCGCCCGGACAACCGCCGCGAACCAAGACGCTGCAGGTGACTATTCCGGCCGGCGTGAAAAACGGCGCGAAAATCCGGCTGTCCGGACAGGGCAACCCCGGCATGGCCGGCGGACAGGCGGGCGATCTGTATCTGAAGATCCGGATAGCTCCGCACCCGGTGTACTCGCTGGACGAGAACAACGTGGTCTACGACCTGTCCCTGGCCCCATGGGAGGCTGCACTCGGCGCCAAAATCCGCGTCCCCACCCTGGACGGCGATGTGGACATCACCATTCCGCCCGGATCGGACAGCGGCCAGAAATTGCGGTTGCGCGGCAGAGGCCTCGGACAAGGGGCCAAAAAAGGCGACCAGTTCGTCCGGCTTGTGATCAAATCGCCTAAGGACCTGACTGACGCTGAAAAAGAGCTTTGGCAGAAACTTGCGGATGGTTCCAGCTTCCAGCCACGAGAGTCGAGCTAAGGGGAGGCGTATGAAAACCTATTTGAAAGTTGTGGAAAAGGACGTGCCGGCCCGTTCCAAAATGATTTCCTGGGTGGAATTCATTGACCAGACAGGTGCCCACCCCACCCGGCTTGGCGAGCTTATCGATCTTGGCTGGCTCGACCCGGTCCGGACTTCGGAAGACAGCTATCTGTTCCGGGTGGTGGACGTCTACCGCGTACGTAAACTTGAACGCATTTGCAGCGATTTTGACTTGACCAGCCAGGGCGGCAGCATCGTCGTCGACCTTCTGGCCCGGATTGAACAACTGGAAGAAAAGATCCGCCAACTGGAGGCCCTTTTATAACCTTCAACCTTTGTGCCCCTACGTTTCGGTTCCGGCTCTTTTCCTTACGTCTTCAGAACAGGCCAACAAAGGAATATTGCAATTAAGGAGCAGATATGGACCTGAACAAATTCACACAAAAATCCCAGGAGGCCGTGGCAGAGGCGCAGAATATCGCCATCCGCGGCGGCCACCAGAGTATAGATGCCGAACATCTGCTGCTGGCCCTTGTCCAACAGAACAACGGGCTGGTTAGCAAACTTATCGAACAAACGGGTATAGCCCCCGACCACTACGTACGGGCTCTGGACGACGAACTTCGCAAGCTGCCCCGCGTAAGCGGTCCGGGCGCGCAACCCAACCAGATACTGGTTACTCCGCGCCTGAACGAAATCATGGTCAAGGCCGTGGACCTGGCCAAACGCATGCAGGACGAATACGTCAGCGTGGAACACCTGTTCCTGGCTCTGCTGGACGAACCCCTGCAGACGGGCATCGGCCGGGTCAACAAACAGTTCGGCCTGGATAAGGACAAGGTTCTCAAGGCCCTGACCAAAGTCCGGGGCAGCCAGCGGGTCACTTCCGACAATCCCGAAGGAACCTACGACGCCTTGAAAAAATACGGACGCGACCTCGTACAGGACGCCCGGGACGGCAAACTGGATCCGGTAATCGGCCGCGACGATGAAATCCGCCGCTGCGTCCGGATCCTTTCGCGCCGCACCAAAAACAATCCGGTGCTTATCGGTGAGGCCGGCGTTGGCAAAACCGCCATCGTCGAAGGTCTGGCCCAGCGCATCCTCAAGGGAGACGTACCGGAAGGACTGCGGGACAAAATCCTTTTCGCGCTGGATATGGGCGCTCTGATCGCGGGCGCAAAATACCGGGGCGAATTCGAAGAACGGCTCAAAGCCGTGCTCAAGGAAGTGGAAAAGTCCGAGGGACAGATCATCCTGTTCATCGACGAGCTGCATACCATAGTGGGCGCGGGCAAGACCGAGGGCGCCATGGACGCGGGCAACCTGCTCAAACCCATGCTCGCCAGGGGCGAACTGCACTGCATCGGCGCAACCACCATTGACGAGTACCGCAAGTACCTCGAGAAGGACCCGGCCTTGGAACGCCGTTTCCAACCCGTAGTTGTGGACGAACCCAGCGTGGAGGACACCATCTCCATCCTGCGCGGACTCAAGGAACGTTTTGAAGTCCACCACGGCGTGCGCATCAGCGACTCCGCTCTGGTGGAAGCCGCCCTGCTTTCGCACCGCTACATCACGGACCGCCAGCTGCCGGACAAGGCCATCGACCTGATCGACGAAGCCGGCGCCATGATTCGTACGGAGATCGACTCGCTGCCCACCGAGCTGGATACCATCAACCGTAAGCTCATGCAGCTCGAGATCGAACGCGAGGCCCTGCGCAAGGAGAGCGACAGTTCTTCCAAAGAGCGGCTGGCCAAGCTGGAAAAGGAACTTGCCGAGCTGCGGGATGAACAGTCCGTATTGATGGCCCAGTGGGAAAGCGAAAAAAGCAACATCAATACTGTTCAGAAGATCAAGGAAGAAATCGAGCGTACGCGTTTTGAAATCGAAGAGGCCGAACGCAATTACGACTTGAACCGCGCGGCCGAATTGAAATATTCCAAACTGCTCAACCTCGAGCAACAGCTCGAGCATGCAGCGCGTACGGAGAACGCACCGGCCAAGGAAAACAGCAACCGGCTCCTGAAGGAAGAAGTCGGACCGGACGACATAGCGGACATTATTTCCCGCTGGACCGGCATTCCTGTCTCCCGGCTGCTGGAAGGCGAACGCGAAAAGCTGCTTAAACTCAGCGAACAGCTGCACGAGCGGGTCATCGGCCAGGACGAGGCGGTTGTGGCCGTAAGCGATGCCGTGCTCCGTGCACGGGCAGGACTCAAAGATCCGGCCCGGCCCATCGGTTCGTTCATTTTCCTGGGCCCCACCGGCGTGGGAAAAACCGAGCTGTGCAAAACTCTGGCCTGCGCGTTGTTCGATACGGAAGACAACATGATCAGGCTGGACATGAGCGAATACATGGAAAAACACACGGTGGCCAAGCTGATCGGAGCGCCTCCCGGATACGTGGGCTATGACGAAGGCGGCCAGCTCACCGAGGCGGTACGCCGCAAACCATACGCCGTGGTGCTTTTCGACGAGATTGAAAAAGCCCATCCGGACATCTTCAACTCGTTGCTGCAGATCCTGGACGACGGCCGATTGACGGACAGCCACGGACGGACCGTGGACTTCAAAAACACGATCATCATCATGACCTCGAACATCGGCGCACAGCATATGATCGAAGGCATCACTCCGGAAGGTGAATTCAAGGAACGCGTCCATGAAAACGTGTTCGCGGAACTCCGCCAGCATTTCCGGCCGGAATTTCTGAACCGCGTGGATGAAATCGTGCTCTTCAAGCCGCTGCTGTCCGACCAGATCAAGCAGATCATCGACCTGCGGCTCAGCGGATTGCGCTCGCGCCTTGATGAACGCAAAATCAGCATCGTGCTCTCGGATGAAGCCAAAAACTTCATCGCCAAATCGGCGTACGACCCGATCTACGGCGCGCGTCCGTTGTTGCGCTACCTGCAGCACCACATCGAAACCCCGCTGGCCAAGGAAATCATCTCCGGAAACCTCCGCGACGGCCAGGAGTTGCTCATCGACGTGGACGAAGGCGGGCTGGTCTTCCAGCCTCAGGAACAAATTCTGCGTACGCAATAAAATAACCAACTGCTATCACAAAACAAAAAAAGGGATGTTCATTCGGACATCCCTTTTTTGATTCCCTGCCTAAAATAGGGACATTTTTACAATACATTTACTGACATTAACTGATTTCCCATGTACAAAAAAACAAGCTCGTATATTTACGCTTATTACTATCTGCAGACCCTAATGGAGGTACCAACGTATGAAACTGAAACTGCTGGGTTGCTTTATCTTGTGCCTGTGCTTGTTCAGTGCTTCCACTGCCTACGGCCTGACCAAGGAGGTCGACCCGGAAGCCCAAAAGCTGTTCAAAGAGATGTGCGATTATATGGCATCTCTCAAATCGTACAGCGTCACAAGCAATGTTTTTGAAGACCGGGTTTTTCCCAATGGACAAAAAATCCAATTCCACCGTTTGTCCCAAAGTCTCGTACAGCGCCCGGACAAGGCCCGCACCGTGACCCTGGGCGACGCGTCCAACAGCCTCAGCATTGTCAATGGAAAGAGCTTTGCCCTGCTGGACCAGGATACCAACCGCTACCAGCTCATCGAAGTTCCCGCCGGACTGGACAGCACTGTGGATTTCCTGCTGGAAAAATTCGATCTGAACCTTCCAACAGCGGACCTTCTCAAGGCCGATCCCTTCAACACGATTTTTCCCCATATCATTACGGGGGAATATATTCAGGCTGTGGAGATGGACGGCAAATTGTACCACCACCTCGCTTTCAGGCAACTTCTGGTGGACTGGCAGGTATGGATTGCCGACGGCGATAAGCCTCTGCCCAGTCGAATCGTCATCACCGATAAAACCCAATACGGCAATCCGCAATTCATGATCTGCTATGAAGACTGGAATACGGAGCCTAAAATTGAAAACGGCAGCTTCGACTTCACCCCGCCGGAAGGGGCATCCCAGACGGAATTGCTGTCCCCTGCCGAGGATTCGGCCGAGAACTCCGACCCTGCAGAGTCGCAATAAAGGGGGAGCACCATGGGGATGAGTGAATGGAATCAGCCGGTTAAGCTGATTATTATGAGCATTATCATCGCAGGCCTAGTCTGCGATGCGTCGATACTGAGTCTGTCTTTTTCTCCTTCCGACCTGGCCTACGCGCAGCGTGATTTCCGCAGAGGCGGAGGTGGCGGCGGTGGACGAGAAAGAGGCGGAGGCGGCGGAAGAGGCGGCGGGCGAGAAAGAGGCGGCTCCCCTTCCAGGAGCAATATCCGCTTGTCGCCCGGCAATAATCAACCCCGCCAGGACAGACAGCGTCCCAATCAGGGACCGGGCCAGAGACCGGGCAATCGCCCCGAAAGCCGTCCTGACAATCGGCCTGGCAACAGGCCGGACAATCGGCCCGGAAACAGACCTGACTACCGGCCGGATAATCGTCAGGGCAACCGTCCGCCCAACCATATCCGGCCCAATCCCGGACCCGGCAGAGGACGCCCAGAACAGACCAGACCGCCATATTACGGTCCTGGCCGCCCGATCCCACCCAGGCCCCCTCATATGCGTCCGCCTGCAGGTCCCGGTCCATGGCGTACGGGTCCCTGGCGCGGATATGGCGCACCACCATGGTGGTACGGGCGTCCGTTCCTCTGGACTCTGACTGCGGCGGCCACCGTCACCGTCATTGCCGGAATCACCTATCATATCGTAAACGGCGTCTACTATCGGCCATATGTCAATGAAGGCACGACCGTATACGTCCAGGTCAACAATCCCTAGTAACTACAAGCAATCCGTACGCAAAGGCCGGTCCATGGGGGCCGGCCTTTTTTATTTTGCGGAAACTCACCCTTCACGAAGGAATAAGCATTCTAGAATCGATTGGTTTTTCCGGCTCAAGTCTTCATGTAGCAGGAGCTTATCCTGCACCTTGCAATCCTCAGCACACCGGTCTACACCCGCAACAGATGGCATTTTCGTTTGCAGAATCGAGACAACAGGGAGACAATATGACACAACGTTTGCCGAAATTTTCCGAAGGACGGCTCAATACGGAACTGATCATTTCCACCCTGCGGATCAGCCCGGGCCAAACTATTGTGGACGCCGGCTGCGGTACCGGGCACATGGCCGCCCATTTCGCACGGGCGGTGGGCACAAGCGGACGCGTGTATGCAGTGGACAAGGACATCCAGTTCATCAACATCGCCCGAGCCGAACGCTTTGAAGAAAATCTCATCATTTTACAAGAGGATATCACAGAAAAAGTCAGCATCCCGACCGCTTCAACGGACTGTATCCTGGCTGTAGCGATGATTCAGATGTTTTCCCAAAAACAGCTCAAGGGCTTTTTGCACGAATGCGCCCGGCTGCTCCACCCCGGCGGCACGCTGGCTATCGGGACTTTTCAGAAAAAGGAATCCAACTCAGGGCCGCTGTTGCACCAGCGCCAGAGCCCCGAAGAATTACAGGCAGCCATAGGCTGGCCGGCAGGAACGCACGTTCCCATCTCGGAGGATCTCTATATGCAGCTCTTTTTCCACGAAAGATGAGCAAATCAAGCCATCCACCCCTTTCAGGAAGGGAGCACCGGATAAAAAAAAAGAGCGTACCTTACAGCACGCTCAGACTAATTTTCTTCATCACCCGTTGAAAATTTCAGGCCATTTTTGAGCCCGTACGGGCGGCTTAAGAATCAGGATCGAACGAAAGCCTGAGAATATTGTTGGATTCCACAAAATACGTCGTGTCATCTTTAAACACGCCATCCGCAGGACGGAACACAAAACGCGGCGTATAACTTATGGCGTGGGTGATGGTCGAATTCACTTGTGCAACGAAATGTTCGCCGCTATACAACGTGACTTCCAGCGGGTTGCCATCGCCATGCACGTTTATTTCCTTAATATTGGTCAACGGAAGGACCAGGTACACATCCCCGCGGTGACAGGGAAGATAACCGGTCTGTTTCGGGTCCGGAGTCCCGAACAGATTGAGCACCCTGGATTTGTTGCTGGCGAAGCTTCTGAAGCGCCTGCTCTGAACACTTCCATTGTTGGAAATATATGTTATTGAGCCGGAATAATCCGCCCACAAATTGAATTCATCGAACTGTGCTGTGGCCGTAGAAAAAAAGGTGCACAATAATAGCAAAGTAAAGGCAAGGACTCTCATACGAAAAGGCATGGCTACCTCCATAAATGTCAACAGCTGCCCCCCAGGCAGCCCTCCCATTGGTACCTGTTCTTTCTGTACCGCATTTTCTAGAAAAAGTGTAGCTTTTTTTTACCATCTATGAAAGGAAATGAGCTGTCTTCAAAAAGCCGTGGGCAGAAAACTAACGCCACGCTACTGACGATCTTAAACGCCCTCTAAGGACAGATTCCGGCATCTTGTCGACGCGCGCTTCCGGACGTATACTCTTTTTCCATGGTACGGAGACGCGATCGCCGCACCCCAATTATTAACTATCCGCAACTGATTGGATTAAACGAATTATGCTGCTTCAAATATTGTTTCTGGTGTTAGGTGGCGCACTACTCTGGTGGGGCGCAGAATGGACCGTGGACAATGCTTCACACATTGCCCGGAGGTTCGGCATTTCCGAGCTTGTCATAGGCCTGACCATTGTGGCCATGGGCACGTCCGCACCGGAATTTCTAGTGACTGTTACAGCTGCCTTCAAGGGACTTTCCGATATTTCCCTGGCCAATATTGTGGGATCGAATATCTTCAATCTCGGCATCATTCTGGGCACCATGGCGCTTATCCGTCCCATCCGTACGCACCGTACGCTGCTCTACCGGGACGGATTGCTGCTCTGGGGCATTACCCTCGTGATTACGCTGATGTGCCTTGACCTGCACATGGGACGTCTCGATGGAGCGTTTTTGGTGATCTGTTTCCTCGCCTACCTGACACTGCTGTTGCTTCTCGCACGCAAAGCGCATCTGGCGCAAAAAAAACAGGATCCGGATGCCTCTCCAGAAAAATGCGGCTGGCCTGTATACCTGAAACTGGCAGCCGGAATCACGGCTATCTCTCTGGGAAGCAACCTGTTGGTGGATGGAGCGTCTGCCATTGCAGCGCAGCTGGGAGTGAGCCAGTGGGCCATAGGGCTTACCATCGTGGCTGCAGGCACCTCTCTGCCCGAACTGGTTACCAGCCTCAACGCAGCCCTGAAAGGGCGTAATGAAATGCTGCTCGGCAATTTGATAGGAAGCGATTTCTTTAATTTCGCCGGAGTACTGGGGCTGACCTGCCTGCTTCGTCCGCTGGAGATTTCACCTACGGCCCTTCCCAGCATGTATATTCTTTCCAGCCTAGTGCTGCTCGTTCTGGTTTTTATCCGCACAGGCTGGCGGATCAGTCGTTGGGAAGGTGCCCTGCTGATAGTCATCAACCTCGGACGCTGGGCCATGGAATTCCATTAAGCTGAAGAATGCCGGTCAGATCATGCCGATGACCCGGTCTATGGGCAGTGCGGCGACAATCCTGGTGCCCATGCCCGGCATACTGGAAATGTCCACATGGCCGCCCAGTGAATGAATGCGTTCGCGCATGCCCATGAGTCCGAGAGACTTCGGACTGCTAAGATTTTCCGGCACGAATCCGATGCCGTCATCACTGATTTCAAGGATGAACTCGCTCTTGCTCATGTATAAACGAACCCTGATCGCCCTCGCCTTTGCGTGGCGAACGATATTGGTCATGGCTTCCTGAAAAACACGATACATCGCCGTGGTTGCGGCTTTATCCAATCCCCTGTCATCCACGTTCAGAAACAGCTCGGTTCGGATATCCGTCTCCATCTGAAATTGCCGCGCATGCCATTCCATAGCTGCGGAAAGCCCCAGGTCATCAAGTTGCAACGGTCGTAATTCGCGAGAAATTTTTTGCACCGAAGCGATTGTTCCGTCCACCAACTGGTCAAGATCGTGAATTTTTTTCCGTGATTTTTCTTCGCCTTTGGGCAAATAGTTTTCCAACAGCTTCAAGCCAATCTTCAAGGCGGTCATATTCTGACCGAGTTCATCATGCACTTCGCGGGCAATACGGGTCCGCTCCATTTCCACACTGTCCTGCTGATAGGCCGCCAGCATACTGAGCTGTTCCTTGGCTTCCGTAAGTGCGCGGGTTCGTTCTTCGACACGTTCCTCGAGATTTTCCCTTGATTTGCGCAGCTCCTCCTCCACCAGCTTTTGAGAGGTGATGTCCTGAATGGAGCCCTGCACATAGACGATGTGGTTCTTGGAGTTGAAAACAAGCTCCCCTTTATCTTTGACATGACGAATTTCCCCTGTGGGACGCACGATTCGAAACTCCATATCGAATTTGCCTTCCTTAAACAGACGGGAGTAACCTACGACGATTTTGCCGCGATCTTCAGGGTGGACGCAAAAAAAATAGTACCAGATCGAAGCCCGATCTTGTTCGGGAGACAACCCGAAAATGCGAAAGATCTGGTCGGACCAAACGATTTCCTGAGTAGTCACGTCTATTCCCCAGCTTCCTGCAATGGCTATACGCTGGGCTTCAGCCAGCAATGCTTCGCTTTTGCGCAATTTCTCCTCATAGATCTTACGGTCCGTAATATCCAAAAGTATGGCCTGAATGGCTGGGCCGCGGTAGGCAAAATAATTGGCGAAGACTTCGATATAGCGGATGGTACCATTTTGCTGCACGATCCTGCATTCATAATTGCTCTTTGGCAGATCGCTGCGTAAACGCTCGTGATAAAATTTCCAGACAATGTCCTGGTCATCGGGATGGATTCGCGAACGCACGTCTTCCGAAGACATTTCGAGCAACTCGTCCACAGTATACCCGAAAATTCTGGCAAAGGCTTTGTTGGCAAAGACTACACGCGGTTTATATCCGCTGATGACGCCTATTCCCTGCGCGCTTTCTTCCACAAGAAGCCGGTAACGCTCCTCACTGGCAGCCAGTGCATCCTGGGCTTCACGCAACGCCGTCATATCCCAGGAATTGCCGCAAAGTGCGTACACATTGCCTTGCTCATCGCACAAAGGGATTTTTGTGGTGAAGTAATGCCGCACCAGCTTGTTGACAATCAGGCTTTCCTCATATTGCAGGGTCATGCCTTTTTCGAAAACAAGTTTGTCCTCCTTGGCGTAACGGACATTCTTACGCCTGTCATACAATACGGGATCACTTTTCCCCACCAGCTCTTCCAATGAATAACCGGAGAACTCTTCGAATTTCTTGTTGCCCAACAGATAGCGGCCTTCTCTGTCTTTGACATAAATGACGGACAAGGACGAATCGATAACCCCTTGAAACAAACTGCGGCTTTTCTGCAGTTCCGCTTCATTTCGCTTGGCATGATTGACATCGAAACAATATGAGACAATCTCAACAGGATTTCCCTCAGCATCGGTAAACAGCACGCCCACCTGCCGGATCCAGACATAATGACCATCCTTATGGGCGTGGCGGTATACGATACTGCTTTCACCATGGGCACGTACCTGTTCGGCAAAGTTCCGTACATTTTCCCAGTCTTCGGAATGCACCAGAGTACCCCAATCGGGGCATGCGAGAAATTCGGATGAGCTGAATCCGAGAAAACGCTGCACATTATCACTGACATACAGTATTTTTCCGGGATCATCCGGATCGGAGGCAAGAATGATCATCGGACTTTTGCTGAGCAACTCTCCAAGCCTCATGGCTCTGGAGTGAAAACTACCTTCCTGATCCGAAAAAGTTGAAAGATCTTTCCCATAAACCCCATATCGCTGGGGTTCGCCAATCTGGTCCAATTCTGCCGAAATTATGAAATGATACAGTCGGCCTCCATGCCCGACTTGATGTAATTTCCTTACTTGCAGCCGCGTATCCTCTACAGCATATGGCTGTACTTCAACCTTTGAAGACTTCTCGGCAAAAAGATCAGCCCATGCAACGGATGTCTTCTCACTCTCTGTTACCCCGAAACGCGACTTGAATTCTGGATTGGCAAGCAGAAGAGTGCCTTTTTTATCAATTACTGCAACAGGATCATTAATAGCCCGAGACAGACAAAACAGCGCCCCCTCGGTTTCATTGATACGCTTCTCCAAACTATCGAGTTTTCTTTTCAGCTTTGCTTCACGCTCTTGAGCGGCATGCAATTCCATGAGAAGTTGATCTTTTGTAAGATTATCGATTGGCATCATCTTTCCCTGAGCCCGTGTCGCTGAAACCGTACATAGACAATTATCCGTTGAAAACAGAGAGAACTCTAACAATATGCACAATAGAAACAAATCATTAAAAAATCACAATTAAATAGAGCTTAAAATACAGTATAAATGATTTTTTTATTTAAATAGACTGCCACAATAATCTGAGTATACAATTGGAAAGCAATTTTATGGACACTCCTATTGTAGAGTCTTCATTCCCTTTAAGCAGTACTATAAAAACTTCAGCATTTAACTTTGCCAGTGTTTAAAAGAAGTATAACCAACTACTTATCACTTTCCCCGAAAGTCGAAATATGTATATACTGAATTCAATTGAATTGCATCTATCCTTCTCCCAACACTGCCAAAAGAAAATCATCTATTTCAGGGAATTAAAATTATCAAAAGAATAAATAGCAACTGTTTTTAAACTTAACCTGCTGTTTTTTTGTATTTTTTATTTATTAGTGTTTTTTAATTGTAATGAAAAAAGTGGTCCTAATTCTAACTCTGTCGCCACTCGCCATAAATATTAGGCAAGATGTATCTCATTTAAAAAAAGGAACATATCAGTCGGCAATTGTTGAAAGGACAACAACAGCTTCGGTTGGAAATTATAAGTCAAGCAGAACAAACTGAAATACTAGCTGAAAAAATGGTTTTCACCCCGTTTGCAGCCTGACAGTGTTTTGCAGTGAATTCAAAGATCACCTACAGGCGACACTCAATTAGCCAAAACACAGGAAAACGACAGTTTTTACAAAAAAAATCTCCCTGGCATATTTCTGCAGCCAGGGAGATTTTTGGCGTCTATTCAGAGGCACCGCCGCCGTAACAAAGAGTAAGCGCTCGGTTGTCCCAATCCTGCTCAGGATCGGGAAGAATCGCGTCTAGTAATAATTCCAATACGTGTTTGGAAAATTACTCCGCGCTCTGGACTTCGTCATACCATTCGAGTTCAATTTCGATGGACCGCTTTACGGCGGATTCTTTAGCCTTTTCTTTGACTTCGATTTCAAAATTCAGCTCATTGCCTACCGGAATTTCCACTGCCCCCAGGCTCTGGGGAAGGTGCAAACGCCCCTCGGCCAAACCATCGGCAATCTGGCGAAGCGCAGTTGCAACATCATAACGCAGTTTTGTACCTTCGCACTCGTATAACACAGACTTCTTGCTCATTTCCGTCTCCTTATAATTCTGTCTGAAGTAGCTTTTCAATATCGTATCAGTCAAACAAAAGAAGTGGCTCAAAATACAACAACACTTTTTTTGCCGATAATCACTTACACAGAGACCTGTTGCTCCAAATCAGAAGGCAGGCAAGCCTGAGCCTACCCCGAAATGGTTACAATTTGATGATCAAAATTCCTTTCACTCGTCCGGACAAATTCGCACGGACAATTTATGCTGCAGACGAGTCACTTTTTTACTCGCCCTTGCATAAAACCGCTCCTTCAGGTAAATTTATACCAAATTCTCATTATCTTTCTTCAAACTGCAAGGCAGCGAAAATGAGAATAAATCCACCGTACATGTTCCGCCAAACAAATGAGTAGCATTATGCCCACGGATAAACGCAAAAGATCTCGCGTTGCTTCAGGCGAAATTTCCGGCAAACTGATCTGTTCAGGCTCTGAAATTCCGGTTTCTTTGATTAATATTAGCCTTAATGGGGCACTTGTCAAACAACTCCAGCAATTACCGGAACAGGATCACTGTACCCTCGTTCTGCCTCTTTCCGATGTTGTCGTCATCAAAGTCGAGGGGCACATTGTCAGAAAAACGGATGAAACCATCGCACTTACATTCGATGGAATTGATCCTGACTGTTATCCGCATCTTCACAGGCTGGTGCAACTGCATGCCCCGGAGCCTGATGCCATCGACGATGAACTGATTTCACCCTGCAGGTAACAGATATTGCTAGTCTTCCATATTTAAATAGTTTTTTTGTCCTTTCCTCTTCCTCGAGGGATGCCTTTATAAGCCATCAGCCTTCATAACCAAAGAAACAGGCAAGTCTTCGAAAAAAACGGCTTGGCATACGTCTTTTTAAAGGGTCACGTTCCCAGGCCCGCTTTTTTTTGAATATTCAGCTAGCCGAACATCCCCGTAACTACGTTTTGACGCGTGTTTCAGGCTCAAGCAAAGGACTTATTTTTGGTTCATCCGGATGAAGCGTACTTTTGACAAAAAGAGTGGACATGGAGTCCAGTCGATTTTCACGCCAATGAGAATCGAACGGAGGAACCACCATGTCCACGAGTTTGATGTACCATGCGTTCGGGTTGGTCGGCTACGACTACATTCGGCAAACATACGTTTCTGGTAGCCTGATTTTTCATGTCCAACCGAAAGCCAAGATGCTCCGATGTCCCTCTTGCAAGAGCAAAAACGTATTGCGACGCGGGGAATCTGAACGGTGGCTAAGGACAGTGCCTATTGGGTTCAAACCAGTCTGGCTGGTGGTAAACGTGCCGCGCGTCGAGTGCAGGAAATGTGGTTGTGTACGACGCATAGACATCAAAATTGCGAATAAAAGACGCTGGTATACAAAGGCATTTGAGCGGTTCGTTTTGTTCTTGGTGAAAACTATGACCATGCTTGATGCCGCCAATCTATTGGGTATCGGCTGGGATAGCGTCAAAGATATTTTCAAACGCAACCTTCAACGGAAATATAGCAACCCCAAGCTTTCAAAGCTCAGGTATTTTGCCATTGACGAAATAAGTGTCCGCAAGGGGCACAAATATCTGACTTTGGTCATGGATTTGAAAAGCGGCGCGGTGATTTTTGTGGGGGACGGCAAAGGAGCTAACGCGCTGAAACCATTTTGGAGGAAACTGAAGCGTTCTCGGGCAAAAATTCGTGCTGTGGCTACGGACTTGAGTGCAGCCTATATTGGAGCCGTGCTGGAGAATTTGCCAGGAGTACCATTGGTTTTCGACCATTTTCATGTGGTCAAATTGATGAACGACAAACTTACGGAAGTTCGTCGCAAGCAATACCGGGAGTTGAAAGACAGCATGGGCAAGGATGTACTCAAAGGAAGCCGGTGGCTCCTTTTGAAAAATCCTGACAACCTTGATGTGAATCGAAACGAGCGGGAGCGTTTGAACGAGGCGTTGAAATACAATCAACCACTGGCGCTTGCGTACTACATGAAGGAAGATTTGCGGCAAATATGGAATCAATCCAGCAAGTCGGAAGCTGAGATTTTCCTCAATGACTGGATTGCTCGTGCCAGAGTCTCAGGACTCGGCCCTTTGATGACGATAGGTGGAACTTTGGCGGCTCACCGGTCTGGCATCCTGGCCTGGTACGATCATCCGATAACATCGGGGCCAATGGAAGGAACAAACAACAAAATCAAAACAATGAAAAGGCAAGCATACGGTTATCGAGATATGGAATTCTTCAAACTCAGGATCATGGGGATTCATGAGGCGAAGTACGCTTTGACCGGATGAGCCTTATTTTTGCCTGTTTAGTCCGACAAAAATACGGCAGTTTTTTCCTATACCTGCGTCAAAACAAAATCTTAAGATTTCTTAAGGTAGTATTTATTAAGACTTAATTATTTCTTGGCACACGCAATGCTTGTCAGAGGCCATGCACCAACAAGGAGGTTATGCACCATGGCTATGACAATCCACACGAACCTGATGGCGATGAATGTCGCCAGGAACCTGAATAACGCTTACGACAGTCTGGCGACGTCGACCCAGCGTTTATCGTCAGGGCTTCGTATCAATTCCGCTGCCGATGATGCCGCAGGGCTGGCCATCCGTGAATTGATGCGCAGTGAAATTTCCACCATGCAGCAAGGCATCAGAAACGCCAACGATGCCATCTCGATGATTCAGACCGCGGATGGCGCGCTCCAGGTCATCGATGAAAAGCTGATCCGGATGAAAGAGCTTGCCGAACAGGCGGCCACCGGCACGTATAACTCGGACCAGAGGCTGATGATCGAATCCGAATACCAGGCTATGGCCTCGGAAATCGAACGTATCGCCAATGCCACCGAGTTCAACGGCGTCAAACTCCTGGACGGTACGCTTTCCGCCAGGCCGGGCGGCTCAATTCAGTCCTCGCATGACGGTTCGGGCCTGCAGGCTACCGGCCCCATCAAAGTCCACTTCGGCACCGGCAACGACTGCACGGAAGACTACTACTACATCAACATTGGCAACGCCACAGCCACCGCTTTCGGCCTGGGCAACGCCTCCGCGCTGACCTATGACCCGGCAGCCGAGGGGTGGACCGACTCCGGTACGGAGACCCGGACTCTGGCTGACGGGACCGATGTCACAGGAACGGTCTGGACCAGCCCCGATGGCCAGGAAATGTTTTCCTTCATGGATGCCTCCGGGCAGCAGTCCTTCCTGATCTACGACAACAACGGCGGCTACACGGAATGGCGTCCTGCGGACGGTTACAGCATCTCCACCCAGGAAAATGCCCAGCGCAGCCTGAACGCCATCGAAGAGGCCATCATCTCCAAAGACAAGATCCGCGCGGCTCTCGGTGCCTATCAGAACCGTCTGGAGAATACCATCAGCAACCTGGAGATCCAGGCAGAAAATCTTTCCGCCGCCGAATCCCAAATTTCCGATGTGGATGTTTCCACGGAAATGACCGAATTCGTCAAAAACCAGATTACAACGCAGGCGGCCGTTGCCATGCTTTCGCAGGCCAACTCGCTGCCGCAGATGGCCCTGCAGTTAATTCAGGGATAGCCTATTGAAGAGCATTGAGCATTAACCTCCTCCAGCGCATCAGGAAGCGGGAGATCGGGACGGGCCCGGTCTTCCGTAAACCTGAAGCCGACAAGGCCGGAGAGCAATATAAGGAGACGGTTGCAGAGGTAATACCACACCAGCTTAAACCGTAAGGTCCGCATACGCATCCAGGCAAAAAAAAGCCTTTTCCCTGGTGGAACACGGCATTTTTTGCAGCTTTGGGTCACGCCAAAAACTCTACAAAAATTTTAAGGCGCTAATTTCCTGTTAAAAATTGCATTTGGCACCATGAATGCATTCTGGTGGCTAAGCATTAACAAGGAGGTTATGCACCATGGCGATGACAATTAATACCAACCTGATGGCGATGAACGTCGCCCGGAACCTGAACAACGCTTACGACAGTCTGTCGACGTCAACAGAGCGCTTGTCTTCAGGACTCCGCATCAACTCAGCAGCAGATGACGCCGCCGGTTTGGCAATCCGCGAATTGATGCGCAGTGAAATTTCTACGATGCAACAAGGCATCCGAAACGCAAACGATGCCATCTCGATGATTCAGACTGCGGATGGCGCACTCCAGGTCATCGATGAAAAGCTGATCCGGATGAAAGAGCTTGCCGAACAGGCGGCCACCGGTACGTACAACTCGGACCAGAGATTGATGATCGACTCGGAATACCAGGCAATGGCCTCGGAAATTGAGCGTATCGCCAATGCCACGGAATTCAACGGTGTAAAACTGTTGGATGGCACCCTCTCTGGCACTTTTGACGGTTCAGGCCTGCAGTCCACCGGGTCCATCAAAATCCACTTCGGTACGGGCAACGACAGCAGTGAAGATTACTACTACATCACCATCGGCAATTCCACTGCCACTGCTTTCGGCCTGGGCAACGCCTCCGCGTTGACCTACGATCCCACCGAAGACGGTTTCACCGAATCCGGTACGGCCACCCGGACCCTGACAGACGGGACAGAAGTCACCGGCACGGTCTGGACAACAGCCGATGGCGATGAAATGTTCTCCTATATGGATGAATCGGGGCAGGAGACATACCTGACCTATAATTCATCGGGAGGCTACACCGCATGGCGCCCTGCAGACGGTTACAGTATTTCCACTCAGGAAAATGCCCAGCGTGCTCTGGATGCCATTGAGGCGGCCATCATTTCCAAAGATAACATCCGTGCGGCCCTCGGTGCCTACCAGAACCGCCTGGAAAATACCATCAGCAACCTGGAAATTCAGGCGGAAAACCTTTCCGCGGCTGAGTCCCAGATTTCCGATGTGGATGTTTCCACGGAAATGACCGAATTCGTCAAAAACCAGATTACAACGCAGGCGGCCGTTGCCATGCTTTCGCAGGCCAACTCGCTGCCGCAGATGGCCCTGCAGTTGATTCAGGGCTAGCTTTTACGAAGAGTAATTAATGCTGCATACCTCCACGTAAGATATCGAGATGTTGAAGGCCGGGACGGTCCCGGTCTTCGCATCTTTTCTTCAGGGGGTATTCTGCTCGAGAAACACAAGGGCGTTTTCCGCGGCATTCTGCTCTGCCTTTTTGATGTTGGAGCCATTGGCCAGAAATTGTTCGCCCGACGGCAACGTCAGGCGGATCACAAACGTTTTCCCGTGATCCGGTCCTTTGGTGTCCTCAAGAACGTATATAGGACGGTCCTTGTACAGTTTCTGCGTCAGCTCCTGCAGACGGCTTTTATAGTCTTTGATGCGTATGTGCGAGCTTGAATCGGGCCAGCGATCCCTGAATGCCCAAAGGATCCATTGTTTGGTGTCTTCGTAGCCGGCATCCAGGAAAATGGCGCCAATCAGCGATTCCATGGCATCACCAAGCAGCGCTCCACGTACGCGTCCGCCCTGGCTGTCCTCCCCTTTGCCCAACAAGAGGCAGGAATCCAGGTCGAACCCTTTTGCCATTTCAGAAAGCGTTGGTTTGCTGACCAACCTTGCCCGCATACTGGTCATTTCGCCTTCCCGCGAATTGGGGAATCGCTTGTAAAGCTCTTCACTCACTGTCAGTTCCAGGACAGCATCCCCCAAAAACTCCAGTCTCTCATTGTGTTCCATGTCGCCGCCCTGCTCATTGGCGTAAGAACTGTGCGTAATTGCGACCCTTAAGTGCTTGACTTCTTTGAAACGATAGTGGATAAAATTTTGAACGGCCAAAAGACGTTCTTCAACTTCGCTATCTACCCTACGTACTTTATGCGACATATTATTAATCTCCCCGCTCTGTTCAATCCCGCCACTGTTGCGGTTATTGGCGCTTCTGCGGCATCTGGAAAAATCGGAAACATCGTTTGCTCAAACCTGATCGATGCTGGTTATACAGGGAAAATATTGCCGGTAAATCCCAAAGAAAAAGAAATTCTCGGGATTCCCGTCATAAACAGCATCGAAGAGCTGCCATCGCCTTTGGATATGGCCGTTATCTGCGTGCCTCCCAAAGCCGTCCTCGGCGTATTAGAATCTTTGGCACAGCAGCATGTCAAGGCCGTGATTATAATAACCGCAGGTTTTAAGGAAGTCGGCAAGGATGGTTACTACCTTGAGGAATCCCTTACCCGCATCGCCGAGCAAAACAACATCGCCCTGCTGGGACCAAACTGCCTGGGTCTGATAAATCCTTTTGCCGGCCTGAACGCCAGCTTCGCCCCCAGCCAGCCTGCCAAAGGCAACATCGCTTTTTTCTCGCAATCGGGCGCGCTGTGCGCTTCCATTCTGGACTGGGCGCAGGAAAATAATATCGGCTTTTCCAAATTCATCAGTCTGGGAAACAAAGCCGTACTCAATGAATCCGATATGCTCAGCGCTCTGGTGGAAGATCCTGAAACCAAAGTCATTCTCGGCTATATCGAAGGAGTTGACAACGGCACCCGATTCATCACCACAGCCAGAGACGTCACCTGCCGCAAACCCGTTATTATGCTCAAAGCAGGAACCACGGCGGCAGGAGCCAAGGCTGCGTCATCACACACGGGCGCCATGGCAGGGTCCGAACAGGCCTATATTGCCGCTTTCAAGCAAACCGGAGTTATCCGCGCCGACAACCTGGGCATGCTTTTCAATCTGGCCAGATGTTTTTCCAACCAGCCTCTGCCCAGCGGACCGAATCTGGCCATTGTGACCAATTCGGGCGGACCAGGTATCCTGGCCGCGGACGCCTGCGAAAATTCCGGACTCATGCTGGCAAAACTTTCCAGCTCGACTGTGGAGGAGCTGTCCTCATTCCTGCCGAGCTACGCTTCGCTTTACAACCCCATAGATATTATCGGAGACGCCGGAGCGGACCGCTATGAGCGGACGATGCGCCTCGTACTCAATGACTCGCGCGTCAATGCAATGATCGTCCTGGCTTCTCCCACGGCCTCCCTGGAGGCCGAGGCTACGGCACAGGCCATCATTGACTGCGCCGCCTCCTCCGATAAACCTGTTTTCGGCTGCTTCATGGGGGGCACAAAGGTCAATCCGGCCATCCTGATGCTCCGTGATGCCGGCATCCCGACTTTCATCTATCCGGAACCGGCCATCCAGGCGCTGGAGGCCATGTACGAATATCACGAGCAGCTCAGCCGCCCTGCCGCAGTCGAGGTCTGTTACCGCCGCCACAAGGATCTGGCAAAATCCATCATCGCCGAGGCCCGAAAAAATCGCCAGCAGGAAATCGTCGAATTTCAGGCCCAGGGGATTCTCAAGGCCTACGAACTGCCCATGCCCCGGACCGAACTGGCCCGTACGAGCGATGAAGCCGTTCACATTGCAGACCGGATCGGCTATCCCGTGGTGCTCAAAATCGCTTCACCCCAAATTTCCCATAAAAGCGACGTAGACGGCGTGCGCATTCAGCTTACCAACGCCCAGGACGTACGCGCCGCTTTTATGGACATCACCTCTCGGGCGCAACGCTTGCGCAAGGATGCCTATATCTCGGGCTGCGTTGTCCAGGCCATGGCTCCGAAAAATTCCAAAGAGGTCATTGTCGGCTTCACGCGCGACCGCCAGTTCGGCCCGTTGATAATCTTCGGACTCGGGGGTATTTACGTCGAAGTACTCAAGGACATCTCCTACCGACTGGCCCCGTTGACACTGGATGACGCGGCGGAAATGGTCCGCGAGGTGAAAACGTACCCGCTTCTGCGCGGCGTGCGTGGCGAACCGGCTGTAAACTTCAAAGCCATTGAGGATGTACTTTTAATCATGTCGCAGCTGGCCCTGGATTTCCCGGAAATATCCGCGGCCGAGTTCAACCCCGTTCTGGTCAACGAAGAAAGCGCTTTGGTGGCCGATATACGGGTGGTGCTTAACCCGGCATAGGCCGAAACGGCATGATCAAGCAGGGCGGCCCGTTGTAAAGGATACAAGCAGCGGGAGCTGCCGAACATATTTGGGAGGAACGAACATGGCAGCAGGCATTTATATCGGCTCAACCGCCGGCTATTCCGGAAAAAATATGATCATTATGGGCATCGGCCTCCGCCTGCAAAAAGAAGGCTTTAACGTGGGGTACATGAAGCCTGTCGGTGCAATGCCTTTGGAAGTGGACGGAAAAATCTGCGACGAGGACGCGTGCTTTGTCAACAAAGTGCTCAATCTCGATGCCGATCCCTGTGCCGTCACACCCGTTGTCGTGACCCAGGATTTCAAGATCAAGGCCTTCAGCGGACAATGTGACGACCTGATGCCCAAAATCGTCAAAAGCTACTCGGATCTTTCTGCCAATAAAGATCTGATGCTCGTTGCCGGCTCCGGCAGCATGTACTCTGGCCGCTATTGTAAGCTGGACGGCATCCGCGTGGTTAAGGAACTGGGTCTGAAGGCTGTTGTCATCGAACGCGTTCATACGCGCAGCCTGGACTATGACTACCTCGTCGTCCTCAAGGACGCCCTTGGCGATGATCTGGCGGGTGTTATCCTCAACGACATTCCCGCCAATTTCATGAACGAGGTGGAGACCCTGATCAAACCTTTTCTCGAGCGTAACGGCGTCAAAGTCATCGGCGTCATCCCCCGTGATCCGCTCATGGGCGCCATCAAGGTGGGTGATCTGGCCGAACGCCTCGGTGGGAAAGTCATTTCCGCCCACAACAAGGCGGACAAGGTCGTAGAAAATTTTCTTATCGGCACCATGCAGGTGGAAAATTTCATGACCCATTTCCGCAAGCACAAAAATTCCGCAATCATCGTTGGCGGGGATCGTTCCGACGTACAGCTCGTAGCCCTTGAGGGTTCGGCGCCCTGTCTGGTACTCACAGGCAACCTTTACCCCAACGACATCATTCTCACCCGTTCGGAAGTGCTTTCCATTCCCATCGTTGTCGTCCGCGACGACACTTATACGGTTGCCCACAAAATGGAAGCCATCCTTTCGAGCCATAAATTACGCGACATGATCAAAATCAAACAGGGAGCGCAGCTCGTCAGCTCGTCCATTGATTTCGACTATCTCAAATCGCAAATGGGCCTCTAATTTTTTCAACCATGTTTCTCCAAAGGGATTACGTCATCAACACTTTTGACGTAATCCCTTTTTTAATAACTTTTTCAAATAGTTGACAGTTCTTTTCACCCTCTGCTTATGAAACGCGAGACCCTTTTTTCTTTGATTATGGCTGGCCTGGTCTGTGTTGTTCTTCTGCTCCTTGGCGGAGGCCTGGAGCTGTATTTCAGACATGAGCACCAGCTTCTTAGAAAAAAACATGAAGGATGCGAGTTAACCATTCGCACGTCCGCCACTCCGGGGCTGATATACGAACACATTCCCCACGCTTCATCGGAAATCAATGCATTCGGTTTTCGCGATGTCGAACATACGCTCAAAAAGCCGGAAGAATGCTGCCGGATCGTCATCGTCGGCGACTCCGTTGCCACCGGGCAGTTTGTGGATTTCGACGACATGTTTTCCCGGCAACTGCAGCATTTGCTGGATGCGCAAGCGCCAGGCCGCTACGAAGTGATTCTCACCGGCATGACAGGATACTCCACATCTCAGGAACTCATTCTGCTGGAGCAAACCTCGTTCCGTTTCAAACCTGATCTGGTTATTTGGGCTTATTGCCTGAACGACCCGGCAAGCCCGCTATACCACGATGCCAACGGTGAACTCGGCCCATTCTTTTATGAGCCGAAATCCTTTCTCTGGTTCGCCCTGAAGCGCAAGCTGTTTTTACTTAAGGAATCGCTGCGCAGCATTGGTCTGCGTGATGAATTCCACACGCTGCTGCACACGTTGTACTGGGATGAAGTGGAAACAAATCTGGGTGTGGTGGCAAAAGACTGCCGCGAGCGCAATATCCCTGTGATACTGGCTATTTTTCCCGTGTTTGAGGCGAGCCGCCTGAAAAAGGATCCGCAATACGTCCTGGATTCCGACCACTACTCGTTGCTGCAGATCCACAAAAACCTGTACGCCCTGGGCAAACAGCTCGGAATGCATCCGCTGGACCTGCTCGGGGCCTTCAGCCGCTACCCCATGCGCGAACTGATGCGGGATCCCAAGGACCCCTGGCACCCCAACGCATTTGGCCATAAAATTGTCGCGCAAAAGCTCAAGGCCTTCATCGAGCATGAAGGCTTGCTCTCGCGCTGCCGCTGACCGACACTCCTGCCTCCCTAACCACAAATGTTCCCGCTTCTAGGGTACGATGTGGGGGCGTATTCGGCCGCCCCCGCACCGAACCGTGGAGGGGATTGAAGGTTAAGGGAGTGGAGGCAATATTTGAACGTCTTCACGAGACGTCTGCGTCTACAGCTCCTCGTACGCGGCGCTTACCGCGCACCAGTTCATCGGGCGCCGGATTCATTCAGAGACGCCGACTATTCATCGCAGTCAGCGGCCTTCCCGAACAGCTCTCAGAGCACCCAGATATAAAAACTTCCCGGCGTATCGGGTGCATTTACAGAACCAGAGTAAACGCACCCCCGCCAAGATATTCATGCTTTTTTACTAACTTCTCTAGTCCGCCTGCTTCCTGATAAAGGTCGGAATTTCAAAATCGTCTTCAGAATCAAAAATGAACTCATCTTCTCCTGGCGCATGAACGCTGGTCCGAAGTTCGTCCCGCGAACGGTTGCGCTGGAAAGTGGGAATGGTCAGATCCTCTTCATGCATTCCCGAAAAGGACTGCCGGCCCTGACGCGCAGGTTTGGCAGACTGGGCCTGAGCTCCGTTTCCGCCTGCTTGCTGCAGGTTGCCGCGTTTGCGCAGCGGAGTAACTTTATTTCCCATGGCGGGGCGTTCGTTGTTCTGCGGATGTATCTGTCCGTCCGCCTCGATGCCTGTGGCGATAACGGTGATACGCATTTCATCCGTGGCTTCCTGGTCAAATACCGTTCCGAAGTAGATTTTCGCATCCTCATGCGCTGCTTCGGAGATGGTGCTGGCCGCTTCGCTGACTTCGTCGATGGTAAGATCCGGACCACAGGTGATGTTCATCAACACGCCCATGGCTCCGTCAATGGAGACATCTTCCAGCAGCGGGCTGGTGATGGCTTTCATGGCGGCTTCACGTGCGCGGGATTCGCCGCGTGCGATGCCCGTACCCATCATGGCCAGGCCCATTTCACTCATCACGGATTTCACGTCGGCGAAATCCAGGTTGATCAGACCGGGTACCATGATCAGATCGGAAATACCCTTTACCGCGTAGTACAGAACTTCATCAGCTTTTTTGAGCATGTCGATGAAGGTGGCTTTTTTGGAAGCCAGAGCCAGCAGCCTGTCGTTGGGAATGGAAATCAGGCTGTCCACGTGCTGCCGGAATTCCTCGATTCCCCGTTCAGCAATGGTCAGACGTTTTTTCCCTTCAAAATAAAACGGTTTGGTCACGACGCCCACGGTGAGCGCACCGGCGTCTCTGGCCATTTGAGCGATAACCGGAGCGGCACCCGTGCCTGTTCCGCCGCCCATACCTGCGGTAACAAAGACCATGTCGCATTCTTTGACGTGGTCTTTGATCTGATTGGCGCTTTCCAGGGCGGCTTCCTTACCGACTTCGGGATTGGCGCCTGCGCCCAGTCCCTTGGTCAGTTTGTCGCCAAGCTGGATTTTGTAAGGAGCGTCCGAACGGTTCAGAGCCTGAATATCCGTATTGGCGACAACAAAGGTCACACCGTTTAATACGGAACTAATCATGTTGTTCACTGCGTTGCCGCCACCGCCGCCTACGCCGAACACCTTGATTTTAGCCATTGCGTCGCCTTCTAATTCCAAGAATTCCATTACCTTATCCTCCTTTTCCCCACCCTTAGCACAAGGGTCCTACCTGCTTTTGCCTAAGAAATGTCCGAATACCATTTACGCATCCGTGACAGAATCCGGTTGAACACATTCTGATCGCGAATACGGAATTTCTGCTCTACTTCGGTTTTTTCAGCTCCATAGAGCAGCAGACCAACAGCCGTCGCGTATATCGGACTACTTACGACATCGCGAAGGCCGCCAATTTTGCGCGGATATCCCACTCGAGTGGGCAGATTGAAAATCTGCTCACCTAACTCGTCGATTCCCTCAATCAACGAAGTGCCTCCAGTGAGTACGACACCCGCACCAATGAGATTTTTACAATTTGCCCGGATCAGTTCCTGATCCACCAGGCTGAGAATTTCTTCCACACGGGGCTCACAGATCTCAGCGAGAATCTGTCTGGAAAGCCTGCGCGGGTCACGCCCGCCGACACTGGGCACCTCGATGATATCGTCGCTGCGGACCAGATCCGCCATGGCACAGCCATAACGGACTTTGATCTTCTCTGCGGCCCCCATGGGCGTACGCAGTCCGAAAGCGATATCATTGGTCAGGTTGGCTCCGGCCAGGGGCAACACGCCCGTGTATTTGATGGAGTTGTCCGAAAAAACCGCCACATCCGAAGTACCGCCTCCGAGATCGATCAGTGCCACGCCGATCTCGTTTTCTTCCGCGGTCAATACAGCTTTGGAAGAAGCCAGAGACTCCAGAACAATGTCGTCCACATCCAATCCCGAACGATGGCAGGAACGGACAATATTCTGGGCTGAGGTTATTGCTCCGGTGACGATGTGCACCTTCACTTCGAGCCGTACGCCGGCCATGCCTAACGGATCGGCAATTCCCCGCTGGTCATCCACGATAAATTCCTGCGGAAGAATGTGGATGACTTCCCTGTCCAGGGGAATGGCCACGGCTTTAGCGGCGTCTATGACTCGCTCAACATCCTTTGGCCCCACTTCGCCGCCTTTGACGGCGATGACACCATGGCTGTTGAATCCCTTGATGTGGCTGCCGGCTATTCCGGCGTATACCGAACGGATTTCACAACCGGCCATCAATTCGGCTTCTTCCAAAGCCTTTTTGATGGACTGAACGGTTTGCTCGATATTGACCACCACACCTTTACGCAATCCGGTCGAAGGGCTGGTGCCGATGCCTACGATGTCCACGCCCTCGGGCGTAGCCTCGCCTACCACCGCACAAATTTTGGTAGTCCCGATATCCAGTCCGACGATCAATTCTGCCTTTGCCATTGCATACTCCCCTAGAGCCTACGTAAAAACGACTGTTCCGGCGTTTCAGGCCTTGGTCTTGCTGCCGGAATTGACGACCCAAACATTGTTGCCAATGGCACGCAATCCGCGCACCTTTCTGGCTTCGCCTCTTTCACGTACGTCTTTCCAGACTTGCAGCAGTCTTTTTACGTTTCCACTCCAATCGTCCATGCCTATTTCGAAAGTGATGCCGGGATTTTCAAAATGCAGCACCAGCAGCTTTCCTGGCCCCACGCGTATCCAGGAAGCCTGTTCAGGCAAAAAGGGCAATCCTGAAAAAGCGTTGGTTTGCAGCATGTTGAAAAAAAGTTCCAAACCTGCATCGGAATTCTTTTCTATTTCTAGCATGGGCTTGGCCTCGAATTTTGACGGCTCAACTTTGTCTATTATGTTGCCTCTGCTGTCCGCGTAGTACATGTCCTTCTCACGCAGAACCCAGAAGGCAGGTACTCGTTCGTCCACGACTATTTTTACTCTGTCCGGCAGAATTCTGCTGATCTGCACGGAACGTATCCAGGGATTTGACGCCAGCCGGGATTCGATCTCCCGGATGTTCATGCTCAAGGTGTTTTCACCTATCGCTATGTTCCCCATGGAAAGCACTTCGTTGTATGCCAGGCGCGTATTGCCCACCACTTCCACTTCCTGCAAAGAAAAGAAGGGATAGTTGGTCATCCATCTGTAGGCAGCCAGCAACCCGAGGCTTACACCCAGCAGAAAAATCAGGAACGCGCCGCAATACAGGCTCCAGGCGAATAAACGCCCCATCCCCTTCCAGCGGGCACCGCTGGAGCGGACTCTTGCCTTTTTATAACGGTTTCCACCGCCCGAGCCGCTACGAGAGCGGTTTGCGGCGCCTGCTAACTGCATGGGCATAATTTCACTTCTCTCTCGAGTTCGTAGCCGAATCGGGAAGCCACAGCGCTTTGGGCCAGATCGATCAATTCCATGGCCTGCTGACTTGTGCCTTGTCCGAGATTAATCAAAAAATTTGCATGCTTTTCCGAAAAAGCCACATCCCCCAGACGTTTTCCCTTGAATCCGGCCTTGTCCAGCAGCATGCCCGCGGGCTGGTCAGGAGCAGGATTTTTGAATACGCAACCGGCGCTGTGCGCCTCTATGGGCTGCGTCGCTCTTTTGGTATTTTTGTTTTCCTGCATCCGGGCTTTGATGCTTTCGCGCGAGTCTTTGACCAGTTCAAGCTCCACCTGGCTGATGATGAACAGCCCCGGACCATTGAGCGCCTTATCCACAACTTGAAATTTTCGATAATCCGTTTTGAATTCGCCGGGCTCCAGCCAGGTCAGGCCGCGAACGGAAGTAAATATCCGCACCCGCTGCAAGCAGTTGCCCATGACGCAGCCGAACGAACCGGCATTCATGGCCACGGCGCCTCCCACTGCTCCGGGAATCCCAGTCAACCCCTCCAGGCCGGAAAGACCGTTGGTAGCCAGCCAGAGAAGCAGATGCGGCAAGGGCATGGTCGCATCGGCGCGAACAAGTACGCGTTCTTCTTCTTCACGCAGAATTTTCACCTTGCCGGGCCAGGAAAGACTGACGATTGTCACCGGGAGTTCCCCGTCAAAAGCCAGAATATTACTTCCTTTGCCAAGGACAAAAGGCGTTCCCCCGATCTTCTCCAGTTCCTGCGGCAGGGTGTCGAAATCCTCGGGAGACTCCACACGAAGTTCCGCCTGCGCACGGCCGCCAAGTCGCAGCGTGGTGCGTTTGCACAGAAAAGGTCCAGGCAAAGTCTGCATAGCCATTACCCTTCCTCCAGCCATTGCTGGCCAATCTGCCAGACATTGCCCGCACCAAGCGTCAGGAGAAGGTCCCCATCCTGCAACTCTCCAGGCAACGCCTTGCTCACGGCTTCAAAATCTTTACAAAAGGTCACGTCCACATCGGAAATTTGCGAAATACCCTGGGCCAGGCTCGATCCGCTGACTCCGGGAATCGGAGCCTCGGAGGCAGGGTAAATCTCAGTCAGAAAAAGCTTGTCCACCTTATTGAAAACCTTGCAGAATTCTCCGAACAAGGCCTTTGTTCTGCTGAAACGGTGCGGCTGAAAAACCACCACCAGCCGTCTTTCCGGATAGGACGCGCGCGCTGTCTCCAACGTGGCCGCGATTTCGGCAGGATGGTGCCCGTAGTCGTCCACCACCAGCACGCCCGCGCGTTCGCCTTTTCGCTCGAAGCGGCGTCCGACGCCGTCGAACTTGCGCAAGCCTTCGAAAATCACGTCTTTATCAATACCGGCTTGCAGGGCCACGCCTATGGCGCCCAACGCATTGAGAATATTGTGTCGTCCGGGTTGTCCCAGGGTCACTTCGCCGAGGGCTTCGCCATGCAGAAATACTTTGAACCGGCTGACTGCGGCGCATTCGAGTATTTCAGCGCGCAATTCACGCTCGGCGCCCAAACCGTACGTCAGAACCGGGCGGTTGACCTTGTCCAGCAAACGCTGCACTCCCGCGTCATCGCCGCAGACCACATTGCGCCCGTAAAAGGGAATGCTGTTCAAAAATGAGATGAATGCCCGGTCGATGGCATCCAGATCCGCATAAAAATCGAGATGGTCGGCGTCCACATTGGTGACCACGGTGAAAATGGGCAGCAGGCAGAGAAAAGACCCATCGGATTCGTCGGCCTCGGCTATCAGATATTCGCCCTCTCCCAAACGCGCGTTGGATCCGTAGGCGTTCAAGCGTCCGCCGATGATCACCGTGGGGTCCATCTGCGCCTGGTCGAAAATGGCTGCCAGCAAAGATGTTGTCGTGGTTTTTCCGTGGGTTCCGGCAACCGCGATGCCGCTCTGCAGCCGCATCAGTTCGGCGAGCATTTCCGCGCGCGGAATGATGGCGATTCCTTTTTCACGCGCTTCCTCGATTTCCGGATTATCCTTTGCAATGGCCGTGGATTTCACCACCACTTGCGCGTCAGGTACGTTGCCGCGCGCATGGCCTTTGAAAACTTCGGCGCCCAGGCTGCGCAGGTGCTGCACAACAGGGCCGTCGCTCAAATCCGAACCGCTGACACTGTAACCCAGGTTCAGGAGCACTTCGGCAATACCGCTCATTCCGGAACCGCCGATGCCGATCATATGAATTTTTTTGACCCCCTTCATGCCCCTGCTCCTGATGTTTTGCGTCCGCTTGCAACCAGCTGTTCCAGGCCGTCCACCACAGCTGCGGCGGCATCCGGACGTCCCAGCTCTCTGGCGGCGGCGGCCATGGCGGACAATCTCTGTTTGTCCTGCAACAGCTCCAGAATACGTTTTCCCAAATCAGTTTCCGGCAATTCCTTTTCTTCCACGCACACGGCGGCCCCCATGCGCTCCATGAAACGCGCATTGCCAACCTGGTGGTTATGCGTGGCATACGGGAAAGGAATGAACAGCGCCGGTTTTCCTGCCACAGTGAGTTCGGCGATGGATGTCGCTCCGGCTCTGCACACGATCAGATCAGCCTGAGCACAGGCTTCGGCCATGTCATCAATGAAAGCGGAGACCTGATCAGAGGCGATATTCTGCGCCGCGTACCCTTCCAGTACGCGCTGGCAGTCCCGCTGCCCGGCCTGATGTCTTACACTGACACCGGCGGCTTGCAGTTGCGGGAGTATCTCCATGATGGCCGTATTCACTGATTTAGCTCCTTGGCTCCCGCCCAGGACGAGAAGCCGTTTCCCCAAATGTGTATCTTGCCCGGCATCCGTCTCCTGCGCCTGCTCCCTGAGAGCTTTGAAGGAAGCACGGACCGGGTTCCCCGTTACCAGGGTTTTTTTCGTGTCGAAATACCGGCTGCTGTCCGGAAAGGAAACAAACACCCGTCTGGCCAGCCTGCCCATAATACGGTTGGTCACACCCGGAATACTGTTCTGTTCGTGCACCGCCGTGGGCACTCCACGCAGTTTTCCGGCGAACATGGGAGCGAATGCGGCATATCCGCCGAATCCGAGCACCACATCCGGCTTGAAAGTTCCCAGCAGTTTCAAAGCCTTGATCTGCGATACCAGCAACCAGTACAGGGCAAACACCGCACGGAGTCCACGTCCCAGAAAAGGCTTGATGGGCAACCCTACGAACTCCAGTCCGGCTTTGCCGGCAAGCTCTTTTTCCAGACCGCGCAGGCCGCCCACAAAGAGCACGCGTACGCCGGGCATCCGGGCGCGGAGTTCTTCCGCAACGGCCAGAGCCGGAAAAATATGGCCTCCGGTGCCTCCTGTTGTCAGCAGTACGCGTTCCATATCAACGACCGCCCCGAACCGCGCGCCCAGCGGATTCTCTGTCCTGCGAAATGTTCAACAACAAGCCGATGCAGATGAAGGATGCCAGCAGGTTGCTGCCTCCGTAGCTCATAAACGGCATGGGAACACCCTTGGGCGGAGCCGATCCGAGCACCACCGCCATGTTCAGCACAGCGCCCAGCGCGATGATCAGCGTCAGCCCGTAAGCCATCAGCCGTTTTTCCAGTTCCTTCTGGGTTAATGCGATGTGAAAGGCCCGCCAGACCAGCAGTCCCATCAGAATAAACACCAGAGACACGCCCATGAATCCGAGTTCTTCGCCCACAACGGCCATGATGAAATCGTTGTGCGCCTCGGGCAGGAAAAAAAGCTTCTGCTTGCCGGCGCCCAGTCCGGTGCCCAGAAAATGGCCCGAACCAAAAGCATACAAGGACTGCACCAGCTGGTAGCCCGTGTTCAGCGGATCGGCAAAGGGATCGAGAAAAGCCAGCATGCGTTTGAGCCTGTAAGGCGACTGCATGATCAACATGTACGAAGCGCCGATGCCCGCCACGAGGGAGAAAAATATGTAGATGAAGCGCGTACCGCCTACCAGGCACATGGCCAGCAGCAGCATGGCCAGCACCACCGAACCGCCGAAGTCCGGCTGCAGCAGCACCAGCCCGCACAGCAGCCCGCTGACGGCGAAAGGCGGAACAACACCGACGCTGAAAGTCTGCACCATGTTTTGTTTCTGGCTCATGAACCAGGCCAGATAAATGACCAGAGCCAGCTTGGCGAACTCCATGGGCTGCAATGTAAACCCGGCGATACGCAGCCAGCGCTTGGCGCCGTTGACTTCCACGCCCAGGGGGGTGAAACGGGTCAGGATCAGCGCCAGCACCACAAAGGTGAGAATGGCGTATTTGAACTTGAGCAGTTTTTCCACCGGAACGATGGTCATGACAAGCATCAGCACGATTCCCAGCCCCATGAACAGCGCGTGACGTTCGAAAAAGTGGTATTTGGTCCCGTAGAGCTTTTCCGCCATGACGCCGCTCGCGCTCAAAACCATCAACAGCCCCATGCCCGCCAGCATCAATGCCGATACGAGCACAAGAAGATCCATGCTTTGGAAAGCGTCATGGTAACGGGCTGTTATTTTTTTGAGCATGCGAGTTCCTTGACGATCCGTTTGAAATCATCGCCTCTGGCCATATAATCCGTATATTGGTCGTAGCTCGAAGTCGCCGGCGACAGCAGCACGACCTCGCCCGGCTCGGCCTCGGAGAACTGCCGTTTTGTGGCCTGTTCCAGCGTGTTCTCCCAGAAAACCGGAATGTCCCCGTTCCAGGCTTCACGAAAAATTTCTTCACTAGCCCCGTAGAGGCCTACCTGTTTGACCTTCTCGCGCATCATGGGAACCAGCGATTTTAGATCGCCGCCCTTGAACTTGCCTCCAGCCAGCAGACGTACGGGCTTGTCGAAACATTGCAGCGCGGCCCGCAAGGCATCCACCGTGGTGGCCTTCGAATCGTCCACGAAGCGTACGCCATTGAGTTCGCCCACCTGCTCCAGCCGATGCGGGAGGGATTCAAACTGGTTGATGGCAGCCTGGGCCTCGGTTTCGGTGACGCCAAAGAAGCGTGCGGCCTGATAGGCGGCTTCCATGTTGAACCGGTTATGCGTCCCGAGCAGCCGCTCCGAAACAAAACGCGTTTTGGGCTCGATCTGGCAAATCCGCGCCTTTGTGTGCCCGCGCCGCTGGAGTTCGGACTTCAGTTCCGGCGGTACGATGGCCAGGTCGTCTTCCTGCAGTTGCGCGAACAGATTCATCTTGGCGTCCACGTATTCGTGCATGTCCGCGTGATAATCCAGATGGTTGGGCGAAATATTCAGCAACACGGCAACCCAGGGCTTGAACGTGTTGCAGGTCTGAAGCTGAAAGCTGCTCACTTCCAGCACGCAGACATCCACGCATTTTTTGGACAGCACGTATTCGGAAAACGGCGTCCCGATGTTGCCCCCTAGAAAGACCTTTTTGCCCGCTTTTTCGAGCATCCTGGCAGCCAGGGTGGTCACAGTGGTTTTTCCGTTGGTGCCCGTTACCGCAAGAATAGGCTTGCTGACGAAACGGGAGGCCAGCTCCAGTTCCCCGATAACTTCAGGATGCGGCGTATCTGGCAAAAAGGGCTCGATTTTCACCACCGGAACACCAGGGCTCATGACAACCAGAGTCACACCGTCGAAATAGCTTTTTTCATGAGGGCCGCCGTAAAAACGGACGCCTTTTTCCAGCAGTGCGCGACCGCGGTCCGTATCCAGGGCCTCCGGGTTGAGATCCAAGATGCGTACCTGCGCTCCCTTGTCCAGCAGCAAAGCGGCCGCAGCTAGTCCGGAACTGCCTGCGCCGACTACCGCGGCGATGACATTGTGCATCTTGTTCTTGTCAAACATCTTCCTTAGCCTCCGCGCTGATTCCTAGCGCAATTTGAGAGTTGATAACGCAGCCAGCCCCAGCAGAATCGAAAGGATCCAGAAACGGATGATGATTTTGGATTCCGGAATGCCTTTCAATTCGAAATGATGGTGCAAAGGCGCCATTCTGAAAAATCGTTTGCCGCCGCTCATCTTGAAATACCCGACCTGGATGATCACCGAGAGGGTCTCCACCACGAACAGACCGCCCACGATCAGCAGCACCAGTTCCTGCTTGGCCAGCACGGCGACAAAGCCCAGCACCCCGCCGAGACTCAGCGAACCGACGTCGCCCATGAAAACTTGCGCCGGATAGGCGTTGAACCAGAGAAAGCCCAGCCCCGCGCCGATCAATGCCCCGCAGAAGACGGTCACCTCGCCCACACCCGGAACCGGCAGCACCTGCAGGTAACGGGCTATCTGCGCGTGTCCTGCGACATAAATAAACACCGCGAAACAGACTCCGGCCATGATCGTCGGACCTATGGCCAGGCCGTCCAGTCCGTCGGTGAGATTGACACCGTTGGAAGAGCCCACGATCACCAGCACCGCAAAGGGCAGATAAAACCACCCCAAATCCGGCTGGAACGTTTTAACCAGCGGCAGCGACAGCAAGGTCGAATACGCCGGCTGGTTGATCAGCAGAATCATGGCCAGCACGGCGACTGCAATCTGTCCGAGCATTTTCGTTTTCGCGGAAATGCCCTTGTTGTTCTTGCGGCGGATCTTCGTATAGTCATCCCAGAATCCCACCGCGCCGAATCCCACGAAAACCAGCAGCGTCAGCCAGACGTACGGATTGGCCAGATCCGACCAGAGCACGTCGCTGATGACCACCGAGCAGATGATGATCAGTCCGCCCATGGTGGGGGTCCCGGCCTTGCTATGGTGCGAGGCGACGCCGTCTTCCTGGATGTACTGCCCGAACTTAAGCCGGCGCAGCCAGCTGATGAACCGGGGACCGAACAAAATGCTGATGACCAGCGCCGTCAGCAGAGCCCAGACCGACCGGAAGGTTATGTAACGGAATACATTCAAAAAACTGACTTCCGAGCTCAACGGATATAGTAGATTGTAAATCATCCCTTGAGCTCCTCGCACAACTTTGTTTTAAATTCTTCCAGTTTGATGGAACGTGAAGCCTTGAACAGCACCGTGCCATCCTTGATTCCCAAATTTTTAAAGCCCGACATGAATTCTTCCGGCGTTTTGACCTGGGCGAAAGCCCCGGTATATCCGCTGGACCTGAGCCCTTTTGCGAACTCCAGCCCAAGCCCTCCACGCCAAAATACTGCCTGCGGCGTTGTGGAAGCGGCATGGCGTCCGAGCAGCTCGTGTTCCTTGCGGCTTATGTCACCAAGCTCGCGCATTTCGCCCAGCACCAGAACCAGAGGCCGACTGCCTGCCAGTTCGGAAGCCGCATCCAGCGAAGCGGTCATGGATAACGGATTCGCATTGTAGCTGTCATCAATTATTGTCAGCCCGTTCAACCTGCTGATTTCAAAGCGTTGCGGGGTCGGCCTGAAATCGGCGAAACCTTCCTTGATGGCCTCCAGAGACGCGCCGCAGGCATAGCTCACAGCAGCGGCGGCAACCAGATTTTCAGCCACGTACGCGCCGCGCAAAGGCAAGACAAGCTCCAGCTCTTTGCCCATCAGCCACAGCCTGTAACGACCGAGCCCGCCCGGCTCCGGTCCGAGATATTCGCCGTTGTAGCGACGGCTGGCTCGCTGGCAGGAAAACGACTGGCAATGAGGCAGAACCAGGGCGGCCTCTTCCACCAGTTCGGGATAGTCCCCGTTGATCAGGCCCACACCGTTGGGCTGCACGTAGGCCAGCAGTTCGGACTTGCTCGCAGCCACCTGCCGGACGCCGCCTAATCCCTGAACATGGGCCGGTCCCACATTCAGAATCATGGCGTAATCCGGTTGCAGAATGGGACCAAGTTCACTCATATCCTGGCTCTGGCTGATACCTACTTCGAAAACCCAGAAATCTTCATCTCCGGCGGCTTCCAGCATGCTCAAGGGCAAGCCTATCTGATTATTCAAATTCAAAGGATTTTTCGCGACTTTCCCGGCTTTGCTCAGAATGGTTGCCACCAGCTCCTTGACCGTGGTTTTTCCGGCCGAACCGGTGATGCCCACAACCTTGGCCCTGGTGCATGAACGCCATGCCGCGGCAATCTGCCCGAGCGCCCGGACTGAATTTTCCACGAGCAGGCAGACCGGCTGATTATCCGCATCCGGTCCTTCCTGAGGAAAATTCGGAGGGATATGTTCGGCGATTACCGCCACCGCCCCACCGGCGACAGCCTGAGCAGCGAATTCGTGTCCATCAACACGTTCGCCCGGTATGCAGACAAAGACATCGCCAGCGCCAATGTCGCGGCTGTCCTTGCGAAAGTGCAGAGGCACTCGCTGATCGGCCTGGCCCGAGACAACCTCGGCCGCCGTTATTTCAGCGATATCCTTTAACGAAAGTTTCACCCGAAATACTCCCTGACGACCTTCTGGTCGCTGAATGGCACCTTTTTCGTGCCCAGAACCTGATAATCCTCATGCCCCTTGCCCGCTACCAGCAGCACATCGCCGGTATGCATCTCGGTCAATGCAGTCAGAATGCCCAATTTCCGATCCGGCGTTTCAATCACCTGCGTACAGCAAGACAGTCCGGGACGGATGTCGTTCATGATCGCTATGGGATCTTCCGTACGCGGATTGTCCGATGTCAGAACAACCAGGTCGCTGTATTTGCATACAGCCTGGCCCATGAGCGGCCGTTTGGTCTTGTCCCGGTCTCCGCCGCAACCAAAGACGGTGATAACTTTTCTGGGGGCCAGTTCCTTCAGGGCTGCAAGCACGTTTTCCAGAGCGTCCGGAGAATGAGCATAATCCACAAACACGTGGTATCCTTTGGGATTATCAACCCGCTCCAGGCGTCCGGGAGCGCCGCTGAAATCACTCAGCGCCTGCATCTGCTCGGGCTGGAGCCCGAGCGACAGACCCACCGCCTGTGCAGCCAGCAGATTCGAGGCGTTGTACTTGCCCACCAGCTTGGAGTGCAGCTGCCAGACCTGGCCTTTCCAATGCATTTCCATCTGCAGTCCGGAAATTTCACAACTCAGAATACGGCCTTGCAATCCGTCCACCCCAGCGGGAGGTTCGTTCAGGCCGAAGCAGAATCCCGAATAGCCCTGTTCGATCAGCCGCCGGCCATAGGCGTCATCCCAGTTGACCACCGCGGCTTTATCGCTCAAGGGTACCTCAGTGAACAGCTTGGTCTTGGCCGCGAAATAGCTTTCCATATCTCCGTGGTAATCCAGATGGTCCTGGGTCACATTTGTCACCACGCCGGCCGCAAAAGGTATTCCCGCGGCGCGGGACTGGTCCAGAGCGTGGGAAGAAACTTCCATCACGGCAAGATCGACACCGGCCTTGGCCATTTCTGCAAAATATTCATGGATCAACACACAACCAGGGGTGGTCTGCGGCGCGGTAATGGTCTTGCCGCCCCAGCGGTAGCTCACCGTGCCAAGTACGCCCACGCTTTTGCCGTTGTTCTTGAAAAGATGTTCGACAAGATAGGTGACTGTGGTTTTTCCATTGGTTCCGGTCACGCCCACAATGGGAAAAGGCTTTTTCTCCGTGCCGTAATAGGCAGCTGCCAGATCGCCCAGAGCAATACGCGGGTCCGGATGCGACAGAAAAACCGTGCTTCCCAGGCTTCCGTTTTTCTCAAGCACTGCTGCCTTGGCTGTTTCAACGTCTTCACAGACCACGTACGCGGCGCCTTTTTCCACAGCGCCGGGAATAAACGCGGCGCCGTCCACGGCCGTGCCTTTGACAGCCACAAAAATATCCCCGGCCTCCACCAGGCCGGAATGCGAGCGCGCAGGAACGCCCTGCCGCGCTGTTTCTTTGAGAGATTCAAATTCGTTTTGCCAATTCATTCGCTTGCGTCCTTACGCTCCGTCTGAGAGCCATAAAATACAATTCGTGCGGTTTTCTTCCGACCAGTTGCCGCCGGCCGTGGGCTGCTGCCGGGAAACTATGGTTCCGGCACCCTTGAAATGTGGAACAACTCCCTGCCCGACAAAGGCTTCCATGGCGCTACGTACGCTCAAGCCCACAACATCGGGAATTTTATTGGAAGCAATCCTGCACTCCGGACTGACCGCCCTGCGAAGGCTGAAGTTGGAAGGGGAACATTTGTTGGCTTTTTTGCCGAATGTTTCAATTTCCTTCTGGCTTTCGGCTTCGGCAAAAAGCACCTGACGTACGGGTTCCGGCAGATTGCCTTCGTAGGCCAGAGTTTTTTCCGCCACTTCCTTGAAAACAGGCGCGGCAACAACACCGCCGTAGTGCTGCGGCTCGGGTTCGTCAACCACTACCAATATCAGATATTCGGGCTTGTCGATGGGAAACAGGCCGGTAAAGGAGGCAACCACTTTGCTGCCGTACCCGCCCCTGGCAGAGGCTTTCTGCGCTGTACTGGTTTTGCCGCCGACATGAATTCCCTGAATACGCGCCCGTTTGCCAGTACCATCCTCTTCCACCACATTCTGCAGCATCCGCAAAACAGACGCCGCGACGTTGGCGGAAAAGATCCTGCCGGAGGGCTGGCTTTCAATGACCGGATCAAGCGAAATACGCAAGGGGATAGAAACGCCAAAATTGGCCAGACACAGATACGCCTTGGCCAATTGCAAAGCAGTTACGGAAAATCCTTGTCCGAACCCCGCCGAGGCAAGGTCCAGCTGTTCCCATATACCGGGAGGCCGTAGAATACCCTTGCTTTCTCCCGGCAGAGGCAACCCGACTTTATTACCGAATCCCAGGCGGCTCAGATAGTCGTGCAGTTTCTGAGCACCCACATCAAGAGCGATCTTGGCGGCGCCGACGTTGTTGGAATACTGAAGCACCTTGGCGACTGGCAGCCATTCGCGCGGGGAAACATCGGTGATGAATCTGCGATCAATACGAAATCTGCCGTTCTCACAGTAGTACAGCGTCTCCGGATTGCAGAGGCCTTCCTGCATTGCCGCGGCCACGGTAAAAGGTTTGGCGCAGGATCCCGGCTCATAGGCATCCATGGAAAGCCTGTTGCGCCAGCGTTGCGGCGAGTAACGCAGATAGGCGTTGGGGTTGAACGCGGGGGCTTCGGCCCAGGCCAGAATTTCTCCATCTGGAACGTGAATAACCAGACACCCGCCCCAGTTGGCCTGATATTTCGTTACCGTACGGCTCAACGCCTCTTCGGCCACGAACTGGATATGGGCATCAATGGTCAGACGGACGTCATGTCCGCGTGCATCCTCGTCATTCACCTCGGTATTCAGATACAGCATATGGCCCGTGGCATCGCGGTGCACCATGACTTTGGACGTACGCCCGACCAGGCGCTCATTGAAGGAGGACTCGAGACCTTCCAGCCCTTTGTCGTCCGTCCCAACGAAACCGAGCAGTTGTCCTGCAAGCTGCTTGTTTGGATACAAACGCCCGTATTCGGTGGTCAGATAGACGCCGTCCAGTTTGGCGTCGCGAATGTTGGCGGAAGCCTTATCGCCGATCTGTCTGGCGATCCAGACATGTTTCTCATTGGAAGAAAGCTTTTCCCGAATGTCCGAACGGGCAAGCCCGAGGGTTTCCGAAAGGATACGGCTCGTTGCTTCAACATCTTTTACCAGAAGCGGACGAACAAAAACGGATTTGATGGCCACGCTCTTGGCCAGCAAACGCCCTTTGCGATCGAAAATCTGTCCGCGCTCTCCTGAAACATATTCCGATACTTCATGCTGCCGGGTGGCCATGGCGGCCAGTTCAGGTCCGTCCATGATCTGAACATAATAAGCGCGAGCCCAGAGAACGCACCAGGCAAGACCAAGCAAGATTCCCACCGCGGCAATACGTACGCGGGTCCAGTCCGTGGTGCTGGCCGGACGCTGCGGCTTGACGCGCTGCGCTCCCAGCGTACGCTTCTGCGCCTTGCTGGAACGCTGCACACGGCTATGCCCGTAGGCACGAACCGATTCGCTATTGCGCGGGCGGGATTTACGCTTGAACACCATTGCCTTAACCCTTTAAGAAGCGTCCTTTTTCTTGTTTTCCAGCTTACGAATCTGCCCAGGCTTGGCCGGATGCAAGCCGTATTGTTCGGCCAACTTGCGCAATCGGTAGGGCGAACGCAGGTTGTCGCGTTCCAAACGCAATTTGGAAGCCAATGCTTCGGCTTCGTTGTACTTGGTCTGCAACCGCTTCAGGCCATAAGCCAGCTCGACCCGTTCAATATTCATCCAGACAACGGACAGCCCGAGCGAAAGCGTGAGCAGCCCGGCTACTATGGTCCAGATCAATGATTGGCGGCTCAACTGTTTCATACGGCCTCATTTCCCCGGTTTGTCTTTTGCGTCAGAAGCCAGCCGCTCGGCGGCCCTGAGCTTGGCGCTGCGGGCCCTGCCATTGACAGCGACCTCATCCTCTCCCGGCCCCAGCGGCTTACGAGTCAGGATGCGCAGCTTGGCCACATGTCCGCAGTTGCAGAAAAGCTGCCGCGGCGGACACAGGCAGTCGCGTGATTCGCGACGAAAAAAATGTTTCACCTGCCTGTCTTCCAGGGAGTGAAACGATATCACCACCAGACGCCCTCCCGGACGCAGGTAGTCCACTATGCGCTCCAAAAAATTTTCCAGCTCTTCCAGTTCCCGGTTCACCGCTATCCGCAAGGCCTGAAAGGTCTTGGTGGCAGGATGGTTGCGGGATTTGGACCGAACCTTGGCCGGATAAGCGTTGAAAACGATTTTTTCCAGCTCCAGCGTCCGGGTTATGGGCGATTTCTGCCGTGCGTCCACGATTGCACGGGCTATCCGTCCGGCCAGGGGTTCCTCTCCGTATTCTCTGAGGATCCGCACCAGCTCGTCGTATTGAGCCCGATTCACCAAATCCGCGGCCGTGGACTCTCCCAGCTCCGGACCCGCCATCCGCATGTCCAGCGGACCGTCTTCCTGAAAGCTGAAGCCCCTGTCCGGCGCATCCAGCTGCAGGGAGGAAACGCCCAAATCCAAAAGCACACCATCCACCGAATCCCAGCCGACTTCCTTCAAAGCCTGCTCGAACCCGCTGAAGGGTGTATGCGCTGTCAGCACCGAGTCCCCGAACGGACGCAATCTTTCTTGTGCGATATCCAGCGCCTGCGGATCTCTGTCCAGACCAAGCAAAGCGGCCTGTCCATCCACAGCGCGCAGCAATGCGGACGCATGCCCGCCAAATCCCAGAGTGCCGTCCAGATAACGGCCCCCAGGCTGCGGCGCAAGGTATTCCAGCACCTCGCGAACCATGACGGATACATGTTCCATTGAAATTCACGCTCCATCCCTCTTGGAAGCGACCTGAAACAACTAAAGGGGGATATCTATCCCGGATTCCTCCAGTTCCCTGGTCACATCGTCAAAATTCTGTTCACCCACCGAGTGCAATTTTTCCGGATTCCAGATTTCAAACTTCTGTAATTGCCCGACGAGTTCCAGGTCTTTCCCCAAACCTGCGTACTCGCGGTGCGAGGCCGAAATCTGCACCCGGCCCTGCTTGTCACAGACCATCTCCTCAGCCCAACCGATGATCACACGCCGAAAATCGCGCAATATGCGCGGCGCCCTTTTGATTTGCATCAGCTGTTCTTCGAACGTTTCCCACTCCGGCAGCGGATACCCCACAAGACAACCGTCCATGCAGGTCAAGACAAACTTCCCGCTGTCGCAACGGGAATGCAGTATTTCCCGGTATTGCGGCGGTAGCATAAGCCTCCCTTTTGCGTCGAGGCTACGTGAGATGCGTCCTCTAAATAGCATGGATGACTTCTACCACTTTCTACCACTTTTTACCACCATTTTCCTTCATCAAATAGAAATCTTATCAAGACAATCTTAAAAATTTTTTAGACATTATCTCAAGATGTTCTTGATTGCAAGGAAATATCTATATCTAAATAGAAAAACTGCAAGACAGTTAGCTGTATAATTACAGGCGACTGGCGCTGGCTGCCAGCCAAACTGAAAAGAGCCCGAGCCCCCATGCATGGCGGCTTCCAGGGCATTACCCGTTTACGAAATTGGTTTGCAAAGGGAGGTGAAATGAAGGGTGACGCATGCGAAACAAACGTCATCGATTGGTTAATTTTAATGTAGTTTCTATTCTTTATAACTTTTTGTTAAGGAAACCGCCCGCAGTCCCGCATTGGATCCTTAATTGTTTTTTGCCATCCCGGAATGGCGGGCTGCTCATAATAATATCTAGAAAAACTCTAAAAAAAATAAAAAGCGCCCTCACGTATTATGACGCAAAGGCGCTTTTCCTATTATACGCTCAAATCAAATTAATTTTCACCAGTTTTTCTGGAATACGATATAGGACCATCTTCATAACCAACTTTTTCAAGCCACCATGAAGGGTAAAACACTTCAACTCCTATGCTCGCCTGCGAATTAATATAGCCATCGTTGTATTTGATATAGAGCGAGTCCGACAGTTTCCACCATGCATTAAGAACAGTCTTTGTATTTGCGGCAACATACTCCGTGAGCATCTTGACCGCTCCATCCTGATCTCCATTTTTCCATAATCCCGCAGCCTTGTTTTCAAGGTCTTGCTGACAGCCAAAGCCCTTGGCCTCAAAAGATTCGCGCAACGCATCAATATCTTTGATCATGAAATTGTATTTCAGCATGGCGTAATTGGCCACATAGTTGAAGGCGGTCCAGACGCTGTCACGGTCGAGTTCGAGGATATTTCCCTTCTGTATCTGCTCAGGCAGCTTGCTCACCCCCGCGTAAAAGGGCATGAGCACGGCGGTTGCCGGGCGGTCCGGGCCGAACCAGCAGAGCCCGCCTATAGGATCGGGCAACCAGCTGCGGCTCTGATTCACATAGGCGTAGACACAACGATAAATGTTCAGCGGACGTTCAAAAGCGCCTTTGAGTGTAGTGGGTACTTTTTCCACAACACTTTCCGCCTGGCCCTCAAACCGGTTGGGATCCCCGAAAGGCCCAGCGGCAAGCCCTTTGGTCAGGTCGAATTCCGTCCCTTCGTAGTTGTCCCGGTGAACGCGCATGATGTCCGAAACATCAAGTTTGTTGTCGGGCTTGATGGCGAACGGATACTCGCGCGTATACGCATCCTTTACCCAAGGGGACAGCTTAAGCGAGGGAGCCACCAGAGATTGCGCCCGCCAGACACGTCGCAACGAATAGTAGGGATGATGAAATTCACCGTCACCGTAGACCTTGGTAAAATCGAGCGGACCGTCCTCCGGTTTCCACCAGCCCTTGCTTTTGGCCACGTCGAAGATATTTTTGGAGTACAGCATGTCCGGATCATCCTTGCGGATATCCCGGATGCGAAACTGGTTGGCCGCCACGAAAAAGCTGTCATCGGGCACACGTTGGGCAACCCATACGCCGTCTGTGCCGTCCATGTCATAGCCGCACATCTCAAAGACCCAGCCTTCTTTGGGATCGCCAACCAGCAGGGTCTCTCCCGTGCCGTAATAACCGTACTTTTCAATCAACTCGCCCATAAGTTGAATGGCTTCTCGAGCTGTTTTGCAACGCTCCAGAGCGACGCTGGACAAGGCTGCTGAATAAAAAATCCGCTTACCCGGTTCAGGAAGCGGGTGCACCTTGGCTTTGTCCGTACATTCGCCAAAGGAAAGCTGATGCTCGTTGATTATGCCGTAATTTCCCTCAAAGTAGGCGTACGTATGCGCCACCTGCGGGATGGCGCCCAGGGGCACGCTCAGAGGTACGTCCGTGCCGGACATATCGTAGATAGGAGCAAGCCCCTTGGCGTTCAGACGAAAAGCCTGACTGCTCCCCCATTCGGGCTTGAAGCCGAGTGCACAAGAAGAATAATAAATCTGGCGCATGCTGCCCGGTTCGTGATCCATGGCCGGCACGAAGGCCAGACGCGGATCGCCAAGTCCATCTTCCGAATGTGATATTAACACGGATCCGTCAGCCGAAGCATTTTTGCCTGTTACGGTTGTCGTACAGGCAAAGACAGGAACCGCCATGATTAAAAAAATTACGACTGCCCCCCACGCAACGAAAGATTTCATAGTTCCCTCCTCAAGTATCCGGCAAGTACCTTTGTTTTACGCCGCCATATCCGAAACATAGTATTGATTAGCATAGGACGGATAGATTGAAAAAGAAAAATATGAAACGCTGTCTTGCTGTCTTTTCACAGACTGCGATGACAAAAAATTGAAGGAGCGAAACAGGAGAGTACAGGTAAAAAAAGATTAAAAGCCTATCCGGTACGGAATAGCAGCAGTAACGACTGCCCTAGCCGGCGGGATGTATTATGGACCCGCATGGGATATGAATTCTTTGCATACGGCAAGATTATATACGTCTTTGTCCCATTGATAGGTTAACGGAGGCAGCGCGCCGGATTGCGTTCTGTCAAGCCGTTTTCCCTCGCAGATATATGCCTCTGGCTGCTCAGGGTTCTGAACTTTGCAGAGCCAGCTCCAGCTGGTCTGGTCTTTTTTCACAAAGACCTCAAATTTCGGCCTGTCCAAATAGCGGTTTTCCTTGCCGTCATATATATAATCGCAGCGCAGGGAGCAAAAATACCCGTCGACCGTATACTTGGAGAAACTGCGGCTGGTAAGTGGAAACTTCAGTTCTTTCATGTTTTTTTTTGATTCATCCGAAGAATTGTTTTGCTGCGCTCCACACACGCTCGAGAAACTCATAATCAATAGCAGCAAACAGCAGAGCCTTACCATAGCGACGCTCACTTTCGCCCGCCTCGACAGCAGGACACACGTTATCAGTTCAGCATCCTTGACCAAAAATTCTAACAAAATCAGACGCCAGAAGATTTCGTACCAGAGAACGCGGACCATGTCAGCACCTCCGGACATGTCCTTACCGGACGCATACTCCAGTTGGGATATGACTTCCAGATGCATTTGACATGGTTGTTAGTATCCCTTACAAAAGGGCATGGAAAAAACACGGCAAGAATTCGAACAAATGATGACCGCAATGATGGACTTTGTAGATAAGGTCAACGAAAGCCATGCGGGGGGTGTGGATTTTGGCGTGAAGCAGCCTCTTTTCCCTGCGGAAATTCATACCGTCGAGACCATTGGCGATCATCAGGGTATAAGCATTACAGAGTTGGCCAGGTTTCTGGGAGTATCAAAACCTACCATCTCCGAGCGGGTCAAACGGCTCATCGCCAAGGGAGTAATACAAAAAAAAGGTAATGCCTCAGATGCCAAGGCCGTCACGCTGTGGCTTACTCCCGATGGCGAAATCGCCTACTCTCGCCACGAAGCGCTGCATAAACAGATGTACGATTCTTTCTGCGATTATTTCGGCGAAGAATCCCGGCAAAAAATCAGCAGCTTCCATAGCACCTTTAAGGAACTGCATGAAATGATGCTGCAATTACATTCACTCAAATAATTTTTTTGCTTCTCTTGTTAGTATACCTAACAAGAAAACAGCTGGAATAAAAAACCAACGGAGGCCGCAATGGCAAACTCAGCACTGAACCTGGCTCTGATCTATTTTTCCGCCACAGATAATACCCGCACCATGGCCGGTATCATCAAAGGAGAACTGGAGGCCAGAGGCTGCGACGTGGCAATGTATGATATCACGACCCCGGCAGAACGTCGGCTCGCCATGGATTTCTCCACTTACGATGCCGTATTGTTCGGTTTTCCCATTCATTCGCTCCGTGCACCCCGCATTGTCCGCGAATGGCTGCAGGGGCTCGACGGCCGGGAAAAGAAATGCGCCATGTTCTTCACCTTTGGCGGTTTTTTAGTGCACCCGGCTCATGAATCCACCCGTGTTCTTCTCAACCAAACCGGTTTCACCGTCATCGCATCCGCCGAATTTCCCGGAGCGCACACGTTCAACATCGGTGGGTGGAAAGCTCTGCCGGACCGTCCGGACAAACGCGAAGCAGAGCTTGCAAAGCAATACGCGGATGCGGTTTGTAAGCGTTTCAGCGGTGAAGATGACGGCGTTCTTGGAGAGCAGGACAAAAGTGCATTCAGCGACGAACAATTGGATCTCTTCGAGTCATACCGTTTCAAGGTTCTGAGCCAGTTGCCCACAAGAAATGGATCCGCCTGTTCGCAATGCGGCATTTGCGAGGAAAGCTGCCCCACGGGAGCCATGGACGCGGCAACGGGGCTGGCCGATCCGCAGAGCTGCATCGCCTGCTTGCGCTGTGTGTTTTCCTGTCCGGAGCAAGCCTTGCAGATCAACGATACCCACCCCTCCTGGGAGCAAAAATTAACCATGGGAAATACCACGGAGTCGGCGATTAACAGCAAGACCGGCAGGATCTATCTGTAGCCGGTTCCGGCTGCCCGATAGCTTATCCGTCCCCACAAAAAACAAGTGGTTTTGACAAGGAGTACCCTATGACCAGGTTACAGCACAGCTCCGAGACGTTTTCCTTGGGAGAGTTCAGATGCTCCGCCCTTGCGGACGGGGAACATACCTATGACGCACCTGTGAGACTGCTTTTCCCGGATGCCCCCGCAGACCAGCTCCGCAAGGAATTATCCGCGTATGCAATTGTACCGGACCAATGGCATACCTGGACGAGTACGTACACCTGCCTGCTGGTGGATACGGGCAAGCATCTGGTGTTGCTGGATTCCGGCGCAGGAGCTTTTCTGCAGGAAGCCGGACGCTTGACCGCCAGTCTGCAAGCCCATGGCATTACGCCTGCTGATATTGATTTCGTGATTTTTTCCCACGCGCATCCCGACCATATCGGTTTTGGCGGATTTCCAAACGCCCGGCTGATCATGAGCCGTAGCGAATGGCAGTTCTGGCATTCGAAGCCGGAACTGCCGCGCCTGCCCCAGCCAATGGCAGAAGCGTTGCTGCGACTCATCCCCCCTGCTCTGGACCGTATCAGGGACCGCCTGGAACTGCTGGAGAACGACAGGGAAATCATTCCAGGTATCCGCACGCTTTCCGCTCCCGGGCACACTCCCGGACATCTGGCTGTCTCCATCAGTTCCAGCAACCAGACGCTTCTCTACACCGGTGACGCCTTTCTGCATCCAATCCATTTAAAACAGCCGCATTGGAACGCGCTTGTGGATGTTCTGCCTGATCTGGCCGAAAAAACCCGCAGCCAGTTGCTGCGCCTGGCCACAGATCGTCAGGCGTCCATTTTCGGGTTTCACTTTCCGTATCCGCACCTCCTGAAAATACGCCAGCACAGGTGCTTCGATTAACTTCTGTCAGGGTACGGAGCCGCGACTCGCGGACTCGTGATTTACCACTTTTTCCCACCTCTCAAAAAAAACAGCACCGAATGCAGGTGTCCGCTGCACATCAGGAGGGTACGCCGGGAAAGGGAAGCCATGAAAAGGACATTGACGCTCCTGCCCGCAAAAGATAATTTTTATCCTGGCGAAACGTGAATAATCCTAGCAAGGAGTTCCCATGGTTGACGAGGCGGCAGTCCGTTGTGAACGGATCGAAGACTGGATCATAGAGACACGACGGGCATTGCACCGCATTCCGGAGCTGGGCTTCGAAGAATACAAGACCGCCGGCTATGTGGCGGACGCACTTATTGCCATGGGCTACCGGCCGGTCACAGGACTGGCCGGGACCGGGGTCCTGGCGCGTCTGGAAACAGGCAGGCCCGGGCCCAATGTCCTGTTCCGGGCGGATATGGACGGTCTGGGCGTAGAGGAAAAAACCGGCCTGGCCTTTGCCTCGGAGCATCCCGGACGGATGCATGCCTGCGGCCATGATGGCCATATGGCCATGCTCCTGGGCGCGGCCCGTGTGCTGCAGGATATGCGCGACAAACTCTGCGGCGAGGTGCGCTTTGTCTTTCAGCCGGCCGAGGAAGATCCCGGAGGAGCCGGACCTATGGTTTGCGAAGGAGTCATGGACAATCCGCCCGTCGACTTCTGCTTTGCCCTGCATGTCTGGCCGGCGCTCCCGGCGGGTTGTCTGGGCGTCAAAGCGGGCAACCTCATGGCCTCGCCTGGCTTTTTTTACATCACCATCAAAGGCAAAGGCGGCCACGGCGCTATGCCCCACGAATGTGTGGACGCCGTGGAAGTGGGCTGCCAGGTGGTTTCCGCCCTGCAGCGTATCGCCAGCCGCCAGGCCAACCCGCTGGAACCCACGGTCGTCAGCGTGGGCAGCTTCCATGCCGGCACGGTGGAAAACGCCATTGCCGGAACAGCCGAGATCGCAGGCACCATCCGTACGTTCAATGAAGACTGGGCCGCAACCTGGGACAAACGCTTGCGAAGCATCGTGGGAGGCGTCTGCCAGTCCATGGGAGCGGACTTTGAATTGCAACTCAGCGGCTCCTATCCGCCGGTGATCAACGACCCCGAAGCAGCTGAAATCATGCGCGAAGCCGCTGAAAAAACCCTATTGGCAGGCAAGGTGCTGGAACCGCAGCCCTCCATGGCCGGAGAGGATGTTTCCTATTATTTCCGGCGGGCCAAGGGCGCCATGGGTTTTCTGGGCACGGGCTGTCCGGGCTGCCCTTCGCTGCATAATCCGACCTTCAACCTGGACGAGGGACTGCTGGCCAGAGGTTCGTCGTTGTTCGTACAGATTGCGCTGGATCTGCTGCGCGTTAAATAATGCTCTCTCTAAAAAGAGAAAACGGACGCCCCACCAATGAAAAGCGTCCGTTTTCGTGCCGATGATCCGTTAATCTTCCTCGTTACTGCCCCATCAAATCCTTCCAGCCGTCGATGAGTTCTTCCACCACGGACGGATCCGCCAGAGTCGACGTATCGCCGAGACTTCCGGTTTCGCCCGCCGCGATCTTGCGCAGAATACGGCGCATGATCTTGCCGGAACGGGTTTTGGGCAATTGCTCCGAGAACTGGATGTAATCCGGAGTGGCAATGGGGCCTATCTCCTTGCGGACATGCACCCGCAGTTCCTTGAGCAGCTCTTCGCTTTCTTCTTCGTCCGCCGCCAGGGTCACGTAAGCGTAAATGGCCTGGCCTTTGACATCATGGGGCATGCCCACGACAGCGGCTTCCGCCACCATGGGGTGGGCAACCAGCGCGGATTCGATCTCCGCGGTACCCATGCGGTGGCCCGAGACATTGACCACGTCGTCCACGCGGCCCATGATCCAGAAATACCCGTCTTTGTCCACGCGAGCGCCGTCGCCGCTTTCGTAGGCGCCGGGGAATCCCTCGAAGTACTGCTGGCGGAACCGTTCGGGGTTGCCCCAGACGCCGCGCAGCATGCCGGGCCACGGACGCTTGATAACAAGGAATCCGCCTTCGCCGTTGCAGCTTTCACTGCCTTCGCGATCCACGATACGGGCATCAACACCGGGTAAGGGTTTAGCGGCCGATCCGGGCTTGAGCGGTGTGGCGAACGGCAGCGCGCTGATCATGATGCCGCCAGTTTCTGTCTGCCACCACGTATCCACTATGGGAAGCCTGGATTTGCCCACGTTCTCATAATACCACATCCAGGCTTCGGGATTGATGGGCTCGCCCACAGAACCAAGAACCCGCAGGGTTGAAAGGTCATGGCTCTGGGTCCATTTTACGCCCTCGCGCATCAAAGCCCGGATCACCGTTGGCGCCGTATAAAAAATATTTACCTTGAACTTTTCACAGATCTGCCAGTAGCGGTCCGGAGACGGAAAGGTGGGCACGCCTTCGAACATCAGCGACGTTCCTCCCAGAGCCAGCGGACCGTATACAATATACGAGTGTCCGGTGATCCAGCCGATGTCGGCCGTACACCAATGCACGTCGTCTTCCTGCACGTCGAAGACATACTGCGTGGTATGCGCCGCGTAGGTCAGATAGCCGCCGGTCGTATGGTATACGCCTTTGGGTTTTCCGGTGCTGCCCGAAGTATACAGAATGAAAAGCACGTCTTCCGCGTTCATGGATTCGGGAACGCATTCAGAGGAGATGGTCTCGGAGGCCATTTCTTCATGCCACCAGACATCGCGGCCCGGTTCCATATGCGGTTCGTACTTCGCGGAATCCACGACAATGACTTTCTTAACCCCCGGACATTCCTTCAACGCCTCGTCGGTATTGGGCTTGAGCGGAATGACCTTGCCGGCGCGATTGACCGCCGTGCCCGTGATCACGATATTGGCTTCGCAATCCTGAACGCGGTCGCGCAGGCTGTGGGCGCTGAATCCGGCAAAAATAATGGAATGCGGCGCGCCGATGCGCGCGCAGGCCAGCATGGCAATGGCCAGTTCCGGAACCATGGGCAGGTAGATGCCCACCCGGTCGCCCCGTTTGACGCCGTGCTTTTTCAGCACATTGGCAAAGCGGCAGACTTCCGTATGCAGCATCTGGTAGGTATAAACCTTGACCGCGTCATCCTTTTCGCCCTGCCAGATGAGCGCTGCCTTGTTCCGGCGGCCGTTTTCCAAATGGCGGTCCAGGCAGTTGTAGGCCACGTTCAGTTCGCCGTCCTGGAACCACTTTATATTCAGATCATCCTTAAAGTCCCATTCGAGAATTTTTTCCGGTTCCTTGTACCAGGTCAGCAGCTCTTTTGCCCGATCGAGCCAGTAGCCGTCAGGATCTTCCATGGAGCGTTGGTACTGCGCTTCATATTCTTCCATGGATTTGATATACGCCCGTTCGCGCCCTTCACTGGGTGGTTGAAACAACCGGTCCTCATGCATCATACTTTCAATTTTTTCAGAGCCCATTCCTTCCTCCAATACATGGTTTGCCCTCGCCATTCAGCGGACCATGCGTGTTTGCAACGAATCTTTTTAACGACGCATAGTAACCGCGTCCACGGACACAGTTATACGTCCCTTGATACCACAAATTCGAGTCATTTCCTACGAACGGTAGCAAACCGTCCGATGAATGGAACACGTACACCTGGTCGACCGCTCGTTCTCGACGAACGGTCGAATTTGGCCGGTGAATGGTAAGCAGTGACAAAAGAAGAGGAACAGCGCACGGGGAACTCGCCGCGGCCTTGCGAGCATCCGTTATCGTTGAGAAGTGAGACGCTTTGTCAGACCAAAATCCGCCAGTATGGTATACAGGGCCGGAACCACCAGCAGCACCAGAACTGTGGAGGCCAGCAAACCGAACACTATGCTGATGGCCAGCGGGATCAGCACCTGGGCCTGCAGGCTGCGTTCGAGCATCAGGGGAAACAGTCCGGCGATGGTCGTCAGAGAGGTCAGCATGATGGCCCTGAAACGCTGGCGGCTGGCGGTACGCGCCGCATCGGATACATCGAGCCCCTCCCCCATACGCAATTTGATGAACTGAACGAGTAAAATCGAATCATTGACCACCACTCCGGCCAGGGAGACATAGCCCATGATGCCCGGCATGGTCAGCGGATAGCCCATGAGCAGATGGCCCCAGATCACGCCGATCAGGGCCAGGGGAATGGCCACGATCACCACCAGCGGCTCGATGTAGCTTTTGAACTGAAAGCTCAGAAGCACGAATATGCCGAATATGCCTACCAGCAGGGCCTTGCGTAACGAACCGGCGGTTTTGGCACTTTCCTTGGCCTGGCCTTCCAGGCTGATGCGCAGATCAGGATAGCGTTTCTGCAGCTCGGGCAAAAACCGCTGCCTGGTATCGGCCATGATGCTGTCCGCATTGCCCTGGCGCGTATCCACATCGCCTTTGATGGTCACGGTACGCTGGCCGTTCACATGGGCGATACGCGCCCAGCCGCGCGTATGGGCCGCTTCCGCCACGGTATAGAGCGGGACAAGTTTGTCTTCCGAGGTGGTGATATGGAAATATTCAAGGTCGGCCACAGAATTCTGATCTTCATCGGCCAGCTGCACCACGATTTCATAGGAAATATCGCCACGCTGGACTTCATCGGCGGTCTTGCCGTAGAGCGCCCCCCGAAGCTGCGCGGCGATTGTCTGGGCATCCAGTCCGAGGGCCAGGGCACCTTCCTTGACCCGCAGGTCCACCTCGGGTTTGCCCGGGCGCAGGTCGTCGCTGAGGTCCTTCACGCCTTTGTACTGCCCCAGCCAGTCCGCCAACTCCAAAGAGGCGGCTTTCAGCCGCTGCAGATCCTCGCCCTGCAGCCTGACATCTATGGCCATGCCCGCGGGGCCGATCTGAGGTTGCTTGTAAGTGATGTTGATCACGTCGGGTACATTGCCGACTTCCTTGCGCCACAGTTCGGCCACCGCGTCCAACCGCGCGTTGCGATCCTGGGCGGAAAGCAGATCCGCGATGACCACGGCCAGATGCGGCCCGCTTTCATTGGCGTCCGGATTGGCGTTGAACTGTACGCTGACATTTTTCACCAGGTGGCTCGGCTTGCCGTCCACTTTGGGCTGCCGCGGCGTAAATTCTTTGTCCACCCGCTCCAGCGCGTCAGTCACCAGCTTCACCACGTTCTCGGTCCGGGAAAGGGGCGTCCCCTGGGGCAGCAGAATCCGGGCCATCAGCACATCGCCGTCCACCTCGGGAAAAGCCTGGGTCTTGAGAACGCCGCCAGCCAGCATGCTGAGGGAAACCAGGAACACCGCAATGACCAGCCCCACGAACAGATAACGCCAGCTCATGGCCCAATCCACCACAGCCCCCAGCGCCCGGTCTCTGGCCCAGTCCAGCCGCCGGTCGAACCAGGCGCGGAAACGCCCGGGAGCTTTTCCCTGCACGGCCCGCAAGGAGTGGGCCAGATGGTTCGGCAGAATCAGAAAAGCCTCCACCAGACTGACGCTCAAGGTCAGCAAGAGCACAACGGGCATTACCCAGAGCACCTTGCCGATGTCTCCGGCAATGAACACGGCAATGGAACCGAAAATGAATACAGTGGTCAGAAAAGAAGACAACACGCCGCCGGCCACTTCGGACGTACCGCGTACGGCGGCTTCCAGCGGCGATGCGCCCCGTTGCAGATGGGTGGCCACGTTTTCGGAAATCACAATGGCGTCGTCCATGATCAAGCCCAGGGCCAGCAGCAGGCCGACCATGGAGAGCATGTTCAGCGAAAAACCGAACTGATGCATGAAAAACAGGGCTCCGGCAAAGGACGCGGGCATGCCCATGGCCACCCAAAAGGAAAAACGGAAACTGAAAAAAGCCCACATCACCAGAAAAACCAGGGCAAAGCCCTGCTCGCCGTTGAGCAGCAACAAACTGAGCCGGTCGCGAACGATCTCCGAGACATTCTGAGTCACAGTCAGCGAGACGCCCGGAGGAGCCGCCCGTCGTTCGGCATCCAGGAAAGTCCGCAATTGATCCATGATGTCCAGGGCGTCCTCGCTTTTGATCTTGTTGATCTTCAGCAGCCCGGCGCGTTTTCCGTTAAAGAGGATTTTATCTTCATCCAGTTCGAAACTATCGGTGATGGTGGCGAAATCTCCCAGTGTCAATTCCGCGCCGGATCCCGACGAGTAGACCAGCAAATCCTCCAGCCCTTGCACCGTGCCGCGCTCGTCGTTAAAGCGCACCAGCACATCACGGCCGCTGGTCTCCAGGGTTCCGGCGGGAAGGTTAACGCTCTGCCGGGCAATGGCGTCGGCCACGTCGTTGATCGAAACCCCGAAGCGCCGCAGCGCGCTGACAGGAACCTCCACCCGCAGTTGTCTGTCCGAAAAGCCTTCAATGGTGATCTGCGAGACTTCCGGAATACGCAGCATCCGTTTTTTCAACTGCTCGCAGTACAGCTCCAGATCCGTCACAGACATGGGGCCGCTTACGGCAACCGCACAGACCAGATCCGTCTTGTTGAGCTGCTTGACCGTCGGAGCTTCGGCCTCATCCGGAAAATCCGTAATGGCTTCGACCTCGGTTTTGATGTCGTTGAGAAAGCTGGTCATCTCTCCCTGCCCGCTCATGGTCACCACCACCTGGGCCAGGCCTTCGCGCGCCTCGCTTTCCACCTCGGACACATAGGTGACGCTGTCCACGGCGTCTTCTATACGGCGGCAGACGGCTTCCTCCACTTCCTCGGCCGTGGCGCCCGGATAGACCACGGAAATCTGCACCTCGGACGACGAATAATCCGGGAAGGTTTCCCGAAGGATGCCGCCCACGCTGATCGCTCCCAGAAACAGAAAAATTAGCAACAGCAGATTGGCTGCCGTGGGATGGGAAGCGAAATAGGCCAGCAACCGGTTGTCCGCAGCCTGCCCGCTCATTTTACCTGCCCCCTGCCCTCGGCCTGCGTCCGTATCTGTTCCTCCAGCGCCGGGTCCGGCTGCGGATCCAGCAGCATGCCTTCAATGGCAGGAGCCAGGTCGCTGACGACCACCAGTTCGCCCGGACTGATTCCCTCCTGCAGGGAAACAAAAGCGCCCAATCTGTACTGTATACGTACCTGACGGCGTTCGAGCCGGTGTTTCCCGTTGCAGACATAGGCCATGTCTTCGCCGTGCAGCGCGGCACGCGGAATGATCACGGCCTTATCATGCGGCCTGCCCCAAAATTCGACCTCGCAGTACATATTTTTGAGCAAAGGCGGCCGTACGCCCGGCAACACTTTCCCGTACGGATTTTCCACCTTGACGTAGGCCACCACCGTCCGTGTTTTGGGATCCAGCTCCTCCCCGACCCGCTCGAACCGGGCCTGCCACGGGGTGAGATCCTTGACGCCGGCCAGACGAACTTCAACGCTGATGCCCAAAAGCTGACGAATCTTCTCCATGGTCACGTCCTGAAAGAAATTGGGCGGACGCATCCCTTTGGGCAACAGATTTTTAAATTTGGCTATGGGCACCTGGGCGGGTATTTCCACGGATTCAATGTCATAGGCTTTGGCCAGAGTGAACTGCGGCGGCACGTATTGCTGCAGCTCGGCGTTTACTTCGGAGATGCGGCAGGCAAAGGGAGTCTTGATGACGGTTTTGCCTTCGTCCAGCTTGACGTTTTCCAATGTCCGGGTTCCGGAAGCCAGCTCGGCCTGCAGGGAAAGACGCTCTGCCGGAAGCAAATGCAGCGAGTTTTCAAGGTCCTGAACCTTCTGTTTCTGCTGCAGATAGTTTCGTTCTTCGATATCCACTTCAGAGGCCGCAACAGTGCCTTTTCTGCCCAATATCCGCTGGCGGTCGAGTTCTTTGGCGGCGATTTCCAGAGCCCGCTTTTCCACGAGCAGCGAACGTTTCAGATTCTGTTCCCGCCGTTCGAGTTCTTCGATCATGGCTTTGAGCCGGTCCACATCCGCCGCGCTCTTCTGGGTGGCCAGTCCGTACTCCTGCGGATCGATTTTGAACAGCACAGCCCCGCGCGGCAGAACAGAGCCTCGTTTCAGCTCCGGGTGCATTTCCACCACCTTGCCGCCCACTTCGGCCACGGCGTTCCACTCCACAGTGGGTTCGACCACGCCATAGCCGATAGCGCGCGGCACCACGGCCACCTCAGGCGCGTGGATGACCCGCACGGCCCGTACCCGCTCTCCCGCATCGGTTTTTTCCGGCGCTTTTTTGTTTTTGACGACCAGCAGCAGGACAAGGATGCCCAGAACAACTGCCGGGAGTATCAATACTCGCTTCCAGATACCTTGCTGTTGCATCGGAATCCTCATGCTACGAAGGTTTTTGGTCAAAAAATGCGATTTTTCAAAATCAAATGGACGGTTATTAGAACTATTCCTACCTGCTTTGCTGACTTCAGGTAAAGCTTTTTTTAAGATAGGACACAGTCGGCGATAGTTCCGCTGCCGTTGTAACCTCTTAAAAAGCGCTAAAAAACACTCGCCATTTCAAAGGAAAGCGGTCATATTATAGCCGGAATTGAACTCTAACTATAATGAGGAGAATCGTATGCGTTATTGTATCTGTATCTGCTGTCTTGCCGTACTCTTGTGCGCAAGCCTTCCCGCCTCTGCCATGAAGCTGACCGAATTTTCTTCCCGCTGCAGCATGGGGCTCCAAATGGGCAACGACAATATGTGCGGTTCAACAGAAGATATATGCGGCTCGTTTATGGATCAGATGGAAAAGGCCAAAGACAAGGCGGCCTGCAAGCAGGCCTGTTCGGACTCTGATGCGGCACTCCGCCCCAGGCATATCACGGACGGCTGCGGAGGAACCATCGAGCATGCTTACAGCGAGTGCACGATCTATTGCGAAACGCTGGAGTAACGGCGTATTCCGGCTATAAAGCAGGCGCTGCGGCCAGTTCCTCCGCCGGCAGCCTGACCCAGGTCAGTTCGTGCTTGTTCTGCGAAAGGTGCACCAGCCGGGAATCCGGGATGCGCTTAAAGGCTTCTATGGCCTGAAAATCGGTCTCGGCCTGGAGTTTTACCGTACAGACCAGACGCGGGCAGTCTCCGCGATTGAGCCAGCGCTCCACCATGGTCAGAAGTCGCTGCGGGTAACAGATCACGTCGCTGAACAGCCAGTCCGCAGCCCCTACATGTTCCGGTTCCAGACCAAAAGCGCTGCCCAGACAAGAAGTGACTCTGGGCAGTGCCTCGATCCGCGTCTCCAGAGGAGCCTTGTCCACGCAGAACACGCGAGCGCCCAGGCTCTGCAGCACCCAAGCCCAGCCCCCCGGACTGCCTCCCAGGTCTATGCACAGCTCGCCTGACCGGGGAATCCGTCCGAGCCGGGTGAACAGCTCCCATAGTTTCAAATAGGCCCTGTTCGGCGGCTCGATTTTGTTTTCCGCAAAAGTGTACACTCCGTTGGGAAACGGACTTTGGCAATCTGGCGAGGCAAGAATGCAGTCCGGCGACCAGAGGGTCCAGGCCCCCAGAGGCGCACCAGGCAGCGGCGCCAGAAATTCATGCGGTCTGGCGGCAACATAGGGAAGCTTTTCCTGAATCAGAGCCGCGCGGCGATGGTGCTCCACGGAAACAAGCGCCCAGTTGCGCTGCAAGGCGCGCAGTTTTCCCGCACCGTCGGATATGGAGGCAATGTTCATAAAACGGGGATTCCGCCAGACATTCGCCGCCCAGGCAGCCTGATCGATACGTCCGGGAGCCAGTACCAGCTCCCCTCTCACCAATAATTTTTCGGCCTGCTTTTCGCCCAGCAATACGCTCAGTTCCGTGACCAGCTCGGCAACGAATCCATCTGCCGCCTGCAGCACGGTAAAGCTATCTTCTTTGTATTCCATCACTTTTGCTCTCCAACTCCCGCTGCCGTAGAAAAACTCCGCTCACTTCTGGTCCTGAAGCTCCGTTTCCCGCCTTGGTGAAGGCTTCCCCTCTCCTGCGGCAATCACTGCACCAGGCGATGTCCGTAAAATCCGGCACGAATGCTGCAGTAATTTATTGCATAAGATTCGTAAACGGGAGGGTATTATGACGCATCAACCCTTAATTTCCGTCATTTTGACAACGTGTACTGATTCAAAAACACTGACCAACGCGCTGCGTTCACTGGCCAGGCAGACCTACGCCAATTTCGAAGTTCTGGTGGTGAATACCGGCGACGAAGATATCGCGCAACTGGTTGACAATACCGACATCGGCCACCCGGTGACTACCTTTCAATTCGCCGGACCTACGAATGCATCAACGGCCAGGAATACGGCCCTGCGCGCCGCTCAGGGCGAATTCATCGCCTATCTGGACGGTAAGGACCTGTATTATCCGCGTCATCTCGAACATCTTGCAACGTTATTGCGCGACAACCCGAATATCGGCGCGGCCTACACGGACGCGCACCAGGGAAAACCTTTTGTTTTCGCCAGTGGTCTGGCCACAGTGCGAAAGGAAGAGCTTCCACCACGCAACTTCGACAAAATGCAATTGCTGATCAGCAACTTCATTCCCCTTGTCTGCATGATGCACCGCGCGTCCTGCCTGCAGCAAACCGGCATGTTTGATGAAAGCCTTGCCGGACTGGAGGACTGGGATCTCTGGATACGCATTTCCAAACTCTATCCCATCAAACGCGTACCGATTATCAGCGCTCAGGTCACCTCAAAGGGCAACCTCGCCCTGCAACACTCCTCCGATAATACCGCAGCTATTGATACTCTTCTGACAATTTACCGAAAACACGAAATAGCGTCATCCGAAAACACGCTTCTGGCCCACCTGCGTATGCATCATATCATCGGCCTGTATCGGGATATGGCCGAGCAGCACGAAACCGACAATGAATATGATCAGGCGGAAGGCCTGTGGCAACGGATTACGGAATTGAGTGGTCGTCCTGAAGATCTGCTGCGCCTGGGAATGCTGCGGCAAAAAATGGGTAAAGCGGACCAGGCGCGTATTACGCTGAACCTGGCCAAAGAACTGCGTTTTCCACGTACGGCCAATGGAGAGTAATCTCAAGCAGTTACAACTTATCTCAACACCATAAAAACAAGGATAGCTAAAGCATATCCATGGGGTCCAGGTCCAGGCTGATTCGCAGTTCGCCGCAGGAGCCGGACTGGCTGCAAACCGCGGCATATACTTTGCGGATGCTGGGCCAATCCTGCGCCTTAAGCAAACAGTGGAAACGCAAGCGGCCGCGCAACATGCGCAAGGGCGCCGGCGCCGGACCAAGAACGCGTACGTTGTTCTCGCGTCCCGCGTTGCGCGCGCAGAGGGTTATTTCCCGCATTTTTTTCGCCCCCTCATCCCAGTCCACGGGATAATTGAGGCGGATGAGTCCCAGTTTTACGAACGGCGGATAGCCCCGCCGTTTGCGCAGCTGCAATTCGTTTTCATAAAAGCCCTGATAGTCGTTGTTGCGGACATAGCCCCAACACGGATGATCCGGATCCCGTGTCTGGATACAGACGCTTCCGGGCTTGTCGCCGCGTCCGGCTCTGCCTGCCACCTGAACCAGAAGCTGAAAGGTCCGTTCGTTGGCGCGGTAGTCCGGCACATTCAATCCCAGGTCGGCGTCAGCCACCACTACCCGGGTCACTTCCGGAAAATGGTGCCCTTTGGAAAGCATCTGCGTCCCAACCAGCAACTGGGCCTCTTTTTTGGCAAACGCATCCAGAATGGCCTCCATCTGCCCCACCCGCCGCGTGCTGTCCCTGTCAAGACGCAATACCTTGACTCCGGGCAAAAGCACCTGTTGCAAACATTCCTCCAGACGTTCCGTACCTTCGCCCATGGGCAGATAGTTGCAACTGCCGCATTTGGAACAGGTCACGGGAAAAGGAATGCTCTGACCGCAATAATGACAGACCAGCCGCTCGCGGCCCTTGTGAAAGGTCAGTCCGATGTCGCAGTTGGGACAGCGTATGGTCTGTCCGCACTCCAGGCAATACATCAGGGGCGCGTATCCCCTGCGGTTGAGCATGATAATGGCCTGGTCGCCCTTGTGCATGGTCTCGCGCAGCATTTCCACGGTTTCCGGCGCCAGCAACTGGCTGGTGGCGGAAAGCGCGCGGATATCCACCAGCTCGATACTGGGCAACGAACCGCCGCTGACCCGCTTTTGCAGACTCACTGCCGGCGTGACGCCCTGTTCGGAGGCGTAAAAAGTTTTGATATCCGGCGTGGCGGATCCCAGCACCAGCAGTCCGGCGTATTGATTCGCCATGTACCAGGCCACTTCCTTGGCGTTATAAACCATACGCTCGTCCTGTTTGAACGAGCTGTCATGTTCTTCGTCCAGAATGAGCAGCCCCGGACGACTGAGCGGCAGAAACAGAGCCGAACGTGTTCCCACCACAAGAGCGGGCCTGTCGAGGCCGGCAGAGCGGATAAACGTCCGTTCGCGTTCCGCAGCCCCCTGGTTGCCGTGGTAAAAAATAATTTCGGGCTGGGGAATACGCCCCTGAAACCAGCGCTTTGCCGCCAGCAACAGATTACGCGCCAGGGCGATTTCCGGAGCAAGCAGGAAAACCGAAAGCCCGCGCTCGATGCAGGCCTGCGCCAGACTCAGGTACACCACGGTTTTGCCGCTGCCCGTAACCCCGAACAACAGCCTTACCTGGCCGGACTCCGCGTCCAGCCCTTGCAACAGCCCCTGAAGGCACTGTTCCTGTTCGGCATTCAGAATCACTTCCCAGAGCGCTTTACCCTTGAGTTCGGGTTCCTGAGATTCCGGGCTCGGGCCGAAGCGCATCAGCCCTTTTTCCTCCAACGAACTAAGCACGGCGGACGCGCTGGTGCCCAGCATGGCGGTCAGTTCGCTGCGCAGCACATGGCCGCGCTCCCAAACGTATTCCAGGGCCTCACGCTGTTTGTGCGCGGACGGACGCAAGGGCCAGGGGGGATCCTTGAGCACCTGGCAACTCATGGCCGTCCTGGTGGTCGCCAGGCGTACCTGCAGGTGCTTATCCATCCAGGCCCGGCCCAAAGAAGCTTTTTCATTATCAGGCAAAGCAGCCAGATCCTTGGCCGCGAAGGTACGCTTCGGTCCGTTCTCCTGCAGCACGAAACTGGCACGGGACGTACGCAGCCCCTGCGGCAGGATGGAACCCAGGATGCTGCCGACCGTGGTGGCCTGACGCAACGCCAGGTGCTCGGCCGTTTGCATGTAGCGCTCCGATAGTAACGGCGCGTATTCGAGCGGCCAGACCATGGGTTTGATTTCAAAGGAAGGTGCGGGCGTTTCCCGGCAGGTGCAATCTGGGGATTCGGCGTCGGTATCGTCTGTTTTCGCAGAAGCCGATGCGTCCGTCACGCCGACCAGAACGGCTACCCGCAGTGAATTTCCAAGGGGTACGAGAACCCGTTGGCCCCGGTGCCAGGCCTCCGGGGGCAGATAACAGGGCTCGCCGTAGCTGAGAGTCGCGAACGGCGGGCTCAAAAGAGCAGCGCTCCACGTACGTTCGGACGTACGGGAGCTGTTTGAAAGAGAGATAGAACCGCCTCCGGCTGCCAAAGGACCTTTTTTCTTACAAGGTCCTTTGGATTCTGCAAAATCGTATTGCTTATCGAACAGTAAACGGGTCAGAACTGAGCGCATCTTCCGCACGGCACAAAAGTCTCCGGACGGGCCTCGGAAACGGCAACCGGGGAGGCTCTCAAAGAGCGCTTAGACAAAAAGCCTGAGCTAATATTGCTCGATAAAACTCTTCAACCGGTTCAACAGGTCATCCCGCAGCGTTTCATCCTGCAGGGCGAAGTAGATGTTCGCGGTGAGGTATTCAGCCCAGTCACCCGCGTCGAAACGCTGTCCGCGAATGCGGCAGGCCAGCAGTTTGCTTTCCCTGGCCATTTTTTTCAAGGCGTCCGTCAGCTGTATTTCGCCGCCGTGGCCGGGTTCAAGGCCTTCCAGGTGCGTAAAAATTTCGGGAGTCAGCACATAGCGGCCCACAATGGCCATACGCGACGGCGCCGTGCCCACCGCGGGCTTTTCTTCCAGATCGCGTACGCGGAACAGGCCTGGGGCAAATTCTTCGCCTTTGATAATGCCGTAGCGATTGACCTTGTCCGGCGGTACTTCCATGACGCCGATCACAGGGAGTTTTTCGGTCCGCGCCACGTCCATGAGCTGTTTGATGCCGGGCTGCTGGCTGAAAATCATATCGTCGCCGACCATGATGGCGAAGCGGTCGTCTTCTTTGACGACTTCTTTGGCGCACAGCACGGCATGTCCGAGCCCGAGCTGCTTTTTCTGGCGTACGGAAATGATGTTGACCATTTCCGCCACTTTGCGCACTTCCTCAAGCAGTTCGGTCTTGCCGCCGCGCTCGAGAACGCTTTCCAGGGCCAGGCTGTAATCAAAATGGTCTTCGATGATGCCTTTGTTCTTGTTGCTGACAAAGACAACGTCCGTCAGGCCCGAATGCATGGCCTCTTCCACCACGTATTGCACAACGGGCTTCTTGTAGACCGGAAGCATCTCTTTGGGGACGTTTTTAGAAGCGGGAAGGGAACGCGTTCCCCAACCTGCCACCGGAATAATCACCTTTCTCAAATCCATGCTCGGCCTCCTGAAATATATAGCTGTAGTGCGCGGCGGACGCCTGGCCAGGCCAGCGCCTCCGCGTGAACGGGTTCAACGGTCACTTTAACTGCTTTTGCACGGTTTCCGCAAGGGATTCGGCCAGCTCTTTAACTTTGGCGGGGTCCATACCTTCCACCATGACTCTGGCAACGGGTTCGGTACCTGAGTACCGCAGAAGGACGCGTCCGCCCCTGCCCAGCTCTTTTTCCACAGATTTGACGGCCTCGCCGATGGCGGGGATATCTTCAAAGGGCACTTTGCGCTCCACGTGCACGTTCAGCAAAATCTGGGGGAAAGGCTCCATCAACTGGGCAAGTTCCGAAAGCGGCTTGCCTTTTTCTATCATGATTCGCAGCAACTGCAGGCTGGCGAGGATGCCGTCGCCCGTGGTGCTGTAATTCAGAAAAATCAAATGTCCGGACTGTTCGCCGCCCAAAACGGCCCCTTCACGACGCATGGCCTCCACCACGTGCCGGTCGCCCACGGGCGTACGTATCAGGCGGCCGCCATGATCCTGCATGAACAGCTCCAGGGCCATATTGCTCATCACCGTGGCCACCAGCATATTGCCGGGCAGAGCATTCTCTTCCATCAGCTCTAGCGCGCACAGTGCCATGATCTGGTCGCCGTCCATGACGCCGCCCTTCTCATCCACAACGATCAAACGGTCTGCGTCGCCGTCCAGGGCCAGGCCGATGTGCGCGCCATGTTCCCGGATGTGATGTGACAACATCTCGGGATACAATGATCCGCATTTATCGTTGATGTTCAAACCATTGGGCTGCGTTCCAATTTTGATGACCTTGGCTCCCAGTTCCTCGAAAATCATGGGCGCCACTTTATAGGCCGCGCCGTTGGCGCAATCAAGCACAATCCGAATGCCGTCCAGGGTTTTTCCTCTTGGAAAACTGTTCTTGAGGTAGACGATATAGCGGCCGACGCTATCTTCAATTTTGTAAGCGCGCCCGACATCTTCCGGATTGGGATAGTCCCAGCGGAATTCCTTGTCGGTGACCATGCTGGAAATGGCCCTTTCAGCATCATCTGGAAGTTTGAAACCGTATTTGTCAAAAAATTTGATGCCATTGTCCATAAACGGATTATGCGAGGCAGAGATCACAATGCCCAGATCCGCGCGCATATTCTGCGTAATGAATGAAATGGCCGGGGTCGGCATGGGGCCAAGCAGAAAGACATCCATACCCGCGGCACAGAGGCCGGAGGTCAACGCGGTCTCAAAAATATAACCTGACAGCCTGGTGTCTTTACCAATAACCACCCGATGCCGTTTGGATCCGTTGCGGAAGTACATTCCCGCCGCAAGTCCCAGCCGCATGGCGACTTCCGGGACCATAGGATAAATGTTAACTTGTCCGCGCATTCCATCCGTACCGAATATTTTGTTAGGCATAATAATTCTCTATGTTTTTCAGTTACGACCGTATTTCAGAACTGCTCTTCACGCCAACGCGCGACTATGTAGCATAATTGAAACAAATCACCAAGGATGTGGATCAGTCTGATTTTTCTTTCAGTTCCAGTTCGATTTTTTCCGGCGAAAGCGAGACAACACGCCCTCCGGGAAATGTCTGCACTTGGCAACTCATAGAATATTTTCCCGGTGCATAAGCAGAAGGGATGTGCAAGATGACCTTGAGTTCTTTTTTCAATTCCTTTTCCTTGCGCACTAGCGACAAAGGCGTTTGTACCTCGACCTCAAGTTCCCTAGGATGGATTCTGGCAGTGTAAGCAGTCTCGTTCTCTATTTCGATGGGCAGGGTAAACTGCAGGTTCTCCGATTTCATACCGAAAACCAGAACGACGTCGGCAGTGGATGCATCGGATTCAATCTCCGTTGGGAGATTAAGCGCCACGTTTTCCTCCACCTTCGACGGCGTGGCCGAAGGCAGGGGGACACTCTGGGTTTCTATGTCGCGCATGTTTTCAATAATTTGCGCCGGTCCGCGAACTTTGGCGACTTTGGGGTTTACGCTCGTTTCCATCAAATCATAATCAGGATCGAGCACCCCGCTCCACTTGACTTTGATGGGCAGGACCTTTTGCGCAAGTTTGTCCACAAGAATATCAAAACGCGGCGGATTTATTTCCAGCACTTCAAAATTTTTAGGCAGCGGCAAATCTCCGGATTCTATGTTCAAGATATTGCGTCCGGCCTTCAGGTTGGCCAGGTTGAGCGGGAGCACCAAAGTTTTTTGTTCGATGCTCTGTACAAGTCCTTTGGGACCGCGAACAAGCACTTCCAGCTTGCTGGGCAACCCGCCGCGGACCAGCAGGCTGTCGGGCATTCCGGAAAACTGTACCGTGGCCTCGACCCAGACATCGACCTTTTCCCGTCCGGATACGTAATACCAGGCGATCAGAGCCAGGCAAAAAGAAATCAGGGCGTATTGCCAGTTTGTTCGCACCTATCGCTCCAGTGCGTTTTTGATCACACGTTTGAGGCGTACGTCATCCATGTTGGTAATCAGCTTTCCATTGATGGCCAGAGAAATGGATCCACGTTCCTCGGAAACCACAATGGCAATGGCGTCTGATTCCTCGGTGATGCCCAGCGCGGCCCTGTGGCGCGTGCCGTATTCGGCGGACCCTTTTGTCGTCTGCTTGATGCCCGCGGAAAGCGGCAAAATACAGCCGGCCGCAAGCAGCGTATCACCTTTGATGATTACCGCCCCGTCATGCAACGGCGTGTTCGGATAAAAAATGGTGACAAGCAAATCCTTGGTTACCTTGGAGTGCAGGCTGACGCCGCGCTCCACCACGTCTCCCAGGGGAACGCTCTGTTCCAGAACCACGAGCGCACCTATCCGGCTGCGTGCCAGGGCGGCCATGGAAACAATAATCTGATTCAGGGTTTCCTCATTGTTCCCGTTGCGCTTCCAGAATTTACCCGCCCCCACTTCGGAAAGAGCCTTGCGGATATCCTGCTGGAAAAGAATAATCATCACCAGGAACAAGGAACTCAGAAAGTTGGCCAGAAGCCAGTTGAGCGTATACAGCCCCACTTCATCGGAAATGAAATAGAGCACGACAACCAGCACCAGTCCGATAAGCACGGAAATGGCGCGGGTTCCGCGTACGAGCAGGAGAACACGGTAAAAAATAAAAGCAACGAGGCCGATATCTAAAATATCGCGCCACCCGATGCGTATGGAAGCGATTTCGAACATGACGTTTGTACTCCGAACTACGCCTATTCGCCCGTTAGCGCCCGGACAACACCCAATGTTTGGACAGTCAGATCCACCGCATGCACACGGTGAATGGCGACTCCCTTGACGGCCATGACTGCGGTTCCGGCCTGGGTGGCATTTTGCCGCGGCTCTTTTTCCAGCTTTAGCAGATCCTTCCAAAGGCCTTTGTTGGAAAATCCAACCAGAAGAGGACGTCCAAAAGAATAAAACCGGTCTATTTCACGCAACAGAGCCAGATTGTGTTCCAGGTTCTTGCCGAATCCTATGCCCGGATCCAATACGATATTTTCCTCCGGAAGACCGGCTTGCGTCAGGAAATGCATGCGTTCCTCAAAAAATTCCAGAACTTCAGCCACGACATCGTCATATTGCGGGGCAATCTGCATATTCTCCGGCGTGCCCTGACTGTGCATCAGCACATATCCGGGCTTGTACTCCGCGACGACTTCCGCAAGTTCCGGATCGAACAGACAACCCGAGACATCGTTGATGATTGCCGCACCGGCATCCAGCGTACGGGATGCAACAACGGCCCTTCTCGTGTCTACGGATATCGGCACGTTTTTCTCAAAGGCTGCGGCGGCTTCAACCACCGGCAAAACCCGCTCCAGTTCCTCGGACGGACTCACGGGGTCGGAAAACGGCCTGGTGGACTCACCGCCAATATCCAGAATATCCGCCCCCTGGTCGATTAATTCGCGCGCGTGCGCCACGGCAGAGTCACGTTGCGCATATCTTCCGCCGTCAAAAAAAGAATCGGGCGTGACATTCACGATGCCCATAATTGAAAAAGGGGCGGGCGTAATGCTCCCACCCCTTGCAATCTTCCACGGAATAAAGCCCATCAGCGTTATTGGTCCTTGTTTTCTGGATCTTTTGCTTCGTGAGCGTCTTTGTCTTTGGCCTCGGGCTCTTCTTCCTGCGCTTGTGTTTCAGGCACAACCACGGTTTCGTGGTCCGCAGTTTCGGACGCACTGCCGAATGTGAAGGATTCTTCAGCTGCGGCAGCCTCAGGCGCACTTTGTACCGTCTGCTCCTGGGCCTGCTGCGCGTACCCGTGATTGTTCTTGTGCGGATTGAACGGGGGCAAAGGTTCGTTCCGCTGCAGCTTGTCGATATCCTCTCCGCTGATGGTCTCTCGCTCGAGCAAAGCCTCGGTGATTCTGTCCAGAACCTCGCGGCTCTCGGAAAGCAACCGTATCGCTGTGCTTTCAGCTTCCTGCACAATACGCTTGACTTCGCTGTCGATGAGCCTTGCGGTCTCCTCGCTGTAATTTTTGAAATGGCCGATATCGCGGCCGATGAAGATCTCTTCATCCCGTTCGCCAAGGGAAAGAGGTCCGAGCGCTTCACTCATGCCCCATTTGCAGACCATGTTCCGGGCCGTGCCGGTGGCGCGTTCGAGATCATTGCCGGCACCGGTGGTAACCTGGTCCAGAACGATCTTTTCAGCTGCGCGTCCGCCCAGCAGGACAGCCAGCCTGTGCTGCAGGTAATCCAGCGAATACGTATGGCGCTCGTCTTCCGGCAACTGCATGGTCAAGCCCAAAGCCCGGCCACGCGGAATGATAGTGACTTTATGCACGGGGTCGGATTTGGGCAGCAGCTTGGCCACAAGCGCGTGTCCGCCCTCGTGGATTGCCGTGGCCCGCTTTTCTTCATCAGAAAGAATCAGGCTGCGGCGTTCCTTGCCCATGAGCACTTTGTCCTTGGCTTCCTCAAAATCGAGCATTTCGAGGAAATCCTTGCCCTTTTTGGCGGCGATCAAAGCAGCTTCGTTAACCAGGTTTTCCAGATCAGCACCGGAAAAACCAGGCGTTCCGCGGGCCAGAACGTCCAGTTTGACATTTTCGCCCAAAGGCGTCCGCCGCGCGTGGACTTCCAGAATCCGCTTGCGGCCACGCAAGTCGGGCGTGGGCACAACTACCTGGCGGTCGAAACGTCCCGGACGCAAGAGCGCCGGATCCAAAACATCCGGACGGTTGGTGGCGGCAATAAGTATGACGCCTTCGTTGGATTCAAAACCGTCCATTTCCACCAGCAGCTGGTTCAGGGTCTGTTCGCGTTCATCATGTCCGCCGCCCAGACCGGCGCCGCGCTGGCGGCCTACCGCGTCGATTTCGTCAATAAAAATCAGACAGGGGGCGTTTTTCTTACCCTGAATAAACAGGTCGCGAACACGGGCAGCCCCCACACCCACGAACATTTCCACAAAATCCGATCCGGAAATGGAGAAAAAGGGCACCCCGGCCTCTCCGGCCACGGCCCTGGACAGCAGCGTTTTTCCTGTTCCGGGGCTGCCCACGAGCAGCACGCCTTTGGGAATACGCCCGCCCAGGCGGGTGAACTTTTTCGGGTCGCGCAGAAAGTCGACTATTTCCGTGAGCTCTTCCTTGGCTTCATCCACGCCGGCTACGTCATCGAAAGTCACTTTGGCAGATTCCGATGAAACCATTCGAGCCTTGGATCGACCGAAGGATAGCGCTTTTCCTCCGCCTCCCTGCATCTGCCGCATAAAAAAGATCCACACGGCAATCAGCAACAGCATGGGGAACCAGTTGATGAGCAGCACCATGTACCAGGCACCCTCTTCTTCGGGCTCAGCTTCCACACGAACCTTTTGATCGATAAGGTTCTCCACCAGACTGGGATCATTGGGCACATAGGCCATGAATTTCCCGCCGGTAGAAAGTTCGCCAAAAATCTTGTCGCCTTGAATTTTAACGCTCAGAACCTCACCCCGATCGACTCTTTGCAGAAAATCGCTATAGGCAAGCTTGGTTTGCGGTGTTTGCGGCTGGTTGAATAAATTGAACAGGACCACCATAACCAACGAGATGGTAATCCATAACAACAGATTTTTCGTAAACGCGTTCAAGTCAGGGCACCTCCGTTAAATCGGCCCGTTGTCAGGACATAATTCATTTAATACATAATTCGGCATGCCGCATTTGGCAATACGCCCCTTACAATCTAAGCCCAAATGCCATTAATGCGCCTGTTTCCTTCGAATACGGCAACCCGGCTGTTTTATTGGTTATGCGTAGCATGCGGCAAGGTATTTTTCTTGAATAATTGCAGATTCTGTTGTAATAAAAAAATTTCGTGACCTGACTTTTACGGAAGCGTTTCGTCACCGGTGTGGCGCCTGGACTTCAAATCCAGTGGGGGGCTTGACCGTCCCCGGTAGGTTCGACTCCTATACGCTTCCGCCAGTTACGATTGCTCCAGCAGCCAGAGCTGCAGTTCGCCGATCTGCGACGCAACGGACTCCGGGCCTGTTCCTCCCGGAGTTTCCCGCCGGGAAACGGCAGTCTCATAGGCCAAAGCCTCGTAAACATCGTCTTCGATCAATTCCGACAAATCGCGCAAACGTTCCAGGGGCAGATCCTCAAGCCGCAGTCCCATGGATTCCGCCTCCGCCACGGCCTTGCCGGTAATTTCATGGGCGTCACGAAACGGCGCTCCCCTGCCCACCAGGTAATCCGCCAGTTCCGTGGCGTTGCAAAAACCTTCGGCCAGCGCCCGGCGCATGGCTTCGGGAACGAAAACCAAGCTTTCCACCATTCCGGCCATTAAGGCAAGAGCTGCGCTGACGGTTTCATCCGCGTCAAAAAACGGCTCCTTGTCTTCCTGCATGTCACGGTTGTAGGCCAGTGGCAGCCCTTTGAGCAGCGTCAGCAACGAGGTCAACGCTCCCAGCACGCGGCCGGACTTGCCGCGAATCAACTCGGCAACGTCCGGATTCTTTTTCTGAGGCATGATGCTCGAACCCGTGGCGTAGGCATCCGGCAGTCTGATGAAACCGAAACGCGGATTGGCCCAGATGATCAGCTCCTCGCAGTAGCGGCTGAGGTGGATCATGATCAGGCCCGCGTCGAACAAAGCCTCGGCCACGAAATCCCGGTCGGAAACCGCGTCCATGCTATTCTTGAAGATAGCGTCGAAGCCCAGCTCTTCGGCCACGGATTCCGGATCCAGATCATAGGTGGAGCCGGCCAGAGCCGCAGCACCCAGAGGCGCCACCCGCACCCGGCGCAGACAGTCCGCCAGGCGGTCGAAATCGCGGCGCAGCATCCACGCGTAGGCGAGCTGATGCTGAGCCAGGCTCACCGGCTGGGCAGGCTGCAGATGCGTATAACCGGGCAGCAAAGTGGCCTTGTTCTGCTCGGCCTGATTCACCAGAACGGAAATCAGGCTGCGAATGCCTTCCTGCCAGGCCTCGAGGCGTGTACTCACATAAAGACGAAAATCCAAAGCTACCTGGTCGTTACGGCTGCGTCCCGTATGCAGCCGTTTGCCTGCCAGACCGATCAGATCGGTCAGACGGCTTTCGATGTTCATATGAACGTCTTCGAGTTCCGTGTTCCAGGGAAAATCTCCGGACTCGATTTCCTTCTTAATCTGAGTCAGCCCTTTGGTTATGGCTTCTACGTCCTCCCGTTCCAGCACGCCCTGGCGCCCCAGCATCCGGGCATGGGCAATGGAACCGGCGATATCCTGGGCATAGAGCCTGCGGTCAAAGGAAACGGACTCGGTGAACGTTTCGACCAGATCACTGGTGCGGCCGCTGAAACGGCCGCCCCAGAGCTTTTTGCTGCTCATTATTTGTCGCCCCCGGTCAGCATATCGGCTTTGAAGCCGCGCAGCCGCAAGCCCTGCAACCGGATAAAACCGGCGGCATCGGCCTGGTCGTACACCTGGTCTTCTTCAAAAGTGGCCAGATCTTCTCTGTACAACGAATACGGGGACTTGCGCGCCAGCGGATATACGCCGCCCTTGTAGAGCTTGACGCGAACGCTGCCTGTGACACGTTCCTGAGTCTTGTCAACCAGGGCCTGCAGCGCCTCGCGTTCGGGCGCGTACCAGAACCCGTTGTAAACGCATTCGGCATAGCGGGAAATCAACCCGTCGCGGATGTGCATGGCTTCGCGATCCAGGCAAAGGCCTTCAAGATCCCGCTTGGCCACATGCATAATCGTACCGCCCGGAGTCTCGTAAACACCGCGGGACTTCATGCCCACGAAACGGTTTTCCACCATATCCAGCCGCCCGATGCCGTGTCTGCCGCCCAGTTTGTTCAGAGCGATAAGCATTTCCGCCGGAGAAAGGGCCTTGCCGTCTATGGCCACCGGATTGCCGCCTTCGAAATCAAGAATGAACTCTTCGGGCTGATCCGGAGCGTTTTCCACAGGCACGGACATCACATACGCGTGCGGTCCGGCGGGAGACCACGGATCTTCGAGTTCGCCGCCTTCAAAACTGCAATGCAGCATGTTGCGGTCCATGCTGTAGAGCTTGCGCTTGGAATCTCCAAGCGGAATATTGTGTTCCTGGGCAAAGTGGATCAGATCCGTACGCGAATGCATATCCCACTCGCGCCAGGGAGCAATAACTTTGAGATCAGGCGCCAGGGCCTGAACCGCGAATTCAAAACGCACCTGATCGTTGCCCTTGCCGGTGGCGCCGTGTGCCACGGCCTGAGCGCCCTCTGCACGTGCGATCTCCACCAGGCGCTTGGCGATCAGCGGACGCGCGATGGAAGTTCCGAGAAGGTAGCGGCCTTCGTAGATGGCCCCGGCCCGGAACATGGGAAAAATAAAATCCTTGCAGAACTCTTCCCGCAGGTCTTCAATGTAGGCCTTGCTGGCTCCCGTGGACAAGGCCTTCTCATCCAGGCCGTCCAGTTCTTCTTCCTGGCCCAGATCCGCGGTCAGGGTGATGACCTCGCATTCGTAGGTCTTTTCGAGCCACTTCAATATAATGGACGTATCCAGTCCGCCCGAATAGGCGAGTACGACCTTTTCAATACCGCTCATGGAAATATCTCCTTCCTTCTCCACAAGAGATTAAATAAAAAGCATTTCGAGAATAGCCTTTTGCATGTGCAGGCGGTTCTCAGCCTGATCCCAGACAATGGACCGCGGCCCTTCAATGACCGCTTCGGTAAGCTCCTCGCCCCGGTGGGCCGGCAGACAATGCATGACCTTGGCCTCGGGAGCGGCCAGTTCCAGCAGCGCATCATTGACCTGGTATTGTGCAAAAATCTGGCAACGGCTCTCCTGCTCGGATTCCTGTCCCATGGATGCCCAGACGTCCGTATTGACATAATCGGCTCCGGAAATGGCTTCCTTGGGGTCCGTGGTCAGCGTCACGTTGGCGCCCGCCTGTTTGGCCTGCTCCAGCACATCCGCGGCAGGCTTGTAATTCTCGGGCGTGGCAATGGTCAAAGCAAAAGGAAAAACCGTGGCGGCATTAATCCAGGAGTTGGCCATGTTGTTGCCGTCGCCGATCCAAGCCACCTTGAGAGAGCTGAAATCCGGAGTACGCTCGTAAATGGTCAGCATGTCGCTCATAACCTGGCACGGATGATACTTGTCTGTCAGCGCATTGACAACGGGTACGTCCGCATACCGGGCAAGTTCTTCGATTTTCTCATGGCCGAAGGTTCGCACCACCATGCAGTCCGTATAGCGGGACAAGACGCGGGCCGTGTCTTTCAGGGGTTCGTTTCTGCCCAATTGCGACTCTGCAGGCGTCATGAAAATGGTCTCTCCCCCCAGCTGACGCACCGCCACATCGAATGAAACGCGCGTCCGCGTGGAAGCTTTTTCAAAGACCAAGGCGGCTACCTTGCCTTTGAGGAGATCGCTCCGATACCCGGAGCTTTTCATTTCCTGAGCTCGTTCAACGAGCTTCAGTGCCTTGGCGGCGTCCAGTTCCGTAATGCTGAGAAAATGTGTGCTCATGATGACTCTCTGGCGAGTGTACTACCACCCTTCTTTTTACTTGCAAAAAAGGAAAAAGATAACGCCAACCGGAGAGGTTGTAAAGAACAGTTTTCCGCTATTCTAATACCTTGTCAATGCTATGGTTTTATTTGGAGGAAAAAACATCTTTCACAAAGCAACCAAGGGCTTACCCTCGAAAGGCTGAATCCGTTTCCTCTCTGCTTTCCTCAAGAAAAAAACAACCGCGGCCGGATCACTCTTTCGCAGAGGAATCTCCCCCATCCGTAGCGTTGGCATCCGCAGTTCCCGCAGCAGGTCCGGACTCAAGGGAAACTGCGGTTGCTTCAACCGGAGCGGAATCCGTCTGATCCAATACGCCGCCTTTTACGAGCAGCAGGTAGGTTTTGTCCGCAACTTGCTGGCGGTCGACGATCTCCAGGCCCTCGGGCTTGTCCTGCCACTGGTTCCAATGCTTGTCCCGTATGGCGAGAATGGCTTTGGGATTGTCGTTGAGCACCTGAAGAACCGCCTGCGGGTCATCGGTTTCCGGGAGATTTTGCCCGGCGTAATAGCTGTAGGTACCGGAATAGACTTTGTAGACAACGGGAGCGTAACCTTCTTGGAGGTAGGCGCGCAGTACATCCGCCTGGGCCTTCGGGCTGAGTGTCGCGTCCAGCGAGGGAGCAAGCCAGAACCCGGCCGGAATCAGCCAGATGGTCACACCCGCCACGGCCAGGGCCAGCCCTTGGCGGACACGGCGGCGGTCGATCCCGCGCAGGAACATCCAGCCGATCAGACCGGCCAGCCAGCCGCAGCCGGAGAGTCCGAGCGCACTGACCTTGCCCCAGAGCACCAGACTGGCGACGATGAGCGCAACGCCAAGCAACAGCCAGAACCGTCCGGTCCAGAAAAACAACCTGTCGCTCTGCTCCGGCTTCAGCCTGAGCAGTCCGAGACCGGTCAAAACGGCCAGGGGCGCAAACAGAGGCAGCAGATAGACCACAATCTTGATGCTGATGGCGGACAGCAGCAGAAAACCGCTCAAAAAACAGACCCAGAGATAGGTTTCACCCGCAGGAGCGAGCTTGCGACGATCCGCGATATTGCGCCACCAGGCCCTGGTACGCATTTCCGACCAGGGGAAAACCACCAGCAGCAGCGTCCACGGAACAAACGCGGCCGGAAAGGTCAGCAGATAATGATAAAACGGCTGTTCGTGATGCCAGGTGTTGGTTGCGCGCTTGTAGATCTGATCATACAGAATGTTCCACAAATAGGACGGGTCCTCTATGAGCAGCACCGCCGCGAGCCAGAGCAGCAGGATGCCGACGCAGACCAGCATCCCGTACAATACGTCTTTGGACCAAAAGCGTTTCAAGCGGCCGCGCCAGGCCAGAAAAACCAACGAACTCAACAGGGGAAAGGCCAGCCCCAGCGGCCCCTTGGTCAGCGTGGCCAAGGCCGCCAGGCCGAATCCGTACATGCACCAGCGAAATGCGTCGCATTTTGTAAGCCACGCGCGGAACAGACAGACTTGCGAAGCGATGATAAGGGCCCCGAAGAGCAGATCCATACGGGAATAATGGCACAGCCCGACAAAGTAGAATGTACTCAGCAAAACAAAGCCCGCCGCCACATGCAGTCCGTTCTGTTTGTACAGTTTGCCCAGGGTGGCGCGGCTCAGGGACCAGGTGGCCCAGAGGTACAGCCCGCCAGATACAGCGGCGCCGAGAAAAAAGAGCGGCGGCCTTTCCGTGCCAATAAGAAGGCGAATCAGCGACAAAAGCCAGAAATAAACCGGCGGTTTATCCGGGTAGTACTGGCCGTTCAGGTACAGAACGAGCCATTTGCCTTTATGGTAGACGTGTTCAAAAACGTTGGCGTAACGGATTTCATCCGAATACCAGAGCTCGCGGGCCCAGAGATAGGGCAGTGTCTGCAAAGCCAGCAGCACAAGGAACCAGAGCAGCGGATTTTCGGTTGCGGAGGCGTAGATCCAGTCAAGAGCTTTGCGACAATTGGCGCGCTTGTTGTGTAGCATCAGGGGTCTCGCTGAAACAATAGATGGCCCAGCCTGCGAACGCGCCGAGCAGCAAACCAAAAGCCACATCGCTGGGATGATGCATGCCCAGGTATATTCTGCTGCCGGCCACCAGGGCGATGACTATCCCCAAACCCAGGCTTAAGGCAAGTCTTTGCCAGTAGAGCACCAGGGCCAGGCACGCGGCCACTATCTCGCAGGTATGCCCGGAAGGCATAGAATTATAACGGGCAGCGAAACTGAAAAAATGCAGCAGATCCCCTTCTCCTGGACGCGGCCGCCCGAGGGAGATTTTCAAAATACGGACAACTCCGAAACTCACCAGCACCTGGACGATCAGATAGGCCAGCACAAAACGAATCAGATTGCTATTTTTGGTCCGCCAGCCGTGCCAGAGCAGCAGTCCGTAGACCACATAAAAAGCGGGATTGCCCCAGTCGGTCAGCAGCCTGGCCACAAAGGTCAGAAAGGCGTGCGTGGAACGAAACTGGCGAAAAAAAACATAGACGGCGTCCTCGTCCGCAAACCCCTGGGCCAGAAGCACCAGGACCAGCACCAGTGGTACGAGGGCTATGCCCGTATGCAGTACGCTTTTGCGTAATAAGGATCGGGTTAGTGTCATGTGGGAGTGACCACGCGGCGCTTTGCACTCCCCCGCAAAACGCCGCGCAGGCTGGTCAGATATTATTTAATTCCGTACGCAGACACTTGCTCAATCTGTCGTCGATGCAACCAATCAGGATGTCCGTCATGCTTGTCCCCGAACAGGCGGCGAGAATTTTCAACTTGCGGTGGTAATCCTCGGGTAAACGCAAGGTCAATTGCTTGATCGTACCATTGGTTTTTTTGTTCGTCGTCATCTTCCGTATCCTCTTGGCTGCTTTTACCTGTTCCCTCGAACAGGATTCTTATGAGTTACGCATTTAGTGAGCCCGCCTTCATTGTGGCGGCAATGCGCAGCGAATTATCTTTTTGTACAGATGTCTTTCCGTTTGCTGCGTCATATCTGTCATGACGTCTGAAGCGTCCGCCGGGTTGACAAAAAAAAACTGCTTACGGAATATTACAGCCAAAATGTCTCTTGCATCTCGGCGAAAGCTTGTTTAGTAGGTGCCACAGAAACAGAGATTTACACCATGACTCCACGGTTACGACATTTTTCCATCTGGTCCTTGACCCTCATCGGCTGCATCAGCCTCGGGCTGGCTGCCTGCGGTGAGAACACCCCCCGCAAGTTCGCCCAGGGATTTCGCGAACTGCACTGGCATGCGCCCCAAAAAAAACTGGCCGGCTCCACCAGGCAATTGCACCCCAATACGCCTTTGTTTCCCTTTGACGCAACCATCCTGGTCCGCGACAACGAAGTGCGTACTCTGGGACATATTCCCGCCACACAAATTGCCTACGCCTTCACGGATGACGGACTTCAGGCCGTTCGCATCGCTTTTTCGCCGGATTTTCTGGTGCCGGTACGCAAATACTTCGAGGACAGCTACGGGAAGCCGCAAAAAACAAGCGACTGGATGCGCTGGGAAGGTTACGGTGTGAGCATAAAGCTCTATCCGGTGTCCCCGGTTGGGCCTTATGTGCTGATCCAAGGACCATAACAGGCTGCAGAAAAACAGCCGGGGGCGTTTTTCTACAGCCTGTCGCAAAAAGCGGATCTTAGTGAATCCTCAAGAAATTTTATGAGATGAAGTGACTCAAACGCTATTTTCCCCACTTCTTGGTGAAATAGTCAAACAGGCGCATGTAACGCTCTTTGCCGATAACCTTCCGCACTGCCAGCACATAGTCGAAACGCGCCATGTAATAGGCGGACCGGTCCTGAAGGACTTCCTTGTACTCCTTGCGCGCCTGATCTTCATCCACGGGATCTTTTTCCATGCAGGCAAAAACATCCATACGGTTTTTTTCCAGAGCGGCCTTGCGGTCCAGGATTATTTTCCCGTGCTCCAGGTAGAGCGCGTCCAGTTTTTCTATGGTCGCTGCGTCCAATTGCAGCAAGCTGGCCAGTTGACCGTCATTCCACCATTTGTCAAAAGGGTCCGCTCCCGGATCAGCATCGGGAGTAGCCGCCAGCGCTGATCCGGCCGTAATTCCAACAACGAACAACAAGGCCAGCCCCAGCAGGGTGATACGGGTAAATTTCATGTTATCCTCTCATATGTCCAGAAAAACAGGGCCTTCTCTGGATTCGTACAACGCATTTCCCTTGTCGTAGAGCCTGTGTTGGGGCGCCAGAAAATTTTCCAATGCCGCCAGTTTGTCATATTTGGCTTCCGCCGTGCTCGTATACAATACGGGGATCATTGACCCGGACGAACCTGTTGGTGACGTTTCAGGCATGTTGCCGCCTTTGTCCCAAACCCACAGGCTGATGAACAGTACGCAAGCGGCCGCAACCCAGCCCATTTTCCGAAACGACAAGCCCGAACTCGGCGGGTGCTCGAAAGCAATCCGAACGGGACGCCCGGGCGGCGGGGTATAAACCCCGGCGAGCTTGCCCAGCTTGGCCAGCCCAGCCTCGAGACTGGCGAGTTCTTCCCGGCATTGGCCGCAGCAGGCCAAATGAACCAGTTCATAGCGACTGGGTTCATCCAACCCGGCCGCCAAAGCCTCCAGCCGTTCCTGTGGTATATGCGCGCCTATTACATTCACCGTACTCGTCCTTCCAAGAATTCTCGCAGGATCTTATCCTGTTTGAATTTTTTTACAGCCCGGTGCACCAGCGTCTTGATGGTGCCCTCGCTTTTTTCTAAAACAGATGCAATTTCCTTAAGTTCCAGTTGATCCAAAAAACGCAGGTAGAACACTTCCCGTTCGGCAGGCGTCAGCTCTTTGCTCAGTTTGTCGACATATTCCCAGAACTGACGTCCCGCCACCTTATCGGTGGCGTCAACCGAATTCGTGTCAGGCAGGTCAAGGTCTCCAACGTCATCTTCATTGGAGGAAAGGAAAAACAGCGCCCGTATCTTGTTCCTGCGGTAGTGGTCCCGCACTTTGTTGATAGCTATGGCGTACAACCAGCTCTGAAACTTCTCTGGGTCATCCAGTTTGCGAAGACTCCGGAACGCCTTGAAAAAGACTTCCTGAGTGATGTCCTCCGCATCGCTGCACGAACGCGTACGGAAAAAGACCAGGCGGTGAATTTTTTCATGATACGTATCCACCAGCCTGCCAAAAGCGGCCTTGTCTCCGTTTTGCGCGGCCCGAGTGAGTCGGCCGATATCATTGCACTCCAGCATGGCGCCTGAAAAATCCACCTTGATCCTTGTCTGCACCACATTCGGTCCGGTTCATTCCACACTACGTAAGACGCACGTACGTGATGCAAGGTTGACAGAAAAAACAACTTTTTTAAAACCATGCCCGGAAAAGTGATCACAGTAAAGATTTTTGAAAACTCCTCTGTTGTCGGCTTTCTTCAGAAATTCGGACGACACTGTTGTTTTACTCCGTTTCAATTTTTTTTGATGCTGGAGGGAACAGTAAACCTGTACCATTTTTTTCCTTTTTTTTCTCCGTTTTCATAAATCCATTTGTCTGCTCACGAATAAACGAAAAAGCAGCAACTAATGTTGTCTGTGTAGCAGCAACTTCTGCCGTACCATGCAAGCTAAGACTCCAGGAGGAAAAAAAACAGCCGCCCCTAAGGAATACCGGCGATAGGAATTGAAATCTCCAGATATATGGCTGCAATTCTGATCTATTAGTGAAACATTTGCCGTGTATCACAAATAAAAAGTTTCGAGCTTTTGATTAGTAAAAAAGCTGTTTGATTGATCATTTAATTTTTTAGCTTACAGACAACAACTGCTATTTTTAAAAATCTTACTATTATACATGAAATAATAATTTATAATTATTACATATTGTCAAAACAACAGTTTTTCCTTTCACATAATTTTTTACATAATAATTTTTTGATCAGCTTTGATTTCTTTCTTTATTACATAAGAAATGTCAATTTAATTATATTCATCAAAATATACACTTAATTTTAATGTAAAATTATCATTATTTACATTTTAAATATTATACAATGTTTTATATTTAACTCTATTTTTAATTTTAACATATTTGAACCAATCTTTTTTATCTTTTTAAAAAACGCGTCCTTAACATAACAATATCCAATAATACAAACTTGTCTCCTCTTCGTAACGTAAAAAGAATTGAAATGACATTTAGACCGCACCTCCAGCTCCTATAAATACCCCGTCTATTTTTTTTAAACTATCAACCAAGAGGTACAAGATGAAATCTTTTTGGAAAATTGCAAGCATGATGCTGATGTTTGCCCTGGCCTTTCCCGCACTCAGCCTGGCCGACACCAACCTGGTAGGTTCCGGAGCGAGCTTCCCTGCTCCCTTATATACGACCTGGTTCAAAACCTTCAGCCGCGAAAATTCCGGTGTTCAGGTCAGCTACCAGTCCAAAGGCAGCGGCGCCGGTATCCGGGATTTCCAAAACCATGTCGTCGACTTTGGTGCCAGCGACGCGGCCATGTCTGATGAAGAAATTTCCAAAGTGTCCGAAGGCGTGCAGTTGCTGCCCATGACCGCCGGTGAAATCGTGCTGTCTTACAACCTGAAAGGCGTGAAAGACCTGAAACTTCCCAGAGATGTCTACTCGAAAATCTACCTCGGCGAGATCACTAAATGGAACGATCCGGCCATCGTTAAGGCCAACCCCGGCGTAAGCATTCCTGATGAAGACATCACCGTTGTTGCCCGCGCCGACAGCTCCGGCACCAACTACAACTTCACCCATCATCTCTGCGCCATCAGCAAGGAATTCGAAAGCAAAGTCGGCTTCGGCAAAACCGTTGACTGGCCTCTGGACAAAAACCTGGTAAAGGCTCCCAAAAACGACGGCGTGGCCGCTACCATCATGCAGACTCCCGGCGCCATCGGTTACATCGAATACGGTTATGCCAGACTGGCTAAACTGCCCATGGCCAGCCTTGAAAACAAAGCCGGCAAGTTTGTCGCTCCCGGCCTGGCCGGCGGACAAGCTGCTCTGGCCAACGCCACGCTGCCCGACAACATGATCGTCTGGGTCACCGATCCTGAAGGCGACGCATCCTACCCCATGGTCACCTACACCTGGATGATGTTCTACAAGACCTACCAGGACAAGGACAAAATGGAGTGGATCCACAAACTCATCGATTACTGTCTGTTCAAGGGACAGGCTATGTCCGACAAGGCCGGCTACATTCCCTTGCCCGAAGATGTTGTGAAAAAAGTGTCCGCCGCAGCTAAAAACATCAAATAACATACTGACGATTAAGGGGGGCGGAGTTGGGCTCACGTCCCCAAAGGAACACGCCTGAAGCCTTGCCGAAGGCGTAGCCTTTTTTAGGACTCAGTGCGGGAACATCTGGTTCCCTGCACTGAGTAGTCTATTTAACCGCGAGGCATTCTTATGGATTCTCAAAAAGAACTGCCCAAGAAGTGGGGGGACAGTTATGCGACGCCTCCATCTTCCGGGGATGTGCTGTTCGACAAAATTTTTCGGGGCATGGCCTTTGTTTTCACCGCGATGACCATTGTGGTGCTCATATATATCCTGATTGAAATCGGCGGAAAGGCTATTCCTGCCGTCAAGGAATACGGCCTCGGACTGCTGACATCCACCGAATGGGATGTAAACAAAAAGATATTCGGCATCTTGCCGGAAATCTGGGGAACGCTGTACAGCTCCCTGTTTGCACTGCTTATCGGCGGAGTCTTCGGTGTGGCCATTGCGATTTTTCTGACCCAGGATTTTCTGCCGCATAAAATAGAAATCGTCCTCAAAAACATCATTGAAATGCTGGCGGCCATTCCCAGCGTTGTTTACGGTCTGTGGGGCATTTTCGTTCTCATCCCCATTATCAGGCCGCTCGCTGATTTCCTGAACGAATACCTGGGATGGATACCGGTTTTCGGGACCAAGCTCAGCGGCCCGGGCCTGTTTCCGGCTGCGCTGGTGCTGTCCATCATGATTCTGCCCACGGTGGCCGCGGTATCTCAGGACGCCTTCCGCGCCATCCCGCAGAAAACCAAGGAAGCCGTCTACGGCATGGGCACCACCCGGTGGGAAGCCATCCTGCGGGTCATGCTGCCCACGGCATCCGGCGGCATTTTCGGCGCTCTGGTGCTCGGATTCGGACGCGCGTTGGGCGAAACCATGGCTCTGGCCATGCTGGTGGGCAACTCGGACCAGATTTCCCTTTCTCTGTTCTCCCCTGCGAACACCCTGGCCGCACTGCTTGCCCTGAACTTTCCGGAGGCCGGAAAAGTTGAAGTTCAGGTGCTGATGTTCGCCGCCATTGTCCTGCTTCTGATTACTCTGGCGGTCAACATCATCGGCCAGATGATCATCAACTACAGCCAGCCGGGAGGGAGCAAACGATGAACACGCTCACCCATGAGGCAGACAACACGCTGCACAAACCCAGTTACGAAAAAAATCCCCTGGAAAGACGCGCTCTCGAATCCTATCTCCTGAGCACCATCACCGTCATCATGGCTCTGCTCGCCTGTTTTCCCCTGTTCTCCGTAATCATCATGCTGCTTTACCGCGGAGGAAGAAGACTGGCATTTGAGGTATTTTACACGCTGCCGCCCACGGCCTTCGAAACCGGAGGCGGATTCGGCAACGCCATCCTGGGCACCACGTTCATGGTCGGTCTGGCAGCGATCATCAGCGTGCCATTCGGCATTCTGTCCGCAATCTTTCTGGCGGAACTGGGACCGCACAAAAAAATCTCCCAGATCGCCCGGTTCTGCGCAAAGACCCTTACGGGCCTGCCGTCGATTCTGGCCGGCGTTTTCGCCTATGCGGCGGTGGTGCTTGTCATGGGGCATTACTCAGCCTGGGCCGGCGGCATCGCCCTTTCCCTGCTGATGATTCCCATCGTCATGCTCACGGCCGAGGAGGCCATCAAAATGGTGCCCAGAGGCATGAAAGAAGCCGCCTACGGCATCGGCTGCACTCCGGCCCAGGCCATGACAAAGGTAATGCTGCCCGTGGCCATGCCCGGCATCATCACCGGCGTGTTTCTGGCCGTTGCCAGAGCCGCAGGAGAAACCGCACCGCTGCTCTTCACCGCGTTGTTCAGCGACTACTGGCTGCAGGCAAACCAGCCCACAGCCTCTCTGGCGGTTCTGATCTACAACTACTCGGGCAGCCCCTTTGAAAACCAGATCGAACTGGCCTGGTGCGCGTCTCTGGTGCTCGTACTGATCGTATTTGTACTGAACATCGTCAGCCGCGCAATAAGCAACCGTAAAAGATAACTTACGAAAACAACCGTTCAACGGAGAGATAAAAGGCCATGGAACAATTCAGCACCGACACGGCAGCGGCGCCGCAAGCCGCGAGCCAGGGCAACGACATTATCCTCGAATGCAATGTGGACACCATCCATTACGGGGACTTCCTGGCGGTACGCGACAGTTATGTCCCGATCCGCAGAAAACAGATCACCGGCTTCATCGGTCCTTCGGGATGCGGAAAAAGCACGGTTCTGCGCAGCATCAACCGTATGAACGACCTGATCCGTATTTTCCGTTTCAACGGAAGCGTTCACTACCACGGCAAAGACATGTACGACCCCAAGGTTGATCCGGTCGTCGTACGCCGGCACATCGGCATGGTCTTCCAGCAGCCCAACCCCTTTGCCCTGAGCATCTTTGAAAACGTGGCTTTCGGCCTGAGGCTGAACCGCTTCAAAGGCAACATGATGGAAAAGGTGGAACAGGCCCTGCGCGGCGCCGCGCTCTGGAACGAAGTCAAAGACCTGCTCAGAAACAGCGGATTGTCTCTGTCCGGCGGCCAGCAGCAGCGGCTCTGCATCGCCAGAGCTATTGCCACCGAACCGAGCGTGCTGCTCATGGACGAGCCCTGCTCCGCCCTGGATCCCATCGCCACCCGCCAGATCGAAGAACTGATGGTCCAGCTCAAGGAAAAATACACACTGGTCATCGTGACTCACAACATGCAGCAGGCCCTGCGCGTCGCTGACGAAACCGCTTTCTTTTCCGTGGACATTTCCAAGGGCGGACGTACGGGCCACCTGGTGGAAATGGGGCACACCAAGCAGCTGTTTGAAGATCCGCAGGTAGAACTCACCCGGAACTACCTCAAGGGTGAATTCAGTTAACAAAAAACGTGCGCGTCATCCTGGATCCGTTCTCCGTCCCTGATGTCGCAACACGTACTTTTGTCCGCAGGACTCCGACCCTCAGGGCAGAGTCCTGCGGATGAAAATCTGAAAAATCCTTTCCCCTTATCCAGCCTGATCCTTCGTTACTTCCGTACCACTTGCCCGGCGTTATCTATAACATACGCCTTTTTACCCGTACGCGTTTTATAGTCGCGGACCGCTTCCCGAGCCTGGGCCTTGGTTGCGTACGCGTTGCCTATCAGCACTCTGTGCCAGCGTTTGCCGTCCGCATCCTTAAGCACCAAAATACGGACCGCGTATCCTTCGGACTCGATTTCCCGTTTCATCGTATGCGCGCTTTCGGGCAGCAGGCAGGCGCCCACCTGCACGTTATACGCGGGCGGCGGCTGAATTCTAGTTGGCTCATAAGCCGTTTCGGAAGGCAGAACCACCGGCCGGACAGGCTCGGGTGGCGTCGCGAGCATCTGTGGCGGATTCACGGGATTGGGCACGCTGCCGCGGACGGCCACAAAGGCCTGACGGCCTTCCCTGCGCATGTAAACGCGTTTGGCCTCACGCGCCTGCGCCACGGACGCATAACCCTCCAGACGGACCGTATGCCATAAACGCCCCGTACGCGGATCTTTATAGAGACCGATGAAGGCGGGATAGCCTTTAGCACGTAATGCCAGAGCATCGTTTCTGGCGCTTTCCACAAACTGGTTGGAGGAAACCACGACCACAACGCCCGGATGCCCTTGCAGAGAATCCGCCGGCACGGGCAGAGGGGCAACGATCGGGGCCGGATACGATGACGGGGCCGGAACCGGGGCCGGAGCCTGATATGTGGGTTCAGCCCGAGCCGGAACCGGGGACGGACTCGCGTATGGCGCTTCCGCGGATCGCCTTGCCGTATCAGGAACAGGCTGCTGCCGCACGGCAACCAGCGGACGCGCTCGCCCTCCGGGGCCCGGCACCCATTTGGCCAGCACCTTGTTGGCGCTGAAATCAACCTCATCCGGTGCCCCCACTTGTCCGGAAGGCATAGATGCGACCGGTCCGGCATGAACCTGCGGATCAAGTGCAACAGTCAAATTCGATGGAGTTTCCTGCAACGAGCCGTAGGGGCTCTGAAATGCGCCTGCGGCCATTTCCGCGGAATCCACGGCATCCGCTGGCAGGGGCTGATATTCGCCCCGTACCAGGAAACTCGCCGTGGCCAGCGTATTGCCTCCGGATTGCAGTTCGCATTCCCACGGACCGCTTACCAGCTCCCAGTCCGAAGTCACCCGCCAGACGGCAAACCCCGTACGTTCGAGACAGGCGGAAAACTGGCTGATTTCCTCGCGTGTTACCTGTCCGGTTACGGGGTTGCGATACGGCGGATGGCGTACCAGCAATGTCAGGGGTACCAGAGATGGAGAGACGGCGTCAGGGGACTCATTGCTTTCAAGTCCGTCTGGCCCGCCGCTCAATACAAATTCGAATCCGATCCAGCGTCCGAGTTCGGCTGTAATCTCACGTCCGCGCTGCTCCAGCAAATACCGGGCGTTGGGGCACCCGTCCGCCCGATGCGCAAGGGTTGCGGACTGCGCCGACCGGTATACTCCCTGCGCAAGTACCCGCGCATGGGCGACTTCCGCTTTGGGCGCGTTGTCATCCGCTGTGACCAGTTCATAGATTTCTTTGGAAGAAAGTGTTTTGGGTTCTTCCTTGGGCTGCAGCAGGGAACAGCCCTGCAGCCCCGCAAACCCCCAGGCAAACAGCACAAACAACAAAGACAGGTGGCAGACTCTGAACTTTCGCAGCATGGCACTCGTTTACGCCGGTTTTATGATGCAGACTCAAGGGAAAAGCGACCGCCCCGTTACCCTGAAAAAATATGCCGGGTTTCAGTTCGTATACACTTTTCCCATGAATTCGCCAAGCTACAATCATCCTCGCTGCTATTCCCCTCGGATGGACGCTGCAACAGCCGTATCAGATCCGCATCCCCACCAGAGCGGCGACTTTACCTGCCTGGTCGGAGACTGTCCGCAGCTGCCAGAATCTGTTCTGCACGGGCCACCAGTTTATCTGCAGTCTCAGTTCCCGAGTCCGCTCAATAATCCGCCGGGCGCAGTCAAAGTCCGGTTTTTTGCCGTCAAGCGCCTGCAGCACCGCGGCCACGATTTTTTCCGACAAACTGGCATACTTCGGATTCTCTCTAATTTTATCCTTGAGATACGCCTTCTGAGACGAACGCCAGTTATCCAGCAGGCGATTATCCTCTTCCTCAGGCTCTTTCCCCGTCTTGCCCGCCAGTTCGTCCGCCGTGACATAGGCGTAGGCCATGGCTGGCCAGAAATCGTCCCAGTAATCCACCAGATTCTGCACGGACTGCTCCATGTGCAGGGGCTGAAAAAAATCCAGGCCGGATCCGAACCGGGCGATGCGGCGCTCCCAGTTGGCCCGTTCCTCTTCCTGAACAAATTCCAGAGCCAGGGCCTGATATTTTTTCCAGGACAACTCGCCGGCTTTGAACAATTTGGGCTGGGTGTCCTTGGCGGCCTGCCCCGTGGGCGAGACAATGAATTCGCTTTCCACGATGCCGCCCTGCTCGGGCATGTACCACTGCCATTTGAAGCGGTCCTCGGTCTGTTCCGCACCCCAGTGAATGGCAATGTCACCCTTCAGTACGTCTTTCTTGTTTTTGTCGTTTTTGCCGAAGGTCACCCTTGCGCTTACGCCTTCCCAGCCGACTTCCACTGTGGCGCCTTCTTCCACGCGCCCCTGAGCCCAGATTTTCAACAGAGCCTGAGCGGTCAGAGTGGCTTCATTTTCGGCGCGGTTTTTGACAAGTTTGAACCAGATGTCCCGGCCGTTGCCCATCTCTGGATAGTTGGACCAGGCCTTTTCCAGCTCTCCCACAAAGGCGGCTTCCAGTTCTTCCACCCCCGGCCCGCCGGACCCTTCGCAAAGTTCCATGGCCCTCAGGGCATAAGTCAGACCGTTAAGCGGTTCTATCCGGGTTATTTCATCAAAAAACCAGGCACAACTGGCGAACATGGCCAGACCCCACTCCTGCATGGCCAGCAGGCGCCAGGCCTGGGTTGATCTGGCCTTGCTCAATTTTGCCTGAAAATGCTTCTTGGCAAAGGTTTCCTCGCTCTTGCTGCCGGACAGGACTTTGCCGTAAGCCAGCAACGCCTGCCTGGGATCTTTAAACAGCCCCGCCCCCTGATCGAAGAAATGGGCGTCGAGCCGTTCTTTCAAGCCGTTCAAGGCATTGCGCAACGGCCCCCGCCACTCCTGCTGCCAGTCCGGATGGCCGCCCGTGCTGCATCCGCAATTGGAACGCCAGCGCTCCACCCCGTGGACGCAGCTCCAGGAAGAGGGCTCATGCAGCAATACCCGCATCTTGGGCGGATGCGCGTGCAGGTAGGCGGAAAAATTCGTCAGTTCGATCTCATCACGCTGAAAAAACATCTGTGCCAGAACATAGGCCAGAGCCATTTCACCAAAGGGGAAGTGGTGCCCATAGGTTTCGCCGTCCGTGGCCAGAGAAAGCAGCACCGGCTCCTGGGCGCCTCGATCTCCGGAAAAATATCCGGCGATACGTCTCCAGAAGCTCTCGCCGTCCTCCAGCAAGCGTTCAAAAGCCACTGCCTGAGAAAGCCCGCCGTGATAGAACACCACCCAGATCGCCTTGCCCGAGGGCAGTTCAACCTCGTAGGGCTGGTCGATATCAAGCGTATATTCATTGACTTCCTGCCAGCCATCCGACCCCAGCGGCGCCACGGCTTTGGCCTGGCGCGGAGCGAGCACCGTGAATTTGATGCCGGCGGCCGCCAGAACCTCCAGAGTGGGAATATCCACGGCGGTTTCAGAGAGCCACATGCCTTCGGGCGCACGCTTGAAACGGGCCTTGAAATCAGCGATGGACCAGGCCACCTCGACTTCTTTGTCCAGCTCGCCGGCCAGGGGCATGATGATGTGGTGGTAAATCATGGCCAGCGCGTTTCCGTGACCGAAATGCTTCACGCTGGCCGCATCCCCTTCCAGCATGCGCTGATAGGCTTCTGGAGCGCCTTTTTCCATCCACTGTAAAAGAGTGGGGCCGAAATTGAAGCTCATCCATTCGTATTCATTGATAATTTCTGTAATATTTCCTTCGCCGTCCAGGCGGCGGGCCCAGGCGATGGGGGCGTAAGATTCCCGGCAGATGCGTTCGTCCCAGTGGGTCAGCGGACCGGCCGACCCTTCGGGCAGCATTTCCCGCAGCCAGGGATCTTCACGAGGCGGTTGGTAAAAATGGCCGTGAATGCATACATTTTTTTTTCTCATGAATCGCTCCCGCAACGTATGTAAAGGTTACATTTTATCGGTAGTTGCAACGAGGCTCTGCGACGCCTTGTGGTCATCATTCGCAAACCGGTGGAAAGAACCCCGGTTCTGAGGGTTACGCTTTGATCCATACGCCTTTGAGCGCGCGGGAGTCAAATCGCGTGCGATTTTTTGTGCATTTATTGCGCCGGAAAGTGGCTATGTCCCGTAAAACAAGGCTTCGGGAAGTTCGAACAAAAGTCTAATGTTTTCTAGAAAACCGTCGAAATGATAGCTGAGGCTGGCGCAACGCCGATGTTTTTCCACGGAAGGAAAACGCGCTCACCATCGCCAGCCCAAATTCAAACAAGACCGATGGATCCGGTCGGGAGGTGAGCTTTATGGAAAATGTAGTCTACCTGGAAGAGTACCGACAGCGGAAGTGGGAAGAGGAAACAGGTCGCTGGCTCCCTGGGGGGGAGCGCCCCTATGTAACGGACGGTTCCATCTGGTCCAAAAACTATAGAAATTTCGACGACCTTGTTACCGGGCTGATCAAAATCAAACAGCTTATGGAGCACCATCAACCCTATTCGGAGGAATGGAAATACTTTCTGCTCACCTTGATGGACCAGGCTTTTTCTCTCAAGGGAAACGAACGCAACATTCGGGTGGCCGAAACCGCCGCGTTGATGCAGAAGTATCTTGCTGAAGAGCTCAATGTGCTGAACAAAAAAGACTATTCAACAGCACTGGTGATTCTGGATCTGATAGCGAAATCCGCGAAAACGGCAAAAAAAGCGCAGAACTAAAATTTGGACAAGGGCAGTCAGGGAACAAACCTGTAAGACAATGCCGTACGAGCCATCAGGCGCGTACGGCATTGTCATTCTCATTTCAGGAACAAATCAGGCTACTGCCTCGGCTTCGGAATTTTGCGGCGCATCCCCCACGGAACTGGAACTTTTCATCATGGTCAGTTCCTGGATGGAAAAAATCTTGTTGATGTCCAGGATCATGATAAAGCCTTCGTCCTGACGCCCCATTCCCATGATGTATTCGGCATCAATGGCCGTTCCCATCTTGGGCGCCGGATCGATTTCATCCGGACGGATCTCGAAAACCTCACGAACGGAATCGGCCACCGCGCCCATGATAATGGGCTCGTTGTCCATCTGTACCTCCACAATGATGATACAGGTATTCACCGTATCTTCCTTGCGTGGCATGCGGAATTTCAAACGCATGTCCACCACCGGCACGGCATGCCCGCGCAGATTGATAACTCCGCGCATGAATTCCGGCGTACGAGGTATCCGGGTTATGTTCGTCATCTCCAGCACTTCCCGGACCGTGGCGATGTTCAGAGCGAAAATTTCTTCGCCCAGAGTAAATGTAAGATACTGATTACTTTCATTCAATTCCGCGGCTGCCATGGCACCCCCTTTAACATTCCGAATTGCCAAAGATTCTTCCGGGACGTTGCTGACATCATCTCAGCCGTCCCGGTATTTTTTCTCGTATTAGTAATGCCATAGCGGCATCTTTTTGTGAAGTCTAAAATGGCTGCACCAAGACACAATACCTTAGCCATCGATTCATCTTATCAGGAATCCGCACAAGTTGCCACAGGAGGCGGGTTTCCACACTAAAATTTCCAGGCGCTTCCTTGCTTTTTTCATATCCCTGCTTACTATTCCCTACTGAAAGAATATAGAATAGACGCCTCTGCAGACAGACCGTGTTGCTTCCCGTACACCGCTCCTGCCGCAGCCTTTGGATGTCTTGTATCGCCATATCACTCGCTTCGTGGTAATCTGTTCCGTCGGAACTGCCACCACTGCAACACAAGGAGGTTCATCATGGAATTTTCTGAAATACTCACTAAAAGACGCGCCGTGAATTTTTTTGACCCGGACCGCGACGTGCCGGAAGACCTGCTGCGTACCGTTGTGGAAGACGCGGCTCACGCGCCCTCGGGGTTCAATCTGCAACCCTGGAGACTGCTGGTTCTTCGCGACTTGGAGATAAAACAGAAGGTGCGCGCCGTGGCCTGGGATCAGCCCAAAATCACCGAAGCCCCTGTCGTTCTGGCCGTGTTGGCCGACCGTGACGGTTGGAAGTCCGGCAACGAAACCTTTGAAAAAATTTTTGATGACTCCGTAAAGGTCGGCAGGTTTACACCCGAACAACACGATACCTTTGCCGAAACCACCAAAAACCTGTACGGCACGGATCCGGAACGCGAATTAGCCTTTGCCGTCAAAAACACCGCTTTTTTCGCCATGTCGTTGATGTACGCGGCCACCAATCACGGCCTGCAGACCCACCCCATGGACGGATTCGACTACGATGCGGTGAAAAAGGTCCTGAATGTCCCTGACAATTTCTGGATTCCCTTGCTCCTGGCTGTGGGCTACCTCAAGCCGGGAGTTGAAATCCGCCCGCAACGCTGGCGAAAAAACTACGACGAAATCATCGCAACTTTCTAAACCGCACCGGGCGGGCCACCCCGCCCGGTTTTTCCTGATTCATCAAAAAGTCCCCTCTTAATAATACCTCGCAAAACTGTATTATTTTCCTCGCAACGATTTTCTCTTTCAGTCAGGCACTTATCTGTTTACAATGGCGGATCAATTTTTCGCCAAAAACATAACAACTTACTGAAATCATGATAAAAAACAGTTCATTCTTCAGTTATGTAGTCAACATTCTCTCGCACCAGTTCGAAATCAAGGCGAGCCCCGAACGGCTGACGACTGTCCGGGAGGATATCCGGGATAATTCAATGCCCGAGGTCCGTTTTTACGTCATGGTTCTTGTCTCCACCCTGATAGCCAGTTTTGGCCTGGTTTCCGACAGTACGGCGGTGGTCATCGGCGCCATGCTGGTCGCCCCGTTGATGACTCCCATTTTCGGCATCTCCATGGCTCTTGTCAGAGGAGATTCGCACTTGCTGAAGCAAGCCCTGCAGGCGGAACTGCTGGGCATACTCATGGCCGTAGCCATGGGGGCTTTAGTTGGGGTATTGATTGTCCAGTTAACTCCCCATTACCAGGTCACGCACGAAATGCTCAGCCGGACGCACCCAAACCTGTTCGACCTCGTAGTCGCCGTCCTGGCCGGTTTTGCCGGGGCGTACGCTTTGATCGACGAAAAAATTAGTCCGGCGCTGCCCGGTGTGGCCATTGCCACAGCCATTGTCCCGCCGCTGGCCAATTGCGGCCTGTGCCTCGGTTACGGCGCGTATCACGGAGCCCTGGGCTCGTTCCTGCTGTTTTTCGCCAACTTCCTGTCGATCCTGCTGGTTTCTTCCTTGCTTTTCTATAAGGCGGGAATGACCCAGGACCTGAGTAAAATGGATTATCTCCGCCGTTTTGGGCTTGCCACCATCTGTTTTGTTTTTATGGCCTGTTTTCTAGGGCATTCACTGTTTACGATCATTCAGGAAAACAAGTTGCGCAGCACGGTCCGCAATACTCTGACCAAAGAATTGGGACGTTACGCCACTTCCGGCCTGACTCAGCTGCGGATCAACCCCTACCAGGGCACCTTGTACGTTTTGGCCCAGGTCTATGCCTCAAACCGTTTCGATCCTGATCAGGTACGGCGTATGGAATCGCATCTGTCCAAGCAGCTGAACCGTCCGACACAGCTGATTATCCGCCAGATACGCTCCAGTGAAGTGTCGTCCAGCGGTTCAAATTCCATTGTAGTCGCCGATAATCTCGATGGTTTCTACGTCAGTCAGAATGTCAGCCCGGACGTACGCGTCATCCGGCAATCCAGCCAGATTATCCGCGAATTTCTCAGTAACGGCCTGGGGTTCAATCTGGTGGACGTTGACCTGCTGCACCTGCGGTTTGGTCCCGTGCTGATCTGCATGATTTCCGGCTACCGCAATCTGACCCTGACCGAAGTGCAAAATATGGAAGCGCTGATCAGAAAGGCTACCAATATTTCAGATCTGAGACTCATGGTTCGCACCGTCAAGGTGGATATCCAGACTGATGAAGGCCCTATCCGCTACGGCTGGAACAGCTTGGGTAAACTGACCGAAAATCAAAAGCAGCAGAAGCAGAAAATCCTGCTCCGGATTGCTTCCGAGTTCAGCAAGAACGACAACTATCTGGTCACCCACGTCAATTCCGTCATCAGCGAACACTCCAGTACGTATCTCGTGGAAGTTGAAGGCTCGGGCAGTTTTACAAGGCAGGAACTCCAGCAATTGCAGGGAAAACTGCGGGAGCTGGCCGAGACTCCGCTCACCCTCTACATCTGGTTGAACCATGGCGCCGTCATGACAGCAAACGGGCTGCGCAGTTACGAATCTCTCAGCGAAGCGCGTATCAAGGATTTCGAGCAAAAAGGACGGGAGTGGACTCAAGAACTTCTAAATGCAACACAGTGACGGCCGCTCGCGCAGGCCAGTTTTATCTCGACGCGATGGTACAAATGTGTTTTGCTGTTCGTAACTGGAATACATGACAATCCACCTAAATAACACATCAGGCTCCGTATGATAAAACTCACCGCTCTGCCCCAGTTCGCCCGCAATACGAAACGCTTCAAGGAAATCGCCTCCGTACTGATCAAATACGGATTCGCCCACTGGATCCGCGAGCATGATCCTGATTTCATCAAATCGCTTTTTCTGGGGCACGAAGGTCAGACCCTGGCCAACCTCAAGCCGGAAGTCCGAATCCGCATGGCCCTGACCGAACTTGGCCCGACCTTCATCAAACTCGGGCAAATCATGAGTACGCGGGCAGACCTGGTGGGTCCGACTCTGGCCAAGGAGCTGGAGCTGCTGCAATCCCACACGCCCGCGGACGCGCCGGACAAGGTACGTAAAATTTTTCTGGAAGATATTGAAAAAACGCCCGAGGCCTGCTTCGAATCTTTTGAAGGCAACGCCTTTGCCTCGGCTTCCATAGGACAGGTGCACAACGCGCGCCTGGCAGACGGCGATGTGGTGGTCAAGATCCAGCACCCCGGCATCCGCAGCGTTATAAAAAACGACCTGGATATCCTTGCCACCCTGGCCGGACTGGCCGAAAAGTACGACCCGGACATCCGGCTCTACCAACCCAAGGCCGTGGTGGCGGAATTCCGCCGCAACCTGCTGCGAGAGCTGGATTTTTGCCGCGAAGAACGCAACCTGCGGCACTTTGCCCGCAACTTCGCCAAACGTCCCGGCATCACCATCCCCAAGTCCTATCCGGAATTATCCGCCGGGCGCGTTCTGACCATGGAAAGGCTGAAAGGCACCAGTCTGGCGGAAAAAGAAAAACTCCGCGCACTGGGCGTGGACACCGGAAAACTCGCCCGAACCGGGGCGGAAATCTACATGGAAATGATTTTCGACCACGGGCTCTACCACGCGGACCCGCATCCGGGAAACATCTGGGTGCTGGAAGACGGCAACATCGGCCTGCTGGACTGCGGCATGGTCGCCAGACTGGACAGGCAGACACGAGAAAAAATCGAGGACATGCTGCTGGCCGCCGTAAGCAGGGACGAACTCTCGCTGACGGATTCCATCCTGCGCCTGGGCACCGCTCCCATCAGCATCGACCGCGACGCCCTGCGTATGGACCTGGTGGACTTCCTGGACGACTACGTGGGAGAATCGCTCAACGACCTGAACCTGACGGGCATGCTCACCTCCATTACGGAAATCATCCGCAGCCACCACATCATGCTGCCTTCCAACATCTCCATGCTGCTGCGGGTGCTGATCATGCTCGAAGGCACCTCGCGCGAGCTGAACCGCGATTTCAACATCATGGAGATCATCAAGCCCCACGTATCCAGAACCTTCAAAACCCGCTTCGCCCCCAAGCGACTGCTGAACAAGATCCAGCGTTCCTACAAGGACTGGGAGCGGCTGTTTCAGATCCTGCCCCAGGACAGTGCGGAAATTCTGCAGCGCATCCGTAGCGGCACCTTCGACATCAATCTGCACCACAGGCGTCTGGACCACATCGCCAACCGCATGATCCACGGCTTGGTGGTGGCCTCCACGTTTCTGGGCTCCAGCATCATCCTGGCCGGAAAGATACCGCCTCTGATCAAAGGTGTTTCCGTACTCGGCCTGGCAGGCTGCATCATCGCCATGGTCATGGGCTTCCGACTGTTCACATCGATAAAAAAATCCAGCAGTGAAGAATAGCTTCCACAGCTTTCTCCGGCCGGCAGCGCACATTTTTTGGAAGGACAGCTATGAAAAAAACGCTCCGCATTAGCCAGATGTAACAGCCGGATCCGGGGGGATTTTTCATCGGCAGATTCTGTTCCGAACCCGTCAGCTGCATTTCAGCGGTCGGGACATGGGCAAACGGATCTGAGATACGGTTTTGCGCGACTGCAGGATTGTCCCACGGGCCTCGACGGCGTACCGGCCTAGCAGGACAACTACCGGCAATCCGGCTTTCAGCCGGCCACCGCAATTTCCGACTTCATACTGCGGAACGCCAGGTAAAAAAAGGGCGGAACGCCCCACTCACAGCGTTCCGCCCAGTTATCTGACGGCAGGTGTATGTTTCAAGTTAACCTAGAACGGGAGCGTGCCCGCGCCCAACAACCAGAACGCGGGAATCCATAAACCCACAGGCACCCAGATAATCAGGGACCAGGCTAAAAGTTTGGGACTGAGCTTTCCATAAAAAGCAAGAAACACTTCGAATGTGAGAACCGTGTACCCCAGACACGCCATTGCCAAGTAGTTGGATTTGGCAATGAACAGCGTCCCGTCCTCTTTGATGGCTCCGCCGTTGTAAAATATCAGCGTGTATATCAAAGAAATAAGGCAGACAGTCAGACTGACGTTGCCAACGGACCGCAAATCCTCAAGTCCGCAGAGCAATGCGTATGAAACGCAACAATACAATACCCCATGAGCAAACAGCAACCCCGCGGTAAACGGGTCATTGTAATACGAACCTTGAATCAAAGCTCCTATTACCACCAACAAACCGACAAACCCTGTCGCAGCCCCGGTACCCTTAGCCTCCCCTTTGCCCAGATTCAACAAAGCAACAGGCAGCCACATGACGGATATCAAAATCAGCAATGCAGTTGTCACAACATCTCTCCTCACGTTAACGTTTCCAATACTCCACCTGCCGAGTACAGAACCGTTCCTCTGCAGCAACTGACTGCGAAGGAGGATCTCCATCCCACGCCGGCTCGTGATCGCCGGTAATTAAAATCGCGAGACAGATATATCCAACTCTTCCCTGCCGGAAGGCCTTTGCTGCAGAAAGCAAGGATCAGACCAAATATATAAGTATGTACAATACAGAGAGTTTTTCAAAATCAAGATTCAAAGCAATGGGGCATATTCGGTACTCATATGTAAGGAACTGACCGACAAAGTAGAATTATACAAACAATTGCAATACGATATTAACACTGTGTCACTTTGTCTATTTCGGGTCACTTTGCTACAATATATGAGCAATATACATACTATTACATTTCATTACAGGCAATGAAACTATACAAATCCATGCACTATTTTTATGAAATACGCCGTGCTATTCAAAAAACACAATAAGTTAGAGCATTAATTTAAAGGTAGGATAAAAAGGTAATAGGAGCCGCAAGAAAGCTGTATTTTTTTACTAACAGTATTCACAAGAGCAACATAAGACTCCCAAGACTTTTAGAAGAGTAAATAGGGAAGAATTCAAGCGAAATAAAATAGTTGCTGCCAGTCATTGAGAAAAATATCGACGACGAAAACAAACACTTCATCGCACTGGATAAAGCAGGCAGGTTTACCCGTCCTGTTGCGAAAGAGCTACCTTGGCCTCCAGCTCTTCCCAGCGCGCGTATAGCGTATCCACGCTGCCCTGGGCTTCTTCGCACTGGGCCAGCCGCTTCTGGATTTCCGCGGCGTCCGCGGCCACTGCCGGATCTTCCAGAGCCGCCTGACAGGCCGCCAGGTTCTCCTCGGCTTCCAAAATGCGCTCCTCCATGCCGTCCCATTCGCGCTGTTCGTTGTACGAAAGCTTGACCCGCTTGCTTTTGGGGGCTGCCTCTTCCTTGCGGGGCCTGCTTTTGGCTGCGGATTCTTTCTGACGCGCCACGCGCGCCTCTTCCCACTGCGGATAGTCGGCATAGAACACGCTGTTGCCCTCTCCGTCCAGGCCGATGACCCGGGTCGACACCCGGTCCAGAAGATAGCGGTCGTGCGAGATGAGCACCACGGCGCCGGGGAATTCGAGCAAGCTCTCCTCCAGCACTTCCAGGGTCTGGATATCCAGGTTGTTGGTGGGTTCGTCCAGAAAGAGGATGTCGGCCGGCCGCAGCATCAACTGCGCGATGAGAATCCGGGCCTGTTCCCCGCCGGAAAGACTACTGACCGGCTGGGTGAGCTGTTCGTGCTTGAAAAGAAAACGCTTGCCCCAGGTTGCCACATGGATGGGCTGGTCGCGGTAGATGACCGTATCCCCGTGGGGCGCGAGCGCGCGGTACAGGGTCAGACTGGTGTCCAGCTGCTGGCGGTCCTGGTCGAAAGTCACGGCCTGCAGCCCTGGCGCGCAGGAGACGCTGCCCGAGTCCGGCGCCAGTTCGCCGTTGAGCACGCGCAGTAGTGTGGTCTTGCCGCTGCCGTTCAGGCCGAGCAGACCGATACGTACGCCCGGCGAAAGCACGATGTCCAGGTCCTGAAACAATGTCTTGCCACCCAGGGACTTGGAAATATTTTCCGCCACCGCCAGATATTTTGTTTTGCGGTCCGTGCTGGAAAAATCAATGCCCGCCTTCTCGGTCCGGGCATTACGCCGGCGCGCGTCCGCCAGTTCCTCCTGCAGCCGCGCCGCCTCGTCGATCCGGTACTTGGCCTTTGTGCTGCGGGCTTTGGGACCGCGACGCAGCCATTCGATTTCCCGCCGCACTTTGTTGGCCAGGGTCTGTTCGTAGCCCGCCAGGTTGGCCCGGTAGGTCTCGCGCTGCTCCAGAAAAGTGCTGTAGGAGGCGTTGAAGCTCAAATAACCGTCCGGATAGGCATGCCCGAGTTCGATGGTCCGGGTGGTGGTATTTTCAAGAAAATAGCGGTCGTGGCTGACCACGATAAACCCGCCCGTATGATTCTGGAGGATTTGCTCCAGCCAGAAAATGGACTCCAGATCCAGGTGGTTGGTGGGCTCGTCCAGCAAGAGCACGTCCGGTTCCTTGACCAGTTCGCGCGCCAGGGCCAGCCGCTTGCGCCAGCCCCCGGACAAATCCGCAACCTTTTGCGTACGCTCCGTGAATCCGGCCTTGCCCAGCATCACGGCCACGCGCGTATATAATTCGGACTCCGGCACCCCGGCCTGTTTCAGCGGCGCCGCGACCACTTCCTCCACACTCTGCTCCAGAGGCAGGTCATCGTCCTGAGGCAGATAGCCCAGGCGCGCGCCCTTCATCAGACTGCGTTCGCCCGAATCAGGTGTCTCCACTCCGGCCAGAATCTTCAGCAAGGTGGACTTGCCCGTACCATTGGCCCCGATCAGGCCGATACGCTCGTCCCGGGCAATGCTCAGGGAAATGGACGTAAACAGCGGGTCGACACCATAGGCCTTGCCCACATCGCGCAACGAAAGAAATATGCTCATGAGCGAGGGCTTTAGCAGGGAAGCGGCCGGGACGTCAAAAGCTTGTTTATTCCGCTCCCCTGCCCAGTGTCACTCTCCGTCCGTCACTCGCCCAAACCAAATAGTTTCCAGGTGGAAGCAACGCTTTCGTAATAGGGAAAAAGCATAGATATTAAGACGGCCGGGCCGTCCAGCTTCCAGAGGCAGACTTCCCCGCTGCTGTGGTTATGCCAGATCAGGGCAGGCGTTTCGATGAGCGTGAACGCACCCACCAGATCCCAGTTCGCGTCGACCTCCCGCTCGGAGACGAATCCCCAGTCCTGCAGCTCGCTGTCACTGTTCAGCTGCCAGTAGACCACTTTTCCCGAACTGCTGTTACGCCAGAACAGGGTCGCAGTGCCGTCAATGGTCAGCGTATCCTGCAGGGACCACTCTGTTGAAAGGGGCGTATCACTCTGCAGCAAGCCCCAGTTCTGATTTTTCTTCAAGCTGCCGAGCACGCCTTTATCACTGAGTTTCCAATAGGCAAGCTGATTGGACTCGGCGTTGCGCCAAAGAATTTCCGGACTATTGTTATTTTTAAACACCGCGAGCGCCTGCCAGTCCGTGTCGCTGGAAAGGTCCACGGACATGATATCCCAGCCCGACCCCTGGGTCGTATTCTTCAGCGCGCAGTCCACGGTAAAACGCCAGATGGCCAGGGTCGTGGTGTTCTTCTTCTGCCAATACAGCACCGGCATATCTTCCAGGGTGGTCGCCCCGACCATACGCCAGGTAGTAAAAAAGTCCGCGTCTTCTTCTGCCAGAACTTTTTTGTCGAACAGCGCGCCGCTGCCGTTGAGCCGCCAGCAGACCACTTCCCCCGCGTCGGGGTCTGCCATGAAGATGATGGTCTCATCGCCGGAATGCAGCACCTTCGCCGAACTCCAGTCACCCGAAAGGGCTTGCGTTGTGGAAACATGGCCCATGGCTCCGGCAACATCCTTTTGCAGAATGCCGTCGACATCCAGTCTCCAGCTGTACAGCGTGTTGTCGTCCAAATTGCGCCAGAGCAGCAGCGAGTCGTCCAGCGTGACCGAATCGTCATCATTGCCATCTCCCGAATCATCCTCGTCGCTCCCGTTGTTCCCATCGCTGCTGCTTGCGGCTGCGGTGGTTATCGTCAAGGTATCGCCCGTATCGGTCGCGGTGCCATAGGTGCCAGTGGCCTGGAGCGTATAGGTCGTACCCGCGACAAGACCTGAAAGCTGCAGCGTATAGGTTCCGTCGCCGTTGTTCGTGGCATCGGCGTAAGTGTCCGAAGTCAACGGGTCGCTGCCTGTCGTATAATAGATGCGAACAGTATCGAATTCTTCATCCGCGTCGCTGTTTAGAGTGACGGTGACAAGAGCCCCGCTAGCGCTGACATTGCTCGCACTGATGGATGCGATGGCCGGCGAGATGTACTCCACGGCGCCTACGTCCCATCCGCTTCCCTGGGGCCTGGAAACGCCCCGGATGTCGCTTTCCAGTCCCAGCGTTGTCTCATCGGTTATCTCAGTGCCCGTATCAATGACAGGACTGTCTGCCTGGGGCACCAGCACCTGCAATTGCGCAGCACTACTGGTCAGCGTTTTGAGCGTAAGCAGCAAGTCACCAACGGAAGTACCTGAGGTATAGCTTCCGTTGATTGTTGTACTAGTTCCCTCGTCTATGTTTTCAAAAAAATTAGTCCCTACAAAGGTAACATCAGCGTAAGCAAAAGCGATGCTGTCCCCATTTGTCTCCGAGACTATAGTATTTTCTAATTTAACAGCTGCTTGAGTTGTACCACTTCCATAGCTACTGATACAACTAACATTTGATCCTGTTTTATTAATTATTGTAGAAGAATAGATATTAACAGTAAAAGTTTGAAAAGAACGAATTGCAGAACCAGCATCTGTAGCTTCATTACCATAAAATATACAATTTGCTAAGTTTAAAATAGAACCAGTAATGTTAATAAAAATAGCTCCACCATTACCTTGATTTGAAGAACTAGAAACCTTGTTTTCAACAAAGGAACTTGATATTACGGTAAGCGTCCCCATAGAATATATTGCTCCACCATATGATGCGACATCAGCATATATCGTATTATTATTGAAAATTGTATTACTAACTGTTAATATTGCAGCTGAATTAATATATATTGCTGCACCACGTCCACTATCACTACTTGATATAATACTATTACTTTCAAAAATACATGACGAGACTGTAGATGTACCCCCTCTCAAATAAACAGCTCCACCGCTTCCATCTCCATCGGAAATTTTATTATTAGAAAAAGTACTTTTTGATATATCTACATCCGTACTACGAGCATAAATTGCAGCTCCATAATTATTTACACCGCTGGTCTGCAGTTCGTTCCCGGAAAAGATACAATTTGTGACAGTTAATTTTGTAATTTCGTTCACATAGACCGCCCCGCCTTTGGTCGAATTCGCTCCCGAACCGCTGAAGGTCAGGTTTTTCAAAATAATTTCGGTGCTTGCCGTCTCACTGTATAAAACATAGCTGTCCGTATTCGTCAGAATCACGGTTTTATCCGACGGTCCGACAATGCTTATGGAAGCAGAGATACTAATGGAGCTGTTCAGAGTTATGGTGCAGACATCGTTCGTAAATGCAGTGGAATCAAATTCGATGGTATCGCCGTCGGTTACCGTATTTGTTATCAACTCGCGAAGGGTTCCTGCACCAGAATCGGATGCACTGGTTACTGAATAGGTATCAGCCCAGGCGCCGCAGGATGGCAAGGTGAAAAACACGACAACAAGCAATAACGACAAGCAAAGAGCTGACGAGGCTGTTTTCATTTTTATCTCCCGGAAATTCAGTTGTTTTTATCTAAAACAGCGGCTTATTCGCCAAGCATGCGCTTGGAATTAGGATCCTGATTATTAGGTGCTTCGGTTACGATTTGATGGGTAAATGCTGAGGATTTGAAACATTTACGTGAAGACATCTAAAGATTTTTTACAGTTGGCAGCTATTGCCTGTCCCGATATTTTTCATCTTCGAGAAGGTAGTAACATCCATTTGATAATGATGATCATTGTCAACTATGACCGATTAAACATAAAAAAACTTGCTCGGTAAGCACATCTACCGCGCAAGTTTCGTTAAAGGTATTGTCCGGGAGCCTGATTCCCGGAGGTATCAGCAAAGCTAACTGCTTGTAGCGATACTACTTACGGCAAACTGCAGCTGGCCGAACTGCTGTGCGTCACTCGCCCACGTCGAAAAGTTTCCAGGTGGAGGCGACGCTGCAGACACCGTTCGTAAAAGCAATGGAAGCGAATTCAATGGTTTCGCCATCGGTTTGTATACTCTCTATCAGACTTTTAAGGGGTCCGGCCCCTGAATCGGAGGCATTGGTGTCATAGCAGGTAGTCGCCTGGGCACTGCCAGGTTACAAGACGAAAAATACGTTTTCAAGCAGTAGCAGTAAGCATATTAAGTGCGGAAGCGTCTTTCATTTTTTGCTCCATACAATACGGGCAAAAAGGCACAATTCGGACGCAAACTATTTGTCAAGCTGAAGGTAGTGATTACAAAAATAGACCTTTTGCCGCTTCTGTTATGATTGATACAATCAATAAGTAAATTTAGTCACAAAATATTTATGCACAGTTAACTAGGCAGTTATTTTAAAAAAACTACACATGAAACCTGTTGTTTCCACCAAACAAAAAGGCGCGGGTTTCGCAACTCAGCACCTTTTTTTAAAAGCCTCAAAGGCTGAAAAAACTGCAGCCTGCCTGTCAGACATTGTCATCCGCTGAACCGGAACACTTTCTCTGGGACAAACTGACCGGAATCTTCAGGGATGTTATTTGTTCCATATCGCCGGCATTAATTACTGGAAACGTTCCTTCACTTCGCCATTTCAGGAAACACAACTGTCACAACACCGCTCCCATTGCTTGCAACGGCGAACAAATCATACCAATGCTCACGTTCAATCCGAACCGTCTGCTCAGTTTTTCCGGGAAAATGAACGGGAGCAAAGTAACCGAGCTTGCGAAAAGCCGGGACTATTCTTGAAGGTGTCATCAGGGTTCCTATGTATTGAGGGACCAGCCCCATTCTTTGATTGAAACTCTTTTCATCGCAAAACAGGGAACTGGTATCGCCATGAACCACGATTTTACTTACTCCTTCCGGAGGAACAGGCAATTGCCTGGCAATAGTTTCTCGATACATTGCCGTGGTTGTTTTATACCAGCGGATATTATTGCTGTTCACTGGAAAAAACGAAAATGCGTACAGACTAAGCAGTGCGGTAATAATTGCCTTTTCATTCCCGTTTACCTGTTCTTTCAGCACAAGCAGGAAAACCAGACCCGACCAGAATGGAAGAAGCGAGCGCCAGGACAGATTCACCCCGGATAAGGCCGTAAAACAGAAGACGGAACACGCAATAATCAGGCTGACACAGTTCAGAAGGAATCCTTTCCTATTTTTAAGCTTATACAGTAAAAACAGGGACGCCAAAAAACTGAAAAGAGGCGCATGATCAAGTAATACAGTTAAAAAACTTTTCATGTAGTCAACAATTTTATGAAAATTTACTGCCGCATTGTCAAAAGAGGTCGAGTAAAGTGCATTACGCCAAGGCGCCAACACGATAAATTTCCCAAGAATTGCATAGGTTGCAACCTGTGAAACAGCATAGCCGAGGACGAAATAGACCATCCAGAACAACAGACGGAGGAATAATTTTCTTTTATTCTCCCTAACAGATTGATCAGAAAGCAACAAAAAGGGCATAAAAAAATAACAGTAGGCAAAGGTTCCCCAGGACAAAATCGATGCTGCGATAAACCACCAGTGAAAAAAACGTTCTTTATAAAACAAGGCAATAAGGGCCAGGAAAACATAGCATAGTGAGGAGACTCCGGGCCAGAGGCTTTCAGCCACAATGGATGGTGATTGGAGCAGCGCCAGAGAACAGACAAGTCCTGTTGATTTCGAGCCCGTATAATTTGTTGCGACGATATAAAAGAAGCAGGCAATGGATACTACTTTGATACAAATGAGCAAGTTGGGCGGTAAGGATTTGAGTGTGTCAAAAAAAAGATAGTTTATCCATCGGCCTTCCGTAGCGAGTTTCGACGCATAGTTCGGCAGGTAGCCGATATAATCGTGACGCCAAATGTCGATGCCGGCAAACTGCCCCCAAGTTACTGCAGCCAGAAACAGACATAAAACTATTCCAAGATATGGAATGTATTGATTTCGAGGTAGTTGTAACAATTCAATGTTCATTAGTGCTCTTTATGTGGTAGCCTTGACCGCTCCCCTGTCTGCAAAAAAAGTCCGATCTGGCAAAGCCATACGCTATCCTGAAAACACCATTAGACCACAATCCGCCGGCAGGTTAGCCCGCCATCTGTTTCGCCAGTCTTCCCAAGTCCTTGAATCCTTGCTCCACTTCACCGGTCCATTTCACGGCGTAATTGATCCGGATGAAGTTATTGTACTTGTCATGCGTGCTGAAAATGCTCCCGGGAGACACCCCGATACGCATGGCTGTGGCCTTGTAAAAATAGGCGATGGCGTCCACGGACTGGGGCAGCTCGATCCAGAGCAGAGCGCCGCCTTTGGGGCATGTAGCACGTGTCCCTTCTGGAAAATATCTGCCCAGCAGCGCCAGGGCATTGTCCCGGTGCCGTTCGAGCATGCCCCGCAGCCGCCGCAGGTGTTTGTCGTATTGCCCGCTCTGCAGATATTCCCTGATGGTCAGCTGCGAAATTGTGGCCGTACAGACGCTTCCGGTGGACCGTATGTCATAGGCCCGGGGCATGTACTTGCCCGGAGCGATCCAGCCGAGACGCAAGCCCGGAGCCAGAGTCTTGGAAAAGGAATTGCAATGCAGTACGTGCCCTTTCCTGTCGTATTTCTTGCAGGAACTCGGGCGCTGGTCCGCATAGCACAACTCGCCGCTGACGTCGTCCTCCACCAGGGGCAAGTCATGGCTCTCGGCCAGGCGGACCAGTTCCTTTTTGGCTTCGTCCGGGGTCAGGCTGCCGTCCGGGTTGTTGAAATTAGGCGTCAGTACCAGGACGTTGACCTGGTAGCGGTCCAGAACCCGGCCGACCTGGTCCGGATCAACGCCGTACTCCGGATGGGAGGGGATTTCAATGGCCCGCAATCCCATTATTTCCAGCAGATAAAGCAGGCAGTGGTAGGTGGGCGTACAGATGGCAACGGTATCGCCCGGCCGTGTCACCGCCCTCATGGCCACGGACAAAGCCTCCATGGCGCCCGCGGTGATCAGCAGATCGTCCGGCCGCACGGAAGCACCGTAACTCTGCATTCGGCGGGCGAGTTCCTCGCGCAGCCCTTTGTCTCCCACTATGGGCAGATAGGTCGTCACCAGGTCGCCATAACGTTGAATGACCGAATTCATGGCCCTTCCCAGAGCCTTGACCGGCAAGATACCCGGAGTAGGTTCCGCCACGCCCAACGACAGCAGTTCAACACGGCCCACCGTATCCAGAACTTTGCGGATCAATTCGCCACGCTGCACTGTGGCGGGAGCCTGCACCTGCACCACTTTCTCCGGAGGCGGCGGCGTGCGGTAGCTTTCCCGTACGTAGAAGCCGGAACGTTCGCGGGATTCCAGCATGCCCTGCTTTTCGAGTTCCAGGTATGCCTGGCTGACCGTGGCGACGCTGACTCCCATGGTGGTGCTCATTTTGCGTAACGAGGGAATCTTGTCTCCAGGTTTGAGCGTTCCGCTCTCCAACATGGTGCGCAGCTGCCTGGCCACAGCAATATACCGAAACGCCGGGGCATCCTCTTTCTGTTCAGTGCTGTCCATCAATTTTCTCGTCTGTTATGGTTGTTTTTTTTCAATCTGTATCTTTTTTTGTAACAGTTTTTTTGGTCTAAGAAAACAACCTGTACAGCCATAAGGCTGTTGACCTTTTTCTCTGACCAGGAGGCATCATATGCAACCGCACAACGGACTGTTATCCTTACCCAATGGCAAGTTAACCGACATTTCCAACTCGTTCGAGCCAAGCTCGCATCTGAAGCGGATGGCACGGGTCATTATGGGCATGGCTGCAGGGTTGCTGCGAGCGCGTAGCATCAGCTGCCGCCTGGCGACCGGACAGCATGTCACCATCAATCGCTGCAAGACCTGCACCGTGCTCTGCCGCAGCGGCCGCGTCTGGCTGACTTCGGAAGATGATCCTCAGGATTATGAAATTACCGGCGGCGGTGAATTATCGCTGCAGTGCCACGGAAAAGTAGTGATTACGGCCCGCAGCGAGGATACGCTGGTTGACTTGAACTGGCGGGAATTTTAGGGCGTTTTTACTTGAAATGATTTTAAGGCGAAAATACGCCAGGACTCAGGGTATCAAGTCGAAACAGGCCGGAAGGGAACCCTCTTCCGGCCTGAACTTTTTTATAAATAGATAGCGTTACTGCCTGGAAGGAGCAATCTGTTGCAGTCGCGCGCCTTCCTGAAACACCTCATTGAGTACTTTTACCAGATCTTTCAATTCAATGGGCTTGGCAAGATAATTGTCCATACCTTCTTTTAAAAAACGCTCCCTGTCGCCCTTCATGGCAAAAGCTGTCATGGCCACTACGGGAATCTGAGAAACGGCTCTGTATTGGATATCGTTACGCAGCTTTCTGACGGCACTCACACCGTCCATGACCGGCATTTGAATATCCATAAGCACGCAATCAAAAGGCTGGGACAGCATTTTTTCCAGTGCCTGTGCCCCGTCATGCACAGTGACGACTTTACAACCAACTCTGGCCAGCAATCCTTCCAAAGCCATACGGTTGGTGAAGTCGTCTTCCGCCAGAAGAACGCGAATCCCCTCCGGAAAAGCCACCCCGGACACCTGAGACTTGGAATCCTGAACTGACGTTTCATCCGTGCGCAATTTGAACGGCAGGCAAAAATGCACTTCTGTTCCATACCCTTCCCGGCTTGCCAGGGAAACCTCGCCTCCCAACAATTGCGCCAGCTGGCGTACGATGTAGAGCCCCAGGCCTGAACCGTCCGTTTGCTGTACATACGGGCCCTGGTCACGGGTAAAGGTGTCAAACACGCGCTCCAGCATATTGTCAGGAATGCCTATGCCCGTATCCGATACTGATAGCAGTACGCGCATGCTCTCTTTTGACTCTGTCTGCAAAGGATACATTTCCAGCAGTACTTCCCCATGGTCCGTATACTTGATGGCATTGCCCACGAGGTTGAACAATATTTGCCGTACGCGGCTTTCGTCGCCTATTAGAATTTGCGGAATCCGTTCGTCCACATGCACGGAAAAGCCCAGCTTCTTTTTGGACAGGCTCGTACGCAAGAGTTCTTTAATGGAGTCAAGCGTCCTGCGCACATCGAAAGGATCTTCACGAACCGTGAGCTGTCCCGCTTCTATTTTGGCAATGTCCACAATATCACTCAGCAGACGCACCAGCCTGAGACAGGAATCAAGAGCGGTTTCGGCAAAATCGCGCTGCTTCGAACTCAGCTCTGTGGAGGCAAGCAACTGCAGCATTCCCAGAATACCGTTAAGAGGCGTACGTACGTCATGACTCATGTTCGCAAGGTACTCTGTCTTCGAACGGTTGGCCGCAAGAGCGATTTCCTTGATCTTTTCAAGCTCAACCTGCCCCTTGATACGCTCGGTGATATCCCTGTGGGTTCCAATAAACAGCAAGGGGTCGCCATTTTCATGGCGCCTCGTGACGCATCCGCTTCCGGCCACCCAAATGTAGTTTCCGTCTTTCTTCCTGATGCGGTACTCACAGGAAAAATATTTAACCCGCCCCTGAAAACACTCTCTGATCGAGGCACGTGCGTTTTCTAAATCATCCGGATGGATCTGCGAACTCCACCATTCGAGAGTTTCCATGACCTCTTCGGGCTCATAGCCCAACATCAAAGAACAGTTTTCATCCAGTTCCAGCCGTTTTTTGGAAAAATCGATTTCCCATTTGCCCTGATTGGCGCTGACCATGGCCAGGCGCAGCCGCTGGTTAGCCTCGTACAGAGCGGTTTCCGCACGTCGCTGCACGGTCATATCCCGAACGATAGCCAGAACCTCCGTCTCTCTGCAGCGAACCAGACGGGCCTCGAAATCTCGTACGCCGTATTCGGCCAAGGGAGACTGATATTCGAAAACCTGCATCGCACCGGTTTCCCGGACCTTTTCCAGATGCGGTCTGGCCTTTTCCATTATGCGTTCCGGCAAAGCCTCCTCCAGAGACATACCGGTGATATCGCCTTGCATATAAATATGACGTTTGGAATGACCAAACTTGAATTTGACGACCTTGTCCGTATCGTCAACCACGATCATCAGATCGGGTATGGCTTCCAGCAAGGCCCTTGAGCGTTCCTCGCTCAGGGTCAGAGCCTGTTCAAAGCGTTTGCGGTCGGTTACATCGCGCGACACACCGATAATGCACGTCTGCCTGCCATCTTCTCCGCACAAGGCGGATGTAGTTGTTTCTATCCAGACTGTTCCGCCTTCCTTACGCGTCCATTCGAATTCCCAGTTACGGTAAAAGGCAGCGCCGTCAGCCTCCAGTTGGCGTTTGGCATTCAACAGAAAAGTGGCTTCCACCTGTTTGGCCAGCCGGCTGTCTTTTGCCAGACCAGTCATTTCCTCGGCCGTATACCCGGTCAGATTCACCATGGAAGGACTGGCATAGGTCATGCGCATATTCCCGTCCATGGTCCAGATCACATCACGAACATTTTCAGCCAGCAGGCGATACCGTTTTTCACTTTCTTCAAGCGCTTTTTGCAAGCGAATGTCTTCGGTGACATCCCTTCCCGCACCCACCGTGCCGATCATTTTGCCGTCAGGCGCATAGAAAGGCGCTTTATGCACATCCAGGGCAAGGTATTTCCCGCGAACCAGGCCGTCTTCCAGAAAACGGCCTGCCTCACGGGTTTCTTTGACTATTTCGTCGGAATTGATGCATATCTCGCCAAAGGTATGGCGGTGCCCCTTATCCCGTTCGCGTTTTGCAAAGAATATATCCGAGTTGCCCAAAGGATCTTCCGTAGAGTCACACTTGAGCAGCTTGTCGCAAATGGCCTTGTTGGCGAAGAGAAAGTTGTTCTCCATATCTTTAGCCCAAATCAAGTCAGGGACATTGTCCGCCATCAACCTGACAAGGCTGTACAGTTCGTAATATTTGCTTTCGCTTTTCTTGAGCGCTTCCTGGGCCAGGTTCAGATCGGTGATGTCCATAATGGCTTCAACCGCCCCGATGGTTTCACCCTGCGCATCTTTTACAGGTGCGACAAAAAAACGATATTTCTTGTCGTCGGGCAAACAATCCCCGAAACAGGAAGAGCGTACGACAGGAAGTCCGGAGGCAAGTGCCTGCGGGACGACGCAATAGGGACAAGGTTCCGAGTAGTCCGAAAACAATTCATAACAGGGACGCCCGATAATGCTTTCCTTATCCTGCATCCCCGAGCATTCCTGCAACTTTTTATTGGCATCCTGTATGATGAAATCGTTATCAACAAAGCAGACATATCCTGGAATGGCGTCAATTATGGCTTCCTGGCGGGCATTCGCGATACGTAATTTTTCTTCCACTTCGGAGCGCTGCTCCATTGCCTGACGCAATTTGAGACTCGTCATCGCTCTGTCTGCAAGTTCATTGGCAAAAAACTGCAGCAGCTTGGCAGAGGAATTGATTTTTTCACGACTCATGATGGGAACTTTCTGCGCCAGTTCCCAATATTGATCAGGCGGAATCCCGAGTTCCCGCGCGTATCTCATGGAAGATTCGCGGTCTGGTTCGTGCTCAAAGACCTGACCGGTCAACAGGAAGCCTTTGATCTCGTCATGAACGACTACCGGCACTGCTGCGTCAAGAATCCCGGCGTGACAACATTTTACAGCAATGCTTTGTTTTTTAGCATCTCTCCGATAGTTATCCAGGTGTTTTTGGCAGCGCGATGCCCCCAGCTTTGTATTCCGAATCAGATCCATGCAAAGCGACACCGGATGGCCGCCCAAACTGATAATCGTTCCGGCAGGGTCTACCAAAACATTTGGCAGGCCTGTAGCTTCAGCAAAATGGTTCTGCAGTTTTTCAAGAGTTTCCCGGCCGAGAATGGTGACAAGACTGGGCGAAGCGTCGTTGTCTTTACTGTCCGAACCAGGAGGTTCGCAACAGCAACGAGCTTTGTTGTCAAGTTCTACAATACGATTTTTTAGCCGTGCAATATTAATGCACGCCTGTTCGACAGACGATCCTGAAGCCATTAACACCCCCCGAATTATATCCCAAGTCAATCAGGAACTTTATTCGGTCTCTTTAATTCTGATGCTTCTTAAAAAAAGTGCAAAGCGCTAGATCTAAGTTAGCAGATCCTACAAGAAATACAACCAAAATGTCTGCGTTGATCTGCGTAAAGAACAGAAAGCCCTTTGAGTCAATCTCGAGCGAGAGGCTTCAGTATAGAGGGAGAAGGTTTGTAACATGGGGGAATCCCAAAAGTGGGAGCGGTAGCCGGAGTAAAAAAACTTTTTATTCCGACTACCGTTTAACGCGTCAGAATCTCGTAAAATCATCCTGCACAGCTTTTTGAGTCCGCCTGGTGCGAGTCGCCGCGTTTTGTGTTGCGATAGCCCGTACGCTGTCTTTCTCAGTGCTGAAAAAGCTCACGACTTGTTGCAGCTGGGCAGCCTGGGACGACAATTCCTCAGCTGTGGAGGCCACTTCTTCTGAGGCTGCAAGATTCTGCTGCACAACGCCATCGACCTGCCCCATGGCCTGGGTTATATGTCCGGCCCGTCCGCTCTGCTCCTCATTGGACGCGACGATCTCTTCCACCAGGTCCGCGGTCTTAATTATTTCCGGAACCATTTCCGCAAGCATTTTGCCCGCCTTTCTGGCGACGTCGACACTGGATGCGGAAAGTTCGCTGATTTCCGCTGCGGCCGTGCCGCTCCGCTCGGCAAGCTTGCGAACTTCCGCGGCCACCACGGCAAAGCCTTTTCCCTGCTCTCCTGCCCGGGCCGCTTCTATGGCAGCATTCAGGGCCAATAGATTGGTCTGACGGGCAATTTCTTCGATAATGGATATTTTTTCGGCAATCTGCACCATGGCTTCTTCCGTACGTCTGACCGCCTCGCCTCCCTCGCTGGCCTTGGCAGCGGCCTGCTGCGCCAGATTTTTGGTTTCCAGCGTATTGTCCCTGTTCTGCAGAATACTGTCGGAAATTTCGGCGATGGCAGCGCGTACGCTCACTATCTCTTTGGCCTGCTCACTGGCGCCGCTGGACAGGTGCTCGGAAGAGGACGCCAGTTCCTGGCTTCCGGAGGCGACATACTCCGACGAACTCTGCACATCTTTGACGACCTCACAAAGCTTGTCTTTCATTTCGCCCAGCGCCCGCATGAGTGCGCCAAGCTCGCCTTTCCCTCCGGCAGCTACGTGCACGGTCAGGTCTCCATCAGCGACACTCCGCGCCACACGTGCGGCGGCCGTGAGCGGTTTGACCAGCATTCGCCGCAACAATAAGGCCACAACCACGCCAAGCACCAGGGCAAACAATCCGCTAAACAACGTATTATAGAGCGCTTCTTTATCCATTCCCTGGAGCATTTGTTTTTGCGTGAGTCCAATGCCGATATTCCAATCCCAGGGCTCGTAATATTCACGATAAGTAACCTTATTTCCATTGTATTCGTAGCGCACCAGCCCATGTTTCTGCTTCAGAACCCGTTCGCCAAACGGAAATGTCTTGAAATTTTTACGCATCACCGCAGGATCCGGATGAAAAATGAAGTTTCCGTCGGAGTCCATGACATATGCATACCCGTGGCCGGTAACCGTAAAATTTTGCAAATACTTCTGCAATTCCGGAGTCATAATTTTACGCCCGACAAAGATCACCGCTATGATCTGACCGGAGGCGTCCCGCAACGGTTTATACGCCGTCACGTACCAGGCATTGACGACAAAGGCCTTGCCCCAGAACGTTTTTCCTGCAAGGCAGGTCTGGTACACAGGGGAAGAGTCTGGAATATACGTCAATAAGGCGCGCTGGCCGTCCAATTTTTTCACGTTGGTCGAAACACGCAGTAGTTTTCCAGGAAGCACCTGAAAAATGGTGGCTGTTCCGCCGATATTTTTTTGCAGGGAGTCGACAAGCTCGTTATTGCCATTGAGAACTGTCCCGCCCAGGGTCAGTGCAGGTATGGTGACGTTTTCAGAGTGGTCGGTGGACTGGTTGGTAATGTCGCAGGAAATGGGCTGCGCCGTATCCAGAGCCAGTTCCCCTGCCCGCCTGACCTCCATGTCCATGAGCAGCAAATCGGAGTTTACTTTTTCCTGCGTGATTTCCGCCTGCATCTGGATGGCGCGGACGAATTGCTCGCTTGCTCCCTTCACCATGCTAGCGCCGAGTTTATCAACGGATTGTAGTATGCTGTAGTAGTTTATGCCTCCCATTATCAATACGGTAACAACAACCAGAAAGACCGTACCCGCCAGGAGCTTTGCACTAAAAGATAGTTGCTTCAACATGGAGCCTCCCGAAGATTGACAATCACTTGTTCAAATATTGAGAATGAGAATCAACAATCAAAGATACTGTTCGTACCTAAATTACTCTTTCTGTCAACAAAAACTTTTGCTGCCCAGTCTGCACTGCTCCAATTTTCCCAAAATATCTTCTCAAAAAAATATGATGTTACAACTATCAGTACAAATTATTTCAAAAAGTAAGGATACCCCTATAATTTTATTTTCTGATAGTTATAGCCTTATGTATCAAAAAGTTTCGAGCATAGCAATTGCAAGAAGAGATAAATATCCCACAACTGTGATTACAGTCCCCCCATTACACCCAAAAATAGAAACATATCATGTTAAATAGAGTACTAACCCACAAAAACAGATGAAAAGGTAAATCAAAAAGCAACCAGCTTTCAAAAACATAAAGCTGTCCATAAAGCTATTACTCGTAGCTCTCACAACAGTAACGGCGAATGCACGGAACAATAATCAGGAGTCGACGTAGACGGGAAGAAAATCAAAAAAAAGGGAGGACAGAAAGTCCTCCCTTCAAAAATGACGTTTACGGACGCACGGTCAATACGGGAATTTTTGAGCATTTAACAACTTTTTCGGCTACCGAGCCAAAAAGAATTCTGTCGATGCCCGTACGGCCATGAGTGCCCATAATGATCAAATCACAGTTCTCATCAGTGGCCATGTTCAGAATCTCTTCTGCAGGATAGCCGTTCACCACCTTTCCAGTGACTTTGAAACCTTCGAAATTCTCATTCAAAAAAGTTTCCATGGTTTTTTCAGCACCGGAAACAATTTCTCCAACAAAGTTGTCAATGGAACTTGGAGGAACGTGGAAGCCCACATACTGCGAAAGCGACGGCGCAGAGTAGATGACCAGGATTTCGGCATCCATGCTGGAAGCCAGCATTTTTGCATACTCGGTAATGGTCTCGCTTGTTTCGGAAAAATCCACGGCCAGAAGAATCTTAGCGATTCGTGCCATTTTGAGCCTCCTTGATTGTTGCGTCACCAATATTGGTGACTTACTTATATTATAATCAGTTGCAGGGGCCAACGCAATTAGACAACCAGAGTTTTCTGTCATAAACTATTCATAAAAGGAAGCCCGAAAAAGCGGAAAAAAATGCCCTGCCCGGGTGGGCCCGAAATAGATGTTTCCAAGATTTTCAACCGATAAGAGCAATTGGCAGGCTTATTGCTTAGTCTAGACAAAACCGTGTGACAGGGGTGAGCCATGAAGATTACCAATGACGAACTTGATGCCCTTAGGCAGCAGGAACTGACCAGGTCCAACACCTCTTCCGAGGCCGGGAACTTCCAGGAAGTCCTGGCTCAGGAAATCGGCGGAGACAGTACTTCCGCCAGTGTGGAGGGGCTTGGAGCTCCTCCTCCTGGAGCCAAAACCTTAGGCATCGGCTCCATGCTCCAGGTGGAAAATCTTTCCGAAACTCAAGAAACGATGCCGACTGAGCGTGAGGTTATGGACAACATCGACAGCCTCTTGAGCAAATGGGAAAATTATGCCCAAACGCTGCAGACTCAGGATCAGGATGAAGGGCTGCGGCAGGCTTACGGTGTGCTTGAAAACATCGAACAAGACATTGAGGGGTTGAAAGAAACCGTGCCAAATCTGGCCCAAGAAAATTCGGATCTGCAGAACATGGTGGATGAACTTGAGATCATGGCGGTTACGGAAAAAATCAAGTTCAACCGGGGTGATTACATCGCCTGACGGTTCCGATTTCCGCGTACGCAAGGGGAGGGGAGGACTCCTCAGGCACGCGCGGTGAATTCACGAAGCGCCGTATAAACCGGGCCGCCGGGGCCCAAAACGCTCTTCCAGAGCACAAAACGGTCCAGCGTACATTGGGGCCAGGCTGTGGATTGCAAAGTCGACAGCACATTTTCCCAAGGGTCCGCTTCCGCATATTTGACACGCGCCAGGGTCAGATGCGGAGAAAAATCTCTTTCTTCCGGGGCATACCCCGCTGCCGTCGCCGCGGATTCCACCGCAGCGGCAAGAGAACGTACCTGCTTTTCCCCCTGACGTATCCCTATCCACAACACCCGAGGCCTGATGGTCCGCGTCCCTTTCGGCACAGGAAATACGCCCGCACCGCCCGCCTGGAACGGAAACGCCTCCGGAGTGATCCCATCCAATTCCGCAACCAATCGCTCAAGCTGCTCTGTAGTGGAATCCCCCAGAAATTTCAGGGTCAAGTGCCAGTTGCCTTTTCTTACCCAGCTCAACTTCGAACGCATCCCAGGCCCCAGGGTTTTACGCAAGACCGCACCCTGCTCCTGGTAAGCTTCCGGCAACGGCAATCCGACAAAAGCCCTGATCATAGGTACTCGCCTTTATTTCAGCCCAACCGGCGCAACAGCACATCAACGGCCACAGCCACCGTCTGCTCGCGTATGGATGCCCGGTCGCCCGTGAAATACATGGTCCGGCCGTAGTTCATACCGTTTGCCAGAACAGCGATACAAACGGTTCCGACCGGTTTTTCCACACTTCCGCCGCCAGGTCCGGCAACTCCGGAAATGGCCACTGCCACATCCGTCTGCATCAACCCGGCCACCCCCTGAGCCATGTCGCGGACGGTTTCTTCACTCACTGCGCCGTGGGCCGCTAGAATTCCGGACGGCACCCCGAGTACGCGCTCCTTGATCTCATTGGAGTAGGCAGCCACGCCCCCCACAAACCAGCCCGACGAGCCCGGCACCTCGGTCAATGCCGCACTCAACAAACCGGCCGTACACGATTCCGCAGTGGCAACACGGAGAGATTGGGCCAGACAGAGCTCTCCGATCCGCACCACATTTTCATAAAGTTCCTTTCGCATCACATCCCTCTATTTACCTACACTTTTTGATGACAATGTTTCTGTGTACCAGCCCGTGAATAGTCCATCAAGTCCGCATCCGGTCCCTGTTCGGCAGAGCATGCTCCGCCTTGCTTTTTGCACAAAAAGGCTTAGAGCTATAAGAGTACCAGCAACTAGTTGCGGAGTATCGGGATGAAAGGAATTGACGACCTCGCAGATTCGCTGACAACAGAAATCCTTGTCGAAATGGCCGAAAGTTTTTTCGGAGCCAGAAAAGCCATCGACGAGGAAAAAGAACGTTTCGAAGCCCAGGCTTCCAATGTGAAAGCCATCGGCGATGCCACCCTCGGTCGTATCGCCTTGCTGCACGGTCTGTTGCTCGACGATACGCACGTCCATGACTTCTATCTTACTATCGGGGTCACTCCGGACAAGTATCTCCGGCTGGTCCAGGACTCGCCGGACAGGATAAAAATTTCCCTGCCTTTTGCCCTGACCAGGGAAAAGCGGTATGCCAAGCTCCTGACCAGGGCGTATGGCGAAGCCGCCGGAGCTGTGCGGGGCTACCTCCATGGCGAGTATTACAACGATCCGAAAATTTCCGGACGAAAACGTATAACCCCTAGTTACGAACTGCTTGCCACCTGGGCGGAAAAAATCAACACCAGCATCAAAAAAGTGAACGAAGGCCATACGCCTTCTTCCGTTTTGAATTTTTCCAAAAGCTTAAACGGAGCGCAGCTGCGCCACGAGAGCATCAGCGAAGCCACCATTGCCGGGTATTCAAACTCGCTGGACAAATCCCTTGCAATTCCCCCGCTAGACTTTCAGGCGTACGGGTTGAAGGATTTCCCCGAATTGCCTGCCCTGGAAACGGTCAAAGGCCAGCTTGTTAATTTTGCCCGCGGGCTTTACAAGCAGCACAAAGAACGTATAAACGCCCTCCTCGAGCACCTCAAAACGTAATACCAATGCGCATGGATTCCGACGCACCTGCCGGACATGCCGCGGAACACACATGACTGATACCAATGCCCTCGTACAGCACGGTTCGCACCGTGTTCTCAAAAAATTCGCCTATCTGTTCAGCGCACACTGGGTTCGGGAATTATTTCAGACTGCTTTTCAAATTTCCCTCGCCCGTATGTCCGAAGTCACTTTCGGCGAATTCATGCTGGCCATGAGCATCGGACAGATTCTGCGCTTTGTTTCCGAATGCGGCCTCAATCAGCATCTTTCCGCCATGCTGGCCCGCAAGGACAACTACCCCACAGTGCTTCTGACCCAATTCACGCTGATCAAATTCTTCATCCTCAGCATTTCCTGGCTCGTCATGCTGGGGTTCATCTTCTGGCAAGGTTACACGCCGAGCCTCAAGATGCTGGTGATCATCATTGCCACGGGTGTGGGCCTGGAAACACTGGTAAGCTCCTTTTACGTCGTTTTTCAGATACTCGGACGCCAGGATGTGGAAGGCCGGCTGCGTTCGCTCGGCGCTGCTCTGGGCTTCGGCTACGGGCTTGCAGCCCTGGCACTGGGCTTGCCGTCACTGGCTGTGGGCTTTTTCAAGCTCATCGAAACACTGACCACCATGTCGGGTGCATCGTTCGCAATGATCAGGCGGCTCAAGTTCAGGGCGGGACTCGGCAATTTCAAATCGATCTGGGCGACCTGGAAGAGCAGCATTGTTTTTACTCTGATGTCGGTGGCCGCGATATTCTACAACAAAATCAACATATTTTTTCTTAATAACGCAGCAGGCGCCGAGGGCGTCGCCCAGTACAGCGTCACCTGGCAAACTGTGGAAGGCATCTGCTCCCTGGTATCCGGCATGCTGCTCGGAAAAGTCCTCTTTCCCATTCTGACCCGCCTCTGGGTGCACAACAAAGACGAATTCAAAAATCTGGCCCAGGATACGGCGCGCTGGCTGCTTGCGGCGTCCGTCATCGTCATGTTCGTGCTGTATATTGAAAGCGACCGTATCATTCTGCTGATCTACGGCCCCAAATACCATGACGCCGTTTGGATGCAACGCTGGCTTGTGCCAGCCGTGCTGTGCGCTTTCATTCATAATCTCGCGGCCTATCTGATGATCAGCGTCAGCAAACAGAATCTGCTTCTGATCTTTTACGTACTGGGTCTGCTGGTCAATCTGATCCTTTGTGCGGTGCTCATTCCATCCGACCCTCTGATGGGAACCTGTCTGGCCATTGTGCTGACAAAAGCCATCGTGGGCTGCATGACCGTGGGATACTGCCAGGTCCGTTTCCAGATGATCCCGCTGCGTTCGCTGCTGTTTCTGTTGCTGGCCTGCGCCGCGGGCGCGGGGCTGTATATTGCGGGCAAAACCTGGCTGTTTCGGGAAGCGGCTGAGGCGCTGGCGCTGGTTCCTGTGGTCTGGCTTGCCTGGCAGTGGAGAAAACAGTTCAATGAAAACGCGGCTCAAGCCAAAAAAAATCAAGCGTAAAGCGGTTGCAAAAGGACTCTACATCGATATACTCTAATAAATGATTTTTGCTGAACAACCAATCCGGGATACAAGGCCTTTGTAATGAAAAACAACGTTACGGCGCCAGATGCCTGCAATACGCAGCCAGCCCCAAGCCCCCCTTTTGTTGCCGGATGGTGTTTTTTTGTCTTGTTTCTCCTGGCAATACCTCTCTTCACCCCGGCAACGGTTGCTGCCCAGCAGAATCCAGACATCCCAAAACGCGTTTACTATGGCTACGATAACGCATCCCCCCCTTTTACATACGAACGGGAAGGCAAGGCCAGCGGCTTTTATCTCGAACTGCTGGAGCGGATCCTTGCGGATTCAGGCATTCAGATTCTGACACGCCCCTTGAGCCTGCAGCGCCTGCTGATCGAACTTTCTGCCGGAGACATCCAGATCAGTTCCGGCCTGGAAAAAACCCAGCAAAGACTGCTGCTCTACCTGTTCAACGAAAAGCCGATTCTGGGCATGCGTACGCGGCTTTTTACCAAAAACAGAGACAGGGTCGGCAATGTCAAGCAACTTCGCGGCAAAACCGCCTCCGTACGCAAGGGGTCCATATACCAGACGGCCCTGGATGAGTTCGGCGGACTGATCGTCAAACAGTATGATACCGATTCCGAGGCCATTCAGGCGCTGTACCGGGAAGAAGTGGACGCCTATTGCGGACCCGACCGAACCGCCTATTTTTTGATGCGAAAACTTGGCCTGAACAACATCAGCCCGGTCGGAACCCCTTTAAGTGTTGCAAATGTCTATTACGCGCTCCACAAGGATGAACAGGCCCTGTTGAGTCAGATCAATGAAGGTCTGCGCATCATCATTGAAATGGGCACGTATGACCAGCTGGTTCGCAAGTGGTTTGTTACGGAGTTGACGGACGAAGAATTGAACGCCATGATTTCCGCGGCCGGAAAGGCTGCGGCGTACGCCTACGCGCCCTATACCAAAGCAGGAAGCGGTGCGGCCGTGCTCGGACAAAGCGGCGCAATTTATACGGGCTGCACAGTGGAAAACGGCCTGCAACAGCTGTCTTCCAGCGCTTTGGAGGTCGCTGTATTCAATGCCGTGGCCGGAGGCGAGGCAGATATTCGCGCCGCCGTGTCGACTTCGCCCCAAGGGCTGGTGACGCCTCCGTCTGCCAACGAACGCCGCCTGCTCTACGAATTCTCTCCGGAACTGCTCGTTGTCATCTCCAAAGAGAGCGGCGGCTACGACACGTTTATGGTTTCCCAGCTGCTGCCGCAGACGGAAATGCCTGTTCAAGAAGAAGCTATTCCGGAAAACCTGGACTTTCAAAACTGATTGCAACCGAATCATTCCAAACAATTGCAGGAGATGCTCGTGCTTTTCACAGCTACAGACTTAGTCGGCGTATGGATCATCGAACCCAAAGTTCACAAAGATTCCCGTGGTTTTTTTCTGGAAACGTACAAATCGACACTCTTTGCCGAACACGGCATTACGACCGACTTTGTGCAAGACAACCATGCGCGTTCGGAAAAGCAGGGAGTTCTACGCGGACTGCACTTCCAGACTCCGCCCAGAGCGCAGACCAAACTCGTCCGCGCCATCAACGGTTCTGTCTACGACGTGGTGGTGGACATCCGGAAAGGATCTCCCAGCTACGGAAAATGGCTGGGCGTGACTCTGAGCAAAGACAATTTCAAGCAGCTTTTCGTCCCCAAAGGCTTTGCCCACGGCTATCTGACACTGGAGCCGGGATCCGAGGTTCTTTACAAAGTCGACGACACCTACGCCCCCGAGAATGACGCGGGACTGCGCTGGGATGATCCGGACGTCGGCATCGAATGGCCTTTCCCGGACCAGAACGAGCCCATACTTTCCGACAAAGATCTGGCGTTGCCGCTTTTAAAAGATTTCAACTCGCCGTTTTCCTTCGAATAAAGATAGAGGGTGAGAGGCTGGCACGCTGCCAGGTACCGGCGATCTCCCCGGCGCCATATTCAGCGGGAGCAGAACGTACGCAACGCTCCGCTCCCGCGACACCTGCCGTTTTTTTCCAATCCTTTTTACAAATTATTTCTTCACGACCTGGGAAACAGACCCGCCTTACGAGTAATCATCTCCGGCTGATTCAATTTGTCTTAAAAAAATCCCTCAGGCTCGCCGCAACACGCTTTTGAGCAACAGAAGAAAGCACATGAAAAAAATGCGATAATACGCCTGGTTCCGAGCTATGTTCTGCCAGAATCGTTTCCCTGGCCCCAAGGCCCGTACCACTGATTTCCCGATGTGATCTGCAACTGGTCGGGAATTACCTTAGCTCGGCTTTTCCTGTTTTTGTAAACCTGCTGAGATTAACAGATTGGCAATGGTCCTCAAATTCCCCTTAACAACAAGCCGCAAAGCCCTGCGACATACCTTTTGTGAATAAAATCACCTTGACAGGATGTTCCCCCGGTGCGTAGTAAAGACGGGCGAGGTAAGGTAAAATATGTGTATTTTAAACTCTATTTAACGCAAGACGAGGCGGAAGGGTTATGGAGGAAAAACACAGTTGTGATCAGAGCGGCCAACCTCAGTGCTCCAAGAGTTGCTGCGGCGTCGCACCCTTTTTCGTGGGCATTGTCCTGGCTCTGGTCGTGGGATGGTGGATTTTTCCCAAGGCGCTATTCAGCCAGGAAAGCCAGCCTGTCAGGTTCAGCCATCCCGTCCACGTAGAAGACGGTGGCATGGCCTGTGAGGACTGCCACTACTTCAACGAGGACGGCACGTACAACGGACTTCCCAGCAACGAGAAGTGCGCGGACTGCCATTCAGAAGCCATGGGTGAGGATCCCGCCGAAACCACTTATATCGACAAGTACCTGAGCGTCGATAAAGAGGTTCCTTGGCTGGTCTACCAGAAACAGCCGGATAACGTATTTTTCAGCCATGCTGTCCACAACATGGAAAAATGCGGCGAATGTCATGACTTCAGTAAAGTTGAGCTTTGCAACCATTGCCACCCGAATGTTGCTGAAGCGGACACGCCTCCTGCATTTAACCAGAACAGGCTGACAGGCTACAGCAAGGATACCATGAAGATGTGGGCCTGTGAGGAGTGCCATGCCATTCCGGAACATCGTGAAAACACAAATGCGAACAACGCCTGTTTTACGTGCCATAAATAAGGGGTGTTAGAGTATGGGACTCGATAGAAGAGGATTTATCCAATTCCTGGTGGGCGGCGCTGTAGGTTCGCTTTTCACGCCCATTCCATGGAAACTTACCGACGATATTTCGATTTGGACGCAAAACTGGCCGTGGGTTCCGAGAATTCCCCGGGGCGAAAACGGCTACATTCCCACGACAAGCAAACTCTGCCCCTCGGCATGCGGCATGCGCGTACGCACCGTAAAGGGTCTCCCCGTCCGTACTCTGGGCGATCCCGTAAACCCGCTGTCCGGTGGAAAAATTTCCTCGCTTGCCGCGGCTGAAGTACAACTTCTCTATAGCCCCGCCAGGGTGAAGAGACCGTTGAAAAAAGGTCTCGACGGTACGTTTGTCTCCATCTCCTGGGATGAAGCTCTGGAACTGCTGCGCAAAAAACTGGGGACCATCAAAGGCCTCAAAAACCAGCTTGCCTTTATCAGCGGCGACCAGAACGGAACCATCAACGAAGTTCTTTCCGGATTCACGCAACAGTGCGGCTCCGACCGCTTTTTCCTGATGCCTTCCGAAGCCCAGGCCGGCACACGGGCCTGGAACATAGCCATGGGCGGCAAAGGTCAGCTCGGATATGACACCGCCAACAGCGACCTGGTACTCGCCATCGGCGCCGACATCCTGGAATCATGGGGCCCGGCAGTGCTGCAACGCCGTGCGTTTTCAGCCTCGCATCCGCACGGAGAAAAGCCCACGGCCGAGTACATTTATGCCGGTCCGGTCAAAAACAACACCGGCACCGTAGCCCAATGGCTGCCGCTTAAACCCGGAACCGAAGGCTATCTGGCTCTGGGGCTGTGCAACCTGCTGATTGAAGGCGGCGCAGTGGTGGAAGAAACCGCTGTCAGCCAGACCGTCAGTACTCAGGAAGGCACCCTGACTGAAACCGTCGAAGCCACGGATAACACCGCAGTAGCCGGTGGCAGCAAAATGACGGGCGTCAAAGACTTTGCGGCCTTCAAAAAATTCGTCAAGCAGTACACTCCGGAAAAAGTGCAGGCGCTCACCGGTGTCTCTCCGGAGGCCCTCACCGCTCTGGCCAAAAAGCTCAAAGCAGCCTCCAAGCCGGTGGTTGTCGTTGGCTCGCCCATCGGACAGGGTGAAAGCACCGCCACCATCATCGCCGGCATCGCACTGAACCTTCTGCTCGGCGGCCTGAACAAACCCGGCGGCATGCAGGCCATTCCGGATATTCCCAAAGTCATCAAGGCTGCCATGGACCGCGCTGCCATTTTGAGCAGGGATCCCGTCAGCTTCCTCGCCAACATCGCGGAAGGGAAAGACAAAGCCCCGGCCATGCTGTTCGTCTACGAAGCCAACCCGGCCTACGGACTGCCGCAGCCCAAGGAAATGACCGCGGCGCTGAAGAGCATTCCTCTCAAGGTCAGCTTCTCGCAGTTCCTGGATGAAACCGCCATGCTCTGCGACCTCGTGCTTCCGTCTCCCATGGGGCTCGAACGCTTTGACGACGTCATCAATCCATACGGCATCGGCTTCGGGCTCTACAGCCCGGTTTTCCCGGTGGTCAAACCGCTTGTGGATGCAAGACCTACCGGCGATGTCATCCTGGCCCTGGCGAAAGCCTTGAACATGGATCTCGGATACGGTTCCTTCAAAGACGTTCTGGATGCCCGCACCCAGCAGCTCGGTTCCTCTTTCGACGATCTGCTTGGCAAGTACATTCAGTCCAATACGCAGATTCCCAGTTCGGGACTCAACCTCAGGCCTGCTTTGCTTGCAGCTTCGCTGCCTCTCAAAGACAAAGCCGAAGGCCTGTCCCTGGCTCCCATGTTCAAATTGAATTACGGTACGGGCAACGTTGCCACGCCGTATTTCAACCTCAAGACCATCCCCGACACCCAGCTGAAAGGAAGCTACTCCTTTGTTCAGATGAACAAGGCAACTGCGGCCAAGCTCGGCGTCTCCGAGGGACAGAAAGTTGCCATATCGAGCAGCAGCGCCTCTTTCACCGTCATGGTCAACCTTTTTGAAGGTGTCATGGACGATGTTGTGGCAGCTCCCTTAGGCCTTGGCCATACGGCCTTTGATGAGTTCACCAAAGACAAGGGCAGCAACATTTCGGCGCTCCTTACCCTGGGTAAAGAGCCTGAAACCGGCCTCCCTGTTTGGACGGACACCAAAGTCGAAATTAAGAAAATCTAAGCAAAAGGTGTTTCAACCATGCATGGATATGAACACGTACATTATACGACTCGATGGGGAATGGTCATAGACCTGGACAAATGCACGGGCTGCGGCGCGTGCATGGTGAGCTGCCAGGCCGAAAACAACGTCGCGTTCTCCTACAGACTGGACCTTGCCAAACACACCACGGACATGTCCAACAAGATGCGGACCACCACCTGGATGCTGGTGTATCAGCTCAACAACGGCAAGGATTTCCCGAATTCGGACGTTGCCTATCTGCCGCGCCCGTGCATGCAGTGCGGCCAGCCTGCCTGTGTGCCTGTCTGCCCCGCGACGGTCACCAAAAAAGATGAAGACGGCGGCATCGTCAGCCAGATCTATCCGCGCTGCTTCGGATGCCGGTATTGCATGGCATCCTGCCCGTACCACGCGCGTTACTTCAACTGGTACGATCCGTACTGGCCAAAGGGCATGGAAAAAACCCTGACGCCCAACACTTCCGTACGCCCGCGCGGCGTGGTGGAAAAATGTACATTCTGCCACCATCGCTGGATGGAAGCTCAGGATCGCGCCCGCCTGGCCGGCGAGGATCCCAAAGCGCTTCCGGATGGCGCGTACGTCACCGCTTGTACGGATGCTTGCCCCAATGGCGCCATCATGTTCGGCAACTTCATGGATCCCGAGCACAAAGTGCACCAGGTGCTGTTCTCTGAAGAACCCAGCGAAGAAGAATACAAGATTCTCTTCGGCCAGGTTCACCCGCATACCTCGGAAGAAGAGGAACTCTTCGGCGAAGATGTTCCCCCCGGGTACACGCTGACCAAAGAGCTGCACGAAAAGATCAATCCGCATGCCTTCCGCCTGCTCGAACAGCTGGGCATGTTTCCTCAAGTTTACTACATCTCCGAGCGTGAATGGGTACGCAAACAAGGCAACCATTTCCTCGAAGACGAGAAGAAGGCTTAACCTTAGGCCAAAGGGGTAAAACATGATTGACGAAAAATTGTTTCCTGAAGGCTTGCCCCGCTGCTCTTTCTGGCAGTTTCTGGGATGGTTGGCCTTCATAGGCGTTTTCCTTGTCTGGGGAACCTACGCCGTGCTCTGGATTCTCGGATTCGGACTCGGCATCACTGCTCTGGACAACTACTTCGGATTCGGTTTGTGGATCACTTTCGACCTGGCTGTTATCGCCCTGGGCGCCGGCGCATTCTTTACCGGCCTGCTGCGCTACATCCTGAATATCGATCCGCTCAAGCATATCATCAACCTCACGGTCATCGTCGGCTTCATCTGCTACTCCGGCGCCATGATCGTCCTCGGCCTGGACGTCGGCCAGCCCGCCCGTTCGTGGTTCGGCTTCTGGCACCCCAATGTCCACTCCATGCTGGTTGAAGTAATGTTCTGCATCAGCTGCTATCTGGGCGTGCTGACCATCGAATACATCCCGCTGATCCTGGAAAACAGGCAGCTGGATAAAATCAAACTCTTGCACAAGATCGCGCACAATTTCCACGTATGGATGCCGCTTTTCGCAGGCATGGGCGCGTTCCTGTCCTTCTTCCACCAGGGCTCCCTGGGCGGCATGTACGGCGTTCTGTTCAGCCGTCCCTACGCCTTCCGCGAAGGTTTTTTCATCTGGCCCTGGACCTTCTTCCTGTTCGTCCTGTCCGCTGTTGGCTCCGGTCCGGTCTTTACGGTTCTGGTCTGCAAGCTGATGGAAATCCTCACCGGCAGAACCCTGGTTGAATACCGCATCAAAGCCTTGATGGGGAAAATCGCCGGTACCATGCTGAGTATCTACATTGTCTTCAAAATCATCGACACCTGGGCTTGGGCCACGGGCTACCTGCCTAGTGTTGGACTGACTTTCGACCAGATGTTCAACTCGGAACTCGGTTACGGGCAGTGGCTGCTGTGGTCAGAAATCGTCCTCTGCGGCGTAGTTCCGGCCGTCATGTTGATGACTCCGTCTATCCGCAATACGCCGAGCCTGCTTTACACCGCAGCCATCCTGGACTGCATCGGCGTTACCATCAACCGTTACGTCTTCACGGTTCAGGCCCTGGCCATTCCCGTACTGCCCTTTGATAAATGGCAGTCGTACTCGCCCAACTGGGCTGAATGGGCACCGACCTTCCTGGTCATCGCTTACGGCTTCCTGATTCTCAGCCTGTCCTACCGCTACCTGCCGGTATTCCCGCAGGAAAAGGAACTCAATTCCTAAGCGCAGAATCAGACGGCAATCGGAAACAAAAAGGCGGCCTGCTAGGCCGCCTTTTTTTATGGCTGCTGCCCGCAGCCAGATTTGTCGTTAGAAATGCTACATCTCGTAGCCGAAAAGCTCGAAGTCCCGTAAGAACTTATCCAAAAACATCTCCTGATATTCCTCCGGGCAATCGAAGCTCTGTTTCCAGCGATGTTTGGAAATATATTCCGTGGAGTTGAGGTGCGGAATATCCAGCGTGATGCCATACGCGCGCAGCAGATCCGGCAGTTCATTGCCCATCTCTTCCATCCGGATAACTCTGTCTACCAGAAGTTCGCCGTCATCATCACAAAGCAGGCGCCATTGCGGCCGCCAGTGCAGATCCGTAACAAGATCATGCGTATGCAGCACAAGATCCAGAAACCAGGACAGGGAAAACTCCGTCAATCCGAATTCCTTGCCATAGGGCGTCCGAAAAAATTCATCCTGCCGCACGAATTTGCTCTTGAAACCGGAAAAAATCCGCTCCCACGGATGGCGAACGATGCTGAACTTTAGATAGTCGTCAAAAGCAGGATCCCGCAGATCGATATCTCTTCGAATGCCGTCCGGGATGGGGAGATGCGGATCTGCTACATCAAAGCCGGCATACTGCAGAAAGGCTTGATTAATACTGGAAGATGCGGCTTTGGGCACATTAACGTAAATCACCTTTTCCTGATCCAGCACCACGCAATCCCGGATCGTTCCGTACTGCTCGTATACCTGCGCCGATGCGACTCCGCTATTCAACACGCGCATTGCGCTTTCTTCCCAATAGTGCCCTGCCAGAATCGCTATTCCCGGTTCGTTTGCAATATCTTCCGGCTCAATATGTCGAGCGGGGAGACCGTCGAACGTCCCTCCGGCTGAAAAGGTCAGATAGGAAACGATTTCAAGATCAGGTCTGGATGCGCGAAGTTCCTTACGGGCTTTTTTACCCGCCCTGTCACGCCCGAGAATGGACACCTTGGCATTTTGAGGCAAGTCTTGCCCGCTCACCACCCACAGCCGCTGCTCCCTATGAAGTCGATGCAACTTCGCGCCCAGCCAGCGATATTCCGCCACATTACTTGGTCCGGGCTCAAAAACCAGGGGAGTGGCAAATGAGCGTCGTTCCAATTCCGTACAGATATCGCTCCAATGTGTTGAGGCGACCAGCACAAGACCTTCCGGACCGTGAACAGGCAGACTGTCCAGCCTGATGATATCAAGCCCCTCCAGCGTGCCTTGTTTGTAGGTATCCAAAAAATTGACAATGGTAACGTCGCTGCGTTCCTGCTGGATACGTCTCTTCAGTTGCCTTCCTGCTGCGCCGGCTCCATAAATATGGACACTGGCTTTTTGCGGAATATCACGAAGAGTTGCAAAACCCATTTCGCCTCCTTCTGTGTTTCCGTCATATGTTACCGGATAGCATCCACTCAGGCAGCTTGCAGCAGCGTTGCAACTCCAGAAATTACCATGCTACATGAAGAACAGGAAACTACCCCAACTGCCGGAGTATGACCGCATGCCCGAGACCATAGCGCGCCAGTTTGCGCTTGAAGCGGGTGGCCGAATCCCAGTTGTCGAAATCACCGATCAGCACCCGGTGCCAGACCCCTTTGCCGCCAAGATCAACCCGGCGAATCCGCGCGTTGAACCCTTTGCTCCTCAATACGCGCGCACGCTCGGCCGCACTCTCCAGATCCTGCCAGGAACTTTCGTGAAGCGTATACATTCCGCGGACCCTGGTCTGCTCCGGACTGTAAAATCCGTGCTTACGCTTTGGTTGTTGCGACTGCAGCGGAATGGAATACGTAGCACTGGCCGTCTGCGCCTGTGCCTGCGCTTCTGATACAGTGGCTTGGGCAATCAGATCAACCATGGCTTCGTCGCTCAAGCCTATCCGCGCACGGGTTCTGGTTTGGCCGATTTTTGCTTTTTGGACCGGCTCAGAACGTTGAGCCACCACGGCTGGACGTTTTTCGGGCTTGGCCTGCACGTATTTAGGCATGTTGTCATGTTTGATTGAAGCGAAACATGTTTCCAGCACGTCTTCAGCCGCGTTGTTCCTGAGCGTTTTTGTCCTTCCTCCCAATACGACGGCCATGATGCGGTGACCGTTACGCTTGGCGGTCACAATAATATTAAAACCGGAGGCATTGACATAGCCTGTTTTCAGACCATCCACACCGACGCATCTGTCCAGCAAATGGTTGGAATTCCGCCTGGTGTACCCATTATGCGTGATGGAGGGCAACGAATGAATGGCCAGCGCCTTAGGAAAGCGCGAAACATAAGCTGAACCGAGGGTCAGCATGTCACGGGCCGTGGTCAGCTGTCTATCGGCGGGCAACCCGTTGGGGGTGGCGAAATAGCTGTGCGACAAACCCAGCTTTTTGGCTTTTTTGTTCATGCGCTTCACAAAGCGGGACACGGAACCACTCAGATATTCGGCTACCGCCACACAGGCGTCGTTGCCTGACGCCACGGCCATGCCTTTGATAAGTTCCCGTACGGTCACCCGTTCGCCTTTTTTCAGGTTCATGGTGGAACCACCGGTCTGATCGGCCAGTTTGCTTACCTTGACCTTGTCTGTCAGCTTCACACGCCCGGCTTCAATTTCTTCCCAGAGAATGTACAGGGTCAAAACCTTGGTCAACGAAGCTGGAGCAATTTTCTGGTCCGCATTCTGTTCCAAAAGAATTTTTCCCGTGTCGTAGTCCATGGCAATGACCGAGCGTACGTTGTACTCTTTGGCCAGAGCGCTGTTCGTGACGCCCCCGATAATACTCAAGCATAAAATGAGGGCGAATACTATTCGCTTTGACATGTCTCCCCCGACAAGTGTCTTGAACGGTTATCCGGCGCAACGATATCTCGTACCGCTTATGCCTGCTTCCCGTTGTTCGCGGCTGTTCTCCTATCCTCTTTCAATCGGCTGGCGATACACATTGAACAAGTAAATTTCCTGATCCAATTGCACTGCGTCTGTTCGCCCAGACCCTGTTCCGCGCATAAAAGCGCTGCAGGAAAAAATGGTTAACCCTTGCCACTCTCTTCCATGCAGCTTATTATGCCCGGAACTACTGCTTCGCCGTATTATTGCGTACGTCCTGTTCAGCCTTTGCAACGGCGACGCGCTTGCCATCCTTGGCAGACTCGTTCTGTAACTGGACAGTGTGAAATTCGCCTGAATGATAACCGCCATCCTTAACCGGGGTGCCGACGGAAACTTCAAAAGCGGAACTGATTGTGCTCAATCCCAACACCAATAGCAGCACGATAAGAACAAATAAATTTTTCATCACGCCATCTCCTTTTATCATTAATCCAAGTTATCGACATTCAAGATTAATTCTCGAATCCCTTATTGCCAGGAACGTGCCAGTTTATTGGATCCGGAAAAAATTTCCTATCAACATGCCGAAAAGACTTGACAAATGAAAAAATCTAGAAAATAACTAAATAAATTCGAGATACTAGTGGGTTATACAATGCATATTTTTCCGACACCCACAAAAAGGACAACCCGTATTCGGAGGCACGCCATGAGAAAAGCCATCAGCGTCATGACACTGTTCCTGTTTCTTTTAGCCATGGCTGCGTCCGCACAGGCCTTGGAAATCAAACAGCTGAAGGTCCTTGATTACGGAGTGTATCGCTATGATGAAAAAATTGTGCTGGTGACTTCGCCACCGGATGGAAGTGAAAAGGCCGCCAAGCTATCCAATATCAGCCTTATTGATACAAGCGCCAAGCTGCCTATTCAGGAGAACACCTTTTTCAGTATTTCATATGTCTTGGAAGGAGAACCCGGAGGGGAGCCCGTGGATCTGGATTTAAAAGTTTCGCGCCCCGGAGGCGTTACCAGCTCGGGCTTGTTCACCGTTCGGATGGGAGTGGTCACGACAAACACCATCGAAGTGGCGCCTGACGATCTTCCTGGTAAATATATCCTGGAAATTCAATATAAAAACCGTAACCTCCTCAAAAAGGAGATTACGGTCTATACTCCGTAATGCGTCCAGTTTCTTCCCCGCGCAGGCCGGAAAGAAAGGACTAAAAACCTTCGAGCATTTCTGTTTCGTGGAGAGTAAGCAGCTTGTTGAGATCCAAAAGCAGCAAAAGCTTCTCTTCCAGCTTGCCAACGCCGCTGATATATTCGGAATCCAACCCGCCGATAACTGGTGGCGGCGGTTCCACGGTGCTGGCCTTGATGCGCAGGACCTCCGAAACCGAATCCACGATAAATCCGACAATTGTTTTGCGGATTTCAAATACGATGATACGCGTATTGTGATCGTGTTCTTTCGGATACATCCCGAACCGTTTCCTCAAGTCAATCACGGGAATTACTTTGCCGCGGAGGTTGATGACCCCATCGACAAATGCCGGTGAGTTGGGAACTTTGGTTATTTCCATAATCCTGATAATTTCCAGGACCTTAAAAATATCCACTCCAAACTCCTCACCGGCCACCGAAAACGTGACCAGTTGCAGGAGCTCATTGTCCAAACGTTCTTTACTTTCGTCCATAAGCCTCTCGCTCTCCTTTTCAAAGCGCCCGTTTCATACTACAAGTTGAGGTAGATAATAAATTACACGTTTTGTGCGCAGGATACAAGCCTCCTGGTTTTATTTCTCAAGCGCAAAGAGAAACCTTACAACCTTAGCTGGTGTTCCCTGACATGGCCAAAGTGCACATCTCTATCCTTCTGGAACGGCTCAATGCCTACTGCCTGGAGAAAATGCAAGCAACTGCGGCGGATTGCGGGCTTTTGGGACTCTTTGAAGTCAGTCCAGTCCATTTTTTTTCCCAGCTGGTCGAGGCTCCTGATGCGGATATAGCCTGTATCCTCAAACGCTTCGGACTGGACCGGGCCGCCCTGCTTCCCGTTCTGAACAATGCGGTTCAGGCGCTCAACAAAGGCAACACCGGCCGCCCTGCCATGTCTCCGGAGCTGATCAACCTGCTCCAGGACGCCTGGCTGGTCGCCTCCCTGGAACTGGAGGAAAAAACCATCCGCTCAGGCGCCGTACTCCTGGCCCTGTGCTCGCGGGTGGCATCCGGTTCCACAGAGGAGTACGCCCACTATCTGCGGACCATCAACCGCGATACCTTATTGGGTGAATTTTCAAAAATCACGCAGGATTCCATTGAAAGCGGACAAAGTTCCGCCCTGGCCGACACGTCTTCCCGCTCCGGCGACGGCATTTCGCCCCAGGAAGCCCTCGAACGATTCTGCGTCAATCTCTCCGAAAAAGCCGCGCGCCAGGAAATCGATCCGGTCTTTGGTCGTGATCGGGAAATGCGCCAGCTTATTGACATCTTGCTCCGGCGCAGGAAAAACAACCCCATCATTGTGGGGGATGCCGGGGTGGGCAAAACAGCAGTGGTCGAAGGCCTGGCGCAACGTATTGCCGCGGGCGACGTGCCCGCGCCCCTGAAGAACGTCAATATCATGACGCTTGATATCGGCCTCCTGGAAGCCGGGGCCGGCATGAAAGGCGAATTCGAAGCCCGGCTCAAGGCGGTCATCGCCGGCATCCGCGAAAGCGCCACCCCCATCATCCTGTTCATCGACGAAGCGCACACCATTATAGGCGCCGGAGGGAAAACAGGCGGATCCGATGCCGCCAACCTTCTCAAACCCGCCCTGGCCAGGGGCGAACTCCGTACCATTGCCGCCACAACCTGGCCCGAATACAAAAAATATTTCGAAAAGGACCAGGCCCTTTCGCGGCGTTTTCTGCTCGTAAAAATCGAAGAGCCCAGCGTGGAAGCCACCATCGACATCCTGCGCGGGCTCAAACGACGCTACGAACGCGACCACGAAGTCCATATCCGCCATGAAGCCCTGGTGGCCGCGGCCGAACTTTCGCACCGCTACATTTCGGGCCGCCTGCTCCCGGACAAGGCCGTGGACCTCCTGGATACGAGCGCGGCGCGCGTACGTATCAGCCTTACCCACAAACCCGCGGTGCTGGAAGACAAAGAACACGCCATCCTTTCCATCAGGCGCCACATCGAAGCCCTGCATGCGGATACGCACAACGGCGCGGGCGTGGATGCGGAGGCCTTGAATCAGGCCTGGGAGCAATTGCAAACCCTGAAGCCCCAAGCCACCCGCCTGGAGGAACGCTGGAACAAGGAGCGGACGCTGGCCCACCATCTGCTGGCCTTGCGGCAGTCCCATGCCGATCTGCAGCAGCTCAACGGCAAGGAAACGCCCACCGAGTCCGACGACGCCGACCAGGACGAAATGAACCGTACGCTGCGCTCGCTGCGCGAACAGCAGGGAGAACAGCCCCTGATACGTTTCGAGGTGGACGCCGAGACCGTGGCCATGGTGGTCTCGGACTGGACCGGCATCCCTTTGGGCAAGGTCTTGCGCGACCACGCGCGTTCGGTCCTGAATATCGAAACAAACCTATCTCAGCGAATCAAGGGCCAGCCCAACGCGCTGCGTATCATTGGGAAGAATCTCAAGGCCGCCAAATCCGGCCTCAAAAATCCCAACCAGCCACTGGGAGCGTTTCTGCTCGTCGGTCCGAGCGGCGTGGGCAAGACAGAAACCGCCCTGGTCATGGCCGACCTGCTCTTCGGCGACGAATCCGCGCTCATCGCCCTGAACATGAGCGAATTCCAGGAACGCCACAGCGTCAGCCGCCTTATCGGCGCGCCTCCCGGATACGCGGGCTACGGCGAAGGCGGACTGCTGACCGAAGCCGTACGCCGCCGCCCCTACTCCGTCCTTTTGCTGGACGAGGCCGAGAAGGCCCACATCGAAGTCATCAACCTTTTTCTGCAAGTCTTCGACAAGGGCAGCCTCGCGGACAG
>OY762289.1:2697500-6308443 GCA_963665495.1 Desulfovibrionaceae bacterium
GATAGGGGTGAAAGGCCAATCAAACCGGGTGATAGCTGGTTCTCCCCGAAATATATTGAGGTATAGCCTCAAGAGTTTACCGCTGGAGGTAGAGCACTGAAAGGGCTAGGGGCCCCACCAGGTTACCAAACCCTATCAAACTCCGAATGCCAGCGGTCCAGATCTTGGGAGTCAGACTTTGGGTGCGAAGGTCCAAGGTCGAAAGGGAAACAGCCCAGATCAACAGCTAAGGCCTCTAAATCCATACTCAGTGGGAAAGGAGGTGGGATTGTTCAGACAGCCAGGAGGTTGGCTTAGAAGCAGCCATCCTTTAAAGAAAGCGTAATAGCTCACTGGTCTAATGATCCTGCGCCGAAAATGTAACGAGGCTAAGTATGGTGCCGAAGCTTTGAACTCGTACCTAGTACGAGTGGTAGGGGAGCGTTCTTTGCGAGATGAAGGTGTGTCGTAAGGCTATCTGGATTGCAAAGAAGTGATCATGCTGACATGAGTAACGATAAAACGAGTGAGAAACTCGTTCGCCGTAAGCCCAAGGTTTCCTGGGTAAAGGTAATCTGCCCAGGGTGAGTCGGCCCCTAAGGCGAGGCTGAAAAGCGTAGCTGATGGGAAACGGGTTAATATTCCCGTACCTGATTGCATGTGCGATGGGGGGACGCGGAAGGGTAGGCCAGCCAACTGTTGGATGTTGGTGTAAGTGCGTAGGTGGAGCAGTAGGCAAATCCGCTGCTATTTAACGCCGAGACACGATGCCGTGGACATTAGTCCTGAAGTGGTTGAGCCCATGCTGCCAAGAAAAGCCTCTAAGTTTAGTGCAATCAGACCGTACCGCAAACCGACACAGGTGGGCGGGGAGAGTATCCCAAGGCGCTTGAGAGAACTCTAGCTAAGGAACTCGGCAAAATGACCCCGTAACTTCGGGATAAGGGGTGCCCTTGAGGGTGATGCAATTTACTTGCTCAGCCCGCGAGGGCCGCAGAGAAATGGCGGTGGCGACTGTTTACTAAAAACATAGGACTCTGCTAAGTCGCAAGACGACGTATAGGGTCTGACGCCTGCCCGGTGCCGGAAGGTTAAGGGGAGAGGTTAGCGCAAGCGAAGCTTCGAACCGAAGCCCCGGTAAACGGCGGCCGTAACTATAACGGTCCTAAGGTAGCGAAATTCCTTGTCGGGTAAGTTCCGACCTGCACGAATGGCGTAACGATCTCCGCGCTGTCTCAGCTAGAGACTCAGTGAAATTGAATTGGCGGTGAAAATGCCGTCTACCCGCAGAAAGACGGAAAGACCCTGTGCACCTTTACTATAGCTTGACATTGGGTTTTGGGCTAGCATGTGTAGGATAGGTGGGAGGCTTTGAAGCAGGCACGCCAGTGTTTGTGGAGCCACCCTTGAAATACCACCCTTGCTAGTTTAAGACTCTAACCCAATACCGTTATCCGGTTTGGAGACAGTGTCTGGTGGGTAGTTTGACTGGGGCGGTCGCCTCCCAAAAAGTAACGGAGGCATGCAAAGGTTCCCTCAGGCTGATTGGAAACCAGCCGTTGAGTGCAAAGGCATAAGGGAGCTTGACTGTGAGAGAGACATCTCGAGCAGGGACGAAAGTCGGTCTTAGTGATCCGGTGGTCCCGTATGGAAGGGCCATCGCTCATTGGATAAAAGGTACGCCGGGGATAACAGGCTGATCGCGCCCAAGAGTTCACATCGACGGCGCGGTTTGGCACCTCGATGTCGGCTCATCACATCCTGGGGCTGAAGCAGGTCCCAAGGGTTCGGCTGTTCGCCGATTAAAGTGGTACGCGAGCTGGGTTTAAAACGTCGTGAGACAGTTTGGTCCCTATCTTCTGTGGGCGCAGGAGACTTGAGAGGGGTTGCCCCTAGTACGAGAGGACCGGGGTGAACGATCCGCTGGTGGGTCTGTTGTCGTGCCAACGGCATTGCAGAGTAGCTATGATCGGAAAGGATAACCGCTGAAAGCATCTAAGCGGGAAGCCTGCCTCAAGATAAGGTCTCCCTGGCTTTGCCCTAAAGACCCCACGTAGACTACGTGGTCGATAGGCCGGAAGTTTAAGTACAGCAATGTATTCAGCTAACCGGTACTAATAGGTCGTGAGTCTTATTTTCTTGCTTTTCTCTTCTTCCCTATGAACTTATATATTTTGTCCTGGTGGTCATGGAGGAGGGGGTACACCCGTTCCCATTCCGAACACGGCAGTTAAGCCCTCCATCGCCGATGATACTGCAGAGGAGTCTGTGGGAAAGTAGGTCGTCGCCAGGGCAAGAATTTCCCCAAAACGCTCGCTTATTTCCTAAGCGAGCGTTTTGGCGTTTGGGGGGGAATTTTTTCAACACTTCAAAAATAAGGCAGAGAAGCGTACGACTCCCCTGCCCTGATTTCCTTCATCTGGTCTTCCTCGGCCCCCCCGACTGTTCTTATTGGGTCGGCACCTCTTTGCCGTCTTTATACGCGGGGTAGATACATTCCTTTCCTTTGACCATGGCCTCCGGCGCCACCAGTTGTTGATACAGACCGGGACGCCTGTCGCGCAGATAGTTATATTCCGGAGCCGGATGCGTCATACCGTAATACCCAGGGATTATATCGGCCACCAGCAAGGTATCCTGCTGATGATTGGCTGCAACAATCGTATCTCCGTGGGGTCCGATGATGATGCTGTTGCCCCTGTAATGCCATTCGTCTTTTCCGCGATGCTCGTAGCCCGCTCGATTGGAATAGGCAAAAAAGATATTGTTGGCGTAGGCATTGGCCGGAAAAAGAATGGTGGATACGTCCGGATACGGCACATCGCTGCGTTGGCCGTTGGGGAGCGTATAATATCCGTCAGCAGCCGTGGGACCGACAATCAGCTTCGCCCCTTTGAGTGCGAGAATACGTGACAGTTCCGGAAATTCGCATTCATAGCAATTGAGCACGCCCACAGGAAATCCATTTAATTCGAATACCCCGGACAGTTCGTTGCCAAAGGCCCAGTTATCCCGCTCCTGCTGGCCGTAAAGATGTGTTTTTCTGTAGCTGGAGAGCAACTTCCCCGTGGAATCAATCACCGCGATGCTGTCGTAGTAGAGCTTTCCGCCCGGCGCATCCGCAACGTCCGCCTTTTCCGCGTACGGTACGATAAGGGCCATACCGTATTTTTGTGCCACCTGGCAGGCGCGCGTAATGCTCGGGCCGTTTTTGTATTCAGCAACTTTTTTGGCTTCCTCCGGACTCAACGTATATCCGGGCACGTATAGTTCTGGAAACGATAGCAGCTGTACGCCGTATTTCTGCGCCTGGGTAACGGCTTGCTCCAGTCTGGCGAGATTTTTTTCCGTGGCACCCGGCCCGCAAGCTGCCTGAGCCTGATAGATTCCCAGCCGGATCCCCTTGCCTGATGCCGGACTGTCTTCGTAAACGGATATTTTCATTTGCAGCCGTCGATAACTGTCCATCACCTCTTGCGCATAGTTGGGCGGACAATTATCGCCATCTGCTGCGTATGCTGTTAGCGCTATGAACAGCCACGTTCCTACCGCCAGCAGCAAGAAAACTATCCCAATCTTCCGCCTGACAACCTGAGTACGCCGCATATCTCGCCTCCTTTTTTCGTACAGTTCCCCCCTGCTCGTACCGCCTTCTTTTTTTGAAAGGACCATACCACGCTTTTGCCTTGGAAGCGATTTTCATTTGTTTCAGAAACTTCTATTTTCTTTCTTTACAGATGTGACCGAACGTACCTACTTGTCAGAATCCCTGTTGATTTTTCATAAATAAAAGTTCATTTTAGTACTTAAACGATTTTATATTAAATGGACAACAATCACATGCACCAGCTCATATTCACTTTCTGCATACTGTTCTTTGGTCTGGCTTCAGGATATGCCGTTAAAATTCTGGCTGAAAAACACTACATTGTTTTACCTGTTTCCATTACTGGCCTGCGTATTTTTCTCCAAAAAATTGGCCTGATCGGTTTTTTTTCCATTGCATTCCTTCTGGCTCTCTGGGTGGTTAAACTACCCGATATGCGATTGTCGGCAATGCCTTTTTTGTGTCTGCTTGCTTTGATTTTGGGCGGTGTGCTGGCTTATTTCTGCGCCCGAATTTTTCATTTGACCCGGTCGCAGACAGGATCGCTCTACTGTTGCGGCTCTTTTACCAACATTGGAGCCATTGGCGGACTCATCTGCTTTGTTCTGCTCGGGGAGCCTGGTTTTGCCCTTGTTCCGGTTTATAAACTGCTGGAGGAAGTCTATTATTACACCGCGGGCTTATCCACGGCACAAATCTTTTCTCCAAAGCGCGAAACCAGCGTGAGCCATACGGCACAGCTGCGACGGGTGCTGACGGATCCGTTCGTTCTTTCCATTCTGACGGCCATCGTATTGGGAACGACATTGAACCTGGCTGGAATCCCACGGCCCGGCTGGTGTGCGACGCTGACATCGATTCTTGTGCCTGTGGGCACCATCTGTCTGCTGGCTTCCATCGGCATGGCAATGCGCTTTTCGCGCATCAGCCAGTACCTTCGGGAAGGCTTTTGTATTCTGGGGATAAAATTTATCTGCGTACCCGTGGTTGTTACGGGGCTCGGCTACCTGCTCGGATTGGGACAACTGATGGATGGTCTGCCGTTGAAAGTCATTCTGATCTGCTCCTCCATGCCCGTGGCCTTCTTCGCACTCGTCCCGCCCTCATTGTATGATCTTGACCTCGATCTCGCCAACTCATGCTGGGTGGTGAGCACCGCAGGACTGATCGTCACGCTGCCGGTGTTATGGGGAGTGTTGCAGATTTTATGAGCTGATTCTCAGCGGATATACGCCGGCTTACGGCGCGTATATTGCTGCCAGACGGCATCTGCAGCTTCTTTGCTCAAAGTCGGCGGTCCGGCAAAGTATACCCGCGAATCACGCATAAGGTACTTGTTGTCGAAGGACAGCTGTGTGGTCAGCAGGATGCGGTCTTTCAGAGTAAAGGAGAGCACCAGCAGGTCCTCCTGAGTTTCCGAGACCCGGTAGCCTTTATTCACAAGGGCCGTAATCAGGAATTGCCGGTAGTATTGGGAAAAATTTGTCTGATCTGGAAGCGAAACAAAAATCGGCACAGTATCCAGATAGTCGTTGATTGCAATGGTATCGCTGACGGCAGTTGCTTCCAGCTCCGCCACGTCCCTGAGTGATTCCAGCTCTTTGGCATACAGCTGCTCACGCGTCGGAAACAGCGGATCAGGGGACGGTTTAGTGCAACCGCCGACCAGTAATACCGCTCCAACAAGCAGTATGATTATCCGAAAAGAGTATTTCACTTCCACGCCCTTTTTGCTAAGCTTTTTCAGCCGGCAGCATATCTGGGACACAAGATGACACATGCCGACCAGGACTTCTCATATTACTTTTCGGCCAACCGATTCGATGCTTTAGAGTCTTTGTCTGAAGACAGTCATCATAGTGCGTTGCCGAAGTCATTTTCCCATGATATAAATTGTTGGAGAGGTGGATATTTTACTGCCAATCTCCCGATCACAGGCAACACTACCAGCGACACCTGGTCTGAGACAATACGTATGACTCGTTCAAATGCTTCGGAATCTATTACCTGGGACGTGCAAATCCCCATCGGTCTTGTTTTGCAAGCCCAGCTGAGCACCGGTGACCCTCGTTTCAAATGCCGTTACCTGGGGATGAAGCCGGGAGAATTTCTGATTCTGCAGATGCCAGGGGTTCCCGGTCTGCGCGAAAAACTCATCTCGCGCTGCAACCTGATTTTACGTTTTCTGATTTCAGGAAAAATTTACGGCTTTCGTTCCACAGTTCTCAGCCATACGCTTCGCCCTGCTCCGCTGCTGTTCATTTCCTTTCCCAGTGCGCTGGAGACTGTCAATCTGCGGAAAAGTGAACGGATCGAGACCTTCATCGAATGCGAGGCGGAAATCGACGACCAGATTGTACGGGGTGTGGTTCTCGATTTGAGCGCCGAAGGATGCAAAATATCCATTGAGCACCTTACGCATGCCCATGCGCAACTCATCCAGCCTGAAACACCGTTGCAACTGCGTTTTTTTCTGGGATCCAGCACGCATGAACTTCTGGTCAGCGGAGAGATCGTCACAACTAAAACCGATAATGAATCGTCCGAAGCCGGCGTCAGATTCCTTTTCGAGCAATCCCGGAACGGCACGGAAGAACAAATCAAACATTACGTTAAAAACGTCCTGCATTTCAAATCAGTTGGTTAAGAGCAAAGCAGTTTCCACGCTTTTTCACCACCTGTAGTAATTTTTTCGTATTCCCATAATTTTACTCCCCATTCCTTCTTGCCTGGGGGGCCTGTCACATGCTAATATTACAGGAATATACGGAGTTGATGGAAGTGCGGCATACAAGCGCAAAATCTTTACTACCGTACCCCATACTTTTTTCATATACCAGCTTTGGTGTAATGTTTTTGTCCCTTTCAATATCATGAATACGCTCAGTAAAGATGAAATAAACGCTCTGCCACTCCGACGTTTTACCGGTCCCATTCGGCTCGTGGAAACGCATGAAGATTTAAAGTCCGCTGTAGCAACTCTTCGCAAAGAATCCGTCCTGGGTTTCGATACTGAAACCCGGCCCACTTTCAAAAAAGGTCAAAGCAATCTTCCTGCCCTCCTCCAGCTGGCCGGATCAAATCAAACGTTTTTATTTCGTTTGCATTCCGTCGGATTGAACAACGGTTTGCTACACCTTCTGGAAACACCCAAAATCGTCAAAGCCGGTGTGGCCGTACATGACGATATTCTGGAGCTGCAGCGCCTGACGAGTTTTTCAGAAGCGGGTTTCGTCGATCTTGGTACCACGGCGCTGGAGAAAGGTTTTGAACGCAGCGGATTGCGTAACCTGACCGCCTCGTTGCTGGGCTACCGCATTTCCAAGTCCGCCCAGTGTTCAAACTGGGAGGCCCGGCCGTTGTCAAAACGGCAAATCGACTATGCAGCCACAGACGCCTGGGTCAGCCGCGAACTGTATTTAAAAATGCACGATCTTGGTCTGATATAAAACGAGCTTTCCCTTCCGGTTTATCCGGATACGGGAAATATCACCCGGATTTCCGTTCCTTCCTTTTCACTGGTACGCATGCTCACGCTTCCGCCGTGTCCTTCAGCGATAATTTTCACCAGATAGGTTCCCAGACCGATTCCATGGTTTTTGCCGGCGGTGGTAAAGCGCTCGAAGAAGCATTCGCGAATTTCTTCCGGCACCACCGCAGGATTGCTGATGCAGATGATGGGACTAGAGCCGCTCTCAATATCTATCCGGATCGTACAACCCAGCGGACCGGCTTCCAACGCATTGCGAAACAGGTTGGATAAAAGCACCGCGTACAGCTGCCTGTCGCCATGCGTTGTTGTTTGAGCGGACACTCCCGTTTCAGGAATACGCAGCTCCCAACATATTTCCATGAGCCGGGTTTGCTCCGTATATTCGGCTAGCACTTCCCGGACAAGCTCCGGCAAATCCACGGCTGTATCCGGAGGCACAAAGGTCCCGTTTTCAATCGTATTAAGCATTCGCTGCAGATCAATGGACTTCATCGCCCGTTCACCAGCCTCTTTTGCCAACTGCAGAACCTCTTCCTCTTCCGGCTCTAAGCTGACGACTTCTTCGAGCAGATTCAACGCACTGAGTATAGAAATGACCGGAGATCGGAATTCATGCCGCACCATGTTTTCCACTGTTTTTCTCCTGGCTTCTTCATCCTGACGTGCGATCAATTCCTGCTCAACTCTTTTTTGAGACATTTTGAGACGTCTGTTCAACCGAGTGGAATACAGAGCAAAAACAGCCAGCAGCATTCCGAGAATAAATAATGCCAATAGTGCAGGCCAATGCTGTATTGCCGCCTCTTGAATGGAAACCAGCCCGTAATTTTTATATGGTCCGACGCGCAGTTCCCTCAGCAGCGTATGAACGGACTGATAGTTTTGTGGAATAGTCCATCGCCCGGCCAGGCCTGTTCCTTCCTGGCTCATTATGCTCTGTTGCTCAAACAGAACGGCAACAACTTTTTTTGCCAGATCATCAGGAGTATTTTTTAATTTGGCCAGCGGCCATTCGGGAAACAAGGGCGTACTGAGTAAAAAGGGAAATTCCCCTTTATCATAGTCTGGGGGCAACGCGTCCAGAGCCCGGAAGTCCGTCAAAGCAATAGTCCCTTCCAACTGCATTCGTTCCAGGGTATCCGTCCGGATAATGCCCGCATCCGCCCTGCCCTGCTTGACAGCCATGACAACTGCATCATGAGTTCCCAGAAAATACATGCTGTTGAAATCCGAAGGTACGCGGAGATAACGTCTCAGCTGCTGCAACGCTATAAGCCATCCCCCTAAAGAATTTTTGCTGACAGCGACAATTCTTTTGCCCTTAAGTTGATGGACAGTATTTATGGAGCTCTCAGCTCTGACAAATATTACACTTCCGTATAATGTATAACATCTTTCAACAACGACATTACATAAAGTGGCAATACGTGTAGCCTGATATTTATTTTCCAGGTCGACATATACAGCAGGATTCACAAAAATGAAATCAATCTCTTCATTTTTAACTGCATATTCTATCTCTTCGAAAGATAAAGCCCTGATTGAAAAATTCGTATTTGGAATTTTAAACATCAAATATGCTGATATACTTCTCCATTGCATCAAGCATTGCGTAGTTCCTCGTTTTGCCAACACACCGATACGTACATTTTTCAGCGGCGCTACCGAAGCAATAGCTAAACTTTTGCTGTCGCTGATCGATAGTATAAGAATCGTCAACAAGAACAAAAGCAGAACGGACTTATATAAATAAGAAAATATCAAAAACTTCATTTTTTTCACTGTCGTTGACGCGCTGTAGTTTTTCCTCGGCAAGGTAGTTACCCAAACATACCAGAATTTTATTATGTATTCCAGGAATTTTATAATATTTCGGGTATAAAAAAAGCCCCGGATCTACTACAATCCGGGGCCTGCAAAATAAAAAAAGCTGTCGGAAGACAGTCAGATTATGCGCATTAGTTCACTCAATCCACAATCTCTCCAAGAAGGCGCTTGGCTATTTCTTTTCCTGCACGCCGACCGGCGCCCATAGCCGAAATAACCGTGGCCGCACCTGTCACGATATCGCCTCCGGCGAAGACATTGGGTTTGGACACGGATTCCCCAGTTTCAGGATCTACCTCAATGTAGCCGCGCTTGTTGAGCTTCAGGTCCGGGGTGGCTTCGAGCAGCACTCTGTTCGGGCCCGTACCCACGGCGATGATGGCCAGATCACAGGGCATCTCGCATTGATCCCCTTCAACGCAAACCGGTCGGCAACGGCCCGAGTCATCAGGTTCGCCCAGCTCCATCCGCTGCAAGCGCATACCCTTGAGGTAGCCGTTTTCATCCCCGGTAAATTCCACCGGACCGTAGAGGCATTCCATGATCACGCCCTCTTCGATGGCATGATGCACTTCCTCAGCGCGAGCGGGCATCTCTTCCATTGTCCTGCGGTAAACAATCCGCACGTTTTCCGCTCCCAGGCGCAAGGCCGTACGCGCTGCGTCCATGGCCACGTTGCCGCCGCCGAACACGGCCACATTTTTGGCTTCACGGATGGGGGTGTCGTACGAGGGGAACGCATAGGCTCTGCCAAGGTTCACACGTGTAAGATATTCGTTGGCGGAAAATACGCCGATGAGATTCTCTCCCGGCACTTTCAGGAAACGCGGCAGGCCTGCTCCCACTCCGATAAAGACGGCTTTGTAGCCCTGTTCGAAAAGGTCATCAATGTCGATGGTCCGTCCGCCGACCCAGTTTGTCAGCAAGTCGACTTCCTGCTCTTTAAGGGCCTGGACTTCGTGCCGGACGATTTCCTTGGGCAGACGAAATTCCGGAATACCGTAGACCAGCACGCCGCCTACTTCATGCAGGGCTTCGAACATGGTCACTTTTATGCCGTGGGAAGAAAGATATCCGGCAACAGTCAGGCTGGAAGGTCCGGCGCCGATACAGGCGACCTTCTGATCCGGATCTATCATCGGACATTCCATTTTGCCGGTTATCTGGTCGCAGGCGGAAAGCGAACGGTATTCGTCCGCCACGTACCGCTCGAGACGGCCGATACAGACAGGCTCGCCTTTGGCTTTGAGGATACAGTTGCCTTCGCACTGGACTTCCTGGGGACAAACTCTTCCACACACCGCGGGCAGGCTGTTGGTGGATTTTATAATTCTGTAGGCGCTCTCAATGTCGTTCTTGGCAAGTTCGGCAATGAAATCCTTGATGGGCACTTCCACCGGGCAACCGCTGACACAGGTGGGACGTTTGCACTGCAGGCAGCGTTTGGCCTCTTCGACGGCCATTTCGCGCGTATACCCCAGAGTAACCTCGTTGAAATTTTTGACGCGCTCTTCGGGCGCCTGCTCAGGCATGGCTGTCCGGGGCCGTACCACCAGTTTTTTCTTGGTTTTTTTATCGCTACTCGAGGCCATGGCTTTTCTTGTACTCCTCGTAGGAAAGGATTTCCTGGGATTTGAACGAAGCAAGACGCTGTCGCAGTTCCATAAAATCGACTTTGTGGCCGTCAAACTCGGGGCCGTCCACACAGGCGAACTTCACTTCGCCCCCCACAGATACGCGGCAGGCGCCGCACATGCCGATGCCGTCGACCATCAAAGAGTTCAAGCTCACCGTGGTCTTGACGCCGAACGGCTCGGTTGTCCGGGCCACAGCCGCCATCATGGGCACAGGACCGACAGCCACAACTTCCGCAACGCTTTTATCGTTCTCCAATCGCTGCTGCAGCAATTCGGTTACCAGTCCCTTATGGCCGAAACTTCCGTCATCCGTGGAAACCAGCACTTCCGGGCAAAACAGATTCAGCTCATTGTAAAACAGCAGCAGGTCCTTGCTCCGCGCGCCGATGATGGACACCACGTGGTTGCCCATGAGGTGGTGCCCCTTTGCAATGTGGTGCATGGCCGCTATACCCGTGCCGCCGCCAAGGCAGATCACGGTACCTATCTTGTGGATTTCAGTGGCGCGTCCGAGCGGGCCGCAAAGGTCGAGTATGGCGTCGCCCTTGTCCATCTGTTCGAGCATGGCCGTGGTCTTTCCCATGACAAGGTACACTATGGTTATGGTTCCGTGCTCCTTGTCAGTGTCGGCAATGGTCAGGGGGATACGTTCGCCGGTTTCAGAGAGGCGCAAAATGACAAAATTGCCGGGTTTTGCCTTGCGCGCAATCTGCGGGGCCTCTATGACCAGTTTACTGGTCTGTCCGGGAATTAGTTTTTCTTTTTCAATAATAGCGTAGGACATGGAACTTCCTTAAAATATAAGTTGAATGGCGTGAAGATAGTAAATGTATTTTATTAGCTTTTCAAGGAATATGTAAGACAGCCAGACAGGATGCAACCTGCCCTCCATCTTATTGAAACGCCGAAGAATATCTACCTGAAGAATACAGTCACACTGTCAGTGGCAATGAATTCCGCATTTCTCATAAGGGAGATAAAGTTAAAAAAAACTCATATGACATTTTTTTTTGCAAATACACGTGAAAAAAATAACAACAATGTAATTGCAAAAACTGCAATAATGACATTGTAGCATTATTGCATTCTTCAAAATTTCACTACTCACGATAAAATGTAAAGAACTTCCATTCGGGGAGAGAATACGCATTGAAATACATGGCCCACTTGTCTTATGCGTTTCCTTCCTCTTTATTTTTAGTTTTAGGATCAGGCCCAAGAAAAATGGATATCCAACGGGTCTGCGGATTATCCTCCATGGCAATTTTCACAATCATGGTCAGCGGCACGGATAGAAGCATGCCGATGGGACCAAGCACCCACCCCCAAAAAACCAGAGAAACAAATACGACAAGTGTGGAAAGCCCGATGCCTTTTCCGAACAACCGGGGCTCCAGCCCGTTGCTGACTCCGAAATTAATCAGCACGTACCCCAGGCAGACCATCAGGAAACCGGCTCCGTCCAATTGAACCAATGCCAGCAGCAAAGCGGGAATGGCCGCAATGAACGAACCAATCGTAGGGATATAATTCAATAAAAAAGCGAGCACGCCCCACAGCAGGGGAAAATCCAACCCCATGATCCAGACAAACACGCCGACCAGCACACCGGTCAGTCCACTGGTCACGGACTTGATGGCCAGATAGCGGTTGATGTTAGCGCCGATCCGTTCCAGTTGATCGAGCGAACGTTCGGAATCATCAAAAGCGACGGCGATTTTGCGGGGAAAACTGGTAATTTCGAAGAGGATGAAAATAACCGTCAGCAGAATGAAGACGGTATTGGTCAAGACCACACGCAACCGGGCCAGCGTATTGCCGATGAGCGACATGACCAGGCCGGGATTAAAAATATCCGAAACGGTCGTGGAGGGAATTTCCGCCCCCAAGTCGTCCACCCAAAGCAGATATTCCGAAATTTTCCCCGAAAGCTGCTTTTGATACTCCGGCAACCTGCTGCTGAAATCCGTAATGGAAGCCCCAAGGAATACGACCACCAGCAGGGCAAACAAAGCAATCAGACAAATGATGCAGAGAACAGCCAGAGCTGTGGGGACCTTATGTTTTCGCAGCCATGAAAGCAAAGGCGCACAGGTAATGGCCACGAACATGGCCAGAAGAAAAGGCACAAGCAGCGAGCTTGCCGCTTTCAACCCTGCGACAATAACCACCACACAGGCCAGGGAAAACAAAACCCTGAACGGACTTCCGGACGTATAAATGCTGGACATGGCGTACTATCAGTATTTTCCAACACCCTGTCAACACGACGCGTTTTTTACTACCGCCGAAGCATTACCAACAGATTCGCTGCTGTAAGGCACCAAAACGCTTTCAGGTGCAAATAATTTCCGGCGATTTTTCACAAAAGGTATTTCCAAGAACCAACGCAGCAAGACCATAAGGGTGAAAAAGCACTGAACTTTTTCGAAGCAGGTTGATCGCATCTTAGCCTTCCGTTTTTTCAAAGATACGCGATTGCTTCTGCCGTTTCTTTCTCAACTGACAGTTACACTTCGCTTGCATTTACGGTTGTCCATAACGCCCTGAACCTATACTAAAATTTTATTATCGCCCTGTGCAGCCTGTTTCCGGCGATGAAAAAACATCTAAGACGTCCTTGCCACTTCCTGAAAGGTTTACCCTGCAACACTGTTTTATATAGAATGATACATGTAATTCCTGCATTGTATTTCTTCTTACTCCAAGCCAGCACATACCATTCAATTGAAAAAACTGCATTAAAGTACAACTTATTCTCTCTATCAACCACTATAAAAAGCTGATTTTTTTCGCTTTGTATTTGTTTTGATTTTTTTAACATCTTGAGATATGTTTTTTACAGGGGGAAATTATTACATGCGTATTCAAAAAGGGACAATGCAGAGTTTTCTAAGGAGATCCAGTACTGTTTTATCGACGCTTAAAATTAACTGGATCTTTGTTCGAAGAGCATACCTTTTTAATCAATTTGGGAGAGATGGATGCAACATATTAAACTCAGTATAAAAATAGGCTTCGGATTTGCGGCATTACTTCTTGTTGTTTGCGCATTGGGAGCCATGGCCATCATCAATATGGATAAGGTCTCTACAAGTGCTGAGGAAGTTTCCAGCGAGTACGTCCCTCAGGTTACCTGTATAAATCAGATTGAGCGGCATGTTCTATTGCTGATGTATGCGATGCGCGGGTTTTCCATGGCGCAAGATCAGTCCTATCGGGATAAAGCCCTCACGGAACTAAGCGCGGTAAAAGAGAATCTTAAACTGGCAGACGAACTGGCCCAAAAACACCCGGAGCATACGGATTTTCAAAACAATTTGCTGGAGATGCGCAAGCAGCTTGCAGAATATGAAAATAAAGCGACGGAAACCGAAACGCTCGTCAAACAATTTCAGACTTTGCGCGACAAAATGCAGCATTCAGCTAATCTTTTCCTGACTGCTGCCAGCGACTATCACGACAACCAGATCAGCACACAGGAAAAAGAGTTCACCGATAAAGAACCCAATTTCGTTCTGCGCCAACGTGCGGGAAAAATTAAAATCATCTACGTCATAGTCCAGGAAGCCCAGGCAATTCAAAAAAGCAATATAGAAGCACAACTCGCCAATAATCCGCAGCAAATGGAAGATGCGTCCCAAAACTTCTTTGTTGTGTACAGTCTGATCAACAACATTCGTAAAAAAACCAAACAAGAACAAAACCTCAAATCTCTCGATAAAATTACCCAGCTTTGCAAAGAGTACGAAGCTGCGATGAACAGTGCTTTGGAGACCTGGAAAAAGCTGATTGTCCTGGATCAGGAGCAGAACCAGCTTGCTCTCGCCGTTCTCAAAGATGTTGAAAACATGGCTAAGGCCGGCATAGACAGCATGCGGGAGATTACAACGCAAAATGTGGCTCAGTTGCATTCCGCCAATGTGCTTATGGAAATCGGCCTTGGCATTGCCCTGCTGATCGGTATCTTTTTGTCCATTGCCATTACACGGGTCATCACCAAACCCATTTTTACCACCGTCCATTTCGCCGAACGTATTGCCGAAGGCCACCTTGATGATACGCTCGCCATCAATCAGAAAGACGAAATCGGAAAACTTGCGGACAGCCTGCGCAAAATGGTCGCCACCCTCAAGACACGCATTTCCGAAGCCCATGAAAAATCTCAGGACGCGGAGCATGCCGCCAGTGAAGCAAAAGAAGCAATGCTCAACGCCGAACAGGCTCATGCAGAAGCCATAGAAAAAAGCCAGGCCATGGTCGAATGCGCCGGCAGGCTCAACGGTGTTGTTGAAATCACCACCTCAGCATCCGAACAGCTCTCCGCCCAGGTGGAGCAGTCCAGCAGGGGCGCCGAGCAACAGGCCCAACGGGTTTCAGAAACCGCCACCGCCATGGAGCAAATGAGCGCTACGGTGCTGGAAGTAGCCAAAAACGCGGCTCAGGCTGCAGAAATATCCGATTCCGCCAGACTGAAAGCCCAGGAAGGCGCCGCCATCGTGGATACGGTCGTTCAGGGCATAGAAGCCGTGCAGGTTGAAGCCGAAACACTGAAAACCGATATGTCCAAACTGGGCGAGCAGGCGGAAAATATCGGTCAGATCATCTCCGTGATCTCGGACATTGCGGATCAGACCAACCTGCTGGCCCTGAACGCAGCCATAGAAGCGGCGCGCGCCGGTGATGCCGGACGCGGCTTTGCCGTAGTGGCAGACGAAGTCCGCAAACTCGCGGAAAAAACCATGACCGCGACCAAGGAAGTCAGCGAAGCCATCGGCCATATTCAGACCGGAACTCGGAAAAATATGGAAAACGTGGACCGGACAGTGACGCACATCGCCGACGCCACATCCCAGGCCGGCAAATCCGGCGATGCCCTCCTTACCATCGTGCGGCTGGTGGAGCAGACATCGGACCAGGTAAACGCCATCGCCACGGCGTCCGAGGAGCAGTCGGCCGCCAGCGAAGAAATCAGCAGATCCATTGAAGAAGTCAACACCATCTCCGGTGAAACCGCCGAAGCCATGACCCAGGCAGCACAGGCCGTGCTCGAGCTTGCGCACCAGAGCCAAGAACTCAAAAAACTCATGGACGAGCTGCACAAACAGCATTAATCCGTCTGTTTGAAATCAGATGACAAAACCAGGGAGAATCAAAATTTTCCCTGGTTTTTTTTACTAGAAAATGTCTAAGTACTTGCCCCTGGCCTACAGATATATTATTATTGTATTAAGCAATGTAATTATCAGTTTAATCTGTCCGGAGCTGGCATGGAAGTCACTGACAGCATAACCCGCCTGAATGGCGTAAGCGCTTATTCTGCCCAACTTTCCTTGGGCAAGAACGCTAATTCCAATGCCGGCGAAGACTTCGGACAGGATTCAAGCACGACAACTGATGTCGCCGTCACCAACACTTCTGAAGATTCCAGCCAGAAAAGTTTCGGTATCAAATTGGGTAAACTGGGCATCCGCTACGTTTCGGAAGAGCCTGATGTCGATTACGATGCCGTCGCAGAGGAAGCGCTGAAACATGCGGAGCGCGCCCAGGCTGCAGCCTATAAATCCGAAATGGAAGTCGCCATGCTTTTCAGCGAACTGCATTCCGACGAATCGCAGGGCCAGGACGCGGGGTCGGAAGTCTCTCCATTGCAGGCGCATTATGGAAACAAGGCCTATTCCCGTATGGCCCAAAGCGACACTACTACCGAAATAAGCAAGGGCATATTACTCGGCGTTGTCTGAGATATCCCACCTCTCCCAAAAAAAGAGCCCCCAAGGCCGAAACCGGCCGCGGGGGCTTTACTATTTGCTGAACCTGAAACTAGCTCTTAATACAAATGTGTTCCAGGCGATCTTCTTCCTTGATTTAACCGGCGAGCAGCTCTTTGAGTTTGGCAAAAGCCGAAGAGATGCCATCGGGATTGGTTCCGCCTGCCTGGGCCAGGTCCGGACGTCCGCCGCCGGATCCGCCGATTTCGGCCGCCACGTCCTTGATCAGCTGCGGCGCTGTGAAGCGTTCGTGCAAATCCTTGCTGACGTAAAGGATCAATGGAACTTTGTCGCCGTTTACCGCTGCCAGACAGGCCACGCCGGACGACAGCTTGGAACGGACATCATCCATAAGGTCGCGCAAGGCCTTGACGTTGGGAGCATCCACCTGCACGGCCAGAATTTTGATGCCGCCGATTTCCTCCAGGCCGTCCATGATGCCGCCGCCTTTGGCGGATGCGGCCTTGGCGGCCAAGCGATCCACTTCCTTAGCCAGCTTTTTGGATTCGGTCTGCAGATGTTTGAGTTTTCCGACCACTTCGTCGGGCTTGGCCTTAAGCATCATCCCCACTTCGGCCTGATCGCGGCGAAGCTGTTGCAGCAGTTCGAAGGAATTCCAACCCGTTGCAGCCTCAATACGCCGTACGCCCGCGGCAACTCCGCTTTCGGACAGAATCAGAAACGAACCGATCTGCCCGGTGTTGCGCAGGTGGGTGCCGCCGCAGAGTTCGATACTCACGCCGGGAACTTCCACCACCCGGACCTCGGCTTCGTATTTTTCACCGAACAGAGCCATGGCGCCGCGGGCCACAGCCGCATCGTACGCCATGTGTTCGACTTTCAGATCCACACTCTGCAGTACGGCCGCGTTCACTTCACGTTCCACCGCCTGAATCTCTTCCGGAGTCATGGCCGTAATGTGAGTAAAGTCAAAACGCAGGCGATCCGGCCCGACCAGAGATCCGGACTGTTTGACATGGTCGCCCAGAACTTTGCGCAGCGCCGCATGCAAGAGGTGCGTGGATGTATGGTTGCGTTCGGTGGCTAGGCGTCCGCCTTCCGTTACTTCCAGCCTGGCGTCCTGCCCGGCATGGAGTTCGCCCGAAAGCACTTTGACCTGCTGTACGATCAAAGAGGCAGCGGGTTTCAGCGAGTCGCCCACCTCGGCTTTGCCCGAACTCGTGATGATCAGACCGCTATCACCCAGCTGTCCGCCCGATTCCCCGTAAAACGGCGTCCTCGCACAGACCACGTACCCGTCCGCACCTTCGGGCAGGCTGTCCACCTGCTCGGCCGCCGCATTGAGCAACACGTCAATGGAGCTGTCTGCCCGCAGGGATTCATAGCCCACAAATTCACTGCGTACGCCTTCTTCCAGCAAGGCGTGGAACCGGCTGCCCAGATCCACTTCGCCGGAGCCCTTCCAGGCGGCTTTGGCGCGTTCCTTCTGTTCGGCCATACGCGCGTTGTAGCCGGGCTCGTCAACGCCGAGACCGTGTTTTTCGGCCACGTCGTTGATGATATCCACAGGGAACCCGTACGTATCGTAAAGTTTGAATGCAAATTCACCGCTGACCTGGGTCTTGCCCTGTTCCTTGAGCGAGGCCAGTTCCTCTTCGAGCATGACCAGCCCTTTGTCCAGGGTCTGGCTGAAGCGTTCCTCTTCCTCGCGAACCACCCGTTTCATGAAATCGCGATTTTCTTCCAGCTCGGGAAAGGCATGGCCCATGGAGGTGACCACATAATCCGCCGTATCGAACAGAAAAGGCGCATTGAACCCGATGAGGCGCCCAAAGCGATAAGCCCGGCGAATCAGACGCCGCAACACATAACCGCGGCTTTCATTGGAAGGCAGAATACCGTCCGCGATCATGAATGCGATGGCACGGCTATGGTCCGCGATGACTCGGAAAGCGGTTTTGATTTCTTCATCCCCGGCGGAAAAGGAAACGCCCGCCTTGCCTTCCGTAAAGCCGATCAGATCCTGGAACAGGTCGATATCATAGTTGGACTGGACGCCCTGGCAGACCGCGGCGATGCGCTCGAGGCCCATGCCGGTGTCGATGCTGGGCCGGGGCAGCGGCAAACGCGTATCGGCGTCGATCTGATCGTACTGCATGAACACCAGGTTCCAGACTTCGAGAAAGCGGTCGCAATCGCATTTGCCGATGCCGCAGTTCTCGCCGCAGGCCATGTCTTCGCCCTGGTCGTAATGCAGTTCGGAACACGGACCACACGGACCGGTATCGCCCATGGACCAGAAATTGTCCTTTTCGCCCAGCCGGAAGATACGTTCTTCCGGCAGGTTGGCCACTTCCTGCCACAGGCCGTACGCCTCGTCATCGTCCAGATAAACCGTCGCATACATCCGGTTCTTGTCCAGACCGATCTCTTCAGTCAAAAATTCCCAGGCAAAGGCGATGGCGTCTTTTTTGAAGTAATCGCCAAAGGAAAAATTACCCAGCATTTCAAAAAAGGTATGGTGCCTGGCAGTACGTCCGACGTTTTCCAGGTCGTTGTGCTTCCCCCCCACGCGCAGACATTTCTGCGAAGTGGTCGCCCGGTTGTAGTCCCTTTTTTCCTGGCCGAGAAAAACGCGCTTGAACTGCACCATACCGGCATTGGTAAACAGCAGTGTCGCATCATCCTTGGGAATCAAAGGGGCGGAAGCAACTTCCGTGTGTCCTTTTTTGACAAAGTAATCTAAAAATTTGCGCCTGATTTCATTTGCGGTTAGCACGCCTCTCTCCTTGTTTCTCTGAATCTCCAGCCGCGACGATTAATCATCTATGCTTTCTTCCGGGTTTTCCTCGATCTCTTCATCTACAGACTCCGCAGGACTGAGCGGATGCATTCCCAGATGTTCGAGCAATTTGGTTTCAATCTCCCCGGCTATTTCCTTGTTTTCCTGAAGAAAAGCGCGGACGTTTTCCTTGCCCTGTCCCAGTCGTTCGGCTCCGAAGGCGTACCAGGCGCCGGACTTGTCAACCACTCCGGCGTCCACCCCCAGGTCAAGCAGCTCCCCTTCGCGGGACATGCCGGTTCCATACAGGACGTCCACATGGGCCTCGCGAAAAGGCGGTGCCACTTTGTTTTTCACGACTTTGATCCGGACGCGCGAACCAAAGACTTCTTCCTTGTCCTTCAATGTCTGTATTTTTCTGATATCCATGCGGATGGAGGTATAAAACTTCAAGGCGTTGCCACCAGAGGTGGTCTCCGGATTGCCATAGCCCGTCATACCGATTTTCATACGTATCTGATTGATAAATATGACTGAAGTGTGCGACTTATGAATCGTACCGGTCAGTTTGCGCATGGCATGGGACATCAGGCGGGCCTGTCCGCCGACCTGGGTTTCTCCCATGTTGCCTTCGAGTTCAGCCTGGGGAATAAGCGCGGCCACGGAATCCACCACCACGATGTCCACAGCGCCCGAACGAACGAGCATATCCGCGATGTCCAGAGCCTGCTCGCCATAATCCGGCTGGGAGATCAGCAGTTCGTCTGTTTTCACGCCGAGTCGTCTGGCATAGTTGACGTCCAGGGCATGCTCCGCGTCAATAAACGCGGCTACTCCGCCCAATTTTTGGGCTTCAGCAATGACGTGCAGCGCCAGAGTGGTCTTTCCTGAAGATTCGGGGCCGTAAATCTCGGCAACCCTGCCCCTGGGAATGCCGCCCACTCCCAAGGCCAGATCAAGCCCTATGGATCCTGTAGGTATTACGGGGATCTTGACGTGGGCATCATCGGAAAGTTTCATTACGGATCCCTGGCCATACTTGCGTTCGATGGTGGTCAACGCCGTTTCCAGGGCTTCCTTTCTCATGTCTTGAGGCGAACGTTGCGCGCCTTTTCTAGCCATATCCTTCTCCAAAACTGAGCTAAAAGGGTATTCGTCGGTGGGAATGGGCATATCAGAAGCTCGAAGCGGGGGCAATTATTACTCTGCGCGGAAAAATTTTAATTTTCTCGCCTCGAGTCAAAATCCAGCAAAAATCGCTGAACAGCAATTATTTTGTCATCGAATTTGAGCGCATTGCTCTCATAAGAAAGACTGTGGTATATCCCATGCTCAGAATCCGAGTTACACCGTCCCTGATTAAATCGAAACAAAATATTTACGATTTAATTCGCATCACAAATACACACTGCACGGTTAATTTAATTTGATAAATATATGTTGCAATTCCGTTGCGTTCAAACAACACGTGCATATGTCAAGAATTCTTACGCAGTTTGTCACCTTTTTGTAACAGAACAGACCTAGTGTGGCGCCCAGTCAATGAGGCTTCACTTCAAAAAAATCAATTTTTTTACGGAGGATTTCCCAATGCGTTTGAGCAATCTTGTTCTGGCCCTTGTTTTTGTCTTGGGCATGACTACCATGGCGGTCGCGTCTGAGATCAAAATCGAAGGCTCGACAACTGTTTACCCCATCATGCAGTGCGCGATTGAAGCCTACATGAAGCAGAACCCCGATGTGAACATCAGCCTTTCCGGCGGTGGTTCTTCTCTGGGCATCAAAGGCATCATCGACAATACTCTCGACATCGGTATGGCTTCCCGCAAAATGAAAGACAAAGAGCAGAAAGCTGCTGCTGCCAAAGGCGTTACACCTAAAGAATTCGTAGTTGCCTATGACGCCGTTGTGCCCATCGTCAGCCCCTCCAACAAGCTGGACAACCTGAGCATCGAACAGCTCCAGGGCATCTACACCGGCAATACCACCAACTGGAAAGACGTTGGCGGCGCTTCCGAAGATGTTGTTGTCATCTCCCGTGACTCTTCTTCCGGTACCTACGAAACCTGGCAGCACTTTGTAGTTGGCAAAAAGAACAAAGTAACCCCCCGCGCCCTGCTGCAGGCTTCCAGCGGCGCTGTTAAAGAAGCCGTTGCCAAGAACCCCAAAGCCATCAGCTACGAAGGCATCGGCTACGTTGTCGGCGCCAACTCCATCAAAGGCCTGAAGGTTAACGGCATCGAAGCCACTGAAAAGAACGTTAAAGACGGCACCTACCCCATTGCCCGTACGCTGCAGATCTACACCAACGGCGAACCCAAAGGCGATGTGAAGAAGTTCATCGATTGGCTGATGAGCGAAGGTCAGGAGTGCGTCACGAAAACCGGTTTCTTCTCCGTAAACTAATCTCCTGAAAACTCGGAAACTCCACCGAGCAAATACACTGTTTCGCCCTTCCTAGCTGAAGGGCGAAACAGATTCTGCGGGGGGAGTAGAAAGGGCGGCACATGCTACGTAAGGATAAAGACAAACTGATCCAAAACGCATTTCTCATCACTGCTTCCACAAGTATTCTCGTCATTTTTCTGATTATGCTTTTCCTGTTTCTGGAAGGAGTGCCGGTCTTCAAAGTGGTCAGCGTCTACGATTTTATTTTCGGCGAGGGCTGGTATCCCACACACGATTTTGAACCGGAATTCGGCATATTTCCCCTGCTGGTTGGTTCCATCTCCGTTACGCTTGTTTCGGGAGCCATCGCCATCCCCCTGGGAATCATGACCGCCATTTACCTGGCAGAAATCGCCACCCCTAAAATGGCTGAGATCATCAAGCCTCTGGTCGAAATGCTCAATGCCCTGCCTTCAGTTGTCATCGGATTTTTCGGCATGGTCATAGTAGCGCCTTTTCTGCAAAGCGTTTTTGATATCCCCACCGGGCTGAATCTGCTCAACGCGTCCGTCATGCTGGCCTTTATGGCCGTTCCCACCATCACATCCATTTCAGAGGACGCCATCTTCAGCGTTCCCAATGAGCTGCGCGAGGCTTCACTCGCACTGGGCGCAACGCACTGGCAGACCATACGCAATGTTGTTCTGCCGGCCTCGCTCTCCGGTATCAGCACAGCCGTAATCCTGGGCATGGCCCGTTCCATCGGTGAAACCATGGTCGTCCTGATGGTCGCCGGTGGAGCAGCGCTCATTCCCCAATCGCTGCTGGACCCTGTCCGCCCCATGCCGGCCAGTATTGCGGCGGAAATGGCCGAAGCCCCCTTTGGCAGCGAGCATTACCATGCCCTGTTCGCCATCGGCCTGGTCCTTTTCCTGTTTACGCTGGTACTGAATATCCTCGCCGCGTACATCGCTGAAAAGAAAAAGCAGGTTGGTTCTGCCACCCTGTAACAACAGAATGCAGTCATCAACCAATGGGAAGCAATATGAGCAATAACACCGCAACAGCCCTCAGCCTGGATCAGGTTCAAAGCGATACCGCCGTAAATCGCAGAAAGACGATCCAGAAATTCATGTTCGGGCTATTCCGCATCTCCGCCGGTATCAACGGCGTTGCCCTGGCCATTATCTGCCTCTATTTGATAGTTCTCGGCTTTCCGGCCATCAGTTGGGAATTTTTGACGGAATTTCCCAGAGATTCCATGACTCAGGGCGGTATTTTTCCCTGCATTCTCGGCACAGTGCTCCTCAGCTACGGCGCATTGGCTATCGCATTGCCCTGGGGCGTGGCCACGGCCATTTACCTGCAGGAATACGCGAAACCAGGCCCGGTAGTGCACATCATCCGCCTGGCCATCAACAACCTGGCCGGTGTTCCATCCGTTGTTTTCGGCCTCTTCGGCCTGGCTTTTTTTGTGACCATCCTGAATATGGGAGTCAGCCTCTTAGCCGGCTGGTTCACCCTGGCGGCTTTTATCCTGCCCTTGATCATCGGATCCTCGGAGGAAGCCCTGCGCAACGTTCCTTCGACCTACCGGGAGGCCTCGCTGGGGCTGGGCGCGACCAAATGGCAGACCATCGCCAAGGTAGTGCTGCCCTCCGCCGCGCCGGGCATTTTGACCGGTTCGATCCTGGGGATCAGCCGCGCATCCGGCGAAACCGCGGCCATCATGTTTACCGCGGCCATGTTCTACAACAAACAGCTGCCGGATTCCATTTTCGACAGCGTTATGGCGCTGCCCTACCACATCTATGTTCTCGCCACTGCCGGAACCAATATCGAAAAAACGCGCCCCATGCAGTTCGGCTCTTCTCTGACGCTTGTCATCCTTGTGCTGGGCATGAATCTGCTGGCCATTTACATCAGAGCCAAACTCCGCAGCAAACTGCGCTAAAACAACCGGCAAGTTCAAAAGTTGAACCGATCCCCTCACCGTACTTGTGGAGATGAGCGCGCTTCCGTACCGGGCGCGCTCTTTTTTCCCGCCAGATACTTCTCCCCCGGAACGAGTTCCGCTTGCCCTTTATGGGGAACTTGCACTACATTCTAAGAAACTGATACCCGACGCAGTGTAACCGACCTGTCACAAAAGGCCCGAATTCCATGAAAAACAGAAGCAAAAATTACATCGTCGATACGAACGTTCTGATCGAAAACCCATACAGCATTCTGTCCTTGAAAAATGGAGATGATAACAACATCTTCATCCCCTACCACGTCCTGGTAGAACTGAACCAGCTCAAAACCAACGGCCGCCTGCGTCATATAGTCGCCAAAGTTGTGGATGTGCTGCTCGAGCAGAAGGACAACATCAAATTTATTCAGAATGATTCCAGCATCTCCCCCTTCACCCAGGAGATTGTCGACAATTATATTCTCAAGGAAATTCAATCCGCCAGTGAAATAGACGACCCCATCCTGGTTACCAATGACCGGATTCTGCGCCTTCAAGCCAGCCTGGCGAATATTCAGAGCGAGGAATTCAAAGACTCCAAACCCTTCGAGTCGGAATCTCAGCTTTTCACTGGTTTTATGGATACAGAGATCGAACAGCAGCCGGTGCCCAACAGTTTTACCTGGAATGAGGGCAAACCTGTTTTTCACGGACCCAATGGAGAAGAGCCCATTGGTTTCACAGCTACGGCCTGGAACATCAAACCGCGGACCGTGTATCAAAACCTGGCGTTGTTCCTGATGCAATGCCCGTTTATTGACATCGTTTCCATTCAATCCGAAGCGGGATTCGGTAAAACCTACCTGGCTCTGGCCGTGGCCTTATATATGGTTTTGGAAAAGCACCTCTACGACAAAATCTACGTGGTGAAACCCACCATAGAACTGGGGGCCAAGCTGGGATTTCTTCCCGGTGACGTTAAGGAAAAAATGGAACCCTACGTTCGGTATATTTTTGAACTGGTGCTCAAGCTGCACAATCAACGCCCTGCCAACAAACTGTTCGTCAATCCCGGCGAAGAAGTGCTGCGCTACAACACCAAAAAATTCGAAATTCTGCCCCTGGCTTACATTCGCGGAATGAACATCGAGAACGCTTTTGTCATCATCGACGAAACGCAGAACCTGTCGCGAAACGAAGCAAGGGCGCTGCTCACGCGCATGGGTGAAAACGTTAAATGTATCTGCCTGGGTGACACCAACCAGGTGGACAACCCCTATCTGAGCGAATCAAACAACGGTCTGAACTGGATCGTCCGCAAGTTCAAAGGCTTTTCGAACTATGCGCACATCGTACTTAAAGGCGACAAATCACGCGGGCCGATTACCGACCTCGTGCTCAAATCAAAATTGTAGCCTTTGGATATCAGCGCCAGGAAAGAACGTCGAAGTCGGCTTTTTTAAGCTCGCCGCCGCCGTATCCGATGCTGCAGCCGCCACTGCCCTGCTGCAGGTAGCCCGGATGCCAGCCGCCTTCATGATATGCGCGGCAGATATAAATGTTCAATCCGCCCTGTGCGCCTGCAAAATAGGGGTCCGGCACCTGCATGAACGTGTCTAAGGAACTCGGCACCCATTTGAGCAGGTTCGCATCGCCGCTGAGCACTTCGTGGTTCTGTAAAATATATTCACCGCTGCGCCAGGAAATGTAACAGCCGTTGAAATCCTGGGCAGCCTTGCCGGCAGCCAGTTGGTTCATATAACTCGCTCTGCAGATGTATAATTGCCTGCCGGGTTCCTCTCCGCCCACTATTCCGTTATCAGGAATCGCATTGCCTGTGGTGGGAATCCACTGCAGCTTGTCGCTCTCCCGTTGCGCTGCAATCCCGTCTTTTTTGGGCCACATTCTGAAACTATAGTCTTTTACTTTACCGCTAATGCCGGAAGCATCGCAACGTCCGGTCCAGACTTCATTCCAATCCGTATACGTAAAAGTGATTTTATCTCCATTGAGTTCGCCGTTCAGGTCATGGGTGAAGGATTTGTCGTCCGTATATTGTACGGCCTTCACATAGCGGCCCTCACGAGTAACGATACGCAGAATGCCTTTGTTTGCGGTTTTGCCCCCTTTCGAACTGGTCCAGCTGAGAACCATATTGGGCTGGGTGAAATTGGAGCAATCCTGCGCGTACGCAATTCCTGTCACAGACAATACCATCAGAAGTCCCAGCAGTAATACCGTTCCGACCTTTCCATGGACCATGCGTATATCCTCCAATTCTCCAGAGCATTGAATTTTTGATTCGAGATACAGGCTGAAGCAAAAAAAGTTTACCATTCCAACGTCCTCGGGTCCAGACATGCATTGCCGCTACGGCCCTGCACTCTATGCGGCATTTGTGCCTTAAAAATCCTTTTAGAGACACCCTAAGCGCATTTACCCATCAGTGCAGAGTCGCTCATTTTTTACATAATCTGTCGGGAAACTGAAACAACAGTCCGGAATCCTCGGGGCCCCAGGACCCCGCAGCGTAAGGCCGTACTTTTTCGGCCTGTTCCGGACAGTCGCATTCCACCAGAACAGGCGTCAGAAAATTCCAGCACAGTTCCACGCCATCCTGCCGCCAGAACAACGTGGAATCACCAAGCATGCAGTCCAGAAACACCTTGGAATACGCATCCAACGGAACCGCTGAGTAGCCTTGATTATAATCAAAATGCATTTTCGCCGTACGCAGACACATGGGACCGGGTACTTTGGCCTGAAATGTCAGGCTGACCTCCTCGCGCGGGTAGATGCCCAAAATCAAATGATTTGCGCTAATATGCGCGCCGAGCAGCTTGCGAAACATGGAAAAAGGCACTTCTTTGAATTGAATGACTATTTCCGTCCGCTTTTCCGCCAGCCGCTTGCCGGAAACCATGTAAATAGGAACTCCCTGCCAGCGCCAGTTATCCACGTACACTTTCATCGCCGCGTATGTCGGCGTCAAAGACTCAGCCCGTACCCCGGATTCTTCCCGGTATGCCCTGACCCCTTCCCCATGCAGCTCGCCGGAAGCGTATTGGCCAAGTACCAGATGTTCGTTGATGTTCCGTACCGGAAAAGGACGCATAGCCCGGTACACTTTGCTCTTTTCATCCCGCACCAGTTCGGCCTCAAAACAGGAGGGAGGCTCCATGGTGCACAGGGCCAGCAACTGCATCATATGATTCTGAAACATGTCGCGCAGCACGCCCGCCTGATCGTAATATCCGGCCCGGTGACCGACGCCCAGACTTTCCGCCGCGAGAATCCGTATGGAATGAATATAATTTCTATTCCACAAGGGCTCGAACATGGCATTGGCAAAACGGAGCAACAGAATATTCTGTACGGTTTCCTTGGCCAGGTAATGATCGATGCGAAAAATCTGATCTTCCTGAAAATATTCATGGATGGCGGCATTTAATTCGCGCGCACTCTGCAGATCGTGTCCGAAAGGCTTTTCAATGACCAGACGGGCCACTTCACCTTTCTCCCTGTCTGGCGATGCCAACCCCGCCCGCCCCAGATTGCGGGAGATGTCCGGATATGCAGCAGGCGGAACGGCCAGGTAAAACAGCCGGCGCGGGGGCATTGCGAATTCCTGCTCGAGGTCTTCCAAAGATTTTTTAAGAGCGGCGTACGACTCGGGCGAATCATAGGAGGCGACCTGAACGTAGCGTATCCGGTGCTCCAGCTCGGCCCAGTATGCCAGACTCTTCGGCGCGTGTTCCTCCAGCGCGGTGCGCATGGCCTTGCAAAACTGTTGCTGCCCCATATCCGAACGCGCCACCCCGACCACATAAAAGCGTTCAGGCAGGGTCCGGTGTTCGCACAGACGCGCAATGGCCGGGAACAGCTTACGTGCGGTCAGGTCTCCGGAAGCGCCGAAAATGACGATTCCCACCGGATCAGCCACCCGTTCGAGCCTGCAACTCAGTTTCTGCCCGTCAGGGGCATTGGTGTCGGCGCTGAAAGCGTCCGAAAAAAATGGATCATTCATTGCGACCTCCGAACGGGAGCGGCTTCCCCCAACCAGGACATGCCCCTCCGCGCTCCGCTTCCCGAAAATAACGTAATGCTTTTTAGACGATGCCATCGCCGGAAGGGCTACACTCCCGGCTTTTAAAATTGAAAAAAAACTTCAACAGCTTTTGCATTTTATCGGAAAAAACCGTGGGACCAAGCACATTTTCCACAACCCGCCGGTTGATTTCCGCCAGGGTGGGATACGGGTGCACTGCTCCGGCCATGGTGACGAGTTTGATGTCGCCATTCACGGCGGCCACCCATTCACTCAGCAAATCACCGGCGTGCGGACCGCAAACCTGTACGCCAAGGGGACGCTCCCTGCTGTCCATAAGCAACTTGATCTTCCCTTTGACCAGCACTTCGGACTGCGCTCTGTCATGATCGATAAAAGGCTCGGTATGCACCTCGTACGCGATGCCCTTAGCCTTGGCGGCCGTCTCGTTCAAACCGATAATGGCCAGTTCCGGATCCGTGAAAGAACACCAGGGAATCAGTTTGTAGCTGACCTTGCGCGGTTGCCGGGAAATCGCATTGGCCACGACAATCCCCGCTTCATACCCGGCGGCATGGGTAAACTGATACTGGCCGGTCACATCTCCGGCTGCATAAATATGTTTCTGATTCGTACGCATTCTATCGTCGACCTTGACCCCGAACCGGTCGTAAATGATCCCGGTATTCTCCAGAGCCAGCCCCTCGAGGTTGGGTTTTCTGCCCATGGCCACAAAAACGGCTTCCGCATAAAGGATGCTTTCCTTCCCTTCGGAAGTGACCACAACCTCCCGACTCCTGCCCAGGTCCCTGACGCGTTCGATTTGTGCGCCCAGGATAAACCGGACGCCTTCGGACTGCAGCTTTTTCAGGATCAATTCGGACATGTCCTCATCTTCGCGCGATAAAATGCGCTCACTGCGCTGCACCACGGTAACCTGAGATCCGAGCCGATTGAAGGCCTGGGCCATTTCCACAGCTATGGTGCCGCCGCCCAGCACAATCAGGGATTCCGGCAGACGCTCCAAAAAAAAGATCTCTTTGTTGGTCAGCACGGGCGTCCCCGCGATACCCCGTACGAGAGAGTTGACGGAAGAGGAACCTGTCGCCAGCACCCAGTTTTTAGCGGCAATGCGTTTTCCATCCAGACGTACGGAATATTCGTCGATGAATTCGGGCGAACCGGTGAGCACTCCCACGCCCAGGCTCCGGAAATGATCCACCGAATCATCCTGCTGGATGGTGGCGATAACAGATCGGATGCGTTGGGCTATTTTGGAAAAATCCACTTTGGGCAGGTCGATGGAGGGAAGTCCGAGTTCGGGAAAACGGGTGACCTGAAAATAAGACGAGGCCGTACGTATCAAGGTTTTGCTCGGGACGCAGCCGAAGTGCAGGCACTCGCCGCCCAACTCCGGCTCTTTTTCAATCAGCAGCACCTTGGCGCCGAGCTGAGCGGCTCCGGCGGCTACTGTGAGCCCGGCGGCACCTCCGCCGATGACTCCTATATCATAAACCGTTGACATGGTGTTCCTTGCGTTCGCCCCCCCGATTCACGGACATGAATCTCAGGGGTGCTTTACTAAAAGGCTCTTGAGCTAAGTGTACTCACTCATACGCATACAACCGGGGCAAGGAACATGTCGAGTAAAAACCATCCGGAACGCATCAATCGCCATTCAACGCCCAATTGTAATCAACGTATCTAATTGCCAGATCACCTCCGGCAGCATCGATACGGGCTTTCCATTCGGGACGGATATACTGTTGCACAAAGCGAATCATTCCGGATTTCCCTCCAAAATCATCTTCATACCAGTCGAACACCTTGCTGAGATACAAGGTATTTCCTTCCATATAGTTGATCATGGGATTGTTGATGTAGTTGAAGGTTGCTCTTGACAGCTGCTGCTCCAGTTTATCCCCTTCATAGATTTCAGGCGCTAAAGGGGGGCAGCCTTTTGTAGCAGTATTCAGTGCAAAAAGAATCCTGGGGTCCTTATAGCGTTTTCGTATTATACCATTCCTGATGTAGGCCAGGGTAAAGGTATTATCGCCTATTTTGACAAATTTAATTTTATCAGGAGGCGTAAAAAATCCTCCAATATCTTTTATGGAACTGATCCCAGGAAAATTGTCCAAAATCAATTTAACAACCCATGCATTATATGTATTGATATAATATGCAATTTGAACATCTTCAGACATCTGCAGCGGGTTGTCTTTTGACAAAAAGTTAAGATAAACTTGAAACCTGTCCAGTTGCTTTTTCCACCCGGTATAATCAACGTGCCCGTCTTTCACGAATCTGTGGACCAGATCCGCATAGATATCACTCGGCGATCCCGCACTTATTGCCGGTGTTGTAGTAAGTATACAACTCAAAAGAACTGCAGGTATAAGAAAAAAAGATACACGCATGGCTTTGTTCTCCCTATTTTGCGAGTCGCTGTCCTACCCTTTCGGATTTGCAAAATCAACCAGGCGGGATAGTGATTTTTGAGAATACCACGCAGTTGAAAGTCTGCGCAAGGCTGATAGCACCAGCTTTCATTTTTCGGGCAGAACCAAGCCAGCAATCCAAGGCACAGGGCAAAATTCGCATGTTTCCAAGTACGCCTTGTATTTCTTCGATATTGTTTGCTATATTGCCTAAAAAACGTCTGTAGTCGTAATCCGACTTCTACAGGACAACAGGATGAAGGAGTTTGCCGCATGTCTGAGGATTCGTACACCGAAGTGAGCACGGATTCCTGGTTGGGCCGCCTCGGCAAGGCGCTTACCGGAGTTTTGATAGGGCTGTTGCTGCTCGTCGCCGGCGTAGCCGCCCTTTTTTGGAATGAAGGACGCGCAGTCACCAGGGCCAAATCACTGGCGGAAGGTTTGGGGATCGTTGTTTCCGTAAACGCGTACAAGGTTGTCCAGAACAACGACGGCCGCCTGGTGCACCTGACAGGCCAAACCAGCCCCGAAGGACACCTACAGGATACGCAGTTCGGGCTGAATATCGTGGCCGTCAAGCTCAGGCGTTCCGTGGAAATGTATCAATGGGTGGAAGAAAGCGAATCCGAAACCAGAAAAAAACTCGGAGGCGGCACCGAGACAGTCACCACTTACCGGTATCATAAAAACTGGTCAAGCAGCCTGGAGGATTCCAGCCGGTTCAATAAACCGGAGGGACATGAAAATCCGCTCTCTCTGCCGTACAATTCCAAAACCCTTGTGGCGGCAAAAGTGACTCTGGGGGCGTTTACGCTCTCCTCCGCACTCACCAGCGAACTGGACGACTTCCAAGCGCTTCCGCTGGAGACCTTGCCCGAAGCACTCGCCCCAGTGGCCCTGCTCGACAATGGCGCTGTCTACCTGAAAGCCGACGCGGATTCCTCTCCGCAAACCCCGCGGATCGGCGACACGCGCGTACGCTTTTCCGTGGTGCGGCCGCAACAGGTCAGCATAGTGGCCCGACAGGACAACGCGCTGTTGGAGCCCTACCGAACCTCCGTGGGCGACGAAATCGCGCTGTTGCAGACCGGCGCCCGTACGGCCGAAGAAATGTTCGCCAAAGCCCGAACCGACAACACCATTCTGACCTGGATCCTGCGCGGCGTCGGCCTGCTCCTGCTGCTGATCGGCTTTGCCCTGATGTTCAAGCCGCTGTCCGTGGCCCTGGACGTCATTCCCCTGCTTGGCAACGTCGCGGAAATGGGCATCCTGCTGGTCTCGGCCATTGCCGCGCTGGTCATCGGCTGCATCGTAATCGCCGTGGCCTGGCTGTTTTACCGCCCGCTCCTGGGCGGCGCGCTCCTGGCCCTGGCCGTGGGCGGCGTCATCGCGCTCGTCCGGATGCGTAAACGAGCAGCCAAACCGGCATCCCCTGCGGGACCTGCCGTGCCTCCTCCGCCGCCTCCTGGACGCTGATCAGAATTTGTAATCGACGAATTCAAGTCAAGCTCCCAAGGAATCAAAAAGTCCCTTGGGAGCCCATAAATATCTCTATTGCGGATAAGGCGTTCAGGCAGGGTACGGCTTGAAGTATACAGACAGCAGGCAGACGTAGGTGAGGAGCCTACAGCCCGGCGTGCAAGGATTCCATGGCCGTACGCAGGTGCTCGATCCAGATCTCGGTAAAGCCTTCGTATTCGATGGCGCTGCGCAGCACGGGCCGGCAGTTCAGGCCGGCGGCTTCCAGCACGGATTTCCAGGAGTCGGGCGTATCGCCCACCATGTCCCGCAGAACATGCGCTCCGGCCACAGCCAGAAACGGCAGCAGCCAGGCCGTACGATAGCCCCGTTCCTGAAGTTCGGGCAGAATGTCGTGAATGGTCCGCCCGCCGTCCATGGTGCCGAGGTAGACGTCGGGATCATGCGTACGCAATTCTTCGGCCAGTTGCTCGTAGCGGGTGTCCGCCGAATGCCAGGTGCCGTGCCCCATGTAGAGTACGGCTTCGCCAGGCGTGCGTTCGTCCGGAATATGCCGGAGAACAGCCTGAGAAACGTTGCGGATATCGCCCGTATCCGCCAGCAAAGGCCAGCCCAGCTGGACGGACTGGAACCCCTGCGGATTCTCGGGCGAGGACATCATGGCCATGGATTCGTCTTTCAGATCGTTGAATTCCGATCCCGGAACCATGTGCAACGACTGCACGACCACATGGCTGTAGCCCTCGAAGCGCATTTTCGCCAAAGCCTTCTGGACCGAATCGGTTTTTTTCCCTTTGCCTGCCAGGTGGTGGCGAATTTTTCCGGACGTGAACGCCCAGCGTACGGGTATGCCCGGGAAAGACTCTCTGACCTTGCTTTCAAAGCCATGCAGGGTGCGGTGCGCCTGTTGCGCGCTGGAGCCGAATGCGGCGAGCAGAATGCCTAGTTTCAAGGGAACTCGAAGGGTATGCCGGAGCAACAGCAAAAGCCAGCAGCTGTAACAACCGGACGTTTCCACAGCGCCGACAGCCCGGGCAGCGCCCAACCTGTCGCAGAACAGACAGAAAAAGTATTCTTCGTATACGATATTAGGAGGGGTCGGTCTAGGGATTATAAAAACTGATCCTGCTGCCCACTTTGTCGAACTTGATCGGAATATTGCGCAATTCCGGCAGCGCATGGATAATCGCTTCATGTTTTTCAACAGGCGCCGTAAGCATCAGAAATCCTCCGGCCCCGGCGCCGAGAATCTTGCCGCCCACGGCTCCGGCCTTGCGCGCGCGCTCGTACCAGTTGTTGATCTTCTCGTCGCTGATGCCTTCGGTGAGCTTTTGCTTCAGCAGCCAGTTTTCATGCAGAATTTCACCGAACACCTGGTAGTTGTTCGTTTGCAGCTCGCTTTCCAGATCTCTGGCCAAAGCCACCATTTTATGCAAAGTCTCCTGCGTATTCTGGTCGGAGCCGCTTTTTTTCGATTGTTTGGAAAGAATTTCGTTGGCGCTTCTGGTGCGCCCCGTATACAGCATCAAAATACTTTCTTCGATTTTTTTGATGGTCTTCTGCTCGCAGATGATCGGCCGTACGTTGACGCTTCCATCCCTGCAGAACTCGATGAAGTTGAAACCGCCGAAAGCGGCCGCGTATTGGTCCTGTTTGCCGATGGGGCTGTTGCAGATTTCTATCTCAATACGGCAGGCTTCCTCCGCCAGCTGCGCGGCGGAAGCATAGCGCCCCGTGTAGGCGTATAATCCGTGCAGCAACGCAGTGGTAAAACTGCTGGAAGAGCCGAGTCCCGTGCCTTTGGGAATATCCGCCATGGAGGCAATCTCTATGCCGCCCTGGATAGAGACCAGATTGAGGCAGGCCCGGACCAGTTCGTGTTTGATCTCATTGACTGTTTTGACATCCTCGGTACGCGAATAACTGACCCGGATGTCCTGATCGAATTTGGAATTGATATTGATGTAAATATATTTGTCTATCGCTGTGCTGACAACAGCGCCGGAAAATTTCTCATAATAACTGGGAAGATCACTTCCCCCGCCGACAAAACTCATCCGCAACGGTGTCTGTGCAATTATCATAGTAAAAATACCTGTATTTTCTCATAAAATAACCTGCCCGTTTCTTGGGCAGGTATTGCGTTTTTAGCATGTCCGAAAACCAGCAAACATATACCCGGATCCCGCCGGTTCAGCAAGCCGGGGAGAAACAGCAAGTCCGCCCTCGTGTGCAGGCAATCAGTCTCCCCTTATGTTCCCTGCGCCGGTCGTTTGAATGTGCCATTGACACAATTTTCAACAAATCTCTTGCCTTCCTAAAATGCTTTGCGTATTATTTCTGGATTGGGCGATTAACTCAGCGGTTAGAGTGCCATCTTCACACGGTGGAAGTCCCGAGTTCAAATCCCGGATCGCCCACCACCCAAGTACCTCAAAAGCCTGGTAGAAATACCAGGCTTTTTCTTTTTCTCAGATTGAAATCCTTTTTTGAACCAAAATTTGAACCACGTTGACGACGTCTCATGATTGCGTAATATGCTAATTATGAGCAGATTTATTCGTGTTGAAGGTTTTCCTGGGTTATGGGTAGCTGAAGGAAAGCGGGATACAACATATTATTATAGGTTGAAATTGCTTGATGGACGATGGGAACGCCGCATTGTTGGCAAGTCTTCTGAAAATATAACGCCAAAAACTGCTTTATTGCGGGGAGCAGCCCTGCAAGCTGACATCGACAAAGGCAAAGAAGTAAGTCGGGGTAATGACAAAATAACCTTCCGTGATGCACACAAAAATTATCTAAAAGTTAGGGAAGCCAAAGGAAGCAATATTTCGCGGGATATTGAAAGGTGGAATAATTATCTGAAATGTTTCGCTGACATTCCCCTTTCCAAACTCAAAACAAGCGATTTTCAGGATAAACTTATTGAACTTAGAAAATCCGGAAAGACCGATGGATATTTGGAAAAAATTTTTGGTCAGGCTCGAACTTATTTTAGCTGGTCGATCAAGGCTGATTTATGGACAGGAAAAAATCCCATCGGTCGAGATAGTACCTTTACCATGCCTGCTTGGCGAAAAACGGCGAAACCCACTCGTTGGTTCACCCCAGCGGAAGCTGAAAATTTACTCACGGAATGCTTACGCCGGTCAATGCAACTGTATGATATGTCATTACTTGCCCTCAAAACAGGCTTAAGGGCTATGGAAATATTTGGTCTTGGAGAGATGGAGAACGCTATTGATCAAGTAAATGGCATATTGAATTTCAAAGCAAAGTCTGGATATCGAGAGTACGTCTACGTTGATAGGGATATTATCAAAATGCTCCTGGGCTATAATCGCAAACCAGGAGAACTGATTTTTCAGAGCAAACAAGGTAAGCGAATGTACAAAATCAGTCATTCATTTCCAAGAGCGATTGAAGCCGCAGGATTGGTGAGCGAAAGCCATAAAGTCTGGTTCCACAGTTGGCGTCACACTTTCGGTTCTTGGCTTGCGCAAAGCGGTGATTTTACCTTACACGAAATAATGCAATATATGCGACACACTGATGACAGGATGACTTTACATTATGCTAAACTGATTCCAGGTGATCGCAAAGAGCGTCTTTCTATTATACAAAGAAGACTTGACTCTGTCTTCAACCAATAACCTTCATACTGTCCCCCGATTTCAACACGGCACGTCTTGCCTGCAGAAAAGAATAAATAGAATTATCTTTTGTAAAAAGTATTATTTTGTAATGCGTAGTAAAAATGATTTGAAGTCTCAACTACCAAAATTACATATCACTGAAACAAATAGCTTCTCGTATTTCTTTTGAAAACCAAACTAATTTCGAATCTAGCTTGACGCCCTCCCCTCATACAGTTCTTAAGCTGATGGACTCATCGACTACCTCACTTATTTTTGGTGAGCATACAAATTTGAATACGATATAAGTATGCCTACTAGAATCCGAGCTACCCAACGCTACAACATAGTTTGAACGTGGATTTAGACGATTTCAATAACATAATCCATATGTGTACAAAACCGTACAAGTTAATTTTCTGAACTAGTATGATGTTGCTCTGCAATCTTAAATGATTTTACTATTAATAAATACTCTAACATTCCAGAAATAAATTCACTTTTTAAAAGATCAACTGCTATAGGAATCAAACTTCTTGACAAAATCCTAATACTTTTACGTATCTGAATATTAGCTCTAGATAAAAATAGTAAAACAAGAATTAAAAAACAAACTTCTTGACAAAATATCTTATATTTATATCAAATAATACTTGACTAGCCTTAAAAAACTGCTATTATAGACCACAACGAAGATCAGCAAGGACTAGTTTGATTGATAAAAATCAAAAGTCACATTACGAAAATCTATTAATAAAGAGTTTAATTCCACTTAGGCAATACTTTTGCAGAATTAAAGACGTTTGTTTCTGTTCGAATATAAGCGACAATAGAGGAATGACTTGCTGATGAATAAAAATGTTAACGGTAGTGTGTTTGATGGCAAAGCATTGTGTTAGTATTTTACCGATCTGAAACATTTAAAAGATTGGTAAAACCAGCATGAACACGTTTAAAAGGAGGAATTATGTTTTTATTTGACTATTATAACAAGGCAGAAGCCCTGTTGGCGGCAAAAGAGCATCTTTTCCGTGCGATTATTGACAGTAGCGATGAACAGGAACTGGAAGACGTTCAAACCTTATACACAATGGAAATTCATAATAAAAAACCTTTGGTTAAGGATTATAGTGCCAAACTGACCAGCCTTCAAAATGACATTGCATACGCTGAATCAATAGTAGATTGCGTCAAGGTGTGTCTGAGAGAACTGAAAGCGGTCGACCCTGTAACCTTGAGAAAAGTAAGCGGAGATGATTTGCAAGCGGAAGTATCTGAAAGATAAATTCTGTATATTAATTAAAGATATAAATATTTAACTTTGTATTTAACTAAAAACAATATACTGTAATAGATAAAAATTCAAATTTACTATTGACAAATAAAGAATATTAAACTATAGTTACTTTCATTGGTTGAAGAAAGCTTTAGCAAATAATCTATGTAAGGAGGTTGTGTCTGATAAAAATCTATTTTGTTTAAAACAAAAAAATATAGTATCGTTTTATTTTTTTATTGTTAGTTCACTGATTTCATTAATTGTAAATATCATACTGATATTAGTAAAAGTATTATTACAGTTATTCTGTGAATAATGAATTCTTGTTTAATAAAAAAAATAAAGGAGTTGTATAATGTCTAAAAAAAAAGATAGTAAAGTATTTTTACGTAAATTGGTTGCACTGTTTGACTGGATGAGTGCTCATGGCGGTCGAGAACCATCAAGAGAATCGAAGGATCCCATTGAAAAAGATCATGCAGGATATTTGTATATATTACGCTTGGCAGCAGAATCTTGATGTGTTTTTTTTAACGCAAAATTATTAATACTTACCCAACAATAGATATAAAAAATATTTTTATGGAGAAAAACAATGCAAAATACTATAGATCTATGAATTTTATTAATCATGTCATAAAGTGATTTATTGGCATAAGGCGTATATTTTGAATTTTAATTCAGAATAAATAGTAAGTACTTATGACAAAAAATAATAAGGCATGATGTAGAACGATTATTTTAATATCAAATTGTTATTGTGACTCGGCTATCCATCAATAGTTTACTTGCCTAAGAAAGAAAAAAAGACAAATACGCCGGACTTTAACAATTATGTTATTGATTAAAATAACAATATAACGATTGAAGACTTATAATTTTCTTCAATCCTTTTAACGGAGATTTTCATGACTATAAATAAAGAAGAAATTATACAAAAAAAATTATTTTATACAAAAAAATGCAACTGTTTAAATTGCATGTTGATGATGAAGAAAGAAAGAAAATTAATGATTTTTGTGAAGAATTAAAATCAGAAATAATCTTCCTAAAAATGGAAAAGATAATGGATGATGTTTCGGAGAATTCATATGAGAAACTGTTGTATGATACTTTATACATGGACTATAATGAAAATTTGGAAGCATGGGTTGGCTTTTTTTATGCATGCATACCTTTTACGCCATATACTTTAATGGTAGCAAATAAAGATAGAGATTCCGATGACTTTGACTTTGATATTTATACTCTTGTGAATGATTATGGGAGGATGCTTACAAATAGTCTTCAATCGATACATACAGCTTCATTATTGTATTCCGAGATTCTTGAAGAGTTTGAAGACAGGATTCTTCAGAGCTATGAATAATTATTGTAATATTGCCAGGGTGATAAGTTGTAGTTAACATACCATGATGTTGTACCCTTGAAGTCAAAAGCTTCCTGCTCTTTTAATAATAAAATGTTAAATACTTTTTTACCCAAGTAATATTTTCAAAAGGTTTTATTTTTTTAAACAATAGGTGAGAGGAGCTATTCCCCTTGCCTATTGTTTAAAGTATATGAAATATAATATATTGTTTTATCGTCACCATACAATAGAATAGATCAAGCAAAAATGTATAATAAAAAAATCGAATATTACTCAAATTATTGTAAACTTGATATTGTTTAATGCAATAATTGTAAAGAAGACTTAATGCAAAAAAGATCTTCTGAGTATAAATAATATTAATTTTTTGGAAGGAATTTTATTATGTCTCGTATCATGGACAAAAAAAGATTCAAAAATGAATTTTGGTTGCAGAGGTATACATACGATAATTGTGTTCAATTAGATAATTATGCTGAGAAAATTTTAGATGAAATAGATGAGTGGCGCAAAAATTATAATCAACAAAATGACAACAAACCAAATTTTAGAATAAAATCAAAGCGGAGTAAGCGTAAAAAACGTTCAGAGCATCTTAAAATGCTTATTTTAAATTTCCTTGTCAAACCTGGTTGGATAAATTACCGCCGCTCCACAGATGAGGGCATAGATAAATATGGAAAGCCCAAAAGAAACATACAAAATCATCTGAATGCAAGCTCTTGCTGGGAGTCTCCCTTTTACTGGGATTCAACGCTGAAAAATTTGGTAGACGATTTAAGTGACATTGGCTTTTTGTCAAAATATCTCGGTGGGCGGCAACCTATAGAAAATACAATTAATAAAATAAAAAATGAAAAAGATTTAGTAAAAAGAACATCTCTCAAGTCGCTGCTGAAACTACAAGTTATTCGAAATTACAGCAAAATAAAAATCAATCCTCAAAGGCGAAGAGAAATTTTTGATGCTGGTGTTGATTTTAATATTATACATCAAATTGGCGAGTATATGTCCGTCATTCGCATTAAAAATCGGAGCCTTGATAGTCAAATCTTTCAATCCGAGAAGTGCATAAAAATACAGCATCAATTGGGAATTATAAATAGTTTCATTGCTAGTGCTGATATCAGATTTGATCCTCCAATTGAAGATTTTTTACGAGATCATAATATGAAGGATATACGATATGGCATCCTTGAAAATTCCCAATTTTACTTCCGTTCGTTCGATTTTTCTTTTGATCATAATGGTCGATACTTCGGCTATTTTTTGCAAAATATCAATAAAAAATATAAAAAATACATTACGATGAATGGCGAACGGGTAGCCGATTTGGATTTTAAGTGCATGTATCTGACGCTTGGGGCTGCTATAAACGGAATACATTTAGAAGGCGAAATCGTAGGTTCAGATAGCTCTGGTAATCCGATTTATGACTATTACCGCATTTTGGATCCGAACCAAAATGAATTTATCAATCGAAATGTAATAAAAGCATTAATTGTCCGTATTTTTGGTGTGACCTCCTATGAACAACTCATTGAATCGTGTAAGAAGCCCGTCGATTGTGATGGATTGGGATTGGATGAAAGTATTGCTGCTACCTATATAGATTTGATTTGTGAGAAATACTCATGGCTCAGAAATGAAATTGGACTGCTGCGTTATAAGTCACTGATGAACATAGAAAGTGCAATCGGCACTCAGGTCATGTTCAGATGTGTTGGAGAACGTATACCTTTTGTGAATATGCATGACGGCTTTATTGTTCCACTTAGCGCAGCTGAGACCGTCCAAAGGTATATGAAAATTGAGTATAAGTTAGAAATTAAAAAACGTAATATAAAAATGCATTCTCCGCAGATAGTAATGAAGCCCATTTACGATAGCGATGAAACTTCAAACATTCAGCTGAGCCACGAAAATAATAATAATCATGAGGAATTTGATTACTCATATCCTGATCCTTTCTTATCGGAGTTGGCTGAAGAATCAGTCGATTGGAGTGATTATTGTCTTAATCCAGAGGTCCCAAATCTTGATTTTGATGATACCAATTTTGAACAAAATCCATTGCCCATTCCTGGAAATATGGATTCATTCGCTTTAGCAGACATGTTTGGGCAAATTTTCGACGCACGCTTATCTTCCACTACCGATGATAGGAACGACAAAGAAATTCAAAATCCTATTTTTGAAGAAATTGATTTTTGTTCTGAAGCTGAAATATTGGAAAAGATCTTTAACAAACGTTTAGAGGATAGCAATCAAGTGGAAGATTTGTTTACCCCAGATGAAATAGAACAAATTAAAAAGAAAGAATATGAAGACCAAAAATATTTTGAAGCTGAAATAGAGTCTTGTAGACTTAGAGTTGAAGCCATAATTAACAGAATTGACTAGATGCGTATTATACTAAACACTAATTACTAAAGGTGTGTGTTCCAGTGGTCATTAATATATTCCCAAATCTGCTTTTTTAAATTTTTATGAAATGGGAGTAACTCAAAACCATAAATGGTTTCATAGTAATTAGTGTTAATGATAAAGATAAAAAAAAAGCACTACTACACACACGAAATACAACCACCGCCATCTATTGCCCGGCGATTTTTTTCAGAAATTGAAGCAAAATTGGAAAAATCCTTAGTGGCACAAGGACAAAGCTAGCAGGCGATTTTACATAAATTTGGCAAGAATTTCTATTGTTTTTCTGTAAAATAATAGGGATAAGTAAATTTTCGCCTGCCAGTAAATTTTTAAAAATCAAATTAGAGACTACAGTTAAAACAGAAAAATATTTTTAATTTTAATACCATTTATTTTCAAATTTAAATGAATAAAAAGTGTAAAAAGAAACTTTTGCTATTTTAATCTTTAAAATTAAAAAGTTGTTTAACGTTCCTCTGTTAAAATTCAAAATTTAATTTTAATTTTCATATTTAAATTTTTGAATGAAAGTTGAATTTAAAATTAATTTTTAGAGTAAGAACTCAAATTAATATAATCAAAAATTTAAATATTAAATTTTAAATACGCTAATATTAAATTGACATAGAAAGTTTGTTCTCCATTTTTTGGAGTCTAAAAATTAATATTTTTCCATTTCATTTAAAATTTACACTGTTTTAAAATTAAATTGTGTTCGGTCTAAATTTAATATAGTCAGTTATTTTTATATTAAAATTTAATTTTAATATTGTAATTTTGATTTTTAATATTCAGATGAATCATTTTTCAAAATTAGTTCTCATCGCTAAAAACTTGAACATCAGCTCAATATTCTGGAGGTATAATGGAAATTAAAAATAACAAAAATTTTTTTGAAAAAATTGAAAATGAAGAAATTGGTGTATATACAGTTAATGTTTCAAGTCATCGTCGTAAAGTTAAAGTTAACACTGTATTTTCTGATAGTAGAGAAAATAATTTTTTAGAATTTGAAAATTTAAAATTGCAAATTAAAAAGAATATTTAATTTTCATTTAAATAGTCTCAAAATGCAGTTTATCTTCTCCAAAGTGCGGTATTTCTAATGAATCAAAATTCAATTTTTGGGCACAATTCAAACAATAACATTTCAACTGAATACTATCATATACACTAGTAATATTATTATTAGTACTTTCAAGTGAAAATACTACACTTACACATTTCTCATTACATTCAATTTCTGCACCGCATTCCGAACAGATTGTCCTGCATAAAGTATTTTCTGTATTTTTCATAAAAATCCTTGACAAATTTATTAAATTGTTAAGCTTTGTTGAATGAACAAAAGCGAAAATATTAAATATTATATCGAGTATGTTAAGGTTTTTAGCGAAAAATCATATTCTTGGGGTGAATTAAATACTCTTGCGCATAAATTAAATCGAAAATATGAAACCCCAGACTCTTTTGCGGCTAAATTCCTTGAATTAGCAGGAAAAAATAATATTAATTTTCAAACCGCCAACTGGCACACCGACATTGCGCCAATCATTCGGGAATTGTTGAATGTTTAAAAAAAGTTATGATCTGTTCAAGTCAGAAAAATTAATATTTTTGTAAGTGGTCAATAAAATGGATAACCAGCTCTTCTTTGTTTATGGGACGCTTCGAGTAAACCAAGGAAATTGGCAATCATTGCTGAAGGACCAGCGCGGCGCTCGCTACCTAGGGCAAGCAATAACCAAGCGCAAATATGCATTATTTTCGGCTGGAATTCCTTTTGTATATCATCAGCCGGAAGTTTCGAATATTACTGGGGATCTTTTCGAGATTACGTCCACGAACATCATAAAAAATTTAGATCGGCTTGAGGGGCATCAAGAAAACGTCAAGAATGGTTACCATCGTGAGATCGTGTCTGTTTTCTTCAGAAATCAAGAATATTACGCGTGGCTTTACTTCTATTATGCTTCCAAGCCGCATGGTGAGTTAATTTCGTCTGGTGATTGGTCCGATTCTCAAGATTATAGGAGGGGATTTTGAAACTGTATGAGCGAGAGTATGTCCGGTACCATATTGGCAGCCCTCATGCGCCGTACATTATCCTTGATGCGCCCCATGGAGTGGGTCCAAGCCCTTTACCACACGATGAAAGAACCAGTGAGCTTGTTAGAGCTATAAGCAACGTGACCGGATGTCCATTCATCGAAGCCACAAAAAATCGAAGTGTCGTTGACATGAATCGTTTTGTTGATCCGAATTCTTGGGAATCAATTTGCGCTCACGTCGAATATAGACAGGCGTTGAAAACGATTTTGTCCAATCTGGGATTGCTTAATAAAAATGGACAAGTAAAAAAAAAAATACTGCTACTCGCCGTTCATGGCATGAAAAATTATTCATTGGGTGGCAAAGATGTTGACGTCGAGCTTGGTACAATGGGCGGCGTGCTCGCGCCGTCGACCATATCGAAGAAAATGAAGCGCTTTTTTCAGCAACACAACCTTACTGTCTTGGATGACAATAATAAATTTCCAGGACATCCTTCCTTGTCCGTCCATATTTTTGGCGGCGATCCGGCTCTTCCGGGCTACAAAGGTTTTGGGAAAAATTTACGTATTGTTCAGATGGAATTATCTAATACCTTACGAACAAAACATTTCAAAAAAACATGTTCGCTGCTTACGGAATTCATCAATACTTTTTCCCAACAGAGCCAGGCAAAAAATTAATATTTTTTCTGTGGCAGCAATTCGCGAAAGTCAGGATCAATGCGGAATGAAAAATTAATATTTTTGAAGAAGTCGCGTATTGTCGAGTTATTGTTTTCGAGTCCGGCTCTTTTTCGTTTTTCCTTTGCCCTGTTGTTCCCGTTCTGCCTTGATTCGCTCTAAAAGCACGGACGCCGGTTCGTCATTGGGATCCTGGGGCACGAGTTCGCCACGGAAGGCTTTTGAAAGGATGGATTGATTTAATTCTTCACATTTTTTTATTGAATTTAGATAGCTGGACTCAATTTTTTTGTTAATAGAAAATAATAATTCGAGCTTGTTAGTAAGATGTATCTGCTCTGAAATAGGAGGTACAGGGATTGGAAGGGGTGATAAAGTTTGTAAATTAATATTTGGCTGTCCTCCAGAAGAATATGCCATAAATCGAATATCATATTTTTTGAATGCCAAATACTTTTCAAGATACTTCAATGAAGATTCAAACGGAGAGTCGAATCCTATAAGGCTATCAGGGCAACAACTATCAAATCCAAGCAGTCCAGCATTTGCAATTGTAGCGCCTACAATTGCAATTAGAACAGTGCCTTTCGTGAATAGTTTGCTAACCTTTAATCCTTTTTCATTTAGTGTTTGTGAAAATACTGTAATTTCGCCTCCATTTTTAGGAAGATCGCCGATTTGTACAAAAGGATACTCCCCTCCATAATATCTGGGGTCATTCCTTGGGCGTACAGAAAATTTACCTCTCGACAAGGAGTACACTTCTTCAAGAGATGCCCAACACCATCCCTCAGGCAATTCCGGTAAATCCGTAGTATCTAGCGGTTCTGGTTCTTTGTATTTATTCTTCCAGGCATCGTTTTTAGGCAGTTTGCCCTTGTCGCGCATTTTGGCAAGTTCTTTTTCTTCCCAGCGGTGACGGCGCTCAATGCGAATACGTTCCAGCAAGGCGGAAGCCGGTTCCACATCCGGATGCTGCGTACGCCATTCCTTTGTCAGATCACCTCTAAACGCGGCGGCGAGCACTGATTGCCTGAATTTTTCCAACAGAGGCGGAATAGCTTCCAATGCTTCTTGTGCTTTTGTTGTTCTGGCTTGGAGCTCTTCGATTTTGGAGACAATGCGTTTTTGTTCGTTGAGGGGAGGGAGACGCAAGGGCATCTTTTTCAAATCAGATGTTCTTAGTCGTGGCATATCTATGCCAGCCATAATATTATTAATATATTTGATATGAAATGGACTCAGCAAAAAGTATAACAACAATTTGTTTACATATGCATTGGAACTACGCAAAGGAATTAAATCTGTGGATGAAATACCATCAAAATTTGCCAAATGTACTTTTCGCAGATTTGGTCTTAATTTTCCATATAATACATCACCAGAGTTAAAAATATACTTATTACTTTTTATTTTATTTCCAACTGTCGGGGAAAAATCGAGAAGAACACCTGTTCCTTTTTCAATATTTTCAAGACCTAAATAGTTAAAATAATTTTCAGGACTATTAAAAGGTGATAACTGTTTTGTAATTATATCAATTACATCAATTAGTGAAATTTCTTGCCAGCCATTCGGAAGATCAAAACCAAAAAGATTCATTGCTCATGACCTTCTAATAATGAAGAAAGCTCGTCCATTTCGTCCATTGCGCATTTTAAAAGCGAAATAATTTCTCCTGCAATCTCATCCGGTTCCGGCAATTCCCCATTCCCATTACTATCATCCTGCAGCCAGGAAATATCCAGGTTATCGCTTCGCTTGGCTATATCTTCCCTGGTAAAGCACCTGAAGCGTCCTTCTTCTCCCTGATCCGTACGTTGGGCTTTTCCGAAAGGATCTTCGCCATACGCTGCCTGGAATTCATTGAAATGCTCCACAGTCAAGGGCGTACGCTTGCCGAATTTGGGCATGTTGGAGCGCAAATCATAGACCCAGACATTTTTTGTGTTGCCTGTATCCGCGTCCCTGCCTTTAGTAAAAAAGAGCACGTTGGTTTTGACGCCCTGAGAATAAAAAATTCCCGTGGGCAGGCGCAGAATAGTATGCAGGTCGCATTTATCCATCAGGTCCGCCCGGATACGCTGTCCGACGCCCTCTTCAAAAAGCACATTGTCAGGCAGGACCACCGCCGCACGTCCACCACGCTTCAAGCCCCGGTAAATATGCTGCAAAAAGGCAAGCTGTTTGTTTCCGGTCACAAAAGTGAAATCATCCCGTGTGGGTCCGCCGCCTCCTCGTTTGGTGCCAAAGGGCGGATTTGTCAGGATGACGTCAGCCTGTGGCAGGTTGCTGCCCTGATTTGAAAGCGTGTCACCATAAATGAAATTGCCTTCCACACCATGCAGCATGGCGTTCATCAAAAGCAGCCTGTGGGCATCCTGCACAAGTTCTACACCCACGTAGGCTTCCGTATGCTGAAATCTTTGCTCCTGGTCAGAAAGTTCAAAATAATCGTCTGTCAGCTGCCTGATGCGTTGATCCGCTACAATGAGAAACCCTCCAGTACCTGCGGCTGGGTCTTGAATGATTTCTCCTGCCTGAGGTTGCACCAGGGAGACCATGGCATGAATCAGCGGACGGGGTGTGAAATATTGTCCCGCGCCGCTCTTTTTTTCCCCCGCGTTTTTTTCCAACAACCCTTCGTACAGATCGCCCAAACCCTCGGTACGGGCGCTGAACCAGTCCAAGTCCGCGATGGCGTCCACTATTTTCTTCAGGTTGCGCGGCTGGCGTAGCGCTGTTGCGGCGTTGACAAAAATGGACTGTACAAAATCGGATCCATGCGCCCCAAGGTGGATTAGCAAAAGGCGGTAAAATTCCAGTTGCTCAAGTCCTTCTTTGGAGTAGAGATCCTTCCAACGGTAGCCTTCTGGGAGTTGATTTTCCTTGCCGGTTTCTTCCGCCATTTTGAGAAACAGCAGATAAGTCAGCTCGGTGACGTATTGATGATAGGTTATGCCGTCGTCCCTGAGTACGTGACACAGGCTCCAGAGTTTTTGTACGATATCTTGTGTTGTTTGCATGTTGTTTATGCTGCATCAAGCGGCGTGTTCGTCCCGCCAAAGCGCTTCGTTTATTTCTTTCAAAATGGCTTCCAATTCGCCGTCAAAGACCTTGTTCAACCGTGTAAACCCGCCCTGGGCTCTAAATTCGCCCTGATCCAGGGAATCTCTATCCACAATTGTTTCAACTTGCAATTGCTTGGCAATACGCTCCAGCCATTTGCGTTGAGGGGTGGTCCAGTTGCGGCTGGCAAGAATGGTGCGCATGGCTCGGTCAACTCGTTCCGAATAGGGGATCAGCGGCGAACCAAGAGCGGCTTGGCGAATGAAGCCGATGATTGAAGCGGCTATTTCCTCATTGGTTAGATCTCGCCAGGCTGACTGCAGGTAGGCTTCGCGAAAATCCTCTTTTTCCAGTTCCAGCTTGAGGTCTTTCAGCTGCTTGCGCGTCAGATCTCTGGGACGCTGCGTTACCACCAGCAACGCGGGAATGCGATTAATATTATCAGCAATGAATTTTTTGAAGGATTCCAGATAATCTTCCGGCTTGCAGGCAGAGCCGTAGCCATGCTCAACGCGCCGTACGTTGTCTTCATGGTGCGAAATAATCAGCTTTTCGCCTTCTCCCTGAGCCTGATCCAGGAAAACAGCAACCTTTGGATTTTGTTTGAACCATTCGCCGGTTGCCTCCGCTCCCCAGTTGCGGACGTTGCGTACGAATTCGTTGGGTTCCATGCCTGACAATGTTTTGAATTCTTCCAGACTCCGCCCTTTGATGATGCGCTTTTTCGCCTGCAATTTGGACACAAGCTGATCAAAAACTTGTTGCTGTTGCTGCTTTTCTTCCACCAGCGTCAATTCACGCGCCAGTTGCACAAAGGTAGTTTTTGGATTGGTGACCACCGGGCGCATGGTGGTGTACGGCGCAAGCACGGCGTACAAGTTAACGGCGTCGAAAATATGGAAACATTCCTTATTGATCTCAGGACATAGCCGGGTAGCTCTGCCAAGCATCTGTTCGTACAGAATACGGCTTCTGATACGGCGTAGAAAGACCAGAGAGGTAATTTCAGGGACGTCGATGCCCGTGGTCAACAGATCCACCGTGACCGCCACACTGGGAAGCGATTCGTTTTTAAAACGCCTGATAAGTTCTTTGGTCTTGTCCGTATTGGCTGTGATCTTCAAGACGGTATCATCATGTACGCCGCCGTACTGTTCGTCAAACGCCTCTTTGAGCAATCGGGTTACCAGATCGGCATGACTATCCTTTACGCAAAATATTAATGTCTTGCCGGGCAGGGTCGGGTCGATATGCCGGGCGAGTTCACCGCATACGGCTTTATTGAAGTTAGGGGTAATGACTTTGCTGTTGAAAGTGTCGATCTCCATTTTCAACTGATCAGGTATTTTGACCACGTCAATAACACCGCTTCGCGGGTCAAAGTACTCTATATCCTCGTCGGTGTTCCAGATAATACCATCTTCCGCCAGGTCGGTGATGATGCGTATGGGCGGTTCGTGATCATTCAGCCAGCCTTCAATAACAGCCTGACGATAAGAATAGGTAAAAACCGGCTCTCCAAAAATTTCCGTGGTGTGCAGAGCTGGCGTTGCAGTCAAGCCGACTTTTACCGCGTCGAAATGGTCCAGTACGCGCCGGTATTTGGAAATGTAGTCCGCCTGATCTCGATAAAGCAGCTCTGTTTCAGACATTTCTTTGTCCAAAATATAGCCACGGTGGCACTCGTCCACGATGATGCAATCGTATTGGTCCACTGCAAGAGGCGCTTTATCGTCTCCGGTAGTCAGAACACGACCAACAAGCCCTTGAATGGTGGCGAGATGCAGCTTGGTGTCTCGATCCGGCGTGATATCCGCCAGTTCCTTAATGTCGTAGATTTCATGGAAAGTGCGGCTTTTTTCCAGCTTCACATCCTTGAAAGATCCTGCAGCCTGATCCCCCAGCGCCGTACGGTCCACAATAAACAGAATGCGCCTGAAGCGACGGGCTTTGATGAGCCTGTACGCCAAGCCGATGCAGGTTCTGGTTTTTCCTGTGCCCGTAGCCATCGCCAGCAAAATCCCCCGTTTGCCTTGGGCAATGGCATCTTCAACGGCTTTGATGGCATTCTGCTGGTAATCGCGTAGCGGCAGGTAATCCATAGGCTCAGTTTGCAGCTTGCTTTCCGCTTCTTGTACGTCCAGATCCAACAGGTCAAGAAGTCCTTCAGGCGTGTACCATCCTTCCAGAGGACGCGAATGGTTGGTGGGCAATCTGGCATCCAAAAACCAGATGCCGCTTTCCTGTTCAAGCTGGCGCAGATACGGACGTCCGTTTGTGGAATACAGAAATGGTATTTTATAGTCTTCCCAAGGTCCGCCGGGTTGCTGCATATCGTCCTGAAAGACAAAATTTCGACTATAACGCTTGGCTTGCTCGATGTAGGCTTGTGGATTTTTGTTTTGCCTCTTTGCTTCCGTCACGGCGATGGGAATCAAACCGCAAAAAAAGGCATAATCGGCAACACCATGTTTGACCGGATATTCGGCAATGGCGAGATTTTTTCCCTTTTGCGGACGCGTCCCTTTGCCGTAGGTCAATACTTGAGTGTCGACTTCCCAGCCAGCGTCACGCAGTTGCTGGTCAATAAGTTTCCGGGTGTCGGCTTCATCCAAGGACAGCGAACGTCCAGCCTGCTGGGCAAATGAAATGCGTTTGTTGATTTCGTCGGCAGGAGCTTGTTTTGTCTGCTCCTGTATGCTGGCTAGTTGCGCTTGAAACTGTTCCCGTTCCGACTGTAATTGTTCTTCTGTTTCTTCTGCCAGTTCCAGGGCGGCGCTAAGATCGGCATAGGCTTTTTGGGCTTGCTCCTGGGCTTGTTGCGCGGCTTTCTCCTGCTCGTTCAGCCGACTGCGAAGTTGTTCCAGTTCTGTTATCAAGGCTTGTTCCGCGTCGGCGGGGTTGGGCGGCGGAACGAATGGCGTCGGATTAAAATTGGGGTCATGAAAGGATTGATAAAACCAAACTGCGATGGCTCGGGCAGCTTTGAGCAGAAATAGCGCCGTACGCTGGTCTCCAACATGCTTATGTACCGCGTCGTTTCCTTTCTTGCGGATACCATGAAAAAGCTGCGCGATATCCGGAGAGATTGCGCCTCTGGAAAACAGCTTATTGAGCACATCAAGAAAAGTATCATTCTCTGTGTAAATGCCCGTCAAGGCGGCGGTCTCGAACGCGATGCTTTCAGCAAGCTGCCTGATTTTGACTAATGCCGTACTTGGGTCGTCGAATAAATATTTTTCAGCAAGCGCTCCCATTTTGGCAAGTAGCGGGTCTTTTTCAGATAGAAAGTAGAAATTAGGCGAAGTATAGGATGACATGGCAGCACCTGGCTTTGAGTCCGGGCGCACATCTTTTTGAATCAGTTGATGTATCAGCCCGATAATATTTTTAAAGAAGCCCGACATTCTGCATAATCTGACGCGTTTCGTGATTGGACAGCTTAAGATAAAGCGCTGTTGTATTCAGCGACGTATGCCCTAGCAAACCTTGGACACCTGTGACAGGTACGCCAGACCGCAAAAGTTCTATGGCGAACGAATGACGCATTACATGTGGGTGCCTCAGCGGTTCTGGAATTCCTGCATCTGAGGCGATTGCAGCGAATTTGCGACGAAAATTTCCCTGGTCCAATCCGAATATTTTTCCACGCTGCTGCGGAAACTCAGCTAGATAAGTTCCTATCTCTGTCATGACTCGTTGCGGGACGGGGATAATGCGTAACGGCTCAGACTTCCTCTTGCGCTTGCCCCGCATGTCCTTGCTGTGACGCTTGAGCGTGACCATCTTTATTTCCCCCGCCCTGAAATCTATATCCTTTGTCTCATCAATTCTAAGAACTTCGCCTATGCGTGCTCCGGAGTAGCGTAAAGCCAAGTATGTAAGCCAATACCTCCCCCGAATTCTCCGAGTATTTGGAGAGGCGGAGCTATCATACCAGCCCTGAAAGGTAGAGGTTAGGACATCAATCTGCTGCGGCATAAGATATTGCATTTCCGATGAGACTTGCGGTACAACCGAAAACGAATTTCTAACAGCGAGCTGGTTCATACTGCCTCCTGGATGCGAAAAATATAATTACATTTTTATTTATAAATTTTCGTGTAAAACTATGACAAAAAAGTGGCTCCGTCAACGGTTTTTGAGAGAAATAGCTGGAAGTTTTACACGGAAATTGGAATTTTCGTGTAGTAATAATTGATACTTAAATTGTAGATAGTTCTTTTAAAAGAATCTTCGTATTTGGCTGGGTGTTAGTCTAAAAAAGGATTTAAGTAATCTACAACACTTTAAATCAAGTAGTTAAGGTAATCATTATGCCCAAAGCCAATATTGGTGGGACTTCCTCTTTTTTTACTCAGGAACAGATAAAAACACTTACTATTGATGAATTTATTTTTCATGTTGTAGGTGGTGAACAACCTAAATATTTTGACGAAGTCTCCAGCGGAGAAGGGATGGAGTCTTTTTTTAAAATGCTCGTAATTTCTGCTGCAGGAGGAAAAAAGTGTGATTTCACTGAGACAACAGCAATTCCAGCAGCAATATCTAGTATTGTTGAAGACCATAAAAAGTTTGTAGAAGTTTCAAAAAATCTTGCAGAAGGGTTTCACATTGCTCACACAAAAAGTGCAAGTCGAGGCGTCTTAATATTTTCAGAATTTACATGCTCAGAAAATAGATATTGGCTTTTAGCAAAATACAATGAAACTAAAGTTTTTAGATTTGAAGAAGAAGAAAAAAGCGGACGAAGAAGAGCTGTAATTCAAGATGTTAGTAATACTTTCGTTGAAGATCAAAAGGCTTTGCAAAAGGCAGTTCTTTTTACCGGCTCAACGAAAAATGATAACGTTTTTATTTTTGACAAAACCAATAGAAAAGATATTGCACATTATTTGCGAACATGGCTTGCTGTTAAGCCACATTATACAGATGAAGCCGCCACAAAAGAGTTATATTCAATTATAAAAAATGCAGCAGTCAAGGTTAAAGATCAACTTTCAAATGACATCAAAAAAACTTGGGCAAGCCGACTATTTGATGCTATCAACAAGCTAGAGAGCCTTGACTTATCAAAGGAAGAAGAATTTTCTTCCTTCATGGCAACAGTTTTCGGACCAGATTCAAACCTAGACAATTTGGTTATGGAAGTTGACAAAAATTTAAAAGGCAAGCAGTTGCGTGGTGAAGCCTTTAAGTTAAAAAAAGGCAACATAAAAAAACCAAAGCGCACCAGAATTCAGACATACGAGGGTGTTGAGATTTTTTTCCCCAATGACTTGGAGAGAGAAGGATTGATTACCATTAACCAGTTAGAAGATGGTTCAGAAGAAGTGACTATTCGATCAGAACGCAGGATAAAACAGGATGAATTACCCGACTGAAATAATCTCATATTTAAAGGCAATTCCACATGCTACAGGGATAATTGAGGAGACCAATGTTGTACTCAAAATTTACTATGAGAAATTAGATAAAGATGATTTGAATAACCTTCGCTCGTTCGATTTAAAAAAATTTGATTGCTCCCTTGGGGTGGCTCTTGATCGTTCTGCACCATGTGACTCTTTGGATGATTACAAGGATATCCCCAGTTCATGTGCTATTTGTGTTCACAAGCCGGATAAAGTTGGTGAACTTTTCTTCTTTTTTTCCAAACAGGCTGCAAAGTGGGCACAGAAGATGCCAGAAAAATGGGAAAATGCACATCACGTTTGGCTCGCAGATATAACGTCTCAATGTGATACTCTTAATACAACAATCAGGCAGTGGGTAGACAATGAACAAATGGACTGTGCTTCCCCTTGTCTGGAACAGGTGAGCCCTACAAGGATTGTTCGTTATAGAGAAAAAAATTTATGCCCTGATTCTGTATCTTCCTGGCTTTTAAAAGACTATTCCAACTCTGATCAGTTGTTTTTATCTGAATTTATGCCACTATTTTTGGATAAACTTTCTCGCTCATTAGCCAGCGAAATTTGGCTTGAAAAGGGAACCCTTTTTTTTGAACTACAGGGACCAAAGCGACGTAAAATTGAAGGTGGTTCCGTTAATACGCTAGAGAATATTAATAAACTGTATCCTGTTGTCGCAGATGCTACAAGATGGGTTTATATTGATGGTGTTGAAGCAGATGTAAAACATAATCTCATCGTAGCAGAATTATCTCGAGAATGGTCAGATTATAATTGGTACAATGGACTGGATAATCTTTTATTTCATGCTTTTGAAAATGCAAGAACTGCCTACAATATGCATGTTCATGAGACTAGTAACGATGCTCTTAAAATGATGTCTGACTTAAGAAAGAGTGTACGTGAAGACATGCAAAGCATGAGTACATTCATATCAAAAATCTTATCGTCCTTATGGAGAGATGTTGCAATATTTGTTGGTTTTTTGATTTTAAAAAATCAAAAATTAAATGGTAGTAAAATTTTTGTAATTATAGTCTTATTTTATATGATGTGCAGTGCTATACTTTCTACTATGATATTCTGGAGATCTATATCTAGTGTGAAAAAATATAAAGAAAAATTTAGGTGGAGGCTTTACGGTTTTCTGTCAGATGATGATTTTAATAATTTATATTCTACTCCAATTAAACCATTTTACAATCAAGCATATATAACTTTATTTTTTGTTGTCATTATTTATATTTTTTTGACTGCTTGCTTTATTTATCAATTTGATCTGGTTGCATGGGGAACAACCTTTTTAAAAAACTATTTGATACTGCCAAATATACTCTCCAAGACAACTCCTTAAAAATTCTTCTTATATTTTATTATTCGCACCCAAAAAATATTCAATTTAGTCTTTTTACAATTTTCTTTATATTTATTTGATTTAATGAATTAGTTTCTTAATTCTTTAAACTATGGATAGGAATCTTAAACAACTAACCATCTGTTTAAGCTGAGATTATTACAATCAATACTTACATAAGCAATAGAGTCGACACTACGATTCGTAATTTTTTCATAAGATAATTAGAGCATTATCACTATAACTCATCTAAACATCTAGGTTATAAAATCTTTTATTTATTCCTTTGACGAAATCTTTCAAAAGCAACCTACAATACCGAAGCAACACACACGGCTAAATTCTCTGGTAATGTACGTGTTTCTCCTGAGAATAGTTGGAGGAACTTTTATTCTTTCCTTTATGTGTAGGTTTTGAAATTATTTTACAAATACGAAAGAGACATGCTGCAACTTGAAAGCTTGTCATACTTAGATACTAACTGTAGCTTCTAAAAAAGACTCATTAAGAATAGATTCTACTGTTCCTAAAATAGACATCAAATGATGTTTTCCAAAAGCTTCATGACGCATATCTTCACATCGCTCTTTTGAAAAATGAAAAGTTTCAATTAGACAAGAAAGAGTTTCTGAGACATCGATAGGAATTTTACATGTTAATTCTTCAAAGGGATTCCATAAAGGCAATTGATTTATGCCAAATAATCCTTGTAAATATTGTAACTTGTATGAATATTTAATAGAATTACTTATTAATTTAATATTTTTAGGATTACTTTTTACGTAGCGCAAATAACTATCATATATAAGTGAGGCTAAAATTGAAGTAGCGTGAAATAAATTCATTCCATTAGTAAAAAATTCTTTCATATGAGGAGAGCTCCAACATAAATCTGGGGAAAAAATTTTATACTTCCCTATATATTCGTCTGCAAAGTCTGTTCCTTGAGCCATGGAGCCAGAATGCACACTAGAGGTTAACTTTGAGACAGTTGCAGTATACCTACTCCAGTTACTATCAGCATACTGCTCAGTAATTTTTTCAGATTCCATCGCATCGTTATACATCCCATTAAATTGAGCCTCTCTCCTTTTTCGCATTGCTCTCAAAACTTCATCTTCTAAATTTGTTGAAATATCATTTTCTCGGGCTTGTTTAATTATTTCGCAATATTTTTTATGACAACCAAGGTCAAGAAGTGGACCTGCTTCTAAATACAGTGCTTTCGTAAATTCCTTTTTACCAATTTTTTTATTATCATACATATTACACAATTCTTCATGGCAACGGGATAAATCTACAAGTCCAACAGACTTATCACCTCCTGCAGTATAAAAGAATTCTTTTATCTTATACAGATAGTCATCACTTGTTTTACTCTGTTTTTTAAGATTTACGCTCGCTATAATACGTGAAAGTTGGAACATACCAAGACGATTTAATTTCTCAGTAAACGCCCTTTGCGTCTTTACATTTTCTTCAAAGAAAGAAGTTATAGGAGTCGCAAATGTATTTGAACGTGATTGAATTATCGGTACGTGGCACTCAGCATGTACTCGAATAGCTTGATTAAATAAAGAATCGATTTTAATAGGTTCATTAAACTCATTTTTAACTTTTGTAATGCAATTTAGAGGATATATGTGATGTCGTTCTATTTTATCTTCATTTGTAAAATAGCGTAAACAGACAGGACACCATTCACCATGAACGTCTAATAACCTAAAAACATTAAGTTTTTTTTCTTTAGAAAAACCTGTATTGCAGCAATTGTCCAATGTCATCTTTTGCATACCTTTAGCCTATATGGATAAAACTAAATACCTTTAACATCGTAAGGCATATAAAACTCAAAATAATATTTTTAATGTATTGTCAAATTTTTACCAAGAGTTGTCAAACAAATAAATATATTTATCTCTAGATCTATTAAAAAGCTAATATTCTAGTCCCTCCCGAACAGCCCCTAACCTTCCCCAGCTTAATACCGTACCCACTATGACTTTCTTTGACTAACCGCCTTATCTCCAAAGACGATCCCCAGAGATATTCAAGGTGCTTGGTAAATATGTTTAAAGAAATATTTAGAAAATATCCTTTTCCGAAATCTAAACGCATCCTTTTTCACGTCCGCGAAGGCATGAGCTGGGAAAGCGTCCGTGATTTGCGGTATCGTTTTTTATCGATCAACATGGCTAAATGACACACAAAACAAAAAACCCTTCAATTCACGGAATGGTTCATTATATTGAATTGTTATTGTTCCAAGGAAAATTCTGCGGGATACCTGAGAAAACGCAGATATACTTTTCAACTTCTATCAAAGGCAGAGAAACTCGTATACACGGATAAATACTTTGAACCAAAATTGAACCAAGAGCGCTTAGTTCTAAACAATTTTAATGGAAATTAGAAAAATTTTGAAAATATTTTATCCAAAAATTACGGCGAGATAGCTCAGAGATACTGCCATAAAAAATTTCACACGGTGGAAGTCCCGAGTTCAAATCCCGGATCGCCCACCACTTGCGATCTTAAAAAAACCCTGGAAACACCTTCCAGGGTTTTTTCTTTTTCAAGAAAATTTGCAATTCCTCTGGCCGGATTAATCAACCACTTTTTCCACTTGCCCAGTCTGTCATCCCTGCCTGTGAACGTCGTAAAGCAAAAATAAACTGACGCCCCTTGTAGCTCCAATATACATCTCAAATTCCCCTCCTTCAGTTGCCAAAAAATTACCGTTTTGGTAAATGTAATAATGTTAAAAACAGCTTGCAGCAGTATCACTCTTCTGAATCAGCGAAGAACGCGCGTATAGCCAGGGTGGGGGGTATAATTCGTTGCAACACGCAGCTCCAGCCGACAAAGCTTTTTAAGGAACATACTCTCTTAAAACAGAGAGTCTTCTTTTTTTGTTGTGAACAGTATTCTCTTCGCATTGGGTTGGCTGCATCCCCTCTGACGCGAGACCAAGGAGCCAAGAGCCATGAATCCTGCCTCTGATACGTTTCTGGGACACCCCAAAGGACTTTTTGTTTTATTTCTCACCGAAATGTGGGAGCGATTTTCCTATTACGGGATGCGTACGCTGCTCATCTTTTATATGATCAAGCATCTCATGTATTCTCACGCCGAAGCGTCTCAGGTTTACGGTTTATACTCGGGCTTCGTCTACTTCACTCCTTTTTTCGGCGGCATTCTGGCAGACAGATATCTGGGGCAGCGCAAGACGGTCATAATCGGCGCGCTGCTCATGACTTTGGGACATTTTGTCATGGCCTTTGACTTTCTTTTCTACCCAGCCCTGATTTTGCTGATATTGGGCAACGGCGCTTTTAAACCCAATATTTCCACCCAGGTGGGAAATCTGTACGCCGATGACGATCCGCGCCGGGACAGGGCGTTCAGCATTTTTTATGTGGGTATCAACCTGGGGGCGTTCCTGTCTCCGCTTGTCTGCGGTACGCTGGGAGAAATATACGGCTGGCATTACGGATTCGGAGTCGCAGGAATCGGCATGCTCTTGGGTTTGTTGATTTATCTCTATGGCCAGCGTTATTTGGCCTTGGACAATCTCGACCGGCCGGGAGAAAAGGACAAACAGAAAGAACAGCCCGTTCAGACCGATAAAGGCGATGAAAAAAGCCGTATCCTGGTCCTGGTTATCATGTGCCTGGTTGTTATCCTGTTTTGGGTGGCCTACGAACAACAGGGCAACACCATCGCCATGTGGGCGGATACGGACACGGACCGCCATATCTTTGGCTGGGAAGTGCCCGCAACATGGTTCCAGGCAGTCAACCCCATGTTTATTTTTCTGTTTACTCCGCTCATCACCGCTTATTGGGGATGGAAAACAAAGCATAAAGGCGACTCCTCGTCAGCGATAAAAATGGGAATCGGATGCTTGCTTGTGGGCGCCGCGTTTACGCTTCTGGCCGGTGTGGCCATTTCCTACGACGCGGACGGCATTCCCGTGAACATGTTCTGGCTGATAGGCTATATCGCCATCCTGACTCTTGGGGAATTGTACCTGTCGCCTGTCGGCCTGTCTTTTGTCAGTCAGCTGGCACCGGCCCGAATGACTTCCATGTTCATGGGAATCTGGTTCCTGGCGCAGTTTGCAGGCAATTATCTGGCCGGCTATCTGGGAACTTTCTGGGATGTCTGGTCAAAAGAAAAATTCTTTCTGGTAGCGGCCGTGATCGTAACTGCCGCAGGGCTGATTATTTTTTGCTTGTCCGGCGTCTTGAACCGGCTATCGAACAACGACACAACTGCGGAAAATTGATGCGAGCAAGAATTGTCCAATGCCACCCCACGGCATGATCTTTCAGTTGACGCCCCAAAGCCTTTTTACGTATGGTGCGGCCGGCTTGTCGGCGGTCTGCGGCTGTTTTACTCGTCCGTTTTCACTAATCTTTCAAGACATGCTTTTTCCCCTTCGCACCATTTTCTGCCTATCATCTCATAGCTTACATCAGCGCAGGAGGAAAAGGTCCGGTCGTCACGGAATCGACGCCAAGCTTGTTGTAGGAAAAACCCCTTAACCAAAAACATAAACCTGAATGGATGTACTATGGCAAACGTTTCGCAAAGCAGCGAGCATCCTTTTAAGCTTTCCATTGTCGTTCCTGTTTATAATGAAGAAAACACCCTGCCCGGCTTTCTTGCGGAAATGAACCGCGTCCTGGCTTCCGTTACAGATAATTATGAAATCATCTTCGCCCTGGACCCCTGCCGGGACAGGACCGAAGAAATGATCACCGAGGAACATCGCAAAGATCCGCGTATCAAGTTGCTGCGTTTTTCGCGACGCTTCGGCCAGCCTGCCGCTACCTTGGCGGGGATCGAATACGCCACAGGAAACGCCATTGTGATTATCGACTGCGACATGCAGGATCCGCCGTCTCTGATTCCAGAAATGGTACGTCTCTGGCGTGAAGAAGGCTACAAGGTGGTTATCCCGCAGCGACGTACGCGGGAAGGTGAAAATTTCATCAAAAAGGCAGTGGCCTATACGGCTTACTGGTTCATCAACAAGACAGCGTCAGTCAATATCCCGCGCAACGCCGGGGACTTCCGGCTTCTGGACAAACGCGTGGCCCAGGAATTGATCAGCCTGCACGAAAGCCATGGCTTTCTGCGCGGCCTGACTGCCCTGGTTGGTTTTGAAACCAAGCTGCTGCCCTTCGACCGCCAGGCACGCGCCGGGGGAGAAGGCAAATACAATCCGCTCACCGGAAGTTTCAAAATCGGTTTCAACGGCATCGTGGCCTTTTCCAGCGCGCTGTTGAACGGAATCGCCATTCTTGGCATCGCGCTTTTCGCCCTGACCATTATTGGCGCCGTAATCCTGGCGGCCTGCAAATTTTTCGGCTGGTACGAATTCGCCACCGGTCTGGCCACCATAGGCATCGCCATGCTCCTGCTGGCATCGCTCCAGTTCCTGGCTTTTGGTGTCATGGGCGCATATATTTCGCGCATTTACGACGAAGTAAAAATGCGTCCTAAATTCATCGTGGAACGAAGCCTGGGCCTGGATACGCCCGACAAGGAGTAATAATATGAGCGAGCAACGCACCCATTTTGTCACCGGAGCCGCCGGTTTCATCGCTTCCAGCCTTACGGACAGGCTGCTGGCCATGGGCGAACGCGTGGTGGCTTACGACAACTTTTCCACCGGTCAGGAATCTTTCCTTGAAGATGCGCAGAAATCACCTAACTTTCGCCTGGTCCGGGGGGATCTGCTCGATCCTTTTCTGCTCACAGCGTCCATGGCCGGCTGCGACCGCGTATGGCACCTGGCTGCCAACGCCGACATCCGCTTCGGACTCAAGAATCCGCGCATCGATATGGAGCAGAACACCATTGCCACCGCCAACGTGCTGGAGGCCATGCGGGTCAACAACATCTCTGAAATTCTCTTCAGCTCCTCCAGCGCGGTCTACGGCGATGCCGCCACCTTCCCCACTCCGGAAGACGCGCCCTTTCCGGTGCAGATTTCCTTGTACGGCGCGTCCAAGCTCGCCGGCGAAGGCCTGATCTCTTCCTACTGCGAAGGGTTCGGATTCCGCGGCGTGGCCTTTCGCTTTGTGTCGCTGCTGGGCGAACGCTATCCGCACGGCCATGTCTTTGATTTCATCAAAAAACTGCGCGCCGACCCCACCCGCCTGGAAATTCTTGGCGACGGCAACCAGCGCAAAAGCTACATGTACATTCAGGACTGCCTGGACGCCATGTTCCTGGCCGCGGACAATCTGCCGGAAAAATTCGAGGTCTATAACCTGGGCGCGGACGAGTACTGTCTGGTCCGCGATTCCGCCACCTGGATTTGCGAAAAACTGAACCTTTCGCCCCGCTTCGACTTCACCGGAGGCGATCGCGGCTGGATAGGCGACAGCCCGTTCATCTGGCTGGACACCCAGAGAATCCGCAAACTCGGCTGGGATCCCAAATTGAATATCCGCCAGGCAGTGGAAAGAACCGTGGACTACCTCGTATCCAACCCCTGGCTGATGGAATCACGGTAGATCATTTCAAAATCCATAACTTACTACCCATCAAGGCGGTCCTTTTTTTAGGGCTGCCTTTTTTTTGCACAACTTGAAAGTACAAAAAAATATTTGCACTTAATTTTTTTTGTGCTAATTTAAATTTGCACAAAAATTCTTTTGTTCAGCTCAACCTTCCGCACACGCATGAGGGCCCGACATGACAGCAAGGAATAAAATCACCAATATTCTGGGAACACCGGTAGAAGGCCCTGATTTCTACGGGCGTGAAAACGCGATCAAGCAACATCTGAATTTGCTCGAAAATCATGACATTCTTCTCCTCGGCCCGCGACGTATCGGGAAAACATCTTTCTGCCGCAAGCTGATGTCCGAGCTGAAAAGCAAGGGCTGGCATGTACTGGAACTGAATGTTGCAAGCTGTGAAAATGAACTGGAATGGGTGAAAAAGCTGCACGCCGCACTTACCGCCCACAAAGCCTCATTATGGGGCAAGGCGCAAAACAAAGCGGGAGAAGTTCTTGAATCGATTAAAAAACAATTCAAATCGATTCGCATCGCCTTTCCCGAAACAGGTTCTTTCGAACTTAATCTGAATCATGATCTGAAAACAGACTGGACCAGCGTTGCGGATTCCCTAGTGGAATTGCTTCTGCATCTGGAGCACTCCACGCTTATCTACCTTGATGAACTTCCCATTTTCTTAAACCAAATCATCAAACGCGATCCGGAGCAGGGACTTTTTCGCGTTCGCCGCTTTCTGGACTGGTTCCGAAACGACATCTGCTCCCGCCCTGGCGCCCATTCCTTACACTGGCTGATATCCGGCTCCGTTGGTCTGGACACCTTGGTCCAGCAACATAATATTGCTGACAGCATCAACACACTGCACCCCAGCACATTGCATGCGTTTTCCGACGAAGAGGCCGGGGGGATGTTGCTCGCCCTTGCTCAAAGCTACGACGTTACACTCTCCGAATCGGAGGCACTTTCCATCGTAAGCGCAATTCAATGGGCTCAGCCCTTTTATTTGCAAAAATTCTTTCACTTGCTGCTGGAACTGCGCCAAAGCACCCCGGATGTGACCGTCGAGGAAAGTGTCGAGCCCATTTTCGAAGCAATGGTCACCCATGCCAATTATAACGACTATTGCCACTGGTACGAGCGTCTTTCGGTGCAGTTAACCCCCAATGACGCCAGATCCGCCAGGCTGCTGCTTCAACAAAGTTCGCTTCGTCCTGATGGAGCCCGTGCCGAGAGCCTGGCGGATAGTATACAGGAAACCATGCCGAACGCCTCCTCCATAGAGGTACAGGAGCTTTTTTGCGGCCTGCGTGATATCCTCATCCGAGATGCCTATTGGCTTGCTGATGACAGTTCGGGACAGCGACGCTATCGATTTTGCCTGGAACCGCTCCGGCGCTGGTGGGTACGGAGGGTAAGCTTATGAGCCCGGCGCCATCCCAACTCCATTATAATCCGGACTGGTTAAACGATTCGGATCTGGTTGCCGGTTTTGTGGCGCGTCAAAAGGATTTCCTCTTTCTTCGCGATGCTCTGGCCCGTACGCCTCTCCAGGGCAGCGTGCAGCATTACCTACTGGTAGGAGTGCGTGGCGCAGGCAAAACAACCCTGCTTAAACGTTTGGCGGTTGCCATCCGGCAGGATGCCGACTTGAATGATCATCTCATCGCCCTGTCTTTTCCGGAAGAACTTTACGAGGTGAAACACCTGGCCGACTTCTGGTGGGCAGCCTGTGAAGCGCTGGCCGATGCGCTCGACAGTCAGGGGGACTCGTCCGGGGCCGACCGTATCGCGGGTCTTGTGGACCAGGCAAAAATGCTGGGGACGAAACTGGTGCCCGCATCGGATAGCGGATTGCGCTTGCTCCTGGAAACCTGCTCCGAACTGAAACAGCGGCCGGTTCTGCTCGTGGACAACCTGGACCTGCTTTTCCAGCGTATCGGCACCAAGGGGCGCAAGCGCAACAACCCGCATGCCACCGCATACTGGGCGCTACGTGAGGCGCTCTCAACCACGACATCTCCTATGGTCATAGGCGGCTCGGTCCGGCTTTCCGAACCGTTTACGGACTATGACAAGGCCTTCTATGATTTCTTCGCCACAAAACGCTTGGGCAAACTCTCCCTGGAGGAGGTCCGCGACGTTTTGAATCAGCTGGCGCAAAATCAGAATTGCCCGGAAGCGCAGGAACGGCTGCAGAAACACCCGGGCCGTATCGAGGCACTGCACGAACTCACCGGAGGCAACCCACGCGCTCTGGGTCTGCTCTTCGAGCTTCTGCGCCACAGCCCGGACAGCCGCGCGGTTGAGGATTTCGAACGGCTCATGGACCTGACCACGCCCTATTACAAAGCCCGCTTCGAAGATCTTTCCGACCAGGCCCAGGTGGTGATGCACGCGCTGGCAACGCGCCGCCCTGCCGGAAGCGGCCTGCGCTTCGGACATACGGCCGCGGACATCGGGCAGCAGGCCGGACTGCCCACCAATACGGTCTCCACCCAGCTGGATATCCTCGAACGCGAGGGATTGGTGGAAAAAAGCGCCAACCACGGTCGTATGCAGTACAGAATCTCCGAGCAACTCTTCCGGCTCTGGCTGCAAATGCGGGCCACACGCCGCATCAGGCGCAGCGTCATCGGCCTGGCGGAATTTCTAGAAGCCCTGTTCGATCCGCAGGAGCTGCAGGATTGCCTGCAAGGACAAGACCGGGGCTCGCTCCTGGGCTCCGCCCGCCTGGCCTTTGCCATCGCAGGCACCAATTGTTTGGAAGATCAAAAGCAAGCCTTCATCACCTACGGCGCGGACGCCGCGTACCGCCATGCAATCACCGAAGGCGAACTGATCACCGAATATCTTCCTCCAGAGGATCTGCCCGACGCAACGCAAAAACTTCTGGAACTCCGTACGCAGCTGGACCGGCAAAACAACTGCGGTCTGACCGAGGAAGAACAAACCTGGCTGCTCGGCTCCCTGAACCTCAAACAAAAGCAGAAACAACGGTATCTAACCAAACTCGGCGATCCGACAACACGGGATGCGGCCCTGGAGGATCTGCGCAAGGCCTACGCCCGTGAACGCGCCGATCTCAAACGCTACGGCCTGCTGGATCAAGACCTCCCGCTGCTCTTTTCCCTGCGCTCGCGCGGCTACTTGCCCTTGCCTGTTCTCACACCTGAAGACGCGGAGTTTGTCTGTCAGCGGCAGGAAGACAAACAGGCCTGCCGCGCAATGATCTGGCGATTGCTAGGAGCGCGTAAATGGGTATCCGTGCCTGATGAAAACATCGTTCAAGCATGGTATGACTGGGGGATGATTCATGCTGCGGATGCGGCAGAGTGGGCTCGAGTAGCTGGGACTATCATGAAAGATGACTATGAAACTCTAGCTAAAAATTTTTTAGAGCAATCTTTAAGTAGAGGAGAGACATCGGACTATTGGTGTGAAATTTTGAAACAATCGTTGAACCATGGAGAGACATCAGATTATTGGTTTAAATTAGGAAGACATTCAGCATTTACTCCAAGAAATATTTCAGAAATTGATGGTTCAAATTGCCAAACAATAGTACTTGAGTCTAAAAGCTCTCTACATTACAATGATATTGGAATAATATTACTCACAAAATTAAATAGTTACACAGAAGCAAAATCTTTATTCAAAACAGCGATTAAATTGGATTCCACTTTTTCTGCGCCTTGGAATAATTTGGGAAAATTATTTTTGGAAAACAATGAGCTCAATAAAGCAAGTTCATCCTTTAAAAGAGCTATAAAATTAGACCCAACCGATCCGAATACATGGAATAACCTTGGAGTATATTATAATAGAATACACAAAAATAATAATTCGAGGGCATCATATTTACAAGCAATAAAACTTGACCCGACCTTTGCTGCATCATGGAATAATCTTGGGCTACTTTTTATGAATTCTTTCAAACAGTATAATAGATCAAAATTTTTTTTTGAAAAAGCATTAAAAATTGATAATTCAAATGCAAGATTATGGAATAATCTAGGAAAACTATATACCGTCCATTTTAAAAAATATACTGAAGCAGAAACACAATTTAATAAAGCAATAGAAATTTCCCCTGACTATGCCGAAGCTTGGTGTAACCTCGGAACGTTATATATGCATCATTTGAATAAATTTCCTGATGCGAGGAAAACCTTTAACCGAGCGATAGAACTCGCCCCATCTTGGATAAAACCATGGCAGCAGCTAATTTATTTGCATGATGTTTGTTTTGATAATCCCGAGAAGGCTGAAATCATTTGCCGAAAAGCAATTGAGATGAACCCGAATTCTGCACAAGCATGGCATAATCTAGGCTTTTTACTTGCGAATAGATTCGAACGAGACGAAGAAGCCGAACAAGCATTACAAAAAGCGCTTGAACTCGCCCCCGACCATTTTCAATCTTTAAGTATATTAGGCTTTATTTTAACGAATTACCCTTCACGATACGATGAAGCAGAAAAGTACCTAAAAAAGTCTATTGAACTTTTTCCTGACGATAGTGCATCGTGGAACGGTTTGGGTATATTGTACGAATTACAGAAAAAATACACTGAAGCCTTAAATGCTTACATGCAAAATCTGAAATTGAATAGATTGATGCACAAAGATTGGTATTCTCACGTTGAAGACCTCCAAACCCTGATAATAAGCAAAAAAGCTCAACATGCTCTGCAGATCCGCGACAAAGAAAAACTCACGAAACTTCTGGGCCGCCTGGTTGCCGAATCCATTGATCTCCCTGCAGCGCTTGCCAATAAGCATTTTGTTGAAGGAATTCTCGGGCATTCTTTACAAGACAAGCAACAGGCCGAACTCCTCCTGTACGCCATGCGCCAGCAGGGGTACGAACGGCATGCGCGGCCTTTGCTGCTGGCTTTTGAGGCGGCCATTGAAGAGCGTCCGGAGATGTTGCCGGAACTGGAGCCGGAGGTTCGGGAAGCGGCGCAGCGGCTCTACAAGCGGCTTACCGGGGCTTAACCAGAGTAAAGGCCCCTCGGCACACATCAGTACCATGATTGCCTGAGCCCATTTTTTTAGAACCATTGTTCCGCCGGGCCGGTCCAAAGGGTTGGCTCCGGCCCTCTACCTTCTACCCCTGGCGCAGCATCATGCCCATGATGCAATAGGTCAGCTGGGCGGCGGCGAAATCAGAGGCGGGATCGTTGGGGGCGGGGGCCAGTTCGACCACGTCGGCTCCCAGGACTTCGCGTCCGCGTATGCAGCGTTCGAGCAGGGTCAGGGCGTCGTGCCAGAGGATGCCGCCGGGCACGGGCGTGCCGGTAGCGCGGATCACCGAAGGGTCCAGGCCGTCCACGTCAAAGGTGATATAAATTTTGCTTGGAAAATCCGCGGGCAAGGGTTCTTCGGGGATTCCGTTCAGGTACAATTCGCGGGCGTCCAGATACGCGACCTCTCGCCGTCTGCGCAAGGCGATTTCTTCGCCGCAGAGAGCGCGGACGCCGATCTGAAATACCGGCAACCCCAGGTCGTCCATGGCCCGGCGCATGACGCAGGCATGGCTCAACTGCGAGCCTTCATAGCTGTCGCGCAGGTCCGCGTGCGCGTCGAACTGCACTACTCCGAAAGGACCCACATCTTTTTTCAAAGCCCGCAACGCGCCCAGGGTGACCGTATGTTCACCTCCCAGAAGAATGGGACGCGCACCGCAGGAAAGCGCCACGCTTACAGCCGCCTCAATTCCTTCCAGGGCGGTTTCAACATTCGGGTAGCATTCCACCGCCTGAGCCGTATGAATGCCCGCATCGAATGGAATGGATACGCCATCCCAAGTTTCCAGCTGATCAGAGGCAAGAATGATAGCCTCAGGGCCGTCGGATGTGCCGCCGCCGTAGGAGACCGAGGCCTCCAGTGGTGCCGGAATCACATGGAACGCCGCTCCCACCGGTGCGGCATTGGGCCCTTCGCTCTGCAGAAAATAGTGCTCCACGGGCTGCCCTCCTGATGGTATGTTCAGTAACTCGCCGGAATAACACACGCCGTGCTTACTGAAAAAAACCGTTATGCGGGAAGCGTGGTTCCCGCTTCACTCGCGCCGTGCTGACGGCGCCCCGCCTGCGGCAGGCCAATGTCGCCATTACCTGAAATTATTGTCTACCGCAATACTAGGAAAGCCTGTTTTTGAAATCCTCGTAGCCAAAGGTACGAATAGTGGCCATGGTCCGCGTTTCCGGTGTCCAGGTCAGGATGGACGGCAGCCGGATTCCGTTGAAGGTATTGTTCTTGACCATCGTGTAAATTGCCATGTCCGTAAAAACCAGTTTGTCGCCCGGACGCAGGGGCTGGTCGAAGGAATATTCCCCGGCAACATCTCCGGCCAGGCAGGACGGTCCGCCTATCCGGCAGGTCCAGGCCTTTTCGCCCGGCATTTTCGAGCCGACAATATGCGGACGGTACGGCATCTCGATCACATCGGGCATGTGACAGGGCACCGCGCTGTCCATCAGCACCACCGGCATGTCGGCCTGCACCACGTCCAGCACGGAGGAAACGAGGTAGCCCGCGTTCAGGGCCACGGCCTCGCCCGGCTCCAGATAGACCTCCACACCCCAGCGCTGCCTGAACTCTTTGACAAGTTCCACCAGCAGATCCACCCGGTAGTCCGTCCGGGTGATGTGGTGTCCGCCGCCGAAGTTGACCCAGCGCATCCGCGGGATGACATCCGCAAAGTTTGCTTCCACTGCCCGAATGGTCCGTTCCAGACAATCCGCGTTCTGCTCGCAGAGGTTGTGCCAGTGCAGACCGCTGACGCCTTGGACTTTGTCCGGCAAAAACTGGGCGCGCCGGATCCCCAGCCGCGAACCAGGGGCACACGGATCGTAGAGCGGTACCGCGCCTTCCGAATGCTCCGGATTGATCCGCAGGCCTATTTCCACCGGCCGTCCGGCAGCCCGAACCAGCGGGCCGAAGCGTTCGAGCTGGGCAAAGGAATTGAAAACAAGATGATCGCTGGTGGCGCAGAGTTCCCGAATCTCGGCTTCCGCGTACGCCGCGGCAAAGGTATGCACCTGACCGCCGAACTCCTCGCGACCGAGGCGCGCCTCATGCACCGAACTGGCGCAGACGCCGTCCAGCACCGTGCTGATGCGGTCGAAGACGCTGAACATGGCAAAGCATTTCAGCGCCAGCAGGATTTTACATCCGGCCTGCTGGCGCACGCTTTGCAGAATTTCTAAATTTTTATCAAGGAGAGACGTATCCAATACGTAACAGGGTGTTTCCAGGGCTTCAGGGTCGAATCCGTATTGCGTACGGCCGTCCACTACAGCTCCGTCTGCACCCAGGGCAGGCCGTGCTTGTTGAGCGCGGACATGAAGGGATCCGGATCGAGCTGTTCCATATTGAAAACGCCCTGCCCGCTCCATACGCCCTGCAGTACGAGCATGGCGCCGATCATGGCGGGCACGCCCGTGGTGTAGGAAATGGCCTGGGAGCCCACTTCGTCGTAGGCCTCTTCATGACTGCAGATATTATAAATATAGTGTTTTCTCTCCATGCCGTTCTTGAGCCCCTGCAACACGCAGCCAATGCAGGTTTTGCCCTTGGTCAGCGGTCCCAGCGAGCCGGGTTCCGGCAGCACGGCTTTGAGAAACTGCAGCGGCTGAATCTGCTGTCCGTTGAAATCAACCGGCTTGATGGAGGTCATCCCCACATTTTCCAGCACGCGCAGATGATTGAGATAGTTGTCGGAAAAAGTCATCCAGAAACGCGCCCGCTTCAGGCCCCGCAGATTCGTCACCAGTGACTCGAGCTCCTCGTGATACATCAGGAAGCAGCGCTTGGGCCCGATATCACCGGGGAAGTCATAGCTCATGGACCAGGAAAGCGGATCCGTCTCCACCCATTCGCCGTGCTCCCAGTAGCGCCCGGGCTGGGTGATCTCGCGGATGTTGATTTCCGGATTGAAATTGGTGGCAAAGGGCTGGCCGTGGTCGCCGGCGTTGCAGTCGATGATGTCCAGCACGTGCACTTCGTCCAGGAGGTGTTTCTGAGCATACGCGCAGTAGACATTGGTCACACCCGGATCGAAACCGGAACCGAGCAAAGCCATGAGTCCGGCCTTTTTGAAGCGCTCCTGGTAGGCCCACTGCCACTTGTACTCGAACTTGGCTACGTCCGGCGGCTCGTAATTGGCCGTATCCACGTAATTCACGCCCGCTTCCAGGCAGGCGTCCATCAGGGGCAGGTCCTGGTACGGCAAAGCCAGATTCAGCAGCAGCTCAGGCTTGATTTTTTCCAGCAAAGCCACGGTTTCGGCGACATTGTCCGCATCCAGGGCATGGGTGGAGATGGTGACGCCGGTCCGTTGTTTGACGGACGCGGCAATGGCGTCACATTTGGCCTTGGTACGGCTGGCAAGATGAATTTCAGAGAAAACCTCTTGCACCTGCGCGCACTTGTGCACCGCAACGCTGCCAACGCCTCCGGCTCCGATAATCAGAATCTTTGCCACGGGTTTTTCCCCTTTGTTGAAAAAAATACCGTTCTGAGGGGGAAACAGGTTCCCCGGCCATGCTACCGTTCGAAATACGTATAGCCCTGCAGGCCATCTTTGTAACTTTTCAAAATTCTGCCGCGCTGCCGCGGGGTGATGATTCCCTGGCGGACGGCATCTTCAGCAATTTCGCGAAAGTTGTTCAGCAGACTTTTCGGATCATATTCGACGTAGGTGAGAATTTCCTCAACCGTGTCGCCTTCCAGCTCGCTGACAAAATCAAACCCGCCGTCCTCACGGACCCGGACGGAAACCACATTGGTATCGCCCAAAAGGTTGTGCAAGTCACCCAGAGTTTCCTGATAGGCGCCCACCAGAAAAACGCCGAGGTAGTATTCCTCATCATTATTCAACGTATGCACGCGCAGTGTCCGCTTTACGCCCTGCCGGTCGATGAAGCGGTCGATTTTTCCATCGCAGTCGCAGGTGATGTCCGCCAGGATGGCCTTGCGACTCGGCCACTCGTCCAGCCGGTGCACAGGCATGACCGGGAAAAGCTGGCCAATGGCCCAGGAGTCCGGAAGAGATTGGAACACGCTGAAATTACAATAATAAATATCCGACAGGGCCTGGTCGATGCCTTGCAGTTCGGACGGCAGCGAAGGCAGCTCCTTGGCCAGCTTGGAAATCCGCCAGGCGGTTTCCCAGAAGATATGGTCGGCAAGAGCACGTTCGCGAAAGGAAGCTCTGCCGTTACGAAAATCGAGACGAACTTCATCCCGATAATAAATGATGTCGTTCAGCCCTTCCTGCAGATTGCGTACGGAGAGTCCCTGCAAGGTTTCCAGCATATGTCCGATGTGGATGTTGCTGTCTTCGGGCAGTTCGTCGGGATCATTTACAGGAAGAGGATCGGGTTCGAAGCGGGTCATGTCCAGCACATTGAACAGCAGCATGGAATAATAGGCAACGAGCGCACGCCCAGACTCGGTGATGATCACCGGATGATCGATGCCCTGTTCGTCAAGCACGGTCATCACGCCCTCGACAACGTCGATGCAGTATTCGTCCAGCGAATAGTTGCGGCTGCACATGAAATTGGTCTGGCTGCCGTCATAATCCACGGCCAGGCCGCCGCCCAGATCCAGGTAGCGCATGTTGGCCCCTTCGGAAGCCAGTCCCGCGTATACGCGGCTGGCATCGGAAACAGCCGCACGAATCTGGCGGATGTTGGGGATCTGGGAACCCAGGTGGTAGTGCAGCAATTGCAGGCAGTCCAACAGTTCGGCTTCTTTGAGCCCGTCAATGACGTCCACTATCTGGCTGATGTTCAGCCCGAAAATGGATCTGTCTCCGCCCGATTCCGCCCACATGCCGTTGGCCTGGGTGGAAAGCTTGACGCGGACGCCCAGGTTCGGACGTACGCCCAGGGCCTTGGAGCGTTCGATGATCATGGGGAGTTCGCCAGGCATCTCGATGACCATGATGCAATTAAAGCCCAGCTGGGTGGCATGCAGTCCGAGGTCGATAAATTCTTCGTCCTTGTATCCGTTGCAAACCAGGACGGCACTTTTATCCTGCAGCATGCCCATGGCTGCAATCAGTTCGGCCTTGCTGCCGGCTTCCAGTCCGTGATGGTATTTCCGCCCCTGCCTGGTGACCGCTTCCACAACCTGCTGCTGCTGGTTCACCTTGATGGGATAGGCGCCCAGATAGGCACCCTTGTACCCCAAGGTTTCTATGGCGGAAAGAAAACTCTCGTTAAGCAGGGAGATCTGGGCATCAAGGATATTTTCGATGCGCAGAAGAACGGGCATTTCCAGGCCGCGAGCCTGAATTCCCTTGATGATGGATGGAATGCTTACGGCTTGTTCGAATTTTCCCGGTTGCGGCGCCACGAGCAGCTCGCCCGTTTCCGAGATGTCAAAATACCCGGCGCCCCATTCGCGAACTGCATATAAATCCTTGGACTTTTCTACGGTCCATCGTTCCAGCGCATTGGTCACTCATGTATCCTCCTGTATCCGGAAGTAAAATCAATTTCTACTGAGTCACAAGGGCGTTGTAAAGCGGAGAAAAGATTACAAAGCTGTCATCATTTCAAGAGGATGGTCGATATGGGTGCATTCTCCGACACGCTGCCCGAAGCGGGAGGGGACAATGAAACATCGCGAGGCAACAGTCAATACAAAAAATGGGGTTGAGGTGAATTTTATTCCTGCGTGCAGGGTAACTCGACACGCACCACCGTGCCCGGGCTAAAATTTCCAGCCCCGTTACGAGTTGTTTTATCCATGCCCATGGATACTATTTACCTGAGATTGCCCGATTCGCCCGCAAATACCGAACAGGTCCAGGCCCCTGATTTTTTTGCAGCCGACTTTCCACAAGGCGTCATTTTTTGCTTGTACCAATTCAGCTTGACAATTCCTTGCAGAAAATATAATGCGAAAGTAGAAGTTGATGTTGATTTTCATTATCATACACTCCCGCCAATCACCAGCTCACACAGCATTTACTACGCCAAAAAATAACGCTTTTGAAACACAACGATAAATAAATCTTGTTAATAAGCAAATAAAAAAAAGAGTATTTGGTTTGCATTTCATAGAGATAGGCATCGAATCTCGAAAAAAAGCAAGAAAGGGTTTTTATTTTTTATAGAAACAACAACCACAAGCAGCAACACATCTTATCCTTACAAGGAAGGTTGTCATGAAAATTTTCTTCAACATTCCCATGATTGGAAAACTTGCGGTTATTTGCATCAGTCTCCTCGCTCCTTTGGCAATTCTTTTTTACCTCTCAATCAACAACATCAACGGGCAGATACAATTCAGCCAGTACGAGCTATACGGGAACGCCTATTTGCATCCTCTTATCGCGCTTCTGGAACATCTTCCGGAAGTGACCGGAGACTCAAGCGGCCGTGCCGCTGTGGACGCCGCATTCAGAGACTTATCCAAAGTGCAGTCGGAATACGGCGAAGCGCTGCAATTCACCGCCGAAGGGCTGGGCAAGCGCAAGCGCGATACCCTGCGTCCGGACAGGGTGACCGCAGCCTGGCAGCAAGCCGGTACCAATCCGGAGCAGTTGAAAAAGGTCACGGAAATGATCATGGGCATGGTCGGTCACGCTGGCGATACGTCCAATCTCATTCTGGACCCCGACCTCGACAGCTATTATCTGATGGATCTCACCCTGCTCGCCCTCCCTCAAACCCAGGACCGACTGGCCAAGATCATCGACTACGGCAAAGACGCTTTCGAACAGCCCGAGTTGACAGAAGACCATCGCCGTCAGTTCAACACCTTCGCGGCCCTGCTCAACCAGTCCGACTTTGACCGCATCAAGGCCAGCACAGACACCGCTGTCATGGAAGATCCCAATTTTTACGGAGTCAGTCCGTCCATGCAACCGGCAATCACTAACGCTTTCAAGACCTACGTCGAACAGACGCGTCCTTTTATCCAGATGCTGGAAGCCCTTGCCCAAGGCAAACAGGTGCAAGTGCAGGAGTTTCAAACAGTCGCCGGCAAGGCCCGCGACGCTTCTTTTCGCTACTGGGAAACGGTCATCACGGAGCAGGACAAACTGCTGGAACTGCGTATGGAGGCGCTGCGCGCCAACCGAAACACTATCATCCTGTCGACGGGCCTTTGTCTGCTCCTTGCCGCCTTTGTCGTGCTGATCGTGGCCAAAGCCATCAGCCGCCCGTTGTACAACCTCACCGGAATCGCGAAAGACGCTGCCGAAGGCAAAATGGATTCGCGAGCCATAATATACGGGAAAGACGAAATAGGCCGCCTGTCCGAAGCCTTCAATACGCTACTTGACGCGAACCAGAAATCTTTGAAAACCGCTCAGGAAGAAAAACTCAAGGCCGACGAACAGGCGGAGAAAGCGAACACTTGCGCCCTGGAGGCCGAAGAAGCCCGCAAGGACGCCGAAGTAGCGCGTCTTGCGGGGCAGAGACAGGCCGCGGAACAACTCGCCGCCATATCCGGACGCCTCAGCCAGGCTGCCGAGGAACTGCTGATGCAAATCACCCATTCCAGCGAAAATTCCTCATTGCAAAAGAAACAAGTCTCCGAAACGGCCGGCGCCATCGAGCAGATGACGGCCGCCATTCTCGACGTGGCCCGCAACGCGAGCGATGCCTCGCAACAATCCAACGAGGCCCAGGAAAAAGCCAATGCGGGCGCTTCGGTGGTCAAGGAAGCGGTCGACTCCATCGAGCAACTCAAGGATATGACCCTTTCGCTCAAGGACAAACTGCTCAGGCTGGATACTCATGCAAAGGACATCGGTCAGATCATGACCGTCATCAATGACATTGCCGACCAGACCAATCTTCTGGCGCTCAATGCGGCCATCGAGGCCGCGCGAGTAGGAGAGGCAGGACGTGGTTTCGCGGTGGTGGCGGATGAGGTGCGCAAACTTGCGGAAAAAACCATGCAGGCCACCAAACAGGTGGGGGACGCCATTGTCCATATCCAGAAAGGCACCACGGACAGCACCAGCACCATGGACCAGACCGCAGAACTCGTCACAGAGGCGTCCATTCTGGCAAAGCGTTCGGGCAAAACCCTCGAAGAAATTGTAAATATGTCGGAAAGCACCGCCAGGCAAATTCAGGCCATTGCCGCTGCAGCGGAAGAACAATCCTGCGCGTCGGAAGAAATCACCCGTACCACAGACGACGTGAACCGCTCCGCCATGAAGACTGCCGAACTGCTGGCCGAATCCTCGCAATCCATGGAAGCGTTCACCATGCTCTCATCCGACCTGCAACGCATCATCAACGACCTGCGATAGGCTTGTGCGGAGGAAGGATAACAAAGTTATCAACATTTCAAGATGATGGAAGGATATAAACGCATTCTCCGACACGCTGCCCGAAGCGTGAGGGGACAAGGAAACTTCACGGGGCAACAGTCAATATAAGAATTGGGGAGGAAGAGAATTTTATTCCTGCGTGCAGGGCAACTCGACACGCACCACCGTACCCGCGTCATCGGAGCTGCGCATGGAAATACTGCCCCCGTGCGCCTTGACCGCCAGCAACGCACTGTAGGTGCCTAGTCCCGTACCGCCTGATTTGCCGTACGTGGCATATTTTTCAAAAAAATCATCCCGAATCTGTTCAGGAACCTGCAGACTGTTACGGACTTCCATGACGCAGGGTTGCGCCTGCTCCAATGTGATAACGACGGTCTCGTTTCCGGAGGCTTCCAGCGCGTTTTTGATCAGATTGGCCGCCATACCGTAAAGCAGTGTTTCGTCCCCGGGCAGAAGCATCTGGTCGGTCTCACCGGCTGCTGCGCCATTATAAAACACCTCAACTCCCGGACATTCCGGATAACGCATCCGTAAATTCCGTATCACCCGCCTGACGATTTCCAACAGATTCACCGGCCGCGGATGGTAATCATAGCTGCCTGTTTCCAGCTTGTACAAATTCAGCGACTGGTTAACCAGCTGCAGCATCTGCTCTCCGGATTCTTGCAGCGCCTCCAGCATTTCTTTTTGTTCAGCAGTGAGATTGTCATCATGGAGCATCAGTCTCGGCAGGCCGATGATCCCCATCAATGGCGACTTCAGGTCGTGACGCACGATGCGCTCCACGTCTTCCTTCAATTTTTCTGCCTCGTTACGCGCTGTTTTATCCATACCCATGCAAAGTATGCCTTTGGGGCTTTCCGATTCATCCATAATCACCGAACAGGCCCAGGATATCCAGGCTTTGCCGCCGTCTTTCCGCCAGGCTTCGCTTTCATAAAAAATCGGCTTCGGCCCCTTGTGCAAGGCGGAATTAATCTCTTTGCAATTTTCAGGAAGCAGGGTTCCCACCGCCTGCACTCCCTGCAGCTCCTGCGCAGAGTAGCCGAAAAAATTCTGGGCGAACCCGTTGATAAAAACAATCTCTCCCGCAAAATTCAATTCCAGAATGACGCACTGCGCCTGTTCCACCAGGTCGTGGTATAAATGCCGGCTTTGTTCAAGTCGGGCTTCTATTTGCTTGCGCCTGGTTATGTCCCGGTTGCTGGCACGGACACCGAGATACTCTTTACTCAAACCGAAAACAGGTCGGCAGCAATGGGAAATCCAGTGAACGCTGCCGTCGGATGCGATGATGCGGTAATCCAGATCCCCGACAACCTTCTGGGGCAGTTCCGAGTCCATATGTGTGACAACGCGTTCCTTGTCTTCCGGATGCACTATGCGCTTGAGCAGTGCGGGATTGGCCATGAACTCAGCTTGCGAATAGCCGGTAAACTGCTCGCATGATGGGGACATATAAACAAAATTTCCATCCGGACCGAGCCAGTACTCCCAGTCATAGGTGAAGTCGGCCATGGTCCTGAAGCGCAGTTCGCTTTCAGCGAGTTGTTCATTGGCCTCTTTCAGCCTTCGGAACAGCGGCCGAATCCGGGCTATACCGGCAAAAACCGCAAGAGATATCGCCAGGCCGATCAACTCAAAAAACAGGTCAGCCGTATAGTCACTGCTGATCATGAGGAACAGGATATGCGTCCGTCGCAAAACCATGCCGACCAATCCCAGAGAAAGCAAAATCCACGACCATCTGCGGCCGGTTTCAGGAATCAGCCTGAGTGCGAGCACTGCGGCAGCCAGCTGAAGAAATATTGAGCAAATTATAAAAAAATACATCATACTATTTTCCTGTGCCGCAGGGAAAAAACCATGCAACCCGATGATGATTTAATAGAATTTGAGGCAATTATAAAATATTATGAAAAATTACAAAAGGCCGGACTTAAGGACACCCCCACTTGCCATATAGTTCTTCAAATAAAAATACGCAAGCAGAGACTCACCTCAGCGGGTGCGGAAGTCCCTGTTCAGAAGTCGGTAACCAAGGGGATTTTATAGAAAAAAGCAGGCAGGAAAACCCGATACCCGGCCTCAGCCAAGCCAGGTAGGATCTTTTTGCAAAAGGCTGTTGGCGTCATCGGCAATACGTGCGCGTAAACGGGAGATGACTTCAAGAATGTGCCAGGCAGAAAAACGCGGCGGCTCCGTCCAGCGGAATGCGGCCTCGCGCACCCCCAAATGCAAAAAACAGTTCCAACTGAAAAAATACAGCCGGTACGCCGTCACACCAGCATCAGGATGCTTTGCGGCAGACAAATCCCCCTCCCAATCCGGGTCTTCGGCCAGAAACTCCGAAATGGTTTCCGGACTGTCGAAAACTTCCAGGCCGGCAGCGTCGTCTCCGTCAAAAAAAACGTACTCCAGCCCCTGCAATTCGAGACGGCCTCGCCGGTACTCTTCCAGCAGCACTTCTCCCGCGCCATCTCGCAGGCTATGCATACAGGCGACATCCATACTTATTGTCTGGTGCGCATAATCAATTTGAATATTGTAGAGTTGCGCATCGTGCAGGGTGAAGGAAAAAAATTGTTCAAGTGTTGCTATCATGCAGTTGGGAACACGGGAGTACATTTATTGTTGCATACCTCAATTTTTTGCGCACAAGACATAACCTCCGGTTATGGGCGCCCTTTTTCTCTGACTATGATGTGTCCCGGCGTCAAGAAAAATATTTCAGTCTTTATTAACAGGAAAGACAGGTGAGCCCGCGTAAATCCTTTACTTTCAGAGCCTCTGCACGTAAGTTGCAAATTTTATGTTCTCTGGCAGAGGGTTGTTTGCTGCAAAATCACAACAGGTATCTCCATCCATTATGACTAACCACCCCAAACACAGGTTCAATTCCGCTTTATTTTACACATTGTTCTTTACCACTTGTGCCATTCTCTGCGGTATCTATGCATTCATGGCAGTGTTTCGCTACATTGACGGAGATGAAGGACATTTTATTTTTGCCGCCAAACTCATACTGGCGGGCAAAACGGTTTATACGGATTTCTTTTACCAGCAAATGCCGTTGATGCCCTATCTATACGCGGGCTGGTTCTGGCTGACGGACGTATCCTGGTACAGTGCGCGTTTTTTTACCGCCCTGCTAAGTGTGGTTTCCGGACTACTCCTTGCCTGGTGCGTTTACAAGGAGTTGCGCAAACCTTATGCAGCTCTGGCGGCCCTGTTTTTATACGCCGCCAACACGGTGATTTTCGTCTGGTTCTCAACTGCCAAAGTACACTCCCTGTCCTTTTTTCTGCTTATTGCCGGCTACGCGCTCTGGCGCTACGCCCCAGGACGGCAACGCGGCCTGCTGCGCTTTCTTGTGGGAGTGTCTATCGCCTTTTCCTTGAACATCCGCCTGATGATGCTGGTCGTGATTCCGGCTTTTTATCTGGATCTGTGGCTTAATAAGGAAATAGTGCAAAAAAGATGGACCCAGGCCGCGTATTTCACCTTGGGCCTGCTTCTGGGCTGCAGCATGGATTATTATTTCCTTGCAGTCTGCCCGGAGTGTTTTTTCTTTGACAACATCGGCTACCATGCCATACGCAGCAGTGCGGGATTCATCGCGGATTTTCAGCAAAAACTGGAAATCTTCTACGAGCTTACCGGAATCACACTCAAATACGGCTTTGCAAGCTTCCAGCAACTTTGCCTGACCATCGCCTCGTGCGTCTATTTCATTCTGATGCTCAGAGAAAAACGGATCACACTGGACATGAGCATTCTGGCGCTGCTCACCCTTGTCAATTTGTTGCCCACCCCCACGTTCCTGCAGTATTTCTCCGTTACCGTACCGTTCATGGTTATCCAGTCCGTCATCCTTTTCGTACGCCTCTGGCCCCGCATTAAAGCATCAGGAGTCCGGGTGTTGTCCGTGGCAGTAACATTGCTGCTGTGCCTGGCGTATGCCGCGGCAGTTCACGATACCTGCATAGGCTTCAGTTTCACCGCCCCTGCCAATGGAGAACAGACCATAGACTTCATGAATACCGCGGCAGAATATGTCGACGCCATAAATCCGCAACGCCGTCCCTTTCTTGCCGACTGGCCCGGATTTTATGTAGCTACGGAAAGCCCGGAATATCCGGGACTTGAAAATAATTTCGGCTTTGAAGCCGCCAAAGAAGTCAGCGCGGAAATCAGAACAGAATGCAAACTCCTTCACCCGAAGCAGCTGGCCTTTCTTTTACGAAACGAGAATATGCTAGTCGTTGTCAGGGATCCGTTGGTCGCCACCACGCTGAACAAGTTTGGCTATCTCATGGACAAACAGATAGGAAACTGTGCGGTTTTTGTAAAAAAGGAATAGGCGCAGTCCCCCTCACGACTCGAAAGGACGACGGGTTCCGAACTTTCTCAGATGCTCTAGAAACTCCGGCAGCACCTTCTCCGGAGATAGCTCCGTGAGGCAGCGCAAATCCGCGCAGCTGTTTTTATTGCAGGGCTGGCAATCTAGTCCCAGCGCGACATGCCGGTGTTCCGGGCTGGGGAAAGTCCACCCCCAGCTTGTTGCGCCGAGAATGACGAAACTGGGCGTATTTACCGCCACGGCAAAATGACGCGGCGCTGAACAGTTGCCCAGATGCAGCGCCGCACGGGCAATGCAAGCGGCAGCTTGACGCAAGGACAGCATGGGCGGCAGCAACAAACGTTCTTCCGGAACACCTTGCTCCAGCGCGCTGCTTCGCACGTCCTGCACCTGTTCTTCCTCCCCCGGACCATAGAGCAGCAGAAACCGCAGATCCGGTTCCTGTTCCAGCGCCAGACGCATCAGGCGTCCGTAATGGACCGCAGGCCAGCGCCTTGGGGCTCTACGGTGCGTGGCGTCCAGACTTACAATCCGCTCGTCGGACCGCACCCCCAGTTCGGCCAGCAATTTCACGGCCTGCTCCTGTTCCGCCCCGGTCAGAAACAATCTCGGACGCTGCCCGTCCCAGGCTATTCCCAACGGGCGCATGATACTGGCCTTGGCCATGGCCGCATACCCCCGAACCGGTTCGCTCCAGTGCGTATAAAGCAAACGGTTGTACCATGGGGGCGGGTAGGAGATGCGCCAACGCGCCGCGGACATGCCAACCACCCACCGGCAACGCGGAAGCTGCTGAAAGTCCACCACCAGATCAAACTCCTGCCGCGCCACACGCCAGTAAAACGCCAGCTCCTCTCCCAAATGGCGGAATGCGTTTTTGTCTATGGACCAAATCCGCGAGATATCGGGATTCCCCTCCAACACCGTCACACATTTCTTTTCTGTGAGCACCTGCAGCTCGGCCTGGGGAAAGCGCGTACGCAGCAGTTCCAGAGAGGGCGTAGCAAGAAGCACGTCTCCAATCTGCCGTAGCTGGCAGACCAGAATTTTTTTGGGAGTCCGCCGGGTGAAATCAATTTCTTGGCTGTCTTTCATATTTTTTCTTTAGTTCCTAAACCGAAATGGCCCTATGGTTTTAAACGCTTTATCCCGGTTTGACAAAATTCTGCGCATCCTTCTCCCGTGCACAGAATGAACCTCAAATTCCACCTATACGGAAGGAAAAAATAAGCGTAGCGTTTTCGACTTCCGGCTGTTCTTGGCCAGGAAAAACGATAGGGAAGCCGTAACTGCCGCCTGATATAAATTTCATTCTGTCTGTGCTCCAGCGCAGTTATACAATTATGACCAGAATACAAGCCATTTTTTTTGTCGCCACATTGGGATTTATCCTGAGCATGTTCTACCGGGTCTCGGCCACGGTGATCAGCCCCATGCTCAGTACCGATCTGGGACTGACTCCTATGCAGCTCAGCGGACTTTCGGCAGCCTTTTTTTACGCCTTCGCCGTCTTTCAACTTCCGGTGGGCATTGCGCTGGATCGCATCGGTCCGCGAAAAGTGATGGTCAGCCTCGGGGCGGTCTGCATTGTCGGATCTCTCTGTTTTGCGCTGGCCCATGCGACCTGGCTGGCATACATCGGCCGTATCCTGCTGGGCATAGGCACCTCGTGCAACATGATGGCCCCGCTGGCCCTGTTTATGGTCTGGTGCAAGCCCGAACGGTTCGCCACGCTGATGAGCCTTGTCATCAGTCTGGGCTGGATCGGATCGCTGTTCGCGGCCACTCCCTTTGCCTGGTTATCCGAGACAATCGGCTGGCGCATGTCATTTCTGATCGTATCCGGGCTGAACATCATTGAATTTCTGCTGGTCTACCTGGTCATCAAAGATCGTCCGGACGACTCTCCCGCACCTGAGGCCACAGCAGGCCCGGTATTCGGTGGACTGAAACGCCTCTTCTCTTCCTATTTTTTCTGGATCATGAGTTTCGGCGCTTTGTTCCGTTTCGGAAGCGTCATGGCCTTACAAGGTCTGTGGGCGGGCCCCTATCTCCGGTACGCTATCCAACTCGACAATATCGACACGGGTAATATGGTTTTTGCCTGCAGCCTGGGTTACATAGTCGGCTTGATGATTACCGGTATTGCCAGCGATAAACTATTTCATACGCGCAAGTGGATCATTCTCCCGGCGTTTTTTGTTCTGGCCGCCCTCTTTCTCTCACTGAGCTGGTGGAGTTCGCAGACTCCCCAATGGATATTGTACGCGATATTTTTCGGCATCGGGTTCGCGGCCTCCCCCGGACAACTGCTCTACGCGCAATTAAAAGAACTGGTCCCGCCGGAAATGTCTTCCACCGCTCTCACGGGCATCAATTTCTGCAACATGCTGGGGCCGGCGCTGATGATGCAAGTCGGCGGCATGTTTTTGCCCGCTGATATAAAGTCCGCCACCTGTGCCTGTGATTTTGCGCCCATGTGGCATTTCTTCGCAGCCGGTCTGTCTCTTTCCGGCCTGCTTTTTCTGTTCATACCTGATTCCACGCCCCGGCATCCCGTACGAATGGGACATTGACATTGCATTTTGTACGTCCTGGGGCTACAGCTGCTTTTTTTGGCATTTGATACAACATTACTTTCCATGAGGAGGCCGTTATGGGCGAGAGTTTTAACAAGCTGCAGCAACGCGAATCACAGTCACTTTGCCGGACCTACGGCAGATACCCCTTGGCTGTGGCTCGCGCGCGAGGCAGCCGGCTCTACGATTTTGACGGCCGTGCGTACGTGGACCTGATGGCCGGCATCGCCGTTGCCAACCTGGGTCATTGCCGGCCGGAACTTACTGAAATTATAGCAAAGCAAGCCGAGAAACTCGTACACGTCAGCAACCTGTTTTATCAGGAAGAGCAGGTCGTATTTGCAGAAAAACTGCTTGCGACAAGCCATGCGGACAAAGTGTTTTTTTGCAATTCCGGCGCGGAGGCCAATGAAGCTTCCATTAAACTGGCCCGACGCTATATGCAAAAAGTTCGCGGGCGTGATGCTTACGAAATAATAACTCTGGATCATTCGTTTCACGGCCGTACGCTGGCGACCATTGCGGCGACCGGACAGGACAAAGTCAAAGACGGCTTTGCTCCCATTCCGGAAGGCTTCACCACTGTGCCCTGGAACGACCTGGAGGCTCTTGAAAAAGCCATCAGCCCGAAGACCGCGGGTGTTCTGGTGGAAATCGTCCAGGGAGAAGGCGGCGTCAGGCCCATGAGCGAAGCCTACGCCAAAGAAATCGCCGCAATCTGCAAACGCAAAGACATCCTGTTCATGGTCGATGAAATTCAGACAGGTCTTTGCCGTACGGGCTATTTCTGGGCCTTCCAGCGTTTCGGGCTTAAACCGGACATTTTCAGTTCCGCCAAAGGACTGGCCAACGGGCTTCCGCTTGGCGCCATGATGGCTACGGATGAAGTCGCCAAGGGGTTCGAGCCGGGTGCGCACGCCACTACTTTCGGCGGCAACCCCGTATTGTGCGCTGTGGCGACCAAGGTGGTGGACCTGCTTCAGACGGAAAACCTGGCTCAGCGCGCGCTGGAATCAGGAGCCTACGTCACGGATCTGCTCAAGGCTCTGCAACAGGAGCACCCGGAGACCATCACGGATATTCGCAGCAGCGGCCTGATGGTCGGTGTGGAATTCGCCCAACCTTGCGCCGATATCTGGAATGCGCTGCTCGACAAAGGATTTGTCTGCAACTGCACCCAGGGCAATGTTCTGCGGATCTTGCCGCCGCTGACCACGGAACGAGACGACCTGAAAGATTTTGTCTCTGCCTTGGGAGATATCCTGAACGAAAAATAAAAACGCCTAAGAAGCGGTACGCTCAACAGGCAGAAATAGAGAAAGGGCCGGGCATTGCCGGCCCTTTCCCGTGTCAGGGGTTGTGATGGTAGAGCAAACCTTTGCCGACTATGTAAAAGCCCGGCAGAAAAAACTGCCAGCCACTTTACTTATCCGGAGACAGTGCTCCGGTCAGCTTTTTTCTCACAAACTGTAAGTAGCAAAACGCGATCCAAAGAGTCCCAAAAAAACTTTGTTGTAACAATAAAAAAGTTTAGAGTTTTTCAAGAACGATTCTCTGCGCCGGTTTATCCCTTACGTCAAGTAAAAACTCATCCTGTTTGCAAGCTTCTTCTGTTTCAGCTGGAAGCAGCCCGACTGACGGTGTATACCGGCCCCCCTTGAGATAGCAATACTCGACACCGTAGTCCTTGCTTTGCAATTTTCAGGGAAAATCACTTAAACTACTTTTCGGCAATTGAGGTCCGTCACTTTACGAATCCTGTACCGACTTCGGATAAAACAAGTTATGGAGCCAGAATCATCTGGCATTAATCTTTCCTAGACATGAGTACCTGAAGGTTATTTTTATGAAATGTCATGAATTCTCTGCAAAACTGATATTTTTTTGAGATAAAGGCGTATTACTTTTTTTTTCAACCAGTAATTACCCCCTACGGTTCAACCACCCGTACTACATGCTAACAATCTGATATTATGGAAATCTTCACACTTTTTCATAAAAATTGCGTTTTTCACTTGATACGAACCCGGATTTGTGGAAGCCTCCCTTCCTTCCGCATACGTTTACCGATCCGCGGTAAGCGGGTTTTCTTCTCCTTCACCTTGGAGGCAGTATAATGAGCAGAAGAAGCAAAGTAGCTCCAGGAATTATTTTAAAAAATTTCAGTAAGGTCGCGAAGCATCCCTGGATCGCGTCAAAATTGGTCAAATTACAAGGAGAAAAACTCCTTTTTGATCTGCTATACCCGTACCACGACCAGGGAAGGGCCAACAAAATTCGCCAGGTGAGCATCCGTATTACGGATCTATGCAACCTGCGCTGCATCATGTGCGGACAGTGGGGACAACACGGGTTTCTTTTAGGCAGGAATCTGAAGGAACTCAAAAAAGAAGAAGTTCCCTACACCCGCTACGTTGAATTGATGCAGGATCTGGTGGCCAACGGACACCATCCCAACGTTTACATTTGGGGCGGCGAGCCCACCATGTATGAAGGATTGCACGAATTGCTGCGGGAATGCACAAAACTCAAACTCCCCTGCTCCATTGTGACCAACGGGACGCAGTTGAAAAAATCCGCGCAAACTTTTGTGGATATCCCCTTATTTCTGCTGCAGGTTTCCATTGACGGCCATTGCGCAGAAGTGCACAACGCCATTCGCCGGGGCGTAGGCAACCTGGATAGTTTCAGCGCTATTATGGAAGGCCTGGAAGCCGTGAAAATCGCGAAACAGACGCACAGTTCGGAACTGCCCCTGGTGGCGTCCCTGACGACTGTTTCCAAAGACAACGCCAACCACCTTGTCGATATCTACCAGACCTTCCGGGACAAGGTGGATATGTTTGTTTTTTATCCATCCTGGTGGATTGATGAAGGAAGCGCCAAGGCGCACGATAAGGATTTTGAACGGCGGTTCGGCTTCAAGCCGGAACTCCATTGGGGCTGGCTGGGCGGCTGGAAGCTGGAAGACTACCAGAGCCTGGCGCAGCAACTGAATGAACTGGACCAGCTTTCCAAATCCTGGGATGCGCCTCCCGTGGTTTTCATTCCGAATATCCGTGGAATCGACAACCTCAAAGCGTATTATAACGACCATAGCGAACGTTTCGGCTTTGACCAGTGCATATCCATTTACCAGGCAGTTGAAATAGACTCCAACGGTGACATGTCCCCCTGCCGCGATTACCATGATTATGTCGTAGGCAACGTCAAGGACCACACTATCACGGAACTCTGGAACAACGAGGCCTACTGCAAATTCCGCAAAAGCCTTTCGCAAGACGGGCTGATGCCCGTCTGTTCCCGTTGTTGTGGATTGATGGGCTATTAGCGCCCGGCCGGGAGTACGTGCTTGTTCTGGTTTTTACTGCTGTTTCTGTCGCTCGCCTTTGTGCCTTTGGCCGTAGTGGTGCTCTTTGGAGGACGCCGCCTCGGCAATGTGCCCTATGACGAGCGGCATGAAACGGTTCTTTCCTGGCCGCACGTTTCCGTACTGGTGCCGGTCAAAGGGATTCCTTCGGGCATGCGCCGCTGCCTGGAAGCCATTGTTCGCCAGGATTACCCTTGTTATGAAGTGCTGTTTATCACCGAAAGCACCCACGACCCGGCCGTCAGTGTAATAGAGGAAGTCCTCGCCGGGATCAACTCGGAGGAAAAGCTTTCCGGCCTGGTGCATACGGGTCATGTAATCAGCAAGCTGGCGACCCGCTGCGGACAAAAAAATCAGAATCTTCTCGCGGCACTCCCAAAAATAGCTTCGGAAAGTGAAGTGCTGGTCTTTTGCGACAGCGCCCATCTGCCCCGGACCGACTGGTTGCGACACCTTGTAGCTCCCATAGCCCATGGGGAGGCCATCGCCGCAACAGGCTACCATCATGGAATTCCCGAAGTCCATACGGCTGCCAACATGGGCAAGGCCATAACCATTCTCGCTCTCTACATGTTGCAGGAAATCGAACCCATCACCCAGCCCTGGGGCGGGAATACCGCCATACGCAGAGATGCGTTCGAACGGCTCGGCATTGCCAGAGTCTGGTCTGAAAATGTCGTAGACGATGTCTCTCTGGCCCTGGCCCTGGAAAAAGCCGGTCTGAAAGCGACTCCGGTCCCAGCGGCCTGCATGCAGACACCGCTATCCAAAGAAAATTTCGCCAGCTGGCGCTCGTGGTTTGAACGCCAGTGGTTGTACCTGAAGTTTATCTATCCCGGCACCTGGCTTTCGGTCGGGTTGATACTCTACTGCCTAAGCTTCATGACCGCACTCAGCCCGCTGCTGGTCGTATTGGGTGTGTTCGGAATCATCGGGCTGGAAAACGCGGTTCTGGCATTATTCTACCTGTGCGCTTTGGTTTGGCTTGGATTGCGCGCGCGTCGTGTTCATCCCGCACCAGGAGCTTTCTGGACATGGATGCAATCCTTTTTTACTGTACTTTTCATGGCGGGCTTGACCCATGCGGGGACAATTCCGGCCCGTGAGTTACAATGGCGTGACACGGTGTACACCGTCGGGCTGCACGGCAAGGTCATCTCCTTGAAACGAAAATGACCTTCAAGCTCGCAATAAACTTATAACAAGCTATAATTATTTAATATTTCTAATCAGTTCTAAATTTTGACATCTTGACAACGAACAATGTCGAGGTGTAAACCTAGCCGATTAGAATGATATGTTGTAAGTTGATTTTTTTGACGAATCTTTCGAGTAGCTTGTTTTTTGTCAGGCCTGCCAGCCGGCAAGCATGCGACGTTCTTTTCTGAAGTATCGGAGATATAAAGGCATATCTGCCTGCCGAACAAGAGCATCAAGGCAGCACAGCTAAGAACGTCATGACAGACTGAACAAAAAACAGGCAAAACTCAATGTAAGGCTTTTTAAGCTGCACCCCCCCTTTTACCGACCAATGTACCGGCGGGTGTGGCTGGCAAACGAACAACGTATGCCCATTTCCGGTCTAAAATCGTAACGCAAGGAAATTTCAAACGTATGGGACTGAACAAACGTATCAAAGCATTCGCCCGTATGGTAGATGGCACCAAAAACCAGCTTTTTTATCCGTATTTCCAACCAATCTCCCGCTCCTGGGGGCCAGAAGTCGAGGTGGACGGTCGTCGGCTGGTTATGGCTGGTTCCAACGATTATTTGGGACTTGCGCACGATGAGCGGGTCACCAATGCGGCTATTGAAGCCGTTAAACGCTGGGGAACGGGCCCAGGCGGATCGCGCTTTCTGTCTGGCAACATGAGTTTGCATGATGAACTTGAAGAACGCCTTGCAGCTTTTGTAGGAAAGAAAAGAGCCGTGGTCCACACCACCGGGTTTCTTACCAATCTGGGCGCGCTCACCACTTTGATCGAGCCCACGGACGTCATCCTGGGCGATCGTGAAAACCACGCCAGCATTTTTGCGGGTTGCCGCGCTTCAAGAGCCAAAATCATTCCGTTCGACCACAATGACGCGCAGTCTGCTTCTGAGCGCCTGGCCAACGCGAAACGCAAATACCCTGATGCGAATATTTTCTTGATTTTTGAGGGCGTATACAGCATGTCCGGCGACATCTGCGCCCTGGATGAACTGGTAAAAATCAAGGAACAGCACCCTGATGTGAATATTTATCTCGACGACGCGCACGGTTTAGGTGTGATGGGACCTAACGGCAGAGGAACAGCGAAGCACTTCAACGTTGTCGAGTCCATGGATTTCATCATGGGGACATTCAGCAAGGCCATGGCCTCAATCGGCGGTTTCATCGCGTCCGATGATCTTGATGCCCTCACCTACATCAAACACCAGTCCAATACGCTGATTTTTTCCGCAGCCCTGCCTGCGGGTAATGCGGCCACCGTGCTCAAATGTCTCGATATTTTGGAAAAAGAACCTGAACGCGTACAAAGGCTCTGGGACATTTCCAAGCGCGTACGCGAGGGCTATGAAAATCTGGATCTCGTGGTGGGCTCTTCCCAATCTCCTATTGTACCGATTTATATCGGCCCGGAAGAAAAAGCCTTCCAGTTTGCCGGGGCCTTGTTCGACGAAGGGGTCTTTGCCCTGCCGGCGATACACCCCGCAGTCCCCAAAGGCCACGCTCTGATCCGTACCGCTTTCATGAGCACGCATGAAGATAAGCACCTGGAATTTGTCTTCGAAGTACTTGGCAAGCTGGCACGTCAATTCGGCATCCGAAAGCAGGACCTGCAGGAGGATCCCAAGTTGCAACATCTCTTGTCAGAAGGGCAGCAAGCCCGGGCATATACAGCGTAGCATTTTTTGAATCATCTCCAGTTCCGCCTGGTCCCAAGCAAGCACTTGGACCCAGGCGGACTGTATACGCCATGGAACTGTTTCGAGCATGAATCTGCTCAAAATCAACGATCTCCTCAGGATTAGCTTTCGTCAGGTAATGCGCCAACGACGCAGGTATCTTGGGGTATTTATTTCCATTGCCCTGGGCACTGCCGGCATCATCATCATCCTGACCATGGGACGTACGGTAAAAAAAAATCTCAACAACGACCTTACGCTCATAGGCGGCGCGACCATTATTCGTATTGATTACCAGGAAGGAGTAGACCTGCAGGATAAGCTGGATCGCCTGCAATGGTTTCAACCCGAATCCGTGGATGCGGTCGCTGCCATACCAGGCGTTGACCAGGTCAGCGTATCCGTTACGCGTCCCCATTACGTACGCACCATACTGGACGACGACATCATCGACTTTCCCATGATGGGAGTGGACGCGGCATTCTGGATAGTCAACGGGCATAAGCAAATTGCCGGCAGATATTTCACCCAAAAAGAAGTGGACCAGCGGCAACTGGTGTGTGTCGTGGGCGAACGCCTTGCAATGGACGTGTTCGGCACCATAGACGTCTCAGGCCGTGAAATTGAAATTGAAAACGCCATTTACACGATCACGGGAGTATTGGGAGAAGACACCGCCGGCGACCTGGCCAGAAACGTGTTTATCCCGATAACAACCGCAGAAGACCGTATGACGCGAATGCCCCCATCCAACACAATGCTGGTACGCTGCAAGACGTGGGACGATGTGGAGCATGTGGCCGAAGCCATTCCGGCTAGCATCAACCAATTTCAGTCAACAAACCACTTGCGTGTTCAAGTCCCTTTAGGGCAACTTACGCAGGTAAAACGAATCGCTTTTTGGGTTGAAACGTTCATTTATTTCTCCATTTTCGCCACTCTGACTTTGGGTGGTTATGGTATCTGGAACGGAATGATGACAGCGGTACGCTCACGTACGCGTGAAATCGGCCTGAAAAAAGCCATGGGCGCGCAGGAATCGGACATCATGTTCCAATTTCTGGCAGAGGCTTTATGCCTGAGCCTGGGAGGCGGCCTGCTGGGGGTGTTGCTCGGGCTTGGAGGCGTCGAATATACCAGCCGGATCCTTGAAAGCCGGCCTCCGGGATCGCTGATTTTAACTTACTGCGGTCTGAGTATAATTTTTTCCCTGGTATTAGGAATCGTTGCCGGTTATTATCCGTCAATCCGAGCATCAAGACTAGAAGTTGTTACGGCAATCCGCTATGAATAAGGCTGCAATGGAAAACCAAAAAGAGCCCCTGATAAAAATCAGGGGAATGACAAAAAACTATCAAACCGGTGCAGAGGAAATTCAAATCCTTAAGGGGATTGATCTTGATGTTCATCCGGGTGAAATGATCGGCATCATGGGGCCTTCCGGAATGGGAAAATCAACTTTTCTTTTTATCCTAGGCCTGCTACATCCTCCTACGGCAGGGTCGTATGTTGTTGACGGAGAAGACGTGCTCAAGCTGAGCCGATCGTTGCAATCACGGTTCAGAAGGCAGTTTGCAGGCTTTGTCTTCCAGAGCTGTAACCTGTTCGAGCACAGCACCGTCTACGAAAACCTGGAATATCCACTTATTTACGCGGGAGTGGAGCGAAAAAAACGACCTCAGATGATTCATGATGCCTTAGAAATGATCAATATGACGCACAGGATGCATCACCCGACCAACCGTCTTTCCGGTGGCGAACAGCAACGTGTTTCAATCGCACGTGCGTTGGTGAACAAACCTCGAGTCATTTTTGCAGATGAACCAACAGGTCAGCTTGATCATGCGCACAGCAAACTTGTCATGACACATTTTCACGAGTTCATTGCCACAAGGGATACAGCCATGGTACTTGTTACCCATGACCCGGAGGTTGGACAAAGTTGTACGCGTTTACTGCAACTGCGCGACGGACATTTACATACGGATTGATTTTTTGGGGAGCCACTATGCGACAAACTATCGAACGTTTACTCTTTTCATGCAGCAATCCTCACATTACTTATCAACGTTCCCGTACGTTTCAGACGTTGCATTTTAGTGCTCTCTGCGTACTGGTGGCCGCGGTCACTCTTTGCTTTCTGTCTGTTCATTCGGCTTCCGCCGTTGTTCTCAACGCAAAGGAGCTGAATAAATCCTACAAAATAACCACGCCGAAGAATTCTTCGGTCAGCCCGGAAATAGCCCAGCCTCAGGCAGACAATAAGACCAAAAACACTGCCAAACTGGATGAAAACTCCGCAAACCAGAAAGCCACCCCCTCCACGTCCGCGCAACCCATCAAGACTAAAACGCAAAACTCCAAAGCTCTGGAGGTCAAGCATTATACTGACGCCGACAACAGCGAACTGGGAAGCAAGGCCCCCGACCACGCCATGGACTTTCATGATTGCGTGCTCCTTGCCCTGCAGCAGTCGCCCTACTTTGTCGACAGCGCTCTGGAAATCAAACTCCGGAGAATTAACGAATCCGACAGCTTTTATGATCTTTTTCCTGATGTGGTGGTTTCTACAGGCTACGTGCTGACGACCCCTTATTCTGATTCCGGCCGTTGGCAACTGAATTTTTCCACCGGGCCCTATGATCCCATCTCGGCAGGTTTCAGCATCAAAGCAACCAAACTCGTTACGGAAATCGCTATTCTCGGACACATGAAAACCATCTCCGAGGGCTTATTCAAACTTGGCCAGATGCTGGTTCAGCTCAACCTGCTGGATAAGCTGGCCGTTTGTCAGGATGAGCTGGTGGCGATTGAAAACCACGAAAAAAATTACCTAAATAACTTGCTCGCCTCCGGAGCTTCCAATCCGCTTGAAATCCGTATTGCGGATCAAAAACTGGAAATTTCGCGTCTAGAGCGGGATCGCATCGAAGCGGAACGCATCCAGATCATGGACAACCTTAAAGCGTTTCTCGGAGTGGCTCCGGATCAGGCGCTCAAGCTCAACCTTGAAAATCTCAAGGAGCAGCTGCTCGGACATTTTTCTCCCTCAAACGTCACTGTGGCGGACGTTAAAACAAATTCTCTTGACCTGAAAATTCAGCAACAAATGGAAGTCATCAGCGAGTACGACGTGAAACTCGCCTGGGCTCGATTTCTTCCTAAATTCAATATGGACGTACGTACGGTTGATCCCATTGATACGGATGACGATGACAACTCCGGGATGTACACAAGCGTTGGATTTACCTGGACGGTCTGGGATTGGGGCGAGCGCTGGCGCAACGTTGACAGAAAACGTGCCGGCGTGAAAAAAGCCCAGGTCAAAAGCAACCTGATCAGTCTTAAGCTGGGAACGGACTGGAGGCAGGAAATGGCCATGCAGCATCGCAGTCTTGCTACGCTGAAAGTCGCGAATGCGCAGGTGGAACTGGCCGGTTTGCAAAAACGCCAAAGTGAAATCAGCTACCAAGCTGGTTCACAACCCTTCCCTGCGTACCTGCAACAGATTCGAGAATATTTTAATGCACGCAAAGAGGCTCTCTACAAGGAATCGGAATATGTCCAAAGTGAACTCGATCTCCGCAACCTCTCAGGGAACCTTTATAAGTCGTATATCGATGCGAACTCTTTTTAATATAGCACTCATCATCACAATCCTTACTGCATGCGCTTTTTTGGGCGGATTTTTCCCCTCAAAAGGCATCTGTCAGGACCAGGCAAATACAGGTAAGACGGAAGCTCCTGCAAAACAAAGCAGGCGTGCTTTGCCTGAGGTCGTGTTTCAGGGCAAACTTGTTTCCTCTTTAAAACGAAATATCCCGATCCCCTACAAAGGTATCGTTACGGATGTTCTGGTTACGGCCGGACAAAAAGTGAAAAAAGGGGATCCGCTACTCGTGCTGCAGCTGGATCCTTCAGTTATCGCAGACTTGCGCCGCAGAGTTTCTCCACAAAACATTCAGGAAATCGAAGTGCGTATGGCGCAAGTGAACGAATCCATCGTTCCTTTGCGGTCAAAGCTGCGTGAGCTGGAGCAGCTTGCCAAACAAAAAATGGCTTCTGCGCAAAACCAGGCTCAGGTCGCCCAGTCCATTGAATCTCTGGAACAACAGCGCGCCCACCTGCAAAAACAGATGGACGTACTCCGCCAGTCCGTAAAAGACGAAATCGTTGCGCTGAGTTCCGTACTGGGCGAAAAAGTGACCAGCGACAGCATTCCTCAGGTCGTAACCTTAAAGGCTCCCATTGACGGTCATGTCATTTGGATTAAGCACACGGTTCGTCCCGGAGCTGAACTTGACCCAGGCCTGGGTATTGTCATCGGCGTCATGGATCCGATGATCATTCTCGCCCAGGTGTTTGAAATCGAAGCCAGCCGGATGCAACTTGGCGACAAGGCCACGGTCACCGTCTCTTCCATTCCCGACAAGACCTTCCAGGCGACACTCGAGCGTATTTCTTGGGCCCCCGTAGATCCCGGTTTAGGCAAACCTTCCTACTACCCCGTTGAACTTGCCGTACCCAACCCTGATCTCATGCTCAAAGAAGGGTATAAAACCAAGGTAACCATGTTACCGAAGAAATAAGGGGAAGCTGTTGCCCAGCGAAACCATTCGCATCAAGCCTGTTGAGTCCAAACAAGACCTGGAAATCTTTATCAAATTCCCCTGGAGCATACAGCAAGAAGACCCTTGCTGGGTGCCTCCGGTGATTTCCCAACAACGAAAAATTCTGGACCCGAAACAAGGCCCTTTTTTCGAATTCGGTCAGGTTTGCCTTTTTCTGGCGTACCTCGACGACAAACCTGCCGGGCGAATTTCCGCGCATCTCAATTTCCGTCATGACGCCCTTTATCATGACGACACCGGCTTCTGGGGTTTTTTCGAGTGCATTGACGACCAGCGTGTAGCCGACGCTTTGTTTGAAGCTGCAGCTGCATGGCTCCGCGAAAAAGGACGGAAACGCATCCTGGGACCGCTCAGTTTCGGCATTTACGACGAGGTGGGCCTGCTCATCAAAGGGTTCGACACCTTGCCGGCCATGCTGCAGACCCACAATCCTCCGTATTATCAGACCCTTGTCGAATCCTGGGGCTTCAAAAAAATCATTGACTGGTTCGCCATGAAAATCGACCGGGAGAGCATGGCTGATCCCGGCCCCATGAAGCAGCAGCTGGACGAAATCATGAAGACGCATGATCTCACTTTGACCTCTGCCAAAGCCAGCGACCTGATTAAACGCAGGAACGAAGTCAGGGAAATTTTCAACGAAGCCTGGAGTTCCAACTGGGGGCATGTCCCTTTTACAGAACACCAGTTCGAAGACATTCTCAAAGAACTCAAGCCGGTTTTGCGCCCTGATTTAATCCGGCTCATTCTGACTAAAGACGACCGCGTCGCGGCCTTCATCATCTCAATTCCTGATTTGAATCCGGTCATTAAGACACTAGACGGAAAGCTCAATATCTTTGGTTTGCTCAAACTCCTTTATCATGCGCGCTTTAAGCCCATAACCAAGATTCGCACCCTGCTGCTCGGCGTCCGTCCGGAATTTCAACACCACAACCTGCACCACGCGCTCATTCTGAGTTCATACGTTGACTTTGACCAACAAAATATCCAATTCTGCGATTGTTCGCTGATCCCCGAACAGTTGCGCATTTACATGCGCGCACTTGCTCGCTATGGGGCCAAAAAATACAAAACCTGGCGCCTTTTCGAACGCCCATTGTAACTCAAGCGGGCGCACTGCTCTGCCAGCAACGTTTCCAGGCATGCCATGTCCGCGAATCTACGTCATCGTCTGACTACAAATACTTATGGGGATTATGTCCTTGCAGGTGTGTGCTCCGCAATCGTGTTCTGCATTGCGCATTACGCGGTTTTCGGCAACCCTCTGCTGCTCAATGACGATGTCCGGCAACAGATTTACTGGATGGAATCCTGGCGTACGCCTGGTCTCTTTGCCCACAGCTGGCTGACGGATTACGCCAGGCATTATGTTTCGTTCGGCGTCCGCGGCACGTACTGGCTGGCCTCGCACTTCCTTTCGCCTTTGCGCTTCAGCCAGTTTTTACCAGGCATTCTGTTCACTTTGCTGGGCGTCTGCATATACGGATGCGGCGCCGCACTCATGGGACGGACCACCGCCTGGTGCGGTTGCGCGGTATTCTGGCTGATGCCGGGCTTTTTGTACAACATGTCAGGCGGATTGGCCCGCGCCTTCGCTGCCCCTCTGCTGGCCCTGTTCTTGTGGGGCTGGATACGCCACAGCACCTGGATGACGGTTGCCGCTTTGCTCCTCTCCGCCCTGTTCATTCCCTACATAGCCGTCCTGTGCGGAGCCACCCTCGGTTTCGCCTGGTTACTCTGGCGGCTGCACCTTGCGCCGGCTCCTCCTTTGCTTGCGCGTATCTGGCATTGGCTGGTGCTCCTGACTGCGGCGGCCATAACGTACGCGTTTTCCCTGGAAATGACCCGGGCCGGATTCGGGCCGCTGGTTACGGCTGCGGAGATGGCTGGAAAACCTGAATTCGGCGAACTCGGACGTTTTCCCATACTCCCGGTTCCCTCGTTGCTCTACGAGCTGCTATACCGGCCTTTCGAGCGTTTGCTGCCTTTTCGCGAACTGGGCATTGCCGTGGGCATAGTGGCCGCTCTCGGTCTGGCATACGCCTGCTACCTGGGAGGAAAGCGTGTTCCCTGGAAACAACTGTCCCCAAAGCTGCAAGGAATTCTGCAACTTGGGTGCGCCTCCCTTTTATTGTACTTCGCAGCCCGAGTGGTCCTGCTGCAGCTGTTCATTCCGACGCGCTATCTCGAATATACGACGATCCTGATCTATACCCTGCTCATCGGGCTCTGCATCAGCCCTTTGTTTTTCAAACTCGGACACCGCAAAAAAGTTCTGCTTCTGGCCTGCTGTATTCTACTTGCAGGCATGCGCCTGCACAATGAAGCGCTTCAGGATTATGCCGGAGATAAAGCGCTGTTCGAAGCAGTCTGGACCAGCCCCAAAGACGCGCTGTTTGCAGGGCATCCGCATACAATGGACAATGTTCTATCCTTCGGGCAACGAAACGTACTCAGCTCCTATGAGCTGGCCCACCCGTGGAGCCGCGGCCTGTGGACCAGGTTGGAACCACGAATAGATGATTTCTTTACAGCCTATTATTCGCAGGATCTTGAAGTTGTCCGGCAATTCGTCAAAAAATATCAGATAGATTACCTCATTGTGGACACGCGCCAGTTCGATCCTGATTATCTGCAGCCGTCGCGGGAACTTCTGCCCTTCTACGAGGCAACCCATTTTCCGGGATGGCTCCAGTCTCTTTGCCGTACATTGGGGCTGGAAATGAAAATTCTGACGCGTATACGTCCCAAAAACGGCAAACCCGGCGACCATCCCTTTTTCGAACCTTTTGCATCGCGCATCAAAGCCATCATTTCTCAAGGCAAAGAATTTGCATTATTAAAACCAACTGGCTGGCCATGCCTGAAAATAGGTCCGTATTACCGAATGTTGGATGTTCGGTCGCTAAAAAAGTGACAAAAAAACAACAAAAGAGGGAATAAAAAACAACGCGGGAGTTTGGACCACTCTGCTCAGACCAGGAAATTCGTATGCGGAAAAAAATAGTATTTTTTACCTTGTTGCTGGTTCTTTTCTCCGGGGGCTCTCGAGCCGTGACTTCCGGAATCAATTGCTCCGGTCATTGGGTGGGCAGTTGCATGTTGTCCCAAATAGACGCTTATGTCGCCCAACACAAAGGAGGAAAAATCGAAGGCGTTGCTTACGTCACCGCTCCCCTGGGCGGAAAAACCACCTATCATTTCAAAGGAACGTTTACGGATGGAATGGTGGTGGCCACCCATCACAGCGGCCACCTGTTCATTGGAAAAATGATCGGAGAAGACGAAATCGCCGGCAAGCTCACTACTGCCAGCAAAAAACACACATTTACTCTGGATGCCATCCGCGAAGCCCAATAGACGGCATCCGGTTCAAGGCAGCAGATTTCTCTCTTCCAACTCGCGAGCCATACCGATGGCCACAAGCTTACGTCCATAATCCGTAAGGTGCACGCCGTCTTTTGTGTAGGCCATTTGACTGCGCATGTTGAGGCTGTTCTTGAAATCGACGAAATAGTCCTTATCTTTCAGGCTATCTTCCAACCCATTATAAACAATACTAAAATTATTTTTCAGCGTACCCGCGGCATCCTGAAATGGAAAGAATGCTTTCTCTTTTTCACCAACTGCCTTGGACGAGGCTACCGTATCATCCACCCATAAGGACGGCTGCCAGAACACGACGAAGCCCGCTCCGTAGCAATGAGCAATTTTATTTACATAGTCATAGCGTTCGGGGACGATCTTGAACATTTTCAGCACCTGCGGATCATCAGGCGTCAATTTCACCGCCACATGCACGAGTTTGTCGTAGAGCTCTTTGGTAAATGATGAATACACCATCGCGTTCAACGCCTTGAATATGCCAAAGAAACTTTTGTAGTAGCTCTCTATCATGGCTTTCTGTCTTCTATAGCCATGATGCGCATATGGCGTACGATGCTGTGAAAAATACATGCAATCATTGGCGCCGTCATAAAAAATAATCAGGTCAGGCTTTTTTTCTTCTTCAATTAAAAGACGCTGCAGGCGTTGTACTTCCAGCAGACTATTATAAGAATTTTCCCCAAAATTGATTATTTCATAGTAGTACGAGCTTCCCTGGTTCAGCATGCAGGCCAATTGGCTGGGAATCGTCCTGGAGTCGTCATTGGTCTGGCCCCGCATCGTTGATCCGCCAAACATCCAGATCAAAAAGACAGGCTCGGAGCGTTCTCCACAATGAACAGTCGGACGAACACCCTCTTTGTCGGTAAACATGCTGTGCGCATCGTACTGAACGACGCTTCCTTCTCGGGAATGGCCGTACATCAGGTAGTTTGAAACACCTATGACAACAAAACTGAACAGTTCCAGGCCAAACAGAAGCAAGATGACCCACTTGAGAATCCAGAAAAGAATATCAAAAAATGCTTTCATCAGAGTCTTTCTTGCGAATTAGTGTTCAGGAAACAATTTAGTGCGGATAAGCCCCAACCGGCTGAGACGAAAAAGTACGGATGTTCCAAGACAACCGAAACCATAGCGTACGCTTCTTTTAAAATTGATGGACGAAGAGTCAGGCTCATATCGTGTCGGACAGCTGATTTCAGCTACTGCATGGTCGTACCAGACAATCTGACTCAGCATCTGATTATCAAAAACAAAATCATCGGAATTATTTTCCAGAGGCAATTGCTGCAGCAACCCCTTGGAAAAAGCCCGATAACCAGTATGGTACTCAGACAATTTGGCGCCGATGAACATATTCTGAACAAAGGTCAAGGCCCTGTTGGCCACATATTTCCATACGGGCATGCCGCCTTTCAATGCATAACCGCCCAGAATTCTTGAAGCCAGCACGCAGCTGTACAGGTTGTTGCCAATCAAAGAAGCCATCGCTGGAATTAATTTTGGCGTATATTGATAATCTGGATGTACCATTATGATTATATCGGCATCATGTTCCAAGGCGAGCTTGTAGCATGATTTCTGGTTGCCTCCATAACCGGTATTATTCTTATGGGCATGTACGACAACGTTTTTCAGAGCACTGGCGACTTCTACGGTTTTATCTTTGCTACAGTCATCGACAACAATAACGAGGTCGACAATTTCCTGCGCCATTACTTCATCATAGGTTCTTGTTATCGTTTTTTCTGCGTTATATGCAGGCATTACAACGACTACTTTCATATTTTTATACATGCAGTAAATCCTGAATGGGAATTTTTTTTAGAGCTATAGAGAGGAAATAACGATTTTATCTACAACAGGATCATAATAAACCTGACTGTAGGACACCGGCTCAGCTACACGGAAGCTTGCCCCGAAGCAATTAAAAATAGTTCCGGGATAAATGGTTTTAAAGACCTTGATTCTTGCATTATAAGCCTTACGCATACGCATGCGTTCGGCTTCAAAACGTTTCTCAATCTCTTTCAAACCTTGTTCCGCTTGCAGTCGTGTTTTCAGCAGACTTGCCACAGCCGCGCGTTTTTCCTTTGGCGCATTATTCAGTATAACTTTTGGATTACCAGAACCGAGAACTGCATAAATTTTATGCAAAACCGCTTTCAATTCCTTTTTTTTGGCAGCTTCCTTTTCCAAAGATTTTCTTTCAATTCCTAAAAAAATGTTTGTTTCTACCCCAAGGCTCGACCCCAACTCATTGGCTTCCAAGCCTTTTCCGCAGCGGATGGTACTACCGATTATTTTTCCTCTGCCGCGCGTAGCAATGACCTTTCTGGCAGCAAAAACAATACAGTTGTTAATTTCATGCGCAATATTGACATCACCATAGGACTCGATGATCGCATTCTTAGCGAACAGGGCTGAAACACCGCCTTTTGACGAAACTTTTCCGCCCTTGTCCATCAATATTCCGCCCTTGATCTCGATATCGCCTCCGGCTTCAAGCACGGCGCTTTCAACAACATCGTTCACAAGGATATTTCCGGGCGAAGTTATCGAAAAACCGGCCAAAACGGAACCCTTAACATGCACGGAACCTTTTTCAAGTATCAAGTTGCCCGTGCTGATGTCCACGTCTTTTTCCACGCAAAACGTTTCCGAAATGGCAAGATGATTTCTCTGGAAAAGCACCATGCCGTGCATTTCGGCATAATACTCGTCACGCAGCTCATCGAGCCTGACGCCCTCGCCCAAGTCCAGTTTAAGCAGTACGCCTTCCCTCGCGGGAATGATTTTTCCGTAAACATCCTTGCCGGGAACACCAGCCTTGGGAGGATGCAGTTTGCCGATGACTTCACCAGATCGAATGGCCCGGACAATTCCACGGGCACGGTAGTCCATACGGCCGTCTTCCAATTCGACGCCGAAAGAGGGGCGGTCATCTTTAAAAAGCATTTCAAACCAGCCATCCTTCCCGTGAACGGGAAGCACTCCCCGGCAGATGACCACATCCTTGACAAATCCTTTCTTTAACTCGGCCTCTTCCGCTGCAGTGGCCAAGTTGAAACGGTCAACCTTGCCTTCCACTTCATAGGCTTCCAGCGCCGCCTGCATGCGCTCGGGAGTGATAGGAGCCTTTTTGAAGTCATGGGGAAAAATGGTGGCTTTCACTTCCATTGCGTCTGTAGAGACGGAAATGAGGTTCGAGCAGTGCATTTCCTGATTGAGAATGGATACAATGCCATAAAATTCGGCACGTACCAGCAGCGCTGTCTTATCAATATAACAGCCCCCCCCTTCGGGAAAACGAATACCTTTGCCGTCGGCCGGGCCATCAAGTATCCGCTCGCCGGTGACAAGACGTCCTTCCACTGCACGGCGGCTGGGAACAATTTTGCCCACGGCGTCACCCGGAAACGCGGGATAATGCCAATTTCCAAGAGCTTCCACTTGTGCGTCACGGGCGGGTTCAGGACGCCGTCCCCTGGCAATGACCTCGTTACTTACTGATTGCCCGCTGCCCAGGCTGGAGATAATTTTCTTGGCCGCTTCAGGAATAGGAGAAATACGGACGCCTGCAGCAGAAAGCGCGTTGATAAGCAGTTCGTAGGTCATTCGCTGCCCATTGCCCACTGCCGGTTCAGCTTGAACCACGACAGCTTCAAATTTATCTTCGGACAGCTCTACGATCACTTCCGCATCGGCATTGAGCAAAGAAACGTTGAAAGAGCCAGGCGCACTTTGCGTAACAGACACATTATCCGGAGTTGTGTCCATAAGTTTAGAGGCCTTGACCCGTGCGACCTGCTCGTCGGGGGCCTGAACAGTTGTGTTACGTATCAGCATGATTAAGCTCTAAAGAAAGATCGACTATTACACAGACGGCTGCACAATCAACCAAACTTAGCATAACCCCTTAAAATCTTGGTGTTCTCTAAAAGGATAGACAAAATCAATGATTTCAATAAAGTGGCAGTATTCTTATACTCCAACACGGTTTTTTTTTCAATAGTCCATTTTTTCTTTTAATATTACTTAATACAATATACTAACACAATAACAAAAAAATGGAAAGCAATGAAAAGAAATCTTTCACACAAAAATATTCTCTACGTACTCAATTACACGCAATAGAAACAATAAAGAATTTATATAATGGTATGTAAACCATATTTTTTATATTCTAAACAGGAGACAGAAATGATAGCATCAGGATCAAATTCTACTGAAAGTTCTTGCAAACCAAATAGAGATAACAACTTAAATTGCAATTCAGACTTATATCTGAATAAAAAAATTATTTTTTATAATAAATGTGCTCTTTTTCTTTCCATTTTCACTCTTATCATAGTTCTGATTGTCTTTTACTCTTTAAGCAGAAATATGGAAGGTATTACAAATAAAATTGTATCTTTTGAAAGTCTTGAACAGAATACCGATTCTTTAAATAGGAACATGAAGAATCTTTCAATCAAAATTGCAACGCTTGAGGATTATGCCTCCAGACAAAAACTGACAGAACAAATTTTGCGATCGGCTATGCGAGAAATACTGATCGACCAGGCCACAAGCCAGCTTGAATATGTCGCCAGCCAATTGAAGGAAGACGATACGGACGCTGATTTACAGGCAGCCATTACCCTGTTGCAAAAGAACAAAAAAAAGCAACAGGGAAATACTCAGATCACAAAACCTGAACCAACTCCATAATGAGTTGATTCAATTGTACGGAGGCCTCTTTGACCGTTGCCACAACTTCTTCATGCGAAAGGGGTTCCATACAGTCCGGGAGATTTTTATTTGTCAGACAGGAAAGTCCCAGAATTTCCAACCCCAGCTGTCTGGCGGCAATGGTTTCCAAAACAGTGGACATGCCAACAGCATCCGCTCCCAGAATACGCAACATTCTGGTCTCGGCGGGCGTTTCATATTGCGGGCCACGCACCCCGGCATAGACCCCGCGCTCCAGGGGCATTTGCATTGCAACAGCCAGCGTACGCGCCAGATCCAGAAGTTCCGGAGAATAGGCTTCACTCATGTCAATAAAACGTTCTGGTTCGCCTTCCTGCTGTATGCCGGTCAGCGGACTTGCTCCAGTCAAATTTATCTGGTCCGTAATGCACATAACGGAGCCTACATCAAACTGCGGGTTAAGCGCTCCGGACGCATTGGTAAGTATCAATCGCGATACTCCCAGACCGGCAAGCGTCCTGACACCGAAGCACACCTCATCCGGTGTATAGCCTTCATAAAGATGTACCCGCCCGGAAAGCAGCCAGACAGGAGTTTCTCCCAGCACACCGACGCGCAACTCGCCTTCATGGCCGTATACAGAGGAATGTGGAAATCCGGGTATATCTGCGTATGAAAAGCACTGTGCGTACTGAAGCTGCGTTTCAAGCCCGCCATACCCAGTTCCATAGACTATTCCGATTTGCGGCTGAAGATCATCCAGCAATTTTGAGCGGATAAAAGCAACAGCCTGCTGGACATTTTTGACATTTTGCATAATACTAGATAGTTGTATTTATACTATTGAACCGAATACGGTGCGGATGTTTCTATTGACGAATGTGACTACGAACAAATTGCTTGCTGCTCCAACTCACAGGTCCAACAAACACCGGGAGAACATAGGCTGAACCCATGGATATTGCAACATTATTCGGGATCATTGTCGGTTTTTCCCTGGTGCTGGGGGCCATTTTTCTTGGCGGTTCCCTTTCCATTTTCATCAACCTGCCGGGAATGATGATAGTTTTCGGCGGCACGTTCGCCGCCATCTGCGTCACATTTCCACTGGAAGAAGTCCTGCACGCGTTCGCCGGAGGCATGCAGGTTTTCGGCACCAGACGCGTCAGACCTCAGGAAGTCGTAAATACCATGGTCCGTATCGCGGAAATCAGCCGCCGCGAAGGGCTCATCGCCCTGGAAAACATCCAGACGGAAAACGCCATTCTCAAAAAAGCCTGCCAGCTTATCGCGGACAATGCCGAACCCTCGTTGATTCGGGATACCGTGATGATCGAAATTTCCACTATGCGGCGCAGGCATAATATCACTATTTCGGTCTTCAAACGACTCGGATCTTTTGCCCCGGCTTTCGGCATGATCGGCACACTTATCGGCCTGGTACAAATGCTTTCGAACCTGGATGACCCCGGGTCCATCGGACCGTCCATGGCCGTGGCCATTCTGACCACTTTTTACGGCGCCCTGATATCCAACCTGCTGTTCCTGCCCATGTCCGGAAAACTCAAAGCCCGTACCTTGCAGGAAGAACTGCACCTCAGTATCATCTTTGAAGGCGCCAAGTGTATCCTGGAAAACAACAACCCGCGGCTGGTTTACGAAAAATTGTCCTCTTTCATCCCACCCAAGGAGAGAAAAAGTGCAAGATGATGAATTCCAACCACCGGATCTCCAGGAAGAGGAAGACGACGAGAACGAATGGATAACGACGTTTGCCGATATGTCCATGCTGCTGCTGGTCTTCTTTATTCTGCTGTTCTCCATGTCGCAAATCGACGTAAAACGGTTCACGGACTCGTTCACTTCCGTACGCCAGGCTCTCGGGGACAAACTCAATTCACGAGTGGCCTCAAAAGTCGGCATGGACGAGGGATCTCTGGTCGAATCAATCCTGATGCAGAAGCAGCTGATTCTTTCACAACGAAAAATTTATTCAGATATCCGGACATTTCTGAACCGCAAAGGACTTGAAGGCGTTATCGGCGCAATTTTCGACGAGGGCACCATCACGCTCAAAGTTCCGAGCTGGGTGCTTTTCGACAAAGGACAGGTCAATATTTCGCCTGAAGGGGAAAAAGTCCTGCTCAAGCTGAAAAATATTTTTATCAAGCGTAACGACCAGACAATCAACATCCGTGGATACACGGACGACATGCCGCCCCCCACGGGAAGCAGATTTTTGGATAATTGGGAAATTTCCGCCATGCGAGCCGTAAATGTGCTGCGTTTCTACCTCAAGCAGGGCATAGAGCCCAGCAGACTGACTGCCACCGGCCTTGCCGATCTCAACCCCATTGTCCCCAACGACACCCCGGAAAACCGAGCGCTGAACAGGCGGGTGGAATTCGTTCTGGATAAGCGCGTTACTAGAAACTAATTCTCTTGCTAAAGGGACCCACCAGGATGAAATGCCATGGATGAGTTCGATTTTGTTTTTCCCGGCGATGAACACTCTCGAAAAGCCTACCGTACGCCTGTCCCAGGATTGGAAACCCGCGTCCATTTTCTGAACAAATTCTTAAAAATAAGCGACTTAAGCGCATTAGGAATGGGCCTTGTCGACAACGACCTAAAAAGGTTAGAAGTGGGGTTTCTGTTCGAATGCGATCTGTTTCTGAATAAAAAGCTCTACATCGCCGGCCTGCAGGCCAAGATCATCCGTATCAGAGACGAATTTGTAGGGTGCCAGTTCGAAGCCATGAACGCGCGCCAGGAAGCCAGACTTGACAAGCTCGTCTTAGAAGTACAGAAGCGGCTGATCGCTTTGCAGCGGGCAAGACGTCAAAAAGAGCAACCGTAAGGATACATCTGTGAGTAAGACCAAGCATAAAATCCTCGTGGCCAACCGAGGAGAAATCGCCATGCGCATTGTCCGGGCCTGTACAAAACTGGGTCTGGACTTTGTCTGCGTGTACACCCAAGCTGATAGCTTTTCCGGACACGTGTCGCTTGCCAGAGAACTTGGAGGAGAAAAAAGCCTTTACCGTATTTCCTCCTATCAGGACGCCAACGAAATCCTGGCTGTCGCCGATGATTCAGGCGCCGATGCCGTCCACCCTGGTTACGGTTTTTTTGCCGAGGACTTTCGCTTTGCACGCAGGGCCAGCGAACGCACCCGCAAACTTATCTTTATCGGTCCTTCCTGGCGCGTCATCCGCGATCTGGGAGACAAAATCAACACGAAACGTTTGGCTAGAAGTCTCAACGTCCCCACTGTTCCGGGGTCGGACAAACCCATTTATGAAGAAATCGAGGCTGAAGAGATCGCCCAGAGTCTGTTCTCTTTTCAAAAGGAACAGGGCATTGAAAAGCCTCTGGTCCTGGTGAAGGCTTCGGCCGGCGGCGGCGGTATGGGTATCGAGGAAGTGCACGACCCGGCCATGTTCCGCTCCATCTACCGGCGCATCAGGAACTATTCGCTGCGGCAGTTCAATGACGAAGGGGTGCTCATCGAGCAACGCGTCAACAACTTCAACCACCTCGAAGTGCAGGTCGTTTCCGACCGTACGGGCACTTCTCCCGTGCACTTCGGCACGCGCAACTGCTCCATTCAGAGCCCCGGCCGCCAGAAACGCATCGAGATCGCTCCCGGATTCGCGCCGGCCGAGTTATCTTATAATTTCGACGCCAACGGCATCCTCGATGCCATCATCCAGCATTCACTGGCCATGGCCCGGAATGTCAAATATGACAATGTCGGGACCTGGGAATGGATCGTCACGCCTGTCGGGCAGCCCTTCCTCATGGAGGTCAATACCCGCATCCAGGTTGAAAACGGCGTTTCCGCCGCTATATCGCAAATTAAAGGAAACGACGATGTCGACCTCATCGCCGAGCAAATCCGCATAGGTCTAGGCGAACCTCTGGGCTACGATCAATCCGACGTCAGCTTTGAAGGAGTGGGCATCGAATACCGCATCATTGCGGAAGACACGGACAACAAGTTCACCCCCTGGGTTGGGCGTATCAACTCCTTCTCCTGGAAGGAACAACCCTGGCTCAAAGTGCATACGCAAATTCCCACGAACGAACCCTACGAAATCCCCACGGAATTCGACCCGAACCTGGCTCTGGCCATTGTCCGCGGAAAGGACCTGAACGAGGCCAAGCAACGTGGCAGAGAGTTTCTCGACAGCGTCATGCTTGAGGGACAGGATGCCTCCGGCAACGACCTGCGTTCCAATCTCAAATTCCTCCATGCCAAGACCGAACGCATCCTGGAATTCTGATTAGTTCCAAACATACTAACTCGCGCGTCCGGCCCTGCCGTGGCGTGCCCGAAGTACGGACATTATGGATATAGAGAAGCGAATTGAAATCCTCACCGAACGCCTGCGCTACGTGCAGGATATTTTCGGCAACAAGGAAAACGAGCATACCGCGCTGCTGGCGACCAACCTCAAAGAGTTTCTGCGCAAAGAGCCGAAACTTTCGATTCAGGACAAGGTCAAACACCTCAGCACGCTTGAAGATCTGTTCAATTTCTCGGAAAATAACCTGGACCGCGCACTGACCCCCATGGACATGGTGCGTATCGTACGCCATCCGCAACGGATCTGCCTCAAAGACATCCTTGAAAATGTCTACGACAACTACACCGAACTCGGCGGACAGGACGAATACAGCATTGACCCCTCCATGGTCATCGCGCGCGCTTATATTACACGACGGCGCGGCAAACACGTACAGCACCAGCCGGTAATGGTAGTGGGCCAGGAAAAAGGCCACGGCCAGGAATTCCGGAACGGCGGCTCGGTCAAGCCCTGGGGCAACGCCAACGCCCTGAACTACATGAAAGTGGCCGAGACCGAAAATATCCCCATTCACACCTACATCTTTACGCCCGGATCGTATCCCATCGAGGACTACCCCGGAGCCGCGCAACAGATCGCCCGCAACCTTTACGCCATGGCGGGCCTGAACGTGCCCATCATTTCCGTCTGCTCCGAGGGCGGATCCGGCGGCGCCGAGGCCATCGGCCTTTCGGACTACCGTCTGATGCTGCAATACGGCTACTATTCGGTCATTTCGCCCGAAGGCGCCGCGGCCATTGAAGGACGCGTACGCCAGGGCATGAAAACCCCCGAGGGGCTGGTCGAGCGCTGTGCCAAACTGCTCAAGATCACGGCCAAGGACAACCTGTCCATGGGCTACATCGACCGAATCGTTTCCGAACCTCCCCTGGGAGCCCGGCCGGAGCATTACGATTTCTACAAGACCCTGCGCCAGGAAATCATCCGGGCCACGGACGAAGTCGTTCTCAATGTCAAAGGCATTCAGCTGTTCCGGGCCATGGCCTTGCGTCGGTTGCGCAAGGTCTCTGTCAGCCCCCACCTGGACCTGGAACGTATGCATAACCGCTGGGATCTCAGCCAGGCCGCCCGCGAGCGGCTGGTCTACAGGCGTTATCAAAAATACGCCCGGATGAGCCGTCAGGCCAGAACCGACTCCAGCACGCCGACCAAAAAAATATACTCTTTCGCCCACGACCTGGGCTGGTCGCTCTTTTCCTATTTCCGCTACGATCTGTTCCGCAAACACCAGAAACGCGTGGTGGATACGGCTCAGGAACTTGGCGCAGAAGTCCACCTCGTTTGGGACCGCATCCTGGATCCCTGCCGCGAGACCTTCAGCAAAATCTGCAAGCCCAAAGATCTGGGCAAGGAAAAAGAGCAGCAACTGACCCAGCTCTCTGATTGGGATCAGTGCGGCGACCACAACGGCGGCTGGTGCTATGTCAGTCCGCGAGCTTTGGACGACAGAGCCGTTACCTGCCCCAATTCCGAGACACACGGTTGCCCGGACATGTGGTCGCGTGATCTTTTCGGCGATTTCGCCGGCGTCTGCAGCCATTGCGGGCACCATTTCCCCATGGAATACCAATGGTACCTCAACAATGTCTTCGACCAGAATTCCATCCGCGAATTCAGTACCTCGGTTGAATCCAAAAACCCGCTGAACTTCGAAGGATTTGCGGAAAAACTGGAGCAGGCCAAAAAGAAGACCAACCTCAAATCCTCCTGCATGACCTTTGAAGCCCGTATCGACAATGTCAAAATGATCGTGGCCATGCTCATCGGGAGTTTTCGAGGCGGCACCGTCGGTGCGGCCGAAGGGGAAAAATTCCTGCGCGCCGCGGACCGGGCCAGAAAAAAACACTTTCCTTTCCTGTGTTATGTGCACGGCACCGCCGGCATCCGTATCCAGGAAGGTACCAACGGCGTTATCCAGATGCCCCGCTGCACCATGGCCGTACGCCGCTACCTGGAAGCAGGCGGTCTGTATCTGGTACTCTACGACACCAATTCCTATGCCGGTCCGGTGGCCAGTTTCCTGGGCTGTTCGCCCTACCAGTTCTCCGTACGCTCGGCCAACATCGGTTTCGCCGGCCCCGGTGTCATCAAAGAAACCACAGGTCTGGACATTCCGCCGGATTACCACCGTTCGTACAGCGCCCTTTCCCGTGGACACATCCACGGCATCTGGGACCGCCGCGACGTCCGCAAGAACCTGTACCAGGCCCTCATGACCATGGGCGGCCGCAACCTTTACTACCGCTAACAACGGGAGGGCGACATGCAAGCCGACAATTCGCTGGACATTGGCAAGCTGCTCGAAGAGATCAAGGCCTCGCCCTTTCGCGAACTTGATATTTGCGCGCCCCATACGGGCGTGGTGACTTTTCCCGAGATCGCCCCCGGCGACCGGGTCGACGGGCCGGCCGGTACCTGGAAAGAAAAACCAGGCACTCTGCTGGCCACCATCGAGCGCGAAAAAAACCCAAAACCCATCTGCTCGCCCATCAAAGGGCGCATCGCCGAAATCTACACCCAGCACCAGAAAAAATTCGTGGAAGCCAATACGCCGCTGGTCAAAATACGCCACTACCTTTCCAAAGAAGAAGTTCTGGATGTGATTTTGCAAAAAGCGTTATACCTTTTCCACGCGCCCGAGCGGGCAAAATATTATTTCGTCCCGGATGTGGATAAAAAAGTGAAAGCCTCGGGCCCCAGATCCATCAACACCCGGGACGGCATGGAACTGTTCATCATGTCCCGGATGAAACGCGAGAACCCGGTGATTTACCACGGGCCGGAGGGCGTGATCTACGCGGTCTATTTCACTTACGGAGAAACCATCGACGGCGGCCAGCCCCTGATCGGCGTCTGCTCGCCGGACCAGTTCTCCCTGATCGAAGACGTGGTCGTCCGCGTGCAGACCGAATGGGTGATACCCGAATAAGCGAACTCACGGAGAGTTGCCCCGGCCTGCTTCGGGATTTTCCCTGAGCGCTTTTCTTTTTTACGTATCTGTGTTTTTCTCTCAGGCGATAAGACAGTACAGCTGTCGCCACAGGAGGCTGAGATGGGAAAATACCTGCAAATTCGCGTAAAAGCCGAGACTTTCCGGCCGGAAGACCTTCCGGAAGCCTGGCCTTTTCTCTGCCGCGGGGCATGGGGAGAAAACGCCCGGCAAAAACCCAAAGGACTGCTCGAACTGGTCCAGGATCTTTCGGACCGCTGGCAGTTCGGCGACTGGAACAAAGAAGCTAAAAAAGAACTGGAGCCAGGTATAAAAGAAGCCGTAAGGCTTCGAGACAAGCTGGAAGCCGCACTTGGCGACTGGAAACCGGCTGACGCCAACAAATTGAGCGACGAACTCGAAGACGCGCTGGCCGCCCTGGAACCATTGGCGAAAAAATATCTGGATGACGCGGATTGACCGGCTCATCAGGAGGACATTATGGCGGGATCACTGAATAAAGTTATGATTATCGGCAACTTGGGCCGCGACCCGGAATTAAAATATACGCAAAGCGGCACCCCGGTCTGTACGCTCAACATCGCCACCAACGAAAAATGGCGCGACCAGCAGGGGAACAATCAGGACCGTACGGAATGGCACCGCATCATCGTCTGGGATCGCCAGGGAGAAAACTGCGCCAATTACTTGCGCAAGGGCAGCTCCGTCTATATCGAAGGCAGCCTTCAGACCCGCAAATGGCAGGACCAGAACGGCCAGGACCGCTGGACCACGGAAATCCGAGCCCAGCGCGTGCAATTTCTTGATGGCCGTACGCAGGGCGGACAAGGTGGATTCGACTCACCGCCCCCTCCTGACGACTACGCGCCCATGGACGGCGGCGGACAATACGGCGCACCCCAGGGCAACCAGTACGGAGCCCCTCAGAGGAACCAGTTCGGCGGCGGCCAACAACCTCAAAAAGCGCCGCAACAGGCGCCGCAGCAGTCTAATGAAGATCTCGGACCGGCCTTTCCGTCCGAGGCCAGCGGCATGGACGACGTGCCGTTTTAAAAGCATCGCTGCCGCGTATCCGTTAAAACAGCAATAAGCCCGTGTTTGTCAAAGAACGCGGGCTTTTTCTATTCCGGTCGTGCCTGCGGTTGCGTGCTTTTTCTACGCAGGTCCAGATAGCTGATGCCGTAATAGAGAACAAAGCTGACGCCGATGCCCACAAGAAAGGCGTACTCTTCGTTGACGGTAACAAAAAACAGACTGGACAGAATGGAAGCGGGCAAAGAGATCTGCAGTGCCAGTGCCGAGGCCGGACGGTCGAACAAGGCAGTCAGTACGGGCGGGAACAGGGCCACCAAGGAACTCAGGGCGGCGATCAACCCGGTGATCACGCTGCCCAGAAAGTAAGCCACCAGCGCGATGCCGGTCATGATGCCCCAGACAACCAGACGCATCGCCAGCAGCCGGTTACTTTTCACGCTGCTGCAGACGGGCGCGGCCAGCGGCAGAATGGTGCTGTCCATGGTGGAAACCACGGCCATGAGCAATGAAAGTATTGCGAAAAAAGACAAGCCCTTGGGGAAGAGCTGCTTCATCAGGCCTACCGGTTCCTTCACACTGGGGTCTGCCGTCAGCCCGAGCAGCGTATAGGCCAGATAAATGAACAGGCAGATTCCCGAGGTGATGAAAAAGGCCTTGCGTGCCACCCCGGCGCTTTCCGCGGAGATCACCCGATGCCAGTTGTCTATGGAGATTACGGCAGTCGGTGCAAAGAACAACAAAATGCCCAGGATGAATACCGGTCCGTAATTCTGCGGCGTATACAGTACGGAAAGATTCTGCAGTAGCGGCTCCCATTGGAAATAGCAGACTATCAGCACGGCAGTGGCGAACAAAAAGCCGAACTGCAGCAAATCCGTCCGGGTGACCGAATAATAGCCGCCCGAAAGCATGTATAGCGTGACAATGGCATAGGCGTAGAGAATGGCTATGCCCAGTGAAATGTCCAGCGAAGCGTGCAGAATGCTTCCCAGCGCCAGCAGCTGCGAAGCCATTTGCAGAAAAAAGATACAGCCCACCGCGCCCCAGACTATGGGCTTGGTCTGTTTTCCGAAATGCAGCACGATGAAGTCGATAAAACTGTTGGCTCCAAGCGCATGATTGCGGCGATAGACCCACCCGGCCAGCAGGCCGGTAAGCAGCAGCCCGGCCGCGTAGCAGACCGAAATATACAGCGCCACGCCCTTGCCTTTGGCAGCAAAGGCGAAAATGCCCACCACCGTACCCGCGCCCACATTTCCGGCCACGGCGCTTGCCGTACTCAGCAGCAGCCCGGTACTTTTTTCATTGTGCAGATACTGTTCGAGCGAAATATGTTTGAAATGGCGTATGGCGTGTATCAGCGAATAAAGAAGAACAAGCAGTATGGCGATGTGTTCGAGCATGGTAAAAGAAAAATCAGTCCGCCAGAGCCTGGGTGATGGCAAAATCCATACGTTCTTCCATGAATTCGCCGTGGGGGACGCCGCTCAGATGGAGCAGCGCATGGGCCAGCAATCTGGCAAAATAGACGCCGGGTTCCTGGTCGTACAGAACGCATTCGCGATGCAGGGCATCCACGGAAAACACTATGGAACCGGCAATAATCCCTGCGCCGCATTCACACGCCGCGTACTCTTCTGAAAAATCACCCTCAAACATTTCCGGCAGAAACACCTGCGGACCGTCGGAGTCATCCTCCTCTGCGTACTCCTGCGCATCATTCGCCGCTTCGTCATCCGCATCATCATCTTCCATCACGTCGGATTCGTCATACTCCGCGGCATCCGGATCAAGCATCTCTCCGGCAAAAGCGCCGGTGGGATCGAATTCTTCGGACTCATTGGGAAAAGCCAGAACATTTGTGGGGCCGATGCCTCCCAGATGCTGCTCATGAAGCATACTCATTTCCACGTCATCGACCAGACACAGCTCCAGCTCTCCGGCTTCCAGTTCCAGCGCATCCATCAGGCGCAAGGCAAGCTCCCGGCACTCACTCCGGGTCAGAGGAAAGACGAATCCGCGGCCGGTCCGCGTATGCACGCTGATCACTGTATGGGCTCGGTCAACGGTACGGGCGCGTCCTGGTCGCCCTGATGCGGGCGGCGGACGGCCTTTTTCTCCCCGGCGCGATGCAACGTGTCCTTGGTGTCCGGATACGCGATCCGCTGATGAAAAATGCCTGTCAGAATTCGGGTAAAGGTGGCGGTAAGTTGGTTCAGATCCTTGAGGGTCAAGGGCGATTCATCCAGCTGGCCTTCGGAGAAGATTTTTTTGATGATCGTTTCCACATGGTTCCGAAGCTTGCCGGGCGTGGGATCTACCAGAGTACGGCTGGAAGCCTCGATGGCATCCGCAAGCATGACAAGACCGGCTTCCTTGGTCTGCGGTTTGGGCCCCGGATAGCGGTAATCCTCGTCGCGAACGGTTTCCTCACCTTTGGTCATGGCCTGTTCCAGGGCCTTGTTGTAGAAAAAGGATATGATGCTAGTTCCATGGTGCTGCTGAATGATATCGATGATTTCCTGTCCGAGTTTGTGCTGACGGGCCAGCTCCACTCCTTTTTTGACATGGGAGATCAGAATCAGCGCGCTCATGGAAGGGGTCAGCTTGTCATGGATGTTGCGGCTGCCGTATTGGTTTTCAATGAAATACTGAGGATTCTTGATTTTGCCGATGTCGTGGTACAACGCGGACACCTTGCAGAGCAACGCATTGGCGCCGATGGCCCTGGCTCCGGCCTCCACCATGTTGGCCACGATCAGCGAGTGGTGGTAGGTTCCCGGCACAGCCACCATCAACTCCTGCAGCAGAGGCTGTTCCAGATTCATCTGCTCCATCAGCTTAAAGCGCGAGCTGTAGCCGAACACCAGTTCGATAATCGGCGAAAGCCCGAACAGCGTCAGCAGACTCAGGCAGGCGTTGCCTCCCACCAGCAGCATTTCCACCCAAAACCCCCGAAAATCCTGGAAGTCCAGAAACCGGATGCCCAGCCAGATGAGAATCAGCCCGAGCAGCAGCGGCAGCAGATTCTTGAGAGCTTCAGGCCGGTTTTCCGTACGCTTTACCAGCACCATATGCAGCATGCCGCCCAGAAAATAAAACAAGAACAGATTCAAGCCGCCGGAAACCATCTGACAACACAGAAAGGATATCAGCAGCACGGCAAAACAACACAGGGTTGGCGAAAGAAACAGGCCTAGAAGCCCGGCAGCACCGGCCACCGGATACGAATGGGGAAACATGTCCCCGGAAATCGCCATGCTGAACAGCTGCAGTTCGCCGGCCATGGGAGCCTGCAGCTCGACGAGAAATCGCGCCGGCGCCACAAACAACAGTACGATCACGCCCACCAGCACGGCATCGCGCGTACTGAGCGGACGCAGCAGCGGGCCTGTGGGAGAAAGTACCAGCCCCAGGCTGAGAAACAGACCGATCAGCAGTACGCCCAGCGGCGCGTAAATGTGGAAGTAGTCCGTCTCCTGCTGGTACAGGGCCTGCAGTTTGAGCTGGTCCTGCTCGCCCACCCGTTCGCCGGCGCGGATGATCACTTCGCCCCGCTTGATGTGATAATAGACCGGGTCCACGGCATCTTTGGCCTTTTCCCGATGCTGGCGCGTTGCCTCGGAATTGGGAACCAGACTGGCCTGCAGCATGGGTTCCAGCAATTCCAAAATGGCATTGCGAATACGTAAGGGTTTGTGCAGCTCCGTACGCAGGTAGGTTTCCAGGTCGCCTTTGAGCAGTTCGAGATCCATGAGCTGATGCAGGTCCAGGCGCAAGGTTTCTTCCTTGGTAGCCAGCGAGCGGACAAGAATGCCGTGCTCGAGACGCTGGAGCAGGCGGGAATCCATGACCACACCCCGCGAAAGCTCTTTGACCAGCCAGGGCAGGACGCGGATCATGATCAGATTTTGAATTTCATTGTTGCGGAGTATATCCAGGGTGTCGCGGCTGATCTCACTGTTCAGTGTTTCGGCGATCTGCCAGCGGATCTGCTCCAGCTGATCCAGCCGGGCCTTGTTGACCGTATTGAAAATAGTACCGACCCTGTTGCGCAACCCATAGGCTTTTTCCAGGTCCAGGTCGAACACAACGGGCTGCGATGCAGCCACTTCATCACGTTTGGCCTGGGTGGAGGCCTTTTCTTCAACCAGAAAATCCTTTTTGGCCGTGATATTCTGTGTTGCGATTTCGCCCACGGAGTACACCGTAACCCGGGGCTGAAAACTGATGCCTACCATGACACTCAAAACCAGAAGCACCAGAAATAAAAAAACCATGCCCGTACAGGTCGGACAGGTAAACTGCAGTTTCTTTTTTAAACCGTTGCAGCAGCTCAACCCCTTAATCGCGGGCGTTTTCTGAGCAGCCGGTTTGGATGTCGTCTTTTTTCCGTTTTTACGCATTGCTCTCATACGCTTTGACGATCCGCGCCACGAGCGGATGGCGGATAACGTCCTGGGAATGGAAGTGGACAAAACTGATGCCTTCCACGCCGCTTAAAATCTTTTGCGCTTGCACAAGGCCGGAGCGCTCGCTCGTATGGCCGTTTCTGCCTCCGACGGGTGGCAAATCGATCTGCGTGACATCGCCGGTAACAACAGCCCGTGATCCGAAGCCCAGCCGTGTCAGAACCATTTTCATCTGTTCCGGCGTGGTGTTCTGCGCTTCGTCCATGATAATAAACGCGTCGTTCAGAGTCCTGCCGCGCATAAACGCCAGCGGGGCCACTTCTATAACGCCTGTTTCCAACATTTCCTGAACCTTACCGTAATCCAGCAGGTCATGCAGCGCATCATACATGGGCCGCAGGTACGGGTTCACTTTTTCGGCCATATCGCCTGGTAAAAAACCCAGTTTTTCCCCTGCCTCCACAGCCGGCCGGATCAGAATAATCCGTTTGACCTTTTTGGAAAGCAGATGGGATACCGCCAGAGCCACGGCCAGATATGTTTTTCCCGTTCCGGCAGGGCCGATACCAAAAACAAGATCATGGGACCTGATGGCGTCCACATAGACCTTCTGGCTCAATGTCTTGGGGGTGATGGTCCGTTTCGGAGATGCCACGAATACGGCATCCTGAAAAATATCTTTAAGCTTGGCCCCCGGCTGGCGCGCAAGCGTGTGCAATCCGTGCAGCAAATCCGGAGCGTAGACGCGCGTCCCCTGCTTCAGCAGGCCGTAGGCCTGTACCAGCAGATTACTGACGCGTTCGACGCGTTTTTCATCCGGCCCGCGTACGGAGAGAGAGGCGCCTCTGGTCTGCAGGTCCACTCCGCTCTCTTTGGTAAGCAGTGTCAGATGGTCGTTGCCTGGTCCGAAAAGTTCTCGGGCCAGAAAGGAGTCGTCAAACTCCAGGTTCCTTTCGTACATTGCGCATACTGTCATATCGCGCGACTCATTCCTTCCGCAAAAACACGCAAGTTATTGTGGGAACGTCCATGCGTGTTTTGGCAAAAAATACAACTTCCTGCAACAAGCGGGATCCCCTTTTGCGGACCGCGGCACGACATGCAACAACATGGCTGCAACGTCAGTAGATCTCATATTACAGCCCTGTGCAGCGCTCCGGATACATTGCTTATAAGCACCTTTAAACAACTCGTCCAGAGACAATACCCGCCAAATAGCTCTTTCTCATTATCAAAGTTTTATTGATATTGCCAGTCGGTTGCAGGTCTCAAATGGCACATTTTACGCTTTCGGACAAAAAACCATACCCCGCATTTCCAGAACGATAAACCGTATTCACCCCCTATTATACCATTACTATCCACAGCGTGTCGCCAAATGACACCACACAATCTCCCCGTATTCTCCTACAGACAAGGCTTCTGCTTTGAGTACTTTATTTAAATTATTGACGCATGGCGCATGACGGATTCGCAATTTCCGATTCATGCGCTGATATACCCGCGCGAACGACCAATCGCTTTTTGTCACGCCTTCAGACGAGGAGAAGAGATGCGTAACATCCACCTGTTCCCGGCTTTGATGCTGTGCGGCTTACTGCTGCACGCGTCCGGTATCTGCGGCCATGCTCAAGCAATCACCTGGACACACCCCGCCTCGATTAGCGACAATATCAGTCCTGATGGTACGTACGCCACAAGTCCTCGAGTTGCCATGGACGACAGCAATAATATCATTGTTGTCTGGACCCAGTATACGGATGCCGGAATGACAAAAAGCCAGGTTTTTAAAAGCGAATACCGCAATGGCATCTGGACCAATCCCAGCTCTCTCGACGATTACATCAGCAGCTCAACGAAAACTGTATCAGGTGCGAAAGTCGCCATGAACAACAACGGAGACGCCATCATTATCTGGAATCAACATAATTCAAGTTCTTCCTATTCCACTATCTACAAGTGCGAATACCATAACGGTTCCTGGGGCGAACCAGAAGTCGTGAGCGCTAAGGATAAGACAATAAACACCAATCAAGTTGCCATGGATGACAGCGGCAATAGTGTCATTGTCTGGGATCAGGGATCGTCATCAAATCAAACTGTTCTTTACACAGACGAATATCGCAACGGATCATGGTCTGGAGCATCAAAACTCTCAACTTTAAGGACAGATTGGAATGTAACAGATTGCAGCATTTCCATGGGCAATAACGGCACTGCTATTATTGTCTGGAATGAAAGAAATGAATATGACCTTGTAACAGTTGGATCAACGCAATATTACGTCTATTATTACAAAACATACAGAAAAATTTATCGCAATGGCTCGTGGAAGGAAACTTCCCAAGCCGGCAATGAAATAAAAGTAACCGGCTCCTCTCAGGATTCCTCCCTCCCGTGTGTTGCGATAAACGACAGCGGTGATGCCGTCATGATCTGGCGAGAGTACAGTACGGGAGTATTCGCCAGCAGATACAGCTACAGCAGCGCTGCCTGGTCCGACGTCGAGTCTTTATATACCAAGACGATAGACTATGACAGCGCTTCCGTGGCCATGAACGACAACGGCAAAATGCTCGGCGTCTGGTACCTCTCAGCTCTCTATAGAAATCGGGTTTTCAAGAATGAATACAGCAACGGGGCCTGGGAATCGGTGCTCCCCGCTGACTACATCAGCCCCACCGAAACGGCTGCCACCGATCCGCAGGTGGCCGTGGACGACAACGACAACGTCGTCATCGTCTGGGAAGGTGTTGATAAAACAATCAGCGACAACTCTATCGGGCAAGTGTTTCTTGCCGAATACCGCGACGGTGTCTGGACCCTTCCGAGTTCTGAGAACGACAGCATCAGCCCCGGCGACACGGATGTTGATTACCCACAGGTAGCCTGCAACAGCCGTAGCAGCAGCGTCATCGTCTGGCAGCAAAGCGACGGTTCCACAGATCAGATTTTCGTGAGCACCCGCATTGTGCCGATCCCAAACGACGACACCACCAATGGCGACTCCGGCGGAAATTCCGTGCCCTTTCCCGGCACTTTGGGCGGCCTGATGCTCCTGTTGGGACTTCTGGGAGCCTATGGAGCGGCAAAGCGCAGTTGAGAATTTTTCACCTCCCTGTCATACATTTTCCTGTCGGGATGTGGTGCAAATCAGTCACACAATCTCAATGCGTTTCCCTACAGACAAGACTCCACAGCGGGGCAATAAAATCTACTACCTTGCACATTCGTATTGATGTTTTTTCCTACCGAAAATATCTATTTTGGAACAAATATCGAATTGCCCGCATCAGAAACAAACCTTTTAACTGCTAGTGCAAATTTGTTAATTACAGATTGTTCTCTTGAATCCTAACGCTCATTTTTTTAAACGGCTTTTCAACTAAAAATTGTTTACTATTTCAGGTTGATAGATCATAAAATCGAAGTTATATGGTCTTTGAAGCACTTTTTTTTACGACGAAACAAATTTGTGACCAAGTTTGGTTATATTCGTGTCGGACAAAGGGTAGTAAAGCAAAGTCAAAGGAATACGTGCCCCTGCGGGCAGAAGATAAAATTGTCATTTTTCCCTTCAAACAAATTTCATACCGACTACTTTACGTTTGAATTTGCAAAAACTATCTGCTATGTAATTTTTCGATAAGTTTAATTATTATTTTTATTTACTGCGTTGTCTGCATCGAACAAGCGAGCGATCATGACGGAACAGGAAATATTTCAAAACATAGCCTGCCATCCATACCATATGGAACTTCTGGAGGATTTACATTTTCAGCCTGTATTCGTTTCCTCCAGCTGTACGCGCATCACGGGCCTCAAAGCCGAAGAGATACTGGCCTCACCCGGTATCTTCGACAATCTGATACATCCCGAAAGCATTGCCGATTGGGATCGTTTTCTGGAACTTCTGCGCACCTGTGATTCGCCCCAGTACGTCGAACTGCGGCTCAATACGCAAAACGGCGGATGCTGGGTGGCGCGCAGCAGTTCTTTTATACTCGATGAAACAGGAGCCAAACACCAGATCCGCTCCACCATCTGGGATATAACCAAACGCAAGCAACTGGAATTGCGTCTGGAGGCATCCCAGCACATGGACCTGATGACCGGACTGGCCAACCGCGAGGCCTGCCTGGAACACCTCCGGACACTGGTTTCCAAAGCCAAGGAAACCGCCTCGTTATCCTTTTCCATCGTCTATATCGACATCGACAGGCTCAAGGTCATCAACGACTCCATGGGCACCTGCTACGGCGACGAACTCATCATACAGGTGGGCCGTCGCATGCAGGAAGCGCTTGCCCCCACGGACCACTTTTTTGCGCGCCAGGGCGGCGACGAATTCATCGCGGTCCTCAACCTGACGCATCCCAAAGAAACAATCCGCGTCGTCAAAATGCTGCAGGAATCCTTTCAGGAACCTTTCAAGCTGCAGGATACGGATGTTCTGATCACCGCAAGCATGGGCATTGTGCTCGGCGCATCGCCGTACAATACGCCAGAGGATCTGTTGCGTACGGCCAATATAGCCATGCGCCAGGCCAAAAAATGCACGCGGCATCGGATGAAAGTCTTCAACGCGCGGATGCTGGAACGGGCCGTCAGTACCATGGAAATCGAACGGGACATGCCCAACGCGTTGAAAAACGGCGAGTTCCGGATGCTTTACCAGCCCATTGTTTCCCTGGAAAACAAAAAACTTACCGGTGTTGAAGCCCTGATCCGCTGGCAGCATCCCACGCGCGGGATGCTAGCCCCTGATGTTTTTCTGCCCATTGCCGAGCAAAATGATTTTATTGTTCAGCTGGGTGCCTGGGCCTTGCGCCAGGCCTGTACGGACATGCGCAACTGGCAGCTCGAACACGAGGAGCAGTCCCCCCTGAATGTGAGCGTGAACCTTTCCGCCAGGCAACTCGCCCAGCATGACATCGTGGATGTGGTCAAAAACGCCCTCCGGGATACGGGCATTCCCCCCCAATGCCTGAAGCTGGAAATCACGGAAACCGTGGCCATGGAAAATCCCGAACGTACGGCCCAGAAACTCGAACGCATCAAGGCACTGGGCGTACGCATCAGCATCGACGACTTCGGCACGGGTTACTCGTCCCTAAGCTATCTGCAATCCTTCCCCATAGATACGCTGAAGGTGGACAAGCGCTTCATAGACGCCATGGAAAGCAACACGAGCAAGCGAAAAATCGTCAGGTCGGTCATTGATCTGGCCCATACGCTCAAACTCGACGTGGTGGCGGAAGGCATTGAAATGGACGAACAATGGTCCATGCTGCGCGGTCTGACCTGCGAATGGGGCCAGGGCTTCCTGTTTTCAAAGCCCGTATCTCATAAAGAAATCGGCGAGCTGATCTCCCAGGGCAAGAAAAAAAAGAATAGTTGAGCCAGCAGCGGTCTGGAGTTTTTTTATTCCAGAATCCATAACCCCACGGGGAAACGCAAAAAATCGCTGACAGCAAGCGAGGCAACGGGCAGCTTCGTATTCGTGAAGCAGCAATGCCACGCTGCTTCTTTGTCGTTATTCCCGTGAAATTCTTCCGGCAACGTCAGGAGCGTATTCTCCCATACTTTGCCCAGGGAGAACCCCTCATCGCAGAGGCTCCCCGCCAGGCGCGGCACCAGCACCAGCGCCCAGGATTTCTGATACTGCCGCATGAACCCGAACAACCTGTCCGCCCGCGCGCCCTCGAATGCAAGGGGCAGATAGGTCCCATGCTGAAACAGTTGCGCCCATTTTCTACGAGTTTGCAATGCGCGCCAGACAAGAAACAACTTGAGGCCGCCGTCTTCGGGATGCGCCATAAGCTCCGTGGCCAGCGTCCGGGCGGATTCCCGGTACGCAGTCTGCCAGGTGTCGAGCAGAGCCCGGCGCTGATTGAAATCCACCGGGCGCCGGTTGTCCGGATCCACGAAATCGTAATTCCAGAACTCCGTACCCTGATAGATGTCCGGCACTCCCGGTGCCGTCAGTTTAAGCAGGGTCTGCCCCAGCGAATAACAGAGCGCGGTCCGGGCCACCTGCTCCTGAAAGGGAAGAAATTCCTTGAGAAAGGCATTGCGTCCGGAACGCAGCAGAGCCCCGGCAAAGGACAGGTAGGCCTGCTCGTATTCCTCGTTGGGACTGATCCAGGCGGAATGGTCTTTGGCCTCGCGTACGGCTTTTATCAAATAGGATTTCAGCCTGTTGCCGAAAGCCTGCAGTTCCTCAGGTTCCGGTTCGCTTCCCATCCAGGGCCAGTGCGCCAGCAGGGTCTGGTACAAAAAATACTCATCGTTGAGACCGGGTGCGGGGTGTCCTTCCACCTCATGACGCTTTCGGGCGTTGATCTGGTTGAATCGCTTCAAAGCGGCCTGCCAGGCTCCCGGCATCTCGGACAAGGCTGCCAGACGCATCCGGGCGTCTTCTCCCCGCTTGGTGTCGTGGGTAGCCGTGGCGTTCATGGAATGTGGCCAGTTCTGCGCGCGGTCCAGCACAAAAGCGTGCAAGTCCTGAGGGTCGAGACCGAAACTTCCGGGCCAGCCTCCCACCTCATTGAGGCAAAGCAGCCGGTTCATGACATAGAAGACCGTATCTTCCAAACCCTTGGCTTGCAGCGGGCCGGTGACCTGCTGAAAACGCATCACGAACTGCACCCATTTGCGCCGGTCTTCCTCGCTGGTGCCCTCGCCGAAGTCCAGCAGCAAAAAACGTTCAAGGAAATCCAGTTCCTGTTTCAGTTCCGGCTTGCGGCGGCGCACCGTGCTGATGGTGGCCCGAATAAAGCCCAGATCCTGGCTGCGCAGCGTATCGTTGGAAATATAGGTCCTGTAGAGCGGGAACTGCACCAGCAATTCGGTAATGGCCTCTCGCAGTGCGTTGAGAGTGATGTCAAAGGCGCGGCGGTCCTTGCCGGCCACCATTTTAACCAGCCTGGCCATGTTGTCCACGTCGCCGGCCATGTTGCGTTCCACTATCAGATGCTTTTTCTGAGCCAGCAGTTTGCCCAGCGGACGCCGCATGCCCGTAAAGGACGTATAAATCTGGTCAAAGGCCGGGCCGTTGCTTTTGTCCACAAACAGGCCGCAGACCCGATCCAGAAAATCATAGCCCGTGGTGCCCTGTACGGCCCAGAATCCGGGCAGGGGTTCGTTTTCGGAAAGAATTTTCTCCACCACCAGATAGGCGCCGCCGGATTGCTCCCGCAAGCGCCGCAAATAGCCGGTGGGGTCATACAGGCCGTCCACATGGTCCACCCGCAGCCCGTCGAATTCGCCGGAACGCACTTTCTCCAGAATAAGCCGGTGCGTGTAGTCAAAGACCGCTTCATCTTCGACGCGCAAGGAGATCAAGTCGTTGATGCTGAAAAAGCGGCGGTAGTTGATCTCGTCCCCCGCCACTTTCCAAAAGGAAAGGCGGAAATACTGCTCGGCCAGCAGACTGTCCAGAAGCCGCCAGGGGTCCTTGCGGTCGGCGCGTTCGCCGCCGTTTATCCGGTCCAGATTGGCGTCCAGAAAGGTTTTGACGTCCGCGCTGGACTCGTAGAGCTCAAAAAGCATCCGCTTAATGAAAAAAATCTGATCGTAGCGTTCTTCCTGGGCTTCTTCCGGCAAGGCCTTGATGTTGTAAAGGATGCCCAGGAGCTTGACGTAATCGATATGGTCTCTCCCGAGTTTCCGGCGCAGCTCGTCCAGCCCCAGAGTCAGGATGCTGCTGTACGAATCCAGGCAAAGCGGAAAGCGCAACTCGTAATAACGGACATAAAAACCATCCTCGTCAAAACCGATGCGGATCTCGCCGCGCTCCAGAGTTTCATTGTAAAACCGGCCGAGAAACGGAGCGAGCATCCGGCCGTGCATATTCTCATAGGGATGGTCCCATTCGATATCGAAAAAAGAAAAAAAACGGGAAGCCGGCCCGTTTTCCAGCACGTCCACCAGCATCCGGTTGGCGCCGGATACCGCCATGTGATTGGGGACGATATCCTGAATCCAGCCCATGCCGCGGCGTTTCACTTCCGCCATGAGCCGGGCGTAGTCTTTTTCGCTGCCCAACTCGGGATTCAGCTGGAGATGGTCGCAGACGTCATAGCCGTGCGACGAGCCTGGGCGGCACTTGAAAACCGGCGAGGCGTAGATGTGCGAGACTCCCAATTGGTCGAGATAGGGCAGAATGTCGAGGCAGGATGCGAAACCAAAGGCGGGGGACAACTGGACCCGGTACGTGCAGAGGGGGATTTTGAACGCTGCGTCGCTCATTCCAGCGCCACCTGGAGCAACGCGGCCAGCCTCTGAAAATCATCCACCCACGCGGCGGACTGAGCGTCGCCGGTTTCAGCTGCGCTGCGCATCTTCGGGTAATAGTTCTTGCCCAACGCAAAACAGATATTCTGCGCCTTCCAGTGATGCAGCCCCAGAGGCAGCTCGACAAGAAGTTCCAGAGCTTCGGAAAGATGACGGATGGACCTGAGCTCTCCGGGTAAAGACTGGATGGAGCGCATCCGCTCGTTGATCCAACGGGCCGCCAGGAAACCAAGTTCATCCCGATGCAGTTCCAGAGACCATTTCCGGGCTTCTGCCATGAGATTATTCAACTGCTCCAGGTCCATCTCCGACGCGCTGAACAAGCGCTTCAGATCCGTACTCACAACATACGCGGCTGCCCGGCGCAGTTGCTCCGGAGCTGGAATGTGCAGATGCCCCAGAAAGTGCAGAATGGAATAGTTGCTTTCGAACATTTCCCGGTAGGACTTTTCCGCGTTTTCCAGAGAGGGAGCCAGCACCTTGTCCACAACTTTGCGCTGGTCGTCGCGGAAGAGGTGCTGGATGGAGAAAATATTCTCTCCGAAAATGCCGTCCATGGTCCGGATGGCTTCAGCCAGTTCGCCGCGTTCGAAGGAAGCCCGCAGCTTGGACTCCATGTTTGAAAAATGTTGTCTGTCGATAAAAAAATTCAGTCCGCAGATCACGTTGTGGTCGCCCGGATGCAACACCGCGAACTGTACCAGAATATGCTCGCCGGTAAGTTTGGAAGCAACCTTGGCCTTGCCCAGCACCAGGCTCGAACGCCCTGCCCCGTAGCGTACGGACAGGTCACGCAGCACCAGGTAGCTGCCGAAATGGTACTCCGTATGCTCGTTGTTGAACAAAGAGGCAATGGCGTAATGCGCGGCCACCCGCAGCATGTTCACCCGGGCGGGCCGGGCGAATTCATTGTAGGCATGGGCGCCGTTGGGAAACACATTGCTGGGGGCCAGCTCCAGCAGCTCCAGGAACTTTTCCTCCAGGAAACAGCCGCAAAGCTCTTCCGCCAGTTGAATGGCACGCGCCGCGTACTGCATATTCTGCACGGTTTCGATGCCGGAAATTTCATCGAAAAACCAGCCGCAGCTCGTATAAATATACTGAGCGAAACGCTGCAGTTCGAGCAGCTTCAGTGCGGCAATCCTGTCCAGAGGCCCCAGCGATGACACGGCCTCCTGATCCAGAAACGCCATGGCGCCGGTCTCCGAGCGATCCAGCAGAACGCGTACGTAGCGGTCCCGCGCACCCCACGGATCCTTGAAATATTTTTTACCCTGTGCATCAAAAATCTGCGCGGCTTGTTCCGAAAGCCAGTCCATGGCCTGCCGCAGAGGCTTCCGCCAGGCCTGATTCCAGTCTCCATGCATTCCCGAGTTGCAGCCGCAGTCCGAACGCCAGCGCTCCACTCCGTGAATGCAGCTCCAGGAGGAATTGTCAAAAATTTCCACCGCCAGCACAGGCTCGTGCACGGCAAGATAGGCGCTGTAGTTGGTCAGCTCCAGCAAGGGATCCTGCTCTATGAGATGCAGGCAATAGGCCAGGGCCATTTCACCATGCGCATGATGGTGACCGTAGGTTTCGCCATCCGTGGCCACATGCACCAGCTGCGGCCAGTCCCGGCCGTTTTCCGTAAACGCGGCGGTCAGCCGCTCCTTAAAGGCCTCGCCGCTGCCAAGAACATCGCCGAAAGCCAGATCCTGCGAGATGGGCCCGTCGTAAAAAAACAGGGAAAGTTCACGTCCCGAAGGCAAAACGCAACGGTAGGCCGCGGTGGGATCCACGCGCGCGTCCGAAACGTCCTGCCAGCCGTTTGCATCCTCCAGACGGCGGATACGGGCAGCCTGACGCGGGGCCAGTACCGTGAAACGAATGCCGTTGAGGGCCAGTTCCTCCAGCGTGGCCGTATCCACGGCAGTTTCAGCAAGCCACATGCCTTCGGGATCCCGCCCGAAACGTTGCGCAAAATCCTCGATGCCCCACAGCACCTGCGTACGCCGGTCCCGTTCGTTGGCAAGGGGCATGATGATATGGTTGTAGACCTGGGCCATGGCGGATCCGTGCCCGTTGAACCGCACCAACGAGAGAGCATCCGCCCGAATAATGGACTCGTAGACCTCCGGCTGTCGTTTCTCCATCCAGGAAAGCAGCGTAGGCCCAAAATTGAAGCTTATTTTAGAGTAGTTATTGACGATATCCACAATCCGCTGCTGCGCATCCAAAATACGCGCGGTGGCATTGGGGCCGTAGCATTCGGCAGTGATCCGCTCGTTCCAGTCGTGGTAGGGATAAGCGGAATCCTGCACCTCGACTTCTTCCAGCCAGGGATTTTCCCGTGGGGGCTGGTAAAAATGACCGTGTATGCAAACATAGCGCGTCATGAATCGTTTCCCGTGGTGCTGTCGGCAAGATACGCGGCCAGAGAGCGCGGCGACATGGCACAAAGTTCCGCTTTGTCCGCAAAAACCCTTTCGGGCAACGTGCAGCCTGGGCCTGTCCAGCTGTTATCCGACGAATCCAGCACGTTGTTCCACCCTGTTCCGCGCAGCAGGCCCGAAGGATGCATCTGCACGGGGTCCTCGGAAAGATTGCATAGAAGAATAATCCGCCCTTTTCGCAAAGGGGGTTCCATGAGCAACACATCCCCTCCGGCGTGCAGTTCCACCCGCGGGGCGGGATCGTACGGGCCGTTGCGAAAGGTCAGCCGCCGCCGCAGGCGAATCAGCGTCTTGTAATAGGCAAAAAGCTCTTTATGCGGACTCTGTTCCAGCTTGTCCCAATCCAGCCGGCTGCGCGCGTAGGTCGCCTCGCTGGCGGGATCCGGAGGCTGCCCTTTCCAGGCGAAATCCTTGAAATCCCGCTTCCGGCCGCGGCGGACCGCCTTGACCAGGTTGTCGTCCAGATGGCTGATGAAATACAAAAAAGGCGCTGTCTCCCCGTATTCATCCCCCATAAACAACAAAGGCGTATAGGGGGATAGCAGCAGCAAACCGGCTGCCAGGCGCAAAGAAGCGGGTGTGACCAGAGAACTCAAACGCTCGCCCAGCATGCGGTTGCCTATCTGGTCGTGGTTTTGAATGGCGACAACATGCGCCCGGGCGGGCATGCATCTGGTGGGCGCTCCATGGCCGTGGCGTCTGTAGCTCGAATACTCTCCCTGGTACACGAAACCATTACGCAAAGCCCGGACCAGGTGCGAGACTTCTCCGTAATCCTGATAGTAGCCCTGAAGCTCGCCGGTCAGCAGCGCATGCAGCGCATGATGAAAGTCATCACTCCAGAGAGCATCATGATTGTGCCCTCCGATCGCCTCGGGTAGCACCAGCCGCGGATCGTTGCGATCGGTTTCCGATATGAGCCATGGCCTCTGCCCGTTTTTTTCACCATGGACATGGGCCACATGGGCCAGCTCGGTAAAAAAATGGATCGGGCGCCTGTCGTCGATGGCATGGGTGGCATCCAGCCGGAGCCCGTCAATGTGATAGTGTTCGAACCAGTGGCGCGCGTTTTCCAGGAAGAAGTTGCGTACCTCGTCGCTGTACGGGCCGTCGAAATTCAGGGCTTCCCCCCAGTTCGTACGGTAGCGATTGGTGAAATAGGGGCCGAAATCGTGCAGATAGTTTCCCTCCGGACCCAGGTGGTTGTAGACCACGTCCAACACCACGGCCATACCCCTGGCATGGCAGGCGTCAACGAAACGCTTCAGGCCTTGCGGACCGCCGTAGCTCCGCTGCACAGCAAAGAGGTAGGTTCCGTCATAGCCCCAGTTGCGCGACCCCGGGTACTGCGCCACGGGCATTATTTCCAGCACGTTGACGCCGAGGTCCTGCAAGTGGTCCAGCCTTTGGACTACGCCGTCAAAAGTGCCCTGCGGCGTAAAGGTTCCCACATGAAATTCATAGATGACGGCCTTTCCAAATGGAGGCCGGATATATCCGGAGTCTGTCCAGATAAAACTCTCATGATCAACAAGTTCGGACAGCCCGTGAACGTCGTGCGGCTGGTAATGCGATGCCGGATCGGCCCTGCGCGGGCCGTCATCCAGGATGAAGGAATAGCGGACTCCTGGAGCCGTATCCGTTACAATGGCCTGCCAGTATCCGCGTTCCAGAGAAGTCAGGGGTATCTGCAAGCGCTCATGCTTTTCCAGTTCGAGCACCACTTTTTCAGCATTGGGAGCCCAAACCACAAATGCATACGCACGTTCGTCGATTTTTACCGGGCCGATCCGCATGAAAGCCATCCCTTGATTAGCATTTCCTGCCGCCCTTTTTCCCCCTAGCCCTTATCTGCGGGGTTTCAAGGCTATGGCGCCCAACGGCGGTAATGCGAGTTCCAGAAAATGCGCCTGTTCACCTATCTCTGTTTTCCTGGCGGTGACTCCGCTGCCGTTGCCCACATTGGAGCCGCCATAATACTCGGAATCGGAATTAAAGATCTCCACCCAGTCCCCCCCATGCGGGCAGCGCAGACCGTAAGCCTGGCGTACGATTGGCGTGAAGTTGAAAACCCAGAGCAATGGCTCCGCGTCCGGAGCTTTGCGCAGGAAACTGATGATCGAATTATTGTAGTCCGAAAAATCCACCCACTCGAACCCTGTCCAGTCATGGTCGCGCAGGTACAGGGCTGCATATTCGTGCAACAGGTGGTTCAGATCTCTGACCAGATTGCTGATGCCCCGGTGTGCGGGGAAATTCAACAGGCTCCAGTCCAGTTCGCCCTGCGAATACCACTCGTTCCACTGCCCGAACTCGCCTCCCATGAACAGCAGTTTCTTGCCGGGATGTGCCCAAAGATAGGAAAACAGCAGGCGCAGGTTGGCCTGCTGCTGCCACATGTCGCCGGGCATTTTGGAAAGCAGCGCACCTTTGCCGTGCACCACCTCGTCGTGCGACAAGGGCAAGACGAAATTTTCCGTAAAGGCGTAGAGCATGGAAAAAGTCAGATTATTGTGGTGAAAGGCCCGGTGTACGGGTTCTTTGGAAAAATACTCCAGCGTGTCATGCATCCAGCCCATGTTCCACTTGAAAGTGAAGCCCAACCCGCCTGAATACAACGGACGAGATACTCCGGGCCAGGCTGTGGACTCCTCGGCGACCATGATGGCTCCGGGAAAATGGCCGTGCACGACTCTGTTAAGTTCTTTCAGAAAGTCGATAGCTTCCAGATTTTCCTTGCCGCCGTAGCAATTGGGAATCCAGTCGCACTCCTCGCGCGAATAATCCAGGTAAAGCATGGATGCCACGGCATCTATCCGCAGGCCGTCAATATGAAACTCTTTGAGCCAGTACAAAGCATTGGCAAAGAGAAAATTGCGGACTTCGTAGCGGCCGTAATTGAAAATGTACGTTCCCCAATCCGGGTGTTCGCCCAGCCGCGGATCTTCATGTTCGTAGAGCGCCGAACCGTCAAAGCGGCCAAGTCCCCATTCATCCTTGGGAAAATGTCCCGGTACCCAGTCCAGAAGCACGCCGATACCAGCCTGGTGGCAACGGTCCACAAACTCACGAAACTCCTCAGGCGAGCCAAACCGCGAGGTGGGCGCATAATAATGTCCGGTCTGATAGCCCCAGCTTTCGTCCAGCGGATGTTCGGCAAGAGGCATGAATTGAATGTGCGTGAAACCCAGGTCTTTGACGTAAGGAATCAACGTGTCGGCCAGCTCCGCATACGTCAGGTAACCTGGTCCGAGTTCCGGTTTTTTGCGCCAGGAACCGGCGTGCACTTCATAGGTGGATACCGGCCTGTCCAGAGGCAGTCCGTTGACCCTGCGCTCATCCATCCATTGTTTGTCGCCCCACTGGTAGGCATCCAGTTCCCAGGTGACGCAGCCTACTCCTGGGCGCAGTTCGGTATGAAAGGCAACGGGGTCGATTTTATACACAATACGCCCGTCGAGTTGCTCAACGCCGAATTTATACAATTCCCCTTTCTGAATACCCGGCACGAAAGCCGCCCAGATTCCGGAGGATCCCACAGGATAAAACGGATATTCGCCGTAACGCCAGTCGTTAAACTCCCCAGTAAGGTGTACGGCGCTCGCATTGGGTGCCCAGACAGCGAACGTGTATCCGCTTTGGCCGTCCTGAACCACAGGATGCGCTCCGAGAATCCGATAGATGTCCCAATGTTCACCTTTTCCAAACAGGTGCAAATCAAAGGGCTCTATCCGCAAAGGGAATGTCGTTTGTTTATCGCTCATGGCAGGAGCCTCTGTAGGGTAATATTCTATTGAGACGTGGCAAACAGGTTGCCTCAGACGCCATTGATACGCACTTCGCCGCTCAGACTCTCCTTGTCGGGGATAACGGCCTGCTCAGTGGAAAAATTTCTGATTAAGACGTCGCCTTTGAGTGTGACATTTCGGCTGAACCGGATGTCGCCTTCCACATTCAGAGAATTGCATTCCAGCAAAGAAGGGGCTCCGTCAGGAAAACGGCTGCTGAAATCGTCGATTTTTTTGAAATACTTCGAATCCAGCGTAATGTACGGCAAAGGAAACTTTCGCTCGTGATTGATCTCGATATTTCCTTCGGGTGAAAGCAGGTAACAGTCGGACATGACCATCAGCAGATCGTTGGTGGTTTTGACCGGAGCAAAGCGGGATCTAGGAACGCAAACGGTTCCGGCCCTGTCAAAAGCGGAAATGGCCGAGCCCATGGCGGTTTCAATCTGAAAGACCTTGGGCGATTCAGAATCACGGGGATCAAGCGTCTTGGGATTAACAATAATATCCAACGGCATCATATGCTTGGTAAACAGCACCTGTTCAAGTTCGCGCAGATCTATCCACAAGGAATTCGTATTGAAATAACTGAATTTCTGAACATCCTGAAACGATTCCAGTTCTTCTTCCGGGCATTGAGCCACTTCCCGCAGCAGCAACCGGCCGGTATGGCGCATTTTGGCAAGATGGCCCCCCTTGCGGTCCGAGGCTGTCCGTTGGGCCACTTCCATGACAAAAGGCAGACGGTTGCTCGCCATATATCCCAGAATGCTGGGATCCATGGTAGCGCCCAGGTTGTCGGAATTCGAAATAAACGCGTAATACCGCCCGCGCCGCAGCAGCGTATTGAGCAGGCCGGAGGTATACAACGCCGTATAGATATCCCCGTGTCCCGGGGGGTTCCACTCCAATTCAGGATTGCTCGGCCAGTTGGCAGGCGAAAAATCCTTCTGCAGCACTTTGGGAAAACGATTTTGCACAAAGGCCAGGGGGATGGAGGCGCTGCCGTTATCGAAACCCGAAATTTCCAGCATGGTATCCATGTGCGTCTTGAAACTGTTCATGAATACCAGAGGCAGTTCGTTGTGGAAGCGTTGGCGTAAGCGCTGGGTCTGGCGAATAATGACATCCAGAAAGGTCAACCCGTTTTTAATTTCGATCAAGGATTTGGCTTTTTCCAGCCCCATGCTTGTTCCCAGGCCGCCGTTGAGCTTGATCATCACGGCCTGATGCATGGCCTTGCGTCCGGCCTCCTCATAACTGCCGAGGTCACCGTATTCGACTATGTCTTCATCGCCCAACGGTTCAATATTACTCTCATGCAGCATTCCGGTTTTTCCGGACAGCACTTCACTATAAAGCCGCTTGAAGATGTTAACCACTTGCGGCTGCATGCCGTAGGCTTCCATTTTGTACTCAAAGGCACGAAAACTTTCTGGCGCGGTAACTCCGTCAGTTGCGTGTATAACTGTCATGCTGTTTTCTATCCTTGCGGAAATGTTGCGTTCGGATCTGCCGATCCAAAGTTTGCCATCAATTGTCAACGGGAACGAAAGTAGCCAGCGAACTGCCTCGCTATGAAACTGTTTTCCCTTTTCCCCATTTTCTGCATCATTCCTGCCAGTCATGCGGATAAACATGCTGGCAACCGCAAATATCGGCCGGAAGAATTTCTTCGATCAGTACCGCCTACGCCGTCCTTAATAAATCAAACAAATTTGCCTCATTTACGGAAATGCCAACCTGAATAAATCTCCAGTCATTCTCTTATGGCATGAGGCAATTGTAAAATCAAGGAGTTATTTTCCTTATCTTTTTTATCGTACCAAAAAACATTATCAATGTTTTTTTACGTACGATTGTATGACAAACGAATGACGGGAGCATCATTTTTTTGACCCGGAAAATACTCCGTTCTGATCCGCTCGTATCATTAAGAATATAAGGAACTCTTTCACAGAGGATAACATCCCCGCCCTGTTTTTATCGTGCCTGACCAATAAAAACGCGGTTCAACCTCCCCTCTTCTGGCATTGCTGCACTGCGTTTCGTTCACGAATTGCCGTAGGAGACAAGGGCAGCGTATTCCATGCGACCGCACATGGTCACCTGGATTGCGATAATTATTCACTTATTGTGCCAAACAGAAAAAGAGTAGCTAAGAAGTCGACCGTATCAATACCCGGATCTGAAGATAAGATGGAGGTCAGGGATGACGCAAACGCGCTTCCAGGTCCGGATCCAGCCGCACCTGTAACACACGCAAGACTTTATCGACAAGAACCTGCCCCATTGCGGCGCCCTTGAAATGGCGTACGTCACGTACAAGGCAACAGAGGACCCGGGCCTTTCCGTCCTGAGACTGCCAGCTTTTAAGACCGGCCAGGGCCGCGGCCTCTTCCAGGCTGCGATCCGGAACCTCCTGATTAGGATGGTCTCGTTTCAAAATGCAATGCGCACCCGGCCCATCCTGGGCGTGAAACCAATAGTCGAAGGGGCTGGCTTTTTGAGAGAGAAGTTTATGGTTCGCGGTACTATTTTTGCCGCGCAAAATTTGGAAACCGTCGCTGCTGCGAAACTCATGCAGAGCCAATTCTTTTTTCGAAATTCCCTTGCGGCGTTCGGCGGTCTTCTTCTTGGCGCTTATCAGCTGCGGAGCCACCGTATCCGCCAATGGTGTTCCCGCCGCCAACGCTTGCAGTTCCGCATTAATTTCGCTCCTGCGCGCATTGATCCGTTCCAAGCCCCTGTCGCCTTTGCCCGCCTGATGAAACAACCGTTCCATATTTTCGCGTATGCTGTATCTGGGGTCCAGGGAAATTTCCACCGTCACGCCTTCCCCGGAAGAATAGTCAACCAGAGAAAGCGATGCGCATTTCTCTGACGGATCCAGAGTATACAAATTCGCCTGCATGAGTTTCGCCTGTTCCCTGGCTGCCCGCAGGCGGTGCAAACGTTCTTCATCCTGGTCCAGTTTTTTTAGTACGCGTTCCAGTTTTTTTCGCTGTGTTTTGCGTCTGGCAGTGTCTTCCGCAACTGCCCCGGAATCAGGTGCGGTAAACACCCCCTGGGAACCGGCTGCTTTGGCGGCATCCAATGCGTTCTGAAAAGTCTGCTCATGCCGCCCGTTATGCAGTAGGTCCGGCAATTTCCATGTTGTGACCAAGGGCTCCCCCTCCGAAGCGGCATAGAGAAAAAATTCCGGGCAAGCGCCGACCACCAGGCGTTTGTAAAGTGTCTCCGCCTGTTCGGGATCGCTTTCAGCAAGAATGTTCAGGCTCTTACGCAACAAAGGGGAAATATGCGGACAGGATCTCCAGATCTCGCCGTCGTCCAGAATGGCCCGCAAGGTCGGCCATTGCGGATCAGCATCAAAGTCCGCTGGAAGCTCGCTGACCAGCTGCAATCCATTTTGCACGTCAAAAAGCAGCCAGGATTCCAGCTCGCCGGAACGGGGGGACAAAAGCCAGGCCATACGCCTGCGGGCCCAGTCCAGCCTGGGTTCAAGCAACCTGCGGCCGCTCAAATGCTTGCGAAACCACATGGTCCGGCTGTCAGGACTGCCGGGATTGCGGGGCTTTTCCTCGGAAAGAAAAAAATACCCTGAATTTTTATCTGAATGAAAAAGCAGAAAACGGTTGGAATGCGCCCCCCTCAATTCGAGAGTGTGAACAGAGGGGGCCGGACTATATATTTTTTCGAGACGTGAACCGCGGATTTCTCGCGCCATTTCCCTGCCAAGGCACCTGAAAAAATGGGAATCCACGGCCGCTACTCCATTTCATCGGCTGGTATGTCTAAATCCAAAAAGCATGTGCTCCTAATTCCCTGAGGGGGAATAATCAATCACCGCGAACGGTTTCATCCTCTTCTTGCTTGCTTTTGCAATGAATGCACAACTTGGTGACCGGACGCGCTTTCAACCTCGGGATACTGATTTCTTCACCACACTCATCGCAAATGCCGTAGGTGCCGTCATCCAGCCGTTTTAAAGCCGACTGAATCTTTTTGATCAATTTTCTTTCTCTGTCACGAAGCCGTAAGGTAAACGCCCTGTCCGATTCCATTGTGGCACGGTCGGCAGGGTCCGCAAAGACCTCCATTGTGCCGGTCATGTCTTCGATAGTGGCATCGCTTTTACTCAGCGCTTCTTCCAACATCTTGGTCAATAATTCGTAAAAATAATCAAGATTTTTTTGTTCCATATATTTTACCTCCAGAGAGCCCGACGTTGCACGGCCTCACCAGCCTCTAGAAAAAACACTTTCTACGCAAATGACTTTGAAAAGTAAAGCGATTGTGGATATGATAGTCACCCTCTCCCCAAAAGTCATTTTTCGGGTAAAAAAAAGATGACTGCATCCCAGGGAGCTGCCATCCCCACCCCGTCCTATTATTTGAAACATAATAATTCTTTTTTCCCATCGCGCAACATGTCCGGTGCGTTCCGGTAATCTTTTCAGGCTTTGTGCAAATTTGAACCTGTGTAAGCGTTGGCCGTCACCCGTTGTCTGTGATAGACTTTTTTTATGTACGCTTTATTGTTTCTTTTCCTTATCGTAACACTTCTTTCTCTTGCTTTGGCGGCGGTGCTGTTCCATCGCTTGCGGCGACTGAGATCTTTGCTCCGGGACCAGGAAAAAGAACGCCAGGAGCACAGACAAAGTACTACAGTGCTCCTGGCGCGCATCCACACGCTGGAGCAATCCATAAACCTGGATCTGGCCCCTGTTTTCATTACCGACAACGCAGACAGAATTTTTTTTGCCAATACCGCTTTTCTGAATATTGCCGGACTTTCAGTCGATCAGGCACTGGGACGACCGCAAACTGAGGTTTTCACATGGAAACTTGCCGAGGAGAAGCGCTACTGCGCCTGTATCCCACAGATAGCGCGCCAACAGGTAGTCGTAATACAATATAATGCTTCACGGACGGACGGAAAAAAACAATGTACGGCCACGATGCGCTCTCTCCCTCTGTTCGATACGCAGGAACGTCCTTGCGGCAAGGTGCACCTGTTATGGGATGTCACTGAATGCCTGCAACTTGAAAAAGCCCTGCGCGATTCGCACGGGGAACTCGAGGCCAAAGTTCTCTCACGTACGGAAAGCCAGGCCAAAGCTAATGAGGAATTGAAATCCGTCATTAAACAACTGGAAAGCACCCTGGAAGAACGCCATGCAATACAATCCGCCCTGGAAGAAAGCCAGAAGCGACTCAGCCTGGTATTGGAAAGTGCGAATATCGGGCTATGGGACTGGACCCTTTCTTCTGACGTAATGTTCATCAATGAACAATGGGCGCACCTCACAGGCCATCCGCAAAGCGAACTGGAACCTGTTACTCATGAAACTTTGGCGAAACTATGCCATGCAGATGATTTCGCCAAGGCCTGGAACTTTTTCAAATCCAACGAAAAACAAGAATCACTCCATTTTGAACAGCAAGTCCGTCTGCGCCACAAGGAAGGACATTGGGTCTGGGTGCAGATCCGCGGCAAGGTTGTCGCACGGGATGAGCAGGAAAATCCGGTCCGGGTTGTGGGTACGGCCGTTGACATTTCCAAAGCCATGGAAACGAAGCAGCTGCTTTTGCAATCCCTGTACGAATTCGAAGCCATCTTCGAAAACAGCCAGGTGGGGGTAATCTACCTCAAAGGCGATCGCAGCATTGCAAGAACCAATGCGAAATTCTGCGAACTCACCGGGTATGAATCCTGGGAAATTCTGGGCGAAAGTTTTGAAATTCTTCATGGGAACCACGAACGTTTCCTTGCTTTCGAAGAAGAACATTATGCCCGGCTCCTGGAAGAAGGCATCATGCATCTCGAGTACGAGCTGCATCGCAAGGACGGTAAACTGCTTCCCTGCCTGCTTTCCGGCAAAACAGTGACGCCTTCCGATCCGTCCAAGGGGATCATCTGGATAGTCGAAGATCTCATTCAATTACAACAGGCCAAAACCCAACTCAACCGCCAGAGCGCACTTTTACTCTCCCTCATTGATTCCATTCCCGATTTACTCCTTTACAAAGACCCGGACGGCGTTTTTCTGGGCTGCAACAAAGCCTTCTGCAATGTGACCCAGCGCAGCAGAGAAGAGATCATCGGTCTGACGGATTACGATCTGTTGCCGCTGGAGTCGGCCCTCCGGATGCGGGAAAAAGACAGGCAGACCCTGGAAGCACGGGCCCCGAATCTGATGGATGAAGAACTCCATATCTCAGCAAAAATTTCAAAAGAATTCGAGACATTACGTACGCCGTATTACGGGCCGGACAATGAACTTTTGGGTCTTATCGTCACTCATAGAGACATTGCTGACCGCCGGCGCTCCGAAAAACTGAAAAAAGATGTGGAGTTGATGGTCCGCCATGACCTCAAAACCCCGCTGAATGTTGTTATTTCACTGCCGCAGGTTCTGCTCAAAAATCCGGACCTGGATCAAAAAGAGCGCGAGCGTTATCTGCGGACCATCAATAAAAGCGGCCTGCTGATGCTCGACCTGATCAACCGTTCGCTTGATATCTACAAAATGGAAACCGGTTCCTACACGCTCGCGCCCATTCCTTTTGATCTCATTGCCTTGATCTCCAAAGTGGTGGAAGACTGCGGATTGCAGGCAAAAAACAGGGAAGTGGCGATCGAGTTTGAAAAAAGCTCACAAACATGCACGGTTCTGGGAGAGGAATTGCTTTATTATTCGATGCTTGCCAATATTCTGAAGAATGCAATCGAAGCCACTCCCTCAGAGGACATTGTCAGAATCAGCCTGCACTGCGGGGAAAGCATTCGTATCGAATGTCACAACCCAGGACTGGTACCTGAGTCCATGATGAGCACCTTTTTCGACAAGTACGCCACGCTTAAGGAAAGAGGCGGCTCCGGACTGGGCACCTATTCGGCCAAACTCATTGTTGAACTGCATCAAGGCACTATCAGCATGCGCAGTTCCGAATCCGAAGGCACAACCATCACCATCCTCCTGCCTGTCCATCCTCAAACCGGTGACCCTGACAAACCCCGGCTATACTGAGTCTTTCCGTATTCTTCCGGACTGGCTGTCACCTGCACCTCCTATCGCAACGCCTAACCAAAGGAGTATTCATGACGTTCCTTCGCAAACCGTTTCTTCTTTTATGCCTGCTGCTCGTGCTGTCCGCTCCGGCCGCATCCTGGGCCTTCGACGGTCCGCCGGCAGGAGAGTACCGAATTTCCGGCAACGACCCGGGAGCCCCCAATACTGCCTCCTACGGGGGCACACTGCACCTGAGCAACAAGGGCAACGTGTTTTCCTTTCAAGGGATTGTGGACGGACAGAACTATCACGGAAGAGGCATTTACGATACGGAATGCCGGATTCTCAGCATTGTTTTTGCGGGGGAACATCCCGCGGAACAAGGGATTACCGTATTGAAATGGAATGGAACCACGCTCAAAGGGAAATGGCTGCTCATGAATAATACGGATGGAGTCATGGGCGCTGAAGAATGGCACCCTGTTCCTTAAACCAACCGGTCTCTGCTTTTTGACCGGGGCTTTCACACGAAAAGGCTTTCAGGGCAGCATGAAAAAAAACGGGAGGCCTGGGCCTCCCGTTTCGCTTTTTAGAAGAAAAAACTGATTCCTATTCGTTGAGAAACTCGGAATCAATTTTATCGTTCTGCTTGGTTGTATCCAGCGGATAGGAAAGCAGTATTGTTCTCCGGAATTTGACCCCAAGCATGCCGGGGTGCGAATTGATCAGGACATATAAGTCCATGACCCCGTCATTATTGACATCGGCGAGGCCGAGATCAGCAACGGATCCCTTGATGCGCCGTGTTTTCCAAAGCAGGGAAAGGCCGACTCCATCCCATACCAGGGAGTGGATTTCGCCCTGGGGGAAATAGCGGTAACGCTCAAAGAACGTTGCCGCAACAGAAATCGGATGATTGACCAGGAGTTCATACTTGTCATCATGGTCAATGTCGGTCGCAACCATGCGTGCGGGAACGTAATACGGGATTTTGCTCACCAACGCGTCTTTCAGGCCGGTGGCTGAGGTATCGTCGCGCAGCGCCAGCGAGGACCCCGAATACATCTCATCCGAGGTATACTGGCGGTCGCCCGTACGCGTATAAACCCGCAGCTTGTCTTTATTGTCGTTGATGATGATCTTGTACTGGCCGTCAGGCATGGGCAGGTAGGTAAAATTGAAAACATTGCCTTCCGGAGGCAGCATCAAGGCAGAGCCCGCTGTCCACTCGCCGCCCATTTTAACCATTTCGGAAACCGTGTTCCCGAAAAACTGGCGGGAGCCCTTTTTCTGGCCCACAAGCGTCGGACGATAATCCGGCGGAGCATTTACTACGGTCAAAAAGTACTTGATGTCTTTATCGATGACGGTAAAAGCGCCGTCTTTATAACCAAGGATAAAAGACTTGGGGGAGCTGAGGTTGTTCTGCGCGCTGCTCTCGTCGTAATGGTCATACCCCTGTCCGTCGATGACGCATCCGATAATTTCTTTGTAACCGTCTCCGTTGACGTCCATCAAACTCAAACGCACGATTTGCTGCAGATACCCGATATCATACTCGCCTTTGGGGCGCATATTGCCTTCGGCATCGTACTGATAGGCACGTATTCCGTGCTTGGTGGAAATAAAAATCTCATTTTGTCCGTCGCCATCGGTATCGCCAACCACACAGGAATATCCAACATAAGGCATGCTCTGGCTGCGGATACGCCCTTCCATGCCCGCGTCGCCCGCATACCGGAACTGAGGATTCAAATAGACCTGCTGTCCGTCGGGCTGATTGTGAATCAGCATGGGGTTCATGGCGTTTTTCTGCTCGGTCCCGGTTGTGGGGCCGGCTTTTTCCTCACCGGTTTTGACTTCCGAACCGGGCTTTTTGAAGACTTCACCGTTGATGGAATTGGCCACACGGGTAAAAGCGGGAATCAGATTGTCCAAAGAAGTCTGGGCGGTCTTGGGCCAGGTCTGGCCGTCACGTCCGGTCACCCGGACATCCAGGCTACACTGGTCGCCCATGATGGTGACGCTGCCGTAGATCAAGTAATCACAACCCAGCCGTACGATCATTTTCTGGGCATTGTCGCTGCTCACTGTCGCCGAACCAATGCCTTTGTCCACGGTGGTGCGACCAATGGGACGAAAGTGGTCTGTCCAGCTCAGTCGAGAGTTGAACATGTCCTGAATGCCCTTTTGCAAATAGGCATATTTGCTCGGACCGTTGATGGAAAAAGGCGCAACCGCAAAAGTTTGTTCGGCCTGGGCCTGAACAGGGCATGCGGTTTGAAGCGCCAGGATAATAGCGACTGTAAACAGAATCAATTGCAGGGTACGTTGCAAACGCATAAGCACTCCTTAAGAATTTGAGCGATGAGATCAGCTCCTAGCATGCTCTTAGGTAGAAGGTAAAGGGACAACAACGGGCAATGCCGCGCGGACCCAGGGTTGATGATGTTCCTTTCTTGCACGGGGGCAGAAAATGCCACGTTCCAGGAGGGGTCAAACGGCAAGAACCGCTGAAACGCCGGTTGATTATCTTAATCGCGCTCCGGATCCATATGGACAAGGACCAGTTGAGCCTGCATTTCAGAGGGCGTATACTAATCTCTTTTCGCTCATGAGGCAATTGTTCCCGGACCTTGGCTGCCATTCCGGGCAGCAGACCTGAAACCAGCAACCATAACTTTTTCGACTGCGCACGACAGGTTGGGCAGCCATACGTTAATTAACATTTTGTCACAAAACACGACTCATACAGGCCCGGTCGCCCGATCCCCTTCCGTACTGAGGTATTTCGTACGAACGACCTTCTTTCCTATACGCTCGCAAAGGTAAAAAGGATACAACTAAATCCCATTTTTAAATAGGATGCGACATTTTTGTCTCACCCTGCCAGCAAACCTACAAAAAAGAAAACTTTCACCTTTTTTTGTATCCTTTTGACCCACAACCATTTTTCTAGCCATTCCCCAAATTTTTATTTTCCATTTAAAATCAGATTGTTATATTTTTTTGCACTAAAAATTTGATTTTGGCATGTTTCTCGTATTTACCAGTGCAACAGTAAACATTTACAACAAAAGGATACAGCCATGGTCGTGCCATTTTATCCCTTCGCGTATCTGCACAAAAAAATGAACTGTAGGAATCAAAAGGACTTGTACATGGGAATACCGTTTCGCCCGTTAGGAATTGTCACAAAAATTGTCGAAAGTATGGGGTTGGGAGTCACCTACTCGTACGAAGACCTGGTTTTCATTACCCACAACGCTTTCATGCTGCGCTTCGGGGAGCAAGGCGAGCTGCTGGATGTGTATTTTAATAAAGACTGCCCCGACAACGAAAGTGAATCCATCGAAAAACAGCTTTTGGCTTCATGTGAAGAACACGGCCTCACTCTCAGCCGGAAAGGGACCTATGAACTTTCCGAAAAACCTAATCAAACCTTGTCCATACAATTTTTCGAAGACTCCGATGGTTCGACGCCAGCACAATAGTCTGTTTTCACCATTCCTTCCTCCAGCCCGGCCGTGGACCCCATCCTCGGCCGGTTGCTTTTTTTTCAACCAACATTACAATATTCTTTCATGTCCTTTGACGACTTGAACAGCGCTCCAGCTTCGGATAAAACGTTCAGATCTTAAACGGCACCTTGAATTTTTCAACAATTTTCTCTTGCCTTTCCATCCAGGCATGAAGTAAAAAAATTAATTTTTATATAATTGTCAAACTACTTCAGGTCTTGTACGTTTATCAGGAGCAACCAGCTGGCAATAGCCCCTTGAAATTTCCCAGCTCCACCTAAGAGATTACCGAATGAGCAATACTGACAACAAGAGTGAAAAACCACGTCGTATTGGCCTTGGAGGCATTGGCGCGATATTAAGCGAAAAGGAAAAAAAGACTCTGCTTTCCCACCTGGCAGTGGGTATCTGCATCGTTGAACTTTTTGTGACCATCATCGCCATAGTACACGGCGTTACCAACATGCACCCGGCTTCCGACGGGACCATGAGCTACAATTTCCCCTGGAAGGAATATATCCTTTCCATTTTCCTCGCCCCCATCGGCATCATGTTTCTGATCCAGCTCGTAGGCATGGGGCTCTCGCACATCATGATGGGTGACCAGGAACTGAACGATGCGGCCAGCGATGCCGTGCCCGAAAGACTGAAAAAATGGGTAAACCTCGTCCAGGGCATGCCGACCATGATCATCCTCGCAGGAATGCTCCTGCTTGGGGCTCTGGTCTACCACCTCGACGTCATCATGAATTCGATCGTCCAGTTGGGGCAATCCTTTCTGGAACTGGCCATCTGGATCGGCGTCGGACTTTTCGCCGTCTGGCTCATCAGCTACCTCGCCCGGATGTGGCTGATGTACAAGACGCATAGATTACAGGAAGAATTCGCCTTTCGAAGGGAAGTGCTGGAAAAAACGGGCATCGCCATCGTCGACAAAAAAACGATTGTCACCCCGGATGGAAAAATGTTGACTGCCAATGGCAAATTCGGCCGGAATGACATTAAAGCCCTGCCCGTGGTCGACATTGAGAGCACACCCAAAGAATTGCCGCAAGCACCTGTCAATCCGTCTTCTGATGACCCCATCACGGACGAACCGACCCCGCAAGAGTAATTTTTTTGTTCGTCCAGAGCCGCCACCCGCCGGCTCTGGGCCTTTTTGTTTTTGACATTCAACGGCCTGCATCTCTTTTGCGCGTGCGCAGACGAAGCCTGACTGTTCCGCCCCCGGAGGACCCCCCTGCAACCAGCCAACAGATCCCGCAGCTTCCGCCTTGTCTGCCGCGAAGAAGAAACTCAGACGGCGCTTGACTTATTACGCAGGGAAAACATCACCCCGCGCCAGGAACCTTTCTGCCCGCATGCCTACAGTACGGAGACCGGCACCGAAGGGCTCGGCGCGTCGCTGGCGGCCGAATTCGGACTGATCTACATCCAGGACCGTTCTTCCATGCTTCCCCCTTTGGCTCTGGAAAGCGCTTTTGCATCCGGACTGCGAGGCAAATGCATCCTGGATATGTGCTCCAGTCCCGGCGGAAAATCCGGCCTTCTGGCACAGCTGGCCGGCCCGGAAGGCTGCGTTCTTGCAAACGAACCGAATCCCGAACGGCTGGCCACACTCCGGCGCAATCTGCAGCGCCTCAACCTGCTCAACGCGGCCACCTGCCACTATCCCGGCGAAACCCTGCCCCTGCCTGACGCGTGCCTGGAAGCCATCTCACTGGATCCGCCCTGCAGCGGCTGGGGAACAGTGGAAAAACATCCGCGCGTCAAAAAGCTCTGGAAGGGCGACAAGATCCTGCCGCTGGTCAAACTCCAGCGCCGCCTGCTTGCCGAAGCAGCCCGCCTGCTCGCGCCCGGCGGACGCATGACCTACTCCACCTGCACCACCAATCCGGCCGAAAACGAGGAGCAACTGGCCTGGGCGCAACAGGAGCTCGGACTCGAGCTACTTCCTCTCGCCCCCTTCCCCGGATTTTCCTTCGAGCGGCCCGTGCTGGATGAAGCTGCGGGCAGTCTGCGAGTGGATGGTGAACAGTCCGATGCGCAGGGTTTTTTCATCGCACTGCTGGCCAAACCCGGAGAGCCTGCCTCGTTCGAAGCCGTGGAAACAGACTCCGGGATCCCGGCAACGGGCGAACTCCTTGACCTGGAGCCACTGGTCGATCAAGGTGCGGATATTCGCCCGCTTGAAAACGGGCAGGCTGCCCGTTTCGGCGAACGTGTTTTCTGGCTGCACGATCAACTGATCGAACTGCTTCCTGCAAATTTTCGCTGGCAGGGGTTTCCCCTGGGCAAATACAGCAAGGCGGGCCTGCGGCTGCATCCGCGTCTGCGGTTGCTTCTGCCCGGAGCGGATGCCTGCGCTGACGGCAACGCGCTCCGTATTGAGGACATTTCCCCCTTGCGCGCCCTGCTTTCCGGACAAAGCCTGGAACTGCACAGCGGGGAAAAAACATCCGGACTGACGGGACTGTACTTTAACTCTTTGCCCCTGGCCTGGCTCACTGTAAAAGGAAAGCGGGCTATCTGGTCCGGCCGCTGAGACTCCGGCCGGCCACGCACACAATTCGTTTTTTGGAGTTCTATTATGATAGGCTGTTTACGAAAATTGCAACGGTTCTTTCTCAATCCCAGCCGCCGTACGGTGCTTCTCGCCCTGGACCACGGACTGAGCGAAGGTATGACCCCCGGCATTGCCAAAATTCCCGGGCTGCTGGAAAACGCGCACAAAACCGGCATCCAGGGAGTGATCCTCAACAAAGGCCTGGTCCGGGCGCACGCCGCCACATTGAGTCCGGAGGTATTGCTCGTCGTGCAGCTTTCCGCCGGTACGCGCCACGGCATCCCGCCGTACAACAAGAGCGTGGTCTGTTCCATTCCCGAAGCCCTGCGGCTGGGGGCGGACGCCGTCTGCATGCAGCTGAACATCGGCAACGACCTGGAAGACCGCATGCTCACCGATTTCGGCATGCTCACGGACGAAGCCCACTCGGCCGGGCTTCCGATTATCGCGGTACTCTACCCGCGCGGCGGACAGATCGTGAATGAATTTGATTCGAGCCTGATCTCCCACTGCATCCGGCTGGGTGGCGAACTGGGGGCGGATCTTATCTGTACGCCCTTCTCAGACGATGCGGTCAGCTTCGGCGAAGCTATTGCCGCCTCGCCCGCGCCCGTACTGGTAACAGGCGGACCAAGTCAGCCGGATTTCGACGGCGTGCTCCGGATGCTCAAGGATGCGCTCGAATGCGGCGCCTCAGGCGTTACCATTGGGCGCAACATTTTTCAGCGTCCCAATTCGGAAGAATGCCTGGAAAAAATCGTCAAGCTCGTACACGGGGAAGAATAAGAAAGGTAGGAAAGACCGGCGGCTGGAAACATTTGATACCGTTATCCAGCCGCCGGAGTTAGCGCATTTTCGCTTGAAACAAATTATCAGGCGGCAGAAGCGCGTACGTCGTTCCGCCGGGACCGCCTCGGGGCCCGATTCCCGGCTGCTTCGCGCGTATGCCGCGCGTGTCCGGATTTGGCAGAAGCGGGGGCATGTCTGCGTCCCTGCTCCGTACGCGCTGCCGGACGTTCCTGCTGCGGCCTGCCTTCGGCTCGCGGCGGACAGTCGTAATCAAACCCTTCCAAACGGCACTGCCGGACTCCCTTGCCCAGCGTCCGTTCTATGGCCCGGACAATGGACCAGTCTTCATTGGTCACCAGAGTCAATGCCTCGCCGCTGCGTTCCGCCCGGCCCGTACGGCCGATACGGTGCGTATAGGTTTCGGCGGTATCCGGGACATCATAGTTGATGACGTGGGAAATGTTGGCACAGTCGATACCCCTTGCGGCGATGTCAGTCGCGACCATCACACGGTATTTACCGCTGCGGAATCCGTCCAGGGCTTTCTGGCGCTGACTCTGCGAAAGGTTGCCCTGCAAGGAGGTGGCACTGAGCCCTTTACGTTCGAGCGTACGTGCCAGAGCCTTTGCCTTGTGCTTCGTACGGGTAAAAATCAGAACGTTCTCGTGCTCCAGTTCATTGAACAGGGCTTCCAGAAGACGTCCTTTCAAATGATGCGACACCGGGTAAAGCGTATGGCTGACAGTGGCTGCAGGAGCCGTGTTGGCCACTTTGACCTCGATGGGATCGCGTAGGAGGCTATCCGAAAGTTTACGGATCTCGCGGGGCATGGTTGCGGAGAACAGCAGATTCTGACGCTGTTCCGGTATGGCGCTGACAATTTTTTTGATGTCAGGCAAAAAGCCCATGTCCAGCATACGGTCCGCCTCGTCCAGAATCAGGGTATCCACCTGACGCAGATCCGCCTGACCGCGCTGCATCAGATCCAGCAGTCGTCCCGGACAGGCCACGGCAATGGACGCGGTACGCAGGGCTTTGATCTGCGGACCGAGGCCCACGCCGCCGAACACGGCGGCACTGCGCAAGCCGGTCTGCTTGCCCAGTTCGATAAAGGATTCGTGTATCTGCAATGCAAGCTCGCGCGTGGGCGCAAGCACCAGGACCCGAACAGGGCCACGCTTGCCGGCCTTGGTATTCAGCAGCCGCTGCATCACCGGCAGTGCGAAAGCAGCCGTCTTGCCGGTACCGGTCTGAGCCAGGCCGAGCACGTCGCGCCCTTCCAACACAGCGGGGATGGCGCGTTCTTGAATGGGAGTGGGGGAAACATAACCACAGGCTTCGATGCCGGACATAATCCGGCGCTCGAATGAAAACGATTCAAAACTCACTAATAAATCCAATTTTTAAAAGGAATATCCACAGTCGGGCGCGATTGCCGACAAGCGATTCCGGCGATGCCGGAGTGTATTCGGGAAATGCTCTGGGGACAGGGAGTCCGGCAGGCTGAAACAGCGCCGCCCGCCGTATGGATACGGCAAAAAGGAAAGTCTCTGATCCGATCGCGCAAGCAATTAATGCAAAGCTAATTCTTTTGGTAGGTTTTGTAAAGATGCCTTTCTCAAAAACAAGTAGCTGCAAGCCTGTTCCAGCAAAAATTCCGCAACTGGCCTGCCATCAGACTTGGTTTCCGCCTTTCCAAACTCCCGCCGGAACAAAAGGCTGTATGCCCTTTTTCCGGCGGGACTCTTTCCATCACGCTTTCCGCAACCGTTGGCGCAGTTTTTCGCGCAGGCCGTAGTGTTCGTGGGTCTGCAACCAGAGTTTGTAGGCGTCGCCGCAGCCTGAGACCTCCAGGGCAATTCCCCTGAGGTGCTGCAGGTACATGCCCACAGGCAGGTAGACCGAGGGCAGATCGTCGCGAATCAGCTGTTCCATGGGCAGCTGGTACAGCAGCTCGCGCAATTCAAGGCGTCTTTTTTCCCAATCATCAAAAGGCAGCCTGCGTTCATACAGCTCCGCGGTCAGCCTGAAAAGCTCCGACAGCATAATTATCAAGCGGGGAATGCGCCCGGATTGCATGACTTCCGGACAATGGAGAGTAAGGATATCCGCCGCGCCCTTGAAGTGCAGCAACTCGCTGTAGATCCTGTCCAGATGCGCTTCCACCAGTGCCCCCGTACGCAGTGTCTTACCGCTGCCGGGTTCGTGCCGCGCCTCCTGCAGGGTGCCTGCGCAGATGTCGCGTTTTCGGGCTATATCCGAAAGCAGTTCGACATTTTCACGCACTCCACAGTGCTCCCCCGCCGTTATATCTTCAAAATAAGCCGCGCAGGCCCGCAGAAAAGCCGCGTACTCGTGCGGCAGCCGCGTACGGGCCATGTCGGGTCTGACAAACATGGAGAACGCCGTCCCCACCACAGCGCCCAGAACAGTATCCAACAGACGCTCCTGGAACAGCGTGTCCATCTGCCCGCCCAGCAGAGGAAACAGAAAAAAAACAAATACGGTCATGCAGACCACCAGCACCGTATACGAGCGGGATGTTGCGTACCCTATGCTGAATAACGAAAGAAACAAGCCCACGTACAACAAACCGTGCAGGGATTCCGGGATGAACAGAATCGGAATACCAACCGCCACGCCGATGGCCGTGCCCAGGACGCGCTGGTAGGAGGTCAGCAACGTCGCGCCCAAGCCGCTTTTCATCACCACCACCATGGTCAGGATCACCCAATAGCCGTGCCCCAGGGCAAAGAACTGCGACAATGCCACTGCCGCTACCAGGGCCAGGGCCATCCGCAGGCCCGAAAGCGCCGCCCCGCGAGTCGGCCGTATCACCCAGCTGCGAACTGTCTGCAACAAATCAGTCCATGTCATTGCAGCACCTCCTCCAGCCGTTGCTCGGCCTTACGAAGATCACGGGCGAGCTGTTCGAGACAAAAAGCCACTTCCACCACGGCCAGAGCCGCACTCCAGTCCATCTGAGTCAGCTCATCGTTATGGATCAGCTCCATGGCCCCCGAACGTTTCAAGGCCGCAGCTGTGGAGCTGTTGGCAAGATGCCAGTTCCGGCCGGCCTCTTTAGCGGGTCTTCCGGCGGCATTTTCCAAGCGTTCCACAATCCGCCGCATCCCTTCGACAATGGCCTCCACAAGTTCGCTGGCGCCGGGCACGGCGCGCTCCACCAGTGATTTGTCCGGTATGCGGGCCAAAGCCTCAGACAAGGTGGTCAGCCAGCGCCCCATACGCATCGTACTGGAGGCCAGAGGGCAGGTATCCAAAACGTAGCCCTTGGAAACAATAGGCAACTCGGCCGTAAGTTCGGCAACGCGCGCATAAATGGTAGTATCGGTAAACTGGATCGCCATGTTTTTCTGTTTGGAATCCGGTCCGCTTCCACCACTGGAAAAATCCTTTCCAAGAAAAAAAACGCGGACAGGACGCAAGGACCGCTGCAGCTCCTGAAACACGAGCAGAGCCTGCCTGGGAAAATTTCGTCTGGGGATGAGCGTGTCCCAGATCCAGGCAAAACAAATGGCCAGACCAATGCCCAGCATCAGCCAGAGTTCGAGGGCCAGCACATTGAGCGGCTCTCCATGCAAAGACAATGGCGTCAATGATCCGGCAAACATGGCCAGCAGCAACACGCTGGTAGTGACACCCTGCCAGGGGCGCCAGACGCTGCCCAACCACATGCCCGCAAAGGCCAGAAACGCCAGACCAGCCGCGAACCACCACCAGGAAAGCTCGCCCAGCATGGCAAAGGGCGCAACCACCAGCAACGCACCCACTCCGCTATACAACAGACCGGGCAAACGCTCCCTGAAAGGGTCGTTATACCGCTGCTGAATGAACATCAACGCGCCCATCACCGTCCAAAATCGATACGGTGTGGAGAACGTCGTATAAAACACCATGGCTGCCATCATCACCGTGCTCATGGCCAGCCCCTGCCGCAATCCGTCTTTATCTACAGTATACTTCACTGCCCTTCCTTTCAGTCTTGTTTTGCAAGCTGAAGCTTATGCCCCAATTTGCAGCGGCTGAAAAGGCATTTCCCCACAGGTTATCTTCTGCCGGCGCCAGAGCCTTCAAAACCGGGAAGAAACAACCGCATTGACCTTTTCCAGCCAGCTCTAGTACTACTAACACTGTTACAATAAAAAGGAGAGCCCTTGAACCGCCAAGCGTCATTTATTCTGAATCCTCCCGGACGCCTCGCAGGCCTGGCTGCAGTCCTGATGGTCCTGGCCCTGTGCTGGACCGCATTCGCGCTCTACTCCATCTCCCGTTCGGCCCAGAGACTCGATTCAAACCTGCTGGAAGCCGTGCACCTGCGCAGCGAGCTGGTGACTCTTGTCGAGCGCCTGGCCCGGTATGGCGAAATCCTGCTCCACGCGCCGGAAAAAGATACCCGCCACGAAGCGCTGGCCGAGGCGCAGGCGCTGGAAAAAAACTTCAGCGGCGAGCATACGCCCAACGCCATGGACACCCGGAGCAAAGAGGTGCTGAGCGCGGTGTTTGCCCAACTCAAAGAGCTGGCCGCAAACCGCGACGAACAGGAACGCTTTTCGGGACTGATCGCTAAGCGGCTGGCCGCCTTTGACGCCCTGCTCAAATCGATTGTGGAAACTGTCAAAAACGACAGCGATGACAGGAGTACGCTCCTGGTTCTGACAAAATTACGTCTGGATCTCGAGCATGCGGATGCCACAGCGGAAACACGCTGGGAGCTGCTCACCAGCGAACTGGCCACCCGTGCAAAAGTGCTGCGCCTCGAAGGCGCGGACCGGACCGCAGCCCTGCTGGACCGCGTTCCCGCACAAGTACAGGATCTGGCCCAGCTGCGCAGGCGAATAGCCGCTTACCATCGTTCCAACCACGAACAATGGGACGTCGCAGCAGGTCTTCTGGATCAACTGGCCCGGAATCTTTTGGCAGAGGATACGCCCGCCGAACAAAGCCTGAATGATTTGCAAAGTAAAGCGAACCTGGCTTTAATAATTCTGCTGGCTGCCATGCTCCTTTCCCTGGCGCTCGGATACGCAGCCTGGCGTACGCCGCGAAAGCAAACGCACGGGGCCTCGGCCAGGTACAAAAGCCCGTACAAAACAGTTCCGCCCCTGGATTGGGAGGGAAACGCACCCGCTGACTCGACAGGAATTTCCGGTCCGGCTGCCGATTCCGGTCCGCCTGAAACCGGACGGATTGAATCTTTTGAAGAAAGCGTTACGGACAGCCCGGAAACCCTGCTCCCCGAACTGCGCAACCTTTTTGCCGTAGCCTCCCCCGCATCTTTGGCCCTGGCGGACTCGTTGCGCAGGCAGCTCGCATCCGGAGCCCACAAAAATCTGGCAGACGAGATCTACGTCCGCGCCGCCTTTGGCGAATACGGCAAGGCTCTGGAGTCTTTGGAAAAACTCAGCAGCCGGCTGCGCGAGGAAGACTGAGCAGCGAACAGATTAGTGTTTGCCCATCAGCATACGCACCAGAGCCAGAATGGCCGGGGCCGTGACAATGACGAATGAAATCCGGAAAAAGTGGAAGGTCATCACCAGGGGCAGATTAGCGCTCGTATCCATAGCCAGGCCGATCATGGCCGTCATGGCGCCGGGCGACGTGCTCAGGTAGGCGGTCGGCGTATCCAGTACGCCGAACTTGATCAGCACGAAGGTGAAGAGCAGCCCGGCCAGTACCAGAGCCATGCAGGAAAACACCACGGACCAGAACATCACCTTGAGCTCGTGCACCATTTCCACCTGAAACAAGGCCCCGATGCTGATGCCGATGAGAATCTGCACGGCCAGGCCCAGACTTACGGGAAATTCCACCTGCGAACGGCTGAGATATTTATAGATAGCGACGCCGATCATGGCGCCCATGAGCGCTCCGCTGGGAACTTTCAGTTTCCAGAGCAAAAGCCCGCCAAATGTTCCAGCAAGAAACATATTAAAAAGTTGAGGGAGTTGCATGTAAATTTCTTCCTTAAGCTGCACTCTGAAGATTTGCTTGGCGAACAGCCTAGCGAATTTTTTCCCGATGCGCATCCCAAAATAGTGTGAATTATTTTCTCCCAAAAACTCATCAAAAAAACCGGTCCAGGACATCCAGGGCCGGTTTTTTTCACGGGATTTAGGTCGTGTATCCGCGCTTAGAGCACGGCGTATGTACAGAGTTTGCAAGTGACGTTTTCTTTGGCCAGGTAGTCCGTATCGCGCAGTTCGAGCAGTTCCCAGGCATTGTTTTTTTCGAGTTCCAGCATCTGCTTGCGGTAGTCGTAGTCTTCGTAAGCCCCCTCACGGATGGTAAAGCATACGTGCCCGCCGGGTTTGGTGATACGGATGAACTCGTCAAAAGCTTCCGGGCCCACATGTGCGTACGTCAATGCGCCCACGCAGATGACCGCATCGTAGGCGTTGGAATCCAGGGCAACGGGCTTGCTGAGATCGGCCTGAAAAAATTTGCCGTACACGCCCTTCTCCTTTGCCTGGTCCAGCATGGCCTGCGAATAATCCAGAGCGTCCATATTTTTGTAGCCCATTTTCCGCAATACCTGGCCCACCAGGCCTGTACCACAACCGGCATCGAGAATAAGCGCCTCGTGGTTACCCATAAACTTGTCCAAGGCCTTGGCCGCACCGATGGGCGCCACATAGCCGAACTTTTCCACCGTATCCGAGTCGTAATCCCCGGCCCACAGCTGGTACGCGTCCATCAGATCCCCATGATTGTCAGCCGTATATACCTTCTCCAGAACTTCCTGTTTGGATATTTTCATTTCACCCCTCCAGTACCTTATACAGACAAAATTTCGCGGTTACCTTTTCATCCACCAGATACGGATCATGGATCATCTCCTGCAGTTCCCAAACTCCGAGATGCTCCATTTCCAGCATACGCGCGCGGTAGCCGTATTGTTGGTACGCCCCGTCCCGGACCGTGAAACAGACAAAGCCCTCCGGCCTGGTGATACGAGCCAGCTCGTTGAAAGCATCCGGCCCGAGATGCGCGTATGTGAAAGCGCCCACACAAATGGAGGCGTCATAAGAATTATCAGGAATCTCAAGCGGTTGATTCATATCAACCTGCATCATATTGCCGTAAATGTTTTTCTTATCCGCCTCCGCGAGCATGTGCTCGCAGTAGTCCATGGCCTCGAGTTTGCTGTAGCCCAACTCTGTCAAGGCCTTGCCCACCAGGCCCGTACCACATCCGGCGTCCATGATGCTCGACTCCTGGGACTCCAGGTAATTGTCGAGCAATCGCGAGGCCATTGTCGGGGCCACATAGCCCATCCGCTTGACCGTATCGTGCTCGTACATCGGCGCCCATTTTTTATAGGCCTGGCTCAATTCTTCCGGGTTTTTCGCTTCATACGTTTCCTGCCACAAGTGTTCGGATCCGGACATGCCTGCTCCTTTTTGCTTGGGTTACTCCTGCAACTGAAATTCTTGCCATGCAGTTATGTCTTATAAAAACTACATTATAGCGAAATATCAAACCACTATGACATTAAATCAAAATGACTATGCACTTTTGTTCCTGCAATGTTACTATTCAGTGATAATTTCATGGTTTAATTAACTGAATGTAACAGTAAACTTTTATTGAGAATACAATTATCTTTTCCCAAATTCCTTCAGTCTGAAACATAAATACAATGAGTTGTCAAATACACTGCTTTTTTTCTAACCGCCTTTAATAGCTGCGTATCGCTTTCACTTCCGGCAAAATGTCCGACAAGGTACAATCCCCCATAAAAATAAAATAGTTCAACATATCAAAGAATTAAACAAAGTAACCTCCACGCAGCAGCAAAAAATAGGTTGAACTTAAATTTTTTTTGTAATCAAATTATTTGTGTTCGAACTATTTAAAATAAGCTATTGTTTTGCAGCTTGATTCAACGAAGGTTGATTCAGGTCTTGCCAAGCACGAGGCTTGCGTATAATGCGGTGCAAAAAGTTACACCACTTTGGTCTGGCAGCTCCTTGCAGCGGCCATAAGCTATGATTTTTTGGAAGAAGTATGGAAACTGATTACTCGAGCAGTATTCTGCTCTCTCTGCGGCAGATTATTCGTTCCATTGACCGGCACAACAAACAGTTGAGCAGTTCAAGCAACCTGACGATCCCGCAACTCGTTTGTCTCAGACAACTTCTTATTGACGGCCCGCGCCCCATCGGCGAGCTGGCATCTTCCGTCTGTCTGAGCAAAGCGACAGTAACCGGCATTATCGACAGGCTGGAAAACAAAGAGCTGGTCCATCGGGACCGCAGCACCACGGACAGACGCAAGGTCGTCCTTTCGCTGACCGAAAAAGGAGCTTCCCTGGCCAAAAACATGCCCTGGCCCCTGCAGGAACGTTTCAAAGTCAGCCTGAGTTCTTTGGACAGTACGAACATCAAACTTATTGACGATACCCTCAAAAATCTTCTTGAAATGATGGAAGCGCCTGCAATAGAAATCTGGCCCTATGGGGGCGAAGATGCAGTGCCTGTGGATGCGGAAATCATTCTACCCGGCCGCGATACCAAAACAAAAGCGTAACACAATTAGCGGTTGCAATTCTTTGCGCCTCCAGCGTATCGTTATCTTGTTTCGCCAACATTATAGAAGCAAGGAGCTGCAATGCGCCCTGAAGAATTGAGCACAGGTATTTTTCTGGATAGCGGCAATCCAGCCGACACGCGAGAATTCATCGACCTGCTGGGTTTTCTGGACGGACAGACCACGAACCCGACCCTTGTGGCCAAAAATCCCGACACGGCGAAACTGCTTGCTGCAAAGGGAAAAAGCCAAAGCGCGCTTTTGGATTTATACAAACAATTCGTACGGGAAATCTCCGAACAGATCCCCAAAGGATCCGTCTCCATTGAAGTTTACGCCGACGAGACGACCACGGCCGACGCAATGTTCGCCCAGGCCCTGGAAATGTACGAATGGATTCCCAACGCCCATATCAAATACCCCACCACAGCCGCCGGACTCGAATGCGCCCAGCGCAGCATTGCCCAGGGAATGCGGGTGAACATGACGCTTTGTTTCAGCCAATCCCAGGCTGCTGCGGTCTACGCCGCCACTCGGGGGGCCAAACACGGTGATGTTTTCGTTTCGCCTTTTATCGGTCGCCTGGACGGGCTGGGACTGAACGGAATGGACCTGATCCGCAACATCGGCAGAATGTACGCCGGCGGAGACGGGCATGTGCAGGTGCTGGCCGCCAGTGTTCGCAGCAAAGACCATCTCCTTTCCTGCCTGGCTTCGGGATGCGACCTGATCACCGCGCCAGCCAAAGCCCTTCAGGACTGGCGTGCCGATGGGCTCACCATTCCGCCGAGCGGAAAACGTTTCGAAGACTCCTCCCTGTCCGGCATTCCTTTTGATACGCTGGATCTTTCCAAGGACTGGCAGGAATACGACATCCGCCACGAATTGACGGATCAGGGGCTGAAGCGCTTCGCCGCGGACTGGAACGGCCTGTTGCAGGACTGACGCATTTTTTTGTTTTAACGAATTACCGACGATGCGTATCCACGTTATTCTCAACAGAAGTTCAGGCGCGCTCTTTTCCAAAAAGCCGCATACCGGCGTTCGGCAAGTACGAGATGCCTTTGAAGCCGCCGGATTAAATGCGCACTTTGTGGTTATCAAAGGAAAGGGTCTCAAAGAAACGCTGCTGCGTACGCTTTCCCACAAACCGGATGCCGTAGTCATCGGCGGGGGAGACGGCAGTATCAATCTGGCCGCCGGTCTGCTCTCGAGACACGACGTTCCCTTCGGCGTGCTGCCTGTGGGGACGTTCAACTATTACGCCCGTCACATCGGCATGCCTTTTGACCTGTTCGAAGCAGCGCAGGTCATCGCCCAGGGCAATATCGAACGGTTAGACGCCGTGGAGGTCAACGGCCACGTTTTCATCAGTAACTCGGCCATCGGCCTCTACCCCTATTTCATACGCGAACGCCTTACCCTGCAGGGCAAAAGGGGCTGGATCAAAGCCCCGGCAATGTTCGCCGCCTTTCTCAAATCCCTGGCCCGGTTCCCGGTCATTGACGTCGGCGTCAGCACAGGAAATGTCACCCGGCTCGTACGCACGCCTTATATGCTGGTGGGCATCAACGATTCGTCCCTCAGTCCCGTGGTGCTTGGCGGGGGAGACAGAGCCTCGCTCAAGGATAATCTGTTTTGCCTGTACATCTGTAAGCATACCAACCGAATCGCACTTCTCGGCGCCATGAGTAAAGTCCTCAGGGGGCATGTCGACGTGGCGCATGATTTTGAGATTTGCCATCTCGACAAATGCATCGTACACCTGAAACGAAAACGCGTTCTGGTGGCCACGGACGGAGAATTGCTGCACCTGCAAACTCCGTTGGTTTACCGCAGCCGCGCAGGCCTGTTGCGCGTTCTGGTCCCTCCAGCCGCGAGCACGGCCCCAACAGCGTAAAACCCAACTCAGGTCCGATTTTTGATGGCAAGGCGCAGCCTGCCTTGACCTCCTTTTCTCAACAGACAACAAACAGGAGCCGACATGGCCACTCCCGAATATGTCACAACGTATTGGAATATCCGTTTGGAAGAATGCAGAACAGCTCTGGAAGCCAATAATTTCGAAGCCCACGTCTGCGCGTCCTCTGATGACGCCGTAACCCTGGTGCTGGACGAACTCTTACCCAAACTGCAGCCCAAAAGCCTGGCCTGGGGCGGATCGGCCACCTTTACCGGAATGGGGCTGTACCAGCGTCTAAGCACGGACGAACGCTTTAAAGAGCTTGATATCCTGGACACCTACGACAAATCGCTGTCGCCTGAAGAAAGCTATGAACGCCGCCGCCAGGCTTTATTGACAGACTGTTTTTTCACCGGCACCAATGCCATCACCGAGGCGGGCCAGCTCGTAAACCTGGATATGATCGGCAACCGGGTTGGGGCCACCATTTTCGGCCCCCGCAATGTGATTATTCTTGCCGGACGCAACAAGGTAGTCGGCGATCTGGAAGCAGCCATGATCCGTATCAAGGAATTCGTGGCTCCGACAAACGCCATGCGTTTGAATAAAAAAACGCCCTGCGCCAAAACCGGCCGTTGCATGGACTGCTCCAGCCCGGATCGAATCTGCAACCTGTGGACGATCTCGGAAAAATCTTTCCCCAAAGGACGCGTCATCGTCATTCTGATCAATGAGGACCTGGGACTGTAGTTTCGCTGATCAAGCAAAAAATCCGGAGGAAACCGGCAGTACTCCCTCAGGCCCCCTGCTGACCGTTTCATCACGCCCTTGCTTTTTTTAGCAGCGAGTGCTTGACAGTAAGCAGCCTTCCGGATAGAAATGAGGACTTTGGAGGCGAAGATATGCCTGCAAAATTGGAGAGGTGTCCGAGTCGGCCGAAGGAGCTCGCCTGCTAAGCGAGTATACGGGCAAAACCTGTATCGAGAGTTCAAATCTCTCCCTCTCCGCCATAAAGCAAATAAAGCAAGGGATTGAGTGAAAGCTCAATCCCTTCTTTTTTTGGGTCTTACCGGATTGCCTGCATCGTTTTTAATCCATTATAAAGTTTTCAGAATTTTAGTGCTTGAGATGTCTTACTTTACCATTTATACGAATACTAGATAATACAAATACCAAGAGAATACCTGACACTACTCAAGAGTTGCCTGGAGAAAATACCTATAGTTCATACGACTACTCATCTCTAACTATTCTTTCTCCTTTTTTAATCGCACTCTTATTATAATGACTTGACAACTTGATATTTTCGCTTCGAATTTACAATAACAGAAAAGATCAACCTGCTATGGACATTAAAGAATTTTTTGCACGCGGCAATTTCCTTGCTACGCGTCACCCGTGGGAGAGTACTCGACTTTATTTCATAAAAAAAATTGTAGATGAAATAATAAATAACTACCAAAATAAACCTCGGCATTTGCTTGATCTAGGCTGTGGAGATGCTTTTGTCGCTTCTGCTTTGGCTGGAGATTATCCTTCCCTGGATGTTTACGGTATTGACACGGCATTTACTGCTGAGGTCCTGTCCTATTGTTCTAAAGAATTTTCATTGCCAAATTTAAAACTGTATTCGGATTTCAATGACGGAAACTTTTCTTCGGATTTTTTTGATATTGTTCTGCTTCTGGACGTCATAGAGCATATTGAAGACGACGCTTCATTTCTAGCTGATCTCGCCAAAAATGCTGCATTCTCTCCCAGTTGTCATTTTGTGATCAGCGCTCCAGCCTTTCAATCATTGTTCAGCCATCATGATCAGCTGCTGGGGCACTACCGCCGTTATACTGTTGATCAACTCATTGCACTTGCCGAAAAATCCGGACTTGTTGTAAAGCAGTCCGGATATTTTTTTATTATACCTTTGATTTTAAGAACGCTTAATCTTCTTAGAGAAAAAACCGGGTTGATTCGCATGTCCGAAACAACGGATGTCGCAGCATGGAATCATGGAGAATTTTTCACAAAATTACTCTATTACATGTTACGTAGTGATGTCTGGTTATCTTTGCAGGCGAACAGATTCAACTTCAAATCTATTGGACTTTCCGGATACGTCATATGTCAGATTCCTGGATAATCATTCCCTGCTACAACGAACAAGAAAGACTGCCTCTTGAAGATTTCTATCACTTTTTCGACAATTCATCTCAGGACGTACGCATACTTTTTGTCAATGATGGGAGTACTGATGATACATTACGTATTTTAAATTCTATCCATGAAAAATATCCAAAACAGTGTGAAGTACTCAACCTTGCTGAAAACCATGGCAAAGCCAATGCAATACGAAATGCAGTTTTGACTATTGCTAGTACAAAAACGACAGATTACATTGGATATTGGGATGCTGACCTGTCTACTCCCATTGAAGATGTAAATACTTTTTTGCATTTTCTCCGACAACGAAGCGACGTTAAATTCCTGCTTGGAAGTCGGATCAGAAAACTGGGAAGTCATATTGAACGAGGCGCCGTCAGACATTACCTGGGGCGCATTTTTGCCACAGCCAGTTCATTACTCTTGAGATTACCCGTATACGATACGCAGTGCGGTTCAAAAATATTCAAGGCTGAACTGGCCGAGATATTGTTTTCTGAGGAATTCTGCTCACCCTGGTTTTTCGATGTTGAATTATTGGCCCGCTTTCTTTGCAATTACGGCCATTCACAAACACTAAACACGGTATGTGAACTTCCACTGGCAAACTGGAAAGATTCTGGAGGCTCCAAATTAAAATTGCATGATTTTGCACGAGCGCCTTTGGATCTGCTACGTATACACTTCAGACTTGCAGACAAAATTCGTAAATCAAATTTTTAATGTTACCACAACTAATTGAAATTTAAATAACTTAATTATTTTTTGTTCTTTTTAATAGTATATTTTTTACATTTTTCATTACTGACAAGTAATGTATTTTAAACTTTCTTTCAGTTACAATAACTACATTCAATTAATTTTACCTCTCTACTTCCATACAACCAACAAGAGGGACAGGGATTACTTTTTTTATTAAACTACACAATGTATCAGCATAGCCTTTTACATTATTTTTAGTTTTCCGAAATAACACTTACAGTTTTATTTTATCAATACATTTTATAAAAATATAATTTATTATAAGAATAATAAAATTATATCTCTATTACTTAAAACAACAATGCCTCACTAGATCAATGGTCATTAATATTTTTGAAATGCTATACATGATTATTCCTTTAATACTTTTCGTTTCAGACAAATAGTTCCATAAAACAACTGTACACCAGCGCAAGTATGCCAGATTCAATCAATTCCGTGGATCACAAATCAATTATGTCTATTTGATAAGCACTGTTTCAGCGCATCAATGGACATTGAAAAAGATTCATGTCACACTTAGATTTAGAAATATGAGTCTCTTTTTCCTTCTAGCTCGCCGTGTCGGACTTTGCTTTCCTCTAATGCAATATCCGACATTTTTTGAGAGTATTCATGAAAATTCTTGTTGTTGACGACGAGATAACCAGCCGGATGAAGCTGCAAAAAATAATGGGCAGCATTGGCGAATGCCGTTCTGTAGAAACAGGAGCTGCAGCTCTCGGCCAGTTTCAAAAAGCCCTTGCCAACCAAACGCCTTACGATCTCATCAGTCTCGACCTCGGACTCCCGGACTGCGACGGACTTGATATTTTAATCCGTATGCGCAGCCTGGAAAAAGAACTGAAGATCCCGCCCTCCAACCGCGCCAGGATTCTTGTGGTCACGGCCAAAAGCGACAAAGAAACCATCGTCAGCTGCGCCCGTGCAAAATGCGACGGATTTATCGGCAAGCCTTTTGAACGCGATGTCATAATCAAACAACTCGCGCGTATCGGCATGAAGGCCACCCCAAAAAAGAAACCCCCCACGCTCGTATACGATACTATCGTGAAGGAATATATTGAAACAAACAATGCCCAGGTCATTGTTGTTTCGGACGATCCGCTTTTTTTCAAATTGTTGCGCGCGTTGATGTACAAAACCCTGGATATAAAAGTCGACTGCGTACTGCATTACCAGGATACGCAGCAGGCGCTCAAAGTCATTCAAAAAAAAGCGGGTATGAAAATACCCCTGCTCGTCTTCGCCGAACGCATGTTCAACGCGCAGGTCAATACGGATTTCATCAAGCAGGTAAAGCGCGTCAAGCCTATCCCAAAAGTCATCGTACTCACTTCTGAGACTGACCAGAGCAATCTCATCTATCTGCATGAAATCGGAGTGGACAGCGTCATTACCAAACCGGTCTCGACCAACAATCTGATCCAGAAAATGGCCTTCACCATCAAACCCCAGGGCAAGTTGCGCAAGCTTGTCGACGAGGCCAAAGAAAACCTGGCTTTAGGCGCATATGAAAAAGTACTGCAGATCTGCGAAGCCATCCTGAAAATCAAGCCTGACAGCCCTACGGGGTTGATGATCAGAGGTGATGCGGAATTTCAGCTGGGAAGACGCGACGATGCCATCAACAGCTATGAAGAGGCCCATCAGAATTCAACGCTTTTTCTGGACCCGCTCAAGAGGCTTGCCAGGGTCCATAAGGAAACAGACAACGAAAAATATCTGGAATATTTACGCAAACTCGACGAAATCAGCCCGCAAAACGCCAAGCGTAAAACCGAAATGGGCCGGATTCATGTGACCAAGGGAGAGCTGCACCAGGCTGAACACTATTTTGACGAGGCTCTGCAGTACGCGTCCAAAGAAGCTCCGGCCGCACTGGCGACCATTGCCACGACTGTTGTGGACGCCGTATACGGTGCGTCCGCCGAACTTTCGGAAAAATACCTGACCAAGGCTCTTGAACTCCGCGAACATCTCCTGGATCCCAACGACATGGTCATGTACAACAAACTGGGCTTGTCCCTTCGCAAACAAGGACGCTGGGAAGAGGCCGTAGCCTACTACAAACATGCCATAAAGGTCGTTCCTGACGATGAAGGCCTGTTCTACAACATGGCCATGGCCTACATGGATGGGGGAAAAGCCGAAGACGCCATAAAAGCCATAGAGTGCGCCCTGGCCATCAATCCCAAGCTCTATACGGCGAATCAGACCGTCTGCTACAACATCGCCAAGCTCCATTTCATGCTGCATGAATACAAGCAATCCGCCCATTATCTGAAAAAACTGCTGCAGCAAAACCCCAAGCATCCGGATGCGCAGGCCCTGATGCGCACAGTCAGCAAGCAGCTACCCCAAGAGTCTCAAAACTGACTTCCGAATATAAACGGCCCGCGAACCTGTTGCCAGGTCCACGGGCCGTTGAAGCGTTCTTTTTTCAGACCAACGCATTTGAAGCACAGCCTGACTGAAGAAGAGACTCTAATCCATATTGAGCACCCGGACGGGGGTGCCGCGGGTAATGGCCTTGTTGGCCGCATCCACAAAACGCGGCTGCCAGTCCTCGCCTTCCCAGAGCCGCGCCAGAAACTCGAGCGTATGCAGTACTTCGCGCGAATCATTCATGGAAATCAAATTACGATGAATGCCGATCTTGCAGGACGGGCAGCCCACCACAATGGGTTTCCCCACATCATAGGAACGCAGGTCGCTCTCAAGCTGTTCCTTTTTGCGGCTGCGCAGCTTGGCGTACAGCTCGGGCGACGTCATGGCCCCCAGGCCGGACTCGCCGCAACAGCGCGGGCTCAGGCTGACGGATGCGCCGGTGATGTCCTCCAGTGCTTTCTGGTACGTCGCTGCCGCTTTTGTGGCTTTCACACCACTCCACTCGGCATGGCAGGACGCATGGTACAGCAACTTTTCACCGGCCATAGCCAGTTTTTCCGGCGCCGGATTTACCTCCAGCAGAAACTGCACCACATCCTTGAGCCCCAGTTCTTCGTTGAGGTTCATTCCCAGCTCGTAGTGCTGCAGGCCGCTGCGGCACGAACCGCAGGCCGTCAGAATCGACCGGATGTGCACATTTTCCGCTCTGGCTTCGTCCAGCAACTTGCGAAACGCAAAAATGTTGCGGGCCTGGTTGGTGGTGTAGGCCTCTTCGCTGCCGCTTACAAGCAACGGATACCCGCAGCAGAGATGCTCGCGCGGGATGACCACGCCAAAGCCCGTACGCAGCAGCAGGAACATGCCTGCAAGGCCGATGGACTTGTAAAACAACCCGCCGCCGCAGCCCGGAAAATAGAGCACTGCTTCGCTGCGTCCCACGGTCTGCGCCCTGGGGAGGAAAATGGAACCGCGCTCCGTGTGCAGGGTCTGCACCAGGTTGGAAAAATGCGTCAACGGTCCGGGTCCGGAAAACAACGGATTATTGAAGCGTTCGCGCCACTTGGCCGGAACAAGCCCCACGGCTTTGTTGGCGACATTCTGACCGACGCTCGCGGCTTTGGCCGCCAGAGGAACGCGCTTGGCCGGCGCCGCGGCCAGATAGCTGAGTATCTTGGTCTTGATGGGATGGCCGCCCGAATGCTTATCCTCCAGAAACGACCGCAAATGCAGCATGACTTCCGGCGAATCGATCTTGACCGGACACACCGCCGTGCATTTGCCGCAGCCCGTGCAGTGTTCCATCAGGCTGCGAAGTTCGTTCATCAAGCCTTTGTCAGGCTCGCCCCGGTTGACCTGCGAGTAGTAGATGGCCTCGATAAGCGCACCGAGGCTGATATTTTTGTTGCGCGGATGAAAAATCAGCGAACGCTCCGGATAATACATGGGGCAGAACTGCTTGCATTTCCCGCAACGTGTGCAGACCTGAATATTCTGCAGCAGGTTGATCAGCCGCTCCTTCTCGGGCAGACCGCTTTTGCGGATATCCTGAATCAGCCTGTTGAACGAGAAAGTATAGGGCTTCACCGGCAGCTGGCGCTGGGTCAGCTTGCTCGGATTGAGCACGTTGTTGGGGTCCACTTCCTTTTTATAGGCCTTCAGCGCCTTGATCTTGTCCTCGGACAAAAAGTTGATCTTGGTGATGCCGATGCCGTGCTCGCCCGAAACCTGGCCGTTGAGTTCGAGCACCTTGCCGAACACCGCCTCGGCCGCTGCCTCGGCGTTGCGGACCATCTTATGGTCATTGGAATTGACCGGGATATTCACGTGGCAGTTGCCGTCTCCCGCGTGCATGTGGCTGGCCAGTACGATACGCGTGGCCTGCATGTCCTCGAAAATCTTCTGCAGCTCGCCCTGCATACCCGGATACCGGCTTTGCAAATCCTTGAAAAAGTAATGGGCCTGCATGCCCAATTCTTCGTCGTTGAGTTCCTTGGCGCTGATGTCTCCCTTGAGGACGCGCGCCGCGAAATCCTGCTCCATGACCAGGAACTCGTCCTCCACGGGCATCCAGGGCAGCTCGGTGACCATATGCAGAGCCAGACGGTAGGCCTTGGCCATGTAGAACAGGTTGAGCTGTTCGAGAAAATCCGCGAACTCGGGCACCACTTCCAGCGGAATGACGATGTCCTCGTTGATCTTAAATCCGGAAGTGCGCTTGGAAATGGCCGAAAGTTTATGCCGGTCTTCCCAGAAAATTTCCGCCTTGCGTGCGTCCTGAGCCACGAAAACATCAACGTTTTCATAAGGCTGGGCAATGTTTTCGATACTGATGACCGCGGACTCCAGCGCCTGCGCGTCATTGGAATCCACCTGCAGCAGCAGCACGGAAATGGGGTCGCCCTCGTACTGTACGGATTTCTTCACATAGTTGATGGCCTGGACGTATTTGATGTTCCACTCTTCCAGGGCGGACATCTTTACCTGATCGCCCTCTTCGCGGATCTTGTCCCGAAGTTTGACCAGGTCCTTGATGACCAGCATGGCGTTGTGCATGGAACGTCCGAAAAATTCCAGGCAGATGGTCCGCGAGAACTGCAACTCCGGATAGACCGTGAAACAGCAGTCCGTAATAATGCCGTCCACGCCTTCTTTTTGCACCCCAGGCAGGCCGCCCAGGAATTTATTGGTCACGTCTTTTCCCAAACCCGGCGTACGAATCTGCTGGCCATCCAGAACAATGGTCTCGCGCAACTCGCCGAGTACTCCCGAGTCCTCCACATTGAAAACCTCGAACGTGACCGTCTCGTCCTCGAGAATCTTATGACGCGGATGGCTCTTGCGTCGGACCTCGATGAGATCGCCCTGCGGCAGGACCATCCGGTAACTGAGGATGTTGTCGATGGTAGTGCCGTATTCGAAACAGAAAGGCCCGCCCGAGTTTTCGGCGATATTGCCGCCCAGAGAGGAAGCCGTCTTGGAAGCCGGGTCCACAGTGAACAACAGCCCCTGTTCGGCCGCAGCCTTGATCAGATCGCTGGTGATCACGCCGGACTGGGCGCAGACGAGCAATTCCTCTGGATTGATGTCCGTGATCTGTTTGTACTTGGAAAGGCTGAGGATCACCGTCCTGTCGCTGGCCGGGATGGCGCCGCCGGTCAATCCCGAGCCGCCTCCGCGCGGTACGATCACAAAGCCCATTTCATTGGCCAGCCGGACCACGTACTGAATCTGCTCAGTACTCGTGGGCGAAACCACCAGCAACGGCAACTCCATACGCAGGTCCGTAGCATCCGTGGCGGATTCCACCAGAACGTTGGGCCGGGTACTGACGTCTTCCTTGGCCAGCTTCTGCCGCAGGCGGTAGACGAGTTCCTTGCGAAAATCCTGATCCGTACGGTACTTGCGCCAGAAACGCTGGATGCTGCCGTCCAAAATATTGATATAGTCGCTGGAAAGCGATGGTTGGGCCTGCTTGAACCTGGAATTGACGCTCAGGTATACGAGGCCCGGATCAATAAACGGATTGTAGCGGACTAAAAAAAGCTCCTCCGAGATCTCCAGACCAAGCTCGCGAACATCATCGGGCCAGGAGCTGAATTCCTTTGCCGTCAGGCCCAGAACGCGTGGAATTAAGTACTCGGAACTAATCGATATATGTGGTCCTTTACGGGGCATTGTTCCCATCCTTTTCAAATAATTAGGAGAGCGGAGTTTTTCCGACCCGCTCCCTGAAAGCACACGCCTGCTCCGCACGCCGGGGCGTGCGTGCACAACGTTGCTTTTCTGGCCGTGCCTCGTCGGAAAGAAGCAAATGAATGCTTCCCAGAGGATACCGATCCCCTGGTGCTCGGCCAAATGGTTGCCCTCCGGAAGATACGCCAGGCGCTCTTCGTATCTTCTCTTTTACCGGGAGTAAAGCTGTCCTTGGGAGGCCTGTTTGCGGGATCTGCGCCTTGCTGCGACAAGTCGACGGGACAAAATCTTCAAAAATCTGAACAGCGAGGCATACAATACGTACGCTCTATCTTGATAATCCCTCGAACAGCCGAGTCAACCCCAAAAACAAGCACTCAGTATACGCTACGGAACCTGAACAGCACAAGGCCGGATACAAAAGAAGCAGGCCCGCCTGTAGTGAGCGGGCCTGTATAAACACTCTTTTTCAGCCGGTTACTGGGTGTGCGCGGCTTGTTTGGTTTCCGTCTCCACGGCCAGCGGGCTCATCGAGCGTTCGGGATTGTCCGCGACGCTGGCCAGAATCTCCTCCACCGGCTCTTCGGGCAGCCAGGAAACCTTGCCGGTGCCGACATCGTATATCGCGCCGACCACCTTGACTTTTTCCTCTTCCACCAGGGCGCGGGAAGCCGCGCTTTGCATAAAGAGATCCTCTATGGCCTGCCAGACGTTGTCCACAATGGCATAAGGAATAATGTCGCCGCCGTGGGCCAGATCGGGGTGTTCCTTCATGGCCCGCTCAACAGCGGGTTTGATGGGTGCGATGAGCGGCGGAATATTCCGCTCGAGCGCATGTCCGTGCCCTTGCAGCGCTTTGGTGACGGCCGTCACGGCGCCGCACTGCGTATGCCCCAGAATCACCAGCAGCGGCGTATGTACGTGCGCCAGCCCGTATTCTATGGATCCTGCCTCATCCGTATTGATGACGTTACCAGCCACACGAATCACAAAAAGATCCATCACACCGGCATCAAAAATACGTTCAACAGGTACGCGGGAATCCGAACAGGCCACCACGGTGGCAAAAGCGTGTTTTCCCTGGTCCTCTTTGCCCGCCAGGGCCAGTCGCTTGGCATCCAGGTGCGGATAAGCCGATTCTCCCGCGGCGAACCGCTCGTTGCCTTCCTGCAGTCTGGAGAGGGCTGCATCAGGATCTGTTTTTACGGCATGACCGGCCGGTTTCAAAACAGCCAGCAGCACCAGCGCCACCACCAGGGTCACCCAGCATAACAGCATGCCGACATCTCTGGACGGCGTCGAATGTGTCGTATGATTCATGGTAACATCCACTCTGTTAGGTTGCGGTACGGATTAATACGAATCGGCCAGGGCCATGGGGTTTACAAATCGATCCGGGTCTTTGTTCACTTCCGCCAGAATCTTTTTGACCTTGTCTTCCGGCAGCCAGTGGATCTTGCCCGTCCCGACGTCGTAAATGGCGCCTACGACTTTGACGTCACCGTCGGCAACCATCTCGCGAGTGGCCGGACTGAGCTTAAACAGATTGCGGATGGCCAGCCAGATATTGTCTTCCACGGCATAAGGTATCAACGCATCCTTACCGGCCAGGTCCGGATGCTTGTGCAAGGCTTCTTCCACCGCAGGTTCGATGGATGCGATCAACGGCGGAATGTTCCGTTCGACCTTGCCGCCCTTGCCTTGCATGGCATTGGCCACAGCCGTGACGGCACCGCACTGCGTATGGCCCAAAACCACCAGAACCGGCGTCCGCACATGGGCCAGCCCATATTCTATTGCCCCTGCTTCGTCCGTGTTGACCACATTGCCGGCCACCCGAACCACGAACAGGTCCATGACTCCGGCGTCGAAAATATATTCCGCGGGTACGCGCGAATCCGAACAGGTCAACACCGTGGCGTAAGCATGGTCGGCCTGGTCGGTCGTATCAGCCAATTGCATCCGTTCCACACCGGTATGCGGATGCAGCAATTTTCCAGCCGCAAAGCGTTTGTTGCCATCTTGCAGCATCCGCAGCGCCCGTTCGGGGCTGGGTTTGCCGCTTTGAGTGGCCACAAGGGCAAGGGCAATGGTGACGGCGATGATCACATAAATGACAGTGGAAACCTTGAACACCTTCATATCGTTCTCCGTGGCGTCACGAGTTGGTACCTTTTCTATTAGCTATCTGAAACAAGCAATCCGGACATCTGCCACTGGTCGCGGTTACAGCGTATGCTCCGGCGCCTGACCGGAAACAGCCGGACACGCGTCAGGCTTGGCCATGGCGTTTTTAGCGCGCTGGGGGTCCGCCTCGACCTCAGCCAGTATGGCGTCGACCTTTTCAAGCGGCAGCCAGCTTACCTTGCCGGTGCTGACATCATATATGGCGCCCGTCACCAGGGCTTTGCCGCTTTTGACAAGTTCGCGGGTGGCCGGGCTGCGCAGAAAAAGATCCTTAACCGATGTCCAGACATTCTGTTCAATGGCATAGGGGACGATCTTGCCGGATTCAGCCAGTTCCGGGTATTCTTTCATGGCGGTTTCCACAGCCGGTTTGATGGGTCCGATTAGCGGCGGGATATTATGCTCCAGCACATGGCCATGCCCCTGCAGGGCCTGTGTCACGGCCGTGACCGCGCCGCACTGCGTATGCCCCAGAACCACCAGAACGGGTGTATGCACATGAGCCAACCCGTACTCTATGGATCCGGCCTCATCGGTACGGACCACGTTTCCGGCCACACGGACCACGAACAGATCCATGACTCCGGCGTCGAAAATATATTCCACCGGGACACGGGAATCCGAACAGGTCAGCACTGTGGCAATGGCATGGTCGCCCTGATCTTCCTTGGCCGCCTGCTCCAGACGTGCGCTATCGGTGTGCGGGTGCTGGGATTCGCCGGCCACGAAACGGTCGTTGCCCTGCTTGAGGGTCTCCAGAACTTCGGCAGGAGAAGGCTTTACGCCTTTGCCGTAGAGTACCATGGCTTCTTGGGCGCTTTCAGGATCCGCCTCGGCTTTTTCCAATAACTTTGCGGTATTCTCCTCGGGCAGCCAGCGTACCAGACCGGTACCCACATCGTAGACGGCACCCACCACCTTGACTTTCCCGGTCTTGACCAGCTCTCGCGTGGCCGGGCTGAGACGGAAGAGATCTTCGATGGACTGCCAGACGTTGTTTTCAGTGGCATAGGCCATCAGTTCCTTGCCTTCGGCCTTGGGATGCTCTTCCATGGCCCGGCTTACCGCCGCGCGGATGGGAGCGATAAGGGGAGGAATATTGCGCTCGAGTTCGTGATCATCTCCCTGCAGGCGGTTGGCAATGGCGCTGACTGCGCCGCAATGCGTATGCCCCAGAACCACCAGTACGGGCGTATGCACATGAGCCAGTCCGTATTCTATGGATCCGGCTTCATCGGTACGGACTACGCCTCCCGGTACGCGTACCACGAACAAATCCATGACTCCGGCGTCGAAAATCCGCTCCACCGGCACACGTGAATCCGAACAGGCCAGCACCGTGGCATAGGCGTGGGCGCCCTGATCTTCCGTACCGGCCTGCTTGAGCCGGGGGGCATCCAGGTTGGGCAAAAGGGATTTACCGGAAGCAAAACGTTTGTTTCCTTCCTGCAACATCTGCAACGCCTGATCAGGTCCGGGTTTGTCGCCGGCGGCCTTGTGGTCATCGGCCCAGGCGGCAAAAGGCGCAGCCAGAGCCAATATCGCCACCAGCATCAGACAGCAGCATAGATACGCGCCCCGTCCCTGCGCCGGGCGATCCTTGGAACTAAAACACGCTGAGCACATAAGATCCCCATTTTTTCTTAAACGTTCCATACCAGGATGCGGCATCCGTTTTCCGATACCGCGCAACGGCGTATAAAAAGACCTTGAAAGTCTAACACACCACTTCGGGCAGCTCAATTATCCTTTCCGAAAAAAGCCCTCAAAAATCAAGTGTAAATTGAAGGGTTCAAACAGGTCTCGGCACGTTCTCCCTTGATCATGGCCAGAATGTTGCGCGCTGCCAGCAGGCTCATCTCATCGCGGGCGACCCTGGTGGCGGAACCGATATGCGGCAGCAGCACCGTATTGGTCAGTTCGGCCAGTCCCGCGGCCATCTTGGGTTCGTACTCGTAAACGTCCAGTCCGGCACCGGCGATTTCTCCCGTACGCAGAGCCTCCACCAGATCGTCTTCATTTATCAAAGGTCCGCGCCCCGTATTGATGATGTAGGCGCTCGTTTTCATTTTTTTGAAGCTCGTGGAGTCAAAGGCATGGCGGCTCTGTTCGGTCAGCGGGGCATGCAGACTGATAAAATCGGATTCAGCCAGGAGTTCATCCTGGGAAACAAGCTCCGCACCCAGTTCGGAATCCAGAACCGCATTTCTGCGGCCCGAGGCTTTGGTATACAATACGCGCATCTTATACCCTTTGGACATCAGGGCCATGGCCGTTCCGATGCGTCCGGCGCCGAAAATGCCCAAAGTTTTTCCGGTAACGTTGCCGCCGATATATTGCAAAGGTCCCCAGCCGTCCCACTGTCCCGAGCGCATCACCTTGTCCGTTTCCACCACGCGCCGGGCCACTGCGAACAGTAAAGCCCAGGCCAGTTCCGCGGTGGCGTCTGTCAGCACGTCGGGCGTATTGGATACGGGCACGCCCCGGCGGGTGGCTTCGGCCACGTCGATATTGTCGAACCCCACGGCATAGTTGGCGTACCCCTTGAGGTTCGGCGCGGCGTCGAAAAATTCGGCGTTGATCTTATCCGTCAACACGCCGATCACCCCCTGGCAATCCGTGACCTTTTTCAACAACTGTTCCCGCGGCAACGGGCGGTCTTCAAACATTTCAACTTCACATTCCCGGCGAAGCAACTCAACTCCTGCAAGCGGAATCTGGCGCGTGATGAATACCTTGGGCTTCATTATCCTTCCTCGTTTCCTTCATTTGGAGATACTGCAACAAAAAAGGCCGCTGAATCGCGGCCTGATCATCAGTGTTGGGCCGCGCTTATCAGCGCCCCCACGACCAATGCTGGTAACTCCTGTCGCCTGCTTTCACATCGGTACGTACCTGCATTTTTATTCTCCTTGTTAAAACACATCTTGAAAATACGGCCTTTCCTGATCCAGACAAGGGAGCAGCAATGGTTGCCCCCCGGAGGCAAATGCCCTGCACGATCCGCTCAAACAGCTTCGCGCAGTATGGGAACTATACGCATCAATTCGCAGAAGTCAAAGCCGCTCCGGGGCCGTTCAATTACCCGCTAACGCTGCTGTCCGCCTGCATTTAACCATACACTTCGGGGTTCAGACAATTTTCAGCGCGCTTTCCGCTGAGCATGGCCAGCATGTTGCGAGCGGCAAGCAGGCTCATCTGACTGCGGGCCGCGCGTGTGGCCGAACCGATGTGCGGCACCAGCACCACATTATGCAATCCGGTCAGTCCCGGCGTCACACGGGGTTCAAACTCATACACATCCAGCCCGGCTCCGGCTATTTCGCCGCTGCGCAGAGCCGCCACCAGGTCATCCTCTTTGATCAGCGCTCCGCGGGCCGTGTTGATGACGTACGCCGTATCTTTCATTTTTCCAAAAGCCGCGGCGTCAAACTTGTGTTTAGTCTCCCTGTTCAGCGGCGCGTGCAGGCTCAAAAAATCCGACTCCGCGAGAAGTTCGTCAAAATCCACCAGACGCCCGTCGAGCTGCTGATCGAGCACCTCGTTCCTGTGGCCTGATTCATTCGTATACAGAATCCGCATGCCGAACCCTGCGGACATGCGCGCCATGGCGGTGCCTATGCGGCCGGAGCCGAAAATCCCCAGCGTCTTCCCCGAAACGCCGCTACCGATATACAGCATGGGGCCCATACCCGGCCATTCGCCCGTACGCATCACCCTGTCCGTTTCAACCACGCGGCGAGCCACGGCGAACAACAAGGCCCAGGCCAGTTCCGCCGTGGCCTTGGTCAGCACGTCTGGCGTATTTGATACGGGAATTCCCCTGCGCGTGGCTTCGGCCATGTCGATATTGTCATGGCCCACGGCATAATTGGCGTAGCCTTTCAGGCAGGAAGCCGCGGAGAAAAACGCCGCGTCTATCCGATCCGTGGCCAGACCGATGACGCCCTGACATTCCGCCACCTTTTCCAACAACAGCTCATAGGGCAGGGGCTGGTCGCCGAAGACCACCACCTCGCACTCGTGGCGCAGCAGGTCCACTCCGGAAAACGGTATCTGGCAGGTGATGAGAACCTTAGGTTTCATGAGCTTTCCTCTGTAAGTTTCAATCCGGCTGATTGAACAAATGACAGGGCCTCGGCATACCGGCCCTGCCTGAGAGTTATTTCACTGCGACAACGGCCAACTCTCTGGAGTCCGCCGACCAGGCAGTTCCTGCGACATCCGCATACTGTTCGATTATCCGCAGACCGCCGGCGGCGAATTCTTCCCGGAGATCTTCCAGGTCGTAGCATTGCAGCCAGTTGTAACTCTCTTTGCGGCAACCCGGCTCCAGAATCACGAACTTGTCCAGCAGCAGATGCTGCTGTTCGTAACGAAACGTTTTCTTGAGCACATGATGCGGACCGGATGCCCAGAAACCGTTTTGAGCGACCTGCTCCCAGCTCTGCTGTTCCGGTGTGGCCGCAAAATAAGCTCTGGTAACCACATCAAGCAGCAGGTGCCCTCCCGGAACCAGGAGCGAATGCATGACCCGCAGCAGTTGTTCGCGCTGCTGCGGACTGAGTACGCAGAAATCGCAGAATATCAGGGTAATCAGGTCAAAAGGCCCTTGCACGTCGGCCTCCAGATAATTCTGCAGTTCGTACCGGATCCCCAGCTCTTTTTCCTGGTTCACCTTGCGCGCGTAGGCAATGGAACGTTCGGAAAAATCAATGCCGGTGACACTGGCCCCCTTTTCGGCGAAACGCCGCGTGTACAGCCCCGGTCCGCAACCGAAATCACAGACGCGCGTCTGCGGTCCCAGTTGAAAACGGCCGGCGATCCACTCCGCCGACGCGGCGATTTTCTCCTCCGTACGCGATGCCAGCCCCTGGTTGGGATCCAGATGTAATGCGAGCATCTGTTGCGAGACGTAGGGATCGTTCCACAATTCCGGAGTCGTATAATAAGCGTGGGGCTCCGGGCGGCGGCTGATTTTCTGCAACTCCTCATATAACGGCATGAATCGGGCTCCTCCTGGTTGATGTGGTTTGTTTCTCTTCGTTCGGATCCCTTATACGCGCAATTATATTACAAAGGGAAGCCCGTTGCTTTTGCAGGGGCACTTTTCATCTTTCGGCTTCCCTGCTATTTTTGTCCAATGAATCCACTAACTGCCCTGATTGTTGATGATGACCCGACTTCGTTGCTGCAACTGGCAGACACGCTGCGCGAAGAGCATTGCCAGGTCATGCATTGCGACACCACGGAAAAAGCCATTGAGTTGCTGCAGGATCATTCCTACGACCTGGTGCTGACCGACCTGCACACCGACGGTCTCGGCGAGCTGCGCCTGCTTTCACGGGTCAAGGAATCCTGGCCCTCCACCGTGGTGATCATCATCACCGGTTCCACCTCCATTGAGCGGGCTGTGGAAGCTATGCGGCGCGGTGCTTTCGATTATCTGGCCAAGCCCTACAATCTGGACAAAGTCCGCGCGCAGGTGCAGAAGGCCCGGGAAAAAGTTTTGCTGCAGTACGAGCTGGATGAACTCCGGGACTTTGTCAAAGGCTATAAGGGACCGCAGCTGATAGGCAAAAGCCACCAGATGCAGGAATTGAAACGGCTGATGGCCCGGGTCGGGCCTCTGGACTGCACTGTTTTGCTCCGCGGCGAAACAGGTACGGGCAAGGAGCTGGTGGCAAAACTGATCCATCACGAAAGCCAGCGCGCGGACAACAAGTTTCTGGCCATCAACTGCGGCTCCTTTACCGAGGAGCTTCTGGCGAACGAACTGTTCGGGCACGAACGGGATGCCTTCACCGGCGCCAGAGGCATGAAAAAAGGTATTTTCGAAGCACTGAACGGCGGTACGGTTCTTCTGGATGAAATAGGCGATATGCCCTACTCCAACCAGATCCAGCTGCTGCGCGTACTCCAGGAAAAAACCATTATCCGCGTGGGCGGCACAGAGGAAATTCCCGTGGATGTCCGCGTGATTGCCGCCACAAACCGCGGCCTTAGGGACGCGGTCAGCTCAGGCGCTTTTCGCGAGGATCTTTACTTTCGGCTCAATGTTTTTACCTTGCGCATCCCGCCGCTACGCCAGCGCCGGGACGACATCCCCCTTTTCTGCCATTCTTTTCTCGAACAGTACGCCAAAGCCTATAAGAAACCCCTGATACGCATCTCGGACGAAGTCATGTCCTTGTTCATGAATTACGAATTTCCGGGCAATGTTCGGGAGCTGAAAAATATCATCGAACGCGCCGTGGTCATCGCCGACGGCCAGGTAATCGAACGCGAACACCTCCCGCAACGCTTCCAGAATCCCAATTGCTCTCTGAACAGCGCTTTTTGTCTGGAGAATCCGCCCACTCTGGCCGATGTCGAAACAAAGTATATTAAAGACGTGCTGCGTATGACTGAGGGAAACCGTTCGCGGGCCGCTGAAATTCTGGGTATCGACCGGGTTTCCTTGTGGCGCAAAATAAAAAAAATGGGCCTGGAGTCCTGAGCCTACCTGCAGTTGCATTTTGCAACTCATATTTCACTTTGCAACACCCTCTGTAACACGTCGCCCCAAGTACTGACAAACAGGGCTTTCCTCCTTGCGTTCGTACAGACAGAACCGCTTCTGTTGCATCCTGCAACATTCTCCCCTTGTTTGTTGACCAAAAATAACCGTTTAATTTCAAGGTATTACAAAAAAAGACGGCCCTGGCACGATGCTTGTATTAAGTAAGGCAACCAACGGGAGCCAGCGTAATATGCGCAGGCTAAAAGTAAGGAGAGGAAAGACTATGATCAGGTTACTTACAGCACAGCTTTGGAATGTTATCGAAAAGTGTGAAATCGCCATTGTCTTTGCCGAGGCTAACGACCAAAAGGATGCACTTGATTTCATGGTCTAACCATCCGCGTACCCTACCAACGACGTTATCTCCAACTGATAATTTTTGCGACACCTAGTGTCACCATACCCCCCCCCTTGTGAAATTCTCTGTTCGGTCCCGATTGCCAGCGGGGCCGAACAAGGTTTCACCAGTTTCCGTAATACAAGCTTGTTTCTTCCGTATTGATTAAAGCCTTTGCAATTGCCAGCTTCACCGACTTGCTGTAGGTTTAATCCTATAGCGCTTCAGTTTTTTCCTGTAGTCAGCACTCTGATACCTTTCAAACAGCACTCCGGAGGGAAGCATGCATGAGTCGTGATACCGGCATCTTTCAAAGAGTGCTCCAGCGCGTCCTGCAGTTTTTTTCGCGTGCCACCATCTATCACAAGCTATTCCTGCTGATCATGGCAGTAATGTCTTTTTCCTCGCTGCTTGTAGGCTGGCAAAGCGCCAAAACCATCTGGAAACATTCCCGCATCGAACAAAACACCCTGGCTGATAACCTGCTCCGCCTGTCATTGCAAAAGATCCAGGGCGAGCACCAGATTCTGATCCAGCATAAGCATCTGATGACCGTTCATCAGCGCAAGGAACTGGAGGAATCTCTTGCAACCGTGCGGCCATTGCTCGAAGAACTCGACAGACGCAGCCACAACGGCAGATCAACAAAAAAGCAGGAGCAGGAGTTCGCGCTTGATTTTTTTCAGTCCTATCCCAACACGAACAATGATTTTTTTTTGGTTGTCGACAAAGACCTGACACCGGTTTTCCTTCCCCCCTCAGTTCCTGCGGCAAAATCTTTATTACGCGCGCGGACGATTGCGGGAGAAAACATTCTGACAGCGGCCAGGCGCGGCTGCCAGGAAAAAGGAACCGATTTTCTGACTTTCCGGCTTGAGGATAGGCAAGGAACCGCCAGAAGCTATGGGGGATATTTCGCCTCGTTTCCTCCCTGGAACTGGATTGTCGCGCGTATTTCCAGCTCTGAGGGGATCAAAATGCAGGCGAAGGAGCTCCATCGCTCTTTTTTATCTTCACTGATTAATTACCTTGCCGGTATTCCGACACAAAATGGAACACTTGTCCTCCTGGACCGCACTGACAACAAGGCACTTTTCCCCCGCGATCTGCCCATCAAACAAGTCCGTTCTCTTTTACGGGTTTCGTTGCCTTTATACGGTTTGAACACGGCATCAGGTACCTATGTCCCGTCTCTTGAGGGATTTGCCCCCAGCGATATGTATTCTGCGAGCTATCCTGGTCTCAAACTTCAGGTTCTCTATCTCGCGCCCCGTACGCATCTGATTGAAAACGCCGTGAACCTGATTCTGAAGCAGGTCGTCATCATTTTTTCACTCTTTCTGCTCAGTCTTGTCGCCACGTTTTTCATTCTCAAACGCTTTACCGCGCCCTTGGTCGACCTGACGGACTTTGCCAAAGAACTCAGCAGTACGGACTGCGTTCTTCCCTCGCCGTCATTGCGCCATCTGGAACAACTAGCGCAACGCGCGCCGGATGAAATATCCCGCCTGGCGCAATCTTTTCTACTGCTTCAAAAAGCCTTGTCGGAGCGCATCCAGGCTCTGCTGAGAGCCTCCCACGACAATAAAGTCATTGCAGACGCTCTCCACCGTCTGAACATGGAGCTGGATCTCCGCGTCCAGGAGCGTACGCGCCAGCTGGAACAAGCCAACAAAGAGCTTCAGACCCTGGAAAAAAACAAAACCGACTTCCTTTCCTCGGTTTCCCATGAACTGCGTACGCCCATGACAGCCATCAGCGGCTTTGTGACCATGATCCGCAACCGGCTGGAGGAAAAAATTTATCCGACACTCCCGCAGCATGAGCTGGAGAAGCATGTCGCGCGCATCAATCGCGATCTGGGCATAGTCAGCACGGAATGCGTCCGGCTGACGTCCCTGATTGAAACGGTTCTGGACATCGCCAAAATCGAATCCGGCAATATTCAGCTTCTGCAGGAAGAATTCGACCCTCTCGGGGCCATCAGCCATGCGGCCCAAACAGTCTCCATCCTTTTCGAACAGGCCGGCATTGCACTCGAACTGGACCTTCCCGACTCTTTACCCCTGCTTACGGGGGACGCAGACCGGATCATTCAGGTCGTCATCAACCTGCTTTCCAATGCGCTCAAATATACGAACCAGGGGAGTGTCAACTGCCGGGCTCTTCAAGTGGGCAACACGGTTCTGATTCAAGTCACGGATTCGGGCATAGGGATTCCTCCTGAAAAACTCTCTTCTATTTTCGGTAAATACATCCAGCTGGACGACAACTGGAATTTCCGCATCAAAGGTACGGGCTTAGGCCTGGCCATCAGCAAAATGATCGTTGAAGCCCATGGAGGCAGCATCCAGGTGACCAGCGTGGTACATCACGGCAGCACATTTTCCGTTACCCTGCCCATACATCCGCACCTGGAAGCTCTGCCCGCATGGGACGGCGAACCAGTGACTCCCCACTGACCAGCGCATCTGAGCCGCCTGAAATGCATAAATTGCATCACCTCCTTGAACATCGGCACACAAAATTATAGAATCTGCAAATTATGCGTCTTCAAAATGTACTATTACACGCGCATCGGCATAAGATGCGTTTTACCATTTGTGTGGCCGGAACATTTTTTCACCTTTTCCGGCAGGCGATTGCACAGGGTTAGGGGGGCTTTGCATGGAAGAAAAAAAACTCAGGGGAGTCTATTCCACGGATTCGCCGCGTTCCGCCGCCAAGGGGGTCACCGGTTTGGGCAGTACGGCGCGCAAGCTCTGGGTCATCTGGGATAACGACGAAGACACCATGCTGGCGCAGCCGCTGAACCAGAACCTTATTCCTTCGGGCGAACGGCGGACCATTCCCCTCAAGGAATTTCTCGAACTCTATCGCAAAGAACCGGAATACGTCATCGACCACACCTCCCCCCAGTTCAGTTCAATCTGGAAAAGTTCCGCTGAAGAGCAGTCCGATTCGCGGCAGGCCCCTTTGAAATCCGTCCAAAAACCTGCCTCCCCCAAACAGGACAGCGCCCCCTCACGCGCGCATGAGCCTTTGGCGCTGGACGATACTCCGCTGGAGCTGTCAGATATTGTTCCCGATCAGGAGCTGGACCTGGACGTCACCCCGCTGGAACTGACCGACACCCTTCCCGCTTCGGAGCCGAAGCCGGAACCCGTTCCTGAAGCACCGCCCGCGGACGCAACCCGGCAACAGAAAACGCTTGATGCGCCTATCAAGGAGATCATCCAGAACATGCAGGACGATTTCGCCGACGGGCTCAAACATCTTCAGGCCGGGCGAGTTGAAAAAGCCGTGGAACTTTTCGAATACCTCGCGGGCATGCAGGCCGATTTTGCCCCCGAGCACAAACATGTGTTCAACGATTTCGGCATTGATCTGCGCAAAAATAAAATTTTCGATCTTGCCCTCAAACATTACACCAAGGCATTGAATCTGAGCCCGTCCGATGAAAATCTTTACCACAACATCGCCAGAGTGCATTATGAGAAAGGCGACATGGACGAGGCTTTGAAAAACCTGGAAAAATCCCTCGAACTCAATCCCAACCTGCGGGAATCGGAACTGTTCTGGGACTTCATCATCAAAAAGCGGCGGAAGATGGCGGCAAAAAAATATAAAATGGATGTGTAGAGTACGTCTCAGCCTTATTCTGAGACGGTTCGGAGGACGGTGTGCTTGTAGATTATACGAGTCTGCTGGAAGAGTTGCAGAAAGCCCTTGCCAAACGCTACCTGGAGCAGCCCTCTTTCCTCAATGTCCCCGTGCGCTCGACTATCATGCGCCTGGATCAGTTCTATTTTCTTGCTCTGTATCCTGATTTTCCCGCTGTTCTGGGCAAAATCACGCATATAAAAACAGAGACCGTGAGCGAAGTGCTCATCCGTACGGGCAATCTGATGGTCCGGCGCGAACAACGACGTCCATCCCTGCGCCTGCGGCTGGTCTGGCCCGAAGGCCGGGGCCGTCTTAAACGCGCCAAGCTGAATGTCTGTTTTATTCATGCGGGGTTCATCGACAGGGCTTTGCTGCTCTACGCCCAGCGCCAGGAGCCTCTGCCGTTCTCAGAACTGCGCATCGAGGCTTCGGACCGCGGTTTTGTTTCCCATTTTCTGGCCAACAAAGCCGAAGTGGCCGGATTCGCTTTTTACGACAGTTCCCAAACCACTAGGCGCCATAGGCCCGCAGAAAGCGCTCGATAACTTCCGGATTTTGCCGCTCTACGGCCGGTGTGCGCCGCAACAGAGAGGCCAGTGCTGTTTCATCTTCAGGAACGACGTCCGTTTCCAGATAACTGGCAATGCCGCCCACGGAATAGGGATGGTGGGTGTCCGTATTGTAGAGGGGAATCAAAGGGTAGTCTTCAAGCGCCCGGATGTAGCACTGCCTGTTGCGCGGGTACCATCCCTCGGCGCTTTTAACGGGATCCTTCTTGAAAATATTGATGGAATTCATCTCAATGCCGTCCACGTTGCGCAGCACGGTCTGCAATCCGGGCGTCAGTTCGCTGTTGAAGCGAAAAGGATGCGCCACGAACAAAAAGGACTTTTCCAGGGCCGGGCCGAGCAGTTCCCGTACTTCGAGTACGGACAGCATGGACATCACCTCCAGTTTCTCTTCCGCGGTGATGCAAATAACGTCATAGCCTTCCCGTACGCTGATTTCCACGCCCCGGAATATCCGCAACTGCGGAAACTTTCTCTGCAGGACGTTTCGCTCCTGCGTACCCCATAAAGCGAAATGCTCCGTAATAACGATGGCGTCCAGCCCTCGCTCCGCGGACAGACGGCAAAGATCGTCCGGAGCCAGAACAGAACAGGCCGAATAGCGGGAGGTATGCGTATGAAGATCTATCAACATGGTCGGGAGAAAAGCCGGCGGGCTACGAACCAAGCAAAAAAACTTTTAATTTCTTACGGCCGAAGTTAAGCGCCTTCATTTTATTGTTCATAAATATATCCAGCTGATTCCGTTTACGCTTATGCAGCAGATCTTCAATAGTGTAGACGCCTTTATTGACAATGTACACTTTTTTCCCAAAAACCCAGCCTTTGGCAAACAGATCCTGGGAAACTGCCACAATGCCCTCGCGGACACGGGTGTTGCTGGCGGTGATGAAGGGAGTCTCGTCGGTTTCCGTACTGTCGGCAGTATAGGCCGTGACCAGCAGTTGCTTTCCCTTCTGCATGCTGTTGATCAAATGATCTTTCAGCTTGATGAGCCGCGAAAGCTCCATCAGTTGATTCTTGTCCTTGTAGGATGCGATATGCCATCCTATGACCAAACCTTCCACACTGGCAAGATCCTGTTGTAAATCCCAATTATCCTGCTGCAAGGCATCCATACGGGACTGGAACAGAGCTAATTCATCGTACTGCATGACAATACAAATACTCAGTCCTATTATTATAAGGACGGATAAGTATTTATACATTGCTGGCCGCCAGCAGTAATCGTAGGCTTTGTAAAAAAGTCATGCGATCTCTATAATAATTTCATCAACAACCCGGTGCTGTAAACCTGTTCAATATACACGTAAAACATGCCGGCAACAAGCGCCGCGGCAAGAACAGCTTCCACCAGAGAATTTCCCAGGCGGGAATGGATCATGCCCAGAATGCCGCTGATGATTATGGATACAAAAACGGCCACCAGAAACAGCAACAAAGTCCCCACCAGGGACACGCCCAGCTTCAAAGCCTGCACGTAAAGATCCACATTGGCGTCTTCAGAAAGTATCTCTTTGGCAAGTTTGATGTAATACCTGTCATCAAAGGGATTGTAGTGGTAATACAGCATGCCGAGGCAAACCACGAAAACCCCGAGATACACCAGAAAGGCGAACAGTCCGACGAGAAATTTCTTCCGCTTGCGCCCCTGGGCAAAGGAATCCAGGTTATCCGCCATTCCTTCCATATATTTGGAAATAGTGGAAAAATCCTCTTGGGTGAGTTCCTGGGGATTCCTTTCCCGAAAAAATTTAGCGCGCTGGCGCAAGGCGTTGGACGTCGTCTGCAAGATATGCTGCGTATCTTTATCCATCCGTTGTGCTCCACATGCAAGCGGTGAATGAAAAAAATCCGTCTGATAAGGAACCGGTCGACGGTTCGGAAAGCTGCATTGAAATAATATGGATCACGCAGCATTGCAACTACGACTAAAAAAGGACCTTCGGACTGGGCGTTCCCCTTCCATAGGGCATGTCGGGATGCCGCCGCAATGCCGGGCAGCAGGCTCCTCATCCCCTCCCCTGGAAAAGCCGCAGCCGCATTCCTTTACCTCTAGTACGCGGGTTGGTATACAGCTCCAAAAAATCCTGGAGAACCCCATGCTCATTATGTGCTTTCTCTTTTGCCTTGCAGTGCTGTACCTCGTTTTCCCCGCGTCTGCCTCATGCGCCGAAATAAACGATGCCTGCGAAATTCCCGCCTGTCCCGATTACACGCTGGCCGAAAGCTGGGCTGCCAGTCCCTCCGATCCGAACAAGCCCGTGGACGTCTTCTACGTCTACCCCACCATCTATGCCGGAAGCACTCCGAAAAACATGGACATTTTCAATGAAAAACTGCGCTCCGATGCACGGGGGCTGCTCGAGGCCCAGGCCGGTGTTTTCTCAGGATCCGCCAACCTGTACGCGCCCTATTACCGCCAGGCCTCTTTCGTCTGCATGAATCCCGACGAAAAAATGACCCTCAACCGTTACTTCCGCATCGGTGCGGACGATGTTCACAGGGCCTTCAATTATTACCTGGCCTTCCTCAACCAGGGGCGCCCTTTTATTCTGGCCGCGCACAGCCAGGGATCAGTGGTCATGCTCGACCTACTCCGCAGCCGCTTTAATGACCCGCAGCTGCAAAAAAAACTGGTGGCCGCCTATGTCCTGGGCTTTTCAATCACGAACGCGGATCTGAAGAACTACCCCTGGATAAAACCCGCCCGGAAAGCGGACGATACGGGCGTGGTCATTTCCTGGAACACCCAGGCGCCCGGAGCCACCGGCTCGCCAGTGCTGCGGCCCGGCGCGATCTGCATCAACCCGCTCAACTGGAAAACGGACGCCACCCCGGCGGACAAAGACAAGAACCTCGGCGCGGTCTTTTTTGACGATTTCAAGGGCACGGTGCTCCGCGAAGTCCCCCACTACACCGGGGCGTACGTCGATACCAAGACCTCCGCGCTGGTCGCCACCCCGCCGGACAAACTGGAAATCGGCCACTTTCCCGCGGGTGTTCTGCACAAATTCGATTTCGCCTTCTGGTACCGCAACCTGGAGCAAAACGTCCGGGACCGCATCAAGGCCTATCTGCAGCAGTAAAAACGGGCTTCTCCTTCCAAAAACAGGGGACCGCCCTTCGCATACCTTACACGAAGAGCGGTCCATCCCAATGCGTTGAATCAAATCTATCGATACCTTACGTCCGGTCTGTGACGCTTTCATGACGGCGTCAAGTGCTTTACAATTATTTAGAACAGTTGAGACAATTCTTACGTCCTCTTCACCCTGCCGCCGTAAACGGCAGATCGATCTGCACGCGGACGCTGCCGGAGGCGTAGGCGGCGGTGATGCTTCCTTCGTGGATGGCGGCCAGTTTTGAGGCCGTGGCCAGGCCCAGGCCGGTTCCGGCTTCTTTGCCTTTATCCAGACGGTGAAAGGGGATGAACATGTCGGCCAGGTCTTTGTCGGAAAGGGACGGATGCTCGTTGCAGATCTCGATGTGCATTACGGTGTCCGACCAGAGTTTCAGGAGAATGGCGCCGCCCTCCTGGGTATATTTCATGGCGTTGCTGAGTACGTTGTCCAGCAGGATGCTGATGGAAGGCGCATGGCAGCGCAGCCTGGGCGTGTCTTCCAGCAGCTTGGCAATCTGGAGTTTTTTTTGCTCCACCACGGGGCTGTAGGTGTCCAGCAGCGAGAGCAGTAAGGCTTTGGCGTTCACATTGTCCGTACGCGGCGGCGGCTCGCGCAGATCCAGCTTGGACAGCTCCAGGATATGGCCGATGAGCACGTCCATGGATTCTATGGTGCACTGGATCTTGTCCAGATATTTGCCGTTGTCCAGGCCCTGTTCGCCTTTTTCCATGGCTATCTGCAGCGCGATGCGCATCCGCGCCAGCGGGCTGCGCAGCTCGTGGGAAAGGTTGGCCGTGAGTTCGCGCCCTGACAGAACCATCTGCTCCAGGCTAGCGGCCATGGAATTGAACTTGCGCGCCAGCATGGCCACTTCATCCCTGCCTGTTGCGGGGGCCCGCCGGGAAAAATCGCCCTCTGCCAGACGGTCCGCGGCTTCACTCAGCTGGTGCAGCGGACGGGTGATGGTCCGGGTGACCGGAATCAGAAAAAGCGCGCTGAGCAGCGTCATCAGCAGCAGTCCGTGCAGCAGCCACACTTCTTCCCGATGGGGATGCAGGGACAAATACATATGCAGCAGCAGCGGATTGCCGCCCTGTTTGCGCATCTCAGCCGTGATATACACCGAGTGGGAATCCCCGTTTTTGATGGTAAACAGCCGGATTCCGCTGGATTCATTCTGATAGGCCTCTTTCCGCTTGCCTTTCAAATCCGGCGCCAGGTCATAAAAACTTTTCGCCAGGGTCCGGCCTTTCAGATCCGTGACCCATATCTCGGCGCTGTTGCCCTTGGCCAGCACGCTGATGAGCGGATTGATGTCCCTTGCGAACACGGTGGGGCCCTGCGGCGGATTCGGGATTTCCTGCTCGATGAGATTGCGCGCCATTTCCATCTTGTCCGTGAATCTGCGCATGCGGTGCGGCGGCATTTCGTCCGCAATGATGATCAGAAAAGCAAAGATATCCGCCACCACCAGCACGGCCACAAAGACAAGAAGGATCTTCAGGTACAGTTTGCTGATCTTCATCGCGCCCCCACGAAAAGATAGCCCGTACCCCAGACGGTTTTAATCCGTGTCTTGTGTTCCTGGTAGGGTTTGAGCAACGAACGGAGCTTGTGCACGTGGACGTCGATGCTGCGGTCAAAAGCGGAGAAATCCTTGTCCCAGACCAGGTTCATGAGTTCGTCCCGGGTCATGGCCTTGTCCGGATTCTCCATGAACACCTTGAGCAGCCGGAACTCCGTGGAGGAAAGTTCTATTTCATCGCCCCCCACAACAAGCGTCTGGCGGGACATGCTCAGTTTCAATCCGCCGGCCGTCAGATCCTGCGCAGCTTGCGAAGCCGGATCGGAAGGCGTCAGGTCGATACGCCGCAGAACCGCTTTGATCCGCGCCAGCAACTCGCGCGGATTAAAAGGTTTGGCCAGATAATCATCCGCCCCGAGTTCCAGTCCGACAATACGGTCGGTGTCTTCGCCCTTGGCCGTGAGCATGATCACCGGCACGGAAAACCGGCCGCGCAACTCGCCCAGCACGTCCAGGCCATTTTTATGCGGCAACATCACATCCAGAATCACCAGGCAAGGGGACAGCGCGGCCACGGTCTCCACGGCCTTTTCACCGGAGCTGAGGGTCGACACGGCGTATCCGTACCCTTCGAGATATTCCGAGAGCAGGTCGCGCAGTTCATCGTCGTCGTCAATGATCAAAATACAGCTATTTGTATCCATAGGATTTCTCTACAGCGTACGGGTCGATGAGAAAAGCCGGTTTTACCGCGTTTAACAGATTTTAACTTTTTTTATCCGCCTGCAAAAATTCTCTGAACAATTGCCGCGTATTCTTCTGCGTATTGAATGTGCAGGCAATTGCAACGGCATAGCCCGAATACGCAAGTGTACCTGCTGCACCCGAAAATACCAACAACTCTTCCAATAAAGAGGAAACATGTCATGAAACGATTAATACACCTGTGCTGCAGCAGCCTGAAGGTGCTCATCCCGGCAGTCATCCTGCTGGTCGCGGCGGTTGGGGCGTTCGGCATGATCGAAACAGCCCCGAAAGCCCAGAAAAAACGCCCGGCAGCGGTGATTCCCACGGTGGAGATCGCCAGCTTCGCCAAAGAAACGCATTCCATCTCCATCCCGGTGATGGGCACTGTGGAAGCCGCCCACAGCATCACGCTGACCACCCGGCTCGAAGGCGAGGTGGTTTCCGTCGACGCGGCCTTCATGCCGGGCGGAATGTTCAAGGCCGGACAGGAGCTTCTGCAGATCGATCCGCGTGATTACGCCATGAACGTCAAGGAAATGGAATACGAAGTGGCCACGGCGCAATACGACGTCGAAGTCGAAGAGGGCTACCAGGACATCGCCAAGCAGGAATGGGGCAAGGAACTGCTGGGGGTAAAAAAAGACCCCGATCACGTGGACCTGATCATGCGCAAACCGCATCTGGCAAAGGTCAAAGCCGAACTGGAGTCTGCCAAAGCCAAACTGCAGCAGGCTAAAATCGACCTGGAGCGGACGCATGTCACCGCGCCGTTCGCGTCAGTGGTGCAAACCAAAAGCACGGACCTGGGCGCCACAGTGGCCGCCCAGGATGCTCTGGCCACGCTTGTGGGCGTCGATGCCTTCTGGGTGGAAGCATCCGTACCGGAAGACCGCCTGGACCGGATCTCTTTTCCCTCCGCCACGGGCGATACGCCAGGATCCACGGCAACCGTGATCAGCGGCAGCGGGAAAAATGCCAATGCCATCAAGGGCGAGGTCATTCGCCTGCTGCCCGGGCTGGAAGAAGACGGACGCATGGCCCGGGTGCTGATCCAGATCAAAGATCCGCTGAACCTGCAGGGAGATCCCCAACGCAAGCCCTTGCTGCTGGGCAGTTATGTCAATGTTTCCATAGATGCGGGCGAACTGACGGATTCGTACGCGATTCCGCGTAGCGCTTTCAGAGATGACGCGAAACTCTGGGTGCTTGGGGAAAACGGGGCATTGGATATCCGCGAAGTCGCACCGGTCTGGCGCGATGAAAATACCATTTACCTGCAGGACGGGTTGAAGCCCGGCGAGCAGGTGGTGCTGACCACCCTTTCCGCGCCGGTCGCGGGCATGAAACTCCAGGCGGCCAATACGTCCGCCGCAAGCGGCAAGCTGGTCAGCGTCAGCGATACGGTGGACGCACATGAATAGCGCTCCCCAAGCCAAAGGCCCCGTGGCCTGGATGGCATCCAACGCCGTTGCCGCCAACCTGTTGATGCTCTTTCTGCTGTTGGGCGGACTGATGTGCGCCATGCTGATCAAACAGGAAGTGTTTCCCGACTTCACCCTGGACGAGGTGGAAGTCAGTGTCGAATATTCGGGAGCAAGTCCGGAGGAAGTGGAGCAAGGCGTGGTCCTGGCCATAGAGGAAGCGGTGCAGGGACTCGAAGGCGTGGACGAGGTGACCTCCACCTCCAGCGAAGGCAGCTGCACCGTGACCATCGAAGCTCTGAAAGGAGCGAATATCGACCGGCTGCTGCAGGATGTGAAAAGCGAAGTGGACAGCATCACCTCCTTTCCGGACGAGGCCGAGGAGCCCATCATCACCGTGGCTTCCCACGACCATGATGTCCTTTCCGTGATGCTTTACGGACGGCTGGACGAACTGGTGCTGCGGGAACTGGCCGAGCAACTGCGCACCGACCTGCTCAGTGATACGGGCATTACAAAAGTTGAATTGGCCGAGGTGAGCGACCTGCAGGTCAATATCGAACCCTCTCAGGACAAGCTGCGCGCTCTGGGGCTGACTCTGGAAGATGTGGCCGACACCCTGCGCAACGCTTCGGTGGATCTGCCGGGCGGCGGAGTGAAAACCGCATCCGGCGAAGTGCTCGTACGCATGAAAAACCGCAAGGATTACGCCCGGGAATTCGCCCGGACGCCCGTGGTCACCACCGGCGACGGCTCCCAGGTGCTGCTCTCGGATATCGCCAAAGTCAGCGAAGGTTTTGAAGATTCGGACATCATCACCACCTACGACGGCAAGCCCGCTGTACGGCTCGATGTCTACCGCGTCGGCGACCAGACGCCGAACTCCGTGGCCCAGGCCGTGCAAGCCAGACTGGAGAATTTTCGCCTGCAGCTCCCCAAAGGGGTGGACATCAACATCATGAACGACAAGTCCATCACCTTCAATCAACGTATGGAACTGCTGCTGAGCAACGGCTTTCTGGGGCTCGTTCTGGTGTTCTTCGTGCTTGCGTTGTTTCTGGACCTCCGGCTGGCCTTCTGGGTGGCCATGGGCATTCCGGTTTCCTTTCTTGGGTCTTTTCTCATCCTTGGCGCGCTGGGCGTCAGCATCAACATGATCACCATGTTCGCCTTTCTGATCGCCCTGGGCATCGTGGTGGACGACGCCATTGTGGTGGGTGAAAACGTCTACACCTTGCGGGAACAAGGCATGCCGCCGCTTCAGGCCGCCATTCGGGGCACCAAGGAAATCTCCGGGCCCGTGGTCTTCAGTGTGCTGACGAATATCGTGGCTTTCGTGCCCATGCTCTATATGCCCGGCGTTATGGGCAAAGTCTGGTTCGCCATGCCCATCGTGGTCATCAGCGTCTTCTCCATTTCGCTTATCGAAAGCCTGTTTATTCTGCCCGCTCACCTGGCTCATATGAAACAAAGCGCAAACAAAGGGCTTTCAGGCCTGATCCAGCGCGGACAAAAACGCGTCAGCAACGGTTTGTTTTTCTTCATCCACCGCATCTACCGTCCGTTGCTGGACAGATGCTCGGCCTGGCGCTACCTGACCATAGCATCGGGGCTGGCCATATTGATACTAAGCGGCGCGCTCGTGGCCAGCGGACGGTTGGGCTTTACTCTTTCGCCCCGCGTTCAGTCCGACTATGCCTATGCCACAGCGGAACTGCCTTATGGATCGCCCGTGGCCAACACCAAGGCCGTACGGGACAGACTGCTGGCCGCGGCCGACGAGGTCATTGCCGAAAACGGCGGAGACCGGCTCAGCCAGGGCGTGTACGCCAAAATCGGCGGCGCCGGGCGGGATATTTCCGGCAGCCACGTGGTGACCATCCAGGTCTACCTGACAGACGCGGAAACGCGGCCTATCAGTACGCAGGAATTCGTTGATAAATGGCGGCAGAAAACCGGCACCATCCCCGGCCTGGAAAACATCCTGTTTCTCTCCGACAAAGGGGGTCCCGGCGGCGGCAACAGCCTGGAGATTCAGCTTGCGCACAGGGATGTGGACCAGCTGAAAGCGGCCTCTTCCGAGCTGGCCCAGGCGCTGAGCTATTTTCCCAAGGTGTCGGACATCGACGACGGGTATTCTCTGGGAAAGCAGCAGATCGACTTCACCATGACACCACAGGGAGAAAGCCTGGGACTGGACGCGGATGCCATCGCCAGCCAGATCCGGGCCGCCTACGAGGGCGTGGAAGTGGTCCGGCAGCAGCGCGGACGCAATGAAATCAAAGTGGTGGTACGCCGTCCGGAAAGCGAACGCATCTCTGAGTTCGACCTGGAGGAATTTATCGTCCGTACGCCCGACAACATAGAGGTGCCGCTGCGCAATGTGGTGAACATCACCAGAGGGCGCGCCTTCACGGTCATCAACCATGTCAACGGCCAGCGCTCGCTGCTTGTCACCGCGGACGTGACCCCGGACAACGAAACCAGCCAGGTGCTATCGGACATCCTGCGGGACACCATGCCCCAGCTCCAGGCCAAATACCCCGGGCTGAGTTATTCCATCGAGGGCAAACAGGGCGATATGGCCGAAGGCACCTCCAGCCTGTTTTCCGGGCTGATTCTGGCCATGCTCGTCATCTTCGCGCTCCTGGCCATTCCGTTCAAAAGCTACACCCAGCCCGCCATCGTCATGTGCAGCATCCCCTTCGGTGCGGCAGGAGCCATCATCGGCCATGCGCTCCTGGGCTACAGCATCAGCCTGCAGAGTCTGCTGGGCATCGTTGCCCTGTCCGGCGTGGTAGTAAACGATTCGCTGGTTTTCATCGACTGCATCAACCAGCTGCGCGCCAAGGGCATCAATGCCTATGACGCCGTACTGCAGGCCGGCACATCGCGCTTCCGGCCCATCATGCTGACCACCCTGACGACCTTCGGCGGACTGGCTCCCATGATCATGGAAACATCCCGGCAGGCCCAGTTTCTCATCCCCATGGCCGTTTCGCTCGGTGTCGGCATTCTTTTCGCCACGGGCGTGACCCTGATCCTCGTGCCTTCGCTCTACCTTGTACTGGAAGACATCAAAGCGCTGCGTGCCCGTATCAGGGGCCGTAAACGTATCCACGCGCCCATTGTTGCGCATGAACAGAATATCTGAGGGAGAAAAAAATGACCGGATGTAGTAAAGAAGCAACTGGAAAATCAGCAATACGAACAATGCGCAAGCTGCATCGCGATATCGGCTTCCTGCTCATCGGGCTGACAGTCGTGTATTGCCTGAGCGGTATCGTGCTTGTGTACAGAGACCAGGGATTTCTAAAATCCGAACAACATGTGGAAAAGCACATTGATCCCGGATTGAGCGTACAGGATATCGGACGTGCGCTTCATTTGCGCAATTTCAAGCTGGTTAAGCAAGAGGGAAACATCATTTACTTTGATGCCGGAACCTATGATGGCTCCACCGGAGAGGCCAGATACGTAACGGATACGTACCCTTCGTGGATGGCCAGATTGAACGGCCTGCATATGCTTTCAAGCCGGTCGGTCCTCCATTTTGTGGCGATCCTGTATGGAATTCTCCTCTTATTTTTAGCGATTTCCTCTTTCTGGATGTACACCCCCGGAACAAAGAATTTCAAACGCGGCGTACTGCTGGCATCCACAGGAGGAGTACTGGCCGCGGGCATTCTGCTGCTGGGACCAATGCTTGAAATGCATTGACGGCAAACAAGTTTATGGAATTCGGGGGCGAGTCGTGTTAGTCTCGCCCCATGAACAGCAAAAATTCCCACTGCTCTTACTGCGGCGCCGCCTTTGATTTGCAACAGCCGTGGCCCAAAACCTGCGCCAATTGCGGCAACATCAGTTACGTGAATCCGCTTCCCGTGGCGGTGATCATTATTCCGACAGACTGCGGCGTCGTGCTCATCCGCCGCGGCATTGAACCGCAACGTGGCAAATGGGCGATGCCGGGCGGCTATATGCATCTGGACGAAACCTGGCAGCAAGCCGGTGCGCGGGAAGTCTGGGAAGAGACAGGCATTACCATAGATCCGAAATCCATCCGGGACCACTGCGTACGCAGCACCCCGCACGGCGCCTTGCTGGTGTTCGGAATCGCCGCCCCCATGAAAGCGGCCAGCCTGCCCCGGTTCGAACCCTGCGAAGAAGCCCTTGAAAGAGCCCTGCTCCCCGCTCCGCCCGAGGACATGGCGTTCCCTTTGCACCGTGAAGCGCTGGAGCTTTTTCTCAAAATGTAGTGAGTGAGGCTGTCTCTCACTCCACTTCCATTTTATTGAATTACTCTTCCTGCTGCTTGCATTCGAGAAGCTTGCAAGAGTATTCGCCAATCTTGGTCGGAGGCTTTTCAGCGTTTAATTCTTTGGCCTTTTCTTCGCAGTGCTTCATGACCTTTTTTTGCGCATCCTTTTTTTCCATGCGGCAATCATTGAATTTATACTCAGCGGATTCCACAGGCTGATCGTTAAACAATATCTGCGCATCGCAACACTCCACCGTAAGCGCATATAAAGACGGACAGGGAAGCAACAAAATCATTCCAAACAGAAACAGGACTATTTTCATCTTCAGCTCCTCATTTTCAAGCCGACTCTCCTGTGCTGCGCGTTCCAGCCTTCCTCCTTTACTACTAATGGGTGAATAACGCGCCGGGCAATACGGCTTGGCTAACTCGATATCTGTTACCACGATTTTGAGTATTCATAGAAAAAATAAATAGCAACTATTTATTTTCATCCCACTTACTCCCCTATCCGACGAAAAAAGGCGTACCGTATTGGTACGCCCTTTTGTACTCCGTTGTCCCGTTGAAGTCCGATCACACAAAACATCCCGCCAATACGGGGTCGTCATCAAGCAGCGCGCGTATTTCGGGTTGGGCATCCCGCAGGGAAAGAACCGTGAAAAAATCATCCTTGATGCCCGGCGCCAGGCGTACGGCTTCCAGCCATTCCTCGCGGAGAAAAGGATCCGCGCGTACGGCATCCCAAAAGCCGGTTTCAGTGAAAATCTGCTCCACTCTGGAAGCGTCCTGGCCCTGGAGCCGGCACATAAGATACGTTGCCATGCCGACCTGAAGCCCGTGCAGGCGCGGGCGGGCCGAACAGGAATCCAAGGCGTGGGAAATCAGATGTTCGCTCCCGCTGGCGGGGCGCGAAGAGCCGCAGATCTCCATTGCAATGCCGTTGAGCATCAACGCGGTTCCCAGCAGGCTCATACCCTGTACGTTGAAATGGGGCCTGCCGAAGAACTGCACGACAGTGGCGTCGGACAGCAAGGCGGAAAGATCGTTGACGTATTCGCCCGTATTATGAAAAGCGAGTTTCCAGTCAAACACCGCGGACAATTTAGACAGGAGGTCCCCCACGCCTGAGAGCCAGAGAATACGCGGCGCCGCGAGGCAAATGTCAATGTCGATGACCACTCCGCGCGGCAACGTTGAACGCAGGGAGCGGCGTTTTCCCTCAACGGTCAGGCTGGATTGCGGGCTGCAGAAACCGTCGTTGGAAAGAGAAGTCGGTGCGGCGAAATAAGGCAGCTGCGCCAGAAATGAGACGTACTTGGCCATGTCCAGGGCCTTGCCGCCGCCGAGTCCGACAATGGCATGCACTTTTTTAGGGAGTCCGGCGAAGCCGTTGACCGCTTCTTCAAAGGAATTATCGCCGATCTCCTGCCAGTCCAGGACGTCGATGTCTTCCTCTTCAAGCCCGCGCCGCGCCGTCTCCAGAATCGACTCTGGCAAGCCCTGGCTGATCATCATCACCACTCTGCGATGTCCGCCGCGGCGCAAATAGATGCCCAGCCGTCCGAGCGCTCCGGGTTTGATGCGCACCAGACCGGGAACCGAAACAAGGGTCGCATCGTTCATACGCTTTCTCCTTCTGCAAGCAGGGCCGCGGCAATGTCTGTCCACGCATTGAAGGTACGAAAAGACTCTCCTTGCTCCTCCAGGGCTTCCACCAGGGCGTTGCGAGCGAAACGCACGGATGCGGGCACTTCCAGCGCCGCCGGCAAATCCGGATAACCGTCTCCAGCAAAGGCCACTCGCGCACCCTGATCCCGAAAAAACCGAACAAGAGCCGCCTTGTCCACTCCGGTTTCCTCACAGGTAAACGGCGATTCGGGAGGCATGGACATCCGCAAGGACCCTTCGGACGGAATGTATTCACCGGGATTGGAATAGACTGTGATGTTCACGCCAAGGGATTGCAAAATGCGGCGTATGTACCAGTCGCAACCGGCCGAAGCCACCACGACGTCCCAACCGGCGCGCTGCAGACGGTCGATGCCTTCGGCCAGTCCCGGGTCAGGCTGCATATCGCGCACCAGGGCGTCAAGATCCTCTTCTTTGGCGCGAATCTGGCCAAAGATGGTTTGCAAGGCCTTGAAATGGGTTATTTTCCCTTCGCGATACGCATCCCAGGGGCGCAAAGCCTCTTCGGACAGCAGGCGCTCCGCAGTTAACAGATAAAATTCATTCACCGTCATGGTTCCATCGAAATCACTGATCAATACGGCACGCGGCATAACGACCTCATCCTGCGGAAAAATCGCAGCGTTTTATACCATGCAAGCTCAAAAGCATGGCTTTCTGATTTGTTGCTGTTTGCGTTAGGACAATCACCAGAAACACAGGCCTTAGACGTCGTGCAACCGTGGGAGGCAAAATGGAAAAACGGACATACGAATTTCTCAGGGCGGAAAATGAATACATTCAATCCCGAGTCATATCCCTTATGCCGCACCATCGGAACGTCGTCCAGGTCTAACTGCATACAATGGAAAGAAGTCGCGCCTGTGACTCCGCTCGACAACTCTGTGACAAATGCTCACCTGCAACACAGGTATTTCAAGGCAAAAGCCGTTCTACCATACGCACAGCACGACATCCGGAGACAGAACTTCCGAAGGGTAACCGGAACTTCTGCAGTTCGACTTCATTTTTTCACTTGCATTCAATGAATTCAAAAGGATATCGTTCCGGGCATGGACTCGGAAACCACAATTACCTTATGGCTTGAGGACGGGCAGGATGTCGACGACCTGCTGGACGCCTATTTGCTGGAGCATCCCGAACATGCCGACCGGGAGTTTCTCGTTATCGGCTGGATGGATGAGGAGGATGAGGACAGCGAAAATGAGCAATAAACTTCGCCCATCGGCCCTCCCCAAAAAATTATGGCTCATCCGGTCAAAGCGTACTTCGCCTCATGAATCCCCATGATCCTGAGTTTGAAGAATTCCATATCTCGATAACCGTATGCTTGCCTTTTCATTGTTTTGATTTTGTTGTTTGTTCCTTCCATTGGCCCCGATGTTATCGGATGATCGTACCAGGCCAGGATGCCAGACCGGTGAGCCGCCAAAGTTCCACCTATCGTCATCAAAGGGCCGAGTCCTGAGACTCTGGCACGAGCAATCCAGTCATTGAGGAAAATCTCAGCTTCCGACTTGCTGGATTGATTCCATATTTGCCGCAAATCTTCCTTCATGTAGTACGCAAGCGCCAGTGGTTGATTGTATTTCAACGCCTCGTTCAAACGCTCCCGCTCGTTTCGATTCACATCAAGGTTGTCAGGATTTTTCAAAAGGAGCCACCGGCTTCCTTTGAGTACATCCTTGCCCATGCTGTCTTTCAACTCCCGGTATTGCTTGCGACGAACTTCCGTAAGTTTGTCGTTCATCAATTTGACCACATGAAAATGGTCGAAAACCAATGGTACTCCTGGCAAATTCTCCAGCACGGCTCCAATATAGGCTGCACTCAAGTCCGTAGCCACAGCACGAATTTTTGCCCGAGAACGCTTCAGTTTCCTCCAAAATGGTTTCAGCGCGTTAGCTCCTTTGCCGTCCCCCACAAAAATCACCGCGCCGCTTTTCAAATCCATGACCAAAGTCAGATATTTGTGCCCCTTGCGGACACTTATTTCGTCAATGGCAAAATACCTGAGCTTTGAAAGCTTGGGGTTGCTATATTTCCGTTGAAGGTTGCGTTTGAAAATATCTTTGACGCTATCCCAGCCGATACCCAATAGATTGGCGGCATCAAGCATGGTCATAGTTTTCACCAAGAACAAAACGAACCGCTCAAATGCCTTTGTATACCAGCGTCTTTTATTCGCAATTTTGATGTCTATGCGTCGTACACAACCACATTTCCTGCACTCGACGCGCGGCACGTTTACCACCAGCCAGACTGGTTTGAACCCAATAGGCACTGTCCTTAGCCACCGTTCAGATTCCCCGCGTCGCAATACGTTTTTGCTCTTGCAAGAGGGACATCGGAGCATCTTGGCTTTCGGTTGGACATGAAAAATCAGGCTACCAGAAACGTATGTTTGCCGAATGTAGTCGTAGCCGACCAACCCGAACGCATGGTACATCAAACTCGTGGACATGGTGGTTCCTCCGTTCGATTCTCATTGGCGTGAAAATCGACTGGACTCCATGTCCACTCTTTTTGTCAAAAGTACGCTTCATCCGGATGAACCAAAATTATAACGGTTAATCAACCGTTTTTCTGCAATACGTAATAGACGTGTTTGCTTTCCGGAGACGGCGCTCCCAATTCAAGCTGCATGCCTCTCTGCAGGTCGTACATGGCCAGGGGCGTAAATCCGGCGGCTTCGGCCTGACGGAGTTGCGTGGGCGGGTCGATGTAGTAATGCAGGAGACTGTAATTGGCGCCGCAATCCGTAAGCAGTGCGTACTCCGCACAAAAACAATGCTTACCTCTATTCTTTAGATAGTTAGGGATCCCCAGAAGATATTTGCAGATGCTTTTTGCCAAGCGGTAGGGATTTTTCTGAAAGGACACCGCGGGACAGATGTTTGTAATGGCGGCTCGATTGTGGGAAGAAAAAATGAACAATCCGTCGCTACGCAGGACCCTGCGTGCTTCGGCCAGAACTTGCAGTCTGCCTTCATGGCTTACCGAATCTATTCCGTTGTAGGAAAACAGTACGCAATCGAATGAACCGCTCTCATATCGCGCCAGATTGCGGGCATCCGCCTGCACAATGTCCGCTTCCGGAAAACGCTGCAGGCTCGCTTTAACCATGGATTCGGAATAATCACAGCCCGCGTATCGACGCGCAATGGGCAGCAGATAAAATGTGGTTCTGCCGCCACCGCAGCCGATATCGAGAATATCGCGTTGCCTGATGAAAGGAGCATACGCCAGAAAGGCTGCAACCTCTCCCGGATAAAGCGGCATCCATCGGGCAAAGTATCTGGCGCTTTTGGCGGCTTGATAATACTGACGATTGTTTTCCTGATTGTTATCCAATGGACAGTCTTGCTCTTTGTTCACTACTTTTTTCTCCGGAAATGGACTCGCCTGGAAGGACTGCTGACGGGTGTGTTTTTATCAGTGAAAATCTTCGGTCCGGACTATGCCTACATAGACGCAAACAAGGAAGCATTATTGAATTTTTTATCATTTTTCAATCAGCTTCCATCCGTTTTGTTGGCGGTTCAGATACTCCCCGCTACTTACTCTTAGGCTGCGACGGCGATGGGGGGCCGTACAAGTAGGACCGCGGCATACGCGGAGGACCGTCCCAGTACGAACGCGGCTGCCGTGGCGGGGAAAAACCATAAGGACGCTGCGGAACAGCTGGAGGATTGGTAAGGTGCCAGGATGGCCGCGGCCGTGTCGCTGTACCATAACTGCGGGGAGCAGGCGGTGGCCCGGACCTTTGGGGAGCCGATGGAAGCGTTCGCTCTGCCGCAATTACTAATTGAGTCGAAACATTCCCGTTTTCTTTGCTGTACGGGCTCGCCTTTATTAAGGCGCCCACACCTCCAGGCATAAGGGAAGACACCAGGTCGTCCGTGCGGTACGTGTTATCGGCGCAGGCCCTCTGCCCGCCCACCCCGGCAACAACAAAAAACAGAACACCTGCCCCGGAAAGCAGTATTTTTTTCAGGCTTTCGCTCACCATCCCCTCGCTCTTATTTACCTCAATATAATGCACGGAGAGCTTTAAAGGAAGGGCTCACGCAAAATGGTCTGAGCTGTGGCAAAAGGTTTTTTCAAATGCTTGAACCAGCGACCTGGCACAAGCCTGCCTGAAAAAAAATTGGTGGTAGGCGTGGAACGAAGGACGAAAAAAAACTATCAGCTGTTGTGACTTACTAATCGTTTTTTCGGGGACTATTGAATAACGAACTAGAAGCTTGCAAGAGCTGCATCATCTGCAAAGGGTAAGCAACCCAGGCATGTCATCCTAAATTATAAAAAAACTGTAGCTATCACTCAATGAGGGATAGTTATGGGTGAAAATTGACACTCTATGGCAATTCAAGTAAGTAGTCGCCCGAAGTATATGTTCAGGCAGATCGAATCCTGGTATCTTGGTAGACAATATTCAAACAATGCTTTTGATTTTTTCGCGTTTTTATATATTGGCTTCAACGCAGATCCTCGCGCTTGGGACCTATGTAAAACTCAGGAATTCGTTAAGATTATCAAAAGATACCATATCTACTCATGTGTCCAGCTTTCTGTCTCTTTTTTAACACTTAAGAGCCCTTAAGCTTACACTAATCTACTATGGTATTTTCATCTAATGTTTTCCTCTTTCTGTTCCTTCCTCTCGCCCTTTTGATCTATTTTGCACCTTTCAATAGATTTAAAAATTTAACACTTATCTTTTTCAGCGTTATTTTTTATGCTTATGGTGAAGGGTCATATGTCATTCTTATGTTCTTTTCTGCTTTGATGAATTACTTTTTTGGGATATTCATTGAAAATGAGAAACTGATAAGTAAAAAACGCTTATGCACAATTGCCATAATCGTTAACCTTGGAATACTGATATTTTATAAATATTGTAATTTTATTACAGACAGCTTGAATTCTGCATTTGATGGAATTTTTTTATCCTCTATAGCTTTAAGCGAAATTCACCTTCCCTTAGGTATTTCCTTCTATACTTTTCACTCCCTTAGTTACATCATTGATGTCTACCGCGGAAAAAATAAAGCTCAAGAAAAGCCGAGTGCTTTGTTATTGTATATCATTATGTTTCCGCAGTTGATTGCCGGACCGATTATACGCTACAATTCAATTGCAGATCAGCTTACAAACAGATCAGTGAATTTTGAAAAATTTTCAAGGGGCATCCAGCGCTTTATTGTTGGGTTAGCCAAAAAAATGTTGATAGCCAACCCCTTAGGTTATGTTGCCGATCGCTGTATTTCCGATGTGCTCTCTGCCACCCCTTCTCCCGACATAGTCTCTGCTTTGGCGTGGATTGGAATTCTCTGCTATACACTTCAAATCTACTATGATTTCTCTGGTTACTCTGACATGGCCATTGGGTTGGGGAAAGTCTTTGGGTTTGATTTCCCAGAAAATTTTGCTCATCCCTATATTTCCCGGTCCGTACGCGAATTCTGGAGACGCTGGCATATCACTCTTTCCACATGGTTTCGCGATTATCTTTATATTCCTTTAGGCGGCAATCGAATCAGTCCGTTTCGTACGTCCATGAATCTTCTTATCGTATTTATTCTCTGCGGGTTGTGGCATGGCGCCAGTTGGAATTTTGTTATTTGGGGATTATTTCACGGTTGTTTCCTTGCATTAGAACGCAGTTATTTTGGCAAGTTTTTAGAAAAACTTTGGAAGCCGCTGCAGCATGCCTATCTTCTTCTTGTAGTCGTGGTGGCATGGGTATTTTTCCGGATGGATACTCTTGCTCATTCGCTAACCTACATCGATAAAATGTTTTCTCTTGGCGATATTGCATCATTTGGTCGTATTTATCATTTTTTTATAGGAAATGACGCAATTCTAGCCTTTATCTTTGGAATATTTTTTGCCATTCCTTCAACGGCCCTTGTTAGCTCCCTCAAGCGGCATATCTCATATGAACCTGTTGTTACTATTGTAACAGCAGCAAGCTATTCAGCAATCTTTTTATTGTCCCTTATATATGTTGCAAGTGGCACGTTTAATCCTTTTATTTACTTTAGATTCTAAAGGACCTACTCTTGTCAACGAAAGCATTAAATATTTATATAGTCGCCTTATTTTCTATAGTTCTGGTTGCACCTACTTATTTTTCGTTTTTTGAATGTCCCTGGTGCCCTGACATCAATGAAAACCGTTCCCTCGCGACCTTTCCAAAATTTCCCAAGAGTTTGCATGAGACCGGCAACTTCTTGGCTCAGTTTGATACCTATTTTAATGACAATTTTGGATTACGTAATTGTTATATCTACTTGTACGCATTTTTTACTCAACGGCTTTTAAATACCTCACCAAACAAATCCGTTGCCATCGGACAGGATGGATGGCTTTTTTACGACAATTATAAACAACTAGAGCGCAACGCAGGACTGTATCCCCCATTCATGGGTGAACCTGAGCTTTGGATAAAACTCTACAAACTAAAGAAAGATTGGTTGGAGAGCAGGGGGATCAAGTATTATATAGTTATTGCTCCTGACAAGAGCACTATTTATCCGGAATATCTTCCGAAGTACCAAGGAAACCGCAAGACATCGGTTGTAGATACCATTATCAAGCTGGGGGTAAAGGAAAATCTGAATTTTATTGACTTGCGGAACACTTTATTAAATGCAAAAAGCAAATCGCTTTTATACTGTTTAACGGATACACATTGGAATCCGATTGGTTCTCTCGTTACAAGTCAATATTTATACTCTAAGTTTAAAATAAATTTTCCCGAGTTAGGTAATTTTAAAGATATATCGGCGTATTCCATAGTTCCTGATCCATTTTATTGGCGTGGAGATCTCTCCTATATGGTAGGCCTTGGTGACTTTTTCAATGAAAAATTTGTTACTTTAAAAGCAAATTATAAAATTAGTCAAAAACTAGAAAACGATTATTACGAGTCGGTAATAGGTAATATCCCCATAAAAAAAATTACTACTGAAAGAACCGCAAAAGTTAACTTACTTTTCTTTCATGATTCTTTTGGAGAAAAGATGGTACCATTCATCTCTCCTGAATTTTATAAATCCACCTTCGTTGCAACGTACCCTTCTTTTGGAATGCTGAAGGATCTTGCCCAGCAACTTGCTCCCAATCTTGTTGTTGAGGAAATTTTGGAAAGAGAGCTCATAAATACTTACAGATATTGCTTTACAGATGACAAATAATTAAATTGCCTCTCCCGGTGACTTGCCCCAAATGGGCACAGAAGAGGCTTAAATAATAAATGAGCTAGGCCTAGAGTATACAAATGTCCCGTCCTGAAATAGGTCCTTGTATTGTCAATCCATTTCAGGACGGCTCAAAAAGGAGATTTCAAGTACCTTACCGTCTGCATGCAAAGCGAAGAACGAATGACGTTTTGAAAGAGAACTTCTGATCTGGTCATGAACAGCCTCATGGGGATCAATCCTCACCCAATTCGGTGTCCCCAAAACTCCCCCCTATCCAGTTCCAGCTGAAATGACTTCGAAACCAAGCCGATAGCCTTTTTTCTCTGTTTTTGCTATGCTATCGAAAGGTTAGCCAATATTTAGGTGCAACATCTTTTACTGAAGTCTCAGGTTACCCTCGTTCTTGCCCACAAATTACCCCATTTTCAACAGACAAGCCTAGCCATTACCAAACAATCCTTTGTCTATATTTCAATATTTCAGGGATGTTTTAAACATCATGAGACTTCATGAATCCCCGTTCTCGCATCCGTTGCGGAAGGCGCACCAGTCGCAGTGGTTGTCCGGACGGGGTAAAAAAGAGCGGCTGTGGAGCATGTGGCGCAGCAGGAAATCCAGCAGCGCGGGGATACGTTCTTCGAGGATCAGTTCGCGCAGGCTGTCTTCGCAGTCCGCGCCCAGCAGGGGTAGTTCCTCGCATTCGTTGCCCAGACGTACAAGGGCCGCGTCCCGCAGTTGGCCCCTGCTTGCGGACGCGCGCGGGGCGTATAAGTACAGATAACTGGGAAGCTGGATGCTTTTAACCAGCCCGTGCAGGGTCGACAGGGTCTCGCCCTGCGTATCGGCCGCGGGATCCCACCGTGCCAGCAGGTCCCAGTTTTCCTGCTCCTGCCAGAAGTTAAGACCAGGCAGACGCGGACGGCCTGTTTTGTAATCCAGAATCAGCAGTCCGTTCTCGCGCTGATCCACCCGGTCGATCTTGCCGGACAATTTGATCTCCAGCGAATCGCAGGAAAGCATTCTGGGATGCGTATCTTCAAGTTCCAGAATGGTGGTCGCGCTGAAATTGCGGGCAAACTGGCGCATCCGAATCTGCCCTGCCGTACGCAGCAGGAGCAACCTGTCATAGGGCAGATTCCCGGCCAGCACATTCTGATCGAGGCGCTCGGTGAACAACGCGGCCAGGGCGTCCGGGTTCAGCTGTTCCGCAGTGACATACCTGCCCACCCAGGGTTCCAGAAACTCCTGCAGCACCTCGTGGGCCAGGGAACCGATTTCCGCCATGGAACCCTGTTCGTCCACCTCATCCAGACCGCGCAGGTTGAACACCTGCGCATAGCAGAACTGCGCCGGGCAACGCAGGTACGTATCCAGTACGGACGGCGACAATCCATGCACCATCCGCCGGACCAAGGCCTTCTGAATGTCCGGGCTTTTCTCGATAACCCGGTTGACGTGGCGAATAGCCCGCATGGGGTAATGAACCGTGAACAGGGGCGGATCAAAAGGCGTCAGCGGACGGCCGCAGCGTTTTTCCTCTTCCCAGATCAATTCTTCCACGAAGCGGCTGGGCGTGCTCTTGCGGTCGCCGCCCTGGATGCCGCTCTGACTGCAAAAGACCACATTACGCGCGCCCCGGATCAGCCGGAACACCTGATAGGCTGTCCGGTTCTCCGTATCCCGCCCGTCCGGCAGCCCAAGCAAAGGGCGCAAGGCATCGGGCAGCAGCGGATTCCGTCCCGGATTGCCGGGCATCAGCTCGTCGTTGGCTCCCAGAATCAATACGTTGTCGAAGTGCAGCAAACGGGTTTCGCGCAGGCCCAGCAGCTGGATATCGGCCAGGTCCTCAGCCTCGAAGGGCACGTGCTCGGACCGCAGCATCTCGCGCAGAATGGAAAAAAGCGTTTCCCGCTTGAGCCGAATCGGGCTGATGGAACTGTTGGCCAGGGCGGGGATCACATTGTGCAGCAAACGGTGTAGACATTCGGCGTCGATGGGGAAATGCTTCCAGAGCTCGCCCCCGTGTTCGATCAGCGTCAGACAGAGATTTTCCAGCGCTCCGGCCAGTTCTTCCAGAGACTGCAACCGCTCCCATTGGGTGAAACAACAGCTGATGACCGTATTCCACAGCTGTTCGAGCTGCTGCGGATCGATCTGATCCTGTCTCTCGTCAAAAGGCAGCTCCCATTCGGTGGGACGCGTATATTTCTGCGCCCTGCGCAACTGCCCTTCCAGTTCGGCGAACAGCGGCCGCAGGGGTTGCTGTTCGGTGTCCAGCGGTCCCAGGCGCAGCATTTTTACGTAGGGATGGCGGATGCACTCCAGACAGTCCCGCCAGTAGTACACGTCCGGGCGCGGGCTGTTTTCCTGCAAACGCAGCAACAATTCCAGAAGCCGGTGCAAGGGCGCACGCTGCAGCGGAAAGCCCATGCCGATGTTCACGTCCTTGCGCTCCAGATGATGCAGCACGGGCAGCAGCATGCCCGGATCCGTCAACACCACCGCCGTACGTTCCCCGCAGCTGCGCTGGATGGGGGTCAGCTCGTTCTGCATGGCGTGCAGTTGCGAATGCAGGTCGAATCCGCGGTAAAAACGCAGGGACGGGCTGTTCCCCCCCTCTGCGGACGGCGCGTACAGTTGCGGCAGCGCGCCCCAACGGCGGCAAAGTTCCAGCAGCGGACGGCAGGACCAGTGCGGCACGGCTTCCGGATGCCCTGCGGCCAGTTGCGGATCCGCATGCAGCAGAACCTCTGCCCCGCCCTGCTCCCACAACCGGCGTACGAGCTGTTCCTCCACGCCGGAAAATCCGTCGAATCCGGCCAGAATCACGCGCCTCCCCTGCAGCTGTTCCAGGGCCCGGTCCGGATCCTTGCCCAACAGCCAGGCGTCTTGTGCGGAGGTTGTCCAGGAGGCAGCGGCCAGCCCTTCCACATAGGCCGCGAAAATATTGTCCAGCTGCTCCAGCAGAGCCACGGCAAAGGGCGCCGCGTCCTCCTCCAGCAGCGCCAGACTTCCGGGTGCGCTCTGCTCCGGGCCGAGGCGGAACAAATCCTCCATCAACGCGGCCAACCGACAGCCCCAGGGGAAAAACAGGCTCAGATCATCCACAGGCAGCCCGCCCAGCCGTCCGGGCGTGGCATCTCCCACTTGCCGGACACAGTCCCGCAGCAGGCCGACTTGGTCCAGCAGCCCCGCCGTACGTAATGGTTCGCGTACGACATGGGTCCGCAAACGGCTCAACAGCAGCCCCAGGGGCTGCATTTCCGGCAGCAGGCAGGGTTTGGGAAGCTCGGGCGCGTTAAGCAGGCGCTCAGTCAGATAATAACGCGGACGGATATGCGGAAATACGATCAGATAAGGCGAGAGGTCCCCTCCGGCGGCCTGTCCGTCCTCCAGGATGAACCGGGCCAGAGACTCGATGAAATCCGTTTCCCAGGGGATGATATGAATAATCTGCGCGCGCAATTAATGCCTCCGGCGGCTTCGAAACCTTTTTGAAAAAAGGTTCCTAAGAACCTCCAAAAACTTTCTGCAGGTGAAATTACAAGACAACATGAAAAAAATCACTCCATTGACTGCGGTCCGACCGGTTCAATCCGGCGCTGGTCCAGGTAAATCAACAAGCCCTGCAATTTTCTTCCGCGCAGATGCGGCATCCGTCCCAACAGCCCGAGATACTCGCGGACCTGCACCACGTGATCCGGACTGGGAGCGCCGCTTTTGTATTCGAGCACCAGAACCTCGTCCGGAGTGATGGCCAGATGATCCGGGCGTTTCATTTTGCCCGTATCAGTGAGCACGGTCTGCTCGGCAAAGCCTCCGGCCAACGCCGCGGCGATGCGGGGCTGCTCCAGCAGCCAGGCCAGCATGGGGCGGAACTCGCCTGCCAGCCGTTCCTTGTTCAGCTCGAAACCGGCCGGGTCGTGCGGATTTGCCAGGCCGTACAGCCCTATCCGCAAAGCTTCCTCCACGATGGCTTCCTGGGGCATCCCAGGCTCGGGACGCAGATGCTCCAGACAGCGGTGCAGCAAGGTTCCTCGCTGGCGCTCGCCAAAGCTCTGCATATCCAGTTCGCTGCGAAAAATTTTCAAGCGGGGCAGCCAGCCCATGGGCCTGTCGTCCGTCTCCTCCACGGGGACCTGCTGCCCGGAATCCAGCGCGCACGCGTTCAACGGTTCGGGAAACACTGCCGGTTTGCTCTCGGAGGCCACAGAAGCCGTCCGGGGCACAAGGCCTAGTTCGCAGGGCGGGCCGTCCGAATCGTCGCTCAGATCAAAGGGCGCCAGAAGCAGGTCCAGCAGCCGCATCAGGGGCAAGGAATCCTTACGGCTCGTACGGGTCACGAAGGTATAGAGTTCCTCGCGCGGACGGGTCCAGGCCACGTACAGCAGATTCAGCTGTTCCAGCAGCTGGGGCAGCAGGCGCGTATAATATTCCGCCCCCAGTTCCTTGCCGTCTCTGGTCAGCAGCATGATGGCGTCGTTGTCCACATCCTGCGGGTACATATCGTCCGGGGCTTCCGGACAATCCGTGGCCACCAGTCCGGAACGCGCCGGGCTGGCGAAATTGAAAAAGGGAATGACCACCACGGGGAACTCGAGCCCTTTGCTCTTATGCACGGTCAAAACCCGCACCGCGTCCACTTCTTCCGGCAACGGGGCTTTTTCCAAATCCCCCTGTTCCCGCCAGTAGTCCATGAAAGAAGACAAGGACAAATGCCCCTGCTCTTCGGCCAGGTAGGCGATCTCAAGAAAACGCCTGATGAACAGTTCGTTTTCAGGAAAGCGTTTGAGCAGTCCGAAGCGAGCGACGATTTCGTAGAGCGTATCGTACGGGCCCATGAACCCGGCTTTGCGGTAAAAGGCCGAAAAGCGGCGTTCCCAAAGTTCCGGAAAGTCCCGCTGCAATGCCCCGAACAGGGGCTCCTTGCCCCTGGCGGCGAACCAGTCCTGCAATACGGCATTTTCCGGCGCATAATCCGCCACAAGATAGCGTCCGTCCAGCACCTCCCACAGGGCCAGGTCGTCATACGGATAATCCAGAAAAGTCAGAAAGGCGCACAGTTCGCGAATCAGCGGATGCGCCGAAAGCGCCAGGCTGTTTTCCGTGACGACGGGCAGTCCCCACTCGATGAGCCATTCGGAAATACGCAGCGCCTCGGTATTGGAGCGGACAAGCACCGCAATGTCGCCGGGTGCGCGGCGGGGAATCAGTTCTTCGTTGAACAGCGCGCCGAGCCGCTCCTTGACCTCTTCGCCGAGCGCGTCCACGGTGTCGCCCCGCACGGTTTCCAGGCGTACGTAGCCCTCCAGAGGCTCCTTGCCCGGAGGCAGCTGCTGCGCGGCCCCGGCGTAGGCCTGCTGCAGCATGGCGGCAAACTCCCGCCGTACGGCCTCGGGCGCATTGTCGAGCATCACGGCGGCCATGGTCCGGGCGTTTTCCGCTTCGCCCAGCGGACTGAACACCGTGTTGTTGAACTCCACAATCCGGCGCGCGCTGCGCCAGTTGCAGGGCAGAGTCCGGACGGAGGCCTCTCCGGCCACGCCACGGATCATGGGATCCTCGGGGACGTCGTGGAACAGACGGGAATCGCCTCCGCGCCAGTTGTAGATGGCCTGCTTGATGTCGCCCACGTAGAACAAGCCGCCGCCCTTGGCCAGGGCTTCCATGGCGAGCGGACACAGAGCGTCCCACTGGCCGCGGCTGGTGTCCTGAAATTCATCGATCAACATATGGGCCAGGCGGTCGCCCATACGGCAAACCGCTTCGGAAACCCCCTGCTCGCCAGAAAGCAGACGGCGCGCGTAGGCGGGCCACAGGCTGCTCAACAACTGCCCCTGCCGGGCCTGAAAAGCCTCGATGCCCTCCATCAGAACGCCCGAAAGCTCCACATAGGGCATCAGCTGCAGCGCGTTTTTGAGCACCTTGCTTTCGTCCTGAAAATCCGCTCCCGCCAGTTTGAGCACTTCGTACAACTCCACGGTCTCCGGCGAAGCCGCTCCTTTGGAAGCCTTGTTCAGACAAGCGTCCAGATGCTCCTTGTCCAGATACGCGGACGCGGGCAACGCGCCCGAATCTTCGAGACGGACGCATTTATCCAGAAAATTGAGAAAATGCTTGGCCGCGTTGAGCTGCTCGCCGGAGATTGCTTTCTGCAGGGAAAGGGCCGTACGGACGACCTGGCGGGTCAGCGTCTGCCGGCGGAACTCCAGGGGCTCGGTCACGTGCAGCAACGGAAAATCATGCTCGAGCCGGAATTCCAGCACATCGAACAGCCGGTCCTGCACGTTCTCGGCGGGCAGAAAGTCATTGAATCCGCCCAGGCGGATGGCGGCATCGGTGGCGCGGAGCAACACGTCCCGCTCGGGCCCGGGCGCGTACGCGGCCCGGTCCACCAGCTGCTCGTACAAAGGCACGAACAGCTCCCTGCCGTCGAACACCGGACGCAGTTCCGGCGGCAGTTCCAGCAACAGGGCCGAAAGCGAGATGAGATTGTTCAGCAGGCTGTCGATGGTCCGGACCTGCAAGGACCCCAGACGCCGGATGATCCGTTCCACCCAGGCCCGGGCCAGATCCTGAGGCCACTTTCCGGCCGGTCCTGCCGTATCTCCAAGAGCGCGCTGTTTGAGCGCCTGCAGAATACGCTCTTTCATTTCCGCCGCAGCCTTGTTGGTAAAGGTCACGGCCAGAATTTCCGTCCAGCAGTAGCTGCCGGGCTCGGGATTCATGCCGCAGGCAAAGCGGCTCTGTTCCAGCGCCCCCAGCAACCGGTCCAGGTAGGCGCTGGTCAGCGTAAAGGTTTTTCCCGCTCCCGCGGAGGCTTGCACTTGTTCCAGCATAGCGTGAATGACAGATCAAAAAGTTGCGGTTTCACTTCTACGGCCCTGTCTTAGCCCATGGACTGCCGCATAGCAAACAGCCCGTATCCTTGAACCAGTCGGCTAGACAAACAGATAAAGCAGCCACAACACAGCTGGGACAACGATATCCGCATAAAACACAGGTCCGGCATTGCCCGGCCGCCGATTGCCCGTACGTCTCTGCTCACCCACGTGCACCGAAAAAGCCCCGACCAAAAATGTCGTGGCAAAAACCATGGTGGCCAGCCAGAACCCCGTACCGGAAAACAGGCAAAACACACCGCACAGCCCCAGCCCCAGATTGGTGAAAGCGATTTCCTTCTGAAACGGATTGCCGGCCGGCCAGCCGATGTACCCCGCGATTTCGTCGGACTTGAAATAGTGCCCCATGAATGCCCAGATTCCCCCGCAACCGACCTGAATGGTCAATATCCACTTCAGAAGAGACGCGGCCACAGGCCCGCCAAAAAGGATGTTCACCAGGGCGGCGAGCAAGGACGCAGCGGCAAGATAGATAATGTACATGACTTTTCTCCGGCGTATAGAATTGTTTTACAACGGCCTGTTCTTTCCACGATCAGTTCCGGCTGATTTCCTGATTCTATTCAGAGGGCGAGATCTCTTTGCAATACCTTTTAAACGTATTGCAAAAGATTTCAATACAGGCGGAGACGGTTTGTTACGGCCGAAGCGCTCTCCAGCCCTTTCTGACTTACACGCAAAACCGGGACCTCTGCCCCCCCCAATGGAAGGAAAGCCCCATCCATGCAGATACGGACAAAAAAGTCATACCATGATCATGCGCCGTTTTTAATCAAAATTGTATCCGGAAAAAACGGGCGCAACCGCTTATCTGACAAGCTTTTTTCAAGAATAAAACAGAGTTCCAACTATCGTAAAATTATTTTCCTAGCAGGCTGCACATCTCATACATTTTTTGGTACGATAAAAGAGAACTTTTTTATACCAGACGGTTGCTCATGAACAAAGATAAAAATCAACTCTCGATAGATCTGCGCAGTTTTTTAATGATCACAGTCCTTTTCTCCGCTTTTGTCGGAGGGGGACTGTACGTCATGTATAGAACAGATGTTTCTTCCCTTGAACATGCACGCAACATCAATGAAATAATGCACAATGAAGTTGACAGCAGAACCGTCAGCATCAATCTCAAAGACCTTTTCATTGAACTCCAGATATTCTCCAGTCACTTGGAATTATTTAGCTTCCTCAAAAGCAAAACCTTAAGCAAACGCCATGAAGTTGAACTTGAAGCGCTCACCCTCTGTAAAATCAGCAAGGCCTTTGACCAGGTCAGACTGCTGGATACGAGCGGCATGGAACTGTTACGGGTCAACTACAATAACGGCAATCCAGCGGTGGTCCCCCTTGATAAACTGCAGAATAAAAGCGACCGGTATTATTTTCAGGAGGCAATGAAATTATCTGCAGGAGAAATCTATGTTTCTCCCTTTGATCTCAATATTGAAAACGGGCAGATAGAACAGCCCCTGAAACCCATGATCCGCGTATGCGCCTCTGTTTTCAGCGACTCCGGGACACGGCTCGGTGTAGTCATTCTCAATTACCTCGGGCAGCGCATCCTGACTGATTTGCAAAAAAGGGAAAGCAATTTTAAACACACCATGCTGCTCAACGCGGATGGCTACTGGCTGCTTTCACCTGATAAAAACCTGGAATGGACCTTCATGTATCCGGATAAAAAATCGATCTCTTTTGCCTCTACGTATCCGGAAGCCTGGGCGCAGATCAAAGCCAACTCCAAAGGGCAATTTAGTACTCCTGCGGGAGAATTCACCTTTTCAACCATCGTCGTCTCCCCAGGGCAGGACCTGGATGCCGAGGCCAACCTGCGGGAATGGAAACTGGTCTGCCTGTTGCCTTCCGACGAAATCGATGCCGCGATCCTCCCGCTTGTCCGCAATTATTCCGGACTCTTCGCCGGAGCATTTTTGATTATTCTGTTCGGCGCCTATACACGCGCCCGTTATGTACGCAGCAATGCAATCACCAAGGGAAAACTGGAGCAGGCAAGGATGGCGGCTGAAAACGCCAACGAAGCCAAAAGCGATTTTCTGGCAAAAATGAGCCATGAAATACGCACTCCTCTGAATGCCGTCATCGGCCTGACGCACCTGGCGCAGAAAACCACGCTTACCCCCAAACAGGCTGACTACCTGAAAAAAATTTCCCATGCCGGTCAGACCTTGCTGGGGATCATCAATGACATTCTTGATTTGTCAAAAATAGAGGCAGACCGGGTGGAAATCGACGCCATTGATTTTAACCTTGACGATGTTCTCAATAATTTGAGCAATATGCTCGCACTCAAAGCCGAACAAAAAGGGGTTGAGCTGCTCCTGCTGGTGCAAAGCCCCGTACCGAGCCTGCTGGTCGGTGACCCATTACGACTGGGACAAATTTTACTGAACCTGGCGGGTAACGCCCTCAAATTCACGGAGTCCGGTGAAGTCATCATTTGGGTAAACCTGGTCGAGCGGCTTGAAAACAAGGTCAACATCCATTTTTCCATTCAGGATACTGGAATCGGAATATCCAAGGAACAGCTCGACAGATTGTTTCAACCTTTCAGCCAGGCCGACGGATCCATAACGCGTAAATACGGAGGAACAGGACTCGGACTGGTCATAAGCAAACGGCTGATCGAACTCATGGGCGGTACCTTGCACGTAGAAAGCAAACCAGGCAAAGGAAGCACGTTCAGTTTCACAATTCCATTAACATTGCAGGCGAAAAGCTCGGGCGAATCCTTCGTGTATCCCGACAATTTTGCAGGCATGCGAGTTCTGGTGGTTGATGCCAATAAAGCTTCCAGACTCATTTTATGCAAGACCCTGGACTCCTTTTCCTTTGACGTGACCATCGCACAGGACGGAAATGAGGCTCTGGAACTGTTGCAAAACAACGATGCTTCAACTCCTTTCAAACTCGTCATCACCGCGTTGAAACTGACAGACATGAGCGGGCTTGAACTGGCTAAAATGATAAAAAAAACAGGTTTGCTGCAGCAGCAGCCAAAAATCATTTTACTCACTTCTCACAGCCATGACGGTGTGCGCCACCAGGCGGAGCAGCTGGGGCTGGATGCGTTCATGCTCAGGCCCTTCAACCGGTCCATTCTTTTCGACACGATTATGGATATATTCGGCGACAAAGGGTACGTACTGGCTAGTCTGCAAGCCTCGCAGACCTATACGATCCCGGCCAATGTCTCCGGGGCCAGAGTGCTTCTCGCCGAAGACAACGAAATAAACCAGCAGGTAGCCAGGGAGATCCTCGAAGATGCGGGGGTGCATGTCTCCATTGCCGGCAATGGAAAAACAGCTCTGGAAATGCTCGAACGCGGCACCTACGACGCAGTTCTGATGGACCTTCAGATGCCCGTGATGGACGGCTACACAGCGATCAAAGCCATCCGCTCGCACCAGCACTTCATGCAGCTTCCGGTCATCGCCATGACGGCCCACGCGCTATCGGGAGATAAGGAAAAAAGCCTGCTCGCCGGGATGAACGACTACATTGTAAAACCCATTGATCCGGAACTGCTCATTACTGTGCTTTCCAACTGGCTTCCTCAAAAGCCAATGCCCGAGCCCTCCCCTCCACCGCAAGCGGTATCGCGGGAACCAAAGAGCACCGCATTCCCCCCCATTCCAGGAATCGATACACAGATGGGGCTTGCCAGACTCCGTGGAAACGCGGGTACGTATAAAAAACTGCTGCTGCACTTCGCCCAGGAACGCGACGCGACGGTCGAAAAAATTACCCCTCATACTGCCGCCAACTCGCTTCAAAATATCATGGTCGCGATTCATACAGCCAAAAGTGTTGCGGGGAATCTGGGTGCTCAAAAATTGTTTTCACTTCTCAAAGAAATGGAAGAAGCAATTACGCAGGAGAAGATGCCGTCTGATGCACTCTTTCAAGCCTTTGAAACGGAATTTCGGACCGTTGCCGAAAATATCCTGCAGGCCTTTCCTGCAAACCAGGAGATTCCCCAACCCGAACATGACATTGACCCCATTCGCATACAACAACTTCGCCCCGAATTGGAACGTCTGGCCCTCCTGTTGAAAGAACACGATATCGAGGCAAGAAACGTATTCAGTTCCCTGAAACTCGATTTGGAAAAAATTGCACCTGACTGTACTGCGAAAATTGCAGACTTCATGGATCAGTTCGACTTTACCAGTGCCGGAAATCTCATTGAAGTGTTCTTTGAGCAATGCCATAAGACGGAGTAACTAATGGATAAAGCACGTATTCTTGTTGTCGACGACACACCCGACAACCTTGCAATCCTCAGCGAGCTGTTGAGCCCGGACTTCCGCGTGAGCATCGCGCTCAACGGATTTGAAGCCCTGGAACTCGCTTCATCCGTTACTATTCCCGATTTGATTTTACTGGATATTATGATGCCTGAAATCGATGGCTATCAGGTCTGCCGCATCTTAAAAAAGAAGGAGGATACAAAACACATCCCGATTATTTTTATTACTGCACTCACGGAAATACAAAATGAAAAAAAAGGACTGGAACTCGGAGCAGTGGATTATATTACTAAACCGTTTAATCCCTCTATTGTACTCGCACGAGTTAAAACACACCTTGCTCTCTATAACCAAACCAGACTGCTGCAAAATCTGGTAGAAGAACGTACTAAGGAATTAAAAAGAGCGCGAAATGAAGCGATACAGGCAAACAAGACGAAAAGCGCTTTTCTTGCCAATATGAATCATGAACTCCGGACTCCTTTGAACGGAATTGTGGGCATGACCCAACTCCTCATGACCACCAACCCCACTGAAGAACAACTGGAATTCCTGGAGTGTGCGCGGATATCCTCTGCCCGTTTGCTGACTATGGTTAATGACCTGCTCGATCTATCCATGTTGGAATCTGAAAAGATACATCTTGTACCAAGCGACTTTAATCTGAAAAAAAATATACAGGGCATTGCAGAACATTACCAGCAGCGTGCCGAAGAAAAAGGTTTGCAATTCAATTGTGAAATAGATCCAGGCATGCATAATTTTTTTCATGCTGACTTTAACAGGATACGTCAAATCATAGTAAATCTTCTTAACAACTCTATGCAATTCACTGAAGAAGGTTCGGTACATCTCGATATAGCTGAAAAAATTTTATCAAAAGAAGAAGTACAGTTAATTTTTAGCGTTTCAGACACAGGGGTAGGCATAAATGAAGAACAACAAAAATTTATTTTTGATATTTTTTCAATAGGTGAAGACTATATGACAAAAAGATATGGAGGAGCTGGTCTGGGCCTTGCCATATCAAAACATCTTGTTTCTCTTTTGGGTGGCCATATCTGGCTTGACTCAGGGGAAAAGCACGACACGAAATTCAGCTTTTTCATACCTTGCAGACTGGCACAGAATCACGATTCATACGAATGAACAAAATAACGGCTTGTCCCTGTGCAAGTTCAAAATTCCTTGTTCGCGGTATTGCCCACGGCGGACAATGATCCGGCCGTGGGCAAACCGCAGGTTTTACTAAAGAACCTTGAACCGCTTCACTGTTTTACCGCGTGCGTCCAGAATGTGCACGGCGCAGGCGATGCAGGGGTCAAAGGAATGGATTGTCCGGAGAATCTCCACCGGACGGTCCGGATCGGGGCAGGGACAGCCCATCAGCGACTGCTCGCCCGGGCTGAGTTTGCCTTCCGCGCAACGCGGACCGAGATTCCAGGTGGAAGGTACGACCAGCTGGAAGTTTTCGATCCTGCCGCCTTTGATTTTGATCCAATGCGACAGCCCGCCCCTGGTTACGCAGCAGGTGCCCACGCCCTGGGCCTTGTCTGGCATGGTCCAGCCTGTGTAAATGGCGTCGTCGCCTTTTTTGATTCTGTCGGCGGTCTCATCGATCCAGCCCTCCATCCGCCTGGTGAGCATGGTGGTCTCGATCACCCGGCACACGGTGCGGCCCATGGTGGAGAACAACTGCTCAGGCTGCATGCCTGAAGCCTTGAAAAAGGTATCCAGCATCAGCCTGGTCTCATCCTCATTTCGCGCATAAGCTATGGCGCGACGGGCCAGAGGGCCGGTTTCCATGGGCTCGCCTTTATACCGTGGCGCTTTTGACCAGGAGTACTTGTCCTTGTCCTCATAGCTCGTATAGGCCGGATCCGTGACTCCCTCGTAGGGCTTACGGATTTCGTCCCCCTTGTACCAGCTATGGGCCACATGTTCGGCAATCTGGTCCAGGTCCATGGCATCGTGTTTCGACAAGTCATTTCCCCAGAGCACTCCCGATTCGAAGTAGGGATCTTTGCCGGAAGCCGGATCATAAAAATCCGAAAAGGCAAAGAAGTTGGATGTCTTGCCGTATTTACAGGCCTCGGGATAACGCTGCGCCAGGAGCAAAATGTCCGGCATCATGGCGTTTTCAACGAACTCCTTGGTTTTTCCCCATAGCTCGCGGTAATGCTCGATGACCTCGGGCCGCAGGCTGTCGTAACAAGTCATGCCGCCCACAACCATGGCCTGGCCGTGGGGATTTTTCCCCGCGAACAGGGCCATGGCCCTGCCGAGTTCGAGCTGTATGCGCAGCCCTTCGAGATAGTGGGCCGCCAGAATGAGGTTTTCCTCCGGACTCAACCGATAGGCCTTGTTACCGCCCAGAAAATAAGCGTTTTCCAGGAAACCAAGCTGGCCTGACTGGACAAAATCCTTGAGACGTTTTTGCACGATATACAAATCCGCCGGGTTGTCTCCCCGTGCGCTTGTGCTGCCGACTATTTTACCCGCTTTGGCCGGATCGGCCTGAGTGGCCGCCGCCATGTCGATCCAGTCCAGTCCGTGCAGATGGTAGAAATGGACCAGGTGGTCCTGGACGATGAGGGCCGAAAGGATAAGATGGCGTAACAGCTGGGCCAGTGGGGGTATTTTCAGCTTCAGAGCGTCCTCAATGGCCCGGATGCTGGTAAGAGCGTGAGTATTGGTGCAGACGCCGCAGGAACGTTGCGTGAACAACGGTGCGTCCTCCGGCGGACGGCCTTTAAGAATGACCTCGAGCCCGCGGAACAGCTGACAGCTGACCCACGCGTCTTTGACCTGATCATTTTCAAGCGCGACCTCGATTTTGAGGTGACCTTCGAGCCGGGTAACTGGGTCCACAACTAACCGGCTGCCCGTACTGCTGGCATTGTTCTGACTCATGCGGAATTTCCTCCTTACCGATGACTCGGGTTAGCTCTTTGGACCGTCTTCGATGGGATGAAAAAACGGCGAATAATTATCCCAGAAATCAGGCTCGCTGCAGCCTATGCAGGGCGCGCCCGCCTTGATGGGCCAGTTGACCTGGTTGAACAGCGATGTCGGACAATTATTGTAGGTATACGGTCCCTTGCAGCCGAGTTGGTACAGGCACCAGCCCTTTTTGGCCTCCGGACTGTCAAAACTCAGGGCGAACTCCCCTTTGTTGAAATGCTTCTGGCGCGGGCAGTTGTCATGCACCGTATGCCCGTAGAACTGAACCGGCCGGTTCCAGCTGTCCAGCTTGGGCATGCCATTTGTCAGCAGATGCACCACTGTTCCCACAAAATTCATGGGGTTGGGCGGACAGCCGGCAATGTTGATGGCATTGACGCCCACCGATGCCAGCGCAGCGTTGACGCCTTTTGCGCCCGAAGGATTGGGGGCCGCGGCCTGCACTCCGCCGAAACAGGCGCAGGAGCCCATGGCAATGGTGGCTTTGGCTTTGGAGGCCACGCGCGCGCAGAGCTGAAAAACAGTCTCGCCGCCGACTTTGCAGTATTCTCCCCCGTGATATGTGGGGATGCCGCCCTCGATGACGCAAACGTAGCCCTCGGGATTTTGCAGGGCCTTTTCCAGCGCCCCATGGGCCGCATGTCCTGCAGCGGCCATGAGCGTTTCGCAATAATCCAGCGAAATCGTGTTAAGAATAATTTCATCGATATAGGGTTCGTAGGCCCGCAACAGCGCCTCCGTACAGCCGGTGCATTCGGCGCAATGCAGATAGACCACCGACGGCCTTTTCTTGGTTGTGAGCGCCTCCGCCACCTGCGGAGCGCCTGCCGGGCCAAGGCCGATGAACGTTGCCATCAAGGCGCAGAATTTCATGAATTCGCGTCGATCCAGCTGCTTGGGGCCGGCCAGCATCTTCAATGCGTCAAACCTGTTTCCGTTGGACATGGCATCCTCCTTTAGCTAGCCGGCTTATGGCAGGCCGTGGTGCAGCCCACCGGATTTTTGCCGCCCCTGGTCCGCATCTGCGTATGGCACCCCAGGCAACTCGGCGGCCCGTCCGTATGCCATGCCCGGTAAAAACTTGTGGGTTCCTTGGGATCCACATCCTGATGACATTGCCTGCAGCCGATAAACTGTCCCAGGTTCTTGTCCGTTTCCTTGTGGTGACATTTTTGACAAGGGACGCGAATGGCATGAAAACCGTGCGGGAACTTGACCTGGGTAACCCATGAATTAAGTTTCCGGTTGCCTTTGGGACGCTCCAAAACAATCGAGTCCGGGACCTCGTACGCCAGAACAGTACTGATGGTGAGAACAACCATCACCATCGCTGCGAAATAAAGCAGAAGCTTGCTCGACATAGTTCCTCCATTTGCAGAGAAGTTTCCACACTATTTCAATCATACATTAGTTTGAAAGAAATCGTAACCCGGTCTCACAAAAAATCTGGCTCCTTATTTCGTCAAGGAGGTGTTTATTTGCATCCTTCTCCCGAATCTTCCCTTTCTGTTGAACTTGACAAGGACTCGGTGTATCTTCAGTAAATTGAATAAACGGTTGGATAGCTTTTACGAATTGCAGGAGAAGACTGACAATGCTCGTGACATGCAAATGGTGCGGATTTTCGAAAGATATGCCTGCGGATATGGCGAAAAATTTGACGAGTTGCCCTATCTGCTATCAACGATTAGCCTCGTCCCCCGTCGACAGACGAGCTTGTGAACGCCCTGCTGTCGGGCACATTTTTGTGCGGATCGATCAAGAGGGCAAATGCGAGGTCAAAGACCTCAACCTGATCGGCATGAGTCTGCTGTCGTTTTATCTGGACGGTACGTACGAGATAGGAACGACAATCACATTCGATTTGATCAGTGAAGATAAAACCGTGCTTCAGGGACTGCATGCGGAAGTAGTCTACGCGTCCGCCGAAGTGTACGGATGCAAATTTCTTGCTCTTACCGACCAGCAAAAATCCGTTCTGGAACAGGTTATTCAGGAAGGTGTCAAGATACAGCAGGATTCCGAAGGGATGGAGATAGAATTGCCCGATCCGGACAGTTTGATTGCCCCAAACTAGATACTACGGCTGCGTGTTTTCCACGGCCCGTGCCTCGCGACGACGGCGGTACAGGGTCCATCCCAGCAGACTGGCCAGTAAAAAAAGCAACGCGGACAAAATGGTACGCCAGACCGGCGCCACGTGTACGCCGCTGCCCAGCAGCGAAAAAACCAGGGTTTGCGGAATGTAGCCCAGCAGAGACCCCAGAAAAAATCCGGAAGCACTCGCATTGCTCACTCCTGCCAGCAGGTTGGTGATCAGATTGTTCCCCACCGGCAACAGCCGAATAATCAAGGCGGCTGAAAAGGTGTTGTCCGAAAGAATGGCATTGAGCTTCGCCACCCGCTTTCCAAACCTGCGGTTGACGAAATTCCTCCCGAAAAAACGGCTGTAGTAGAACGTTGCCACACAGCTGGTCAGCGTACCGGCCAGGGCCAGCGGAGTTCCCAGCAGAAAACCGAACGCATATCCGGAGAGGAATCCCACCAGTTGCCGCGGTACGCCCACGGATGTGAACAGCGCCGCGCACAGCACAAACACCAGCCCCCCATACAGTCCGCGATCCCGCAGATAGGTGTCCACCCAACCTTTGTTGAACGCTTCGGCCGCACCCGAAAGGCGCAGCGCGTAGATGACCAGGGCCAGCGAAAGAATCAGCGCCAGTCCCTTGGCAATCATTTTGGCAGGATTAGACATCGGGCTCACCATCAGGCTGTTTTTTGGGTGCCGATGCGGGATACAAAACGAATAGCACCGGCAAAAGGAACAGCTGCGCCAGAAACAGCAAGGCGTCGTGGCGTACTATGCAGGTGCCAAGCACCACCGCTACCCCCAGAAAAGCCAGAGACAGACGCAGAATACGACTGCCCGTGGCAACCAGGCCGGCCAATTGTGCGAGAAGACCGAAGAGAAGCGCATAGCCTTGCGGAGAAAAAAACATGAAGATGCGTTGTCAGCTTTGCTCTTTGATTTCAACGCGCACGTAACGCTTTTGCATCCAGCGTACGGCAAGCAAATCGTACCATGTGGTCAATGCGCGATCCAAAACACCGTATTTTGACGTGCCGTGCCGTCTGGCCCGATGATTGACAGGAACCTCCGCCACCCGCGCGCCTTCCAGTTTCATCAACGTGGGCAAGAAGCGGTGCATGCCAGTGAACATGGGCAATTTCTTGGCCATGGCAGCCCGCATGATCTTCAGCGAACAGCCCGTGTCCTTGACGGTTTCATTGCTGAGTTTGTTGCGTACGGCATTGCCGAATTTGGAGGCCAGCTTTTTGCTGCGTGTGTCCTGACGGTTGGTCCGCCAGCCTATAACCATATCAAAGCCCTGATCGAGTTCTTCCAGCATCCGCGGGATGTCCGCCGGATCATTCTGCAGATCCGCATCCATGGTCACAATCAACTCCCCTTTCGCAGCCTGAAACCCGGCCCCAAAAGCAGCGGATTGCCCGCAATTGCGCGCCAGGCTCACAAAGCGAATTCGCGAATCACCCTGCGCCAGCTCCTTGATGACTTTCAAGGTTCCGTCGGAACTTCCGTCATCAATAAATATAAGTTCCCAATGCCGATGCAAGCCGCTCAGAGCCGCCTCGACTTCGAGATATAAAGGCTTTAAATTCTGCTCTTCGTTATAAGCAGGAACAACAACGGAAAGAATAATTGGCGTGTGCATGAGGGCGGATACTAGGGGAATTTAAAAAAAGTGTAAATAGTTGTTGACAAGACCATGCCACCTGCGTAGATTCATTTCTTCAGCGACGCGGGGTGGAGCAGTTCGGTAGCTCGTCGGGCTCATAACCCGAAGGTCATAGGTTCAAATCCTGTCCCCGCTACCAAAGAAATCAAAGGCTTAGAGGTAAACGCTTCTAAGCCTTTTTTCTTTTTGCTACCCTATTGCTACCCTCTGGGGGGGAAGGGGTAGCATTATTTTTCGTTCTTCCCATGTCTCCATTACAAACGACGCCACCGTGTGGGCCTCACTTACAGCCAACCGCGCATGACGCGGCTGGACTTGATATCTAAGTACCCCTCGTCCATGGGCTGAACTTGCATGAGTGCGTAGTGCTCCCACGCCGTCCACAATAGCACTCAGACCACCGAGTATTTTTTTCAGGTCGTCATCTTCCATGCTAGATGGGTCGAATCCTAGATCATCGCGAACTACCCCCCAGAGCGGGCCTATAGTTTGTTTCTTAGGGAGATCTAAGTCCCGGCTCGCAATGTAAACCTTACACAGAGCCTCTATGATGGCGCAGGCGGCGGTCAAGCTGGCGGGTGGATCGTTTTCTATATTGGCCATGGCGCGGTTGAATTCATCTTCCATGGCAGGGAGATCGCGGTCATGAAGTATTTGTTCTAAACTGCGAGTAGGGACGGCGGTGCCACCACGTCGAACGTGCCCCCCAGAGTAGTATTCAAGACCATGCTTGGTGAGGACACTGTTGATAAGCTTGCGTTGCTCAATCCACCTCTGCTCCCACTCTGGCGGTTCCCCCCACAAGTTTTTGGAAAACTCCTTCTCCATATACTCTTTAAGAAGACTTCCAAGCACCTCCAAAGGATTAAGGTCGCCGTCTTCGTTTATTCGTTCAAGCCATTGCATGCACTTGTCGAGCTTGTTCGATCCCGGCGTCTCTCCAGGGGCGTTTACACTCCAAAAGAGGCGTTCAAGCTGGGTATGTGAGTAATGTTGGCTGAGAATTTCGGAAACAGTGGCTATAACTGGGCGGGGAATGGTGGCGTCTGACATCTTGTTTACCCTGATGAATTTCATGAAAAAACGTGATCAGATATGAAGGAAGAAAGGCTTCCCAAAATAGAACAAACCTACAAACTCAAACGTATTTAAAATGACCAATGTTAAGCACATTATTGTGAAACATATTTCCCGGTTCTTTTACTTATCCGGTTGACCAAAAAGCAGGGTTCCTATCCCACATATTGATTTACCAAAGTTTAAAATTAATTGTTCTCCCTGCCTCAGAAAAGACTTGCTCTCATCGATTCCAGCAAGCCTTAAAGCATCTTTAATTTTCTTGCTTGTGGGGTGAGCATCACCGACGCGCATGTCATATACGCCAACGATAGGACCAAAGACGAGGTGGGCTTTTTCATCTCCCACTTTCTGGGCCAAGATATTCTGAAGAAGCTTGTTAGAACCGAATTTTTCCTTCTCTGCATGAATTGCAAGTTTACGAAGCTCGCGTACATTAAGTCGATCCCCAAAAACACGAACAAGCTCTTTCGCTAACTTCAACAATGAAGCCAAATCGTTGCTTGCAAAGCGAGAAATAATCTGCATGGCTGCGTCATAGTCTATGTCTTGAGTGTAAATAGAGACGTTGAACTTCTGACGAAAACCTTCATCCAGCATCTTTATCGCCTTAAAGAGAATGTCTTCAACAGCATAGGTAGATGCTGGTTGTACTTTTACTTGCGCCGCCAGTAATTCATTTGAAACCTTTCCATCCGGCACAACGTTATGAGCAGCCCATATGTGCTGCTCCCACGGGGCAAGCCGGGCAATATCATAGGCGTACACAGTGATTAAGTCAGAAAAATTAATTCCAAAATGAGTCACATAGCCAGAGGTTGAACAAATACCTCCAGTCTCCGCCGTGTACCACCTTAGTAAAAAACCGCGATGATTCAGGAGATCATTAACAATGCTAGGATGGAACCATAGCCAGCGACCAATGTCTTCATGTTTTAACTCGGCAGAGGGCATGCGCATCCCGTCAGTCTCCACTATGAATTGCGGAAGAGTCAGATCTTCATCTCCACGAACACGTACGCTTCTCCCTTGATGCTCAATCCATTCATCTCGCCAAAATTCGCCCTCCACACGTACACCGTTATAACCACCTCGATATCCTTTAGAGCTCTCATACGCTGTATTTTCATCGCGTTCTGCCTCCATCACCGGGGCATCTTCATCTTCATCAACATCTATTCTCCATACGCGGAACGAGGCCCACCCCCCGCCATAAACATCTTCCAAATTGCGAATTAAGAGCTCAAATCGCCCGCCGTCTCGCTTTTCTTGTTGATTTGTCAAATTTGCATACGCGCTGCTTTCAAGCGAAGAGACATTTTCTACTCTTTGTCGGTAACAAGAAAGACGAGCTGAGAGGTTCCTTGCCGCCAAGTAGTCAATAAGAAATTCTCGCCTAATCTCGATCTTGCAATGATCTCCTTGCTCATCAAAAAACTCTCGGGCTACGACTACAAAATTTTCTTCTGGCCTTACCCAGTTTGTACCATCCTTTATCAGGTGGAGCGCGACAACCATATCAGGATTCAGTATCCATTGCCTGCCGCCAACTACCTGTTGAGGATGCTCGAAGACAAGGTGAACTCCGATTGGTTCTTTGTCGTTGTATTGATATTGTTCAATGGATAAATAGAAACCATCATTATAAGCATACGGCTGTACATTGCAACTGGGTCCAATATCATCCCAGCTAAGTCGTTCAGCTACGTCTCAATTCTCTGGTGGAAACGCAACAGACCCACAACCAAAAGATTCACTAATATAGCCTATTGTTTGAGCATCACCCTGCTCGTCATTGCAAACTGCCCTCAAAGGAACCCAAGTCGAGTTGGAGAAAGTCCGGCGAGTTTCCTTTTTTTGAAGAATCCAGTTTAGATCCATAGAAAATCCTTTAAAATAAGCATTATATGAACGATACAGATTTTATCATCATGCTACTTAACTCTATCTTTTATTTCTAGTAGATATGATCCAAGACCACCCTGCCAATGGCCGGTTGATGTAGTATCAAATTCGCTGAAGTTACTCTTATTCATGATCCTACCCTGTTCACATCGAGAAAAAATTATTAAGCAATCAATTTTATTACCGTTCTAGCTAAATAGAATTGTATAAAATTTAATTTAATACTCAATAACATCCACAAGCGAGAATCTCTACAAAAACATAATATGCTACCACATACCGCGAACACTGTAGAAAGCCTTGTGATAACAAACGGTTCGCTCTCTTACGGGATAGGACTCTGCAGAAGACCTCGAATCTGGCCGGATTGTTATTGGAAGGTGAATAGGGAGAAGAGTAAATCGACAAGGAGCCAGTGTAAGGGTATTGTCGGATAAAATTTAAATCTAACTTTGATATTACCATGCACCCGTTTTCTCCTCGTTTTACCATCACAAACCGCATGACCGCAGCAATCACCCAGATTGAGCGGGCACGTGGTTTTCTTGAAGCCGCTGTGCTTTCAGAGGACTGGGTGCGGGAAATGGAAAATCGCGCGCTTATTCTCGAAGCGCATCACACGACTCATATTGAGGGGACGCAGCTTACTCTTGAACAGGCCGAGAGGCTTTGGAATGGCGAGAAGCTGCCCGAAGTAGATCCGGATGATGCCCTCGAACTGTTGAATTACCGATCCGCCTTTGAATTCGTTTCCGAATGCCTTGATAGTGGAGACCCCATACATGAAGGCTTGATCCGGGAAATTCACAAGCTGTTGGTAAAGGACGTACGCGGCGGCAAAGCTGCACCTGGGGAGTACCGGCGAATTCAAAATTATGTTGCCAATTCGCGTACGGGTGAAGTGATCTATACGCCGCCATCCGCAGTAGAAGTCCCGATCATGATGTCAGAGCTTGTGAAATGGCTGCATGCGGATCACGGTGTTCATCCAGTACTTGTGAGCGGCATAGCTCAGTTTCAGCTCGTTCATATACATCCCTTTCTGGACGGTAACGGGCGTACGTCTCGCCTGCTTGCGACTCTCTGTCTCTATAAAGCCGGATACGACTTCAAGCGGCTTTTCACCATTAGCGAATATTACGACCGGGATCGTACCGCTTTTTACCAGGCGCTCCAGGGAGTCCGGGAAAATGACATGGACTTGACCGGCTGGCTCGAATATTTCGTTACCGGGCTGGAAACACAAATGGTCGAAGTCAAACTCCGGGGTGAGCAAGTCATTCGCCGGGATGTGCTGGCCAGTAAATTTGTTCTGAATGAACGCCAGGCAAAAGCGGTAGAATTCCTGCTGCAACACAACCAGATGCGTATTCAGGACTTTGAGTCTCTTTCCCCCGGCACAACCAGGCGGACCCTGCAGCGAGATCTAAAAGCCATGCAGGAAAAAGGGCTGCTGCGTACGGAAGGTGCGACAAACAACCTCGTGTATTTTTTACGGGTTTGAACTTGCGACAAACTTGCGACACATCTTGCGACAAACTTACGACATGCAAAACCGCATGAGGTGTGCGTATGATGAAACTTATCAAGACAGAAGCCGAACACGAAGAGGTGCTACGGCGCGTCGACTATTTGTTCAACAACGAGCCTTCGGAAGGCTATTCCCAGGAACAGGCCGACGAACTCGAATTGTTGATTCACCTCATTGATGTCTACGAAGACGAGCAGTTCCCCATTGCCTTACCCAGTCCCATAGCCGCCATCCGTTTCAAGATGGACCAGCTCGACCTGAAGCAAACCGATCTGATTCCCTATTTCGGCAGTAAAAGCCGGGTGTCCGAAGTCCTGAACGGAAAAACGCAAGCTCACCCTCTCCATGATGCGCAAGCTCCACAAAGGCCTTGGCACCCCGGCTGAGGTGCTACTGCTGGAAATCGGGAACGAGCCTTCTGAGGGAGTGTTTACAGCTGAGCAGAGGAGAAGTGTTGGGACATTGGCTCGCATGTAGCAGCACGTACGCTCTCTGTTCAGCTACGAGCCTTTGATAGGATAATTCCAAAAGCAGGTCGATGAGCTCGTTCTTTTAATCCATGTCATTGCCGTTTACGAAGACGGGCTTTCCCCTATTGCCTTTGTGTGCAACAAGTTCTTAATTGGGTCTACACCAAGGACAGGGGCACCCCTTCCGGAAGCGCATCAATTCCGACTGATTTTATCGTTCGATCATCCGCATAACACTCTGACCCGCAGACGGTAGTTTTCGAAGTTTCTGAAGCCGTACGCCCGCCTCTGGATCAATTTCATTTTACGGTGGAAGCCCTCAGTGATGCCGTTGTTTTTTACGTACCGGAACATCCGGGCCACCTCTTCCTGCCAGGAGTGCAAGGTCTTTCCGAGCGTTTGCAAAGGCGCAAAGGGGATTTCCTTGAGCTGGCGTATCCTTTCGAGCAGATCCGACACATACTTTTTACAGGCAGACTTGTTCTTTGCCTTCTTGCGCAGTAACTCGTTGAGATCCTGACAAAATATATACAACGATTCAATCACCGGCTGCGTTTTGAGGTACGCATCCAGCTTGATTTTTTGTTTCTCGGTCAGCCGGTCCGGCCTGCGCAGCATTATCCGTATCAAGCCGCCTCGCCCGTAGGCAAGATGTTGGTCATCAATTATCTTGCAGGTCTTAAAAAAATGATGATTTACCAGGCGGATAACATGAAAACGATCCGTCACTATCCGGGCTTTGGGGAACCATTCGCGAACCATGCTGCGATAGGCGGAGTTCATGTCGATGCAGACGACTTCGACCTTATCGCGGCCCTTTAGCCCTTTGAGGAAATCCTTTAATTCTGCTGCGCTACGTCCCTCTGCCAAGTCAAAAACACTCCGCTTTTCCAAATCGCAAAAGGTGGTCAAAAACCGCCTCTTTCTGGTGAAACGATGCTCGTCGATCCCTAGACCCCACGGACATTGTTTATTTTTTCGCTGTTTGACTTTATGACTGATCATCTGCTGATAAAAACGCTCCACACTTGCAACGCCGATGTTATTTTCCTCGGCAATATCTTTGCTGCTGGAGCCCGTATTGTAGGACCAGAAAACCGTTGCCTTGAGCAATTCCATTGATCTGCTCCACTTTTTGACGCCTGGAAGCCGTGTATTGAAATACTTTCCACAATTTCTGCAACAATATTTTTGGCAACGAACCTTCAATAAAGAAGATCTTCCCTGATGAGGAATATTGCGAATAAAGCGCCAAAACGAATCCTTCATCCGCAATGCAGAACTCTTGCAGTAGGGACAAACAAATTTTCCGGTCCATGAGGCCTCGAAAACAAGCGGCTCCAGGGACACCATCTTTTCGATAGAAAATTCGGGCAAACCAATTAGAATTCGCTCCACAAGCCATCTCCTTTCTTTGGTCGGAAATTTGATGCGCTTGTAGGGCATATCAATTCATTTTGGTATGCCTTTTTTTACGTCCGGACAGAGGGCCTTGCCCTGTTTTTGATGGAGAGCCATACATATCGACTTTTCCGCAGGAGGCCAGGGCCGAGGCGTAGACATGGCGCAGTCCATGAAGCGCACGAAAATTCTTGGGGAGCCCGGCGCGTTTTTTGATGCGGTTGACAGTCTTGTTGATGTCGACACGCTGCCCCCCTTCCCTTCCAGGAAAGACATAAGACGAATGCTCCATACGCGGATGTTGTTTGAGAACCTCCCGCGCGTCGGCGTTCAGCGGGATGATGTTGTCGACGCCGCCCTTGGTGTCCACAAGGTTGCTAAAGCCGCGTTCGAAATCAATATGATCCCACTGCAAGCGGAACAATTCGCCGCGCCGCATGCCGGCAAACAGCGCCAAGCGTACTGCTACCGGGACAAGGAATTCTTCAGACTTCGTATTATGGGCAACCACGAATCCCAATCCGCTCAAACCGGATGAATCCATATTATTACAAGTAGTTTGTACCAGGTTCCCGTACAGAGGCCTCTTAGTTGTGAGCGCCGGTAAATTTATATCAGGTGTTGACACAGGATTTTTAGAGGCGTAGTCTATTGTCTACAATAAACAAAAGGCAGAAGACATATGAATTTTAACGGAGTGACAGAGACCGCTTTAATCTGGCTGCGGGAGCAAATTATCACCGGGGCGCTTCCGGCGGGCTCGAAGCTCAACGAGGCCGCTCTTGCCGAGGAACTCGGGATCAGCCGCCCTCCACTGCGCGAAGCACTTTGTAAGTTGGAGAACGAGAACCTCGTATTCAGCAAGCCCAGAAAGGGCAGCTACGTAACCTCCATGTCTTTGGATGATTGCGTCCAGATATACAGGGTGCGGCAGATTCTCGAGACCACGGCCATGGAGATAGTTTTTTCCAATGGAGTGGAATCTTTGGCGTCAGTTCGCGAAACGTTAGATGATGCATCTGAAAAGGATTGTACATATGCAACTGACGTTAAATCGATGATGGACTGCTTCAATACAATGTCTTCATTTCACAAAAAGCTTGTCTACTCATGCAATAATTCCTGGCTCATGCATTGCTATGATGGAATATATTCCTGTTTGGCGCGCTATCAGGTGATGTATTTGTTTATACCTGGCGCACGCTACGCATCTTTGAGGGCTCATTATAAAATTATTGATATCCTTGAAAATGGTGATGTGTCCCTGGCAAAGCGTGAGATGATTGAACACCTCAATGTTACAAGGAATTCTTTAATAGATTGTATTGAGAAGTCAAACGCTGAAGATAAAAAGATAGCTTGATGTACAGGTGTTCATTTCCAGGTCATATACAAAAGGAGGATTGTAATGAAATTCTATGGCTATCCCAGACCCGACGGAAGCGCAGGCGCACGAAACTATGTCGCCATTATTCCGGCGGTTGGGTGTGTGAACAATCTCTGTTCCCATCTGGAAAAAATGATCCGCGGCACCAAGGCCATTCGTCATGACCAGGGCTGTCTGCATCCCCCCGCAGATACTGTCCAGGTAACCCGTACCCTCATTAACCTGGGCAAAAACCCCAACGTGGCGGCGGCTCTGGTTGTGGGCCTGGGCTGCGAGATGGTCAATGCCGAGGAGGTCTACGAGGGTATCAAGGCCAGCGGCAAGCCCGTGGACATGGTGGTGGTACATAAGATCGGCGGCATGATCGAGACCATTGCCAAGGCGTCGCGCATCCTGGTGGACATGGTAGCCGAGACCAGCGGCATAAGCCGCGAGGAATTCGGCCTGGACAAACTCGTCTTCGGAACCAAATGCGGTTCCTCGGACACCACGTCGGGCCTGTCTTCCAACCTGGTCACCGGAGAGGTCTGCAAGCTGATGACCCAGCACGGGGGAAAGTTCATACAGGGCGAGATATGCGACATCATGGGAGGCGAATATGCCCTGAAAAAGCTCTCCGTGGATCAAGACCAGGGCGAAATGATCGTGGACTGCGTACGCGACCTTTATATGCGCGGCTACCATGTGGGCGCAGATACCCGAGGCTGCCAGATGACGGCAGGGAATGTCGCCGGTGGCCTCACCACATTGGTTGAAAAAGCCTTGGGCGCCAATGCCAAGGGCGGCAGCGAGCCCATCCAGGGCACCTTGGACTATGCCGAACTGGTTCGGGAAAAAGCCGGTCGTTACATCATGAACTTTCCGGGGCACGGGTTCGAGAACCTTACTGGATCCGCCGCCGGCGGCGCCCTGGTGCACCTCTTCACCACAGGCAGAGGCGCTCCCAACGGCAACCCCATCATGCCCACCATCAAGCTTTGTGGCAACTCCAAAACAATTAAGACCATGAGCGAACACATCGATGTGGATGTCTCGTCCGTAATCGAAGAGACCGAGTCCTTGCAGGACGCTGGTGAGCGTCTTTACCGCTTTGCCATCGAAGTGGCCAATGGACGTTTGACGAAATGCGAGATTCTCAATTTCGAGGGCATGGAGATCCTGATCAAGGGGCCGGTCATGTAACTTGCTGGAGGAAAGAAGAAATGAACAAATATGCAAAGCAGATAGACGAAAAGGATAATGTCATCACAGCGGTGAGCGATCTCGCCAAAGGCGAGGAGGTCACTGTGAAGTTTCAGGGTAAGGAAACCAAATACATCTGTAATCAGGACGTGCCCTTTGGCCACAAGATCGCCATTAAGGAAATCCCTGTGGGCGGGCGCATCTATAAATACGGCGAGGACATCGGCAGCGCAACGGAAACCATCGTTGTCGGCGATTGGGTTCATACGCACAACGTGCGCGACGACTACAAGTGTCTTGACAAGGACGGCAACCCCCTTCCGGGGCAGGAAGATGATTCACCGTCCCAATGCGGGGTTTGATGATGCCTCGCGTCTCGGAAACCAGGGAGAATGATCGATGCGCCTGACACCTGAAGAACTGGCAATGGAACGGGGAGACAAGGGCCCCGGCGTCAAGCGGTGCATGGACATGCTTATCCGGTTCGGCGAAGCCATGGGAGCTACGGGACTCATGCCCATCGTCACGGCGCATACCATGCCCAAGGAACCGCCGGAGTTGCTTCGGGAATTAACCGAATCGGCAACCGAGACAGGTGTTCCCACAACGCTGCACCCTCTGATGTCCGCCTTCAGTCCGGTGAGTTGCGAACGCATGGGACTGCCCGACGAGTATGTGAAACAAGAAATGGCCGAACATGTGCAACGCAGCGCGATACATAAGAATCTGGGATTTCTGCAGACTTACTGCTGCCTGCCCATGCTTGTGGGCAACCTGCCTCTGAAAGGGCAGGCAGTCTCTTGGATAGGCTCCGGAGCCCAGCTCATGGCCAACTCCGTGCTCGGCGCGAGATGCAACCGGGACGGAACCGTTATCAATATCGCAGCGGCCATGACCGGCAGGGTTCCCAAATACGGCATGATGCTCGATGAAAACAGGCTCGCCAAAGTGATCGTGCGTTTCGACGATGTGGAGCCTGGTGATCTGAGCGTCGCCCAGCTGGGAGCCGTGGGCTACCATGTGGGAGCTCTGGCCGGGAGCCGCAACGTCGTATTCGACGGTATCCCCAGAGATACGGAGCTGGACCGGCTCAAGTATCTGATGGCGCCGCTTGCGGTGTCCGGGGCGGTCCTGCTTTGCCACGTTGTCGGGGTGACGCCCGAGGCGCCCTCGCTGGAGGCCGCCACAGGAGGCCGGGAGCCCGAACTGGAGATTCTTGTCACCGCCAGGGATATCCGGGCCACTCTCGACATGTTCGCCGTCGACGAGCCTGTGGATTTGGCGCTGTTCGGGTGCCCCCATTGCACCATCATGGAAATCAATGTGCTGGCATCCCTTCTCCAGGGGAAGACTCTGACCACCGGCAAGCGCCTTTGGATCGGTACAGGGCATCAGATTTATCGCCTGGCCGAGGTCATGGGCAGCGCGAAAACCGTGGAAAAAGCCGGCGGCGCCTTTGCCAGCAGCTGTATGGCCACAATCCCGGACTCCCCCCTTCCGGAAGATGTGCGAGTTGTGGCCACCACTTCGTTTAAAGCGGCTCATTACATCCCCCGGCTTACCAAGGGGCGGGTGCGGGCCACCATCCTGGATATGGACGGCTGCATAGACGCTGTCACCGGGGAACCCCCTTCAGGAGGTCAAGCCGAATGAAACTGCAAGGACGGGCATTGACTCCCGGAGAAGCCCGCGGTGAGGCCCTGGTTCTGGATATACCGTTCTCCTTCATAGGCGAGCTGGATCCGGACAACGGGAAGCTGGTGATTGAGGGGCACCCCATGAACGGACAGAGCGTCGGGGGCAAGGTTCTGGTCTGCCCTACGAGCAAAGGCGGCACCATCGCACCCTTTATCGCCTATCGGGCGAAACTGAATGGAAACGCGCCCGCGGCCATCGTGTGTGAATACGCCGATTCCATGCTCTGCGAATGTGCTTTGGTGCTGGGGATTCCTTTGGTGGACGGCTTTGAGAGTACCCCTGTAGGTCTTTTGAAAACAGGGCAATATGTTGAAGTGAAAGATGGGGAGGTGCTGCTGGAAGATTGACACTCACCCCCCCTGATGCCTCGACTTGGCTGTTGAGGAGCGATGGACTGATTTGGGCAGAGTGGAATGCCCATACACCTACAATTGAGGAGGTTGAATTCATGAGGACGTTGCCTAGGTTCTTTCGGATCCAGATGGTCATGATGTTGGTCGCCCTGTTGATGCTTGCCTCGCTGTCCGAGGCCAATGCCGCGGACAAATGGGAGTGGACCGGTCAGGCCTTTTGCTCTCGGGCCAACCGGCTTTTTGAGAATGGCGAAGAATTTGCCTACATGGTCGAGAAGTACACCGATGGCCGTATCAAAATCGACTTTCACGCAGCTGGTGAGATCGTGCCCGCCATGCAGGTCTATGACGCCGCTGGCCAGGGCATCATCGACTTCGGCCAGGCCTGCCCCTGCGTTGCCAAGTCCAAGGCCTACGCCGCGCAGTGGTTTTGCGACGCTCCCGGCGGACAGAGCCCCATTGAAAAGTTGATCTGGTATTATAATGGCGGCGGCAAGGAGATTCTCGAGAAGATCTTTCACGAGCGCTACAACGCCCATCCTCTGCCCATGGTGGCCATCACCACGGAGATCTGGCTGTACTCCAATAAAAAGGTCGAGACCATCGAAGACCTCACCGGCCTGAAGATGCGCGCCGCTGGTGTTCGCGGCGAGGTCCTGACCAAAATGGGCGCTTCGGTGGTGGTGCTTCCCGGCAGCGAGATGGTACCCGCCATGGAGCGTGGTGTCATCGACGCCATGGAGTATTCCAGCATCAACTGCACCTTTAATCTCGGCTTCTGCGATGTCACCAAGTACTTGTACATGCACCCTTACAAATCCACCTCGCCCACGAACCTCTGGGCCATCAACCTGGACCGCTGGAACGAGCTGCCCGACGACTTAAAGGCCGCAGTGGAGCGGGCAAGCCGCGACGCCTACCTGCGCTCCCTGACCTGGGGCATCGAGCAGGATTTCCTGACGCTGAAGAAAGCTATTGAAGAAAAGGGCAGCGAGGTTCTGATTCTGCCCGAACAGGTCGCCCGCGCCGTGGATAAAGCGTCGGCGGACTACTACTATGAAAAGGCCAAGACCGACGCGGGTCTCGCCGAACTGCTGAAATCCTGGGCCGCATTCAAAAAGGATTACGGCAAATATGCCAAGTGGCTTGATTACTTGAATATGACCGGCGACCACCTGGGTCTGGTCAAGGGCGATTCCTAATCCGCATAAGAGCTCAACAAGGCGGTCCCTGTCCCGGACAGGGGCCGCCGAGACTTCACAAGGATTCCCATGATGAAAATCCTCAATTTTATTGACAGTCTCAGCGAGGGGAGCGGGTTGGTCGTCCGCTGGCTCGGGCTGATTCTCAGCCTGGTGGTTATCTTCGAGGTCGCCTCGCGCTACCTCTTTAACAGTCCGTCAATCTGGGCCTTTGATACCGCCATGATGATCACTTCGACCCTGTTTCTAATGGGGGGCGCCTATCTGCTCAAGCACGATGCCCACATCAGGGTCGATGTTATCTACAACCTCCTCCCTGCCAGGGCACGGAGCGTCATTGACATCCTGTTCTACCTCACCTGTTTTTTTCCGTTCACCATAGTCATGGTGATCTACGGCTGGAAATCCACCATGTATTCCTTCAATTCACATGAAATCAGCAACACCAGCCAATGGGGCGAGCCCATATTCTGGTGGCGCGGTATACTGCCTCTGGCCTTTCTTCTGTTGACGTTACAAGGCATCAGCAAGTTTGTGTGCATAGTGCGCGGCCTGTTCGGACCGATACAGGAGGAAGCGTCATGAGTCCGGAAATTCTAGCTTTTTGCATGCTCGGAATGATAGTGCTGGCCATTATCAGCGGATTCCACGTGGCCTTTGCCCTGGCGTCCATCCCCATGATTTTCGGCTATTTCGTCACTGGCCCCAGGGTGCTGCCCCTCATGCCTTTGCAGTCCTTCGGCATGATGTCCTCCTATTCGTTCGTAGCGGCCCCCCTGTTCATATTTATGGGCGCACTCATGGAGCGATCAGGCATAGCCGATACCCTGTACGACGCGTTCTATCACCTGCTCGGCGGGGTTAGAGGCGGATTGGCCCTGGCCACGGTGGCCATGGCCACCATCTTCGGCGCCTGCACCGGTATCGTGGGCGCGGGCGTCATCACTATTGGATTGCTTGCCCTGCCCTCCATGCTCGCCAAGGGCTACAGCAAATCCCTGGCCACCGGCAGCATCATGGTTGGGGGCGGCCTGGGCGTGACCATTCCCCCCAGCATTATGCTCATCCTCTACGGCTGCGCCGCTGGCGTCTCCATTTCCAAGCTGTTTGTTGCGGCCATTGTGCCGGGCATTCTGCTGGGTGTCATGTATATGGCCTACATTTACATCAGAGGGCGTATGAACCCGGAAATGTGCCCGCCCATCTCGGATGCCGAGCGGCTGCGGGGCGCTCCCCTCGTCGCCTTGACCATGAAATCGCTGGTTCCGCCGCTTTTCCTGATTCTCGCAGTACTCGGTTCCGTGTTCTTTGGCATTGTTTCGCCATCCGAAGCCGGCGCCATGGGCGTACTCGGCGGGTTTATCCTTATCGCGGTCAAGGGCAAGCTGAACAAGGAAGTAATCCTGGGCTCCATGACCTCTACCCTCAGGATAACCTCGGCCATTCTGCTCATTTGCCTCGCCGGGCAGATATTCACCAGTGTGTTCATCTCCATGAAGGGCGATGTCGGCCTGCGCGGCTTGATGACCGCCTTCGAGCTCGGCCCCACTGGAACCCTGCTGGTCATGATGCTCATCGTGTTCCTGCTGGGCATGGTCATGGACTGGATAGCCCTGATCTTCATCCTGGCGCCCATCTTTACGCCCATGCTCAAGGCCATGGGCATCGATCCGCTGTACTTCGGCATCCTGTTCTGCGTCACCCTGCAGATATCCAACATGACGCCGCCATTCGCCTACTCGGTGTTTTATCTCAAGACCATCACACCGCCGGAGGTTACCATTGGCGACATGTACAAGGGGTGCGTTCCCTTTGCGCTGGTTTCCGTGGTTTGCCCCCTCCTCCTGCTGCTCGCCCCTTGGCTTGTCACCTTCTTACCCGGCCTGATGAAATGATATTCACTGCCTGAGACAACTGTCCTCAGTTTCGGGAGATTCAGGGGGAATCCTTCACAGGGTTCCCCCTGACAACTATGGCCAGCCCCTGGGTTGCGCGGTACAGGTACACGTTCTGGCAGATTCAACCGGCATTCGTCCCCACAATGAAAAGGTCCTCCACGGCTTGTCCATGTCAGCCACAGACACCAGGCTCACTGGTGTTGTGGTCGCGTTTTGCTGCACGAACGCGAGGACACGATGTCCTGGCCCCCTTTTTCTGATCATGGCGTGTGCCCGGACGGCGAACTGTAAAAATCCGTCGTTTCTGGTTTCGTAGATGTCGGTTTCCTGCTTGTTAAGGGCGGAGGTCGCGTGTGCTAGCCTGGGTCCGGATCGCGCACGCCCATGCGGGCTCAGGTGGATTCCGAAAGGGACAGATTCCTAAAAAGGGACTGCCCCCTCTTCAATCTGGATAGAGTCGTAAATAAGCGTCTAGGATTTCCGGCCGCTATGGACAGTTGCAAATAAGGGTGGATCAAAGAGCGCCACAGGAAGTGGCGAAGCGGCCTCATACGCAACAAAAGGAAGGGAGAGCCCTCCCGCAGGAAAAGACTCTCCCCTATACGACGAATCTAAGCAAGGCATGACCCGACCAATGAATTCTTGCGCCGGTACTTCCGGCATGCATGCGGCCTACCAGGACCACATACGGTAACCCAGCTTGAACAGATAGGACGTGGCGTTGCCCACATGGAAAACCTCGCATCCGAGCTTTTCCATCTTGTCGGCCACGCCATAACGATCCGCGCAGGCCTTGCAAGCCCAGATACGGCTGCTTTTGCCACCTTGAGCCTGGATACTCTTAATAAGCTTAATCTGGTCGCTTTCGGCGGGCAATTCGGCCAGGGTTTTCTGGGCAGGTCCCCACAGGACGATCTTCACATTATCCATCCAGTCGTTTTTGATGGCCCGGTCCGCGTACAGCAGGCCGAAAAAGATGTCTTCAGCGTCACCGCTCTTAATGAGAACGATGACGTTGCCGCTGCCTTGAGGGCTGTAATCTGCACCTTGACCTTCAGCAAGGGCCTGAGTGGAAAAAACGGCAATGAGCAGCAGGATGGCAGTGGTCAGAATGAACGATTGTTTCCTCATCTTATTCTCCTCAATGTACAGACGTGTTTGCGCATACCTCAATTAAGGCCGCGCGGTTTCGGGCTTGCCTTGTTTCAACAAGAGCGGGCTGGAGCCGATAATCCCGCTTATTGAAAAAATCGCGCGCCAGCCGGGTTGAGAGGAACAAGCGGTAGTCGAAGGTCGATAGTTATACGTTGCTTGAACCGGACCTGGCGCATGTTGTTGCAATTCGGAAATGATTGAGGTTCGTCTCATCTTCGCCTTGATCATCAAGATCAGGACCAGTTTATGATTGCCTACAGACTTCATTATACTGTAGACATTAGACTGAATGAAAATGAGGCTAGTGTCAAGCCCCATAAGATTTCTTTGTTTTCCAAAACAAAAAATCTTATATATTTGCACAGTTATAGAAGAAAAAACAGCTCGCTGAGGGTATTTGGCAGGTTAAATAACTGTAAAGGATAAAACCTTGGCTTGATTTTTTTTGGAGAAATGAACTAGACACCATGGCATGTGGCGTGTTTACAGTCTTCAATCCGGATGTTTATATGTAAGGTCATTAACCTCAAAGCCAGGCTTGGAATATATAATTATATGAAAATTCAGGGAGTAGCTGAAAGCGTTCTGCACCACCTCAGACAAAAGATCATCACTGGAGAGTTCCCCCCGGATTCCAGGCTCAACGAAATCGACCTGGCCGAGTCCTTTGGTGTCAGCCGTCCGCCATTGCGTGAGGCATTTCGCAAGCTGGAGAACGAAAACCTCATCGTGAGCATTCCCAGAAAAGGCACCTATGTTTCGGCAGTGTCCAGAGAAGACTGCGTGCAAATATACAGGGCCAGGGTCATGCTGGAGTGCGGGGCTATCGATATCATCGGGGAACAGGACAAGAGCGTGTTTTCCGACCTGCGGCAGACTCTGGAGGAAGAGAAGCGATTCGAGCCCCCCCAGAACCCCACTTCACAAGACATGCCCGTGTTTTTTCAAGTGATGTCCTGCTTTCACCACAAGCTGGTCGAATTGTGCGGCAACACCTGGATTATTCATTTCTACCGGCAGCAGCGCTCCTCCATGGCCAGGTACCAGGTCATGTACCTGCGTCTTCCGGGTTCCAGAATGGCCTCGCTGAAAGAACACGAGAATGTGTTTAATCTCTTGGTGGAAGGGGACCTGGATAGCGCCAAGCTAAAGATCAGCACCCACATTTTCAAAACACGGGATGCCTTGATCGACCGTATAGAAGAACCCCGGAAATAGTTTTCCCTTTATTCGCGCATTCTACTGCCGCGCCAATGAGAGCCGTGGGCTGCGTCATCAATTTGATGCCGCAGCGACAGTCCGCCTGACTTTTATAGTCATTTTGATCAGACCGCTTTCCTATAGCGGTCCTTTCTGTCCTTCTTGTCGGAAATCCAGAAGACAACGAGCATAGTCCCCCCCGCCGTACCACGATTCGCGGGCATCGATACTGAATTTGAGGCCCTTCTCTTCGCACATATCAATCCATGCGACCATCTCGAAGGGGATCTCGTCAGGCTGGGATTCTCCCCTGGACTGCAGAAAACACACCCCCTGAAGGACTGATCAATCGCTGGGACTATGTAACTCAAGATTGTTTTTTTCTAAGGAAAAATTTTCGATATTTTAAGTAGTTGAATGTTTTCAGGAACGACTTATTAACGGCCCGCACCTGCGTCATTCGTCATCCTGCCCGCCCCGATCCACTTCTTTCAACGCGAGATCGGCAGTATCCACAATGGTGAATAAGGAAGTGAATCCTGAGAGATCGAACAATTCTTTGATCACCCCATGGATCCCGCAGAAAACAAAGCTGCCTTGCTTCTCGGTGAGTGCTTTAGACGCTGTGAGGATGCTGCGCAGACCAGCGCTGGTTACGCACTGCAGTTGGGAAAAATCGAATACAAACGATTCTTTTCCCGCATCTGTCTCCTTTCTGAACATGACGTCGAACTCAGGAGCAGTACTGGCATCCATTTCACCTGAGACTTTGACGAGTACGGCCTGCGGATAGTCTATAACTTCGATCTCCATGGTGGTTCCTCTTATCGCTGTATTGTATTACCTGCAGTTTCTCTGCCGCACTTCCTTCTCCCCTGCCCTGCAAAGGAGTACGCAGATCTCTAGTCCTCTTCAATGAGATCTCTGGCCCAGCGCAGGACTTCTGCAACGGGTTCGATAAGCTCCGCCGGTATGTATTCGTTCAATTTCCCCTGTTCAAGCAAGTCGCGAGCCAGAGGAACATTTTGCATAATGGGCACGCCTGCCTCCTGCGCAACCTGAATGATCCGCTTTGCAAGGAGGTTCTCCCCTTTGGCGGCCACAACAGGCAACGGAGTTTTCCCTTTTTCATAACGCAATGCGATTGCAATACGCGTGGGATTTGTCACTACAACAGAAGATTTTCTCACGTTTTCCATCATATCCAGCATAATAATTTCTTGATGCAACTGCTTACGCTGGCCCTTGATTTGGGGGTCGCCTTCAGATTCCTTATACTCCCGCTTTACCTCGTCCTTGGTCATTTTCAATTTATTGGTGTGCTGCCAGCGCTGGTACGCAAAATCAAAGCAGGCGATTACGATAAAAGTCGTCAGTGTGACCCCCACCAGTCGCAGCAGCAGTGCGGCTCCAATTTCCAACATACCCGCTATTCCCATATAAGGAATTTTAACTAGAGGATCAATGGAGTCCTTAATAAGCACGTACATCAAATAGCCCAGAACAACTATTTTAATTACGGATTTGAGACATTCCACCAGATTGTTCATGGAAAAAATTTTCTTGATGCCTTCTCCCGGATTTATCTTTTTCAAATCCGGAGTCACCGGCTTTGCGCTTAGCAATATACCGAACTGGAAAAAATGGGAGACAACGGCAAAAATCATCCCTGCGAGCACAATGGGCAGACTCACGAGAAGAAAGGTCTTCAGGGTCCCCTGGAGCACGCTTTGCAAAGCGTCCTCAAAGGGGGCGTCAAAGAAGCGTATGGGCAGAAAAAACATGGCCTTGATCTGCTCGAAATAGAACTTTGCGGGCAGCCAGACGGTGGCCAGCACCCCGGCAAAAACAAAAGTGGACACCACTTCCTTGCTTTTGGCCACCTGCCCTTTTTTTCTGGCGTCGCGCAGCCTTTTTGGTGTCGGCTGTTCGGTCTTCTCGCTCACCGGACCACTTCCTGTAAGAACTTGATGGTTTGTTCGATGTCCAAAAAGCGGTCTTCAAAAAAAGTGAACAATGTCGCCAGATATAAAACGATTACCAGCGAGGCCACACCGCTTTTTATGGGCATGGCCAGGAAAAAGACATTGAGTTGCGGGGCGAAACGATTGATGAACCCCATGGCCAGGTCGATGAGAAAGCTGGAGATCACGACAGGCGCGGCCAGCAGCAGCACATAGCGCATTACCAGGTCGACCTGCATGAGGAAAAAGGCGGGCAACTCAGGACCGGGTTGGGGTATGGGAGAAGTGACCGGCCAGACCGCATAGCTTTTGAAAAGAACCATCAGAAAGGAAAGAAAGCCTCCGGTAGCGAAAAACAACACCGTGGCCATCTGAAAAAAAAGGCTGCCCATGACCGAGGTGCTTTCTCCTGCCAGCGGATCAAAGACATTGGCCATGGACGCGCCGCGCGAATTGTCGATGAGAAATCCCGCGCTCTGAACCGCCCAAAAGATAATGCCGGCGACGAACCCCATGAGCAGGCCCAAAAGAACCTCTTTCAGAAGCAGCGCGGCCAACTCGAAGCCCTGGGGGGTTGTGTCCGGCATTGTTCCGGCCACAAGCGGATACAGTACGAGCATAAGGGACAGGATTATGGCGTTTCGCAACAGGCCGTTAACGTACTTGCCGCCCAGGAACGGCACGATTGAAAACGCAACAAACAGACGCGGCGTGGCCAATGCCAGCACGGCCAGCATGTGCTCGAATTCCTTGAACTGCAGATCCGTCATTGCAGGATAAAGGGAAAGTTCCGAAACAGACTGTCACTGAACAGATACAGCTCATCTCCCAGCCAGCGCGCCGTAAGGATGATTGTCACAGTAACCGCGATCAGCTTTACGGCAAAGGACAGGCTTTGCTCCTGAATCTGTGTCAGAGCCTGAAAAAGGCTGACCAGAAGCCCCGTCATGGACGCGACGATTATGGGGGGCAACGAGAGAACCAGCACCAGCATCAGCGCCTTTATCGTGTAGTCTAAAATGGAAGCGTCGGACATTCTTCCTCCAGAATTCTATCGATAAGTCAAAATGAGCCCCTGAATAATCTGCGTCCACCCTTCCAAAAGAACGAACAGCAGCAATTTGAAAGGCAGGGAGATTGTCATGGGCGAAACCATCATCATGCCCATCGCCAGAGAATGTTGGAGACGATGAGATCAATGGCGATAAACGGAAGATAGAGTAAGAAACCAATCTCGAACGCAGCGGTGAGTTCGCTGACGGCGAATGCCGGAGCAAGCACGATGAAATCATCTTTCTTGAGGCTGGCGGCCTTTTCTTTGGGCCACAGCACATCGGCGGAACGGTAAAAAAACGAAACCGTTTTCGGATTGGCGTGTTTGGAAAGGAAAGACCGTACCGGGCCTTGGGCGCTGTCCGCAATGGTTTTGATGGTTTCGACTTTTTTCCAGGATAAATCCTTATCTTTTATGTTGTCGCCTATTTCCCAGATCATGGGCGCCATGATGTACAGGCTTATTATGATTGCCAGTCCATTGATGACGATGGTCGGCGGTATCTGCTGCACTCCAAGCGCATTGCGTACGAGCTGCAACACCACTACGAGTTTGATATAAGACGTCAGTACTACCGCCAGAAACGGCAGTAATGTCAGGAAAGTGAATCCGACAATAAGTACCAGTGGATTCGGCAGACTCTCTAGCAACACTCTTCTCCTTCGAAAAGGACTGAATCCCGGATTACTTTGACTGTCCTAATTGCAGTACCTGCACGCCGACACGTCCGCCCACGTCGACAAGCACGCCCCGGCCGATGTTTTTGCCGTTCGCCCGCAGGGTTACGGCCTGGTCCACCGGCGCGGACATCTCGAAAACATGGCCGGACCTGATGGTGGAAAGCTCATCTACGGTGAGTGTCGTACGCCCCAGCTCGAAAACCAGGTTCACTTCCACCTGGCCGACATCCGCAATAGGTTCATCGCTGCCCATGTCCGCAATGGACTCATCATCGCCCGTATCCGCAACAGCTTCCGACAGCTCTTCGTCCTGATCGTAGAAATCCTGTTCCATATCTTCCTCGTGCATCATGTCCACCAAAGGGTGCATAATCGTTATTGTCTTCTGCGTCAGTTGCGCCTGGTAGCGAAAGCGCCCGCCGATACGCGCCACGAGTTCAAGAGGCGTGCCCGCGTCGAGCTTCTTGAGGGGCATCATCGTCCCGGCGAGTAACACATCACCAGGCTCCAGATTTTTATACTCATCCAGCGTTAAGCGCACCTCTCCCGCCTCAAGGGTCAAAGGCACGGGAACGCCGCGGATGCTGGTTTGCGGCGCTTCGGGAAGACGGGACATGGCGCGAACCATGTCGGCCACTCCCGCCCAGGGCATACAAAGGCGCCCTTGCGCTGTCATGCCGTCAGAGCGGCGTAGCAGCCTGAAATACAACAAGGCGCAATCAGGCAGCAGTTCCCCTGGTCCGAAACGAATGTCCGCCACGCGTCCGTCCAGACCGTTGAGGGAGAGATTATCAAAAATCGCTTCCAGATAGGCCTCAACAGCTGCCAGCTGCAGAGGCTCCGGCAACGTTGCGACATCAACACCATCCATGAAACCGGCCAGAGAATCCAACAGGCTCTTTGTCCCCAGTTCGAGAAGAGACGGTCCGGTGTCGGAAAGCTCAATAACAAGGCCGATGGCAGGTTGCAGGAGAGGGAGGGCCGTCTCAAAAAACAAGAGATACTCCTCCCCTCCCATGGAGAAAGGAACGCCGCTATTGTGAACGTAGAGCTGGTTCAGCAGGGCGACCTGCTCGGGCAGGTAGCAACGCAGTTTTAGCGGACTTACTGTCATTGTCCGCAATCCTGATCAGCGTATCTCATTGCTCCTCCAGCTCATCGTAGATATTTCTCTGCCCCCTGGAGCGCCCTTGCTGCTGGTCGCCGTGCTGTTGCTGCCGGCCATCTCCGAACTGAAGCCCCACGTCGACATTGTTGATGCGTTCTTTGAGGTGGTTCTGGAGACTCTGCACCAGCTCATGAGCCCGGCTTGAAGGCTCGGGAAATTGCATGAGGATTTTGCAATGCCCGTCCACCATGGAAATGGAAATGCTCCCATCAGCCAGACCGGCGCGTTCCAGCGCGGGCATATTCTTGAAATTGATCGTAACCTCGCTGGAATTGCCGAAGGAAGGATCGCTGACCATGATGCTCACTTTGTCGGAAATTTCCTGGACGGCGTTGCTTAAGCGCGAGCCCTCCGCCTGCGTTGACGCTGAGGTCTCGGCAGACTCTCCATCGGAGGAATAGCGCTGCATGGTGCCGAGCATTTGTTCGGCCATGCCTTTCATGCTACCGGAGCCATCGGACTTATCCTCTTTTGACGAGCCTTCTTTGTCTTCGTCTTCAGAAAATTTGTGCTTCTTTTTCCCTTCGTTTTGAACTTTGCTGTCTGCTTTTCCCTTTGCATGCTTCTGAGGCAAACGTCCGCGCATCAGATCCTCAACAGAATCCTTATGCTCTTTTTTGGTTTGACGTAGAGAGGAACCTTCATCCTGTCCCCTTTTTTCCATCAATGAATCAAATCTGTTCGATTCACTATTCATATCCCGGCCATCAAAGTTAGGTTCCGGCTGCTGAGAATCATTTTCCTCAGCATGGAGAGAACTCTCGACCGCTTGACTATTCACTTTCATATCCATCGGCATTATACGCTCCCTCCTTGGCAGCCACTTCTTCCAGTTCTCTTTCCTCCAGCGCCTGGGCGCGGAGAGCCGCCTCTTTTCGCCATATTGCCTCATGCTCATCAAGCTTCCGGCGGTTCTTCACGGTCTCGATGTGTTCCGAACGACACTGCTCCAGAAACTCCACGGCCTGCTGCACATTTTCTTCATACTTCCGGATGTGCAGGCGATGGTCCCGTTCCTTGTCCCGCAATCGTGCAATGGCCTCTTTAAAATTCTCCAGTTCACGTACGGAAAGCATCGCGCCTGTGATCTCTTCATACATTTCCGCCTCGCGTTGGAGGCGCCAGGCCACATACTCCTCAAGATCCTTCCGGGCCTGTTGCAGCTCCTGCTGCGCCTGTTCCATGGCAAGGCGAGCTTTTCTGACGTTGCTGGCGGCGGCCTGCTCCCGAAGTTCCCGGATGTGCAGCAACTCGGCAAGAGGATAGTCCATCACCTCTCCGTGATCCGGACAAGTTGCGCAAGAGTCTCATCGAACTCCGATAATTCATTTTTGCCCTGGCATAAAAAGGCGTTCATGGCCTCGATTTTGGCCACAGCATCATCCGCCAGAGAGTCCGCACCTTCTTTAAATTCGCCAACCTGCAGCAACAGCTCAATTTCCGCGTACTTTGCCAACAAGGCACGAAATGTCCCTGCGGCTTCTTTGTGTTCATCGTCCACAATATCATTCATTACCCGGCTCACACTGGCGAGAATGTCTATGGCGGGGTAATGGTTGGCCGCGGCCAGTTTACGCGAAAGCACCACATGGCCGTCGAGAATGGAGCGCGTCTCGTCGGCGATGGGTTCGGTCATATCGTCGCCTTCCACCAGAACCGTATAAAAGGCCGTAATCGATCCTTTGTCGGAATTCCCCGCACGCTCCATCAGCTTGGGCAGGCTGGAAAATACCGATGGCGGAAACCCCCGCCTGGTGGGCGGTTCCCCCGCGGCCAGACCGATTTCACGCAACGCGCGGCCAAAACGCGTCACGGAATCCATGAGCAACAGCACCCGTTTTCCCTGATCGCGAAAGTATTCGGCAATGGCTGTGGCGACATACGAGGCCTTGAGCCGTTCCATGGCCGAACGGTCGGACGTGGAAACCACGATAACGGATTTTTTTACGCCTTCCGGACCAAGATCGTGCTCGATAAATTCCCGTACCTCCCGTCCGCGTTCGCCAATGAGCGCCAGCACGGTGACATCGACATCCGCGCCCTTGACCAGGCAGGACAGCAAGGTACTTTTTCCACCGCCGGCTGCCGCAAAGATTCCCATGCGCTGGCCTTCGCCGCAGGTGAGCAGTCCGTCAAGGGACCGCAACCCCAATGTCACCCGCTCGGAGATTATTTTCCTGCTCATGGGATTGGGGGGATCATTGTACACAGGGTAGTGGTCTTCGGCATGAAGAGGACCTTTGCTGTCAATGGGATTGCCCAAGCCGTCCAAAACTCTTCCGAGCAAAGAGGTGCCCACCGGCACCATATGCACCTGCCCCGACGGAATGACTTCCGTGGAGGAAGAAATTCCCTGCATCTCTCCCAGCGGAGTCAACAAAGCGGCCTGTTTCGAAAATCCCACCACTTCGGCCTTGAGTTCGAACTCCTCCCAGGGATTTTTCAAGGTCACCAGCTCGCCGATTTTGACTCCGGGAACCACTGCTTTGATAATCGTGCCCACAGCCTGGATAACCCTTCCTTTGACCACAATGGACGCGGAATTATCCAAGGCCTCGGAGAACAGATCGGGTATATATTCCAATGCAGCCATTGATGGCCTCAGCTTTTGATACGCTGCATAAGGGCGCGTTTGATGGCTTCAAGCTGCGTTTCCAGGCTCGCGTCCACCACGCCAAGTTCGCTTTCCAGAATACACCCCCCTTTCGAAAGTCTGGGATCAGGTGTGATATCCAGCACACTCACCCCGGAGTAATCATCCAGGATAGCGTTATAGGACTCGCGTACGGTCTCTACCTGGTCGGGAGAAACACGAACAACCACCTGCTGCTGGTTGCGCATGACCGCCAGGGCGTTTTTGACAATGCGTACGACCAGTTCATGCTCGTCGATTTCGCCGAGAATTTTCCGCAAGGCCCTGAAAACGGTTTCGGTAATAGCCCCTTCCATGGACTCGAGATAGCCCACCGTCTGGGAAACCGTATCGATCATCTGCATGGACGCTTCCATTTTGCCTTCTTGCACCCCTTGCTCAAAGCCTTCCTGCTTTTTCTTTTCAAAGGCTTCCAGGGCCTGCTGCCGGATGGATTCAGCCTCCAGTTCCGCAGTACGGATAATCTCGTTTGCCCGCACAAGCTGTGCGTACTCGGCCGCCTTGAGCACTTTGGTGTCCGCTGCGGGAGTCAGGGTGTTTTTCTTCAGGAGATGATAGACGCCCATTGTGGTGCCACCTCCTTGGCGAGAATCTTATGAATCAAACCGAATGCGCGGTCTTTGGTTGCGTTGTCATGCGGATCAGGCTGCGGTGCCGAATCCGGCGGGAACAGCAGGGCCACTCTGTTGAGAAGAGCCTCCGGCTCACCGCTCAACGCTGCCTCGAAGCAGCGTTTTCCGGCCAGCAGGCTGGCATTGTAGGGATCCTGCCCCGGCGCTTCCTGAAACAGTGTTGCTTCAGAGCCGACAATAAACGGAGCACGCTTCAATACGAATTCATAGGCTTTTGCGCCAATATTTTTGCGCAACTCCAGTACCTGCTCCCTGCGTATCAGGCCTGCGACCTGTCTGTTGCAAAGCGCCAGGCCGACATGCAGCAGAAGGCTGGGGAGAATGAGTGGTCCGAGCAAAGCCAACCGTCTGTGAGGCTTGGAAAAATCCCAAAACTGCTGCAGTCTGTTTTCATCCTGCCCCAGACTGTTCGCGCCTGCCAGAAACAAGGAAAGCGAACGTCTGGCACGGGAACTCTGCAACAGCTTTTCCGGCAATTTTCCAACGAAATGTTCCAGCCGTTCCTGAGCGAGATAGTCGATGGGACGCAGATTGAACCTGTAAACATGCTGCACGTATGCCTCGCTGGTATGGCAGAGAGCGGTGGCCCACGAGGCGCTCATGAATTGACCTGCTTCGCCGGCTTCTTCGCTTGCGTACGGGAGTGCGAATAAAGCCTGAAACCAAAATATCCGGCGCTCGCAAAAGCGAGAACCACGAGCAGAGCCATGGATCCGAATAGCAGCCAGAACCGTGAGGCCGTGCTTTTGACCAGCTTGACCCCAAGCACCTTCTCATAGACCTCGTTTTTGATGAACGTATCGGGCGGTATATCCGCGGGGACGGTCACGGCGGTGACTTTGTCGTATGAGAGCCCTTCTATGCTGTTGACCACCAGCATTTTGATCTGGGGAATATGGGATGCCACGTCGGAGCCCGGAGTGTACTTGATGAACACGGATGCCGAGGACGGCTGGACGTTTTCCTGCAAGGGATTGTTTTCCGGCAGCACGATATGCACGCGCGAAGCCAGCACCCCGTCAATTTGGGAGATGGTTTTGGATAACTCCTGCGACAAGGCGTAAATAAACCGTATCCGCTCTTCCAAGGGGGAAGAGATGAGCCCGGATTTTTGGAACACCTGCCCTATGGTTTCATACTTTGCGCGCGGATAGCCGTGGTTCTGCAGCAATTCAACGGACGCGGCCAGCTGGGTTTCATCAACGAGCAAATTCCAGGTGTTTTTATCTCCGGGCTGTTTTTCTCCCTGAAGTCCGCCTTTGTGAAGTACAGCCAGCATTTCATTAACTTCCTGTTCGGCTAAATTGGTGTACAACTGAATGTTGCAACCGGATAGCACCAGCACCAAAATGGTTAGCAGGCAAAGTTGAAACCATCGCACGATGTTACTGTCCTTTTAACAAGGTCTGCACCCCCTGGTTACCCTTTTGACTGCTGTTCGTGGCAACTTGGGTTTCCAGACTAAGAGTGGTAACTTTTTCCTGAGTTTCCATGGCCTTGGTAGTCATGGACATCAGTTCGTCCATTGTCGCGTGTTCTTTTGACGGCTCTTTCAGAGAGACTTCTGCTTTTGACATATTGTCGGAAAAATCCGCACCGTAAGAACGCATTCCTTCTAGGATCTTGTCCCCCACGGTTTTGGGGGCAGCCTGCCCGGTCTGCCCAGCCTGGGAGGCAGTCTGAATCTGCTCAACGGACTGAGCATCCTGCGTTCCAGCCTTTTCCTGCATGGCGTCCTGAAAGCGTGAGACATCGCCGGCTTCAGCTGTCTTTGAAGGCTCCGCACCTTCGGTCCGTTTTTCAGTCGCCTGCTCAACGGTCTTCTGGATTGTTTGTTGGGCTGTAATGTTCATGGCTTACCTCCATGATAAAAAATGTCACATTTTAGCCGGTCTCCAGGATTCCCTTTGCCATCTGCACCGCCTGCTCATTTCCGCCAGCCTGCACAACCTGCTCGAGAATGGGTTGAGCCTGATCCCAGCGCTCGCACATGGCATGGGCAAATCCGACAAAAGCCTTGGCTGTCAAATTGTCAGGATCTTTCGACAGGACCTGCTCCTGCAGCAGTTTGATGGCTTCGTCGGCTTTGCCGACATTCATCAACACAGTGGCTTTGGCGATGGGCGGGGACACATGTTCGGGCTTCATCGCGCTCAGCCCCGCGAAAATGGTGTAGGCCTCCGTCTCCAAACCATGAAAACCGGCTATCATTCCCAGTTCGCACAATAGCTCGTAATACTTGTCGTCAAATTTCATGATCCTGTCTCCCTCGCTGCGTGTTAGCTACGCATATTTGTGGCCACATTTTTCATGCAGTCCGTAACCGCTTTCAACGTATTGGACTTGGCATTCATCTTTATTGACCACAAAGCTATCTCTTGCTGCTTCTGAAGCAAGTCTTCCATGCTCATGCCCATTGAGCCCTGGGCATCATCAACAGACGGCAAATCGCTAGAATTGGAAGTACTGCTGGCCTTATTGGCTCCTGAAGCACCTGTCTGATCGATAGAAACCATGACTATACCCCTTGTTACTGATTAAAACGCTTCCAGATTTTATCCACGACAACCAGTGCCGTATCAATCGACTGGTTCATCGTGTCATACTTTTTGAACTCTTCAGGATCGAGACCGCTGTCCATAATGTTTTTTACAGCTTGCTTTGCGTTGAGAAGTTCCTGCTCAACTTCTTTTTTATACACTCCGGAAGGATCCTTCCGAAGCTTTGCATCCGTTTCAAACAATGTCTCTTCCGTATTCATTGTTTTCCTCCCAATGGATAAAGTGCTGTTTTTCCATTTTTCGCCACCATCAGATGCCGGGGCGTGATATCTTTCAGGGTAAACCCGTTTTCCAATCTGGCCCCGAGAAAATACCGTTCGCCCGCACTTGTCGTGAAATACTTCAATGGCTTGAAGCTCACACTCACCACTGTCATCCCCTGCAGTGCCTGGGATGGATCGATGCCCGTATTAACTTCCGCGGCAACCGAAGCTCTTTTGAACTGCTCGCTGAACTCAACGGGCTGCTTTGTTTTCTCACGGAAAATATCCATTGCCTGTTTCCAGAGCGCGTATATTTCCTCTGTTACGTTCCCTTGTGCGGCTATATGCTCATTGTCGGGAGCAAACGCTATGTACTGGCTGACTTTCAAATCAAGCAGGATACCGTGCATCAACTTCATTGCCTGATCCGCAGTCAGTGCTTCTACCTTTATTGTTGTAATCGCCGGAACATCCTGTTTCAATTCTGAAAGAATTTCTTCCAGTTTTTGTTCATCCCGGACATACCCCGACAGAACAAGACTCCCGCCATCCTCGACCTTGAATTGCAGCCCGGAGGGGTGGGAAGTCAGAATCTGTTCGACCGACCGGCGTTCGCCTTCCAGAGACAACACATTCAAGACACAGGGAATTTCGGTCTGCTGGAGTTTTTCCCGCAAGCGCTCCTTGTCTTTCAGTGCCGGGACCAGGCCCGACAACTTCCAGCGGCTGTCTTCGAGCTGGCGGATCTGTACATTTTTCAAGCCAAGATCACGGACAATTTCGTGCAAGATCCGACGTTGCTCTTTGGGCGCGCGTGCCGGGTCTTCCGCACCCGTCATACGCCAGCTTATCAGAAAAGAAGCCAGCAGCAGCACCACCACGCTCCCCACCATGAGCCTGATGGTCCACGGCTTGATACGGCAAAACCAGTTCAAAGCCTTGGAGGTCTGATCTTCCTGTTCTGGTTCTGGCGCAGCCAGCCCCTCTTTTTCCTGGGACAGAGGGCTGTCGGAAGGGGCCGAACCGGCTGTGCTTCCGTCAGCCACAGGGGGGGCTTCCATGTCCGGCTCAGCTTCCTCAGCAAGGGGAAATTCGGTTTCGCCGCCCGCTTCAGTGGATACGGAGCGCCTGTTTTCGGAAGCAGGAGAGGCATAGGCCAGGGCCGGCTGCAGCAATTCAGGCCATTTCCCGTGTTCCGGGCCGATGGCGAACTGGGTGGAGCCCAGGGTTACGACGGAAAAAAAATCGATGGTGTCCGGAGAATCCTCTTTGCCAACATAAAAGGGCATGTCCAGCTGTTCCGCGAAAATCATACCCGATTCCAGCTTGAGACGCATATGCCTGCCGGCCACGCCGCTGTCCTGAAGGATGATGTCGCAGACGTCATCCGCGCCCAGAACATAGGCCCCCGGATCAAGCAGTGCCTCTGCTCCGGCATGAGGTCCGGTGAGGATTTTGATTAGCGTACGCTGCTGGTCGGTATCCATGGCATAGTATCCGGGTTTTATCTGAAACGCTCAACGAACGCGCGCACATCCGCTCCTGACCTTGCCGTCCACGGTCACGGGCGAAGGTTCCGGCACCGGCAAAGGCCTGGTGGGCGCCGGCGGCCTGGCGGCGAGCGGATCAACGATACGGGGCGTTATCAGAAAAAAACGTTCCATCTTCATGGATTGATTTGTGTTTTGTTTGAAGAGATAGCCCAGAGCCGGAATATTCCTCAGTAAAGGTACTCCGTCTTCGTTTTCGGATAATTTTTCATAATAGTACCCGCCGATGAGCAGGCTCTGGAATTCGAGAACTTCCGCCTGCGTATTGATGGAAGTGCGGCTGACAATGGGAATATCGTCCACGCCCTGGGAAGCGCTGGAAGAGGAGCCGTCATCGATGCGCACGATGAGCTTGATGCGATGCCGTCCGTCGGGTTCGTCAACAACGTGCGGCGTCACCCGCAATACGGTGCCCGAGGTGACATCCACCAGGTCCACTTCTTTTTCGCCTGTCAGGCGGACGTAAAAGGTGCTCGTATGCTCGAGCACGGACTCGGCGTTGTCCGTGGTCAGCACCGTGGGTCTGGCCAGAATGCTTGCCTTCCCCTCCTGTTCGAGCATGTGGGCCTGGGCCATGAAAAAGTTGACGCCCGTGGTGTACAACGTGAGATAATTGAGGCCCGATCCGGAAACGAGATCCTTGATGGAAGTGCCTTCGGAAATAATGTTGGCGTTGGCATGAAACTGAAAATTGTCGCCGCCGCCCGCGCTCAGGCCCAGCCCGAGGTCTTCCACATTGTCCGTGGAGACGTCGACAATGGTGGCCTGAATTTCCACAAGCCTGACCGGGTGGTCCAGTTCGTTGATGAGTTCTTCATGCGCGACCATGGTGTCTTCCAGATCCCGGACGATGACGGCGTTCATTCTGGGGTCGGCCATGATCGAGGGCTTTGGTGCGGGGCTCTGCGCATGCCCGCCGGGCCTCGGAGCAGGTTCCTCGTCCGCCATGATGGGGTCGTCGTCATCCTGTTTGGGCTTGACCAGTCCCGTCCCTTTGAGTTTTTTCATTTTCTCGGGCTTGCTGACGTCGTAATCCAATGTGGGGTCGCTTGTTTTCCCCATGATGATATTGCGTACGACCGTGGCCACTCCGGGGACTTCCACCTCGTGGTCGCCGTACTGGAACGTCACGTCGTCGGCCCAGGCGTTTTTCAGTCTGAAGACTCGAACGACCTGTTTCTGTTTTTCCGGCCGGTTCAAATTCGCTTCCATGGCCCGGGCGGTCTTCTTGATGACGTCGATATAGCGCGGGGGACCGGAAACATAGACGAGCCCGTCGGCATCCGCGTATCGAAAGCTGAACCGTTCGTCATACAGACCGAGTGACTGAATGGAACGCTTCAGCGACGAGGGGGAAACCTTGTCCAGCGTAAGCATTTCGGAGCTGATCTGGTCGGCGTTGTACAGGTACAGCAGACTGCCGTCATAATACCAGGTTATGCCGTAGGAACGTTCCATGACGCCCAGAAAATTTTCAGGAGACATTTCCATAAAAGATCCGCTTACATTTCCTTTGACTTCCGAGCTGATGATACAGCGTGCGCCCTGAGAAGCGCAAAAGTCCATCAGCAAAGAACGAAGCTCTTCCTTTTCGGACAAATGCGAGAAAGAACCTCCTTTGAACGGAGCAGATCCAGCGTCTACATGCAAACAAAGCGCGGCCAATAGAGCAAGACTGAGCAAAAGGCGTTTCATTAGGAGCTTATTGCCTTACATCCGCAAAGGTTATGGGCCGGCATTGGAACGGGCAGCACAGCATCGGTATCCCCTCTGTTCCGGCCCGAAGCAGCGGGGTTAAGCAGGAAAAATCTTCATCCGCATCCATTTGGTACTGCTGCTTGCGAACATCATCACACGTCCGGAGAAGTACGCGTTCTCCCTGAAAAGCAGCATCTTGCCCCTCTGATAAGGGCATGGCCCGGCGAACCATTGTTTGAAAAAAAGATCGCGTATTTTTGTTGCGTCGAAAAAGCCATGACTTTTCAAGCAACAGAGCTTCCCGCGGCAAATTGTGCTGCTGGCAGAATCCGTCAGGCCAAGGCCTTATGGAATGAACTCTTTCACAAACCGTCCCGGTATGGATGCGAAGCTGCATTGTAATCAGGTCCGTCTCGGCATACGGCTTGAGCATAAGAACCTCAATGGTTGTCCGACGTTCTCAAGTGGCATGTTCAACAACTTGCTGGTATTACAAAGGTATATTTACCGACTTCAGAATTATCCTGATACGCTACTCCAGTCGTCTTCATGCCTCTTTACGTCACAACAGTCTGAGCGGGTTAATGTTGCAAACAATATTTTCTACTGGATGCCCCCGTAAAGTATGGCTTGTTTACTGAATTAACGCAACAAGCATCTTATCTGATTATCATATTTACCATTCGGCTTGAGCTTCAAAATAAGCAGCCTTTCACGTCGGATATAAAATCATGGCACACACGATTTAGAGTCTCAAGAACAACAACTCCTCAGACGGGTGTGTATTTTCATGCGTCGCCTGGGCCTGCCAGTATTCCAGCGCATTCAGAAACTTCTCGGCCAGAGTCGCAATGGTTTCCTCGGTTTGCTTTGTCATATCAAACGTACGCTGCAAAATGATGTCGTTGGAATCGCTATCAACCGAGAGAATTTCCTTTTGTGAAGCCAGCCGGGGCCGATTCAAAAGCAAAAGGTGTTTGCACAGCTCATCCGCCTTCCGCGCGTTGCCGGGCAGAGGCCCGACCCTGGCCTGAAAAAGGCCCGTACGCCGGTCCAAAGACCGCAACGAGACAAAGAGGCCGTCCGCCGTACGCAGCCGGTATGCGGACTCGCTCTCGGATTCGAGCGAGTCCGGTCCCAGCCGGGCGCCCAAGGCGTCCGCAAGTCTGGAAAAATGTTGCACCTGCACGCTCCGCTGCCGCTGTTTTATCCGGCCAATTTAGACATAAATCGCACGCTCCGCATCGGTGTTTGATTTGGATATGGCACTGAAGCCTTCGATAAACTTGTCTACGGATTGCTGTAAGTTCTGGGACAGCTCCTTGCTCTGGTCGCTCAAACTACTTATGCGCGTGGCCTCGGCCTCTTTTTGCTTGCCTTCAGCCTTCAGGTTCTCTGATTGCGCCTCCAGCAAAGCGGAGGCAATATCGCCGACGGACTCACCAGACTTCGCGAAATTCTGAGCAATATCAGTTAGATACTCTCGCTTTTTCGTTTTACTCAGGGCAAGATCCATTTCCATTTTGGCTTTTGCCAGTTTATTCTTGATTACGAGCTTTTTGGTCTTCCAGTCATGCGCCTCATAGTTTGCTTCGGCAAGGGTAGCCCGCTCCTTGGACTGGTCCAGATTATTTCCAGCTTCTATAGCCTCACCATAAGCGCCCCTGATTCTTGTTAACTTTTCTTCCTGCACATCTAAAGAATCTTGAGGGGTTATCTTATTATCGTCTAAGGTCTTAATGAGCTCTTTATTAGCCGCGTCCTCTGCGTTTGCATCAATCCCACGTTGGGTCCGGGCCTCCTCCAACTTAGCCCCTAACGTGCTTTCTTCGAGCTTGCCGGCAGCAAACTCACTTTCGAGTTTATTGTAATCTGCGGTTAAACTCCCGGACTTGGCCTCTGCTTTCAAACTTTTAATCGAGGCGACCGCGGAGCAGGCCTGCGTGCCAAGATTGATGCCCGCTCCCAAGATTTTCGCGCAACAACTGCTCACAGCTGCCGCGCGTTCTTTATTTATCCCTTCCAGCTGCTTATCGTATTGCAGTTGGATTTCCTTCATGCGGTTCTCATTGCTTTTTTGCTTTGCCTCATTCAGAGCCTTGAGGCATTCAATGAACAGGGTGCCGGCGTCATCAGCCAGCAACTTTTTGAGGTTATTCAAATTATTTTCAGTATCTTTGGTATTTTTCCCCAACAATTCAAGCTTAGCCGGGTCCAGCTCAGGTATGGCGCCAAAGATGGGGACAGCGCCGGAGTCTGTCTGCGCCACCATCTTGCCATCCACGATGGTAATGTAGTCTATCTGCGCGTTCGCCGCCTGCAACAACTGATAGGCGTTGTCATCGGCGTCGGCGATATTCATATTCTGAGACTGTGAATTGGAGTCTATCTTCATTTTTTTCACTCCTGAATTACATGGCATGCGCGAATCTGAGAACTCGTATACGTACAGATACCCGGCCGTATTGCACGGTTAGGTAGCGCAACGGCATCTTGAATCGACACAAACCGGCAGTTGTCAAATGCTCACAGCCATATGCATCGTATTGGAATTACTTTGAAATGTCTCTGCAAGCTTGCCGACCATTTTTCCCTGGCTTTCAATTCCATCAACGATCTGTTCAATCAGGTCGTCCATACTCGACGCCATCTTTGCAAGATCTACTTTTAACGCGTTGGCATCCAGTTGACTCAGCTCCGCATCTTTCTCCGCAACTGCCGTTTTAATGTCGGCAACTGACTTGGCGCTTTGCACTGCAGACGTGGCCACATTTCCTATGGAGTTCAGGACTTTGGGATTTTCCTTCAGCACGGCTTTCCAACAGGAGGGCTTGAACGCTGCCGACAACGCTTTCAAATCGCCTATAACTGACTTGACGAATTTCTCCACCTCCTCTGCAACAAATTCCAAGAGCGCTTTTCCAACAGTTGAAGTGCCGCTCTCAAGCTTTGCCTGAATAGCGGCCAAAGCCTTATTGAATATATTCTGAATCTCGGCACCGACGGCCTTAACGGCACCTGATAACGATTTGGGAAAGTTTTTGACTCCCTCCACAAATTCATTGAACTTTTTCATGGCTTGCATCACCAGGTTTCCCAGTGCATTGAGGACAACATCCTTAACGGCCTTAATGATCTCCTGGGTGGTTTTCAAGACGCCTTTTGTGATCATATCCTTCACGGTCTTAATGATGGCATTTATCACTGTCTTGGCAGTCTCACGCACTGCTGCCATCGCGGCTTTGATCCCTCCACCGACCGTGGCCTTGACTATGGCCTGGGGGCCGATCGAACCCATTAAGTCCAGACACAACATCGCCCCGGTGGAGATGACATTGGCAAAGATGGTTGCGGCCGTATCGCTCATGCCCTGCTGCTTCAGGGCGTTCGTTATCTTCTCCGTCAGCTTGTCGGCCGCTCCTGACACTGTCAGGACAAAACCCGTAAGGGCGCAAATACCACCAACCACTGCGACGAAAACACCCGCCCCGGTTCCTAATGTAGCCCCTGTCACGAGTGCCCCGACAGCAACACCGATAACAGACGCGATCCCGGTCGCGATCCAGCCGGCAACTTTGGCAAAGGTTCCCCAGGCTTTCGCGTTTCTGATCTTGACCGCGGCTTGGTCCAGTTTCTTGTTGATCTCGTTTTGTTTGGCTTCACGCTGTCTTCGGAGATCGTCCACGTTTTCCTTAGAGAACTCGAGCTGGCTCTGCTGAATTTGTTCGAAAATTTCCGTAAACTTGCGCATCAGATTGTCTGCGGAATCCGAAACAGTGGGAGGAGGCAGTTCCGGTCTGCCCTCCTGATTGGACGCTGTCGTGGAGTTTCCTGCAGTGTCCGCGGAAAAGGTTATATCCGGGTCCTGCGTCTGGTTCACACCTGGGGCTTTCGTTCCGGACACCCCCTGCGGGTCCACGGCGTTATAGTCCGAACCATCCGGATTGACGGTGCTTCCCGTGGTTCTGTCTATACTCATTTTTCCTTCCCTTCTTTCCCCGAATTAAGAAGTTCCAGCAATGCCGAGGCCTTGTTTTTCAGGTCGGCAAAGGCCTCGTTGTCTCCGGAAGCCATGATCGACGCCTCGAGGGCGTTTTTGGCCTTCTGCGTATCGCCGAGTCCGATGTGGCACTCCGCAGCGTGAAAAGGAACCAGCGGATCTTCCACGTCAAGCAATGTGGCTATGGAATAGGCGGTGACGGCGTTCTCATACTGTTCGAGCATTTGCAGCGCCGCGGCCAGCCCCAGCCAGTATTTGCGTTCCAGATGATCGTAAAAGACAAGAAAAGCGAACTGCGCCCTGGCGTCCTCGTACTTGCCGTTTTTATACATGAGGTAGGCCAATGCATAGCAGCTCTCCATGTCTTCATCGGAAAGGTCGTAAAGTTCCTTGTGCGTCAGGCCCTGGTGCAAAAACATCCCCACCAGCGATGCGGCATCCTCATCCTTCAACCCCGTCATTTCTTCAAGGGTTAAATTCTTGTAGGCCTCTATTGTCGCTTCTTCAAAACTTCTAACGTTCATGGAAAGCTCCTGTGCTGTGGGTCTGCGTTTAGAAATTTCTGACGATGCTGCTCGCCGTGTCGCTGTTCTTTTTATAGGCGTTGGAAATGGCCGATACCAGGTTGTTGTTTTTGTTGATGAGGTCCTGAACAACCGTCATCTGCAGCGTGGAATCGTTATTCGCCGACTGCTGTGCGCTGCTGATCATACCTTGAAGCGACGTTATTTCATCATCGGTAAGTTTATGGGGCTCTTTGGTTTTGTCATCCACCTTAGCTGAGGGAAGATCTTTTTCATCAAAACCAAGGTCCTTAAATTTCTTTATGTCATCTGAAGTCCATTTATCCCCCGCCTTATACTTAGCCTTCAGCGTGCCAAGGGCCGCCAGCAACTTGTTTTTATCCTGCAGTTTGGTCAGCTCATCACTGAGCATTGAATTGGCTTCAGACATTTTTTCCCTTGCCAGGAGTGTGAAGATGACTGTGGGATCGACTTCTTGTCCATCCAGAGTAAGATTGCCGTCACTGACGCCTATTTGTCCGACCGAAGAAACTGACATAATCCTCTCCTTTTATGCTTGCATTTTATAAAACTTGCGCATCTTTGCCTTGAAACAAGGAGCCTTCCCGAAACACACTTTGGCAGAATAAGACGTTCTAAACGTCGAACGCTTCCTGATCCGTACTAGCCTTTTTCTCAAGCACCTTTGCAACGCGCTGGTTCGTTTTGTCGTCTTTTTCCTTGATTGCCTTTATGGTCGCCATTGTTGTCTGTATCTCGTCGTTGAGGTTCTGGAGCTTCATTTGCGCTTTCGAATCCCATCCCATGATATCGCCGCCCGAGACTGTTTTATCTTCTGGAATATCCACTCCATAACTTTTCAGAGTTGCCGCCCACTCATTGGGAACTTTGCCTCCGGCCTCCATTTCTTTTTTGGCCTCGTTCATTATGGCCTTTGCCTCTTGCATTTCATGGTAAGCGCCCGCAACCTTTTTTATGTCATCCCCCAAGTTGGGATATATCGTATTATTAGAAATAACATGTACTATTTGCTTGAGCCACATACCATCACTAAGACTATGATACTCTTTATTTTTTGCTTTATAATAGCTCAGCGCATTGTTGTACTTGCGCCTGAGTTCAAATTTATAATCCATGCTGGGGATTTTGGTTTTTGCATCAATATCCACTTTATACGACTCAAGCTCATTAATACATTCGCGGAGGTATTTCGCCTCTTCCGTCTGCTTTTTGAGCTTGGTCTCTTCATCTATGAGCAGTTGCTGTATATATTCCTTTTTTTCAACGGCCAGTTGCTCGATAGCGACTTCAAACGCGCCGTCCTTGATGAGGGAATCGACATCCAGCTTAGCGGTGGTGTTCACTCCACCTTGCGAATCTACCTTGGCCATTCTTCACCTCCGGATGATTTAGAGCGTCTTACCTTTTAAAAGGTTTAGAGTCTCTTATACAGCCAAGCTGTGTTTCAGGAATACGCCTTGCTTCAAGGCGAAGATGCGCCAACTGCCGGGCTGGCCCGCCGATACGGAAAAATTACGTTGTCCAGCGCATACGGCATCACGAAAATTCCCTAGCAACACGCCCTAAATCCACATTTTGTTTCGTCGAGCGCTCGGTTTGGGAGCCTTCCGGCCCAGCTTCTCGCGCATCTTCTCTTTGGCCTCGGATTTGATCCGATCCAACTCCTGTTTGAATGCTTCCAGCTCATTTTGCGCCTTTTCCCGGACTTTGGGCGGCAGCTTGCTCCAGTCGAATTGCCGGTCCGCGTCCCCGGACGCACCCTCTGGCCGGCCTAAATACTCTTCATTTTCCTTGAGGGTCTTTTCTCCAAGCCGGATCAGCTCGCTGGCCTCCCGGAGAATTCTTTCCGACTCCGCCTGCACGTCATCCTGTTCATGCATCTACGCTTCTCCCGTTCGTACGATATGGCACGCCACGCGCACGCGCTGCATGCATTGTCAATATCCTGAATGTGTCCTTGCCCGGTCAGCCTCATGAATATCTGGCGGCCGCTGCCTCGATGGCCTCGGCCAGAAAGTTGTCGATCAACTCGCCCGCAAAGTCGGCCCGCTCCAGCACTCTATCCAGACAATCCGCCACTTCCCCGCTTTCTATGCCCTCCAGGGGCAGCCAGGCCAGGGCCAGAATCTCCTCACCCCGCAGGCACAGACTCACGCCGGAATCCGCGAAGGCCAGGTTGCTCTGCAAAAGCAGATCGCCGACTTCCTCCGGAGCGACCAGGGGCAGCGAATCCGTGGTGCACTGAAAAAGGATACGCCCGCTTTCGGTATCCGCTTCGATGGAAATCAGGTGGCGGTCGTCAACCACGAACTCGATATCCTCGTCATCCTTGCCGAGTTCCACGTTCATCTTTTGGGCCAGGTCATCAAGCCACGCATAGCTGCTCATTGAGAAACTCCAGTTTGGGGGCTCTTGAAAAAACAGAAAATTCTCACACTAGGCCCATTTCAGATCAGGATTCAGATGCGGCAATTCGCTTTGTTCACTGCCAACGTCGTCCCCATTTTCATCCAAATCGCCTACTTTGTTTGCGTCCTGTACGGGGACCCCGTCCCGGCAGATCCCCTCAGCCAGTGTAAACAGCGTATCGCAGGCCTCCGCCACGTCCTGTGTTTCCGATGTTCGTGCAAAAAGCGTACGCAGAAGCATCAGGGCGTTGGATTCCGGCTCGTAGCCCAGGGCGGTTTCATGATCAAAGGCCAGGATGCGGCTGCGCTCCAGCAACTCCAGGGAAGTTTCGTCCGCCAGGCTATCCTTGCGGGGCAACTGGCAGGCGATCAGGATACGCGAACCGTCCTCGCCGGGCTGCACAAAGAGTTCGATGCCTGATTCACTGACAAGGCTGATGGAAAGATCCTCCGGACTGTCCGAGGCAGGAGTGCTTTCCAATGATTCGTGAAACTCTTTGAGCACCCGGATGCATTCTTTCATGTTCATTTCCTCATTCGGGAATGTTGGGAAAACAGGTTATACTCGTAACAGCTTGTCGGAGGGCACTTCCAACAATGGAACCTGACCTCCGTCGGATTCGTCGTCCGCACCCTCTCTACCACTCCCTGCCAGGTTCTCTTCAGGCTCATCTCCTGTCTCCACCTCAAGCAACGGCTCTTCACCCCAGCCAAGGGGAGGCACATCCGAGACTTGATATTGGGTGATGGTGTCATGCGAAAAAATACCAATGGCAATCATGGACTCATTTCCATTGGAATCTTTGAACACAAACTTATCCCCGTTTCTCCCCCCCAGCCCATCGTAGACATAGACCTCATCCGGTTGCAGGATGTACTGCCCCCTATCCTCACTGTCGCTATTGAACGAGATATAGAGTTTTTTCCCTGGGGGAAGGCCCTTGAGGGTCAGCGCCAGAGACGAACTCTGGTTGGTACTCGTTCGATTTCGCTCATGTGCGCTCTGACTCTTTGCCTGTGTCACCGCTCCGTGTAATACGCTTAACAGTTCCAAAGCCTGCGCGAATTTCTCCACGCCTTCTTTGTCTTGATTTTTCAATTCGCTGGAAAGAAAGGATGAGGCATCCTTATAGCCGGCAGAAATCTTTGGGAAACTTTGATCATTGAAAATGGGATCATCTGATGTTCCCAATAAGTTTTTCAGAATTTTCACTATTGTTTTCGGGGCCGTTTTCTGATCCAGCGTCCGTCCATTGATTTTTGCCAAATAGCCTGTCTGCGCCTCCTTATCCAACAACTTGGCATCCCGCACCATTTCAAACAACCGGTCCTGCAGCTTGCAGACTCGCTGATGGAAAAAATCGAGTTTGAGAGCCAGCTCATGCTCATCCGCCGGGGAAATAAGCGCGCCCGCACGCAGCAGCAGTTCCCCATGATGGGTGATAACGCTGGCAGGATCCGTCGGATCGTATTGTTCCGGATTGAATTTCGTTTGCGTCTTTTCTTCGCAAAATCTGATCCAATTTTCGGCGCTGGGAATCGGCGCGTTTGTCAGCTCCTTTTTCTCCGCGTCCTGTGTTCCGGCAGCGAGGCGGTCGCTCTCCAGCTGGGCAGCGACACGCAGCGCATGGAGACCGAGGCACGATCTGGAGCCGGATTTTTCAAGACTGGCTCTGAGGGATTCAGCATTGTTTTTGATTTCTTCCGCGTTTTTTAAATCAAGGCTCTTTTGTTTGGAGGGTAAAAGATCCGCAATATTGAAAAGCAGTCTGCTTGTCTCCTTTCGAGCATCTCCAGCCCCAGGGTACTGCAATACGGTTTTCACATCCTCAAAGCCGGGGAGCCTGCCCTGGTTCGGAGCAATCGCAGCCTTTGTTTTGGAAAAAACACCATAGGTTCCGGTCAGCGGCAATTCGGCAACGAATTTTTGCAGACCGGCATCCCCCAGTCTGGGGAGCAGAGCGGCTACCTTGGCCTGCAAGGTTTCATACTGGTTTTGAGGCCCTGGCAGATAAATATTTCCGAATCTGGCGACAGCGTCTTCGATGAATTTCAGGTTGTCATCCAGCGTGTTTCCCGGCTGGAGCCCGGATGAGGCGGAAACGCCATCAACTTGATGCTGCGCCAGGGCTTGCTGCAGTGCCTCGGCATTGGAGGCCGCCCAGCTTGTGATTCTCTCATACTGCGCCCGCAAGCCCGCACTCGAATCAGAGGCGCCGAAAATTTTCTTCTCAGCCTCATTCAATTTAATGCTCAATTTATGGATGCGTGTGGCATGCTTCCCTTTACTCTTCAACAAGAAGCGTTTTTCCATGGATTGAAGTTCATTTCTTATAGCAAGATAAACCTGGCCTGGTGTTTGTCCCTGGATTTTCATGCCAATCTGACCGGCGAGCTCCGACAGTCTGGCCTTCATTGCCTGAAGTTTCTCCGAAGGCTGCATATTTGCCACGTCAAGGTCTAACCTTTTGGAGAAGAAAGTTAGCATCTCGATGGTGCTTTTCTCAAAATTTCCTCCAAGATACTCGCGGATGGATTTCATCCGCTCATACAAGGTCTTGTTTTCGGCTTTCAGACCAAGCACGTTTTCGCAATTCAGGATTTCCTCTTGCAGTCTGACATAGTTCGCCCCTTCGCTTTGCTGACTGTCATACGCAATTCCAATCAAATCCATTTGTTTTCTTATATTGATTGCGATCAGATCACAGTAAGCTTGTAAGTCGTATTTGGTAATATCCCTCAGCTGATCAGGCGAATTAAACTCGGATAACATTCGCCGCATCTCTGCGAGAACCTGTTCAGCCCGTTCCCTGACCGTGACATTGTCTTTTATAGGGATTCCGAACCGTTCTGAAATCTCGAGCAGAATAGTAGTAGCCCTCTGGAAGATTCCAGCTGTTGCATCACCCCCTGAGTAGCCCTCCAAGATTTTTTCATTAAAAAATCCGAGTGATTCCGCGTCAACTTTTTCCTTGGTACCCGCAAGCTCGAGAACAGTTTTTATCTTTCCGGCGATGTCTGCCAGAGATGGCAAGGGCTGCCCCTCTGCCAACCCGATGTTCCAGGATTTGATCAATTCAATTTGCAACTCTTCTATCCGGTCAGGAAGATTAAAATCTTCAGAACTGCTTTCGACGTCTACTTCCGAGCCGTCTGCAACGACAATCTTTTTCCCAACTTCTTTCAGGTTCAGGAATCCTCCACTCACAGAGCCAAGCTTAAGGGCTCCCTTGTTACCCGTATAGGCGGCGTACTTGTTATATTCTTTTTGGAGATATTCGAATTTGTCGATCGGTTTGGATAGGGTATCAGGAAATTTGACGCCTATTTTTTGGGAGCAAGTTTCAAGTTGCCTGTCAATTGTTTGTATGACTGCTTCCCACGCCGGCATGTTTCCATCTTTCACCGCGGCCTTGAATTTGCTGAGCGCACTCTCTCTTACTGTTTGCGAGCTATCAAGGACGGCAACGGCTTTTTTTAAATTATCCAGCAAGTTTTCCTGATCCCAACTGGTGTATGCCGGCAACTGCCTCTGGAATGTTTTAACAGCAGTTTTTTTCAGATCTTCAATGCTGGTGTAGTGGTGCAGAATTTCGACGAAAAACCCCTCCATATCATCCTTATCAGGATGATTGCTGTCATCCAATGCTGTCATAAAGTCATCATAGATCTCACTAAATCTTGCTTCGCTGGTACCATCGTAATCACGGGCCTGTAGGATTAAATTCCCAAGTCTTTGCTGATGCTCTTCTTTGACTTTCTTCACCCCATCCTGCAACTTAGAATAACTGGATGCTCTAATTTTCCGAAAGAGTGTAAGCTGGTCTTTGGCTTCATGATATGGCACCAGCAAATGAGCCGAATCCCCCTTGACGTTATCACCTATTGCCTCACCATAGCGATCACGGGCGCTCAGCTCTTCATCTCCTTTCGCGTCAGCTGTCTGCCTATACAACTTCTTCAGTTCTTTCTGTATCTCAACGGTCGCCTCTCTAAGTCCCCGCACCGTCCTCAGGGGAAGTACCCTTCCGTCGGGAAGAGGCAGAAGTCCTTCGGGCAGCTTCTTTCCCAACTTATCATAATAATATTCTAAATATTCCACCACATTCAGTGCGCGTCCGCGGTAATCGGAAGAATCCGAGTTTTGTATACCAAAAAATTGTTCAGCATATGCAATGCATTCGTAATTTTTTCTGGCCAGGCTGGTTTTGTTGGCGATGACGTATAAGTCATCCCTTTCTAAATCCACTTCAGCTTCATAAAAAATGGCTAAAGCGCGCAATTCGTCGCTAACCAGGCTAAAATGTTTATACACTTCCCGCCATGTCATATCCCCCCAGTGGATACCCCCTTCTTTTTTTGCATTATCGCTCAACACTTCCGCGTTATTCATCCTTCCTCCCCCAGTCACCCTCACAATTTTTTTGATTTTATCAAAAGAAGTCTTCGTAAAATTGCTGTATTGTTTTTCGGTTGCCTCCGCCTTTCCGATATTGGGGTAATTACCGGGTTCTGCTTCTTTCAGTATTTTTACATTCTCGGAGTTGGCAAAGCGTTCCAAGGCCTCTCCCACCCGCTTTTTCAACGCTGCCGGATTGCGCAGTCGCGAGCTCCCCTCAATGGGGCTTGGCCCATCTCTTTCAATCATGTGAGCAGTATCAAATTGTTTCGGAAAGACTCCAATTTTGTACGCCCATGAACGCACAAACTCGTTTTCCAAATTGTCAAGATCCTTTGCATCGAGATCAACTTGATAGGTATCAACATTGGCAATGTCTTGTAACGCGGCGTTGTTCTCAGTGATGAAAGGAGAATTGTAACTTTTATGGGAAGATGCAAACAGGTCAAGTATAGCATAAGATGTGTCTTTATCTTTTTTACTCAGTATAACATCAGGCACGCCAGATAAAGTATAATCCATTATATAATTTAGATTATCTTTTTCTCCAATGCTTCTGTGGAACTCCTTCGATCGTCCCCGAAGAATATTGCTCGCAATATTTTTCGCTGATTCTTCACTCAATGCATACTTCTCTTCCAAATTCTCAGCCAGATACTTTTCAATCATGCCTGCGGCTTCATTATTGCTGTACTGCCTTACTCTTTCCACTAAGGCTTTCGGCATAACATTTAATATCCTCAGTACACCTTTAAAATTACTGTCCTGCTTTCCCATTTCCAATAACTCATCAAATTTCTCTCTTAACTCGCTTTCCTCCGGAATCATTTCCAATAGCCCTAACTCTTGCGGATTATACTTGTTATCCAGATATACATGCCAATAAAGCAGGACCGTCTTGGCCACTTCATCAAGGCTCTTGTCATCCATGCCAACAAAAAAAGGCTCTTGGGAAATAATCTCTTTAATTCCACTCACATTCTCATGAACTTTGCCGATTTGCTTCTTCCAGACCGCTTTCAATCCTATTTGCAACGCCTCTCTTTTGCAGACCCTGGTAAATGCGTCGGCATACTCATTCATATCTGTTCGTGTGAAGGTCGTTTTCTCCGGATCATGATTTCCAACAGGATGCAATCGTCCTTGAGAATCTAACCTATTCACATTACAAAGACGGCCAAAGAAACGTCTTACTTCCATGTTGTCGGGCCATCTCTTGTTTTTAAGAGAAGGATGAAAGGCATTCTTAAAAATGGCGGTTAAAACCGGCTCATGAGATGATTTTAACAAGCTTTTTTCTTTTTGTTCTTTTCCGGCACCCTCCTGGCGAGAATGTTCATCATTCCCCGGTTCGGAAGCAGACTTTTTGGTATTCGTCTTCCTCACTGCCACATCAAGAACATCTTCTCTTCGTGACTTGATGTTCTGGCAGCATTTTACAATGTTGGCGTGCTTTTCCGCATGAGCCTTGATAACATCAAGGGGACGCAATTCCAGTATGGCTGCTGCTTTGGCCAACCACTTTTGCACCTCCGAGAGTTGTTCCGGGGCCAGACGTTGTTCGGGCCCACTGCCTCGTTTGATGAAGGGCCAGACCTTGATCAGATTGGAGGCAAGTCTTCTTTTCTCCCAGTCCGAGAGGTTCAATCCCGGTGCGATTTCCGGAATTTTCTTCATAGCTTGTTGTATGCCTTTCTCTAACTTCTCTCCGTACAGATCCGAAACATTGAAGTTATCGGGCAGCAACTGCTCAATTTTTTCAATCCCAAGTTTCCCAAGAATAGCTTCCCTGATCAAAACGGCGTTATCGCCCAGGCGCTGCTCGGTGAAGTTGAGCAACTCCATTTTCCGGTGCATGACTTCCGTACTCGTGAGTCTTATAGGCAAAAAAGTTATCAAACAGTCACTTAAATTCTTTAGTCTCCTCAAGAAATTTGAACCTTTTGTTGATTGCACTACCCTGTAGCCATTCTTACTCACAAGCTTGTGCTTCTCGCTCGTAATCTTCTTATGGTTAAAGGGGATTCCCTTTTCTTTTATATAGGTGTCTTCAAATTCAAAGGTACGGTTGCCGCTCGGTATGGTATATTCAATTGCTTTGGGCATTTCGTTCTGCTCCTATTCGTCATTCTTTGAGTGCCAACTTTCGTGGCATGCCGTATTAAAAAATTTCGCTTCAGGGGCAGGTCAGCAATAGCTGTGCCGTTTTCAGGTCCGGCTGTTGAATCGGAAGGGCGAGTTTTGACGACGCTCACCGGCTGTATCTGGCGACGGATAGTACGTTCGAGTTCGGATGGAGAGGAGCCGCGACTCCGGATGTTTACCGGTTGATAATAATTATCAAGACTCTTCAGTATGATAGATCTCTCCTATCACAACCATTGAAGAAATTCAATATGATTTTACTTATCAACTGATACTTTTTAAACTTTACAGCACGTAAGACAGGCTGTTCATATGCTCTAGAATTGCCCCCTGACAGCGTCTGATCCAACAACACGGCCCGTGTGAGCCAGCACCCGCCTTGGGACGGACAGTGCAACCTGTCTTTGCCCGAAGGACCTGGAAACACACATAACATTTTTCAATAACAGACAACAAAAAAACATATAGGACATTACCAACACGGCATATGTGTTTTCCAACTGACATTAGGATGACAATTCAGCGACAAAAGCAGAAAAGTTCGACTAACGTGCTAAAGACCGAAAAACAGGTCCCATAGACGCTGTTATCGACTTTAATCCAGGTCTTGTATAATAATTATCTATGTAGTAAGTTGGCTGACGTTGGCACAGATGAGGCGATACATACGTAGCGCATTGCCGGCCTCCGACTCGGTCATTAAGAGTCCCGTTACTGTTATCCGCTGTTTCGACCACGGCTTGCCGCCCGTGAGAGCCGTTTCAATACAGGATAGTACTCCATGAGCATTCGCATTCAGGATTCCCAGCAGGTATCTCCGGCCAGCTCCGGGGACTCGGGTCAGGATCCGGGAAAAGGCAGTTTCAAAGGCCGCGATGTCACCCAAAAGGTCGAAACCGACTCTCTGCTGGCCGGAGACTCCGGTCAGCCCGAAGTGGAAACGGAAGAAAAGTCGCTGCAAGAGCGCATGGAAAATTCCGAGGAGAAAGAACGACAGGGAACGCTGAAACGCGCGGCCTTCAGTTTGAAAGACGACGAACTGTACAAGCGGTTGCATCTTCTGAACTTTCTTGCCGCGCTGAAACAACGCAACGCCACCACCCACAGTCAGGTGCTCACTGTCGCGCGCCAGTTTTTCCAGGATGTGTCGAACCAGTACCTCGCCCTGACCTTTTCGCGCAGCCAGCTCGTTGAAGAAGGCGGCAAAAGCGAGCTCATCCAGGCCATAGACAGCGTCCTCGCGGAGATGGAACTAAAACACGGCGCCCGTATCCAGGCCGGACTCAATGTCCTGCAACGTGCTGTTGCCTTTGAAAATCATGGCGTAGGAAAAGCCGACGAACTGCAAAAGTTCTATGGCGACACCCTGGAGTCATACGAGGGCGCCACCCAAACCTACGAAGCCATTCTGGAGAAATACGGCAGCGAAGGGGTGCCCGATGCGATTGAATTTCTGATGCAGGCTCTTGGTGACGACCTGGCTTCCAAAGGCTCTTCCCTGACCAAGGTGGAGCTGAAAAAGATCATCGACGAACTGGACAACCTCAAATTCCTGAACACCCTCCACGAAAAATGCACCCGGTTCATGGACCGGCTGGAAAACGTCTACGGCGCGATTCCGGGTATCTCGACGCTGGAACTCATGAAAAAAGTGCTGGTACTCAAGGATGAAAAGTGGATCACGGACAGTTCCATCGATACCTTCGTCAGCAAGACCGGTGTTGACGACTTGGGCACCAGGATTCAGTTTCTGCGCGAGCTGTCGGGACTTGGCCGGGCCATTCCTCTCAAGATGTTCGAGTTGGAAGAAAACCGCGGCAATTTTCTCCGGGCCATCCAGGACAGCCTGGATCTGGCAATCGCCCAGGAGGAAGAGGAAATGGAAGACTAGCCATGCAATGGGTACACGACACCATAGCGGATTTCGGCAAAAGCATAGGCCTGCCCCATCTCGCGGTAAACAAGGACAAAGTCGCCTGCCTGGAACTCGAAAGCATGGGGGATCTCTTTATAGAGTTGCACGGGCACGAGATACTGATTTACCTGGCTTTTCCTGCCCCGCCCAATGCGTCCGCCCCATACCTCGAACTTTTACAACTCAGCAGCATCCGAAACGACTCGCTTTTTCAGGGGACCCCGGTACAGGTGGCCGCCACGGAAGACGACAATCTGATCATTGCGCTCAGACTCGAGGCCGAAGCCTTCAACCTGCCCCTGCTGGAAGAGGCCTTGGATTATCTGCTCCTTCTTGCCGGACGATTTTCATGAGTTCGCTTTGAGGGCAACCAAACAGACGACCAGGGAGTGAAACGATGCCGCGCGTAGGCGAGCTGCTTTCCTTCACAGTTGGTATAGAACAGATTCTGGTGGATCACGGGCAACACCTCGACGAACATCTGCCCGAATCCAACACCTTGTTCCCCAGCGATACGCCTCCGGAACTGCATCTTGAACAGGTTGTCCGGACGCAGAATTATGAAAAAGCCCTGCTTGCCGGCCTGTGCCCTTCCATAGAGCAGCGCAACGTGCTGCTTCCAGGACAAATTCGGGCTCAACTGGCCGAAGTGGCCAGAGAACTTGACGCCAGATTCCGCAAGGCCAAAACGTCCGAAGAACGTGAGGAGCTGAAAAAGGCCCTGCTCGTTCTTGAAGAGGACGAGGAGTTGCGGGAAGTGCTCAGTGCCTACGAAAGACTGCTTGTATCCATCTGAATGTTTTTGTTACTGGTTTATCGCGTGGTGTGAAATGGATTTTGCAACTGGCGGAAATTATGCAGCGAAAAAGCGGGCGGCAACAGCTCCCCGTACAACCAACCTGGCACAACTAGCACCATGGATTCGGAAAAAAAAAGCACGCTGAATCTTCTGGCGTATTACTTGTTGATAAACAACAAGCTGGACAAGGCAGAGGCGCTGTACGCCGTACTGGTACGTTTTTTTCCCGAAGACGGGCAACTGGCGATGAGCCTGGCGTACGTCTTTTTCCTGTCTGCGCGTTCGGAGGAGGCTCTGGAACAGGTCAATGCAGCCGTAAAGCATATCGACGACCCCCGTAAGCCGCTGGCCCTCCTGCTCAAGGCGCGCATTCTGCATCAGATGAACCGCCCGCAAGAGGCCGGCAGAAATATCGAACGCTACCTGCGTATGCTTGATAAGCAGCGTGAACAGCGCGACAACCTTTCCAATGAGAAGACCACCACATGATCGGCATTGCTAGAGTCCAGAACGGACTTCTCAGGTTGACCAGACACAATGACCTCGTGCTTGCGGGCCTGGTCGTCGCCATCATCAGTTTGATGATTCTGCCCATGCCCACGGCGCTGGTGGATGGCGTTATCGCCATCAACCTCTGCCTTTCGCTCGGGATGCTGATGATCTCCATGTACATCACGTCGCCGCTTGCGTTTTCCGTGTTTCCCACCATGCTGCTGTTCACCACCCTGCTCCGGCTGGCTCTGAACATCACCACCACGCGGCTTATCCTGCTCAAGGCCGACGCGGGCGCGATCATTGAAACGTTCGGAAATTTCGTCATCGCGGGCAATTTCGTGGTGGGCGCCGTTGTGTTCCTGATCATCACCATCGTGCAGTTTCTGGTAATCGCCAAAGGTTCCGAACGTGTTGCCGAGGTTGCGGCCCGCTTCACTCTGGACGCTATGCCCGGCAAACAGATGAGCATTGACGCCGACATGCGCGCGGGTGTCATCGACGTGGAGGAGGCCAAACAACGGCGGAATACCGTCTCCAAAGAAAGCCAGCTCTACGGCGCCATGGACGGCGCCATGAAGTTCGTCAAAGGCGACGCCATCGCCGGTCTGGTCGTTACGGCGGTCAACATTCTGGGCGGCATCCTTATCGGCACCATGCAGTTGGGCATGCCCATGTCGGAAGCGCTGCAGACCTACGCCATCCTGACCATTGGGGACGGGCTTGTTTCCCAGATTCCGGCCCTGCTGATCTCGATCACGGCCGGCATCGTGGTGACCAGGGTCTCCACCGACGATAATTCGCACCTGGGCGGGGATGTGGGAAAACAGTTTCTCGCTCAGCCCAAAGCCGTTCTCATCACCGGTTGCTTTCTGTTTCTCTTTGGTTTGATTCCCGGTTTTCCCAAAATTCATTTCATGATCCTGGCGTCCATTGTAGGCAGCCTCGGGTACGTGCTGTATCGCGCGGCGAAAATCGCCAGTGATGAGCCGGGACCGGACTTCAGCGCCCTGTCCCCGGCCATAGAAAAGGACAAGCCCCGCTCCAAAAGGACGGCGGGGCAGGACGAGAGTTTTTCCGTCACAGTGCCGCTGCTGATCGATGTCGACGCTTCACTGCAAAAAAGCATCAAGCCCGAGGAGATGAACGAGGCGGTGGCAAAGGTACGACGCGCCCTGTATCTTGACCTGGGCGTCCCTTTTCCCGGCATTCATCTCAGATTTTCAGAGAACCTGAGTCAGGGGGCCTACCTGATTCTGCTGCAGGAAATCCCCATGAGCCAGGGAGAACTGCGTCCGGAACATCTCCTGGTATCTGAGAAGCCCGAGCACCTTGATGTCCTGAACATTCCGTATGAAACCGGCAATGATTTTCTGCCGAATTTTTCCACTGTCTGGGTTCACGAATCCCACCGCATCAATATGGAGCGCGCTGGCATCGGCCATATGGATGCGGTCAAAGTCCTGACCTATCATCTCTCTTTTGTGCTCAAAAAGCATTGCGACGAATTCATAGGTTTGCAGGAGACGCGGTTTCTGCTGAACAAAATGGAAGAACGATACGGAGAGCTGGTCAAGGAACTGCAGCGGGTCATGCCCCTGCCCAAAATTACCGAAATTCTCCAGCGCCTGACCCAGGAACAGATCTCCATACGCAACCTGCGCAGCATCTTTCAGGCTCTCATTGAATGGGGACAAAAGGAAAAAGACCCCATTCTGCTTACAGAATACGCGCGCAGCAGTCTGAAACGTTATATCAGCTACCGGTACAGCGGCGGGCAGAACATGCTCCCCGTATACCTTCTGGATCCTTCCGTGGAAGAAACCATACGGGGCGCCATCCGCCAGACCTCGTCCGGCTCGTACCTGGCCCTGGATCCACAAGAAGCCAAGACGCTGATAGCAGCCGTCAAAAAAGAGGTCGGAAACATCAGCCAGCAGTCCCAGAAGCCCGTCCTGCTGACGTCCATGGATATCCGGCGCTACGTACGGCGGCTGATTGAAACGGAGCTTTATGACCTGTCCGTGCTGTCCTATCAGGAGCTGACTCCCGAAATATCGGTCCAACCCCTCGGCAGAATCGAGATGTGACGCCTGGACGGTGCGGGGAAAAACAGCAACCAAAGAAGCACCTCAAAAATCTGCCGCACCAAAGAGGAAATGGATCCACACACATGTTCCGTTCGCTTCATGTAAAACTCCTTGTTCTCATCATCAGCATCATCTGCGTACTGGCTGCCGGAATCCTGCTCATTTCCAAACAGGACGTGGAGCGGACCATAGCCGACGACCAGGTCAATACGTTGCGAGCCGTCATGGACCTGGTCATTCTGGATCTCAACGACCAGTACATGGGTTTTCTGCTGGAAAAAAAGGCTCAGGAGCGCGAGACAAAAATGCGTCTTCGCAATGCGCTCTTCATGATACGTGAAAAACTGATGCAATATCATCAGCAAGAGCTTTCGCACGAGCTTGACCAGCAACAAGCGCAGGCGCAGGCCGCCAACTGGATCTCTTCACTGCAGTTCGGGCTCAACAACTATGCCGTTGCGTTTAACAACGACCTCGTCCTGAAAGCCCATCCCACTGCGTCCAAAATCGGTGAAGACATCTCCGGTTTAACCGACATCGAAGGCAATCCTCTGGCTGCGACAATACGCAAAAAAGCCATTGCCGCAGGTGAAAGCTTCGACGAGTACAAGTGGAAGCCCAATGAGTCCGCTCCTCCCATTACAATGCAGGCCATGTGCAACTATTTTTCTCCCTGGGGATGGACCATAGGCGTGCTGGACTGTGCCGACAAACTTGAAGAACTGCTATCGCAGAACCGGAAACGCATCGTCCAAACCATCAACAGCACGCTTCCGGATATAAAAATTCAGGACAACGGTTTTGTTTGTATTTTTGACAAAAATCTTGAGCTGATTGTTCCCCCTCCCTCGTGGGTTCTTATCCCGAAAGGAAAGACCGATGCCGATGCCAAAAATCCGCTGTTGTCCGACTGGGCGGCCCAGGCCTCGAAGTTCTCCAAAAAGATTATCGCCGGAGCCTTGTCCACCATGGACACGGAAGACGGAATAATCCCGCAGGATGAAACTCTGACGTCCGCCTATTACCATGGAAACCTGGGCTGGTATGTCGTGGCCGTGTCTTTTACGTACGAAATCTATGAGCCCGCGGAAAAGCTCATGTCGCGGCAGCTGATTATTCTGAGCATCATCATGCTGGCGGGCCTTGGTGTGGGTAATTTCATCGCCATTCGCATCTCGACCCCCATGAAAAAACTCACCGCGTACGCCAGACAGATACCGGACCGGGAATTCCTCAATCCGCACCGTGAAAATTCCCAACTTGCGGAGCTGGCGGAAAAACGCAAAGACGAGGTGGGAGCGCTCGCATCCGCGATGGACTACATGGAATGCGCGCTGCACGAGAAAATTAAGGAACTGATCAAGGTGACGGAAAGCGAAATGCGTATCCTTGGCGAACTGAATGCCGCAAAAGAGATTCAGCTGGGCATGCTGCCGAAGTTGACTCCCGAGCTGATGGGACGGCCGGAATTCGAACTCCATGCCTTTCTGGAATCAGCGAAAGAAGTCGGCGGCGATTTGTATGATTTTTTTCTCCTGGACGATGACAAGCTGTTCTTCGCCATAGGCGATGTTGCCGACAAAGGCGTGCCCGCGGCCTTGTTCATGGCTTCGATAATGGCCATGATCAAGGCTCTGGTCTCCACGACGCAAAAGCCCGCCGAGGTCATGGCTTCGCTGAACAAGGAACTGAGCAGGGACAACCCGACGTGCATGTTTGTGACGCTGTTCCTTGGGGTGCTCGATTTGCGTACCGGGCAGGTCGACTTCGCCAACGGAGCGCACAACAAGCCAATTCTTTTCGGACCGGGACACAACGCGAAAAAGCTTAACGAACTGAGCGGCACCATGGTGGGCTTTATGGAAACCACCGAATACGCGCCCTTTACCCTGCAGATGACGCCGGGGCAGAGCCTCCTGTTGTATACGGACGGAATCACCGAGGCCAGGAGCCCCGCAAGCGAACAATATGGTACGGAGCAATTGCAGGCGCTCGTAACAAGGCTTGTGAAGACTTCTCCGGAAGAGGTGAATGCAACCATATTGAAATCCGTCAAAGACTTTACTGAAGGCGCATTGCAGGGAGATGACATAACCTTGCTGACTTTATGTTACAAAGGACCGGCGCATGGAAAGGCATGAGCTGTCAATTTGTCCACCTAAAAAATGCCGCCCGGCGGTCCGAACACCCCAGCCACTTCTTTTCTGAGTATCAGCCCCCTAATTAGCCAGATAGCTTTGGCATACAAGCGCTGATGGGCGGCCAGAACTTTTTCCAAGCAAACTATCCTGCCACGTTGCCAGAAACTGCGGGTTGCCGTATGATCAATGCAGTTTTCTTTTCCTGAAAGAGGAAAGCCGATGCTAATCAAGGGTAGTGAATTTGGATTGAATCATGATTACACGTAGGTACGCGCTGCTTGTAAACATCCCGCTTTTCAGGGACAGCTCGGGAAAACGCTATGCGGACAGCATGTGGTACAAGGACCTTGCCAGGCATCTTGCGTACATCGAACGATTTACCCTTGTCTCCCCCCTTCAGGAGCCCCCTATCCCGGCAGGATATGTCTGCCTGAATGACGACCCGAATTTTGCCGGAGTGACCTATGTGGATCTTCCATACGCGCGTTCCTCACTGACATTCTTCGGACAGCTGTTTACCCTGCTTCGAATCTTCAATGCACTTCTGAATCAGACGGACATCCTGCATACCGGAGTCGCTGGCTGGCCTTTTCCATACGGCTGGCTGGCCATTCCCCTTGCCAAATGGAAAAAGAAATACGTCGTCGTGATCGTCGAATCCGCATTCTGGCGTACTTCCGGCAGTCAGACGGCCACACTGAAGCAGCGAATACGAGAAGCCTTTTCCGAGCGTATCAACCGGTTCTGCCTCAATGCCGCGGACCTGGCCATTTTTACGCAACCAGAATACCGCGACACGCTTTTGACCAGAAAAGGAAAAACGGGCCATGTTGTGCAGGCCTCCTGGATTGATGCCGCCCAGGTTCTCTCCACGGATCAGGCCTCGGCTGCCTGGACAAAGAAAACCACCGCCGGACACGGCCCGCTGCAAGTGCTCTTCGCCGGGCGCCTGCTGCCTGAAAAAGGCGTCCGCGTTCTGCTGGACGCGGCACGCCGTCTGGCAGACAACGGCACGAACGCTGAACTCACCATCATCGGCGAGGGAGAACTTAAAAACGCCTGCCGGGAGGAGGCGGCCCGAATGACGGGATCGCTCCGGATCTCAGTCCGTGATCCCATCCCCTATGAGAGCGGCTTCATGGAATTGCTCGCCGCACAGCATGCCGTACTCGTCCCCAGTCTTTCGGACGAACAACCCCGCATCGTGTACGACGCCTATTCGCAGGCAGTGCCGGTTCTGGCTTCGCGAACGCCTGGTCTTGAAGCCTGCGTAACTGAAGGGCAAACCGGACGGTTTGCTGTTCCCGGAGATCCGGCGGAACTGGCTGCCCTGTTGTCCTGGGCTGCTGAAAACAAAGAGGAACTGCGCAATATGGGCATGCTGGCGCTGGAGCGTGCGCGTAATTTCACCCATGAAACCATGCATGAAATCCGGCACAAGCTGCTGCGCGACATGTTGGGAGAATAACCAATGCCACCTGCTGACTATCTGAATACCTTACGCCTGCGCCTGGGCGAAGAGCTGCTGCAGCGACGGCTGGTTCTGCAGATTGAAAACGCGGCCCATTACTACGGCGGCGGCGGATATGCCAAACTTCACTTGGAAAACATCGAACTGCTGCCCGTTGTTCTCCGCGCTGTTTTACGGACAATCGGACTTTTCAAACGCGGAACGCTCAACTGTCTGGACTATCAGGTGATAGATGTTGAAACACGGCTGCAGCAGTTGCCTCAGGCCTTTGACGGATTCACCATTCTCCAGCTTACGGACATGCACCTCGACGCCATCCCGGACGGGGGTGCCAAGCTGGCCGAAGTCATTGAATCGCTGGAATACGATCTCTGCGTGCTGACCGGAGACTTTCGATTCCTGACCCATGACATTTACGAACCCTGCCTGGGGAACCTGCGCAAACTCCGGCCTTTTCTGGAGTGCGAATACGGTGTTTACGCCGTATTGGGCAATCATGACTTCATTGAGATGGTGCCCGACATTGAGGAAATGAACATACGGGTCCTGCTGAACGAGTCGGTGGCGCTCTCCAAAAACGGGGCAAACCTTTGCCTTGCGGGAGTGGATGATCCGCATTTTTACGGCACAGCGGACGTGGGCCAGGCATTGCCGCCTGGCACCGACACCGAATGCACTCTGCTGCTCTGTCATTCGCCCGAGTATTATGCCGAAGCCGCGGCTGCGGGCGTGGATTACATTCTTTGCGGCCACACGCACGGAGGGCAGGTCTGTCTGCCCGGAGGACTGCCCGTTATCACCAATGCAAATTGTCCTCGCAAATTCGTTTCCGGCAACTGGTCCTATAAAAAAATGCAGGGCTATACTTCCCGCGGCTCGGGGGCTTCAGGTCTGGTCGTCCGTTTTCACTGCAGGCCGGAGATCACCCTCCATACCTTGCGCTACGCACCCTGAACACGGCGTTTCAGACAAGACCAAAGCAAGCCCATATCTCCCCGCAAAGAACGGGACTGCGTATAGTACCCTTCCATCACCCGTTTTTCATCCGGATCCCAGTTCTGTTGTTCGAGCCCGTGCCAGGGATTGATCAAACCGGGTTTTTCCGTAAAACGCAGCCGTTGCCAGGGCTCATTAAGTTCATCGGCCGCATCCGGAGAAATGATTTCAACTCCCACCAGCCCTATTCTGCCGCACAGCACATCCCAAAGCGCCGGAATCCGGCTCAAGAGCGGCGAATCCAGATCAAAAAAATGCAACTCCAGCAGCTCAACTTCCTGGGTTCCGGAAAGATCCCTGGAGCGCTCGCAACCGGCCACGATCCTGCTCGTAAAACGCGGCCTGCCTGTCAGTCTGGAACTGATGAAAAACAGGGCCAGCAAAGGGGAACAAAGCAACAAGACCACTCCTGCCAGAGTCCGCTGCAGCAGTTCATTCAACACTCCGGAGCGCCGGGAGGAATCCGTACCGCCAAGTAAAAAGGCGTCAGTAATCCGCAACACGGTGCCTGTCTCGAATTTCACCAGCAAATTTTTACGGACCAGCGCGTTTTCTATGCTCAGGTGGCTGCCGATATACGTGTTGTCCATGATCACACTGCCGGAAATCTGCACGTCGCTTTCCACTACGCAGCCCTGACCCAGGGCTGTCTCTGGGCCGATCCCAACATCACGTGCAATCTGGCAAGACTGCCCGACTAGAACCGGAGCCTTGAAGCGTACGCCGGGATGGATTGCACAGCCATGCCCGACACGCACTCCGGGGCTCTGCTCCAGTCCTGCAGTAGGAAGCCCGAACCCGGCCAGCGCGCGGCCATGCGTTAAAGCATAGCCCGCCAGGTCCATTGCCGACACAGGAAACGCATCACCGGTTTCCACCTGCTGGAATCCCTCGCCCGCACTCTGCAGGCAATCCCGGACCTGCTCTCCGTCTGCAGCCCCGGCCATGCCTGGAAGGTCCAGCTGTGCTTTGCGCATCACAAAAAAATTCGCGCAGCGGCTGTCGCCTTTGGCGGAAAAAAAAACCGCGCCGCTTTTCTCCTCGGGCAATACGATATTCCCGGCAGTCAGCGCCAAAAAGACCAGCAGTTCGTCCTCCAGCGAGGTTCTGATCTTCTGCAACGCGTTTCCCAACCCCGTGAACGCGGGCAACAAGGCGTATTGTATGGTTGCGCCCCATTTTTCACCCTTTCCCAGCAGCGTTTCGACCTGGTCCGCATGGTCAGAGAGGAGGACGGAAATGGTCTGGCATCCGGCTTGAACAGCACTCTCCACGGCGCGCTCAATCAAAGGCTTGCCGGCCAGCGGCAAGAGACAAAAAGGAATTTCCCGCCCCAGTTGCTCGGGCAGAGGCTCGTGGTTGCAGCAAAAAATCACGGATTGCATGACGTACTCATATCTTTTTTATAAGCAACAGGGTGTTCTGCTGATTTTCCGAAGAATAGCTGTATTCATCCACCATGCTTTTGATGATATGCAGCCCGTAGCCGCCAATCTGCAGAGACTCGACATCGGGCTCCGGCACCTGCTCCGGGTCAAAGGGCACACCCTCATCAATGATGCGAAATTCAAGCCTGTCGGGCCAGGCGCGCAACTCTATACGCAGCTTTCCCGCTCCCGCGTCGGAATAGGCATGCCTGGCCACATTGGTAAAAGCCTCACTGACCACGAGTTGCATGCCGGAAGCCAAGGCCGGATCATTGTAGCATGCTTCGAGGGCGTTTCTGAAAAATTCATCCACTGCCGCCTGAAAACGCAGGTCGGCGGACAGCTCGAGCAAAAATTCCAGGGGCTGCACGTCGGACATGGCTAATAGGCCCCTTTGCCGAGAAGAACGGCGGGAACTGTTTTCAGCAGAATAATCAGGTCATTTCTGAAGGATCTGCTCTCGATGTACTCCACATCCAGGGCGACCTGCTGCTCAAAACTCAGGTCGCTGCGTCCGCCTATTTGCCAGAGACAGGTGATGCCGGGCTTGATACGCAACCGTTCGCGCTCTTCCAGGCTGTATTCTTGCACCTCCCTGGGCACGGCCGGTCGCGGACCCACCAGGGACATGTCGCCGATCAGGACATTGTAGAACTGCGGAAACTCGTCGATGCTCATTTTACGGATAACCGCGCCCACTCTGGTAATCCGCGGATCTTTCTTGATTTTGAATGTCACCCCTTTTGATTCGTCCTGCCCAAGGAGCTGGTCTTTCATTTTATCCGCATTGGGGACCATGGAACGGAATTTATACATGGAAAAGGTCTTGCCGTTTTTCCCGACCCGTTGCTGGGCAAAAAAGATCTGCCCCCGGTCCTCGATCTTGATTGCCAACGCAGTGGCGGCGAAAATCGGCGAAAAAAGCAGCAACCCGCCCAGCCCGCCACAGATATCAAGCAGGCGTTTCAACAGTTTGCTGCCCGTGATAACCGTGTTCCACAAGACGACCTTGAAAAAATATCGCAGTCTGAGCAGCAAAAGCGACGTGCCGCTTCGCGCATATTGGTCGTACAGGGCATCAAGCCGTTGTTTGCGTTCCGGATCCATGGTCATGAGACTCCATCAGGTTTTGATGCTGTTTCCAAGATACTTGTCCATTTTCATGACCTTAAAAATCTGGGCCACCTGGCCTGAAACATTGGTAACAGCCAGCTCCCTAGATTCACGCTGCATTTTTTTGTACAGGAGGAACAAAACATTCAAGCCCGAACTGTCCATAAAGCGTACTTCACCCAGATCCACTTCGATAACCTTTGCTGTCGGGTTATCATTTATCACTTCAAGCAGTTCTGCCTTGAATTGCCCGCTCCTGCCCACGTCCAGCCGCCCCTGGGGCGCATAACGGACCTTGCTGCCTTGTACGTTGCTTTCTCCGATAAGCTGACCGGGACCTGAAGCTGTTTGCCGTCGCGCCTCGGACAGGCTCTGGTGCAAAGAAAGAAATCCGTCCAGCTTGTTCAGGATCAAGATATCCTTCGCATTGCTCTCAGGCCAGACCATGGGAACGCTCGTATGCTGCTGCCGGGCCCGCTTTTCCAGGCCTGCAAGGACGCCAAGACCACGGCTGTCTATGAAAGTGGCGCCGGACAGGTCGATGACGAACGGTCGGCTGGATTGAAGCAGTTTTTCTCCTGCCTTTTGCAGGTCCGGTGCCGACGTATTGTCCAGACGTCCCGTGACACGCAACACTTCCGCATCGGCCCTGATGGCGTGTTCGACACTGCCGCGCCGCCAGGCCAACAGCTTGCAATACGTATGCACAAGCCATTGGCCGGAAAAATGGTATACAAAGGGCCAGACATCGAGAAAGTAACGCAGGAATAAACGTTTGGGTTCCCGGCTGAGCCGGTAAAGCCACTCCAGTCCGCTGTTGCGCATCCATTTCGGCGCGCGCGATATGCGTCCGGCCAAAAAGTCCACGGTGGCTCCCACGCCGATGCAAACCGGTACGTTGAGAGAGGGCAATGTCATGCGAATCCACTTTTCGGCTTTGCCCGCCCCCAGAGAAACGAAAAGAATATCCGGATTAACCGAGCGGATTTGAGCCAGAATTTTAGAGTTGCTCATCTCCAGCAAGGGATTGAACGCGGGTGAATAATTGTAGGCCTTGAGTCCGGCGAACCGCTTGCGCAGATTGGCAACAGCCTGTTCTCCCACGCCCGGTGCGCCTCCCAAAAAGAAAATGGTATAGCCCTTTTCCGCCGCCAGTTCGGCGAGACGCGGCACCATGTCCGCGCCGGTAACCCGCTCGGGCAGCCTGTGCCCCAGCAAACGCGCAGCCCAGAGAATGGGCATGCCGTCGGGAGTTATCAAATCCGCGGTCCTGATCACTTCCAGGAACTCCGGATCACTGTACGCCGTGGCCACGAAATTCAGATTGGCTGTGGCCACATAATGGGGCTGGCCGGAAAGGACGAACCCTTCGATACGCCGGATGACCGCATCCATGTCCAGAGTATCGAAGGGAATTCCCAGAATGGTGATCAGCTCGCGCTGTGAATCAGAGGAAAGGCTCACCCTTGCTTCTCCTTGGGGTTGTCCATTTCGCCAGAGCGCAATGTCCGGATCCATCCGGTCCGGCGCACCAGGGGCATGCTCAAATAGAGTACAGTTTTCCATAACACAAAGAGAGGACTCATTGCCAACGAAATCCAGATGCGACCGGGCGCTTTTTCCAGCAGCAGCCCCACAGCCACATAACCGCAGACCAGGGCCAGGCTGGCCAGATTGACGTATTGCATCGCCGGCCAGAACAGGGCCGCGCCTGCGAGAAGCAGCAGCTCGCCCAGGACGAGCAGAGTCAGCGGCGGCGTTACAAGATCAAGCAAAGCGTCCGCATGACGGAAACTGGGCTGCCGCAGGATGCGCCGGAGCAAGGTTCCGAACTGGCCCCGCAACAGTGCGATTCGCCCCCCCTCCCAGCGCCTGCGCTGGGAGTCCGCCTGGGCTCTGGTGGCGGCCATTTCGCCGTACACGCGGGCCTCCGGATTGAAATGCACCAGCACGTCATCCTGAAGCAATAATAGGGAAAATTCCAGATCCTCCACCACAGAATGGGCCGGCCAGCCGTAACGTTCCAGCACCAGGCGCCTGAAAGCCATGCCGTTTCCTTTCAGGCCGACGCTGCCCCCCCAATGGGCGCGCCCGGCCGGACGGAGGTGGTGAAAGACGCAGAGCGCCGCGTACGATAAAGCCGTACGCCAGCTCGCGTCCGGATTGGAAACGCCGTAATACCCCTGCACAACACGGACTTCCGGATGCTGCAGGCTGTCGCTGATTTCCTGGAGAAAAACAGGAGATACCTGGGTATCCGCATCCACAAACACCAGACCGTCACAAGAAGCAAAAGCAGCTTTCTGATTGCGCAAAAACCAATCCAGGGCCTGGCCTTTACCGGGGTTTTCAGGTTGATTACGCTCCACGACCAGGGCTCCGGCCTGTTTCGCTTCCACAGCCGTGCCATCGCTGCAGTTGTCCGCCAGTACCGACACTTTGAAACAATCGCGCGGATACACGCTTTGCATTATGGAAGTCACCGTGGCGTGGATCTGCCCCGCTTCATTATGCGCGGGGATCAGCACGAACAGATTCAGGGGGGCTGCATCCCTGCTGCTTTTTTTGCGAAACAGCAATGCACCGACCGTGAGCAGGGTTAGATAGGCGACGCAGCCGTGAACCCAGACCGCCAGACAAAATAACAAGACGCGTATCACGGCGCATCCTCCATGAAGTCAGTGAACAACGCGGCCATTTCCGGGATATTCTGCTTCAAGTCGTAGCGCCCGAGAACCGCCTGGCGTCCCGCTCGGGCCAGGCGGAGGCGCAGATCCGGATTTTCCACGAGCATCCGCAGCTTTACGGCCAGATCGTCCGGATCGCCGGAAGTGGCCAGCAGACCGCCGACACCATCTTCAATAAGCTCCGGAATGCCAGTGATCCGCGTGCTCAGACAGGCGATTTCCTTGGCCATGGCCTCCATCAGCACCACGGGAACCCCTTCGGCGACACTGGCCAGGACGAACACATCGGCCTGGTCGTATAACGACCTGACCTGTTCCTGGCCGAGAGCACCGGTCAACTGCACCTGCCCGCCCAATCCGTAGTCCGTGATCTTCCCGGCCAGACGGTTTTTGTCCGGACCGTCCCCCACCAGAGTCGCCTCAAAGGCTATGCCCTCCCGGTGCAGGCGGTGCAATGCGTCCAGCAATGTCAGCTGGCCTTTTGCCGGAACCAGCCTGCCCACGCACAGAATACGGGGGATCTTGTTGTCCGGGGGCGGGGCGGGTTGAAACTGGTCAGGAAAAATGCCGCAACGTACGATCCGCAATTTATCCCAATGTTCGGGGTCCACCAGCCGTTGGCACTGGCCCCGGCAATAGTGGCTGATACAGCGTATGAACCGTGCCGTTCGTATCTTTTCCGCCAGGAGATTGGCGTCCACATTATAAAAAATATCCGGTCCGTGGAAACTCACGCTGTAGCTGATCAGACCGCTGCGCGCCGCGAGCATGGCCACAGTGGCAGCCGGATTGGCAAAATGGACATGGACGTGCGTTGACCCGCGGGAACGCATCCATCCCAGCAATACGCAGGCTTCGGCCAGATAGGCCAGAGCTTTGAACGCACTTTTGGGTCCCGAAAAAAAGAGTTTCAGACTTTCCCGGAGCATGGCAAACAAGCCGCCGGGAGCCATACGGCCGAGGAGCAGCACCTGCCGCAAGACGTCCGAAGGACTGCTCGCCTTGATATACAATGTCCGGGCAGCTTCTTCCCGTTCCGCCTCCGCCATTTTTTCCAGATGAGCCGGTCTGCGCACGGATGCTGTTTCCACCTGAAAACCCAGAGCCCGCAGTCCCTGAACCTCCCGGATAATGAACGTATGCGATATGCCGGGATATTCGCTGCTTAAGTAGGTCAATGGAGCATGCATGGCCTTCCCCCGTCAAATGAAACGCGTTACGAGTGGACCGGTCTCAGGGACGGCATCGCGCGCGCTGGCCGCCACACCGGCCAGGCTCCCTGCAGTGAGAATGAAAATGGGGTTGACCATGGCGTTGAGCAGGTTATCCACCATATAGAGTCCCAACAGAATGGAAAGCGCCGCCATGGGTGCGTATTCCGGCGTTCGCCATTTTTCAGGAGGCACTGTGAAGACGAAATACATGCCCGGACCGAGGATAGACAGCACCAGCATGGACAGGCCGAACAGACCGTATTGCCCCAGTGTGATGATCCAGAGTCCGTCGGTGGTGGAGATATCCTCCCCCAGATCATTATAGACCCGTGAGCGGCCCCAGCCCGCCCAGCCGAACACCGGACGAACCATGGCCTTTTCCACCAGAATGGTTTCGTTATCCAGCCGGAACTGCAACGATTCGGCTCTATCCTCATTGATTTTCGCCATATTCTCGGTCAATGATTCTCCCGTCCAGACCCCGCTGGACCTGCCGAAAATATAAAAAAAAGGAATTATAATCAGAATGACGGCGAAAAAACGTGTGTGAAAACGCACGCAGCCGAACAGGACGAACAGTCCGAAAATCATCAACCCCAGTGCCCCCGAGGATTTAACCATGACAGTGATGACAAGCTGACAGGCGGCCAGTTTCCACATTTTATACCCGCGCAGGCGGTCCACGACTTTGCCGTACCAGAGCCAGATCCCCAGCAGCGAAGCCGAGGCCATCCACATACCGACCATCAGGCCGTGCTCCATGAATACCATGGGCCGGTACCCTCCGAAACGGATGGACTGAGCAAAATCCGGATGGGCGTGAAATCCGTACAGGATACGGTGCAGTTGCGGGCTCATGCGCAACTCGAAAACACAGAAGGGTATGTAGACCAGCCCTCCGACAAACAGCCCCAGAGTAAGCTCCCGAACAGCTTCGGGCTTGTTCAAAAACAACCGCCCTATGATGTATGGCAATGCCCAGATGGTACTCTGATTCACCAGGGCCGAGATCCCGTCGTACAGACCGAGTTCATTGCTCAACGACGAAATGCACGGACTGACACACCAGAAGAACATGGGAAAATCCAGCCAATGAAAGCGGTAGTTCTGAAAATATTCGCTGGCGAACAAAAATGCGGAGAGCAGAATCCCCACACAGGTCGCGGACATTTTGGTGTATTCGGGCAAACCGGAAAATTCGTAGCGGGCCACGGGCAGAAAAAGCCAGGCCACGATGAAAGCCACGATCACGGCCCGGTGCGGCGGCAGCTTGCGGAACAGCGTAAGCACGACCGGAATCCAGCCGAACATAGCGACGGGCACCAGAGGAGTCATCGGCTTTCATCCGCCTTTGCGGCCAGACACCCGGCATACAGTTCGAGCATCTGCGCCCCTTTGTTTTCCCAGGCGTATTCCCTGGCCCGTGCAACTGCTCCTTCCGAAAGCCGCCGCCAATACTCCTGATCTCCCAGAATTTTTACGAGGGCCTGGGCGCAATCTTCAGTCAGACGTTCCTTTGTGGCCAGCTGCAGTTTGACCCCGCAGCCGGAATTCACATATTCCCCGATGCCTCCGTAATCCGGCACCACGCAGGGAAGACCGGCGGCAAAGGCTTCCAGCACCACTGCTCCGCCAAATTCCCGTATGGAGGGAAAACAGAACAGATCCGCTTTTGTATAAAACGCGCCTGTCGCTTCCTGGGGAACCCATCCGGCAAAATCCACTTTCAGCCGGGACTCCAGCTCCTGTGCCAGAGCTTCCAGGCCCGGGCGCTCCGGTCCGTCGCCGACTATGGTTACGTCAAGCCGCGTATCCAGCCGCCCCGCAGCGAGAGCCGCGGCTTTTAGCATCACATCCGCGCCTTTGTAAGCAACAAGGCGCCCGACAAACAGAATGCGGGGTCTTGGCCCCTGCCAGGTGGTCCGGCTGGGCCGGATGGAGCGTTCCGGTATTCCGTTTTCATGAACCAGGCGCAGGCGGCCGGTATCTATCTGCAGCGAACTCTGGAGCATGCCGGAAGTGTAGCTGGAGCCCGCCAGCACCAGGTCCGCCGTACGGTAGGTACGCGCATAGCCGGGAATGATTCTGGAAAAAACCCGCAGCACGTTGAAGTGGGCGTGCTCTTTTCGGGCAACGTTTGAAAAACCAGGCGGAAAAGGAAGTCCGCCGTTGACCGGACCAAGCACGAAAGGCACCCCTGATTCTCCGCAGGCGCGCACAATACGTACGGGATAGCGGGGCAGCATGGGGGTCAGCGCATGCACCAGATCATAGATCCCTTCGCGGACTGGCCCGGAAAATCGACGGTATACGGCGTTGTTAAAAGCCGCGTACACCGGATAGGAAAGCGCGTGCTGCAAAGGCCAGTTGACTCCACCGCCCTGGGTCACTCTGACAACCAGGCTGTAATAGCGTTTCACCAGGCCGCTTTCCGGAATATAGAGTATCTCCCGTCCTGCCCTGACCGGTTCGAGCCCGTCCCTGTTGCGTTCATGGGTGACCAGGGTGGTCCGGCAGCGCCGGCTGATCTGATCGTAAAAATTATAGGCAACCAGCGGGACCGAAGGCCAGGTCGGATTGCATTGTTCCATGACCAGCAATGCATTGATGTCCTGTGTAGTGGTCATTGGGCCCCTCCGCGCGTATTGAGTACCGTCATACTGCAGGGCGGGAGTTCCAATGCGAACTGATCCCGCTCCGGGCTGAATCCGGTCTGTTCCAGGACAACTTCCGGGGCCTTACCCGGTTCGTTGTTCGCTGTCGGACTTGCTGCGGCGAGAACTGTCCGGCTGATGTCGCGCCCGGCAACTCCCGGCAGGCTCACCCGGGTCTGACTCGATAAATCCAGATCCAGATTGAACAACACCAGCCCGAAACCGCTGTCATCTCTGGTAGCGAAGGCCGAAACCTGGTCCTGATATCCGGTAAGCCCCAGGCGCCTTTTTCGTTTGACGCGTACGAGATCGCCTTGCAGCACGCTGTTAACGGCCTGGAGAGCCAGCCATGTCGGCCGGAAACGCTGCCGGTCCGGCTCGAGGTTGATGGCGCTGCCCCAGAGCTTGACCCGGGCCTCCGGGCCAATGGCGAAATCATACTGCAGAAAGGTGAAAAAATTCTGGACGCGAACCTGGAACCGTTCCAGAAGCAGCAACATCCAGTGGACCACATTGATGCCGCCTGCGATACCTGCCACCAGCTCGTTGCGGATAGCCGCCGGTGCGTCCCCGCCCGTGATGTGGTGGTTGACTTCATAGACCGCCAGCTCCTTGCCCTGCTCACGGCTCAGCCACTGGTAATTGTCGGCCATCCAGCCTTCTTTCGCCAGCTGTTGCGGCAAAGCCAAAGCCTTGCGGATCAAGTCGTAGGTCCCCAGCTCCGCGGCTTCGGACGCACTCAGCTCGTGCAGGAGGTATGGCGCCACGGCAAACAGATCGCACTGGGGTGTCTCCCGCAGCAGTGTCCGGTTGCGCTCGGCATTCACGGCCTGCCCCCCGGCCACCAGCATGATACGGTCCGTATAATGGGGTGAAGACTTGGCCGTAGCGAACAATCCGTCCCAGTAAGCCCCCTTGCGCGAGTAGCCGCCGTGTAAAAAAGGCGGAATTTCGTTCCAGGCTTCGTTGCCGATTTCTATGAAAATTTTGCCGAAGACCTCGGTCCAGGGGGGCTGCTGTCCGCGCCCCGCACGAATTGCACCGTAGTGAGTCGATGCGGGACCGGACAGGTATTCCACCAGGCCGCTGATTTCTTCCCGGGTAAACGTACCGGGTACGCAGTACCACGGGTCCGCTCCGATTTCGGCGCAAAGCTGAAGAAATTCATGCAGTCCGTAGGAATGGGTCTTGGCCCTGCCGGCTTCCTGCGGGTGTCCGGGCCAATCATTGCCGGAAGGTTCCTTGGTTCTGGAAGAACTGAAGGCCAGACGCGAAAGCCGCGGTTCGAGGATATTGTCCAGGGAAGAACCGCCTATCTGCAGATGTCGCAACACCCCGGGATGGAGCTGTTTCAAAGCGTCGACCACCTCATCCCGAAAAGCAGTGGGGTTGCCGTCGCCTTCGCGTATCAGGGAAACTTCGTCCAGCAGCAGCGTCCCATTGGTCAGTTCGAAGCCTGCGCCCAGCATTTCGCTTGAATACTCAGTAACGGTGAACGTCAGCACATAAGGCCGCCACTGACCATCCGGGGTAACAGTCTGATGAAGTGGCGCTTTTTCCCCTTTGAGGGAAAGATCGCCGAGATAAACCAAAAAGGGAGCGTCGCCTTTGGCCCAGAAGGACATTTTCCACCGGCCTTGCGGACGCATCCAGCGCGCGGACAACGCGGGGGCAAGCACTCCAGCGGCTCCGCCATCCCCGGATGCGGTAAGCTGCAACGCCATTTTCCCCCGGCTTCCCGGAGGGATATCGCCGGAAACCGTTCGCGCGCTTCCATTACCCGAGGTAAACACCCACCAGGCCCCGCCATGCTGACCGACATACCCCGTTTGATCCTGCATCCGTTCGAACATCAGCCCGTCATTGGACTCCGGCGGGGGACCGTTGTCCGAAAAGGTATACAAGGGCAACGAGGCGATATCAGGACGCTCAGGATACCTTGCAGAGGTGATGCCGGAGACTTTAGTTGAAGGACCTGCGCGCGGCCCGGTTACGAAGCGGCTTTGCGCTCCCAGAAGCACGTTCTGCCATTTGTCCAGTTGGAACCAGTCATAGGCTGTGGTCGCGCTTCCTCCCGGTCCGAAAGTGAGCTGCCGGTAGAGAACGCCCTCAAAGCCCCCATGAAGTATCCGCTCCTTGGTAAGGATGCTGCCTTCGAACCAGGCATCGTTGCCAAGGTTGATGCCGAAGCGCCTGACGTCCGGCACCATGACCTCGTCCGTGACCGTCAGCCGCAGAGTCTGGGCCAGGACGGTGCCCGGCGCCAGCAAAAGCAACAGGAGCAGACAAAAGCGCTTCATGCGGACCGCTCCTCGATCAACCTGGCGCGCTGCCGCGCCACGCGTTCCCAGGTGAATAAACCGGCGCGCCGTGAGGCGTTTTGCGACATGCGGAGGCAGTCCGCAGGTGGAGAATGCAGAAGCGTAAGCAACGCCTCGGCCCAGGCTCCGGCAGTCATCGTATCGACGATAATGCCGTCGATGCCCTCGCGCACTACGGCGCCGGCTCCCATGGTGGAAACCATCGGCACCACTCCATGGGCCATTGCTTCATAGGTCACCAGGGGGCCGCCCTCTTCCAGGCTGGGAAACACGAAGAAATCCGCCTGATCATAAAGTGCGCCGATGGAATCCGTATGCTGCAGAAGTGTAACCTCCGGTCTGGCGAGTTGCCGTGCAAAACGCTGATCCAAACCGTCCAGAACCCGGCCGCATAAAGTCAGCCTGGCCTTGGGGTGCGCCCGTTCCCAAGCGTCCAGCAGTTGAGGGATGCCCTTGCGTACGCAGAGCGTGCCCACAAACAGAAACTCGGGAGGATTTTGAGGAAGCACTTCCCGTAAAACACCTGAACCGGGAAAACGCTCCGGATCCCAGCCGTAGCTGGTCTGCAGGAGTTTTTGCTGATCAACGCCCTGCTCCTGCAACGAACGCCAGACCTGCGGACTGGGACAGAAAATATAATCCGCCAGCTCCAGCTTGGCCTGCTCGCTGGCAATGCTTTCTGCCGTGATGCCGTGGTTCGCCTCCATTTCCAATGCAGCGTATGCCGGATCGAGCAGCTTTTTGGACCAGGCCTGGTTGCAGTTGATGCGCTCGAGGAAAAGAGGAATAGAACGTTTCTTGAGCTGTGCGGCCACTTCCGGCGCAATGCCTCCGGCCCACAAATAGGCTATGTCGCCGTCACCGATACTCTGCAAAAAAAGCTTTTCGGCTGCGCGTCTCGCGTTATCCGCCCCCCCCACCCGATAGGCCAGGCTTTTGCGCAGACCGTGCAGTGCCGGCCGGAACACCCCAGGGTGCTCCTCCATCAGTCTCTTTTCCACACTGGGGGCGAAAAGTTCCACATCCAGACCTTGCCGTTTCCAATGAATACACAAGGAAACAGGAACATGACTGTTGGCTTTGTTGTCGGCATGAAAAGGAAAGAGCAGCTTGAGAGGTTTCATAGTACCGACTCTATCACAATTTGCTCACGTAAGGCGAGGATTACCCGCAAGTTTTCGCAACACGATATTTTTTTGAATAATGCGCTCAAGCCAGTTGGGTTCGCGGCGGGCTCCCCAGTTCAACACCGTGGCCACGGCCGGCACTTGCATCCGGACCAGCAGTTGCTTGATGAAAACGACATTGCGATAGAGCGTACGGTCTCCCTGCACCACCAGGACCACCACATCGGACTGCATAACCAGAAATTCTGCCAGATCGCTTTCCAGCACCGGAGGCGTGCACATCAAAATGCCTTCGTATTTTTCCTTGAGTTCGGAAATCGCCGTTTGAAAAGCCGCACTCTCCTGTCTGGGCCATTGGGAAGGTTCCGTGATGAGAACATCCACATTGCGTTCCTCACAGTGAACAATGCAGCTGCCAAAGGCACAGCTCCCCTCTGTCGCTGCCCCCTTTGTTTCGGCCTCCAGAACGGAGGACATTTCATCGTTATCAATATCGGCATTGATAATCAGGATTTTGCCACTGAGGCTGGAAAGCACATGGGCCGCATTCAACAAAACGGAACTTGCCCCTACCTTGCGATCTGTCCCGGTAAAGACGAAGAGCTTTGCTCCGCGTTCCACGTGTTCGCGATTCAGCTTGACGGACAGGCTGCGCAAGGCCTTGGAAGGCTGCCCCGAAGGTGCGTCCAGTGTGGCTCTGTTGAAGGGGCCGGGACCGTCATAGCGTGAAATGGGCCAGGAAATGGGCCCGTTAACTGCGCTTTTGAGGTCCTTGACGCTACGGATGCGGTTGTCCGTGACCTCCGAAAGAAAAACCACGCCGCCCACGCTTCCAAAGGCCAGCGCAAAGCAGAGAATCATCAGCTTCTTGCGGTTGCCGCCTGAAGGCATGAGCGGAACAGGCGCTTCGGACTGCACGGACACCCGGACGTTGGACTGAGCTTCGGCCTTGAGTTCGGATATTTTACTGTCGAACTTATACATCTCCCCGCGCATATGCTCCAATTTGGCCATCAGGGTTTGTCCGCGAATGAGTTCCTGCGCGTTGGCCGCCAGTTTTGTTTCCGCCTCGATCAGCTCCAGCTTGAGGTTTTCCTCTGTCTGCAGCGAGGCCAAAAAATCATGCTCGGCCGTCAGCTGACGCTGTTCCAGTTCATAATCGCGCTTGTCGTTGACGATCCGCTGCGCTCGTTTGGAAACCTCCTGTTTCAGGTTGGTCTCATACTCCTGCATGGCCTGCATCCGTTCCTCAATATACTTGCGGTCCGGATTGCCCCTGGTTGTGCCGTCAATGGATGCCCGCATCCCCTGCAGCTCCTTGTAGGTCCAGTATTGAATGGACCACAGGGATTCGTCTTTGGCCACCAGTTCGTCCGCCAGAGATTGCGTGGGCAGTTTTCTGAGTTTAGCCACCTCCTTGAGCAGCTCATGGTAGCTGTTTTCCTTGCGAATGCGATCCGTGTAAGCCTGCATATAGGCTTTTTGCAAAGGTTCCAGCCGGTCGTTTTCCACATTGTATTCTTCGCTGAAAGTGCTGGTTTTCGTCTTCTGAGCCAGATTTTCAAGATCCCTGGTCAATTTGTCCACTTCCCGCTGCAAATCGGCTTTGGTCTTTTCCAGATAGCGCAATTTTGCCTGATCCTGGAACAATCCCTGCTCAAAACTGTTTTCCACGTAGGCTTCCAAAATGGCGTTGACCATCTGGGCCAGGCCATCCGGGGAACCATCCTGAATACGCACGCTGATCAGATGTGTCTGAGGCACCTGCGCCACAACAAGTTTTCTGCGCAAAAGGGTTAAGACCAGGTCCAGGGGCATGCCCTTGGGGTGGAATTTTTCACGGAATTCTGCCGGGACTTTATCCAGGGCTTCTTCCAACACGGAGGAAGAGAGAATGTTTTCCACCTGCGTCTTGGCAAAGTCATTGAAATAATTTGTGATGGAAACCCGCTCGAATTGCGAGATAAGCGGCGGTATGACACGGGAAATCTGAATCCTGCCTCCGGTCTCGTACGTATACTTGCTCAAAACATAGGCCCCGGGCAGGAGCATGGCGAACAGCAGTCCTCCCAACACCACTACAAACAGGGCGTAACGCCGAAGAATGCCCAGCACATCCAGGGGCTTGGCTGTTGCTTTCGACTCGGGCATCAGCGTTTTCCGCCTCGCAGCTTGTGGAGCATTTTGTTCAGGGCGGCTTTTTCATTGTCTGAAAGCAGCCACGTACGCAGTACCAGGTAGCACAGAAGCAGATAGATAATTCCGAAAACAAGCACTTCTCCCAGAGCCCCCCAACGCGATGTGGTGGGATACGCCCGAATGCCGGCAAAAACCAGGATGCCCGCAACGAACGGCCCGAATCCGGGCAGCATGGTGCGGCGGGCGTACTCGCGCCAGCTGATCCGGAACGCCAGATTGGTTCTCCAGATAAAATAAACGCTGCCGATGACAATGGCGCCTGAAGCGGCCCAAACCGCCCCGACAAGGCCGTACGCGGCCGCCAGCGCGGGAATCCAGATCAGACTCAACAGCAAGGTGATCAACGTATATTCGAGTTCTCGCCCCGCGCGGTTTACACCGCGAAACAACAGAGTACCCGCCCCTGTCGCCATATGCACCAGGCTGGAAAGCGCCACGAGCAGCAGAATGGGAGCTGCCTGATCGTAGCCGGAGCCGACCCAGGCCAGCAGCAGCTCGCTTCCGGCGGCGAGCATGAATGCGTACAGAATACAGTTGATCAGATTGATCTGGCGGCAACCGGACAGATAGTAATCCCGGAGACGTTCCGAAATCAGCAGTTCGCCCGAGGACATGAACTCGCGAAACCAGCGCAGGATGCGGTTGCCAGGCCGCACAGCAGCAACCGCGCAGACGATCATACCGACAGCGCTGATGATCCGTCCGGCTCCTTCCAGACGAAACAGCTGCCACCCCAGCAGCGGCACCGCGCACAGAACGCTGCACCAGAGCGAAAGTAGAGCCAGTCCGCCGTATTTTGTCATTTTTTCACGCAGCGTGGGCCAGGGGGAATCATGCCACTCACCGCCCACAGCCGAAGCAGCCGGCAGAAACGGGGCAAAGGTGGCGCTGGTGATGGTCCTGGCAGTGAAAGGCAGCTTGCGGCCGACTTCATACAGGCCCATGGCGTCGAGACCGAGCATGGCCGTGACCACGATCCTGTCGAACGTACTCATGAAAATGCCCAGCACCCCCAGGACCTGCACTTTGCCGCCAAAGACGAACAAGGCGTTCAGAGCCTCCCTGCTGACGTCAAAAGGAGATACCCGCAGCCTGGGGCACAAGCGAAAGGCAAATACCGCGTTGGCCAGAATTTCCAGCACGGTCTTGATCATGTAGGCGTACAAGACGCCCTCGATGCCGAAGCCCAGAGGAAGAAAAATCAGAATCAGCAGAGTTTCGATCAGGGCGGCGGCCAGCCAGGTGGCTTTGACCAGGGGAATCTGCTGCAGTCCTTCCAGCAGACTTTTGAATGCGCCGAAACAAAGCTCGAACAAAAACGCCGCAGCTGTCCCGACGATCAATACGTCGGCCAGGCGACTCAGTTCGGGCGAAACGGCGAACCAGCCGACAATCAACGGTACGCCCAGATAAAATCCCACGAACAACAGTCCGCAAAGCAACAGCATGCTCAACAGGCCGGTGCTCAACAAGGTGTTGATCTTCTGCTGGTCGCCTGACGCGTCGTATTCGGCCGCGTATTTTATGTAGGCGTTGTTGACGCCGAAGGCGCTGAGGCCCGCGTAGGAAAGCACAATGAAACAGACCGACCACAGCCCGAACTGGGCCAGGGTTACGTAACTCAGGATAAAGGGCGTCAAAAAAAGCCGGGTTACCAGGTACACCCCGTTGGCGACCATGCCGGACATGGACCCGGCAGCGATTTTGCGCCCCAGACTCTGATGTTCTTTGCTGTTTAGTGATGATTCCATACAGGACACCGCTATTTTAAGGTTCTGCTGTCCTCGCCGCTGTCACAATTCAAGCAGCCCCACCACTGCATACGGGCGTACGGCATGGCACCGAAGCCTTCCAGGGCGTTGACCCCGATATCCAGCATCTGCATGGCTGGCATGAGCTGGCGCATGACATAATTCACGTTGGCAATGCCCTTGGCCGCCACATAGATGACATCGTTGTCCTTGAGTACGAAATTTTCGGTGAAGTCAGCCTTTTCGAGCAGGGTGAGCAGATTGACCTGGCGTACGACCCCTGTCCCCCCTTCGTCGCGGATGATATAAATTTCGGTCATATCCGCGTCTTCCGTGGGGCCGCCCGCGTACATGATGGCGTCCATGAGGGAAAGCTTGGCTTTAAGCCGGACGATGCCGGGCGTCACCACATTGCCCATGACGTAAATCAGCTCATTTTCACTTTCCGGAATGAAGATGATGTCGTTATTGCGAATCCGCGCGTTCAGAGCCATGTTGCCGTTCTGCAGCAGATCGCGGAGGTCCACCCAGAGGATGGTATCCTTGCCGCGGATAATGGCGCATTTGCTCAAAAAGGCCTCTTCGCGCAGCAGAGGCAGCCCCCCTGCGAGAGAAAGCGCTTCCAGCAGCGTGCCCCGGCCTGTGAAATTGATCAGTCCCGGAGAGGTGACCCGTCCGAGAACGTAGGCTTTGTTGTTTGCATAGGTCTTGATGCTCAGACGTACTTCAGGGCGTTCATAGTACGTACTCAACCGTTCGCTGATCTCCCGTGTAACGTCCTCCACCGTACGGCCTTCCACCTGCACGGTGCCGATGCGCATGACGCTGATGTCCCCGTCCGGCGCAACGGTGATGGCGTCATCATCCAGTTCCGGACGTTTCCAGACGGTAAGAACAAGCGCATCCCCGGGTCCCATAAGATAATCGTCCGGCACAGCATTGGAAAAGGTTTCCACAGCCTCCGACGATGCAAAGCGCTGAGTTATTTCCTGGTGCTCGGTTTTGAATGTCTGTGGTTTTATCTGGTCATCCGGGGTGGGCTTGGGACTGACATGGGAACACCCACTCTGGAGGAGCGCCAGCATCAGAAGTCCTGATACTGCTGCGGCGGAGCCCAGCCGGGAGGATTTGTTACGCAGCGGTCGCTTGCATACGGCTCCGAGCATGTAGCGCAGCATGCCGAACACTTCGGGCAAAACAACCAGCGAGCAATGCCAGGCATATTTTGTGGCCAACTCTTTCGGCAGTCTTTTGTCCTCCATGAACCAGCGAATCCGAAACAGACGCGGATACAGCAGCAGGCCCAGGCCGGAAAGAAACACGACAAAGGCCAGCCAGCTGCAGGCCAGGCCGCCAAGTCCGAGCAACATGAGCAGCAGGCCCAGGCCGCCTCGAATCAAAATGCGTTTGCACTCTTCAAGCCAGAATTTTCCGGCGCCGCCATGCCGGGCCACAACCGCCGCGTACCCGTATCCCGTACGGTACCCGCGACGCCAATATTGGCGGATAGTCCGCATGGCCATATCGTGGCGGGTCATGGGCGTGTCCAGATGCAGGATGCTTCCGCCCATGGCTATTATACGCCGGCTGAGTTCCGGGTCTTCCCCGCTGACCAGCACCTCGTCATAGCCTCCGGAATCTTCCAGAGCCTTGCGCCGGACCAGCACGTCTCCGCCAAAGGCCTGTACTTCTCCAGGACGCGGATTCCATTCCTGGTCGGCTATCCAGTTGAATACCGTGGCCTGCGGATTTATTTCAGCGCGCCTGCCGAAGACAGCCGTAACCTCGGGAGTATCTTCCAGGGTCCGTACCCCGGTTTCGAGCCAACGACTGTCCATTTGCGTATCCGAATCAAGAAACTGCACGTAGGGAGAATTGCCGGAACGCCACCCCGCATTGCGTCCGAGCCCGGGGGTGGGATACATCGGGTGCATGGAAACAACAGTAACGTCGTCATAATTTCTGGCCAGAGCTATACTGTTGTCAGTAGAGCCGCCGTCGACATAAAAGATATGCAGCTTGGTATCGGGACAGGTGCAAGTACGTACGCTCTCAATGCAACGGACCAGTGTTGCAGCGGAGTTGACTCCTATGATGACGACATCAATATCGCGAATCTGTCCCCTGATATGTTTCATGGTGTGTTGCCTCTGTGTACTTCCCCGAATTCTTGCAGGGACATCTCTTTTGAAGAATTGCGCGATCTTTAACAGGACATGAAAAGGATCTAGGTAATTAATTACATAGCATACTTTTGGACAGGAAAAAAGGAAAAAAGAAACAGTCTATCGGAGTGGAAGGACTTTTGCAGGCACGCCCACGGCGATGCTGTTGGGAGGAACATCGCGAATGACAACGGCATTGGCGCCGATTTTAACGTTGTCACCGACGGTTATGGGGCCGAGAACCTTGGCTCCTGCGCCGATGCTGACATTGTCGCCAATACGGGGAGCAGCCGGTTCCTCTTCATTCTGAAGCCCGACAGTCACGCCGTTGCGAATGACGCAGTTGTCCCCGAATACGGCATATCCACTGATAATGATGTCCCCGAAATGATCAATACGAAAGTTTCTGCCGACAACCACTTCGCAGGGCAATTCCACGCCAGTGAGGATCTGCACCAGTTTGAAGGCAATCTTATAGCAAAAGGACAGCGTTTTTCGAATGAGCCATGGCCGAACAGTATACCGCCAGCGCCCGAAACGATACACGCACATCACCCAGAAGCCTTGCCGGCTCCAGTCGCCATCATAAGTTCGCAGGTCGTTGCGGAGATTTTCCAACATCACTAGTTTCCTACCAGGGGGGTATCGGGCTGCGGGCACCCAAACGCGTATCCCGCAAAGCCTTTATGGAATGCGCGATAAAATTGCGGCTGTTGCTGCGTTTTGCCCGGTGTTCCGCACCGGGGCGCAGATGCAGCAGCATGCGTAGGGCATGGAAAAAAATTTCGATCCCCAGATTGGCGAGCACGCCGCAGAGTCCGTGGTTTTTGCGAAAATACAGGGCTTCACTGCGCAGGCGATAGCTCAGAAGCTGGGCGCCGCTGTCGTCAAAGGAGAGATCCTTACGGGTTTTGCTGCAGGCGCCGCCTACATGGACCACTTTTGCTTCATGGAAAAACATGGTTTTCCAGGCCGGTCGCAACGAACGACGCGCGCGCAGGCAAAGGTCGGTCTCCTCGTAATACATGAAAAAACGTTCGTCGAACCAGCCGATACGGTCGAGCATGCTTCGCCGTAAAATGGTAAAGGTACCGGGTACCCAGTCGACTTCAATGTTTCGATCGTGGGCAAAAGAGCCGTAGTCCGCACGATCGAAGATGCTACCGGGGAAATGGTAGCTGAGTCCGGACATGGAGCAGAATTTGTACCAGGCCCTGGGAAAACAGCGGGCAGAGGCTGCGGGGGTATTGTCCGTATTCAGGAGCAGGCCGCCGCAGATACCGCAGTCCGGGGTTTGATCCATATAAGCGGTAATCCGTTCGAGCGAGCCTGGAAGCAGCCTGGCGTCCGGATTTAGCAACACAATATACTCTCCGGCGGATCTGGCAAACGCCTGATTGTTGGCCGCGGCAAAGCCTCTGTTCTCGCTGTTTGCCAACAGCTCTACCTGAGGAAAACGCCGCCGGACCAGTTCCACCGAATCGTCCGCAGAGGCGTTGTCCACCACCAGAACCTGCAGGGGCAAATCGCCCGCAGTATCAAAAACGGTCTGCAGACATTCACAGAGCAACGCACCCGTATTGTAGCTGATCACAACGACAGTGACGTACATAAACTTCCTAAAATGCGGCAAGAGCCGATGTGACATTGTCGAAACAGGTAAAAACCTTATTCAACCGTGTCAGTTCGAAAAGCGTACGTACCTGGTCGCTCATGCTGGCGATACAGATATCGCCCCCTTTGGCCGAGGCTCCGCGCAAGGCTGCGACAAGCGTGCCCAGACCGGAACTGTCGATGAAAGAAAGCCCTGACAAATCAAGAATAAGTTTGAGGTGTCCGCCATCCAGCTGTTCGACGACTATTCCTTTGAGTTTTTTTGCGGTATTGGCGTCGAGCCTGCCCTCCAGAACCAACACAGCCCGATTCCCGTGATCCTGCACCTCGCATTCCATGGGCAATACTCCTTAGTGTATGCGTCAGAAGCTCTTCACGGCATTGTCGGTATCCGTGAATATCTCGAAAATCCTATCGAAGTTGATGAGTTGAAATGCTTCGGAAACAGCTTGTGTCGGCGCGGCCAGTTTCAGGATTCCGTTGTTCTTTTTCGTATTGTACAAGCCCGTCACCAAAGAACTGATGCCCGAACTGTCGATGAGCGAAACCTGGGACAGATCCACCACGACATTCTTGTATCCGTGCAACGGCATTGATGAAATTTTGTTCTTCACCGTGTCCGCAGCCATACTGTCGAGCCGTCCGTTAATCACGAGGACGGCAACCCCTTCAATCAATTTTTGCTCGATAACGGTATTTCCTATGCCCATGCATCCTCCGGAATCACGCATTCCTGGTTCTTAAGCAATCTGATAAAAAAAGAAGACATTTCTATTTCATTATCTACGTTAGAGCCAGATAGGGGTCAAGCTTAAATTAAAAAAGACGGAGCGTATGGCACAAAAATCCTGCTTATGCTAGGATGGCGGCAAATCAGAAAAGGCTTGTTCGACATTTGCAACCCAACTAGGCGATAAACAAAGGCTGTTATGAAAACCCTTGCCGAAGTCCTGAATATCGATATTCCAGTAATTGTGGCTGACGCGGATGGTTTCATCGTCGCGGCCAACGCGCCTTTTCACCAGACGTACCGCTGGTCTCAAGAAGATCTTGCCGGTAAATCCATCAGTGCCATTATTCCACCTGCCCTGCGGGACGCGCACCACTTGGGTTTTTCCCGCTTCAAGCTGACCCGGGCGCCCAAAATTCAGGATACACCTTTGGATTTGGAAATCTGGTGCGGCGACGGATCCGTTCGCCTGGCCCAACATTTCATCTGGCATCAGGACTTGGATGGAGCGGAACATTTTATCGCCACGATCACCCCGAAAACACAACAAGCAGACGTATGAACAACGCCCCTGTATCTCTTCTGGACGAGCTGCGGAATACCCTTGGCAAGATGGAAATCGCCCTGGGCAGCATCAATGAAGCCATCGCCTGGACCGATGCCGATGGCGTGATTCAGTGGTGCAATAAAGCATTTGACAAGCTGTTCGGCCAAAGCCATCTGCTGCACCTGGGTAAAAATATTTTCGACATTCTGCCATTGCGGCAAAACGGCCAGGATCTCCCGTCTGCGGCGCACCCATTGCAGCTGGCGTTGCGCTCCCAAAGCAGCACCCACGGCGTATATCAGTTCGCCGGCCGGGGAAAACGGACACTGGAAATCTCCGTCAACCTGTTCGCCATGGGTGCTGACGCACAAAGCGCGGTGATCGTTCTGCACGACATCAGCGAAATTGAAAAGCTGGAACAAATCCGTTTGCAGAGCGTGGCACTTGCCGCAACCGCCAGCGCCATCGTCATAACCGATGCGCTGGGCGAGGTCGTCTGGCTCAATGATGCGTTTGTGGCCATGACAGGCTATACGCTGGAGGCAGTGTACGGCAAAAACATGCGTTTTCTCAAATCAGATGTGCAGGACCGCTCCTTTTACGAGGATTTGTGGCGGACCATATCACGCGGCGAAGTCTGGAAAGGGGTTCTGATCAATAGAAGAGCCGATGGCACGGAATATTATGAAGGCCAGACCATCACTCCCGTTCAGAATACCGCCGGAGAAATCACCCATTTTATTGCCATCAAATCTGATATTACGGAAAAAAAACTCTATCAGAAAAAACTGAAAAAGCTGGAGGCAAAACGAAAAGCCGTGGTTTCCAGCCTGGTGGAAGGAATCATCACCATTACTTCCGACGGCATCATCGAAACCATAAATCCGGCTGGCGCCAAAATGTTCGGCTACACCGAGGAAGAACTCATCGGGGAGAACGTCAAGATTCTTATGCCCCAACCCCAGCGCCAGCTGCACGACACGTATTTGCGCCGCTATATTGAGACCCGTATTCCACGGATCATTGGATTTGAACGCGAACTGGTGGCCCAACACAGAAACGGGCACACCTTTCCCATAGAAATTAGCATCAGCGCCATTGAACTGGAAGACGAGCTGCTTTTCTCCGCCGTAATCCGCAACATCACCAAGCGCAAACTTTTTGAGCGGCAAATGGAAGAAATGAACACCATGCTGATTGAAAAACAGATCAAACTTGGCGAGGATTTGACCGCGGCAGCCCAGATTCAGAAAGCGCTGCTGCCCCAAAATCCGCCAACACTGCCGAATCTGGCCATGGCCTGGCGCTTCAAACCCAGCACCTACGTCAGCGGAGATATTTTCAATTATTTTTTCCTCGATGAGGATACCATTGCCGTCTATCTGCTGGACGTTTCCGGCCACGGCGTACCAGCTGCAATGATTGCGCTCAGTGTGTCGCAGCTGCTGCATCCGAAATCACGTTTTGTGGCAAAGGCTTATGTAAATAACACCTTTTCCCCTTCGCACCTGCTCGAACTGCTGGACGAAGAATTTCCCATTGAACGTTTCGAAAAACACTTCACCATTGTGTTTCTGACACTACAAATGAAAACCGGACGAGTTCTTTACTCCAACGCCGGGCATCCCTACCCGGTTCACTGCGATACTCATGGGGAATGCACGGATCTGGAATACGGCGGCTCCATCATTGGCCTGGGAAATGTTGTCCCTTTTTCCGAAGGTTCCCTTCAATTGAAAAAAGGCGAGCGCATTTACCTCTTTACAGATGGAGCAGTTGAGCACGAATCAAACTCCGGCGAACAGTTCGGCCTTGAACGACTGAAAAAAATCATTGACGAAACCCAGCAATCCCCACTGAATACCGCCATCGACCAGATTTACAATGCGGTGCTGCAATTCGAAAAGAAAAAAGCCCCCCTCGATGATGTGACCTTTGTGGCTGTCGAATACCTTTAGTAACGCAGCGTCATTCCCCCCAGACACATATCGTACCTATACTGATGACAAGTATCCGGCAGTGATTGTCGTTGAGTTTTTCTCCTGGTACCTGAACGGGCCCAATACGCAATCCCCCTTTTTATACTAATAATCTCATGTAAAAACAGTCCGATGACGGCATTCCCGTCCGTGTGAGCAACAAAAGGCTTGCAATTCTTCCATGGTCCTGTATACTGACTCTCAGTTCAATATACAGAACCAATGCGCCGGATTACTTGTTTTGGCATGAGATCATCGTCGCGCCGCAGAAAAAAAGTACTGGTGAAGCATGCGGCAACCCCGGCCTTAACCAAGCGGCTGTGAATCTTGAGCAAGTCTCGCCCGGTGTAGGGATTTATTGAAAATAACGTATTCCAGGGGATGAAAGGGTTGGGAGTAGTAAGCCACACAGCTCAAAGGGATCCCGCGGCGTCACCCCATGGAAAATTGAAAAAATGTTGCGTATATGCTTACTCCATTGCTGATTTAAATTATCGACGAGGCTGTCGAGGACTCAACGGGGAAGAGCCCTGGAGAGATACTCAAATTTTTTTCAAGGAACGCCAAATTCTCAAATTGAGCTGGGTTCGACAGACAGAACAGGAAGCCCTATGGAATCTCCAAAAAAACAACTGGTCCCTGCCTTGGCCAAGGCCGACCGGATCATTTCCTTCATCGCCCAAAACAAGGAAATATCCTTTACCCGTATACATGAGGAGCTTGAACTCCCCAAGAGCAGCGTCTACTCCCTGCTGACCACCCTGGAGCACTTCGGCTTCGTGAGGCTGAGTCCCTCCGGCAAGTACTCCCTGGGGCTCAGGCTCTTCGAACTGGGCACGCTTGCGGCTTCAAGCATCGACTTGCGCACCGAGGCGCGCCCCATCATCAAAGACCTGGCCAACAGGGTGCAACTCACCGGCCACCTGGGGATCATGCACGGCATCGAAGGACGCTATCTGATCAAAGAGGAAGTCGAAAGCATCCTGAAAATTACCAGCTGGGAAGGCAAGCAGATTCGCCTGCTCAGTTCCGCCATCGGCAAGGCCCTGCTGGCCTGGCAGCCACCGGACATCATCGAAGAGGTCATTGAAAACTCCCCCCTGGTGCCCTACACCCGAAACACCATCATCGACCCTGTGCAGATTCGCGAAGAACTGGCCAAAACCAAGGAACGCGGCTGGGCCATCGATGATGAAGAGGACGGATACGAAATTCGCTGCGTGGCCTCTTCCGTACGCGGTTTACACGGCGAGATGGTCGCGTCCATCAGCGTTTGCGGCACCTTGCGCCAGATGTCCATGAAGCGGATGGAGCTTGCCAAAGAAGAGATTCTCCAGTCCTGCGACCTTCTGTCCAAAAAACTCGGTTATCAGAAATGATCGCATTTCAAAGGGCCTGCTCCGTTCCCCCCCGCTGCTTTCCGTACCGGAACCTGGAACACCCTCGCAAAGTCGTTGTGCGCCGCACACCAAACACCATTGACGCGTAAGGAAGCACGCTTGCTATGAATATGACAAACCACGAACAGCTGTTACGGCTCGTCGCCATCATGCGCGGCCTGCCTCCCGAACAGGCCTTGAAATCCGCGGAAGTACTCGCCGAGGCAGGCATTCGGGCGATTGAGGTCACCTTCAACACCCAGGGGGCCGCGGACATTATCAAAGCCCTGCGAAAGACCTATGGCGACGACATGCTCATCGGTGCGGGAACGGTCATCAATACGGACCAACTGGCCTGCGCCGTTGATGCCGGCGCCTCGTTCATTCTCGCGCCGGACTGCAATCCGGAGGTTATCCGGGGCACCAAGGAAGCCGGGTTGTTCGCCATTCCCGGTGCAATGACTCCCACGGAAATCCTGACCGCGGTGCGCGCCGGGGCGGATATGGTCAAATTGTTCCCGGCCGGTTCGTTGGGGACAGGGTACCTTAAGAATATCCTGGGGCCCCTGGACGACGTCAAGATCATGGTGGTCGGCGGCATAGATACGGGCAACGTGGCGGACTTCCTCAAGGCCGGCGCAAAGGCCGCGGGTATCGGCTCCTGCCTCGTGAACAAAGCCGAAGCGGCCGCCGGAGACTACACGAAGCTGCAACAACGCGCCGAAGAATTCGTCCGCCTGACCCGATAACCCTTCGGAAGCATACACCGCCGCTGGTTTGTATGCTTTTTTTGGCGCTCAATTTTGGTTTTGCATGCTGTAATTGTGTTTCATATACGGAACTCAGGTAACTTTTAAGGAGGATTTATGAAACTTCGTACCCTGTTTGTTTTTCTCGTAGCCTGTCTGCTCGTCGGTCTGATGGCGAACATCGCCGCGGCCAAGTACACCATCAAGGTCGCCACGTATTATCCGGAAAGCCATCCCATACACAAGTCGCTGTTGTTCCTTAAGGACAACCTCGAAAAAGAGTCCAACGGCGAACTTACCATGCAAATCTTCCCCAACAACCAGTTGGGCAACGAAGAAGCTTTCATCGATTCCGTGAAGCGCGGTATGATTCAGATGGCCGTTGCCGGTGGTCTGATCAAAAAAGACGAACCCATGCTCGCCCTGGTCGAACCTCCGTTCGTGTTCGAAACCTGGAAGCAGGCCAAAGCGGCATACACCGGTGAAATCGGTAAAAAAATCGGCGGCGACTACACCAAAAATACCGGCGTAAAAATTGTCGGTTACAGCGTTAACGGTTTCCGTGAGATCTCCTGCAACAAGCCCGTGAATTCCGCCGAAGACCTCACCAAAATCAAACTGCGCGTTCCCACCAATGAAATCTACGTAAAGATGTTTCAGGCTTTCGGCGTGGCCACAGTCATGATGCCCATGGGCGAAATCTACAACGCCCTGGAGACCAACGTGGTCGACGGCCAGGACAACCCCTACACCACCGTGAAAACCACCGGCTGGTGGGAAGTGCAAAAGTACATGCTGGAATCCCGCCACATGTTCGTCGCCAGCCCCTGGCTCGTGAACAAGAAGTTCTACGATTCCCTGCCCGCCGAACTCCAGAAAGTCTTTGACGACAATATCGCCAAGGCCATCGACTACAACTGGAGCATCTCTGAGAAACAGGACGACGAGGCCAAGAAGTTCCTGGAAGAAAAGGGCCTGGTCATCACCGTGCCGTCTCCGGAATTCCGCCAGGCCATGAAAGACTCTCTGAAGGGCTTCTACGAATGGTACTACGAAACCATTCCCCACTCTCGTGAAATCATCAAAGAGATGGAAGCGCTGCCCAGATAGAGGGCTTAAGACGACAAAACCGGGGCGGAAGGCTCCGCCCCGGTTTTCAAGCCCCTTGCAAGCCAATGATGGAAGGCTCTCTTTTCGTCTCCCAGGAGTATTAAGTATGAATCGCGTATTTACTATAACAGGCGTCGTATACAAGTACATCTGCGCAGCCATTATGGCCGCAATGGTTCTGACGGTCTTTTTAAACACTGTCCTGCGTTATGGATTCAACTACGGAATGGCCGCTTCAGAGGAACTGTTACGATATCTATTTGTTTGGGTTTGTTTCCTTGGCATTGTTTCAGTTTACAAAACAAAATCACATATTGCAGTCACAATAATCACAGAAAGACTTTCCGAAAAGTGGAACTTTTATCTTAAACTTTTATCTGATTGCTTAGTACTCTATGCTATGTATGTAATGGTCCATGGCGGGCTTATTTATATGTCTTTTAACATGCACTCCCTGGGACAGATGATTAAGATTCCTTTTGCCTGGATTATTTTTTCTGTCGTATTCGCCGGAGTGTGCATGGGGGTAATGACAATTATCGAAATGTTTATGTGCATCAAGCAGAAGGTCAGCAAAGGATAACCCATGGAACTTCTCGTTTTTCTCATTTCGCTGTTTGTCCTGTTGTGCACAGGAATTCCGATCGCGATAGTCCTGATGTTGTGCGCCATTATCCTGCTGTACTGGATATCAATGTATGATCCCATGATCCTTGCACAACAGATGGTCACCGGAACGGACAATTATATCCTGACCGCCATCCCCTTCTTCATCCTCGCCGGTGAAATCATGCACCATGGCGGCATTTCCAAACGGCTCATCGACTTTGCGGAAATGATCGTCGGCCGTTTCCGCGGCGGGCTGGGGTACGTGACCATCGTGGCCAGCATCCTGTTCGCCGGTCTGTCCGGGGTAGCCATCGCCGATGTTTCCGCCTTGGGCAGCGTGCTGATTCCGCTCATGGTCCAGGCCGGATACAGTTCGGACCGGGCCACGGGCATCGTCTGCGCCAGTTCCCTATGCGCGCCCATCATCCCCCCCAGCCTGCCGCTGATCATCCTGGGCGTCACCGTGGAGCTTTCCATCGGCAAGCTGTTTATGGCCGGCGTGTTTCCCGGCCTGTTTCTGGGCTTCGTACTCATGGCGACCTGGTTCGTGGTGGCCAAAAAGGACGGCTACACCCATAAGAAAAAAATCGCTCGGGACCAGATCCTTCCCACCACCCTGGCAGCCATTCCGGCCATGATGATGCCCGTCATCATCATCGTCGGCATCCGCATGGGCATCTTCACTCCCACGGAGGGCGGCGCCGTTGCCGCGGTGTACGCCTTCATCGTGGCCCGCTTCGTCCATAAGGAGCTGCGTTGGAAGATGCTTCCCGAAGTGCTGTTCAACTCCGTACGCTCGGCTTCGGCGGTCATGTTCATTGTGGCCACGGCCTACGCCATCGGCTGGCTGATCACCATTGCGCAGGTACCCCAGCAGATCACCTCGCTGTTCCACGGGCTCACGGCCTATCCCATGCTGCTCATGATCGCCCTGAACATCCTGCTCCTGCTCATCGCCATGGTCATGGACCTGACGCCCATCATCCTTATTTTCGCGCCGGTGATCTTTCCTCTCATCCGCGCCGCGGGCATCGATCCCTATTACTTCGCCATCGTCATGGTGCTGAATCTGTGCATCGGCCTGCTGACGCCGCCGGTGGGCACCGTGCTCTACGTGGGCTGCTCGGTGAGCGGGCTCAAGCTCGGACAAGTTGTCCGGGGAGTCTTGCCCTTCCTGCTTGTTGAGATTGGAGTACTCATACTCTTCATCCTCTTCCCGCAGTTGATCATCTACCCGATGAACCTGCTTCATTAAGGAGTTGCAATGTCGTTGTTCGAAGAAAAAATACAAGGTGCCGAAGCGCACTTTGAGAAACTCATCGGGGATGTTCGCATCCCCCGTATGAAGTGGGCCAGGCAGCTTTTTCCCAGAGATACGGTGAGCGACATCAGCGCCTCCCTGGACGCCGCGTTTGCCCGGCCGGGCTGCCTGGAAAAAATTCAGCCCGGCAAGCGCATCGCCATCTGCGTGGGCAGCCGGGGCATCGTGAACCTGCCGGCCATCGTCAAACATACCGTGAGCGCCGTACGCTCCAAGGGCGGCGAGCCGTTCATCATGCCCACCATGGGCAGCCACGGCGGGGCCACGCCCGAAGGCCAGGCGGACATGCTCGCGACCCTCGGAGTCACCGAAGAATCCGTGGGCGCGCCCATCGTCAGCTCCCTGGAGACCCGGGTGGTGGGCACCGTGCTCGGCGATGTGGACGTGCACGTGGCCAAGGACGCCCTCGACGCCGACGGCGTCATCCCCGTGGCCCGCATCAAACCGCATACGGCCTTCAGGGGCGAATACGAAAGCGGTTTCATGAAGATTTTTGTCATCGGGCTGGGCAAACACAACGGCGCACTGGAAAGCCATAAATACGGCTTCGGCGTCTTCCGGGAGCTTATCCCCACGGCCGGCGCCATGATCCTGGAAAAAACACCGATACTTTTCGGCGTCGGCGTCATAGAGAACGCCTACCACGAAACCTGCCATATCTCCGCTATTCCGGCGGAAAGCATGGTGGAGGAAGAGCCCGTACTGCTGCAAAAGGCCTTCGACTACATGGGACGCATCCACTTCGACAATCTCGACGTGCTGGTGGTCCACGAAATCGGCAAGAACATCAGCGGCGACGGCATGGACCCGAACATTACGGGCACCTTCCCGACTCCTTATGCCGGAACCGGGCTGGAGGCCTCCACCCGCGTGGTGCTCGGCCTCACTGAGGAAACCCACGGCAGCTCCATCGGCCTGGGCATGTGCGACTATTCCACGCTGAAAGTCTTCAACCAGGTGGACCCCGTGCCCACCTACACCAACGCCCTGACCTCCCGCGTGAGCTGCGTCGCCAGAATGCCCGTCTTTCTGCCTCACGACAGCCTGGCCATCCGTTCGGCCATCTACGCCTCGACCACAAGAACCGCGGCCAATCCGCGTATCGTGATCATCAAGAACACCAGCGAGATCCAGGACGTCGAAATCTCCGAGGCCCTGTGGCAGGAGGCGGAAGCCAGCGACAGGGTGGAGCTGTGCGCAACCGCCCATGAGCTTGAGTTCGGCGCCGACGGGGGCCTCATCCCGGCAAAGCGCCCCTGACAGGCTTCCGGACGCCGCGCGGCAGGAACAGACAACATGTCTTCAACACTTTCACAAAGGTCCAATGGAATCATGTTTTCCGTACAAGATAAAACAGCCCTCGTCACTGGCGGCGGGCAAGGAATAGGCAGGGCCATCGCTGAAGCTCTCGCTTCCCAGGGAGCCAACATCATCATCTCCGGGCGGACCGAACCGGTCCTGCAGGAAGCGGTGCGCGAAATGCGCTCCATGGGCAAGGGACGTATCGAATACGTCGTGTTCGACGTCCGGGACTCTTCCTCCATCGCCAGGGGCAAAAACGCCATAGAGGATTTCGGCATGGGGCTGCACATCCTGGTCAACAATGCCGGGGTAAACCTGCGCGCCCCTCTGGAGGAAATGGAAGAGGAAATGTGGGACACGGTCATCCAGACCAACCTCACGGGCGTGTTCAAGGTCTCCAAGGCCATGCTCCCTCTGCTGAAACAGAACAAAGGCGCCAAGATCATAAACATCAGTTCGCTCATGGCCGAAGTCTCGCGGCGGACCATCGCCCCCTACTGCGCGGCCAAGGGCGGCATTCGCCAGCTCACCAAGGCCATGGCCAACGAATGGAGCGTCTACGACATCCAGGTCAACGCCATCGCGCCCGGCTACATCGCCACCAAGCTGAATACGGCCCTGATGCAGGACAAGGAACTCGGCGACTACCTGGGCAAGCGGATTCCGGCCAATCGCTGGGGCGATCCCAAGGACGTGGGCGCCTGCGCGGTCTTTCTCAGCTCTCCCGGGGCCGACTACATCACCGGCCAGACCATCGTTGTGGACGGCGGCCTGCTGATCAATGTCTGAGTTCCCCGGAGAGACGTTTTCAGCCTCCCCATTCTGTTCGCGAGGAAGGAGAATCAAATGAAAGCCTGTGTATTGCAAAAGAAAAAAGACCTGGTCTACACCGAAGTTCAAGAGCCGGAACTCAAACGGCCCGACGAAGTCAAACTGAAAATACTTCGGGCCGGCATCTGCGGATCCGACCTGCACTACTACAATGAAGGCGGCAACGGTCCTTCCGTTGTCGTACGGCATCCCTTTATCCTGGGGCACGAGGCCGTCGGCCTTGTAACGGAAATCGGCGCGGACGTGGAGAACGTTTCGGTGGGCGACATGGCCGTGGTACGCCCTTCGCGCCCCTGCTTCGACTGCGAGCTGTGCCGCAAAGGCTTGCACACGTACTGCTCCAACCTGACCCATTCGGGTTCCGCCGCCACCATGCCGCACATGGACGGCCTGTTCGCGGAGCAGGTGGTCATCCACTCCTCCCAGGCTTTTCCCATCACGAACTGCAGCCCGCAGGCGGCGGCTTTCGCCGAACCCCTGGCCGTGGCCATCAACGGGGTCAAACGCATCAACCGCATTGTGGGCAAGAATATTCTGGTCATGGGCGCCGGTCCCATCGGTATTTTATGCGCCGCAGTGGCCAAACGCTTCGGCGCGGCCATGGTCACGGTACTGGACGTTCGCAGCCAGACCCTTGGTACGGCCCTGGCCATGGGTACGGATGCTGCGTTCAATACCCTGGAGCACCCGGAAATGGCGGCCTGCTGGAAGGAAAACAAAGGGTTTTTCGATCACATGATCGAGGCCTCGGGCAATGCCCGGGCCCTGGAGGACGGCATGACCATGTGCGCCCCGGAATCCACCTGCGTACAGGTGGGCGTCTTCCCCCCCGACAAAACCCCGACGGGCTTCGGCCCCTTCCTCTCCAAAGGAATCCGCTGGAAGGGCGTGTTCCGTTGTTTCGACGAGTTCGCCACTGCGGCGGCCATGTTGCAGCGGGGGTATATCCAACCCGCCCCCCTGCTTTCCGCCGAATTCGCAGCCGGGGATTGCACCGAAGCCCTGGAAGCGGCCAATGGTCCGGGCAGCATCAAAGTTCAATTGATATTCAACGACTAGAGACCTGAAAGTAGGTACGCATGAAAATACAACAGATTGAAACATTCCTGGTGCCCCCGCGCTGGTTGTTCGTGAAAGTGACTACGGACACCGGACTCGTCGGCTGGGGCGAACCCGTGGTGGAAGGACGGGCCCGGACGGTGCAGACCGCCGTGGAAGAACTGTCCGGACAGCTTATCGGACGCGATCCGGCGGATATTGAAGGGTTGTGGAACGACATGTTCCGGGGCTCCTTCTATCGCGGCGGCCCCATTCTGATGAGCGCCATCGCCGGTGTGGACCAGGCCCTGTGGGACATCAAGGGCAAGCATTTCGACGCCCCGGTGTACGAACTGCTGGGCGGCAAGTGCCGCGAGCGCATGAAGGTCTACACCTGGATCGGCGGCGACCGGCCGGATGCTGTGGCTGCCGGCGCTCTGGCCGCCAGAGACAAGGGGTTTCAGGCCGTGAAAATGAACGGCACCGAGGAACTGCAGATCGTGGATTCCCACGACAAGATCGACGCCGTGGCCGCGCGCGTTGCCGCCATCCGCGAAGCCTGCGGCAAGAGCTTCGGCATCGCCGTGGACTTCCATGGCCGCGTGCACAAGCCCATGGTCAAGACCCTGATCCGCGCGCTGGAGGAGTTCGACCTCCTGTTCATCGAAGAACCCGTGCTCTGCGAGCACATGGAATACTTCCCGGAGATCGCGGCTTCCACCCACACGCCCATAGCCACCGGCGAACGGTTGTTCAGCCGCTACGACTTCAAGCGCTTGTTCGCCATCGGCGGGGTGGACATCATCCAGCCGGACCTTTCCCACGCGGGCGGCATCACGGAAGTCAAGAAGATCGCGGCCATGGCCGAGGCCCACGATGTGGCCCTGGCGCCGCACTGCCCCCTGGGCCCCCTGGCCCTGGCCTCCTGCCTGCAGGTGGACGCCATCAGCTACAACGCGTTCATCCAGGAACAGAGCATGGGCATTCACTACAATCAGAACAATGACGTGCTGGACTATGTCCTGAACAAGGACGTCTTCGCTTTTGAAGACGGCTGGGTCGCCCTGCCCACCGGCAGCGGCCTCGGGGTCGTCATCGATGAAGACGCTGTCCTGCGCGCCAGGGATACCTGCACAAACTGGAAAAATCCGACATGGAGACATAAAGATGGTTCAATCGCAGAGTGGTAAACAAACCGTACTTGTGACCAGTCACGGATACGCCGACCTGGACATTGAGCGCGGGATCCTGGCCGAGGCCGGTATCGATCTCGTGGAATGCGCCGATGACGCGTTGGACGACATGCTGCCCCGGTACAAGGTCATCCTGGTGCAGTACGTGCAATTCGACAGAGCCAGGCTTTCGCAACTGCAGCCCGGCACGGTGCTCATCCGCTACGGCATCGGCGTGGACAATATCGACCTGGACGCGGCCAAAGAGCTGGGCATCGCCGTCAGCAACCTGCCCACCTACGGCCTGAACGCCGTTTCCGAATACGCCGCTGCGGCCATCCTGGCCAACATGCTGCGCTTCAAAATTCTGGATACGAGCTTTCATTCCCAGGGCTGGCAGCAGAGCGAAGTGCCCTACGCCTATGAGAGCAGCAGCCTGACTGTGGGTATCGCAGGCTTCGGCGGCATCGGGCGGAAGGTCTATCAGAAGCTGTCCGGCTTCGATTTCAGCTACCGTATCTTCGACCCGGTCAGCACCGCCGTTCCCGAGGATGCCAAGAGCGATCTGGACACCCTGCTCCGGGAATCCGACATCATCACTCTGCATTGCCCCCTGACCAAGGATACGCACCACCTGCTCTCCGACGCGCAGTTCGCGATCATGAAAAAGGGCGTCTGCCTGGTCAACACCTCACGCGGGCCGATTATCGACACCAACGCCCTGATCAAGGCCCTGGACGACGGCATCGTGGCCCGGGCCGTGATCGACGTGTTCGAAAATGAGCCTCTGGCCCAGGATTCGCCGCTGTTCAATCGCGACAACGTCATCCTCTCCCCCCATGTTTCGTGGAAAACCGCCCAGGCGGAGCGCAACCTGCACATCATGGCCGGCGAGCAGGCCAGGAACGCGATCCGGAACGAACCACTGCCGTACAAACTCGTATAACGCCATGAGCAAAGATCACAGAATATTCATCGACTGGGGCTCTTCCAACGTCCGGGCATTCCTGTTGAACGACACGGGAAAGGTGATGGACTCGCGGCAGAGCAGGAAAGGAATCAAGTTCGTGGCCAAGGGCGAATACCCCGCCGTCTACAACGAAATCACGGACGGCTGGCGCGAACAGTCCAGGTTCACGCTCATGGCCGGCATGGTCGGCAGCGCCAACGGCTGGGAAGAGGCGCCCTACATCCCGCTGCCCACTTCTCCGGACACCATCGGCGATTCCATATTTAAAATGCGCTCCATGGAGAACGTCTACATCGTGGGCGGTTTCTCCTATCACTGTCCGGAGAAGAACACCTACGACGTCATCCGGGGCGAGGAAGTGCAGGTCTTCGGACTGATAACCAAACTGCCCAGAGCCGACCACCTGCTCTGCCTGCCCGGCACGCACAGCAAGTGGCTGAACATCAACGCCGACAACGTCATTTCCTCGTTTACCACGGTCATGACCGGCGACTTCTATGAAGCGATCTGCAGCAAGACCATCATCGCCATGAGCCTGGACGAAGAGCAGGAAGAATCCCGCGAGGTATTCGAACGCGGCGTACGGCTGTCCAAATCCTCCGGCTGCCTCATGTCCCATGTGTTCAGCATCCGCGGCGCCCTGCTCTTCGGGCAGTTGCAGAAGAAACATGTCTGCTCCATGGTCTCGGGCGTCCTCATCGGGGACGAAATCGAGAACATGAAACAGCTGTACGATACGAAGGCCATGATCCACGTCGTCGCCGCGGGCGCTCTCTGCGACAGCTACGCCCGGGCTCTGGACGTCTTCGGCTACGAGTACCAGCTCCACGACGGCGAAAGCCTGTCCCTGGCCGGCATGCAAATGCTTGTCGACAGAATCCAGGTCGACAGCTGAGACGCGACCTGCCGTTCGGGTTTCCCCGACGCCAAGTCCGATCCTCTCCTCCCGACGCAGCCGCTCCCCACAGCGGCTGCGTTTTTTTATGATACGCAGGGGAATGGCGGACATCTTCCCTTAAATTCCGATTCAATTAAGCCATGCTCGGTCTGGTCATATCTGGGACTATTGCACATAGTAGAGAATCACATATTCCGTAGCCGGTTCCCCCTGTCTTTTTTAGTAACAGACTAACATTTCGCTTTTTTTTGCATATACAAACCGTTTACAGATACGGTTTGTTGCCAATTCCTGCCTATTTTAGTAACTATCCGCCATAAATCTTAGTGCACTCATATTTTTCAATTCAACTCTCATATATTTGTTGACAACTACTTCAGGAGATCAGACTTAGATGGCTAAAGATAACGGTGCAATCGTCGGTTTTGAGTCCGAACTCTGGCTTGCGGCCGATGCCATGCGCGGGGGCATGGATGCTTCCGAATACAAACACGTCGCCCTCGGGCTGATCTTTTTAAAATATATTTCCGACGCCTTTGAAGCCAAATACCAGGAACTCGAGGCTGAAGAATACAGCTATACCAAATAATATCTGGCCGAGAATGAAAGCGCGGTTGAAATTATGGGCAACGATCAGCTCAAAGTGATTTCCCATGAACTGCTCATAAAAGTAAAAGCCAGCGTAGGCGTGGACTGGACACGAAGCGAAAATGCCCGTGCCCGGATTCGCGTGCTGGTGAAAAAGATATTACGGCATTACGGGTATCCTCCGGACATGCAGGACGAAGCCGTAAGGACCGTTTTGGAACAGGCAGAGGCGCTTTCTGCGCAGTGGGCACCAGGAGTGTAAACGCATGTTGTGGACAAAAAAGCTGCAGTACCTGCCCAAACCTTTCGTCAAGGAAGCCGAACTGGAAAAAGCCATTATTGAAGTGGAGCAGCAGCTGTTCGGTTCCAGTCGTATCTATCTCGATCCGAAGAAAAAAATCGGAGCCGCCGGGAAGACGAACAACATTCCGGATGGCTACCTCATCGATCTTTCCAGTTCCAAGGTACCGGTTTTATATGTCGTGGAAAACGAACTGGCCAAGCATGATCCATTGAAACATATTGCCGTTCAGATTCTGGAGTTCTCTCTTTCCTTTGAATCCTCCCCCAGCAAGGTAAAAGCGATTGTCAAAGAAGCTCTTGCAGCGCGCAAAGACAAATGGGTGCAATGCCAGCAATACGCAGTGAGCCATGGATTTGAAAATGTTGATTACCTTCTGGAGTCTATGATTTTCAGGCCTGAATCCTTCAGGGCTTTGGTCATCATTGACGAATGCGTGGACGAACTTGAGACGGTACTTGTCAGCCGGTTCAAATTCCCTGTGGAAATACTTACTTTGGAACGCTATGCGGCGGGTAAAGAAATCGCTTATAGATTTGAACCGTTCTTGCAGGATATGGCTGAAGATATCAGCGGTAACGGAGTGATTGCAATTGACCCATCAGATGTGGACACTGTCGTTGTTCCTGCCCATGAAGAAGGTTTTCAAGAGGTTTTTCTAGGTGAAAGCAAATGGTACGCTATTCGTGTGCATTCCAGTATGATTCCGAAGATCAAATACATTGCCACTTACCGCGTTGCCCCGATATCAGCAATCACCCACATAGCCCCGGTAGACCGGATCGAACCATGGAAAGATACAGGCAAGTATGTGGTCTTCTTATCAGAAAAACCTGCAGAAATAGAACCGATCCTCCTGGTTCCGAAAGGACGCGTAAAAGCCCCGCAAAGCTTGCGTTATACGTCAAAAGATAAGTTGATGGCGGCAAAGAGTCTGGACCAGGTGTTTTGAGACCGAATGTTTTCTGAACTGCTTGCAAGTCTTTCTTCATTCTAAAGGTAAATCAACAGCCCGAACTCACCAACTTGTCCCTGGGGAGATTCCTTCCAGACTCCCCCCAGGTTCACAGCTGGTCTTTTACTGCCACATAGGCGGATTCTGGTTCCGGCCGCCGGGGGCGGGGTTGTTTCCGCCGGGGCGCGGGCCGTTGGCTGGTACGCAGGCGTTTGCTCCCCCGATGGTACGGCAGATGCCGGACACAGCGCCTTCGGGAGATTGAAAGGAGCAGGAGCTTCCCTGTGCCTGTCCCCGGCAGCTTGCTATGGCTTGCGCCGGAGGCTTGCCGGGACCGCCGTTGTTCTGCCGCCCTGGAGGCCTCTGTCCTGATGGGGGGCCGTTATTCGGTCCGCCCGGTTCAAAATAACCGCCCTGCCCTTGCCTCTGGCCGGGACCGGCGTTTTGTCCGCCCGGGCCGTTGCCCGGAGCGCAGACGCTTTGTCCCTGGAGAGAGCGGCAGATTCCGTCCACTCTCCCGCGGGGGGACTGGAAGGAGCAATTTGTGCCCTGGCCGAGGCCCCTGCAGGCGTCAAGCGCTTCTTGCGGGGGTCTTCTTCCCATGCCGGCCCCTGCACCGGGGCCGGTCCCCATTTGACTCTGGTTCGCGGTACTGATCTGGAAACGTCCGGGGCGCCCTCCGCGCGGTTGCCCCATACCCATACCTTGGCCGGGCCGGTTCCCCGCTCCCATTGGCCCCATACCCGGACCAGGCATGTTTCCCATTCCCATCGGCCCCATACCCGGACCAGGCATGTTTCCCATTCCCATCGGCCCCATGCGCTGCGAGGCTTCCCGGACAACGCGTACCAGGCTTGCCGGCGGCGTCTGGGAGGCCACCTCCTGTGCCGCGCCGCCCCGTACGCAGCGTACGTAATTATAAATACGGATGTCGTCGCCTTGCGGGCCACGGCCTTGCGGATAATCGCCGGGGTCTCCGGATTTAGGGTCGGAACGCTGGGCGCCCGCGCCATGCACGTCCATCAACTGCTTGCTTCTTCCCTGAAAACCCAAGAATCCCATGGCCGGACCGAAAGCGACATAGGCGGCCTGATCGGCTCTTCCGCCGTCGAGATGGGTGGTGCTGCTCCAGTAATAGGCTTTTTTGTCGCTGATACCGAACACGGGATTCAGGGCCGGGGAGCGCGAATAGTCCGCAATGCTCTCCAGCTCTTTGGCATTGGGCAAGCGCCAGTCGCCATGCCCCGCCAGGTTGAGCGCCTGGGCGTATGCGAGCGCCTGCTCCCAGTTCAGACCCTTTCCGCTATCGGCCTGTTGCCAGGTCAGGCCTGTGGCCAGGTCCGTCACCGTGCCGTCGCCGTTGTCCTGAAAATGATTTTTGCCGTATTCCGGATTGCCCCGTACGTAGCGTACGTAGAGTTTGTGTTCCCCGCGCGGTGTGACTATGGGGTAGCCCTTTATCCGGCCGTCGGCGAAATTGACGCCGAAAGCCGTGGGATTGCCGCCCATGGTGCTGCCGATATACTTGGAGGAGGACCAGTCCTGGCAGTCGATCAGACGCTCGCCGCGCGACTCGTCCCCGTAGGCGAAGCCAAAATACCGGGTATCGATATAGGGGACGGATTCAGAGATGCTTCGCCGCTGCATTCCATTGAAATCGATGAGGGAGTAAAGCTCCTTGATGGTGGGCGCGCGCCAGTCGGAATACCCGCCCGTACGGCATGTCCGGGCCCCGGCCATGGCCTGTTCCCAGGTCGTTTTTTGACCTCTGGCCTTGACCCACATCAGCCCCGTATTCAGGTCCGTGACGGTGCCGTCTCCATTATCACGATAGGCCGGCTGGTTCCCCTGATAGTTGGCATCCTGTCCGAAAAAAGCCGCACCAGGAGCCGGTGAATCAATCGGACCGGTGTTGTCGAACGCGACGCGCTGCCCCGTGTCCACGATGACATAAGGGAAACCGGCAGCCGCGTCTGACGGCGCCAGACAAGACAGGAGTGCCGCAACGAGCAGAATACTCTGTATTTTCAATATGCCGTACATGATTACCTCCTTGTACGATTCTTACTGTATTTTTCTTGAATCAGGCTCACACGGTAAGGCCAGAAGCGTATGCAGGCCGAGCACCTGAATGATGTCCAGCGGGCTCAAATAGTATTTCCATTCCTTTTCAGTTATGCGTATGACGCACCATTCTGGTGAAATTTCAACGCATTCTATGGAATTCAACTCAGTTCCGTACATTTGTCGTCTCTCATTTTTTGATCGTTTTCTGATTCTTGCTGAATAGGATAAGAGGCGAATGTGAGGAAAATGTGAGAAGACTGTGGGATGGTTATGTAAAACGATTTCCAGCTCTTGTAATGGGCGGGAAAGCGCTTTACCTTTCTAACAACGAAAACAGGAAGCATCCAAAAGGTTATTCATGCGCATCTCTCTGGCTCATAAAATACTTGCGGCGTTTATGCTGACAGCCGTAACCATGCTGGGATTGCTGCTGGTTGTGTATGTCAACCTCTTCGGCAATTTCATGGATTATACGCGCCAGGCAGAGTTGCGCGCCCTGGCCCCTTTGAAGAAACGGCTGGAAGAGTGGTATGCGAAACACAAGTCCTGACAGGAAATGCGCACCAATCTCCTGATATGGCCCGAACTGAACCTTGCAGCGGGGTTCACCATTCCGCCCCCTCCCAGAGATGCCCCATCTCCAATAGGCGACGCATCTTCCATGGAGATCGAACAAGTGGAACGCGCGATGAAGCAGCTGGATAAGATGTTTCCACCCTATGACTTTGACTCCTTGAATATCGGTCGGCGCTTGAGCCTGTTGGACCCCCAGAAAAAGCTCATTGCGGGCGTTTTGCATACGACCGGAAAGGAAAGCCTGCTGACGCTGCACTCCGGGAACAAGGTCATCGGCTATCTGGCGCTGAAGCGGCGGCTTCCCAAGCAAAAATCCCTTGAGACAGACTTTCTGCGGGAGCAGACCTTTCTGCTGATAGGGCTGGGCTCCGGGGTCCTGCTGCTCACGGGGATGCTCGCGTACGCGCTTTCTCGCGGCATAGTCGGACGGATTCGCCGTCTGCGTTTAACCACCAATGCCCTGGCCGAGCGCAAGCTGGATGTGCGTATCCCCGAATCCCGAATCGGGTCCGACGAACTGGGAGATCTGGCTCATGATTTCAACTCACTGGCCGAAACCATCGAGAATTACGAACGCATGCGCAAACAATGGATAGTGGACATTTCCCACGAACTGCGTACGCCGCTGGCCATTTTACGCGGGGAAATCGAAGCGGTGCTGGACGGCGTACGTGAACTGAACCGGGGCTCGCTTGTCTCCCTGCATGCCGAAGTCATGCGCCTTATCCGGCTGGTGAATGATCTGCATGAACTTTCCCTTGCCGACGCCAAAGGGGGCAGCAAAGAATTGAAAGACCTGTTCCCGGCTTCGGCGGCTGAAGAAACCGTTGCGGTCTTCAGAAACCGCCTCGAAGAAGCCGGCCTGCAGATTTCGGTGGCATTGGAGCAGGTGGCGGATATCCCCTGCCGCGTGGATCATGATCAGCTGTGCCGGGTCTTTGCAAACATCCTGGAAAACGCCCTGCGTTATGTGCACAAACCGGGTATCATCATGCTGGCTGGGAACTATACGGAAAAATGGCTGGAAATAGACTACCAGGATTCGGGGCCAGGCGTACCGGAAGCCTCTTTGCCCCTGCTCTTCGACAGGCTTTACCGGGTGGACAAATCACGCAGCCGCAGCCTGGGCGGAAGCGGGCTGGGCCTGGCCATATGCCGGGAACTCATCAAAGCCATGGGCGGAGATATCACGGCAGACACCGCTCCGCTCGGCGGATTGCGTATCATCATCCGCCTGCCGCGTTATATTTGATATGCCCAGGAGCACAAGGTGTCTGACAGTATGTTGATCCTGTCCACGTAATAGGAGGTTTCTCATGCCTACGGATAAAACCACCGGACGCATACTCATCGTAGAGGATGAGGAAAAAATAGCCGGTTTGCTCAGCGATTATTTGCAGGCCGACGGGTTCGATACCGAGATCCTCGAGAACGGTGATGAAGTCATTTCCAGGGTGAAAGCTTCCCCGCCGGTCCTGATTCTTTTGGACATCATGCTGCCTGGAGAAGACGGCGTCACTGTCTGTCGCGAGCTGCGCAGATTCAGCAAAGTGCCGGTGATAATGATCACAGCACGGGTCGATGAGATCGACCGGGTGGTGGGGCTGGAGATCGGCGCTGATGATTACATATGCAAGCCGTTCAGTCCGCGCGAGGTTGTAGCCAGGGTGCATGCCGTTCTCAGACGCCTGGCGCCTGCCGAGGAAAAGCTAAAACTGGTTTGGGGCGCCGGGGGAGAGCTGGTCCTGGACCAGGACGAACACCGCGTTACTGCCAATGATACCCCATTGGACCTGACACGGGGCGAGTTCGATCTGCTGCACACGCTCATGAGGCGTCCTGGCAGAGCCTTTAACCGAGCTGAATTGCTAAAAAATATTTCCGGGGAGACCTATGAGGGCTACGAGCGCAGCATCGATACGCACGTGAAAAATCTGCGCAGAAAACTTGCAGTGCAACTGCCGGGACAGGAAATCATCAAAACCGTCTACGGCGTGGGCTATAAACTGCGGATCGGGACTGAATAAAGCGCCAATCATGGCTTATTATCCGCAACAACTGGGGCATCCAATTCGTAAAAAACATGTAGCCATAGAAAATTGGGGATGAGGCATGATGATTTTTTACTCTCGTAAAAAGCATCGCTGAGCTGGGCTAACCATGCAATTTTTGGAGGATTTCATGAATAATTCACAGTATTTTGGTATGAAATTATTTACGCTGTTCTGCACGGTACTATTCTGCGGCATAGCCGGATCGGCCCTGGCCGTTCCAAGCTACACGGTCATCGGCACCGGGCAGGAGCTTTGCTTTAGCGACGAGGAAACATCCATAACCTGCCCGTCCATGGGGGAAGCCTTTTACGGACAGGATCGTCAGACAAATGGATTCAAAGCCAGCTACACGGACAACGGCGACGGCACGGTCACGGACAACAACACGGGCCTGATCTGGCAGAAAAGTCCGGATATCAACGGCGACGGGAACATCGACGTCGACGATACCATGTACATTGCCGATGTGACATCCTATGCGGAATCCCTTTCGCTGGCGGGGCACGACGACTGGAGGCTGCCCACCATCAAGGAACTCTATTCCCTGATCAAGTTTACCGGTACCGACAGCAGCAATTCCAGTTCTTCCGATACGTCCGTGCTGACACCCTTCATCGATACGGATTATTTCGAATTCGCCTATGGCGACACCGACGCGGGAGAACGGGTCATTGATGCGCAATACGCCTCCAGCACCAGTTACGTCAGCACAGTGGATAATGATCTGCAGTTCGGCCTCAACTTCGCGGACGGCCGCATCAAAGGCTACCCCCCCCATATAAAGAAGTTTTATGTGCATTGCGTCCGGGGTGACAGTTACGGAGACAACGATTTCACGGACAACGGGGACAGCACGATAACGGACAACAGTACGGGCCTGATGTGGACTCAGAACGACAGCGGCCAGGGGCTGAACTGGGAAGAAGCCCTGGCCTGGGTAGTGACCAAAAACAGCGAAAGCTATCTGGGGCACAACGACTGGCGGCTGCCCAACGCCAAAGAGCTGCAAAGCATCGTCGACTATACGCGCTCGCCCGACACCACGAGTTCCCCCGCCATCAACGCCGTCTTCAACACCACCAGCATCACAAATGAGGAAGGAGCAAAAGATTACCCTTATTTCTGGACCAGCACCACGCACAAAAGTTATTCCAGTTCAGGAGATAACGGCGAAGCCGCCGCCTATGTCAGCTTCGGCCGCGCATTGGGATATGTTGATGACGAATGGACGGACATTCACGGCGCGGGCGCACAGCGCAGCGAATTCAAATCCGGCGATCCGAATGATTATCCGGAAGGCTATGGCCCCCAGAACGACGCGGTGCGTATCTACAACTACGTACGCCTTGTACGCGACCCCGTGGCAAAAGCGCCCATCTGGCATAATACTTCCTCGGGACAAAGCGTCAATTGGTTGGTGAACAGCTCCTGCCGGTTGAAAGACAGCCAGCGGGGCAGCGGCTGGAACTTCATCTCCAGTGCGCAGCCGACCTCCTGGACCATGGAAGGCGTTGTCGCAATCTCCGGCACGAATTATCTTCTCTGGCGCAACACCGGTGGTGCCGGAAAAATGGTCTACTGGAAACTCAACGATTCCTTCCAGCTCAGCAGCACGACGGAAGGCGAAGGTTGGGGATTCATTTCCAGTTCTCTCGGACTCGACTCCAGCTGGAGTTTTGTCGGGACCGTGGACATCGACGACAATACCTCACTGATCTGGCAAAATCAGAGCCAGGGAAAATTCATCTACTGGAAGCTCAACAGCGGCTGTACCCTCAAAAACGATACCCAGGACAACGGTTGGGGATACGTTTCCGACGACGTAACCCTGAACAGCTCCTGGAGTTGCGCCGGGGCATTGAATATCTCCGATACGCCCTACCTGTTCTTTCAGAACGCGAACACGGGCAACGTGGTCTACTGGAAGCTCAACAGCTCGGGCCAGCTCGCGAACAACGACCAGGGCAGCGGTTGGGGGAATGTCGCCTCCTCCAGCGGGAACGCCTGGAACCTGAAAGGAGCCTCTACGCTCTCCGATGACTACGCATTGCTTTTGAAAAATTCCGATTCGGGCAAAGTGGTGTACTGGAAGCTGAACGATTCTGGCGAGCTGCAGAATACCGACCAGGGCAGCGGCTGGGGCTTTGTTTCAACTGAACTGAGCCTGGACAGCAACTGGAGCCTCACGGATGTGGTGACAATCAGCGACGATCCTGTGATCTATTGGAGTAACTCCAGCACCGGCGAGTTGATGTATTGGAAGCTCAACAGTTCGGGCAGCATCCGCAATAACGCGGAAAACAGCGGCTGGGGCTATGCCAGCGACTCGGCCCTGAACAGCAATTGGAGTATGGCTGGCATCGTGGAATAAGTTGACGGTCCCGGACAGTCGTTTACTACGACTGTCCGGGATTTTTCCCCTCTGAGCAGAACGGCCTGCGCAACGATGTTTCCGCTTAATACAGTATATTTTTCAATCAAATTACGTTAGGTTTTACGGAAATGGAAAAGATACATCTTATTGTTCATGATTAATTTCCGGGAAAAATAATGTTCTGGTCGTCAACCTTCGACAAAAAACCTATGCGCCTGATTTTCTCCCTGCTCATGGCGATATGTATTGCCGTGTGCATCTCCGTGCCTGCTTTTGCGTCTCAACAGGCAGATACGACGCTCTGGGATGCCGCCGACACTTTCAACCTGCGGTTTTTCAAACTGAGCAACACCGAGGCGGGTGAACGCTATCTTATCAAAATAACATCACTTTGCCAGGACAAAAACGGTTTTCTCTGGATAGGTACGCTCAACGGTCTGGTCCGCTACGACGGATATCAGTGCGTCCTGTACAACAAGAACCCCAGAGACGAACACAGTCTCAGCCATAATTATGTGACTGATATCCTTGAAGACAAACAGGGGCGCCTCTGGATTGCCACCATGGGCGGAGGCGTCAATCTGTACGACCCGGAAGTCGATGGATTCAAACGCTTTATGCATGTCCCCGGCGATACGAACAGCCTTGCCGGAAATCTGGTCTTTTGCATCTTTGAAGACCGCGATGAAAGACTCTGGTTCGGCGGCCCGCCGCAAACCGGGCTGAACCGTTATGATCCGGAGACTCAAAAATTTCATCATTATTTTGCCGCAACAAAAGACGGCGGCAAAGCACACGAAAACGGGTTGTATCCCGGCAGCGGTGTCTGGAAAATCGTCCAGGACCAATCCGGAGCGCTCTGGATGGCCGCCGACTTTGCGCTGACCCGGTTTGATCCGGATAAGGAACGGTTCAAACACTATGTGCTTTCCGACGTTGAAAGACGTTTAAACGCCCTGCTCCTGGACGACTCCGGGATCCTTTGGGCGGGGGGCACTACCGGCCTGTATCGCTTCACCCCTGAATCCGGCGCATATCTGACCTACTTGCCGGGTACGGACTTGAATGTGGACTCCCTGCTCCTGAATCCGGCCGGAAAGCTGCTTGTGGGCTCCCATGGCCAGGGCCTGTATTTTTTTGATCCGGCCAAAGGCGATTTTACCAGCCATTATCAACACAGGCCCAGCGATACGTATGGCATTTCCGGACACAATGTGACCGCACTTCTCGTGGACAAGGCCGGAAACGCCTGGGTGGGCACGGACAGAGGGCTCGACCTGCTCAATCCGTGGCAGGTGCAGTTTCCCTTTTACGGGCATGCCCCATCCGATACGAGTTCCATGTCCGGCGACCATATTTCCGCCGTTACGGGCGATGCGGACGGCACCGTCTGGACAGCCATAGATCAGACTCTCAACCAGCTCGATCCCTCGGATGGAAACGTCACGCGCCATCCGCTCGACTGGAGCAGCCTGGACGACAACGGCACCATCTCCGGCTGCTATGCGGACCCTGCAGGAAACGTATGGTTCGGGCTGGTGGAAGATGCCAAACTCTACTGCTACTTACCCGCCACCGGGCAAATAGAATCTTTTTCCCCCTTCGGCGACAGCGATCCGTCCGGGCCACCTCCGCAGATCACCTCTTTTCTCGCGGACGGAGCAACAGGCTTCTATTACGGGCTGGACCATCATGGATTGTTTCGTTTCGACACTGAAAAAAAACAGTTTACCACATTTCCCATGCCGGACTTCGGGCACGTCAGCAACACGCCCGACGGATTAGCAGACACCCGGGTTCAAGTCCTGGCCAGGGATGGCGCAGGCAACATCTGGATCGGATCGGAGGGAGGCATCATCAGCCGGTATGATCCCAAAAACAACAGGTTCGAGCATTTTTTTCCGAATCCCGGCAAGCAGGACAGCCTGCCCGGCGATTGGATCGAGGACCTGTACGTGGATGCGAGTGGCATTGTCTGGGCCGCCACGCACCACGGGCTGTTACGTTTCGACCCTTCCTCCGGCGCTCACAGGAACTATCTCGTCAAAGACGGCCTGCCCAGCCATCTGGTGTTCAGTATCGAACCGGATGCTTCCGGCAGGTTGTGGCTCGGAACCCAATACGGGCTGGCCGTGTACGATCCGGCAACGGACAAGATCATCAGTTACGGTCAAGGCGACGGACTCGCGGTGAGTACGTTCAGTCCGAGGGTCAGCTGGAAAAACCAGGCAGGCCGACTGTTTTTCGGCGGGGACGGCGGCCTGCTGTCCTTTGCCCCGGAGTCCGTCAAAATCAGCTCTTTTCAGCCGCCCGTGGTGCTGACGGATTTGACGCTTTTCAACAGGCCCGTATCCGTTGGGCCGGATTCGATCCTCCAACGATCCGTATGGCTGACCAGGGAACTCACACTGCAACATCAGCAGAATGACCTGACTTTTACATTCGCTGCACTGAGCTACCTCGAACCGCACAAAAACAAGTACAAGTACCGCCTCGAGGGCTTTGACAAAGACTGGAACAATACCGGGCCGAACCGCCATTATGCCACATATACGGGGCTGGAGCCCGGCTCCTATGTGTTTCGCGTGCAGGGGACCAACAACGACGCCTTCTGGAGCGACAAGGAAGTATCGCTGCATCTGACGATTCTGCCGCCGTGGTGGAAAACCTTGTGGTTTCGCTTCCTGTCTGTTTTTCTGGTCGCTTCGCTCCTTTTTTCAGCGCACCGCCTGCGGATCAGGGGCTTGAAACAACGCGAGGCCGAGCTGGAACAAAAGGTGGACGAGCGGACCGCCCAGTTACGACAGACTCAGGGCGAGCTGCGTAAAGCCAAGGACGCGGCCGAATCCGCCAGTGAAGCCAAGAGTTCGTTTCTGGCCAACATGAGCCACGAATTGCGTACGCCTTTGAACGCCATCATCGGCTTTTCGCAGATCATGCGACGCAACAAGGAGCTGCCCTCCGGGGAGCGCGACAACCTTGGCATCATCCTGCGCAGCGGCGAGCACCTGCTGACGCTGATCAATCAGATTCTGGACCTGTCTAAAATCGAGGCCGGACGCATTACGCTGAACGAGACGGAATGTAACCTGCGACAGCTTTTTTCCGACGCAAAGGACATGTTCCTTTTCAAGGCAAAAGACAAAGGACTCGAACTGCTCATTCACACCCCGGACGCTTTTCCTGTGCGCATCCGAACCGACACGCTGAAACTGCGCCAGATTCTTATCAATCTGCTCAACAACGCCGTCAAATTCACCAAAACCGGCCATGTCGCCTTGCGCCTGCAGGTGAACAATTCCACCGAAGCCAACAAGGCCCTGCTGGAATTCTCCGTGGAAGACACGGGCCCCGGCATTGCTCCGGAAGACCTGGAAGCGCTGTTCGAGGCCTTTACCCAGACGGAAACAGGCCGGAGCGCCAAAGAAGGCACCGGGCTGGGCCTGACCATCTCCAGGAAATTCGTGGAGCTACTGGGCGGACAGTTGCGGGTGGAAAGCGAACCGGGCAAAGGTTCGCGCTTCTTTTTCGAACTGCCCGTGACCATTATCGCATCCGCTGACGATTCCGAAAGCGACGCCCAGGAGCGTATGCAGGATCTGTCCGCGGTATCCGGGCTGGCTCCCGGACAAGCGGACTACCGGATACTTATTGTTGACGACCAGAGCGCGAATCGCGATTTTCTGCAGAAACTGCTGCAGCCGTTGGGATTCATGACCAAGGAGGCAACAGACGGCAAGCAGGCTGTCGCCACATGGGACAGCTGGCGCCCGCATGTGGTTTTGATGGACATGCGTATGCCCGTGATGGACGGACAGACCGCGGCCAAAATGATAAAAGCCTCTCCAGGTGGCGAAAAGACGCTTATTGTGGCAATCTCGGCCAGCAGCTTTGAGGAAGATCAGGCCAAAGCCCTGGCAGCCGGATGCGACGCTTTTCTGGCCAAGCCTTTTCGCTTTGAAGAGCTGCTGCAGATTCTGCAACAGCGTCTGGGCGTAGAATACGCGTATGAAAAAGAGCAGGCGGCCGCCCTTGCTCCGGGCTCCCGCTCCATCGCGGAAGTCGGGGTTGAAGACCTGGCGGCATTGCCCGCGGCGTTGCAAGCCGATTTGCACAAGGCAGTGGACAGGGTCGATTACGACATGGCCATGGAGAGCATCGAGCGCATGGCCCGCGAACACCCTGAACTTGCTGCCGCACTGCAACGAAGCGTGGAAAGCTACCGTTTTGATTATTTGCAAGAGTTATTCAAACGTCTGAAGCAATAAAACCAAGTGTTGTAGAACATCAGATGGCGTACGCCATGCCAAGGAGACCGGGTCATGACGGAGTCGGCCGCAGAATCCAGAGAAGTGTTGATAGTTGACGACCAGCCGGAAAATCTCACCGTATTGCGCAAAATGCTTTCGGAATACGGCTATACCGTTCGAGCCGCCATTAACGGCGAACTCGCGCTGAAAACCGTTGCGGACACTCCGCCCGATCTCATCCTGCTCGACATCATGATGCCGGAAATGGACGGCTACCAGGTCTGCCGCCGTCTGAAGGAGGAAGAGGAGTCACGGGAAATTCCCGTACTGTTCGTCAGCGCCTTGAGCGACACCGTAGACAAAATGCGTGGATTCGCCCTGGGGGCTGTGGATTACATCACCAAGCCCTTTCGCGAGGAAGAGGTTCTGGCCCGGGTGGGTGCGCACATGGACTTGAAAAAATCCAGGGACGCCCTGAAGGAAACCCTGCGCATCAAAAATGACACGCTGGTCCTGCAGCAGGCCATTTTCGAAACCGTGCCGGAAACCATCATCACGGTGGACAAGCAGCTCAACATCATGAGCTGCAACAAGGAACTGCGCACCGTTTGTTCGGAATACGGCGCCGACGACGCCGAATTCGGTTCGCTGCTTGAAACCGGCGAAGGTCCCTGCAGCGAACTCCTGCTGGAGACTCTACGGACCAGAAAGCCGGTCCGCGACCGCCTGGCGCTCAATATTTGCGGCAGCAACAGGCCGCATCCCATCAGCCTCAGCTGTACGCCTCTGGTGGACTCCGAAAATCGTTTTTTCGGCGCGGCCCTGGTCATCCGGGATGTTTCTCATACGACGGCATTGGAAAAGTTGCTGGGCGAACGCCGCTCTTTTCTGGGGCTGACAGGAAAAAGCGCTCCCGTACAACGCCTGTATACGCTGGTGGAACAGGTTGCCGCCACCGACATCCCCGTACGCCTGTACGGAGAGGCCGGAACGGAAACGGTTCAGACAGCCGAGGCCTTGCACGCGTTCAGCGGCCGTTCGGACAAAGCTCTCGTCCGCCTGCATTGCCGGGATACGCCGGCAAAACTGATTGCCGGAGAACTGTTCGGCTATAAACAAGACGCTTTTGATGGCGCGGCTGCGGACCATGAGGGCTGTTTCCGGCAGGCCACCAGCAGTACGTTGTTTCTGGAAGAAGTGGACGCGCTGCCCCTGGAAGTGCAGGCGGATCTGCTTCATGTTTTGACGGAAAAGGCAGTCGCACCTTTGGGCCAAGACGATTCCGTGCCGGTGGACGTACGTATCATTGTGTCAACAGCAGCGGACCTCAAGGACCTGGTTGCCAACGGAGACTTTCTGGAGCAGCTGGCCGAACAGCTGACAGGCATCACCATTGCAATTCCGGCCCTCAGGGAACGCCTGGAGGATCTGCCCTTGCTCTGCGGCCAGATTTTGCGCCAGCTCAATGCGGAAAACAGGACGAACATCAAAGGGGTGGCTCCGGAGGCCATGGAGCGTTTTTTTGCCCATGACTGGCCGGGAAATGTGGCGGAATTGAAGAAAACCCTTGAGCAGGCAGCAGCGGTCTGCTCGGGCGACTGGATAACGCCCGCGGATTTACCGCAGGCGTAGTAGCGGATTATCCTTTGCAGGGGGCGTTGCCCCAAAAAGGGGCCTAAGTCAGTCCGTAAACAATATACTGGCTCGGCGTAATGCACGAACCTACGGCGTTGGAAAGCACGCCGAGGCAGTTCTGCTCGGTGACGCTGCAATAACGCTGGGCCAGTGAACAATCCATGTACAGGGTCGTACAGCCGCTGGTGTACATGGTCTCTCCGTCAAAGGTAAATGAGGTCACGCCGCCCAGAGTTCCCAGCTCATCGCCGGTGCTGATCACGTCGTAGGACGTCATGGTCACCACGGGCGCGCATTCGATATAGACCGTGGTCGCATACGGACTCGCCACGGCGGAATAGGAAATACTCGGATAGGTGACGGCACTTGTGGCCGTGCCTACTACCGTATAACAGGAATCCGGGTAGGCGTAGTTAATGCCGCTGCCGGTTGTCAGTATGTACATGGCGGCTCCTTATCTCGCTGTTTAAAATTCCTTTAAAACAGGCTGTTCAAAAAAGTGCGAGTGCAAGGCGCAAGAAAAAGGCAAGGCCGAAGCGTAGTTAGCATACGAGAGGCTTTGGCTTTTTCGCAGCAACGCAGCAATCGTGCTTTTTTCAACTGCCTGTTATCCCAAATGGATCTGTTCGGCGTCAATTTTCACTACTTCTTCCGTGAGGTGGTAGCTGTTTTTCGACTGCACGGTCAGGGTCTCCTCCACCAGCTGGCGGGAAGAACGCGACTGGGATTCATCATGCCCGTCCACGTAGCGCAACGAACTTTTCATCCGCTGCACCAGTTCCTCACAGGTCCGTTCCACGGATTTAGCCACTGAAACAACCCGATCCACCTGGCTGCGTACCGCGCGTCCGAGAAAGGTCAAGGTACCAATCTGGATTTCACCACGAAGAGCCTGGACTTCGATCTGATCCGAGGCGCAGAGAATATCTTCCTCCGCGGCCAGGGTCATCCCCTGGTCCGAGGTCAGCGCCAGGTCGCCGTTGACAACATGGATTCTCGCCGGGCCTTCGAAAACAATATCCTGTCCGGGCGGCAGATCCGGATTGCGCTGCAGTACGGCCAGCACGAAACAGTGTGAAGCGTCATCAATGCTCAACAGAACATAGTCGCCTTTTTCCGGTTGCACCACGCAGCTGAAAGCCTTTTCGGCGGTCCAGTCGCCCGAATCCGTCCGTACGGTAAACGATTTTTCACTGCGTTCGAGAATGCTGCCATAGGTCAATTGGGGCTGGTGATGCTCTATTTTTTCAGCCAGGTTGCTCATGTTGTTCTCCTTGCACTCCGTATCATGCGACTATCCCGCTATGCTATGGGGGAAATCCAGTCTTCACCTTCCACCAAGACGGCATCTATCCGCTGCATGTTCGCTGTCTTGGCATGATCCCAAATCGTATGTTCTTCCACTGCTTTGTGCAGTTTGGCCCAGCGCATGTCGGCCCTGGTAAAGTCCGCCGCGCTCAGATCCGCATAGGAAAAATTGGCGTAGGCGCAATTGGCCTGGTTGAAATTTGTGGCGCGGCAGACAGCCTGGGTCAGCCTGGATTTCGCCAGATTGGCCAGGGTAAAATCCGCCTCGCTCAAGTCCGCCTCTCCCAGAAAAGACATTTCCAGAAAAGCCTCGCGGCAGTCGGTTCCCACAAGTTTGGCGCCCTTCCAGGATGTCTTGGCCCCCATGACCCCTTCAAGCCTGGCACCGGTCAGGTCGGCATTGGAAAACAACGACATGGTGATGTCGGCGCCGCTCAAATCCGCATCGGAGAGGTCCGCGTTTTCCGCGTTGATCTGGGCCAGACGCAGCCCCCGAAAATCCTGCCCCGAAAGGTTGCAATCCCGGAAAAGCACCTTGTACAGATTGGCCTGACAAAAACGAGCGCCTGTCAGATCGGCCTGCAGCAGCTGCACTTTGTTCAACAACGCGCCTGAAAGGTCCGTTTCTTTCATGGACGCCCCCGTTAGCAGAACTTTCTCCAGGTGGCAGCGCCCCAGATTGGCTTTGTCCAGTGTCACTTTTTCCAAAATGGATTTATAAATCCGGGCTCCGGAAAGGTCCGATCCGCTCAGATCCGTACCGGACAAAAGTGTCGTATCCAGATTGGCGTTCTGCAAGTTCGACTGGAGGATTTGCATCTTACGCAGATCGAGTTTCTTCAGATCGGTCTCAGCCAGAATCACCTGCAAGAAACGGCACCCCTTAAAACTTGCTTTGTCCAGCTGCGCCCGGCTCAGGTTGACCTGTTCGAATGTAACCTGTTCGAAGCGTACACCGCGCAGGTCAGCGCCTGAAAGGTCAAGTCCGGCCACGGACTGATTCTTGATCATCCGGGTCTGGCGGATGGCTGTCAAAAATTCTTCTCTGGTCATAGCAGGTCGGTCCGGTTTTCCAAAAGGGTTTTCCGCAGGTTGGCTAGCTCGAAAATGGTTTCAGAAACCTGGGCCTTGAAAAAATCCACTCCGTACAAATTCGCTCCCATGAAATTGGCCGTCCCGAGGTGCGCCTTGCGCAGCGAACTGAAGCACAGGTTGGCGGCCTTGCAGTTCGCGCCTCTGAGGTCGGACTTGGGAAAGCGGCAACGCTTGGCCTGGGTTTTGTAAAAGGAAGCCTCGAATAAATCCGTGGTGTCGAACTGGCTGCCGTCCAGGACGCTTGTGTCGAAACAAGCTTTACGCAGGTCGGATTCCTTAAACATGCTTTGGGATATAGTTGTGCCGCTGAAATCGGCGTTGGGAAGCTCGGACAGCACAAAACCGCATTTATGCATCCGGCTCGCAGTGAAAACCATTTTCTCTCCACTCACTTTCTGGAACATACAGGAGGTAAGGCTGGCGCGGCTGAAGTCAGCGTTATGCAGGCTGTTTTTTTGAAACAGACATTTGCGAAATGAGGCTTCGGCAAAGGAGCAATTGACGGCATCCGTCCCGGACATGGCGGCCAGGGTCAACGAAAGACCTGTGCACACGGCCTGCTGCAGTTTTACTTTTTCCAGCGTGGTCATGTTCAGACGCGCACCCGAGAGATTGACGCCGGTCATGTCGGCTCCCCTGAAGACGGACTGGTGTACGCTGGCCCCGCTCAGATCGGCCGAGACAAAAAGCGATTTATTGCACAGGGCCTTGTTGAATTCAGCCTCTTTGAGCACGGCACGGGAGAAGTCGGCTTCTTTGGCGTTTATGCGCGTCAGATTGCAGGAGCGCAAGTCGGCTTCATGGAAAATGGTGCCCACGCAGGTGACTTCACTGAGATCCCGACCGCTGAAGTCCAATCCTGAAAGATCCAGCCCGGACAATATGGAACCGGCCAACGATTCACCCCGCTCCAAGCGCAAAACAACATCCTCCCGGGTTAAACGCCGCCGCTGGTCCAGTTTGCTCTGCATGTTTCCAAATTTCAGAGCAAATTTTTCAGGGAGCTTACCGGATGCAATATCCTCTTTCGCCTTTTTGGCAGTGCGGACCGCCGAGGCCGCTTTGGCCATACCTTCCGACAATTTCGTGCCGTAGGCCTGGGTCATTCCCCGGATGTCCTGGGCCGCCTCGGTCAGCTTGGCTTCAATTTCAGGGGTCAGTTGTCCGAGCGCCTGCAGTTGCTTGCGTTTGGCCTTTATTTCTTTGTCCATGTTGCTTTGCACCAGCTCTGCGCGTTCCTGCGGCGTCTCGGCCGGAACAGCGAAGCCTTTGAAATGCGGGTGGCTTTGCGCCTTGGCCCGTATCTCGCTCATGGCGGAATTCATTTTATCTTTCAACGGCTGTTTAGCCGCTTTGATTTCCCCGGAGAATTGCGCCACGATGGCGGCGGCATTCAGTTTGGGAAGTTTGAACGCACGCAGGCCCTTTTTGGGCGGCTCTCCTTCTTTCTGGGGAACCCGAAAGCTGTTCTCCGTACGCACAGGCTCGGACACGGCCTCTAAAATCCATTCGCGGATGTCCACCCCCTGCTGAAAGGCTTCGTACAAATTTTTTCCGATCGGAAGGTGGTGCTGCACGGCATCGGGCAGCAACGTACGCCAGGCGGAGAGGAGCTCCGGCCCGCAGGCCTCTTTTTCCGGCAAAGCCAGGACCACTTCCTCCGCGGCGTCGATCACCTGAACCGCTTTTTTCTCCAAGGGTTTGTCCGGCGATGCGACCACAAGCACGTCGGCAAAGTCCCCGGTTTCCTGCTCCATGAATACCGCTGCAAAGGAGTCGTCCACCAGAACGACGGCTCTGTTGCCCTCGCGTACGTAAGCCAGCGGAGCCGGGTCCGATCCGGGGACAACGAAATCCCGGCTTGGGTCTGTGATTTCGCCGGGACGGATCAATATCCCGGTCAGCACTGCCTCGTCGAAACGCGGCAAAACCAGGCCCGCGGGCAGAGTGAACGGTTCGTCCTGGGAAAATCCCCATGCAAGAAGATTGTCATCGATGCTTTCCCCATTCTGGCCGATCCAGACGCGTTTCAGCGTACGGGGAAAAAAACCCAGCTTGCGCAATCCGTCCACGGTCTGGCGGTCCTGATGCAGGTTGAAACGCCAGCGCGTCACCAGGGGGAATCCATGATCGTGCCACGGATTGACCGTCTGTTCGTTCAGCGGGTTGTCCGGATCGATCCCTTGCTCGGCCAGTTTGTCCGCCGGGATATTTTCTTTCAACCTCTTGCTCAAGGCGCCAACGGATTGTTGCTTCTGTGCCTTAAGCTTCTCTGCGGTCTGGAGTGCGGCGTCAGCGTTTCCCGATGCCTGGAGCATTTTCTCGCGTATCGTATCAAACCGGGACAGATCGAATTGCACCCAGCCTCCATGCCTGGCCATCTTTTCACGCACCCGCCCTTCCATCTTGTCCAGCAGAGCGAATTTTCCAGCCAGCATGCCGTCTTTGTGCGCCCCTTTTTCAGCAGGTGTAAGCTTGTACAGGGGGGCCTTGCCCAAAGCTCGATTTTTGGTAACCTCAATTTCCTTTTCAATGCTTTTCAATTTTTTAGCGACGGAGGCGATGCGGTGATCCACCTGCTCCAGCGGCGCCGCATCCATGGGCACTTTCCGATCCAGGCGCTTGCGCTTTTCCTCCAGATAATAGGCCAATTCCTTTTCTTTTTCGCCGGACTCTTCGGAAGCAATGAAAATATTGGAGAGGTCTGAAAACTCGTCGTCCCGCACTTCGGTGATGCCGCGATACAATACCACGCCGCGTTTGAGAGCCGGGAACAGCCAGACCGTATCAATGCTGTTAGCGACTTCGACAAAGACTTCATTTTCATCCGGCCCGGTACGTTTTCCCGTTTTTTTCGTTACGAAGAAGCGCAGCCGGACCAGGGGCAGGTGGGACCGTATGATGGAAAACTCCGGATGCATATTCTGAACGGCGAGCTCGTCTCCCGGGCTAAAAAACTCTTTTATCTGCTGGTTTTCAGGGGCCGCGTTGAACATGTCCTCAGCCGTATCCAGGGGCAAGTCCGGTTTGACCTCGTCAATCCATTTCTTATCAAAGGTGCCTTCCTTTTTACGGCGTTGCGGCGAGGTTATCTCCAACGGGTGATACCCCGCGGGTTCGGGGCGGTCCGTTGCTTCCAGAACCAGGTGATCGGGATCCTCGATGTTCGGCAAGGGGTGAATTCTTTCCCCATTGGGAAGCAGAACCGGTCCGATCCCTTTCCCTTTGGGATTCCGCTCGAATTCCTTGCCGCCAAAGGCGTGCTCGTAGGTAAGCTCCAGGCTGGTAAAGGGTTCGGGCTTGGTGATGTTGCCGCGCTCCCAGCGCCTGTCCCCAAAGACCATCAACCGTTTGTGCAGGCGGCCGGCCCGCACGGCCACAGAAAGTCCCTGGACGGGCTCGCCGCCGGGCGCATGGCATGTGCCGTGCACCAGCACCTCGCCCCGTGCCTTGGGCATGCCTATGTCCAGGGGCAGGTCATTGGGCAGCACCTGCGAGAGCTCCTGCCACATCTGCTGTTCCGTGAGTACGCTATCCGGCTCGTCCAGATCAAAATAGAGCATCACGGCCAGGGAGAGCCAATGCTTGTTTTTCAGTCCGAAGGGCTTGAACAGCAACGAATGTTGGATGTCTTTGAGAACTTTCATAACTGTTCTCTAAATAAAGGATTTAAGGTCTACAATTTCGGAACTTGAAGAAGCGATCAATTCTTCGGAGTCTATGACTTCTATCAGAGAATCAATGACGTTGGTTTCATCATCGACGACCAATGTCTTTCCACAGATAATTTCTGTGTCATCGTCAATAATAGAAATTTCATCCTCGACGATGATTATAGCTTCGTCGACAACTTCCGTTTGTGAGGCAATCACATCTGTTTCCTCTTCAATTACCTGGGTTGACGATTCGACTACACTGGTCATCAAGTCGACAAGACCAATCTCTTCTTCAATCACCTTGGTTTTTCCTGTGACGACTTTGACTGCGCTTTGCTTGACATAGACCGCGGAATCCGCCACCCAGGCTCCGGCCCCTAGCACTTTATTGTATGCCCAGCAGATGGTGTTTTTCTGGCCAACCAGATATTCCTTCATAGTTTTATAGTGATTATTCCATCCCAGCGTCACTTCGGTTTTGCTCAGCAAGTTCCACTCGCTTTCCAGTCCCAGCACGGTTGTGGATTTCGTTCCGATAACGGTTTCCGTTTCCCTTCCCAGAATAGTGGTGCTGACATTCGACACTTTCACATCAAAATCACCGATGGAGAATAATTTGATCCCGTCGGTGGAGGTCCCGTACCCGAGATCGTACCAGTCGGTTCCGTCGGAGGAGGAAGAAGAGCTGCTTGAACTGGAGCTGCTGTCGTCGGAAGAATCCGAACTGCTGTCGTCCGTGGAACTGTCGTCCGAGGAACTGTCATCACTTGAAGATTCCGCCGCCCCGATTCGCAGCATGGTGCTCGAAGTGGGCGAAGACATGGTGATGCGCTGAGATCCGTCTGTGTCTTCAAAGGTAAAGGAGTTGCCCCCGGAGGTTTTCACCATGGACTGGGTGTTGTTCGAGGAGGTCACCATGCTGGAGGTTTCCGGGTTGGGAATGGCACCGGCGATCACCGGGCGGTCCGGATCTCCGTCAATGAAGGTAAGCAGCACCTCGGTATCCTTGTGCAGCGGATAGTGCATGCCGTGGTTGGACCCCGCGTAGGGCTGCAGCATGCGCACCCAGGCCGAAGCTTTGCCGTTTTTTCTGCCGCTCAGGTCAAAGGGCAGGATGATTTTATAACGTCCGTGTTCGTCCAGCTCGGCGTACTGGCCGCTGCCGGAGGCGTCCACCTTGCCGTGCAGGGTGCCGGAAAATTTTGGTTTGGGGGTCTGCGCCAGGGGGCGGAACTGGACGGACAGGGGAATGCAGACACTCTTATTGGTATAGCTGGGAGCGGCTTGCTTCCTTTTATCCGACGAGTCACCGAAATTGGACAGCACATAGGCGCTCTGGTCGCCGCTGTGTTCCAGGTTCATGGTCAGGTATTTCTGATTGTAATCGTCGCGGTAGTGCCCCTGGAGCTCGAATTCAAAACCCGGCCGCAGAAAAGGCGTGCCGCTCTGGCCGTAAAAAACTTTTTCACGACAAAGAACTTCCTCTGCTTTGATTGCTGCCAGATCGGCACCTTCATCAGGCGTACGAAAATGCTCGCCGTAGAAGTAGAGCTTGCCCTTACCGTTGTCCAGGATGTCCGCGTTGCCGGTTACCTGCAAAGAAGGTTTTTCCCAGTTGTAATCCTTGAGGTAGACGCTTTTTGCCACTGTCTGCTGTTCGCAGTTGAAAAAATAGATGGTGTTGTATTCTTCCGTATAGCCCAACCCGCTGGGCTGTTTGTAATGCATGGCGGCTTGATCGGCATATGGCTCGTGCGCAAGATTGGAATCCGTGATGATCAGCTTTCCGCCGGTGTGCGTATGGTCGAAATAGTAATACAGTCCGTATTTTTCCATCCAGCGACTGATGAATTGAAAATGCGTTTCTCCATACTGGCAGACATATTCCCAGCTCGGGTAGTCCTTTTGCAGCCGCAGTTCGAAATCCTGAGCACCCAGACCTCCATCAGCCAGGACGCTTTCCAAGATGTCCTTGACAGTGACGTCCAGAAAAATCTGATTCTGGCGGGTGAGCGTAAGCCACCAGAGTTTTGGGACCAAAACCACGCGATAAAACGTGTAGCCGTGGTAGGTATGTTTCTGGCTGATTTTTTCAACCACTCCCCGAACCGGCACGTCGCCTTGATCGCTATGCAGCACCAACGTTGCCGTATTCTGCAAAATGGAATCAAAGTCGATGTCGTTTTTTTCCGAGAGCAATTCAATAGTAAAATGATAGAGCTGGGAGAGGCCTTCAAATCCTGAAAATTTAACTACGTAAAATGTGTCTGTTGACTGTCCGTCTACGGTGAACGAAAATTTTTTCGCATCTGGTATCGACATAAAACACCTCTAAACTTGCAGTAAGACTTTCAAAAGCCGTAGTGTTGGGTGTGCCGAGAGAGAAGTATACGTTAGACTCCTTTAATCAAGCGCACAGCAAAGAGTTCTTTCATCCTACTATTTTACCAGGATATCTGAATCTATCTATATTGACAGATTCTGTCAATGCAGACAAATCAGACTCCGGACAATCCACTCCATTCCCGGTTCCTTCTTTTTTCGCCCGGTTGTTATGCAACAGTGATAACACTGATTCTGCATCCGTGCGTGCTTCCTGAGACAAGCCATCGCATGTTTATCCCGGCTGCCATCCACAATAGGGCCACCGGTAACGTTGTCCGGCCGGGATGCCGCAGACGGTATCCTGCGCTGATCGCCAGGGAGCGCCTGCCCTCCAGGATACTGCTTTTTTTATGAAATAACACCTTTACAAAGTCTTTGAAACGTAAGGCAAAAGATAAAATGGAATTGTGAGGATATTGTGAGTGAATTATAGATTCTATGTGGAAAGCGGATGATACGGTAGAAAATGTCTGAAGAGCCGGTTATACCATTATCCGGACCACCTTACAGTCCAATGTGTCGGAGGCCGCTATCACCTCGAAAATCGAATCTTTTATCCCGTTCACCAGGAGGAGACCATGGCTCGATCATATCCTTCGTGGAAAAACCGCGATCTGAAAGGTTACGGCCCTGAACCGCCCGACCCGAAATGGCCTGACAACGCGCGTATCGCCGTTTCCCTGGTCATCAACGCCGAAGCCGGTGCAGAGCTCTCGCTGGCCCAAGGCGATGAAACCAACGAAGCCGTCTATGAAATCATCGAACCGGTCAGCGGCGTACCCAATCCGTGTCTGTCGTCGCATTTCGATTACGGCCCTCGCGCAGGCTACTGGCGAATCGTCCGCCTGCTCGAACGCTTCAACGTCACCTGCACGGTCAGCATCTGCGGCCGAACCGCCCGGCTGGCCCCCTGGCTGGCTCAAGACATGGTTTCGCGTGGTTTCGAAATGGCCTGCCACAGCTTTCGCTGGGAAGGACACGCCAACATGGCCGAAGATCACGAGCGGGAAATCATCGCCCGCTCGGTGCGGAGCGTGGAAGAGGCCGCCGGAGTCCGGCCCCTGGGCTGGCACACCAAGGGGGCTTCCTCACCCAACACGCGCCGCTTGCTGGTAGAAGCCGGTTTTGAATACGATTCCGACGCCTACGACGACGACCTGCCCTACCTGCAGGATGTCGAGGGCAAGCCCCACGTTGTCGTGCCCTATTCCTTCATCACCAACGACATGCGTTTCATGCCCATCGGCAATTTCGTACACGGAGAAGATTTCGCCCGCTGCACCATCGACAGTTTCGATGTGCTGCGCCGCGAAGGGGGGCGCATGATGTCCGTGGGAATCCACCCGCGCCTCCTGGGCCACCCCAGCCGCATCATTGGTCTGGAGCGGTTTCTCGAACATGCCTGCGCCACAGGTGATGCCTGGTTCGCCCGCCGCATCGACATTGCCCGGCACTGGAGACAACTGAATCCGGGTGTATAGCCGGAACTGCCTGCTCAACTTTAGGGAGAAGGCGATTAGAAACACTGAGACATCGTTTCTGAGCAAGTTTTGCTTCAAGGCGTCAATGCGCCGGGATGTCTTGTGGAGTGCGCACGAAAGCTCACTGGTCTCTTTCTTCCATTGCGAAGAAAGAGCCCCTTAACCATCAGAAGCTTTCCCGAAGCGGACCACTCTGTTTCTGCCTTCTCTCTTGGCGGTGTAGAGTGCGTTGTCGGCCTGATCGACAAGATCCGTCGGCGTCGACATGGATGAGGGTGTGATGCTGGCTACTCCGATGCTCACGGTGACGTGGTCGGCAACCTGCGACGCACTGTGGGGAACATGCAGTTCGCGAATACCATCCAGAATCCGGCGGGCAACCAGCAGGGCTCCGGCCTCGTCCGTTTGGGACAGAATGCAGGCAAACTCCTCTCCGCCGTATCTTGCCGCCAGGTCGTCCGGGCGATACGCGCACTGTGTAATGACAGTGGAAACACGTTTCAGAGTGTCGTCCCCCCTGGTGTGTCCATAATGATCGTTGAAGCGCTTGAAGTAATCGATATCTATGAGAATAAGCGAGAGATCGTGTTTATGGCGGGAAGCGCGTTTCCACTCCGTTTCAAGGTAGCAGTCAAAGCTTCTGCGGTTCGGGATGCCGGTCAGCCCATCCAGGCCGGCCAATTTTTCCAGCATGTCGCCCCTGCGCTTCAGTTCGATGTGCGTGTTCACCCTGGCCATTCCGATGATGGGGCTGAAAGGCTTGGTGATGTAATCCACGGCTCCGGCTTGAAATCCCCTGGCCTCGTCCTGCTCTTCCGCCTTGCCGGTAATGAAGATAACAGGAATATGACGCGTGGCGGGATTCTCCTTGATCAGCCGGCAGACGGTGTAGCCATCCATTCCGGGCATCATGACGTCCAGCAGGATCAGATCTGGCAAGGGCGCGTACTCCAGACGTTTGAACGCCTGCTCGCCGTTGAGTGCGACCACGGTTTTGTAGCGGGTTCCCAACAGATGCACCATGGCGTCGATGTTGATCTTCTCGTCATCAACAATAAGTATTTTCGGGCGGTCGTTCGTTTCAGCCATATGATACCTCGGCGCCGGACAGCTTAGCTTTTCTCCGCCAACAGCACACCTGCCAACTTCTCCAATACTTCCTGCGCAGTTTCGAAATCATACTCCAGCAACAGCGACTTCAAATCGCGGACTTTTTGTTCGGCAGGAGTGTTTTTAACAGACTGTTGCAGACCATCGACCAGATCAAGCGCTCTTGGATCGCCTTCCACGATGCGGGTTCCGAGTTCCGCCACAAGCTGCCCAAGTGAATCAGGAGCAGGCGTTGTTTCCGTCCCAGCAAACCCTTTTGCATCAACCTCTTTATCATGTGTCCGAAAAAAATGATCAAGACCTGAAACAAGCTGCGACATCTCCAGGGCAAAATCATCGGCGAACGTTTCAATCTCCCCTGCCCGCTCTTGCTGCAGGGCGGCCTCCAGATTTGCTGCGGCACGGCGCAGATCAGCAGCCCCCAGAGTGGCCGCAACTCCTTTGAGCGTATGGGCGAGAAGTTTTGCAGACTCTGCGTCTCCGGACCGCAGGTGTTCGCGCAGGGAATCACCCGTGTTGCGATGGTCTTGCAATAAACGATGCAGCATCTGCAGATAAAGTTCCCTGTCATCGTCGAGATAATTCAGCGCGGCGCGGACATCAAGTCCGTCAATCCGCGGCAGCGGGTACGCGTCAGGCGCAATGCCGTCGTTTTTCTCAGGAACATCCGGAAGCGTATCATGGCCGAGGGCCTGAATAACGGATTGATATAAATTGTTCGGTTTGAAAGGTTTCGGGATATGGCCGTTCATGCCCGCACGGAGGCAGGCATTACGGTCGTCATCCATTGCGTTGGCGGTCAGAGCCAGAATGGGCAGTTCCTCAGAGGTAAACCGCTTTCTTATTTCCCTGGATGCGCTTATCCCATCCATTACCGGCATGTTCATATCCATCAGCACGATGTCGAACCGCTCGCCGGCAACGCGATCCAAGGCCTCCTGTCCGTTTTCCGCGACGGACACCACGACACCCGCTCTTTCGAGGAATTCCCGGGCAACCTGAAGATTGATCTCGTTATCTTCCACGAGGAGCAGCCTGGTCCCTTCCAGGAGGGAATTAATCCGGTCAGAAGGAATGACTGTCATGGCTTGCGGCAAGCCCGACGCACATTTGTCGAAAGAAACCGTCGCGATAAAAACGCTTCCCTTGCCCGGTTCGCTGCGCACCGAGAGACAGCCCCCCATCAGTTCCACCAGGCGCTTGCTTATGGCCAGTCCCAGGCCGGTACCGCCGCGGGTTCTGGCGATGGACGCATTGGCCTGTTTGAACGGGGTGAACAATTGCCCGAGCGCTTCTTCGTTCATGCCAATTCCGGTATCTTCCACAACACATTTCAGAGTCACCTGCTCGTCTGTTTCCTGATCCATGAGGATAGAAAGGGAAATACCCCCCTGGTCTGTGAATTTGACCGCGTTGTTGGCAAGGTTGAGGAGTATTTGCTCGAGGCGGAAGGCGTCACCAGCGAGGCAGGAAGGTATTGCCTCGTCGACATGAAGCGTGAATTCGAGCCCTTTTTGATAGGCCTTGAATCCGACGATCGAGTTCAGGCTTTCCATGGTTTCGCGTACGGGGAACGGGCGTTTTTCAAGTTCAATCTTGTCCGCTTCGATTTTGGAAAGATCCAGGATGTCGTTGAGCAACCGCAGCAGGGAATTGGCGGATTTGTCCATTTTCACCAGATAGTCGCGCTGTTGTTCGTCCAGCTGCGTCTGCAATGCGAGATGCCCCAGGCCGATGATCGCATTCATGGGCGTACGGATTTCATGGCTCATATTGGCGAGAAACACGCTCTTGGCCTTGTTGGCCTTTTCCGCCGCTTCCTTGGCTTGTTCCAATTCCTGCGAGATACGCTTCCGTTCCGTTATGTCGCGCACAAGGGCCAGAATGGCGGGAGTGCCCTCATATTCGGTCAATCCGGAATTGATTTCCACTTCGATACGGTTTCCGTCCTCGGTAAGCAGGACGGATTCATATTTTTCAGCCGGCGCCCGTTTGTCGCCCTTGTGAAACAGGAAGCGGCTGTCGTGTTTTTCAATCAAATCCGCATAATGGTCGGAAGGAACATAATCGGTGAACGGCTTATTCAATGCCTGATGCGGCTCCAGCCCGACCATCTCGGCGAGCTGCGGGTTGATATACAGCACCTGTTTGTCCCGGACGATGACGATCCCGTCGTGGGCGCGTTCGCAGACGTTGCGATAGTTGGTTTCGCTGGTCCTGAGTTTCTCGTTGACTTCGGCCAGATCCCGGGTCCGCGCCTCGACTTCTTTCTCCAGCCGGGAGGCGGTTTCATGTTCGAGTTGCAAAAGCCGCTGCTGATCTTTGTCGCGCTGCGCCCGTGCCGCGTCGGCCAGGGCATAGCTGCCGACAAGGATTTGGAACAACGCGCCGATCTGGAGACCGACTTCAAAAATGGGATACGGTTTTACCCAGGCCTCGTTGAAAGCCACATGCATGAGCACCCCGGCAAAAAGCGGCGGCCAGCTCCATAAAAAAATCAGTGCGGGTTTGTAGCCCGCTTTGAATACCCTGTAAGCCGCATAAGCCAGAACCACCATGGTGCCGAGCAACAGGAGCGGAATTAAATGGTAGTGGACGATGGGGAACCAGTTGCCGTTGGTGCACAAGCCTATGGCGAACAGGCCAAGGCTGCAGGCCATCAAAAAACACACTGTTTTCGAAAGATATCGGTAATTGCCCAGCTGCAGAAAAAACCACGAAAAAAGCTGCATGGAAAAAAAAGACAATCCGATGAGCATTTCATGAGAAAGGCCGGGGAGATAGAGAAAGCTCACCATACCCATGTCCTGCGCCAGGAACAGGGTATTGCAGAAGACATAAAAACTGAATGCGAGAAAAATAATGCGACGCAGTGAGACGGCCAGAAGAAGCCCCACCAGAAGAACAAGGCATAGCCCGCCGAAATACAGTCCGGTTGTTATGGCCCGCCAGGCGGTTTTTTTTTGGAACCGCTCGGGAGAAAGAAGCTCAAGGGAAAAGACCCTTGGTTTTCCTGTTCCCCGTACGAACAGCAGATAACTTCTTTCCGCCCCTTCCGACGGGAGAGGCAGTCGGATTCCCCCGATTATCTCCTGCTCTTTTTCAAAGTGCTCTTCCGTCCAGGCTCCTCCGGGATCTTTGTAATAGAGCCTCAGGAGATACCGGGGCACCCTTCCGGTCGTAAGCCAGGCAAAGGCCTCGTCCTGAAACTGGTTTCGCACTGAAAACCGGAACCACAGGTTGTGTACGGGGCCAAACTGGTTGCGAAGCTTATGATTGGGCACGAACGCGTCCGCAAATGCAGGATCGTCCATGTCCGCAATGGTGAGCGTGTGTTTCCCGTCTTCAAAAACATCCGTATGCTGCAGCAAACGAACATCCTCCTGCTGCGGCCCTAAGACAACAGTCGAAGCTCCGTAGACACTCTCCAGCAGGATAATGACCAGAAAAAAAGGCACGAAGAAAGCTGCACTAAAAGCGCTGGTTTTCAAATGCATTATAGGGATTCCTTCATCAAACCTGCCTGGTCGGGGGAAAACACTGCAAGCCGCAAAATCGGCAAAGATGACTCAACACGCTTGACGTATAGGATATACAACAAATGTGAGGAAATTGTGAGCAAACTATGAGATGAATGTATAATGTGAGACAGTGAGTGAAAAAACTGTTTATGCACCGTCAAAATGCCGCTTGATGATCCGAGCTAACCGAACCGCTTCTGTCGCAAAGGGCAGACTCGCGCCAGCGATCATGGCAATAACCATGGACTCCTTGTATTGCAACGAGTTGCAAGAATGATATTTTCGCTTTTTGTCTTACGTCTGATGGGGACCCATGGTTTTTATTCGATTTTTTTTGTATGACATAAAAGCTTCCTTTTGTCGGAAAAATACCTGATAGGTTCTCATTTGCTGCTTCCAGCCTTCAGAATTTCCAATTTCCACTTTGTTTCGGACTCATTTTACGCACCATAGCCTTGGATCTCCTACCCAGAACAGGCTTACAAGGCCCGAAACTTACGGTATAGGTTTAAATTGACCATCTGGGACAGTTAATTTATATGACATCCTAAATGATCCATGGTCATTAATGAGGAGACAGGTGCGGATGAGCTGTTTGGTACGTGCGCATAAGGGCTCATCTCAGTAGCAACGCATCAATATTATGGGGAGCAGAAGTATATGAAACGCATTATCCAGGGAATGGTCCTGTTGATGGTTCTGGCCGTGGCCGGTTCGGCTCTGGCCGCCGACACCATAAAAATCGGAGCCATTTTTTCCGTGACCGGTCCGGCGTCTTTTCTCGGAGAGCCGGAGAAGAACACCGCGCTGATGCTGGCCGAAGAAATCAACAAAAACGGCGGTGTGCTGGGCAAGCAGATTGAAGTCATCGTCTACGACGACGAGACCAATGTGAACAAATGCGTCATGGCCGCGCAGAAACTGCTCAAAAAGGACCGGGTTCCCGTTGTCATCGGGCCCACAACTTCGGGCAATACCCTGGCCATCATGAAATTTTTCAAACAGGCCAACATTCCTCTGGTTTCGTGCGCCGCATCCGAACGGATCGTCAAACCCATCGAACCGATGGTCTTCAAAACCCCCCAGAGCGACCGCCATGCGGTGCAGGCGATTCTGAAGGACGCCAAGAAACGCGGCTACAAGAACATCGCCATTCTCACCGTGTCCGATGGTTACGGACAGTCCGGGCGGGCCGTTCTGCAGGAACTGATCCCGGCGGAGAGTTTCACTCTGGCTGCTGACGAGGTCTACGGCCCCAAAGATACCGACATGACCACGCAACTGACCAAGATCAAAGGCACCAATCCCGACGCCATCATCTGCTGGGGCACCAACCCCGGACCGGCGGTGGTAGCCAGAAACCGGGTGCAGCTGGGCATGGAAACGCCGCTGTACATGAGTCACGGGGTGGCCTCCAAAAAATTCATCGAACTGGCCGGGGACGCGGCCCAGGGCATCATGCTGCCCGCCGGACATCTGATCGTGGCCGAGCAGGTGGATGAATCCAACCCGCAGAAGCCCGTACTCCTGGACTACGTCGCCCGCTACAAGGCGACCTACTCCTCTCTCCCGTCCCAGTTCGGCGGCTATGCCTACGACGCGCTGTCCATGGTGGTGAAGGCCATCGAGATGGGCCAGTCCGCCGAACCGGCCGCCATTCGCGACAATCTTGAAAAAATATCCAAATATGTCGGCGCATCGGGCGTGTTCAACATGTCCGCCGACGACCACAACGGACTTGACGAGTCGGCATTTGAAATGATCATCATCGAAAATGGCGACTGGAAAATCCTGGATTAGCTAACACACCAAAGTAATTGCCGGAAGGTGCGACAACCTTCCGGCAGTTTTTGTTCCCAAGCCCCAGGCGGCCGTTTGGCGCCGGCAACGCAACGTCCGGTTCCCTGGCCCCTGCCTTTGCAACATGGGGAGTTTCCCCAGCTGCCGGAGACAGTTGGTTTCAATCTATGGACGTATCAGCGGCGCTTCAATATCTGACCTCCGGCCTGACCGTGGGAGCCAGCTACGGACTCACGGCCCTGGGGTTCACCATTATTTTCAATACCACCGGCATCATCAATTTCGCCCAGGGCGAATTCGTGATGCTGGGGGGCATGTTTTCGGTCTTCATGGTCAAGTGGTTCGGCCTGCCTTTGTGGCTAGCCATACCCGCGGCGGTGGGCCTGACCGTTCTTTTCGGCGGCATCATCGAGCGGTTCACCATCCGTCCGGTCAAGGATGCGCCGACCATCAACCTGATCATCATCACTATCGGGCTGTCCATTCTGATCCGGGGGTTGGCCATGCTGGTGTGGGGCAAAGACACCTTCGCCATGGAGCCCTTCTCGGGGAACTCCCCGCTGACATTCGCCGGGGCTTCCATCATGCCCCAGACCTTGTGGGTGCTGGCAATCAGCACGCTGATTCTGGCCGGGTTGAAGGTCTTTTTTTCCACCAGCATCATCGGCAAGGGCATGCTGGCCTGTTCCGTGGATCCCAAGGCCGCCTTTCTCGTGGGCATCAACGTGCCCAGAATGGTGCTCATGTCGTTTATGATCTCGGCATTCGTCGGAGCCGTGGGCGGGGCCATCCTGGCGCCCATCACCCTGACGGCCTATGACGTGGGGGTCATCCTCGGCCTGAAGGGATTTGCGGCCTGTATTCTGGGCGGACTGGGGAACCCCTTCGGCGCGGCTGCCGGAGGGCTGATTCTCGGAGTGGTGGAATCCTTCGGCGCGGGGTACCTTTCCTCTGCCTACAAGGACGCCTTCGCCTTTATCATTCTGCTTTTATTGCTTTTTGTGCGGCCTTCAGGGCTGTTCGGGCAAAAGGACGTAAAAAGGGTCTAGCATGGGCGCCTATTCAAAAGACATGCTCACGGCCCTGGTTGTGGGCGTGATACTCCTGATGCTGCCCTTGCTGCTCGGCAACGATTATTACGTGACCGTGCTGATCATCTGCGCCATCAACGGCCTGATCGTGGTGGGGCTGAATCTGCTGCTTGGCTACGCCGGACAGATTTCTCTCGGACATGCGGCCTTTTTCGGGCTGGCGGCCTATACCTCCTCCATCGTGACTTCCACCCTGCAATTGCCCATGGGCGTCGGCATTGCGGCCGGAATCGCGCTGCCCGCGCTTGTCGCGCTGCTGATCGGCATTCCCACCCTCAAGCTCACGGGAAATTATCTGGCCATGGCGACCCTGGGCTTCGGGATCATCGTCTACATTTTTTTCAACGAAACCATCTCGCTCACCGGCGGCCCCAGCGGTTTCGAGGGGCTCATTCCCCGCTTGTCCCTGTTCGGCTATGAATTCGAGTCGGACCTGTCCTACTATTACCTGGTCACCTGCGTCCTTGTGCTGGGCGTCATGCTGGCCGTGGGAGTCGTCCACTCCAAGACGGGCCGCGCGTTGAAAGCCATCCACACCTCGGAAAAAGCGGCCCAGTGCATGGGCGTGGACGTGGCGCAGCACAAGCTTTTCACCTTCGTACTCTCCGCGGTCTACGCGGCGGTGGCCGGGGTGCTGTACGCCCATTACCTGACTTTTATCGCCCCCAGTTCTTTTGGCTTCATGTTTTCGGTGGAGCTTATCGTCATGGTGGTGCTGGGAGGCATGGGCTCCCTTTGGGGTTCCGTTGCCGGGGCCTATTTTCTGACCATGCTTCCGGAGTTCCTGCGGGCCTTCGAGGATATCGAGGTCATCTTGTTCGGCTCCATCCTTGTGGCTTGCATGATTTTCATGCCCCAGGGATTCGCCGGCGGGCTCAAGGCGCTCGTACGCCGCCTCCGGACCTCCAGAAAAGACGAGGCGGTGGAAGATGCCTCTTAAGATGCTGACGCTTTCCGGCGTGACCATGCGCTTCGGCGGCGTGCTGGCGCTGGACGACATCTCCTTTGACGCCGACGCCGGACGGATTACTTCCATCATCGGCCCCAACGGCGCGGGAAAAACCACGCTGCTCAATTCCATCACAGGCATGGTTCCGGCCCAGGGGAGCATCCAGCTGGACGGTACGGAAATTTCCGGACTGTCTCCCCACAAACGCACGGCCCAGGGGGTGTTGCGTACTTTTCAGAATCTGGAAATCTTCACCAATATGAACGTGCTGGAGAATGTGATGACCGGCGCCCATTCGCGGGCCGGTTACTCCACCTTCGACGGACTGGTGAAAACGCCCAGGTTTTGGAAACGGGAGCGGGCCATCAAAAAAGCGGCTTTGGAAAAGCTGGAATTCGTGGGACTTGCCCATCTCGCCGGTCATCAGGCCAAAGACCTGCCTTTCGGCAGCCAGCGGCTGGTGGAACTGGCCCGGGCTCTGGCCGCCGAGCCCAAGCTGCTGTTGCTGGACGAGCCTGCCGCCGGTTTGAACATGCGCGAAACCAGGAGTTTATCCGAGCTTATTGTCAAAATTCGCGACGAGCTGCAGATGACCATCGTGCTGGTGGAGCACGACATGGACCTGGTGATGACCATCAGCGACCACGTCACCGTGGTGAGTTTCGGCCGGGTCATTGCCGGCGGCCTGCCCCTCGACATCCAGAAGAACCCCAAGGTCATCGCGGCCTACTTGGGCGGGGAAGAGGATTAAGATGCTCAAGGTAAAGAATCTGGATGTTTTCTACGGCAAGATCCACGCGGTCAGACGGGTCTCGCTGCATGTCCGCCCCGGAGAAATTGTGGCGCTTATCGGCGGCAACGGCGCGGGCAAGACAACGCTGCTGACCACCATATCCGGCATAAACAGATCCAAGCATGGTGAGATCGTTTTTTCGGGGGATAGCATCAACCGGCTCAGCCCGGACAGAATCGTGAAAAGAGGCATCTCCCACGTGCCTGAGGGGCGTCTGGTGTTCGGCCCCATGAGCGTGGCGGACAATCTGCTTCTGGGCAGCTTCGCTCGCTACAAAGGTTCCGCAAAAAAAGCGGTGGAGAAGGAAATCCAGAATATTTACGAGATGTTCCCAGTGCTCGGCCAAAGGCGGAACCAGCCTGCCGGAACGCTTTCAGGCGGCGAGCAGCAAATGCTGGCCATCGGCCGGGCTCTCATGGCGCATCCCAAGCTTCTTCTCCTGGACGAGCCCAGCATGGGGCTGGCGCCCAAAATTACCCAGGAAATTTTCCGGCACATCGTGGAGCTGAAAAAAGAGTTCGGCCTGACCGTGCTGCTGGTGGAGCAAAACGCCCGAAGCGCTCTGAAGATAGCCGACCGGGGTTATGTGCTGGAAACAGGCCGTATCCTCCTCCAGGGCCCTGCCGCCGAACTGATAGCCAACCAGGATGTGCAGCGCGCCTACCTGGGGCGGGACCTGGATTGCGATACGTGCTAGTACTTTTTTACGTTAAAATAGTTTAGCCTCCGGCGGCTAAAGAACCTTTTGGAAAAGGTTCTTTAGAAGCTCCAAAACTTTTTAGCTGAAATAATATTCAATATTATACATTGTTATAAATTTAGCTACGCGCGGGTCCAGGCTCACAGCCCGCTTGTGAGTTCGCGAGCTACGGGCTGTTTTGACCCCGTGGGTGCAGAACCCAATTATATCATTTGAAAGTTAAAGTGCTCTGGCGGGATAAGCGCATGTGTCCGGGGCGTTGGGAACCGCTCCGGAAGCCGTCCAATTTTTACATTGTTATCAGACTCAACACGATTTTTTTGAAACGCAAGGGGTATGACCATGTTTTGGCAGAAGGAATACGAATGCATGGACCGGGAGGATCTGGAGCAGTTGCAGCTGGAACGGTTGCAGGCCACCGTGAACCGGGTCTCCAGAAACGTGCCTTTTTACCGGGATAAATTCCGGGAGCTGGACATGGACCCCTATGACCTGACCTCCCTGGACGACATCAAATCACTGCCCCTGACCACCAAGGACGACATCCGGGACAATTATCCCTACGGCCTTTTCGCAGTGCCCCTGCGAGAGGTTGTGCGATTGCAGACATCCTCTGGAACAACCGGCAAACCCACCGTTGTGGGCTATACGAGGAACGATGTGACCCGCTGGGCGGATCTGGTAGCCCGCGTACTTGTGGCAGGCGGCGTGACCAAGGACGACAAGGTTCAGATCGCTTTCGGCTACGGGTTGTTCACCGGCGGATTCGGGTTTCATTACGGCGCCGAACGCTTGGGCGCTTCGGTGATTCCATCGTCCTCGGGCAATGCGCGGCGTCAGGTGATGATCATGCAGGACTATAAGACCACCACCCTTTGCTGCACCCCGAGCTACGCCCTGCATCTGGCGGACACCATGGACGAGATGGGGGTCAATCCAAATGCCCTGGACCTCCGCTGGGGGCTGTTCGGAGCAGAATCCTGGTCCGAAGGCATGCGGCAGCAAATCGAAGACCGGCTGAAACTGGCCGCCATGGACAATTACGGCACCAGCGAAATCATGGGGCCGGGAGTGGCCGCCGAATGTCTCGAACGAAAAGGGCTACATGTGAACGAAGACCATTTCTACATGGAGATCATCGATCCTGAAACCCTGCAGCCGCTGCCCCACGGAGAAACAGGCGAACTGGTCATCACCACCCTGACCAAAGAAGCCTTTCCCATGATCCGCTTCCGTACCGGCGACCTGACCAGAATCATCTCCGAGCCCTGTGCCTGCGGACGGACCTTCCACCGCATCCACCGCATCCTGGGGCGTACGGACGACATGTTCATCATCAAGGGAGTCAACGTCTACCCCAGCCAGGTGGAGCAGGTGCTCCTGGACTTCACCGGAACGCTGCCCCAGCATCTTATCGTGCTGGAGCGCGACGGACACCTGGATCGGGCCATCCTGCAGGTGGAAGCCTCCTGGGACATCGCCACGGACTGCATCCGCGAATACGACCGTCTGATCGAGGAATTGAAAAAACGTCTGCACACCGAACTCGGCGTGAGCTTCGAGGTCAAGGTGGTGGAAGCGGACAGTCTGGTCAGGAGCGAGGGCAAGGTCGTGCGGGTCGATGACCGCAGAGCGATCTAGAACTATCCGGAGACAATGGTGAATGCATTTTTCGGATAGTTGCGGGTAAAACACTTTTTACCAGGCAGCCCGACCTGCTGCAACACCAGGCGTACGCGGCAGGGAAAAATGAGTTGCAGCCCAGTGCCTGTGGGAACTATAATCAATGGCACAACGACCTGACAGGAAAAAATGCGCTTGAACGAACCTGATAATCACCAGCCCTTCTGAACGTTAACTGGCGGATCAGGCCTGATCCGTTACAGATAATGGATACGAATTCCCTGCTTATTGCCCATTCCGTGTCCTTGTTCACGGTTTCGATGCTGCTTTGCCTGGTCTGGCTGCTGCGTTTCCCATTCCGGGGGCCGGGCTGGTGGACATCTGCTTATCTCACTGCCATCGCAGGGGTTTTTCTCCTTTCCTTACGTTCGTTGCTTCCTGATTTCATAACTATCGTCTTTGCCAACTTTTTGCCGTTCCTCAGCCTGATTCTGGCATGGAACGGCCTGCGCCTGTTTCTGGGAAAAAACGGATTCACCACCAGGCAATGGTGTCTGCAGGGTTTCTTTCTTGCGACGGCAGCCGGCTTGCTCTATTTCTTTTCCGCGGTTTACGACATCATCGAAATTCGCTTCGTACTGTGGGCATGTCTTTTTTCAACAATCATGCCCCTCACAATACGCGACGTCTGGCCCCAAAGACAGGATTATCGCTCGATACGTCTTCTCGCTTGCATCTATCTTTCCTACACCGTCCTGCTCATTGTCCGAATTATTCTGTTCATTGCCTTGCCTCCGGAAAATCCCTGGAGCAGCAGCTGGAATCATACGCTCATTCTGATCAACAACATGACCTTCATTGCCACGGCATTTTGCTTCCTGATGCTGATCAGCGAACGTTTGCTGCACGTAATCCGTACGCAATACAAAGAACTCGATGAAAACATGAACTTCCGTAAGCAGATGCAAGGCCTGCTGTTCCATGATCTTGCCTCTCCCATGCTTCCCATCCTCTACCTTCCGGATCTTCTCTTAAAAAAGGAACAGCTCTCGGCAAGCGGCAAAAACAAAATTCTGCAAATCAAGACAGCCGCCCATTTGATCATGGATCTGCTGAACGAAACACTGGTGATGCATAAATTCGAAACAACCCTGGCAGTCGAAAAATATACGCCTGTAAACGTCCTGTCGCTGATTCGCAAAGTCAACGAAGACCTGCTTGCATTGCAAAAAGAAAAAAATATTACGCTCAACCTGCAACCGGATCCGGGACTGACAATCGAAAATGCGGCAGTGATTCAGGGCGACGAGAATTTACTGTATCGCATGTACGCAAACTTGCTTACAAATGCGCTACAAGCATCTCCCCCCCAAGGCATTGTGCTGATTCGCCTGCAATGTGAAAACAAGCTCCTGCGTCTTGCGATCCAAAATCAAGGCGAAGTGCCTGAAGAGTTGCGACCTTGTTTTTTTGAAAAATATTCCCGGAAACAATCTTCTAAGGGGCTTGGGCTGGGGACATTCTCCGCCAAACTCGCAGTCCAGGCGCACGGCGGCGATATCGCCCTTGATTCGAACGAGCCAGGCAAAACGGAAATAACGGTTTGGCTACCCGTCACGCCAGACGGGCGGAAGGCTCTGAAATAACGCCCCCCCGCCGGGTTCGATCAGACTCGATCAACTCAGAATCAACCCCAGGCTCAGTAAAACACAATACAAAAGAAGCACGATGGAGGTTTGTCCGAGCATGCGGATGTAGACTGGTCCGGTTTGGGGGCGTCCTATTTGTACGCAGAGCTTTCCCCCCAGGGGAAGAACCGCCAGAGGAAGAAGCATCCAGAATGACTTCAATGAAACAGCGATACAGAGAGTACAGGCCATGGCGAGAGCAAACCAGGCCCGGTATTCGTGGGCAGTAAATTTTTTGCCGAAACGCACGGCAAGGGTGCGTTTATTGGCTTTGATATCCGTATCCACGTCGCGGAGGTTATTGATTACCAGCAGATTGGTACTCAATGCGCCTACTGCGCTGCCCGCCAGAAAGGCCAGGGCAGTGAATCCGCCCGCCTGGACCATGTAAGTGCATCCCACCGCCACCCAGCCGAAAAAAATCATCACGAATATTTCTCCCAGCCCCAGATACGCCAGGGGAAAAGGCCCGGCGGTATACCCGTAGCCCAGGGCGATGGAAAGAACGCCCACTGCCAGCAGCCACCAGCCTCCATAAGGAACAAGCCCTAGTCCGACCAGGAAAGCGAGAAAAAAGTCAAAGGCCGTCATGCGCTTTATCCACTTCAGGGAGATAAGCCCCGAAGCTGTGACCCGCCGGGGCCCCAGGCGCTCTTCTGTGTCCGCGCCTTTGATAAAATCATAATAATCATTGGCGAAATTGGTGCCGATCTGAATCAGCAGGGCAAACAGCAGACAGAGCAAGGCCGGGATCCACTTAAAGCCTCCGGCCTGTATCGCCAGGGCGCTACCGACCAATACGGGGCATACGGCAGCCGAAAGTGTTTTGGGACGGACGGCGAGAATCCATGATTTTAATCCGATTTTCATATCTATTTTATCAGCTGAAGGTTGCTTGCAAAAAACGCCCGAACTTGCCGGGGTGATCTATGACAGAGAGTCCGGATGAACAACTGGAGAAATGTAAGTCACACAAAATGGGACTGCAAGTGACCGATTCCCGTTTTTTCAGAGGGCACGCCATGGCTGTATACGGATCCGATGCTGTTTGCGGGGAGTCCTGCCCGGCCTGAGGGCGCCCCCCCAAGCCGAAACAAGACAATATGAGAGAAGAGAACGTGAAATGAGGCAAAAATGTCCGCACCCCGGCCTGAGGCGCCCCCCAGACCGAGGCACGGGCAATACGAGAGGAAAAATGATTCCGGGATCTTCCGGCGGAAAATCTCCGGCTATTTATATATTTTTTCGGGCGGCGTGGAATAATGCCCCAGTTTGCTCTGGCGCAGACCAAGGCAGACAAAGGCTTCGGCAGTCTTCAGGGCCACGGCGCACGGATCCACAACGATTACCTTATAGCGTTCTTCCAGGTCTTTGGTGTATCCGGCCATTCCCGCGCAACCAAGCACCACCACCTCGGCGCCGTCCTCTTCTACGGCCTGGCCGACCACTTGCAGAAGGGTCTTGATAATCAGCTCCGGGTCGGACTCCGACTGCGCCACGCTCAGGTCCAGGCTGCGTACAGAGGCCAGAGAATGCGTACTGACCAGATGCAGGGCCTGATGGATACGCGTGGGCACTCTTCTGCGTACGGGGGTAATTACCGTAAACCTGGCGCCCAGCATGGCCGCTGCATGGATGCTGGCCTCGCCGATGCCTACCACGGGGATGGAAACCAGCTCCTTGGCAGCCTCGAGTCCGGGATCGGAAAAACAGGCAATGACCACCGCGTCCATGCCGTCGGCTTCGGCCTTTTTCACCAGTTCCAGCATTTCAGGAACCGCATAGACCTCGTCCACCGCGCATTCGAGCGTTTCCGGGCCTTTTCGCGGGCAGAGTACGGTCAGCTCGGTCTCGCTTCCCTTGATTTTCAGGAGTTCGCGCTCGATATGGCGCGTCATGTCCAGGGAAGTATTGGGATTTATCACGCAGATTTTCATAGTCATGCTCTTCAGGAAGCGGGTCGCTTCACGGCCTCGTACTCTTCCGGGGTATCAATATCCATTATTACGCTCTGGTCATCCACTTCATAGGGAATGCATTCGAATTCCGGATCGTTGAACAAAAATCGCGCTCCCGAATCTCCGGTTGCTGTCAGCAGCCGGGGAAAAAGCCGACTGCTGATAACAACCGGGTTGCCGCGTTGCCGACGGTAAACCGGATACAGCAGATCCGGTTTTTTTGTAATAAAACGTCTGGTGAGTTCCGCCAGCAGCGAACCCCGTACAAAGGGCTGATCGCAAAGCATGAACACCACGCCGTCGCACCGGTACATGACCTGTCGTACGCCGGCGACAAGCGATGTCGCCTGCCCTTGTTCAAAATCCGTATTTCGAACTATTTCGCATTGCTTTGCCAATGCGCTTTCCTGCAAAATCCTGTCGTAAAAAGCCCCCAACACGAGAACCGGCCGCCCGAGTCCGGCTTCCACAGCCGCGGCAACGGCATGATCTAGCATGCTCCTGCCTTGTACCTTGAGCAGCTGCTTCGGACGTCCCATACGGGAGGAGCATCCGGCAGCCAGAATCACGGCTTTGAGGTCCATGCTCCGGGCCTTGGTTTCGTGTTTCTTTCGGGACTGCCGTCAATCCGGTTTGGACTGGCAGCAGCAATCCATATTTGCGGCTTCCTGGATGGCCCGGACAATGCTCGTATAGCCTGTACAGCGGCAGATGTTACCCCGAATGGCTTCGCGAATCTCATCCTCGGTGGGATGAGGATTGCGCCGGAGCAGATCCTTGGCCACCAGGACCATGCCGGGCGTACAGTATCCGCACTGTATGGCGGCCTGATCCAGAAAAGCTTCCTGAATGGGATCGAGTGTCCCCGGTTTCGGAGCCAGCCCCTCGATGGTCACGATCTCGGCGCCGACAACGGATTTGGCCAGCACAATGCAGGAAAGCACGGGCGATCCGTCCACCAGCACGGTGCAGCCGCCGCACTCGCCCGTACCGCAGCCGTATTTTGTTCCGGTCAATCCGAGCTTGTCATGGAGAACGTTGTTGAGCAGCTCGTTATCTTCTACAACGACTTCGTAATTCCGCTGATTTACATTGAGTTCGATGAGTTCTTTGCTCACGCTGCGTCTCCCTAGGCTCTTTCCCAGACAATTTTGAAAGTATCCATGAACATGACGGACGCCACCTTGCGCCGGTATTCGGCAGTGGACCGGATGTCGTCAATGGGGGTGATGCCCGCAGCCACGGCTTCGCCGGCCTTGCGGATCAGTTCGCCTTCCGCGTCGCTGATTTCCTTTCCGCTCAAAAGCTGGTCCGGTCCGTCAATCAACATCGCCGTGGGGCCGCAGGAGCCCACCGCCACTTTGCAGCTTTCACAAACCTTGCCGTTTTTTTCCACCACAACAGCCATGTTGATTTTGGCGATATCCGAACCAACCCGTTCCATTTTCTTGAATTCACTGACAGTGTTCGGGCCAGGCACGGGAACGTTCACGCTGTACAGAATCTCCTTGGCCCCGATGGCGGTTTTCCCCGGAGCGAGCAGAAAATCTTTCAGCAGAACCTCGCGATCCCCCTGAGCGCTTTTCAGGGTCAGACTTGCGCCGAGAGCCAGCAGAGCCGGAACGGAATCCGCAGCCGGAGAGGCGGTGCAGATGTTTCCGGCAATGGTCGCCATGTTGAGAATCTGCACCTTTCCAATGGTGGCCACAGCTTCATGCAACACGGAAAGACTCGGAATATCACAGCAGGCGTCCACGATTTTTCTGAGCTTGGTACTGGCGCCGATGCGCATGACACCCGCATCGAAGGTGATGAAATCCAGTTCCGCAGCCTTCATGGTGCTGATAACTCTTTTAGGAGCCTTGCGCCCTTCTTTTATCTGCGGAATAACGTCCGTACCACCGGCCATCAGCTGGCTATCCGCACCGGACGTCTCCAGAAGGTCCAGAATCTCCGATACGCTTCCGGGCTGAATGAACTCGAACTCGGTGGTGAGTATTCTTGAATTATGCATAATAAAAACCCTATTAGGAGCTTAAGCTCTTTTCTTCGATGCACTTGAGAACTTTTTCCGGTGTCATGGGCGCGTCTGTGATGCGGATGCCGATGGCATTGTAAACGGCATTGGCCACGGCGCCGGCAGTGGCGTTGTTCGCCGCTTCGCCCACACCCTTGGCTCCAAACGGTCCGCTGGGCTCGTAGGTATCGGCGAAAAAGATCTGCAGGTCGTCGACTTTCGGCATTTCCTTGGAAGTGAACATCTTGTAGTCCATGAAGCCCGAACCGCAGGTCAAATGGCCTGTTTTCTTGTCGTAGTGCGTATCTTCAAGCAGCGCGAGGGCCACACCACGGCAAAGGCCGCCTTCCAGCTGTCCGGCAGTGAGCTTCGGATTCATCACCGTACCGGCATCCACCGCGGCCACGGCTCTGGTCACACGGACCTGGCCGGTCCAGGTATCCACCTCGACCTCGATGTAATTGGTGACAAAACAGGGCGGACAGTTTGTCTGCCGATGGCTGATCACGCCGATGGCCGACCCCCAGCCCTTAAACTGGGCCGCATGAGCGGTTTCGGCAACGGTGATGCGTTTATCCGTACCTTCCAGAAAGATAACGCCCTGCCCGGTTTCAGGATCGGGCTCTATTTTCAGAGCAACCGGATTCACGTCCAGCAGCCTGGAAGCGAAATCAAGGATAATGCCTTTGGCAATGCCTGCAGCCCGCTGCGCGGTTGCTCCGCCGCAATAGATGCCCCGTGTGGCGTGGGTGCAGACGTCATACCCCGTGCAGGCCGTATTGGAGGGAGAAACCCCCACGTATTCCACCGCAATGCCCAATTCTTCGGCAACAATTTTGGCGATGGCGTCCAGGGTGCCGCCTCCGTGATCCATGAGCGCGGTGGAGACATCCGCCGAACCGTCTTCGTTGATTTTCACCAAGGCCGTGGAATAATCGATGACCTCTCCCGGCTGCGGGGCTCCCGTACCGGAGGTGTGGAATCCGCGCCCGACACCGATACCGCGGCGGAAACGGCCGCTTTTATCTTCGGGTTTTTTACGGTCGTCCCAGCCGATCTTTTCGCGTCCTTTGACGAGCATCTCTTCGACACCGCAGCTGCGGATGACGGAACGGACAGTAGGTCCCTGTCCCCAAAAGGTCTGGCCCAGACCTACGTAATTTTTCAGGCGCAATTCCACAGGGTCCATGTCCAGTTTTTCCGCAATGATATCCATCAGGGATTCAACGGCAAAGGTGACCTGCGGGTTGCCGTAGCCCTGCATCGCGCAGGCGGGCGCCTTGTTGGTGTAAACTCCGGTTCCGTCGAACTTCAGGGCCGGCATTCTGTATAAAGATACGAACCAGCCGGCCATGCAGCCCATCAACGGAAAAATCTGAATATTGTGCGCCCCCGCATCCACCAGCGTGGTCAAATGCCCGGCAGTAAGCTTGCCGTCCTTGGTAACGCCGTATTTCAGCGTAATGCGGGAAGGATATTTGCAGTGATCATACATATCCTCTTCTCTGGTCAGCACAAGTTTCACCGGTTTCCCGGCCTTGCGCGCCAGGGCTACGCAAATGGCGATGGGCGTGTTCATTTGAATGCTGGAGCCGAAGGAACCGCCGATGGTCACCCTGTGTACGTTGATCTTGCTCAAGGGAAGATCGAAAATCTTTCCGAGCAACATCCGTGTGTTGTGAATGGACTGGGTGGTGGGCCAGACGGTGATGCCGCCGTCAGCTTCGGGCTTGCAGACCACGCCTTTGGTTTCCATCTGTCCGTGATAAACCCGGCCGGTGGAAAAGGTTTCCTCTACAATCAGATCGGCTTTGGCAAACCCTTCTTCCAGGTCGCCTTCCTCGATGACTCTCTGACATGCGATGTTCTTCTCAACCTTCAGGACCTTTTCGCCCAGCAGGACCTCATCGTACAAGGAAGGAGCACCCTCTGCCATAGTTTCCACCGGGTCAAAAACAGCAGGAAGCACCTCGTATTCCACTTTGACGCTGGCAAGCGCTTTTTCGGCCAGGGCTTCCGTGGGGGCGGCCACCGCCATGACGCCTTCACCAACGTGGCGGATGGTCTGGGGCAGAACTGTTCTGTCCCGATAGGTCTTTTCAGGCACGCTTACCTGGCGTTCGTTGTAAACAATCTTAGGAACGTCTTCGTAGGTAAGACAGACAGCGCCCATGGCTTCTGCTGCTGCAGTATCAACAGATAGAATTTTCGCGTGAGGATAAGGCGAACGCAACACTCTGGCATAAAGCATCCCCGGCAAAGAGACATCCGAGGTGAATATCTCTGTTCCGGTTACTTTGGCCTCGCCATCCTTCTTGTGTATATCCCGGCCAACACTGAAAAACTTTTTTTCAGACATAATTGCTCCAATTAAATCTATCTCTCAATAACTCCTGACGATCCTACCAGACAGGAGGTGAAAAAACGAAAAACAATTCGGCAGGCTGATCAGTGATATTTCTCCACTGGTGCGGCAAGTCGCCTTCAAAATATAAAGTGTCGCCTTCATGCAGGATGATCTTTTCGCCATCCACAACGAACTCCATCGAACCTTTGACAACCAGAACAAATTCCTCACTTCCAGGCGCATGCTGCAGTTGGTCATCAATGCTGGAGGTTCCGCCGGGTTCAACAATGGTCAGCAGAGGCTGCATTTTTTTCTGCGATACCGCCGCCGTCAAAGGCTGCGAACGTATCAGTCCCGTAGGATATTGCAGGGTTTGCCTTTTATCCTTCGGAAGATGCCAGCTTGATTTACTGACTCCGTTGTTTTCCTTTAACAATGTCGCCACGCTGATCCCCAGCTTGCCCGCGAGTTTGCCCAGCACGGCAAGCGAAGGCGAGGAAAGACCGTTTTCTATCTGCGAAAGATAGGATTTTGAATACCCGGCCGCGGTGGCCAACGCTTCCAGCGTCATTCCTTTTGCTTTTCTATATTTCTTCAGCTGCTGCCCAATCTGCTTCTCATCCATGTCTACTTGCACCCTATGTATTGTATCTGGTCATCAGAGCCTCTAATACTGCTCCTCCAAGGCCAAGACTTTTATCCGATACGAGTGAATTATCGACGTTCGGTCTCGGCTCAATATCTCCAACCTTCATTCCTTTTAATACAGGCGCGCCGTCGCGGATCAAACCGCGCAAAATGCCGTTGATCGACACGGTCACCGGCTTACCTGCTACCATAGCAATTGTTTCCCCGGCCACGACTTGATCTTCTAATTGTTTTTGAGCTATGAATATTCCCTTTTCCGGCGAACGAACAACCCTTTCTATATCGTAGCCCATTACTTTTCCGGGAACTCCTGTATTTTTTTCCGCATAACCGGCATACAGCACCCGCCCGCAACTGGGACCGCGGTTGGTTTCGACAACCGCATGCGCATCCTTTCCTGCTTCAAAGCCAGGCCCCAGAGCGATGACGAATTCCGCTTCCTCTTTCCGGGTTCCCAAATTCCTTTTCGCGATAATCGCATCAATCACGACCTGCGGGTGTCTGCGTTTGATTGTTTCCCAGTCAGGATCCACAACCACAGGCAGCCGGCCCTGATGCAGAGCCGAATCTATTGCCGTATCATTCTCGGCAAGAACGCTCTCCACGCCATCAACAGTCATCTTGCCGTCATAAACAGCTTCACAAAAACAGACTCTGCGCCGTACAGCCAGGGGATTTTTCGTCTCGAGCATGATGATATTACGAAATCCCGAACGATGAAGTCGCCAGGCAATTCCAGAGGCCATTTCTCCGGCCCCCTTGATGAGTATCGATAAATTTCTCAACATTGTTTCTTACCATCCCACGTACTCCGGAGAAAAAACATGCGCTGCGTCGCTCATGCAAATCCCGTTATTCCGGCGTACGAAATGCTTCCGGCAATCTGTCCGTGCAGCAATAAGGCTTGGCTGCATGGGGTTGTCTTTTGATTGATAAAAAATAACTTCCGTCATTCTTTGATTTTTCACGCCTATCATCAGGAAGTTAAAGCCTGCCTCATCTGTCGCCGGCTAGCGCAGCCTGCAGAACGGCGTTTCCGAGCTGTCCACAACCAGGGCGTTCAGTCCGTGCGCCTCCACGGCTTCCTTACCTGCAGGGCTCGTGATCATGGTCGTACCCGTTCCAAAGACCCTGCCGCGATGCATGACGCTCTTGCCGCCGCTGAAAGTCATCACCGGCTTCAGGCTTTCCAGATCCACCACGGTGATGTCCGCATCCGCTCCCACGCCCAGGTGGCCCTTGTTACGCAGTCCGAGGATCTGCGCCGGGTTGTAGCTGGCTTTCAGAGCGAATTCGTCCATGGTCATGGCTTCCAGGCGCACCAGAGCCAGCCCTTTTTCCACCGTGACGTTGCGGGGAATGCCGCCGCCGTCCGTGGAGATGCAGTCCACCACAAAGGTATCGTCGTCGCGCAGGGCCGTAGCCAGGCGCAGTCTCGGGATTTTTGGATTGACGGCAAAGCTGATGGTGACGTCGGTGTTCTTGCTCCGCCAGTACTCCACGGCCTTTTGACCGCTGCTCAGAACCACCACGCCGCCGACTTCCTCATTGAGCTGGGCCCACCCTTCGCGAATGGCCTTTTCCAGCCCTTCTTCAGTGGGCTCATAATTTCTGGCTTCCAGGCACATTACCGTTACCTGGCTTTGCGGTACGCCGTTTTTGCATTCGCCGCTGGTTCCGTTGACCGGAGAAAGATAACTTTCGCATACGATATTCGGGTTGGCCTTGAGCGCGACGATGGCCTCTTCGGCTTCCGCATGGCAGTCATTGACCCGGCCGCGGCAGTAGCTGTTGATGTGGGCCAGGTGCACGTTGCGGTTGTCGATCAGCTCGATGGCCTCGCGGAAGCCTTCGATGTTCGAACGTGTGGCGGTGGAGCCCGCATGAAAAGCCAGATAGGCGCCGTTGCTCACGGCCACGTCGATGGTCGCGGCGGTGGCTTCGGGAGTCAGCGGATAGTGGCCGCCGAGAATCTTGAAGCCGATGGCCCCTTCCTTGAGATTTTTGGCCAGCAGGGCTTCCAGTTCGGACTTGCCCGGATTGTTGTTCTCAACGGTGTCGCCGGGGCGCACATAGTTGATGCAAGCAATATTCAAACCGCAGCCGTACTCAGCCGCTATCTTCAGCACGCTGTCGATGGGGCCGGACATATCCAGCGCCGTGGTGACGCCGGCCAGAGCCATCATTTTATGAGCGAAGCGTCCGCCCAGCCAGGCGGAAGCGTGCATATGCAGATCCACGACTCCGGGCAAAACATGATATCCGGAAACATCCACCGCATCTCTGGAGAGCTGCGCATTGATGACCGGTGCGACCTCAACTACTTTGCCATCGCGTATGGCCACATCAAAACGACCGGAGACCTTGTTGGCAGGATCATTTACCGTGCCGTTTTGCAAAACCAAATCATATAAATAACTCATCGTCATTCCTTAAGAATAAAAACACAGAAAATATTGTAGGTACTATTTGGCGTTTTCCGCCGCGTATGTGCAGGCAACGAACTCGCCGCCACCGGCCTTGCCGGTGACAACGCCCCTGGAGGCAATGCTTTGTCCGCGCAGCAGAACCAGTTCCGGCGGCGCGACCACGCTCATGCCCTCGTACAGGCTGTAATCGATTTTCAACTCCGGATGGGTCGCCTCAAGCACACGCTCGGTGGTCAGGTCGAAAATGGCGATATCGGCGTCCGAGCCTGGGGCAATGGCCCCTTTTTGCGGATACATGCCGAAAATCTTTGCAGGCCGTTCGCACAAGCGTTCCACCAGACTGATCAGGGTCAGACGTCCGGCCAGCACCCCCTCTTTAAGCATCAGAGGAACCATGCATTCCATGCCGGGAATACCGTTGGGCGCGTTGAAAACCTTGTCCCACTGGGGCAACTTTTTCGAAGAGTGACTGGCGGCGTGATCCGAAGCCACAACGTCTATCAGCCCTTCGGCAACCGCCTGCCACAAGGCCTGCTGGTCGGCGTTTTTACGCAATGGCGGGGACATCTTGGCGATGCTTCCCATCTCTTCAAAGGCCGAATCGTTGCGCAGCAGATAATGCGGGCAGGTTTCCGTATAAAATTTCTGGCCGCCCCACTGTTTGAACATCCGCACCACGTCAAGGGCCTTGGCGGTGCTCAAATGCGGCAGGTAAACGTCGCAACCGGCCGTACGGGCCAAGCTCAGGAACCGGAAGACAGCTTCGCCTTCACTCAGTTCCGGATGCGATGCGGCATAATATTTGGGATGTTCGGCGCCCTGCCCTTTGAACAATTCTTCCATGTAATCAATAAGCGCGCCGTTTTCCGCATGGGCTGCAAGCAGGCCGTTGTTGTCGGCCACAACTTTCATGATTTTCAGCAGCTGCTCGTCTTCCAGCATCATGCCGCGTTTGCGGTAGGCCATGAACACCTTAAAGGAAGCGATTCCCAGCGCAATCATCGCCGGGATGGACTGTTCGCATCCGGCCACATCATCAGCAAGCAAGGTGCAATGCAGGCTGAAGTCCACCGTGCTCGTATCTTCGCCTTCCTGGATGAATCCTTTCATGGCTTCGTCCAGAGGCTTGTCTACGCCCCAGGCTTTTACGGAGCCCACGTAGGGAACCAAAGTGGTGATGCCTTCGGCTGCGGCAGCTCTGGAGAGCGTGTCGATTCTGTCGATGTACACCGAATGCAGATGCGCATCGATGATACCGGGGAGCACGAATTTCCCTTCCGCCTGAATGATCTCGTCCGCCTCGAAGGCTTCGGTCGGAGGCAGCACGCCTGAAATCTTAGTGCCCGAGATCAGGACCGTGGCGGGTTTCATTTCCCCGCCGGTGACCACCAGTCCGCCGCAAATGGCTTTATCCGCCTGGTTAGACATTGAAAGACTCCACCTCTGTTGAATATCTGAAAAACAAGTTGCCGCCGGGATGAAAAACACCCAGCGGCAACTTCGAAGCTGGTTATTTTTCCATCAAAGTCTTGAGAATCCTTTCCGGATTCACGGGCAGATCGGTAATGGGCTTGCCGATGGCGTCACAGACGGCATTGGCAAAAGCCGGCGCCGACGGCACGCTGGAAGGTTCGCCCAGGCCTTTGGCGCCAAAGGGGCCGATGCCGCCGCCGGACTCGATCATGTGCACCTGAATGTCCGGACAATCAATGCTCGTGGGAATCAGGTAGGTGGCCAGGTTCGGGTTCAGGGTCTTGCCATGATCGTACTGAATGCCCTCCATCATGCCGTATCCGAGTCCGTACATGGATCCGCCCTCGATCTGACCTTCCGCGCTCAGCTTATTCACGGCCTGGCCGGCATCGAAACAGGCCACGTATTTAAGCAGTTTGGCATGGCCGGTATCCGTATCAACGGCCACTTCCACCGCGTGGGTGCCGTAGGTGAAATCCGCGAACACCTGGCCCTGGCCAGTGCTGAGGTTCATGAACTCGCGGGCGGGCGCGTTGAACTGCGCCAGGTTGGAGAGTTCCACGCCATCGGATGCGCAGATAGCGACCAACTTTGCGATGGGCATGTTTTTGCCGGGATCCGACTCAACGATAAGCTGACGATCGCTCAAATCCAGCTCTTCCACCGGCACGTCCAGATGTTTGGCTGCCGTGTTGAGCATATTGTCGCGAATGGTCTTGGCAGCTTTCAATGTGGCGTTGCCCGACATGTAGAGCATCCTGGTGGCTGTAGACGTACCCGCCAAAGGCGTCAGAGCGGTGTCTCCGTAGTAGACGGCGACATCGTCCATTTCCACGCCGAGCACCTCGGCCGCGATGGATACCAGGGACGAACTCTGGCCGCAGCCGATATCCTGAACGCCGCAGCGGACAATGACCGAACCGTCGAGTTCGATGGAAACATAGGATTTGGAACTGTCGTGCAGGTAGACCATACGTCCGTAACTGAGCATTCCGGAAGCAAAGCCCTGGCCGATGAGGATGTTGGGCTTGTCGGAAACCGTTTTTTCACCCAGCATTTCCACGGCTTTGATGGCAGTGGCTTCGGTCTCAACGGCGTGGTCAAGCACGCGTCCGGTGGGCAGCGCATCCCCTTCGTGCAGATAATTTTTACGACGGAGTTCCAGGCGGTCCATGTTCAGGGCTTTTGCCACTTCATCCAGCTGCCGCTCATAGCAGAAACAGACCTGCACGCCGCCGAAGCCGCGGTTGGCGCTGGCAAAAGTGTTGTTGGTCATGGCAGTCCTGGAGTCAATCTTGACGTTTTCGCACTTGTACGGACCAATGGCCTTGACCGTCGAATAGAGCAGAATCCAGGGGCTGAGGTAGACATACGCGCCGGCATCAGAAATCATTTCTGCCAGCTGGGCGACAATGGTGCCGTCTTTTTTGGCGCCGGTCTTGTAATGCAGCGTATAGGCATGCCGCTTGCCGTGGCAGACAATGGACTCTTCTCTTGTCCAGGTCATGGTGCAGGGTTTTCCGGTCTTGAAAACCGCCAGAGCAAGATAGCTCTCCACGGTGATGTCTTCCTTGCCGCCGAATCCGCCCCCGACCATGGGTGCGATAACCCGGACCTTGTTCTGAGGCAGGCCGAGCACTTCGGCAATGCCGCGGAAGTGTTCGATTACCTGGGTTGAAACGCGGAGTGTGAGAACACCGTCGTCAGCCATCCAGGCGGTGCCGGTTTCGGGTTCCAGATAGATGTGATCCACCTGGGGAGTCGTGTAGGTATTTTCAATGATTACATCGGCTTCTTCGAATCCCTTTTCAATGTCGCCTTTGTTGACCTTGTACTGGCACACCAGGTTGGAGTCATCTTCGCCGACCATATAGGCGCCGGGCTTCAGAGCTTCTTCCGGATCAAAAACACCTTCCAGAGGTTCGTAATCAACCTTGATGAGCTTCAGGGCCTCGTCGCAAATCTCTGGGGTTTCCGCCACCACCAGGGCCACGGCTTCCCCGAGGAACCGGACTTTTTTCTCCGCCAGTACGCGGTAAAGGCCTTCAAAGCCACCCACCGTATGCGTCTGTCCGAACTTGGTGACGGTCTCGTTGTGAGGTACGTCCTTTGCAGTCAGCACGCATTCCACGCCTTCAAGAGCCTCGGCCTTGCTGTAGTCGATGGAAAGCAGTTTGGCGGCAGGATACGCGCTGCGCAGCGCTTTGACATGAAGCATACCCGGAATTTCGAAATCCCCTGCGTATTTGGTGGTGCCGCACACTTTTTCCCAGGCGTCATGACGGGGCATGGGCTTACCGATGATGCGATATTTTGAATCTTTGAATGACATGACCACTCCCCTTAGCTGTTCATTTTTTCCGCTGCGGCTTGCACTGCGTCGACAATCTTTTGATAGCCGGTACAACGGCACAGATTTCCGGAAAGCCCTTCGCGAATCTCTTCTCTGCTCGGATCCGGATGTTCCTTGAGAAAAGCGGTGGCGGAAAGGACCATGCCCGCGGTACAGAAACCGCACTGAATGGCGCCGTTGGTGACAAAGGCTTCCTGCAGTACGGAGGGATTTTCACGGGAACCGAGTCCCTTGACCGTGACAATGTCGGCGCCATCCGCGGACGGTGCCAGTACCAGGCAACTGTTGACGGCCTTGCCGTTCATGATGACAGTGCAGGCGCCGCAATCGCCGTCGCTGCAACCATCCTTGACCTCTTTGGCCTTGGCACCGCCACGGAGAGCGCTCAGCAGGGTTTGAGTGGGCTTTACGTCCAAAGTTTTAGGTTCGCCGTTCAAAGTTATATTGATGCGTATGCTCATGATCACTTCTCCTTATGCGAAAGCGTCCGTTAAAGCCCTGGCCAGAATGTTGGCCGCAACATAACGCCGGTACTCACCGGAACCGCGGATATCGCTGATGGGTGAAATATCTTCTTGAACGGCCTTTTTGCAGTCCGCCACAAACACGTCGCCGTAGGAGGCGCCTTTGGCCTTTTTCTCAACGGAACAGGCACGCAGAGGTACCGGCCCCACCGCACCGAAAGCCACTGCCAGATCAGCACAGGCGTTACCGTCTTTTTTCAACAGGACTGCCATGTTCACCACGGAGATGGCGGCGCCGTCGCGCTGTCCGACTTTGGCGAACCTGGACCAGCTGCCGGGCTCGGGAACGGAAAAACTGAAGCCGGTAATAAGCTCGCCTTCTTTGATGGCGGTTTTTTTGTATGCGAGAAAAAATTCACTCAAAGGCAGCTCTCTGGTGGAACCGTCAATAGCCAGAAAATGCACTGTGGCGCCGAGCACCAGAAGAGCCGGAGCAGTATCCGCGCTGGGAGAGGCATTGGCGATATTGCCACCGATGGTGGCTCTGTTCCTTGTGAGCGGAGAGCCGAGACTTTTTGCCGCACTGGCCAGTACGGGGCAATCAGCGGTAATGATCTCATTGGAAAGCAGCTCCGCCATGGTCATTGCCGCGCCGACCATAATACGGCCATCGACCTTGGTTACCCGCTTGAAGGAATCCACTTGCGAAATATCTAAAATGGCCGCCGGGTAGGGCGTACCCCGTCGAGCCTGGGGAATAAAATCAGTGGTACCTGCCACAGTTTGAAACCCCGCTGGAAGCTGCCCCAGCACACTGGTCAATTCGTCAAAAGACCGAGGCTGAAAGTATTTGACTTCACACACTTTTTTTCTCCTTAATACACGTTAGCGCTCTGGGCCTTTTTTCTTCACATCTTTTGCAGCGCCAGAAAAATGCCTGGCGACCTACCCAGTATTTCCATGATCAGCCGGATGAAATTCACCCACATCAAACAGAGCACCCGAACATTGAAATTCACAATAAACGAAAGTTTATTATTTGTGAACTATTTTCTCCGCCATTATCTGGCTTCTTTTTCTTTTACACCTGCCATTTGTCCTTAGAGGAAAAAACACGAACCTCGCCAGAGCTACTTACGGATGCCGGCGGAGTTCCGGCAGATCTTCAGACATTCTCAGCATAAAAGCGTAGTTCATTTGCACTGCTCTCATCGAAGATTTTTCAGTTGCAACAGACACTACAGCCTGTTCCGAACCTGACAGAGCGGCAACCAGCTTCACTTCACTAAGGGTTTCCCACTGCGTTTTCCGAGTCTTTTTGTTCACTATTCTAAAACTTTTTAAGTTCACTATTAAAAACTCTTTCGGTGAACTCGCGTCGCAGGTCGAAGCAGTCAGAAGCAGCATTCAGTATCAATAAGAAAATGAGTTAGTTAAGCAAACCGAAAGGAAACCGTCATCCCAGGTAACATTCTTTCACAAGATCGTTAGATAACAGCTCTTCCTTGCTGCCAGATGCGTAAATGGCCCCTTTCTGCAGGACATAGCCCCGATCGGAAACTTCCAGCGCCTTACCGGCATTCTGTTCGGAAAGCAGAATTGTCGTGCCCTGCGCCCGTATTTTCAGAATGGTGTCATAAAAAGCCTCCACCAGCATGGGAGCCAGTCCGAACGAAGGCTCGTCCAGGATCAGCAGCTTGGGCCGCTGCATCAGCGCTCTGGAGATGGACACCATGGCCTGTTCACCCCCGGAGAGCGTTCCGGCCGGCTGCCGAATACGTTCTTTCAAAACCGGGAACAGGCTGAAGACCTCTTCTTTGAGCTCCTCCACAGCGGAATCATCGCTGCCGATACCGATGACAAGATTCTCCTCGACGCTCATCTTGGGGAACAACCGCCTGCCTTCAGGAGCAACGGAAATACCCCTGCGAACTATATCATACGTTTTAAGGCTGGAAATCTCGTCATCTTCTAAAGTAATATGTCCGGAATCCACCTTTACAAGTCCCAGGATCGTTTTAACCATGGTGCTTTTTCCTGCGCCGTTGGAACCCAGCAGACAAACCACCTCGCCCCGCTCCACTGTCAGGTCGACATGATCAAGCATCCTTATTTTTCCGTAACTCGTACAAACGGATTTAAGCTCAAGCAGCATTGCATCCCCCTAAGTAAGCGGCGACGACATCCTTGTTGTTTTTGATCTCATCAAACGTGCCTTCCGCAATCTTTTCTCCGAAGTTCAGAATCGCGACCCGTTCGGCTATGCCGGAAATAACTGTCATGTCGTGTTCGATCAGCAGAACGCTCATTTTCGGGTAACGTCTCTGCATTTTGGTAATGTCGTCCATCAACTGGCGCGTCTCCGAGGGATCCATGCCGGCCGCGGGTTCGTCGAGCAGCAGGAGTTTCGGATGGGCCAGAATCGCGCGGGATATTTCCACCCGCCGTCTGTCCACCAGAGAAAGTTCGCTTACCCTGCGGTTATGATCAGAGGCCAGGCCTTGATCGAACTTTCCGACCGTATCCAGGGCTTCTTCCGCTTTTGCGGCAAAGTCGGCCTTCACTTTGTTGTATTGAAACAGCGTCTGAAAAAGCCCCGGCCGCGGGCGCATGTAGGTGCCGAGCAGCAGATTTTCCAGAATGGACATCGAATCCCAGAGCCTGCAGGCCTGAAAGGTTCTCACGGTGCCCTCCTGGGCGATCTGGGCGGGCGATTTGCCCACCTGTGATGCGCCATGCATCAGGATTTCGCCTTCCGTCGGGCGATAAATACCGGTCAGCATATTGAAAAAAGTCGTCTTGCCGGCGCCGTTGGGGCCGATCAGACCGAAAATCTGCCCTTCCTGAATGGCGACATCCACGCTGTTCAAGGCTCGCAATCCGCCGAACTGCATGGTCAAGGACCGCGTTTCGAGCAGAATTTTGGTTTCACAGTTGCACGCACACATAACTTACCCCTTCAATTTCAATGAAAACACTCTGGTCTTGGCAGGAATGATTCCCTGGGGACGGAAAATCAGCATCAGGATCAGGACCAGCCCGTACGAGAGCATTCTGTAATCGTCCAGCGCACGTAGTTTTTCCGGAATGATGATCAGCAGCAGCGTCCCCACAAGCACGCCCGCGATGTTGTCCATGCCGCCGAGAATGACCATGCAGACCATCAGCAGGCCGACCTGGAAACTCATGTTTTCGGTGGACATGAAACCGATGAAGTGCGCGTATAATGCGCCGGCAGCTCCGGCGAACACCGAGCCGAAGACAAAGGCTTCCAGCTTCGAACGACTCAACGAAAGGCCGTAGCAGCGGGAGGAAATCTCGTCGTCGCGGATGGCGTTCCAGGCCAGGCCGAACCAGGAATTCTGCAGGCGGCGGGCTGCGATGATGGCCAGGCCGAGGAAAACGAGCACCATATAGCAATAGGTGACGACACCGGGAACGACCAGGCCGCCGATGGTGATTTTCTGTCCGATGGGCAGTCCCAGGAACCAGGGTTTGGAAATATCCGGGACACCGTCAGGTCCGCCCGTCCATTCGAAGTTCATGACCAGCAGAAAGCTGATGTAGGCGACTGCGATGGTGACCAGCGAAAGATGATATTCGCGCGTCTTCAGCGTGGGCAAGCCCATAAGCAGACCGAATATCCCGGCAGTGGCCATGCCCGCGGGAAGGCTGATCCAAAAGGAGACGCCGAAATGGGTACCGAGCAGCGCGGATGTGTAGGCCCCGATGCCGAAAAAAGCTCCCTGGGCAAAGTTGACCATTCCGGTACTGCCCACCTGAATATTCAGTCCGAGCGTTGCAATGCAATAGATGCAGGCCATGGTGAAAATATGAATGACGTACGGATTGCCCAGAAAAAACAAGGGAGTGGCCAGCACCATCAGGACAGCCACCAGGGCGAACTGTTTCGTGTGCGCCGTTATGGACTCCAGGGCGTTGTGCCAGAAGCCGGACTTCACCGCAGCCAGGGTCAGAATCACATACAAAGCCAGCAGACTGAGGCTTATGGGCAGGGCGTCAACCGCCAGAAAAGCGACCACGGCCACATACCCGCAAAGCAGAAGAGTCAGCCCCGGCATGAGAGAAGATTGTGTTTTCATTACGTGTTCTCCAGTCAACAACACTTTGCGCTAAACTTTTTCCAGAGCCTTCTCGCCGATGATCCCCGAAGGACGCAGAACAAGGAAAACCAGCAGAATGCCGAAAGAAAAAACATCTCGAATCGCCGATCCGCCGGGAATGTACGCAGCAGCAAAAGTCTCGGTCGTGGCCATGAGAAAGCCGCCGATGATCGCTCCGTAGATGGAACCGAGTCCTCCGACTACCGCGGCAGAAAATCCCTTGATACCCGCCATGGATCCCATGTCGTAACGGAACACCGTATAGTAGACGCCGTTCATGAATCCCGCGATAGCAGCGAGGCTGGCGCCGATGAAAAAAGTCGTATACACGGCCCGGTCCACATTGATGCCCATCAGGGCCGCCGCTTCAAAGTCCTGCGAGACTGCGACGATCTGGGAACCGAGTTTTGTTTTTTTCAGGAAAAGATAAATGGCGACAAATGTAACGATCGTTACGCCGAGAATAACCAGCTCGCTCACTGAGACGTACAGATCGCCCAGCATGATGCCTTCGGCGGGAAACACATCGGGAAACACCTGCGGATTCGCGCCTTGCGGATAAAACAACTTGAGCAGCTGTTCGATGATGATGCCCACGGCAATGGTGGACAGAATCGGCATAACCAAAGGCGCGTTTCGAAACGGCCTGATCGTCGTCTTTTCCACCAGAACGCCTACGAGCCCGGTAAGGCACATGGACAGAAAAAAGGTGGCGAAAGCGATGATACCGAACGTAGCCGCCCCGTATTCTCCAGCGCCCATGATCAGCGAGAACAGCCCCGCAGCAATAAATGAAGCCAGGATATAAAATGCTCCCTGGCAAAAGACCACGACATTGAGTGCCCCAAAGAACAGTGTAAAGCCGATGGCTATCAGAGAATACTGCGCCCCGAGCATGATGGAATTCTTAATATGGAGCAATAATACCAGAGACATTGATGTACTCCTTCAAATCGAGAAGTGGCGCCGGCCCGCAGGAAAACGGACCGGCGCTCTAAAAGGAAACCGACCCTGACTATTTCAGGCCGGGAAGCTTTCTTTTTCCGCTGTTGTAGAGGGACTTATCCCATTCCACCCAGTTACCGTCCTGGCTGACCATGATGGTCATATCAACCAGTGTGGTCTGGCCGGTCTCGTCAAAGGTGTATTCGCCGAGCAGGCCGTTGTATTTGATGTTACGGATGGCTTCAGCAACTTTCTCGCGATCAGGACCCGCCGTCTTCAGAGCGGCCAGGATGATGTTTGCTGCATCGTAGGAGTACTTGCCGTACGCGCCCATGGGTTCGGAGTACTTCTGCGCATCGTATGCGGCAACGAAGTCGTTCCAGCCTGCAACCTTGTCGGAATCACCGGGTTTAACGATGACAGTGCCCTCTGCGGTCTTGCCGGCAACTTCATTGAACTTCTCGTCTGCGATCCCGGAAATACCGCAGAACAAAGCGTTCTTCAGGCCGATTTTGGCCATCTGCAAGCGCAGCAGAGCGGCTTCGGTAACAACACCGCCGTAGTAGACAGCCTGCGGGTGCGTGGACAGGGTCTTGGCCAGCACAGGCATCATGTCTTTTTCACCAACATTAATGGCGTCGGTGGACAGGATTTCAGCGCCGTTGGCCTTCAAAGAGCTCTCCATGTAGACCTTGCAGTCATCGCCGTAAGCGGAGTTGTCGTGAATCACGGCAAACTTTTTGTAGCCTTTCTCATTCAGGAAGTCGGCCAGGTAGATGTTCTCGGCATCCAGCTTAGGACATACGCGCGTAATTTCCGGATACATCTTGCCGTACTTGTTGGTCAGGTCGACGCCGATGGCACCCCAGATAACCAGGGCCATCTTGTTTTCATGGAAAATCGGAATTGTTGCGCGCGCCACAGGGCTGTTCCAGTGACCGGTAGCCGCAACAATGGAAGAATCGGAAACGATCTTGTTCGCGGCATTTGCGCCGGTTGCGGGATCGGACGCGTCATCCAGGGCAACAGCCTCCAGCGTGTAGGGGAATTCCCCGGATTCGTTTGCGAGTTTGATAGCCAGATCAAAAGCGTTTTTGGCTCCAACACCCTGGGCCGCGTTTGCTCCTGTCATCGGGCCGATGAATGCGATTTTCACCACATCTTTTGCCATTACAGTGGAAGGCATCATTAATAATGCCGCCAGGATGATTGCACTAATTACTCTACTCATCGCTACCACCTTGCAGTCAAAGTTTAGTTGTTAAGGACTTTTTCACTACGTAAAGTTTATAAATAGTGAATAAACTTCCCGCATACCGCTCGAGCCGAAGCAAACAAACCGCCATTTTTTTCTCTCAATTGACAAGTTTGTAAAAAAAATTTCACCTTGGCTCAACAAAATTGAAATCAAATTTAGCCCCCCAAGTCAAGTACTATTCGTAATTTCAATAAAAAATGGCTTTTACATCCAAGATATTCCGATAGCTTACCCCTATCATCACGAATATCACCAAAATAGATATCGTAAACCCGCCCAGGCGTTCACAAATTGCAATGTTTACTATTTATGAATTATTCGTTTGACAGAACAATGTTTACTACCTATCAACAAAATCAGCTCTCAAAGAGCAATCTCCAAAACCCTATGCCTTGGCAGTATCCGGAGCATAAAAATATAACTATCTTATTTTACACATTTTTTAAAAAGAACGACAACGTGTCATGCCTATTTTTTCACCATATGGCTCCTTGAATCTGATTTCACTCCACACGAACAATAATGATTACTGTTCATTATCTATGAACAATCCCTTTCGGATCCCTTTTCACCAACAAATAACGCGCAATGCAGCCCACGATATTCTCTTTGGCACCAATTCATTTATTATAACAATAACAGTATATTATAAAATAATAATCTCCTTTATTCAAAAAAGCACACTCCGCGCCAGCATCAAATCATACTTTTTCAACCTTCTTTTTTGCGCAGTACGTTTTCAGTCAGAATCATCCGCTCCCCCCGATTTGAAAAGCAGGGATGTCCGAGCACCCGGCAACAAGCAAAGACATCTCATAATATTAGCTAATTACATAAGAGAACGGCCATCCTTCTGCAGTGACCCCTTTACGAGAACAGGTGGAAAAACACCTTATTGCGGAGAAGAAAATGCATAATGAAGAAATGAAGACCATCGGAATACTGGGGGGCATGGGCCCGATGGCCACAGTCAATCTGGCTGAAGCCATCATCCGGAACACCCTGGCGGACATCGATCAGGACCACCCCCCCATGATTGTGGACTCCAATACGCGTATCGCCGACAGAACCGCCTTCCTGCTCGGCAAATCCACCCAGGACCCGCGCGGCGAACTGATCAAGTCGGCCCAAAGGCTGGAAAAAGCCGGGGCAGGCTGCATCATCATGCCCTGCAATACGGCCCATGCATTTTATACTGATATTGCGGATGCTACCAGCGTTCCTGTTCTGCATATGATTGATGAAACCGCCAAATGGATCAAAAAATACCATCCGGATGCTATCAGGATTGGAGTACTGGCAACCCAGGGGACCTACAGTGCGGGCGTCTATAAAAACAGCCTGGAAAAGTATGATCTTGCGGAAGTAAAGCCGGATGAAGCAGGACAGAAGGAAGTGATGGGGCTCATCTATGACGGGATCAAGGCCAATAATTTCGCTTACGACTACGGCAGATACGAACAGGCTATTGAAAAACTCAAACGGGAAAACGACGTCGCGGTAGTTGTTCTGGGCTGTACGGAGCTTTCAGTGGCGCAGCACCTCCACCCCATCCAGGGCATCTTTGTGGATCCCCTGCAGGTCATCGCCCGGGCAGCCATAACCGAAGTCAAAGGACACCTGGCTCCCCTCGCAACTCTCCCTAATTAGAGCATCTTACCCTTGAAAAGCTTTTGAATCTCTCATTCGGCCATGCGGCATTTCAGGAATGAGCCTCCTTTCAAGGGAAAAATACGTTTAGCGGTCTAACCTCCTTACTTGCGATGCCAGAGAAGAGCCCGGGCTGCCCCGCCGCTCTTCTCTGGCAGTTTTTATTTTTCAGCCGTAAAATACGCCATCCCGCACGCTGCCTCCGCCCACCGGCAGCGTATCGGCCAGCCGTGTTTGCAGCATGCTGCAATGCTTGCGGCCTTCTTCGCTTTCCACCTTGTTGACGAAAAGCATTTTCCTGCCACGGGCGTGCTGAAATAAGCCCCTGGGGCTACGGATCATGCGCTCGAGATGGTCCAGGGTGACTTTCTCGCCCTCTTGCGCTCCGGTAATCTGCGTGAACAGCTCCAGCCGGTGCACAAGATCGCTGGTGATTGTCCGGCCCACGCAAGTTATATCCAGCACGCCCACTGTCAAGGTCGTATACGCGGGGATCACAGGCTCGAAATCCTTCCAACCTTTGAGGCGTTTCATGGCCGCCCCGTCAGCCTCGATCACCGTAACGTCAAAACGTTCCTTCAAGGCTTCCAGAGTCTCCGCGGACAAGGACCCGAGCTTGCCGGGAATCTGGGTGGGGCAGGCTGCGAAGTACCTCCCGGCCTTTGGCAGTTCCACATCCTGGAAAGCCCTGTCATGCAGTTCCACAAAGTCGCACTGATCGCTCTCCGGCTCGCGCATCTTGGTGGTGGTTGTCAGCAATACGCTCCTTCCCGCGCGGCCGAGTTCCCTGCCCAGCAAAAACAGCAGCGAAGTCTTGCCTCCGGCCCCGGTGATGCTGACGACATCCCCTTTGGCGATCTGCAGCAGTTCCGTACAGGTCTGATAGGTTTTCATGGCATAAAAAGTTTAGTTCCTAAAATATTTCGGATGCAATAGATTTTCCACGGACAGCAGCTCGTCCAACTTTTGTTCATCCAGCAGCCCTTCCGCGATGACCAGCTCCCTGACAGAGCTGCCGGTATCCAGAGCCTTTTTGGCGATCTCGGCGGACTTTTCATAGCCGATGATGGGATTCAGCACCGTGACGATGCCGATGCTGTTCAGCACCATGTCGCGGCAGCGGTCCGCATTGGCCGTAATCCCCTTGACGCAGCGGTCTTCCAGCACGCGGCAGCCCCGCTTGAGCATCTCCAGCATCATGAACAGGTCGGAGGCGATGACGGGCTCCATGACATTGAGCTGCAACTGCCCTGCCTCCGCCGCCAGAGTGATGGAGACGTCCATGCCGATGACCTTGAAGGCCACCTGGTTGACGACCTCGGGGATGACCGGGTTGACCTTGCCGGGCATGATCGAAGATCCGGGCTGCATTTTAGGCAGGTTGATTTCATTGAGTCCGCAAGTCGGGCCGGAGGAAAGCAGCCGCAGATCATTGCAGATTTTGGAAAGCTTCACCGCAATACGCTTGAGAACGCCCGAAAGCTGGACATAGGCGCCGGTGTCCGAAGTGGCCTCGATCAGGTCCACGGAAGAATTCAACGGCAGGTTCGTCATCTTGCGCAGATAATCCACGGCAATGGGCGTATAGCCCGACGGCGCGTTTACGCTCGTACCAATGGCCGTGGCGCCCAGATTGATCTCACGAAACAACTCGGCGCTGGACTCCAGACGCTCGATGTCTTCCACCACTGTGGTGGCAAATGCGCCGAACTCCTGCCCCAAAGACATGGGCACCGCATCCTGCAACTGCGTACGGCCCATTTTAATGACGTCCTTGAACGCGACGGCTTTATTTCTGAACGCCCGGGCCAGAGATTTCAGAGCCTTTTTAAGATCCGGAATGACCAGCAGCAGCGCAATCCTGAACGCGGTGGGATAGGCGTCATTGGTGGACTGCGAACAGTTTACGTGGTTATTGGGATGCACGATGTCATAGCGCCCTTTCTCATAGCCGAGTATTTCCAGGGCCTTGTTGGCGATGACCTCGTTGGCGTTCATGTTGGTGGAAGTACCCGCGCCCCCCTGGATGACGTCGACCACGAACTGCTTGTCCAGTTCCCCGGAGATTACCACATCACAGGCGGCGACAATGGCTCCGGCGATATCTTCAGAGATGACGCCGAGATCCCGGTTGGCCAGGGCCGCGGCCTTTTTGACGTAGCCCAGAGCCTGAATAAAGCGCGGCTGAATGGAAATGGGAATGTCCGTGATTTTGAAGTTCTCCACGGCGCGTTGCGTCTGAATCCCGTAGTAACAGGTGTTGGGGATTTCCATTTCGCCAAGAAAATCGTGTTCAATTCTTTTTGATCTATCCATAATAATTTAACTGCGCTTTGTTGCTTTGGAGCGGTTGCAATGTGTACGTCCAGGGCCTGTTATCAGTAAAACAAGAGCAGGCTGCCCAAAGCGTCGGCAGTGGGACAGAATTCGTCCGGCATTTTTTTGTGAAAGCGCCGGGCATTCCGCCACCGAACTCTCTGTACAGCCTGCAGTAACAACGTCCTGTTAACACGGCCGGACCAGGTATTCGCCGACAGGCAAATAAGCCGGTTCCGTCCGCGTTCAATTTTCTCTTAGGCTCAATCGCACAAAGGATCAAGGGCCGACAACCCGTAATCCAGCGCATCGAGAGCCTTGTCCATGTCTTCCGTGGAGATCTGCAGCGAACCGCCGATACGCAGCGTATTCGGCAGGAAGCCACCCAGCAGTACGCCCTTTTCCAGACATTTCCCCAGCACGATCATGATCGGCTTGCTGCTCGGATTGTCGGTAAAGGCCGTGTTGCGGTCCTCTTTGACAAAAGGCTCCTTGGTCTCTTTGTTCTTGACCAGTTCCACCTGCCAGAACATGCCTTCGCCGCCCACGAACCCGACGCACTTGTGCTTTTCCTGGAGTTTCAGCAGCCCTGCGCGGAAGTATTCGCCCTTCTGGTCGGCCTTTGCGATGATATCGTTTTTGATCATGTACTTGATGTTGGCAGCGGCCGCAGCCATGGCGATGGGGTGCCCCGCGAAGGTGGAAACGTGGTTCCAGCGTACGGAGTCCATAAAGTCCGCGATTTCTTTGTTTACAATCACCGCGCCGGCGGGAATGGCCGAGCTGGTCAAGCCCTTGGCGATGGTCATGATGTCGGGGACCACTTTGCCGCCGCCCATTTTCTGATACCCGAACCAGGTGCCCAGGCGGCCGAAGCCCATCAGAACTTCGTCAACGATCCACAGGATGCCCAGTCTTCTGGTCATCTCGTAGATCTGCGGCAAATATTCCTTGGGCGGCATGATGGTTCCTGCGCCAAAGGCCGGTTCGGTGATCATGGCGGCCACCTGGTCCACGCCGTGGTTGCGAATGAACTGTTCCGCGGTATGCACGCAGGGTAACAAACCGTTGGAGAGCGCGGATTTGCACTCCGGGTAGGTATGGCCCACCGAACAACGGTAGCACAACGGCGCCGGACACTTGATGGTCGCCCCGTACCCTTGCCCAGGCACCTGTCTGACGAGTTTGTCCGATTCGCGGGAAATATGCGAGCGGCCGGAAAGCACCCTGTTCAGCCCTACGGCCGTACCGGTGATTCCGTGATAGGAGTGTTCTCTCGTGGCAATGAATTCCTTGCCGGTGAAGAGCCGCGCGATGATGGCCGCGACCTCGACGGACTCGCCGCCGGTGTTGGTGAAACGGACCTTGGAGGCCCATCCTTCCTCACCGAGAATGTCTTCCACGAGCAGCTTGGCGACCTCGGCCTTGTAATCCGTTGCATACAGATCCCAGACAAAGCCGAACCGATCCAGAGCATCCTTGATTGCCTGCTGCACTTCCGGCACTCGCTGACCGATGTTGACGCAATACAGCTGGTTGAACATGTCCAACAGCTTTGTGCCGTCAGGCATGATCAGATAGTCCCCTTCCGTACGCTCGATGAAACAGGGGGAGTATTCCTCTGCAGTGACAAACGGATGGAGCAGATATTTGCTATCCCACTCTTTGATTTGATTCCAGTCGGTCGTTCCAGCCATTTTTTTCTCCTTTACAATGTGACGAATTGCCCTTCAGGAAGAACACCTCCCCTGGGGTGGAAAAAATTCCGAGAGTTGTTCTCTCCGCTTACGCGGCAAAGGGAACGAAAAACAAAGCGATAGACATGCCGTAAAAAAGAATCCGTAAATTTCCGGGGGCAGCCCCCCTTGCATTGGAAGGTTGCCTCCCCCGGACGCCTGCGCCCGGAGGAGACAACAACGTTATTTCACACTGAGATTATTTGGGATCGACAACCATGGAAGACGGCGGTACCCAGCCTTCCGGAGCCCAGACCTGGTTTCTGGGGAATTTGTCGATGGAGCTCTTTTCCATGATCAGGCCGTCAGTCCAGACATACTTGGGCACTTTGTTTTCCTTGTTGGCATTACGGATGATCATGTTGATGAGGATACGCGCGTTGGTCAGCGAATGGCCGGTTACGCCGTAATCAATCGAACCGTCTTTGATGTAGGGCAGCGTGGCCTGGAAAGGATACGCCATGACCAGGTTGACCTGATCGGTCTTGTTGGCTTCGATCAGGGCATTGGCAACGCCGTGGGCCTGGGCTTCGACAACGAAGAAACCGTTCAGATCCGGATGCGCGTTCAGGATGTTTTCGGCGACGGACTGGCCAACTGCGGGATCTTCACCATCACCCCACTGCTCGGCCACTACTTCGATGTCCGGGTACTTTAACAAAGCCGCATGGCATCCTTTGTTGATGGCTTCGGTGTAGGTGCTTCCCGCGGGTCCGGGCAAAATGGCGATCTTGCCTTTGCCTTTCAGGGTCTTTCCGAGCCAGTCAATTCCCCTGTAACCGAAGTCATAATCATTTTCGCAGATGTAGCCTTTCAGCTTGTCGGTAATGGCGGCTTCACCGATAAAGTATACGGGGATGCCCTTCTTGGCGGCTTCCTCGGAAACGGCTGTGAGCGCCTCGGCGCTGGTGGGAGCGATAACCAGAGCGTCCACACCTTTCTGCATCAGGTTTTCCACCTGGCTGATCTGGCCCTGAATGTCTTCATAGCCGTTGGCGGCCAGAATTGTCACACCCACTCCGGTAGCCTGCGCTTCCGTAATGAAACCGTACACCTGGTTGACGAAGTACGGGCTGTTCAGAGAGGGGATGCTGATGCCGATCATCAGTTTTTCTTTGGGTTTCACGCGATTCCATTCTTCCCAGACGCGCGAGCCCCATGGGTAAATGTCTTCCGCCACAATGCCCTGCCAGCTGTCGTTGTAGTCATTGGCCTGCGCCATCATCGGAATCAGGCAGAAACTCACCAGCAACAATACACAGAAGAAGCTTCTACAACGTCTCATTTGTCTCTCCTTTAAAAGGTTGTATAATTGTCCCCATTATTGGTGGGCCATTATCACTTCTTAAAGAAAGCAACCCAGAGTTACTTTTTCATCTTGTCTATAACGACAGCAACGATAATGATAACACCGACGATTACCTGTTTTACAAAGGCTGATACGCCGATAAGATCAAATCCGTTGGACAAGGCGGAAAGGAATAATGCGCCAAGCATCACGCCGCCGAGTTTACCAACGCCGCCCTGGAATGTTACGCCACCGACAACACAGGCCGCGATGGAGTCCATCATGAGCGATCCGCCAAGATTAGGCTGTCCGGAGTTGATGCGAGAAGTGAGTATTGAGGCGCAGATACCTGTCAATATACCTGCAGCGGTAAAAATCCACAGCATGACCATATTTACATTGATACCGGCAAGCCGCAAAGCTTCCAGATTGCCGCCCACTGCGTATACATAGCGTCCGAATCGCATTCGATAGAGCAGGAAAAACATGACGACAATGACCAGCGCCGTGAGAATAACAGGAAGAGGAATAGCGCCGATGTTGGTATACGCCAGGCCTCTGAATCCTTCGGGGAGGTTATAAATTGTCAGTCCTTTTGAAATAATCAGAGCCAGGCCGTTACAGACGGACATGGTTCCCAAAGTGACCGCGAACGAATCGATTTTAAAATAGGCCACCACAAAACCATTGACGGCGCCCACCGCCATTCCCACAGCGACCGGGGCCAGCCAACCGGCCACCACGCCGAACTCCTTGGCGGCAATGGCGGAAACGACGCTGGAAAGTCCGATGATCGCCCCCAGCGATACGTCGACGCCGGAAGTCAGAATAACCAGCATCTGTCCCATGGAAATCAAGGCGAGAAAGCAGGCCTGCCGGGTGAGTATGATACCGTTGCTGAAAGTGAAAAAGCGCGGATTGAGTATCCCCATGATCAGAATCAGGGCGACAAACACCATCAGCAGCATGCCTGTTTTTTTATAAAAATACCGAAGTCCGCCCAACAAGGAGTTATTTCCATTGCTTGCCATCACATTTGCAGTTTCCATTTGACGCTCACAATACGGTTAAAAATTCACTCACTGCAGCCACTGAAGCCGGCAGGATTTCATTGGTGCTTTCTGGCCGCCTATGCGCCCTCTCCGAAGGCGTATCCAAGAACCTGGTCTTTTGTCGTCTCATCCGTCTTGACAACTTTGACTATTTTTCCTTGGAACATCACTGCGATACGGTCACACATCCCCATTACTTCCTGGAGCTCATAGGATACGAGCACAATGCCTGAACCGGCCTGTGTCAGTTGATTCATGAACTCATAGATCTCTATTTTTGCTCCGACGTCGACGCCGGCTGTGGGCTGATTGAAAAGAAAGACTTCACCCTTGCTGCACAAGGCGCGCGCAAGCAGCACTTTTTGCTGGTTGCCGCCGCTCAGTGTTTCCACTTTGGCTGTAATGCAGCTGGTCTTGATGTTGAATTTGTCCCGGTATTTCCCCGCAACGTCGCTGAGTTTCTTTCTGTGGATAAGACCCAGGAATTTCTTGGTAAACCGCTTATACGAGGAAATGACGATATTTTCCGCGACAGAAAGATTCATCAGCAGGCCGAGGTGTTTTCTGTCTCTCGGAATAAACGCGATGTTGTTTCTCAGTGAGGATTTCGGACTGGATGGTTTCAGAGTCTGGAACTTCTTGTTCCTGAAAATTTCGATTTCGCCCGAATCATAGGGCTCCGCTCCGAACACAGAACTGAACAGCTCTTCAAATCCGCATCCGACAAGACCGAACACCCCCAGCACTTCACCCGAGTGCAGATTCAGGCTGATGTTCTCAAAGGTCTTCTTTCTGTTGAGATTTTTGATCCTGAGAACTTCATCTCCGATTTCCGCTTTCACTTTCGGATACTTGTTTTTGACTTCCTTGCCGATCATCAAGGGGATCAGGTCATCCAATCCGCAGATATCCGCCATATTCAGGGTATCCACGTATTGTCCGTTCCGGAAAACAGTGGCCCGGTCGGCAAGATTCTTCAGTTCCCCGCTTCTGTGAGAAATGTAGATGATGCCGGTGCCGTTGCTCCGCAATCGGGCAATGTTGTCAAACAAAATGTCCTTTTCCTTTTCCGTCAACGATGCCGTGGGCTCGTCCAGGATCAGAATTTTCACATCATTATTCAGCGCCCGGACGATATTGATCATCCGCAATTCCGCCACGTTCAGCTCGCTGGCCATTTTCCTGGGATCGATGGGATAGCCGAAATCATCAAAAAGCTCTGCGGTTTTCGCAATCTGTTGCTTATGATCGATGAATCCCCTGGAGGTGATTTCCGAGCCCAGAAAGACATTCTCCGCCACGGACATGTCCGGAACGTAACTGACTTCCTGATAGATGGTAAAAATCCCCAATTCATTGGCATGATGCGGATTTTTAATATTCAGGGGGCGCCCGTCATAGATAATTTTACCGCCGGGATCGGCTTTATGAGCCCCGGACAGAATCTTGATCAAGGTGGACTTTCCCGCGCCGTTTTCCCCCACAAGCGCGTGCACCTCGCCCCGCCTGAGGTCGAACTGGATGTCGTCCAGCGCCCGTACGCCCGGAAAGCTTTTGGATACGTGACGCATCGTAAGAAGTTCAGCTGCTGCTTCCATTTTTACTTCCTTTTTCTGTTCAAACAGGAATCACGCAAACGCCTCATCATCAGCCAAACTGCACGATGGAGAGTTTCTCGAGCAACTCTCGGGACGGCGCGCATGACTGGGGATCGAATTCCATTTCCTGCAAATATTCCTGAACCAGAAGATCTAGGTCGATGGACACTCCGGCAGTAGGCCCTTCCTGAAGCGGGGGATTTCCCAGCACCCGTTGCGGAAAGGCAAAATCCGTGAACCGTATACCCGCCTTGAGATTAAAAATGTGGCGGAGCACGGCGATCCGGTAGCCGGCCGTCATAAAATCATCGACAGTCCATTCGCTTGCGTCTGCCGCCGAAAGGACGTCGACCATCCGTTTGAAGTCGATTATGGAAAAACAGAACGTGCACAACCCGGCGCTGCTCAAGGCATGGACAAGGTTTTCGTTATCCTTATGGTATCTGGCTTGGCCGTGAAGTACGTCATTGCGCATCTCCGGCTGCTCGTATCCGGCTACCGGAAAAGTGGTGGACCCCTGCGTATGCCGCGCCGGAGTGGGGTTGGAATAATAGGCCAGCGCAAGGCCTGCGGACCAGCGCGGATCGTGGGCGGGGAGCGCCTCGTTGCGTACCATCATGGCGAACCCGCGGCTTTTTTCTCCGAAAACGCTTATGGCATGTTCGAAACCCTTGGCGAGCACTGCGCCGATGCCTTCTCCCCTGCCGATAAGCTCGGCCAGCCGGATGACAGCGTCGCTGTCGCCCCACTGCAATTTCAATCCGCCGGTATCTTCAGCGGTTATGAGCCCGTGTTCGAAGCATTCGAAAGCAAACCCGCACAACCCGCCGCAACCGATGGAATCCATCCCGAAACGATTGCAGAGGTCATTGAGATAGATCATGGACTCCGGTGATTCGTTAAGCAGGTTGGAGCCGAGCATGCCCATGCTCTCATACTCCACCTTGTGCACCGGGGTCGCGGTTTTATACGGGCCCGTATCTGCCTGTTCGTGGCCTCCGCAGCCGATAACGCAACTGCTGCAGCGGTATTTTTTCTTTTTGAAACCGGACATGGTCTTCTCAGTCACGCCCGAGGCATCCTGCAGAGCCGCCCCGGTTCCGCCCCAGTTTCTGATCGGAGCATCGCCCACCGCAATGCAGCCCTCATAAAAAATGGCCGTGCCGTGAGCGGACAAACCCTGCCCGAAGGTATTTTCCCGTATGTCTTTGGCCTGGGCCTTTCGCTCGTCCTTGAAGCGCGAAACATCCCTGGCGGAAAAGTCGGCGGTTCCCTTGACGACAACCGCTTTGAGCTTTTTCGAGCCCATCACAGCGCCGAGGCCGGATCGTGCGGCCATCCGCCCCTTGTCTGTGGAAATGCCGGCAATCAGAGACAACCGCTCGCCTGCCGGGCCTATGCAGGATACCTGACACTCCGTACCGTGGATCCCTTTCAGAAGATCATCCGTTTCGTAGCAGTCCTTGCCCCAAAGAAATGCGGCATCATGCAAGGAAACCTCGCCGTCCTCCACAAGCAGGTAGACAGGAGCGTCCGCCTGCTCCAGAAACAGTATGGCGTCATATCCGGCCCTTTTCATCTCGCGCCCGAAATATCCGCCGCTGTTGGAATCACCCCAACCGCCTGTGGACGGAGATTTGCCGAAAACCATGTACCGATCCGCGGCCACAGCGCCCGTACCGGTAAGCAAGCCCGGAGCCATGCCGAGAATATTCCCCGGACCGAGCGCATCGGTCGCAGGATCCATCCGCTCGAGCAGCAACTTAACCCCAAGCCCGTAGCCTCCGATGTACGAATGAAAAATGTCTTTGGACAGCTGCGTGCTGGTCCACTTTTTTTGCGCCAGATTCACTTCCAGCAGTTTTCCGTTAACTACAGACATACTTCTCTCCAGTTTTTTCCATTACCAGACAGCAGGGGTCCAGATGAAAAGCACTTCCGCCACTTCATCAGAAGCGTTTTTCCAGTGATGCGGTACGTCGCCGTCGAAATAAAAGGTATCCCCGGCGTGCAGCGTGAAGAACTTTCCCTCCGCATCAAACTCGATCTCCCCTTTCACGACCATAATAAATTCCTGGCTGCCAGGCGGATGCTGCAGCGGACCGTCCTGATTAGACTCGCCTCCTGGCTCGATGATCGTCAGGATGGGCTGCATTTTTTTCTGATAAACGGCGCGGGTCAGAAACTGGCTCCGCGTTTTGCCGTCCGGATAGTCGATTGTCCGCCTGTCGTCGGATGTTACCAGGCAGTTTTGCGCAATGATTCTTTCGGGCCCGCCAACGCCGACCACGATGTCTTTCTGGTTGTTTTGCTCGTCATAAAAGAAATCGATTATCTGGCCATCCAAAGCTTTTGATAACTTGCCCAGCATGGTGACGGACGGCTTGGCAACATCATTTTCAAGCTGTGATATATAGGACTTCGAACAGCCTACTTTGTTTGCCAGTTGTTCGACCGTCAGTTTCTTCTCTTTTCTAGTTCGCCGTAATTGTTCACTAAACGAAATCTGCATATTTTCCCCATTGGTGCCGCCAGTATAAATTATATATTCCGGACAAAAAGCTGCTAACTATATAATTTTCAACGGCCTTTAGATAAAAATGAACAATTGCGTTTTGAAAAATTTCGCTGCTCTTTTTTTCAATTTTGTAAAAAAAATGCAGCAGAAATTTTACAAAGGTGCCAATTTGTGGGTCTACAAAACCATTTGTTAACTAAACTGTCAACTAAACTTTTCCTTTAGTATTGAACTTGGCTATCCAATCAGTATTTTTCGATAGAATACAGACTGATGCGGTAAACAATATTCCATACTTATTAACTCTGTAATTTGTCACACGTATGCCTCATATCTCTCTGCTTTTACATGGAAACCTCTCCAACACTTTAATATTCTGGACAAACAGACTTTCACTAAACTTCTCCCCATTCGCCGTCGGGGGAAGGTCTATATTAAGGGTGTAATTATCATTTATTTACCTTGCGTAAATAAATGACACTCTTTCATCTTAAGAACATCGTCCTACAATATTGTTGAATTTCAAATAGTTATCGACACAGCTTTTGTTTTCAACAAACGCTATTTGCTAAGCGGCATGTCAACTACCCATGCAAAAAAACAGAGGAGAACGTTTCACTATCGAAGGACAGGATAGTCAACACCTGGTACTCTCTTGCCGTTGCCTCCGAGATCATGGCTGAAACAAGATCAGTAGCCATGGACATCTTCTTGACTCTGCTGCAAAAAGGTTGCGAATCATCTCATGCAGACGAAAACAATCCTCTGCAACCCGGAGCGCTGCGCTTTCGATGAGCTGTGTTTCGTGACGTTAAGCAAGTAATAAACGTCATCCTGCCCGGACCGCAGCGGCCTGCTGAATAAGTTGCAAAAGCGGGAGTCGCATACCATATGGGATGTTTGACCATGCGGCAGTCCGGCTGAATTAAAGATATAGTTGCGAGGAGAAAAGCATGCTCACTGCCCTTGGCCGGCTCATTGAGACAAATTTCCTTATTATTGCCCTGCTGTTGTCCGGCTCGGCTCTGGTACAGCCGGAGTTGTTCCTCTGGATTAAGCCGCACATCGCCGTGGCCCTGGGCATCATCATGTTCGGCATGGGGCTGACCCTGGAGTTCGCGGACTTCAAAGACGTGTTGCCACGCAAAAAACTGCTGCTGACGGGGGTTTTGCTGCAATATACGGTCATGCCCTTTTTGGGGCTGGGATTCGCGACATTGTTCGGGCTTCCGCCGGAAGCTGCTCTGGGACTGGTTCTGGTGGGAGCATGCCCGGGAGGCACGGCCTCCAATGTCATCACCTACTTATCCAGGGGCAATGTGGCCCTGTCCGTGACCATGACCTTTGTCTCCACCATGCTGGCCCCGATTCTGACGCCGGGCATTGTCTGGCTGTTGTTCCACCAGCGTATCGACTTGGATTTCTCGGCCATGATGTTGTCCGTTTTCTGGATTGTGGTGTTCCCGCTGGTGGATGGTTTGATTTTGAGGCGCCTGCTGCGTACCCGTGTCCGGCCCTTGCTCAAAATTTTTCCTTCGATCTCCATCCTGGCAATTTCACTGGTCATCGCCTGCGTGGTTGGTTTGAACCAACACACAATCATGGACTGGCCGCTGTTGATCATGGGGGCGGTGGTCTGCCACAATCTGGCCGGTTTCGGTCTTGGCTATGCCGCGGCCCGACTGGTCGGCAGCGACGCGCGCGACGCCCGCACCGTGTCCATAGAAGTGGGCATGCAGAACTCCGGCCTCGGCGTTGCTCTGGCGCATGCGTATTTTACCGTTCAGACCGCTCTGCCCGGCGCGTTGTTCAGTTTGGAACAGAATCTTGCCGGTATTGCGCTGGCTCGTTTCTGGACGCGAAAGGACGACGCCGGCCGCTGATTCCACTCAGGTCCGTTTTCGTCTGCCTGACACCTGTTTTTTCAAGAGAAGAGTCCTTACTGCACTAAGTGAGCTTTTTTAGAAATTAGTGAACTGAACAGGCTGCTCCTGTCCCTATCTTCCGCCCCAACAGCCCTGTACCGGACGAAAATGATCCAGGCGCGGACATTCTGTTTAAAAAATAAACACAATCGAAAAATTATATTCATTTTATAAACAACCGCGTTTAATTTCGTCAGCACTGAACCTGCCGGCTTTTATCTCCCCACTCTGACCGTACGCTTTTCAATGAAAAATAGAGGAATCGAAGATAGCAAATGGATCGCCAGAGGTTCCGGCATTCCATTTTATTCAGAGTTCTTTCCCCCCTTTCCCATTGGACTCTCAAACAGCGTAATAATGACGGTTTGAGAAATCTTGGAATGAAACTTGAAATATCCGTGACAAATCATTGAGTGACCAATGATCGAATTCAGATTTTAAACACACCCGTACCGGACAGCACTTCCATGTTGCCCAATCGCCAGTGTCCATACCTAATTACGTGCTTAGAGGGAAAGTTATGAACTTTAGAAAAATGACGCTTATTATCAACGGAACTGAGAAAGTGATCGTCTGTAACCCGGAGAAAGACTCTCTTGCAGATATAGTCCGTCGCTTTGTCGGAACAGGTACGAAAGTCGGCTGTAACTCCGGACAATGCGGAGCGTGTTCTGTTTTGCTGGATGGAGAGGTGGTCCGTTCGTGCGTGAAAAAAATGAAAACGGTCAGCGATTATGCCAGAGTTGAAACAATCGAAGGACTGGGCACTGCCGACAACCTGCATCCGATCCAGCAGGCGTTCATCACATACGGAGGCGTGCAGTGCGGTTTTTGTACGCCAGGTTTTATCATGGCCGCCAAAGGCCTTTTGGATAAAAACCCCAACCCCACCCGCCAGGAAGTCAGGGACTGGTTCACAAAACATCGCAACGTATGCCGCTGCACTGGTTATAAACCCATAGTGGACGCTGTGATGGCCGCCGCTGCCGTGATGCGCGGTGAAAAAACCATGGCGGATATCATTGTGACGGTCACCAAAGGCGAAAAGCTATACGGCACCGCGTATCCGAAACCCACTGCGCTGCCCAAGGTACTCGGCACGTGCGACTTCGGCGATGATCTGGCGCAGAAGCTCTCCCCGGACACCCTGCATCTGGCTGTCGTTATGGGGAAACAACATCATGCCCGAATCAAGGGGATAGACTTTTCCAAGGCCGAAAGCATGCCGGGTGTTGTCAAAATCATCACCGCGAAGGATGTCAAAGGCACCAACCGGCTGGTCTCCATACTCAGCGTCGTACGCGGCTATTGCGACGGACTGGACCGTCCGGTCATCTGCGATGAAAAAGTCTTTCGGTACGGCGACGTGGTGGCCGTTGTCGCAGCCGTCACCCGGGAACAGGCCCGCGAGGCCGCCGCTGCCGTCAGCATCGATTTCGAGCCCCTGCCGGAATATCTGAACTTTGTCGACGCTGCTGCTCCCGACGCGCAGGAGATCCACGAAGGCACTCCCAATGTCTACCTCGAGCAGCCCCTTTTCAAGGGGGAAAGCGCCGCTGCCGTCATGGACAAATCCTCCCATGTCGTGGCAGGAAGCTTCCGTACCAGCCGCCAGCCCCACCTGCCCATCGAGCCGGATACCGTGCAGGCTTACCTGGATGAAACAGGCACCATGGTCATTCATTGCAAAAGCCAGAACCTGTACGGCAACATCGGTTCCATGGCCAGCGCCATCGGCCTTCCCAAAGAAAAAATCCGCATGGTCTTGAATCCCACGGGCGGCAGTTTCGGCTACAGCATGGCCAGCGCGTCCTACGCCCTGACGGCCGTATGCGCCCTGGCTCTGGATAAACCCGTCTCCCTGACCTTTTCCTATGCGGAGCACCAGCATTTCACAGGTAAACGCGCCCCGGTTCATATCAACGCGCGGCTGGCCTGCGACGCCGAAGGAAAATTCACGGCAATGGATTTTCATGCAGGTGTGGACCACGGCGCATACAGCGATCTGGCTTCCAACCTGACCTCCAAAATCTGCCGCTTCTTCGGCTACCCGTATTCCATCCCCAACATGCGGGGCCTGGTGCAGACCGCGTTCACCAACCATGCCTTCGGCATCGCCTACAGGGCCTTCGGCTCGCCCCAGACGTACACCGCCAGCGAACAGCTTGTGGATATGCTTGCGGAAAAAGCCGGAATCGATCCGTTTGAATTCCGCTACCGCAACGTGGCCCAGGAAGGCGATTTGTGCACCAATTCCGTCCCGTTTCGCGAGTACCCCATGAAAAGCATGATGGACGTGATGCGGCCCTATTATGAAAAGGCCAAAGAACGCGCCAAGGGCCTGAATTCCATTGATAAATTACGCGGAGTCGGCGTTTCCTGGGGCGGGTATCACGTCGGCAAGTGCCCCGACCACTGCGAAGTGGATCTCGAACTGAACCCGGACGGATCCATAACCCATTACAGCTGTTGGGAAGACATGGGACAAGGCGCGGATATCGGCGCACTGACTCACGCGCATGAAGCCTTAAAGCAGCTCAATCTGCATCCGGACCAGATCCACGTGGTCCAGAACGACACCAAAACCTGTCCGGACACCGGTCCCGCATCCGCCAGCCGCTCGCACCACGCTGCCGGCCAGGCCACTCTGGATGCCGCGGCAAAACTTCTGGAAGCCATGAGCAAACCGGAAGGCGGCTACCGTACCTTTCAGGAAATGCAGGAACAGGGCATCCCCACCCGCTATACCGGCTCCTATGAAACCGTGGGCATCTGGGAAGACATTGATCCGGACACCGGGCACGGATACGGGGCGTTCGCCCAAAACTACTGCCTGCTGCTCAGCGAAGTCGAGGTGGACGCAGCCACTGGCAAAGCCACCGTGCTGTCCATGAAAATGGTCACGGACATCGGCGTGGTGGGCAATTACAATGCCGTTCTGGGGCAGGCCTACGGAAGCATTTCGCATTCCATCGGATACGCTCTGCAGGAAAACTATGACGACGTGAAGAAACACGCCACCATGCTCGGCGCCGGCATTCCGCAATGCGTTCAGGTTCCTGACGATCTGGAAGTCATCTTCCATGAAACCCCGCGCAGCAACGGCCCCCATGGTTCGACCGGATGCGCCGAAGCCTTTCAGAGCGCCGGACATGTCGCCATTCTGAACGCCATTGCCAACGCGACAGGTACGCGCATGTTCACTCTTCCGGCCACCCCGGATAAAATCAAGGCAGCCATGGAAGCCAAAAAGCAGGGCAAAGAAGAAACTCCCGCCCCGTGGAACCTCGGCTGCGATCTGTACGAACGTTTGGACTGGCTGCAGGCCCATCCTGTAAAAAAATAACCTCCAGGCTCCTGCCTCATCCGAACTGAAGCCGGGGACGACCGTTTCCGGCTTCAGTTCAAACTTCCTTGGAAAATCAATGCACTGCTCCGAAAAAATGGCTTCGTTTCAGCCTGGGATCTTTTCTGTTTTGAATGCGATGAAACAGGAGCGGCTGGCCCAGGGAGCCCCTGTCATCGACCTCAGCATCGGCGCTCCGGACATCCCCCCTGCAGACCATATCCTGCGCACGCTGGCGGAATCCGTTTCAGATCCCTCGAACTATGTGTATCCCATTGCCGAGCGGGAGCAATTATGCCCAGCTGTCGCGGACTGGTATCAACGCCGGTTTTCCGTGACTCTGGATCCTTGTTCGGAAATAGTCCCCCTGCTGGGTTCCCAGGAGGGGCTCGCCCATATCGCCCTGGCGGTGGTGAATCAGGGGGATGTCGTTCTTGTGCCGGACCCGTACTACCCGGCCTTTATCTCCGGGCCCAAGCTGGCGGGAGCGGAAATCCATTACATGGAACAGCGGCGGGAAAACAACTACCTTGTTGACGTGGATGCGATACCCGAAGCCGTCGCAAACAGGGCCAAGTTGCTGTATGTCTCGTACCCCAACAACCCGACATGCGCTGTTGCTGATGATGCGTTTTTCATAAAGCTCATTGGATTCGCCAAAAAGCACTCCATTGTGGTGCTGCACGACCATGCTTACAGCGACATTGTTTTCGACGGCAAAAAATCCAAAAGTTTCTTATCCTATGACGGGGCAATGGACGTTGGCATAGAGTTCAATTCGCTCTCCAAGCCCTACGGCACCCCAGGCATGCGTGTCGGTTTCTGCCTTGGCAACCGGCAGATCTGCAGCCAGCTGCAGCAATTAAAATCAAATCTGGATTACGGTATTTTTTTACCGATTCAGGATGCCGCCATAGCCGCGCTGACAGGAGATCAGCGGATCGTTGAGGATACCTGCTCCAGGTATGAAAAAAGGCGCAACATTTTGTGCAAGGGGCTTTCCGGGCTGGGCTGGAACGTGCCACGTCCGCAAGGAACCCTGTTCGTCTGGGCACCTATTCCGCAACACTTTGGTTCTTCGCTGGAGTTCTGCAAATTGCTGCTGGAGAAAACCGGCGTACTCGTGGCCCCCGGAGAGGCCTTCGGACGTATGGGGCAAGGGCACGTACGTATGGCGCTGGTGCAGAATACGGCAACACTGCAAGAGGCTGTGGACGCTATCAGGCGCGCGCGCATCTTTTAGGACATCTTAGCCTCGAAAAGGGGCGGATGCTTTTGTGCATTTATCTGAAACAATCAGCTCATTGTTTCAGATAAATGCCTTGTGCGAAACTCAAATGCGCTAGTTGGGAAGGCCGGTTTCCATGGCTTTCAGCTTCTTCCACAACGTAGTCCTGCTGATCTGCAATTCGTCGCAGATTTTCAGACGATTTCCCTCGTAACGCTCCATATGCCAACGGATGATCTCCTGCTCCATACGCTCCATGGTGTTGGGACGCAGGTGGATGAACGCATCGCTGAGCGATTCTTCAGGGACCGTATCTTCTTCCGGCCTGTTTATTTCCGGAACCACAGTACGCTCGGATTCATTCTCCGAACAACTGTTCAAATGAATGTCCGAACGGTCCAGGTCTTCTACGGTCAGCAACGGTCCTGGCGAACAGACCACCAGGCGAACCATGTAGTTGACCAGCTCGCGGACATTGCCCGGCCAGTCATGACGCTGCAGTACGTTAAGCAGTGCGTCGTCGCAACGCGTGATATTTTTGTTGTTTTCCTTACAAAAAATTTTCAAATAATCATCGACAAGCTGGGGGATGTCCTGCAGCCGTTTGCGCAGAGGCGGGATGGCGATATGCAACACACTGATCCGGTAGAATAAATCCTGCCGGAAGCTCCCTTCCCGCACCTTTTCTTCCAGATTGGCGTTGGTTGCGGCCACAACGCGTACGTCCACGGGAATCATCTTTCTGCCCCCTACGCGCAGGACCTGTTTTTCCTGCAGTACGCGAAGCAACTGCATCTGGACATTCAGCGGCAGCAACCCCAGTTCATCCAGAAAAATAGTGCCGCCGTGGGCCAGTTCGAAATAGCCGGGTTTTCCGCCGCGCTTGGCGCCGGAAAAGGCCCCCTCATCATAACCGAACAGTTCACTTTCCAGCAGCGTCTGCGGCAATGCCGCGCAGTTCAGGGCAACGAAAGGCCGGTTGCGCCTGGGGGAGGCATTGTGAATGCTCTGTGCCAGGAGCTCCTTTCCGGTTCCGCTCTCGCCGATTATCAGGATTGTGCTGTTGGTCTCCGCGTACCGCAGAGCCCTGGTCAGACATTTCTGCATGGATCTTGAGCGCGCCGAACGTTCGAGGTCGGAAAAATGCGAACGCGCCGTCATGCCTGTGGAGAGCGCCTCGCGACGGACCGCGTGTTCGAGTTTTTCCACTTCGGAAGCCCGTTGCAGACTGAGCACGGTCCCTAAAAATTTGGAATCGATACACACCGGGGCCGAACGCAACAGGGCCGTTTTACCGAGAACATCGACAACCCTTCCGCTATGCTGCCTGCGATCCTTGATGACATTGACGAAAACATCGCTGGAAATAAAATCAGTGATGGGCTTGTCCAGAATGTCGCTTTCGTGCTCCAGTTCGAGCATCCCCAACCCTGCGCGATTAACCAGCGTTACCTTGTTGTCGGCATCCAGGTAAAAAATCGATTCCGGCACGAGATCGAACGTGGTCATCAACTGCTTGCGATGTTCAATTTCCCTGTCCCTGATGTTTCGAATCAGCTTCGCCCTGCTGATGAGTTCGATAATGGTCCTGCGGCTGGTGTTGACCAGGACGCACGGCAGCCCCAATGCATCGCATTTTCTCCGCGCGCTGTCGCTGCCGCTGACAATGACCTCGTTCCCGTCCTGACGGGCTTTTTTTATGGCCTGCAACATTTCGGCGTCGTTTTTAAAACAATACTGCTTGACGTCGATTTTAAGCAGTTCGGTAACTCTGGGGAGTTCGTCGATCACATCATTGGCATAAAAGACGTATGCAATCCGGGAGGATATGGCCATGGCATCCATCAGAGAGATGAGAATGTCGAAATCATTGGCCGCTGCCTCGAGTACGGGAATATCCGTGACGCTGCGGATCATTTCCGCAGTGCCGCCCCTGCTGATGATCGCGGCAATGTCGTTTTCACGGCAACAGTCCAGGGTTTTATCCCGCGCTCGCTTGAGGACAGCCTCGATAATAATACATTGAAAGTCCAGCTCGTCGGAAACACTGCGAATCATCTCGGTAAACTGAGATGTGGGAGATGTGATGATGAGTGTTGACGCCATGCTCATTCCTTTTTTGTACCCGGCACCTGCTAAAATCATTAAGGAACACAACCCGCTGTTTCAAAAGCCACGAGACTCGGCCAAGGGCTGCAAATTCCTTCGGGAAACATGTTTGCATTTTTATTGCAGGAAAAGGACCGTCTGAGGGGCTGCAACGCCCCGGATGCCGGACCGCACCTGCAGCTACTACCGCAAACCTTGCCGGGGCTGCTTGCGGATTCTGCTGGAGACCGGACCAAGACACTGAACGATTCCCAGCATGTTCAAAATCGCAATACATGTTAAAAAATAGAATGCGAGTTTACGTCTTTTGTTTAATTTATAAACAGCAACTCGTTCAAAGTCAATAAAAAGCTTATAAACGTGACACAACTTTTTGGCTTGGAATTTGCTTTATCTTAATTTGTAAGATTAAAAACTAGAGCAGCAAAAAATAAATCTGTAGTGTAAGCAGCCACAATACAGATAATGGAAACTTTTGCGCGAAAAACACCAATACAACGTACGAATTTGAGCCTTATTATTTATAATTATAGATTTTTTACAATTTTTAATTTTTTTTAATTTTTCAGAGCGATTCTACTCAATGCATTTTTTGGGCTTGCTTACAATATCATATTGTTATGACTACAAAATAATATAAATTTTAAGAATAGTAAGGTTAGACTTACAGTGGAATATAAAAAATCCACAACATTCTTATTATAAAAATATAGTTTACTGAACTGTCTGAAAAACTTCTCAATATGTGTTCCACCTAAAATAGTAGGTAGTGATTATACAAAAGTACAGAATCTGGCTTGAAAACTTTTGAAACACCATCAACAGAATCAGGAGGAGACGCACAATGGCTATCACAACGTACACCCAAACCAACCCGACAGTTTTTGGAACCGGTGCCGTATCCGTTGTAGGCGAAAAAGCAAAAGAGCTGGGCAGTTCAAAAGTATTGCTGGTGACGGACCCCGGTTTGCTGGCCACGGATGTACCCGGCAAGGTCCAAAAACTTCTGGAAGATGAGGGACTAGAAGTCGTTGTATTCTCGGACATTTCTCCGGACCCCAAGGATCACGAAATTGAGGCGGGCGGCAAATTTGCCGTGGAACAGAAGATCGACGGCATCGTTGCCGTTGGTGGTGGAAGTGTGCTGGACGCTGCCAAGGGCATTAACCTCCTGACCACTAATCCCGCCCCCATCTCTCAGTACTATGGAAGCTGGGACTACAAAAAGCCCTCTCCCCTGATCTGCATTCCGACCACTGCCGGAACGGGAAGTGAAAACACCATTTACTCCGTTATCACCGATTCCAAGACCGGCGCCAAAAAAGTCTGCCTGACCACTGCCTCTCTGGCCATTTGCGACCCCGAGCTGACCTACTCGCTTCCCAAGCATCTGACAGCATCAACAGGTCTGGACGCGTTCGCCCATGCGGCCGAATCTCTGACCTGCAATATTCCCAACCCCAAATCGGACCTGTTCGACATTGAAGCCATCAAACTGATCATCAAATGGCTGCCCATCGCAGTTTTCGAACCTACCAACAAAGAAGCACGTCAAAACATGATGCTGGCCTCCAACTTCGCAGGAATGGGCTTTACCGACACCTGCTGCCATCTGGGACACGCCTTTTCCCAGTGCATGGGCGCCAAGTTTCATGTTGCCCACGGCATTTCCTGCGCCTGGGCCCTCCCGGAAGTCATGCGCTACAGCGCACAGGCCGTTCCGGACAGAGTCAAAAAGGTAGCCGAAGCCTTGGGACTCGAAATGAAAGACAACATCACCAATGAAGAACTGGGCGATCTGGTAGCAGACAGCATCCGCGATTTCATGCGCAAACTCGAAGTGAAATCCATCAAAGACTACGGATTCTCCCGTGAAGATACCGTGGGCATTTACGATATGGTTGTCGAAGACAATTGCTTCCCCTTCATCCCCTCCGAACTCAATGAAAACGGCGTAAAAGAGTTCCTGGGCAGAGTATACGATACGTACCAATAAGTCATAGAGACGCTGCTCGCGGTTTATTCAGGCACACAACACCGCGCGCATCGATTTGACATGAGACACTGGGTTCTTTGGAATCGGGGGTTGGGATATCTCAACCCCCGATAATGGATAGTTTTGTCCAGACAATATAGAATATCCTATGGAGCGTATTGTGAAAACCCTACTTTATGCCATTTCCTTTTGCGCCATTCTGCTGCTGCCCTTCAATGCCTTCGCCAACAACGCGCGGGACTACATCCCCCTGGATCCGGGTCATTTTTTCATGGCCTTTTACTATGAACATGCTTTTGGCAACGATTATTACGCCAAAGGCAAAAAGGAAAACATCTCTACGGACCTGGTCTCCAACGTCGGCCTGATCAGACCCGTATACTTCACGCAAATCGGCCCGTTCACCATCGACCCGCAGTTCATTCTGCCGGTTGGAGAAGCCAGCCTTATCGACTCGCAGTCCTCTGGAATCGGCGACCTGACTCTGGCCGCCACCATCTGGTTCATTAACGACAAAGAAAACAAGTTCATTTTCGCCTACACACCGTACTTCACACTGCCTACAGGACAATACGACAGCACCAATGCCGTCAACCTGGGTGGCAACCGTTTCACCACCAAGCAGGAAATGACCGTGGCCAAGGGCTTTGGCGAGAATGCCTGGCTCGAACTCACCGTGAACTGCGAATTCTACTTCAATAACGAAGACGTTCTTAACGCCTACGGCGAAAAATCCACCATGTCTCAGGATCCGAGCGTCGGCGGTGAAGCGCACTTCAGCTACAGTTTCACAAAGCAATTCTTTGGTTCCGCTGACTATTTCTACAGATACGCCGGTGAAACAACCGTAGACGGCGTTTCAATGAATGATTGGGACAGCCGGCACACAGTGGGCGTTTCCTTCGGATACATGCTCACGGATACCACGCAATTGCTGACCTACTTTAAAACGGATGCCGCCCTCTATAACGGCATCAGAACAAGCACCCTTGGTTTGCGCCTGGCCTTCATTTTCTAGTGCGGGCCCATGCATCGGCAATCCGTCCCGGCGCCGCAAGAGCAGGCAGGGAGTGCAGCAGGAGGCCTTGGGAAGCCACGCCTGCTGCGCAGATGAAAAGTCCTGCGCGTTTGGGAAACAAGTCGGTTCGAACAGTCAAACCATGAGGAAATGAATTATTCGTGGTTCATTTCGAGGAGGAACTCGTAATGTCGAATTCTTTGATGAAAAAATTGCTGGGTGAATTTATCGGGGGCTGGATCACAGCTTTTCTGGGATTGATGTGTCTTGCGGTGGCCATCACCACCGGAGGTTACGGATTGGGCGCGGCCAGCGTGATTTTCGCCATGGCCATCACTTTCGCGATCTATCTCACCGCAGCCGTGGGCGGCTGCCATATCAACCCGGCCGTAACGCTGGCATTGTCCTTGTACGGAGGTTTTCCGAAAAAGGACGTCATCCCTTACTGGATCGCTCAGATTCTCGGCTGGGGCATGGGAGCGTTATTCCTGTATTACCTCTGCGGCGGCATGATCACCAGTTGGGAAGCGGCCAATAACATCGTACGCGGCACCATGGAATCCCAGAAATCGGCTATGATCTTCAACTGTTACGCGCCGCATCCGCTTTTCGCAGCAGCTCTAAACTGGGATGCCGGCGTTATGCCCGTATTCAAGGCCATCATGAGCGAAATGTTCGCCACCATGTTTCTGGTTGTCATGCTTTTCGCTTGTATTGATCCCAAAAACGCCTTCAAGCCTTCTCTGCCCATTTTCGCCATCATCATCGGCGCCGTGGTGGGTTACATCATCGCGGTATTCAGCCCGGCAACCATGGCCGGCATCAACCCCGCCCGAGATCTCGGTCCGCGTATTGTCACCTGGATGCTCGGCTGGGGGCAGGCGTCCTTTCCCGGTCCGGCAAGCGGCGTGGGCGGCCCCTGGTACATCTGGACCGTAGGCCCCCTGCTCGGCGGCGTCGTCGGCGGAGCGCTCTGGAAATACATTATCCTCCCGTGCATACCCGCTCAGGAGTAAACAAATACTTCCGCAACGCTAATCCATTCCGTAGCAACCTGCGACAGGGCCGGTAACCGGCCCTGTCGCCACCCAAAACACTCTTTTGCTTTCCCTCTTTCTCATGCCGGTTCACAGGAAAGCGACACAAAAAATTATTCCGGCTAAAAACAAGAAACATTTAAACAAATTAACTATATAGCAAATTGGATATTTTTCTTATTTTATGCAACTCTTATCCTGCCGGACAAAAAGAAAGGAGCCAGTCCGGCCCAATTAAGAATAGTTGAATTTCTCAACAACCCGGAACGTTAAAAATAAAAACAATTGTCGTAAATAAAGACAAAAACACACGAAGAACTGTTTATTTTCTTAACTGTTTTTTCTCAATCAGAAAAAGAACCGCGGCACCCCGTAAAACTCAAATTTGGCGTGTTATTTGCTTTTTTTTATCACCGACACCTTAAAACGGATTGAGCTGTGATCATGACTACTCCTGAAGCAATACTACAAAGCAAAGAAGATCGGGCTGTGCGCCAGACAAAATGGATCGAAAATTACAGGAATACGCTTATATCATTCACGCTCAATATACCTGGCATATGTAAACAATCTGAAAACTATGAATTTGCACATGAAGTCGGCACAAAAATTATCATGAAAACCTTTCCTGTAATAAAAGTTAAAAAAATACATCTTCCCACAGGAAGCGAAGCTTTATTTTCTATTCCTTATGATGCAAAAAAAACAAAAAAAATTTCACTTAAAATTGAAGAACTGCATCCTCTTGGCCGTCTTTTTGATATTGATGTAATCAGTAAGAATGGAAAAAAAATTTCACGTATCAATTTTGGATACCATGAAAGAAAATGTTACTTATGTGAAGACAAAGCTGCTTTCTGTGCAAGATCACAGAAGCATTCCCTAGAGCAACTTACAGATAGAATTGAAACCATTATTTCTGAATATAAAACTAATCCCAACGATTCAGTTGATACTATTCTTTCTGAAGCTCAGATACAGGTTCCTCCTAAAATCTCCAGCCTATGGCCTGCCATAAACAACTATAGCGGGTCTCCATACAAAACCAATGACTCTGCCATTACCCAAACTCATATCATACAGAGAATAGTAAAGGACGCGATATGAAGATAGAACATAAAGCAATAGCCGGTTCCCTGGAGTCATGCGATTGTCTTATTGTCGTAAGTCCGGATGATATCCTGCAAATTCATTTGGAGAGCAGCGTCAAACAGCGCTTCGGCAAACACATTCGCTCTCTTGTTGAAAATATCCTCAAGGAACTGGAAGTGGATAAAGGCTCTGTTTCCATTACGGACCAGGGAGCTCTTGATTACTGCATTCGAGCAAGACTCATTACTGCCATCGAACGGGGGAGTGTATGTTAGGTTTGTGCAGTCTGTTTATTCCTGCATCATCGCCGCGCATGATCAATGCCGGTCTTTCGCTCCAGCCAGATTCGCTGATCTTCGATCTTGAAGACGCGGTACATCCGGATGAAAAGGATGCGGCCCGGTCTCTTCTACAACAGGCCCTGCCCCTGTTTTCCGAGCAAAACGTTGCAGTCCGGATAAATTGTTCCGAAGGATGCTGGCGGGAGGACCTGGAACTGGTCAAAAACCACGACGTTAAAATGATCGTGGTTCCCAAAGCCCAGGCCGACTTTCTGGAAGAAATACATATCCTGCTGGACTCCTGGAATTGTTCAACCAAAATTGCGGCGCTGATTGAATCCGCTTCCTCGCTGGAAAATCTGGAAAAAATCATCCTCTCCACGCCAAGGGTTTTTGCCCTGCTGCTCGGAGCGGAGGACTATTGCCTGGACATGGGCATCGAACGATCCGTATCCGGAGAAGAAATTCTCTATGCCCGCTCCCGGGTCTGTAACAAGGCCCATGCCTTTGGTCTTGAAGCACTGGATACGCCCTTTGTCGGAATAGCCGACAACGAGGCTCTCCAACAGGATGCAGCCCTTGCCAAACGTTTGGGATTTACAGGCAAACTTTCCATCAATCCCCACCAGATACACATCATCCAACAGACTTTTCGCCCGACCGAAGAAGAAATTACCTGGGCCAAACGCGTGATAGAGCTGGTGTCCGATCCTGCAAACAAAGCAAAAGGCGCAATATCACTGGACAATAAAATGATTGATTTGCCGATTATCAAGCGGGCGGAAAAAACCTTGGCTTTGCATGCCGCCCAGGGAGGCAACATATGAAAAACAGCATCCTCCGCGAAATTCCCGACACGCTTTTACGCGATCTCAACAGTACGCTCTTTCAGGGAGCTTTTGCCACCCGCGGCCGCCAGGTACGTACCTCTGTAAAATGCAAAGCCCTTTATCCGGGAGAAAGCAAACTTCTGGATACCATTGAGCAGGCCATTGCCGCCTCAGGTCTGGCCGACGGGATGACGATATCCTTTCATCATCACCTGCGTAATGGCGACCTGGTCGTCCGCCAGGTTCTGGAAGCCATCGACCGGGCAGGAATCAGCGGGCTGACCATTGCGGCTTCAGGTCTGTTCGACTGCCACAGCTTTCTCGAAGACTACGTACGCCGGGGCGTTGTTGAACGCATTGAAGCCAATTACATCACCGGCGGGCTTGCCAAAAGCATCAGCAACGGACTGCTCCGGCATCCGGTCGTCATGCGGACGCACGGCGGACGCGATCGGGCTCTCGAGTCCGGCGACCTGAAGGTCGATGTGGCCTTTATCGCCACTCCCAGCGCGGATACTTACGGCAACCTCAATGCCATCAACGGCCCCTCAGCTTTCGGTTCGTTCGGCTATGCCACCTCGGATGCGCGCTACGCATCCTGTTCCATCGCCATTACCGACAATCTGCTGCCCTACCCCTTGCAAAGCGTTTCCATAGACCAGGGGCTGATCGACTATGTCGTCAAGGTGGACCGTATCGGCAATCCGGAGGAAATCGTTTCCGGCACCACGCGCATAACCCGTGATCCCATCGGCAGACGCATCGCCAGGATGACAGCCGAAGCCGTGGCCAACAGCGGCTACTTCAAGGATGGTTTTTCGCTGCAGACCGGCGCCGGAGGGATCTCACTGGCAGTGGCCAGTTATATCGGCGAACGTATGCGTACCACAGGAATCAAAGGCAGCTTCGGACTCGGTGGCATAACCCAGACCATGGTGGAAATGCTGCAGGGCGGTCTGTTCGAAATGCTCCTGGATACGCAGTGCTTTGACCTGGGCGCGGTGGAATCCTTGCGCAATGACCCCCGCCACCGGGAAATCACCTGCTCCACTTACAGCAACCCGCACACCAAAGGCGCTGTGGTCAATATGCTGGACGTGGTTATCCTGGGCGCCACGGAAATAGATCTGGATTTCAACGTCAATGTGACCACGGGATCCGACGGCTCGATCATGGGCGGATCCGGAGGCCATGCGGATGCGGCGGCGGGCAGCAAGTTGTGCGTCATCGTCGCGACACTCAACAGGGCCCGTATGCCGGTGGTTGTCGACCGGGTGGAAACAATCAATACGCCGGGCGAAACCGTCGATGTGCTTGTCACGGACAGAGGCATTGCCGTCAATCCCCTGCGAAAGGAGCTGGCCGACAAATTCCGCGCTGTGGGATTGCCCGTCCGCTCCATAGAGGAGCTTAAAGACGCGGCAGACCACCTCTGCGGCAAGCCCGAACCTCTCTCCTATACGGACAATATCATTGCGGCCATTGAATACCGCGACGGAACGCTGATAGACGTCATCCGCCAGGTGGAGAACGCGTGATGAACGCTTCCGGGAATGTTGCAATCCGCTGGAGCAGCGAGGAAGAGGCCGGACAGCTCCAGGAACGCAGGCAACTACTGGAAAGCACTGACCTGGATCCGTCCGACGCCATTCAGGAGGCTGTTCTTGTTTATGAACAGGACCGCCTGGTGGCCACCGGCGCCTATCTCGGCAGAGTGCTGCGCCAGATTGCGGTCAGCCAGGACAGCCGAAGCCGCGGACTGACGGGCGTCATCGTCGAAGCCCTGCGCAAAAGGCTTTTCGAGCATGATGTCCTGTCCCCGCAGGTCTACACCAAACCCGCGCACCAGGCCGTTTTCGCATCCCTCGGATTTCGTCTTCTGGCCAGTGCGGAAGATGCCGTTTTGATGGAATGCGGTCCCGACGCGCTGGGCGGCTACATCAACGGGCTGCGCCGACAGGCTTCGCCGGATCCGGGAGATTGCGGCTGCATCGTCATGAACGCCAACCCTTTCACTCTGGGCCACCGCTGGCTGGTGGAGCAGGCGCTTCAACGCTGCGACAGACTGTATATTATTGTCCTGGAAGAAAATACGACGTTTTTCCCCTATTCCGTACGCAGCGCTCTCGTCCGGCAGGGGACCGCGGATCTTACAAATTGCATCGTGCTTGGCGGGGGGGAGTATGTCATCTCCACAGCTACTTTTCCCCGCTATTTCATCAAAAAGGCGGACGTGCTTGCCAAAGCTCAAGCTCAGTTGGATGTCTCTCTGTTTACCAGGCACATCGCTCCGGCGCTGTCGCTCTGCAAGCGCTTTGTCGGCCAGGAACCGGAAGATGAGCTGACGCGCCTGTATAACGAAACCATGGCGGAGCTGCTGCCCGGGGCCGGCATCGAATTCTTCGAATTCCCGCGTATTCAGGCGCAAAACCAGGTCATTTCCGCCAGCAAGGTCAGAAAAGCCTTTCTCCGGGAGGATTGGGAACTGATTCAACGCTATGTGCCTCAAACCACCCTGGCCTATCTGCAAAGCGCCGAGGGAGCACAACTCAAATCCCGCCATTCTCAGGAACATGTAAATGCCTAAAATACTTCAAGCAACACAAATCGAAGAGACGGTGTTCGAACTCTTCATTCAGGCCAATTACCGCATCGGCAACGATATACTGGAAACATTGCGTACCTGTTATGAGAACGAGCCCCTGCCTTCCGCCAGAAGCACGCTGGATCAGCTCATGGCCAGCTATAAAATCGCCGCCAACGGGGACTACCCCATTTGCCAGGATACCGGCATGGCGGTCCTTTTCGCTCAAGTGGGACAAGATCTGCAGATTTGCGGCGACTTCACCCAGGCCGTCAACAACGGCGTACGCCGTGCCTATGCGGAGGGCTATCTGCGGGCTTCGGTGGTAGGAGATCCGCTTTTCGGCAGAAAAAACACCCAGGACAACACTCCCGCAGTTATTCATACGGAGCTGGTACCCGGCGACAGATTGAAACTAACCGCGGTTCCCAAAGGCTTCGGCAGCGAAAACTGCAGCCGGATGCGGATGTTCGTGCCATCCCATACGCACGACGACATTCGCGACTTCGTACTGGAAACCGTCAAAGACGCCGGCCCTAATACCTGCCCGCCCTCCATCGTGGGCGTGGGCATCGGCGGGACGGTGGAAAAAGCCGCCCTGCTTGCAAAACAGGCTTTGACGCGTCCGGTGGGCAGCAGCAATTCGGACCGGAACTACGCGCAGCTGGAGCAGTCCTGGCTTACGCATATCAACAGGCTGGGCATCGGCCCCGGCGGACTTGGCGGCCGCACAACCGCTCTGGCCGTTCATATCAATTCCTTTCCCACCCACATCGCGTCCATTCCCGTTGTGGTGAATCTCTGCTGCCATGCGGCGAGACATGCGAGCCGGACGCTTGAGGGAGCAGAATCATGACACGAAGCATTCAATTACCCCTGCAGGATACGGACATCCGTTCTTTACAAGCCGGCGATGTGGTTTTGCTGAACGGCGTGGTCTACACGGCCCGTGACGCGGCCCATAAACGACTGGCCATGGCTCTGGCAAACGGCGAGGAACTTCCTTTCGATCTGAAAGGACAGACCCTGTATTACCTGGGCCCCACACCCGCAAGACCCGGCCATGTCATAGGTTCGGCAGGACCCACGACCTCCTACCGTATGGACCGGTATACGCCCGAACTACTCGCCAACGGCCTCAAGGGCATGATCGGCAAAGGAAAACGCGGCCGGGAAGTGGTGGAGGCCATGAAAGCAGTCACCGCGGTCTATTTCGCAGCCACCGGAGGCGCTGCCGCCCTGATGGCCAAAGCCATTATTCAATGCGAGGTTGTGGCCTACGAGGATCTGGGCACGGAAGCCATCCGGCGCCTTGTCCTGGAAAATTTTCCGGCCACAGTGGCCGTGGATTGCCTGGGCCGCAACCAGTACGAGCTGGGGCCGCAGGAGTATGCAGCCTCACAGAAATCCGTGTTTTTTTGAAAGCACGATTGAAGCAGTGTTGCTGCTGAAGCGACAGATGCAATAAACCAGGCAGTACCCAGCAAACGTAGCAGTATCAGACGGCAGGCGCGAATATTTTGTACCTCTTTAATGACACTCTTCAATTCAGGTCGGGTACCATGCGTAAACTGTTTTTCCTCTCTCCCAAGGCACACGGACTGGCGGGCGTATTGTCCGCCACAGTGGCGTTTCTGGCCCTCGCTTTGCTCGCAATTCTCATGGTTTTTGTTTTCCGCTCCTATCAGCTCCTGGCCGTGGAAACTGATACGCGGCAAATGGAGCAGGCCAATACGGGGCTCACCGCCGAACTGGATGCTTTTCTGGAGCACTGGCACGCCACCCTGCGCGTGGTTGCTGCGAGTAATGCCCTCCAGGAGCTAATGCAAAAAGAAAATGCGCCCCCGGAGAACAAGTTTCAAGAGGAACTGAAATCGCTATTCGCCGCTACGGAGAGCTTGAAGTCTGCTGTTGTGCTGGACCGTTCCGGAAAAAAAATCATGGAGCTGCCTGAAGACAGCGGCATGACGCAGTCAGGGATTGTGCCCGAAGCCGTACGTTCCGCAATCCTTTCCGGCGAACAGGGCGTAAGCGCACTCCCCGTACGCAGCCCCCGTACGCAACAGTGGCTCATGCCCTTTTACGCGCCCGTACGGGACAACGGAAAAATTCTCGGCGGTCTGATTTTCTGGATCGGCATGGACCGGCTTTTTACTAAAAGCGACGCGTGGAACAACTCTGTCCTGCTGACAAAAGACGGACAAGTGGTCCTGCACCTCGACACCGCCCTCACCGGCAGTGATTTCTCCGGCAATACGACGTACGCGCCGGTACTTTCGCAGCCGGACGGACACAGCCTGTCCGGGGACGAAAGCCGGATCCTGGCATGGAAGCAACTCCCCGGCACGCAGTGGCTGCTCGTCTCCAGCATACCCAACGACAACGGCCTCGGATTCGCCTGGTCCCAGAGCAATCCGATTCTTTTCGGCGGCGCCGCAGGAGTGCTTTTACTGCTGTGCACGGTTCTCTGGGTGATAAAAAAACAGGTCGCCGGTCCCGTCAGAAATTTAATGGCCTTTACCGGCGCAATCTCCCAGGACACCTGCGGCGGGGAGCTGGCTGGTACGTACAATTTTGAACTGGCGCAACTGGCTGAGAATATTACCGGAATGGTAGCTTCCCTGCACGAATCCGTATGCAGTGCCAATACGGCGCGTACGGATGCGGAAAAGGGAAATCTCCGGGCGGAGGAAGCCTTGTACCAGGCCAAGGAGGCCACCAACCAGGCAGTATCCGCCAAAGCGGAAGGCATGATGCAGGCCGCTGCCAGACTCGAAGATATCGTCAGAAATGTGGACGCCGCTTCCTCTGAGCTTGTGGTGAAAATCGAGCATACGGGCAACAGTGCGGAAGACCAGTCCGCCCGCGCGTCCGAATCCGCTTCCGCCATGGTGGAGATGAACGCAGCCATATTTGAAGTGGCGAAAAACGCCGCATCCGCGGCTTCTCTTGCAGAGTCGGCCCAGATCAAAGCCCAGGAAGGCGCGGGCATTGTACAGTCCGTGGGAAACGAAATCGCCAAAATAGACGCCAAGACCCGTGAGATGAAAGGCGACGTGGACACCTTGGGCAAACGGGCTCAGGAGATCGGAGAAGTCATAGACGTCATCTCGGACATCGCCGACCAGACCAACCTGCTGGCGCTCAATGCCGCCATTGAAGCGGCACGGGCGGGCGAAGCCGGCCGGGGGTTCGCGGTCGTCGCGGACGAAGTCCGCAAACTGGCAGAAAAAACCCAGTCCGCAACAAAAGTTGTCGCGGATTCCATCATGGGAATCCAGACCAGCGCCCAAAAGAATATGGCCCATGTGGACGAGGCCGTGGCCTCCATGGAAGCAACCAGGGCCAACAGCACGGCTTCCGCTGCCGTCCTGGACGAAATCGTCCAGCTGGTCGCCTCCGCGGCCAGCCAGGTGAGTTCCATCGCCACTGCATCGGAAGAGCAGTCCGCAGCATCCGAAGAAGTCACCCAGGCCATTGAAACCGTCAGCACCATATCCGCAACCAACAATCAGACCATGCAGGAAGCCAACGACTCCGTGGCCACTCTGAATGACCAGGTCGCCATACTGCGCGGACTCATCAACGACATGCAGGTCAACGCCCTGGACGAATTCCTCGAACGCTGGCGTTCCGAAGTGGAATTTATTGCAAAGACCAAATCCACACAGGATTATATTCTGGAAGAAACCCGGATGACCACTGATGCCGTACACAATACCCTGAAACAGACGTCGCTCAAATCCGGACTGATGGAAGCCGTCTTCATCTTCAACCTTCAGGGCAAAACCCGCATCCTGTATAACCAGGGCAATGAAGGGCCGCCTCTGGATCTTCACGACCGTCCCTTTGTGCACGAAGCCCTGGCAGGCAAACCCGGCGCCACGTTGAAACCCTACCAAAGCCGTTTGAGCGGCAATTACCTTGTCGTCTTCAGCTACCCGCTTTATAAAAACGGTACTGTTGCCGGAGGACTGGGAATTTCCATCACTGTGGGCGAAAATCTGCGCAATTATCTGGGAGCTCGCCAATGATATCCCGTTGTCAGGCTTACGACGAGCGCTCTCAGGCTCCGTACCGCGTTGCCAGAGCCGCGTACCAGGCCTTGTGCTATGAAGCCTGCCTGACCCCCAAGCCCGGTCTCGTGGACAGGGCCAACAACGGCGCGCACCAGGACATGAATCTGCGGCTTTTCCTTGCCAGCGCCCGCAGCTTGCGTCCGTTCCTGCTGCAGTGCGCTGTTGCTGCCTGGGAAACCGACAATGCCGGAGCTTTGTTCGCGGAACTCAAACCTCTCGGAATCCGGGCGGAACAGGCGATGTACGCCGTCACCAACGGCGTCAACACCCACAAGGGCGCCATTTTCTCCCTCGGCCTGCTCACCGCGGCAGCCACTCTTGCGGTACGCCTCGGACAAGGGCTGTATGCTGTGCAGCACCATACGCGCGCGCTGTGCGGCCGACTTTTGGAAAAAGAACTGGCGGATGCGCCGCAAACGGACAGCCCCACGGCCGGTGAACGCTGTTTTCAGAACTACCGGATTGCCGGAGCACGAGGTCAGGCTCAAGCCGGATATCCGCACATTTTTGAAGAAGCGCTCCCCCTGCTGCGACAAACTCTGCGTACAGGCCAGTCCTTGCAGTCCGGCGCGCTGCGGGCTCTGCTGCACCTGATTACCAGAGTGGACGATACGAACATCATCAACCGTACGGGGCTGGACGGATTACAGTTCGCCCGGAATTGCGCGATCACAATGCTGGAGCGAAACTGCGTGGATATTGCGGAACTCGCCCGTATGGACAAGCTCTTCATCCGAAAAAATATCAGCCCCGGCGGCTGCGCGGATCTGCTCGCCGCCACCTGCTTTCTGCACTTTCTGCTGGAACAGGGACTGTTGCTGCCCGTGCAGCGCATAGACCGTACGCAGGGACTTGCGGCAACGGATGCATCCATTACGCAGCTGGCAGTCTGACGGACGCGTATCCATATTCCCCCGCCGGAGAAGACTTCCAGAACACACTAAAATGAAATGCCGGAAAATGCGTTCGTTTCACAAACCTGCATTTCCCGGCACCAAGATTGCCTCTTACAACTTTCAGTCATGAATCCGTTATTAAATCAGACTGACGGCAGCAAGACTAATCCACCGCTTCATAATCAAAGACGGATTGAATATCTTCATCAGAAACATCGAATACCGTATCGATGCCCGGCATTTTCCGTTCCGTAAACGCTTCAGGGAGTTGATGGTGCGCATCATTGATGCCCGCGAGTTCGTTAAAACGCTTTTCATCCTGCAGCATCCGAATGCACAAGCCGTTCAGCCACGCAATGTCGAGTTTCCAGCCGAAAAGGGCGTTCAATGCGTCAATAACCAGCTGTTTGTTGGCTGAAACGCCGCTTATGGTGAAAAGACACATGCCCAAGGAATCAAAAACACCCAACAGTTTCTGAAGATTGCGTGAAACCTTCGCCATCCCTTCCGGATTCTGGTGGTCGAAATTGCCGCGTGCGGCAGGTCCGGCCGTGTGGTCGGCGCCCATTGCGGACGTGGCGTAGGTGACACCCATTCCCTTGATGGCACGCGGATCATAGGCAGCCAAAGACTGTCCCTTTACAGCGGGGATATTTCTCACTCCCAGCACTCTGCCGGTGATGGTGGCACCGCTGCCGATAAGTCTGCCGAACACCGTACCACGCCTGATCTGATCAAGAGCATCCATAGCAGCGTCAAAATCACCGAACTCAAGCAGACCGGCCTCCATCGCCACACCAATCGCCGCACCATATTCAATGGTATCAACACCTATATCGTTGCATTGCCGATTCAGATGCGCGATCTGATCCAGATCCCAGAGATCCAGATTGGATCCAAGCATTCCAATATTTTCATACTCGATGGGCGAAACAATGGTTTTGCCGTTTTTATCGGCGTAGATGTTGGAACAGGCAACCAGGCAACCAGGCATGCACGCGTGCGTTATCCGGCCCTCCCCGCCTCTCTCAAGGATGGTGTCATGCATTTGAGCGCCGCTTATTTGCCCGGCGCGATCATCTTTTCCGATGCTGTAATTGCGGATTGGAAGGCCGTTCAGCTCATTTACTACATCGACCAGAGCCGAAGTGCCATATTGTCTGTAAGCCGGAGTGAGCGGCGATGTGACAATTGCCTTGTTCAGCTCCTTCACTGCGGTCAAAAAGGCTTCTTTATCCACAGGGATTCGTTTTCCAGAGCCGCGTATGACTATGGCTTTCAGTTTTTTGGCCCCCATCACAGCCCCCAGGCCTCCCCGCGCGCTGTAACGACCCGGGTCTCCATCTTTATCAACTGTTGTAATGCCCGCAGACAACAACTGAAGTTCGCCTGCAGGGCCAATGCAGGTAAAAGCAGACTCCGGATATTCCTCCTGAAGCTTCCTGGCCGTATCATACACTCCCATCATCGCGTAATCAGCGGCAGAGACCAATTTTCCTCCATCAGCATCCACGACAAGCAGTTTCATCTCGTCGTCATCAGGCAGACCTTCTACAACAATTGCCCGCAGACCTGCCCGCGCCATCCTCTGCGCTGTTACTCCTCCTCCGTTGCTCTCCTTGATTCCGCCAGTCAGAGGGCTTTTTGCACCTATTGAGATCCTGCCGCTGCTGGAAACATTTGTACCTGCAAACAGACCGCAGGCAAATATCAGTTTATTATGCGGACCAAGTGCTTCAGACTTTGGATTTACTTCCTCTAAAAGCATGCGTGCCGTCAAAGCTCTCCCACCGAGTGTTGCATATTTCTCAGGTAAAAGAATTTTTTCGACAGTTCCTTTTGCCATATCAACGCGTAAAATATGTTGCATACTACACCTGCACTTGATTTAAAAACGTAATAAATATCAAGTTTTCATAAAAATTGAATCCACGACGAATCAAGGGATGCCCCCGTGGCGAGAGGGTTGCGTCCGGAACGTTTGAGACCTTGCTTCAGCAAGAGACGGAGGAGTGCCATATTTCTGTCGTGGGAAAGATCCTTCCGGGCACGAAAACAGATTCTGCGCTACCGCAGCCGATACTCAACCTCCTGCGACCGGAGGAAAAATAAAAATATGGTCCTTTTCCTTGAGCGTCTGATCAAAAGTGCACGGTCTTGAGTTGATCAGAAGAATCTTGACCATTTCCTCAGGGATACTGAGCAAATCTATCACATCCCTGACGCAGGTATTTGCATCAAGCTCAAGGGTCAGTTCCCCGTTATCCAATTCAAACCGTTCATCCAGATACGGATGATACAACTGGAATAATTTGATGGTGACCAGCATGGATCCCCTCTTCAATGTTGCGGCTCTTCATTGACAACCTGCCGCACCGATTTTCCATGGTGCGGCAGGCGTAATGGCCCTGTGAATCGAAAGAGGAGTGATTACTCCTGCAAAGCGGATTGTCAATTCCTCGGGCCGGGGCGGTAAGCCATTATGCCCAGGTTTCCTGAATCATCTCCGGGGTGGCCTCAAAGAGCTGATCTACTTCAGGCAATCTTTCCTTGTAGAAAAACTCCGGAAGCATATCCGCCGCTTCGTTCAAGCCGGCTTTCCTGTTGAATGCCAACTCGACGTCGATGATCTCCCGAGCATAGTCATGATAATTGTCGGCATTGAGCTCCATGCCTGTAAACGCGGAAAGCGACTTCAGCATTTCATCTCGAGCTTCAGGATTGGCGATGTAGCCGAAAACCGTGAACAGGCAGTAGCCGCTGGCATCCAGAAACGCGGACTCCAGCTGCTCTTCCTGGGAGTATTTCGCTTTGCCCTCATAGACAAAGGGATCCAACTGACCATTGTAGGCAAAGACTTCTCTGTTGATGGTGTATCCGGCGGTATGGTCCGCACCCATGGGGCTCGAGGCGTAGGTATAACCGATGCCCTTGACCGCTCTCGGATCATAGGCAGGCAGAGCCTGGCCTTTCACTGTCGGAACGCGGTACGCGCCAAAGACCTTGCCCACGGCTTCGGCGCCGCTGCCGACAAGTCTGCCCAGGGGCGTTCCGACGCCGGCTTCCGCTATGATTCTTTTCGCACTTTTGGCGTCGCCAAAGGGGATATATCCAACATCCATCAGAACGCCCAAAGCAGCGCCGATTTCAATGGTGTCCAGACCGATTTCATTACATTCGTTGATCAAATCGGCAATATCGTCATAACTGTCCAAATCCAGATTCGATCCCAAAAGACCTACGGATTCATATTCAATGGAGGCTATCAGGCGGCCGTCCTTGTGCGGAAAGACATTCGAACATTTGATGACGCATCCGGGATTGCAGCCGTGCCCCATCTTGCCTCTTTTACGTTCTTTAACCAGTTCGGCCTGTTGCTGACCGCAAAACACCTCGCCATACTTCCAGTGGCCGATGCTGAAATTGCGCGTGGGGAATCCTTTGAACCCTTCGCTCATAACAGGGACAACGCCCGGAGTGCCGGCCGCATTCAAAGCGCCTCCGCTCTTGGTGGTGCCATCCTGTCCCAGGCCGGTGATAAAGCCTTTGATGCTTGCTTTGAAGGCCTCGGGATTCTGGGGAGACACGCGGGGGAGTCCTTCATCGTCAATGACTATGGCTTTGACGCCTTTGCTCCCCATGACGGCGCCCACGCCTCCGCGCGCGGCGTAACGGCTGGCCATGCCGTCCGCATCCACAAAGCAGATGCCCGCGCCGCAGAGTTTCAGTTCGCCGGCCGGGCCGATGCAGGCGACTTTGATTGTCTGGCCGTACTTTTCCTTCAGATACCGAACCGTATCCGTGGTCCGCTTCAACTTCAGGTCGTTGACGATATCAAAACGTACGCCATCTTTGTTGATGCACATGACCAGGCTATCGTCCGGGGTTTCCGGCCAGTTTTCCAGAATCACGGCCTTGATGCCCAATTTTCCTAAAGCCTGAGCTGCGGGCGTACCGGCGTTCGCTTCCTTGATGCCGCCTGTCAGAGGCGACTTGGTCCCCACTGAAACGCGACCGGAACTCGGCGCATTCGATCCGGCCAGCAATCCGGGAGCAATGATGAGCTTGTTGTCCGGCCCCAGCGGATTACATGTCGCTGGTACTTCTTTGGAAACCAGCTTGGATGTCACATACCGTCCGCCAAGGACTTTGAGATCGTCAGGAACAGCCTCTTCAGTACAGACCAAATTCGCCATGTTTACTCGTAAAATCTTACTCATGGAAAACCTCCCTGGGCCGCTTACTTCCTGAAAATGAAGTAAACGAGTTGTCTGTTGTCAAACTACATGCGCCACATTGCATAATGCGGCTTAATCTGGGTTTGAGATATTGTGGCAAAATGTGCGCCAAGGCAGATTATTGAAGGGCTACGCGGGATTATCTTACAAGGGAAAAAATACGTTCACATTTAAAACATTTCAGTGAGAACTCGGGGTAAATTTTCTAAACATTTTTTTAAATTTGAACATCCTGTCGAGATCAGATTCTCGCTGGTTCCCCTGGATCAGGTCAATCAGAGTAGCGTCTTCCTAACACCTCTCTGCGATCAGGCCGAAGTTCCTGAATCCTTAGGAAGGCCGCAGCTCCATATAAAAAGAGAGCACACCGGGGTGTCAGTGTGCTCTCTTGGTGGAGGAAGGACCGGCAAGCTACCGCAGGCCCAGCCTGAAGCAATTGTTGCCTAGACCCCATTGTTGCTGGAAGGAGTCAACGAAGCCGATTCCATGGGGCTGGAAACGGCTTCGAGTATTCGGTGAGGGTGGCTCGGACCAAGGAGGTTCCCTCTTAACCGCAGGTTAAAGCGCGTCTCTGTAAATCGCCTTGCAGGCTTCCAGAGTGACTTTGCGCGGATTCAAGCCCATCAACCGCTCGTTGGTGATGCAGCTGGCGGCGAACGGTTCGACATCGGCTTCTGTCATGCCTATCTGGGACAGGGTGAGAATTTCAATGTCCCGGGCCAGGGTTTCCACCGCCACAACTGCTTTCATGGCGGCGTCGCGTTCGGAAAGTCCGTCAACGCTTTCCCCCATGGCAACGGCCATCTCACGGAACAGCCCCAGGTTGCCGATCACGTTGTAACGCATCACGGCCGGGAGCAAGGCGGCGTTGGCCACACCATGGGAGGCGCCGAACTTGCCTTCCACAGGATAGGCCATGGCATGGCAGGCGCCCAGGCTGGCCACGGACATGGCCCAGCCCGCGTACGTCGCCCCGAGCATGACATTGTAACGGGCTTCCAGGCTGCCGTTCCATACGGCGTTCCGCAGGTTGCCGCTGATCAGGCGCAAGGCCTCGCGATGGAAATAGCGCGTCATTTCACTGGCTTTATTGGATACGAAGCCCTCGATGCAGTGGGTCATGGCGTCCATGCCCGTGGCCGCCGTAAGCGCGGGGGGCATGGAAGTCGTCAATGCGGGGTCGACGATAGCGACATCCGCCATCAGAAAACGACTGCAGATGCCGTTTTTCACATGCGTGACGTCGTCTTTGAGAATGCACGCGTTGGACACTTCGCTTCCCGTTCCGGCAGTGGTCGGAATCATGATCATCGGACAGCTCTGCGCGGGGATGTTCTCAACGCCGTAATACTGAGAAATGGGGGGCGGATTGTTCAGCAACAGCGCAACGGCTTTGGCAGTATCCAACGAACTGCCGCCGCCGAAGCCGATAACCCCTTGAAAACCGTTTTCCTTCATGAACGTGAAGGCTTTTTCCACGGAAGATACCGCCGGGCTGGCTTCAAATTCGCTGAAAACTTTATGCGTGATGTTCTCGGCTTCGAGCACATCGGTAACTTTTTTCACCATACCGCTTGTAACCATAAACGGATCGCTGACCACCAGCACACTGCTAAGATGTAATTTTTTGCATGCGTCGGCCACTGTGGATACCGTATTGAAACCAAAACGGATTTCCGTGGCGGACAAAAAGGAAAAAGGTTGAAGCATTCTATCGCCTCCTGAAAAGATGCATCATTGGTTTACTTACGATAAAGCAAACACCGAGCCAACTTTTGGTGTTAAACATTTCAGCACGAAAGAGTGAACCAATGGATATCATTGATAACCAGGTTAAAAATACAAACAGATTTACGCCAAATCTTGTCTTTTTTTAAAACATGTGTCTTCATTTCTAACAGACTTCCGCATCGTGAGGCACAACAGTCGAAAGGAATCGTTTCTTGGTGATGGGATGCAGCGAAATCAGACTTCCACATTTTGCTGCAAACTGCCAACAAGGTGGATTCCAATTGTGAACATTTTGTACCCCCGCCTTGCATAATTCTTGCAACACGTTGACATACTAAAACAATTCCTGGAGGTAAAGAGATGTACATTCTCGCCATCAACGGAAGTCCCAGAAAAAGCTGGAGCACCGCCACACTACTGGAAGGTGTTCTGAAAGGCGCACAGGATCTCGGCGCCGAAACAGAACTTGTTCATTTATACGATCTCGAATTCAAGGGATGCAGAAGCTGTTTCGAATGCAAACGCATCGGCGGCAAAAACTACGGCCGTTGCGCTGTCAAAGACGGTCTGAGTCCGATCCTGGACAAGGCCCATGATGCGGATGCAATCGTTCTCGGCACACCGGTTTACCTCGGCACCGAAACTGGAGAAATGCGCTCGTGCTTTGAGCGGCTGCTGTTTCCCTATCTATCCTATACGCCGGGGTACAAGACCTTGTATCCGCGTAAAATCAAAACCTCGGTGGTGTACACCATGAACCACAAGGAGGACGAACTGGACTCCTATCAGTACACTCCTTTCCTCAACCGGATGCAGAACCTCATGGGCAATGCTTTTGGCGAATGCGAGCTGCTGCTCTGTACGGACACGCTTCAATTCGACGATTACTCCAAATACCTCACTGAGGTCTGGGACGCGGACGCCAAAATGAAGCGCCACAAAGAAGTATTCCCAGAGGACTGCGAACGGGCCTATGCCCTCGGAAAACGTCTCATGTCCGCGTCTGCCTGAAACGATGGAGACAATCGCTTTTAGGGAGTTAATCTATCAACACCTGAAAGCATACACTCTGTTGCCGGCGAAGAAACTGCGTTTTTCCAACGTCTTCAGCTTTGCAGGGCATCTCTTGTTGAGATACTGGTGGAATATCATTCCTGAAAAACATCAACCACATTCTCATTTTGCGACATGTAAAGTCTCAGATTGCAACACGCAGCTAATCATTCACTGTTCAGATAACGCTCGCTAGTATTTTACCGCAAGGACCAGAGCTACTTTTTTCCAAAAGTATGCGCTGGTCTTTTTTCTTTGTAATTTTACTGCAGTATCTTCCCCTCTTTACTCAAGCCTAAAATAGTCTGTTATTGCGCATTGAGAACACCAGTGCTTTGGCGATGTTTACAATTAATACAGCTGTTCAAAATGCACACTGTCTTTACTCTAATAATGTTCGTTTTTTAAATACAAAAAGCCAAATTACACATAACATACTGAAAACACATAATCAATGTACTTGGCTCGGAACTTGCTTTATTCGTGACAAGTACATGCGTTAAGCTGTTAACATCTTGAATTATAGGTAGTTAGGCCAGCAAAAAATGACAGCTACAGTTAGCGTCTCCGGAGGCTACAAAAGCAGCGACTTACTATGTTTTAAAAAACATATACGTAGTAAAGCCATGAACAAACAACTCTTAAATCTAACTCACTATATTAACCAGGCGTTTCACTAAATATCAAGAGAATAGCAAATGAAAGCTGTATCCGTAGAAAATTCTGTAGGAATGGTTTTAGGCCATGATCTGACAAGGATTGTTCCAGGAGAATCCAAGGGCGCCGCATTCAAAAAAGGCCATATAATTACTGAAGAAGATGTCCCTATGCTCCTCAGCATGGGCAAAGAACACATTTTCGCGCTGGAACTTTCCCCGGGCACGCTCCATGAGGATGAGGCCGCACAGCGGCTTGCCAGCGCGGCTTGTGGACAGGGGCTCACCTTGACCTCCCCCTCAGAAGGGCGCGTCAACCTGGTTGCCATGCGGGACGGCCTGCTCAAAATCAACACGGCAGCCCTGGACCGCCTCAATGCGCTTGAAAGCGTTGTTTTCGCCACCCTGCATACGAACCACCGCGTACGCAAAGACACCATAGTCGCGGGTACGCGGGTCGTGCCCTTGATGATTGCCGAAACCCGTATCGAAATGGCGGAAACAATCTGCGAGCATGCCAGTCCGGTTGTGCAGATTCTTCCCTTTCTGCCCAAACGTGTGGGTGTGGTCGTCACCGGCAGCGAAATCTATCACGGGCGCATCAAAGATAAATTCGGTCCGGTTGTGGAGAAAAAATTCAAGAATCTGGGCAGCACTGTCATCGGACAAAAATTCTCTTCCGACGACATCGGCATGACAGTCGAGGCCATTCACGAACTGGTAAGCAGCGGCGCTGAGTTTATCGTGCTTACAGGCGGAATGTCCGTGGACCCGGACGACCAGACGCCCAGCAGCATACGCGCCGCAGGAGCACAGGTTGTGACCTACGGTGCGCCGATTCTCCCTGGCGCCATGTTCATGCTGGCCTACCTTGGGGACATTCCCGTTGTCGGCCTGCCCGGCTGCGTTATGTACCACAACACAAGTATTTTCGACCTGGTCGTTCCGAGACTGCTGGCGGGAGAAACATTGAAACGCGAAGATATCAGCCGCCTGGGACACGGTGGTCTCTGCCGCAGCTGTGATGTCTGCCGATACCCCGAGTGCAGTTTTGGAAAATTATGATCCGGTTAAACTGTTGCAGTCGTTTTTTGTCTGCAACGTGATGCTAAGGAACAGGGATTAGGATTAATACGGCACGTCTCTGCATGTTTTTTTTGTGAAACAACTCTATCAGGAGGAGCAACATGTTAAAAAAGAATGTCATAATCAATGGAACCTATATGACATTATTGGTTGATCCGGAGGAGACGCTGGTAAATGTGCTTCGCGGGCAATTGCACATGACCGGCACCAAAAAAGCCTGTGAAAAAGCACAATGCGGCGCTTGTAGTGTTATCATGAACGGCAAAGTGATTTTTTCCTGCGCCACAAAAATGAAAAAAGTCCCCGACGAAGCGAAAATCACCACAATTGAAGGCGTCGGTACGCCGGCCAATCCGCATCCGCTGCAACTTGCCTTTGCCAAACACGGCGCCGTACAGTGCGGTTTCTGCACACCTGGTTTCATTGTATCTTCTGTGGCATTCTTGGAAAACAACCTCAATCCCACCCGCGAAGACGTTCGCGACTGGTTCCAAAAACATAAAAACGTCTGTCGCTGCACAGGTTACAAACAGATCGTGGATGCCGTTATGGATGCCGCCAAAGTGATGCGCGGCGAGGCTACCCCGGAAAGCCTGCTGTTCGAAATGCCTGCCGACGGCAAAATCTACGGTACGGAATTCATTCGTCCTTCCGCAATTCCCAAGGCCACAGGAACCATCAACTACGGTGCCGACCTTGCCCTGAAAATGCCTGCCGGAGCCCTGCAACTGAAACTTGTCCAGGCCACGGTGCACCACGCCAACATCATTTCCATCGACACGTCCGAAGCGGAAAAAATGCCCGGCGTTTACAAAGTCCTGACGCACAAGGACGTCAAAGGTACCAACCGCATCGGCGTCCCCTGGCCCGGCAGTAAATGTGACGCGGACGACCGCCCCATCCTCTGCGATGAAAAAATCTTCCAGTACGGCGACGTGGTAGCCGTTGTCTGCGCCGACACCGAAGAGCATGCCGACGCCGCCACCAAAAAAGTCAAGGTCGAGCTTGAACTGCTGCCCGCGTACATGAGCGTACCGGAAGCCATGGAAGCCGATGCCCTCGAAATCCACCCCGGCACTCCGAACATCTTTTACCGGACCCTGCTGAACAAGGGCGAAGAGACTAAAGATATAATGGAAAACGCCGCGTACGTGGCCTCCGTCGAAGACTTCGTCATCAGCCGCCAGCCCCACCTGATCATCGAGCCCGACAACGCCATCGCTTATTATGACGAAGAAGGCCGCATCTGCGTCAGTTCCAAGGCCATCGCCCTGGGCGTGATGAAAGAAATGGTGGCCAAGGGTATCGGCGGTGATCCGAACAACCTGATCTTCATGCAGCATCCGGCAATCGGCGGCACTTTCGGCAACAAGTTCAGCCCCACCAACGAAGCCATCGTGGCAGTCGCCGCCATGGCCACCGGCCGCCCCTGCGTACTGGTTTACGACTACTTCCAGCAGACCACCTACACAGGCAAGCGTTCGCCTTTCTTTGTCGACCTGAAGTTCGCAGCCGACAAGGAAGGCAAACTTCTGGCCATGGAACACAACTACGTCTGCGACCACGGCCCCTATTCCGAAGCGGGCGAACTGGTCACCATGCGCGGTACGCAGTTCATCGGCGCGGGATACAATATTCCCAATATCCGCGGCGTGGGCTATACGGCCTTCACCAACCACATCTGGGGTTCGGCTTTCCGTGCCTACGGTTCGCCCCAGAGCTTTTTCGCGGCGGAATCCCTCATGGACATTCTCGCGGAAAAAATCGGCATGGATCCCCTGGAATTCCGGTATATCAACGTCTACCGTCCGGGTTCCACCACCCCCACGGGCCAGACTCCGGAAGTCTTCCCGCTGCCCGACCTGATCGACACCATTCGTCCGAAGTACAAGGTGGCCTTGGAAGAAGCCAAAAAGAATTCCACCGACACGAAAAAACGCGGTGTGGGTATCGCAGTGGGCGTATACGGTGCGGGTCTTGACGGACCGGACACCGGGACGGCCTGGGTCGAGCTGATCCCCACCGGGGTGAAAGTGAGCTGCTGCTGGCACGAGCACGGCCAGGGTCATGAAATGGGCGTTCTGGCCTGTGCGCACGAAGGCCTGCGTCCCATGGGTGTGAAACCCGAACAGATCAAAATGGTCCTCAACGACCTTTCCGTCGCCCCTGACAGCGGCCCCGCAGCGGGAAGCCGTTCGCACTACGTGGTGGGCAGCGCCATTGCCAACGGTTGCAAGCAGCTGGTCGACGCCCTGAAAAAGGCAGACGGCAGCTACATGACCTATGACGAAGCCGTGGAAAAGGGCGTGGAACTCAAATACGTGGGCAAATACACCACTCCGTGTACGCTTCAGGACGAAAACGGCATAGGTGCGCCCTTTGCCAACTACATGTACGGCGTGATTCTCTCCGAAGTCGAAGTGGATGTGACCACGGGCAAAACAAAAGTCATCAAGATGACGGTTGCCTGCGATATCGGCAAGGTCGGCAACAAGCTGGTAATGGACGGCCAGTTCTACGGCGGCTTCGCCCAGGGTATCGGACTCGCCCTGACCGAAGACTTCGAAGACTACTCCAAGCACACCTCTCTGGCCGGTTGCGGCGTGCCCTACATCCAGGACATTCCGGACAACATGGAAATCATTTACCAGGAAACGCATCGCAGAGACGGCGCCTTCGGCTCTTCCGGCGTGGGCGAAATGACGCTCACAGCGCCTCACTGCGCCATCGCCAACGCCATCTACAATGCCTGCGGCGTTCGCGTGCAGAGCCTGCCCGCGCTTCCGGAAAAGATCATGGCCGGACTCAAAGGCGAAGCATACCCTTACAAGAAACGCCCGGTCAAAGACCCTGCATTCTAACATCCCATTCGCAATGTCACACTCTTACAAACGGCCTGGCCAACGCCAGGCCGTTTGTTTTTTGCAGCAGTCGCTAATGAAGCTTCGCTTAAAAACGTGTTGCGCAATCAACCGAAAAAAACGTATCCGGCCTTGTGGAGAGCGTATGTTCGTTTTGCTATCGCGGTATTACCACGCAAAATAAATGATTGAGGTCTACGCCAGATGCAAACAATGCGTATCTTCGCACTGATTGTGGCACTCTTCTTTGCATTGCCGTCTTTTGCATCAGCCGAGCAGCAGCTTGCTGTTTCTTGTGAAAATATTTCTGTGCTGCGAATTGAAAAGTCCAAGGACTATTGGAATGTTAATCTGGAGCTATCCCAGGAGGGGACAAGGCAACTGTATGAACTGACATCGCAGAATCCGGGAGAATATCTCAGCATCTGCTTCAAAGGAGACACGCTGCTCCGTACGCGTATGTATGAGCCCATAAGCTCCGGATACGTTTCTCTGAGAAAAGCAACGCAAAAAGAAGCGTATCGCCTCGCTCGTCGCATCTGCAGTAAAAAATTGAAAATGGAACCGGTGCGCCCTTTAAACTTCCATCCTCCGTTTCCCAAAACAGCCCAATTGCCGGAAGGAGTGAATATCCCGTCCTTCAAAGTTTCCTGCGATAACGTCGTTGAAATTCGTTTTTATGCAATAAAAGATTTCATCTGGCTTGATACCTCCGGCGACGGCCAGCTGTACGTGCTGCATGTGGCCTTGTCCCCCAAGGCCAACGAAGAATTATTGCGTACCCTTGAATCTTCCCCACCGGTTCTTTTTCACATGGAAGATCAGACGATGAAGAAAAAGTACGTTCAACTTCTTGCCGGGGGTCATAAAATTCAGAGTGATGCGCCGACATGTGACGCTTTCAGTGAACAGGGAGTTCTTATCACAAAACGAAAAAGGCAGGAGGCAATGCAAAACGCCCGACAAATTTGTCCGGCTAAAATCACTTTGCTGCCAGAATGATGGCCGACGTTCTATTTCCGCTTCAACTGGAATTTGTATACCGCGCGGTTGTGTTCCTTGAGCGTTTTGCTGAAGTAATGCGAGCCGTCGCCCTTGGACACGAAATAAAGAAAATCGTGATCTTCAGGATTGGCGGCAGCCTGCAACGATTTGAGGCCCGGCGAGGCGATGGGGCCGGGCGGCAGGCCCGGATGCTGATAGGTATTGTAGGGATTATGCTTATCTTCCAGATTCTTGCGGGTGATGTTGCCGTTGAATTGGGGCCCCAGACCGTAGATCACGGTGGGATCGCATTGCAGCAGCATGTTCCGGTCCAGCCGTTCCTGATAGACTCCGGCCACCCGTACGCGTTCTTCAACCGCGCCGGTTTCCTTTTCCACCAGCGAGGCCAGGATCACAAGTCGGCGCACCCGCTCGGGATTCGGCGGATTTTGTTTCCAGATGTCTTTTGTCCGCTCCCAGAAGGACTTGAGCAGCAATTCCACAATGGCTTTGGCGTCTTTCTTGTCCGGACGTTTCAAAAGATACGTCTCGGGATACAGAAATCCTTCGGCGTTATCGAACGGAATGTGGTATTTTTGCAACAGGTCCGGATCCTTTACGGCCTTGGCGAAATCATCGACATCCGCGTATCCGGCCTTTTCCACCAGTTCGGCGGTTTGCCACCAGGTCAGGCCTTCGGGGATGGAAAGTTTATAGAGAATGGGCTGGCCGGAAACCAGCATATCCAGTACGCGCTGGGGAGGCCAGCCGGTGTTGAGTTTGAATTCCCCGGCCTGGAGTTTGCCGAGCTTTTTTTCATATTTGGCCAGCAGACGAAAATACTGCTCGTTGCGGATAATGCCTTTTTCTTCCAGCATGGCCGCAATGCCTGTAAAGGTTTCGCCCTGCGGAATATCCACGAGCACTTCGCGTCCGGGTTTTTCCGGGGGAACCTTTATAAAACGGTAGGCCTCGTAACCGATCAGGGCTGCGCCGATAATGATGATCAGAAATAACAGGCCGACAAAGCAGAGAACTAATTTACGCATCTGAGTCCGTAGGTGTTGTTTTCCGCAGCCGCGTTTTGATGAATGTCTCCAAGATCAATACCGCCGCATGCTGGTCCAGTGTCGCCTTGAATCGTTTTCCCCGAACTCCGGCCTCATGCAACCGTTGCTCGGCTTCCAGCGAACTGTAGCTCTCATCGACAAAATAAATGGGCAGCTCGGTACGCCGTTTCAGGCTCTCCGCAAAATTGCGGATCTGACGTACGATCAGCTGCTCCTCGCCCGCATCGGCATCCACTCCTTGCCGACTTTCCGGACCACTTGGCAACCCAAGGACAATGGCTTCCACCGCTTCGGTCGCAATGACCTCCAAAAGCTCGGAAAACAGCTTGTCCCGCGTGGTTTTGTATACTGTTTTCAAGGGAAAAGCCAGTCTGGCTTCAGGGTCGGTCACGGCCAATCCCACCCGCTTCATCCCGAAATCTATTCCCAACAGACGCATACGCGCTCCATGGATGACAGGGGAAACAGGGAGTTGGCCTCCCAAGGCCTCCTGCTTAAAATATCTTCGACCCCGCCGCAAACAGGGCCGGTAAAAGATTGGTAAAACATTTTCACAAGTGTCCTTTTTTCCAATGTACGCGCAATGGCTTGCAGAAGACGCCCGTCTAGCCCTGGCCGAAAACAATACGTTCGAAGGCCGGGAACAGTACTTCCGGCGCAAAGGTGCTCCGCACCCAGTTTCTGCCGTTGTTCCCGAGCCGTTGGCGCAGTTCCGGGTCCGTCAGAAGCGTCAGGGCTTGCGCCAGGGCTGCGGCATCGCCGCAGGGCGCCAGCAGGCCGTTTTCGCCATCCCGAACCTGCTCCGGCAGGCTGCTGACCGCAAAGGCCGCCACGGGTTTGCCCGCGGCCATGGCCTCCAAAGGCGTATTGGCGAAGCCCTCCCACAAGGAAGGGAAAGCCAGGACGTCGATTTCTCTGTAAAAGCGACGCATATCCGCGACAAATCCCAGAAAGCGTGTCTGCTCGGCTATTCCCAAATCTTCGGCTCTGGCTTCCAGTACGGCGCGCAAAGGGCCCTCGCCCGCAATGGCCAGCACAAAATCCAGCCCCCGGCCTCGCAGCAGGGCAGCCGCCTCGAGCAGATGGACCTGCCCTTTCTGCTCCACCAGCCGCCCCGCATTACCGATGACCAGCGTGCCCGGATTGCTGCGGATAAGCGCTGCTCCCTGGTCCCGCGTATTGTCCCCAGTCAGATCGATGTCCACCGGGTTATGCAGCAGATGTATCCGTTCCGCAGGAATGAGCTTTGGATTCCCGGCCAGCACGGCCCGACGGGTATCCTGCGAATTGACGATCAGATCGGTCAGAACGCGCCCGTATAAAAAACGGTTCAACAGCGTATCGGCTACAGGAATGCCCATGCCGCGGCGGTAGATGATCCGGCCTACGCCCGCCAGTCGCGCCGCGATTCCAGCCGCCTTGAGATCACGCGGCAGACCGAGCAGCACGGCGGAAATTTTCCTCTTCAGAAAAAAGCTCCGTAAGCGCGCCAGCAGCAACGGATTCACAAAACTGCAGTTATTCAAAGACAGGGTCTGCAATTCGATGCCCGGCTCGTCCGCCGCACGCTCTGCCAGGGCGCTGCCGTGCGCGGCAAGCAGTGAAACCCGGCACCCAGCATCGCGCAGGTGGCGCGCATGCGCCAGATGCCATTTTTCGCCTCCACCCCAGGCCTGATTGCTGTTGACGAAACAAATATTCACGGATGAGCGCCTGCCAGTTTTTTCGCCGCTTATAGTTTCCCAAAAACCCGCCGCTGTGCGAATCTTTCAATCATCGCGTCAAAACCAGGTCAAGGGAAAAGATGCCAGACCTGCTGCATCCAAGGCAGGGAACAAAGTAAAAGGAAAGCTATTTTGTACTGATGCGTTCGGCGTGGACTTTGCGGATAAGCGAAGGCACGTCCAGAATAAGGGCCATGGTGCCGTCGCCTTTGATGGTCGCTCCGGAAATTTCCTGCACTTCTTTGAAAACCTTGCCCAGGCTTTTGATGACGGTCTGCTGCTGCCCCACCACCTCGTCCACCACAATGCCGGTCCGGGAAGTATTGTCGCCCGCAATGATGATCTGCTCGATGGAGGGCCTTTCTCCCGGTACGGAAAACCATTCCCGCAACCGGATGTAGGGCACGATTTCGTTACGCAGATTAATGATTTTTTTCGGATTGCCCTTGTCGGAAGGGATATCCTCTTTGGCCAGCTCCACGCATTCCTGAACGGAAGCCAGAGGAATGACGAAAAATTCATCTCCCACTCTAACCTGAAGCCCCTCGATGATCGCCAGAGTCAACGGCAGTTTGACCGTTACAGTGGTGCCCGATCCGGTTTCACTGTTGATTTCCACCGTACCGCGCAGGTGGTCGATATTCTTTTTGACCACGTCCATGCCCACACCGCGGCCCGAAACGTTGGTCACTTTTTCCGCGGTGGAAAATCCCGGCTGGAAAATCAGACCGTAAATTTCCTTGTCCAGCATATTCGTGGCGTCCGTGATCAGACCGCGTTCCAGCCCTTTTGCCGCAATACGCTCGCGATCCAGCCCCTTGCCGTCGTCTTTTATGGAAATCAGAACATGCCCGCCCGAATGTTCGGCAGACAATAAAATTTTCCCAGCCCGGTCTTTCCCTTTGGCGGCGCGCTCATCAGGCGTTTCTATGCCGTGATCGATGGCATTGCGCAGTAAATGGACAAGCGGATCCCCCAGCTGCTCAATGACCGTTTTATCCAGTTCGGTTTCGGCTCCCAGAGTTTCCAGGCGTATTTCCTTGCCCAGTTCCTGAGAAAGATCCCGGACAAGGCGGCGAAACCTGTCGAAGGTGGTGCCGATGGGCAGCATACGCATGCTCAGGGTTCTGTCGCGCAATGAATTGCTCAACAGCTCCAGCTCTTCCGCAACTCCCTGCAGCGACGGATCATGGAACTGGCTAACAATCTGCGCCAGCCGCGCCTGGGCGATGACCAGTTCCCCCACCAGGGCCACCATGTCGTCCAGCTTGTAGGCATCCACACGGATGCTGCTGGTTTCGATTTTTGCCTTGGTATTTTTGACCGGCGCCTGGGCCTTTTTCTGAGCGGGCTCTGGTTTTGTCTGCGGGGCGGCAGCGGCTGCAGGCGCAGCCTGTTCTTTGAGGGGCAAAACAACGGATTCCACAGGCTCCGGAGGAAGAACAGGCTCCGGTTCGAATGCAGGCTCCGGCTCCGCGACCGTCGGCGCGGCTTCCTGCACGGGTTCTGGCTGGGATTGAGGAGCAGCCAGTTGGGTCCAATCCACCATCTCGGCAAAATACTGCTCACGCTCGGCTATCCAGGCCAGCGGATCCGCAACTGCCGCAACTTGCGCGTTGGCCGGGTCATCCACAAAAATGAACACATCGTTCAAGCGATCCAGATCGGCATCTTGCGGTTGCTTGGTCAGCAATATTTCCCACCAGATCGCGCACGAATGCTCCTGAAAATTATCCAGCGCTTCCACATCCTCGATGTGCGTAAAAACAACACAATCACCCAGGGCATGCAGTTCGTCCAGGGCGACCAGCGGATCCGTCAAGGAAAGCGTTTCAGGGCCGCAGGGACGATAGCAGATGGAGTAGCTGACCTCTTCCGGTTCTTCGGCGGGTTGTTCCTGGCTGGAATCCTCCGGAGGCACTTCCTGGGCTTCTTCATTCTGCTCCGGTTCCGGGGCGGCCGCAGGCTCCGCCGCAGCCTGCAGTTCTCTGCCGGAAGCGACTGCCGCTATGTTTTCCAACAAGGCAGCCTTTTCCGCGAGGACCTGCGGATCTTCCGGTTCTTCTATCAGCTGCCAGGTCATATCCTTTGCCCGCAGTCCGACATCCAGAACACTGCGGGATACGGATATTTTACCCGTGCGCACCGCGTCGAAAAGGGATTCAACCTCATGCGTCAGCGATGCCACTTCATTGAAGCCGAACATGTTCGCCGCGCCCTTGACCGTATGCATTGCCCGAAACACTCTGTTGACCAGAGACATCTCTTCCGGAGTCTGCTCCAGTTCAAGCAGGGCCTGTTCCATCTCTGTAAGAAGCTCGGAAACTTCTTCACGAATGAGTTGATTCATCTGGTCTTTATCAAGCATACGCGTCTACGTCCTCCGAACACCACGTCACGAACACCACCGGCTGTCCCTCAATTAATTTCTAAAAAATCCTTTAAATACCTTATCGGTATAAAGATCTTCAATGCCCGTACGTTCCGCCAGAGTTCGAAAGGGGTCCGGCACGCCCCCCTGGCAATACAACTCGACTCCTTTTTCTCTGGCTGTGCGTATGGATGCGATCATCAATTGAAGAAAAGCGAGATCCGCGGAAATGAGTCCGGACATATCAATACAAATTTCCTTGTGCGACCGCAGCATGTCGATAAGCTCATTTTTCAGTTGCTGGCATTCGCTGATGGAAACGGAGCCTGAGATGGCCCAGTCTTTTCTGTCTCCGGCTGGTGCGGACTGTTTCGCGGGAGCCGCAGGAGCCTCGTTCGTTTCCGGCGGTGAAAGCGTGTCTCCGGTCTCTGGAGGGGTCGTTTCTTCCATCGGCATTCCTTCCGTTTCTTCCTGTACGGAAAACAACCTGCCCGTTTCATCTACGGAATGAATAAAGGAATCGGATACGAGAAAAATGGCTTTGACGAGATCAGGCTCAAGGATGGTGGCAAAAAGCAAATAAAAGGGAATACGATTGCTGAGTTCGCCGTCCAGGTCCCCCACAGTGGAAATATCCATGCGGCAGTCCAGAATACGCCCGCTGGACTCAAGCCCTTTAAGCAGATCCAACGGTGTTTTCCCTTTTTTATGGACATCATGAATCAGATCGTATTCGACAAGGTAAATGAAGTTGCCGCCTTTCTTGGCTTGTTTCAATTCAAGCTCGGAGATGGAAAAGACTTCTTTTCCCTGGGGCAGCAGTACCGGAATCAACTTGGTTGTCTGCTCGCGCTCTTCCGTGGACAAACTTGCGGTGACAATATCGTTCAACGACGCCACATGCTCAGAAATGTCCATGGTATCGCTGTTATTGATGTCGTCAATCATCTCCTCCAGGCGATCAAAAGCCCGGAGAGTGATATTGACAACCTTCGAAGTGGGTTCAATTTGCCGGGAACGGATCATATCGAGGACACTTTCTATTTTATGCGAAAGATCCCGAATGTTGTTCAACGACAAAAAGGCTGCGCTGCCTTTGATAGAATGAGCCGTGCGGAAAACCTTGTTGACCAGTTCCAGGTCAAATTCCGCACCGGCTTCTTCTATGTCAAGAAGATCCGTTTCAATATCGGTGAGATGCTCTCGAGTGTCCTCTAGAAACATTTGAAGAATGGAATCATCCATGGAGCGGCCTCTTGAATTGTGTTAATCTGAAATCTCAAAATGTTTATCCAGACGCATCGTTTGCAAAAGCCCTAAAATATCGCTTGAAACATTGACTAGTTTCAATTTTCCACTTCGCTTATTTAAGGAATTATAAGCAGCTATCAGCAGCCCCATGCCTATGGAATCCATCATTTCAACTGCAGAGAAGTCAAGAGTAACGTCATTGACGCCTTTATCTATAATATCCTTAAGCTCCTGTTTGAACTCATCCACCATAGTAGAGACAATGTCATGTTGTGGTGTAACGATCGCGCTATCGCCTTGTATTACGATTTCACTCATACTTGCCCCCTTATTATATGCTTTTTGCATCACGACCTGATTTCCAGCCTCATTGTAGCTGACCTTCTGAAAATAATTTTTCATTATGGACAATCCGCGTCCATGAGGGCTTTCAGTACTTGGCGGATCGAACGAAAAGTCAGCCCAATTGAATCCAGGTCCGCTGTCCTCTACACGTAACGTTAATTCATTTTCGGAGATACCCAAATAAAAAACAACCTGTTTGACCGGATCTGACTTACAACCGTGATAAATGGCATTTGAAAGTGCCTCACGCATTCCGAGCATAACTGCGAAAGATTCCTTCTCCAGTCCTTGCACCTGGAGCAGCTTTCTTGCTTCCGAACAGGCCAGATCAATGTTCGCAGGGTCGGCTGCCATGGTGATCGTCAACGATTCCGGATCCCGTAGTACCTTGAACATGCATCACACCTCAATCCCCATGAGAAGTATATCATCTTCTTGAGCCCCACCGTCAGTTAATAACGCATCAAAAATATGATTTACTGCGGCATCAAGCGGGTCGGAAAAAGTCTCCTCGGCCAATTCTATCAAGTTTGGTAACGATTGTGAATGTGTGATCTTTTTTTCCTTGAATCTTTCAAGCAGGCCGTCGGTGTAAAGAAACACCCGTTCTCCTTTCCGGACGCGAATCATTTGCGGGACAAGCAAAATATTTTCGAAAATACCTAAGATATCGCCCTCCGCATCTATTGTCCGACCCTTGCCGTCTTCAGTGACGTAGATGGGAGGCAAATGGCCGGCATTGACCAGCGTCATCTGCATGGAACTGCGGTTGATATAACAGCCCTGCGCCGTCAGAAAACGGCCATCCGGGAGAACGGTCTTCAGGACGGAATTCATGTTGCCCAGTGTTTCTTCCGGAGTATACAAAGGGCCGGAATTCTGCCGCAGCACGACCTTCAGCGAAGACGTTACGAACGAGGCACCAATATCGTGGCCGCTGATATCCGCAATAAAATAACAGCAGCTGTTTCGCCCCACACAAAACACATCATAAAAATCGCCGCCGGCTTCCAAAGCCGGCGCAAACTTTACTGCAAACTTGGCTTCCGGAAAATCATCGGGGCGAACAAGCATTGACTGCTGCGCATCGGTAATCTGCTGCAGACGCGCGGCCTGCTCCTCTATCAAAGCGCGTTGCGCATGCTTCAACTTAAGGTGCAGTCGTATCCTGGCCACAACTTCAGCCTTCTCAAAAGGCTTGGTAATGTAATCGACGGCACCGAGTTCAAGCCCCCGAACCTTGTTGTCCACATCACTCAATGCTGAAATAAAAATTACCGGAATATTTGTGGTGTTGACGTCCTGTTTGAGTTTTTTGCAAACTTCAAAACCATTTTCCCCCGGCATCATAATGTCCAGAAGTATAACATCGGGACAAAATTCCACCGCCATGCTGCGTCCTTCAGGCCCCTCTGTGGAAGTTAATGCCTTGAACCCTGATGCCTGCAGCATTCCCTTCAAAACCATGACATTGATATTTTCATCATCGATGATCAATACCGAAGGTTCTTCTATCGCATTTGGAAGATATCGTTCCACTGCATTCTGGCTGGCCATGCCCATGCACACGCTCCGTTACCTGGCTAACGTCCCAGCACCTGAAAAAAAGAATTAGTTGATTTTTAGTCCCAAGGAAATCGTAATTCGTATTTGGATAAACGATTCTGGTAAATTCAGCAAGTAACACACTGACATCGCCATTACATAACAGTTGGTTTCCTGAAAAAAATCCCGGCAGCGCATTCTCCGATCTTTTTTTGCGCATGCATGGTTCCACACATCCCTGCCCCATGAGCGCCTTCCCAACCGCCCGGAAGAGTGCTCTGCCGGCAACTGCATCCGCTATCCACCTTAACGATTTCTTTAGTTGATTAAGTTAATCTTAAGAAACCTAAAGATTGCTTAACTAAAGTCCGATAACATTACCGAGTGGGGAGGGGAGAAATAATGGCCGTCAGGAGGTGAATCAACTCAGGCCACGACCCCACCGGCATGGAAGCCGACGTACATTCAAGGAGGAACGGCTATGTCATTAGTAATTAACCATAATTTGATGTCCATGAACGCGGCGCGCAATCTGAGCACGGCTTACAGCGATTTAGGCGACTCAGTAGCCAAGTTGTCGTCGGGATTGCGGATCAATTCATCCGCGGACGATGCTGCAGGTCTGGCAGTCCGGGAACTGATGCGCGCAGATATCTCCGCACTCGGTCAGGGCGTTCGCAACGCCAACGACGCCATTTCCATGATCCAGACCGCTGACGGCGCACTGGGTGTCATCGATGAAAAGCTGATCAGAATGAAGGAGCTTGCGGAGCAGGCAGCCACAGGCACTTACACTTCGGATCAGCGACTGATCATTGATTCCGAATACCAAGCCATGGCTTCGGAAATCACCCGAATCGCCAATGCGACGGACTTTAACGGCATTTACCTGCTCAACGGGAATCTCTCCGCCAACGACCATGACGGAACGGGATTGTCCTCAACGGGCATGCTCAAAGTGCACTTCGGTACTGCAAACGATCCGGCGGAAGACTATTACTACATCCGGGTGGGCAGCGCCACGGCGTCCGCCCTCGGTGTCGGTCTTTCCGCCGCGACCCCGAACAGTATCTCGACACAGGCGCTGGCGCAGGAATCTCTCGATTTACTGCAAACTGCCATCGTCTCCAAAGACAAAATCCGGGCCAACCTGGGTTCGATGCAGAACCGCCTTGAAAACACCATCACCAACCTGGAAATTCAGGCGGAGAACCTGCAGGCAGCTGAATCCCGCATCTCGGATGTGGATGTGTCTCTGGAAATGACCGATTTCGTGCGCAATCAGATTCTCGCACAATCGGCCGTGGCCATGCTTGCGCAGTCCAATTCGCTGCCCAGAATGGCTTTGACTTTATTGGGATAGGAAACAAGAAAAACAACGCATTGCCAACCGGCCATGCAAGGGGCTCGTGAGACGAAAAGCTCCGAATAGGCCTTCCTCCTCACTCAATCACGCCAGGACCCCGCATACGCGGGGTCTTTTTTTAAACGCTATTCACGATCGTTTTTTTCCACTTCAACCAGGGTGCCGGACGGATCAAACACAAGTGCCAGCACATCATACCAGCCGCGCTTCCCCTGTTCGTACCACATGTACAGCGTGTTGCCGTTGGCCAGCTCCTGAGTCCCCCTGGGCTCTCCCCAGTCGCCTTTGGCCTGCTCCAGCGTATAGACTCCCACCCGGTCGTCCCAATTGACTGCCTCAGTGCCGCCGCAGGCACTCAGCAGAAAAAGCAACAAGACAAGAACAATCACCTTTTTCATCATACTCTCCCAAATTCCTTTTGATCCTCCTACCAGACTTGTCTCTGTCGGTCCATACCGACAATTGCTTTCCTGGCCCGCGAGCAGACAACTCCGGATTCAGACTCCTCACGGCGCTGCCGACTTATCGCACAAACATACAAGACAATCATGCTTCCAGCGTTTATTAAGATGCCAGATCTAGCAGGACCGCTGTAATAAACGACTTTAGCAAGGGTGTATCATGAAAAAACCTGTCTCCATAAAAGCCTATACCGCCCTGATCCTGGCAGTGCTGTTCTGGGGGGTATCATACGTGGGCACAAAAGTGGCCTTGGGAGGATTCCCACCCCTCATTCTCGCCTTTATGCGTTTTTTGGCTGCAGGCATTTTGTTCGGCGGACTGCTGGCCTTCAAAGGCGCGTACAAAATGCCCTTTAGTTTCCACAAGAGGTTGTTTTTACTAGCTTTCTTTTTGCCAGGTTTATACTTTATCTGCGAAAACTACGGCGTACAATATACGAGTGCCACCAAAGCCTCACTGATCATCGCCACTGTTCCGGTGGCGGTGGCCGTACTCTCGGCCCTCACACTGGCGGAACCTTTCACGCTGCGACGAGGGATCAGTCTCGTTTTGTCTCTGGCCGGGGTTGCGCTGCTGGTGTTTCAAGGCGGCAATGACCAGGGCGCCTTGCTGCAACTTTCACGCGGCGATCTGCTGATGGTGGGCGCCGTATTCTCCGCGGCGATCTACATGGTCATGACCAGAAAACTCAGCGAGGAATACGACACCTTCGTTTTAACCGCCTATCAGATGATTTACGGGCTGCTTTTTTTCACGCCCTTTTTCATCATGGAAATAGATACGCCGGATTGGTCGCGCATAACGCTCGCCCAGTGGGGAGCCCTGGGAGTTTTGGCGCTGTTTTCCACCATCGGAGCGTTTTTTGCCTACAACTATGCTCTGCGAGCCATTCCGGCAGGGCGCGCCTCGCTCTTCATCAACGTCGTGCCGTTCATCACGGCCTTCTGCGCATGGCTTCTTTTGGGCGAACATTTGGGAGCACTGCAAATGGGAGGCGGCATCCTGGTGGTGGCCGCGGCCTGTCTGGCAAGCACGGCCCCTGTCCGGCAAGTCCAGAAAGCTCAACGCAGGTAACGCCCCGGCGTCACTCCGATCTGGCGTTTGAATCGCTTTGTCAGGTGGCTCTGATCCGTAAATCCCGCCGCGGACGCCACCTCTGCCGGAGGCATGCCTTTGGCCAGCAAGCGTTGCGCCTCCCGGACGCGCAGACAATCAAGATACATGTGCGGGGCCAGCCCCAGCACCTGATTGAAATCTCTTGTCAGACGATAGCGATCCGTGCCCACGTGCCGGGCAAGCTGTTCGAGTGTGACATTCGTGGACAGATTTTCTTCAAGATAGGCTTTGGCTTTTCGCACAGTCCGTTGCCGTCCCTGCGCGCTTCTCGCGGGAGCCCAGACGGCGTGCCGGGTTATCAGATTGGAGAAAAAACGGACCAGCAATCCTTCGCGGAGGATCAAAGGAGCTTTTTTGCGCAAGGCCCAATGCAAAATGTTAAGGTCGCGCAATAAAAGGATATCGTCTATGCGCACACAGGGAAAAGAAGGCGGGCTACTGAGGCCGCAGAGGCTGGCAGCCGCCATGTTGATCTGTTCGCGCGTGGGATAGACAGCCCGCCAGATAAAGCCTTGCTCATTGCTCTGGCCGCAGGTGTGTTCGACCTCCGGTTCAAAAAGAGCGATTCCTCCGGCCGGCAAGGTGTAGCTTGTTCCGAGCTGTGTAAAACTATGGCTCCCCTTGGCAGCGAAACCAATGACGTAATACGCGTGCGAATGGGGTGCAAAGCGCTGCGAAGTGAGGCTGGCTTCGCAAAAATCCAGCTCCAGTGCGGAGTCCCGCAGTATCTGGCATCCTTCCGGCTGTATTGCCTGTTTGCGATTTTTGCACATCATAATACTCTCAAATCCGGCTTCACTAACGCATCAGCGGCAAACACGCTGCAGGCGTCCACTCCAGCCCCCCGTCAACGGAACAAATTGTATTTGACTATGCACCATAAGGCCTTGAACCCGTCGCGCCAGCCGATTTTTTTGCCATCCTCATAGGTTCTGCCGTAATACGAAATCGGGACCTCATAGATACGCAGTCCCTTTTTCACCAGCTTGGCGGTAATTTCCGGCTCAAACCCAAACCGATTTTCCTCGATGGTTATTCCCTCCATCGCCTTGCGGGTCATGACCTTGTAGCAGGTTTCCATGTCCGTCAAATTGATGTTGGTAAAAATATTGGAAAGCAACGTAAGGAACTTGTTGCCCAGAGAGTGCCAGAAATACAAAACCCGGTGCGCTCCATGTCCCGCGAAACGCGAACCGAAAACAACATCCGCCTTGCCCGCCAGAATGGGTTCCAGCAGTACGGGGAACTCAGCCGGGTCATATTCGAGATCCGCATCCTGCACCACCAGGATATCGCCCGTGGCCTTCTGCATGGCCGTACGCAACGCGCCGCCCTTCCCCGTGTTCTTCTCGTGAAAAAAGACCTTCAGCTCGGGAATATCCATAGCGCGCAGCAAGTCGCGGGTTCCATCCATCGACCCGTCGTCCACCACCACAATCTCTTTTTTATACGGGGTGTTCAGAACGGCCTCAATGGCTTCATGGATGGTCTGTGCTTCATTATACACCGGCATGAGCACACTCAGGGTAAACGTGTCTTTATCAAAAATTCGCGGCATGTATCCTGTCTCCCTTCCATTGCATAAATATCAATCCTTCCAGAGGACGAGGAACAGTATCCGCTGTACCCCGGCTTGGCAACTCTCTGGAACCGCGTACGCCAGTTGTTTTTGCTCCACTTCAGGACGTATAGCCTTCGAGCAGGGTAAAAACGTCCCTGAAAAAGCCGTCATCCAGGAACGGCGCCCCTGCTTGCAGTTTTTCCGCCAGAGGCTTTGCGCCTGCATTGGATGAGGACAAAAGCAGTTCTTTTGCCTGACCAGTCTTCCCGTTATTGGCCATGCTCCAGGCCAACGCCTGCGTATATTGAAAAATGGCGGGATCAAAGGTGTGCAGCCAGGCAAAACACTTTTCCGCCGTTTCCGGACGATCCGCAAATATCGCGGCCAGCCCCAGCGTAAGATTGGTACGCGGTTTAACCGGATCGAGCTGATACGCGCCCTGCGCCAGCCGGTAAAATCCCTGGAGATCACCTGCCAGCAGTCTGTCGCGAGCCGCGTAGATAAGTTGTTCGGCTTTATATACGCGTCCCAGACGGAATTTATCCGGCACGTACTGTTCCCAGGTCATCGGTTGGGAACGCGGTATCAATCCGTTGATGTACTGAAATAAAAGCAGTTGGTTCCAGATGGAAAAAAACATGACGCACGCGATACAGGCTAGTTTCAAGCTCCGGATCCCTTTGATATGCTCATAAAGCAGGCCAAAGCCGAAAGCGAAGACTGGCAGACCGCCGACGATGAAACGCATGCCGAACGACCAGCCCGGACTCCATTGCAATGAGGAAATGAACAAAAACTGCAGCAGCAGCGCGCTGATCAACGAACCGCCCAGGAGCCTGTCCTTGCGCCACAAAAAGCCGAATCCGGCGCAGGCCAGAAGCAGCAACGGATGCCAGCTGATCAGTCCGTCGGCCAAGTTAAGCAGCGAAGACAGCGGATGCATACGCAGAAATTCAATTTTCTGCGCAGTGGAAGGAACCAGCAGATATCCGCCGTATAAAATCTTCCAGGCCAGCATCTGAGGAGAAATGACCAGAAAAAACACCGCCAGATAACCCAGATGGCGGCGCAGCCAGCTCCATACCGCGGCGCCGTCATTGCGGCAGTCGTACAGCAAGCGCAGTGATGCCACCACAAAAGGCAGGCCGTACAGCAAGTCCTGCCAGCGCGCCAGAAACATCAGCCCCATGCACAGGGCCGCGCGATAGCCGACGCCGTAGCGCGTGAAAACGAATAAAAACAGTGAGACGCCAAAAAAGGATACCGCATGGGCCATGACGGTCATGCCCCAGAGGTAGTAGGTCAGCTGCGTTCCGAAGAGTACGGCCAGACAGGCGAACAAGGCGCTTTCCCGGCTCATGTAACGCTGCAGCACCGCCGCCAGCAGCAGCAACCCGGCCAGACCGTACAAGGAATTGCCGACAAATACGAAACTCTGGTACAGGGCCGAATATCCGTCCACAGCCAGCTGTGCGCCCGCGGCGTTGGCCGCCAGCGTGGACCAGTGTCCCAGCAGAAAAAAAGGCGTCCAGAGTATCGCCGGTCCCACCGACCAGTGATTGTCCGGCAGGCCGGTCACGGTCAGGTTTTGCGACACCTGCTCCGGCCCCATCTGCCGCGCCACTTCGTTGGTGAAATCAATATCATGGTCAAAAAACACGGACCGCAGATACATATAGTAATACGCGCTGTCCATCGGCGCGATACGCTGTTGCGGATTGCGCAGATAGCCCAGCGAAAGGAATACCAGAGTCAGCCCCAGGTAGGCGAAAAGAAGCATCCCGTACAGACCGCCGGGGAAACGATCTCCTAAGCTACAATAAACACACTTCATAATTTTGCTTGTTTACAGCAGATCGGCCACGCTTTAATGTACAGCCTGCGTACCGTTATGAAATCAACACAACACACCATAGCCACCTTTGTATCGTCCGCTCTCGCCCTTGGCTGCTGGGTCTATACCCTGTTTCGCGCCATGCGTCTGGCCATTACCCATGACGAGGCCCTGAGCTATCTGATATTTGCCTACAGACCGCTCGCCGAACTTCTCAAACCCGAGATTATCGGAATGAGCGCCAACAATCATCTGCTGAATACGCTCCTGGCGCATTTCAGCGTCGAACAGCTGGGCGCCACGGAACTCGCCATGCGGATACCGGCCCTTTGCGGTGCGGCCTGTTATTTTCTCGCCTGCGTACTCATCGCCCACGGGCTCTTTCGGGGATTCGCCGCTGTCTGCGCCTGCGTTTTGCTGCTGGCCAATCCCTATGTACTTGATTTCATGCCTCTGGCAAGGGGCTATTCGCTGGCCCTCGGGCTGAGTATGCTGGGATTCTGGCTGCTGCTGCGGCGTATCAACTACACTAAAAACAGCGGCAAGGGCGTACGCTCCGGCCTGTGGTTCAGCTTCATGTCGGCCGTGCTGTTCGGTCTGGCTCCTTTCGCCAATCTGGCCTATCTGAATCTTTTTCTGGCAGCGTGCTGCTGCCTGCTGGGCATTGAATTCGCCCACAGCATCCGGACCGTACCGGAAAACGCGCCCGACAGAAGCAGACTCATCAGCAGGCATCTTCTGCGCACAACGGCCCTTTTTGTGCCGTCGGCCGCTGCCCTGCTGCTGGTCTACTGGCGTCCGGTCGCCCTGTTGCAGCAAAATAAACAGTTTTTTTTCGGAGGAAAACAGGGGTTCGTACGGGACACCATGACAAGTCTGTTCCACAACTGGCTCTACGCACCCTGGTTCGATTCCGTCAACCTTGTGCCTGTTGCCTGGGGCGCATTGCTCCTGCTCTCTCTGGCCGGGCCCGCGAGCCTGCTGCTTGCCGCCCGCCGAGGAAAACTCAAAGCATATTTCAACACCATGCTGCCCTGGAGCTGGCTGCTGTTCGCCCTTCCCGTTCTTGAAAGCCTGACACAGCATCTGCTGTTGGGTACGCGTTTTCTGCTGGACCGGACAGCTTTGTATTTCCTGCCTGTAACGCTCCTGTTGTTGTTGTGCGGCCTGCAGACTCTGAGTGAAACGGAAACGCTGACGAACAGCCCGGGGATCCGCCGCAGAGGCAACGTAGTGCTGGCAGCTTGTGCCGTACTGGCTCTATGCCATACGCTGCTCGTTTCCACTCCCGGAGCCACCCGCGAATGGCGTTACAACGCCTGTGCCACAACACAACTGGAACAGGTTGCGGACATAGCCTTCAAGGCTTTGCGCAGCGGGAAACTCAAAGCTCCGGTACAAGTGGGTACGGATTATCTGCTGGAACCATCCACCATTTTTTTTATCAATAAATACCAGGTCAAATGGCTCGAATGGCAAACAGCCGATACACCGGCGGCCAAATTTCCGTTTTATCTGGGATTCACAAAAAAAGCCCAGCCCTTTCTGCAAGCAGGCTACACGGAGTTCGGCGGATGTGCTGCGGCGGGTAGCACCATCTTTCTGAGAGCCGACCTGTCCGGCCGCTGACTCAGCTTTTGGGAACCACGGTTTCCGTCAGCCGGTGGGTCAACGCGCGCCGGATTTCCAGGATATGGGATTCATCCAGCACTTTTTCTCCGTAAATATCCCGAACATGGAAATAATCCGCGGCCTGATCGCCGTGGGTGGCAATCTTGGCCATGTGGATATCCAGTTCGAGACTGTTCAAGCAGTGGGCGATTTCATACAACAAGCCGATGCTGTCCGGAGTCAGAACTTCGATGATGGAATGAAAATCGCTGGACTCATTGTCCACGGCAACTTGCGGCGTGGCGTTTTCCTCCACTCCGCCGCCGGATAAAAACGACGCGCGTTTCTGGCTTAAGCGGTAATCCACCGAAAGCTTGCCGGTCAAAGCGTATTTGAGCGAAGACCGGACCCGTCCCCAGAATTCGTCCACATATTCGAGATCTTTGGGAGCAGATACCTGCAACAGAATGATGGCTGTCTGATCGCTCCAGGTAAAGGCGTCCGCGGAAAAAATATTCAGATCATGCAAGGAAACTACGCCGGCAATGGTGGCGAAAAGGCCGAAATGCTTCCTTGCCACAACGGTCATTCGCCAGACGCCGCCCTGCTGTTCGGGCTGGGCGGCAAGGACCACAACGCCCTTTTCCGCCCGGCTGGCCGCGACCCGTTTTTTCTGTTCAACGATATTTTTTTGCAACTGCCGGACCAGAGCCATATGGGCGACAATATCTTCAGCGGGAGTACGTTCCGTATATCCCGGCGGCATGACCTCGAGACAGGCCTCTACAAAGTCTCCGGGCAGATCGGATTTCCCGGCAAGTGCTCGGACTTTGTCGCGGTTTTCCATGATCCGCGCCGCAGCGTTCTTATCGAGCAAATAGCCTCTGTGCAGCATGCTGCGGATTTTATCGTATAACTCGGCCAGCAGACGCCTGTTCCAGTCGCTCCAGGCCTTGGGACCGGTTGCTTTGGCGTCCGTCAGACTCAGCAGATAGAGCATTTCCAACCGTTCTTCGCCGTTGATCTGCCTGGCGCACTCGAGCACGATGGTTTCATTGCCGATATCCTTGCGCAGGGCCGTTAACGGAAGCAGCAAATGCTCTTCGATCAGAAAAGCCACATCGTCGATGACCGAGGACGCGACCTCCCAGCGCTTCAGGATGGTGGCGGCAATTTCCGCGCCCAAACGCTCGTGTTCCGGATTCGGTTTGCCGATGTCATGAAACAGCGCGGCCAGCAGCAACACACTTTTGTCGCTCAGATTTTTCCACAACCCTGCGGCGAAGGGTGAATGATCCGCGTCTTCGTTCCCCAGGTATTCCAGGCTCGCCACGGTCATCAGAGAATGGCGCCCCACAGGATAGGTGTGGTACGAGTCGAACTGCACGTGGTCGCTCACTTCCCCGAACTCGGGAACCAAAGCGCCCAGAAAACCGGAATCAAGCATCTGTCCCAGAACAGCCGACGCATTGCCGGAAAGCAGAATCCGTTTAAAAATTGTGAAACTCTGCGGCGAGGAAGCCAGCATGCGCAACTCGTCCCGGCAGTCGGCGACCGTACGCATGGCCTGCCAGGAAAGGCTTTTTCCCTGTACGGCACTCCTTTCGAACAATTCAAAAACGCTCCAGGCCAGTTGTTCGCCGTGCAGAAACGCCAGACTTTCCACATCAAAATCTAGCACATCCGCAGGAGCCAGGTCGCAATGGGGCAGCGCGCGGGCGATACGGGTACTCCAGAAAGCCTCCGCCACCAGCTTCAATTCATTCATGCCCCGGTGCAAGGCGCTCAAAAAAAGTTCCACCCCCAAAACATGTTTCCGGTCGGTATAGCCCATATCCGCGGCAACTTTCGGCTGCAATTCCTGATGCAGCAGGTCATTTTTGCGCTTGCTCCATTTATGCAGCTGATTGCGGGCTTGCAGCAGCAAACCAGTGCTCTCGCGCAGGATCTCCTTGTCCCGTTCGAGAAAAAGGTCTTCCGGCAGCTCTTCCAGGGTGGAACTCTGCAGCGGACACAGACCTAGGGCTTTGGCAGCCCAAAGCATGGAATGCCAGTCGCGCAGCGCTCCGATGCCTTCCTTAAGCTGAGGCTCCAACAGCATGCTCGCGTCGCCGTGGCGAGCCAATCGTTTTTGCCGCTGTTCCGCCAGCCAGGCAACAAACGACGCACCTTTCGGTTTGACCAGCTTTTGCTGAATCCGGTTGACCAGCGCATCGAACACTTCCTTGGAACCGGCAATATACCGGGCGTCCAGAAGCGAAGCAAACACCTGGTAATTTTCCAGCGCCAGTGTCGTACAGTCCTTGATGGATCTGAAACCGTGGCCCAGGTCGTAGCCCTGGTCCCAAAGCGGCAGAAACAGGGGTTGGGCAATATCGAGCGCCATGGTGGGAATGCCGCTGCTGCAGACGATCAGCAAATCGATATCCGAATGCGGGCTCAGTTCACGCCGGCCGTAGCCCCCCACCGCAACCAGGGCAAAGCCCTCGCACTCTGCCAGAACATCATCGATATCGGCCATCAGCTCGGCAAGCCGCGCCTGTAGATACGAATCCACCAAATCCGCATGCTGTTCTGAAAAGCCCAATCCCGCTTCCCGTCTGTTCGGGGAGCATAAATTCTGGGAAATAAGCGTTTTCTTGGCTGCAACAAGCAACGAATCCGAAGGAACGGATTTCTTTTTATCCGCTTCTCCGTCCGCACCGTGATCTGGAATGTCTAAGGTGTTGCTCATCGGACCGAGAGCACTCCTGTAAAAAATGGGCCCCTGCCGGACGGCAAGGGCCCGATGTTGTTTGAATGAGAGCGTCTTACCCTTGAAAGGTTTTAGAGGCTCTTATGCACTCCCTTGGAATAAAATTCCAGAGAGGAGCCTTGTTTCAAGGCGAGTATGCGCTAGATAGCGTTCTCGCCGCTTTCTCCGGTACGGATTCTGATGGTTTCCTCGACCGGAATCACGAAAATCTTGCCATCGCCGACCTGGCCGGTGCGTGCGGCGGCAACCACCGTGTCCACCACCTTGCGAACCATGGAGTCGTCAACCACAACTTCGACTTTGATCTTGGCCACAAAGTCAACCTGATATTCAGCGCCGCGATAGACTTCCTTATGCCCGCGCTGGCGGCCGAAGCCCTTGATCTCGCTGACGCTCATGCCTTTGAGATCCAGCTCGGTAAGGGCCTGCTTTACATCGTCCAACTTGAAGGGCCGGATAATTATCTCAATCTTTTTCATACGCTATAACCTCGCTCTATGGTCACACCTTATAGATTTGAGTCGTGATGCGCAACTTCAGGAAAACGCTGTAAAAATCTCGTCGCCCGTATCTGCACTTTCTCCGCCGGAACCCCAGTATAGAACAGTATCCCTTCTTTGGGTATTCCATTCTATGGGCCAAAGATTTCGGGAGATTCCCAGGAACCTCCGAGTCAGAGGTCCCTGGGAAGTATGAGACTCAGGTACGCGTTTTTCCCGTGTTTGCCGCCTACATCATCTGATAGCCGGTTTCGCTGTGCTGCGACACATCCAGTCCGACGGTCTCGTCGTCCCTGTTGAGGCGCAGGCCCATGATAATATCCACAGCCTTGTACAGTACCCAGCTTACGCCGAAGCAGTAGACCCATGTTGCGAAGATGGAAATGATCTGTATCCAGACCTGGCCGGGATTGCCGTAGAACAAACCGTTGGCGCCGTCCGGATTCACCAGGGTGGTGGCGAACAGACCGGTGGCCAGCGCGCCCCACGTACCGCCGATACCGTGGATGCCCACAACGTCGAGAGAATCGTCGTACTTCATGACGCTCTTCAGAAGCACGCCGCCGTAGCAGATGATTCCAGCTAAAAAGCCGATGGCGATGGAAGCCATGGGCGTCACAAAGCCTGCGGCGGGCGTAATGGCAACCAGCCCGGCAAGAGCGCCCGAAGCCGCGCCGAGGGTGGTGGCGTGGCCGGCATGAATTTTTTCAACGATCAACCAACCCAGCAATCCGGCCGCTGTGGCCACGTGGGTGGTGACGAAAGCGTTGGCTGCCAGACCGTTGGCCGCCAGGGCGCTGCCCGCGTTGAAGCCGAACCAGCCGAACCAGAGGATGGCCATGCCGGTCAGCGTCATAGGCAGGTTATGCGGGATGAAAGACTGCGATCCGTGGCCGCGACGCGGTCCCAGAACCATGGCGCCGGCCAGAGCGGCCGCACCGGAACTCATGTGGACAACAGCGCCGCCGGCGAAATCCAGAGCGCCCATTTCACCCATCCAGCCGCCGCCCCATACCCAGTGGCACATCGGACTGTAGACGAAAATCAACCAAAGAGTGGTGAACAGTACGAACGCACCGAATTTCATACGTTCTGCAAACGCACCGGTGATCAACGCCGGGGTGATGACCGCGAACATGCATTGAAAAATCATAAAGGCCAGATGCGGAATGTTATCCACCGGGCCGTTGCCTTCCATGCCCACGCCGGACAAAAAGGCAAAATCAAACCCGCCGATTACGCCATTCCAGTCCGTACCGAAAGCAAGAGAGTACCCCACGATAACCCAGACAATAGTCGCCAATCCGAGCATGAAAAAACTCTGCATAATGGTGCCCAAAATATTCTTGGTGCGCACCAGACCTCCATAAAACAAAGCGAGCCCCGGAGTCATGAACATAACCAGAGCTGCGGAGATCAACACAAACGCGGTATCCGCTGCATTCATACACTTCTCCTTGCCAGTCCGAAATCGGGTTAAAAAATAGACGAAACAAGACAATGCCAGTAGTCCGCCAAATAACGCCACCGGATCGGCAAAACTTTGTCTTATGCGACAAAAAAGGAAAAATACGGCAGGTCCGGCTCCCAACGGCGCAATCTGGGGTTCAGGTACTTAAGCAAAAGTAATGCCGGAACTTTTTAAGCATCCTATCCTCGGGGGGTTAGCTTTCCAGACTATAAGAGGCTGCCTTTTTGAACAAAAAATATTTTACAAAAAAAGAAATAAAATCGCACATCCTAAGTACGTCACATGGGATCATGCATACTATCCCACCAACAATAATTTATTTAATACACTGAAATAACGAGAAAAGACACCAAAAGCCCGCTAACAGCACCACCTCGTCGACACCGCTAACTTCGGTCAAATTCGGATAAAAGTTGGACTATTTTGTAAAACTATAAAATGGATTGCTTACTTCAGAAAAGACGAAAGCCCCTGAAATCAGGGGCTCCGTTGATCTTAAGAAAAAAAGGTGCGCTTCACAAAATCGAAAAAAAATGAAGATTATCTGAAATCGCTAAGTTCCATCACCACAACCCGGTCTGATCCTTTGGACACCTTGATATTGCGGGGAAGCTTTTCGGATGCGAGATCCGCAACCACACGAATTTTGTCCTTATGCAAACCAATACGCAGTCTTTTCAGAAAGGGGTTATCGGGAATATCCCGGTCGGAAACGCCCGTACTGAACTTGCCGAACATGTCCAGATAAACCCGGCTAGGAGAACGCAAACGATCCCAGCGCGTATGATCCACCGGCACGGCGGTTTGCAGCCGGATGACCACGCCGTATTGAGTCGGTACCACGTTGATGGCGGTGAGTTTATTATTATGCAGAGAAGCGCTGCTTTTGACGGGTTCGGGTTTGCTTTCCGCGACCTGTTTTTTCTCTTCAGCTTTCTGGGGAGCTGTTGCGGCAATGGCTTCAGCTGCTTCCTTGGCGGCCTGCTCCACGGAATCCGATGCCCCGGCTGCCGCCTCGGCGCCCTGTTCCACCGCTGCCGCCGCTTCCTCTCTCGCGGCCGGAGCTTCTGCTTCTGAAGGAGCGGCCCCCTCAACCTGTTGTTGCGCCATGCCCTCCGCAACTGCGGCATCCAGATTTTCCGCCTTTCCTGCCTCCTGATCTTCAGGTTGGGCTTCCGCCTGAACCTGCTCCTGTTCTTTTTCCGGAGCCGCCGCTTCCTCCTTGGGCAAAGGCGTATCCGAGGCGGCGCTTTCATGGTCCGCGTCCGACTGGGCCTTTTCCAGCTGCTGTTCCACAGCCGCGGCATCGGGCATGGCCCCGCGAACCGAATCACTCAACTCTTTCTTTTCGGCTGTCTGCTGCTGGGTGTCCGGAGCAGGTGCTGTAACCTTACCGCCAGGAACCTCGCCATACATATACCAGACAACCATGATCAGCATCAGAAGACCAACGACACCTAACAAAATGTAGGAAGTTTTTTGATTGACTTGCTGGTTTAGTTTCATGGCGCATACTGACGCGGCACTGGGAAGATGCTCATGGGCCACGCTTTTTGTTGAAGGTTCAGGACCGCAGGCGGACCGGTGATGCGTGATATGACTTTCGTAGTGTTCCGATTATTCTTATAGAAAATCTCCAGATTGTAAAGAAATGAGTGGGGTATTTCCTTCTTTACCGCTTCTGGGGCTTGAAAAACACCCCCTCACGGTCCAGACAAGTACTCATCCCCAGGTTTGCCGATTCAGTCTTTACCCCCGAAATAGCAAAATGAATTCCACTTTCCGCTTTTCGCCTGGAGTTCTCAAGCACGTAAAAAACATATAGTGTGGCTATAATTGATTCGGTTGGCTTTTTAATGTTCCCAATACATGAGGTGATTTAACAGTTCAGGCAATCGCATGAAAATCAAAGAATTTTCCAAACGCACAGGATTGAGTGCCCATACCTTACGGTATTACGAACAGATAAACCTGCTTTCCATAGAGCGGGATTCCAGCGGACATCGTTGCTACTCGCCGCAGGATGTCAAATGGGCCCGCTGCATCAGGCGGCTGAAAGAATCAAATATGCCTCTGAAGGATATTCAGCAGTTCGCGGCATTGCGCCACTACTGCGGCGGACCCGAGTGCCAGCGTTTGAAGGTCCTCGAAAAACACCGTTCAAGACTGGAAGAATTGCATAAAGAAATTCTGGAACATCTTGATTTAATAGATAATGAAATAGATAATTACAAAAGGTGGAACAATCTGTAAAAAACCTTCATTTCCGCTTGACTTCGAGTGAACTCTAAGTGCTAGCCATGAGAGTTGGACCGGATCCCCTCTCAATGGGCCAACAACACAGGAGGTCACTCTCATGACATGCCAACCCGACAAACAAACGACTTTTTCTCTTTCGAGAATAAACTTCCGTATTTTTCCAAAGCGTTTTTTCTCCCTTTTTCATTGCGCTTTGCCCTCTTCCGCCTGTTCAGCGCTGCGCCTGACCATGGCATGCATCATCACCATGCTCGCCGTGGGTGCTGTTTTCATGAACCAGGCCATCTTTTTGGAAATTGCCGCATCGTTCAATCTGGACACACAGGATGCCCGTTTTTCTTTCAGCCTCGCCTCATTAGGCTATTCCCTGACTTTTCTGTTCATCGGCCCGCTGGCGGATACGTTCGACAGCCGGAAAATCACTGCCACGGGCCATGCCGTCCTTGCTGTCCTGCTCGTTTGCGCCTCCTGGCTGCACACGTACCCGTATTTTCTCGTATGTACGGGGCTGGTCGGCATGGCTGCCGCAACCATTCCGGCGGCCATGTTTCTTTATGTTTCTCGCCTGGCGCCGACGCATAAATCCGGGATGTACCTTGGAGCCATTGTGGCCTCAGCCACCTTGGGCATTGTCATCGGACGCGCGACACTCGGCGCATCCACCAGTCTGCTCGGATGGCGGGCCGCGTACCGCCTTTTGTCCCTGACATTTGCCACTCTTGCTCTCATTTCCTTTTTTGTATTCGAAAGCACGACAAAAAGCTCAAAGGACCAAATCCCCTTAAAAGCATTGTACGCGGAAATGATTCGGATGCTTTTGGTGCCTGCCACCCGGTCCCTGTTATTGACGGGTTTTTTTCTCTTTTTCGGCTTTCTCGGCAACATCACCTTTTTGACCTATCACCTGGCCAGTCCGCCTTTTTCCTTCACTGCCTCGCAAGTGGGATACATCAGCTTCGCAGGGCTCGCGGCAGTCATCGCCCCTTTTTCAGGCGGGCTGTCCCGGCGCTTCGGCACCGACCGGATACTTCTGCCAGGTCTGACAAGCTGTCTTGCCGCACTGCAGGTGCTGTACTGGAGCCAGACCACAGTCTTCATGGCCTTGGGAATTGTATTGCTTTTTCTCGGAGTATACGCGTGCCAGCCCCTGCTGCTGTTGCGCATCAGCCGACGCATCAGTCCCCAGGCCATGGGGAGTGCCTCCGCATTATACATTCTTGCCTGCATAGGAGGCGGAAGCCTTTCTTCTATCGTTTTAGGAGGGATATGGACTGCCTACGGCTGGAAAGGCATCACCGTCGCCAGCTCGGTTTCAATAGCGCTGGCCATGGCCATACTCATTGCGAGCAGCCTCCGGGACCGGGAGCGCCCTTATGACGCAGGCGAAAGAGCATGATAGACCAGTGAAAAAGACGGCTATTCCCGGTTCCGTGACAATCGGGGGCTCCCGCTTGTCGCAAGCCGTACGGCCGGCCCGGACAAGCGGGGAGATTGCGACAGAAAAACACACGCCCACACGCGTTACCTGGGAAAAAAACGCGTATTCTCTGTCTCCGGACGGGGAATAGCCGTCAGAGGTCAGTCCGTATTCTTAAAGCTGCCGCGGCCGCTCCTGATGGTGCTGCAGACGCTTCCACCAGACATTCATGGATTCCAGCGCGCCGGAAATAAAGGTGTTGCGCAACAAAGTGCCCGCATACTGATACCCGTGACGGGCGAAGGTGATGTTCATGCCGAACGAACCGGCTCTGGCAATGGTATAGGCCATGTAATAACCCTGCCGGCGCATCTCCTCCTCCATGTACTCCAGAAGCACGAATGCCAGTCCGCCGCCCCGTGCCTGCGGGTCGGTGGCGAAATCCGTCATCTCCACCAGCCCGAATTCCGCATCGGTTTCGCACGAACTCAAAGCGATGATCTCGTTCTTGCGCCGCAGACCAAAATAAATCACGTGCGTTTCCATGGTCTCGCGGATGTAGTCCGGGTCATTGATGGGAAAAGGATAGCTGGCGAAGATGCTGTCGTAAAACGCGGCCATTTCCTCCGCGTCCGAGGGGTCCATCTGCTCCAGCGGGCGTTCTTCCTGCAGCTTTGCCGGCAGCTTTGCCCGCCCTTTGATGGTGGCCGCGCGCAGCACGTCCAGAAGGCGTCCGGGATTCTCCTCTCTGGAACGCCAGTCCGCCAGGTAGCGGGCCAGAAAATGGCCGTTTTCACGGCTTGTGCCGCCCGAAACCGGAAAAAAACCAGGCACCAGCGCCTCGGTGACGTAACCGGCCTCGTGAAATTCACGGACAAGGGATTCCGGAACCTTGGCGAAAATCTTCGAGTATCCGTTGCTGACCGCCAGCTGCTCCATTTCCGCCATGATGCCGGGAAAATCCGCCGGGTCCAGATGCATCAGATAGACCCGGTCCGAATATGTCCCGTGCTGAACGGATGAATTGCCGATGGTGACGATATGGTCCATACGCCTGCCCTTTACGCTCCGGCGTCCGTACGTTCGATAATTGTCGCAACACCCTGGCCGCCGCCGACGCAGGCCGCTGCGCAGCCCAGCCGTCCGCCCTTTTCCGCCAGAATGCGCCCCAGGGTGCCCACCAAGCGGATGCCAGTGGCGCCCATGGCATGGCCCAAAGCCAGCGCACCGCCCTTGACGTTGACCCGGTCGGGATTGATGCCCATGGTCCGGATCATATGCAGCACCACCACGGCAAAGGCTTCGTTAATTTCCCAATAATCAATGGAATCCGTGGTTACGCCGTATTTGGCCAGGGCCATCTGCGCCGCCGGGATGGGGCCCACTCCCATACGGGTGGGATCCACACCGCAAAACCCCACAGACCGTACGCGGGTCTGCGTTGGCAGTCCGTACTTCTCGGCCAGCTCGCGGCTCATCAGCAACATGCAGCTGGCGCCCGAATTCAGAGGCGAGGCATTGCCCGCGGTGATCTTGCCGTCTTCGCGGAATGCGGGCTTGAGCCCGGACATGGCCTCCATGTTGGAATTGGCCCGGATGCACTGGTCCTGCTCCACCCGCAGCTGCGTACCGTCCGTTTGCAGCGCTTCCACGGGCAGAATCTCGTCCGCGAAATAGCCTTCTTCCACCGCCGCGGCGGCGAGCTGGTGCGAACGGACGCTCCAGGCGTCCAGCTCTTCGCGGCTCAACTGACTGTCTTCGCAGAGTTTTTCCGCTGTCAGGCCCATGTTCATAGTCAGATTCATGTCCCAATGGGCGTATTCCAGGTCCTCGAAAAGCTTTTTGTTCATGTCCGCCCAGCCCGAGGCATAGAGACTCGGACCAATGGGTACGCGGGTCATGTGCTCCATGCCCGCCACCAGCACCGCGTCCGCATAGCCCGCCGCAATCTCCAGATAGCCCGTATGCAGGGCCGCCATGCTCGAACCGCATTGCTGGTCCACAAACTTGGCCGCGGTTTTTTCCGACAGATTGGCGAGAAACGCGGGCGTACGGCCGCCGTAGGTCCACTGCTCGTTCACGCCCAAAGCGCTGCCCACGATGAAATCATCCACGTCCGCAGCCGCCACGCCCGTACGCTGTAAAAGTTCGGGCAGAATCAGGGCCAGCAGTTCGTCCGCACGCAAGGCGTTGAACCAGTCCACTTCGGGCTTTGTGGGCCGCGAACGCGAAAACGCCGTCCGTAAATATCCCGCTATAACCACATCTTTCATATCGCTATCCTGTAGATGTCTCCGGCGGCTCAGGGACCTTTTTAGAAAAAAGGTCCCCGAAAACCCCCAAAAACTTTTATATTGATATTGTATTGCTATACAAAGGATGCCCCGTGTCAGGCCTACTCCGCCAGACCGCACCAGCGCGCCAGAAACAGACCGTAGACTTTCGCAGTCTGAATGATGCTGTCCAGACGTACGCGCTCGTTGGCGGCATGGATGTGTTCGGCCACCGGACCGTAGCAGGTGCCGCGCGCTTTGCCGTAGCAGAAAAAGGCCCGCAGGTCCGTGGTGCAGGTGCAGTTGTAATCCGCGGGTTCCGAACCTGTCAGAAGCTTGTGCCCGTCGCTGACGATCTGCAGCACCGGATGGTTGCGCTCGATGCTGTGCCCTTTCGAACGGAAACCGTAAAAGCTCACCTTGGGTTGATTGGCGGCCAGCCAGGGGTCCGCCGCAGCGGCATGGCGTACGCAGTTTACAATGCGTTCGCAGGTGGCCTCGTAGCTCTCGTGCGGGTAAAAGGCCAGGCGGCAATGCAGTTCGGCGCTGGACGGCACTGTGGAAGGCCAGAATCCGCCTTTCATGATGCCGATATTCAGATTGAGCGGATTGGCGATGTCTTCGAAACCCGCCGGATGCGGCGCCGCGTTCATTTCTTTTTCCAGCTCTCGCAAGGCCTGAATGATGGGGAAGAGTTTTTCCACGGCATTGGAACCGGCCTGCGTATTGAGTACGTGGCTGGCCATGCCGCCAACGTCCACGCGAAACCAGAGCACGCCCACTTCCTGAGTCAGAATGGTCAGGTTGAAAGGCTCGGGAATCAGCACCGCGTCGGCGTCGTATCCGGCGTCCAGACAGGCCAGAGCGCCGTTGCCGCTGCATTCTTCCTCGATCACGGTCTGCAGGGTAAGGTCGCCTTTGAGCCCGAATCCGGCCCGTTCCACAGCCTTGGCCGCGTATACCATGGCCGCTACGCCGGCTTTCATGTCGCCCGCGCCGCGTCCGTACATCCAGCCGTCCTTGACCACCGGGGTGAATGGATCCGTATTCCAGTAATCCAGAGGGATTTCCGGCGCAACGTCCAGATGGCCGTTGAACAAAGCGCTCTTTGCATTGGGATCCGTCCCCTTGATCAGCGCCACCAGATTATGGCGTCCGCCGGTCGTATCGTACTTCCAGGGCACGGGAGCAAATCCCGGATGTTTGGACAAGCGGTCCGGATCGATGGGCACGCGTATGGGGTCGTAACCTAGCCCGACCAGCGCGTCCTCCATCACATTGAGCACCGAAGCCTCGTTCTCCAGCGTGCTGGGCTCCGCCGTCAGCCTGCCGGTCAGATCAATAATCTCATCCGAAAACGCCTCAACCGCCTTGAGTATGGCATGTTCCTTCGCGTCCATAACCGCTCCTTGTAGAGCAAAATCCATTTGAAAAGAGCCTGTCGGACTCTGTCCCCACGGGCCGTAACAGCCGTAAGGCCTGACCCATCGAATAAAAAATCAACGCGTTAAAATGTGGGTAACTTCTCTTCCTGAACCAGCAAATCGGCGTCGGTTTTTTCCAGCACTTCCTCGACGCTCACGCCTTCGGCCAGTTCGCGCAGCACGAGTCCTTCGGCTGTCACGTCCATGACCGCCAGGTCCGTGATGATCCTGTTCACGCAGGCTTTGGCCGTGAGCGGCAGAGTGCAGCGCTTGAGGATCTTGGACTCGCCCTTGCGGGTGCAGTGGGTGGTCATGACCACCAGACGCCGGGCCTTCTGGGCCAGCTCCATGCCGCCGCCGATCCCCGGGGCGAACTTGCCCGGAATGATCCAGTTGGCCAGGTCGCCGTTGCCGGCGACTTCCAGCGTCCCCAGGAAGGCGATATCCAGCCGGCCCGCGCGGATCATGGCAAAAGACGTGGCGCTGTCGAAAAACGAACCGCCCGGCACCAGATCCACATAGCCGCCGCCAGCGTCGATGAACATGGGATCGACCTGCTCCAGGGGAACATGACCGCCCATGCCCAGTACGCCGTTTTCGGACTGCACCAGCACCGGGAAATCCGGTTCGAGATGGCGCAGAATCAGGGCGGGCAGACCTATGCCCACGTTAATAATCTGGCCGGGCTGAATTTCCTTTGCCGCTCTGGCCGCGATTTTATGCTTGAATGACATGGTGTTGCATCACTCCGTAAGCGTTGGAAAGCTTGCCGCCCAGATCCACCACGCGATCTACAAAGGCGCAGGGCGTATGAATGCCGTCCGGATCCAGGCTGCCCGTCTCCACCACCTCGATGGCCTCCGCAATGACCAGATCAGCGGCCTGAGCCATGAGCGGATTGAAATTCCGCGCGGTCTTCCGGTACAGCAAATTACCCATGCGGTCGGCCTTGCAGGCGTGCAGCAAAGCCACATCGGCCCGCAACGCGGGTTCGATGATCAGCTCTTTGCCCTCGAACTCGATGACCCGCTTGTTGTCCTTGATGATGGTGTCAACGCCGATATCGGTCAGAAAGCCGTAGAGTCCGGAGCCCCCGCAGCGGATCTTTTCCGCGAAAATACCCTGCGGATAGAATTCCACCTCCACTTCGCCCTTGTTCATCATCTCGATCACCACGGAATTCAGGCCGAGGTGCGTCAGAATCACTTTGGAAACCTGTCCCGCCTCAATGAGGCGGGACACACCGATGCCGGGTTCATTGGCTTCATTCTTGATAACCGTCAGGCCGCGCAGTTCGAGGCGCAGCAACGCGTCGATCAGCGTATGCGGCGCGCCCGGCGAGCCGAACCCGCCGAACATGATCACCGCGCCGTCCTGAATGCCGGCCAGCGCCTCTTCCAGCGCCACGGTTTTATCAATCATACGCTCGCTCCCTACGACAACGAATTGATTTTTTCCTGAAGGCGCGCCAGAGAACGTTCCAGCTTTTCCAGCAGCTCGCCTACCTGTTCGGCGGTAATGATCAACGGCGGAGCTACGAGGATATGCTCGCCTTTGAGTCCGTTGAGCGGACGGCGCGGATACACGATCAAGCCCTCGTCAAAAGCTTCGGCTTTGATCAAAGCGCCCACGTTCCAGTTGGCCGGGAACGGTTCCTTGGTCTTGCGGTCCGCCACGAACTCCATGGCCCAGAGCAGGCCCAGTCCGCGGACATCGCCTACAAACTCAAATTGCTCGCCCAGACGCTTCAGGCCCTGGCCCAGCAGTTCGCCCATGGCCGCGGCATTTTCCGAGAGTTTTTCCTCGAGCATGATGTCGATAATTTTATCGCCCACGGCACAGGCCATGGGATTGCCGGCGCTCGTATGGCCGTGCTGAAAACCGCCGTCGGCCAGCACCGTATGTACGATTTCTTCGCGGCTGAGCGTTGCGCCCAGCGGATAGTAACCGGCGCCCATGCCTTTGGACAGGGCAACGATGTCCGCTTCAATGTTCCAGTGCTCGTAGGCGAAGAATTTGCCCGTACGGCCGTAACCGGTCATGACTTCATCCAGAATCAGAAAAATATTATACTTTCTGCATATTTCCTGAATAACATCGAAATATTCCCTAGGCGGCACAATGGCCCCGCCGCTGGCGCCCGTTACCGGTTCGGCCAGAAAAGCCGCGATATTGCGCTGCCCGTGGTCCAGAATGCATTCTTCCAGCGCATGGGCGCAGCGTACGCCGCAGCTGGGGTACTCCATGCTGTAGGGGCAACGGTAGCAATACGGAGCGGGAATGCGCGGACTGGATCGCATCAGGGAACGGAAGGGTATTTCCAGGCCGCCGCTGGCAGTTACCGCCAGTGCGCCCATGGTTGCCCCGTGATAACTGGGCCAGCGTGAAATGATCGCATAGCGCGATTCTCCCCGCGCGTAATAATACTGATGGCACAGCTTCAGCGCGGATTCCACCGCCTCGGAACCGCTGGAGACAAAAAAGACGCGATTCAGGTGCGGCGAGGAATTTTCCACAAGCTTCTGCGCCAGGCTATGGGCGGGAAGATTCTCAAACTGTGTTCTGTAGCAGAAGAACCCCTGTTTGGCCTGTTCGTTGATGGCTTCCAGTACGCGCGGATCGCCATGGCCGATGTTGCAGATGATGGCTCCGGACGCGCCGTCCAGATATTGTTTGCCATCATGGTCCCACATGTAGATGCCTTTGCCCCCTGCCATAAAGGGGTTGCTCATGGCTGTCTGATAATACAAATAAGGTGAATAATATGGCTGTCCCATTCTTAACCTGCACTTTCCATACACTGTTAAACAAACTCGTATCGTCTGCTCATATGTGATGGTTCCTGGCCATCGGGCAGGCGTACGCGACAATTACGCCCGCGGCGCGCTTCCGCTCTCAAGGAAGCGCTGTCGCGATCAACATGCTCCCACCGTGGGTCCTTCGCGCAAGTGAAACAAGCTGCGGGTCGAAACGTTCACGGATTTATCCTTCATAAACGACCTGACCGTCGAAAACGGTCAGCACAACGTGCGAGCGCCCGATTTCAAGGGGGTCGATCTCGTAAATATTTTTGTCCAGCACGATCAGATCCGCGCGGAAGCCAGGCTGCAGTTTGCCCGCGCTGTCTGCCAGGCCGTACACTGCCGCGGGGACGCTGGTGTAGGCTTTGACAGCCTCTTCCACGCTGACGCGCAGTTCCGGGTGCCAGCCTCCGGCGGGGGTTCCGTCGTCGCGCTGCCGGGTGACAGCGGCCTGAATGTTCACCAGCGGGGCCGGATCGCAGACCGGACAGTCCGAACTGAACATCACCGGAATGCCCGCGTCGATCATGGGCCGAAAAGCGTAGGCATTGGCAGCCGAGGCTTTGGAGCATTGCTGGATCATGTTGATGTCCAGCACCATGTTGTGCGGCATCATGGATACGGGCAGCCCCAGCCGGGCCAGCCGCTGGATATCCTCCGGGCGAATGATCTGCGCGTGTTCGATATGATGGCTGATCCGCGGCGCCGACGAAGCCGCACGGCGCTCCGGCGTCAGCATCCGTTCGTAGAGTGTGATCAGTTCGCGGGTCGAACGGTCGCCGATGGAATGCACCATGGCGGCCAGTCCGGCATCGTGGCAGGCGCAAAGCTCCTCGTAAAGTTCTTCCGGAGGATACACGCACAATCCGGTCTGGCCCGTATCGTCATACGGATCGACCATCCAGGCCGTACGCGCGCCCATGCCGCCGTCGAAAAAGTACTTCACATGGCCGATACGCAGGTAATCATCGCCGAGACCGCTACGCAATCCGAGTTCCTGGGCCAGCGGGCGCAGTTCATCCGGGATGCCTGTCCAGCAGCGCAACCGCAGCTTGTCCTGCTCACGCAGCCGTTGCCAGGCGCGCATGGTCAGCTGGGCCTCGCTTTTGACACCGCTCAGACGGACGTCGCCGATGCTGGTCAGCCCCAAAGCGTGGGCCGCGGTCTGGGTAAAGTCCATGGCCTCGGTCAGCGCGTCCAGGGTCGTACGCGGGATGGCGTCCCGTACGAGGCAGACCGCGCCTTCGCGCAGCACTCCCGTGGGTTCGCCCTTTTCGTCCAGGTCCAGCTTGCCGTCCGAAGGCGGGCGGCTGTTTCCGGTGACCTTTCCGCGTTGCAGGGCCTGCGTATTGGCTACGGCGAGATGCAGGTCGCAACGGTAAATCAATACCGGATGGCCGGGCGCGGCCTGATCCAGATCCTGGCGCAGCGGGATGCGGTTTTCCGGCCAGTCCGACTCGTTGAAGCCCTGGCCGACGATCCACTCGCCCACCGGCGTACGGGCGGCAAACTCACGCAGCAGGACCATGAATTCGTCGAAACTCCTGGCTTTTTCCAGGTTGAGCTGCTGGCGGCCCATGGACCATTGATAATAATGGATATGGGCATCCATAAACCCGGGCAGGCAAAGCCGCCCTTCCAGGTCGATACGTTTTGTTTCCGGTCCCGCAAAAGCGGCGATGTCCTGGTTGGTGCCCACGGCCAGGATGCGTCCATCAGCCACGGCTACGGCCTGGGCCTGCGAATTGTCCGCGGACTGAGTCCGCAGGTCTCCGTTTTCCAAAATTAGTGTCGCGCGCGCGTTCATATGGAAAATCCTTGCTGAAACGGATCTGTGGGATCGAGAATAAAGGTATGGCAACCGGTGACGTACGCGCTGCCCTCGATTTCCACGCATACGGCCGGAATATCGCCGACGCGCGTGTCTTCCACAACCCGGGCGGCAAAACGAGTGCCCAGCGGCCCGGCGTTGTAATAGGTCTGGCCCGGTTCGATGGCCCCTTTGCGCCGCAGCAAAGCTGCCTTGGCGGTAGTACCCGTGCCGCACGGACAACGATCCATATGCGATTCGCCGTAGACCACCACGCTCTGGCCGTTGCCGTCCGCGCCCGTACGGTAGAATTCCACTACATCCACGGTCGCAACTTCCGGACGCTCCGGATGGCGTACCGTGAGCTGTTTGTTGGCCTCGTCAATGATACGCATGCCCAGAGGGACAAGATCAGCCCTTTTTTCCGGAGACATATCCAGCCCGGCCTTGTCCGCGTCCACCATGACGAAAAAACCTCCCACGCAAACCGTGTCCACGCGGATGGTGCCGAGTCCCGGCACGTCCAGAGCCTCGTCCAGCGCATAGGCGAAGGAAGGCACCGAGCGCATTCTCACGCTGGCCACTTTGTTCCCTTCCATACGCAGCTGCGTGGTCATGGGACCGGAGGGCGTATCCACGATAATCTGCTCCTGAGCTTGCAGCAGCCCCAGTTCCACAAGAGTGGTCACCGCGCCGATGGTGGCGTGTCCGCAGAGATAGGGATAGCGCCGGGCGTCCATATAAATCAGCCCGAAGCTGGCGCCCTGGCTGACCGGTTCGGTCACAGCCGCGGCCAGCAGGTCGCAGCCACGGGGTTCGCGGGTCAGCAGGCAGCGGACATGGTCCAGGTTGTCCCGGAAGAACACGCGCTTTTCACACATGTCCGCACCGGGGATCTCACCGCAGCCCTCGAGAATCAGGCGGGTACTCTCTCCCTGCGTATGGGAATCCACAACAGTCCAGCGATCTTTGAAACGCTTTATAAACTGTTCGCACGCGTTGATGAGCATGGCTGTCAATTGGCCTCTGCAGCAGGCAGCAATCCGCAGCGGCGGGGGGTGATGCCCACCAGCACCGGCATGCCGATTTTCAGTGCCCGCAGTTTAACCTGGCTGATGGCGTGCATTTCAATGCCGCTTTCCAGGGTGATGAAATAGCTGACCTCGCCGCCCATGTAACTGCGGTCGGTGATGGTTCCTTTGAATACGTTGGTTTCCGTGGCCTGGACGGCCTCGTCTTCCGTATAAATGGTGCAGCGCTGCGCCCGGATCACGACTTCCGCACGGGTGCCTTCGGCCCACTGGCCCGGATGCTCCACCACAAGCGTGTCTCCACTGTCCAGGGCCACTTCCGTACGCTCTCCCTGCGAACTGCGGACCGTGCCGGGATAAAAATTCGAGGTACCCAGGAAATCCGCCACAAAATGGTTGACCGGCTGGTTGTAGACTTCCTCGGGCGGCCCTTCCTGCAGGACCTGCCCCGCACGCATCACGACAATCTTGTCGGACATGCTCAGAGCCTCGCGCTGGTCGTGGGTGACGAAAATCGTGGTCACTCCCAGCATGCGCTGCAGGTTGTCGATTTCGCGCCGCATATCCTCGCGAAGGTTCTCATCCAGCGCCGAAAGCGGCTCGTCCATCAAGAGCACGTCCGGCTCGATGACGATGGCCCGCGCCAGAGCGATGCGCTGCTGCTGCCCGCCGGAAAGCTGGGCCGGATAGCGTTTTTCCACGCCGGGCAAACGCACGATTTCCAGGGCCTTGGTCACCTTGTCCTTGATTTCGGATTTGCGTACGTCGCGGTATTTGAGGCCGAAGGCCACGTTGTCGTAAATGGTTTTGTGCGGAAACAGGGCGTAGTTCTGAAAAATCATTCCAAGATTGCGCTTGTGAATGGGCACATCGTTGATGCGCTTGCCCTTGATGTAAATGTCGCCGCCCGAAGGTTCCTCCAGCCCCGCCACCATGCGCAGCAAGGTGGTCTTGCCGCAACCGGACGGACCGAGCAGAGTGACAAGGCCACCCTCCTCGATGACAAGGTTGGTCTCCTGGACCGCTTCCACTTTTCCAAAGCGCTTGCACACGCCCTTGAATTGCACTGCCGGCGTCTTTTTCTCCACAAGCAATCTCTCTTTTTCAGCTTAAAAAGCCTCCGGCGGCTTAAGAACCCTTTTGAAAAAGGGTCCTTAAGAATCTCCCAAAACTATTAGCATGTTACGTAAAGGGAGATCGCCGAAGATACTGTTATATTCGCGGGTCCAGGGGGGGCGTTCCCCCCCCTGGCGGGGGTTGGAGCAAAGCCCCAATAGTCCCTTTTTATTGCATACATTACGCGCCGGTTTTGACGCGATCCCATTGTTCGGCCCATTCGACCTGTTTGGGATTCCAATAGTTGGGATCTGCGAACAGGAAGCCTTCGAGCTTTCCGGTGGGGTCGTAGGCCGGGAGCTTCTGCACGGCTTCGGGCATGGGCACCTTGGACGGATCCAGGCTGGACGGATAGCCCTGGCCTTCGGCAACGGCGATGGATGCCGTGGGTTCGAGCATGAAGTTCAGCAGATCCTGGGCGACTTTGAGGTCCGAGCCTTTGAGCACGAAGATGCATTCCTGCCAGGAGTAGCAATTCTTGGGAGCCAGCCAGCCGATGGGATGTCCTTCCTTCTGCAGAGTGGCGACGCGTCCGGAGTAGGCCACGGTGGCGTAGATTTCTTCGTTGGCCAGCAGGCTCATGAGTTCGGCGCCCGAGGACCACAGTTTTTTCATCAGAGGCATCTGCTCGCGCAATGCGTTCCACATGGCGTCCATGTCTTTGATGTCGTTGGGATTCTGACCGGTGTACAGAGCCGCGTACCAGATGCTGGTCCGCCATTCGTCACGGCCGCCGAGCTTGCCGGAAAGTTCCTTATCCCACAGCAGGGCCGCACCGAGCTTTTCGGCCTTTTCCTTGGAAATGATCTTCGTATTGTAGGCGATACCGGTCTGGCCTACGTCGTAGGGAACGGCGGAAAGCGTCCCGTTGGAAAGCTTGCGGTAGGGCTCGATCATGGTGGGCATGACGAGAGACAGGTTGGGAATCTTGCTTTCGTCCAGCACAACGCCGTAGCCGAGCTGGATGTAACGGGCGTAATCGAACACGCCGCTCAAATGGGCCAGGTTGAATTCGCCTCCGGGAGGAAAGGAAGCCTTGACACGGGTCAGGTAGGAATCCATGTCGCCGAATTCACCGTCAATGACCTTGATGCCGGTGGCCTTGGTAAACGGCTCGAACGCGTACTTGCGGAAGGCCTCGGAAACTGTGCCGCCCCAGCCGTCGAAACGGATGGATCCTGCAGCCATGGCCCGGCGTACGGCTGAAAACGGGCCGCCGACCAGACCGGCGGTTACGCCGGCAACGGTCAGATACTTCATGAAATCACGGCGGGAAAGTTCTCCGCTGGAATACTTCTCATGAACGGCTTCCAGTTGCTTTTTCATTCGATCGTTCTCCTCAATAAGTTTAAAAGTGAAAAAATACGGCGACGTCCTTATCCCCGGGCGAACCTGCGCGCCACGAACCCGGCGAACAGCGGAATCGCTACGGTCAGAATCACCATAACCGCCCCCAAAGCATTGATCTCGGGGCTGATGGAATTGCGCAGCATGCCGAAAATCTTTACCGGCACCGTCTGATTCTGTGCAGTGGCCCAGAACAGCGTTGCTGTGACGTCGTCAAATGAAATCGTAAAGGAAAAAAGGATTCCTGCAAAGATGGCCGGCATCAAAAGAGGCAAGGTAACTTCTTTAAAAGTCTGCAGAGGGTTTGCCCCCAGAGACAAGGCAGCCTCTTCATAGACGCGTTTGATACCCACCAGCCGGGCCTGCACGATGAGCAGCACGTAGGGCAGCGTCAGCACCACGTGCCCCATGAGCAGCAAGGCGAAACTCTTGGGCTGCTGCGCCCAGCGGATGACCAGCAGCAGGGCCACGCCCAGCACCACTTCGGGAATCATGATCGGCGCCAGCAACAGCGTATTCAGCGTATTTTTCCCCGGAAACTCGTAACGGACAAAGGCCATGGCAGCCACCACCCCGATGGCCGTGGTAATGATGGAAGTCAACGCCCCGAGCACGATGGAATTTTGAAAAGCGTCGAGAATGGCCGAATTATGCGCCAGCTTGACGTACCATTTGAAACTGAAGCCCTCCATGGGAAAACAGCCGAACTGCATGGGGTTGAAAGACAAAATGACAACCACCACGATGGGGGCGAACATGAAGACGTACACCAGAAAGGTGTATAATTTGATGAGCGACCAGCCGGATAATTTCATGACTAGGCCCCCTTGAACGCCTTGAACAGCGTATTTATGCCGAGATAGCGGTTGTAGGTCCAGACGATGATCCCCAGCAGCAGCAACAGAATCACGCTGATGGCCGACCCGAAGGGCCAGTCGAGCGTACCGATGACCCGCTTGAAAATAAGATTGGCAATGAGTTCGTTACGGGTGCCGCCCAGAATCATGGGGGGCAGGTAGGTGCCGCAGGTAAGCACGAAAACCAGCAGACAGCCCGCGCTGACGCCCGGCAGGCTCAGGGGCAGAGTCACCTCGCGAAAGGCCTGCCACTCGCTGCAGCCCATGCTGCGCGCGGCCTCGTGCAGGCTGCGGTCGATGCCCTCCAGGCTGACGTAAATGTTGATGATCATGAACGGCAGCAGATACTGCAGCAACCCCATCATCACGGAGCCTTCATTATAGAGAAGCGAAAGCGGCTTGGACAAAAGCCCCGCGGACATCAGAAAATGATTGAACAGTCCCGAATCCCCCAGGATGTTCACCCAGCTCATGGTCCGGATGATGAAACTGATCCAGAACGGCAGCATGATCAGCAGCATCAGCAGCGGCTTGTGGCGGCTGGTCGTCCGGTAAAAGAAATAGGCCGGGATGTACCCCAGCACCAGACACAGCGCCACGCACTCCAGGGCCATGCGAATGGTCCGCAGCAATATGGACGGATAAAAGAAATCGGCAAAAAACTTGGCGTAATTGCCGAATTGAAAGGCCACAATGTCCGAACCGTTGGGAGCGCGCAGCCAGAAGCTGTAGACCACAACAAAACAGACCGGCACCACCAGGAGCAGAAAAACCGAGCCCAGGGCCGGCGACAGGAGAGCCCAGGGCTGCCATGCTTTTGTTTTCATAATTCTCCGCTTCTCTTTGTTTTTTACCAACATTCATTAGCAACCAAGGGGCCAACTAGATATTCTTCTCATGATTTCAATGAGATATTTCATCTTTCAAAAATGTCGAAACGCATAATTTGATGCGTATTAGCATCTAAAATAAATTAACTCTTTGTTTTATTTATCTTTTATTTTTGATGCGTAATTGCATCAAATTTATCCATTAGAAGACTCTGCCGAGTCCAATAAAAAAAACAAAAACATCAAATAAACAAGAAGGTCCCCTATTCAACACCATCCACCATTTTCCAATTCTTGATGCGATTAAGCATCAGATACTCCTGTTTTATGGGCCAAGCCGTACTTTGCCAGTTTTCTGACCACCGTGGACTGATTGACCCCAAGGAATACAGCCATTTCACGGGTATTGGCGCAAGAGGTTCTGGCCCGCTGCAACAGCTCGCGTTCCAATGCGGCAACCGCCACCGGCAACGAATGCACCGGCGTACTGCCGTTGGATTCTTTAGGCACGGCCGTGTCCGTGCGCCTCAGGCAAAGGGCCAGATAGGAAACCAGATCGTTCTCTTCGCTCATGACCACGGCCTTGCGGATCAAAGAACGCAATTCGCGGACATTGCCGTTGAACGCATGTGAGTGCAGCAGATCAAGAGCGGTCTGACTGAGAAATTTTTCGGTCTTGAATTCTTCGTTACTGCTTTCCAGAAAACGGCGGGACAGTTCGAAAATGTCGTCACGGCGTTCGCGCAGGGGGGGAATATCCAGGGTAAACGCACTGAGCCGGTAGAAAAAATCCTCACGGAACCGTTTCTGCCGGACCAGTTCTTCAAGGTTCTTGTTGGTGGCGAAAACCAGTGAACAGCGAACTTTTACGGGTTTGTTGCCCCCGATGGGAATGAACTCGTTCTGGTCCAGGCAGGTCAACAGTTTGGCCTGCAGGGCCAGGGGCATTTCCCCCACTTCATCCAGAAACAGCGTCCCGTCCGCAGCCAGACTCATCAGGCCGTGGCGGCCGGTTTCCTTCGCGCCTGTGAATGCGCCGCCCTCGTAGCCGAAGAGTTCGGACTCGAACAGGCTCTCGGGCAGGGCCGCGCAGTTGATGCTCAGAAAAGGCTTTTCCTTGCGGCGGCTGTTGTTGTGCAGAAATTTAGCCAGCATCCCCTTGCCTACGCCGGATTCTCCGGTGAGCAGAATGTTGGAGACATTGAGTTGGGCCAGCTTCAGAGCCATGGCCAGAATCCGCCGCATGGCCTTACTTTCGGCCACCACCCCGCCGCTGTCGCGTTCGAGCACCAGAAAACTCTTAAGCTCGTTGCTGGCCGATTCCTGGCTCTGTTTGGCAATGGCCAGGTCGCGGCGCAGATTGTTCAGTTCGGTCAGGTCGCGTTCGTTGACCACCACCAGGGCCAGCTTACCGGCTTCATCGAAGACGGGCGTCCCTGTGGCCAGAATCTGCCGCCCCGTGCTCTTGATATGCTGGATCAGGCTGACCTGGCGCCTGTGCTTCATGACTACCAGGGTCACGGCCTGGTCCACGCCGCCCAGGGCCACGATCTCCTCGATGTTGCGCCCGATAAGAGGCACGCCTTTCATGCCGTTCAACTTGATGGAGGCCTTGTTGACGTTGGTAATAAAGCCCTCGCCGTCCGTAACCCAGATGCCGTCGCTGGACGAATCGAATACGGCCTGCAACTGCATGAACAGGGTCTGATAGCCTTCCATGCGTACGGCCATTTCCTCAAAGCGCTCAGGACGCTGCAGACTGATCACCGCGCCGATAAGTTCGGCATCCCGCATCAGGGGGGTGATCTCAAAAAAGAGCTGCCGCCCTTTGTCCACCACCCGGCCTTCGCCCCTGGCAAATGCATCGCCGGCCATGGCCTTGCGGGCCAGTGGAGCGGCAAGGGGCAGAATATCCGAAACCGGGCCTCCGATACAGGAATCAAAATTACGCCCGTGGATTTTGAGAAACTCGCGGGCCGATTTGTTCACGAACTGCACGACGCTTTGCGTATCGATGACCACAATGGCATAGCTTACGGCGTCGAAGTAGAGCTTCAGAAGCGATGATTCAGGCACGTGTTGCATCCCAAAAAGATTTTTTGAATTTTTTCCAGCCTACGATTGTGACATTTACGCGTCAACACGCGTACTGCGGGTATCACAGATGGAATATGGATAAAAGAACGGCTATGGTATGGCGCGAACGATAGCACCGAATCAGAAAAAGGAGAAGAGGCATGCATTTGAGACGCTATATATCGTACGGGATCTGGGGCTTCGGGGTGACGAGTCTTGCCGGACTGTACGTCAGCCAAAAAATCGGATCAGAACGTCTGCTGCTGTTTTCTCTGGTTTTTCTGCTCGTATCGGTCGTGTATGTCTCGCTGGACACGATCCTCAGTCGCCAGGAACCCGTCAGTCACGGTGAATACAGCATACTCGGCTATATGTACGGACTCCAGGCAGTGCTGTCCGGGCTTTCTACTCTGCTGCTGGCCCTGGCCGTACTGATTCCCCTCCTGCTCTGGCTCGTGGGCTGGAGCGACTGGCTGCAGGCCTTTCTGATGTCCAACCCCGGCCTGCTGCTCGTCCTTGCGGGCCTGTGGCTTTTTCTGAGCCAGTTCGGCAGGGTCATCGGCAAGACATACGCCCAGATCAAGGGCACTGCCACGGACGGCAAGATAGAACGCGGCATTTCCGTGATCAACATGCTGCTGGAAAAAGGCATCAGCACGATCCTTAGCATAGCGGGCCTGCTGCTGACTCTCTGGGGAGTCATATCATTGTTTTCTGGCAAAGGTCCGCTGACGCTGCTGGTGGAAATACTGTAGATAAAAACTTTCGAGGTATGCATTTCCCCAAAAAAAGTGCTTAATTTGAGAAATACCTGAAAATTTTACCTAATAAATTCAGGAGAAAAAAGTAGGGGCCGGATGGTGTGCGCACCCGGCCCGCCCCAGGAAGGAATATACTGAAAGGCCTGTGGAGAGCCTTTCACAAAAGAATAATATCATACTATTAACTGAACCTTTCCATTGCATTACGAGATGTTAATTTTAAACTTTCAGCAGGCCTTGGAAACCTCCAGGATATAACTCGTAAGATACTCCTGCTGCTCGCGGGAGATCCCCTTAAATTCAATTCCCAGGGAAAATTTTTCGACGCCTTCCAGGACATGCCGCAACAGCCCTTTTATTACAAATAACTTCTGGTGACCACAAAGAGTAAAGTCCAGATAAACATCGCTGCCGGTTTCCAGTTCGGGCAGCTCTCCGGCTTCCTTTGCAGCAAAATTGATGCGGCAGCCCCCTTCGCCCAGATCAATGATATACCCGTTATATTCGCCGTGTTCGGTATACACCTTACATGGAATCAGACATTGAATCCGCAAACACTTGCGCAAGGAAAGCGTTTCGTACTGCTGCGGATAAGATAAAAAAACCATTAAGCAGGGATTTGATGTAAACGCGAGCACCTGTGCATTGAATCCGTAGACAACACCGTGATTTAAATAGCGTACGATGACGTCACTGCCCTTGATCAACTTGTCTTTCAATCCTGGGACAGGCGGCAACTTCAAAATAATAAAGTCAAAGGGATACAGCCCCACAAGCTTTGTCTTGAAGTCCCCCTCGCGTTGCGAAAGCCGTATGACCACGTCATTGCCGATGGCCACATTCAACCGGCCTCCATGGTCGACCCGTACGACACGGCGCTCCTGAAACAGGGGCATAACACGCCTCCTTTGCCGGACTCGCCGGCAATCCCTCATTACTCCCCTGGGAAAAATCAAACCGGCGGTTGCATTCGTACCATTCTGTCATGTAGTATATACGGTAACGGCTTTAAACTCCAACCTGGCGCTATTAAAGCTTTCGGGATGACGATGTCTGAAAATTTATGCACCTGGCCGGATCTGGATCAGATTCCATTCGAACCCATTTTCGTTGCCAGACAGCCCGTATTCGACCGCGACCAGAACATCTGGGGCTATGAGCTGCTTTTCCGGCACAGCGGCATGGCGGCCAGCGCCGAAATCACGGATGCGGGCTCGGCAACAGCGCAGGTCATTGTGGACGGCGTCTGCATTGCCTTGAGCAGTCTGAACGAGCGCTCCCGGATTCTGATCAATTTTCCCGAAGATCTGCTGCTCCAGGGAACCCCCTATGCTCTGCCCCGCGAATCCTGCGTGATAGAAATTCTTGAGACCGTATCTCCCTCCGCCGAAGTCGTCGCCGTATGTCAGAAATTGAAAACTGCCGGCTACACGCTGGCTCTTGACGATTATACGGGAGATGCCTCCTTCGAACCGTTGATTCAACTGGCCGACATTATCAAAGTGGACGTTTTCGGCATGACGTCTCCGGAACTGATCCGGGTGACAAAATCCCTGGCAGGCAGCAATGCCGTTCTGTTGGCGGAAAAAGTTGAAGACGAACGGACCTGGCAGATGACCAGGGCGCTTGGGTATTCCCTTTTCCAGGGCTATTATTTCAGCCGTCCGGAGGTATTCCCAGGGCGCAAGGTCTCCCTTGGGGCTATCGCCAGACTCCGCCTGCTTCATGAATTGCTGCAGGAAGAGTACGAGGTCAAAAAGCTCTCGAAAATCATCACCACCGACGCGTCCCTGAGCTACCGCCTGCTGCGTTTTATCAATTCACTGGCCTTTTCTCTGAGCGTCAAGGTCAGTTCCATTTCCCAGGCTGTTGCCTACCTGGGCGGAACACCACTGCGGCAATGGCTCATGGCAGTGGCCATTGCGGACGTCTCTCCTTCTCCCCGTTCCGAGGAAATCGCTTTCGGCTGCGTACTCCGGGCCAAATTCCTCGAATTGCTCGCGCTGCAATACGCGCACGCCGGCCTGCCTCATGACCACATGTTTCTGCTCGGGCTTTTTTCCAAGCTCGACCTGCTGCTGGGGTTAAGCATGCAGGAACTGCTGGAGCAAATGCCTCTGGAGAATATGCTCAAAAACGCCCTGCTGCATAAACAGGGAAAAGTGTACATCTGGCTCGAGCTTGCCTATGCCATAGAAACCGGCAGCTGGGACACCATCGAGGCATTGTCCGACGATCTGCACCTGAGCAAAACCAAAACCGCCCAGATACATGTGGCCGCCGTAAACTGGGCCAATGCCATCATGCGTATCCCGCAGGTATAATTCCGTCCCCACCGGCTCAACACCGGGACGATCCGTATTTCTCCTTTCCGTTCACAGCCATGAAGCACCCTTTTGCTTTTATTCAATGATCAGATGTGCTATGTTGACTCGCAAAGGGAGTACGAATTTTGACGTATATTCTATAATCATTATTACAACCGCAATCCACTACACTACCTATGCGATTAACCGACTTTTCCATCAGAAAAAAACTGCTGCTCAATTTTGTTCTGCTTATCGGTGGCATCCTGGTCATTAGCGCGGTGTCGACGCTGAACATCTACAACTTTCGAAGCGTGCTCAATGAACTGCTCAACACGACAATTCAGGACAACACCCGATTTCAACTCACCCGCTATAACCTCGCCAAGCTGGAATCCGGTTTTTACAATCTGTTTTCCGCGCCGAACCTGAAAAGCATCAAACAGATCAGCGAGGAATTTGAAAAAACTCTGGAGAATATTAACGGAAATCTAAACGCCCTCAGACACTCGGGCCTGATCAGCGACGCCGCAAAAAATCTTGGAACAGAATTTTTCAATCTTTTTAATGAGATAAAAGCAACAAAAATCCGAAACCTGACCTACCAGCAGGAAAGTGCCGAACTCCTGAAAGCCTTTTCCCATTTGATTGATGAAGATAAAAATCACCTCTATACGCTTTTGGACAACAACGAACTGAGCATTTACACTGCACAGACCCAGAAAGAACCTCCCACCGCCTATCTGGAAAATTTTATTAATTCCACCTACGGACTGGCTAAAAACACGCTGGACCTCCTCAACGCTCTGAGCGAGCTGGAACTGGCCGCGACGCGAATCCCTTCCATTCAGGACAGCGACTACATTCTCCCCAAAAAAGAAAAACTTGCGTCAGCGCTGGATAACATTCACCGCCTGGCCAACCAGCTGGAAAAAATTCTGCCGGAAAAAGATAAAAACATCCTGAATCAGACAATCGAAAACTTCCCCTTGTTCAGGGAAATGCTCCTTTCGGAAAACGGCATTCTGCAAAAACAAGCTTTGTACCTCCAGAGCAGTAAGGAATACGATAAAAGCCTGCACGACATCATCAAGAAGATCAATGAAGTGACGGCGAAAGCCACCAGTCTGGCCAACGGCATTGCAGACACGGCCCACCAGCGCGGAGACCAGGTCATTTCCCGGCTCAACGGCATTGTCACCAGTATCAGCGTTATTGTGCTTCTGCTTATTTTCGGCGGCAGCTGGCTTTCCATCATGATCACCAACAGCATTTCCAAGCCCCTGACTCAGGGCGTGGAGTTCGCATCCTCCATTGCATCCGGCAACTTTCACGTTTCCTTCAACTTTGACCGCAAAGATGAAATAGGAGACCTGGCAAACGCCCTGAACCACATGGCCAGGACTCTGCGGGAAGAGGACGAGCGTAAAAACGCGGAAGACTGGCTGCTCAACGGCAAGGGGCATCTGGACGACATTCTGCGGGGCGAACAGGATATCGAACGGCTCTGCCAGTCCTGCGTGAGCTATCTGGTCAAATACATCGGCAGCCAGCTCGGCCTCGTGTATCTTGTAAAAAATCAAGGCGACACGCTGCACCTAGTCGCCAGTCACGCTTTTTCCGAACGCGACGGCAATTTCAATAAACTGAGTTTCGGGCAGGGCCTGGTGGGACAGGCCGCCCTCGAACGGCAGACCATTATCTTCAACAACCTGCTTGGCAATGCGCCCAGCCTCAATTTCAGCGTCAGCCGCAAGGTTCCGCCTCATTTCGCCATCCTCCCGCTGGTTTACGACGATGAAGTGCTGGGAGCCATTCAGCTGGGCGGCTTCAATCCTTATTCCGAACAGGACAAGCTGTTTCTCGAGCGTTGCAAGGAAAGCATCACCGTGGCGCTGCAATCCGCCCAGTCCAGAAACAAAGTGCAGCAATTGCTGCAAGAAACCCGGGAACAGGCCGAAGCGCTGAAAGCGCACCAGCAGGAAACCGAGCGGACCAACAAGGAGCTGGAAGAACAGGCGACCGCCCTGCGGAGTTCCGAAGCCAAGCTGCAGGAACAACAGGAAGAACTACGAATCATCAATGAAGAGTTGCAGGAGCAGACCAGGGCCCTGCAGGAATCGCAGGTTCGCCTGCAGCAACAGCAGGAGGAACTGCGGGTCACCAATGAAGAACTGGAAGAACGCAACCAGGCGCTTCAGGACCAGAAAGACGCCACCTTTGCCCAGAATCGGGAACTGGAAAAAATCAAGGGCGAGCTGGAAGTCAAAGCCGAAGAGGTCCAGCGGGCCAGCAAGTATAAAACCGAATTTCTCGCCAACATGTCCCATGAGCTGCGGACGCCGCTCAACAGCATCATCATCCTTTCCCAGCTGCTGGCAACGGATAAGGAATCCAACCTCACGGAAAAGCAGAAGGAATTCGCCAACACGGTATATTCTTCCGGTCAGGATCTGTTGTCCCTGATCAATGAAATTCTGGATCTGGCCAAAGTGGAGGCGGGAAAAATCGATATCACCGCACAGCCTGTTTACATCGACGAGCTTACCGCCAGTCTCTACCGAATCTTCAGCCCCCTGGCCGCCAAAAAAGGTCTCGATCTGTCTTTTAAAGTTGCCGAAAACCTGCCGGACAGCATCATCACCGATCCGCAACGCGTGCAGCAGATATTACGCAACCTGCTTTCCAACGCCGTTAAATTCACTGAAGACGGTTCCATCACCATGGAGGTCAGACCCGGCGGCAGCTCCAGTCATCCCGCGGACCTGCCTTTGGCTCCGGAATCCGCGGTTATTTTTACGGTCACGGATACGGGCATCGGCATTTCTCCGGACAAGCAGGACATCATCTTCGAAGCATTCCAACAGGCCGACGGAACCACCAGCCGAAAATACGGAGGCACCGGGCTGGGGCTGTCCATTTCCAGACAGATGGCGACATTGCTGGGAGGAGGACTGCGTCTGCAGAGTACGCCGGGTGAGGGAAGCACGTTCACACTGTATCTGCCCAAAAATTTCGAAGCCACGGCAGAGCAGCACAGAAAATCAACCGACCAGGGCAAGACAGACCAGAAACCACAGCAGCCCGAATGCGACATTGTGGCTGCCGAAACCCTGGCTCAACTTCCGGATTCGTTCCCGCTCGATGACCGGGAACTCATTTGTCCGGAGGACAAAACCCTGCTGATCATCGAAGACGACCCGGGTTTCGTGCCGGGAATCATGGAAATTGCGCACAACCGGGGCTTCAAATGCCTGCTCGCTCCGGACGGAGAATCAGGACTGCATCTTGTGCAGGCTTTTGCCCCCAGCGCGGTGGTGCTGGATGTCACCCTGCCCGGCATAGACGGCTGGCAGGTCATGGAGCATCTCAAGGGATCCCCTGAAACGCGCCATATCCCCGTACATTTCATCTCAGCCGTGGAGGACCACCTCGAGGGCATGAAAATGGGCGCCATCGGTTTTCTCCAGAAGCCTGTCACCATTCAGGAGCTGGAGCACGCCCTGGTAACGGTGGAAGGAGCCCTGTCCACACCGGTCAAAAAACTGCTGCTGATAGAAGACGATCCGCAGCAGCAGCGCAATGTCAAGGAGCTGATCGGCAACAGCGACGTGATTACCACAGCCGTCGCCACCGGAGAGGAAGCTCTCGAACTGCTGGACAAAGAAAACTTTGACTGCATGATTCTGGACCTTCGGCTGCAGGGAATGTCGGGATTTGACTTGCTGGCTAAAATTCGTCAATCAGAAGCCTTGCGCAATCTGCCGATTATCGTCTACACGGCGCAGGATTTAAGCCCTGAGGAGCAGACCAACCTCTCACGTTTCGCGGAACGAATCATCATCAAAGGCGCCCGTTCGCCCGAACGCCTGCTGGATGAGACCACCCTGTTTCTGCACAGAGTCGAGGCGAACCTGCCCAAGGAAAAGCAGCAGCTCATCCGCATGGTCCATGACCGGGAAACCGCGCTGCAAGGAAAACGCGTCCTTATTGTTGACGACGATATGCGCAATCTCTTCGCTCTGGCCGGAACCCTGGAAGAAAAAGGCATGGAGGTTCTGGAGGCCGCCAATGGAAAGGACTGTCTGGCACGCCTTGAAAAGACTCCGGACATCGACATTATCCTGATGGATATCATGATGCCCGAAATGGACGGATACGAGGCCATGCGGGAAATCCGCAAGCAGAAACGCTTTGCCAAACTGCCCATTATCGCCTTGACAGCCAAGGCCATGAAAGACGACCGGACGAAATGCATCCAGGCCGGGGCCAACGATTACCTTTCCAAACCGGTGGAGACACGCAAGTTGTTATCTTTACTGCGCGTCTGGCTGCATGACGGCATTGGCGGCGCTTGATGTTCAGGTAGCCCGCAAGCAAAGGAATTTGTTCCAATGGCTTATTCCAGTGACGTTGATATCCTCGTTGTCGACGATTATCCGGAAAATATTCTGGCCATCGAGAGTATTCTGGAAACCGTCGGGGTCAACATCGTCAAGGCGCATTCAGGCAAAGAAGCGCTGCTCGCGGTACTCAACTACGAATTCGCGCTGATTCTGCTGGATGTGCAAATGCCCGGCATGGACGGCTTTGAAACGGCCGAACTGCTGCGCAGCCGCCCGAAAACCAGCAAGATTCCCATCATTTTCGTCACGGCCATCAGCAAAGAGCAAAGCCACGTGTTCAAAGGCTACGAGGCCGGAGCGGTGGATTACCTTTTCAAGCCCTTTGACCCGGTCATCCTGAAAAGCAAAGTGCGGGTCTTTGTTGAATTGTTTTCGCACCGGCGCGAGCTTGAAAAAACCAAATTTTCCTTGCAGCAGCTCAACCGGCGGCTGGAAGAACGCGTACAGCAAAAAACCCTGGACCTGCAGGCCAAGGCGGACGAACTGCAACGCGCCAACCAGCGCCTGGTGGAACTCGATGAAATGAAAACCGCTTTTCTTTCCTCGGTTTCCCATGAACTGCGTACGCCGCTGACTTCGGTCATGGGCTTTGCAAAACTCATCGACAAGGATTTTCTCAAATCCATAGCCCCCCTGGCCACCTCCTGCCCCGTGCTGACCAAAAAATGCAACCGCATCCATGAAAATCTCGTGGTCATCGGCAATGAAGGCGAACGCTTGACCCGGCTCATCAACGATGTGCTGGACCTCAACCGCATTGAAACCGGCAATGTGATCTGGAACGATGTGGAGCTATCGCCCAACGAGATTATCGCGCAAAGCCTGCGGGCTGTGGACGTCTATTTTCTTGACCGGCCGGATGTCAAACTGATCACGGATTTCATCGAAGACCTGCCCTGCGTGGTGGCAGACCGCGACAAACTTGAACAGGTTCTCATCAATCTCCTGGACAATGCCAGCAAGTTCACCCGCAAGGGGTTCATTGCCGTCAGGGCCCGGATAACGCACGACGGGTACCTCATCGTCATGGTGGAGGACAGCGGCGAGGGCATCCCGCCCAAAGATCTGGATAAAGTTTTTGAAAATTTCCATCAGGTCAAAGGCGACACGCTGCACAACAAGCCACGGGGCACCGGCCTCGGGCTGGCCATCTGCCGGCAGATCATCCAGCACTACGGCGGCAGAATCTGGGTGGAATCCCAATTGGGCAGGGGCAGCACGTTCAATTTCACTCTTCCGCTGGCCGCACCGGGGCAACCGGGATCCTCACACCCCCCCTGCTGTCCGCACAGTCAGGGCGGCGGCCTCGCCCTTGTGGCCGACCATGACTACACGACCTCTCTCGAACTTTCGGAGCTGATTTCGGATTGCGGATTTTCCGTGGTCAACGTCTACGACTGCTCTGCCGCGCTGGAGAAAGCCAGACTCTTCCTGCCGGATTGCATCCTGCTGGAAACATTGTTGCTTGATATGGCCGATACCGACATCATCAAGGCTTTCCGTACGGATCCGGAATTGAAAGATATCCCGATTATATTCCTTTCCCCTTCCGCGGCCATGTCCATCAACAACTTCATCACCCTGCAAAAGCCCGTAACCGCGGACCAGCTCAAAGAGGCCCTGGTTTCCGTGTTGGGATCCGATCGGATCAAATCCGCAATATGACCCGGTACACGCCGATGCAGCAAGCTGCAGAAAAAAGGGCCCTTTCGGGCCCCCATTCGTACGTACATTCAACTATCGAACTTACCGCCTGCTCCTCTGCAGCATCAGGAGTCCGGCCCCTGCCAGCAGCAAGATCAGCAACCCGTAATAGGCCGCAGTCAGATCCGGCACGCTGCTGCCGGAAGAGGAGACGCCGCCGGCGTCCACTATGGTGCCGTTGGCTGTTCCGTCCTCATCGTACGGGCCGCCGTCCTTGATCGTGAAGGTCACTTTTGTCTTGCCGGATACGGAAGTGTGGTCAATGTCGGTGGCGATGTTGTCCCAGCTGCCTGTGAGCATGTTCTTTTTCAGATAGCTGTTGATGGAGGTATCCCGATCCACAAACACGGACAAGGTAATCGTCGCTCCGGCCGCGATGCCCGTCACCTTGAAATCCAACAATCCGTACGGGAAGGACAGGTTGCCGGGCGCGTTCACGCTGGCCGGGGTCACGGCCTTGACGTCTTCCAGAGTGGCACCGCCGGCGGCTCTGGCGTCCAGAGTGGCATATTCGTTGTTGCCGTTGCTCGTCTGCAGCGAAGTCACGTTGGCCTGCTCGCTGTCAGCGATTCCGTCCCCGTTGCCGTCGCCCTTGCTCCCGCCGCCCGGCGTTGTCACGCCGTCCTCCGTGGACTCAGAAACCCCGTCGTTATCGTCTGCCTCGCTGGTGGAAAACGACATATCGCTGCCGTAAACCGTACCGCCGCTGCTAACGGCTTTGACCCGGTAATGATAGGTCGTAGCCACGGTCAGCCCGGCCAAACTCGCACTTACGGTCGTATCGGAGGATCCGCTTACAGGACTCTGGGCAGCAGTCGCAGTGCTGCCATAGTTGGTATCCGCACCGTATTCAAAGGTCACAGTCGTCTCAGCTCCACTGGCATTTACGGTACCGTTCAAGGTTACCGTAGTCGTACTCACTGCTGTGGCGCTGGAAGTACTAGCGCTTGGAGGTGATACAGTAGTAAAAGTAGTTTCATCACAGTTATAATAAGTTGAATTATTTGCATAATGACAAGAAATATACCAATAATATGTTTTCCCTGAGGACAAGCCCCCCTTTGTTGTACTGATGGTATACGGAAAGCTTTCAGATTTAAGTATCCTATTGAACGTATAGACAATTGATGGACTAGAGTTTTCCCCCAAACGCAACATACAATATAAATTTTCATCAACATCAGTTGCTGTCATCTCAACAGAAACTTTTGCAGAGTCCGATGTTATTTCACTTGCTGTAGGATTTGAATACGTTATATTCAAGGCATAGGACAGATCATTTGAGCTCAGAGTTGAAAAAATAAATACAAATGCCATCATCACACCATAAATTTTTTTCCCCTCAAGGAACATACTTCCCCCCTTTCTTTAAACGCATTACCGAGCAACATGGATTGCCCAGCTCACAATAAAAATGATTCAAGGCACAATGCAAAAAGAATTCATCTATATTTTAAAAATTTCAGCAAGTTAATCCTTTCGTTAATTGAAAATCAAATAACAGACGGCCGATTATGATTAACGCTAAAAATACACATAAAATAAATTTTTAAAATATTTTTTTTAGATATGAAATGAATTTCATATTTATTAGCATGAATCAACCTGCGCAAAAAAAACAATGTAAATTCTAAAAAAAGATATCATGCGCGGTAACCTCACAAGCCATTAATCTGTGGCTTTGCAGTACTAGTTGCTGTCGTTACTATTCAGAAAGCATGGCAACTGCTATCAGGATAATGCCTGCCAGGGATTTCTGCAGTATTTTTCCCTACCAACGACTGATAAAAAAGGGGCCTTTCCGGCCCCTGTCCTATGGATTTTCAAATAGCGAACATACTGCCTTCTCCTCTGCAGTATCAGCAGCCCGCCCCCTGCCAGCAGCAGGATAAGCAACCCGGAGTAGGCTGCAGTCAGATCCGATACGCCGCTGCGGAAGAGGATACGCCGCCGGCGTCCACAATGATCCCATTGGCGCTTCCGTCCCCCTCGTAAGGGCCACCGTCCTGGATCGTGAAGGTCACTTTTGTCTTGCCGGATGTGGAAATGCGGTCGTTTTTCGAAAAACGACTGCATGAATCGATCAAAAAAGATGCCTTGCGAGGTAACCTCACAAGGCATCAATCTGTGGTGTTGCAGTACCAGTTGCTGTCGTTACGAATCAGAATTCATGGCAGCCGCTATCTGGCCGATGTCCGTCAGGGCTTTGCCCCGATTCTGAGCCAGTTTCTTCCATTTCTTTTTCTCTTGCTTCAGAGCCTCGATGGTATGCAGCAGGTTCTGCACCGTGGAAGCCGGATAGCCGTGGGTTCCCCGGCTGCCCCGTCGGAGTTCCTCGTCATTGCGCTGCTTGATCGCAGCAAGCTGATTGGCGTCGAGAATCATGAACCTGCCCTGTCGGTTTTATGCGGTGGCGCATTCCGTGGAGCAAAAGGACTCCTCGGCGTATTCCACCCGGTCTCTGTATTCCTGCTGCTTGCCCTTGTTCCAGCGCCCCACCGGCCGGTAGTAGCCCACCACGCGCGTATACACTTCCGCATCCTTGCCGCAGGTCGGGCAGCTGAAGTGTTCGCCGTAGATATAGCCGTGGTTTTCGCAGATGGAAAAGGTGGGCGTTATGGAGATGTAGGGTATTTTGGTATTGGTCATGGCCTTGAGCAGAAAGTGCTTTACGCTGTCTTCGTCCGGCGCGGCTTCGCCCAGAAAGGTGTGAAACACAGTGCCGCCCGTGTACAGTGTCTGCAGCGCGTCCTGGTGTTCGAGGGCGAAAAAGACATCCGACGTGATGCCCACAGGCAGCAGCGTGGAGTTGGTGTAATACGGCACATCATCTCCGGACGTATAGATGTCTTCATAAAGGTTCTTATCAATTTTCGCCAGCCTGTAGCAGGTGCCCTCGCCGGGAGTGGCTTCCAGATTGTACAGGTTGCCGGTTTTTTCCTGGAACTCCACCACCAGTTCGCGCAGATGATTAAGCGTACGCTGCATCAGACGCGAACCAGCGGGCGTGTCCAGCCCTTTACCCAGCAGGTTCATGCAGGCCTCATGGCCGCCGATGAGTCCGATGGTGGCGAAATGCCCCTTGAAGCCGTTTTTCAGGTAACGGCGCGAATACGGGAACATGTTCGCTTCCAGATTCTTCTCCACGATCTTGCGCTTATATTCCAGCGACTCGCTGGCCAGTTCGGCGTACTCTTTGATCAGATCGAAGTAGTCTTCCTCATTATGCGCCAGATAGGCCAGCTTGGGCAGGTTCAGGGTGACAACCCCGATGGAGCCGGTCAGATCGCCCGCGCCGAACAGTCCGCCGGTCTTTTTGCGCAGCTCCCGCAGGTCCATCCGCAGCCGGCAGCACATGGAGCGGACGTCCTCCGGATTCATGTCCGAATTGATGAAGTTCTGAAAATAGGGCGCGCCGTATTTGGCCGTCATTTTGAGCAGCAGCTTGCCCTCTTCGGATTCCCAGGGAAAATCCTTGGTCACGTTGTAGGTGGGAATGGGGAACGAAAAAATCCGGCCGTCCGCGTCCCCTTCGAGCATCACTTCCAGGAAGGCCCGGTTGAGCATGGACATTTCCTCGGCGTATTCGCCGTAGGTCGAATCCTGGAGCTTGCCGCCGATGATCACCGCTTCTTTGGCGATGTGTTCAGGCGGCACGAAATCAAAGGTGAAGTTGGTAAACGGACTCTGGCCGCCCCAGCGCGAGGTGGCGTTGAGATTGTGCAGCAGCTTCTGCACCTGCTGTTTGACCACCGGATAATCCAGCCCGTCATGCCGGATAAAAGGCGCCAGATAGGTGTCCACATTGTTGAAAGCCTGGGCGCCGGCCCACTCGTTCTGCAGGGTGCCCAGAAAATTGACTATCTGGCCGCAGGCCGCGTCAAAATGCTTGGCCGGAGAAGACGAGCAGCGGTCCCGCAGGTTAAAGCCCTCCAGCAGCAGGTCTCGCAGGCTCCAGCCCGAACAATAGCCGGCCAGGCCGAATGAAAGGTCGTGGATGTGAAAATAGCCGTGCGTATGCGCCATACGCACCTCTTCCGGATACTTTTCCAGCACATAGCGGGCCTGAACCGAACCGGCCATATGCAGGATGAGCCCCTGAAACGAATGCACCATGTTGGAGTTTTCGTTCACACGCCAGTCGATGTTGTCCAGATACCCCTCCGTGACACCGGAAATGTCCAGGTAGGCATCCTTCTGCATACGCAGTTCGCGGCGTTTTTCGCGGTAGATGATGTAGCGTTCGGCCACCTTGTAGAGCCGGGCTTCCATGAGCACCTGCTGCACCATGTCCTGCACCTGCTCCTGCTCGGGCATGTCGATGCCGTCGAGCTTCTGCTCCACCTTCCCGGCCAGGCGGGTGGCGAGCAGAGGATCTTTGATGCCGCTGCCTTTGAGAGCTTTGAAAATGGCGTCGGCGATCCGCTTGGTGGACCAGGTCTCGATACGTCCGTCACGTTTCTGAATGTGTTGAGGCATAGGCTTTGTGGGGCAAACAACGGCAACGATGCGCGCATCGTTGGTTTGTTTCTGCGTTGCTTGCGCTTTTGCCGGATGAGATTGCGGCGGCGGAACCGGCGCAAATGCGGCAAGAATCGGGGTGAGCATCTTCATGACCGTCGGCGGATTCCTCGATCCGCCTGCGGTAGAAATTGTTTCAGGCAGGTATTCTGGCTTTCCCCTTCTTTCCCGTCTTCCCGGTTCCGTACCGCTTTGCGGCAACGGCATTCGGGAGCCGGATTCTACACTGGGGGATTACAGCGGCGGGACCGCTCCGGATTTGCACCGGATACCCTGTTTCGGCCGTCAGGCCTCCTGAAAAACCTCAGGCTGCACTTCATTTAGCCTGGACTCTTAAAAAAATCAAGACTTTTATCTTTTACGCAGTTCGCCTCTGCCGGAGAACTCCAGGCCGATTCTTCGCCACAGAAAAATGCTCCGGCCAATGCACTGCTCCCTGTCCATATACGCAGCAAGGCTGACGCAACACTCATACTATCCCCTCACAAAATAAATACGGACTGACAGTCAGAGAACGACAACATAAGCACAGCATTGCAACTTCTTAGGACGGCAATTGTCTGCCCCAGCGCCTGGCACGCAAAACAATCTATGAATGCATACATTATAATGGTAAATGTTCGTTTTATAAAATTGTAAAATTGAACTTTTAACAGAAAAATTGAAGTTCTTTTGACATAACTCTATATTTGTGCCATTTATTCAAAAAATTATTTATAGTTTGTTCTCACCTTTTTCAGACACTTGTTCATGCCGGGGGGCTGAATAGGGACATTCGTTTTTTTACTTTTCTGCAATTAGTCTTTTAATCTGGTCTATTGGGACAGGGGGTCACACTATGACAATCAGGACGAAGTTGTATGTAGGTTTCGCCGTCATCATGCTGCTGCTTGCCGGAATCGGCTATTACTCCAGAACAGTTGCAAAGAATCAGGAGAGATACATCGCAAGTATCAAAGAAAACCAGATGGAATTCAGCAAGCTGGTTTTCGAATTGAAAGAATCCATTCTGACGCACCGGCGCTATGAAAAAGATTACCTCATCAACTTATCTTCCGAAAAACGTAAAAAAAAGTACCTGCAAAAATTCTCTTCGGAATCCGACCATATGCGAAGCCTGCTCGGCCAGATCGCAGCCAAGCTGGACTCTCTTGGCGGCACATTGGGAGACCTGAAAAGTGGCCTCGCCACGTTGCGCAGCGACTACGACCAGTACCTCAAGGGCTTTCAAACCATTGTAACAAAGAGTCAGGAACAGCCCGACCTCACGACCTACCAGGCAAACGATCTGTTTATCCCGTTCAAGGAGTACATTTATTCGCTGGAAAAAGGCATCAGCTCCATCGAAGATGCCTCCCAGGACGCGTTGGAACAAGCCACTGCCTCCGCTCTCCAGCGATCCAGACAGGCGGCTGACGTCCTGAACATTCTTGTCATCGGCAGCATTTTTCTGGCTCTCGCCCTGCTGATCTTTCTCTCGATGTCCATTCTGCGTCCGCTCGCCCGGATCGTCGCGCGCATCAGAAATATCGCCGCAGGTGATTTCAACCCCGATGGCCTGATTGCCGGTAAGGACGAAGTGGGACAATTGTCCGCGGCCATGCTGCAGCTGCTGCACTCCATAGAGCTGATTTCCGGCGAACTGAGGCGAACCAAGGAGCTGGCCATGGCCGGGCACCTGCGGGAGCGTTGCGATGACTCCCGGCTGCAGGGCGGCTTCAAGAACATTCTGCAGGATGTCAATCTGCTGTCCGGCGCGGCCCTCACCTTCCTCGACAACATCCCCGCGCCTGTCCTGGCCATCAATACGGACTACGAACTCGTGTATATGAACGCTTATGGCGCGCAGCTGGGCGGAAAGTCCCCCGAGGCGCTGAACAAAACCAAGTGCTACGACTATTTTCGGACTTCCCATTGCCGGACCGACAATTGCGCCTGTTCCAGAGCCATGCGTACGCATCAAAACGTCAGCGCACAGACAGATGCGCACCCGGGAGCGCACAGCATGAACATCGAATACTCCAGCGTTCCCATACTCGATGCGGACAACACAACGCTCGGCGCCCTGGAAATCGTTCTGGATCAAACCGTGATCACCCAGGCCCAGCACAAAATGCGCGGCATCGCGGGCAAGGCTAACGACATTTCCGACCACGTGCATGCGGCCGCCGCGGAGCTGGCCGCCCAGATGGAGCGTATCAGGTCCGGTTCCGAACAGCAGCGTGACAGGCTGGCCGAAACAGCCACTGCCATGGATCAAATGAACGCCACCGTGACCGAGGTGGCCCGCAATGCGACCCAGGCCGCGGACAATGCGGAAAAAGCCAGGCAGCAGGCCCTGGAAGGCGCGGAAGTCGTCAGCCGCTCCGTGACAGCCATCTCCAGGGTGGGACAGGTGGCGGACAGGCTGAAACTAACCATGAAGGATCTGGGTACTCAGGCCGAATCCATCGGCGATGTGATGAGCGTCATCAACGACATCGCCGACCAGACCAACCTGCTGGCCCTGAACGCGGCCATCGAAGCCGCCAGGGCCGGAGAAGCCGGACGCGGATTCGCCGTGGTGGCCGACGAAGTACGCAAACTCGCGGAAAAAACCATGGTCGCCACCAGCGAGGTCGGCGGCAAAATCCATTCCATCCAGGAAGCCTCCCACACCAACATCGAGATGATGCACAAGGCCTCCGAAGCCATTCAGGAAGCGACCAGGCTGGCCACGGAATCCGGACAGTCTCTGGAAGCCATCGTCTCCCTGGCCGACACCAACGCCGGGCAGGTGCATTCCATCGCCACGGCTTCCCAGCAGCAATCGTCCGCGTCCGAACAGATCAGTCGCGCGGTCGAGGAAATCAACATCGTCATTTCGGAAAATACGGAGGGAACCGCCCAATCATCCAAAGCCGTGGACGCGCTCTCCCATCAGACAGCGCAGCTGCAACAGCTGATCCACGACCTGGGCGAGGGCTAGCGTATTGTACGTTGGGAGAAACAATGCCTCCGGCGGCTTAAGGACCTTTTGGCCAGCTTGGCTGGATAAGAGACTCTAAAAAAGGTCCTTAAGTATCTCACAAACTTTTTGACGTGCACTGGTCTGTCGTTTTGCCGGCAGCAGCGCAGGCAAAAAAAAACGGCGCACGACTCCTTACCCTCTTCCTGGGGGAAGCGGGACAGGACTCATGAGCCGTTTGCTCGCAACAGGTAAGGCGAAAATTACTGCGAGCTTGCGCTGCTGCTTTTGGCGCTGGAACCGGAGGTCCCGGCGTCGGAAGTGCCCGAACTGGCGGAAGAAGACGAAGAAGCCGACTGGCTGTCGCTCTTGGAACTTTCGGACGAGTTCTGCGCCGAGGTTCCGTTGTGCTTTCCGTTATAATCCGTCACGTACCAACCCGATCCCTTCAGGATAAACGAGGTGTTCGAAATCAACCGCTCGGCGTCGCCCGCGCACTTGGGGCACTTCACCGAGCGTTCTTCAAATCCTTTCTGAAATTCCTCAAAAACATTGTCGCACTGTTTACAGTGGTATTCATAGATGGGCATTCTCTGATCCTCCCTTGTCAGCCGCATTCTCTCACACGCTGTCCACGGCGGGCCCACCGGCCCTCCTGATCGCTGCCCGTAACAGTAAGTCGGAGAACAGCCGCGTCAAGAGTCATTCAATTCAAAAAAACGCGTTTACCTGAATTCTCTCCTCTCCGCCAGGGCTTTCTAAAGCTACCTCTTTTTGGCACTCAAGGCAATAGAGTGCTAATATTTCTTATAACTTAGCAGAATATAACACTAATTTTTCACAGCAGAATCTTGACAGCCCGACAAACGGCATTATTTATTTGCTATCAAAACGTTTCAAGGAACTTAAGGAGGGTTGCAAAAATGGTTACCGAACTCAGATCTCTGTATGGCTTGCCGCGCGGCTTTGACCGGCTGATGGATGCGCTGCTCACTTCGCCAACCATGAGCCAACGCCGCCAGTCATACCCACCCCTGAATTTGTCCGAGGACGACGAGGCGATCTATATTCAGTGCGAAGTCCCCGGCGTCAGCATGGACGCCCTGGACATCACCCTGGCGGAGGCCACGCTGACCATCCAGGGCGAGATCAAAGCCGGCGAAGGCACGTACTACCGCCAGGAGCGCCCCTTCGGCGCTTTCCAGCGCGTAGTCCGCATTCACCAGGATGTTGACCGCGACGGCATCAAGGCCACGCTCAAAGACGGCGTGCTTGAAATCAAGCTGCCCAAGGCCGAGGAAGTCAAACCGCGCAAAATCAGCATCGAGTCGGCCTGATCCGGCTCTGACAGGGAGGAAACAATCATGACCAACGAAACAATCGCACGTGAGGAAAAATTACCCAAGGTCCGCCCCGCCACCGACATCGTGGAAAAGGAAGACGGGTTTCACATTTTTATCGATATGCCCGGCGTACGTAAAGACGGTCTGACCATCGACCTCAATGCCGACGAAGTCACCGTCACCGGCCGTACGTATTATCCGGCGGACCCGTCCGAGGCTGCGAACAGAAGTTTTTCGCATGTGGAATTCGGCGGCGGCGAATACGCCAGGACCTTCACGCTGTCCGACACCGTGGACAAGGAAAAGATCACGGCCAAACTGGACAACGGCGTCCTGAACCTGCATTTGCCGAAGTCGGAAAAGGCTGTGCCCAAGAAAATTGAAATAAACGTGGAATAAGCGCCTGACGCGCTGCCACACAAACAGGAGGCGTACGCGTATGTTCGATCAATTCCTGCCCAGCTTATGGAAGAAACACCAGGAGCCGAGCAAGCGCGAACCCGACTTTTTCGACCTTTTCGAAGAGTTCGTTCGCGCTCCGTTGGGCGAAACCATGTTCCCCGCGAACATGGCCCCCAACCTGGATGTCAGCGAAACGGAGGACGAAGTCCGGATCAAGGCCGACGTGCCCGGCCTGGACAAAAAGGACATCGAACTGACCCTGGAAAACAACGCATTGATCATCCGGGGCAAGACGGAGAACGAACACGAGGAAAAGAAAGACAACTACATCCGCCGCGAGCGCAGATTCGGCAGCATCTACCGCAGCGTTCCCCTGCCGGACTACGTCGATACCGCTTCAGTCTCGGCCACCTGCGAAAAAGGGGTTCTGACCGTGCGGATGCGGAAACTGCCGGAAAAAATGCCCAAGCGCATAGCCGTGGAATAACCCCGGCCAAGCGCCCCGCCCGGCCGGAACAGCCGGATTGAATCAACACAGCCGGGAGAGCCATGCTCTCCCGGCTTTTTTTGCGCCTTTTCAGGCTGACAAACACATATGTAATCACACCTACTATATAAAATAAATTAATTTTTCTTGCCTTTTTAATTTACCTATCTTAAATAATCAAATCAATAATATTCATGTAATCTTATCATTTATTAATATACTAAGATTTATTTAATTTTTTCTTTATCCATACGTACACTGCATCACATGAAACAAGCCGGATCAATACAATGACATATTTTGGCGGATTGATTTTTTTTCGATGCACTTGGAGCATATTTTTTATGTAGTTTACGACAATAAAGGCCTGAGGGGATGCCGTTACGATTCCAGCATAACAGAAATAGAGAGCGAATCTTGAAAACTGGCGGGAACATTATGACACAGCGCAGCTGCTTTTTTATTGGCGTACTTCTATGTATTCTTATTTCAATCCCCGCATTCGCGTCCGGCCACGGTGGGGCCAACACGCGGCAGCAGCAGAGCCAAAACCAGCAACAGCCCCAAAATCAGCACCAGGGACAGCAGCAGGGATGGCAGCCCCATCACCACGGTCACGGCGCTGCTACCCCTGCCCCCCTTCCGGATCCGCTCTTCGAGAAAACATATACTCTGGGCTGGCCTGGCATTGCTGTCGGGTTCGATACCTTCCGGCTGCCCTCAAGCTTGCAGGACAACCCCGAATTTTCCTGCACCATTGAAAAAAGCTCCGGCGCGTCTCTGACCGGCTGGATCATGCTCAACGGACGCAGGCTGGCTTCCCGTGATTTTCTGCGCGGGAACGAAACAACGCTTACCATCCCCTGCGCTCTGAAACGAAACAATACCATCGGCGTCCTGCTCATGGGCCGCCGGGGCGCTTCCGTGAGCATTCGCATCAGTTCGCAGAACAACCCGGCGCCCACGGCCGAGCTTGCTGTCTCCCCCGCCGCCATCAGCTGTCTTGAAACCGCAACCCTGACCTGGTCCACTGAAGATGCGGAAAGCGTCAGCATCGACAACGACATCGGCGAGGTGGACGCCTCGGGCTCCCTGACGGTCAGCCCCGCCTCAGACACCACCTATGCGCTCACCGCCACCGGTCCGGGCGGCAGCACCACGACAAGCGCCTCGCTGAGTGTTTCCTGCGCGGCTCCCACGGCTGTTTTCTCCGTGGATCCCGCGGAAATCATCGTTGGCGACTCCGCCACGCTGACCTGGACCAGCGACTGGGCCGAAAGCGTTTCCATCGAGCCGGGCATCGGCAGCGTGGCCCTGAGCGGTACGCAAAGCGTTTCCCCCGTGGAGACAACCAGCTACGTACTCACCGCCACCGGGCCGGAGGGCACCGTCACCAGTTCGGTTACACTCGAGGTCAACGAGCCCGAACCCGTGGCCGCCATACAGACCTATCCGGACACCACGGATGCCCCGGTGCTCTGCGGCAAGACGGTCTCGCTGCTCTGGGAAACGCAAAACGCCGAAACCGTCTCCATCAGTCCCGGATTCGATAATCTCGACCTCAGCGGCAGCGTGGACGTGGCCCCAAACGAGACCACCACCTACACCCTCACGGCCACCGGTCCGGGCGGCACGGACACGGACTCCGCCACCGTGGAAATCACCTGTCCCGTACCCACGGCATCGCTGGTGTTGCAGCCGGAATCCATACTCAAGGGCGACAGCGCCAGCCTCGTATGGAGTACGGAAAACGCTCTGCAAGCCACCCTGGACAGCGGAGAAGGCACCGACTCCGAAGTAGTGGAACTCAGCGGCTCTAAGCAGGTGCAGCCGGAGGAAACCACCACCTACACCCTCACGGCCAGCAATGGCGGACATGAAAACCCGGCACGGGCCACCCTGGAAGTCACCTATCCGGCCCCTGTCATCACTTTCACCGCAACGCCCGTAGAAATCGTCACCGGCGAGTCCTGCAGCCTGAGCTGGACTGTGGAATACGCCGATACCGTCACCATAGACCCCGAGCCCGGCAGCGTCGAAACTTCGGGAACCAGCCTGGTTTCTCCCCAGCGGGAAACCACCTATACGCTCACGGCCTCGGGCCCGGGCGGCACCACGCAGCAGGAAGTGACCGTGAACGTACGCGCAGGCGTGGCGGCCCAGCCCGAAGGCTCGTTCGGCGAAACATACGAGGATCTCATCCCGCCGGACGCCACTGAGGACTACGAACCCCGGCGTTTCGCCGTGATCAACGGTTCGGTGGCCGACGCCACAGGTTCGCCCCTCGGCGGCGTCACCATCACCATACGGGACCACGCCGAATATGGCAGCGTCTATTCGGAAGCGGACGGCAGCTTTTCCATTGCCGTGCAAGGCGGCGGCACGCTCAAGGTGCATTATGCGAAAAACGGCTATATCGAAGCCGACCGTATGGTATCCGTGCCCTGGAACGAAATCGTCGTGGCCGATACGCCCTATCTGGTCCCAGCCGATAGCAATACAACCTATGTAGTCCTGGACGGCGATCCCGAAACCATCATCTCCCACACCTCCACCCCGGTCACGGATGATCGCGGCACCCGTTCCGCCACCATTGTCTTTGAAGGCGATACGCAGGTCTGGGAAGTGGACGCGGACGGCAACCAGCTTCAGGAACTCACCTCATTCGATGTCCGCGCCACGGACGTCTCCCTGCTGCCCGAAACCATGCCCGCGGAGCTGCCCCTGACCTCGGCTTTCACCTATTGTGTCAAACTTGAGATCCCGGGCGTGGAACGCGTGCAGTTTTCCAAACCCGTGGCGGTCTGGGTCCAGAATTTTCTCGGTTTCGACGTGGGCACGGTAGTACCTGTGGGATATTATGATTCTTACTATGCTAAGTGGGTGCCCGCGGCCAACGGCACTGTGATACAGCTCATCGATACGGACGGCGACGGCAACGTGGACGGCGTGGACGCGGACGGCGACGGCGTGGCCGACGACGTGGATGGCGACATCGATATCTACGACGAACTCAACGGCCTGCCCGAGGAGGCCTTTACCCAGGTCGGCGCCACCTACTGGCGCTTCAACGTGGAACATTTTTATTCGTGGTGGGATTGCAACTGGCCCTATAAGCCTGTCGATGGAGCTGAAGCGCCATCCGTTAAAGCACCTGTTGCTTCGAAAGGAACGCCTCCAGACTGCAAACCATGCAAGATCTACTCTAACTCCTACGCAACACCGCGAAGCCAGACTTTTCACGAAGATATTCCGGTCATGGGAACGGAGCTCTCCCTGCATTATGAGAGCGACAGAACATCCGGGTATTTACACCGTCTCCATATTCCGGTCAGCGGAGACAGCGTACCGGAACCGGCCAAGTCCATGCATGTGCAGCTTACAGCTGCCGGGCGGACAGTTACCTGGGAATTTGCGCCTGAAACCAACAAATCCGTGGAATACATTTGGGATGGCAAAGATTACTTAGGCAACCAACTTGCGAAAACAACTTATGAAGTTAAAGTCGGATACAAATACGACTGTGTTTACGTCAATTCCAACGACGCGAACCCTGCTTTTGCACTCACCGGTGTTACTGCTACTTCCATTATCGCACGTCAAAAAGCCATCCTTTGGAAAACGTATAACATAGAATCAGAAGCAATATCAAAGCGAAATGATTTTGGTCGCGGTTGGACGTTGAGCAACCACCATGAACTGGATTTTTCCAATCTTCAAGTTCTCCAACTTGGGAATGGCGGCACGCTGGAGAATGCCGGCGCATACCTTCAGCATGTCGCCGGCTCAGGCAGCGGACATGAAAATATGACCGTCACTGATCCGCTGCCGGCAACTGAACGTGGTTTTCACTGGGCACATTATATCAAATTCGACAGTGCCGGGAACTTTTACACCGAAGGTTTTAGAAACTTTGTAAAAGTTACACCGGAAGGGATCTCCACTCTTGTTACCGGGCACGGGGAAAAGGATCTCATGGATGCGATTGAAGGTCCGGCAACAGAAGTAAAAGACACTGGTTATATTTTTGCTTATTGCTTTGATCCTTTTGACAACTTTTACTTTGCAACACAATGTCGTCTCTTTAAAATAGACACTGATGGTATCCTTCATCATGTGGCAGGAACTGGTGAAAGCGGGTACAATGGAGATGAAATAGCGGCAACAGAAGCACAATTTGATTATATAAATGCAGTTGCAGCGGACAAAGAAGGAAACATATACATCGGCGACGACCGCAACAATAGGATTAGGAAAATTACCCCTGACGGGATAATACATACCATCCATTCAAATCCATCTCTTTGTAGTGATCTTATTGTGGAAGATGATGGATCAATCATATACATTAGCTGCTCCACCGCAATAAAAAAAATAACGCCAGAAGGAGAGCTTGAATACTACCACCTGAACAGTACGGATTCCGATATTCATTACGCATTGGGCTTAACAGCAGATCCAAAGGGCGGTTATTATCTGCTTGGGACACGTCATGTTTCTTTCATGTTGTATCGCATCACTCCCTCCGGGGAGATGTATCGTGCAGCAGGCTGTGAAACGAATTGCAGCAATGCTTCCATAGACACGCTGACTCCTGCTTTGTCTCGAAAATTCTCGTGTTATATGAATGCCGGAGTCTCCCCGGACGGCCAGGTTTACCTGCGCAATGGATGTCGTATATTTAAGCTCGTTTATCCCTATACGGCATCCAACCTTCTTGAACAGGGAGAGATAACGTTCGTAGACGGCAATAAGGTCTACGTTCTGAGTAGTACCGGCAAGCATTTGCAGACCCTTGACTACGATACGGGCAAAGTGCTCACCACGTTCAGTTATGACGACAAGGGCAATCTCATCGGTTCGACAGACCGTTTCGGCAACACCACCACCATCGAACGCGACAGCGACGGCCGGGCCACGGCCATTGTCGCGCCCCACGGACAGCGTACGCTGCTCTCTGTCGACTCCGACAACCTGCTGCAGAGCGTCGGCTTTGAGGACGACACCGGCTATGCGTTCGAATATACGGACGGCGGGTTGATGACGGCCGAGACAGACCCCAACGGCGGCCTGTTCAGCCATGAATTCGACGATTACGGACGCCTCACGGCCATGAAAGACCCCGAAGGCGGAGAAGTCACTCTGACGCAGGAAGGGGAAGAAGACACCTATACCAGGCAGGTCATCACTGCCGAGGGCGACACCACCACCTACGAGGATACGTACGGTTCTGGCGATGCCTTCAGCTCCACCATCACCGGCCCGTCCGGCGCGGTCAAGACCTATGAAATGGATTCCAACGGAATGAATGGTTCCGCTTCTCTGCCCTGCGGGACGGATAGCACCTGGAGCTACGACGTCAATCCTTTCACTCTGCAAAAGTACCTCGCCGCAAGCACGCAGACCCTGCCTTCGGGCAAGCAGCTGGCCACCACCCGGTCCGTAGCCTACGAGGACGCGGACAGCGGCGGCAAGCCCGAGTCAGTGCTCTGGACCAGCACCAGCAACGAGCGTACGGCCACCACGCTCACCGACTACCTGACCTCGCAGATCACGGCCACCACGCCCTTCGGCCGCGTGCTGACCCGTACGTTCGACCCCGACACGCTGCTGGCCCAGTCCTCCAGCGTGGCCGGATTCTACAACACCACGTACGCCTACGACGACGAAGGCCGGATCGTTTCCATCTCCGTGGGCGCGGAAGACCAGCCCGACGAGGCCCGGACGATTTCCTACACCTACGATACGCGCGGCAACCTGGCCACGGTCACGGACGCGCTGAACCGTACGACCGGCTTTGCCTACGACGACGTGGACCAGCTCACGGCCATCACCCGGCCGGACAACACCGCCGTACGCTTTGCCTACGACGCCAACGGCAACATGACCCTGCTGACCACACCCATGACCCAGGAGGACCACAGCTACGCCTACAACAGCGTGGACCGCCCGGTCAGTTACCAGACCCCGCTGGAAAACCTCTACGGCTACGCCTACGACAAGGACCGCCGCCTCACCGCCGTGACCACGCCCTCGGGCAAGCAGATCAGCTACGTTTACACCGACGGCCTGCTCGAACGCATCAGCACGCCCGAAGGCGACATCGACTATACCTACAGCTGCCCGGGCAAGGTGGCGCAGGTCAGCTTCGGCGACCAGGCCCTGGCCTACGCCTGGGACGGCCCGCTGCTGACCTCGCGTACGCTCTCCGGCGCCCTGGCCGCCACTGTGGGCTATGTCTATGACGACAACCTGCAGCTGGCTTCTATGACCTACGCGGGCGCGGAAACCGCGTTCGAACGCGATGCCGACGACCTGCTTACCAAAGCCGGCAACTTCAACATCACCCGCAGCGCGGAAAACGGCAGCGTCGAAACGGTCGGCGACACGGACGCGGGCGGCACTTTCAGCGCCAGCTTCGACCTCAACGGCTTCGGCGAACTGGAAACGCAGCTCACCCAGGTCAACGGTACGGACATCTTCTCCCTGAGCCTGCAGCGCAACAAGGGCGGGCAGATCATTGCAAAGACCGAGGCAATAGACGGCGAGACAACAACCTACGCCTACGAATACGACGACCTGGGCCGTTTGCTGTCGGTGAAGGCCAACGATACGCTGGTCGAACAGTACATGTACGGCGGCAACGGCTGGCGTATCTGGGAGTATAATTCCAGGCGCGGCATCACGGACCGGACATTCTCCTACGACGCCGAAGACCGGCTGCTCACGGCCGGAGACAGCACCTACGCCTACGACGCGGACGGCTATTTGCAGACCAGAACAACGACGGACGGCGTAACCACCTACACCTACGATACGCGCGGCGCGCTTCGCGCCGTGGCCCTGCCCGACGGCCGCACCGTCGAATACACCATCGACCCCCTCGGCCGCCGCATCGCCAAAAGCGTGAACGGCGTGGTGCAAGAAAAGTATCTCTGGCAAGGCATGACCCGCCTCCTGGCCGTGTACGACGGCAGCGACCTCCTCAAATACCGCTTCCAATACGCGGGCGGCCGCATGCCCGTCAGCGTCGAGACCGACGGCACCACGTATTACCTCCACTACGACCAGGTCGGCAGCCTCGTCGCCCTGACCGGCACCGACGGCGGCATATTGAAGCGGATCACGTACGATTCGTTCGGCAATATTCTATCCGACACCAAACCCGCGTTTAGCGTGCTCGGTTTTGCCGGCGGATTGTATGATTCAGATACGGGCTTGATCCGCTTCGGCTATCGGGATTATGATCCGGAAACAGGAAGATGGACGTCAAAGGATCCGATCGGATTCGATGGCGGGGATACGGATCTGTATGGGTATTGTGGTGGGGATCCGGTGGGGTTGGTGGATGCTGAGGGACTGGTTGTCGTCGGTACTTATGATATACACACTGGATTACTTGCTGTTACGGATTCCGATACCGGCAACACCATTGTAATTCAGGCGGAATCTGGTGGAAAACCTTATGGAGACCCAATTCCAACGGGGATATATGATATTCTAGAGCATCGTGATCCCGATTTTTTTAGATTAGAACCAGTTGATTCTTGTTATGGTAATGATATTGATGAAAAAACTGATAGATGTAATTTTAGACTTCATAAACCTGGAAATACTACTGGTTGTATTGCAGCAAAGGGAGAGGAAGCCTGGGACGCTTTAAAAGATATGATTAATAATACTAGTGCTACATCATCAACTGTAAATTCAAAGTCAATGGATCCATTTAAACCTGATTCTGAAAATCTAAGAAACTATGGGACAATAAGAGTCGTTAATACTCAATTTTGAGGTGTCTATGAACAATATTGGCAAATTCTTAAAAAATGTTATTGCCATAACATTAACAACACCTGTTTTATTATATATCATTTTTATTTCAAAAAATTCTATCATAATGTGCATGAAATTTGGTTGGCACTCAAGACCTTATACATATATTGATTTAAAAAATATTTTAGTTTATATAATATATAACATTGTTATTTTGTTCATGCTTTTATTATTTTGGGCTTTTAACCGTGATTATAAAATATTTTTATGGTGTTCTTCTATTTTGTTCATTTCTATTTTTGCGTATTGGTTCCAATTATTATCTTTTTGTATTACTACGCTCTAGCAATATATCGTCATATCCACAATTTTTACCATTTTTTACTTATATTTAAATACTTATAAACTATTATGTAATATTTTTTGATATTTTTTAATTGCAATGAGCAGTTACAAAAAGCTCATTTTTAAACGATGATATCGCTATTTCATCAATATTTGCTTTTTTTTAAACCAGCAAACAGCACCTACACCTACGATACGCGCGGAGCCCTCCGCGCCGTGGTCCTGCCGGACGGCCGTACCGTCGAATACACCATCGACCCCCTCGGCCGCCGCATCGCCAAGAGCGTGAACGGCGTGGTGCGGGAAAAGTACCTCTGGCAAGGCATGACCCGCCTCCTGGCCGTGTACGACGGCAGCGACCTCTTCAAATACCGCTTCCAATACGCGGGCGGCCGCATGCCCGTCAGCGTCGCGGCCGACGGAACCACCTTATTAAGGAGCGGAAAATCTGAACGGCCCGCTCCCGCGGCATACGCCGCTTGCCCCGCTGCGCGTGGCTTTCCTTATAACTCACTGCACGAAAATGAATTTTCGGCATTGAGTAAATTACCTGCATTATGATCAAGTAGGCAGCCTTGTTGCTTTGACCGGCACTGACGGCGGGATATTGAAACGGATTACGTACGACAGCTTCGGCAACATCTTGTCCGACACCAAGCCCGCCTTCAGCGTCCTCGGCTTCGCTGGCGGACTCTACGACAGCGATACGGGCTTGATCCGCTTCGGCTATCGGGATTATGATCCGGAAACAGGAAGATGGACGTCGAAGGATCCGATCGGGTTTGATGGCGGGGATGCGGATATGTACGGGTATTGCGGTTGGGATCCGGTTAATTGGGTGGATGCTGAGGGGCTTGATGCTTTAGACGTTGCTTTACCAATCGCTGCTGGCTTATCACAACTCGATAGCCCTCTCCCTGGACCTATGGATTTAGTAGCAGGAGCCTTGGTTGGTGCAGCTTGGCTGGTTGATAATTGGCCGGATAATATAGATTCTATGGCTAAAATTGATGAGGATATGTCGGTGAAGGATATCCTCCAACAAAGAAAAGGGAGCATAAAACAAGCACCACTACTTGAAGGTTCGCCGTGCTGGGATAGCATCCAAGACATGAAATATAAAGATGTCGTAAAAAATGCCCAAAAGAATCTACCTGGATTCAAAACAATAAAAAAATTATTAACCGACAGAAGGTTTTATAGATGAATATAGATCTTTCAAGCCTTATCAATTTACTAGATTCTTTAGAATCAGCGAAAATATACTACACATTACGACACACTCAAGAAAACGCTATCTCAGTAGATGTTACTGTTCCCGGTGAGCGTTGGGAAATTGATTACTACAATGATGGATCGATAGAAATTGAAATCTTTAAAAGTAATGGCCTTATACATGATCGCAATAAACTCAATGAATTGTTTACTAAATTTTCAGACTAAGTATATATGATGTTATCAAATAAAATATATTTACTACTAATGATAATAATTTTCTATTTAATCTCACTTTATTGGAATGATATTATAAAATTTATAGAAATTGACTCCTGCTTAGACAATGGAAACACATGGGATCACCAAAATCATATATGCTTAGAGAGTGTAGTTAATGAATGCTCAAACTCCGGAGGAAAAGTGGACTACACTACTGATAGTTTTAATAAATAATAGTTTATTATTCGTAGTTGCTCTGCATTAATTTGACAATCAAACGTAACCACCTACACCTACGATACGCGCGGCGCGCTCCGCGCCGTGGCCCTGCCCGACGGCCGTACCGTCGAATACACCATCGACCCCCTCGGCCGCCGCATCGCCAAGAGCGTAAACGGCGTGGTGCAGGAAAAGTATCTCTGGCAAGGCATGACCCGCCTCCTGGCCGTGTACGACGGCAGCGACCTCCTCAAATACCGCTTCCAATACGCGGGCGGCCGCATGCCCGTCAGCGTCGCAACCGACGGCACCACGTATTACTTGCATTACGACCAGGTCGGCAGCCTGGTAGCGCTGACCGGCACTGACGGCGGCATATTGAAGCGCGTCACGTACGACAGCTTCGGCAATATCCTGTCCGATACCAAGCCCGCCTTCAGCGTCCTCGGCTTCGCTGGCGGGTTGTGCGACAGCGACACCGGACTGGTAAGATTCGGCTATCGGGATTATGATCCGGAAACTGGACGCTGGACGTCGAAGGATCCCATCGGGTTTGATGGCGGGGATGCTGATCTGTATGGGTATTGTGGCTGGGATCCGGTTAATTGGGTGGATGAATTCGGATTGGAAACAGCTGTAATCATTGGCCGAGGTACATCTAGCAATCCTTTTGGACACGTTGCAATAGCCTACACAGGACAAGGGGTTTACAGCTACGGAACAGGCACATTTCCGGGGACTAGTCTCACGGATTATCTTGCAAGCCAAGCAGCTTACCGAGATTCTACAGTTTATATTTTACCATCAACTTCAAACCAAGAAGCTTTAATGAAAGACAAAATCATGGAGTATGATGGGAAAAAATTACCAGATCCTTTGTCTGATCCTCTAGATCCTCTCCAAGATACGTGCGCTACGCGTACCCAGAGCGCGTTAGATGTTGGCGGTTTCCCTTCCGACCTGCCTTTTATAAGTCCACTGCCAGGGGATACGGAATTCGTCGCAAGCCGCAACAGCATAAGCCGTAGTGACATACCTAAGGGGGAACTGTCCCTGCAAATCTATCCACATTCGATCCTAAATGAGAATCAAATGATCAGGGTACTAATACTACTCATCACTATTATCACAGCTGGGTGTGATATTCTCGGTGAAGATAATGAACAAGCAAAATATGAACTATTAAACAAACATGACTATTCTGTCATTCAAGTCCTTGGCTATAAATATAGAAATAAAACCAACAATATTCCATACTTGATTTTACTAGATCAGGAAGACTCTAATGACAATGCTGTAGCATTCCCTATTAAGGGTAAAACTCAAGGGTATGTCGTTATACTCGCAAATACTGACTTTCCACCATTAATTAAATATCTTCCAGAAAAGGATTTTGTAGTTACTCAAGAAGCCTATCAAGCAGTAAAGAGCCAGCTTTCTCTTTCAAAAGAAGTAGATCAATTTATTATGAACCATATGGAAGAATAATATTTCGCAATCTCTACTAATGATAGCGGATTAATCGCATTTATTACGTCCTGATATAAAAAGATCAGCAGTCCTTTGGTTGACCGCGTCCATCGGCGTGGTGCAGGAGAAATACCTCTGGCAAGGCATGACCCGCCTCCTGGCCGTATACGACGGCAGCGACCTCCTCAAATACCGCTTTCAATACGCGGGCGGCCGCATGCCCGTCAGCGTCGAAACCGACGGCACCACGTATTACCTGCATTATGATCAAGTAGGCAGCCTTGTTGCTTTGACCGGCACCGACGGCGGGATATTGAAACGCGTCACATACGACAGCTTCGGCAATATCTTATCCGACACCAAGCCCGCCTTCAGCGTCCTCGGCTTCGCTGGCGGGTTGTACGACAGCGACACCGGACTGGTAAGATTCGGCTATCGGGATTATGATCCGGAAACAGGAAGATGGACGTCGAAGGATCCCATCGGGTTTGATGGCGGGGATACGGATCTGTATGGGTGATTCTGCTACTGCTTGCTCCCATGACTTAAAGGCAAATAATCAAGGACTGAACGGTGATCCCAATTTTTCGTGTAAAGAAATATGTGGATCATTGCGACCTGCAGCTCTTGATGAGAAATATTAAAATGAATTTTAAAAAATTATGTTTGTTATTAATTATGACATTTTGTTTTTTTATCGCATTTTATTGGAATGAGATCTATGATTTTATTGAAATCGATTCTTGCTTGGACAATGGGAATGTCTGGGATTACAAAAGACGTATATGTATACAAAGTGGAATTAATGAATACTTAAAAACAGGTGGCAAATGGGATTATACTGCAGGTAACTGTATCAATGATCACAATGCAACGGAAAAATTTTTCCATTAATAAAAAATAACATCTTAACATATTTCACCTTCTTTCTAAGCCTGCAGCGCAACAATGGCGCGCAAATCATTGAAAGGACCGAAGTAATAGACGACGTAACCACCTACATCTACGATACGCGCGGACCTTTCCCCACAAACAAAACGCCGGTAGCCCTTCCACGCTCTCTCTAAAAAAAACTGCCCCCACACCGGGAAATATCCGACGCAGGGGCAGTCTGAATAAATGCATCTTGAGCCTCCCTGAGGAGGCGGTTGACTACATCAGTATCAGTCCATCAGCAGGTTGGGGATGAACATGACGATCTGCGGCACAAAGGTGATGAGCAGCACGAGTCCGATGGCGATACCTATCAATATGGCCAAGTGTTTATTGATGACGGTTTCCACCGATGTCTGGCGCAAGCGGGCCGCCACGTAAAGATTGAGTCCAAAGGGCGGAGTGACAAAGCCGATGGCCAGGGTCACCACCATGATTACGCCGAAAGCCACCATGTTGATATGCAAGGCGTGGCAGATGGGCAGCACCATCGGGGTAACGATGAGGATGGAGGCGCAGGTTTCCATAAAGCAGCCCATGATCAGCAGAATCACGATGACGATCATCATGAATACGGCGTGGCTGTCGGTCACGCTGGTTAGCATCACAGCCAGCTGGTTGGGGATCTGCTGGCGGGTCAACACGTAACTGAAAGCGGTGGCGGCGGCGACGATGAGCATGATCATCGCGGAGGACACCACGCTGTCCTTGATGCATTGATAGAAGTTCTTGAGGTTCAATTCGCGGTAAATCAGAAAGCCGACGATCATGCCGTACACCGAGGCCACGGCCGCCGCCTCCGTGGGAGTGAATATGCCGCCGTAGATGCCGCCCAGGATGATCAGCGGCATCAGCAAGCCCCAGATCGCACTGAAGAAGGTCTTGACTACGGTCTTCGGCACAAAGGGCGTATGCGTGGTGGGATGTTTTTTGCCGTGAATGTAGGCGTAGACGGAGAACAAAACGGTGAGCAGAACGCCCGGACCGATGCCGCCGAGGAACATGGCGCCGATGTCGACGCCGGCGTTCATGCCGTACACGACCATGGGAATGCTGGGCGGAATGATCGACCCCAGGATGCCGCCCACGGCGATGACCGCCAGGGCGAATTTTTCGTCATATTTCTGGTCGATAATGATCGGCACCATGATGCTGCCGATGGCCAGCACGGTGGCTGTGGCGGAACCGGAAATGGCGCCGAAAAACATGCAGGTGAAAAAGGCCACGATAGCCACGCCACCCGGCAGCCAGCCCACCAGCGAGTTGACGAAATCGCACAACCGGCGCGACACGCCGCTTTTTTCCAGCAGGCCGCCGCAAAAAATGAACAAAGGGATGGCCATAAACGCGAACAGGTCAACGCCCACGAAAAGTTTCTGCGCAACGGCAACCAGGTTGATGTTGGTGAGAATAGCCAGGGGAATCAGTGAACCCAGTATCAATGAATAGGCAATGGGAATGCCGATTATGACCGGGATAAAAAAGCCGAGAAGTACGATTGCTGCGGACCAGTCCATTATTCGCTCACCATCCCTTCGCTGACAGCTTCATCAATGCGTTTTCCATCGTGGGGTTTTTCTCCGCCGATGAAATCCTTATAGAAAACCTGCAACTGGCGAATTATGGACAAACCGAAACCGATCGTCATCGAGCTGTACATGAACCAGTAGGGAACTTTGAGGATCGGGCTGGCTTGTCCGCTCCTGGAGGCGAGCGTCACCAGGCCAAAGGACAATTTCAACAGCCAGGCCAATGTTGCGAGAACGCAAAGCTGAATAAAGATCAGCAGGATTTTTCTGGCCGCGCCGTGCAGTACATTGGGAAGAATATCCACCGCCACATGCGCTCTCTGGCGGGTCACGACGATAATGCCGATGTAAATACTCCAGACCATCAGATATCTGGCCAGTTCGTCTGAAGAAATAAACTGAATCCCGAGCCAGCGGAAAAGAACGGCTATGGTGACAACGAAAGTCATAGCCAGCATGCAGAAAGCTCCGATAATTTCTTCAGTATGCGCCAGGATGTAATCAAACATTTTTAAAATTTTCATGCGTCACCTCGCAGCGTATGCATCATTGGGATGCGGCGCGAAACACCGGGAACGTATCGCGCCGCACTCCGCAGGAAGAAATGAACACTTTAACTGCGTATTTTTCAGTGTGAAACAAAGACTTGATTGTTCGAAGCTTACGGTCTCCAGGTTCCGGGGTCGCCGCCGTACTCTTCGCCGATTTTTTTGACCTTGGCGTACAGTTCGGGGTCGATCAGTTTGCCCTTGCCGACATAGGCTTTGTAAGTGCCGGGAACCATGGCGTCATAGTATTCGCCCAGGCTTTTCGGAACGGTCAGCGTCACGCCCTGGTCGGCAGCCATGGAGGCTTCCCATTTGGCGTCGCAGGCAGCGGATTCCTTGCGCTGATAGTCGCGGGCTTCGGCTGCGGCCCGGCGTACGGCTTCCTGCTGGGATTTGCTCATCCGGTCATAGGTCGCCTTGCTCATGAGCAGCGGAGCGGCGGCATAATAATGCCAGGTTTTGGTCAGATACGGCGCGTTGGTGCCCAGGCCCATAACACCGATAACAGAGGTGGTCAGGCCGACGGCGTCCAGCGTATGGTTCTGCAGAGAGGTGGGAACTTCTGAAAAAGCCATTGCAATGCCGTTGGCGCCCCACTGGCCGTAACCAAAGACCTGCATTTCGTTTTCCAGAGAGCGGATCTTCAATCCCTTCAGGTCCGCGAGAGAATTGATGGGTTTTGTGGAACCCAGCCAGTAGAAACCGTTTTCCATTAATTCCAGGCCGACCAGACCGTATTTGCTGAGATTGTCCAGCATCGTACGGCCGATCTCGCCGTCAAGCACCGCATAGGCGTGTTCGCGGCTGTTGAAAATGTAGGGGAAATCAAACAACTGGAAATCGTCGGTAAAATTGGAGAGCGGTGCCGCGGAAATCAGGGTGACGTCCACGGAACCGAGTTGCAGAGCTTCCACCACGTCGCGTTCGTTGCCAAGCTGGGCGCTGGGGAACACCTTCATGGTGACGGTTCCGTTGGAATACTTCTCCATCAATTCGGCGAACTTAACCATGCCGAGGTAGTACGGATGAGATGTCGGCAGGTTGATGCCTCCGGTCAGCTCAAACTTTTCTTCCTCAGCGGCGCTGCTGCAGATAACCGAGCCAAAAACCAGCGCCAGTACTAGAAACAGGATTGAAACCTTTCTCATTACTTCTTTCCTCCTAGATATGTTTTTCGATTAGCGGCGAGGATTCTGAAAGGGTATAATTGCTATTTCTGTACCAAGGACGCAGGGGGGTGCGGGGACTCGCATAAATGGCCTTATAAGAATCAGCGCGTATAGAGAATGAACATGGCTCGGCAAATTCCCGTTTGCTTTCTTAACGTCAGTCTGAATTTTCAACCTTAATAAACGTTAGATCTGCCACGTCGGACGCAGAACCTCTATAAATGGATTTCAATGCGTCTTTTCATAAGTTCCATGAAATAGATGAAGGGACTTATTACAGATACTGATAGGCCAGTGCTGTTGTTCACATTCTATACCAGGCGGATTGATGCGATGCGCTTGTTCGGACTTTGTGCTTGCTTCTGCGAAACTGCAGTATAAAAGCGGAGCGCCCGTTCAGGACTCTCCGCTTGTATCGCGCCACTCCATTCCAAAGCAGCACCGTACGGGGGCCGGCGTCTGGTCAGCCCTCCATGATTTCGCTCTTAGATGACAACTTCTATCAGGTGCGGACCGGACTCCCGCATGGCGATACGGAAAGCATCGGTGAACGCCTCTGCCGTATCCACGCTGCAGGCCGAAACGCCCATGCCCTCGGCCACCTTGACCCAGTCCAGGGAGGGATTGTGCAGGTCCAGGAGCGCCAGAGCGCGCTCTCCCTGGGATTCGGCCTGGACAAGGCGCAGTTCCTGATTCAGCACCGCGTAGGATTTGTTCGCGTACAGCACCGTGACCACATCAAGCTTTTCCCGGGCCTGGGTCCAGAGGGCCTGCACCGTGTACATGGCGCTGCCGTCGCCTTCCAGGCAGACCACCTTGCGTCCGGGCGCGGCCACGGCGGCTCCCGTGCCCAAGGGCAGGATATTGCCAATGGAGCCCCCGGTGACGGTAAGGTAGTCATGCGGCGCGGCCTCGGCCAGCAAAGAGACATGCGGCAAGGTTGACGTGATGCCCTCGTCCGCGACAATGGCGTCTTCCGGGAGCAATGCCGCAATCGAGTGCATGACGCTGGCGGTAGTCAGCGGGCCGCTCGGCGGCAATTCCAGGGGTCCGCTGCCGGGGGCGGCCGGTGCCGCGGAGGCCTTAAGCGCATCCGCAAGCGCGGCCAGGGCCGCGTTGCCGTCTTCATGGGGATGAGACAGGGTCAAAAGCTTGCATTGCGGCGGGGTCAGCCAGTCTTCCTGATCCGGATAGGCAAAAAAGGAAACCGGGGGCAGCGCGCCGACCAGGATCAGCTGCTCATAGCCGTCCAGGCGTTTCAGAATGCTTTTGCCGCGGTATGGAAGGGGTTCCACCCGATGACAACAGCGTCCGGAACGCATACGCGGGGCAAAGGTGTCGCAGAAAAGCGTTGCGCCCGTCTTGGCGGCAATGTTGCCCGCCAGCTGCAGCCCTTCTCCGAACAGGACTGCGCCGCGCAGGAGGAAGGCTGTTTTTTTGCCTGAGGACAAGGCCCTGGCCACCGTGTCAACGGCATCCTGCGAGACATTCGACGGTACGGCGTACGAAAGCGCCGGCGAAGGCCGCTCGGCCGGAGTCCAGGCCGTGTCGGCGGGCAGAATCAGGGTAGCGATCTGCCCCGGGGCCTGGCGTGCGGCCCGTACCGCGCGCGCGGCATCGACAGCCACCGTACGGGCGCTCCTCGAGCGGTACGTCCAGTGGGAGATGGCCTCCGCAAAGCCTTTGATGTTCGAATTCAGCGGCGCGTCGAAACGCTCGTGATAGGTGGCGTGATCGCCGACAATATTGATCACGGGAGACTGAGCCCTCCGCGCGTTGTGCAGATTGGCCATGCCGTTGGCGAACCCCGGCCCCAGATGCAGCAGCGTGCAGGCCGGTTTTCCCGTCATACGCGCATAGCCGTCGGCTGCGCCTGTGGCCACGCCTTCAAACAGGCACAGCACCGAGCGCATGCCTGGGATCCGGTCCAGCGCACTGACAAAATGCATTTCAGAAGTGCCGGGATTGGCGAAACAGACTTCAACTCCGCTTTTCACCAGGGTCGCGACGAGGGATTCGGCTCCGGTGCAGGAATCCTGAGCGGCCCCTGCGGAACTGGTACTTTCCTGGTTCATGGTTGAAACTCCTTTTTCACTTGGCAATTGAGTAGTCGAATTGAGACGCCGGTACGGGCAGATTCCAAGCAGCATGTCCGATACGGCTGCTGGCCCGCCTCTTTCCGGCAGGATATTCAAAAATTAAAATCTGGATTCATAGACAGTTACAGCACAAAAACAGACGAAAGCCCTGCATAAAAAGAACCTTCGAAAGTTACAAACTACCATAAACCTTCCGCACCTGCTATCCTTAAACTTAGCTACACGCCTGCCCATTTCGCAGAAATTGTCTCGTCATCACAACCGGCAGACAGGAAATTACACTTGTTTTGCAAATGCTTCAGGCGAACTGTTCGCAGAGCCCTTTGCCCTGCCCCGGCCTCCCCAGATTTTTACCAGCACATCCCCTGACTTCCTTCCCGGACATGAGGCACATGAGGGTTGACAGGCCAACCTGTCTTGTGAATAAATGAACTAAATTATGACAAAAAGGACCCCGTACGCTCAATCAGGATAAAGACTCTCGGGAGCATTCAATTTGTCAGAATTATCAGGATGATACGCCTTCAATGCTGTTGACGTTCGCTTCTCTATAAACAAATCGCTGCCCAAAAAGAAGCGGCGGCCATTCCGTACTGTTCTATGAGCCGAGGCCGACCTGTCAGCCGGGCTTGCAAAATACTGCCGGCGTACCGAAAGGCAACAACCACTAATAACCGGGCGACATCGCAAGGCCCGCAACCAGACCATAACACAAAGCCATAAAGCGCCTTTTTACAGACGTTCCGGCCAGTTCCGGGACAGGCGCTGTTATAATGCGGCGGTACAACGCTATGCAAAAAGAGCATCAACGACTCGCCAACAGACTGTATTTTGATCCGCAGGATTACGAAATGCTGCGAATCGTCAATGATGTGCTCGAACGCGGTCAGTATTCCGGGTTCAAGCGTATTCTCGCGCCCTATCTCCACCCCAACGGCATCAAGCAGATGGCCGCCACCAGGGGATTGCGTATTGCGTACGCCATCATCCACCTGCTCAGTTCCCTGGAGCAGGGCAAAGCCCAGGACCGCATCGCGGCCCTGCGTTCGCTCAAGGAAGAAGTGCTCATGGCTTCCGAGAGCACTCTGTCCATCAATACCGCACGAGTCCTGCTGCAGATTATGAAGGAACTCGTACGGTCCGGGGATGATCCGCTGCGGCAGCTGGTGCTGGCCCATGATTTTCGCCGGGCCATTCTGGGCAATCCGCGGGTCATTCGCCGCAAACTGCGCAAATATCATCTCATTGAAATATCCGAGGACTGGTCCCAGCTCGCCTTTGACGACCACGTCCACGACGCCAACACCAAAGGACGCAAGTCGCCAACGCACCTGATCATGGACGCCTGGATCAAGGGCATCCGCAAACTGACGGTGATTTATTACACCATCATCAATACCGACGTGGCCGCCGAACTGCTGGAAGCAGCTAAAATCATGGGACTTTCCGCACGTATAGGTATTGAACTGCGCGTTCGCCACCGCAACCGTTTCATCAAACTGCTCTGGACCCCCAGAGAACTGGCCGACCAAGGCGATTTCCTCAAGTTCATGAACCAACCGGACATGCTGGAATTCCGCAAAAAGGGCCGGGAAGTGCTGGCATACCAGCGCGCCTACATCTGGGACGTCCTGAAGAAATACAATCAGTCCCTCAGACAGCCCATCAGCGAAAGCCTGGGCGTTGCGCTGCCCGAAATTTCAAAGGAGGCATATCTTGATTTTGTAGGCGTCGGCCAGCCAACGCTTTTTCACCTGGGCAGCATGATCAGCTCCTATGCCGAGAACTCCGGCTTTCTCCTCTCGGATGCGCCGGAGGAAACCACTCCCCCAGGCACCCAAAGCATCGATGCGGAAGACATTATCGAAAGATGGCTCGACCCTTTGAAAAATCCGGAAATCCATAATCCGTTCGTACCGCACGAAGGGGAAGACGAACCCGACCTGCTTTCGTTTTCGGCCCCGCAGATGATTGCCTACATCCAGAAGCTGCACGTCAAAAACTGGCTTACCCTGGACATGAACGGGCTCAGTACCGACGAAGTGCTCACCCTGCTGCACCAAAGCAAGGGCGGCATCACGCACCTGGAAATTTTCAATCTGCATTACTATGAAAAAGGCAAGCCCGCCGACTACGCTTCCATACTGGAGCTGCAGTCCGAGGTCAGTTCTGCCAATGTCGTACGGCTCAAAAAATTCGTCCACCGGACCATTGAGCACCTCGAAGCGACCCGCGAATCCTTTCGGGAGCAACGCTTGCAGGAACTGAACGCCTTGCTTGAGGATCTCTCCTCGTTCCACGCCCTGTACAAGAATCATCCGCTGCGGCTGCGTCTCGGCACGGACTCCACCGGACAATCCTATCGCCGCCACGGCATGGGCTTTGTCGTGCTGGAAACCCTGCCCCGCAGATCCCAGTGGGCGCTGCAACATTCCCGATCACGTACGCACCTGCCCCTGCCCGTTGCCATGGATGTCTCCGCGCAGGTCGTCTTCAGCCTGCGTCCGTCCAAAGGTCCGGGGAAGCTGTTCGCCCCGCTGTCCCGCCTTTTTCCCGGCTGTCTTACCAGAGAAAGCAAGCCGAAACTGCTTTGGAAACGGGACAGTTACAGGATGGTTCCCGCAGGAACGGGCAATATCTACACCCTTGGGGGCCTGCAGAAATCCCCGAACGGACACGAAGCCGTGGCAAGGCCGCACAAAAAGCGGTTGCATCTCTGGCAGAACATGAACAGCCACCTGAAGAACCTGTTGAAAATCTTCCTCGGATTCGTGCCGGCCGCGCTGTCGTTTTACTTTACCAAGGACTGGTGGCTCCTGGCCTACTTCGGACCGTTCATCTGGTTCGGCATTACCGGGCTGCGCAACATCATTCAGTCCGTGCTCGCCTGCGGCGGCTTCCAGAGATCATCGCTTCTGAAGTGGAACGACTTCGTCAGCTGGAAGCGTTTTTCCGATTCGCTCTTTTACACCGGATTCTCCGTACCGCTGCTGGATTATCTGGTAAAAACCGTGCTGCTCGACCACGGTCTGGGCATCACCACCGCGACACAGCCGATCCTGCTCTTTACCATCATGGCGCTGGTCAACGGCGCGTACATCTCCTCGCACAACGTTTTTCGCGGCCTGCCCCGCCGGGCGGTTGTTGGCAACTTCTTCCGAAGCGTTCTGTCCATCCCGCTGGCCCTGCTCTACAACATGCTTCTGGGCTCAATCCTGTCCGCCTACGGAATTCCCAACATAGACGGGATTCTTCAGAAATGGGCGGCCATCATTTCCAAATTCGCTTCGGATTGTGTGGCCGGTGTCATAGAGGGCATGGCGGACCGCTCCCATTTCATCCGGCTGCGGACACGGGATTTAAAATCCAAACTGGAGCAGATTTTCAAGACCTACGCCCAGCTTGAGATGCTTTTCCCGCAGGATGACGCGCTGGATCTGCTCGCTTCGCCCAAAACATTCATCGAAGCGGTTTCCACGGAACGCAGCGACCTGGAAAAGGTCGTCATCGTCAACGCGCTGGATATGATGTATTTCTGGATGTACCAGCCCAGAGCCCGGACCGTGCTGCGCAAAATGCTGCGCGCTATGAACCGGGACGAACGCAAGGCCTTTCTCCTGTCCCAATGCGTGCTGCAACGCGAGAAGGAAATAAGCCTGCTGCTGGTCAACGGACTTCTGGGGCGCAAATTCAACAGCGCGCTGGCTTTTTACCTGGACAACCACGAGGACTACCTGGAGCAGATCCAGAGCGTTGTCTCCCGGACCTAGTCAGAGCAGATACATTATTAAATAGTGCAGAAGAAACGCGGCGTGTTTATTCGTCGAGCACATCGCCCCGGCGAAGGCTCGCACGGAGCCGCATCAGCGTGTCGTCAAGCTGTCTGAGTTCGATCAGCTTGCGTTTCTCCGTAGTGGTGGTGGCAATGATTTTATCGATGCCTCCATTCAGGATGATGATTCTCTGGTCCGCACTGAGCGCGAGAAAGGGATCGTGGGTGGCAATCAGTACGATTTTGTTACTGTCCACAAGCAGTTCGAGAGCTTTGCTTTTATCAACGCCCGCGTTTTCGATTTCATCAATGAGGATGATGGGCGCCTGGGACAAAAGAGCCGTGTCCGCGATCATCAAAGCCCGGCTCTGGCCTCCGGAAAGCTGAGTGACAGCGGTGCTCTTTTCAAAGGGCTCTCCCGCCAGTTCGTTGGCCTTTTCAAAAATCGTATCCACGAGCACGTCAATATTTTCCACCATGCGGCTCTGCGCATGCATGGTCAGAAAATCCTGAATGGAAAGGTCCATGACAAAATTCATGTTCTGGGAAAGCTGCGCCACCAGGCGGCCTTCATTGGAAAAACGCGTATCGTAGGAAGGCTCCTTGTCGTCTATCAGCACGGTGCGCCTGGTGGGCGTATCGGCCTGGGCCAGGCACTCGATGTCTTCCAGCAGCCGGCTTTTTCCCGAGCCTGTCGGGCCGACGATGGCCGTGACCTTTCCCGGCTCCAGAACGACTTTATGGGCTTCGGCCATACCGCTTTTGTTGAAGCCCGGCAGGATGGTAATGGCCTGGATCTGCCTGGCGCCGCTTTTTTCCAGCGCGTGCATCTCGCGGATGAACAGGAAGAAATCCTCCGCAAAACGGGCCGGCGTGGATCCGATGTCGACGAAAAACTCCTCGCTCAAGCCATTGCAAAGCTCTTCAAACGTATTGTTCCGCCATACGGAGCTGTCGATCGAATGGGCGGAAAAAAAATCCGCAGTCCAGGGAAAACGCTCAAGTAGCTCTTTGACGAGGAGTTTATGCAGGTTGTCCATCTGTCCCATTGAAATCCATGAGTTTTGAAATACCGATCTGCTTGTCCTCCCCGATGATTCTTTCACCCAGGCAGTACGAACACAAGGCTCCCGGCATGGTGAAACGCAGCGTCGCGCCTGTGATGCTCGTCAATGCGTCCGTCTCGAAGAAGGCCTTTTTCAGGTAGAAGCTGCCCTGTCCGGTGATGCCGTTGAACTGAATGATCCGGGCACGCGGATTTACCTGCCTGACGCGGAAGGCGAAAACCTCCCGTTCGGCCTGGGAGACGATATCCCCTTTAGTGATGGCGACGATGTCGGCCATTTTCAACATCGGCCCGATTTTCTGGGGCGTGTTCACGCCGCTCAGATTATCAATGACGCAGACGGCCAGAACCTTTTTGATGTGCGGAGAGCAGCGGTTGCACAGCCCGGCGCTTTCCGTGACCAGAAAATCGAATTGCTCGTTCCGGGCCCACGCAACGGCCGCTTCGATATTGCTCACATAATAATGATCCGGGCAGAGATTGCCGGAAAGACCCGTTTTAACGGGAATGCCCCTGGCATGATAAGCGTGCTGGTCCTGGGCGGAAAGGCAGTCGAATTTGACAACGCCGCATTTCTGCTGTTCCCTGTGCAACTCCTCTATGGTTTTCAGAATGACGCTGGTCTTTCCGGACGAGGGCGGACCCGAGACCGTCACGAGCCTCATACGTATCCCCCGCTGGCCCGGAACTGCTCCATGAAAACCTTTTCCATGTCCTTTTTCAGCTTGCCCACATCATTTTTCTTCAAAAAGTCCCATCCGAGCCAATAAAATCTTTCAAGGCCGGACGTGACGTTTTCCACTTCCGGATTCACTGCGGGGAAAAAAGCGTCGGCGCACAGCTTGCCGAATTCAGCGCCGCATAAAAAGTCCGTGATTTCCCTGACCTTGTCCCTGGAATCCTTTTTGACGAACATCTGCACCGGACTGACTATGGCGCCCTCTTCCGGAATATGAATCGTGATTCGTTCTTTGTTTTTGACCTTTTGCGCGAAGAAATAGGGCATAATATACAGCGGAGCCACGTCTTTCTTGCCGCTGTCGATCATCTTGACCATTTCGGACGGATGGACGCCCGTCCGTACGGAGCGGCCCAAAGCGGCGACGCCTTCTTCGCCATAGAGCGCGTAAAACGGCAGCAGTACGCCGTTGCAGAAAAACTCGGCCTGACCGCGCATCACAATGCAGTTTTCGAACTCGGGCTGCAGCACATCCTTCCAGGAGCTGATGGCGGGCTTGCCCTCGAGCAACTCGTCGATGGAGACCAGAACCAGCAGGTTCGCCGAAAGCATGGTAAACTGGCGGTCCGTGTCGTCAAAGCCGATCTGCTGAAAATCCTCATGAATCTTTTCCGGAAGAAGATCCACAAAGCCTTTTTTGTCCAGAAAACGCTCCTGAAAAGCCTTGTGATAAAAACTGTTGATGTCGGAGCTGATAATCACGTCCGGGAGTTCTTCAAAGGACTCCACCGAGTCGATATATTCGTAGTACGAAAGCTCGTGATTGACATTGCCTTCCAAAAGATACTTCAACGAATTGCCATGCGCCTGGTTGTACTTAACGGCAAAGGCGTCAAAAGCACGAGAAAAAGGCATCTTCAATCCACAAGGCAACAGTGCGAGCAAAGTCAAATCCTTCTGGCGCTCCGGATTCTCCGCCAGCGTAAAATCACTGCCGCTTTCCCCCTGTTCTATACGCTGGTTGAGGCTGTCGATAAACATCTCTTTATTGATTCCCATCATGGACAGCGGCGTCTTCAGCTTCAGGAGCGGTCCGAGTTTTTCCAGGACTTCAGTCTGTTCAAACTTCCCCAGACCGTATTCCTTAAATACCCCAATAAGCTGGGGATAGGCAGTCAATATTTCATAAATACTCATATTTTCATGTATTTTTGCGGGCATTGTTTCCATAAACCACTCCTCGTATTCGGACTTTCCGGCTGTTGCAGCTCGGCTATTGTATAATCGAAAGGTTCCCGGACTATCAAGAATGCAGATTGTCGCAATCCAACACTCTGGCGTTTCGTACGCACATCCCGCCATCGCCGCTATGCACTTCGTCAAAACAACAATGGCAGCAACTGCGCGCCTGTCGTACGCCTCCGGACAAAAAGACCGGGCGGCTCCACGATACTGTTCCCCCGGACAAAAGCAAGCCGCAATTGAGCGCTCATTATTGTTGGGACAGGAACAGATTTTTTGCTCCAACTCCCGACGGTGTTTGACATTGAATACTGCTCTCGCCCTTTTTCAGACACCAATGCAATTCATAAATTTTATTCATTTTCTGAAATGAGCCAAATCGAATCCAGAGGTCTCATTCAACGGCATCCGGTCCCCTTTCCTGGAAACGACCATTTTTTCCTGGCACCATAGGGTTGACACAGTACGTGGTCCTTTGTTCTCTTTGGCAAAGCCGCACTGGTTGAGTACGCTTTACGGGGGGATCGTCAAAGCGCATCTTTTCTGTTGTTTGCCCAATACCCCCCTTTAAAATTAACCATTACGATTCAACGTTGCGACCTATGCCCAACAAAACTATTCGTCTCATTCTGACTGTATTGCTTCTGTGCTTTGTTGTCTGCTGTCCCGCCAGGATCTTTGCCGACGTCCAGAACGACACGGCACTGGAAAATTACAACGGCATCAACAAAACACTGGATACCCTTGTCGCCACCATGCTCAAATACGAGCGCGGCGTTCCCAGTGATATGAATCAGCTGCTCAAGCTGCTGGAGCCTCCGGAATTCGTCCAGTCGGACAGAAGGGACACCTATGTGCTCAATGCCGCCAGGAGGTTGTATCTGGTTCTGCAGAATGTGGATTATGACGGTCTTGACGACATCCCCAAAGATATCACCGGCGATCATGTCACTCTGTCCCTGGGGGACGAGAGTTCGCATCAAATCGAAATCCATATGGTCAAGAAACCGGACGGTACGTGGGTAATCGCTCCGCAGACCCTGGAAGACAAACATCTGCGCCAGGTTTATGAACAGGTAAAAGCACGCTACGCCAAGCTGACCCGGGCGGATACGGACGGAGAGTATTTCAATCCCAACCTGATGAGTCCGTTCAAAACCATGCTCACATTCCACAACGGCGTCAGGGGACTGAGCGGCTTTACCATGGATGACGCTGTCAGCGCCCTGGACATGTCCGAGATCAATCCGGTCGTCCGGAAAATCATCGGCCCCACCCTGGCCGTGTTCATCAACAGAGTCCTGGCCTTTCGCTCCCCTCTGGAACTGACCGAGCTTTCCGCGGACCCCATGAGCGAAACAATCCCCATTCTCCTGGTCACGCCGGAATACGGCGTGATCACGCTGCACGTTGTGGAGAATCCGAAAACAAAGGAGAAAGCCTGGAAGCTGACTCCCAAAAGCCTGGAAACCGCAGCTAATGCCTACGATGATTTCATGTCCGATGGCATGATGCAGGCCATGTCCGATGACGCGCCTAACCACGCGTGGTATGAAGTCAGGAATCCGCCCCTACACCTCCTGGTGGACGATTTTTTCCAGTTCCATTTTCCTGCTCTGGAAAAGGATTACATGGGCATAGACATCTGGAAGTGGCTGTGCATCTTCCTGATTGTGGCCATGACCCCGCTGGCCTGGATGCTGGCCGGAGCAATCATCCGGGGGCTTGGCTCTCTGCTGGGCAGCAAAGCCGGGGTTGACGACAATCTGAATTTCAAGTCCCTGCTTCTGCCGCTGCGAATAGCCGTCATCGCCAACTTGTGGCTGGAAGGGCTGATCATCGTCACCACGAACCAGCAGGTCCTTTTGGTGGCCACCACGCTCCTGGATCTGATCATCATCGTCACAGGCATCTGGACGGCCATCGTGCTCGTCTCCAACCTGGCAGACTTTCTGATTTCCAGAACCAAAAGCAATGTTTCCGGCACCATTATCCAGGTCGCCAGCAAGATAGCCAACATTCTGCTGTTGCTGGTGGGAGCCGTCAGTATCGCTTCCGCCCTGGGACAGGACAGTACCCGCATTCTCACAGCTCTGGGAATTGGCGGTATCGCTCTGGCTCTGGCAGGCAAAGACACGGTGGAAAATTTTCTGGGCACTGCCATGATCGTCTCCACGCGTCCTTTCGCCATCGGCGACTGGATCCTGATCAGCAACATCGAGGGCACGGTTGAAAGCGTGGGCGTACGTTCCACTTCCATCCGGACCTTCTACAATTCATTGGTCAGCGTTCCCAACGCCACTTTCGTCTCCTCCCCGGTGGACAACATGGGCAAGCGCCAGTTCAGGCGCTACCGGACGATTATCGGGCTGGAATACGGCACCCCTCCAGACCTGATTGCCGCCTATGTCGCAGGATTGAAGGAAATCGTCCTCAACTATCCGCTGACCCGTAAAGACGTGTTCCACATCCAGCCAAACGATTTCGGCCCCGATGCGGTAAACATTCTTGTGTACCTCTTCTTTGTGACGGACGACTGGGGTGTTGAACTTCAGGAAAGGGGCCGTTTCATTCTGGACGCCCTGCGCCTGGCGGAAAAATTGGAAATAAAAATCGCCCTTCCCGCCCGGACTCTGCACATGCGTCAGGACCAGAATCCGGAACCAGCGAGTCCGGAAGATGCCTTTGCAGCCCAAACCCTCGGGAAAAACACGGCTCTGGACCTGCTTCATAGAAATAAGTAAACCTTCAACCGCACAGCCGCGACTGGCGTGGAGCTGAAAGAACAGCTACGGTCTGTAACATGGCCGCCATCTCCCTGACGTATCCTGTCCGGAGTCGAAGCTCTCTACCCCGGAACACTTTGCCCCGGCAGCATTCCGCGTACCGGGGCCGGACCTGCATACCGACGAGGAAAACGCCATGTGCAGACGATTCGCCCTCATGCCCCTGCTATTGTTGCAATTGCTGCTGTTCCCTTTTTCCGCCACTGCCGCCGAAGATTTCGCCTTTCCAAAGCTCATGGACGTCCTGTGCGACCTCCTTCAGGCCGAGGACATCCCCGCCGCCATGGGCCAATACGGACCAGTCACTCCAGGAAAATTCGTGGAAACCGTATTTCATCACAAAACCTGGACCGTGGACTGCGGTGATTTTACCCTTGAGTATGATATTTCTCAGGAACTGGAAGAAGACGGATCCGTCTCCTGGGAGGACTACCTGATTGAAGCCACGATAAAAAAGCCCGGTGCTGCGCTTTTTTTCAATGATATGCGCCAGGTGCACGGATGGATACGCGAATTGGGAAAAGTAACCCTGGACAGCGGAGACCAGGTGGAAGCAACGGCAAGGCCCTTTCCGGGCGAGGAAAAAATGGCGCCGCTGGGGTGGCGGATTCGTGTTTTCTGCGATCCCAAGGCCCCTGGTTCGAGCCCCTGCCACATGATCCGTTTTTTCTGGAACAAGGATACCGCGGCCCACAACAAAGCCTTCTGCCGCCCCTGACGCTCTGCCCGGCTTATTTCACAATCACCTGGCATTGACTGGGACTGATCACCAGGCCCACGCAGTTGTTGTTATTCTGCGTGGTGGAGGAAGACAAGCGTACGGCCGGCTGCCCCCCCATGAACACTTTGGTGCTCCCGGAAGTAAAATTGGCGCTGCCCTTGACCATGTGCGAGACCACTCCGCCCCCGCCGCTCATGCCGGGTTCGTCGCCGTTGGTCATGGAAACGCTGCTGCCCAGGTTCAACGCGAACATGGTGCAGATCAGCACTTTTTGCACAAAGCCCTGGCTCATGCTCATCATCCCGATGTTGGGAAAAGGCGTGGGCGTCACCGCCGGCGGGGTCAGCAACAGACAGATATCCGCGGGGGAAAGCACCTGGCCGGGAGGGGAAATGCTGCTTGCGAACATAGCGTGCTCCAAAAGTTTTCAGCCCAGATGGACGGTTTCGCCGTCCACGGCCATGTCTTTTTCCGCTTTCAAACGCGCCGATCCGGCGTCCAGCGTATACCGTTCGCGCGCAAACACCCGGGCCTGTTCCGCGTCCAGGGTGTCGCATTTTTCCACGCGCCGGAAACACGAGCGCATCCGCGAAACCACATCCCCCAGCCGCGTACGCAGGCTTCCGCATGCGACGGATATTTTCTGCGCCCCGCAGCGTATTATCCCGGCCAGAACGTCCAGCCGCAGAAAATCCACGCTTCCTTCAAGCGCGGTAAACTGCATACGCCGGGCCCGAAGCGACAGGTCCGAGTCCGTCCCCCCCAGATGAATTGCACCGGGCGCGCTGATTACGGACACGTCCGAATTTTTCTGCAGCACCTCGAGGATGAAACATGCCTCCGGCGCGCCCAGATACAGCAGCACCAGATCGCCGGACTCGGGCTCGAGCAAACAGCCCGCGCCCCGCAAAGCCTTGACCACCATGCCGTTTGCCTGCGCCACAACGCAACTGTTTCCATCCGCGGACTTGACGCGCCCGTGACTCAACACGCTCGCCTTCAGTTGCAGATTCAGGTCCAGAAAAGAGCCTTCCGTTTCCAGTTTTTCAGGCATGGTTTCGTCCCTTTCTTGCTTGCTGTTATACCGACAATGCCTACACCATTTCGTGCTAGTCAACTATAGCATCCTGGTCAGGGGTCCAGGTTTCCGCGTATGCCAGCTCCGCATCGGTTTTACGGATATTGGCCAAATCCACACCGGTAAAATCGGCGTACTGCATATTCACCCTGTGAAAATTGACTTGCGCGCAATTTGCCGAAACAAAGCTCACGCCTCTGACATTGGCTCTGCTGTAATCCGCCAGTTCCAGGTCCGTATGGCTGAAATCCGCCTGATACAGATCGCTGTCGCAAAAGCGGCACTGCTGCAGATTGGAAGAGTGAAAATCCGTACCGCGGAAATCCGCCTTGGAAAAATCCGACTGCGGAAAACGGGTTTTGATGAAACGCGCGCCCGGTCCGTTGGCCTCGTCAAAACGCAGATTTTTCCCCTGCGCATTACTGAAGTCGGCGGAGGCTATGGTGGCCTGAATGAACAGAGCGTTGTCCAGCTGCATGCCGGAAAACTGCGCGGAGTGCAGGTCTGCCTTGAAAAATTTGGCTCCCTGCGCCAGACAGCCCGCAAAGTGCTGTTCGCGCAGCAACGCTGACTGAAACACCCCGTTGGTCAATGTGGTTTTGGCAAAGACCGCCTCGGTAAAATCCGTATCGAACGTGCGGATCTCCGTCAGGTCGGCTTCGGAAAAATCTACCACCTTGCAGGCGCATTCGCGCAGCACTGTTTTCCGCAACAGGGCCTGGCGCAGGCTTGCGCGATCCAGTACGCAGTGCAGCAGCGTTGCCTCGTCCATCAGCGCCTTGTCCAACACAGCGCCGCTCAATTCGCAGTGCAGAAAGCTCGCACCCCGCAGATCACACTCTCCGGCCCTGATGTCGCGCAGAATGCACTTGTGAAACAGGGTATTGGCTAAGACCGCTCCGTTCAGTACGCAGCCCGTCAGGTCCAGCGAATCAAAGCTTTGTCTGCTCAGGTCGATCCCGGTCAGGTCAAGCCCCTTGACCGCTTTTCCCTCATTGATAAGGTCGAAAAAAGCGTTAGAGTCGATGGTCCACCTCCGGATCCAGAAGCGTTCTTTTCAGGTTCGTGCCCGTGAAGTCCGCGTCACCTATTTTCACGCCCAGTAGTTGTACTCCGAACAAATTACTGTGGCTCACCTTTGCTCCGCGCAGATCCGCGGATTGCAGCGAGCCCATGAACAAATCAAGACGCCTGCAGTCCGTGTCCTGAAGATCGGCCCCGTCAAAACGGGTTTCGCGCGCCAGTGCTTCGTAAAAACTGGCCTTGTGCAATCGCGCCCGGATAAAGCTCGCACCGTCCAGGCAGGCGCCTTTGAAACGTGCTTCTTCGGCCTCCACACTCCCCCATCCGGCCCGTGAAAGGTTCGCCTCCGAAAAATCCGCTTTAGTGAAGGATGTGCCGGCCAGACCGCGCGAATCAGTTAGATCCGCCCGGCAAAACAAGGCCTGATGACCGCGGCACTGCAGCAACCGCACGCTCTCCATCCGAGCCTCAGTGAAATCCGCTTTGTCCAGGCAGGCCATGGTAAAATCGGCACCGCTGAGGCTCGCCTTTTCAAAGTGCGCGTTTGCCAGGTCCGCTTCATGAAAACTCGCGTCTCGGGCATTACACTCAGTGGCTTTCATCGCGCGCATCCGGGCGTTATCAAATACGGCGTATTCCAGGTTGGCGCCCGACAGGTCGGCCTTTTCCCAGCAGGATCGGGAAAACTGCGCCTTGCGCGCCGATCCCGAGCAAAAATCCGCGCCGCTGAAGTCGGCTTCCACAGCCTGCGCGTTGTCGAAACAGGCCTTGCCGAGCCTGGCCTTTTGCAAAGAGCCCCCGTCAAGTATGGCGTCCGTGAAATCCGCCTTTTCCAGCAGAGCGCCGTCAAAACACGTACGTACCAGGACCGCTCCCTGAAAATTGGCTCCGGGCAGCTCCTGCCCGGAGAAATCATGCTCCGTAAGGTCCTGATTGGAAAAATCCAAAGGGTCTCGTTTAGTCGACTCCGTGCCGGCATCCTCGACGACCGGCTGCGCATCCGGCGCTTTGTCCGCGCTTTGTTCCGCGATTGCGTCCAACTGGCTTTCCAGCCTGCTCAAGACTCTTTTCGCCGCCAGCAATTTTTTACGCTGCGATTCAGACTGATTCGGATCGGCAAGAAGTTTGTCGACATTTTCCGTCCAGGAATCCTGCCTGGACGCATTGTCCTGCACAAAAGCATCCAGGGCAGCGGTCAGTCCCGCCATGGTCAGCCCCGCATCCGCCAGGTGTCCGGCCAGCTTCTTTTCCAGCGCGGCGGTCAGTTCCTCCAGCCCTTCAGCCGCCAGGGACCCATCCGGCGGTTCGGACTGATCCAGGGCTGCGGACAGCTGATCAAGTTTCTTCTCTAGGTCCTGCCGGCTCAAACCCGCCTTTTTCAGCTCGTCCTGGAGCTTTGCTTCCAGACTCGAAGTCAGATTCTTGAGCGAGAGCTCCACATCGTCCGGAAGCTCATCTTCGGGCGCTGTCGCGGCAGCTTGCGGAGGCGGTGCCGGTGTTTCCGGTGCGGGGGCAGGCTCGGAGTCGGGAAGATCCTCCCCCTGCTTTGCCCCTTTGTGCTGTTCGAAATAATGCTGGTACGGCATAGGCTTGCTGTCAAGCGGCTCAGTCGCGAGCAGCACGGACACCAGGGCATCCTGTTCGGACACGGCGTCGGGCATTATGTCTGGCAAAGGTACAAGTCCGGCAAAACGCAGCACCCCCACGGACACCAAAGGAAACAACCAGAGCGTGTCCGCATGCAGCACGGTTTCCTCGAATTGCGGTTCCGCCGTACGCAGAATCTCTGTGGAAGCCCTGAGCCTCAAACCGGGAAGCGCACTTTTAAGCTGGGGAAGCCTGGGATGCATGTTCCGGATAAAAATCTCTTCGTTTCCGGCAAAATACGTTTCAAACCGCTGATCTTCCGGTGCGGCGAAATAGGCCTCGGGCTTTGTGCCCTCAGGAAGTGCCGGAAAGGCCTGATGCAGCCAGTCCTTGTCAAAGGAACCCAGATGTTTGCTGCGTTCGGGGTCGCTCAAAGGCAATGCTCCGAAGGCTTCCAGGGAGGCGTCTTTTTCCTCGCTTTCCAGGAGCTTGTGTTTCCCCTGCACCCCCACCTCCACCTCAAACGCGGGCAGACCGGGCTGCGGGTGGCACTTGCCGTAGGCCAGGAACTCCGCGCCAGGCTTGGGAAAACCTTCGTCGAAAACGGCCTCCTGAATATGCGTTCCGATGACCTCCCAAAGATCAGGCTCCTTAAGCAGTCCGGGCGCTTTTTCCGGCAACTGTTCGGGTGACGCTTTGGGCGGCAGATGCGTATTGTCCAGCAAAAAACCAAGATAAGCCCGGCAACAAATATGTCGTTTACCGGCCATGACAAGAGGCGCGTGCAGAAAAGCTATGGTTTCGGGCTTGAAAATTTCCATGTAGAATCCTGCGTTATCCCTGTTATCCGAGCAGCTCATGAACGCTCTGAATCATGACGAGCTGGGCGTTAATACTGCTTTGAACGCCGCCATCGACTCTTACTCCGGCAGTCCCTTCCAAGTCTACCGCCGTCGGGGAAATGAGCTTGGCACATGCCGAGGAAAGGTCCGGGATCTCGCTTGTATGGGGCGTCATCATTATCTTGCCGATACTGAGATCATTGAACGAGCACACATCGCCAGTTGAAGGTCTTGCTTCGGAAACGCCCAGGTACAGGGAAGCACAAATCGGTTCCACGCTCAAGTAAGCTGAGCTGCCATTTTTCATGGTTCCCCTGGCATGGCTACCAAGACATCACGGAATTTTACCCTAAAGCTGTTACTACACGCCAGCAATTCGCGTCAATCAATGACTTCATTTCAATCTCCATCACCCAAAAAGGTCGGTCTCATCCAAGCATGACAACCTGGGCGTTCATGCTGGCCAAAGTGCCGGAAATCTGCAGCGTGCCTTTGGTTGTAACCTGGACCGCGGCTGTCCCCTCGATAACAGCCAAGGCCGGGGAACTGAGCTTGGCGCATGCCGGAGAGAGTTCAAGCTGCTGTCTGGAGGCTAACGACAACGTCATAGAAGCGGGATTAAGAGCAATTTTGGATCCGAGCGGCTTGAATTGCAGGGTTGCTGCACTCGGTCCGAGTTCAAGTCCGAATCCGATCGGTTCCACACCAAGTTTCACATTTACCCCGCCGGACAGTTGCAGCAGAGCTTTGCTCAGCGCGGGCCCCATGCCGCTCTCGATCGAAACCGTGGGCAGGGCCGGATTGAAAAGCTTGATTGCGCTATGCGGCAAGATGGAGCTGTTGCCGTAGAGGATATTCATTTCCGCAAACGGGCTTGCCAAAGGCGTCACTCTCATGTTTATTCCCTTGGAATCCAGATTGATGGAAGCCGGGGCCAGCTCTCTGCCGGTCGCCAACGTACTGAAAATACCATTCAGGATAGTCGGGACCGCCTCACCAATGACGAAACTGGTAAGACCTAATCCGGTGTCAACTATAAGTTTTTCTCTTGCAAACTGTTGCATCTCCTCTGGCGTTTTCACAGGAGGCTGTCCGCTCGCTTTAGCCTCGTTGTTGAGCCGATTTACCATATCAAGATATACGTTGAGACCGGTGGTGAACAAATTGATAGCGGCGTCCAAAGCCATAAGAATATCGGCCTGCGCCAACGGAGCGGCGACAAACGACGACCCCCCGCCTATCAACGTCAGGCGATCCTTGGCAATGGTATTAATATTTTCACCAGTTGTATTCATATCTCCCTTGGCCAGCTGATTTATGGTGCTCCGGCACCATTCTGTTACACCCAAAAGAGATTTTGATGATTTGCTCAGTTGCATTGTCGAGTTATCAATGGATGTGGAGCTGATTAGCCCCGCCATGGTGGTCCGGGTGAACAAAAACTCCTGAAGCCCCAATGAGGTGGTTGAACAATTGCCCTCGCTTTCCAAAACGAAATTGAACGGCGAATCATTTTGCTGCCCTTTTGATTTCGCCGCGTCCTGCGCACTGGTGGGTAAAATGTACGAGCCCATGATCATTCGCGTATTGGCCTTGGGCGTGCTGAAAGAAATACTTTCCTTGCCGCTGAGGTCATTCATTTGCAGCACGTTGCCGCTGGAAGTGCGGATGATGTTCCCTGTTTCCGAGGCGTCCTTGACGACGTTGCCCAGTTCGGCGTTGGGCACGGCCGAAACAATCACCGGACGATCTACATCGCCGTCCACAAAACTCAGCAGCACTTCGGCGCCTTTATGCAGCGGAAAATGCATGCCGAAATCCTGCCCCGCGTATGGCTGGGCCAGCCGCATCCAGCAGGAAGCCTTGCCTCCTCCCTTGTCCGCCAGGTCGAAAGGCAAGCGCACCTTATAGCGCCCCAGTTCGTCCAGCTCCGCGTATTGTCCGCTTTGCGCGGAGTCTATAAAAGCCGTGAGCAGCCCCTTGAATTCCGGCCTCGGGGTCACCCGTTCGGGCCGGAACTGTGTTTTGGCGTCAATGGCCTCGAAAACATTTTCATAGCCAGGGCGATCCACGGCTTTTCCCACGGACGTTACGGTCACGCCTTTCCAGTTTTTCCAGCCCCTGTGTTTGACGGAGACGACCTGATAGGCCGCATTCCAATCACGGCGCGGATGGTTGCCGAGATCGAAAGTGTGCCCGGCGGCAAGGCATGGAGCATAGCCCGCTCCGTGCAACATGATCTCGCGGCAGCTGAAAGCCTGGGCGCGGACTTCGGCGAGCCCCTGGCCCACTTCCTTAGTTATGAAGGTATCGCCGTAGGAATAATGCGTGCCGACGCCGTTCGCGGAAACCTCGTGCTCGACAACCAGATTAACATTCGGGGTCTGATAGTTGTAATCCTTAAGTACGACTTTGCGAGGAACCGTACGGCGTTTGGCAATAAATTTACTGACGGCGGTGTCGTAATACGGTTTTGTCAGTCCGTCAGCCGGGACAAATCGCAAAGGCTCTGGCGAACAGGGCAGTTCCGAAGTAATGGAGTCGGCAATAATCAGTTTTTCGCGCTCTCCAGATTGTTCGAAAAAATAATACAGTCCATGATTTTCCAACCAGCGCGAAACAAAATCAAAGTGGCTTTCGTTGTACTGGCAGATGTAACTCAGCACGGGATAGGAATAAAACAGCCTGAATTCATAATCAAAAAGATTGCACTCTTTAAATACCAGTTTGATGATTTCCGGCAGGGTTTTATCCAGAAATACCTGGTTGTGCTGGGTAACCCGCAGCAAATCCAGACGAGGAGTCAACTCGACCTTGTATAAAAACAGGCCCGGACGAGGTTCACCAAAGTGAGTGAACGAACGCACAATGCCGTGATACCTGTAGTGTCTGCCTTTGCAATGAATGGTCAGCGTGGCGTTCGCGTTGAAAATATCCTTGTCTTCGTCAAAGTTTTTTTGTGAAAGCAACGTGATATCGAACGAATAAGGCTTGCTGATCGCTTCCGTTCCGGAAAATTCCGCAACACCAAAGGTATCTGCAGCAATGCCGGCGACTTCGAAACTGAAGTCGAACTGCGTGTCCGAATCATGGAGAGCAGGATTGGTCATACCCATTCCTTTTGTTGGGAGTGTCATACCGAACGGTTGCTACACGGCCTGCAAAGATTTCCAGCTCCTGGGGTACTATGAATACGGTTTTAGAGTCAATGAATAGCCTTACTTTGATCTATAATATGTTTATGACTATTCTGCCCCGCACTTCTCCTGTGCGCAGGTTTCAACAAACTCAAGGGATATGAAGAGATGAGATCCGACTGTACGCTCTTTATGGAGCACAGCGGCATGGATGCCGGACCACGGTATGACGCAGGCCGGCCTGAAACTGCCTCTGACAGGTTATTGGCGGGATCTTTTATCTTTCAGATACGGCTGATGCGCTCCAGGCACGCGACTAAAACTCGGCGAATCAGTTCTTCGCTACAGCGGTGCGCCATACTCTCTGGAAAAGCACAGCCAGAACGCAAATCACTCCGCCCATTACCAGCAAGGCCTGAGAGGCGTCCATGAAGACAATGGCGGCGCCGAACAAGACTGGCCCAGCCACCTGCCCGACACGCTCCAGAGCCCGGTAAATGGATGCGGTTTTATCCTGCCCCAGACTCTGAGCCGACCTCAGAGACAGAACACAGAGCATGGTCGCGGGACAGGCCATGGCTTGCGCCACCCCTAAAACAAACACGGCCGCCGCCATTCCGTACAAGCTTGAGAACATGGCTGCAATAAGCAGCGACAAGCCCGAACATAGTCCAGCCAACATCGGAAACAACGAGGTATCCTTGGCCTTGTCGATCCAGTGGCCCATCAGCGGCCCGATGGTGATGAAGCACACCCCGTAAATCATGAAAACTCGCCCGATATCGGATTGCTCCACGTGGGCCGCGTTGAGAAGTACCGGCAGCAGATATTGCAACAGCCCCGTAAGGCACAAGGAGGCGGGAATGCCGACACACACCAGCAGCAAGTACATCCGCGGATCTTTCAGCAAAACAGTACAGCCGGAAAAAACGGAAAAGACTGATCCGCCAGCCCCCTGGGGGGCCCCGCCGGCCAGGGCCGAGGGGTCTGATTCCGGCGCTTTGCGTTCTTCGGTTCCGGTTGCTTTTCCTAAAATGGGGACAGGGATTGCAAGCAGAGTGACCGCCGCCCCAATGAGCAGAACAGCGGAATAACCGATGTGTTCCGCCAGCATTGCACCAGCCGCGGAGCCACAGATACTGCCGGAAAAGATGCCGGCAAAAATACTCCCCAATCCGGCTCCGGCGCGTTCGTCGCCCAGCGTGCCGATCTGCGACGCCATGAGCACCATGCCGAATCCAAACCCCGCTGCAAACCGGGAAAAAATCAACATCGACAGATCTGTTGCCCACCATCCGAGAATGAGTCCGACGGCGGCGGAAATGGCGCCGAGCATGTAGACTTTCTGCCAGCCGTAACGCCTGGAGACTCCCCCGCATAGGAGCAAGGCTACTCCGGCGCTGATCATTTCAGCGGATATGGGCAATCCGATGAGAACCTTTTCCGACAGCCCCCACAGAGGCTGGTACAAATTATGGGCAAGCAGCGGAATAAAAGAAATGCCCATGTCGTAGCCCAAAAAGAAGACAAAGCCTGCAGCGCGCAAGGCCTGAACCGTAGTGGAGAGGCCGCGGTCCGCCCTGCCGCCTTCGGGAGCCGGAACATTGCCCAGAGTTCGCGCGGCGATCAGCGCCAGCAGTTTCGCAAGTTCAAGTAACAGCAGCAGGCTGATCACCAGCGAAGTGACCATGTTTATTGCCAGTTTGATGACCTGGCTGGAAATGAACTTCGGCGACATGGAAAGACGCAGATGCATGATCTGCTGCCGCTGCTGAAAGCGGCTGGGCCAGTAACCATCCACATTCGCGTCCACGGCCAGCTCCGCCTGGGCGGTGCTTCCCACGGAGGCGATACGGGTGCCGTCAGGGGCAATCAGCTCCGCGCCCTGCAGCTCATCATTGTCGGTTACCAGTTGCCTCAGAACCTGTTCTTTACCTTTCAGACCGACAACATCAATGCCTTTATGAATAAGGTATTCAAAATCCCGCTCCGCGGATTGCACAAGAATCTCGGTCTTTGTCCGTACTGCCTGTTCAACGAACGAGTCGAACAACACAAGCGCGCCGCAGGAATAGGCCAGTTGCGTCCCACCGATTACGACAAGCAGGAGCTTGCTGAGAATGCTGTTGAGACGGGCCCGGTGTCCAGTCGTACTCGTAAAAAGCGCCAGCCAGCCCATCAGGATCATGTCGGCGATTAGGCATGCGGCTGCCAGCAGCAGAAACGCCCATTGCAAAAAACTCTGTACAGGAACCGAAATCTGTTTCTTTGCCACTTCCAGGACGACCCATCCGACTGTGCCGTGATGTTTGAGAGGAATCGAAATCTTGTAGCCGGTCTCTGTATGCCGGACCTGATCCATGGTTCCCTTCCCGGCAGCCGGTACGGACTCTTTTTCAGCTGAAGTTTTCTCCCCCTCGCTGACATTTTGCCGGGAAAATCCCGTCTTATAGGTGGAATACAACAACGAACCGTCCGCATTGATGATCTCGACGAAATTGATGTTCTCAACTCCGTTCACCAGACCACTCAGCATCTGATTCATTCCGCTAAAGGAATTCAATGGCTTGCCAAAGCGCAGGCCGCGTTCGATATCATAGGCGAGCCGTTCGCCGTAACTATGATACGCGGAAAGAATGGACTCACGGGCCAGCGAATCCAAAGCCGAGACCGAAAGCAGCACATTGAACCCCAGGGTGAGGACCAAAATCCCCAGGGAAAGCAGCATGATGTTGATGCGGAGTTTTAATACAGCGGACTGCTGCACAGCGTATCCTCTACTTTTCCGAAGGGTTCGACGGCAATTTTATGGTCTCGTGCAACTCGTCTGCGGCCAGCAGAATATCAAAGGGAAAATCAAAACCGATGTTCTTGGCAACCTCAAGATTCAAGGCAATGGACGGTTCGGCCCGGTCCAGCATCGAGATGGATCCGGCAGAAGTGCCGGTGAGAATGGCCTGGGCCTGTTTGCCCAGAAACGTTCCAATGGGGCCGAAATCCCACGTGGAAAACCCCATGAGCGCCCCGGCTTCCACATACTTGGATCCGTCTCTCGCAAAGGTGGGAATGTCCCAGCCGTTGAGTTTTTTTACCAATTCCGGGAAACCCTGTTTCTCTATGTCGAAACAAATGAGCGGGCCGATGAAAAACGCATCGATCCCCTCTTTGTGCAGCTCGTCAAGTCCCTTGGAACATTCGTCAACGGTCTCCGCTGATGAAAGCTTATCGTATTTGACCAGCTCGAATCCCAGTTCAGAAGCGACAGCCTCGGCATCATCCAGGGCCGCGTATACGCGCCCGTCCTTCGTATCAGGGTACATCATGCCCAATTTTTTGAACCGGACCACATCGTAAAAGACCCGGAACATGTTCGACCACATGTCGACGGTCACGCGGCAGGTAAAATTTTCAATGCCCGAGGTCTCTCCAGGTCCGACAATACCTGCCACAACCGGGTCGGCCATGCCCATGCCGAGAATCGGCGTCTTGCCGTTGTTGGCGGCCAGCAGCGCCTTTACCGCCGCCGTTCCCATGCCGACAATCAGGTCCAGATCGTCGCGCTTCATAAGCGCCGTCGCAATTTCCGGAAGCTTGTTCAGATTTTCTTCTTCCCAGCCGGGGCTAAACCGGGCGTCTTCAGGATACTCGCAGCGAAATTCCTTCACAGTCGACAAGTAGTCGCGAAAGGCATCCCAGGTTTTATCGAAAATCCAGAAGGGGCCTCCTTCAAGATAAGCGATGCGCTTGACTGCAGGGGCAGACGCTGCGGGTGAGGATGCATTTTCCGCCGCCCACACCGCAGCACCGGGTAAAAGCATCCAAAACAGAAACAAAAAGAGCGCAGCCGCCACAGCGGGCAGCAGCAATCGTTTTTTTTGCGCCGCCGATCCCGTCGCTGCTTCAACAGGTTGCGAACAAAAGGAGATTCCGGAACTGGAGCACTCAGGAGTGGACACTGCTCCGCACTGCCTGAACGCCGTTATTTGGTCGTAGGCTTTGCCGCACAGCAATGGTGTTATAGTAAAAAATACCATTCCATTCCCTAAAAGGAAGCGGCTGTTTTTGCCCGACAACCCGGCCTGCTTGCTTGCCCCTGATAGTATCAATAGCGATTGCACGGTCTCTCACTTATGTTTTCGGCGCGTTCAAAAAGATCAGATACGGCATCATAATTATCAAAATCACTGATACAACATACGACCTGGAGACACAACAACCGGGCACAAGGTTGGCCACTGAATATCTATTTCAAATGTTGTCGAGGCCTTATTAAAAAAAAAGATGATTCCGCTCACCTTTGCTACTCTCCGCTGATGATCATCTGGTTTCAATTTTGTCACAAATTCAATCTTCCTGAAATTGCACTGTTCGCGCCGGACATTCTGCGCCGTTTCAGGCGCAACGTCCCACTTGCGGATATTGACTTCTCTACGCCTTGCCGCGCATAACCTGCGTATGGCCGCACAGAAAAAAAAAACCTTTTTCTGCTCCATAGGACCGAGGGGAGAGATTCGTGGCAGCAGCAAGCACCAGTATATGCTGTTTCTGCTGTTCTCAATGGGCATCGGCGTTCTTTCCGGGCTGGGGGTGTATGTCTTTCGCTGGCTGATCGAAGTGTTTCGCGAACTCTGCTGGGGGCAAGGCGGAGATATCGTGAAAGCGGTGCAGGCCGTGCCCTGGTGGTGGCGCCTGGTGATTCCCACCGCGGCCGGACTGGTAGTGGGTCCGCTGATTACTTATATCGTTCCGGAAGCCCGAGGTCCGGGCGTTCCCGAACTCATCAAGGCCATCTCCAAACCCGAATGCCGGATAAGACACAAGGTCTCGGTGCTCAAAGCGCTGATTACGAGCCTTTTGATCGGTGCGGGCGCGTCGGTCGGCCGGGAAGGTCCCATCGTGCAAATCGGCGGTTCTGTGGGGTCTTCACTGGCGCAGCTTTTCCGCCTCAACCCCAACCTGCGGCCGGTCTGCCTGGCCGTAGGCGCGGCCGCCGGGATCTCGGCAGCTTTCAACGCGCCGCTGACCGGGGCCATTTTCGCCATTGAAATCATTCTCGTCGACCTCGAAGTGGCCTACATTACTCATATCATTCTGGCGGCAGCTGTGGGTAAACTGATCTCCAGAAGTTTTTCCATGGACGTCCCTTACTTGGATGTTTCCACTTTCAGCCTGTATTATTCCTATGACTTGCCTCTGTTTTTGCTGCTCGGCATCTTTTCCGGACTGTTGAGCATCGGCTTTATCCGATCCATCGACCTGACGGAAAGCCTGTTCGACAGGATTCCTCTGCCCCAATGGGTTAAACCCGGCCTTGGAGGCCTGTGTCTCGGAATTCTGGCCCTGGGCCTGCCCCAGGTTATGGGCGTTGGCTATCATCTGGTGAATACGGGTCTTGCAGGGCAATACGTGCTTTCTATGGCGCTGCTGGTGCTGTTTGGAAAACTGGCCGCCACAAGTCTGTGCATCGGTTCCGGCATGAGCGGCGGCATTTTCGCTCCGTCTCTCTGCATGGGCGTTACACTGGGAGCGGCCTTATGCCTGGGAATCCGTACGCTGTTTCCAGGTCTCGACCTCTCGGCGGCCAGCTTTGCCCTGGCCGGGATGGGCGCCGTGGTGGGGGGAACAACTCTGGCGCCGCTGACCGCGGTAGTGACGATTTTCGAACTCACGGGATCCTATCAGGTCATCCTGCCCATGCTTCTGGCCTGCATCTCAAGCGCCACGGTCGTCAGACTTCTCTACGGTTATTCCGCCTATGAGCGTAAACTTATCAAACAAGGCGTCAGCATTGTCCGGGGGCATTTTGACAACCCGTTACGCCATCTGCAGGCGTCCGACCTAATGGTCGCCGATTTTCCGTTCATTCGCGCCAATGAAACGCTGGAGCGGGTGTTGCGCAAGGCCGTGGAAAGCACTTATCCGCATTTCGTGGTGCTCAACGATGCGGACGAACTGGCAGGCATCATCGGACTGCGCGATCTGAAAGATCTGATGCGTCCGGACCGGCAGATTCCGGACAACACTCTGGCAAAACACTTCATGACCACCCAGGTCTGCACCATCACTGCCAACGGCTGTCTGGAAGAAGCCCTGGAGGTCATGGACAAACGTCACATTTCCTGCATGCCGGTGGTGGATCCCAAGTATCCCGCCCGTGTGCTCGGCATTCTGAAAAAAGACGACGTGATCTATGCTTATCGGGAAAAAACTTGGAAAAGCAGTCAGTTATCAAGCGTGGACGACTAACCGTCCTGCCTTTCCCTTTACATACTGTTTAAGTGTGTTACACAATATAGAAAAAAGAAATACTATTCCCATGATTTCCACAGGAGGTTCTCATGGTTAACGATTCCCCCCCAACCTGGCGCGTGGTCAAGACAATCCCTGAAAACGAAGACGTGACCTCGCTGGTAATTGAGACGGATCAGGACTCCTGCGACCTGAAAGGAAACCCCGGACAGTTTGCTTCCATCCGCGTGATGGGAGACTCCGGCTGGAGCGAGCCCCATCCTTTCACCATCTCCTGCCAGCCTTGCAGCAAGCGGATGCAGTTCACCATCAAGCACGTGGATGACTTCACCGCCCATATCAGAGAGCTGAAACCCGGCACTGAGATCAAATGCACGGGGCCTTTGGGAGTTTTCTGCAAAGATATCGGCAAAAAGGAAAACATCGTCATGATCGCCGGAGGCGTCGGCATCACGCCGTTTCTGAGCGTGCTGCGCGCGTTTCGCGAACAAAAGGCCGAAAACGACATTCTGTTGTTCTGGGCCAACAAAACCCTGGATGATGCGTTTGCCAGAAAAGAGCTGGAGGAAATGGCGAGACAGCTCAATCTGCGTGTTGTGCATGTTCTTTCCCGCGAAGAGCCGCCCGTTTCGCGTCCTGCAGACGGCATCAACTTCGAACCCGGGCACATCGACAAAGAACTCATCCAGCGCTATGTGACAAGCTCCACCGCATCGTTTTATCTTTGCGGACCGCCGGCCATGCAGGAGGCCATTGTCGCGGCGCTGCAATCCAGTGGTGTTTCGTCTGATTCCATTCAAAAAGAAGCTTTTGTTCCACCCAAAAAGAAATGACGCCTGCCATGGGGGGCACCGCCCCCCTTAACTTTTTCCTCTCTGCCGCTTGCCCTATTTCTTTTCCGATACTATAATAAGATATCTGACTTTTATCGAACCAGGAACTCCCAATTTGTAAGTTCAGAGCTACAGATCTTCTTTCTTTCCTTCAGTCTCACGTCACACAATCGCTACATTTCTTTACATTTTTGTAAGTAAAGTCCTATTTTTTTCTTTTATTTTGTCAAATAATAGAGCTTTTTATACCCTTAAATCTCCCTTAATATCCCCCAAATTTTAAAAAATATACCTTATATTTTAAGCATATTACACAAAATTTACTATTTGTGAAAAAAAACTCAAACTTATTTGTGGACTTCATTTCATGAAAATGCCATAAATTTTTAAATATCCCATTTACATTAGCCTTCAGCAGAGGGGTTATGCCATGCGACGCATCAGTATCTTTACCAAGATCATTGTGCTTAATCTCAGTTTGACCATCATCCTCGTCGGTTGCGTGTTGTATGCATGTCTTCATTACATACATGCCGGGCTCGACGAACAATCCATCGAGCGTATCGCTTCCAATCAAAACTCCGTTGATGGAGAAATCAAGGATTACGAACGGGAGTTGGCCGGCATCGCAAAAGCGCTCTCCAAAATGCAGGGTTTTGCAGAAGCCGTGTCCAAGCATGATTTTAAAGCAGTTCAGGCAATGATTCGCCAGGTAGCTTCCGTTCCGCCGGTTGAATTTGTTACGGTATCCGATGCCGAGGGCAAGGTCATTGCCCGAAGTCACTCCGATAAGCATGGAGATTCTGTAGCCAGCCAGTATAATGTTAAAGAGGGCCTGGAAGGAAAAGATAGTTTTGGCATTGAAGAAGGTACGGTCGTAAAGTTCTCTTTGCGCGCCGGAAATCCGGTTTATTATAATGACAAAATCGTGGGCGTTGTCTGTCTTGGCCTGGACATCGCCTCAAACAAATTTGTCGACGGCATCAAAGAGCGCCTGGGTGTGGCCTGTACGCTATTTAAAGGCGATACGAGAATTTCCACCACCATCATGCGCCAGGGCAAGCGTGCCATCGGCACAAAAATGGACAACCCGAAAGTCATCCAGACCGTTCTTGTGGATGGAAAAACATTCAAAGCCAAAAATACGATCCTGGGTATCGAATACGATACGCTCTACTGGCCGATCATCGACATCCGCGGACAGATTGCAGGCATGTATTTTATCGGCGTGGAAAGAACGCTGATAGAAAAAATAGAAAACGACATTTTCATGTCGATTCTGGCCATCAGCGCCGTTGTCTCCTTATTGATCATCCTGGGATCGGCGTTTTTCGCCAAAAACCTCAGCAAACCGATTGTTCAGGCCACCCGCTACGCGCAAAAAGTTGCCGACGGCAAGCTGGATGACGAGCTAACTGTCAAAAGCAACGACGAAGTCGGTTTGCTGGCCGAAGCCCTGGGCAAAATGGTCGAGAGCCTGAAAAATATGATAGGTCAGGCCGAAATCAAAACCCAGGAAGCGAACAAACAGGCCGAAGCGGCCCGCCAGGCCACGGAAGAAGCCGAACAGGCCAAGCAACAGGCGGAAATTGCCAAGCAGGAGGGTATGCTTCAAGCTGCCAACCAGATCGACGCCGTCATGCAACGTCTGTCCTCGACGTCACAGAAACTGGCCACCCAGATCAGACAGGCCACGGAAGGCGTCGACCGCCAGAGCGTCCGAACCACTGAAACCGCCACGGCCATGGAGCAGATGAACGCCACCGTGGGTGAAGTGGCCAGAAGCGCGAGCGAATCGGCATCCCACGCGGAAGACGCCAAGTTCAAAGCGCTTGAAGGCAACAAATCCGTCGAGCAGGTCATCGCTTCCATTGCGGTGGTCAATTCGCAGGCAGAGGAACTGCAAAACAGTATGACCGCACTTGGCTCCCAAGCCGAAGACATCGGACGTATCATGCAGGTCATTGAAGATATTGCCGACCAGACCAACCTGCTGGCTTTGAATGCAGCCATTGAAGCCGCCCGGGCCGGCGAGGCCGGTCGCGGATTTGCGGTTGTCGCCGACGAAGTCAGGAAACTGGCGGAAAAAACCATGCAGGCCACAAAGGAAGTCGGTCAGGCCATCGCCAGCATTCAGGAAGGAGCGCGCAAGAGCATTTCCGAAACCAAGGAAGCCACCAAGTCCGTGGCCGAGTCCACCTCCCTGGCAGAACAATCCGGAGCGGCCCTGGCGGAAATCGTTGATCTCATCACGAACACGGCACAGCAAGTCACCAGCATCGCCACCGCTGCCGAGGAACAATCCGCCACTAGTGACGAAATCAACAACGCGGTGGAAGAAATCAGCCACATTTCGGTCCAGGCCGCTGAACTTATGGATCTTTCCTCACAAGCCGTTATAGATCTGACCAAAGAGGCCGACGAACTGCACGCCATCGTAAGCAATCTGAAGAATCAGTAACACTGCAACAGGGAAAGCGGCTGCTGTCCGCTTTCCCTGTTTTTTTCAAAATCCCTCGCAATAAGCCGCCCAGGCGGCGACCTGTCCTCCCCTTACTCTCTTTCACGTGCCTGACACGCTCTCCTGAAATCTTAAGCAGCTGCAAGCTGCCATTACCCTATTTATTACTAAGCAATACGAGCTAAGTAACTAGGTAATTACTTGATATATTTAGCTTTAAATACTTACTAATAGTTTTTTGACATTTTTTGCCCCCCTAATCTCTATTTCTATTTGCTACTTACTATGCTAATGAAAATATCTTATCCGCACACTCCGCACATAACCGTCTAATTTAATAGAAAATATTTTTACATTTTTCCACCCATGGGGGTTTCATCATGCGCCGCGTCAGCATTTTTATGAAAATCATTTTGTTTAATCTCAGTCTCATCGGCATTCTTGTCGGATCCGTACTTGTGGCTTGTCTCCATTACATACACGTTGGTCTTGATAAACAATTTCTCGAACGTCTGACTTCCAATCAGAATTGCGTTGTAGGGGAAATCGAGGACTTTGGCAGAGAGCTGAACGGCATTGCCAAACTCCTTTCAGAGGAAAAAAATTTCTCCGAAGCCGTGCTCAACCTTGATGCGGATACTGTTCAGGCGAGAATCAAACAAGCCGGTTCGATACCACCCGTTGAATTCATCACTGTCACCGATGCAAAAGGTATCGTTATTGCCAGGAGTCACTCTGATAAGCGCGGCGATTCCGTTCTGGATCAATTCAATGTCGAAGAAGGGCTCAAAGGAAAAACATCTTTCGGCATAGAAGAAGGAACCGTGGTCAAATTCTCCCTGCGCGCGGGGCAACCAATTTATCATGAAGGAAAAATCATCGGAGTCGTCAGTCTCGGACTGAACATTGCCAATAATAATTTTGTGGATGGAATCAAAAAACGTTTGGGGGTGGCCTGCACGCTTTTTAAAGGCGACACCAGAAATTCAACCACTATTACTCACGAAGGCAAGCGGGCCATCGGCACAAAAATGGACAACCCCGAAATCATCCAAACGGTTCTTGTCGAGGGGAAAACATTTAAAGACAGAAATACCATCCTCGGTGTGGATTACGACACCTTCTATTGGCCTCTCATCGATATCCACGGAAAAATAGCCGGAATGTTTTTTATCGGCATGGACCGCACCATGGTGAAAAAAACAGAAAAAGACACCTTCTATTCGGTTCTTCTGATCACCGCCATTATCACAGTACTGGTCATCGCCGGTTCCGCTTTTTTCGCGAGAAACCTGAGCACCCCCATAGCCCAGGCTACCCTCTATGCGCAGAAAGTTGCCGATGGAAATCTGGATGACGAATTGACCGTCAAGAGCAATGACGAGGTGGGCATCCTGGTTCAGGCTCTGGGAAAAATGGTGGCAAGTCTCCGCGACATGATTTCTCAGGCGGAAATAAAAACCAAAGAAGCGGAAAATCAGGCAGAAGCGGCGCGTCAAGCCACGGAGGCGGCTGAAGTCGCCAAACAACAGGCCGACACGGCTAAACACGAAGGCATGCTCCAGGCAGCCATGCAAATCGACGGCGTGATGCAACGCCTCTCCTCCACCTCCCAGAGACTGGCCGTTCAAGTCAAACAAGCCACCGAGGGGGTGGACCGCCAAAGCGCCCGAACCACCGAGACTGCCACAGCCATGGAGCAAATGAACCTGACTGTGGGCGAAGTTGCCAGAAGCGCCAGCGAATCCGCATCACATGCGGATAATGCGAAATGCAAGGCACTGGAAGGAAACAAATCCGTGGAGCAGGTCATCGCCTCCATTGCCGTGGTCAATACGCAGGCGGAGGAACTGCAGAACTGCATGACCTCACTCGGCACCCAAGCCGAAGATATCGGACGTATCATGCAGGTCATCGATGATATAGCCGATCAGACCAACCTGCTGGCTCTCAATGCCGCCATCGAAGCCGCACGGGCCGGCGAAGCCGGTCGCGGATTCGCTGTTGTCGCGGATGAAGTACGCAAACTCGCGGAAAAAACCATGCAGGCCACAAAGGAAGTAGGCCATGCCATCGCCAGCATCCAGGAAGGAGCGCGCAAAAGCATTGCCGAAACCCAGCACGCCAGCAATTCCGTGGCTGAATCCACCGCATTGGCCAAGCAATCTGGAGCGGCCCTGGCGGAAATAGTCGACCTTATTACAAACACCGCACTGCAGGTTACCAGCATTGCCACGGCTGCTGAAGAACAGTCCGCCACCAGCGACTCCATCAATAAGGCAGTGGATGAGATCAGCCACATTGCGATTCAAGCCGCCGAGCTGATGGACCTTTCGTCAAAGGCCGTGATGGATCTGACCAAAGAGGCCGACGAACTGCACTCCATCGTTCGCAGTCTGAAGAATCAATAATTATGCTGCAGGGAAAGCGGCTATTACCGCTTTCCCTGTATTTTTCTCACAAAATCCCTCGTGATAAGCTGCCCAGACGACGGCCTTTCCTCCCCTTTCGCCCTGGCGAGCGTCAGAAATAGCGCGTGATCTTCAGACGGATAACGGCCGGGTCCAGTTGTTGTGATTGTTCAGGGTTTTTACTTCGAACGTTCAGAAATCCTTGCACGCCAGGGAGGCATCCGCAGCATTCCAGGGCCTAGAAAAAACAGTCCGAAAGCAGGCTGGTTACTGATGCGTATCTGATATGAAGGCCATTCACTAGTGACGTATCAACCGTATACGTCAGGTTGAACTAACTTGTTATTACGATGATGGTTACGCCAATTGCCGGCCCAGCCCGGAGATATGGTTCCGGACTGGAACGGCACCATTGCGGCGAAAATCAACCCGCTGCTTAGGCTTTGGTTTTGCCTACGCCAATGGAAAACAGATCTTCTCCCACAATCACTTTACCGGAAAAACCTTGTGATGCATTGGCGTACAGTCGTTCAGTATTCGCATTGCCGGGTGCGATGTGGCTCAGTACCAGCGTTTTGACGCCGCATTGCTCCGCCACGTTGCCCACCTTGGTCGAACTGGTGTGCGCGGTGACCATGTGGCGGTACAATTCGGGCTCGGGGCCGTTTTTCGGGTCATCTCCAAAGGCAGCCTTGACGTACAAGTCGTCGAGAACTTCGTGGACCAGCACATCGGCGCCTTTTGCCAGTTTCTGGAGGTTGCCGGAGGTGTCCGGTCCTGTATCTCCGGAAATAACCAGTGAACCGTCGGCAGTGTCAAAGCGGAAAGCAAAGGAAGGATAAACCTGGTAATGGTTCACCAGGGTGGCCGTCACCCGTACGAGGTCGTCTTTGAAGATCTCAAAGGGATCCATGGCCGGGCAGGTTATTTCAGGGGTCCAGGTGACCTCGGGATCCGGAAGCACGAAACTTTTGGGCCAGGGAATAGTATCGGGATCACCAATTTCCCGTACGTCAAGTCGGCTCGGGAGATCCGGAAAGCCTTCATCGTGCGTGCAGTCGTTGAAAGTCTGGGCAAAGGCTTGCAAAATGTGATTCGTCATCATTTTGGTGCCGGGCGTTGTGGTGGAAACGAACGGATTGCAGCTCTGTGCCTGGACCACGGTCCCCGCATCCGGATAGTCGGATGTCTTTTCCTCGAGTTTTCCCCTGTTGCCGGGACCGATGACGACCAGTTTCTGATCTTTTCCGACGCCCGTATTGATGCCCATTTCCAGGAAGGCGGGGTAGTCGCCCAGATGGTCCATGTGCAGGTGCGTAAAAAAGAGCGCACGTATCGGCTTGAAGTAATGGGACAGTTGCTTCTGCGCTTTATAGCCGTCGATAGTGGCAAACAGCGCGTCGCTGTTGTTGAATCCTTCGGTAAACCGGGCAAGACAGCCGCCGCCCAGGTCGATGACGTACATGGCGTCCCCGACGGCCAAAACCTGCGAATTACCGGCTCGTGTGGTTTGCGGCCACCAAGTCATACCGCCCGTTGTGCCCAGCAGCACAAGACTGGTGTTGTATTTGCTTAAAGTCGTACTGATGCTGGCAGCATTGTTTTGGGTAGGTTGTTGAGCGGAACAAGCATTTTTTGCGCCGAGTCCGGCCAGAAGAGGCGCAAAAGCCAGCGCTCCTGCCCCTTTGAGCACTGATCGTCGCGCTATCAGTGGTCCGAATCCATTTCCCGTACGTCTCATGGTAACCTCCGGGGTTGAATACACAATGGTTGGTGCGCATTGAAAAAATTCAACAGCTAATGGAAAGATTCATCAATGAATAATGCGCTTGGAACAAATATTTTTTGTACTAAGCCATCGAATATTGTCTGTCGGAAAAAACATTGAGATTGTGCCGTGAAAAATCACCACATAATATCAGTTTTTCTATGAAGAATTTGGCGACGGTATGTTCCTTAAATCGTTTTCGGCTTATTCTAATTCCAAAGCAGATGTTCCATATTTTTTTTGTTTCTAAAGACCGCCGAAGTATTCCACGAAGGACGAAGACTTCTACTAGTGGTGAGCCTTGAGCTTTGATCGTTAGCCATTACCCGGTGCAAATATTTCAGTACCTTTTTCGAAAATGGCTACTACTTAGAATTTCAAGTCGTTTGCGGCACTGTTCCATGCGCTTGGTTCTTTTTTCCAACCCCTATTATGGACTTCCCCATGGCGTTCGGATAGTTTTATTAAAACAGAACCGGCATTCCGTCGCTGCTTTGCGACAGGATGAAACAACCAGGAGATTCCCATGCCCCAAGGTTCGGATTTTTATCAAAAACAGATTCGCAAAGAATTGAAAGACCAGTGCAGCCTGGAAAATTGCTGCAAAGAGATAGACGAACTGCGCGAACGCGTCCGCAACCTGGAGGAGATTGTCCATTCAATGTCCCAGCAGCTCGCGGTAAGCATAGATAACAGCAAGTGGAGCTACTGGAAATAATCCGGAAGGATTGAAGCAGTGCCGACGCGCGCTGCCCTTTTTTTGTCGCCGGCGGTACATTCGCTGCCGTCCGGACCGCTGGCTTGCGCCGCAGCCCGGACAGCCTCGAATGACCCTGATGCCTACTAATGCCATTTGCCGCCCTGTATCCAGACGGCGTATTCAAAGGCTGGGGACCCTTTCTATGACGGCTGTGCGGCAAATGGCAAAATTCTTGTGGTCCGGAACCTGCAAAATTCTTTTTTCCGCCGATCCAATAAGACCGGTTCGTTATCCCTGCCCAGGCTTCGGACGGGCTCTTCCGTCAATTTTTTTGTCCATTCAAAGAAATCGTATCGTGTCATGCGGCCCGATTTCGTCGGCACCATACACAAGCCTCCTCCCTGACATCCACTTCTGAACGGCAGCGAGTATCTCTAAACGGAAAAAAACGCGCAGAGGTCCTGCGCGTGATGAGAGCATCTATTTGGGATCAGTCAGAACAGGCGTCCGTCAGCAGCAGTAGTTCAGCTGCCATCCGCTTTTTTAAGAGTATCCGAGGGAAGTTCGCCGAACCGATCTTTATAGGCTTTGGCAAACACACTGAAGTTGCTGTATCCCCAATTACTTACAACAGAGGCGATGGTTGAGTTGCCGTCGGACTTCTGCAGAGCGTTACGGATTCCCAGCAACCGTTGCTCGCGCAAAAAAGCATACGGCGTTGAACCTCGGTACCGCCTAAAAGCCCCGGACAACGCACGGACGCTGACACCCGCAGCATGGGCCACCTCTGCCAGAGTCGGCGCATCCTGCGCATATGCTTTCATGTATTCTTCGGCGCGTTGAACATATCTGGGCGCAGCAAACAGCGTCTCGGACGAAAAATCAATTCCTGACTGTTCAACCCAGGAAATCAACAGCTGCATGCAAATGGACTGCTCCAGGTGTTCGGTCAATCTGGCCTGATTGCCTGAAGCGGGAATTTCAGCAATTGCCCGCATCAGATACATCAGAAATGCCCACCATGCCGAATGACCGCCTCCGAATTTGACTTTGCTCGTCCAGAGTCTGTCATCCGGGATAAAGCCGAACCACTCCAGCGCGGCTGCTTCCATTTTGGCGTGCGGCACGGTCAGATTGTACTGCAGATGCTGCTTATCCCCGTCGAGCCAGTAGGCAGTCCGGCTGCAATCGGCCACGAAGCTTTCACCTGAGACAGTGGTGGCAGAATTTTTAGCGTCTATGCCGTGGCGCAGCATGCCCTGCAAGGTGGTCAGCACGAGAATATTACCGGCTTCAGGCGCAAAATCGCACAAATGAATCGGCACTCCGTAACCGAATTTGGTCACGGTAACGCTCCCGACTTTTGTTGAATACATGGTCGCATCCGGCCGGCTGGACTTTTCCAGCGGACTGACCTGATAAGGCATATACACGGTATCGGAGAATTCCCGTACTTCATCCCAATCGCAGGAATGCGTCCGGTGTTCCTGCCGCAGGGGGCGCCCCGCGGCATCAAGGAGAAGTGACTGAGCGAGCATTTAGCGTATTCCCTCCGTTGCAAGAAAGCGGACGCTGCAACTGATGCAACACCGGCACGTTGTCCTGGAATATGTTCAACGCTTCCTGCCGCCGTACAAAAAAACTGCTGCACGACGACTTTGGTCTTCTGGCTCAATACGATGAAAAAAACAATACAAAAACTCTGCGGTGGCCTGATTATTATACTTTTTTATTTCAAATTACCGTAAACCTCTGTTTCAAAAGCCATATAGCCCGCATAGGAAGCGGGATCCGCAAAGGGCAGAATCTGCGTAGCCCAGCATCCGCCGATCCCGGTCTTTTTGTCGATCCAATAGTAAACGTTGGCCATTCCGGCCCAACTCATGGATCCGGCGGGACGTCCCGTAGGCGCGGGTTCGTCGTTGAGCATGAACGAATATCCCCAGGACTTGGAAATTCCGGGCAAGAGTTCGAAGGCTTCTCCGGAAAGAGAATGAACGTTCTTCAAGGCGCGGACTTTCAGCTCTCCCAACCCGTTTTCATTCATCTGCCGTACGGTCTCCGGACGCAGCACCGGTCCGTCGGGTCCCATGCCGTCATTGAGCAGCATGCGTATAAAACGAATAAAATCCGCTAGCGTGGAATACACCCCGTGCCCGCCCATCTGCACTTCCGGATTGCCGGGCAGGGTAAAACCCGGCAATGGATTCAGCGAACCATCCTTGCCTCGCTGGTGCAATGGAGCCAGCCGCTCGCGCATGGACGGACTGATAGTGAAACCGCTGTCGCCCATTCCCAGAGGAGCAAATATCCTCTCCTGCATCAGATCTCCCAGCCGTTTTCCGGTCACCGCCTCGGCGATCAAGCCGGCCCAATCCATACTGATGCCGTATTCCCATCGCTCGCCCGGATCGAACAGCAGGGGCAGACGGATGGCCGCCTTGGCGCCGGAAAGCACTGGCGGCAGCTTTTTTTTGCCGTACAGCCTGCGGTAAAATTCATTGAAAAAATCGTACCCGAACCCGGCCGTATGCAGCATCAGGGTCCGCATGGTTATATCACGCTTGGGCGCGCGCAGCCTGGGCTCTCCAGTGAGATCAAAGCCTTCCAGGACCTGCACGTCGCCGAGTTCCGGGCAATAGTCTTTTGCCGGAGCATCGAGATCCAGGAGGCCCCTTTCCACGAGCTGCATAATGATCGTGCTGGTCAAAGCTTTGGTACAGGAAAACATGCCAAAGACGGTATCCAACGACATTTTCGCATCGCCGCCGATCATTCTGTTACCGAACGCCCCCTCATACATCGTGGCCCGGCGGTCGGTCAGCACGCCCACAACGCCGTGGACCCGCGCGGGATCCTCGACCGTCTTCGCCAAAACGGCATCACAGGCTGAAACCAGCTTGGTATGCATGCATATCTCCTTTGAATAAATAAGAAACCGCGACGGGCGAGTTGTATCCGCTTTTACAGGATGGAGCAATCCGGCGTACAGAATTCACAAAGTACTCCCCGCAAGGATTTATCTGTCAGTTCGGTCAGGTACGATCAAATTGCGGGGAGAGGAATGTATTAAAGAGGCTGGCAGCGGCCTGCCGTGGCAGAACCGCTGCCGTCAAGGGAGAGAAAATTTTTAAAATTTCAAACCGACAGCCGCGAGCTTTTTGAGCAATCTGCCCGCGTCCTGCGCCTCCGGATTAAATGGCAGTCTGGCCAATACGCCGAGCCCCTCCGTACGCTCGTGAAAATCAGCTTCCTTAAGGGGACTGATCACGGCCGTGTTGATCATGGCGTTCACCTGCAACAGCTGCATCAGAAAATCTTTGCCGTCTTTTTCCGAAAGCGTTGCATCCAGAATCACTACCTCCGGAGTCTCGGTTTTAACTACTTCCAGACCGGATTCAAAAGCCTGGGCCCAAAAAAGGGCGATACTGTCCTGAGCTTCCAGTGTAGCCGCAAAATCCTGAAGCTCGTCCTTTCGCGGGGTCACAACAACTATTTTCATACTCCTGCCCTCTGGCGTCGGGAGGATTACTTCCACTCGGGAAGCGCATCATCCGCGCCTTTTCGTCAAAAGTTCTTGCCGCAACAAGAACCGGGACCGGCACAGCCGGCGGCGCCTGGCGTGCTGCCGCAACAGGCCGTATCTCCGGGTCCAGGATGCGACATGGGCGATTTACCGGTCAACGTGCTTGTGGCAGCCATCTTCTTTTCCGTGTTGGTGCTGCCGCAGTGCGGACAGGCCAGCGGACCGTCCGAAATCTGAATCACCTCGCCGCTTTTCCCGCAGTCCGCGCATTGAATATCGAATATGGGCATGGTAGCACTCCTTCGATTTGCTTACTTCGCCTGCTGCAAACGCTGCCTGTAGTGGTAATCGGCCACTGATTCGCCCAGCGTATTCACTGCCAGGCGGGCACAGTGATAATGGTCTTCCGGCAGAGAGCCCAGATACTCTATGACATCTTCCGGATTGATTTCCAATGCCTGTTCCAGCGTACGTCCGGTAGCCATCTGGCCGACCACACTCGAGCAGACCAGCGTATGCGCGCAGCCGTTGGGTTGGATGCGCACGGTCTCGATCACGTTGTCTTTGACCGCTATCTGCATGCCGACACTATCTCCGCATTCTCCCACAAGCTCGGCTTGTCCATCCGGAGTCTCAAGCTCGCCCAGGTTTTGCGGATCTGTCATGTGCAGCAGAAAACGACCACTATAAAATTCGTAGGTCATTCCTTCGTCTGACAATTCCTTCTGCTCCTGATTTTAAGGACTTGGCGTCTATTGATGCATCCTCCCCTGCCTGTTCCTGCGGCGGAAAGGATTGTTCCAATGAATCGATGCGCCGTATTGAATAAACCAGAAGCAATGGCTCAGGCAAGCCGATACGTGGCCACTTCTTTCAACGTTGCGTCACGGCGGCCCGGGGAGGAGGGGCATGCGGGGGGCGGGGCGTACGCACAACACTGGCCTGTGATGTCCTCGCCCCCTCTTGCCGCAGACTAGTCTGCGAACAAAGCTTAAGAACCGCCGCCTCCGCAGGTGTTTTCCGTGCTGAAGGGAACCAGCTTGCCCGCCAGATAGGCGTTGACAGCCTCGCCCACCGTAGGCGCGCCTGCACCGTAGAAAACCTGAATGCCCACCTGGTTGAAGCCCATCAGCGGACGCATGCCCATGCCACCGGCGATGAGCACGTTGATCCCATTTTCGGACAAGTGATTCACCGGAGCCATACATCCGCCCTGCATATGCGGGACGTTGGGCAGTGTGCCGACTTTGGTGATTTCACCGTTTTCAGCTTCGATCACCGTATACAGATCGCAGTGTCCGAAATGCATGCCAAGGGCGGAATCCAGCCCACCCGGCATTGTGGAAGGGACGGCAATAACTGACTTTTCCATTAGTTCCTCCTGATTATATCGATTCCTGGGCAACGACCACGGGTGTGTCGATGCCGGCAATCTTTTCAATTCGCGCCCAAGCGCTCCGCAAGGTTTCCGCAAAAGCCGAGCCCGGCAATTCCGTCACGGTCAAACGCTTGACCATGGCCTCGGTGACCTGGTTGTCATGGGGCAGTTCAGCCACGACTTCGTAGCCTTTTTCAGCGCAGTAGCCCCTGATCAGCTCGGTTTGCTGCGGGTTAAGATCCGCTTTGTTTACGATGACCGTCACCGGAACCTTAAAATGCTCGCACAGCTGGGCAACACGTTCGAGATCGTGCCTTCCGGAGGGCGTCGGTTCCGTGACCACTACAGCAAGATTGGTACCCGCAAGCGAACTGATCACCGGGCAACCAATGCCTGGCGCGCCATCGCAGAGAATCAGTTCAAGCCCTTGTTCTTCGGCCATTTCCCTGGCTTTTTTCTTCAACAGCGTGACCAGCAGCCCGGAATTTTCCTCGCCCGGACGCAACTGCGCATGCGCCATGGGGCCAAATCGGGTTACGCTTTTATACCACTCACCGCAATGCTTGCTGGGAAAGTCTATGGCTTGTGCAGGACAAAAACGAACACAGACCATGCAGCCTTCGCAGCGCAACAGATCCACCTTATAGGCGGTTTCGCCCTCTCTGGGAGGCATAACCGCGTCCCAGCGGCAGCGTTCCTGGCATTCGCCGCAGCCCACACAGGCGTCCGGGTTGATGACCGCCTCATTCCCGGAAATGAACTGTTCCTCGTGCTGCACTTTCGGTTCGAGCAGTATGTGCAGATCCGGCGCGTCCACATCCAGGTCGCAAATGATTTTATTCTTTGCCAAATGGGCAAAGGCTGCGGTCAAGGTTGTCTTTCCCGTACCCCCTTTGCCGCTGATGATAACGATCTCACGCATTGAGGGCCTCCTTGCCGACAAGTTCCGTCCGGATTCTGTCGCGAATCGTACAGAATACCGAACGCAGTTCGTCATTCAACGTGGCAATGATCTGCCCCTTGGAATATCCTTCGGCCACAGTACGCTGAAAGGGAATTTCCGCCAGAATGGGCAGATTTTTTTCCCTGCAGAAATCCTGCACCGTATGATCACCGATGCCCGCACGATTGATCACCACGCCCATGGGCTTGCCTATGGGCGCGAACGCCTCCCAGGCCAGCTTGAAATCATGGAAGCCGAACGGCGTGGGTTCGGTGACCAGCACGATGACGTCGCTGTCCATGACGGCGTTGATGGCCGGGCAGCTCACCCCCGGAGGCGCGTCGATGATGGCGTCGGCGTTCTCTTGCTCCTGAAGCGGAGCAAGCCGTTTTTTGACCGCCCGCATCAGAGGCGGCCCCATGGCTTCGCCGATACGCAGCCGCCCCGCCAGGAAACTGAAGCCCGGACCATCTCCCTGCTCCATCTCGCCGAGTTCGCGTTCGCCGATACTCAGCGCGTTTTCCGGGCAAAGCGCCAGGCAACCGCCGCAGCCATGGCACATTTCATCAAATACCATGGGAATAGTGCCCATGATGGTAATGGCCTTGAACCGGCAAAACTCCACGCACTCCCGGCAAAAGGTGCACTTGCTCTCGTCCATGACGGGAATCTCCAGCGTCACGCGTTCGCGCTGCCGGATTTCAGGCTTGAGAAACAGATGCAGGTTGGGCTCTTCAACATCCAGATCCACAGCCACCACAGGCGCTTCCCAGACGGATACCAGCGAGGCGGAGACCGTGGTCTTTCCTGTGCCTCCTTTACCACTGGCAACGGAAATAATCATTCCAGACTCCTACCTGTTCGGCCCCGAAGCCAGCTCGACTTCACCGGCCTTGAATTTGGCAACGGCATCGGCAACGGTCATGCCGCTGAGATTCTGACCGACCTGGACTCCGGCGGCTTTCAAAGCCGTAAACGCCTTGGGGCCAACCGATCCGGTCAGCAGAACACCTGCGCCCGCAGAAACAATGCGCTCCGCAGCCTGAATTCCAGCGCCCTGGGACAGGGCCTGGGAAGCGCCGTTGTCCACGTACTCGAACGCCATGGTCTCCGAATCAACAACGACAAAACCAGCTGCGCGGCCAAATCTGGGATCCACCTGGTCCTGCAGGGTCGGTCCGTCGCTTGTGACTGCTATCTTACTCATGCTCAGCTCCTTTGCGAAACAGGGTTCCGCACTTTCTTGGGGCACTTCCGTGACCTCGTAATGTCCACCGTCTATACGTAACGCCTGCCCATCCACCAGAGCACGGGCAACCGCCGAGCGCGCCTGGGCCAGAACGCGCCCGAAGGTATGCCGTGAAATATGCATCCGCCCTGCGGCTTCTTCCATGGTAAGCCCTTCAAGATCCGCCAGGCGTATGGCTTCGAGTTCTTCATAAGTGATGCGCGATTCCACGAGATCATTCATGGGAACGCCGCGGGGTTTGAAATACGTAACCTTTGGTGTCTCACTGATTTTTCTGCATTTTCGTGGTCTTGGCATCTGCTCCCGCCTTTTTTGTTTTGCTCATATGAGCATCTAAGCCCGTTGACAATCACTGTCAACAACTTTTCTCAGATTTTTTTTGCGGGTTTTTAATTGTCACGAAAACGCAGAGGGTTATGACAAGAAAAAGTATTCCAAAAATGCAGCGAATCCGAAACAGATCCGCCGGATAACGGCGGCCGGGGATACCGCAAAAAAATATTCAAAAGATGACAAGCCCGCCAAGAAAACATATACTGTAAGTTATGAGTTTACATCCGAACCAGCAATTTGCCATTGGCTGGGCGCGCACAATCACCGACCTGCCCCGTACGCAATGGAACGCCCTGACACGTTCGCAGCCCAATCCCTTTCTGGACTGGGAATGGCTGCGGGCGGTGGAAAAAAGCAGTGCCACGCCCAATACGGGCTGGTCGCCCGTGCATCTGGCCGTACGCCATGGAGACAAACTGGTGGCGGCCGCTCCGCTTTACGTCAAAGAACACAGCGAAGGGGAGTTTATTTTTGATTATGTCTGGGTCGCTGTGGCGCAGAACCTGGGATTAAATTATTACCCCAAGCTCGTGGGCATGAGCCCCTTTACCCCGGCCAGCGGCTACCGCTTCCTGATTGATCCGGATCTGGATCCCGAACCCATTACCCGGCTGATGGTCCAGGCCATAGACAGCCTCTGTCTGAGCTACGGACTTCTGGGCTGCGCCTTCCATTTCGTGGATCCCGCCTGGCGTCATCAAATGCTCGCTTTAGGGTATTCCAGCTGGGTGCATCAGGGCTTTATCTGGAAAAACAAGGGCTACGCGGATTTCGACGCCTACCTGGCCACCTTCAACAGCAACACCCGCAAAACTGTCAAACGCGAACGCCGTGCCCTGATAAATCAGGACGTACACACCAGAGTGTTCGCGGGACTGGAAATTCCAGAAATATTCTTCACCTGGATCTACGAACTCTATGTCCTCACCAATGAGAAGTTCGGCGTCTGGAGCTGCAAATTCATGGAAAAGGATTTTTTTCAGGATCTTGCCGAGCTGAAACGCGATAATTTGATGATCGTCGCCGCATACCAGGGAATACCGCAGGACACGGGAACCCAACGTCCCATTGCCATGGCTTTTTTCGTGCGCAAAAACGACAACCTCTACGGCAGATACTGGGGCTGCTTTGAACCCAGAGACTTTCTGCACTTTGAGGTCTGCTATTACACCGCCATCGAATGGGCCATCCGCAACGGCATCCAGTTATACGATCCGGGAATGGGGGGCGAACACAAGGCAAAACGCGGCTTTGTTTCCCTGCAGAACTTCAGCCTGCATCGTTTTTACGATAACCGTCTGAATACCTTGCTGAAAACAAACATAGGAGAGATAAATCTTCTGGAACAGTCACAAATAGACCAGATGAACCTGCAGCTGCCCTTCAAAAACATCGAATAAATTTTAACGCTACAAACGCCCGGCTACGGTCTGGATATACTCGTCCAGCTCCAGACGAATGTCATCTTCCAGCTCTCCGAATTGCAGTCCCAATACATAGCGCTGTTTGACCGCTGCAATGTTTTTTATCTCACTGGAAAGCAGAACGGGTTTATCCACCTGAAAAAGAGAAAATTCAACAATAACCATTTCGTTGAGTTCGAATAGCGAGCCTTCCGTCTCATCCAGGGCCAGATCCAGTTTTGCCCCGCCACTGCTGAGATCCACGATTATTCCTGGATAGACACCTGTTTTGCAATGTACTTTGCTGGGGAGAGAACACTGCGCGCGCTTTTCCTTGCGCAGCTCGATTTTTTCCACCTGATAGGGGTACTCAATGAAAAACAATGGCACGGGTTTCATCTGACTCAACAACATGGTTGAATGAAACCCGTAAATGGTGCCGTCAGACAAATAGCGGACAACAACATCCTCGCCGCCGGTAAACATCGAACGTATCCCAGGAATGACAGGCGCCTTAACTATCAAAAACTCGTTGCGCGCAACACCAACAAGCTCGGTTTTGATATCGGCCTTTATTCCCCCCGTACGCAACAGCATCCTGGTTCCCAAACCGACATCCAATTCCGAAGCGGAAGCAAGATGGACGTTGTTCCGATTAGAACCCATGGCAATCCCTTAACAAACTACCTGATATGAAATACACGGCAGCCCCCCCTGCGACTAAAAAAAGCTGTCAGCCCGACTTGCAACGACCCCTTAAAAATATATACCCGAATACGTAAAAAGAAACAAATTGTCTGTTTAATACGTCCATCTTCGGATGACTCCATAACATGCCTAAAAAAACAGTGATCCCAAACGTTCCAATCACCCTTGCGGGCCAAACACTATGCGTCAACAAATGTCTTCAAAATACCATCTCAAAATTCACTATACCCTTTTCTGCAATGCCTGGGCAACACAGAAGTCGTCGTTGTGTTCTGCGAACTAGCTTTTTATGCATCCATCCCTACCAAAAAACATGGTATTCGCCACCAAAACTTGTTGTTACTGACTTCGACTATCCCTCCCGGCAGACATAACAAGAATTCCGTCCGTCATCCAGATTCATATCTACTTCCCATGCGGTACTTCTTAACGTGCTGCTCACATGCAGGAGCATAGGCAGCAATAACCCGCCAAAGGTTCTCCAGCCTTTTGACATCCCCCTGGTCAAAGCGTATCTTGCGCGCCAGAAATGTCCTGAGAACAGGCCGCATACATGCGGCTAAGGAGTTACCCCGATGGCAGAAATACCCGTAGTCAGAAACCTGTTGGAGGCGAACGAGCGTATCGCGGACCAGCTGCGCAAGTTGTACGCGGATCGTAAATTTCTTGTTCTCAATCTGATCAGTTCGCCCGGCACAGGCAAAACCACCCTGTTGGAACGGACGCTCAGCGATCTGAGAGATGAATTCAAAATGGCCGTGGTGGAAGGCGATTGCATGACCGACAACGACGCCCGCCGTGTGGCTGCCACCGGCGCCCAGGCCGTGCAGATAAACACGCAGGGCGGATGCCATCTCGACGGCTCAATGGTTTTCCAGGCCCTGGACAATCTGGACCTGGATGGTCTCGACATTCTGTTTATCGAAAACGTCGGAAACCTGGTCTGTCCGGTGGAATTCGACCTTGGCGAAGACGGCAAGGTTGCTCTGCTCTCCGTGGTGGAAGGCGATGACAAACCCGAAAAATATCCGGGGTTGTTTTCCATTTCCAAAGTCATGCTGCTGACCAAAATCGACCTGCTGCCCTATGTGAATTTTGACCTTGAACGGGCAAAAAAGCATGCCGCAGCTTTGAACAAAGACCAGGCGGTATTCGAAGTATCCTGTACGCAGGGCAAAGGTCTGGACGGCTGGTACGGCTGGATACGCGAACAGGTGGCCGCAAAGAAAAACGCATAGCGCCCGTAACGGTGCAGAGGCACTGCCATGGGGTTCCCCAAAGAAATTCCCTGCGGCGCGATCATGGATTCCATTGCCGACGGTGTTTTCACCGTGGACCCGGAATTCACCGTCACCTTTTTCAATCGCGCCGCGGAGCAGATTACCGGCATTCCGGCCCAGGAGGCACTGGGCCGAAAATGCTGGGAAGTATTTCGCTCGAGCCTCTGCGACGGCCAGTGCGCTCTGGAAGCCTGCATGCAGGCGGACCGCGTTCTGAGCAACAAATCCATTTTCATCCTGGATCCCCAGGGCAATAAAATTCCCATCGCCATCAGCGCCGCCCCCCTGCGCGACGCTTCCGGCCGCTTCATTGGCGGGGTGGAAACCTTTCGCGATCTTTCAGAGATTACCATGCTGCGCAGGGAAGTCGCAGGTACGCGGACCTTTGAAGACATCGTCGGCAAAAGCAAAGCCCTGACAAAAGTTTTCGAAATCCTGGCGCCGGTGGCGGCCAGCGACGCCACCATCCTGCTGCTGGGCGAATCCGGAACGGGCAAGGAAATCTTTGCCAAGACCATCCACAGCCACAGCCAGCGCAAAAACGGTCCCTTCGTGGCCGTGAACTGCGGCGCGCTTCCCGAGACGCTGCTGGAATCCGAGCTGTTCGGCTACAAGGCCGGCGCTTTCACCGGCGCGCGCCAGGACAAACCAGGACGCTTTCAGCTTGCAGAAAAAGGCAGCATCTTCCTGGATGAAATCGGCGACATGGCCCCCAGCCTGCAAGTAAAGCTGCTGCGGGTCCTGCAGGAAAAGGTCTACGAACCTCTGGGCGGGGTCAAAGCCTTGAAGGCCGACGTCCGGGTTATTGCCGCCACCAACCTGAATCTCGACGAACTGGTGGCGCAGGGACGCTTCCGACAGGATCTCTACTATCGGCTCAATGTGGTCAAGCTGGTGATTCCGCCGCTGCGCGAACGTCCTGAAGACATTCCATTGCTGGTGGATCATTTCATCTCTCGTTTCAATAAACTGCAGGGCAAGCAGATCCGCGCGGTTTCCGAAGACGTACGCGCCATATTGATGCGTTACGATTATCCGGGCAATGTCCGTGAACTGGAAAACATCATAGAATACGCGTTCATCCTTTGTAATACGGATTTCATCCAGGTCGAGCACCTGCCAGAAGCCCTGCGCGCCAGGCAAGGACTGCTGCCCGCCGGCCCCAATGCGCCGCAAACCATGGAAGAGGCCAAATGCATGGCGGCCCTGTGCGCCCTCGAACGCAATCAAGGCAAAACCATGCAAACCTGTCGCGAGCTGGACATCTCGAAGGATACGTTGCGCCGTATCCTGCGACGTTGCGAGGAACTGGGCTTAAAATAAGCCCGTTTTAGGGCCGGAGGCGTATAGCACGCCGCCAACATGCCGCAACGGACCATACAACCGGCCTATTCACAAACCTTAACGAGCAAATGCTTTTGGCACCGATTCTGCTACCATCATATCATGAAACTCTGCATCGCCGGATACAATAACCGCGTGGCGACACTCTGCGAACACGCACAGGAACTGCTTTTTTATGAATTCCAGGACGCCCGGATACGCGAAGCGGGCAGTTTTTCAGTGCCGCCCGGCGGTCCGTCCCAATGGACCGGACTGCTGCGCGAACAGGGAACACAGCTATTGATCTGCGGGGGCATCTGCCGCCATACCCAACGCTTGCTCGGCTCCGCGGAAATAGACGTGGCTCCCTGGATTTGCGGCAGTGTTGATGCCGTTCTCGACGCCTTCGTTCGCGACGCCCTTTCCGAATGTTCGATGCCCGGCACACCGCAACGTCTGGGAGGCAAAACCGGCCAGGGCGGACAAGAGCTCTGCCCGGTCCGCAAAGAAGGACACGGGCCCCGCAGCTGTCGCGGCAGAGGCGGAAGCGGACGCGGACTGCTGGGCAAAGGTTCCGGAGGCATAAAGAAACAGTAAACAATTCGAACTCATCGGCACGACAGATTATTTGATCTCCCGCCCAGCTTGCGGCCTGACGCGGCCCACGGGGAACCGAGCGCATCTTGCTTGACAAAGCGGCCGTATGGATTAGTTCTTTGCCACCGAGTTCATTGAAATCCTTTACAAAATAACATCCCGTTTTCGACGGAAATAAATACCTAGCGTAAGGAGAGGCATAACTATGAGCGATTCGTCATGTTCCAGCTGTCCCAGCGAGTCCGGCTGCACGGATAAATCCGCCTGCAAACCGGAAGATAAAAAGCTGGCCGACAACCTGGCCCGCATCAAACACAAAATCGTCGTACTGTCCGGTAAAGGCGGCGTCGGCAAGAGCACGGTGGCCGTGAATATTGCCGTATCTTTGTCCCTGGCAGGAAAAAAAGTAGGCCTGCTGGACGTTGACGTCCATGGTCCGAGCGTGCCACGGCTGCTGAGCCTGCAGTACGTCCAGCCGCATATCGAGCAGGATTATATAGAGCCCGTGCCCTGGAGCAAAAACCTGGGCGTGATGTCCTGGGGATTCATGCTGCAAGACAAGGAACAGGCAGTCATCTGGCGCGGACCGCTCAAGGGCTCCCTGATCAAACAGTTCTTGACCGACGTTGCCTGGGGCGATCTTGATTTTCTCGTAGTGGACTGCCCTCCCGGCACTGGAGACGAACCGCTTTCAACCATGCAGTATCTCGGACAGAGTGCCCTTGCCGTAATCGTCACCACCCCGCAGGGTGTTGCTGTGGACGACGTCCGGCGTTCCGTGAGTTTTTGCAAAGAACTTGGCAATCCCACGCTGGGCATTGTGGAAAACATGAGCGGCTTTGTCTGTTCCCACTGCGGCCAGGTGGAAAATATTTTCAACGCGGGCGGCGGTGAAAAACTCGCGGCCGAAATGAACGTGCCCTTTTTGGGCGCCATTCCTTTGGACCCGGAAATGGTCCGCGCGGGAGACGAGGGCTATGCCTTCATCAGGACCAAACAGGACAGCCCGGCCGGCCAGGCGCTGACCAAGATTATTCAGCCTCTGCTCGCACTCGACGAAAAAAAGGCCTGATCACCATCTGTTGATTATTATACGCTGCCGGACGATCTCTGTAATTATCCGGCAGCGCTTTTTCTCAGTCTTATCCGCTTTTCACTCCACCTTTGCTTGTCAATCCCCTTTGCTTCCTTTATTCTTAGTAACCTCATTACTCATATAGTTTTAAAGTTTTCGCTTAGATACATCACTAAAGGCAGACTGATGGCAAGAATACTCCTTGTTGAAGACAGTAATGCGTTTGGCGTCATTATCAGCCAAAAAATAGAGGAAGCACTTTCTCATCAGGTTGTTTGGACAACCAATTACGCCGCGACCAGCGAACTGTTGGAATCACCCGACACGGATTTTTTTGTTGCCGTGCTCGACCTGCGTCTTCCTGACGCTTATGAGGGAGAAATTGTAGACCTGGTCTTGAGCAAAAACATCCCCGTCATCGTTGTCACCACGGAACTGAACGACGAACTGCGGGATAATTTTTTTAGCAAGCATATTGTCGATTACATTCTTAAAAACAACATCCAGTGTTTCAGCATCATCGTTGAAACCATTCGCAGACTGGCTAAAAACCACCTGACAAAAGTACTGGTCGTGGACGACTCCAAAGTTTCACGAACAGCCATAACGAGCCTGCTTAAAGTACATCGATATCAGATTGTAGAAGCCGACAGTGGAAATACTGCCCTGCAGTGTTTACTACAACATCCAGATATCAAAGTAATTATTACCGACTATACCATGCCAGGAATGGATGGAATTGACCTGACAAATGCGGTTCGTAGAAAATTCAATAAAGAAGACATGGCCGTCATGGGCATATCCGCATACGGCAACACCTTGTTATCTGCCCGATTCATCAAAAACGGCGCCAATGACTTTCTGACAAAACCTTTTTCACCAGAAGAATTTTACTGGCGGCTCACCAATATCATCGATACACTTGAATATATCAAATTAATCAAAGATGCTTCTGTCAAAGATTTTCTCACCGGTCTGTATAACCGCCGCTATCTGTTCGATGCCTGGCAACATCGTATCACCGAAATAATCGAAAACAAGCAGGATGTGGCTGTTACCATGCTGGATATCGACCACTTCAAAAACATAAACGATACGTATGGCCATGATGTGGGCGACAAAGTCATTCAGTTTTTTGCCCGACAGTTGCAACAGTCCGCCGGACCTGAAGATTTGGCCGTACGTCTGGGCGGAGAGGAATTTTGCCTGCTTCAGTTTGAAAAAACGCCGGACGCCGTCTATGAGTGCATCGAATCCCTGCGTAAAAATATCGAACAGAGTGTTGTTTTGACTGAAGACGATCAGAAAGTGTGCTTCACCGTCAGCGCCGGCATCTGCGCCACCCGCGGACTGGATCTCGAGCAAATGCTTTCGACGGCGGATAAAAAGCTCTATACAGCCAAAACCGGCGGCCGCAACCAGGTTCTCATGGAGCACGGCCCGGCCACTGACTCTTCCTTAAACGAATAGCCCACGCTTCTATTAGGTGATAACGGAGATCTGCCATGGATTCTTTCGACCCGAATCATCCGGCATGCGACAAAGGCACTGAGGAGAAGACTCCCTCCTGGGAATCGAACGATATTTCCCAGCTGGTTGAAGCCATTAAAAAACGCAATGCCGCGGCAAGGCGTCCGCAGGACAAACAGAAAAGCCGGTCCAGAAAAAAAGTCAACGAGGTGCTGCGCAACATTTTCGAGAAATAGCCTCCCATATCCCGATCGCTTGAACCGCTACCAATCCATCTGTTCCGGCAATCAGCAGAAAAAGGAGCTACCAATGCTGCAGACTTTTACCAGTTTTGTCCGCACCGGCACAACGCTTGTCATTTTCAGCTGCTGCATTCTGCTCCACGCAGCCGCTTTTCCCGCCGTTTGTTTTGCCGAAGAGCTGCTGCTCTACGATGATTTCAACTCTGGCTCGCTGGACATGAGCAAGTGGGACGTCGCCGACTGGGTTCAGGACAGCAAAACCGCCTTTGGCGACACACCAGTGATGCAATCCGAAGGAACTACCAACTTTGCCAGGTTCAGAGTGCAGACATACAACGACAAGACCTACAGCGGTGTCAGCTACAAAGGGACCCGTGTTCTTGGTACGGATGTTTACTCCGACAGCCTGTTTGCCCGAGAGACCGGCCTGATCTGCGAAGCGCGTATCCGCGTGACAAGTGCAGCCACCAAGGGCCTGGTCGCCTCATTTTTTCTGTACGAAACCTATAGCGGTCTGAGCGATGAAATCGATTACGAATTTCTTACCAACCAAAGTACGAATCAAACGCTCCTGACCAATTGGAACAGCTGGAAAAGCAGTTACGGGTACAACGACGGCGTACACCATGCGAGTTCCAACCCCACGGTTTCCGGTCTGAATTTCGCATCCTGGACAACCGTCAAAATCCTCTGGCTGCCTTCGGAAACCCGCTGGATCATCAACGGTACGGAAGTCTGGAGTACGAGCCAGGCCCTTCCGGACCAGTCCATGAAGCTGCACATCAATTTCTGGGCGCCGGATTCCACCTGGAGCACGGCCTACGACTCGGGCGTTGCCCCAAGTTCCTCAGGAAACACGACGTATTATTACGATGTGGATTACGTCACAGTGAGCCGTTACGATGGTTCGGGCACCCCCGCTCTGCCGCCTCTCTGGCTGCTGGGCATGGGGCTGTTGCTGGGGCTTCTGGCGCTGGCGGCCCTGGGAGGAAAAAGCGCTCACAGGTGATCCCTGCCGGGAAACATCCGCACCCGGCATTAAACGTCTGGTCTGCAGCTCTGCTCGGCAAATTTCAATAGCCGCAATCCTTGCGCGTAACGCTCAAGTCGCCAACTATTGTCTCCTCTTTGCCGAGAAGCCTGATGACGATCGTAATATCATGCTGCAAAAGCAGCTTGAAATGTTCATCCCTGCAAATGTTATTCAGATCCTTCTCTTCCACCTGCTGCCGCATTTGCGCCGGTGACAACGGCGCCGCTTCGAGACTGGCAACCTGCATTACAAGAGTCAGCCTGCTGCCCGGGCCTCCTATTGCACGGCGCAGCCTGGCATCCTCCGAACCAGGCGACTTGATGTTATTTTGCTCGATTTGCTTATTCAGCTCATTTGCCACCTGTATCATTTCCTGTTCATAATTCCTGCCGCCTCTGGGAGGTGCCGTATCCTGTTGCGAAGCTGAAGACTGCTTCTGGCAGCCACAGAAAGCCCAAGCCATCAAAAGCAGACAAACCGTAGCCACCTTTAGTTGCGTACTCATGGCATCCTCCGTTTGCAAAAAGCTACAACATCTCGATTTTCCAGAAAATACCTCAGCAACAGTGCCAATCAACCTTCTGGAAATAACGGTATTATACCAATAATCGATTCGGAAATTTTTTCAAGAAAATTTGCCGAGGATGTTGCGAACACCGTTGATTTACGCAGGCTGAATTTCCCCGCAGAGGCGGACCGTTACGGCCAGGAGAAGGGGAAAGGGCTTGAATACGACGGCAACAGGCGGTCAGGAGAGTGTCTGACCGCCTGCGACCGGGATTGATTGCTATACGGCAGGCAGTTCGGGCTCCAGGTCCGTCCAGATCTGTTCCAGGACCTCTTCGGGCGACAGATCCGCGCCGACCAGGCGAAAGCGCTCTTTGTTCAGCGCTGCCCAGGTCAGGTAGCCCTCGCGTATGCGGTTATGAAAATCAAGACTCTCCGCTTCGAAACGCCCTTCGCTTCCGGCCTTGTTTTCCGCAAAATTGCGGCTCATGGCCCGTTTCAACCCCAGTTGCGGACTGAGGTCCAGAAGATAGGTCCGTTCCGGCCAGAGCCCGGTCACGGCAATGTCGTTGAGCAGGCGCAGCTTGTCCAGGTCCAGGCCCCGGCCATAGCCCTGATACACCACCGTGGAATCGGCGAACCGGTCGCAGAGAACGATTTTTCCGCTATCCAGAGCCGGCCGGATGATTTCCTCGATATGCTGCGCCCTGTCCGCCAGGTAGAGAAACAACTCCGCCCGTGCGGTCAGATTGGTCGTCTTGATGTCCAACAGAATTTTTCTGAGAGTCAGTCCGAGGTCGCAGCCTCCGGGCTCACGGGTCAGCAAAACCTCGCAGCCCCGATCCAGGAGCCGTTTTTCAAGTCCCCGCATGGCGGTGGTCTTACCCGAGCCTTCTATCCCTTCAAAGGTAATAAACATTGGCTTTCTTCCTGCTTTTTGTCCGATTTTTTTGCAGAACCACCGGCGGGCGTGTGTTTCGGACGATAAATATAGCGTTCGAGCGAACGTTGGTACGCGGACCAGGCCGGTCCGTCATCATCTCCGTTGTCCTCTTCTTCTTCACTGCTGAATAACGACTCGAGCTGGTTCATTTTGGCATCCAGATTATCGGCGAAATGGAGACAAAAGGCCTCGGCGGTTTTGGGCCGCTTGGGCGATCCGTAGGCATACTCCCCGTGATGGCTGAGAATGATATGCTTGAAATGCAGGATCAGCTCGGGTTCCAGCCCTGATTTTTTCAAAAAAGGCTCCAGCACGCCCAGACCCAGCTGAATATGCCCCAGCAGACGGCCTTCATCCGTGTACTCGCAGCTCAACCCGCCGCCCAGCTCCCAGGCTTTGCCCAGATCGTGGCAGATCGCCGCGGCCAGCAGCACATCGCGATCCAGCTGCGGATAATGTCCGCAATGCATCAGGCAAAGCTCGGTGACGGAAAGCGTATGCTCGAGCAGACCGCCCACATAGGCGTGGTGAATGGATTTACCGCCAATGGCCTGCAGCAGACGCGTCCGGACTTCGGAATCGGCCAGGACCTTGAGCACGAACTTGCGCCACGGCGGCCAGTGAATATGCTTGCGGCACAGCTCCTCCAGCTGCAAAAGCAGCATCTCCGGCTTTTCCTTGCTGGACGGGATGAACAACGAAACATCCGCGCCTTCCTGGCTCACGTCCCCGAGTTCGGCGATCTGATTAACGTTGATCTGGTGTTGTTCCCGAAATTGTGTCACCATGCCGTCAATCCGGACAAGTTGTCCGCCGCTCAGAGACGGATAGGACTGGCTTTGGGGGCTCCAGATTTTGGCTTCGATTTTGCCTGTGGCGTCCTGAAGTTGCAGGCTCCAGAACGGACCGTTTCTGGCCTGTCCCTGCTTTGCCTCCAAAAGGACAAAGGTATCAATTACTTGCAACCCGGGAACGAGATCTTTCACAAATTGTCTTTTCTCTACTATCACACTACATCCTTGCAAATACAGCGTTAATTTTGTACGTAACGCACGCTGAAGGAAAAAAACCGACGTCCTCCGCAGGGATGTTGTAATAAAAAGGCTCGAATAGAACAACATGGATATCTTACTTACCAACGATGACGGCATTCAGGCTGTCGGCCTGCGCGCCATGTACCGCGCGCTCATTGAAGCCGGCCACAACGTTCACGTATACGCACCCGTAACCGAACAATCTGCTGTGGGGCACGCCATCACCTTTGCGCTTCCTTTGCGCATCAAGGAGTTCAATGAAGACGGCTTCAAAGGGTTCGGCGTATACGGTACGCCCTCCGATTGCGTCAAACTGGCGTTGACGTCCCTGTTGCAGCTGGAGACCGTGCTGGTCGTGTCGGGCATCAACGCCGGCGCCAATGTGGGAGTGGATATCCTCTATTCCGGCACCGTTGCCGCCGCCACCGAGGGGGCCATGCTCGGAGCCCATTCCCTCGCTGTTTCGCATGACGACTTCAACCATACCGATCTGGCCGGCCAGGCCGAATACGCGGCCAAGCTCATCGAAACGCTTCCCTGGGATACGTTGCCGCCTCTGTCCGTGCTGAATCTGAATTTTCCCAACCGGCCCATGGAGCTGACCAAGGAGCTGGTGGTCTGCCCGCACACCAGAGCCATGTACCAGGACTGGTATGTCACCCGGACCGACCCGCGGGGACGCTCCTATTACTGGCTGGATGGCGTGATCCCGCCGGATAAGCCCAAACCCCATACGGACAGGGCTCTGCTCACCGAAGGGCACATCACCCTGACACCGCTGCGTTTTGATTTCAACGATCCCGACACGCTGGAAACGCTGAAATCGCAGATGAAATAGCAAATTCTCAAAAAAATCAGGCCGTAGATTCGCCGCGCACGCAGTCTCCGGCCTGATCATTCATCCAGAGGGATCCTGGCACACTAAGCCAAATAGGGTCCCTGCCTGATACGCACCCCCCGTATGACTCTGTTGCCGGAACTTACCTGCCATTCTTTCCTTGCCAGCCAGTCCGGCCCTGCTTAGAATCCTGATATGACACCCGCAATCAATACGGCGAAAAAAGCCAAAATTCCTTTTACGATACATGAGTACGAGCACGACCCCGCGGCCGAAGCCTACGGTAAAGAGGCGGCGGAAAAACTGGGAATTGCCCCGGAACGGGTCTTCAAAACTCTGGTGGTGGCAAACGGCAAGGATCTTGTCGTGGCCGTGGTGCCGGTATTGCTGCACCTGGACCTGAAACTGCTGGCCAAGACCATCGGCGCCAAAAAAGTCGCCATGGCCGACGTTCGGCTGGTCGAACGTACGACGGGTTATGTTGTCGGCGGCGTCAGTCCGCTGGGGCAGAAAAAACTGCTCCCGACCATCCTGGACAGTTCGGCCGAACAGTTCGATACCATCTTTGTCAGCGGCGGACGCCGGGGCCTGGACATCGAGCTCGCGCCCCAGGATCTGGCCAGGCTGGTCAAGGGCGTTTTCAGACCTGTTGCCAAGTAAAAACGCCCCTGACTCCCGAATTCATGCGGGCCGGATTTTTTACGTCCTGACCTTCAGACGCAACAGCCGCCCGAAGTTGCCCGGAATTGACACCCATTGAAGAACCTGCGGATCATCGACTTCCAGCGAATAGACGGGCAAGGCTCCGTAACAAGCTTCCAGCTCGTCCTGCCAGATCCCCTGATGGCCGAACACAACCGGCACGGACTGCGTTCTTTCTGAAAAATTCAACATTACGATAATTACTTCATTACCCTGCCAGCGACGATAGACCAGGACCTGTTTATTCGTATCGCACAATTCCTCAGCTGCGTTCCCTGCAGGCGAACGCAACGCGGCGTGCTGATGACGCAAGGCGCCCAGATGTCGATACAGGGTCACCAGAGGCAGAACCGTGCCTTCGCCGCATTCCCTGCCCGGATTATAGAAATAATCCCAATGCAGCGGACGGTAACCACGGACCCGGACTAACTGGTCTCCGTAGCTTAAACCGGTATTCTCAGCGAATTCCTGGCCGGCCCAGAGCATGGGGATGCCCACGCAGGTCATCAGCGCAATGGCGTACGGCTGCAGCTTATACCATTCGGCGCCTTCCAGCCCATGCTTGTAATCGTACCCGCCGCCGGAAAAATCCGATTGATTCTGCAGACGGTACATGAGCCGGCATTCATCATGGCATTCGATGAACTTCACGGGCAGAGCCGGAATGGTATCGCCATCAGCTGTTTTTGTTCCGGTGTATCCCTTCTCGCTGAAGCGTCGCTCGGTCAGCAAAAGTTTCTCGCCCAGATCAGTTTTGAGAGTGTTCTCATGTATCATTTCGACCATGGTTCTGAAGAAGGGTTTATCCCAGTTTCCATTCACCGCGCCCGGTGTGGTCTCAGCCAGCTGGTAGGGGCTGTCCTCCAGGTCTTCTGTTATCTGAATGATCCGGGACGAACCGTCGGCCGCGTTAAAACGCTTGTGGGCCTTGGACGCCCGATAGGTGTTCAACGTCAGCTCCTGCAACGAGTTGAATGTCGGCCGGTACTGATCCCAATTGACCGACCCACCCGGATGGCTGTCAAGGAAGCCGTTCACGTGATCATAACGGAATCCGTCCACATGGTATTCCTCAATCCAGAACTTGTTGACAGCCGAATAAAACTCCAGCGTGGACCGCATCCGCCAGTCATTCTTGTGGCCGAAATTGGAATGCTTGGAAATCAACGGATTAGGCGCGAGATGCCTGCCGTCGGCGTCCGTATATTCGTTGTCCTCCCAAAGCTTAAAGAAACGCTCATAAGCAGCCTGATACGGGAACATGGCATCGACATGCGCGAAGACCATATCCAGAATCACGGCAATGCCGTTGCGATGGCAGGCGTCCACCATGTTGCGCAGCGTATCGGGCGGGCCGAAGCGTTCTTCCGGAGCAAAATGAAAAATGGGCATGTAGCCCCAACGTGTGGGCTCGGCAATGCTGCTGATGGGCATCAGCTCCAGCACGTTCACGCCCAGGCTTTTCAGATAAGGGATACGGTCCGTGATTCCCTGAAAGGTCTGGGCAAATTCGGCCACGTTCAACTCATAAACAACCAGATCGTCCAGAGGCGGAATGATAAACCCTTCGTCGTTCCACGAAAAAGGCGATCTGTTACCGATGCGTACCACTGAAAACACGCCGGAATCCGTTTCCCGCGCGCAGGGATCGCCGAAGTACAGACTGCGGGTCGTCATTGCCGTATCATAGACAGGTCCGGTAATTTCAAAGCGGTAGAGGTAGACGCCCTCATCCAGGGTGATGTCTTTGCTGCGCCAGATATTTGCGGGCAGATCGCCCCACATACCGTAGCTCCCCGCCGGTTCGAGGTCGTATTCCACAGCAGCGACAGCGGGATTGAATTGATCCTGTTTACTGATGACCAATACTTTTACGGAATATCCTTTTTCCGCAGTAATATTGGGCAGTGCAATCCGAAACCGGACCGTACGGCCGTTGACTTCCGGGCCCAAGGCAGAACTTTCGAACATACGCCCTCCTGTTATCCGGCCTGGGTTGCCGCCTGCTGGCTGCTGCCGAAAACAATCCGCCGCCGGAAAGCTCATGAATCGGCAATGCGAAGACACCAGCAGAGTTCTGCCTTGCTTACTATCATATTTTTACAATCCGGCAACACGTAATCTACAAATGAATACATATGGCATTGATGGGAAAAAACGGCGTCGCAGTTACGGACGCTCCTCCCGGAAGAAACCATACGCCTTGCACTATCGCGAATAATGTGGTCAGTCGCCCGGTTCCAGAACAGCCGCCACTTTTTCCATGAGCGCCGGGATATTGATATGCTGCGGGCATTTTTCCAGGCACTCGCCGCAGGCCACGCACTGGGAGGCATATCCGGAGGGCGTACTGCTCAATTTGCCACCAACAAAGTTGTTGTAGAGCCGCCTCCATTCCTTGGCATTGCCGAACATATGCACCCGGTTGTAAAAATCGAAACACTTGGGAATCACGACGCCCATGGGACACGGCATGCAGTAGGCGCATCCGGTACAACCCACGGGCATGAGCTCCTGGTATTTTCTGGTCGCCTGGGCAACCAGATCGAGTTCTTTTTCATTGAGCGAATCTGCTTCGGCCACGTTGGCAATGGCCAGATTCTCCTTGATATGTTCTTCATCATTCATGCCCGAGAGCACCACGGTCACTTCCGGATGGTTCCAGACCCAGCGCAACCCCCATTCCGCGGGCGTACGTTTGATATCAGCCTGCGCCCAGATTGCAGCGATTGCCGGAGGCGCTTCAGGCATGGCCAGATTGCCCCCGCGCAAGGGTTCCATGATGATAACCCCCAGGTCCTTGGAAGCCGCGTATTGCAACCCTTTTGTCCCGGCCTGGTACTCCTCGTCGAGAAAGTTGTACTGAATCTGGCAAAAATCCCAGGCATAGCCGTCCACGATATGGACAAACTCCTCGGCCTGCCCGTGAAAGGAAAAGCCCGCGTTGACGATGCGCCCGTCCTGTTTGGCCTGATTCAGAAATTCGCGTACGCCCAGATCCGCCATCCTGTCCCAGGAAGCCCCGAAAAGCGCGTGAACCAGATAATAATCGATCTGTTCCACCCCGAGCTTTTCCAGCTGGGTATTCAGAAATTTGTCCATGTCTTCACGGGTGAACACCGCCCAGGTGGGCAGTTTGGTCGCCACCCTGACTTTGTCTCTGTAGCCGTCCTGCAACGCTTTACCCAGCAGATATTCACTCTGCCCGTCGTGATAAGACCAGGCCGTATCGATATAATTGACGCCCGCGTCTATGGCGCTCCGAATTTGGGAAATGGCCCGTTGTTCGTCGATTGCATCACCCGCTTTGGGCAAGCGCATGCAGCCGTATCCCAGAATGGAAAGCTGATCACCATTTTTCGGCATTGTTCTGTACAACATCATTATGTCTCCTTGCTATACGCCGGTATCAAATCACAATGAAAAATAAACCGCACGCCTTATCCGAAACAGTTCATACGTCTTCAATCGTCAAAAATACATACCCAGTCCGCCTGAAATCTTGCCTGATCCTGCGGCAAACAGCAAACAAGCCCTCATGAAACGGGTTAACGAGCTTGTCGCAACGAACACCACACTTTTTTCGTATTTTCAGCAAAAAAGGATTGCCGCATTCATTTTCAATCCAATCTTGACTTTTTTCCAAGCATCTTCAATTAATCAGTATACGCCTCATAAAACCGGATTCAGGACGTGTGTTTGAAACCGGTCTGTTTCGCAAACCCTACGTACGGAGGTATTGTAATGGAAAAGTGGGAATGTCCCTGCGGATATGTTTATGACCCTGCCGAAGGGGATCCTGACAACAACATTCTGGTAGGTACGGCCTTTGAAGATCTGCCCGAAGACTGGGTCTGCCCCAAATGCGGCGCAGAAAAAGAGTATTTTGAAAAAATGGATTGATGCGCAGCGCCGTTTGCTGCGATAGCAACGCCATAACCCGAGCCTCCTATCCGCACAACGGACTGGAGGCTCAGTTCTTCGGAGGGGAAAACGTCATGCAACCGGACAGAGCGGACATGTTCTGCATCGTCCATCCTGCACCACAAGCCCTGCCCGCACTCCATAACTGACAGACGCCGTTATCACCCCATATAAAAAAGCAAAACCACAAACCCGTTACATACCTTCCGGTAGCACCGTTGCGTTAGTACAGTCCTGAATGAGTGTTAACTCGACTGGCTCCATCCGGATTTTATTTTCCATAAATCGTATCCGGCTCCTTTATGGCAGGCCAGAATCCAATACGTAGTATTGCTTTTATTGATCATGTTTAAACACATTGAAAACTCAAAACTATTTCCCGAACGTCTTTTTGCAGGAATCATAGCGTACCGCCCCATGGCGGCAGAAATCAAAATGGTTCCGCCTGCCATGATTAGCTCCGGGATCAGTTCCGAGCTGGACTCCTACAACATGCCATGCTAGAAAAACAAAGAAGTAATTCTAGAGTTTTCGGGACCTCTTTCAATCTTTAAAAAAAATATACAAATGCAGCTCCTTAACACCTACATACCTTTGCAGGCGGCATGCATGCGTATTGTGCCCCTCCGTATTTCGGACGCTTTTCCAGCTCTGATCTGCAGCATGTTTTGTCTTTTCGTCCTGCTTCTGCAGCCCTGGTCCTGTCTGGCCGACGAGCAGAAAGCAGAGCCGGAAAAACAGCCTGCGGCTCCTGGAATAGCGTATCAGTCCGTGGTTGTCGGATCGCCCACGGAAGACATGCTTGAAGCCTTTCAATCTGTTTCCAAATGCTTCACGCTGCAGAATACGCCCCCTGAAAGCATCCTGCTCCTGAAACGGCGCATGACCGGAGATATCGACGCGTTCATGCAGGTGCTGCGCAGTTTCGGCTATTTCAAAGCCAAGGTCGTTCCTTCGCTGGAGGAAAGCACCCAGCCGCCCACTGTCACATTTACCATCAAACCCGGCGCGCGCTTTAACTGGGGCAGTGCGGTATTTGTCTCCACCACGTCCGAAGGCGAGCCACCGAAGCTGCCCTCTCCCGCGGAAACCGGCATCGTATCCGGACAGCCTTATGCCGCCAAGCAGGAACTCGAAGCGGAAAACGACATTCTCAAAAAATTACGGAACCAGAGCTACCCGTTTCCAAAAATCGCCTCCCGTAAAATCATCGCCAACTTTGCCGACAATCTGGTAAACCTGAACCTGGACGTCCATGCCGGAAAAAAGGCCAAGTTCGGCAAAACAAGCTTCAGCGGCCTTAAAAACGTCAACGAAGAGTACGTCAGAACCTTCCTCACCTGGGAATACGGCGCTCCCTACAGTGCGGAAGTCGCGGAAAAATGCCGCAACAGCCTGATCCGCAGCGGTCTGTTCAGCCTGGCGCGTATCGACCTCGCCAAGAAAGTGAATGAAGAAGGCTACCTGCCCTTGACCATCGAAGTGGTCGAACGCAAACCCCGTACTTTCAGCGCAGGCGTACGCTACCGCTCCGACGACGGTCCCGGCGGCAAGATTAGCTGGGAGCACCGTTCGGTTTTCGGCAGCGGCGAGTTACTCAAACTGTCCATCGACGGCGACATGAAGCAGCAGTCTTTTACCGCGGATTTCCGCAAACCCAGCCTGTTCATCAAAGATCAGGATCTGGTGGCCAAAGCAAAAATGCTGCGGGAACGCCGTGACGCCTACGACAGTGAATCCGCCGAACTTACGGTCGGCGTCGAACGTCGCCTGAACAAAAAAATCACCGTAGGGCTCGGCACGTCCTACCGTATGGCCAACGTCACCCAGGATGACGACAACACCCGCTATTCCTACATCGCCATCCCGGCCAAGCTGTCCTGGGACACCCGCAACGACCTGCTGGATCCCTCCTCCGGAGGATTGCTCTCTGTCTGGGGTGCGCCATACGGGCCGTTATCCGGCATACCCAACGCGTTTGGGCAGGGGCTCGTATCCTATACGCATTTTCTGCAGCTCGTTTCCGATAAAATGGTCATTCTGGCCCTGCGCGCCAATCTGGGCAGCAGCCTCGGTATTACCCTGGACAACCTGCCCGCGGACATTCGTTACTATTCCGGCGGCATGGGCTCGGTACGCGGTTTCGCGCACCAGTATGCCGGTGACCTGAAAGACGGCGACCCTGTCGGCGGCCGTTCGGTTGCAGATGCTACCGCGGAGTTACGCTTCCGCTTTCTGGAAAAATACGGGCTGAATTTTTTCGTGGACGCCGGTCGGGCCTATTCCGAACAGCTTCCCACTTTTGACGATCCTTTCCTGGGCGCGGGTATCGGCCTGCGCTATTACAGCCCCTTTGGCCCCGTGGGGGTGGATTTCGCTGTTCCGCTCAACGGACGTTCTGGAACGGACGCTCCTTTTCAATTCTACATTACTCTCGGACAGAGCTTCTAAATGCGCAGAAAGAAAATCCTGAAATGGACGCTTCGCATCTCGCTGGGCCTGGCGGCCTGCCTGGTGCTGCTGCTCCTCGCCGTTGGCATCATCCTGCGGACGGACAGCGGTCGGAACATGATTGTGGATCTGGTGCAGGACGCCGCTTCCTCGCCGGACATGACCATACGTATCACGGACCTGAAAGGCTCGCTGCCCTTCAGCATGCAGGTGGGCGAACTGACCCTGGCGGACAGCCAGGGCGTCTGGCTGCGGGTGGCGGGATTTGATTTCGCCTGGTCCGCCCTCGAACTGCTCGGCGGCGTGATTCATGTGGACCGCCTGGTGGTGGCCGATGTGGATTTTAAACGACCGCCCGTTTCCACCCAGCCCGAGCCCGAACCCAAGCCATCGGAACCGATTTCATTTGCCATTCCTTCGATTCCACCGCTGATCATCAACGAAATCAGGGTGGACAATCTGCTGCTGCAACTCTCGCCGGATGAACAGAAACGCTTCCGGATAAACGGCTCATGCGCACCGCAGGGCGACCATTTCGATGCCGCGCTGCAGGTGCAGGAACTTCTTAATGCCACAACCCCTGGCCTCGAATCCCTGCAGTTGAACGCCCGGCTGAACCAGAGCGACGGGCAGCTCTCCCTGAAGCTGGCTTTTGACGAAAAGCCCGGCGGACTGGTGGGCAAAGCCTTGCAGAGCACGGCCCCTGCGCATTTGCTTCTGGAGGGCAACGGTCCGCTGCAGGATTGGAAAGGCAAACTCAACTTCATCTCGGGCGACTCCACTCTTCTGGACAGCGACCTGGCTCTGGGGCTGGATAAAACAATCACCTTCGGCCTGAAAGGCGCCCTGCATCCGCCCAAAGCCCTTGTGCCGCCCGATGTGATGCCGCTGCTCGGGGATACGACCAACCTCGACCTGCAGGTCGCCCTGGTGGACGAGCGTATGGAACTGCGGACGCTGCTGATTAAAACCAAAACCACGGAAATTTCCGGTAAGTGCACCCTGGGGCCGGCGCCTGAAGCCAAGCTGGACGGCGCCTTCCGCGTGGCCGTCACGGATACGGCTCCGCTCAAGGACCTGGCCCAGCTCGAACTGGCCGCCCCCGCCACTCTGGACCTTACCATCGCGGGCAGCCAGCAAAAACCGGAACTGCAGCTGGCCCTGCGCGCCGACGACCTGCACCAGGCCGACATCAAAATCGCCAAGGTGGCCCTGGACGCCAACGTACGTACCACAGAATCCCTGGACAAGGACGGCGGTTCGTTCGACCTGGGGGCGACCCTGCAGACCAGCGGGACCTACCTGGGCGACAAACCCGTGGGCAAAGGCGAAATAGGACTTAATTTCAAGGCGCTGCTCGAACACAATAAGCTGATCAAAGATCTGGACCTGAACCTGCAGATTGCCGAAGCCAGCATCAAGGCCAAGGGCCAGGCCGACATCCAGGATCTCGCAGCGGACCTGGATACGCGTATCTCCATCCCGGACATCAACGGCATCATCGGCGGCGTTTCCCCCGTACAGGGCGGCGTGGACATCCGTTGCGCTGCCAAAGGCGGCCCCGAACAGGGCATCACCACCACGCTCCAGGGCAACATTGACAAGCTCCAGGGACTTCCCCCGGACGTTGCCCCGCTGGTTGGTTCGCGCCTGGATCTGGACGGGGACCTCTTCTTTAAAGACAACCGGCTGGACATCAAACGCTTCGGGCTCGGGGGAAAAACCTCGGTGGCGCTCTCCGGCCATCTGCTGACCGATACGCAGACCGCGGACCTCGCCCTGACCGTGACCCCGCCCAAGGACGTCGACATGGAGCAGGCTGCCGGAGTGGTGGCCAAGGGTATTTCGCCGATCACAGCCTCCCTCAACGGAGCGCTGGCCGCGCCAAAGGTCAAACTGGAACTGGCCATGGAACAACTCGTGGCCAACGGCAACCGCATCGATCACCCGACGCTCAAACTGGACCTGGTTGCGCCGACGCCCGCACCCGACCCCAAGCTAACGCCCATCCGCCTCGATGCCAGGCTTTCGGGCCAGCCGCTGACATTTTCCACCGAATGCGGGCTGCGACAAGAAACAAACGGCAGCCAGACCCTGCTGCTGCGCAATCTCGGCTTTGACGCTCCCGGCGTAAAGCTGCAGGCCGGCCTTGAATTGGGCCTGGCCGACCAGCTGGCCAAGGGCGAGCTGACCTTGCAAATCAAGAATCTGAAACAACTCGGCCAGGTCACGGGCATGGAAATGAGCGGCACAGGCACGCTGCACGCCAAACCCGAAATCCGTGCCGGAAAGCAGGCCGTCAGCACCCAGGGATCCCTCAAAAACATTTCCGTCGCCGGCATTGCACTAAATACGCTGGACCTCCAGCTGCAGAGCACCGACGTCGCCGCTCTGGACAAGGCTTCGGGCAAAATCACCCTGTCCAGCCTGCGGACCGGAGATGTGTCGGTGGATAAAGCCGACATAACCATCGCCGGGAAACAAAACGGCGCAACCTGCACGCTCAAAGCAAACGGCAAGGCGGACAAACCCTTTACGGTGTCGCTCACCGCCGCCGCAAAACAGGACCAACAGGCCATAGATGTGGCTCTGGACGCATTACAGGCCCGGTACGCGGATTTTCCCGTACGTTTGACTTCTCCTGCTCGCATTCGCCTGGAAGGGCAGAATGTCACCATCAATACGCCGCTGCAGCTGCAACTGGCCAAAGCCACCTTTCGGGCTTCCGGCTCGCTCACCAGCCAGAAAGCCGACCTGACAGTGGATCTGAAAAACTTCCAGATAGCCAGTCTGGCCTCCATTGCCGACCTGCCCGTAAAAGGCGAAGTGAACCTCAACACCCGCCTGAGCGGTTCACCCCAAAGCCCCAGCCTGGTCACCAAGCTGAATGTCAGCAAGCTTACGCCCACGGATGAGAACTATTCCAAAGCTCCGCCCATGAACGTGGACGGAGACATCCAGATCAAAGCAAACAAGCTCAACGCCGACATTGCCATGACCCTGCAGAAAAAAGAAATCGGCAAGATTTCCGCCGCCCTGCCCGTCAATTTCAGTACGGCGCCTTTCGCGTTCGCCATTCCGCCCAAAGCCCAGCTCGCAGCCACTTCCAAGCTGGGTATGGAGCTTGGTCCGCTCACCCCGTTGTTCATGCCTCCTGGCCAGACGTTCAAAGGGCGTATCGACGTGGATATGCAGGTCAAGGGGCCGCTGGACGCGCCGCAACCCGAAGGCACCGTCAAGATTTCCAAAGGCATGTATGAAAATGCCGAAACCAGCACCATCATCAACAATCTGCTGGTCGAACTCACAGCCAACGGCATGCAGATGGAGCTGACCAAACTGTCCGCCAACGACGGCGGAGACGGCCGGATCGACGGAAGCGGCTCTGTGCTGATCGATGCGGAAAAAGGCATGCCCTTTGATTTCAAGATCAATCTGAAAAAGTTCACCGGCGTTCGCATGGACCTGGCCACCGCTCAGGTCAGCGGCGATCTGGAAGCAAAAGGCGACACCAAAAAGGCCAAGCTCAAGGGTGAAGTCGTCGTGGATAGCGGCCTGATCAATATCCCGGCCGCCCTGCCGCCCGGCGTGGTCAACGTAGAAGTCGAGGAAGTCAACGTTCCCGGACAGAAGCCCAAGGAAGTGAACGTTCCGGATGATCCGGAAGGCGGCATGGCCATGAAACTGGACATGAACGTTCGCATTCCAGACCACTTTTATGTACGCGGCCAGGGCCTGCAATCCGAATGGGGCGGCAATCTGCATATCTACGGTCACGCGCAAGATCCGCGTATCAAGGGCAAACTCAACGTGGTCCGCGGCCATCTGGATTTTCTGGACTGGCGTTTTGTGCTGGACAAAGGCAAAATCGTCTTTTCCGGCGAATCACCGCCATCCCCTTACATGGAAATCATCACCTCGGCCAAATTGACCGACATCACGGCCTACATCAACCTGGACGGCAGTCCCACCGACCTGAACTTTTCGCTGTCTTCCGAACCCTCGATGGCGGAAAACGAAATCCTGGCCAGATTGATCTTTAAAAAATCCGTACAGGATCTCGGCCCTGTGGACGCCATCCGCCTGGCGCTTGTCGCTGATTCCGTTGCCGGCGGCAAAACCAACCTCAACGGCGCGGTCAGCGGCATCCAGAACGTGCTCGGACTGGATACCCTCGGCCTGGGGACGAGTTCTTCCGGCAACACCACTCTGGAAGCCGGAACCTACCTCACCGACCGTGTCTACGTAAAAGGGCAGAAAGGCTTGTCTTCCAAGGACGACTCCGTATCCGTGGAGGTGGAGATCACTCCCCAGATCGGCATCGAGGGGGAAGTGGGAGCGGATTCCCAAAGCGGTGTTGGCCTGAACTGGAAATTTGATTATTAAAATCCGATATTTCGCGGGACGATTCGGTCCCTCTGCGATGATGTCTTTTGAGACTTGATAATGCGCCCCGGAGCGAATACATCCGGAGACGCACTCATTTTCTTCTGCCTTAAGCTACGAAATGTGATACGGTACAATGCAACACCAGTAATAGTTTTTGGAGGCTCTCAGGATCCTTTCTCAAAAAGGCTCCTGTGCCGCCGGAAGCTCCCCATAACAATACGACCTAACAAAGGAGCTTATCATGCCGGTTACTCTTGTGGACCATCCCCTCGTACGCCATAAACTGGGGCTGCTGCGCGAGAAGGATATCAAGACCAAGGATTTTCGCGAAATAGCCAACGAGCTGGCGCGATTGCTGACCTATGAAGCGGTCAAGGACTTTGAGACCGAATCAAAGACCATCGAGGGCTGGGCCGGCCCCGTAGAAGTGGAGCAGATCAAGGGCAAAATCATTACGGTGGTGCCCATTCTGCGCGCCGGGCTGGGCATGCTGGACGGTGTGATGGATCTGATTCCCGGCGCAAAGGTCAGCGTAGTGGGCATGTACCGCAACGAGGAGACTCTGGAGCCGGTCCGCTATTACGTCAAGCTGGCCAATGAAATCGAGAAACGGACCGCGGTCATCCTGGACCCCATGCTGGCAACCGGCGGCACACTCATAGCCACCATCGACCTGCTCAAGGAAAGCGGCTGCACCAATATTAAAGGCTTGTTTTTGGTAGCCGCTCCCGAAGGACTGAAAGCCCTGGAAGACAAACACCCGGATGTGGACGTGTACGTTGCCGCCATTGACGAGCGTTTGAATGAAGTCGGCTACATTCTGCCCGGCCTGGGCGACGCGGGCGACAAGATTTTCGGCACCAAGTAACTGGATCTCAACCGTACTTTTCTGACAACCGGGCCGTCCCCCGTATCGGAGACGACCCGGCTTTCCGTTCTTATTTTAGCGCATTTTCGCCTTGAAACACAGCTTGGCTGCATATGAGCGTCTAACCCTTTTCAGGGGTATGCCCCTCTAATTCTCCCAATTCTTCGAGATACTGCACCACCCGGGTCACCTCTCCGGCCGCCATGGTGCCGCCTATGGAAAGGGATACGGCGCAGGCTTCCAGAATTTCCTCCGCATCCGCTCCCAACTTCAGCGCGTGTCCGGTCTGTGAGAGCATGCAGGCTCTGCACCCGTGAGTCACGGCAATGGCAATGGCGATAAGCCTTTTGGTCTTGGCGTCCAGGCGCCCGCCCGCGTACGCGTTGCCGGTCATCGCATCATAGCCGTCAGCCATGCCGGGAAACAGTTCGCGGTAGCGGTTCCAATAGGTATTAATTCGTTCGTTCAGCTCTATCTGCTTGCCCATGAGTCGATTCTCCTTGTGTTTTCGGGTTTTCCCCCTGATGGATAGGCACTATGACCCAGGTTCAAACATTCGACAAACGAATTCATTTCATGCTAAACATAAGCATGCTTGATGATACTCTACTCACCCATCTTTCGTTGGAAACACTAAGGACCTTTGTGGCTGCCGCCGAGTTGAAAAGCTTCACCAGGGCCGGACAAAGCATCCACCGTACGCAATCCGCGGTATCCATGCAGTTGAAACGGTTGGAAAGCGAGCTAGGCAGCCGCCTGTTCGAGCGCAACGCGCGCAACGTCCGGCTGACGCATGAGGGCGAACTGCTGCTGCATTATGCGCGCCGGCTGCTGCGACTCAATGACGAAACCCTGGCCTGTCTTTGCGGCCCGCGTCTTTCCGGCCTGGTAAGGCTCGGCGTACCGGACGACTATGCCACCCGATATTTACCGGGCGTGCTGGCGCAATTCGCACGGGCCTACCCAAACGTACGCGTCGACGTACGTTGCGATGCGACAAAGGAGCTTATTAGGGAATTCAAATCAGGCAGGCTGGATGTCTGTCTGACCACGGAGGACGGTGAGGACATTCGTGAAGGAGGAAAACCCGTGGCCCGGATTCCCCTGCTCTGGATGGGCGCCGCCGATCTGGAGCTGCAATCCATCTGGCGCGACAACGGCGAACCGCTGCCGTTGGCGGTGTTTCACGAGGGCTGTTTGCAAAGGCGCTGGGCTCTGGAAGCGCTTGATCTCCAGGGAATCTCCTACCGCATTGCTTTCAGCAGCCTGAGTTTAACGGCCATTCAAGCAGCGGTTGCCACAGGCTTCGCTGTTTCCCCCATGCTCCAGAGCTGCAGCGGCGCTGGATGCCATTTTTTGCCCCAGAATTGCGCCCTGCCGCGATTGCCGGACGTAACCGTGGCCCTGCACGTACGGCCAGCTCCAGACCATCCGGCGGTGGAGTGTCTGGCGGAATTTGTGGAAGAGCGTTTTCAGGAAAAGCTATGAACTAAGCGGATCTGCGTCCAAGATAGAGGAAATACTCCCAGAAGCCCGCATAAGCCTGTTTCACGGACAATTGCGCCCGCTCGAAGCGCGCATCCAGTTCGGGCACCAAATGCCCTTCCATACGCACGTGATTGGCCCACATCCAAGATTTGAAAAAGCCCAACCGGGAGTCGTAAAAATCCGTCACCGCAATCATGCCGCCGGGTTTCAAATGCGTACGGGCGGTGTCCAGAGCCGTATCGAACCCCGGGTTGAACATGGTCAGTGCGTAGGAAAACAGCACCAGGTCGCAGGATGCTTCCTGGAGTAAATCCGGGGCGTAAGCCTGATGCAGCAACGTCATGCGCCCTGCGTAGGCTGTAGTGCTTTTTTCGGCTTTGGCGAGCATGGGCGCACAGAGATCCACTCCTGTAATCTGCGCCTTAGGAAAGGTCCGGGCCAGGGCCTTGAGGTTTCTGCCCGTTCCGCAGCCCACCTCCAGAATACGCAGGCTGGAACTCTTTCCGAGCAACCGTGCGGCCTGAGCCACAATGGTCCGGCGGCCGAAGAGAAAGCTCCAGCGTGTCGCATCATAAATGGGCGCATGCCAGCGATAATAGCCCTGCAGTTTCTGCGATTTGTCTAGTCCTTTAGTCGTACAGGTGTTCATAAGACCACCGCCAGATGCTGGCTGCCGTAGGTTCCCACTCTGTCCAGATGATGCGTCGGTTCCGTCAGTTCGGGCTGAAAGCGCAAACGCGTACGTATTTCATCCGGTACGAACGAGACATCGAGCCCGGCCGTACGCATCAGCACTTTTGCTCCGGGCGCCGCATTTTGCAGAATCAGCTGCCACTCTTCCCGCAGGGCTTCAGGCGCATGCCAGGCCAGCCAGTCCTGATGATCGAGCAGGATGAAATGGGTATATTTTCCAGGGTGTTTACGCAAAAAAGAACTGAGGGTGCACGTATGCAGTTGGAGCCTGGATACCCTTTCCCGCAGAATGTCGAAATTCCCTGACTGCAGATAATCCGGGCAGCATTTTTTGGTGTACTGGCCGGTCACATACACCCGCCAGAAATAATTTTCCGAGATGGGCAATTCGGTGAACACCCGCCGGATCTTGTCTTTCACAAAGCCCTGCACTCCGCCCGGATGTTTTTCGCGTATCAGAGCTATCTGCGGACGCGGAACCCCGAGCATGGCCATGGTAGTCGGGCGTCCGACCAGCCAGCTGCTGATGCGATCCCAGAATGCAGGTTCTATTTCATGATACAGACGCCGCTGTTCAGCAAGGTCCGGCGCGTCCATCAGGCGAATCATCCGGCTGCGCACTCCGGGTTTCAGCAAGCCCATGGCCTTGCTGAAAATAAATGCCACAACGCCCGATGCGCCATGATAATAAAATGATTTTCTGGATCCCGTGTTGGAAAAATAATCCAGATTTTCATCCCAGAATGCCGCGGCGTATTCGGGCAGCGCCGGCCGTACTTTCTGGTACAGAGCGTCACAATCACCACTCCCGCCCTGACCGAAAAAAGCGAACATGGTCTCGGCATCAGCCTGCGTATACAGTACGCGTTTCAGCTCCAGCAAGGCGTTCTGGCGAAAATTGACGTCCACGCAATGCACTTCGGCCGGATCGTCCAAAAGATAGGCCAGCGCGTTGTCTCCGGCGGAAGTAATCATCACGATCCTTGAATCCGATGAAAAATCCAAGAGTTCGCGGTCCAGCCGCGGATCTTCCCAGCACGTGTTGTAAACGAGCCGGTTGCCGTGAACCAGGCTGAAGACCCTGTCCTGTAATTTGTGCGAAATACGGGAGAAATACGTCATAAGCATAGGCACCTGTTTCTCATAGGAATTGTTACATTTCATACAAGATCACAGGCGGTGAGAAAAGCGAAGCTTTTATGACTTTTGTGTCAGGAGTGTGAAACTGCGTGATGGGGTGATGCATCGCGCAAAAAAAAAGACCGCAGACGAATTGTCCGCGGTCTTGTCGAGTTCAATTGAATCTTTGGAATTACTGACGTGCTTCGTCGTTACGGTGCTGCACGTACGCGTTACGGAAAGCCGTGTAAGGCTCAAAAGCCGAATCACGCAGTTCGAAGTAACTGTCCGCAGTTGCGGCGGTGATGGAAAGCGTACGCAATCCCCAGGCGCTCCAGGTAACCCATTCCAGCTCCGGATGACTGTAAGGCAGAAACCAGGGATCAATATAGGTGATCGGATCGCAGAAATAGTCACCGGCCATGCCCACGGAATCACGCAAGGTCGAGGGCCCGAACAGAGGCCAGACAATGTAAATGCCATGCCCGAAGCCCCAATAGCCCAAAGTCTGCCCGAAATCTTCCGGGTGCGTTACGGCAGCGGCTTTCTGGTGGCTGGTTACATCGAACACCCCGCCCAGGCCAAAGGCCGTATTGCCGACAAAGCGGGAAAATTCCACTCCAGCGGCCAGAAACTTGCCCTGAAGCAAATCGTTAACAAAACGCAGCGGGAATTTGAGATTGTAGAAAAAGTTGCTCACACCCGTTCGTACCGGCTTGGGTACGACCGCGTTGTAGCCGATGCTCACCGGACGCCAGACATAGGAAAAAACATAATCATTGAAGGTAAACCAGAAACGGTTCAGGGGTTCCAACGGATCAGCTATGCTCTGGGCCGAACTCTGGTATTCCTTGTCGAAGTCGTCTTCGAAATCCGTATATTCGGCGTTGGCGTCATTGACGGGACTATCGTCCTCCAAGCCTTCAACCTTTTCCTGCTGAATGGCCGCCGGGCTTTGCGCAACAGTGTCATCAGCCTGAGGTTGTTCCGCTGGAGCAACCTTTGCCGGATCGGACACGAGCTTTGAGCCCTGCTTATCCGCGCATCCTGCCAGTCCTAAACAACTCAACAGGATAAAAAGCGAAAAAGCGGCGACCAAATTCTTTGGTGCTAGACGCATGAGAATTCCTCGTTAGTGTCCTGCATCTGTGCGGAGTTACTCCCCTTTTTACCTTCCCGGATTTCCTGGGCTTTCTTTTTCACAGCCGTAATCAGGTCCGCCGGTGAGCCATTCGCCATCATCTGCTGAAACTGCGCACGATAATTTTTCACCAGGCTTACGCCTGCGACTATAATATCGTACACTTTCCAGGTATCTTTCTTTTTAAGCCGGTACGCCATGGCAATCTGGTCTTTGCCGAAGATGACAGTCGTGGTAATTTCCACATTGCCAGCCTTGCTGCGCCGTTCTCCGGTAAACGTCACCTGACCGCCGGAATACGCCGCGGCACTGTCCAGATAGTTGGCGTCCAAAAGTTCGGTAAAAGCAGCGATGAACTCTTTTTTCTGCTCAGGACTGAAATCTTTCCAGTGCAGCCCCACCGTACGGCTGGCCAGTTCTTCGTAATCAAAAACACTGTCGACAATGTTTTTAATCTCCTTGGCCAGTTCATCTTTTTTCTCCGGAGATTTCATGCCCGGCGAATTCAAAACCTGAACGATCTTGTCAATGGTCTGCTTCAGCATGTCCATGGGTTCATCGCCCCAGGCGGGAAAGGGGAGCGCTATACATAAAATAATTAAAAATACTAGTATCTTCCGACGCATCCTACTATAACCTCTTTTGTTTCGAAAAACAGTTTTTTAGAGTTTATTTAACCCCGCCAAAAACATATTTACTGATCAAGGCTTCAAGGTCAACTGCAGATTCGGTGTCGGAGATCACGTCTCCATCTCCCAGATAGTCCGTGGAACCACCGGGAGAAAGACTGACGTATTTATCTCCAATCAGACCGCTTGTTTTGATCGAGGCGATCACATCATCCGACAGCTTGATAGTATTATTGATTTCCAGCACCACGTGAGCCATGGCATGTTCCTGCTCCAGGGTTATCGCACCGACTTTTCCCACAGGCACGCCGGCGATTTCCACACTGGCGCCGGCACGCAAGCCGGCCACGGAAGTAAAATCGGCACTGACACGGTACACATCGCTGCCGAACAATTCCAGGTCTCCAAGCTGCAAAGTCAAATAGGCGACACAAGCCAGGCCGACCATGACAAAAATGCCAACCGCAGTCTCTTTGGTATATTTCCGGGGCATTACTTTCTCCATCTCAGATCAAAAAAAATACTCAGGCAGTGGCGGCGCTGCTTGCCTGCTGTACGGGTTCGGGCCGACGTTCCAGAAACTGGCGTATGTAGGAATCTTCACTCTGCTTCAAGGCATCCAGAGATCCATCGAAAACAGCCTGCCCATCATGCAGTACAAGGACATGATCCGCCGTGGCGTACAGACTCTGCAAATCGTGGCTTACCACCACGATGGTGACATTGAAACGCTTTTTCATATCCAGGAGCAACGCATCCATCTGAGCCGCGTTGATGGGATCCAGGCCGGAAGTGGGTTCGTCGCACAATAATACGGGCGGATCCATGACAATGGCCCGAGCCAGGCCGCCGCGTTTGCGCATGCCGCCCGAAAGCTGGCCCGGGTAATAATCAGCAAACTCCTCGAGCCCGACCAGGCCGAGCTTGTGCAAGGCGATTTCCCGGATTTTATCCGCAGCAAGAGAAGTCCGTTCTTTGAGAGGCAAGGCGACATTTTCTCCCAGCGTCAAGGATCCGAGCAGCGCTCCATCCTGAAACAGAACTCCCATCCGGCGTCTGACCTTACGGAACTCCTTTTGACGCAATTCGAACAAATCCTGCTCGCCAATGAAAATTTTACCGCGCGAAGGTTTGGAAAGACCGAGAACATGCCGCAGCAGCGTTGACTTGCCGCACCCCGATCCGCCGAGAATGACACTGATTTGTCCCGCGGGAAGCGTGGCATTCAGTCCTTCCAGCACCACGAACCCCGGATAACCGACGCTGCAGTCTTCGAGACGGATTCCCCATTTTTCATTTTCCACGGGCATCATTGTGACCTACAGCAGGAAAGAAGTGAGCACATAATCACTGACCAGTACCAGCACGGAAGATTGCACCACGGCCGATGTCGTCGCATTGCTGACGGCCTCGGGCCCGACACTGTCCGTACGCATATGCGTGAAATACCCCTGAAAGCAGCATACGGTGGCCACGATGACGGCGAAGGCCAAGGACTTGTAGAATCCGCCTGTAACATCTATCAGGTCGACACTGGAATCTATGCGGGCGAAATAGGTCCCCGGATTGACTCCCATCAGCAACACGCCGGAAAGGTACCCGCCGACGATCCCGATGACATCGAACAAGGCCGTCAGCAAGGGAAAAACTATCAGTGAGGCAATGATCCGCGGACTGACCAGAAACCGCATGGGTCTGAGATCCATGACTTCCAGGGCATCGATCTGGTCCGAAATACGCATTACGCCGATTTCCGCCGCCATGGAGGACCCGGCACGCCCGGTGACCATAATGGCGGTGAGCACGGGCCCCAGTTCCCGGATCAGAGAAAGCGCGACAGCCGCCCCCAGCAATCCTTCCGAACCGAATTTGACCAGCGTGTAATATCCCTGCAACCCGAGCACCATACCGGTGAACAGGCCGATCAAAGCTATGACAAAGACGGATTTGACTCCGATGAAATATACCTGCCGGAGGATTTTGGGGAGTACCGTGAACGACGAAACGCTTTGCTTAACGCCTTCAAAGAAAAAAATCGCCATGGCCCCCGAATCCGCCACAAGTGACAGCACATTTTGCCCCAACAGGGCAACGGGATTCGGAGCGGAATACGGATCAGAATTCATGGCAAATCCAGAACAGTGTTTGTCTTCTGTTTGTAAGATACTACCGACATGAAAACTGCGCAAAACTTACATTTGCGCAGTCAGGACTCTGCATCGGTTCAACAAAACCTGCAGCCTATTATTGAAGCCTCTAGCATGATATACAGTAAAGGCAAAGTGACTGAATTCTGTTTCTGACTCAAATCGGCTTTTTGGATTTCATCAAGGGTTTATCCACGCCGACTTTTGCCAATTTGTCTTTCATATCCCGCGTATCTTCCGGCATTCCACGGAAATGCACCACGACACGATGCCAGACCTTCGTGTCCGTTTTGATGACCGTGACTTCGGCCTTCAAACCGAGCTTGTTGACCTTGTCGCGGAATTGCAATGCCGCCTTGGGATCCTGCAACGAGGCGATCTGATAAACGTAGTCATAGACCTGCGTGTCGGCTTTGGGCTCCTCGCGCTCTTTTTTGGTCGTTACCGGAGCGTCCAGACCTGGGCGCACCTGGGCCGTTTTTACCGGCGTCGTTTCCACTTTTGCGGGCTTGGCAGGCACAGCAACCGGCTTGGGAGCTTCCTGCTTTTCTTTAACTTTCTTGGGTTCAGCCATGGAAGCCGTGGCCTTGGGGGAAGCAGGGACTATTGTCTTCAGTTCCTTCTGCTCGGGCTTGGGCTCGGGTTTGGCAGCTACAACAGGAGGCGCCGACAATTCCTTGGCAGGCTCTTCCACCTTGTCGGGCGCCGCAGCAGATTCAGTCGCTTTTTTGTTCCGGGCCTCTTCCTTCAGATTGGCATAGTAGTCCAGTTCTTCAGGAGGAATGACTTTGTTGTCTTCCTTTTTGGCCTTCTCCGTCATCTTTTCCGTGGCGCTCTGCGAGGCGGGCATCAGGGTCGCCAGTTCGGGAACCTGCTTTTCCGGCTGATAGCCGCGGCCCACCAGCACGCCGAAAACAAACACCCAGACCAGACCGACAACGGCAACGGCGCTTACTCCCAGCAATCCGCCGAAAGAAAGTTCAAAACGGTACCGTTTGGATCCGCCGGCCACGCCTTCGTCTTTTTTCATCTCAAATTTCATATGCCACTCCTGGTGACGAAAAAACCTTTTGCCCGCGGCTTATTGCAACGGCACCGGCAGGTGCGCGTTACATTTGCTCCGGAGAGCTGACGCCCAGCAAATGTAAGCCGTTGCGAACAACCTGCGCCGTGGCCGTAAGCAATAGCAAACGGGCGCGGATCAAGGTTTCGTCCTCCGCACCAAGTACTTGGTGAACCGTATAATAGCGATGCAACGCCCCTGCCAATTCCATCAAATAATAACTGAGAACGTGCGGACTCAATGTGGCTGCAGCACTTTCCAGCGTTTCGGGAAACCGCGCCATCAATTTAAGCAGATCCAGGTCCTCCGGGGTGGACAACAGGGAGAGGACTGCGGGATCCGGCGTCAACGCCTCCAGAGAGATGCCCCGCTCGACAGCCTTGCGCCGTACGGAATTGATCCGCGCGTTGGCGTACTGCACATAATATACGGGATTGTCCATGGAACGCTGTTTGACCAGGTCGAGATCAAAATCCAGATGACTGTCGCTCTTTCGCGACAGAAACATGAAACGCGCCGCGTCGGCTCCCACTTCGTCCAGAACCTCTGCCAGAGTGACGAAGGTGCCGCCGCGCGTGGACATGGCAACCGGCTCGCCGCCACGCAACAGATTGACCAGCTGCACCAGAACCGCTTTGAACGCGACATCCTCATAACCCAACGCTTCAACAGCCGCAGCCAGCCTCGGCACATATCCGTGGTGGTCCGCACCCCAGATATCCACCATCAGCTGGAACCCGCGACGACATTTGTCGTCATGGTAGGCGATGTCGGACGCAAAATAGGTCAGCTGTCCGTCCGACTTGCGAATAACGCGATCCTTGTCGTCGCCGAACTCCGTTGTCTTGAACCAGAACGCGCCGTCCTGCTCAAAGGCCAGGCCGTGGTCCTTAAGCAGTTGAAAAGTTTTATCCACAGCACCCGTGGCAACCAGGGACTTTTCGGAAAACCAGACCTGATGTTCCACATTGAACCGGGCCAGGTCGTCTTTGATGCCCTGCATAATATCGTCCACGGCGATGCGCGTACACAGGCTGACGGCTTCCTCCTCGTCCATGGTGGCCAGGTCGGGAGCCTGCTGGATGGCCATCTCCGCGATGTCGTGAATATAGTCGCCCTTGTAGCCATCTTCCGGAAAGGGAAAATCACGCCCGTTCTTTTCGGACGCCCGCGCCAGCACGGACATGCCCAGCATACGCATCTGCCGTCCGGCGTCGTTGATGTAGTACTCCGTACTGACATCGTGCCCGGTGGCACGAAGAATGCGCGCCAGACTGTCGCCCAGGGCCGCTCCGCGCCCGTGGCCGATATGCAGCGGCCCGGTGGGGTTGGCCGAAACATACTCCACCTGCACCTTGCGTCCGCCGCCGAAACCGGTTTTTCCGTATGCTTCGCCCTGCTCCAACACTTCGCCCACCGTCTGCTGCCAGAAGCCGGGCTTGAGCGTAAAATTCAAAAAGCCGGGGCCGGCAATCTCGATGGACTCGAAACCGGCGTCCACCCCGAGCAGAGTCTCCCGAATCTCCTCGGCAATGGCACGCGGCTTGGCCTTGGCCTGAGACGCCAATACAAGAGCCACATTGCTGGCCATATCGCCAAAGCGCTTGTCTTTGGGGGGCTCGACATTGGCTTTTTCCGGCCACTCGTACCCCTTGCCCTGCAAATGCTCCTGGAGAAGTGTTGTTATATAGTCTTGTGCTCGCATTTTCTTTCACTTCTTAGCTTGTTTTTTAGAAATTGTCTAGAGGACAGAAAAAAACCATTGCAACGTGCCCTGCTGCGACCTTTTTTTTACGTACGCACCACACAGGAAAAAAGTGCGTACAGCACGCTTTAAAACTGCAAACAGAGTGCATAGCAGTGGCAAAACAGACCTTTCTGTCCGTATCTCGGATACGGGGAACCCTACAGAGCTGAAGCATCCAGAGCGTCCAGAACCTCCAGCGAGTTGATGCTCTGGCTTTGCCAATCATCTTCCTTGTCCGCCAGATTGGCTTTGAGCAGCTTGGTAAGGACGTTTTTCGGACCGCATTCCCACCACGTACGCACGCCCTGATCCCATTGCGCGCGTACCAGAGGAGTCCAGAGCACGGATGAGGTCATCTGCCGGGTCATAAGCTCGTGAATGGCCGCGGGATCACTTTCAGAGGCGGCGCTTACGTTGAAAAATACCGTCCGGCGAGGCTTGCGCCAGTCCGCTCCGGCCATCAGTTTTTTCAGTTCGGCAGCGGCCTCGGCCATCATCGGACTATGGAACGCGCCGCTCACAGGCAGGATGATCATCCGCCCTTTTCCTTCTTTGACCAACGAAGAAAGCGCTTCTATGGAGGCGGCCGTACCGCTGACGACATATTGCGCCGGAGAATTGTAATTGGCAATGAGACAAAGCTCGCCGGTCTGTTCGGCCACCTGGCGTACGAGGTCTTCCACAATGTTCTGGTCCATTTTGACCACCGCCGCCATCTTGCCGGTGCCATGCGGGTCGGCCTCGGCCATGAGCTTGCCCCTCAAAGAAACAAGTTCAATAATTTTATCCAGAGCCAGGACTTCCGCCGCCGCCAGCGCGCTGAATTCTCCCAGGCTGTGACCGGCCAGGCAAACACTGGCGCTGTCGCCGATTTTTTCAGCCAGACGCATCCATATGCCCACGTTGGCGACGGTCAAGGCAGGCTGGAGATGCTCAGTCCGCGCCATGTCCGCGTCGTCGCCCTCCCAGTAGATTTCGCGCAGGGCGAATCCGCTGATGTTCTCCGCTTTTTTCCAGAGTTCCATCACATCTTTGGAGGCCTCGGCCAGGTCGCGGCCCATGCCTTTTTCCTGAGAGCCCTGGCCGGGAAATTGAATTGCCAGGTTGTATGTCTGATCGCTCATAATCCGTTCCTTTCATCCTTGGTTCTCAGTACGATTGCCTGCCGCAACAGTGCCGCCGACGAGGGACTTGCATAGGGCATCCGGGCGGCTCTGGCAAGCGATTCCGCAAGCTCCCGCCGCCTAGGCCCTGTATATCCGGACAGCCGCGAGGTCAAAGAAAAAATGCACTGATCAAGTGCGCAAAGGACACCATCTTCCGGCAGAGTGGACAAAGCGCCCGGACAAAGCGTAACCGCCTTTCGTCCGGGCGCTAATTCCTGCATGCGTCTGCCCGACCATACGCTCAATCAAGCCTGATCGGTGTAAAGACCAATCTATTGCCGCGCCATGCTTCGAATCAGGGATTTCAGACTGGTAATCTGATCAACCAGCGTATGCAGGGCATCAAAGGATCGCTGCATGCCGCCCGCGGTCTGTTCTGCGATGGAATTCACTTCTCCCATGGCCAGATTGACTTCTTCCGAAGCTGCGGTCTGCTGGCCCGAGGCAGTGGCAATTCCTTCTATCTGGGAAGTGGCTTCAGCCACAAGATGTACTATCCGCTCCAGGGTCTCGCCGGATTGTCCGGCCAGTTCGGTCGAGCGTTCCACAGATGTTTTGGCCCGGGCCACACTCTCGATACTGACTTTCGACGAATTCTGAATGGCCGTGATGGAGCTTTCCACCTCTTTTGTCGCCGTCATGGTCTTTTCCGCCAGCTTGCGCACTTCGTCGGCCACCACAGCAAATCCGCGACCGGCTTCTCCGGCGCGGGCCGCTTCAATGGCCGCGTTCAAAGCCAGAAGGTTCGTCTGATCGGCGATGTCGCTGATCACGTTAAGCACCTGGCTGATGGCTTCGGCCTGAGATCCGAGCGTGGCCATGTCTCTTTTCAGGGCCTCAGTAAGTTCATTTACTTCGGATACCGCCTCTATGGACTTTGAAACAATGGAAGCGCCCTGGTTGGCCGTGGTTCGTGCTTCTTCCGAACTTGTGGCGGCCTGGTCGGCGCTTTGCGCAACCTCCAGCATGGTCTCGTTCATGGCGCCCATGGCGGTTATGGTCTCGTCGACTCTTTTACGCTGAATTTCTATGCCGTTGGAAGTCTGCTTGAACGTGTCAAAAAGCTCGGAAGAACCTTGAATCACGCTTTCGGTGATCTTTTCCGCATCATCCACCAGCCGGGCCATGTCGGACAGCAGCTTTTTTACTTCCTCAGCGCTTTTTTCAGCCTGATCTTTGGCTTCATCACAGGCGGCGGCGGCTTTGAGCATTTCCTCCTGCTTCCTGGCTTCGGCAAGAGAGTTTTTCAGGTTCTGCACCATATTGCAAATAGCCGCGGCAAGCGCTCCAAGCTCCGCGCCATATTTTCGGTCCAAAGAGCACTCCAAATTGCCGCCGGCTACAGCATCAGCGAAGTCTCTCAATTGAGCCACAGGTTTGATCACGTGTTTGCGTATGCTCAAATAGGTCAATGTGGCAATGGCAATGAATACGATCAACCCGATAAACTGCACCTGAAGTACGAGGGTGGTCTTGCTTTCCGATTGTTCCTGCAGCAGAAGAACGGCCTTGTTCATCTCCCCCAGCAGTTTGGTGTTGTTGTCCAACACATACTTCATGGCCGTTTGATCCTGTTTATCACGAACTAACAACAATTGCGGCCGGAAATCTTTCCAGATGCTCTGCACCAGATGAAGCTGCTCCAGGGCGTCATCCCTTGCCGGAGGCAGTACCTCGGTGGGAGCACCCCGCTTGGGCAGCATTGGAGCGGCGCCGCCATTGCTGAGCGCATTAAGGGTAATGTCGAATATCTCCGCGGTTTCAATGAAAAGATCCTGCAGCTTCGGGTCCGGTCGCTTGGCACCCTTGAAGTCATCCCAGAATATCAGGAGTTCTTTGGTCATTTTCTGTGACAACATACGTTGCCTGCCGCTCAGGTTGATAACCAGGCCGTCGCTTTTTTTCTGGGAGGTGACGATTTCATCGGTGACTACCATGACAATTACCGTCAGCAGCATGATTGCAATGTTGAGCAAAATTCGTTTGTTCAGGGACATAGATCACTCCGTTTCGCAGTGTGGATTTTTGATGCTGCATCACCCTTCTGCAAGGAGCCAGATGCGAGCTTTACTAAACTTCCAAAGCTTCGCCAGCAGGTACTGCCAAATGATGCGACCTGTTTGCGGCTTGGCCGACTGTTGACACTTTTTGGGGACAGTTCCTTTCATTCTACACCAAGACACGCAACGTATGCAATAAGACGTAGAAAAAAACAGAAGATCTCCTGTTCTCAAATTCTCCGGCGATTATGGGGGGAGGCTCACGCTCCGGCAGCAATACGGATTTTTATCCAGCGCGATTTAATCGCTCGCCTGTAAGAGGAGACAGACGAGCCAAGGGATGAGATGCACCCTTACCGCTTTGGGCAGGTTATACATCAAGAGGTGGTATCTCGAAAAAATAATGTACCCTGAGCACAAAGAGACATGTATCATGCTCTCGGGCATCTCCGATAAAACAAAGGGATAGTATTCGGACGTTATGAAGGAGAAGAGATCTCGGCGGCGTCAATGTCCTGGACCATCCGCTCCAATAACGCTTTCAGATTTTCCATGTCGACGGGTTTCGATATATAATCATCCATACCGGCCTGTAAAAATTTTTCTTTGTCTCCGCTCATGGCATACGCTGTTATGGCAATAACAGGTACGTTTCTATTTGTTATGCCTGCTTCTCCGAGTCTAATTGCACGCGTCACTTCTATTCCATTGAGATAGGGCATTTGAATGTCCATAAACACAATGTCGAAAGGCGCTTTGTGCAATTTTGACAACGCCTGTACTCCATTATCTACAGCCAGCACCTGGTGGCCCATTTTCTCAAGATACTTTTTCACCACGATTTTTGAGGTTGCATCATCATCCGCCAACAGAACTCTGAGATGATGCGCTCCTGATATCTTGCGCAAAGGTTGATTGGCCGGAGTCGTTGTCAAAGGAACTGCGAAAGGGATGCATACGTAAAACGAAGCCCCCCCGCCTTCTTCGCTTTCCACGGCCATGGTGCCGCCCATAAGCAATACGAGGCGTTTTGAAATGGCCAGCCCAAGTCCAGCCCCCTGAAACTGTCGTTTGTAGTTCTTTTCCGCTTGGGTAAAAGGGGAAAACAAACTGCTCAATACTTCGTCGCTAATGCCGATGCCTGTATCAGTAATAGAAAATAAGACGCGGAACTCCTTCTGATTGTTCGATGGGATGGAATCGGCCTCGAAGGAAACACTGCCTTTATTTGTGAATTTGATTGCATTTCCTACCAGATTGCTAAGAACTTGCTGCAACCTTGCTCCGTCTCCTTGCAGCATTGTGGGAATGCCGGAGTTGATGCGCATCCGTAATTCCAAGTTCTTTTCCCTGGCAGATGAGCTGAAAAGCTCTTTGATTGACTCCATCGTATCAGTAAAATCAAAGGGTTCCATGGAAATTTCAAGTTTTCCGGCTTCCACTCTGGAAAGGTCGAGGATATCGGAAAGCAGGCGGGTTAAACGTCTGCTCGAGTGAGTGGCCGAATCAATGTAACCGGCCTGCTCGTCAGTCAAGGTTGTTTCCTTCACAAGCTGGAGCATCCCCAGAATACCATTAAGGGGCGTACGTATTTCGTGGCTCATATTGGCCAGAAACTCGGATTTGGCCTGATTGGCCGCCTCGGCTGCATCTTTGGCTTTTTTCAACACGAACTCATTTTGCTCAAGTTCCTTCGTACGAGCCTGGACTTGTTTCTGTAATGAGCGGTTAAACAGTATGACCGCGAAAAGTAAAAAAAGAACAATACCGGAGAGTCCTGCCAGCAGCCCCAGGTTGCGCTCAATAAAACCCGGACTGTGTTCAAGTCTGATCCCGACCCATTTATTGTAAATAGCCTTGCGCTCCATATCGCTTATCGTGCTGAGCGCCTTGTTGAGTATCCCGCGAAGAGGAGATTTTTTCTTATTAACGGCGAACCGCAGATCCCAATGGTAATCGAACTCGGCGTCGTATTTGAGATTTGTAAGGCCGTATTTGTCCACCAGATAACTGGCCAGCATATAGTCGACAACCGCCCCGTCTGCCGCCCCTGCTGAAACCTTCAGCAATACTGTCAGGTCATCGCCGCAGCCGACAATTTTGGCGCCTGGATAGTTCTTCTTTACATAGTCCAGACTGGAATACCCCTCTATTCCGGCGAGTGTCATGGAATTGAGTTCGTCGAGAGACTTCAGGCGCGGCCTGTTCGCCCTGGTCAAAACAACAAGTCGCGTCTTTAAAAAAGGCTCGGTGAATACAAGGACCTTCAGACGCTCTTTGGTCTTCTGGACGGCACCGACAAGATCGTACTCGCCGGTCAGCAGGCCCTGATAGAAACTATCCCAATCATCATAGTAGACGCGTATAAAATGAACACCGAGTTTTTTTTCAAATAACTCGATGTAGTCGGCGACAATCCCTTTGTGTTCTCCGTCTTCCATATAATCGCCCGGCGGCCAGTAAGGATTCGGACCGTAGCGGATGCTGTCCCCATTTTCTTCGAGCCAGGATATTTCCTCAGGAGTCAGGTTCATCGCCGGGTCAGGATCGATAGCCATTGCCGGAGTACGGACGGTGATAAGACAAGCACAGGAAAACAGTAATACGATAAGAAATCGTAAATACCATGGGGAGAGTCTAAAATCAGAAGAGTTTTGAACCAGCGCGATTTCGGATCTCATAGATCCCCTCACCTAACTTGTAAAAAGCATCAGCTGACGAAAAGCCGGTTAAGGATATAGCCGATCAGGGCGTACAATGCGGTGCTATTTGAAAGCATTTGTACTCCTTCTCTTTATTGGATGTCTGAATATCTCACTGTATATCTATCAGAACAGAGTTCATTAACAATGTCCAGGCAATATACAGACCTTGCGAACAAATGTTCATCAATTTTTTCATCAAGGCTATCAGATGAATGATGTCTCCATCAACGTCAGGTGCGGCTGAATCCCCTGGCCGCACCTACGCTGGCGCGGCCGACAATCTTGCGCTACAAGGACCCCATGTCCGCAAAAACAAAAAAGACGCTGACGCAGAGGCCGACAGCCGAACAGGTGGAGGCATTGTGTCGCAAGAACCAGACGCCCGTTGACTCAGCTACGGCAGAGCGGCTTTGCGTCTATCTGGAACTGCTCGTAAAATGGAACCAGCGCTGCAACCTGGTGGGGCCGTACCCCTGGCAGCAAATCCTCCTGGAACTCGTACTGGACAGCTGGCACCTGGCCGCATTTCTTCAAAAGCTGCAATTGCCCGATAAGCCGGTTTGTCTTGATTTAGGCGCAGGCGCCGGATTGCCGGGCATCCCGCTCCGGATGCTTTGGGAGGTAGGAAGCTACCGGATGGTGGAATTGCGTGAGAAACGGACGATCTTTCTGGAAAACGCCCTGGCCCGGCTCAAACTACCCGACACGCGCGTTCTGCGTATGGACGCCGGACTGGCGCTTGCGGAGCATGCGCCGGTGGATCTTGTCCTGAGCCGCGCCTTCATGCCCTGGGAAAAACTGCTTGAACTTGCCCTGCCCCATCTGGCCCCCGCGGGCGTTATTATTTTCATGAGTAACGACCCCTTGCCGGAACTCTTGCCGGTCCGGTGGAAGCGTCTGGATGCTTCAGAGTATGCAGCCGCGGATAAACTCCGCTTTCTTTGGGCCCTCTCTCCTGTTCCCGCCAAGGACTAATTCAGCTGCATTTCGGACGAAAAAAAGCGTTCTTCCGGTGGAATTTTCCGGAAGAACGCTTAATGATGTAATAAAACTAAAGGCTGCTATTGCAACGCGCTCTGAAAAGCCTCGGCGACCTTAAGCAGGTTGGTTGCCCAGTCTTCCGCCAGCGGGTCGAGCGGAACCACTCTCGCGCCCATTTCCGAAGCAATGACCTTGGCGCTCTTGTCCGAGAACTGGGGCTGGACAAAAACAACGGGAATGCCCAGCTTGCGGCCGTGTTCCACAATCTCCACCAGCCCTTTCGGGCTGGGTTCCTTGCCTTCACTTTCGATGGGGATCTGTCTCAAGCCGTACTCTTTGGCAAAATACCCCCAGGACGGATGAAAAACCATAAAAACCCGTTTATTCTTGGGCAACGGAGCCAGCACTTCCTGAATTTTTGTATCCAGCTGGTCAATTTCCTTTAGAAAAGACTGCAGATTGGCCTCGTAGTCAGCCTTGTGAGCGCCATCAATCTGCACCAGCCCCTTGCAGATATTTTCCGCCACGGTACGCACCAGTTCGGGCGCCAGCCAGACATGGGGATCCAGAATGCCGTGGGCTGCAGCTTCATGGCCTTCGTGCCCTTCATGTTGGTGTTTTTCCCCTTCTTCATGGTGATGATGTGCGACCATGGGTCTTTTGGTAATGCCGGAATCCGTACGGATGATCTTCATCGCAGGGTTTGCACCGGCAAAACGTTTCAGCCAGGTGGCCTCGAACGGAACTCCGATGGAGAAATAGGCTTTGGCTTTTTCCAGGTCTGCCATTTGTTTGGGAGAGGGCTCGTAGGTCGCAGGGCTGGCCCCAGGCATGACCATCACGGATACGTCCGTCAAATCACCTGCAATTTTTTCAACAAAATATTTTTGCGGTACAATACTGACGAAGACCAGAGGCTTCTCCGCTGCAAAAGCCTGCGAACCGGTAACCAAGAAAAAAACCGCCAATAGAAATACAAAATGTCGCCGCATGGTAAGCTCCTTTTTTGACCTGTTATGCAACCGACGCATTCGCTTAAAAAAGACCAGATAATCCCAGCGAGTAGCTTTGGCAACTCTTTTGATAATAATTATCAAATAATGAGTACTCGACTGGCCGGATCATACTGCCCGCGGCATCCGAGCAATGGACCGCTTAACTGTTTCCTGGGTACCCCGGATCTTTGGGAAGGCCTGACTGAGAAGCAGCTGTTTTGGCCAAAACGTCGCAGCGTTCATTTTCCGGATGGCCGTCATGTCCGCGGATCCAATCCAGCCGGACCTTATGGTTCTGCAACAGGTCGTCCAGACGCATCCAGAGATCACGATTTTTGACGTCTTTTTTAGCTGCGGTTTTCCAGCCGTTGCGCTTCCAGTTTTTAATCCAGCCCTTTTCCACGGCATCGCGCAAATAGCGGGAATCCGTGGACAGGGTCACTTCGCACGGACGGGTCAGAGATTCGAGTCCCTGAATGGCGGCCAGTACCTCCATACGATTGTTGGTGGTCGGGCTCATGCCGCCGCTCAGCTCTTTGCGGTGTTCGCCATAGACGAGAATCGCGGCCCAGCCCCCCGGTCCGGGATTGCCAAGGCAGGATCCGTCCGTATAAATGGCGACATTGCCGCAGGATTGCGTTTCGGTCACTTATCCTCCCCGGAGGCAGTGGGTTGTGGAACAGGCTCGCCTTTCAGCTGGTGCCAGGTGGCTTCCAGCACGTCTATCAGACCGGCGAACCAGACATTGTCTTCGATAAAATAGGCGGGAAAATAGCGTTTTCGGAGAGTATCGACAAACTCCGCTCCCAGCGCCCGTTGGACAAGCGGCGGAAAGTAAAAGTCCGCCTCCTTGTTGACCGGGTCCAGGACAAAAAGCATTGTCTTGGTTTTATTGTCAACAGACAGAACATCCACCGGCCCGATCCGGACCTTGAGCACCAGACCGAAATCGTCTTTGTAAATCCGGGAGATGTCTATCAGGGCCTTGCGCTGTTCTTTGGAGAGAATATGGTCATTATCCTCCACAGCGCCCATGGCCTGGATTTTTTCCAGATTGTTCTCGGAATTGATCCAAAACAACCAACCTGCGCCGGCGAAAATGACAATCAGCGCGACAAATCGCAGCAACTGCTCGCCGGGGGTGCCTCCCCGGATTATTGGGGGCCGTCTTCTTCTAAAAAAAAACATGCGTATTCCGCGTCCAGCACTTTGCCCGAACCTGTCAGGCGGTTTACAGTAGCGGGAAAAAACCTGCTCCAATAAGTCTGTAAAAAAGCTAGCATACAATCACTACAAATAAAAGACGGTCATCCCTGCCCTGTTCCAGAGGGCGGATTGCCTGCCCTGAACTTTTTCCGCCATGTCGTTTGCTGTTCATTTCGATCAAAGGCCCATCATCCGACAATCGATCAAAACAGAGAAAATCCTCTTTGCTACATATTGTATCCGAAGCCTTTTTTCGCTATCGATTTGAAGAGCAGCCAAAAACTTATTTTTCCCTGTGAGGCGAAACACTGCCCGGTATCGCCGATGATTCATCCGGCATATCCAGCAAACCATGAGCTTGTTTCTTTTTGAAACCGCCAGTGCACCTTATGGCAGATTTTTCACAACACGCGCGCCCCGCGTCCGCCGCCTTTTCTGCAACTGCAAATGAGGATGTCCCATGCTACGCTTGAAAAATATCCGTATCCGGCCAAAATTGATTATCTTGTTTGTTCTGACCGGATTCATCCCCCTCCTTATTGGCGGCTATTTTTCAACCGAACTGGCAACCGAGGCGCTGGTGGAAAAATCATTTCAGCAGCTGCTTACGGTACAGTCCGTCCAAAAAAGCCATGTGGAAGATCTGTTCCAGCATCGCCTGCAGGATCTCAATACGCTCGTTCAAAGCGAGCGCCTTTCCAATCTTGTTTCCGCTCTCGAACTGTACAAGAAAGAAAACGACAATACGTCCAGCGGCCCCTTTCCCGTTCACACCGAGGCGTATAAAGCCCTTGTTTACGACTATATCAATTATTACCGCAACTACAACGCGACCTACGGCTTCAGGGATCTTTTACTGATCGACCCGAAAACCGGCAAAGTGATGTTTTCCGTCCTGCAGGAAAGCGATCTGGGCACGAACCTCGCCTACGGCCGTTTTCGTAATAGCGGACTGGCCGCAACCTGGCGCAAGGCTTACAACTCAGGCCAGCCTGCAATAATCGATTTTAGTCCGTTTGTTCCCAGCAACGGACTTGAAAGCGCTTTTCTCGGACAACCCGTCATCGATCTCAAAGGGGAAATCACTTGCATCGTCGCTCTGCAGCTGGGGCCCGATTTCATCACAGCCAGTCTGGATTCACGCAATGGGCTGGGAAAAACCGGGGAGTCCTATTTCTTTAACTGGGATGAGGCGGAAAACCGTTACGAGCTGCGCAGCAACCTGAAAACAATGGGCGACGGCAAATTCGTCATCGGCTTCTCCGACGACACTCCACCAAAATACTGGCTCCTAGCGACTGAACATGGCGTATCCGGCGGGGACGGCACCTTTCACGATGCCTCCGGCAAAGAGGTTCTGGTCGCCTACTGCAAACTCAATATCGAAGACCTCAACTGGTACCTGGTTTCAAAAATCAACAAGTACGAAATTACCGCCCCCGTACGCAAAATGATGCAGCAGGTAGGCTCAATCGTAGTCGGCCTCATTCTGTTCATCGCCGCCTGTTCCCTGGCCTTTGCCAGTTCATTCACCAAACCGATTATCGGAGGCGTTAAATTCGCGCAGCAGATTTCCGAAGGAAAACTGGACCAGACTCTGGACATCAATCAAAAAGACGAACTCGGGGACCTGGCACGCGCGCTCAATGAAATGGCCGGCAACCTCTATAAAATGAATTGGCTCCAGCGCGGAAAAATGGGCATTGAAGACGAAATGCGCGGCGAACATGATGCCGAAGAACTCGCTAAACGTTTTATTACCTTTGTCGTCGACCATACGCATTCCGATCTTGGCGCGTTCTATTTCCATAAAAACGGCGTACTCCGCCTGACCGCGACTTACGCCTATACCGATCGTACCGGCAACTTTGACCTGATTCGCGTGGGCGAAGGCATGGTGGGCCAGGCCGCATACGAGAAAAAAGTAATCCTGTTTTCAAACGTCCCGGAAGATACGCCGGTCATCAACTACGGCGCAGGCGAACGCAAACCCGAACATTTCCTCATTGCCCCCTTGATCTATGACGACAATCTCATCGGGACTTTTTTTCTTGGCTCCATCAATCCATACAGAAACATGCACAAGGAATTCATCGAGCGGAATCTGGAAAACTCGGCCATTCATTTCAACATTGCCAACTCGCAACAACGCATCCGCGAACTGCTGGAAGAAGCGCAGGAACAACAACTTAGGCTGAGTATCGCGAATTCAGAACTTGAAGACAAAGCCAAGGAGCTTCAGAAATCGCAATCCGAACTCCAGGCGCAACAGGAAGAATTGCGCGTGGCCAATGAGGAACTGCAGGAACAGACCAAAGCCCTCAAAGAATCCGAGGGGGAACTGCAATCGCAACAGGAAGAACTCCGCGTCACCAATGAAGAACTGGAAAACCGAACCCAGGCCCTGGAAGAACAAAAAAAATCCATGCAGCAGCAAAACGAGGAGCTGGAAAGAGCCCGCCAGGAACTGGAAAAGCAGACTCATCAGCTGGAAGTCGCAAGCAAATACAAATCCGAATTCCTCGCCAATATGTCCCACGAGCTTCGGACACCCTTGAACAGTATCCTGATACTCTCCCAGCTGCTGGCAAAGAACAAGGACAGCAACCTGAACGAAAAACAGGTCGAATCTGCCAACGCCATCCATTCGTCCGGCTCGGACCTGTTGCGCCTGATCAACGAAATCCTGGATCTTTCCAAAGTGGAAGCCGGCAAAATCGAACTTTATTTCGAAAATTCTCCACTTTCCGAACTCTTTTCCGACCTCAACCGCGTCTTCAAAGATATCGCGGACAGCAAGGGCATCGGGTTTTCCATCGTCATTGATAAAGGCCTGCCGGACACCATTTACACCGACGCGCACCGCTTGCAGCAGATTCTGCGTAATTTGCTGACCAACGCCTTCAAATTCACGCATCAGGGCAATGTATGTCTGAATATCTCGAGGCCTTCCACCGAACTGTGCGCATTCAAGGGACTTGATCCGGCTACTTCCGTTGCCTTTGCTGTCATAGACGACGGCATCGGCATTCCCGAAGAAAAACAGGCAGCCATTTTTGAAGCATTTCAACAGGCCGACGGCAGCACCAGCCGTACCTACGGAGGCACCGGGCTCGGGCTTTCCATCTCGAGAGAATTCGTCAAACTGCTCGGCGGCAGCATTCATCTGAAGAGCGAAGTCAATAAGGGAAGCGTCTTTACCATTGTCCTCCCAGAAAAACCTGCTACCGACACAAACGAATCTTCCTCGGCAATGCAACAGCATTGCGCGCTGGAGACCCCGCCAGTGGTCTCGCCGCCTCCGGCCCTCGAAACGACCTCTTCGGCCCGACAGCGGCAGCCTGAAACGGATTCCGAACCTGCCCCACAGATAGCGCCCCCGGATTTGCCCGATGCGGTCAATGATGACCGAAAAAGCGTCAAGAGTGATGACAAAAGCCTGCTGATCATTGAAGATGATATCCATTTTGCAAAAGTAATCAAAGATTTCGCTAAAGAACGGGGCTTTAAATGTTTGGTTGCCGAAGACGGGGAAACCGGCCTGCACTTTGCCGACTATTACATACCGAGCGCCATTCTGCTTGACATCGGCCTGCCCGGAATCGACGGCTGGGCTGTCATGGAACGTCTGAAGGAAAATCCCAAACTCAGGCATATTCCCGTCCATTTCATCTCCGGCCACGACAGCAGCCTGGACGCTCTGCGTATGGGCGCGGTGGGATTTCTCACCAAACCGGTCAGCATGGAGGCCATTGAATCGGCCCTCGGCAAAATTGAGAACCTTATTACCAAGCCCGTACGCAAACTCCTGGTGGTGGAGGATGATCCCATTCAGCGCGAAAGCATCAAACAACTCATCGGCAACGGAGATGTGGAGACCACGCTGGCCTCCTCCGGCGCCGAAGCTTTTGAAAAGCTCACCTCTGGTGCTTATGACTGTATGATTCTGGATCTGGGGCTAAACGACATGAGTGGCTTTGAGCTGCTGGACAAGCTCAAAAATAATGAAAACTGCTCGCGTGTCCCCGTGATCATCTACACCGGACACGAGCTTTCCAGAGACGAAGAAAAGGAACTGCGTAAATACGCGGACAGCATCATCATCAAGGGAGTTAAATCCCCGGAAAGACTGCTGGACGAAACCGCTCTGTTTCTCCACAGGGTGGAGGCGAACCTTCCCCAGGATAAGCGCAACATGCTCAAAAAAATCCACAATAAGGAAAGTGTTCTTCAGGGCAAAACCATCCTTCTTGTGGACGACGACATGCGCAATGTTTTCGCGCTCTCCAACGTGCTGGAGGAAAAAGGCATGGAGGTTGTCATCGCCCGAAACGGTCAGGAGTGCATTGACAAGCTGCACAAAAACGACTCCGTTGATTTGATTCTCATGGATATCATGATGCCTCAAATGGACGGCTATGAAGCCATGCGCGAAATTCGCAACGAGCAGAAGTATAAAAGTCTGCCCATCATCGCCTTGACGGCAAAAGCCATGAAGGGCGACAGAAACAAATGTATTGAAGCCGGAGCCAACGATTATCTCGCCAAACCGGTCAACACGGATAAATTGATTTCCATGCTCAGAGTCTGGCTGTACTCATGACAAAAACGCTGGAACAGATTGAAAATGAACGCCTGGAGCTGCAATTGCTCCTGGAGGCCATTTACCGGAAATACGGCTATGATTTCCGGGATTATTCCCCCGCGCATACCAAACGCCGCCTGGAACATCGTCTGAACCTCAGCGGCTTCAGCAATTTTTCCCAGTTGCAGCATGAATTGATCTGTAATGAATCTTTTTTCAATAAAGTGTTAATGGACCTCTCCATCAATGTTACGGAGATGTTCAGAGATCCTTTTTTTTATCAGACCATCCGGCAAGTGGTTGTTCCGCATCTGAAGACCTACCCCTTTATCAACGTCTGGCATGCGGGATGCTCCGCCGGACAAGAAGTCTATTCCATGTGTATTCTGCTGGCTGAGGAAGGTATGGCGGACAGGGCGCAGTTTTACGCGACGGATTTTAACGAGCTGATTATCGAACAGGCAAAATCCGGCATTTATCCCCTTGAGGAAATAAAAACTTACACCCGAAACTACCAGAAAGCCGGGGGAAAAAGTTCTTTTGGTAATTATTACACGGCCAACTACGAGCATGTAATCATCAATAAACGCCTTCGCGAAAAAGTTGTTTTTTCCTCCCACAACCTTGTTACTGACGGAATTTTTGCTGAAATGCATATCATTTTTTGCCGAAATGTGCTCATTTATTTCAACAAAACCCTGCAGAACAAAGTTTTGAAGCTGTTTTACGACAGCTTGTACCCCGGCGGCTTTTTATGCCTTGGCACAAAAGAAAGTCTGAAATTCACAGACCTGTCCGAACACTTTGAAATCGTAGCCGATGCGGAACGGATTTACAGAAAAAAGATCCTGAGCTAAATGCATACAAGGACTGTGGGAAAACGTACATGAAATTCGAAGCTGTAGTGATCGGAGTTTCCGCCGGAGGATTGGAAGCCCTGGACAAAATCCTTCCAAAGCTTCTGGATCGCTTTCCCGTACCTGTGCTCATTGTACAGCATCTAAGTCCTGATTCTGATGATTTTTTGTCCAAACGATTCGAGCGCCGCTGCAAAAACAACGTCAAGGAAGCAGAAGACAAAGATACTCTTACGCCGGGCACGATTTATTTTGCTCCACCGAACTACCACTTGCTGGTCGAACCGGATAAGAGTCTGGCCCTTTCTGTGGATCCGCGGGTCAATTTTTCGCGTCCATCCATAGATGTTCTGTTTGAAACTGCCGCGGAGGCTTTTCTCGACAAATTGATCGGTGTCATTCTTACCGGATCCAATGAGGATGGGGCAAACGGACTTGCGGCTGTCAAAGAACACGGAGGACTTACCATTGTTCAGGACCCGCAGACAGCCGTTGCGGAACAGATGCCCATGGCGGCCTTGAAAACAACCAAGGCTGATTATGTTGTTGCACTTCACGAAGTTGCAGCATTACTCAATGAACAGGTATCAGGATCGAATTCATGACCACTGTTTCGATACTCATAGTCGACGACAGAAAAGAAAACCTGATGGCGCTTGAAAGTCTCCTGGAAAGCCCTGAGGTGGCGATTATCTCCGCGGAATCAGGAGAGGAAGCCCTTGGAAAAACCCTGGATCATGAATTCGCTTTGATACTTATGGATGTTCAGATGCCGGGCCTGGACGGTTATGAAACAGCCGAACTGATGCGCGGCAATAAACACACGCGGAACATCCCCATTATCTTTGTCACCGCTGCTCGCAAAGACGATGTCTGCATCTTCAAAGGGTATGATACGGGCGCAGTGGACTACCTGTTCAAACCGCTCGAACCAATTATCCTGAAAAGCAAAGTCGGCGTGTTTCTCGAACTGCACCGCCAAAACATCGCGCTCAAGGAAAACACTCAGGAGTTGGATGCCAAAATCGCGGAACTGGAAGAACTCAAAAAGCAACTGGAAGAATCCAATGAAAAATTGAAGCTGCTGTCTTCTTTGGACGGTCTGACCGGCTTGCTCAACAGACGCAGTTTTGATGAATTGTTGCTGAAAGAGTGGCAACGGGGCATCCGCAACCAGAAGCCGTTGACCCTCATTCTGATCGACATTGACCACTTCAAGTCCTTCAATGATTCATACGGCCATATCGCTGGTGATCATTGCCTGAAGGAAGTTGCCCTTGGACTCGAGCGTTCGATCCATCGCGACATCGACATCATCGCACGTTATGGAGGTGAAGAATTCGCCGCTATTCTTCCCGCCACTGATGAAGAGGGTGCAAAAATGGTCGCTGAAAGAATACGTATGAATATCAGCCAATTGGAAATAGAACATTCAGTTTCCATGCCCTATCAGCATGTCACGGTAAGCCTGGGCGCGAGTTCCGTTATCCCCAGCAAAGAACAAAGCCCTACTGTCCTGATAGCTGCGGCGGATGCGGCTTTGTATCTGGCAAAAGCCCAGGGCCGCAATTGCTGCCGTTTTTCCTGCGATTAGCTTCTGCTTCAGATGTTTTCGCTGGCCTGGAAAAAAAATCGGTAATAATCGTCGTAGGATTTCAGAGCCATACTGAACAACTCTTCGGAACGGTCGAAGTCGTTGGTATTTATATACGTATTGACTCCTTTTACGAAGGCGGCGATGGGATCGAGGCTCGCTGACCGGGAGCCCAGAAGGATGACATTCAATAAACGGCGCCTGTTGCCTGGCCATCGCGCAATTTCCTGCAAGACAATCTCGCACTCGGCTCGGTCATCCAGAAACAATAAATGGTAGTCGTTAAGTCGTATTTTCAGACGTGCCTCTTCAGGTGTTTCGGCCGTACTTTCGTGGAAACCCATCTGGGTAAAAAAAGCCTGTGCCTCATCCCGCCAATCGGCATTGCCCACCATATGAAAATAGATTTTAGCGCCCGGGGGAAAAATCTCCGGTTCCATAGTTTTATTGAACAGAGCGGTATCATCCGAATGTACTGTGGCCTTAGTAGGTGAAACAGTACTTTTGTGTTGTCCTGCAGCGGCATTCTTATCCAGAACAACAAGTTGCTTGCAGTTCGGACATTTTACCTTGAACCGCGAAGCCTCGGGTAATTTGGCATCCGGAATCGTAATCGCGGAGCTGCAGTTGCTGCAAGTAAATTGCATGTGCAATACCTTTTAGTCCGTCAACGTTCTAATCAGATTTGAATGTAGGCAGCCGCAGGCAATACAAAGATTGCGGCTAGAACCCATATTCTTCGTCTATAACCAGCCCTTCAATGTCCGTTACCTTTTCACCGCGCGAGGCTTTCAGTTTGTCCAGCATCTGTCCCAGACGAGATTTGTCCGTGCTGGCCAGCATGGCGGTTTCTTCCGTTATCATGCCTTTTTCATACAAACTGTAGATATACAGATCAAAGGTGATCATCCCGTATGTTTCACTGGTCTGCAGTACGTTATAAAATGTACGGTCTTCCCTTTCACCGTTGATAATCAAATCCGTGATCCGCAGGTTTTTCCGCAACACCTCGAATGCGGCCACGCGCCCGCCCCCAACCTTGCGCAGCAAACGCTGGGATACGACGAACTTGAGTGTTTCCGACAATCGCGTACGAATTAAACGCTCTTCTGCGAGATCGAACATGCCGATGATACGGTTAATGGTCTGCCCTGCGTCCGAAGTATGCAAAGTTCCGAGAACCAGATGGCCTGTTTCTGCAGCAGACATGGCGATTTCAATGGTTTCGCGGTCCCTGATTTCACCCACCAGAATAACCTTTGGCGCCTGCCGGAGGGCGGCCCGCAACCCGGAAGCGAATGTATCAAAATCAATACCCAGTTCGCGCTGGTTAACGGTGGCGGCTTTATGCGGATGAACGTACTCGACGGGGTCTTCAAGAGTGACGATGTGGACTTTCTGTTCTTCATTGATCATGTCGATAAGCGCGGCCAGAGATGTCGATTTACCGGAACCGGTCGCACCGGTTACCAGAATCATCCCGAATTTTTCCTTGGCCATATCCATGAAAATCATCGGCAGATTCAGCTGACTCATGGTCGGCACCTTGGAAGACAATTGCCGCATGACAATGGACAGGGAGCCTCTTTGGCTGAAGATGTTCACTCTGAAGCGCGAGCGTCCCGGAAGCTGGTAGGCGAGGTCGCACGAACCGCGCTCCACCAGGTCGCGGAACAGACGGATATTCTGTCCCATAAGCGCCCAGGCAACGGACTCCGTATGAAAAGGAAGCAGCTGCCCCAGATCCGGAGAGGTCGGCATGTCCGACAACTGGCCGTGGACTTCTGCCTGAAGGCATTTTCCGGCAGTGAAAATGATATCCGAACAGTCAGGCGCGTGGTCCAGCACCTGGCCGATCATATGATCAAGTTGAGAACGCAGCATGCTTACTGCTCCGTAAAATCATCTGGTGGTTTAGTCAGATATTGAATGAATTTCTTTTTATCCACGCATTTGTTGTAGGCGTCGTTGGGATCTATGGCTTTCGCTTCCAGCAACCGCCTGATTTCGTCATCAAGCGTTTGCATTCCCTTGTTTTTGCTTGTTTCAATAACTGAACTCAGCTGAAAGGTCTTGTTTTCGCGAATCAGATTGCGTACCGCGGGTATTCCCAAAAGAATTTCCAGCGCAGCGACACGCCCGGATTTGTCGATACGCTTGAACAGAGTTTGCGAGATTACCGCGCGCAAAGATTCCGCCAGTGCGTTCCGAACCTGCGGTTGCACATCACCGGGAAAAACCTCAATAATACGGTCGATTGTTTTCGGGGCGGAAATGGTATGCAGGGTGGAAAAAACAAGGTGGCCGGTTTCAGCTGCCTCCAGCGCAAGCCCGATGGTTTCAAGATCGCGCATTTCGCCCACCAGAATGATATCGGGATCCTCGCGGAGCGCGCCCCGTAAAGCCGCTTTGAAGGACTTGGTATCCCTCCCGACTTCGCGCTGGTTGATCAGACAATTTTGGGGCGCATGAACAAATTCTATGGGATCTTCAATGGTCAGAATATGATCTTTGCGGATTTTATTGGCGTAATCAAGTATGGCGGCCAGGGTGGTGGATTTACCACTTCCGGTCGGTCCGGTGACGAGTACCAGTCCTTTCGGGAGTACGGCCAGCTGTTTCAGCAAAGCCGGCAGGCCGAGCTGTTCGATGGTCAGAATCTTCTCGGGAATCTCACGAAAGGCTGCCCCTATGCCCCGGCTTTGCATGAAAAAATTAACGCGATATCTGGCAAGATTGGGGACTTCATAACTGAAGTCCACATCTCCGGTTTCTTCAAATTCTTTTACTTTGTCTTCTGGAGTAATCTCATACAAAAGCTGCTTCAATTCGTCATGCATGAGAATCTTGAATTTCACCCGTTGCAGTTCCCCCCGGATACGTACGATGGGTTGCGAGCCACTGGATAAGTGCAAATCCGACCCGCTGTTTTCATGAAGCATTTTAAAAAAGGCATCAACCTGGGCCATCCGGACAACCCCCTTGAAACGTTGCCGCTCAAAACAGTCTGCGGACCTGACAACGAATTGTATTTACAACTATTTCTTACCCATTATTATCCTGAAATATTTTTTGAGTCAAATAAATTGACATCACAGGTCGGCAAAGGAAATCGGATGCTTTGCAGGGAGGAAAAAGCACTGGAAGTGGGGTGAGACAATCACGACAATGCCCAGGGCCTGTTGCGGAATAATCAGAGGGACCTGTGACCGTGATCCCTCCGGAAGGAACGCATTAGCGATATGCCCAACCGCCAAAAAAGAAGGCTTGGCACTATGGCCAAGCCTTCTTCTCTAGATTTTAAGAGCCACCAATTTCAAACGTTTGCGTCTTTGAAACAGTGGAATCCTGCGGATCGACTGCTGTAGCCTCGAAAGCACCAAGTGATCCGCCGCATGAAACACTGAAATCGCCCGTAATGTTGATACAAGATCCAGTGATAGAAGATGCGTTAATACCACTTTCAATGCCGTTGGCCTCCAGCAGTGCCTTGGAGTAGGCCATGGTCATCTGGGATGCGGCTGCGGCGAGAGCGCCGTCAAGAGCCTTTTGGCGGGCAGTCTGTTGCAGATCCTGGTATTTCGGGATCGCGACTGCGGCCAGAATACCAAGGATAACCAAAACCGCGATGATTTCGATTAAGGTAAAACCTGACTGTTTGTTCATGTGTCCTCCAGCATTTTTATTGTTTCAAAAAATCAAGTTAGCTTTTTTAAGCAGATTTCAGACCAAAAAACCAAAAATGGCTATATTACTTTTCAAAAATATGATAACATACTGATATTTTTTAAAAATAAAAAATAATAAAAGTTAGCCAAAAAACACAGTCAGAAGTTTACTACATTATCTGGAGATAAAACTCCAAAAATTGAAGCAACATTTTTTGAAGTGATTCCCTTTTTTATCGATTATCTCCATTTTTTGGTAAGCAAAGCAAAACTCACAACGGGCTAAAAAAACATACCTTATAGCCAAAAATCAAAAAAAGGCCCTTCTCCATCACAATAATCTCCGGGCACACGCGGATAAAACCTCTTCATAAAAAACAACTTGAAAAGATTTTTTTTAAATTTTAGTCAGTTTACCAGACTGTTAGATAAAAACAAGCTGGAATCTGATAAAAGGCAATAAAAAAATGGCACCAGCGGACTAATCCTCTCCAAGAACACTCACTCTAAAAAATTCCTGCGCGCTTGGAATTTATCGAACGAAAACTCCCTCAAATTGGGGGAGTTTTAGCTTTGACGCCCCTCCCCTAAGCAGGATATAGGAAAAGTAGCTTAGAAGGAAATCAAACAGTTTTTTATTCTAATTTCAAATGAAAAAGCCTTTTTTAATGATCAAATACCCTAAGAACATGAGATGCTGGACGACATAAACTCCAACCTGAATTCCAAGATTATTGAGAAAGGTGCCACATGATCACGATTCAAAAAACAAAAATTGTCAGGTGCTTCTTTGCTCTTTGTTGCATAGTACTGCTCCTCTCTTCCTACGCGTCAGCCCAACAAAATTCCCAGTTCAATTTCAATGACGCGCTGGGGAGCATGATCGACGATAATACGCCCGGCATGCTCCGCGTCGGAGATATCCAGATCCTTTACGGTCACGCCCGAATTCCCTGCGACTATCCGGCCGAACTCTGTTCGGCAACGGTCAATTTTGTTGCCCCTTTTTTGGAAAAACCAGTCGTAACCTTGACAAGCCTTTCAAATTACAGCACACATAAATGTTCGTACGCGACACTAGTGCAAGATCGATTGACGACAAATTCATTCGTCGTTCGGATAAAACTCCAGGCCAACCTGCAAAATCTAAAAAGCATCCCCTGGATGGCCATTGGGCGCTGGAGATAAAAAATAATTTTTTTTCTTGACAGCGAGCAAACAAAAACATAATAATAATTTTTTTCACGGGCCGTTAACTCAGTCGGTAGAGTATCTGCCTTTTAAGCAGAGAGTCGCGTGTTCGAGCCACGCACGGCCCACCAAGAATTTCAAAGGGTTACTTCAGAAATGAAGTAACCCTTTTTTCGTTGGTGCTGATTTTGTCCCGCTATTGTCCCGCCTTTTTTCATATCTCATCCGGCTTTCGACACATTGACACCCATTGTAAGGCATTTTAAAGCCCAAATAATAGCAAATCAAAAATTCTTCACAGGCCCCCTCCATCAACGCCACGCCGTTTGGTTCAATCTCATCACGAGGTGCAGCAATGAAGATAGGCTCCGAACATACGCACAAGCACGATGCGCTTTATGAACGACTTGATCTCTTATTTACTGCTGCTCAAGCCTCTCTCGGATTTCTACCTACACAGATCAAAACAGAGGCCTTAATATTTTTATTTCGGTACGCCATGCCTATTATCGATCCATCAGCTCTGCATGTTCCTAAAGCGATCAAGAACAGCATTGCAGTTATTGATATGAACCATATGGCAGCAGGTAGTCATTCTTTCCCTCAAAAAAAACAATTTTCGACGTTCGATTTCGACACAGAAATTGTCAAAGTAATCCCGGAATACTTTAAAAAGAATGCTTCAGACACAACAAATGCAAAAAAATCTTTGGCATATGCATGCGCAAAGAAATTTGAACAGATAGATATCGAGCTGCCCTCAGAGCAAAGAACTGCTTCTTCCGTTTCTAAAATTTTTGCCCAGTCAATTTTGAACAATTTTCCAGATAAAATGTTCGAGCATCGGCATGATCTTGTCGGATTGTGGACAGTTTCCAATGAAGTCAAACATAATTACTTTAAATTATTGTATGCTTTCAGAAACAAGGCGTATACGTCGCTGACTCAAAAGACAAAGTCAATAATCGAAACGCTTCCGCCACATGCTCAACTTCTTGCACAGCTTGGTAATTCAGAATTTGATTATATTTCATTAATGCATCCCAAAGGGTTAGAGTTACTTGATGGTGATCCAATTACTCGGCCTATTGTTGAAATTTCCGGTGATTTAATAAAACTTGAAAAGCAATGTATTAATGAATTCGGATTGCTTCTTATATTTGAACACAAACAATACACCCCCGAAAGGATACTCAAAAGAATTCTCGCCAATCAATTTTCTTTCTTTGAGGTCAAACTGCCTCCATTTCCATGGATCACTCCTTTTCATGAAACGGAGACCCGAGATTATATTGAGTACACAACCACAAAGATTGACGACAACCGTCTGGACTACTTTAAAAATAATATTTTTAGAAACAACGTCACAATCGATGACAAATGGATCGCTAAATTTGGAACACTGCTCTACAATTACCTGTACGCAAAAGACAGTACCGCTGAAAATGTAGCACAATTCAAAAAGCATCTTGCAAGATTCGCTGAAGCCCAGAAGGAACTCGCCAAACAAATGCGCTCACCCGTAATTGGTGATATTCGCGGCGACACGATTAATCGAATTGCTGGTTTGGTTCTCTATGACCTGAAACAGGAACTTCGGAACCAGGGAAAGACCTACGGGAACGAAAAAATCGTGGATATCTTCTATGACCGCTACAAGCAGGATTTCATCGACGCCGAATATACACCCAAACCCGCTTTTTATGATCGAGATCATTTGATGAGGCATCTTCGGCACGCCGAACGTTGTGTTGAAAAGTGCGCAGTACTTCCGCTCTCAGGAGTCACGAACTAGCTCGAAATACGACCAATTTTCACCGACACCAAAATAAATTTTAGGTGTCGGCGAAAAACACTTCGAGTTTCTCTAGCCTTCTTCACATCAAAGCAATGTGAAGGAGGTTTTTTAATGTCTGATCATCAATTCGATTTTTCACTCCTCGCCGACAGTCTTCCGTCGATTATCTGGCGGCATCGCTGGAATGAGCTGGCAGAAAAACATGGTCTGCCCTACAGGCGCGGTTACATGCAAAATCTCGATTCTAAAGGGAGAGGCCCGAAACGAATGATTTTCAGAGGCCGTGTAGCATACAGCCGTGAAAATCTCATTGAATGGCTGATCTCTATCTCAGCCTAGAACTAGCGGGGACAACATGAATAAAAAAATATCATCAGCCAGCACAGCACGTACCAAGGCACCTGTCCAGACACCCGCTGCAGCATCTCGGCAAAACCCCGAGCAACTCAGCAAGCTTTCCAGCATCCTCTTGCGCACCCCAGAGAGCGGAGAGTCTTCGCACTCGGACGAACAACAAGCTGAAATAGTGAACATTTCTCATTATGACTTAGTGAATGGTCTGAATGACAACCAGACCGCTGTACTTAAGTATATCATCGTGAATAGCGGCAAGATTCTTTCATATAAGCAGATTGCATCTGAACTACAAATTGCTGAAGGAACTGTAAGAGGAAACATAGCAACGCTTTCTCAGGCAGGATTCATTACACACCACCCCGTCAAATCCGGAAAAATTCAGGGAAATGCATTTGGCCTCAATGTATCATTGTGCTGCATATTCAGCGCAAAACATGAAATTGCATTTCACTTTCCTGTCGACGAAGGTCCGTCCACCCTCACCGATCCAGCAACTGCTTCGGCAACCTCTCCCCAGATAGATAGAAGTCTTCTTACTATCAAAAACAATCTACTGGCGCTGACGCAACAAGATCTCTCGTTACGCTTTCCCAAGCTCGCGGAATTTAATCTCAGCCCAAAGCAGATTAAGCAATTCGTCGATACTCTCGAAAAGCACGGGTTCCCCCTAGATGATCTGCTGCAGTCACTTGATTATCTCAACTGGGAGCTTGAGCAAGGTCCGATACTGGACAAGGCCGGTGATACCGTGGAAAGCCCGCTAGGATATTTATTCAATGCCATCAGATCTACTGGTTATTATCGACGGCCAAAAGGCTTTATCTCGCCTGATGAGCAAAAGGCTTATGATCTAGAGCTGGCTGGGCGCGCTGTCCTTGAAGCATACAAAAAAGCAGCCGACGTCTATTTCCAAATTTGGCTTTCATCGCTTGCCCCATCCGAAAGAAAAGAAATCCTATTGCGAAAGCGAGGTCCGGAAATGCCATTCCTCAGGTACTACTGGGAGCAAAATGTCAAAAGTAGCATGCTCTCCAACTATCGAGAAATTTTGTCTGAAATCCTCAGTAAATTTTCAAAATTGGATTCGGATGCAAAATATGATGAAGCGTAGCGAAATCAGACGCAATATACATTTTTCTTGGGGAAAAATGATTGCGCTCTGCGAGGCTGAAAATGGAGGAATGCATATGGCCATAGCATTCGCGCGGGTGGAAATCGTTTCCACCAAACTGGGCGGTTCCGCCGTCGGGCTTTCCGCCTATCTGAATCGTGATCGCATGTGCCAGGACAGCACCGGCAGGCAATTCGACTTTACGGCAAAAGCGCAGGACACGTCCGGCGAGTACGTACGCAGCGAGCTGCTTCTCTCCGAGCGTACGGCTGAAAATTGGACCACTAGCGAAACACTTTGGAACGCGGCGGAACAAGCGGACCTGAAAAAGGACGGCACCATAAAGAAGAACGCGCAGCTGGCCAAGCATATGGTTTTGGCCCTTCCTGCTGACCGCGAACTGACGCGGGAACAGCAAATCGAGTTAGCGCGTGAGTTTGCTAACGAACATTTCGTGAAGCATGACCTGGCCGTGGAAATGGTCATCCACGACAAAGGCGACGGCAACCCGCACGCACATTTGCTCATCTCCACCCGGACGCTCGGGCCGGAGGGCTTCGGTAGCAAGGCCCGGCATCTGAACCCCGGCTTTGCCAAGGGCAAACACGTCTTGAGCAAGGATGACTGGGGGCGGCAGTGGGAAGCCTTTCAGAACGGCTATTTTCAGGCGCGCGGATTGGACCTCGAAGTAGATGCACCTGGTGTGACCGCGCAGCAGCACGTGGGGCCGGTCTGGCACAACAAGCAGGAGCAGGTCCATACCAAGGCTTTGAATAATCAAATTGCCGAGGACAACAAAGAATGTGAGCCTGCGGACATTCTGGTCCAGCTAACGCGCAACAAATCCGTTTTCACCGAACGCGACATTTCCAGGGCCGTGCTGAAATTTACGGATTCCCCTCAGGCCAACAACGCGTTGCAAGAGGACTTGCTCGAGCACCCCGACTTGGTCAAGCTATACGATCCGCAGACACGCAAGGCCGCCGGCTACACTACGAAGCAAACATTCGAACAAGAATCGCGGGTTATGGATTTGGCCACCAAGAGGCATGCGGACACCAGCCATAAAACAAGCTCTTCAGCTATTCGGCAGGCCTTGAAGACCCGGACCATGGATCCCGAACAGGAAGCGGCATTTCGCCACGCCCTTGATTCTGGCGGCCTGAAGATTATCGAAGGCCGCGCGGGTGCGGGCAAGTCTTACACCATGGGAGCCGTACGCGAAGCATATGAAGCCTCGGGATTTCGCGTGGTCGGGCTATCGCCCACGAATACGGTTGCCCAGGACATGAAAAAGGATGGCTTCAACGAAGCCAGCACGGCGCACTCGGCCATATGGCACCAGGAGAACAACCAGCGCTGTAAAAAATGGGATCGAAAGACAGTCATTCTTGTGGATGAGGCCGCTATGCTCGATACGCAGATCATGGAGAAGATCCTTATCCATGCGGACGAGGCACGAGCCAAAATCATCCTGGTAGGCGACGACCGGCAACTTGCATCCGTGGCTCGCGGCGGCATGTTTACGGAGTTCAAAGAACGCTTTGGATCGGCAGAAATCACCACTGTTCGCAGGCAGAAAAGCGAATGGCAGAAACAAGCCAGTACTGACTTTTCCGAGGGCCGATTCCTGGACGGATTGAAGCTGTACCAAAAGCATCCCGGTTTTATGCACTGGGCCGCTGATACGCAGGAGCAGCAGCAAGCCTTGATTCACGAATGGACGCGCGATCTCGGACAGGATCCAGCCCGTGCGCGTTTTGTGTACGCCGGGACAAACGCCGAGGTGAACGAGCTGAACAAGCAGTTGCGCCGTATCCTGGAGGAACGTGGCGAGGTGACTGGCAATCACACCTTTGACACCTGCAAAGGACAGCAGACATTCGGCGTGGGCGACCGCATCCAGTTTCACGGCACGGACAAAAAGGCCGGAATTTTCAACGGAAGTCTGGGCACTGTGAAATGGGTCAATGGAAGCAAGCTCTACGTTTTGACCGATGCGGGCACCGAGCTGTCCTTCGACGCCAGGCTATTCGACAAGTTCGCGCTCGGCTACGCGGGCACGGTCTACCGGGGACAAGGCAAAACGCAAACCACTGTCTACTGCCTGCACGGCAAGCTCTGGGAATCCCGTACAAGCTATGTCGGCCTTACGCGCCACAAGGAGCGCCTGAAGTTCTTCATCGACAAATCAACGACAAAGGATCTGCGAACGTTGGCGAATCAATTGGGACAGAAGCATACTGCAAGAGCCAGCATCGGCTTTCAGCCAGAATCTGCACTTATGCGGCAGCAAACAAACACGCGCAGTAAAACCCAAACACCCTCCAGATCAATCGACATGGATTTCTCCATGTAGGGAGCTGAGACATGACAAAGAAACCCACCCCAGAAAAAGAATTGGAAAATGCCCTTCAGCGTAAGAATCGCGCCATCAAAGCAGAAAAAAACGCCAGAGAAAAAATCCGTAAGGCTGATCAACGGGTCAAATACGAGCTGGGCGGCCTGGCAACAAAGGCCGGATTCAGGGAGACGAACCGCAAAATTGTGTTCGGTGTGCTTTGCTTCGGCAGCGTTCTGCTGCGTACTGGCTCGAACACGCAAGGATTCGAGGAATTTTTCCAACGACTCGGCACGGCGGCCTGGGAACGTTTCGCCATCGAAAAGGACAAAAAGCTGTTCAAAGATCTCACGTACGAGGAAACCCAGCTTCTACTTTCGGATATCGCGGCCGTTGCCCAGAGCTTCCCGTTTGCGCAGTTCGACAGCAAGGCCAAAACAGAAATTGCCCAACCAAAGCCCCAGGCTTCGGTTGAAAAACGGCAGCTTGTCCAAACCACCACCCATGCTGGTTTTGAAGAGGAGGTCTGAATGAAACGCGCCATTTTCGTTGTCAGTCAAAAAGGCGGTTCGGGAAAATCCACTTTTTCGCGTGCCTTGTTGGATGCTTTTCGTTTCGACCGTCAACTTTCAGTTGCCGCATTCGACGCCGACGGCAATGTCGGGCAATTGCTCCAATACTATGGCCAACGCGACGAGCACGGCAAATTGCTCGCGGAACAGGATCCCTTTCAAGGCGTATTTCCCTTTGACATTCGGGACGCCATCCAACGCGACAACGTGATCAACGCGCTGGATTACGATGCGGACATGCTTCTGTTTGATTTTCCCGGCGGTGCGCTGGATGCCCTGCAGAATGTCTTGCAGAGCGAACGTGGCATGACCGCCCTGGCCGAGGAGTACCAGCGCGCGGGCTATGCCGTCACAGTGGCCATAGTGATTTCCAATATCCTGGCTTCGGCCAATAATGTCATTCGGATCATCAAGCAATTCGGCCCGGCCTTTGACTATCTTGCGGTCAAAAATCTCTTTTTTGGGGAAAACGAGGATTTTATTCTCTTTGACGGCTTTCAGGATGCCGAGGGCAATCCGGTCGGCGGCATGGGCCGCAACAAGTTGCTCGAGCATGGCGGACAGGTTGTAAGCCTGCCAAAATTGCGCGGACAGGAATACGCGCTATTGGATTTGTATAGTCTCGGATTCACCGAGGCCATGCATTCGCCCAAACTCCGGCGCGCGGAAAAAAGCAATATTTTCTATTTCCTCGACGGATTCAAAACCGCCTTACAAGATGCCAGCTCATTTTTCGAAATGCAAAACACAACGGAGGCCGCCCATGCCGCTACTCGATAATCTGCTCCAAGGACTGCCCGAGGAAGTGAAAAATAATGTGCAACGCGTGATCATCAACTACAAACTCGATCCGGATAATCCGGAAGTGCTGCTCGCAGTTCTCTGCGGCCATATCGAAAGCATCACCCGTACTATCCCCGCCCGGATAGCTGAGGAAACGCAAAAAGCCGCAACACTTGCCGGAGTCATGGCAGAGAAAAACATCCAGCAACGCGAGCGGGAAATACAGCAACGCCTGGTGCAATCCGTCATCGATAACTCGGAAACCGTGCTCAAAGCCCGTACCCGCACCAACAAACTCCGCTGGCTTTGCGTTGCGTGCGTACTGACCATAGCCCTCGCCGCATCCTGCCTCTACGGCGGCTACGACTGGGGGTACGGCGTACGGGATACGGACTACCGCGTGGAAGTGGAGAAACTCCCCAAATACGCCGCATGGGTGGCCAGCAACATGGAGACAGAACAGGATCGTGAGCTGATCATATGGTCCTTATCAGATGACGGGAAACAGGCCAAAAAACTTTCCGACCTGAACCACGGTGTGGGGAAATTTTTGTCCTGCTTCAAAGACGGGGAAAAGAAATTGGAAAAAGGCGGCGGAGTGACCTGTTTCCCTTTTTACGGCGAGGGAAAGGTTTATGGCTGGCGGATTGAATAATATTTTTGGTTACTTGCCTCTACATTAATCCCATATATAGACGTTTAAAAGCAGGGGTAACGCAGTAGGCGGAAGTGATGGGTACATTGAAATAGGCAAAAAATTGATAGAATTGGTCTATTCTTATTTTTGCTGGCTGCTAATTTATAAAGCGATGATCGGACTGGATATCAACATTAAATGGCAGTTAAAATGACATGCTACATCCTGACTATCTGTGGATTTGATGTTGATATTGTGCAGGTAATCTATTTCTTTATTAATAAGGAGAAAGGCAATGTTTATTTTTCAGGTAATACCGCTTTTGAGTGTCATATTTTTATTGTTTTCTGCAGGAGGAGCAATTGCAGCTGATTATAAGCAAAATCCCTTTACTTTAGTTTACGAGGGAGCAATTACCAAAAACGAAGAAGGGGCAGTCAATATCCATCCTGTCAACTATAAGTTGAACGGCATCGATATTTCGGCAAACGTGTATACTCCGGCGAACTATGATCCCAGCAAAAAGTATCCGGCCATTGCTGTTGCCCATCCCAACGGTGGGGTGAAGGAACAGGTAGCCGGTCTTTACGCCCAGCACCTGGCAGAACAGGGCTACATCACCATCGCGGCAGACGCGGCATATCAAGGTGCAAGCGGAGGAACTCCCCGCAATGTGGATAAGCCTGCCAATCGCATAGAGGATATACATGGCATGGCCGACTATCTCAGCCGGTATCCCGGTGTTGATGCCAATCGCATCGGCCTGCTCGGCGTCTGCGGTGGCGGCGGCTACGCCTTGAAAGCGGCGCAGACTGACAAGCGTTTCAAGGCAGTAGCGACGTTGAGCATGTTCAACTCCGGTCGGGTAAGACGAAACGGCTTCATGGATTCGCAACTCGATACCATCCAGGAACGTTTGCAGCAGGCCTCGGATGCCCGCGCGCAGGAAGCTGCCGGAGGGAAGATCCTGTATGCGGCAGAAGCGAAACCGACTGAAGAGCAAATCGCGAAGCTGCCTTACGAACTGTATCGCGAAGGATTTGCCTACTATTACGGGACTCATGCCCATCCGAATTCGACTTTCAGGTATACAACGAGCAGCCTGCTGGATCTCATGAATTTTGATGTGGCAACAAATATGGATTTGATTAACCAGCCTTTGCTCATGATGGCCGGGAGTAAGGCTGATACCCTTTACATGACTGAAGAGGCCTTCAATCAGGCCGCTAATGCGAAGGACAAAGAGCTGTTTTTAATTGAAGGAGCAACACATATTCAAACCTATTGGAAACCGGAGTATGTAAAGCAGGCCATGGCCAAACTGACGCAGTTCTTCGGAGACAACCTGAAGTAGGTGGAAAGCCTTTTTGTCGACGGCGTTCACATGTGACTCATCATAGAAATTCTAAGGCGGTCGTAAAGGCCGCCTTTTTTGCGGGCTGAGGAATGCTTCAAATGACAGACCATCCTCGGGCGTTTTCCTGCCGTAGAATCATGCAATAATTCCGTAGAAACGATCTATCATCCGTTTCCCTCGCAACATAGACAATAACCAAAGAGATACGCAGCGTTTTGCGCCGGGATCATTCGGTAAGAGGTTGAGTCATATTGCAAGACCTTTAAACGAACAAAACGAGGAGAATGTGATGAAGTACAATAAAATGATAGCAGTCGTGTTTTTACTGCTGGCCATCGCCCTGCTGGGAACCGCTGTATTTGCCCAGGATAAAGCTCCTGACAAAAAGCAGACACGGGCTCAGCAGCTGTTCGGGGACATAGCCCCCAAGATGGCCGAGCTTACAGACGATGTGCTGTACGGAGACATCTGGGAACGCCCCGAGCTGTCCAAGCGGGACAGAAGTCTGGCGACGGTCAGCGCACTGGTGGCCATGAACCGGCCTGCGCAGCTTCGTTCGCACATCCGGCTTGCCCTACGTAACGGCGTGACCAAAGATGAAATTGTCGAGACTATTGTTCACCTGGCCTTTTATTGCGGTTGGCCCAATTCCGTGACCGCAATTCAAATCGCCAAGGAAGTCTTCAACGAAAAACAATAATGGGGGCGGAAAAGGAGTTCTTATGAAACTATCAGCCGCAATTTTTATTCTGATCACTTTGCTAGCTGCAAACGCATGGGCGCAACCAGAATCGTCCATAGCCATTACCCGGCTCGGGGCGGCTCCTGCCGTAAAGGCCAGCGACAAGTATTTCACAGGAACTGCGTATGTCGACTCGCGCTTCAAAGCAGCCGACCCCGCTCGTCTGGCTGGAGGTACTGTCGTCTTTGAACCAGGTGCCCGTACGGCATGGCATACGCATCCGCTCGGCCAGACTCTGATCGTGACTGAAGGTGTCGGGTGGGTACAACAATTTGGAAGTCCCATTCAGGAAATCAAGGTTGGCGACATTGTCCGTATCCCACCGGGAGTCAAGCACTGGCATGGAGCATCGGCGACTTTCGGCATGACGCACATTGCCATTACTGAAGTCTCGAACGGTAAGACAGTGGATTGGATGGAGAAGGTGAGCGACCAGCAATACGGCATGGGTAACAACCCGGCGGAAAAGTAGGAGCTATCGTTATGAATAGCAAACAGTTCGATCATGCTCAGGAAGGCCCTGCCAAGTTGAACCGGCGTACATTCATTCTTGCCGGAGCGGGGGTGGCCGCAGCCACACTGCTCCCGCATGTCTCCTCCGCAGCCCAGACTCAGGAGAAACGTGGGGCCGACAGTGGTGCTTTTCATACGCCTTCAAGTATTGGGAACCGCAAACTCGGAGTGCTCGAGGTGTCGAGCGTCGGTCTCGGTGTCCAAAACATGAGCCGCAAGTATGAAACCACCGTGCCGTACCGGCCCGAAATGATCGACGTCATCCGTTCCGCCTTCGATCATGGCGTTACTTTCTTCGATGCGGCTGAAGCGTACGGTCCGCTTGAGGTGGAGCGTATTCTTGGTGAAGGCGTGGCTCCCTTTCGGGACAAAATCGTGATTGCAACGAAATTCGGCTGGAACATCGATATGGAAACAGGCAAGCGGCTGCCGGGACTCAATAGCCGCCCTGAACATATCGAGCGGGTGGTCGAGGCGATGCTGAAACGCCTTCGAACCGATCGCATCGACCTCCTGTATCAACACCGGGTTGATCCCGAAGTACCGATCGAAGACGTCGCAGGCGTGGTCAAGAAATTAATGGACAAGGGCAAGGTGTTGCACTGGGGACTCTCGGAGATGGGGCTCGAGACCTTGCGTCGCGCTCATGCTGAGTTGCCGGTCACTGCCGTCCAGAGCGAGTACTCCATGCTCTGGCGAGGACCGGAGAAAAAAGTACTCCCGACATGTGAAGAATTGGGCATTGGTTTTGTGCCTTGGAGCCCCCTCGGCGTTCAGTTCCTGACAGGCTGGATCGACGCGAATACAGTATTCGCTCCCGGTGATTTTCGAAGCACTGAGTCCCGGTTCTCGCCGGAGAATCTGCCGCACAATCTCGCGCTCGTGGAATTGATAAAGGAATGGGCTGAACGAAAGTCCGCTGCACCCGCGCAAATTGCGCTGGCCTGGCTTATGGCGCAGAAGCCCTGGATTGTTCCTATCCCTGGAACAACTAACAAGGCTCACATGCTCCAGAACATAGGTGCGGTTGCCATTCGTTTCTCGACCGCCGAATTGGCCGAACTGAATGCGTCGGTTGCTTCGATCAATATTATGGGTAAGCGCCTCCCTGACAGAGTGCAGGTTTTTTCTGATGTAGAGGCTCCTCTGAAACAATAATTGAGTCGTTTATATGAAAACGGAAAAAAGCATGAAGCACAAAGATAACATGAAGTTTCCGAATTATTCTCGCAGGCAGATGTTGAAGCTGACCGGTACGGCTGCCGTTCTGGGAGTCCTCGGTCCTGCAGCGCTGGCCACTTCATCTCTGGCGGCAGAGACAGGAGGGAAGATTCTCGTCGTCTATTTCTCCATGCCGGAAACAGACAATCCCAATAACATGACCCGCGACGAAGACAACAGTACGGTTGTCATCAACGGAAAGGTACTAGGCAATACGCAATATGTCGCCCAACTGATCCATGAAAAAACCGGTGGCGATATTTTCCGTATCGAGGCTCAGAAGCCATACCCAAAAGATCATCGAACGCTGGTTGATCTGGCGAAAAAGGAACAGAACCGAAACGCCAGACCGGCCCTTGCCGTGCAGATTGATAACATGGACGCGTACGATACGGTATTTCTCGGATACCCGAATTGGTGGGCGGACATGCCAATGATTCTGTACACGTTTCTGGAAGGCTATGATCTGTCAGGTAAAACCGTAGTCCCGTTCAATACGCATGGCGGAAGTGGTTTTTCGGATACGATCAGCACCATCGGCCGGTTGCAGCCGAACGCGCGGGTTTTGAAAAACGGTTTCACTGTTTCCAGAAACAGCGTGGACCGTGCGGAGCCAGACGTTGCCGAATGGCTGGCCCGGCTTGGCTACAAGATAAAAGGGAACGTGCTGTAAAAGAACGTTCCCGTTTATCCCGGCACTACGTAAAAAAATTCCGATACGCGTTGCTATGAGCCCATGAGCGGATGAGAGGAAGGCGGTTATGCCGACCCCGACAAGCCTTCCTCTCGTCCCATTTGATACAGGTTTTTGATGTCTCGCAGAGGCGGGAAACCGAATTGGCGTTTATACTCGCGGCTAAACTGGGACGGACTTTCATAGCCTACCTGCATAGCCACTGATGTGACATCAAGACGTTCCGCCAACAGAAGACGACGGGCTTCGTGAAGCCGGAGCCATTTTTGAAATTGGAGGGGGCTCATTGCCGTCATGGCCCGGAAATGCTGATGGAAGGTGGATATGCTCATGCCGGTTTCTTTCGCCAGCCCTTCAACCGTAATTTGTTGGACATAGTTTTTTCTCAACCAGTCGATAGCTTTGGCGATTTGATGCCCTTGGCTGCCCTTGGTGGCGATGTGTCGAAGGCGCGGCCCCTGGTCTCCCATCAGCAGGCGATATAGAATTTCTTTTTGAACAAGAGGGGCGAGAATCGGAATGTCCTCAGGAGAATCCAACAACTCCAATAAATGGTGGAAGTTATGGAGTAATGGTGCAGATACTTCGCTCAGGGACATGCTTGGTTCTGCTTCAGGAAACCGCGCGGTTGGAAAATCTTTGTCCACAAGAAGTTGAGATATCATGCTTAAATCGAGTTTTAATACCAGTCCAAGAAGCGGGTTCTCCTTGCTCGCCATGACAACTGAAGCGACGACTGGCAAGGCAGTGGAAGCGATTAGGTAATGGTTGGCGTCATACACATACTCCTCTTCGCCAAGCATGACTCGTTTGGATCCTTGGGCGACGAGGCAGATGCATGGTTCGTACATGGCGCTGACCGGCTTGGTAGGCGCTTCATATCTGACAACCAGCAATCCGGGGATAGCTGATACCAGGCGGTGCTGCTTTTCGGTTAATTGGGCGATTTTTTGCGCCAATGAGCTACGTGCAACACTAATATCATTTATCATGTCATTGCTCATGGAAGACCTCCTTTAAACTATAAAATAACAGCTTCCTCTTCATTTGGGCAACACTCGCCCAGGACTTTCGTACGATCGTGCAAAAATTTGAGAAAATCAGTCTATTCGCCGACCGGGTGGAGTCATAAAATATGCTCCATCTGGTTGAAAAGCATTGGGGGGAGAGTCTTTATACCGTAGGGGAAGAACTCTTCAATTTATTTAAGACACGAAGCACAGGAATTCGAAAAGATGAACTCAGTTACTTTGAATAATGGCGTCAGCATGCCCGTTCTGGGATTCGGCGTGTATCAGATCAACGATCTTGACGAATGCGAACAGTGCGTATCAGGGGCCTTGGCAACAGGTTACCGCCTCATTGATACGGCTGCCGCCTACATGAATGAAACTGCCGTAGGCGAGGCCATCGCTAAAAGCGGAGTGCCGCGTGAAGACCTTTTTATCACCACCAAGCTCTGGGTTCAGGACGCGGGGTATGAAAAAGCCACAAAGGCGTTTGAACGCTCGCTCTCCAAGTTGCAGCTGGAGTATCTTGACCTGTATTTGATTCATCAGCCTTACGGAGATGTCCATGGGGCCTGGCGGGCCATGGAGGAACTGTACCGGGCCGGTCGTGTGAAGGCCATCGGAGTGTGCAACTTTACCCCCGACCGTATCATGGACCTCATTGTCCACAATGAAGTGGTGCCGGCCGTCAATCAAATTGAAACCCATCCATTTTGCCAGCAAAACGAAGCCCAGCTGTTTTTGCGGGACAACGGCATTCAGATGCAATCCTGGGGACCCTTTGCCGAGGGGAAGAACAATCTCTTCACCAATGAAATTCTGCAGTCAATTGCTGCAACGTACGACAAGAGCGTTGCTCAAGTCGTCCTACGCTGGCTCACACAACGAGGAGTCGTCGCCATTCCAAAATCCGTACATTTGGAGCGGATGAAGGAAAACTTCGATGTACTGGATTTTGAACTCACATCCGGAGATATGGACCGGATCAAGGAACTGGATATGGGGAAAAGCAGTTTCTTTGATCATCGCGACCCGGAAATAGTAAAATGGCTTGGTACAAGAAAATTGGAACTGTAGCCTTTTGGTTACAGGGGCTTTCATAGTAAACCAATACAGAAGGACAATATCATGAAAAGAAAGATAAAATTGTCGTCATTGCTTCTTTTGGCCGCAAGTCTTGTGCTGACCGTTTGTGTTGCGGCTACGGACACAAATGCAGCCACATCCGCGCAGAACAACGGCCCCCTTTTGATCAAGGATCAGGGCAGCTTTTCCGTCGGTGGAACTATCATAACCACTCCGGGAGCCTATAAACTTTATACGCATGAACCGGCAGGACAGACGCTCCATGCCGATCACGCGTATGTGTTCTACCAGGTGCCTGAAAAGGCCCGCAAACTGCCCATGGTCATGTGGCACGGGTTCGGCCAGTTTTCCAAGACCTGGGAAAGCACCCCGGATGGCAGGGAAGGCTTTCAAAACATTTTCCTGCGTCGGGGCTTCAGCGTCTATCTCATTGACCAGCCGCGCCGGGGCAATGCCGGACGTACTTCCAAGGGAGTGACCATTTCGACCACTCCGGATGAGCAGTTCTGGTTCAACATGTTCCGGGTTGGTTCCTGGCCCGATTTCTACCCCGGCGTACAATTCTCCAAGGACCCTGAGGCGCTGAATCAATATTTCCGCCAGATGACTCCGGATACCGGCCCCATTGATATCCACATCAATTCGGATGCCGTGGCCACGCTGTTCGACAAAATCGGCGAAGGCATTCTTGTGACCCATTCGCACAGTGGCGGCATGGGATGGGATGCGGTGCTGAAGAGTTCCAAAATCCGAGCTGTTGCCGCCTATGAGCCGGGCAGCAATTTCATCTTCCCGGAAGGCGAAGTCCCGGCACCCGTCAAAAGTAAATTCGGCGACCTCAAGGCTGTTAGCGTACCTTTATCCGATTTCATGAAACTGACACGCATACCCATCGTCATCTACTACGGCGACAATATCCCGGATAAGCCTTCCGAAGATCTCGGCAAGGACCAGTGGCGCATTCGTCTTGCAATGGCGCGGATGTGGGCAGAGGCCGTCAACAAACATGGCGGTGATGTGACTGTTGTGCACCTTCCCGAGGTTGGCGTTCACGGCAATACCCACTTCCCGTTTTCGGATTTGAACAATCTTGAAGTGGCTGATTTGCTGTCGGCGTGGTTGAAGAAAAAAGGACTGGATTAGATCGTCTCTGGCGATGACGTCCACCGCAAACGGAATGACAAAAGAAGGCAATATGCAGAAAAGACAATTAGGTACAAGTGGATTGGAAGTTTCGGCCCTTGGCCTCGGCTGTATGGGCATGAGTCACGGCTACGGCCCGGCGGCTGACAAACAGGACATGATCGCCCTGATCCGGAAGGCGGTTGAGCTGGGCGTCACTTTCTTCGACACCGCCGAGGTTTACGGCCCTTATGCCAACGAAGAATTGGTTGGTGAAGCCCTGGCCCCCTTCAAAGGGGAGGTTGTCATCGCTACCAAGTTCGGCATCCAAATCGTGGATGGGAAGCAGATTCTGGACAGCAAGCCCGAGATAATCCGCGAATCCGTGGAAGGGTCGCTCAAACGGCTCGGTGTCGATGCGATAGACCTTTACTACCTGCACCGGGTCGATCCTGAGGTTCCCGTCGAGGACGTGGCCGGGGTGGTCAAGGAACTGGTCGAGGCGGGCAAGGTGAAACACTGGGGGCTGTCCGAGGCCGGGGTGGAGACCATCCGCCGCGCCCATGCGGTCCTGCCCGTTGCCGCCATCCAGAGCGAATACTCCATGATGTGGCGGCAGCCTGAAGAGGAGCTTCTGCCGGTATTGGAAGAACTCGGCATCGGGTTCGTACCTTTCAGCCCACTGGGCAAGGGGTTCCTTACCGGACGCTTCGACAAGACTGCTACATTCGGCAAGGATGACTTCCGTAGCATTGTCCCCCGTTTCAGCCCGGAAAATTTGGACGCCAACCAAGTGCTGGTGGAACTGGTCCGGGAGATCGCGACGAAAAAGAACGCCACTCAGGCCCAGATCGCCCTGACCTGGGTGTTGGCGCAAAAGCCGTGGATTGCCCCCATTCCCGGTACGACCAAGATACACCGCATGGAAGAAAACTTCGGTGCGGCGGATACCGCATTGACCGTCGATGAGCTTAACGATCTGAACGACGCGTTGGCGAGGATCAAGGTCGCCGGAGACCGCTATCCCGCGGAGTACGCAAAACGGGTCGGCAAGTAAGCCTAATGTGTGGCTTTCAACTAAATTTGCGTGAGGCGGCATGGGGCATGCTGGTTTTGCTGTTCCTTGCCGCTTGCTTTCCCGCGTATGCTCAGGCGGAAGCAGCACCTGAAAAGGATAGTGATGTGAACGTCTTTGAACACATAACGGCGCGTGATTCTGTGAGAGATGTCCTGGAGAATCCCGCCTTTGCCGAATTCTCACAGCTTATATTACCCAACGCCTGGGGCAAACCTGATGGTGACATGCCTTTGACCGGCATTCATTCACTTCTGCCGTACCACAGCCATATCCATGTGGAGACGACAGTGGACGTGTTGAACGCCATGGTCGATGAGGTCGCCGCAGGACGCACCATCTTCTATGATTTCTATTCGGAACAACAAAAGACGGAGGACCCTGCGAAAAACGACACCGGATTGTTCTTCTTTAAGGGGAATCCAGGTGCACCCTTTGCCATTGTCTGCCCCGGCGGAGGCTTTTCGTATGTCGGCTCCATCCATGAAGGCTTCCCGCACGCGTTGGAACTGAGCAAGCGAGGCTACAACGCATTCGTACTGAAATATCGTGTGGAAAACGGGCGCTACGCCACGGAAGACCTGGCCGCCGCCATGTCCTACATATTCAAGAATGCGGAGAGCCTGGAAGTAGGTGTCGCAGATTATTCATTATGGGGTGGTTCAGCCGGGGCCCGAATGGTCGCGTATATAGGTACGCACGGTGCTGTCGCCTTTGGCGGCGACAATCTGCCCAAGCCCGCAGCGATCATCATGGCGTATACCGGCCATTCGGAATTCTCGAAAACCGACCCGCCAACCTTTGTCATGGTCAGCGGAGACGATCCCATAGTGAACGTGTCCGCCGTGGAGAGGCGCGTCAATGCCATGCGCTCTGCTGGGATAGATGTTGAATACCATAAGTTTCAGCACGCTAGCCACGGTTTCGGCCTTGGAACAGGCACGGACGCCGAGGGGTGGATCGAAGAGGCCGTTCGATTCTGGAAAAAACACATTTCAAGAAAAGATTAGAATGGTGTGCCATCACCTTAGGGCAGTCGCAACGTGCTGCCATAACAATTAAGAAAGTATAAAGGTGAAGATAATGAAAGTAGCGCTTGTCAACGGAAGCCCCCATCCCTACGGCTGTACCTATACGGCCTTGAGTGTTGTGGGTGAAGCCTTGAACAGTGAGGGGATCGGGTTTGAAATTTTCCAGGTAGGCACTAAGCCTCTTGCCGGGTGTATCGCCTGCCGTAAATGCGCGGAGATCGGGCACTGTGTGTTTAATGACAAAGTTAACGAGTTCGCAAAATTGGCGAAATCGACGGATGGTTTTGTATTTGGATCTCCCGTGCACTATGCAGCCGCCTCGGGGGCTATGACGTCATTCATGGATCGAGCCTTTTTCTCGACATTTTGTTCCGGGAATAAGGTATTCAGATTGAAGCCTGGTGCAGTGCTGGTTTCGGCAAGAAGGGCCGGGACCACAGCTACCCTTGACCAATTGAATAAATATCTCACTTGGGGCGAGATGCCGGTGGTCTCTTCAAGGTACTGGAACATGGTGCATGGTAACACGCCGGAAGATGTCATGAAAGATGAAGAAGGTGTCCAGATAATGCGTGCCCTTGGCAAAAATATGGCATGGCTTCTTAAATGCAAGGAGGCCGGATTGAAGGCTGGCATTCCCCTTCCCGAACTGGAAGAGCGCGCCAGCACCAATTTTATTCGTTAAAAAACGACAAAGATTTTCTGAGTATAAGGCATACTCATAATTTTGGTAATTCTGGACTTAAAGTGAAAGTGTCCCGGAAAATATCTGGGACACCCTCTCCCACTAATGGATGATTGTCAGATCTAGTCGAGACTACTTCACTTAATCCTGTATCGGCGATTTCCGAACCGAGCAGCTCATTTGTCAGAGTTTGCCGTTCAAGGCTAGGAAAGCAGTCCATTTCTCGGCTTTTTTCTACAGCCATGAGTAAGTTCAGCTTGATTCCTAGGCTTTCGACTATGTCGAAAACAGATTTTTCCTTACTTCAACCAGCCTTGTGACGTTCCGTTTGAATTCCAGAACGCCGTGACATCAGAAGTGGCGTCTCCTTTTTTCGGATTCAATTTTTTCGTTCGAAACAAGCAAAACTCCTTTCCCTTCATTTTTCCTTCATGATGCTCCTTTAATTTCATTTCAAACGGCAGGAAACCGGTGCCACTTTGGAGGTAGCGCTACTGTCGAATCAAACTCTATTACAGGAGATTTTATTATGAAAAAACATTTGATTCCCATCTTTATGAGCTGCGCCCTTTTCAGTCTTTTACTGATGCCGGGAAAGGGACTCGCGGATTCTGAAAAAGGCGAGATCACCACTGGAACCATTCAGATAACCACTCAGTCCGAGTCGGAATATCCAGTAATGGCAAAAATTACCATGGACCAAGCCATGCAAACTGCGTTGAAAACGGTTCAGGGGCAAATTTTAAAAGTTAAGATTGATGATGAAAATGGATTTCTCGTCTACAGCGTAGAGGTCGTGGCTCCTGACAACACCATCATGGAAGTAATGCTGGATGCCGGTTCGGGAAAGGTTCTGGCCATGCACAAGGACAAAAAGGACCACGAATATCATGATGGGCACGAAGAGCACGATCATGAACACGAAGAGCATGGACGCGACCACGAAGAGCATGAACGGGACTAATGAATTTGTAAATTAATCCCCCCTGGAGCCTGCTTTTTTAGGGCGACGGGGATACGCCCATGGTCGGTCGAATTGTGCCCGGCCATGGGCAACTTCAGGAACCCGATATGATCAAGATAAAAAATCTTCAAATGAACATGGATGGCAAAGACGTACTCAAAGGTATTGATTTGCATCTAAACCCTGGCGATGTCTATGGCCTTTTGGGATCTAAAGGTGCGGGGAAAACAACGATCATATACGTCTTGCTAGGTTTGCGCGCCTATTCAAGTGGCTTGGTAAGGGTTTTAGGATGTGATCCTGCGGGAGATTCTGTTGCTATTCGCAGACAGATAGGCTTTATGCCGGAAAAGTCAGAGTTCTACGAATCCATGACAGCTGTTGACGACCTTGGCTGGTATGGACGCCTTTATAACATCCAATCTACCGATTCGGAATTGGATGAGCTTCTGGAAAAAGTAGGACTCAGCAACGTGATGCATCTCCCCATCAGTTCTTATTCCAAAGGAATGCGGCAGCGCTTGGTTTTGGCAAGAGCACTGTTGTCACATCCCAAATTGCTAATTCTGGACGAACCAACCAACGGCTTTGATTCCAAAGGCAGGCGTGAAATTCATGATTTGCTGGCTCAATTTGCCAGGGAGAACGATAGCAGCGTGCTGCTGTGTACGCGTCTTCTGGATGACATTGACCGGTTGTGCAATAAAATCGGAATCATTGATAATGGTCGAACCCGTATTGAAGGAGAAGTCGGTGAATTTCTGGCAGAATTTGGAGAAGGCCGGAGTCACCTTTTACGGTTGGAATCAATGCCTGATTTTACAACAATTCCGGATAAGATGAAAATCCTGGGGAACGAGAACGGCTGGTGGCGCGTCCAGTTCCTGACGCAATCATCCAAGGAGCTTTCCGCACTTTGGGGAGAATTGTGGCGGCGCGGTTGGAAAATTCAGGACGTTCGCTCCGATGCGTCCGGCCTGGAAGCGTTGTTCCTGCGCCATACCGGTCTTAAAGAGCTGCAGGAAGAAGACATAGCCCAATGAAAACAAGCCATGATCCTCAACAAAGCTGAAGATGCAGTCTGCCAACGAGCCCAGTTCGACTTCAGCCTGCTTCCGGCGGGCAGCATGGAATCGGACTGCACGTAATCATGCCGGCGCCCGTACCCTTTAGTCTTTGACCTATCGAATAAACAAGGTTTTATCCTAAAAAAATAAAGGAATTATTACATGACGACCGCAACTGTGTCCCCCTTGAGAAGAGGACTCCTTCGAGTGCCCGAAGTCACCCTGGTGTTCTGGCTGATCAAAACGCTTTCCACTACCGTTGGTGAAACCGGTGCTGATTATCTGTCTTTCGGACTGGGCTGGGGAATGCCCCTCACTACCTTGCTTATGGTCGGCCTCATGGCCTACGGACTCTATCTCCAGTTTTTCAAATTTAAACGGTACGTGGTCGCCAACTATTGGGCGCTCGTGGTCCTGATGAGCATTGTCGGCACATTGGTGACGGACATGCTAGTGGATCTCGCAGGTGTGGGCCTGGTTCCCCTCAGCATCACGTTTACCGTCATGATGCTGGCCGGGTTCGCATTGTGGTATCGCAAGGAAGGAACACTCTCGATTCACTCCATAGATACGGGCAAAAGGGAATGTTTTTACTGGATTGTCATCCTGTTTGCCTTTGCACTGGGAACAGGTGTCGGAGATCTTATTTCAGAATCTCTAGCTTTAGGGTATGATATGGCCCTACTGCTTTTCGCCGGGATGATCGGCCTTGTTATTCTGGCCTATTACACCCTGAAACTCAATGCCGTGGCAGCGTTCTGGGCAGCTTATGTATTGACCCGTCCCTTGGGAGCCTCTCTCGGCGATTACCTGATTCAGAGCCCTTCAGAACATGGGCTTGGGATAAGCATGGGCACCGTCAATTTGGTCTTCGCTATTGCGATAATCGTGCTTACAACGTTTGAGTGGTATCGAACAAGGCAAGCCAGAATTGAGGTTGTACCTGCCAATTAATTTCGAACGTGTTGAAAATGAGAATAGCTAATGGCCTTTTCACGGAAAAAGTACGTCAACATAATGGTTGCCGGTCTCTCCCTGCTGACGATTCTGTTCATGGCGCTCCTCTGCTATATTGAAGAGCAAGGTAATTTCCACGTCATCACGCCCGATGAGGCCTATCGTTCGGCTCAACTGGATCGGGATGAACTGGAGCATTATGCTCGAAAATACCATCTCCGATCGATCATCAACCTGCGGGGGAAACGGCCGGACAAGGGATGGTACCTGGAAGAAATCAGAACAGCCCGTGACCTGGGAATCCGCCATTTTGACTTTGACGGGATTGGCGCTAGTCGCCCTCCATCGGCTCAAGAGTTGAAAAAACTGATGCATTTGATGAACACGGTCCCCCGGCCGGTACTTATGCACTGCAAGGCCGGAGCGGATCGCTCCGGCCTCGCAGCCGCCATCTGGAAAGTGACGGAGGATGGAACTTCCGTACGTGATGCCAGAAGACAGCTGTCTCTGCGCTATGGGCACATGCCATTCGGTCCTACCCATGTTCTGGATACGTATTTCGATTCATGGGGAACAGACGGAGTCTCCGGGGGGCTCTCTCAAAAATAACAGTAGGTTACTAAAGGAAAAACAAGATGCATTTCACATCATTGGGATTGCGACGGAGCAAGGAGGCTTCCGTCGCATCCATGACAAGCCGTTTTAGTTCCAGTTTTGTCCATTTTTTCGTCAATTCCCGAGTAGTTGTCCACTGCATCGGGAAAACAAGGCGCTTCTGCCTGGTGCACTTTCGTAAGGAATATGTCAGGCAACAGCTCATGCAACGTGAGGGAACTTGTCGGCAATGCGGCCATTGCTGCAACATGCTCTTAACTTGTCCCATGCTTATGAACGATCGAAAGTGCATGGTCCACGGTACACGCCGCCCACTGTCCTGCAAAATTTTTCCCATCGACCAGCGTGACATAGTCGAAGTGGGGCTATGCGGCGGCAATTGTGGGGTTCATTTCGAAAACCGGGACTCGGATCAGACTTCAAACAGGAATAAACCCGTATGATGCACCAGATCGTCATGTATTTAACATCCGCCATAGGGGAATACGGATACGCCGGCATACTTATGCTCATGGCCCTGGAGTCCTCCTTTTTTCCCTTTCCCAGCGAAGTCGTGATACCACCTGCAGCGTATCTGGCTGCCACAGGAAAGATGAACCTCGGCATTGTCATCCTGAGCGGTACTCTGGGAAGCCTCCTGGGTGCGCTGTTCAATTACTGGCTTGCTGCGCGATTAGGCAGGCCGTTTCTCGAAAAGCACGGCCGCCTGCTCCTGGTCAGTCCGGGCTCTCTGGAAAAGGCCGAACGTTTTTTCGACCGTCACGGGCATATAAGCATGTTCACCGGCCGACTGCTGCCGGTGATCCGTCAATATATTTCGCTCCCGGCGGGACTGGCCCGGATGAATATTTTCACATTTTGCGCCTCCACTTTCCTGGGGGCGGCAGTGTGGGTCATGGTCCTGGCTGCTTCAGGATATTGGTTCGGGCGAAACGAGCAGCTGGTAATGCAAAATTTGCGCTGGATCACCGTGTGCACCTCTGCCGGATGTGGTATGGTCGTCCTTGTGTATTTCTGGAAATGGAGGCAACGCCAATCTCACAGCATGCGGATGAAGGCCAATACGACTTCCTCCATGACCCGAAAATGTCGATGGCGTACGTAATACATTACTCAAGGATGGAGTCATGCGCATACTGATCGTTGATGATGAACAATCCTTGTTGGAGCAACTCAGAAGAACTTTCGAGAAGCAGCGTTATCTGGTGGGAACCGCACTTGATGGTGATGAGGCCTTGGAAAAACTTTTCGATACGCCGGTGGATCTGATCATCCTGGACATCATGCTCCCTAGACGGGATGGTCTCTCGGTGCTTCAGACCATCAGAAAAACCGGGGACAACACCCCTGTGTTGATGCTTACCGCCAAAGGAGACATCGATGACAAAATCAAGGGGCTTGACCTGGGCGCGGACGACTACCTGGCCAAACCCTTTTCACTTGATGAATTACTTGCACGGGTGCGGGCTTTGTTGCGGAGGTTCGGCGGGCAGTCCGGCACGGTGTTGCAGGTTGCAGATTTGAGCCTTGACACAATAAGCCGTGAAGTGAGCAGAGGAAGCGTGCGTTTGGACCTGACAGCAAGGGAATTTTCCATCCTTGAATTTTTTCTATACAACAAGAACAGGGCTGTGTCCCGATTCAGCCTGGCCGAACATGTCTGGGGCGACGCTTTTGATCCTTTCAGTATGTCGAATTTCATAGATGTACATATCAAGAATTTACGCAAGAAAATCGGAGATTCCGACAGCACCATCATACGAACCATTCGGGGCGTCGGGTATATCATCAAGGATGAAGCTCCATGACTGTCAGGCTGAAAATCACTCTGTTGATTACGGCTGCCGGATTTGTGGCCAGTCTCATTTTTTCCTGTTTCATTCTTATGGAGATGGTGGAACAGCCGTACCGCCTTATCGACGCGGAGTTGAAAAGCACAGCTGAACAGTTTGTTGAAAATTTCGCGAACGGCAAGGACGCATCTTCCGTAACTCAAAGAGAGAGCGAACAGTATTGGGTGGAAATCAGGGATTCTGAATCCGGGGCTTCTTTGTATCGTTCTTCCCTGGCAAAACGCATTGCAATGCAGTGGCCAGATTCCGACAGGGGCGATACCGTGGATTTTGATCTCCCGAAACATGATCCCAGGTACGCGGGAATAAAGGACGACACCTTCCGTGTAAAAATCGTCCCGGTTTCCAGCAACGGGAAAAAGTATCTGATTTGCATCGGCCGTCCCATCGAGAAACTGCAGGAAGAGCTCGAAGACACTGTCGCGGGTGTTGCTGGAGGCCTGCTGTTTTCAGTACTCCTGCTGGCAGGGATCAGCTATTTTGTTGCGGGCATCATTCTGAACCCCGTCCGCCAAATCAACGAACAAGCGAGAGAAATCAGTGAAAAACATCTGAATCGGAGAGTTCCGACATCCGGCAACCATGATGAATTCGACACCCTGGCACAGACCCTCAATAAAGTCTTTGATAGGTTACAGCACGCCTTTTTGCGGCAAAAACGCCTGCTTGCCGATGCATCTCACGAATTGAAGACTCCGTTGACCATGATGCGACTGGCTCTGGATGACATTCGTTCCGGAGTGGTGGAGGGGGGACCGGACCCGCAGGCGGAAAGCCATGAGCGGATGACCACACAGGTGTTGCGTATGGAACGGCTGGTGAAGAGCTTGCTGGATCTTTCCTCTTTGGAGATTCAGTCCACAGCAACAAAAAAGCCGATGGATCTTGCGCAGGTTATGATGTCACTCGTCACCGATTATCGTTTCATAGGTGAGGCCTGCCGGATACGCATCGATGTGGACCTTCCGGAACGGCTTATTGTGACCGGAGACGTCGAAAAGCTGACCAGAGCGTTTTCCAACCTTCTGGACAACGCCCTGAAGTATAATATGGACGGTGGTCAGGTAACTGTCTTGGCTAAACCGTCAGATGACGGAGTGGCCGTCGTAATAGGCAATTCGGGACCAGATGTGCCCGAAGCGGACATTCCCCGTATTTTCGAACAATTCTACCGGGTCGAGAAATCTCGCTCCTTGATCCATGGTGGATCCGGGTTGGGACTGGCCATAGTGAAAAGAATTATCGAACTTCATGACGGGAGCGTTCAATTCGCGAGCAGTCATGACAATTGGACGACTGTTTCCGTCTTTTTACCTCGTTAAGTTTCATCGTTTAATGGGTTTGAATTAGTATGCCTACCTTGATGTGCCCCAAAGATGACGGATACGGGCTGAAAGGTTGAGGTTCGCGCATGCAGGAGGAATGCATGTGCAAGATCAAATCGTACACGTAGGAATTTAAGTGATGATATGAAATAGTGTTTTCAGTTTGGTCATGACGTGTATATCTTCTCCTTTTTAAAAAAAAGATAGTCTTGTGTTCGTGTGATGTATATTTGTCTATTGATTTTGGAACAACAACGCAAATCAAAAATCTTTTGCATTCGTCCGAGCAGCAAAAATTGCCTTAAGTAAGGTAGTGTACATGACATAAATAGATTATTTAGTCATGTACCCCCGGCAAAGCCGAGGGATTGGGTCTGTGAGCCGCTCAAAGCGGCTTTAAGAACCGCCTAAAGGCGGCATTTCAACTGTTTAATCCGCTGATCTTCCTGCTCCTGCTTCCGGATATATTCGCGAATCACTTTCTCATCCCGACCAACGGTTGAAATAAAATACCCACGCGCCCAGAAACTCTTGCCAGCAAAGCCTCTTGCTCTGTTCTGAACTTCTCGGGCTATGTGGATTGCACTTTTTCCTATCATGAAACCTACGACTTGCGCCACGGAATACTTCGGCGCAATGGCTATGTACATATGGACATGGTCTTTGCACAAATGCCCTTCTAGAATTTCGCACTCTCGCTGCTTGGCCAACTTATGGAAGACCTCTCCCAGGTGTGCACGAATTTTTCAGAACAAAACTTTGCGGCGATATTTCGGTACCCAAACTATATGATACTTTTAGTCCCAACGTGTGTGACATAGGCTCGACTTACTCTTCATTAAGCCTCTCCTGTGCTCACTCTGAGCAACTCACCGGGGAGGCTTTGTTCTATTCCCGCAAAAGTCAAACTTCTATGGCCGCCCCGGCAAAGCCGGGGGATCTCTCAATAGGATTAGAAAAGGAGCGCTTCATAAGATTTCTATAAAATGATCTGTAGCAGTCGTAGCCTGACATGCTTTTTCTTCAGAATAAGAAAATAGAGAGCTAATCTACTCATCTTATCTTTTTTTAATAGTAAGATTCTGGCTCTCTGTGGATTCTTTATTATTACTTTTCATCGACTTAATAAGCTCTTGAAGGACTTGGGCTTGCCTGGCAAGTTCTGAAACTGCATATTCGGCCTGCCCCATTGCTTGGGTGGTATCAGAAGAAATAGAAGCGACGCACTCTATAGAGTGTTTAATTCCTTCACTCGTGGCAGATTGTTCTTCGGAAGCTGTTGCAATAGCCCGCACTTGATCGGAAGATTGATTAACCATGCTAACTATTTCATTAAGTGTTTCTCCAGACATCTCGGCTTGGCTGGTGACTTCTGCAATTGTCTGAGTGGTACGGTCCACATTATCCATATTTTTGCGGGTACCATCCTGTATACCGCGAATCGCTTCATCCACTTCCCTAGTCGCAGTCATAGTTTTCTCAGCCAGCTTACGTACCTCATCCGCAACAACAGCAAACCCTCTGCCCGCTTCACCGGCGCGTGCTGCCTCAATAGCTGCATTCAATGCAAGCAAATTAGTCTGGTCTGCAATATCAGAGATGACGTTGATTATTTGTCCTATCCCTTCTGCTTGCAAGCTCAACCCGCCCATATCGGCCTTAAGGGTCAAAGCTTGTTTCTGTACTTCATTTATAGCGCCAACAACTTGACTAACTATAATGGCTCCCTGCTGAGCTTTACTTCGTGCTCCATCCGAAGCTTCTGATGCTCGGGAAGCATTTTTAGCAACGTCAAGTACCGTAACGTTCATTTCCTCCATTGATATTACCATTCCATTTATCTGCTGGAATTGCTCTTCCGCTCCTCGACTAGATTGTGTGATCTGAATCGAAAGTTCTTCAGAGGCTGAGGTTATAACCTCCACCACACCTTCAAGTTCCTGAGCAGCTTGAAGCATGCCGTTGGCTTTAGCCCGTTCGGCTTTTTGAAGCGAAGTTTGTGCAAGCAATTTTGCATTATTTGCTTCTTCAACTTGGATTTCTATTTGACGAGTTTGATCATCAGCTTCTAGAATTTTATTTTTTAATTGGTTTACCATGTGTTCAACATTATTTGCGATCATGCCAAATTCATTTTTTTTAGATATACTTATCTTTGATTCTAAATCTCCACTCGCAACAGAAAATGTGTAATTTAAAATCCTTTTTAATGATTTACTAATTGCCAAAGATATAATTAATGACAAGATTGCTGATGCGCTAATGCAGACTATGATTCCAACAATAATCCAAGTTTTGTAGTTGTTGGCAGAAATAAAAGAATTTACAGAATTGTCATGCATCTCATTTGACGTAAAAGCAACTAACTGATCAATAAACGATGATGCTTGACGATAATTGTAGCTACCGTCTACTGTTGAAATTTCAAGAGCTTGGCTTGCTTTCCCCTTATTTAACAAACTCAGAGAGTCTTGAACATTTTCTTCAAATTTATTGAAATAGAGCTTAAATGAATTCCACATAGCACTTTCATCGGCAGGCATTGGAGATGATTCATATTTTTGAATACTATTTGCAATTTTTTCCATTGCACTTTTTAATTTTGCTTCTTCATCTTTAACTACATCTCCAGATTTCTCATAATGTATATGTGAATTCAGCTCAGCACGTCGGATGCCATCAATATTTTGCTTTATTTGAAAAAGATACAGCGTGCAAGGTATATTATCGTTCGACAACAAATCAAGACTGTCAACAATTATTGATATTCCACTATACCCAAAGATGCCAACTATTACTGTCATCAAAGAAGTAAAAATAGATAAAATTATTAATCTGTGAGAAATACGCATGTTAAGCATAAAGAACTCCGTGAATATACTGTATGTAAAAGTGTTTGCTGGTATTATTTATAAGAAATAATATTTTTAACTACTTGATAGAATAAATTCATTGTGTTCTGCGGAAACACAAATACCAGACAATCTTAGTATAGAATAATTTGTTTCCTCATTTTCAGGGCAATATTTAAGATACACCAAATGAAGAAATGATGAAGAATGGAGTGCTTCAAAAACTGTTTGTCTACCAAACTGAAAGAATAGTTGTCGCCCTCCCCCTCGGGTTTTGCAATAAAAAGCGGGCATGTTCAAAAAAATGCTATCCATATTGGCTTAGTGATGTTAAAATTCTAATAAGTCTCAATATGTGAACAAACTTTTTTCAAAGCCCAAAAAATAACTTATGAAGTCCATCGCTGTCCTTAGAAGCATCCCGTTTAAATTGTCTGTCATCGCAACTTGTATACTTCTGGTTATTTCAATAACTACTGAGGTCCCTGTATATTATGACACAATCGAATCATATCTGACGGATTTGAAAAGTAATCAGTTGAATGAAGCCCAGGAACTTTCTGAAGAAATTGAAAGTAAAATCCAACAGCGAGTTAAATTTATACGAGTACTTGTTCAACTACTCACAGACGATCTTAATTTGTCAAAAGACCGTCTTGGAAATATTTTGGAAAATACTTTAAGAGAAGTTGATTTATTTTCTCAAGGACTATTTATTCTCAGTACAGATGGAGTACCAATAATAGCAGGCGGACCACATACTTTAGTTCAGGACATAAGGACTTACGATCAATTTGAGTGGTTTGTGCGAGCCAAGCAAAAAGAAGGGGTTGTTATCAGCAAAGTATTTCGTTCCAAGTACACAGATGAACTGCTGTTATTTTTTGCTGATTCAATATGTGATAGTTCTGGAACACTTATTGCGGTGCTAGCTGCACCGGTTCGTATTTCAACACAGCTATTGAATTCTATTGTAAATCAAAAAGCAACGGAGAAATTATTTGAAAGCATTGTCATATCGGAATCAGATAAAATTATTATCGAATCGGCAGGTGAGAATCTGGTGTTTAAGCCTATACGGAATCAGAAATTATACCAATTTTATAAAAATGCCAATAGTGTTGAAGGAGTTGATGTTGTCACTAATGAAGAAGGAACAACTGATATTGCCGCATTTTCAACCATCGAATCTCTGGGCTGGGTTGTAATGGTGCATACCAACATTGATAAAAATCTCATTCCTGTCCGAGAGGAGTTTATTATAGATGTCTCTTCTGAGCTAATGCTTCTTGTATTTATAAACGTTGTCGTTATTTTTGCCACACTGCATTTTTATTTTTTACCTCTGCAGCACAGCGCAAAAAAGGTAAGAAGCATGGATATGAACAACGAACTACCTCATTTAAAAAAGATTCGAAACGACGAAATTGGTGATTTGATTGAAGGCTTCAATGCATTGGTCGATGCTGTGAACGAGAGAACTATTAAACTTGAGGAGGCCAATCTTCATCTACAGGAACTCTCCCAAACCGATGCCCTGACCGGCGTATTCAACAGACGTTGGTTCGATCACAGCCTCAAGTATTTATGGCGTATGCACCAAAGAAACAGACAGCCACTGTCACTCATTATTTTGGATATTGATTTTTTTAAACAATATAACGATTCATATGGTCATCTTCAGGGAGACACTTGTCTCGCTGCGGTAGCTAAAACCCTAAATGACTCTTTGAGAAGGCCGACAGATATTTTTGCCAGATATGGCGGTGAAGAATTTGCTGCCATTGTGGAAAATGACGAAGAGGGAGTACTATCCATAGCGGAAACCATGCGGCAATCGATTGAAAATTTAGCTATGGAACATACTAAATCGCCATATGGAATAGTTACCATAAGTCTCGGTATGGCTACGCTCACCCCAGACATTAACGGTTCTCCGGACCTTCTGGTTAAATATGCGGACATAGCTTTGTATGGAAGCAAGGAACAGGGACGCAACAAAGTTACTATGTACGAACTGTACAAATAAGCATTTTTTTTAGGCCTTTTTTTTGAGTCCAAATGCGTCGCCCAAAAAAGTATGAGATAGGCCTTCAGATTATCAGATTGTTCAATGCGATTGGGCAGATCCAGTTGCGACCGCTACATCTCATACGTTTTCAACTCCGCTTAAAACTGCCTTCCCTCTTTCCCCCTCATCAAACTTATTCACCGCAGCGCGCAGCCCTTCAGGGGCAAGATGGGCGTACCGTTCGGTCATGGTCAGGGATTTGTGTCCCATCAGCTCTTTGACAGTATAGAGATCTGTGCCTTGCTGCACCAGCCAGGAGGCGAACGTATGTCTCAGGGTATGGAAAACTATTTTCTGGCGCGAGTCGGTTATGCCGTCATTTAGGCCAAGATCCTTGACGACCTTGCGATAACTATTAGAAATACGGATCGTGACATTGCCTCCACGGGCGGGGAAAACGAGATCATTTTCCTTTTTGTTGGCAAATCGGCGTTGCATCATACGTGTGGTTCGGTCGGTCAAGTAGGCGGCCCGTGTCTTGCCGTTTTTCGTATCCAGCAGAGTCAAGATTCCCGTGGCAAAATCCACGTTGCTCCAGGTCAGGGTAAAGATTTCTCCCGCGCGCATTCCCGTATAAAGACTCAGCAAGGCCGCGTCATACACATCTCGACTTACTTTTTTGAGGGCATCAAGAAGCGTAGCAGCTTCTTCTTCCGTCAGAAAGCGAACACGTTTGGCATCTTTGACTTGCGCACGTCCCTTGAGTTTTGCTTGCTCCTTCCACTGGTGGGCAGGGTTTGTCCCCATGTAGAGCTCTGACCCCAAGGCGAAATTGTAGACTTGGCGGACCAAGGCAATGGGCAAATCCTGCGTACGTGGGGATCTGCCAGCATCTCGCAGTGTCTTACGTATTTTCTCAAGATGAAACGGGACGATTTCTTTCATTGACTTGTTTGCGATGTCCGCTTTCATCCATTTGTCATACATCGAACGCTCGGTAGCAATGACACGCGCTGTTTTATAGCTTTTGACGTGCGGCCAATAATGCGATTCGAAGACCTGGCCAAAGGTAATGGACTCTTTTTCTTGAACCTGACGCAATTGCTCTTTTTCCTGGCGGATTATATCCGCTTTGGCGCGCTTTTCGGAAAGCGTTCTTTCTCCGTCACCCGTACGATGCGCTTTTTTCAGCTCGGCAAGGTGTTCGGCGGCCTTTTGTTCTGTCCAGCCAGCTGATGCCCAGCCCAGAGCTTCTTCTTTGTCCTTACCTGCCAGCTTATAGCGAATTGAAAAATACCGATCAGCACGAACGCCGTGCTTTCTGCTCGTATGTTCGCGATACCGGACACCAGGTGTTTTGCACTTAATCCATTTCGCCATGGGCTTCTTCCTCATTATGCGAAGCTGAAAAGTTGTCCCGCTATTGTCCCGCTTTTTGAGCTAAAAGAAGGTGAATTTTTGAATTGCGACATGAAGACAGTAAAAGATAAATGTCTGATTTATCAAATTTTATGTGAAGAGATGTGAAGGTTGATGATAATAATAAATCTGCCTTTTAAGCAGAGAGTCGCGTGTTCGAGCCACGCACGGCCCACCAAGAATTTCAAAGGGTTACTTCAGAAATGAAGTAACCCTTTTTTCGTTGCTGAGAACCTTGGTGATCGAACCCATCCATATCTTTTAAAGAATCAAATCCCTGCCCCTTTCTTTGATGGAGAACCACTTTCAACCGGGTGGAAAAGCGCTTGCTTTACCCCTGATCCGCGGATCAATTTGTAATCAGGCAACCTTCTTACACAAACAGGTACTTACATTTCCCGGTTGGAACCTTACTATGTAGTTGTTTCATCAGGATTCACTTAATAAAATAATTGGTTCAAAAAAATAAGGAGTTTATCATGATACTCGATTTTACTTTCTACAATCCGACAAAAATATATTTCGGCAAGAATTCCCTGGATAATCTTAAGGGCGAATTGGCTGCCTACGGTGATACGGTTCTTCTGGTATACGGCAAGAACGCGATCAAATCCATCGGTCTGTATGATCAGGTCATGGGCATTCTCAAAGATGCGGGCAAAAAGGTCGTCGAACTGTCGGGCGTTGTGCCGAATCCGACCTACACCAAGCTCATGGAAGGCGCCAAACTCGTACGTGATAATGACGTCAACCTTATCCTGGCTGTCGGCGGTGGTTCGGTTATTGATTGCGCAAAAGGCATTTCCGTGTCCGCCTATTGCGAAGAAGAGCCTTTCAAAAAATATTGGCTAGATTTTCAGGATGTCAGCAATAAAACCGTTCCGGTTGCATCGATCCTGACAATGGTTGGCACCGGCTCTGAAATGAACGGCGGTTCGGTCATCACGCACGAAGAGACAAAAATCAAATCCGGCAGAGTCTTTCCGCCCGAGATGTACCCGAAGTTTTCAATACTGAACCCCGAATACACCTTCTCCGTATCAACCTATCAAATGCTCAGCGGCGTATTCGATACCATGTCTCACCTGATGGAGCAGTACTTCACGGGGAATGACAACAATACCACTGACTACCTCATTGAAGGCTTGTTGAAATCTTCGATTGACAACGTAAAGGCCGCTCTGGCCGATCCGAAAGATTACGAATCGAGAAGTAATCTGATGTGGAATGCGACCATGGCACTGAATACCCTCACGGGGGTCTCCAAAGCGCAGGATTGGGAAGTGCATATGATTGAGCACCAGCTCGGTGCGTACACCGATTGCGCCCACGGCATGGGGCTTGCCGCGCTTTCCCTGCCCTACTACCGCCACATTTATTCTTACGGTCTTGATAAATTCGTCCGGTTCGCGACGGAAGTCTGGGGCGTTTCCTCAGAGGGCAAAACCAAAGATGCGATTGCCAGAGAAGGCCTGGACGCGCTGGAAAAATTCATGAAAGAGTGCGGCATGGTTACTTCCATCAAAGAGCTGGGTGCCACAAAAGAGATGCTCCCCAAAATTGCCGAGTCCACTTTTATCCTTCCCAACGGGTATAAAGTGCTCACAAAGGAAGAAATCTTGCAGATTCTGGAGGAATGCTTCTAGCCGCCTCACGGAAGCCATAATACGGAAGCAAATCCGACAACACCCTGCGATGGAGCTTTATGCCCTGTTGCAGGGTGTTTCTTTTGGCACATGCCAGACGAATAAAAAGCCTAAAAGCAGCCGACGCCTCCCACAGGGCATCGCTTGTAAGGTCGCCTGCAAAGAGGCAAAAGACTCTCAATAAACGCAGGCCGGAAGAAATTGTTCTTCCGGCCTGCGTGTTCCGAATGGTTTTATGGCTTCAGACCATCGCTAAATTTTGCCCGCGAACAGATCGTTACCGTTGCACGCCTTGTAGCTTAATCTTCCTCCCAGGCTTTGACGCTCCGTTCCACCTTTTTACGTACGTTCTTCCAGTCAGTTTCATAGTTGAACATGGATTCTGGCAAAGCAGCCAGCATTTTTTTATACAAGCTCAAAGGTACGGTGAAGGTCATTTCATCGGTTTTCATGAATTTTCTGGCTGAAGGATCAAGTCCGCCGATAACGGCTTTTTCCAGGCCCTGCTCCTTGTAGTACAGGGGCCAGCCGAGCATGTTGGTACAGCCCGCACCAAAAGGAGAGGCCACGCACTCCATGTCGCCGGTGGTAAACACGGCCTGAATAAAAAGCCCGCACAAGACCTCGGGCCGGGCGAAAAAGATGACGAACTCCGGCTCCTCGCCGGCGGTAAACAGGGACAGCGGTTTAAAAATACAATACTTGGCCGGTGCCTTGCGCGGATCCACCTTGAGCATGAACTTCCGCATTGCCTCGGGATTGGGCATATACCGCTCGCCGTGAAGGGGCGTGCCTTCAAAACCCGTGGACACGTAATGCTCGATAAACCTGAGATGGGGTTTCATCATCGAACAGTAGTACGCGCCCCCTACGCAGCCGTATTCTTCCGGTGAAATAAAAGCCGCGCCATGCTTTTTTCTGGCCAGCCAGACGCTGCCCATGACGCAGGTGAAGGTCTTCATGACCTCTTGCATGTCCAGTTCTCCCCGGTCCTCCAGTTCCCGCGAGATAGGTGTCCCCACCTTCGGCCCGTAGGCGTTTTCCGGCTTGGTGTCGGAATAGTATACTCCAAGGGGTTCCTCCCCCAAACCGAGAAGCTCCAAAAAAGTAGTGGTGTCCTCGAGTATTGATTGCATTGTCATATCTTTCTCCTTTGGTTGGGTGCCCGAAATCAGCTTTCTTCAGGCGTGTTGCATTCCACCAAACCTTTTTATACCATGCCTACAAATGGAATAAATAATATAAATAGAAAACTCTTTTTTATTCATGAGTATAATCATGCAGGACTTTATTAACGACATTCCACTGCTGGTGGAGGTGGCAAGGCAGAAGAGTTTCACCAAGGCTTCGGAAATACTCAAAATTAGCGCCTCAACTCTTTCCAGGAGGATAAAATTGCTGGAGGAGCGGATGGGGGTGCTTCTTTTTTACAGGGACACGCGGAATGTCGAACTGACAGACAACGGCGTTTATCTGTTGGACAGGTGCGGATTCATCCTGGAAGAGGTGCAAAGCACCTATGACGCGGTGGTCAGAAACATGCAAAAGCCTTCAGGGTTGATCAGAGTTTGCATGTTCCGGGATATGTACATCCCGGAGTTCAAAAATGCTTTATTAGATTTCGTGGCAAACTGGCCTGACATCCAGCTGGACCTGACCTTTGTGGAACATGCCGTGGACATGCGGACGGATCCTTACGACGTCGCCTTTCTCATCGGGCCTTCCATTGTTCCACCTCTCATTGCCAGAAAATTGATGACCATCAAACCGTTTCTTTACGCCTCTCCCAAACTTCTTGAGCGCCATTTTTTACCGAAGGAACCTCACGACCTGCACCAACTTCCGTGTATTGCTCTGCAGCGTTTTGGACGGCGCTGGCCTATGCACAAAGGGAACCGGCAAATCACTGTCGAAGTGCAGCCAAAGTACAGCTTCAGCTCCGTGGAAATCTGCCGCGATTTCGCCCTGGCGGGTCATGCAGTGGCCATGCTTCATGAAGGCCTGGCGGAACCCGAGGAAAAAGCCGGTCGCCTGGTACGGTTGCTCCCGGATTGGAGCGGAGGATTTGTGCATGACGTAAATCTGGTGACGGGATCCAGCCAGCTCCCACTGAGGGTCCGTCTGTTCGTTGATCATATGATGTCTCATGCTTCCCTGTGACTTTGGCCCGAGTTGCATCAGCATCTACGATTAACGCATCTCCCGTATCACCTCCGCCGGGCTTTGGCCGAAATGGCGTTTGAATTCACGGCTGAATTGCGATGAACTTTCGTATCCGACAGCGTCTGCCGCAAGGTATGCTTTCATCTTTTGCTGCACGATAAGATCCCGCGCCCGCGACAGCCTGATTTTCTTGAGATACTGCAAGGGAGAGTTGGCTGTTATCTCCTTAAATGCCTTGTGAAATGCCGAGACGCTCATATGCGCCGTGTCCGCCAACTGCTGTACGTCCAACTTTTCCGAATACATTTTTTCCATCATGGTGATAACACTCGCTAATTGCGAAAAAGCGCCGCTGCTTTTCGCGAGAGAATAAAGCACGGGCGCCTGACTGCCGCACAAAGCCCGGTAGTAGATCTCCCGAACCAGCCCCGGAGCCAGAATTTTTGCTTCCCTTTCCGTACGCAGTGCCTTGAGGAGTTTGATTGCCGCGTCTTTCATATCTTCATCCATTGCTGACGGCCCGATACCAAGCGGTAAATCATTGTCATCCAGATTCGCTACATCGGCTTGCAGATCCATCTGACTGATCAAATCGTTCAATTGCGCAAGATCGATATCGATGAACATGCCGAGCAAGGGAATTTCCGGACTGGGAAACGACTCGCATTCAAAGGGCATGGACACCGAAGTGACCAGATAATTATCGACATCATAACGGAATTCCCGCCCCCCTAAAAAGGCGACCTTATGGCCTGAAGCGACAATGCAGATACCCGGATTGTACAGCATCGGCCTCCGTGCAACGTGCTTCGTGTCTTTGAAAAAACGGACTCCGGCGAGCTTCGATTCTACGGCGTCGCCGTCAATTGTTGCAAACGTATCAAGTAGTTCTATCATATTTGACATCCGCATCACCTCCACTTTCAAGACATTTTAACCACAGCTCCTGCCAAAAACTCAACTACAAATGCAGCCCAAAAGAGAAATGGGCAACATTTGAAGAGCAACAGGTATTCTATCCGAGCTGTCCGGATCTTACTTACAGAACACAGCGAACAGCAAACCAGGAGAGTGTTATGAAAAACAATATCTTTCTGAGCGGAGCCCTGAAAACCCTTATTCTGGGGTTCAGCCTCATGTTTACAACCAACCTAGCGTATGCGGAGGACACAATGACTTGGGACAAGACATTTACATTAAGCGACAAAGTGAATCACGAAAAAGTCTCGTACCCCAACAGATACGGGATCACCATTTCTGCCGATATGTATACCCCTAAAAACATGGACGCAGCCAAAAAATATCCTGCTCTCGTCATTGGGACGCCTTATGGCGGAGTAAAAGAGCAGGGAGCAGGCATTTATGCGCAAACAATGGCTGAACGCGGATTCGTAGCAATCGCCTTTGACGAATCCTTTAACGGCGAAAGCGGTGGCGAGCCCAGGCATATTTCCTCTCCCGAGATATTCTCCGAGGATTTCAGCGCGGGCGTCGACTTCCTGGGAACACGTTCTTTTGTAAATAGAAACAAAATTGGCGCCATCGGCATCTGCGGCAGCAGCGCATTCGCTCTCAAGGCGGCGCAGGTGGATCACCGCATCAAAGCCGTTGCCACCGCAAGCATGTACGACATGAGCCGTGTAATCCGTAACGGATGGCAGGACAGCATGACCGACGAAGAACGCAGCAAGATGCTCGACGAGCTTGGCGAACAGCGCTGGAAGGATTTTGAAAACGGCAGTCCCATGTTGCCCGAAGGCTTCCCCAGCAAACCTACCACCTCCATTCCGGATGGTCTGGACCCCATCAGCAGCGAGTTCTGGGAGTACTACGCCATGGAGCGCGGCCATCATCCCCGTTCGCACGGACCGTTCACAGCCACAAGCAACATGGCATTCATGAACTTCCCGCTGATGAACTACGTCGATACGATCTCTCCCCGTCCGATTCTGTTCATCATGGGCGAGAAAGCGCACTCCCGCTACTTCACCGAGGATGCTTACAAAATGGCCAAGGAGCCCAAGGAACTCGTCATCGTCCCCGGAGCCAGACACATCGACCTCTACGACCGTACGGACATGATCCCCTTTGACAAACTGGACGCGTTTTTCACCAAGGCACTGCAGTAATTTTTTATAACTACGCATCACTTCAGCGGTGATGGCTTTGAAACAAACAAGGCAGTCCCTCAGGCAGCAGGGCCGGAGGGACTGCTTTCAGTAAACAGGTGCAACGGTCCGGATTTCTCTTCCTCTGGGGACCAGCACCGAGGATGTCAGTATGAGCAAGATTAAAGTAGGATTCATCGGCCTTAATCCGGACAGCCACTGGGCGTCCACCGCACATATACCGGCACTCAAGTCTCTTTCCGAAGAATTTGAAGTCGTCGGAGTCGCCAACTCCACCCTGGAAAGCGCACAACGCACGGCCAAGGCATTGAGCCTGAAGAACGCCTTTGCCACGCCTCAGGAACTTGTTTCCTCCGATGAGATCGATCTCGTGGTGGTGACGGTCAAGGTGCCGTACCATTATGGATTGGTGACCGCCGCGCTGAATGCGGGCAAGCACGTACACTGCGAATGGCCCTTGGGCAATGGTCTAGAGGAGGCTCGCAAGCTTGCCGCGCTGGCCAGAGAAAAAGGCGTAGTGAACACAGTGGGGACGCAGATGCGTGCGGCTGTCGAAGTGAAATATCTGCGGCAGCTGATTGCCGACGGGTATGTCGGCAAGGTGCTCTCTTCCTCCCTGATTGCCGACGCGGGAGGTTGGGGACCGGAGACTGTCGCGGATCTCGCTTATCTCAACGACAAATCCACCGGCGCGACCATGCTGACCATCCCCTTCGGGCACACTCTCGCAGGCGTACGGGAAGTGCTTGGTGAATTATCCGGCATTTCCGGTCGCATGATTCTTCGACGCGACCAGGTTCGGGTTACCGATACGGGAGAGACGCTGACCGCCACCTCCGATGACCAGATCATGGTCAACGGCGTACTGGAAAGCGGCGCCGCGTTTTCCGCCCATTATCGCGGCGGGATGTCCCGCGGAACCCACTTTCTCTGGGAAATCAACGGGACGGAGGGCGATATCCAGGTCACTGCCGGTTTCGGGCACGGACAAATGGCCCAGCTGTCCCTTTTCGGTGCGCAAGGTGAGGAAACGGACATTAAACAGTTAACGCCGCCCGCCGAAATGTACCACGGTTTGCCGGAGAACGTCATCCCGCGCAATGTGGCTGGTATCTATGCAATGGTTGCCAAAGATATTCGGAACAACACGCGCGAGGCTCCGAGTTTTGAGGATGCCCGCAAACTTCATGAGCTGCTCGATGCCATTGAGAAGTCATCCGAATCCCTTGGAAGCAACTAGCGCTCGCAGGAATGGAGCAAAACAATTGCAACAGATAACAAAGAATTTGGGTTTTATCGCAGCAACCCTGTCGCTGCTTATGGCCTTTGCCGTTTCAGCCGCGCCGATTCCCCTTTATGACATCTATCGCCGCACCGACGGGCTCACATACGGAGACCTGTCCCTCACTGCGGTCGTCTACTTTATCGGCGCGGTCACTGCATTGCTCGTGTTCGGCCGCATTTCAAACCACATAGGCCGGAAGCCGACGACCTTTTTGATATTTGGACTTGAGGCCGTCTCATGCGTACTTCTGTTGAACGTGGACAGCGCCCTGCCCTTGATCATAGCGCGTTTTCTGCTGGGCCTGGCATGTGGTTTGGCGTCCAGTACCATTACATCATACGTTGTCGACACAGCTCCTGCATCTCCGCGCTGGCTGGCGGCTGTAATCGCCGCCAATGCACCCATGGTCGGTTTGACCTTCGGCGCTCTGGCGTCCGGAATACTTGTCGAATACGGTCCCTTTCCTAGAGCTTTGTGCTATGGGGTAATGCTGGCCGGATTGGCGGTTTGTTCGGTGTTGATCTCCTGCAGCAAGGAGACAGTCAAACGCAGGCCGGGAATTGTTGCATCCTTCCGGCCGGCCTTTTCGCTGCCCCAATCCGGTCGGCGAGCTTACCCCGTCGCTGCCTGCACTTTTGTTGCCACTTGGGCCTTGGGCGCATTCTTTCAGGCTTATGGCCCGTCAATAGCAGCAAGCCAACTTGGCTCGGACAGTACGGTAATCGCAGCCCTGGTCCTGTCATCCTATTTACTCCCAAGCGCCTTCGGGGGGCCTCTGACTGCCCGTTTTTCTCCAGCCGATGCGCAGCGTGTGGGCATGGTGTTGTTTACCCTGGCTGTTGCAGGACTGTTGGTGTCGCTGGAACGGTCTCTTATCGTGCCGTTTATGCTCACGAGTGCTGTAGCGGGCATCGCCCAAGGCGCTGTGGTGACCGGGAGTATCCGCCCCTGCTCGCAGACGCGACGCAGCAGGAACGCGCTGGAGTCTTTTCATTAATCTACGCGACGTCTTATACCGGAGCGGCCGTTCCAAGTTTTATTGCAGGGCAGCTCTCGCATTTTATGGGGCTTTTTCAAATTGCCGTCGGTTACGGCTTTTTGGCAATACTCGCATGTCTCATCACCCTTTTGTATGCACGCAATCCGCAACACCAGAAAATGCAGCCGGTTGCCTAAACTCAAGGATACAAAAAACAAGCAATGAGCCTGAAACTCTTATTGGAACACTTCAATAACGGTCAGCACGTAGTTGGCGGTACGGATCTTCACAGTCTTCTGGTCTTCTTCAGTAACGAAGCGATGCGTATCACAGCCAAACTAAACAACGCGTATCATACGCCCGAAGAAGTCAGGGAGCTCATGTCTGAGCTCACGGGCAAGCAGGTAGATGAAACCTTTACCCTTTTTCCCCCGTTTTACACTGATTTCGGCAAAAATCTGACCATTGGGAAAAACGTCTTCATCAATGCTTGTTGCAATTTTCAGGATCAGGGCGGAATCATCATCAAAGATGGCGCTCTTATCGGCCACAAGGTGGTCATGGCAACCATAAACCATGGGTATGCCCCTGAAAAGCGCCATTGGAACTATCCGGCTCCCATCGTCATCGGCAATAACGTCTGGATTGGCTCGAATGCAACAATACTCCAAGGTGTCACCATTGGTGATAACGCCATTGTGGCCGCGGGAGCGGTAGTTACAAAGGATGTTGCACCTGACTCCATAGTCGGCGGAGTTCCCGCAAAATTCATTAAGACAATTATGGAAGCGGAAAAAGCGAACTTCCGACCATAACCTGATAAAACCTTTTCTTTTAGGCTATTATGAAAAATGAGGTATTCAAAAATGATTAAATTGATACTAATTTGTTGTATAGCACTCGGGTCGCTGGCGTTTGCAGCACCATGCCGCGCTGAGGCCGAAAAAAACGGCAAAGGCAAAGGATACGCGACGCGTAGTCTTGAAAATGGAACGACAATACAACTTGTTGTCGGAGAAACCATAATCCCCGCCATACTGAACGATAGCAAATCCTCTAAGGCTCTCATCGCCAAGCTGCCGTACACAGTACGACTGCAACGCTACGAACATGACTACTGCGGCGTCATGAGCGAGGCTTTGCCTTATGACAAAAGCGACATGCGTAACGGCTGGCTGAACGGCGATGTTTCTTTTGCCGTCAACGGCAACTATTTCACGATTCTGTACAAGGATGAGGAACTATCCGAACAGTTTGACGGAATCGTCAATATGGGAGTTCTTACTGCGCCCCTTTCGGTTATGGATACGCTTAATGCTTCCATTTCCATGCGGATTGAACTGGTGCAATAGTAGCGGGCTAAATAGTAAGAGTGAACCGTTTTTCTCGGACAGATGAAACGGTTCGCTCTACTTTTTTTAAGTTCTGCAATTCCAGCTCGCTTACTTTGACCTCTCAATGGATGCCTTTCCACCAACAGCCGAATGTCTGACCCATGTCTCCCAACCATACGGGTTCGCCGATCTTTGGAGTCACCAGGGAAAATTTTTTATTTTTGCTTGCCTCGCTCACACGAATAAACGGTTCGTCCCAGGGATGTGTGGAGATGCTAAAACGACCGACATGAGCGAGCAGCATGGACTTTGCGTCCAAATCCTCTGCAGCGCGTACGGCCTGTTCCGGCGTCATGTGGATGAGCGGCCAACGCGGATCATACTGCCCGCCGTCCAGGGCAACCAGGTCAAAAGGACCGAAGGCGCGCGCCATTTCGGAAAAATGCGGCCCGTAGCCCGTATCTCCGCTCAAAAACAGCCGGCGATCGAGTGTTTCGAGTACGAAACCTGCCCAAAGCGTCTTGTTTTTTTCAAAAAGGCGGCCGGAATAATGCCGGGCTGAAACAACGGTGATTCGTGGCCCGTTTTCAAAATAGAGATCCGTATTCCAGTCAGCTTCACGTATCTTTCCCTTTGGGTAGCCCCAATATTCGAAATAGGCGCCGACGCCGAGGGGGCAAATGACGTTTTTTACTTTCTGCTGCAATGCTGTGACAGTCGGATAGTCCAGATGATCCCAGTGATCATGAGAAATAAGCAGATAATCTATTTCAGGCATGTCCGCGGCGGAGTAGATATCCGTCCCGGGAAAGGTCTTGTTGATAAACGAAAACGGTCCGCCATGATCGCTGAAAACAGGGTCCACCAGTATTGTCTTGCCCCCGAGCCTGATAAAGTACGACGAATGCCCGAGCCAGATCAGCAGATCCGCATCCTGGTCGATGGCCCCGGCTCCGTTGACTTTGGTTTTGACGGTGGGCAACGGCTTTTCCGGACGCAAGCGGTCATGGCTGCTGAACAAATTCGCAACAATGATTTTAAACGTGCTCTGCCCTTCGGCCAAAGTCGGAGTTGGAATCTGATTTTTAAATGCCCCATCCGTATAATTCGGAGAAGCCTGGATACGCTCAAGCCGCGTACCTTCGGGCAACTTCCCGAATCTGGGCTGGTTCAGAATGGCACAGGCGGTCATTACCAGGCAGACGATGATGAGCAATACGAGCAACAGCATGTTACGCCTCCACATAAAATAATAACTCCATACGATGTTTTTTTAAAAAAGCTCTTGCCCCTTTCATGAGGGAAAAAACAGGTACCTAAAAGAGTGAACGTCCCGTCGTATTCTCCTGCCCGTCCTCATTCTTTTGCAATTTTTTTATATCTCTTAGCGGTGGTTCGCCAAATAAACGCCGGTATTCGCGATTGAATTGTGACGGGCTTTCATAACCAACCCGGCAAGCGGCTCTGAGAGCGCCCTGATGCTCAATGATCATAATCCGTCGGGCTTCATGCAGACGGATCCATTTCTGAAACTGCAAAGGGCTCATTGAAGTAACCGACCGAAAATGAAGATGAAAGGCCGACGTGCTCATCCCCGCTTCCGATGCGACATCTTCCACGCGAAAGGGCTTGGTAAAATTGTTTCGCATCCATTCTATAGCCCGGGCGATCTGATGACTGTAGTTGCCCGCCATGGCTATTTTGCAGAGTTGAGCTCCCTTTCCGCCAGTGAGGAGACGGTACAAAATTTCTTTTTGAAAAAGTGGAGCAAGAATGGGGATATCGGCCGGCGTATCCAGTAGTTCCAACAGCCTGTTTATGGCCCTTAAAAACGGAGCGGTAACCTTGCTGACCGCAATCCCGAGTTCGCAATGGCATTCGCGCCGTACGGGTATGATGCTTTCCACAACCAGTTGGGTCAGCATGCGAACATCCAATTGCATGCCAACCCCGAGCAACGGAACTTCCTTACTCGCCGCGGTCACTTCGCTAATTACCGGCAAACTGACCGAGGTAACTAAATATTGATTGGCGTCACAAATATATTCTCCATCACCAAGAATAAACTTTTTCGCTCCTTGTACAAGGATACAAAGCGATGGCCCCCGAAGATAACTTTTAGGCTCTGTGGTGTGGTCGTATTTAGCTAACGTGACCCCTGGAATTGCCGTTGCAAGGCAGCACGATTTTTTCGTCCGACGGCTCAGGCGTTGAACCAGCTCGACACGTGCGGATTCCAGAGCATCGCATTCTTGTTTATCGTCCATGTGTTCCTCCGATCTTTCCAGCCACTTATCAGAGGCTGAAGATCGAAAACAACCAGACTCAACGTTTTATGGAGGATCAGGCAACAACTGTGGAGAAATTGTCTACCCGTTTTATCCGGAGGAACGGTACAATACGTCAAAAGTGAGGTTCAGTGATAATTTTCAAACAGCGCCTGAATGGCGCTTGTTTTGGACCCAATGAAAAAAGCGGCGAAAGCCACCTCAAAAAAACAAGGAGACAAAAGAAATGAGCAATACATTTAATGGAGAAGGTATCTTTCCCAAAGGCGAACTGAATGAGGCGTACGCGAAATATTTTACCGGGACCAGCTATTTGAACATGCTTTCTCTGGAAGGCGTTGTCGTCGGCAATGTCACCTTCGAACCGGGATGCCGCAATTTCTGGCACATCCACCACAAAGGCGGACAGATCCTGCTCGTGACCGGCGGACGCGGCTGGTACCAGGAGGCGGGAAAGCCGGCCCGCGAACTTCTCGCCGGGGATGTGGTCAATATCCCGCCCGAAACCAAACACTGGCACGGCGCGGCAAAGGATAGCTGGTTCGCCCATGTTGCCGTGGAAGTGCCCGCGGAAGGCAAATCCAACGAATGGCTCGAACCAGTCTCCGACGATGAGTACAACGCACTCGCCTAAGAGGAATATCCAATGAAACACCTTTTATTAATCATGACGATTTTAGCGCTCCTGGCGTCTTCGGCCTACGCGGACCAAACAGATAAGTCGCAGGTTTTCTATCTTGCAGGCTCGCAAAAATCGTTCAAAGGGCCCGCTGAGTTTTTTACGGGAGATGTCCAGGTGGACATGCTGTTCCCGCCCAACGACGTGGCCCACTTCTCCGGCGCGTACGTTACCTTCCAGCCCGGAGCCCGGACCAACTGGCACTGGCATCCTGCAGGTCAGCACATGATTGTCACTGACGGTATCGCCCTGACCGGAACGCGGGACGGAAAGGTCATCGAATTCAAGGAAGGAGAGACCGTCTGGTGCCCGGTGGGAGTCGATCATTGGCATGGAGCCACTCCCGATGCCCCAATGACGCACCTTGTCATCTCCGGCAGCAAGGATGGCAAGGCTGTCGTATGGAAGGAAAAGGTTACCGACGAACAATACGCCCAACGATAGGAGGACGTTTATGTCTGTAAAAACACCACTTTTGATACTGGCGGCCTTGCTTTGGATTTTGGGTAATGCAGCCGGCTTGGAGGCAAAAGAAATGAACAATGATCAAACTTTGAATCCCCGGCAGCAATGTATTGTGACCATTGCCGCCTTCACCGCAAGCGGTGATATCGAACGGCTCAAAATTGCTTTGAATGAAGGCCTGGACGCAGGACTGAGCATTAATGAAATCAAGGAAGTCCTGGTCCAGATGTATGCCTATACGGGTTTTCCCCGCAGCTTGAACGGCATGGCGGCCTTCATGGGGGTTGTGAAAGATCGGAAAGCCAAAGGCATTCAGGATACGGAAGGCAAAGAGGCCAGCCCCGTTCCAGCCGATTTTGATAAGGATAAATACGGAGCCGCAGTACGGGCAAAGCTAGCCGGGCTTGATAAAGATATTTCCGGCGCTGAATGGCAACTCTTCTCGCCCGTTATGGATACGTTCCTGAAAGAACATTTGTTTGCGGACATTTTCGTCCGGGATGTCCTTACAGAAGAAGAACGCGAACTGGCGACCATCGCGGCTCTTGCCAATATGAGCGGCACGGCCGGTCAACTCGCCTTCCACCTGGGAGCGGCAATGAACACCGGTTTTACCGAAGAGCAGATGAATGCCTTTATCAAAGTGCTTGACGAAAAAGTGGACGCAAAGCAGGCAGCAGGCGCCAAAGAGGTGCTTGCAGGCGTGCTGCTCAAAAGGAAATAGGAAGAAGATTCTCCCCGGCAGGGACAGCCCCGCCGGGGAGATTGTTGGAATTAAAGATGGAAGAATGCCATCATCAAACACACGACGAATTTATGAGTAAAAATATACTGATCATTTCGGCAAGTCCTAGAAGAAACGGTAATTCGGATCTTCTCTGTGACGCCTTTATGCGGGGAGCTGAAGAGGCCGGCCACTCGGTTGAAAAAATCCGTCTGGCGGAGAAAAACATCAATTATTGTACCGGCTGCTGCACCTGTATCGGCGGTCGAGGAACATGTGCCCAGCAGGATGATATGGCCGAAATTTCTGAACAGATGCTCAACGCAGATGTTTTGGTACTGGCCAGCCCGGTATACTTTCGCTCTTTCAATGGTCAGATGAAAACTTTCATTGATAGAGTGTGCCCAATTTACAGTAAATTGAACAACAAAGAAGTCTATTACATCATCTCCGCTGCCGGTGGCAGCTTTCCGGTGGAAAGCACCGTGCAAAGTTTCAGAGTTTTTACGGATTGTCTGAGCGGTACGAAGGAAATGGGGATCATTTCCTCCACCGGCCACTGGGATGCCGGCGCGGTCAAGGAGGGCAGGATCATGGATCAGGCCTATGAGGTTGGGCTAAAGGCTTAACCGGTTCGAGCGCTGCGGATTTCTTCAGGCAGTTTGAGACTACCGAAGGCGGAAAAAGTTTGAAAAATGGACTGAGTCGCAGAGAATTCATGGCGAAAGGCGCCGTCGTCCTTGGGACCGTGGTGGCCAGCGAACTGACCGGATTTCCGGCCCGTGGTGGAAACGGATTTTCCGAAGCATCTGCTACGGAAGGAACAAGGGAGAACACTATGCCTCACATCAGTGTCCGGCTTTGGCCGGGAAGATCAGAAACCGACAAACAACAACTTGCCGACGCCATCGTTGAGGATGTGGTCAAATATACCGGCTGCTCGGAAGCGTCTGTTACGGTTGCCATTGAGGAAGTCCGCCCCGAAGACTGGAAAGAGAAGGTCTATGAACCGGAAATTCTGGCAAAAGAACAATTCCTTTACAAAAAACCCGGTTATTCCATGTGAGGATATTTGAATGAGTATGTACCTGGACCGCATCCTGTTCGTGTCGCTGTGCGCAATGACAATATTTTTGTTTCTTGCCTGTTTGGCGGGCAAGGCCGTAGCGGCGGAACATTCCCTCAAATTGTCTGAGATGACGGTGCAAATTACGTCTCAAGGGCATGTAGCGACCTTCCAGCTGTATGATACGCAAGCAGCAAGAGAATTCTACGAGCAGTTGCCGCTATCGCTGGATCTGGAAAACTTTCGCGACGCCCAATGGATGTTCTACCCGCCTCAAAAACTGAGCGTCACCGCAATGGAAGCATACCATGACGGGAAAAAGGGAGAGCTGAGTTACTATGCGCCTTGGGGCGATGTGTTCATGCTCTACAAAGACTTCTATGCGGGCGATGAAATGCACCGCCTTGGTGTTGGCCTGAACGGAATTGACGCTATCGCTTCAATGTCAGGCAGCGCGGTGATCCAAAAAATCAAATCGAATGCAGCAGGAGAAAAAGCCACCATGCAGATAAACATGATCGCTAATGGAAATACAATCGTGTTTCAGCTCAATGACAGCCAGGCAGCCAAAGACCTGTACGCCCAGTTGCCTTTGAGCATTGATGTGGAAAATTACAGCAACAATGAAAAAATTTTCTATCCTCCCAAGAAGCTGGGCACTTCCAATACTCCTTTGGTCAAGGCTGCCCAGGCCGGTACACTCGCCTATTATGCGCCGTGGGGCGATGTAGTGCTTTTCTATGGCAGTTTTGGATCCGCATCGGGATTGTATGAACTGGGCCGTGCTGTCCAAGGCACGGAACATATAAAAGCTTTATCGGGCTTGATGCAGATTGAAAAATAGTCTTGTTTCAGACTCGCTGCATTATCCCCAAAAACCGCAATGTGTACGCACACGGAGGCCCTTCGTGTCTGGCAATAGAAACAATAAGAAATTCAAATGGTTACACGTTTCCAATACGCGTCGGGATTTTTTGAAGACTGGAGTCGCCATGGCTGTCGCTCCGGTTCTGGCAGGAATGGCCTCCGCAATCCTGCCAGAAGCAGCGAATGCCACAAAGGAAAAATCCATGAGCAAGAAGATACTTATCATTTCGGCAAGTCCCAGAACAAACAGCAACTCCGATGCCCTTTGCGATGCATTCATGCGGGGAGCGCAGAAATCCGGCCATGCGGTTGAAAAAATCCGCCTGGCAGAGAAAAACATCAATTACTGCACCGGCTGCCTGGCTTGCATCTCTGATCCGGGTTCATGCTCGCAGCAGGACGACATGGCCGAAATTCATAAACAAATGCTCGCCGCCGACGTCATAGTCCTGGGTACCCCGGTCTATTTCCACGTCATGAATGGCCAGATGAAAGTTTTCATCGACAGGGTCTGCCCCATTTACACCATGCTCCGCGACAAAGACTTCTACTACGCCGTATCCTGTGCCGGTGGCGGCTCCCAGGTGGCAAGTTCCGTGGAGAGTCTGAAGGTTTTCACCAGAAGTTTTACCGATGCCAGGGAGAAAGGCGTCATGTCCGTGACCGGAAAATGGGACGGTGACCAGGTAAAGGGAACACAAGCCGAAAACGAGGCCTATGAAATGGGCCTCAAAGTATGAATCTCTCAGAATAAAAAGATAATCCGGGACTTGATCTTCAGGCAGATTTCACATTGAATCCCGGCTGGCGCATTATGAGAGAGAGTCATCTTCAAGGTCTATGAACCATCAACACTGGCACCCAATGGAAAATCCATGTCCCCCATTACGATTCAAATTTTTTCGGACTATATCTGCCCCTTCTGCTTCCTTGGAAAAGCGATAATACGAGAACTGGAAAAAGAATTTACTCTGAACGTACAATGGCTGCCCTTTGAGTTGCACGCGAATACTCCGAGAGAGGGAATGCGCTGGGATACCTGTTTTACGGGCATGAACCACGAAAATTTTTTCAACAATGTGGTCACCCGTGGCAAAAATATGGGGATTGATCTCCGTATTGAACCCCATCCTCTCATGTATAATTCCCATCTGTCCTTGCAGGCGGGAGAGTTCGCCAAAGACCACGGAGCGTTTGACGCATTTCACGATGCGCTGTTCACTGCCTACTTTCATCACGGACAGAACATTGGCGATCTGAAGACCATCATCGCCATTGCCAAGCAGCAGGGACTTGATTCGCAGGCCTTGGAGAAGGCTTTGCGCGAAAACACCTATGGTTCGAGGCTTCAGGAAGTAGCATCCGTTGCAAAAGAAAGGGGAATCAGTTCGGCTCCCACATTTGATATTGAAGGACTAGAAAGAATCATCGGCCCCAAGTCCCCAGATGTGTTTCGGAGGGCGTTCGCAAAACACTGGGTAAGCTGACAAGGCGTATCCTGTTCCCATAGCGCTCCATTATCGCCACAAGCATGGCGATCAGAAGTTCGCTTGTCGGAGTGATGGTAAGGTAGCCGCAGCGTTTGGGATACTATCTTCTGGAGTGAATCGGTAGTGCTATTATTAAAACCAAGATCATGCTCTTTGTACGTTCAGTCAAATTAGCGGGCCGGGTCTTTTTGTTTTTCGAATCCCGCAGAGTCAAAGTTACCGTGGCAAAATCAACATTGCTCCAGGTTGTTGACAACACCCAATACTGATTACTGATTCATGATATCCTGTTTAGATACATTCATTAACAGCAACGCTTTGTGCGTTTTATCATCTATTTCATATAACATTCGTAAGATATCGCCAACTTCAGGATATATTGCTATTTTAGCATCCGATATGTCGAATTCAATATAGGTACCTGTTTCAAGACCATACTTATGAAGGGAATCAAAATTAGTATCAAATTCTTCAACTACAATAACGTTTTTCTTAAAATCTACAAAAATACATTCACCTTGAATAACATCAGAAGCATATAATAAAAAAGGAAAAAGACAAGAAATAAAAGTAAAAACAAGAATAATGTTTACTTTCTTTTTCATTTTTATCACATATTATAAATTTTTTATAGTCTATTTTTTTTATAATACAACAAGTTGCCAAAGGAATAAAATAGTCTAAAAACTGGAACTAAGCTTACTAATACTAATCCACAAAATAAAAATACCGCAGAATAGTAATGACTATTATTCTGTTTCAAGCAAATTGCAGCAATATAAACGACAATTAAAGCAATAGAAATTTTTTTATTCAAATTGCCAGAGATATATTGTGCCCCGAAATTTCCAGATAATTTTCCTGCAATGACGCCAAAAAGTAAAATAACAACTGCTACCAGTTCAACACGACCATGATAAGTAAAGGTAAAAGCTCCATAAAGACCGGATGCTGCTATTTCCAGAATATCAGTACTCATAATAATAGGTGAGGCAATTTCCATCGGAGGGCTCAAAACTGGCAGGAGTAAAAGTCCCCCCCCTAGACCTAAGCATCCGGCGACAAGGCCAGTGGCAATACTGACCAAGATACCTTTCCAGATAGAAGACCGCATACAAATATATTTCAGGCACATTACTGGTAGTAGAGGAAGCGCGTACGTACTGTTGGATTTTGAAAATAAATCGTCTCTTATTTCAGCTTGCTTATTTTTTTTGATACAGTATTTCACTACTTTTTTTTCATAAATTGCAAATAGCAGCAAACAAACCAGAATCACAAGATATCCCCAACGTACCGTACTCCCCGCCAGGCCTAACCGTTCGAGATACAGTAAAATGTGGAGCCCGGCTTCTACGCCTGCCAGTACGCCAAGAAGCATAACCAGCCCCAGTTTATAATCTACTTTGCTGTCGGCTTTTGGATGACGGAGTGCAAATATCAGCGATACTCCAGCGAGATGACAAATAGAAGTACCCACTGCGAAAGGCATGGGAAATCCCAGGATGTTTAAACCAGGAGTAACCATCCATGAGCCGCTGGTTCCAAATCCGCCACCATACATGCCGACTGCAAAACCGATAATAATCAGCCCCGGCCAAAGAATGGAAACGTCTGATATCGGCATGTATGCATATAGCCAGTTAATGCTGTCCATATGAATACCTTCCATGCTGATTGGTAACGAACTTTCGTATAAATTTGTCCATTGTCCGTATTCTTTTACTTACTTCAGGACCTGTCGGAAGTCTTTTTCCCTAGCATAGGAGGTGGAGGCAATACGCCCTGCGCCAATCCAGCAAGACCTCCTAAAGCAACAGTAAGTGCGACAACCCAGATCGCCAGAAGTGTCGGGTTGGTATTATACAAGTTCATGAAATAAAACAGAATAAATGAAGATACGCGGCGCGTGTCGGCTACAAAAATCAGCCAATCTGCTTTTGTCCCCGAAATCCATAGCCAGACGAGGAAAGCCAGCAATAACACTCCCATGAAGAACAATCCTGTTTGTCTGCGCCATCCTATCATATGTATGAATACCAGCCCTGTAGCTCGTTCTGTTCTTTTTAAAAATGCCGCCCGACGCATCTTGCCATTGCCGAAGCAACAGATATGCCATTGCGAGATACTTGACGAGCTTGCGAGAAAATGACTAGAGATCAAACAAACGATAATTACTTCGCGTAATACATTTTAAATGGAACCGATTAACGCGCAGGGCATTTCGCAACCGCCCGTTTGAGGTGCATCATGTCCTTTCTGGAAAATCGTCGCCAGCAACCTGGTCCTTCATTCCTTCCAAGACGATTACGCGTCAGAACCCTGGCGAGTCGGTTGCTTATCGCCCTCGTGCCTGCCCTTGTTATGCTTTTAGCTGTAACGGGTTATCTGACTTATCGACTTTCAGCAGATTTCATTTCCATCGCACTGCACCGCAATGTACGTCTCCAGAACCTGGGCCAGGCAAATGCCATTGAGCGCTATCTCAACGAAAGCAAAAATGCCCTGCTTGTTTTAGCCATGCATACGCCTGATCCTGAACGAATGCGCAATTTTCTTCAGCGGGAAACATTGGTGAGCGGCAGGAACTTTCCCTTTTTAGGTTTTATTTCCGTACATAACGACACACATTTTTTGTTCGTTCAACATAACAAAAAAATAATTCAGCTCGATCCGACAGCCATAGACAGATGCCGTCCCGATCTTTTCAGCTTGTTCGAAAAAATTAAGGAATTACCAGAAAATACTGCATGGCTCTCGCCAATGGCTCATGCATATTACCCCTTTCCCACTGATCAGAACCGGCACAATCGGCTTGCTATGCATGTCTTGCAACTGGCGGCTCCGGTTCACGAACAAGGCCGGCTGATTGGCTATCTGTTGCTCGCTTTGCAGGCCAAAGATATTCGCAACATTTTAAGCTTATACAATTCTAACGATTCGCCACTCTGGGCTTTTGCCAGAAGTCCTGAAATGCGCTTCAGCTTTCTGTTCAACACGGATGGCTGGATATTGTTTCAGTCGGAAAAAATACAAAATCAGGACAAAAACCTTGGAACCTACCTAATCCGTTCGCAATGCGAAGGCACCATGGGATTGCCCGAACTGCAGAGCGCTTTCAGACCTGGATCGGATTGCCAGCAATTCTGGACAATGGTCGCCGAAATTCGTGAGGGCAAGCAAGGTTTGCTGGAGGTTTCGGACAGCAAGTCCAAAGACTTTCCAACCAAAGAACATTCCATGGCGTACGCACCGGTTCGCTTTACACCAGGTTTTCACGGACAGGGAAATGTGGTGTTCGGAATTGCTTTTGAAGACCGCAGTCGCCTGACTATGGTTGCCGGATATAAACAGGTAGATGTGATGTTCATCATTACGGTCGCCTCAGGCGTATTGGCGACACTGATGATTTTTCTGCTCAGTCGTTTTGTCACACGCCCATTGAAACAACTTGCGCTGGCCCTTCTTTCCGTACGGGATTCGGGTCGTCTTGACCCCATTGAAATAAGAAATGGAAGCTATGAAATTGCACTAGTTCAGGATGCGGTAAACGGAATGTTACAGACCATGCGCTCGCAACTGCAGGAAATCCAGATCCGTGATAGACGGATCCACCTGGAAAACCTCCGCGAGCCTATAGAAGAAGATGTTGAGCCCTTGGCGGTTGCCTCAAGCCTGGCAGCTGACAGCGTTCCGCGGATCATCGGTTTTGGGCAGAAAATGGATACCCTGCGGGAAGAGATACTTAAAGCTGCCAAGGTGGATGTTGACGTACTGATAGTAGGTGAAACCGGTACGGGAAAACAGTTGACTGCCGAAGCCATTCACACCTGCAGCAACCGCAAAGATAGTCCCATGATATCCATCAACTGCGGCGAACTGGATGAGAATCTTCTTATGGATACGCTCTTCGGCCATGTCAAAGGCGCGTATACGGAAGCCAAAGCCGACCGCAAGGGCTCCTTTTTGGAGGCGAATGGTGGTACGTTGTTTCTGGATGAAATTCAGGTGGCCTCTCCAAGAGTGCAGCAGGCACTGTTACGCGCAATAGCACTAAGAAAAATCAAACCTCTTGGAAGCGATTTGGAACTGGACGTAAACGTTCGGGTAATAGCCGCTACCAACATTGATCTCCAGCATCTCGTTGAAGCACGGATCTTTCGTGAAGATCTCTATTTCAGGCTGAAAGTGATCACAATTCACACCCCTCCCCTTCGCAATCATAAAGAAAATTTGCTGCTTCTGGCCATGCATTATCTTCACGAGGGAGAAGAACTCACAGGTAAAAGCGGATTAAAATTAAGCAAAGGTGCCCTCGAACGCATGAAAGGGTATAACTGGCCCGGCAACATCCGTGAATTGCGCAATTGCGTAACACGCGCCGCTGTCATGACAGAAAATCAGGTAATCCAGGCCGATGAATTACATCTTGATAACGTAGAAAAGCATAATGACGACGACGCCGGTGCAAGGGGTCTTGAACATCCTGAAATGACAGGCCTCTTGGAAGAAAGTAGTGCCCCTAAAGAGACTCCCGACAAACCCATACGTTCTGAAACTGCCCCTGACACACTAACTGACGGCAAAAGCAAAAAACAAACTCCTGTAGCTGCCGATTACAAAGAGCTCCTAAACCCAAGGCAACGCAAGGCTTGGCCGGAAATTGTCTCCAAGGGGCGCATCACCCGTGGCGAATACGAACAATTAATGGAAAGCAAGGTCTCGGCACGTACGGCGAACAATGATCTGCAGGATATGGTTGCGCAGGGACTCTTGCGTAAGGAAGGGCATGGTCCTGCAACTTGCTATGTGATTGCAAATCCAAACCTTGTGTGACCATTTTTTAGTCATACTTGACTCCCCCCCCTCACGAAGCCGCACCGTTTTTTCCCCGGCCGTGAAATTTGTGTATGATTTTCCAGGCTGGACTATGAAATCTTAACAGGCACTATCTACAATTGACTTTGCAGTTAATATCAGGTTTGCCTTTCCATTTTTTTCTAAAAAAATCATAACCAATCCATTCAAAGCTGATCCACGTCATGACCCCGAAGAAAAGGGATATCTGACTGTGCCTCCGCTTGTATTTGAGCATGTAATTCGCTCCCTGCCTTCCGGATTTTAATCTTAAAAACAGCATGGTTCCTATACAGAAACATCATTGCGCAAAATCGCGCAATGGTATGTGATTTGCTCATTTAGTCACTACCGTCTTTCGACAATTCCTGCCGTTACAGGCAGACATTCGAGTTCCCAGAAAAGGAGTTGGCGCTCATGAGCATACAGAACACCCCATCAGAGCCTTTCCAATACGCCAGAAGAATGATTTTTCTTGGAATGGTTTTTGTTCCTCTCGCTCCGTACTTGCTGGCAATTATAGTCAGCTGTTTGTTCTTCCTCAGCTCGTTTAAGGAAAACAGCTATGAAACAATGAGCCAGGTGGCACGCGGACATGCCAAATCGATTGAAAGCTTTCTTCAGGAGCGGGTAAACGATCTGGAGTTCATTCTTACCTCGTTTTCAGCGCAGGAACTGGCAAAACCTGGAATGCTGGACGAACTGCTGGCATCACTCCGGCAGGAAACCGGTGCATATGTTGATCTGGGACTTGTTGACGCCTCGGGGCGACATATCGCATACGCAGGTACCTATAATCTGCATGACAAGAACTATAAAGAATCGCAATGGTTCCTGGAAACACAAAAAAATGGCGTACATATTAGCGACGTTTTTCTGGGGTTTCGTGGTGTTCCGCATTTCGTGGTGGCCGTGGAAAAGAAAGGCCCAGTTCCGCTTATTCTGCGCGCAACAATTGATTCGGATGCTTTCGGCAAGAAAGTGGAATCAACACGCATTGGAAAATCCGGTGAAGCCTTTCTTCTGAACAACGAAGGACGTTTTCAGACCCGATTGGACGAAACCATCAACCTGCTTGATATGGATCCGGATTGGGCCGCATACAAAAAGCAGGCTAATGAAGCTTCGAGCTTTTCCATGGAAAGCGTAACCGGGACAAAATATCTGTGTTCCACCAGTCCGATCAATCACGGACAATGGCTTCTTATCGTCAGGCAGGAGGTCAATGAAACGTTCGATGATATTTCCAGGGTGGGAATTTACATCCTTGCGGTTACGCTGCTCGGAGGCGGTCTGACAGTTCCTTTGGCCATCGCCGTAAGCAGAAAAATAGGAAGGGCTCTAAAGGAAGCCGACGAAGTGAAAGATAACCTGCGAGACAGATTATCACGCAGCGTCCGACTGGCCGAACTTGGCGAAATGACCGCCAGCTTCGCCCACGAAATCAACAACCCTTTGCAGATAATGGAATCGGAAATAGCGGTCATGCATATGAATCTTGAAGACTGTTTCAAAGATATCACTCCAACCGACGAATCGTTGCGTCCGGCTCTGGAGGATAACATGGATCAGCTCGAACAGCAGATTCGTCGCTGTTCCCAGGTAACGCGGTCCATTTTGTGGTTCGGGCGCCAGGACCACGTGCAAGATGCAGAGATTCACCTTGGGAGCCTGATGAAGGAAGTTGCAGCAATGGTTCTCAAAAAAGCCGAAATGCAGTCGATTGATTTTCAGGTCGCTGAAGAACCGGAGACCCCCACCGTTCGGTGCGACACAGGCAAACTCCAACAGATTTTCCTGAACCTGTTGAACAATGCCATATACGCCATAGTTGAGCGGCACGGGCAGGCAGGAGGTTGCCTGAAATTTACGGCCGGACGCCACGGCAATGGCTGGGCAAAGGTCCAGGTGCAGGACAATGGAACCGGCATCCCCAAGTCCGTGCTTGCCAACATTTACACTCCATTCTTCACTACAAAACCCCCGCGAAAGGGTACAGGTCTGGGGCTTGCCGTATGCTACGGACTCATCGAGTCCATGGGCGGATCCATTGATCTGGAAACAAAGGAGAATGAAGGAACAACCTTTACGATACTTTTGCCTGCCTGTTGATTCTTTTCTGAGTGAATGGATCGGCTACGGCCAGGGCTTTTGTTGCGTAGACGCAAACTACAATAAGCGAAATATCGGCCCGCGATATTTTGATTGAATGCAATCGGGCTGATCGAGCGTGTGTCTTTTGTCCACAATAGTTCTCGATCAGCCCGATTTGTGTTTTCACCCCTTCCAAACAGGTCACACGATGACCAAACAAGTCCCGGTTAACCAGAAGCCCCCTTATTGCCCACCTCTTTATGGCCGTGTTCTTTTTTTCACAGGGTTTCCTGATTCTGCGTGATCCCTCGCCTTAACTACGAGATTATTCCATTAAATAATAGTATGTTAGATTGGCATAGCCTTTGCTTTTATCATCCTCAAATCACAATGCGAGAAAGAGAATTGCAGGATATCCGGACAACCTTAAATCCTGCGCCCCACTGGAGGGCAAAGCAGCAGCATCCGCCGGCTCGCCCGGAACACCGGCAAAAACAGGAGAGTCTTTTGGCTCACAGATGGTCATTCTCACTATTACGATAACAAAATGAGTTCAAACAGATTTGTCTAAACCAAGCTGGAGGATAACATGGTTGGAATTGAGTGGACACCACAGGTGATAGCCGTCTCTCTGATTCTATTGGCCGCGCTGTTTTTTCTGATTTCGGAAAAACTGCCCATCACCGTTACTGCCTTAGGAATTATCGCCGCTCTCGCCTTGTCCGAGACAATGCTCGGCGGCGTGTTGAAACACAAAGCCATCTTCGCCTCTTTTGGAAGCCGAGGTCCGCTCGCTGTAGCCATGCTGTTCGTGGTCAGTGCGGCGCTCATCAGAACCGGAGCGCTTTCCTTCATCGTCAACGCCTTTGTCAAGGTATCCAAAGGCAAACCCTTTTTGCTGATGGTTTGTATGGTGGTGACGGTTATCTCCCTATCAGCGTTTTTGAATAACACGCCTGTGGTCATCATCTTCATATCCATTATTCTCATGCTTTGCGAACGGTTCAGGCTTCTCCCATCCAAGTTTTTGATTCCTCTCTCTTACGCGTCCATTCTGGGTGGAACCTGTACTCTCATCGGTACGTCCACAAACATTATTCTGAGCGACATGATGGTCCTCAACGGGCAAAAGGCCCTTGGATTCTTCGAACTCAGTATCGTTGGTGTGCCCCTGGCCATCCTCGGCGGTCTGTTTCTTGTGTTTCTGGCCCCCAAGTTGCTGCCTGAACGCAAATCAACCTTTATCTCCAGCGGCGATGTTCAGGTCAAAACCTATGTCGCCGAACTGACTATTCCCGCGGGAAGCCCCATAGCCGGTTTAAGTACCGCGGAAGTAGCCTCCAAAGCAGGACCCAACAGCGCGGTTCACGAAGTGCTCCGCGATGGAAAAAGCATTTTTCTCACCGGCGATGAAGCCGTCGTTATGGAAGCCGGAGACCAACTCGTTATGGAAAACGATGTTGACAACCTGACCACTCTTCTCGGCAGAAAGCACCTCAACCTGCTGACCGGTGCTGAGGTTTTCCTTTCCAGCCCGCAAGATGCGCACCCTATCGCCGAATTGATCGTCCCTCCCAACTCCAAGGCCAGAGGACGCAGAATTCAAAATACCGAAGTAGGACAAAGCGATGACATTACCGTACTTGGCGTGATGCGCAAGCAGACCCACTTTGCCTGGCAAAAGGCCAAGCAGCTTCGCTTCGCCACTGGCGATACCGTCCTCGTACAGGGCACCAGCAACGCGCTTGCCTCCCTGCAGGCAGACGGCGACTTCCTGGTGGTCGAGGAAGCCAGCGCCAAAATACATTACACCAACAAGGCTCCTCTCGCCTTGATGCTCTTCCTGGCCATGATCGCTGCCGCTTCCTTCAACATCATGGGAATTCTGCCCGCGGCAACCATCGTTGTGGCTCTTCTTTTCATCACTCGTTGCATCACGGTCAAAGAAGGTTTCCGCTCATTGGACGGTGAAGTGCTGCTGCTGATCGTATCCACCATTGCCCTGGGCAAATCACTGAGCGATACGGGCGCGGCCGGAGTATACGCCAATCTGTTCCTGGCCCCGTTTCAGGGGGTTTCGCCGCGGATTATCCTGGTGGCTCTGATTTCCTTCACCGCTCTGGTCACCAACTTCCTGAGCAACAACTCCGCAGCCGCACTGCTGACTCCCATTGCGGTTTCCATGGGAACACAGCTGAATGTGGATCCCAGAGCGTTCCTCATCGGCATCGCTTTTGGCGCCTCGGCCTGCTACCTGACGCCCATCGGCTATCAGACCAACCTTCTTGTTTACAACCCCGGTGGTTACAAGTTTTCGGACTTCTTCCGGGTTGGTATCCCGATGACCATTCTGGTCATTGGTACGGCATCAATCCTCATTCCCATATTCTTCAAGATTTAGTCAGGGAGCATCGGCCATGAAAAGAAAGAGCCATGTGATGATCGTCGACGACGAAAAGAGACTGGTTAACAATCTGCAAACCATCCTCAAGCGTCGCGGACTGCAGACAACAGGCGTAACCTCCGGTGAAGAAGCCTTGGAAACATTGAGCCAGCTCACAGATGTGGATGTAATCCTGCTGGATGTGAAAATGGACGGCATGAACGGGATCGAGGTGCTGAAGCAGGTAAAAGAGCGCTTCGGCACCATCCAGGTAATCCTGTACACGGGAAACGCCACGATACAGCAAGGGATAGAGGGACTAGAACTGGGCGCGTTCTATTACGTCCAGAAACCCGCACCCGTTGAAGAACTCGTAGATCTTATCCAGAGCGCCTGCGACAGACGCGAGAGAGAACACGGCGAGGAACTTCAAAAAATGGCCCAGTAACAGAGCGTACTTGCCGGCCTGCTTCCGATCGTAGCAGTCCGCAAAATAGTCTTTGAACAGGGGCGACCTGACGGCGCCCCTGTTTTATTTTTCTTGCGTCAGGTTATCTTGCTGATTTTTTTTACTTGTCCACAAAAGGGAAACAGGCGCTATCAGGCGCACTCGTACCTATAGTACTTTTTGCTGCGCCAACTTCCGACGTCCCGCACCTGCTGTGCAATTGTGATGGGAAAAGAACTCAGGCGGGCATCTGTCCCGTATGGACTTCCACAATCTTCTTTGCCAGATCTTCCACTGACAACGGTTTCAGCTGGTAGTCAACAGCCCCCATACTCATCCCCTCAGCGGCGTCATCCATGGAGGTGTGACCGGTAAGAAAAATTACCTTGGCCTCGCACCCTTGTTCCCTCAAGCGGGCCATGGTCTCCAGCCCATCCATGCCGGGCATTTTCTGGTCCAGGACAATGACATCGAAATCCTGTTCGGAAGCCTGCTCCAAAGCAAGCAGGCCGCTCTCCACGCAGGCCACGTCAAAGCCTTTCGCAGCAAGCAACCGCTTAACATTCGAACGAAAGCGGGTTTCGTCATCCACAATGAGAACCCGGATCCGTGTTGTGTCGCCGCTCATATACGTACCTCGTAACGTTGGGCCATTATCGAAACAACGCGCCGTAGCCGTAAAACGATTGGTCCGGCGTAACACTGGCTCATTTATTATCGGCCTGAAGCAGTACAGCTGCGAACTCCTGTACCAGTGTTCCGGCAGCCTGCTGCATCCCGTTTCCAAAGAAAAAAAGCTCTCTCTTACCTACAGCCTCAGACCCTAGCCTTTCCCTATTCCATTGGCAAGAGGCACCCTTTTCAGGCAACACGCGTGCAAGCTGATCGTCATACGTCATCTTCCATCACACTTTCAGTAGAAGATAGTTTTCTCTTTGCGAGTTTTTTGCGCGATTAATTTTACGAACGAACTGCACTCATGGCCAGACCTCTTTTTCAGTAAAATTGAAAAATATATTTCTTCCATTTTTTTGCATAGATACTAAAAATCTCGCAGCGATATCTTTATTTCTTATAGGAACAATTCTTGCTCCAATATGCTTCATGGCAACTGCGAAATAGAAAACGCGTCCCTGGAAGACGCTTTCGACGACAATTATCGCTGCTTTCCGGAGGTAACTAATGGAGTCAGTAAAAGTGCTGCTCGTGGACGACGAAATGGATTTCCTGGATCTGATGCAAAAACGGCTGACAAAAAGGAACATCGACATCGTTGTCAGAGATTCCGGCATGGCCGGACTGGAGGCTTTGAAAGAGTCTGCTTTCGATGTCCTGGTGCTGGACGTGAAAATGCCTGGTACGAATGGCATCGAAACCCTGCGCTTAATACGCGAAGCAGGCTACGATGTTGAAGTGATTATGCTTACGGGGCACGCGGATCTCAAATACGTTGAACAGAGCCATTCCCTGGGAATTTTCGACTACCTCATCAAGCCTGTGGCTATCGGCGAATTGATAGATAAAATTTTCGACGCCTGGCGTAAACGCCACAATATTATCTGATGACTTCCTAGGAGATTGTGATGCCCTTACCTGAGTGGCTGAATACGTTGCGTAACAGATTCTTCAAAAAGGGAATCGTCTTCGATGAAGACGCTCTGCTTGCACTAAGGCAACGGCACAATACCCGCTGTATCGCTTTCAAGCTCTTCATTGCGGCCAACAACAAAGTTCTGGAAACCATGGCCGACATGGAGGAAGCGTTGCAGGGGCAACGAATCTTCGGCATGCATTACGTACGCAGCAAGTGCATCAACGTCATTTCCGGCGTATATCAGATGATCGAATATTTTGAAGTTCTGTCCGAAGCACCCTGCACGGAACTCCGTCAACGGCTGTCACATCTACGTGAAAGCATCAATGCTTTACTTGAAAGTCAGACACTCCCCAAGTCCTCCAAGATGGTACTTCGCCTGGACAGTCTGGCTGCGGATTACATCTGTGATGTCGGTCCCAAGGCCCAACGCCTGGCCGAAGCAGCCGCGGCTCTGGATCTGGACATACCGCAAGGTTTCGTTCTCACAGCAGGAGCCTGCCGCTACTTCATGACGCATAACGATCTGCAGTCTCTGGTGGATACGACTTTGCAGCAGGTAGACAGCACCAGAAACGATGCGCTGTTCACGGCCAGTTCCACCATCCAGCAGGCTATACTGAAAGCCCCCATGCCCAAAGACCTGCGCAAGGAACTGGCAGACGCAATGGAAGCACTCGAACAGGAGTCTCCGGAACAGGTTCGCCTGGCGGTTCGCAGCTGCGCCCTTGGAGAAGACAGTCTGGAAACCTCTTTTGCCGGACAATATCACACGGAACTCAATGTGGAGCCTTGCGACCTGGAAGAAGCCTGCAAGAAAGTCATGGCAAGCAAATACAGTGTCACTGCCATGACTTACAGACTTTCGAAGGGGCTCCGCGAACAGGATGCGGACATGTCCGTCGCCTGCATGCGTATGGTAAGGGCTGAAGCCGGGGGCGTTGTCTATACGCGAAATCCCTTGGGAGCGGACAAGGACTGCCTGCTTGTTAATATGGTCCTGGGACTGCCCTGCGCCGTGGTCAACGGGCACGGGCAATCAGATGCCGTCCTGATCAACAGACGCAACCAGGTCATCGAAAAGCTCATTATTTTCCCAAAAAATAGCAAATTTCTCTGCTCGGACATCAGGGGTCTGGAACAAATCGACACCACAGACGACGAGTGCTGCAAGCCCGCCATGAGCGATGCCGAATTGCTCGAACTGGCCGGCGTTTGCATGCGTCTGGAAAAATACTTCAGACATCCCCAGGATGTGGAATTCGCACTGGATGCGGATCGCAAACTCTACATCCTGCAATGCCGCCCGCTGATGGTACAAAAAGCGCTGCCGAAAACCGAAGCGCTGCAAGGCGCACCGCTTATCCTGGAAGGCGGAAGCTCTGCCAGTCTCGGGGTGGCTCACGGAGAAATTTTCGTCCTGCGCAAGGATATGGACATCCTGCGCTGTCCTGACAACGCGGTTGTCGTGACGGAACGGGCCGAACCCCGCTGGGCTCCGTTGCTGCACAGAATTTCCGCTTTTATCGCGGAGCAGGGCAGTGTCGCCGGCCACCTCGGCAATGTGGCCAGGGAATTCGGCGTACCTGCCATTTTCGGTATGGCAGGCTGCATGGATGCCTTTGCTCCCGGCGTGCGAATTACCGTAGATGCAGACAATTGCCGCGTCTACACCGGTAACCTGCTCGCAGAATTCGGGAACAGACAGGAAAAGCCCAGTCCGATGCTGGGATCTCCGGTACACACCACTTTGCAGGCGGTAATGGAACATATCGCCCCCCTGCATTTGCTGCAGCCCGACGGACCGGACTTCACGCCGCAAAACTGCACCACCCTGCACGACATCACCCGCTATTGCCACGAATTGTCCGTACGGTTGATGTTTTCCGCCGAGAATGACCAGGATGTGCTTAAGCAGATGAGCATGCAGCTCTTCCACAAAGTTCCCATGCAATACTGGGTGATCGACCTGGGAGACGGCGTGGCCAAGGGCGAACGGGAGCGGTTCGTACTACTGGACGATATCCGTAGCGCACCCATGCTGGCCCTGTGGAAAGGCATGACGGCCGTTCCGGTGGAAGCGCCCCAGGTGAACTTCAAAGGATTTCTCTCTGTGCTGGCCGAATCCAGCGCTAACCCGCACCTTGAATCCGGTGCTGCTTCAAACTTTTCCATGCGCAACTACTTCTTGATTTCCAAGGACTTTTGCAATTTGCAATCAAGATTCGGCTATCATTTTTGTACTGTGGAAGCCCTGATGGGAGACAAGGCGAGTGAGAACTACCTTGCTTTTCAGTTCAAAGGCGGAGCAGCGGACCAGAAGCGCCGCAACATGCGGGCAGAATTTGTACGCAATCTGCTCGAGGAGCGGGGGTTCCGCTGCGAAGTCAAGCAAGACGCCTTGTTCGCCAGGCTGGAAGGGCTTGAAAGACGCCTCATGAGACGCGAATTGACTGTGGTCGGTTACCTCATAATGCATACGCGCCAGCTGGACATGGTGATGAACGACCTGCAAACCGTATCCACAAAGAAAAACACTATGCTGACGCATATCCAATCTATCACGGCGCCTGATGCAACAAAGGCGCACTCTGCTGGAGACAAGGCATGATGCACAACAACTATAGCCGGCTCACGCTAAAGATCGCCATGGTCATTGTGGGCTTTTCCATGGTTCCACTCATGAGTCTCGGGTGGCTCCTGTTCCATCAATTCGACACAGCATACGAGGAAAAGGCTGAATCCAACCTGGTGATCATGGTGGACAACAAACAACGCGCCATTGATCTCTTTCTCAAGCAAAAAATCGCTTTTCTGCGTACCCTGGCCTATTCCTTCAACTTTGAAGATTTCAACTCAAAAGAAGCCATCAAACCTTTATTCGACATTGTTAAATCATTTTCAAACGACTTCGTTGACCTGGGAATCATAGACAAAGAAGGGAACCACGTCGCCTACGACGGCCCCTATGACATATCAAACGTGAATTACAAGGACGAAACCTGGTTCATGAAAGTTCAGATGAAGGGGGTATACGTCAGCGATGTTTTTATGGGGTTCAGGCATTTCCCTCACTTCATCATCGCAATACTGCGCAAAGAAGGCGACTCTCTCTGGATAATGCGGGCAACCGTAAATCTGGAGGTATTCCGGGAACTCGTGCAAACCGTGCAAACCGGTAAAAAAGGCGATGCCTATCTCGTGAGCAAAGAAAACGTCCTGCAGACACCCTCGCGATTCAACGACAATGTTTTGAGTAAGAGTAATCTCGCGAATCTGCCCCCGCACTTTAACGGCGTAATGGTGGAGCGCAGCACACTAGACGGACAGCGCAGGCTGCTGGGCATGAGCTGGCTGAAAAGCGTCAACTGGCTGCTGGTCATCAGCGAAGATTCCCGCGAGGAAATGAGCCAGATGATCAAGTCCGAGTCCAACGCATTCTCAGTCTTTCTGGCCGGCACTCTGATGGTCTGTATCGGAGCGATTTTCGTCACCCGCAGCATGGTACGCAAAATCATAAACGCGGATAAGGAAGCGGCGATGCTCAATGCTTCCCTGCTCCAGTCCAACAAAATGGCCGCTCTGGGAAAGCTGGCCGCCGGTGTTGCCCACGAAGTGAACAACCCTTTGACGTTGATCCGCGAAAGTGCGGGCTGGATCAAGGATCTCATGTCCGAAGAAGATCCGCAGAAAATGACCAATTACGACGATATCAACGAAACGCTGGATAAAATCGACCGCCATGTGGAACGCGCCAAGAGCGTCACCCAGCGCATGTTGGGATTCGGCAGGCGTATGGACCCATTGCAGGAAGACGTGAGCATCAACTCGGTACTCACTGAAACCCTGACCTTCCTCGAAAGCGAAGCCTTGTACCAGAACATCGAAATCAAAAAGCATCTGACCCCCGACCTTCCTTCCATCACAAGTGATGCGAATCAGATGCAGCAGGTGTTTCTGAACGTTCTGGAAAACGCCATAGACGCCATCAGCGGCAACGGAAACGGCCAGAATGGAGGCACCATCACCCTGCGCACCGGCATCAGCCCGGAAGGGAATGAAATCTATGCAGCCATCAGCGATACCGGCGGCGGCATTCCGCCCGAAATAAAGCAAAAAATATTCGATCCCTTTTACACCACCAAAGCCGTGGGGGAAGGTACGGGCCTTGGCCTGTCCATAAGCTACGGCATCCTGGAAAAAATCGGCGGACGGATTACCGTCGACAGCGAATGGGGCAAGGGGTCGACGCTAACCGTCTTTTTTCCTCTATGCTAACTTATACGGAGCCTTCTATGGACACCACAGCAGCTCAGAGCCAAGCCGCAAGCCAGGTCAAGGTGCTTGTCGTTGATGATGAGACAGACTTCCTCGAACTCGCGGCGAAACGCTTCCGCAAACGTAATCTTGATGTAGCGGTTGCCGAAGACGGTATGGAAGCCCTGCACTACCTTGCGAAAAATGAAACCGACGTGGTGATTCTTGATGTAAAAATGCCTAAGATGAGCGGAATCGACACCCTGCGGGAAATAAAAAAACGCCATCCCCAGGTGGAAGTCATCCTGCTTACCGGTCATGGGACGGTCGAATCCGGCATTCAAGGCATGAGCTACGGCGCCTACGATTACGTCATGAAGCCTTTCGATCTCGACGACATACTCTTCAGGATCGGTAAGGCCTGCGAACGCCGGCGCATGATGCTGGAAGGTAAGGGCTGATGCAGATCCTGACCAATGGCAACGAACCCGTCAGCAAGCCACAGGCGCTGCTTTCATCTTATAAAACACCCGCCTGCCTGCTGCATCTGCTGGTTCTGCCGGCTTTGATTTTTTGTTGCTGCCTCATGGCTTCATGGCCGGCATACGAAGGTGCGCTCTGGGGTACGGCGGGTTTTGCGCTGGTGCTGGCCGGCCAGCTGTATTTGCTGCACAAGGCGCACAAAGCGGTGCAAAGCGGCTCTGTTCTGAACGATCAATTGCTGCAGTCGCGCAAAATGGCTGCCATAGGTGAATTGTCTTCGGGCATCGCCCATGAAATCAATACCCCGTTGAACATAATCATACAGGAGGTGGAGTGGCTCAAACATTTGTTAACGGGTCCCCTGTTTTCCGAAGCCGACACCGGGGAGTTCAGCGAATCTCTGGAACAGATACTCACCCAGGTGAAACGCTGCAGCGAAGTCACCCACGGCATTCTCAGTTTAGCCAGAAAAATGCACTCGGTGGAACAGGCCACGGACGTCAACCAGCTGGTGGCTGACATGCTTCGCTGGTCGGAACGCGAGGGACAGCCCCGCAACATTCGGTTCGAGCGCCGACTGGACACTACCCTGCCCGAAATAAGCACCGACGCGCCCATGCTGCGCCAGGTCGTGCTCAACCTGCTCAATAACGCGACCCAGGCCGTAGATCACGACGGCACGGTGATTGTCGGCACCGCACGCGAAGGCGCCAACTCTTTACGCATCTTTGTTCAAGATAATGGTCCGGGCATAGCGCCCGAACACCTTGAGTCCATATTCACGCCCTTTTTCACTACCAAGGAGCCGGGCAAAGGGACAGGATTGGGATTATCCCTCAGCCAGGTCATCGTAACCAAACTAGGCGGACACATCGACGTGACCAGCGAGCCCGGCAAAGGGGCTATGTTCAGCGTCATCCTGCCTCTGAAAACAAACGGCGAAAGAGGAATACAATGACAAACAAACCCTACCGCATTCTCGTCGTCGATGACGAAGACGTTTTCCGGAAAAATATTGCGCGCATGCTTCTGAAGCACGGCTACTCCGTCGAATCTGCCGAAAACGGCGACCAGGCATTGAAAATCCTTACAGCAGAAGACGTTGACGTGGTACTGCTTGACCTGAAAATGCCGGGAGTAGGCGGTGTGGATGTCCTGAACTCATTCAAGGAAACCGGAAGCACCGCCAAGATTATTGTGCTGTCAGGCCATGTGGCTCATGACACCGGCTCTGATCTTATTCAACTCGGCGCTTTTGACTCCCTTATTAAACCGGTGGAAGAACGCATGTTGCTGGAATGCATCAAACTGGCCTGCGAAGAGCGCGATTTAATGAAATTATAAGCCGGACCCCCAATAAGCGGTGCCCCTTGCCTGTTGCCAAGCCAGTGTGACTCTGTTTATGGCAAGGGGCACTGCCCTAACAGCTTCCTTTCCAAGCCCTTACTCCTCAGACGGTTCCTGCGTACAGAGTGCTGCAATCTGTATATTTTCATTCTTTCTGTTCACGTACGAACCGCCACGCTAACTTTTTTCAGCACAAACAAAATATACAATCAAACACCAAAGATAGAGCAACTAATATTCCACACTACGAACTGCACAATGACAGCAAATTTACATTTTGGTTTTAAACAGTAATGTAAAAATCTCATTCAAAAAATAGTCTCTTTCATCTAGAAAGATATATCCTATCGCATCTCCTATTTAAGTAGTACTCTTTTCAGCTTCAAACTTTCACAATATGATAACCGTACAGTCCATGACAAGGATGAAACTTGTTGTTAAGAGCGAAGGCGATAAATTGTTTTCTTCATTTATTTTTGTCTGATAAAATAAATTGGCAATCAGTTTTCCCAAAGATCTGCATCAACCAGGAGTCATACCTGACTGTAAGGATCGTGAGCGGTTTATGCGAGGAATCAAAAAATTTACTAAAATTTTTGTCTGCTATATCGCGCTTGTCGTCCTGGCCGCTTTTGGAGCTGCGTATGTTATGGAAGCGGAAGAATTGCAAGCCATTGATTCGCGGCTGACTGCGGCGGCCAAAGCGCTCAAATACATGCTGGCCGACGATTTTCACGATCGGGCTGTCGATCCAGATTCCATAAGTTTTGAAGAGGAAATCAAAAACCGAAAAGCAATTTCGGAGTACGCGGCACGGGCAGGCTTTACCTATGCCTATACTCTTGTGAAAAAAGACGGAAAATTTTATTTCGCCGCTCCCACTGTAACGGATGAAGAGGCCAAAGAGCGCAAACGCTGGTATTTCTACCCTTATGACGATGTCCCAGAAGGCTTCAACCAAGCCATGGATCAGGGCGTGGAAACCTTTTCCACATACAGCGACCAATGGGGAACCTTCCGCTCCGTAGCCGTACCGGAAATCTCTCCCGGCGGCAGGCGCTATCTTTCATGCGTCGATGTGGACGTATCCTATATCAGACAGGAACGAGCCAAAATCTTCGCCATTGCCGGTGGTGTCGCTCTGTTGCTTATCCTTTCGTCGCTACCGCTTTTGATCATGTACCATCGTTCCAATGAGCAGTACGCCTCTTTTTTGCTGGAACTGAATACTGAGCTTGCTTCGGCAAACGCGCAGATGCAGGAGCTTGATACGGTTAAATCTTCAATGCTTACCAAAGTCTCGCACGAACTGCGTACCCCATTGACCTCCATCATCGGCTTCATGAAAATTGTCGCCCGGGATTTCGAGCGTTATTTTGCCCCATTGAGTTTTGAAGACGAGCAACTCCACGCCCGACAACAACGCATTGAAGAAAATCTAAGCACCGTCATCGACGAAAGCCAGCGCTTGATGCGCCTTGTCAACGACTGTCTGGATTTGTCCAAAATCGAATTGGGAAAAATGGAGTGGCGCGATATGGAGTTGTCTCCGGAATCTTTTATCAGGACAGCCCTGAACGCCTTGCGCGGGGAGTCCGAACAGAACCCGGAGGTGAAACTGCTTACCGAAGTCACTCCCGGCCTGCCCTGCCTGATGGTGGATCCGGATAAAATGCACCAACTGTTGATCAATCTGGTGGGCAATGCCCTAAAATTCACGGCGAGCGGACACGTCGCCCTGCGTGCGGACAAACAGGGAGAATTCCTCCGCATGCAAATTGAAGACACCGGCATCGGCATCAGAAAAGAGGATCAGGAAAAAATCTTTGACGAATTCTACCGTTCGCTGAACAACGACACCCTGCTGGATCTGCGCAAAGGCACCGGGCTTGGGCTGGCCATTTGCAGCCAGATAGTCGAACATTACGGAGGCTCCATCTCCGTGGAGTCCGAGTACGGAAGCGGCACGACTTTTACCGTCCTGCTTCCATTTTCGTAGAAGCAGGACAGCTGGACAGAAGAAACAACTTGCCGCAATAGTGATATTGCATTCTCTTCTTTTATATCATTTAAATACAGCAACAGCATTGAGCAAACTGCAACAGATGTTGTTTTGTAGCAGTTTTTCAGCTCTAAGGTTAACCTTATAGGCTAGTTATTCTACCTTTCATATTTTTAGACAAATTAGCCAGTCCTACATTTTACTCTACTTACAAATACAAACTTGACAGCTCACATTCAATAAATTATTTACATTCTGCCTTTGCAACAATCCGCATAAGTAAATCCATTACGTCTCTGCAATTTTTTTTCATTCTTCGCTTAAAAAAAAGACGACGCACTTTTTTATTAGTTTAAGATAAAATAGAAGTTTTTATTTTTAATGAGCAATTTTTATTTACTGCTCTCCTTACACATTCTTTACATCGAGAAATCCAGCATGGGCAAGATCAAAACACTTATCATAGTTGTTGTTGCAGCATATGTTGTTTTTTGCGGTTTTCGCATTCTTTTCGCATTTGGCAAAGGTTTTACAAAATCTGAAATGGACTGGAACCAGGATGGAGAATCGACAATTGAAGAAATGCTCCTGGGCAGCGACATTGAAAAAAGAAGTACAAGCTCAGAAGATGAGGAGTGCGTAGAATATTACAATCTTAAGACAGGCGACATTTTAAAAACCCTTTGCAATTGACTCTGCCATAAAAAAACCCCCTCCGAAGAGGGGGCCGGGGAAGGAGAACCGGGGGGAGAGACCGGTTTACCCGTTATGAGATGCCAGTCTGGCTTAAACCCTAACGTTTCAGCTGCACCACTTCGGAGAGCATCTGGTCCGTGGTGGTGATCACTTTTCCGTTGGCGGAGAACCCGCGTTGTGTGGAGATCATGCTGACGAATTCGCGCGCAAGATCCACATTGGACTGTTCCAGAGAATTGGAGGAGATACTGCCCAGACCGTTGGTATTGGCTGCGCCGGGATAGGCATTGCCCGATTCCAGAGTCTCTGAAAACAGGTTGCCGCCCTCGCGGTGCAAGCCGGTGGTATTAAGGAAGTCATACAGGGTGATCTGGTACAGCTCCTTGGTGATGCCGTTGGAGTAGCTGCCCTGGACGATTCCATACAGGTCTACGGAAATATTCTGCAGGTATCCGAAGGTATAGCCGTCCTGAGACATGTACAATGTTGACGAAGACCCCGAGTAACTGGTGGTGGAAAGCGGACTGATCTCGGCGTTATTTCCGAATCCCGGCAGATTGTCGGGGTCGGCGCCCACCGCGGAAGCCGCGATGGAACTGGTCCAGGTGCTCGTCGGCGACGTGGAGATGCCGAAATCCATTTCAATAATCTTGCCGCTCGCATTGGATGGCAGCGGTGAAAGCGCGTTGCCGTTGGAGTCGATCACCGCGCTGGCGTCCGTAAGCCCGGAGAAGTTGGCCGCCATCATGGGGTAGCCGTTCTGGGATATGGCCGTGGGCATCCATTGCGAAAGGTCTTTGGCGTTGGACGCGTCTTCGTGCAGGGTGAACGAACTCATGTCTTCCAGGTTGCCTGCCGAGTCAAATGTCATGGTTCCCATCATCAGCAGCCCGGCTCCGCTCGTATTGGCCGGTTCGAAACCCGAATTGAAAATGCGTTTGTCATCCGCGGGATCCATGGTCACAATGTATTCCCAGACCAGCTCGCCGGCGGCATTGCTGGCTCTGTCGTAATAAACCGTCAGGTCATGCGCGGTACCACCTTCGTCGTAGACCTTGATGGTGGATTGATACCCGTAGAGTGTGGAACCCAGAGGCGGATCCGCAGTGCCGTCCCAGGCCGATGCCAGGGCAAAGAACGGATTGGTGGCGCTGGGCGTATGGTCGCTTTCATCCGAATTCAGGTTCGTCACCATGCTGACCCGGGTGGTGTGTTGCGGATCTGTGGTAAACCCGTCGACCTGAATGTCCGTGGGCGACCCCACGCCGCGGATGGCGGAGGTGGAGGTATCGGTCGATGTTCTGGTGGAGGTGGTCACCTCCTCGTCGGATATCTCCCAACCCTGAAGAACATAGCCGTGCGGATCCACGAGATAGCCGTCGTTGTCGAACCGGAAATTTCCTGCGCGCGTATAATACAGCTGGTCCGAACCTTGCGGAGACACGCCAAAAAAGCCGTTGCCGCCGATGGCCAGGTCCGTGGCCGTATTGGTTGTTTCAAACGCGCCCTGGCTGAAATCTCCGTATACGGCTGCCACACTCACACCCCGACCGATCTGGCCGTTGCTCTGGGCCGTGGTGTTGGCATACTGGTATATAAAGTCCTCAAAGTGCATCGTGGATGCTTTGAAACCAACCGTATTGACATTGGCGATGTTGTTTCCCACTACATTCATTTTTTCACCGTGAGCAAGAAGTCCTGAAACTCCTGTCCACATTGATGCCGACAATCCCATAACTGCCTCCTTCTCTTACTTTCCGGCACTTACGCCGAAGAAAAATACCTATTAGCTGTCTTCCGAATCATCATCCTGTGTCTGCCCAGGGCTGAGGACCTGGGATATCTGCAGCAGATCCACTTCACGTCCGTCTTCCAGCCGCAGATAGTAACTCGATCCTACAACCTCCACCCCGGCCACAATCCCTGAGGCCTCAGGCGAGACCAGAATGGAATTTCCCTCTGCATCTTCGGCGCCCATATAGACCAGGTATACGCCGTCTGCGACCTCAGCCCCATTGCTGTCCAATCCGTCCCAGTCCACAGTGTAACTTCCGGACTGAAGCTGACCCATCTCAATGGTATCAACGATGTTCCCGTTGGAATCGAAAATATTCACCGTGACATTGGCCGCCGCTTCGCTCAAATCAAATGAAAGCGTGCTGATAGTGCCCTCTGATTTACTCAGGCTGTTGCCTGTCGCGATAATTTCCTTGCCGATAAAGCTGACGGCGCTGAGCATTTGCTGCTGCTCTGTTCCGGAATTCAGCGTCTCGACTCCGGAGTTGATGTTCGTCAGCTGCTCCAGACTGGAAAACTGGGCCAGCTGGGCGGTAAAATCCGTATCTGCGACCGGATTCAAGGGATCCTGATATTGCATCTGGGCCATCATCAATTCCAAAAATGCCGTCTTGCCCAATTCGTCATTTCCGGACACCGGGTTGGTGTTGTAGATGGAAAACTCTTGTTCTGCCTGTCCGAGCAAACCACTCTGATATACTGGCATAGCCGTACTCCTTACTAATAACTGCTAAATCAACTATGCGTTCCTGCGCATGGCCGCGACAGCACCTGAAGAGGCCATGGGGTACGAAATTCTGAGCTTATCGCCGGTCGCCGGCCTGCTACCGGAAGCCGGTTGCATACAATTTTCCGTGTCCGGAGGCCGCGTTGTCCGCAGGTTTAAATAACCCGCATAAAAATTTTACGTATATTTTGGTAGGGTATAATCGCATAATCATGCGCCTCCTTTGTCCCGGTTTGTTCTGCTATGCTATGAGGTGAAGCCCGTCGTAGTTTGTTGCTGCGGCTGCCGTGTCTTCCAAGGCATCCTGAGAGAGAGATTCACCCTGCATCGCCAGATTCTGCAAGGTGCGTAATGAGGTGCGCATCTGGTCACGTTGGCTCTGTTGCTGTGCCTGATTATGCTGTTCGGCGCTTTGCCAGCTTTTCTCGCCGTCATTGTTCTGAGTCTGCGTCTGAACGTCCAGCTTTTCCACCTTCAGACCGTGCTGTTCCATGCTGTGCCGAAGCAGGTTGAGATGATCCGAGATCATTTTGCCCACTTCTTCGCTATCGGTCTTGATAATGGCCTGCACTTCGTCGTTCTTGACCTGCAGGGAAACCGTCAACTGTCCGAGGCTCGGCGGATCCAGCCGGATAGTCAGCTGCGTACGCCCCTGCCCCATGTTGCTCAACACGCCGTTTTCAACGGTCCGCATGACATGGGCGGCAGAAATTTCCTGCTTGGCGTTCGCCACGGAGTTGGAAGTGCTTTCCGTCTGCTGCGAGCTGTTTGTCTGCAGCACGGTCCCTTCTTCCACCTTAACTTTGCTCAGGAGATCCTCCCAGGCCTTCTGGGTCTCGGTTTTGGTCTCCTTGGTCTCGCTTCCCGAAAGTTGTTCGCTGCTTTTCTTGCTGCTGATGACAAGGTTTTCATCCTTGTCGCTCAAAAGATTCTTGCTTCCCTTACCGGACTTTTCCTGGGACTCTCCACTTTCCGTATCGAATTCCTTGCCAGAATCTTCAGGCTGCACGGCGGTTTTCTGATTAACGGCGATCTTGGAGTTCGCATCCTCTCCATCCGTTTTCTGATTCGTAACGTTCTTGTCAGCTTTACTGTCCTTGAGAACAGGCCCGTCATTAACCACAATGGCAGCCTTGGACTTCTCAGCCGCACCTTGCGATTCCGCCGCCACCTCTGCGCCTGCAACAGAAGCCTTTTCAGACTGCTCCGTCAGCTTCGTCCCGGCATTAACAGCAGACTTGGCCTGCGCATCTGCCTTTTCAGTGGAATCTGTGGTACTCGCCTTGCCGATCTGTTCGGGCAACCCGGCGTTTTTTGCCTGGGACTCACGCTGCTTCGTCTGACTCTCGGTCTCATACGCCTTGTTCTGCGTCACCGGCGTGTCGCTTTGCTCGTCACTGTCAGAAGCGGTTGATTCGCTACCCTGCCCGTCTCCCAGCTCAGTCTTTTTCTCGCCGTATCTTTTTTCCGCTCCATCCTCGATACGTACTTTCGCGTTATCAACGTCCTTGGAGCTTCTGTTATCGGCAAGCATGCTGTTCTCACCGCGCTTGGTGGCCGCCTGCAGACCTGTATGCAAAATATCTTTCAAAGCCGCAGCCTTTTCACTCAGGTAACTGCTCTGTTCGTCAGCCTGTTGAAAAAGCAGGTTCATCGCGCTCTTCGCCTTGGATCCGTCTTCCGTACCCGTCGCGGACTCTCCCATCAACGCATCCGTCAGCTGTGTGGAGCCGGAAACGCCCAGGGCTTTGCCCAGCACCGAAACTTCGCTCGAGGTTACGGATTTCAGTTTTTCGTCGGAAAGCGCGTTGACATGTTTCTTGATCAGAGCCCAGGCATCCTCCGCTTCATCTGTCCCCGAGACCGCTTCCAGCAGGCGGTTTGATTGCTCCACAGTGAAATTGAGTTTTTGAAACAGACTGAGGAGTTCGGTCTGTTCCTGTTCCGTCAGTTCGGGATCAAAGCTATCTTCAGAAAGCTCAAGCTTATTGGAAATAATTTTTTGCAAGCGCTTCCAGGAAATTTCACCCTCGGAGGAAATTTCTTCAGAAATTTCAGCAATGGACTCATCACTCATGCCGTATTCTTTAAGCTTATTCTTGATCTGGGCCAAAGTTTCCCGGTCCACGGTGATGTCGGAAGGAACTGCCGACTCGGAAGCATCGCTCTTATTCTCTGAATTCACTTCGGACAAGGTTGATTTCTTACTTTCCTGCTTCGAAGAGTTGACGGACTGCTTCTGGGAAACACTATTTGAGGAGTTCTTTTGCCCATTCCCAACAGTCTCATTTCCTTCATTTTTCTGCTCACGGGCCGTGTCAATCAGCCTGTTCATGACATCAGAAAAAGGCTGCGCCGGAGATACTGACCGCTCTAAAAGCGGGAGGTATCCGTCGGGTGCGTTGCCTGAATCGAGCTTGGGTAATATTTGCATGGCTTGTCTCCTCGGCCCTTAACATACAAAAGGTGTTCCAAATTTTAAAAAGCTTTTAAAACAAGGAGTTAAAAAACGAAAAAAAAGGAAAGAGGAGTTTTTTGCCGCTTATCTTAAGAAATTGTAAAGCTGAGCTGGTCAATAACTTCCGCAGACCGCCGTAGCGCCGCTGCAGAAAAATCCTGATTCTGAAGATCGAGATGAAGATAGCTGGAAAGTGGCCGCAGCAAAGGCGGCAGGTTGGCCCAGAAGCTTTCGTCCGTACAGGTTTCGGGCTTGCGTATAGCTTGTACGAGCCGTTTGCCGAGCACCACAAGCGCCTTGAGCGATTCTTCGGATAGTGCCGGAGAGGTCCGGGCAAAATTCTGCCAGGCCTCGGATGCGCGCTTTTCCTCCCACAACCCGAAGCGCGCGCCAAAAAAAGCCCGCCAGAATTCTCCGAGACCATTACGCAGGACTTGCTTGTCCACCGTGTCCGGCCGCAGGTCGGAGAGAGCATACAATCCGTCCGCGGTGCGGCCGCTTTGCTTCAGGCGCAGTCCGGGAAGACGCAGCTTGGCCAGGTCACCCGGACGTCCGCGAAGCAGCCGTTGCGCCACCAGGGCCACGTGACGCGGGGAGAACAATTCCCGGCAATGATACGGATGCGGATGCGTACACTTCCAGCAGCCCGCACAGCTCAAAGCGGCTTGCAGCACGTAATGGCCCGGCTGGTAGGGACCGGTTTCCCACGGGCTGACAGGCCCCATGGAAAGATTGCAGACAGGTACGCCCATCCAGGCTGCCAGATGCATGGGGCCCGTGTCCGGCGTGATCAGCAGCCCCAGACTCGAGAGCGCGCGTACGAAGCCGGGCAGCGCGTATTTGCCGCACAGGTCCAGGCTCGGGCTTTTACTCAGCTGCCGGACTTCCCTGCCAAGGGGGATTTCATCCTTGCCACCCAGGAGAACTGGCAGAAGCTGCCGTTCGTGCAGCCGCTCCACCAGGCGCGCCCAGAAAGCTGCGGACGGTCGCTTGAATTCCTGGCTGGCACCCAAAAAAAGCCCCACGCGCGAACTGTGCTCTCCGGAGCTGCGTGGCGGTTCCCAGGCGGTGGCAGCCAGACTGGAAAGGGGAATACTGTCCAGGGCATTGAGCTCGGCCCAATGGAATCGGTTGTGCCTGTTATTGTTGATAAGGGAGGAGCGGTACAGCTGCCAGTTTCCCCGGATGCGGGAAATGCCGTCCGCCTGGAGAACAGGCCCTATGGTTTCGTCCGAACGTAAAATTCCGGCCAGTTGCGCGGCCTGCTTGCGGATGCTGAGATTGATCACCAGATGAAATTGCTGCGAAGACAACCCGGCGGTCCGCTCCCAAGGCACATAGACAAGTTCCGGACTCAGGGGCAGCAAGCCCTCAAAAAATTTTTGTTCCGCCACAACCCAGATCGGACGGCCGGAAAAACGATGCCGGAGCCAGAGAGCGAGCGGGAACGTCAACACCAGATCCCCCAGACGCTGCATCTGCAACAGACAAATCGGCTTCTGCCCCATGCCACTCCCGCTCGGCTAGAATATTTTTACGTGAGCAAGCAGTCGTACCTGCTCATTCCGGTACTATCCAAGGCAAGGAATATGCCGCCGGCGTTCGGGGAAGTCAAACGCTGCCGGTGGGATCAGCAGGAGAAATCGGGATGATTCAGCAGCCGGTCTTTTGCGTCCGGGCTCGCAGGGCGGGGTTCAGCAGCGGATCATTATAGGTCTTGAACTGGTAATACACGCGCGGCTGTTTCTGTCCTGACGCATATTCGTCCAGAAGCAGAAGAATGTCCGCGCCGAGGTCTTCGCGCTGCTGGATCAAAATCTCCAGCTTGACGCTGCACTCAGTCCGCAGATCAGGCTCCAGATCCTCATCCAGACTGTTTTCGCGCATATGGAATATTTTCAGGGATAAAATCGACATTCTGTCCAGAGCTGCCCCGATGGTCTCCGTATTGTATCGCTGCGCGCTGTTTTCCGGCAGCAGCGGCTGCATTACGGCCACAAGGCAGGTGTCGAACCGTTCGATGAGATCGTTGCGATTTTGATTCAGGACATCGATACGGTGTTTGCAGTCGGCAATGACAGAGTCGTCAACATCTCTTCGCCTGGCGTCATCTTCAATATGCCACAGCTGAAAGTTGGCCGCATGCTGCGCCTCGGCAATCCGGATAAGCACCAGAGAACCGTTTTCAGCGTCGCAGGGCAAATCAGTTTTAATCGCGTCCGGAGGATGCATATGCCACTGCACCACGGAACGCTCCTGCATGGCAAAGCATGCGAGCAGAATGGCTTTGATGTCTTGAAACGTGCTCATAAATTTTAAATCGTTTACCTGGTACCGGCCAAGGCGGGATGCAGCCTCCTAACACGGACCGCGGCATCCGGCAAGAAAACAAATGCGCCCCTCCCACATGCTCCGGCCGAACCGTTGACAGACTCCCGCGTTCTTTGTAGGAGCTGTAGCAAGATCTCCGGGAAACGGAAGACGGTGAGAATCCGTCGCAGACGCGCTGCTGTATTCGGGCTGTGCCGGGATGCTCCACTGGACAGATGCTGTCCGGGAAGGACCCCCAGAATGGCCGGGCCAAAGCCCACCCGTAAGCCAGAAGACGCCCCGGATCGATTCCGCAAGCAAGCCTCGCGATCTGGGCTGGTGCGATGGTTCCCCTGTGACTTTCTACCGGGGCCCTGCAGCGCTATGCCCGTTCTCTTCGGAGAATGGGTTTTTTTGTGCGTATTCTCTTACTGGATCTTCTTTTTTGCGCTATAAAAGAGGTCATGGGTGAGAGTCTTCATACGCCGTTCCTCCCTGTTCGCTCTCTCTTGCCTGCCGGCTTACAAATGAATGCCAACAACCGAACTGCAAGGAGAAGCCATGTTAACGCACACTTTGGGTTTTTCCCGTATGGGAAAACAACGGGAGCTGAAAAAAACTCTGGAATCCTTTTGGAAGGACCAGGCGACAGCTGCCGAACTACAGGCCGTGGCCAGAGAAATTCGCCAACGGCACTGGACCCTGCAAAAAAATGCCGGCATCGACATGTTGCCTGTCGGCGACTTTTCTCTCTATGACCAGATGCTGGACATGAGCGCCCTGTTGGGCGCCGTACCGCAGCGTTACGGCTTCAACGCCGACAACGTGGACCTGGAGACGTTTTTTCTCATGGCCCGGGGCGGAAACAAAAACGGCCAGGGGCTGGCCGCCATGGAAATGTCCAAATGGTTCGATACCAACTACCATTACATTGTTCCGGAACTCGCGCCGGATCAACGCTTTGCCCTACGAAGCTCCAAGCTTTTTGATGAGCTGGAGGAGGCCAGGGCTCTGGATACCCCCCTCAAGGCCGTATTACCCGGACCATTTACCTATTTGAACGCTTCCAAGGCCACGGATCCGTCCTGCAGGCTCTTTGATCTGCTGCCCCGGCTTCTGGAAGTCTATACGGACATTTTGCGCAAGTGCGCCCGGATCTGCCAGTGGATCCAGCTGGACGAACCGGTCCTGGCCCAGGACCTGCCCCCTGAAATGAAAGAAGCGGACTTCCGGCGCGCGTATGAGACGCTGGCCGAAGCTGCCGGGCCGGCCAGGCTGCTTCTGGCCACCTATTTCGGCTCCGTCACGCACAACAGCTCCTTCCTGAACCAGTTGCCGGTGGCCGGTCTGCACATCGATCTCGTACGCGCGCCCGAGCAACTGCAGCCGGTTCTGGACGGGCTCGCGCCCCATACCTTGCTTTCCCTCGGACTGGTCAACGGCCGGAACATCTGGAAAGTGGAAGCGGACAAGGCCCTGGAACTGGCCAGAACCGCGGCCGATGCCATCGGCCCCGAGCGTCTGCTGCTGGCTCCTTCGTGCTCGCTACTCCATGTTCCCGTGGATCTGGACGACGAAACCGCCCTGCCTGGGGAAATCCGCAACTGGATGGCTTTCGGCAAGCAGAAATGCGAAGAACTGCGCATGCTGGCCGACGCGGCATCCGGCAAAGACTGCAGCGACTGGCTGCAGGCGAACCGGGATTCCTGGGCATCGCGCCGGAAGGCCCCCGCCCTGCACAACGCCGCCGTACGTGATCGCGTTGCCGCTGCCGGACCGGAGATGCTCGAACGTTCGCAGCCCTATCCGCAACGCCGCAAGCTGCAGGAAAAACGCTTCGGCCTGCCCTTGCTGCCCACCACCACCATTGGTTCCTTTCCGCAGACAGCGGAAATCCGCAACGCCAGGCGCGACTTCAAACGGGGTGACCTGGACCTGGAAACCTACACCGAAGCCATGCGCGGCCAGATCCGCGAAGTGGTCGCCAAACAGGAAGAACTGGACCTGGATGTGCTGGTGCACGGCGAACCCGAGCGCAACGACATGGTGGAATACTTCGGCGAACAGCTCGAAGGCTATTGTTTTACGCAAAACGGCTGGGTGCAGAGCTACGGTTCGCGCTGCGTCAAGCCGCCGGTCATCTATGGTGACGTATTTCGTCCGCAGCCCATGACCGTTGCCTGGAGTTCCTACGCCCAGTCTCTGACAAAAAAACCCATGAAAGGCATGCTCACCGGACCGGTGACCATTCTCTGCTGGAGCTTCGTACGCGACGACCAGCCCCGGAGCGAAACCTGCCGCCAGATCGCCCTGGCCATCCGGGACGAGGTCAAGGACCTCGAACAGGCCGGACTGGGCGTTATCCAGGTGGATGAACCCGCGCTGCGCGAAGGGGCTCCCCTGCGTAAGGCGGACTGGGACAGCTACTTCCGCTGGGCCGTGGACAGCTTTCGCCTAGCCATCAACGGCGCCGCGCCGGAAACCCAGATGCATACGCACATGTGCTACAGCGAATTCAACGAAATCGTGGCCTGGATAGCCGCCATGGATGCCGATGTCATCAGCATCGAAGCCAGCAGAAGCAAAATGGAACTGCTCGAGGCCTTCAAACAGTTCGACTATCCCAATGAAATCGGCCCCGGGGTATACGACATCCACAGCCCGCGCGTTCCCGGCACGGAGGAAATGGCCGAACTGCTGCGCCTGGCGGCAGCGGTCATTCCTGTGGAAAAATTATGGGCCAACCCTGATTGCGGTTTGAAAACCAGGGGCTGGGAGGAAAGCTACGCCTCCCTGAAAAATCTGGTGCAAGCCGCTAAAACCGTACGCAAAGAGTTCTCTTCATAATCATCACGTCTTACTTCCATACCCCTTGTCCGGATAGGCCGGGCCTGGGGTATGGAAGCCACAGCGCAATCGGCGCATCTTCTTTTCTCAAGTAGCTATCCCCTTTCGGATAAAAGATATTGGCAAATGGTTTTCAACCAGCCCGGCTTTTGATAAAACTTCTCAATGCGCCGACCCACGCCAACATCAGGAGTTCCCATGCGCACTTTGATATCGCTGCTTGTCACGCTGCTGTTCGCCCTGCTCTTCCATGGCCCGGTCCGGGCCGAGGACGGCGTCAGCCCCAATGAAATTCTGATAGGCGTATCCAATGTGCAGAACGGCCCGGCCGGCATTCTCGGAAAGGAACTTCTCAAAGGCGCCCAGGGGTATTTTTCGTACATTAATGATAACGGCGGCATTTTTGGCAGAAAAATCCAGGTGGTTCAACTGGATGACGGCTATGAGCCAAACGCGTGCATCGACAACACCAAAAAGCTCCTCAACGGACCGAAGGTCTTTCTGCTGTTCGGCTATGTCGGTACGCCCACTGTCAAAGCGGTCCTGCCTCTGGTGAACAAAAGAGCCGTCCCCTTCTTTTTTCCTTTTACCGGAGCGCAATTTCTGCGCAATGTCCAGGAGGCGCCGACTACGTTCAATCTGCGCGCTTCCTATGAGCGGGAAACCCAGGCCATGGTGGCGCACCTGGCTACCATCGGAAAAAAAAGGCTGGCTGTTTTTTTTCAGGATGATTCTTACGGGCACAACGGATTGTACGGCGTGGAGTACGCGCTGAAAAACTATCCCTCCATCAAACTGGTGGCCAAAAGCTGCTACAAGCGCAATACCACGGCGGTCAACCATGCGCTGATAGCCATCTCAAAGGCCAAACCCGACGCCGTTATCCTGGTGGGAACGTACAAGCCCTGCGCCGCTTTTATCAAACGGGCGTTAGAGCTGGGCTTGCGCGATGTGACTTTCATGAATATTTCTTTTGTTGGCAGCAGAGCCCTGGCTGAAGAACTTGGGAATGCGGGCGAAGGCGTGCTGGTGACGCAGGTCGTGCCCCTGCCCTGGGATGAAACCATCCCGGCCGTGGCGGAATACCGGCGGAGGATGCTTATCTCTGACCCGCTGTTTCAGCCCGGATTCGTCAGCCTGGAAGGTTTTCTGGACGCCAAGCTGCTGGTACGCCTGCTGCAGATGACCGGCCCTGATCTCACGAGAGAAAAACTGCTGCACACGGCCCGCAACGCCTACGACATTGATATCGGTCTTGACGAGAAAATCAGTTTTACCCCTCTGAACAACCAGGGTTTTAAGCAAGTCTATCTTACCAGAATCACGAACTCTCGTTTCGAAGTATTCTGACCTGCGCATTGCTTGACTGACGAAAGACTCAAAAAGAAACAATTTTGCAAAAATAGTTAAGATACTTTGCATAAGATATTTACTCAAGATTTTTTCAATTTTCAACCCATTAAAAACACATGATAAAAACCATTTTTATTCCAATCAACAAGTTAACTGATTTAACCATCAACCCAAGGTCTTTTTTGCCGCTTTTATAAAAAAATGGGGCAACTACAGATAGAATCACCATAATTACCTGACGGGCAACGTCCCGCTAACACCAGTTTTTATAAACATGCTCCAGGAGCAGCCAATGTCAGAGAATAATCGTCGTATCCAGGCCCCGGTCAAGGGCATGCATTGTGCGGCCTGTTCCGCGCGTATCGAACGGGTTGTGGGAAAAATGGACGGCGTATCGAACATTTCCGTCAATCTGGCTGACGAGACCCTGAATCTCGAATGGGATCCGCAGCAACTCGGACTGGATGCCGTGGCCGAACGCATCAAGAACCTTGGTTTTGAGGCGGATATGCCCGCCGAGGATGAAGAGATTGCGCCTGACAAGGACAGTCTCGCTCTGGACATCACCGGCATGCATTGCGCGGCCTGTTCGTCCCGGATCGAACGCGTGGTATCCAAAATTCCCGGTGTGGAAAGCGCCGCCGTGAATCTTGCCGCGGAAAACGGCCTGTTTATCTTCGACCCGCAGCAAACGTCCCGAAGAGCCATCAAACAGGCCATCGAACAGGCCGGATTCGGAGCCAGCGCATCCAGCGCCGCCCAGGACAGCTTCAAGGCCCGGCAGCAGGAATCACAGGACCGATTACGCGCCCAGCGCAGGGAACTTATCCCGGCTTTTGCTTTTGCCCTGCCCCTGCTGGTGCTTTCCATGGGGCACATGATGGGCATGCCGCTGCCCGCTTTTCTGGATCCCGGACATTCGCCCCTGACCTTTGCCCTGGTGCAGCTTTTTCTGGCTCTGCCGGTGGTCTGGGCCGGGCGGAATTTTTATCTGCGCGGCATTCCTGCCCTGGTCCGCGGCAACCCGGATATGGATTCGCTGGTGGCCGTGGGCACAGGCGCGGCCCTGGTCTACAGTCTCTGGCGGGTGCTGGAAATGCTCTTCGGCGTTGATCCCATGGCGCTGGCCATGGACCTGTACTTCGAATCCGCGGCCGTGCTCATCGCCATGATTTCCCTTGGAAAATATTTCGAGGCCCGTTCCAAACTCAAAACCTCGGACGCCATCAACGCGCTGATGCGCCTGGCGCCAGACACGGCCGTGCTGCTGGTGGATGGCAAACAACAGACCATTTCCGTGGAAGACGTCGAACCCGGCGACCGGCTGCTGATCAAACCGGGCGACCGTATCCCTGTGGACGGCGAAGTGGCTGCCGGCGCGTCCAACGTGGACGAATCCATGCTCACGGGCGAGCCTATCCCCGTGGGCAAGCGTACGGGCGACACCGTCATCGGCGGAACGCTAAACACTACGGGATCGCTGGAAATTCTGGCAAAACATGTGGGCCAGGACACCATGATCGCCCGTATCGTCCAGCTCGTACGCCAGGCCCAGGGCTCCAAGGCGCCCATTGCCAGCCTGGCCGACAAAATCAGCTTTTATTTCGTGCCCACGGTCATGAGCATCGCCTTACTCGCGGCCCTGGCCTGGTATTTCATCGGCGGAGCGGACTTCTCGTTCGCCCTGCGCATCGGGGTGGCTGTCATGGTTATTGCCTGTCCGTGCGCCCTCGGACTGGCCACACCCACCTCCATCATGGTCGGCACCGGACGCGGCGCGCAACTCGGCGTGCTGATCAAAAGCGGCGAGGCCCTCCAGGCCACCGAAAAAATCCAGACCCTCGTATTCGACAAAACCGGCACCCTGACCATCGGCAAGCCCTGGCTCAGCGATGTGGTCCGGCTGGGAGCGGAAGATGAGGACAGACTGCTGACCCTGGCGGCTTCCGCCGAGAGTTCTTCCGAACATCCGCTGGCCCAGGCGGTGACCCAGGCCGCCTCGGAGCGCAACCTCAGCCTGCAGACGCCTTCCGGATTCGAGGCCATCCCGGGTTTCGGACTCAAGGCCGAAGTCGACGGCGTCCGGATCGCGCTGGGCAATGCGGCCTGGATGGAAAAATGCGGCGTCACGGATCCCGCCCCAGACCAGACCGCCCAGAAACTGGCCCCGCTCGCAGCCCAGGGGAAAACCGTCCTGCATCTGGCCCTGGACAACGAACTGAGCGGACTCCTGGCCGTATCGGACCAGATCCGCGAGAATGCCGGAAAAGTTATCACCGCTTTGCAGCAGATGGGGTTGCGCTGCGTCATGCTCACGGGCGACGCGCCCAATGCGGCCCAGGCTGTGGCTCAGAAGCTCGGCATCGCCGACGTGGTGGCCGGAGTCTACCCGGACCGCAAGGCCGAAACCGTGACCCAGCTCCAGGCCCAGGGCCAGCACGTGGGCATGGTGGGCGACGGCATCAACGACGCGCCCGCCCTGGCCCAGGCCGATGTGGGCATTGCCATGGGTTCGGGCATCGACGTGGCCATGGAATCCGGAGATATCGTCCTGCTGCAGGGCGACGTCAGCGCCGTGGTCTCCACCCTGGAACTCAGCCGCGCCGTGATGCGCAACATCCGCCAGAACCTGTTCTGGGCCTTCGCCTTCAACACCATCGGCATTCCCGTAGCCGCGGGCGTCCTGCATATCTGGGGCGGACCAACCCTCAACCCCATGATCGCCGGCTCGGCCATGGCTCTCAGCTCCTTCACGGTGGTCAGCAACGCCCTGCGCCTGCGTTTCTTTGAACCGAAAAAATTGAAATAGACGAGAACCTCGCGGAGGGCTCCACGCTCCCCGCGACGTTGCCAAGTCCACGGCCCTGGACCCGCATTTGAAATAATAAAAAATTACATTTGTAACAGTGCGCGGGTCCAGGGGGGCGTTCCCCCCTGGCGGGGTTTGGGGCAGAGCCCCAATTATATCACTTCTATAGATACACTATTCTGACTACGCCTTCCAGGCGCAGACGCGGCGTTCGAGGAGGTCGGCGCTTTCGTAGAGCAGCACGCCGAGGATGCTCATGCCGAAGATGCCCACGAACATGTCCGTATAATCCATACGGCCCCAGGCATCCATGATCTGGTGTCCCAGCCCGCGTTCGGTGGCGAAGGATTCGACGAAAAAGAGTACGGCCACGCTGACGCCGGAATTCAGACGCAAGGCGGTGAACCCGTGTGGCAGCGCCGCCGGAATCATCACGTCCAGATACAGCCGCAGGTTGCCCGCGCCCAGCGAGCGGACGGAGTCCAGATATTTGGGGTGCAGTCCGCGTACGCCGTCTCGGGAGGCCACCAGCACCTGGTAGCCGAGAATTACAGAGATGAGCAAAATTTTGGAGCTGTCGCCCAGGCCGAACAGCAGCAGCACGATGGGCAACAATACGATTTTGGGAATCGGGTAGGTCAAAAACACCATGGGCGCCAGCACGGCGTCGATCTTGCGGTTTCCGCCCATCAACACGCCCAGGGGAAAGCCCACACCCCAGGCCAGAAGCATGGCCGCACCGGCCCGCCACGTACTGGCGGCGAAGTCGGCCCAAAAATCCGTTGTGCCCAGCGCGCGGATAAAGGCCAGCACCGTGTCCGCAGGTTCGGGCAGCATGTTCGTGCCCAATACCAGCGCCAGCACCTGCCAGATGGCCACAAGCACGGCCAGGGCTATGCCGTAATGAATGAGATGTCTGATATGCCGCAGACGACCGGATCCGCCCGTTACCATAGCGACTCCATGGTCCGGCGGATTTCCCGTACGAGAGTGTAGAATTCGGGGTCTTCCCGAAGGCCCGGACTGCCGAACCGGGGATTCTCAAACACGGCCCCCGCCGTGGCGGGCGATCCCGAAAGCAGCAGAATACGCCGCCCCAGATACACCGCCTCCTCCACGCTGTGCGTCACCAGCACATAGGGCGTTTTATCCGTACGCCACAGTTCGAGCAGGGTCCGCTGAAGCTTTTCCCGGGTCAGGGCATCCAGCGATGAAAAAGGTTCGTCAAGCAACAGCAGATAGGGGCGCATGGCGTATGCCCTGGCAATGGCCACGCGTTGCTGCTCGCCGCCGCTCAGGCAGGAGGGATAATCCTGCTCGCGCCCGGCCAGGCCCACGTCCGCCAAAGCCTTGCGAGCCAGAGCCTCGCGTTCCGCACGGCGCTTGCCCTGGATCTTCAGCCCCAGAGAAACGTTTTTCAACACGGTTTTCCAGGGCAGCAGGCCGTAATCCTGCAGAATAATGGCCACATCTGTGGAAGGCCGCTCCAAGGGGCGCCCCTGCAGCAGAATTTTTCCCGCATCCGGACGCAGCAACCCGCAGAGCAGATAGAGCAACGAGGTTTTACCGCAGCCGGACGGACCCACGATGGAGAGCGTCTCTTCCGGCGCGAGCGCAAAGTGCAGATCGCGAAGCACTTTGCGCCCGCCCGGATAACTTTTTTCCAGTCCGCTGACTTCCAACATCCGAGTTTCCAACAATAAGAAATCCTTGCCCCCTGATCAGGGAACCAGCGTATCGTACGGCAGCAGTTTTTCCAGCAGGCCGCGCGAAAGCATCCACTGCTGCACCTCGAAAACCTCGTTTTCCGTGGGCGGCTGGGGCGCAGGAAAGGTATAGACCGGAAAATCCTTTTCCAGAGGTTTGGGTATCCGGCACTTTTCCACCATCAGCTGGCGATATTTTTCCGGAGTATCATTGATCCGCCGTACGGCTTCTTCATAGGCTTCCATGAACGCGTCGGATCTGGGCAGAGCCTTTTCCACCAGGCAGACCACGGTCACAGGAATTTTCAAATCCTCATCAGTGGCCAGCACCGTGCACTTTTTCAGTTTGGCCAGAGACAACAGAGGCTCGGGCAGCAGGGCCGATTCCAGCTGATCGGAAAGCAACATCTGCAGCCGGATGGGAATCTTGCGCACTTCCACAATGGAAAAATGTTGTCCTTGCAGTTCGGGCTGCCGCTCCATCCGGTTCAGCAGATACTCGATGATTGATGAAGTCGAAATGCCCACCTTGCAAGGCTGGGGCAAGGCCTTGGCATCCGTGCCGGGAGACAGGACAATTCCAAACATGGGCTGGCCCGGCGTGCTCCGGTAGCTGACCGTAAGCATACGCAGCGGCACGCCCTGCTTGGCCAGCAGCAACGTATTCAGCATATCCCCGAAATACCCGTCCAGTTTTCCGCTCTGGATGGCCGTATCCCGTTCGAGCGCGCTGGTGAACGGAACGAGCGTGACATCCAGCCCCTGTTCCTTGAAAAGTCCGTCCTGTACCGCCACCTGCAGGGGAAGTGTATCCAGTACGGGCAAAATACCAATACGCAGGCTTTGTCCCTGAGCTTCGGCGCCGCCCGCGAAAATAACCAGCAGCAACAGCAATGAAATCAGACCAGCAGCAAGCTGTTTCATGTTCTACTCCTTCCTGGTGCTAGAGAGATAGATCCGCAACACGGGAAAAGCTCTAGCACGTGGGCCGCCAAATGAAAACAAGTCGCGAGCCTGGATCGCCATAGGCTTCCTATTTTCCAAAAGAGATCCCTACTATAGATATCTACAATAATTGACAAGGAGATCCACAGTTATTACCTATATAATTATACATCAACTCTCTGGAGGATCGCATGCTTGAAGTATCTGAAAATGCTCTGAAAGAGCTGGATTCGTACTTTGCTAAAAAGGAAAAATCACCTATCCGCGTTTATCTTGCCCCCGGCGGCTGATCTGGTCCCCGACTGGGTCTGGCTCTGGATGAGGCAGGTGAAAATGACGAGGTGTTCGAAAAAGGCAACTATACGTTTGTCATCGAAAAAGGTCTGGCAAGCCAGGCCACGTACTTTAAAATCGATATGTCCTACATGGGGTTCAACATCGATTCCGATGTTCCCTTGATCGGCGGGAGTTGTTCGACTTCCTGCGGTTCCGGAGGTTGCAGCTCCGCCCATTAATGCCCGCCCCATGGAGTGTAAAAAGCGGCTTCGCAAGAGGCCGCTTTTTTATTTCCCTTCCGGCGAGATGTTCCGGGGTGTCGAAATTATTTGGCCGGACTGTACTGTTTCTTCCATTCATCCAGAAACAGTATGGCCGTATCCATGGCGCCCAGAGTTCCCTGCTGCGCGCGCAGCGCCCAGACGACGTCCTCAAAGGGCGTATCCGCTGCGAGTCCCAGACGTTGCAGCACGTCCGTCAATTCTTTGCGAAAGGCTTCCGGCAAAGCGCTGTCCAGGCTCTCCGGACGTCGCTCCGGCCAGCCGGGCCGTCGTTCCGCCACCGTATCCAGCAGTGTTTGCATACGGTGCGCGTAGGTATGCGCGGCGAGCACCCGCTCGCGTCCTTTGCGCGCATAAACGGCGCGTTCGTCCGGGTGCGCCAGAAAATACTCGATCCGTTCTTCCAGCTCATCCATGGTGCTGAAGGTCGCCAGCTCGTCCGGAGCGAACAGTTCGGGCAAAAGCTCGCGTTTGTCCACCAGCTGAAAGGCGCCGCATCCGGCCAGCTCAAAGGTCCGGGGGTTCACGAAATCTCCGGGAGGGACGAGGTCCGCGGACTGCACGCTGGAATGCAAATTCAGGTTCACCGCCGTGGCGTTGAAAATTTTCACCGCCTCTTCCGGGGCGATACGCTGTCCGGGCCGTTGCATGTAACGCGCAAGAGCGCTTTCGCCGTCCCAGTCGTTGCCCCAGATTTTCAGGTCGAAGCGGATCAGGCGCCGAAAGGCGGCACGCCGGTTGGGGTAGCCCGCGCCCAAAAAAGACAGCTGCGCGCCGAATTTGCGTTTTTCCACGGCGTCGAGTTCGAGCGGACGGTGAAACGACGGTTCGGCAGCCAAAGGGAGGTAAAAAGCGTTTTCCACGCCGATTTTCTGGAGTTCCCCCAGAAAGGGTTCTTTCTGAATCACCGCGAAAAAATCATAATACGGGGCAAAGGCCCGCCAGTAGCTGAAGACCTTGAAATCTTCCACAAACCACATGGCCGTGGGCACGCCGTCCTTGCGCAGCCTTCTGAGGACCTGACGCGTCAGCGGCGCCTGCGCCAGAGCCAGCACCAGGTCAGGCGTAAAGCTTTCAACTTTGGCCAGCACCGCCTGGGAAACCAGCTGTACGAATCCGCTTTCCAGGTGCTCGAGCCTTTCAGCCCCCACCCGCAGCCCTTTGAGCGCGGTGAACGCACCGTAAAATTCCGGCGCTTCAAAGACTTCCACCGTATGCCCCATGCCGGAAAGAGCGCGGGCACAGTAGCGCCCCACAGGCAAGGACCCGCCGTAGAGCGGCAGCACCACCAGGATACGCAGCTTAGTTTCCATCAATCCTCAGCTCCACAAGGTCGCATACGCGTTTTTTTCGTTATCCAGCATCCAGTCCCGCTCCAGATAAAAAGACTCCGCCGCGGCCCGCAGTCCGTTGTTATCCTCACCCGGTTGTCCGAAGCCCCGGAATTCCAACAACAGCATCCGGGCAGCCCGGCGTGCTTCCGCGCAGGGATCCGTACCGTAACGCGGCGCGAGCGTCTGGCCCAGGGCATCGAATTCGGGCTCCAGGGCAAGCAGGTCCGGCGCAAGGTCCGGCATATCCTTACCCGTGAACAGGCTCTTCAGCAGCTCCACCCGTTTGAACGGTTCCAGACAGCGGACGCCGCAGGGACAGGGTTCGGATTCGCGACAGGGCGAACAATCCTCCACCGACTGCCAGACAAGGTGGCCCTTGCCGTAGGGGCCGGTTTCCCAGCTCCAGGCCGTGGCCAGAAAAAAGGCCTGCACCGGCACGCCCAGATGCGCGGCCAGATGCATGGTTCCGGTGTCCGGACTCATCACCGCGTCCAGTCCGCCTACCAGCTCGAACAATTCCTTCCAGCCCGTACGGCCGACCATATCCTGTACGCGGGCCAGCAGTTTGTTGTCCGCCGCCCTGCGAAAACTTTGCGCCGAGGCTTTGTCTCCCGGTCCTCCGAGCAGATACACCGGACCGTCATGACGCGAAGCCAGGGCTTTGACCAGCGGGACAAGCACCTCGGGCGGCAGGGTACGCCTGGCATGTCTTCCGGCAAGTACCACGCCCAGCCCGCCCCCTCTGGCGACGGCCTGCGGATTCACCTGCTCCGGCGGCAGCGGTTGCCTGGCCAGTCCGGCCCAGAAATCCACCAGATTCACAGGGCTTTCCCTGCGCCGCCTGGTCCAGCGAAAAGCCAGCGAAGCCCAGAGGTCCATCAGAACCTGCCCGGCGCGTACGCGGTATCCCCGTACGCGCTCTTCGGGAAACATCCCGGCCAATGCCATGTTCATGCCGGAATAATTCAGATTGTAGACATGGTCTGGCTCGAGTTCCCGCAACAGGCCAAACGCCTCCTTGTTCTCGGCAAAAACCTGCATGGGGTTGTCCCGGCCATGCGCGGCCATGCCATGAACAGTCACCTCCGGATAAATCAGCTCCGCCAGAGCCTTGAGCGAGCTGTCCACAAGCAGATGCACGCCGCTCTCCGGTTCGGCCAGCAGCGAGCGTACCAGCCGCTTGGTCTGCAGAATATCCCCGAAGCGGGCCAGCTGGATTACAAGATGGGTAGCCATAGGGGTTTATACGAGGTTCCGCAAAGCGAAGCAAGCCGTACGCTTTCCAATGCTGCCGTATCGCTTTTCCCCATTGTATTTTACAAGGAGTTGGGGGTTTGGTAGGGAGGCGTATGCGAAGGTATCCTGCATTTTTTGATCTGACGGGAAAACGCTGCCTGGTGGTCGGCGCAGGAGAGGTCGGCCGGCGGAAGCTGGAGACCTTGCTGGAGTGCGGGCCGGAGCAGGTGCTGGTGCTGGACCCCTATGCCGACCCCGCCCAACCCGAGCTGGCCGCGCTGCTGCAGAACCCGCTGGCCAGGTTCGAAGCCCGTGCCTGGGAAGAAATGGATCTTGACGGCTGCTTTCTGGCCATTGCCGCCTCAGGAGCGGAAGACGTCAACCAGGCCCTTGCTGCCGCCTGCCGTACGCGCAGGATTCTGGTCAACCGGATAGACGCTCCGGACGACGGCGATTTCATCGTCCCCGCCTCCATTGCCATGGGCGATCTGCAGCTGGCCATTTCCACCTCCGGACAGAGCCCCGCCCTGGCCAGGCGTATCCGGCAGGATCTTCAAGCCTATCTGGGATTGCGGTACGAGACCTTTTTGGTCATAATGGGTCGTTTACGGCCGTTGATACTGGCAATGGGCAAAGACTCGCGCAGCAATTCCCGCATGTTCCGATCGCTGGTCGATTCCAGCCTGCCCGAAGTCTGCAGCGCCGGAGAGAGCAAAGCCGTTGCCGCATTGTTGCAGGAACTTCTTCCGGAAGAGCTGCATCCGCGAATTGAGGAAATTCTGTATGGACTGGTTTAATTTTTTTCGCCTGCTTATCGTAGCGCTCTATCTGCTCGGTACGATTCTGCTGACCTGGGGCACGCTGCGACGCAATCAGCAGATGACCCGCATCGGCACCGGAATCGCCATCGCCGGGTTTGTGCTCCATACGCTGGAGCTGGGCCATTTCATCACCAATTACAGCTTCAAGGTGCAGACGGACGCATTTTACATCAGACTGCTTTCCTGGAGCATGCTTGCCATATTTTTCTTTCTCTGGTGGCGGCTCAAGCTGGCCTTTCTGGCCCTGAGCACATCGCCGCTGGCCCTGCTGCTTTTTGTTGCCGCCATGCGCATGCCCAAAAAATCCATGCTCATCGACACGTCCTTTTCCGGACTTTTTTTCTGGCTGCATATCTGTTCGCTCTATCTCAGCCTGAGTCTGCTGACGGTGGCTTTCGGCGCCGGAATCGTCTTCATCTACCTGAACCGAAAAATCAAATCCAAAGAAAAACTGCTGGGCTTTCAAAAAGATCTGCCCGCTTTGAGCACTTTCGACCGGGTCAATCACCTGGCGGCCGTCATCGGCTTTCCGCTGTTTACCCTCGGCATCCTTTCCGGCTTCATCTGGGCCGGTTCCACCTGGGGCAAGACCGTCAGCTGGGATCCCAAGGAAATCGTCTCTATTTTCGTCTGGATTGTTTATTGTTTCTGGTTCACGCAGCGCCTTCTGCACGGATGGCGCGGCCGCAAGCCCGCCTTGCTGGCCATCTGCGTCTTTTGCTTCACCATAGTCTCACTGCTGGGCGTCAATTTTCTCCTGCCGACGCACCACAGTTTTAAGCCCTGAGCGTATGGACAAGGACATTTTCCTTTTCGGCCTGAATCACAAAACCGCCAGTGTCGAGGTTCGTGAAGCCTTTGCATTGAAAGATTGCCAGGACCCTGAAAACGTGACCTTCCCTCTGGGAGGCCCGTTGAAAGAGGTCATGTTTCTTTCAACCTGCAACCGCGTGGAGATTATCGCCGTCGGCAATCCGGACGAAATGTTCGATCACGTCATCGGCCAGTGGGCCGGACTGCGCGGACAATCCGCAGCGGATCTCGCGCCCTACGTATACTCCTACCGCGGTCTGGAAGCGGTCCGGCATCTGTTTACCGTGGCTTCCAGCCTGGACTCCATGGTTGTGGGCGAGCCCCAGATTCTGGGGCAGCTGAAACAGGCCTATCAGGCCGCCGTCAAACAGCACACCACCAGAGTGATTCTGAACAGGCTGCTGCACAAGGCCTTTTCCGTGGCCAAGCGCGTGCGCACCGAAACAGCCATCGGCGCCAGCGCCGTCTCCATCAGCTACGCGGCCGTGGAGCTGGCTAAACGTATTTTCGGCGAAATGCACGATAACGCCGCCCTGCTCATCGGCGCGGGGGAAATGGCCGAACTGGCCGCCACCCACCTGCTGCAGTCCGGGGTACGCAAAATCTACGTGGCCAACCGTACCTTTGCCCGGGCGGAAGAACTGGCAAAACAGTTCGACGGCATTCCGCTGGCCTTTGACGAACTGTTCGAACGTCTCGATGAAGTGGACATCGTCATCAGTTCCACGGGTGCGCCGAGCGCCATCATCCGGGCCAAAGACATCAAGTCCGTACTCAAACGCCGCAAAAACAAGCCGATGTTTTTTATCGACATCGCCGTACCGCGCGATATCGATCCCGACGTCAACAACCTCGACAACGTCTATCTCTACGACATCGACGATCTCCGGGAAGTGGTCGAAGAAAATCTCGCCAATCGCCGCGGCGAAGCTGCCCGGGCCGAGGCCATCGTCGCCTCCGAAACCGACGGATTCGGCACCTGGCTGCGCTCACTGGACCTCAAACCCACCATCGTGGACCTGCTGGACCAGGGCAGGGACATCGCCGGCAAGGAACTGGCCAAAACCCTCAAACGCCTTGGACCGGAAGTTTCTCCGGAAACCTGCGAGGCCTTGGAAGTGCTGGCCAATTCGCTGGTGCAAAAGCTTTACCACGAGCCCATCACTTTTCTCCGGCGCCGCGCCTGCGAGGAGGACTCCGCCAAACGCTACATCGACGTAACCCGGCGGATGTTCAATCTAGACCATGATTCGGTTCCGCCGGATGCCCACCAGGACAGAAAAGCCCCGAATACGTGCGACGAAGACATCCCAGACCACAAATTTCTTTAGGAATATCCAATGCTTTCCTACCTCATCGAAGACCTGCGCAAAGAAGACCTCAGCAAGCTGAAAACTCGGCTCAACGAAATGGAGCTGGGCGGCCTCATGGACGACCTGCACTGGTTTCCCCTGCCGCCCGCACTGCTCACCTCCGAACAACAGGAGCACAAAGACTGCGGTCCGCACTGCATGGCCCTGGAAGTGGGCGATACGTGGATCAAGCTGGAACTGCTCGTACGCGCGCGCAATATACTGCGCTGCTCCTGCGTGGGCTATGCCACTCCCGAACAACGTGCCCACATGATGGACTACCTGGATAGCTTATTGAAAGAGCTGGACATTGCTGTTTAAACAGGTAGTATTAATACGACCTATTACTAACAGCCGCGGGAGTTCTGCCCATGGAAGCCGAAAAAAAGGACGTACTGGACGGGCTGATTGCCAACCTGAATGTCCTCCCTCACGATGCCGTTGACCAGATAGCAAGATATGTCAGTGGGTTGAAAGAAGAATACAACGACATTCAACTCATAGACGCCTCCATTCTCCGCCCTCTGGAAGAGGAATCCTTTGTCGGGCTCTGGTCGGATCGTTCGGACATGACGGACAGCCCGGACACCATCCGCCGTATGCGCAAGGGCTGAGGGAGAAGGCCATGAACAGACTCGTACTTGTGGATACGGACATCCTGCTGGACGCCGGACGCAACGATGCCACGGCGCTTTCCAGCCTGCGGCAACTGGAAAAAGACTTCAGCACCAGTGTCAGCGTGGCCACGGAACTCGAGCTGATGTCTCTGTGCCGTACTCAGGACGAAATGCACAGCGTCACCGAATTTCTTCGGCGTTTCATCGTGATCACCTACAATTATGAAGTATCCGTCAAAAGTGTGGCTTTGCTGCGTGCCTATGGCCTGGACAAAGGCCTGGCCCGTACGGACGCCCTGATCGCGGCCACGGCCCTGGTGGTGGACATCCCGCTCTGCACCAGATCACCCAAGGCCTATGACTTCATACCCGACCTGGAACTGCTGCCCTATCCGCTGTAGTATTCATTACAAGTGGCTTGCATCCGGCGGCCCAAAAACCTTTAACGTATCCTACTCGCTGCAAAACATTACAGACCATCCTCCTCTATGAATAACCTGCGAGGCTCGCCCATTTCATCCCTGCGCCAAGTGACTCTGCAAAACATGCCGCCGCGCCAGGCGCATTTCTGCCTGGGCATCGAGCAGTTCATCCGCGACACGCTCGGACAGGATCTGTCGGAAAAACGGGTGGTTGTGGCCCTTTCAGGCGGAGTGGATTCGACCGCCCTGCTGCTGGCGGCCCTGGCCCTGGCTCCCCGGCTGAAGATGACGCTCTGCGCGGCCCATCTGGACCACGGACTGCGACCGGAAGCCGCGGCGGAAGCGGCTGCGGTCAGCACGCTTTGCGCGGACCTGAGCGTATGCTGTACAGTGGAAAAGGGCCAGGTGGCGGAAGCGGCCCAGGCACAAGGAGTTGGCCTGGAAGAAGCCGGTCGGACGCTGCGCTACGCATTTCTGGAGCGCGTCCGGGCCGATCAGCAGGCTGACTGGATTCTGCTCGGCCATCATCTCAATGATCTGGCGGAGGACGTGCTGATGCGGCTGATCCGCGGCACGGGCTGGCCCGGACTGGGGGGAATGGAAGCTCTTGACCCGAAACGCCGTCTCCTGCGGCCCCTGCTGCTGATTCCCAAAGAAGCGCTGCGGACTTTTGTTGCAGCCCTGGAAGTGTCCTGGCAGGAAGACCAAAGCAACAGCGATCCGCAATTCCTGCGCAACCGGATCAGGCAGCACATTCTCCCGTTGTTTCTGCAGGAAAATCCTCATTTTCTGCAAAACGTCGCGGACCTCTGGATGCTGGCTCGTCTGGATCAGGAATACTTTCAAAAGGCTGTGGAAAATTTGAGTATGGAAGGCACAGGTGCTCTGGTCCAGGGCAGCGGATTTCTGCCCAGGGCGCTGCTGGAACGCGCGCCCCAGGCTTTGCGTCTGCGGCTCTATAAACACGAACTGGACGCCCTCGGGCCGGGCCAGGCGCTGCATACGAACCTCAGGCAGCTGGATACGGCCTGGCAAGCACGGCGTACGGGCAAAAGCTTCCAATTCCCGGGGGACAAAATTGCCCGAGTGGAGCGGGAAGGCCTGCGTTTTTGCTATTCCGGCTGAACCTTTCCGCCCGGCTCCGAACGTACGGCATGCAGCCGTCGTTCCCATTCCCGGTCGAATTTTTCCACTTCGTTAAGATGTTTTCTGGAGGAGGTCATGGCCATACGCTGGACCATGTCCACTAGGACATCCATGGGGTCAAGGATTGCACCGCACGTGTTGCAGTACACTTTGCGATCCGCGGCGTATACGGTCACCTCTTTATGGTCGCAGGCGTGCGCGTGGCTGAGTGCAGTATTTCTTGTGGCCAATTTCGCGTTGAAATCAATGATCCGTCCCATGACCGACCCCCTTTGGATTTCGCGAACGTCTTTTCAACTGAAACGATTTCGCATTCTGTCCTCATGAATGGTTGAAGTTCGGTTGCAAACCTGTCTCAGGGATGCTCCAAGCAGCCCCGAGCGCTTCCGCTACAAATTTGTCACCAATTTGCCGCTTTGTTCGGCTTAGACAGAATTAAGCAAAAGATATGCCGCTTTTAAAATTTCAGACTAATTTAGTCAGGAATAACCCCGCACTTTCCATTTGACATCACCAAAGTTTCTCATAAAAAAATTAATTAGTATCTTCCGTACCTCCACCATAATGAGAACCAACCTTTAGGAGTCTCCCATCGGCATGAAAACAAGCACCCGCTGTATTCTCGGATTTGTCCTGTTCCTTTTTCTGCTTCATCCAGGCCGCGCAGTCGCAGCCACCGATCTTCCGGTATCAGAGTCCGTTCTGAACACTGTCTTTCAGGGAAAAAACGGCTCGTTTGTTCTTATGGACTGTGATTCGGACGCCATGATCGAGCATACGCCGGCTTCAGCGGCACAACTCTACGGCCCTTGCTCGACTTTCAAAATATGGAATGGCCTGATCGGGCTGGAAACCGGAATCGTCTCCGATGTGAACGCCCCATTTTACAAATGGGACGGCAAAGTCAGAAGCATCAAAGCCTGGAATAAGGATCTTACGTTCAAGGAAGCTTTTCAGGCTTCCTGCGTGCCCGCTTTTCAGGCTCTCGCCCGGACAATCGGCCCGAGCCGGATGCAGCTCTGGCTCGACAAGCTCGATTATGGAGACAAAGACATCTCGGCCGGTATCGACGTCTTTTGGCTGCCTCGCCCGGACCGGAAAACTTTGCTGATCTCAGCCAGGGAACAGGCCGAATGCATACGCAGACTTGTCTTAGGGGATGTCCCTTTTTCCGCTGCCTCGGTTCAAGGGATCAAGGAAGCCATGCGTATCAAGGAAACCGGCAAGGGGACTCTGTACGCCAAAACCGGCTCCGGCGGTGATGGAAAGGGCAATTACAATCTGGGCTGGTTTGTCGGCTTTGTCGAGAGCAATGGAAAACGCTACGCATTCGCCTGCAATGTCACCGGCAACGGCATGATGAGCTCCAATGCCCGGACCATGGTTGAAACAATATTGCAACAGGCCGGTATGCTCTGATTTTAGTAGGAATCTCCCAAAACAAAAGTTGCTGCAATGAACGAACACACAGAGATCATGGAATCTTCTTTCCGATTTGAATCCTTTTTTGACACCCGCGGTTCTGCGCCACCGCCCAAAACCGTGATTATCGACACGGACATGGGCTGGGACGATTGTCTTTCCATTTTGTATCTGCTCAAAAAACCGGAAATCGACATCGCGGGCATCACCGTAACGGGCTGCGGCGAAACCAACCTGCGCGCTGGCACGACCATCGCCCTGGCCCTGCTCGCACTTGCCGGCCGTACGGACATCCCCGTCTGTGCGGGAACGGAAACGCCGCTGCAGTACGACCACAGGTTCCCACAACCCTTTCGTGAGGACATGAATACGCTGATGGGCTTGCTCGAAGGCCTGAACACCGGCGGCAAGCCTGACCCGCGTCCGGCCTGGCAGTTCCTCTCGGAGACCTTGAGCCAGGCCGATAGGCCCCTCACCATTCTCTCTCTGGGCGGATTCACCAATTTCGGCCGGATGCTGCTGGACTACCCGGAGACCAGGCTGGAAATGATCCGCGAAATCTACGCCATGGCCGGGGCAATTTTTGTGGACGGCAATGTGGCGCTGCTGAACAACGCCTGCGCGGCCTGGGATCAGGGGCCCCTCTATGCATCGAACCACCTGGCGGAGTGGAACGTTTTTGTGGACCCTGTGGCGGCGAAAATGATCTTTGATTCGTCCATTCCCCTGACGCTCATTCCCCTGGATGCGACGAATTACGTACTGCTCTCGGCTGCGACAGTGGAAAGCCTTATCCCGAAGGACCCTGTCGGGCGCCTGGCCAGACGTATTCTGGAACAAAAAACCGGCCCCTTTGACGAAAGCATCCCGGTGCCCATTTTCGACCCGCTGGCCACCGTGGTCATGGCCGGAGACCTGCCTGCGTATCAATATGTGACAGGATTTTTTGACGTGGACGTCAGCGATTCCCCTCGGAACAATACGTCGGGAAATATCTTCCCAGCCCCAGGCGGTTCCCGGAAAATCAAGGCCGTACAAGGGGTTTCCGCCAGGCAGTTCGCGGATGTTTTTGCACAGGTGATCAACGGCTGAGAAGCGGCAATAAAAAAATCATCGCAATCTTGCAATAATTGTTGACGTCACCGGTAGATCCTGGCAAAAGGACTCTCTCGGGCGGTTAGCTCAGCTGGGAGAGCATCGGCCTTACAAGCCGAGGGTCACAGGTTCGAGCCCTGTACCGCCCACCATACATCGCGGAGCCGTAGTTAAGTTGGTTATAACGCCGGCCTGTCACGCCGGAGGCCGTGGGTTCGAGTCCCATCGGCTCCGCCATCATAGCAATAAAAGCCGTGAATTGTACATAGCTGCAATTCGCGGCTTTTTTGCGTTCAAAGCCGGCCCTTCTGCCGATCCTTTCGCGCCTATCTCGCGATCTCTTCATACATTTCTTGAGCGACAACACTCCAGCAAAGGAGGGAGCATGCAGGACGTAGTTGTTCAGAATTACTACAGTTACGGCACATTTGTGCCCGGCTTCACGATGACGAACAGCGGCCTCTCGCCGCTGGCGAAACTCGTTTACGCCAGGCTCTACGCCCTATGCGAACGGGATGGCAGCGCGTCCGCAACCATCCTGGAACTGGCGAAACAGGTCGGAGCGCATCATTCGCCCGTAATCAACGCCGTAATTGAACTTGGTGAAGGCAAGTACATCAAAATCATTGAATTCAACGAGGAGAGTGGAAACATGAAATGCATTTTCTGCAAGCATGAGAGCATGACACAGGCAGCCTAACTACGAAAAAAGGCCGCTTGTAGCAGCAAGCGACCTTTTCCGGGCTCAGGGTTAAACCATAAACCCTTTAAAATAAAAACGTTTTCTATAGCGCGGAAACGTTAATGGAATACTATGTCCAAAATTCCTGGATGTCAAGCGGCATGTCCTGAAATAATTATTAACCCATATAAGAAATTCATTGGCGCTCTCCTCCCGGACTGGCTCATGGAGTGGAAAGGATTGTCGCCCGGAGCCAAGCTGGTTTACGCCAAGCTTGCCCAATGCGCCGGAAAAAACGGCAAAGCTTTTCCATCGCAATGCTGGCTTGCCGAAAAGTTGTCATTGTCCAAACGCTCGGTGAATGAGCACATCGCCTCTCTCATTGAGTTGCGTCTGATCAAGACGCGAACGCGCCAGCACACAAAAGCCCTTCAGTACCTTTTTCTCTGGCATCCGGCCATGGGGCCGGCTGAAGATTTCAGCGAGGTCCAGCCCCATAATGCGAGAGCTGCGACATATGACGCAGAATTTGCGTACAGAAAAGAATTATTAAGTAAATACAATTCAAAGCTGTCTGATCTGGACGGTCTTCTTTCGGCCTTGAAAGAACTTCTCGCTCGTGAGAGCCAGCCAGCTCGTTCCTTTCCTGAGAATAGTAAATCCAAATCCATTTCCGGTCCTACCAGAATCCTCGGACCGGTCATTCCAAATTTCGCGATCAGCGACAGATGGCCGCTACTCTTCAAAACAGGCTTCGGTCAATCCCAAATCAATCAGCTTTTTCCCAAACTCTTGGAGAACGAATCACTTTCCGTTCCGGACCTCGCCGAACGATTCACCTGTAGCCTGAATCATGTGGAAGCCCTGCTCGAAAGAGGGCCGATCATCGATAAGCATGGCAATCTCGTTAGAAATCCTAAAGGATATATTTTTGCCGCCCTCTCAGAGGATGGGCATTTCTCTCCCCCTCCAGGCTGGGTCTCACCCGAAGAGCTTCAGGCCCGGCAGGACGAACTGCACCGCTTGGAAATGCAGAAACGCGAACAAGCCCGTGTCGAGAAACAGCAAGCCAGAAAAAAAGAACTGGAAAGGGAAATGGATGATCGTCTTTTCCAAGAATGGTTCGACGCCTTATCCCCTGCCCAATTGCAGGAATTGAAAAATCTTAGAAAGGACTCATACAATACAATCAAAAATTTTAAATTCTGGCTCAGGGTCATCTATTGGCCGCAGAACATCAAAAACAGCATGCAAGCAATGCCGGCAATATAGCAATACACCATGCCAAAGAAGAAGAAAGGTTCTGGAAAAGTAGAATATCTTGCATGCAAACAAGATTTAAATCTGCTTTTGCAGCAAGGATACAGCTTAAAAAGCGCTCATGAGAAGCTTACAGAAGAGGGAAAACTTAAATTTTTGTCTTACCCAATGCTGCTTCACTATGCGAGAGAAGGCGTCAAAATAAAGCAGATAGCTTCAATAATTGAAGAGAAAGTACCAAGCTCAAAAAATTTTAAAGACCAACAGACCTGCAATGTTGAAAAGCAAAGCAGTGAAGTGAAACCGAAAGGCACAAGGGGAAAAAGCGATGGTCCGAACATCGTCATTCCCAACTGTATGCAGCGAAAAGGAAACAAAATTCATGAGGTGAACGATGAAAGCGACGATTAATCTAATTTTGCACAGTAAAGGCGGCATGGGAAAAAGTTTCATTGCGAGTCTTATGGCACAGTACTTTCTGCATGCTGAGCGAACGATCGCATGCTTTGACACTGACCCAAGCAATAGGACTTTTGCAAAATTTAAAGCATTGCATGTAAAAATCATTGATATTGTAGACAGAATTGAGATCAGCAATCGAGATGAAGAAGGAAACGAGTATGTAAGATATACTTACGGCAAGAGAATAAACGAACGCTATTTCGACGTACTTGTTGAAGATCTTATCGCCATGCCTGAAGACTCAGAAGCCATAGTCGACGTCGGGTCTTCAAATTACTCTCAGCTGACGGAGTATATCGAACAGGGTGAGATTCTAACCTTTTGGAAAGAAAATGAGCAACCGTTAAGAGTACATACAATAATCGCAGGAGGGCAAAATGAAGAAGACTCCTATGACTGCCTTAAAGAACTGTTGGTAAAACTGGATTCGCAACTGATCGTATGGGTCAATCCTTTTTTCGGTCATGTGGATTTCATTAACAGTGAAATATTCACAAGAAACAAGCACCGGTTCGAATCGGTAATCCATCTCCCCAGTCTCAATGCCAAAACCTACGGCTATGATCTGATGCAAGTTCTCAAAAAAAGTCTGACGTTTGATGAGGCTGTTCAGAGTTCCGTCTTCAATCTCATGGCCCGCCAGCGCATCAAAAACTATCAAAAAGAAATCTACGCCCTCCTGGGCGAAGGGAAGGCTGAACTCTAATGAACGATGAATCCCTAGAAGTTCCCCAGGAAGATCGGAAGAAAATATCCTTGGCGGAAGCAAAAGAATTTCTCGCCGAACACAACCTGCAGCTTGAAAAAGAATGGACTGCAATCACCCTTGAAGAGGCACGAACCATCTTGGCTGAGGAACACGAAATTGTCCTTAATGAAAATGACCCGACGTGCATGATGATCACGATCATCAATCTCTGTCTGAAGAATCAGGAAAAGATGCTCGATGTGCAGCGTATCAAATACGCCGAGACTTCTGAATCCATCATTCAGTTCGCATTGGATATCATACAACAATTTGCGAACAACCAGGCCCAGGAAGGGAACAGTCCGATTTCTACAGAAAGAAACAACCAGAATAATACACATGGTTTGTGGAATTTCTCAAAATCAACGCTATCGTTGATGTTCATTTGCCTCTTTCTACTGTTCCTTTTGATCTTAAGCATGACTGGAAAACTCTAGAGAAAAATAAACGCTGAAGGTTTTATCAAATGGAAAGCATCTATGATCCGGGAGAAATGCACTCCCTTCGCTGTAAACTCGATACCCAAATATGCGCCGCTCTAAAAGAAGAAGGCGTCGTCGAAATCATGTTGAATTGCGACGGAAAACTATGGGTGGAAAAACACGGCGAAGGCATGAAGTGCATTGGAGAGATGGAAGCAATGCAAGCGGATGCGATAATCCGTATGGTCGCTTCTCTGCTCGGTACCACCGTCACAAAAGAAAATCCAAAAGTGGAAGGTCCGCTCCCCCTCGACGGACTCCCCGAAGGCACGCGCTTCCAGGGCATGGCGTACTCCGCTGTGAAAAATCCCTCTTTCGCAATTCGTCTGCCGGCTGCAAAAATATTCACCCTGGATGATTACGTCTCCGCCGGAATCATGACTCCGGAAGTGCGAGCCTTCATTGCAACAGTGATCCTGGAAAGAAAAAACCTTCTCATCGTCGGCGGCACAGGATCGGGCAAAACCACACTGGCCAATTCGATTCTGCTTGAGCTGGCCAATCTCTGTCCGAACGATCGACTCGTCATCATTCAGGACATGCCGGAGCTCAAATGCCGGCACCAGAACAGGCAGTTTCTGAACAGTTCGGAAGATTCGGAAAAGACCTCCATGCAAAACAATCTGCAAACCACCCTTCGCTTACGCCCCGACCGCATCATAGTCGGCGAAGTACGGGGGCCGGTGGCTTTGGACCTCATAATGGCATGGGGAACAGGCCATCCCGGCGGACTCTGCACCATACACGCCGCAAATACTTACGAGGCCATGGGACGTCTCGAATTGCTTATTTCACTCAATAAACAAGGCATCCAGGTCACCAACATCTTGCGTTCTTTCATCAGCATCGCCGTGAACGTCATCATCGTTATCCAACGCGATCCGGACAGTTCGGTCAGATCAATAACCGAAGTGGCCGAGTTGGTGAAATTCGATTCCCAGTCCGAGACGTATCAATTCAACTATCATTACAGGAGAAATCAATGAAAATGTTTCGTCATCCCGCACATGCGCATCTTGTGGCCGCCGCAGTCATATTTCTGGCCATGCTCTGCATTTCCCAGCCCGCCTACGCTTCGCAGCTTTCGCAATTCGAGAGCCCGTTTGAAACGTTTCTGAATATTTTGACAGGAAAATGGGGAAAGACAATCTCGGCAATCATGCTCATCGGTGCCGGTCTCATTCTCTGGAAAATGAAGGAAAGCCTGGAAGGTTCGCTGAAAGTAGTCGTCGAAACGTTCTTTTATATCGGTTTGATGTGCTGCTCCGTCAACATCGTGGATCTTTTATTCGATTTTTCCAGTGGAGCCCTGATTTAGACGTCGCACTAATGTGACCTTGTTTCCAAGGAGCCTAAGGGAATGCCCGACGATACGCCTAAAATTCGCACCATACCAATCAGGAGAAGCCTGAACAGACCGGACATGATTTTCGGTGCTGAAGCGGATCCTGTTTTCGCAACCGGCATAATCTCCGTTGCCGTCGCCATGAGTGCGCCCTCCTTATTCAGCCTTTGCGCCTCCATCGTGTTCTGGCTGGTGAATCTGTTTATATTCCGCATAATTGCCCAAAAAGATCCGATCAGGACACAGGTCTACTTCAAGACGCTGAACTACAAGAAGTTTTATCCAAGACGGGCCATCGCCTGGGATCAGCCCAAAAGTCCGGGTTTTGTCCATTTCCGGGGCAAACAAACCAAAGGCTTTTCCAATTTGCTGCAATACGCCGCGTGCATCGAGGACGGCATATTACTGTTGAAAGACGGAAGTTTCCTTGCCGGTTTTCGCTTTCGTTCCATCGACACAGCCAGTTGCGTCCCGGAGGAGCTCGCGGTTCTCACCGCCAAGGTCAACAATGCCCTCAAGGATCTTGGAGACGGGTGGATGATCCAGGTAGACGCCGTCCGCACGAGCGCTGAAACCTATCCGCCCCGCAATGCCAGCCATTTCCCGGATACGATCACACTGGCCATCGAGGAAGAACGTCGCGAACACTACCAGGCGGTCGGACGCCATTTTACAACGGAAAACATTTTGTACCTTACGTACAAACCCTCTTTAGCCGCCGAAAAGCTCTCCAGCTTCGCCTACCAAACCACAGGGGATCACTCCGCGAAAAAAGAGCCTCCGGCGGCTAAAGCCCTCCGGCGCTACCAAGAGGACCTCGCTGAGGTCGAGGACACGTTGTCGGCCATTATGTGGCTGGAACGTCTGCTTGATTATGAGCAGGAAGACGAACACGGTCAGAAGCATACCTACTCGACTCTTCTGTCCTACATTCAGCACGCTATTACCGGCGACAAGCATCCGGTCATGCTGCCGCGAACCCCATTTTATCTGGATTGTCTCATCGGCGGGCAAGATCTGACTGGAGGCGTGACGCCGAAAATCGGTGACAAGTATATCGGAGTGGTAGCGATTGACGGTTTTCCTTTGGAAAGCTGGCCGACAATGCTTTCCACTCTTGACGGTCTGCCTTTGTCCTATCGCTTTTCCTCGCGTTACATCTGCATGGGTACCTACACGGCAAAAAAGGAGATTGAAAAACATAGAAAGGGCTGGGCACAAAAGGAAATCAACCTCCTGGACAAGTTTTTTCCCAAACCCGACGCACGGGTGAATCAAGACGCCAGAAACATGAGCAATGACGCCGAACTTGCCATTGCCGATGTTCAAAGCGGCCTTGTCTCGGCCGGACACTATGCTGCGAATATTGTTCTCATGAATGAGAACAAACAGATTGTCGTTGACTGGGGACGTGAACTCAGAACCAAAATATCGCGCGCAGGATTCGGATCGAGGATCGAAGAAGACAACTGTATTGAAGCTTGGCAAGGCACCCACCCTGGAAACGGCCATTCAAATGTACGCCAGTGCATCGTGAATTCCCTGAATTTCACTGACCTGCTTCCATTATCAACGATTTGGGCGGGACGAGAAATCTGTCCCAATCCCATGTTCCCTAAAAACAGTCCCCCATTGCTTTTCGCCGAAACAGAAGGGGCCACTCCGTTCCGCCTCAACCTGCATGTGGGAGATCTCGGTCATACGATGATCATGGGTCCGACGGGCAGCGGAAAATCCACTCTTATGGCCCTACTCGCGGCGCAAGCCATGCGCTACCCGCATGCCTCCGTCATCGCTTTCGATAAGGGATTTTCTATGTACGCATTGATTAAAGGGGCCGGAGGTACGCACTACCATATCGGAGGCGACAATTCCCAGCTTGCGTTTTGTCCGTTGCAGCACGTCACCAGTGATTTCGAACAAAGCTGGGCGGCTGAATGGATTGCCGCGCTTTGCGAACTCCAACAGCTCAGAGTCCAACCCAAACATCAGGAAGCCATTCATGATGCAATGAAGCAGATCAGAAACAACCCCAGCGACCTGCGGACCCTCAGCGAATTTTTCCACCTGGTGCAGGATGAGGAGATAAAATCATGCGTCAGGCACTATACCAGAAAAGGTGATATGGGACGGCTGCTTGACGCGCCGAAGGACTATTTCGGCTTCTCCCGCATGACCTGTTTCGAACTCGAAGATCTTCTGCCGTTGGGAGACAAAAACGTCATTCCTGTTCTGGAATATATCTTCCATCGCATCGAAAAATCACTCACCGGGAAACCGACGTTCATGTTTCTGGATGAAGCATGGACCATGTTCGGTCACAAATTGTTCGTCGAGAAAATTCGCGGATGGCTAAAAGAGCTGCGTAAGGCCAACTGCGCAGTGATTATGGGCACGCAAAGCCTGTCTGATACAGCCCGATCAGGCATTCAAGACGTCCTGATGGAGTCCTGCCCCTTGAAGATTTTTTTGGCCAACGCCGAAGCAACTCAAGATATCAACAAAGAAATGTATCGGCAATTCGGCTTGAATAACCGGCAAATAGAAATCATTGCCAATGCAACATCCAAAAGAGACTACTATGTCGTCTCTCCTGAAGGCCGTAGAAAAATCACTCTCAATTTGGGACCAGTGGCAAAAGCTTTTGTCGGTACGTCCGGCAAAGAGCAAGTCGCCCATATCAAGGAATTGGAAGAATCCTATGGATATCCGCAATGGACTTCCCAGTGGTTAAACGAAACGACGCAAGGAGTATATCAATGAATAGAAAAATTTTGATTTTGTCTCTTATCCTTACGTTGCTCTTTCCTGTGCCAAATGCTTCAGCATTTTCTGTATACTGCACGAATTGTTCTGAAAAAATAATACAAATTTTGGAATACGTAAAAGACATAGAACAATTGGCTGAAGCCGTGAAACAATATGAGGAGATGGTGACTCAAACATTTCAAGGCATACGGCTAATCGAGGAAAATGTACTGCAATACAAAAACATGCTCCTCAACACGGCAAGTCTTCCCCTCAGAATCAAAAACAAACTCATGGGAGAATTGAAACAACTGGCACAGGGAATAGTGGATATCGGGTCTATCTACGGGGATATCAAAGCCATACACGACATCTATCAGAACTTGTTTCCCGGCTATACGCAACTCGCCAATGAGATAACCGGGTCAGTGTCTTTACCTACCCGCCTCGGGAACTACCACAAACGCTACGAGCAATGGCACCAGCAGGCGAATGAAGCCGCCGAACGTGCATTCGGTCTTTCCGCCCAACACCTGCAGGACCTTGTGGAAAGCGGTGAATTCGAAAGCCAGATTCAAGAACTCCTTGCAGAACCTGAGGGACAAAAAGAAGCCTTGGATGCCGCCAACCAACTTGCCGGAATGCAATTGGATGAAGGACGACATCTCAGGGCGCTGCTGGCCACACATATCCAGGCCCAGCAACAAATTCAGATGGCGCGGCAAGCGGAAATGGAAACCGAAGAGGCTAAGAAACGGGCCTTTTACAAAGTAAATCAAGAGTTTCAGCCGCTGACGGATTTCCCTGCCGGCTACTAACTCCCAGGACGATACGTAATGCCATACGCATCCTTGAGTCTCTTCAAAAGCGAGTCATTCTCCTCGGTCAACCTCCGCAATTCAAGCCGGTCGGCTTGTATTGCGCGTAGCTCGGTATCAAGGGAAGCCAACTGCTTTTTATGGAGTTTTTTAGCATCAGTGATCTTTTGCTCGGCTGCGAGCATCTCCATAAACAGCTTTTGTACTTTTGCATCAATTTTAGCCGCTTCTTCCTTGTACTTATTCTTCTTTGCCTCTTTGAAGCATTTCTCTTCTGCTTTCAATCGCTCTTTTATAGTATGCAATTCTTCTTTCAAATCAGATAATTCAGATTCATACTCATCTACAATATTTTTTCTCTTGGATTCAATTTTTTCAGATTCAGATTCATTATGCGATTCCCTAAGCTTTGCGATACGCAACTCGTTGCGATCGATATCCTCTTTTATTTTTGATTCTGATGTTTCTTCAGCGAAACAAAAAGATGTTATCAACAATAAAGTAATTACACTCAGCAGCACAAGGATATATATTTTCTTCATAATATTCCTCCTGTTTCTAGTATTATACCCATCTGATGCGTCATGCAACAGCAACATGACTGATTTTATCGGAGAAACCACAAAGTTATTCAAAAGTGAAGCCGGCGCTATAGGGTCTAAAATGCAAGGCTACGCCTTATGGCTCTTCCGCTATCTGTTCGTCGCGGAAATCGCCTGGCTGGCCCTTCGGATGGCTTTTAAAAGAGCCAGCCTGAATGATACCTTGATGGAATTTATTCGGGTTTTGATAGTCGTGGGTTTTATGTACTGCGTTTTGGTATATTACGATGTTTGGATTGAAAAAATGGTCACTGGTATCGGTGTCAGTTACGACCCTGAGTTCAAAAGCAATTCTCCGGAAATGAAAATTTTGAACTCTTTGCTCATGGGGATTTACACTACTTTTGTTGATTTCGAACTATCATTGACATTAATACCGCAAGCGTTTTGCGTACTGATCATATCCATAAGCGTTGCTCTGCTGTTAGTCGTTATCATAACCGTTATCGCTGAATCCTATTTAGCGCTCAACATAGGCGTAATCCTTCTCGGCTTCGGATCCTTTTCTTTCACACGTGAGTTCACCATAAATTACATCAAGTACATGCTTGGTGTTGGCCTGAAGCTTCTTACAATGAAGATCCTGGCCACGGTTCTCAATCAGATTCTCAATCAGCCGAACAGCCCGATAGCGGTAATCCAAAATTCAGACGCTACCTTTATGGATTACGTCTATGTCGTCATGTCCGTTCTTATCATCACAGGACTTTTCAAAACAATTCCCGGCGTTGTGGCCAGCCTTGTAAGTCACGCGTCAATGCACAGCGGATCCGGTGCCGTCATGGCCGCAGGATTCGGAGCCATCGCGGGATCCAAACTCGCCACCCAGGCGGGCGGCAAAGCCACCTCCGCAGCCGGAGGCGCGGCAAATACCGCCGGTTCCGCATTATCCAAAGCGGCAAACGCCGCCGGCGGACTCGCAACCGCAGCAGGAATGCCCGGCGTTGGAGCCGCCCTGAAAGGGGCCGGCACTGCGGCTTCCATGGCCGGAAAAACTGCCGGGACCGCCGGTCAGGCAGCCGGGGCGGCAATGCAGGGGCGATTGGGCAACGCGGCCTCAATCGTACACAGCAGCGCCAAAGGCGCGGGCAACGCCGTCAAGGGTGCCTACCAGAACCACCAAAACGCGAAAGAACCCGGTGCCGGACTTGCCGCGGATAGAGACAACTGGCTTGCCAACAGGGGAAAAAACTAAATGAGCAAAGAGACGACCACGGAACCATACGAATTCGAAACCAACGAAACAAGCCACTACCTCAGGGGGCAAAAGACCTGGGCCGTCATCTTCGGTTCTTTTATCGAACAAAGGAACCGTTGGAGGACGGTGGCGACTGGCTGTCTCGTCGTATTGGTCATGTCTCTCACCCTGAACATACTCCAGGCGAACCAGGCCAAAGTCGTACCGTATGTTGTGGAAGTCGATAAGCTCGGCCAGATGCGCGGCGTACACAAGGCCGAACGCATGGACAAACTTCCCGTGGCGATCATCCAGGGCGCGTTGAAAACCTTTGTCACGTCCTGGAGAACAGTCACCGCCGATATCGGCCTGCAAGAGAAATTTCTCAGACAGACGAGCTATGTGGCCGTGGGATCGGCGAAAGGCACGCTCAAGGAATGGTTCGGCGAACACAACCCGTATCAACGAGGACAAAAAGTACTTGTCGAGGTCCGCGTCCAAGGCGTGCCGTTGTTGATCTCAGGCAGATCCTGGCAGGTGGAATGGAGAGAAATCACACGCAACCGCTCCGGAGCCACTGAAAAAGAGGAGATGTTCGAAGCCTCGATTCAGGTGCAAATCCAACCGCCTCAAAGCGAGTCGGAAATATTGAACAATCCAAGCGGATTATTCGTCACCTCCATATCCTGCACGCAAAAATTCAAATAGGAGCTTTAATTCCATGCGCCTCTTCAACCTTCTTTTACTTCTCTGCACGATGTTGATCATACCCACGGCGGTATCCGCCCAGCTTGCGGATCAATCCGGCAATCCGCCCGAAAATACGGCTCTGGCCGTCAATATCATGGGAGAGCAAGCCCAGCATGAAGCCGCTACCGCGCCACCTCCGCCCCTTCCCGATTATTTAAGCAAAAAGCAAGTGACGTTCACTCCGCAGGAGCGCGAAGCCCTTCAGTTGGTGAGAAAATGGCAATCCTCGGCCATCACCCCGCATATCGCCCAGGATGGCGGCAAAATCATTTTCGCTTACGGGGCGAGCGTTCCCACTCTCGTATGCGCGCCGTTTCGCGTGAGCGATCTCGAACTCCAGAAAGGCGAAACCGTGAACGACATCATTCTGGGCGACAACGCGCGATGGCATACGGACATCGTTCGTGTGGGGACGAACATCACCACCCCGCACATCATTTTCAAGCCGCTGGATACGTCGCTTTCCACCTCGGTGATAATCACGACGAACCGCCGCGCGTATCATATCAACCTCAAATCCGACCGTGATCACTACATGCCGGTGGCCGGTTTCATTTATCCGAACGAGATCAATACAAAACTGGCCTCGGTCGAGACGAAAATCATCCAAAAACAAGACCACCTGCGGAACGAGGAAGGCGTCGATATCAGCAATCTGGACTTTGGCTACCGCATTGAAGGCAAAACAGCCTGGAAGCCGGTTCAGGTCTTCAACGACTCCGTGAAAACCTACATAAAAATGCCGAACAGCGTCTCCCACGGCGAGATGCCCGTCCTTCTTGTCGAGAACAAGGCCGGGCAGGCGCTTGTGAACTACAGAATTCGCAACAACACCTTTGTGGTTGATCAATTATTCGAACGAGCCGTGCTCATTATAGGCGTCGGTTCCGACCAACAGAAGGTCACGATCGAATGGGAGAAAGCATAATGCGCCTTATCGTTATTTTTCTTCTTTTGGTTCTGTCCGCCGGATGCGCGAAGTTCCCCGGCCAGTCCAACTCCTACAGCGCTTTCGGCGACGAGGCGCTCAACGTCGCACGCGTCGTCGCGGATCGTCTGTCCGAAGTCTACCCGCCGGCGCGCACGACTTTATATATCGCGGCACAAGAGGGTGGAATCGACGAGTTCAACAGCCTGCTTGGCGAATGCTGCATGCATTTGGGATTCACGGTTGTTCACGATCCCCAACATGGTGCGGTACGCGTGCTCTACCTCCTCGATATGATCCAAGGATCCAACCCATTGCGGGCTTACGTTTACGTTGAAACGGACAAACTCAAACTTGCCCGCAGTTTCAACCCCGTCAATTTCACCCTTGCCGCGAATTACACGGAACAAGCGGAGATGGATGAATGAACGATCCGCAAGAGCTGAAACCTAAACTCAGCGTCACTTTGACCAGCAAGTTGCCCATGCTGCTCTTTTTGGCCGGGGTGTTGTTCATGGTGTTCGTACTGATCTACAGCATCAACAACACGAAAGAAGAAGAAGGTCCGGTACAGGAAGAGATTCCGATCGAACCGAAAGCCGTGCAGCCGTCGGAGCAACCCGACGGAAAACATTACGGCATTTCGGGGATACCGGACCCTCCGAAAGACAAAGGCATGCAGCCGGATCCGGAGAAAAAGGATCCCCCCAAGCCCCAAAACATAAACATTATCCGGGAAAAACCCACCTCCAAAGTGCAGGAGCGCTACGACGCGGAGTTGGGCCAGGTGCGGGCGTGGCGGATAGCGCTGTACAAAAAAGCGCTTGAGGCCCCAATGCGCGTGGAGGTCAAGCAAGCCGTAGCGACTACGGCTTCGGAATCAGCGACGGAATTATCGGCGACCGAAGCGGGCTCATATACGCCAAGTTCAAAGCGGGAAGTTCGACGAATCAAAAGCGACCAAATAGGGACTGGCGAAATAAGCAAGCAAATCGCCTCCCTAGGGGATCATGAGAGCGCGTACGCGGACCGCGAGGACAAAGAGCAATTCGGCGACCGCTCCACTCAAACGCAATGGACATCGCCTTACAGACGAACGCCCTCTTCTTCCTATGAAATCAAGACAGGCACCCTGATTCCATCGATTCTGCTTACGGCGATCAATTCGGATCTTCCCGGAAAGATCACGGCCCAGGTGTCCCAACACGTCTGGGACACTGCAACCGGAAAATACCTGCTTATCCCGCAAGGCACGCGGCTGTACGGCGTTTACGATTCGCGGATTATCGAGGGCCAGGAACGCGTTTTGATCGCCTGGAACCGTCTGGTCTTTCCCGACGCCAGCTCCATGACCCTGGAGGCGTTCCCTGGCGCGGACCAGGCCGGACAGGCCGGCATGAGCGACAAGGTCAACAATCACTTTTGGAAAACCTTCGGCAGCGCTCTTCTGACGGCGGTGATCACCGGCGCTGCCGCGTACGCCGTGGATACGTTCGGACAAACCGGATCCGGAACGAACGATTCACCCACACTGCAAAGCGAATTGGGGACAAGTCTGGCGACAACCCTGGGGCAACTCGGCGCGAACATGTTTCAGCAAAACATGGAAATCAAACCGACGCTCCAGATACGCCCCGGCTATTCCTTCAATGTCCACGTGAACAAGGATTTGCTTTTTCAAGAGCCGTATTCCGAACAAGGAAAATCAGACGGATTCAAGAGAATGCCTCGAAAAACTTTCAATAGTTTCAACTAAAAAAGAAACTCCAGGGAGATTTCATTATGGGACTGACACTTAAAGACAAAGAATTTTGGGCCGCTGAGCGCGGAATGACTTTGGAAGAATACGAACAATTTCTCGAAGACGCGGAGGCTCAATACTTCGAGGCCATGGTTGAAGATCCTGACGGTGCCGTCGCGCCGGATCCGGATGTCGCCTCCTACTTGGATCTCGACATTCTGGGCCAGGAAGCGACTCCGGAACAAATGGAAGAAATCGACGGTTCCGTTCTGGACGATCTGATCCTTGAGCTTGAACGGGAGGATTAGCCATGGCGGACAAAAAGCCTGGCCGTATGCAGCAAGATGCGCAGGAATTCGCGGATAAAATTGTCGAAGCCATCGAGGCGGGACGCGCGCCCTGGCAAAAGGAATGGGAGCCCGGACCGATGCGAGCGCCGTTCAATCCCGTTTCCGGAACCATCTACAAAGGGTCCAACCATGTGCGCTTGATCATGGACGGCGGATACACAGATCCCAGATGGATGACTTTCCGGCAGGCCAATGAAAAAGGCTACCGCATCAAAAAAGGCGAACGCGCGCAACGCATCACGTTTTATTCTCCGGCGCGGTACGAAGACAAGGTTGACGACCAGGGGAATCCGGTTCTCGGTACGAACGGCAAACCGGAAAAGGAAATGGTCGACCTGCCTATTTTCAAGACGGGCTGCGTATTCAACGCGTCGCAAATCAACGGAATCGAGGAATTCGTCCCCGAAACACCGGCCTGGAGCCCGGTTGAACAGGCCGAAAAGATTCTAGCCAATTCCGGCGCGGACATCACCCACACGCAGCGCGACCGCGCGTTTTATCGTCCATCCACCGACCGCATAGAACTTCCTTCCAAGTCGCAGTTTCCAACACCGGAAGCCTATTACGCGACGGCCGTTCACGAACTTGCGCATTGGACCAAACAGCCGGGACGGGTCGAACGCCCCTCGGGTCCCAAGGGGACGCAGGAATACGCCATCGAGGAGCTACGCGCGGAAATCGCGAGCTGGATGATCAACACGGAAATCGGCCTCGGCCATAATCCCTCCAACCATCTGGCGTACGCGGCGGGTTGGGCGAAAGCCATCAAAGACGACCCGAAAGTAATCTTTCGCGCATGCCGTGACGCCGAACGGATCAAGGATTTCATCATGGGATTCGCTCATGAAAAAGTTGCTGAAAAGACTTCTGAGCAAAACGTTTCGATTTCACCTGAAAGAGCGAAAGAGTTGTTGCGAGTCAGTCTGCCGAGTGGCCGAACGGAGCAACCCACTCCCGCAGAGGATAAGCTGATTCGTAAGATCTGGGACAAGCTTCCTGGGAATACGAGTCAAGAATCAGTATTATACGGCATCCAGCAACGAAGAATCAGTCCTGAAGGAGAGCTTTTACCTCCAGGCCAGATCAACCAGCCTCGTGCCCAGTGGTTGCTGGAATTAAACGAACAGGCGCGATCTCCCGAGCATTGGTGGCATTACGTTCCCAAGGAAGAGCAACAGACTCTGCAAAATCCGGAAGCGGCTTTGCGGACGCTGCGAGAAATCGCTAACGGAACGGATCTTACAGCCCCCGGCAACAAGACTTTGGAAAACGGGGTCGAAACCAAGCCGCAAATCGCAGCTGAAAAGACCTTTTTGGCGGTGCCCTATAAAGAACGCTACAAAGTCAAACCACTCGGCGCGAAATGGGACGCCCAAAACAAAAGCTGGTTCGCGCCGGAGGGCACGGATTTAGGCCCGTTACAGCAATGGATTCCCCAAAACAAAGTCGCATTGCATCCGGCGGCGTCGCCCCAGGAAGAATTTGCCAAAGCCTTGCGTGAAGCCGGGTTGGATCTTCAAGGATCCCTCCCCGTAATGGATGGAAGAATACACCGTGTGTCGGCCTTTGATGCGAAAAGCGGCAAGCACGGCGCATATGTCGGTTATTTGGATCAGGTAGTTCCAGCCGGATATATCCAGAACCATAAATCTGGTGAAAAAATAAACTGGAAGTATACCGGCCATGCCCTCAGCGAGGCCGACAAGGCGAAACTGCAGGCTCAAATAGCGCAAAAGCGAACCGAACGCCGGCAACGGCTGGAAGAACAATATGAAACAGCCGCTCAAAAAGCCTCCTACATTTTCGACCAGGCTTCGCCCGCTTCGCAGCACCCCTATCTGGACAAAAAGCAGGTTCCCGCGAACGACCTCCGGGTATCGTACAAAGGGGATCTGGTTGTGCCGGGCTATGATGCCGACGGCAACCTCAAAACCCTTCAGTTCATCAACGCGCAGGGTGAAAAACGCTTTTTGCCCGACGGCCAGAAAAGCGCGTGCTTTCACCTCATCGACGGCAAAAAAGGCAACACGTTAGAGGGGTCGAAAACTCTCCTTCTGGCTGAAGGCTACGCGACGTCAGCCACCATCAATCAGGCGACGGGCTTGCCCGTGGCCACGTGCTTCGACGCGGGCAACCTGCAACCGGTTGCGAAAGCGCTCCACGAAAAATTTTCCAACAAAGAAATAATCATTTGCGCCGACAACGACGCGGCCAGAGAGGCCGGCAATGTCGGAGTGGAAAAAGCCAAAGCCGCCGCCGCTTCCGTGGGCGGTCGGGTCATCATTCCGAAATTCAACGGCAAAGGCGAAGGTACGGATTTCAATGATCTGGCCGCCGCCTCCGGTCTTCAAACCGTTCAACAACAGCTCAAAGCGGGCCTGCGAAGCGCTTTGGACGCTGGCATGTGAAAGGAGATGCAACCATGCGTATGGCAATATTTTTGATTTTTTCTCTGCTGTTCGCGGCCCCTGCATTTGCCCAGGAGGCCGGGGACGAAGCAGGGCTGCAGTGCGCGGATCCGAGTGTGGTTATCCTCCGAGAAGAACTCCGCGACACGTTTAAGTTGCACCCCGGATCGCTTCGCAAACAGTTGAGCGATTGGGCCATCCTGAACGGCTATCAACTCCAGTGGAAAGGCGATTACGACATCATCGTCGATACGAACAGTTCGTTCGACGGTACCATCATCGACGCCATCAGCGTTGTCGTTCAATCGCTCCGGGACACCGGAACCGCACTCACTGCGACCATCTACAATCGAAGCAAAGTAATCGTAATCAAAGGTGACCTGTAATGCGTATCATACTTTACTTTTCCACGTTGTTCTCGTTCCTTCTCGCGCTCTCCGGATGCGCGGGTTTTCCCGCCACCAGCGACGCTGTGGACCGTCAGGCGGAAGTGATCAAAGGCGTTGAAAAACAGCGCAAGGAAACGTTCGCGCGGGACAAGGAGCCGGTCAAAGTCCTGGACGACGGCTACTACATCAGCGGCGGGACACGGGTGCCAATCTCAGAGTACGCCCGGCTTCCCAAAATGTTCGAGCGCAAGATCACCCTGATCAAAAAGGAACCCATGACGATCGAGGAAATCGCCTCGGTCGTCACCAAGGAATTCGGCGTTCCCGTACGCATCGCCACGCACCAAGCGCAAGGCAACGCGCAACTCATCAACGCCATGCTCGTCGATTTCAACCATGTCCCTCTGAAAGTCTTTCTCGACGGTGTTGCCGCCAATTTTTCCGTTTCCTGGGACTGGTTGGAAAAGCAAGGCGTGATCCAGTTCTATAAAATGAAAACCAAGACATTCACCGTCGCGGCCAGCATCGGGAAGGTCGATGTCAGCAGCTCAATTTCAAACACCTCGGATTCGGGAAGCGGTTCGACCTCCGGTGAAGAGGTTTCGAAACAATCCTCGTCCGGCGAGCAGGAAACCACGCTGAAAGCGACCTACACGACCTGGGATGAAATCAAGGAAAACATCGCCTCAATGCTCTCCAAGAACGGACGCGTGGTTTACTCGCAGGGAGCCGGGACCGTGACGGTCACGGATTATCCAAGCGTGCTGAACACGGTGGAAATATTCATCGACCAGCTTAATGAAAATCTGATGCGTCAGGTGGCAATCTCGGTCAAAGTCTATGCTCTGCAGACCGACAAGGACAAGGAGCACAGCATCGATATCAACGCCGTGTTCAACGACCTCAAAGTCAATCTGGTCACCGACGGTGCCGCCGCTCTTTCCGAACTGTCGGGGATGGGATCGCTCACAGCGACGATCATCGACTACAATTCCAAATTGGACAATTCGTCCGCCGTTCTCAAAACCCTTCGTACCGTCGGAGACGTGTCGCTGATCACCTCGGGCAGCGCCGTCACACTCAACAACCAGCCGTCACCGATTCAAGTGGTGACGGAAGAGTCCTATCTCGCCGAAGTCAGCAACACGTCCACCACGGACGTGGGCACGACCGCCGAATTGACGCCGGGCAAAGTCACCACCGGTTTCACGATGCTCTGTATCCCGCATATCATCGATTCGAAAACGGTGATTCTCCAGTACTCGCTTTCTTTGTCCGATCTGGAAAGCCTCGACGACATCAGTTCGGGCGGACAGACCATCCAGGTCCCCACAGTCTCAACCCGATCCGTGATGCAGCGCGTACGCATGCCTCTTGGTTCGACGTTGATTCTCGCGGGCTATGAACGGCAACAAGACTCCTACCAGGAATCAGGCGGGTTGTTCGGCTGGGGCCGTCGAGGCGGCCACGACAATGAACTGGTCGTCATAGCGATTGAAGTAAACTCCCTCGGGTAACGCCATGAAAGCCACGCATATCGATATAGCGGGACGGCGTTACGTTACCGGGCTGTGGTGGCATCCCGTTGAAAAAAACGGGAAGCAACGGTTCTTCGCCAAGGATCTGGCCGCCGAAGCTCCCGATTTGAACGCCATGGCTTCGCTTTCCAAGCCGCCTCAAGTCGGAGTTGCGACCATCGAACCCGTTCGGGGGAAGAAGCATCTTCCCAAAGCCTTTTCCCTGGCCGGGGCCGTGAAAATAGCTCTGGGCGGAAACCTCGATGGACGAGGCGGAATATCCGTCAATCTCCGCATGCCGCTTCCAGGCAAATCAAATCTCTATTGGTGCCTGTGCGTTTCGAACGGCATCATCCCCCCAGAAGGTGATTTCATTGGTTCGGAAGAAGGAAGCAGGCAAGTTTTTCAGCAAAACGAGGAGGAAAACCAGGGCGTAGAATGGACGCGACGATTTGAAACCGATTCCGAGACGGAAGCGAGCGAGTTTCTGGAAAAGACGCTCGCCACGGCGGCTTCCAAGGAAATTCCGAAAATTCAGCGTATCGAGCGGCCCCCTTATCATATGTACGCGGCGGTGGCCTTGGTTCTGCTTATCATAGCGGGATACTTCGGATTCAAGCTGTACAAGGATTTGAGAGACCAGGCGTATTTGAAAGAACTGCAGGAACGGGCCAGGCAGCATAAGAAAGGCCCGGTCAAATCCGACCTGGATAACTGGACGCCGCCCGATCCGTACAAGCTGTTTCCCCGCGTCTGGAACAACGAACCTTCGCCAAACGCCCTCATGGTTCAATGCTATGAAGCCGCTTCCAAGCTGACGCTGTCCAATTCCGGTTGGAACATTCACCAATTGAGCTGCAAAGATTCGGGAATGGAAGTTCAGTACAGAATAACTTCCTATGGGTCGTATTTATCTTTGCCCGCCGGCGCTCGTCAGGAGCCAGACAAGGCGAAACTGCAATTCTCCTTTCGAACCTACCCGTTTAGGACGGCAAAACGACCTCCTGAAAATGAGCTTGCAGGGCTCGCGAAGACCATCAGTACAATTTATGAAATTGCCAAAAAATTTAACGCCAAAGCCAAAGTAAAACTTAAGAAACCCGTGACGAAAACCTTCAAAGGTCCCAAGGGGCCGGTTGCAATCCGCGCCCCTTACCGGGAAGGATCGTTTCAAATCAGCAATATTGGTTTGCCCGCCTATTTCATGCGTTCGGGATTCGTCCTGGACGCTGAAAAACTCGCTGGAATCGTCATTTCCAGTATCGATTACAACGCTAAAAATCATGAATGGTCAATCGGAGGGGAATACTATGCCGCGTTGCAGTAGGTATACATTCTTTTTGTTGTGTTTTTGTTTATTGTTCGCTGCTTCGAGCGCACGAGCCCAATCTCAACCTGTCGGCACAGTGGATCAACTGGACGCGATCAAGACGCAAAATACGTTGTTGGAAGCGCAGATTTCCAACGCGAAGCTGCAAAAGGAATACAAATCCGAACAAGGATCCGGATCCGCGCCCACCCCCGGTCCCGTGGTGCTTCCAGGCCTGGGGCTCAGTTTCAACGAACCCGCCGTTGTTTCGATCATCGGTATCAGCGGACGCCCCATCAAAGCGACCATTCGCCTGTCCAACGGCCACACTCTCGGCGTTTTACGCGGCGACAAGATCCCCGGCACGCCCTACACGGTCAGTTCCATCACGGGCAAGGGCGTCCAGGTCAGGGATCTCAAAGAGGAAACGGCTGAGCCTCAGTATCTGCCTTTTATCGGCAGTGTCGCACCTGGTTCTCAAAAAAACGATTCCATGCCCATTGTTCCAGTCATTAAAGCCGGTCCGGATTCAACTTCCAGCCAGCTTAAAAAATGAGTAGCGCCATGAATACGACTGATGCTCCCATCACGGAAACCGTTTCGGATATTCCGCAGCCGCCGCAATCACTCGCGGATAAGGTGTTTGTGAAATACGATTCCGGACGCCCGTCGCTTTGCGTCATTGATTCGCTCAAGGGCAACGGACATAACGGGGATTCCTCGCATTTGCGCAGTTATCAATCCCGCTTAAAGCGTATCCTGGGCGACATTCCCGTTTGCTTCCTCGATCCGGAGGAATTTTCCAAAGCCCGTCAGGACAGCCGGTCCTGGGACAAAGCCTATGACGACGTGGACACGGAAAAGCTTGTCATGGACCTCTTGCGCCAAGCCGTGCGCCTTAAGGCCAGCGACATCCATATCCGGGTCTACGTGGAATCGCACGCGAGCATTTCTTTCCGACAGCAAGGCGACATGACCTTTTTTGGAAAACGCAACAGCGATGACGCCGACAAGTTGTGCACCGCGATGTTCGCCTCCCTTGCGGATCAGCAGAGCGAGACAACCTTTTCCGGCTTGAAACGGATGCGCGCGCGCATTTCCGACCGAAAAATCCTGCCGAAAGAAGTCGCCTCGATCCGGATTGAATCCGGCCCCATCGCGGGCGGTTATCATATGGTCATGCGCCTGCTCTATACGCAGACGCAAGAAGTCTCCGGCTCCTTGAACGATCGGTTGACTGTGCTCGGCTACCATCCAAAGCACATCGCCGATCTCATCAAAGCATTTTCACAGCCCACCGGTATCATCATTTTCTCAGGCGCGACCAACTCCGGCAAATCCACAACGCTTAAAGCGGTTCTAGAATCTAAACATGCGGAGTTGCCCGAGTCGAATTTCCTTACAGTTGAAGATCCCCCAGAGTATCCGATTGATGGTGCTGTCCAAATTTGCGCAGCGGAGTCCGACGCGGAGAAAAAAGGAGACGAGGCCAATTACGCGGACGCCATCAAACACACCATGCGCTGTGATCCGGATGTTATCATGATCGGGGAGATCCGGGATGGCGAATCCGGCATGGGTGCGATCCGCGCTGCAATGACCGGGCATCAGGTTTTAACCACGGTTCATGCCAACCGGGTCTATGCCACCCTTTCACGCTTACGTGATTTACTGTCGACTAATCAAAAAGTCGATCCGGACACCTATCTTTGCGATCCGTCGATTATGTCCTGCCTCGTGTATCAGGCGCTCATCAAGACCTTGTGTCCAAAATGTAAAGTGTCCATCTCGGACGTTCAAGATTCTTTGTCGTCAAATCTGATCGACCGTCTTGAAAAAGCCGGACTCAGTTTGCAGGACAATCCCGAAATCTCCTTTCGCGGGCCGAATCCGGATCCAAATTGTCCAGTCTGCGAAGGCACGGGCTACTCCGGCAGGCAAGTTGTAGCGGAAACCTGCATAATCGACAAAATACTTTTGGAATCCTTCCTTAAAGGAGGCACTGCCGGTTTCGAACTGGAATGGCGTTCGCGCCAACCATTCGACATTCAATTGCATGCGCTGGACAAAATTAAACGCGGACTCATGGATCCGCGCGATGTGGAAACCCGTATCGGACCACTCATTTTGGAGGAGATTCATCTGCGAAGGCACGGGCTATTCCAGCAGTCATGTCGTCGCGGAAACCTGCGTGATCAACAAAAAACATCTGGAATCCTTCCTCAAAGGAGGCACCGCCGGTTTCGAGCAGGAATGACGTTCACGCCAGCCTCTCGACGTCCAATTACACGCCCTGGACAAAATCAGACGCGGCCTCATAGATCCCCGCGACGTGGGAACACGGATAGGCCCGCTCATCCTGGAAGGAATGCAAAATGATCAATAAATTACAAGAGGTTCTATCTCCCGACTCACGATTCGTCGTCGGGTTCGCGAAAATGATCTTTGCCGGATCCGGCAAGACCAGAAGAAAATTGTATGAAAAACTCGCCGAACTCATGGAAAACCATGTTTCCCTGCAGAATGCAGTGATCAACTTGAAGAATCGGGCGCTCAAACGAGGCGCGACGGATTCCGAAGCAATAGTTTTAACCAAGATTGAACGACGCCTCCGGGAAGGGGTTCAATCAGGAAAAGCTTTCGTACCTTTCGTGCCAATCAGCGAGGGAGTTGTACTGCAGTCCTATGATTCTAATTTCATTCAAGGACTGCGGGATTGTGCCAAATCCATTGAAGACAATCAGAAAATCAAGGGCTGCATCGTTTCCGCAACAGCTGCGCCGGGATTCTATTTAGCTCTGCTACTGGTTGTCATGTACATCTACGGCAACGTCGTCATCCCCAAAATAGCCTACGCCTTGCCCATGGACCGTTGGACCGGTCCGTTGAAGGGGTTGGCCTATCTCTCTTTGTTCGTCTCCTCATCCTGGTTTTGGGTGTTTCTAGTGGGAATAATTCTTATCGTACTGTTGTTTTTCTGGTCCCTGCCGCGTTTCACCGGACCAATCCGCGCCTTTCTGGACAAGTATCCGCCCTTTTCCCTCTACCGCATCCTTGTCGGAGCCCGCACCCTTCAGGCGCTGGCGAGCCTCATGTCCTCCGGTTATTCCGTTCCCAGGGCCCTGGAAATTTTGGAAAGCCTTTCAAGACGTTCACCCTGGCTCTCGGAACGTTTCAACGCGACCCTCTATCACCTGCGCTCAGGCGAACAGTTGGGCGTGGCCTTCGAACTTACGAAACTGCATTTCCCCGATCCTGAACTTATTGAAGATCTGATCGTGTTCGCAACGTTGGACAAATTCGATGAAACTCTCATCAAAAAAGCCAGAAATTGGACTGATGAAAGCATAAATACTGTTTCCATAACATCTAAACTGTTGAACAATCTACTTTTAATATGCATAGGCAGCTTCATTGCCTTCATGACAATGGGGATAATGGGTATTGGTGCAAGAATTCAAGAATTCGCTAACACAACACAAATCATGTAACCGAGAGGAAAAAAGTAAATGAAAATCAGATCAAACAATCAACTTGGATTAACAATCGTTGAACTAATAATCGTTATGTGCATATTTGGAATCGTAGTATCTGGAGCAATGCTATATTACGGTGATATGACTACAACGACAAATGTTCAGGCGGCACAAAAAGATCTTCTATCACTTTGCAGTAACATATCCAGTGCTTACCAGGCTGAACCTGATTTCAGTGCATTAAGTACTGAAAACGCCGTAAATATGGCCTTAATTCCCTCATCCATGCTTAAAGGCTCGGATGTGCACAGTGCTTTTGGCGGAGATGTGACAATTGAGGCCAACAGCGACGCCCGCTATTTCGATGTCACAATTGACGGCATTCCCGGCGACGCCTGTCCCAAATTGGCCGTGTTCGAACGTGGAGGGTGGGAATCCGTCACCGTCAACGGCACCGATATTTCGCAACTCGCCTCGGATACCGTGACGGCCACGGTGGGCACGGCCTGCGACGAAGACACCAACACCATAGTGTACACGACGAAATAAATGATTGCGAACGCCATCCTTGTCTTTTTTACCGCCGTGATGCTCTGCATCTTCAACCCCTTTTCAGGAGTATTGAGCGTCACGCCTCGGGAAGACACCATCGCGGCAAATTACATCACGTATCGCATGGCCGTCATCGCTTACGTCGAGGATCATAGTTCATTCATGGGGGAAGCGGACATGTCGGACCTGTCCCTTCCCTCCGGCTTTCAGGAACTCAATGCATGGCGCAATTACATCGATGCGACGGCCATCTATGTTTACGGTCCCTATGATCCCGGCGTGCTGCTGGAAATCTCCGAACGTTTGGACGGTACGCGGCTGTTCGGAATAAGTGACTCCGGGAACCTCGTATCACCCCTGTATGGAAACGTGGAAACCCTGCCCTCCTGGTGCGAGGATTCCGTGATAATTTCAATGGTGAGAAGATGAAACGAAACGGCTTTTCAATCATCGAGGCGCTTGCCGTCCTGATGGTAATGGGCTTTCTGACGATGTTCTTCGCCCAGTACATGACCATGGGCGCTACGCAGCTCAACAAACAGGCGGCGGCGAAACAGCTCGTCAAAGTCGCGGAAGCGGCCACATTGTACATCGCCGACAATTACGACGCGCTGCAGAACACGGCGACGGACACTTCCGCCGCCGTGGTAAGCCTCTCCGACATCATTTCCGGCGGCTATCTGCCGGATTCTTTCGGCAACAATCCCTGGAAACAGACCTACACGCTGTACGTTCTCGAGCCCACGGGCAAAAACCTCGAAGGCCTGGTGCTTACCTCCGGCGGTATGCCCACAAACACGGAATTTGAAAACAGCATCATACCGGCCACCGCAGCGCTGGCCGGTTCGGTCGCCGGGTATGTGCCTACCGGCCTGATTTCCGGCCAATCCACCAGTGTCATCGAGGGCGCTTTCGGCGGTTGGGAACTGGACATTTCGGGTACCGATATTCCCAATCCGGGAGCCGGACATCTGGCCGCCTATGTTCCTTTTTCCGAAAACGCCGCCACAAGCGACTATCTCTATCGTTCGGCAGTCCCCTTGCATCCGGAATTGAACCAGATGTGGACCACTCTCGACATGTACGGGAACGATATCGAGATGGGCGACGGTTCCTCCGTGGGCAATGTCGGCGGCGGAGACGGCGAAGGCGTACGCAGCATGAACCTTGAAGACACGTCCTATGACGATATCACCTGCAACAACAGCGACGATGAGGAGGGACGGATCTGGTTCGACGACTCCAAGGACGGGATCTTTATTTGTGAAGACGGCGTGAAACGCAAGTTTCAGACAACTTCCACAAGCGCTTTCATCAAAGACATAACGCTTGTCAGCACCGGCCAGACGGTTTCCAAGCCGGATTGTCCGGACGATCTCACCACGAAACAGATCTTTCTCTATCCCGCCAGCTTCGCGGCCAATACCACGGGCCGCTACCTCAAAGGCGTCCAGGTTTGGGCAGATTCCCTTTCATCGAGCTCTTGGCAAGTCCATATGCAAATCATGACCGACCTTGGTTGGGTCACGCCCTCTTCCCAGTTCGGGAAAATGGTGGCCGTGACAAAATGCAGCCCATAAGGAGATTTTCCATGTTCCGCATCCTGTTTGCAGCTCTGCTGATTCTGTCGTTGATTTTCACGTCCTGTTTGTCCGCGTCGGCAGGTGATTCGGAAAACACAGACGACATGGTCAAAACGGAAGAAGGCGACGTGCATACGCACGGAGGAGATATCGATCTTGAGCAAGGTGACATAGAAGACGCAAAAAACACCACAACCACCTATGTCTGGACCGACACGGTCACTGCCACGGGTGTTCTCAAAGGGCCGAGAGTCCAGGCCAATCAACTCACTTCGAACGGGGATTCGACCATCAAAGTGTACAACGGTGTGGACGGACAGGGAAACCTGATCTCGAATGTGAATTCGGTTCAGGTGACGAACGCCGTCCCCGCCGGGAACAACTATCTCGCGTCGAAGTATTACGTCGATCAGCTCCATGTGCAATCCGAGTCCCTGTACGGAGGAAACCATACGCTGACGGACTGCTTCAACGCCAACGGCTATCCCGAGGGATATAACGGTGCCATTTTATGCAACATTGCTGGCTCTTCCTGCCCCTCGGGCTGGTCCGCCTATCCGGGCAATCCGAATACTACAGATCCAGTACAATGCAATTTATATGAGGGCGGTGGGGCTAACCGCGAAGATTATTGCACAACGGGTGCACACTCTCGTCTTTCAACAGCATCTGACGCTAGTTGTTCGCCAACCAATAGTTCGATTAGTTGTTCTTCCAGAGTCGTTGGCGTGGGGTGCTACTGATGCAGACGCCCGCCTACGGACTTGGTTCATTACATAAAAAGTCCTGGCGCTCGATTGCGGCGTTGTTTTTCCTGGTTGCCTGGAGCCTGGCTTGCTTGAGTTACTGCACGCAGGCCATCGCGGAGGCCTACGGCTACCATCCGGCCTTCGGTACGCCTGTTCGCGGATCCTGGTATTGGCCCTGGGCGTGTGTCGTCTGGTTGCGTGCCATGCCGGATCTGCGTACCGGCGCGGAAGACATCATTTCCAACACCATAATGATCTTCAGCGCTCCCTTTGGAGTGTACGTGTTTTTCACGCTCGTCTTCGGCAGGAAAGTCAACGCCAAGGATGACGTTCACGGAACCGCGCGCTGGGCGAACAAGGAAGATATAGAGAAAACGGAACTTCTCTCCGGGGAAGGCGTTTATGTGGGGGGTTGGAAAGACAAGGGGTTTCTTGGTTTCAAATATCTGCGCTACCTTCGCGATAACAGCCCCAGCCATGTGCTCGCATTCGCTCCCACACGTTCGGGCAAAGGCATCGGGCTTGTGTTGCCGACGCTCCTTTCCTGGCTGTACAGCTCGATCACGTTGGACATAAAAGGCGAGAATTACGCACTCACTGCTGGCTACCGTCAAAAAGTCCTCAAACACAGAGTGTTTCGTTTCGAACCGACCGACACCACCGGCACGTCGGCCCGATTCAATCCGCTCTCTGAAGTCCGCCTCGATACCCTCAACGCCATCGCCGATGTGCAAAATATTTGCGCGATGATCATGGACCCGGACGGCAAAGGGCTCAACAACTACTTTGAAAAGGCCGGCGATGGGTTCCTTGTCGGCGCTCTGCTGCATACGCTTGTCATCAAGCGCGCGGAAGGCAAAATCGCCACCATGGCCGATGTCGTCGAATGTGTCGCCGACGAACGATTCGAAGACATCTACGAATTTTTGCGTTCGGTTTTGGACACTCAACACAGAGATCTGCTGCAAGAAGCGGGAATCGACAAAGCGGTGGCCGAGCATATTCACAAGGCCGTTCATTCCGCCATTGCCGAGTGCAACGCCAAGGCGGATCGCGAACTCTCCGGCGTGGTTTCCAGCGCCATGACCAATCTCAGGCTGTACCGTGATCCCATTGTCGCCGCCAACACAAGCACGAGCGATTTCACCATACACGATTTGATGAACGCCGATGATCCCGTCGATCTTTACCTTGTGGTCCGGCCATCGGATATCGATCGTTTGCGCCCCCTCATGCGGCTGTTTTTGAATATCGCTTTACGGCGTCTCACGGAATCCATGCAGTTCGCCGAAGGGCGCTCCGTGTCCGCCCATAAGCACAAGCTGTTGCTGATGATGGATGAGTTCACTGCTCTTGGCCGCTTGGAAATATTCCAACGGGCTTTGGCGTTCATGGGCGGCTACGGCATCAAAGCCTATCTCATTGTTCAGGATCTCACCCAATTGCACGAAGCCTATTCAAAGAACGAGTCGATCACTTCCAATTGCCATACTCGAATCGCCTTTGCTCCCAACAACATCGATACGGCCAATCTGTTATCGGCGATGACCGGCAAGGCAACGGTTCTTTCGAAGAAAACTTCCCTCTCCGGCAGGCGTTCAAGCCATCTCGGCAACGCGACCGTCAGCGTCAGCGAGATTTCCAGACCATTGCTCACCGCTGAGGAATGCATGCGGTTGCCTGGTCCGGAAAAGGACTCAAAGGGCAACATCAAAAAGCCGGGCGAAATGCTCATTTTCTCCGCCGGCTCCCCCCCCGTACGCGGTACGCAGATCTTGTATTTCAAAGATCCCGTGTTCAGCGCCCGCGCGAAAATCCCCGCACCAGGGCAGGAACCCAAGTCCTCCAAAATGGACGTTGGAGCCCTGTTCAAGACCCGAAACAAGGCGGCTTAGGATGAGACTCGCTTTTTCTTTCATGGCTTTGATCTGCCTCGCTTTGGTCTCAATTCTTTGCCGGCAATTCGTTGTGGTGAACATTACCTCATCGCTTCCGCGCGGCATCTACGCGTACGAACGAGGCAAGACACCCGCCAAGGGAGCGTACGTCGTATTCGAATTGCCGGAGAATTTTCCTGCCCATCGCTTGGCCGAAACTCGCGGCTATCTGACGTCGGGCAGGAAACTCCAAAAACGAGTCGCTGCCATGCCCGGAGATTCCTACACGCTTCCGCACTCCTGCGAACGGGATTCCCATGGCTGGCCGCTACCACACTATGAACCGACACAAGGCCTCGTACCGCCTGGAATGGCCGTTGTTCTCGGCCTGACTGCCAGAAGTTTCGATTCCCGTTATTTCGGGCCGGTGCCTCTAAAAATCTTGAAGGTCGTCAGACCTGTTTTTCTAATCGATAAGGAGATGCTCTGATGAGACTATTCATTGCTGAAAAGCCCAGTCTGGGCCGGGCCATAGCCGACGGCCTGGGCGGCGGCGAGAGAAATGACGGCTACATCGAATGTGCCAACGGTGACGTGGTAACCTGGTGCTTCGGCCATTTGCTCGAACTGGTCAATCCGGAAGAATACTCGCGCGAATGGGCGAGCTGGAGCAAAGAAATATTGCCCATGCTGCCCAAAAGCTGGCGTAAAGAGCCTCGCAAGGACAAAGGCGTATCCAAACAGCTCAAAACCATCGGCAAGCTGCTTCAGAGCTGTTCCGAAGCCGTCAACGCGGGGGATCCGGACCGGGAAGGACAACTTATCGTCGATGAGGTGCTCGAACATCACAACTACAAAGGACCATGCACCCGCATCTGGCTTGCCGCCCTGGACGCGAAAAGCGTTGCCAAGGCCTTGTCCGACCTTGAAGACAACGCCAAATACAAGTTGTTGAGAAAAGCCGCCATGGCGCGTTCCATGGCGGACTGGCTGTACGGCATGAACACCACGCGGGCGCTGACCATTGTGGGCCGGGCTATCGGCGTTCAGGGCGTGCTGTCCGGCGGACGCGTGCAGACCGCGACGCTGGCGCTCATCGGCACGCGATGCAATGCGATCGAGCAATTCAAGCCGCAAAATTATTATGTTCTCGAAGCGGACCTCCAACACCGGAACGGCCCGTTCAAAGTCCGCTGGACGCCTGAGGAAGGTCTGCTAACAGACAAAACCCTCGCTGAACGCATGGTGCAAGCCGTTGCCGGGCAAACCGGAAAACTCGGCAAAATCGATATCGAGGAAAAAAGCCAATCCGCCCCCTTGCCTCATTGTTTGTCTTCTCTGCAGGCGGAAGCGAATAGACTGTACGGCCTGAGCGCCAAACAGACCTTGGACATCGCTCAAAAGCTCTATGAGGGGAAACTCACCACGTATCCCCGCTCCGATTGTCGTTACTTGCCGGAAGAGCAATTCGGCGAGGTCGCAGCCGTGCTGGGCAGTCTCCACGCTGTTGTTCCCTCGGTTGATCGAACGGATCCGACAATCAAAAACAAGACCTGGAACACGGCCAAGGTCACCGCTCACCACGCCATCATTCCCACCGGCGAAGCCCCAAGAAGTCTTGATAAAGACGAGGCCCGGATTTTTGAATTGATTTGTCACGGCTACGTCCGTCAGTTTTTTACACCGTTGCGATATGAGGCGCGGCAAATCCTTATCGATCTTCCGTCAGAGAGCGACGCTCACCAGCCAACCCGGACGTGGAAAGCCACAGGCAGACGCGTCCTCGACCCGGGGTGGACCATTGTCGGGCAGAACAAAGAACCAGGTGAAAAACAGGATGCCGAACAGGAGGAACAAATCTTCCCGGATATGAACGAGGGAGACACCGTCGAATGTCTTCGAGCCGAAGCCAAACCCGGCAAGACAAAGCCGCCCGCGCGTTTCACAGAGGGAAGTCTGATTACGGCCATGGCCAACGTACATAACGTGGTCGAAGATCCAGAAGCCAAGAAAACACTACGGGAAAATGAGGGCATTGGGACGGAAGCCACGCGTGCCGGAATCATCGAGACATTGAAAAAACGCCGGTACATAGCCGTCAAATCCAACAAGATCCACATTACCGGACTGGGCGAGAACGTTCTCAACATCGCCCCTGAAACCCTGAAAGACCCGGTTACGACCGCCGTCTGGGAACGCAATCTCTCGGACATCGCCGGCGGCAAACTCTATCCGGATAAATTCATGCTCGCACAAGAGGACGCTTTGCCGCAAATCGTCCAGGCGATCTTTGCCGCAGATGTGAACAGCTTCAAAGTGGACGTCCCTAAATGCCCCGAATGCGGCAGTGTGCTCCAGCGCTGGCCAAGCAAAAAAGACAAAAAACAGTTCTACTGGTCCTGCATGAACAAGGAACAGCACCCCGATGGACAACCCGTCTTTCTTCCCGACGACAAAGGGAAACCAGGCGTGCGCCGACCAACCGAAACGGCCCCTTGCCCGACCTGCGGCAAGACCCTGAGCCGCCGTCAATCCAAAAAGAATAAGAAAATTTTTTATTGGGCCTGTGAAAGCCGGACATGCCCTCTATTATCCGACGACAAAGGAAAGCCCGGCAGACCGTTCAAGGAAAAGAATTAAGCTATTGCTGAGAGATGGGCCGCGTAAGCGGCCCTACCTGACAAAAAGGAGTAACACAACACAATGAATCCGAAATACATTTTCGAGAATAGAGCCGTACAGGCAGGCCCCGACAACGCGGAAGAGGTAAATTGTCTGGACTGTGACGAAGAACTTGTATTCGCCATGCGAGATCAACATCATACTTTTTCAATAGGTCTTCGCACTGTACTGCAATGCCTTATGCTAGCCGAAAAAAAAGGTAAAATTCCACTGCTTTCTGATAGTTGGTGGATTTCTATTGCCTGCCGTCATGGTATTGAAGAGATTATTCCGAAGTTTCCCACCCAAGGGAATAAAATGCATACCTATCAGCTTCGTGAAGATGGAGATGAAAAGGAGCTTTCAAGGAGCAGTTTCGAAGAAGATACTCGGAAATGCTACCCTTATTACCAACAAAGCTGCGAAAAAGAATCCATTCATTTTGCCGTATGCCCAGAATGTAAAAATCCAATTCAAATCATAGGACTGTATTCGCACATCAGGCCATTTGCAATGCACTGTGCGTGCAGTATCCCCAGAATCGCATCTTTTGACCAGGACTCCTACGCTAACTGTACTCTTGCACATGGGAACAAGAAAGGAACTTAAAAAGCCATGAAATGGTCATCGGTTATCTTTTTAGTTTGGATAGTGGTCTTCTTTCAGCTTCCCGGCCACGCCTATACCCTTTACGGCTATCAGGACACATCGGGAACGATCCACCTCAGTGAAACCAAACTCGATGATAATTATGTCCTTCTCAAGGATTCCCCGGTAGCCCCCAGACTGACCATCCAGGAAGCCCGCAGACTAATCCAAATCAAGCATGCCATACAGAACGGCTCTGATTCCGTTATTCACCGTCATGTTTTCAAAACAAAAGCAGGAACCTTCCACTACCCGGCATTGATCACGAATAAAAGCATTCTGTCTTGCATTGAAACAACTGGCCAGCGCTACCACCTTGATCCGGCGCTTCTGTACGCGGTCATCGAGCAGGAATCCGGATTCCAGGCAAAAGCCGTTTCTCCGAAAGGAGCCATGGGAATGATGCAACTCATGCCGGAGACCGCGAAGCAGTGGGGGTTACTGCATCCATTCGACCCGGTTGCAAATATTGACGCCGGGGCAAGACACCTTCGTTGGCTCGTCGAAAAATTTTCCAATTTGCAACTTGCCTTGGCCGCATACAACTCCGGCCACGCGAACGTGATCAAATATGGCGGAGTTCCGCCGTTCCCAGAAACAAAACTCTATGTTGCCAGAATTATGGAACGTTATCAGATTTTGCAAGGAGGTTAGATATGCTCAGCCAAAAGATCAATTTAAGACCTAATACAAAAAAACTCTATGAATTGTTATACAAACATAGAAAACTTATCGGAGTTATAATTATAATTTCAACAATAACTGTAGAGCTTCTTTCTTTTTTGGGATGTTCAGTTAATATTCTATTAAAAACAACTATACTTTTTACATTTTGTATGTTTGGATATTTTTTATTTGCATATATTCCACCAAACAAAAAAGAAAAAAATAAAAAATATGAGGTTGATTCAGATGGATAATAGAAATTTACCATGCCCGTTAAAATATGTTCCTTTATATCTGTATCATTTAGATAAAAGTATGGAAATATATGATCATTATTTAGTTATTATTGATGAGGCATGGATCATCTTGAAACAGAAATGGTTTAATCAAAAAAGAGGTTAATACGATGAATGAAGATTATTCTACAACTAAACTAAGCTATGATGACAAAGAACGCTTCATAGAGTTTATAAATATGAGTTCTAAAAGACATATTGAATATACTTTTGAAATGACTGAAGATGATTTATTGGATTTCCCAATGTACATAATTACATTTAAAGATCTCACGCGAAATGAATCTAATTTATGTTGGGAATTTGATTGGGAGATGAAGCAAAAAGAAGGTGAAATTGTTGAATCAATAGATTTATATACCAGCATGATAGATTTACATAAAAAAGATGGATATAAGCCTTATATGATTCTATATAAACTTATAAACAACTGCACATGCGGACCTTCAGAGTATTGTGTGTCTTCAATAATATATTGTAGGGACATTCACCATGCAAATTCGCTTTTTAGTGCATTGGAAACCAGTTATGACATCGATTTTTTTTAAAAATAATTAGACTCCATTTGTTTATAAGCATTCTCACAAAAAGCCAGCGCTAACTCATACGGCTCAAAAACGATATTCAAAAGAGATTTTATTATGTATTTTTGGTATATCTCTCAAGGGTCATGTACTATAAAACGACTGGAAGTAGCAAAAGAAACTAAAGCTTTTGTATTTATGCCATCTGGCGAAAGGATTAGAAAAATAGACTTTCATTCAAACCGACAAGTTATTTTTGCTAGTTGGAATGATGCATATAATATTTTATTCAATACTATTGAAATTTTATATAACAATGAAGCTAGGAAGATGCGTAATCTTCAAATTATACTTTCTACATTAGAAAGTTTAACAGAATTTCAAATTTTTAAAAATTTGAAAACTCAAGATATAACATATCACGAAGACAAGGATATTTTATGGGTTGTTGACAGTTTTTTCATATATCCAATTAAGATTTTAAAGGAAAAGCCTACACATTTCGAAGCTGTAGAGGGAATTTTTCCAAGAAGATCTACAAGGAGAATTTTTTTTAGAAAATGGATTTTTGCAAAAGAAAAAGCAATTGATAATGTAGAAGTTGAGATTTTCAATCTGACTAGATGTTCAAATAAATTTTTAACACTTTTAGAAAGATTAAAAAACAAATCTTTGAACGAGGAGTTTCTCGAATCTGATTGTTCCGGGTGTCAGCTTCTTATTTCGAAGATGTTTTATTCTCTACCTTACTGTGAAAAATATTAAACTTATTACTTGGAGCGGAAAGTATTTAACGGCCCGCTCCAACGCGGCTCGCCGCTTGACCCCGCCTGCGGCGTGGTCGTTCTTATAACCGGGATCAACAAGCTGTTAGAAACTTTGTGCTCCCGGTAATAGGAGTCTGCCACGCTAATGCATGAATGCCCTCCTCCTTCACCTTGATTCTAAACGATTCCATAATTTAAAAAAAGTAAGGCGTAGCCATATGTTTAGAATTATCTCAAAAACGTATGATTATGAGAAAGGTCAACGCGCTTCTATCTCATCTCGAAAAATCAAACTTTTCCAGTCTCAAAAACCATTCTTGATATTGCTTTCTCAATATTATAAGTTTTGAACGAGTTTTGAACAAATCCCAGACATACTTATGAGGACTTACTATGCTCATTGGGTACGCTCGCGTATCAACCAAGGACCAAAATCTTGATCTTCAAGTCAAAGCTCTTAACCAAGCTGGATGTGATAAAATTTTTAGTGATAAAACAAGCGGTAAGCAATCCGATCGGGAAGGTCTTAAGATCGCCCTTGAAATGCTTCGAGAGGGGGATGTTTTTGTCGTCTGGAAGTTGGATCGCCTTGGCCGGAGCGTAAAACACCTCGTAAATTTTATCGAGTCACTTCGTGCCAAAGGCGTTCAATTCAAAAGCCTGACAGACTCTATAGACACCGGCACAACGTCAGGACGCTTTTTTTTTCACATCATGGCCAGCTTGGCAGAAATGGAGCGTGAATTGATCCAAGAGCGTACTCGTGCTGGTCTGGAAGCAGCACGAAAAGCAGGTCGTATTGGAGGGAGGAAGCGCGTAATGACGGATAGTAAGATTGATTCCGCAAAAAAACTTCTATCCAAGGGCGTTTGCCCCCGAGAGGTTGCTCAAAATCTCGGTGTTTCTGTTCCGACGTTGTATCGATGGATACCTGCTTCAGAACGTCTGTAATTATGAGAGCAATATTAATAACATAGTTAATCTTTTTTGAATGCAAACATGAATGATAGCAATTTGATCAAGGCCAGCTTTCGAGCTAGAGCACACGTTTTGCGCCTTCTTGGCGATCAATTGATTGGTAGCGACTCACTTGCTGTTTTTGAATTAGTCAAGAATGCTTTTGATGCTGACGCGACCTATGCGCGTGTCCGTATTGATTTGAAGAAGGGCAAAATAATTGTGTCTGATGATGGTGTGGGCATGTCACTGGATGTCATTAGGCATGGCTGGCTTGAGTTGGGAAGCGATTTGAAGCGTGGAAAGAATCGAAAACGTACCGAAAAATTCAATCGTATGCCTCTAGGAGAGAAAGGGGTTGGAAGGCTGGCTGCTTTCAAGTTGGGAAGCAGAATTACCATAATAACGAGAAAAGAGGGGGAACAGGAGTACAAGGTCAAGCTTGATCTTGATATGCTTACAGAGGGCAAGGCTTATCTTGAAGATTCCTTTGTAGAAATTTTGGGCAGACAACCTGAAACGTATAGAAAGAATAGGCATGGAACAAGAATCATCATAAACAATTTACGTCGCTTGGATTGGAGCAAGCGAGAGATACGAAAATTCAAGCGGTTGGTTGAGTCACTTAACAACCCGTTTCAAGACAAAGAGGGATCTTTTCGAACCATTTTAGAAGTTCCTGATAAAAATGAGTGGCTTGAAGACCTTCTTTCCATGAATGATATTATCGACCAAGCACTATGGGAGTTCAGCTTCAATATTGATGAGGATGGTAGTTATTCCTGGACTTATGACTTTCGCTCTCCACCAGGGTTTCATTCACTTAAATCGGATTCCAAGTCCAAAAAGCATACTCGACTTCTTCTTTTCAAAGATAAAGGGTTGCTGGAGGAAGCTGGAATGCTTCCAACCGGGGAGAATGAAGAGCCCCCAATCAGTCTGAAAACAGAACACCTTCAAGGAATCGGCTCCATCTCGGGGAAATTTTTCATCTACAACAGGCGTTCCGAAGTATTGAAAAGGATGGGGGGAGCACAATCCATTACGAAATTTCTCGATGAGCAATGCGGCGTCAGAGTCTACCGAGATAATGTCCGTGTTTATAATTATGGAGAGCCTGGTGACGACTGGCTTGGACTCAATGCAAGGCGAGTCAGCCGACCTGGAAAAAGAATGGATGTAAATACTGTAATTGCAGCCGTTGATTTGGATCTTGAAGCCAGCTTGGGTCTTGAGGAAAAGACCAATCGTGAAGGATTTGATGAAAATGATGTGTTCAGACGTTTTAGATTTATTATGCAGTGTGTCGCCGAGCATCTAGATTCTGAACGTCAAGAGAGCAGAGAAAAACTTCAAAATTTAATAGCTGGCAAAAAGCCTGATTTGGGACCAGAAGCTTTTAAAAGAAATCTTCAAAAAATAAAGAATGCAGCAGAGGAAAACAATCTTTCAAGCCAATTAGGCTCCAGTATTGATGCGGTAGAACGTGAGTATGGAAAGCTGCAGACTGTTCTTGCCCATGCTGGAGCCGCCAGCATGAATCTCAGCTTGGTTTTCCATGAAGTGGAACGTGAAGTTGCTCGGATAGAGAGTGCAGTTAAGCAGAACTTGCCTTACGAAGAACTTGTGCTTCAACTTCAAGGACTGTCACAGCTTCTTGAAGGATTCTCCCCAGTGCTTAAAAGAAGCATGCGGAAAACTATGTCGGCCTCCAAGGTGCTGGAACGGGTACAAAAATTGAATGAGAGTAGGTTCAGAGCACATAAAATAACGTTCAGTTGTCCTATTTTGGGAGACAAAGAAGAGACAGATGATGTTGATTTCGACATCACAGGAGCCATGGAACTTTACTTTGGAGCAATCAACAACCTCATAGATAATTCAATTTTTTGGACTCGATCCCGCAGAGACGATGAACTTGAAAAAGAAAATAATAATTACTTGCCTGCCATTCTGGTAAAAGTGCTGACTGATTGGGATGCCTCAGGTCCTGTATTGGTTGTAATAGATAATGGTCCGGGTTTTCAAATGGATCATGAAGCTGCATTTCAAGCTTATATGTCCACCCGGGCAGGTGGAATGGGCTTGGGGTTGAAGTATGCTCGTTTAGTCATGGAGTCTCAAGGAGGGGCAGCTTTCGTGGCTGATGTCAAAGATTTCGATATTCCAGATGTGTATGATGGCTCAGCAGTAGTGCTGCGTTTTTCCAAGAGGTAATTTACATGTTTCCACAAGCTTCGATTGCTGCAGTAGACGATAATCTTGATCATTTGAATAGCATTGGCACTGTTTTGGATAGGCTGGGACTACCATCAGTTATGCTTCATTATGATGTTACTGAAGAAATGAACGAGCATAAAGGGCTTAGGATTCTATTTTTGGATTTGCATTTGAGTCCAGATTCGGACTCTCCTCACAAGAAAGCTGACGCTTTGGCCGCAGTACTGAAAGAATTGAAAATCCAGGGTCCCTGGTTCGCCATTTTTTGGTCTCAAGCAACAGATGAATTAGAAGAAGTTTTGGATCGATTAATTGAGCGGCATACGGAGGTTCACCCCCCTATTGGGCATGCCATCATGGATAAGGTACCTTTCCTTGTGGCCAAAGATGGCACAATAAACCGGGAGAAGCTTGCTGAAGTGCAAGAGACTCTTGAACAAATTTTGGATCATTCACCACAAGTCAAAGCTCTGTTGGCTTGGGATGGACGAATGCAACAGGCTGCGGGAGATTGTCTTGCCAACTTGCTGAATATGATACCCAATACCAGTGGCTGGAGGGGGCCACTGGATCAGAATGCATTACCCCGTTTATTTTGGCGTATTGCCTGTGCAAGTTATGGTCTTGGTCCAGCACAAGTCAATATTACAAGAGCCATTGAATCAGGTTTATTTCCTATATTAGAAGATAGACTTGCTGCGCTTTCTCATGATGCAGACATTCAAAAAATTTGGGAGCATTTTATTGACATAGAACTTCGTAGTGCACCTCCAGATAAAGACAAGCTCATTTCGGCTACCCTGAATCGTTTTTTTTTAATTGATAACTCAGTAGAGGATAAAGATAAGGGGAGACGAGGTGTATTTTGTGAGCTAACACTTCGAGACAACGACTGGGAAAAAATTTTTGGTTTACGCAAAGAAATCATTGTAGGTAATTTCGCCAATTTGGGAAAAAAAATAAAAAAAACTGAGGATCGTGACAATGCACTCAATAACATAAGATATGGACTGATTGAAATTGGTCCAGCCTGTGATCATGCACAATCAAAGGCATTTCAATCGCGATTAATATTGGCAGCACTTGTGTCTGAAAATTTTCTTTCACCAATCAGTACAAGTAAACAATTCGCAGCCAAGGATTGTGTTTTTGCATTGAAGCCTTTTCTTTTTAATAATTCTATCCATCATCTTTCTGTACATTTAGGAGCTATCATTACCGCTGGCGATTTTGATGGATTTGTTGGTTCGCCTTTTTTCCGACTTCGTGAACAAGTCGTAAATGATATAGCATTTCGTTTTGCTCATCATTTTTCCCGGTTGGGATTGATTACTGCAGAATAGCACTATGTCCATACCAAAGCCTGGAAAACACCGTGGTGACATCATGTCTCCTGAGACGCGAAGTCGTGTCATGTCCCGCATCAAAGGCAAAAATACTGGACCAGAACGGAAGATGGCAGCTGCGCTTATGGCTGCAGGTGTGTTTGTGTGGGAATCACATGTCAATTCTTTGCCGGGCAAACCAGATTTTGTTTTCAAAGAACAGAGCGTTGTAGTGTTCGTGGATGGAGATTTTTGGCATGGGTGGCGTTTCCCTCAATGGAAAAGCAAGCTTTCTTCCCAATGGCAGGAGAAAATTTCAGCCAATCGTCGCCGAGACACTCGCAATCATCGAAAACTTCGTCGCTTGGGGTGGAAAGTCATAAGAATCTGGGAACACCAAATTTTTAAATCACCAGAAAAGTGTGTTTCAAGGATATTGAATGCGATTGAAAACAGATGAAAATACCTGGTCTTTGAATGTAAAAATTGCTACAGCCACAACATGCATGTAAGAGTACTTGATTTATTCTGTGGTGGAGGCGGTAGCAGTTGGGGAGCGTTTCAAGCTGGAGCAGAAATCGCCTGTGGAATCGACGCTTGGGAGACAGCAGTTTCTGTCTTCAATGACAATTTTTCTGGTTGCGGCGTTCATGCCACTATTACAGCTGAAAGCGATCCCAGGGATGTGTTAAGTTATGGACCATTTGATATGATTCTGGCTTCCCCTGAATGTACAAATCATACTTGTGCCAGAGGTAGCAGGCCTCGTGATGAAAAAAGTAGACTCACAGCCAAGCATGTTCTCAATTACCTAAAGTACTACCGGCCTCGGTGGGCAGTAATCGAGAATGTAGTCCATATGAAACGTTGGGATAAGTATCAGGAGCTTGTAACCAGCCTGAAAGATATAGGGTACAAGGTCAGAACTCAAACTCTCAACGCTTCACTTTTCGGCGTTCCTCAATCGCGAAGTCGCTTATTCATTCTTTGCGATCTGTTTAGTGAGCCGAAAATAATTCAACCTGCTGCTTCTAAGCCTAACTGCACTGCAAGAAGTATCCTCGATCCAGTTGGGACATGGAGCAGGTCAAAGCTTTATTCTCCTGGCAGGGCTCTCGCAACCATTAAGCGCGCTGAGAGGGCACTTAAAGATTTACCACCCGGTGAAGATTTCTTGGTAGTATATTACGGCAGCGATGCAGCTGGGGGCTGGCAGTCTTTGGACAGACCTTTGCGAACTCTTACTACTCTGGATCGCTTTGGTTTGGTAGAACATACTGCTGAAGGCTTGACGTTGCGTATGCTTCAACCGCCTGAATTGAAAAGAGCGATGGGCTTGAATGAAAGCTTTATTCTTGATAGAGGGACTCGCCGAGATAAAATTCGGCTTTTGGGAAATGGTGTTTGTGCTCCAGTCATGAAAAGAATTGTTGAGACCATGGTCGCAGATGAATGTTCCTCCTTGATTTCAACTGTCCGTAGGCGTGGTCCAAAGCGAATTATGACTGAAAACAAAATTGAATCAGCAAAAAGGCTTTTGGCAAATGGACTTCCAAGGCGAGAAGTTGCTGTAAGTATCGGTGTTTCTATTCCGACGTTGTATCGATGGGTACCTGCAAACTCTTCTACTTAAATTTTAGAAGGTCCAGATGTAGCGGTTCAGATCTGATGCTGATAACGGCCCCTGCCTTGAGAAATCACTAAAAAACTAGCCCTCTTGGTGGCGACTATTTCCCGATGGGTTCGTGCTTCCAACTAATCTCAGCTGCAGCATCCTCTTTCATATTCATTTGTTTTTTGGGATTGTTGGAGAAAGATTAGGCAGTTCATTTTCCATAACTTCTTTTACAGTATCTTCAATGTGTGTACGGCTAGTGCTGTTAAGTACTATCGGAATGTAGCGAATCCCAGCAGCCTCTAAAGCGGTTTGTTTGATCTCATCCCTAAGGTGAGAAGAGCTACCACTATAATGCCCTGTTCCATGTATTTCGATAGCTGCAAAAGGCCAAAATCCTTTATTGACGAGAAGAAAATCAACGCGTTTACTATTTATTGCTGAACGACATTCATTATCATGATGCCCTAAAACCTCTCCAAGAGAAATCTGTGGAAATAAATATGCACTATTGTTAATATGGCTATCTTTTATTGTTTTTTTAATTGCATGGTAAGCCACAAATTCTGTATTATTTAATACCCTCTTACGCTTATACCATGGATCATTTTGGATGGCCGCAAGCTGCATTTCATGTGAAGTATGAGCAGGTGTAGAAACATACTGTTCGTAATCTGATTTTGAATCCGTAGCTTTAGAAGTTTTCTTGGATTCTTTCGAATTTTCTTCTGTCTCTAATATAAAAAATAGAAGTTTAAAAATAGAATATGTATAAAATGCATACTGTAAAAGTGCGACAGCCAAAAGAAATGTGCCTAAACTTAATATTTTAAATTTATATTGATAATTTTCACTTGAAAAAATAGCTCTATATATACCTGTCAATCCAAACGCTTCAGTATGGTTAGCGAGTAGTGTATCTAAATATGAAAAATCAAAAACATTTGAGACCATAAACATAATTACGCTACAAAGATATATATAAAACCTAATCTTTCCTTTAAAAAAGCGTAGCAAAACTAAACCAACTACAAATCCAAGTAGAGATTTAAAAATCACTACAATAATCATTACAACACATGCAAAAATCAAAATTTCTTCACCAGTAAGTTCTTTATTCTCGGGGTTATGTCCCATTCTCAAATAACCTTTTATTATAGGCACTAAGTTATTTCAAAAAAAGTATGCGCTCCTTGTGTACATTACAATATTTACTACTAAGTTCACATTCCAAGATCTGACCCCATCCCGCAAGCTTTGGCGATGAGACTTTCCGCCTTAGGCAAAGGACGGTCTTTTGATAATTTTCCTAACCAAGCGATAATACTTATTTTATCCTCTTCAATTCGTATTGAAGAGCGTGCTCCTCTTTTTTCAAGAAGCTCACAAGCCTCGTCGAACAGCTTTTGTTTTTCCTGAGAAAGTTCCGGAAGTAGGGCAACCTGAATAAGCGGAACAAAAAATTATTCATTGGCCGTAATGGACCTTTTCTCTGCGCGACCTAAAATATTGCCTAGCAGGTATCCTTTCTGTATACTACCCAATAACTCTTTCGGGAAAAAGGCACCATCTGGAATCCATTTTTTTCGTAATCAAAACTTGTAGCATTTTCAAAACCAAATATTCGACACTAAATATACTTGCATGCCTCGTTCATGACTTTATAAATCATATTTTTAATTTTATGGATAAATATTTGCTACGATATCCATAGGATATTCCTGTTTTATAGGCATAACACCATGAGAAAGCACACAGAACGAGAAAATGACCTTCTAGAAGCCGCGAAGGGAACTACAAAATCCGCCCTCTCCCTTATTCCTGTTCTGGGGCAAGTCATTGCAGGTTATGATGCTTATAAGCAAAGCTCATTTGATAGGAACGTAAAAGCATTGATTAATCATCTCTCGGAAAAGGTGGATAACATTGAAGCATTTTTTAATGCGGAGTACTTTCATACCAAAGAAGGCCAGCTCTTTACAAGCAAAATTATAGACTCTGCTTTAGATTCACAATTAAGTGATAAACAAGAATTATTTATCAATGCATTAATTAACGCGCCTACGTCTCAAGAGGGAGAGCTCCAAAAACTTAAATTCGTAGACATATTGAGACAACTATCAAGAGCATCCCTTATGGTGCTGGCAGAAATGCATAATAAATTCAAGAAGCAAGTTAGAGGACTAGGTAGAAGTCCAGATCCGATGCAACCATATCCTCTTGTTGACCCCACAAGTATTGCTCAGGATCTAAGCAGCAAGTATGAGCCCTATCTTGTAACTTCGTCCATAAGTGAAATGGAAAGCCAAGGGCTGTTTAGTACTACTGGAGAATGGGTTAATGACAATAGTGGTCGGTATACTCCAGGCGGAGGATTCGCGACTGAAATGTGTTATACAGACTTTACAGCAAGATTTGTGGAATTTATAATCGCAAGTAAAGATATATAAATTCAAAATAAATAAATTTATACATATTACATTAACAAGAAGAAATTATTTCATAAATTATATTTACCATAACAAAAAATTAACTATTTTAAAATATTTATGGATTATATCTATTTATAACATTCCAATTCAACTTTTAGATAAATTAGGATCATTACCATTACTGTTATGGAAACTTTACGTGCTTATGTTTTTAAAGACAGCCAAGAGCCCTTCACACAATTATTGGGTGAAAACAATATTGAATATTATTACGTAGCTTTTAACTCCTTTGGGCCAGTCAATGCAGGAGAAGCCCTTGCAATCATAAAAACGATAGGTGATGCCGCGTTCTGGCCATCTTTAGCCACTGTGATTATTGCTTTTATACGGGCTCGCAAATCGAGAAAAGTAATAATTCAAACAAAAGACAATCAAATATTTCATGCAGAAGGATTCAATGTGCAAGAGATAAGCAAACTACTAGAAGAAGCTAAAAACATCACTGTCATCGACACAAAGAGTAACTCAAACCAGGCAAACTCTTCGTCAAAAAAATAGCCCTGTTCCGCTAAGTGGATTTCACGTGAAGAGCCTAGACTCTAAATATCGCCAAAGGAAATTCAACAAATTCGCCAAAGTTTATGGCGGGGCACTCAAACCTAATGCGCCAGAACTCGACCCCAAATCACAAGCTTGGCTTTGTCAAACATTTGCCTGGCTGCCGAAGCTAACCCAACAAGTTGACGGAAAAACCAATCTTATCGGCAACCAGTACAGTTCAGATGTATCCGAACCTGCTTAAACCATAAAAAAATGGTTTAAGCAGTGAACAGCCTGCGAACAAATTTTTAAAACTTCAATTAACGTTTTTTCTCCATAACGCTGACGATGGTCTGCCCCAGCTCCTTAAATTGAACCGGCTTGGCAATATAACCATCCATTCCCGCCGCCAGAAATTTTTCTTTATCTCCATCCATGGCGTAGGCTGTTATGGCTATTATCGGAATTTCAGCCTTGGCCCCAAACATTGAATTATTCCGTATGGTTTTCGTGGCTTCAATTCCATCCATACCTGGCATCTGAATATCCATGAGGATGAGATCGAAATCCTGCTCTGCCAAAATTTCTATACAGGATTTGCCTGTTTCAGCAAGAACGACAGTGTGCCCTGACTTCTCCAATGCCTGCTTGACCGCGAAGGCATTCACATCCTCATCCTCTGCCAACAGGATATGCAAAGGGCCTAGTCCTGGACTTGGTGTTTCTATGGGAATAATCGGCAGATTTTCCTTCTGGCCACCCCGTTCGAAGGGAATGCTGAAGTGACAGGCTGTCCCTTTCCCTTCCTCCGTTTCCACAGCGATACTGCCATCCATGAGTGTTACCAAGCGCTGGCAGATGGTCAAACCAAGTCCGGCCCCCTGAAAACGGCGAGTCAGTCCAGTTTCGGCCTGGCTGAAAGGCTGAAAGATTAACGCAAGTATATCGTCCGGGATGCCTATTCCGGTATCCGAAACACTGAACAGTACTGAGATCCTCCCCGGCTTCATCACGGGCAAGAGATAGACATTTACAGCAACAACCCCTTTTTCGGTGAACTTAAAAGCATTTCCAAGAAAGTTCGACAAAATCTGTTGCAAGCGAAGAGAATCCCCAAGAAGACTTTCAGGAATGTTGGGATCAATAGCAACTTCCAGCGCTATTCCTTTTTGGCTGGCGATGGGATCGAAGAGATGCACAGCAGAATTCACTGTGTCGACCAGATTGAACGCCTCGTTCTTAATCTCTAAGGCCCCAGATTCAACCTGCGAAAGATCCAGTATGTCTGAAAGCAGCCGGAGCAACCGTTTACTGGACTGCAGAGCAATATCCGTAAACTCTTTCTGTTCCACATTAGGATTGGAGCCTCGCATAAGTTGGAGCATCCCCATGATCCCATTGAGGGGAGTCCTGATTTCATGGCTCATGTTGGCCAAAAATTCCGACTTGGTTTTGTTGGCCACTTCGGCTTTATCCTTGGCAAGTTGCAATTGCTGCTCTTTATCTTTGAGCGTCTGGATATCCGTGCAGGTGCCAAACCATTTCAGAATTGTCCCCTTTTCTTCCATCATGGGGACCCCTCTATTGAGACACCAGCCATAGCTCCCGTCCGTCCGGCGAAGCCGACATTCAAGAGAGAAGACGGACCCGTTTCGGGCTGCGTTTTCCCAGGACCGCAGTAACGATTCCAACTCATCGTCATGAAAGGCTCTGCTCCAGCCTTTACCCAGGCTTTCTTCTTTTGATAGCCCTGTATACTCGGTCCAATTGTCGTTGGTATAGAGGTTGTTCCCGGCGGGATCGCACATCCAGACTATTTGCGGCAATGCTTCGGCCAGTAGCCGAAACTGCTTTTCACTGGCTCTGAGTTCCGCTTCGGACCTTTTGCGTTCACTGATATCGCGGGCTATTCCCAGATATACAGACTGTCCTTCAATGGTCAACGTCCTGGCATGTATCTCGACTGGTATCTGCCTGCCTCCCTTGGCTACATGTATCATTTCAAACAAGGCCTGACCCTCTTTGGCCAGATTGTCCTTGATCCATTCCCTCCTGTGTCTCATATCAGGGGCATCAATATCTGCTGGCCCCATGCTCAACATTTCGGCCTCCGAATATCCCAAACGTGTGCAGGCAGATTCGTTCACCGAGGTAAAGCGCATATTTTCGTCAACGATGAAAATCGCGTCCGCTGCGCAGTCGAACAGAGCGCGATATTTGGCTTCGCTGTCTGTTAGAGCCTTATTCGCATCAAGCCTGGACAAAGCCAGGGCAACTGCAGTGGCCATAGTTTCCAGAAAAGAGATCATGTCGGCGCTGAAATAATCAACACGTTTGTCGTTGAACTGCATAAAGCCATAGGTCACACCTCCGAAACGTAATGGCACCAACGTCACCGATTCGTATCCGGAACCATTACAACGATTACGAGTGCGGGCCTGGCGTTCTTTCGGAGAGGTGCTGGCAAGCAACAACGTTGTATTATTGCTCCAGAAACTGCCCTGAGCTGTGAAAAAGTTTAAAGAAGGATCATAGCGCTCCTGGAGGATATTGCCGCACATGCAGTCCAATGCAGGTTTACCATCCTTGTCCAGAATCGGAAGCCCCTGTTTGTCGTATTGGCACAGATACTTCTCCAGCTGGACGAATCGTTCCGGGAATCCTCTGGTCTCAAAATAGGGGTAATCCGAACCTTGTTTAAGCCTAATGCCCACGGCATCACTACCAATAACTTTATGCATTTGTTCCAAGAGTGAGCCCAGCCACTGTCTTGGCTCGCCTCCTGTTCCCAATGTTTTAATTATTTCACCAAAAGTAGAGTAGGATATCCCCTCTGGGGGGCAAGAGCATTCAATCTGTTGTGGATCTTCTTTTTTCTTTTCCATCATATTCGAGATAGTCCGTCTAGCCTGTTCCAACTGCCTCTTCAGGTTGTCCAGTTCGTCTTTGCATGTCTCTTGCGAATAATTTGCTTCCATATCCTCCTCCACATGCGGGCAATTTCCTTTTGTTTCAGAGATTCATATACATTTTTTTATAATATGCGATTTCAGACAATTCGTGAATCAAAAAGAAATGAGAGGAAAGTTGTGATGAATTCCACTAGCGCATTTTCGCCTTGAAACAAGGCTCATTCCTGAAACAATTTTCAATTGTTTCAGGGAAATGCATAAGAGCCTCTAAACCTTTTCAAGATTAAGACGCTCTAGATGGGAGTACCGCGAGCTATGTTCTTCTCAGGTGGCTTGCCAAAAATATGAGATTCAATGTCCCTCCGAAGCAAAGCTCCGAGGGGACATTGAATGCATTTTACATTAATTGCCTGCCATCATGGCTGCAATATCTTCCTGCACAGTCCCAATGGCCTTCAGGTCGAACTTTTCAATGACAACCTTGGCTACATTGGGAGACAGGAATCCGGGCAAGGTCGGCCCAAGGCGAATGCCTTTGACTCCCAGGAAAAGGAGAGCAAGCAGAACCGCCACTGCCTTTTGCTCGTACCAAGCGATGTCGTAGGAGACAGGCAGGTCGTTAATGTCCTCCAACTCGAAAATCTCTTTAAGTTTGAGAGCAATGACCGCAAGAGAATAGGAGTCATTACACTGTCCGGCATCAAGTACGCGCGGGATGCCGCCGATATCGCCAAGGTCTAATTTGTTATAACGGTACTTGGCACATCCGGCAGTCAGAATAACCGTGTCCTTGGGGAGGTTCTGAGCGACTTCAGTGTAGTATTCGCGGGATTTTTGGCGTCCGTCGCAGCCGGCCATGACCACGAACCGCTTGATCGCTCCAGATTTTACGGCGTCCACAACCTTATCGGCCAAAGCTGTGACCTGATGATGGGCAAACCCGCCGACGATAGAGCCTTTCTCAAGTTCAGTGGGAGCAGTACAGTCTTTGGCTTGGGCAATGATTTCCGAGAAATCCTTCGTCCTTCCAGCCGAACGCTCCGGAATGTGTTTGGCTCCATCGTAACCCACGACTCCGGTCGTATATAACCGGTCAAGATATGTGTTGTCTTTTTTCAAAGGCACAAGGCAGTTGGTGGTCAACAGAATGGGACCGTTGAAGGCCTCAAACTCCTTGTTCTGATGCCACCATGACCCACCATAGTTGCCGACGAAATGGTCGTATTTTTTAAACGCCGGGTAGTAGTTGGCGGGAAGCATTTCGCCATGAGTGTAGATATCGACACCCGTACCTTCGGTCTGTTTGAGTAACTCCTCCATGTCTTTGAGATCATGGCCGCTGATGAGTATGCCTGGATTGCTCCCTACCCCAATGTTTACCTCTGTTATTTCAGGGTGCCCGTATGTGGAAGTGTTGGCTTCATCCAGAAGAGCCATTGTGGTGACCGCGACCTCTCCGGCTTTCATCACCAGGCCAACCATCTCGTCCACTGTCAGATCTTTGGTCGTGGAGGCCAAAGCCTGAAGCATGAAGTCGTCGATTTCCGGCTTGCGGTACCCCAACACTGCGGCATGCTCGGCATAGGCTGCAATACCTTTCAAGCCGATTATCAGAAACTCGCGCAAAGAACGGACATCTTCATTTTCCGTGGCCAGTATTCCGACAGTTTTGGCTTTTTCGGCGAAAGACGAGGATTGTCCACTCCAAATGGCGGCGTCAGGCAGGGAGTCATTGAAATCTTTGCCGTATTTTTGCTTATAAGCGCCCAGAAAAACATCGCGAAGTCTTTCGCGGCGTTCCAGGCCTTCCTGGACCATCGCTTCAAAACGAGCATCGTCCCAGTTGGCGTTTGTGATGGTGGCGAAGAGCCCTTGAAGCACGAAGTCATCATTTGAATGATCCGACTGCCCCAAGTCCTTGAGGTGCTCACCATAAACTGCAATACCACGCAACACGAATATCAGAAGGTCTTGGAGGTTCGCAGTCTCCTCAGGTTTTCCACACATCCCCTTGAAGGTGCAGCCGGTATTTTTTGCGGTCTCTTGGCATTGGAAACAAAACATATGTACCTCCTAACGGTTGGGGGGTTGACGATTTATGCGCCCAATCCTTTTTTCAAGGCTTCGATATCCGTCTCTTCCATGAATCTAGCGGTACGCTGACGTGGCCGTGCATTCTTTGCGTAATATTTTAACGTATTTTGGATCAGTACTAGAGCTTCATCTTCTGTGAGGTTGGTTGCGAGCTTATCCCCCACACGTGGTTTGTGTCCTGCGTTGCCACCAAAATGAACGGTCCACCCCTTACTTAGGCCTATAAGACCAATATCACGGACCTTGCTTTCCGCACAACAGCGAGGACAAGCCGACACTCCGCATTTTACCTTCGCGGGCAACTCCATGGAATTAATTATTTCTTCCAGGCGGCCGGCAATGGGAGTGCAATCCTTAAGAGCATATTTGCAACTTTTACCGGGACAAGCCTGTACGTAGGAAATCGAGGAACGCCCCATTTCGCCCAAAGCCAAGCGAACAGCGCCTTCATCTTCCGGTTGAATACCGGAAAGCAGCAAACGTTGCCCGGATGTGAACGATGCTTTTGGAATGGCAAAGCTGTGGACCACGTTTGCGATGACGTCCAGTCCGCCCACCGGGAGACGCCCCATAGGCGTGTATGTTTTAATTGAAACTGTCTTATTTACTTGAGACACGTAAATTCTCCTTCCCTTCAAATTGGAGGGGCGATGCAGACCAGAACACGCATACGGGATGCGGCACGAATCCCATGCGGTTGGGCAATTTCGCATGTCAGTACGTCGCCAGCTTTAGCTGGAACTGCAGCGTCATCCGCGCCGAGAAAAAAGCCTTCCCCCTCCAAAACAGTAATGGCCAGCTCGCCTTCAATGTCATGTCTATGTATTGGCAGTTCCTGGCCAGCTTCAAAATTGAAATTGATTAGCTTCATATAAGGGGACTCATGAACCACCATCATGCTGTAATTCTTTTCTTTAAATAAGCCTTTTTCTAAGATATTAGTAACATGCATTTGTTTTCTCCTTGTTCGGCTAAATCATACTCATGAAATTTGTTTTGGCCTTGACTTAGATCAAACTGTCGCTATCAAATTCGGGCAACTCCCAAAAAAGACGCATGCAGGGCCGCGACAATGGCCACGAACGCCATACGTAAGGTGGCGGATGAAAGACCGAGACATGAGTAGCGCATAGCCAAGTGCCCGGTAGCTTCACATGCACTCACGCAGTCGCCGCATAGAGTGCAGGAGAGGCCCGGATATCCTGCCTTGATGTGGCGTGGCTCCAACGCACCATAGCGACAGTGGCGCGAACAACGACCGCACTTCGTACAGGAATCAGCCATACGCATTCGCCAGGGCGAGAGCCTGCCAAGCAGATTGCCAACAAGGCCTATAGGACAATAAGCGGAACAGTGGGCCATCACCCCAATACGGCGCGAAAAGAAGACCATTACTCCCACGCCAAGCAGACCGAACACGGCTGCAATCCAGATGGCGGTTACTCCATCAACTCCGGTATAACGCAACCCCAAAGCCATGCCGATGGTCATCAGTAGAGTGGCCAACCTGCCCCAAATGGTGAAATTGCCGATATTCGCTGGCTGTTTCTGTATACTCCGGCGACTCAGGAGGTCGTCCCAGGCCCCAATATAACAAAGATGGCTGCACCAAGCCGGACCGACCAGAAGTACTGACGAAGCAAATAGAATGGGCATGAAGTACCCCGATCCACGAAAAAGCGGTCCGCCTACAATAAGCGCGGGTACAGGCAGATGCAGATTCCCGGTCATGAGCATGTTTTTCATGCCCAACAGCCCCAGTCCGAGTTGGATAAAAAACACGAGGGAAAATAGCGCCCAAATGCGGGGGCGCAGCCGGGTGTGATTGATTGGTGAAGCCATGGCTCGCGTTAGCCAAGCGGCATATATGGCAAGGGCGAGTATCTGAAGCCAACCCAATCCGGGCAAGTAGCGGTCTAGTAGTAGGATGGAAAAATTGACTTGAAAGCGGGCAATGCCAAGTATCAACACGGTAAAGATGAAGGCCCCGGCCTGGCTGAACCGTGTTTCAGTATTTTTACTGAAGAATTGACGAGCGCGGTCGCCCTGCATACATAGAACTGAAATGATGGTTGCGGCAATGACCGCGCCAAGGATGAGAGCCAATCGCTGCCAGGGGTCCGAAAAAGCGATACGCATGAGTACCAGGCTCTTGGTGGTCTGCCCCCAGAAAAACACACCGCATATCAAGACTGCTGACTGAACGATGCGCACCCAAGCTTGTCGTGAAAAAGTCATGCAAAACAGACTGACTAATGCCAGGCATAGTCCTAAATCGCCTGTGCGAAGGGTATGGGCAGCTAAAATGGAAAAGCTAATAAAAGACAAGACGAGAAACACTGCCACTCCTGCTGATTCACTTCAGCGCACTGCTGGTGAGCCCGAAAAAAAATAACAATTCGCCCCACTCTTGCAACAAGAGGAAGAGCTAGCCAAATAGTTTTATTTTATTTCCAATCCAGCAACCTCTGTTCTCCTTCCAACTCTCTGATATGAGTAACGTCTTGGGCCACCTCCAGGCATCCTTCATATCGCCCATCGCTCTGGCGAACAGCATAAAACATGATGTGAATGAATGAGTTATTCATCTGTATCCAAAATTCAGCAACATCCCGTTCGCCAGATTTGAACTTGGCCAGTATATCCTCGACCATATAAACGCTTTTTTGGGGGTGGCACTTTGAAACCTCTCGCCCCAAAATTCCCTCACTTCGAGGAAAGATTCGATGCTCGGTTTGGGAGAAGTAAGCGACGCGGTCATTTGCGTCTACGAAGGAAAGGTCAACCGGTAGTGATTTAAAGATTGCGTCGACCACCTCAGGGCTTAGCTTTCCAGCACTCAATTGCACCAAGTTTCCAGTATATTGTGATGAGTCACTGGACAGCGCCCCTTGGGGTTGCCAATCATTTCCTGGAATAATCCAGGCAAAACCAATCTCCTCTTCACCACGACGGACCTTGGACCAGTCATCTTCCGTAAAAGTCTCCAACGTCATGGGGAAAAGCACTTTTTCTTCTTTATAAATCAGGTCGCGCACTGCAACAGCCAGCTCTGAAGCCAAGGGAACAGCAACTTCCCTGTTATCACTTTCGAGAGCACTGCGAAGCTGCTTGAACATCGCTCGAATATCATCATGAATGGCCCACATGACCTGTGGGGGCGCGGTCAAACCATGTGCTTCCATAAGGGGAAATAATTGGTTTTCCTTGCGCTCATAATGGCGAACTATCTCAGAAAAATCCTCCAAATGTTGTAACAATCCTTGACGTGCGGATGAAAAAGCCAAGTCATCTGTAATACGAGTTGCACCGTCCTTGAGAACGGAAGCTTTTTTATCAGCTTCTCTGTTTTCAGCTTGCAGGGTGTGGAGTGGGTGGCCGGGCAGCATTTCCGGCAACTCGGAGTCCAAGGAAGATTCGAATAATTCCACGTGAAGATTGCACAATTTCTTTATCTCTGCTTCGTCAACGCCGCCAGCCACCAATGCTTGCTCCATTGCGCCAACCTCTGCAGGAGATATATCCTTCAACAAATCATGAAATTCGGCTCGGACATCGTCCAGACTTTCTCCCTGGTGGACACGTAGCACAATGTCTTTGAAAATATCGATCCGCTCTTCCTGGGTTAATCCTTTATAAGAATCGTCCCTTCCGCCCGGATTGACTAAGGTAACCGAGTCGTTGCTATGCAGATAAATTTGTTCTGCGAGTTCCATCAGTAAGGATTCGGGAGAGAAACCTCCTAAAGCTGCAGTTTGGGAGATTGATGCAGCTTTTGCCAATGTCTTTCGCAGTATTGGGTTCTTGAGCTTGTTGAACTTTGGTGATTTTGCAACAAGAAAATCAAGCAAGAAGGGATAACTGTCGATGAGGTTGCCAATTTTGCTTTTTAGAGAAAGCTCCACTTGCTACTCCTTTTAGACAATATGTTTTTTTTATTGAGGCCCCCTCTTTGAGCAGAAAGGAGAGAGCTCTTCAGAACTCTCTCCTTTTATGGACCAAGTCAGGGTCAATTTGTTCCGAAGATCTGGGAGGGCCTGGTCGTATCACCACCTGTCCCTGGAAAGTCGGGATACTTGTAAGCTGGCTTGCCTGAAGCTTCCAGCCTATGGGCCTCCTCCATAAATTCCACATAGCGGTGTTTGCACTCAAAAAAACCGTGCCACCAAGAGTAATCAGGTGCCATCATCGCCGTGCCCATACGAGCCCGGCGGCCTTCATGGTGCCACAGAAAATAGTACTGCCACTCCAGTTTTTCATCGAAAAACGGTTTCTGCTCCAAAAGATTCTTCTCGTATAGCTCGTCGAGCTTGGCTTTCACCGGCTTGAAGTAAACCTCGTTGTAGTTCTTGACCGCCTCATCCAACTGAACATAATGGGCGTCGGTCCATGAGGGGCTATGGCACTGATTGCAGATGACTTTCATCTTGTCACGCTCCACTTGCCAGTTGGAGGGCATGGGAAGGGGCTTGAAATTCTCTGGCCGGACTGTCAGCGGAGCTTGAGTTTCCCATGAAAGTCGTTCAGAGACGTTATGTGTTGTCAGCACAGAACCAGAACCAGACATGTGGCAGGAAGCACAGGTGGGAGCACGATAGTCAACCCCTGGCGTCCACATACCAGCGGCCACATCCCAATTATAGGTGTCGCCAAAGGCGTCATAAATATCGCCATGCTTGGACTCGGTGAATATTTCAATTTGCGGATGATCCGGCCCCAGATGGCATTGGCCGCAGGCTTCAGGCTTGCGAGCGTCCATTACAGAAAAACGGTGCCGCGTGTGACAGCTGGTACAGCTTCCCAGGCTGCCGTCCATATTAAGACGACCGACTCCAGTGTTAGGCCATGTAGCTGGATCAAGTTCTCCCTTTTCGTTAATTTTCAGCTCAGTTCCATGACAGCGCAGGCAACCAGTTGTGCGTTCCGTTTCGTTATTCAGCCCTTGATTCAGCCAGGGGTCTATTTTCCATATAATTTCAATGGTATTGGCGTGCTTAGACTGAGAGTACTGTTTTACTTCGTCCGGGTGACACCGAGAGCAGTCCTTAGGCGTTACTGCTGCAGCGATAGGCACTCTGTATTCAGCGGTTCCCCATTTATTATCTGAACGTTCATATTGTTTAAAATGTGTCTTAGATACGTCCGAATCCGAATCCTCAGCATAGTGGCAGTCTAGACAGCTGATCCCTGCTGAAGCGTGACGGCTCATGGCCCAATCCGCAAATAGCCCCGGAGATTCCGCCTTATGGCATTCGATGCAAGCCAACGCCTGCTTTGGCATGGCTCGGGTCAGCTTGAACTCTCTGACCAAAGGAGAATTCGCCTGAACTGTCGTTGTAGAGGCTGTGTCGGATTCTTGTGCTTTTGCCTGTTTCTGCGCTGAGACTGCCAAGAAAAATGATAGCGACAACAGCGCCACTCCAGCAATGATGAATGATCGCATGCTAGTTTTGTTCACGACTAGTCCTCCATTGGCGTTACGAGTTGACGTTATTCAAAATAGCCGCTGGCCATTTAGAGGCTATGCGGATCAAGATACTCAAATTGCTTCTTGGGGGTATGAACGAGATTACGGTGGCAGTCAGTGCATTTTTTTTCTTCACCTAGTTGCGCGTATAGCACTGCCCGATGGGCAAGCATGGCACCGCGCTTGTATGGCAGGTAAAGAATGTTTCGGTGGCATTTCTGGCATTGGTCGTTCTTGATGGAGGCGTAAGCTGCTTCACGCATTTCAGCACGATTATAGTCTTCCGGCATATTTGTGGTAAAATGTACCAGAACGTCCTTAGCCCCATGAAGCGTTTTGGCAAAAAAGAAATTCATTGTATCCTGAGGAGCGGGTAGATGGCAGTCCATGCAATCCGCCACCACTCCTCGGGAGTTATTCACGTGTGTGGATGTTCGCCAGTTCTGATATGCGGGGACTATTTCATGGCATGAAGAACAGAATTCAGGCGTCGAAGTCCGAACCATTGTATAATACGTCATGCTGAAAAAAGGAAAAGCAATAACCACGCCCACTATAATGAATAAAAAAGGCCTGAGGAGTCTCTTCATGTTTGATAGCCTCCATAGAAGTCTTTGACTCTATAAAGTAAAACACAAAGATTGCGAAAAAGCGAAGAAAAGAATTACTCCCCGCGTTTTGGCACTAGCGAACAAAGTAATTCGGCCAACAGGGGGCTAAGCGTTTGGCCTTGTGAGTTGTGGCGAAAGACTATCTCCGCCAAATAAAGCGGGTAGGATTCAGGTGAAAAATTCTTGTACTGGGCTAGCCAACCGTCCGCAAAAGCCTTGAAATCCTTCATGCCGTCAAGACGAACAGAATCATCCGTGAAATGACGCTCGTAGAGTTCCTTCCCCTTGCGACAACAAGAGAAAACCAAAGCGTCGTTTCCTTGCGTCTGGTCAGTATAGACCATGCGACCCCAAATTCGCTTCTTCAAAGGCGAGGCGACTACTTCTCTAGCTTTGAGGCCTGGAAGCAGCCTAAGTGTAGTGGTCTGCCAACCTACATTGAGCGCAAAAACATAGGACTGACAGCCATGATTCATGGCGAACCCTTCATTATCCAGATTAGGACAAAAACGAATCAAATTATTATGGGCGTCAAAAAGATCACCCCCTGTCATAGAAGCAAAAATCGCTAGCCGTACTGTATGGAAAGCCTTATGGGCAGTATCGTATTTAACAGATAATAACCGCGCTGCCTGCTCAATTGTGACTCCCATGTCAAAACATTCAAGCAGCTTCAACCATTTGGTAAAACTCAAGCGGCCACGATTGATCCAGCGTTTAGAAAAAATATGAAAGGAATACCCGCAGTTAGGGCAACGCATCCGACTATCCGCGAGTTTATATACAGGTGAGGTGCAACACCGAGGGCAAACATCACCGTCGGCTACCTGCCTCTCGAAGAAAGACTTAATATTTTGCTCGCCTTCAGGAGAATGATAGCTCTTCGGGGTACGCTTCATGTCATGCGTATGATGTCAAAGGAACTGCACGTTATCAAGCCATAAAGGTCATTTTATAGATAAGATGCCATTAAATATTTCAAATTGAGACTCAATGTCTTTTGATTGCTGGAGTGTCCTTTAAGGATATATTTTAACTCACATCCCCTTCCCTTCATCCATAAATCGCTGCATATGATAAGAAAAATTCTTAAAGCTTCTTACCACCTCATTCCGGCTTTCCCGAATTTCCCGGTCACGCAAGTAAACTTTCCACAATTTTCTTTCCCTTTCGGTTCGTAGCTTTTTCGCTGGTTCCAGTCCATATCGTTCGTTTATAGAATACTTCCCGGTGCTTTTTTCAAATTTTCCGAATTTCTTCTCCAAAGCGGCCTTGGAAAAACCCCGATCCAAGTCACTTGCCTTTATCCGGAAATTTCCCTTTTTATTGGCCCCGATGGCTTCAATCACGCAACCATTGCCCCGGAGGCGGATTAACAATCCGTGCTCGGCCATCCCCTTATGCAGTTCCTGCCATGTTGTGGCGGAGGACAACTTCTCTTTGATTATCTCTTTGTGATCCCGGACATAGGTGTCGAAGGACTTTAATCCGGTATGAGCCTCGAATTTCTTGGCGCGTGTATTGTCGTGCTTGGACAATTCAAGATCTGTGAGTGCTTCTCGACCTGGATCCACGATAAGGCCGTATTCTTTCTCCAACTCCCTGGCGACCTTGGCCAGTTTGAAAAAATCCCTGTAAGGCTCTTTCCGGGCTTTTGTTTTCGGATGAAGCATATTGTACGCCATATGGATATGGATATTCTTGGTGTTGGTATGCACTCCGCAATGGCGCTGGTGTTCGGAAAAGCCAAGAGCAGCCGCGAACTTCTCTTCAATAGCTTGGTATATTTCAGGCGTAAGCTTTTTTTCATCCTCGTGATGGAACGAAACCGACAGATGATAAGTCAAATTCCCTGCGGTTCGTATCTTCATTGCCTGCGTGGCCACAACTTCGGAAATGCCCAAATGGTAATCCTGTCCCGCGTCGCAGCGGGCAGTCCAGGTCATGAGGCATTTTTCTCCTCTGTTCTTGGCGTCGGCAATGTACTCGGCCAATCGCGCGTAATTGTCGTTTGACGGATCTATGTGATGGACGACGGGAATCATGGCAATTCAACGCATCATTTAAAATTTTCTATTCCGGACTGATTTCTCAAGTTCTTCTATCAAAGGCTTCAACTCCTTCTGACGCTTTTCTATCTGGTGTAATACCTTGCGAACCTCGGACGTACATCCGACAACTTTGGTCTTGTCTGAAAGCCACAATTTCAACAATCCTCCCAAGCGCCCCAAATCTGCCTTAACGCCGAGCATCTCCAGAAAGGCTTTCTTGTCCACTTTGGAGTCTACCCTCTGTCCGAGCAATACTCTTCTGGCCAGTTCCGAAATTGAAAGTCCGCAACGAGATGATAAGTCAACTATTTGACTATATTCCTGCTTGGTAACATACGCCTTGAGACATACACAGCGCCGAGAGTCATCGGAAACGCGTACATTGTCTTCTGGTTTGGCTGTCATTGGTCGGAGCTCCTTTCATATCTTTAGATCACGTTGAGCCGCAGGCGAATAAGTCTCTCCCTCCCTGGAGGGAGCAGGATGTGAAGTGGGCCCACTTTACCTATCCTGCCCTCCAAGCGGATTTCAAAAATTATCAGATCTACTTCATTTTTACCTCACTTTTTTCAAATATTTCTGCTAGATAAATATATTTAGACAAATCGAAACAGACTTGAATAAAAAGAAATATAAAGAAACAATCCAAAAGAAATCTGATTTTTTATTCAAACTTCTTTAAAATATGAGGAGGTAAAAGTCTTAAGTGAACTTGACTTCAAATAGAATCATTAGTACTGATAAGACGTGCAACCGCCTGATGGCCGTATTCGGGCGCTAAGTGGGCGTAACGCATCGTCATTTTGATGCTGCCATGCCCCATCAGCCGGGAGACCGTAGCAAGAGGTGTCCCCTCAAGCACAAGCCAAGAAGCGAAAGTATGCCTCAAGGTATGAAAGACCACGCGTTCACGTCTATCGGTAATACCGTAATTTAATTGGCATGCTTCGACAGAACGAAAAAACGTTTTGCTCACTTGCTTGATGGGTTCGACGGACGTTTGTGATTGCCGTTTAAATATTAAGGAAGGGTACGGAGCAATATATTTTGAGATTATTGCTTTCGCGGGTTCGCAAAGCGGTACGGGTCTATTGAAAGTCTTTGTATCGTAAATTTGAGCAAATCCGTGATTGAGGTCCACTTGATTAGACCTTAGATTGAATATCTCTTTAGCTCGCAAGCCCGTATATAAAGCAAATTTAGAAATATCATGCCACAACTCGGATCTGGATTTTATCTCCGCGAGCAACTGCCTTGCCTCGCCTCTCGAAAGAAAACGAGTACGCTCGTTTTTGACCTGAGGCATGGGGAAATGTGGCACGGAGCCACCGAAGAAATCGAGCTTGACGGCATAGTTGAACATTCTGCGCACCAGATTCAGGCAATGATACACAGATTGAGAGCTGAGGCCCTTGCTCTCAAGTTCCCTTCTAAGACGAAGAAGATCCAAAGATTTTATGGCACTCAGGCTTCTATGCCCAAGTACGGGACTGATGTGTTTTTCCCATCGGATCTGGTCCGTTTGGGCTCCCCGCAGGCTAGGAAGAGTGTTGGCCTTGTAAATATCCCAAACTCTATCTATGGCGAGAATCTCATCAGGACAACTGATGGAAGAAAGAAATTCAATATCCATCTCACGAACAGCCGTAGAATAAGTTGTATTCATCACGCGTTTCTCTCCTTAAGATTTAAGAAACGCATGTGCAAATTGTCTACCGCTTCCGCCGGTATTGGAAATAGAACAGACGTTCGGCCTTACAAGCCGAGGGTCACAGGTTCGAGCCCTGTACCGCCCACCATTTGCGGAGCCGTAGTTAAGTTGGTTATAACGCCGGCCTGTCACGCCGGAGGCCGAGGGTTCGAGTCCCTTCGGCTCCGCCATAAGAAAGTAAACCCGCACAGGGGTTCACTAAAGGGCCAGGAGATTTTTCTTCTGGCCTTTTGCTTTTTGACGCGCTCACAGGGCATATCAATTCATTTTGGTATGCCTTTTTTTACGTCCGGCCAGAGGGCCTGCCCCTGTCTTTGACGGAGAGCCTACTTGTTTCCACTCTTCGCACTGGAATATTCTGCTGTTTCATGAGAATATATGACAATAGATATTCAACGATCATAACTTTTACACGTGGATGCCATGCTTACTATTGTTGCCGTTTCTCCAGATGAGATGCCTATGCGTCTTCTGCTGGAAGCCGACCCGTCCGAGGGCAATGTTAAACGATATCTTAAAAATTCCTTGTGTTACCTGGCCCAGAAATCAGGCGCTGCTGTCGGCGTATGCGTACTGGGAAGCATTAATGAGAACACTCTGGAGTTGTATAACATTGCCGTTTGCCCCAGGTTTCAGAGACAAGGAATTGGCACAGCTCTCTTGCGTCATGCCATTGAAGAAGCGAGAGCCAAAGGCCTCGGGCGCATTGAGTTGGGAACGGGCACCTTTGGCTATCAACTGGCGTTTTACCAGCGTGCCGGATTTCGAGTGGAGAAAGTCATCAAAAATTTTTTTATCGACAATTATGATGAGCCGATTTTTGAACTGGGCATTCAACTCAAAGACATGCTGCGATTGGCGCTGGTGTTGTAAGGTAGACTCCGTTTTTCCTGGGGCCGAGGGTTCGAATCTCTTCGGTTCCGCCATCCAGAGTCCCATCGCACAGGGGCGCACTGAAGGGACAGAAGATTTCTCATCCGGCCTTTTGCTTTTTGATGCACTCGCAGGGCTTATCAAATCAGTTTGCTATGTCTTTTTTGGGGTCAGGTCAGAGGCCCTGCCCCTGTCTTTGACGGAGAGCCTTTTTTTGCCCACTTGAATATTCGCACGATATATACGCAAAGGCTCTGGGGCGGCCACTGATTTGCTCAGAGCCTTTGCTGTTGAAACCAATAAGACTGTCCACAGTCAAATTGGCGTCCCCCGCCAGCTTCTCGCTTCAATCCATGCAATTTCTCGCTCCGCATGCCTCCAAAATGGCCTGGGGCACAAGGTACTTCTAAAAAATTGTGGCTGCTGGTAGGTATCCTAGATATCTGCTGCCAAAAGAAGACTTTCCCCGGTCCTTTTTCTGTAAATGTAATAAAAATTTTTCCCTCAGTCTGTCCGGGTAAATCCTTACACACCCCTTTTTGTGAAAAATTTTTTGCAAAAAAGTCCGTTTGGGATTGAGGAAGCCGGACGACAACTTCAATATGAGTTAAAAAGAATGCGAAGGAATGGAAAAATGGAACCGGGCTGAACCCCAAAAGATGACGGATACGTGCTGCGGGCCTGTCCTTGTCTTCGATTGGAGGCCTTTTTTTTATAAATTCTTATTGCAATTCCAGAGACATGCTTCCACAATGGAACTTCAATCAACCTGACAGAGGGGAGCCTCCATGACAGACTTATTCATCAGCTTGAGCATAAAACTCTTCTTTCTGCTGACGCCGTTTTTCGTGCTCAGCGTGTTCCTCTCCATGACCGAAGATTTATCCGTACCCGAGCAACGCAGGCTTGCCCTGCGCGTCACCTTGTCGGTCCTGATCATTTGCCTGATACTCTACTTCGCCGGCAACAGCATCTTCTCCACCTTGGGCATCACCCTGGACGGCTTCCGCATCGGCACGGGCAGCCTGTTATTCCTGTCCGCAGTTTCTCTGGTTTCAGGCAAGCGGCAGCACCCGGAAAAAGAGGACGACCAGGACATCGCCGTTGTCCCCCTGGCGATCCCCATCACCGTCGGACCTGCCACCATCGGCACCCTGCTCATCCTCGGCGCGGAGTTCGAAACCACAGCACAAAAACTCGTGGGCACGGGCGCGCTTCTGGCGGCCTGCTCATGCGTGGGGGCGCTGCTCTACTCTGCCTCGCACATGAAAAGATTCATCGGCGCCACAGGGCTTTCCATACTCACAAAGATAACCGGGCTCGTACTCTCGGCCATGGCTGCCCAGATAATTTTCACAGGCGTACGCAATTTTCTCAGCTGACAGAAAGGGCTCTCTTGTTTTCCTGCATATTTTCTATTGATTCCACAAAAAAACAGGTAAATCTTCTGGAAGTACATCAATTCCGACTGATTATATCGTTTGATCATCCGTATTACACCTGATCCGTAGTCTTGAATATCCGATGAAAAATGGATACTATTTCAAAAAAAATAGTAGTTTGTTAGTTATGTCTGCCGCCTTGAGATTGACATTTGTCCAGTAGTCCGGGAAAGGGGTGCAACTCGCTAGCGATGCAACTATTGTTTGTTGAGCTGCATGCCACAGGGGGGATATAATGGACTTAGACATCCAGGGGAGCGGCAACAGACTCTATCGAGTCGCCTTTTCTATTCTATTCGGACTTCTCGGATTTTATTTCAACTTTCACACCATAGTGTTTCCTTTCGGACCGTACACAATTGCTGTTCTTTTTGGCCTTTTGTTTCCCCTGCTTATAACCTTGTCCTGGGGGTGGAAATACGGGCTCCTCAGCGCACTGGCCGGCGGGTGCCAGAGCATGTGGTGGGTCTGGGGACCATCCAACGGATATGCCGTCATACCGGCCGTACTTCCGTTCACTCTCTGGATCGTCTGGCATGGTTGGTTTTCAGACCTGAGGAACAAGCGACAGCAGACGCCGTGGTGGATGAATGTCTATTTCACCGAAATTGTGTTCAGAGTCTTTTCCACTATCAACCTGTTTACTCTGACCCGTTGGGCAATTTCTTTAAATCCCCCTCCCTGGTCCTGGGCTTCAAATGCGCCCAGCCATGTTCCGTTACAGATTTCACTCTTTGTTTCCATCAAGCAAGCCGTATGCGCCATAGTTCTTTTGCTGATTGCCGATATTCTTATGCACCTCGACAAGGTGCGGAGTTTTTTCAAGTTACGACCTCTAGCAAGCAGCGAGGAAACATCACACGTTCTGAGCACTTTTATTCTTCTTGGTTTTTTCTGGTGGGTGCTGGACAGTGCGATCGGTATGATTGTTTTTGAAAGCGGGCGATCTTTTTTAGACATGATGCTGCTCGACATACCAAGGCACGCACTTGTCACCAGAATTCTTTTTTTCATTTTCTGCATGGCTTCCGGGCTGTTTGCGTCAAACCTGTTGCGCAAACAAAAAGAGGGGGAAATCGCTTTACGCGAACGTGAGGCCCAGCTTGCCGCCCTGAGCGACAACGTTCCCAACGGGGTGGTCTATCAATTAGATACCGGTATAAATGGAGAAATGCGTCAATTCACCTATCTCAGTGCCGGAATAGAAAAACTTCATGGAGTCACTGCCGAGCAGGTCATGGCCGACGCCGGTATTATTTATGCCCAGATAGTGGAGGAAGACCGCGAATTGATCGCCGAACGCGAGGCCACCACAATCAAGCAGCTGTCCGAATTAAATACCGAAATTCGTTTCAGAAAACCTTCGGGCGAAATTTGCTGGCGCTATGTGGCCTCTGCTCCCCGGCGGCTTCAGAACAATCATGTCGTCTGGGATGGAATCGAAATTGACATTGACGACCTCATAAAGGCCAAAAATGCCTCTGAGGCGGCCAACCATGCCAAGTCAGAGTTTCTGGCCAACATGAGCCACGAGATACGAACGCCTCTCAACGGCGTCATGGGCATGCTGCAACTGATACTGAAAGATCCGCTCACCAGGGAACAAAGCGAGTACGCCCAACTGGCGGTTGAGTCCTGCAGCCGCCTGACCCGCTTGCTGGGAGACATTCTGGACTTGTCCCGCATTGAAGCCGGAAAAATGAGCCTCTATCAGGAGCCATTTGATCTGTCTGATACGGTCAATGCGGTTGAGCACCTGTTCTCTCCGGCTGCAAGCCAGGCCGGAATCGAACTTAGCTTTGAAATCGCCCCCACTATTCCCAAAACACTTATGGGCGATTCCGTCAGGCTGCAGCAGGTACTTAACAACCTTGTCGGTAACGCCATCAAATTCACCCCTTGCGGCTCCGTCATCGTGACCATCAGTCCTTTGCCCCTTTTTCACGTCGGCGAATGCAAGGTGCTTTTTTCAATCCAGGACACCGGCATTGGCATCTCCGACTGCAAATTGACCGAACTCTTCGAGCCTTTTACCCAGGCAGAAGAAAACGTAAAACGCCAATACCAGGGGGCGGGCCTCGGACTTTCCATAATCAAACGTCTGGTGCATCTCATGCGTGGGACAATGTGCGTGGAAAGCGAAGAAGGAGCGGGCTCTACCTTCCATTTTTGCATTCCCTTTCTTCTCGCCGATACGCGCGAGGAGCAGCAACCGCTTGTCATTGACCTGGCGGTGTACATGCAAGGGCGCAAAATACTTCTGGCGGAGGCAAACGGCTCGAATCAGCCTGAAACCAGCAGGTTGATCCAAATGCTCGGCTGCTTCGTCCAGGTCGTCACTGATGGCCAGTCGGCATTGGATGCACTAAGGCAAGAACACTTTGATCTCGTAATGCTGGACGCCCACTTGCCGGTCCTGGACAGCACAGAGCTTGCCAGGCGCATTCGGGCCGGTGAGGCCGGAACCGACAAAGCCGGCATTCCGCTCATTGTTCTGACTGCCTGTGCGACGGACGGGGACAAGGATATCTTCCCTGAGGCGGGCATAGACGGTTATCTTGCCAAACCCGTGGAGATTGAGGCCTTGCTCAAGGTAATTGGTGATGTCACGGCAAGGAGTTGATAAAACGCCCTGAGGCGAATCCGAAAGGCCATGCAAGGGCGTCTGCCGCCCGAAAGCGCAACTATCCGGGCAAGTCCGGTCATTCGCAGGACAAAGAGTCGAAATACGCCTTGTTGATCCACGTATCCCCTTCCTCTTCGCTGAGATCCTGGATACTATCCCGTTGTACGCCGATAAAGTCCATGGCGTATGTTGTAATATAGGCGTCTGTTTCAAGGCCCTTTTCTTTGCCCAGCTTCTCAAAAATCAAAACTTGAATGCGATTTAACTTCATATTTTTGGCTCATCCGGTCAAAGCGTACTTCGCCTCATGAATCCCCATGATCCTGAGTTTGAAGAATTCCATATCTCGATAACCGTATGCTTGCCTTTTCATTGTTTTGATTTTGTTGTTTGTTCCTTCCATTGGCCCCGATGTTATCGGATGATCGTACCAGGCCAGGATGCCAGACCGGTGAGCCGCCAAAGTTCCACCTATCGTCATCAAAGGGCCGAGTCCTGAGACTCTGGCACGAGCAATCCAGTCATTGAGGAAAATCTCAGCTTCCGACTTGCTGGATTGATTCCATATTTGCCGCAAATCTTCCTTCATGTAGTACGCAAGCGCCAGTGGTTGATTGTATTTCAACGCCTCGTTCAAACGCTCCCGCTCGTTTCGATTCACATCAAGGTTGTCAGGATTTTTCAAAAGGAGCCACCGGCTTCCTTTGAGTACATCCTTGCCCATGCTGTCTTTCAACTCCCGGTATTGCTTGCGACGAACTTCCGTAAGTTTGTCGTTCATCAATTTGACCACATGAAAATGGTCGAAAACCAATGGTACTCCTGGCAAATTCTCCAGCACGGCTCCAATATAGGCTGCACTCAAGTCCGTAGCCACAGCACGAATTTTTGCCCGAGAACGCTTCAGTTTCCTCCAAAATGGTTTCAGCGCGTTAGCTCCTTTGCCGTCCCCCACAAAAATCACCGCGCCGCTTTTCAAATCCATGACCAAAGTCAGATATTTGTGCCCCTTGCGGACACTTATTTCGTCAATGGCAAAATACCTGAGCTTTGAAAGCTTGGGGTTGCTATATTTCCGTTGAAGGTTGCGTTTGAAAATATCTTTGACGCTATCCCAGCCGATACCCAATAGATTGGCGGCATCAAGCATGGTCATAGTTTTCACCAAGAACAAAACGAACCGCTCAAATGCCTTTGTATACCAGCGTCTTTTATTCGCAATTTTGATGTCTATGCGTCGTACACAACCACATTTCCTGCACTCGACGCGCGGCACGTTTACCACCAGCCAGACTGGTTTGAACCCAATAGGCACTGTCCTTAGCCACCGTTCAGATTCCCCGCGTCGCAATACGTTTTTGCTCTTGCAAGAGGGACATCGGAGCATCTTGGCTTTCGGTTGGACATGAAAAATCAGGCTACCAGAAACGTATGTTTGCCGAATGTAGTCGTAGCCGACCAACCCGAACGCATGGTACATCAAACTCGTGGACATGGTGGTTCCTCCGTTCGATTCTCATTGGCGTGAAAATCGACTGGACTCCATGTCCACTCTTTTTGTCAAAAGTACGCTTCATCCGGATGAACCATATTTTTTGTGGAGTGATAGATTACATTTTGTCAGCTGCCCACTCAGGACAACGTATTTCCTGCCATACGGCGCAATCCGGAGAATATTGGGACTGCCTGCGCTAGCTGTAAAAATTTTTCGATTTAACGTCAATAAAAGGGCCAACTCCTCCTGAATACGTACATGCCCACTTGCAGAAGAAAAGCTTATCGCAAGTTAATAAGACGTTGCATATTGTATAGTTATTATATAGAAATTCAATATATTGTGAGCAGTTAAGCTGATGCGGCTCTGAACTTGAGGAGTGACCGACCAGAGAATGCAGTTATCAATTAATACAGTCTTCCGATGGTGATGCTCCATCGCTGCCACAAGTTCACGTCACATAACCGGAATGAAAGTAGCTTTTTTTAACCCACACTCGCTGTTCTGGGGCATAAGCAAGGAACCTGGATGATCTGCAAACGTGTCAAAAACGTGGTGCAGCATGCTTGAAGCTGCTTTTACACTCTGCGCGCTGGGAGCGTTGTCAGTATTTGCCGGATACCCTGCCGCTCTTTTAATCCTGGCCAGGCTGCGTCCGCAGCCCTGGAAGGAATCAGAAGGATTTGTCCCGACCGTCAGCATCATCACCGTTGCCAGAGAATCAGAGGCTTTGCTACGGACGAGCCTGGAAAACTTCGACGAGCTGGAGTATCCGCGGGACAAACTGGAACTCATCCTGTACGAGGATGGTCCGCAATCGGCATTCCTAGCCACCTTAGGGCCTCGGCCGGATATCAAAACCGGGTATTCCACAACGCACAGGGGAAAGGCCCATGGTCTGAATCAGGCGGCCGCTCTGGCTACCGGACAAATTCTGGTATTCAAGGACGCCGACGCGATCTATCCGCCGGATGTGTTGTATAAACTGCTGGCCCCTCTGGCGGATCCGAACGTGGGCGGCGTGTGCGGCCGGCGGGTGATCACCGAAAACGGTGCTGCGCTCGAACGGGGCCAGCGCGCGTATATCTCCCTGGACTGCAGACTGAAGCAGGCAGAATCCCTGGTGGGCAGCATTACGTCCAATGACGGAAAAATATTCGCCGTACGCCGTGAACTGCTGCAGCACGTACCGGACGCGGTGACGGACGACCTGTACATGGGGCTGCAGGTGGTCGCCCAGGGCAAGCGGCTGGTTTTTCAGCCTGCGGCCAGAGCCGGCATCCCCGTACCTTCCAGAAGTGTGGCGCATGAAATGGAACGCCGCCGCCGAATCGTTTCCACCAGCCTGCGAGGCATCTGGCTCAACCGCAGAATTCTAAACCCGTTCCGATACGGCGTATACGCGGTAGGACTGTTCATCAACAAAGTTCTGCGCCGCATGCTGCCATTTTTCGCTTTGGGAATGATCTGCACCTCTTTCATGCTGGCAGGCGAACATTGGCTTTTTATGCTGGTATTTCTGGCAGCCTGCGCCGGACTGCTGGGAGTGCTGCCCCTGCCCGCGCGGATGGCGGACAGGCTGCCGCGCTGTTGTGCTGCAGCCCGGGCCAATGCGCAATATGCCGTACTCGGCAATACGGGAGTCATGCTGGGCTGGTACGATTTCTTATGTAATCGCCGTACGCTGTGCTGGACTCCGAAAAAAAGCGGTTAACAGAGCCCCATCAGGATTTTTTCTCAGGCAATATCCCGGAACCGTTTCTGATCCATTCTATGGTGTTCTGCAGGCCCGAGGAGAGCGGGACAAGCGGATTGAAACCGGTGGCCCGGCTGAATTTTTCCAGGCTGGCCAGAGAGTGTTTGATGTCGCCCTTTCGCGGCGGCAAGAACCGGTGCGGACTCGTGTTGCCAGTGAGCTTGTTCACCATATCCGCAATTTCAAGCACGGTGGTCTGCTTGTTGCTGCCGATGTTGTACACTCCGGCCAGTGCCGGTCCGTCGCTCCACGCGGCCAGACAGTAGGCGGAAACAACGTCGGTAATATGAATGAAATCACGAGACTGCAATCCGTTTCCTTCAATGGTCAAGGCCGAATGCTGGAGCGCCAGACTGATGAAGCGGGAAATCACCCCCGTATAGGGGTTGTGCGGATCCTGTCTCGGGCCATAGATGTTGAAAAAACGTAAGGAACAGCCAAAGCCGTTGGCTTCGATATATCGGGAAACAAGATACTTGGCGCGTCCGTAAGGGCTGATCTGCAAATTCTCCAGACCCTGTTCACGTTCCTTGAGCGCAACCGATTCCTCCCGGATGGGCAGTTCGTCGATGTCGCCGTACTCTGCCGCCGACCCCGCAAAGACGAACTGCTTGAAACCCAATTCAAGAGCCTGGTTGTGCAGGTCGATGGAAGCCACGCAATTGACCCGCATGGTTTCCTCCCCGTGCGCCACTGAATACTGCGTACTGACTATGGCGGCGAGATGAAACACATGCTGCAATCCGGGGTGAGCTTGTTTCAACTTCTTTAAAAGATTTGGCTGAATAACGGAGGTTTCGTAAAAAACGAATTTCTCATGGTCAAAAAAAGTATCCATATTCTCGCGAAAACCGGAGAAATAGTTGTCCACGCCGATAACGCCGCAGCCCTTCGCAAGCAAGGCCTCGCAGAGGTGGCTGCCCACGAACCCGGCGCAGCCTGTTACCAGGCACCAGTCCTGTTGTACGTCTAACGTCATAATTGTATCCTAACCTGGGCGTAGCTCCGGTTCATCCTGTTGCTTTTCCAGTATTTTTTCCATCAAAATCGATCCCCGCTTTTCACGACAAATGCAGGCCCTATTTTGCCATGCGTCGCCGCAAACCCGCCAGTATGGGAAACAGCCCCCCCAGCTTGAACGCAAGCCTCGCCGCGTCGTCCTTCTGGGAAGCGCCCAGTCGCGCAAGCGCATGCAAGGGAGCGTTCGCGCGTACGACACCAGACCGGGTGGTAACGGCGGTGGCAAAATCCCGGGCCAGGGCGTACTCGCGCGGACCTGCTTCGCGCGCAGACCCGTAAGGGTACGCCATATGGCGTATCTGACATTGCAGCATTTGCTCCAGCCGCTCCCTGGCGCCCATGATTTCGTCTCTGGCCCTGTCCGGATCCAGGGCGGCCAGGTTGACGTGTCCCATGGTATGCGCGCCGATGGCAATGCCCGGATGGCCTGCAAGTTCGCGCAGCATCTCCCAGGTCATGAACAGCTCGTCGTACCGCCTGGGTGGCCGCCCCTGCCGCAACATATCCATCAGTTTCTCCTGCTGTTCCGGAGAAAGTCCGCCAAGCATCAGATCACGCAGGACAGTGAAAGCCTCCCGCCTCTCTGCTTCGTTACGCAGTTCGAAGGCCAGGTCGCGATCCTGCCAGCGAAACTGCAGGCGAGGCAACTCGCGCAGCAGCTCCACGAGTTCCAGCCACCAGACACGGCAATCCCCGTCCGGATAACGGGTGGAGACGAAAACAGTGGCCGGCGCCCTGTACTTTTCCAATACGGGCAGAGCGAGTTCCAGGGTGTCCCGGTAGCCGTCGTCGAAGGTGATGACCACGCCCATGGGCTCCTTGCTCTGCAAATGGCGCGGCAGATCATCCAGGGCCAGAAAGCGGTGCCTTGCGGCAATCAGACTGAGGTGCTGTTCAAAGCGTTCCTGGGTGACCCCGAGCCCTCTGTCCAAAGCGTCCGGAGGCGGAGTATCGTTCGGAAGTACGCGATGGTACATGAGAATCACGGCGCGAGGTGCAAACGGGGCCAAAGCGCGTTCCAGATAGGGCGAGGAAGCCAGGGTTAACAACGTATGTTTCAGCGTCATCCCTCTCCCCCGGACCAGGCATGATAACGCTTCCGCAGCCCCTTGGCCAAAGCACGCAGCCGGGGATGATGCGCGACCGTATCTTTTATCCGAAACCACGCCACGCAGGGGATTCCCAGCAATGATCCGGCCGCGGAATGCCGATAAAGTTCGAGGCTCTTATCCGCCAGGCGTATCTTGAAATCCTCGTCACCTATGCCCATCTCAAACCTGCGGTATCCGGATGCAAAGCACGTACGTATCAGCTCGTGAAGAACCAGCCTGCCGGGGCTGCACTTCGCGTAGTTCATATCATAACTCGTTACCAGGGCGTAGATCCGCTCCTGCCGGATCTGGCACCAGATGGCGGCGAGGATTTCGCCATTCACGGTAAGAGCGCAAAGATAGGCCTGTCCCGCTTCTGCGAGGCGTGACATAAACTGGTGAGCGGCCTGCGTATCTATCACGCCGGAAACCTGTTTGTTGTGCATCCAGTCCTGTTTGAATTCGATCAGTTTTTGAGTCATCTCCAGGGCTCTGGATCCATTTTCGGCAACTTCAAAAGCAACAGCCCCCTTCCGGGACAGCTCATTCCAGGCTTTCCTGTCCTTGCGGCGAAATCTTCCCTTGATGCGGGTGGCCAAAAAAGTGTCCCAGCCCTCGTCCAGGGTAACGGAATGATAGGCCATGGAATGCTTGCCTTTACAGAGGGCGGCAAAGGGATTCGCACGTCCGTCCGCCAGAACCGGGGGAATTTTGGAAAATTCCAATATGTCGCAGTGCAGGGAATCGAGCAAGAGTTTCAAAAGCTCCCCAACGTCGTCGATCCGGGCATCAGGCGCCAGCAGCGGGCAATTCAAATCAGCGAGTCCGTTGTCCAGAAAGACCGCCACTCGCAACGGTCCGCGGCGTTTCATCTGCAGGGGGGCCAGCAGCAGAGGTTCGTCGTTCTCCCCCAGTAGTACGCAGATTCGCAGTTGCTGCCCGCAGTTTTCCCCGAAGGCCTCCACCAGGGTCCGGCACCAGATAGAGGACTGAAACGGATGACAGGGCGCGGCGTTTTCCAGGTACTCCCAATGCCGCGCACAGGAGTCCAGGTCTGTAAAAATCTTGAGCGAATAGTTATTCATGATGGAGAAAACATAGCTGCCCGGATGTAGTTACACCACGGCATGTAAAACATACCTGCTTACATCAAGGCTGTGGCACGTCCCATTTTTATCTCTGGCCGTACAATAACCATTCCATGGATAAATTGCGAAAGGCAGGAGTTTTCCCGGCGCGCCCCCAATTGAAATCATTCCGAACTCCCAACCGGCCAAGTATAGTTTAAATCTATATCAAGGCACAGGAAGTTGTAAAGTACGAGAACACGGGTACGGGGGGGATACACTTCCCCCAAAAAGGGACTCCAGATGATGATAGCAACCTCGCAGGCACACTCTGGCGCGATTCGGTTATGGAAAATAAATCAGATGCGGGGGATGAATAAGAAATTTCAGGAGCAGCCGGGGCGGGCCCTGTCAGTGTTTTCGCCGGAAAAAAGAATTGAAGCACCTTTGCGTGCCCTTCACCAGGCCGCGCAGCCGGTTTTTTTTCGAAAAATACTCTTTTACCCGAAACAACGCCACATACGGCAACCCTTGGGGCGTAGCCATGGCAGCATGCCGGTACAGCTCCATACTCCGGTCCGTCAGACGTCTTTTGTAGTCATCATCGCCTATGCTCAGTTCCAGCCGGCGGTACCCCGCTTTTATGGATTCGCGCAGTAGTTCGAGCAACAGCAGCCGACCAGGGCTGAGTTGGGCGGAGTCCAAATCATAGCTGGCCAGAATTCCATAATAACGGTCGCCCCGAACCTGGCTCCAATTGGCGGCAAGAATCTCCCCGTTCAAAGTCAGTGCGGCCACATGGGCCTTTCCATCCGCAGCGAGACGCAGATAAAAATCCTGGGCTGCCTGCGATTCCACGATTCCGGAAAGATTCTTGCGTTTCATCCAGTCCAGCTTCATCTCGAGCAGGATTTTTGTAATCTCAACGGCCCGCTCAGGCGTTGCGGCAATCTCAAACCCATAGCTCCCGGCCTGTTCGAATTTTTTCCTGCGATGTTTGTCCCTGCGCCGGGTTCTTCCGTTGAACTGGCGGGCCGCAAAGTCTTCCCATGTTCCGTCCAGGGTGGCGGAATGATAGGACATGCCATGCCGCCCTTTGCAAATCCCGGCAAAAGGGTTGGGTCTTCCGTCCGCAAGCACAGGAGGAATCTTGCACAATTCCAGCACATCGCAATCCAACGCTCCAAGCAAAGAATGAAAAAGCGTTGGTGAATCGGGAATCCGGGCACCGGGCGCCAGCAGCGGGCAGTTCAAATCGGCGAGTCCGTAATCCAGAAATCCGGCCACGCGCAGCAGCCCGCGATGCGTCACGCACAGGGGCGCCAGCAACAACGGAGCGCCGTCTTTTTCCAGCAGAACACAGATCCGCAACCGACATTTGATGCTCCCTGCAAACGAATCCACAAGAGACCGGCACCAGGTGTAGGACTGAAAGGGGTGGCAGGGGGCGGCGTTTTCCAGATATTCCCAATAACGGGCGCAGGAATCCATTTCTTCGAAAATATTGAGTGAGCAGTTATTCATGGTCAAAAAGGCTGCGAGAGTATCCGCGTTCAAAGGAACTGCATGGCGCAGTCCAGGAAAGTTCGGGCTATTCTTGCCTCCGGCAGGCCGGGCTATGTCAGATGATTTCCCTTGACCCCGCGCAGGAGGCCAGTTACTCCTTCTACCAATAAGTAGTAAAAAAAGCAGGAGTTAATACTGGTGGATACGCTTTCGTACGAATATCCCAGGAACATTTTTTCAAAACTTCCAACCTGTACAATTGTTATCCCAACCTACAACAGGCCTCAAGATATTGTAAAGTGCCTTAATTCCATTCTTTACCAAACCAGCCTCCCTGAAGAAGTGATTTTGGTGGATGACGGAAACTTGCCCGGTTTTCCGCTGGAAGAACAGCTTGTTGCAAAGGGGATCAGTTGCCGGTTCGTAAAAAAGGAACGGCCAGGGTTGACGGAGTCGCGGAACAAGGGAATATCCCTTGCCGCAAATGAAATCATTGTCTTTGTGGATGACGATATCATCCTGCAGCAGGATGCCCTCCGAGAACTTCTGGCGGTTTTTGCCGACGATCCGGACAAGCATGTCGGCGGAGCCTGCCCCAAATGCGTCAACGAGCCGCCCATGACCCTGGGCCACATCATACGCTGGGCCTACGACACCCTGTTTCTAATTTCCGGGCCGCAAGAAGGAATAGTGCTACCCTCCGGATATGCCGTTGATTTGGATAGAACGCCTTTTCCCCTGAAGTTCGTCTCCAGAGTTGAACATCTTCCAGGCGGGGTCATGGCCTATCGCAGAGAAATATTTCAGGATTTTTTATTCACGCCCCACTACCACGAGTACGCGCTGGATGAAGACAAGGATTTTTCCTATCGTGTCTCGCGAAAATATACGCTCATTTACACGCCCTTTGCACGGGCCGAACACTATCCGTCGCCATCCATGCGACCATCCGAACGCAACACGGCCAAACGCTACCTTATCGGGCGCTATCTTTTTTTTAAAAATTACGTTCGCAAAGGCTGGTGGAGCTGGCTCTTTTTCGCCTATTCCAGTTTTGGCTGGCTGCTCTACCGTCTGCTCATCGCTGTTTTGTCCCTGAAACGGAAAAACTGGCAACGGCTCCAGGGAGGCATTGACGCGCTCCTGGACATCCTCACTGGCAAGACGCCGCAATCGCAAAAATAATTCTTTTCCCATCCTGACACGCAAACCGGTAAGCAAATATGGCGCAGGAACTCCAAGGCATAGCAGGCCGCATTCGGGCCTATACGTCCAGTAATATCTACCGCAAACTCTGCGGCGCGTTGAATACGTTCATCAAGCCCAAGCTGCTTCCTCCAGAGCTGTACGGCATCTGGAGCCTGCTGACCATTATCGCCACCTACGCGACCTATCTGCAACTGGGCCTGCGCAACGCCATGTTCTACCGCATCCCCTACCATTCGTCGCGCGGCGAAGAACATACCTGCCAGGCCATTGCCGCAACCGTATTTTACGGCACCCTTCTCCCGGCCTGTTGCGCTGCCGCCGCACTCCTGGGCTACGCTCTGCTTGCCGACGTGTCCGTTGTTTTCGGCGTGGGGCTCGCCGTCATTGCCTCCGGCATCCTGCTGCAGTGGTACTATGATTTTTCCTATGATTATCTCGCTTCCAACAAACGCTTCGATATTCTGACCCGGGCCAACGTGCTGCGCGCCACCCTGGCTATGCTGCTGAACATCGTGCTGATCTACCTGTTCGGCATCTACGGCCTGTACGCGGCTTTTTTGCTCACCTTCGCCGTCATGGTCGCTTTTTTCTCCAGACAGCGGAAACTGTCCATCGGCAGAGAGTTTTCCCTGCGCCGCTATGGGCAGCTGATTAAAACCGGCCTGCCCATCATGCTGTACAACTGCACCAACGAATTGTTCGGCAGCGCCAGCGGACTGGTGGTTTTCTGGCTGCTGGGCAAGGAACAGCTGGGTTTTTTCGCCCTGACTACGGTTCTGTTCGAATTCCTGATGCAGATTCCGGAAGACGCGCGCGACGTGCTCGATCCGCACATGATGGAGCATCTGGCTTCCGGCCGGGAGGACATCGAGCAACTGTTTTTTTTCACCCCCCTGCTCCTGACTTCCTATCTGATGCCCTTTCTCGTAGGGGCGGCTTATTATCTTGCCCCTGCGGCCATCATGCTGCTGCTCCCCAAATATGTTCCCAGTATTCCCGCCATGAAAATCATCGCTCTGGGCAGCCTGTTCTATGCGCTGGCCATCACCTGCCGCGGACTGATTGTGGCCAAAAACAGACAAATGGGCGCTTCCCTGCTCACCAGCCTGGCTTTGGGTGTAAACATCGGGCTTTCCATACTGTTCGTCAAACTGGGGTACGGCATTCAGGGCGTGGCATGCGGCTGCTTCCTGGCCTTCGCCATCCTGTTTCTGCTGCTCATCTGGCGGGTGAAAGTGATATACGCATTCGATACGCGCCTGCTTCTGAAAAAACTGCTGCCCACGCTTCCGCCCCTGGTGGCAATGTTTCTCGTCATCGCACTGCTGCGGTTCTTTCCGCCTTTTGCACATACGCCGCTGTTGCACGAATGCGCCTGTCTGGTAATCTATTCGCTCGTACTGTTTGCGCTGCTGCTCCTTGCTGCCAGAAGACACGAGCCGCTGAGGGCTCTGGGCCTTCACAACAGATTTTTTAAGTAACGAGGTTCTCCTGCAGAATTCGCTGCAGGCCGGGGCGGCCGGCCGCAAGAAACCAACCCTCTCCCCATAGGACAACGCCATGAAACAACTCTGTCTGGTTATTTTTCTGGTGACGCTCTGCCTCCCGTGCCACGCGGCTTTCGGGCAGGCACCACTTCCTGACGCGGGCGAGCAGCGTCCTTACAGCCTGGAATCTCCCTGGAACCTGCCCATCGGCCCGAATCCAGCCTATGACCAAAAAAACGACGCCTATATCGAGCGGCTCAATAAAAGCGGTCACTTCGGCTGCGATCCGAACCAGTATACCCTGCCGGTCTACATCGTTGACGAGCAAACGCCCCTGCGCAAAGTCAAGCTCACGAACTTTTTTTCCGATGTCAGCGGCGATCAGTGCCATTATCTGGATGTGCTCAAAAAAGTGAGCGTGGATGTGCCCATCCCGGACCAGGCCGCCCCCGCCCAGGGGACCGACTCGCAGATCATTCTCTGGAACCCGTCCACGGGCGACGAGTGGGGGTTCTGGCTCTTCCAGAGCGAACTGGGGGACAGTTATATCGCTGAAAACGGCTACCACTACAATACGCGCGGCAACGGCGTTCCGCCGCGCGGGTTTAGAAGCCGGGGCGCGGGTGTACCCTATCTGGCCGGACTGATCCGTCCCTGGGAGATCAAGCAAGGTCGCATCGAACACGCCATCGCCTTTGCCAGCGAGCACCCCGCCCTTCGGTACGTCTTTCCTGCCACCCGGAGCGACGGCTCGACTTTTTTTCCCGAGCTGCCCATGGGCGCGCGCCTGCAGCTGGACCCGGGGCTTGGAGAAAAAGAATTTCGCGAGTGGGGCCTGGATGCGACCGGCGTTATCATCGCACGCGCCTTGCAGGAATACGGCATGATACTCATCGATGGTTCGGGCCATCCGAAAATATACGCCGAGTACCAAGGGACAGCTCACTGGGGAACGCTTCTGGATCCCAATGCGGTACGCTCCATTCCCTACACCGCGTTCAGGGTCCTGGATGTGGATCAGCAAGCCCCTGCCAATGCGCCGGAAGGGCTGCAGGCTGCGGTTCAGCCCCAAGGCGTTCGTCTGGACTGGAGTGCGGATGTACAGGGAGCTGGCAGATTCCGTGTCATTCGCCGCATTGAGGGACAGCAGGGATTTGTTCTGCTGGCATCCGAACTCCTTACCCCCAATTACCTGGATACGACGGCCACATCCGGCACGAGCTATGAATACGGCGTACAGGCCGTCAATTGGAACGGAGTGGGGCCTGCCGCCACGGTTAGCGCAGCCATGCCCTGAAACCGCTTTTCAGACTATTCTGCAAATAAAAACGCCTCCACGACCTTTGTATTTGTCGGGGAGGCGTTTGATCTTTTATCATCACCTTGAACGGAGCTTCAGGAAAGACCTTTGCGATGCTTGCAAGCCGCAGTATAGACGCGTTCGCAGCCTTCAAGAGTGGCCTCGACGCCGAAACGGCTCAGTACGGCGCTACGTGCGTTGCTTCCCAGGCACTCGGCAAAAGCTCGGTCCTCAATCAGCGTATCCATGGCCTGAGCCAGAGCTGCCGGATTTTCAGGAGGAACCAGCAACGCTTCCACATCGTTGCGAAACGTATCCGGGATATGCCCCACCTGGGTGGCCACGATGGGTTTTCCAAGGATGGAGGCCTCGAGCAGCACAAAAGGCAAGCCTTCCGTGACCGAGGAAAGCACATAAACATCGGCCGCGTTCATGATGGCCAGACTCCGCCCCTGCGGCTGCATGCCCGCGAGGATGACTCTGTCGCCGTACCCCTGGCGTTTGATCTGCTCTTTGAGATCTTTTTCCAGATGGCCGCCGCCCACGATGATCAGATATGCGTCGGAGCGCCGCATCAGGGACAGCGCGTCAAGCAGATACGCGTACCCTTTAGCGTGCACCAGGCGTCCCACGGCCGCCAGACAGACCGCATCTTCAGGAATATTGAAGAGATGCCGGCAACTCTGCCTGTCCATCTGCTCCACCGGAAGTTGCTCCGGCAACCCGTTGGGCACGAGAAAACAACGGTCCTTTGGATAATTCCAATGTGAAAGCTTGTCGAGTATCTCCTGGGCCACGCAGACGAACGCATCGGTACGCCGGGCCGAAATACGTTCAAACCCCTGGTAGAGCCTGCCCCGGAGCTTTCCCCCGTGTTCCTGCGCGTACCAACTGTTCAGAGTGGACACAAGGGTGCACTTGGAGAGCATTGCGGCAAAGGTTCCCCAAAATTTGGAAGGAGGTCCCTGCGTATCCATGACTATATAGCCGTGCTCTTTGACAAGCCGCGCCAGCTGAATCGCCAGACGCGGGTCGCTTTTTCTGGTGGCCAGCGTATGCAGTCTGAGATCGCGCTGTCTGGCCTCCTGTGCGGGTTCGCTTCCGGAAAGACAGGCCAGTCCCGCACGCTCGGGGCCAAAAGCCTCGGCCAGCGTTATGGCTCTTACTCCCGAACCTCCGTACCTTCTGGAGAGGTCGACAAAAAGAATCCGATCATCCGTCACGACGTTGTACCTTGCGCCAGGCAGATTGCTGTGTGTTGAAAAAATATCCTGCCATCCCCCTGAGTGTCGCGGCATTGCTGCCGATCAGATAGCCGGGCAGATAACAGATCCTCGCCAGACGGCCCGACCTGGATGCAAACTTGGAAGATAATACCGCCGCAGCATAAAACAAAAGCTGCAGAAAAAAAACTACGACCATATAAAATGCGTCCGTCAGAGCAAAAATATTGAAAACCAGTGCCCCCAGCATGGCAAGGGGAACCGCCAAACGCAGGAACTTGTGGGAAAGCACCTGCCAGAAATACAAAGGCCTGCGCATAAGCAGTGGCACAAAAAACAGTTTGAGGAGCTGCAAACGTCCGGCTGCGATACGGGCTCTGCGGACGTGCTCGTCTTCGGCTGTTGCAGAAATGCGTTCATAGGAGCGCGCACCGGGTTCATATACGATTCGCTTTCCCGACAATGCGATACGCATGGCGATATAGGCGTCGTCATTGATCACAACATCCGGTATCTGCGGACAATCTGCCTTGCGTACGGCCAGAATTTCTCCGGCCACTCCGGTGGTGCTGTTAAATCGCGTTTCCTGCTTTTTGATAAAGGACTCGTACTGCCAGTACTTGCTTTCGCTGGCTTCCAGGGCGTCGGTATCGCCCCGTATCAATTTGGCGCCGGTGACCAGTCCCACAGACGATTCAGCAAAGGGAGCGACAAGCCGCAACACCGCATCGTCAGCATAATGGTTGTTGGCATCGGAGAACAAAAGGATCTCACCCGTGGCTCTGCGTATGCCCCGGTTCAATGCGGCTGATTTGCCATGCCGTTCGTTGCAGTGCTCGCTGAGCACACCTTTGTCGGCATAGGTCAGCGTCAGCTCCCGCGTATGGTCCTGATTCCCGTCGCTCACCACAATAATCTCCAGCAACTCCCGCGGGTACTGCAGTTTAAGACTATTTTCCAGTTTCCCGGTTATGGCCTGCTCTTCATTGTAAGCGCTGATAATCAAGGATACGGTCGGCAAATCTGTGAAAACCGGCCGGGCTTTCCGGGGAAAACGCCTTGCGAGCAGCGTAATGATCAGAGGATAGCCCGCGTAGACGTATAAAATCATGCAAATACAAAGCCAGAAACAAAATTCGCTCATTGAGGAGCCTTGCTTTCCGGCCAGATCTCCCGAATCTTCTCCAGGGTTATCTGATGAAAGACACTTGCGCAGGCAATAAGTACGTAAAAATATTTATTATAGCTGTCGCTCAACATGAGAAAAAAAAGCAGAAGCGAATACAATGCAACCCGATAGGTCACAACCATGTCCGCCTGAGTAAGCAATCCGGCCTCCTTGAATTTTTTTTCACCCTCAAGGAAATTTGTGTGCATCCGCCAGATGATGATCAGCCAGAAGACCAGTCCGGGAAGTCCCAGCCCCACCAAAAATTCGACGTAGGTGTTATGTGCCTGACGCAACCTCTCTACAATATCATCCGTCCGGCTGAATTCCCAGGCATAGTCCGAATCGGAATAGATATTCTCAAATGTTCCCATGCCATGCCCCACAAGCGGACTTTCCATCAGAGCACGCGCCCCAACGTGAAGGTAAGACCAGCGCCGGTTGATCGATTTATCACCCTCATAGCTCTTGCTGGACTGACGAGTCCAGTAGCTTGACGGAACAGCCAGGGCGATGACCAGAAATGCGGCTGAAATCGCAAAAATATACAGTCCCAGGTGCCTGAGTACCATGCGGCGTCTATTCACCAGCACCAGCAGCAGAACCACGACGCAAAACAGCAGAGCGCCGCTTCGGGAATACGTGCTCATCAGCCCCCCAAGATTGATGGCCACCAGCAGCAGGACACCACTCTTACGGAGAAAGCCTTTGGCATGGATGAGGTAGTAGCTAAGAAAAGGAACTGCAAAAATAACCGTCATGGCCATGACGTTGGGATTCGACGTGGCGCCCTGCCCTCTGACCTCTCCGTTATCAGCAAAGATGAAAAGGCTTACGTTGAAAACATAACCGACTACTGAAAACAAGGAAGAAAGGCTGATGCTGGCGACAATAACCGCCGGAAGCTCTTTAAAGATGTGCAGAGGCTTAAGATAATAAAAGCCCAGAATCGCGAACATCAGTCCCGCACCAAGCAAAACAGTGTTTTTTACCGCCACATCGAAAAAAGAAGAGAAAGTTGCACTAATTGCGCACCAGACGAGCAGAAAAAATATCCAGGGCCAGAAGTTTGACAAGAGCCTTTCAGGAATCCGTTTTGACAACAGCATCTGCATCAGGGCGATTAAAATAAGAAAGGCGGCCAATACCCAATGCAGTTTGATGCCGTCGACAGAGCGCAGCGCAGCGAGAGGTATGAGAAAGATAATGGCGTAGTAGGCAACCCGTGGAACGGCTAAAAAAAAAGCAACTATTACCAGAAGAACAGTGGGCGCCAAAGCAAGAACAGGCCTCGCCGTTGTCAAAAAATACATCGAGGCGAGTACAAGCAGGGCGGCGAGAAAAACAATGAAAAAAGAAACAGAGGACTGTCTTGCCATTTTATGCGACCGCTGGTCTTGAATATTTTGAAGCCCTGCAGAAGTTCCGCACAAGCCGACTTTCAGAAGTCTGCCTGCCTTTTCATTCACCTTTGCAGGCTTTCCTGCCTACACCATGGCAAAGCTTTTATGCAAAAAATACTGGTCGATGAGATAGCTGTTCAAGGGAGATGCGGGCTCGTAGTACACAATATACGTATACGTATGCTCGCCGTCTATCTTCAACTCTTTATACACAGCTCCCTTGCATTTGGCCGTCTTTCGTTTCTGTTTTCCGTTGATGGTATATTCGCATTCCAGACGGAAATCGAATTCTTTATCGAACCTGCAATTGGATTGCACGCGCAGGTAACCGTCGTTCATGTCCAGCACATGATTCTTTATGCCGCTTCCGTTAAGTCCGTAAGTAAAAAATGTTTTGCGGTGTTCATGGTCGATACGGTCCATGGAGCGCAGTTCGCGTCTTTTGAAGGCGATGCCGAGGAAGAGATTTTTCCAAATAAAATTGGTGCCGCGGTACAATACTGAGGAAGCAAAAAGAAATACTGTATACAGCAATAGGAGAATATCGAATTTCAATTTACGCTGGCGTCTGAGAGAACGCGAATCGATGAGCGAGCGGATACGCTTCGGCGTACTGTGGGGGGTGAACAGCTGCGAATACCCCACCAGCCCCGGACGCACCTCAAACCTGACGTCAAATCCGGGAATGATCCTGCAGCAGCTTTCATACACTTCCGGGCGCAGTGGCCTCGGACCGACGAAATCCATATCGCAGGCTATGATATTCCAAAGCTGCGGCAGCTCGTCAAGCCGCGTATCCCGCAACAGACGGGTAAAAGGCGTGACCATGCCGTCCTTAGGGGAAAGAAGGGCTTCGCCGAGTATTTGTTGAGCGCCTTTGGGCAGCGTACGGAATTTGTACATTGTAAAAGGCTTTCTGTTCCGGCCCAGTCTTACACCTTTATATAAGATGGGCCATCCCATGACTAAATAAACAAAAATCGCCAGAAAGAGCATAATGGGAAGAGCAATGATAAAAAGAAGTCCCCCCACAAATATGTTGAAAAGCGTGATACTTATATAAGAAAATGCGGTATACCCCCCATAACCCCCTTTTCCCGCATCAAGGCGAGAAGGCTTGTTCTTTGCTTTGTCGATGGAAAAATCCGGATTGTTATTTTGCTCTAATAGCAGGTTCATGTCGCTGTCCTTGAAAATAAAAAACTACAAGCCCGAAACGCCTGGCTGATACGACCACCCCCCGATGGAAAAACCGGCCCGTATTACTTTTTTTCTGGTTTCTTCTTGCTTTGCTTTTGCTTTTTGGTTGAAGCAGTTAAAGATTTATTGACTAAAGGAATCCCAAGGGCAAGAGAATCTGCTGAAATGGAAAAAAGCGTGGGCAGACCGGCAAAAACGGTCACATCACGCGGCGTTTTAAAAGTATGATCAAAGAATTCCTGCAGAAAACCTATGGAAACACCCGCCAGCAAGCCCACAAACAGAGACAAAACCAGCACCGGCAGTTTCCGTGGAAACACGGGCACACCAGAGGAAAAAGGCTGATTCAAGACACTGATGCTGAACAAGTTATTGGCCTCTGGGGATGCCGCCATCCGCGACTCCTCAAAACGTCTGAAAAAAGTCTCATACGAATGCTTTAGCATTTTAATTTCAGTTTGCAGCTTGTCAACCTTGCTCTGGAAAGATTGCAGCTCCAAATTGCGCTGCGTAAGCTCATTAATGCGTATTGTGGCTGTTTCAATAAACAGTTCTTTCGCTTCAAGCTTGCCCTTGAGGTTGTTATAATAAATATCAACTTCGGATTGCAGTACGCCGAAGACCTGATTTATTTGTTCATCGACACGCTTAACCTGCGGACTTTCATCCGTGTAGACACGGAAGGCGTCGCTTCTTTTGATTAACAGTTCCTGTAACTTGGAAGATAAGGCCACGATGGAAGGGTTATCGACAAAAGAAAACAACTGGACTTCATTGCTGTCCAGAGCGGCTTTGATTTCATCCGTTAATTTTCTGAGATCCAGAATTTCCCGACGCGCACCTTCGATATTCACTTTGATGTCCCGCACGATGTCCATGTTGATTTTCATTTCCTGATCGGGTGTGGGAGTGTTTATCGTTTGGTACAGCTCTGTCAGCGCCTGCTCGTGTTCCTGAAGCGTATCGGAAAAATTATCACGCTGTGATTTGAAAAAACCTTCTGCCGAAGTCGGATTAAATACCGACGAACGGTAGCGGATATAAACATCAAGCAGGGTTTTCAAAATCGCAACACCGCGCTCCACGTTCGAATCCGTCCAGACTACCTTGATAACAAACGCCTTGGGAACAATGGACAATTCGAGATGCTTGGCAAAAAAATCCACGGCCTCGCTCATGGCCTCGTTTCCGGTCTCTCCATGGGTAAAATCAAGACCGCGCTTTTTAAGCGCCTCCACTGTTGCGCGCAACACATCCGGAGACTCGATAAGCTGCATCTCCGATCGCAAGTCCTCGGAAGTGAGCTCCGAAAGTCGCAATTCCTGAGCTTCAAGCGCTTCTGGGCTTTTTTCGAGTTTCTTGCTTTTTACCAGAATACTGCATTCAACAGCATAGCTACTTGGCCAGAGAAAAGCGATAGCAACACCAGCAAGCGTCAAAGCCACCATTACAGTAAAAATAATCCGCTGTTGAGCGAAAAAGATAATGGCCAGCTCGCGCAAATAATTTTCTGTTTTGATCATAGCTGCAAAAACACCTGCAAAGATGTGAGATGTTGTTCAGATACAGTATGCGAATACCAATCAACCTGCATACTTGTCATAACATCCCTGTTTTCTATTGGATATTGTCATCCCCGATTACCGGAGTATCTGAGATATCCCATCCAAAACCAATGCTCCATCCGTCGAACATCAGGATGTCAGCTACATCTCGCATGACTTCCGCCAGTTCAGAACGTCCCTTGCGCGGTACGTAAACAATATCATCCGGCATCAGATAAAAGAATGAGCCGCCCTTTTCCAAATGGAGCTGGGCCGACATATCAATACGCGTGCCGATGTACTTTTTCCCTTTTCTGCGAAAGACGACAACTTTTTCCAGCTCTGCCTGACGCGTATATCCGCCGGCCAGTGTCAGGCTTTCCATGACAGTGCTGGGACGTTGAATGGCGTATGCGCCGGAATTGTTGACCTCGCCGAGCACATAAACGCGCGTGCCCGAGGTCTCGTGCAGAAACAAATTAACTTTCAGGCCCTGTAAATATTCATCGTACATGTTATCCAGATTCTGATTCACATCAGGAACGGTCCTGCCGGCCACCAGCAGTTCCCCCACGAGGGGGAAGGTGCAATACCCGTCCGGACGCACGGTAACAAGACGACTCAAGCCCCGCGGGGCAGTGCTCAAATCCTGCTTGATTTGTTTGATATTCGCCCTGAACTCCGGAACAGTCACCAACAGATCCGGATCCTTCAGATAGGGTTTATATTTCTGTTCCAGCTCAGCGGTCAGTTCCATAACGGTCTTCCCGGCAGCCCGCACTTCCCCGACCATGGGCAGAAAAATATAACCGTCGGGCTGAATCAGCTGCAATTGGTTCAATTCCGGAGCATAAGGAAATTGGATATTGAGCTGGTCATCTACAGACAACTTGAACTCATTGATTACTTTCCAGGTATTGACCTGAAAGAAAACGTCAAGCATATCGCCGGGCGAAATCCGATACAGATCAAAAAGATCGTTTTTCGCAGGGTACTGCTCTTTATCCCCTTCAAAAGTCGTAGAATCAAACCCCACTTCCGTGCCCACTGCGGGCAAAGTGGAAGAATGCGTACATCCCCAGCAAGACATCACCAGGACGATAAAGGTTACAACCAGACAGAAACGAGTCTTATGCAGGGTACCGGCTTCGCTGTAGTTATAATTTTCCATATAGAAACCTTGGAATATAAAACTGTCTGTAGGTAATGACAGCACCTATAATATTCGCGTTTAATGCATGCAACTTTTCAAGGACGACCTGTACGACTTCCCACTTGGTTTTTTCACACTCAATAGCCAGAATCACACCATCAAACTGACTGCCAATAAAAGGCGCTTCATAGGTACGCATTCCGGCGCTGCCAACCATGATGACGTAATCAAACTCTCCCTGAAGCTTTTTAAGCGCCTCGGGAAAAGTTTCCTTGCGGATATAGGCAAAAAAATCTTCCGTTCGCGTACCGAAAGGCATGACGAACAAATCAGCATAACTGGTTGCGTGTACGCATTCTTCGAGTGTGGACTCGGCATGCATAAAATCGGAAAAACCGCGCATCGAGGAAATGCCGAACAGTCCGGTGAGGGGCTTCTTGGTCGGGTTGCCGTCCACAAGCAACACCCGGGCAGTCTTGTTCATGGACAGCGCGTACGCCAGCTGAAGAGCTGTCATCGTCCTGGCCTCGCCAGGGAAGGAACTCATGACATACAACGTACGGGCATTGGGCGCGGTGGACAGCAGCACGCCCTCAATATCTCGCAACTGTCCGATATTCCTAAAAAGAATCGTTTCGTCATTTTCGCTGAGACTTGGAGGCTCACGAGCCTCCAAGACTTTCGGCTTTCCATCATGACTGGCGGAGACGATTTTTTTCTTTCTGCTCCACAAAAACAATGTCGGAAGCATTGCGGCTATGACTGCAATCCCCAAAGCAAAATTTCTTTGCAAAGCCCGCTTCTGGTCCAGTGTGGACCACTCAGCCGGATACGCCTTGGGCTGATCATCCTTGCTGCGAGCGGCCGCAGGATTACCGCCGCCAGTGTTTTTGCGTTCAGGGGCAGCAGCCTTTGCGGAGTCCGCAGGGCTGATTTTAGCTGGCTGAGAAGCTTCCGGAGAAGGTTTTGCAACGGCTGCAGCCGGCTTTGAAACTTTTTTTGACGGAGCGACTGCAGCAGGCTTCGAAGCTTTTTTTACTGGAGCTGCCGCAACCGGTTTCGGGGCTTTTTTGGCTGAAACGGCTGCTGCGGGCGCTGTTGCGGCACTTTTATCCGGTGTCTGCTGCGGAGCAGTGTTTTTCACCAGGGATGCAACCGTAGTCCCCACACTTTGCAAATGCGCATCTGAATCCTGTTTTTGCGGACTCACTTCTTTCTGCTCCGCGGTGGTGACTGTTGTTGCAGTCTGCGCATTCTGCCCGGTTTTGTTTTCCCGAAAACGGACTATCCTGTCATTGTCGAAAAAACTCGTCCTGACATAAGCCTCCGGGAACATACCAATGAGTTTCGCTAACAACTGTTGCGCGGGTTGTTTCTCCGGGTACATCCCCACAAGGACATTGTAAAAACCATTGCTGGATTCAATCCGCAACGAAGGGGCCTGCTCCGGAGAAAAGGCCTTATCTATTTTCTGAAAAACACCGCGGGCATTATTCGCATCCGAAAAAGTTGCAATCTGCACGCAATAGACCATCTCCGCGTATGCAGGTGAAAAATGGCCCAGCAACAGCCAGATGCTTATGAAATAAAGTGCTGCATAAAATTTTTTCATTTCTCACCATACTAAAAAGGAATGAAAAAAATGGACAGTTTTTTTCAAGATTTCCTTCCAACCGTTACTTCCAGTAATGCCCCTTCAAGCCACTGAAAATGTATTCAATAAAGTTCCACCGCCAATGGTGGAACACTCCGAACAGGGAAAAAGCGTCACGTGGAGACAAACGTTTCTGAGGTATCGAAAAGAGCCACAAAGAACCTGCTTCATTCGCGAGGAGGCCTCAGACGAGCGCCATATCAGATGCGGTGACTGGAGAGGAAGCGCGAACAACCGGCTCGATAGTCGCTTGTTTTGCGGCAGCAGCAGAATTACCGGCTGCAGGAGACTCATGTCTGCGCCCTCTGTTTCGCGTACCCGACTATGCGTACGAGCGCGCAAACAGCACGGATGTGATCGGAACGCACCAGACCGAGAGAATCCCCCCTCTTTCGAAATGCGTATGGGCGCTGCTTTTTCTGTAGCCGCAATACGGGCAACAGGATTATTCTGCCTGGCACTGCGGCAAAATGGTACTCTGGCGTCCTGACCGACTTTTCTACTTATCGCCATTGCCCCCTCCTCCGCTTTCAGCACCCGATCGGCGGTGATGCGGGAGATTTCCTGTTGTTCTACCCGACTTCGACCTGCTCCATACTGCCCGCGGCATTAGTGTTGTTTTTCGTTTCGCCCCTATGCGCAACATTCGCGGCAGCATTTGCTTTAGTCTGTTCTTTTCTTTACCAACCCCCTGGGATTGCGAAGCAACTCTCAGATCAGACAACCGGTGACGGCCGGTTGCCCAACACTTTTTTATAAGTGTGTTGGTGTTCTGCTCCCCGGCGGAACACGTTTCTTTCTGAAAAAAAACTGTTGCCGAGACACCCTACATGCAACTCTTCTCCATAATTGAGCATTAGTAATTCTCTATACAATTACTAAAAAAAAGTAAATAGGATTTGCTATTGTTTTTTACAATAAGCTCACTTCTTGTAATAACGGCTACCGGTCGCAATAAAGCGTTCCTTTTTTTCTGCAGAAGCTTTTTTAGCAACAATCCCCTCTTTTTTTGGAGAAAATACCCCGGTCGGTTGCCATGACCAAGGCTATGCATCACTCCGCCCGCAGGTCCTGCCTGTGATCAGTCCCGGGAAACAAAAAAGTTAGTCCTTTTTCTGAAGGGCGTACCGTGCTAGTTTTTGCTTCGCAGCGAGTTTCTCCTTCCGGGAGAGCCCGTATACTCGCCACAACAGGCATGTCCATTCTAAGGAGGCAACATGGAAAACAACGTCGTCTTTCATTTTGATCATGATCCCCAGGCTTTGAATATTGCCTGCAGCAACATCAAGAACTACCTGGCCCATTTTTCGGAAAACAAACCGCAAGTGGTTCTGGTCGTCAATGGTCCGGGAGTGACGCTTCTGGAAAAAAATGGAGAATTCGCCGGAAAAATCAGTGAAGCTTCCCAGCTCGGCGCCGAGATAAAAGTATGCAACAACGCTCTCAATGCCTTCAACCTTACGCCGGAACAACTCTGCCCCGAATGTACCGTTATCCCTGCCGGAGTGGTTGAAATTGTGGAACTGCAGAAAAAGGGCTTCGCGTACGTGAAGCCGTAAGATATGCCCGCTTTGACGCAAAGGTTCGGCACAATTCCGGACCTTTGCTTTTCTCATACGCCTTGGCTTTTGGCCGCGAAACGTACGCATTCTTGGAGGGCGGCGCCCAGAGCTCTCGACAGAGCTTCATTCCTGTTCTAGGACCTTACCGAGTCGTCACTTCCAAAAATGATACAGCAAAAGGACTTTTGAGAATGAGCACCACCCAGCCCATCAACGTTCGTAAGGACCCAAAGAAAAAAGCCCGGGTGGACCTGCTGACAGCCGTGGCCTGTATCGTACTGGCAGCCTTCTGCACGCTGCTGTCCGCGTTGATAGGCTGGCCGGGATTGTTTTATTTCGCCCTGCCCGTGCTGGTGCTTTGCACGGTGGCCTGCAACCGCCTGGCATCCTGGGGTTTGTGGCTGAACCGAACAGCAGGACACGGTAAACGCCAGCGCCCTTTCGACTTCATTTTTCACCTGCTGTTCTGGCTTTGCTTCGTCCCCGGGCTGTTGCTGACGGCCTTTCTGGATTACCCGCTGGCCCAGGCCTACAAAAAAGACCTGAAGGCCCGTTTGGATCCCGCCCTGACCTATGTGAACGACTACACCCGAAAAAACGGACACAGCCCGTCCGCTACGGAACTTGCGAAACAGTTCCCAGGCCAGCCCCTGGGATTGCGCTTTTGCCCGGACGGCAACATTCTGGTCTTTCTCGAACATAACCCCATCAAGGATATTCGCAAATATCTCAATGTGGACCTGCGCGAAGGCGCCTGGGCCAATATCGACGCGGACGACATCGACCATTACCGCAAAATCGACAGACGACCGGCCCCCATCGACCGCTGGCTGCGCTGTTCGCTGGAAAGTCCGGCAAAACCTTTCACCGCCAAGGAGCAGCCATGACGCGCCGGCGCTTTCCCCTGATACTCGGGGCCCTGTTTGTGATATTCTGGACCATAATGGCCGTTAGCCCAGTCTCCCGCGCGGTCTGGTGGGCAGAAAACATCCCTGTCATGGCGGTTTTCCTGGGACTGGCCCTGACCTACCGCCGTTTCCGTTTTTCCAATCTTTCGTACGCGCTCATGGCGGTCTGGCTTTTCTGGCATACGGTGGGCGGACATTATACCTTTGCCAACGTCCCCTTCCAATGGGTCAACGACCTGTTCGGCTTCGAACGCAACCACTTCGACCGCGTGGGCCATTTCGCCGTCGGCTTTTACGCCTTTCCCATTGCCGAATTTCTCTGGAGAAAAAAACTGGCCCATCCGGCCGTCATCTACAGCCTGGCCCTGATGGCCATCATGGCCGTGGCCTGCGCCTATGAAATCATTGAATGGCAGTACGCGGTGATAGAAGGCGGCAACGCGGGCATCGAATTCCTGGGCAGCCAGGGGGATATCTGGGACGCGCAAAAAGACATGTTCGCCGACACCCTGGGCGCCGTCTGCACCCTGATTCTCTTCGCCATTACCCGCAAGCGGCTGGGGATAAAGTAAACCTCCCCAACTTTTCAGCTGATCACATTCACAGCTCTGCGTCAGCGCTCTGCACTCCCTTTCAAAACAAAGGAAAACGGCATCCGCAAAAATACACTTGCGGATGCCGTCTTGTGTACGTCAGATGACAGGCGTCGAGTTACATGGCGCCTTCGTAGATGGCGGATACTTCCTTGTCCGTGGCGGTACGCGGGTTGGTGAACTTGCAGATGTCTTTCTGGGCGTTGGCGGTCATGGTCGGGATGTCTGCGGCCTTGACTTCCTTGCCGTAGCGTTTGCCGAGCTCAACCAGGGTGCTCGGAATGCCTACGTCTTCAGAAAGTTGCTTGATGGCCTTGATGGCCAGTTCGGCGGCGTCGCGGGGCGACAGGCCGGCCGTGTTCTCGCCCATGATCTGAGCCATTTCAGCGAACTTCTCAACCTTGGCGATCAGATTGAACTTCTCAATGTGCGGCAGCAGCAGCGCATTGCATTCGCCGTGAGGCAGGTTGTAGAAACCGCCGAGCTGGTGAGCCATGGCATGTACGTAACCGAGGCTGGCGTTGTTGAAAGCCATGCCGCCCAGATACTGAGCGAAGCACATGCCTTCGCGCGCTTCCAGATCCTGCCCGTTGGCCACGGCCTTGCGCAGATACTTGAATACCAGCTTGATGGATTCAATGGCGCAGGCGTCGGTCATGGGGTTGGCAATGGTGGAGACGAAAGCTTCCACCGAGTGAGTCAGAGCGTCCATGCCGGTGGCGGCGGTCAGCGCGGGCGGCATACCGACCATCAGCACCGGGTCGTCGATGGCGATGCCGGGTGTTACGCGCCAGTCGGCGATGGCCATCTTTACGTGGCGGGAGGTATCGGTAATGACGGCAAAACGGGTCATTTCCGAGGCCGTGCCGGCCGTGGTGTTGACTGCCAGATACGGCATCAGCGGCTTGGTCGCCAGATCGATGCCTTCGTAGTCATGAATCTTGCCGCCGTTGGAAACGATCAGGCCGATACCTTTACCGCAGTCGTGGGAGGATCCTCCGCCCAGTGTGATCAGACTGTCGCAACCGTTTTTCTTGTAGATCTCAACACCATCATGAACGTTTTTGTCCGTGGGGTTGGGAACGGTTTCGTCGTAGATCACGTACGGCATCCCCGCTTCATCCAGCAGATCCGTGACCTGTTTGCAGATACCTACGGCTACAACACCCTTATCCGTGACGAGCAAAGGCTTGCTTCCGCCAAGGGCTTTGATCTTACCAGGAATCTCTTTGGAAGCACCGATACCGATCAACGTCACACTGGGGATAAAAAAACCGTACACTTGTTCCTGAACAGCCATTACGTCCTCCGAATGTTTACAGTTACTCTACACTAACAGATCAACATTGCCGGTGAAAATGCACAAGCATTTCCAAAACAGTTGAGTGGCAATGCCCATTCGGAATGCTGCGTCTTTACGCAAACCAGATATAATCACATATTGCACTATATACAGAACTACAATAAAGGATTAATGCTCTAGTCTCGTTACAACATTCTGTTTACGGTCAGATTGTAATGAGCAAAAGGCGGGCCAGACTGCAGCAAAAGAAGAGGAACAAATTATACTTGCAAAATCAGCTAGTTAAGAATGTTTACACAACAAACAAAGACACTTTACATGCCAGAAAACTGGACATGTCCTCTGGACATGTCCGGAGCCTGTACAAACTCATGCCCGGCGATCGGAACAGTCAGACTGTCACTCGCACTGGCTGCGAAAATCGTCCACCTCAATGCTGTACTCCTTGAGCTTGGCGTACAGGGTCGTCCGGGAGATATGCAAAATCGATGAAGTGCGTCGCAGATTGCCGCTGGTTTCCCGCAGGGTTTCCAGTATCAGGGCCTTCTGAATGCCCTTCAGGGAAACCGAAGGGCAGCCGGGATTGGCTCGCGCTCCGAGGGACATGCCCGAAAAGATATCCTGGGGCAGGTCGCTGATTTCGATGCTCTCTCCCTGGGCCACGTTCACCAGCCGTTCGATACAGTTTTCCAGTTCGCGGACATTGCCCGGCCAATGATACGCTTCCAGAGCGGCCAGGGCCTCCATGGACAGGCGCAGATTCGTTTTATGCAATGAAGCGGCGAATTTCTCCAGAAAGACTCTGATCAGCAACCCGACATCCCCATTGCGCTCGCGCAGCGGCGGGATACTGATGGTCAACACATTCAACCTGTAATACAAATCCTCGCGAAATGATTTCTCACGAACCGCGCCGGGCAGGTCCTTGTTGGTGGCGGCAATAATACGTACGTCAATACGCTTGGCCTGCTTGCCTCCCAGGCGTGTCACCTCGCTTTCCTGCAAAAGACGCAGCAGACTTACCTGCGCCTCCAGGGGCATCTCCCCTATTTCATCGAGAAAGAGCGTACCGCCGTCAGCCAGTTCGAACTTGCCCGGACTCCCTTCCTTGAGTGCGCCGGAAAAAGCCCCGGCCACATAGCCGAACAGCTCGCTCTGCACCAGGTTGCGGGGCAGCGCGCCGCAGTTGACCACCACAAACGGCCCTTTGCGCCGGATACTGGCGTTGTGAATGGCCTGGGCGAAAAGCTCCTTGCCCGTACCGGATTCCCCTACCAGCAAGGTCGTGGATTCGCACTGGGAGGCCACCCTGGTAAGGCGCAGCGTTTCCTGCAAGGCGGACGCCTCGCCCACGATATTTTCGAACGTATAGACGGCCTTGGCGCCGGCGACCCGTGCCGCGTACTTGCGCATACGCTTGACCTCGCGCAGAGTCAGAATCACGCCTGAGACTCCGAACGGCGCGCAGGACAACGCGCAGGACAGTTTGCCTCCCCGCAAGTCGAATGAAACCTCCCGGTCGTGAAAAGACTGCCGGACCTCCAGAATTTTCTGCAGAACAGAACTGTTCAGAATGATAGACTGAAGATTCGTCCCCAAGGGTTGTGTTTCCAAACCGAGCATGTTGCAAGCCTGAGGGTTGATGCTGGCAATGACGCCGTCTCCGGCCAGTACGATGACGCCTTCGTCCAGCATCTCCAGAATGACCTTTTGATTCTGAACCAGACTGCGCAGCCGCAGATGCTCTTCGATGGCGTGGGCCGCCGCCTCCACCAGCCCCATGGTATGCTGATGAAAATTCTCCGTATTGATGGCCAGATTGAGCGCGCCGATAAGTTCTCCGGCCACATTATATATGGGCGCCGCGGAACAGCTCAGATAATGCAGGGAGGCGTTGTAATGCTCGGATGAAATGACATGGACCGCGCGTTTTTCAACGATGCACAGCCCCATGCCGTTGGTGCCGATGGTTCCTTCATCGCAACGGCGGCCGGGCACTCCGTATGGTACGTTCTCCAGGTCCTGGATGGTGGCCGAGGCATGCAGGACGAGTCCGTCCGTATCCACCAGGGTAACCACGCTTTTGGATAAGTGAATCGAATGGACGAGCTTATCCATCAGGTGCTTGGCGCTTTCCACCAGGCTCTTGTTCCGGGCGGTGGCCCGCTCCAGGGCAGGGACGTCAATGGGGCAAAGTTCCAGGGAATCGCTGGGGAGCATGGCAGCGCGGCAACGCTCCCAGGAGGCATGAATCATGGGACGGATAATGGTCGGACTCACGGAAAGACGCGATTGAAACCGCTTCCATTGCAAAGAGATGTCCGCCATGCGGTCTTTTGACAGGGGCGGATAGATGATACTTCCCATTGTACCTCCTCACCGGCGCAATTGCAGTAACAGCCGGCCGACACATTGAAGGGAGCGAAAAATACCTGATGCGGATAGATAGCAGAAAAGTCATGAAAAGGTAAATTTTACTTTACCAGTCAAATTAATCGGCACAGCTGTACTTGGCACTACATTTACTATGGAAAAGAGGGAAAAATACAGTCTTTGGGCCCTTTGATCCCTGCCCCGGCACACAGACGTATTTATTGTTTAAGAAAACGAGAAAGGAATGGCGAGAATATGGCGGGAGAAAATTCGGCCCCTTGCAGGCAGCAGTTGAGTTCTCGTCCGGCGTCCGGAGTTAACGCCTTTGGAGACCTGCAAGGGGCAGACTGGAGGTATCTAGCGCATTTTCGCCTTGAAACAAGGCTCATTTCTGAAACAATTTCCAATTGTTTCAGGAAAATACATAAGAGCCTCTAAACCTTTTCAAGGTTAAGACTCTCTAACTAATTGCACTGCCGTAAGGCGAGATCCCTGAATTCGGTGGAATTAAGCGGACGGTCGAGCTTGGCGGAGAGATTACGGATAGCTCCGGCAAGAGTGCCCAGGCAAATATCCGAAAGATCGATGCCGGCTGCCGTAGCGGCCGCGCGTACGGCTGCCTTGCCGCTCTTTTTGCCTACGGCGGTTTTACGACGCGCCAGAACACTTTCCGGCTTGTAGGGTTCGTACAGACTCGGATCCAGAGCCAGCGCGTGCAGGTGCAGGCCGCTTTCACAGGCGAAAATATCTTCTCCAACCACAGGCTTGGTACGCGAGATGTGCACCTGGGCCTGTTCGCTAACCTTGCGGCAAAGCATGGCGATGCGGCTCATGTCGTACGCAGCGGCCTTCTGACGCAAAGCCAGGTACCCGGCCACTTCTTCCAGCGCGGCTATGCCGGAACGCTCGCCAATGCCCAGCACGGAGACATCCGCGGAAAAAGCCCCGGCACGCAAGGCGGCTATGGCGTTGGCCGTGCCCATGCCGAAGTCGTTGTGGCAGTGCACGCCCACCGGCAGCGGCTGCTTTTCCGTATAATACCTGACGGTTTCCATGGTCTCCACAGGCGACCAGGCGCCTACGGTGTCGGCCAGACGCAGGCGGGAGGCCCCGCCCCGGGCCGCGGCCCTGGCAATCTGCAGTGTGAAACTGGTATCTGCCCTGGAAGCATCCTCCAGGCCGACCCCTATGCTTTCAAATCCGCGCGTACGCGCATGCGCCACCACAGCGGTGGTACGCTGAATCAGTTCCGTACGGCCAAGACGCAGCCGTTTCTGGCGGTGGGCATCCGAAACGGGTATGGCGATATGAATCCGTTTGACTCCCATTTCAGCCAGCAAGTCGATATCCTGCTCCCGGGCAGGCGACCAGACCGTAAAGCGCATCCTGGATAAATGCGTATTGGCCCAGTCCACCAGTTCGAAAAGTCCTGGCATGCCGGCCCAGCCGGCTTCAGCTTCATCTACTCCCGCGCTTTCCAGCTCGAGGAGCAGCTCGCGGGAAAAGTCCATATTGAAATATGCGCCGAAGAGCTGTCCGCCTTCTCGCAATGTCGTGTCTATAAGCATACTGTCTCCATCGTTGTATTGATCCTGTATCCCGCTGTATTATTGCAGCATTGATGCCAAACATCCGATCACCGGGATCACGGGGTTTGGGCCTTATCTCTGTCGTATTTTCCCCAAACCCTACACAAAGTCTCACACACTTTTTTGTAGCATCCTACAAAATTGTCGTCTTTTTTTAACACGAAAAAAGCGACAAAAGTGAACGCCCAAAAACGGTCACAGATAAATATCTCTTTTAAAAACAATGAGTTAAATATTTTTTGGTTTTTTTGGCACGGCAGTTGCCTATGGGTTTTCCATCGCAAGCAATTAACCACCGAATTGGAGGAAAAGAAAATGAGGAAAGTAGCGATTTACGGAAAGGGCGGCATTGGCAAATCTACAACCACACAGAATACCGTTGCCGGTCTGGCTGGAATGGGCCGCAAGGTCATGGTCGTCGGATGCGACCCCAAGGCTGACTCCACCCGTCTGCTGCTGGGCGGTCTGGCTCAGAAGTCTGTTCTTGATACGCTTCGTGAAGAAGGCGAAGACGTTGAACTCGAAGATATTCGTAAGCCTGGTTACGGCGACACCTGGTGCGTGGAATCCGGCGGTCCTGAGCCGGGCGTAGGTTGCGCCGGCCGCGGCATCATCACTTCCATCAACATGCTCGAATCCCTGGGCGCCTATGAAGAGTCCGAAGGTCTGGACTACGCCTTCTACGACGTTCTCGGCGACGTTGTCTGCGGCGGATTCGCCATGCCTATCCGCGATGGCAAAGCCGAAGAAATCTACATCGTCTGTTCCGGCGAAATGATGGCCATGTACGCAGCCAACAACATCTGCAAGGGCATCATGAAATACGCTCAATCCGGCTCCGTACGCCTGGGCGGCCTGATCTGCAACAGCCGTAATGTTGAAAACGAAAAGGAAATGATCGAAGAACTGGCCAAGCGTATCGGCACCCAGATGATCTACTTCGTCCCCCGCGATAACATGGTGCAGCAGGCTGAAATCAAAAGAAAGACCGTTATCGAACACGCTCCCGACCACCCGCAGGCTGATCACTACCGCAACCTGGCCAAGGCTATCGATGACAACAAGATGTTCGTCATTCCCAACCCGCTGGCCATTGAAGACCTTGAGCAGCTGCTGATGGACTACGGCTTGATGGAAGCCATCTAATTCTTCTCTAACAACTAAATTAAGAACCAATGGAGTAAACCACGATGATTATGATTCGCGCCATTGTCCGGCCTGAAAAAGCTGATATCGTCCTCGCATCCCTGATGGATGCCGGATTCCCTGCAGTCACCAAATACTCGGTTGCCGGACGCGGCAAACAGCGCGGCATCAAAATCGGTGAAGTCACCTACGATGAAATCCCCAAGACCATGCTGATGAGCGTTGTCCGGGATGAAGACAAGGCTTTCGTCATCGAGACCATCATGAATGCCGCCCGTTCCGGCGACAAGGGCGCCTTTGGCGACGGTAAAATCTTTGTCTCGGCTGTAGAAGATGTTTACACCATCAGCTCCGGGATCAAGGAGTCCGCAACGGCTGAGGAGGCGTAAGGCCATGAAAGAAATAATTGCCATTATCCGCATGAACATGATGAACAAGACCAAACAAGCCCTGACCGAAGCCGGTGTGAAAGCATTTTTCGCTCACGACGCATCCGGACGCGGCAAGGGGTTGGTCAACCAGAAGATCCTTGAAGGAGCCGAGAACGGATACGAAGAAGCCGCGGCTCTGCTGGGAGAAAAGGGTCGGCTTTACACCAAACGCGTTGTCACTGTGGTGGTCCCGGACGAAGATGTCGACGATGTTATCGAGACCATCATTGAAGCAAATCAAACCGGCAAACCCGGCGATGGCAAAATCTTCGTTCTGCCGGTAGCGGATTCAGTCCGGGTGCGTACCGCAGAGACCGGCGAACAATCCTTGAGCTAAGCAACACCAAAGTGACAGGCAATTATTGACCGGAATCGCAATTCGCAAGGGAGAGGATACATGACCACGAAGCATAAAAAGAACGGCGTCAAGTGGGACGCTGAATCCATCAAGGCGGAAATCATCAAGAAGTATCCGCCGAAAGTTGGCCGCAAAAGAGCCAAACAGATAATAGTCAACGACGTTTCAGACGCCTGTACTCCGGAAGAAAGCTGTGTACCAGAAATCGTGGCCAACGTCCGGACCGTACCAGGAATCATCACCATGCGCGGCTGTACCTACGCAGGCTGCAAGGGTGTTGTTCTCGGGCCCTCACGTGACCTCGTAAACCTCACGCACGGCCCCATCGGCTGCGGCTTTTACTCCTGGTTGACCAGACGTAACCAGACCAAGCCCGCAACTGACGATGCCCCCAACTACATGCCCTACTGTTTTTCCACGGACATGCAGGACGAGGACATCATCTTCGGTGGTGAAAAAAAGCTCGCGGCTGCCATTCAGGAAGCCTACGACCTCTTTCACCCGCAGGCCATCTCCATCTTCTCCACCTGCCCGGTGGGTCTGATCGGTGATGACATCCATGCCGTTGCCAAAACCATGAAAGAAAAATTCGGCGACTGCAACGTCTTCGCTTTCAGCTGCGAAGGCTACAAGGGCGTCAGCCAGTCTGCCGGCCACCATATCGCCAACAACCAGCTCTTCACGCATATTGTTGGCAAGAACGACACACCCATTCCCGGCAAGTACAAGATCAACCTGCTTGGCGAATACAATATCGGCGGCGACGCTTTTGTCATCGAACGCCTCTTTGAAAAATGCGGCATCACTTTGATCGGAACCTTCAGCGGCAACTCGACCTACGATCAGTTCGCCACCAGCCAACAGGCGGACCTGAACTGCATCATGTGCCACCGGTCCATTAACTACGTGGCTGAAATGATGGAAGTTAAATACGGAATTCCCTGGACCAAGGTCAATTTCATCGGTGCGGAAGCCTCGGCTAAGTCCTTGCGCAAAATCGCCCAGTACTTTGACGATCCCGAGCTGACCAAGCGCGTGGAAGAAGTCATCGCCGAGGAAATGCCTCCTGTCCTGGCCGCTCAGAAAGCCGTCCGCCCCCACACGGAAGGCAAAACCGCCATGCTGTTCGTTGGTGGTTCCCGCGCCCACCACTACCAGGAACTGTTCAGGGAAATGGGCATGAAAACCCTGTCCGCAGGTTACGAATTCGCCCACCGCGACGACTACGAAGGCCGCCGCGTATTGGACAGCATCAAAGTGGACGCTGACAGCAGAAACATTGAAGAACTTGAAGTTGAAGCGGATGAAAAGCACTTCAATCCGCGCAAGACTCCTGAACAGATAGAAGCTCTGGAAAAATCCGGGTTTCAGTTCAAGGACTATGCCGGAATGATGCAGGAAATGGAGAAAGACTCCATCATCATCGACGACCTCAACCAGTACGAAGCCGAAAAACTGGTGGAACTCCTCAAACCGGACGTATTTTGCGCTGGAATCAAGGAAAAATTCTCCATCCAGAAAAGCGGTGTGCCCATGAAACAGCTGCATAGCTACGATTCCGGCGGACCGTACGCAGGATTCGAAGGCGCCATCAACTTCTACTACGAAATTGAACGGTTGGTGAGCAGCAAAGTCTGGAGCTACACGACCGCCCCCTGGGAAGAGGCCCCTGAACTCTCCGCAACGTACGTTTGGGAATAACCGCAGAAAGAGGACGAAACCATGTTATTGAGACATACACCCAAAGAAGTCGCCGACCGCAAAGCCTTGGTCATCAACCCTGCCAAGACTTGCCAGCCCGTCGGCGCCATGTACGCTGCTCTCGGCATCCACGGGTGCCTGCCCCACAGCCACGGCTCTCAGGGCTGCTGCGCGTACCATAGATCGGCATTGACCAGGCACTACAAAGAGCCCATCTCCGCAGCCACCAGTTCCTTCACGGAAGGCGCGTCGGTTTTCGGAGGCCAGGCCAACCTGTTGCAGGCCATCAACAATATATTCACTTTGTATGACCCCGAAGTCATCGCCATACACACAACCTGCCTGTCCGAGACCATCGGCGACGATTTGCCCCAGATCACGGACAAGGCCCAAAAAGAAGGCAAGATTCCGGAAGGCAAGGAAGTCATTTACTGCAATACGCCGAGCTATGTCGGCTCGCATGTGACCGGCTTCTCCAACATGGTCAAGGGAATGGTCAACTGCCTTGCGGAAAAGTCCGGAAAGAAAAACGGCAAGGTCAACATCATCCCCGGTTGGGTTGAACCTTCGGACATGGAAGAAATCAAGCGCCTTGCCTCCATGGTCGGCGTCAACTTCACCATGTTTCCGGATACCTCCGGTGTTCTGAACGGCCCGATGACCGGCAAATACGAGATGTACCCCAAGGGCGGAACGTCTGTGAAAGACCTCAAATCCGCCGGCGACGCCATCGGTACCATCGGCCTGGGCGAATGGTGCTCGGCTGATGCGGCCAGATACCTGGACACCAAGTGCAAAGTGCCTTGCCGCGTACTGGATATGCCTTACGGCCTCAAAGCCACTGACCGCTTCATCGACACCCTGCGCACCGTCGCCGGTGTCAGCGTACCGGACAGCATCAACTTCGAACGCGGCCAGCTCGTGGACCTGATCGCCGACATGCACCAGTACTTCTACCACAAACGCGTGGCTCTGGTGGGCGATCCGGATCAGCTCATCGCGCTGACCGAATTCATGCGCACCCTGGATATGTACCCGGCCTACGTGGTCACCGGTACGCCCGGCAAGCGTTTTGAAGCACGCATCAAGGAACTGACCGCGGATATGCCTTTCGAAGTCAAGGTAAAAGCCCGCGGTGACATGTTCGAGCTGCACCAGTGGATCAAGAACGAGCCCGTGGATCTGATCATCGGCAACAGCTACTGCAAGTACTTTGCCCTTGACGAGGACATTCCTCTGATCCGCCACGGCTTCCCGATCCTCGACCGCGTCGGCCATCAGTACTTTCCGACCGTCGGTTACAAAGGCGGCCTGAGACTGCTGACCCAGATTCTTGATAAGCTGCTCGACCGCAAAGATCGCGATTCCTCAGAAGTAGATATCGAACTCGTTCTGTAATCATAGACGGAATTTGCCGGGCGGTCCGCCGCCCGGCAAACCCCGAAAGGGAAATTGGTGGAAAGAACATGAGCGCCTCTGTAACAACTTGCTCCTGCCAGGGAGCCGACGCACGCAACTCCTCCAGCAGACTGCATCTGCCGGTGGCACCGCGGGCCAACACCATGAGCAAATTCAGCTCTCCGGCATGCGGGAAAAAAGCAATAACTCCGGCCGAAGCACTGCAGTTGCTGGATCGTGCGCAGGAAAAAGGGCTGGGGATCTCCATCGTCGGCATCACCGGGCCTGGCGAACCTTTCGCCTCTCCCGAGCTTACATTCGAAACCTTTGAGCTCGTCCGCGAGAAATACCCGGAACTGGCGTTGTGTCTGACCACAAATGGCATTGACGCAGCACAATACGCGGCAAAATGCGCGGCCCTTTCACTCTCCCACGTTACCATTACGGTTAACGCTGTGGATCCTGCAGTTGCCATGGAACTTTACGCCTGGGTGCGCCCCGGCAAAAAGACCTTGCAAGCAAAGGAAGGCTGTGAGTTCCTGCTTAAGGAACAGGCCTCGGCTGTCGGCGCTTTCAAGGACGCCGGCCTGAAGGTCAAAATCAACACTACCGTGTATCCGGGTGTAAACGATACGCATCTGGATGCCATTTCCCGCACGATGGCTCTGCTCGGCGCAGATACCATTCAGGTGGATCCTTACGTTCCGCTGGGGAAATGCATCTGGCCGGGAGAAACCCCGCTGGATCCGCCGAGTGAAGAAACCATGCAAAAGGCCCGCGAAGCCGCAGCACTGCATCTGCCCTTGTCGGAAGCAACCGGCACCTGCAGCGCAATGCAGCCTGCCCCGGAAGTCCAATCCTTGCTGGAGGAAATCCAGACAACAAGCGGACTGCCCAAACCTGACGAAGAACGCCCCAATGTGGCCCTTGCCAGTACCAACGGCATGGAAGTCAACTGCCACCTGGGACATGCGCACCGGTTTATGATCTATGGCCCCAAAAACGGCCTGCCCTGTCTGCTGGAAATGCGCGATGCACCTGAACCGGGCGATGGCGACAATCGCTGGGAAAAGCTTGCGGAAACCCTTTCCGACTGCAAGGTCGTTGTGGTGGAAAGCGCCGGCCCGAATCCCACGAACATCTTGAAAAGCATGGGCATCACGGTTTTCAAGACCACCGGCGAAATTGAAGGCGTTATTGAGCATGTGTACGGACTTGATAAAAAAGGCAAGTCTAAAAAATAGACCAAAACTTTTCTAAAGGAGCTGTTTCATGGCGAGACCGGAAATTCATATTCTTGTGTGCCAAAGCTTCCGTGCAGGAGGCGACCCCAAAGGCATCTGCCACAAGCAAACCGACGGGTTCCTCCAGTACATCGAAGAAGAAGTCCTGGATCGCGGACTGGACGTACTGATCACTGCGACAGGCTGTTTGAAACAATGCGAGGACGGCCCCATCATGGTCGTCTACCCAAATAACTGGTGGTTCAAAGGCGTAAATTCGGAAGAGGCCATTGATGCCATTCTCGACGGTATCGAAGAAAATTCGCCGCCGGACGAGTACCTTCTGTCCTAACCTTTGACGCGAGGGAAACGGACCGGGGCCGCGGCGCTACCTCCTCCTGCCCAACGCCCCGTTCCCTCGCAGCAGAAACAAATTTTCCAGAGCGCACGAGCAACCTAGAGATGAAACAAAAGGAACACGACATGACCACAGTAATTTTCAACGAACGTAAGGACCAGATCCATCGCATAGGCGAAGGAGAGTTCGCAATGGCCTGCAACCGCCCCAGTCTGGCCGGTGCGGTCAGCCAGCGCGCCTGCGTATTTTGTGGTTCGCGCGTTGTGCTCTACCCCATCGCCGACGCACTCCACCTGGTCCACGGCCCCATCGGCTGCGCAGTCTACACCTGGGACATCCGCGGCGCGTTGTCCTCCGGTCCCGAACTGCACCGCCTGAGCTTTTCCACGGACCTGCAGGAAAAGGACGTTATTTTCGGCGGTGAAACCAAACTTTCCCAGGCCCTGGACGAACTCATCGACCGTCACAATCCCGCGGCGGCCTTTGTCTACGTCACCTGCATCGCCGGCATCATCGGCGACGATGTGGAAGCGGTCTGTAAAAAAATGACCGAAGAAAAAGGCATCCCGGTTCTCCCGGTGCAGTCCGAAGGCTTCAAAGGCAGCAAGCGCGAAGGCTATCTGGCCGCCTGCAAGGCCATGTTCCGCCTGGTGGGAACGGGCGACACCTCGGAAATCAAACCGGTCAGCATCAACATCCTGGGCGACTTCAACCTGGCCGGCGAGATCTGGATCATCCGCGACTACTTCGAACGGATGGGCGTGCAGGTGGTGACCAACATCACCGGCGACGGCCGCGTGGCGGATATCCGGCGCGCTCACGGCGCAGCCCTCAACGTTGTCCAGTGCTCCGGAGCCACCCTTGATCTGGCCAAAATGATCAAGGAAAAATACGGCAAGCCATTCATCCGCGCGTCCTACCTGGGCATCGAAGACATGGCCGAGTCGCTTTACTCCGTGGCCGAACATTTCAAAGACATTGATCCGGGCATCATCGAACGTACGCAGAAGCTGGTCAAAGAAGAACTCGAAGTGCTGATGCCCAAGATCAAGGAAATACGCAAGGATCTGGAAGGCAAAACCGCAGCCATCTACGTGGGCGGCGCGTTCAAGGCTTTCTCACTGATCAAGGCCCTGCGCCACCTGGGCATGAAAGTTCTGATGGTCGGCTCCCAGACCGGCACCGAAGAAGATTACGCCGAACTCGCCACCATCACGGATCCGGGCACCATTATTGTTGACGACGCCAATCCGCTCGAACTTGCGGCCTTTATCAAAGAAACCGACGTGGACGTATTTATCGGCGGCGTCAAGGAACGTCCCATCGCCTACAAACTCGGCGTGGGCTTCTGCGACCACAACCACGAGCGCAAGGAAGCTCTGGAAGGCTTCGTGGGCATGTACAATTTTGCCAAGGAAGTTCACAGCTCGGTCATGAGCCCGGTCTGGAACTTTGCTCCCAGGCGTGAAAACAAAAAGCGCCAAAAGCAGAAAAAGGCCGTCAACGAGTAGAAGGCTTTCAATACTCTCCCAAAAACTTCGGCATGAGTTGACGGGAGAAAGGAAAAAGATCCCCCGCGATACGGGGCCAGGAAATCCCCCTGGCGGGGTTGGGGCAATGCCCCGATAGTTCAGACTTACACGGGAAAGGAGAGCTCCCATGAAAGATTCACCTTATGTTTCGACAACCAACGCCTGCAAGCTGTGCACCCCTTTGGGCGCGGCTCTGGCTTTCAAAGGTATAGAAGGCTGTGTTCCGTTTCTACACGGATCGCAGGGATGCGCCACCTACATGCGGCGCTATGTCATCAGCCATTACCGCGAACCTGTGGACATCGCTTCCTCGGCTCTTGGTGAAAAGCAGGCCGTTTTCGGCGGCGGCGCCAACCTGAAGAAAGGTCTGCTCAATGTCATGCAGAAGTATCAGGCGTCCGTCATCGGCGTGGCTTCAACCTGTTTGACCGAGACCATCGGCGATGACCTGGGCATGATCATCGACGAATTTCTCCGCGAATTCAGCGACCTGAACCTCTGCGATCTGGTGTACGTTTCCACTCCCAGCTATTCGGGCACGCACATGGAAGGCTGGCACCACGCCGTTCGCGCCGTTGCCGAACAGCTGGTGAAAGAGGAATCCGAAGCCAACGGCAGCATCAACATCATGCCCGGTTTCGTGTCCCCGGCGGATATCCGCCACCTTAAGGAACTCTGCATGTACTTCGACCAGCCCGCCACCATCCTGCCGGATATTTCCGAGACACTGGATGCCCCGGCGCTGGAAGACTATGAAATTTTGCCTTCGGGCGGTACCCCCGTGGCTTCCATCAAAGCCATGTCCGGCAGCAAGGGAAGCATCGAATTCGGCCGGATTCTGAAGCATATGAAAACCGCGGGCGATGTACTCGAACAACGTTTCAAGGTGCCCAACCACAAAATCGGACTGCCTATCGGCATCCGCGAAACCGATAGTTTCCTGGAAGTCATGGAAGAGCTGTCGGGCAAGGAAATTCCCGCGCACCTGACCTCGGAACGCGGTCGCCTGGTCGACGCCATGGTGGACGGGCACAAATACGTCAGCGGCAAGCGGGCCGTGGTTTACGGAGAAGAAGATCTGGTCATCGGGCTCTGCGCCATGCTCGCAGAAATCGGCGTCAAGCCCGTTCTGGTGGCCACTGGCAGCAAGAACAACCGCTTTGCCAAAGCCATCGAGGACGTCAGCGAAGGCTTGCTGCGCGAACTGCCAGTCGTCCGTACGGGCGCTGACTTCCATGACATCGCGGAAGAAGCCGGTACGCTGTCCCCTGATCTGCTCATCGGACACAGCAAAGGCTACCGCTACGCCAAAAAGTGGAACATACCGCTCGTCCGCGTGGGCTTCCCCATTCACGACCGTTTCGGCGGCACCAGGATCCAGCTCCTGGGCTACCGCGGAACCCAAATGTTTTACGACCGCATTGTGAATGCCGTTCTGGCCAAAAAGCAGGCTGATAATCCCGTAGGTTACGGATATCTATAAGGAGTTGTTGTCATGCGTATCAAAGATATTTCTCGCCATCCCTGTTTCAATAAGGAAGCCGCAGGCAGTTGCGGACGTGTTCACCTTCCCGTGGCTCCCAAGTGCAATATTCAGTGCGGTTACTGCAACCGGAAATACGACTGCGTCAACGAATCGCGCCCCGGCGTGACCAGCTCCGTGCTGGCTCCTGCCCAGGCTCTGGAATACATGGACAAGGTGCTCGAACGCGAACCACGGATCACGGTGGTGGGCATTGCCGGCCCCGGCGATCCGTTCGCCAATCCCAACGAGACCCTGACCACCATCCGGCTGATCAACCGGAAATACCCGCAGATGATTTTCTGCCTTTCGACCAACGGTCTCGGAATTCTGCCCTACGTGGAAGAACTGCCCGAACTGGGCGTGAGCCATGTCACCATCACTCTCAACACCGTGGATCCCGACATCGGTTCGCGTGTCTACCAGTGGGTACGGGACGGTAAAGTGGTCTATCGCGGACGCCAGGCTGCGGAACTGCTCCTGGAACGGCAGCTGGCCTCCATCAAGGCTCTGAAACAGGTCGGCATGATCGTCAAGGTCAACACCATCGTCATGCCTGGCATTAACGACCAGCATGTGGCTGAAGTTTCCAAGGTGGTCTCGGGAATGGGCGTGGACATCCAGAATCTCATGGCCCTCAAGCCCACAGAGGGAACCGCCATGGCCGACCTGGTTGAACCAAGCCATGAGCAGATCAATGAACTGCGCAAAGTCTCCGGCGAGCTGATCCCGCAGATGACGCATTGCCAGCGCTGCCGCGCCGACGCCGTGGGTCTGCTGTGCAAGGATCGTTCAAGCGAACTGGCCCCCGAACTGGAAGCCTGCTCGCGTATGGAACCGTCCATCGATGTTTCGCGGCCTTACGTGGCTGTGGCTTCCCGCGAAGGCATGCTGGTGAACATGCACCTTGGTGAAGCAACCCGCTTGCAGATCTGGGAACAAGCCGAAACCGGTTTCCGCCAGGTGGGCGAACGCAAAACCCCGCCTGTGGGCAGCGGCCCGAAACGCTGGGAAGAACTGGCCGACATGCTCAAGGATTGCCGCGCGGTGCTTTGCAGCGCTGTGGGAGAATCCCCGCAGGCGATTCTCAGCAAAAAAGGCGTCATACCTTATATGGTCAACGGATTTATTGAAAGCAGCCTGGAGGCGGTCTACTCCGGAACGAACATGGAACTGTTCAAAGGCCGCGCCAAGGGAATCAGCGCCTGCTGCAAGGGCGGCACCGGTTCCGGCTGCGTATAATAGCACAAAACACTCTTCCTGCCCGGCGCTTACCTGGGAGCGCCGGGTCCGGAACTCGGAACGAAACGCCTTGCTGCGTACGCGACGAGACATGCCCCGTCGGCGCTTCCGGTCGTATCCCAACACGCTCTCCAGCCGGAAGCGCCGCACAAATTCTCCACTCTGCACCGCAACTACGCTTTCCGACCGCTCCTCCCTGACTTTTCACGTCTCCTTGAAACAAGCAGGAACATCTCTGTGGTCGTACATCAGAAACAAGTGGCATAAAAAAAAGGACGCAAAGTCCGGCGAACCGCATCCATCTTCCGGTCCGGGAACTTTCCGCCCTTGAAAACAATTTTTACAGGCGCCGTCCGTTAACGTCCGACAGCCTGAAACGAAACGACCAGATCAGGCAGGTTTTTCGCTTTCAGCGGTCTCCTTGCTCGAAACCACTGCGCTTTTCACTCCTTCCTTGACCTTCTGGTACTTGTCCGCAACCCAATCCTGGGTTTTCAGACCGGCCTTGATGGTCGCCGTGGTCGCCTTGTCCACCGTATCGGATTTTGTGGACGCGTATCCGATAACACCGCCGATAAGAGCACCTGCCGCGAAAATCGCAATTCTTCCCAGACTCATGGTTGCCTCCTGTATGCCGGCGATACTTAGGCCTCGATCGCCTTTTTTCTCGGGGTATACCCGAATTGTTTATCCCAAAGATGCTTGGTCCCCACGGCTACGCCGATTATTCCGACCAGACCGAGCAAACCGCCGAGTCCCAAAGCCCCCGCCACGGCAACGCCTGCGGCTGTGGAAAGGCCCGTTCCTATGGCTTCCTTGCCCACATCGGCCACAGCCTCGGCTTTGGTCATTTCTCCTTTATGTACGCGGTTGACGTCCTGTACGGTCGCCACTGTGCCGCCGATAACCGCACCGATTCCGGCGCTGCTTTTTACTGCTGCGCCAAGCAAAGTCCGTGAAGTTGTTGCTCGCAAAGTCATATTGTCTCCTTTTATGTACGTCGCTTCCGCTTTGGATGGGCGGTTAAGGCTTCGGCGAGCGGAGTAACGGACTGCAGCCGGATATCCTATCCTGATAATCTCAGAATAAGTCCTGTTCGCCGGTTACGGCAGGGGGCAACGTACTTTTTTTGCAACAGCGTATGCGCCTGCTGTGCACTATTTTTTTCCGCCCTTAGCAATGATACCATCTAATAACCTCTTGTAAACCTTTATTTTTTGATAACAATTGTCGCTATCATTTAATACATATCTTTGATTTAGCCCTATTTTAACCTCCATTTTATTTTTTTCTAAAACTAGCTCTAGTTATCGCGGTTTTGGAATATTTTTACAGGAAAAAGTATCCTTTAAAGTTTACTAAGATTCTCCAGGAATTGACTCTGGAAAAAACAATTTTTTTAACGTATCAATCCGCTCGTAGCATGTTTTTATTTTTCGTATTCTTTTTTAATATATTTTTACAGGAGACAGATGATGATTAAACGTATTATTTTACTCGCAGTATCCGTCTTCGTGTTCGGGCTGGTATCCACCGCATCCGCTCACGAGTTCATTATCAAACCGCAGCTTTGGAACAATTATACGAGCGGACAGACCGTTCCTTTCAGCGTTTCCTCCTGCCACATTTTCATGACTAGCGAAGAAATCGAACCTATCCAGCATGTGGCCGTCACATTCAACGGCGCCAAGCTTGATCTGACGGAAAACAAGTCCTTTCTGACGCTTGACGGAGCGGTAAAACTGGAGAAAGCCGGCACTGCGGTTCTGGCCGGACACCGTGAAGGCATTATCTGGAGCAAAACCACCAAAGGCTGGGTCGAAGGACTGCCCAAAGATGGAGCCGGGCTGATCTTCGCCAACAAGTACGAGAAGTTCGCCAAGGCCCTGCTTCCTGTTGACGGCGACAGCACCGGTTTCGACACCGTGGTCGGACACCAGCTCGAGATAGTCCCTGTTGATGATCCGGCCAAGGCCCATGCAGGCGATCTGCTGCGGGTGAAAATTCTTTACAACGGACAGCCGCTTTCCACCGAGGTTTTTGCCACCTACGACGGATTCACCGACACGCCCAATTCGTACGCGTACTATACGGAATGCGACGACCAGGGCATCGCGACCATCAAACTGACTTCCACCGGGTTGTGGATGGTACGCGTGCAGGCCAAAGAAAAACTGGAGGACCCCAAACTGAACGAGCACGTCATACGTTCGGTTCTGGTCTTTCCTGTTAAATAGCCATGGCTGCGGTGTACAACACTCTTGTCTGCCTGATTGTTTCCTTACTCCTCGCGTATCCGGCCTTCGCACATGGTGTGGGGGCCGGACATGCGCAAGGCCCCTGCGAAGCGGTGCGCTTTTATTACTCGGACGGCCAGCCCATGGCATACGCCGAAGTGCTGGTGTATGGCCCCGGGGATGCCAAAGTCGAATTCCAAAACGGACGTACGGATAAAAACGGGGTGTTCGCCTTCGTACCGGACCGGACCGGCCCTTGGCGCGTAGTCTGTAATGACGGCATGGGACATCGGGCGGAATATGCAAGCGAACTCGTTTCAGGCAACGACGCGAAAACAAACGAATCCCCCGCACAGCAGACCATGCAGGAACCCGTTGTAAAGCCCGTTGTAAAGTCTGTTGTGAAGCCTGTTGTAAAGCAGACCGCCCCGCTTTGGCTCAAAGCGCTGCTGGGCGTAAGCCTGCTCTTCAATCTGGCCCTGGGCATACGTTGTCGGCGCAAGCAACCAAAACAAGCCACCTGACCGCATCCTGAATTGACGGGATGAGTCAGTTCTGAAAGAGAAAGCGCGTATCGGCTGTAAAGCGGTGCGCGTTTTTTTACCTCATCTTCTCTGAAAAGTCTGATTACCGCACCGGGTATATTGCTCGGTGCAACTCCCCTGCCTGCCATTCAGCGTTACAGTCGCTTCAAAATGCTGACTCTTACCGCCAACACTGGAGGCACCTCTGCGCATTTTTTTGAGCCCAGGTTGTTGGCAAAATGTCCCTTTGCGCTTTTTCAAAAATACCGCAAACCTGACCTGCGCATAACCTGCCTTCTTTTCAGAATTAAAATTAGAGAGATGACTGCCACTTTTATCGCCATCATGGAATATTTTGTGCTAAAGAAGCACTAAGCAATATTTAGCAAAAAGGAGTCACTGCCATGAAAACACCTTACTTTGTTCCGAGCGTTTTTGCCTTAATCCTGGCCCTGGGGCTTTTTTTGCTGCCCGCAAACGAGTTGGCTGCAGCAGAATTCAAATGCTCCAGCAAGGTCTCTAGTTGCGGGAATCCCCTTCAAGGTCAGATTTGCTCAAAGTTTTACCGGGCATCTATGAAAAATCAAAAAGAATGCAGTAATACGCGACAGGAATTCAAAGACAGCTGTCCCAATCCAACTTGCTATCAAGGAATGAACGAGACATTCGATAGTTGTATGAACTCCGCCTCCAAGGACTAGCACACTCAAACAGCGCGCACCGGCAAGCCGGTGCGCGCTTCAATGCTCTACTCCCTGCCCTGCGCATAATCGGGGGGGACCCTTAATTACGCGACCTGCTATTTGCTCAGGGAAAAGCGGCAATCAGCCCCCGCATTGTTTTCCATTTATTGTTGTAACCACTACGTATCCAGACTTCTTCCCGCCAACAGAATTGGCATTACTTTCCAGTTCCACGCGCCCAGAACGTTGGCAATTGGATACTCGACGCATTCCCAACACCCTGCCAATATTTACCATAACATTCTATATTTATTGAGAATACAAATAACACTTACAGTACAGCTTTCAACCTGGGCACAATTTATGCTATTTATACAATTAAAATAACTGAGACTTGAAAGGAGTCTGCCCCATGAAAGCCCCTCATTTTACACCAACCATTTTGGCCATATTTCTAGCCCTGGCGCTTCTGCTGCCAACAAGCGCCCTGGCGTTCGAATGTTCGAGCAAACTCGACAGCTGTGGTGATAATCTTAAGAATACCATTTGCGATAAGTTCAACTGGGCCTACCGGATAAACAAAGCCAAATGCGAAGAAATGCGAAATAAATTCAAAGACTCCTGCCCCAATCAGACGTGCTTTAACGGGATGAAGGAGACGTTTTACAGCTGCTATAATTCCGCCAAGTAGAGTTCACCCAAAAAACAGCGCGCACCGGCAAGCCGGTGCGCGCTTCAGAGTACTACTCCATGCCCTGCGAATAATTGGGAGAGCTACCCCCAATTACGCGACTTAATATTTGCTCCGGGGCCTGCGGCAATCAGGCACTCAACCCCGGGGAGCGTATTGATCAGTGCGATTCCCTTGTCCGGGGTCATCAGGCTGACCGCCGTGGACAGGATATCCGCCTGCATCACATTGGGCGCGTATACGGAAACGCTCTGACGGATTTTCGGGGAAAATCCGTTGTGCGGATTCACCAGATGCGAATGCAGACCGAGATGGCGTTCGTAGCCGCCGGAAGTGGCCACAGCGCCGTCGCGCATGGCGATGACGTCGGGATAGTCGTTATGCTTGGCCGGATCCTCGATGGCCACATGCCAGGCGCGTCCGGGTGCGCTTTCACCGTGCGTACGGATATCGCCGCCGGCGTTGATCATGTAGTTCTGCACACCCTGCTCCAGCAGCGTCCGGGCGGCCATATCCACGATATACCCTTTGGCCAGGCCGTCGGTGGTCAGAGACATGCCCTGTTTATCCAGGATCACGGATTTATCCGATACCCGCAAAGCGGAATCATCCACCAGACTGAGCAGTTCGCGCAATTCGGCTTTGCTCAGGTCCTTGCCGGAATGCATCCGATCCACCAGTGGCGCGACAGTCACGTCGAAGGCGCCATTGGTGGCGTTGTGGTAGGTTTTGGCCGTTGACAGCAACGCCGTCAGCTCCTGGGGCGCGTCAGTGAGACGGCCCGCAGTGTTGAGCTGGGAAATGGGCGTGGCGCTGTCGAAACGGTTGAAGATGGCGATATGGCGTTCCATGGACTGAAACGCGGCGCCGATGGCATCCTGGGCCTGCGTATTGGATACGCCCCGTACGGTGATGGTCACAATGGTGTCCATCAGGGCTTTGGTTTTAGCCACCCGGTTGCCGGGTTCCGTCACAGCGGCCATGGCCATGCCCGGCAAGGCGGACAGTCCGAGACCGGCGACACCCAGGGTTTTGATAAAACATCTTCTATTCATGGTCGAACTCTCTTTCATTGACCTCACTCCGTCGCAGAGGTTCTGTGTGATCAGGCGGCCTGATGCATCTGGCCCATGCCTACGGGCAGGCAACGAATAATGTTCCGCGGGCATTTGTCCGCGCAATTTTCATTGCATTCCGGGCCGTATTCCAGGCAAAGCGTATGATCTATCTGGATGCGCCCGCCTTCAAGCTTGATAGCCTTAGCCGGACATTCCTTGACGCATTTCATGCAGCTGATGCAGCCGACTTTGCACACATCCATGACGGCCTTGCCTTTATCCAGGGACGAACAGAAGACCTGAACACGGGCGCGCTGCGGAATGATCTCGAGAATGTCGTTGGGACAGGCGCGGACGCAATTGCCGCAGGCGGTGCATTTTTCCGCATCGATCGTGGGCAGTCCGTTGGAGCCGATGTAAATGGCGTCGAACGGGCAGGCGCGGACGCAATCTCCCATGCCGAGGCAGGAATATCCGCAAGCGTCCGGACCGTTGTTCAACATTTTGGCGGCCGCACAACTGGTGATGCCCTTATATTCGTAGGTTAATTGCACGTCGCCTTCATTTTTCAGGCAACGGCGAAAAGCCACCTGCGGATCGGCAGCGCCCATGGCCTTGCCGGTGAGTTCGGCAACCTGGGCGGAAACCTCGGCGCCACCCGCACAACAAAGGTTGGGCGGACAGTTGGGATCCGCGACCACGGCCGCGGCGTAGCCGTCGCAGCCGGCAAATCCGCAGCCGCCGCAGTTGGCGCCGGGCAGGGCCTCGCTGACGGCCTCAACGCGCGGATCTTCTTCCACGTATAACACCTTGGAGGCGATAGCGAGGATGACCGACGCCAGCAACCCCAATGAAAACAAGAATATGACTGAAGTAACCATAATGCTTCCCCTAGGAAATCATCTGCTTGAAGGCCAAAAAGGCGAGGGACATGAAGCCGGCCATCACCAGCCCGATGGGCATTCCCTTCATCGACTGCGGCACGCGGCAGACATCAAGGCGTTCGCGGATGGAAGCCAGAACCACCAGCGCGAGCAGGAAGCCGATACCGGCGGAGAACGAATAGAACACCGAGGTGCCGAATCCGAATTCCTTACGCTGACAGATGATGGCGATACCGAGAACGGCGCAGTTCGTGGTGATCAGAGGCAGGAAGATGCCCAGGGATTTATACAGGGGCGGCACCATTTTTTTCAGGAACATCTCAACAAACTGCACCAGGGCGGCAATGATGAGAATGAAGAAAATGGTCTGCAGATAGCCCAGGCCGTACGGAATAAGCACGTAGGCTTGCGTCAGCCAGGTGAAGATGGTGGCCATGACCGCGACAAAGATAACGGCCAGGCCCATGCCGATGGAAACGCCCTTTTCCTTGGAGCACCCCAGGTACGGGCAGTTTCCGAGGTATTGGGCAAGGACGATGTTGTTTACGAAAATCGCCGAGATGAACATCAAAAAGTATTCCATGATGGATATCCTTTATTGATTGCTGTTAAGCCAGAGGCTTGCCGCCGGCGCAGGCGCCGCAGGCAGCGCAATCACCGGACATTTCTTCCGGGATGGGCTCGCCTTTGCGCTTGGCTTTCTTGATGGCCAGGAGGTTCATGCCTCCCAGCACCAGTCCCAGACAAATAAAAGCACCGGGTGCCGCCACCATGATGGCAAAGGGCTTGAACGTGGCCCACATCACATGATGCCCGAACAGGGTGCCGTTGCCGAATATTTCCCGGAGGGCTCCGAGAAAGGTCAGGGACAGAGTGAAGCCGATGCCCATGCCCAATCCATCGGCGATGGAGGGCAGCAACGTATTTTTGGCGGCAAAAGCTTCGGCGCGTCCGAGAATGATACAGTTAACAACAATCAACGGAACAAAGATACCCAGCTGCTGGTAAAGCGGGTAGGCATACGCCTGCATCAGCATTTCGACCGACACAACCAGCGTGGCGATGATCGCGACATAACACGCGATACGTACTTTTTTCGGAATGATATTGCGGACCAGGGAGATAATGGCGTTGGACAGGGTAAGCACGAAAATAACCGCAACGCCCATACCTAGACCGTTGTTCGCAGAGGAAGTGACTGCCAATGTCGGGCAAAGCCCCAGCACAAGCTTGAACGGAGGTACTTCTTCCCAAAGTCCCTTGGAAAAGTCTTTCCATAAACTGGCCATAGTGCGCTCCTTAGCGGTTATTTCCAAGTTTCCAGGAATTTGGATTTTTCGTTTTTATAAATGCCCACAGCCTGGGATACGGCAATGATGGTACCAATGGACGAGAAAGTCGCACCGGAAACACCATCAATGGGGCCGCCTTTGCTTTTCAGTTCAATGCCTTCCATGGGAAGACCGGAAAACTGACGCGTATATTTGGTATCGGTCACGCGGGTGCCCAATCCGGGCGTTTCCTTCAGAGTGGTGATGCCGATTCCGGCCAGCGTATCATCAGCTGTGTTGAAGCCGACGATAACGCCGATGTCGCCGCCGTACCCTTTTCCAAAGGTTTCCATGGCCACTTGCTTGAGTTTGCCGTCCTTCATGGCCGGAAAGATCATCATTTCCTGCCCGTCGACGGTAAATGTCTTACGGTCGTTGATGGGGTCGTTGTCATAGTCGGACAAAACAGTCTTCAATGCCGGCCCCTGGACATATGTCAAAACCTGTTTCTCAATGTCTGCCGCGGTATTCTGCTTCAGAAAGGACAGCATGAAGCCCGATAAACCGCAGATCAAAGACAAAACGATTATCATGGAAGCGATTTCGCGCATCTCTTACCTCGCACCGATTGGTTTAGGCTTGATAAGATCAATAAGCGGCGTGAACAGATTGGCGAGCAGAATCGCAAACGGTACGCCATCCGGATAGATGCCGTAGACGCGGATGATGACCACCATGACGCCGCATAACAGACCAAATATTATCATCGGAACGACTCCCACCGGAGAGGAAGCCGTGTCGGTTGCCAGAAAGAATGCTCCAAACAGGGTGGACCCCGCCACCAGGTGGAACATGGGGCTGGCGTACATCTCGCTGTCCATGCCGTAGAAGATGGCGGCCGTAGCGAATACGCCGATGATAAAGGCCAGTGGGATGTAGATACGGATATGCCCGCGGATCAGCATGAAAATGCCGCCGAGCAGAACAGCCAGCACCTGTGCGGCACCCAGTCCGCCGAGCTGCTCGCCGATATACATCAGGTTCAGACTGGCGTCTTTGACGCTGTCTGCGCCGTAATATTTCAGATAACCGAGGAAATCGACCAGGTCGGTATTCAACATGGTGCCGATTACGCTCATTTGATCCGGCCAGGAAACCCGCAAGATAGCCCAGCCCACAAGGGGTGCGCAGAGCGGGTTGGCTCCCAGTCCGCCGAAGAGCATCTTGGCGGCCATTATGGACACGGCGCTGCCGATCATCACCAGCCACCAGGGAGCGGAGGCCGGAAGGATGTAAGCGAAAAGCAGGCCAGTTACCAGAGCGCTGTAGTCGTCCACACTTATGTCGCGCTCCATTATTTTACAGCAAAGGGCTTCCGCCACCACTGCCGTGGCGCAGGAAATCCCGATGACCCTGACGGCGTCCATTCCGTAATACACGGTAGCCATGATCGCCGCGGGAAGAAGGGCCAGAACTGTTTCAATCATCATCCGTGGAACCGTCCGCCCGGAATGCCAGAACGGCGGCGCCTGTACGGTGAGCAAATTGGTTGCAGCCTCGTTTGCCATGGACCTTATCCTTCTTCGTTTCGTGGGTTATTCGCCGGTGAGACGACAGCTTGCTGTCTGCGCCTCAATGGCTGCGATTTCTTGTTTGGCTAACCGGATCAACTGCAGCATAGGGCGCCGCGAAGGACAGACATACCCGCAGATACCGCATTCTATGCAGTAGCTGATATTGTTCTTCTTGGCGTTGTCCCACAGCTGGAATTCCGCGTACCGGCTGAGCATGCCGGGCGACAGCTTAACCGGACAACGGAGCACGCACTCGCCGCAGTTGATGCAGGGCATGTCCGTCAGCGGCGGGAAGGTTCCGTCCGGGATAACCGTCAGCGCCTGATCCCACTTTCCGATTCCTCTGCTCAAGTCGGAGAGCGCTTCGCCGCGCATGGGGCCGCCCAAAACAACCGTATCTTTGGAGGCGTACTTGGCGCCGGCTTCGTCCAGCAGTTCCGTTATAGGCGTTCCAATCTTTGCCTTGAGTATCTTGCCGTTCACATTGACGATGGTTTCCGTCAAAGGCATGCCGGTTTCCACAACGCGGCCGATGGACCAGATCTCGAGCAGGCTGATGACGTGCACGCCTTCAGTTCCGTAATGCCCTGTGGCAGCCTTGGTCACAAACAGGTCCAGGCCGTTGGGGTACTTGTCCGCAACCTGCACCACAGTGGTGCCGTGCAACGGCTTAACGCCGTCTTGCGAGACAACCAGCTTGATTTCCGAAGGAGCCGCCAATTTTTCCAGCACGGCCAGGCCGCGCTCCAGGGTCTCACGCTCTGTTTTGAGCAGAACCTCGTGCACATTGACACCGGGCTCAGGGTTGACGCCATTGACAATGAGCATGCCCGTTTTTCTCATGGTCTTTGTGCTCACGCCCAGCGTCTTGAGAATAGCAGCCAGCTCATCACCTTCAATGTCCGCCAGCTCTGCCAGCAGCACTTCCGGAAAAGCGGGTGGCTCCTCGCCTTCTTTTACTGTGGGGAGTTCTTCTTTGATGACAACCATGGTCAGGGTAACGTCCGAAACGATACCCTGGATCGGCGAATGCAGATCGCCGACGCTGTGAGCAGGATGATCGGCAATCAAGGTGCCCAGAGAAACGAGCGCTTTCTTTTTAATGGTTTTGGAAGAATGCCCTACCAGCGGTATATTGACCGTCTTGGGGGCCGGGCCTTCCTGAATCTGGACCTCTGCGCCTGTGGTAAGTGTAAATGTAGGCTTTGTCATGGCGATCACTTAATATGGCATTTGTTACAGGCTGCTTTGTCATAGGGGCCCTTGCCCATCTTCTCATGACAGCCCATGCAGCTTTTGTGGAACATCTCGCCTCGTGCCGGAATCAGGAATCCATCGTCCTGATAGTGACAGCTTTTGCAGGGAACATTGACATCCGCATGCCCTGCTTTGGCGTCCTTGCCTTTGCCAATAGCGTTGTGGCAATGCGTGCACCCGGCCAGCTTTTCTTCAAAAGCGTCCTCGTGGCAGGTTGCACAACGTGCGTGCACGGCGTCACGTTCCGAAGGCATGCCTTCCGACCCCGTCGCGTCATGACACTCGCCGCAGTTGGTTGGTGTTTCTTCGATGTCCGTATCGTGGTGGCAGTCCGTACAGTCTGGCGTATACATGTCATTATGTGCGTCATGATCGTACTTGCTGCGTTCGGTAAAGGACATGTGATGGCACATCTGGCACATCTGATCATTTCCCGCGAACTTTTTCTCATGGTCTTTCAAATAGGAGTTGGTAAATTCGACGGGGTGGCAATGTCCGCAAGGCAGGGCGCCCTTTGCTCCGGGCTGCTGCTCATGGTGACATTTTTCACAAGCTAAGCCGTACTTTTCGGCATGCTGTTTATGGTTAAACACAACCGCACCACCGGTGTTGGGCAACAACACTCTGGTAGGCGTCGCCTCACCAGTTTCAGGCATCAAATAGCCAACAATTCCCACTAGCCCCAGCACCAATGCTAAGACAGTAATGGGCATATAACGTTTTTGCACCGATATTCCCCTTTTGTTGCAATTGGTTGATGGCCCGTTCTCTTGAGCAAGTGATTGATACATTTTTCCATCTGTGTCAATCCCCAAAATTTATTAACAAAAGTTTGAATCTTCCTCCATTACGTGAAAATTTTCACAAAACTTATCGACATTTAGAATTCACGAGCACGTTCTTTTTTTCACATACTCTAACCCGTCGTTCTTTCAGATTTAAGTTATTACCCTCCAACTAAAGACCCCTTACCCCTCTTTTTCTTCTCCTGAACATTCGCCCCCCTGATGTTGCCCTATCAAATACGCGGTTAGTTGCAGACAAACTTTTTTTTTGTCAGTATTTTCAAGCTCAAAGATGGGTTTCAGCACAAAAAAAGTGCAAAATGCATCTGAGTTGGTCATGCAGTACAGGTTTTTTCAGCTCTCCAGAGGCTGTATATTCCTTTGTAATAGTTACTTCTTTCACAAGAGAAAATCTAACAAATTCCATTTATGTTAAAAATAAATTAGCTCGTACGTAACTCTTAGGGACGTGTTTTGATAAAATAACATCCGCAGTGGTACTATTTCCTACATGAAGCAGAGAAAAATACAGTCTGTTACTGTGTCATTTTGACCATGGCTTCCCAAAAATGACCCATCATGCTAGCTTCTTCAGCGAATCAATAACGGAAGACACACTATCCAGCCCACCTAAAACTCCATGAAACACCGAGGAACAACCATGAAAAGCTATAGAAAGGAACTTTGGTTCAACATTCCGGCCCGGCGCGGATTCGTCAACATTACGCCCCAGGTGGAAGAAGCACTGCGCGACAGCGGCATCACGGAAGGACTCGTGCTGGTCAACGCCATGCACATCACGGCCAGCGTGTTCATCAACGACGATGAATCCGGGCTGCACCACGACTATGACATCTGGCTGGAGAAACTGGCTCCGCACGAACCCGTCAGCCAGTACCGCCATAACCGCGGCGAAGATAATGCGGATGCCCACATGAAGCGTCAGATCATGGGGCGGGAAGTGGTTGTGGCCGTCACGGAAGGACGGTTGGATTTCGGTACCTGGGAGCAAATTTTCTACGGCGAATTCGATGGCCGTCGCCGCAAACGGGCCCTGATCAAAATCATTGGCGAATGACTTCTTCAGCTCAGTTTACGTTGCATAGTGCAACGCACTTTTTTGCACATTGCCTTTTCCTGAGTGAAAAAAATCGGGCTCCAGGAAAATATTTCACTGGAGCCCGTCTTCATTGCACTGGAATACCTTTTTCAAAATTTAACCGGCTTTCATAGACTCCACCAGACTTTCCAGTTCAGCGGCCAGACTGGCCAGCTCCACAACCGCCTGATTGGCTTCGTCCATGGCCGAAGCGGTCTGTTGCGAGGTGGTGTTTACCATCTCAATTGACCTGGAAATTTCCTCGGACGTACTGGCCTGTTCCTCCGAAGCAGTGGCAATATTCTGCGCCTGCGTGAAGTTGTTGTCCGCACTTGCCAGGATTTCGCTGAAAACCTCTCTGGCAGCGCCGACCATGGCAATGGAATTTTCCACCTCTTCCCGAGTGGATCGCATGTGGTTCACATTACGGGCAGTGGAATCCGTAATGGACGTGACCGCGGTGGTGACTTCGCCCGTGGCGTGCATGGTTTTCTCCGCGAGTTTGCGTACTTCATCTGCAACAACAGCAAATCCGCGCCCGGCCTCTCCCGCCCTCGCGGCTTCAATGGCGGCATTGAGCGCCAGCAGATTGGTCTGATCCGCAATATCCGAAATGACGTTCATGATCGAATCAATGCCCCCTACCTGCTTGTTCAAATCATCCAGCTCGCTTTCAAGAATGCTGAACTGCTTATTAATGGCCTCAATCACGGACACCACATTGCTGATAGTTTCATTGCCGGAGGTAATTCGTTCGCGCGCGTTTTCCGCATCCGATGCAGCGGATGAGGCGTTTTGCGCCACTTCCACCACAGAAGCGTTCATCTGGCTCATGGCCGCGGCTGTTCCCGTCGCCAGTTCCTGTTGCGAAGCCGCTCCGTTGGAGGCTTCCTCAATTTGATTGGACAGCTGTTGCGCGGCAGAAGAAACGCGCAGTACGATATCCTGAACAGTCCCTGCCGCGGCAAGCATGCCGTCGCGCTTGGCCTGTTCCGCTTCCTGCTTCGCCTTGTCGGCTTCGGCCTGGGCTTCCAGCGCCACCTGAGCCCTTTGTTCGGCCCTTTCCCGTTCCTCTTCCATCTCACGAAATATTTTCTGCAATTGCCGGTGCATATGAATGATCGCAAGGTAAATGCCCTTAGCGTTTTCAATGGAATCAAAATTAAGGGAATCATCACCTGCGGCAATGCGTTCGGCCACCATGGCAATTTCCTTCGGGTCGCCGCCGATCTGGTTGCGGATGGTCCGCCTGTTGAACAGCAGTATCACGATGGTCAGAGCCGTAAGAATCCCTATGCCGGACAACAGCAAGAGTTTCAAAGTTCGAAAAGAGGCATCCATTGCGACCTTGTCCTGAGCGCGAACCTGCTTCAATTCGGAAACGAATGCGGACAACCTGCTCTGCGCTTCGGCGAGTATTTTCTGTCCTACCCCGGAATCGAGACGCTCCGTAATCTTCGACCACATGAAATTGATATTACCCACTTCGGACTGGCTGTTGGCCAAAAGTTGCAGAAAAGCGGCCGCACTCTCGACCCGCTCCTTAGTGAGCACTGGGATTTTCTGTACGGCTTCAAACATTTTTACGGGATCAATGCCCAGTTCCCCGGCGATCTTCCTGAACTTCTCATAGTCGGGCTGCTCCGTAAGCACCTGCCCGCCCAACCAGGAACCAATCTGAACGCCATCCACTATGATCGGAACGGCAAAGTCAACCAGGCCCGCATGACAGGTATAGGCATAGGGCTTGCCGGTCTCATTGGCCACCTTTCCGCCCTTCACGTCATTAACCGTACAACGCCTTCCGCCTTCCTTGTTGGCCCGGATCAGGCCGAAACAGAAGGTACTGAATTCGTCAAAGCTCTGCTCCTTGACGGCGTTCCCCTCAATATCCGTTATCAGGCTGGCAAGACCTGTCATTTTGGAAAAAAGCCTCTGGTACTCGCGCAGCATGTGGGGGTCCAGGACCTGTTCTATCTTGACCATATTGCCGTTAACCGCCTGCCGCTTGCGTTCATCCGGTGTCATATCCATACGTTTGCGATCCGCAATGGAGGGCTCGGCTTCCTGCTCGTACCATTTGCCCATCAACCCTTGCGCGTCCGCTAGCAGTTCCGTATTCATGCCGATGACAGATCCGATTTCAATGGCTTTTTCCGTCAGATCCACATATTTTTTCTGCAATTCCTGATAGGGAGTCAGATACTCCTGCTTTCCGGTAAGCATATAGTTGCGCACACTTGCTTCCAGAGCGCGCATGGAACTGCTCAGTTCGCCGGCAACCTGAATCAGATCCACAGTGGACGACTGCGCCTTGTCCACTTTTAGAAAATCCTCCATGACTGTGAACACATAAAAGCAACCGATAAAAATCATACACAGCATGGCCACATTGCCTAAAGTCATCTGCATTTGAAATTTCATTGAGGCCCCTTAGTATGTAACGTACGAATCGGTGAAAGTGAATGAAATGCCACGCCAGACAAAATACAAGCCCACACAGGCACAAACAATCCTGGAAAAGGAAACCATATAACGATGCCGTATTTTGACGGACAGCAATGAAAAAGGAAGCAGATACATAGAGGAAGCAAGAAAAAACAACAGAAAGAACAGCAGTCCCCGTAATGGACTCCCTTTTTCCACCGCGACGGTTAAGGCCAGTAAAACAGGAGGGCAAAGCGTAACGCTGTTAAGCACGCCGGCAAGAAACAAAGCCTTTTTCGTTCCCAGAAATTCCCGCCCGCCCGGACAGCCCGTACAGGAACGCCTGAAAACCTGGGCAATGAGCATTGCTCCCAGCGCAATGTCAGTGAACGCGAAAAACAACTTACTGTGGGGCAGCGAACCGCCGAGACTTCCGGCCAGGCCCGCCAGCGCGCCGAGCAGACAATAGGCGGCAAGCCTGCCGCTTAGAAACACACCCAGCAGACAGACCCCGTTTTTCAAGCCTTTCTGCGGGGCGACCAGAAGCAGAGATGCCAGCGAAGGCGCGCATTTGCTCATACAGTAGACGCCCGCAGAGGCGCCCAGCGACAAGGCCTGTAAAACCATCACTCCTCTCCCCAGAACATCTTTTTTCCCTTTGCCGTCATTAGCGAAGGAGACCAGCCGGTTTCCATATCCACAATAACTCTGGCTTCTCGCTGCGGGTACAGCTCCGTGGACACCGCCTTGATATCCGCGACCATTTCCTTGAGATACGGACACAACGGCGAGGTTGGGATGATGGTGATGGTGTTGATCTTTTTCAAAGCGTCGCACCGGACCTCGCGGACGAGCCCGAAATCAATGATCGAGATTTCAAATTCGGGATCCGCCACTGCACCCAGCTGCTCCAGAAGACGTGTCTCGCACGCCTGATCCTGCGAACCGGCCGCTATGGTTTCTTTTTTTGCCGGAACCTTTTGCTCTGCAAGCAAGGTCGCTGGTTGCAGCAAAGTCAGGATTATTCCTATACACAGAAGCAGAGGTCGCAAGATGGCTATCATACCAGATTAGAGTATTTTACACAGTTATCAGAATGCATTTTTCATACAACACACTGTTAAAAATTTAATAGTATCTGCATAAAAAGGCATAAAGCAGCTTTTTAATTTATTTTTATCCTTAATTGTGCGTATCAAATCCTTCATGATCAGTTAAAAATATGACTTTTCACTCAATAGCATAAAAATTACAAAGAAATAAAGTGTTCAAAATTTGAACATATTTCCTACAACACATAAAATACAATGAGATATAGCTGTATCCGTTACTAGCTAAAAGTCTTTTGAACTGCTCAATGAATTACAATGCTAGGATTGGTATGCAAAAAGCAGTTCGGCAAGGGGCCTGATTGTCCATTCGGCCATTGTAGCTGAACGGATCAGTCGACAGCTGTTGCCAGTATATTTTCAGGACGAGCAGCGGGGAGTGAATTTTTCGCATGCCCGGGTATTCGATGAATTTCATTGGTCGGTAAGCAATGAGGTTCTGATTTTTTTTTCGGGGACGCTCTTCAAACCAGCAAAGTTGTATTGACAACTTTACCAATTTCCCATACACTCTTTCCATCATGTTGAACAAGAACTCGCCACTTCCCTTGTACCACCAGCTCGCAGAACTGCTGCTGACGCAGATCCGTGAAGGACAATTTACCGAAGGACAGCGTATTCCTTCGGAAAATGTTCTGGCCGCGGAGCACGGCATTGGCCGCCCCACCGTACGCCAGGCAATCGACAGCCTGGTCCGCAGGGGGATCCTGACTCGCAGACGCGGATCCGGCACCTATGTGGCCCCGCAGCGCGAAGAGGTCGACCTGTTTTCCCTGGCCGGGACCATGGCTTCCTTCCGGAAGACAGGCCACAGCCTGAGGGTCGAACTCCTCGAAGCAGCCCGGCTCCAGGACGTGGACGAGGATCCGGACAATCCGTTTTCCCGCTCCAGCGCCTATTTTCTGCGGCGTCTCAGCCATGTGGAGGATACGCCCGTGCTGGTGGAGGACATTTACCTGCACCCCGCCCTGTTCGCGGGCATCGCGGATATCGACCTCAGCGGCCGGTCCCTGTCGCAGCTCGTACGGGACCGCTTTCACCTGGAATGCTCCGGAGGACAGCAGCACTTCCGGATAATCTACCCGGATGCGGACCTGGCCCGGCTGCTGGCGCTTTCCAAATCAACCGCCATTCTGAACGTGGCCCGCTACCTGCACTTTCCCGACGCGCCCAACGCCATCTATTCCGCGTTGTACTGCCGGACGGACCGTTTTGTTTTCACCCAAACCATTGGAGGCCTGTCCAATGCCTAAAGCCGGATATTACGGACAATTCGGCGGCGCGTTTCTCCCGGAGATTCTTGTCGCCACTTTTGACGAACTCAAAAAAGCGTTCAATGACGCCAAGGCCGACCCGACCTTCTGGCAGGATTACGTCGAGCTGATGTCCAGCTACTCCTGCCGGCCCACACCGCTGACATACGCGGATAATCTCAGCGACCATTTCGGCGGCGCGCGCATCTATATAAAGCGCGAGGACCTGAACCATACGGGCGCGCACAAGGCCAACAACGTCATGGGCCAGGGGCTGCTGGTTAAACGCATGGGCAAAAAACGCGTTATCGCCGAGACCGGCGCTGGACAGCACGGCGTGGCCACGGCCACCATGGCCGCCAAATTCGGTTTCGACTGCACCATCTACATGGGCGAAGTGGACGTCGAACGCCAGCGGCCCAATGTTTTCTGGATGGAACAGCTGGGCGCCACGGTGGTCCCGGTCACCCAGGGCACCCGCATCCTCAAGGACGCCATCAACGAAGCTTTCCGCGACTGGGTCACCAACATGAACGATACGCACTACGTGCTGGGCACGGCCTGCGGTCCGCACCCCTACCCGGAGATGGTGGCCTGGTTTCAGTCCGTCATCGGCATGGAAGCCCGCAAGCAGATTCTGGACCGTACGGGCAAGCTGCCCAAACGGGTCTATGCCTGTGTGGGCGGCGGTTCCAACGCCATGGGGATCTTCAGTGGCTTTTTTGAGGACCAGGAGGTCGAGCTGGTGGGCGTGGAAGCCGGCGGCCACGGCATTGAATCCAAGATGCACGCCGTACGCCTGGCCTGCCCGGACTCCAGCGTCGGGGTGGCGCAGGGCTACAAGACCTACTTCCTCCAGAACGACGACGGCCAGATGCTCGAAACCCATAGTGTGGCCGCCGGGCTGGATTACGTCGGCGTCTCCCCCATTCTCTCGCACCTGCATGATACGGGGCGCGTACGGTTTGAAGCCGCCACGGACAAGGAAGTGGTCGCCGCGCTGTCCCTAGCCGTGAAAAAGGAAGGCTTGATTCCCGCGCTGGAATCCTCCCACGCCTTTGCCCAGGCCTTCAAGGAAGCCGGGCAGCTCACGCCCGAGGACAGCATTATCATCAACCAGTCCGGGCGCGGCGACAAAGACATCTTCACGGTGGCGGACGCCATTGACGACCCCAAATGGAAAGATTTTATCCGGAAAAAAGCGGAGAGCTACAATGCTTAAAGAATATATCCAGAACAAACGCAAGGAAAAGGACATCCTGCTGATGACGCATATCGTCCTCGGCTACCCGTCCTTCGAAGACTCCGAACGCGTGGTGGAAGCCATGGTGGAGGCAGGGGTGGACCTCATCGAACTGCAGATCCCCTTTTCCGAGCCCATCGCCGACGGCCCGGTGATTCTGCGGACTAACCAGCGCGCCCTGGACAGCGGTTCCACTGTGGCCAAATGCTTCGAATGCGCCAAAAAACTGGCCGAACGCTTCCCCATCCCTTTTCTATTCATGAGCTATTACAACATCCTCTTCAAATACGGTCCGGACAATTTCGCCAAGGACATGGCCGCGGCCGGACTGCAGGGAGCCATTGTGGCGGACGTCACCCCCGAGGAAGGCGACGAATACCTGGAGGCCATGAAAAAACACAACCTGACGCCCGTGTTTCTGTTCACGCCCACCAGCACGGACCAGCGGATGCGCTATATCGCCGACTTTGCGGACGGCTTCATTTACTGCGTGGCGCGCAAGGGCGTCACCGGGGCGCAGACTAATTTTTCCGCGGATCTGGACGCCTACCTGGATCGCTGCCGCGCAGCCACGGACCTGCCCCTGGCCCTGGGCTTCGGCGTCAAGGACAAAGCCGATGTGGACTTCCTTAAAGGCAAGGTGGACATCGCGGTCATCGGCACGGCAACCATCAATGTCATCGACGAACACGGCGTGGACGCCGTGGGACCTTTTCTGCAAAAAATCCTTTCCTGAAAAACAATGAAGCAAGGTCAGGCATCGTTATTCCCCCGCAGACCAGGTATATGACGGGTCGTCAGGGAAAGCAGATCGATGCAACACAACTGCTCTGAGCTTTAACTTTTCGGCCCCGGTCACATGAACCGGGGCCGAAAGATTAAAAAATACGCAAAGTCGGCACCTCGATGGACGTCCCTCCTCCGGTACTATCCGAACTGAGGTTGAAGGGGTCCGTGATGGTCTGCGAGGAACTGTCGGTGTCGTAAGCACCCCCTTCGGTCAGATCAAAGGTGATGATGGTTTTATTTCCACTATGCCTGATGATTGTTGCTATATTATCCCAATTGTTCGTATAGCGGTTCATTTTCCAGCAACCTTTGATGCTCGTATCTTTGTCCATGTAGATGGTCATGGTGACAGTCTGTCCGCTTGAAAGTCCGGAGATTTTCAGCGACACAAGACCGTAGAGAGAAGTCGGCGTAAATCCGTTGGCTCCTTTTTCCGCACTGCTGGCCGGCAAAGCTTCAACTTTGGCAAGGGGTTTGTTGTCCGAACTCGCCACTGTCAGCATACGGGACGCATCGGCAATATACAGCGAAGTGACATTATCCTGAAGCCTGTCCGCAGTACCGTCGCCGTTGCCGTCGCCGCTGTCGTCGCTGCTATCGTCACTGCTGTCGTACGAAGTTACTTGGTCTTCGATGTTATCGATTATGTTGTCGCTGTCGTTATCCGAATAAGACAAGTTGAACGTGATGGTGTCCGTATCGCTCAAGCCACCCGCATCCGTGGTGGTGACGTAAATGCTGCCGCTGGACAGGGTCGAGGTCTGGGTGAAGGACAGGTAGGCCAAGGCCGCATTGATCTGACTCACGGTCCCCTGAATGCTCAGCCTTCCGGAACCGCTGCCGGAAATAGCCGCCCCGGAACCGGTTGCGTACAGCGCCCCCTCACTGGTGGTCAATACCGTTGTCAGTGTATCACCCGCATCCACATCCGCCACCAGCAAGCCGGATATGGGCACCCTGACGTCTTTCTGGGTGGTAATCGTAGTCCAGACCTGGCTGGAACTCGCATCGCCCGTATTCCAGGTGAGATTGTCCCAATAGGTCGTATATTCCTCGCCCGTGGCAGCAACTTTGGTTGCCAGCCACAATTCCCGCAGGTTCGTCGCCGTTGCAGCAGTCACCGAATGACTCAATGAAAAACTTCCCCCTGAAGTACGCGTGCCTGTGAGAGAAATAGTAGCTGTGCCGTCGGCCATGCTTACTGTCATTATCATCCAGGAATCGAGCTTCACATCCGCCGGCAGGTCCTTGTCTTCCCAGTCACCCTTGTTTTCATCCCAGAATCGCACCGTACTCGGGGCGCTGGCACCGGCTTTCTGCTGCACCATTACAATGGGATAACTGACCAGGGCCCCCGCGTCGGTGTACGCATCAATCCACAAGCCGCAGCGTACTTCGCCGCTGACTCCGCTCCACTTGGAGGGCACATACATCTGCACGGAAGCCTTGGTGGCGTCTCCCGCAAAATATTTGTATCCGTGAAAGCTCTCGGAAGTGTCATCATCGGTTACGGTCTGTATCCGCGTGGAGCCGTCATAGGATGCATTTGTGAAGCTTTTCGTGGGATATCGGGCAATCGTCCAGCCATCGAGATCTTGATACACATCATGCACTGCGGACAGATCGAGCTCCGTCATGACCGTGCTGGTTCGGTTGCGAGGCGCACTGTTGCTGGCCGTTATGTTGACGACAAGGCTGCCTGAGGCAAGAACAGTGTCCGGATTACCGCCTCCGGTTCCATACCTGACCTGCGCATAGATGGTACGCTGCGCCGGCGGCGTGTTCGCATTGTTGCGCCAGAGGATGTTCTGCAGCAATCTGTTTTTTTGCGTGACCGTGACACCGGCCTCAAAAAGCAAAAAAAGCGTACTGCCCCATTTGCCTCCGTCGATATAGGCGACTTTTGTACCGTCCAGATTAAGATCATGTTTATCGACCGTGATACCCGTGCCGTCGGTGTTGAAATAGAATTCATCCAGCCTGTCCAGACTCGTGTCAGCGTCTCCGCAGAAAAAAGCCAGCCTGTTCGATTCAGAGGAAGCATCCGTCATTGTAGCGCCGCTGAAAATCAGCTGGTATGCAGCAGCTTCTTGCTCGCTCACAGTCATTGTTGATTGTGCCAAAGTAATTGATGGTGCCGCGTAAAGTGTTTCCGTCATGGTACTAAACAAAGCGAAACACAACAGTATTGCTAAAAGAGATGACTTGATTTTGTTTACGTACCAACCCCGCTTACAAGACAAATGAACTTCATAATAGCTGGATAAATTCATCAAATCCCCCAATGCATTAGAGATAGAAAAAAAGATCAAATTTACAGTGCGTGGTCCCTTTGCTTTGAGAAGTTAAGAAGCCCCCGGACTACACCAACTAGATTCATACCTTCCAAGTAGGTATATTATTATCTTGCTATTTAACTGGAAAAAAAGGCATTGCAGCCCTTCCTCCAAAAAACAGGGAGCATAACTTTTCAATATATTTTGAAAAATGAACAGTTGTTGCCCCAATGTTCGATAGCATTTTTAAGAAAAAACAACTTTTTATAAAACACAATTATACATAGATAAGTATAACTAGCCACTATTTCAAAATAGATCAATAGTATTTCTTAATAAAATATGATTTTCGAAATCCATTCACTAATAACACCTCCATGCATTCAATAATAATGAATGCAAAAAACCCTTTTTCCCTGGCTATAAGAGTAAACCGGGAACAGTTTCCCCGTTCCAGCCCATCGTTAGCCTGGAAGTACGCAAAGTAATTCAGGATATTACAGACAGACTGCACATACTCGGGCAACACCTGTATTGGTGCAGCTCCGACGCCATGGGCATCTATAAAATTCATCCGGCTGATAACGCACATCGTCTTCGGTTACCCATCCTTCGAAAACTCCGAAAGCGTGGTAGGAGCCATGGTTGAGGAGGGGATGGACCTCATTGAGCTGTAGATCCCCTTTTCCGAACCATCGTCGACGGTCCGGTGATTCTGATTTCCCGGAACACCTGGACAAGCATCCGGTATTCTGATTTTATCTATTCCAATAGATCTATGCGTGGAAGCATGGCCCGAAGCCGACCCGCAATCGATGTTGACCAAAAAAACATGGGGTAAAACATGGTCGATACATTGTCCGCCATCATTGTTGATGACGAATTTTGGGCCCGGGAAAATCTGCGCGAACTGCTGGCGGAGCACCCGCAGATCAACGTTACCGGTGAGGCTTCCACGGTTGCAGAAGCCACAAGAATTATTGCGGAGCACAAACCCGATGTTTTGTTTCTGGATATCGAATTAGGGCGCGGCACGGGCTTCGACGTGCTGGACACGCTCCCTGTTTTGCCCCATGTCGTATTCGTCACCGCCTATGAAGAATTCGCGCTGCACGCCTTTGAGGTAAACGCGCTGGACTACCTGCTCAAACCCATCTCCCGGAACCGACTGGCCGATACCGTGCATCGGCTTGCCAAACAGACGCAACGGCAACAACCGCGGCAACCTCTGGCGGAAGAGGATCAAATCTATATTTGTGCGGACCGGCGGCACCTGCTGCTTCCTGTTCGCCAGATCGAATTCATTGTTTCCGAACGCAACTACACCCTGATCATGTCCACCGGAAATGACAATGCGCTCAAAGTCAGGATCCCTCTGCACAACTGGCTGAAACGCCTGCCTTTTCCGCCCTTTATTCAACTCGACAGGTCCACGATAATCAATTCGGCGCGGTTGGCGGATCTTTCCCCGCATCCCAGGGGAGGAGAAGTCCATTTCCATGAGTCGGCCAACGTGCTGCCACTGGGCCGCTCCGCAATCACAATTCTCAAAAAGCACCTGAACAGGACCTTTAACGCGCCATGAGCCTGCGATCCAAATTGACTCTGCTGCTGGGAGCGATCATCGCCCTGTCCGTGTTTGCGGACAGCTTTTCCATATACACCATAGCCGTCGCAACCTCATGGACGCGGCCATAGACGATCTGGATGAAAACGCCCGCCTGGTCCGGGCGCAAATCGACGAACGTTTCCGGCTTCTGGTTGCCAGGATGGAATTTTTGGCCGGCTTACCGCTGGTTATGCAACTGATCAACAGTCAGCGTCCCGGTACAAGTTCTGAAAAACTGGGGCGGATATTCCAAAGTGTCGTTGCCAGCGACCCCATCTTGCAAACCGTTAACTTGCATGATGCTTCGGCAGCCTGCATTGCTTCATCCATACCGTCTCGAGTCGGCATGGAAAAAATGCAGCGCGTCGTAAGCGGGCGGGAAGATTTTTTGTCCGCAATTCAAGGAGAAACCACCATAAAAGGTGTCTTTACAGCCGCTTCCAGCGGACGCCCTGTAATTGTCGTCACCGTACCTGTCGTTCACGAAGGGCGTATAGCAGGCGTTCTGCGCGCAGTCATCGACGTGCAATGGTTCGGGAATAAATACCTCTCCCCCCTCTGGCCGGGCAAGCTCAAAAAAATTTTTGTCTTTTCCCCGGGACTGAAATCGGAAAGGAGCTCGTTGCACGATGCCGCACTGGTTTTCGAGACTCCGTACAAAATGCCGGACATTCCTCTCATGATTCCCGACAAGGGCGACAGCCGAAAGTTCATGACCTACAAACGGGAAGACGCGGAACGGCTGGCCGTTTTCAAATGGATGGACCAGCCGAGGTGGCTGATTGTCGTAGAAACAACACTCTCCGAGGTATTGAGACCCGTCAATACGGTCAAATACGCGACCTGGGGCATCGCCCTGGGCCTGTTCCTGCTGGTATGGGGAATTTCCGGTCTGTCGATGCGGCCTTTGCTGGCCAGGCTCCGGGATTGCTCCCAGATGGTCAGCCTGGTCAGTGAAGGAAACTTCAACGCCAGAGTAACGAAGCTATCCAACGACGACATCGGCGATCTGGCTGCTGGTTTGAATTCCATGGCAGAGCGGCTTCAGAAACAACGTTCGAACCTGGTGGCCAGTGAAAAAAAATACCGCTCTATTTTCGACAATGCGCTTGAAGGCATTTTTCAGGTCACACCGCAGGGCTATTTCCTCTCTGCCAATCAGGCCATGCTCCAGCTTGTCAAAGCTGGCTCCCTGAAAGAACTGCAGCAGACCGACATCAGCGCCATCTATGCAAATCCGGCGGAAAGAACGGCCGCACAGGAAACTCTGCGGGAACAGGGGAGACTGATGCGTTTTCCGTTCCAGCTCAGGCGGCTCGATGGAGAAACCCTCATGTGTCTGATGCACGTAGCCTTGGAACGCGACGCGAACGGACAAATCACCAGCTACCTGGGCATGGCAACCGACGTCACCGCCGAGAAAACAGCTGAAGCCGAACGGGAAAGGGCCCGCCAAGCCGAACAGCTGGCCCTGCAAACCCGCCTCGGCGCTTTGCGCCACCAGCTCAATCCGCACTTCATTTTCAACGTCCTGAACACCATCGACGTGCTCGCCCGCCGTTCGCCGGAAAAAATGACGGAATTATTGCACAAACTCTTCAAATACATTCGCAACGCGCTGACGAGCCAACAACAACCCCTTACCCCTCTCAAAAATGATCTTGACGCAGTGCGGGTCTACCTGGAGATCGAATCCGTACGCTTCCGCGAAAACCTCCGGGTCGACTTCCGCATCGCTCCGGAAACCAGCAAATTGCCGGTCCCGGACATGCTTCTGCAACCTGTGGTGGAAAACGCCATCAAACACGGCATGAAGACCAGTGAGTTGCCGCTACAAGTCATCGTTGAATCCTCCCTGCAAAACGCTACGCTCTCCCTGCTCGTCAAAAATTCCGGCAAATTGATCAAGCAGCAACAATCCCCGGTCTCCCCTCAGGTGGGGCTGGCCAACCTGCGGGAAAGGTTGCATCTGCTCTATGGAACTTCGGCTTCACTCGCCATCAGCGAAAACGCCGGCTGGGTCGAAGTCAGCATCCTGCTTCCGGCTTCGGCCTGATTTTTTCCTTTTTTTATTTCGTCCCTGTTTCTCCATATTTCATCCCTGCTTTTTCAGATTTCGTCCCGCATCATATCAATTTCATCACTAATACTCTTTATTTTCAAATATTTACATAGAAACACCCATCCATTATCATTGCAAGTAGCATCTCATTTCGGCTCTGATTCGGGCGGATAGCGCAACCGGAGGGCTTTTTTGATTGCAACGGCATTTTCTTATTCGTCAGGCGGCGGCCATGGATCAAATGCGTGGACAGGAGAAACTCACGATGCTTTTTCTCAGGCATTCCGTTTTGTTATCAATGCGAACAAGCTGCGCCCTGTCTCTGCTGCTTGTGCTGCTTACGGTCCCTGCCTCAGTGGCCCAGGCCCGTCTGGCATACGAGGCCAGCTACGTTGACGGAAAGGACGGCGTGGAGGGACTGGAAGCTGCATGGGCCGTCACGGTCAGCCCGGACGGTGAGTATGTTTACGCGGCAGGATACAATGAAGATGCCATCGCTCTCTTCGCAAGAAACAACGGCACTGGAGAGCTGAGTTTTGTCGCTTCATACGAACCCGGCGCGGCGGTAATGGATGGACCGCAGTATCTGACCCTGAGTCCGGACGGCAAATACATGTACGTTGCAGCTTATACCGGGAGGGGCATCACGGTCTGCAGCCGCGACGAATCCACGGGGACCTTGTCTTTTGTGGAGTTTATCGCGCACAGCAGTGGCAGCGAAGACGGACTGTATTTTCCAGCCCGCGTGCAGGTAAGTCCCGACGGCAAACATGTGTACGTGGCGGGCAAAAACGACTCCACGGTCGGGCTCTACCTCAGGGACGCGGACACGGGTCAGTTGACATACGGAGCAAGCTATACGGATGGTGTGGACGGCGTGGACGGGTTGCAGACCTGCATGTCAGTGGCCGTCAGCCCCGACGGCAGGTACGTCTATGCCACGGGCAGAGATGATTACGCCGTGGCCGTATTCGTCCGCGACGCCGATACGGGCACGCTGACATACGTGACCTGCTACAAAAACGGCGAAGGAGGCGTGGAGGGATTGCGCGGCGCCCGATCCGTGCTGGTCAGTCCCGACGGCAAGTATGTTTATGTCGCAGGTTTTTACGACGATGCCGTGGTCGCGTTCGCCTGTAACGCCGCCACAGGCGAATTGAACTATCTGACATGTTACAAAAACGGCGAAGGGGGCGTGGAGGGTTTGGATGGCGTCTATGGATTGGAGCTCAGCCCTGACGGGGAGTTTCTGTATGCGAGCGGCCACTACTCCGACACCCTGGTGGTCTTCGTCCGGAATACCGAAACCGGGTTACTGAGCAGTCTCGAATATTTCGAAAATGGAACGGACGGCATCGACGATCTGAACGATCCGTATCATTTGGCCGTCAGTCCGGACAACAGCGACGTATATGTTGCAGCCCGGTCCAGCAACTCCGTAGTGCTTTTCCATATCGTGCTTCATACCCTGAAAGTACGCAACGATGGCGCCGGAACGGGAACAGTCTCCAGTTCGCCGTCCGGCATTGATTGCGGCAACGATTGCACTTCGGAATTCGTGGAAGACAACCAGGTGGTTCTGACCGCGACGGCCGATACGGACTCCAGCTTCACCGGCTGGTCGGGCGCCGTATCTGGCAGCGAAAATTCCCTGACGCTTACGATCACCTCCGATACAGCGCTTACCGCCAATTTTAACAAAACGGACTCTTCAGGAAATTCCCCCTACGACGCCCCGACCACCAACCGCCTGGGATTTTGTTTTTTTACACTGCTCATGCTCGCAGTTGGATGGGTATCTCTGCGGAAAAGGTAGAAATTAACTCCTGATACAGCCTTTCAGCCTCGGGATTGGCATCGCATGCTTTCACGCAGCCCCGGCAGACCGGCAATAGTTCGGCAGCAAATCTATTCGGGCGGTTCTGTTGTTTTAGTCTTTACAATACACGCTCTCCATGCACTTCTGCACCCCCACCCGGCGTTGAGGTGTCCGCAGCAGCATACAGTTCAATCACCGACCTACAAAAGTCATTGTGCTGATACGATCCACTAACCGCTTCTCCGCCCGCCGGACGTCCGGGACTTCCGTTCCGGGATCCAGCGACGTACAAACGGCCCGGCCGATAATCAGGCGTCCGGAACGTTCGCAAGCGGAATCGGAATGCTGCAGGCGCAAACCCCAGATGTTCTGAAAAACCACGGCCCGGCCTTTGTATTCGCCCACATAGAGCATGATATGGCCGCGCATGCCCAGCAGGGTCAGGAAAGGTATACCCTTGTCCCGCACAATACGTTCTTTCGCCTCACGCGACTCCCCTTCCAGCTCTTGTACGCTGCCGGCTTTGGCCTGGGCACTGGAATTGCGCGGCAGCCAGATGCCGAAGGGCGTATACAGGTCCCGCAGCAGCGCCGAACAGTCGCGATCCCCGTACAGTCCGCCCCAACCGTAGGGCTGCCCCATCAGAGAAGTAGCCACCCGTGCGAAATTGCCGGGAGTTGCGGCCAGAGGCATGGCGGCGACGGAACCGGCATCCGCATTTCCGGGCACCAGCACGGCCCGGCCGTTGAAATCCCGTACCGGCAACAGCAAAGCCACAGCGTCCGGTCCGCCCGAACGCAGCGGAAAAAGCGCTCCCACTCCGGCGCGCAGCACAAAACGGCCCTCAGCCGTACGCAGCGGCACGTCATCGGCCAGCAGCGCGGCGTACTCGCCCGTCTGGTACGCGGTCATGAAATCAACATCCACCGTTGCCGTATTCTGCGCGTGCACCCAACCCGAAACCAGGCCGGATTCCACGAACAGCCAGGCCCCGTCCGCGGACTGATGCGTCAGTAATACGGGCGTTCCAGCCGGTAGAGCCGAATTCTGGAAGTAATCGAACGGATAGCCCTCGCCCGCCCAGTTGAAATCATAGAAAAACGGCTTGTCCGTGGGAAAGACTCGTACAGCGCTGTCCTGCACAAGAATGGCTTTCTGCGCCAGGCTGGGAAAACTCGCGGGGCGCGCATTGGCCACCTGCGCGCGCATCCATTCCTTGTCGCGCTGCAGTTTGTTCTCGCCAAAGCCCTGCTTGGAGCCGTAGGAGCCGATGCCCCAGAGCGCCTGTTCGGCGGTCAGGGCGGACTTATCCATTTGCCAGGGGCTGAAAAAGCGTTTCAGAAATGTCTCCTGCAAGGCTTTCTGGCGCTGAGGCGTCAGCAACGGCTTGTCCGCCCCGGCCTGGCGCGCGTAATAGAGCAGATCCTGGGGGATCTCGCGCAGGTCGTTTACCTGCAGGTCACGGAGTTCGTAGGGCTGCGGACAAGTTACCGGACATTTGGCGCACCCGCCCAGCACACCGGGCAGACTGCACAACAGCAAAAACAGGACGAAAAACACAGCAGGCTGGAAACGCAGGGGGCGAGAAAACATGGCGAACCCTCCAAGACCGGCCATGATTGCGTCATTCAGAAACGCATTCCAGAGGGACGGCGGATTTGGGGTTGAGACGTTTTTCCAGGAGCGTGTGGCGCTTCTGGGTTTCATTATTGTTGACGGCGATCTTCAGAGCCCGTTCGGTGCCCACCAGGATCACCAGCTTTTTCCCACGGGTGATGGCCGTATAAATCAGATTGCGCTGCAGCAGAACGTAATGCTGGGTCAGCACCGGCACCACCACGGCAGGATACTCGCTGCCCTGGGACTTGTGCACGGATACGGCGTAGGCCTGCACGATCTCTTCCAGCTCCGGCGCGGTGAACTGCACCTCGCGGTCATCGAAAAGCACGTCCAGGGCCGCGTTTTCATAAATCCGGACAATGCGGCCGATGTCACCGTTGAAGACTTCCTTGTCGTAATTGTTGCGGATCTGCATGACCTTGTCGTGCAGTTTGAAGGTCCGGCCGCCCCGGGTCAAAGACTGCTGTCCGGGGTTCAGGGCTTCCTGCAGCCGCTTGTTCAGATTGGTGGCTCCCGCCGCGCCTTTGTGCATGGGGGTGAGCACCTGAATGTCGTTGAAGGGATCCAGCTTGAAACGACGCGGGATATGGTTCTTGACCAGATCCACAATCAGGTCCGCGGCTGTTTCCGGATCCGGGCGGCGGATGAAATAAAAGTCCGAAAGAACCTCGCGCGAGCTTTCCAGATTGGGCATACGCCCGGCGTTGATGGAGTGGGCGTTGACGATGATGGCGCTTTCCCGGGCCTGCCTGAAAATTTCGTTCAGCTCCACCACGGGCACCGCGCCGGAGTTGATGATATCGCGCAGCACATTGCCCGGTCCCACCGAGGGCAGCTGGTTCACGTCTCCCACCAGAATCAGTGTCGCGCCCAGGGGCACGGCCTTGAGCAGATGGTACATCAGAACCGTGTCGATCATGGAGGCTTCGTCCACGATCAACAGACTGCACTCCAGGGGAGTTTCCTCGTTGCGCTTGAAGGATCCCGTCTGGGGCAGATACTCGAGCAGCCGGTGGATGGTCTTGGCCTCGCGCCCGGTAGCCTCGGCCATACGCTTGGCCGCCCGGCCCGTGGGCGCAGCCAGCAGAGGTTGGGATTCGAGCTTGGAAAAAATCCGCAGCACCGCGTTGATGATGGTGGTTTTACCCGTGCCCGGACCACCCGTGATCACCAGCACTTTGCGGTCCGCGGCCTGGCGGATGGCTTCGGCCTGGTTCGTGGCCAGGGTCAGGTCAAAAGTCTTCTGCACCCAGTCGATGGCCTGTTCGGCCTTGATGGGGCGAACGGTCTTGGGCGTGGCCAGGAGCTTGCCCAGTTTTTTGGCAATGCCGCACTCGGCCACATGAAAGGGCGCCAGGTACACGGCCGAGTCGCGTTCTTCCCCTTCTTTTTCCAGGGGCTCCTCGTACAGCCATTGCTCCAGCCGCAGTATCTCAACGGCCTTGAGCAACGGTTCCTCGGGCACGTCCAGCTGTTTGGCGCACAAGTCCGCCAATTCCTGGCGCGGCACGAACACGTGGCCCTTTTCCGTCATCTGCCGCAGCATATAAATGACCGCGGCCTCGGCCCGTTCGGCACTGTATTTGGCAATGCCCAGCTTGGCCGCAATGCGGTCCGCGGTGAGAAAGCCGATGCCCGGGATATCCATGGCCGGCTTGTAGGGATTGCTTTTGATGATCCGCAGGGCGTCCTTTCCGTAGAACTTGAACAGCCGTACCGCGTAGGATGCGCTTACCCCCTGGGTCTGCAGAAAAATCATCAGCTCACGGATGTCCTGCTGCTCGGCCCAGGAATCCTTAATCATTTCGAGCTTTTTGTTGCCGATACCGTCCACCTCGAGCAGACGTTCGGGGTCGCTGTCCAGAATGTCCAGGGTTTCAGCGCCGAAATAGTCCACAATCCGGTCCGCGTAGGTGTCCCCCACTCCCTTGATCAGGCCGGATTTGAGAAACAGGCGGATCCCTGCCTTAGTGCTGGGGAGCGTACAATGCACCTCGTCCGCTTTGAACTGTTCGCCGTACTTGGGGTTTTCCTGCCAGTCCCCCACAGCGGTAATCCGCTGCCCGGGCAACGGATCGAGCATGGTCCCCACCACGGTCACGGCGTCGCGCCGGCCCTTCATCTTGACCTTGGCGACCGTATAGCCGTTTTCCTGGTTGGTAAAAGTGATCCGGACGATCTCCCCGATCAAAGTCTGGCGTTCGGGAGCGGCAAGCGCTTCCTGTCCGGACGCTTGCTCGGTAGGTTGTTCTGCGGGGTCCTGCGAAGGGCTTTCACGGCCCTCAGGATCTTGAGATAACTGCTCGGTATCTGACATCCCCGTGCTTTAATAAAAAAAGCAGTGCTTGAAAAGCGAAACGGGATGCAATACCAGCAAATGCCGCGCTGCTGCACCCTCCGGCGCCTTCGATAAGAGTGGTTACAGGAGCACTCCGACGCGCGTTTCTCCGCTTCTTTATACAATTGAAAGGCAGGTATGCCACCTTCCAAGACATGCCTATGCCATTGGCGACAAAAATATAAATGGGGATGAGATCAAAATGATAATCGAGTACTTCTGTTTTTAATGAGCTATACGTATCCCATCAAGTCCGTACAGGATATTTCTGAGTTATGTATGGCAATTCTATCATATTTGTCAGATACTTTTTGTGATTACTTTTTTTTGAAACCGCGTTGAAATTAAATAGTAAAGGAACAATCACTAATCCACATGAATCATAAACAGATGTAGTTACATAATCATTTCTTCACTTCACAAAAAATCTCAATCGGTAAAGTTCTTTTAGCTGGTAAAAACACATGGAGTATTGTATTTAGATTTTTTATTTAAAGCATTCACAGTGTTGTTAAATCTTATTTCAAAAAGAAAAAAACCATATGATACAGTTTATTACAAATAAATAGTATTTTTATATTTTATATCACCTTTAAAAGCTAGCGATGTTCCATAAGCGGCAAATAAAAATACTAGATACAGGCTACAACAGCTTGATATATCTTTTAAATATTTATTTATGCAAAACGAACTTTCCCTTAATGCATTCATTAAATCAAGATAATGACACAATCTCTTTACTGACTTGAAACTCTATGAGGGTAATCTCCCGGCATGGTGAGCGGATTTGGATAACGCTCGCAATGTTAGACTTTTCTATCGAATGCATTTACAAACGAAAGCGAAAATAGCCAGTTGCAGTAGGTCTATGCCGACACTCTCAATTACACTGAACTTGTTGAAATTATGAAAAAACACATCTCGCCCCCCCGGGGTTGCCTCTCGCTCATATCCTTGGTCCTGGTGTATTTTATATTTTTCACAGGCGCTGCAGCTTTTGGAGAGGAAAAAACACCGGCAGACCCGTTGCAGTCGTACTCCGATGCCGCAGCCGAACGTGCGGAGGTTACGACAGCACCGTCTGAAGACAGCTCCGATGATTTCGCCTCCCTGAGAAACGACATCAAAAAAAAGATGACGCCGGCTCCTTCACCGACAGACGACGACATAGCGGAGCTTGCCAAAGTTTTTAAAGACACCACTCCGGAAAACGCCATCAAGATGACCCTTGAAGAGTGCGTGGCTCTGGCTTTGCGGCGCAACGTGAATATTGAAACCGCCTACATCGACCGAGTGCTGCAAAAATTCAACCTGGTGACCAACACCACCTATTATTTTATCCCCAATGTGACCATCTCGGGCGAACTGAAACACGCCTACAACGACACGCTGAACACATCTCATACGGATACAACGGACAGCATTTCTGGGTATTCCTTCAACCGCTCTAAAGACTACAGCACGTCTCTCAACGGCGGCCCCACGATCAACGGCAACGTACCCGGCGGCGCCACCTACACATTGAGCTGGGGCGGCACCACAAACAGCCAGGATGCGTATTCCCGAACCTTTGGAGGCGGCTCGTCCCAGTCCCAGGACATCGGCTGGGACCCCACAAAAAGCAGCACATTGCAAAGCGATCTGACGCTCAGTTTTTCCCAGCCTCTGCTCAAAGGATTTGGCTATGACTACAGCATGGCCACTTCGCGCCAGGCGAATATCAGCGATAAAATCAACCTGCTGAACCTCAAGTCCACCATCATCAGCGAGCTGACGCAAACCATTTCGGCCTATCGGTCACTGCTGGAAGCCAAATGGAGCCTGGCCATCGCCAAAGAGTCTCTGGAACGCTCGGAAAACAATCTGAAAGTGGCCAAAGTCAAGGTTAAATTGGGTAAGCTGGCCTCCATGGATCTCGTTCAGTACGAGTCCAACGTAGCGTCCCAGGAAATCTCTCTGGAAAGCGCGCGTTCCACGTACTTCTCGGCCCAACTTGAGTTGCTTCGATTGCTGGACCTGAAGCCGGACACCGTCATCGAGCCCGTGGAAAAACTGGCGATCAATTCGTTGCCGCTGGAGTACGACAAGTGCGAGGAATTGCTGCTTGAAAACAGCCCCAGCTACCTGTCGGCCAAACTGGACTTGCTGAACAGCGAAATAGATCTGATGATCGCCCGCCGCGACAGGCTCTGGGAGCTGGATCTGACGGGATCCACTTCTTTAACAGGCAGTTCCACCGACACGGATACTCCCCTGACGAACACCACAACGCTGGCCGACGGCCGCCAGCTGCAATGGAGCCTTGGACTTTCCCTTTCCTTTCCTCTCTTCGGCTCGTCGGAACGCAATTTACGCCAGGCCGTGCTTTCCGCTCAAGCAGCACTTTATAAAGCCCGGATCCAATTTCGCAAGGATAAGGAAGATCTGCTGTCCGAACTCAAAGAAAAGCTGACCACCATATCCATTAGCGGCAAGCAGCTGGAAACGGCCCGCCGTTCCACCAAGCTGGCCCAACAAAAACTGCAGGTCGAGCAGACGAAACTGAATTACGGATTGTCTTCCTCGTTCAATGTGCTTTCTTATGAAGACGATCTGGTTTCAGCCCAGGAGACCGAACTGTCCACCCGAATCACCTACCTGAACTACCTGAGTTCGCTGGATCAATTTCTGGGGACCACTTTGAACACCTGGGGAATCTCTTTTAAAGATTTCCGCAAAGGATATGAAGAACGGATCAAGGAAGTCACCCAGTAACTGCGAAGCCGGACAGGCTGGAGACTGTCATAAAAATGCCCAGATCCAATGCCCGCATACGGACGCCCTCCGGAACAGCCATTTTTTCCGCACATTGTTGTTTTATATTTGACAGAAATCTGAACCGTATTCTGTTATTTGACGTACGCATCATGGAGGCGGGCTCTGGGGATCGCCGCTCAAGTCAATCTGCTTGTTCGCACCCGGCTTCAAGACTTATCTGCAATGCACTGCTTAAAAAACCGTATCCATCCGCAGCTGTCAAAGAGGCGGACACCGGGTGCTGAGGCAGAAAATGGGCTTGCACATGCTCTTGTAACACTTTTCTGGTAACGTCCCGACGTTGCAGCAGGAACGCATTCATTTCCTGTCGGCTTAAATTGTCAAAAACGAGGCTTGCCCCCGTATTTCCGGAATTCCATTATCTATTCAATTATGTTAGGAAAACAATCAGTTTTTCAAATCGACTCCACCGGATAATACAAAATGCCCGATTCCATTTTCTATAAGAAAGTTCTCGAGACAATCACTGATGGAGCAGTAATCCTTTCCTCTCAGGGAAAAATCATCCTCTTCAATGCTGCGGCGGCGTCTATTCTGGGCATCCCGCAAGACCAGGCCCTGGGGAAAAGTTTTGCGGAGATTTTTTTGCTCTGCCGTGAAGAAAACGATGAATTCACTCAGATTGTCATGGATTCGGTTTATAATCCGGGCAAGGAACAGCATCAATCCGTCCCCTTCGTACAGAATGACGACACCCAGGTTTTTCTCGATATCAAAGCTTCCTACCTTGACGACGGCCAGGAAGCAAAATCCGTGATCATAGTCTTTTCGGACATTACCGAAATACGCCGCGTTCTGGACGAGGAAAAGGCCCTGACACACAAGCTGGGCAAAGCTTACCAGGATCTCGAATGCCAAGCCGAAAATCTGAAGGGCCAGGCTGTCAAACGCAAATTGATCCGCCGCCTGGTTCTGGGGCTGGTGCTGCTTTTGCTGGTCGGTGCCGGAGTATTCGCCGCCCGGATGCATACCGGCTTCGGCACGCGGACATCCAGAGAACCCGACAGAGCCGCACCGGGTGCAGGCCAGCAACTGTTGCTGAAAACGCAGCCGCTCAACCAGTACATCACGCTTTCCGGCAGCATCCAGCCCCTGGAACAAGTCGTCATCACCAGCCCTTTCGGCGGTGTTGTCCTGGAGAAATTCGTTTCCTATGGAATGGAAGTGGAAAAAGACACCCCCCTGCTGCGTCTGGACGACCAGGAACTGATGGTGAACGTCCGGGATGCGGAAACCGCGTTGATCAAAGCCGAACAGGATTACGATAAACTCAAGACCTGGAATGAAAGCGACGACGTGGCCACGGCCAGGCGTACACTGGTAAAGGCCCAGAATTCTCTCGAAAGCCAGAAACGCAAACTCGACGTCAATCAGAAACTTTTTGAGCAGGGCATCATCCCGGCAGAAGAATATGACAGTGTCAGAGAAAGTTTCGAAAGCCAGAAACTCGATTACAACAGCGCCAAGGAGTCTCTGGAATCGGCCCTGGAAAAGGGGGATGAAAAACATCTCAACATCGCCAGACTCTCCCTGGCGAATGCGCGTTACAAATTCGAATCGCTTAAGGCCAAACAAAACAAAAGTGTGATCAAGGCCCCGGTAAAGGGCGTGGTCATCAGGCCCAACGATGACGGCAAATCCCAAAAACAGGAACTGGAAGTCGGGGCAAAGTTCGATGAAGGCTCCGTGCTTCTGTCCATCGGCAACCTCGAAGGACTCTCCATCAAAAGTAAAATCGACGAACTCGACGTGCTGAAAATCCGTATCGGACAAAAAGCCAAAGTCATGGGCGAAGCATTTAAAGGCACCGAACTCACCGGAGAAGTCAACCAGATTTCCTCCCAGGCGCTTACCGGAAGCGACGGCGGCGCAGCCATGTTCGAGATTACAGTCGCCATCAAGGATCTGACGGACGAAATCATGAAAGACATCCGCCTGGGCATGATCGTCAAGATGCAGATCAAGGTTTATGAAAATCCCGCGGCCCTGCTCATCCCCATCACGGCCGTACAATCGGAGTCCGACGGCAGCTACTACGTTTTTTGCCGCCGCAAGGATGCCGACGCCGAGCACCCCTATCAAAAATGCACCATTTCAAACGGCAGAACCACCTTCGACTCCGTTGAAGTGCTTGAAGGCCTCTCTGCCGGGGACAGCATCCAGGTTCCCAATTAAAGGATTCACATGCTTGTCCTGGAAAACATACGCAAAAGCTACAAAATCGGCCCTGTCGACGTGGAAGTGCTCAAAGGAGTTAATTTGCGGGTCGAGAAGGGAGAAATCACAGCCATCCTCGGCAGCTCGGGCTGTGGAAAATCCACTTTGATGAATATTCTCGGCCTGCTGGATACGCCTTCCAAAGGCCGGTATTATCTGAATGGCAAGGATACGGCGGACCTGTCGGAAGACAACCAGGCAGACATCCGAAATCACACCATCGGCTTTGTTTTCCAGCAGTTCAACCTGTTGCCCAGACTCACTTCTCTGGAAAATGTCGCTCTGCCGCTGACCTATCGCGGCACCCCCAGTTCGCAGCGGGAACAGATCGCACGGGAGATGCTCGAACAGGTGGGCATGGGCGATCGGGTCAAACACAAGCCAGGAGAACTTTCCGGCGGCCAGCAGCAACGCGTGGCCATTGCCAGAGCCTTATCCGGCAGCCCTGCCCTGATTCTGGCGGACGAACCCACAGGCGCGCTGGACTCGCAAACCGGCTCTGACGTAATGCAGCTGTTCATGCGCCTGAACAGGGAAAACGGTATTACCACGGTTCTGATCACCCATGATCCGGGCATCGCCAAACAATGCGGCCGGTCCGTTCGTATGCGCGACGGCATCATTGTTCAGGACTGAGCGGGCAAGAACATGCTCATCAAAGAAACTCTCCGCGAAGCCTTTCGCTCGCTCTGGGCCACAAAGCAACGCACCCTGCTCGCTCTGGTGGGCATCGTCATCGGCATCAGTTCAGTCATCGCCCTGGTGTCCATCGGCCTGATCATCCAGAAACAGACCATGGACCAATTCAAGGAAATGGGCACGGAGATCGTCAGCATTATCTTTGCTTCTATCCGGCCCGGCTCCGATGGAATTGACACGGAAACCGTGTTGAAAATTCCCCAGGTTTGTCCGGATGTCGAGGTTGTGGCGCCCTATGTCAGCATTGACGGCAACCTGTTCTGGAAAGGCAAACAAATTCCGGGCTCCGGCGTGGGCGTTACTCCTGAAATCTTCAAGCTGGCCAAGTTGAAAATCGACATGGGACGAGCCATTACCGAACTCGACGCCATGACTCCCTTCTGCGTGTTGAGCCATGAGCTGTATAATCAGGTAAAAAAGTATGACATGACGGACCCTCTGGGTAAAAACATGCTGCACTCAGGCAGATTCCTTACAGCGGTGGGCGTTCTGGAAGAGGTCAACCCATCCATGATGGCCCCCTACGAACTCACGGACGGCTACATTCTCCCCTTGAGTACGGCTTTGCATTTCAAAAAAAAGGGCGGCATCACCCAGGCCATGGCCAAAATCACCTCGGGCGAAGAATGGAAAAAAGCGGAAGATCAGGTCCGCTCGTATATCGCACTGGTTTACCCCGGATACAAAGTTAAAATGCGCAGCGCAGAAGAACTCATCAACAGTCTGCAAAAACAAATGAATACCTTTACCATCTTTCTCAGCGCCATCGGCGCCATCGCTCTGGTGGTGGGCGGCGTGGGCGTCATGAACGTGATGCTCGTTTCCGTGTCCGAGCGCAGGCGCGAAATCGGCATACGCCGCGCGTTGGGAGCAAAACGCAGGGATATTCAATTTCAATTTTTAATCGAATCCGTTACACTCTGTTGCCTGGGCGGCATCTTCGGCATCATCATTGGTGAAACAGCGGCCTACGCCTTCGCCTATTTCAACCAATGGGCCTTCGTATTATCTTACAGGGCTGTTATGCTCGGCTTCGGCGTATCCACTCTGGTCGGCGTTTTCTTCGGTTTTTACCCCGCCCGCAAAGCTTCCCAGCTCAAACCGGTGGAAGCCCTGCGCAGCGAGTAAGCAGGTTCCCCCGCATCAAGGAGACGCGTATGGAAGACCGTATCGAACGCCTCGAAAACCTGGCGGCACTCCAGGACGACACCATCAAAGAAATGAACAGCGTGATCTACGCGCAACAAAAACAGATCGACCTGCTGGAAAAAAAGGTGGGCTCGCTGAGCGCAAAGCTGCGCCAACTGGTGGATATCGTCGGCAAAGACGATATCGCCAACGATCCGCCGCCCCATTACGGCGGCTGACAAGGTAAAACAGCTCCAGCAGCCAACGCACTGGTCAGCCTGCCTGGACGCATTTTTCTTGTTAATTGTTTTTGAAGCGTCCGGAGAAGCGTACTTTCTTACAGCTTCTCCGGACGCCGGAAGCAACTCCAGCCGGCTGTATTTATGACAGCCCCAGGGCCTCTTTAGTCAGCTGTTTCTGCCCCGTCGTACGCAGCAGCCGGGCTATTTCGGCCTTGTCCGTTATGCCGCTGCGCCGCAACTCTTCCAGAAAACGAGCCAGACGTTTTTCCTGCGCCAGATAAGTCCGCAGCACTTCCCGGACGTCCCGTTGCGCACAGATCCGTTTCAGCCAGCCTGCGCCCTCCGCATATACTATCCGGGAGGCGATGAAAGAGGCGATCAGCGCGTATTGGTGCTTGGCCGGGACCTGGGTCAGGATACGCTCGCGAAAACGTTCCACCAGCACCCGCGGACAATATTGCAGCAGCACCTCGCACAGCTCCGGGTCCTTGCCGATGTCGGGCGCGGTCTCCGCCAGGTAGGCGTAAAAAGCATCGGATACGGCGTTTATCTCCGTGGAAAGCGCCAGGGAAATATGCGTGAGATGCGGCGTGTCACCAGCTGTCTGCAGTTCGCGCAGCATCATCCTGGCTTCGGCGCCCGCCCGTTCCTTGAGTATTTCCAGCACTTCCCTGACGTAACGCCGCTTGACTCCGATGAATTCCTCCTCGGTCATTATCAGTCCGCCGAGAATTTCATAGGACGAACAGATCACTCCCGTTTTGTTGGCGCTTGATCCGTGAACAATCAGCACTCCATGCTCCTCCAGCCTGTCTCGGGCTCCGGGCGAAATAAAAATATTGGCTCCTTCCACAATGGCTTTGGCGGACGGTTTGCCGTCCGGAAGCAGGAACTGCCGCCAGTTGGATTCATTGATGGTTTCCGGTCGGCCGCCCGCGGGAATAAAAATATCCGCACGGGCCTCATTATGCAGCGATGCCCTGCGCCGCTGCCCTTCGGGGCTATCCGCGCGCAGGACAAAGGCGCCCTCGCCCCGTAGTTTGTCAGGAGCAAAATCGGTGATGCTTTTGTCTTCTTTCACCAGCCGCAGCAGCTCCCCATGGTCCAGGCCGTCCGGATCATACGCCGAGCCATGGCCGTCACTCATGGCGACGATACGCGCGTTCTCTCCGTAATTCGCCACCAGCAGTTTGACTGCGTTTCCCGCCACATCGCCGCGCGGCCCGCCGGTCATTTTCACTGTAAACGGCCTGGCGTACGGATCGATCCCCAGGTAGCGCAAGACCTCCTCGGCAAAAACCACCACGCCCAGGCTGGTGACCCCATAGACCTTATGATTGATCCCCGCTCGCGGTTTGGAACTCATGAAGGCGTCTGGCCAGCGGTAGCCCCGCGTACGGGCTTTTTCCACAGCCCAGGTGATGTGGCGGGGAGTGATCTGTTCGTCCGGCCCGAGATAAAGGATTTCCTCCCTGCCCAGATAATCCGTGATTCCCGGCAGCACAGGACTGGCGCCGTCCGTCAGCACCAGGTCCAGCAGTGAATTGACCATGCCTTTGAACGCGATATCCAGATCCCCTTCCGGGCCGAGCAGCAGCACGGCCTTGGCGCCTCCTTCCGGAATGTCTTTGTTCTTGAGCTGTTGCGCGCTGGCCAACTTGGTGACTTCATCGAACAGGCGGTTGGACTCGAGTTCGAATTGTTCCTGATTGCGCGTACTCACTACCCGCAAACCGCCTCTGGCCATTTCCCGGTAACGGACGTGAAAGCCCTGGGCGTACGGCCCGTGATAAAAATAGAAGCCATAGGGCAGTTCCGCGTCCGGATCGCCCGGCATGAGCCGAAGAAAAGCCGGGTCCATGCGAAAACTCAGACCGTGGATGTCGGCCAGGTAATAATTTGTCCGTAACGCGTGCTGAAAAAACCAAAAAATGCATTGCAGCACCTGCCTGGCCGCCGATTCTTCCTGGCAGGACAGCATGTTGTTGATCTCATCTTCCAGACGCCGCACCGCGGCCTCCCGGTCCGCGTATTCGGGATCAAAGCGGGCCACAAAGTAGTCCAGCAACAGATTCACTTCCTTTTTCCGGTACAGCAGTGTCCGTACGATGTTGTCGGAGGTGAAGGCCCAGAGATTGATCTTGATCAGAAACTGGTGGGCGAATTCCGCCGCGGCCTGCAGCAGCATCACCCGGCGCAGGCTCCAGCCCTCCTCCACATATGCTTCCAGATCATGCGCAGCGAACAACCATTTGATCAGTTTCAACTCCTTGAACATCCGTCGCCAAAGGTCGCAATCTTCCCGCAGACAAAGTCCTTCCTTGCTGACGTAAAAACTCAATACGCCCAGTTCGTTGAAGCCCTCTTTACCGGGCCAGCGGAACGAATCGCCGTAGCCACGGTTGATGGTCAGTTTTTCCCGCGCAAGAATACGCGCCGTCTGCAGCAGAAGACCGGATTTGGGCGGATCCGTAAGACAAATCGTGATCCTGGTCTCTCCGGCTTCAGGCAAAGGCTCAATGACCACCTGCACCGAATCGCTGTCTTTGAGCGCGTGCAGCATTTTGTAATGCCGGGCCGTTCGTTCGGTCTCGAATTTCTCCACGTAATCTCTGGTCGCCCCGCAGAGAAAATCATGCAGGCTGAGGCAATATCCGGATTCCAATGTAATGGGCTCGTACGGACGCAGATCCTCACGTTCGCGCAGAGAGTGTAAAGCCTGTTTGAACAGCCTGGAACGCGGGTTGGCCCGCTCCTGCGGCGCCAGCAGCATGGTATCCAGACGCAGCCTGCGGTCGCGCGTGGCGTACAGCCGTACGGCCTGCAAATCCGTATGCGCGTAGCGTTTGAGCACGGCAAGCAGCTGGTTGCCCTCTTCGCATGGAGAAATATAAGTGAAACGGTTTCCTTTGGAGCTGCGCAAAACCAGGGTTTGCTGCTCGGAAGTCACCTGTCCGGTGATGATGGCGTGCAAATGCCTGACCTGCTCTTCGCGCGAATGGGTCAGGAAATAATATTCCGGCATGTTTTTATAAAACCAGGGTGTGAGGCGTTCGGCTTCCTTGCCTAGGGCCTCGCGAAGCTCATCTGCGACAATCCGGCACATCTCTTGATCTTGACAGGACATGGCATTCTCCTTGAGCTGGCGCACGAACAGGCTGGCGCGGTCTTGCAGAGGTATTTTGCCTCTATTTTTACATATGCCGGGAAAGCTGTGAAGCCTGATTTTGTATGGAGCGCTTCTTTCGCTATCCTTGGTAATAATTTTTTCAATAAAAGATGAACCACCTGCTTGACGTAAAAAAGTTTAGCTGCTATACGTTTTTCCATGAGAAGCTACCAAGAAATGCAGGAAGAACTCGGATTGCTTGGCGTAGTATTGGAAAAGTACTTGCAAATCAGCAAGATGCCCCATGATTTCGGTGTGGGCGAGGTACTCTATCCGTCCGAGATCCACCTGATATCCACCATTGCGTTACAGGAAAACATCTCGGTCACCGAGCTTGCCCGCCAGCACGGCAATACCAAAGGAGCCATCTCCCAGATTCTGGGTAAGCTGGAAAGCAAAGGCTTCGTAACCAGAACGCCTGATCCGGACAAACGCTCCAGGATCCTGGTCTCCGTTACGGAAAAAGGCCTGGCCGCGCATCAGGGACATTGCGCATTCCATTCGCAGCACGACGCCACGTTCATCTCCTACCTGGCTTCACTCAACCAGGCTGATTTCAACTGTTTCAGCAAATTTTGCAAAGAAATGAACCGCTGGATGGACTTGTATCTGAACCCGGCCACCTCAGAAACAATTTCGGACAGGCAAGGCCTTCAGGAAGTCCTGGAGAAAATAAAGGAGCAAGAGAATGCAGAACAGACCGACAAATGACTTCAGCCCAATCCAGACGCTGATGATGCATACGCAGGCCTTCAGCGCTCTGATGGAAAGCACCCGTATGGGGGTATTCGATACGCTGGCGGCAAGTCCCTGCACAGCCGCGGAACTGGCCGGCAGACACGGTTTTCTCGAAGCTCCGGCGGAAGCTCTGCTGGAGATGTTTTGCGCTTACGGACTGGTGGAGAAAACTGCCGACGGCTATGCGGCTTCCGCTGCGGCATCTGAATTTCTGGCATCCGGCTCGCCCTTTTTCCAGGGGCAGAACCTCGAACTGCATACGCGCTTCATCCAGCAGATCAACGAGAACATGGCGGTCCAGTTGCGCGGCGAGTCCGACCAACGCGAAGCCGTGGACGACGGCTGGAGCCTGGAGGAAAGCATGACCGGAACAGTCCAGGACGCCCTGATGGGAACGCTGCAGGATACGATCGCTTTTGTTAAAGATCTGGGGAATTTTTCTCAGATGCGTACCTGTTGCGACATCGGCGGCAATCACGGCGAATTTTCCATGGCGCTGCTCGAACTCAATCCCCATCTGCGCGGGGATATCGCCGACCTGCCCGGTGTGGTCCCTGCGGCCAACGAACGTATCGCCCGGCGCGGATACGCGCAAAGACTGCAGGCAATTCCCTGCGACCTGCGGACCTCGCGTCTGCCGGAACTGCGTTACGATCTGATTCTCGCTTCCCACATCCTGTACGCCTTTATGGACGCGCTTGAACCTCTGCTGGCCATGCTGCATGCCTCGCTCAAGCCCGGCGGCTGGTTTGTGGCCCAGCACCTGAACCCGGAAGGCAACCTGCCCGCGGAATATACCAGCGTAGTGGAGTTCATCACCCGGATCAGCGGCTACAAGACTCATTACATCGCGGAAGACTCCCTTACCGCAGCCCTGCGCCAGGCCGGATTTTCCAACATCAAAACCGCCCCGGCCGGACAACACCAGGGAGGACTGATCGTGGCGGCGCAAAAGCCGTATGCGAGCCATGTCTGATACGCGTCTTTTCTCTGGAATCTTTTTCCAGTACGGCATCATGCCCGCCAGCGCACTGCTGTTTGCACAGTTTTACCTCCGGACGCCAGCGAGCAGGAAGGCTGGCGTCGAAACAGGCGGAGATATCCTTGGCGTCTTTTGAGCTGAAAGGCAGGCTCGGATAGCCCCTAAACCTATCGTTGCCTCCTGAACTCTCTGTCAACGGCCAGGAGTTTCCAAAATACGTTAAAAGCAGACTATGATGATCTGAAAGTTATGCATATTCGTAATCCCGGTTCGATCGAGATAGGTATTGGTTTCTATGCTCGCGATTTCATCCCATTTTCCGTCCCTCCCAGAGTTCCCCTTATTCTACATAATAGTCTTTCCATGACACCTCAAAAACTGACGAACAACAAGATATACGATCCAGGCTTGATGCATCATCAAGTAATGGCAATATCGGGTACAAATTAGTACAATAGTACCGACAAAATGCTGCATGTATTTTCTAGTTTTACGCAACATCAAATTCTGACTTCAGCGATGTCAGACATCCCATGCAGTTTTTCTTTAAAACGTAACTATAAAAATAATTAAGTACGGCAATGCAATGCAAAAAAGGATAAGCAATTCATTGTTCGCACCATAAATAAAAATTCCAGGATTTTCTGCATTGCAGCAGTCCGGTAATTCCAGGTAAATGACATTCAAAACATCTTGATAATATTCTTGATTTACAATTACGTTCATTTTTTCACACACTATTGCCCAATTTTTTCCACAGTTCTACGGATAAAAAAATGCAGCACCTGTTGTACCGCAGTGTGATGCCCATCCACTACCACCAGACAACACATCCTGTTATATCAACGCCATAGCTCCCATTTTAGCCTGCAAAGAAAGCATTTGACTTAACCCCCCTTTACCGTTTACCTTCCGCAGTTCACGCGTTAACAAAATTGGGAGAAGAATAATGTGCCGCTTATTTTCTTTGACAAGCAGTGAACCGGTATCCCCCATGCGCGCCATCGAAGCCCTGAACGTCATGAAAGAGGGGCACGATGGATCCGGCGTGGGTGTTTACCTGAACGGACTTGGCGGACCGTTTGAAGACCTCAAGGATTGCCCTGTTCTCTCGGGCATCGTGACCGATGCCGGCATGAAGCGCCTCAACGAGTACATGAGCTCTCTGGGGTTTGTCGCCAAATACACTCTTTCCCTGACTCCGGACAAAGAGCCGCCCGTGGGCACTCCGGTCCGGGGTACCTATCTGGCGCGGGCGTACGAGCCGCCCAAAGGCTGGAAGGACAAACCTCAACTGGAACGCGAGCTGGAACTCGTCAATATCCGGGTGGCGATCCGCGAAATGGGACTGGCGAACGGTGACATGATGGCCTTCAGTTTCTGGCCGGACACCATCATGATCAAAGAAGTCGGCGATCCCATGGCCATCGGCGAATGGCTGCGCCTGGACCGCAATGAGATCAAGGCTAAACGCATCCTGGCACAGGGGCGCCAGAATACCAACTACGCCATCAATCTCTACGCCTGCCATCCATTCTTCATCCAGGGCGTCTGCACCATGACCAACGGTGAAAACACCGCTTTCGTGCCGATTCGCGAATACCTGAGTTCCAGAAACATTCCAGGCTACATTGGCTACAATTCGGATTCCGAGGTCTTCACTCACATTATGCACTTCACCCTCAAGCACCTCGGTCTGCCGCTGGAAGCATACAAGCACATCATTACTCCGCTGCGCACCGAAGAACTCGCCGGACATCCCAATGAAGCCTTCCTGAAGAGCCTGAAAAACGCCTGCCGCAAGATGATCATCGACGGTCCCAACTGCATCATCGGCTGCCTGCCCGATCAGGGCATGTTCATGGTGCAGGACCGCAAGAAACTTAGGCCCGGCGTTGTTGGAGGAAAACCCGGTATTTTCGCTTTTTCGTCCGAAGTATGCGGACTGAATTCCGCCATTCCCGATCGCGACAAAACGAAAGATTTTCAACCCATGCACCTGGATACCGTTTACGTCGGTCCTGAATGCCAGGAGGCCATCATATGCAATCAAAACCAGCCATTACCCCATCTACATTAAGCGTCAAGGATCTGCCCTGGCAGATAGACTGGGACATGAACGCCTGCACCCTTTGCGGCCGGTGCTGTTCCGTCTGTCCGGTCAATGCCATTGAACTCGGCGTATTTCGCAAACGCCAGATCGTCACCCCTCCGGGCCTCCGCAAAAAGCCCAGCAACGATTACTCCATTTATTACGGCATCAGACAGCGCACCGATCCGGCGTACGCATGTATCGGCTGTTCCATGTGCAATATGGTCTGCCCGAACAACGCTATCCGTCCGCGTTCCGAGCAGGATTCGTCCACCACGCTGAAGTTTCAGAACAACCGCGGCGGACAACCGCGTACGCGGGGCGGACGGCGCAACGATACCAACAGCCTGCTGGACCAGATCAAATTCATGCGTATCTCCATGCTCACGGACCCCGCGCTGGATGCCGGACGTCATGAGTTCGAGATGCGTACGCTGCTGGGACGCGTTCTGCCTCCGGAAGAAGCCCTGCTGGCGTATACCACGCAAAGCTGGACTCCCCCGGTACGGGAAATTTATCCGCTGATGATCGGCAGCATGAGCTTCGGCGCACTTTCCCCGAACATGTGGGAAGGTCTGGTAATGGGCATCACCTACCTCAATGAGGAGCTGAACATCCCGGCCAGAATGTGCACCGGTGAAGGCGGCTGTCCACCGCGCCTGCTGCGTTCACGTTTTCTTAAATACGTTATTCTGCAGATCGCCTCCGGCTACTTCGGCTGGGATGAAATCATCCACGCCATTCCGGAGATGAAGGAAGACCCCTGCGCCATCGAGATCAAGTACGGCCAGGGCGCCAAGCCCGGAGACGGCGGTCTGTTGATGTGGTACAAGGTCAACAAACTCATCGCGGCCATCCGCGGCGTGCCCACGGGCGTCAGCCTGCCCAGCCCTCCCACGCACCAGACCAAGTACTCCATCGAAGAAGCCGTGGCCAAGATGATCCAGTCCATGTACATGGCCTGGGGCTTCCGCGTGCCGGTCTACCCCAAGATCTCGGCCAGCTCCACTTCCCTGGCGGTATTGAACAACCTCGTACGCAACCCTTATGCCGCGGGCCTCGGTGTCGACGGCGAAGACGGCGGCACGGGCGCGGCGTACAACGTCTCCATGAACAACATGGGCGCCCCCATCGCCAGTAATCTGCGCGATTGCTACCTGAACCTGGTGAAAGTGGGCCGTCAGAACGAAATCCCGCTCATCGCCGGCGGCGGTATCGGCAAAAACGGCAACCTCGCCGCCAACGCGGCCGCCCTGATCATGCTCGGCGCCAGCGCCGTCCAGTCGGGCAAATACATGATGCAGGCCGCGGCCGGATGCCTCGGATCCGAAGGCGACCGCTGCAACGTCTGCAACATCGGCGTCTGCCCCAAGGGCATCACTTCGCAGGATCCCCGGATCTACAGAAGGCTGGATCCCGAAAAGGTCGCGGAACGCGTGGTAGACGTTTACCTGAGCTTCGATACCGAATTGAAAAAAATAGTCGCCCCGCTGGGCCGCTCTACTTCCTTGCCCATTGGCATGTCCGACGCCCTCGGCATCTCGGATTACCATGCAGCCGAACGGTTGAGCATCAAATACGCGGTCTAAGCCCACAGGGAGTCAGATGAGATGGGAAATCAAACAATAGTCCACCTTGATGGAATGGAAAACGGCGCGCGCGTTGAATCGCGCGTCCTGGAAGCCCGTATCCAGGACGCTGTCGCCAACGGTGCGCGTTCACTGGAAATAGACGCCTACGGCCAGCACGGCCTGGGCGGCCGCCTTTGGATCTCCAAAGACGAACCAATCACTATCAAAATCTCGGGATCGCCTGGACAGCGTATAGGTTCCATGGGATTCCCCAACACGCGGATCGAGGTCATGGGCTCGGCTTCCGACGATGTGGGCTGGCTGAATGCCGGCGCTGAAATCATCGTCCACGGCGACGCCACCAACGGCGCCTGCAACGCCATGGCCCAGGGCAAGGTCTTCATCGGCGGCAACATCGGCGCCCGCGGCATGACCATGACCAAGACCAATCCGCGTTTCGCCGACCCCGAACTCTGGATCCTGGGCTCTGTCGGCGATTACTTTGCCGAATTCATGGCCGGCGGCACCGCCGTCATTTGTGGTTTCGACGCGCAGAATCCGGACAACGTCCTCGGTTTCCGCCCCTGCGTCGGCATGGTCGGCGGCCGGATTTTCGTTCACGGACCGCACCAGGGTTTTTCCCAGGGCGACGCCAAACTCGACCCCATCACCGAAGCGGATTGGGAATGGCTGACCACCGGTCTGCGCGAATTCCTGAAAAACATCGGACGCGAAGAAGTCTTTGACAGCCTCAACGACCAGACCCAGTGGCAGCTCATTGCAGCCCGCAGTCCGCTGGAAAAGGCCAAGAAAAAACGTCTGGACATGGCTTCGTTCCGTTCCCAGGTATGGGACTCCGAACTGGGCAGAGGCGGTCTCATCGGCGATCTCACCGATCTGGACCGTTCGCCCATCCCTTTGATCGTCAATGACGAACTCCGGCGTTTTGTCCCTGTCTGGGAAAACCGGAAATACATGCCTCCCTGCCAGAGCAGCTGCCCCACCGGCATTCCCGTACAGGAACGCTGGCAGCTGATCCGCGAAGGGTTGGTGGATGAAGCCATCGACCTGGCTTTGTCCTATACGCCCTTTCCGGCCACGGTCTGCGGCTACCTGTGCCCGCATCTCTGCATGCAGGGCTGCACGCGTAGCGGCGCCAACATGGCTCCCGTGGACATCACTGTGCTGGGCAAAGCCGGAACCAAAGGAAAAATCCCCGACCTTCCGGCCCTTTCCGATAAGCGCATTGCGGTCATCGGCGGCGGCCCGGCCGGTATTTCCCTCGCCTGGCAGCTGCGGCTCAAAGGCCATGACGCCGTGGTTTACGATACGCAGCCCACTCTGGGCGGCAAGATCAGCATGGCCATTCCGCAAAGCCGTATTCCCAAGGACGTGCTGGACATCGAACTCGAACGCGTTCAGAAGGTTCTGCCCCACGTGCATCTGCAGCAGACCCTGACACGCGATGAATTCGATCAGCTCTGCACGGATTACGATTTCGTGGCCATTGCCGTTGGTGCGCAAAAACCGCGTATCCTGCCTGTTCCCGGTAAGGAAAGGCTGATTCCTGCTCTGACCTTCCTGCGCCAGGCTAAAAACGACGACGTCAAAGTCGGCAAAAGGGTCGTGATCATCGGTGCGGGTAACGTCGGTTGCGACGTGGCCACCGAAGCGCACCGCCTGGGAGCCGAAGCCGTTCAGCTCATCGACGTGCAGAAGCCTGCAGCTTTCGGTAAGGAGCGCGAAGACGCCGAAGCCATCGGCGCCACTTTCCGTTACCCCTGCTTCACCAAGGAAATCACCGAAGAAGGCGTACTGCTGACCACTGGCGAACTCTTGCCCGCGGACACGGTCATCATTTCCATCGGCGATCAGCCCGATATCGAGTTCCTTCCCGACACCATCGCCGTGGAACGGGGCTACATCGTGGTCAACGACAATTACCAGACCACCAACCCCAAAGTCTTTGCCATCGGCGACATCGTCAGACCCGGACTGCTCACCCAGGCCATTGGCTCGGGCCGCAAAGCCGCGGACATCATGGACGAAATCTTCCAGGGCAAACGTCCGGAAACGGATACCTCCATGGACAAGGAATACGCTGAAGAGTCCGAAACCCGAGTGGCCATCGACTACTCGCGTATGACTCTGGAATACTTTGATCCGCGTATTCAGGAATTCGACGACATGGAAAGCTGCGCTCTCGAATGTTCGTCCTGCGGCGTCTGCCGGGACTGCGGCGTTTGCGAGACCATCTGCCCGCAGCATGCCATCTCCCGCAAGGCTAACGGCGACGCGGACTTCGAAATGGTCTGCGATCCGCACCTCTGCATCGGCTGCGGATTCTGCGCCAGCGCCTGCCCCTGCGGCATTTGGAACATGGTGGAAAATACGCCCTTGGGCTAACCCGCCTGCTTCCTCCGACAAAAACACAAAGCGCCCCTTCGAGGGGCGCTTTTTTTTGATCCGGCAACGCTTCCGGAAAAAATATGCCTCCGGCAGTAACTGCTTCGCAATTCTACCCGCCTGTTTTTTCAATATTCCGATCAATCTTGCGGGCCAGGTTATCCAGCAGCCTGCCCGCGGTGGAGATGACTCTGTCGCGCGTACGTTCGCCTTCGAGTAAATTGTAAGCCAGCTGCCGGGCGTAAGCACAATCCCGACTGTCCTGCCGGCTGCGCGTACATGCGGCAAGATCGCGGAACCAGGCGGCAATCAGCACCAGAGCCTCATCAGCTTCATGGGAAGTCAATGCGCGTTTTCGGCCGTCTGCGGGGCAAATGCGCCGACTTTCCCTGGTCCGCTCACGGATCTCTCTGGCAACACGGCCGGCGACGAATAAATACCCGAACTCCAGCATGGGAGGCGTGACGGACAGACGCATGGACGTTTCCGGGCTCTCGGCCAGTGCCGGGGCATAGCGTCGAATCAACTCCCTCGCGCTGATTCGCAACACCCCCGGACGGGAGCTTTCCGCGCACGCATCCGCGGGCTGGTAAGCTGCCGCCAGCACCGCGGCCAGGTCGCTCACCGGGTCTTCCTGACGCGGCACCGCTTCCAGGGAACCTGGAGCGGGCGTAGCGGCGATGACGGGAGGGATCCGGACAGCCTCGTGCGCTTCGGACGATTGCACAGACGTATGACGATCACCGGAATCTGGCGCGCGGATAACCGGCGCATCGGCGTACGGACCGGGCGTGTGTCTTCCGGCAAGAATCCGCACCAGCCCGAACACGCTGGCAGACAGGCAGCATAGCAGTACCAGGACCAGAACAACATGATGTAATCGCATGATTCAAAAACTCCGCATACCAATAAAGACCACAAGCGCCGCACAATTTCAAGTTGGCGGATGGATCCGCCACTCTGTTCTCACAAACCGTCAAAGATTGTTGGTGGACCGCAGGTAACGTCCGCTGACCCAGCCGGAAAGAAACCCGTCGTCGGACTGCACTTCGGCCCAGCCCTGGTTGAACCGTACCACCCGGATGCTTTCTCCGCCGCGCAGCACCCCAACCACGGGGTAGGATGTTCCCGGCCCGGAGCGAATATTCAATACGCTGGTACCACTCACGCGCAGGTAGGTTCCCGTACGAATTTCCCGGTGCTCTATCTCCCTGGCCTCCTGGTAGGCTGCCTGCTGCTGCCGGTAGGCATTTTGCTGCTGGTAGTATTGCTGCGCCTGGTAGTCCCGCTGGCGGGCCTGCTCGTTGATGGCGTATTCCGTGGCCGTACCTGCCATGGCGCCGAGCATGCCTCCGATAACGGCGTTCTGGCCGCGATCATGACGCGGTCCAATTCCGGATCCTATGGCGGCGCCGGCCGCGGTCATGGCTATTGTCGGAATGCCGTAGGTCGTGCTGTAGGGACCCGCATAATCACGGTCGTAAGGCCCGCGCGGTGCGCAACCCGACGTCAATCCCACCAAAAGCATGACGATGAGTATTTTTTGCATCTGCATCTCCGTTCGTTTTCTTCCCTGTGATTCTTTACTGCGAATATAAGCTGTCAGCGTTTATTTTCAATACGCGCGTTCGTATACCCGGCGGCGGCAACCGCGTGCCGGACGTATGTAAGTAGTCGGTGGTTGGACATACACCCGCTGGGGATACGGCTCCGGATACGATTGCTGGTAATAGTACTGCTGCTGCGCATACTGGCGCTGGCGTTCCCGTTCGTAGATAGAATATTCCACCGCAGTACCGGCCATGGCTCCGATGATGCCCCCTATCACGGCGTTTTGCGCGCTGTCGCGTCCGGGGCCGACGGTGGAGCCGATAGCCGCGCCGGCCGCAGTCATTGCCAGAGTGGGAACACCGTATGTCGTACTGTACGGTCCGGCATAAGGACTTCCATACGGTCCGGGGGCGCAACCGCCCGTCATGGCAAACAATCCTGTCAATCCAACCAGCATCAAAATAAGCTGAGCACGTTTCATGACATCCTCCTTTGCTTTCAAGAAGTATTTTAGCAAAAAGGTTGCCAAGTGTACCGTGAAGTAAGCAACAATTATAACGCTTCTAAAACTCTCTGATTTTACGAATAATTTTTTTATCTTTCACATAAAATTTGCCGTAAACCAACTCGCCAACTCGTTCTATTTTATTTTTTAACTACTATTTTGAAGTATTTTTTACGACATTTCGCAATCTAGCATTGCTGTTTTCTCATTTTTCCACACTCCCTATTTATGCCATAGCATTATGAACAGGCAGCTTATTCTGTTACAGCCATACCTAGTTCCTTTTTTTCAGATGTTGACAGCAGCCCAACATAAGAATATATGAGTACATGTTCATATGATGGAGCAAGACATGAAAGAATCAGTTGATGACGTTTGCCAATGCCGCGAAACCCATCCCGAGGCTATTTCCAAAGCCGTTGAAGTGTTGCCAGCCGAGGATACGGTACGCAATCTGGCGGAACTTTTCAAAAACCTGGGAGATCCGACCAGGGTGCGGATCTTGTTCGCACTTTCAGCTGGTGAACTCTGTGTCTGCGATCTTGCTGAAATTCTGCAAATGAGCCAGTCGGCGATTTCTCACCAGCTGCGCTTGCTGCGCGCCGCGCGTATCGTACGCTATCGCAAGCTGGGCAAAAATGTTTTTTACACTCTGGATGACGACCACGTGGTCCTGCTGTTCGAACAGGGCCTGGCCCATGTTTCGCATCCCTAAAATTTTTTATTCTTTAATATGAATAATTGCTCATATATTCTTAAATAAAAAGGAACACTCATGCTGGATATTTTATGGCAACTCATGACAAGTTTTTGGGCAGTACTGGAGGAAGCGTCCATCTTTTTGCTGCTGGGCTTTTTTCTGGCAGGCCTGCTAAAAGCCCTCGTTCCGCAAGATATGATCACCAACCACCTGGGGGGGAAAGGCTCGGGCAGCGTATTCAAGGCCGCGCTGGCCGGCATCCCGCTGCCTTTATGCAGTTGCGGCGTGCTTCCGGCTGCGGCCGGTTTGCGCAAGCAAGGTGCCGGCAAAGGCGCGACAACTGCTTTCATGATCAGTACTCCTGAGACCGGTGTGGATTCCATAGCCATCACCTATGCCCTTCTTGATCCGCTAATGACTCTGCTGCGCCCCTTGGCGGCATTTATCACCGCACTCAGCGCCGGACTGTGGGTCAATAAAGTTGAGCGAAACGAAATTCCGGAAAACATCCCGCAGCCGGAAGCTACTTCCTGCTGCCATGACGGATGCTGTAGCGGCGGAGAGCATGCCGAGCTGCACATCACGCTCGCGAAGCCGACATTGAAACAGCGGCTGGTACAGGGAATGCGCTTTGCTTTCGGCGATCTTTTTCAGGACATTGCCCTGTGGTTTCTGGCAGGAACACTGGCGGCTGCCGCCATCACGGTATTTATTCCCGCGAATTTCATCAGCACGTACCTGGGACAGGGCATTCTGCCGATCCTCGCCGCACTGCTCCTGTCCTTGCCTCTGTATGTCTGCGCCACCAGCAGCACCCCGCTGGTTGCCGCTCTGGCGCTCAAGGGGTTATCCCCCGGAGCCGCATTGGTCTTTCTGCTGGCCGGTCCGGCTACGAACATTGCCACCCTTGGCGTTGTGTTCAAAATTCTCGGACGCCGGGCCGGTGCCATTTATGTGAGCGCCATAGCCGGATGCGCTGTGCTGCTGGGAATATTGACGGATTTTTTATACGTACTCTTCGGGTTGCAAACCACGGACTGGATCGCCAGTGCCGGAGTCGAAAGCCACGGTCCGATTCAGGCCGCTGCGGCCGTGCTGCTCCTGCTGCTCACGGCCTGGGCTCTTCACCATAAATTCCGTCGCAACCCGACAAATTCGCACAGCCATACGCAGACCGGCTGTTCGTGCGGCTGCGGCCATTGAACAACCGAGTCGGCCAGGTTTACGGAGCCGGTATGGTGGCGTATACGCAGAAGATGCGATTGCGTTTCATACCAATTGGCCCGCACTTGTTGTGTATTTTGGGAATTCTGCTGCTTTCAGCCTGCACGGCGGATCTGGCTTGCCTGCAAACCGGCTCCGGGACTGAGGACGGCGTTAAACCCAGTTACCTCAGAAAACACATCGTGGCGTCCACGCAGATTTCTGACAGTGACCTGCTCGCGGAAGCGCTTGCCACTGAGCAAGTGTATGTGGACATGCTGGCCGACTTTTCCCTTGGCCGTTTCGACTCCGGATTCTTTGCTGGAGGGGGCTCATTGATCCAAGCGGTACGGTTCTATCTGGGCACTCCGTATCGCTGGGGCGGTTCAAGCCGCAGAGGCATAGACTGCTCCGGATTCACCATGCAGGTGTTCCGCGGATTAGGCATTCGCTTGCCGCATAGCAGCGCGGCTCAGGCCCATTACGGAACCCCGGTGCCACGTTCGCGGCTCAAGGCTGGAGATCTGGTATTTTTTGCTGTTGGGGAAAAAAAAATCAATCACGTTGGGGTGATGGTCAACGAAAAATATCTGGCTCATTGTTCCAGTCGCAGGGGGAGATGCGCAGTGGAGCCCCTGTCGCACACCTATCCCAATTCCTTTGCGTGCGCCCGCCGACTGCTTACCCCTAAACAAACAGCCGGCAACTGACCGCCCTTCGAAACAGTTCAGGCGTTGCAGAACGCCAGTTTTTATCTAAATGTCTTCGCGGCCCACCCAGACTACGCGACCGATGATCTGCACATTATCCTGCAAAATAACGTCTATTTCGAGCGGTTCATACAATTCCCGGTTATCGCTGATCAATACCAGCTTCCCCGGTTTTTTGGCGACACGCTTCACCACGATATCCTGATCCATACGCAACGCGTATATTTTTCCTTCGAGCACATCCCGCTGCGATTCATCGATGAGGAGCATATCGTTGTTCAGGAGCGTCGGCAGCATGCTGTCCCCGGTAAACCGTAAAAACTTCATCTGCCCGAGCTGGCCTACATTTTTGAGCCAGGCAAGCTTAAACGCATAGGACGACGTCTTGCTTGCAACATCCAGCTCCTGGCCATTTTCTCCGGGTTTTGCTTTGGCCTGGGGAGGCGAAAAAAATTCGCGTAACTCACCCATACCGTATTCATAAGAACCATCAGCCACATCCACTCCGGGCAGATGCATAAGGCCGGTTCCCGTTTCTATCCAGTTAGGATTGAGAAAAAAAGGAGCCCTGCTCAGTTTCAGGAACCATTCTGCAGGGATAATTTTCCTCCGCTTTGCGTCGGAGATTGCGGCTTTTCCTATTTTGAGAATTTCTGCAAGCTCTGTTTGCGTCCTTGTGCCTGTGCCATGCAACATTCGATGGAGGACAGAGGAGAAAATGTCTGTTTCACTATATGATACTTCTGATTTTTCAGCACTAAGTACGTCTCTACTCAACATACTTAACAACCACCTTATAGTTATATCAAGCAACTCTAGAATTATTTATAGCAATACAGTATTTGCTTGTTATAGTACTATAATTAACAGGTAAGTCAAGGATTCGTAGACGTCCAAGTTACAGACTGCATTGCAGCTAACCGGCAATGCTGTAGAAAAAACTCTCTCAAAACGTAAATACGTTATAAATGGACATTTTTGGTAATATCGCCACCACTTCATGTTCTTCGGTTTTATATTATATCGTAACAGAGAACTGTGAATCATGTACTTATACCATTCATTCATTTTTTTTGCTGGTGCTAAAAAAAAATAAAAAGTAATACCAAAAAAACACAACAGAATATCATCCTTACACATAACAAACTGTATCACGGACGATATTGCATCCATCATTTCTATATTATACAGGCTAATCGTTTACTACAATGAAGGGTTTGACCTACGAACAAACAACAACTCAACAAATCAACTCCTAACAAATCAGCCGTAAATTAATGCAACTGCATTTTTCTATAATCAGTTCAAAACAATTGATGTAATACTAATGTACTACATTTTAACCATAAAAAGTACGTCAACTATCAGGAAAAATGATTTTTTAATCCATTATTTTTGAAATAACTTATTTTATTTTATATTTGAAAAACTAACTTTACACATTATTGATAGTATAATTGAGACACAACACTGGACTTCAAAATCCTTCGACAAAAAAAGCTGTCCCTCTTTTCCGGCTAAAAGAGGCGGTTCCTTTGTGACTAAAAGAAAACCGAGGCAATCGAAAATCACTTTGATTTTCATTATCACGTTGAAAACAATATGTTTTTCTGTAGATTTAGTCTTTTTCCCATGCTATCGTTACAATGTTTACCAAGCACCCATTGCTAATACCTTCTTTGGAAGCAGCAAAAACACCACTCTGCCGTGGGCGTTCGTTTTTTCTTTTAATGCCAACGTCGATTCTCCTGAGAATTAACCCACAGCAGGTAACAATAATACATCACAGCATGCATATGCTTTTGAAGGCATCAAAATGATACATGAAACGATAAAACAGGCTCTGTCCGAAGAAAACGCCCATGAGGCCACTAAGCTGGCCGGGCTGGAAACGGCACAGGAAAGGACCCAATCAACAGCTCTGCACAGCATCAAAAAGGCCGCATGGGTAGGCTTAGTGTGCAATATTACGTTGGCGACGATGAAAATTCTTGCGGGTTGGCTGGCATCGAGTCAGGCGGTCCTTGCGGACGGTATTCACAGTCTGTCCGATCTGGTTACGGATATCGCATTGCTTGTTGGAGTACGTTTCTGGAGCGCTCCAGCCGACGACTGCCATCCCTACGGGCACCAGCGAATCGAAGCGCTCGTAACTACCGGAATTGCACTGATTCTAGCGCTGGCGGCCATAGAGATCGGCTATGAGGCCATTGTTTCCCTGCGTACGCCCGCACCTCACAAACCAGGTCTATTTGCTCTTCTGGCTGTATCGTTTTCCATTGTTTTAAAGGAAGCACTCTACCGCTGGACCATTTTCATAGCCAAGCAAGCGCGTTCACAGGCTCTCCAGGCCAATGCCTGGCACCACCGGACCGATGCGCTCAGTTCGATTCCGGCTACCATCGCCGTTGTCCTTACCATGATCTGGCCCCAGCTGGATTTTGTGGACGGCATCGGCGCGCTGATTGTGAGTCTGTTTATTCTGAAGGCTGCCTGGGATATTGCCAAACCGGCCTTGTCCGAACTCATAGACCGGGGAGCTTCTGAAGATATCATCCGGCGTATTGAAAAGGTCGCCCTGGGAACCGAAGGCGTTCTGGATGTCCACAAAGTCCGTACGCGCTTCCAAGGCCCCATGCTTTTTATGGACTTGCACGTCATGGTAGCTCCCAGCCTGAGCGTGCAAGAGGGCCACACCATCTCCGGCAAAGTAAAAACCCGTTTGCTGGAACTCATCCCTGACAGCGCGGATGTGGTCATTCACCTGGAGCCTTATAGCGACTATTAAGCCCCCTGCTGTTTTTCAAGATCCTTTTTTAAAATACCCTTTTAGTAAAAAGTGGAATCGAATTGTTTTGGACCCCCTTGCTTTTTTCTTTTCAGTTGTCATTATTTTAGCTATAATCGTGACAATTGAAAAATTCCGGCTAAGGAGGCGGCCATGCACTTTGGATCAGTTCGTTTCGACAGGATGGAAATTGCCGGATCGCTAGGCGATCTGGGAACGCTTCTGCCTTTGGCCCTGGGCATGATCATGGTCAACGGCCTGAGCCCAGCAGGTGTTTTCTGGGCAGTCGGACTGTTCTATATTCTTGCCGGCACGTACTATCGCACGCCCATTGCCGTTCAGCCCATGAAGGTTGTGGCTGCTTTTGCCATCGCCCATGCCTCCAGCAGACAGGAAATTCAGATCGCGGCCATGCTCATGGCCATCGTCATGTTTATTTTCGGCGCAACCAACCTGATAGACTGGGTGCGCCGCGTGGTCCCGAAAGCAGTAGTTCGCGGAGTGCAGGTCTGCACCGGGCTGATTCTGGCAACCAAGGGAATTTCGTTCATTGTCGGCACATCGAGCTTTCAGAAGATGCTGCAGAACTCCGAACCATACCTTGCCGTTCAGTCCCTCGGTCCGCTGCCCATCGGCATCATTCTGGGCGTCTTGTTCGCCATATTGACCTTTCGGTTCATCAACAGCCGTAAATACCCTGCAGGGCTGCTTCTGATCCTTGGGGGACTGTTTATCGGATTACTGTTGGGGGGCTGGAAATTGCTGTCCGGCATCACGTTCGGGCTGCACGCTCCCGAACTGTTTCCTTACGGATGGCCTGATCTTTCCGTGATTGGCGGCGTATTCCTGACCATGGTATTGCCCCAGACGCCCATGACCATAGGCAATGCGGTCATCGCCTATTCGGATCTTTCAGCGAGCTATTTTCCGGAAAACGGCCGCCTGGCGACTCCCAGGGCTTTATGCCTGAGCATGGGGATGGCCAATGTGCTGGCCCTGTTTTTGGGCGGCATGCCCATGTGCCACGGCGCCGGCGGTTTGGCCGCCCACTTTCGCTTCGGCGCGCGCACGGCCGGATCCAACTATATCATAGGGGGAATGTTCGTTCTTCTGGCACTGCTTCTTGGAACAAGTTCCACCGAAGTCGTCCGGCTCCTGCCCTTTTCCGTCCTCGGCGTATTGCTTGTTTTTTCCGGTCTGGAACTCTGTCTGAATATCATGGACCTCAACGAACGCAAGGGAATGTTCGTCGTCTTTTTCATGGTCGCGGCCACGCTTGCCTCGAATCTGGCGGTGGCGTTCATCGTGGGGCTTTTCGTCGCCCGGACCCTGCGCAGGCAGAGCCTGGCGGTCTGAGCGCTATACGTATTCCTCAGGATTCCTTGACGATCATCCAGGGCTGCAACTCGAAGAGTTCCAGGCTCTCTTTATCATTGCACCTGTTCTTTCCGCGAGTCACACCGTACCCGTCACTGTAGGCCCCGCCTTCCTGGGCAAGGTGTTCAAGCAACGACTCCAGTTTCCACAAGCCGCAATAATAATCCGCCGTCGACAGATCCATATCCTGTCTGGCGGGCATGTCGTCCGGTTCGTACATCCAAAGTACGGAAAGTCCCTCGTGCATACGCAGCTCCTTTTCGCTTTGCTCTTGTTTAGAGGCAAAAATTTCCTCGTATTCTGGTTCGAGCAAATTTCAAGCCAGGATATGTATTCTTTTTTCGGCTCGATTCGAAAAAAATTTACTTTTCCGCAGGCGGCTGTCAGTTTGCCTCAGCAACGAACACAGCTTGTTCTTGCTATCAAAAAAAGCTAGAAGTATTGCTAAAGTGTTATCATCCCGCCCAATGGTTCAACCCAACTCCGGCGGAACAGGAGGTTCACATGCGGAGTCTTTTACGGACGCTGCCTCTTTTTTTTCTTTTATGCCTGTGTTTGCCGCAGCAGGTGCGGGCGGATAAAAGCGACGAGATTTACGCCATTGCCAATGAGGCGGTCAAAGCGCATGAGGCAGGCGATCTGGACCGCGCGCTAAAGCTTTACGGTCAGGTCATCGACTCCGGCGTTCTGGGCTCTGGAGACCGGGTTTTGACGTATTGTTACAACAACCGGGCCATGATCTGGCTTTCTCAGGGCAATGACGACATGGCATTTCTGGATTTAAGCAAAGGAATTGAGTATAATCCCGACCACACGGCCTACTTCAACCGCGGCATGCTGTTTGAACAGCGCGGGCACCTGGAGGAAGCACTTGCGGACTACAACAAGGCCATAGAGCTGTTTCCAGAATACGGCAAAGCCCTGGAGGCACGCGGGCACTTGCTGATCAGCCGCGGCCAGGCCGGCCAGGGCAGAAAGGATTTACGCAATGCGCAAATCGCTCAATTGAAAATACGCTTTTTCTAACTATTCAAGCCTGTTGTTGCGGCTTTAAACGGGGAGGCCTCTTTTGGCTCTGATCAAATGCCCTGATTGCGGCCAGGAAATTTCAGAAAAGGCAGTCTCCTGCCGGCATTGTGGTTTGCCGAACCCCGCTTCGCATATCAAACCACCGCCGCCTCCCCCTCCCAAAAAGAAACTTAAAATCGATTTGATACTCCAGGCCTCCGGGGGAGCTTTCCTGCTCGCCGGACTGGTTTGCATGGCTACCGGGCATTCGGGCTATTCTTTAGCAGCTTTCATCGGTGGACTCTTTCTGGCTGCCCTGGGAGGAATTTGGGGCTGGATTTCAAAGGAATAAACCTGCCATCGGACCAACGGCCGCACCACAATACGAGCTACCTATTATGATAAACTCTTCTGATACGGCCTTATTGAACATCAACAAATGGCGCAGCTACCTCGAACGGTTCCGTTTCGCCCACTGGCCCACTCATGCGCGCTGGCTTGTCCTTTGCCTCGCCGTAGGGTCGGTGGCCGGACTCGGTGCTGTTTTTTTCGACAATCTGCTGGAATATACGCTGCACTATTTTGTCCACCTGCCCCTTTCCTATCTTGAACCAGGGCTGTCGCCCCTTTCGGTGGATCTCAAACCAGGGGCGCTCTTTTCCTACTGGATCATCCCCATCGCCACGCTGGGCGGCCTGATATCCGGAATCCTGGTGTTTACTGTCGCGCCGGAAGCCGAAGGACACGGCACGGACGCCATGATCGAATCATTCCACATGCGCGGCGGCAAGGTGCGCAAACGGGCTCCCGTTGTCAAACTCATAGCTTCCGCGGTCACCATCGGCAGCGGCGGTTCAGCCGGCAAGGAAGGGCCTATCGCGCAAATCGGCTCTGGCTTTGGTTCGATTCTGGCGGAAGCCCTCAGACTGAAGCCCAACGAACGGCGCATTCTGCTTCTGGCCGGAGCCGCCGGAGGAATCGGCGCCATTTTCCAGGCCCCCCTTGGAGCTGCGCTTTTCGTACCCGGCGTCCTTTACAGAGATACGGAATACGAATTCGAGGCCATTCTTCCGTGCATCATCTCCTCCATCATGGCCTATTCGATCTTTTCAGAACTGATCGGGCGCCATGTCATTTTCAATGCCACGAATCTGGGTTTTTCCATGACCCAGGAACTTGTTCCCTACGCCCTGTTCGGAGTGATCTGCGCCGCTGTGGGCTATTTCTACATCAAAGTCTTTTACGGAATGCGGGATAATTTTTTCAACAGAATTCCCATTCCGCAGATGTTCAAACCCGCTTTGGGTGGCCTGCTGCTGGGCGTCACCGCCTTGTTTTTTCCGCAGATTATCGACGGCGGCTACGCCTGGATTCAGCTGGCCCTGGACGGGAACCTGCCCTGGATGACCATGCTGCTGCTGGTATTCGTCAAAATATTCGCCACATCTTTCACCATCAGCTCGGGCGGAAGCGGTGGTGTTTTCGGTCCGTCCGTCTTCATGGGCGCCATGCTGGGAGGCGCTTTCGGCTATCTCGGCCAGCTCGTGGCGCCGACCTGGGTGATTCACCCCAATGCCTTTGTCCTTGTCGGCATGGGCGGCTTTTTCTCCGGCGTGGCAAAGGTACCCATCGCGTCCGTGATCATGGCCTGCGAAATGAGCGGCAGCTACACGCTGCTGGTCCCCTTAATGGTCGTATCCACCATCAGCTACCTGCTCATGGGCAAAACCAGCCTGTATGAGAAACAGTTGGCGAACCGGCTGGAATCCCCGGCGCACCTGACGGAATTCGCACGGGCCCTGCTTTCGCAAATGCGCGTACGGGAAGCCGTAAAACAGTGGTATGTCAGCGTGTTGAAGGAAAACATGTCGTTTCGTGATCTGGTCAAAATCGTCACCAATTCGCCGGAATCGTATTTTCCCATCGTCAATGAGGAAGGGCTGCTGACCGGTATTGTCACCATCAACGACATCCGGCAGGTCATGTTCGACGAGGCCGTATCGGACCTGCTGGTGGCCAAGGACGTGGCAACAACCAAGGTGGTTCGCGTCAAAGGCAGCGACACGCTGCAGCAAGCCCTGGACAAAATGGTTTCGCTGAATGTGGACGAACTACCCGTCGTACGCGAGGACAACCTTGATCTGATCGTGGCCATGATCTCCAAGCAGGACATCATCACCCATTACTACGAGAAAGGCGGACTTTGAGGATCCCCCAAAGCCCGCCTTTGGCGGATTATTACAAAAGCGTATCCGGCTCAGACCGCCGGTATACAACCGTCTTTGCCGTATCGCAGCGGAGCGGCGGTCTGGCACGCCTGTTTTGGAGCCAGCATCCAGCTGGCCAGGCCCAGAGGATCTTCCAACAGTAAACCGGCTCCTGCCTGGGAGAGTTCTTCGGCTCCACGAAAGCCCCATAAGGCTCCCACGGCCATTACCCCGGCATTATTTGCCGTACACATGTCCACATTGGAATCCCCCAGGAAAATGACTTCTCCGGAGTCCACTGACAGTTTTTCCGTTATCAGCCCCACTCCTGCAGGATCAGGCTTTCTAGGAAAATCCGGGCTTGCTCCGTAAATGGGATCGAAACTCCAGCTGCTGAAATAAAAATCCATTATTTCCTGAATGAATGTGTGCGGTTTGTTGGAAAGGACGGCCAGGGCAAGCCCCTGTTTCTGGAGCCAGTCCAGCAATTCGGGAATGCCGGGATACGGTGCGGACTTGCGATTCCAGCCCTGGCGATATTCTTTATTGAAAACTTCCAGGCAGCGGGAAACGGTTTCCTCTGTCCGTTTTTCCTCCGGTAAGGCGCGCTGCAACAGCATGCGTACGCCGTCGCCGACAAACTGCCTGTACGAGGATACGGGATGTTCCGGAAACCCGCAGGCATGCAATGAAGCATTCGCCGAGTCAGCCAGATCATCCAGAGAATTCAACAAAGTACCATCGAGATCAAATATTACGACTTTATAAGGCGTTGCCGCCTTGTCTGTAGAAACACATTTCTGCATAAGTTTTAAATTATCACCCTGTTATAACAATTCATTTAAAGGACACATCAGTCCGCCACCGATGGGGACAGTTTTTTCCTGCAGAGGAACTGCATCCGGCCAAACAAGCCGGCTTTTGGTGTGCGGCGCCCCTGACGGAATGCGCGGCCTGGCGTCAGGCTCCGTACTTCAAAGCCAGCTGTTCGATGATGGCTTTGCAGAATACAGGCAGATCGTCCGGCGTACGGCTGGAGATGAGATTTTTGTCCACAACAACTGCGGCATCTTCCCAAAGGGCACCAGCGTTGATCATGTCGTCTTTGATGGCGACATAGGATGTGGAACGCATGCCTTTGACGATGCCGGCTGAAATCAGAACCCAGCCCGCATGGCAGATATGAGCGATTATTTTGCCCGAATCAAAGGCCTGACGGACCAGTGCCACGGCCGCTTCATTGCGACGCATAAGGTCCGGGGCATACCCGCCGGGGACAATGATGCCGTCCACCGTATTGGGGTCGATGTCCTTGAAGGCAACGTCCGCAGTGGCCGGCATGCCGAATTTGCTCTTGTATACGCCACCGGCTTCCGGGCCGGCGACAATCACTTCTGCGCCTGCCTCGCGCAAGCGTAATTTCGGATACCAGAATTCAAGATCATTATATAAATTCTCAACATACAGAACCACTTTTTTTCCTTGAAGCTCGCTCATCGTCTTCTCCTTGGATTGATCTGAGCGTGGAATGTATCACGGCGGGAGCAAGGCGATCCACCAGGACCACCAAACGCCGTAACATGCCGTATCAGGTGCTTGTCCCCTGATACGGATAATTGGATTGAACTATAGGGTAAGGAAACCGGTATGACAAGCCGAATCGATTTGACAGGAAAACTCGTACCCGTTGTACGAAAAAAATCACTGTTCTCGTCGACTCTGGGCTACAACACGATGCATACTTTCCAGGAGTTCCATGAAATCGACGGGTTTGGTGATATAGGCGTCAAGACCCACTTCCCTGCCCCTGACCTCTTCCCGTTCGCTGACAAAGGCAGTCACGGCAATAATGGGAATTTTCGGATCCACATTGCCGCACTCGCCGGATCGTATTCTTCTTGTTGCCTCTATTCCATCCACTCGCGGCATTTTCAGGTCCATGAGTACCAGATCAAAACTCGAATCCATACGCAGACGATCCAAAGCCTCCAGGCCGTCATTGGCAATGGTCACCGTATGACCGCGTTTTTCCAGAAAGCGTTTGACAAGTTCCTGGTTGGTGAATTCGTCTTCCGCATAAAGAACATTGAGCACAATGGACGGAGGAACTCTGAACATATTGCCGATCAGGCACTGCTGTTGATCAGAATCCACCTCGAGCCCGACATCGAAGGTAAAGCTGAAGGTGCTGCCCTTGCCCGGTTCGCTTTCCACCCAGATGTCGCCTCCCATCAGGGTCACCAACTGCTTGCAAATGGAAAGCCCGAGACCAGCTCCACCATAGCGTTTGGTCATGCAATCTTCCACCAGGGTGAACTGTTCGAAAATCTCTTCGTGCATGTCCTGTGGAATACCCTGGCCCGTGTCGGAGACCGAAACAAGCATCTGCGTGTTGAATTCGCCGCTTTCCCTGTCCTGAACCGGTATGCCGGCCAGCTCCACGGCAATGCCGACACTGCCCTTGCTGGTGAATTGAATGGCATTGGTTATAAGATTGGACAAAACCAGTTTGAAACAATTGGGATCGGCCGTAACGAATGAAGGCACGTCCGGTTTGATCGCAACTTTGAACTCAAGTCCCTTTTGAACGGCCTGAGCCTGATACAGCGCCAGAATCCCTTCCAACATCTCGCGAAGGCAGAACTTTGCACAGGTAGAGGAAAAACGACGCAGTTCAAGATTCGACAGGACAAGAAGATCATTTATCAGCATCAAAAGCTGACCGCCGGATTTCAGGATAAGATCGAGAAACTCCCGCTGCTCATGTTCGGGGCCGAGTTCCAGCAGCACGCGCGCCGACCCCATGATCCCGTTCAAAGGCGTACGCAGCTCATGGCTCATGTTGGCGAGAAACTGCGTCTTGGCCTTGTTGGCTTCCTCCGCAATGGATTTCGCCCGGATCAGTTCATGCTCTTTATTCCAGCGCTGAATAGCCAGAGCAAAAAGACTCGACATACGCAATACCGCGCCCAAATCATCGTAAGTATATTTTTTTCCCGCGTTGGCCGCCATAATCATGCCGCCCAGCTTTCCTTCCACTATGACCGGCGCGTTAATGCAATTAGTTATGGGCGGATGCCCTTTGGGAAATTCCGGAAAATGACTGTCGCCGGAGTCATTGGCAAAAAATGGACGCTGCCCGAAATGCGTATGCACAGGCAGACTTTTGGAGACATCTTCCCCAAAAGCGACAAGCAATTTGCTCAGACATTTTTGAGAGATGCCTTTGTGCGCCAGGATCTGATTGTCATTGGTTTCGGCGTCGATTTTGGTGACAAAGCCCATTTTGCTGTTGGTGAACGAAAGCGCGTACTCCAACGCGGCTGCCGCCACGTCTTCCAAAGTCTCCGTGCCCGTGACAAGACTGTTGGCCAGAGCAGCTACTGCGGCATTCAATTCGAATTCCGCAAGCATTCGTTTTTCTGTAATTTTTCTGACTTCCACCTCATGTTCGAGACGGTCATTTGCGTTTTTGAGCGACAGCGTCCGTTGCGCAACACTGTATTCGAGGTTGTTTTTGGCCTCCTGCAATGCCAGCTGATCCCGTTTTCGTTCGTCAATGGGAAGCGCCAACTCCACCACCCCCAGAATATCGCCGTTGGCATCCAGCAAAGGCGTATCAATTATCTCGAACCAGCCGACAGTCGTATTGGGGATGCGATTTTCCACCTCCATACGGGAATACTGCCTGCGCCCGGAGAAAATGTCGTTAATGATGCATTGCTTGCAGGTTTTCCCCGTACAGGCGGCGTGCAGGCAATAGACGCCGTCCTGGTTCGACAACAAGGCATCATACGCCCTGTTGCTCCAGAGAATAGTTCTTTCCTGACTGATAACAGCAATGGGCACGCCGACCATCTGCATGATCCGCTTAAGTTTCTGCAGTTCATTCTCCAGCTGCAGAGAAAGCTCGGCCTGTTCGTCCAGATGGCGGCGCAACGACTGATTGGCGCCGTCAAGAAGACGTTGCGTCCGCAAAGCCTGCTTGAATTCCAGGGCTCGGGTAACGCGGTGGATCAATAGTTTGGGGTGGGACTCCTTAAGATAAATATCATACTTGATCGGCCCCTGATCGAGGACCTCTTCAATGGAGTCGGTGGAATCGACTATGACGATGACTTGAGCGTTCGCGTCTTTGGAGTGGACAGCCCTGATGACGCTCATGCCTGAATCGGAAAAAATGATCTCGTTAAGGATAATTACGTCAAAAAATTGCTCGGAAACCGCAACCAGAGCGTCCACCGTGGACGCAACACCGCTCACCTCATAGCCCGCCTGTTGTACGGCGGAGACAAGACGCTTTCTTTCTTCAGTTTCTTTTTCAATAAGCAGAATAACCGGCACGCATACTTCCTTGCCTGCAGCACTCAGAGTTCGGAATCAATTGGCAACAGGATACCCTGCCCGTTTCCTTAGACGTATTATTTAATAGCGGTGTTACAGTTAGAACATGACATGGTCGTAAAAAAAGTCAACCAGTCAAAATCACGCCCAAATTCGAGTGCTCCCGAACTGCGGACCGGACCGGGCTCAGGCTGTCGGAATACGGCCGGACAAATAAGCGTAAAAAGACTACAGCCCTGCCGGCTTCCCGGCAAGTCCGCAGTACCCTTGGTCAGATTCGCCTTTTTTGTCCGCATGCTCGAAACGCCACATCATGCACATCGTGGCCTGACAAAATTTGAGTTTGTCGTCATGTGTTTTCAGGAACGGGCAATATTTATATTTAGCCTCTTTTTCTGGCAGTAGCACAACTTTCCTCTCCGTTTTTTCGGTTACTGGGGAACAGCCCCCCCCCCGCACAACGTCGGGGACGGATCATTGCTTGCTGAATGTGCCCATCAATTCGGCCTGATCCAGAATATGCCCCTCCATTGCCTGCAACACGGCTTGTTTGCCGGTTCCTGCAGGCAACTCCAACGGACAGTCCAGGGCATATATTTTAAAAAAGTACCTGTGTGTTCCAGAAGGCGGACAAGGGCCACCGTAATTCTGCCTGCCCCAGGAATTTTTCCCGACAAGTGTTCCCTGCGGCAGCGAAGTTACCTCTTCCGGCAATTCTGTAGTTCCTGCAGGAAGATTATACAGCACCCAATGATCCCAAACGCCCACAGGCGCATCAGGGTCATCACAAATCAGGACAAAACTTGCAGTTGACGCAGGAGCCCCGCTCCAACGCAGTTGCGGAGATTTGTCCGCGCCTTTGCACGTATGTACTTCGGGGATGGCTTTTCCCTGTTCAAAAGCCGACGAACGCAACGACATCGCCATGGCTGCACCTCCTGGAGCTGATAGCAGAACAACGACCAGGAGGACGATCCACCGGGAACCGGGCGCCCATTTTATGAGAACACCAACCATCAGCAGCCTCCTGATCGCACTCCCTGTTTTCGGTCATACTTTACTGGAACTTTAGCTTCTATCATAAGCTCAAACGTCCGGTAAAGACAACGTGTTCCACAGGTTGTGCAAAAATTGAGGCGAACAGCCCGTTCGTTGGTGATGCGGACAACCGCCGTTCGCAATTGTCAGATTCCGCCTAACGGTTGGCGCCCTCCTGCATTTGCTGCATGGCATCGCGTAGTTCTGAAGACAGATGCGACATCTGCGCAATAGCTTCTGAGGCATTGGCCATTGCATCGGCAGTATCGACGGCAATCCGGTTGATTTCTTCGGACGAACGGTTAATTTCCTCGCTGGTGGCGGACTGCTCCTCTGAAGCGGCAGCGATGGAGCGCACCTGATCCTCCGTGCTTTCCACAAGGTGCAGAATCTGCTCCAGGGATTCTCCTGCATCGTGGGAAAGCTCAGTGGCTCGCAGGATGACCTGGGTTGTCTGTTCCGTAACGTCCAGATTGTTACGGGCGCTTTCCTGAATGGCCCGGATAAAAGAACTCACTTCATTGGTGGCTTGCATGGTTTTTTCGGCGAGCTTGCGGACTTCGTCGGCGACAACGGCAAAACCGCGGCCGGCTTCGCCCGCTCTGGCAGCCTCGATGGCCGCGTTCAAAGCCAGCAAATTGGTCTGATCGGCAATATCATTGATCACGGCCATGATTCTGCCTATACCCTCGGCCTGTTGGCCCAGTCCGTCCATTTCGGATTTCAGCTCATTGGCCTTGGCGTTTACCTCGTCCATAACCTTAATGACTGCGTTTACCTGCGAGGCTCCGTGTTCGGCTGTTTTCTGAGCCGACCCGGCAGTATCGGAAGCATTTCCGGCATTACGCGCAACCTCCAGAATGGTCGCATTCATTTCCTCTATGGCTGTAGCCACTTCCGTCGTTCTTGCTCGCTGCTCATCCGCTCCGCGGTTTGCCTGAAGAATCTGCGAGGAAAGCGCCTCCGCGGAAGCGGACACTTTTTCCGAAACTCCAGTGGCATGGGAGACGCCTTTGGAAATCATTTCATTCTGGGCAAGTATGTGATCTTCCTTGAGCTTGATATTGGTAAAATCCATTATGGAAGTGAAACCACCGATCAGGTTGCCGTCGGAATCTTTGATGGGAGCGGAAGCAATGGAGATATATTTGATATTTCCTTTGCGCGTAGTCATCTGCGACTTGGCAAATTGTTTTTCCTTAGTCTTCAATGCCTTTGATGTTGTCGTTTCCTGATCCGTGTTGTAGAAAAAACGCCCGACATCTTTTCCATAATAATCAGTAGGGTCACCTGATTGTTCCGTCAATTTAAGCATTGATGTGTTCATCCAGGTTATTTTCGCGTTTGTATCAACCAAAACCATAGGCATGAGAATGTTGTCCAATATGGACTCATTGATGCCTATCTTCATCTTCAAAGTTTCGACAAGCTCATTTACAGATACCTGCAAATGACGCATTTCTACTATACCTTCTTCTTGCAGATGAATACTGAGGTTTCCTTGTGCAGCCATATGCAATTTTTCAGAGATTTTTTCGAGTGGTGCGATCAGATGCTGCAAGCTAAAATAAATCAGAACCAGCACCAAAAGAATTGCCAAGCCGCTCAAAATCAAAAGCTGGGGTCTGTCCAGAAGAAAAAAAGATAAGCAGGCAAGAAGTACAATGGCGACAATACCTGTTACGATAAGTCTTACTTTCATTTTAGTCTCTCTTCCATGCGGCTTGTACCCGCACGCCCTTTTTGCAATAACTGCATTGGCACATCAGACCCCTTACAGCAGAAGAGTCTTTGCATGTTCACAGAAACATTACCCGTTTTCCCACCATAAACCGTACGAACCGATACGTCCCCTTACGGGCTTCCGTGAAATATCCGCCGAGTCATATGCTGCCCTGCAGCCAATCCTGCAATCAGGCCCCCCTCCATGACTGTCCGAAAAACGCTGTCTATCACCATATTAACCGGATGGTTTTGGGTATATATTTATGAACGATACGAGCTTTTCGTACTGTATTTTTAATAAATAAAGTGGACTTATCCCCAAAACCTACCTTTCAGCCTCCTAACCCACTCTTACCGCGCCCAAAAAGAGTTAAACAACAATTTGTTTTTGCACCCATTCTCGGATTAGTACGTCCTATACGCAGAGAACTCCCCTCCCGAAATGCCCTATACGTATTTATTACAGCATAAATAGCATAAGCTTTACATGACCAGTTAGTTCGTTACGAAATTCACAAACTATTTTTTATTCATTATTTCAATATATTAATAATAACATTTCACAGATCAAAAAACTTGTTTTTCATTTCAGCCCTTTCCATGACAGCAGCTTTGATCTACAATTCAGGGGAACACAAATGACGGCCCGTGTTGTGTAACTCAACTACTCAGGCAGGGAGTATCTTGATGCGCTTGCATTGCGATCAGTTCGAGATTTCTTTACGCACAGGACCCGACATCGCGGATGTTACAGCAAACATGCAGCTGATTCTCAAAGAATCTGCCATTGGTTTCGGAATTCTCCAGGCCAATATTGTTGGCTCCACGGCCTCTCTGACCACCATTGAATACGAATCCGGTGTAGTTGAGGACCTGGCCCGGGCTATCAGGCGGCTTGCGCCGGAAGACATGACCTACGCCCATGAGTTGGCCTGGCACGACGGCAATGGTCACAGCCATGTTCAGGCCGCTCTGCTCGGCCCTTCCATTGCCCTGGCCGTCCGCAACGGACAGCTTGTCCTGGGGACCTGGCAGCAGGTCGTGTGCATCAATCACGACAATAAGCCCCGCTGCCGGCAGATTGTTGTCACCATTGTCGGAACTTCAGATCAAACTACTTAAGCAAGGAGTTGCATATGGCGCTGCGACGCGTTGGCATTCTTACCGGCGGCGGAGATTGTTCCGGACTCAATGCGGTTATTCGCGCGGTGACGCGTGCGGCCGTCATCCAGCACGGAGCTTCGGTAATCGGTATCGAGAACGGTTTCGAAGGGCTGGTTACCGGCAAAACGCAAAAACTGACCACCGGAAACACCAAGGATATTCTGACGCTGGGAGGCACCATCCTGGGCACCACCAACAAAGGAAATCCTTTTGCCTATCGCGAATATGATGAAAACGGCGAGATTGTCACCCGTGACTATTCGCAGCGTGTCGTACAGAATTTCAAAGAAATGGAACTCGACTGCATCTTTGTCGTGGGCGGCGAGGGAACCCTGGAACTAGGATACAAACTGCATCAGCTGGGCGTACCAACCATAGGCATCCCCAAAACCATCGACAACGACCTTGAAGGCACCGACTACACTTTCGGCTACCAGACCGCCGTGGAAGTCGCCTGCGACGCCATGGACAGGTTGCACACCACCGGCCGGAGTCATCAGCGCGTGATGATCCTCGAAGTCATGGGCCGTACTGCCGGCTGGATTGCGCTGGAGTCCGGTATCGCCGGCGGCGCGCACATTATCCTGATCCCGGAAATTCCCTACAATCTGGATCATATTCTGCAAAAAATCCGCTTTCGCGCCGAAGGCGGCAGCCCCTACAGCATCATCATGGTAGCAGAGGGCGCCCATGAACTCGGACACGACGTGGTCACGCAGGAAACCGCCACCACGCGCCTGCAGGGCGTTCCCCAGCTGGGCGGCATCGGCCAGTATCTCGCCGGACGAATCAAGGAGCATATCGACCTGGAAGTCCGCTGTACGGTTCTCGGCCACATTCAACGCGGCGGATCGCCCTGCGCTTTCGACCGTGTTCTGGGAACGCGCCTGGGCAGCTCCGCAGTGGAAGCCGCGGCCCAGGGAGCTTTCGGCGTTATGGTCGCCCTGAAAACCCCGGAGATCGTGCGCGTTCCCCTGGAAGAACTGGCCGGGCTGGTGCGTACGGTCCCCCTGCATTCGCAGCTGATCCGTACGGCCGAATCCATCGGGATCAACCTCGGACGTGAGGCCATGTAATTGAAACTCCCTTTAATTCAACTCATTATCCCACCATTGCTGCGTTCGCATTTTGCATCCAGGCTCCGAAGGAGACTATAGCACTTTTTTTCGTCATGCCGTGAAGAGGACCTGATTATGGATGAAAAGTCCCCCCACGCCTCATCGTCTTCCCTTTTGATTAAAAATGCCCGGTTGATCGACGGAACCGGCGCGGCTCCAAAGAAACTTCAGGATATTTTGATTGAACGCGGCCTGATCAGCGACATTGGAGAAAATCTGCAAGGCAATCCGGCTCGTACGCTCGATGCTTCAGGCGCAACCGTAATGCCTGGACTGATCGACGCGCATGTACACCTGCAGAGCGTACCGGGTTCAGTCTTTCGAAAAGACAGCGAGGAAACCCTTCAGAAATACCGCTATCACCAGTTGCGCGCCTATCCTGCCTGTGGTGTGACCACCGTATTGGATAATGCCATTGCCGCGCCGGTGCTGCGGGAATTTCAGGACTATCTGGCTGCGGGCGGAGCCGGACCGCGTCTCTACGCCCTGGCGCCCGCCTTCTACGCTCCGAACGGCTATCTGGACCATAATATGCTGACGGACTACTGGGGGCCTCAATGGCGGCCCGCAGGAAGCCTGGAAGACATCCGGGCCTTATTCCAGGAATACGAGTCCCTCGATAACATCATAGGCGTCAAAACCATGCTTGAAACCGGTTTCGGGAAATCGAACATCTGGCCGCTGCATTCGCCGGAAATGCGCAAGATAATCGTTGCCGAAGCCTCCAGAAGAAACCTGCCGCTTCATATTCATGCCTTCAAAGAAAAGGAACAAAACATCGGTTTGGATATGGGAGTGCATAATTTTGTCCATTCCGGGTTTCTCTTCAAACAACCAAAAAAATCCTTTTTGGAACGCATGAAACACCAAGGGACGTATTTGACGACGACCTTATCATGCACATTCGACCAGATGCTGGTCAACTTTGATCTCAAAAGGCTTGATGATCCGTTTCTCCAATTGACGGTGCCTGATGCACTCCTGGAAACTGCCAGAAATCTCGACGCCTGGGAGGCCTATTACGAGACTTTTTTCAAGAATTCTTCACCCAAATGGCTGCCGGCATTTGTTTTGAAAAAAATAATGAAACTCCTGAACATAGAAAAAATGATCCGTTCCTGCCTGGCAAACGCCACCAGAGCTGTTGCTGCCATGTACGAGGAGGGGATTCCCATTGTCGTTGGTACCGATGCGTCAAGCTGGCCGGTGTTCCTCAATTTTTTTCACGGGCCCAGCACAATCCGCGAAATGGAACTATTGACCGGGGCCGGGATTCCCCCCATGGACGTGATCGCATCCGCGACCCGGATCCCTGCGGAAATGATGGGACTCGAAAAGCTGATCGGGACAGTCGAAGTGGGAAAACGGGCTGACTTGATAGTAGTGAAGGACGATCCGCTGGAAAATATCTCGGCGTTAAAATCACTGCTCTGGACGATCAAAGATGGGCAGGCCGGGACTCCTGCGGACTGGATGGCTGATGACAGTGCAAGGTAAACGGGTCTAGATGATTCCCGCGGACCAGTCCCCGTGAAAGATCCAGCCGCTGTCGCAAACGAGATTGATGGCCGGCGGCATGGCGTCCGGAGCAACCATACGGGCTCCCGCGGCTTCCTCGGCAGAGAGACATTCGGCGCGCAGGCGGCAGCCGAGCGAATACGGCGGCAGCCAGCGTGTAAAATCAGGTTGGGATACGGGGATGACCAGACCGGACAGAGTCGCGCAGGACGAGCAGAACGGTGCGGCGCCGGCGAACGCCACGATTTCAGGACACTGCCGGATCCGGAAGTACGATGCCCCGGTGTCGTCCGGATCCAGAAGACGACCCATGAGCGCCACCGTCTCCCGTAACAACCGTCCGAAGTAATCAAAGAAGGAGTCGATGGTCTTTGCATCGACTCCTTCCTCTTCAAACAACATCCAGATGACCTCGCCGGAGAGCTTGGAAAGCAGCGGGTGCCTGGCCAGCAGCTTTTTGTCTAGCACTCCGCAGCCTATTTCTCCGTCTCCTGGGTCTGTTCCGCGCCCCAGACATGCTTCCACAGTTCATCGATACGCTCGATAAACTGCACCTTGATTTTGCGGCGCAGTTCCGCAGGAATATCTTCCAGGTCTTTCTTGTTTTGCGCAGGAATAAGCACCGTACGCATCTCATGCGCCACGGCGGCAAGGATTTTCTCCTTGATGCCGCCCACGGGCAGAACCCGTCCGCGCAGAGTGATTTCACCGGTCATGCACAGATCCCTGGCAACGGGCGTGTTGCGCAGAATGGAGACCAAGGCGGTGACCAGGGTTACGCCTGCGGACGGTCCGTCTTTGGGCGTCGCGCCGGATGGAATATGAATATGGATGTCCACTTTCTCAATGAAGTCCGCATCCACCCCGAGCTTGCCCGCATTGGCACGCGCGTAGCTCATGGCGGCCTGGGCGCTTTCCTTCATCACATCGCCCAGCTTGCCGGTCAGGGTAAGCTTGCCTTTTCCGGGCATGGTGGAGGCCTCGATATGCAGGATCTCGCCGCCGTAAGGCGTCCAGGCCAGCCCCACTGCCACACCTGGAGGCAGCTCGTTCTCGCGCTCGTCGTCCAGATAAGTCGGAACGCCCAGCAGCTTGTGCAGATTCTTGGTGGTCACGGAAAACGGTCCGTCCTCACCCTCGGCCTTGCGCCTGGCCAGTTTTCGCAGCGCGCTGCCGATCTCGCGTTCGAGATTCCGCAATCCGGCCTCACGGGTGTACTCCCGGACAATACGTGCGATGACGCTGTCCGAGATGTTCAGCTCGGCGATCCGCAGGCCGTTTTCTTTGGCCTGGCGCGGGATCAGATACGTACGGGCGATTTTGACCTTTTCCTGCTCGGTGTAACCGGGAATACGGATTGTCTCCATGCGGTCCAGCAAGGGAGCGGGAATGGTATCCAGCACGTTGGCCGTACAAATGAACATGCACTTGGAAAGATCGAAGGGCACGTTCAGGTAATGGTCCGTAAAAGAGTTGTTCTGCTCCGGATCCAGCACCTCGAGCAGCGCCGAGGAGGGATCACCGCGAAAGTCGGCGCCCACTTTATCGATTTCATCCAGCATGAACACGGGATTACGCGTTCCTGCCTGTTTGATGCCCTGAATGATGCGTCCGGGCATGGAACCGATGTAGGTTCTGCGGTGTCCGCGGATTTCGGCTTCATCGCGCATGCCGCCCAGGGACATGCGGTGGAACTTCCGCCCGAGAGCCCGGGCAATGGAACGGCCCAGTGAGGTCTTCCCCACTCCGGGAGGGCCCACAAAGCAAAGGATGGGGCCTTTCATCTGCGGATTGAGCTTACGTACGCTCAAATACTCGAGAATGCGTTCCTTGACCTTTTCAAGATCGAAATGATCCTCGTCCAGGATGGTCCGCGCCGCTTTAATGTCCAGACGGTCCCGGGAAGTCTTTTTCCAGGGCAATTCGACCAGCCAGTCCAGGTACGTCCGGACCACTGTGGCTTCCGAAGAGTCCGGATGCATGGAAACCAGTCGCTTGAGCTGCTTGTCGGCTTCCTTTTTCACTTCCTTGGGCAACCCCGCCTTGGCGAGCTGACCGGCAAGTTCCTCGAGTTCCTCGCTGTCCTCGCCGCCTTCGCCCAATTCCTTGCGAATGGCTTTGAGCTGTTCGCGCAGGTAATAATCGCGCTGCGCCTTGTCCATGCCCTCTTTGGCCATGCTCTGAATCTTGGCCTGCATGGAAGCGACCTCGACTTCCTTGACCAGCTGCTCGTTGACCAGGGCCAGACGTTCGGCCGGGCGCTCGCATTCCAGAATCTTCTGCGCGTCGGATACCTTGATGCGCAGGTTGGAAGCGACCAGATCGGCCAGCCGTCCCGGTTCGTTGACGCTGTTCAAAACAGCCATGATGTCCGGAGAAGAGGCCCCGCGCAAGGCGAGAATCCGCTCGCTCTGCTCCTTGGCGGCACGCATCATGGCTTCCTGCTCCAGCGTCAGCTCGGAAATTTCATTTTCTTCAATCAAGCTGATGCGGGCTTCCATGTGCGGTTCCGTCTGCAAGAACTCCTCGACCCGTGCTCTGCTGATGCCCTGCACAAGCACTTTGAGCTTGCCGTCCGGCATCTTGAGCATCCGCATTATCATGGCCACGGCTCCCACCCGGTAAAGATCCTCGGGAGCGGGATCGTCCACGCCTTCATCCTCCTGCGTGAGGATCAGGATATAGCGGTGCGAGCCCAGGGCCGCTTCTACGGCTTCCACGGATTTGTCGCGCCCTACAAACAGAGGCAGGATCATGTAGTTGAAAACTACAATGTCGCGAACCGGCAATACCGGCACTTCCAGGGGGATATCCCTGCTCGAGATGTTCAAGGCGTCCGCGAAATCGTTGTCCGCCTCTCCCCCGTGCCCCCCTTCGCCCCCGGACCCGCCGTCCGAAGCCAACGGGCTCATAAATAATGTTTTTCTACTCATTATGGATTCCCTTTATAGTAGCACAAAGGCCCTCGTCCGGAGAATTCTCCTTTCCCGGATTCGGGCCCTAAACTCTCAATTCAGTCGTTAGGAGCGTATCTCGAACTTGTCATACTCGTTGTCGTATTCGATCCATTTGCAAGCGACCTGTTCCACCCGACTCAGGGGTGACCCCTTATACAGCCTCTCTTTGAGCTCATCGCAGGTTTTATCATCTCCTTGGGCGAGCACTTCGATTTTTCCGTCTGCGATATTGCGCACCCAGCCTTTCAGGCTGAGGCTCACAGCCTGATCATGAATCCAAGAACGTAAAAATACGCCTTGTACCGTTCCTGTTATAAGGCATTGAAGACTCCGTACCATGACTCTCCTCCTTATGGCTTAAACGAGCGGTTACGCTTGTCTTTTTCAAGGAACGCAATCAGATCAATCCCTGTGATTTGAAGCTGTAATAATCCTCTTCTGTAATAATTATATGATCCAGAATCCGAATGTCCAACTGGCTCGCCACATGCCGCACCGTGTCGGTCAAATTTTTATCCGCCTGCGACGGCCTCGGATCCCCGCCGGGATGATTATGTACCAGTATCAGGCCGCTGGCTTTCTTTTCAAGAGCTTTTTCCATTATTTCACGCAAATACACATGCGCCTGGTTAACGGTGCCCTGGCTGATTTTTTCCCAGGCCAGCAACCGGTTGCGGTTGTCCAGCATGGCCACCCAGAACTGCTCTTTCTCCAGATCTCCCAAACGGGCAGTAGCCAGCTCCGCCACGATCTTGGGATGATCCACAATCACTTTTTCCTGAAGCCTGGACTCATCAATACGTATTCTCACAGCCCGCAGCAACTGCCAGAAGTATACCACACCCGGGCCTATTCCGGAAACAGTCAGCAGCTCTTCTTCTTTGGCCGAGAAAACGCCTTTCAAATTTCCGAACCGTTTCAACAACTCCTTGGCGAGGGGTTTGGTATCCCGACGCGGGATGATAACCCCCAGCAGTGCTTCCAGAAGTTCATAATCAGCAAGTCTCTCCTGATCTTCCAGAAACTTTTCGCGCAGTCTCTGGCGGTGCCCATAGTAATGAGGCTTCTCTTTAACCATAAGTCCGCTATCGACCTTGGGCAAGGTTTTCGCCGTTGACACACCACGTTATCGCCGCGATGCCGGGCCTGCACCCGTACGAAACAGTCCCGACAGACTGCTGACCAGCGACTCCATTGCCTGTGCTTCGCTGGCCTCCCCCTGTTTCACTCGCAGTTCGGCTTCCAAAGCCAGTTCCCAGATTCCCGCCAGCCTGGCCGGTCCGAGCGAGCGCGCCAGGTCCGTCTTGCGCTGAATCACGAATTGCGGCAGCCGGGGCGCCTGTTCCCCATGCAACAACTGCCACATGATCCGCGCTTCCCGCGCCAGCATGGCCAGAAACTGAAACAACAATCCTTCTCCGGTTGCCTGGGCGGTAACAACTTTGCGCCAGACCTGCAAAGGCGCCTGCCCAGACTGCACGGAATCAATAAAAGCGAAAATATCCATATCCGGCGTAAAGGTCACCAGCTCTGCCAGTTCGGGCCGGATTTCTTCGCCGGCCTTACAGGCCAGTTCGATCTTTGCCAGCTCCTGACTGATGGCGGCAAGGTCCGCCGGCAACACATCGCAGATGGCTTCCAACGCTCCCGGAGCCAGACTCAGGTTACGCTCGCGCGCCCAGTTGCGTACGTGCGCGGCAACATCTTTGGGCTGCAAACCGGGCGATTGCCAGATCCATTTCTTCTTCTCAGCGAACAGCCAGAACTTCTGCTTGGCCAACCCCCGCGGCAATTTCGGCTTGCCCCGGTCGAACGCCGTTTCCAGCGAAAACAGCGGCCAGGCCGTTGGGCTGAAACGACTGAGCGCCGGCCCGAATTTGTCCCATTCGGCATCAGGCAGCAATTGCGCTCGCCTGAGCACGATAACCTTGGGGATACTCATTAAATTCTGCAGGGTAAGGGCATTCCAGAACGCGTCGCCCAGGCCTTCGTCCCCCCAGAAAACATGCCGCTCGTAAGTCCCAAAAGACGGCGGATACTGCCGCAGCAGCAGTTCTATCTGGTGCTGAATCAGTCCGCTGTCTGGACACACTAAAAAATTGAACCCGGGTCGCGTAGACATACCCTGTCCGGCCTGCCTTGAAAATAGAAGACGCAGTGGGAGCAAAGCGCCCCCGCAGGCCTTCTGCTAAAAAGCGTCGCCCATGCGATCAGCCAGTTCGCGCGATGCCAGGGAAACAGCCAGAGCCCTTGCTTTTTCCAGGTCCGTATCGTCGTAGTAGTATTCCTGAACATCAATGGGGCCGGACTCCCAGATCGGCAGTTTTTCATCCGAACTATAGAGTTTTGCCTCCAGGCGCAGGTCCACGACGGACTTCAGAGTCTCTTCCCGTTCATTCGTCAAATAGGAAGACTCGGTGTAGCGAAGGATTTTAATTTCCAGAGAAAAATCAGATTCTCCCGAATCCCGCCAGGTGGCGACGTTGCGGGAGGCAAACTCATCCCGGACATCGGCCCGCAACTGCGGTTCCAGCCAGGTTTTCAGGGTAGGGTTTTCGACTTTGGCCAGGGCCAGAGTCTTCTGTCCCTGCGGAAGCACTCCAGGGGCTCCCGCTCCCAACTGATAGCCGCATCCAGCCAGCGCCAGCAGAGCTGACCAGGATGCGACGAAAAATAATACGGCACAGGACGTACGAAGCTTACGTGGCGACAACATTGACCAATTTCCCCGGTATGACAACAACCTTTCTAACGGTTTTGCCGTCCAGATGCTTGGCGACGTTCGGTTCCTGAAGCGCCATGGCCTCTACATCTTCCTTGGCCGCGGATACGGAAACCGAAATACGACCGCGAAGCTTGCCATTGACCTGCACGACAACAACGGCCTCATCCACTTGCAACGCTTCTTCTTGATAGGCCGGCCAGCCCGCCTGAGCGAGCAGCCCCTGATGTCCGAGTATTTGCCAGAGTTCTTCACAGATGTGCGGCGTGACCGGCGACAGGATGCTCACCACCGAGCTGATGGCCGAGGAAAGCACACGGCAGCCCTGCGGAGTCTGCACCAGCTCATCCTTGCAGACGTAAAGCAGGTTCACCAGTTCCATGACGCTGGCGATGGCCGTGTTGTACTGAAAGCGCTCGCCCATGTCCTCGCCCACTTTCTTGACCGTGGCGTGTTCTTTGCGGCGCAAATCCTTGGCCTGCTCGGTTACGGCGTCATCCGCCTGCGAACTGCACGGCGCGACGGCTTCAAGCTGCGGCAGCAGATCCTCCACCAGCCGCCAGAGGCGGTTGATGAAACGATGCGCGCCTTCAATACCCTTGTCGCTCCAGTCGAAATCTCTGTCGGGCGGAGCGGCGAACAGGCAGAACAGCCGGACCGTATCCGCTCCGTATTGCTTGACCATGGCATCCGGATCCACCACATTGCCCTTGGATTTGGACATCTTGGATCCGTCTTTGAGCACCATGCCCTGGGTCAGCAGATTGGAAAAAGGCTCGTCAAATTCCACATAGCCCATATCCCGCAGCAGCTTGATGTAGAACCGCGCGTAGAGCAGATGGAGAATGGCGTGTTCGATACCGCCGATGTACTGGTCCACAGGCAGCCAGTATTTGGTGACCTCCGGGTCGAAAGGCGCCGAGTCCAGTCTGGCCGAGGGATAGCGTACGAAATACCAGGAAGACTCCATGAAGGTGTCCATGGTGTCGGTTTCGCGCAGGGCAGGACCGCCGCAGACAGGGCAGGTGCATTTGCGGAAGCTGTCCGTATCGGGCAGCGGCGAGCGGCCGTCCGAATGGGTGATCACATCCAGGGGCAGCACCACGGGCAGGTTCTCTTCCTTCTCGGGGACGATGCCGCAGGATTCGCAATAAACCATGGGAATGGGCGCGCCCCAGTAACGCTGGCGGGAAATGTTCCAGTCCCGCAGGCGATAGTTGACGTCACGCTTGCCCCAGCCTTTCGCTTCCAGGTCATCCGCAATGCGTTCCTTGGCATCCGCCACGCTCAGGCCGTCGAACGGCCCGGAGTTGGCCAGATAGCCCGGATCGGAAAACGCCTCTGTCATGGTGGCCCCATCCAGGGTTTCATCTTTGGGCTGGATCACGACCTTGATGGGCAATTCGTACTTTGTGGCGAAATCAAAGTCGCGCTGGTCATGGGCGGGAACGGCCATGACCGCGCCGGTGCCGTAGTCCATGAGTACGAAGTTGGCCACGTAGACGGGCATACGTACGCCGGTGTACGGATTCGTGCAGTAGGAGCCGGTAAACACGCCTTCTTTTTCAAAATCATCGGCCGTACGGGCACTCTTGTCCATTTCGGTGACTTTTTTGACGAAAGCCCGGACCTTTTCCGCTTCGGGTTTGCCGTCAATGAGCTTTTCCACCAGCGGATGCTCTGCCGCCAGGCTCATGAATGTGGCGCCGAAAATGGTGTCCTGGCGTGTGGAAAAGACGGAAATTTTTTCTTCGCCGCCTTCCAGAGGAAAATCGATTCTTGCGCCGATGGATTTGCCAATCCAGTTGCGCTGCATGGCGATGACGCGTTCCGGCCAGTTTCCGGCCATCTTGTCCAGGTCTTCCAGCAGTTCGTCGGCATAGGAGGTGATTTTCAGAAACCACTGGGCCAGTTCCTTGGTTTCCACCTTGTCGTCGCAACGCCAGCAGAGCCCGTCGATGACCTGTTCGTTGGCCAGCACCGTATGACAGGTCGGACACCAGTTCTGGGGGGCGTTCTTGCGATAGACAACGCCCTTTTCATACAATTTGATAAAAAATTTCTGTTCCCAGCGGTAATACTCCGGATCGCAGGTGGCCAGTTCCTGGCCCCAGTCATAGGAATATCCCTGGCGGCGCAGCTGGCTGCGCATGTTGGCGATATTTTCCTTGGTCCATTTGGCCGGATGAATGCCGTGCTTGATGGCGGCGTTTTCCGCAGGCATGCCGAAAGCGTCCCAGCCCATGGGATGGAACACGTTGTAGCCGTTCATCCGCAGGTACCGGGCCATTAGGTCGCCGATGGAATAGTTGCGAACATGCCCCATGTGGATGCGCCCCGATGGATAGGGGAACATCTCCAGTACATAGTACTTGGGTTTCTCAGGGTCGGGTTCGGCATGGAAGACGCCTTTCTCTTCCCAGATTTGCTGCCATTTCAGTTCAATTGCTTCAGAATCGTATTTGTCCATGAATGCCGCTTCCAGTCCGTACTCTATTCCATCATCAGGTTCTTTGTTTCTGAACCAGGAATTTTGGGGTTAACAGTTGTTTGAATTTATTTTTGCGCTCTTGAATCTGGGCCTGTTGTTCGCGCTCCATGGCGTCGTAGTCGTAAAGCTTGGACACCCTGACATGGCTGTGACGATCTTCCCAGGCGGAAATAGACAGGGAGACAGCCTCGCGCTGCAGTCCGGTCTGCACCAGCACCACGCCTTCTTTGGAATAATACTTCCAGAACTCCAGGCCCCACAAGCGCAGGGCTTCAGTAATATAACGATCAAGCACTTCGGAAAGGGAAAAGGAATCTATCCACCAGCGCTCCCAGCCCATATCCTGTATGACCGTGGCTAGAAAGGGAGCCCAGGAGTCTATGTTCTCCACACCGGGCAGCACGTCCAGAGCCAGCTCAAACTGCTGCTCTCCCTGGCGGTTCGGGCGGGAATAGACCGCGGGTTCCAGTTTGTCGATGTTGCCGGCACGGACAAACACGCGGGAAAAACCGTCAGGAACCTGATCCGCGTCTTTAACTAGCCCCAATTGTACCATTTTCAAGCGCCCTTGCAGCGGCATCAAGAATGCCGTTCACAAATCCCCTGGAATTCTCATCACCAAATTGCTTGGCAAGTTCCACAGCCTCGTTAATGGCTACTTTGACAGGAACATCCGAACGATGCAACATTTCATAAATCGCTATACGTAATATCGTCAATTCCGTTTTTGCGATTCTGTCTATACGCCAGTGCTGCGAGAAACGCTTGATAACTTCATCCAGCTCCTCCCTCTTGTTCCATACGCCGGAGGCCAGCTCCCAGCCAAAGCCTACGGGAGTGCCTTTGGCGGCATGCAACTCGCCCAGAGAGGGTTCCTTTTCCGGGTCGTCCTCAAACGCCGGATCAGGACTGGATCTGTAATGGAGTTCCAGCGAACGCGCGTCCGCTCCAGGCTGGAACTCCAGGCCGTAAAGCACCTGAAAAGCCTGCATCCGCCCTTTTCTTCGAGACTCGGATTTCACGTTACAATCTGCTCCTGCTTACAGCTGCTCAAGGACACGAACCGATTCCAGAGCCGCGCCAGCCGCTTCAACGCCTTTGTTGCCGGCCTTGCTGCCCGCGCGCTCCACAGCCTGCTCCAGGGTGTCGGTGGTCAGAACGCCGAAGCCCATGGGAACGCCTGTTTCCAGCATCACGCTAGCGATTCCCTTGGAAACTTCCGCGGCTACATAGTCGAAATGAGGCGTAGAACCGCGAATAACAGCGCCCAGACAGATTACGGCATCGTATTTTCCACTGGCAGCCAGTTTCTTCGCCACCAGAGGCATCTCAAACGCGCCAGGAATACGTACCAATTCCAGATTATTGCGGTCCGCGCCATGACGGACGAGATAATCAACAGCGCCGCTGATCAATCTGTCCACGATAAAATCATTGAAACGACTCGCGATCAACGCGAATTTCAGTCCTTTGGCGTCCAACTGCCCTTCTATGGTTCGAATCTCGTTCATAACAACTCCCTTTCTCTGTAAAATTTCCGGTTATTCAGCCTTCTTGTGAATATGCAGCATGTGGCCCATTTTTTCCTGCTTCGTACGCAGGTAACAGACATTATCATCACAAGGATCGATTTCAATGGGCACGCGTTCGACTATCTGGATGCCGTACCCTTCCAACCCGACAATTTTCTTGGGATTATTCGTCAAAAGACGCATTTTGCGTATCCCCAGATCATGAAGAATCTGTGCACCCACGCCGTAGTCACGCAGATCGGCCTTGAATCCGAGCTTTTCGTTGGCTTCCACCGTATCGTAGCCCTGATCCTGCAAGGCATATGCCTTGATTTTGTTGGCAAGCCCGATTCCACGTCCTTCCTGACGCATATACAACAGCACACCGCTGCCTTCACGTGAAATCTGGCACAGCGCGGCCTGCAGCTGATCGCCGCAGTCGCAACGCTGCGATCCGAGCACATCTCCGGTCAAACATTCGCTGTGTACGCGTACCAGCACCGCGTCGTCATCCGACCACTCGCCCATAACCAGGGCCAGGTGGGTGTGATGGTCCAGTTCGCTGTCGTAGGCGATTGCGCGGAATTCTCCGCCGTACTTGGAAGGCAGCCGGGCTTCGCTTACCCGCTTGGCCATGACTTCGCCCTGCTGTACGCGGTAATGGATCAGGTCCTTGATGGTGGCGATCTTCAGGTCATGCTTTTCTGCGAATTCCTGGAGATCAGGCATCCGGGCCATGGTCCCGTCGTCGCGCATGATTTCGCAGATAACGGCCGCGTGCTTCAGTCCCGCCAGTTTGGCCAGGTCGACTCCGCCCTCGGTCTGCCCGGCACGGATCAGCACACCGCCTTCCTTGGCGCGCAAGGGGAAAATGTGCCCCGGCGTCACCAGATCGTCGGGTTTGGCGTTGTCGGCTACCGCCGTTAAAATTGTCGTTGCGCGGTCAGAGGCCGAAATGCCCGTGGTGACTCCATTCCTGGCCTCGATGGAAACCGTGAAGGCCGTGCCGAACTTGGATTCGTTTTTGGAGGCCATCATGGGGAGCTGCAGCGCGTCCACCAGTTCCGGCGCCATGGCCAGACAAATCAGGCCGCGGCCATGGGTGGCCATAAAATTGATAATCTCGGGAGTGACTTTTTCCGCGGCGATGGTCAAATCGCCTTCGTTTTCCCGGTCCTCGTCATCAACGAGGATAACCATGCGCCCCTGTTGTATTTCCTTGATGGCTTCTTCAGCCGAAATTATTGACATTTGACTTCCTCTTGCAACGTTGCAAACAGATCTGCGCCCCTGAGCCAGGTTCTGTCACGCAACGCTAAAAACCGTATTTTCGAAAAAATTCTTCCGTGAGTCCGGAATCCGTACTTTCCGTCTGGGGTGTCGCCGATGCCGCGCCGGTCCAGGGCTTGAGCATCTGCTGCACGTACTTGCCGATGAGATCGGTCTCCATGTTGATCTTGCGCCCCGGCTGCCAGGAAGCAATGGTGGTCTCCTGCTGTGTGGTCGGAATGATGTTCACTTCCAAAAAATCCGCACCGCAGTTGTTGACGGTCAGACTGATGCCGTCCAACGCCACCGACCCCTTGGAAACCACGAATGGGCCGTATTCTTTGGGGAACCCCAAACGGAAGACGCGCGACTCTCCGGATGGAGTTATGGAAACCACTGTCGCCAGGCAATCCACATGGCCGCTGACGAGGTGGCCGCCGATCCTGTCCCCAAGGGCCAGAGCGCGTTCCAGATTGACCGTATGCCCGACTCGCAGATCCCCCAGAGACGAGGTCTTCAAGGTTTCCTGCGAAGCATAGGCCTGAAAAACGCCGGTTGAAAACTTTTCAACGGTCAGGCAGACGCCGTTGACCGCAATACTTTCCCCGAGCTGGACGTCCGTAAGCTCAAACAGCGGCTGCAGGGAAAAACGCGTTTCCTGCCCGCGGTTATCCACTCCCAGCACTTTGCCCATGCCCTGAATCAGTCCGGTAAACATGTATCAGCTCCTCAGTCCGCTTTTACTTCAGGCGGCAGCGGGCGCAGAGTCAGCACGGCATCCGCTCCGCTGCGGCTCATGCCGGCCAGGCGCAGGCCCAGGGCCTCGTCCATCCGCGCAATTTCACGCCCGTGAAAAAGTCCGCTGGCCTCGCCGTCGCCCAGAACCTTGGGAGCCAGAAACAATAAAAAGTCGTCCACCAGCCCGCCTTCCAGCAGGTTCAGGGCAAGCCCGCCTCCGCCTTCACAAAGCGCGTACAGGCAGGAATGTTCCTGTCGCAGGCGTTCCAGTCCCGCGCCCAGGTCCAGGCGCGATCCCGAAAGAGTAGGTACGTCGGGAGCAGTTGGCAAGCCCCAGACCCGGCATCCGAGCGCTTCCAGATCCGTGGCGCGTTTGCTGAGCGATGACGCTTTGCTGGTGAAAAAAATGGTATGATCCGGACGTTTCCTCAACAGATAATGGTCCGCGGTCGGATCCGGCAAGCGCGAGGTGACCACCACGGCCAAAGGCTGCAGTGCGGGATCACGTCCTTCCAGACGGCAGGTGAGTTTGGGATCGTCCTTATAAAACGTATTGCCGCCCACAATCACCGCCTGGCTGGAAGCCCGCATCTCCTGGACGAGATGGCGGGATTCATCGCAGCTTATCCATTTCGAATGGCCTGAACGGGTGGCGATTTTACCGTCGAGTGTGGCGGCAAGTTTCAAGACAACGTACGGACGCTTGGTGTTTTTCCAGACCACGAAATCAGCGATCAGGTCTTCGCACTCCTGGCGAAGCACCCCCGTACGTGTCCTGACGCCGTTTTCCCTGAGGAACGCGGCGCCGCCGCCGGCCACATCCGGATTGGGATCCAGCGCGCCGATGACCACGGATTTGATGCCGGCCTTGAGAATGGCCCGGGTGCAGGGCGGGGTTTTGCCCGTATGATTGCAGGGTTCCAGCGTGACCCAGAGTTCGCAGGCACTCAGATCGACCCCTTTGGCCTGCGCGTCGCGGATTGCTTCCACTTCCGCATGCGGGCCGCCGAAAGCCTTGTGCCAGCCGGAGGCCACCATTTCGCCTCCACGGACTACAACCGCACCCACCATGGGGTTGGGCGCAGTGGAGCCCAAGCCGTTGCGCGCCAGGCGCAAGGCTTCCCGCATGGGCCAGAAACGCGCGTCAGGACCAATGTCCTCACATGGGATTTGGTTTATAAGCCAACCGGTCATACACCACTCCAGCTTCCTTGAGCATGTCTTCGGCGAGTTCGTCGGGATAGCCTTCGGCGAAGTAGATCTCACGGATGCCGCAGTTGATGAGCATTTTGGTGCAGATCAAGCACGGCTGCGTGGTGCAGTAAATCGTAGCCCCTTCGATGCACACTCCATGGGACGCGGCCTGAATGATGACGTTCTGCTCGGCATGCAGGCCGCGGCAGATCTCGTGCCTCTGTCCGGAAGGAATGCCCAGCTGTTCCCGCAGGCAGCCGGTTTCCGTGCAATGGCGGAGGTTGCTGGGCGCGCCATTGTAGCCTGTCGCGAGGATACGCCGGTCTTTGACCGCAACGGCCCCGACGCGGCGCCTGATACAGGTCGCGCGCTCGGAAACCAGGAAGGCAATGCCCATGAAATAATCCGGCCAGCTTTTTCGCGTATCCATACGCCCTCTTCGAGCGAACTGCTGTTGTATACTATCGCCCGCGATTCCCTGTTACCAGGCGAACAGCGGAAATTCTCTGGCAAACGCCTGAACGTCGGCGCGAATTTCGGCCAGACGCGTATCATTGTCGATATTGGCCACTACGTCGGCAATCCAGCCGCCCACCTTGCGCATTTCCGCCTCACGCATGCCGCGTGTAGTCAATGCGGGGGTCCCGACACGGATGCCGGAGGTCACGAAAGGCGAACGGGTCTCAAAGGGGACGGTGTTTTTGTTAACCGTGATGGCCGCCTTGTCCAGGGCGATTTCCATATCCTTGCCCGTCACGTCCTTGTTGGTCAGGTCGATGAGCATCAAGTGGTTGTCCGTACCGCCGGAAACCAGGTTGAAGCCGGCCTCCATGAGTGTGTCGCCGAGCACTTTGGCGTTGGTGCAGACCTGTTTCTGGTAGGTCTTGAATTCCGGCTTGAGGGCTTCGCCAAAGGCCACGGCCTTGGCTGCGATGCAATGCATCAGCGGACCGCCCTGGATTCCGGGGAAAATCTGCGAATTGAGCACCTTGCCATATTCTTCGGAGCTGAGGATCATGCCGCCGCGCGGACCTCGCAGGGTCTTATGCGTGGTGGTGGTGACGTACTGGGCGTACGGGACCGGAGACGGGTGTTCGCCCGCGGCGATCAGGCCGGCAATGTGGGCCATGTCCACCATGAGCTTGGCGCCCACTTCGTCCGCAATTTCCCGGAAACGTTTGAAATCGATAGTCCGCGGATAAGCGCTGTACCCGGCCACGATCATCTTGGGCTGATGTTCCTTGGCCAGCTTTTCGACCAGATCGAAATCAATGGTCTGGGTTTCCTTGTTCACGCCGTAGGCCACGAACTTGTAGAGACGACCGGAAAAATTCACAGGGCTGCCGTGGGTCAGGTGACCGCCATGGCTGAGGTCCATACCCAGAACGCAATCGCCGGGCTGCAGCTCGGCGAAGTAAACAGCCATGTTGGCCTGCGAACCGGCATGGGGCTGCACGTTGGCGTATTCCGCGCCGAACAGCTGCTTGGCGCGGTCACGAGCGATATCCTCGGCCACGTCGACATATTCGCATCCGCCGTAGTAACGCTTGCCGGGGTAGCCTTCGGCGTACTTGTGCGTCAGCACAGTACCCAGGGCTTCGCGCACGGCGGCGGAGGTAAAATTCTCGGAAGCTATCAGCTCAAGATTGCCGGTCTGGCGGTCTATTTCCTGACAAACCGCTTTGGCAACCTCCCGGTCTTGAAGAAGCAATTCCTGCATTGTATCAGCTCGCTTTTACTTGTATTCCAACGGCCTTGCCGCCTGATAGCGGCTGTCTAGCCGTCGTAGCGTTTAAAGAGCACCGACGCATTGGCGCCGCCGAAGCCGAACGAATTACACATAACGTATTCGACTTCTTTCTTAATACTTCCATCTCCAAGATAGTCAAGATCGCATCCTTCTCCGGGCTCCTGGAGATTGATGGTTCCGGGAAGCATGCCGTGGTACAGGCTCATGACGCTGAAAACGCCTTCCACGCCGCCGGCCGCACCGAGCAGATGGCCGATCATGGATTTGTTGGCAGTGATCTTGAGCTTGGGAGCGTGCTCCTTGAAAACCAGCTTCAGCGCCCTGGTCTCACAGATGTCGTTCAATTGGGTGGAAGTGGCGTGCGCGTTGATGTGCTCAACCGCATCATAGGACACACCGGCTTCTTTGAGCGAACGCTTCATGGACAGGGCCATGCCGGAGCCGTCTTCAGGCGGCGCCGTCATGTGGTAGGCGTCGGAAGAAGCGCCGTAGCCGACCATTTCAGCATAAATTTTTGCACCGCGCGCCTTGGCATGTTCGAGTTCTTCCAGGAACATCAGGCCGCAGCCTTCACCCATGACAAAGCCGTCGCGATCCTTGTCGAACGGACGCGAGGCGAGCTGGGGCTCGTCATTGCGGGTGGAAAGCGCCTTGAGCGCGTTGAAGGAACCGACGGCCAGAGGCGTGAGCACGGATTCCGTGCCGCCGGTGATCATGGCTTTGACCCGGCCGAGTTTGATTTCCGTGAAAGCTGTGCCGATGGCGTGCGTACCGGATGCGCAGGCGGAAACAGTGGCCAGATTCGGCCCTTTGGCATTGTTGAGAATGGAAACCATGCCGGGGGCCATGTTGCCGATCAGAGCAGGAATGGTGAAGGGAGAAACCCGCCGCGGCCCCTGTTCCACGAGCTTCATCTTGGCGTCTTCAATGAGCTGCAAGCCGCCCAGGCCGCAGCCCAGGATGGTGCCCACCTCTTCCTGATCTTCTTCCGGAATCTCATACCCCGCGTTTTCCATAAGCATTTTGGAGCAGGCCATGGCCCAGAGTGTGAAATTTTCCATGCGTTTCCCCATCTTTTGGGGAACAAAAGGACTTGGATCAAATCCATCCACCTGGCCCGCGATTTTCGTGGCAAAGCCCTCGGTGTCGAACCTGGTCAACGGCACGATTCCCGATTTCCCGGCAAGCAGATTGGTCCAGCTGCTTTCCAGGTCGTGCCCGATTGGCGTTAAGGCGGACAGCCCGGTAACCACTACCCTTTTCAAATCCATCGCGTACCTCGTCTGGTGGAAATAATGAATGGCAGATAACGCGGTGGGGCGTCTTTGGCAAGACACCCCACACGCGACATATCTAAAATGATAAACAACCGGACTGGCAAAATCGAGAATAGAAGATGCAGACGGCGAAGCCGACGCAGAAAAGCCGGTTGTCGGAAGATTAAGCGGTTACTGCTTTGCCTGCACGTAATCGATGGCGTCCTGTACCTTCATAATCTTCTGCGCGTCGTCGTCGTCGATCTCGACGCCGAACTCTTCTTCCATGGCCATGATCAGTTCCGTAAGGTCAAGGGAGTCGGCGCCCAGGTCCTCGATAAAAGAGGCTTCGGGTTTGACTTCTTCTTCGGAAACACCCAGTTGATCAACGATAATTTTCTTAACTTGGTCAGCTACGGACATTTTTGCCCTCCACAACATCCATTGGTTTTCTTTCAAAAGGTCTTACAATTAAGAGGAGCGCGGGATTTGTACCCTGCTCGGATTACATATACATTCCGCCATTTACGGCGATAACTTGTCCCGTAACATACGCGGCCCGGTCAGAGACCAGAAAAGCCACAACGTCAGCCACTTCTTCCGGCTTCCCCATGCGTTTGAGGGGAATGCGGTCGAGATAGCTGGAGACAACTTTCTCTGCCAGGCTGCTGGTCATATCGGATTCGATAAACCCAGGCGCCACGGCGTTAACAGTTATGCTTCTTCCGGCCAGTTCCAATGCGGCGGACTTGGTGAGACCGATCAGTCCGGCTTTGGAAGAGACATAGTTAGCCTGACCCGCGTTGCCCATCTGGCCCACAACCGAGGAGATATTGACGATATGCCCCCGGCGCTGACGCACCATGATGCGCGATGCCTCGCGAATACAGTAAAAGGATCCTTTCAGATTGATGGACACGACCCGGTCGAAATCTTCATCTTTCATCCGAGCCATCAGGCCATCTTTGGTGATCCCGGCGTTATTCACCAGGGCGTCGAGGCTGACCTTGTCTTTAATTTCTTCTGAAAAAAAAGCGGCCACTTCTTCGCTGTTGCCCACATCGAGTTTGAACATACGGGCCTTGCCGCCGGATGCTATGATCTCATCCTGCACAGCCTTGGCCTGATCTTCCTTACTCACGTAGGTGAAGAAAACCTGAAACCCTTCCGCAGCCAATTTTTTGCTAATCGCGCTTCCTATGCCGCGCGAGCCGCCGGTTACAACGGCCGTGGAAATCAAGTCACTCATAGCGTTTCGTGGTAAAAGGTTTGGAAGCCCCTAACGGCGTGGAGCACCTCATCTACCGTAATTGGAGAAAAACTTCAATTGAACTTTTCCCCCGAAGTCGCAAGGAATGCAACCCCAAAATTTTAATATTGCAACAATGCCGCACCCCAGGTGAATCCTGCACCGAAGGTGGCCACCAGCACCTTGCTGCCCGGCTTGATCACTTCTGTCTTCACCGCCTCATTGATGGCAATGGGTACGGACGCGGCAGAGGTGTTCCCGAAACGGTCCACATTGGAAAAAACCTTAGCGGGATCAAAGTCGAGCTTTTTCCACAAGGCTTCAATAATACGCAGGTTTGCCTGATGCGGAACAAATATGTCGATGTCCTCATTCGTCAGGCCGTTGCGTTCCAGGAGTTTCCGGGAAATATCGTACATGTTGCGGATGGCGTTTTTGAAAACTTCACGCCCGTTCATCTGAATGAAATTTTCCGCATCAACTGTGGCGCCCAGAGCGTAGGGTTTTGCCGAACCGCTGCCCGGAATATGCAGGCAATTCGCCAGAACTCCGTCCGAGGAAACGGCAACATCCAGGATTTCAGCCTCTCCCTTGCGAGGGGGCTTGCCGGTCTCACCGCTGATCACAGCGGCGCCCGCCCCGTCTCCAAACAGGACACAGGTGGTACGGTCTTCCCAATTGGTACGCGAACTAAGCACATCGGCCGGAGCCGCGAGGACTACAGCCTCAGGTGTCATGTTCACAATGGCGCGCGCCAGATAAAGGGAATAGAGAAAGCCCGAACAGGCCGCATTGATGTCCATGGTCATCTGTCCGGATATTCCAAGCTTGGCCTGCAGGTAACTGGCAGCGCTCGGACAGGGAGCATCCGGAGTGATGGTCGGGACAATAATATGGGTCAGATCTTCGGGAGCGAGACCGGACCGTTCAAGGGCCTTGTACGCAGCCTGAAGCGCCAGGTCAGAGCAAGCTTCATCACTAACTATGTGGCGTTCCCTGATGCCCGTACGAGTGACAATCCACTCGTCCGAGGTATCTACGATTTTTTCCAGGTCGGCATTGGTGAGAATCTTTTCGGGCACATAATGGCCCATGCCGCGTATGACTGTGCGTTGTAGCATGGTATCCGTGGGTTCCGTGGAAGTTGTGCGGAAACCGAATCGGGCTTTAGTACCGAACGGCTTTTCCGAAGCGGGTCAACTCCTCGTTGGCGGAAAGTTCCTCAATCAGATGTTCGTTGGACTTCTTTTCAATGAAGGTAGCGGCCATCTTCACAGCGCTGTAAATCGCCCTGCTGTTTGAGGATCCGTGGCAGACAATGACGATGTTCTGCAATCCCAGCAAGGGAGCGCCTCCGTATTCGGCATAATCCACAATACGGGAAAAGCGCTTCAGCGTGGTCTGAGCGGACTTGTCCACATTGTTACTGTCGATATCGCGTTGAAATTCCGTATTCAGCATGCGCAGCATGGAGCCGGCAAGCCCTTCGGAGAGCTTGAGAGCCACATTGCCCACAAAGCCGTCGCAGACGACCACGTCGACATCGCCAGTGAATATGTCCCGTCCTTCAACGTTTCCGACAAAGTTGAAGGAGCCCATCTTTAAAAGCTCAAAGGCCTCTTTGACCTGAACGTTGCCCTTGCCTTCCTCCTCGCCGATGCTCAACAATCCGACGCGCGGATGCTTGATGCCCAGCACGTCCTTGGCAAGGACGTCGGCCATCAGGCCGAACTGGAAGAGATGAAAGGGCTTGCAGTCGACATTGGCTCCGACGTCGATCAGGACCATACGGCTCTTTTCCGTGACCATGATGGTGGCCAGGGCCGGACGTTCGACGCCGTGAATGCGGCCAAGTACGAACATGCCGCCGGCGAGAGTGGCGCCGGAATGGCCCGCGCTGACGACACCGTGGGCCCTGCCTTCCTTCACCAGCTGGCAGGCCACCATGATCGAGGCATCCTTTTTACGGCGAAGGATCTCCGAAGGCTTTTCACCCATTTCGGCAACCTGCCCGGCATGGACCACCTCCAGCTCAACGCCGGAGGTATCATGCTTGGCAAGCTCCTCTTCCACCACGGAGCCCCGCCCGACAAGCTTGAGCACGAGATTTTTCTCACGCGCGGCTTCCAAAGCGCCGGCAACCGTGACGGCAATGCCATGGTCGCCGCCCATGGCGTCAACTGCAATAATCGGACGCGGATTAGTCATCGTCACGTCTTAAATACTGGCGTCCTTTGTATTCACCGCAGCTGGGGCATACGCGATGAGGAAGCGTAGGCTCGCCGCATTCGCAGTAGATCACGTTGGGAATGTCCACATGATGATGCGAACGGCGCATTCCTTTTTTGGATTTGGAAGTTCTTTTCTGTGGCAGTGCCATTTTGCCTTCTCCTTAAAGTAATTCTCTTGCGCCGGCGGACCGGCAACCTTTCTGTCGGGGCGGGCAACGGAAGCCCGCTTCCATTTACTTCCCGGCCGAAGCCATCCAGGCCGGCCGAGGGGTACGATACTACAAAAATATCTTAAGAGGAAATCTTCAGCCCGTGCAGCACGGACAGCCGAGGATCGCCTTCATCTTGTTTGCACTGGCAGGGGCCTTTATTCAGCTCCGCACCGCAAAGCGGACAGATGCCCTTGCAGTCCGGCCTGCACAAAGGCTTCACCGGCAAAGCAAGCAGCAGCTGTTCCCACAGCAGGCCGCCGACGTCAAGCTCCCAGTGGCTGCCTGCGGAACGCAGCAGATCGTCCTGGAGCCGTTCATCCGGCGCATCCTGCTCGGCCTGCGACTTTTTCGGGCCCCCGTGGGTGCCCCCGGGAATCTGAGCGAGTTCAGCCGCAGCAGACCGGGCTTCTTCATCCTCGTCAAATTCCTCATATTCATCGAACTCGTACTGGAGCTGCACACGCGCCAATTCCGTACACCTGTCGCACGGAATCCGCAATACCCCCGTGAGCCGCCCACGAATCAAGCACCCGGTCGGCTGCAGCTGCACCCAAACCGAACCCTCGATCGCTTCTTCAACCTGATAGTCCAGCCCGAATTCTCTCCGGGGGGCTTCCCAGATAGCAGGATCGGTAAATGAAAACTCCCGGCCCTGAGCCGGGATATCCTTAAGTGGTAACCATAGAGATTTCATATTCACCCCGGAAAAAAGCTTTACTACCCGGGCTACGGTAACAATGTCAAGAAAAATCGCTTGCAATGATTCAAACAACAAGCTAAGGTGTCCGTCTTTGCGATGCTTGTGAAATGCCCAATCTCGGCAACTCGGGCGTATTATAGATTTTTTTGAGGAGGATTACCACCATGAGCAAAGAATGCGCGATCTGCGGAAAAAAACCTCAGGTTGGCAACAACGTCAGCCATGCCAACAACAAGACCAAACGCCGGTTCAATCCGAACCTGCAGTCCGTACGTGCGCAGCTGCCGTCCGGCGAGGTCAAAAAAATCACGGTATGCACGCGTTGCCTGCGTTCCGGCGCCGTTCAGAAGCCTGAACCCCGCGAAATTCCGCACAGCTAGCCGGCCTTTTTTTTCAGAACAAATGTACCCCCGGCTTCCGGCCGGGGGTTTTTGTTCTTTTGCCGTGTTTTTTGCGCGGCTCCTTCCGGACCCGGCCTGGCGATTATACAGCGAACGGCAGGACTTCTGTTCGCATCCTGCCAAAGGAGGGCCCCATGTTTTATAAGCTTTTTCTCGGCTTTACCCTCATTCCCCTTGCAGAACTCTATTTATTGATAACCATCGGCAGTTACATCGGCGTACTGCCCACCATTGCCATTGTACTCAGCACAGGAATCGCCGGAGCCTGGCTTGCCCGCCTGGAAGGGCTGCGTACCTTTGCCAACGTGCAGAACAGCCTGGCCCAGGGACAGATGCCCGCGGAAGCCATGATGGACGCCGTGTTGATTCTCATAGCCGGCATTCTGCTGCTGACGCCCGGTTTTCTCACGGATATCACCGGTATCCTGCTGCTGATTCCCTGGTCCCGGACGCTTCTCAAGCGCTGGATGCGCCGCCAGTTCGACAAAATGATCTCCAAAGGCCAGGTAACCATCATCCGGCCGCCTTATTAGGCAACGGCCAGCAGCGTATCCATGGACGAAATTCCTCAGTGGTACGACCTGCCCATTTCTCTGCTGCCGCCGGAAAAAGACACCGCCTGGGAATGGGCTCTGGTGCTGGCCGCGCGCGGACTGCCCGTCCGTGTCCGGATGGACGACACAACCGGCTCGCCTCCTTACGTAATCCAGACTCAGGTCGAATTTCTGGATACCGCCCTGCGCGAACTTTCAGCCTACGAAAACGAGAACCGGCCGGTTCCCGAACTGGAATTCGAGCCGGCCGCCCACGACAACACCAGCATGACCATACTGGTGCTGGCCTGTCTGTGCGTTTTTCATTTCATCACGCTGAACAGCTGGCATTTTCTGCACTTCGACGCGTCGCTGCATCCCGTCGACTGGCAGGGGCTGGGGGCCGCCGTGTGCTGGGACTGTCTGTTCAACAACGAATGGTGGCGTTACATAACGGCGCTGACCCTGCATGCCGACGCCGCCCATCTGCTGGCAAACTGCGTCATCGGCGGGGTGCTGCTGGTGCCGCTCTGCCGCGAACTGGGTTCCGGGGCGGGCTGGTTTCTGGTGCTCGCGGCGGGAATGCTGGGCAACTATCTGAACTGCCGGATGCAGGGACCAAACCATGCCAGCCTCGGAGCTTCCACGGCCATTTTCGGCGGCGTGGGCATTTCGGCCGCCCTGCGCCTGACCCGTGACGTGTTTTCCAGCGCCCTGGCCCGAATTCCCCTTGACCGCCGCCTGCACTGGCGGGTGCTGCTGCCGCCCCTGGGCGCGGGCCTGGCCCTGACTGCGCTGTTGGGGACGGGCGGACAGCGGACGGACGTGGGCGCGCACCTCGCCGGATTCGGCTCCGGCCTGCTCATCGGCGGTATTGCGGGCTGGCTGGTGGCCCGCTACGGCATACCCGGCAAAAGACTCAACCGCCTGCTGGCCGCCGTCGCCATCTGCTGCATCATCGCAGCCTGGCTCCGGGCCCTGGCCGCGGGCTGAGAGATCACTCCAGCGAAGCCGTAGCGGTTTCGTTGGGATCTCTGCCGAAACGGCTGAAAGCCTTGAGTTGCGGCAGCTTGTTGTACACCTTGAGAAAATCTTCCGTATAGTCGAAAGCCTCCAGTTCGTCCGCATGGGTCTGCTTAATGGTCAACCCTTTGACCACCAGCAGACTTTCCGCATCCGGCGGCGTATCCACCAGCGTGATTCCGGAAGGCGCCCATACGGACGACGCGCCCGCGAACACGGCCTTGCTGACCGCGTGTCTGCCCACCGCATTGCTCAGCAGCAGCCAGTTCTGATTCAGGGCCGCCATGGCCGCGCCCATAAGTTCGAGCTGGTAGCCGTAATACCAGTCCGAACGGCGGTTCAGCTGCGGATAGTCCCGCAAAGCCGGGCCGCGCCAGGAGGCCAGCATCAGCAGGCCATCGGTACGTGAGTACACCGCGTACTCCTCCAGCAGGCGCGGAAAGCACAGATCGTAGCAGGTGATCACACCGAAACGGCCCCACTGCGTATCCAGTACGAGCGAGTCGATTTTGCCGGAAACCGTGTAGCTGTTTTCTATGCCAGGCAGAAAGGTTTTATCATATATATAGGCGTCGTCGAAAAGTTCGTTGCTTTTGGAAATAACAAAGGTGGAATTGAGAAACTTTTTGCCGCCTGCCGGATTCCTGCGCAATCCGTTGAGCAGCACGTACTGCAGCGTATCGTCCAAAAGCGGCCGGATTTCCTTGTCCACCCACTCCTGCTGTTTTTCCATGGTATTGGCCTCCATGTAAGGCCGGCAGCTCTTTTCGTCCTCCCAGAAATACCCGGTCAGGGCGAATTCCGGGAACAGGGCCATGTTCACACCCTGCTGCTTCATCTGCTTGAGCGCGGCCACGATCCGGGCCTTGTTGCCCGCCACGTCCGGAACCTGCGCGTGCAGCGTGGCGATGCCCACGTTCAGGCCCGCCGCGTCATCGGAAAAACTCCGGACTATTACGGCGGGCATGTCGGGCTCCGCCGCCTCATCCGCCCAGGCCGAAACCGTCACGCCGGGCAATACGGCCAAAAAGACGACGATACGAAAAATCCCCAGACAGTACTGCGACAATTGCTCCCTGCTCATGGCTCCTCCCGGACAGGCTGGTTGATTCGCGATCAGATACGCATCTCTCTATCCTTATTCCATACGAAAGAAGCGGACAGCTGGCAATGTTTCTTGCGCGGACAATTCACCTGGCTGCGATGATTTTCTGGCCCAGGAAGGACGAAATCTCAATAAATCCGGTTCCGGAACATGATTCCGGCCAGGGTCAGACAGCCCAGGCCGATCAGGGCCAGGGGCCAGATCTGCATCAGCAGCAGTTGATCGGGCGCGTTTTCCAGGAACACCCCGCGAATCAGCACCAGCACATAGCGCAGCGGGTTGAAGATGGTCAGCTCCTTGACCACGGGGGTCATGTTGGCGATGGGCGTGGCAAAGCCCGAGAGCAGCACCGCGGGCATCAGAAACAGAAAGGACCCCAGCAGAGCCTGCTGCATGGTCACGCTCAGGGAGGAAATCATCAGCCCGATGCCCACGATGGCGAAGATGAAAAACAGCAGCCCGAGATAGAGCAACGGCACGTTGCCGCGCAAAGGCACCTCGAACCAGAACACCGCCACCAGAATGATGAAGGTGGCCTCGAACATACCGATGATCAGGCCCGGCAGGGACTTGCCCACCAGGATCTCCAACGGCGAGAGGGGCGTGACAAGAAGCTGGTCGAAGGTGCCCTGTTCGCGCTCGCGCGCCACGGAAAGCGAGGTGACCATGATGGTCACCACCATGGCGATGATGCCCACGATGCCGGGCACGAAAAACCAGCGGCTCAAGAGGTTGGCATTGTAATAGACCCGCGAAACCAGCACCGAATGAGGCGCTTGTCCGGCCTGTTCGATACGCGCGCCATTATAAGCGGTCACGATGTTCGAAAGATAATTGGCCACGATCCCGGCGGTGTTGGAATTGCGCCCGTCCAGCAGCACCTGCATTTGCGCCGGTTGTCCGGCCTGCAGCGTACGGGAAAAGTCCTCATCGATACGTACGACGAATTCCACGCTCCGGCTGTCGATCAGATCGCGAATCCGCTGTTCGCCCGAGACTTCGCCCACCAGGTCAAAATAGGGCGAAAGCCGGATTCTGGAGAGCAGTTCGCGCGATTCCGCCGAACGGTCCCTGTCCTGGTAGGCAAAGCGGATATGCGTCAAGTCGAAGGTGGCGGCGTAGCCGAACAGAATCACCTGAATGATCGGCGGCATAATCACCACGGTCCGGCTCTTGGGATCCTTGAGCAGGGCGAGAAATTCCTTGAACATCAGAGCGATGACGCGGCGCAACAATTCCACGGCGGGCTACTCCAGGCTTTTGCGGGTTTTTTTGAAAGCCAGCCCCATAAAAACCAGGGCCAGAATACTGAGACCGCAGAGGTTGGGAAACAACACCGAGTGCACGTTGCCCGCCAGAAACAGGCTCTGCACAATGGGCACGAAATAACTTGCCGGGACAATATAGGACAGCACCTGAATGAACACGGGCGTACTGGCCAGCTCGAAAATGAAGCCGGACAAAAAGAACGCGGGTAAAAAGGCCGCCAGCAGCGCCATCTGTCCGGCCAGAAATTGATTGCGGACGGCGGAGGAAATGAACAGCCCCAGCCCCAGGGTGGCGAACATGAACACCGAGCCCATGCCCAGCAGCAGAAGCAGAGACCCGCGAAACGGCACATGGAACAGGAACACGGCCATGGTGATGCACAGCGCCATGCCGCCCATGCCCAGCACGTAATACGGAACCAGCTTGCCGAGCACAATCTCCAGCCGGCTCACCGGCGTGACCAGCAGGGCTTCCATGGTGCCGCGCTCCCACTCGCGCGCCATGACCATGGCCGTGAGCAGCGTGCCTATCAAGGTCATGATGATGGCCATCAGTCCGGGCACCAGAAAATTCTGGCTGCGGATCTCTTCGTTGAACCAGATCCGCTGATCCATCTGCACCAGCCCCACCTGGGGGATGTTTTCCGACTTGGGAAGCTGCGCGGTCACGGACGCCAGCCAGAGCTGCCAGGCCGCGGATACGTAGCCCATGATCTGCGAGGCGCGGTTGGAGTCCACGCCGTTGACCACCAGCTGCACCGGCGCGGTGCCGCCCGAAGTCAAGCGCCGGGAAAAGTCCGCCTGCAGCCGGATCACCGCGTCCACCTGGTGGTCGTAAAGCAGCTGCTCGGCCTCGGCCCAGGAAGTCAACGGTATGGGCTTGAAATAGTCCGAAATAATGAAGCGCGCCAGAAAGTCCGTCCCCATGGGGTCCGGTTTTTCCATGACAAAGGCCACTGGCAGCTGCTTGGGATCCAGGCTGATGCCGTAGCCGAAGAGCAGCAGCATGAAAATGGGCAGGAAAAAGGCCAGCAGAATGCTGGACGGATCCCGGACAACCTGCAGGCTTTCCTTGACGAGCAAGGCGCGCAACCGGCGCGGATTCAGCGTACTTTGCATCTCAGGCAGCCTCCCCGGAGTCCGTACGCTCCTTTTTGCGCTGCGCCTCCACCAGTTGAATAAAAGCCTGCTCGATGGTGGCCTCCTCGCCCGCAGCGGCATGGGCCCGAATCTCATCCGGCGTCCCCAGGGCCAGCAGTTCGCCCGCCAGCATGATCAGCATCCGGTCGCAGTATTCGGCCTCCTCCATAAAATGGGTGGTCACCACAACGGTGACACCCTGCTCGGCCAGCGAATTGATCCGCTCCCAGAATTGCCGCCGGGCCAGCGGATCCACACCCGACGTGGGTTCGTCCAGAAACAGGATCTCGGGCTCGTGCATCAGCGCGCAGGCCAGAGACAGACGTTGCTTGAAGCCGAAAGGCAACTGGCCGGAAGTGCTGTCGGCCTGGGAGGCAAGGTCCAGCTCTTCCAGGGCCCATTGCAGCCGCTGTGCGCGACGCTTGCCGGAGAGTCCGTAAACCTTGCTGAAAAATTCCAGGTTTTCCCGTACCGATAGCTGCCCGTACAAGGAAAATTTCTGCGCCATATAGCCCACGCTCTTGCGTGCCTTGGCCGCCGCGCGGCGCAGATTTTTTCCGGCCACCTCCAGAGTGCCGCCCGTGGCCGGGAGCAATCCGCAGAGCATTCGGAAGGTCGTGGATTTGCCCGCGCCGTTGGGACCGAGCAGGCCGAAGATCTCCCCCCTGGCCACGGAAAAATTCAGATCGCGTACGGCGTAAAAATCCCCGAAGCGGCGTTCCAGATGAGAGACCTTGATGACCTCCTCCCTGCCGTTGCCGCTGCGCGGGGCTGAAAGCTGCAAGCGCGCGTCCGAGCTTTCTCCAACCTTGTGCTCGTTGAGCAGAAACATGAAGCCGTCTTCGAACTCCGGTGCCACCGGCTGCGGCGGATCCGCCTCCAGGCCTTCCAGCAAAGCGGCAGGCGTATGCGGTTCCTTGGTCACCAGCCGGACCTTGCCGGACTGCAGGGTGGCGTCCACAATCTCCGGCCGCCGGAACAGACGGCTCTGCACAAGGCGCGGCGTCGTATGCGGCTCGATCAGCCACGAGTGCCCTTCCGCCCGCTTGACGAAGTCTCCGGGCGGCCCCTGCCCGAGCAGTTCTCCGTCCAGCAGAATAAATACTTTGGCGCAGCGCGCCGCCTCATCCAGATAGGCCGTACTCATCAACACCGTGATCTGCTGTTGTTTCACCAGCGTATCCACGATGGACCAAAGCTCGCGCCGCGACAGCGGATCCACGCCCACGGTGGGTTCGTCCAGCAGCAACAGCTGCGGGGTCTTGAGCAGCGAACAGGCCAAGCCGAGTTTTTGCTTCATGCCGCCGGAAAGCCGCCCGGCCAGCCGCTTGGTGAATGGCGCCAGATTGGTCATCTCCATCAGCTGTCCGTATCGCTCGCCGCGCTCCTTGCGACTCACTCCCTGGAGATCCGCGTACAGATCCAGATTCTCCTGCACGGTCAGGTCCTCGTACAGGCCGAAGCGCTGCGGCATGTACCCTATGGCCGCCTGGATGTCTCTGGCATCACGTACGGAGTCCATGCCCAGCACGCTGACGCTGCCGCTCTCCGGCGCGAGCACGCCCGCGGCCAGACGGATCAGCGTGGTCTTGCCCGCACCGTCCGGCCCGAGCAGGCCGTTGACGCTGCCCGGTACGAGTTCCAGCGAGACGCCGCGCAGGGCTTCCACCACGCGTTTCTGCGTCCGGAATGTCTTGTGCAGGTCTTTGACCACCAATGAATTTTGCATGGCGAATGTGCCTCCGACGGCTCAAGAACCCTTTTGCCAGCTTGGCTGGAAAGAGGCTCTCTGGACTCTCCAAAAACTTTTAACTTGGCATAGTTATACTTATTCCCCCTTATAAGCGCGTCCAGGGGCGTTCCCCTGGCGGAGGGGGGTGGGGACGAGGAGCCCCCGCGACGTTCATTCTTTCGGTTTTTCTTTCGCTTTCTTCCTGGCCTCGGTCCGTTCGGGAATATCGATGTGCACGGTGGCGGGCATGCCGAGGCGCAGCTCGTTGTCCGGGTCGTGCACATTGAGCCGGACTTCGTAGACCAGCGAGGTCCGCAGTTCGGGAGTTTCCACCGAGCGCGGGGTGAATTCCGCCACGGAGGAGATAAAGCCCACCCAGCCCTCGTACTGCTTGTCCGGTCGCGAATCCACGGTGGCATAGCCTTTTTGTCCGGGCTTGAGCCAGCCCAGCTCGGCCTCGGGCACATAGGCGCGTACCCATTTGGGGTCGTTGACGGCAAGGGTGAAGACAGGTTTCAACGCCGAGGCCATGTCGCCGGGTTCGAGATTCCGATTGCGGACAATGGCGTCCGTGGGCGCGCGCAGCTTGCTTTCATCCAGTTCCACAAGCAACGCGTTCAACTGAGCCTGCTGGCTCTTCAGGGTCGATTCGCCCTGGCGGATCTCCTCCCAGCGGGTGCCTTTTTGCAGCAGAATCCGGTTTTCGGCCGCGGCTTTGAGCTTGGCCACGGCAACGTCGTACTGGGACTTGGCGTCGTCCACGTCCTGCTGGGTGGTGGAGCCGCTGCGCAGCAGCCTGGCCTGGCGCGTATAAGTCCGTTCGGCCACCACCCGTTCGGCTTCGGCCTGGTCCTCATCCGCGATTGCCGCCTTCAATTCTTCTTCGCGCGGTCCGTTGACCAGCTCCTGCACCTTGAAATCCTGGGCGGCTACACTGGCTTTGGTGGCCTCGATGTTGGCCCGTAAACGCCGGGTTTGCAGTTCGGCCAGCAGCTGCCCCTTGATGACCCTGTCGCCTTCCTCGACATACACGGACTGAATCCGCTCGCTGTCCTTGAAGGCCAGATCCACCTGCCGGATATCGACGTTGCCGTACAAAGTCAGTTCGCCGTTATCCTCTTCGGCAGTCAGCCGGTGCTGGTAGTACTTGTATCCGCCAAAGCCCGCCGCGGCGAGCAGTATGAGAATAATGATGCGTTTAAGCATATTCTCCCACCCATTTGGTTTGCGTTTGATCGCTTATTTTCTCCTGAAACAGAGCTAACGCCGTCGTTTCAGGAGTCAAGATGCTCCCAACACAGGTTTCTGACAAGATCTTGGCCGGTTAAAATTTGTCCGGAACGCTTTCAGATTTTTTTAAATAATTAGCCAGCTAACTAATAGCTCAAAAAAAAATCAGACATCCACGAGGATAATCTTTTCCAGCATGGCCAGGAACATTCTTTTCTCCTCCAGCTCCAGTCGCGACATGGACCGTTTGGCGAGCGCGTAGCATCGCGGCAACGCCCTGGCCACCAGGTCGGCTCCCGCATCCGTGAGTTCCACCACATTGCGGCGACCGTCCTCCGGATCCGGCAACCGGCGTACGAGGCCCTGCTGCTCGAGCTTGTTGATCAGCCCGGTCATGGTGGCTCGGGTCACGCCCTGCTCCTGTGCCAGTTCTGAAGGCAGCGCGCGCCAGACCCGCCGCCTGCGCAGCAGCATCAGCACCACCCAGCGCCCGTGCCCCAGGTCGAACTGCTCCAGGACCTTATCCAACCGGACCAGCAGTTCGCTCCCCAGCATCAGCAGCCGGATGCAAAGCATCATGGACTCCGCTTCCAGCTGCGGGAAATCCTTGAGCATCCGGGAGATCATCTCCTGATTGGGCAATTCCTTTAAACAAAACATACGTTGATTATAGTTAGCTTCCTAACTATGTCAAGGGCTTTATGACAGATCGTGAGAATAAGAATTAGTTGACTGTCCGATTATTCATTTCCAAGAAAGGGATATTGTGCCTACAACAGCCGCAAGCCAAGGAGGAAACAATGCGTACGACCAAGGACCCGCGTTTTGCCCAGGCAAACAAGGAGGCCCTGTGCAGTCTGGCGGCTTTCGGGCTCTATTTCATCTGGTGGTTTGTCACGGCATACGGGCCCGGCGACGCTGATCCGGACAGTTATTCGTCCGTATTGGGCTTTCCGGCCTGGTTTTTTTACAGCTGCGTGCTGGGCTTTCCTCTCATTTCTCTGGTTGTCTGGGCCATGGTCCGTTTCATCTTCCGCGACATGCCCCTGGATGCGGAACCGGAAAATCCGCATGGGGAGAAAGAGTAATGCAGAATGCCGCTACCATCATTCCCGTGCTCATCTACCTGGCGCTGTCGTTTCTGGTGGCGCTCTGGGCGCGCGGCCGAAGCAAAAAAAGCACGGACAGCCAGGGATTCCTGGAGGAATATTTTCTGGGCGGCCGATCCATGGGGGCGTTCGTCCTGGCCATGACCATTGTGGCCAGTTATACGAGCGCCAGCAGTTTCGTGGGCGGTCCGGGCGTGGCCTATCGCCTGGGACTGAGCTGGGTGCTGCTGGCCATGATTCAGGCCCCGGCCATTTTTCTGACCCTGGGCGTGCTGGGCAAACGTTTCGCCATTGTGGCCCGGCAGACCAACTCCGTGACGCTTACTGATTTTCTGCGTACGCGCTATCAAAGCGACGCCGTGGTGATTCTCTGCTCGCTGGCCCTGCTGGTCTTTTTCATCGCGGCCATGCTGGCGCAGTTCATCGGCGGCGCGCGCCTGTTCCAGGCCGTCACCGGGTATCCGTACGCGGCCGGGCTGGCGCTCTTCGGCCTGACCGTGATCATCTACACGGCCATTGGCGGCTTCCGGGCCGTGGTGCTGACCGACGCCATCCAGGGGCTGGTGATGCTCATCGCCAGCGTGGTGATCTTTTTGGCCGTGGTCAAGGCCGGCGGCGGCGTCGAGCAGTGCGTGGCCCGGCTCAAGGCCATCGACCCCGGACTGATCACGCCTTCCGGCCCGGCCAACGCCGTGCCCAAACCTTTCATCCTGTCTTTCTGGGTGCTGGTGGGCCTGGGCGTACTGGGCCTGCCGCAGACCACCCAGCGCTGCATGGGCTACAAGGACGCGCGTTCGATGCACAACGCCATGATCATCGGCACTGTGGTCATCGGCTTTCTGATCCTCTGCATCCATCTGGCCGGAGCCTTCGGCCGCGCCGTGATTCCGGACCTGCCCGCGGGCGACCTGGCCATGCCCGCGCTGATCATGAAGCTGCTGCCCCCGGTCTGGGCCGGCATTTTCATCGCCGGTCCGCTCGCCGCCATCATGTCCACGGTGGACACCATGCTCCTGCTGGCCTCGGCCGCCATTGTCAAAGATCTCTACGTCCACTACGCGCTCAAGGACGACGCCTCGCGCGCCCCCCAATCCCGGCTGCGGACCATGAGTCTGCTCAGTACGGCCGCCATCGGGCTGATCGTCTTTGTCGCCGCCCTGGACCCGCCCGATCTGCTGGTCTGGATCAACCTTTTCGCCTTCGGAGGCCTGGAATCCGCCTTTCTCTGGCCCGTGATCCTCGGCCTCTACTGGGACAAAGCCAATGCCGCCGGAGCCGTGACGTCCATGCTCGCGGGCGTGGCCTGCTTCTTTTTCCTGAGCATTGTGAAGCCCCCGATGTTCGGCCTGCACGCCATAGTGCCGACCACGGCCGCGGCTCTGCTGGCGTTCACGCTGGGAAACGGACTGGGAAAAAAGAGAAAAGTTTTGGAATAAGTGTGTCGGGAGAAGGACAACACCTCAAGGCTCCGCCAACAAAAAACCGGAACTGGGAAAAGAAGGGAATCGGACTCGCTGTCGGAAAAGCTCCGACCGGTGCGTGAGAACGCGAACGTCTTACGCTTCCTGCGTTTCTCCCTCGGGTGTCGGGACGTCACCTTTCTGTTTGTATTCGTCCAGAAACACGGCGCCCGCCAGCTCCGCACCATGCAGCCTGGCAGTAGCAATTTGTTTGCGGCTGGAAAAAATCGCGGAGCTGAGATTGGCTTTGGTCAGATTGGTTTTTTTCAGATTCGCGCCTTTCAGCTTTGCCCCAAGCAGATTTACCTCTGCCAGATACGCTCCCGCCAGGTAGGCCCGCTCCAGATTCGCGATAAACAGGCTCGCCCCGTCAAGGTTCGCCAGAAACAGATTGGCCTCCGACAGATTGGCTCCGTCCAGATGCGCACCCCCCAGGCGGACGCGGCTCATTTCCGCTGCCTTGAGATTGATGCCTTCCAGGTTGGCGCCTTCCAGATTGGCTTCTTCCAGTTGGGTCCCGCTCAAATTCGCCCCTTTCAGATACGCGTTTGGCAGCATTGCCCCGTTCAGATTCAGCCTGTAGCCTCCGGCCAGCTGCAAATCCTCCAGCTGGTAGCCGAGAAAATTCAGAACCACCTGGACATCGGGCCGAATTCGGGAAATGGTTTCCTTTTTGTCCGCGTCGCCGTCAAAGGTCACTCCCTGAGTACTGAATTCGCCGTTTTTGGCGGAAACGGACAGCCCGGAGTCCGAGTAGCGGATGACCGCATCCGTGCAGGAAGCGCGGACAAATGCGCATAAAATATCCAGAACCGTCCGCTTGTCATTCTGATTCGGCGAATCCATAGCTATCCGCCACAGTCCGTAGATGCCGCCGATACGCACCGACTCCTTTTCATGGGCCAGCAGTTCCGTGGACTTGATCAGGCGATCCACGATCAGCCCCTGCTCGTTGCGTGCGGAATGGCGCTCCATGCAGCACATACGCTGCAGGGCGAAATACCCGCCCGCGGCGACCAGAGCCAGCAAAGCGAATTCGAAAACAACATCCGCCACATCCCTGGCGGAAAAGCCCAGCAGGCGGGCAAAGACGATAAGTCCGAGACAGCCGCCAAGCCCGATCCATAGATAACGGCGCTCTTCCTTCCACAGCTTGGCAAGCCGCTCTTTCAGGAAAGTCGATTCAAGATATCTCCGCCACCCCATGGGGCTCCTCCTTTTATGCAATGCCAATAGCTTCTAACAATATGTTACGGAGAAGTGAATATATAGTTACAATATATCGTCCATTTTCTAATATTCCTTAAGGTTTTGTAAGGTTTTTCCGCCTCCTACCCGGATATTTCATGCATTCAATTCTCCTGGCGAAAAAGGATTCGCGTTGGCCGGTACGTTTCCTTGAGCCCCAACGGGACGTTATAATTGCAGCCCAGGGCAAGGCCCTGGGTTAAGTAATCCGGGCTAAAAAGCCCTGTAAGAGCGACATGAAGAAAAGATGTTCTCCTGCCATGCCGCCCTTGCAGGGCTTGGAATTTCACGCGCCCCATACCCAGGGTTGCACCCTGATGTGATGGACCCGCCCTCCTAAATACGGCATCAAAGTGCCAGTGAAGGTAGTGTAATTTCTTCATCACAATAGGAGGACGGGCATGAAAAAAGTTAGCACAATCGGTCTGGACTTAGCAAAAAACATTTTTCACGTTCATGCAGTTGATGAAAATGGTAAAATGTTGTTTAGGAAAAAACTGTCCAGGAATAACGTATTGGAATTTTTTTCAAACACACCAAGATGCCTCGTGGGGATGGAGGCAAGCTGTGGATCTTCTTACTGGGCACGCAAAATTGGAAATCTTGGGCATCAAGCGAAACAAATCAGCCCTCAGTTTGTAACCCCATATGTAAAAACAAATAAAAATGATTTTAATGATGCAGAAGCTATTTGCGAAGCCGTTTCAAGACCAAATATGCGTTTTATTCCAATGAAAAATCAAGAGCAGCGTGATATTCAAGCTCTTCATAGAATTAGAGAACGGTTGGTTTCACATCGCACTGCAACAGCGAACCAGGCTAGAAGCTTACTTCTTGAAAATGGCATATCCATTCCACAGGGGATTAGCAACATACGAAAACAACTGCCATATCACTGTGAAGATCTAAACAACGAACTGAGCTTGATAGCAAGAGACTATCTTTCTGACTTATATACACAGCTAGCTGATTTAGATACAAAAATAGAGAAATATCAACATCTTTTATCAATTCTAGCGAAGACTTCGGAGGTATGCCAACGGTTGATGAAAATACGCGGTGTAGGAATTCTAACGGCCACAGCAGTAGTGGCTTCAGCTGGGGATGGTTCGGAGTTTAAAAATGGCCGCCATTTGGCTGCCTGGATAGGGCTTGTTCCAAAACAACATTCATCCGGAGGTAAAACGGTATTAAGGGGCATCAGTAAACGAGGAGATCCCTATCTGCGAAAATTACTTATACAAGGCGCACATAACTTATTAAGATACTGCAAAGGAAGATCAGATAAAAGAAGCTTGTGGCTGCAAAGCCTTATGGAAAGAAAAGGGAAAAGAAAAGCTGCTGTTGCCCAAGCAAACAAGACCGCACGAATAATATGGAGTTTACTTACAACCAACGAGGAATACAAAGAATCCTTTTGTTGAGCAAAGACAAAATAGCGATAAATTTTTTAGCGATAAATTCCTGCCTGCGAAGGCCTCACGAGTAATGATGATAAAAACAGTCGAGCTGGCTTCCGGAAAACCTGAAAAGCCCAGGGGACGTAAGAGTCCGGCACCCTGATAAGGAACGGAAGCGCGAATGATACATCAGGGCCAGGGAATGCAATTCCCGTAACAGGCCGAATATATGGACGCACTCGATTCTGTTTTTGTCAGGAAAAACTCGTTGCCCCGGAGCGCGGGTCCATATATGGGCTTTATCTATTGCGCCCCGTTGGGGCTCTGGATTCTTCTTGGCGGAAGCTGGCGGAAAGGCTTTTCGGAGGGAATTGGAATCAGATCATGTGGGAATAAAGGGGAGGGGATCTGATATTGAAAGACTAAAGAAAGGATTCGCTCGTGTTGGCCGATCCGTTTCCTTGAGCCCCAACGGGGCGATATAGTTGCAGCCCAGGGCAAGGCCCTGGGTTAAGTAATCCGGACAAAAAAGCCCTGCAAGGGCGACATGAAGAAAGGATGTTTTCCTGCCATGCCGCCCTTGCAGGGCTTGGAATTTCACGCGCCCCATCCCCAGGGCGTTGCCCTGGGCTACAGTTATTTCGCCCCTTGGGGCTCTTTTCACTTTGGTGGAGATTGAACAATAAGGCGTTGCTGATTTGGAATTGGAATTTGCAATGCGCTCCCCAAAAAAAGACAGCACTCCCGTGTTGCCGCGCCGCCACTGGCAAGGCGGCGCGGACAACGCAGAGTGCTTCGGATGAAGCGCATTCTGCAACCAGCTTGTGGGGGTATGGTGGTTGAGAAATATGGTATGCGCGCAGCCGGCAATACGCGCTGAAAACTCGTACTGCTATACGTGCAGACGCGGGCGCGGCCGGGGGGCCTGCTTTTGCTGCTGCTCGCGGAGCACGCGCTGTTCGGACTGTTCGTATTTTCCGTCCATGATGTCCGTGGCCTCGTCCAGAAGATTGCCTTCGGCCATGCCTACGGCGGCGGCCATGCGTTCGAGTTTTTCCATGAAGCGAAACATTGGGAGTCTCCTTGCTCGTTTCGGGTTTCCTTTTAACTAGCAAGATGCAGGCCAGGATGGCATAATTTCAAAACACCCTGGTATAAAAGAAGATTTTTAAAACTCAATATACTTAGGGGGAGGAGGCTAAAAAGCTGATGTTTCAGATTGGAACGTGACTTTCTCACGATTTTTTAACTGCGGGGTCTGGGGGGATCATCCCCCCAGCGGGCCTGGGCAGTGCCCGGATTCCCTTTTGCCGTTCCTTTCCTCTTCCGTTACTCCAGCCCGTACTGCTTCAGCTTGCGCCAGAGGGTCGTACGCGGAATATTGAGGATCTGGGCGGCGAGGCCTTTATTGTACGCGGTTTTTTCCAGGACTTTGGCGATGTGGCGACGCTCGAGTTCTTCCATGGTCAGCAGCCCTTCGCCTTCCACGGTATCGACTTCGAAGTCCTGCAGATCGTTGGGCAAATCCTGGAGGCGGACCGCGTCGCAGTCGGTCAGGGCCACGGCCCGTTCGATGATGTTTTCCAGCTCGCGGACGTTGCCGGGAAAGCTGTAGCTGGTGAGCAGGCTCATGGCCTGGGGCTGGATGGAGCTTACGTTCTTATGGAAGGCCAGGCTGTATTTTTCCATGAAATGGCGCGCCAGCAGCGGGATGTCCTCGTCCCGCTCGGAGAGCGCGGGCAGGTGGATGGATACCACGTTGAGGCGGAAATAAAGGTCCTCGCGGAAATTGCCTTCCGAGACTTCGTGCTTGAGGTCCTTGTTGGTGGCGGCCACCACGCGGATGTCCAGGTCGATGGGCCTGGTGCCGCCCACGCGCATGATCCGGCGTTCCTGCAGTACGTGCAGCAGCTTGACCTGCATGGTCAGCGGCATCTCGCCGATTTCATCCAGAAAGACCGTACCGCCGTAGGCGGATTCCAGCAGGCCGATCTTGGTGGCTGTGGCGCCGGTAAACGCGCCCTTTTCATAGCCGAACAGCTCGCTGCTGATAAGCTCCTCGGTAAAGCCGCCGCAGTTGAACATCATGAAAGGCTTGTCCGTACGCGGACTGAGGTTGTGAATGGCCCGGGCCACCAATGCCTTGCCCGTGCCGCTCTGCCCCTGCAGCAGCACGTTGCAGTCCACGGGCGCCACCTTGCGGATCAGCGAAAACAGCTCCTGCATGGGCAGGCTCGAACCGATGATCGCGCCCAGGCCGCCGTCGTCGCGCAGGGCCTCGCGCAGCCGCAGATTTTCCAGCCGCATGGAGATTTTTTCCAGCGCTCCGGTGATCAGTACGCGGATTTCATCGAGCTTCACGGGCTTGGAGACGTAATGATAGGCACCTGATTTAATGGCGGAAATAGCGGAATCTATGGTGCCGTAGCCGGTGATCACGATCACCTCGGACTCCGGACGCCTGGCCTTGACCATCTCCAGGATGTCCATGCCGGTAATGTCTGGCAAGCGCAGGTCCGTGAGCACCACGTCAAAGCCGGTTTCCCCCAGGCGGGCCAGAAAAGACTTGCCCGTGGCAAAGGTCTCCACCTCGTAGCCGTCCTTGCTGAGCGCCTGGCTCAAGCGACGGCAGACAACGGATTCGTCGTCGATGACCGCGATACGCGTCTTGCTCATGGCGCGGCCTTCCCGGGGGAGTCGCCCGGATGTTTGTCTCTGTCCACGGGGAGAAACACGGAAAAGACCGAGCCTTTGCCGGGCTCGCTGCGGACCTCCATCCGGCCGCCGTGGCGCTTGACGATGGAGTAGGTCACGGAAAGGCCCAGGCCCGTGCCCTTGCCCACTTCCTTGGTGGTGAAAAAGGGTTCGAAGATGTGCTGCTGCTTCTGCGGATCGATGCCCACGCCCGTGTCGCTGACGTCGATCCGTACGGTTCCGGCCACGTCGGTTTCGGCGCGTATGCCGATGTTCCCGCCCTCGGGCATGGCCTGGATGGCGTTGATCAGCAGGTTCATGAAGACCTGCTGCAGGTTCTGCATGTTGCCGTCCACCTGGGGCAGATTCTCCGGGATGGCAACGTCCAGCGAGACCCCGGACATGAGCAGCTGGTTCCTGATCAGCTTGACCGTGCTCTGCAAGACATCCCGCAGAGCCAGAGTCTTGAACGCGGGTTGCTCGGTACGCGAAAAGTCCAGCAGATTGCGGACGATGTCGCTGGCCCGTTCGGTCTGCAGAATAATGTCCTGAAGCATTTCGCCCGCGTCCTCGTCCAGTTCCTCCGCATAGAGGTCGTTGAGAGTTTCGGCCGTGAGCGAGATGTTGTTGATGGGATTGTTGAGTTCGTGCGCGATACCTGCCGTGAAGGTGCCCAGAGCCGCGATTTTCCTGGCCTGGAGCAGATCCTCCTGGTTGGTTTCCAGTTCGTAGGCCATCCTGTTGAACGCGCCGATCAGACCGGAAATTTCCGCGATCTCCCGTTCCTTGAGCGGAATGGGCCGGAAATCCCCCCGGGCCACGCGCTGGGTGGTCTGGCGGACGATGCCCAGAGGCTTGAGCAGCCCCACGGCAACGAGTTTCATCACCAGCACCATGACCAGGATGAACACCACGATGGAAATAAACGGGATTAGCGATGTACGGACAATGGCTTTGTGGATGCGCTGCCGCTTGGTATTCAGCATGGCCTCCGCGGCCTCCACCATCTGCTTGCCCAGCTCCCGAATCCGCGCCTGTTCCGTACGGTTGGGCGTTTTCTCCCCCTTGGCGGACTCGATAATCTGCCGGTATTCCGAACAGATATTCTTCACCCGCTCGAACTGCTGCTTGCCGACCACTTCGCGCATGTCGGGCTGTAGTTCGGTCACCAGAGTGGCAATTCGCCCCAGGTAGTCGATGCTCTCCTGCAGGCTGCTGGGATCGTCATACAGCAGGTAGTTTTTTTCAAACCGCCGGACTTCCAGGATGTTGTTCAATAAATCCTCATAGCGTTCGAGCAGCAGCAGCCGCTCTTTGACCATGTCCAGACTCCAGTAATTCAGCAGCGCCAGCGCCAGCACCGAGACGAACGTCGCCACGAAGACCAGAAACATCTTGCCCTTGATGGAACGCCAGAACGTGCCCAGCCGGGTGCTGGGCGCCACTTGCAACGTACAGCTCTGAGAATCCATAGACGGTTCCTTCTTATTTCAAAAAAACAGCAATGCGCGGGGGAGCCCCAACGCCGCGAATAAAGGCGAGGAAAAATATTTTTCCTTGCAGAGCGAAATTTTTTTGTCCCTGCCGTCCCTCTTTATCCGTGGACGCATCCTATGTTTCAAAATGGAACATGTCCAGAGATAATTCTTTTTTTCACGTTCCACTATGAAACCTCCGGGATTGTGCTTTTTTGCACAATTTTTTCCAACAAGTTGTTTTAAAAAGATAATTCCACTTGGCACCCCGGTTGCTAGATTGGGAGTCGAGGAAATCATGGAACGTATTTTAGTCAGTATGAGTAACCGCATAATCCCCTGGGAGGCGTTGACGCGATCCGTCGCCCTGGCCAGGAGGATCAATGCGCAGGTTTTCGTCCTCACGGTGGTTGGGCCTGGCAAATCGATGGACGACATCGATCCTGAAAATCGCACCAAGCTTGATCAGCTGGTGGAGGCTGCCGGACAGGATGGAGTGCATATTGATTCATTCATTTCGGAGGGGAACTATGAAGACGAGGTGATAACGTTTGTCAAACACAACAAAATTACGCTGCTAGTTACCGAATACGGCACGGGCGGGGACAAAGAGCATGAACGCGAACAGGCTTCCCTGCAGCAAATCCGCCACCGGGTTTCGTGCCGTGTGGAAATAGTTACTCCGAGAAAATCGGATTACAAAAGGAAATGACAATGGATTTCTTACACCTTTATCTGCCGATCGCGGGCAACAGCGTGAACATCCTGACCATTCTTGGCCTGGGCGGCGCTGTGGGACTGCTTTCCGGTATTTTTGGCGTGGGCGGAGGCTTTTTGATGACTCCTCTTCTGATCATGTTCGGCATTCCGCCGACCGTTGCCGCCGCATCGGATTCCAACCAGATCGTCGGCGCTTCCACCTCCGGCACGCTGGCCCACTTCCGCCTGGGCAACGTGGACATCAAAATGGGAGTCATGCTGCTCATCGGCGGCGTCGTGGGCGGCACACTGGGCGTCCAGGTCATCAAGGTCCTGCGCGCCATGGGTAACGCCGACTTCCTGATCAACATCACCTACGTACTGATGCTCGGCTTCGTGGGCGGCTACATGTTCATCGAAAGCCTGCAGTCCATGAAAAAGAGCAAGGCTCCCGCGGCAACGGAAGCAAAGCCCAAAAAAGAATCCAAAATGGGCGCCATGCTTAACGCTCTGCCCTTTCAGACCGACTTCACCCGCTCCGGCGTACGGATGTCCGCGCTGATGCCCCTGATTCTGGGCACCCTGGTCGGCGTACTTTCCGCCATCATGGGCGTGGGCGGCGGTTTCATCATGGTTCCGGTCATGGTCTACCTGCTGCGGATGCCCATGCACGTGGTTGTGGGCACCAGCCTGTTTCAGATTCTGTTCACCTGCATCAACGTCACCATCATGCAGTCCGCCACCAACCACACCGTGGACTTCGTGCTGGCCTTCCTGATGCTGGTGGGTTCCTCCATCGGCGCCCAGGTCGGCACCAAGATCGGCCAGAAGCTCCAGGGTGACCAGCTCAAGATCCTGCTGGCTTCGCTGGTTCTGGCTGTCATGTGTAAAATGCTCTACGGACTGCTGGCCACGCCGAGCACCATGCTGGCCTATGTGGGAGGTCATTAATATGAAAACGCAATCCATCATTCTCGTTACCGCCGCCCTGCTGCTGCTCTGCGTACCGGCCTGGGCCCAGAGCGGAGTAAGCATGCAGGCCACTCCCGATACCATTCAGATCAACACCACTTATAACGGCACGACCCTGAACGTCACCGGCACGGTTCCGGCCGGAAGCGAAGTGGTCGTACGGATGATCGGCGCGGATACCGACCTGCACATGAAACAGAAGGGCAAGGCCCTGGGCCTGCTCTGGATGAACATGGACACCTACCACTTCGAAGGCGTTCCCAATCTTTACCTGCTCGGCGCTTCCAAGCCCATGTACGAACTTGACGCCGTGGGCGAATCCGTCAGCGCGGAAGCCGAACTTTCCAAAGTCACCATCGAACCCGCAAACGATGCGCACGACCTGCTGATCAAACAGCTGATCGAACTCAAGGAACACGAAGGACTCTACCAGAACGACGCCGTGAATTTCACCATGGGTAAAGCCAACGACGACGGCAGCCAGCCGTTCAGCGCCGTCATCACCGTGCCCTCGCGTCTGATGACCGGCAACTACACCGTGGAAACCATGGCAGTGAAAGACGGTAAAATCACCGGTTCCGCCAAACAGGAAGTCAAAGCCGCACTCGTCAGCACCCCCAAATTCATGTCCGACCTGGCCTTCGACCACGGCACCCTCTACGGCGTCCTGGCCTCCATCATCGCCATCCTCAGTGGCTGGATCGTGGGCGTGGTGTTCCGCAGCAAGGGCGGAGCGCATTAACCAATACAAATACCTTGGGGCTCTGCCCCAAACCCCGCCAGGGGGGAATGCCCCCCTGGACCCGCGAAATCGGGGAAGGGGAAACTTTCTTTGGCGTGCTCCTTCAACTTCTTTCAGATAAAAGTTTTGGGAGATTCTTAAGAACCCTTTCCCAAAAGGGTTCTTAAGCCGCCGGAGGCACTATCAACATGCTGCATCTGGATAAATTATTTTCTTTCTGGCCGTTGCACCGCACTAAGAAGCTCTCCATGCCCTTCGTGGTGGTGTTGCGCAAATTCCGCGAACTGCTCGAGCGCAACAACCGTATCCTCGAACTCATGGGAGATATGGGCGACAAGCTGGGAGGGGAATACGTTTTCGATAAACAGTATATTTTTTCCTCGTCCGAACGCATCGGGGATCTGGTTTTCAAACTGATCTCGGATCTGAGCGTACTGACCCAGCGCAAAAACGTGGAACTGTTTCTGGCTTTCGAGCGGATTCAGCATGCCGCGCAGGAGGAGCTGGCCGGGCGCCATGCCTTTGGCAAAAGCGATCTGGCCCTGCCCCTGGAGCAACTCGGACAGGACAGCCTGGACGCGGCAGGCGGCAAAATGAATACGCTGGGCGTGGTCCGCAATGTGCTGGGCTTGCCCGTTCCGGATGGTTTTGTCCTGACCACCAAGGCTTTTTTTGAATTTCTGAATCATGCGGGCCTGCGCGACAAGGCCAAAAAGGCTCTGGAAACCTGGGACGGCGAGGATGAGGAATATTTCGAGACCATCTCGGAAGAGATGCGCCAGGCCATCTTGCAGAGCGAGCTGCCCCGCTCGCTGGTCAATACCATTCATGCGCAGCTGGCCACCCTGTCGGTCAAAGCTGTGGCCGAACTCAACGGCGAGCCGCAGCTTTTCGCCGTACGCAGCAGCGCCTGGGGCGAAGACGGCGAAAGCAGCTTTGCCGGCCAATACTGCAGCGTGCTGGGCGTAACCTCGGACAACCTGCAGGACGCCTATAAACGTGTTGTGGCCGGGGCCTATTCCGTGGAAGCCTGGCGTTACCGCCTGGAACGCGGCTACCACGAGGAAGAAGTGGCCATGGCCGTGGGCGTGCAGCTGATGGTGGACGCCCGGATGAGCGGTTTGCTGCAGACCTGCGCACCCGGCAGCGTGGATGAGCTGCTGGTGACCTGCGCGCCGGGGCTGGGCGCGCCCATCATGGACGGAACCCTGGCCGGCGACAGCATCACCCTCAGCCGTACGCCGCCGCACCCCGTACGCTCCGTGCAACGCCACAAGGGCGAACGCTTTCTGCAGATTTCCGCCAAGGGCGGCACTGTCTGGCAGCATCTGAGCGAAAAAGACCGGCAGAACCTGCGTCTGACGGACGAACAACTGACCCAGCTGGCCCGTGCCGCCATGCGCGTGGAAAGTTTCCTGAACCGCCCGGTGGAAATGGAATGGTGCTTCGACCAGCAGAACGAACTTTCCATAGTCCAGGCCAGACCCATGCAAATAGACAAGTGCGTCGAACCGCCGCAGCTCTGCTACCTGGGCAAAAAGGAAATTCTGCTTGCCAACCAGGGCACCATTGCCCAGCAGGGCGTAGCCACGGGCAAGGTTTTCATCGTTCGCGACGACAACGATTTACTGGATTTTCCCTATGGCGCCATTCTGATCAGCCGCTTCACGTCGCCGCGCTATTCGCGGATCATGCACAAGGTCCGGGGCATCATCACCGATATCGGCTCCCCGGCCGGGCACATGGCCACCATCGCACGCGAACACCGGATTCCCACCATCGTCAACGCGGGAAACGCCACCGAGATTTTGAAAAACGGCGAAGAAATTACCCTGGACGCCAGCAACAACACCATTTACCAGGGCATCATCCCGGAGCTGCGGCGTTTTGAAATCACCGAGCAGTGCGTTTTCGAAGAATCCTACGAATACCGGCTGCTCCGCCGCCTGCTGCAGCTGATTACTCCGCTGCATCTGGTGGATCCCAAAAGCAAGGATTTCCGCCCGGCCAACTGTACGAGCTACCACGACATCACCCGTTATATTCATGAAAAGGCCGTGGAGGAACTGATCCGGCTGAGCGAATTGCACGGACAAAACGCTTCCGCATCCCACCGCTTCAAATGTCCGCTTCCCCTGGGGCTGATGATCATCGACGTGGAAGACGGCCTGCGCGATGAGGAAGCCGACAAGAAAAAGGAAATAGAGCTGGAAGACATCACCTCGATTCCCCTCAGCAGCCTGCTGTACGGCATTCTGAATACGGACACCTGGAGCAACGCGCCCGTGGCCGTGGACCTGGGCAGCTTCATGTCCAGTTTCACGCGGACCTTTGCCTCCTCCATGGCTTCTCCGGAGCAGATCGGACGCAACCTGGCCGTGGTGTCCAAGGAATACGCCAACCTGCATTTGCGCCTGGGCTATCATTTCAATATTATCGACGCGTATCTCTGCGACAGGCTCAACGACAATTACATCTATTTCCGATTCATGGGCGGCGTCACGGGGCTGGAACGCCGTTCCAGGCGCGCGCGTTTCGTGGCCCGTATTCTGGAGCATTTCGACTTCCGTATCGAGATCCGGGGCGACCTGGTGGTCGGACGCATCAAGAAAATCTCTTTGGAACGCGGCAAGGAAAAGATGAAAATCCTCGGAGGCCTGGTAGGCTATACGCGCCAGCTGGATGTCCTGCTGGGCGACGACGCCGAGTTGCAGCGGCACATTGATATTTTTATGGAACGTATCGCACCTGTTTTGGAGGACGCCAAATGAGCACCGACAACGAACGCTTTCGCATATTGATCCTGGACGACGAACCCATTGTCTGCAAACGCCTCAAACCGGCCTTTCAAAAAGCCGGCTACGAGGTGGAAGCCCTGACCGACAGCACTGAGGCCATGGCCCGGGTCGAAGAAATCCGGTTCGACGTGGTCATCACGGACCTGAAAATGGAAGGCGTGGACGGCATGCACTTCCTGACGCGCATCAAGGAAGTCTCCCCGGATACGGGCGTGATCATCATCACGGGCTTTGCCACCCTGGATACGGCCAAGGAATCTTTCCGCAAGGGCGCCTACGACTTTCTGGCCAAGCCCTTCAAACTTAACGACATCCTGGAAATCGTCCGGCGGATCGAGGCGGGCAAACACGCTGCCCCCGATACGCATGACGACTGAGGAACCACCCAAGCGGCCCGTTTATAAATGACTGAGTAGCACCATACTATTGTAGTGCACTTTTTGAAATAACTCGCGGGTCCAGGGGGGCGTCCCCCCCTGGCGGGGTTTGGGGCAGAGCCCCAATGACCCTTCCCAATAATCCTTTGCCTTCATTCTGCTGCTACGGAGCGTATGTAATGCAAAAATGGCTTTCCACCCTGTTCCAGCGCCCGGCCTCGGACGAGGCTCCGCTGCAGAGCCCCAATTCGATACGCTCTTTGTTTCATAAATTCCGCCGAATTCTGGAGCTGAACAACGCGGTCATGGAAAAAATGGCCGAACTTGAACGCACGCTCGGCGGCGAATACATCTTTGACAGCGCCTATCTGACCCGGACGGTACGGGAACTGAGCAAGCTGGTACACCAGGTGGCCTACAGCCTGAACGCTCTGTCCTCGGACCGATACGTAGACCTCTACGACCAGTTCGAATACCTCAAGGGCGTTCTGGAAGATATCCTGTCGGGCGGACTCGGCCCCTACGCCGGGCGCCTGACCATGTCCTACCCGGAAATTTCCTGGGAAAGCCTGCCCCTGGTGGGCATGCCCAACGCCTGTCTGGCCGAACTGCTGCGGATGCCGGAAACAGGCGCCGTGGACGGCTTCGTGCTTACGGTCACCGGTTGCCGCGCCCTGATCGAAGCCGGATCTGAGGCTCCCGAAAACATAGCGAAGGCCATTCATGAGGAAACCAGAGCCCTGTACGAACGCATCGGAGAACCGTGCGCGCTGAGCATCGCGCTCTGCCCCGCGGGAAAGACGGAAAGCGAAGCGGCTCCCCCCGCCTATGCGGTGGAAAGCGACGACTTGATCGCGGAAATAGCCGCCGCCTGCCGGATGGGCGAACGTCTGGGATTCGAGGACATGGCAGTAAGCGTACGCGAGCAGATCAACGGCGCTTTTACCGGAACCCTGCTCTCGCTGCACCAGGGCGATGTGGCGCCCGGCAGCATGGCCCTGACTCTGCGCAGCGACGAGGGCGTCGAATATTATTACCTGCGCCGCGCGCATCCCTTCCACCCCATTGCCACGGAAGTTTTCCCCAAGCCCGAATCCCTGCGTTTGCCGCAGGGCGACAAGGCGCTCACTCCGGTCAACAGTCTCTATCGCGGGTCCGTACTGTTGGCGCCGCGTCAGCAACGACGGCTTGCCGAAGCGGCCATAGTGCTGGAGCGCGCGCTGGGATTGCCGCGCGAGCTGATCTGGCGTCTGGACGGCAACGGTCAGGCGCGGATTCTGGATGTGCTGCCCCTTGAGGTGGAAGAAAGGGACGATACGGAGGACATGCTCGAAGCCATTGCCCAGGCCACGGTCCGCCTGCAAGGCGGGGTTTCGGCCCAGGCCGGTGTCGCCGCAGGCAAGGTCGTGCATATCAAGGAAAACGACGAACCCGGCACTTTCCCGGTGGGCGCGGTGGCGGTGGCACGGGCCGCCTCTCCGCAGTTGGCGCCATTCATGCTGCGCGCCGGCGCGCTGATCACCGAACTGGGATCCACCATCGGCCATCTGGCCACGGTGGTCCGCGAATACCGCATTCCTGCCGTGTTCGGACTCAAGGGCGCGTTCGACGCGCTGCCAGAAGGGCTGGAAGTGACGGTGGACGCCTCGATTCCGGTGATTTACGAAGGCCAGGTGGAACCACTGCTGACCCAGCAACGGGCCGGGTCCGAGCTCTTTGCCACGGACCCCGAGTTCACCACCCTGCGCCGGCTGTTGCAATTCATCATGCCGCTCAAACTCACGGATCCGTCTTCCGAGGACTTCCGGCCCTCCCACTGCCGCAGTTACCACGACATCATCCACTTCGCCCACGAACGTTCCGTGGAGGAGCTGCTCGAAACCCAGATGCAGGGTGAGAGCGGACGCAGCATCGCCCACCGGCTCGACGACCGGCTGCCGGTGAATCTGCACATCATCGACGCGGGCGGCGGCCTGGTTGACGACCCGCCGCAGGTCATCGAACGCGAACAGATTATCTCCGAGCCGCTGCGTATTTTCATGAGCGGCTTGAGTTTCGGCTGGGACAGCCGCGAGCACTTCCGCGTTTCCGTCGGGGACATTTTCTCCGGCATGCAGCGTACGGGCTCCATGTTGCAGGCCTCGCCGGAATATGTCGGACGCAATCTGGCCATCGTGGGCGCGGGCTACCTGAACCTGAACCTGCATATGGGCTACCATTTCAACGTCATCGACGCCTTCATGCAGGACAACCCGACGCAGAACTACATTTACTTCCGCTTTGCCGGGGGATTCGCCAATACGCAGCGCAAAAACCGCCGGGTGGAGCTGATCCGGCGGATCCTGGCCCAGCTGCAGTTCAATTGCAGCGTCAAGGGCGACCTGGTCACTGCCCGGCTGAAAATAATCGACAAACAGACCCTGGCGGCGGCACTCGGACGCCTCGGCCTGCTGGCCGCTTTCACGCGCCAGCTGGACATCGCCATGGGCCTGGACGAACGGATACGGGATTACGAAGCGGCTTTCGCCAGCCTGGCCGATGCCTTCGGCGAAGAACAAGCATCGCTGTCTTGAGTTTTTGTGCCTCCGGCGGCTTAGGAACCTTTTTGTAAAAAGGGGATTAAAAATCCCCAAAAACTTTTGATTAAATCTATCTATAAGTATCTAATAACTTATATTACTATGCGCGGGTCCAGGGGAGCGTTCTCCCCTGGCGGGGTTTGGGGCAGCGCCCCAAGTTTTTTGCTTCTTTCTTGCCTACGGGAGGGTGTCAATGGTCTTGGATAAAATCCGATCGCTGCTGCGAAGACGGCGTGAGGCCCGCGAGCAGGAGGTCTTACGCGCGCTCAAGGCTCAGTACCACACCTTTCGGGCCATTCTGGACAACAATGAGCGCGCGCTCGAGCTGATCAGCGACATCGACACGGCCCTGCTGAAACGCATGGAGACTCAGGCGCCGCTGGAAGAGCTGCTGTCCGTGACCTTCGAGTTAGTGGACGGCCTGAACCGCCTGACCCACAACCGCTACGCCCGGCTGTACGACAAACAGGAAGGCATCGCCCGCCAGACCCGCGAGGCGCTTGCGTCTCGGGCCAGCCACTCCGCCAACATGCCCCTGACCATCCCTCTGGCCGAAGCAGGCGCCGAACAAGCCGCTTATATCGGCGGCAAAGCCGCTTCCCTGGGGACCATGCTGCGCGCGGGCATGCCCGTACCTGATGGTTTCGCCGCGTCCACCAGGGCCTGCCGGTTGTTTCTGAACCATTCGGAGGCCATGGCGCGCGTACGGCATCTGTTGCAGAAGCTGGATGCCGGGGGCGGCGATATCGGCGAAGCCGCGGCGGAAATCCGTACAATCATTCTGGAAGCTCCCCTGCCCGATACGCTTTCGCAGGCTCTGCTGCAACGCTGGAAGGAGATGGGCTCACCGGCCGTTTCGGTTCGCAGCAGCGCGCTGGTGGAAGACAGGCCCGGACAATCCTTTGCCGGACAGTTCAGCTCCTATTTGAATCTCAAGACTCCGGAAGGACTTCTGGATGCGTTCAAACGGGTCATTGCCAGCAATTTCGGTTCCCGGCCGCTGACCTACCGGCTGCATGCGGGCTTGCCGGCCGGTGACTTCGACATGGCCGTACTCTTCCAGCGTATGGTCAATGCGCGGGCCGCGGGCGTGCTGTTCACCATTCATCCCACGGATCCGGAAAACAACCGTATGCTGGTCTCGGCGGTACACGGGCTCGGCACTCAGGCCGTGGGCGGCAGCAACCCGGCGGACAGTTTCATGCCGGACCGGGACAATCCGGACAACATACAGATTTCCATTGCCGAAAAAGAGTCCCGTGAAGTGGCCGACGCGCAGGACGGCCTGGTGCTGGAAACGCTGGACCAGGCCCAACGCGACGCCTCCGTACTCGACACTGCGGAAGTCGGCGCACTGGTCCACTGGGGGCTTTTTGCGGAGGTGTTGCTGGGCGGCCCGCAGGACATGGAATGGGCCGTGGGTCCGGATGGTACGTTGTTTTTTCTGCAATCGCGCCCCATAACCCTGCGCGGCAAAGCCATCCGCGTGGCAGCGAAGCTGCGGGGCGAGCCCCTGCTTTCCGGGGGGATCTGCGCCTCGCCGGGCCGTTGTTTCGGACGCGCGCATGTGATCCGCAACAAGGACGAACTGGACAAAGGGCTGCCGGAAGGGCCGGTGGTGCTGGTGCTGCGGCAGAGCCATGTGGACGCGGCCCGGCTGCTGCCCGACCTGGAAGGTGTGGTGGTCGAACTGGGCAACCCGACGGACCATCTTTCCTGCGTCGCGCGTGAATACGGCGTGCCCATGATCACCGGCGCCACAGGAGCCGCAGAGGCCGTACCTGAGGACGCGCTGGTGATTCTGGACGCGGACGAGCACCTGGTCTCCGTGGCGCCCGAAGCCTTTGCCGATGATCTGCCCCAACGCCGCAGGCACCGCGAACTGGGCCCCGATCTTTCGCCCGCGTCATCCGCCATCCGCGATCTGATCGTGCCGCTGAACCTTACCGACGCCTACGGGCCGACCTTTTCCATTCTGGAGTGCAGCTCGCTGCACGACATTGTCCGTTTTGTGCATGAAAAGGCCCTGATCAGCCTGTTCGAAACCGAAGACGCCGTACTCGAAGAAGCCGAAAGCCTGATCAAATGGCTGGACGGCATGCCGTTGCATTATCTGATCATTGATCTGGGCGGCGGGCTGGCCCCCGAACTGGGACGCAAAATCAACCTGGCGGACGTCCGTTCGATGCCGCTGCTGGCCCTGTGCGAGGGTATGACCACCCCAGGAATACGCTGGCGGGAAACGCCGCCGGGCGGATCGGCCACCGGAGTTTTATCCAGGTCCTTGCTGGCCAATGCGGGCGAACGCCCCATGGGCAGCCAGAACTATGCCCTGATATCCAGGGATTACCTGAACCTCAACGCGCGTGTGGACTTTCACTTCGCCATGATCGACAGCGTCTGCAGCCCGAACATCGCGGAAAATTACATCCGCTTCCGTTTCAAGGGCGGCGGTACGTCCGCGCTGCAGCGCAACCGCCGGGCCGAATTCATTTCCATGATTCTGCAGGCCAACGGATTTTTTACGGACACCCGCGGCGATCTGGTGACGGGCTTCACTTCTGAACAACCCATGGAGACCATCCACCAGGGGCTGGTGATGCTCGGCCGTTTACTCGGCTTCAGCCGACTGATGGATGCGGCCATGACCAGCGACGAGGCCCCCGGACAGGTGGCGCAGGCATTTTTGGATGAGAACTGGAGCCTCGAGGGGCTGCATTTTCAAGAGTGATGGAAGCGCAGGCCGGTACGATCCGGGGGCAGTTCCACGGCGGTGAGCTGGTTGCCGTAGACCGCGCCGGTGTCGATGCCTATCTTGTGCGGCGCGACAAAGGGAGTTTCAAAGGGCGTATGCCCGAAAACAATGGTTTCCTCCCCCTGCCAGGGGTCGGTCAGAAACGTACCGCGCAGGAACAGCAGCGTATCCAGCCGGCAGTCTTCAGGCTGTTGCCCGTGGGGAACACCCGCATGGATGAACAGATAGCCGTCCTGGCGGTGCAAAAGCTGCAGGTTTTCCAAAAACTCCAGATGCTCTGGCGGCAAAAAGGAAAGATCGCTCAACGAACGGACCGGCGCATTGTCGTAGCTTTCCAGAGTGGCTTCCACTCCCCCGATACGCAACAGCCGCAAATGGTCGTTTTCACCCGTACGCGCGTATTCCAGCAGCAGCCATTCGTGGTTGCCCATCAAAAACACGGTGTTGGGGTGTTCCTGCCGGAAAGCGAGCAGCGTATCCAGAACACCTTTGCTATCCGGGCCTCTATTGATATAGTCTCCGAGAAAAACGACGCGGTCTTCCGGAGACAGGGGCAGACGGCGCAATAAATCGCGCAGCTTGTCCGACATGCCGTGGATATCACCTATGGCAAATATTCGCTGCTTTTTGTTCCTCATAACAGCTAGAATAGGACCAACCGCGTCATGTGGCAACCGCCCTGCAAAGAAAAGGGCCAAAAAAATGCATGCAACGTACAAACAATGCTGTTTTGGCGATCACGATTCATGCATTAAAGTCTTTTTTCCTTTTTTGTAAGACGTATTAGCAAAAAAATAGTTGACTTTTACAATGTGCAGCAAGGATACGTCTATCTATAATCAAAAAATTACACGAAGCAATACATCGCGATAAATGGATTAATTGCATAATTTATTTCCTGAATTTTTGTTTTTTGCGTTCCCCAAAAAATATGCTATGCTAAAAAAATAGAACTCCAGTTCATCTAAAGAAATACTATTTGACAACCTGGATCAAATATGAAATGAGCCGTTCCGGTCCTTACGTCAGGAACTTCTTTACAGGCATTTTTTAACAGCAGGTGAGTGCCATGCCGGATAATCAAAAGCATCCCACGGAAACATCCCCGGACTTTTCGCAGCATGAAAATGAATCGCGAAAGCAGATGGATCTCTCGGAGCTTGAAAATGTGCATCCGGCCGACGCCGCCGACCACATCGAAACGCTGCCCCTCGAAGAACAGCTGGAATGGGCCAACACTGCAGATGTAGAAGAAGTCGCTGAAACTGTTGAAGAAATGCAGGAACTGCCCCGTGTCGCGCTCATTGAGCAGCTGGAACCCGAGGTGGCGGCCAAAATTCTTTCGGAAATGGCCCTGGACGATGCGGCCGACGCTCTGGACGAACTGCAACCCGAGCAGCGCGACGCCCTGCTGAAGCTGGTAAAACCGGAAGAAGCTGCCAGACTGCGTCAGCTGATGCTGTATGATCCGGACACGGCCGGCGGCGTAATGAACTCCGAGGGCCTGGTGCTGGACTACCGGATGAGCGTGGACCAGGCAGTCAACACCATCCGCAAGGAACTCAGCGAAAAAGAATTTCCCTACTACGCCTATCTGCTGGACGATGAAGACCGTCTGGTGGGCGTGCCCTCCCTGCGCGACATTCTGCTGGGCAAACCCGGCACCATGCTCAAGGACCTGATCCAGAATCAGACCCTGATCACCGTACTTTTCGACGTGGACAAGGAAGAAGTGGCCCACCAGATGCGCCACTACAACTTCATGGCCCTGCCCGTGGTGGATTACGACGGCAAATTTCTGGGCGTGGTCACCCACGATGATGTCATGGACATCATCCACGAAGAGGCCAGCGAAGACATGCTGGGTATGGTGGGCGCGGGCCGCGATGAAACTGTGGATACGCCCTGGCGCCAGTCCGTGTACAAACGCATGCCCTGGCTGGTGGTGAACCTCTGCAACTCGACTCTGGCCGCTTATGTGGTGCACCACTATGAGGGAACCATCGAACAGATGGCCATTCTGGCCGCGCTGATGCCCATTGTCACCAATCAGGGCGGCAATACGGGCCAGCAATCCCTGGCCGTCATCATCCGGCAAATGGCCATGGAAAAATTCGAAGGCAAACGCAGCCTCATGGCCTTTGTACGCGAAATCCGCCTGGGCGTGGTCAACGGCGTGCTGGTTTCACTGCTGGGTGCGCTGGCCGTGCTGGCCGTACTGCACTCCTTTTCCCTGTCCCTGGTCATGGGCATGTCACTGGCCCTGAACATGGTGCTAGGCGCCGCCGCCGGAGCCGCCATCCCCATGATCCTCAAATGCCTCGGCCGTGATCCGGCCCAGGCTTCATCCATCTTCCTGACCACCCTCACGGACTCGGTCGGCTTCCTGATCTTCCTGAGCCTGGCGGAATGGTGGCTGTTGTGACGCCTTAAACAAGGGGCAAAACCGCCCCTTCCCTCGTTATCGCAATCGTTACTTCTTAAAAATATCAAAGTCCGCATGGTTTGCTTCGGGCTTGTCGAACTGGCGTACCGTGATCTCGCCGTGCCAGTTATACAGCGGATAGCCCTTTGCGCCCCAGGCGTTGATGCCCCCCAGAAGATTGGAGACGTTGCTATACCCCATCCGCTCGAGGGTCTTGACCGCCAGTAACGAGCGGCCGCCTTTGCGACAATAGACCACAATGGGCCTGTCCGGATTCTTGCAGACCTCATAGATCTTGAATTCCAGCACTCCACGCGGAATCCAGACCGAACCGCCAATGTACCCGGCATCACGTTCGCGCTCCGTACGCACGTCCAGGACCAGCAGGTCCGCACCCTGCTCCATCTGCTGATGCAAGGCTTCCGGCCCCAACTGGCGGACGCCCTTTTGCGCTGCAGCCAGCAGTTCTTTTTTGGAAACAATCTCCGCCTCTGCATCCCGTATTAATCCCGTGCTGCAGAACAGGGCCGCAACCGCAATCAGAAGCCAGGTCTGTAAAATTTGTCGTGCCATTGCCCACTCCTTTGGTTTGTTCCGCCCGATACGACCGCTTCGTTCCAGTTGCACGGACGCTGTCTTTACAATAAAATCGGATTAAACGATTAGTTTTCTTTAAAAACAGTGTTCATGATAATGGTAACCGTGCGAACAAAAAAATGTCCAACGAATCATTTTGTTTTTCATAATCGTTTTTTACGATCAATTACCTGGGAGTCATTATGGACCTGCAGAAGCTGAAAACTTTTCAGACCGTGGCCACCCTGATGCATTTCAATCAGGCAGCGGAGGTCCTGCACTATGCGCAGTCTTCGGTGTCGGCACAGATCCGGGCTCTGGAGACCGAAGTGGGTGTACCGTTGTTCCAGCGGACAGGCAAAAAGGTTAGCCTGACCAGGGCGGGTGTTAAAATGCTCAAATACGCCAACAAACTCCTGGCCATTGGCGAGGAGGCTCTGGCTGACCTTAACGGGCAGACAGAGCCTGCGGGCATGCTGACCATTCGCGCGCCGCAGACCGTGGCGACGCATTACCTGCCCCAGGTTCTGGCCCGATTTCATCCGCGCTTTCCAAAGGTCCGGCTGGATGTGAACAGCTGCGCCTTTCACGCGCTCAAGGACGAACTCCGAATCGGTACGGTCGATCTGGCGTTTCTGCTGGCCGACACCATCCGCGCGCCGGGCCTGAAAGTGGAAATGCTGGCCACGCTGCCCCTGCTGGTAGTGGCCGCACCAGACCATCAACTGGCCGGACGTCCCAAAGTCGGATACGCGGATCTGGAAAACGTGACGGTGTTCTTGCCCAAAGGGGATTGCGGCTACCGCATGCCTTTTGAACAGGCACTCACGGCCCGCCGTATGGATGCCCTGATGATCATGGAATTCAACACAATCGAAGCTATCAAGGAATGCGTAAAATCAGGCCAGGGCGTCACGGTAATTCCGGAACTCGCCGTCCGGAACGAATTGCGGAGCCGGGAACTGATCGCGCTTCAATGGAACGAACCGCTAGAAACCGTACTCCTGATGCTCTGGCACCAGGAGCGCTGGTTGTCGCCGGCACTGGAAGGTTTTCAGGAATGCGTTCGGCAGGTGGTTGGAGATACGCCTTGAAAACGCGTATGTTCCACGATAACGTCCGGCCAATTCTGATCGATTGATTTTGCACAAAAATTTTTAACTTTCAAAGGTCGGATATGTCCCTTACCTCATATTGCAGAAAAATGCTGCCTACTGAAACAGACGCTTTATACGTCTGGACCCTTGCCTATCTCCTGCTCCCCTTCCTGCTGTTTTGCATGGGCTGGCTGCATCCGTTGCTGGCAGCTGTTTTTTGCCTGGGATTGCTTGCATCAGGCCTGCGGGCTTGTTCCGGAACCTCCGACCTGCAGGCCCGCCGTTGCTGCTTGAGCGGATGGCCCGGAATGCTCGGTTGGGGGGCTGCATTTTTACTGCTGCTTGCCTGGGTATCCATGTCCGGCGTTGGCGGCTTCGGTTATCAAAACCTCGACTGGGGAGTCCGTAATTCGCTTCTTTTTGAACTGATAACCAAGCCCTGGCCCCTGCAAACGAATATCGACGGACATAGCCGGCCAGTGATCTATTTCATGGGCTACTTTCTTCCGGCTTCCCTGGTTGGCATTCTGCTCGGATGGAAAGCGGCCAATATCACGTTGTGGCTCTGGACCCTCCTGGGAGTGGTGCTGAGCTTCCAATGGCTGATCCGGCTTTCCGGCTGGCGGTCATCCCGGACGCTGTTCCTGTGCGCCCTGTTACTTATCTTTTTCAGCGGCATGGATATAATCGGCGACTATATTTACAAACCGGGTTTCGGCGGAGCCTGGCATCTGGAAACCTGGGTCCCCTTCATGCAACTTTCATCCATGACCACCCAGTTGTACTGGGTACCCAACCACGCAATTGGCGGCTGGCTGCTGGCTTCTTTGCTGATGTACGAGGGACTGACGCTCAAACGCTCGTCCAACGCGGGATTTCTGGTGGCCGTTGCGCCGGTCTGGTCCCTGTTCGTGGGGATAGGCCTGCTCCCTTTCGGGCTGCTGGTCCTGGGGCTGACGCGTTTGCGCCAGGCGCTCAGTCTGCAGAACATCATGGCCCTGGCAATGGGACTGCTGCAATTGTTGTTCATCCTGGCTTCTGCACCCGCACCGGACAGCACGGGCTGGCTGGGCGCATCACGCGATCTATATCAGGAATGGCCTGCCATTTTCCTCTTTTTCTTTCTTGAATTCGGCGTATGCGCTCTGCTGGTATACCACTGCAGCCCTTTCATTCGCCGCACCCGCAGCTGGAACTGGTGGTTTATTGTGACGAGCGGCGTTCTACTACTTTTTCCCTGGTACAAACTCGGAGGATCACAAACTCACGAACTCTACATGCGCGGTTCGATCCCGGCCCTATTCTTTCTGCTCGTTTTCACGGCCAAAGTTTTTGGCGACAGAGCGCGTAGTTTCTGGAACCATACAGGCTGTACGCTGCTGCTGCTCGTAGTGCTCATCGGCGCGGGAACCGGCATGGCCGAGCTGTCACGCGGAGCCCTGAAAATTTCCACAAGCGCCTGGATACAAACACCGTTCATTCCCCCCCCGCTCTTCCATTGCGCCCCCCATTATTTCGGCAAGCCGGATTCTTTCTTCTTTAAATATCTTTCGAGGTGACTGAACTTTTCCAACGGAGATTCCCATGCCCAGAACAATGAGATGGATAGAAACAGGGAGGACCCTGGCAATGCTGTTCGTTGTGGTATGGCACAGTATCCAGCTCGCAACCACAGAAAACGTCGGTTCCGCTGCCTGGACCCGTGTCACGGGCGGGTTTCTTACCTTTGCCGTACCTGTGTTTCTCATTATCTCCGGCTACCTGATGCAGTTGTCCCTTGCTTCCGGCCAGCAACCCTGGAAAAAATTCGGCATCCACAAACTCCGGCGTATCGGTTTCCCGCTTCTCGTCTGGAGCGCCATATACATCGTGCTGTCCAATCTGCTCCTAGGCTGGCCTCTTCTGACGTGGAATAATCTTTGGTTGTTATTCACGGGGTACATCCACCTCTGGTATCTGTTCGTCCTGCTGCAGCTTCTTTTTCTGCACAACTGGCTTGTTCCTCAGATACGAAAATACGGCGCCGGACGCATTCTGCTTATAGCCGCCAGCATTAGTGGCGTATTCTATCTTTTCTCTTCTCTGCTACTCGTCTGGACCGGCAATGATCACCACTGGTTTGAGTGGCATCTGGGAAAATTCTTTCCCGGGTGGGCTGTTTTCTATTTCTGGGGCATCTATCTAGCTGCTGTTCCGTCGGTTATGCCCAGGCTGCAACGGCATACCCTCTGGCTTTTCCTGCTCGTACTTGCAAGCTTTTCCTTATTTTATACGGCTCTGAGCCATGAGGTGGAAACATACGGCGACTTTGTCCGTCTCTATTTCCTGATATCGGGACTACCGTTTCAATTAGCCGCGTCAACACTGGTGCTGGTGCTCTGCCGCAAATGGGAGGAGCGGGCCGGAAAACTTTTTATTCTGTCCGCGGAAACCGGCAGGGACACCTTCGGCATCTATCTTATACACGTCGTGTATATTTACATCCTGGGGCTGCTATGGTCCGGACTTGGACTGACAAAGGGACCCTTTATCTCTACGCTCACCGCCATTGCCGTCTGGTACGCAAGTATTTACACGGTCCGTTTTTGTCGTAACCGGCATATCCCCATCCCTCTGTGATGACGGACAGCCGATAAGGGCAGATGGAATTTCATTTTCCAGCAAAAAAATTTTCCTTAAAAAATTTCGAGAAAAAAGATACACTGTGCAGCATACATTCGTAACTCGCGTGAAAAATATTGAACAAAACAACAAGCAAAAATGAAAAATGTCCTTGACTCAGCTCTGCCAGACATTTAGGCAGACCTGATGTAAAAATTTTTGCTACGCCGAAGAATTTCGGCATAGCATGCTTGATACACGATACTTGTTTTATACTATCAAAACACACTTTTAGTAGTAGCCAAATATAAAAATGCCAATGCTTCGGTTATTTTTAAACACATTAGTATCCTTTCTGCTGGTTTTGTTTTTTCCTGTGCTGGCCTTTTCGTCCGAAGACGTAAGAGTGGCCGTTGTCGGGCCTATGATCGGCTCCAGCAACGCCGTGGGCATTCAATATAATGTCGGCGTTACCGCCGCTCTGGCCAAACTCGCCGGAGGAACGCTTCTGGGGCGTCCCGTAACGGTAAATCTCTATGACGACAGCTGCGACGCATCCATAGCAAAAGCCGTTGCCCTGCAGGTTGTGGAAAATCCGCCGGCCGTGGTCATCGGGCACTCCTGTTCGGGCGCCACCCTAGCCGGCGCTCCCATCTACGCCGAACATAACGTGCTCCAGATCACACCGGCCTCCACCAACCCCACGATCACCGAAATGGGCATCAAATCCATCTTCCGTATGATCGGCCGGGATGACATCCAGGGCAAACTGGCGGCCCGGCGTCTGGTAACGAACCATTCCGGAAAACGGATCGGCGTTTTGCACTTTCCCGGAACTTACTCCGCGGGATTGTCCAGCGTAGCGTTGGCAGCGTTGGAGAAACAGGGCATCGTTCCCGTTGCCGTTGTGGAAACGCAGCCCAGCAAGGCCTCCTATGCCGATGAAATAGATGAACTCATCAATAACCGGGTCGAAGTGCTCTATCTGGTGGGAGGCGGCTTGGACAGCGGCATATTTATGCGCCAGGTACGCCAGATGAACGCGACTTTCGCCGTTATCTGCGGCGACACCATTGTTTCTAATGTCTTTGTGAAGGCTGCAGGGGATGCGGCTGACGGCGTGCCCTTTACTTTTCCTCCGGATGCCGTGCAGTTGCCAACGGCAGCTCCGGCCATTGAAGCCATCAAAGCCATGGGCCATGAACCCGCGGGCTACACCCTGCTCGCCTATGCCGCCACCCAGGTCTGGATCGAAGGTGTGAAAAGAGCCCGCTCGTTCGACGCAGACAAAGTGGCCGAGGCCATTCGCCGGGAGCCGGTCCAATCAATTTTGGGGAAAGTGTCCTTTGATGAAAAAGGAGATATCATAACTCCTTATGATCCATTTGCCTGGTACGTTTGGAAGGACGGCAAGCGTGTCCAAGCGGATTGATCCTTTTAAGAACGCCAAAACCGTCTGCCATCCGCGTGAATCCGGCAGCTTGCTGCGACTGGGCATCAGGTCCAGCCTGCTGCTGAGTTTCGGGGGCATGACCGCAGTCATGGTCCTGGCCGTACTGGCCGCATTGTATTTCTCCTCTGTGGTCAACAACGCAGTCCGGGATATTCTCGAATCGCAGATTCCCATTACCGTGGGAACCCTGCGCGTTGCCCGCGCTGCGGACGCTCTTTCCGCATCCGGACTTTCACTGTCCGGACTTTCCAGCAAAACGTCACGGGACATTGCTTTTAAGCAGGTCAATGACGCGGAGCTGTCCATGGAAACCGCGCTTGAAGAGCTGAAAAGGATCGCCGGCGACGTGAAGCTCGTCCCCTCGAGCCTCTTTGCGGAATTGACGGATAACCTGCATCGCCTGCAGGTCATAGTGGACGAGCGGATCCTGCTGCAGGAACAGCAGGAATACGCTAAAAAAGATCTTCTTTCAAACCTGCTGATCTTTCAACAGCATCTGACATACCGCATCCGGATTCTTGAGGGTGACGGGGACGTTATAAACCATCTGATGAAGCGCCCCACCCCGCCGGTGGAAAAAATAGCATCCATGGCCGGAAACGTGACATCGCTGTTGCCGGTGGCCCGTTTCTACGCGACCGTGGAATCCATCAACGGGCGCCTTCTGGCAGCCAGTCTGAGCCCGGCTCTGACAGACTTGAACACTTCCCTCCAGGAACTCACCCACTCTCTGGCAACCATTCGCGATCTCTTTAAAATACTTCCTGAAGACCTGAGGCGCGATCTGGACCATCCCATTGCCGCCATAGAACACCTCATCCAGGATGATGACGGAATGATACGTCTGCGGGAACGGGAACTGCTGCTGCTTGATAAAATCAACGCGTTAAACGACGTCAATAAAAACATTCTGCTCCGCATCAACACCATGACCACCCGGATGGTGAACAGCAGCCAGAACGAAATAATACGTACAGGGCTTTCCCTGATGCGCATACGCCAGCGCTCCATGCTCATCGTCATCATCGTGGCCGGACTGGGCATACTCATTATGTCGGGGCTGATGTATTTTTACGTTACCCGGCACATCATAGACAGGTTGTCCTGGTTGAGCTCCGCCATGCAAAAAGTGGCCGCCGGCCAGCTGGATATCGATCTGCCCCCTGCGGGCAACAGCGAACTCGGCCGCCTGGGAGGCGCGCTGCGCCAGTTCGCCACCACCGCCGCCGAGTCCCGCGAGAGAGAGCTGGCCCTTCAGGCCAGCAATCAGCAAGCGCAGCTGGCCAAAGAAGCGTTGGAGCTGAAAGCCGCGGAACTGGAGCATGCAAACGGCAAGCTGACGGAACTGTCCATCCGGGACCCCCTGACCGGACTATTCAATCGCCGACGCTTTGATGAGGCCCTGGATCTGGAGTGGGCCAGAGCCGGCCACGGCGGCAAGGCGGTTGCCCTCATCCTTCTGGACGTGGACTATTTCAAGGGATTCAACGACAATTACGGACATCAGGCCGGTGACGAATGCCTGCAAAAACTGGCAACGGTTTTCATGAACCACGCCCGGCGGGCCGGCGACGTCGCCGCCCGATACGGCGGCGAGGAATTCTGCATGATCTGTCCGTATACGGAGAAGAACAAAGCAAAACTCCTTGCCCACAGCATTCATGAAAAAGTGTTGGAGCTGCAATTGCCCTATGATAGTTCGCCATTCGGCGTGGTAACCGTAAGCATCGGCTATGCCGCCGCAATCCCTGACGGACAACACACTTTCAAGGATCTGCTCCATGCAGCGGACGAAGCCATGTATCAGGCAAAATCAACGGGTCGAAACTGCGTACGCGAGGCGACCGCGTTTGCCGGGGTTCCTTTTTTGGATGAAGACTGATCCATTGCAGGGCTTTCGTTTGCTTTTGATCGAATCGCCTTGATCACACACAACCGGTCGTTTGCCGTCATCACCTCCCCAATGTTTTTGCTATTCCGAATACCCCGCATGCAGGCATCTTTCACAACACTTTAAAATAACGAAGAAACAGTTGTGCAGTCGATTGTACTGTTAGCGAATAAGAACGAATTTCCTTGAAAGACTACCCCGTGACTGGAGCGTGACTCTACCACAAAAAAAAGCAGGTCACGCTTATCTCTATAAACGTAACCTGCTGTATTTACTGGCGCGCCAGGGAGGATTCGAACCCCCGGCCGACGGCTTAGAAGGCCGTTGCTCTATCCGACTGAGCTACTGGCGCAGACTCAAGAGAGTATTTATACCCAAAAAGGGGGGCAGGGGTCAAGCTGTTGTTGCGGCGACGTTGCCCGACAAATGGGCAGAAATCATTTTCATGGCTCCGGACCTGGGCTTACTTCGAGCTGTTCAGGATGGCCCGCAGGGTCCAGGATGCGTCCATACGCAGGTCCTGGGCCACCAGGCCGTAGTCGTCCGCCTCGGTCTGCGTCCGGGTGTTTGTCGTCGTGGTCGCAAGTTGCAGCGGATCCAGCATGGCATGATATACGGCGCCTGTTTGTGTATGCTGCAAAAAAACCAGCAAGCGCTGGTTCACTACCGTGGCTCCGGCCAGCACGCAGTCCGGTGTCAGGGGGGGATCCATTTGCACCAGGCCCCAGCCGCTGCCTTCCACGTGGTCGGCAAGTTCGCCGTCTGCGGTCAGTTTCCAGTAGGCGATGGCGCCGTTGGCGCTGTTCTGCCAAAGCAGCAGAGGCTGCTCCGCCACCACCACAACCGCGCGCAGCTTCCAGTTGGAGGGCACTTTGACCTGGTCGGACACCAGCCCCCAGCCGCTGCCCTTCTGGAGGTCCTGCATGGTGCAGTTTGTCGCGTTGATACGCCAGAACGCAACCTGTCCGGCGTCCTCATTCCGCCAGACCATGGTTGTCGCGCCGTTGATTTCCACAATGCCGCCCAGCACCCAGCCTTTGGTAAGGTCCACGCCTTCGGCCACATAGCCCCAGCCGCTGCCCTGCAGCTCGTCCAGAAGCTTGTTGTCCGCATTCAATCGCCAGAAAGCGACCACGCCGCTGACCAGATTCCGCCAGAACAGCACTTCGTGCTCGCCGACCTTGGTGATGTCGGTCAATTCCCAGTTCGAGCCAACGCGCATATCCGAGGACACCAGCCCCCAGCCCGTATCGTCCACACTCACCAGGCTGCCGTCGGAGCTGACCCGCCAATAGGCCACCAGTCCTTTTTCCCGGTTGTGCCAGATCAAAATCCGCAGATCGCCGGAAGGATAACTGCCGACCAGGTCCCAGCCCTCCGGAACCTTCTCAGTATCGGAAACCAGCCCCCAGCCGGTTGCTTCCTTCTGGCTGATGATATCGCCCTGCGTATCGACTTTCCACCAGACGACATCCCCGGAGGAATAATTCTGCCAGACCAGCAGACTGGACTGGGCCTGCTCCTGCGCTGCGGCAACAGGGCACGCATGGAACCACGGACACAAACAGACAACAAAAACAACCAGTAACAACGTTTTTTGTCTCAAATACATCCTTGCTCCCAGGCGGCATTACCGCCGCCTGTTTTTTTAACGCGTATCGGGCACAAATACCGCCCAAAATAGCGGGATTCGTCTCCTTTCTGGACAGTCTTACCAATCACCTATATACGAAACCTATAGTAAGTGCGTTTAACCGTCTCACTGGAATAATAGCACAAAGAATTGAAATTTCATATCTATCTATTTCTTTTCGTTTTTTTGCTTCTGCAATGTTTTGCTCCATCCTTGGCCCGGAGCGCGATGCAGAATCGCGTTCTTGAACTCGACAACACGCATCAAACCTGGAACGCCGCGCCTTATACGTATATACGTCCGACAGAGGACGATAAGTTACAGGCGGACCAAATCTTTTCCGCTTCCGATTTTTCACCCCCCGCCGCAGACAGCGACGTGGTGTGGCTGGGGGATCAAGCCCAAGGTTATTGGCTCAAACTCCGCGTACGCTCCCGAACTGAAGACGGTTATTTTGTCCTGGGCACCACATGGCCGAGTTACTGGGACTGGATAGGATTTACCTCGTTAGCGTTTTACGAAGTCGAGGAAGACGGAAACACCCTCATCAAGCACTATCAGACGGTCCGCGACGGCAGGCTTGCCGATGGGTTCAACAAAACCACCCCCTTCGCCCTGTCCTTTTTGCTGCATACAAACCAGAGCCGAACCTTTTATATCCATGTTTCCGGCCAGGATCTGCCGCTGCCGCTGGTGGTGGACACTGCGGACCAGTACGTCCAGAGCCTGCGCGGCCAGAACTTTGTCTACAGCGTCTATTTCGGCATCATCCTCTCGCTGATCATCTTCGCCCTGGCCATGAGCATTACCCTGCGGGAATTCCGCTTCATCTGGTTCGCGGTATACGTGTTCACAGAACTGATGCTGTTTCTCGTTTCCAACGGCATCGTCTTTCTGTTCTGCAACCAGACCGACCTGGCCCTCTGGAATGCCATTTCCTGCATGCTGCTCGGACTTATCGCAGTCACCACCGGCCTGCTGGCCATACAATTTCTGGACATGAAAACCAGTGCACCGCGCTGGTATCTGGCCATCATCTTTTACATGGCCTTTTCCTTTGCGCTTGCTCTGGGCTGCATCTGGATCGACAAGCAGTATTTTTACACCTACTGCCTGTTTTTCGTGTTCATTCTTGCGCTGGGTCCCTGGCTTGCCCTATTCGCCTGCATCGGCATTGCCAGGCGCACCAAGACTAAAAACGGTTTTTTCCTGGCGGCCTGGACGCTCTGGTCCCTTGGCGGCACCGTGGAATTTCTCTCTTACGCGGGCCTGATCCCTTTTTCGCAGTTTATCTACCACATTCTTACGCTCAGCTCGGCGGTGGCCGGCGTCATGCTGATGCTCGCACTGTCCGAACGGGTCAATGCCCTGCGCCGCTCCAATGAAATAGCCAGGGCCACCAACAGAGCAAAAAACATTTTTCTGGCCAAAGTCAGCCATGAAATCCGTACGCCCATGAATGCCATCATCGGACTCACGGAGCTTGTTCTGGATAGTATGCTTTCTCCGGAGCAGCGGGACCAGCTGACCACCGTGCAACAATGCGGACAGCACCTGCTCGACGTGGTCAACGACGTGCTGGATTTCAGCAAGGCCGAAGCCAACAAACTCAGACTCGATCTGCAGCACTTTGACCTGCACCAGCTCATCCGGGCCACTCTCAAGGGACTCTCCGTGCTGGCGACGGCCAAAAATATCGAATTTCACTGGCAGGAAAGCCCCAATGTACCGCGCTTCGTCCAGGGAGATCCGCAGCGCCTGCGCCAGATACTGGTCAATCTCGCGGGCAACGCCATCAAATTCACCGACGAGGGCCGGGTGGACGTGCATGTCGAACGGATTGAAGACCAGCAAAACCGCATTCAGCTGCGTTTCGCCGTATCGGATACGGGTATCGGCATTCCCGCGGAACAACTGCCGCATATTTTTGAAGACTATGCCCAGGCCCATAAAAGAAGCAGGTCGGAAGGCACCGGACTCGGTCTGTCCATCTGCAAGGAACTCGTCAAGCTCATGGACGGCAGCATTCAGGCCCATTCCGCCCCCAACGCGGGCAGCGTGTTTTCCTTCACCATTTTTCTCGAACCGGGAAGTGAGGAAGAAGCCTGCAGGGACCAGCAATGCGGCCCCATCCTGCACGGATCCCCCAGCCTGAAGGTGCTGATAGCGGACGACAACCTGATCAACGTCAAGGTTGCCGTCGCCCATCTTTCGCGCCTTGGTTATGCCACGGCGGCCGTGGCCGACGGCCAGGAAGCCCTCGACACCCTGGCCAAGGCCAACTTCGACATCGTCCTGATGGATCTGGAAATGCCCCGAATGAACGGTATAGAAGCAATACGCCGGATCCGCTCGGGCCAGGGCCATGTCCGCAATCCCGACATCCCGATCATCGTGCTGACCGCATACAGTATCGGCGACGCGCAGGAACACTGCCAGGGCATCGCCGTCAACGATTTCATGCTCAAACCCGTCAGCTTTCACGAACTGGCCGCGCGCATCAACAAGCTCATCTATCCGTCCGATCTGACCACGACCAGCGCGGAACAGCCGCCCCCCGCTCCCAAAGCCCGCAAACACCCCGTACTGGACAGCGAAACAGCCCGTCTGCGCCTGGCGCTGGACCAGGAAGCCTACCAGAGCATTTTCTCGCTCTCACTGGAAGAACTAAGCAGCCTGCTGCAGCAGCTTCTGGCGTCGAAATTTTCCCCTGAACCCACCGGTTCTGCAGCCATTCGGGAGACCACGCATACCATCAAAAGCACGGCCGCAACCATTGGCGCCGTGGAACTGCAGCATGCGGCCATGGATCTGGAACAAAAACTCCGGCGGAGCCCGTCACAATTTCCGGAGCACGAACTGCAGCAGCTGATCCGCGCCATGCATACGCTTTTCGAACAATACGGGGCGCGAAACAGCAGCCTCGAAGGGCAGTCACTGCAGCTATCTTCGGTTTGATTTCTTCATGACAAGATTATCCAATACGCTGCAGCTTCTCACGCGTAGTATCCCTCCAACACACGAACATGGAGGTAGATCATGAACGCACAAGAATTCGAATCCGGCCAGGTGGCCTTGGCTGCGGGAACATACTCGTGTACGGATAAAGCCTGGAATGCGCATCCGAGCTGCACAGGCGTCCGCCTGAAACATCTGATTGCCGGCGAGCACACCGGCCAGGCTCTGAGCTGCCATCTGGTCAGCCTGGAGCCCGGGGCGGCGCTTTCCCTGCATACGCACGACCCGCAGTGGGAGCTGCATGAGGTGCTCGAAGGATCAGGACAGATGCTCCTGGACGGCAGAGAGATCACCTACGCGCCGGGAGCGGTCAGCGTCATTCCCAAGGGCTGCCCGCACGAACTGCGGGCCGGGGACAACGGGCTGGTGCTGCTGGCCAAATTTTTTCCACCTTTAACCTGAGCCGGACCATGCCGCAGAAGCGCACCATCCGCTTTTTCGCCCCTGAAGACATGCCCGAAGCCACGGCGGTACGCGGCTTCGGGCTTACGCAGGATTTTGCGCCCCATGTCCACGCGCGTTACGTGCTCGGGCTGTGCGAACAAGGGCGGCGTATGGTTTACTTCGCATCCGGAGAGTACGCGGTTGGTTCCGGAGAGCTGTTCCTGATTCCCCCCCGAACAGCCCACCGCTGCCTCTGCGACAGCGAACATGCCTATCGCATCATCTGCTTTTCACCGGATCTGCTGCCCGCGGACATCCGCCATCAGCCCGTGTTCCAGGATCAGGAGCTTGCGGCCGCCATCCGGCAATTGCAGCAGGCCTTCGAGGCTGCAGAAAGCCTGCAATCCCGCCGGAAGCTGCTGAAGCACATTCTGCGTACGCTGCATGAACGGCACAGGTTGGATTGTGATTCCATCCTGCCGGCCGAACGCAGGGCCATTCAGTGCGTACGCGCTTATATTCACGACCATTTTGCCGAAAAGCTCGGCCTGGAGATCTTCGCGGACGTAGCCGGCCTGAGCGCCTGCCACCTGCAGCGAATCTTCCGCAAAGAGGTCGGGATCTCCCCCCAGGCCTATCTGGCGCGACACCGCGTACGCCAGGCCGCCCGGATGCTGCAGCTGGGGGAAGCTCATGCCGAAACCGCCCTGGCCTGCGGCTTCACGGACCAGAGCCACCTGATCCGCGTCTTCAAGCGCTACTGCGGACTCTCTCCCCAGAACTACCTGCTGCAAAACAAGGGAAACGGGCTGCCATGAGACAACGCGTTGTCGCGTTGTGTTTTTCATGCTCATGATTTCTGTCTGCCTTTACGCAGCCACGGCGCTGTGCGCCGAGATGGCGACCTATGTCAATCAACGCTTCGGCTTTGCCATCGATTATCCGCAGAATCTCCTGACTCCGCAGGGAGAAGCGACCAACGGCGACGGTCAGCGTTTTGTCTCCCGCGACGGCCAGGCCGAGCTGCTGGCCTACGGCGCGTATAACGCCCTCGAACAGTCGCTGGATGCCCTGCTCAAATCCGATGCCGGCCGCAACGGACGCCGGACAACCTACAAAACCGGCCATGCGGACTGGTTCGTCATCTCGGGTTACGAACCGGACGGCCGGATCTTTTATCAGAAGACCATGCTGCGGGGAGATACGCTCTACAGCTTCGAACTCACCTATCCGCAGCTACAAAAGGACCAGTACAATCCTTTGACCGGCCGTATCGGGAAATCTTTTCGGATCCTGCAGTAACCCTCCTCTGCGAAGGCCCGGATGTTTCTTTTATCCTGCAAGGCAGCCCGTTCGGAGCGACTGGACTTTCCTCTGCTCCGGGGATAGCATCCGCGCTGTTTTTCTCTTGTTGTTTTCCCTGGTTCCGCATTTTTCCAATGCGCAACCGTCACTAAGCTACCCCTGACATTCCATGCTGACAGATACCTTAGGAATTTTTGCTACTGCTGCTACGGCGATTTTCATGGAGTCCGCACCTTTTCTGCTGCTCGGCTCGCTGATCGGCGCGCTGCTCGAAGTACTGGTGCCGGAGGAAGTGCTGCTGCGCCGCCTGCCGAAAAGCGCCTGGGGGCAGATCTCCGTGGGCCTGTTCGCCGGCATCCTTTTGCCCACCTGCGAATGCGGCATAGTGCCGGTGGCGCGCAGGCTGCTGCTCAAAGGGGTCCCCCCGCGCTGCGCTATCCCCTATATGATGGCCGCGCCGGTGGTGAACCCCATTGTCATGGCCTCCACCCTGTTCGCCTTTCAGGGAGATGTCAGCGTTGTGGTGCTGCGCGTCTTTCTGGTCATTGTTCCGGCCGTGGGGCTCGCGCTTACTCTGGGCGAAACCGACGCCTATCATGTGCTGCGCCATGGCCCTGCGTTATCGCCCATGCAGGAGCTGACCCACGGCGGGCATGAGCACGATCATGATCACGGGCACGATCACGGTTGCGCGTGCGGCTGCTGCGCCTCCACCGGGGGCAACAGCCGGATCGTGAGCATCCTGTTTCATACGGCCGCCGAATTCCTTTCCATGTCCCGTTTTCTGATCCTCGGGGCGATTGTGGCGGCGGGATTCAAGACCTGGCTGCCGCCTGAGACCGTGGAACTGTTCACCGGCAATCCGTTCATCGCCGTGGGCGGACTGATGCTGCTGGCGATTCTGTTGTCGGTCTGCTCGGAAGCCGACGCCTTTGTGGCCGCATCCTTCGCCTCTTTTCCGCTGGGGGCGAAAGTCGCCTTCATGGCCGTGGGCCCCATGGTGGACCTGAAACTTATCCCCATGTTTTTTGCCGTGTTCCAAAAGCGGCTGGCTCTGGCCCTGACACTGGTGCCCATTATCGCCGTCTATGCCATGGGACTGGTTCTGTCTCTGGGGGGCGATTGATATGGCCTCGTTTCTGCGTCTGTGCGAAACCTGCCTGTTCTGCCTCATAGGCTCGTTCATGGTGGTGCTGGCCTGCTCGTCCGAATACTGGCGCTATATCCACCCGAAATACAGCTGGCTCAGTATAACTGCAGGAAGCATCATCATTCTCCTGGGCATCGCGACGTTTTTCAACCGCTCCAAAAAGGCCAGGGCGAGCGAACTGATCGCCTTCCTGATTTTCTGCATCATCGCATTCGCCTCCACGAGCCTGCCCACGCCGTTCATGGGAGCCGAACATGAAGCCGGCCTGGAAGATCTCGGGCCGGAAGAGCCACCGTTGTCGTTCACAGGACTGCCCGAGCCGACGCAGGAGCAGCAGTCTCCACGCTTGACCATCGACGGCAAGGAATACATCAAAATCAATCAGGCCGAGCTTATTGTTCTGGACGGAGACAAACGCGTACAACCCGGCGACAGGTATGTGATTCAGGGAAGTGTGGTGCGTACGCCGGTGCTGGATGCGTCTGGAGTGGTCGCGGTGGCGCGGCTGCTGATCACCTGCTGTTTCGCGGACGCCGCGGCCACGGCCTATCTCGTCAACGTCCCCTCTCCGGAAGCATTTGAAAACGGCGAGTGGGTCCGCGTTGCGGGCAGAATCCAGACGGAAGCCGAATCCCTGAAGCAGATCACTCTGCCCGTACCGGGAGCCATCACCACGGTCATCGGCGAAAATTACATGCTCCAGTCCGACGAAATCCAACCCGACAAGCCCACAGGCCTGCCCTTCCTGTTTCAGATCAGGAATCAGGAACCCTACGCGTATTAGCGAAACAGGCGCTCCCGCCGCGTCCGCAGGACGGGAGGGAGCGCCTGTTTTTTATTGATGCAGAAACAGCTTATCGCTGCTGCCGATAGGATTCCAGCGAGAGTCCGTAGCGGCGGATATGCGCGTACAGCGTGACCCGTGACACGCCCACTTCCTTGGCCGCGGCCCGGACATTGCCGCAGGCTCTTTCCAGGGCGTCAACAACACGCTGCTTGTCCTGGTTGGACCGCTTCCCGGCAACAGGCTCGGGCTCGACGGGCACATTTTCCGGAATGAAGACTTTTTCTTCCAGAGTGCTCTGGGGGGCCTCGGTCCAGAATTCCGGAAGCAGGTCCTCCTTGTTGATCAACGGACCGTCAGCCATGACCGCTGTCCGTTCCACCAGATTTTCCAGTTCGCGAATGTTGCCCGGCCAGTCGTAGGCGGCCAGGCATTTCATGGCTTCCGCACTGAATCCGGTCAGCTGCTTGTCCAGGGCTCTGGCGATCTTAGCCAGAAAGAAATTAGCCAGAACCGGGATATCGCCGCGGCGTTCGCAAAGGGCGGGAACCTTGATAACCAGGACATTGAGCCGGTAATAGAGGTCATGCCGGAAGGTTCCGTTCTCCACCGCCTTGGCCAGATCACGGTGCGTGGCCGCCACAACGCGCACATTTACCCGGCGCGGGCGTTTGCCGCCGACCCGGGTCACTTCTCCTTCCTGCAGCACCCGCAGCAGGCTGACCTGGGCGGACAACGGCATGTCGCCTATTTCATCCAGAAACAAAGTGCCGCCGTCGGCCAGTTCGAACTTGCCCGGCGCACCCTGGCGGGTAGCCCCGGTGAAGGCGCCGGATTCGTAGCCGAAAAGCTCGCTTTGCACCAGATCGCGCGGGATGGCGCCGCAGTTGATGACGATAAACGGCTGGTCGCATCTTTCTCCGCCGTTGTGGATGGCCTGGGCGAAAAGCTCCTTGCCCACGCCGCTTTCACCGAGAATCAACGTGGTCATGGAGTTTTCACTGGCTTTGCGCGCCAGGCGCAGCGCCCGGCGCATCTGGTCGGATGCTCCCTGAATGTCGGAAAACGTGTAAACGGCTTTGGCCCTGGTGATTCGGTTGGTCAGCTTATGGACGCGGCGACTTTCCCGCAGTGTAACGCACAGGCCGCCTTCCGGCGTGGACGAGGACGAATAGAGACACTGCAGCGACGTACCGTCGTTCAGGCGCATGGTGCACTCGTTGTCCTTGGCTTTTTTATCCTGGGCCTGAAAACACTCGCCTCCGGTGGTTACCGCGATCTCATTAAATTCTAATCCGACCACATCTTCCTTGACATGAAACAGCTGTTTGGCGTTGCGATTCATCATCCGGATGCAGCCGTTGGCGTCCAGCACCACCACAGCCTCACCCAGCAGTTCCATGATGGTCTGGGTCTCCTGCAGCAGGTAGCGCAAACGCATCTGCTCGGTAATGGCTTTGGCGGCGGCGATAACCAGTCCGTAGGTGTGATGGTTGAAGCTCTCCCTGCCCATTGTCAGAGAAAGCGTGGCGACCATGTTGTTTTCGTAATCAAAAATCGGAGCGGCGGCGCAGGCCCAGCCGTCGAAATAAGGATTGTAATGTTCGCAGCCAAGGACGCAGGTGGGTTGCTTTTCCACCAGACAAATGCCCATGGAAGTGGTGCCCTCTATGGCCTCTCCACAGAGCATTCCCGACAAGAGGCAGGACGCCCCTCCAAAACCGCGGCCATCTCCCAGGGTATGCAGAAAAATGCCGTCGGTATCAGTGAGTATGATGGAGTTGCTCGAAGGCTTGATGCTCTCCAGCAGCTCTTCCATGATGGATTTGGCGGTAAAAATCAAAAACTCATTGCGTTTGAGAATTACCTCCAGTTCCTCACTCTTGAGACGTACGGTCGACATCCCCGTGTAAGGGGCATTCGCAGCACGGGATCGTTTCCAGGAGCGCAGGATATGCGGCCGGATGTGGCTGAAATCTGCGGGTTCTCCCCTATGAAACTTACTGCGTGCATTGAAAATTTCTTTCCAGAAGAGAGACCGCGAACCGCTGGATGAAAAAAAAGTGCTGTAAAAATCGCTGGACTCGGACTCCCCATATTGCGCCACAAGGTCATTCTCAAACTGTCTTAAATAACTTGCGGAAGAGAATGTATGCATGTCGCACTCCTTCCTATTCTTTTGAAAAAATAACGGGTGCCGCGTTTACGCCACGGAGGATCCTCCTAAATACGTTTTTCTTAACTTACGCTTCAATTAGCACGCACACAAGAAAATTCGTGATAGGAATTTACTGAATTTCTCCGTTATTTTTATGTATTTTTACTTAGCCAATTGATTACAATGGAGATTACTGCATACTAAGGGATATAATAAATGCAATGCAAAAAATTTTTTTATGCTCGCCAGCGGATCAATACCCGGTTCTGAAGAACAACCGGCCGGGAAATTGTGGCATGTTGCAGGGCCATGCCTCGAGCGATGACGCACGGAATCCGAAATCCTGGGGTGCGAGCCCCAAAAAAATACGCCGGAATTCAAAACTCCGGAGGAATTGTATCACCAACGCCCTCCATGAAATCGCGTACGTCTCAGGCGGCGACATCTTTCATGCTGCTGACCTGGATTTCGTGGAAAAGTATTTGCCGTCCCCCTCCAGGCAGGGAAAAGAGGGAGACGGCAGTGCCACGTGAGTCTTGTTACCGGTGAGTGGTTACCAGCATTCGTTGTAGAGCGCTTCTATCTGCGCTTTACTGGCTACGCGCGGATTGCCTGGATACGTGGGGTCGTTCAAGGCGTCCTGCGCCAGGACCGGAATGTCTTTGCTGTCCACTTTCAAGCCGACGCGGGCGGCCGCTTCGCTGATGGTGGCGGGGATGCCCACTTCGGCGTTGAGCCGTTTAATGGCGGCAACGGCTGCATCTTCAGGATAATTGCCAAGATCTTTCAGCCCGCTGGCAGCGGCAACTTTGGCCAGCTTTTCCCGGCAGACGATCTTGTTGAAGTTCAGGACGTACGGCAGGATGACGGCATTGGCGTCGCCATGGGCGATGTTGTAATGAGCGCTCAAGGGGTGGGCCATGGAGTGCACGATACCCAATCCGGCGTTGCTGAAGGCGATGCCGGCCATGGTCTGCGCATAGCCCATTTTTTCACGGGCTTCCACGTCGTTGCCGTTGCCCACTGCGCGGCGCAGGTACTGGAAGATCAGTTTGATGGCGCCCATGGCCAGAGCATCCGTGTACTCGGAAGCGCCCAGCGTAATGTAGGCTTCAACGGCGTGAGTCATGGCGTCCATACCAGTGGAAGCCGTGATGTGCGGCGGCAGGCCCGTCATCAGCAGCGGATCGATGATAGCCACATTCGGGAGCAGGCGCGGATCCATCACGCCCCCTTTAACCTTGTGCGCGCCCTTGGTGTTGGTGATAACCGCGATGCAGGTCGATTCGGAACCCGTGCCGGCGGTGGTGGGAATGGCGATGTAGAACGGCAGGGGCGCCTTGAGCATGCCGAGTCCGCAATAGGGGCCGATGTCGTCGCCGCCGCTGGTGGCCAGAACGCCGCAGGCCTTGGCCGTATCCATGGAGCTGCCGCCGCCCAGACCGATCAGGCTGTCGCAGCCTTCCTTTCTGTAAATGGCGATGGACTCGGTGACGTTGGCTTCCGTGGGATTGGGGACGGTTCCATCATAGATCGCGTAGTCCAAACCGGCCTGCTTCAGTACTTCTTCAACTTTGGCAATCAGTCCGGCTTTGGCAATGCCCTTGTCCGAAACAATCAAAGGCTTTTTCAACCCGTTGTTCTTTAACGATTCAGGAGCTTTTTCAAGTGCACCGGCTCCTGTAAAAATCATATTAGCCATCTGAAAAGCGGAAATCATAGTCGTTAGCCTCGTTTGGTTGTAGGTTGCTTGCGTTCGCTACTGCCGGTTACCAGATTTTCCTATACATTTCCTTGATTGCGTTCAGAGTGGGTACCCTGGGCGTGGTAATCGTCGAAAGCTCGTTGAGCGCGTCCTTGGACATGGGTTCGATATCCTTGGGATCGATTTTCGCACCGATCTGATCCGCGCATTCGGTTATGGTTTTCGGAATGCCCACTTCATCATTGATACGCTGAATGGCTTCGATGGCGGCATCTTCCGGGTAGTTGCCGAGATCGGTCAACCCGCTGGCCTTGGCGATCAAGGCCATTTTCTCACGACAGACGATCTTGTTGTATTCCAAAACGGTAGGCAGGCAGACTGCGTTGGCGTTGCCGTGAGAGATATTGTAGAAAGCGCTCAAGGGGTGCGCCATGGAGTGCACGAGTCCCAACCCGGCGTTGGTAAAGGCCATGCCGCCCATAGTCTGGGCGTAAGCCATTTTTTCGCGCGCTTCGATGTCGTTTCCGTTGCCCACGGCGCGGCGCAAGTATTTAAACACCAGCTCGATGGCGCCAATTGCCAGAGCATCGGTGTACTCCGTTGCAAAAAGAGCTATAAAGGCCTCTATGGCGTGGGTCATGGCATCCATGCCCGTGGAAGCAGTGATATGCGGTGGCAGTCCGGTCATCAGCAACGGGTCGATAACGGCAACGTTGGGCAGCAGACGGCCGTCCAGAATAACCATTTTCCAGTGGTGATCTCCTCTGGTATTGGTGATGATAGCGGCGTTTGTCGATTCGGAGCCTGTGCCCGCTGTGGTGGGCACTGCGATGTAAAAAGGAATGTCGGTCTTGAGCAGGCCCATGCCGCGGTAGGCATCGATGGGACCGCCGCTGGTGGCCAGAATACCGCAGGCTTTGGCGGCATCCATGGAACTGCCGCCGCCCAACCCGATCAGGCAGTCGCAGCCTTCTTTTTCGTACAGAGCAAATGAGTCTTCCGCGTTCTTTTCATTGGGGTTGGCAACAACTTCGTCGTACAGGGCATACGCAATGCCGGCGCCGCTCAAGGCGTCTTCCACCTTTTTGGCCAGGCCCGCATTCACAATACCTTTGTCCGTCACAATTAGAGGTTTCTTCAATCCGCTCATTTTAATTGTTTCGGGAACTTTATCCAACGCACCCGCGCCAGTGAAAATCATGTTGGCCAATTGAAACGCAGTAATCATAGCTCGCCTCATTTTAGTTTAGATTGCTGATAGCCGGCGTCTTGCGGCGTCGACGCTATAAAACAACATCAAGATGAGGAGGCATGGCCCCCGCACAGCGGGGGCCTGTCGCCTTATTACACGTTCTGAAGTGCTTCCAATACCCTGTCAGGGGTTGCAGGCAGTCTGCAGATGCGGGCACCGCAGGCATTGCGGACTGCATTGATGACGGCCATGTGCGGATTGACCATGGGTCCTTCTCCGGCGCCGGAAGCTCCGAAGGGACCGTTTTTGCGCGGATTGTCTTCCAGGTACTCAATGTCCATATTGTCCGGCACGTTTTCGATGTAGGGGAAGCCGGCGCCAATCATGGTGGAGTGCTTTTTGATGTCCTCGAAGTCTTCACTCAAGGCCAGACCGATACCCTGTGCAATACATCCGTAAATCTGGCCGTCCACGGCCGAACGGTTGTTGATGGAACCAAGGTCCGCTACACAGGAGAATCTGTCGACTTTTACCTTGCCGGTGGCGACTTCAACGGAAACTTCCGCCAGATACAGGGTGTACATGCAGTTGGTGAACGGCTCGCCAAGACCGGTCTCGGGATCGCAGACACTGCCGGCGGTGCTGTACGTACCATTGTAGCAAGTGGGTTTTTCCGCAGCTACGGCTTCGTCATAGGTCATGAAGCTGCCGTCGGATTTTTTCAGTGCTTCCATCATGGCTTTGCAGGCCGTATTCAGGGCGTTACCTACGATAACCTGCGAGCGCGAAGCGCCTGCCGGTCCCGCAGGAGGCTGTTTGGAGGAATCCGGCCAGCTGAAACGGATTTTTTCGACGGGAATTCCCATGGGGCGTAAGGCCTCGTGCGTGGTTCCCACCGCACCGATGTCGGCGCCCTGGCCGTGGTCTTCCCAGGAACAACCCAGGGTGACGCCGTTGTCGGGATCGTACTGGACAAAGACATCGGCCTGGTCCACTCCATCCGTACCCGCACCGTAGACGCCGATAGCGATACCAACGCCTTTTTTGATGGCGTCCGTGGATTCTTTGGCAGTCCGTTCCTTGGCTTCCTGGTATTTGGGGCGAATGACGTCAAGCAGCTGCGGAATCGCTATGACATCGGGTTTCGCGCCCGTGGGAGTGGTCGAACCATCGCGGTAGCAGTTGAGATAGCGAAACTCCAGCGGATCCATGCCCAAAGCGCTGGCAAGATCTTCGATCAGCGTTTCACCGGCAAAGTGCGATTGCACGCCGCCGAAACCGCGGAATGCGGATCCCCAGGTGTGGTTGGTGCAAACGGTACGGCCCATGCCGCGGATGTTGGGGATGTCGTATCCGGCGCCGATAAACTGAATGCCGCGTCCGGTCAGCACGCTTGCCATTTCGCAATATGGACCATGGTCAACCGCGTACTCGTGCTCCATCGCCAGCAGACGGCCGGTTTTCTTGTCCGCGGCCATCCGTGCGTTGATGTAGAACGGCGAACGTTTGCCCGTATAAGTCATCTGCTGATAGTAGTTGTAACGCAGGTAGCAGGGATGCCCGGTGGCAAGTACCGCTACGCCGAGCAGCGCTTCGGTGGTTGGGCTCAGTTTGTAGCCGAACGTGCCGCCCATGGGGTTGGAGGCAACGACGACTTTATCCGGAGTCAGGCCGAGACCTTCGGCGATCATGAAGGCATGCAGGTGGACGCCGATGGATTTGCTGTGAATATGCAGCAGGTGTTCATCATCCAGGTAGGCGAAGCCAACGTCGGGTTCGATGGGCATATGCGGTTGCCGGCTCGTGATAAAATCGCCTTCGGCAACAACGACATCGTCGCGGCTGAAAATGGGTGCGGTATCATCCCCTTTGATCAGCGGCTGTTCAAAGTAGATATTGGGAGTTCCGGGGTGAATTTCAATGGCATCATCAGCCATGGCCTCCGGGGCACTCAGATAGGCGGGCAGTTCCTCAACCTCAAGAACAACCTCGGCCGCTGCCGCCTGGGCCTCTTCATAGGAACTGGCGCAAACCAGGGCGACCACATCACCGTACTGGAATATCTTGGTATCACAGATAATAGGACGTTCCCAACCGTCGCCTTTATGGTTGGGATGCATCACGAGCCCGAAAATCCTGTTCTTGCCTTTGACATCTTTTGCCGTGAGCACGGAATGCACTCCGGGCATGTTTTCCGCTTTGGAAGTATCTATGCTGATAATGTTCGCGTGGCGGACAGTTGCCTGCACCAGGCCGATATGCAGCGTATCGTCCGGCAGCTTGAGTCCCAGATCCGCACCGTAATCCAAAGTACCGGTGACTTTTGCTTCCGCAGTAGGACGGGGATAATCCGAGCCCCAGATTCTGCCGTTTGCGGGCATCTTGAAATCCAGGCTGTCTTCCGGCGCTTCGCCGCGCACCACTTTCGCGGCATCCATGACGGCATCAACGATTGGCTTGTACCCGGTGCAACGGCAGGCGTTGCGATGCTTCTGGAACCAATCCCTGATCTCCTCACGGCTCGGATCGTTGTTTTCGTCCAGCAACCCCTTGGCGGAAACAATGAATCCCGGCGTACAGAATCCGCACTGTGCGGCGCCGTACTTGGCCCAGGCCTTTTGCAGCGGATGCAGATTGCCGGGCTGGCCTATGCCTTCGATGGTTGTAATTTGCGCTTTGTCAGGAACGCGGTTTATTTTGGTGATGCACGAACGGACAACTTTACCGTCGAGCAATACGGAACAGGCGCCGCACTGCCCCTGGCCGCAACCGACTTTCGTACCGGTCAGATGCAACTGGTCCCTGATAACCTCTGCCAATGTGCTTTTGGATGAAGCGAGAATATTGTATTCCACTCCATTGATGTACAACCTCTTTTGCAACAATGAACTCATGACTTGCTCCCGTGTTTTTATTTACAATAGCAAAGGGCGTGCCACACACTTCAAATCTATAACATATTAAATTTACGACACATTCATATGCTTTACAGTCGCATTGTATATCTCTGGCGTGTTAAGATTGCATTTACATGTATAGGAAGTGTAAAGCCCTTGAATCCAAGTGAGACAGTTGAAAATACTGCCCGTATCCCCATGAAAAGCCCAGCAATGCGTATGTGCTTTTTTTATCCCATAATGGTTTACGTCAAAGGGCCTGAACACTTTCAAACAAGAAGACTCTTTGCCGGGCAATAGAAAAAGCCCGTACGCTCCTTTGCCAGGGAACGTACGGGCTGCCATGCCGGAAAGTTTCTTTTTCCGACGCGCCGACCGGAAGGATCAGCGTTTTATGGGCCAGAATTCAAAATAATCAGCGATGGTAACAATTACAGGAAAGGTTATTGAGAGCAACGCATTGGCAACCCAAAGTTCCAGATCATACGTGGGCGCGCCCGAGGGCAGGTCCACACCGGCGAGAAGAGGTCCGAAGGCGGCGTACATATAAAACATGATAAACCCGTAAAACGCGGCGAGCAGCGTCAGCAACAGACCGCGTTTCGGCTGTGCCATCTCGGCAAATAGCTGATGCTGCATGAGCGTATCGGCCAGGAATACGCCGAAGACAAAACAAATGGGGACTTTGACGAAATAAATGGTTTTGTCCACACCGAGAACCTCGACGAACAAATACCAGCAGGCCCAGGTGATAGCCAGCGTAACCACTGTTCCAACAATCCCCATCAGAGGCTGTTCCATTTTGCCGAAAACTTTGGTCAGCAGCGTCATTTCCGTCAGCAGCAGAACCAGAATGCCGCCGGTGATGGTCACAAAAAAGGAGAGCGCCGTATCGCTGGCGAACATCCCTTTTGGATCGAGAGATTCAACATAGAAAGGCGCCCCGGCCATGGCGGAAAAATCAAAGAAAAGGACAAAGAGAATCCAGGAAAAAATGTAAACGAACAGTAAGGTCACAAGCCCCAGCACGAGAGGATTGGAAATAAAGCGCGAGAAGGGCCAACAGTTCATGATGGGCACAAACCAGAACGTCATGATAACTGTTACAATGATGTACTGGATCAACATGGGGGTGGGGGGGCCGATCCTTTGTCCTACAATTGTAAAGGTAAGCACGGCCACCACCGCTGCTATGCTCGCCGTCATCAACAGCAGCACCAGTCCTTTGGCAGGTTGCCTCAATTTTGTGACAAAAGAGGGCTGGCTGCATCTCCAGACCATGCAGGTAACCAGTTGCGCCGGTACAGCACACATAAAAACGAAACAGACCCAGGAGGAAAAGAATTGATGTTCAAAGGAACCGATTATTAATGCGGCTATGGCCAAAATCAGAATAAACGCCGGGATAGCCAGCATGAACAACTTGCCTGTAAGACTTTTCTTTTCTCCATTTTCAACTGCAGCTTCAACTTGTACTTCTTGTGCATTCGACGGCATGACTTCCCTCCATGATGCGTCTGGTTTATAAGTCCGGACGGCTTGTTCACATGCATTTACATGTTTACCGTGTTAAGATGCAGCCATAGTGTCATAACAACTACCACCTCAACAAAAACACATGCTTATAACTCGCAACGGCATTTCAGACATGAGAATTAAGACTATTTTGCAAACAATAGACCGCGATTTGCCGTACAACGAGGGATCACTGCTGATTTTTTGAAGATCATACACAAGAAACAACTATAACTAACTGGCTCCAATTATCTTTTTAAGGAAAAAATAATTGGCCGTTTTTTTGAAAAGAGTCAGAAAAAGGCACGAATTACTTTTTAAAAATCTGATTCCATCCCTAACGACCTGGAAAGTATTTTACATAGGAATTGAAGAAATAATTTCATTATTTTAGATAGTTCTCTCATTTTTGCACACCACAAAGCAACAATACAACACAGAGATGTGTCACTTTGAAGCACCTTTACATGTCGTACAATGAATTCGGGATTACAAGCCATGCCTTCCGCGCTTAATTCCGCACAAGGCTGTCCGGACAACACACGCAGCACACTGCAGGGCCTGTAAAAGGCTAAACATGTAACTGCAAAGACAAGGTAACAGAGGGGGGTGTTAGTCGGGGGGAGTTTAGGGGATCAATTCTTCCAGCAAAGCAAAAAAAGGTTCACGCGCGTGCTTTTCCAGCCAGGGCTGGTGCCCGCATTTTTGCAGTAAGATAAAATCAAAGTCTTTTAACACGCTGGACAAGGGCTTCTTTACACCTTCGGCCGGGTGCGAATCGTACGCGCCGTGAATCGCAACCACAGGGCACCGGATTCGCGAAGCCAGGCGCAGGAATCCCCCATCAGAGCGAAATTGCGTCACATCTTCCCATACGCCGTTGAAAACCTGAAAACGATACTCTTCTTGTTCTTGCAGCGGCAAGGGGGCGTACGTATCCGCCAGAGACATGAGCGTTGCGTATTGGGCCATCAGAGCGTCTTTATTGCTTTCATGCGGATCAGCCAGCCGGCAGGCCAGGTCTTTGGCCTGTTCCTGCTGAATAGGCAGCAGGCGTTCGAGGCGGGTGTTGGTTATGGCCTGCGCATACCGCTGATCAAACACACCGCTGCCCACAAGAATCAACTTACGAACCATTTCCGGATGATGCGCTGCCAGCAGGAAGCCCAACATGGCCCCCCAGGAGGATCCGATAATTGTTACAGGCTCCGACGTATTTTGTTGCAGAACACTCCTCAGTTCTCTGACCTGACCATCCATGCTTGTGCTGGTCTGCAGGGGTTCAAGCACACCTCTGCGTTCGGCAAGCACCTTGGCCACAGGCGCCATGGCTCCCCGGGCTCCGGGGCCGCCGTGAAGCACCGCCACTGCGTAAGGCTGTTCTCCGTATGTTCTGAAATCAGGCATGGGATGACATGAGGCAAAAGTGTGTAAAGATCACACCCGCCAGCGACTCTGCCGCGGGCGGGTGTGTCAGAGCCCTGAGGCTCGAAAGTCTCCAAATAAGCAGGACGATCAGGGTAATCAGCGTGCTTTTTTGTAACGATCTAAACTATACATCTAGTTCACCTGGAATGCGGACAAGTAGTTACGCCTTTTTGCGCTTTTCCCAAAGCTTCATGTCTTTCATCTTTTTACGGCGTTCGCGCTGCAGAGCTTTACATACCAGAGGCTGATTCTTCTTGTAACCGTACTTTTCACGGTACTCGTCAGCAGTAAGCCCATGGGTGGCAAGATGCTTCTTGGTAATAATTTTGAATGCCTTGCCGCATTCGAGACAGATAACGGATTTCTCTTTGACGGCCTTTTGTGCATCTGAGCGGGATACCTGGACGACTTCGGTCTCATCCAGACATTCGCTGATGCCTTTGATTCCATCTGCCAGTTTTTTTACCATGGAGGTAATTTCTTCTTCGGTCATGTTCCGGACGCTTGCCTGCGCCTTCACAATCTCCAATGCCTCTTTAACGTATTCTTCCATATTCCACTCCTTTGAAGTTACTTAACGTATAAACTCTACGGCATTCAAGCAACACTTGTAAATAAAAAAAATGCGATCTGCAGTGATCACTCATCTCTAACAATCGAATTAATTTTAGTTACAAAAACCTTACAAATAAAAAATTAAACGCATTTAATTTTTTTATACTTCGATAAGGGTAGAAAAACCTCTCACTTTCAAACAAAGAACCATTCCGGACATCAGGAACCATATATGCACACAATACGTACTTCTGTTGTAAGAAATAATGGCAGCTATCCTAATACCCCGAGTAGTCGAATTTACCTTACAAAAACTGCAGCGACCAAAAAACAACTAATAAAAACGGGACTATCCGATGGTATTTTAAAAATAAAAAAACACGAAGGAGAAAGTTTATTGCGTAAACTTTCCCTCACGTTCGTAGTAATCTTATGGTATGGTGCAACAAAGAAATAGTATGCTGTTCCTTGTCTTTTTTATCAGACAACGCAAAGCGAAAAATCAAGAACAGGTCCCTGAAAAGTATCAATAGAGGGCACAACACATCCTGTCAAATACATTCAGATACTTTTTTTGACTTAAACACGTATTTCTCTAATATTTTATTAAATTTTTTCAGTTAGAAAAAGCTTTGAATCAGCTACTTTGTTCGGACTGCATAAAAAAACAGTACGCGAAACATCGAAAATCCCCTGTAATCTTAGGAAATTCTCTTCCCACCTCAAAAAAGTATTCATTTTATGTCTTTTGCCTCATTTTAGACATGTAAATCTATTTTTTATTTAACTTTGGTTCACCTGATCTGCAAGCCTTATTGACGTTCATTCGCTCTTTTGCAATGCAAACCGTATGAGCGAGGCAAACTTTTCATCTTTGGACAACGAAAAGACAAACGCATTGGCGGCTGCCGCCTGTGCCGGATTCGCCTCGGCCTTTGCACAAGTGGTCTTTTTGCGGGAGTTGCTGGCGCTATTTTCCGGATTCGAACTCGCCGCGGGACTTTTCCTGGCCTCCTGGCTTCTCTGGACCGGCCTGGGCAGCCGCCTGGCCGCGTCCTGTCACCACAAACTGTCGCCCGGGCTGTTGTTGCTGCTCCTGGCACTGTTGCTACCGGGAACCTTACTGCTGCTGCGAGCCGCACGCCCGATCTGGAACATTCCCCTAGGTGAACTGCCCGGACTCGGGCTGATGCTGGTTATCTGCGCACTGACGCCCGCGTTGTTCTGCCTCTGCTCCGGGGCACTGTTCGCCGTATGTTGGGGTAAAAACGCCGGGGGACGTCCGTTGCGGGTCTATCTGGCGGAAGCCCTTGGATCCGGCCTGGCCGGATTGACTCTTTTTTTTCTGCTGCTGCCTTTTGTCTCTTCACTGGCAAGCGTGCTGCTCATCTCCTGTCTGCTTTTCACCCTGGCGTACCGGCTGCTGCTTACCGGAAAACAATGGCGCAGCACTATTCTGACCGCCCTGCTCATTCAACTGTTCCTGATTCCCACCGTCAGTACGCGGCTTGAAAACCTGAGCAGGGCCTGGCAATGGGGGCAAAGCTACCTGGCCGGACGCGAAACGCCCTATCAGAACCTGGTCGTCTGCGGACAGGACGAGCAACTTTCTTTGTTTTCCGATGGCGGATGGCTGTTTTCCATCCCGGATCCCCTCAGTACGGAATTTGCCGTGGAGCCGGTTCTGCTGCTGCATCCGCACCCCGAATCCGTTTTGCTGCTCGGCGGAAACCCGCTGGAACTCCCGGAGCAGGTACGCCAGCACCCGCAAATACGTACCGTACGCCTGGTGGAACAGGACCCGGGCATTCCCGGACTGCTCCGCCAGCTTGTACCGTTTCCGCAGAAAAAGGAAGCTTTCCCGGATCTGCTGCTTGCCGATCCGTACGCGATGATCCGTTCGCCGGGGCCGTCTTACGACATAATCCTGCTGCAACAGGGCGAACCTGTAAACGCCGCCAGAAACCGCTATTACACCCGTGATTTTTTTCAGGCTGCGGCCGCGAAACTGACCCCAGGCGGACTTTTTTCGTTTACCGCCCCTGGTGCGCCCGAGGCGGTGGGCCCGGCGCAGGCGCGGCTTCTGCGCAGTCTTCACGCCACATTACAGGCGGTGTTCCCCATGGTTCTTGCCCTGCCCGGCGACCAGATCCGTTTCGTGGCTTCTCAGGACAGCAGCTACGCCGACATCACAATTCCCACCCTGTTGCAGCGTATGCGGCAACGCGGCATTTCTACCCGTTTTTTCCGCGCACCCAATGTCCGCGAACTCTTCAGTCCGTTCAAACAGAGTTATCTCCAGAGCCTGTTTTCAGCCACACCCGAGCCTGTTTTGAACCGGGATTTTCATCCTGCCTGCTATCTGGACAGCCTGCTGGCCTGGGCGCGGCAGTTTAACGAACAGCTTTACACTCTGCTCGATACGCTTTCCGCAGCGAGCACCGCGACGCTATGGGCTACTGTTGCCGCCGCAGGGCTGCTCCTTTGCCTGGCTCCCCTGGGCGGCAGGTCCAATCCGCTGCCCCTGGCCACAGGATCCGCGGTGGCCGTCACCGGCGCATGCCTGATGAGTTTTCAACTGCTCTTGCTGCTGATGTTCCAGATCCTGGCGGGCAGTTTGTACAGCCGGCTGGCACTGCTCGTGGCTGCGTCCATGGCAGGCCTGGCCCTGGGGGCCTGGCTGACCCCGCAAAAGCACCCGGCGTTTCGCGCCCTGCTTTCCGTGCAGACTCTTTTATGCCTGCTCCTGGCGGCATTCGGTCCATTTTTCAGCCTGTTGCATGGCATGGAAACGCCTCCGAGCACAAATGCGTTGCTGCTTATCTGCATTACCCTGGCCCTGGGCGGCGGCATGCTCGGCGGGTTGCACTTCGGCCTGGCCTCCCGGCTGCTCGTGGAAACGGGCCGGGAAGCCGGACGTTTGGGAGGCAGACTCTACGCTCTGGATCTGATCGGGGCGTCCGCAGGCAGCCTGCTGGTTTCGCTGCTCCTGCTGCCGTTGTACGGACTGCGTCCGGTGATGTTCGCCTGGGCTCTGCTTTGCGCCGCTTCACTGGCCGGGCTGGTTCTGGCGGGAAAAAGGCAAGGCACACGCCATACTCTCTAACGCGTTCGCCATTTATTCTTGGTCAAACATCCCCCACCAGAAATAATCAACCCCACTCCCAGCAGAACAAACACAGAACCGACAAGAAAGTGAGCCGATAGGCCTTCTCCAAGAAACAGATAAGCGAACAGGCCGGAAAAAAGAGGGATAAACAGAGAAATCGACGCAGTGAGCAACGCGGGCAGCCGTTTCGAAACCAAAGCAAACCCGATGCTTGGGACGGCAGTTGAGATCAGGCCCAGACAAAGAAACAGCATCCATGCCCTGGCGTTGAGCATAGATACGCCTGAGGGCTCAGGTCGCAGCAGAACGACGACACCTAATACCGCACTCCCCAGCGCAAAGGTCAGCATGGACACTCCGCCGCTATCCGGTGCGCGCTCCCTTTCCGACAGCATCCGGAAGACAAAGGCATAGCCTGCCGCCAGAGTGGCCGCGCAAATTGCCAGACAGCTTCCCGCAATCTGCCCTATCGAGATGCTTGCGGCCAGAGAGAGTTGCGGCAACAGAATGATGGCTATCCCCCCTATTGCCAGCAATGCGCCGAAAAACTCGGATTTTGAAGGGCTCTCCCCCCGCAGCCTGCGGAAAAAAAGCACAAATAACGGAGGCGTGCTTAAAAACAGCGCGACTTCCGCCACCGGGGCCAGTTGAAAAGCCGCCGTGGCCAGCAGATAATACCCGGCGAGCAGCAACGCGAGCAAATAACTGGAGACACAGCTCAAGGCCTTCCACCAGCCGTTTCGCGCATCACGAAGCACGAACAGCAGCGGCAGAGTCGTTGCCAGCGCAACGGCAAGTCTCCCGGCCGTGATGGAAACAGGCGGGATGGGCGGCAGCAGCCTTACGAAAATGCCTGTCAGCCCCCAGGTCAGCGACGTGAGCGCCGCAATCCCCAGTGCGGTTCTATTCTCCATATATGATCCTGAATGGCTTGATTTCGGCGCGACCGGGCGCAAGCAGGCGCGCCCGCAGCACTGCCTTTGCTACAGCGTACGCAGAAGGGCCGCCGCGATTGTTTTCGCGCGGGACAATTTCTCACTGGTTCCATCGAGACCCGCCAGCGCCATGGCTCCTTCCAGCAGAAAGGACAAATGCTCCGCCAAGGTTTGCACTCTCTCCGGTGTCATATCCGCACACGCGGCCAGATGCTTTTGCAACAAGAGCGCAACCTCGTCTTTGTGCCTTTTCACCGCGAGACGCCCCGCAGCGTCCGCAGGAAGTTCCGCCGCGGCATTGAGCATGCCGCACCCCCTGAATCCGCGTTCGCAGCTGAAGCCCGCATGGTCCGCATACGCGTCAAACACGGCCAGCACGCGCTCCTGGGGAGTTACGGCGGCATTGAGGCGCTTCCGGTACAAATCCATCCATACGGCGTGCCGCTCGTCAATATAGGTCTGAATCAGCTCGGCCTTTGACGAAAAATTATTGTACAGGCTCATTTTCGCCACACCGGCTTCCGCCGTAATGGCATCTACGCCTGTCGCGCCGATGCCCTTGTTGTAAAAAAGGCTGCCGGCTGCGGAAAGCAATCGCTCACGGGCGGAACGTTTTTTCATGGACATACTTTTTCTCCTGTTATTATGTAGACCAGTCTACCTAATAGTGAGACGCTGTCAAGTATCCACAGTTCCGACGTAATTCGATTTAAGGGAGAAAAGGCAGTGTCTTAGGCGCCGGGTTCAAGCAGGAAAATGCCGCGCATTTCCTGAATCAGAGCCAGGGAGGGGCGCACCTCGCCAAGCAGCAGGCAGATATCGCGAACCGGCTCGGGCGGCAGGGGATAGCGATAGCGGATACGGAAAGATTTTTCCAAAACGACCAGCTCCTCGGAGCAGACCACGTACAGCAACCCCGCGTCCTGGTCCGCGGTAATCCTGTAGGGTTGATGCAGCTGCGGACCACGTACGGGTTGCGGCCGCTCGCCAGGCCCGAAGCGCAGCGAAAGTTCCAGCAGCGTATTTTGTCCGGGGCAGACCAGATAAATCCGTTCGGCTTCCGGAACCACGGCCAGATCCGGCGTCACGGACCAGCCGCTCAGATCCGGTTCCTGAAAATCGCTGAAGTCACGGAGGGCATAACGCAGCAGCCGCTGTTTTTTCGTGTCCAGCAGCAGCAGTCCGCCCAGGCCGTCTTCAGCTATCCGAAACGGCCCGCCCACCGCACCGTACGCGGGCGTATCAATGTCCACGCTGTGCTGCAGAGCGCCCTCCGCATCCATGCAGTCCAGCTTGCAGGCCCGCTCTCGGCCCAGGGCGGCCAGCGAACCATACAACAGCCCGGTATTTCGCTCCAGCCAGAGGCCGGTGTAAAAACGCTGCTCGGACAACAGCCTGGTCTCACCGGTCCGCAGGTCCACCCGCAGCAGACGGTTGGGGGTTTCCGCGTAATAACAGTCGCAGACATACAGGCCGCCGCAGCCATCCGGATGCATGATTCTGGGAGAATGCAGTTCGATCTCCGGCTGCACGTTCCGCCGTCGGATACTGTAACGTCCGCTGAGCGCGCGTATCTGCCCTGCAGCCGTGGCGGGATTGTCCTGATCGCAGGATTCCAGAAAAAACGGCGTCCAGTAATTGTGCTCCGCGAACCGGGCAATCACCCCATTGTCGGCAGCGGGCAATGTTTCCAGCTCCTGAGGCTCGCTCGCGGGTACGGGAGCTGTTTCCAGTTCCACCGCCATGGCTTCCAGACGCGTATACGCCGGTTCGTAGGAGGGATCGCTTTTAAGTACGGCCTCGTAGGCCTGGCAGGCGCCGGACCAGTTCCCGTTGCAATACAAATGATTGCCCACGGCCAGGAGCGCGCGCCGCATCCAGAGGCTTAGCACGGCCTGTTCCTCATCGCCGGGCACACTGGCCACGGGACAACCCGCCAGAGCCTTGTCCAGAGCCTTTTCCGCCTCACTTTCCTGCCCGAGACAACTCAGTGCGCGGCATTCGCCGAAGCGTAGCAAAGAAGCTTCCGGGGAAAGCCTGAGTCCGAAACGGTACAGTTCGAGCGCCTCCTCCGGACGCCCGTTGCCCATGCAGGCCTCGCCCGCTTCCAGCAGCCGCCGGAGCATCCGTTCGAGCAAGGCGCATTGTCCCATGGCCCGGTCTTTGGCCTCCATCATAATTTCGCGAAAATAGCGCCGCAAGGGCGTCGATTCGCTGGACGGCGGTTCGATGTACCTTTCGAGCTGGTTGCAAGTCTGCAGTTGCAGCCGCGACTGTAGAGAAACACGCGCGTAATCCTCGAGAAATGAGGCGTACCAGGGCGATCCGGGCTGCGGGACGCCGCCTGTTACCCCGGTAGTACCGGCGGAACCGCCGCTCAAAAATTGCTGAAAGCGTTGCTCCAGTTCGGTGATTTCCTGATACAGGGCAACCAGCTGAAAACCGGCCATCACTGGTCTCCTTCAGACCCGACAGGCCCGGAAATCACCAGTCCGGCCACCCGGCCTTGCTCCGCCGCGTCGGCAAGTCTGGAAAAATCCCCGGCCTGAAACAGGCAAAGAGCCCGATCGAACTCATACAGGGGGTAAAAATCCTGCCTTCCGGTGATAGGCTTTCCCGTTTGTCCGTTGGTACGCTGTTTCGTGGCTTTGTCCACGTGCCAGAACGCTCCATGCTCGGAAAGGGGAGCTTCCAGCGGCTCCATGAAATCCACTTCCTCACCCGACGCGCGTTCCAGGACCGCCACGGCCAGAGCGTCCGTGCCTTCAGGAAGCGCAAAACGCAGTATTGGCCCGGAAAATCCCGTATTGCCGATACGGACCACGGGCGGCGGATCGCCCTGCGTACGCTCGCCCGCTAAATCAGGTTCGCTCTCCAGCGGAGGCACGGGCAACAGCCGCCGCTGTCCCAAAGCCCAGACCCGAATGACGGGTTCGCTCCCGCCTGTGGATTCACGGACATAAAGCCCCACTTCCGTGGGGGATTCGCGCAGCAGCAGACAGCACCCCCCGGCCAGAGGCTTAAAAAAAGGCACTGCGCAGACAGGGCGCGTACTCTCCGTACGCAGCGCTGCGGCGGGCAGCATCCGCCGCGCCAGTCCGCTCCCGACGGAAAACAGCCGGACGCTGTCCGCGTCGGCAACGGATCCCTCCGGTAAAAATTCCTCCTCCCGGATGCGCCAGGAGTCCGCCGCGGGAACCAGTACGCAATGCGCCCCTGAAGCCGGTGGCTGCGCCGCGCCGAAGGCTTCCCACTCCACAAACTGAGGCGCGCTGCGCGACCAGCCGGAATTTTTGGCGTCGGGCTCCAGAAGCGCCAGCAATTCCACATCCAGCAAGCGGTAATACGCGTCCAGCTGGGCCGGATGATCATCCACCTCGGCCACGCTGGCCACAGCCAGAGGAGTTTCCCGCTCGTAAAGGCGCAGGGCCTTAAGCACTGCCTCCAGAGTGGGCGCTCCGGGCTGGGGCACGCTCAGATCCAGCACGCACCAGTAAGAATCGGCCGCGCATTCCTCCGCCAGAACCTGTTCAAAAAAGGCGCCCGTACCGCAGGGCAGAAAACCGCAGCTCTCGGCATCCGGCTCAATATCCAGATTCCGACAGCTCACTCCGGAAGCGGCCACGATGTCCAGCAGCTCCGTATCTGCGGCGACGGCCAGGACGCGCCAGTGGGGAGGCGGCCCTCCCAGCGCGGCGAGATCACGCAAAAAAGGCGCGCGTCTGAGCGTTCCGGGCAGCAAGGCCCGTTCCGTGGCGTTGGTTGGGTATAGCGGCAGCAGTATATTCATCGCAGATCAAAATCGAAGAGGTCGTTTTCGATGATCTGTTCTGCGTACCGCAGGTCGTGAAAGGTGTCTATATCCAGAGCAGAAATGGGGTCGGTAATCCGGTGAACGTAGGTCCCCAGCGGACCGGGTACCCGGCGGGTGGCCACCAGCAGGCCGTAGCGCCGAAAAAAAGGCTTGCCCAGGTCCTGGAGCTGTTTCTGCGCCTGGGCCTCGTCCGTATACAGCGGCTCAAGCCGCCTGCTTCCGTTGGTGAAAAAATAGCGCTTGGGGTCGATGTGCACGGGTCTGGCCGTGATTACCTGGCGGTAGGGCCCGACAGCCTTTTCCAGCAAAGAATCCACCAGGCGCGGATTGCGAAACGGGCTTGTGGTGAACAGAACCGTGATCACATCGGGCACGTAGTCCTGCTTTCGCAGCTCCTTGAGCGTGTACTCCACGGCATGGGCTATGTTGGCATGGTCACCGGCCAGATTCTCGGGCCGCAGAAAAGGCACTTCCGCGCCGTAGGCCACCGCGGTGTCGCGAATTTCCGGGTCTTCGGTGGAAACCAGCACACGGGTGACATGGCGCGACTTCAGAGCAGCCTCGATAGTGTAGGCGATCAGCGGTTTTCCGGCCAGCGGATGAATATTCTTCCGGGGGATGCCCTTGGAGCCGCCACGGGCCGGAATCAGCACCATGACCTCAGGGCGCTTGTCGGCGCCGGCGTCAACAGCGCCTGCCCGGCGGCCGGGTACGCCGATTCTGTCCGTGCCGTCCGCGTCGGGAACATTGCCCCCGGATGTCAGACGCCAGGCAAGAGAAATCTTCCGTGGTCTTTCTGTCATGCCTCAAGGTCATGCAAACTTTATTCCGGAAAATATTACACTTTTCGCGCCTCGTTCGCCGTCCGCAGCCGCTCAGTCCGCCTCTCGCAGAGCCACGATGTTCTGGTAGGCGAACAGTTCGAACAGTAACGGATTGCGGTATTTTCCCAGGGGCGCGAGTCCGTCCGGAAGCATGCGGTAAAAGGTGTATCCATCCAGAATATCATAAATATCTTTAAAGAATGTCCGCGAATAGACATTCATTTCATTGAACTCGAAATGGACGGCTGCAATGGCTCCGCGTTCGATGGCGCGCAATGCACCGCTCAGGATAGGCAATTCGTGCCCCTCGGCGTCGATCTTCAGCAGGCTGACCTCGCCCAGCTCCGTCTGCGCCAAAAATCCGTCCAGGGTTTCCAGCTGCACTTCATAGCCAGTGGCTTTGCTCAGGTGAATTCGCTCGATGACTTCCTTATACAACGACGAATGCTGGGGTTTGCGCGAATCCTCATAATCATAGAGCATGCTGCTTCCGGCCACATCGGACATGCCGAAGGGATGCGCCTTGGTGCCCAGCTCCTCTGCGGTCCGCTGCAGTTCCAGAAAGGATTTGGGATGGGGCTCGAACGAATGCACTTCCGCGTCCGGGGCGGCTTCCCGCACCAGGCGCGCGTAGCCGCCTTTGAGGGCTCCCACGTCCAGCACCAGCGGATTGCGTTTTCCAGCCAGCCAGGTACGCAGAAAATGCGCCTCTCCGGAAACTTCCGGGTTCCAATAGTTCAGGATTCCGATGCCATGCAGAGCCAGCCGAAACAAACGAAGATGCTGCTCGTAATATTTCTCCGAACGCAATGTATCCATGGCCCCTTCATAGTAGGCCAAAAATGCATCCAGACGTTCGCTGTCTGTCTTATCGTTCGTTGTTGCGTTTTTCATCGCGTCTTCTGAATTCGCCATGCTCCCCCCTTATTGCTGAGTTACGCAGGATCCTAGCGTATGCGGGTCTTTAGTGCAATTGTTGCGGAGCGGATTGCAAATTGGGTGCAATTACCTTTCAAAAAATATAATTTTTTTTTGCATCCAGCCGATCATAATAGAAGTCGGTTTGCTTCTTGCAAACTTTAATTTTACTGTATTGACGACCCGGCCGGACTGACGCCTTTTTTCCCCGGCCCAACGAGCAAAGGAGCGAAGCCCATGCCCTGGACAACGGAGACCCTGCCCCTGCCGAAGCAGGTGGGTATCGAACTGCAGGCCGACTGCAACCGCACCTGTTTTTTCTGCCCGCGCCAGGGCGATAGCAGCGGAAAACGCCGGAATCCCGACGGTACGCATGTCAAAAAAGCCATGCCCACCGAGCGGGTCCTGGACTTTCTGGACCAGCTGCAGGAGATGGGCTTTACCGATATGGTGTTTTTCCGCCATCTCAGCGAAGCCTTTCTGGACCCGCGTCTGATGGACATAGCCCGGGAGGCCAAGAAGCGCGGTTTTGTCATGGGCGAAGCCACCAACGGCGACGTGCTCCAGCGCAACGACGAGGTCGCCAGGCAGGCCAACGAAATTTACGATATTCTGAGCATCGGCCTCTACGACTACAATAGTCCGGAGGAAAAAGAGGCGAAAAAGGAATTCTGGCGCAAACGGCTGCCCGACGTGGAATTGAATTTCAGCGAATACGAAAACGTTATCTGGCGGACGCACACAAAATACGACCCGCGGATGACCACGACGCCCCGGGCATATCCGCACAGTCCGTGCATGCGGCCGCTCAAAGGCTTATTCGTCCACTACGACGGCACCGTGCCCATCTGCTGCGACGATATGCTCACCGAATACGAGCTTGGCAACGCCTTTGAAACCCCCCTGCGCGATATCTGGTTCTCCGAGCGCCACGTACAGATCATCAACGACCTGGAAGCAGGCAAGCGCCACCTTTACCCGCGCTGCAGACTCTGCCACGAGCCCGCCTACCAGCTCGAACGCCGTATTTTCACCACACGCGAGCGCAATCCGGAAAACAACATCCAGGACGTGGACGAACGGCGCTACGCCAACGACGCGGCCCTGGTCAAGGAACTCACAGGCAAACGCATTCTGGTCTGGGGTTCGGGCGCGCTGTACCGCGAACACTTCAAACCGCAGCTCGTCTCACTCAACGGTACGGCCACCTGGCTCGGTTTCGTTGACAACAACCCGGACAACTGGGAAAAAACCGTGGACGGAAAACCCGTGGCAGCCCCCGAGCATATCCGCGAACTCAAGCCGGACATCATCCTCGTGGCCTCTGCTGCCGCTCTGGAGATAACCACCCAGATCTACGAAATGGACATCCCCGGCATCGAGGTTGTGACGCTTTAATAAAAGTCGTGGAGCTACGCCAGGGCAGCGGCTCTGGACGCGCATAGTTGGAAAAAACAGTTTTCCCCACTCAGGTGGCTATAACCATCTGAACTACATTAGCAATTATGTGGGTAACTGCCAAAAGTTTTTGGAGGTTCTCAGGAACCTTTTTACAAAAAGGTTCCTGAGCCGCCGGAGGCATAAAAAACCAGGAGAAAACCATGACCTGGACGCTTGAAAACTTTCCGTTGTTTCGAAAATTGAACGTCGAGTTACAGTCAAACTGCAACCGCGAGTGTTTTTTCTGCCCCCGCAGCGGCGACACCAGCGGCAAACGCCGCAATGCGGACGGCTCCAAGGTGGCAAAATCCCTGCCCACCGAGCAGGTGCTGCGGATCATGGACGAAGCCAGGGCCATTGGCTTTCAGGGCGACATGGCTTTCCGCCACCTCAGCGAGGCCTTTCTGGACCCACGGCTGCTGGACATGGTACGCGAGGCCCGCAAACGCGGATTCCGCCCGTTTGAAGCCACCAACGGCGATTACCTGCGCAAACATCCGGAGCGCTGCGCCGAAGTCGCCGAGCTGTACGAATCCGTCTGCGTGGGCATTTACGACATCGTGGATCCGGAGGAAGTGGAAGCGGAAAAAGCCATGTGGCGCGAACGCTTGCAGGGCACCAACCTGCTTTTCAGCGAAGTCACCAATGTTTTCTGGCGCAACCACATCGAAGCGGACGAGCGTATGATCAATACGCCCAAATGTTTTCCCAACAGCGCCTGCCATTTCGCCCAGAGCCAGCTGCTCATCCACTACGACGGCACCGTGGCCATCTGCTGCAACGACATGCTCACCGAATACGGCCTGGGCAACGCGCTGGAAACGCCGGTCAAGGAGCTGTGGTACAACGAGCACCGTATCGCCATGGCCAACGACCTGGCCGCGGGCAAACGCGGCAAGTATCCCCTGTGCGCGCAATGCCCGGCCTACCCGCCCGTACTGGACAAACGGGTATTTACCGTACGCACCGGCGCGAAAAACGGCGACATCAAAAAAATCTTTGAAAAGCCCTATGCCGACGCGCAGGAACTCGCCGCCCGGATCAACGGCAAGCGCGTGGCCATCTGGGGTGCGCCGGACCAGACCGCGGACCTGCTGCCCAAACTCCGTACCCATGCGCCCGGACTGAATATCTCCTGTTTCGTACCGGAAAACGGCGCACGCCCCAACGGGCTGGACCTGACCGTATGCGAACCCATTACTTTGCTGGTGGATACGCCCGAAGTCGTGCTGGTAACCTCGGCCAATCCGCAGGCCGTCATTGACCAGGCCATCGAACTCAACACGGACGGCTTGGAAATCGCAGTCGGGTAAAGGATAGAAAGAGAAAAAAACGTATTTAATTGGGGCGCTACCCCAAATCCCGCTGGGGGGAATCATTCCCCCCAGCCACCCACAACAGAACCACGCTACGGCATGGTACCAATCCCTTCATACCCCAGCAATTCCAGCGTGCTGTGATAGGCTTCGCAGGCATCGAAGGCGCGCAGCAGGTCCTTGGCCACCGGGCGCGGCGGTTGCGGACGGATTTCCGTGGCTTTGGACTGGTCGCCGGTAATTTTGCCGTACTCTGACCAGCGCTGCGTGTAGTTCGGGTCGAAAACCAGTTCCAACCGTTCGCAGAGCGTACGCAAGCTCTTGTCCGGATCCTGCAGAAAATCTTCGTAGCGGATAAATCCGATCTTCCGCGCGTGTTCCGCAAAATGCAGGCAGCCCTCGGAATATTCCGCGGGCGACAGCACGCCTTTGAGTTCGGGCATGAAAGCCAGCAGACTGACGTACGAACGGACGGGGTGGCGTACGGTGGCCGTACGGAGCACGCGGTAATCCGCCTCGAGCATTTCCACCAGGCGCGGACGAAACACGGGCGCGAAGGCAAAAGGCCTGGCCGTATAGTCCACATGGGACCAGTCCCGCAGCAGCAGGCGCTGCCCCTGCTTTGCGCAACGTTCCTGCAGGTGGGCCAGAGCGCATAAAAAACGCGGATCGGATTCGGGAACATTCGGGCGATCGGCAAGAGGCCACGTATCGGCCAGCCAGTCCTGAAGTTCGTCTTCAGAAAGCAAACCGTGCCAGCGTTGCGCCTGGACCATGATATCGAAAAAATCCAGCTGCTCGGGCAGAAAACCGCTGGGATGCGTTTCGCTGAACAGACAGGTCCCATCCATACAGGCCAGGCACTTGGCAATCAGCGTACCGCCCGTACGCGCCAGATGCTGCAGCACCCGGACAAGGGGTTTACGCGTTTCAGCATCAGTCACAGGGCTACTCTCCGGCCTCAAAGTAATCCCAGACCTCATCTTCGGCGACCATATTCCAGGGGGGATTGCGCAAGCGCTCCTCGTCCCGGAAAAAGTGGCTCGAATAAGGCCCCAGTCCGCAGTTGTAGATGGTCCGGGCCGGCGTTTTTTTGTGCTTCAGACCGGCCAGCGCCGTCACGAAAGTGGTGGCCGCGTCCCAGACGAAAAAGCGCTCCAGCACCCAGGTCACGTCGCGTCCGGGCGTTACCAGCAGCCGCGCTTCCAGTTCCGGCGTCATCTGCGCGCGTACCCAGGCCAGATACTCGGCTTCGGGCAGCAGAAACAATTCTTTGAGCCGCGTCAGCACGGGCAGCAATTTTTGCCGGGTGGTACCCCAGCCCCAACCCTGAAAACGCGTAATGGTCTCCCCTTCGTCCGGAACTTTGAAGTGGTGCCCGTAGATCGAATAAATCTCCGGATCGTCGGCCACTCCATCCAGTTCGCGATTGAAGGTCCCCACGGCCTTGGCCGTCGGAAAACAGTCGTCCTCGATGACCATGATTTTATCGTATGCCGCGGCCATGGCGCTCAGGCCGTCGAACATCAGTTTATCGATGCCCAGCTTTCCGTACTGCGGCCTCCAGGCAGCCTCCGCGTACTCTGCGGCAAGTGCGCGACAGGCCTCGACCTGTTCAATCACATCCGGGGGCGAAAAAGTCTGGCCGTCTATCCAGACCTGCGTCTGGGCCAGCGCGCCCTGGCGGCGCAAGCTTTCGAGCACGTTGCGCAAGGCCTCCGGACGCTTGTGGCCGAGCACCAGAATTCCCAGTTCCTTATCCACGCTCATACGCACCTCGTGTAAAAAAATGCCTCCGGCGGCTCAGGAACCTTTTGCAAAAGGTTCCTGAGAACCCCCAAAAACTTTTGGCATATTGTTGCATGAAACAGACCTTCCTGATTGGCTATTTCCGGTGACAATCGTATGTTCCTAGCGTTCCTTCTAGACAAGGGCATATAATTTGCATAGTTATCCCTCAAAAGGAGGCTTGGGATGCTGATTATATCTGCCGGAATGTGCAAAGCGGGCTCCGCCTGGTATTTCAACATGCAGAACGATCTGCTCGCGCGCTGCGGCCAGTGTGACATCCGTCAAATAAAAGACAGTCACGGACTGGAAGATCTGCTCCAGTGGGGCAATTGCAACATCGGTGATGTGACCGAAGACAAAATCAGCCGGCTTGCCGCCTGTATCCCCTCCGAAACCCTGGCCGTGGTCAAAACCCATTGCCCGCCCATGCCCGCCATCCGCGACGGACTGGCCAACGGCACGCTCAAAGCCACCTATATTTTTCGCGACCCGCGCGACGCCGCGGTATCCGCTTACAATCACGGCGCCAAGGACCGCGCCAAAGATTACCCCGGCCCCTTTGTGGACCTGGACACCCTGGAAAAGGCCATCCACCATGTCGGCTTCTGGATCGACGAATGGGAAGCCTGGTTCGCCCAATCCGGCGCCTTGCACATACGATATGAAGACCTGCTCACAGATCCGGAGGGCGAATTGCAGCGCTTTGCCGCCTATTGCGGCCTGGAGCCCTCACCGGAAATCTATGCGGAAATCATTTCCGCTTACGACAAAAACAGTCTTTCGGACGCCCACACCAAGGCCCTGCTCCATTTCCACGCCGGGGGCGCCGTCACCTTTCGCGACACCATGTCCTCCGAACAGCAAACCCTCTGCACCGAACTCCACGGCCCGCGCATCCGGCGTATGGGGTACGAGGCGCGTTAATATTTGTTGAATTCATTACCTTGCCTCTCCATGCCGCCCTTTCAGGGCTCAATTTCTCTCATCCAATATTCCCAGGGTTGCACCCTGGGCTATATTATTGCGCCCTTTCAGGGCTTAAATACATTCTAGTGTTACATCCGCTATGTAGCAACACTCTTTAAGACGCTGATTAATGGTTATTCATGGGTGTGAAAATTACTTAACAATCCACTCCAGCAGCATTAGTAGCTAGCAAGCACTAAGAAGTGATATTCCCTATAAGTCAGTGCAAATAAATTAAAAAGTTTCAACATTGAGTAATAGCAACCATTAAAAACAGCACATCGTGAAAATGTTAAATTTTATCAAACATAACGAACATCAAACGAGGCAGACGACACACTGATTTCAAAAGATACGGATACTGAAATACTTTTCTGCCTGGATTCTTCATAATCTTTTTGCTCCAGATAGCCCCAACGGGGCGGCATACCTATAGCCCATATATGGACCCGCGCTCCGGGGCAACGAGTTTTTCCTGACAAAAACAGAATCGAGTGCGTCCATATATTCGGCCTGTTACGGGAATTGCATTCCCTGGCCCTGATGTATCATTCGCGCTTCCGTTCCTTATCAGGGTGCCGGACTCTTACGTCCCCTGGGCTTTTCAGGTTTTCCGGAAGCCAGCTCGACTGTTTTTATCATCATTACTCGTGAGGCCTTCGCAGGCAGGAATTTATCGCTAAAAAATTTATCGCTATTTTGTCTTTGCTCAACAAAAGGATTCTTTGTATTCCTCGTTGGTTGTAAGTAAACTCCATATTATTCGTGCGGTCTTGTTTGCTTGGGCAACAGCAGCTTTTCTTTTCCCTTTTCTTTCCATAAGGCTTTGCAGCCACAAGCTTCTTTTATCTGATCTTCCTTTGCAGTATCTTAATAAGTTATGTGCGCCTTGTATAAGTAATTTTCGCAGATAGGGATCTCCTCGTTTACTGATGCCCCTTAATACCGTTTTACCTCCGGATGAATGTTGTTTTGGAACAAGCCCTATCCAGGCAGCCAAATGGCGGCCATTTTTAAACTCCGAACCATCCCCAGCTGAAGCCACTACTGCTGTGGCCGTTAGAATTCCTACACCGCGTATTTTCATCAACCGTTGGCATACCTCCGAAGTCTTCGCTAGAATTGATAAAAGATGTTGATATTTCTCTATTTTTGTATCTAAATCAGCTAGCTGTGTATATAAGTCAGAAAGATAGTCTCTTGCTATCAAGCTCAGTTCGTTGTTTAGATCTTCACAGTGATATGGCAGTTGTTTTCGTATGTTGCTAATCCCCTGTGGAATGGATATGCCATTTTCAAGAAGTAAGCTTCTAGCCTGGTTCGCTGTTGCAGTGCGATGTGAAACCAACCGTTCTCTAATTCTATGAAGAGCTTGAATATCACGCTGCTCTTGATTTTTCATTGGAATAAAACGCATATTTGGTCTTGAAACGGCTTCGCAAATAGCTTCTGCATCATTAAAATCATTTTTATTTGTTTTTACATATGGGGTTACAAACTGAGGGCTGATTTGTTTCGCTTGATGCCCAAGATTTCCAATTTTGCGTGCCCAGTAAGAAGATCCACAGCTTGCCTCCATCCCCACGAGGCATCTTGGTGTGTTTGAAAAAAATTCCAATACGTTATTCCTGGACAGTTTTTTCCTAAACAACATTTTACCATTTTCATCAACTGCATGAACGTGAAAAATGTTTTTTGCTAAGTCCAGACCGATTGTGCTAACTTTTTTCATGCCCGTCCTCCTATTGTGATGAAGAAATTACACTACCTTCACTGGCACTTTGATGCCGTATTTAGGAGGGCGGGTCCATCACATCAGGGTGTAACCCTGGGATTACAATGTCATATGAGAATCCAAGCCCTGAAAGGGCGATATGCTCCAACAATCAATCCCAAACATATGCTTCATCAAAAGCTACCCCATACTTATCTAATAATTTTCGATATTCTTCCTGAAAAGATACTTTTTGATGGTGTTCCTTTTGATGCAAAATGTAATTCGTCGTTGTTGAAAGCATGGATGCACCAATAGAAAAAGCCCCGTAGCCAGACTGCCAGGCAAAATTCGAATAGCGATCACTTTTGCTTTTTATCCACTTGGAAGAAGTGCTTTTAATCTTTTGTATAAGGGTACTAATGGTAATTGTTCTTCCAAGCTTTACCACAATATGTATATGATCAGCAGTTCCAGCTATGGAAATAAGTTTTGAATCATAAGATTGACATATCGAATTAATATAAGAATATAGTTCGCTCTCATGTTCTGTAAGAATCAAAGGACGCCTGTTCTTTGTGCTGAATACGAAATGCACTAGCACATTCGATAATGATTGAGGCATCTAAATTACTCTTTTCGGTATCCCTACCTTCCCACTTCGGACGCATCGCGCAAAAAATGGCGCGCTTCGCGTACAAGGGCTTTGGATTCTTCGAATAGCCGGGACCATTGTTTAGGCGAATGGTTGTACTCCCGGCGTTCCGCGCCGTGGTCCCGTACCCGGGCCAGCACCTTGCGGACGTGTTTGAGGCGCGCGCCGTTCATGGCGAAACGCTGGTACAGTTCGTGGTCGTGCGAGAGCAGATCTTCACGGTAATATCCGAACTGTTCGTGCAGCTCGCGCCGGTAAAGCTTGCAAACCCCGCAGAAATACCAATGGCAAAAGGTGGCCTCGAAGGAATAATCCGGCAGCGCGAAATGACGCAGAATCCGTCCGATATCGTCCACCACGAACATGTCCGCGTACGCCAGGTCCGCACCCTCTTCCAGCGCGCGTACGAGATCGCTGGCCATGGTCGGCTCGAGCATGTCGTCGGAGGCGATGTAGGTGCAGTACGTGCCCGTGCAGGCCCTGGAGCCCGTGTTCAGAGTCGGCCCCAGCCCTTTGTTCTGTTCGTGGAAAATGACCTTCAGCTCGCGCCCCTGCGCCAGATAACGCGGATGATACCTGCGTTCGACCTCGTTGCTCTCTTCGTTGTAATTTGCGGCAAAGGAGGTCTGGTCCTGCTCAAGCGCCTGCTGATACGCGGCCAGCACTTCGGCCGTGTTGTCGGTCGAACCGTCCACCACGCAGACGATTTCTATTTCAGGGTAATCCTGGAACCAGATCGAATCCAGGCAAATGGGCAGATACTGCGCCTGGTTGTAGGTCGGCACCACTATGGATACTTTCTCTGCTCCGCTCATCCGTTTACTCCTTCTCGCCTTGTCTGGCGAAGAAAACCCGCCAGTAGTCCGCACTGCTCACCCAGGGGTAGGCCTCCTCCCATTCCTTGCGAACCTTGCGCCAGCGCCAGAGCGTTTTGAGCATCAGCTTGCCCCAGAGCCAGCTGTGTTTAAGCCCCAAAAACGGAACTATCATTGTCTCCGACATATATCCGGCGTCGAGCAGATAGGCCACGGAACGTTTTTTAAGCGTGAATTTTTTCCACTGATTGATGCCCACGGCGTCCGTGTAAGCGGCTTTATTGGAAAGCAGAAAACGGGGTACCAGATGGTTGCCGAGGGTGCACCAGCGCAGCAGCGTCCGCCAGGCTGATTCCTTGGCCGGAATAAAAAACTTGTGCGCATCTCTGGGCGGAATGCTGTCCACTTTTTCCGGCGTGAATCCGCGCTGGCGCGTTTCCGCCTGCAGCTGGGCCGATTGTTTGATGACGTCGGTTTCCAGCACCAGGTTGGGCCCTTCCAAAAAATCCTCCAGAGCGCGGATCAACAAATAGGTGCCTGTATACCGGTATTTGAACAACTCCATGATGAATTCGAAGGTGCAGCAATACATGGTGTTCAGGCAGGAACTCTTGCGGTAGACCAGCCCGACTATCAGCAGGTTTCGAATCCAGAGATAGCGCGAGCGGGCCTTGGGGCTGCGGTAAAAGGGCATATGCCAGATGGAAATCGGGGGCAGGAACAAAATTTTCTCGCCGAAATGTTTCCTGATACGCAGCGAATATTCGATGTCATCGCCCAGCAGGAAAAACGGCATCAGCAGGCCGATCTCCCGGACGTAGGACATGGGCATGGCGAAAAACCAGAATCCGCCGTAATCAATGCCCCACTCCACCAACAGGCTGTTCAGCGCGCCTGTCTGCTGCATGTAAGTCTGGTGGCGGTTGACGAAAATCTTCAGCGGATTGGGGCCGGGATAATCCTTGCCCACGTTGTGTCGCGCGCCGGCCTCGTAGAGCACGTGCGGCTGTTCGAAATCCATCATGCCGCCGGAGATGCAGTTGTCTTCCTTGGCGTATTGATAAAAAGTAATGGTCCGCAGCACGATCTCCGTATCCAGGGTGACGTCGTCGTCCATGGCCACCAGATGCGTGCACTGGCTGTTGTCCACGGCCTCGAGCATGCCCCGGCTGTAGCCGCCGGAACCGCCGCAGTTGATGTTGGGGATCAGCCGGACACGTGGGTCCGGAAAGCTTGCCGGATCCAGGCTCTGGCCGTTATCCACCACGATGAGGTCCAGGGACAGTTTTTTCAGGTCCGGATCATCCGTAATTTTGGCAATAGTCCTGGTGATCAACTCTTCACGCTTGAACGTGCAGGTGGCGATGCCCAGGCGAACTTCGCCGGGTTCCTGCTCGGTCAGCAGCTCGCCGCCCAGAAATTCCCCCTGCTCGCTCATGCAGCGGATGCTCAGATGCATACGTCCGCTCTGTTCGACCTTATCCTTGAGGGGCAAAGGCACCCAGGCCGGACTGTCAGGCGTCTGGTTGGTCAAATGCACCTCGCCCACGATCTTTTTTTCGTGATTGAAGCGCTCGCGGTAAATCTGCACGCGGAAGTCGCCTTTGAGCCGCAACGCATAGCCCACCTGTCGCAGCCTGGTGTATTTGATGTAAAAAAATTCGTAGAAACTGTTGAAATACGTATTGGTGGAAAGCTCCTGATCGCGGCACAACACAAAACGCTCGCCGCCTTCCTGCTCGAACGCCACATACGCATTACTGCGATAATACAGACCGCTGATCTCGTTCAGCGGGGAAAATCTCAATCGTTGCACCAGATGCATACGCGCACCACCTTAAAAAAATGTTGTATCGAAAAGAAAACTCCTGAAAGAGATTTTTCCTTCAAGAACCTCTTTCCAGAATTTTTCAACGGCAACAAAAAATTATAACGCCTTTGCTGATGAGGCTTCCTTCCTATCTCTCAGCAATCCAATATCCTTTGCAAAAAAAGACTTTTCGCCAACCGCTTGCTCTTTTAAGCGGCCCGGATGTTGCGTACGGCGTAAAACTGTTCCAGCCAGGGCGAGGTGACGATGCCCTGGGTGTCGTGAAACCAGCGCAGAAAATCCAGCGCCTGGTAGACTTCCTGCAATCCGGCCCGTGCCAGAAAACGATCGCTGCTGCGCAGCTCGCGCATCCGAGCTGCAAGTCGCGTACATTCGGCCGCGATTTCTTCAGCCCGCATCCGCCAAATGCCCATGTATCGGGGCAGTCCCTCCGTATCCGGTCCGAGGGGAAAGGCCGTAGGCTTGTCGTAAAAATTAGCGTGACAGAGCACCATATCCGGAGCGCAATCCTGATCCAGAGCTTCCAGAGCCTGCAACAGCTCCTCCAGCTCGACTTTGCCGATGGCCTCCAGCTCGGCGCGCAATGTAAGCGCCCGCTGCGGCGGCATGTCCAGGTAATGGCAGCCCACATGGCCATGCCGGGCCAGGCGGATCACACCTCCGGCCCCGCGTACGACGTGCGCGCGGCAAAACTGTCTTACGGACAGATGGTGTTCGTGACGCGCGGCCAGATGCCAGAGATACAGAATCTGCGGGTCGTCGCCGTACAGCCGCCAGGCCAGTTCGACATCCTCCGCCCCCGGCCCGGTGAAGGCCTCGTCGAACCCGCCGGCCTCCAGCACGGCCTTGCGTCCGACGCTGATGTTGCAGGTGTAAAAATGCGGATAGGGGTAAAACTGGTTGGAACGCGACCGGGCAAAGTCGAAATACAGATCCGAATATTCCAGCACGTACCCGGTGGGCGTACAGGTAAAAGCTGCCGGAAAATACGTCCGGCCCAGGACGGCGATGCCTCTGCCCTGGTTGGCGGCCTGATGCAGCGCCTGGTAACGCGTATGTATGGCCAGGCCGTCCGGATGCAGGATGGTGTCATCGTTGATAAACAACAGACACTCTCCGCGGGCTAGGGCAATGGCCCGGTTGCGGGCTGCCGCCGGACCGCGCCGTTCTTCCTGGCGCAGTGCGACCAACCTGTATGGACGCTCCTGCATGGCCAGCAATTCCTGCGTATAATCCGTGGAACCATCGTCGCAGACGATGACTTCATAGTCATGGGCGGGCAAAGTCTGCTGCGCCAGGGCTTCCAGACATTGCTCCAGGGCTTCGGCCCGTTGGAAAGTCGGGATAATCACACTCAATAAAGGAGAAACTGACACGGTCCGCGCCAGATCCCGGATCGTCTGCGTACGGTGTACGACCTGCGGCCCGAAAGCCGGACCGGAGGGCAGCAGCTCATGCGGCCGCAGGCTGACCCCCTCGTCCGCGGCTCCGGCCAGCGCTTCGCAGCGCAGCAGATCATTCATCCGCAGCGCGTACCAGCGCTCGGGCAGCTGATCCTCAAGCGAGGGAAAGTGCAGGGCCAAGCCCCTGGCCTCCAGTGCTGCCGAACCTGCGAAATCCTCCGGATCCAGCGCCGGAAAGCGTATGGGTGCATGGCTGCAATCAGCCGGTACGAGCTGTTCCGGGTTGTCGGCATCCGTGCAGACCAGAAATTCAATCTCGCGGAAAACATCCCGGCTGATCCTTTCGATGACCGCCCGAACCTGGGCAGCTTCCTGCGGACGCTCTTTGCGCAAGGGCAGTGCTATACTGAGCAGCGGGTCCTGATGCGGGACAACTTGCGACAGCGCACGGTAGCGCGCGAAAATGGTCTTGAAGTCCGGATAAAAAGGCTCCCAGCAGTCTCCGCTGCTGCCTTTGGCCTGGGCGTGGAAACGATAGGCCGCCAGTACGCACGGCAAATGCCGGATCGGCTGTTTCTGCGTCAAACGCATCCAGAGTTCGCAATCCATGCCATAGTGCAGGCTCTCGTCGACCAGGTCCGCTGTTTCCAGAAGATCACGCGTAAAGAAGAGCGACTGCTGGGACGGATGGGCGAAGTCGTCCCAGTACTGCAGCAGATCCTCAAAATCCTTTTCCTGATTCATAAGGACGAACTGCCGCCCGGTCTGCTCGAAAATCCAGAGGCAGTCACCCATGACCATGCGCTCCTGCGGATGCGCTGCAAACCAGTCAAAAACCGCCTGAAACGCTCCCGGCAGGTGAAAATCGTCCGAATTAATCCAGGCTACCACCTTGCCACGGGCCAGACGAAAGCCCTTGTTCAGGGCGTCGCTTTGTCCTTTGTCCGGTTCGGAAATCCAGCGCAGGTGCGGATAGCGTTGCAATACCTCCAAGGTGCCGTCCGTGGATCCGCCGTCGATGACGATATGCTCGTAGCTGGAAAATCCCTGCCAAAGCACAGCGCGGATAGTGTCTTCAACGTACGCGGCCTGATTAAAGGACGGAGTGATCACGGAAAAAAACGGCTGCCCGTCATTGTCCGGAAAAGTCTGGGAGCCGTATCTGCCCTGTTCGTGTTGATGATATATTTCGGCATAATGGCGGACGCCCGCGGCCAGCGCCTCCTGGGCGGACGCATCTTCGGGATGCCGCTGACAGTAGCGGGCCAGAGCCAGACGCCGGAGCGCGGGCAACCCGGCACTCGCGTATAACTCGCAAAGCCCGCTTACATAGGCTTTGTCTCCCATATGGGGCAAAGGGCAACATAAAAGGTCATCGATTTTCGCGCTCTGATCGCTGTTTCGGCCACAGCCCTGCCAGGCCTCTGCCAGCCGCCGCAGCAGCCAGGGCGAACCGGGCGTCCGCTGCAACGCCTGCAAGAGCACTGTAGCAGCCTGCTCGTATTGACCCGCGGCAAGAAGCGAAACAGCCTGCGTATGCTGTGGAGCAACCCGATGTGCGGGAAGGCGTCTGTTTGTATTCAACCCCATAGGCTCCCATGTATCAAATCAACGGCCGGATCATCAAGTAGGTGAATGATTTCAGCCCTTGCTGCGCTTGCAGCCATTCGTCCTTTGCCCTTAGCTGCCCATGATTACGCGGATCTTCAGACCAATTCTCCTGATATTTTCATTCAACAACCGAATAATCGTCTGTTTTTGTCAAAAACTTTAGCTTTTTCAGAGGTTCACCTGCTGAAAAACAGAAGTGAATCTTTTGTAACCTTTTTGCGTCTTGCCCTGAACCGCGCGACAGGAGTAGGGTCTTTCGTGCTTTTATCAGTCCCGCTGAGAATCATTCCAACCACAATTTTTTGGATGCTAAAAAATTTATTTATGGTATACGGAAGTATGAACGTACCACTTGCGCCATGTTATATGCGTAACACCCTTTTTTTAAAAATAATTGCTACGACTCTTGTGTTCGGAGCCCTGCTGGTCTTCTATCCGGCGACAATAATTCTGGGTGCCGAAAACAGCAGCCAGTTCACCGGACTTTGGAAACGGCAGAGTTCCGGCGCACCCCTGGGGCTGGCCTACAGTTCGGACGGCCGGAACTACGTGGCTTTTCTGCGTCCCCTGACCTGCATTACCGGTCCGGAAACCACCATCGAGAACTGGGTCTGCCGCATCCGTTTTTCCCTATACGATACGTGCCCTCCGGGCCCTAGGGCTTTTATCATCGCTCCCTCTTCCATTGCCAGACCCATGGGCGTTTCTCAGGGACGCGGCGACTGGGAAGGATACAAACCGGCCTGTTACGACCAGGGTGCCATTACAGACGGGCAGGCCCACATCCTCAAGGCGGGCTGGGAATGGTTCGCCCTGATCGACTGGCGCGTACGCTGGATGAAAAACAAGGAGCCTCGCCAAGCGGCTAACAGTTCACTGCTTTCCCTGCTGCCGGCGGACAAAGAGCAGGCAGAAAGCATCGCCCGAACCATGGGACTGCGGGGTGATACGCCAGAGTGGCTAGATTTTCAGACTGTTCTAAAGGAACTGAAAAATCAGCGCTATCGCCTGGTTACCGGAAAAACGGCGGCCAGACAGCCTGCTGATCCTGAAAAAGTGACGGTGATGCTGCGCCATGATGTGGATGTATCTCTCTACGGCGCGCAAATCATGGCTTTTGAGGAAGCCCTGCATGCCATTCCGGCTGTTTTTTGCATCAACCTGGGGTCCAGCATCTACGGGCTGACCGGAAACAACGGTGTTTACATCCATCGTCCGGGAGCCTTGGAAGATCTGCTGACCCTGCAACAACTCGGGCACATCATCAGTAGCCGGACCGATAGTCTCGTCATGCAGGGCATCTACGCAACGCCTCTCTCGAACTGGCGGAACGCGGAACATCAACGCATGCTTGCGGCCGGCGTACAGGATATTGCTCTGCCCTTGAGCAACAGCGTTACGCATCCGCTCCGCACCATTGCAGACACACAGGCCGGACAGGGACAACGCCTGGATTTTCTGCTGCGCTCATTGCGGGAAAGCAAACCGGGAGATGTCTTGGAAATAATTTTGCACCCGCGACTGTGGACAACCAACACACCGGAATTCGATCTTTCAATGCAAAACACAGCGCTGCGGCTCGCGCTTTCACGCTGATCCACAGCCACGGACCACGCCAGGGCATTACAGCGCAGGGGCCGAATCAGGTCCAGGGGATCTCGTGGAATTTTTCCAGCTTGCCCCGCTGGCGGCCGCCCTGTCCAGATCGCTGTTCATCCCAGGCAGATCGCCCAAGGCCTTGCGGGCCAGGCCCCGATAATAATAGGCTTCCAGATTCGCGGAATCCAGCTCGATCGCCTTGTTCAAATCTTCAAGAGCGGCTTGATTCTTTCCTTGTCTGATCAACACGGCAGCACGCCCGACATAAGCCGGTACGTATTTCGGATCGTGTTCCAGAGCCTGGTTGTAACGCTTCAAGGCCAGCCAGTCGTGCTCGTGGTTGGCGAGCACGTTTCCCAGTCCCGTGAATAAATTAGGCAGGTCGAAATGCAGTTTGAATTTTTCCCGCATGCTCGGATCACGCCACTGCAGCGTTGTTTCCAGGGCAAAAGCTGTCAGCAACTGTTTGGCGTCTGCGGTGGAACGCAAGCCCAGATCCCAGAAATCGTAGCCCCTGGCGATGAACAGCTCGTTACGCGGATACCAGGGCTCTTCCGGATTGTAATTTTCAAAAAAATTGAAATGATTCGGATCCACCAGATACCAGCGGCCATCGACCAGGACTTCGATGAAACTGTGCCCGTACACCAGTGAGAGAGCATTCTCGCGATATCGCTTAATCCAGTCGTCGCTTGCCGTGACAACCAGCAGCGAAGGATAGCCCATGGCCCGGAACAGGGCCAGCCCGACCAGCGCATAGTCGCTGCAGCCGCCCAGGGTTCGGTCCTGAAACAGCTGGTCCGCGGTTCGGGTAAACTGTCTGTTGTTGTACCACGGATCGTAGGCGAAATCTTCGATGATCAAACGCATGGCCGCCGCCAGCCGCTCAAAGGCATCGTCACCGGGCAACGCCAGGGCAATGTCCCGAATCCTGGGGGTCACATCGCTTTGGGAAAATGAGACCGGATCCAGGCTGTTTTTTTCCTCATGCTGCAGCTGGATTTCCTGCATGGTTTCCGAAAGCTGTTCCTGCTGTTTGACAAAAGACGTACAGGCTGCGGTACTCAAAACGAGCAGCAGGATAACACCTGGCCGCACCAGCGCTTGCATTAAAAAAAAGAACGCGACCGAACGCCTTGCAGACATCCGGTCGCGCAGATTACGCATCATGGTTTACTCAAGTATCTCAGGCATATCCATTACACTTGCAGACGGCATGGTCCGTCTCAGAGTCTGAGAATACAAGCCCACGGTTATGGGCAGATGGGAAATCATTCTTGAACTGGAGAACAAGGTGGCCGTATTGGAGTTTACCTGCATGGCGCTGAAAGCCGCACCGGCCTTCGGCGTCAGCTCCAGGTGCGTGTCGTCGCCGGTGGCCAGAAAGATATCGTTGCCAAAAGACTGCGCATGCGCCGGCGGCGGCGTGAACAACTGCAGCCAGCTGGTGGACTCGTACTGTTTCGAAGCTTCCTTACCCACATAGGTCACGGCAAAGTCGGAACCTCTCACACCCAGCGTTGCCAGTGGCGTTTCCACGCGAAAGTTCTGTTCCTTTGATTTCAGCTTGGTAACGACATAACGCACTTTTCCGATCAACATATTGAGCAGGGTCTCGCGAAAACTTTTTTCGGGGTTATAGACGCTTTTGTCGATCCGCAGTTTTGTGTACGCCCCCAGAGTAAGCTGGCTTTTGTCATTCAGCAGTACAATAAGACTGGACTGCGTATCGGACAGCAGCAGATCCCCCTGGTAGACTGCAAGACCTTTCTTGAGACGGTAGGCGGTCTTTTCATTGCTTGAGTGCACAACAAAGGTATCGTTGCGCACAAATTCCACGGCACCGACCGCATCACCGGGGCCGTCTTCAAAGGTTGCCGCAACAGTAACTCCGGCGGGCAGAATCTTTGTCTCCACCTCGACATCAAACAGTTGCAGCAGATTATCACCAGGACTTTCCGCTATGGCGGACCACACCATCCCCAATACAAGCAGACTGCCAACCGACAGCACTATGAGCAGTTTCGTTCGCGTAAGATGCTGAAACCTCATCACACTCCCCTTTAATGCGCTTGAGCCTGATCAAATGTTTTTTAAAAAAAATTTACCTCAGCCGTTATATATTAAAAGACTTTAGCACATTTGTCTATACTATTGATTTACTTGATCCCTTCTTGCGCCATCTTCTCAACTTTTTCCGGTAAACCACTTTTTTTCTAGACATTTTGTTAAAAAATTTTTATAAAAAATGAAGATTTCGTCAACATAAAAAAATGTTGCACTGGCAGTCTCACAAAAAGACAACGCTCTATTGAAATAAAATTTCTGCTACTTCTGTCAGTTTGTGGGAAATATGTGGTGAATTTTCTACCTGCGAACTTGGGACAAGGGGGCCTGAGTGATGAAAAAATTATTTCATATGTTGTCCTTGTGCTGTACCGCCGTCGGTTTGATGCTGCTGATTGTAGTCCTTTCGACTTCGCCTGTGCTGGCGGAGTACAACAATACACCTCACCCGGACCCGGAGCCGACTCCCGACGAAGATACCACCTCGCCGGGTGAAACCACTACTTCTCAGGAAATCATCCGCAGTACCATTACCACCAGCAATAAAATCGTCAGCGCCCGTATTGAAAGCCGCCAATCCACCGGTGGTGGCGGAGGCGGAGGCGGGTCGGATTCTTCCGAGGGCAGCATCCCCGGTTCCAAATTTTCGGCTGACTTCACGGCCCGGCCCATAGGAAAAAATGCCGTGCTGCCCAAGTCCTATTTCGTCTCTTCCCTGATGGGCAGCCAAGAGACCGACACATCCTGGAAAAAAGCCATAGGCGCGGCATTCACTTCTTTGGAAGATCAGCAGCAGCGCCAGGCCCGGGGAGAATCCCAGCAAAAATTCGGTGTATGGGCCATGCAAGGCACTTCGCTGATGTCCAACGACCAGACCAGCACGAAAATGTGGGGCAATGTGCTCACGCTGATGGGCGGTATGGACTATAAACCCATCGATCCGCTGCTCATCGGCCTGGGCGTGGGTTGGGAACATGTCTACGTCAAAACCCAGTATAACGACGGCTGGGTCAAGGGCGACGGTCTCACCCTGATGCCCTACGTCAGTTACGCCATTCTGCCCACCACCATCATCGACACCAGTTTCGGCCTGACCTTCATGGACTATGACAGCCAGCGCTACAGTTCTGTCAGCAACGGCGATGCGGAAAGCAATTACAACACCACCCGCACGCTCTGGGCCGTCAATATCAATCAGTTTTTCCTGCTGGACCAGTGGACCTTTCTCGCCAGGGTTACCAACCTGTACGCCAACGAATACTGCCCGTCCTACGACGACGACGCGGGTTCATCTTTCGACGCGTACAACAGCTACCTCGGCGAATTTCAAGTCGCCGGGCGAGCCACGTACAACTGGGAACGCTTCAGCCCGTACATCGGTGTGGCCTATATTGTTGATTATGCCATCCGCAGCCCGCAGGATACGGACATCGACGAATTCCAAGGGTCCCTCGGCGCAACCGCCCGGCTTTTTGATACGACCTATCTGACGGCTGACGTAACCAACAGCTTTTTCCGCGACCATGCGCAGAACACGACTTTTTCGTTCAATCTGCGTTACGAATGGTAGCGCCGGCACAATCCAGACACACAGGGCGGCCTCCGGGCCGCCCTTTTTTTTCATGCCCGCAGCTGGTTATTCCGGCCGGCAGGAAGTTACGCGCCAGACACCGCCTATGGCCGGGTCGTAGAGTATCGGTTCAAAACAAGGATGGTGAAAGCCCGTGGGTACGGTCAACTGAAAAGCAAGGGTCTGGGTAACCGGGAAATCCGCCGCGTATACCCAGGGTGAAGCATCCGTGTGGATCAGATACGGATCCGGACGCGTATGCAGTGACGGTCCGTCCAGCCGGTCGACACCGGCCCTGAGAACCGTTGGAAAACTCGTATAGCCTCGCGCACGGCAGGCGGGAGAAAGACTGGGCGTGTCCCCTTCAAATTGAAAACCCAGTGCCTGAAACAGTTCCAGGTGGACACGTTTTTCCGGACGTTTTTGATCATACAGAGTGCCGAAATCCAGCCAGTATTTATTGATCCGCAAAAAATCCACAGGCAGAAACAGATAGGTCTCCACATCGGGGAAAAACATCTCCGATCCGGGCTGCCGGCCGCTAAAAATTTCTTTGAGCCAGGCCACGGCCTGCTTGTCGCCTCCTCTGGCTTTGCTGAGTTCGGCAAAGCTTTCGAGACCGTGCGCGGCGAAAAAACGGATCCAGTTGGCGGCCATCACAGGGTCGTCACTAACCAGCGGCACGGCTCCCAGCATACAGTTGCGCAACGTCTGCATGCCGCCGTCCAAAATGGTGAAGCGCTGCGCGCGGTATTGCAGAAAATACCCATAGTCCCACCAGTTCCAGACCACGGCCCGTTCTGAGGCATCCCGGCGCAACGCCAGGGCCAGACGGTCATCTCCGCGCAGAAGATACGGCTTGGGATGCTGACGCCAGGCAGCAGCCAGAGACGGCGCCAGCAAGACGATTGTCAGCAGCACGGACAGTACCGGAACCGGCGTGAGACGTGTCCTGCCTGCCGGCAGGTTTGCAGCCCGCTCCACAAAGCAGCCCATGCCCAGGCCTATCAGCGGAAAAAACAGAATGACGAACCGCCGGGTATGCAGACTGAAAAGTCCGAAAACAAGCAAAGGAGCCAGATAGATCATGGCACGGCGTTTTTCCTTGTCCGTCCAGGCCGTCCAGGCCAGTCCGGCCAGTCCCGCGGCAAAGGACCACAGGCTGCCGCCGCTGAGCCGGGCCAGCTCCAGCGGTCGCATGCTGGTAAGTTCGTCTATGGCGTCGGATACCGTTGCCATGGAACCTGTTTTAAAAATCATGGGCAGCAGATCCGGCACCTGCCGGAAGCGTTCCCAGAGCATCACACCTCCGGGGTCCTGCGGCAGCAGGAAAAACATAAGCTGAATCGCCGTCACCGAAAGCAGCACAATCTTCAGGACACGCTCGCCCACCGGAGCCCGCCCGAAACCAAACACCGCGTACAGCAGCATATACCCCAGACTCAGCGGCGCGGCGGCTTTCTGCCACCACCAGTTGAAAAGTATCAGAACGGCCAGTGCCCCCAGAAGCCAGAACCACCGGGCCTTGCCCTCCGCCTGGTCGTTTCTGGCCAGGCACCAGGCCAGCAGCAGCAGAAACACCGGATTCAGGCAATCCTTGTCAAAACGCCCCACTGCCGTGACTTCCAGCCAATACGGAGCCAGGGCGACACCAAGCACTGCCATGCCAACGGCCCACGGCCCCCCCAGCACGCGCGCCCAGAGAAGAACGGCGACGCAGAGCGCGCAGGAAAGCACGGGCGGCAGATAAAACCCCAGGTTTTGCAGCGAGAGCCCTGTCGCCCCATGCAGCCAGTCCGTCAGGCGGCAAAGCAATGGCGCGGGCGTCGGACGCGGATAGGCCCGCAGCGAATCTTCCGGCGTATAATTCCCCTCGCCGAGATCCTGAGCCATGCGCAAAAAGAAATACCCGTCATAATTGGTCAGCATGGAACTGCCGGAATCCGCGTACCGATACGCCTCACGGACGTCGAACTCCCGTGCGTCGCGAATCAGCTTTCCGAAAATGATTCCCAGGGCAAGAAACAAGGCAATTGCCACCACCAGACGGTCAGACAGACAGGTACGCACAAAAAATACTCCCTTGATCTTCTTGAGGACACCATTGCCGCATATTTTTGCCATTGCTTCCGCCTGCGTGGGGCGCTACAACCGGATAGCTTCTACCAGCTCTTGTTCCGGACCTCTAGCCCATCGGACGCCCTTCTGTCACCAGGGAGCCGGGGAGTATGCACCATGCCAGGGAGTACGCGCATGCCTTTTTCCATCAGACAAAAAATCCTCTTGGCCGGCCTCTTCGCCTGCCTGTTCTGCCTGCCCGTTCGGGCGCTGGGCCACCCGCTGCGCTATCTGGAGCTGGCCGGGCCAGCCAGCGAATCCCGAGCGGAACTTTCCGGGCTGGCCTGGCACGGCGAGCAACTGATCCTGCTGCCGCAGTACCCCGAACGTTTTCTGGAGCCCAAAGGACTGGACAAAGGTGCTGTGGGCCGCATTTTTGCTTTGGATAAAAGCGCTGTTGTCGCGGCGATCCGGGATAATGACAGTAAACCGCTCTACCCGGCCGGAATTCCTGTTTTCGGTCCGCCGTTGCGCACTCTGGCGCCTGGCTATGAGGGATTTGAAGCCATTGTCTTTGACGGCGACGAAGCCTGGTTGGGCATCGAGGCACGGGCATACGGCATGATGCGCGGCTACCTGCTGCGCGCCCGCTTTGTCGCAGGCAAGGGCCTGGTGCTGGATCCCAAAAGCCTGACGAAAGTGGTGCCTCCGGCCAACATTCGCAATATGGGCTTTGAAACCCTGCTCCTGGCTCCGGACAGGTTGATCGCCCTGTTTGAAATCAATTCTCCCGTACGGGTAAGCAAACCCGTTGCACGGGTGTTCAGCCGCACCCTCAAGCCCCTGGGGTCCATCTCCATGCCCCGTATCGAATACCGCATCACGGACGCCACCAGCCTGGCCGCGGACCAGAGCTTCTGGGCAAGCAACTTCTACTGGCAGGGAGAATACGGCCTGCTCAAACCGGGCACGGACCATGTTGCCCGGCGTTTCGGACAACAGCCCATTGATCCGGAACACATGAACCTGGAACGGCTGCTCCGCCTGCGCTACAGCGGCAACAAAATCGAACTCACGGATACGCCTCCCATTGTCATCGGCAGCAGTTTCATCCCGCGCAACTGGGAGGGCATCGCCCGAATCGAGGAACAGGCCGGTCCTGATGCACCAGCCGTACGGGGGCTGCTACTGGCCACGGACAAATATCCGGTGACGTTGCTGGCCTATGTTCCGCTGGCAACCCATTAAAATGCTCAATACATGAGCATAAATTTTATTGACTCTTTCAGCGTGCGATGCCTACAATTTTGAGAGATCAATTCTGACAATATGATCGCGACAAAGGCGTCGTACGCTGCTGTCTCAACAATCCAAATCAAGATGCGGTGCTCCGCATGCCCGGTAGATTCTTCCACACACCGCCAACGCCTCCAGTGCATTCCGTACGGCTTGCCGCAGCGTTGCTCGCAGTCCTGCTCTTCTCGTCCATCCTTGTTGTTTCCGGATGCGAACGGCAGACCGCGCATACGGCTGTGGCCCGAAACGGCGTTCTGGATCTTTCCGATTGGGACGCGATCAGGGACGGACCAATCGCTCTCAACGGACAGTGGGAATTTTACTGGGAGCGCCTGCTGCCGCCCGAAGATTTTCAACCCGGCGCATCCGCTCCGGAGCGCACCGGTTTTCTGAGCTTTCCTGGGTTCTGGAGGTACTTTTCTTTTGATGGCCAGAACCTCCCCAACTGGGGGCGGGCCACTTTTCGCCTGCGTATTCTTCCCGGCCCCGGAGGGCGCCAGTTGGCCATCAAACTTTTCTCCATACCAGCCGCGTTCCGCCTGTGGGCCAACGGACGATTCATTGCCGGGGCAGGGACGATGGGCAACAGCCCAACGGAGGAAATACCCGCCCGCAACGTAACGATAGGCAAAATCACCAGCACTGGAAAACCGCTGGACCTGGTGCTGCAGATCACCAATCATACCTTTCGCCAGGGCGGGGTCCATTATCCCATCCTCCTGGCCACACCCAAACAGCTGCAAAAGATGCAGCTGAACCTCTGGTGTTGGGCCATGGTGTTCATCGGCGGTCTGCTGAGCATGGCCATTTATCACTTTGCCCTGTTCTATCTGCGCAAAAAAGACGCATCAGCCCTGTATGTGAGCCTATACTGCCTCAACCTGCTTGTCATGTACGTGACCCTGGATTCCTCCGAGTACCTCTGCTACCTCTTTTTTCCCCATGCGGATTCCATGGTGGTCAACAGCATCGGCCTGGCCAGCTATGCCGTTTCACATTCGGTCCTGTATCGATTCTACAGATCCCTCTTCCCTGAGGTCTTCATTGTCCAGATTCAATACCTCTGCGACATGAAAAGCCTGGCAATGTTAGTGCTCGCACTGTTTTTCCCCTACCATATCCTCTACAGTTTTTTTCCGGTCCTCGCCTTGTGGTCGCTGCTGACGGTAGCCTGCATCATCGTTCAACTGATCATATGTGTCAGACGCCAGTACGAATGTTCCCGCATTCTCTTGAGCGGCTGCATCTGCCTGGCGGCAACTGCCTTTGGCGAAATATACAATCATCTTTTCGGATCAACCCCGTACTCCGTCTTTCCGCTGGCGGCATCCGCGTTCATCCTGACCCAGGCTTTTGCCCTGGCGCAACGGTTCTCCAATGCCTTCACCTCCGTGGAAACCCTGTCCCGGACCATGGATGCCAGCAATATTGCCCTGCGGGCGGAAATGGACGAACGCAACAGACTGGAAAAGGAAATCATCCGGGTCAGCGAGGAAGAACGCCGCCGCATCAGCCACGACCTGCACGATGGTCTTTGCCAGAGTTTGGGAGGCATCCGGCTTCGCTGCGGCGTGCTGGAGATGTCCCCCCTTGAAAACCGGGACCTGGCGGCAAAAATCGAGGAAATATCTTCCCTTCTGGGGGAGTCCGTGGGCCAGGCTTACGATCTTTCCAGAGGGCTCTGGCCGGTGGAACACGCCGACCTGGGCAGCGGACCGAACCTCAAGGAACTGGCCCAGCGTATGAGCCAGGCCAGCGGCGTCAACATTGAATATATTGAAAATCTGGCATGTGAATCCTGCGGCAACGAACACCTGGTCCAACTCTATCGTATCGCGCAGGAGGCGGTGACCAACGCGGTCAAGCACGCCAATGCCAATCGAATTGTCATCAGTATGGAATGCCGGGCGGATAAAGTGCTGCGCCTGATGGTCCGGGATGACGGAACAGGCCGCGCGACAGCTGCTTCAAGCCAGAATGGCGGCTTGGGCATGCGAATCATGCGTTATCGGGCACGGGTCATCGGGGGGGACTTCAGTATTGCCGATGCCGAACCCAGAGGAACTGTGATAAGCTGTTCGCTGCAATGCAGAGAAGAAAACACTTCTGAATAATATAACCGTGCGACAGCACCGCCGCATTTGAAGAACTAAAGGGGGGCAAAGCAATAGAGATGGTTGCCGACAAGGAAAAGAGATGAAAAAAACAACTGCTCAGGGCGTCCGTATTCTGCTGGTGGACGACCACCCGACCATGCGTGCCGGTCTGTCCATGCTGCTGTCCCACGTTGGTTATGAAATCTGCGGCGAGGTGGATAACCAGGCCGGACTCCTCCAGTGTCTGGAAGCTACCCAGCCGGACGTGGTCCTGCTGGACCTGTCTTTGGACCAGGAAAACGGGATGGACCTGCTGCATGTTCTGCGGGAACAGAACGTGGCCACACTGGTTTACTCCATGCATGAAAACTGGGCTACCATCGAGCAGACTTTCAAACTCGGCGCACTGGGCTACGTCACCAAGCGCGAAGGCCCGGCCGTGCTGCTGGAAGCGCTCGAACAGATCGCCGCAGGAAAACGCCACATCAGCCCCAGGGCTTCTCAAAGCCTGGCAAGCAGAATCCTGACGGATGCTACCTCCGGACAATCTCCATTGAGTACGCGGGAAGAGCAGATCATGGTGATGCTCGGAAATGGGGAAAGCAACAACGACATCGCCGAAAAACTGCATATCAGCGTCCATACAGTACAGACCTACTATACGCGCATCATTGAAAAACTCGGACTCGGAGGCATGAAGGATCTGCGTAAAGCAGCCATCAAGCGACGCAAATAACCTCCTCCCGCCTTGCCTCTGTAGTCTGTTTTTCTGACATGCCATCGGAAAAACAGACTACAGAATATCACTTATTTCTTGGACAGACATACTTTTCTCGCTTGGTAAGCTCCAATTCAGGCCAGGCGTATTCCAAACAAAGTACTTTTTTCATCTCAAGAACCCTGATTCGCACTCTGCAGTTCCTTTAACCAGCGTGTGTGCTCACTGTGAAAGAATCACACTCGGCCTTACTGTTTCGGAACCAGGCGTTTCTTCAACGGAGTTTTGCATGAGTTTTTCTGAAGATGCATTCGGTCCGTTATTCCAGCGCCGCTCTCTGCTCAAGGGAGCTGACGTGCTGGTCCATGAAGTCCTCGACAATTTGTGGCTCCAGGCCAAATTCCACGGCATGCCCAAGAGCGATCCCGAATACCCGCTCTACATCCACATGATCACCGCCCATACGAGTTCCATAGACGTGGGCAAAGTGGCGGAAGAGTGCGGGGTCAAGATCTTGGTTCTGAGCCACATCGCTCCTGGCAACGCGGCGCCGCCGCGCCTGCTGGCGGACGCCCGGCAAGGCTTTTCCGGCAAGGTGATCGTTGGCGAGGACCTGATGGAAATCGGCATTGGCAAACCCAGCGGCAAAGCAAAATCCTGAGTTCTGGGCAACCGCCTCCAGCCCGACCAGTAAACGCCTCGGGCTGGAGGCAGACAGTACGTCACCGTCAGGCAGTTTATAGGCTTCAACACTCTACAACTTTCAATCTGTACACTTTGTAGCTGAAATTCTGCCTGATTAACATTCATAAATTGCATAATATAATTTTCAGCGACACCTTCCACAAAGAATTCTCGACTTACCGTAGTTACTTTTACCGGCATGATGTCCTGTAAATACGCCACGTAATATCAGCATATCTCCTGACAGACATACGCACATAGTTTGATAAATAGTATTTAATACAAAATTCACTCTAAAAATACTCTTTGTATCCAGGTATTGCAGCATAAACTGCAACAAACATAATTTATTGAATGCGATTATCTCGTGAAACAGACACACAAAGTGGTTCTTTTCGGATAAATGCGTATCCGTTGGAGGATGCCGGGATCTGTCTTGACCTGTATCAAACAGAGGAACGCATTCCCTATCAACTGTTGTTTATTACTTACGGAGTATTTCCATGAAGTCTTCAAACGATGCATTCGGACCGCTGCTTCAACGCCGTACGCTGCTTAAGGGCGCTGGTGCGCTGGCCTTCGCGCCGTTGCTGACGGGCATTGGAAGCAACAATGTCTTTGCCGGTCAACCGCAACCGGGAGACCAGCCGAAATGCGGCAAAAGCGCCTATAACACCCGCCTGGTTCTGCTGGGAACAACGGGCGGCATGACCTGGTGGCCGGGCTCGAATCGTGCCAGCAACTCGCAGGTTTTGCTGGTCGGCGATACCATGTATCTCATCGACCTGGGCTGGGGATCCCTGGCACGGCTGGCTGAAGGGTTCAACTACGGCAAATTCACCACCGTAGACGGACAGCGGACGCAACTGGAACTTTCCACTTTTCTTACCAATATGCGGGCGGTCTTTATCACCCACCTGCACATGGATCATCTGGGCGACTACCCCACTTTCCTGGAAATCGGCGTACGCTCCGGATACGCGGAAAAACAGAATCTGACCATTATCGGCCCCGGCGACCGGGGACGCCTGGAAGAGAACCGGTCCGGATACAAAGGCCTGGTCCAGCAGGCCGAAACCTGCAACCCGCCTGTGGTCACTCCCACACCGGGAACCAAAATGATGACCAACCACATCCTGCAGGCCTTTGCCCAGACTTTCAACAACTGCACCCATGATGAGGGCTATCCGGAAATTCCCAAACTCATCGACATCAGGGAAATCGGCGACCCGGCAACCATCCCCTGGCCTGCCGATTTTGTCATTCCCGACCCCAATAAGGTTTGGACCGCAGACACCACCTGCCCCGCCATGGATCCCTTTGAAATTTACAAGGACGATAAATTGCGCGTTACGGCAACCCTGGTGGATCACTACGAGGTCTATCCCGCCTTTGCCTTCCGCTTCGACACTGCGGACGGTTCTATTGTCATTTCCGGCGATACCGGACCGGACACCCGTGGTAACCTCCAGAAGCTGGCAAAAGGAGCCGACGTTCTGGCCCATGAAGTTGTCGACGATTTCTGGATCAAGACAACCTACAAAGACATCAAGAAGGGTGACCCCGAGTGGCCGCTCTACTACCACCTCATCACCGCGCATACCAGCTCGGCCGACGTGGGCAAAGTGGCGCAGCAGTGCGGGGTCAAGACACTGGTTCTGACCCATATCGCACCGGGCAATGCGGCGCCGTCACGCCTGCTGGCGGACGCGCAGCAGGGCTTTTCCGGCCAGGTGGTCGTAGGCGAGGACCTGATGGAAATCGGTGTGGGCAAACCCTCCGGCAAAGCCAAAGCCTGATCGTCAGAAATCACGGAGGGGTAATACGTTCGGCCTGCAACCTGAGGATTCTCCCCCTCGGGTTGCGGCTGAACTATACAAGCCCGAAGGAACTGCGCCCTGAAGATACTTCCTCCTGCCACTCGTCCCACATCTTGTCCCCAGCCCGCTCCGACAAACAAAACAAACGATACTCCCTTTCATTTTCTGTTTCAAAATAGGGCTAACTATTGTTTCAGTTCGTGTCCGCCTCAGCTTCTCTGCAGCCGAAACAATTCTGTTTTCAAGTAACAAAAACCCGCCGGGTACTTGCTCATCGGCCGTGAGTCTGGTATTTTCTATAGTCTGTTTCATCATGGATGAAAAAGGATCAACGGGGGAATCTCCTTTTCTCTGGACAGGTCGAAACGCCCGATGCAACCACAAGTTGTTCGAGTGCGGATTTATTAACTTGTAAGGAGCAGCACACATGGGTAAAAAACTCCTCATTGTTGAAGATGAGCTTCATATTCGTACGCTCCTGGAGCAGGCTCTGGAGGACCTTGAGGACGACTTCGACGTCGAAGTACTTTCCGCCGCGGACGGAGAGGAAGGCCTGGCCATGATTCGCGAACACCGGCCTCAGGCAGTGTTCCTCGATATCATGATGCCCAAAAAGAACGGCTACGAAGTCTGCAGGTCCGTTAAGGAAGATCCGGAGCTCAAAGAGACCATCATTGTACTGCTGACGGCCAAGGGGCAGGAAGCGGACAGAAAAAAAGGCCTGGAACTCGGAGCCTATGATTATATGACCAAACCGTTCGACCCGGATGAAGTCGTTGATCTCGCAAAGGAACTTCTCAAGGTCGAAGAAAAATAGCCCGGCTGCGCCGCAGGCATTCTTTGCATCGCATGCGATCTTAGCGGCCAGGAAACCGTGTCCCCCCGTCGACACGGTTTCTTTTTTCCTCCTGGTCCGGTTCTTGGGACCTTTGCTGACTTTTTTCACAAATCCGTCCATAACGCTTCTTGACAGAGCGCTTTCCCGTTGCTACCCATTTTAGCACTCTCTTTTAGAGAGTGCCAAGAGGGTGCAACCATGACAAATCTCCTTGAACGTGAAATCGAGGTCCTCAAAATAATCATTGAGGAATACATCGAGCATGCGCAACCAGTAGGATCGCGTACGGTATCCAAGCAATCCGCGCTCAAGCTTTCGGCTGCCAGCATGCGTAATGTCATGGCGGATCTGACGGACAAAGGGTTTCTGGAACAACCGCACACTTCCGCCGGGCGGGTGCCCACGGCCCTGGCGTTCCGGCATTATCTGGACACCAATCTCGAAACCAACCCCATCAGCGACGAAGAGCGCCAGCGGATCAACACAACGCTGGAAAATGCCGGTCTGGAGCTGCATGATATTCTGAATCAGGCTTCAAGGCTTGTTTCCAGTTATTCCCAGCAAGTGGGCATGGTGCTGGCCCCCAATCAGGAAGACGTCCGCTGGAGGGAAATCGGCTTTATCCTGGTCAAATCCGGCCGCCCGGCCATGATTATGACCGTGCTGATCCTGGACGGCGGAATAGTCCAGAACCGGCTTGTGGAGCTTGATGATGCCATAACCACTGACGAGCTGATCAAGTTCAGTAATTACCTGAACGACAATTTTCAGGGCATGACGCTTTCGGAAGTACGCTACCGGATTCTTCTGGACCTGGAAGATGAAAAGGACCGTCTGAAGCAGCTCTACCGCAACGCCCTTAATCTGGCGAAATCAACTTTTGAAAAATCCGAGGAGCGCCGCCTGTTTGTGGACGGCACCCTGCATATTCTCGAAGCGGCGGGGCAGAATCAGTTCACAAAAATGCGTGATATTCTGCTGCTCATCGAGGAACGCTCGCGCCTGCTGGAACTTCTGGACCAGACCATCATGGAACAGGGCGTACGTATTATTCTGGGAGACGAATCCGATGTGGAGTCCCTGGATCAATGCGGCGTGATTTCCTCCAGCTACGGCCCGAACTCCCCTCTGGGGGTGGTCAGCGTCATCGGCCCGATCCGGATGAATTACGCAAAAGTGATTCCGGTGGTTGACTATATCTCAAAAAAACTTACTGATCTGTTGAAAACACGTTTCTAGTTTTCAGCTTCATCCTATTTCCTGTGCAGCGGCGCCGGGCGGTGGTGAATTTTGACGCGCCCTCACTTCTGGCGCGCCGCATTCAGGATGAACGGCAGGCGGTCTTTCGGGCCGGCAGCCGCGGGACAAGACTCCCGGCATAGATAAGGCAATTGCAGCCGGTCCGTTGACCGGCAGTAACAACAATTTTCTCAGGAGGCATTCAATGTCGGAAAAACAGTCCGAAACGGTCCAGCCGGAAAAACAGGTTGGGGCGCCCTCGGAAGACGCGGACGCATCCCCGGCGCAGGAACTGACGCTCACTGACGAAGAGCTTGTGGCTCTTTGCAAGGAACGCGTATGCGTAACCTGCAACGAAAAAGAACAGGCCGATGATGAACGGCTGCGTTCGTTGGCGGAAATGGACAATTTCAAGAAGCGGCTGCTGCGCGAGCAAGAGGAGCTGCGCAAGTACGCAACTGAAAGCGTTCTCGCCGACCTGCTCCCGACCTTGGATAATCTCGATCTGGCCCTGGAACACGGCCGCAGGGTGGAAGCCTGCAAAGACGTGGTAATGGGCGTGGATATGACCCGCAAAATGTTTCTGGACGCATTGAAACAGCATGGTCTGGAAGCAGTGGGCGCGGCCGGAGAGGAATTCAACCCGGAAATTCATGAAGCTGTGGGCGAGGAAAGCACCACCGACATGCAACCGGGCTATGTTTTCTCTTTATTGCAGAGGGGATACAAACTCAGAGAACGCTTGCTGCGCCCCGCGAAAGTGGTTGTCAGCAAGTCCTGAATTAAAAAAAATTAACAACACCCCCTAGACTATCTGGAAATCTTGCTTAATCTCATTGCATATTTCTGCCATAGCTAAAAAGGAACCAGGAGGCTTGTTCAAATGGGTAAAATTATCGGCATCGACCTGGGCACGACCAACTCGTGCGTCTATGTGATGGAGGGTAAAGACGCCAAATGCATCACAAACCCCGAAGGCGGACGCACGACACCTTCAATCGTCGCCTTTACAGATAAAGAACGCCACGTTGGAGAAATCGCCAAGCGTCAGGCCGTCACCAATCCGGAAAGAACCATTTTCGCCATCAAACGTCTGATGGGCAGAACCGTGGATTCCAAAGAAGTATCCAGCTGGAAAGGCCACTGCCCCTACCAGATTGTTGCCGGCACCAACAACGACGCCTACGTTGAAGTAGAAAGCAAAAAATACAGCCCGCCCGAAATTTCGGCCATGATCCTGCAGCAGCTCAAAAAGGACGCCGAAACCTACCTGGGCGAGACCGTCACCGAAGCTGTCATCACGGTCCCCGCCTATTTCAACGACTCGCAGCGCCAGGCCACCAAAGACGCAGGTCGCATCGCCGGACTCGAAGTAAAACGCATTATTAACGAGCCCACTGCCGCATCTCTGGCCTACGGTTTTGACAAAAAGGCCAATGAAAAAATCGCGGTCTTCGACCTCGGCGGCGGCACCTTTGATATTTCCATTCTCGAAGTCGGCGACAACGTCGTGGAAGTACGCGCCACCAACGGCGACACCTTCCTGGGCGGCGAAGATTTCGACCATCAGATCATCAACTACCTGGTGGACGAATTCAAGAAAGACAATGGCATCGACCTCGGCAAGGACCGCATGGCTCTGCAGCGTCTGAAAGAAGCCGCTGAAAAAGCCAAAAAAGAACTCTCCACCTCCATGGAGACAGAGGTCAACCTGCCCTTCATCACCGCCGACCAGAACGGTCCCAAGCACCTTCTGATCAAACTTTCCAGAGGCAAGCTCGAAGCTCTGGTCAAAGACCTCATCGACCGGACCACAGAGCCCTGCCGTAAGGCCATGGCCGACGCCGGCCTCAGCGCCTCGGAAATCGACGAAGTCATCCTGGTGGGCGGTATGACCCGTATGCCCCGTGTCCAGGAGAAGGTGAAGGAAATTTTCGGCAAAGAGCCCAACCGCAGCGTGAACCCGGACGAAGTTGTCGCCATGGGCGCGGCCATTCAGGGCGGCATCCTGGCCGGCGACGTCAAAGACGTGCTTTTGCTCGACGTTACGCCTCTGTCTCTGGGCATCGAGACCCTGGGCAGCGTGTTCACCAAGCTCATCGACCGCAACACCACCATCCCGACTCGCAAGAGCCAGGTTTTCACCACCGCGGCCGACAACCAGCCTTCGGTTTCCATCCACGTGCTGCAGGGCGAACGCCCCATGGCCACGGACAACATGACTCTTGGCCGCTTCGAACTCACCGGTATTCCGCCGGCGCCCCGTGGCGTGCCCCAGGTCGAAGTCACCTTCGACATCGATGCCAACGGCATCGTCAATGTTTCGGCCAAGGATCTCGGTACGGGCAAGGAACAGTCCATCCGCATCACCGCTTCCAGCGGCCTGTCCGAGGACGAAGTCCAGCGTCTGGTCAAGGAAGCCGAATCCCATGCCGATGAAGACAAGAAGAAACAGGAACTCATCGAGGCGCGCAACCAGGCCGACACCCTGATCTACACCACGGAAAAATCCGTCCGCGATCTGGGCGACAAGCTTGACGCCGCTCTCAAGACCGATATCGACACCAAAATCGAAGCGCTGAAAAAGATCATGGATACCGAGAGCCCCGAGGACATCAAAAAGGCCACGGAAGACCTGGCCCAGTCCGCACACAAGCTCGCCGAGCAGCTCTACGCGCAGAAAACCGACGCCGGCGGACAGCCCGGCCCCGACATGGGAGCCGGCCCCGGCCCCGAAGCAGGCCCCCAGGGTCCCAAAGGCTCCGGAGACGACGACGACGTGGTCGACGCCGACTACACCGAAGTAAAATAAGCTTCCTTACCCCCTTTTGAAACAAGCCGAAAAGGCGCGGAACGTTCCCGTTCCGCGCCTTTTTTTGCGTCCCCTTTCTGAAGCCGGTTGACTTCTTTCAGATATCAATTACATCTTGCGCATTACAAATCGCCAAGGAGTTTGGATGAACAGCCAGTCAATGGATCTTGCGCCCTTCGTTGTGGAAAAACAGGGCTCCGCACAGGTCTAGAGCATTTTTGCTTGAAACAGTTTTCAATTGTTTCAGGAAAATGCATAGAAGCATCTTCCCTTTTCAAGGCTAAGACGCTCTAAATTGCCTTCCGCCGACCTTTGGGACGGCAAGCAAAAGGCTTCACCAGCCTGTCCGGTATTGCTTCGCACGAAGCAAACTCTTTTTTGCGCCCTTTTTCCGCAACGTTTTCACCACGATATCTGCCCGCCAGTCAGGACAATACGCGTCCCGGCCGGTTTCCGTGATATTTTTTGCTCGATCTACACATCGACCGTACAAGATGGTGAAACCAATGACGCTTCAAAGCATTTCAAAGACCACCGTTTCAGAAAAAACAATACATCTCGCCCGGCTCGGCTGGGACAAGCACTTTGAGCAGCAGCTCATGACCTTGGACGCTCCGTACGAGCACGTCGCCCGAATCTTCAGCGCACAGCGCAACCTGTTCCTGGTAAACGACGGACAAACAGAACGATTCTGCGCCGTCTCGGGCAGGCTCCAGTACGGACTGGGCGACTACCCCGTCACCGGCGACTGGGTGCTCTGCAATGAGGGTGTGATAACCCATGTTATCCCCCGCAAAAATAGGCTCGGCCGCGGTGAAGCCGGATCACGCGGCAAACGCAATGGAGGGGCTCAGAGCGAGCAGCCCATCGGCGCGAACCTGGACACGGCGTTCATAGTCTGCGGACTGGACCGCGACTACAACCTGCGGCGGATAGAGCGCTACCTGACGCTGGTCTACAACTGCGGAATCTCGCCAGTGATCGTGCTGACCAAGGCAGACCTCCACGAGTCCGTGGACGCCTTTCGGCAGGAGGTGGAAGACATCGCCTTCGGCGTCCCCATCGTACTGAGTTCCATGCTGGATCATAGCGGCGCGGACGCATTGCACGTTTACCTGGAACAGGGTCGGACCGCAGCCATGCTCGGCTCTTCCGGAGCGGGAAAATCAACGCTGGCCAATCTGCTGTACGGCGAAGACGTCCAGACCACCGGAACAACAAGCGACAGCTCGGGCAAAGGCCGTCACACCACAACGACCCGCGAACTCATCAGCATGCCCCAGGGCGGGCTGCTGATGGACAATCCCGGCATACGCGAACTCGCCTTTCATACCGACGGCGACGGCCTCTACGCTGCCTTTCCCGACATAGAGGAGCTGTCCGGGCAATGCCGCTTTGCCGATTGCGCCCACCAGCACGAGCCGGGGTGCGCCGTACTCCAGGCCGTTGAATCCGGCAGCCTGTCTCAGGATCGATTGGAAAGTTATCGCAAAATGCGGCGCGAACTGGACTATATCTCGGCTCGTAGCGAAAAGAGCGCGGACCGTGTTGAAAAGGAACGCTGGAAGGATGTGGCGCTCAAGATCCGGCGCATGAAAATACGCAAATAAGGATTTCGAGGGGCGGCTTCGTAGCCGCCCCTCGAAACCATGGCACCGGGATCGGACAAACCGACCGGAATAGTTGCCAGGTTATTCAAAGCGGGACAGCACACCAGGCCCCAAAAAAAGGAGGGCCAGGAGGAGCAGTCCTGGCCCTGAAGCAGTTTGGTATGAAACGTTCGGGGGGAATGTTTCGTTGTCTTGTTGAGGATAGTAGCGGTGGAAGATTGCCGCTGTCTTGCGGCGTCATTACCGATGAGAAATATTTTACGGCAATTATTTCATCAGCTAAAAAAGTCCGGGGGAGCAAACCCGGCCCCGCTGATAGGACAAAAACCTTTCACCACTGAAATTTTAGGTATGATACGCAACATTCATTTCAAGTAGCTTACTGAATCATTACAGACAGGAAAGGATTCTCCCGACCGCTACCTATTCCAAGGCATCCAGGATCCGCAACAGATAGCAGCATTTAACATGCTTATATAACACGATAAAAAATTTAAAAATTTTATCCTGGCGAGTTCCTTTTCTTTTATTGTGAAATGTAATAAATACAATCCATCAAACAGATACTAAAAAATGAATGGAGCCGCTGTTACATGCGAACGATACCCGCCGCATGCGCAGGGAGTCTCGTCGCCTGCTTTGCTTTTCTTTGCCTGCTTAACGTCACTTCTGCTGCGGCAGCAACGTGGGAAGTATCAACTCTTGCCGACGACAGTTCCACCCCGCCAGACGGAAGCCTGCGCAAGCTACTTTCGAATGCCGGTTCGGACGATACCATTGTATTTGCATCCAGCCTTGCCCAGGCCGGCGGTACCGCCACCATTACGCTGGACGACACCCTGACCATCGACAAAAACATCACCATTCAGGGGCCTACAGCCTATACCCTGATAGTCACAACCAGTCAGGCAGAGATTCCACTGTTTCTCATTCTTGACGACGACAACGACTATAGCAAAAATAGTAAGTATCCTATTGACGGCCCCAACCCGGATGACCTGGACAGCAACTCTGAATATTGGCTGACCGTCACCCTTAAAAACATACGCATGCAAAATGCTTATGGAAGCATGGGCGGGGGCATCATGACTCTTTTGTCCGAGGTGACCTGCGTCAACTGTACGTTTGCCAGCAACCGCTCCCTCGATACCGGAGCAGCCGTGTTTGCGCAGCTGTGCTTTCTGCATTTTTCCGATTGCAACTTTACCGACAACCACGCGGCCTATACGGGCGATGCGCTTTACGCGGGCGCATGCCTGCTTGACTGTACCAACTGCACCTTCTCCGGCAACGGCGGATCAGAAGCCGGCGGCTCCATCTTTGTCGAAGGCAGCATCTTCGACTTGACCAACTGCACGTTCTCCGGCAACTACGCCCTCTTTTCCGGAGGCGCCGTTTATAGTGCCGACTCGGAAGTCACGGTCACCTCGTGCTCCTTTTCCGGTAACAGCGTGTCTTTTTCCGGCAACGGAAATGACAATGACCGACTGAACGACAACTCGCCATTGGATATTTTCACCGACGGCGGTGCGCTCACCCTCACAGAAGGCACCCTCACTCTCACCAATTCAACCTTCAGCAACAATACCTGTGCCAATAGCAGTCCCGGCACGGGCGCCTACAGTTGCGGAGGAGCTTTGTCCGTCGTCGGAACGCTTTTTGCCGACAGCTGTATTTTCGAAGGAAACAGTTGCACTTCAACATACTATGCGGCCTATGGCGGCGTTGTATCCATAGAAAACGACAATAATGATTCCCTGGCCCTGAAAAACTGCTCGTTCAATTCCAATTCAGTGCTGTCGGCTTCTGCATGTGGCGGCGCCATAGACAGTAACGGCTTCACCAGCCAGGCCATTGAAAACTGTTCGTTCATCAGCAACACTTCGCAGGTCATGGGCGGAGCATTGCATCTGCGTGGCACTTCTTCCCTTAGCTGTATCAACACGACCTTTTACAACAATAGCTCCAATGCCGGCAGCGTCCTGTACGCGACCGCTAACGTCACACTGAGTACGCTGCAATTTTTGTTCGACACCATAGTGGACAACACCACTCATAACGGCAGCGCTATCTCGTTGGAATTCGCGACGGCCCCAAACGTAACGCTGACCAATACGCTCCTGACCAACACCAATTCCTTCGGTTGGGACATTGCAATTCCCAACGGAACGAGGGTCAGTCTTACGGGCGGCAACTTCATCGGCTCCATTTCCGGCGGCTACACAGACGCGTACGCCCGCACCAGCTACGCCAGCCTGATTGGTGTCAGGACAAGAGACCTGTTTCTCTCAACACTGCGCGCACTGGAGACGACTACGGCAAAACTGCAGGTTTTGATCCCGAAGGGAAATAGTCCGGTACTTGATGCGGCGGTTCCTTCTTCCGTAACCACCGATGCGCGCGGCATGAGCCGCCCGCAACTCGGCAAATGGGATTCCGGCGCCATTGAAGCCATCCATACGGACTGGATCGATGTTGGCTTCAGCCAGCCCTGGTTCCTGATCTTTTTTGGCCTGCTTCTGCTCGGAGGAACATGCGTTCTTACACGAAGCCGGTAAACTCTTTACACTCCTCCCATTCAATGTAACGAGCTCATGACGGACAATCCCCGGATTGTGCTATATCTTTGTAAATCCTGTGCTCCGGTCCTTGAATTTCAGGCACATTCCGTATATTGTAGTATAGTTTTATACCATAATATATTAGGATTATTATCATTCCACAACCCTCGCAATATCTCCAAACAAAGCGTCAGGATCCCTCATGAATACCCGCTTAATATGTCAGACGTCCAATGCGTGCCGCATTCTGCTCGCACTCTGCTTGTGCACCATTGTCTTCGCCCTTGCCGGCTGCGGCGCCATCCACGAACTGACTTCCTCGCCGGAGCCCGTACGCACCACCCAGCCCAAGCCCGAAGTGAACCTCCGGGAGCAGGCAGCCAAAGCCTGGGAGCAGAAAAACTACGGCCAGAGCGAAAAGCTCTACGCCAGGCTGCTGCAACAGCCCGATCTGACCAAGCAGGAACGGCTGCAAGGTTGGGAGCGCTTCATGGAAAGCGCCATCCAAAACAAACACTATCAACGCGCTCTGCAGTCCCTGCCCATTTGGGAAAAACTATTGCCTGAAGGCCAGCAGTCCGTGCTCTGGCAGGATGCCACCCTGCGGACGCTCCAGGGCGTCGTCAATACCGACCAAGGCCGTCAGCAACTCAGCGAACTCTACCAGAACCAGAACCGTCCCGCTCGCCTGCGCGCGGGCGCAGGCGCCATTCTGGCCGCCCTCAGCCTGAAACAGGGAGACATGCAGAACGCCTACACCATGCTGATGGACGTACGTAATATCGCCCTTGGCGAGGGGCGCGAGGCCCAGGCTGTGATCGAACGCTCCTTTTTCCTGAATCTCGCCGAGCTGCCCGAATCAAACATCCAGTCTTTGCTGTCCTATCTGCCTCCCAACGAACACAACCATTTTCCGGCCACAATATTGCGGCTCGAACTGGCCCGGCGTCTGTATGCAACCCCTGCGGGCAAAGCCCAGGGAGCGCGCATGGTGCAGGAACTGAGCCCCTTTCTTGCGGATAAGGAGCTGATTTCAGAAGTACTGGGCATTGAAAAACCCTCCGGCGACGCCAAAGGCATCGCCCTGGTGCTGCCCATCACCGGACCCTACGGACGCGTCGGCAGCAAAGTCGTACGCGGAGCGGGTTATGCGCAGGCCGAACTGGCCCAGCAAGGCATCAGCCTGGACATCCAGATCATCAACAGCGACTCCGCGGACTGGGAAAACACCCTTCGCGGCCTGCCCGAAGGCATCCGCATTGTGGGTGGTCCGCTGCAGGTGGACGTTTTCAAACGCATGCAGTCCAGCGGTCTGATCCGCAGCAAACCGGTCTTCACCTTTTTGTCCAGCCTGGGCGACGCGCGCGAAGGACAGGACGCCTGGCGCTTTTTCTCCAGCCCCACGGACCAAATCCACACCCTGCTGGATGCGGCCACTGACTCCTTCAGCGCCACCAACGTCGGCATTCTCGCTCCGGACGACCAGTACGGCCTGAAGATGGCGCAACTGTTCGAACAATCAGCTGTGTCGCGCGGCATGGCCATCAGTACGCGTATCAATTATCCACCCAAGGAATCTCTGCACTGGGGCGACAGGGTCGGCGATGTGGTAAAATCGGGCTGCAACGCGGTGTTTATGCCGGGCGATTGGTCCGATGCCGAAATGCTCGTACCCTATCTGATGTATCACGGAGCGGAAAACATGCTGGTCATGGGCACCACCATCTGGGGGCAGACCCTGGCCAAGAAAAAATACGCCGAGATGCCCAGTTTTCATAAAACCATCTTCCCCGGCGTCTGGTGGGAGCACAACAGCACGCCCGCCACAACCGCTCTGATGCAGCGCGTACGCGCGGCCAGACAGCCCGAGCCAGATTTTTGGGTGGCCCTGGGCTACGACTTCGTCCGCATGGCCGCCAATCTGGGCGATATCCCGGCCGACTGGCAGCCGCAGCTGATCAACCAGAAACTGCAAAGCGCGCAGAACATCAGCTGGAGCATGGCTCCGCTGAGTTGGGACGCCACCGGCCAGGCCACGCAGCACCTGTTTGTGTTCAAACCCACACAGACCGGTTATACGCTCCTCCAGGACGTGGGCCCGACGCCCGTACCGGAAAGCCAGCCCGCCGCACCAGGATCCGCTCCTGACGCCGTACAGCAGGGAGAAGAAATTCCCAGCGACATGCCTGACGTTCCTTATCCGGCAAATCAGCAACAGCAGCAACAACCCCAGAAGCAGCCGGAACAGAACTACATCATTCGCTCGTACCAGCAGCTGCCCGATCAGAACACGCAGGAGACGACGCCGGCGGAATAAACAGGTTCACTGGCAGCAGAAGAAAAAGAACCGGATGCCTTTTTGACAAGCCGCACGCTTTGTGGAAATGAGATTGTTTCGGCTGGGTTGCGACCGGCCAAGAAGATACTGGAGAGAAACATGTCTGAGAGCAAAACAAAACTCACGGCTGAAGACGCGGCGCGTATCGCCCGTCTGGCCCGTCTTGATCCTCCGCAGGACAAGCTCGAACTGTTCGCCCAACAGTTCAACGATATCCTCGGCCATATGGAAACCCTGGGCGAGGTGGACACCTCCGGCGTGGAACCGTTGTACAGCCCGGTCTCGCACGGCACGGTCTTTCGCGAGGACGTGGTGGAAAAACGGGTCAGCCGCGACCAGGTTCTGGACAACGCGCCAGAAGCCGACGGTCAGTTTTTTATCGTTCCCAAAATCGTCTGATGCGGCCCGCTCCAGGCGGACCATCACAGATGCATTCATAGATTTTTCTTTTTTCAGAGAGGGAAGTTCTCATGTCCGAGTTGTCCTATCTGTCGCTGACCAAGATTCGCGATATGCTTCGCGCCAAGGAAATCAGCGCCCAGGAAACCATGCAGGCCAGTCTGGACCGCATTGCGGCAACAGAGCCCAAATGCAACGCCATGGTGACGGTGCTGGGCGAACAGGCCCTGGAACAGGCCAAAAAGCTGGATAGCCAGGGGCCCGATTCGGCAAAACCGCTTTGGGGCGTGCCCGTCGCCGTCAAGGACCTGATCACGCTCAAGGGTGTCACCAACACCTGCGGCTCCAGAATCCTTCATAATTTCAAGCCGTTTTATAACGCTTTCTGTGTGGACAAAATCCTGGATGCGGGCTCTGTCGTGGTGGGCAAGACCAACATGGACGAATTCGCCATGGGGTCCACCACTGAGAGTTCCTGCCACGGCCCCACCAAAAATCCCTGGGACCTCGAGCGCATTCCCGGAGGTTCGAGCGGCGGCGCGGCAGCCGGCGTTGCTGCCGGCCAGGTCTACGCATCCATCGGCACAGATACGGGCGGCTCCATTCGCCAGCCCGCCTCCCTGTGCGGCTGTGTGGGCCTCAAACCCACCTACGGACGCATTTCACGCTACGGACTGGTGGCCTATGGTTCGTCCCTGGACCAGGCCGGCCCCTTGACCCGTACGGTGGAGGACGCCGCGTTGATGCTCCAGGTCATGGCCGGACACGACAGCAAGGACGCCACCTGCTCCAAAGTGGAGGTGCCGGATTACCTCGGCCCGCTGCAGCAGCAGGATCTCAAAGGCGTGAGAATCGGCATGCCTAAGGAATTTTTTGGAGACACTGGCTCGCATCCGGAAGTGCAAGTGGCCCTGGATGAAGCATTGACCAAGGCCAAAGATCTGGGCGCCGAGTTGGTGCCTGTCTCCCTGCCCCATACGGCCTATGCCGTGGCCACCTACTACATCATCGCCATGGCCGAAGCCAGCTCCAACCTGGCGCGCTTTGACGGCGTCCGCTACGGCCATCGCGCCAAGGATCCCGCGGACCTCATCGACATGTACGTCAAGTCCCGCAGCGAAGGCTTCGGCGACGAAGTACAGCGCCGGATCATCATCGGGACCTACGTGCTTTCGGCCGGTTATTACGACGCCTACTACCGCAAAGCGGCCCAGGTGCGGCGGCTGATCCGCCAGGATTTTCTGGACGCCTTCGAGTCCTGCGACGTAATCTGCGGACCTGTCTCACCCGTGACAGCCTGGAAGCTGGGCGAACTCATCGATGATCCGCTCAAGATGTACCTGATGGATATTTTCACCCTGCCGGTCAACCTGGCCGGACTGCCGGGCCTGAGCCTGCCCGTGGGACTGGGCGCGCAGAGCCAAATGCCCGTGGGCATGCACCTCATCGGCAAGGCCTTTAAGGAGGACCGCCTGCTGTCCATTGGTCATGCGCTGGAACAGGCGCTCCCGCAGCTGGGCGTACCCCGGGGAATGCAGGGATAATGTTTCCGGAAGGCCTCCGGAAACGTTAAAATCAAGTTTATGGGTCGTGGGGGCGAAACGCCCCCACGACCTTTCTGTTTTTTCTCTAAGCCTGGGACACGGCCACAGCCACGCTGACGGTGGCGCCCACGATGGGGTTGTTGCCCATGCCCAGAAAACCCATCATTTCAACATGCGCGGGCACTGAGGACGATCCGGCGAACTGCGCGTCCGAATGCATACGGCCCATGGTATCGGTCATGCCGTAGGAAGCAGGCCCGGCCTTCATGTTGTCCGGATGCAACGTACGGCCCGTACCGCCTCCGGATGCCACGGAGAAGTACTTCTTGCCCTGCTCCACGCACTCTTTCTTGTACGTACCCACTACCGGGTGGGTAAACCGGGTGGGATTGGTGGAATTGCCCGTGATGGAGGCATCCACTTTCTCATGGTGCAAGATGGCCACACCTTCGCTCACGTCGTCACAGCCATAGCAGCGAACCTGCGCGCGTTCACCTTTGGAGTAGGCATGCTCCTCCACGATGCGCAGCGTGCCCGTATAGTAGTCGTAGGCGGTTTTGACGTGGGTGAACCCATTGATACGCGAAATGATATGCGCGGCGTCCTTGCCCAGACCGTTGAGGATTACCCGCAAGGGTACGCTGCGTACTTTGTTGGCGGAACGGGCAATACCCAGCGCGCCTTCAGCGGCCGCAAAGGACTCGTGCCCGGCCACAAACGCGAAGCAGCTGGTCGCTTCGTCCAGAAGCATGGCGGCCAGGTTGCCGTGCCCGAGCCCCACCTTGCGCTGGTCCGCCACGGATCCGGGAATGCAGAAAGCCTGCAAACTCTCGCCGATGATCACGGCCGCTTCCTTGGCCGAATGCACGTCCTGCTTGATGGCCATGGCGGCGCCCAGCGTATAGGCCCAGCAGGCGTTTTCAAAACAGATGGACTGAATGCCGCGTACCATGCCGTAAACGTCCAGTCCTTTGCCGGCGCAAACGTCCTTGGCCTCGTCCAGGCTTTTCATGCCGTATTTTTCAAGTACGGGCGTGATCTGCCCGATACGCTTGTCGTAATTTTCAAAAAGTTCCATGCCGCCCTCCTATTTGAGCCTGGGGTTGATTGTCCGGACGGCTTCATCAAAACGGCCGTATGTGCCCGTGGCCTGCTTCAGAGCCTCGGCCGGGTCCGTGCCCGCGTCGATGGCCTGCATCATCTTGCCGAGATTGGTGTATTTGTAGCCGATGATCTCATCGTCACCATCCAGGGCCAGTTCGCGCACATAACCTTCCGTCATTTCCAGGTAACGCGGTCCTTTTTCCAGAGTGCCGTACATGGTGCCCAGCTGGCTTCTCAAGCCTTTGCCCAGATCTTCCATCCCCGCGCCCACGGGCAATCCGTTGGCGGAAAAAGCGGTCTGGCTGCGCCCGTAAACCATCTGGGTAAACAGTTCGCGCATGGCGGTGTTGATGGCGTCGCAGACCAGGTCCGTATTCAGCGCCTCCAGCAGGGTCTTGCCGGGAAGGATTTCACAGGCCATGGCCGCGGAATGGGTGGCCCCCGAACAGCCGAGGATCTCCACCAGCGCTTCCTGAATGATGCCCTGTTTGACGTTCAGCGTCAGTTTGCAGCCGCCCTGGTGCGGCGCACAACCGCCAATACCATGGGACAATCCGCAAATGTCTTTGATTTCATAAGCCTGTACCCAGCGTCCCTCCTGGGGAATGGGCGCCGGACCGTTTTTCGGGCCTTTTGCTACGCAGACCATATTCTCCACGGCATCGGTCAGTTCCATGCGTACCTCGCTTGGTTGTCGGTTCTCCAAAAAAACATCGATTGCTTCAAGTGACAGCAGGGTCTTCCTTGCAGCCGTAAAAAGCTGAAAGAACGGCAATCAGAATGTATATCAACCGTAAAATTTTTTTGTATCTGTATTCCAGGCTGCCATATCTTGGATGACGACAGAGTGGAATTTGGGAAACAGTTCGGACGCCGGACACATACGCCGGCTTTTTTCAGCAGTAAAAATACAGATGTCGGCATCACGCAATACAGCCGTGTTTTTTCTTGACAGAGCGCGGCCCCTTGGGGTGAAACCCTTCCCCAGGAAAGACGCGCGGCAACCCGGATTACCCGATGAGCATTTTCCACCAAGCGTTGAAAACGAACCAGCCCAGTGCGGCTATCAGGATCAGCTTGAATACCTGGGAGAAATGGATGGGGATAGGCTTGAGATAGACCTTGGTATTGACTTCGTCGTCTTCCACGCCCACGATGCGGTAATATTTGTAGTCACGCCCCTGTGCGGACGATTTGAGTATTTTTCCCGTTTCCAGCTGCCAGCGCTCCCGTGCCTGGAAATGCTCATGGATTTCCATTCCGGTGCGCATACTGATATACAGGATGGGTTCGAAGGTATCCATCTGTTCCTCTTGTCCTCCTGTCCCGCTGGCGCCTGGGATGTATAGCTTCCGGAACGAGCCGCCGGTCAGTTTTTCCGGTATTCGAAGGTAACGTCATGTTGTCCGGAAATCGATATTTCCGGGTTCTTGGCGCACCCGGCCGTCAACGCGGCAAGGAGTAAAATCAAAACAAAAAAAGCGGAGATCTGTCGCATGTCTGCTCCTCCTTTCGGACGTCGACGCAGCTTCCCACGCTTCAATGTAATACGCAAGTTATGAAAAAAGTCAAGATTTTTCAGGACGCTGGAGGGGCGGCATCATGATGGGGCATGACGCATCCCTTGCCGTCGCAATCAGCGGAGGCGCGGACAGTTTGCTGGCTCTGGCCTTGCTGCAGGAAGCCGGGCACCGGCTGCTGGCCGTACACGGGCGTTTTTTCGCGCCCGACGCCGCCGGCCTGGAACGCGAACAAGCCATGGAGCGTCAATGCGCGCGTCTGGACATCCCTCTGCACATTCTGGACGTACGCCGGGAATTCAAGCAACGGGTCATCAATCCCTTTGCCCGCGCCTATGCGGCCGGGCATACGCCCAACCCCTGCGGGCTCTGCAATCCGCGCGTCAAGTTCGGCCTGCTGCTGGACAAATGCCGCGAACTGGGCGCCGAGGGCATCGCCACCGGCCATTACGCACGACGTACGCCCTATGCCAACGGAACGGTGCTACTCTGTCGCGGGAGCGATCCGGGCAAGGATCAGAGCTACTTCATGTCCTTGACCCCGCCCGAGCGGCTGGCACTGGCCCGGTTTCCTCTGGGGGAGTCCTTCAAGGAGCATACGCTGGACGCGTTGCGTACGCGCGGACTGGAGCCGCCCAACCCCACTGCCAGCCGGGAAATCTGCTTTATTCCGGACAACGATTATCGGGAATTTCTGCACCAGACCGGCCGCGAGCTTTCGCTTGACCTTCCCGGAGAAGGCCCTATTGTGATTAAAGACGGCAAGGAGTTCGGCCAGGTTGTCGGCCGCCATCAGGGGCTCTGGCGCTATACCCTGGGCCAGCGTCGCGGGTTGGGCGTTGCCTGGAAAGCCCCGCTCTACGTCCTGGGCAAGGACATGAAGCGGAATGCGTTGATCGTCGGGCCGGAGCACGAACAATACACGCGCGTATGCTCTGCCGCAGAATGTGTGTACCATCTTCCGTCCGGCCAATGGCCCGAGGAGCTGCTGGTGCAGACGCGCTACCGCCAGAAGGCCGCGCCCGCTGAGGTGGAGGTTTCGGAAAAAGACCGCAGCTTTCGGGTAATTTTCCATGAGCCTCACGCCCTGCCCGCCCCCGGCCAGCTCGCCGTGGTCTACGCGCCATCCGGACACGTACTGGCCGCCGGAATCATCGATTCTGTCGGCGGGGAGATGCCGGCGACGTAAGGAACTGCTCGGAAAAGTTCCTTACCAGTCCTCCAAATGTTTCTCTAAGCAAGGAGTACGTCATGCGCAGCAAATCCATGTTTCTTACCGTGGTGCTGGTACTTGCCAGCTGGTCCGTAACCTGGGCCTTTCCCGACTCGCTGCTGGGCACCTGGCAGGGCACGGAGCAGGCCGTACATTTCGCCAAAACCCAGAAGGTCAATCCCGATGCCGTGCCGGAATTCGTTGATACCGAACTGGTGCTGCGTATCGACAAACAGGATGGAGGGCGGTTTTACGGCACGCTTCAACGTGACGGCAAGAAACAGACCATCATCGGCCTGGCGGACCCGGATGGGAATCTGACGATGGTGGGGGACAAAGGCACCTATTCGGGTACAGTGACGCCCGCGGGCGAACTGTCTTTGACCTTTACGCTCAGCGATTTCACGGATACGTACCTGGGTTCTTCCACTTTGCAAAAACACTAACCGCACGAGATTGACTTGCCCACAAAGCAACCGCTGTTCCCCCTGGAGCGCTTCACTCATTTCTGCATCCTCACTCTGGGTTGCCGCAGCAACCAGTATGAAAGCCAGGCCATTCGCGAAGCCTGGGCCGCTCTGGGACTGGTCGAACACGAGACACCCGAAGCAGCCGAATGGGTTCTGGTGAACTCCTGCGCTGTCACGGAAAACGCCGTGCGGGATCTGCGGCACACCATCCGCTCCGCCAACCGCGCAAACCCTCAGGCCCGGATTCTGGTCACCGGCTGCGCGGCCAAATTCCACGGCAAGGAACTTCGCAAAATTCCCGGCGTGGTCGGTTGCCTGGAACAACCGGACAAGGCCCAGCTTCTAGCCCCCTTTACCCAGACGCCGCCATCCGCGGAGACGGACTTTCCCCCTTTCCGCATCAGCAATTATGATCGGGCCCGGGCCGTGGTCAAAATCCAGGACGGGTGTTCGCACCGCTGCACCTATTGCATCGTTCCCCTGGCGCGCGGCCCGGCGCGCAGCCGCCCGGCAGAAGAGATTCTGCAGGAAATCCAGCGCCTGTTTGCCGCGGGAGTGGGCGAAGTCGTCCTCAGCGGCATCAACCTGCGCCAATACGAATTTCTGCACCACGAACAGGATTCCGGCAGCGATTTCTGGGATCTGCTGGCCTGGCTGGACGCGCAGCTCGCGCCCCGCTGGCAGGGAACCGGGCGCCTGCGCTGCAGTTCGCTGGACCCTGCCCAGCTGGGAGAAAAGGGCCTGGACGTCCTGTCCAGTACGCGTATCGTCTGTCCGCATCTGCACCTTTCCATCCAGAGCGGCAGTCCGGAGGTTTTGCGGCGCATGGGACGCGGACATTACGGTCCGCAGGATATCCTGGAAATGGTCCGCCGGCTGACGGCACGGCTTCCGGCACTGGGCCTCGGCGCCGATCTGCTGGTCGGTTTTCCCGGAGAAAACGAGGACCAGTACGCGGAAACCTACGACCTGGCGGCCGCCCTGCCCCTGAGCTATGCGCATGTATTTCCTTATTCTCCGCGCCCGGGCACGCCCGCGGCAAAGTTCGCGGAGCAGCTCGGACTGGACGTACGCAAAGAGCGCGCCGCGCGGCTGCGCGCTCTTGTGGCGAAAAAAAAGCAGGCTTTCATCACAAGCCAGACCGGCTTGCCTCTGGTGCAGCTGGCCCTGCGCGACAAGGCCACCGGCGCGGGCATGAACGAGTACTACGTCTCCTGCCGGATAACCGGACCACAGCCCGACGCGCCGGAGCGTTCGCTGCTTCAGGCCGTGCCGGTTGGCAAGGAAAAAGGCGTTCTGCTGGTCCGTATGCCGGACCAGGAGGCCGCACCATGAGTACGCCCAAAATTCCGGACCCGGCCTTGTTATTTCTCTCCGTACTCAGCGCGCAGATGGAAAAACTCTGGCCCGAGCTGGAATCATTGCTGCGGCAGGAATTCGGTCCGTTCTGCTACCTGACCGAGCCTTTTCTTTTCGACCGGACAGCCTATTACGACGCCGAACTGGGTACGCCCATCATGCGCCGGGTCATGGCCTTTGAACGGCTTCTGCCGCAGGACGAACTGGCTGCGGTCAAGCTGCTGACCAACACCTGGGAGATGCAACTGGCCCGGCCGGACGGTACGCGCCGCTGCAACCTCGACCCCGGCATCCTGACCCTGGAACGGCTTGTGCTTGCCACCGGCAAAAACTTCAGCCATAGAATTTACCTGGGGCAAGGCATCTGGGCGGACCTGACGCTGACCTTCCAGGGCGGAGATTGGCAGGTCCATCCCTGGACTTTTCCGGATTACGCCGGTTCGCCCCTGCGCGAACATTTGCATGAATTGCGCAAAATTTATAAACAGGCGCGAACGGATTTGCATAATGGTAACACTTTTACAGGATGATACTCATGGCTAAAAGCATGACGGGATTCGGAAGAATCTCCGCACAAGATAGCGGCTGGACGCAAACTTGGGAAATTCGCAGCGTCAACGGACGCCACCTGGACCTTCGCTGGCGTATGCCCTGGTCCTTGCGTTGCCTGGAAACGGAATGGGAACGCATTGTCCGGGAAAAAGCCGGACGCGGACGGCTGGAAGTTTCACTACAACTGCATGTCAGCCGGCCGGACCTTCTGGGCGCCACCCTCAACACCGTACAGGCCGGAGCCATGCTCGACCAGCTCGAAGCCTTTGCCCAGGAACGCCAGACCGTGCTCGCGCCTGATCTGAACCGCCTGCTGAACATTTCCTCCTTGTGGGAAGACGAATCCGGCGAACCGGATAAGGAGCTGGCGCAAAGCCTGGAACAGGGGCTGCGCTCCGTCCTGGACGACTGGAACAACTCCCGCGCCAGAGAAGGCGCCGCCACCATTGCCGACCTTTCCGCCCGCTTCGAAAATCTGGAATCGCTTCTCGCCCGCATCACGGAACGGATTCCACAGGTCAAGGAAGAGAAAATCGAACAGCTGCGGACACGCGTCCAGAACACATTGGAAACCTATTCCATCGACCTGGACCCCAACCGCCTGCTGCAGGAAGTAGCCGTGCTTACTGACAAGCTCGACGTCAGCGAGGAGCTTTCCCGGCTCGGCGCGCACCTGGGACGTCTGCGCCAGATTGCCAAGAACGGCGGAGAGTTGGGAAAAAGACTCGATTTCACCCTGCAGGAGTGCTTCCGCGAGATAAACACCTGCGGCAACAAGGCCCAGGATTCGCAGATTTCCGAACTGGTGGTGGATTTCAAGGTCGAGCTTGAAAAATGCCGGGAACAGGTGCAGAATCTGGAATAATCCCGCTGCACAATCCTGAACCTCCAACGGATGTTCCATGCAAAAACAAAAGCTTCTCAATATCGGATTCGGAAATTACGTCGTCAACATGCGCGTGGTGGCCATCGTGAACCCCACATCCGCCCCCATGCGCCGGCTGCGTGAAGACGCGCGTCAGGAAGGACGCCTTATCGATGCGACCCAGGGACGTAAAACCCGCTCCATTATTGTAACGGACTCCAACCATATCATTTTGTCCGCCATTCAGGCCGAAACCATTGGCCAGCGCTTCACCCAGGAGGAGGATTCCTGATGTATAAGCATGAACGCGGCGTGGTGCTGACAGTGTGCGCGCCATCCGGTACGGGGAAAACCACCCTGCTGACGCGGCTGCGGGAAGAATTCTCCAACTTCGGGTACTCCATTTCCTGCACCACCCGCGCCCCCCGGGGCCAGGAAAAGGACGGAGTGGACTACCACTTCATCGACAAGGAAACCTTCAAGGAACGGATCGACAAAAATTATTTTGCCGAATGGGCCTTTGTGCATGGCAACTACTACGGAACGCCGCTGGCCGGCGTGCAGGAACTGCTGCAACAGGGAAGAGACGTGCTTCTGGATATAGACGTTCAGGGCGCGCAGAAGCTGCGTACCTTGCTGCCCGGCCTGTATCTTTTCATCCTGCCGCCTTCGTTCGACACTCTGAAGGAACGCTTGTGCCACCGGGGGACGGATTCCGATGATGCCATTGCCACGCGTCTGGCCAATACGGCGGGCGAAATCGCCCTGGCGCATGAATTCGACGCGGTGATCGTCAACGATGATCTGGATCTGGCCTACGAGCAACTCCGCGCCGCCTATATTCGTGAAACCCTCAATCCAAAGCTTCATAAACGCTTTCTGGAGGGACTACTGGCGCAAACACGAGCTTAACTCTCCTAAAGACATTGTTTTTTTTGATAGTTTAGTGTAAAATTCCGTCTGTAATCTTGGATAATCCTGCCCAGCGGGGCCGCGTAATGTTTTTAGTACGCAATTGCTTATACGGGGAAAACAATGGCGGAAGCGGAAAAACAGGCTCTTCACGTAGACAAGGAAACCCTTGAATTGGGAGAGGAATCCGGCGCAGACACTCAAGCCCAGGTTGCAGACGCCCCTGGTCCGACTGCCGACGCGGATGTTCCCGATGTGACCAAGCCGGATACTTCCGACCCGAAAAAGCAACGTATCCGGGGTGTTTTTTCCACACAGACCATTGAAAAAGTCGGCACAGGCACCACCGTACGCAAAACCATCCAGAAGACCTTCTGGATGTGCGAGGAGCAGGAAAACGGCAACATCCAGCTCCAGCCGCTGAATATCAACTGCGTCCCGTCCGGACCCAAAAAATCCATCGTCAAAGAAGAATTTCTCAGCAAATTTTCTCCCGAGCCGGAGTTTTATCTGCATTCGGTCTATCCGGCGATCCAAAAGCTCAACGAAGCCATCGAGCTTGGCGAATCACACCGTAACAAAGGCAAAAGCTTCAGCGCCGAATTCGAATACCAGAACGCCCTGAACATCGACCTGGACAATGTCCGCGCCAATTTCGGACTCGGACTGACCTACCTTTCCAGGGGCGAAACAAAAAAAGCCGATAATATTTTCGAACGGCTGGTGAACCTGGACGCGGCGTTCGAACCAGAGCACAAGCATCTGTTCAACGATTTCGGCATCAGCCTGCGCAAAAACAAAATGTACGATCAGGCCGTGGACTACTACACACGGGCTCTGGACCTGTCCAAGGGCGACGAAAACCTGCATTACAACATCGCCCGTGCCTACCTGGCCAAAAACGAGCTGGAGCTTGCGGTGCAGCATCTCCAGACAGCCCTGAGCATGAATCCCGACCTGGAGGCAGCCCTCCATTTTCTGGACTGGCTCAAAAGCAAAGGCGTTCTTAACGAAGAGGGCGAACTGAATCCCAACGCGTCGCTTTTTTCCGAGACCGATGACGACTCAAGCCCCAATGGCGAGGCTGCCGACAAATACAAACTGAATCTCTGACGGAATCTACATGACGGACCAGGCCCGCGGGCAACAGTTTCTTCAAGATCTCGCGGAAATTCGCAAGGATCTTCCCTACTCCCCGTCGTTGTTGCGCGATTTGTTTTCCTCCACCAGCACGGACTCCTTCGCTACGGCCGATGAAATCGCCGAAACCATCGGACGCGACCAGGGACTCAGCGCCAGAATTCTGGCTCTCGCCAATTCGGCCTTTTACGGCCTGCAGGGCAATGTTTCCTCCATCGGACGCGCGGTAGCCCTGATCGGACTCAAAGAACTGCGCAACCTGGTGCTGATCATCGGCACGCAAGGACTCTGCAACCAGCACAACCTGCCCCGCGAATTCGATCTGCAGGCGCACTGGACCCACCAGCTGGCCGTGGGACTGATCAGCAGGATGCTGGCGGAAAAAAACCGCCTGGCCGCTCCTGATCTGTCTTTCACCTCCGGTCTGCTGCATGATTTCGGCAAACTGCTTATCGCGCTCTACCGTCCGCAGGACTGGCTCGCCATACACAAGCTGGCCGGTCTCATGGAGTATAACCTGGCCGAAGAAGCCCACTGGGGACTTGAGCACGGACTTCTCGGCGCCCTGACCCTGAATTCCTGGAATCTTCCGGCCGAACTCCACGAACCCGTCAACTGGCACCACTCTCCGGCCCTTGCGCCTGATTTCAGCGCGGAAGCTGGCATCATCTGCATGGCCAACGCCCTGCACCATGCGCATTTGGATCCGGACTACGTCCTCCCGGAGGAAGCAGCACAGCTTTTTGCAAAACACGGCTTGACTCCTGAAGCACTGCTTGATGAAATCATGCCCTTGCTTGAAGGCGAGGAACTTTCCCAGTTTGTCGGCGCACTGGCCTGACTTCTCCCTCGCCGTTTTTTTCTACTGCCTTTTTACCGGAGAACATCATGCGTTGGTGTATGCGAAATAGCGAACAGGCTTTGCCATCTGAAACCGAATGCAACCGACTGAGCCGGATACTGACCGTATCCCCACTGCTGGTATCCCTGTTGTGGAAACGAGGCTTGTGCGAAGCCGAAGAAATGGACCGCTATCTGAGCCCGGGCCTGCGCCACCTGGCACCCCCCTCCTGCATCCCAGGGCTCGAACCGGCTGCCGAGGCTCTGGCCGCCGCCCTTGAAGCGGGCAAACAGATCGCGGTCTGGGGGGATTACGACGTGGACGGCGTGACCTCCACGGCCATGGTTAAGGAATTTCTGCAACTGCGCGGGCATTCGGCCCTGCACCACATTCCGCAGCGCCAGGACGAAGGCTACGGCCTGAGCCCGCAAGGACTCAAGGAACTTCGCGACAAGGGAACCCAGGTTCTGCTGACAGTGGATTGCGGCATTACCGATACGGACAACATCGAGCTGGCCAGATCCTACGGGATCCAGGTCATTGTCACGGACCACCACCTGCCGGGAGAGACCCTGCCCCAGGCCGAAGCCATCTGCAATCCGCGCCTTTCCACCTGCGGCGATCCGGGACTCGCGGACCTTGCCGGCGTGGGGGTGGCATTTTTTCTGCTCTGCCGCGTCAATCGCCTGCTCTCCGGCCCACCGCTGGACATGCGGTGCTTTCTGGACCTGGTGGCTCTGGGCACTCTGGCCGACGTGGTGCCTTTGTCCGGACAAAACCGCATCCTGGCCAAAAACGGCCTGCTGCTCATTGCAGAAGCCCGGCGCCCCGGCATCGCGGCTCTCAAGGAAGCCTGCGGATTCGCTATCAACGCCCCCCTTGGAACCGGGCAGGTGACCTTTGGCCTGGCCCCACGAATCAATGCGGCCGGACGCGTAGGAGACGCATACCAGGCCTTGGAATTGCTGCTGTCGCCCGACGTGGACAGCGCCCGGCCGTTGGCCAGAAAACTGGACGCCCTGAACGTCGAGCGGCGCAAGGAAGAGGAACGGATTCTGGAGCAGGCCCTGGAACAGGCTCAGGAACAGAGTCAGCGGTTGGGAATGGTGCTTTACGGTTCGGACTGGCACCAGGGTGTCATCGGCATTGTGGCTTCGCGCGTGGTGGAAGCCTGGTACCGGCCGACTCTGATCCTCTGCGATGAAAACGGCCGGATGAAGGGCTCCGGTCGAAGCATCTCCGAATTCGATCTGCATGCGGGGTTGCAGGAATGCGCCGACATCCTGTCCAGCTTCGGCGGGCACCGCCAGGCAGCCGGTCTGAGTCTGCCTCACGAGGCTCTGGAATCGTTGCGGGAGCGTTTTCACCAGGCCGTGGCAGCGCAGATAGGCGACTCCCCTCTGGAACCTCGGCTAAAAGTGGACGCCGAACTCGGATTCGGTCCGCTGGATTATACGCTTCTCAAAGAGCTGGAAATGCTCCAACCGTTCGGCATCGGCAATCCGGAGCCTGTTTTTGCCTCGCCCCGACTCACGGTCCGCCACTGCAGCACTTTCGGCAAAAAGCATGTGGCCCTGGACCTGACCGACCCGGAATCCGGAAAAACCCTGCGCGCCAAAGCCTGGCGTATGGCGGACAAAATCAAACCCGAGGTGGTGGGTAGCCCCATGCGAGTGGCCTTTTCACCGAAAATCGATACCTTCAACGGCGTAGCAAGCATTGATCTGCGTCTCAAAGACTGGAGAATAGGTAAAGACGCCGCTTACGGCATTGAAACAACAGCTTGATTTCTTGCCTTCCGAACTTATAGTAGGCTAACATGAGTTTTTGAAAAACCTTCTGACTTTTGATGCGTAATATGACATTGAACGGGCAAAACATGTGGCTACTCAGACGCGAAATTTTTCTCGAGTTACTGCGTAATACGTACGCTCTGCTTGTCTGGGTGTGCGGTACTCTGTGCATTGCCGGTGCGGCTGCAATGCTCATCAATGTTGCTTTCCCCGCCTTTACACAGGAACTGGTGCTGCATATGGAGCAGGATGCCGTACATCTTGCAAATCACGTCCAGCACAGCTTTCAGCTGAATCCGGTTGAACTCACCCAGGACGACTTCACTCCGGAAACACGCAACAGCCTCGCCACGATGGCCAAAGATCTCAATCTGTATAAAATCCGTTTTTACAATGCCCAAGGGATTATCGTTTATTCCACAGTAGCCGCTGAGATCGGCGGACAAAATACGGATGCGTATTTTCAACAATTCCTTGCCAAAGGAAAAAGCATTTCCAAGCTTACCCGCAAAAACGACAGCTCCATGGAAGGAAACATGCTTTTGCGGGATGTGGTGGAAACCTATGTGCCCATTATGGGAGATCAAAAAGTCATCGGAGCCGTTGAGCTTTATGCCGACGTAACCGCCTCTTACCTTTCCATCGAACGCCTGGCCAGCTATTTGAAAACCATCATAATCTGCCTGGCCTTTGTTCTTTTCTGCGGCCTTACCCTGCTTCTGCTGGCACGAGCCAAACAGGAACTGGACGCCAGAAAGCATCATCTGCTTACCGCCGATCTGGATCAGATCTTACGCCACGACCTGAAAGGACCGCTTTCCACCTTGATCCACGGTTTTGATTTCCTCACTCAGGAAACAAGTACGTCCCACGAGCATTATGAGCTTTTGATGGAGTTGAAAAAAGTTGCTTACCGGATGCTCCACGCCATCATCTCTTCCCTCACTCTGCAGAAAATCGAGCGAGGCGGCTATGTGACCAGCCGCGAATCAGTGGATGTGGCCATACTGCTGCATAATATCCAGGAGGATCTCTCACAGCTCATACAAAGAAAGGGACTTGGCATAGTCATTCGGCAGAAAAACGATCAGGAGCATTTCTCTATCCACGGAGACCATGCCCTGCTCTATTCGATCCTTGCCAACCTACTCAAAAACGCCATGGAAGCCTCGGGTAAAAACAAGGATATCAGCGTCACCCTCTTTTCCCAGCCCCATAGCCAACATATCGCCATCACCAATGACGGAGCCGTTCCGCCTGGGATCCGGGAATCATTTTTCGAAAAATTCGTTACTGCCGACAAACCCGGTGGGACCGGATTCGGCACCTATTCCGCTAAAATGATGACTGAAATACAGGGCGGAAGCATTCGACTCGAATGTAATGACGATACGGGCACCACGACAGTATATCTCTCTTTTCCCACGCACGAGTCCAACTGAACCATTTCGCGGAGCACTGCACATGCCGTTGTACGAATTCTACTGTCCGGATTGCCACACCATTTTTACTTTTTTCTCCCTGCGGATCGATACGCAGGCGCGTCCGAATTGTCCGAAATGCAAGCGCCCCGAGTTGGAACGCCAGGCGTCCGTATTCGCTGTTTCCAAAAACAAGCCTGACAGTGAGGACTCGGCCGAAAATATTCCCGATCTGGACGCAGGCCAGATGGAGCGAGCCATGCAGTTGCTCGAACGCGAGGCCGGTACTCTGAACGAAGACGATCCCAAGGCCGCGGCCAGGGTGATGCGCGAGTTGTCAAAAGCCGCGGGGCTGGAAATGAGCCCGGTAATGGAAGAAGCCATGCGCCGCATGGAGGCCGGAGAAGATCCGGAAGCCCTGGAAGCCGAACTGGGCGATGCTCTGGACGATATGGACCAGGACATGCCCTTTCTCCCCGCTGGGGGCCGGGGCAGACTTGCGGCCCGGTTACGCCCGCCCAAAAAAGACGAAACCATCTACGATCTGTAGATGGCTGATTCCGTCTCTTGCCGACAAAAAGTTTAGATACTAAACGACAAGCAATCTCTACAATCCAATATCATCAAAAAAGACTATTGCCTCTGTCCTATAACCACTTCTTGGCTTTGAACCAGCCCAGCATTGCGAAGGCGATGCAGAGCATGATGCCCAGGCAGATGTAATAGCCCCAGTGCCATTCCAACTCGGGCATGTTTTTGAAATTCATGCCATAGAGGCTTGTGATGAAGGTCAGGGGTAAAAAAATCGTACCGAGCACGGTCAACACTTTCATGACCCGGTTCATCCGCATGTCCGCAATGCCCGAGTTGAGGTCGATGAGACTGGAAACCACGCTGCTCAACATATCCAGCATATCGATGACCTGCTGCGTATCGTCACGGATTTCCCGCAGATAGACCTTGGCGTAGGGGCTGACCTCTTTGGAATTCCGTTTATGAAGCAGAACATGATTGACCTCGCGCAACGGCCAGATATGCTTCCGAAGCACGGCAGTCACCCGCTTCAGAGAATACATATTGAACAGGGTTTTTTCGGTCTGCACGTCGAGCAGTTTTTCTTCCATATTCTGCACTTCGTCGGCGATCTTGCCCAGCGTAGTCATGTAGCTGTCCAGAATCAGGGAAATCAGGGCGAAAAACGTATAATACGGGTCGTTCTTTTTGAGATGGCGCCCCCTTCTGAGCTTTTCCAGCCAGACATCCAACGGAGCCTTGGAGCCGTCCTGAAAAGTGAGGACTGCATTGTTCACCAACGCCAGGCTGATCTGCCCCACCCGCAGCGTTTTTTGTTTCTGGTCGTAGTCCAGTGTCTTCAAAATAACCACAAACAACTCGTCCAGATCCTCGCACTTGGGACGCTGCGAAACATCCACCATGTCTTCCTGCAGCGAATGCGGCAATCCGAACTCGTTGCAAATAGTTTTGACATAATCCGTATCGTGTACGCCCGCGACCTTGACCCAGCGGATCTGGTCATGAGGCACAGCGGATAACGAGCTGTCAACGCTCTCCACTTCCTGCTCCTCCAGATGCCCCTGGCCAAAGGTGATGCAGCGGGTAAACGGCGAAAAATTCTTTTCCGGCCCCACGTATACCAGGGGATCTTCGGAAACGGGTTCGGCCTGTTTGCTTTTTACCGGGTTAAACATGAAGTCATCTCCTTTATTGCACTCCGAAGCCTGATCCGCATAGGCAACCCCTGCAGAATAGCTCCTGCAGTTGTCGATATCATGACAGTCCGTACACCTGCGAATGACCTGCCATACGCCGCTTGCCATCGCCTGCGGACCGGATTATTGACCGGGCCATGCGCCTTTGTATACTCACCGCTTTTTTCCTATTGCTGCTGCTCCAGGCAATTCCCTGTTTTGCGCAGGGCACGCTGAATGATCCCATCATTGACAGTGCCATGAGTTTCAGCCAGGCGGTTCTGGAAAACCAGCCGCCGGGCACGCCGTCAGATATCCAGCAAAAACAGGAACTGATTGCCGTGCTCTATTACGGCTACGATGGTAAAATTCACCAGGGGCAAATTGTGATGGACCGCGCCCTGGCAGCAGATGTCCGCCGCGCCTTTCAGTCAGCTCTGGAAAGCAGATTTCCCATAGAGTCCGTACTTCCGGTGGCGCACCCGGCGAACCTGGCCAAAGCTCCCTACGGGCTTAGTTCTGACACGAACAACACCTCCGGTTTCGTCTACCGGCAGATTGTCTCCGGCAAGAAGCTCTCCTACCATGCGCGCGGCTGGGCCCTGGACATCAACCCCAGACAGAACCCCTTTATAAAAGGCAAAAAAGTGCTGCCTCCTGGCGCGTCCTACGACCCGGCACAACCAGGAACATTGTATGCCGCCCATCCGCTGGTCAAAGCCTTCAAGGCCATGGGCTGGTCCTGGGGAGGCGACTGGTCGTCGCACAAGGATTATATGCATTTTGAGAAAAAACCTGCGCAGGCAAAATAGCAGGCCGCCCCAAACCGAGCGACCGGCGGTTTCAAGACCTTCGTGTATCGGCAGACAGCACCTTATGTAGCATATCGAATAGCTTTTCCACTCCCAGCGGTTTGGTAAGATAACCGTCCATCCCGTTCTCAAGAAATATGTTCCTGTCGCCGGTCATGGCATAGGCGGTCATGGCTATAATCGGAATATCCTTATTCTTCGGGCCGGATTCTCCCCGGCGAATGGCTTTTGTTGCCTGAACACCGTCCAGAACGGGCATTTGCACGTCCATAAGCACCAGGTCAAAATCTTCCTCGCGCAGTCTGGCAAGAGCCTGCTTTCCGTCGGTCACCACAGTTGTCCGGCAACCGTACCTGTTGAGCAGTTTTACAATAAGCAAAGACGACACTGCGTCATCTTCCGCGACAAGAATCGAACAATCCGGAACAGGCGCCGTAGGCAGCAGATTGGTTGCCACCTGCTCATTCCGTCCGCGGCTGTGGTCCAATCCAAACGGAAGACTGAAATTGAAGCTTGAGCCCACACCTACTTCGCTTTCGACAGCCATGGTGCCACCCATGAGCAATACCAGCCGTTTACAAATGGCCAGCCCCAGTCCCGCCCCCTGAAAATGACGCGTATAACTTTGTTCCACTTGAGTAAAAGCTGAAAAGACCTTTTCCAGCATGCTGTGTTCTATGCCGATGCCCGTATCCGTAACGGAAAAAAGCACCCGGTATTCTTCCTGAGCTTTTTGCCGTACCGGGTGGGCTTGAATTTCGATATACCCCTCACTGGTAAACTTGGCGGCATTACCGACCAGATTGCTGAGCACCTGCTGTAAACGCGCCACGTCCCCCACCAGATGGGAGGGAATCTCGGGATTCAGCACCATCCGGAAATCCAGCCCTTTGTCTATGACGCCGGCTTCAAACAGCAGCGCGATGGCGTTCATGGCCTCCGCAAAGTCAAAGGGCTCTGCAACAATCGCCATTTTTCCCGCCTCAACCCTGGATAAATCCAAAATATCCGAGAGCAAAAGCGCCAGGCGTTCGCTGGAAAGCAGCGCCTGCTCCACATATTCTTTTTGATCCGTATCAAGCTCGGTCAGCTGCAAAAGTTGCATCATGCCCTGCAGGCCATTAAGCGGCGTACGTATTTCGTGGCTCATGTTGGCGAGGAATTCAGACTTTGCCGCGTTGGCCTTCTCCGCCTCGCGCATGGCCTTTTCCCGCCCCATGGAATCCTGCTCCAATGCATCGGCCATGGTGTCGATGGCCTGGGCCAGGGTCCCGATCTCTCCACCGCAGCCCGCCAGCGAGGATCGCGTTTTCAAATCCCCCGCCCCCAGGCGTTGGGCAATATTCACAAGATGCAGGATCCTGGTATGGATAGCGAAATATCCGATCAGCAAGGCAAGCCACAGGGACAAAATAAAGGCAAAAATACCCCACGTCACATATACGGACGTCACCGCATCCGCCTTGGCGATAAGGACTTTTTCAGGGATTCCAACAATGATGTTGAGATACGGCAGGTTGTCTTTTGTGGCTGTGACGCGGTTTACGGCCAAAACCAGGCGCTCGCCGTTGCTTCCGGTGTCCTTGAATATTCCCGCCCCTTTGATCTCCGACAAACGCTGCCAGACAGCCGGTGATATTTTATCTCCGATTTCCTGCTTCTGCAAAGGGTAGCGAAACAAAAGCCTGCCAGCGTGATCAACAAGCTCCAGAGCAGATCCTGGCGGCAACTCGGCCCGTTCGAACAGGGCTGCGTATTCCTGAAGTTTCAAGGTTGCGATGAGAATACAGATCATCCGTCCGCTTGCGTCATGGACCGGATACGCGACAGGAAGAATCTGCAGCCCGCTGACCTTGCCCACAGAATATTCGCCTATGGAAAAAGTACCCGATTCCAGCGCGGTCATGATTTCCTTGCGCTTGGAAAGGTCCTTCGGTTTTTTGAAAGGAAGCGCGGAAGCCACAGCAAAGCCCCTGGTGTCCATCATGGCGAAATTGGCGTAATTGGGATTGGCCCCGAGGTACTCTTTAAAAAGCGTATTGCAGGCCGCTTCGTCAGTGGTCTGGACCGCCTGCGTAGCGGCCAGATTTTCAAGAACCTTCTTGATGCGCTCGAGTTCGTATTCCTGCGAAAAGGCGTAGTAGTCGGCCAGCCGCCGGGCTGTCAGTCTGGCGTGCGCGATTTCATTGTTCCGGCGCTCTATGCCGGAAGACACGATCACGCCCGACAAGGGCAGCACCCCCAACAAAACCACTAATAACAAGTTATGCCTGATGGACCCTGGAAAACGCATTTCGCCCCCAATCTGTTTCAAGCGCATCCGGCAAATACATTTCTTTGCGCAATCTCAGTTATAATAAACGATTTTAGGATGTTATTCCACACAATTTTTTTATAAAATTGTCTCACATCCAGCGTATAAAAATCCAGGGGAGCGAGGCTGCGTCCGAAGATAGAAAAGTATCGCTCTATTGGCCGGCATTACCGGCATTTTCTCCGTTGCAGACCTGACTGATGGTCTCCAACAAATTGTTAAGAGCCACAGGTTTGGCAAGAAAAGCGTTCATGCCGGAGTTCATAATTTTCTCTCTTTCTCCGGCCATGGCATAGGCGGTTAAAGCAATGATAGGAATTTTGGTCTTTGTTTCCCCGGCCTGGCCTTCCCGAATGGCGCGGGTTGTTGCCAGGCCGTCCATCACAGGCATCTGCACATCCATCAGAATCACATCAAACTCACGCTCCCGAAGAATTTGAAGCGCCTCGCTCCCGTTCTCAACAACGAATAGCGTATGGCCTTGTTTTTCTAAAAGCCTGGTGACGAGCATCTGGCTGACATGATCGTCTTCCGCCAGCAAGACATGTAAACCAGCCGCATGCGGGGAGCAATCCGGCAGCAGGCCGCACTCTGAGTCCTCTAAATGCTGCTCTGCAAGTTTAAGGTGAAACGGCAACTCCACCCTGAAAACCGTACCGCTTCCTTCTTCGCTGGCCACCACGATGGTTCCCCCCATCAACTCGACCAGACGACTGACAATGGCAAGCCCCAGCCCGAAGCCGGAGCCTTTTTTTACGTAAGTGTTTTCCACCTGCTCGAACGGATCGAAAATGCTTTGCAACTGTTCCTGGGGGATGCCGCAGCCCGTATCAGTCACCGTAAAATGTATCCCCAAAATATCACCCTTGATATTCGACCTTGCAAGAACAGCATTCACAAGAATATGCCCTTCATCCGTAAATTTGACGGCATTGCCCACCAAATTGAAAAGTATCTGGCGCAACCGGTTATCATCACCGATCACTCTTTCCGGTAATTGCTCATCCAGGCTGAAACTCAACCCCACTTTCTTCTTTCTGCACATGCCGCTGAAAATATCCAGCACGGAAGCCCTAACCTCGGCCAGGGAAAATTCCCCCTCATGCAGGGAAAGTTTTCCCGCTTCCACCTTGGAAAGATCCAGAATATCACTTAACAGCCGGTTCAAGCGTTGGCTGGCCTGCAATGCCATTTCCGCGAAGTCGGCCTGCTCTTCGGACAGCGGCGTATCTTCAAGCAGCTGCAGCATACCCAGCACGCCATTGAGAGGCGTACGGATTTCGTGACTCATGTTGGCCAGGAAAGCGGACTTGGCGGCATTGGCTTCTTCTGCCTTTGCCTTGGCCGCCAACAAGGCGATTTCGGCCCGCACTCTGGGGGTGACGTCGTTGAGTATCGCATGCAGGTAATCGGTATCGTCAATGAGAATATTCCCCACAAAAGCTTCCACATCCCGTTCGGCGCCGTCGGCAACAGTATGGCGAAACTGGTAATGTGTCTGCTCCGCGTTCTCTCCAAAGAGCAGGCGGTTGCGCATTTCCGCATCGGAAAGATCAAAATCCTGCAGGAGGCCGTAGGAGTTTCCCTTCGCATCGAATCCGTAAAATCGGCAGGCGCTGGGGTTGGCATCCACAATACGCCCGGTGTGGGGTTCGATGAGCAGTTGCATGGCCGGATTTTTCGTGAACATGGCATTATACAACGCTTCACGAAATTTGACGTGGCGCAGTTCCTCTTCCACTCCCGAACGCCTGATGAATTGCTTGGCCGCGTACACCAGCACGAAAGTGATCCCAATGGCGCTGAGAAGCAAAAGACTCAAGATCATCTTGACGCTGTTACGCCAGTGAAACAGAAGACGCCCGGTTTTTCCGGCTATGCAGACATGGTAAGGAAAACGACGCAGTTGCGTTGTGGCCAGGATGACATCATCCGTGGTTTCAAGTTGGCTTCCGGCTTTGAGAAGAAACTCTTTTGATACCGTATGAAAAAGCCCTTCTTGAAAAAAAGAGCTGCTGTCCGGGGCAGTCTCACTTGCAGCCGAACTCCAGGAACCAAGAAGCTGAAAATCGTTGTCGTACAAAATCACGTCATCCGGACTCTCAGCCTGCTGCTCCCAATAATCGCTGAGCATATTGGAGACATTGACGCAAACAACCATCAGCCCCAAAAAGCGGCCCCCCGCATCCTCCACGCGCCGGCTCATAGCCAAGCGCGGCACAGTATTTTCCAGGGCATAGATAAAGGTCTGGAAACTGCTCAACGAATCCCGCTGCTCCTGAAAGACGGGGAGATGCTCCATATTCTGAATCAGACTCAAGTTACTGCCCTGCCAAAACTGCAGCTGTCCCTGCGCATTGAAAAACTGCAAGCTGCAGGTATAGGGGAACAGGGGAGCCTTGCGGCGCAGCACCCGCTCCGCAGCCTCATACTTTCGGGCAAACAGATTCTCTCTGAATTCCTCCATTTCAACCACGGACATAAGAGCCAGGTCCACTACCCGCAGCTGGCTGCCGATATACGCGGCGAACTGCTGCGAAGCGTTCTGTATCCGATATTCTGCCAGATCCAGGGCCTGACGTTTCTGGGATGCCACGTACCACAACACCAGCGCAAAAACGCCTGCCAGAATGCAGAGATAGGCTGCAAACCAGAAAAGCAGAAACCTGCGGACTTTCATTTGCCGAAACAAAGCGTTCCCCGCCTTTATTGTTTGAGAATAGCCGCCGCCTGCTGGTAAAGGGCCTCGTCAATACCCACTGCATTCATAATCTTTTTTTGGTGAACCAGAAGTTTTTTACGCCATGCGCGGATCTGCTCCTGATCCGGAACAACGAACTCCACACCATGGTCTTCCAAGGCTTTCCGCGCCTCCTGCTGGGCTGTTACGGCCTGCTCCCGCTCCCAGAGAGCCGTCTCATCCCAAAGCTCCCGTACCCCCTGGCGAATATCCTCCGGGAGCAGACGCCAGAGCCTGGCGCTGACTATCGGTACGTACATGGGGAAGTATTCCCTGTCCTCCAGGCAGAACTGCAGCCCATGCTCCCATAATTTTGCGCTGCGGATGGTTTCGTTGGTGGTCAGAATGCCGTCGATTTTTCTTCTCTCCAGCCAGAGCGGCAAATCCGTCCAGGGGACAATCACTGACTCCGCCCCCATGGCCTGAATGCGCAGGGCATTTGCCTGGCCACCCGCGACACGAATTTTGAGATGCTTCAAATCCTCCGGAGTTGTGACTCTGCGCTGCAGCATATAAAGGTTGGCATACCCCAGGTCGAGCCATTTACCCGGCACCACCACCCCCAAGGCATCCTCGATACGCCGATTCAGCTCCTGCCCGACCTCTCCATCCAGCACAGCATGATTTTCAACCGCACTGCGCCCGTAGAACAATGGAAGCAAAAAAATATTCACCCCGGATTGATACCTGGCGACATGCCACGTGCCGGGGACCGCCATTTCAATTTTTCCTTCAATCAGAGCCCCGAAGACATCCGCGTCCCGAAACAGCGAGGCCGAGTCATGCAATTCCACTTGCAACCTGTCACCGAACTGTTTTTCAAGAGCTTGAGCAAAGCGCCGTACGGCTTGCACCTGCACATGGGATGGCTGATTTTCCACAGAAATACGAAACAGAATTCGCTTGTTTTCGGCACCTGCTGTGGGTGCATACAGCAGAGTCCACGAAACCAGAAACAGAATGGCAAACCATAACAAGCGACAACGCATACGCCCCTCCCGTTTTTCTGTGCCTGACAAGACGCTCTAACCCTCTGTTTCAATCTATCATATTACATAGACGCCGACTAGGCGCCTTTTCAATTTGCGGAATAAAAAAGGGCGGCAAAAAGCCGCCCTCAGACAAACACAAATCGATTGAGTGCAGCTAGATCCCACGCTCGGCCATGTAGGCGATAAGATCACCCACACGCGAGGAGTAACCCCATTCGTTATCATACCAAGAATAAATCTTAGCCAGGTTACCGGTCTGCACGATGGTGAAATCCGAATCCACAATGGAGGAAAGCGGATTGCCGATCAAATCAGAAGATACCAGCGGATCTGTGGAGAAGCCCAGAATTCCCTTGAGGTAGGTCTCTGAGGCGTCTTTAAGAGCACCCTTGAGTGCTTCCGTGGTAGTGTCTTTTTCCAGAATAGCCACAAAGTCCACCAGGGAAACAGTGGGAGTGGGAACGCGTACGGAGTAGCCTTCGAAACGTCCGGCCATTTCCGGAATAACCAGTGCAACGGCCTTTGCGGCACCGGTGGAGGTGGGGATCATGTTGCAGGCCGCAGCACGCGCACGCCGCAAGTCCTTGTGGGGCAGATCCAGAATACGCTGGTCATTGGTGTAAGAGTGCACCGTGGTCATGACGCCCTTGACGATGCCGAATTTCTCGTGAACCACCTTGACCACCGGGGCCAGGCAATTGGTCGTACACGAGGCGTTGGAGATGACGACGTGCTTATCCGGATCGTAAAGCTCGTGGTTTACGCCCATAACCAGGGTGATGTCTTCCTCTTTGGCCGGGGCGGAAATGACCACACGCTTTGCGCCCGCTTCCACATGCTGCATGGCTTTGGGGCCGGTACGGAAAATACCAGTGGATTCAACGACCACGTCCACGCCCATTTCGCCCCAGGGGAGCGCGCGGGGATCGCGTTCGGCCAGGCTTTTTACCACAAAATCATCGCCGATATGCATGGTGTCGCCGTCAACGGAAACTGCCGGTGCGAAACGGCCGTAACAAGTATCATTGGCGAGCAGATGGGCATTGGTTTTAATATCGAAGAGGTCGTTGATGGCAACAACTTCCATTATGTCACGATGGTGTTCCCAAACGGTTTTGACCACCTGGCGGCCGATTCGTCCAAAACCGTTGATGGCTACTTTGATTTTGCTCATAAACTAATCCTCAAATACTTGGTAAGTATATTCGTGTGCGAGTTCCTGCGCTCTTTTCAGAGCTGCGTACATGCGCGCGTTCTCCAGAGCCAACCCGGAAAGGTCTGCTATACAACGCAAAAAATCCAACTCATCCTGGTCGAAAGTCCGTTCGTCAGCGGAATAGACGCGAACAGAACCGATCACTCTGCCGCCACCAACGGTCAGCGGAGCAACCACCAGAGAGCAAAGACCTTCTTTGACGGCCTCTTCAGGGTACTGGAATCGGGAGTCCGTCCGTACGTCCGCAATGGCGACAATTTCGCCCTTCAGAACGTCCTGGTCGAATTTGGACTTTTCCACTTCCACAGGACCTTTTTTCGCGTAGCGCTCGGACAAACCGTAATAACCACCGGGTTCCAGCGTTTTTCCATCTTTGCTCAACAAGCGTATGAAGCATCCTTTTGCATTCATACCTTTGGTCGTTTCTTCTGTAATTTTGGTCAATACTTCAGAAGGCTTGAGACTAAGGTTGATGATTCTCGCGACCTCGTAAATGACCTTGTACAATCCACTGGATGGCATGATGCGGCCTCCTTTTTACGGGTTGAAGTATAATTTGAAAATGCTACCGTCAGTCTATGACTTCTTGTTGACGATTTCGTCTGCATTCCGTGTTATTTCAAGTTTTCATTCCATACACGTTCGACGAAAAAAAGCTAGTGTGAATACGTAATTCTCCTGACAATAGACTCCTTTTTTTGCCCGTCCCGCAAGCCCGCATGCCCAATTTATTTTTCACAAAGAAACAATTTGTTGTATTATGAACACAAAAATCCAGCAACAGCAACTTAATAATTTCTGAAAAACGAAAAACTTTTTTTATGTTTCCATAATAAAATTATCAGATTATCTGATCATTATTCAGAACTAACAGACTGGAAAGCTTTTTAAGAAAAGAAAAAACTTTTCGGAAATGAAACACTAAAAAGCTTAAGGATTATTCTTCGAAAAACTTATAATCTTTCACGCTCAATAGATTTACAGGCAACGGCAGCCAGGACAACCGTTGCGGTTCTCCTCGGGGACCTGCCCGACAAATCCTGTCCTAGCTTTTTTCCTGGGCCAGCAAAGCCCCGGATTTGGCATCACGTTGCTGTCCGCATACGTGTTCCAGCAAGCGCCCAGGCCAAAGTTGCTCTGAGTTGGCGGCCTCCAGCAGCAACAATCCCTCCGGTCCGCACGCATACGCGGCCGGTGGTTTCGACGGACGCTGGAATGGTTGCGAAATGATCCGCGCCCGACTTGAAGTACCGGAAAGTTCCGCGGCCTGTTTTTCAAGCAAGGTAAAACTCAGGCTCAGACCCTCTTTTTCCAGTCCTGCAGCCTTTGTCAAACGCCCCAGCCAGGAGGAAACCCGCAAGGCCTTGAAGGTGAAATGGCACCACATGCCCCGGCGCCTGTCCAGCACCGGACAGACGGTCTGGTGGGTACAGGGCGCCAGCACGCCGAACCCCGATTCCAGCGCCTCCTGGCGCAGCATCTCGATCAGTCCGCCTCCAACCCTGGTGCCCGGCTCGACTGCAAGCAGTTTGCCCCCGGAAGCAAGCCGTCCGGCAGCCTGGCGAACGAGTGCCTGCACCCGTTCGGCCCCTTCGCGGCCGCGCCTGCCGCCGGTTTCGTTCAGCACATTGCACAGACTCAGCAAGTCTACCCTGCCCTTCTGCTGCTCCATTGCCTTTTCCAGAGGCGTATGCCGCAAATCAAGCCGCCAGGCGCCTGAGTCCCCCATGACCATCCGCAGCAAATCGGCACCCACGCTCATGATTTTTTTGGAACGGTCCGAACAGACAAAGGTCAGCTTTTTGCCGCGCAAATCCGGTCTGGCCAGCCACAGTGCCAGGGGGAACGTCAGCGGACCGCTGCCGAGGTCGAGCACCACCGCCTGGTCGGGAAGGTTCAAATCAAGCCCGGGAAGCAGCGACATCAGTCTGTGCAAATTCCAGGGCAAAAAATAACAAACATACGCGGATAAATGCGCGGGATTCTGCAAATAGCCGCGGGCAAGTTCCCCGCGCTCGCTGGTCAGCATCCTGGAAAGCTCCTGCACGTCTTTGGGCAGCAGCGCCAGGTGCTTCTGCTTCATCTGCAGCACTTTCGGAAGCAGTTTTTCAACCTCTTCCAACTCCTTGGCCAACCGGGAGGAGTCCGGGGCGGCGATGCTGAACAGATTCCCTGTAACAACTGACGAAACGGAATTTTTCATGAACTATATCCAAAGGCCATCGCCTGAACAAAAGCCCTGTTAAAAGATTCTTTACCGGCAAGCTCAAGCAGGCTGGTCCGGTCGGTCATCCGTGCTGCCCAGCCGCGGGCTTCCGGACGCTGAAGAAACAATGCGGCGCCCGCCAGCGAGCTGTTGCCCAACACTTCCGTCCGCGCTCCCATTCCCGGGGGAAGAAAGCCCAGATGCTCGAGCGTATCAACTCCCACGTGCGCGCCGAACGCGCCGCTCAGGTATACGGCTTTCAAATCCGTCGTCTGTAACCCGGCTTCCCGGAGCAGAGACGCGAAAGCCACGTTGAACGCCGCTTTGACTTTGAGGATTTCTTCCACATCCGAAGAAAGGAGTTTGACCCCATCCGCGAAACCGTTCAGGGGCAGACAACGTTCTCCCCGTGACTCTTCCAGGCGTTTGCCGATCCGCAAGGCCAGAGGCGATGATGGCGTATCGGCAAAATGCCCCTGTTCCGTAAGCACGCCCAACCGCAGCAGATGGGCGATCAGGGAAAGATATCCGGCGCCTGTTATACTGCTGCCGGGGCAATCTGCTTCCGGGAAGACCGGGAACGGACCGTCCGGACGCATGGTAAACGAAAGCGCTGTGCCGGGGCCCGCGACATTGCCGAACGCCAGGCCTACGCCTTCCAGAGCCGGTCCCATTGGAACGCTCGCCGCCAGATAACGGGCTTCGTCCAGAGCCAGAATGAATTCACCGTTGGTTCCCAGATCCGCGAGCAGAAACGGAGGTTCGGGAGCATTATCGCGGCCAAGAGCCAGCCAGGTAAGCCCCGCGCTGAGGTCTCCACCCACAAAAGGCGCCAGCAAGGGAGGAATATACGTGGGCAGCAGCCAGGAGTCCCAGCTCAGTTTCATTTCCCTGCCGCCGGCAAAATCAAGATGATAGGGCGCATGAGCCAGTCCGTCCACTGGTTTGTCCAGCAGTATGCAGGTCATGGCGGAATTGCCCGCTATGCAAAGCCGGTCCACTTTTCCCAGCGGTTCCAGTTCGCGGATGATCGCCTCCAGACGCTGTAACACCAGCAGACGCAGCCGAGTCCTGCCCTGCGGAGCAAGCCCGTACGCAATCCGGGACATCACCTCGCTGCCCGCGCCCAACTGCGGATTGAGTTCAGAGCCGGCCCTGACGGCGACACCATGACGCAAAGCCTGCCACTGCAGGCTGGTGGTCCCCAGGTCCATTGCCAGTGAAAGAGGGCCTCCATCCGTGCTCTGCGCACCTGTATCCGGCTGCCAGGAGCGCCGTCGGCCCGGATGCTCCGGCAGATAAAAACGCAGGCCATCCTGGCAATGATGCAGGCAGGAAAGCCGCCAGCCGGCTTCCAGTTCATCCGGAGAGAAAAAACGTTTTTCAGCCTTATCGGGCTCCAGGGGCACGGGGGAATCAAGCACACGTATCCTGCACTGGCCGCAACGTCCGAGTCCTGAACAGAGTGCGGGAGCTTCGAACCGGCCACTGAGAAAAATACTCGCCACCAGCTTTTCGTCCGTATCCGCGACAAGCTCATGGGTCTTTCCTGCCGCGTCCTCCAGAAACATGCGTACGCGCACTCGGTTGCCTCCTGAAATACATTATACCATCATCGGAATACACTGCCCAGGGACGCTGCCCAGTAAACTTATTTCATACGAGGAGCAAGCCCTAGCCGGCAACTGCGATCAGAGCCGCTCCAAGGCTCATCAATGCGGCGCCGCCAAGCCGTATTGCCAAATGCGACTCCTTGAACAGCAGCGTTCCGTACAGCACGGAAAACAGCGCACTGAGACGTTTGATGGAAATCATATAGGCCGCGGCAATCAGTGAAATGGAAAAAAAATGGAAAAAGATATGACCGAAGAACACCAGGCTGACCAGCATGCCTGCTCTGGGAGCACGCAAAAAAGACTGAGGGGAGACACGCCCCGAGGCCAGCAAAATAGCAACCGTGAGGCAATTTTGAATGCAGAAAAAAAGAGTCGCCGCGTACAGTGGAGAGGACAGCATTATCATCTTCTTGCCCAACACGGATGTCAGCCCGAAAATGGTCGCCGCGATCAGCACCAGTACCGTTCCCTTCTGCCGGACAATTGATTTGAAAGGCGCCAGCAGGGCTTTTCGCCCCCAGCATTCCATATTGATGATATAGCTTCCGGCAACGATGATCACGATTCCGAGCCCGCCCCAGATATTGGGCAGTTCATGCAGAAAAAGAAAGCCTGTCAGCAGAACCACCACGGGCGTCACCGCCATGAACGGCACGGACAGCGACAACTGCCCCTCTTTTACCCCCCAGAGATAGCAGATATACCCGGCCACGTTGAAAGGCAGCAGCAGGAGCAAGGCCTGCCAGAAACCCGGCTGCAACGGAGGCACGGGCACGAGAAACAAGCCCAGGACAAACAAGGGCAGGCTGTACGCCAGCGGGTAGGCCGCTGTTTCAAACAGATCCAGGTCCCTGAGGCAGCCTTTGACCACAGCGGATTCAGTGGCGTTGAAAAACGCCGTCAAAAAGGAAAGCGTAAACCAGAGCATTCGTGTTTCCGACTCCCGACGGAGTCGCATTCGGAGATAAAAGGGTCCGGGGACGGGCCCCGAACGATCACTCTCCCAGGGCCCGCTTGACGGTTGTCACTAACTTTACGGTATCTATTGGTTTCGAAAAGGTTTCCACCACTTCGAAAATATTCGCCAATTCTAGGATAGAGTCGGGATTGAAGGCTTCCCCTCCGGAGATGGCAATAATTTTATGATTCTTGTTGTATTTGACAATCTCGCCAATTACCTGCAGCCCTCCCTTTTTGGGCAGAAAAATGTCGATGATACTCAAATCTATGGGTTTATCTTTTGCCAGATTCAGAGCCTCCTCACCATCCGCCGCCTCGATAATGTTGTACCCTTCTTCTTCAAGCAATCCCTTTAACAGCTCTCTGATCATAGGAGAATCATCAACGACAAGTATTGTCTTCACGGTACGCCACCTCGCTCTGTCAAGTTTTCCTGAATCAAACGGCTACATGACCTTACGGTAAAGCGCCTTGTGCTCTATCATTAATAATATGCCAAACTGCATCCGTCAAATTAGCTATACAAGAAGTTTTATGTCAACTCAATCCATTGCTTCATGTTGTTTCTGAAGAAAATCACAAACAACTTTCATTTCCCGTGCCAAAGATTGAAACAACAACATGGAATGCTCATGGTTATCAAGATTCAAAGCATACTCCAAATCTCTGGCCAGTGCACTTGCTTTTCCAGCGCCTATAGTGGAAGAAGCGCCTTTCAACATGTGGGCCAGACGTATGGACTCACTTTTATCTTGCTTCTCACATGCCAGACGCAAAGCTGTTAAATCCTGATCTGCATCTCTTAAAAACACTTTTTCCAGTCGACGCAACAATTTTTCATTATCCTGCAACAGTTGCAAGGCCTTCGCTCGCTCTGTGATACCGGATTCCAATTGTTCAGGATCAGTCTGCTCGAAATTCACGTTTTCATCCGAGACGCTCTGCTCATCCGCAGCAGTTGCAGGCTCCTGTTGACTTGCTCCTGCATCTTTAGGGGCATCTTGCATCTGCAGAGTGGCGGCAATAACCTCGGAGAGTTTTTTCAACTCAATGGGTTTGGAAATATAACCGGTCATGCCCACTTCAAGAAAACGCTTTTTGTCTCCGGGCAACGCGTGCGCTGTCATGGCGATGATAGGAATATCACTGGGCACGGCCAGATCTGTTGACGCCCGTATCTGTTCCGTAGCTGAGATACCGTCCAGAATGGGCATCTGCACATCCATCAGCACCAGGTCCACCTTTTCGTTTTTGAGCATATCCAACGCTTCCTGACCGTTGGTCGCGACCAGCACTTCGCTGTTGCGCCCCCTCAGGTAGCGCGTTGCGAGCTCTCTGTTCAGTGCATTGTCTTCCGCAAGCAGAATACGTGCTTTTTGAGGCGGCCGGAGATCATCCTTTACTTCCGTTCCGGAATCACTCTCAATTACCTTGTCCTGCTCTCCAAGCTTGAAAGGAATCCTGCATGTGAATGTGGAGCCATGCGCTTCGCGGCTTTTTAACGTCAGGCTGCCCCCCATCAAAGCGACAAGACGCTTGGAAATGGTCAATCCCAATCCCGTTCCGCCGTACTGACGGGTTGTTGAGCCATCTGCCTGTTGAAAACTTTCGAAAATAATCTTGCGCTGTTCTTCGGCTATGCCTATGCCCGTGTCCGTCACCGCGATTGAGACGTGGGACATTCCCGTCACGCTGCACTCGCCTTCCGACCAGACATTGATGATGATGGCACCCTGTTCTGTAAATTTGACCGCGTTGGCCAGAAGGTTGTTAAGCACCTGACGCAGACGGTTGGGATCTCCCTGAATGACATGCGGCACATCCGGTGAAATTTGCAGATCCAGGCGCAGATTTTTTTTGGAGGCAGGATACGAATAAACCTGTTTGATCATTTCCAGCAACTTCCAGAGATCAAAATGCAACTCTTCCAAAACCAGCTTTCGGGCTTCGATCTTGGAAAAATCCAAAATGTCGTTGATGATCGCCAGCAATGACGTTCCGGATTCGCGGACCATTTCCAGCGCGCGATGTTGATCCACAATGTCCGTACAGGTCAGGGACATTTCCGTCATTCCCAGGATCACATTCAGTGGTGTCCGGATTTCATGGCTCATGTTGGCCAGGAACTGAGATTTGGCGCGAGTGGCCACTTCCGCCCGTTTGCGGGCCTGCACCAGTTTTTCTTCGGTACGTTTGCGCTCTTCGATTTCCTGCTCCAGCTGCTTGACGGCCTTTTCAAGCTCCGCGGTCCGTTCCCGTACGTGTTTTTCCATTTCACTGTGCGAGTACATCAGCTGGTCGACTGTTTTTTTGCGTTCGGTGATATCATGGGCAATGGCGGTGAGGCCGTCCAGGCCGCCATCCGAGGTCAGAATAGGAACGCGAATCGTTTCCATCCAGCGGACTTCGCCTTCCTTGGTGACTATGGCCTCTTCCGTGGTCTTTGGTTCTTTCAGCCGAATGACTTCATCATCACGGTACTGAAAAATCTTTGCCGTCTCACCGTCGTCCCAGGCATCCACATCGGTTTTGCCGATAAGTTCCTCCTGGGGAACACCGCAGACAGAAGCGAAAGCGTTGTTCACGGCAACGAATTTGCCCGCTTCATTTTTGAGCCAGACCAGATCCGGAATGTTGTCCAAAATGGCTTGTTGGTAGCGTTGCGCCAGCTTCAAGGCATCTTCAGCCATTTTGCGGGCAGTGATATCGATACCCATGACCATGACCACAGGCGAAAGATCCACGTCCGTCATGGGATGGGCATAGAGATGAAACGTACGGCCGTCCGTATACGTCCATTCCCATTGTACGGGGCTCTGGGACTTGAAAACGTCAATGGCGGCACAGCCCAGACAGGCGTCGTCTTTCTGGTGAATTACTTCAAAGCATTTCCTGCTGAGCGGCCGGCCGAACTGCTGGCGGAAATATCTGTTGGCGTAGCGTATCGAGTAGTCTTCACCCAGAAGAAACACGAATCCGGGCAATGATTCCATATAAAAGATCTGCCGCTGTTGTTCCCGGCGCAGCTCTTCATCCCAGCGATAAATATTGGTGACATCGGCAACGTAGAGGATCACCCGCAGAACAGTCTCCGACGTATCTGCTACAGGCGCATAGGTATATTTTTCATAACGATCACCGGATTTGTCCTCCAGCAATTCCGTACTTCCTTCACGTAAAACCTTTTCAAAAATTTCCCTATGGTCATAGCCGCGATCCGTTCGTTCCAAATCAAACAGACACTGTCCCAACAGCTCTTGTGAACTATCAACACTGAGCCGCTCTGCAGCTTTTTCATTTGCTGCAATGATGCTTCCCTCTGCCGACAACAGATAGGTTGCTTCCGATGCTGCTGCAATAAAAGCCAAGGCATCCAAAGACGGCCCTTTGCGTCCGGAGCGGATTTCTTCTTCTGACTGTTTAGCAGCTGTCATAGTACTTGCTGTTTTCATCCTTTGTCCCAAAGCCGCCCCGTTTTCCCCTGCGAGTGAATGGGGACCCCCCGGGGCCGCAGCTATCATAAGTTTCTCATGTGGCGAATCCGAAAGCCACTTAGTATAAGGCAGTCCTTATCCTCTCACTTGCTTCTGCAGGCTTACTGTCGGCAGAAGTGCCTCCGGCCGCCCCCCGGCGGCCAGCCGGCAATCACTCCAGACTTTCCGAACGTACGCACTTCCGTTTCCAGTTACCTCGTCCATCAGGTCCGTTTTTTCAAAGTCGTGATAATCTCGTTTATCTCAATAGCCAGCTTGCCGAGTTCATTGGCCGCTTCCACGGCTTCACCCATTTCATCAATGGTTCGGTTGGCGATTGCTCCGACGGATTCCACTGAAACCCGAATCTCTTCTGCAGAAGCCGACTGTTCTTCGGATGCGGAAGCAATGTTCTGCACCTGGCTGGCGTTTTGTACGGCCAGTGAAACAATCTCATTGAGCTTGCCGCCAGAAAGATTGGCCTTTTCCGTTGCTTGTTCCACGGCCTTGGCCGCATGGTCCACATTGTTCATTATCAATTTTGCGGCGTTCTGAATGGACTGGATACTGTCACCCACATCCTTTGTCGCACTCATGGTTTTTTCCGCAAGCTTACGGACTTCATCCGCAACAACGGCAAATCCGCGCCCTGCTTCACCCGCGCGCGCCGCTTCTATTGCCGCATTGAGCGCCAGCAGATTGGTCTGGTCGGCAATGTCGTTGATCACATTGATGACCTGTCCGATGGCTTCCGCCTGGGAGCCGAGCTGCTCCATGCTCTGTTTCAGATCCCCCGTCATTTCGCTAACCCTGGCAATGGCGTCAACGGCATCGTTAACAATTACGGCACCCTCTTCCGCGCGTATCTTGGATTCCTGTGAACTTTCCGCGGCATGGCTGGCGCTTTGAGCCACGTCAAGAACGGCCTGATTCATCTCCTGCATGGCGTTGATGGTTTCGTCCAGGCTCTGCTTCTGCTCCATTGCCCCGCGGTTGACCTCATCAAACCTGGCGCTCAACGTCTGGGCCGTCACGTCCATTTGCTCGGAAACGTTTTTCGATTTGTTGACCACGTCGTTCATGGTTTCAAGCAGGTTATTCAAGGAAGCGATATGCCCCTGTACCCTGGCAACAGCTTTTTCGGCTTTAACAGCGTTTTCAGAGGCTTCCTCCTGTTTTTCCTTAGTCAGCGCCATTTCAGTTTTCAGGTGATCCACCATGGCCTCAATGGACATTTTGAGATCCTTAAGCTCGCCGATGAATTTCCCCTGAATGTTCGCCTGAAGATCCCCGTCTGCCACACGCATTGAGTAATCCACGATGGCCTGCAAAGGCCTGTTCAAATCACGCCGCAGCAGAAACAGTACGACTGCCATTACAACCAGGGCCACGACAAAAATAATAATGCTTGTCTTGAGCAGCAGGCTGTTCATGGAAGACTGGAACGCCACATGCTCCCGAGCGATATCTTCTTCGATACCGTCTACGTATTCACCAAGACCAATCACCCAGCCCCAGGGCTTGAACAGCTTGGCGTACGCGATTTTGGGATAGGTTTTCCCGGCTTCCCCCCCCGGCTTGGTCCACTGATAACCGACCACTCCATCATGATTCTGGCTCATATTGATGGCTTCCACCAGGGATTTGGCAAAGTTCTCCTTCTTGTCGACCTCTTTTTTTACTCCGTCGACACCAGATTGCAAATAGGTTGTGCATTCATACTGCGGACCTTTTAACTCCTTCCCGATCAATTTGGGTGCAATTGGATGCATGATCATTTTAGGATACGGCAGCGTATCATCCTGTATCCAGAAATAATTACCATTTATCCGCAGTTTTGCAATCTGTTCCAGAGCCTGTTGCTTCATGGCCTCTTCAATATCTTCAAGCCATGCGCCCGTACCAAGTATCCAGCCCAGATCCGGAAAAAGCCTTACGTAGGAAATCTTGAGCTTGGGATCCTTCTCTCCGGGTTTGTTCCACATGTAGCTGACCATGCCGCTGCCTTTTTCCTTGCAAACCTTGGCCATCTCATTGAACAGAAAAACCCCGTTGGGATCCTTGAAATCAGCCATATTCTTTCCATTCAAAGCAGGATTGACAGGATGCATGATCATAACAGAATTCATATCATTTATCCAAATATAGTTCCCATTGTCATACCGGGCCATACGCACTAATTCTTTAAGCGCGCTTTGCAATTCTTCAGCAGACAATTTTCCTTTGTTCTCTGCATAAAATGTCTCAACCTGGCTGAAAACGGCATCCAAAACCTTTTTCAATTCTTCGAATTTAGATTTTTTTAATTTCTCAACATCCTGTGATTCTGAATAAAACATATCAATAATATTGTAGGCAACACCTACTAGATCCTTTAAATTGAGCATTTCCTTTTTATACATCTGCTCTTCTTGCTTCACCAATTGCTGTTTGGAAAAGGTATTGAGGCTGTAATAAAACGTACTGAAGCTCAATCCGCTTACTAAAACAAAAATACCGATCAAGGTCACAACGATCCGGAACTGGATACTACTCATTTTCACAGCGAATCCCCTTTGCCTGCAAGGTAGTTTGCGAAAACGCTTATTCATCGGAAAAAAAGGACTTAGTATTTAACAATATAGACGATCCTCAACTTTTGGTCAACGTGCCTGAAAAAAACAAAGCAAACTCTTAAAAAAAACTGCCCCCAGGCATACGTTCATGGCAAAAATCCAGCTCTCCCTGCCATCAAAAACTTCCAACCACTGAAGCCTTAACCGGTAAAATGCATAGATTGCATTGCAATACCGGCATGGGGCTGGTAGAAAATTTTTTAACCAGATATAAAAAGGTTATACCAGAATCTGTAAAGGAGACCGCCATGGCGACAAATGAGTCTTGCACCCTGAACGAAGCCCGCGAAGTGCTCGGAGTTAGTGAAAAGACTATGCGTAATTACTGTAAATCTAACAAAATTCCTTTTTTCAAGGAACGCAATATTCGGGGTGTGCTGGAATACCGTTTCCGGCGTGCAGATCTGCTGTTTTTTTTGCAACAGCGTTCTACTGGAAAATCTTCCGGTAAGTTATTAGAATCTTTACCGGAAGAACAACCTATAGATAACGCTCTAACATCCAATGCAGATCAAATGTTACCAAATAAAAAAACAGGAAAGAATGAAAAAAAAGATGGAAGGGATATGGAAAATTTTTCAGCGGTTGATGCCGGTATCCTACATCAGTATTCTCAGGACAATACCTGCCATGCTGCTCTTCTTACGCAACTCAAACAGGAAAACGCCTTTCTCAAAGAACTCCTCCTGGAAAAAGAAAAGCAGCTCACGGCCAAAGACTCTCAACTCGAACGTTGCGTGGAAAAGATCAGTTCGTTAAGTGACACTTTAGCACTGATCACGCGGGAGAGTCTGACGAAAGAGTTCTCGTAAAAATTAATCCTTCCCATTGACATTATCTGTTGCTTTAGGTAAAGTCTAGAAAAAATCTAGTTTACTTTTTTAGTTTTTTACCTATTTCGAGGCTGCAATGTACGATATTTCGCATTTGCTGGAAAAGCATCGTAAAGAAATGGCCGACCTTCAAAACGAGCAAAAACAAAACCAACGCAGACGTGACCAGAAAATGGAAGAGTTAAACAGACTTGCTGATGAAGCCTTGCGGTTGAACACGGAAAAATCCAAATCCGAACTCGACCGCTTCGCCATTTAGAGTCTGTTAATCAGCCATCTGTCTTTCAGAAAAGAGCCTTGCCTCAAGGCTGACATACGTTAATGAGGTACGTCTCCACACTCGACAACCTTTTACTGTTTGCTTTTATGAATCAGGCCGTTCCCAGGCGCTGGGAAACTCCAACCACGCCTGTCTCCTGAGTGGATGTTTTGATCAATTAAAAAAGCCTAGCTGAATACTGTTACTCAGCCGGGCTTTTTTTTGCTCCAAGGAGAAAGAGTGCCTTGAATCTGGCGTTATTCTGAGCCGTTGTCAGCTTCTTTTCGTTCCAATGCCTGCAACGAACTTGCGATCTGTTCCAAAACCGGACGGAGGCTCTGCGCCACGGCCAGTCCTGTTTTTTCGCTGGCTTTGATCATGGATTCCGCACTGGACCCGTTACCGCCTCCGCTGTTTTTCGCCAGATGAATCAAAGCCTTTTCCTGTTGTGCGACGCTATCAAGAATGGCGCAGGACACGCCGCCAGGAGTCAAGGTCGCATTGCCCTTTTTAGAAAGAAACAACTCCTGCATGATTTCACGAAAAACCGCGCTGTACTCGGCGAGCATCACGGCACGCTCTTCCATGGCGCTCATTTTGAACCGGCTGTTCAAAATTTCCGCCAATTTTTCCACCCTGTCTTTCGTACGGGCAATCAAATTCCTGGCGATAAAAAACTGGATCACGGAAAGGACCATTCCGACAATGAAAACAACCATACCGTTGGCCAGATACAACAGACATTGCTTGATGCTCGACATAATCGTATCCGACGAACTGATATCGAACACGGCTAGTCCCAGAATCAGCTGGCCGATGATGGCGCAAAATCCGATGAAGAACAGAAAACTCGGGGCAAATAACCAAAAACGCTCGTTGATATGGTCACTCATAATCCGGGTGCTGTTGAAATAGTCTCTTGCGTCGTAAGTCGTACGTTTATTTTTTTCTCTATCCAGGATGAAAGTATTGGCATAGCGTTCCCAATAGGGCCGCAGCAGGCGGCTTTTGGACATCAAATCCTCAGTAAATTTTTTACGCGCACGGCGTATGGTGAAACGCATCATGCTGGTTCGTAGAAGATAATACCCCAAAAAGAGGACGAACAGCAGAATGACGGCACCAAGTAAATACAAGGTCAGATATTGCCCGCCGTAAGTGAGAAACTTTTCAATATGAGGAGTGAGAAATTCTTTCATCCCTGAACACCTTATTGATCTTTGCCCTGTAAAAACAGGTGGTTCAAACTAACTAGCTAATTGCAGCCCCCTGAAATGACAACATTGCTATCCCTTTGTGAGTTACTTATGGACTACCAGGAATCTCCCGTTGTTACAATAATTTTCAAAAGTTGATCTATCTTGCTCTAAAAACAGTCTCGTATTCCAATTGACTTTAAAAATGCCTCCTGACTATTATAATCTGCTTTCAGCGAATACGATAAGGAGCTTTTTCCATGCTGGATTTAAAATTATTGCAGCGTTCTCCGGAACTTGTGCAAGAAGCACTGAATAACCGCGGTTCTAAGATAGATTTGGCCGTGTTCAGTGAGCTTGACGGTAACCGCCGGGCTTTACTCACCGAAGTTGAAACGTTGAAAAGCGAACGGAACAAAGCCTCAGCCGAAGTTGCCAAGCGCAAACGGGCCGGAGAGGACGCTTCCGAGCTGCTTGAGCGCCTGTCAGGACTTTCAGAAAAAATAAAAGGTCTGGATCAGCAGACTGCCGAAATCTCCGAACAGGTCAATGAATGGTTGTTGACGCTCCCCAATATTCCGCACGAAAGCGTTCCCGTAGGGGCGGATGAAAAAGACAACCCGGTCCTTTCGGTATGGGGAGAGAAACCGCAGTTCGACTTCAGCCCCAAAGAACATTTCGAAATCGGCCAGGAACTTGGTGGATTGGATTTCGAACGTGCGGCCAAACTCAGCGGCGCGCGCTTTGCCGTGCTGTGGGACTGGGCAGCCAGACTCGAACGTGCGCTGGTGGCTTTTATGCTGGATACGCACACCCTTGAACACGGCTATACGGAAGTCATGACGCCTGTCATCGTGACCCGCGAAACCATGACCGGCACCGGACAATTGCCCAAATTCGAAGAAGACCTTTTCAAACTTGTCGGCCGCGAACAATACCTCATACCCACTGCAGAAGTTCCTGTTACGAATCTGCATCGGGAAGAAACCCTGGCAGAGGAGCAACTTCCGCTGAAATACGCGGCGTTCACTCCCTGTTTCCGTTCGGAAGCCGGAAGCTATGGCAAGGATACAAAAGGGCTTATCCGCCAACATCAGTTCAACAAGGTGGAGCTTGTCCGTATCGCCCACCCCGAGCATTCGTATGAAGATCTCGAGCAGCTACGGTCCCATGCGGAAAACATTTTACGCAAGCTCGAACTGCACTACCGGGTGATCACACTCTGCACCGGTGATATGGGATTCGGCGCAAGCAAAACATACGATCTTGAAGTATGGCTGCCCGGACAAAATACCTACCGGGAAATTTCCTCCTGCTCCAACTGCGAGGACTTTCAGGCCAGACGTATGGGCATCCGCTTCAAACCCAGCCAGGGCAAAAAAGCGCAGCTGGTGCATACGCTCAATGGCTCCGGCCTGGCCGTCGGACGGACCATGGTCGCCATCCTCGAAAATTACCAGGAAGCGGACGGGAGCGTGCGTATTCCTGACGCATTACGCCCTTATATGGGGGGAATCGAGCGTATCAGCCCGAAATAAAGAATACAAAAAAGCTCCGGTGGATTCAGGAACTCTTCAGAAAGTTCTCTGTCCGCCGGAGCTGATTATTTTCAGAACTCAGGCCTTGAAATCTGTTTCAGGATCATTCAGGCCCACGATACATACACCATTCTTGTCCGCCAGCCGCAAGCTTTGCTCCAGATCGAAAAACAAGGTCTTCCCTGCTTCAAAACCCAGACAAACAGCTTTTGCCTCAATCATGGTTTGAATGGTTTTCAAACCGAGAGCCGGCAGGTCCACCCGTTCGTCCTGTCCGGGTTTCACGGTTTTGATGATGACGGATTCGCTGCGGGCAAGTTTTCCGCCTCGGAGAATCGCCGCATCCGAGCCCTCAATCGCCTCAACTGCCATGATGATGCCCCGTTTGAGCACGATACACTGGCCGATATCAAGCGAGCCGACGGTCTTCGCTATCTTCCAACCGTATTTAAGGTCGGAAATTTCATCCATGGTCGGTCTGCGTACGCTCAAAATACCTGATGGAGCCCGAAGATCCGGTACAAGGTCCGCGGCCTGGATGACATGCAGGCCCTCGCTTTCAAACTCTGCAATAAGCCGTCTGAGAAGCGTATCGTCGCCCTTGGCAAGAGAAGAAAACAATAATTTGGCTGCACGCCAGTCCGGACGGATGGAAAGAGCTTTTGGCTTGCTGATGGCCCCGGCGAAGCAAAGCGTACGCACTTTGTTTTTTTTGAAAAAATTGATCGCTTTGTTCAACTGGCCCAGCCGGAGCTGTGCCCAGGCCTGAACCTCCGCGGCAAGAGCCGGGTCCGTATGTCCGCTAAATCCAATAGCAGCGACCGTACCGCCAGCAGTACGAACAGAGCGGGCCACCAGAAAAGGGAATTGCCCTTGGCCCGCGATTATTCCGATTGGTTCGTCAGAGGTCAAAGGCAACTTCATGCGTGCGTATTGTTTTCAGAACAGATCAGGAAAATCCATTCTCGATTTCATCAAGATTCTTGGGCGCAGGCAAAACGCCGCGCTGACTCTGGGCGATGAACTCAAGCAAAGCGGAAATTTCCCGCATGGAAGTGAATTCTGAAGCTATTTCATCAAGAGCATCTTTACGGGGTATTTCCGAACGCCAGATGCGTTTATAGGCGGTTCTGAGCGCAGAAATAACTTCCGGAGTCACCCCGTGCCGTTTCAGTCCGATGGCATTGGGGCCCATCAATCTGGCGCGGCTGCCGCTGGCGAGCATATAGGGAGGCAGATCCATTCCAAGTCCGCTCATGGCCCCGAGAAAGGCGCATTCACCAATGCGAACGAACTGGTGCACTCCGGACATTCCGCCGATGACGGCACTATCGCCGATTTCGATATGTCCGGCCAGCATGGCGGCATTGGAAAGGATGACATTATTACCAAGGGTGCAGTCATGAGCCACATGGACGTACGCCATCAGCAAACAATTGTCGCCGATTTTGGTTACCCCGCCGCCGCCTTTGGTTCCCCGATGCAGAGTGACATATTCGCGGATGGAATTGTTGTTTCCGATTACGAGATAACTCTCCTCGCCTTGAAACTTCAGATCCTGTGGAGTTCCGCCCACGGACGCAAAGGAAAAAACTTCGTTGTCGGAGCCCATGGTGGTATGGGACAGGATCTGCGCATGGGATTCAATACGGCAGCGATCTCCAATGGTGACTTTATCTTCAATAATGGCGTAGGGACCGATCTCGACGTCATTGCCAAGTGCAGCACCCGGATGGACAATAGCTGTGGGATGAATGGTAACAGGCACTATTAAATCTCGTTTTTATCTACAACAGCTGCGGTAAGCGAAGCCTGAACCTTGACGGCTCCATTCACCTCTGCTGTTCCGGTCATTTTCCAGAGACTCAGCTTGTTTTTGATATCCGTACATTTGAGAATCAGCTGATCTCCGGGAAAAACCGGAGCGCGAAATCTGACTTTCTCGATACCGGAGAACATGAAAAGCTTTCCAACCATCTGCTCTTTGGCTGATTCGGCCAGCAGGACAGCCCCTGCTTGCGCCATAGCCTCAAGAATAAGGACACCGGGCATTACGGGGAGACCTGGAAAATGGCCCTGAAAAAAAGGCTCATTAAAGCTCACATTTTTGAGAGCTTCAATATAACTCCCGCAAGTGATCTTCGTGATCCGGTCGACAAGCAAGAAGGGGTAGCGATGCGGAATCCGCTCCATTATTCCTCTTACATCAATACAGGACACATCGGTCTCAGCCATTCCGTTCTCCTTTATCTTGCGATTGCTCCAGGCTGTTTATCTTTTTCTCCAACCGCAGGACCCGGCGCGCCAGTTCCGGTAATTTTGGCAATGCGGCCATCACCCGTAAAAAAGTGGAACGTTCCAGCTGCGGCGAACCTGCCACAACAGAACCACTTTCCAGGGACCTGGTAACTCCGGCCTGGGGTCCGATAACGCATCCGGATCCGATATTCAAATGCCCGGATATACCGGCTTGTCCGGCGATGGTCACCTGATCTCCAAGCTTCGTGCTGCCGGATATGCCGACCTGAGCCACGACAATGCTGTGACTGCCAACCTCGACGTTATGCCCCAACATAACAAGGTTATCAATTTTCGATCCCGTTCCCACTTTGGTTGCGCCCAGAGTAGCTCTGTCGATGGTGGTATTGGCCCCGAGTTCCACCCTGTCACCGATTTCCGTATGGCCAAGCTGGGGAATCTTGAAAAGGCCGGTGGGAGATGGAGCAAAGCCGAAGCCATCACTGCCGAGCACCACCCCGGGATTGATAATGACGTTATTCCCGAGGATGGTTCCAGCCATGAGGACAACATTGGGATATAAAATGGACTCAGAGCCGATTTTACAATTTTCACCAATATAACAACCGGGGAAAATGGTGCAGTTCTGCTCGATGGAGACCCCAGCTCCTACGTATACGAAGGGGTAGATGGTACATCCGGAGCCGATGGCAGCGTCCGGCGCAATATGCGCCTGTTCGCTGATACCACTGAAAGATCCTTGCGGTTTTGCAAAAAGCGTCGCGGCCCTGGCAAAATCAAGATATGGATTCCCACTCACCAAAGGGCGCTGCACATGCGGCGCAAATTCCGACGTCACCAGCACCGCCCCTGCGGAAGATTTGGGAAGCAAATCGATATACTTCGGATTCGCCAGGAAACTCAGTTCGTTGGGCCCTGCCTTATCCAGGGCGTTGACGCCATGTATTTCAATGTCGTCACCCGTATAATCGATGCCGAGCTGTTGCGCCAAAGCCGCGAGCTGCAATGTCATAAGCGTCTGCCGTTTATTTGGCCGAATTGAAGGCTTTGAGTATTTCGTCAGTCAAATCAAGTGATTTGGTAGCGAACAGCACGGTTGTCTTGGCATTGAGAATCAGGTCGTAACCATTCTTACTGGCATAATTCTGCGTGGTTTTAACCAGAAGCGAAATAACAGGTTCCACGATTTCCTTTTGCGCGTTGGTGAAATCTTCCTGAGATTGTCTGCGCAACTGTTCATACGCGGCCAGTTTGGTACGGTACTCCTCGATTTTCTTTGCCTGGGCATCTTTGCTCAGAGCCATGCTCTGTTTCTGCATATCTTTCTGAAACTGCTCAAGATCAGATTGCATTTTCTGCAACTTGGCTTCAATTCCCTTCATTTTCTGATCGATGCGTGTTTTTGCCTGTTTACCTTTGGCTGATTGGGAAATGATCTGTTCCACATTGATCACGCCCACTTTCAGCTCTGCGAAAGCAGTTGTCGCAAACGCAAGGCAAAAGACAATAGTAAAAAGAATGGTTTTACGCATGAGAAAAACTCCCTTTAATCCTTTAAGCTAGAGATTGTTAACATATTTTGTTGATTACAAGGAAATAAAGAAAAACTGCGGTTGGTAGGGGGTTAAGATGAGCGGGGCAGGTCTTTCGACCGGCCCCGCTTTATTCTACCAATTACATATGCTGGCTTAGAAGAACTGACCGATGGAGAACTCAACCTTGTGCTGCGTATCCTGGTCATATGTTTTATCCATGCCATAACCGTATTCGAGGCGCAGCGGGCCCATGGGAGAGAACCAGCGAATACCTGCGCCGACACTTTTCTTGAGATCAAAGTCGTTTGAGTCGTCCCATGCGTCACCGGCGTCGAAGAAGAACAGACCAACCAGGCCCAATTCGGAATTGAGCGGGAAGATGTATTCCAGATTGATGAAGGCTTCGTAATCACCACCGATGAGTTCATGCGTACGGGTATCACGCGGAGAGATGGTCCGCGTATCGTAACCGCGGACACTTTGCATGCCGCCCAGGTAGAATTTTTCGAAAACCGGTACGTCATTGCCGGTTCCATTATCGAAAACACCACCAACCTGGCCGTGCGTGTGGAAAATGTTCTCATTGAACCAGGGAAGCAGGAAGTACCAGCTGCTGTCGACGATTGTCTTGAAGAAATCATCGTCACCCTGCAGCGGGCCGCCACCGTATTCGAAGGAGAGCGAGTTTTTGGAACCATCGGACGGGTTGATGTTCCGGTTGGTGGAATCACGCAGAGCCGAGACCGAAAAGACGCTTGCCCAGGCTTCGCCTTTGGCTTCCTCAATGGATTCGGCGGCATCTTCGGCGACATCGGTAATGTCATACCAATCCAAACGGTACGCCCAGTACAGACGCGTGAAGAATCCCAGCGGATAAGACATGCGCAGAACACCGCCGATGGTATCTTTATCGAAGTCGTTATAGCTGTAGTACGTATAGTACAGGTCCGTACCCAAGCCCATCTGGGAGTCCAGGAACCTCGGATCGGTGAAGCTGGCTATATAGTTGGTGTCGATGGCGCTGAAGGAGCCGGTGAGTTTGACGTCGTAGCCCTTACCGAAGAGGTTTTTCTCTTCGAGTTTTACGCCGATATAAGCTCCTGCGTAACTCGAATAACCGACACCGCCGGAAAGCTGTCCGGTGGCCTTTTCTTTAACTTTGACTTTCAGATCGACCAGAGCCGGATCTTCAGTCGGGACGGTTTCTATATCAGCGGACTCGAAGATATCCAAACGTTTCAGTTTTGCAGTGGATACTTCCAGCGCAGTGCCACTGAACAGATCGCCGTCGCTGACTGCGACATCTCGGCGGATGACGTTGTCACGAGTCTTTGTGTTCCCCTCGACGGTCACACGGCGGATGTAGACCTTCTGGCCTTTATTCATCTTGTACGTGATATTGATAACGTCCGCCTGGTCATCTCTTTGCAGTCCGACGTCCGTAGTGGCATAGGCAAAGCCAAAATCCTTATAGAAGTTGGCCAGATTGTTGGAGTCGTCACGCAGAACCGAGCGGTCGAACCAGCCTTCGTCTTTTTCGGACATTTCATCGGCTTTTGCGACCTTGAGCATTTCTTCGGTGGGGGCCAGCAGGTCACCGGCGAAATCAACCGTTCCGGCTTTGTAGCGTTTGCCTTCAACAATGGTAAAGGTGATTTTGATGCCGTCCTCAAGGTATTCAACCTTGGGCTGGGCCACCTTTGCATCCACGAATCCGTGGTTCGCGTAATATTCTTCAATGGCCGCTGCATCACGGTCGAGCAGTTCTTCCTGAAGAACGCCGGTACCGGTCAGCCAGGAGATGATGCTGCGCTCCTGCAAGGCCATTTCGCTTTCAAGATCGCTGTCGCTGAAGGCATTATTGCCTTCAAGAACGATGGATTCGATATACAGCTTCTTAGCCTGCTCAACCACGATATTCAAACGGGCCTGGCCGGTTTCTTCACCTTCGAGTTCGTAGTTGATCTTGGCGAGATAATATCCGTCTTTGCGGTACAGTTCGCGGATTTTGGCGAGATCTTCGGAAAGAATTTTCGGGTTCAGGACGCCTCCGGGTTTGGTGCTCATAACCGCGAGGACGTCGTCTTTGTCGATACCGCCGCCGCCGACAACATCGATGGTCTTGATCCGTGGTTTTTCAACCAGATCAACAACTACTTTCTTGCCTTCGGGAAGATCTTCCACGCTGATCCGTACGTCATCAAAATAGCCCAGATCAAAGAGGCGTTTGACTTCTTCATTAAGGGTAATCGGATCATAGGGCTCGCCCTTTTTGGTCTTCATCCGCATAATGACGACATCTTTATCCAGCGTTTTCAACCCTTTGACTTCTATATCAGCAACAATTTCCGTCTGGTAGACTTGGCTGTGAATCTTTTTGGCAAGCTCATCCACAGAGGGAATAACATTGCTTTTGCCCTTTCCCGTCACATAGATGGCTTTTGTGTCCTTGTCGCCGGCCGCGGCAACCAGCCGGGCGTCTATGCTCAGACTCTCACCGATGGCGTTCAGGCTTCCGTACAAGGCGTACTGGGCCTGAGCCTTTCCGGCAAGTTCTTTGGCTTTCGCAAGATCCAGAAACTTGACGTTTCCACTCTTCAGCAATTCCAGTGTTTTCTGCGGATCAACAACGGAAAACCCCGCGTTGCTCAGACGCTCTCCGATCATCCGGGGAAGCGTGCTCTGCAAATAATTCAGCTTTGCATCCGCATTGACCTCAAAAGGCAATACAAGGATGGTAACTGTATCACCGGAATTAACGGCCCAAGACGGCACAGAGCTGACTGTAACTAATAGTAACGTGACCAAAACCAGGAATAATCTAATTGGCAAGGGCATAGAGTTCTCCGGAACGCAATTCCAAACGTCGGTTCATCATTTCCGCCAGTGCATGATTGTGGGTCACCACAATCAGCGTCGTTCCTAGATCCCTGTTCAAGCGCAACAACAGCTTGCCGACCATGTCACCGGTTGTTTCATCCAGATTGCCGGTGGGCTCATCTGCAAGCAGCACTTTGGGTTCTAGTAATATAGCGCGAGCAACAGCTGCGCGTTGCCTCTCCCCTCCAGACAGCGTGGTGACCTGATGGCTCTTTCGATGACTCATCCCAACCAGCTCCAATGCCCGCTCCGCCATGCCGTAAGCTTTTTTCTTGGACAACCCCGCAATCAGGCCTTGCAAGGCCACATTTTCTACGGTGTTGAATTCGGGCAAAAGATGATGGAATTGAAATATGAATCCAATCTCCCTGTTACGAAGCCGAGCCCTGGTCATCTCACTCAAATCCGACAGTTCCCTTCCCTCAAAGAGAATACTGCCGCGGGTCGCGATATCCAATGTTCCAAGCAGGTGCAGCAATGTGGTTTTGCCGGACCCTGAAGCACCGAGTATCGCAAGAGAGTCTCCGTGATCCACAGAAAGCGAGATATTCTTTAAAATCTGCAGCTTTTCAATTGGACCCGAAAACTCTTTACCAACCTCTTGTAAATCATACAATAGCGAATTGACCACCTTATCGCGACCTTTTTTTCAACACGCTAAAATACCAATCGTTTTTGTCAAAAACAAAAATCATGATTTTTTTTAGTATGGTATGGTTCATTCAAAACGCAGCGCATCGGCCGGGTTCAATCTGGAGGCCTGAAGCGCGGGATAAATGGTTGCCACAAAACACAAAAGCATGGCCGCGACACCAATGCCCACCAAATCGAGTGTTTCCATCTGCACCGGCAGGTGATCCATGGAATACACATCCTGCGGCAATTTGATGAACTGGTACTCTTGTAACAATAAATTGGCGCCAATGCCTAGCAAATATCCAAAAAAAGTACCAACAAATCCAATGGCCGACCCCTGCAGCATAAAAATCCTGCGGATATTCCGCCGGGTGGCCCCCATAGACATTAATATCGCGATATCCTTGGTTTTCTCCATGACCATCATCACCAGTGTGGTTATGATGGAAAAGGATCCGACCAGAACTATCAGCACCAGAATGATGGCCATGGCCGTTTTTTCCAACTCAAGGGCGGAAAACAGGTTGGCATTCATCTCCATCCAGTTGCGCGTATACACGGTGGGACCCAGTGCGGCCTTGACGCGTTTGGCAATGGCTGCGGCCTGATACACATCGTCCACCTTCAATTCCAGACCGGTGGCGCGGATGCGCTTGAGCCCGAGCAATTTGCGCGCGGCATCCAGAGAAACAAAGGCCAGCGTGCTGTCGTATTCGAACATGCCTGTCTGAAACACGCCGCACACGTCGAAAATTTCCACTTTCGGCGTGAAACCGGAGGCCGTACGCTTGCCCGATGGAGAGAGCAGGTTAACCCGGCTGCCTATTCCCAGAGCCAGCCGTTTGGACAACTCCTTGCCGATGATGATACGCGGGGGACCGTCCGTATTATCCAGGTCAGACAGTTTTCCCACTTTCATGTTGTTTTCGATACTCAGCACAGACCCGGCCGTACGCGGATCAATGCCTCTCAGGACAACGCCCTTGACGCCGTTGGCGCTCGAAAGCATCACTTCGGAATAAATAAAAGGAGTAACGCCCAGCACGCCCGGCACTTGCGACGCTTTTTCCAGATAGGACTCGTAGTCGGAGAAGCCGCCTTCCAGGCTCATCACCATGACGTGCGCGTTGACGCCCAGAATCTTGTCGCGCAATTCATTGGAAAAACCGGTCATCACGCCGAGCACGATGATCAAGGCTGCGACTCCCAGAGCAACGCCCAGGACCGAGACCACGGAGATAATCGAGATAAACGAATGATGCTTGCGCGTGAACAGGTAGCGCAAGGCAATAAACAGCTCGAACTGCATTATTCTCAACTCTCAACCTCTGGCTTGAGCAAGGGAAAGAGAATCACTTCGCGTATGCTGGCGGAATCCGTCATAAGCATCACCAGGCGGTCGATCCCCACGCCCTGCCCCGCGGCAGGAGGCATTCCGTACTCCAATGCGCGCAGATAATCGTCGTCCATGCAGTGCGCTTCCTCATCCCCGGCCTCCTTTTCAGCCACCTGGGCCTCAAAGCGCTGGCGCTGGTCAATGGGATCGTTGAGTTCGGAAAAGGCGTTGGCCATTTCGCGCCCGGTCATGAACAACTCATAGCGGTCCGTTATATTCGGATCGTCGTTGTTCTTTCTGGACAGCGGTGAAATGTCCGTGGGGTATCCATATATAAAGTGCGGCTGGATCAGCTTCGGCTCCACCTTTAAATCGAAAATCTTGGCCTGCACCTTGCCCAGGATCTCCCCTTCTATGACCTTCTCGCCGTTTTCCCTGACAAATTTCACGGCCTGGTCATAGTCCGTATACACCGAAGCGGGAACGCCGCCGACCTCTTCCAGCGACTGGTGAAAGTTCAGCCGCTTCCATTTGCCCGGCGTGAGATCGATCTCGTTGCCCTGGTACATGACTTTGGTATCGCCGGTGGCTTTTTCGGCAATGCTGGCGAACAGTTCCTCGGTCAGGTCCATCATGTCCACGAAATTGGCGTAGGCCCAGTAAAATTCACACATGGTAAATTCAGGATTATGCCGGGTGGAAATGCCTTCGTTGCGAAAATTCCGGTTGATCTCGTAGACCCGCTCAAATCCGCCCACCAGCAGCCGTTTGAGATACAGCTCAGGCGCAATGCGCATGTAGAGCTTCATGTCCAGCGCGTTGTGGTGCGTGGTAAAGGGCTTGGCCGTGGCGCCGCCGGCAATGGGCTGCAACATGGGCGTTTCCACTTCCAGAAAGCCCTTGCTGTCCAGAAAACGCCGGAATTCCCGAACAATGGCGCTGCGCTTCTGGAAAATTTCCTTGGTCCGCGGCGTCACTATCAAGTCCACGTAGCGCTGCCTGTAGCGCGTTTCCATGTCTTTCAGGCCATGGTATTTTTCCGGTAGCGGCCGCATGGATTTGGAGACCAGCTGCACGTCGGTGGCTTCCAGGGTCAGCTCGTCGGTTTTGGTCCGGAACAGGCGGCCGCACACGCCGACAATGTCACCGATGTCAAATTTCTTGAAAAGCTGGTACTTTTCCTCTCCCAAACCATCTTTGGCGGCAAAAACCTGCAACCGGCCGCTGGTATCCATCAAATTGAAGAATGTAACCTTGCCAAAGGAACGAAGCGAAATGATCCGTCCGGCCAGCTTGAATTCTTTATCAACAGTCGCGAGCTCTTCGGCGCTGGTGTTCTGATAGGCTTCCAGCAGTTCAGAGACAGCGGTATCTTTTCTAAAGGTATTTGGAAACAGCTCAACACCTGCATCCAGAATGGAACAGGCCTTTACCAATCGGTTCTTGATGACTTCGTTGAGCTCTTCCTTGGCGGCGAAACTCAGCAGCAGCGGTTCAAAATACGACACATGCGGAGATTTCGTCGCAAGCTTGGGCGGCTTCTTGCTCGCCTGCTTCTTGTTACTCAAGGAATGCCTCTCTCTCGTTAAAAACTAGGAAAATGACGTTAAAACACGTTTTTTAGGTCAAAGCACACTGCCCGTCAAGAAAGCCCTGCACTTTTTTTCAAGTTCATAAAAAAAACGCTTGACTTTCAACCGGAGTTTCAGCAAATTGCCGGGATGCGCACATGACGCAACACGATCCCCGGTAGCTCAACCGGCAGAGCGGGTGGCTGTTAACCACTAGGTCGGGAGTTCGAATCTCTCCCGGGGAGCCAGCAAAAAATAAGCCCTTACAGTACATGCTGTAAGGGCTTTTTGCTGCCCTACGGTTTTCTCGCCGCGAGCAGTGCCTGCTTCTGAAACAGAGCGCCCTTTCCAAGCGATTTTTTCGTTCGATCTCCCACATGTCATTTTACCCCGAAGGCGGCATTTTGATCAAAATTCTGAAACCATATGTACGCGTTGCGATTATTTTCAGGTTGCGGTGCCCGATCTGAAGTCTTTTATAAAATCAATAAGCTCTGCAAAGTTCAGCGGCCGGGCGTAATAGTACCCCTGAAAAATATCACAGCCGTACTCTTTAAGCTTTGCAACCTGCTCCTGCTCTTCAACTCCCTCGGCTACAATCGACATATTCATTGTATGCCCCATAGTTATAATCGACCTTATAAGTTTATCATCCTGATCATTTTTAGTGATATTGTCGATAAAACTTTTATCCACTTTCAATTCCTTCACCGGTAGCCCCCTGAGCATGCTTAGTGAAGAATAGCCCGTACCAAAATCATCAAGTGAAATTGTTATTCCATGGTTATCTAATGAATTGAGAAGAGGAAGAACGCTATCCATATCATTTATAAACAATGATTCCGTGACTTCAACCACAATGCGTTTTCTGTCGATTGCATGTGCATCCACGACGCTGAGAAGCATTTTTTCAAAATCAGGAGAAAGAAATTGTGTTACGGAAATATTTATAGAAAGAAAGCAATTGAGTGTATCATAGCTTTGAATCAGGTTGGAAAAGTCCGACAAGGATCTTTCCAGAATAAAAGCACCCAGCCCTCCCATGAGAGCTGCGTCTTCAGCAATCCCAATGAACTGGTCTGGAGGGACTGATCCGAGAGTGGGATTTTGCCAGCGAATAAGCGCTTCAATACCGTGGATATTGCCTGATCGGTCTATCTGAGGTTGATACACCATCCGCAGTTCGTCATTTTGCAGAGCGCTGCGTAAATGATGTTCAATCCTGGTCTTACGATCCATGATCGTCTTGAGTTCTTCGTCATAAAACGAAAAGGCATTGCGTCTTTTTTTGGCCTGATACATGGCAAGATCCGCATTGACCATCAGCTGTTCCAAGCGCATGCCGTCCTCAGGAAAAAAGGAAATGCCGGCACTGGCGCCGATGTGCAGATTCATTCCGGCTACAAGATAAGGCTCTGCCAATGTCTCAAGCAGTCCGGCAGCAAAACGAGTAACCGTTTCAAGTTCGGCTTCATGAAGCAGAACGGTGAACTCGTCTCCTCCGTTGCGTACGACCTCCGCTCCCAGGGGAACGTACTCCAGAATACGGTTGGCGACTTCCTGAAGGATCAAATCTCCGCATGTGTGACCGAAGGTATCATTGATATTTTTAAAGTTATCCAGGTCGAGAAAGATAATCGCAAAGGGTGAGGAGTTGGGATGCGTCCAGTACCTCGAGAGGGATGCGTACGCTTCGCGATTATACAGTCCGGTCAGGGAGTCATGCAGAGCAAGGTAGGAGAGCCTTTTTTTGCTGGCTTCCTCTTTTCGCAGAGCCCAAACGAACAGCGCGCCGAGTAGCAACATGGTAAGAACGAACCCAATAAGTTTTATGTAAAATCCCTGTTCGATATAAGCTGCCATGATACTTTTCTCAGGAATAGACGTAATGGCGATCATATTGTACCGCTTCAGATATCTTGCTGCGTCTATTGACGTCATTTCTCCTCTTATTTCTGACCTTGTAATATACGTCAGGGAATTATCAAAATTTTTAAAATCTTTTGGCGTCATTTTATGATTGGCGAGCAAATCTTTTTTTGCCTGCTCTATGACTTCTTTCGGCAACGGCTTTGAATAAACAGCTTCATATGAATCCTTATCCAGTGGAAAAACATGCACTCGCCAGTAGCCGATATCATTGAGGATCAGTGTATTTATGTCTTGAATATCAAGATTTCCTTGCAGCATATCCGAAAATGACTCGAGAGAAATGCCTGTAGCCACAATACCGATAGTATCTCCTGTGCTATTCTGTATTCTTTTATATACAGGAAGAATCCAATCTCCAGTTGCCTCAAAATAATAGACTCTTCCGAAGAAAACACTTTCTGTTCCCGATGTCTGTTTGAATATTGTCTCCATATCTTCGTATTTTGAAAAACTTTGAACATTATGAAAATCAAGATTAGAGCTGAAGGCGATATATTTTTTTTCTGGAGAAATAAATCCAAATCCTATCGTGGCTTTTGTTTTATTTTTTGACTCTGTAAGCATTTTTTTAATATAAGATCTATCTAAATAATAGTTTTGAAATAGCAAACGATCAGCTAGTTGATCCATTGTCAGTTCAACAACGTCAAATTTAGCATTTACTGCGGAAGCAAAAATATTGTTTAAATACCTTGCTTTGTTTTCAGTTTCTTTTGCAATGGTATTATACGTATCAAGCTGCCCAAGAACAAAAATTAACACCAGACAGATAAAAACGAGTATGGCGATCAAACGTATCTTATTCATTGGAACCTTCTTTTGTGACAACTGCTCCAGGTGCCATATTACATTAGCTTTTATTTGCAACGCGAAACAGAATACAAAATAACTATGCAGAGTTACACGACAAAACATTACGAATTATTATAATACCTCAAGTCGACAAATTCTTCAAACACATTTGAAAATAATCTCCCCCAATACTGCCATTCGGGTTCTGGTAACCAGACAGTGCGACCTCCAATCCACCGCATGGGATTTAGCCACAAGTGGAGCCCTTTCTTATGACAACTGCCAGCTCAGGTCTTTCCTCTAAAAGTCTGACTGAAAATCGTCTGGCGGTCAGCGGTTGCTTAAATATTTTGCACTCTGAGTAATATATCTGGAAAACTAATTGAATCTGATTTATGGTATCTTATGCTGGACGTCTTGTTCTTTCTTAATGTAACACTCCGAATTTTATACAACTAACAAGACAACCCGCCATTATTTTCTGTATTGTCCTGGTCAGGAGCCTGGTTGTCCGTGCTTCTGTGTGTGGGGGGCGTTTTACTGCCGGATGGAATGAAATCGAATTTTCCCACAGTAGAGGAGAAAATTCGCGCTAGCTGTCTTCGAACTCTTGCGCTCCGGCGGAGAGTTTTTTGTTCAGAAATGACCCATTCCGTGAAACACTATCGGCAAATAGGGGGATAAATGTCCAATAACATGTACTATACGTTTCACGTCGAAGGTATTTCTGAAGACACCTTTACTCTGGTTCGTTGGGAAGGAGGTGGCGGGATTTCCGAAGTCTTTCAGTTCGAGATAATCCTGGCATCAAAAAAAATCAAAATCGACGGAGCCCAAATCCTTCGCAAACAATGCACTATGGAGATGAAAGGTTTTAAAACCGAACAAAGGCTCAAAGGTATTGTTTTCAGATTTCGCGAAGTGCGTACTGTGGGGGAATACACTCTTTACAAAGCGATTATCGCTCCCAAACTCAAGCTTTTGGAATTGACCTGCTCCTGCCAGGTTTTTCTGAAAAAGTCCTTCCCCGCCATCATAGAAATCGTGTTCAAAAAATTCGGCATCTATAATTATGAACTGCGCTTGATGGAAACCTACGAAAAACTCGACTACGTTTGCCAATTCAACGAGTCCTATCTCGATTTTCTTTCGCGCTGGATGGAAAAACTTGGGATATACTACTATTTTATTAAATCTGGTGATGATGAAAAACTCGTCATCACCGATTCGCAAATGTCCCATGAACCACTTCACAAACGCACACTCATATACAGACAAATAGCAAATCTCGAAAGCGCAATTCGGGAGGAACTTGTTTATTGTTTTGAATCTGATCATCAAATAGTGCCCGACAATGTCCATGTAAAGGACTACAATACCACACTCAACAATATCGCGCTTGTAAAGGAAAAAGCAACAGGTGCTGTGGAAAAACTCAATGAGATTCGCAGCAAAGCCTTTCAGGCAGCTCAGAATATTCATGCAGTGCAAGATACGACAACTCAAGTCGCTCACGAGATCAAGGCAATGCGCGATAAAGCCGTGCAAGATATCGGAAAAATAGGCCAACTTGAATATTACACGTATGGCGGCAATTTCAAGAGTAAAATTGACGCCGCGAAGAGCGCCCTTATCCAAGCTGAAAGACAGGCCTGCGAAAAACTCAAAATCCATGCAAAAAGCTATGCGACAGGTATCGTTTCCGGGTACCTCTTTTCACTCAAAGACAGATTTGATTCCGACGACAACCCAAAGGAATTCCTCATCACCAAAGTAAAGCACTACGGAGAGAATGCGCAGGCCAAACTCCATGGACTGGTCTTAAAAGAAAAAAACACGGCACAGGCCGTGTATCAAAATGCATTTCAGGCCATCCCCGCGAACATCCAATTCAGAAGGAAGGGCAAGACGCCGATCCCCAATTTCATAGGCATGCTGTCGGGCATTGTGACCGGCGAGGGAAGTGGAGAATACGCGGAACTGGATGAAAACGGGTGCTACACGGTCTACCTTCCTTTTGACCGGGCCAACGACCTGCCCGTACTCCCAAGCGACACGTACGACAAGTCTTCCTACACAACCGTTGATTCAAACGACACAAGCGATACAAGCGACAAGTCTGATGATGCAAGCGCCGCCTCAAGTTCTGCATCCGGCACCGATGGCCAATCTTACGGCAAGGTCTGCCACAAGGTTCCCCTGGCCGAACCCTACGCCGGGAATACGGGAGGGGGAAAGGCCTTCGGCATGCATTTTCCCCTGCTCAAGAATACGCAAGTGCTGATCAGCTTTTTAGAGGGAGATATCGACAGGCCTGTTATCGTCGGGGCCATGTACAACAAGACCAATACCAATCCGGTCAATTCCACCAATCCCAGCTACAATATCCTGCGCAGCAGCAGCGGCAACCGTTTTGTGATGAACGACGAAAAGGGCAAAGAATGCGTAGGCTTTGCCACCGCGGACAATAAGGCCATGGTGGTGGCCAGCTCGGATCCGGACAAACCCGGCGTGACCATAGTGACCACGAAAGATACCGTGGAAGCCAGCATTTCGGATTCGTTCGAGGCCAAGGTCGGCACCAGCACCGGATTCACCGTCGGTGCGAATTTCGAGGCTTTTGCCGGAAGCAAAGCTGAAATCACAGCCGGATTCACCAACGATCTCAAGCTGGGGTGGTCCTTGGGATGCTGCCCGGCCGGCCTGGCTATCGAGTTTGGAAATGCCAAGTCCATGATCCACGAAAACATCTCACAGACATCGGACGACACCATCACCATGCAGGCCGGATCCAATATGGCCGTGGAAGAGTATCACAGTAAAATGAAAAAATGCATGGTTGCCACCGCGGTGGGCGCTGTGGCAACCAACCTGGGCACCTGGGCGGCCATTGCCGGAGGGAATAAGGATAAAGACGACATTGATTCCACAGTCGCCGAAATCGCGGGCAGCATTGTTGGAGGGCTTGGAATCGTGACGCAAACGGTGGGAACCGCTTTTGCGGTCTACTATTACAATCAGCTGAATAAAGGGCAATCGAAGAGTTTCTACACCGTTAACAGCACAATGGGCAAAGCAGGCGTGGCACACGTCGTCACAAGTCCGCCCGGAACAACTGCACCCGACTATTCCATCAAGGTCGAAGCCAGTGCAAACGCACAATCGGCTTCCTGCTCCTCCATAGTGCTGACCGGGCAGGCCAAGGACATAGAACTTAAGAATATGGACTCTGCCGGAATAACCCTCAGCGAGGGAAAGACAATAACGCTCCAAACAGGTCCAAGTTCCGCGGATTCAGCCCAGATGACCCTCAGCGAGGGGAAGACAATAACGCTCAAAACGGGTCCAAGTTCGTTGACCCTGAGCAAGGACCAGGGAGTCAAACTGGGATTTTCCAGCAAAGGAGCATGTATTCATCTTTCGGACAAGCATATCACTATAATCGGACCATCGTCCGGACCAGGGCAGTCAATTGTTAACCTTCGAAGCTCATGTGACATATCAGGACCCATTGTAAACATTAGATCCGAACAAGCAGTTAAGGTAAACGGCAAAATAATAAATATAGGCTAGAAACATACACAAATAAAAACGCATCAGCAGGGGAATTTTTGAGAGCCGCTTGCGCAAAAAACGGTCTGATTGAGGCGCAGGGACAAAACAGGCCGGAAATCTGCCGACTCGAAAGCGGAGTGTGAGAAGTGGATCGGGTTGTTCGGAGTACGATCTCCACAAATAACGGTCACCGCTTGACTCCGCGTACCATTCGGCTATTTTCGTAGTACAAGTGAATTTTTTCTGTAGCCACTGCCAACCCAAAGGATACGCCGATGGATATCTCTATTCCCGTACTCATTGTCGACGATCATCAGGCCATGCGCCGTACCATCGCCGACATTATGCGCAGGCTCGGGTTTGTGAATCTTTCTTATGCGGAAGACGGGCTCATGGCCTGGGATAAGCTGCAGAAAACTCCCTGCGAACTGGTTCTGCTGGACTGGAACATGCCCCAGATGTCGGGCATTGAGCTGCTAAAAAAGATCCGCTCATCCGAAGAAAGCTTTGTGAATGTTCCCATTATGATGGTGACCGCGGAAGCGGAAAAAGAACTGGTGATCGAGGCGATTCAATCCGGCGCGACGAATTACATCGTCAAGCCCTTCACCCCTGCCACACTCGAACGCAAACTGCAGGAAATTTTCAAATAGCGTTTCACAACAGCCGCTTCCCTGGTCCTCACGACTCAGGCAACAGCACGCGTACGCACACTATGCCGTCCAGGTTCTGCATGCTGATATCGCCTCCGTGCGCATTGGCGATGAGCCGGGCCGAATACGTACCCAGCCCTGTCCCCCTGCTCTTTCCTGCTGTGGCGTATTTTTCAAAAAAGCGCTCCTGTATTTCCGCAGGCACTTCTCCATGATTGCTGATGGCGACGGAAACGGCTTGCTGCGCTGTTTTTTCAATATGAACCGTTATGCTTGTGCCCGCAGGGGAGGCATCCAGCGCGTTTCCCAGCAGGTTGCTGAACATCGAATGGCAGAGCAATTCCTCGCCATTGAACGGAAAGGATTCCTCGGGCCGGGCTTCGCGCCCCTGAATGTGCAGTTGCAACTGAATATCGCGCATCTGGGCCGTGTCTTCGAAACTGCCGAACAGCTTGCGGATCAGCACTGCGAGATCCATGGGCTCGGGAACCAGCTGGTAGGTCCCGTGCTCCATCTTGAAGATGGTGGTGGAAAGGTTGATCATGGACAGAAGCGTATAACCCGCGTCCTCAATCCGCAGCAGCATATCGCGCTGGTAATCGGTCAGGTTGTCGTCCATCAGCAGCAACTGGGGCAAACTGATGACCGCGGTCAACGGGGATTTGAGGTCGTGACGCATGATGCGTTCGACATCCTCTTTGAGCCGCGCTGCCTCGCGCAATTCCAGGTGATTTTTGACTCTGGCCTTGACGATGGCCGGATTGATGGGCTTGGTGATGTAATCGATGGCGCCAAGCTCGAGACCTTTGGCCTCATCGGCAGCCTCGCTCAGGGCGGTAATGAAAATCACCGGAACATCCGCGGTCCGTTCATCGGTCTTGAGCCGCCTGCAGACTTCATAGCCGTCCATTTCCGGCATCATCACGTCCAGAAGAATCAGCTCGGGCACTTCTTCTGAAATGCTCTCCAAGGCTTCCGGGCCGCTCAAAGCCACGCTGACTTCATATTCCTGGCCAAGGGTTTCCACCAGGATATCAATATTTGCTTCCGTATCGTCCACAATCAGTATCGGTCCAGTCGTATTCGGGGCCATGCCGTCTCCTCACCAGGGAAAAAAGCAAAAATCGCTACAACTCCACCTTATACAGTTCGTTATCTTCACGCCGGTTCCAAAAATTTCTTATGGAGGTCACTTCGTCTTCTATGGAAAGGAACAAGTTCGCAAGGCGCGGCTCAAAATGGCCTTTGCTGTCGCCGATATATTCCAGGGCCCGGCTGATGGGCCAGGGTTCCTTGTACGGACGCCGCATGGTGAGCGCGTCAAATACGTCGGCGATGGCCACGATCCGCGCCGCCTCCGGGATGTCGTCTCCCGAAAGATTCTGCGGATAGCCGCCGCCTTCCCAGCGTTCGTGGTGGGACAGGGCGACCTCCGCGGCGAGTTCGAAAACCGGCGCCTTGCTCACGGAAAGAATCTTGTGTCCGATGGTCGTATGCTGGCGCATGATGACCCACTCGTCATCCGTGAGCTTTCCTGGTTTCTTGAGAATGGAATCCGGAGTGCCTATCTTGCCCATATCGTGCATGGGCGCCGCCAGCTGCAGCAGAAGCTGATCGATGACAGACCACTGGACCGCCTTGGCCAGGGCGCGCGCGTACGCGGCCATACGCCAGATATGCACGCCCGTGTTGTCGTCGTTGTAATGGCCGGCCTGGCCGAGCATGAAAATCGCATCCTTCTGGGCCTGGCGGATCTCCGCCACCTGGCGTTCCACCGTACGCTCGCAGGCGCGCTGCTGGTCGGCCAGGGCCAGATGCGTCTTGACCCGGGCCTGAACAATGGGCGGTGAAATGGGTTTGGTAATGTAATCCACCCCGCCGACTTCAAAGCCTTTTGCCTCGTCCCGTACTTCGCTCATGGCGGTGATGAAAATCACCGGAATTTTGGCCCAGGCAGGTTCGGCCTTCAACCTGCGGCAAACTTCGTAGCCGTCCATTCCGGGCATCATGATGTCCAGCAAAATCAGATCCGGGGCCTGTTCGTCCACAACCTCCAGGGCATCCTGCCCGCTGGTGGCCACACTCAATTCGTAGGTATCCCCCAAAACCTCCAGCAGAAGGTCGATATTGGTCTCCGTATCGTCCACAATCAAAATATGCGGCAAGGTTTCTTCCTGGTTCATGATAGTTCTCCTTCCACTTCCTGTAGCAGACTTTCCAACACCGTCATAGCATCTTTGAATTTATACTTCTTGATGCACCGTTGAAGTTCCTGGATGTTATCCCGGCTCTGAGACGGCCAGGACATCTTGGCCATTTCTTCGAGAATCGGATCGCACAGTTTGGGCTTGCGGGCCTTTACCTGCGGCAACAAGCGCTCCAGGGCTTCCCTGCGATCCTCCGGCGAAGCAACCGCGCCCGGGGCGCTGCTTTCGGGCTTTGCCTCGATTTGAGCCTTTGCCACAGGTTCCAACGTACGCAGCACAGCGGCCAGCTCCGTACTGAAGGTTTCAAGAGCGCTCTCTTCCACCGTATGTCCTTCCTTGAGCGGCGCTTCAACTGCGGCCGCAGCGGCCTGCAAGGCAGTTGCGCCCACGTTGCCGGCTACGCCTTTGATGCTGTGGGCAAGAATCTGCGCGTCCTTCAATTCCTGTTTATCCAGCAAGGTACGCAATTGCGTATCCGCGTCCTGATAACTGTCGTAGAGTTTGCCGAGGAGATTTTTGTAAAGCGAACGATTGCCCGCCACTCTGTACAAACCTGCCTCCATGTCGATTCCAGGCAGGCTGTCCGGCAAGCCGTCGACCGCGGTTGTAGCGGGCGCGTCCGCAGGAGCTTGTTCTCCGGCTGGCCCTTTGTCCTCGACGTCCGGAGAAGCACCGCCAGCTCCGGCCGGAATCCATCGGGCCAGGGCTGCGAACAGTTCAGGCGGATCAATGGGTTTCGTCACATGGTCATTCATGCCCTGGTCCAGGCTTTTCTGGCGGTCGTCGGCCATGGCATGAGCGGTCATGGCCAGGATGGGCAAATCTTTGAACGCTTCCATGGCGCGCAGTTGCGCCGTGGCTTCAAAACCGTCCATTTCGGGCATTTGAATATCCATCAGGATCAGATCAAAAGGCTGTTCCTGCGCCATGGTGACCGCCTCGCGACCGTTATTGGCGATACTCACCACCATTCCGGCTCCCTCGAGCAGTTCCCTGGCCACCTGCTGATTGATCTCGTTATCTTCGGCCAGCAAAATCCGGGCTCCCCTGACGTGTTTCAATTCTTCCAGGCTGCTGTGCGCCAAAGAAGGCCGCAGGGTTTTGTCCACATCCTGCCCGAAAACTTCCATAATCGTATTGAACAGAACACTCTGATTCACCGGCTTGATAAGAAATCCCGCAACACCGACATCCTCGGCCAGGCGCATGATCTCCTCGCGTCCGTAAGCCGTGACCATTATCACCGTGGGAAGCGCCGTGAGCGCCCGTTCGTGCTTGATGCGCCTGGTGGCCTCTATGCCGTCCAGATCAGGCATTTTCCAGTCCATCAGTACCAGCTCGTACGGATTGTTCTGAGGAGCCGCTTTCAGCATTTCCAAAGCCTCAAGTCCGGAAGAAGCAGTCTCCGGAGCGCAGCCCATGCTTTGCAGAGCCTCCTCCAGAATTTCACGCGAGGTCCTGTTGTCGTCCACAATCAGCACACGCATATCGCGAAAGTCTTCTGCAAGCTTACGCGGCGGACGCTTGTTGTTGTTGTGCAGTTGCATCCGGGCGGTAAACCAGAACGTACTGCCCACATCGGGCGTACTTTCCACGCCGATCTCCCCGCCCATGAGTTCCGCGAGTTTTTTGCAGATGGCCAGGCCCAGGCCCGTTCCGCCGAACTTGCGGGTCGTGGAGGTATCCGCCTGGGAAAAGGATTGAAACAAACGCCCTTGTTGTTCCTGCGTCAGGCCGATGCCCGAATCCTGTACGCTGAAACGCAGCAGGACCGAGTTCGTTTCTACGTTCCTTTCCAGCAGCCTGGCTCCGACGACAATCTCCCCCTTGGCCGTGAATTTGACCGCATTTCCCGCCAGATTGAGCAGGATCTGCCCCAGCCGCAGCGGATCGCCGACCAGGTTGACGGGGACGTCCGGATCCACGCGGAAGAGCAGCTCAAGGCCTTTTTCCTCCACTTTCACGGTCAACAGGCTGGCCAGATTTTCGATCACATCATCCAGATGAAATTCGGTTTTCTCTATGTCCAGCTTACCGGCTTCGATTTTAGAAAAATCCAGGATATCGTTGATGATCCGCAGCAGGGCCTTGGCGGAAGAATCGATTTTGGTGAGATAGTCATGCTGTTTGGGGTTGAGTTCGGTCTGCAAGGCCAGGTGGCTCATACCGATGATGGCGTTCATCGGGGTACGGATCTCGTGGCTCATATTGGCCAGAAAATCCGATTTGGCGCGTGTGGCCTCTTCGGCGGTCTCTTTGGCTTCCAGGATTTCCTGTTCCATTTTTTTGCGGTCGGAGCTGTCCATCGTCAGCCCTGCCATCTTGAAAACCTTGCCGGCCTCATCACGTTCGATGACCCGCCCCACGTTCATGGTCCAGGCCCAGGTGCCGTCTTTGCGGCGAAAACGGAATTCGATCATAAGTGTTGGCGTTTTCCCGGTGACGTGGGCTTCAAAGGCCTCCATCATCGGATAAATGTCATCCTGATGGACAAAAGTCAGATAGGCCTCCAGCGTTTTGGGGATTTCCTCTTCAGCGTATCCGTACTGGGTGTAAAACTCCGTCGAATCATAGGTAAAACTGCCTGTGTCCAGCTCATCCACCCAATAAAAGGCCCCCATGGCGGCCAGGGAAAAACGCAAACGTTCCTCGCTGGCCTTAATTGCTTGTTCCGCCAGTTTTCGTTGGGTGATGTCCTCCACAGTGCCGATCACTTCCGTAAGCAGCACGTCCGGTTCAACAGGATTGAAGCAAAAATGTACGTAGGCTTTCTTGCCGCCGTGCAGCGAGGTATGCCAGCCTTCAAAATGAGTCGTTCCCCCTTTAAGCGCCTGTTCGAGAGCTTCCCGCAACTCCTTTTCCCGCAACTGGTCCAAAGGAACGAAACCAAGAAGGTCTTCGATGGAAGTGCCGAGAATATTCGCTGCCACTTCGTTACAACTGACCACCATGCCCCTTTGGTTATAAAGCATGATGCCCACCGGCGAATTTTCAAAAATCGTACGCAGCTGTTTTTCGCTTTCCTTGACGGCCAGTTCCGCCTGCTTGAGTTCGGTAATATCCGTAATCCATCCCAAAACGCCGGGTTCGCCCTGATGATCGTAGGGCAGGAAAGTAATCAGATAGTCCCGGACATTGCGTTCGACATTATACATCCGCAATTCCAGATCCCGGACCTGTTCGCCCTTTTGGACCCGTTCGACCAGCGCATCGTACGCGCCCTCGTCGACACACAAGTCCGGGGTGGGATCTCCCACATTGATGCCGAACATTTTCTGAAGTTTGGGATTGGCAAAGTGCACGACTCCCTTGCACGAAATTGCCACGCCAACAGGACTGGTATCGAGAATGGACTGCAGCCGTTGTTCGCTTTCACGCAGGGCATTTTCAGCCTCCAGCCGTTCCGTGATATCCCGGAAAGTGACCACTGCGCCGACGATCACTTCATCTTTCAGAATCGGAGAACTCGTATATTCGACATGGAAACAGGAACCATCCATACGCCACAGCACTTCATCCACAACCGTGTAGGTTTCTCCCTGGGTGAATGATTTATGCATGGGACAGTCTTCCATGGGGTATTCGCTCCCGTCCGCATAACTGTGGTGAATGAGCTGGTGAACGTTTTCCCCGATGACTTCGATGTCGCAGATATCAAGCATTTTGCAGGCCGCCGTATTGATGAACAAAAGTCCGCCTTCAGCGTTGACGCCGAAGATGCCTTCTCCGGCCGATTCAAGCACCAGGCGGCTGCGCTCTTCCGCATCCCGCAGGGCCTCTTCCGCTGCCTTGCGTTCGGAGATATCCCGTACGGTGCCTACGGCGTACCATTGCTCGTCTATCTGAAAGGATGCGACAGCGACCTCGACCGGAAACTCCCGGCCCTGCTTATCATAGGCCCGGTATTCGTCCAGCTTTCCCACCACAGGTCCTGTTCCGGTCAGAGCAAAGTGCTTCATGCCCTGCTTTACCTGCAGGCAATCCTCCTGGCTCAAAAAAATGGAATGCATGTCCTGGCCGAGAATTTCAGCCGCGGTCACGCCGAATAATTCTTCTGCCGCGGTATTCCAGAATAAAACCCGTGACTGCGAATCAATCATGATCAACCCGTCGTGAACGGCTTCACTCATGGCGCGAAATTTGGTTTCAGACGCGGCAAGTTTTTTTTCCGTCCTTCTTCTTTCCTCCACCTCTCCAGCGAGCCGGCGGTTCCAGATGAACACCACCAGCAGGATGGCTCCGCAGAAAAACACGATGGCCAATCCCACTTCCCAGACAATGGTCCAGTTTATGGTTTGCTTGAACTGGACGTTGATCCAGCGGTTTTCGATGGCAGCCCGTTTTTTTTCCGGAATGCTGTCGATGGCGCGATTGAGAATGGCCACCAGTTCCGGCCAGTCATTGCGAACGCCTATGGACAGGTCAAAAGCGTATTTCGCCGTGGCAGCCACTTTGATGCCCTGGACGGCGTCTCTGCGGCTGATATAGGTGATGGAAGCAAGATTATCGACAAAAGCGAAAATATCCCCAGCGGCTACGGCATGCAGACCGTCTTCAATGGTGTCAAAGGGAACGAGCTTGATGTCGGGATAATCGCGGGAAATGTTTTCGTGCGTCACATATCCTTTCACCACGCCGACCCGCTTGTTGGCCAGGGATTCAAAACCGGAGATAAGCGGTGCGTCATCCTTGGTGATTATGGCTGAAGGAAAGGATACGTAGGGTTTGGTAAACAGCAGAAACTTCGCCCTGTCCTGTGTTTTCGTGATGCAGGGCAAGACGTCGAGTTCCTTTTTCCGCGCACGCTCGATAACTTCATCCCACTCCAGGTCTTCCACTGGATTCAGGGGAACGCTCAAAAGATTCGCCAAGATACTGATATAGTCGGAAGCAATCCCCTGGTAAGCCCCCATCGCATCCCGAAACTCAAAAGGCGGCCAGGACGGGTCCACGCCCAACCGCATGGCCTCATGCGACTTCAGCCATTGTTTTTCCGCATCGGTCAAAAGCAGATGCGAAATTCCTTCCCCTTTTTTGGAAAAATAACTTTCCTGAATTTTCAAAATTTCCTGGCGCGTCAGCGTGTCCAGTCCTTTCTGCAAAATGCCCTGCAGCAGAGGCTGGTCTTTGGGAACGGCCATGGCGAGCTTCATGGGCACCTCATGGAGGTAATCCACAATTTTGACTCCCTGTATCAAATAACGCTCTATAAAGTAGGTGCCAACGGCGTATGTTCCGATGTAGGCGTCGGCCTTGCCCGTGGCCACGGCCTTCAACGCTTCCAGGGGAGATTCGAATTCCAGTGTTTTCGTATCCGGCAGCTTTGTTTCCAACACACCGGACATGGCAAAGCCTTTTTCCACGGCAACTGTTTTGCCTTTCAAATCCTCACGGGAGGCTATTTGATCATTGCCTGACCTGGTCCAGAGAGCCACAAAGGAAGAAAGGTAGGGTTGCGTGAACAGAAAATCCTTTTCACGTTGCTCCGTGGGCGTCATACACGGGGAAACATCCAGCTTTCCCTTTTGGAGCAATTCCTCCAGAACTGGCCAGGGGCGGATGATGTCCACGGATTTGACGCCCAGCCGTTTGGTTATGAGCTGAAAAATTTCGTTGCTTATCCCGCGCAGCTGGCCTTTTTCGTTTTTATATTCAAACGGAGGAAATTCCGGGTGAGCCGCTACAAGCAACGCCCGTTTTGCATTGAGATAATCTCTTTCCTGGGGCGTCAGCGGAATGGTTGTCTTTGTCAGTCTGCTCCCCAGCCATTTCTGCTGCAAACGGCTCATTTCCTCATCGTCGATCATGGCCATGCCTTTGGCCAGAATGGAAGCGAGCAGTTTGTTCTCCTTGCCGACGGCCATCCGTATCGGAAGTACGGAGCGTTCGCCTATCTTCGCACCTCCACCGTATTGAATATTGCGGAGATACAATGTCTTGATGAGCCATCCGGCCACAGGGGCAAGCTCATAACAGGCGTCCGCCTTGCCGGAGGATACGGCACGGAGGGCATCCGTTGAGTTCTCCACAGGCAAAATGGTAAAGTTGCCCTGTTCCTGCATCTGCTCGGCGTAGTAAAACCCTTTTGGCAGCGCGACTGTTTTGCCTTTCAATTCCGTCAACGAATTGATGGGAGCTGCGCCGACCTGCGTATAGAGCTGATATTCCAGAGCGGCGTAAGGCTCCGTAAAATTGTAGATCTTTTCCCGTTCAGGAGTTTTGACGATGTTGAGCAGGACATCCAGCTGGTTATGCGCGGCCATCTCGAGATAATCGTTCCAGCTTTTGCCGTACACAAAACGGGGTTCCAACCCTGTTTTTCGCGCCAGCAGCTGCACGTATTCTATGGAGAAACCTTGCGGCTCGCCATCACTGTAAAAATTGACGGGCGCCCAGTCTCCCTGATTCTGCAGTGTAATGACATTATGCCTGGCTATATACTCGCGTTCCTGCGGATTGAGCTTGACGAGAAAGTCCGGAGGAATGGCTTTTGCTTTCCCGACAAGCCACCTTTTTGCGAGCCTGTCCCGCTCAGCCTGCGTGATGTTTGCCAGGCCGGTGTTGACATCTGCGACAAAGCCGGCCGTTTTTTTGGCTGTTGCCGAGTAATAGGTCTGAGTGAACAGAGGCGCACTCTGGATACAGCCGAAAATACCTGCAAGATTTCTTTCTGATAAAAAATGGGAAAGACTTAATTTTGGCGCAATGAACGCGCGGATCTCCCCGTGCAGAGCCGCTTCAAACATGTCGTCGAAGGTTTTGAACGCACGGGTGGCCTGCTTGGGGAACTTGCTGTGCAGCAAATCCTGCGTATACCCGCTTTCATGAATTCCGACGACAAATCCACTGAGATCCTTCAGGGAGCTTACCGGTCGTACTGACGGGTGGGTGTAAATATAATAATCAACAGATAACAGCTGATCCGAAAATGCCAGATACGCTTCACGCTCTGGTGTTTTGAACAAACCGGCATGCAGGTCGGCCTTTCCTTCCCGTACCATGCGTAAAGACTCCCCAAAGGAATCCGTCTTGATAAAACGTATCTGCTGTCCTGATTTTGCAGACCACAATCGCCACAGATCCGGTAACATGCCCGCCGGATCCCCATTGCGATCTTCAAACTTCAACGGAGCAACACCGGCATTGTATACGATAGTCATTTCATCCCCGGCAAAGCTGGGAAACGACGCTACCAATAACAGTACCAGTGTCATCCATGCAGTCCGCATGTTTTTCTCCTTCAAAGTTCAGTCTGTAAGGAAGTCTTTAAAAACCTACCTATCCGAACAAATATTGTTTTTTTCCAAGAGAAAAAAACACCTTATAATCTTTTTTAATATTGCTAAATTCATCATATAAGTCAATTGGCTCTCTAAAAAAACTCACAGCATAACAGGAAAACTCTGGCCTGCTGAAACGGTATCAATCCATTTGCCCCCCTCCTGCTCAGCTGCAGACAGTTTCCACAAGCTTTTTTACAACACCTCCCCTGCCACTCAATCCAAGCCGGAGTATGGATTTCTGCATTATCTATTATGTACGTATCCGCAATCACTTCCCAAACTTGTTTTCAATGTATTACTGTTCCTCGTCCAGACACGTGGTTTAAGAGTCCCATACGCAGACTCTCATCCACAAAAAAAACGGACCTCCCCTGTCCTCACAGAGAAGGTCCGTCAATAACTCAAGTGTTTCCGGCGGGCTGCCCTGCCGGAGAGATTCGTAGCGTTGCCTATTTTACCACGATCAGTTCGTATTCCCGCGTACCCAGGCCGATTTTTTCGGCGTGCTCCAGACAGGTACGCCATTCGGACTCGGGCCGCGAATTGCAGAAATGATCATGATGGTCCACGAAGCCGGCCTTTGACATGTTGTCGCTGAGCTGGCTGCCCGGAAGCGGGTCGGCCTGCAGGCAGGCGTCCGCACAGGCCTGATCCAGCGCCAGCGGATCAAACGATGCGAACATGCCGATGTTGGGCAGAATGGGCGCATCGTTTTCGCCATGACAGTCGCAGTTGGGCGAAACATCCACAACCAGCGATATGTGGAAATGCGGACGACCGTCCACAACGGCCTTGGTGTATTCCGCCATCCGGCAGTTCAAGGACTTGACCGCCGCGTTGAATCCGAAGGAAATGGCGTCGAAGTTACACGCGCCCAGGCAGCGCCCGCAGCCCACGCAATTGTCCTGGTTGACGCTGGCTTTTTTGGTTTCGTCATTGAAACTCAGGGCGTCGTTGGCGCATTCTTTCAGGCAGCTCTTGCAGCCCTTGCATTTTTCTGCGTCAATGGAGGCCTTGCTGTCGCTGTGTTGTTCGGTCTTGCCGGCGCGCGAACCGCAGCCCATGCCGATGTTTTTGATGGCGCCGCCGAAGCCGGTCACTTCGTGCCCTTTGAAATGGGTCAGGCTGATAAATACGTCCGCGTCCATGACGGCCCGTCCGATTTTGGCTTCCTTGACGTATTCGCCGCCCACCACCGGTACGGCGATGTCGTCCGTCCCCTTGAGACCGTCTCCGATGATGATCGGACAGCCCACGGTCAGGGGCGTAAAGCCGTTTTCCCAGGCGCATTCCATATGCTCCAGGGCATTCTTCCGCTTGCCCGGATACATGGTGTTGCAATCAGTCAGAAAAGGCCTGCCCCCCAGCTCCTTGACAACATCCGCCACGGCTCTGGAATAGTTTGGACGCAGATAGCTGATGTTGCCCAGCTCGCCGAAATGCAGCTTGATGGCAACGAACCGGCCTTCCATGTCGATTTCGCCTACGCCTGCCTTTTTGATCAATTTCTTAAGTTTGGTGGGAAGTCCGTCACCAAAGGCCTTGGTCCGGAAATCCGTAAAAAACACCTTTGCTTTTTCCATACGTCTACACCTTTGCTTTGTTTATTCTTTGCGTCAGCCAAAGAGGTAACGGCGCCCTCCGCGAAAAGCATTACTGCTCCGCTTCTGTCCGCATTACATAAATCCCTGCTCTTGAGGGCGGAAAGGGATGCCACGCCGGACAGCATACCCTATCTTTCCGGTCAGGTAAAAAACCTTTCTCCGCCGCCAACCATGACATTCTTTTGGGTAGTTTCAATCCAGTACCAAATCTTCAGGCCTGAAAACAACGGCTTTCATTATTTTTTGGAGGATCAGGCAAAAACTCCGGAGAATCAGTCTAGTTCGTTGTCCCTGGGGACGGTAACGTATAAAAAATGACTGCTTGCCGGACTCCATTCCCGGAAATGATCCGTTTCAAGCTTGCAAAGCCATGCTCCGCCCCTGCCCTCTGTTATTTGTTCATGACCAGGAACAACCGCCTGCCTCAAGAAGTTTAGAATCCTGCCAACAAGCTTTATGAAAAAACTATTTCCAGTTAAATTGTAATACCGTATAAAATACCACAGGTATTCCTATGCGGCCGACAGCTTGTTGAAAGTCTATACGCCCGGGCGGGGTGTAGCCATCACTTTTAATTTACTGTAGAAAAATAACTCCCGGCTTACTACTTGGATAATCATGGAGACAACCTGAAATCGACGAGTTATCTCCCAGGATATATGCTTCAGAGAGGACGCCCAGCCATGAACAAAATCGCCCGTCATCCCCTTTGGTTACTTGCACTCTTTTCTATCTGCGTTTTCTGCGCAAGTTTTGCTTCACCGCTTCGAGCTGAAGAAGATGAAATCAAGATAGCCTCTATCTTTGCAAAAACAGGCATTGCTTCGGCGAGTAATTTTCAGCTCATTCAGTCTGTCCGGTTCGCAGTGGATGAAATCAATGCCACTGGTGGATTGCTGGGCAAGAAAGTCAGTATATTGGAATACGACAACTGCAGCACGCCGATTCAATCCAAACAGGTCGCCCGCAAGGCTGTGAAAGAAGGGGTGATCGCCGCCATCGGCGCATCCTGGTCCGACCATTCCCTGGCCATGGCGCCCGTGTTCCAAAAAGCCGGAATTCCCATGATCAGTCCGGACTCCACCAACCCCAAATTGACTCAGGTCGGAGATTTCATCTTCCGCGCCTGCTTTACGGACACCTTTCAGGGGCAGGTCCTGGCCAGATTCGCCACCGAAGAGTTCCAGGCCAAGACTGCCGTAGTGCTTGTTAAAATTGTGAGTTCCTACAGCATCGGCCTGGCCAAGACCTTTTCCGAACAGTTCACCAAGCTTGGCGGTACAATCCTGGCTGAGGAGAGTTACAAGGACGGACAAAGGGATTTTTCCGCCATGTTCGCCAGGATCAAGGAATTGCAGCCGGATATCCTGTTTATCCCAGGCCATGACGAATGCGGCTTTATCGTCAAACAAGCCCAGAATCTGGGCATCAAGTCCATTCTGCTCGGTGGAGACGGCTGGGGATACAACCAGTTTTACGCCAACGGCGGCCAGGAACTGAAACGGGCCTATTATACGAGTCACTGGTCCAAAGAACTGGATACGCCCGAATCGCAACGCTTTGTGGAGCAATATCAGAAAAGCTACGAACTGGATGAATCGGCCGCCTCAGGTTATGAATCCGTGATGCTTCTGGCGGACGCCATCCGTCGGGCTGGCAGCCTGGACAAAAAAGCCATCCGGGATGCCCTGGCCACGACTCAAAATTTCGTAGGTGTCAGCGGAAAATTCAGCTTCGATCCGCAGGGCGACCCCATCAAGCCCGTGATGATCCTGGAAGTACGGGACGGCAAGTCCAAATTCTATAAAGCCATTAATCCCTGACTCCCGAGAGGGACCAGCCCGTCATATCCGACGTTGCGGACAGAATCCTTCCGCGACGCCTTTCCGTGTTCCTTTTCCAGCCGCTTACTCCATATTCACGTCTTGCTGTAAAATTTTATCATTTTTTCACGTCGCCACTCTTTCGTAACATTCAGCGATTCTGGAACTAATTACTGCCCTCTCCGCTTTTTTCCTGACAAATGGGCTTACCATCCCCTTGCAGCACCCGGACAAGATGCCCTCGACACCGGATCTGCACAGGCTTTTCTGCCAATTTTCAATAACAGTAAATTCAGCGTGTTATTACTTTTAGTCGCAAAAATTCCATTTTTTCCTTGCGCAGACTTGTATAATTAGCTAACAAATTTTCACACATAATTTCATTTTTTAAAATTATGTCACGAAAACGTAACGCCCGACCTCGAAAGTCGTCCGGCCACGCCGCCCGATGGCAGAGTTCAAGCGTTGCTACGGCAGCAAAAAAGCAACTGCGCGGAAATGTCGGCTTCAGCCTGGATTACTCCAAGCAGTCCGGAAGCACCAGGATTCATACCTGGCTTTACGGACAGGAACACAGGTCCGATTACTCCATTCCTGTTTCAGAACAACTAAGCCGCGGGAATGTTGAGAACTGAAGCCACTAAGCATGGAAAGCTTATCCGCTCCGAACAACATCGTCAGCAGTTATCATTAGGATATAACTTTATAACCAACCTAAACCCTTCGGAGGTATGACATGCTGCGTTACGGAACAACTTTCTTGCTTTTTCTGATCAGTCTCATTTTACCCGTTTGTGCTTCTGCTGCCGGGGTTGAGTACCAGGATCTCAAGCTCAAAATGTCCACAACCGTGGGTGAGCAGTCCAATGCCGCCGTCATGGCCAAACAATTTGCCAAACTGGTGGGAGACGCCTCCGACGGCAACATCCGTATTCGTGTGTATCCCAGCGACCAGCTGTCTGGCGGCAACATGTCCAAGGGTGTGGAAATGATCCGTACCGGCGCCATCGACTGCGCCTTCGAGCCGGTGGACGTTATGGCGGTTCTGGATCAGAGACTTCTGGCCCTGAGCATTCCGTGGGCCTTCAGCAATTACCAGGAAGCCGAAGACAGCCTGGTCGGCACCGGCGGCGATTTTGTTAAAAAAGCGCTGAGCGCACAGGGTATCGAGGCTCTCGGTTTCATTCACAATGGTTTCCGCCAGCTGACCAACAGCGTTAAAGAAATCCGTACGCCTGAAGACCTCAAAGCCATGAAGCTGCGTGTTCCCGGCGGCGACGTCTTCGTCAATTTCTTCCGCGTATTCGGCGCCGACCCTGTTGCCATGAGCTTCAGCGAACTGTTCACCGCGCTGCAGCAGGGCACTGTTGACGGCCAGGAAAACGGCTTCGATCTGATCACCGCCAACAAATTTTACGAAGTGCAGAAGTACATCACGGCCTGGAATTACAGCTACGGTGCTTTTGCCCTCGTCTTCAACAAAAAAACCTGGGACAGCTTTGACGAGAACACCAAAAAACTCCTCCAGGAAAAAGCCACCGAAGTCTGCAAGCTGGGCAACAAGAATGTTGTGGACGGCGAACAGCAGAAACGGAAATTCATCGAAGAATACGGCTGCAAAATTACCGATCTGACTCCCGAAGAACTGCAGGCCTTCAAAAGCATGCTTGGCGACTACTACGCCAACGTCAAGAAAACGTACGGCGAAGAAGCCTGCGCCGCTTTCGGTATCAAATAGGTTCAATTGGTGCGACGGGCCGGGCTGTCCGGCTCGGCCCGTCAGATTTTTTTCTGTCACGAATTACGTCCACGTCTGTACGCCGGTTACCGATGGGAGGTTATTCTTTTGAAAGTTCTCAACAGTTATGTCGAAAAGCTGGAGAAATACGTCTGTGTCTTCACTTTCACGGCGATGCTTCTCCTGACTTTTGTTAACGTGATCTCCCGTTTCATGTTGCACATGTCGCTTTCATTCAGCGAGGAGATTGTAACCAGTCTTTTTGTTCTGGCTTCTCTTGCCGGTGCATCCGTTGCCATACGCGACGGGTCGCATCTCGGCCTGGACTATATAACGTCTTTCATGCCCAAGCCCGTGCAGCAGGTACTGACTGTTCTTGCGAATGTTCTGGGCATCCTCATGTGCTGCATCATTCTGTATTACGGTGTTTTCATGGTACACGGCGAATATGCGTCCAACCAGCTTTCCGCAACAATGCAATGGCCGGAATGGATTTATGGAATGAGCGTACCTTTTGGCGCCGCTTTGCTCATTTTCCGTTACTGCTACGCCATTTTCCTGATCTTCCGCGGACAGGAAGAGATCATTCACACGGAGAGCGCATCATGAATTCCCTGATACTTTTCGGTATATTCGCCATATTGCTGGCTTTGAATATCCCCATTGCCGTTTCTCTCGGCCTGGCCAGCATGGTGGCTCTGGCGCTGAGCGGTCTGCCGCCCGAGATGATCCCGATCAATGTTTTTTCCGCTTCCAGCAAATTCGCTTTGATGGCGATCCCCTTTTTCATCCTGGCCGGCAATGTCATGGAAAAATCCGGGATTTCCGAACGGTTGATCCTGCTGGCCCAGACCGTTGTGGGGCATTACAGAAACGGCGTGGCCATGGTCTGCGTCATAGTCAGCTGTTTTTTCGCGGCCATCTCCGGTTCGGGACCGGCCACCGTCGCGGCTCTCGGCATCATCCTGATCCCAGCCATGGTACGCGCGGGCTACCGTTTGTCTTTTGCGACGGCGCTCATGGCGGCCGGCGGAGCCATCGGGGTTATCATCCCGCCTTCGGTCACCTTCATCGTCTTCGGTTCCATCTCCGGCGCGTCCATCGGCAAACTGTTCATGGCGGGCGTTATTCCGGGCGTGCTCATGGGCGTGGCCATGATTCTCGTAACAATCATCATGGTGCGCCATGACACGGGCATCAAACCACTGCCAAAATCATCCTGGAAAGAACGCAGGGCCGCTTTTATAGATGCGTTCTGGGGGCTGATGATGCCTGTCATCATCCTCGGCGGCATATATTCCGGCGTTTTTACCCCCACGGAAGCCGCGGCTGTTTCCGCCGTATACGGACTGGTGGTGGGATTCTTCATCTACAGACGGCTGCGCTGGGATGAAATGCCCGCTCTGTTCCTGCGCTCCGCAAGCCAGACGGGTGTGGTCATGTACGTGATCATCTGCGCGTCTCTGTTCGCCTGGGTGGTGACTGTCGACGGAATCGCCATGGATATCGGCGACTGGCTGACGGAAGTGACCAAAGGAAACCTCTATCTGTTCCTGATGATCACCAACATCATCCTGCTCTTTGCCGGATGCGTCATGGACGCGGTTTCAGCCATCTACATTTTCACCCCCATCCTGCTACCCGTGGCGCTCAAGCTGGGCTATGACATCACGGCATTCGGCATCCTGGTCTGCGTCAACCTTGCCATCGGCCTGATCACGCCGCCTGTGGGGGTCAACCTGTTCACGGCCTGCAGTATCTCGAAAATCTCAATCAAGGAATTGTTTGGCGATGTAATGCCCATACTTGCCGGGCTGCTCATCGTGCTGGCTCTGGTGACCTACCTCCCGGCCATCAGCCTGCTCGTGCCCAATCTGCTGGGGGCAAAATAAGACTCGGGAGTTTTTTCGCCGTTGCTGTCCCGCGCAGAAGCGTTAGAAAAACCTCCAGGAAGCAATAGTACGGTGTTAAACTAAAACAGGTATCCTTTTGTTTACGATAGCAAAAAAGTAATAGGAGAATTATCATGAGTTTATATGCCAAGCTTGTCGAATGCGAAAGACGGAACCGCCCGATTCGAGTAGGTCTGATCGGAGCCGGAAAGTTCGGTTCCATGTTTCTCGCACAGATTCCCAATACCCCTGGTATGGATCTGGTCGGCATCGCGGACTTTTCTCCAGAAAACGCCAAGACGAACCTGAAGCGCATCGGCTGGAATCCCGAAGCCTATGCCGCGAAATCTTTCGAAGACGCTCTGAAGAACCGCACCACGTTCATTACGGATAGCTGGGAAGCCCTGGTCATGCGTCCGGAAATCGACGTCATAGTCGAATGCACGGGCAACCCGGTTGCGGCTGTCGAACATTGCCTGGGTGCGTTCAAAGAAGGCAAGCACGTGGTCAACGTAACGGTTGAAGCCGACGCTTTCTGCGGCGCCCTCCTCGGCCAGCGCGCCAGAGAAGCCGGCGTACAGTACAGCCTGGCATTCGGCGACCAGCCTGCCCTGATCGTTGACTGGGTCGACTGGGCCCGCGGATGCGGTTTCCCGGTTGTTGCCGCCGGACGCGGTCACAAATGGCTGCCCCGCTTTTCGGAGTCCACTCCGGAAACGGTCTGGAACGATTGGGGCCTTACAGCCGAACAGGCCGAAATCGGCGGATTGAACCCGAAGATGTTCAACTCCTTCCTGGATGGCTCCAAGCCCGCCATCGAATCTACCGCCGTTGCCAACGCCTGTGATCTGGAATCTCCTGAAAACGGCCTGGATTTTCCCCCGTCCTCCATGGATGACCTGCCTTCGGTCATGCGTCCCAAAAGCGATGGCGGCGCGCTGGAGAAAAAGGGCGTCGTAGAAGTCGCCTCCTGCCTCCACCGTGACGGAACACCTGTCCCCAACGACATCCGCAACGGCGTCTGGGTCGTTGTGGAAGGCAACACGGAATACATCCGCCGCTGCTTCCAGGAATACGGCGTCAAAACCGACGATACCGGCAAATACTGCGCCGTATTTCGCCGCTGGCACCTGATCGGTCTTGAAGTCGGCATCTCGGTCGCATCCGTTGCCCTGCGCAACGAGGCCACCGGCAGCCCCATCTGCTTCAACGCCGATGTCGTCGCCACTGCCAAACGCGACCTCAAAGCCGGTGAAATGCTCGACGGCGAAGGCGGCTACACCGTTTTCGGCAACATTCAGCCTGCCAAAAAATCCGTTGAAGCAAGATGCCTGCCCCTCGGACTGGCCCACAATCTCAAGCTCACCAAACCCGTTGCAAAGGGTCAGGCCGTGCACTGGAGCGAAGTGGAAGCAGATACGAGTTTGAAAGCATATAAAATCCGTATGGAAATGGAAGAGCTCTTTTTCGGGAAGAAATAATCTGTTTCCGGTAACACCGCTCCCCTGCCGCAGCTCCAGTGGCGGCGGGGGAAAGCTACTTCGTATTCCCTGCCGCCGCACCGCATGCCGTGGCGGCAGGGTCTACGAAACAAGATAAGGAAGACAACATGCCACTCTTTGCCGCCAACCTGAGTATGATGTACGCGGAAGTTCCCTTTCTCGAGCGCTTCGCGCTCGCGGCAGCCGACGGTTTTGTCGGAGTCGAGTACCTGTTTCCCTACGAATACGATGCAAAGCAACTGAAAGATCTGCTTGACGCCAATGGCCTTTGCCAGGCGCTTTTCAACGCTCCGGCTGGAGACTGGGCATCTGGCGAACGAGGCATTGCGTCCCTGCCTGGCAGGGAAAGCGAATTTCTGGATTCCATGAAAAAGGCGCTGCAATACGCCGAGATCCTGGACTGCAAGACTGTTCATGTCATGTCCGGCAACATCGTTCCGCTTATGCTGCACGAACGCCAGCGCGCCCTGTTCAAGTACAACCTGGCCAAAGCCGCGGACATGGCGCTGGATAAAGGCGTGAAACTGGTCATCGAGCCCATCAACCACCGCAACATGCCCCAGTATTTCCTGGAAAAGCAGGACGAAGGCCAGACCATCGTTGCGGAACTGAACAAGCCGAACCTTGCCGTCCAATTCGACATCTATCACTGCCAGATCACTGACGGCGATGTCGCCACAAGGCTCAAACGCGATATGCCCACCATCGGCCATATTCAGATTGCCGGCGTACCGGACAGACATGAACCCGACCAGGGGGAAGTCAATTACCAATGGCTTTTCGGCTACCTGGACTCACTCGGCTATTCCGGCTGGACAGGCTGCGAATACATCCCCGAGGGAAACACCAGCGCCGGGCTCGGCTGGTTCGCGCCATGGAAAGACAAACAAAAGATTCCTCAAGGCGAAGCTTGTTAGACCAGGAAGTATTGCTGCCGAAAAATACTATGGAAGGATATCCGATTGCCCATTTGTGAAGAAATGTTATACGCAAATGGCCGCTGGCAGCACTTAACAGATTCTCACTTCGACTCGCTCTTCGGGCGCTGAAACAAGGGGTTGCGTTGTGTATTTAGGAGTAATTGCCGACGATTTTACTGGCGGAACAGATATAGCCGGTTTTCTGGTCCAGAACGGGTTATCGGTCACGCAATATATCGGCGTGCCTGATTCCCCCCCAAGCGGCGACGGCCCGGACGCCGCTGTGATTTCCCTGAAAAGCCGCTCATGCCCGGCGCAGGAGGCTGTCACCGATTCCCTGGCCGCCTTGGAATGGCTGACCGCTCAGGGCTGCAAACAATTTTTTTTCAAATACTGTTCGACCTTTGACAGCACGGCCAAGGGCAATATCGGCCCCGTGACGGACGCCCTGCTCGAGGCGCTCAAAAGCGATCTCACCGTGATGTGCCCCGCCCTGCCCGTCAATGGCAGAACCGTGTACTGCGGCTATCTTTTTGTGAATGCCTTGCCCCTGAACGAGTCCGGCATGCGTCATCACCCCGTGACTCCCATGCTGGACTCCAATCTTATGCGTCTTACCGAGCAGCAGGCCAAAGGCAAAGCCGCGAATATCCCTGCCTCCGTGGTGGATGCAGGCGCCCAGGCCATCAGGGAAAGCCTGCAGGAACTCCGCGGGCAAGGCGTACGGTATGTCGTGCCGGACACCCTGAACGATACGCATCTCATCTCTCTGGGAAAGGCGCTGGCAGACCTGCCTCTGGTTACGGGCGGCTCGGGCCTGGCCATGGGGCTTGCCCGCCGGATCGCAGCAAAATTCAGTCTGGACAGCCGCAGCAGTATGGAAGCCGGCATGCCTCCTGGAGGGAAATCCATCATTCTGGCCGGATCCGCCTCCAACATGACTAACGCGCAGGTGGCGCAATACCGCGACAAAGAGGAATCCTGGAAAGTCGATGTGGGCCGCTGCATTGACGACGCGGAACTCTACGCCAAGGAAGTCGCCGCCTGGCTCGAATCCCTTCCGGAAGCGGACAATGCTCCTCTGGTATACGCCACGACAGGCATTGAGGAACTGGATGCCGTACAGAAAAAATACGGCGCCGAACTCTCCGGAACTTCAGTAGAAGCTTTTTTCTCGGATCTTGCGGCCTTGTTGAAAAACGCCGGGTACGACCATTTCATCGTCGCAGGAGGCGAGACCTCCGGATCCGTGGTGAAAGCTCTCGGCATCAAGGCCTTTCACATCGGTCCGCAGATTGCTCCCGGAGTGCCCTGGGTACGCGCAGTCGAATGTCCCATTTCCCTGGCGCTCAAATCTGGTAACTTTGGAAACGAAGACTTTTTCTCTGTAGCCCAAGATTATTACAAATGACGGAACAAGAATATCGCATACAACTAGTGGAACTGGGAGCCTCCCTGTTTGCCCGCGGCTATAGTGTCGGCGGCGGTGGAAATATCTCGCTCCTGCTTCCCGATGGCAAGATTCTGGCGACCCCCACCAATTCGAGCCTCGGCAGACTGGTCGCTGAGGAAATTTCATTGGTGGACGGCAATGGCGAACATCTTAGCGGGCATGCGCCCACAAAGGAACTGCCCATGCACCTGGGCGTGTACCAGGCAAGGCCGGATTGCAAAGCCGTGGTGCATTTGCATTCCACCTATGTCACGGCGCTGTCTTCGCTTGCTGATGTCCGCACGGACAACGCGTTGTCGCCCTTTACCCCTTACTATGTCATGAAAGTTGGCAAGCTGCCTGTTGTGCCGTATTATAAACCAGGCGCGCCGGAACTCCGAAAGGAAGCCGCGGCAATCGCCCGGTCGGCCACCGCCTTTTTACTGGCAAACCATGGTTCGGTTGTCTGCGGCTCTTCTCTGATCAGCGCCGTTAACGCAGCCGAAGAATTGGAGGAGACCGCGAAGCTGTATTTCCTGTTGTTGTCTTCCGGCAGGCCCATCCGGTATCTTTCCGAACAAGAGATTGCCGAACTCGCACCGGCAAAGGCGGTACACTCGTGATCCCAGCGCAGCGACAACAAACTATTCTGGATTTGCTGGCCAGACAAGAAATCGTCAGCATCGCAGAGCTGACGGATGCTCTCGGCGTATCGCATATGACGGTACGCCGCGACATCCAGACCCTCGAACAGGATGGGCATGTCATCACTGTCTCGGGAGGCGTACGCCTGGCCGAATATATTGACTCGGAACCTTCCCGCAAGGTGAAGAAAACCCTGCAGTCCGTAGAAAAGGCTTTGATCGCCGAGGCTGCCGCGCAGCTCGTGACCCCCAATGCCACCATCTATCTGGACGCGGGTACGACCTGCCTGGCCATTGCGATCCAGCTGGCGCAGCGCGAGGACATCACCGTGGTTTCCAATGATTTTGCCGTTGTGTCCTATCTTATCGAAAATTCGCGCTGCAAACTGTACCATACGGGCGGCAATGTCCTGCGCCAGAATGAATCCTGCGTAGGTGAAAGCGCCGCCCGCTTCATTGCCTCGCTGAATATAGGCATCGGTTTCATATCCGCCTCGTCCTGGGATATGAACTACATCTCCACGCCCACGGAATCCAAGGTGCCCGTCAAACAGGCCGTCGTGGCGGCGTCATCAAGACGCGTATTGATAAGCGACTCCACCAAATACGGCAAAATCGGCTTTTTCAAGGCCGTGCCCATGTCGGACATCGACATCGTCATCACGGACAGCGGACTCGATCCCCACGTCCGTAAAACCATGACTGCCCAGGGGCAGCGAGTCATCATCGCCGCTTCTGAAGAGCCCGAAACAGACTTTGCCGCAGCAGCGTTTTCTTCCTGAGTGTGCTTGTCTGAAGCAACAGAAGAAATCTTTTTCTTCTCTGCTCGGACCCGCACCCGGAAGAGGACGTCACCGCGGATGCTTCCTTCCCTGATAACGCGGCCTTTGCCTGTTATTTACGGACATAATCCGCCACGTACAGAATGGTATTCACGTAGACGGTGCTGTGATTGTAGTGGTACAAGGCGCGGCGCTGCTGCCTGCGGCTGTTGCCATGCCATCCGGCGCGTTTGAGGTAATTGCCCAGGCTGTGCAGGGCGTCCTCCAGGTCGAAGAGATCCACCCGGCCGTCTCCGTTGCCGTCCTTGCCGAATTTGTCGACATTGCTGGGCATGAACTGGCAAATCCCAATGGCGCCATAGATGGACCCCGGAATCTGCATGGGATCGCGTCCTAAGGAAGCGGCATGATGCAACAGGGCCTTGAGCTCGTCATAGGCCCAATCGGACTTCTGCTGCGTACGCGTCCGCAGATAGCTTATCATTGTGCCGTTCAGATACTCGCCCTTGAAATACTTGCGAATACTGTCGAAAGACGGGGTTTCCGCCATGATCGCCAGGTTCAGAAAAGCTTTTTCTTCTCCCAGAAAGGTCCCCAGGCGGGTTTCCACAGCCAGCAGGCCTGTGGCGATGGACGCCGGAACGCCATAGGTCCGCTCCATTTTCAATAGTTCGCGCTGATGCTTTGTATAAAACTGTTTGGCTTCCTGCAGCCGTTCCGGCGTAGTCACCGACGTATACACTGCAGGCGCTTTGGGGATGGGCGGCAGCGCGTATCCTGCCGGTCTCTTTTTGCCGCGCTTGCGCATTTCGACCAGCAGCTCCGGGCTGGCTTTGCCGTCCGGTTTGAGCCCCTGGACCTGCTGGAAGCCCCGAATCGCCTGACGCGTTTTGCTCCCGATGATGCCGTCCGCCTTGTAGGTATAATATCCCAGCCGCTGCAACTCCTGCTGCGTCTGGCGGACCAGTTGCGTACCGAATTTCTTTGCGTACAGGGGTTCGATCTTCCGGTACATCACCTTCGCATCATAGGTCACATCCGGACGTGAAAACAAAGCAGTCAGCTGTTTTGCATCAAATCCATCTGCAGCAAGCCTGTTGATTAAAGGAGCCCAATCTCCCTGGGAAGCCTCGGCGCGTTGTCCCGCCATCGGAATTACGGACAACACAATGCCGAGGATCACGGCAATTGCCCGGATTCCATTCCCTTTTTCCACCCAATACCTTGTTGACAGATGCCTCATATGCTCCTCTTCATAGTCTCAAGCTCATGATCAGCTCAATGAATTGATCATTATTTCAGAATGTTCCATACATTTTTGAAGAAAGTGCCGGTCTTGCCCGTATTACGCCTTCTGTGCTATCTACTGGCAAAACATGGAAAACCATTGAGTCCTCGTATGATTCTTCTCCGTACGCGACTCATAGTAAGGAGTGTATACCATGCGTCGTTTTATGCAACGCTTTCAACCGGCAGCCGGCATTTGCCTGCTTTTTACGCTTTGCCTGCTGCTTTTGTCCGGCTGTTCCTGGACCAGCCGCCAACTCGGCATGTCTGACGATTCTTCGCAAGCTTCCGGCCAGGATCCTGATGGGGCAACGAATTCCCTGCCTGCCAATGCTAATGCCGCCGACAAGCGCGCCCTCTTGCGCCTCAGTTTCGGCATTCCCGGGCCCATACACATCGACCACAAAAAACAAGGCCCCGTACAGACGCAGGCCAGCTATACGATCCCCCCCAAAAAATCCCATCCGGACAGCTCCAGGACGGCCAAGAACAAAATGGTCGTCAAGCGTACGCCTCTCCAAAAGGAAGATAAGCCTGAGCAGGGAAGCCTAGCCCCTGTCAAAGAACCGGAGGCTGAGGTGAAAAAAAGCGAACCAGTTCCCGCAGCACCCCAGCCTGTTGCCAAGCAGGAATCACCTGCAGCACCCGCGCCGCAAATAGCCGAAGACCAGCAGGACAAAGGAACGGTCATAGATCCCAACGGGCCCCAGCCGCCCAAAACACTGCACACCAGCGTTCCGATGCAGCATGCTGAACAGACGCCGCAAGAGCCTGCTAAACCTCAACCTCCGCAAAATGCCGCAACACCGCAGCAGAAAGAACGCGGGGATATCGTTTACGGCAACACAAAAGCCCTGCGCCAGGCCGTGGACAAAGCCGTGGAGCAAAAAAGCTTCCTCGGATATACGGATCCTTTTGACGCTTTTCCCGCCATCAAGGGCAACGACACCATGAGCGCGGCTTTCATTCCAGTGGACCACCCCAACCACAAGGTGTTCTATCACGCGTTTTATACGCCGGACAAACCCTTCAACCGGCGCGTGTACGGGTATACCGTCATCGACATGATCACCAAGAAGGATTACGGCCACTTTGATGGAAATGCCGACGGCAAATTCGAACAGAACACCCTGCGCCCGAGCGTAATTTTCGAAGATTATGCCCGGACCTCCAAGGCGCAGTATGGAGAAAAAATGCCGGAAGTAAAAAAGGAACAGGAAAAGAAGAAGTAGAACGAACAGTCCTGTGATTGAGATGGACCCGGTTGTCTGGCAGCCGGGTCTTTTTTTTATTTCAGGGCCGTATCAAAGGCCTGTTTGGTCAACGCGGCTGTCTTGTCCCAACTGAATCCCTCGGCCCGCTCCAGCCCTTTCTGGCGCATTTCCCGGCGCAGTGCGGGATTTTGTTCGATACGCTCCAGCAAAACGGCAAGTTCGGCGGGATCGTCCGGATTCTGCAGATAGAGCGCCGCGTCTCCGGCAACTTCCGGCAGACTGGCTTTTGTGGTGGTGACCACCGGACAGCCGCAGGCCATGGCCTCGAGAAGGGGCAGGCCGAATCCCTCGTATACGCTGGGAAAAATGAGCGCCAGCGCGCCGCTGTAAACGGCCGCGAGGTCGTCGTCGTTGACGAACCCCAAGGGGCGACAGAGCCCCCCGTCATGGCTATCCTTGTCCCATCCGCTCCAGCCCACGGAAACCAATGGAGCCTTGGTCCGGCCTATAGACAGTGCCTTGGGAATGATCTCCACATTCTTGCGAGGATCGCCGCTCCCGACAAAAAGAAAATATGATTCCGGTAAGTTGTATTTTATTTTGATGTCTTTCACCGCAGCTTCGGTACGCGGATAAAATATTCCGGACGTATGCGCTTCCGGCGTGACGGTGATCAGCGAATCTTCGATACCCAGATCACGCAGCATTTCCGAACGGGTGAATTCCGAGACTGCTATGAACCTGCTGACCTTGGCAAGTCTGCGATGATAGAAAGTCTTGAAAAAAAGGACGCGCTCTTTGGGATGCCACTGCGGATGGTTGAGCAGGGAGAGATCATGAATGGTGAACACCACCGGAACTCTGCCCGAGGCAAAAGGGAAAAAAGAGGCCTCGTGGTACAAATCAATGCCCCGCAACGCTTCCCGGAACCGCCACTCGCGCCGCAGATGCAGAAGCAAACGGATGCAATAACCGGCATGCGGAGGCAGCTTCCAGAGCAGTTCGACTCGCTTGGACCAGCGCGCAATGGATGGCGCTTTTGGAGGAATGCTGGTGGTCGTGTTTTTACCGTCAAAATACACAAACTCGAAACTGTCTGCGTACAGACGCTCCATGGAAGTGTACACCGAACGTATATAACGGCCGATCCCCGTACTGACGTTGATCATGGGGATGGCGTTGACGATGATCCGTTTTCGCGGATGTGAAGTCACTGATGCGTTTGGCATTGCGATCAATTGAAACCGTTTTGGAAATTAACTGGATTAATCCTCAGGGAAGCAAACTCAGCCTGCATCATCTCCTGCGCCGGGTTATCCCATGTCGCCGTATCAGAAGAGCAGGCTTTGCTTGAAGCAAGCAGGCCCACGGTCAACGGCTTTTTGATTCCAGGAGTTCTTCGTAAAGTTTGTAATACTCGTCGGCCATACGTGTTGCGGTAAAAAACTGCTCGTAACGTTTTTGCGCATTCAACCCGTAGGAAGCGGCAAGATGCGTATTGCTGGCCAGAGTATCCATGGCGCGGCCGAGAGCTTTGGGATCAGAGGGAGGGATGACTATCCCCGTCAGTTTGTCGATATTGACAAAGGTGGTGCCTGTGCCGATCTCCGCGGAGATAAGCGGCTTGCCGAACATGGCGCCCTCCACCAGGCTGACGCCGAAAGCTTCTGAGCGCAGATGCGAGGGAAAGACTATCGCATGACAGAGAGACAAGAGAGCGACTTTGTCTTCTTCCGAAATCCTTCCGACAAAAATGACGTTGTCCAGCAGGAGTTTTCTTGCTTTTTCCTTCAGCTCCGACTCCAGCGGTCCGGCTCCGGCAATGACTATGATATGTTTTTTGGAAGTGGCCGCCTCCAGAAGAATATCCAGTCCTTTGTAATAACGCAGCACGCCGACGAACAGAAAAAAGTTTTCCCCCACTCTGTCCCGCCATTGCTGTACGCGATCGGTTTCAACAGCCGGCAGTGAGTTTCGGTTGATCCCTATGGGGATGGCGCGAACCTTATCGCGATACTGCTGCAGCGTATCACTGGTCTGCATGTAGTTTTCCGAAGTAGCCACAATGCAGTTCACGCTGGAAAGAAAACGCTGCATCAGCGGAAAATAAAATTTGAGCAGTATTTTCTGACGTACGATATCGCTATGGTAGGTGACAAGGGTGGGCTTTTTGACCCGAAACATGCTGTGCAGCAGGTCCTGAACCGGGTAGGGAAAATGATAATGGACCAGATCAGCGTCTTTCAAACACCGATGGAACGCGGGAAAAAGACCAAGCCCGAAAGGCGTGGAAGCCCGGTCGAATTGCGCACGGCAACGAACAACAGTTGCTTCCTCGCGTTCCAGAACAGGTGTGCAGGATTCGTTGGAAAGGCATAGAACCGTATTCTTGACGCCTCGTTTGCTGGTCTCACAGGACAGGTGATAAATTACCTGCTCAATCCCTCCTTGAGAATCCGGGAGATAGCGCTTGAAGACATGCAGCACTTTCATCGTTAGTTCGAAAGGCTTTTGTATTTCTGGTTAGAAGGTTGCTGCACCGGGGCATAGTCCTGCGAATATCCCGTATCAGGATGCGCCACATTCCGAGAATTCAGCGGGGAGGTGTCCTCAGGCGGCAACATACTAATGCCATCAAGACGGCTTTTCAAAGCATTCGTTACATCTATGGCGTCCTGATCATTGTCGATAATGTAGGGGACGATAAGCATGACCAATTCGGTCTTTTCCATTTCCTCGCTATCGACCCGGAACAGCCGACCAAGAACCGGAACCGTACTCAATACGGGCACTCCGGTGTAGCCTTTGGATTTGCTTCTGGAAATCAAACCGCCGATCAGCACCGAACCGCCGTCACGGAGTCCGAGTGAGGTTTCAATGCTTCTGCTGAAAATCGTCGGGCTGTCAATATCCGAATCGGTTGTTTGTTTGGCTTCGCTAACTTCCTGTGAAATTTCCAAGTCAATCCGCTGGCCGGAATGCACTATGGGCTCTACCGTCATGAGCACGCCTGTTTCACGGTAGGTGATGGACTGATAAATATTCGTATCGTCAGAATTGCTAGTGGTCTGGCTGGTAACGGTGGGAACCTCGTTACCCACGTCAATGGTGGCTTTTCCGCCGCTTTTAACCATGACACGGGGCGTGGAAAGAATGCTCACCCTGTCTTTCGAAGCAAAAGCGTTGAGTATTGCGCGGGTAGACCCGGCATTGTCGAGAATGAAAGATATGCCGCTGCTGCCTATGCCGAGCTGATCAAGTGTCTTGATCGTTCCACCCAGGCTGTTGTTCTGGTCACCGCCCGTAAAATCATGGCCCAGATCCGTATTCTCCAGAAGCCACTCCACGCCGAATTCTTCTTCTTCACTCAGGGTGATTTCGGCAATGGTGACTTCAATCAACACCATGCGCGCCGCACGGTCCATTTCCTTGATAACGGACAACAGCTGGCGCCATTCGCTGCGTTTGCCCTGAAAAATGATGGCGTTACGCGCTTTGTCTATGACCAGGTTGCCGGGTTCGTCTTCCTGTTCTTCGCTGTCCTTGGACTTGGAACCTTTTTTGGCCTGATCCTTGTTCTGATTTGTTTTATTGTCCGGACGCGCCGCGCTAGGATCCTTTGAATTTGTGGTGTCCGTGGTCTTGGTCGTGGTAGAGCGTGATCTGGCTTTGGTTACACCTGTAGTTCCGCTGCCGTATTTCTGAAAAGCGCCGCCCTGAGGTAAATTTTGCACAACATTTTCCAGCACCTCGTACAAATCTTCAGCGCTGGTATTCTGAACGGAATAATAAAAGATTCCGTAAATATCGTCTTCCATGGCCTGACCAGGGTTATCCAGGGTCTTTACCCAATCCCGGACGTGGTTCAGAGTTCCCATATCCGGAGCAAAAGCAATCACAGCCTTGACGGATTCTATGGGGAGCAGAATGACGCTTGCTCCCTGTGACTTGATGTTTTTAGAAGTGGAGTAGCCTTCGGCAGCAAGCACATCTGCGAGCATATCGCATAAATCTTCCGCCTCCAGGTACAAAGGTTCTATGCGCATGCTGTACCGTCCGCTCATTGAGGGCTGGTCCAGCATTTTGATACCCTCCACAGCCTGCGCCACCAGCGGTCGCGGCCCCATGAGGATGATCGAATTACCGCTTTTGGAAACGGTCACTTTCAGGCCGTAATCTTTATAGGCGCTGTTAAGCCATTGGTCCATCAGCGTGCTGTTAACGACTCGCAACGGAACGATCTGAAATATGGGGCGGTGGGAAATAGGCACTTCAGGCAGGGTGCGCCCGCTGACAAGCAAAGGCGGTTCCCCGGTCTGCTTGGCATTCAAGGCCTGATAAAAACGCAGCACGGCTCCTTGTTCTTCGACAATGAGGCCATAATTGCCCAAAACCTGGCGGCATAGCGAATCGACTTCTTCCGGAGAAAGATTTTCGCTGGTCCGGACAGTGACAAGATCCGTCAATTTTTGCAGTCCGGGCGCTATTTCAAAGGAACGATGCAGAATATTGCCGTAAACTTCATTAATAAACGCAGGAATCGGCATGCTTTCGATACTCAGCATGATTCCGGCCTGCTGAAACTTGGAAGGAGCCTGTTTTTTAACGCCGACAACACTGCTCTGCTCCCCGCTCATTCCGGGAGCACTTGGCGTTTGCTGAAAACGCTGCGGCAACGGAGCCTGCTGCTCATCCACTTGGTTTTCCACCAAAACAGGTTCTTTGCGCGGAGGACGTAACGGTTGCGGTAATGTCACCACGGCGCTTTGATCCTTACTGCAACCGGAGCCGGTTAAAAGCAGCGGCAATACGATAAGCAACAGAACCGTCCCGAATTTTACCAACCGGACTATCTGACGGCATAGAGGCTGTAGCGTAAACAATGGCTTATCCCTTTGAGTCCTCAAGTTTAAAATATGCTTTCACTCCCAAAGTGAACCGTTTAGGATTCCTTATGGACTGAGCGGCTTCGGTAATAATGAGTCTCTCAATACTCAGCAATTTTTCTGAACTTTCAATTTCATGCAGCAACCCGGCAATGTTTCCCGGAGGATATTCCGCTTCAAGGGTGGCAGCTACCTGCCATAGTCCTTCAGCATCCGTGATGTCATAAGCTTGTTCGACCCGCAGCGAAGGGCCGTTGAAAGCATACTTTTTAATCAGCTCTTCCGCCCAGGATTGCACCATCGCCTGGGCGAGCCCTCGCGATTTTGCTTTCCAGACGCGCGATTCAACCAGCTGGGCAAAAGCTTTGGCTTCGTCATAGTGCCGCAGCCAGTTTTCATCAAGGCCGCCTTTTTTCAGTTTGAGGTATTGTCTTGCGACCTGGTCAAAATATTTCACCCGTTCGGTTTCGTAGTCCGACAGCACCAGAAACAGATACAGCAACGTAATGCCGGTTATGGCCAAAACCCCCAAACGCAGCCGCGGATTTTTTTTCCATTCTTCACGTAAGGAACCAATGCTCAGATCACTCATGCAGATCGCCCCGAGGGTTCAGTTTCATATGCATGTGCAAATTGTCAGCACCTTGTTTATCAGCTGTTATCTCTGAAAACATCGGGCTTTCCTGAAAAGCATTGATATATGTTACAGGAGCCAGGTCTTGTCCTTTTATAACGAAATCCAGTTCGCTTTTTGAATAACGCCATTCTACTATTACCACTTCAGGAGTTGGAAAGCGATTAACGACTTCATGAAACAATTCCAACGGTGAAGGGTAGCCAGCGATTTGCAGTAATAATTTGCCCTGATCTTTATACTGAAGAGCCTTAGCCCTGGCATTTTTCAATGGACGGGCCTGCTGCGACAGGACCTTCAATTCCGGCTCCAAAGTGGCTATGCTGTCATGAAGACGCCACAGTTCCACACCTTTCCAAGTAAATATGGCTGAAAAGAGCAGCAGAGCGATAATTATCCAAAAGCGTTCCGTTCGTACATCGAAAACATCAAACCCACTGGAGCGCCTGGCCCAGGGAGAGGGCAGCCAATCAAAATGCTCGACAGGAGGCAGAGATGTGCCCGGCGCCATGTCGTTGGCCACAAGAAACTGAATCCATTCCTGCGGTTGCGGCGCATTTTTCCACCACCTGCTGGCCACCAGCAGGCCATCATTCCAGATACGTCCTTCCACTCCTTCCCTGCATGCCACAAGTTGTGGAGTATCATCTTCCGATGGTGGATTCAATACAGATTCAGGAAAGGCAATCGCAGAGTTCAGGCCAATGGAATGCATTTCTTCAAGACGTAGCAACTCATCCCAAATCCAGACCTGGGCAATATCTGCTTTCCAAGAAATATATTGCCCGGTTTGCAAAAAAGGACTCCATTGAAGGATACGAACACTCAATGCATTCCTACGTTCGGCGAAAGGCACCTCTGAAAGATTGAACGTACGATAAAGACAGAGCCCGCGGCCAAGTATCCAGTGGCGCTTCCCTACATGCGCTTCTGGACGTTCAACAGTTTCCAGTCCTTGTACATAACGTCGTACCGGATAGGATATAGCCCATTTACGGGATTTCTTTTCGCTTTCGCCGTTGTCTATCCCTTTACTGACGGATTCCAGTTCTGAATCCTCGAAGGGCAACTGCGATGAATCAATGTCAGAGGATTTATTCATTAACTTTCTCAAAAAGGCTACTTTCTATGGACGTACAATGTGCATCCCGCTGATCCTCTGCCAAGGGAACAGAGATGACATAACTCATTTTCCAGGGCGAATCATTTTCCGAATCTTTTGCCGCCTGTTTGAAATGAATTTCCCGCATTCTGTTAGAGCCCTCATACCACACGGAAAGTCGATAATAGGGGGACGTCCAGAAAGAAATTTCCATTTCCATCAGGCCAAGCGTCCTGCCGATTAAAGCATAAATCTCACCAACATCGTTGAAACTCTTGATTTCTCTTTGCTTCATGATCACCTTTGCTTCACTGGCAGAAATCCCAAGTACGAGTTCCAGCACCGGCGCGGGAGCCGTATTCACATTCGGCAGCCCTCCGATGTCGATGGTGGTCGTCATGCGCGGAAAACTGTGCCCGTTCCATAGCGCTGCAGTCCCCGCCCAATCCAAAATATTGTATGACTCCCAGGAAGTAAACAACGGTCTGTTGGGAGGTCCGGGCAAACCGCGAGTCTCATAGTCATCGGCCTCTGCTCCGTTCAACAGTTTTTCGCCATCGGCATCGGTATAATCAATGTATTTACTGACCAATGGCCCTGCCGAGCCGCCCGAAACGCCCATATACACCAAAAAATTGGGAAATCTGGGCAAATCCGACAATTTCAGCAGACCGCTTTCATCCTGAATGGCAAAGCGGCCCTTGCCCACCCCGATGTATGGGTGGTCATTCAAGCGTACGTGTACAGTCCGATTGCCCTCCTTCTCGACAATGAGCCCGTCCAGATCCGCCGTTTTGGTGGCGACGAGATACATGGCAAGCGCTTCCGTGCTGGACCGGTCGATTTCTCCCTGGAGTTCCTCCTTGACGATTTGCGCCCGTTCCAGGGTTTTATTGGTCCAGAAAGAAAAGAACCCCACTCCAAGGGTGATCACCGCAAGTACCCATAACGTCGCGGCCAGTACGAAACCTGATTCTTTACGCTGTTCGGCCACGTTCATTCCATAAACGACGTCGCGTCTTTTATCTTCCATGCTCTGCGCCGCCCGGAGACTCTGGAAAACCAGATTACAGGACCCTGAAGCGACTCGACTTCAAGGAGGATTCCGCTAGGCACGGATTCCTTCGTTTCCCCGGCTGTCGGCCAGGACAGGTGCCAGCGCCCATTGCTATCCAGATAGCGGAATTTACCCGAGCCTTTAAACCAGCGCGCAAGCTCCCACTCTTCGCCTTTTGTTTCCTTATAAAAAAGCTTGAGAACATTATCTTCCTTTTCCAATCTTACTTCAATATGCGTGACCGTACCAACGCCGCTAATGAGTGAGGCAAGACATATACCGGAAAATTCATTGTCGTCGCCCTTGAAATAGCCGGCCTTTTTTCCGGAAATCGGCGCACTGATGTACGACGTCACTTCCTTGAACCAATATGCTTCCAGAGTATCAGTTCTCTGCCTTTCAATCTGAGCCATCAAACGCAGGCGCAATGTAATGACCTGAGAGACTCCCTGCATCAACAACATGGAGATAAATACCACCAGGAGCAGTACAATAATCATCTCCAATAAAGTGAAACCGGAACACCGCCTCATTCCAGCGCATTCTCCAGTCATAGCAAACTACTTAACACGCCGGTAATATCCGACTTGCAATACATCAAACTCCTCGACATCTTTTGCTTTCAGCTTGATGGTTACATGCGTCTTATAAAGACCGACGATATAGAAACTGTTTTCAGAATCCCGGACTCGCGGCACCGCAAGCTTGGCTTTCCAGCTTATTCTATAAGGCCCGAGAGTCGAGGTTCCGGACTTCTTGTCCATGGGATTTATTTCTTCCATAAACGCCAAGGCGTTTCGTACGAGCTGCACGCGGTCCAGGTGGTCTTTGATACGCCCGAGATTGGATACATTGGAGTTGATCAGGGCAAAGGCTGCCATCCCTACCATGGAAATAAGCACCATGGAGACGATGACTTCCAGGAGGGTAAACCCTGCGGCAGCCCGCCTGCCCCCCCCTCTCAGAGCCATGTTCATTCCACTTCCGGACGACATAGAGGTCCTTTGAGCGTTGCATGTACGGATCGGCCGCGTCCGGTGAGCGTCACTTCACCGCCAAGACATACGCCGCTCGATCTGTATCGAATGGGCTGCTCAGCCCGCAACACCCATCCTTCCGGAAGGGGCATTGTCATATTGCCTTCCAGTACGCCGGGATATTTTTCCAGGTCAAACTCCCGTCCCTGGCGCCTGGCTTCGTATCCAAGGCTGCCCAGGGCTTCCAGGGCGTCATCCCGTTCATTAACCCAAAGCATTGATTCATGCATTTTCATTACTTTGGGCACCACAAGGCCTGTTACTGCGCCCATCAACACCAGAACAATCACGATTTCCAGCAGGGTGAAGCCCCCCTGACGCGCATCTTTGCAGTATCCGGACATCTTCTGCCACGTACCCTGTCCTGCGAACCTAGTCTCCTTCGGGAGGAAGATAACCGAGGTCCTTGTTGATGCCTTCACCGCCACGCTGACCATCCGCGCCCAGGGAATACAGGGCGTACGGCTGGTTGTCCGCGCCGGGAATACTATACTGATACGGATTGCTCCACGGATCGTCGGGGATGGCCTCATCCAGATACGGGCCGTTCCAGAGATCTTTGGCCTTTTCATCAACAGGAGCCTTCCAAAGGACACTCAGTCCTTCTTCCTTGTTGGGAAATCTGTTCACATCCAGCCTGAACGTCTCCAGCGCGCCTTTCATCATCTTGATCTGTGCTTCGGCCGTGTTCACTTTCGCCTTGTCCACCTGAGTGAAAAGACGCGGTCCCACGAGTCCGGCCAGAAGGCCGATAATCACGAGTACGACCAACATTTCGAGAAGAGAAAAACCAGACATACGTACGCTGCAACGCCGCTTCGATTTTTTGTTGTTCATTGCCTTTGTCCTTGTTTATTCGTTGCCGTTGAACGCATCCTAAATATTGATATTATTCACACTCGTAATAGCGAGTATGATACCTGCCATGATCAGACCAACCACACTGCCAATGGCTATGATTGCAAGGGGTTCCAGCAGAACCAGAAAACGTTTGGTCCGTGCGCGTACGCTGGCGGTGTATAATACGGTCATAGAACGCAGCATGGCTGCCAGCTCGCCCGTACGTTCACCTACGCGGATCAGGTTGAACCCCATGGGCGTAATGGCCCCTGCCTCCTGAAGCGAGTGAGACAGAAGCACGCCGTTTTTTACCGACTTGGAAACATGCACCAGCCGGGCTTGCAGCTGCGAGGAAAGAATATAGCTTCGGGCAAGTTCCAGCGCATGCATCAATTCGACCCTGTTCTCCAGAAGTGTGGCAAGCATGGCCGACCACTGCGCCACCTCGGATTCCATGAGCCATTCGCGAAATAACGGCAGCTTTGAAAAAAAATCCCGTATCTTCAGACGAATTTTGGGATTTGAAAAACTATAGACAGCGATGGCCACAATACCTGCCGCCAACGCACTGATGACGATGATATTATTGTTGACGAACTCACCCGTACGCAGCACGGCCAAGGCCAGAAAAGGAATTTCCGCCTTTGACTTCTCCAGTAAATTGACAAATTTTGGAACAACTACGGCAAAAATCAGCATGACCGCGCCGATCCCGGTCACAACCAGAATCACAGGATAGGTCATGGCGTTGCGCATTTCCGTAGCCACTTCCATATCGTATTCCCACTGCGTCACGCCGTCACGCATAGCGGCGCCCAGCTTTCCAGTCAGTTCGCCGGCCTCGCAAAGCGGATAAAAATACCCTGGCAGCGGCATCTGGCTTGCTTTCAAGGCCTTGGAAAAATTATCGCCCCTGCGCAGTGCCGCGCCTATTTTTTCGAATTCCTTGGCAATGAACTGCTGGCCCGAAGATTCGGCCAGGGATTCCACCGCTTCCTCCAAGGATACCCTGGATTCCAGCAGGGTGGTCAACTGGTGCATGTACATGACCAGCTCCTGCTTGGTGGCCTTCTTTTTGCCCATGCGGCGGGAGGAGGCTTTCTCTTTCTCCTCTTTGATATCCACAACACGGAGTCCCTGCTTTTGCAAACTCCGGATGGCGTCACGCGGTGATGAGCCAGTGGTAACCCCAGTGACGGTTCCGCCTTCTGCGTTGAGTGCCCGGTATCTGTAATTCATTGCATATTCGAAAAAGTAAAAAAACTGTTAGCGTCCCGAATCGTTGACCGAACAGTCTTTCGGCGTTTCTGTTGCACAGCTGTCTTTCTTCGGACGCGGAGGAATCAACTGTTTCTCATCCATCAGATCCCAAAAGCCGCATGTCTTCACAAAACACGAATTTCTCTGCCCGGCACTTACCAGCCGCCAGGGAAACAAGCAAACAAAAGAAGCAAGCCCCACTGCCATACCGGCAAGTATGCAGGCCGCATAACGCGCATTGCCTTTCAGGAGAACATACGCTGCCGTAGCAGCCCTGAAAGGCACGCACAAAGCATACGATTTCAATATCTTGAGAAGAGGAAAGTTACGCAGCACCACCCAGTAACTGTTTCTCTCGCAGTAAAAAATCTTGCGTACGGGCGCATGCTTTTTTACTGAGGCGCCGAACTTGTGGAAGACCACGGATTCTGGAACACAGTAAAGCTCCCAGCCATGAATACGCAGCCGCAAGGAAAGGTCTACATCCTCGGAATACATGGAGAAACACTCACAAAACATGCCCGCATCGCGTACCGCTCCGGCTCGCAACAGCATGGCCCCGCCCGTAATCCCCAACACCCGTTGCGGTTCACGCTGATCCTCCCGATAAGGCTTTCGAAAATCCTTGTCCCAGGTCTTGCCGGAAAGAGAACAGCGGCATCCCGACGAATTCACCAGGTCCGGCTCATCCATAAAGCGCAATACCGGTTGGCACCCGCCAACTTCCGGGTGCATTTCCATAAAAGCGACCAGCCGCTTGAGACAGCCCGGAGCCAGAGTCGTATCGTTGTTCAGAACAAACAGATAATCAGCCCCTGCCGACAAGGCATGGCGCATGCCGATATTGTTGCCCCTGCAAAAATATAAATTTTCGCTGTTGGCGATGATCTCCACCTGGGGAAAGTTCTCCCGGACATATTCCACGGAACTATCCGCGGAAGCGTTGTCCACGAACAGGATTTTGAAATTGCCATATCCGTTGGAAAGAATCGACGACAGGCAGTCATAGGCATAATGCCTGCCGTTATAATTCAATATGATTATGTAGATGAGCGGATCGTTCATAATTTGGCAACGCGGCTTACTTTCTGAAACATCGGGGCGCTCTGAAACGCCATCAACGCATGGGTCCCGGCTTGCCGGACGGCATAAAAAGCATCGATACTCCTTGCCCCACCCGGTATCTTTACAGATATTGCAAGTTATCCGGATCACCGCCATTAGTCTAGAAAAAGTCTATCTCATAAAGAGAATCCGGCGACGTCATTGCCTGCCGGATTGAAATGCACGATCCCGGCACGGAAAACTCCATTCCCTGATGCCAGGCTTACGAAACCTTGATAAAAGCATGTCCCTGGAAAGACTTTTTCCAGGGACATGCGCGGGCTGAGACCCGAATTATTTCAGATCCAATGTCTTGAAAAAGTTGTTGCCCTGCCTGCGAATCAGCAGCATGGCCACGCCTTTCTCCTTGGCGTCGGACTGCACTATGTTTTTGAACTCGCCGGGTGTGCCTACGGGTTGCTGGTTGATTTCCAGAATCACGTCTCCGGCGCGGATCCCCGCCTCGGCAGCCGCGGAATCCGGATCAATATCCAGTACCAGCAGCCCCTTGCCCTTTTCCAGGCCCATGGCCTTGGCTTCGCGGTCATTCACGCTGCGCAATTCCAATCCAAGAACGGTGGTACCAGCATCTTCGGATTGCATTTGCCCGTCAGCAGCTATCTTTTTCATGTCACGCTCGCCCAACACTGCCGTGAGAGAGAGCTTTTTGCCCTTGCGCCAGACTGTCAATTTGGCCTTTTCTCCGGGAGACAAGGTGGCAATTTTGCGTGTCAGCGCACCCGCGTCCTCCACGGCATCATCATTGACTTCAAGAATGACGTCGCTGGTTTCAACACCGGCTTTGTCCGCGGGGTCGCCGTTGTTCACGTTGGCAACCAGGGCTCCCTGGGCTTCATCCAGCCCCAGGGCTTTAGCGGTGTTTTCGTCCAGATCCTGAATGGAAACACCCAGCCATCCGCGCTGCACTTTCTTATGCTCGCGCAGCTCGTTGATGACCTTTTTGGCCATGCTGCTGGGCACGGCAAAACCAATGCCCTGCCCCGAAGCGATAATGGCCGTGTTGATGCCCACTACCTTGCCGTCCAGCGTCAACAAAGGGCCGCCGCTGTTTCCGGGGTTGATGGATGCGTCCGTCTGCAGGAAGTCGTCATAGGCGCCAGCGCCGATGACACGGCCTTTGGCACTGATGATACCGGTGGTTACCGTGTGATCCAGTCCAAAGGGGTTGCCGATGGCAATAACCCAGTCGCCCACTTCGGCCTTGTCGGAATCACCGAATTCAAGCACGGGGAGATCTTTCTTGGGGTCGATCTTGACGAGCGCAAGGTCCGTCTCGGGATCGCGCCCGACAATTTTAGCCTTGAACGGCTTTTCAACGTCCTGCAACTGCACTTCTATTTCATCGGCTTCCGCCACCACATGGTTGTTGGTCACGATATAGCCATCTTTGGAAATGATGAAGCCGGACCCCAAAGAACGTTGCTTGGGCGTACGCGGCATGCGTTTCCCGAAATATTTTTCGAATTGATCGAAAAAATCCTCAAATGGAGAACCCTGGGGGTCTCTGTTCTTCGGCATGCCCCGAAACGAGTCGAAAGACTCCGCAGCTTTGGCATGTTTGGTCGTACTGATATTGACGACCGACTGGCCAGCGGTTTTCGCAAGAGCGGACAGCTCCGGCAGACCGTTGACCGACACAGCCGCCGACGCCGGCACGACCAGCGACATAATCAGCAGCATTGTCACGAATGGGACAGTTTTTCTCACTCTCATGTTCATAGGTATATCTCCTTGCGGGATTCTATTCACGGTCTTGCCGTGAAGCGTATGCTGTTACGAATTAACGACACGGTTGTTGTTTGTGTTTCTAACAAATTAACCTGGGTATCTTTCAAAAATCTTTCGTGCAAATTACAAAACTGAAAGAGAATCCCCGGCAATCCGCTTGCATAGGAGCTACTCCGTCTTCAGGACGTAGCCGACCCCGCGGACCGTGTGCAGCAGCTTCTGGTCAAAACCTTTGTCCAGCTTGTTGCGCAACCGGCAGACCAGCACATCCACCACATTGGTCTGCGGGTCGAAATCATATTCCCAGACATGTTCCAGAATCATTGTCTTGGAAACCACCCGTCCCGCGTTGCGCATCAGGTATTCCAGCAAGGTGAACTCCCGAGGCTGCAGTTCCAGCACGGTATCGTCCCTGCGAACCTCGCGTTTGAGCAGATCAATGGACAAATTCCCCACGTTCAGCCCTGTGGGTTCGGATTCCGATGCCGAGCGGCGGATAAGGGCCTGTACCCTGGCCAGCAGCTCGGAAAAAGAAAAAGGTTTGACAAGGTAATCGTCGCCGCCGGTCTGCAGTCCCTTGACCCTGTCTTCCACGGACCGCTTGGCACTGAGGATGATGACCGGCGTCTTGATTTTCTTCTTGCGCATCTCCTCTATGAGCTGCAGTCCGTCCATATGCGGCAGCATGATATCCACAACAGCCGCATCGTAGGGCTCGCCAAGGGCCAGGTGCAGCCCTTCCACGCCGTCGGGCGCATGATCCACGGCAAAACCGGCTTCCTGCAGCCCCTTGCGAACGAACTGCGCTATTTTCTGATCATCTTCCACAAGAAGAATTCTCATCGGCATTCTCCCTTTTCTGTTCCTTTTTTCCCACCCGGGCGTTTTCATTTTTCAAATACGCCCACGCGGCTTTTTTCAAGCTTTTTTTGCCATGACACACTGCCCTGCTTCGCGCAACTTCTCTGTCCGGCAATACAAGCTCTCAAAACGTACTTTTTTGTAGACTAAAAATGTCCTGATAAGGCATACTAATAGTCATCTCATTTTGAAAAGTACACCAGGGAAAAGTATTTTAAATATCCTGTTCCCCATCTGGCACAGGATAAAAACACAACCCGCCAAAGGAGACGTACATGGGTAAATTGATCAAGGAAAACGGAGAAGCAGGCAGGTTACATATCGATACGCCCTTGTTAGGTGAGTCGCTGGTCAACAAAGAATTGTTGAAGAGCACAGAGAAAGATGAATACTTCCGAATGCATCCGGACGTAAACGTCCTCAAAATCGGCGGTCAATCAATTATGGACAGAGGAGCACAAGCTATTCTGCCCATTATGGATGTCCTTATCGAGGCCAAGGAAAAACATAAATTGCTCCTGATGACAGGCGGTGGTACGCGCGCGCGCCACGTCTACAATATCGGCATCGACCTGGGCATGCCCACGGGCGTGCTTTCCAAGTTGGGAGACAAGGTTTCCTGGCAGAACGCGGAAATGCTTTTTGTGCTGCTTTCCAAACACGGAGGCGTCAAAATCGGTCATGGCGACAACCTCGAACAACTTACTATGTTCTGTCGCCAGGGATTCTTACCCATCACATACGGCGTCCCGCCCTATGGATTTTTCGAGCACCCTGCGGAAATAGGCTCCATTCCGCCCCACAGGACGGATTGCGGCGCATTTTTGCTGGCCGAAAACATCGGTGCGAAATCACTGATTTATATGAAAGATGAAAGGGGCTTGTACGAAAACGATCCCAAAAAGGTCAAAGACAAGGAAAAGCTGGCCTATTACGGCAAACTGTCCGTCAGCGAACTGCTCGAACTCGACCTCGAAGATCTGATCGTGGAACGCCCTGTCATCAACTTTTTGAAAAATGCAAAATGCTTGAAAGAGTTCCAGATCATTGATGCGCTCAATCATCCGGAACACATTCTTGCTGCGTTGGATGGCGAGCACGTGGGAACAATCATTTACAAAGATTGATATCGGTCACTGCAAACAAAAGCGCCGCTCGTTTTCACGAGCGGCGCTCTGCTTTTAGTCAGTTCTGGCTCCGCCCTTCTTTTCGCCGTCTCGCGGCAGGTACACAACCTCCGCACTGGCATGCTTGGCCACTTCTTCAAGCTCCATTTTGCGGAGATGATCCGCTCTGAACTTGATGCTGGATCCGGCTACCGCAACTATACGATAACGTGGCTTGCGCTCGCCTTGTTCGATCTTTCTGCGTTCACGGACAAATATCGTCGACATGGCGTACTCCTTCTCATAATAATCTAATAAAATTCACCTTTCGCTGACACCCCTCACTCCCCCCGGAGCTGTGTCTTCGTCCTCGCCCTTAGTCCTTAGGTCAACCGCTCATCCGCAGAGTCCTATGTATCCGCATTTCGACCAGCAGCAACGCCACCCGAGAATAGACTGCGTATCAACCTTAAACCGTATCAGAATCCTGTCTCAGGAATCAGGCCCGGCCACCGCCTTTTTGTTCGCCGTCAGCCGGCAGATAAACCAGCTCCGCACCGACATGCTTGGCGATATGTTCGAGTTCCAGCTTGCGAATGTGGTCTGCCTTGAATTTCAATTTCAGATCGGCAACCGCCACAACACGAAACCGGGGCTTGCGTTCGCCTTTATCCATTTTCCTGCGTTCACGTACGTAAATAGTTCCCATGGCTCACTCCTCTTGTTGCTTAAACGTTCTTAGATTTAAGTTTAATATATGTGCTTAAAACACATATGTCAAACAAAAAAGTTTAATTCCTTTCAGTCTACATCCTACCTAGCTGTAATAATGATATTTCTCCTTTAAAAAAAATAAAAAACTGCCCTGATAAGCTTCCACCCCCTAATGTTCGATTAATCAAACGCCGATAAGAAAAGCATATGGGGAATCTTTTTGGGGAGGAGAGACCATGAAGATTATGGGAGTGCTGTCCGGCATTAATGCCGCGCAGCAGTCGGCCGGAACCAACGCCAGCGGTTCCCGGTCGACCACAAAGACGCGTGAGGGAGCTCGCGACAAGGTGAGTATCTCCGCGGAAGCTAAACGTATTGCACGTGAGAGTTCGGCGGAGACGACTGACAGACAATCACGGCTGGAGGCTATCAAAGCTCAGGTTGCGAGCGGGGAATATTCCATCAATGCCAAGGAAATAGCTGAGAAAGTCATTCAAAAGGAACCAGAAAGCTTTCTCGCCGAGGCGTAACTCCAACGGTTCCCACTGCTTTGTATACAGGTTGCCATCTCCGGGCCTGAGGTCACTGTCCTCAGGCCCGGCTTCCTTTTCCTCCATCCGCGGATTGATAAATGAAACACCTCGTGGCATTCTGTCCGGCGTGTTTCAGGCTTTGGCGCAACTCATTGCCTTTTTCCAGACAACTTTCGGCTGTTAGAGCAAGAAGCTCCCGTTGGCATAGTGAAATCATGATCAATTCAGACAACAATACGCATGACCAGGGCGGGCAGCCCAAATTTTCGCCTGTAGCCTTGGCGGCTCCCCTCCCTTCAGGCTTCGAACTGAACGGTTATGAAATCGAAAGGCTGCTGGGACAGGGGGGATTTGGTTTCACCTATCTGGCCAGGGACAGCAAACTGCGCCATCAGGTTGCCATCAAAGAATATCTGCCCGTCACCCTCGCGCGGCGGGAAGACCGCTTGCGGGTCGGACCGCTGAGTCCGGAACTGTCCGAACGCTTCGAACTGGGAAAAAAAGGCTTTCTCAGAGAAGGACAGACCCTGGCACGTTTCAAACATCCCAACATCGTGCGTGTCTTGACTTTTTTCGAATCCAACGGCACGGGCTATCTGGTCATGGACTACGAGCAGGGAGAAAGCCTCAAGGACATGCTCACCCGGCTCGGCCATCTTGAAGAACGCGAACTGCACGGCCTGGCACGCCCGCTGGTGGATGCGCTGCGCGTTCTGCATGATTCGGGCTATATTCATCGTGATCTGAAACCCGCCAATGTATACGTCCGCGCGGACAATTCTCCGGTTCTGCTGGATTTCGGCGCCACGCGGGACACCATGGACAACGAGGCTTCCGGCACGGACACCATGCTCACCCCAGGCTACGCGCCTCCTGAGCAGTACGAGCCTTCTCTGGACCACCAGGGCCCCTGGACAGATATATACGCCATGGGCGCCTTGCTCTACCGGGCCATCACCGGACGCATTCCGCCGGACGCCCTCCAGCGACTGAAAGCCACCCGTTCGAATACCCCGGATCCGCTGGTACCGCTCTCGCAATTCGCGCGACTGCGCTTTGCCTCCCAGTTTCTCAAAGCAGTGGACCGCGCCCTGTCGCTCAAGCCCATGGAGCGGCCGCAAAGTATGGACCAATGGAAAATTCTGCTCTGGCCGCCCGGGGCTTTTACCCATTCCGGCGAAGCCATGCATACGGACGAGGAAAGCGAAAAAGACCAGTTCGGTCCGCTGGCTTCTCAGATCGCCAGGGATCTCGGTCTGGAAGGCGACCAGCCCCAGCTCTCCGCCCCGGAAAAGGACCTGCTGATCGGTTTTTTCAAGCAGGTGCTGCACCTCAGCAATGTCCCGGAACACATCCGGCAGGATGCTGTCTGTTTCACCCCTTTACGCCCGGCCGTATACGAAAGCATGCCGCACGGGCTCAAGGCATTGGAGTATTTCAAAGAACACCCGGTGGACCTGGTTGTCTGCGATTCGCTGCTTGCGGATATGGGAGGGCGTGAATTTCTCGAACTGCTGGGCAACCTGCCCCGCGGACGCCGGACGCCTGTGGTGGTCATTTCACGGGATCGCCGTCAGCACTACATTCTGGATATGATTGCCCGCGGGGCCTGGGCTTACCTAGTCAGACCCAGCTCTCCCGAGGAACTCAAACGAATTATGCCCCGGATGCGCGCTCTGACCCTGTTTATGGACATCGAGGAAGAACTCTGCCGCGAGGGCTGGAAGCAGCTCGGCGCGGATGCCCCCCACAAAGCTGTGGAAGCCTTCGAAGAAGTGATCAGCTTTGAGGACGATGTGGCTGCCGGCGAGGAAGCAGGCTGCCAGGAATATCAGGATCTGGGGTTCAGAGAACTGCTCGCAGAGCGCTATGGCGCGGCCATGGCCGCTTTTTCCAAAGCGGACCGGGCTGCCGAACTCATGGCCCGTGCCCATGCCGGACTGGCCCAGGCCTACAAGCAACTCAACGATTCGCGCCGAAAAGGACAGGCCCATGTCGCCCGCGAGGCCATGCTCAAGGCACAGAACCTGCGCGAGATACGGACAAAATTCGTGGACGTCATCAAGTTCCAGAGCCACGTCCCCAACCCATGGAATACGCTCGGCGTGAAACTCAGCAAGCTGGGCGAACTCGATCAGGCGGCCCACGCCTTTCAACAGGCTTTACGCGATGCGCCTCAGGACGCGGTCATCCATTTCAACCTCGCCAAGGCGCTGCTCGGCAGCAAGAGCACGGATAAAGCCATGGCCGTGCTGGAAAAAGCCCTTGAACTGGATCCGAATCTCAGTCCGGCCCGCGACCTGTATCTGCAACTCGGACAAAGAGTCTCACGCGGACGTTCGGAACATCTCAGCCGGGGCGAAACCACCATCCTGGGATCCGTACTCGACGATTAAGACCCGGCCGATTTCCTCTTTTTCAAAAAAAAAGCCCGTCTCAAAACCTCTTGGTGCAGCAAGAAGTTCTGAGACGGGCCGCAGAGATCCGATTGTTCACCGGACCGGATCTTTGCTTATTGGCAGTACGTCGGAGTGTTACCTTATGAACTATCTGGTAAAAGCGGATTCCACGGTACGCAGTCCGAAAGCGGCAAGCTGCTGGTCGAGATCGGCCAGAAGTGCGGATTTGCCCTTGCCGTTTCCGTTGCTGCCGGCCTGTGCCTGGGGCTGAGTCTGCGAAGCAAGCAAAGGCAGGGAGAACCAGGTTTTCAACCATTCAACGGGAATATAGGTCTTGCCGCTGCCGTTGCAGAGTTCCTGGTAAGCGGTCAGAAGCGAATTGAAAGCGGGCGTATCAGCCAGCTCCACTTTTTTTGCCTGCGGTTTTTCGTTTTTCCTTGCGTCGAACCAGCCCATCAGCATTTGCGAGAGGCAATCCGTGGGCAGAGCCTGGGTAGGCTGGGGCTCCAGAAACATCTCGGGATCCTGGGCGCGATCGGAAAACCAGCCCAGCAGTAACTGCGACTGGCAGTCAGTGGGTTCCGTGGGCAGGGGCCCGAGGCATACCGGCGCTTCTTCCCGCTGCACGCCTGCGTTGGCGTCAAACCACCCCATGAGCATTCTGGAGAGCGTATCCGTGGGCAAAAACGTCATATTCTGATCCATCTTTTTTACTTCTACCGTAGAATTCTTCTTGTCCATCTTTTTCATCGTCTTACTTCCTATGTAGATTCGCAAAATACCACTTTAAATTTGTGATTTCAGCGAAGTTATAAAGAATACTTAACCTACAACAACAATTAAAACTGCCAATTAAAATTGCTTTTAAAGAGAGTCTTTGGAGATCTGCGTTTTAATGAACTCAAAAATGCAAAGCGCTTTCCTCATGTGCAATTTTTCACATGGATAATCCCATCAAAGAAAAAAGGGAAGCCTTTTGCGTGATTTTTTTCACAAAAATTTTTTCCAATTAAACAGGTAGGTTACTATATAGAAATTGTCTGTAGGTGAAATATTTTAAAAAATCTTCTAATTTATCCCCAGTTAGAAGCCTCGAACAATGAAAAATATCCAAGGCGGTCTCCAATTCCGACAAAATTGCTGCCGGTCAATCCTTGCCCTTTCGGCGATCCCCGCACTCGCGAAATTAAAAGAATTCTACTTTGTCCAGAGCTAAAATGCGCGTGTCTTTGTAAATTGAAGCAGCAGACTGATACAGATTATTCATAGGTCAGATTCGGGAACACATCTCTACGGTTGAGTCATCTTGAATATTCAAAAAAAAAATACTGCCGACAGTAAAAATATACTGCACTGCATAAGCACCCTTTTCCAAAAGAGATCTTACAGGCTTTTAGACAATTTTTCCTGTTATTCTACTGAGTTTGTACTGTTTTCGAACACAGTCAAGATTGTACAAAACCGCCAAATCATGTAAAGCCATCGCGTTGTGGAGTACGGCGCATTTACAGGCGCCGTATGGCAGTTGTCATTGGGAGCGGTTTGACCACGCTCCATTCCGCGGCATTCGCCGCTGGCCCGCCATTGGCGCGGCATTCCTTATGCCTGGGGCACGAAAATCCTTTTTTTTGGCTCCAGGGTTACTTAACATACTGAGGAAGAGCACGATGTTACTGGATGAAAAAGTCATCAGCGAGGCGATTCTCACCTCCTATTTTGAAAAGTTCAAAGACTGTCTGGATCTGGATGTAGCGATTGTGGGCGGCGGTCCCTCCGGGCTGACTGCCGGCTGGAAGCTGGCCGAACAGGGATTCAAAGTTGCCATGTTCGAACGCAAGCTTTCGCTGGGCGGCGGCATGTGGGGCGGCGGCATGACCTTCAACTCCATTGTTGTCCAGGAAGGCAGCAAACATATTCTTGAAGAAGCCGGCATTCCTGTCACCCGCTTTCGCGACCAGTATTTTACGGCCGACGCGGTGACCGCCACCACCACTCTGGCTTCCAAGGCCACTCTGGCCGGTGTCAAAGTATTCAACTGCACCAGCGTGGAAGACGTGGTCATCCGTGAAATCGATGACGTCAAACGCGTAACCGGACTGGTCATCAACTCGTCTCCCGTGGAAATGGCCCGCCTGCATGTGGATCCGCTGGTTCTGCACTGCAAATACGTCATCGAAGCAACCGGGCACGACACCGAAGTGCTCAAGACCCTGTTGCGCAAGAATGACGTCAAGCTGAACACGCCTTCCGGCGGCATTGAAGGCGAACAGTCCATGTGGGCCGAAATCGCCGAAACCAACACGGTCACCAATACACGCGAAGTCTTCCCCGGTGTCTGGGTTGCGGGCATGGCGGCCAACGCCGCTTTCGGTTCCTACCGCATGGGCGCGGTATTCGGCGGCATGCTGCTTTCCGGTGAAAAGACCGCCAAAGAAATTGCCGAAGGATTGAAAGCCTGATGCGTACGCTTCCTGATCTGAGTGTTTATCTGGTGACGGACCGCCCCTTGTGTGGCGGCCGTCCCCTGGAAGAGGTTGTAGCCGCCGCCGTCCGCGGCGGCTGCGGCCTGGTGCAGCTGCGCGAAAAACACGCCTCCACCGGCGAATTCGTGGCAGTGGCCAGGCGCTTGAAACAAGCAATGGATCCGCTGGGAATTCCGTTGATCATCAACGACCGCATCGATATCGCCCTGGCCGTGGATGCCGCCGGAGCCCATGTGGGACAGAGCGACATGCCCTGGGAAGACGCCAGACGATTGCTCGGCCCGGATAAAATCCTCGGGCTGACCATCGACACCATGGATGAACTCCGCCAGGCCCAGCCCTTTGACGTGGACTACCTGGGCGTAGGGCCCGTATTCGCCACCAGCACCAAAGACGATCCTGCGCCCACCTGGGGGCTTGAAACGTTCCGGCAGGCCTGCACGGCCAGCAAACTTCCTGTGGTCGGCATCGGCGGCATTGACGCATCCAATGCGGAACAGGTCATAGCCTGCGGCGCCCAGGGCGTATCCGTGGTTTCCGCCATCTGCGCGGCCAACAATCCGGAACAGGCCGCCGCGGAACTTGTTGCTGCCGTACGCCGCGTACAAAACAGATAGACAGTGTCAGAAACATTATGAGAGGTGTCAGCCGCAGAAAAATCATGAAGAAGTAACAGTCGCATGGAATTGTCACTTGCTTCCCTACAGCCGCTCTGATAGTATTTAGAGAATATCTAGATAAAGAAGCAACGCGGCTCCTATGCGAAACAACCCTACGGCGGACCCTTCCAGCAGGAGCTCTGCCCAAAGCGCCGGCACCGATAAAGCCACAAGCTCCGGCAGAAGCTTTCGAAAGCTGCATGCCCGTGTAGTGGTGCGTGTTGTTTTCATTGCCGCTTTGTTTTCGTTAATTCTGCATGCCTGCGGCGGCACCGGCACTTCTCCGTCCGGGTCCGGGCAAACGCAGCAGCAGACCCAACAAAAGCAGGAAATTCCTCCTCCCCCGCCGCTGGACTCCAACGGCACCTATTCCGAAACAGTTCTGAGCAATCCTTCACAAGAACAAACCGGTCACAACGCGACCACTGAGCAAAACGCCACCGCCAGTCAGATCATGCTGCCGGGACTGCCCTATGGCGAGTCGGACGCAGAAGAAAACGACCTGCAGGCCACGGCCTGCATTCAGATCAAAGACTACCTGGGAAAAAGCATGCAGGATCTCCAGGATATTCTGCATGAGATGATTCAGAAAAAGCTTGTGGCATCCGCCCTGAGCGGCAGTTCCGACGATGCGGCTATGGCCAAAATGTCACAGCATGTGGATGATTCGTTGTTGAGCGGACTGATCATCGACAAGGAAGGCTACTACAACGGCAAGGAGTTCGGCGAACTCTGCGTGGACGCCAGAGGAAAACTTTCCCAGGCGCTGATGGCGCAATACCAGAAAAAACGCCTTTCCATCAAAGATTTTTGTTACAGCAATCCTAAGCTCGCGGACGACGTCTTGCGTCCCTATGCCATGACAGCGGCCCTGCAACAGCTGGCAACGCGCCAGGACTCCCGGCTCGGGGAGTTGAGTATCGGCGAACTGCGGGAATTTCTTTCCCAGATAACGGTCAGCAACGAAAAGTTGAATTCTCAGACGCACCAGATCTGTCTGGACATTGTTGCGGACTATGAGCCCATGCAGGCCCGGCGGACGCTGCAGGCCTACGTTATGGAATCCACCAAGGCCGCGGACGCCGCGGCACAAGGACATCCGCTGCAGCTGGCCCATTATTCGCTCTATCTGGATATCACGCCTTACCCTGTGGGGAGGCCGATGCCCGAATATGGTAACGCCATCAGCGTGGTGGACGCCCCGCAGGGCAAAGCTCTGGGCCTGACCGGAACAACCTCTGGCTGGGCCGTGTTCACCAACCTGAACCAGGAAGGCAAAGATGTCCCAAGCTCTCTGGAAAACAACGGCATGGCCCCAGGCCCTGACGACCGTTTCAAATTCAACGATCACCCCATCGGAGACTTCAACGCCACTGTAAAAATTGCCTACAACATTAATATGAAGCCTGACGACTCGCCTCTCACACTCGACCTGATGAATTTCGAATACCAGGATTACGTGGTACAGAACGTACGCATCAATCTGACCATGGATAAGGACAAACGCACCTATGTCAGCTTCGACCTCGAACATACGTCCACAGATCCCATGCCGTTCAACTGGGGACACGATCCGGTTTCCCTGACCCTGCAAAAACAAAAAGACGTGCTCAAGCTTTTTGTTAAAAAGCAATTCATCATTTCCGTTCCATCACCCGTCAGTCCGCTCTATTCCATTTCAGTGAACCTGCTGAACAACAACATGCTTTACGCCCTGAACCTGGAGGGCGAACAGGCACGACCGCAACCCCAGCCGCCCAAGGGCGTGGCCGGCATGATTCCTTTCTCAAGCAAATGGACCATTCCCCAGCAGCCCGGACAGAATATCAAGGCCAATACTGCCGCCCCTGCCGCACCCCAGGGCCAGGCTGGCACGTCGCAATCCGGCCAGCCTGAGTCTGCAGCAGCCCCTGCCGCGGCCCCTGCATCCGGACAACAGCCTCCGGCGGCAAAGGAGTCTGGTAAATAATGGCCGTTTGTTCTCCGCTCGCGCTCCGCATCCTCTTTTTGCTGCTTTTTTTCGTACTGCTGACGGGTACGCCCGCCGGTTCGCAGAATGCGCCGGCCAACCAAACCGATGCTTCAGCCCAGACCCCTGCTACGGATCAGGAGAGCAAGACAGCAACGCAGGCTGTACCTTCCGACGCGCAGCCTCCTCAAACGCAGTCTGATCCGAATACGGCTGCGGACGCACAGACGGTTCCAGCGGGACAAGCAGACTCCGACGCGCCAACCGGCAGCGGGCAGCAGCCGGAACAGTCCCAAAGCACTACGGATGCTCCGACAACAACGGAAACAACGTCCGCTGCAACTTCAGAGGCAGATACGCATTTGTCCGGTAGCGGGACTTCTCCGTACTCTCATTTGCAGCCTGAGACCAGCGACAGCGATTCATCAGAGTCCCGCAGTGCGGCGGACGGCAGCATCTCCCAGCAGATTTCCACTTGCATGGATCTGAGTAAAACCGACGGTGCGTCCATGGACGACCTCAAGCAGGTGCTTCTGCAGAAATTACGCCGCAACGCCGTGGACGTGCTTTTTGGAAAAGTCTACTACCAGCAGAAGACGGGGCTTGATACCAACAGCTATGCCGGGGGCTATGTCAACAAGGTCGCGGAACAGCTCGAATTTCAAACTCAGCCGGAATTTTACAATGGCAAGCAGTTCGGCGAACTCTGCGCCCGCGCCTGGGTCAGCATGCCGTCGCATCAGGTACCGACCATCAGCCCGCGGCTGGTGCGGCTGGACAATTTTTGTTACCAGGCGGATCCCGGACAAAGCCGGGAAACGCTGCGTAAGCTCGCCACCACCGCCGCCGTGGACCGTGTGCTCGAAAACATTGCACCGGGCTCGCTGGTTCCACTGCAATACCTTCAGCAAATCGAAGACGGAGCAACCATCAACGGCGACATACGCAAACTGGATGAAAGAACCTACTGTCTCTCGATTTCAGTCAACGTCATCCCGCTTCAGGTGGACCTGCTGCAAGGCAAGGACAAAAAAGCGGACGAAGCTCCTGCCATTGTCGAACCCAAGCCAGAATTTTCCGTGGATTTGAAAGCCTTCAAAGAAGGCGATCTGACACCTGAATTTGGAAAAGACGTTGCTGTGTTTCAGGATATCGAAGGCAAATCCCTGGGCAGCAACGTACATGCGGGCACCATGGCGGAAGTGAAGCTGCACTCGCATCGGAACTTCAAAGCTTTAGTGTACATAAAAAAAGATATTCCTTTTGATTTCCTGCATTCCGAAGATCTGCTGCTCTTTACTCTGCACTACAAGAACGGCAAATACGAACCCTATTCGTTCAACCTCACGCTCACGGATGCTAACCAGCCCATGGCCTACTTTCGTTCCTGGTCATATTCCACGGAAACTTTTCCCTGGGCAAACGCCGCAAATTACAATGAATATAAGGTGGAGAAAAAGGACGGGTTGATTGTCTTTTTTTACAACGGTAAATTTATGTACAACTTTCCCGCCGTGGGCGACGAACTTGTTCAGATCAAAGTTCCTCTGCGCTGGAACGACCGGTTTTACAATGTCTTTATCTACGATGAAGACCAAAAACCTGGAGAAAGCAAACAATGATTAAGAAACTCGTACTGCTTGTACTTGTCCTGATACTGATCCCGCTGACCTACCTGCTTTACAGGCAGATGGAAGAACTCCGGCCGGCCAGTGAGATGAAAATGGTCCAGGAAGTGGATCGGGTGGAGCAGGATTTGGATCCGCAAAAAATCATGCGGCAATGGACCCCTCCCAAAGACAGTATGGCGCCGGAAAAGGATTCCGTCACGGAGGCCAACCGGCTGGCTGACGCCTCGTCCGCAGACATGCCGGATGCCGCCGCCATGCAAGATCAAAAGTTGTCTGAATCGTCACCACAGACGCAGCAGACAATGCCTTCCAGTTCGGACGGCAACACTGAAACGTTCGGCAGCGACAAGGGAAAATTCACGGACCAGGAGCTGATTTCGCCCCAGCAGGAAGTCACCGAGCTGATGTCCGCCCTGCAGGCGCGTTCGCTGCGCAAGGAAACAAACCCCTCGCTCGATACGCCGGAGCAGCAATCCGCGTTTCCTGCTTCGCAACCCTTGCCCAAAGGCATCAATACGCTCAAAGGGCTGCACGTCGTGCCCCAGGATGATGCGGTCCTCATTCAGCTTGTCGGCCTTGGCGACATCGGCAGCTACAAATACTTCTTCATCGGCTCGCCAAGCAGACTGGTTGTGGATCTGCTGGGCAAATACGACCGCAGCATTCCGGAACGGGACCTGAGGGACAACGTCTTCATCAAAGATATCCGTACGGGCAGACATCCGGACAAACTCAGGATCGTAGCTGATTTGAAAAGCACGGCACAGCTGCGTTTGTCCGTGGAAAAGCCACAGAGCAACGTACTTGTGCTGCGTTTGACAAAAAAATAAGCCCTCCCGAAAAAAACAAAACGCGCCGGATCAATGCCATCATTGATCCGGCGCGTTATCAGTTCAACAGTATCTCAGCAAAAAGACCTTTTCGGCTTACGGATCAAGTCCCCACTGTTTGAGACCGCCCATGCCCCCCATCAAGTTGGCGAGATCCTTATATCCTTTGGCCCGCAGATTAATCTGCGCTTCATAGGAGCGTGCGCCTGTGTTGCAGAGCAGGATGATCCGCCGGTCTTTGGGGATCTCCTCAAACCGATCGGCCAGCTGTCCCTGCGGGATGTTGTGCCAGACACCGGGATGACGTTCCATATATTTGCGCGCGTCAGCCTCTTCACGGCAGTCCAGAATGAAATCGCCGTTCTGGCCTTGTTTGCTCCAGGCTTCGCTGAACGTACTTGCGCTCATGCTGGTATTCAGTCCTTCCAGAACATTTTCAGCCACGTTGGCCAGCGTGTTCAGGATATCCATGGCCGAAGAGAAAGGCGGCGAATAGGCCATTTCAACATTGGACAACACATCTATTGTGGGCTTGTCGGGCAACAGTCCGGCCACGGTGTTGATGCGGCCGACAATGGCATCACCGGCGGCGCCGAAACCTTGAATTCCCAACACCCTGCGCGTCTTTTTGTCAAAAACCATTTCCAGGGTCATCAGGTGCTTGTCAGGATAAAAATGCGCCCTGTCCAGCTGCACCAGATACACGCTGTCGGCATCAAATCCGGCGTTCAGAGCGGCTTTCAAGGACAGGCCCGTACCCGACATGGCGCGCTCAAAAAGCTTGACGCACCAGGAGCCCACGGCTCCGGGAAAGCGCGCGTCGCCTCCGGCCAGGTTCGTGCCGATGACGCGCCCCTGGCGGTTGGCCAGAGAGCCCAAGGGCAGGAAAAGAGGCGAATCGGAAACCAGGTTTTTAATCTGCACGCAGTCACCGCCGGAAAAAATATCCGGGTCGTTCGTCCGCATGGTTTCATCCACAACGATGGCACCGCGCGGCGAGACTTCCAGGCCCGCCTCTTTGGCCAGTTCGCTGTTGGGGATGACGCCCGCCGAAACAATGACCACGTCAGCATCCAGAGTGGTGTTGCCGGTGATAACCCGCTTCACTTCCCCGTTTTCGCCTTCAAAGCCTTTCACGGAATCGTTCAGCAGAAAAGTGACGCCCTTTTCCTCCATGTGGAACTGTCCCATACGGGCCAGCTCCGGGCCTGCGATCATGGGCAGAATCTGGCTGCCGATCTCCACGACGGTGGTGTCAACATCCCACATATCCGCGAAAGCTTCGGCCATTTCCAGACCGATAAAACCTGCGCCGATAATCACGGCCTTTTCCACGTTTCCGGCTGCTATGGCTTCTTTGATGTGTTCGGCATCATGAACATCGGAAACGTAATGGATATTTTTCAGATCAGAACCGGGGATTTCCAGCTTACGCGGACGTGACCCGGTTGCAATGACCAGCTTGTCATAGGTGTAGGAATCCTCGAACCCATCGGAAAGACGACGCGTATGTACTGTTTTGTTGGCTCTGTCGATACGCACGGCTTCCGTACCGCTGACAACTTCAACGCCTTTGCAACTTTGAAAGAACTGCTGGTCGCGGACCATGTGAAACGCAGTGGTGCGAAGTTGTGTCGAGTCCGCAACATCACCGGAAACAAAATAAGGGATGCCGCATCCGCCATAGGAATAGACATCATTTCTTTCAATCATGGTAACGCGCGAATCGGGTTCCAACCGTTTAAACCGGCTGGCGGATTTCGGTCCGCAAGCAACGGCACCAATAATTACGACGTGCTGCGCCATATTGCCTCCTTGTCGTTGAAGCATTCATGCATAAATTGTGGAAACGCGCATTGCGCAATGGCGCGCTCCAGCGGCAATCGCCGCGTCACCCCGCCGGCGGCGTGGCAATTCGTACGTCCCGAAGCATGAAACAGTAATTTCAGGTCCTGGGACTAACGAATAAATTGTTTCAAAGAAAAAGACCATTAACCGACCGACAAAGACCGAAAATGCGTGGGCGCTTACAAGACAGGCACTGCATATGTCCGGGTCATGCTTCATCTGCTGGTTTCTTCGCGCATGGGGACGGTAAAAAGAAAAATAAAATTTTGAAAAGTCTGGTGCACGGAATCGCTATCAAGAGCGCTTCGCCGAGTGCAATATGGGCTGGCAGCCAATAATCATACCCAGGCATGCTAAACCGCAGCATCAGTCCGGAAAAAAAAGGGAGCGCGCAGAAAAAAAGGAGACTGAAAACAGTAGTACGCCGCGAGCCGCTGTTGTCAGGCAGAGCCACGATGCCGAGAGCTGCAAGCAAGGTCACTGCCAGTCCGGCTGCCCCCAGGATATCGCTGTACAAATGAGGGAGGGCCGGCCAGCTGATCTTCCACGTCATGGACAGCAATACGGCATGCCCCTGATAAAACAACGGCCCTATGATGACCAGCAGAACGAGTACCCAGGTTGGCAGCGACATCGGTACCGGATCCGAGGCACTTTCCCGCTTTTTGCTGACGCATGGGGCCTGCCATACGTCCGCAGCCTGCCTCTTGTCCTTTCCTCGGGCCAGCCGTTTCGGAAATATATTCGTATAGATCATTGCACACCGGACCAGGCATCCCGCAACAAAAAATGCACAGGAAAACCAAAGAAACTGGCCGGTTAGAAATGAAATCATGTTACTCTCCTTCTGTTCGTCGCTGCTGCAGCCAAAACCAGAAATCTATTGCTTGGCCTTGTGACATCCCTGGCAATCTTCCGGATCTGGAGCCACCGTTTTCTTTCCATCCGCCTTGCCGTCAAGCCCCATGCGTTGATGGCAGCCGATGCAGGCCTCATGGTAAGCATCTTTAAGTTCCGGCAACTTCTCCAGCGTACGGGACAGACTATTGCCATGGCAATTCGAGCAGGCCGAGGGTATTTTCGAAGCAGGCTGGTGATGATGGCAGCCCTGGCAAAATGTACCCTGTGAGCTGTGAAAGTAGGCAGCCAGCTTGCTGGCGCCTGCCTTGCCGACAAGATACTTGACGATCCGGCGATGCGGCATCGCCGCAGGAGCCCATTCCTTGGAAAGTTTCCCCATGTCGACCTTCTCAGGAATAGCGGCATCAGGATAGGTCGTCGTAATCCGTGGACGGTTTGCCATGGCTTTGGCGCCTTCCTGCCCGAAATTCCTGTCCAAAAAGGTCTTGGAAAAATTATCTTTGCGCGGATCTTCCAGGTCGATAATGTGACAGGCCTTGCACTGGCTCTGGCGCAATACGCCCCGGCGTTCGGGAGAATGACACCCGGCGCACTGTTTTTCCGCTTGTTGCTGGGCGTGGCAGCCGACACAACCGCGCGTATTGTTCGGGCTGTGCATCACCTCCCGCAGGGTGAAATAACCACCTTCGGCCCCGCCGCTCAACGTATGACATCGCTTGGCGCAGGGTTCCATGGAAGCATGATGGCAGCCCCGGCAGCTTTTCTCATTGTTCTCATGGGAGAGATGCGGAAACGCCACGAGAGGCATGAAGTCGACTTTGTGATTCCACTGCGGCGAAGGGACATTATCGGCCAGGTGGACCGTGCAGTATTCCTCCTGCCCTCGCTCCAGTTGGGGAAAGTCATGTGAGGATTGATATGCCTTGTCATGGGCCTGGATTTCCTGTTGTTCCTTGCTGCCATGGCAACCGGAGCAGGTAATGGGACCATGGGTCGCTTTTTGGCTGATACGCTGCCTGTGACAGGAAATGCAGATCAGATGGGAAGCATCCGACAAGGATATGACTTTGTCGCCGTGCTGCACGGTTTCCGTTTGCTTGTGGCAATACCTGCAGCTGCCTTCCTGCCCTTTTTTATAGACAGCCTGACCGAGCTTCGCATCATACGAATGATGGCAGAGCTTGCAGGAAAAAATGGGACTTGCCTTATCAATATTAAAAATATGCCGCATGTGCAGCGACTTACCCATTTCGAAAGGTTCGAAATCAGAGCTGTTTTTATATTTGGTGCCATGACATTTGCCACAGAAAACTGTCGTGGGGCCACTGGATTTACCGGCTTTTTCCCGGTTTTTGTGGCAGCCTATGCAATTCGTATGATAAAATTTTTCCTGATCCATCCCTACTGAAACAGGATCCACATACATCTGGCGCATGAACTTGAGAGAGAGCCAGTTATGTTTACCCATTTTTGGATGGCAGGAACTGCAGGAGTCGTTGGCATTTCCCCACTGATCCGTATGCAGATCATGCAAAAAAGAAACAGCCCGATCCTTTTTCTTCCCGTCAGGCTGAAGTAGAATGATATCTGCTCTGCCGTGCGGGTCAATGCCGGCGTCGGCGAACCCATGGAATAGCAATGTCATGCACACGGCTGACAACGCGGCCAGAAAAAAAATAAGCTTTTTATCTGTTTGATCAAAACAAATAAATGTCATTGTCTTACATAAGGTAGGTTGTTGAACTTGAAATGTATTTCATCAGAATTCGGTAGAAAGGAACTAATTAACCTCCAGAGACCTGTCAAGTAGTTCCCTGCCCGGCATAGGCCGGAGAGCATAAAAAAGGGGCTGTAAGCCCCTTTATACCTGTATGGAAATACCGACTACTGCGCTTGGCAGCCTTGTCCTGGCCCCATACCCTGAGGACCGAAACCAGGGCATTTGCCCTGAGGACCGAAACCGGGACCTTTACCCTGCGGACCGAATCCCTGACCCATGCCCTGAGGGCCGCAACCGGGGCCCATGCCCTGAGGACCAAAGCCGGGGCCTTTGCCTTGCGGACCAAACCCGGGCCCCATGCCCTGAGGGCAGCAACCGGGGCCCATACTCTGAGGACCGAAGCCGGGACCTTTACCCTGCGGGCCGAATCCGGGGCCTTTGCCTTGCGGGCCGAAGCCCGGCCCCATGCCCTGAGGGCCGAAACCGGGACCTTTACCCTGCGGGCCAAAGCCGGGGCCTTTGCCCTTCGGGCCGAAGCCCGGGCCAACATCCGCCACAAATGGCGGCAAACCGCTTTCCAGGGCTTTTGCCTCAAGGGCTTCACGCAGTCCGAAAATTTCTTCCGCCAAAGCACGGGCCTTGTCCGCGTCAGGAGATTCCTGCTTCATAACCGCGCCCATGGCAGCCATGGATCCGGCAAGTTTTTTACGCTGTTCCAGCGTATCCTTTTTAAATTGCACAACAGCTTTGGGATCAAACTTTTTCGGACCATTTGCCTGCTCACTGCAAGCTTGATTTTCCGGAGTTTTTTCCGGTTCATCTGCAAATGCAAATCCTGTAGACAATGCCAAAGCCACGATCAACGCCACGGCTAGATAGGACTTCTTCATTTTTATACAACCTCCATCAGTTGTTTTGGTTCGGCTTTACCAGAGCAAGCAACGGGCCACGCCCGCAACAGCTTGTTTTTAATACTAAAAGTAATCATTATGTCCCGACTGCCGGCATCACATGTATAGTAATTATACATTCTTACTTTTCCCGGCGTCTGGCGGCCCACCGTTGCACCGGCTGCAGCCCTGTCGCACCGAGGGCTGCAGCCTCACTTCCAACGATGTCCGCGGGCTCACCGCCTGTCGTAGGAGTCGAGGTGTATAATTTCTATGCAATACGGCCCTTTGAGTGTATAGATGGTGTCCATTCAGAAATGGTTACAGTGACTTCAGGGGACCGAAAAAGACGATAAATTCCATAAAATCGAACTGTTAAGGAAAAAATATTTTTTTAGGCCATTTGGCCTGATTTCTGCTTTACACAAATTAAGAAAGGTGCCCATCTCATACGAGAGTCTTCTGCAACCCCTTTCAAGGACACTGCAGGCTGATGCCTAACAAACATCCCAAACTCCCCTTGCTTTATTCCCCCCTGGTCATGGCGGGAGCCATTGCAATTCTGGCCGCTGTTGTCGGCTTGCTGGTGGCTTTCAATTTCCGGCAGGAACAGTACAACCTTACCCGGTTGATGCTTAACGAAGGGGATGCTTTGCTGAGTGCGTTTGAAGCTGCTTCCAGAGCTGGTATCCGGGGTGGTTTAGGCAACCAGGCCCGTATCAGCATGCTGCTGGAGGAAACGACCAAGCATTCGGACATTCAATTTCTTGTGATAACCGACGCACAGGGCAAGGTACTGCTTTCAAACGCGCCCCAACGTATAGGAAAACAAATTTTTTCCGATGCTTCGCTCCAAGACCTCGCACCGCAACTCGGGGCCAGATGGAAATTTTTCAAGGACAGCGAACTGGGGGATGTGTTTCTGGTCTATCGCCAGTTCAAGCCCCAAAACAGTTCGCGACGGCGCCCACCGCCCCCCCGAAATGATGACATTTTTTCGCTCAGTCAGCCTGATCTGCCGCCCGGACAAACCCGTACGCCACCGCCCGAATCCGCTAAGGGATACTTGCAACGCTCTCCCGCGCCTTTCTTTTTTGTAGAACCGCCTAAACCCGGAATGGGGTGGATTCCTCTGGCGGGAAAAAAATTGTTTATTTTTCTGGGCATGAACACCGCCCCGTTCGAAGCCGCCCGCAAAACGGACATCCGCAACACGCTGCTTATTTCCGCCATCGTGCTGTTGCTCGGTTTTGCAGCCATGCTGGCCCTGTTCTGGGCGCAAAGCTACAGGGCGTCGAGGCGCCAGCTCCTGGATGCGCGCGCCTTTTCCGACGAGGTTGTGGAGCATATCCCTGTTGGCATTGTGGTTACCGGGCACGACGAACGTGTGATTCTGGTGAATGATCCGGCCGAAGCCCTGTTAGGGATTTCGCGGCAGCTGATCACAGGCAAGCCGGCTGCGGACGTGCTACCGGACACGTTGCTGGAACTGACCGCGCACGGCCAGCCGGGACGGCCCGTGCTGGAGCGCGAATGCTTGTGCGCCCTCGAAGCAGACAGAGCTGTTCCGCTATCCATCAGTGCTGCAGTGGTGGAAACAGAAGAGGGACATTATGTGGGAAAAGTCTACATGCTGCGGGACCTGCGTGAAATCAAACGGTTGCAGGAGGAAGTCAGGCACAGGGAGAAACTCGCCGCCATCGGCACCATGGCCGCAGGTGTTGCGCATGAAATCCGGAATCCTCTCAGCTCCATACGCGGATTTGCCGCGTACTTCGGCGGGAAATTCGCCGTGGAAAGCGAAGAGTATCGCAATGCTCAGGTGCTGATTCAGGAAGCGGACAGACTCAACAGATCCATAACGGAACTGCTCGAACTTGCCCGGCCCACGGAACTGCGGACTGCGGCCAACGACGTCAATCCCCTGGTGGAACGTACGCTGCGCCTGGTTCGCCGAGATGCGGAAGTGGCCGGCGTGCGGATTGAGCAAGAACTTTGTCCGGATCTGCCGATTGTCGAACTTGATTCCGACAAGCTCACGCAGGCCCTGCTCAACATCTGCATCAACGCCATCCAGGCAATGCAAAACGGCGGAGTGCTGCACATAGAAACTTTGTCAGTGGGCACAGATTCCGACGCGGGTTCGCTCTGCATCAGGATAAGCGACAACGGCCCAGGCATTCCTCCGGACGCTGTGGGCAAAATTTTCGAACCTTACTTTACGACAAAAGGAAAAGGCACCGGCCTGGGACTGGCTGTTGTCCAGAAAATCATCGAAGCACACGGGGGCGAAATACGCGTCAGCAACAACGCAACCACCGGCGCCTGCTTTGAAATCCATTTGCCTTTGCGGGGTGATCTCCGCTACGAGCACTCACATGATGCGCATGAAACCTGATATTTTAATTGTCGACGACGACCCCGGACACAGGGCCATGCTCAAAGCCCTGCTCAAGGACTGGGGCTACAGGGTCCAAGAGGCGGATGACGGTACGAGCGCCGTGGATGCAGTGCATACGCAGCCCTTCGATCTGATTTTGATGGATGTCAGAATGTCTTCCATGAGCGGCATAGAAGCGCTCGAAGAGATCAAAAACTATAATCCGGCAATCCCCATCCTGATCATGACCGCTTATTCATCAGTGCCCACGGCGGTGAAAGCGCTGAAATCCGGCGCGTACGACTATCTCACCAAGCCTTTGGACACGGATGAGCTGCAGTTGACTCTGCAGCGTGCTCTGGACCATACGCGCCTGCAGAGCGAAGTCGCGCGCCTCAAAAGCCAGCTGCCCCGGACCGAAGCCCTGGACCGTTTGCTCGGTACCGGCGCCGCCATGCGGCGGCTCAAGGAAATGATCGCCACAGTCGCCCCATCCGACGCAACAGTGCTGATCACGGGAGAATCCGGTACGGGCAAGGAACTTATCGCTCGGGCCGTCCATGAACTCAGCTCACGTCAGAACGGCCCGCTGGTGACGGTGAATTGCGCGGCTTTGTCCGAGTCTTTGCTGGAATCCGAGTTGTTCGGCCATGAAAAAGGGGCCTTTACAGGCGCCGACAAGCTTCGCGAAGGGCGCTTTAAAGCCGCGGATTCGGGCTCCATCTTTCTTGATGAAATCGGGGAAATTTCTGCCTCGGTCCAGGCAAAACTTTTACGCGTGCTCCAGGAACGGGAAATCCAGCGCGTGGGGGGAGAACACCCCATCAAGGTGGACGTACGCATTCTGGCCGCCACCAACAAGGATCTGCGCGAAGAGGCTGCCGCCGGACGTTTTCGGGAAGATCTCTACTACAGGCTCAATGTGGTGCTTCTGGAATCACCTCCCCTGCGCCAGCGGACCGAGGATATTTCACTTCTGGCCCAGGAGTTCCTTACCCGTTTTACCCAAAAGAATAATAAATCATTGAAGGGATTTACCCCCCAAGCCATGGACATCCTGCTCAAGGCTCCCTGGCCGGGCAACGTACGCGAGCTGGAAAACGCCGTGGAACGCGCCGTTATCATGGCTCCCGGTGATTATATCAGTGAAAAAGAGCTGCCGCAGTACCTGCAAGCTCCGGATACCGGATTTATTACAGTCGATCCGGGTCCTGAATTTTTCGAAGGAAACTCACTGGAAGAACTAGAGCGAAAAGCCATTCTCAGTACGCTGGAGCAGGTCCACGGCAACAAAAGCGAAGCAGCCCGGCGACTTGGCATCACTCGAGCAACTCTGCATAAAAAACTGAAAAAATACGGCATGGATAACTAAAAAACCGGCATTTCCGTAATACGGAAATGCCGGCCATGCCTTGCTGTCTTAAAAACAGACAACAATAATAGTCTGATTGTTCCGATTGACTACTAATCCTTGCTGATGCACTCCGCCGGGCAGGCGTCGATGGCTTCTTCAACGCAATCAGCGCCGCAGTCAGGATCTTTCACGGTGGCCTTATCGCCGTCAGCGTTCATCTCAAAAGCGTCAGGGCAGATCTCAACACAAGATTCGCAACCCATGCAGGCATCATCATCAATAACAATAGCCATGTCTTCACTCCATGCTAAGAGTTGAATAATGTTACTCCACTAACCATCTGGACCTTTCCGTGAAGTATACAGATTCACACCTCATTGTACAAGCCAAACCGTTGCTGAGTTATTTCTCCACCCTAAAAATAGGTTTTTTGATATTTCTGTCTGTTTTCAAAACCAAAAAACCTTTCAGACGGATTTGAGCTTCCTTTTGCCGCACGACTAATTTTACACAAAAATTACAAAATTTAAGACACTTTTTTGGTGACGCAGTCTGTTCCTTAAAAAACGGCACGGAAAATACCGTTGAAACTCTGGACGAAACAGGGCTTTTCCCATTATGTAACACAAAATAGAATTTCGTAAGCGTGACATGCCTTTTTTCAGGTAATTAGCAAATATTTCAGCGCAATCTTTTTCACCGAATCCTTCGAAAACTGATTCGACTTTCCGGAGCAACTGCATGAACGGACGGGCAACCGTAATCGGGCTTGGAGATTTTTTTGCCGGGGACTATGGCGCGGGCGGATATGTGCTCGAAGCCCTGCAACAGGAACCGGCGCACCCGAAAGTGACATACGCGTTTCTTGGCCTGGAAGCATGGAAAACCGGACTTTGCGCGCTGGGAAGCGACCGGATTTATATCGTGCACGGGGTTTCTTCCGGACATTTCCCCGGTTCGATCCGTTTTCTCGATCTCATTGGCTATCAGCAGTTCTGCGAGCTTCCTTTCGTTTCCACACTGTTCGGCAGTGCCGTGCTGGATTCACTGGCAAAGATCGCTTTTTTCGGCACGGGATCCGACAGTCTGCATTTTATCCTCCCCGAAATCCAGAACCACTCCGGACTCAGCCTCAGCAAACCCGCGCGCCAGAGCGTACGCAAAGTCGTACAGCACATCAGCCGGTCACTTATCCGCGCCGGCTGGCAGACTCAAGTTCCAACCAATGTCTCCCGACTCTACCGCCTTGATCTGCTTTCGCTTGCCGTCTAACAATAAAATCCCTCCATTAATTTAGTAGATTCAGCACTAAGTTAAACTATTCACAAAGCTGAACTATTTATTGACATAAAAAAGTATATTGCGTACTTTTTAAGTGCTACTTTTTTATAAAAAGTATTCGTAATCACGTCTCGGATCTAGCCAGATCCTTGGCCTGTTCCTTCGCTGCCGTAACCCGGAGTCCCTGAGACGCCGTGTTTTTATTCCGTTTGGAACACATACAAGGAGGAATGAGATGTTCGATGCTGAAGGTGTTTTACTGAAAGCGAACGCCCCCAAGGGGAAAAATCCGGACGAGCTGTATTTCGTTCAGGTTGACCCTGAAAAGTGCCAGTCCTGCGGCGCGTGTGAAGAAGTATGCGCAACTGGCGCCATCCAGCCCAGTGGCAATGAGGAAAAACGCCACGTCGTAGACCCCGTGGCCTGCATGAACTGCGGTCAGTGCCTGGTCAACTGCCCGTACGGCGCCATTTACGAAGAGATATCGTATGTCGATGAAATCTTCGAAAAATTGAAAGATCCGGACACGGTCGTCGTCTCCATGCCCGCCCCCGCCGTTCGTTACGGCCTTGGCGAATGCTTCGGCTACCCCACTGGTACCTATGTTGGCGGCAAAATGCATGCGGCCCTGCGCAAACTCGGTTTCAACATCATCAACGACAACGAGTGGACCGCCGACGTCACCATCATGGAGGAAGGTACCGAACTGATCCACCGGATCAAGGAACAGGGAAAGCCTGATGCCCGTCCGCTGCCTCAGTTCACTTCCTGCTGTCCCGCCTGGGTAAAATTCGTTGAAACCTTTTACCCGGATCTGCTGCCCAACGTATCCAGCTGCAAATCCCCCATTGGCATGCTCGGCCCGCTATCCAAAACCTACGGTTCGGAAGTGGCCAAAACCCCTGCCAAGAAGCTGTACACGGTTTCCATCATGCCTTGTATCGCCAAAAAGTACGAAGGCATGCGTCCGGAAATGAACGCCAGCGGATTCAGAGACATCGACGCGACCATCAACACCCGCGAACTGGCTTACATGATCAAAAAAGCCGGCATCGACTTCAAGTCTCTGGCTGACGAACAGCCTGATCGCCAGCTGGGCGAATCCACCGGCGCCGCAACGATCTTCGGCTGCTCCGGCGGTGTTATGGAAGCCGCGCTGCGTCTTGCTTACGAAGTGCTTTCCGGCGAGAAGCTCAAAGACCCCTACATCAAAGCCGTACGCGCACATGAGGGCGTCAAGGAAGCCACTGTCAACATTCCCAACTTTGGCGATGCCAAAGTCTGTGTCATCAGCGGCCTGGCCAACACCATCCCGGTGCTGGAACAGATCCGCCAAGGAAAGTCTCCCTACGCCTTCATCGAAGTCATGACCTGCCCCGGCGGCTGCGTCAACGGCGGCGGACAGCCTCTGGATCCGGAAATCCGCGCATCCTTGTTCCGCAGCACTGTCGCCAAGATCAATAAACGCTTCAGAATGAGAAGCATGGGCTAAAGGAGACGAGCATGAAAGACTTCACTAAAATATCCAGACGTGGATTCATCAAAGTGGCCGGTTTTGCCTGCGGCTATGCCCTTCTGGGCCTGAATGTGACCAAAGAGGCTGTTGCTTCCGTAATGAAATTTGTCGAGAAACGTCAGCAGGCAGTTTACGCTGCAGATAAAAACGACAAAATCTACGAGTACAAAAAGTCTCAGGACAACCCAATGATCGTCGCCTTGTACGGAAAACAGGACGGCTTCCTCAAAGAAGGTCCCTGCGGACATGAGTCGCACCATCTGCTGCATACGCATTACACCGACCGTAGTGCCAAGCTGAAGGCTCTGAAAGCCAAAGGCGTCAAACTCGCTATCTAGTATCTGACGGTTCAACCTGCGGCGAGGGGTCACTGATCCAAGGGTTGAGCATTTCCACACGCCACTTTTTTTGTAATATCCGATGCTGCCTCTTCTTTTTTTATAGTAAAAATTCTGCAAAGCGGCTCCAGAAGAGACTGAAAGCATCCGCCGGAAAGGGTTTCCGAAAAACCCCTGAAAAATTTTATCGCCAGTGACCTAACAATCCACAATAAAACACTTAATGGTAACGCAACAAATAAAAAGACAGCGTATTGTAAGAAAACAGCACTTGTGCTATTATTCACAATATGCACCATAAAAATTATAACTAGTTAATTTATTATCTTTTTTATTTTTTTAAACGTGAAGAACAACTGCCTGCGGTAAGGGATTACTGAACCAAAGGGTGGGATTCCGGAATCTGGCTGACAGGTTCACTGCTTTTCCCATTTCCTTTGCCTTTTTCCCGGAGTTACAGCACGCACGCTGCCCCCCGCAGACGTTCCCCTCTCAACCAAGGAGAATATGACATGGATAAGCGGATTGGGGTTATTGGCGTTTTTATCAAAGACAGACTGAAATCTGCCCAGACTGTGAACACCATTCTCGCTGACAACGGAAGTCTGATTATCGGACGTCTCGGGTTGCCCTGTCCGGAAAGAGGCATCAGCGTCATCAGTCTGATCATCGAAGCCACCACCGATGAAGTCGGCGCTTTTACAGGAAAACTCGGCATGCTTGATGGGGTGCGGGTCAAATCCTTTTTGGTCTGAACCGTATCAGGTAACCTGATGACCAAACCATTCCAACAGACGGAAGTAGTATGCGATTTTCATTTGTATAGCTACTAAACTTTCATAAAATGTCCTCAACAATTCGAATAGAAAAAAGCTTGAAGTGCAGGAAAGGCTGCTGCCCTGACGATTCAAGCAGAGACGGCAACTCCATGAGAAAAGAAACTGACTGTCTTGGCGCCCGGGATTTACCTGCCGACGCCTACTACGGCATCCATACGCTCCGGGCACTGGAAAATTTTCCGCTTACCGGCCAGCGGCTGCCACGTGTGTTCATCCGAGCGCTGGGGCTGGTCAAGGAAGCCTGCGCGCGTACTAACCTCCAACTCGGCTATCTGGAACCCAAAACAGGCCAGGCAATCATCCAGGCCTGCGGCGAGCTTTCCAGCGGCACACTTGACGCGCACATTCTGGTGGACGCTTTCCAGGGCGGCGCGGGAACTTCCGCCAACATGAACTGCAACGAAGTCATCGCCAACCGGGCCATCGAACTGCTCGGCGGCACAAAAGGCGATTACAGCCTGGTGCATCCGTTCCATCATGTAAACAAGCACCAGTCCACCAATGACGTTTTTCCCACAGCCCTGCGCGTTGCCTGCCTTCTGGAACTCAAGGAACTTGAAAATGCCGCGGCATCTCTGCAGGAGGCTTTGCAGATCAGAGAGGACGAATTCAAAGACGTACTCAAAGTAGGCCGTACGCAGTTGATGGATGCCGTACCTGTGACTCTGGGCATGGAATTCGGGGCATTTGCCGAAGCCGTTGCCCGTGATCGCTGGAGGGTCTTCAAATGCCGCGAACGTATCAAACAGGTCAATCTGGGCGGCACGGCCGTGGGGACGGGATTGGGCGCGCCTCGAGATTTTATTTTCCGCGCCACCGAACGTCTTAAGGAACTGACCGGCCTGGCACTGGCAAGAGCTGAAAACCTGGTGGACGCCACGCAGAATCTGGACGCCTTTGTGGAAGTTTCGGGCATGCTCAAGGCCTTTGCCGTCAATCTGGTAAAAATAGCCAATGACCTGCGGCTGCTTGCCAGCGGTCCGCATGCCGGATTCGGAGAGATAGAGCTGGAACCGCTCCAGGCAGGATCTTCCATCATGGCCGGAAAAATCAACCCGGTGATCCCTGAAGCAGTGGTTCAGGCCGGACTGAAAGTCATGGGCAACGATGCCACCATTGCCACTGCCGCTTCTCTCGGGCAACTCGAACTGAACCACCTGCTACCGCTGATCGCCCACGACATCCTCGAATCCCTGACTTTGTTGAAAAACTGCGTACGTATTTTCGATTCGCGCTGCATCCGCACCCTGCGTCCGCGGCAACAGCGTTGTGCGGCACTTGTCGCACAGAGCCGCGCCCTTGCCACGGTGCTGGTTCCCGTGCTCGGATACGAACGGGTGCAACAATACCTGACCGAAGCCGACGCAGCGTCTGTGTCCCTGGCCGAATTGCTGATCAACCGCGGCATTGCGGACCGGCCGCGTATCGAGGACCTGCTCTCCCCCAGAAGAATGCGCAAACTCGGCTTTACAGATGAAGACTACGCGGGCATCTCTCCCGAACCGTCCGGCCAGAAAAATACGGACAATAAAGGGCCCTGAATAAAAGATGCAAGGGACTATTCAGCCAGGTCAGGCATGCGGGAAACTTTTTCCGGTCTTGGCTGCCACTGATGCCCCTGACAATAATCCGCTCACTGAGAGATGGTTCGGAACACGAAACAGGAAAGACGCGCATTGTGCATTTAACCTCAACATCGCAAGGCTTCGTACGCCGGAGTAGCTATGTCCGAAAAAGCCCCAAGGGGCGTCAGGCTGGTGATTACGCTCGCCGGACGCCGCAATGCCGGAAAATCAGCTCTTATCAATGCCATTGCCGGGCAGGAAATCGCCATTGTCTCCGACCACCCCGGCACAACCACGGATCCTGTGGCCAAAGCCTACGAGTTGCTGCCGCTCGGACCGGTGACTTTTTACGATACCGCCGGACTGGATGATACGGGCGAACTGGGTCTGATGCGCGTCAAGGCGACGCGCAAGGTGCTGCTGCGGTCGGATGTGGCCGTGGTGGTGGTTGGCGACGGCGTGCTCACCGAACATGAGCAAACACTCATGGACGAATTGCGAGCCTTGGAAATCCCTTTCATTCTGGTTTTCAACAAGTCGGATCTCCATGACGGTCCGTTGCCTGAAATGCTGGAACAGCTCCGGACCATCCGTACCTCCGCCCTCACGGGACAGGGAGTCCGGGAGCTCAAGGAGCTGCTTATCGAAATGGCGCCCGCCGAGCTCAAGGCAGAACCTGTGCTGGCCGGAGATCTGATCACTGAAGGCGATCTGGTGGTATGCGTGGTGCCCATTGATCTGGCCGCGCCAAAAGGGCGGCTGATTTTGCCGCAGGTTCAGGTGCTTCGGGAAATTCTGGACTGCGATGCCATCGGCCTGGTGGCTAAGGAACGCGAACTGACCGCCACGCTGGAATCCCTGAGCCGCAAGCCAGCCCTGGTGATCACGGACTCGCAGGTGGTTCTGAAGGTGGCCGGAGATGTCCCCCCGGACATCCGGCTGACCACTTTTTCCACGCTTTTCGCACGATTCAAAGGCGATCTGGACAGCCTGGTGGCCGGAGCAAAGGCCATCGACAAACTTCAGGACGGAGACCGCGTACTGATGGCGGAATCCTGTTCGCACCACCCAGTGGCCGACGATATCGGCCGGGTCAAGATTCCGCGCTGGATCACCCAGTATACCGGCAAGGAACTGGATTTCACGATTTACTCCGGGCATGATTTTCCCGACGATCTCGATCAGTTCGCCCTTGCCGTGCACTGCGGCGCGTGTATGACCAACCGTGCGGAAATGTTGCGGCGCGTTCGCGAATGCCAGCGCCAGGGCGTCCCCGTAACCAATTACGGTGTGGCCATTTCCAAAGTGCAGGGAGTCCTGGAACGGATTATCCAGCCCTTTTACGGTTAATATTTTTTTGACATTGCCACGGTCCTGTTTCGGAAAATCAGCAGTACCTGATTGGATGCTATGGATTGTTAGCCTTTATGGAAAATTTTTCTTCCTCCCAAGCTTTCCGTCCTGCACTAAAACTTTTTTAAAAGATACACTGATTTCAAGCAGTTAAATAAGAATTTTTTCATCAAAAAAATGAGACACAAAAAGGGCGGCTTTTTCCGATAACCCGGTAAAGCCGCCCTTGCCTGTTTGGCATGATTCTGGAATGTTTCCTTCCGTGTGGCCCTTGTCGGTAAAACTTTCCGCCAAGAAAGTTTGCCGGCAGGAACCACTTTGTCCGTCATCGGCCGTGCAGCTGGTACCTGCCCGGACGATAGTTTAGGTTACGTTGCGTTACGTGACTATCCGATCAGCTGCAGGGCCATCTGTGGCAGCGAGTTCGCCTGCGACAGCATGGCCACTGCAGACTGTACGATTATCTGATTCTTCACGAACTCGGTCATTTCCAGAGAAACATCCACATCCGAAATCTGCGATTCCGCAGCTGAGAGGTTCTCAGCCTGAATCTCCAGGTTGGAGATGGTGTTTTCCAACCTGTTCTGCATGGCGCCGAGCTGGGCTCGGATGTTATCCTTGGAAACAATTGCGGTATTGAGTGCGTCCAAAGCCTCCTGCGCAGCTTGCTGTGTGGAGATGGAGTACCCTGCCGAGCCCTCTGCAGCCTGGTTGCCCACGCCGAAAGCCGATGCCGTGGAGATGCCGATCTGGACATAGTAGTAGTCTTCACTGCAATCGTTGGCCGTACCGAAGTGGATTTTGAGCTTACCTGTGGCGCTCAAACCGGAGCCGTCATGTTCGTCTGCGCTGAGATTACCATTAAGCAGGTAAATCCCGTTGAAATCAGTAGCGTTGGCTATTCGGGTAATTTCCGAAGCCATGGCCTGATATTCGGAATCGATGATAAGACGCTGAGTTGAGGTGTAGGTACCGGTGGCTGCCTGTTCCGCAAGTTCCTTCATGCGGATCAGCTTTTCATCGATAACGCCGAGCGCGCCGTCAGCCGTCTGAATCAGGCTGATGGCATCGTTGGCGTTACGTACGCCCTGGTTTAACGCGGAAATGTCCGACCGCATGAGTTCGCGGACGGCGAGGCCGGCGGCATCGTCAGCAGCGCTGTTGATTCTCAGCCCTGAAGACAAACGCTCAGTCGAAGTGGCGAGGTCGTCATACGCAGAGCTCAAATTTCTTTGAACCGTAGACGCCATCAGGTTACTAGCAATCGTTAAGGCCATAACACTCCTCCTTGAATGTTGTGTATAGAAACGCCAATAAGACCTTTTTGTGGAGGTCTTACTTATCTTTTCGAACACTCAAGGGTGAATCCTTAATCGACTGTTTTTTTCCTTATTCCATTATTTTAAATGGTTATAAAAAATTTACATAACTTTTACCCTATCTTTACATTTCTTATTAGAAAATACGGCCTTCGTCCGATGGTTGAAAGGCCGATCAGGAAGGGGCTTCGAAAGGAAGTCTATTCGTTAAACAACCGGCCGGGAGGCTGCGTCCGCCCGGCCGGTTGTCTGGTTACGTTACATCATTATCCGATCAACTGCATAGCCATCTGCGGCAAGGAGTTAGCCTGCGACAACATGGCTACTGCGGACTGAACGATAATCTGGTTCTTAACGAATTCCGTCATTTCCAGAGAAACGTCGACGTCCGAGATCTGGGATTCAGCGGCGGAGAGGTTCTCTGCCTGAATCTCCAGGTTGGAGATGGTGTTTTCCAGCCGGTTCTGCAAGGCACCCAGATTGGCCCGGATGTTATCCTTGGAAGTGATGGCGATATCGATCGCATCCAGAGCTTCCTGCGCAGCCTGCTGCGTGGAGATGGAGTATCCGGCGCCTTCCACGGACTGGTTGCCCAGGCCGAATGCCGAAGCAGTCGAGCAGCCAATCTGAATGTAGTAGTAGTCCTCGCTACAATCGTTCGCGGTGCCAAAGTGGATCTTCATCTTTCCTGTGGAAGTCAGGCCGGAACCATCGTGCTCGTCGGAACTGAGGTTTCCGTTAAGCAAATAGAGACCGTTGAAGTCAGTGGCGTTGGCGATACGTGTTATTTCCGAAGCCATGGCCTGGTATTCGGAATCGATGATCAGACGCTGTGTGGAGGTGTAGGTACCGGTGGCTGCCTGTTCCGCCAGTTCCTTCATCCGGATCAGCTTTTCATCGATAACGCCGAGTGCGCCGTCTGCCGTCTGAATCAGACTGATGGCGTCATTGGCGTTACGTACGCCCTGGTTCAATGCGGAGATGTCCGACCGCATGAGTTCGCGGACGGCGAGGCCGGCGGCATCGTCAGCAGCGCTGTTGATACGCAGGCCGGAAGACAAACGTTCGGTTGAGGTTGCAAGGTCATCATACGCGTTGGTCAAATTTCTTTGGACCGTCGCAGCCATTAAGTTGTTATTAATTGTAAGGGCCATAACACTCCTCCTTGAATGTTGTAAGGTGAACTCAGCCGAGCCCTCTTCTCTGAGGACTTATTCACCTTGTCGTACGTTCAAGGGAAAACCCACAATTTTTAACTTTCCTTTTTATTCATTTATTTCATGTAGTTATCTTTTGTTTACAGAACTTTACCTTTCCTTATCGTTTCTTATGCTTTTTTCACTAAATTAATGAACCTCACCCCGTGCGTAGTAATCACGCAAGCGGACGATGGCGCTGTTGCGCAGGCTGCGTACCGTCTGCGGGTGCACATCCATGAGCGCTGCGATGTCGTTGGTGGGCAGATCCTTATCAAAACTCAGGTGCAGGACATAAATCTGCCGGGGTGTAAGAACATTGTTCGGTAAAGAAAGATAACCGTCTTCATGCCGCTCCACAGGAGCTGCGAGATCAAGCTCATCAATGTCACAATGGGGCATATAGCGCTGGTTGCGCATATGATCCAAGGCCGCGCTGCGGGAAACCACGCACAGCCAGGTGGTCAAAGAGCTGCGCTTCGAATCATAGGTCTTCAATAACTTGTAGGTGCCGCGAATCAGGCGGTAGTAAACTTCCTGGACCACATCATCCACTTCCGATGCTGCGGCAAATTTTTCCGCCCTGCTCTTCAGGGTCCACTGCACGGCGCGACGGATCACTCGATCGTAGGTTTCCATGAAACGCTCCCAAGAGAGCTTATCGCCGGCGAGGCAACCGTCGAGGTCGTGCTGCGCAAAACCCCCGATAAGACTATTTTTATCTGCTGTAACTGACAGTTGCATTTTTTATCTCCTTTGCAGGTGTTACCTTTTTCACCTTATGAGCGTCTTAATCTAATACTAGGATAAATTTACACGGCATAATTAACCGGGTGCACATTTTTCTCTGCAGGAGGGGGACCCAAATTGGTTAAGGGAAGATAAAGTAATATTAAGAAGACTTAAGTAATATTTGGAAATCTTTAGCTTTTGTAAGCTAATCTTGGCCTTGTACTTGCTCGAACTACATCAGTTAAGAAAACGGAAAAAATTGCAGCATAAAGGAAAAAACCATGCATAATCTGCTTATTATCGACGATGACCAGGAACTTTGCTCCATGCTCCGGGATTATTTTTCCCCCGAAGGATTCAAAGTTTTGACCTGCAGCGAAGGAACCACCGGTCTGGATATGGCCCTGTCCGGGGTATGCGACATGGTTATCTTGGATGTCTGCCTGCCGGACAAAAGCGGCTTCGAAATCCTTGCCGACCTGCGCAACCAGTCACAGCTGCCAGTGCTGATGCTTACTGGCCGCGATGACTCAGTCGACCGTGTAGTCGGCCTGGAAATGGGCGCCGACGACTACCAGCCCAAACCGTTCGTGCCCAGAGAGCTGCTGGCCCGTGTGCGCTCCATCCTCCGGCGGACGCAGTACAATCAGTCCGCGCCGCCCGCCGCAGCCAAGACCCTTACTGACGGAGACCTCGCTCTGGACCTCCGTACGCACAGCGCCAGACTGGGCAACGAAGAACTCCATTTAACCTTTGTTGAGTTTACAATTCTTAAGACTCTGCTCGAGTCGCGCTGCATGCTCGTCACCCGCGAAGAACTTTCAAAAAATGCCCTGGGACGCGAACTGACCGTGTATGACCGCAGTCTGGACGTGCACATCAGCAATCTGCGTAAAAAACTCGGTCCTTCTCCGGATGGCGGCAAGCGCATCAGCACGATTCGCGGAACCGGCTATATCTACAATTCCGCGGAACTGAGCCAGGGAGTCATGGAAGATGACGACGACACTGAAATTCCCATGATGGGTGCGGCTCATGGTCCTGAGGCGCAGCAGATGGAGACCTCTGCATGAAGATTTGGGGCATCCGCCTCTTTGCCTTTGTGCTCATCACGGTGGGGTCCATGTTCCTCACCCAGATAGCTTACGATCATTTCCAGCGGCACAATCCTCTCTTTGAGAACTGGTTGGTCGACAGACAGGAAATGCTGCAAAACACCGGGATGCTGCTTGCGGACTGGCTTGACCACGGCAACATGGAGGAATTGGACGCGTACCTCAAGCAGCATGAGGCCAATGGCTTTCAATACGCCCTTTATGACGCGCCAAGCGGGAAAATTTTGCTGGGCACTCCCAGCTCCGACGCCCAGGATATCGCCCGTACTTCTGTGAATAATAAACAGTACGCGATTAACGAATTCAACTTTAAAACGCATTTGCTGCCGCAAAAAATCGAGGCCATCCCCTTTGTTTCCCCACAAGGGAAAGCCCTGATTCTTGGATTGAAGCAGATAGATACGCATCCGGAAGCCAGAGACTCGATGCTGACCCAGATAGTCTGCATCCGGCTCGCCGGCATTCTTCTGGCTCTGCTGATCATCGCCGCCTTGATCTACACCTCCGAGCGGCCCGTGGCCCACCTGAGATCGGCCATGCGCCGCCTGGCCGCCGGAGACTTCAGTGTCCGGCTGGACCCCGTGTTGCTGCGCCGGAAAGACACCATCGGCAGGCTGGCCAAGGAATTCAACCGGACGGCAACCAACATGGCCAGGAAACAACAGGCCCAGCGTTTGCTGCTCAGTGAAATATCCCATGAAATGCGCTCTCCATTGTCGCGCATGGCCATTGCCACAGAGCTGGTAAAAAACGGATCCCCCGACAACAAAGTCCAGCTCATCGAACGAATCCGCACCGATTCGGACCAGCTCAATTCACTGTCCGGACAGCTTATGGACTTTGTCCGCCTGCAGTGGCTGCAATCCGTACGCGAGCCCCTGCAATTGTCCCCCCTGCTGCAGCAGGTGGTTACCGAGTGTTCGGAAGAAGCCGCCGAGCAGCAAAAAAAGGTACTTCTTTCCTCTTCAGGCAACGGCGCCATTTCGGGCAATGCGGAACAACTTTCCAGCATGTTCCGCAATATCATCCGTAACGCCGTACGCCATACGCCCGAAAACAGTTCCGTGGAGGTCATCGCCAAAGAAGTTTCCGGTAATGGCCACGGGCTGGCATTAATTTTCATCCGGGATCATGGTCCCGGTCTGCCGGAAAATGATCTCGAACGCGTCATGGAACCCTTTCAACAGGGAAAATCTTCCGGCATCAAGGGCGAAGCCGGACTCGGCCTGGCCATCGCCAGACAGGTGGCGGAAACCCATGACGGCGGCATCACCCTTGAAAACAGGCACGAAGGCGGCCTGCAGGTAACCATCCGACTTCCTTTACGCCTCCAATAATTTCCTCCCCATATCAATTCAGGCATATAATTTGCTTTAGCTTGCACCAGGAAAACGATTTTGCCGTGTTTCCGGCACGTTTTCGTATGGGCTGTATCCGGCTGCAGACGTCGTGATTACAGCCCTGAAAGCCGGCTGGGTATGCAGGCAGCTCCAAATGGCACCCTCGGTCGGCGCCAACGGCCGGATCAAGTTGTCAGGAAAAAGTTACCCTGCCCTTTCCGGACAGCAAAATGGCAAGCAAAATATGCAGGGTATTCTGACTACGCAGCAATAGCGTAAAAAATGTTCAATATGGGCTTCATATTGTCTAAAGCAGCTGAGGATACGACGTAAGAAAACTGCTACAAGACAAAAAAGACATAGAAGTACAACTAGTTAAGAATATTTTTTTAGTGTCAAAGACGGCTCGGCCAGGAACTGAAGAGATTAATCTTCGAAAAAAAAGTGCCGAACAGAATAGCAGCAACTTTTGAAGACAGTTTTATTTTGCTGTTTTCACAGAGAGAGAAAGACTCTCTCTAGCCGCCACCCTTGTTGCGAGCGGGGCGACATCCGCGGCGGATGCAGAGCGTGAGAAACATAAGGCTAGGCCCTGACTGTTTCATCACAACTGCTTTAAGGAGGCTGATATGACCAGCATCGGTGACATTGGTGTTAATACCCAAAGTTTGGATGGATTAAGCTATGTAAACAGAACCTCTTCCACAAGCGAAGAAACCGACGAGACAAGTACTTCCAGTACTTCTTCCTCCGGCGATACCGTGGAGATTTCGGAAGAAGCGTACGCAAAACTCGCTGAACTCGAAGAAGCCGGCACCATGACTGCCCAACAGGCCGGTACCAGCGAACTCATTTCCGCCATGGATTCCATGATGGAAGAAGACAGCACTGAAGAAGCTGCCGCGGAAGAAGAAGATTCTACCACCGTCGCCTACGGTGAAACTGAAAGTACTGATGAAACTGAAGAAGCCAGCGGAACAAGCGGTTCCAGCGGCAGCTCCAGTTCAAGTGACGAAGATGATACCGAAGATGAGATAGACGAACTGCAGGAGCAGATCTCTGACCTGGAATCTCAGATAGCCAACCTGGCAAAAGAAGCGGAAACCGACGATACCAAATCGGCAAAACTGCAAAGTCTCCAGGCTGAACTGGCCTCTCTGCAGTCCGAATTGGCCCAATTACAGACTGAATCAAGCGAAGCATAACCCCGAGAACGACATGCCTCGGTTATGGACATCCGGGAAAACAGGGGTCGAAATTCAGGATTTCGGCCCCTGCTTTTGTTTACGATGAGCTAAAAACACTCCTGAGCGCAGGCGGACAATTTATGCCTGCAACAACATGGCCTCTGCAACGGTGGCTGCAGCCGCTTCGCCGCACAATTCCCGCACCAATGCAATGCCAAATTCAAAGGCCACGCCGGGGCCCGCAGCCGTAATCAACCCCGTTTCAATCTGAAGCCTTTCATCCGTTCGGCTAGCCTCGTTGATCTGCTCCCGAAAGCTCGGATAGCAGGCCACTTTACGCCCAGCTAAAAAATCTTTCTTTTGCAACACCACGGCAGGAGCCGCGCAGATGGCGCCAAGAGGCCGCTGCGTATCCACATGTTGTTGCAGGACACGGTGCAAGGCGTCCGACGCGGACAAATTTGCCGCCCCCGGCATACCCCCCGGAAGCACGATCATATCAAAATGCTGTCCCGAGCAATCTTCAATGGCCGTATCGGCCCGTATGATGAGGGCATGCGCGCCGGTGACTTCCAGGCTTGCGACGCCCACAGCGGCCGTGGTCACGGTGATTCCTGCGCGACGGAGTATATCGATGACCGCAACGGACTCGATTTCTTCAAAACCTTCCGCCAAAGGCACCAGTACGTGCTTATTCATAGCCATGTTCCTTTTCAACACGTCAGGACAAAATCATGACCTTTTCCTGGCTGGGTTCGAGAACCACACCGATCGTGTTTTCATTATTGTGTGTGGTGGGCGTTGTCAGCCGTACGGCAGGGCTGCCTTCCAGACGCACCTTTACGCTACCTTCTGAAAATTTCATGTCCGCCATCACGGTTTCCGAGACTACTCCTCCCATGACACCCGTGGTGTCTCCCAGGGTCAAGGGAACGGTTGAGGACATATTCAGCGCCGGAGCACCCACCACCAGAATTTTTTCCGCCGGGGGGCTGGCCAGGGGCATCTGCGCTTCATTGGGATACGGTATGGGCTCCCCAAAGGGCGGAGTTTTACAAACGTCGGGCTCTCCCAGGGCCATGCCGCTTTCCATGGTACAAGCAAACATACGCGCTCCTCAGAAATTTATTTTTCGAATGTGCTCAACTTTGCCTGCCGCGCAACGGCGCTTCCGGCTCCCAGTCTTCTGCTTCCGCCAGCAGGGCATCGGTGGTTCGCACCCTGCTTGTATCCGCCTGCTTGAACCCCTCCTGCTTCAGATCCACCCGGTGCATGTTTGTGGAAATCAGCGAAGCATAGGAAAAATCCGTTTTATCCAGTCTGGCCTGGGAAAAATCCGCATAGTCGAGCTGTGCCCTGGAAAATTTTACCTCCGTACAGCTGGCCTGCTTAAACTGTCCGTACTCCAGGCGTGCGGAGGAAAAATCCACCTCGTGCATCACAGCTTCGGTAAAAACCGACAGGGGCAATTCGCAATGGACAAAACTCGTATTGGAAAGCCGGGCTTTCTGAAAATGGACATACTTCCCTTTGACCCGCTCGAAACGGGCGTCGGCAAGCTCGGCTCCGTTGAAGGAAGCGTTGGTGATGTCCTGATCGACCAGATGCATGCCTTGCAGATTGCAGCCGTTGAAGCTGGTCATCACCAGCGTGCAGCCGGAAAAAGTCTGCTTTGCCAGCACGGATTGCGACAGCAGTGCCTTGTGCAGATTTGTCTGCTGAAAGCGCACGGTTTGCAGCTGCGCCTTAAGCAGCATGACACGGTTCAGATCCGCATGGGAAAAATCGGTTTCATCAAATACGCAATCCGTAAAAATGGCCTGGGGCAGCCAGCTGTATTGAAAACACGTACTGCTGCAGTCGCAATTCTCAAAAACCGCGTTTTTGGCCTGGGCTTTGGTAAAATTCGCCTTCTTGAGCGAGCAGGATTCCCATTCCGTATCCGAGAGAACCGTTTCCCGTAATTGGGCGCCGTCAAACTTGCACTCCTGAAATACAGACCGAGTCAGGAGGGTTTCATTAAGTACGGCATTCTGAAAATTCACATTTTCAAACATGGCTCCGGAGCAATCGATCCCGGATAAATTTTGTCCGGAAAAATCCTGATTTTTGATGGTCTGCCCTTCGGCCATCATTTTTTGCAGTATCTCATGCATCTTCAGAAGTCCTTTCGCGCAGCGTACGTTTGATGTTCGAATCTTTGGCCCGTCTGTTCCTGATATAAACGCCATAATGGTCCGCGCCGAAAAGATTGGCCAGCTGGACTCGGGTTTTGACTATCCTGGCTTTCCGTACCGTACCCCGGAACATGTTCACCCGGCGCATGCTCGAACCTTCGATGCTTGCCTTGTTGGCATTGGCCCAGCGAACTCTCACACGCAGCAAGACCACTTTTTCCAGGGTCGTATTGGATAAATCCCCCCTGTCAAGTGTCACATTCCACAGACGGGCTCCAGTCAGGTCCGCACCGCTCCAACGCGCTTCGTCCATTTTCACGTTGCGCAGCACCATGTTATGCAGACAGGTCCGGTTATCCGCCCGTGAATTGATTATGGACGCATCCAGAAAGGAGAGTCTTTTGCCTGTCGCAGCGTAAAACTCCGCTTTGTCTGCGTTGGATTCGCGAAATACCGCCTGTTGCAGCAGGGCATGGGAAAAATTGGCCTGCCGCAGATCGGCATTGCAAAACATCGCGTTTGTCAGGTCGGCGTAGGCACAGGAGACGTTTTTCGCCTGTACCCCTTTCGCTGTAACCTGGAGCATAAGCGCATGAGAAAAGTCGCAGCCGGTCAGATCCGTGCAATCCAGATTCGCTTCGGTAAAATCTCCTTCGGAAAAATCTGCATTGCTGCAATTGGCTCCAAGAAACTCGGCTCTGTTGAAACGTGCGCCATTGGCCTGCGCTCTGACAAATTGCGTACCTGTCAGCCGGGCCTCGATAAAAATGGCATTGCTCAGAATCGCACCGGAAAAATTCGCACCGACCAAAACGGCATTGGAAAAATCCGCTCCCTTGAGGATGGCGTTTCGAAAATCCACATAGGCAAGATTTTGTCCGGAAAAATCCGCACCGGAAAAATCTTTGCCCGCATAGCCGGGCGTTCGCTCTTTCGGAGGAACAGTGGAACCCGCCTCCTCAAAAACTGCAGACTGCTGCTGGTCTTTCTGGTGCAAGGCATCAATCTGGCTGGAAATTGCCGTGAGTTCCTCATGGCTCTTACGCATTTCCAGAAAAGCACTACGCTGTTTTTCCGTCAGCTTTGGCGACGCCAGAAAGTTTTGGAAAAATTGTTCCACCTCATCCGGAGTGGGTGGCACTGCTTGTGTATCCTGTAAAAACTTGTCGATCTCCTCCGGAGAATGCCCCAACCCGGCGAGCATCGTTTGCACCTCTTGCTGCAACGCCGCAGCGCTTTCTTCCAGGCTTTCCCCCGGCTGCGCAGCTTTGAGTTCCGGCTGCCGGGACTGCAGAAAAGTATCGAGTTTTTCTGGTGTCAGCCCGGATTCAGCCATACGGGTATTCACAAACTCTTCGAAGGCTTTTACCTGTGCTTTAATCTCATGTTCCACAGAATCTTCGCTCAGAGCCCGAGCTACCGGCACAACCGTTGGCACAACCTTTTCTGCCTCAGGGCTGGCGGATTCGCCGCCAGGCTTTGCCTGCTCCTCGTCATCGGGAACTTTTTTTGGCGCGCTCTCCGCTTCCAACCACTGCCGATAGTGCTCCGCAGGCAACGGCTTGCTTTGCCGCGGTTCCCATTCCGCGACCAGATGAGCCACGTCGCAGGCGTCCTCTTCCACATCCTGCAACACGCCCCGATAGCAGAGGATGGCGGCCTCCTGTTCGGGCAGCAGCCAGAGCGTATCTGCCACCGTGGGCAATTCGTAAAAATCTTCACGTCCGCTCTTACGGGTCAGGGCAAAAATTCTTGCCCGCAAGTCCGGCAGGCGTCCCTCGATGATCTGACGCTGCGGATGCGCCCCCTTAATGGTAACGAACTCGTCGCCATTCAAAAAACCATCGAAACGTTGACCTGCCTGGGCGGTACAAAAAAAGTCCGCCTGGCTGTCTCTGGGAAGATAGGGCCAGTCTGTGTACTTCCAGTGATCGTCAAATGCACCCAGCAATTGCGTTCGCTGAGGCCAGAAAGGAGGCAGAGCTGCAAAACTCACGGGTTTGTGCTCCTCTTCCGGCCGGGTGAGCAGTTCATTCGGCAGCAAAAGCTGAGGCGCATCCAGGCCGTCCGCTTTTTTATCCCGCGTATGCCCTTTTCCCAAAGGATTCTGCGGATACTCCGGACCTCCGTAAGTCTGCACCCAGTCCAGGCGCACTGGTTCCAGCTGTCCGGGCGCACCGCAATGATCGCCTTGCCAGCGGCGCGGACCCATGACCTGCAGCGTTCTGATCAGATTTCCCACCTGTACGCTTACCGTCATGCCCGTAGTTCCCGCTATGGTAGGATGGCAACGCCCGTATAGCAGAAACTCTGCCCCGGGCTTCGGGTATCCCTGGTCAAAAATGTCACTGGACTGCAAGGCCTTGCGCAGCAGCTGCCACATGTTGGATTCGGTCAGCAATCTGCCCTGGTCGTTTTCACCCAGGGAAAAACAGGCGTAGGCCGAGACGGCCAGACCGAACCCGCCTTCTCTGGGGAGCGTCCGGAAAAGCAGGCCGAGGTGAGGTTTTTTGAGAATGCGCATAATTTTTTTAAGCTATCCCAATGAAATTAATTGACCGGCCTGAATTTTTGCCACTTCATCTGCATCGAAAAGAATCTGCGCACTTGCCATCTTGATCTTTTCTCTATCAAAGGTGGCCTTCGTTGTGCCGGAAGTCACCTGAATGGGATTAGTTCTTTGGTCCGCGGTCAATTGAATCAAGGGACGCGGCGACATTTGCCCCCCCAGCAACGATAGCCGATTGTTCTCTATGACAATATTGTTACTGGTCCCGAAGGACAAGCTGGTGGAACTGGAACTCACTGCAATGCCCGCGTTCCCCACATCGGTCAGCGCCTGCAATTCGATTTTTGAACCGTTTTCAATCTTCAACCAGGCCGTTTCCATATTTGTCACAGAAAACGATTTTCCGCCTTCTTCAATTGATAGCAGCGTACTTGCGAGGGGATTCAACGTGGCCGTTGATGCGAGTTTCATTGCGGCTGCCCCTGCTACCAGGCCGGGTTGCACCGGCGGTATGGATTCTCCCACTCCTAAGGCTATCTTCGCCTCGGCGCCGAGAACACTGTCGACTTTGACGTCCATGCCTTCTTTTTTGGACAGCGTAAATGAGGCGGCCGTCGCGGATTGCTGCGAGATTTGTTTAACCTGGTTCAACAGCTTGTGTACCCAGATCAAAATTCCCGAACTGAATGCAATATCGGCCAGACTGAATCCATCGGTCATCAAGCTGACCCAGTTCGAATACCCGTCATTCAGATTTTCTTTGTTCTTAAATGCAGCCTCAAAAGAAACAAAATTCTCAGTTGATAAGGCAAGGGAAGACACTACAAGCGCCCTGAACGCTTTGCGAAGCGAATTCATGATCCCAACCAGAGAGACACTCGGCCCGACTTTGACCGCAAACTCTTCTTCCAGCATAAATAATCTTTCTTCATGACAACTGAATTCTTCACTTCCGAAGCCAACCTTGTCGCCCCAGGCATATTCCATCGAAGGCCCCATGGTGGCGCCCCAGGAAAAACCTGCTGAGATATCGGACTTTCCGCCCACATAAAGTTCGTTTTTCACGCCGAAACCTATTTCGGTACTCGTTCCACCGGTGATTTCCGTTTTTTGACTGAACGAACTTTCGAAATGCTCTTTATCGTAAGACATGAAGGTGGAATCATCGCTGCTTTCAGATTCGCCACTAGATTCTCCGCCGGAGTCATCGCCTGAATCGCCTCCAGATGTCCCGCCTCCGTCATCACCGCCCTTGCCTTCCGCGCTGGAATGGCTGCCGGCGCTTCCGCTGCCGCTGCCTTCGCTGGATTCCGCTATCACCCAACCGCCCTGGCTGTTGGGAAGGCGAAACCCGATAAATCCCTTGCCGCTGCTATCTCCCATCACAATCTGGTTGCCGCCCGCCGTGGTGATGGAATTGATGGGCTGGTTGCTGTCCTTGACGTGATTGGTTTTATCGAAGTTGAACATGGCCGTAATGATCACGGGACGGTCGATATCGCCTTCCACAAAGGAAATCAGCACTTCCGTGCCTTTGAGCAGCGGAAAATGCATCCCGTAATTGGGACCGGCGTAGGGTTCGGCCAGGCGCAGCCAGGAAGAGGCCTTGCCCTCCTTGCGGCCGGATAAATCAAAAGGCAGAATCACTTTATAGCGGCCATATTTGTCCAGCTGGGCGTACTTGCCGGAACCAGCCGCGTCGATATGGGCGCTGAGCATGCCGTAAAAACGCGGTTTTTCCGTTTCATTGGCCTTGCGGAACTGCTGTTTCAGGGGAATAGTCGTAAATGAATTCGAATAAACCGATTTCTTTTCTTCGGATTGACGCTGAGTCCCCATGGCCGTGGTAAAGGCTGTACGGTTCCTGGCCTTGTGCTGCACTTTGGTCAGCAGATAATCGCCGTTGAATTCGGAATGAAAATGTTTCTGCAGCGAAAAGCTGTAGCCCGTGATCATCCCCAGGCAGAGGCTTTCGCCGTGCATCTGGGTCTGGCGGCATTGGAAGGCCTGGGCGCGCACCAGAGCTATTTGGGCGGTATCCTGAGGATCCTGAAAGCTATCTCCATAATTATAATACGTGCCCACCCCGCCTTCATACACCTCAGCCTTGCCCTGCAGCACCATAGCAGGGTGCTGGTAACTGTAATCCTTGACAAGGACATCCTTAGGCACGCTGCTGTATTCGGCGATAAAATTATAGACAACATCTTCACGGACGTTGTCGTCCAGACCGGAGACTGGCAGATAGCTCAGTTGTGAGCCCTCGAACATATTGTGTGAAATGGATGTATCCGTGATTATGAGCTTTTCGCCGTCCTCTCCCTGCTCAAAAAAATAATACAGACCATAATGCTCCATCCAGCGCAGGAGAAAATTGTAATATGTTTCATTGAATTGACAGACATACTCCATGGGCTGATAAGATCCTTTCAACCGCAGGTCATAGTTACTGACGTTGCACACTTCCAAAACAGATTTGATAATGTCAGGCAGAGAGCTGTTCAAAAACACCTGACTGTGATTCTGTAGCGTAAGATTGAATAATTGCGGTACAAGAACAGCTTGATAGAGAGCTTTTCCTGATTGGAACTCTTTAAATCGAAGCGAACTGACAATACCATTGAACAGGAAGGAATGATTTCTTCCCTTTACTTTGAGCTGACAGGATTTCTGGAGGATTTTGTCGTAATTTATATCCGTTTTCTCTGAAACGAGAAGCACATCAAAATGATAGAGTTCCGAAATACCTTCATTCCCTGTAAAACTATGGACCACAAATGTATTTCCAGGCAAACCGCTAACAGTAAATTGGAAAGAATATGCGGTATCGGACATATTTTTCAGCCTCCAGAACAGTTTATTCCAGTTCGCATTTTATCGTAATCTGTGCATCTTTTTTTATACTTAAAATATATTTTTCAGACAACCTGATTTTCAACATGTATTTATGTCCTGATTGCTTTATGTATGGAGTATGTACTCAATGTGCCACCCCGCCTTCCTCTGACCGGTCTAAAAAACTCTGACATCGTCGCTACAGGCCAACGCAGCGGTTTAGCAGTTGTTTTTGAACTCATACCACCTTGCCAGAAATAATCTCACGATTTTTCGTGACATGTTCCCAATGCACCCTAAAAAAACGAATCGGGAAGATATCGACTCAATTTTCTAATTTTTTTAACATCAAAGGACACCGAACATGTACGTAACCTCCCGTTAAAGTGAGAAATCTATAGTTTTTTCAACTCAAAAATCTTACTTTACTCCCAAAAAAAAGATCATTATCATTATTTTTTGCAATATAAGCAGCGTTTTTTTATGAGCAGCAGCTATTCTCTCTGTCGCAATAGCACATATCGTACGTACGATATACGGCAAAAAGCTTTTTTTTGACCAACACTAAATTGCCGGCAGACCGAATTGAGCCCACAGGAATTGCCGAACACTATCTCTTTTTCACAAATAACCGACCGTATCACTTGTATATCCGTATTCTGCTGCCGAATACAGCTCCCTACGGTGAGCGCGGCTCTTTTTTAAGGTATTTTTTCTAAGCAAGATAACGCAATGTCCAGGAAAATAATCGCTTCAACCCTCAATCAGCCTGTTGCAGACAACCTGCGCCTGCTGGACCACATGCACGCCATCAACCGCTTGCCTGTGGGGGTATGCTATATTGACACGGACTATTCAGTGCTTTTCTGGAACCAACGGCTTACCCATTGCACAGGCATTTCCAGCGAAGCCATCTTGGGAAAAGATCTTCGTGACTTTTTCCCAAAGCTGAAAGACCCCATTTACTCCACCAGGCTGGATTCCGTTCTTCAGGGTGGCCCTCCTGCCCTGTTCTCTCCGCAATTGCACAAAAATTTTTTCAGTTGCAAATTGCAGGACGGTTGCGAGCCTCTGCAGCATACAATGGTCAGCGCTGCCAAAAAACAGGGAGCTTCCGCCGGTTATTACGGAATCATCATTGTTCAGGATGTCACCGAACTGTCTCACCGGCTGAATGATTATGCGACCATGCGTGACCGGGCGCTCCGGGAGCTGGAGGACCGCCGCAAAGCTGAGGATGCGCTCCGGGAAAACGAGTATAAACTCCAGTCCATCACGGACTCGTCTCTGGATGCTGTGATCATGGTCAACAGCAACTCCAAAGTTGTTTTCTGGAACCCGGCTGCTGAAAAAATTTTCGGTTACAGCATGGAAGAAGCCATGGGCCGTTCCATTCTGTCCCTTATCACGCCCGATATTTATCTCGATCTTGTCGAATACGGCATTGAATCCTTGCAGCGCCAGACAGCCGCACCGTCCTTTACCAAAATTCTTGAGGCCGTCGCCCAGGACAAACAAGGCCGTGAGTTTCCCATTGAACTCTCCTTGTCCACAGTCAAACTGAACGACTCCTGGCATGCAGTGGGAACCATCCGCGACATCACCGCCAGAAAGGAAAACGAGGCAAAACTGCAGGAACTTGCCCGGATGGACAGCTTAACCAAGCTCTATAACCGGCGCTATTTCATTGAAATCGGCCTTGCGGAACTCAGTCGGTGCAAACGGCATCAACGTGAAATTTCCCTGATCATGATCGATGCCGACAAATTCAAGACCATAAACGATACGTATGGTCATTTTACAGGCGACAAAGTTCTCTGCAGTCTGGCCAGAACCTGCGAAGAAACTTTTCGCCAGGAAGATATCATCGGACGTATCGGTGGAGAGGAATTCGCCGTTTTATTGCCGGAAACAAGCCTGGAGGGCGCCGCCAGTGTTGCCGAACGATTGCGCGAGCGTATCGCCAATAAGAAGATAGAGACAGATGAAGGACCTATCCGCATGACGATCAGCGTAGGCGTCACCAGCGGCTCATGTGCGGATTTTTCTGAAGACCCCATCCGCGAACTGATGATAGAAGCCGACAAGGCCCTGTACCGGGCCAAAGAAAACGGAAGGAATCGGGTGGAAATCCAGCGGATCTAAACAGATCTGCCGGAAAAAAAAGAGCGCCGTGTTACTGACCGGCTCTCTGTGAATTAATAAGAAAAACGCTCCTGCTGTCCGCTGCTTTGCTCGACGCGAAGCTGATTCAGCTCATCCGCGAAAGCCCTCGCGGATTCCTTGACAAACTGCTGCAGAAAACTTTTCTCTTTGACCGGGCCTTCCCGCAGAGGCAGGTCTTTATCCTTGCTCACTTTGCAAAGGCGCTTGAGAATATCAAGAGCTTCTTCCTGTCCGCCAAGGCCGTCGATCAATCCTTCCACCTGGGCCTGACGTCCGGTAAAGACACGGCCGTCGGCAACGGCGCGAACCTTGGCCGGATCCAGTTTTCTGTCTTTGGCCACATCGGAGACAAACTGGTCGTACATGTCCATGATCACGGAATTGAAGTAGGCCTTGTCCTCTTTGGTCAAAGGCTTGAAAGGCGAACCGGCGTCCTTGAATTTGCCGCTGACCAGGGTTTGCTGGCCGACCCCTATCATATCCATGAGCCCCATGAAATTGGTCAGATCCATACGGACACCGATGCTTCCAGTGATGGAGCCGGGGTTGGCAATGATCTTGTGGGCCGGACTGGAGACATAATAGCCGCCGGAAGCCGCCACACTGCCTACGGAAACGACCACGGGCTTTTTCGCCGCGAGCTTGCGGACAGCGCGGTGAATCTCCTGGGACGGACTCACGCCGCCGCCAGGCGAATCCACACGGATCAGCACTCCCAGAATATTGTCGTCGTCGCGAAGTTCTTCGATCCATTCGTTGACTTCACGTGCGTCCATGATAACGCCCTTGATGTTCACAAGGCCCAGGGAATCGCCGGAAATCAACGGCTTGGAGTCGCCGTCGATGACAATATAACGGAAAGCGACCATGGCTCCGACGAGCAGAACCATGGCCGCGAATATGAGTCCGAATCCGAATAGAAACGGATGCCGTTGGCTAAAGCCGGGTTTCCTAGCTTTGCTCTCCTGCATCTTCTTCCATCTTCTGCTTCAGCAGATCGCCCAGGTTCTGACCGGCTTCGCCGGAACCGGCGGTACGGAATTCCTTGGGCTGTTTGCGTTCTTCTTCTTCTTTAAGCTGCTTGATCGAGAGGCCGAGCCGCCGTTCTTCAGCACTGACATGGATGACTTTGGCCTGGATGGTAACGCCTTCCTTGAACATCTCGACAGGGCTTTTGACTTTTTTCAGGCTGATCTCGGATACGTGCACCAGACCTTCAATGCCTTCTTCAACCTCAACAAAGAGGCCGAAATCGGTGATGTTGGTCACCACGCCGCTGACCAGGCTGCCTACGGGGTAGCGATCAGGCACCTGAGCCCAGGGATCTTCGCTCAGCTGCTTGATGCCCAAGGTGAACTTTTCGTTCTCCTTGTCCACGGTCAGCACTTTGGCCTGCACGGTATTGCTGGTCTTGTACAGTTCCTCGGGGTGACGGATCTTCTTGGTCCAGGAAATATCCGAGACGTGAATCAGACCGTCGATACCGTCTTCGATGCCGATAAACAGACCGAATTCGGTGATATTCTTGATTGTTCCTTCGAGGATGGTTCCTTCAGGATATTTTTCAGCAACCACATCCCAGGGATTGGGCTTGATCTGCTTCATACCCAGGGAGATGCGCTTCTTGTCCTGATCAACACCCAGGATGACCACTTCGACTTCTTCGCCGGCTTTGACCATCTGGGACGGATGGCGCAGCTTGCGAGTCCAGGACATCTCGGAAATGTGCACCAGGCCTTCAACTCCGGGCTCCAGTTCAACAAAAGCGCCGTAGTCGACAAGGTTGGTGACTTTACCCGAGAGGCGGTGGCCAGAGGGGTATTTTTCGGTGATGCCTTCCCACGGATCAGGCACAAGCTGTTTCATGCCCAGAGAGACTTTTTTGCTGTCACGATCGAAATTGAGGACTTTGAGATCGATTTCCTGACCAAGCTTGACAAGCTCCTTGGGATGCTTGACGCGCTTCCAGGACATGTCCGTGATGTGCAGCAGGCCGTCCAGACCGCCGAGGTCGACGAACACGCCGTATTCGGTGATATTCTTGACCTTACCGGTGACAACCTGTCCCTCTTCCAGCGTTCCGAGAAGTTCGCTGCGTTTGGACTCGCGCTCTTCTTCCAGAAGCACCCGGCGCGAAACAATCACATTGCTGCGTCTGCGGTTTATCTTCAGTACGCGAAATTCGAATTCGTCACCGACGAGCGCATCCATGTCGGGAACTGGTCTGAGATCCACGTGCGAACCGGGGAGAAAAGCTTCCAAGCCTCCGAGGTCCACGGTGTAGCCGCCTTTGATGCGTCGGATGATCCGACCGGTGATGACCCCGTTCTGCTCTTGAATCTCTTCCAGCTTGTCAAAGAGCTGCATGCGCTTGGCTTTGTCGCGGGAAAGGATGATGGTTCCTTCCACCTCGTCCTTGCGCACCACATAAACGTCAATAACGTCGCCGACGTTGACGGACACAGCGCCTTCGGCGTCCTTGAACTCGCTTAAGGGGATCTGCCCTTCCGATTTAAAATTAACATCGACAAGGACGTTGTCCTTGCCAACCTTCACGATCTCACCGCGGATTATGGTGCCTTCATCAAGGTCGCCAAAATCTGAACTAAGATAATCTTCGAGTGCGGATTCAAAACTGAGATCGGAATCTTGAGGGTTGTCATTCATAGTTTCTAGTGCCGTTGCCATTGTTACCTCCAGGACCTGGGACTTTTACCCTTGCAAAAGGGGAATTTGAATACTAGCAGCATCGTTTCAATATGACAACCAAAAATTTCCCTTTTTATTTGATTATATATTGATACCTTATAATAAAGCTCGCTATTCACATGGCTGAAGGCTTCGGGTATACTAGCACAAAATAATTATGACAACCTCAGGGCCGATAAAAAAAGATTAGCATTTTACAATCCTTCCTATGCCCTGACTGGAGGAACGCATGGATAGAATGCCCATTGTGGCCGGACAGTTTTATCCGGGAACAAAAAACGGCCTCGATTCCGAGATCCGAAAAATGCTGGGCAAGTTGACCATGCCCGACCAGGGCGCTTACGCCAGACTCGTCATGGCGCCCCATGCCGGATACATCTACTCCGGCGCCACTGCCGCGACAACCCTGGCTCAGGCCCGCCTGGCTTCTACCCTTATCCTGCTCGGCCCGAACCATACGGGACTGGGGGCCCCCTTGTCCGTCTGGCCCGACGGTTCGTGGATATTTCCGGGGGGCGAGCTTCCTGTTGACGAAGCTTTGGTCAAGGCCCTGCTCAAGGCCGAAGGCGCTTTCACCGCGGAGACCACCGCCCACATGCGCGAACACTCCCTGGAAGTCCAGATTCCCATACTGGCGGCACTCAATCCCGCCTGCCGGATTGTCCCCATCGTGGTTTCCGAACGCAGCATGGATAAACTGCTCCGGGTGGCGCACAAAATGGCCGGGGTCATTTCCGCCTGGCCCGAACCCGTTACGATCCTGGTCAGCTCGGACATGAACCACTTTCTTCCTCATGAAGAGACCGTACGCAAAGACAAGCTTGCCCTGGAGGCCATCGAACAGCTTGACCCCAAGTTACTGTATCAAACGGTCAGGGAAAATTCGATTTCCATGTGCGGCGTGCTGCCCATGACCATGGGCATGGCGGTGTGCCGGGAACTCGGCGCTACAGAGGCCGCCATCACCACCTACACCACTTCCGCCAAAGCCAGCGGGGATTACAGCCGCGTGGTGGGGTACGCCGGCGCCATTGTTCAATAGCGTTTTTCAGCGGTAGCCGACCTAAGGTATCCCGGTTGCAGTTCTCAGGCGGGAATTTTTTTGAGTTCCTTCATGAAGTTGGCGAACTGCGGCAGAATGGTTTCGAACACCGGAAGATCCTTCTGTTCCAGCAGTACGCTGCTGAAGAGCTTCAATCCCACGGCAAAAGCCTCGGCATTTTCCGGCGCCACATCTTTACGGTGCTTGAGATGCTCCGCGATGATAAACAGATTATCCCGGTTGCTGACTTCAAAGCGCATGGGTTCCTGAACGGTTTTCTCTCCATGCGGGGCGGCCAGATGTTCCACAGTGATACGATAGGCGTGTTTTTCCATAATTCTTTCCTTTTTTAACTGCTTGAAATGGGACAAAGCCGACGGCGGATCATTCTCCGTTGTCGTCCTCGGGATGCAATCTGCCCCGTCCGGCACGACCGCCCCGGCTTCCCCGGCCACCATGCGAACCGCGTCCGGAAAACCGGCCGCCGAACTCACGTCCGAGATGCTCCTTGCGCCTGTGCCCCTGCATACCGCGACCGCATTCCGGATCTCCCGCGTCGCCGCACAGCGGATCATTTTCCAGCGATCCGATCAGTTTCTGCAGCAATCCGCCCAGTTGGCCGCGTTCCGCCGCATCAAGGCAGGCGAACAAACCGTCGGCGTTCTCTCTGTTGCCTTCCGGCTCGCCGGATGGCGTACCAGGAACATCCGACACGGCGCTGATCACAAAGCTTCGCTTATCGTTTTCGTTCCGCCGGCGTTCTATCCAGCCGTTTCGTTCGAGCTTGCCGAGCACTTCGCTCAGTGATGACGAACGCACATCGAGTATTTCCAGCAGTTCGCTCTGCTTGATGGGTCCCTCCTGCCGGATCAGGGACAGGACGTGTTCCTGCGCATGGTGCGCGTGAGCCCGGCGGTGGTAGCCACGGGCCATCATGCGTGAAGCCCGCCGAAACAGAAAAGCCAGTTCTTCGCTGCCGTATTCCTGTTGATTGCTGTTGTCGTCGCTCATACGTTTATTTTCTCCTCCGCCCCGGACTGCATCGAAAACGCGTATGCCTTGCCTTTGTCGCAGCCGGGATCGCTCAACGGGCAATGATTCTTGCAAATCGGGCAGACGCCGGGCTGTTCGGCTTCCATCCCGCGCGGTGCGCCTTGGGGAGCCTGCGCCTGCATTTCCTGCCGAGCGTCCTGTTCCGGCATGTCGTAGCCGCGCAAGCCCATTTTGCAGCCGCGTCCGCCACGTCCGCCGCGTCCCTCGGGCATGCCTTTTCCACCCCGTCCGCCGCGACAGCCCCGGCGCTCGCCGCGCCCGGAAAATCCACCGTGGGGATGATGGTGCTCTCTTTTTTCCTGTTTGTGTCTTTGTCCAAACATTCTTTTCTCCTTATAGTTTGTGTTAATCAAAAGGTACCTTCCTTTTATATAAGGAGCCGTCACCCGGTGTCAAGATAGGAAGGTACCTTTTTATTTTTCCAGAAAAAAATGTCGGAATTCCAGATAGTATTCAAAAGGCCCTGGAAGAACTGCAGCTTCAATCAGTTGCAACGTTCTTCCAGGGCCTTACGCTTTCCGGCAAGTTTCCCAGGCTGATCAACGGGAAACCCTCTACATCAGGATCAGGTACGTATCATCGGATTCAGGCCAGGGCCTGGTCCAGGTCCTCAATCAGGTCCGCGACGTCTTCTATGCCCACGGAGTAGCGGATCAGACTTTCAGGGATGCCCATGGCCGCGCGTTCGGCAGCCGTGCATTCCACATGGCTGGTGGTGGCCGGCGGTCCGGCAATGGTTTCCACAGAGCCCAGGTTGGCGGCGCGGCGGGACAGTTTCAAGCGTTCGAGGCAACGGCAGGCGTCCGCGTAGGTGTTGCCTTTGACCATAAAACTCAGCATGCCGCCGAATCCGCGCATCTGTTTGCAGGCAATCTCGTACCCGGGATGACTTTCGAGGCCCGGATAAAAAACCCGCTCGACACCCGGATGCTTGGAGAGAAACCGGGCAATTTCCAGTGCGCTCTGATTCTGACGCTCAATCCGCAGCTGCAGGGTTTTCATGCCGCGCAGGAGCAGATAAGCGGCCATGGGATGCAGAGTACCGCCCGCGATCTCGCGATAGGCGAAAATTTTCCGGACCAGTTCTTGGCTTCCGGCAACCACGCCGCCCAACGCGTCGGCATGACCGCCCAGATACTTGGTGGCGCTGTGCACCACCAGATCCGCTCCCAGCAACAGCGGGTTCTGATTGATGGGAGTGGCAAAGGTGTTGTCCACAATAACCACTGCCCCGGCTTGTTTTCCCGCAGCGGAAAGCCGCTGCAAATCCAAAATCTTGATGGTCGGATTGGTGGGTGTTTCCAGATAGAGAACATCGCAGCCCCTGGCCACTTCCCTTTCTATGGCTGCTGCGTCTTCCGTATCGCAAAGCGACACATCCACTTTCTGGCGTGGTAAAAACTCGGTGAACAAACGATTGGTGCCGCCGTAGGTATCCTTGACCGACACGATCCTGTCCCCCGGCGCCAGCAAAGCGAACAACGCGCTGCTGATGATGCCCATGCCCGTGGAAGCGCTGGTTGCCGCTTCCGCATGTTCCAGCACGCGCAGTTTTTCCTCGAATACGGCCACGGTGGGATTGGTATTGCGTCCGTAGATGTGCCCGGATTGCTGCCCCAGGGCAACGCGCATCCATTCGTCCATATCGTCGTAGCCAAAAGATACGCTGTGCACCACCGGCACCTGGGTGGCGTTTCCCTCAAACAACCGCTCCTCTCCGGCCCAGACCGCCTGGGTTCCAGGCTTGTATTCCTTTTCCCGGCTCATCGTACTCCCCTGTGCGCTCCAGGCGCATGCATTTTTCTCGATAGTAAGGTTAGACGGCACCTGTTTACGTATTTTTTCCCGACGATTCCAGAATAAAATATCCCCGTTTCCTGTAGCGCCCTGCCGCTTTCAGCTCGACCTCCATTTGTGCCCCTGCTGTTTCAGCGCTTGGCAGCCCCCCCCCGCAACCGGGGAAACAAAAGTGATCCCCGGTTCTATAGAACAGTATTGACTGGGCCTTTTTCTTTCCATAAGACCGTACAGATTTGATCATAATTAATTATACTCCGGAGAACCACGAATTCATACGTTGTGCGGCCAATCGTTCAGATTTATTTTTGCAATTTTTTATAAGAAAAATCAATTTGTTATATACTAAACCCCAAATAATACCTTCGGACTTTCTGCTACTATGCAAAATTCCAGGAACAACCAAGTAAAGGCGAATAAGTTGTTTATACTAAAGAGAAACACAATAATTGAACTTCTTGTCCACCTTTTAGTATTTTTTGTCTATCTCTGGATTGCATCACATGGCTATTTAACTTTTGACTATTCTAAAACACCTATCAGTAAGACGCATTATCAATCCGAAGCATTTCTTAATGGGCAACTGTATTTAAAAATACGTCCCAAACCTGAATTGCTTGCACTACAAAATCCTTATGACGGCAGATATAATGAGCATCTTCGACTACACGATGCGTCTTTGTATAATGGCAAATATTATTTATATTTTAGTCCCATTGTTGCATTTTTCATCACAAGTCCGCTCAAACTACTGACTGGTTATTACATATCAGATGCGCTTATTTGCACGCTATTATGTTTTATCGGCTATCTATTTTCATACAAAATATTAGCATATACTCTGTCTTCAGCACAGCTAAACTTGCCTCTCCTTTACAAAACTGGCATGCAACTCGCTTTGGGGTTGACAATTACACAGCTCTATTCTTTGAATCGCATTAAAATATATGAAGTTGCTATCTTCTCAGGCTATGCTTTTTTGATGATGGGACTCTATTATTACATGCTGATCATGACTTCTACTATAACAAAAAAAATATATATCATACTGTCTGGAATTTTTCTCGCTTTTACGGTGTGGGCACGACCGAGTAATTTCATTATTGTTTTTATTCTCTCTTTGCTTTTTTTAGTATATCAATTTTTTCCACAAAGAAGAGAATATAAACTCCATAAAATATTCCTGTTTTTCTCTCCATTGTTTATCATCGGATTTGTGATAGCCTGGTATAACTATATACGATTCGGATCCATCACTGAGTTTGGTTTGACCTATCAGTTAACAGTCGGCTTTAATTATACAAAAGGAGAAATTTTAACAGACATCTTTGGCATGCATAACTTTTTTGCCAATATGGTCAATTATTTTTTCCGTGATTTACAATTCGTTCCCTTCTTTCCCTATTTTATCAATTGCACCCAATTCTATGTGCCGCCCGAGTTGGCCAACCGCTATGATGTGGAATGCCAGTCGGGTATTTTACGAATTCCAATTTTCAGTCTGATTCTTTTTTGTATTCCTCTTTGTAAATGCTACTATACAAAATACAGGCAACAAACTCTGTTTGCTTTTCTGATTCTTATCTGTTCGCTGCTCTCTTTTCTTGCCGTCTCTGTCGCACCAATGTCTGGCATGCGATATATGATCGATTTTTTACCATCATTCTCCATCGCCATGTTTATTCTCTTTTCCCTTTCACTCGCGTGCAACAAACATGCGGATCAACATTTTGATATTCTCTCACTCTATTTTTGCTTTGCGGTGTTTATATCTTTGCTCATAAATTTTTTGTTATGCTTTCCTGGTTACGAATACGCATTTATAAATGCGAATCCCCATTTATACAGGACCATAGAACATTTCCTCAATTTTTGAAATAGTTACTCGAATAATACAGTTAGAGAACTCAAAGAGTCTCAATTCAAATCTACCAACAAAATTCGTCTAAATTCCATTTTCCTTCCCAATCAAGAAAAGATTGGACTTCCAGGAGTAAATGGCGCAAAAAATAATAATCGACTCGCATTGAGTGTTTCATAACAACTATATCGCATCCGATAACTATTTTTTATGAGCACCACCTTACCCTCCAAAAAGCAACAAAGTCTTTGCCGGCAAATCCTTACCAGAGTCAGTCTGTTGGGTGCGCTGTTCGTGGTTGTGGCCACAATCCTGTGTTATTATCAGGTCAATAAATCCACGAGAAATGCGAAACTGGACCATCTGCGCCAGTACATGCGTGAGCGCAGCAGACATGACAACGGCATTTTCACAAAAGCCCGCAAGCATCTGGAATTTTTCCGCAAGGAATTCCTGTCGCTCTACTTGTCGGATCTCACATTCTCGGAAGAGGATTTTCGGGTACTTTTCGAAGTTGACAACGACGGCGCCACGCGCATGAAGAAAGAATTCTTTGACGAACATTTTGATTCGTCTTTGGGCAGGCAATGGGGAAGATCCGGATTTATCGGCAACAATCAGTCCACGTCATCTCCTGATTTTCAACGCAGGCTGCTTGTTTCCTCCATTCTTGTAAATCGCTACGGCCCGGCCTGGTGGCCGGACGAAGGGCTGCATGTCACTTATCCGGAAAATGCCATAGTTATTTTTTACCCCACTTCTCCCTGGGGGCTGGAAGCCAAGCCGGACCTCCCGATGAACGAACTGGGCACCATCAAAGCGACCCTGCAATCGGAAAACCCGGAAAGGCATCCAGTCTGGACCAGCCTGTATTATGACGAAACCGCAGGGGACTGGACCATCACTTATGAAGTTCCGGTGGACTACCAGGGCCGCCACTTGTGCAACCCGAGTCTGGACGTGCATCTGGAAGAGATCATGAACCACCTCGTCACCGAGCACCCCGAAGGAGCCTACAATTTCATTATCCGCACCAACGGCGATCTGGTGGCCCACCCGGGTGAACTCAGGGAAGACCAGAAATGGAAGGGCCAACTTTCCCTGGACGAAATCGCGGATCCGGAAATCGTGCGTATGTACCATCTGCTCCAGAAAACCATGTCCAGGCACAACAAAGGCATTGAAGTAATAGAAGACCCTCCGGGCAACAATTATCTGATGACCTTCCACATTCCCGGACCGGACTGGTGGTTCGTCATGGTCTATCCCAAACACCTCATAGACAAGGAAGCGCACCAAAGCTCCCGCATTGTTCTTTTCCTTGGCCTCTCCCTGTTTGTTTCCTATTTTCTGGTCATTTTCCTGGTCATAGACCGCCAGGTACGCACACCCCTGCAACACATGCTGCTCGCGGTCTCCCTGGTCGCGGACAAGCAATACGATGAGCTGGTCGACAATCCGGAGATTTTGCCTCTGGACAGCAAAAACGAAATCGGCCAGCTGGCAAACGCATTTAAGGACATGGCCAAACAGGTCCAGGAAGTTAATCAGGACCTGGAAAATATTGTAGAAAGCAGAACCCATGAACTGGAGCAGGCCAATGCCAGGCTCAGGGATCTGAGCCTGCTCGACGGCCTGACCGGCATTCACAACCGGCGCTCTTTTGACAGGGATCTGGAAATCGTCTTCAGCCAGGCCAAAAACGGCGTGGGGTCCTTTGCCCTGATGCTGGCGGACGTGGATAGCTTCAAAAAATTCAACGATACCTACGGACATACCGCAGGTGATGAAGCTTTGCGCCGGATAGCGCGGCAACTTGCCGACAACATACGCCATGAAGATCGCGTCTACAGGTACGGCGGCGAGGAATTCGCCATCATTTTCAACACGCCGGCAGCGGAAACCACCGATAGCATCGGCCAGAATCTCCTGGATATGATCAGGCAACTGAACATGCCTCACTCAGGCAGTCCGCACGGCATTGTCACCATCAGCGCGGGAATCTGTCCCTTTCAGGCGGACATTGGCGAAGCAGTGGAACTGATCAAAGCCGCAGACAATTTTCTCTACAGGGCTAAATCTCTGGGGGGCAACTGCCTTGGCAACCCTCCGCTGGAGACGGAGCACTAAAACGCCCCGTGCTGCCGAAGCGGCACGGGACGCGGGGCTGCCCTTGCGGCAGCTTGCAGGGGAGATGAAGGGAGCGTGGAAAACGTCAGGCCACGGCCTGACGCGTCGCCGTGACAAGAATGGCTTTGGTGCGTTGAGAAATGTCGTCAAGATCCGCCTGGTTCGGACGCTTGGAAATATCGCCCAGGCGGCCGCCGAAGTTGTACTGCTGCATGCCGGTGGGATTGAACGCGCCGACAACGTACCATTCGTCCAGAATCTCGAATCCGTAATGGTCGAACAGCTGCCCCACCCGCTTCACAGCCGGGATGGCCTCGTTGACGCCCGTATGCACGCCTCCGTAGGTGCAAAACAGAACGGCGAATTTTCCGGGACGCCTGGGCGCCGCGGGAACCACCAGCTTTTCCTTGACCCCTTTGACCATCAGCGTATCGACCAGCTCGTTCATCGTTTTTGCGGGCTGACGATCATATACGCCGGTTCCGGAAAATACGAGGTCGTAGTCCATCAGGCTGACAGGGGCGTCGCCCGCGGCTTCAAGCAGGGTGGAGTCATGCCCGGCCTCCCGCACGGCCAGGTGAATGGTTTCGGCAACCTTTCGGGTATTGCCGGTTTTGGAAGAAAACAGTGTCAGAATGTTCATAAGCACTCCTTTTATCGTTTACTCGGGAAATGTTTCAGTCGCATTCTTTTCAGCCCATGGATTCCGAATGTCCCAGAGACGTTTCCTTTGATAAGGATCCCTGTCCGTCCGGGGCGTTCTTTTTTGCGGCAGCTTTTTTGGGCGGCCGCACTCTGAAAAACGTACAATACAGTACGGGCGTCATGATCAGCGTCAGGACCGTGGCAAAGGTCAGCCCGCCCATGATGGTCACGGCCATGGGCGCGAAAAAAGCGTCCCAGAGCAGCGGCGCCATGCCCAACACCGTAGTGAACGCGGCCATGACCACGGGACGCGCGCGTCCGAGAGCCGAGGCGATGACCGCCTCATACGGGGTTTTACCCGCGGCTTTTTCCAGGTTGATCTGGTCCAGCAGCACAATCTCGTTTTTGATCAGCATGCCCGAAAGACTCAGAAAGCCGAGCATGGCCATGAACCCGAAGGGCTTGCCCGCCAGCAGCATGCCGCAGGTCACGCCGATTATCGCCATGGGCAGCCCCAAAAAGATGATCAACGGATGGCGAAGCGTATTGAACAGCATCACCGAAATGAAAAACATAGCCGCGAACGCGATGGGGACATTGGACATCAACTTGGAGTTGGCCTCCACCTGTTCCTCATGTTCGCCCCCCCACTCGAGTGAATAGCCCTCAGGCAAGGCGACGGACTCCACCGGCTGTTTCAACTCCCGAAACAGAGCGTCCGTGGTGCCGTCGGTCTGCTTGCAGATCACCCGCAGCACCCGCATCCGGTTCAGCCGGTGGACCACCGGCGTTTCCCAACCCGTTTCCTGGCCGTCAATGACCTGGCTGATGGGAACCCAGTGCTGCTGCGACGTGCTCCAGATATGCGTATTCGCCAGATTGTCGATGCCCGTACGCTGTTCACGCGGAGGCCGCAGATAAATGGGCAGCAGGTCGTCTTCATGGCGATAGGTTCCGGCTTGCGCTCCGGAAAAGTTCATGGCCAGGGATTGAGCCAGCACCTCGCGCGTTACCCCGGTTTCCTGCGCGCGCGCCCCGGCCATGACAACGGATTGCGCCAGCACGGGCCAGTCCCAGTCCGTACGGATGCTCCGTACGTTGGGGTTGGCGCGCATCACGGCTTTGACCTTTTCGGCAAGATCGCGCAGTACCTGTCCGTCCGGGCCGCTGAGTCGCGCCACCACAGAGCCGCCTCCGGGGCCGAGCTTGAAGGCGTCCACGCTGGTGATGGCCATGGGATGCTGCTCCACAAGGTACGCCGCCATACGCCGCTTCAATTCCGGAATCGCCTCATAGCTGTCCAGACTGATCAACAACTGTCCATAAGCGCTGTTGCTCATTTCCGGTTCGTAGGTCAGCAGAAAACGCAGCGGACCGCGTCCGACAAAACTTGCCACATCCGTTACGTGCTCGAGCCCGCGTACGTAGGCGTCTACCTGCTCCACTTCCTGAGCCGTACGCGCGATGCGTGTTCCTTCGGGCATCCAGACGTCCAGGGTGATCTGCGGACGGTTCATGTCCGGCATGAAATCCTGTTTGACGAATCCGAATCCCCACAACGAAGCGAACAACAGCAGCAGCACCGTGAGCAGGGACAACAGACGATGGCCGACGCACAGCTTTACGAACCAGCCGTAGAAACGCATCAGGCGACCCGGCCGCGGCGGTGCTGCGCCGGATTTACGCCGGCCCGGCATGGCCACGCACAAATAGGGCGTAATGGTAATGGCAAAAAGCCAGCTCAGTCCCAGAGAAAGCCAGATGACCTGAAACAGACTTTTGAGCCATTCTCCGGTCATGTCCTTGGAGAGCGTGATGGCGGCGAATGCCAGAATGGCAATGCCCGTGGCTCCCAGCAGCGGCCACTGGGTTTCGCGTACGGTCTCTTCCGCGGCCTGTTCCGGGTCCATGCCGTACGTGGTTTTCACTGAAATGCCTTCGGCTACCACAATGGCGTTGTCCACTAGCATCCCCAGGGCAATGATCAAAGCGCCCAGAGAAATGCGCTGCAGGCTGATATCCATGGCGTACATACAGACAAAGGTGGCCAGTATGGTCAGCAGCAGCACCAGCCCGATGACCAGCCCCTCCCGCAGTCCCATAAACATGACCAGCAGCAGGAGAACGATGACCACGGCGGAAAGCAGATTGTACTCGAAACCGCGTACCGCTTCTTTTACGGTTTCTGACTGATGCGCGATGGCATGCAGCTCCATGCCGAAGGGCAACCTTTTTTCCAGTTCCGCCAGGCGCTGGTTGATGGATGCGCCCATGGCCACCACATCTCCGCCCGCCACGGTGGAGATGCCTATTCCCACAGCGGGCTGCCCGTTCCAGCGCATGATCGCGTCCGGCGGATCCAGGGGCGCTCGACGGATGGCGGCGACGTCCCTGAGCCGGATCATCCGCCTGTTCTCCCCGCCTGGAATCAGCTGGTCGGCCAGCGCGGAGACATCGGCAAAATCGCCGCTGATCCGGAAGCGGACATCGCCCGGCCCCACGGCCACTTTCCCGGCCTCGGCCACGCTGTTCTGCCCTTCGATGGTTTCGAAAATGTCCGCAGGAGCAATGCCCAGACGCACGAGCCGGGCCCGGTCGATATCTAAATATATGACCTCCGTGGGCAGCCCCCAGAAATCGATGCGTCCCACATCCGTACACAGCAGCAGTTCGCGACGCAGATCCGTGGCCACCTCTTTGAGATCATGCTGCGTATATCCGTCTCCGGTGAGCGCGAACAGCACGCCGTAAACATCGCCGAAATCGTCGTTGACCACGGGCGCGGCACTGCCCGGAGGCAGCGAACCGGCTGCCTCGCTGATCTTGCGTCGCAATTCATCCCAGACCTGTGGCAAATCATGCTTGTCGAACTGTTCCTGAATCTCCACAAAGAGAATGGACAAGCCCGCGCGGGAAATGGACCGGACCTCCTTGAGCTGCTTGAGCTGCTGCACGGCAGTCTCCAGCACCTCGGTCACTTCCAGTTCCACCTGCTCGGCCGTGGCGCCGGGATATTGCGTACTGACCACTGCCTCTTTGATGGTGAACTCCGGATCTTCCAGCCGTCCCAGTTTTCCGTAGGCAAAAGCCCCGGCCGCGATGACGGTCAGAATCAGCACGAACATCACGGCTCTGTTTTTCAAGGCGTAACCGGCAGCTGTCATCCGTCCAGCCCCTCTTTGCCTTTGCGCATCGGACGTACGGGCTGGCCTTCATACAAGGTCCGCAATCCCGCAACTGCCACCTTTTCTCCAGGGGCCGGGCCGTTGCAAATCAGGGCGTCATTTTCCGACAATGCCGCTATGCGAACCTGTTTTTTACGCGGAGCGCCGCCTTCCGGATTAATGACCCAGACGAACGAATCGCCCCCGGTTCCGGACCAGAGCGATTCCACCGGCACCCTGACGGCGCTGCATCCGGATGCCGTCTGCAGCGGTTGCCGCAATTGCGCGCGAACAGTGGCGGTCATACCGGGAAACACCTGCAGATCCGGCGGCGGAGGCAGCGCCACCACCACGTCATAGGTCCGTGTGGCGCTGTCGGACTCCAGTCCGTATTCCCGCACCCTGGCGTTGAACCAACGTTCTTGATGCGGATCCGCGTCAAAACGGACCTGCAGCAGCTCCAGACCCGCGGCCCCTGCACGGGCGATGACCCTTTCGGAGACCTGGATGACCACCTCGATACGGGAAATATCCTGAAGCGAGATAATTTCCTGCTCGGCTTTGACGTGCTCGAAACGCTCCACATGCCGTTTGACCACCACGCCGTCGAACGGCGCGTACAGCACGGTGTCCTCCAGGGCTTTTTCCTTGATGCCCAGTTCTGCCTGGGCCACGTCCGCCGCTGTTTTTACCTCTTCAAAGTCCGCCAGAGTTATGACGTTCTGCTCTTTCAGACGACTGAAGCGCTCGAGTTCGTGCGCCGCCTGCACACTCTTGGACTTTGCCGCGTCACGCTGATTAAGGAAATCCCGCTGATCCAGCCTGGCAAGCACTTCGCCCTTGCGCACGCTGCGGCCTTCCTGCGCGTCCAGTTCCTGTAAACGCCCTTCCACGGAAAACTTCAGTTCCACCCTGCGGTTGGCGCGAACATTGCCGGGAAACTGCCTGAATTCCTTGACTTTGACCGCCTTGACCGCTGCTGTGGGAATCGGTCGTACGCTTTTGGGTGGAGCTTTCTCGGGCAGTTGCTCGGCAGCCCAGGGCATGGATACGGGGAAGACGAACAATCCCACGTAAACGATGGCCGCTAAAAAGCAGCATCCACCTGCACCACAGGCTATCCAAAATGAATTTTTCATGGTATTTTTCCTGTTTTAGCGAAATAAAAAATAGATTAGAAGCTTAACCTTAATGTCAAAAAAATATTTCCCTCTTCTTTCTATTTCTAGAGTCAATAAACTTATAAAAAGAAGTATTCAGCTTGGACTATGTTTTTCTAATTAAGACTTACTCTCAATGAGCTTTTAAAGTAAAGAAGCTAAACCATATTGTCAAGTCAAAATCATCCTCCTCGCAAACTTTATCCCCCTCGGGTTGACAAGTTCTTGGAACGTGTGTATAAACAAAGAAATATGGATAGTGGATTAATATGACTTCATCCATTTTATTTGGAATTAAGAGGGTTAAGGTTAATCCTTAGCTCTTTTTTTATTGCCGGGTGCAGGAATGGGTACAAACGGTTGTGCCATTTGACCCGGCGCGTTCCAATCTCACAGTTTAGGAGTACTTTTTACATGGCTACAAGCATTTACGTCGGCAACTTGCCCTGGGGCATCACTGAAGAAGAGCTGAGCGATCTGTTCGCAGCGCACGGCCCGGTCCTTTCCGCTAAAATTATTACTGATCGCGAGACCGGTCGTTCCAGAGGTTTTGCCTTCGTGGAAATGGAGAGAGAGCATGCCCAAGAAGCTATCAGCAGCATCGATGGCACGTCGTTTGGCGGCCGCAACCTCAGAGTAAACGAGGCCCAGCCCAAGCCACAACGTCAGAATCGCTGGTAAGCATCTCTCCACGCATATCTGACCCAACGGCCCGTTCCGCTAAGGCGGAACGGGCTTTTCCCGGACAGAAATTGCAGATCGACCACATCGAGACAAACTTCGCACCAAAAGCATACTGACATTTTCCACCACACCGAGAATAGCTATATATATCCACATTACTCTTTCGCGGCTGGCTGAATGTTTGACGCTGCGAACATATGGAACTTCTCCAACAGTATTGGCAGATCTTTTCCCCAAACGTGTTGCCGAGACAACACAATTTGGACATCTCCCAAGACACTAACTCTATTACATTTTTCATGGTAACAAAGAAGTAAAGGTTTTCTTTGCCTCTTGTTTTATGCCGGACACAAGGACAATTGCAAAAGGTTGCAAAATTCGGTTCCGGCGCTATACAATCTCACACTTAGGAGTGCCTTTTACATGGCTACAAGCATTTACGTCGGCAATTTACCCTGGAGCGCCACTGAAGAAGAACTGAGCGAAATGTTCGGATCTCACGGCCCGGTTCTTTCTGTTAAAATTGTTACGGATCGCGAGACCGGACGTTCCAGAGGGTTTGCCTTCGTGGAAATGGAGAAAGAGCACGCTCAGGCAGCCATCAGCAGCATCGATGGCTCCGCTTTCGGCGGCCGCAACCTCAAAGTAAATGAGGCTCAGCCCAAGCCCCAACGTCAGAATCGCTGGTAGGCTTCTCTCCACGCATATCTGATCACACGGCCCGTTTCGCTCAGGCGAAACGGGCTTTCACGGGAAGAACTTACAGATCGACCACATTGAGATAAATTTAACCCTATATACTTACTGAAATTTTAGATATCTACCACACCGAGCATAGCTATAACTATCCACATTACCCTTTCGCGGTTGCCTGAACATTTGCGGATGCGAAGACATAGAACTTCCACAACAGTATTGGCCGATCACTTCCCAAAACGTGTTGCTGAGACAACACATCTTGGACATCTTCCAAGGTCATAACCCTATTACATTTTTCATGGTAACAAAGAAGCAAAGATACTCTTTGCCTCTTGGCTTATGCCGGACACAAGGACAGTTGCAAACGGTTGCATCATTCGGTTCCGGCGCTATACAATCTCACACTTAGGAGTGCCTCTTACATGGCTACAAGCATTTACGTCGGCAATTTACCCTGGACCACCACCGAAGAAGAACTGAGCGAAATGTTCGGAGCACACGGCCCGGTTCTTTCTGTCAAAATTGTTACGGATCGCGAGACCGGACGTTCCAGAGGGTTTGCCTTCGTGGAAATGGAGAAAGAGCACGCCCAGGCTGCCATCAGCAGTTTTGATGGTACCCCCTTCGGCGGCCGCAACCTCAAAGTGAACGAGGCCCAGCCTAAGCCCCAGCGTCAGAATCGCTGGTAGGCTTTACTACGCCTATCGCTGACTCAACGGCCCGTTCCGCCCAGGCGGAACGGGCTTTCCCGGGAAGAACTTGCAGATCGACCACATTGAGACAAATTTCGCCCTGTAGGCATACTGAAATTTTCGACATCTACCACACCGAGAATAGCTATATATACTCACATTACTCTTTCGTGGCGGCCTGAATGTTTGACGCTGCGAACACACGGAACTTCCACAACAGTATTGGCAGATCACTTCCCCAAACGTGTTGCTGAGACAGCACACCTTGGACATCTCCCAACATAGTAACTCTATTACATTTTTTATGGTAACAAAGAAGCAAAGATATTCTTTGCCTCTTGACTTACGCCGGACACAAGGACAGTTGCAAACGGTTGCATCATTCGGTTACGGCGCTATACAATCTCACATTTAGGAGTGCCTTTTACATGGCTACAAGCATTTACGTCGGCAATTTACCCTGGACCACCACTGAAGAAGAACTGAGCGAAATGTTCGGATCTCACGGCCCGGTTCTTTCCGCCAAAATTATCACTGATCGCGACACCGGCCGTTCCAGAGGTTTTGCCTTCGTCGAAATGGAGAGAGAGCACGCCCAGGCAGCCATCAGCAGCATCGATGGTACCCCCTTCGGCGGCCGCAACCTCAAAGTGAATGAGGCTCAGCCCAAGCCCCAACGTCAGAATCGCTGGTAGGCTTCTCTCCGCGTATCTCTGATCCCACGGCCCGTTTCGCCCTGAGCGAAACGGGCTTTTTTTCTATAGAAGGAGCCGGGTCAGGGAAAAAAATCCCTGAAAACGGCAGACATGAACTTTGCACAAAAAAAATTTTAACAGGAATCAATATTTTTACCTCAAAATCACTTCTCTTTTCGCAGAAATGAGGTAAGGATAATCTTGTTTCGTTAACTTGCCGGACTCAAGAAATGTTACAAATGGTTGCATCATTCGGTTCCGGCGCGTTTCAATCTCACACTTAGGAGTGCCTTTTACATGGCTACAAGCATTTACGTCGGCAACTTGCCCTGGAGCACCACTGAAGAAGAGCTGAGCGATCTGTTCGCCCCCCACGGTCCGGTTCTTTCCATCAAAATCATCACTGACCGCGAGACCGGCCGTTCCAGAGGTTTTGCCTTCGTGGAAATGGAGAGTGAGTTCGCCCAGAAAGCCATCAGCAGTCTTGATGGCACAGCGTTTGGCGGCCGCAACCTGAAGATTAACGAGGCTCAGCCCAAGCCCCAACGTCAGAATCGCTGGTAAACAACTCTCCGCGTATATTCTGACCCAATGGCCCGTTCCGCTCTGCGCGGAACGGGCTTTTTTTACATCCAGGCAACTGGATTCAGCCTGCATTCCATTCAACACCGCCCCGTCTTCTTAATAAACGTCATCTTTTTGAGCCGAAACAGCCACAATAGTGCAACGGAATTGTGCGATCAGCTGACATGGTACGAATCCATTACGCAACGTTCTGAGAAACTGAAGCAAATGCAACGAGGTGCCCAGAATGAAACACCTGATACTCTGCTGCTTGCTTGTGTGCTTTATGCTGGGCAGTGCCACTGCCTGGGCGGAAGATGGCGTGATCACAGAGGAATGCGCAACAGCCTGGCAAAAATATGAAAAATGCAAGAAAGATTCGGCTGAAGATGCATGTAAAGAAAAATTCAGAGAATTACTTCTCGCACACTGTCCGTGCACAAATTCTTCGCTAGGCAACGCGGGGACGCTCTTGTCCGATGACCTCGAGCAGTGCAACCCGAAGTCAAACGCTAAATCTTCAAGTTGCTTTAGTGCGTTTTTTTGTAAGGATTCCGTGAAATACTAAATAGATGCGTTCAACAAGAACAGGTGGAATACGGGACTGACTATTCCTGCGGGCTTTCCCGGCCGCACGTCCGCACGGCCGGGAAGAACATTCTACCTGACGAACTCCACCTGCTCCACGGCCTGGCCCAGGTCCACCTGGGCGGTGACGCGCGGCGTCCGGCTGATTACCTTGCCGCGGCGGATCACGTACAGCCTGACCGGGTGTAACCGCAACGCCTCCATACGCGAGGTTGCCTGCAGTATCACCAGATCGGCGTTGGCGCCGGGCTTGAGGCCGTAGTTTTCCAACCCCAGCGTACGCGCGCCGTTGTCCGTCACCGTGGCGAAAAGCGCGTTCTGCTGATCCACGCCGGTCATCTGCACCGCATGGGAAGCCATGTGCGCCACTTCCAACATGTCGTGCGTTCCCATCGGGTACCAGGGGTCCATGACGCAGTCGTGCCCCATGGCCACATTGACGCCCATGGCCAGCAGTTCGGGCACGCGCATCAGCCCCCGGCGCTTGGGATAAGTGTCGTGCCGGCCCATGAGGTTCATGTTCACCAACGCATTGCATACGCAGTTCAGTTCGGCCTCGGCCATCAGAGGCAACAGTTTGGAAACATAATAATTGTCCATGGAATGCATGGAGGTCAGATGCGACCCCGTAACCCGGCCCTGCAGGCCCAGCCGTGTGGTTTCGTACGCCAGGGTCTCCACGTGGCGCGACATGGGATCGTCGGTCTCGTCGCAGTGCATGTCCACCAGCAGTCCGCGCTCGGCGGCGATCTCGCAGAGCAGCTTCACGGACCGGCGGCCGTCCTCCATGGTCCGCTCAAAGTGCGGAATGCCGCCCACCACGTCCACGCCTTTGTCCAACGCTTTTTTCAGCAAATCCTCACCGCCCGGCGTACGCAGTACGCCGTCCTGCGGGAAAGCAACCAGCTGAATGTCTACATAGTCCTTCATTTCCTCTCGGACTTCCAGCAGCACATCCACAGCCATCAGGGTCGGATCCGTGGTGTCCACGTGCGTCCTGATGGCCAGCGTGCCTTTGGCCACGGACCAGCGCAGCAGCTGCAAAGCCCGCTCCTTGACGCCATCGGGAGTCAGATCCGGTTTAAGCTCGCCCCAGAGCTGGATGCCCTCCAGCAGCGTTCCGCTCTGATTCATACGCGGCATGCCCATGGAAAGCGTCGCGTCCATATGAAAATGACTGTCCACAAAGGGCGGACAAACCAGAAATCCCTGCGCGTCGATGACCTCGGCCTCGGGTGCGTCGATACGCGGAGCTATCTCTGTAATTTTCCCGTCAATACATAAAATCGAAACCGCCTGGTCCTCGTCGGACGGCAAGACGGCATTGGTAATAAGCAGCTGAGACATCAAACTCTCCCCTTAAAACATTCTGTTATTGTCCCTATCGCGGGGTCCGGGGGGATCCTCCCCCCGGCGGGGCTTGGGGCAGAGCCCCAAATCCATTCCTTTCTTCTTTTATCTTTCGCCTTTGCGGAAAGGCACGAGCAGCGCCTTGGGGTAGGCGGCGCGGCGCGACATGATGATCAAGGCGATTATGGAACAGATATAGGGCAGCATCAAGTAGAATTGGTAGGGGATGGCCATGCCGGATTGCTGCTGCACGCGCATCTGGATGGCGTCGAAAGCGGCGAAAAGCAAACAGCCGAGCAAAGCCTTGCCGGGCTTCCAGGAGGAGAAGACCACAAGGGCGATGCAGATCCAGCCGCGGCCATTGACCATGCCGATGTAGTAGGCGTCAAAGGCGGACATGGTCAGAAACGCGCCGCCCACGGACATCAGGGCGCTGCCCGCGATGACCGACCAGGTGCGGATCTTGAAGACGGACAGCCCCTGGGCCTCCACAGCCATGGGGTTTTCTCCGGTCATACGTACGGCCAGTCCCAGCGGTGTGCGGAAGAGCACGTACGCCACCACGCCAACCAGGATGAACGCGGCCAGGGTCAAAACGGTCTGATGAAAAAGCACTTCGCCGAGAAAAGGAATGTCGGACAGCAGCGGAATGTGCAGCGGCTGAAAGGGCACGATCTTGGGCGGCGTGGTGGCCTTGGGCAGCAGCATCCGGAAGACGAACGAACTGAGGCTGGAGCCGAGCATGGTGATGCCCAGGCCGGTAACATGCTGCGAAAGCCCGAGGTTGACCGTAAGAAAGGCGTGCAACAACCCGAACAGCCCGCCGGCAAAAGCCGCGAACAAAATTCCGCTCCAGAGGTCGCCGCCCATGTAAACCCAGGTCCAGCCGGACATGCAGCCCACGGCCATGATACCCTCGATACCCAGGTTGAGCACGCCGGAGCGTTCGCAGATCAGTTCGCCCAGGGTACCGAAAATCAGGGGTGTGGCCATGCGGATGGTGGCCATCCAGAAACCGGTTTCGATCAGAAAATTCAGGATGTCCATGCTCACCTCCAGCGTACGCGGTATTTGGCCAGGAACATGGCCACCAGCACGGCCAGCAGGGAGACCGCGGTGATCACATCCGCAATGTAGTTGGAGATGGTAATGGCCCGGCTCATGGAATCCGCTCCGATGTAGATGGCGGCCACGAACAGCGCCGCGCCTATCACGCCCAGCGGATTCAGCCCGGCAAGCATGGCGACCACGATGCCGGTGTAGCCGAAGCCGGGTGACAGATCCAGCGTCAGGTAGCCTTTGGGGCCGCACAGCTCGCTGACCCCGGCCATGGCGGCCAGCCCGCCGCTGATCAACGCCGTACGGATCACGGCCGCGTTCACGGGCATACCCGCAAATGTTCCGGCCTTGGGGCTCGCTCCCACGGCCCGGATCTCAAACCCCCAGATGGTCGAACGCATGAACCACCAGGCGGCCACGGCGCAGGCCAGGGCTATGAAAAATCCCAGATGAAAACGGGTCTTGGCCAACAGCACGGGCAGAATGGCACTGTCCAGAACCGGACGGGCCTGGGGCCAGCCCAGGGCCATGGGGTCCTTCCACGGACCGAACACCAGCCAGTTGACGAAGAGCAGAACCACAAAATTCAGCAAGAGCGTGGTGACCACCTCGTCCACCTGCAGCCTGGTCTTGAGCAGGGTCGGCCCGAGCAGCAGCAGTCCGCCGCCCAGAGCCCCGGCCAGGAAGAGGTAGGGAATCATCAGATAAGGCGGCAGATCAATGGCTCCGGCGCCCAGCCAGGTGGCCATACAGGCGCCCGCGTAGAACTGCCCTTCGCCGCCGATGTTCCAGAGCTTGGCGCGAAAGGCCACGGCAGCGGCCAGTCCGGTGAAAATCAGCGGCGTGGCCCGGGTCAGGGTTTCCGTCAGGGCGAACTTTGACCCCAGCGCGCCTTTGACCAGCAGAGCCCAGGCCGCCAGCGGCGAGGCCCCGCCCCAGAGCAGCAGCGCCGAACACAGCACCATTGCGGCCAGCACGGCCAGGACATGGGCGATCACGATACGTTTGATGGAGACGTTTTCACGGGCTTCAAAGCGCATGGGCGGCCTCCGTTTCGGATGCTTTGCGCATGCCCTGCCCGGCCATGAGCAGGCCCAGGCGCGTACGGTCCAGTTCTGACGTGGGCATGGGCGCTGAAATCCGCCCGCGGTACATGACCTGGATGCGGTCGGCAACCTGGAAAAGCTCGTCCAGATCCTCGGAAATCAGCAATACGCCCGCGCCCTGTTCGGCCGCGTCCAGAAGTTTTTGATGCACATAGGCCGTGGCGCCCACATCCAGCCCCCAGGTCGGCTGGTTGGCCAGCATGATGGCCGGATTGCCCGAAAGCACACGCGCCAGGACCAGCTTCTGCATGTTGCCCCCGGACAGTTTGCGCACCGGGGCTTCAATGCCGGGACAACGGACGTCGAAGGTGCTGATCAGCTCTCTGGCGCGTTGAGCCAGAGCTTTGAACTGCAAGACCCCCCGGCGCGAATAATCGCCCGTACGGTAGACTTCGAGGGCCAGGTTCTCCATGACGTTCATGTCGCCGATCAACCCCACGCCGTTGCGGTCTTCAGGAACGCGGCCAATGCCCGCCCGGACCATGGCGGCCGGACTCGGATGATTCACCGTATACCCGTTGACGATGATCTCGCCCTGATCGGGCAGGATCAATCCCGAAACCAGATCCGCCAGCCAGGCCTGGCCGTTGCCGGAAACCCCGGCTATGCCCAGGACCTCGTGCGCGTTAAGGCGCAGATCGAGAGAATCCAGTACGGTTTTGCGTTCGGCGTCGCGGACCGTAATGTCCTTGAGATATAAAATTTCATTGCCCTGCCGGGGTTCCGGACGGCGGGCCTTGGGAATTTCACTGCCCACCATGGCTTTGGCCAGTGCGTCGGCCGAGGTGTCGGACGTAAGCGTCTCAAAAACCACCTTGCCGTTGCGCAACACAACGCAGCGGTCGCTGGCGGCCATGACCTCGCGCAGCTTGTGGGTGATGAAGATAACCGAAAGCCCCTCCCCCACCAGCCGCCGCAGGGTTTCAAAAAGATGGTCGGATTCCTGAGGAGTGAGTACGGAGGTGGGCTCGTCCAGAATCAGAATCCGGGCGTCGCGGTACAGCACTTTGAGAATTTCCACCCGCTGGCGTTCGCCCACGGAAAGGTCTTTGACTCGGGCCCCGGGATCCACCTGCAGGCGAAACTGGCGCATCAGGGAGTCGAGCTTCTTACGGGCTTTGCGGCTCTTGCGATTGGGCGACAGCAACGACTCGGTGCCGAGCATGATATTTTCCAGCACGGTCATGCCGCCGGCCAGGGTAAAATGCTGATGCACCATCCCCACGCCCTGTTCCAGGGCGGCCCGGGGCGATCCTTCGGGCAAGGGTTTGCCAAAGACTTCCACATGGCCCGTATCGGCCAGATAATGACCGAACAGAATGGACATCAGCGTGGTTTTTCCCGCGCCGTTTTCTCCGAGCAGAGCGAGCATTTCCCCTTTGTGCAGCTCGAGAGAAACGTCTTCGTTGGCCACGACGCTGCCGAAGCGCTTGGAAATGTTGACGAGTTTCAGGGCAGTTTCTGACATGGCATTGACAACAAAGGGGCCGTGTTTCCACGGCCCCGTTTTAGTTGCTAGAAGGTTGATTTGGGTTCGTTGTCGTTAATTTCGATCACAAGTTTGCCGGATTTGATATCTTCGGCGGCTTTCTGCACTTTTTCCTTTACGTCGGCAGGAATCTTGGCATCGAATTCGTAAAAGGGAGCCAGGGATGCGCCGCCTTTACCCATCATGGTCCACTCGCGGTAATCCTCGCCCTTGAACTGGCCATTTTTCACCAGGTCAATGGCATGGTTGACGGCGGGATCCATATTCCAGAGCGCGGATGTCACCACAACATCCTTGCCGTTTTCTTCTTTGTTCATGTCGTTGACGTTGCCGAAGGCGATGAGGCCTTTTTCCCGTGCGGCGTCAACCACGCCGGCGCGTTCGGCGTAGAGGATATCAACACCGGCCTCGGCCTGGGCATACGCGAATTCCTTGGCCTTGGGCGGATCGTACCAGGAGCCGATGAAGGAAACCTTGAACTGCACATCCGGGTTCACAGATTTGGCGCCGGCCATGAAAGCGTTGAAAAGGCGATTGACCTCCCCGATGGGGTAGCCGCCCACCATGCCGATTTTATTGGTCTTTGTCATGGCACCGGCGATCATGCCCATCAGGTAGCAAGGCTCGTGAACGTAATTGTCGAATACGGAGAGATTGTCGCCTTCGGGTCCGAAGGAATCACCCATCAGGTACGCAACCTTAGGATAATCCTTGGCAACTTTGCGTACGTCGCGTGAAATGCCGAAGGCTTCGCCGACGATCAGGTCCATGCCTTTTTCCGAATATTCGCGCAATACGCGAATATAGTCCGTGTTGGGGACCTTTTCGGAAAACACGTACTCGATTTTTCCTTCGTCAGCGGCCTTCTGCAAGGCTTTGTGCAGGCAGGCGTCCCATTTTTGCTGAATGGGTTGGGTATAAATACCAGCCACTTTCAATTTTTCCGCGGCAAGTCCGTTGCCGGCGGAAAACGCCAGAACAAGACAAAAAACGGCGATCAAGGTTAAAATTTTTTTCATGCTGGCTCCTTTCAAAAGATAATTTATTGGGTTCGATCAGACCTGGGTATTGCATTTATTTCGAAACGCCTTAGCAATCTTGATACCAACATGTGGAACCTCGATTCGCCCCCCCGGAAGCGCTTATGCTGCACATCCCTACATCTAAAATGCAAGAAAGGCTATTCTACCCAGCATGACTTTTTAACATATTCGTAAACTATGGCAAGCAGCAAAACAAAAATGCAAACAACTCGGTATTCGGACCAACAGACTGAAACTATTTGCAGTTGCTTTAAATAAAATCCAACGCAGGCAATAAAACGAGACAACCCATTTTAACTGTTAAGAAAAATTAAGGCTACTTTTTCTCATAATATTATTCTTTACCTTGACAGCAGTCTTCTCTATGCTGCCAATAAACACACGCTTTATATGGGACATTCATGAATATGCAAAGACAGGCCTCAAAAAATCTGGCCGCCTCGGGGGGAGAGAGCGGGCTGACACCTTTTCTTGATCAGCCGATTCATGTGCTTGTGCATGATTCGACATTGCTGAAGCAATTACGAATCATTCTGCCGGCTCTCAAATTTTCCAACATAGTGTACCACGACACTTCCGACGGCTACCAACGGATGATCGTCAAGACTGCCCGGCAGTTGATTGATTCCGACGGCGTATTCCTCATCAATCCGCCGGAATTCGTTCACGGCAAAAACAAGTCCTCAGTCAAAAAAGGACTTCCGGATTTTTTTTCAAGCGTCAGCCATCTGCTTGAAAAGGCCCGCCGCAACAAATTGGAACGATTATCCCGTTGCGTACCGATTTTTCCGGAAATCCAGTACACTCAAAAACGGGAAAACACCCTGGTGGCGCTGGCGGAATACGGTATAACAGGCGCCTTTATTCTCAAGGAACAGGACCCTGACTTGTTCCACAGCAAGCAGAACATGGAAGACCTGCGCCAGCTGCTGGTCGAACGGCTTGAAGAAGTCAAAGGGTACATGCTTGAATTTCTGCCCAACCGGGAAAACGCCATCGTCGAGATGACCTCCCGCAAGGAGGAACTTGACCTTACCAGCCGCCAGGCCGAAGCCGACCGACTGCTAAAAGAAGCGATCGCCCACAAATTAGCGCGCAGCTTCGAGCAGGCCATCAAATGCTACAAAAAGGCCATTGAGCTGATGCCCATGGATCCGCAGGCCTATCTGGAAAGCGGACGCGTTTACGTACGCATCCGCAAATATCCCAGCGCCCTGCTGCGTTTCAAACAGGCAGAGGAAGTGGCTATCAGCATCCCTGAGCCCAACAAGGAAATCGCCAACGTCCGGGTGCTGCAGGCCAAGGAACGCATCGAAAACGGCGAATCCCCTCAGAGCAGCCAGGTCAAGGATCTGCTGCATGAAGCGGTGAACAACTACGAAATCGCCGTGGACAAGGCCTCCAAAATCAATCTCGAACACCATGCCAGGCGCCGGAACATCCGGGCGGAAAGCATCGCGCGGGTGGCCGGGGATATTTTCAAGCAAGACCTGGAGTCTGTTTTAGGCAAACGCAACGCCGTGGTGCTGCTGCTCACCGATGTGGCCCGCAAAGCCATCAGCCTGCTGGATGATGCTGAGGAACCATCGCTGGGCGCACCAAAACTGATTCTGCTGGGCCTGGCCGCCATGGACCAGGGAGACTTTAAAGAAGCCGAGCGGCTGCTCTACCAGGCGGCTGAAGATCCGAACTATTTTACCGAAGCCTGCAACGAACTCATCGTCCTCGGCACCATCGCCCGCAAACGGATAAGCCCGGACATCGCTCTGATGATCTATGATCGTTTACTGCAGTATACGCCGCCCAACAGAGCTGCCGTGTATTTTAACATCGCTGTTGCCCATGCGGTCAAAGAAGACCATCTCGATGCGCTGGGAGCGTTGATGCAAGCGCTTTTTCTGGATCCGCTGCTGGCTGAAGAGGAAGCTTTTTACCGCAACGAGCAGCTTATGTTGCTCCTTGAGGACACGTTGCAGATTTTCGACGCAGTGGAAGAATCCATCCAGAAAGGCCAGGCCAACGTGCTGACCGACGATGAACGCAACGACATCCTGCTGCAGGAAAAAATCGAGCATTTGATCCTGGAAGACAACCCCCTCCAGGCCATCGACAAACTGCAGAAAATCGCCTCGACCAATAAAAACTTCTTCAAACGCCGCGCTTTTTTCTCCGTACCGTATATCCGGGAGTTCATCGCAACCCATTCGCGCAATGTATCCGGAGCCTCATTCGGCAAATCGGAAAAGCAGTTGCAGTTATTGGAGACGTTGCACAAGGCTGCGGAGCGGCTGGAACAGTCACAGGCTGAAAGCAATTTCTACGCGTACAAGTCCCAGGCCTCCCACTGCCTGGCCATGGGAGCCAAAAAAATCGACGCAGTGGCCCTGCTTACCAAGGCTCTGATATCCTGCTCCTATTGTGCGGAACGACCGGAATTCATCGCAAACACCGCACTTTTGGAACTGACCCATCGCATCCGTAAAAGTCTGGCGGAAGTGAAACGGGAAAAACTGACCTGAGGTCTTTTGGCCGGACAATTTATCCCCTGCCATAAGCCTGTTCTCACTTGAGCCTGGACGCCGCCAAAGAGCGGGCGGCCCCGGTCAGTCGTGCGCGAAAACAGAACAAATCCAGCCTGGAGAAACTCCGGCCTGCCTTGCCCAGTATTTCAGCCTGCGCAGATCGCAAGGCCTGCTGGTAATTCATGCCCCGCGTCACATTTATGGCGGTCTTTGCAGCGAGCATTTCGCGAAGTAACGAGATATCCATAAGAAACCCCCTTATGGCTTGAGATACATCAATGGAAATGATGCAAAATCCAAACCACAAGGGGGAGGAGAGAGCGCTCTAATTCTGCTTAGGAAATTTTCTGTTTTTTTCCGCTGCCTGACGCCTCTTTGTTAGCGTCGGCCTGCTTCACATCCTGCATCCGCTGCAATCGCCAGATATTGACTTCCGTCATGTGCTCCTCGCACAGCCCCATGGTCTCGGATTGAGGCCAGGAGTCAAACCCAATGCACGCTTTTTTGCCGCAAATGACACATTTCATCGATTCAATTCTCTTTGCGCTCACGCCCCAGACGGGCCAGCCACTTGCGCAGTTGTTCCAGATCATTCTGATGCAGGCGTTCGGCATCGAGCTGCAATGTCCGTAATTCCTGGACTTCTTCCCGCAGTGAGGCCAGTTCCCGGCCCTGCTCCGCCTGTCCGCTTGCAACAGTTTCCGGAGCACCGGCCGTTTTGTCTCGTCCCACAAGACATTCCAGCGCATCGGCAATACGAACCAGGGCTCTGGTTTGTTGCTCCAGCAAGTCCTGCTGCAGCCCGCCGGGAGTGACGTGCATCGCCGCAGCGGGTCCGGCGACCGGTCCGGCTTTGGCCATGGCGGCGGGGCTGGCTCCGGTCTGCGTATATTTCGACTGCAGATACACCTCAACGGCGTTGGCATTCTTGTTTTTCTGCATGGCCGCGAGAATATCCTCAAAAACCGGCACTCCGGTCTCCAGATACCGCCTGCGCTTTCCCGTACCCACGTGCGGCAGAAACTGCCTGAACCGCTTGCAGTAGTACCTGGCCGTGGATTCGGCCAGGTCATAACGTTTCGCCAATTCAGAAATGGTAAGCATGCTCTTTCCCCGACATTCGGCTGGTTGTACTCACAGCAGATAAACAGCTGCCATCCTGTTGAAAGAAAACGATTTTATTATTCACCATGCGAATGCTGATAAATTCTAATCTTTTTTAAGAGAAATACTAAATTTTTATCAAAAACGCAATGCGGTTTTTTACAGGACGGCAACCCGTTTCTTGGCAGAGCTTTTTGCGGGCCATACGCTTTATCAGGCGTCAATGATCATTGCTATTTGCACTCTCTGCAGCCATAGATGGGGGGATTACGAATAGAAACTTCTTTTTTTACGTTTAACGTAGAAATAAATTCAACTCGTGAAAAAAGCATGTTAGGATCTTTTCATACCGTATTCCAAATATTGACAGGGAGAACCAACTAATAATCATTTTCTCAAAATAATGATTGATTAGGCCGGGGGTGTAGGATACATTTTTTCTCGTCATTCTGGATTGGTATTGTTAGTACTGGCCGGGCTTCCCTTCCGCCTCGGCGCGTGAATTCATGTTTACCCGGAAAGGGGGTTGTTTATGGACGTTGTCCTGCTTTCACGGCTGCAATTCGCGGTCGCCACATTATTCCATTTCATTTTCGTACCACTTACCCTCGGGCTATCCGTGATCATCGCGGTCATGGAAACCCAATACGTCCGCACGGGCGATGAAACTTACAAACGCATGGCCAAATTCTGGGGCAAGCTGTTTCTCATAAACTTTGCTCTGGGGGTCGTCACCGGCATCACTCTGGAATTTCAGTTCGGCACCAACTGGTCCAAATATTCCGAGTATGTCGGCGATATTTTCGGCTCTTTGCTGGCCATCGAAGCGACTGCGGCCTTTTTCCTGGAATCCACCTTCATTGCCGTCTGGGTTTTCGGCTGGGAAAAACTTTCCCGAAAAATGCACTGTACGGCCATCTGGCTCGTTGCCATTGCCGGCAACCTCTCGGCGCTCTGGATTCTCATCGCCAACGCCTGGATGCAGCATCCGGTCGGCTACGTGATCCGCAACGGCCGGGCAGAGCTGGACGACTTTATTGCAATCATCACACAACCTTTTGCCATCAATGAATTTTTACACACCGTCATGGCCTCGTGGGTTCTCGGATCCTTCTTTGTGATGGGAATCTCGGCCTGGCACCTGCTTCGCAAAAATGAACTGGACTTTTTCAAGCGCTCGTTCAACATCAGCGCCATCTTCGCTTTGACCTTCACGATTCTGGTAGCGCTTCAGGGCGACCACCACGGCCAGCAGGTGGCCGAACTGCAGCCCTCCAAACTGGCTGCCATGGAAGCCCAGTGGGAATCCGAAAAAGGCGCGCCTCTGCACCTGCTGCTCATTCCGGATCCGGCAAACGAACGCAACCTGGTTGAGTGGCTCAGCATCCCCAGTGGGTTGAGCCTGATAGCCTACCACGACCCCAACGCGGTCGTGAAAGGATTGAAGGATTTTCCCGAGGACGAACGCCCGCCCGTCTGGCTTCCTTTTCTCGGGTTCCGTACCATGGTCGGAGTGGGCACGCTGCTGATCGTGCTTGCCGCGCTGGCCTTCTTTTATCGTAAGGAAATTGAGGAAACCACCTGGCTGACGCGTATCCTGGTCTATGCAATCCCATTGCCCTACATCGCCACTTCGTGCGGCTGGATTCTCGCGGAAGTCGGCCGACAGCCCTGGATCGTCTTCGGCCTGATGCGGACTTCGGACGCAGCCTCTCCCATCGAACCATCGCAGGTGGGCGTATCGTTGATTGCGTTCATTCTGGTATACGCCCTTCTGGGCGCGGTTGATATCTTCCTGCTCTTCAAATACGCCCGGAAAGGCCCGGATAAGATTGTCTCCGCGTAAGAGCCCTGTTAACCGGAAAAGTATGCAAGATTTGCACAGATCAAACGAGTGAGGTTTTTTCCATGCTTGAGACCATATGGTTCGTTTTATGGGGCTTATTGTGGGCCATCTATTTCATTCTCGACGGCTTTGACTTCGGCATGGGCACCCTGATGCCCTTTATCGCCAAAGACGAGCACGAAAAACGGGTGATCTACAATGCCCAGGGTCCTTTTTGGGATGGCAACGAAGTCTGGTTGATCACGGCCGGCGGCGTAACGTTCGCGGCCTTTCCCAAAACCTACGCCGTCATGTTCAGCAGCCTGTATTCCGCGCTGCTTCTGCTGCTCTTCGCCCTGATCATCCGCGGCGTATCCTTTGAATTCCGCGGTAAAGTCCACAGCGCCGCCTGGCGTAAAATCTGGGACATCTGCCACATTCTCGGCAGTTTTCTCCCGGCCCTGCTGCTGGGAGTCGCTTTTGCCAACATCTTCAAAGGCATTCCGCTGGATGCCAACGGAGTCAACCAGGGCAATCTCCTCAGCCTGCTTAATCCTTACGGCCTGGCAGGCGGCGTGTTTTTTGTCCTGATGTTCTGCTATCACGGTGCGCTCTTTCTGGCCATCAAGGCAGAAGATCCCCTGCATACGCGCGCGCTGAAAGCAGCGCGTACCATCTGGCCCTATTACCTTGGCGTTGCAGTGCTGTTTCTGGCCTGGTCCAGCACGGCCACCAATCTTTACGCCAATTATCAGGCCATTCCGGCGTTGATTCCCTTTATCCTGCTGCCGGTCATCGGCCTCGGGCTGACCAGAATATTCCTGGGCTCAGGCAAAGTGCTTGCCGCCTGGATCTGTTCGGCCATCGCCATCCTCGGTGTCACCTTCTTCGGCGTACTGGGCATTTTTCCGGCCCTGCTGCCTTCCAGCCTGGACCCTGCCTACAGCATGACCATCTACAATTCGGCTTCCAGCACACTGACGCTGCAGATCATGCTGGGCGTTGCCGGGGTCATGGTGCCTGTGGTACTGCTGTATCAGTTCTGGGTGTACTGGAACTTCAGCTTCAAAGTCACGGCAGAAGAACTGGCGGACGACGAAGCTTACTAGACCGCACTAGTCGCCTAACCAGCTTGTTCAAGGGCGCCCTTTGCGGCGCCCTTTTTTGTTTTTTTATATTTCGTTGAGTTGACGCATTTCGTTTTGGAAACAAGGCTCGCTCCTTAAGCAAATTTCACTTGTTTCAGGAAAATGCCTGAGGGCTTCCTAACCTTTTCATGGCAAGAAACGCTAAATCAGTCCAAGAGAGCATTGACTGATGACAATCCAATTTTGTAGCTATATATTCCCAGTTGGGGGTATGAATTTGAATTGCCAATTTTCGACTACCGACAAAAGCAACCGCTTACGAGGAGTCCACTGTGGAGAAACAGCATGAATAGAATTTTTTTTCGCCGTCCCGCTCCCGGAGAGGGCACGCTTCGAGGGCACCTGATTGAAGAACTGCAGCTCCATCTGGCGCGCGAAGGATTTGACCCTACCGGAGGCATCGACGGAAAATTCGGTAAGTATACGGAAGGTGCCATTATTTCATTCCAGGAAAGTCGCAGCCTTCCCCGGCACGGCGCAGTGGACGCCACAACCTGGCGTATTCTGACCGGTACCGGAGCTCCCAGCCTGTTCGACCGCTGCCTGCAAATGACCGCCTGCTTCGAAGGCTTCGGCTTCCGGAAAACCGTGGGCAACTACAACGGCGCCGGCTTGACCTGGGGCATCATCGGCTTCACCCTGCGCCAGGGTGAAATCCAGCGTCTTCTCAAACAGATCGATACGGAACTGTTGGAAAGATGCTTTAAAAATCACTACAATGAACTCATGGACATTTTGGCGGAACCTCTGGAGAAGCAGCTCTATTGGGCCGCAAAAATTTCCACCGGCACCACCAACTACGGCGTGGCGCCCGAATGGCGAGCAGCTTTCGACCTGCTGGGCGAACATGCCCAGGTACAGCAGCTTCAGGTGGCCCGTGCCAAAGAAGTCTACTGGAACCTGGCGGAAGGCCAGGCAGAAGCCTTTGGTTTACGCAATGAACTGGGCGTCGCCATGATGTTCGACATCGCCCGCCAGAACGGCGGTTTGAGCAGAACCGTCAAGCGTGAGTACGAATTCGAAATTCACGACAGACAGATCCTTAACGAAACCGACAAACTCAAAGTTATTGCCGAAGTCGTTTCGGAAGGCACCCATCCCAGATGGAGGCAGAGCATTTTAAAGCGGAAATTGACCTTCGCCACCGGACGCGGCGAAGTATACGGAAATTACTACAACCTGGAAGACTGGGGACTGGGCGCTTACCCCATGTAATCCACCCCAATCATAGTGCGAATAATCAGCCGGACCGCATCGTTTTTACGACGCTGTCCGGCTGTTTCATTTTTTACAATTCTTCCGGATTTTCCTCAGGCGTTTCCGGCGCAACTTCTTCGCTTATTGACTCCTGATCCGCATTTTCGGGCAAGCTTTCAGGCAAGATCTCGGATACGGCTTCGGGCACCGTTACCTGAGGCACGCGTTTTTCCTCCTGGCGCGCAAAAACCAGAAACCCCGTATGCGCCACCATCCGGTCGTCCGGACGCAAGCGTTCGGCCACGGGCTTGTAATGGCGGACAAGTATTTCCAACACTTCCACCCCGGCAAAAGGACCCTGCTCCAGACCTTCCAGCAATTGGGAAACCTGGTTGGTGGTGGGCAGCAGAAAGCCCAGGGGTGCGCCCGGCATCACGGCTTTGGCGGCCGCGTCCAGATAATCCCAGGGCGTACGCACATCCAGAAACAGACAGTCCGCGTTGGTCTGTAAAAAACCATCGGCTATGTCGTGGTTGAACTGTTCGACATTCTCTCCCACTCCGGCCCATTCGAGGTTGCGGCGGCAGAGTTTGAGAAACTCTTCGCGGCGTTCGTAGGTGTAGACCCTGCCCTCCGGTCCGGCGAACCAGGAAAAAGCTGTTGTGAGGCTGCCGGAGCCGCTCCCGGCTTCAATGATCCGGACTCCCGGCCCGACCCCGAGCTTTATGCAGATATAGCCGATTTCCTTGGGATAGATGATCTGGGTCTGACGTTTCACTCCCTTGACCAGGTCATAGAGTGTCGGCTTGAGCAGCTTGTACGGCTTGCCCAGGTGCGTCAGCAGTTCTTCGCCGTACTGCGCGGACTCTATCGCGCTCATACGAATGTAACCATCGTTGGTGTGCAGATCGTCGCTGACGCCAACGCGGATCATGTAACGCTTGCCGCGCGGACTCAGCATCTGCACCAGTGCGCCGTGTTCGGGCATGGGGAACCTCTTGGTAGAACGTTATCGTTAACGTCGCGGGACTGCTCGCCCCATCCCCCGACAGGGTTGCGAAGTCCGGGGCTCGTACGTCTCTTTCGGTCCTTAGAATCGCTGAGAACGTTTTTGCCGGATGCGCGAATAAAAAAGGGGGAATTGTATCAGTTACTGCGGGTTGCTTATCAACCAAAATTTTAAAAAGGGCTTGGGAACCTTTCTGCAGAATGATTCCCAAGCCTCCGAAAAAACTTTTTCTAACTATACACCGAGTCTTTCGCCGGTCAGAACTTCATAGGCTTCCACGTAGCGGGCACGGGTCTGGTCGATGATTTCCTGGGGCAAACGCGGCGGGGGCGCCTGTTTGTTCCAGTCCTGGTTCGAGAGCCAGTCACGCAGGAACTGCTTGTCGAAGCTCGGCTGCGAACGCCCTGCCTCATAGCCCTGCTGCGGCCAGAAACGCGAGGAATCCGGAGTCAGCACTTCGTCGATGAGAATAATTCCTTCATCGATCATGCCGAATTCGAACTTGGTGTCGGCAATGAGGATGCCGCGCTCTGCTGCGTAGTCGCGGCCTGTGGAATACAGCTCCTCAGCAAGTGCCGCCACTTTTTCGGCCTGTTCTTTGCCGATCAGCTTCGCGGCCTGGGCTACGGTGATGTTTTCGTCGTGATCCCCCAGCTCGGCCTTTGTGGACGGCGTGAACAGCGGCTTTTCGAGCTTCTGGGACTCCAGGAGTCCGGCGGGCAGTTCATAACCGCAGACCTTGCCCGTGGCCTTGTAGTCCTTCCAGCCCGAGCCGGTAATAAAACCGCGTACGATGCATTCGATGGGCAGGGGTTTGGCCTTGCGGACCAGAACGGCACGACCTTCGAGCTGTTCGCGGTAGGCTTTCAATGGAGCGGGAAAATCCGCCACATCAGCGGCGAGAATATGATTGGATGTCAGGCTGCTGAATTTCTCCATCCAGAACAGCGTAATCTTGTTTAAAATGATCCCCTTGGACGGTACGGGTTCGTCCATGATGACATCATAGGCCGAAATGCGGTCCGTGGTCACGATCAGCAGGGTTTCGGGAGAAATTTCATAAATATCCCGTACCTTGCCGCGCGATGCCAGCGGGTATTCAGCTATATTGGTACGAATGACAGCTTCCATGATCGGGTCCTCCTAAAAATAATGCAAAACGGCAACAGCCGACGTACGCTGCCTCTTATGTTAGAAGACGCGTTTACGCAACTGAAGCTTTTTGAAGCAGTAGAACAGGGGTGGTCTCCAAGGCCACCTTTCTACTTAATGGGAAAATCGAAATATGTGTCCGGATAGGGTTCGTTTTTCAATGAGAAATGCCACCATTCCTTGCTATAACCCGCGAAACCGTGTTTGCGCATCAGAGTCTGCAGCAACATGCGGCTGCCCCTTACGCCTGCGTCCATGGCCAGGTTGCCCGGCCAGGAAGCCTCGCCGAAATAATCAAAGGTGGTGCCCATGTCCAATTGCCTGCCCACATCAGGCTTTTGCAACGAAATAATGGTCAGGTCCACGGTGCTGCCGCGCGTATGTCCGGATTTGGAGGCAATGTAGCCGTCCCGGAACAGATTTTTTTTATCCACGTCCGGATAGAACCGGGCCTTGTTCTTCGTATCCTTGAGATCCTTGGCCCAGCGTACGAAATGGTCCACTGCCCGCTGCGGTCTGTACGCATCGAAAATTTTCAGCCCCAGCCCGAAGGCACGCAAGTCTTCCTGCACACCTTTCAGAGCCAGAGCCGCGGGCTTAGAAAGTATCGCCCTGGGCGCTTCATACCCATCCACCCGCGCGCCTAGAAAATTATTCTCACCATAATAACGCAAATCCACCACAATGTCCGGAATTTCCTCTGATAGATAAACGAAACCTTCGGGAAGCCCGGCCCCCTGCGCGTACGCGGCACAGTTCAAAACCACGCTCATGACGATGAAAACCACGGCACGTTTCGTAAGCATGCTCCATATCCCCTTAAAAAGCTATACAATACGCTGCGCCAAAATCCCGCAGCCCTTGGGAAACAAGCTGTACCACAGGCCGTTGCGGACCATCAATCTCATACTGAGAGTGATTTTGCGCAAGTTCAAAAAACATATGAAATATCGTCATTTTTGAGCCGGATTTTCAACTCTGTGCCTTGCTGAAATCCTTCACAGCCATTCGTTTATTATTTTTCAAACAACATAATCTTTTGTTTTATATAATTAAATCCTCTTCTTTTGTGACTTCACTGAAAAAATAGCAAGTTGGCACCATCCTGGCATTTACTGTTGAAAAAAGGAGCAACCAATGACACTGATTAACAGACTGAAGCACCTTTTCTCATCTTCGCTGATCGAACCAGCACTGCTACACACGCTGCAACCGCCTTTGTCTCAGGAGCAAATCGCCGAAAAAAACATGTACGCGGTGGTTACCATCGTCGAGTGTTTCCGAAATGTCCTGCAACCGAAACTTGACGGCTGGCGCATCAAGGAACTGCCGGGCACGGCATTCGACGCGCTGGAATTGCAAATGCGTATACAGGAGCAATCCGGTTGGATTCAAAATGTTGTCCTGCCCGGCTGCTCTCAGGGCTTCATAACGGTCACGGAAGAACATGCCGGCGACTTTCAAAAAATTCTGGACGGTCCTGTCACGGACATTCTCAACAGCTGCTGGATTCACTTTCTGGCCAGCTATGATACGCGGAACCAGGAAACTCCGCTGGTGGGCTGCGCTTGCCCGCTTATCAATCATGGGCAGCGTGATGAAATCGAAGCTGCCTGCTGTGTGCCGCTGCGGATTATCCAGCCCGATACACTGGAGGAAATTCGGATCATCATCAGTTTTTCCAACACCCTGATGGCCTATCTGCTTCAGCTGGGCCTGCCCGGATGCAGCGCCATGGGAGAAAGGTTCCGGCCTGAACAGGCGAGCCTGCAGGACGGCGCCAGATGGGTGGACGACAATTTTTGCCATGAAGCAGCGAAATACCTGATCTGGCCGCGTAAAATCATTGCGCAGACCATGTTGCTGGCGCTGAACTATGAAACCGAGGAAGAGGTTTGAGCAAATCTTCGCCAGCGGCGGCAATAAGAAGATCTGGCGCTTTGCCTTTCTTTGGGATACAGAGCCACCATGTTTCCCATCGGTACGCTCACCAATGTAGCCGCAGTGGTTTTCGGCGGCTTCCTCGGCCTGGTCTTGCGGGGTCGAATGCCGGAATCCTGCCGCAAAATTGTGTTTCAGGGGCTCGGCCTCTGCACCCTGGTCATAGGCATACGTATGGCCATAACGTTCGAACAGCCGCTGACCCTGATTTTCAGCATTGTGCTGGGAGGGATAGCCGGAGAGCTTCTGCATCTGGAGGAGCGTTTCGACAGCGCGGCGACCCGTTTGAAAAATCTGGTCAAGTCCGACAACGCGCTCTTTTCCGACGGCATGGTCACGGCTTTTTTGATTTTCTGCATCGGCCCGATGACTATTCTGGGCGCCTTTGACGAAGGGCTGCGCCAGGACCCCACCCTGCTTTACACCAAGTCCATGCTGGACTGCTTTGCAGCTATTGCCCTGGCGACCACCTATGGCGCTGGCGTACTTTTTTCTGCCATTCCGCTGCTGTTATACCAGTATGGCCTCACGTTTTTTGCCTCCGGGCTGGAAAGCGTGTTTTCCAAACTGGTCACCACCCAACTCACGGCCACAGGCGGCGTACTGATCATCGGCATCGGTTGCAACCTGCTCGAATTGAAACGCATCAAGCTGACCAATCTGCTGCCCGCGTTGCTGCTTATCGTGCCGCTAACCTGGATCGTGGGCGGATAGCTACGGCGCGCACATCGCGCGCAACTCCTGCGGCGTCTTGTGCAATTCAGCGGCCTGCTGTTCCCAGCGTCCCGACAGTGCGCCGGCACGGCAAAACTGCTGGAGGGCCATGTTCCTGTTATTCGCCTTGAGGTACATAAGCCCTAACAGAAATGCCAGACGTTCCGAGCTGGGATCAATCCGTACCGCTTCGCGCATCTCATCCACGGCGGCTTCAAAATTGCCCATTATTTTATAGGCATTGGCCGAAAGCTCATACGCGCGCAGATCTTCTGCCTCTCCGTAGCATTTTTTGGCTCTCTCCAGAAAAGACAACGCATCCTGAGGATTATTTTCATTTATCAAACAAATGCCCAGATTGATGTAGACCTTGCAAGACTTGGGTTTTACCTCAAGAACACGCAGATAGGAATCGATAGCGTCACCGAAGCGCTTCCTGTTCTGCAGTGTAACCCCGTGATTATAATATCCGCGCCAGTTTAAAGGGCGCTTTGCCATGTTATCCTCCCACAGCTTCAGCTCGTCGCTGTAATCCGTATTGCGTTGCGCCGAAACGCAGCCCAAACAAAGTACGGCCAACACACCCAACAGCCCTGAAACAAGGCGCAGCCTGCTGGTACGTCCCGAGCGTCCGAGGAGGTCAAGGCCTTGCGCACAGGCTAATACCACAAGGAATACAACCCCCATCAAAGGAACATACATCCGGTATTCCACCGCTGGATCAACCATGGGCGAAAGGCTCGTCGGGGCCAGCGTAAAAAATATCCAGACCAGCGGAAAACTCCAGGCTCTCCGGCACAGAGCCCAGAACAACGTTGCGCATACCAGAGCGAGGATAAGCAGGAACGGCCCCACCCCCTGCCAGAACGTTGCTGTCTCCCACCCATAATCCAGGATAAGAGGCGCAGGCCAGAAAACCAGCCGAAAATAATGCAGCAGCACTTCTCCCTGGGTAAAAATATAACTATGCATGGGAATAAGCGTGGTTTTCACCCCTTCATCCAGCTGGCCGCCGAACAAGATAAGTATGATATGCAGGACCATTGCAACGGCCAGTCCTCCATACAGCAACTTTGCTTCCGCAAAAAACTCTGCAGGACCTTTGCCGCGTATGATGTATTCGTAGGCAGCAATGAGAAAGGGCGCGAGAATCACGGATTCTTTCGTCCCTGCTCCCAAAAGGTACGCAGCAATGGCCGCAAGATACCAGCGGCCCGGTTTTCTCGCACTGCGCCCTCTGACCGCGCAGTAGATGCAACATACAAAAAACAATGCGGCCTGGGATTCAAGGCGCTGGGTTACGTACGTCACGGCCTGGGTGGTCAGCGGATGGACGCACCACAGGAGCGCGCTCCAGAACGCCAGCCAGTGGGCCGCGGACTTGATTCGGCGAGAAGCGCTGCCGGTGACGGGGCATTCCTTGAGCATCAGAAGAATCAGGTTACAGAGCATCACTGCCACGGCGGCATGAATCAGGATGTTGACCAGATGGTAGCTCCAGGTCTGCTCGCCGCTGATAGCGTAATTCACGGCAAAAGAGAGCGCAGCCAGGGGCCGTCCGCTTACGCCTCGCCCGGAATCGGTGATCAAAGGCCCCCAGAGCGGACTGAACGAATGAATCCGCGTATTTTCGAGAATATTAAGGCTGTCGTCGTAAACAAACGGCAAAGTCAGCGTGTTCCCATACACAGCGAAAACAACACAGACGAGCGCCAGCGAGCGCAGGATTCCATTTTTTACAAACAAGTCCGGATTTTTTTGCATTCAAAAAACCTTTTTAACGGTAGCATAATACTCTGTGCGCAATAAATGATCTCAATCGAACTGGCAACAAAACAAGCGCCCGTATGTGCGCAGGCCGGTTGCCAAGGCCCCATGCAACAGCTATGGTTTTCCTATGATGCCTGCACCGCTGCGCTGCCTTGTCGTCGATGACGAACCTCCGGCCAGGGATGAGCTGGCCTATCTGCTTTCCTGTCTGGACAACGTGGAGATCGTGGCCCTGGCGTCCACGGCCCGCGCCGCACTGCAGGCCATTGCCGAACATGCGCCCGACCTGGTGTTTCTGGACATTCACCTCCCCGGGCAAGACGGCTTTTTCGTTACCGGCGAACTCTGCGCCATGCCCAACCCGCCGCTGGTGGTCATGGCCACGGCCTACGACGACTACGCCATACGGGCTTTTGACGAAAACGCCATCGATTATGTGCTGAAGCCCTTTACGGAAGACCGCATCGCCAAAAGCGTGGAACGGGCCCGCAGCCTGTTGCAACGCAAAGGCCCTGGCGCTGGCAAGGATGCGGTGGACCGTCTGCTGGCCGCCCTGAGCCTTGGCCGGAGCCAGTCCTGCAAACGGATTCCAGTGGAGCATAGCGGCCGGCTTTTGCTGCTCGATCCGGAGGAAATCCTATACTGCCGTGCGGAAAATAAACGCGTCTATGTGCACACCTACAAAGAATTTTTCCCCGCGCAGGCCGGTTCCACCCTGGAATCCCTGGGCGAACGCCTCAGCCCCGAATTATTCTTTCGCTGCCACCGCGCCTTTCTCGTCAATCTGGCACATGTCCAGGCGGTCACATCCTGGGAAAACGGACGCTATCTTCTGACAATCAAAAACCCCGAGCAGACGGAAATCCCCGTCAGCAAGGCCAATGCCCGCGAACTGAAAGCACGTATCGGTCTTTGAAACAGAGTTCTGGTTCATCCCGCTAAACCGGCCATTCGTCCGCAGGAAATGGTCATTGAGTATTTCCCGCCTTACCTGGCACCCAAATGCGCGTATTATAGGAACCGAAATGGCAACTAATGAAATCATGATGCTGGTCATCACCCTTGCACAATACGTGGTCCTGATGCTGGCCGCGGCGTTTGTCCTCTTCACCCTCAGGCCGGTCCGTCGGCTGGGGCGGCTGGGCATCAGCAACGAATTGCTCACCACAAAAATCTTTCTGGCCTTTATTTTCGGCCTGTTTGGCATCATGGGCAACTACAGCGCCGATCCGGTATTTCACTCCTACGCCAACCTGCGCGCCATGAGCGTTATCACCGGCGGCTTGTTCGGTGGTCCGGTTGTGGGCCTTGGCGCCGGATTCATTGCCGGCGGATGGCGCTTTCTCATCGATATCGGAGGATTTTCCGCCACGCCCTGCGCTTTGGCGACCATTCTGGAGGGAGCCGCGGCAGGCTGGCTGCATCTGCATTTGGGTCGCCGCGCCCTGGACTGGCGTACGGCTTCCGTGCTGGCCATTGTGGGAGAGTCCCTGCACATGTTGCTGGTTCTGGCCCTGGCCCGTCCTTTTGCCGAAGCCTGGAGCCTGGTGCAGGTGATCACCATTCCCATGGTGGTCCTGAACTCCGTCGGCGCCGGTCTGTTTCTACATATCATTGTAATGTACAATCATTTTCATGAGGTTCGGGATTCCAACTCCGCCCAAAAAATTCTGGCCATCGCCAACCGCACGGTGGCCCATCTCCGTTTCGGCCTGAACTACGAAACCGCTCGCGAAACCGCGGACATCATCCTCTCCGAAGTCAGTGTGGCGGCTGTGGCTCTGACGGACCGGACCACGGTGCTGGCCCATGCGGGAGTCGGTGCGGACCATCACCTGCCCGGCCAGGATCTGATAACCCAGGCCACGCGCAGCGTGGTGGCATCCGGAAAGCCCACGTTTCTGCACAGCCAGAACGCAATCGGCTGTTCCTGTCCGGACTGCCCCTTCCGCGAGGCCGTCATCGTACCGCTGCGCAAGCAGGATAGTGTGGTAGGCATCCTAAAATTTTACGGAACTGCGGACCAGCCGCTGAGTCCGGTTACCTACGAGCTGGCCAAAGGCCTGGGCGGACTTTTTTCCTCGCAACTCGAACTGGAGGAAATCGAGGCCAGGGACCGGTTGCTGGCCCAGGCCGAAATCGGCCGGCTGCAGGCTCAGATCAACCCCCATTTTCTCTTCAACTCGCTCAACGCCATTGCCTCGCTTTGCCGTACGGACGCGGGAAAAGCGCGTGGTCTGATCCTGGATCTGGCCCTGTACATGCGCAAAAATCTGGACAACAGCCGCGAGCTGATTCCCCTTTCCGACGAACTCGAACAGGTGGATGCCTATCTGGCCATAGAAAAGGCCCGTTTCGGCGACCGTATTCAGTTTTCCGCCGCCATCAGCGATGAAGCCAGACAGTGGCCCACTCCTCCGCTGATGATTCAGCCCATCATCGAAAACGCCATCCGCCACGGTCTTGCCCAAAAAGAAGATGGCGGAGAAGTGCGCCTGCTGGCCCAGGTGGAAAAAAACGTTCTCTGCATTGAAATTTCCGACAACGGCGTGGGCATCGGCCGTGAACAGATAGACGAGGCGCTGCAGCCGTCCCTGGGACGTACGGCGCTACGTACCGATAAAATCGGTCTGGCCAACTGTCACCAGCGTTTAATACGGAATTATGGCCCGAATTACGGGCTCAAGATCCATAGTAACCCTGGAGCGGGAACCCGTATTTCCATGCGGATTCCCCGGCCAGAACAAACCGTCGCCGACGCACGCGCCGTAGTGCGAACGGAGACGGTGTTCGCAGGCTGAGGTCCGCGCCCTTGTGCACGCGCGTCCCTGCTCCGCTTTAACTCACTGTCCCACTCTGGAGGGAGGACGCCATGGTATACCTGTTCCTGTGCATCGGCTTGTTGATTGTCGGCTATTTCACCTATGGAAAAATCGTTGATAACATTTTCGGCCCGGATTCCAGCAGGCCGACACCGGCCCAGACCATGTCCGACGGCGTGGACTATCTGGAAATGCCCACCTGGAAAGTCTTTTTTATCCAGCTGCTGGACATCGCCGGCCTCGGCCCCATTTTCGGCCCTATTCTGGGCGCTCTCTACGGCCCAAGTGCCCTGCTCTGGATCGTAATCGGCTCCATCTTTGCCGGCGCCGTGCACGACTACTTCAGCGGCATGCTTTCCGTCCGTGACAACGGCGCTTCCATCCCGGAAGTGGTCGGCAATTACATGGGTATGACAGCCCGGCAGATCATGCGCGTCTTTTCACTGCTGCTGCTCGTGCTGGTGGGCGTTGTTTTCGTGCTCGGCCCGGCCAAACTCCTGGGCAACCTGACTGGTATCAACGTTCCTTTGCTGACCGCATGCATTTTCGGTTACTATTTTCTGGCAACGGTACTGCCCATCGACAAAATCATCGGACGCCTTTACCCCATCTTCGGCGCCCTGCTGCTTTTCATGACCTTCGGCGTCATGGGCGGTCTGGGATTTAGCGACCATGCAGTCCTGCCCAACCTGGATTTCATGATCAACACCCATCCGACACATACGCCCATCTGGCCCCTGCTGTTCATCACCCTGTCCTGCGGCGCCATCAGTGGTTTTCATTCCACGCAGTCTCCGCTCATGGCCCGTTGCCTCAAAAATGAAAACAAAGGCCGCATGGTTTTCTACGGTTCCATGATTGTCGAAGGCATCATCGCCCTGATCTGGGCCACGGCAGGCTTGTCTTTCTACGACAATCCCGAATTGCTGCAGGCCGCCATCAAGACCGGATCTCCCGCCGGTGTGGTTAACGAAGTATGCAATACGCTGCTTGGTCCTGTGGGCGGGTTCCTGGCCATTCTGGGCGTCATTGTCCTGCCTATCACTTCCGGCGACACCGCATTCCGTTCGTCCCGCCTGATTCTGGCCGAGACCTTCAAGATGGACCAGAGCAAGGCTGCCAAGCGGCTGCTCATCGCCATTCCCATGTTTGTGGTGGCTTTTCTGATCTCCCTGAACGACTTCAACATCATCTGGCGCTACTTCGGATGGTCCAACCAGACCCTGTCCATGCTCGTTCTCTGGGCCGCCGCCATTTATCTGGCCCACAAGGGCAAGTTCCACTGGATCGCTTCCCTGCCGGCCACTTTCATGACCGCCGTGGACGTATCCTTTATCCTCCAGGCGAAGATCGGCTTTAATTTGCCTGGCGAAATCTCCAACATCATCGGCGTGGCCAGTGCCGTGGCCGCCTTGATCGCTTTTCTGGTGTACTCCGCCAAGTACCGTGCCAGCGCGGAATCCGAAGCGCAGGCCTGATGCCTGCATCCCCTTCCTTGCATTGTCTGCCCCCGTTTTTTACGGGGGCAGAATGCTGACAAAGTCCTCGCCAGCTGGCGAGGACTTTACTATCTGCCGCAAGAACAGCCCGGCTTTTTCTTTCATCCGTCTCTTTCCCCGGACTGAGACAGACACTTGACGGAGAGCCAGACCCCACGCTAAAGGTAGGGTACTGAGTGAGCCGGCGCCATGCGCGCCGGCTCTTTTAATCCGAATTAAGCCATACCCCATTTTGTTGCTAACAAGGAGCATTACAATGTCCAAAAAAGAAGTGGAGCGTCTGCTCATCGCAGGCGGAGAGGATAAGACTTTAAAGGCAAAGTACAACGCCATTCCGACCAAAGAGGCTTTCGTAGCCACCGCCAACGAGGAAGGATACGATTTTACCATCGCAGAGCTTGACGAAGTGCTCAAAGAATCCGGCGACGACTTCACCACGTTCGGCAATCCGCCCGCACGTTCAATCTGGTGGGCGTAGCAAATTTTTTTTGTACGTCGCGGGCTCTCGAACTGATAATGAGGGCCCGCAATAACCGTTTTCTCTCAAAGTGCCGCCGAAAAACGTATCGAATCTCCCCCAGGAATGCGTTTAAGGTCGATCCGGAGTCTTTTCCCTCTTCATTACCGCAGTAAATGTTCCTGATATGCGACAATCACCGGCATGCTGCAAGACTCTGCCGGGATCTTGTTTTTTACCAGCAAAAGCGTAGGGCTTGACGACGGACTCAGCCCAGCCAACGTCATCCCGCGGTGGTACGACATGTCGCGTTTTTTTCAAATATTCTGCTTCTGCCTGCTGCTGCTCGGGCTGCTCTGTGCGTCAGCACCGGGCGAAGAGACTACCTGGTACGCTCCTGCGGACAGCTATGGCTCGCAGGCCGTGCTGCATGCCTGCTGGACTCCGGAAGAACTGGCCGGAAACCCCGGCGAAGACAAACAAATTCGCTACTTGCGCAAGCCGGATCTCACCCCTCCCCAACGTTTGTCGCCCATGACATCATTGCCCCCCCTGCCGGAATCACTGCAAGGCTCCATCCGCTCGGTCGCGCCTGAAAACGGACGCAAAGTCATCGCCCTGACCTTTGACGTCTGCGAGCGCTCCAAAGAAATCACAGGCTATGACGGAAACATCGTCAACTATCTGCGCGCACAGGCTGTCCCGGCCACCTTCTACGTCGGCGGAAAATGGCTGCGCTCGCACCAGGAGAAAGCCATGCAGCTCATGGCGGATCCGCTTTTCGAATTGGGCAACCACGCCTGGACCCACGGCAACCTGCGCGTGTTGTCGGGGGAGCGTATGCGGGAGCAGATACTCTGGACCCAGAGTCAGTACGAACTGCTCCGTGAAAAACTCGTGCTTCTAGCCCAGCAGAAGGGCATCTCAAACAACGAAATTGCCCTAATCCCCGCCATTCCGCTGACCTTCCGCTTTCCCTACGGCACTTGCAGCCCGGACGCCTTGCAAGCGTTGGCCGGCTTCGGTCTTCCTGCAATTCAATGGAGCATTGTCACGGGCGACCCTTCAGGAGCCGTCAGTGCCGGGGCAATTGCCGCAACCATACTGCAACGCGTCCGTCCGGGAGCAATTATCATCTGTCATGCAAACGGTCGCGGCAAACATACGGCTGCGGCTCTCCCTCTTTTCATTCCACAACTCCGCGCACGGGGATACGCATTCGTCACCATCAGCCATTTGTTGAAATTGGGAACAGCCGTTCGCGCCGAAACCTGTTATGAAAACCGTCCCGGCGACAATACGCGCTATGACGCCCTGTTCGGCGAAGGGACATAATCCGCCTCCATACCCGCCTTTTTCTTCCTTGCTGTTTTTAATTCATTTGTCATTTGCTTTTATTTTTTTCCCATTCAGGTTTGCATAAAACATAAACTAGGTATAAAATAGTCTGATACTTTTAGCTGAAATCTCACTTGCAACACTTATGTAAGAAAATAACTTATGTTGCGGTATTTTCTTTACCTGTTCTGCGCGGGGGGGGAAACCATGAGACATCTCATGGCATCATCTTGTTTTTACTATCAAATGTTGAAAGTTGATTAGGAGGAACTGTGTCAAAAATCCGTAGTCTCAATACTGTATTGGCTCTCAGCATTTCAATAGTGATTGTCTGTATCGTCACTCCGGCGGTCATCTGGATCAGCTCCAGCACCTACCGGGCCACTGTGGATACCCAGGAAAAAGCCATGACCAACCTGGTACAGGCGACCATGAATTCTCTGGACGATTATCTTGCTGAGATCACCGGTTTGAGCAAGATGTTCGCATCCCAACGCGGCGTGCGTGTCGCTCTGCAAGTTGCAAAATATTCGGATGCGAACAGCCTGGTGGAAGGCATGGTGAAACAATTGCCGGGGATCTGGGCGGCGTTTATCTTTGACTCTTCCGGCTATATCATGGTGGGGCAAAACGCCCAGGGCAAGGACCTGAGCGGAAAAAACATAGGCGAGGAAGAATATTTCAAAGAGATTCTCGCTGGAAAGGACCTCTGGATTTCACCGACCATCCGCCAGCCTGCGGATGGGGTTCCCAGCACGTTTTTCGTCAGTGTGCCGGTAAAAGACGGCAAAGGCGGCATCATGGGCGGGGTCTGCATTCTGCCCAACTGGGACATGTTTACCCAGGAAAATATCGATCCCTACCGCATCGGCAATGACGGCTATGGTTTTATGATCGACGCTCAGGGTAACATCATCGCCCACGCGGTTGACAAAAAGTTGCTTGGCAAAAGTCTCGCACAATCTGATTTCACTCAGTGGGCCCTCAAGGAGAAAAAAGGTGTTTTTCCTTACGAGTGGGAAGGAAGGCAAAAATTGCTGGCCTGTGATACGGATCAGCAAACCGGCTGGGTGATTATGATGAGCGCTTACGAAGACGACCTGGCCCAAACAGCCATCAGCCAGCGCAACGGACTGATCATCGGCGGGGTTTGCGTCGTGCTGATCGTCATAGCCATCCTCTTGCTGTTGCTGCGCAATATCGTGCTGACGCCGATCCACGGCATCATGGACTATGCGGCCAAAGTCGCCCACGGCGACTTCAACGCGAAACTTCCTAAAGCCTACAAGTACGAATTCAAGATACTTTCCGATGAAATCCTGGTGATGGTCGCGGAACTCAAGAACAAACTCGGATTCGCGGAAGGCGTTCTCAACGGCATTGCCATTCCCTCGGCTATCGTGGGCCCCGACTTCAAAATACTCTGGCTGAACGAATTGCAATGCACCCTCCTGGAAAAGAGCAAAAAACCTGATGCGTACATAGGGATGACTTCTGGAGAATTCTTTTACAACGATGCCGGCAGGGAAACTTTGGGCGACAAGGCCATAAAAGAGCGTATCAAAGTGCAGCAGGAAGTGACTGTGTCCCTGCCATCAGGACAGGAATTGATAGCCTATGTTTCAACCACGCCCTTTTTCGACATGGACGGCACTCTGCTCGGGTCCGTTACCAACTGGATTGATCTGACCGATATCCGCCAGCAGCAGCGGCAAATTGAATTGCAGAACGAGAAAATCTCCCGTGCCGCAACAGTGGCGGACAACATCTCGCAGAACCTTTCTTCCGCCGCGGATGAACTGTCCGCACAGGTCGAACAGGCCAGCAGAGGCGCTGAATCGCAGCGGGACCGGATGACGGAAACCGCCACGGCCATGAACCAGATGAATGTTTCCGTTCTCGAAGTCGCCCGCAATGCGTCAGATGCGGCGGATGTCACCACCAATGCCAGAGAACAGGCTGAAGAAGGCTCCAGGAACCTGAACGCCCTGATCAAAATGATAGGCGAGGTGCATCAGCACGCGCTGGGTCTCAAAGATTCCATGCAGGACCTCGGCAATCAGGCCCAGGGCATCGGCAACATCCTCAACGTCATCTCCGATATCGCGGACCAGACCAACCTCCTGGCCCTCAACGCCGCCATCGAAGCCGCCCGTGCAGGCGAAGCCGGACGCGGCTTCGCGGTAGTCGCCGACGAAGTCCGCAAACTCGCGGAAAAGACCATGGACGCCACGCGCGAAGTGGGCAGCGCGGTCAGCAGCATCCAGTCCGTGACGGACCTGAACATCCAGGCAACCAACAAGGCTGCGGACAAAATTGCTGAAAGCACCGAACTGGCCGGAAGATCGGGAGAAGTGCTGCACTCTATCGTTACGTTGATGGAAAACGCGGCCGAACAGGTCAGTGGCATCGCCGCGGCCGCCGAGGAGCAGTCCGCCACCAGCGAACAGATCAACCGTGCCATTGACGAGGTTAACAACCTCTCCGGGCAGACTTCCGAAGTCATGATCCAGTCCACCTCGGCCGTGCAGGATGTGGCGAAAATGGCTGCGGAACTCACGCAGGTCATTGAAGAAATGTCCTGATCCTTCCGTCCCCCCCTGACTCCACAAAGCCGGCGGACTTCCCGCCGGCTTTTTTTTTACAACTCCTCCCAATCCGTTGCTGTTCCATTGAAAGATTGCCCGGCCGAAATTGACAAGCCCGTCAATAACCAGCAAAATTTCCGCTGATTCCTTCGCCCGAAATATTCTCCTGGGCTGAACCTTCGACCCGTACGGATTTTTGAGGTAGAGCCATGCTTTCCGGCCTGTATGATCTGCTGCAGATGGAATCTCATTTTTTCGGGCAACTCAAGCTGGATGCCTTTCTTTTTGTACTCAACATTCTGGGGACGGTCGTGTTTGCCATTTCCGGTGCCCTTTCCGGCCGCAAACACGGATTCGATCTACTGGGGGTGACGGCGGTCTCCTTTGTGACCACCAATGGAGGCGGGAGCGTACGCTGCATGTTGCTGGGAAATTATCCCATATTCTGGATAAAAGACCCCTTGTGGCTCTATCTTACGCTGTGCACGGCCATACTGACCTATTTTATCGGCCCATCGGATGAATCCAAATTTCCTGAAAAGCTCTGGCTGGTGCTTGATGCCATTGGATTGGTTGCCTTTGCCATATCCGGTGCCTGGGTGGCTCTCGAACTGCATACCAGCGTCGAAACAGCCATCCTCATGGGCATGCTCACCGGATGCGGCGGCGGGGTCCTGCGCGATATTATCTGCAACACGCACCCTTCCATTTTTCATCGGGAGATCTACGCTTCCGCGGCTCTGGTCACCGCGGCAGTGTTCGCGGCCGGCGTATCCTTCGGATTCGGGGCCCGCATCTCAGCATTGGCGGCCTGTTGCTTCGGTCTTGCCCTGCGTCTGGCCTCGCTGCGATTCGGTTGGTCCCTGCACCTGCGGCGTATCTGAACAGATCGTTTGTAACCCATTTTTTTCCAGAGCAAACATTTCATGAACATACCAACGTATGGTGTCGCACCAGAAAACAAGAGTTTTTGTAAAAAAAATGTAATAAACATCCAGATCAGCTTCCGCCATCTTGACAAACCCCCTACTGCCTGCAAATATCTTAACTTATTTTTGTGCACGGCCTAAATTTTTGAAGCCGGGGCAACACATCTCCACGCGAAAGTAACGCGTGGCCCATGGAGGAACGAATGAAACTTTGGATTGGACGTTTGGCAACGATTCTACTTATGTTGTTTATCGGGCTTTCGTTTGGTTGTGCGAAAACCAACGTGGATTCTAACGCCATGCCTCCTGGAGCCCAAGGGGCTGGGGACGGAACCGGTTTAAGCGACAGCGAACTTGAGGCTCGAAATCTTGCCGAAAGCCAACGGATTATCGTAGGAGAAAAGGTCTATTTTCCTTTTGACAGCTCGACAATCAACCCGCAGGGACAGGAGATTCTGCGCCGTAAAGCCGAAGTACTGAAAAGCAAACCCAATTTGCGCGTACTTGTTGAAGGTAACTGCGACGAACGCGGCACGGTTGAATACAACCTCGCCCTTGGCGAACGCCGCGCCCTGGCAGCCAAAAAATACCTTGTGCTGTTGGGTGTAAGCCCCATGCAGGTTGAAACCGTCAGTTTTGGAGAAGAACGTCCGGCTGTCATGGGCCACAACGAAGAGGCCTGGGCCATGAACCGCCGTGATGAATTTCGCCTTGTCTGGTAATTGATCCGCGGGCCGATACTCTTCGCCGGGCCGTCCCATGGGCGGCCCGGTTTTTTTGCGCCTTGTCTCAAGGCGAAAATGCGCTACGCACCGAAACACAGCCGCAGCAGCGAGAGGACGATTAAGGCGTAAATGCCGGCCAGGACATCGTCAATCATGATGCCGTATCCGCCGGGGAGCCAGTTTTCAGAAGCCCGTACGGGCGGGGGCTTGGTGATGTCGAAAATCCGGAACAACACAAAGCCCGTAACAAGCCAGCCCAAGGACAAGGCGGCAAATGGCAGGAAGGTTAGCCACTGGCCGATCAGCTCGTCCATGACCACGATCCCCGGATCTTTCTTGCCTTGCAAACGTTCGACCCGCGTACCGGCCTTGCCGCCCAGAACAAAAAGCACCAGCAAAAACACCACCCGCCAGAAAACGGGCAAGGGGAAAAAAAGCAACGGCGCCAGCGCCACGGCAACCGCGGACCCTACAGTTCCAGAGACCGGACAGCGACCCGCGAACCAGAGCGCGCTGAATTCCGTGGCCACACGATCCTTGACTTGTTCGTTCACTATATCTCTTCCTTTCAACTAATGTAGCTTTTTTAGCCGATCAAACCAGCACCGCCGCGCCGGCTTCCTCCAGCGTGGTGAAACCGCGCAATACCTTGTCGGCCGCATCCATCTTCAAGGTCCGCAAAACCCCCAGTTCCACCGCCAGCTCTTCCAGTTCATGCATGGTCTTGCCTTTGATGATCGCGGTCTTGATTTCCGAGGTAACATCCAGAATCTCATAAATACCGCAACGGCCGCTGTAGCCGGTTCCATTGCACTGGTAGCAACCCTGGCCGCGTAGAAAGGGTGTTCCGGGTATGGCTTTCAATCCCAGGGCTTCCATGGCTTCGGGGGGCGCTTCATAAGTTTCGATGCAATGGGGGCAGATACGCCGGACCAGCCGCTGCGCACCCACGCACAGCAGAGTCGAAGCCACGAGAAAAGGCTCGATCCCCATTTCCACAAAGCGCGTCACCGCGCCGCAGGCCGTGTTGGTATGCAGAGTCGACAACACCAGGTGGCCGGTCAGGGCGGATTCAATGCTGATCTCAGCGGTTTCCTGGTCGCGTATCTCGCCCACCATGATAACATTGGGATCCTGACGCAGAATAGAACGCAGGCCGCTGGCAAAGGTCATCCCCGCCTTGCGGTTCAACTGCGCCTGGCGGATGCCCGCCATACGGTATTCCACCGGATCTTCCAGGGTGATGACGTTGATGTTGGGTTTGCTGACCCGGCGCAGCAAGGCGTACAGCAGCGTGGATTTGCCGCTTCCGGTCGGACCGGTGGCCAGCACCATGCCGTAGGGCTTCTGCACTGCCCGGACGAATTTGTCCATTTCATCCGCGGCAAGACCCAGGTCTTCCAGTTCGAGCATCCTGCCCTTGGACTGCTGCAACAGTCGCAGGACCATATTTTCACCGTAAATGGTGGGCAGAGCCGAGGCCCGGACGCTGATTTCCGTATCACCGACGCGAAAGGTGAAACGTCCGTCCTGCGGGATGCGCGTCACGGAAATATCCATGCCCGCAAGCAGTTTGATACGTGAAATGATGGGGAAAAAATAACTTTTGGGCGGCGCTGGAAATTCCCGGAGCTGTCCGTCGATACGAAAGCGCAGCTGTATCTTGTCCTTTTCCGGGCTGATGTGGATATCGCTGGTCTTTTCCCGTACTGCCTGCATCAGAATGGAATTGACCAGTTTAATAACCGGTGCTTCCTGCGCCATGTCCTGTGCGGAGGACGTCGACACATCCAGGGAATCCTCTTCGTCCTGCGGAAGGGAATCGGCTTCCATGCCGTCCATGCCTTTCAGCATTTCGCCCACGTTGAACGTGGTGCCGTACATGGCCTGGGCCAGGCTGTTCAGTTCCTTTTCCGTACAGATTACCGGCTCAACGTCCTTACCGGTGATTTTGCGTATTTCGTCCTGGACACGGATGTCCAAAGGGTCTGCGGTGGCAAAGAGGAGTATCGGTCCGTCCTGGCGTAAAGGAATGATCCGGTAGGACTGGGCTGTCTCGACTCCGATCAATTCGCCCAGTTGCTTGTCATGGGGATATTTTTCCGCCGTATAGCGGTCAATCTTGAGTTGTTCGGAAATAAGCTCGACAATCTGTTCTTCGTTCATTTCCGAGCGGGCGGTCTGCAACTGCCCGTTTCTGCTTTTGGGTTTTTTCTCTTCCATACGCCAGTGTCTCCCTCAATGGCATGTCCTGTCTGTCCTGCATCTAACTATTTTATCTGTGTACCATACTTTATTGAGAATTATCAAAGGCTGTTATGCTATTTTTTCCGAATCCGGTTGACTGCCCGGCTCCGCTTATTTTAAATAGGCTGTCGCTTATCTCAATTCTTACCGGGACATTCTATGCTGAAACATACCTACCGACTCGCCGTCTTGCTGATTGCCGTCGCCCTGCTGACCGGCTCTCTGCAGGGGTGTTCGACGCGCTATGGCGTATCCAGGGTCCACCTGGATATCCGCTCCGAAACGTTTGACCATAATGCTCTGAACTCCCCATCGCCGAGCGAGATGACGCTGCTTGTTCTGAAACAGCGCGATCTCATCAGCAACTGGCGCACGGACAGGGAGAATATTTATAAAGCTCTGAAGGCGGAGTACGAGCAATGCAAAGACAAAGATCTGCTTTTCGCCCTGATCGAACTCACGTATTCGTGGGCTAAAGCAGAACGCTCCAAAAGCGACTCTGAAGCCAAATATCTCATGACGTCCGCGGTACTGGCTTTTGATTATTTGTTTGATGAAAGCCTTTCCCCGCCTCCGTCGCTGTTTGAAAGACAATCGCGCCTGGCCTGCCAGTTCTACAACCGAGCGCTTACGCAGATGGGCATGAATTTCAAGGCTCGGGGAATAGATTTCCAACCCGGAAGCGAACATCCCCTGGTGGACGGCAAATTGCGTATCGTCGACCACCAGTCCGAACTGCCCTGGGCATCCAGGGATTTCTCGGATCTTTTTGTCTCGGACCAGTTCAAAGTCAAAGGCCTCGACGAAGAGTACGGAACCTCCGGCCTGGGCGTTCCGCTGATTCTCGTCCGCAACGTAACCGAGGAAGATAAAGAACAAAGCCGGATGCGCTTTTTACCGCCCCTCAGGCAAAGCTTCGGGGCAAGCGCATTTCTGAACATCGACCCGCCGTCACAGACGCAGACAGATGGTTCGGGCTCCATCCGGACCGGTTCGCTGCAGCTCTATGATCCGACCAAGACCTTCGAAATCGAGGTCCGCAACCGCCATGTCCCCCTGCGCACAAATCTTACCACGCCCCTGGCCTACATGATGGAAATCAACAGCCCGCCCGGGGGACTGCAGGGCTTGCTCTGGCCCGAGGAATGGAAACAGCGCCAGGGGCTGCACATGCTGCAGCCGTACGAAAAAAACAAAATTCCCGTGGTTCTGGTCCACGGTCTGATGTCCTCGCCCGTCACCTGGCTGCCCATGCTAAATACGCTCATGGGAGATCCGGTGCTGCGCAAGCATTACCAGTTCTGGTTTTTCATGTACCCCACGGGCAACCCCGTACTATATTCGGCATCGCTGCTGCGCGGTTCATTAAAGGAAGCTCAGGAAATTTTCGATCCGGACCACACTTCCGATACCTTCAACAACATGGTGCTCATCGGACACAGCATGGGCGGTCTGCTTTCTCGGGCCATGGCCCAGGACAGCGGCGATACGCTCTTTAAACTCGTTTCCGACGAGCCGGTGGACAAGCTCCCGCTGGAGGCGGACGACAAAAATTTCATTAAAGACGTCTTCTTTTTCAGCCCCATGCCTTTTGTCAAAAGAATTCTTTTTCTGGCCGTACCGCATAGGGGATCTTCATTGGCAGACAGCACCATCGGACGCATCGGCGCTTATCTCATCACGCTTCCGCTGCAACTGGTCAAATCCCCTTTGAGCATCCTTGCCAAGCTGCAGCAGCTCGGCAGCGGGGAAGCCCACAATGCCGGTATTCTGCACACGCTCGACCGCGCTCCCACGGGCATAGACGCGCTCTCGCCCCAGAACGATCTGCTGATAGCCGGATCCAAGCTGCTCATCCGGGTACCCTTTCATTCGATTATCGGGAACAACAAGGAAGCCGGAGTACCAGGTACGGACGGGATTGTGCCCTATGAGAGCGCACACCTGGACGATGCGCAGTCGGAACTTATCGTGCGTTCGGGGCACAGCGTTCAGGAACAGCCCCTGGCTGTACGTGAAGTCCGCAGAATACTGCTCAGTCACATTGGGGCGGAATAGGACATTTCAATTCTAAAGGAAGATAGAAGCAGAACGTGGCGCCCTTGTTTACGGTGCTTTCCACCCAAACCTTGCCGCCATGCGTCTGAATAATTTTTTTGACGATAAACAGCCCCAGGCCGGTGCTGCTCTCCCCGCCTGTGGGGCGGGGGCCGCCTTTGCGAAAGGATTCAAAAACATGCTGTTGCTGGTCAGGGCTCAGGCCCGGCCCCTGGTCCGAAACGCGGACCACCACCCGTTTTTCAACGATGCGCGCTGAAATCGTAACCGTCGTATCCCTTGGAGAAAATTTGATCGCATTGGACAACAGATTGTCGATCACCTGGGCGATGCGCTTGCGGTCCAGCTCCATGGGCACTTCTTCCAGGTCAGTCTCTATTTTGATCCGCTTGGCATTGGCGCCGATCTGAATGATACGGACGCGTTCTTTGATGAGCGAATCCACTGTGACAGGTGAAAATTCCAGTTCAAGCCAGCCGCTTTCAATGACGGAAACGTCCAGCATGTCATTGACAAGTTCCAGCATGTGCTTGCTTTCATAAAAAATCATTCCCATGATTTCCGCATGTTCGCTGTCGTGAGCGCCTTCAAATTCTTCCAGAAGCAGCTGACTGAAGCCTTTGATGCCGTTGATGGGATTGCGCAAATCATGGGCGGCCATGCCCATAAACTTGTTTTTTAAATCGTTGAGTTCCCGAAGTTCCCGAATGGATTCAATCATTTCCTGGTTCTGCACCACGCGACAATAGAACTCTTCCCGTTCAAAGGGCTTTTTGATGAAATCATTCGCGCCGTTTTTGATAAAATCGACCGAAAGCTTTTCCGCGTCGATCCCCGATATCCCAATAACAGCAAGCTGCTCTTTGGAGTAGCTTTCGCGAATCAAGGCCGTCAGTTCTATGCCGTTCATCTGGGGCATGCTGTAGTCAATGATCGCCAAGGTAATGTCGTCGTACTTTTTGAGCAGCTGCATGGCCGTATCCGCACGGGACGCCAGCACGACATTGAACATATAAAACTTCAGCAGTGAACGCAGCTGCCGCCGCATCACGGGCGAATCATCCACCACCATAACTCTGGTACGGCGGTTTCTGTCCAGGCGTTTGATCAGATGCGCCAGGGCGGAAAATCCCTGCTTGTTCTTGAATACGTAATCAATGACATTTTTGGAGAGTAACGAACTGCGAATCTGATCTGAAATGGTGGAAGTAAAAACAATGGAGGGAATATTGTTGGCCAGCGCGAAGTCAACCACTTCGCCATTGGGGGCGTCCGGCAAAATCAGATCGAGACTGGCGACAAAATACTCTTGCGCGGATGTCTCTATTGCCTTGCGGGCTTCCGCATACGTGCCGACTACATCGACTGAAAAATGTGTCTCTAATTCTATCAGCGACTTGAGATGCCGCGCTATATTCAGCGAATCTTCGACTACAAGGACCCGTTGTTTCACCACTACCGCCCCGGCATGCACCGACAGAATGCACAATCGTCTTTCACAGAATCTTCCCCCCAAGGCCATGGTGCGGACACGCACCAGAGCCGGCCAAGCAATCGCGGCATAATACGCTTTTTTTTAAAAGCATGCCAGGGGCAAAATTAAGAGAATAGTAGACGGTAGTTACGTTTCAAACTAAAAAGATATGAAATAATCATCCCGCTAGTATGGTTGCTGGTACTGGGGAATTGCAGTGGATTCCTGGAGAGATACAACTTCTGTGTGCTGGCCGGATTCAAGTGAATCCTGGATGCCGAACGCATACATACATACGGAAAACAGCAACAGCAGAAAAAATAAAATTCCGTTTCGCATGATTTCCCCCTGTCTTTTTTAAGAAATCATGCCTCCGGCGTTTGTCACACATGTTGCGTACGCATGACATTATGATGAAGAATTTACAAACAGCTCCAGACGAAAGAATGCTTAAAATTCCAGACTCTTGGGAGTACGAGGAAAAGGAATCACGTCACGGATGTTGCTTACGCCAGTGAGGAGCATCAAAAAACGCTCAAAGCCCATGCCGAAGCCCGAATGGGGGACGGTACCAAAACGACGCAGGTCCAGATACCACCAGTAAGCTTCTTTGCGCATGCTCTGGGCATCCATCCGGCGTTCCAGAACATCCATCCGCTCTTCACGCTGGCTGCCGCCGATAATTTCACCGATGCCGGGCACCAGCACATCCATAGCCGCCACGGTCCATCCATCGTCACTGAGCCGCATGTAAAAGGGTTTTATGCTCGCGGGATAGTCGAAAACAACTATGGGGCGCTTGGCGTAATCCTCCGCAAGATAGCGCTCATGCTCGGTCTGCAGGTCAATGCCCCACTTCACGGGGAAATCGAATTTTTTGCCGGATTTTTCCAGAATGTTGATGGCTTCGGAATACGGCATACCAACAAAATCCTGATTGAGAATGGTCTCCAGCCTGTCGGTCAACCCCTTGTCCACAAATTTGGCAAACAGTTCGATATCCGGTCCCGCGGCATCAAGTACGCGGCGAATTACGCTTTTGATAAAATCCTCGGCCAGCTCCATGTTGTCGTTAAGGTCTTCAAAAGCCATTTCCGGTTCAATCATCCAGAACTCGGCCGCATGCCGGGCCGTATTGGAATTTTCCGCCCTGAATGTCGGCCCGAACGTATATACGCGTCCCAAAGCCTGAGCCAGGGATTCGGCCTCAAGCTGTCCCGATACGGTCAACCCGGCCTCCTGGCCGAAAAAATCCTGCGCGGCCAGTTCCGCCGGATCTTTGCCCAGACCTTCGGGAATAACCGGCAAGGTGGTCACCCGGAACAGTTCGCCCGCTCCTTCGCAATCCGATCCGGTCAGAATAGGCGTATGGACGTAAAAAAACCCGTTCTCACGAAAATACGAATGAATCGCATAGCTCGCCTCCGAGCGAATACGCCACATGGCTCCGTATTTGTTGGTACGTGACCGCAGGTGGGCAATGGAGCGCAGGAACTCATCCGAATGACGTTTTTTCTGCAACGGATAGGTTTCGGGATCGGCTTCCCCAAGCAAACGCATCCAGGAGGACTGTACCTCCCACTTCTGGCCTTTGCCCGGCGAGGACACCAACGCGCCCCGCACTTCCACGGCGCTGCCCGTATGCATTTCTTTGACAGCTTCGTAATCCTGCATACCGGCATCTGCGATGACCTGAATGTTCGCCAGACAGGAGCCGTCGTTTATTTCCAGAAATGAAAAATCCTTGGCGTCACGGCGCGTACGCACCCAGCCGCGAATTAGAATTTCCTTTTGTTCTTCCGTGGCGCTTAAGGCCTCAACGATACGCATTCTCCGCATAGAGTTCCCCTTGTCCGAACTTTCAGGCTGTGCTAATCGCAACAGCGCAACCCTTGTTGCTTCCGATTTCTTCCGGAGCATTCCGGCGCATTATGCCCGGAGCGCCCCCCAACCGCAAGACATGCTTATGAAAAAAACTGCCGTTGTCGCCTTGCCCAAGGTGGCGTACGTATTGGTTTGGTTTCCCAAGCCTTCTGAAACCTTCATCTTTCGTGAAGTATCCGAATTGTACGCCCAGGGTTTGCGCGTGGAAGTGCTGACATTGTACGGCCCTCTGCGCAAGCACTTGTCCGACGCCATGCGGGCCTACAACGGCCCTGTTCGCCGGGCCGGGCTGCGCGCATTGCCCGGATTGCCGCTGGACATCCTTTACTGGCTCAAACGTCGGCCAGGAGTGGTGACCTGGGCCTTCAGCTCCGTACTTTTCCGGCGATGGCGTACGCTGGAAACCGCCGGAGAGGCTTTTCTGGCCATCCTGTTCGCATTCCGTTTCGCCCGCCAATGCGTTGAACAGGGGGTGGAGCATATCCATGCGGACTGGGCCACCGGTGCGACCACCGCGGCCTGGGTGGCGTCCAGACTCACCTGCCTGCCCTTCAGTTTCACCGGCCGCTCCGCGGACATTTTTCCACCCGACGGCGCATTGTCCGAAAAAATGGCCGACTGCGCCTTCATGCGTACGGATGTGGGCAGCAACGTCCCTTACCTGCTGCGTACGACGGGAACCAGTCCGGAAAAAATCAAACTGATCTACGCGTCCATGACCATGCGTCCGCAATCCCAGGCCACACTGCGTCTGGAACCGCCTTTCAGACTGCTGGCAATCGGACGCTTTGTGGAAAAAAAAGGCTTCGACGTGCTGCTGCGGGCCTGCGCCCTGCTCAAGGAACAGGGCCTGGCTTTCCAGCTTGCCCTGGTGGGATCAGGGCCCCTGGAAACCGAGCTTAAAAATCTTGCGAATGAACTGCGGGTCACCGATGTGGTTTCCTTTCCCGGCTTCGTCGCACACGATGCCGTGCCCGGCCTGCTCTGCGACACGGACGTGTTCGTCATGCCCAGCCAGGTGGCCCAGGACGGCGACCGGGACGGAATCCCCAACGTGATCATGGAAGCCATGGCTCATGGCGTGCCCGTGGTCGCCACGGACGTCTCCGGCCTGGGCGAAGTGGTTCTTAACAAGCGTACGGGAGTGCTGGTGCCGCAAAAAGATCCCCAGGCGCTCGCCCAGGGCATCCTGAGCCTTTGCAAGGCCCCCGCCACCGCCCGTGAACAGGCCGCAAACGGCAAGGACTTCGTCATGCGCGTCTTTGCTCCCGAAACCTGCGCCAGGCGCCTTATAGCTCAGTTCACTGCTGCAGCAAAGGGCTGGAAACAGCCTGAGGTGGATTAGAATTCGGAGCAAACTCTTTTAGCAGAGAAAAATGACTTCCTGATTTCTCATCACCGGGACATGCCAAAAACAACTGCAACATTCCTAAGCAAGCAGAGCCCTATTTCTCAAAAGCTTTTTTGGTGGTGACGCTGGTTTCGCATTGTATCGGTCGAAAATCTTTATTCGTAGGGATGACCGTGCAGGATATCTTGTATTCTTTATTTGGCATCAAATGCGAAATCTTCATATCCAGGTCGCATACGCTATTGTTGGAAGGAAAATTTTGCGAATAGACAAGCGCCCCGGATCTGCTTTTTATCGCCACACAGGAGACGGATCCTCTCCAGGATGTGGAAAAATGTGCGGAGATGGATTTATAGGTAACGTCGGTTATTTCCAGATCGCATTCGCGGTCTGCATATCCTGAATTTGCATTGGCGAGGGAAAAAAGAAGGAAACACGCCATAACCCACAGCCTGACGTATTTGGTGTTTATAAACATCGTTGCATCCTCCTGCTGAAATAGTAACCGCAATTAACGTCTTCGATGGATTCGATCTAAAAGTGATATTTTACATAATTAAGGGACTGTCGTGATCGTTGACATGCTGCAATGGTAAAACTCACTGACTCATGTCGAATTATGTACTCTTTCGTGACCGAACTATACATAGGAGCACCATCTGCGCACAAGAGACTTTCAAGAGATTAAGCCGTTCATACCACGTGAATACTAGCCGGGGATAGTGTTTAAAAAAACTATTGCGCCAGCAGCAGCTGCCAGTAAAGATGGCCGAAGAGGATGTAGAGCATCAGTCCGAGGCTGAGGAAGGGACCGAAGGGCACCATGGTCTGCAGGGCCTGGCCTTTGGAGCGGAACATGTAGAACAGGCTGGCCACCAGCGCGCTGACCGCGGAGATGATGATGATGATGGGCAGGGCCATCCAGCCTGCCAGGGCGCCGATCATCAGCATCAGCTTGATGTCGCCCGTGCCCAGGCCTTCGCGCCCCTTGAGCTTGCGAAACAAACGCTGCAGCAGCAGAAATACGCCGGCTCCGCTCAGGGCGCCAATGACGGACTGCTCCAGCGTGGGCACGCCCAGGGCCGGACGCAGAATGAAATACGCGCCCGCAAGAGCGATGACCGCTCCGGGCAGGGTCAGGATATCCGGCAGGATATAGGCTTCGAAATCAATGAAGCTGGCGACGATCAATATACCGCCGATGACCATGAAAAGCACCCAGACCATGCTGGGCCCGAATTTGAACGCAAGCCCCAGAGCCCAGAGTCCGGACAGCAACTCCACAATGGGGTACTGCAGGCTGATGTGCACCTTGCATTTGCGGCAGCGGCCCAGAAGCAGCAGATAGCTCAACAGCGGAATGTTTTCCCACCAGGAAAGCACATGCCCGCACTTGGGACAATGCGAACCGGGACTGACGATGGACTCTTCCGCCAGATAGCGAAAGACGCAGACATTATAAAAACTGCCCAGAATCAGCCCCAACACCAGGGCCACCCAGGGAAAATACTCCATATTCAATAGCCACATGGTCTACTCGCTTGGTTTGCAATTGCGTACGCGCTCTGGTCAGATTATACCGCCGGACCTGACTTTGGCATAGACACAGATCTATGGCAAGAAAATCGGCTGGTTGCGCATATTTTTTCCCAACTTTTCAGGTCCGGGGGGGCCGGCGCCAGCGTCCCGGCCGGCACGGGAGAACCTTGTCAACCTACTAGAAATACACAGGTATTCCCCTTGATTACTTGATTGTAACCCAGGAAACCCCTTGACCCTGCAAATTGAAGCATATATTCTGAAATACTGTGCATTGAATGAGGTATGTCGACTCGTTTTCCGTCTCGGCTATGTCCTTCTTTATTCCAGCGCCTGATATCGTGAGGATTTGTTATCATGTTAGATGTTCGAAAGCTGTGTCATCATTACGGAAACGTCCAGGTGCTCCACAATCTCGACTTCAGTGTCAATCAAGGTGAGATTGTTGGATTGCTCGGCCCCAACGGCGCGGGCAAATCAACCACCATGCGTATCCTGACCGGATACTACACGCCCAGCTCAGGCGATGTGCTGTTTGACGGCCAAGACATCCGCAAGGACATTATGCGTATACGCCGTCAGCTCGGCTATATGCCCGAAGACGTGCCCCTGTACCCCGAACTCAAAGTTCAGGAGTATCTACTGTGGGCCGCCCGTATCAAAGAATCTGTCAGTCCCGCCCGCCAGGTGGAAGAAGTCCTGGACCGCTGCGGTCTGACCAAAGTCAAAAACAAACTGATCCGTTTTCTTTCCAAAGGCTACCGGCAGCGGGTCGGACTGGCCCAGTGCATTCTGGGCGAACCGCGCCTGCTGATCCTTGACGAACCCACCGTCGGGCTCGATCCGACGCAGATTCGCGAAATTCGTTCGCTGATCAAAGAGCTCGGCAAGGAACGGACCATTTTCCTGAGCACCCATATCCTGCCGGAAGTCGAACTGACCTGTGACCGGGCCCTGATCATCGACAAGGGCCGGATTATTGCGGAAGACACGCCCGCGGGCCTTGTGGCCGCATTCGGCGGCAAAGGACGCTACCTGCTGCGGCTGGACGTGCCCACGGACAAACTGGGCGACGTGCTTGCCGCCTACCGCGCAGTTTCCGGCGTATTGTCCGCGGAACTCGGCGACAGCGGCGAAATTATGCTGGAAACCGCTCCCGAACAGGACATTCGCGCGCAGCTCACCGGCCTGGCCTTTCAGTCCGGCTGGCCGCTTGTGGAGTTCAAACCTGCCAATGTCAGTCTTGAAGAAGTCTTCATCAGCCTCGTTCGCGAGGAAAACCAAGGAGTGGCCGCATGAGAGGATGCCTGCTGCTTGCACAAAAGGATCTGATCATTCTTTTCAGGTCGCCGCTGGCATACGCCATTCTGACCTGTTTTCTCTTCATATCGGGCTATTTTTTTCTCATGGGCGTGCAGACCTACCAGCTTCTGAGCATGCAGGTCATGCAGAATCCCGCCGTTACAGGATTCACCCCCATGGAATACATCATCAACCCATACCTGGATAATACCAGCGTCATCCTGCTGTTCATCATCCCGCTGCTGACCATGCGCGGTTTCAGCGAAGAAAAGAAAATGGGCACATTCGAAGTGCTCATGAGCTATCCGCTCAAGGAAAGCCAGCTGGTTTCCGGAAAACTGCTGGCCTTGGCCGTTTTCATGCTCCTTGCCCTGGCTTTGAGCGCGATCTCGCCTGCCATGCTTTTCACCGTTAGCGAACCGCAGCTCGTGCCCATCCTGCTGGGATACTCGGGCATATTTCTGCTTTCGCTCAGTTTCTGCGCCATCGGGCTGTTCTTTTCCTCGCTTACAGAAAACCAGATCGTGGCCGCTGTCTGTACCTTCGCTGCCCTGCTGGTGCTCTGGTTGCTGAACTGGCTCGAACAACTCGGCATAGGACAGGCCGGCGCGGTTCTGGCCCAGATTTCACCCCTGGGGCATGTGCACTCCTTTCTCAAGGGAGTTCTCGAGGTCAAGGACCTGGTTTATTACGTAACGTTTGTCCTGGGCTTTGCCTGGCTGACGCTGCTGAGTCTGGAAAATCAACGCTGGCGGGGATAGGCATGAAACGGACAAAACGCTACTCACAGACCTTTCTGGCCGGTCTGCTCGGACTGGCCGTGCTTGTGGGCCTCAATGTTCTGGCGGTCAAGGAATCCTGGCGCTGGGACGCCACCGAGGGCAAGCAGCACTCCCTGGCCCAGGAAAGCATCAAAATACTCCATTCGCTTCCCCAGCCCGTTCAGGCCGAAGCCTTTTACGTGCCCGGCGAACCCGGTCGGCGGGAAGTCGAAGAAATGCTCAAACTGTTTGCTTCGGAAAACGAAAAATTCACCTTTGAATTCGTGGATCCCGACCGATCGCCGTTACGCGCCAAACAGGCCGGAATTCTGCAAACCGGCACTGTGGTTTTTCTGAGCGGAGACAAACGCGAAACCGTGGCCATGCCCGACGAGCAAAAACTGCTCAACGCGCTGGTCCGGGTCAGCAACCCGAAACGGGCCAAAATCGGCCTGGTCGCGGGACACGGCGAACTGAATCCCTCCGGACAAGGCACCTCGGGATGCAAATTCATCCAGACCACTCTGGAGGAACAAGGCGCGGATGTCGAACCCGTGACCCTGGCCCAGTTGGAAACCCTGCCCAAGGATCTGGACGTCCTCATGATTCTCGGCCCCAGAGCCGACTTTTTGCCCCATGAACTCGAGCTGTTGACCCAGTTCAAAAACGCGGGCGGCCGCCTGTTTGTCGCTCTTTCCGCGGAAAACACCACGAACCTGGACGGCTGGCTGGAAAAAGAACTGGAAATCAAACGCCTGCCGGGCCTGATTGTCGATCCTGTGGGCAGATTGTTCTCCCAGGATGCCTTGACGCCCATCGTTCAAAGCTACGGACAGAGCCCTATCACAAAAGATTTCAATATGATAACTCTGTATCCAACCTGTTCGCCCCTGGCTTCAACCCTGCCGCCCACACCGCAGGGAGCCACCCCGCCGCCCGACGGCCCCGCTTATCTGGGCCTGAGCACGCAGCAGGCCTGGGCGGAAACCGATATGGACGCCATGACCGGCGGCAGCGCCGAATTCGACAAACAAACCGATACGCCCGGTCCGCTGTGGATCGCCGCGCAATATATCGGAACTCCTGCTGCCGGCGCTTCCGAAAACGATGCGACGCAACAGGACAAAAAGGATGAAACTGGCAGTGTTGCCAGAGCCGTGGTTTTCGGAGACCAGGATTTTGTCTCCGACAAATATATCAAACTCGGCGGCAACCGCGACTTTGCCAGAAACAGCGTCAACTGGCTGCTCGAACGCGAATCCCAGATCCGGGTCAGCAAACCCGACGTGGCCAACGTATACCTGATGTTGTCGCCTCAGCAGCAGGTGCTGGTCAGCTGGGTGCCCCTGATCGTCATTCCAGGGCTGTGCCTGATGCTGGGCATTATCGTTGTCCTAAGACGGCGCAGGGCGAAATAAGCAGCACATCGCTGTTTGCCTTCTGAAAAATGTCACTGTATAGGGCGGCGCAGGGAGCTGTTGAAACAACAGCTCCCTGCCACCGCCATTAAACGTTTTGCGGCAACAGAACGTTATACTGACTTGTTTCATGCACATGATGCGGATGCCCGATGCACCGCTGAACATAAAATGCTCTAACGGAGTCGTTCGAGTGAACAAGAGACTACTTATACTTGCCGGCCTGGTATTGCTTATCTGGCTAGGCGTTTATCTGGTACCCGAGCAAGAGCCTGTCAAAAAAGAAGACGCCAGCTGGCCCGCTTTCACCATGGCCTCCACGGACAGAATCGACCAGGAAAGCCAGGGGCACAGCTTTTCATTTCGCAAGACCAACGGCGAATGGTACGCGCCGCAGCCCGGCGTCTCCGATCCCGGACTGCGCCTGGATATCACCAAAGTGGACGCCATGCTGAACTACGTAGGCTCGCATCCGCCCAAGCGCAGACTCAGCGGCGAAGGAGGCGAAGAAAAAAAGGCCTACGGACTGGACAAACCGAATGCCAGCATTACTTTCTTCGGCGAAAGCCAGTGGAAAATACAAGTTGGCGCCAAAAACGCCACCAATACAGGTGTATTCGCCGAAAGCTCCAAGGAGTCCGGCGAGTTATTGCTTTTGGATCCCACATACGCCGAGCAGTTCACCAGAGATGCCAGCCATTATTACGACCTGCGGTTGCTGCCCTTGCAGCCGGAGGCAGTGAAACGTATAAAGCTGGAAAATCCGGACGGCTCGGGCTGGGAAATTGCACAAAAGGACGGCAAAGACGTTTTCACCTGGCCGGCGTCAATGACGCAGAAAAAAGTTTCGCGTACGCAATTGGATGGATATTTGCGGGATCTGGCCGCATTCAAGGGCAAAGATTTTTTACCGGGCAAGGCTGACGCCCACGGCACCCCTGCCGGAACCCTGCAGATATGGAATAGCGGAGGTTCCGACCCGGTGGTTATCCGCTTTTACGAGCCCTCCACCGCTGCCGGCGGGCCTGACGGACCGGCTCTTGTGGCCGATTCCAGCTGGCAGAAAGCACCGCTGTCCATGCCGGCCGACGTCCGGGCCAAAGTGTTCAGAACAGCCTTTTCCCTGCGCGACAGAAGCGTGCTGGAGCTTGCTCCGGGGCAGGTCGAACGCCAGGTCATCGGACGCGAAGCCGAAAACGGCCAGCCCGGTGCAGAGCTGACAGCCGACAAAAGCGAGTCCGGCTGGAATGTGGACGGCAAGGAACACCAGGGACTGGACATGCTTCTCTGGCGCCTTGGGGATCTGCAGTACGAAGACGAGCCCGTGGAGCAGTTGCCCCAGGAAGCCCGGCAGGATCTGACCTGGAAGCTTTACGGCAAAAATAAAACGCTGCTGCACACGCTCGTATTTTATCGGGCTCCGGCGGCTTCCGGACAGAAAAGCGTCCATTGGATTGCAGTTGAGGGCAAAGCACCGTATTATCCGGTGAGTTCGAAGCTTGCTGGGGATCTGGCCGCCCTGCTTCCATCTGCGGGTGGCCAAAGCGCCGCATCCGCCGCAGATACGGTACAAGGGGCCGAAACTACACAGTAACCTTTTCAGGCAATACGCGCTTGCGTATTGCCTGATACCAATAGTTGCAAGGAGCATTACATGGCACGTATCACAGTGGAAGATTGTCAGCAGGTAGTGGACAATCGTTTTTTGATTGTCCAGATGTGCATCAAGCGCGTCCATCAGTACAGAGAAGGCTACAATCAGCTCGTAGACAGCAAAAACAAAGAAGTGGTAACGGCACTGCGGGAAATCGCCGCCAACAAGGTGCTTATTCATGAAGCGCCGGCCACCCCTGTGGTGGAACAGGCCGAGGAAACCGTCTAAGCCAACAGGACCAATGCTATGAGTTCACGCCGCTGTTATTATGAAATCCTGGAAGTCACTCGAGAGGCAAGCGAGGACGAGATAAAACGCTCCTATAGAAAACTTGCCATGATGTATCATCCGGACAGGAACCCGGATGATCCAGAAGCCGAACAGAAATTCAAAGAAGCCGCGGAGGCCTATGAGGTCCTGCGCGATCCGCAGAAACGTGCGCGTTACGACCAGTTCGGCCATGACGGGCTCAATGCCAGCGGGTTCCATGGATTTTCCAGTTCCGATGACATTTTCAGTGCATTTGGAGATATTTTCGGCGAATTTTTCGGCTTCGGCGGTTCTAGCCGCGGCCGCCGCAACAGGCCCCAGGCCGGAGCGGACCTGCGCTACAACCTGAAAATTTCCTTCCGCGAAGCCGCCAAGGGCATTGAAAAAACCATTTCCATACCCAAAAACGTCAGCTGTACGGAGTGCAACGGCACTGGAGCGAAGCCCGGATCCCAGCCGGAAACCTGCCGCCATTGCAACGGCACCGGACAGATTCATCAGTCTCAGGGCTTTTTCCGCGTGGTGGTCACCTGTCCGTCCTGCCGCGGAGAAGGAAAGATCATCACCGATCCGTGCACGAAATGCCGCGGCGCAGGTCAGGTGGAAGAGGTCAAGGAACTCTCCGTACGCATTCCTGCTGGAGTGGACAACGGCAGCCGGTTGCGCCTACGCGGCGAAGGCGAACCCGGCCATTTCGGCGGCCCTCCCGGAGACCTCTACGTGGTGTTGTACGTGGAGGAGGACAAAGTCTTCAAACGTCAGGACCAGGATCTCATTTACACGACGGACATCACTTTTGTTCAGGCCACCCTGGGCGACAAAATCACTGTTCCCACTCTGGATGACGACGCTTCTGTGAGCATCCCCAAAGGAACCCAAAGCGGCGAAGTCTTCAAGCTCAAGGGACAGGGTCTGCCTTATCTCGGCAGTTCGACCAAGGGCGACCTGCTTGTGCAGGTCAAAGTGGTTACGCCCACCGGATTGTCCAAAAAGCAGGAAGAACTGCTGCAGGAATTCCAGCGCCTGGATGAAGAAAAACCGTTGAAAAAAGTAAAAAATCTTTTCAAGAAAGCCGGCAAGGCCATGAGCGGGTAACCCATGACAACAGAAAACACCTTTTCACACCTCGACGAAGAAGGCCGGGCCCGGATGGTGGATGTGGGCTCGAAGCGGGAAACGCTGCGCCATGCCATAGCCGGCTGCACCGTCCGTTTGAATGAATCCACATTCAACCTTCTCAAGGAACGCGCCCTCCCCAAGGGAGACGTGCTGGCAACCGCCCGTATCGCTGGCATTCAGGCTGCCAAGCGGACCTCCGAGCTGATCCCCCTGTGCCATCCTGTTTTTGTCAGCCATGTCGACATTTCATTTGAAATCGACGATGAAAATTTGTCCCTATTGATCAAGGGAGAAGCCCGGACCAGCGGAAAAACCGGCGTGGAGATGGAAGCGCTCGTGGCGGTACAGGTCGCGGCCCTGACCATTTACGACATGTGCAAAGCCGTGCAGAAAGATATCGTCATCACCGACTGCCGCCTGCTCTACAAAAGCGGTGGTAAAAGCGGCGTATTTCTTGCTCCGGGACTGGAAGAACCGCCCCTGTAAAAAGCCGGCAGACACACGTTCTGCAAAGAAAACAGCCCATACTGCAAATACCAGGGAGACGGCAGCTCAAAAGCCGTCTCCTTTTTTTTGAAACCTGTATAAAAAAACGCTACCGTTCTTGATTCCCGCAATCATTCCCTGACTAGGGCGCCGGAACGGCGTCTTTGGAAAGCACGCTTCGAATCACCTCTTCGGTCTGACCGTAATCAGACAGTGAAGCTATCGCTCTGTTGACATCTTCACGTTGCCGCAGCCAGATCGTATTCTCGCTCACGCTGGACAGATAAACAACGCTGTCGCCTTGTCCAACGGCAGCTCCCTGCTCCTGAGCCTTAAAGCAGCGTATGCCCAGCAGAATATCAGTAATTCCGTCCTGGTTGTAATCTTCGAAATAGATATCCATGACAGTGCATCCGGACAAGGGTACCGGACTGCTGCTCACGGGCGGACTTAAGGCATCAAGCAGATGCCCGTCCTGATCCGAAATTTGGTACACCATGTCCTGGGGCATGGCACCAGCATCGGCAAAAATATGGAAACACAGGTGCAACTGGTTCCCGGCATCATAAAAAGCATTTGAAAACAATGCCATCAGCTTGAGATCTTTGGCAAAGGCAGTGCCTATGCCCTTACATTCGCGGTCGTTTTGCTGCTCATACAATTTGCCGCCAATGAATCGCCGGGGCGCGTCTTCAACCCCTCCGGCAATTGCAGCAGTGCCGCAAGCAGAACCAATCAACAGAAAAACGGCCAGCAAGCGGAATATCCGCAATAAACATTGTGACAATGTCATGCTATCCCTCATTTTAGGTTGAATAATTTCTGCCGATATTTTAATAGATTATAGCATCAATTTGGTTTTGACAACAAACAGGCGAAATTGCATCGGTCCCGTCCGCGGCCGGTCGGCTCAAATCTGTATTCGGGTCACTTCGACTGATAAATTTGATAGGTATGCATTATAAACACTAAAGCCCCAGATACTTTTTAACATTCAAGCATTATTGCACTTTGGCGACAAAATCTTATCGTTATCGACTGTTTTCTCTAAAGAAAATATATGCTACTATTGCACCAACCAACGAACCCGAAGTAATCTGCCATCGCCAAGGGGTGTCATATGAAAGTGGAACTAAGCGGTCCGTGTACCGTGGACAGGGGAGAGGAGTTAAAACAGCTCCTTTTGCAAGCCTTTGAAAAGGATGACAAAATCGAAATTGATTTTCAGGAGGTCACGGATGCCGATCTCTCTTTTTTTCTGCTTCTGCACTCCGCCAAAAAAACGGCGCGCGAACAGGGAAAAGAACTCATCCTGCTTCCTAATCTCCCTGAGAGTCTCGCACAACGAGCCCTTTGGACAGGTTTTTCAGAACTGACGGCGTAACCGGCACCTTTACGAGCATTCTTCTTGCGATATACTATCCGATGATATTTTATCAGGGGGCGCACTATGCAGGTTGACGGAGCTGCCAAAGCGTACATGGAAGAGGCGATCGAGCTGCTGAACGATCTGGAAGAATCCCTGCTCGAGTTGCAGCAGGATCCCCAGAGCAGCGAACACATCGGCAAAGCATTTCGCGCGATGCATACGATAAAAGGCTCCGGAGCCATGTTCGGCTTTGAAGAGATCGCCAGATTTACGCACGAACTGGAAACGATTTTCGACAAGGTTCGCTCCGAAGAAATCCAGTTGAGCGAACAGCTCATCAATGTTGCCCTGCATTCCAAAGACCATATCGAAGCCCTGCTGCAGATGGGGCTCGAGCCCAGCCCGGACCTTATCAGCGCCTCGGATGAGCTGATAGACTCATTGAATTCCATTGTTCCCAAAACTGAAACTCCGGACGACGAGGAAGCCCCCCAGCCATCCGCCGAGGAAAGCGAGCAAGGCACTCCCGAAACTTTCTGGGTACATTTCGCCCCGTCCCCCACTATCATGCAAACTGGGACCAAACCACTGGGATTGCTGGAAGAACTTAGCGAACTCGGCAACATGTGCTGCAGTTTCAATACGGACGACATCCCCCTCCTGCAGGATTTTTCACCTGATACAACCTATGGCGTCTGGGACATCGTACTCAATACGGACAAAGGTCTGCCGCTCGTCAAAGATGTCTTTATTTTTGTTGAAGACGATTGCGAAATTGACGCGGAGCAAATCGGCGAAGGCAATGTCCGCGCCTCGGACATTCAAGATCTCCTGGGCGTTGCCTGCTCAAATTTCGACTTCAAGCCGCAGCGGGTCGCCACCATCCTGCGCGACACATACCAGCAGAAACTTTCCAGCCGCCGTGCAGCCCCCAAAAAACAGGCCGGGCCTCCGGCCAAAGCCGTTACAGGTCCTTCCAGCATCCGGGTGGACTCGGACCGCCTGGACAAGCTGGTGAACATGGTGGGCGAAATGGTCATCCTTCAGTCCCGATTGAGCCAGGCAGTTCATGCGGAACACGATCACGCTGTGATGAGCCAGATTGCCGAGGACCTCGAACGGTTGACGGACGAAATGCGCGAGAATGCCCTGGGATTGCGGATGCTGCCAATCGGCACCATGTACAACGCCTTCAAACGCCTGGTGCATGACCTTTCCGGCTCGCTGGGCAAAGAAATCGAACTGATCACCGAGGGCGCGGAAACCGAACTGGACAAGACCGTCATCGACCGTTTGAAAGATCCTCTCGTCCATATCCTGCGCAACAGCCTGGATCACGGCATAGAAGCCCCTGCAGAGCGCGAACAGGCCGGTAAAACGCCTAAGGGAACCATTCGCGTTGCGGCCTCCCATTCGGCAGGAGACGTCCTCATCACCATCACGGATGACGGCAAAGGCATCGATCCTGATAAAATTCGCGCCAAGGCGGTGGAAAAAGGCCTTATATCTCCGGAAGCCGAACTGGACAGGAATGCGATCTTCAATCTGATATTCGAACCCGGCTTTTCCACAGCCCAGCAAATTTCCGATGTGTCCGGACGGGGCGTGGGCATGGACGTGGTCAGGCAAAGCATCGACAGCCTGCGCGGACAGGTGGACGTGATCAGCGAGCTGGGCAAAGGCACGACTCTTTCCATCCGGCTGCCCCTGACCCTGGCTATCATCGACGGTTTTAATGTGCTGGTGGGAGAAGAATCATTTATCGTCCCCCTGGCCTGCCTGCGCGGGTTTCAGGAACGTTTTGTAGAGAGCTACGTCAAACAAATCGCAACAATCGAGCGTATGGGGGATATGGTCCCCTGTGTCAGCCTGCGGCAAATCTTCCATGTACCCGGGAAACAGCCCGAATACGAACGCATTGTCATCACGGAAGTGGACGGCAGTATCATCGGCCTGGCAGTGGACCAGGTGGTGGGCAGGCAGCAGGCGGTAATCAAAAGCCTGGACGACTCTTTCCGTCGTATAAAGTGGATCTCCGGTACGACCATCAACGGCGACGGCAGTATCTCGCTGATTATGGATATTCCGCAGCTGATACGTTACGTCACACAACAAACCGAAGTCGTACGGAGTAATTAAGCAGCTAAACAGGACAATCCTGTCAACGCGCATTCGGGGGGAAGGGGGGCATTCTGATTGCACTCGTCGCTATTCTCTGCTCTCTGACTGCACGAATCCTTTTATGGCTCATTTCTTGGAAAGAAACCTGGACACGTACTGGAGTTTGCATGCTTACTCATGACCAGGCCGTTCAAGCCTTTTACGATGAAGCCAACGAACTCCTCGGGCTTCTGGAAAACGCCCTGCTGGAACTCGAAAACGCGCCGCATGACGCCGAATATATTGCCGAGGCCTTTCGCGCGCTGCACACCATCAAGGGCCCTGCTTCCATGCTCGGCTTTGAAGCCATTTCCGGATTTACCCACGAAATTGAATCCTTTTTCGACTCGATACGTTCGGGCCAGCTTGTTCTGGACAATCGGCTCCTCGCCCTGATGCTCAAGGCCAAAGACCATATCGCCCTGCTCGTATCCCAGGGGCTCACTCCGTCGCAGCAGGCTGTTTTCGCCTCCCAGGAACTCCTTTTCGAAATCCAGCAATACGTCAATGAGGTCCAATCCCATCACGAACCCGCCATGGCGGATACTGCGCCTTCAATCCACCAGGAACAGGAAACCCCGATCACGATTGAACCCCGGACTGCAGTCTATCAAATCACATTCAAACCTGCCTCTTCCTCGCTGCTGACCGGAGCGAACCCGCTGGACATGCTGGAAGAGCTTTCCAGACTCGGCACCCTGCAGTGCAGTTTTCAGACCGAGGACATCCCCCCTCTGAACCAGCTGGACCCGGACAACGCCTACGGCTCCTGGGAGATCATCCTCAACACAACTTCGGAACTTGAACACGTCAAGGATGTTTTCATCTTTGTTGAAGATGAAAGCAGTATTGATTTTAAACAACTGGAGACTGATACGGCGGAACCAGCGACAGACATCCGCCCCCAGGAAGCCGGTCCCATCGCGGAAAGCTCTGAAGACGCTATAGACTTTACCGTAGCAGAGCCAAATACGGAGCCAGGCTCACTCCCCGAAGCGCAGCCCGTATCAAAGCCGCGACCGGAGCCGGAACCCGTTCCTGCATTCCGCCCGGATAACGCAAAACACCCCGCACCGCCGCAGGATGAAAAAATCCCGGAAATGCCCCCTCAAGCCACGCATGCCGCCAGCGCGAGCATCAGGGTCGATTCCGCCAGACTGGATAAGCTGGTGAACATGGTCGGCGAAATGGTCATCATTCAATCCAGCCTGAGCCAGGCGGCAAGCGGACCGCTGGATCCCACCCAGATCAGCCGGATTGCCGAAGACCTCGAACGGCTGACCGATGAAATGCGGGAGAACGCCCTGGGCTTGCGAATGCTGCCCATCGGGACCATCTACAGCAACTTCAAGCGCTTGGTGCACGATTTATCCAATACGCTCGGCAAGGAAGTCGCTTTTATTACCGAAGGAGCCGAAACCGAACTGGACAAAACCGTCATCGACCGGCTCAAAGATCCGCTCGTGCACATTTTGCGCAACTGTGTGGACCACGGCATAGAGCATCCGCAGGAACGCGAAGACGCCGGCAAAGCCCGTACCGGCCAGATTTATCTCTCATCCAACCATTCGGGGGGCGATGTCGTCATCACCATCCGGGACGACGGCAAGGGCATGGACCCGGAAAAAATCAAGGAAAAAGCTTTGCAGCTTGGTCTGATCACGCCGGAAAGCGAGCTGGATCCCAAAGAAATTTTCGAATTGATACTGGCGCCGGGCTTTTCCACCGCCAAGGTGGTTTCCGATGTCTCCGGGCGCGGCGTGGGTATGGATATCGTCAAACGCAGCATAGACGAACTGCGCGGACGCATTTCCATTGAAAGTAAGCCGGGTGCGGGAACCACCCTGATCATCCGCCTGCCGCTGACTCTGGCCATCATCGACGGATTCAATGTGGTGGTGGAAAACGAATCCTTTATCGTTCCCCTCTCCAACCTCCGGGGGTTCCAGGAACGTTTTGTCAACGGCGATTTCAAAACAATCCAGTCTTTCGAACGCATGGGCGAACTGCTTCCCTGCGTCAGCCTGCGCCGTCTCTTTCGCGTGCCGGGCGAGCAACCAACGTATGAACGAATCATCATCTGCGATGTGGAAGGAACTCTGATAGGGCTGGCCGTGGACAACGTTATCGGCAGACAACAGGCGGTCATCAAAAGCCTGGACAGTTCGCTGCGCGGCCTCAAATGGATCTCCGGCACCACCATCAACGGCGACGGCAGCATCTCCTTGATCCTGGATATCCCGCAACTGCTCCGCCACGCCTCCAGGCTGAAACAGTAGCCGGATATTTATTGCTTTTTGATGGGGTATCTTCTTTTTATGAAAACGTTTGGGACCTGAAACGTATTGTTTTCAGGAAAGTTAGCTGACGAGATGCGCGGAGGCCGCCCGGCCCCCGCGCTTTTTCTTGCTTTTACCAGACCATCCGCATTTTGACGCCCTTATTCGAGATGTAGTCTTTGATCTCTTTGATGCTGTATTCGCCGTAATGGACGATGGAGGCAATCAGGGCTGCCGAGGCTTTGCCTTCGGTCAGAGCTTCGTACATATGCTGGGGAGAGCCTGCGCCGCCGGAGGCGATGACCGGGATATCCACGCTGTCGGAGATCATCCGGGTCAGATGCAGCTCATAGCCGTCTTTGGTGCCGTCCGCGTCTATGGAGTTCAGGCAGATTTCACCGGCGCCAAGGGCTTCCACGGTTTTGGCCCATTCCACAGCATCCAGCCCCATGGGCTTGCGGCCGCCGTGAATCACAATTTCATAGCCGGAAGGAATGGCTTCGCTTTTCTCCACCCGCAGCACGTCCATGCCCACCACCACGCACTGGGCGCCGAACGCGGCCGCGCCTTCGCTGATGATGTCCGGGTTTTTAACCGCAGCGGAATTGACCGAGACTTTTTCCGCACCGGCCAGCAATACGCGCCGCATGTCGCTGACCGAGGAAATGCCGCCGCCAACGGAAAAAGGAATAAAGATCTTGGAGGCCACATCGTTGACCACGTCCAGAAAAATTCCTCTATCCTCATGCGAGGCCGTGATATCGTAAAATACGATTTCGTCCGCCCCTTCTTCATAGTAAATCCGGGCGGTTTCCACAGGGTCGCCGATGTCCTCGTTGCCGACGAACTTGATGCCTTTTGTCAGTTTGCCGTTTCGGACATCCAGACACGGAATGATACGTTTGCTAAGCATCGGCCACCTCCCCGCAGTATTCGTAGAAATTTTTCAGAAGCTTCAAACCGGGAGCGCCGCTTTTTTCCGGGTGGAACTGAACCGCCCACAGGCCGGGCCCGCCATGCACGGAGCAAAAGTCATGGCCGTATGTCGTGACACCGATGATATAATCGGGATTGGGATTCGGATAATAACTGTGGACGAAATAAAACTCCGAATCGGATGAAATGTCTTTGAACAGAACACATTCTTTCTTCAATACTATTCTGTTCCATCCCATATGCGGTACGCGAATGGGCGATCCATCCTCTTCATGCCAGGAACGGTTGAACAATACGCATTCGCCAGGAATCACGCCCAATGCTTTGGTCTGATTTTCCTGGCTGTAATCAAGAAGAATCTGGCAGCCGACACAAATGCCGAGGAGCGGTTTGTCTTCCTGAACCTGTTCCCGTAAAACCTGGTCCAAACCGGAATTAACGAGTTCGTCCATGGCTTGCCCCGCGGCGCCGACACCTGGGAAGATGATCCCTTTGGCCTTGGCGATGGTCCACGGGTCCGCGGTTATCGTGTTGGGAATGCCAAGATGATCCAGAGCGCGCTTCACACTGGTCTGGTTCCCTGCCTTGTAGTCCAAGATCGCGAGCATTTTCTTCTTCTCCGTTGCTGAAAGGCGTTACATCCCGGGATTATACTCCGCAACAATAAAAAAACATACACTGTACGGAGTTATGAGTAAGGCCACGCCTCGGCGGGGCCGGCGGCGAATGCCGCTGGAACGAGCCCTAATATCTTGCCGCTCCATTGATAAAACGTTCCGGACGTTTGGGCAGTACCAACGGACGTGGGGAAAAGCAACTGCTGAAAGCATACTTTTCGTCAACCCCTTGGCTTTTTGCTTCGATTGTGCAACATACGGACCACGCCATAATAGACGCAGACTCCCATGGTCTCTTATTTAGACCATAATAAAGCGTCCGTAACCTTACGCAAGGAGTGAAACATGCCTGAGGAAAAAAAACCGTACGAGGAAATCGCGCCCCGCTTACGCGGCCTCCGCGATGCGTTAGGGTTAAGCATCGAAGAACTGGCGGAACGGACGCAGGTATCGCCCGAGGAAGTGTCCCGCTATGAGAGCGGAACCACTGAAATTCCCGTTAGTTACCTGTTCGAAGTCGCCAAAGCCATGGACATGGACACCACCGTGCTGATTACGGGCGCAGAAGCCCACCTGGACCACTACACCGTCACCCGCAAGGGCAAAGGACTCTCCGTCTCGCGGCGCAAGGATTACGCCTACCAGTCCATGGCCTCACGCTTCAAAAAACGCATCATGGATCCCTTCATCGTCACTGTTCCGCCCAAGGCTGCCGAGGCTTTGAATTTCAACGAACACCACGGCCAGGAATTCATCTACGTTCTCAAAGGCAAGCTGGAAATCCGGATCGGCAAGGACATTGTCGTTCTGGAACCCGAAGACTGTATGTATTTTGATTCGCGCCAACCCCACGCTCTGCGTGGCCTGGATGATGCCCCGGCCGAATTTATCGATGTCATAGTCTAGCCTCAAGCCACAGGAGTTTATGATGCAGCGTCTCACCCCAGCATGTTATGAAGATTTTCTCCGCGACTTCAGCGTGGAGGTCCCTGAAAATTATAATTTCGCCTACGACGTCATGGACCGCCTGGCCGAAGAAAAACCAACCGCCCCGGCCATGGTTCACGTTGAGGACGACGGCACCGCACATACCTATGATTTCGCTTTTTTCAAAGAGACCTCGGACCGTCTCGCCGCCGCCATGCTCGCGCAAGGGCTGGTCAAAGGCGACCGGGTCATGCTCATTCTTTACCGCCGCGTGGAGTTCTGGATTTCCATGCTCGCACTCCACAAAATCGGCGTCATCGCCGTGCCCTCTCCGGCTCTGCTGACACCCCACGACATCGAATTCCGCGCACAGTACGCCAAACTCGCCGGAGCCATTGTCGAACACAGCGTGGCGGACCGTATTGACGCGGTAAAAGACAACTGCCCGTCTTTCCGCGTTCTGGTTCAGGTGGACGGCGTTCCCGATGCCGAACTGCACCCCGGCTGGCTCCGTTACTCTGAAGTCGTCGCATCCGCGCCCGAATTCAAAACTCCCGAACCCCGTCCCGGCGGTGAAGACATCATGCAGATCTTCTTCTCTTCCGGCACCACGGGCATGCCCAAGATGGTCGAACATACGCACGAGTATCCGCTCGGGCATTACACCACGGCCGTCTACTGGCACGATCTCAACCCCGGCGACCTGCACCTGACTCTGGCCGATACGGGTTGGGGGAAAACATCCTGGGGTAAACTCTATGGCCAGTGGATCGCCGAGGCCACCATCTTTGTCTGGGATTTTCGCGGAAAATTCGATCCTATCCACTTGCTGGAAATGCTGCAGAACCACCGCATCAACAGTTTCTGCGCACCCCCCACGGTCTACCGTTTCCTGATCCGCCAAAACGTCGCGGATTACGACCTTTCCGCCCTCAAACACTGCACCACGGCCGGCGAACTGCTCAACGCGAGCGTTTTCGACAAATGGAAGGAACTTACCGGACATAAAATTTACGAAGGCTACGGCCAGACCGAAACCTGCCTGCAGATCGCCACATTCCCCTTTATGGAACCCAAACCGGGCTCCATCGGCAGACCCACGCCGGGCTGGAACCTCACACTGCTGGACGAAAACGGCGACCCGTGTGCGGCTGGCGAAGAAGGCGAAATATGCATCAGCGTGATTCCGAAGCCTCCGCTGGGTCTGTTTCACAGCTACCTGGAAGAACCGGAAAAAACCGCCGCTGTCATCTATGACGGCTGGTACCACACCGGTGACAAGGCCTGGATGGATGAAGACGGCTATTTATGGTTCATGGGTCGTACCGACGATCTGATCAAAAGCTCGGGCTACCGCGTGGGCCCCTTTGAAGTGGAAAGCGTTCTGATAACCCACCCGGCCATTGTCGAAGCCGCGGTCACGGGCGTTCCCGACCCGGTACGCGGCCAGGCCGTAAAAGCCACCGTCACCCTCGCGCCGGGCTACGAGCCTTCCGAAGAATTGACCAAGGACATCCAGAATTACGTCAAAAAGGAAACCGCTCCGTACAAATACCCGCGCGTCGTGGATTACGTGGACGAACTCCCCAAAACCATCAGCGGCAAAATCAAACGCGCTGAAATCCGCGAAAAAGATAATGCTTAGAGCGTATTAGCTGTATATTAATGCCTCCGGCGGCAAAGGAACCTTTTTGCAAAAAGGTCCTTAAGCCGCCGGAGGCTCTTATCTGTATATCTCAACTCTGTTTGAACTGCTGCAGGTCGATTTCGAGGCGGGCGAGGATCTTTTGCAGGGCCACGCGTGAGAGACCGCTCACGCGCGCGGCTTCCGAAACATTGCCCTGCGTACGCCCCAGCAGCGAGCAGACGTAGCCCGCGGTGAAATCATTGACCACGCGGGCTTTGGCGTCTTTGTAGGGCAACTGCGCGTCGCTCCCGGACGGACCATTACCGGGTTGCGGTACGCCCCCTTCCACCAAGGGCACGCTGGACATGGTCACTTCGGAGCCCGGACAGAATACCGCAAGCCGCCTCATATAGTTCTGCAGTTCGCGGACATTGCCAGGCCAGGAACGGCTGGACAGGTGTCCGAGCACGTCGCTGTGCAGATTCTTTTCCTTGATACGCATTTCCTCGCAGGTCTGCTGCAAAAAGAAATTGGCCAGCAAGGGGATGTCCTCCTTGCGTTCGCGTAGCGGCGGCAAGCTGAGGTTGAGGACGTTCAGGCGGTAGTAAAGGTCCTCGCGAAAACTCCTGGCCTCCACTTTGGCCTCCAGGTCCTGGTTGGTGGAGGCCACCACGCGTACGTCAACCGGGCTGCTCACGCTAGAGCCCACGGGGCGTACTTCTCCTTCCTGCAGTACGCGCAGCAGCTTCAGCTGCATGGCCAGGGAAATATCTCCAATTTCGTCTAACAGCAGAGTGCCACCGTCAGCGGTGGCGAACAACCCTTTGCGGTCCCGGTCGGCGCTGGTGAACGCGCCTTTGACATGGCCGAACAGTTCGCTCTCCAGCAACTCTTCGGGAATGGCCGGACAGTTGACCGTGACGAAAGGCCCGGCAGCGCGGTTGCTCGAAGCGTGCAGCAGACGTGCGGCCAGTTCTTTGCCCGTGCCGGATTCGCCGCGAATCAGCACCGTGTAGTCGGTCTGCGCCACGGCCGCTATGGAGTGCGACAAATGACGCATGGCTGCACTGTCGCCGAGCATGGCCATCTGCCGGGTGGCCACCAGCTCCTTGAGCCGGCGGTTCTCCCGCAGCAGCCGGTTGCGTTCGAGCCCTTTTTCCACGACATGATAAAGCTGGTCCGGCTCGACGGGCTTGGTCAGAAAATCATAGGCGCCGGACTTCAGAGCCTCCACAGCGGTTTCGATGGCGCCGAAAGCCGTGAGAATAATGGTGGAAAGCTCCGGACTGACGGACAACGCCTCTTTAAGAAGCTCCAGGCCGTCCATTTGCGGCATACGCAGGTCGGTGAGCATGACGTGGAAAGTCTGCTGCGCCAGAAGTCGCAAGGCTTCTGCCCCGGACGCCGCCGTACGTACGGAAAAATCTCGAAAATGGGTTTCCAGCAAGCGCTGCAGGCCGCGGGCGAAATCCTTTTCGTCATCCACTACCAGGACAAAACTTGTTTCACTCATGACGTTTCATCCCCCCTGTTGGCAGCAACGGGAAAGCGGAGCGTAAACAGGGCGCCGCCCTCTCCGGTGTTGGCCGCAGCAACGCTGCCGCCAAGATCCTGCATATAGCCGTAGACCACGGCCAGGCCCAGCCCGGTGCCTTTGCTGACTTCCTTGGTGGTGAAAAAGGGGTCGAAAATATGCGGCAGGGCCTCGGGAGCGATGCCCCGGCCGTTATCCCTGACGCTGAGCACCACCTGGGAGTTACGTTTATCGTACGTGGCTTTCATGAAAATCAGGCCTCTGTCCTGCTCCACCGCATCCAGCGCGTTGAGGATCAAATTGGCGACAATGTGTTCCACCACCTGATTTTCCACACGTACGAGGGGCAGATCCACCTCCACCTCGGTTTCCAGCTGCACGCCTTTTTTCTCGGCCTGCACCACGAAAACTTTGCCCACGCTCGCCGCCACATTGCCGATGTTGATGCTCTCGGAGGTGGAAACCTTGGGCCGGGCGAAATTGAGCAGATCCCGGAGCACGGCCTGAGCCTGCTTGGTATGCTTGACGATGACATCGATATCCTGCTGCTGTTGCGGATCCCGCACCCCTTGCTTGAGCAGTTCCGCGTAGCAAAGAATCACGCCCAGCGGATTGTTGATCTCATGGGCTAGCCCGGAAGCCAAGCGCCCGACTGTGACCATTTTTTCTGATTGAGCGGCCTGGGCCAGCATTTGTTTTTCATGCGTGGTTTCACGCAAGTGGGCAATGATGCGTCCTGATTCTCCGCCCACGGGATACAGACGGACCATAATGCTGCGCCCGCCGGACAGGGTGATCTCCTGCTCCAGCTGCTTGCCCTGCTCCAGCGCGCGGCTCAGGCCGCAGTTGTAATTTTCTGATTGCTCCTTGCAAAGCAGCAGAAACAGATTCCGGTCGCTTTCGTTGCTCAGTGCGCCGAACAGATCCTTGGTCAGCAGCCGGGCCGCCTCATTGATAATCACGGCAGAGCCCTGCGAATTGAGCAGCAACAAGGGGTCCGCGATTCCTTCAAAGATAAACTGCAGATTCTCCGTATGACGCAGAATATCGTCCAATGCCGAAATATTCTCAGCCGCGATGCCCAGTTGCCGCCCCACTGCCAGCAGCAGTTCATGATCCTGGGGCCGGAAAACATCCCCGGATTTGCGGTACAGACAGAGAAAGCCCTCGGTACCGCTTTCGGTGGATTCCACCGGGATAAACGCCTGGCTGTCCTCGATCCGGGCTTCCGAGCCGGTCAGCAGCGTATGCCAGTCCTCGGGCAGCTCGCAGGAGTCAAGATCGCTTTTCTCTTCCGGCCAGACGTACTGGCGGTAGGAAGCCATGGAACAGATATAAACCACCCGTTCGAGGTCGAAGCGGCGGCCGATGAGCGGCAAAGCGTGACGCCAGAGTTCGCCCATGGTCTGACTCTGGTTCAGCCCGGCCAGCATACGGACGAAGAGGCGGACGTCTTCCTGGCGTTCGCGGCTTTCCCGGGCCAGGTCCTCCGTACGGTCCGCCACTTTGGCTTCCAGATTCTGGGCATAATCCTCGAGCTGCGCACGGGTCTGCAGCAGGTGTTCTCCCAGGCGTTCCATGCCGTCGGTCATTTCGTCGATCTCGTCCACATGTTCGAACGAACGGATCAGTTCGTCGCTCTGCGTATCGCTCAAATTCCGCCTGAACGCCCCGATGAGCGTCCGCATGTTGTTGACCACAACGCGGCGAAAAATCAGGTTGGTGGCGGCAAAAAAGAGAAAAGCGGCCACCGTGAAAAATATCAGATAGGTCAGAAGCGTATCCTGCAGGCGGGCCACTGAAGCAGTAACGGGCATGCCCACGAAATCCAGCCCGTCTATGCTGTTTTGAACATGGCCGAAGCCTCTGTCGCCGTATTTCCGAACCAGTTCCGCGGGCGCGTCCTCAATACGGCCGTGGCAATACAGGCATCCCTGACGGTATCGGGCCGGTCGGGCCATGACGTAGTAACTTTCGCCGTCGATGGTTTTATACCCCTGCCACAGGGTCTGCTCCGGATGCGCGCGAAAATGGTCGATCAGGCTGTGCTCCATGATGTTGGCTTCATACTCGGAGTTGCGCGCCTTGATGGCCACTCTGCGATAGACCGTATCGTTGTTTTGCTTTCCGGCCTTGGCCATGACCTTTCGTGAGATATAGGACGAGGACATGGCTTCTATGACGAAGTTCCGGGGAAATCGCTCGTACATGGCCGGCCGCAGGGTCTGGCGGACGTATTGCTGCACCGCATCCACCTGGGCCAGCACCAGAGCGGCTTTCTGGCGAACTTCTTCGTTCAGAAATCTGCTGACATGAATATAAAAGCCCACGGCCAGGAGTCCGCCGATGATGAAAGTGGCAATGGAGAGCCCGAGCAAAAACTTGCTCTGCATGGAATAGGGTCTGGGAAGCTGCATGGTCGTTCTCTGCTCTCAGGGGACATCGACGAACGATGCGCAAAAATCATGTCGCTGGGTTGCCGAGCGTACGAGCCACGTGGAGGAAGTGCAACAGAAAAAACGCTCCGGAATGTTGAAAATTATATGACCTCCTCGCTTTCATTCCGAATTGTCGTTCGCCCCTCTCCCGTGGGATGACGTACTCCTGGTTGCGACACCGTAAGGAATCCGCCCCCCGCGGGAGAAAGACGCTGCCATCAACCGCCGTGAGGCATGTATTCGATGGTGTTTCTCGCGTTTGAATCCGCATGACCGACGATTTCCACGTCCGTATAATAGAATTCGCCGGTTTCAATGCCGGAAAAATCAACGAATTTGGCCATGGTCCTGATCTCCGGCACAGCGGAAGTAAGCGCCGGAGCCGCCACAAACATCATAAACCAAAGTACGGCCAGGCAACCAGCCAGGTGAAGCAGGCGTACTTTCAGGCTTTTCTCTTCCATAGCTTTCCTCCATGCTTGAATTCCGGCCGCCCGGAGGAAACGGGCGGCCGGTGGTTGTCAGTATACTAGATAGTGGCCGTGATGTCAGGGAATACCAGGTAGAACATGATGTAGGCCATGAGCAATGTCAGGCACAGGTTGAACGACTGGCCGACGACATACAGGATCAACGGCTTGCCGCCCTTGAAGTACTTTTTCAACTCACGGAAGTTGGTCGCCAGTCCGATTGCTGCAAAGGACAGGCAGAAGAACCAGCCGCGGAAGATACGCGAGAAGCCGCGCAGCACGCCCTGATCGATCATCGTGAAACCGGCGTCCGAGCCCAGGCTGCCGTAAACCACTGAGAACACGATGGAAGCGGCCAGGAAGCCCAGAACAAACTTGGGAAAACGGTGCCAGATTTCCATCCAATGCACCTTGGCGCCGGGTTCGCAATCCACGCGCGTACACCAGTAAACCGCCACGCCGAATGCGGTAACGCCGATAAGCACGTTCTGGATCATCTTGATTGTGGCGGCCACGTAGAGCGCTTTTTCCGAGAGGAACGCACCGGCTGCAGCCACCGCGCCCGTGGCGTCGATGGTGCCGCCCATCCAGGCGCCGCCCAGAATGTACGGCATGCCTACGGCTTTGATGAAGGCAGGCATGATGATCATCATGATGGAGGTGAAGACCAGGGACAGACCGATGGACAGGGTCAGCTCCTCCTTTTTGGCCCGACAGGCCGCCGCCGTGGCAATGGCCGCGGACGTACCACAGACGCTCATGTCTGCGGAAATGGTGATATTCAACGTTTTCGATGGGATTTTCAGCACTTTCTGGCCAAAAATATACGTGGAGATCAATACGATGGGCGTAACCACCCAGGCGACAAAAATACCCGGTACGCCGATGGCGATGATCTTGTTGAAGAGCACTTCCGCACCCAGCAGCACCAGACCGGTCTTGATGTAGAACTCTACCTGCAATGCGGGTTTGACCCATTTAGGCGTGCCGATGGTGTTGGAAAGCAGCATGCCCATGAAAATGGCCCAGGCCGCGTATCCGATGCCGTAATGCTTCATGGTCGCCTGGCTGGCGAACATGTAGGACAACACCGAGATAAGATAGACAACGCCGAAGCCTTTGAGAAAGCCGGACACACTCTGTCCCATGAGGTAGATGCCGGGAGAGAAAAACAGGGCGATGACGATCATCAGGCCTATCAATCCCGGGAACAGATTGTAAGGTTTGTTCTGCGTTTTGCTCTTGGCTTTGGAAGTCTTGGATTTTACTTTGAGCCAGGCGTCAATTTTATCCGCCGCGGTGTTGTTCAAAGCCTTGTCCTTAAAACTGGCGGCAGCCGCCGCGTTTTCGGCTTCGAGAGCGGCCTCTTTGGCTGTTTTTTCAGCAGCCTTGGCTTCTTCATACTTGGGCATGTTCTTCACGTTCAAGGCATCAGCCTGCTCCTTGTTCATGATGAACGCATCCAGCGGGTTGGTTTTCCATCCCTTCGGGTGGGATGTAAATTTGGATATCATCTTGCCGATGGGCGCATTGCGCGCGCGTACTTTTTCTTTGGCCAGCTCGGCCTCGTACCAGGCCACTGTCTTGAACGGCGCACGGGCCGCTTCCGCCTTCAAAATGGCATTGGACTTGGCATAAACGGCATCCATGTCCGCGGGCGCGTTGTTGAAATAAATCAGAAAACCAACAATGAGCACGATAAATCCCAGCCAGATGGTCAGATAATCTTCCTTTTTCCAGAGATCGCTCCAGGAACTCGCCGCACTGTCGACGACAATCTCGCTTTTAGGGACATTCTGATTTTCATTCTCGGCCATGAAACTCCTCCTCCTCTAAAAGTGATAACTCAAGTTGCACAATCAGCCGTAGTCAAACACCAGCAAGGCACCCCCTGGCCAGGCTGGATTTTCACCTACCATGGTTAAGCAAAGACCAGACCATTTTAGCTATTTAGATAACATACTGTTTTTACTTGATACTACAAACCGAATTACTATCTGAGTGCAAACTTAAGTTTGCAGTCTAAAACTCGGGTTACCACAGATGGTCGAAAGGGAGAGTTGATTTTTTCGAGGGGAAATTGCGTGATAATGAGAAGAAAAAAATTGATACGGCCCGGGACGAATGCATCACGGGCCGTAAGGAATACGTGCTCTTATTTGGCGATGGCCGCTGCCCCGGCTTTTGCCACGCTTTCATCTTCATCAACGGTGCCGCCGCTTACGCCGATGGCGCCGACGATCACGTTGTTCTTGTCCACCAGAAGCACGCCGCCTGCAAACAGAATCAGACCGTCGTTGCTGACTTCAATGCTGTACAAGGACTGGCCGACCTGAGAAGCTGCGCCCAGAGCTCTTGTGGGCATATTGAACAGTCTGGCGGTCTTTGCCTTTTTGATGGCCACATCAATGCTGCCCAAAAAAGCATCATCCATGCGATAAAAGCTCTTGAGGTTGCCACCGGCATCCACCAATGCAATGTTCATGGGAATCTTGATTTCTTTTGCCTTCTTCAGGGCAGCCTGCAAGATGGTCTGCGCCTGCTCAAGAGTCAGATCACCAGGCAATGTTTTTACCATATCACCTGCAAAAGCAGATGTTACAGTGGCAACAAGCAATAAACAGGAAACAATAGACAAACAAAATACACGATACATCAACGGATCCTCCAGATAATTTAAGAATATACCTGGATTACTCCCACAAAATTTATATTGTCAAATACTTAAAAGAGGAAAGCATTATACGCTACAAATAGAAAAGACTATGTCTGATAGTTGAAAAAAAATAAGAAATCAATACTGACGAATTGCGAAGATCCACCATAAGAATCAATTAATTATGAAGATGGACAGCTTTTTTGAGAATGAGGATATTTCTCTCTGCCATGCAAGTGTGAAGGCGTGAGTCGGTTTTTCGACACCCTATGGGTTTGATTGTTTTTCAGTAAATAGTTTTTAACAAGTTTGTCATATCTCCAAAAAAATATTTTTACAAAAATGTAATTACTAAAAACTTGGCGGCGTGTTCACCCAGATGATTTTTGCTACGCCTTTACCAGGATTCCGGTAGCTGTGCTTACGCTCCGAACGGAACAGAAAGGAATCGCCCGCGCGCAGGTGGTGTTTTTTCCCGTCCAGGCTGAGTTCCAGTTCACCTTCAATCACGTAGCCCAGTTCCTCGCCCTCGTGCGAGTACTCGCCGTCCGTATGCCCTCCGGGCTGGATGACATGAATATTCGCCTGCAACAGCCTGTCCGGAGAATGAGGCGCCAGTGCCTCGAGTACGATGTCCGTGCCCGAACGGATGGTGGAAATGTTCAACAGCGGACGCGTGCCCTCGCGGGCGATGAAGTCCGCGTCGTCGCTTTGATAAAACAGCGCGCTGGCGCTCAGATCCAGCGCACGCGCGATTCTGTGCAGATTCTTGAAGGACGGGTTGGCCTTGCCGTGCTCGATTTTGGAAAGCATGCTTTCCGAACAGCCCACAGCTTCGGCCAGGTCTGCAAGCCGCATCCCCATCATGGTCCGGCGGTGGCGTATCCGCACCCCCAACGCATTGTCGTTCTCGCTCAAAACGCTTCCTCCCTTGTATATCTCTTATCTGTTTCTTGAAAAAAATTCAAGTTACATTCCAGTGATTTCGTGTTCACCTTTTCAAAAGTTCAACCCGACGCGACAAAAGTACGTACAACTCAGTTTTGCTTCGCAGTATTTTTGCAAAATTGTCATAAATTCAACATAAAATCACTGTTTTTACCCTTCATTCACTATCAAAACTCATAAAACAAGCTGATTTTACACACTAAATACTGGCTGGCACGAAGTTAGCTTAAATGAAATTCAAGAAACTTGAATAATAATCCAACGTCTGGAGTGAGACGTGCTGCAAACCCAACAGCTTTCCAAGGCCTTTGGCGCATTTTACGCCACGCATGATGTGGACCTGCACGTACGCAAGGGATCCATTCACGCGATTATCGGGCCAAATGGCGCCGGAAAGACCACCCTGTTCAACCTCCTGGCCGGTGTCTTTGCTCCGAGTTCCGGGAAGGTGCTTTTCAAAGGCCGGGACATTTCCAAACGTTCGGTCCACCAGCGCTGCCGGCTCGGTATCGGACGTTCGTTCCAGGTCACCAGCATCTTTCCGGAACTGAGTGTTGCGGAAAACGTCCGCCTGGCCTGCCAGGCCAAAAGCGGGTTGGGGCATTCGCTCTTCCGGCGCGCTGCCAATTGCAGCGAAATCAACGACCGTGCCGACGCCATCCTCGAATTCATGGGCATCAGCGGTCTGCGCAACCTGCCCGCCGGAACCATTCCCTACGGCAGTCAGCGCTCGCTGGATGTGGCCATCGCCATCGGCACCGACCCCGAACTGCTGCTCCTGGACGAACCCACCAGCGGCATGAGCCCGGACGATACGCTGCGCATGATCGATCTGATCCACCGCCTGGCTGAAAAATACACCATCGTACTCATCGAGCACCATATGAATGTGGTCATGTCCATTTCCGACACCATCAGCGTGCTCCAGATGGGCAGCCTGATCGCCCAGGGTACGCCACAGGAAATCCAGCAGAACGACGACGTCAAAAAGGCCTATCTGGGAGAATCCCAATGGTAAGCGCGAACCCTGCTGCGCCCCTACTCCGGGTGGAAAACATCCACTCCTATTACAGCAAGAGTCACATTATCCAGGGCTTGTCATTTTCCGTGGACAAAGGTGAATGCTTTTCTTTTCTCGGACGCAATGGCGCCGGAAAAACCACAACCCTGCGCAGCATCATGGGGCTCGTACCGCCGGCGCGCGGACGCATCACCTTCAAAGACACGCTGATCTCCGGACAGAAACCGTACCAGATCGCCCGCCAGGGCATCGGATACGTGCCCGAGGAACGCCAGATCTTCTCCTCGCTGTCCGTGGAAGAAAACCTGCTTATCGCCGGCACCAAAACCTCCGACTGGCCCCTGGAGCGGATCTACGAACTGTTTCCGCGCCTGGAGGAACGTCGCAAACACATGGGAAACCAGCTGAGCGGCGGCGAACAACAAATGCTGGCCATCGCCCGTGCTCTGATGACCGGTCCGGAGCTGCTGTTACTGGACGAGCCCACAGAAGGCCTGGCTCCACTGATCGTGGAAATGCTTTTAGAGACCATTCTGCTGATCAAGAGCCAGGGCATGACCATCATTTTGGTCGAACAGAACGTCAACGCGACCCTGAAAGTCACGGACCACTATTGCATCCTGCAGCAGGGAGTCTCCGTGTTCAAGGGAAGCTGCAAAGAATTTCAGGAACGCCCGGAACTCAAGGAAACGTACCTGGGTGTTTGATAAATCGGTTACGTCACGGGCGCCCCGCCCCACAGCTCCGCCTGGGGGATCATCCCCCTGGCCGCAATAGAACAATCAAGGAAGGAGGAACTCCTCAGATGTCCAAAAAGATGAACCGCAGAGATTTCATCCGGAATTCAGCCGCGGCCGCAGCCTGCTTCACCGCCGGCGGACTCGCGCTTCCGCGCCGGGCTTTCGCCTCGGGCGAGTCGGTCAAATTCTTTCTCGGCTGCACCATGTCCGGCGCCTATGCCTCCTCCGGAATGTATATTTCCCGCGGCATGCAGCTGGCCATAGAGAATTACGGCAACAAAGTGCTGGGCCGCCCGGTCGAACTCATCGAACGCGACACCCCCAATCCGGCGGAAGGCGTCCGCAAATCCCAGGAAGCCGTGGAAAGTCTGGGTTGCAACTTCGTGACCATCGCCCCCAGCAGTTCCACCATTCTGGCCGTGGCAGAATACGCCAAGAAAAAAGGCGTTGTGCTTTTCGGACACGGCGGCAGCGACAAGATCACGGGCTCGGCCTGCAACAAATCCACCTTCCGCTGGCAGGTTCCCACCTGGGGCGCCATCCGTGAAGTGGTGCCGCGCATCATCAATGAATACGGCGCCAAAAGCTTTTACACCATCACGCCCAAATACGTTTTCGGTGAAGACCTGCTGCGCAACACCGAAGAAGTCCTGAAAGACATGGGCATCAAATTCCTGGGTAATTCCTTCCACAGCCTGGGCGAATCCGATTTCAGCTCGCACATCACCAAAGCCATGGCCGCGGGCGCGGACTGCGTCCTGTTCCTGAACTTCGGCGGCGATACGGTCAACGCTCTGAAGCAGGCGCACAACTTCGGCCTCAAACAGGTCTCCAAAATCGCCTGTGCCTGGGGTTCGGGCATCACCCAGATGAAGGCGCTCGGACCGGATATCCTCCAGGGCGTTATCTGGGGATTGCAGTACTTCTACAAAATCGACACCCCGGCCAACAAGCAGCTGGTGGAAACTTTCAAGGCCAAATACGGCGAAGTGCCGCCCTACGTCGCGGCCCAGACCTACGCCTCCACCATGACCCTGCTCCAGGCCATCGACAAGGCCGGCAGCGACAAACCCGCGGATGTCATCGCCGCACTGGAAGACTTCAAATACGCCGGACTCACCGGAGAGGAAGTCTACCGCGCGTGCGACCACCAATGCATCAAGCCGTACTACACCATACGTTGTAAGGCTGCAGCGGACATGAAAGATCCGGATGATTTCGGCGATATCATCGGCAGCTCCATCAACTTCCAACCTTGCGGAGAAAACGGCTGCAACATGGGATAGCATAGGGACAGATGTAGAATTCGAGGGGAGACGTCGTGGGGGCTGCGCGCCCCCACCCCCCCCTCGCCAGAATCCCCCCAATCCGACAGGACAACGCCATGACCAATTTAATTATTCTGCAGGTATTCAACGGCCTGGTGCTGGGTATGATCTACGTGATGCTGGCCATGGGCTTGTCCATTGTCTGGGGCATGATGGACATCATCAACTTCGCCCACGGCCTGTTTTACGCGCTGGGCGCGTATCTGGCCTACACCTACGTACAGGTTACGGGAGATTTCTGGAGCGCGTTGCTGGTGGTGCCGCTGGCCACTGCGGCCATAGGCATGCTGCTGGAGCGCCTCCTGCTGCGGCGGCTCTACGGGCAGAACATTCTCTACCAGATTCTGATGACTTTCGGCCTGGCCCTGATCGGACGCGAGGTACTCATTCTGGTGTACGGCCCCGTGGGCAAGAGCTTTTCCATGCCCGCCGCGCTGGTGGGTGTGGTCAAGATAGGCAGCCTGTTCTTTCCGCTCTATCGGGTGTTCATCTTTTTCCTGGTGCTGGCCCTAGCCGCGGGCATGTGGCTGTTCATTGAAAAGACCCGATACGGTTCGATCATCCGGGCGGGCACGGAAAACGCCGACATGGTCAGCTGCCTGGGCATCAACATTTCGCTGGTTTTCACGCTGATTTTCGGCCTGGCCCAGGCCATTGCCGGGCTCGGCGGCGTGCTGGCCGCGCCCATGCGCGGGGTCGAACCTTTCATGGGGGATCTGATCCTGGGCATCTGTTTTGCCGTGGTGGTCATCGGCGGCATGGGCAGCTTTATGGGCGCCATCATCGGCGGGCTTATCGTGGGGCTGTCGCAAAGCCTGATCACCCTGGTGCTGCCCAGCGCGTCCGTAATAATCGTCTTCGTGGTCATGGCCGCCATTCTGCTGGTGCGGCCGCGCGGACTGATGGGAATAAGGGACTGAGATCATGACAAGCTCCGCACGCACTGCTTTTTTCTCGCGCCACGCCCTGTTGCCCGGCATGGCTGCAGCACTCGTACTGCTGCCTCTGGCCCTGCCTTACTACGCGCTGGGGACGGAAATCGTGCTCTTTGCGCTGGCCGCCGTGGCCTTTGACCTCTGCCTCGGCTATACGGGCGTGATGATGTTCTGCCAGGCCTCATTTTTCGGCACGGGCGTGTATGTGACCGCCCTGACGCTGATCCATCTTTCCCAGAATATTTTTGTGGCCGTGTTCCTGGGCGTTGCCGCGGCCGGACTGCTGGCCCTGCTGTTTGGCTGGCTGGCTTCCTCCCGCTCGGGCACCTATTCGGTGCTGCTGACGCTGGCCTTTAATGAGCTGATTTATTTCATTGCCTATCAGTGGAGTTCGGTCACCGGCGGCGACGACGGCCTGACCGGCGTGCCCCGCCCGAATCTGGAAGTACCCGGACTGTTCAGCATCGACCTGCAGTCCTCGCTGTCCTTCTACGTGTTCGCGGCGGTGGTCTTTCTGCTCTGCTTCGCCCTGATCCGACGTATCACCCTGTCTCCCTTCGGGGCCGTGCTCAAGGGCATCCGGGAAAACGAAACACGAGCCCAGGCCGTGGGCTACAATATCCGGCTTTACAAGGTCGCCGTCTTCGTACTCGGGGGCGTCTTCATGGGACTGGCCGGCAGTCTCTACTGCATGCACATCAATTTCGCCCATATCCACAACGTACATTTCGAGACCTCAGGCAACATCGTGATGATGGTGCTTATCGGCGGCATGGGCACCCTGGTGGGCCCCTTCATCGGCGCAACGCTGATCATGTGCGCCTCGGAATTCGCCAGCACGCTTTGGGACCGCTGGCTGATCATCCAGGGCATCGTCTTCATCCTCTTCGTGCTCTTCGCACGGGGCGGCATCTGGGGCATCGTCGAATCCCTCAGAGAACGGCTGCGTACGCGGACCAAAGTAGAGGCGGATACAAAAACCAATAAAGAAGAAGGAAATGCCTCCGGCGGCTTAAGAACCCTTTTGGAAAAGGGTTCTTAAGAATCTCCCTAAACTTTTGGCATGTAAGAGTTAAACAACAAACAGCAGTATTTTCCCCTCCCACTATACGCGGGGCCAGGGGGACGTTTCCCCCTGACAGGGCTTGGGGCGGGGCTTGGGGCAGCGCCCCAAAATGCTTATCGAGACATTCTATACAACAAGGAAAGAGCATGCTTGCAACATTCAATACGCGCGCGGTAGAGCTGCGGGACGAGATTACCGGATTGGCGAGCAGGTTGATACGTACGCCAAGCATCAGCGGCACTGAAGGCGATATTGCCGCCTTGATCGCCCGGACCATGACGGACCTGGGCTACGACGAGGTGTTCACGGACAAAATCGGCAACGTGGTCGGCATCATCAAGGGCGACGGTACGGGCCCGTCCGTGATGTTCAACTCGCACATGGACCACGTGGACCCGGGCGAGGAGTCGCTCTGGGAATACGCCCCCTATGGCGGTGAAATCGCCGACGGTTTCGTGCACGGCCGGGCAGCCAGCGACGTCAAATCCGGACTGGCGTCACAGATTTACGCCGGTTACATGCTGAAGAATGCGGGTAAACCGCTCAAGGGCGATTTCATTTTTACCGGCGTGGTTCAGGAAGAGCCCGCGGAAATGTTCGGCATGCGCCATCTCTGCGATACGACCCTGCCCGAAAAAGGCATCACCTTCGACCTGATGGTCAGTTCAGAAGCCACCAATCTGGATCTTTCGCTCGGCCACCGCGGCCGCGCCGAGATCGAGGTCGTCACCTACGGGCGTACCAGCCACGGCAGCGCCCCCTGGCGCGGCGTCAACGCCGTATACAAGATGCTGCCCGTCCTCGAACAGGTGCAGGTTCTGGCCGATTCCCTGCCGGACGATCCGTTCCTCGGACGCGCCACTTGTACGCTGACACGCATTTCCTGCTCGCCGGGCGAACTCTCCATTACGCCGGACAAATGCGTGGTCTCCCTGGACCGCCGGCTGGTCCGCGGCGAGACCAAGGAAGACGCCCTGAGCGAGATCCAGGCCATTCTGGACACCCTGGCGTCCCAGGACCCGGACTTCAAGGCCGAAGTCCGGATGCGGACGCAGCTGGAAACATCCTATACGGGCGTCAGCGCCGAATGCGAAAAATACATGCACGCCTGGGCTCTGGAAAAGGACAACCCCGCGGTGCTGCGTTGTGTCCAGGCCCTGGAAGCCCTCGGCCAGAAGCCCGGATTCTGCCGCTGGGATTTCGGGACGGACGCCAGCTACGTCACCGGCGTACTGGGAATTCCCACCATCGGGTATTCGCCCATGGAAGAGCATTACGCGCACACCCCAAAAGATCGCTGCGACATTGCCAAGCTTGTCAAAGCCACTGCCGGCAACGCTGCCATTGCGTACGCGTTCCTGGCCTGACATCAATATATGCTGTCCCATTGCCGGCGGCCGTAGTGTTTCTGCTGCGGCCGTCTGCTTTCTCCTGTCTCATTCACTCATAGGGCGGTCCGGCGGCGTATCGAGACGCGGACAGTTTCTGCGGCCTGTTATATAGCCTTTTGAATTCATTGGCTCAATTTAAGTTTTACATATTTGTTTTGAGCGGCTTGCGATAAATTCATTTTTTGTGTATAGTGCAACTATGAAATATGTAAGCATAGTTGTTTCTTTTCAGATTCTTCCCATTTCGCCTTCCAACAATGGGAATCCTACACAGGCGGGCTCGATTCTCTGCTTTCGACAGTTCTGCCTCCCCTTTACTTGAACCTACTCTGACCCTCTCTTTTAAGTAGTTGTATCGTTGTCGTTGGTAACGATTCAAACCGTACCATATTGCAGCAATATGTCCGACGTATTGTGCTGCTGTATGCTACCCGCAGCATTACGTCAGAATGCGAACCATACCTGACCGTGACTCTTGTTTTGCGTCCGGTCACGTAACGAATAAAGAAGGAGAAGAGTATGACCAGCATCAAACAGCGCGAAGGTTTCGCCAAGTCTCTCAGTAACGGCGCATCTCTCGCCGACTGGACCGATTGGAAATGGCACATCCGCCATTCGGTAAAAACCATCGACGACTTCGAACGGGTGCTGGGCGTCACTTTTGCGCCCGAAGACAAAAAAATTTACGAACAGACCGTACGCACTTTTCCCATGTCCGTAACGCCGTACTATCTGTCGCTTATCGACACCAAGGATTACATAAACGATCCGATTTTCAAGCAGTCCTTTCCCAGCCCCAAAGAACTGATCATCGAACGCTACGACCGGAACGACCCCCTGGCCGAGGATGAGGACAGCCCCACCCCCGGCCTGACGCACCGTTACCCGGACCGCGTGCTGTTTCACATCAGCAATACGTGCTCCATGTATTGCCGCCACTGCACGCGCAAACGCAAGGTCGGCGACGCGGATTCCATTCCGTCCAAAAAAATCATCGAACAGGGGCTCGAATACATCCGCCGGACCCCGCAGATCCGCGACGTGCTGCTCTCGGGCGGCGACCCGTTCATGCTCTCGGACGACAAGCTGGACTGGATCCTGACCGAAGTCCAGCGCATCAAGCACGTGGAGGTCGTACGCATCGGTTCGCGTATGCCGGTGGTGCTGCCCTACCGCATCACCGATGATCTCTGCTACATGCTCAAAAAGCATCATCCGCTCTGGCTGAACACCCATTTCAACCATCCGCGCGAGCTGACCGAGACCTCCTGCAAGGCCCTGCAGATGCTCGCCGACGCGGGCATTCCCCTGGGCAATCAGAGCGTGCTGCTGGCCGGAGTCAACGACTGCCCGCGCCTGATCAAGACTCTGAACCAGAAACTGGTGATGAACCGCGTCCGCCCCTACTACCTCTATCAGTGCGATCTCTCCGAAGGGCTTTCCCATTTCCGGACGCCCATCGGCAAAGGCATCGAGATTCTCGAAAGCCTGCGCGGACACACCAGCGGTTTCTCCGTGCCCACCTATGTGGTAGACGCGCCCGGCGGCGGCGGCAAGATTCCGGTTATGCCCAACTACGTAGTCTCCTGGGGCGCCAACAAGGTCGTGCTGCGGAACTACGAAGGCGTCATCACCACCTATCAGGAGCCCAAGACCTACGAAGCGAACGACTGCAACCGCGAATGCGAGAAATGCAATCTGAAACTCAAAGAGGAAGGCGCCACGGAAAAAGCCATCGGCGTGGAAAAGCTGCTTTCCGACTGGGACGGCACAACCAGCCTGACCCCGGAACACAACGAACGCCTGGTTCGGCGCGAACACTAGAAAAAGAAAGGCTCGGGATACGTCGTGGGGGCTCCCCGCCCCCACACCCCCGGCCAGGGCAACGGCCCTGGACACGTACATAGACTAATAACGATTAATATGATTATTCGTTTGAGCGGTTCCAAACATGACCAGCAATTGACAACCGACAATTGTCACACTACACTATGTCATGATTATTGTCTTTCGGCATCGGGGATTGCGCCGTCTGTACGAAGACGACGATCCGCGCGGACTTATCCATGAGCATGTGGCTAAAATCCGACGTATTTTAGCCGCGCTCGACCAGGCAATATGCCCGGAAGATCTGGATTTACCCGGCTACAGGCTACACCATCTCAAGGGCGGGCTTGCAGATTATTGGAGCATCACCGTACGCGCCAACTGGCGGATCATCTTCCGCTTTGCCGGTCAGGACGTCACGGATATCGACTACCGTGATTATCATTAGGAGCAAACACCATGACCATGAAAAACATCCCCCACCCGGGGCAAAGCGTACGGCATGACTGCCTTGAAGCACTGGGATTGACTGTGACAGAAGGAGCTAGAGCCCTGGGCGTCAGTCGCCAGAGCCTCAACAACCTTGTAAATGGCAAATCAGGTATTTCGCCGGAAATGGCTATCCGACTCTCAAAAGCCTTCGGCAGTACGGCGGAAATGTGGCTGCGCCTGCAGATGGCCTATGACCTGGCCCAGGCACGCGAGCGCGAAATAAATGTCTCGCGGGTGCAGCCAAAGACTCCGTCGCCGGCTTCGCTGTAAGCGCACAATACCCGCCGATTATTGGCCCTTTTTCCTCCGCTCTGTCACGGACTCGCCGCCGATGCCCCAGTTGTCCGTATCCACTTCTTCGATGACCACCACCGTGGTAGCCGGATTCTTGCCCAGCACATCAACCAGAAGCTGCGTGGCCCCGCTGATGAGCTGTTCCTTCTGTTCCTTGGTGGCGCCCTCACGGGTAATTTTAATATTCACGAACGGCATGCTGTTGCTCCTTTTACTATTGGTTTTGCACTGCTCTAAACAGATTTACGGCAGTATGTGTGCTGCTGCTAGAGAAAGCAAGCTGCGAATATCTCATGCCTTCACTGAAAGGAATGCAACTGACTATATCATTTTCAGTTCTTGGCATTCTAACTGTTCCTTTGTATGCTGTGAAAAATATTTTGATCGAGAGAACGATGACAATTCCCAACTTCTACGAATTAATGCTTCCAACAATAGCGGCTTTAAACGAACTGGGAGGTTCAGGAACCATCCAGGAAATTGCTGAAATTGTCCTCACAGGGCTGAACCTGCCTGTGGAATGCAGCACCCAACTGCATAACCCGGACAAATCCAGCCAGACGGAAATTGAATATCGCCTGGGCTGGGCGCGGACTTACCTAAAAAAAGTCGGCCTACTGGACAATTCCGAGCGTGGCGTCTGGGCGTTTACGGAAAACTATCAACGGGGCATGCCCATTGATCCGGAGGCCATCGTACAACAGGTTCGCGGCGACAGCAGAAGCAATCGACGGACCTGTGACGTCAATCCGGAAACCATTGCCGCGCCAACGGACTGGCGGGAGCTGGCGCGCAGCACTATTCTCGAGATGGATCCAAGCGCGTTCGAACGCCTGGCCAAACGGTTGCTGCGCGAGCTGGGGTTCGTGCAGGTGGAGGTCACCGGCAAATCGGGGGATGGCGGCATAGATGGAAAAGGCATTGTCAAAATTCAGAACGTCCTGAGTTACCATGTGGTTTTCCAATGCAAACGCTACGCAAAATCCGTCGGACCGGGAGCCATCAGAGATTTTCGCGGCGCAATGATAGGCCGGGCGGATAAAGGCCTGTTCATCACCACGGGCACGTTCACCCAGGAAGCCAGCAAGGAAGCGACGCGTGACGGCGCATCTCCCATTGACCTGATCGACGGAGACAGTCTGATCGAACTGCTCAAGAATCTGCGCCTCGGCATCCGGGTAAAGATGGTCGAAGAAGTTGAAGTCGAGCCGCACTGGTTTGCAAAAATCTAAACCGGCCCGAAGCACCCGAACGGCCCTCCGAAAGTCGGAAAGGAAGCTGAGGAACAAAGAGGCAATTGCTTTGCTCCCTTTAGCTTCCAAGCTGTCCGGATTGATCGTCCCAACTTCCTTAAGGCATATTTCTTTTTCCCAAATTCTGTAACTTCCACATTGAGATGGCATCCATCCCGGCATTAGAGATTTTAAACGAAATTTTTTCTGTAGCAGACGCCATGCGCAAAATACTGATCATCGGCAATTCCGGCTCCGGAAAAAGCTGGCTGGGCAAACGGCTGGCAACGGTTTGCAACGTGCCGTACGTGGCCTTGGACAGATTGTTCTGGGAACCTGGGGGCTACAATGTGAAACGTTGCAAGACGCTTGTTGCGCAGGATCTAACGCAACTGCAGGGAACGGATACGTGGCTTATAGAGGGGGTATTCGGGCAGATGGCCGAAGATATGCTCCCCTATGCGGACACGCTGTTTTTTCTGGACCTGCCCTGGGAGGAATGCCGCAGCAACTTGCTGGCACGTGGTTCGGAAAGCGCCAGACAGCGCGATCCTGCCGGTGCGGAACAAAGCTTTCAGGAACTGCTTGCCTGGGCGGCTGCGTACGATACGCGTAAAAACAAGAACTCCGGCGCGTTTCACAGAACTCTTTTCGAGCAGTTCACCGGCCGCAAACAACGCGCCACCTCGCGGCAGGAGATGTCGCATATTATTGAAAACGCGCGTAATGCGTTGCAACAATAAATTCTCACGACCAACTTTTTCAACACAACAGCTCAGCGAGTCCGCGGCCAGTGAGGCTGACTGGATTGCCTCCCGGGCCAGGAGCCCGTAATCAGACTGTTCTGTGATGGCGCCCTCATGTGCAATTGTACTATTCACGAACTGCATGCTGTTGTTCCTTTTGATGCTTTTTTTTGCCTGCAACATGCAGGCATGCCCGGGTATGTGTTCCATCTCTCGGTAACGCAACCGTACCCCATTGCTAAAACAAGCTCCGCTGGAAATCTTCCGTATCCAATTCATTTCATCTGTTACTTGCTTCCAATGAAATTCCTTCAATAGCTTTTCAGTAGTCCAGGTGGCTTGTTTTTCTAATTACTCCGCTAAACAGCTAAATAATACTTTGTAAATTCCTACGTAATATTTATCTAGACGAGAGATATTTTTGGGAATAGAAGAAATTTATTCGTATTTTTAGATTGTTACAGTCCTGTGACAAAGAATGCCCCTCCCAAGTTCTCTAACCGGCCCAAACGCCGCCACGATTATAACCCATGAAAATCACCCTGCGCTTTACACTGGCCACGGTCATCACTGCTTTGACGTTATTTACCTCCTTGTCCATTTTTCTGACCTCGTATTTCGGCAGCGAATACTCCCTGCTGTTCCTGGCCAACAACATGACCAGTGAAATTGCAAAGGGCATTATCGAAAAGACCAGAACGCTTTTTGATTCAGCCGAACGGGCCAATTCTCAGATTGCCTTCATGGTGCGCAACGGGATTCTGAACCCTGATGATGGTGAAGCCCTGATGCGTACGGCCGCCGAATGGATTTCCCTCAACGAGGGCTTCACTTCCGTGGATATCGGACTGCCCTCGGGCAGCAAATACAAGGCGGAACGTATGCCGGACGACAGCATTTCCAAGCGTTGCTACATCCGGGGCGAAAAATCCGTACAAATGGTCTGGTACCACGCCAACCCGGTTTACAATGACGATCCGAAGTTCCAGAACAAAGTCAAAGACCTTGCCCATGGCTACGATGCGCGTACGCGCCCCTGGTGGATCGCTGCGGAAAAAGCGGGCAAAACCGTATGGACGGACATGTACGTCTCCGGCCTGCGCAAGCAATTCGTCTACTCCTGCGTCACCCCCATATACGATGCGCAGCACGCGCTCATGGCGGTTGTGGCCATCGACATAAACGTGGTCAGCCTCTCTGAATTTCTGGGGACCCTGTCTATCCTCGAACATGGCAAGGCGTTTATTCTAAACGACAAAAAGCAAGTCGCGGCCGTGCCCATCCGGAATGAAGACGATTTTTCCCAGCTGGTCCGGCCAAAGCCCGACGACAAAGACAATCCCTATGAATTTTATCCGCTGGAAGAACTTCCGGACAAAAACATCAGCAAGTCCGTCGAACTGTTTCTCGGCAAAGAAGCCGGCGAAAAACAGAGCGAAAGTTTCGAGTTCCAAGGGGACGATGGCGAACTGTACATCTGCAAAATGATGGATTTCTTCTATAAGCCGGAGACGAAATTCTGCATCGGCATTGTCATTCCCAAAAGCGATATCATGGCCTCGATCAATAAAATGAGCCGCTACATTCTTGGCGCCATCTTTCTCTTCACCCTCATCGCGCTCGCCTTAGGACTGGCCGTATCCAAAAGTCTGTCGCGTTCGCTCTCCTTTCTGGCGGAACAGGTGGAACGCGTCGGCCGGCTGGACCTCTCGTCCAACGCCGAAGTACGCTCCCGGCTCATTGAAATTTTCAAGATCTCTGTCGCAGTGTCGGCCATGCGTACGGGCCTGCGTTCCTTCAAAAAATACGTTCCCGCCGACCTGGTCCTGCAGCTCAATGAACAGGGCAAAGAGGCGGTGCTGGAAGGCGAACTCCGGGAGTTGACCATCTTTTTTTCCGACATAGCCGATTTCACGACGATTTCCGAAAAACTTTCGCCTGAAAAACTGGTGGAAAGCCTGGGTGCCTACTTCGACGGTTTAAGCGCCATGATCAGCAAGCACCAGGGCACACTGGACAAATACATCGGAGACAGCGTCATGGCTTTCTGGAATGCCCCTGTGCCCAGAGACAAACACGCCGCGCTGGCCTGCTCCTGCGCCCTGGCCTGCCAGAAGTTTCTCGACACGCTTGCCCGGCAATTCACCGAGCTTGAACTGCCCGTATTCAACACCCGAATCGGCCTGCACACCGGCGAAGTGGTCGTTGGAAACATCGGCTCTGAGAACCGCATGAACTATACCATCGTAGGTGACGCGGTGAACCTTGCAAGCCGTCTCGAAGGGCTGAACAAATACTACGGAACGCGCATCATCATCAGCCAGGCCTGCTTCAAAAAACTCGGCAATGCTTTTGCCACGCGCAAACTCGACATCGTCGCCGTCAAAGGCAAGGCCGAACCGACCGCCATCTACGAACTTCTGGGCACAGCCGGGGAATCCGATGAAAAACTCCTGGCTCTGACGGAACGCTATGAGGCGGGTCTGGAACTCTACCTGAACAGGCAATGGGCCGAGGCCAGAGCAGCCTTTCAGCAGGCTCTGGAAATTTCCGAAGGTCAGGATGCGGCATCGCTTCTGCTGGACAGACGCTGTGAAGAATATCTGGTCGCGGCTCCTGGAAGCGACTGGAACGGCGTATACTTCGTACGCAATAAATAGACAATTCGCTTTCGATATACAAACGGCCTGATGCGGCGGGATGTCAATCCCACAGCATCAGGCCGTTTGTCTGTTAAGGCGGCGTAAAAGAAATCCGAAAGGCGTTGTCAGCCCTGCTCGCCCCCCACCTTTTTCAGCACCCAATAGCCCAGCGAGCCAGCGGCCAACGAGGCCAGCAGGATGGCCATCTTGGCCAGGGGCACGAAATCCGATCCCGCCGGATAGGCCAGATTGGCGATGAAGATGGACATGGTAAAGCCTATGCCTGCCAGGCAGCCCGCACCGTAGATGTGCAGGAGGCCGCAACCGTCCGGGTATTCGGCCAGGCCGAGGATTTTAGCCAGCCAGCAGGCCCCGGCCACACCGATCTGCTTGCCTATCACCAGGCCCAGAAAAATACCCACTGCCGTGGGTGAAAACAGCTCGCCCAGCAACGAACCGTCAATGGCAACACCCGCGTTGGACAGCGCGAACAAGGGCATGATCGCGAAAGATACCCACGGATGCAGCGCATGCTCGATATTCTGCAAGGGTGTGGTGGCTGCCGCGTAGGCATGCTCCATGCTGTGCAGGGCCACGTGTTGTTCCTTGTTGGTCAGCACGGTCTTGTCCGGGGTGATGGCCCGTTCGAACAAGTTCGCGGCCTCGCGCAGTTCGCGTACGAAGCCCGTACAGTTCATTTTGGTGGAGGCGGGAATGGTCATAGCGGCGAGCACGCCGGCGATGGTGGCGTGGATGCCGGACTTGAGAAACGCGTACCAGATAATGACGCCTACGATCAAATAGGGAATGGAATGGCGGACGCGCCAGCGCAGGTTCATAACGGCCATGAGTCCGAGCAGCAGCAGGCCGATGATCAGGGCGGTGATATTCAGCGAGGCGGTGTAAAACAGCGCGATAACCAGAATGGCCCCGATGTCGTCCACAATGGCCACGGCGGTGAGAAAAATCTTGAGCCCCACGGGTACGCGTTTACCCAGCAGCGAAAGAATGCCCAGGGCAAAAGCGATGTCCGTTGCCATGGGGATGCCCCAGCCTGCGATGGAGGGCTCGCCGGAATTGAATTTGTAAAAAATAAGCGCCGGGACAACCATGCCGCCGATGGCGGCAGCTACGGGCATGATGGTCTGGCGCGGGGTGGAGAGCCCGCCCACCAGAATTTCGCGCTTGATTTCCAGGCCGACCAGGAAGAAAAAAATCGCCATCAGTCCGTCGTTGATCCAGAGAATCAAGGCCTTGGAAAGGCCCCAATCCCCGAATCCGACACTCAGCGGGGTCTGCCAGAGCGCATCATAACTTTCGCCCCAGGGCGAATTGGCCCAGAGCAAGGCCACCACGGTGCAGGCCATCAAGGCGATACCGCCCGCGGCTTCCAGTTTGAAAAACGTATTGAAGGAATCCAGTACGTAATGCACCGGCAACTTGTTTTCTGATCTGGACATAAGCGTACGCTCCTTTATTTGGGAATACGTACGCGTTAGCACAATTCAGTGACAAATTAAAGCCTTGGGCTTTTTTTCTCTTTATTCAAGCCTGCCGCCAACCTCCCATCAACTACCCAGCCGGCGCATCAGGTCATTGAGACGTTCGGCCTGTTCCGTCAGGTCCTTTACCGCATCTATGGCTTCGTTCATGCCCTGAACGGTCTCCAGGGCGATGGAAGTGATATCCTCGACGCTGCGGGTGATCTCATCGCTGGAAGCGGACTGCTCTTCCGCCGCTGTGGCGATGGCGTCTACGCTGGAAGCGCTGCGGTGCGCCACCTCGGTTATGCTGGACAATGATTCCTGGGCCTGGCCGCTCAGGTCGCTGGCCTCCTGTACGGACGCGTTCATGATCCCGGCGGCGTCTATGCCCTTTTGTACGCCCGACTGGATGGAGCTGATCTGCTGTTCGACCTCCTTGGTGGCGATCATGGTTTTTTCCGCCAGTTTACGGACCTCGTCGGCCACCACGGCAAAGCCGCGTCCAGCCTCTCCGGCTCGGGCGGCTTCTATGGCGGCGTTGAGCGCCAGCAGGTTGGTCTGGTCGGCAATATCGTTGATGGTCGAGATCACGCCGCCGATGGACTGGGCCTGCGAACCAAGATCCATCATAGTGGACTGCAGTCCCTTGGTCTGTTCCGTGACTCGCCCGATGGATGCCTTGACCTGTTCCACCACCTCCGAACCGGACCTTGCTTCGGACATGGTCTGTTCGGCGTTTTGCGCTGCTTCAGCGGCATTGCGGGCCACCTCGCGTACGGTTTCGTTCATCTCTTCCATGGCCGTTGCCGTTGAAGACGTCCGTTCGCGCTGCATTTCCGCACCGCTGACCACCTGTTCGATCTGGCCGGAAAGCGCTGTGGAGGTGTCCGCCACATGCCTGGCCACGGCCACAGCCTGTTCCGCGGTCTGCAGAATGACCTTGCTGGTGGCTTCGATTTTTTCCTGCTGGCTGCGCAGGTCGGTCAGATCGTACCAGCAGGCAATGGCGCCGATCAGCGTTCCGTCCAGGTCGTAAAAAGGCGTGGACGTGATATCCACGATGAAATCTTTGCCCTGGCGGTTGGTGTAGCTGATTTCATCCTGCTCGCGCTGTTGTTTCTTCAAAGCCCTGTCCGTAATGGTTTCGCGGCCGGGATCATCCCAGATCAGCTGGCCGATGTTGAGGCCGAAGCATTCTTCCGTGGAGCAGTGCTTGCCCAGTATGGTGAGCATTTCCTTGTTCACCCAAATGACGTCGTGCTTCTCGTTGATGATGGTGCAGGGCATGGTCAGGCCGTCCAGCACCCCCTGTGCGAATCCCAGCCGTTTCTTGAGTTCCTGCACCATCTCTCTGATGTCCTGAGCCAGCGCAGCCAGCTCATACTTGAACCGCCCCTGCAGCGGCGTGGTGAAGTCCCCGCCGGTCACGGCATGCGTGTAATGCTGCATGGTGGTCAGGGGTTTGAGAATCAGAATTCGCGCGGCGAAAATAATGGCTCCGGTCAGCGCGAGAATCAGCAACAATCCAACCAGGATCAGTACAGTCCGCTGTTTTTCCGCAGTTTGCGCCAGATCCGAGGCATAGGCCGTACCGATTACCCGCCAGCCGGTGGAGGGCACGGAGGAAAAATACATGCTCTTTTTCTCGCCGCCATACGTATATTCCATGATGCCCTGCTCTTTGGCGAGAACGTCCCTCATGAACGGATGCACCGTAAGGTCATCCTTGAATTTTATTTGACTGTCCGGGTGCGATATGGCTTGCCCCGCTCCGTTGCTCATAATCGCGTACCCGCTGGACCCAATGCGTATGCTGTCGATAATATTCTTTTTATACTCCTTCCAGTTCACGGCCACGGCCAGCGCGCCCAGCAGTTCGCCGTTCTCCCGGATCTCTCTGGAAATGGAAAAGAACTGTCGGCCATCGATCTTGGATTCTGCGATGTCCGAAACAAATCGCTTGGCGCCGGTTGTGATTGCCTTGAAATAATCACGGCTGGAAATGTCGACTCCGGTAATACGCTTGTCCGGAGCGCTGATGCCGAACTGGATGATTCCTTTGGTGTCGAAAAAATAGAAAACGAGAAATTCCGGATGATGTTGCATGATCTGCAGCATCAGATCCTGAGCTTTTTCCTTGTTGGCCGCGCTGGGGTCTTCAATGGCCGTGAGGATGGCGGTATTCTGGGAAATATCCTGCAAGTTGGCTTCCAACTGCACGAAATCCCCTTCCATCCGGTTGACCGCCGCGTCAATGATGGTCTTCATGCAGTCGTACTCAGCATGCAGTACGGCCTGATACGTGGAATTTGAAGTGTATACGACCAGCGCCGCCACAGCCAGAACGACCAAAAGCGCCACAACCATTGCCAACTGAGTGATGATACTTTTCAGCCGCATGTTACGCCTCCAACGAACGTCAAAATAGCCTGTGTGGGGCCGCAAAAAGCGTTTACAGTTCCCGTACCAACCTGAATCTATAAACCTGGAAGTCTGGATGCCCCATTTATAACACTAACGATAAATAGCATTATTTTATGAGCAGGAAAAGGGGGTACGCGTGAATTTACAGGTGCGTACGCGGTACGGTTGAACATGTTGCCGGGGAACGCAAAAAATGCAACCCTCGAAGAATATTATAAAAAGCTGAACGACATACAACTTAATGCGATTAAAGCCCTGTCAATAGACATGGGCCGGCAAACGTATTAACTAAAAGTTAATACAACTAAAAATAAACCATATGGTCTTCTATGTATTGTAATGTCAAAATCCATTATCAGTGCTTTAAAAATACTTAGGAGAATTTAAATGCTCGATACAAAAAGAGTTGGTCTCAAAATTGCTGCTTTACGTAAAATGAAGGGTTATACTCAAGAAAAATTAGCAGAATTCCTCTGCTTATCACCCCAGGCAATCAGTAAATGGGAAAATGGCCACACGCTGCCAGATACATCATTATTGCCGGTGATATCACAAATATTTGATTGCAGCATTGATGATATAATAATGCCTGCTTATTCCTTTGATACAAAAATTGAAGAGGAGAAGCCGGATATTCTTCAATTGCAGGCAGAGCAGGTCGCTAAATATGTCATTAAAAAATTGGATGGCACCGAAAAATGCGATGATTTTATAGGCCTGAGTGACAATGAAATCATTACTGCAATAAATGAATCAAATCCGAATATTGGGAACATGAAAATAATTAGAAGCAAACCTGAAAAGCATGAGAGATTCACAATCATATATATCACAATTAACTCTCCGCAACAGAATATGAAACTGGTTGAAAGAATATATTATAAAGAAAGTGAAGAGATTTCTAGATATGAAATGTTTAGTTCTATTACCAAAATAACTCCGTTAATCTATTATATTAGTCTGGAAAAAGGAATTGTATTAATGGAAGATCTGAATGATTATATCCAGGGATTTCATTCTGATGAAGATAATGAATTAGGAAAAATCATTAGAGATAACTATTTTGTAATACTTGATAGGACTGTAGAAATGCATTCAATTTTCTGGGAAAATAAAAAAGCATTTGAGAAAATAGGTTTCCATTGGCGACATCAAACCAGGAAAAACTTGCTACATCATATAAATGGGATGGAAGAAATTTTTTTGAAATATAGAAAAGAAGAACAATCTGGTAAAGTCCCCAAAGTATGGCATCAGTACGAAAATAGAATAGATAAAGATACACTGGACCTATTTCAATATGCTCTCCACTTATTGAAAGAAGAATATCCTAAATATATCGATTCTCGTTTTTTAAAACAAAAAGAAATCACTCTAATTCATGGAGATTTACATCCAGGCAATTTGTTTTTGTCGAAATCAGAACCCAGGTTAGTTAAATTAATTGATCTTGAGGCGGTTAGAATTGGTTTGTGTACAGAGGATCTAGCAATGCTAATTGCTCTCCATTTTGAAGCAGACAAAGACAAAGCCATGCCATTAATTGACTATTATTACAATAATTTTTCAGAAAGGATCAAAGGATATTCCTATGAAATATTTTTACAAGATTATAAAATATCAATAATGGAATTGATGTTTTGGCCAATTAAATTGTTCAACAACGGAATCTTTGACTTCTCAATGAGAGATAAAGCGATAAAAGCTTTTAACACATGGGTTCTAAATTAGTAATAGCACTGCGCCATGTAACAAAGCTTTGAACTTGGCAATCCTACCGACATGAAATCTGCTATGTTGCTACGCAGGCAGTTTTCATGCCAGTTTAACCACATGCAAATTAAATCTGCGAACCCCCTTTGAAATTCCGAAAATTACGTAAAAAAAGGGAGATGCGCGCCAAACGCATCTCCCTTGAAGTATCCGTACAGCTGACGAAGCTTATTTCTGCAACATATCTTCGGCGGTTTTAACGATGTTCGCGGTGGTGAAGCCGAACTCCTGGAACAGCGGGCCACCGGGCGCGGAGAGGCCGAAGCCGTCCATGCTGATGATCCGCCCCTGTTTACCCGTGTATTTGTACCAGGGCATGGAGTGGGCGGCTTCCACTGCCAGACAGGGGATGCCTGCGGGCAGCACGGTTTCGCGGTAAGCCGCATCCTGTTCGTCGAAAGATTCCAGGCAGGGCATGGAAACCACGCGGACCTTGTGTCCGTTGGTGATCAGCTCGAGGGCAGCTTCAATGCACAGATGCACTTCCGAGCCCGTGGAAAGCAGGATCAATTCGGGCGTTCCGTCACAGTCCGAAAGGATATACCCGCCCCGTTTGACCGTTTCCATGGCTTTTTTGGGAATACCCAGCTGCGGCAAGCCCTGGCGGGAGAGCGCCAGAACCGTGGGGCCGGTGGTATTCTCGATGGCGTTGACCCAGGCGGCCGCGCACTCCATGGCGTCGGCCGGACGCCACGTATGCACGTTGGGGATCAGACGCAGCGAGGCGATATGTTCGACCGGCTGGTGGGTCGGACCGTCTTCGCCCACGCCGATGGAGTCGTGAGTCAGGACGTAAATGCTGCGAATGCCCATCAAAGCGGCCATACGCAGGGCATTGCGCGCGTAGTCGATGAAAACCAGAAAGGTGCCGCTGTAGGGAATCAGGCCGCCGTGCAGGCTGATGCCGCTCATGATGGCGTACATGGCGAATTCCCGGACGCCGTAATTGATGTAGTTGCCGTCGACGTCTTCTCTGGTCAGGGCCTTGAGTCCGTCCCACTTCACGCCGTTGGAACCGGCCAGGTCCGCGGAACCGCCCAGCATTTCGGGCAGCGCCGGATTCAGCACCGCCAGGCAGGCCTGGGAGGACTTGCGCGTGGCCTGTTTGCCTTCCACGGCGTCCGTGGTTTTGATCAGCTCCAGGCAGATGTCCGCCCAGTTATCCGGCAAATCGCCGCGCATCCGGCGTTCGAACTCTGCAGCCAGCTCGGGATGGCGTACGCGGTAGGCGGCAACGGTGTGTTCCCATTCGCGTTCCGCGGCTCTGCCCTTTTCCTGAGCATTCCATGCGGAATAGATCTCCTCCGGAATCTCAAAGGGCCCGTATTCCCAGCCGAGCGCCTTTTTGGTGGCAAGGACTTCCTCTTCGCCAAGGGGCGCGCCGTGACAGGAAGAAGTATTGGCTTTGGCCGGCGAACCATAGCCGATAATGGTCTTGCAGCAGATCAGGCTGGGCTTTTGCAACTCTTCCCGGGCCTGCAGCATGGCTTTGCCTATGGATTCCGGGTTGTGTCCGTCCACATCCTTGATGACCTGCCAGCCGTAGGCCTCGAAACGTTTAGCCGTATCATCCGTAAACCAGCCCCCCGTGGGCCCGTCGATGGAAATACCGTTATCGTCGTACAAAAAGATCAGTTTGCCCAGGCCAAGATAGCCGGCCAGCGAGCAGGCCTCATGGGAAATGCCTTCCATCATGCAGCCGTCGCCCAAAAAGACATAGGTGTAGTGATCCACCACAGCCAGGTCTTCGCGGTTGAAATGGGCGGCGAGCATTTTTTCGGCAATGGCCATGCCCACGGCATTGGCCAGTCCCTGCCCCAGGGGGCCGGTGGTGGTTTCCACCCCATGCACCTTGTCTTCCGCGGCTTGGTTCGGCCCCAGATGATGGTGGTATTCCGGGTGGCCCGGTGTCTTGGAGTAGAGCTGGCGAAAATTTTTGATGTCGTCGATGCTCAGGTCATACCCCGTAAGGTGGAGCAGCGAATAAAGCAGCATGGAGGCGTGACCATTGGAAAGCACGAAGCGATCCCGGTTCCACCACCCCGGATTCTCCGGATTGTGCTTCAAAAAATCATTCCAGAGCACCTCGGCCATGTCTGCCATGCCCATGGGAGCGCCCGGATGGCCGGAGTTGGCTTTCTGGACGGCATCCATGCTCAGGGCGCGGATGGCGTTGGCAAGTTCTTTACGCGTCGGCATTGTTCTTCCTCGTGGCTTTGGCTGAAATCTGCTGGGATAGGGTTTGTACGGCCTACGTCTCGACCGCAGTGCGGTTGTAAACGCTTCTGCGCGGATTGCCAAGACCAAGGACGCCGTTTCCGCCAATTACTGCACCATCAAAATGAAATTAAACGCTACAGGCGTGCAGCCCTGCCTTTAAAGAACTCTGCGGACTGTTGTAGTTATGTATTTTCTCATGACTCCTTTTAGCGTTGTTCACACAACAGCCTGTTTTCAAGATATTATTTTCGCACTACTCCCCGATATCCATCCACTTGAATGTCCTGTGCATTTTGCAGCGTACGCGTCACTCCCGGAATGCCCATAACAGCGGGTATGCCGTATTCGCGCGCAACGATGGCCGCATGGGACGCCATTCCGCCGGTTTCGGTTACCACGGCGGCTGCAGTGGCAAACAAAGGCGTCCAGGACGGATTCGTATACTGACACACCAACACTTCACCCGCCTGAAGCCTGCCGAATTCGTGCTCTCCGCGAATGATTCTGACCTTTCCGCGCACGCTGCCCGGACTCGCGGCTATCCCCTTGAGAATCTCCCCCTGTGCGGCGACTCCCGCCATTTCCATCTGCCAGTTGGCATTTACCAGGCGGTACGTGGCACGGCGGCGCGCCAGCAGTTCCCGGACCTCTTCCCGGTCCGGAAGTTCCCGACAGAGCCATTCCCGAATTTCTTCATAGGTCAAATAGCCGACATCGTCCGTATCTTCGAGAACACCGCGGTTGCATAACCGAAGCGCCCATTCGCCGGCCAAGTCCTGCAACGCGTCAATGGGCCGGGTCAAATCATAATGACTTTTTTCTCTGAAGGTGTGCAAACGGTAAAAATGGCGCCACAACCTGCGGAAAACACCGCTGAGGCCAGGCACCAGACGCAGTCTTTTTTCCACACGCTTGAGGGCCTCCTGATGACGCGCCCGGGCGTATTCCGGATTCCCGGTACGCTCTTCGGCTTTGGCCAGACTGGAGAGCAACTGCCAGACCTGTTTTTCATCGTGCCGCCAGTTGGGTGTCGTCAAATACCAGCAAGCTCCTTCGCGATGTCCGTATTTGGCTATGAACGCATTGAAAGCCTTGAGAAAATCTCTGCCTTGAGATGTGTCTTCCAGCAGCTGCGGCTTTTCCTGAAGAACCGCGGACAGGATCTTTTGATTGCCGCGCGCCAGTCTGGAAAGGTGCCACAAGTCTTCATTCAGGTTGAGGGTCGGACTCTCGATGCCGGACATGAGGTGCGACATGACTTTGCCGCTATCGCCCGGCCCCACCGCCAGAGTCACAAGAAGCCGCAGCAGGACTTCCGCATGCACTGCCCCTGCGGCGAACATCCGTTTGTTCAAATAGTTTTTCCAAACCGCAAGAATTTCCTCCGTTCGCTCGAACAACTCGCTGTCCGTCAATTTGCTGAGATCACGCAGCTGGGAAATCGCCATCACTTCGCTGCCCGGTCCGCTTTCCCACCAGTCCAGCCAGTCGGCTTGCAACTGCCCCGCGAGCACCAGAAGACTGCGCAGGAACATATATCCGAGCCTGTGAACCGGAGGCAGCCGGTAAGCCTGCCGCCAAAGCTGCGACATGACAGCCTCCTCGTCTTCCGGACGTATTACAGCGCCACTGGCCCGTATCGAATACAGATGTCCTCCCAGCAATCCTTTGACGAAGAGATTGTCCAGCGGCCTGGGTGCGATCACATAACGCTCGTCCACAAAGGGTTTGATCATTACATCCAGTCGGGAAGGCTTCCCGAGCGGTTCGACGGGATCTACTAAAGCATTTTCCAAACCTGTCATGGGGCGCGTCTGAAGGAAAAACACCGTGTTGTCCGCTATGGCGAACTCAATATCCTGAGGCGCAACAAACTCTTCCTCAATCCGCAGAGCCGAGGCGCATAACTCCTGCAAGCAGGAGCCCTCGAGCACGTTCAGGTTACTTCTCTTTCCTGTTTGAGCAAGCGTATTCCGGTCTACCAGCAGAACGTCTCCGGCCATGCTCCCGGAAACAAGCGCTTCTCCCAGTCCGGGCACGGCCTCGATACGCAGGCAGTTTTCCCCGGGCTGCAGAGGATCCCGGCTAAAAAGAACGCCCGAAACCTCTGCAGGGACCATTTCTTGTATGATGACCGCCATCTTTGCCGTATATTGATCCAGTCCCCGCCGCTGCCGGTAGTCCAGCGCCCTGCTGCTCCAGAGAGAAGCCCAGCATTTTCTCACCGCCTGCAGCAAGGCTTCCTCGCCCCGTACCATCAAAAACGTCGCATGCTGTCCGGCCGCGGAAGCTCCTTCCCGATCCTCGCAGGTTGCGGAAGAACGAACCGCGACAACAGGATTGCCCATCCGACCGTATCGCTCAAGAAGAGCGGCAGCGAATTCTCCTTCCAACCGGCAGTTCTCAAGGACATCTGCGGCGGCCAGTTCCGCTCCTTTCCAATCCCTGCTGTTCGATCAGGGGAAAAATCTTGTCATTCAAACCCCATTGTCCGGCCTGGCGCTCATAGGCCGCAGTGGTAAGAACCAGAGCCTCCGGGACATTCATATCCAGTTGCAGCAGCCGGATGAGTCCCGCGCATTTCCCCCCCACCAGCGCAACATCCGCGCAGCTGTGCTTATCGATCCGCATCAGTTCCATGGCGCACTCCTTCCAGAATGAAACTCCAGACCGAACGGAGCAAGGATTCGCTGTGCCCCTGACCGGTGACAACGGCGATAACGACCCCTTGATACAGAAAGAACATGTGCATGGCCAATTCGTCTGCAGCAATATCTCTGCGAATGAACCCTTCCTGCTGCGCTTTTCGTACGAGACCGACGAGCAGTTCGAACAATCGCTTGCGAGCCGGAGTCGGGTTGGACAGATATTCCGGGTCCAGCATGCTTTTGGTACAGATGATCCGCACTTCTTCGCTGTTTTCCTCGGCTTCGCGGACCATGGCGGTAATCATCCGCCGAATCATTTCCAAGGGGGAAACTGAATCCTCCGATGCGTCGAGCAATTCCTCCACTCGTTCCTGGAGCCGCTGGCCGTAAAAGCGCAGCACTCCCTGCTTCGAACCGAAGTGATTAAAAAAAGTCGCGCGGCTGTATCCGGCCTGCTCGGCTATCTCCTCAACGGAAGTTTCATCAAACCCTTTTTGACGAAACAGCTCCATGGCAGCCAGGTACAGCTCCCGCTTTACCCGAATTTTCTTGTTCTGACGCAATCCGCTATCTGTCATAGCCCCTCCGTTCTTAGACGCAAGTATATTTTTATACTCAAGTCTAAAAAAGTCAACCCTATTTTTTGCGAACACAAATCCCTTGCGTACCGCGCATGTTTGCCCTGCGGCATAGCACGACCGAAAAGTGCGCTTCAGATGCGCTTAATTCGACGTATCTCTTTGAACTGAAAACCGTTTTGAACTTAAAGCCGAAGTAAAGACAGGGTGTCGTATGGATGGGTAATGAAAGGTGCCGATATGAAAAAACAACTTGTTGACTAGGAAAATTCGAAGCCAGAAAAATAAGAACCCGGGCATTTTATCCGCAAAATGCCCGGGCTTGCGTCCGCCGCAGACGCATCAATCAATGAAGGTGTTTACGTATTCCTGAACAAAAAATGTATGCCGGTCATTCCTCCCCGATCATATTCCAGGGCAGCTCCACCTGCGGCGCGTAGCCTTTCTGACGGGCCAGAATATCCAGGTGGATAAGTCCCAGCGGGGCCAGGCGGTGGTCCGGCGGGGTGATCCGGTCGCGGGCGTCCATGGTCAGCAGATAATGTTTGCACTTGTTGCAAAGCTCGACCCGCTCCAGGTTGTTACCCTCCACGTAGAAATAACGACGGTCTTCTTTTTCATCATGCGCACAGGCCGGGCAGACCGTACGACCGATACGCCAGGTATGGGCGCAGTGCGAGCAGCACAACCAGCGTTGTGCCGAGACGTTTTTTAAATATTCGGTGGGTTCCTGCGGGCCCTGCTGCAACAGAGACATGGACGGCGCGCTGCCGCACACGGGGCACTGGCCTTTGAGCCAGAAGGTCCAGGGCACTTTGCGCATGATCGGTTCCAGCGCTTCGGCCATCACTTCCAGGCCCGGTTTGCTCAGGCAGTGCAGCTGAAAGCCCAGCAGCTCTGCCGGTATTTCGAGCTGCTCGGATAACGCGCGTATCTGTTCGGCGCTTCCCACGGCCATGGTTGCTGCGCATTGCTCGCGTACGGACTGTTCTTCCAGGGAAGCGGCAAGTTTATGGCAGACATCTTCCAAAGCCGGAAAGGCTTTGGCCATGACCGGAAGCAGTACTGGCGCCACCGTGGCCAGATGATAATCGATTTCCGGCGCAACAGGCTGCTCGAGCAGCGGCACGCCCTTTTGCAGAAGCTTGTTGTCGGGAACCACTGCGGTAACATCGGGCTTGGGCAGCATCTCACGGCAGGTTCCGACAGCGGTCAGAAAGCTGCCGAAGGCCTGCAGCAAGGGTTCGAGTCCGGGTTTGGCCGTGGCCATTGACGCGACACTGGCGGGAACACCGTCAGCAACCTGTTTCTGAGCCGATTCCACACTGTGCTCCTGTGCTGGCATACGCTACTCCGTGTTGATTCCGCGGGAGCCAGAGGCTCCCGCGGTTTTGTTGTTTGCAACGCGGCCGGATTATCCCGGCATCACGTTCTGAGCCTTTTGTTCCCTACCCGCGAATCAGATTACGCAACGGGGAGGTCATCATGGCGAACAGCTGCTTCCGGTTCATGGGCCCGGGCGCCTCAGCAACTGCGTGCTTCCAATAGCGTTCGGGTTTGAAGGTCAGCAGATAGATGACCGAGTCATATTCCAGATCGCCAAGCATGGCTTCCGGGAAGTCTTTTTTGACTGCAGCCAGCCGCTCTTTGGCCAACTTGATCATATCCTCGCGTTCGCCGAAGTTCATGGTGCCCGTGCAACAGGTTTTTACACACATGGGCAGCATGTCGTTCTTGACTCTGTCGATGCACATGTCGCATTTGACGATAGTGCCGTCTTCTTCGTTGCGTCTGGGGATGTCGTAGGGGCAATCCGAACGCATGTCATTGAAGGCTTCTTTGGGAAGCTTTTTGGTCAGCTCGGTGTAGTACACCGCGCCCGTATCGCCATCCTGCATGACAGCGCCTTCAATGTAGTTGTCGGCGGCTGCTTTGCACGGGGGCTCCACGCAGTGGCGGCACTGATCCGGGAAGAAGTTCCAGTGCACCACGCCCTTGTCGTCTTTGAACTCGCTGAAACGAACGAGTTTCCAGTTATAAGGGTTCAAATCCGGCGGATTCTGGTGCGTCCCCTGCTGCAGGGTCTTGTTGGCCTTGAGTTCGTTCCACTCTTTGCAGGCTATCTGGCAGCCTCTGCAGGCCGTGCACCGTGACGTATCGATAAAAAATGCCTTTGGCATATGTTCCTCCATTCAGGCCGTGCGCTAGCGGGCCAGTTCGGTGACCTTGTCGGCTTTTCTGATATTAACCAGGCTGCACTTGTACTCAGGGATACCGGTATTGGAATCGCCAACGGACGGAGTCAACCGGTTGGTGGCGTCGCCGCAGCCCGGAGTGGTCCAGCCGAAGCTGTAAGGCATACCGATTTCATGGATTGTACGTCCCTGAATCTTGAACGGGGTCAGACGGACAGTGACCATGGCCACGGCCTCGACCGCACCGCGGATGCTTTCCACCACCACCACGTCGCCGTTCTTGATGCCCTTTTCCTCAGCCAGTTCGTGGCTCATTTCCACGTATGCCTGAGGTTCGGCTTCCAGCAGGTTGGGCGTATTACGGGTTTCCGCACCGCCGCACCAGTGTTCCACCACACCATAAGTAGTCAGCACGATGGGATACTTGGGATCGGCCGGCGGAGCGAGCACGTCCATATCACTCGTGACGAACTTGTAGCACGGGCTGTTGAGCTGCTTGGAGAAAGGATGGCTTGTGACCGGAGTTTCCACGGGCTCGTAATGCTCGGGGAAAGGACCTTCCACCCGGCCCGGACCGAACAACTGGCCAAAACCGTGCGTATGCATGATGAAGGGGTATTTCCCGTCTTTCTGCGCCATAGGCTTCCAGCCGCCGTCCGGAATATCGCCCTGCCACTTGGAACCATCCCAGCGGATAACCCAGAGGTCTTTGTTATAGGGATTTCCTTCGGGATCTACCGAAGCGCGGTTATACAGGATCCGGCGGTTGACAGGCCAGGCAAAGGAGAAGTTCGGGAAGAACCCGAGCTTTGCCGCGTGTTCGTCCTGTCCCAGGTCACGGCGTTTAGCCTTGTTGCCGTCTTCTTCCGTATAGCATCCGCTGAACAGCCAGTTGTAGCAGGCCGTGGAGCCGTCATCGGCCAGGGCCACGAAACTCGGCACCTGCTGCCCCTTTTTATAGAGCTTGTTACCGACTTTGCTGTCCTTGGTGAAGTAGCCGTTGTTGATCTTGGCGATGGCGTCGGCGTCGTACTTTTCCGGCCATTGCATGTTCACGATGGGCTCGGGGAACGTACCGCCTTCCTTCTTGTACAGATTCTTGACGCGGTTCATGATGTCCACGAGCATGGCGCCCATGTCGCGGCATTCGCCCAGAGGCTTGCCGGCTCTGTAGTGCCAGAGCATCCAGCGGCCGCTGTTGGTGACCGAACCATCTTTTTCAGCACGCTGCGTGGAAGGCATCAGGAAGACTTCGGTTTTGATCTTTTTGGGATCAACGCCCGGACGGTGCCAGTTGTCCGAAGTTTCTGTGTGGTGAATTTCGCCCATCACCAGCCAGTCCAGATTGTCAGTGGCTTTACGGACTTTGTGCGTATTGGGTACGGACTGACAGGGGTTGTGCGCAAAAACGAATCCGCCCTTGATCTTCTTTTTGTACATCCGGTCATAGAAGAAGAGGTATGAGTAATCTTCGCCGGGATCGCATTTGGGCAGCCAGTTGTAGCCGTAGTCGTTTTCTTTGGTTGCCGCGTCGCCGAACCAGCTCTTCAGCAGGCTGACCACGTATTTGGGCCGGTGCTGCCACCAGTTGGCGCTTTTGGGATCATGTGAGACAGGCGTATTGACCTTGAGGTATTCCGCCAGCGTATCCTGTCCGGCTTTCGGTACGGAGTGGTAGCCGGGGAGAATGTGCCAGAGGATGGCCATGTCCGTGGATCCCTGTACGTTGGGCTCGCCGCGCAGGGCGTTGATGCCGCCGCCGGCCACGCCGATGTTGCCCAGCAGCAGCTGAACCATGGCGCTCGTACGGATGATCTGCACGCCGATGGTGTGCTGGGTCCAGCCCAGGGCGTACATAACGGTACCGGCCTTGTCCGGGGCTCCGGTGGCCGTGTAGGTCTCGTAGACCTTCATGATCTTGTCTTTGGGTACGCCGGTGATGTCGGAGACATTATCCAGCGTATAGCGGGAGTAATGCTTTTTCAGCAGCTGGAAAACGCAGTTGGGATCCTTCAGGGTCTCATCGCGTTTGGGGATGCCATTCTCGTCCATCTGGAAGGTCCAGGTGTCCTTGTTGTAGGTCCTGCTTTTGGAGTCGTAGCCCGTAAACAAGCCGTCGTTGAAGCCGAACTTGGGATTCACCAGCAACGGCGCGTTGGTGTAGTTTACCACGTAATCTTTGAAGAACTTGTTGTTATTGATGATGTAGTTGATCATGCCGCCCAGGAAAGCGATATCCGTGCCCGAACGAAGGGGGACATGGAAATCACAGCGGGCCGAGGTTCTGTTGAAGACCGGATCAACGTGCATTACGGGAGCGCCTTTGGCTTTGGCTTTGAGCACCCATTTAAAGGAGATGGGATGGTTCTCAGCCGCTTTGCCGCCCATGATCAGAATTGCGTTGGCGTTTTTGATGTCGATCCAGTGGTTGGTCATGGCGCCGCGTCCGAAGGATTCGGCCAGGGCCGGCACCGTGGCGCTATGGCAGATACGCGCCTGGTGGTCCATGTTCACGATACCCAGAGCGCGCAGCATATGGTGGTGCACGCCGCATTCTTCGTTGTCCATCTGCGAGGTGCCTGCCTGGAACATGGCTTCGCAGCGGTTGACCACCTGGCCTTTGGCGTTCTTCTCGGTAAAGTTCGCGTCACGCGTGTCTTTGACTCGACGCGCGATCTGATCGTACATCCAATCCCATTCTTTTTCTTCCCACTTATCGCTGTAAGGCGCGCGATACAGGGGTTTGGTGATGCGGTGCTCGCCCACGTGCATGCTGAGCATGGCAGCGCCCTTGGCACAAAGCGCACCCTCGCTGACGGGGTAATCCGGATCGCCTTCCGTTGAAACGATCTTGTCGTTGATCGTGTGCACCAGAAAATTACAACCGCACGAACAAAAGGGGCATACCGAGATGGACTCTTTGGCCCCCTCGATCTTCAACCCCGCGGCGTATGCCGAGGCCATTTTCATGTCCAGTCCGAGCTGGCCGAGCGTCAAACCGACGATGCCCACACCGGTCAGCTTCAGGAATCCGCGACGCGAACACTCCATATAAGCCTCCTGATAGTTATAGAGCTTATACATTGTATAAAAAGAGACAAACCTTAGACACCCAATTGCGTTGATTTTTGAAGATTGTGCCCAAAGAAAAACAGTGCGTCAACAAAAAAATTCCATAATTTCAAATACTTATATGTATTTTGTTTAACACATATCACGGAATCAAACGTTTCTATGACAACAAAAAAGGCGGACAACCTCCCTGAAAAACGGGAGAAAAAAGTAAAATAATAGATTTTTTTATATCTATTTTTTTGAACACATATAAAAATGGCAAGATGCTGCAATTTAATTGGATAGAGAGGATACGAAGCTGCTGACCAAATCCATGGATTCAAAGGCAGCTATATTCGTTTTAACAGGCAGGAAAAAATGGTCGTACACCTCAGACAAGTATCTGATCATGTACGAAGTGCGGTGTAGCGAAGAAACACGAGTGAAAGTCTAGCCAGTTATGAACATTCCTGATTTAAAAAAAATCTGCGAGAAACTATTATCAAATAAGGCAACAAAGAACGCAAACAGAGGGCCAGGTAGTCATTCTCTGGGAAGATCAACAAAGTTAATCAAACAAATAGGTTTGGCTTTTTTTGACGGCTTCAATAAAATCATTTTGCAGTATTCTGTTGTCAACATAACGGTACGCCGGGTCCTGATGCATAATAAGCGGAAAGCCGATCCCGAAAAAAAACAAACAAAGACCCAGCGCCAGAATAGTGCGCAGACGTCCGGCAAAAGGCCTGAGCAAATTTTTTGAAAAAAGAACTATAATCGGGGCCAACACAGGAAAGATATACCGCCCTTGAATCCCTACAAAAGTGTAGCGCGGAATTATTCCATACTCCAGATATCCTTTGTAATTCACATATCCAAATAATACACTGATATAAAACAAAGAAATAATCAGCAGCAATAACTGAGTCCTATTGCTCAGGGAAAAAGTGCGGATCAATTGTACCAGGGAAAAAAGGATCAAAAGTTCAACCACGACTATTATATCACGAGGCGGGTACCATGATTTATACGCAAAGACTCCCAGAACTTTTGAAACCATCAGGTCCGACCAGATAACAAAATGACTCAACGGGTCCAGCAGTGGCGCAGGATCGTTTTCTTGTTTTAATGTAAGCGCTTCGTATTTTTTAAAGATAATATTCCCTTTTGTGCACTCCTCCTTGGAATAAAATTGCGTACAAGATGGCATAACAGTTTTATACTGAACTATAATGGTTGCAAAATGAAAAACTGAGGCCAAAAATACCAGCAAGGAAATAACGACGTACAGAACTGAAAAACGACCTCTCCAAGTAAGAAAACTTTTTTGAAACTGGCCCAATAAATCAATTCTATTTTTGTACAAATAAAAAAGCACAATACATGACAAAGATAAAAACACAGGTAATGTTGTATTCTTACTTATAATTCCTAATCCGCAAACAAGAAAAAACCTTCCGGCTGTCACGAAATCTTTTCTGTCAATAAACAAAAAACAGATATAAATTCCTAGCATACAAAGCAAATTACTAAGGTTATCCCAGTTTATCGCGCCTGATACAAAAGGAAACATCAGAAGGGTTACATATAGAGTATACGAGAGAATCCGAGCAGCGGGGTCGTTTTTAAAAACAAGTTTTAAGAAACGCATGCACACATAGACGTTTATCAGGCCAAACAGGACATTCACAATGCGCAGATTAAGCAGGATATGTTCAGGCGCTATTTGCTTCAGAAAAAGCAGCAGAATCCCCATGGTCTTATAATAAAGTGGAAACGCGAACCCTTTGTCAGCAAGTAGTGGTGGCAAACTTGCTGCTGCAGGGAAAAAACCTGGGAGTTTGGCAAAAAGACTGACTGCATAGGTGTGCAATCTCTCATCCGGCGGCATGCCAAAGGGCACTTCGCACGCGAAGGTAATCGCCTGGTAGGCGAAATAAGCAATGGCAAGAAAATAAAAAAAATGCTCTGCTAATGATGCATTTTTTTCAGACTGCAATCCGTAAAAAGAAACTCGGTGAGTATTCATGGTGTATTCTTTTATACCTACTCTTTAAACCGTCAATAAATTAGAAAAATATTTTTTTAAAATTACCGCAAAACAGAAAAATAAGATATCCCCAAAAACGGTCACGAATCTCATTAGCATAGCGGATAGGATCAAATCGTTTTCCGACATAATCCGATTGAGCAGAAAAATAAGCACAAGCTCACGGACCCCCATTCCTGCAGGGGCGCCAGGAGTAACAAATCCAATTAACCAGGCAGTAATATATGCTCCGCCAATCGCAGGAAATAAAAAACTGTTTGAATGTGAAATTGTAAAAAAAGTACTCACAAGCAGGACAAATAATAGAGCCGTCACAATAAAAAAAAATAAAAAATAAATGAATGATCGTGCAACATCAATGGAAAAATAAAACTTTAACACAAGACATACCACAGAAATCAGCAAAAAAAATACAACAAAAGTGATCGTAATTGAAACATCGTCAAGCATAAAAGGTACGAGCAAAACACTGAATACAGCTCCCCCAAGCAAGCAAATCGCCAACTCCCAACAACTTGATTTCACAAGTGCCCAACCGGGATAGCCTGCAGCCATCCCCAGTGATTGCCTTCCGGCGAGATGAAAAATATTCCCAGGAACATATTTTGCGAGCTGCGAGAAACCATATACCCTGACTGCCCACAATCTTGTTGGGGTTAGTCCGTAATAACACAAGAGGCGATGCCATCCGAAAGCAAGCAGTGTGTTGGAAAAAAAATACAGAATTGAAAGACTTACTAAAGTTAACCAACTAATTACAGTAAATTTTTCAAAGTTAACCTTAATGCCGTAATCCCGCAGGCGTAAAACGACGAACAGTATCCCAAGCAATGAAAGTATGCTTCCAAATAAATTGAAATACTTTTTAAACCCAACCGTGTTCAATTGTTTTCCTTTTTGCGGAACGCACGACAATAAGCAACAGTCCATGGCAAAGGGCTTTTAACACTTATAACTTCAAAGTATTCCGATACTAGGCGTATAAAGTTTTTTCGTGACCACCGTTGTATATGTCCTGGCGTATTTCCAAGGTCCGCTAGATATTTTCCACGTGCCATATTAAGCATGCTCCAAATCGGCTCTCGCGGAACACTAATTATCAGAAAATTGCGTACGACCGTTTGAAGAACCTCTAAAGCAGACCTTGGATTTTCAAGGTGCTCTAGTACTTCGCAACAAACAATCAGATCAGCTGAATCATTTTCTTGCTGCAAGTCATAAATACTACGCTGATGAAATATACCTTCAGATATTCCAAGTGAGCTTGCATTTTTCCTCGCGATATCAATGACCTGCTGCGAAAAATCTGTACCCTTCACAATGTATTTTTGTTCATGCCATTTTATAGTCCAATATCCTTCTCCACATCCAACCTCATGTATAGTTTCCGGCGACGCATTTTTAACAAATCCCGTTATTGTACGATCAAAACAATTCATTAATAAACGCTCTATTGGATTCTTTGAACCATATTTATTATATGAATTGCCAAAAACAACACCTTCTTCTTTGCGACCTCCAGAAACTTCCATTTTATCACCTTCAAATTATAAGCATTAGAAACTTATCAGGAAAATTTTTCAATCAGCTTATCACATATGAAATTTTATAATTTTATATTTACACTGTTTGAAAGATAATTACATAAAATTTTCTACTGTTTATCAACGTATTATTTTTTAAAAATAAATATCCTAATTCCAAATAGTGATATCCAAAACAGACGACGAATACCGCGCATGGATGGAGAACTATTTAAATCATTACATTTTTGAGCTGTTTTTTTGAATTGACTGTCGCTCTGAAATACAGTCCTTGCTCCGCGTCCGGTATTGCATGTCCTCCAACAGACTGCGGTTTACAGCCAGCAGGTCCGCGAGAAAAGCTACCAGTATCGTTTGAAACCCCAGAATCAGCAAGGCGCCGGCCAGAATGAGCGACTGGATATGCCCCGCTCCACCGGCTGTAATGTAATGATACAGAAAACGCAGACCGATCAGGAAACCGCAGCTGAACAGCAGCAGTCCCAGACGGAAAAAGCTCTTAAAAGGCTGATAGACGACAAAAATACGTACGATGGTAAAAAGCGAGCGCGAAACATAGGCGGGGATGCTTTTGACCAGTCGCGAAGGGCGCAGCTTTTCATTCACCCGGATGGGCACGGAACGGATGGACATGTCCTTTATCCCGGCCTGAATAATGGTCTCCAGGGTGTAGGTGTAGAAATTGAACACATTCATATGCAGGGCGGCTTCCCTGCTGAAGGCCCGAAAACCGCTCGGCGCGTCCGGGATGGACGTATTGCTGGCCTGCCTGACAACCCAGCTGCCGAATTTCTGCAGCAGGCGTTTGAGCAGCGAAAAATGTTCGATGGAATCGATGGGCCGGGCGCCGATGGTGATTTCCGCTTCGCCGTTGATGATGGGAGCCACAAGAAGCGGAATGTCCGCGGCATTGTACTGGTCGTCTGCATCCGTATTGACGATGACGTCCGCGCCCAGTTTGAGCGCGTGGGTCAATCCGGCCATGAACCCGCGTGCCAGGCCCTGATGCTTGGGCAGTTTCACGATGTGATCAACCCCGTTGGCCTTGGCCACTTCCACGGTTCTGTCTGTGGATCCATCATCGATTATCAGCCATTCCACCTGATCGCATCCGGGCACTTCGCGCGGCAGCTTTGACAAAGCGATGGGCAGCGCATCCTCTTCATTGTAACAGGGAATTTGTATAATCAGCTTCATGGCAATCCCGTGCATTTGCAGTGTTGGCAGGCTTTAATGCAGTGCAGTAGCTGCGTCCGCAGCCCGGCCGAGACCGGGAGCGCCTGTTCCTGAAAGTATACAGTGCCTGCAGCTTCCTTTTCTCTTTCATATCACACCTGTGCGTTGTGGCAAGTTTACAATCCAGCGTCATGCCGACACTGTTTTGTAGGTGCACCAACATCTGGCTCAAACTGAAAATTGCGAGCGGCATTTTACATGTAACGGCATGTGCAGTTTTACATGTAAAGAAAAATTACTTTTATTTCAGGCCATTACTAATATTGCTCTGCCAACGTGTTCTGAAATCCTGCCTCATTGTAGCAACACCGGCTAAGACAATTACAACTGCACATTCGCAAGCATCAATAACTTCCCGTAATCACTAGGCTTAATAAGTGTTTAAAGTCTCTATGTTCAGCAGAGAAAAATGCTTGCCAGGTGTAAAAGTACTTGGCACTATACTTGCTCATTTCGTGACATGTCAGGCAGGGCTCCACTCCTCATACGCACCCTTCGGTTTTTGAAACCGCACCGGGCGTCGTTTTTCGTCCGGGACGTTGTTCATGCCCTGTTCGCGGAATGTATCGTCGTATCAGTTTAAGACAGTTAACGTTCAGGTAAAGAAGAGAGTATTATGAAAGTCGTCGCAGTTGAAAATGCCATCGGCATGGTTCTCGGACATGATCTTACCCGCATTGTACCCGGCGAGTCCAAAGGTCCGGCGTTTCGCAAGGGGCATATCATCACGGAAGCGGACGTGCCGCTGCTTTTGGAAATGGGCAAGGAGCATATCTATGCGCTGGAGCTTTCTCCGGGGACACTCCACGAGGACGACGCAGCCAGGCGGCTGGCCAAAGCCGCGGCAGGTCCGGGGATCTTACTGAGCGAACCCGCCGAAGGGCGCGTCAACCTGACGGCCGAACAGGATGGGTTGCTGAAAATCAACACCAAGGCGCTCGGAAGGCTGAACGACCTGGAAAGCATCGTCTTTGCCACGCTGCACACCAACCACAAAGTCGAGGCCGGCACCATCGTTGCCGGTACGCGTGTCGTCCCCCTGATGATCGCGGAAACCCGCATTGAGACGGCTGAAACCATTTGCGAACATTCCGCGCCGCTGATCGAAGTGAAACCTTTCATACCGCACCGGGTGGGGATGATCGTAACGGGCAGCGAAATATATCACGGACGGATCAAAGACAAATTCGGGCCTGTGGTGGAAAAGAAATTCAAGTCTCTGGGCAGCGAAGTGATCCGCAAAATTTTGTCCTCCGACGACACCACCCTGACAGTGGCCGCCATTCACGAACTCGCAGCCAACGGCGCCGAGATGATCGTACTCACCGGCGGCATGTCCGTGGACCCGGACGACCAGACTCCGCTGAGTATCCGTACGGCGGGTGCAAAGGTCGTCACCTACGGCGCGCCCATTCTACCGGGGGCCATGTTCATGCTGGCCTACCTGGACGATATCCCGGTAGTCGGCTTGCCGGGATGCGTGATGTACCACAAAACCAGCATCTTCGACCTTATCGTCCCGCGTCTGCTGGCCGGCGAAAAACTCACCCGGACTGACGTCACCCAGCTCGGGCACGGCGGACTCTGCTTCGGCTGCGACGTCTGCCGCTACCCGCAGTGCAGTTTCGGAAAGGCTTAAAAAAACAAATGCCTCCGGCGGCCAGAGAACCTTTTTGAAAAAAGGTTCTCTGGGCTCTCCCAAAACTTTTAACTGGGATAATTGCAATGCAATACACTCAGTTAAAGTTTTAGGAGATTCTTAAGAACCCTTTTTCAAAAGGGTTCTTAAGCTGCCGGAGGCATTCCTTCTTTTTTCTCTAGTATCTATAATGATCCGGCTTGTACGGACCTTCCACGGGCACGCCGATGTAGTCGGCCTGTTCCTTGGAGAGTTTGGTCATGCCGGCTCTGAAGCGGTGCAGGTGCAGACGCGCCACTTCTTCGTCGAGCTTCTTGGGCAGGATGTACACTTTTTTCTCCAGATCCTTGGCAGCCAGCTCCATCTGGGCCAGCACCTGGTTGGTGAAGGAAGCGCTCATCACAAAGCTCGGGTGTCCGGTAGCGCAGCCGAGATTGACCAGGCGGCCTTCAGCCAGGATAATGATGGACTTGCCGCTCTTCAGCGTCCATTTGTCCACCTGCGGCTTGATGTTCAGCTTGGTGCATTCGGGCGTATCTTCCAGGTAGCCCATATCGATTTCGTTGTCGAAATGGCCGATGTTGCAGACGATGGCCTCGTCTTTCATCTTTTCCATGTCGGCGCCGGTGATGACTTTATAGTTGCCGGTGCAGGTGATGTAGACGTCGCCCAGGGGCAGAGCCTCTTCCATGGTCACGACCTCGTAGCCTTCCATACAGGCCTGAAGGGCGCAAATGGGATCGACTTCGGTGACCAGCACGCGCGCGCCAAATCCGCGCATGGACTGCGCGCAGCCTTTGCCCACGTCGCCGTAGCCGCAGACAACCGCGACCTTGCCCGCGATCATGATATCGGTGGCGCGCTTGATGCCGTCGGCCAGGGACTCGCGGCAGCCGTAGAGGTTGTCGAACTTGGACTTGGTCACGGAATCGTTGACGTTGATGGCCGGGAACAGCAGTTCCTTGCTCTTCTCCATGTGGTAGAGACGGTGTACGCCGGTGGTGGTTTCTTCGGAAACGCCGCGGATCTTTTCGGCAATCTTGGTCCAGCGCTGCGGATTTTCCTTCTGGCTCAGGGCCAGACGATTCATCACCAGCTGGAACTCTTTGTTGTCGTAAGTTTTTTCCACCAGAGAAGGATCCTTCTCCACCTTGACGCCCTGGTGCACGAACAAGGTTGCGTCGCCACCGTCATCCACGATCAGGTCAGGACCCGAACCGTCGGGCCAGGTCAGAGCCATTTCCGTGCACCACCAGTACTCCTCGAGGTTTTCACCCTTCCAGGCGAAGACCTTGGCGGTTTTGTTGGCGGCAATGGCCGCCGCAGCATGATCCTGAGTGGAAAAAATATTGCACGAAGCCCAGCGGATGTCGGCGCCCAACGCATACAGGGTCTCGATGAGCATGGCTGTCTGAATGGTCATATGCAGCGAACCCGTGATCTTCAAACCGGCCAACGGCTTGCTTGTGCCGTATTTTTTACGCAGTTCCATGAGACCGGGCATTTCGTTCTCGGAGAGCTGCATTTCCTTATTGCCCCAATCGGCCAGGGAAATGTCTGCGACCTTGTAATCCAGCGAAAGGTCAAGAGCTTTGGTCATGTTTTTCTCCTTCTAATGTTTCCTTGCTGCAAGCAGCAAAATGGTAAGTCCATTGGTTGTTGCAAATTGATGCTGGCTATCTATGGTAAAGCCCGCATCTTCCACCCAGGTCTCCACCTCCGCTTTGTCAAAGCCGAGCCAGCGGTCCCCGTAGTGGTATCGCATTGTTTCCAGATTGTGTCTTTCAAAATCAATAAGAAAAAAGGTTCCTTTCCGGTCCAGTACGCGAAAAATCTCCCGGATGCCGTCGAAAGGAGAGGAAAGGTGGTGCAGCACCATCGAGAGCAGCACGAAATCCGCCTCATTGTCCCGTAGCGGCAAATGCTCGATGGCGCCGATCCGCAGCGAGAGCCGCTGCTCTGCGGCCGCGTATCTGCGCCTGGCGATTTCCAGCATGTTCTGCGAACTGTCTACGCCGATGACGTTCCGGGCTTTCTCCAGCAACACGCCCAGCAAATCACCCGTACCACACCCCAGATCAAGCGCGACGCGGCAATCCGGCATACGGTCCGCCAACTCGGCCTTGATGTCCCAGTTGCCCAGCATATCCTGAGTGATACGGTCGTAGTCCGGCGCTATGGAGTCGAAAAAACGCGTTGTGGCCTTTGAGCGTTCGTGTACGAGTTCTTCCGCCTTGGCCTGGTCCGAGAGCCAGAGCGAGTCCTTGCCGAAGTGTGCCCGTATGGCGTGCAGCAAAGACACAAACTCGCCCTTGTGAACGGCCTCGTAAAAAACCCACAATCCGTCGCGCCGGAATGTCACCAGCCCGGCTTCATTGAGGATTTTTAAATGCCGCGAGATCCTGGGCTGCCCCATTTCAAGGATTTCCACCAGTTCGCCGACGTTCAGCTCATACAAAAGCAGAACATTGACCAGGCGAAGTCGGGTCTCGTCGGCAAGGGCTTTGAGTGCGTGTAAAAGTGACTGCATAACTATATTCCTAAATCTTGATATAGAGATATTGAAATTTTTTTCTCCTGTCAAGCATAACGAGACCCATGGCGCATTCTGATTCTAAAACAAAAACTTTGCGCAGCTATCCACCATCAATGAAAACCCATAAATTTCTTTAGCAATATTGATAGCTGGCCGATAAGAAAAAATACCCTGGCAAGACTTGCTCCTGGCCAAGCAAGAATTTATATTTATTATTAATTTCTAAATTTTCAGCGATAATGTCAGCATTGAGGAGCCTCATGCTTTCCCTTACGGACATCTTCTTTTCAGCATACGCCCTGTTCAGGCTCCCAATTGTATTTGCCTGGTACCGGCTCCTGACAACAGTCCTGCTGGTTGCCGCCTGTCTTGCCGCCTTATTTACGCAAAGCCTGGCCGCCGAATTCTGCGTGCGAAATGATGCAGAAATGAGCCAGGCGTTGGCCACCGCCTCTGCCAACAAGGCCGACGATATCATCAGAATCACCACCGGAGCGGACCTCAGCGATTTTCAGCTTAAACCGGAAACTGGCTATACCCTGAAGATCATCGGGGGCTGGGACAGCGACTGCGCAACCCGGATTGCCAGATTGTCCCACCCTGCGGCCAAAGTCCGCACGGATCTGCAGCCAAGTTATTTTGAGCCTCACCTCAGTACGAGCGGTCCGAAGCGCCCTTCCACCGCAATGGTCGCGGAACCGCAGGCGATCAGCGGTAAAGGATTCGGGGGCGGCTCGGAAGTCTCCATTGTGGGCGTTCCCGCCTACCTCTGGCGGCACGGGTGCGGGCCCACGGCCGTAGGCATGATCGCCGGGTATTACGCTCTGAACGGCTATGACGACCTGCTGGACGGGTCCTCGTCTACGCAAACGGACGCCGTGCAACAGATGATCGCCTCCCAAGGCAGTTCCGCTGATCCTGGGAACTACGAGGACTACTGCGAACCGCTTGATTACACGACAATCAAAGCCGACAAGTCTGAAGCCCCGGCAGGAGACGAGCACACCGACGACTCTATCGCGGACTTCATGAAAACATCCCAGAGCGTTGAATCGCTCCTTTACGGATGGAGCTGGTCCGACGACATCATCCCAGCCTTTGTGGCGTACGCGCCCTATCGTTCGTCGGCCTACACGGTTACCGGTACGCAGTATTACATGGGAACGACCCTGACCTGGAGCGTTCTGACCACGGAAATAAACGCCAACCGCCCCATGGCTTTTCTGGTGGACAGCGACGGAGATGGCACCACGGACCATTTTGTGGCAGTCATCGGTTACCGGGATTCGCCTTCGCAGCAGTACGCCTGCTACGACACCTGGGACAACAGCGTCCACTGGTACAATTTCCGAGCGATGAGTTCCTCGTATATTTTCGGCGTCTGGGGGGGAATGGCTTTTACTCTCAGCGGCGGAACCGACCCCGAGCCGGATCCCGATCTTGTGGAAGCCGCGCGGCTGCTCTGGCAAAAAACATCCAACGGCAAGGTCGCCTGGTGGAAAATCGCCACCACGGGAAAAATCTTCAACACCACCCAGGGCAACGGCTGGGACTTTGTCTCTGATACGCTGACCCTGGACAGCGCCTGGCAACTCAGCGCCACCACCACAATAAACAGCTCCACGGCCCTGATCTGGCAGAAACAGACCAGCGGCAAGGTGGCGTACTGGAAACTGGCCTCGGATTACTCGCTTCAGGACGAAACCCAGGACAGCGGCTGGGGCTACGTCTCCGATACGCTGACCCTGGACAGCGCCTGGTCGCTTGGCGGCGTTGCGGAAATGGACGTGGGCAAATTTCTTGTCTGGCAGAAACAGACTTCCGGTAAAGTCGCCTGGTGGAAACTCGGTGACGACGGAAAACTCACCAACGACACGCAGAACGACGGCTGGGGCTATGTTTCAGATACGCTGACCCTCAACAGCGCTTGGCGTCTGGCCGCAATTACTGACCTGGGAGGGTACAAGAACCTGATCTGGCAACAACAGAGCAATGGCAAAGTTGCCTTCTGGAAATTGAACACAAACGGCTGCACCCTGCAAAACACCTCCCAGGGCGACGGCTGGGACTATGTTTCGGATTCCATCACCCTGGACAGCGCCTGGCGCCTGGCGGCCATCACCACCATCAGTTCGGTTAAATACATGCTCTGGCAAAAAACCAGCAACGGCAAGGTGGCCTGGTGGAAACTTTCGGACAGCGGCAAGCTGGAAAATGAAACTCAGGACAGCGGTTGGGGATTCGTTTCCGATGAGCTGACTCTGAACAGTGCCTGGACCCTGGGCGGTGTCGCCACTGTTGACAGTCTTCCGGTGTTGATCTGGCAGAAACAAAGCAACGGCAAGGTGGCCTATTGGAAGCTCACTTCCGCCTGCAAGTTGCAGGATACCACTCCGGACAGCGGCTGGGGATTCGTATCCGACACGCTGACACTTGATAGCAACTGGCGCCTGGTGGATGTGTTGCAATAAGCCGGACTTACGATTGTACGTTGAAATGAGCGTACGCCCTGTCCTTCCTTGCGATCATGAAATCTAGGAAGCGCGCGCCTGGGCGGATTCGCAGCTGTAGCAGCTTGCCTGGAAGCGCTTCTGGTCGGGCATTTGCATTTTGCGCAGGTATTTGACCCAAACCTCGCCCGTGTTGGTGCAGAAATAAAGTTTGCGTCCTCTGTCGCCCTGCACACTCTCATTCATTATCCGCAATCCGTGTTTTCTCAAACCCTGACGGGCAACGGCCACGTTTTTGGCGCCCACATCGACGATACTGGCTACTTCTGCGCGGGAATTCCGTTCGGAGGTATAGGCTCCGCCGAAAAGCTTGATTTCCAGTTCCTTCAATTTGATGTCGACCCTGAGAAATTTTTTCACCATGCTGTCAATGGAATAATCAACAAAACGGCAGGCCCCGAAATCGGATTTGACCTCATTGGACTGGGGCAGAATGGCGTGAAAAATTCCGGCATATCCGGTCTTTCTATGATAAAAAGAAACGCTTACGCAGGAACCGAGTACCGTACTGATGACCATGGGCGAGTTGGTAAATATGCACTCGCCAATTTTGAGATGTTTTACTTCCAGGTCTTCATTGATAAAATTTTTTAGGGATTTTTCCATCTGTTCTCTTTCTCCCAGAGCACAAAAAAGGACAGCATAACCGCTGTCCTTACGGTTTCTCCGGAATTAGTCCCACATTGCGCGTACGTCAAGAGGGTTCTTTTTCTATCAGGTTGATTGCCCGTTGAGCCAGCATAATGAACTCCGGCTTGGAAATCTGGTCGTCAGCTCCCACAGAATCTCCTCGGTGGCGCAATTCGTCGGTGATCAATGATGAGAACAGAATGATGGGAAGGTTGTTCAGTTCAGGATCGTCCTTGACGTATTTCGTCAATGTATAACCGTCCAGCCGCGGCATTTCGATATCCGAAATAAGAATATCAATATAATCCGTGATCATTTTTCCTTCGGATTTACCGCGTTGTTTCAACTCTGTGATGTAATCCCAGGCCGCAGCCCCGTCATTGCGGGTCTCAACTGAAAAATGGGCTTCTTCCAGCCGGTCTTTGACAAGCACGCGCAAGGTGGTGGAATCGTCCACGATCAGCGCACGATACTCTTTTTTGGCCACAATCGACTCGGGCACGACTTCTTTGCCGTAGTCGGGATCCAACTCCGTTAAAATTTTTTCCAGATCCAGCAGCAGGGCAAAATGATCTTCCAGTTCAACCATACTGGTAATGCACATGTTCTTCATGCTTGACAGATACGAATTGGGCGGCTTGACGTCTTTCCAGGTGACTCGGTGAATCTGCGTAACGCCCGAAACAAGAAATCCGGCAATGGTTTTGTTGAACTCGGTGACCAGAATGACTTCAAATTCATTGGGCACTTTTTTCATGTCCAGCCAGACACTCAGATCCAGCACCGGCAGGACAATATCACGCAAGGGAATAGTGCCCAGAAAACAGGGGTGCGCAGCAGATTTCTGGTGTGAAAGAGCCGGGCTCTCGATGACTTCGAGAACTTTCGCCACGTTCACGCCGAAATAACAGCGTATGGTCTCCCCCGTATCCTGATCTTCTTCATCAATATAGAACTCGATAACTTCAAGTTCATTGGTCCCAGCTTCCAGAAGAATCTCTGTCTGCTTCATAGCGTTGCCCCGTTATGGCCCCGATGATGATTGTTAATCGTTCAAAAGGTCTTTGAGTTCCTTTCCCGTACGGAAAACGGGCAATTTTTTCGGAGGTACGTCAACGGAAATCCCCGATTTTGGATTCCTGCCCTGGTACCCTTCATACTCTTTGATTTTGAAGGATCCAAAGCCCCGGATTTCCACGCGCGCATCTTCCAACAATGCCTCCCGTACGCAGTCAAAAAATGTTTCGACATAGAGACTTGCTTCGGTGATCGGCATGTCGAGTTCTTCAGACAAGGATTTGACAAGTTCGCTCTTGTTCATGGTCGCCCCCAATAACAGCCGGTCGAGTTCGTGAATCGAACAATTTTTCCGGGATCGGTATGTTTGAAAGCATCACTGCCCTATCACAACAAAAGCCCTCGCGCTTTATGTAATAAGTTATATGAGTTGCACAGTTATAGCAAGCAAAACATCACTTTTTCCTTGACAAAATACGATAGAATCAGCCTTTTTACTGGTCTGGCCTGTTCCCCGGATCTGAGGTAAGAGATATATCAGAACTACTGGAGGTCAAAAACATGATCCATTTCCAAGCGTTTGCCGGACGCAACCTGTTGAAAAGCCAGATTCTGATTATGGCGCTTATCGTCTTCTCCTGTCTGACCGGCTGCGAATTTTTCGGCGGGTGCAATCCCTTGTCGTATACCAAAGCCACTGTCCGGATGCTCGGAAAAACAGACCTTCCCATTGAAACCACCGTCACCATCCAGGGACTGCCCATCGGAAAAATCCAAAAAATTGAAAACACCCCTTCGGGTGAACAGCATTTGCTGTTATGCATAGCCAATGATCAGGCGGAATTTCTGAACAAGGCCACCCTGTTTTATGTGGATGAAAGCGACTCCGGCAAAACCCTGGTCTGCGTCCCCGGCGCCCCCAAGGAAGCACCCGTGTCCAAGGAAATGCTCTTTCTCGGCTTTCCTTCCTATTCGGAGCTCCTGAACTGGAAAACCAAAAACTTCCTGAAGCAGGGCATGCAGCAGTTTTTGGACGCCATTGACAACGCTTTGCAATAATCACTGTAACCCCACTGAGTCTTATGAATCAAAACAACAACGCACCCATCGAGACCGTCTTCTTCGACTTCGGCGGCGTCATTGCCGAAGAAGGTTTTTTAAACGTATTCATGTCCGTCGCCACGGCCCAGGGACTCGATCCCCGGCAGGTTCTGCAGGAAGCCGTAAACGTGGCCTACAACGACGGTTACCTCGTACACGACATTGATGAAAAAACCTTCTGGGAAACCGTACGCCAGCGCACCGGCCTGCAGGGCGAGGACCGGGAAATGCGCAACGTGATGTTCGACGGATTCCATATCCGGCCCCGGATGCTGGCTTTCGTCGAATTGCTCCGAAAAACCGGCCGCAAGGTCTGTATCCTCAGCGACCAGACCAACTGGCTGGACGAACTCAACGAGCGCTACGGTTTCTTCGACAAATTCGACATCGTCTTCAACTCCTGGCACGAACGCCTGCACAAAAGGGACCCGCGCTGCTTTGAAAACGCGCTGCAAAAAGCCGGCGCCGCAGCAACCACAAGCCTGTTCGTGGACGACGCCACGCGCAACGTGGAGGTGGCCCGGTCCCTGGGAATCCGCTCCATCCATTTTGATTACCCGGAGCAGTTCGAAACCGAACTGTACAAAATCATCCCCGACCTGCCGCAACTGCCGGCCAACATCTAAACCACACGGGAAGCCATCATGCGCAAACCAGGATTCGGCATGGCCTCGGAAGGCTTGTACTATGTGGGCGCGTTCGCTTTCTGCGCCCTGTTTCTCGCAACCCTGAGCTGTGTTACGGGCTCGATTATCTTTTTCCTCGCCACCCTCTTCAGCCTCTATTTCTTCCGCGATCCAGTCCGCTACGCCCCGGAAAATCCGGATTCCATTGTTTCGCCCGCGGATGGAAAAATAATCAAGATCGGCCCCGCGCCGGACCCTTTTGATCCGTCCGTCACGCGCACCCGGATCTGCGTCTTTATGAACGTCTTCAACGTGCACGTGAACCGCACGCCCGTGGACGGTGTGGTGGAAGCCCTGCACTACCATCCGGGCAAGTTCATCAACGCCTCTTTCGACAAGGCCTCCGAAGATAACGAGCGTCTGGCCCTCCGGCTGGTGGACGAAAACAACCAGCCCTGGACCGTGGTGCAGATCGCCGGGCTCATCGCCAGGCGTATTGTCTGCCACGCGCAGGTGGGGGATAAACTGATCCGGGGCGAGCGCTTCGGGCTGATCATGTTCGGCTCGCGACTGGACCTTTACATACCAGAGGGCTATGCGGTAGTGTTACATAAAGGTGACAAAGTGACTGCCGGCGAATCCGTCCTGGCGCGGAAACGCACGGCCCAACAATAATTTACTAGCAGTAATGGACGACTATCTTGGTACAGACTCCTCCATCTTTTCGTAAAGGAGTATATTTACTCCCTAATTTATTTACTACCGCAAGTTTGTTTTCGGGCTTCCTGGCCATCATCTGGGCATCTTCCCACCAGTTCGAAAACTGTGCTCTCGCCATTCTGGTCAGCGCTGTTTTCGACGGTCTTGACGGCAAAATCGCCCGCCTGACCCGCACCACCAGCGAGTTCGGCGTACAGTTCGATTCCTTGTCCGACCTGATCGCCTTTGGCCTGGCCCCGAGCATGTTGCTCTATCACTGGCAGTTGCAGCCCTTCGGACGGCTCGGCCTGATGGCCTGCTTCCTGTTCGCCGCGTGCGGCGCTTTGCGTCTGGCGCGCTTCAACGTCCAGGCATCGGTTTCGTCAAAAAAATACTTCGTGGGCCTGCCCATTCCGGCGGCCGGGTGCATCCTGGCTACGCTGGTGCTGTTTCTGCCCTTTATCCCGGACGCTCTGAGCGGCAAATTCCTGGCCTGGTTCTGCCTGATTCTGGCCTACACGCTCTCCTTTCTGATGGTCAGCCGCGTACGCTACGCATCGTTCAAGGAATACAGCGGACTGCGCGCCCACCCGTTCAGTTCCATGGTCACAGTGATCCTGATCTTCGTCCTGGTGGCCTCGCAACCGCGCCTGCTCGGATTCCCGATGTTCATGGCCTACATTATTTCCGGCCCGGTCATCACCTTCTTTGTCCTGCTGCGCCGCAAACCCAAGCTCAGGCGTACGGCTCAACAGCGCGCCAACGCCAGGGACGAAAGCAACGCGTTGCGGGAGAAGGAAAGCGAATAAGCGCAACATACCACCCTTGCGATCTTTTCAAGGCCGGCCGATCCCATCGACCGGCCTTTTTGTTTCCTGCCCTCTCCCGCGCGTACTGCCGGAGTCGGAAATTGTATCCCCAGGCGGCTTACAGAACCGCACACTCCAAAAAAATTCAGAACTCTGAATCACTTTCCGGCTGTATGGCCCCGAAATTCCATTGATGACGTTATTCTCAGTATATTCGAAAATTGTTGTTGACTCCCTCTCAATTTTAATGCAATTGCATTAATGCAAACGCATTAATATTAAGAGGGCATTTCATGGGACATTTACCTGGCACCACCAAAGAAAAACTTTTTTTGGCAGCACTGCAGGTTTTTGCAGACAAGGGGTACAAGGGAGCCACGGTCCGACAAATTTGTCAGGTGGCTGAAAGCGCCAACATGACCGCCGTAACATATCATTTCGGCGGCAAGGCCAGGCTCTACAAATCCATTCTGGAGATGATGTTTTCCGAGTTAGGAAAGCAAATCGAATCGCAGGATGCCATGTCCGATGCTCTGTCGCCGGAAAAACGGCTCTGCGAAATCATCCGCATTTACTGCAGCATGCTTTTTGGCGGCGGCCAGATCGGCAACAACTTTCTCGCAATATTCAACGCAGAATTGGCCCACCCCTCTCCTTTTTTCAATAAATTGATCGAACGAAGTCTTATCAGCCAGAACAGGCAGTTGCGTGCGCTCATAGACGAGATCATCGGACCAGGCGCACCCCGATGGCTGTTGATGGATTGCGTGGTCAGCATTTTCAGCCAGATCATTTATTACTCCGTAGCTTGGCCTGTTTACAGTCGCGTCAATCCCGACCATCCGGGTATGGCCGTCTACCACGAGCATCTGGCGGCACACGTCAGCCGCTTTTCACTGGCTGGGCTCAAAGAAATGAAGCGGGCTTATGCGGCGGGCGAACTCGTCGCTCCCGGTGAATTCGGAAAATAGCCGGTGCAAAAAAGCCTGGAAGATCCGTTTAACAAGTTTTTTCTGCCGTATTGCTGCCAGGCGTGGGGCACTGCCTTTTTGAACTCTTGCCCCACTGATCATTTACCGCAAAAGGAGGCCCCCCATGGGAATCAAACTCGCGTCCCAGCCGTTTGTAGAGAATGCCGCAGCCATAGCAGGCCTTGACGATTTCGGAGGACAAAGCTTTGAGCCCGGTCTTGAAGCTCTGATTAATTCCTTGAACAGCGACCTGGATCTGACCGAAGGCGTTGCCGGGTATTTTCAGCATGTCATCACCCAAATCCTTGTCAACAGGCTTCAGGTTACCCAATTACTTAAGGACCACCCTGAAATCCTGGAAGAAAAAATCGAAACTCCCATATTCATCATGGGACTTCCCAGAAGTGCCACCACCTTCACGCAGACACTGATGGCGCTGGATCCGTTGGCCCGGTTCTTGAGAAATTTCGAAAGCGCAGGCCCTGTCTGCCCTCCCACAGGCCTGTTGCCGACAGTGCCCGACCCCCGAATTCAGGCCGTCCACGATGCCATGGAAGGCCTGTTTGCTCTCGGCCCTGAACTGAGGGGCATAAACGGCATCAATTTCATGTCTCTGGGCACCGCGGAATGCCAGAACCTCATGGCGCATGAATTTGTGCACATCGGCTGGAGTTGCGGCTCCAGCCTGTTTGATCATGGCAATTGGGTGGCCAAATGCGACATGACCTGGGCTTATGCCTGGCACAAGCGCCTGCTCCAGGTGCTTCAGTGGAAATTGCCCAACGAACGGTGGGTACTCAAGGCGCCCATCCATCTGTTCGGCCTGGAAACTCTGTTGACAACCTATCCGGACGCAAGAATAGTGTTCACCCATCGGAATCCCTATGACGCCATGCTGTCGGGTGTCAGCATGGCGTACCATTGGACCCGGCTCACCACCGGCCAGGCTGATGTCCCGGCTCTGGCGGAGTGGTACCCGGCCTTGTGGGCTGACGGACTGGAAAAGGCCCTGGATGTCCGGGACCGGCTGAAAAAAAACCGGTTCTGCGATGTGTTCCACAAAAATCTGATGCATGATCCCATAGACACAATGAAGACTGTTTACGGACAACTCGACATCCCCTTCAGCCGAACGGCTGAAAGGCGGATACGGGTCTGGCTGCGCGACCATCCCCGATCCAGATTCGGCAGTCATGTCTGCAATGCAGCTGCACTGGGACTCGATCCTGCAAAAGAAAAACAGCGGTTTGACTTTTATCTCAATCGCTTTGATCTGACATAAGATGCATCAGAGTATGCCGCCAGACGTGCTCTACTGCTCATAAGGGAAGTGGCTCTGGAAAAACGTTCATGGATATCCGATCCGAACGTCCAGGGCCGCTTCTCAACCAATGCAGGAAAGGTCTGTCCTTCAGAAGGCTAGGGCGTGTTTCAAACAAAAACCCGGAATGCCGAAAATACTTCCGACCATTCCGGGCTTTCAACTCCTACCTTTCAAACAGAAATTCCTGCTCAGTCCACCACAAAGCCTTTGGGCAGGTGGGCCGTGCCTTTGTAGCAGGGCAGCCCGGTTTCGGCCGTGATCTGTTCCATCAAAGAATCCAATCTGCTGTCTTCGCAGAATCCGCCGCCTTCCAAAGACCAGCCGTCGGACTTGTGGTTGGCGAAAATGCAAGTGGCGAAATGCAGGGTCTCCGCCCCCTTGGCCTTGAGTATCTTGGCCAGGGCCGGAAGATTGTCGCCAGGACAGCGGCAGGTGAAAACCCCGGCCAGCTTGGCTGCGTCATAACGGGCGTAGCCCTCGGTACGTTCTTCGAGACAGCTGAAACATTTGGTCAACGGGCATTTGTTTTCATTTTTTTCGCAGCGAATGATTCCCACTTTGGTCATTTGGCCTTTCTCCTTGTGTGAGGGGCATCAGGCAACAGACGTCGTTGCATTCTTTGGCGCATACTTTAGCGCATATGTTGGTGCATTCATCGTCGGCAGCAGTCGGTACGGATCACAGGCTGGAGTCGCGGCCAAGTGGTCGCGATTCACTTTTTCAGGCTTTGATAATAAGCGCCCAGAGCTTCGTGCAGCGCGTTGGCCGCAAGCCAGGCGCAGTGATGGTCTTCATCTGGCAGGCCGCCCAGCTTTTCAAGGATCACTTCCCCGCTGATCTCCGCCAGCGTATCGCAGGCCTTACCCAGGGCCAGATCCGCGGCCATGGAGCCGCACACCTGGCTGGACCCGCAGCCGTCCGTGGTAAACCCCGCCTTGCGTACCGTGTCATCCTCGATACGCAGAAAAATGCGGATGGTGTCCCCGCAGCTTCCGGTCACCGCGCTGACGCCGTTGGCATCGTCCAGCGGTCCGAAATGTTTCAGATCCCGCCAGAGATCATAGGCAACCTTGCCGTAGGATTCCTGCGTTTCCTCCAGAATCTGGCACTGCAAATCATTGACGAAATCATCGAAGTCATCGCTCATGGGCTCCTCGCGCCGTAAAGAGTTAAATTGGCGGTCCGAGTATGCTCCCCCAGCCCCTGATTGCGCAAGCTTTTTGCGGGGAATTTCCCAAGGAATGCATCGCGGCGGCGGTCTGAAAGTCCGCCGCCGCGTTATTGTCCTGCCGTCTATACGGCGCTGCCCGGTGTTTCCAGTTCGGCAAGCCGTTGTTTTATGGATTCCAGCTCGGCCTGGAGCATATCCGCCTGCTGCTGCAGGTACTGCTGCTCCGGAATGCCGCCCTGTACCGGGACAGCCGGTCCGGGCTGGTAAACCGGGGCCGCGCCCCAGAATCCGCGTCCGCCGCCACGCATCCCACGGCCCATGCCGCCGCCGCGCCCCATGCCGCCGCCACGACCCATGCCTCCGCCACGGCCCATTCCGCCTCCGCGGCCCATGCCCGCTCCGTATCCCGGAGCCTGGTTGGCAAATCCGGGCGCGTTGGCGCCGCTGCAATATCCGAGTCCTCTGCCCGTACGAGAACCCATTCCCATGGGTCCGCTTCTGTCACCTCTTGGCATGGCAACCTCCTTTTATGTTCTTTCTCATCTGGCCCGCACCAGCACGGTGTGGCAATGCGGGCATCTTAGCTGTACGCAGGGCATTCCTTGCGTATGCGGGGTCCGGTAACCGCAACCGGGACAGACGCATGCCTGCTCCATGTCCGGCGTACCCCGCGCGCGCCAGGTACCGCCCTGATAACCACCGCCTTTGCCCTGGCCCCGACGTCCGCCCGGGGTGCCCCCCTGACGGCCATTCGGACGGCCCATCCGGCGGCCACGGCAGCCGGGCATGAGGAACCCGTCCTGCTCGAGCCGGTCCGTACGCCAGGCCCGGATCAGCTCTTCCACTTCGCCCATTATGAACGGCAGCACCCGGATGCCCTGGCGGACAATGCTCTCCTGCAGAGGCCGCGAAATGGCCCCGCACACCAGGACGGACACCCGCTGTTCCTTGAGCACCCCGGCCTTGAGAGCCGGAGCTTCAGGCAAAGCCAGCACCGGCCGCTGTTCGGAATCCGTACCTGCCGTACCGACGATGACCGGTGCTTTTTCCACCAGCAACACCTGGCGCGCCACATCGAACACCGGAGCGATACGGCCTTCCCAAAAGGCGAAAGCGGCTTTGTTCTTTCCTTGCATAGGTCCCTCATGAGAATGAGAAGCAGTTTCCATGCCAACCAACTTGATAATTTCTCTACACGTAATTCATTGAAATACTGCTATATTTTTTAGAATTTCACACAGCGTACTTTTATAGAATAGCAAAAATGCGACTCTATAAATCAAAAAAAGGAGCAAAAATGCGACTATCTGGAAGAACGCCCGTCCTGTTTGGGCAGTTCCAGTCCAAACTGACGAATTTTTCGAAACAGGGTGCTTTTATGAATGCCCAGGGCTCGGGCAGCTTCCAGGCGGTTGTAGTCGACGCGTTCGAGAGCGTCCAGAATCCGCAGCGCTTCGGCGTTGTGGCGCGTATCCCGCAGTACGGACCCTGTGGCGGCCGTACGGGAAACCTCCGCCATCTCCGCTCCGGCGCCGTAGGCGCGCCGCAGTTCCTCCGGCAGGTGGCGCGGTTCCAGAAGACCGCTGCCGCACAAAATAAATCCCCGTTCGATAACGTTGCGCAGCTCGCGGATATTTCCCGGCCAGTCATGAAGCAGAAGCAAGGCAAGAGTCTCAGAACTGAGACCCTCCACGTGTTTGTTCTGCAATCCGTTGAAATGCTCCACAAACAAATCGCAGAGCAAGGGGATATCCTCCATACGCGCGCGCAGGGGCGGAAGTTCGATGCGGGCCACATTGATACGGTAAAAAAGATCTTCGCGGAAACTGCCCTGTTTTACCTGCTCGGCCAGATCCCGGTGGGTGGCGGCTATCACGCGGACATCGGCCTGTTCCGAACTGACGGCGCCCAAAGGTTCGTAGCTCCGCTCCTGCAGAACCCGCAACAGCCGTACCTGCATGGCCGGGCTGATCTCGCCGATTTCATCCAGAAACAGCACGCCGCCTTTGGCCAGGGCAAAACGTCCGGGCTTGTCCTTTTGCGCACCCGTAAAAGCGCCGGCTTTGTAGCCGAACAATTCGGATTCCAGCAGATTTTCCGGCAGGGCCCCGCAGTTCACGGCCACGAAAGGACCATCCTTACGCGCGCTCAAACCATGGATGGTCCGAGCCACCAGGTCCTTGCCCGTTCCGGTCTCCCCAAGCACCAGCACCGTGCTCGGACTGGCTGCGACGGCCTCCAGCGAATCGAATATTTCCTGCATGCGCGGACTGCGGCTGATCAGGTCTCCGAGGCGTACGCGCCCGTCCAGCTCCCGGCGCAGGGCCTGAAGCTCGCTCAAATCCCGGAACGTCTCAGCCCCGCCGATGACCTTGCCCTGGCTGTCGCGCAACACCGCTGTGGAAAGACTGATGGGAATCCGGCTGCCCGCCGCGTCGATGATATAGCCCGTACGCCCGATGACCGGCGTGCCCGTACGCAGGGTTTCCCGCAGGGCGCAGCTGCTCTCGCACATGTTCGAGCGGAAAACCTCCCAGCAGCGCCGCCCCAGGGCCTCCTCCCGGTCGATACCCGTGATATCCTCGGCCGCGCGGTTGAAAGACACCACCCGCCAGTCCGGGTCCACCGTGAACACTCCGTCCGAAATGCTCTCTAAGATCGCTTCATAATAATCAGAGGCCATAGTTTTCAAGAAAGGAACAATGAAAGGAATGGGAAATGCTTCTCAACCCCCTCATTTCCCGCCCAGCTCCCCGGCCACGGAAAGCACGGTACGGGCGTAGAAGTTGTCGTTGTTGTAGCGTTTCAAGGCCTTGATTTTTCTTTTGCGGCTGTGGTTGTTGCGCCAGCCAGCCTTGCTCATGTAATAGCCCACGCTGGCCACAGCGTCGCACGGGTTGTAAAGATCCACCACTCCGTCGTTGTCGCCGTCCCGGCCGTAATGCAGCGCGCTGCTGGGCATGAACTGGCAGATGCCGATGGCGCCGTAGATGGAGCTGGGCATGTCGCCCGGTTGCAGATTATTCACGCGACTGAAAGAGAGCAAAGACAAAAGCTGTCCGTAAGCCCAGTCGGATTTCTGCCGCATCCGCTCTTCAATCCAGGGGATCTGCCACTTCTGGGCCGGATGAGCGCTGAAAAATGAAGACACGTCGGCGTATTTGCGCGTCACGGCCATGGACGCCAGCACCGAAAGCGCATCCTGATCGCCCAGAAAGCTGCCCAGCTTGGTTTCCACCACCAGCAGCGCCAGGATAACCTCTTTCTGGACCTTGTATTTACTGGCCGCGTTACGCAGCTCTGTGGCGTGCGTTTTGTTGAACTCTTTCAACTCCGCCCGGACCTCGGGCGTCAGATGCGGTTCGTAGAGATATTTCCAGCTCGGACTGTTGACAGGTTTGTCTCTGGGAGGCGCGGGGATATCATATTTGGCGCGGTACAAAACGCGCATTTTTTTGCCCATGAAAGCAGGATCGTAATGCACCTTGTCATTGGCGAAAATCGTTTCCAGCCATTCTCTGGGAAAACCTTCGCGCTGCAGTCGGGTGATCAGCATCTGAAAACGCGGATCGATCATGGCCACGTCGGGGCTTTGCGCCCGCGCCAGGGCTGGCATCAGCATGGCCGACGCCAGCAGCACGAAAAGGAATGAACAAACGAAGTTTTTAAAAAAAACTTTGATTACAACTGGTTGCCTCATGGATTGCACCTGTTCAGCTGGTGTTGGCGGAAAAAAATCCGGCGTGCGGACCTGCGGCAGCCGGCACCCGGCCTGTCTTTTTCACCCCATTCTACCAACTTTCAGCACAGGCGCAATACCTGGCTACCGTCACTGAATCGAACGTACGCGAAACGCATAACCTGCCATCGGGCAAGGAGATGCTGGCTGACTGCTTTTTTCTGAACTACCGGAAAAGGCCTTCCCAGAAGCCCAGAAAAAAATTACGCGCATTGGTTCCCAGCGAGCGAATCAGGTAGCCGCCTTCCTGCACCACCACTGTGGGACGTCTCAGCTCCGCCACCAGGCGGCCATTGAGATGAAAATCCTTGGCAGCCAGGGACCAGGTCCCCGTGGGATCGCCTTTGGCGGTGTCCAGCCCGAGAGCCAGCACCAGAAAATCCGGTTTAAAGGCCCGGACCTTTTCCAGCGCGCGCATCAGCACATTGTGGTACATCCGTCCGTCCACCCGTTCCTGCAGCGGAAAGTTGGCGTTGCAGCCCAGTCCGCGACCTTGCCCGTTTTCATCGCGAAAACCGCTGAAGTAGGGGTAGGCAAAGCTCGGATGGCCGTGAATGGAGACCGTGAGCACGTCTTCGCGTTCGTAGAAAATGTTCTGCGTGCCGTTGCCGTGGTGGTAGTCCAGATCTAGGATGGCCACACGCCCTAACGCGGAAAGGTACTGGGCGGCAATGGCGGAATTGTTCAGGTAGCAGAATCCGCCGAAGGAACTGTGCTCGGCATGGTGCCCGGGCGGGCGTACGAGCGCATAAGCAGCCCGCCGTCCTTTGGCCACGGCTGCGGCAGCGGTCAGCGCGCAATCCGCAGCACGCCGCCCCGCACGCCAGGCATTGGGGTTCAACGGCGTGAAGGTGTCTATGCAGTAATAGCCCGCGCGTACGGACAGTTCGCGCGGCGGCTTGGTTTTGTTGCGGATGGGAAAAACATACGGATACACCGAGCGGTTCATGGGGATGCGCAGACAGACCCGCTTGATGTAATCCACAAAAGCCGCATCGTGTACTTCTTTGACGTGTTTATCCGGGAAACGCTGCACCTGAACCTCTTCGAACAGATTGGTCTTGGCCAGCTGGTCGCGTATACGCCCGACACGTACGGGCGCTTCCACATAGCCGCGTTCGCGGACATGGTGGATGTCGTGCTTGTCGTTGATCACGAACACTATGCGCTGATCCGGCCCGATCACCCGGCGGGGCACGGCCTCGGCCAGAGGTTCGGCATAACGCGGCGGACGCAGCCCGACCGGACCGTCGGCAATGGATTTGACCACCAGCTCCACGTACTCCGGCGGACAGACCCCGCGGTATTTGCGCTCCAGAATGGCCCGGACAATACGCCGCGCGCGCCGTCCGGAAAGCGGACGCCGGGCATTGAGCGCATCGTATACGAGGTAGGGCGGACAATCTCCCCCAGGCTGCAGCGGGGTTTCATACGCCGTGCCCACAATGGGGCGCGCGCCGTAGCGTTCGTAAAAACGCAGTCGCGCCTTGTTTTCGGCCAGAATCTCCGGATCGGCGCAAAGCTGCGGATCGTCCGGAAGGCATTCGAAAAACAGGCCCGCGGCCTTGATATCCCGAGCTTCCTGCCGGACGCGTTCGTAAAGCATGCCGCCCAGACCGCGACTGGTCATGCCCTTGGGTACGGACAAAAAATCCAGATAGCAGAAGCGTACGTCGGGAAAATACATCAGCAGTGCAAAACCCTGCACCCTGGCCCGGACGTCGGCCACGAACAATACCGTGCGGAAGCCGCAGGAAAGCGGATCGCGCAGCAACCTGGGCAAGGATTCGATCTCCTCGCGGCTCAACAGGTTGAACTGCTCGCGCAGAATGTTCTGCACCGCGGCCAAGGCATCCTTGTCCACCGGTAAAACATCATCGTATATGCGTCGGATACGGAACATTTTTGGGGCTATATACCCGTTGCCCCGGAGATGGAAAGCGAAATCAACAGGAAGAAGAAAATATTTTTAAGACAGAAAAAAAGTCAATAAAAACAGCTTGAAAACTCGCAAAAAAACTTACAGACGGGCGGCGACCGCTATTTTTTCCAGGCTTTCCAGGTCATGAATATCCACATCCCGGCCGCGCAGCGTAAGCACGCCCTGCTGGGCCAGAGCCCGGAACGCGCGCGAAAGGGCTTCATGGCTTGATCCGATGATTTTGGCCAGCTCGCGGTGGGTCATGGGCAGGTGCACGGACAACGAACCATCAGCTGAGGGGTCCTGTTCCGTCTCGTGCGAATGAACCAGCTTGACCAGAAACAGGGCCACGCGTTCGTTCAAGGAACGGACCGTGAGGGTTTCCACCAGGTCCAAAGCCTCTTTCAGACGCCGGGCCAGATGAAACAGCAGATTGAACAGCAGCGAAGGCTCGTCCGTGGCCATGCGGTCCAGACTTTCGGCCGGGATGAACAGCACCTCGCTCTCTTCCAGGGCCGCTGCGTTGGCCAGAAACGAACGGTTCTCGAACAGCGCACAGAGGCAAAAAGGCTCGCTGGGGCCGAAGTGGTAGATGGTCTGGTCGCGGCCGTCGGGTGAAATTTTAAACACTTTGACCCGGCCGCTGACCACCATATAGAACCCTCTGGCCACATCGGTCTCGCGTACGATGATATCGCCCGCCGCATACTGCTGCAGACGCGCATGCTGCGCCAGGTACTCCAGCTGTTCCTGCTTGAGCCCCTCGAACAGCAGCGTGGAAGACAGCGTACGCATCATGGAATTCTGCGGAGTCTGCGCTCCCTGGCCGCCGGTTGCCTGTTTTGTCGTACTCATGCAACTAGCAGTGGTGCAAACAGGAGCGGCTGTCAAGCCCACGGCGGCTATTCCAATCCGTCCAGAATCCGGCCGAGCACCGCGCAGACGAACTCCACCTGGCCGCTCAACTGGTGGTTCGCATCCACCACATGCAGTGTGGCCTTGTGTTCCTGAGCAAAGTGAAAGGAGTCCTCGGGCGGAAGCAACATGTCCTGCCAGCCGTGAATGAGCGTTGTCGGGCACGACAGCCCGGAATAATCCCGTACGCTGCATCCGGACAAATGCAGGGCCGGACAAAGCAGCAGCAAAGACCGGAATTCGTACTGCAAGGCAGCGGCCGCGGCCACATAACCGCCCAGGCTCGACCCCACCACCACGGGCGGTTCCCGCTGCTCCTGCTGCTGCTGCGCCAGAACCTCCAGAAAAATCTTCAACCGTCCGTCCGGCTCATCTGTGGCGCGCAGGTCCGGAGCCTCGAAGCGCAGGCCCCGTTCCCGTACCATGGCTGAAATGGCCGAACTTTTCATGCCGATTGGCGCGGCGTCTTTGCCGTGAACCCAGTAAACGGTCAGCATATGTTTTACTCCTCTTCTTCTCCGAATATGCCCTGTTTCGTTCGTATCCGGTTAACCAAGCAGAGCAAATAGTGGATAACTATTTTCGATCTTTGTCAATTTATCTGGAGGCCTAAAAGACGGTGGAGGCATCGAGACTGAACGCGTTCTGGGCGAAGAGGAAGCATGCATCGTCGGAAACCTTATCGCGTATATACTTGACAATACTTAGGATTACGATTACATAGCAACAACTCGAGAACGAGTTGCGAACCTGACCAAGGTTTTTCCGGTATACCGCTAATGCTCGTTTCACCGCCGAGGCCTTAGGGAGCGTAAAAATGCCTTCCACTATCGCCGACTTTCGCTCTTTTGCTTCAAAAGGCGATGGTTGGAATCTTCATTTTCGCCAGCCCCTCGAGACAATTCGCGTCGATCGGCTGGCGGACGTGCTCCCCGCGCTAAGAGAAATCAACACCGCGACGCGTAACGGTCTCTGGGCGGCCATTGCCGTTTCATATGAAGCTGCGCCAGCCTTTGAGCCTGCCATGCGAGTCCATTCGCCCGGACAATTCCCAATCCTGTGGGCCGCGCTGTTCGAAAGCCCCACGCCTCGCACAGAGCGAACGCACCAGCCGTACTCTTGGAGCGGATGGACGCCCGAAGTTGATGAGGATGCATATACCATCTCCATCTCCGCCATCAGAGAACACATTAGAGAGGGCGAAACATACCAGGTAAATTACACCATCCCCTTGACCTGCCCCTTCACCGGCGACGCCATGGCCTACTGGGAAGATCTGGGGCGAGCCCAGGGAGCAGGTTTCGCTGCGTATCTCGACCTGGGGAGCGAAAAGGTGCTCTCGCTGTCGCCGGAGCTTTTTTTCCAGCGAAACGGCTGCCGCGTCGTAACGCGTCCAATGAAAGGCACTGCGGGCCGTGGCCGATGGCTGGAGGAAGACGTCATCATGCGCGATACCCTGGCCGCCTGCCCAAAGAACCGCGCCGAAAACGTCATGATAGTAGACCTTCTGCGCAATGACCTGGGCCGCATTGCCGTACCGGGATCGGTAGTCGCCACATCCCTCTTCGAAGTGGAGCGGTACGAGACGGTTTGGCAAATGACGTCCACGATCGAGGCAACGCTTTTACAGGATATAGGGTTGCCGGAGTTATTCACCGCGCTCTTCCCTTGCGGTTCGGTAACCGGGGCTCCAAAAATTCGTACTATGGAGCTCATTAACCGATTCGAGCGAGCCCCCCGTGGCGTATACTGCGGCGCGATTGGAATTGTACGCCCCGGCGGCGACTGTATGTTCAACGTGCCAATCCGCACCATCACCGTTCGCCCTGAAGAGAGACGGGCTTTATTCCACGTAGGCGGGGGCGTTACCTGGGATTCTTCGGCCAAGGGCGAATATGATGAATGCCTAGCCAAAATGCGCTTCCTCTCGCAACCGTACGAAGGATTCCAACTCCTGGAGAGCCTTTTGTTGGAGCGAGGCGAATACTTCCTGCTGGATCGGCATCTCCGCCGACTGCAGGAATCTGCCTGCTTCTTCGATTTCAAGTATGATGACATCGCCGTACGCCGCTTACTTGAAGCGCAACGCGTTGCATTCCCTCACAGCGCACACAAGGTCCGCCTCCTGCACAACCGCGCAGGCGATGCCCTTGTCGAAGTGGCCGAGCTTCCCCCCTCCTCAGGCAAATCCTATCGGGTGGGCTGGGCAGTGACTTCAGTATCCTCCACGGATGTGTTCCTTCACCACAAAACCACTCGTCGGGGTGTGTACACCGCAGCCATTGCCTCGCGCCCAGACTGCGACGATGTGCTGCTGGTGAACGAACGGGGTGATGTGACTGAATCGTGCATCGCCAACATCGTCGCGCAAATCGCTGGCCAACTGGTCACACCACCCCGTGATTGCGGTCTGCTTGCCGGAGTATTTCGCCAGGAATTGCTGGAACAAGGCGAACTCCGCGAACGCCGCCTCACCCCAGCGGATCTGATACGAGCAGAACGGGTCTGGCTGGTCAACTCCGTGCGCAAATGGGTCGAAATTGACCTCGCACACGTTTCATAAAAAATTAACAACCCACTGAAACATAAGTATATTTTTGTAGCAAGAACAGATCTCCCAATTGTCGCACAGCATGCTGGGCGATCCGGAAGCTGCATTACTCGTCTCTTTGGCAGAGCATAACGCCCTTGGCGCCGATAGTTTCTATTTGGGGTTAACCGGACACAATTGGCCCTGTTTTTTCCCATTTAAAAAAATCTACAGTTTTTTACCCTGGTGTTGACGCGTATCAACTCACCGGACGCGTGCGCACTGTATGATTCCGCCATAGACTGAACACCCCGTCCCTTTATCAAATGACGCAAAAAAACGGAGGAACCGCTATGTGGCGTATACTGCAAAAAATCACCAAAAATCTGATCATTGCCATCCCGGTGATGATGGTGCTTGGATTCGCCTACGGCCTGCTGGCGAATCCTGCCTGGCTGAAACATCTGATTCTGCCTTTCACTTTTCTGATGGTCTACCCCATGATGGTCACCTTGAAAATCAAAAAGGTCTTTGAAGGCGGCGACACCAAAGCCCAGCTCATCGCCCAGGCCATTAATTTTCTTATCATTCCCTTTCTGGCCTACGGCGTGGGTACGCTCTTTTTCAGCGACCGGCCCTATATGGCCCTGGGACTGCTGCTGGCCGGGCTCGTACCCACCAGCGGCATGACCATCTCCTGGACGGGCTTTGCCAAGGGCAACCTGGCAGCCGCCGTCAAGATGACCGTCATCGGCCTGGTGGCGGGCTCGCTGGCAACGCCGTTTTACGTCAAAGCGCTGATGGGCGCGACCATTGACGTGAACATGGTCTCGGTGCTGCGCCAGATCTTTCTGATCGTCTTTCTGCCCATGATCCTGGGCTACGCCACCCAGCGCGCGCTGCTCAAGGCATACGGCCAGAAGGAATTCCAGCAGCGGATCGGTCCGCGCTTCATGCCCCTGTCCACTCTGGGCGTGCTGGGCATCGTATTCGTGGCCCTGGCTCTGAAAGCCGGAACCATCGCCGCCGCACCCGAACTTCTGGCCCGGATTCTGCTGCCCCTGGCCCTGCTCTACGCCGTGAACTTCACCCTGAGCACCATCGTGGGCAAAAAACTGCTGCCCCGTGACGACGCCGTGGCCATGGTCTACGGATCCGTGATGCGCAACCTGTCCATCGCCCTGGCCATCGCCATCAACGCCTTCGGCGCGGAAGGTTCCGACGCCGCACTGGTGGTCGCCATGGCCTACATCATTCAGGTGCAGTCCGCGGCCTGGTACGTCCGCTTCACCGACCGCCTCTTCGGCGCGCCCGCTCCCGCGGCGGAACCGGCTAAAGCCGGACAGGCGGCTTAATTTTTGCGAGGGGTAATTGGGGCTCTGCCCCAAGCCCCGCCAGGGGGGAACGCCCCCCTGGACCCGCGGTAAAGTTAAACGAGTTTAAACTATTAAAAGTTTTTGGAGGCTCCCAGGATCCTTTTGCAAAAGATTCCTGAACCGCCGAAGGCTTCCTTATACCAACCACAAAGGAGGACTGCGATGCTTCCTGTGATCAAGAAGATATTATACGCCACGGATCTTTCCGAATGCGCACGGCATGCCATAGGATACGCGGTGGCCATGGGGCGCGCGCACCAGGCCGAGGTCACGGTTCTGACCGTGCTGCCCGACGTGCTCGGCGACATGAGCGAAGCCGCGGGGCTGGATCTGGAATCCCATTTTGAAGAGGGGCAGCTGGAGGAATTCCGCAGGGCCGCCCTGGAAAAAGCGCGGAAGGAACTGCACGCGCGGATTACGGAAACAGCCAAAGCCATTGCCGCGGAGAGTTTTGGCGAGCCGGGGTTTGCTCCGGCGGAAATTCTGGTGGAGCCCGGCGATCCGGCCAGGCGGATCCTCGAACAGTCCGCAGGCTATGATTTGATCGTCATGGGGACGCACGGCAAGAGCGGCTTTCTGGGCCGCCTGATGGGCAGTGTGGCCGAACGGGTCGTACGCCAGAGCACCGTGCCGGTGCTGGTGGTCCGTTTGCCGGAACCGGAGCGGGAAGAAGACTGAGTCATTCCACCGCCCGGGCCAGCACGAAGACATCCACCCGCCGGGCTCCGGCCCGGCGCAGACTGCGGGCTGCCTCATTCACTGTGGCGCCCGTGGTCATGATGTCGTCCACCAGCAGCACCGCTGCTCCACGCACCAGGGCGGCGTCCGCGGCAAAGGCGTTTCTGATGTTTTTGACCCGTTCGCCCCGTTGCAGCGAAAACTGCGGACGCGTATCCCGCAGCCGTTGCAAGGCCCTGGGGCGTAACGGACAGGGCAGCACGCGGGACATGGCCCGGGCCAGCTCCAGGCTCTGGTTGAAGCCCCGCAGCCGTAAACGACGGACGTGCAGGGGCACGGGCACGACCAGATCCCACTGCTCCCGGCAGTCCTGTGGAACGCGAATTTCCAGCGCCCGACGGACCAGAGTCTGCAGCAAACGCTGGTTGGCAAGCCGGTCGTTATATTTGTAATCCAGCAGCAACCGCCGCAGCAAGCCGTCGTACGCGCCGTAAAACAGCACGCGCTCCCAGGGGGGCGCGTGTTCCGCACCCGCGCGCCGGGCAAGACAACCCGCGCACAGATGAGGCTCGCCTGCCTCGTTGGCGAAAACCGCGCCGCACTGCGGACAATATCCGCAGGTTCGCGGCCGCAGCAATCCGGCGCAGCCCGCGCAAAGCAGATCTGATTTTGCTTCCGGGGAAAAAGGCTCCAGGCAGACAGCACAGCGTCTTTCGTCCAGCTGCAGCAGCCGGAAGAATCCACGCAACGCGCCGGTCACGGATGTCATGGCGAACAATGCGTTTCCCAGGCAAGGCGTCCGCAGTGTTCAAGGCGGCTCAGAGCGTCGCCGTCCGCGGCCAGATCCCCGACCTGGTCCTTGCCCAGGAAAAGCAGCGGGGGGTCCAGGCGCAGCCCGAAGGGATGCAGGAAATACCGCAGAGTCAGCAGGCTGCCTTCAAAAAGACGCTGGCCAGTGGGACGTCCGGCCACCAGGGCCGCGTACGCCGTACGCCGGGAGGCCGGTTCGCTTGTATCCTCTGTGTGCAGATAGTGTTCGTACGGGGCCTGGGCCCGGTCGATAAAGGCTTTGAAGCCCGCGGGGAGATGATAGAAATAAATGGGTGAGGCAAAAAACACGAACGGCGCCGTATGCAGCAGAGCGAACAGTTCCTCGGCCTGCTCCGTGTCGGGCAGGACGCAACGCGCCGATCCGGCGCAAGCGCCGCAGCCGGTGCACGGGCGCAGCGGATGCTCCCGCAGGCGGATGATCCGGCACGCGCCCCCGGCCTTAGCCACGCCGTGGCAAAAATATTCCAGAGCCGTATCGCTGTTTCCGCCGGGACGCGGACTGCAGGCAAAGGCCACGGGCTCAGCCACGGCTTCCTCCTATTTTTTCACAAAGCGGACGCGGCGGCCCTCCTCGGGAGTCTCCCCAACAGATACGTCATCCGCAACCTTCCAGTCGGTCTCGATAAAACAGACGTCACGGGCTTCGTCCAGCTGGTCCGGACGCAGCAGAAACTCGAACGCCTCGCGTTTTCCAAAACGGAGATACCAACCTATCTCCACGCCCAGGCGTCAACACACCTTACGCAGATCTATTTCTTCCGGAATCATCCGAGTCCTCTTTTCCTCCCCCAGCTTTAGCGCCGAAAGGCGGTGAGAAAGGGGTTATGCATTTTTTCATCGCCCACTGTGGTGGGGTTGCCGTGCCCGGCGTAGATAACGGTCTCTTCCGGCAGGCTTAAAATGTGCGTATTGATTGATTGCAATAAAATATCATGGCTGCCGCCGGGAAAATCGCTGCGGCCAACGGAGCGGTTGAAGATCACGTCCCCGGCAAAGAGCACGCCCGCGTCGGGAAAGTAGAAGCTCAGGCTGCCGGGCGTATGTCCGGGCGTGGAAAAGGCCTTGCAGGTCTGTCCGAGAGCCTGGAATTCTCCCGCGGCCATAGGTTCGTAGCTGAAATCCGGCACCACGGGCAGGCCCATGAGTCCGCCCTTGCCGATTTCGGTGCCCAGCAAAAAGGCGTCTTCCTGGTTGGCGTAGGCTTTGGCGCCCGTGGCTTCGGCCAGGGCTTTGACTCCGTAGAGATGATCGCAGTGCAGATGCGTCAGCAAAATATGCGTCAATTCGAGCTTGCGCTCCTGGAGATAAGCGACAACGCGGTCGGGATCGCCGCCCGGATCCACGGCCACGGCCTGTTCGCCTTCCATGGCCAGGTAGCAGTTGGTTTCCAGCGGTCCGATGGGAAAGGTCAAAACTTGCATTTAGAGAGCCTCCACGAGCAGTTCAGAAAGTTCGCGCCGCGAGCTTGCGCTCTTGGCGGCCGGGTGCCCGAAAACAAGCAATGCCATAAGCTCGTATTCTTCCGGGCTGAGGTGAAATAATTCGAGTACCTGAGGCGAGTTTTTGAGTATCTCGCCGACCCAGACTCCGCCCAGGCCGAGCGCATGCGCCGCAAGCAGCATGTTCTGGATGCAGGCACCTGCGGCCTGATGGTCCTTTACCGGATCATACATCAGGCTTTTTTCCAGAAACACGCCCACAAAGGCTTTGCCGTTCTGGATCAGGGGCTGGTATTTGGTCAGGCCGGCCAGTTGCTCCTGGCGCGGATCCCCGGCCAGCAGGGCTCCGAATTTCCAGGGCTGGTTGTTTTTGCCGCTGGGAGCCCAGCGTCCGGCCTCCAGTATTTGCAGCAGGGCTTCTTTGTCCACGGGGTCGTCGGTATATTTACGGATGCTGCGCCGCTCGCGCAGAGCGGCCAACACAGGATTGGTCTGTTCGGACATGGCGTGAGCCTCCTTTTCAAACGTTCGCGTCGGCAATACGGCGCTGTTCTCTGCAGGATAGCTACTCAATCAGGCAGGGGCAAGGGCTTTTCTCTCGTTCAGCAGGAGGGATTAAGGCCGGAGAAACCGGCAGAGCGGATCATGCGCACAGGGCACGAATCCGCTCTGCGCGGACAGAATCAATGACCGTCGATTTTGGGACGTTTCCGCTCGTTGGGAATCTCAAAGGTCAGAGTGGCGGTCAGTTTGCGTTGCAGATACTCGCCTTTCTCTGCCTCCGGCACGGGCAGCTTGACGAAAAAGCGGACAAACCAGCGCCCTGTGACATCCAGAGGCAGGCGGATCTTGCCGTCCTGAATCTCCGCCCGCGGGACGTACATATCTTCCGACTCGGTGGAAAAACCCATGTAGGTGGCGTCCCAGAAGCCCTGTTCGGTATAGGGCTTGCCGTCGGCATACACGTTGAGGACCAGCGTGTCGCCCTGTTTGAGCGATGCGGGATCCTGCACAGGCACCAGTTCCAGGGGCAGGCCAAGCATTGCCGGAAAATCCTTGGAAGGTTCCACGCAGGTTACATAGGTTTTGGCCCACTGGCTGCTTTTGAGCGCGGTCTTGACGGACTTCGCCTTGTCCTTGACCGTACTCATGGGCCGCATGGTGTGGCGCGTATGGTCTTTTTCATCGATCCAGGTGGTGAAATAGCCAGGAGTCGTGGCCGCATACAAAGCCCAGGTGCCGGGCTGATCGTAGTCCACCATGTAGGAATGCAGACATTTTTCATCCCTCAGGGCCACATCCGTGGTTTTGCCGTCCGGCGAAAGAATGCGCACATAATCCAGCTTTTTCCTGCGAATGCCGTCGTCCACGGGAAAATGATGCCCGTACATAAAGAAAAAGGGCGAATTTTTTCCCTGAGAAACCATATAGCGCCCGGCCTGAATAAACAAAGAATGAGCTTTTGCCCCGGACGGGGCGGAAAGGAGCAGGGCGACAGCGCAAACAAGTACGGCACAGACCGATAATAAACGTTTCATACGTCTCTCCTCGGGGTTGTCGTCTTAATTGTTCTATGATGGGAACCGCTTCCGCCGACAATGGCGCAATGCGACGTCCCGGAGCGCAAACCTGTGCATCCCGCGTATTCGGTTACCTCGAAAAACAAAAAATCCCCGAATCGCAAGCGACTCGGGGATGCCCTGTTATCCGCGCAGCAATCCATGGCATCGTACTCCGCGAGAATGCCATCCAAAGGGTTCAGGCAGGTCTTCTGACTTCCGGTTCGTTCTACTTGCCGCGCCTTCCCGGCGTATGGCGCCAGTGGCGTTGCTGCGGCGTTCGTCCCCGGTCACAGCGGCGGGCCCGTTCCGGATTTACACCGGATTCTCTTTTCATTCACAGGCGTGAAACCTGAAACCGTTTTTTCGCTATAGATTGTACCGAACAGCCTGTCAACAGATCGCCCTGCCCTGCCAGGTCCGAAATCTTTTCAGCCCATTGATCATAATTTTGAAAACATATAGATATCTACTATCTCAAGTGAGCTACCGGACACTTTGGAGACACGTTCTTCATCAGGTCGCACCAAGCTCCGCCTAGTTGCTTTTTTTCGTTTGCCAGCGCATAACATTCAAGGAATTAAAACACTCCACACAACGCTTTGAGGAGTCCATGAAAATAGTCAAACCCACCAACCTCGGCTTGTTGCCGCGGCCCTTCACCTTTGCCGGAGAACACAGGCTGTGCGTTGCGGCCTTCGCGTTTTTTTCTTTTGCGCAACCGCGCGAGCTGCTGGAAGAAAGCTCCATGTGGGAAACGCTGGAAAAAACCCTTTTGGATACTGAAATTTTCGACGCCGGCGAGCCCAAACCACGAGCGGAATATCTGGTGTACGGGCACTGCCACCCCAAAGAAAACGCGCGTGCGGCACGCATCCGGCTGCGAGTGGGCAAACAGGAAAAGACCCTGGAAATTTACGGCAACCGGACGATGCAAATGGGCGTACAGAGCGACCCGGAAATGCTCGACCCCCTGCGGATCTGCTGGCGCTACGCCTACGGCGGTGCCGGCCATCCGGTCAATCCGCGCGGCATGGGCTTCAACGTCCAGGAGGACGGCAGCACCCGGCTCCCCAATATCCTGGCCCCGAACAAAGCCGCCGACCCCCAGGACGAATCTCACAAGCCCGCCGGCTTGACGGCCTATCCCCCGAGTTCGCCCCTGCGTTCGCAGCATTACGGAACGTTCGACAAAAACTGGCTGCGGGACTGCTGGCCCGCCCTGCCCACGGACAGCAATCCGGAAATTTTCATGACCGCCCCGGAGGATCAGCGTTTCGAGGGATATCTGCACGGCGACGAACAGATTTTCATAGAAGGGATGCATCCGCAAAACCGTTTTCAGGAAACCGTCCTGCCCGGACTGCGGGTCCGTATTTTTGCTCAAATGCAGGGAGAGCCGCCGGCCCCTTTTGTGGAGGCCGAAGCCCGGCCAGAAACGCTCTGGCTGTTGCCGGAAAACGAACTGGCAATCATCTGCTACCGTGCGCAGATTCCCACTTCGGACGACGAAGCCTCGGATATCACCCACTTGCTGGCCGTTTGGGAACAGCAGGAAGAAACGCCGCAGACCAGCATCTATTACCATACCTTCCTGGCCCAGCAACTGGCCGAGGAACAGGGCCTCGCCGCGGAAGCCGAAGCAGCGGAAGAGGCCGAATCCGCAGACAAACCTGAAGAAACTGCCGAAGAAACTGCCCCGGAAGCACCGAAGCCCGAAGATCCGGAGATCGTGGCTCTGAAGGAAGAGACCGCCAAAATCGAGGCGGAAACCAAAGCCCTGCAGAAAAAGCACGGCATCAGCGACGCGGAACTGGAGAAACACCTGGCATCCAACAAGCCCCCGTCCGAAGCGCCGCTGACCGAAGCCGACCTGCAAAAGGCCACAGCCCAGATCGAAGCGGAAACCCAGAAGCTTCTGAAAGAAAAAGGGATGACCATGGCCGACGTGGAGCGCATAGCCAAAGAACGCTCGGGCATGGACCAGGTTCAGGACTTCAAAGCGCTCATGAGGCAGAGCCTGGAAAACGACAAGCTTCCCGCCGATGCAAAAAGCAAACTTCGCGTGGCCCTGGCCGAATTCACTGAAGCCGAACAGGCTCTGGCTGCTGCCGAAGCCGAACTTGCCGCCGCAGGAGCAACCATAGCCCCTCCCGTTGCTGCAGCTCCTGAAGAACCGGAACCCGAACCGCAGGGGTACGCCGGGCAGGACCTTTCCGGACAGGATTTTTCCGGACAGGATCTGCGAGACGCGGATTTCAGCCAGGCCGTACTCTCGGGCTGCAACTTCAGCGGCGCGGACTGCGCCCGCGCGAATTTCAGCAATACGGTGCTGGACGGGGCGGACTTTACCGAAGCCCGCTGCGAGAACACGCTATTTTCCCAGGCTGCGGCTTCCAAGGCCAGCTTCAAATCCGCCAATTTGCGCCAGGCCGTCCTGACCGGCAGCGATTTTTCCGACAGCGATTTTTCAGGGGCCAAACTGCGCGAAGCCGAACTGTCGGAGTGCCTGTTCCTGAACGCCCGGATGTGGAATCTCGCAGCGGATAAAAGCACTGCAGTCCAGGCCGATTTTTCCGGCGCCGACCTCACGGGTTCGGACTTCAGCGAAGCCCAGCTCGAAGCCGCGGATTTCAGCAACGTCAAAATCGACTCCACCCAGTTTTCCAGGGTCAGGGCCCGTGAAGCCCGTTTTTTCGGCGCCCACGGAGAAAACGTGCGTTTTGAAAGCGCGGACCTGACCGCATCCCGTGCCGACGCGACCACCGATCTGCCTGAGGCCGGGTTCAGCCACGCCCTGCTGGATGACTCTAACTGGGGCGGAGCCCGGTTGCCCAAGGCCAGCTGCATCCACACGGCCATGGACCGCGCCGATTTTTCCGGTGCGGATCTTAGCGGCGCGACCTTCAACGGAGTGACCGCCCGGCAGGCCAATTTCAGCAAAGCCCTTCTGGAGGGAGCGCACTTGCAACATTGCAACCTGTTTTTCGCCTCACTGCGCAAAGCCAGCCTGGTGGATGCCAAACTGAACCAGTCCAATCTGTTCAGTGCGGATCTCTACAAAATCAGGCTGGGCAAAACCCAAATGACTGAGCTGAACCTGAAACGGACGCTCCTGGACCCGACAATCTTTGAGGATTAACCGCAGTAAGGACAAGACATGACACAGGATCTTGCGGAACAAATTCGCCTCAACGGCGCCCTGCGCGACCTTGACCTGAAAGGAATTGACCTCGCGGGGTTTGATTTTCAGGGAGCCGCTCTGGAGCGCGTCAAGCTGGCCGGAGCGAACCTTTCCAAAGCCGTGCTTCAAGGCTGTCTGCTGCAGGAATGCGACCTGACGGAAGCGAACCTGAACGCGGCCAATCTGGTTGAAACGCAATTTTCAGGCTGCCTGCTCGACAAGGCCAGTTTGATTCAGGCGGATATGTCCCATGCAGATTTTAATACGGTTTCCCTGAAGGATGCGAACTGCAGCCAGGCTGTAATGGCCCAGGCCACCTTCCGGAGCTGTGATTTTACGCGCGTCAATTGCACCCAGGCAGATATGTTCCGGACCTATTTGCCGGAAATGGATCTGCGAACGGTCACTTTTTTGCGCACCAGACTGGAGAAAACACTGCTGCACCAGGCCAATCTGGACAACCAGAGCTTCCCGGAATGCAACCTGATAATGGCCCAGTTCAAAAACGCCGGCTTGTCCAGCGCCGAATTTCATCAGCTGGACATTACCAAGGTCTCTTTCGAAGGAGCGAAGCTGAACAACGCGCGTATCACGGAGTGCAAAGGCGCCCATGTCCGTTTCAGCCAGGCCCAGGCGATGGAGGCTGACTTTTCGCGAAGCTTTCTGCGGCAGAGCGATTTCAGCGAGACGCAGCTTTCCGGTACGTCCTTTGCCGAGGCCGTTCTTAACGAATCGCTGTTCATCAAGGCCAATTGCAGTAACGCGAATTTTGCCGGGGCGCACCTGGCCTATGCGAATTTTTCCCACGCCAGGCTGCAGGAGGCCTCCTTTACCGGCGCCGTGCTGCTGCACGCCAACATGCACCGTACGGACATCGACAAGGCCACTTTCGCTCAGGCGGACACCAGCACCGTACGCGCTACGGACAAGGACCTGGCCGAGGCCGAAGACTGGCGGCCGACGCATCACTTCGGCCAATAACCCGCAGGAGACAGAGCTATGAACTCGATGAAAGTGCTTTCCTTCCAACCCATGAAGGGACAAAAAACTGGTTCTGAGCCGGGCGAACTGCTGCAGGGCAATGTGCTGGCCGCGGCGGATCAGGATAACTATTTTTCGCTGACCCTTGAAAACGGCTCTCCGTTACGCGCCAAACGGGCCGCGGGCTGCCTGCTGCTGCCCGAAGCCGGAGATCTGGTGCTTGCTTTTGTGGCAGGCAACGGGTCGGGCTATATCCTTAACGTGCTGGAAAAAAGCAATCCCGACAGTACGCTCTCGCTACCGGGCAAGGTGGCGCTCGAAGCCGAACAAGGACTGGCCCTGAACAGTCCGGAGATCAGCCTGCGCGGCGTTTCGGGCAGTGCGCAGTTTGTGGACTTCGGGCTTTCCGCCCACCGGGTGGAAACACGGGCGCACAAGGCCACCCTGTTCCTGGACAGCCTGCGTACCACGGTACGCTCGGCCATACAGAACATTCGTGACAGCCTGCGCCGGGTTTCGAACCTGGAAACCGTGGAAGCCAGACGGATACGCACCCGTGTGGATGAGAGCTACCACCTGAAAGCGGGCAAGGCCAAAGTTCTGGCCGATGAAGACGTCAGCATCGACGGCAAACAAATCCATCTGGGATAAACCCCAGAAACTCAGGAGAATCCTATGCAGTGTTGCACGCTTCAAGGCGGTCTGGCCCAGGGCACTCCCGACGTCTGCAAAACCCCCATGCCGCCGGTCGGCCAACCCACGCCCATCCCTTACCCGGACCTGGCCGTGCCCTCCATGGCACAGCCCGTAACCAAAAAAGTGCTCGTGTCCGGCATGCCGGCCTTGAACAAATCCTCCAAAATAACGGTCACCAACGGGGACAACGCGGGCGTGGCCGGAGGCATCAAATCTTCCACCTTCATGCAGCAGGCCGAATTCACCATGAGCAGCAACAAGGTCAAGCTCGAGGGGGCGTTTGCCGTACGTATGGGGGATATGACCCAGCACAACAACGGCAATATCGTCGGCACGGTCATCGCGCCAAGCCAGGTCAAAGTCATGGTCAATTCCTGATCAGGACTATCGACATACCCGCTCGCGCCCCATCGCCTCCGGAGACTTTTCCCGTGAATATCCCGGTCAGCTCTACCCGTCGGGCAGTGCGGCTTCCATGAAGGTCTTGTAGCGCGTATCGTAGGGCGGATGGTTGAAAAAGGCCGAGCCCGAGACAAAGACATTGGCTCCGTATTCGACCAGCTCGCGGATGTTGCCCGGCGAAACGCCGCCGTCCACCTGGATCAGGGTATCGGCTTTCTGTTCGTCGATCATCCGGCGCAGGCGGCGGATTTTTTCCATGCTGAAGGGGATGAAGCTCTGGCCGCCGAATCCGGGGTTCACGCTCATGATCAGCACCATATAAAGCTGCGGCAGCAGAAATTCCACGAATTCCAAAGGCGTATGCGGGTTCAGGGCCACGGCGGGTTTGACGCCCAAGCGGGCGATCTCACTGACCGTACGTTCGAGGTGTACGCAGGCTTCCGCATGCACGCAAAGCAGATCGGCTCCGGCGTCGGCGAAATCCTGCAGATAGCGGTCCGGTTCCTTAATCATCAGATGCACGTCGAAAAACAGCCCGCAGCATTTGCGGCAGGCTTTGATGACCGGCGGGCCGAAGGTGATGTTCGGCACGAAACGGCCGTCCATGACGTCCCAGTGCACCCAGGACAATCCGGCTTCCTCCAAAGCCTTCAGTTCCTCTCCGATACGGGAAAAATCAGAAGAAAGCAGCGACGGCGTCAAAATAACACGCGGTTCGGAAGACATGAGCAACTCCTCGAGAATGTAATAGCCACGGGCTGCATTGTTTTTGAACGCAAGTCAAGAAAAGGATGGAATTTGCCGTCCTTCCCTCAACCCAGCATGATCATACCATTGGCGTTGGCCTTCAGCATCCCTTTGCTGGAAAGCTGGCCGTCGACGAACTGCATGCGTACGCCGGAGTTCGTCACGTTGATGTAATTCTGCCCCGTACCGTCTCCTTTGATAAACGCGCCGCCGGAGCCGAGTTTGATATTCGCGGCATTGTCTTTTTGCATGATGAGCTGGCTCGAAGTTATCTTGACCGCGGCGACGCCCTGGCTGGCCATGGAAATGCCGGAAGATCCCATTTCAATGGACTTGCTGCCGTTGTTCAGGTCCAAAGTGATGGTCTGGCCTTTATCCAGCGTAATTTTTGCTTTGGCTTTATTGGCCAGAGTGATGGTCTCGCCTTTGGACGCGATGGAAATCACGGAGGCGTTGCTTTTGAGCGGATTGGCGTTCTGTCCGTCCACAACCATGATATCGCAGCCCACGTTATGCAGCAGCGAACTGCGTACCGTGAGGTTGGCGCCGTCCTTGCCCAGATCGAACGTACCAGTATAAAAGGAATTGCTCTTTTTGGATTTGATCTTCAGATAGCAGCCCAAGGCAAAGGCCGTACCGGCGATCTGGCCGATGAGCCCGACGCTGCCCACAATGGACCCTGCAATGACGGCGGCCTTGCGGTTGATGCCCAGATTGTCCTCAGTGGCTCCGGCAACGGCGGACCAGGACCCCACGCCCGTGGCCAGCGAACTGACAGCGGCCGCGATCATGCCGATTTTGATGGCCTTGTAATAGCCCTTGACCACGGTGTTCATGCCGCCTTGCAGGGAGACATTCTCATCCGCGGACGACGTGGACTCGGAACTGATCCAGCTGCTGGTCTCGCCCAGTTCCACCTTGCCGCCCAGCGCCGCTTCCAGAGATGCGCCGACAGTGACGCCCGAACTGAAACCAACAGTCAGCTCGGACTTGGTGCCTCCGAAAGCCCCTAGGGACGAACCCGCGGTAAATTCCATGCTGGAGCCGCACTTGGCTTCCACGCTGTCGTTCCAGCTGGCTTTGACGCATTTTTCCGTGGTCGCTTCGGTAATGCCCGGATTCACGCCGTCCGCGTTGATGACCAGCATGGACTTGCCCCCGGCCGCGGCCAGCGAAATGGATTCCTTGCCATCCGTATCGTCCAGCACGATGCGGTTGCCGCCCTTGGTTTTGATGACGTTCTGGGTTTTGTTGGTACTGTTGACCGGATTTTCATTGTTGGCGTTGTATACGGCGCCGACGATGATAGGGCGATCAATGTCGCCCTCCACATAACTGAGCAGCACTTCCGTCCCTTTGAGCAGGGGAAAATGCATGCCGAATGCCTGCTCCTGCGCCGCATTGCCCGCGTAGGGTTCCACCAGGCGGATCCAATGCGAGGCCTTGCCCTGCTGTTTGTCAGCCGAATCAAAAGGCAGGCGGACCCTGTAGCGTCCCTTGGCATCCAGCTCGGCGTACTGTCCCTGCCCCTCGGTATCGATGACCGCGGTGAGCAGCCCGTTATAGCGAGGCACTGTGGTCGTACACCGCGGCCGGTACGTGAAATCGACCAGGAGAGCGCGGAAGTTGTTTTCGTACAGCTGATTTTCACGCTGCTCCGGTCCGCCCACCTCCTGCCGCAGAAATCGGTTGTCCCTGCCTTCATGCTCCACTCTGCAAAGCAGGTAACTGGTATTGTATTGGCTGAAGTAATGGCCTTTAAGCGTAAACGTCGTACCCGTACGCAGGTCCGGACAATAGCTTTTGCCTTTGAAAATGCTTTCGTGGCTTTCCTGCTGCTGCGCGAGTATCTGTGACGGGCCGACGCCGTAGCCCTGCCCCAGGAAATTACTTCCGTAATGATATTCCGTCCGCTCTACGTCAGAGTCGATCTTTTGCGTTTCTTCCACTTCGGCCTTGGCCAGTTCGTAATTGTAATCCTTGAAACGGATGGACTCGGGCAGGCAGCCATATTCGGAGACAAAGGAATGCACCACGTCTTCACGATGTATATGGTCCAACCCCGAAGGGGGCGCGTACGTCATGGGCGCGTCATTCTCCCGGCAGGCAACGTGGGCCAGGTTGGTATCGCTGAACACCAGCATTTCGGTATCCTGCTGCTGCTCGAAAAAGTAGTGGATTCCCTGGGCTTCGAGCCAACGGCTGACAAAATTAAAATCCGATTCGTTGAACTGGCAGATATACTCGCGCTTGGGATAGGCGTTGTTGCCCTGCATGCGGTTCTGAAAAGGCACGTTGGCTTCCTTGAGCACTGCTTCGATAACGCTTAAGCAGCTCTTATCCAGAAACACCCGCGCGTTGGAGCCAATGGACAACTGCTGCAGCCTGGGCATCAGCAGCACCTGATAAATATATTGCTTTCCTGCCCTTCTGATATGGCGAAACAAATAAGCCAGTCCGGTGAATACCCGGGGGGTGCCTTTGCCGCGTATTTCCAGTTTGCAGGCTTTGTAGAGAATTTTCGTGAATTCCAACTCGGCTTCGGCCGATGCCAGGACAATTTCAAAGCGGTAAGGCCTGGAAAGATATTCCTGTCCCTTGAAACTGACCACGGAAAAGGTTTCCGCAGCCAGGCCTTCCACGCTGAATGAAAATGCAAAGGGATGTGTATCCGCCATACGCCCTCCTTAGGCCGATTTCCAGCTCTATCACAATCTAAACATTTCTCAGAAGTTAGTAAATGCGGGCTAATTTATACAGGATCAATCGTAGAAAAAAAGAAAACCGCCCGGCCGGGAGCACAGACTCCGGACCGGGCGGCGGAAAGGTAAAGACTTCCAGGAAAGAATCAGCCCAGCATCAGCATTTCATCCGCATTGAATTTCAGCATGCCCCCTTGTATCTTGCCATCCTGGACAAACTTCATGCTCACACCCATGTTTGTGATTTCAATGGAGTTTGAACCATTTGCAAGTTTAAGATTGCTGTCTTTCATAAGTATCTTGGCGCCCATTTCGCGTTTCAACGCAATTTGATTTGAATCCATACTCAGCTCGCCGCCTCCGTCATGTTTCAAGGACAGCTTGCCAGTCTGGAGTGACAACGAACTGGAAGTGGTCCCCGTAATGGGAGCGTCCACTTGCAGGTCGATCTGTTTTCCCTTTTTCATTTCCAGCGTCGCTGTCCCCCAATTGTTCAGGGAAAGGTTCTCACCCTTGGAACCAATAGTAACCTCCGACTTTTTGGCCAGCATATTGGAAACACACAGCGTGCATTCGGCCTTGCTCCCCACCGGACTGTTCACAAGCAGTTTGGCGCCGTCTTTGCCCAGATCCAGGCTGCTCGTATACAAGGCGTCCTTCTTTTTCAAACTCAGCGCCCGATAGGTGCCTAAACCGATGGTCCTGCCGATGGTTTCGCCCAGCAGCCCGAGCGATGCAGTGACAGATCCGCCGATAATTGCCGCCGTGTCGTGGATATCCTTGTTTTGGTGCGTGGCTCCGGCCACAGCCGCCCAGCTGCCCAACCCGGTGGGGATCGCCCCCAGGCCTCCGATACCCAACGCATATTTGATGGTGTTGTAATATTTTTTCAGCACCACGCTCATGCCGCCCTTCAAGGACAGCGTATCCTCAGCCGAACCGCTGAAATCCGAATGGATGAAGTTTTTCTTGCCGCCAATATCCACCTTGCCGCCCAACTCCGCGGAAACAGACATCCCCAAAGTCAGGCTGGTGCTGAAACCAACGGTCAGGCTGGCTTTGGTCCCGCCGAAGGCGCTGGTGCTGGAGCCGGCCGAAAACGAGACGTCCGAGCCGACTTTCAGGCCAAAACTGTCATTCCATTTGAATTCAACGGCATCTCCCTTGGCCCCCACGGTAACACCCTTCGGATTGCAGACCACTATGGACTCATTGCCCGGGCAGGCCATGGCAATGGATTCGTGCCCCGGCATGTCGTACATTTCCAGCTTGCACCCGTTTTTGGTGCGGATAACGTTCCTGTACGGGTCGGTACTGTTGACCGGATTCGTGTGGTTTTTGTTGTAAAGCGCGCCCACGATCACGGGGCGGTCGATATCTCCTTCGACAAAACTGATCAGCACTTCCGTGCCTTTGTGCAGGGGAAAATGCATGCCAAAGGCGTTTTCTCCCAACGCATTGCCGGCAAAGGGTTCGGCCAGGCGGATCCAGTGGGACGCCTTACCTTTTTCACCGGGTTCCGCACTTTGTTTTTTCGGTTCCCAGAGGTCGAAAGGCATCTGCACCTTATAGCGCCCGGCTTCGTCCATGAACGCGTAACTCGTCTGTTCGTCTTCCCCATCAGCATTGCCCTCCTTGCCGCCTTCCGCATAAATAAAAGCGGTGAGCATGCCCGTAAAGCGGGGCACAGGCGTCAGCTTGCGCGGACGGTAATGCACATCGGCCGGTATGGCGTGAAAAACATTGGAGTACATTTGCCGACTCTCGACCGTTTGTCCGTTGTCATCCTTTTTCCCAGGATCATGCGGCTGCCAGTGTCTGTGCGTATATTTTTTGTTCACGCCCTCATGTGTGACGCGGCAGATATAAAATTCATCATTATATTCGTCACGATAATGATTTTCCAGCTTCAGAGTGGTGCCGGCGCGCAGATCGGGGCAGAACGTTTCGCCCTGGTAAGTGGTTTCCATGCTTTCCAGTTGCTGGGCCAGAATCTTTTCTTCACCAACGCCGTAATGCTCGGATAAAAAGGTCCTGCCGTACTGCCAGACAACACCCCTGGCAACCTGATTCTCCACTTCGGTGGAGGCTCTAAGGTTTGGCAGCTGGTTTTCATAGTTGTAATCCCGTAAATGGACGTATTTCGGGATGCTGCCATGTTCGGAAACAAAGGTTTGCACCACGTCATCCCGCTCTTCCGGTTCCATCCCGGAAGGGGGCGTATAGCGCATGGCTTTATTGTCTTTTCTGCAGGGCAGCTGCGCGTCTTTGGCGTCGGCCAGCACCAGAATTTCAGCCTTGCCGTCAGACCGTTCCTCAAAAAAATAGGCTAGGCCCTGTTTTTCCAGCCAGCGGCTGACAAAGGCGAAATCCGTTTCCTCGAACTGGCAGGAATACTCCCTCTCCGGATAGGCCTGGTTTCCGGCGATGCGAATCTCGTACTCAATGTCTTCATCTTTGAGGATGCTTTCAATCATGGTCAGACAGCTCTGTTTCAAAAACACCCGGGTCCGGGTGTTCAATGCCAGGAACTGCAAACGTGGCATCAGCACAACCTGATAGACATACATATCATTAAGGCGCCGGATGTGCCGAAACAGGAATACGATTCCGGAAATGATCCGCGGAGCGTCTTTATCATGCCCGACAATTTTCAAGTGGCAGGCTTGATGAACGAAATCCGCGGCCTTGAGGTTGGGGTCGTTGGCGGCAAGCACAATCTCAAACCGATACGGATTGGAGACATATTCGTAGCCTCTGAAACTGATGACGGTAAATCTAACTTTCGGTTTTACATCAACAGTGAACGTAAAATCATAGGCCTCGCTGGCTGACATGATCCCTCCCGGTAGACAAGCTGGTTCCAATTAATAAATTATTAATAGATGTCATCAGATCTATTGATGCCAACTTCTGTAACATCCGTCAACGCATAACAAAAGCCCGGACCTGCGGCCCGGGCTTTTGCTGTGGAAGGTATGGGGTACGAAAAATCAGCGGGCCAGCCAGCCTCCGTCCACGGCGAGCGTATAGCCGTGCACGTAGCCGGCCGCCTCGGAAGCAAGAAAGACAACAGCGCCTTGCAGATCCTCGGGGCGTCCCCAGTCTCCGGCAGGAATACGCTCGCGGATCTGCTTGTCCCGTTCGGGGTCTTCGCGCAGGGCTTTGGTGTTATCGGTGACCATATAGCCCGGCGCAATGGCGTTGACGTTGATGCCATGGGGAGCCCATTCGTTGGCCAGCAGCCGCGTCAATCCCATGACTCCGCTCTTGCTGGCCGTGTACGAAGGGACGCGGATGCCTCCCTGAAAGGAAAGCATGGAAGCCACGTTAATGATCTTGCCGCCGCTGCCCTGAGCAACGAAACGTCTGGCCACGGCCTGGCTGAGAAAAAACAGGGACTTCAGGTTCACGTTCATAACGTCGTCCCAGTCCTGTTCGCCGAACTCAAGAGCCGGCGCGCGCCGGATGATGCCCGCGTTGTTCACCAGAATATCCACCCGCCCCAGTCCGGAGATCGTCTGCTCCACAATCGATTCCACGTGGTCGGTGGTCCGCAGGTCCGCCCGGATGGGAAGAAAGCGGCGGCCGAGGCGTTCGTATTTTTCCTGTTCCGTGGGAGGAGTCGAGCTGTAGACCCCGGCCACATCCGCGCCGGCCTCGGCCAGCCCCAGGGCCATGGCCCGCCCCAGTCCCGTATTGCTGCCCGTGACAATGGCCACTTTTCCGGCAAGACTGAATTGTTCCAGAATCATTCCCGCACTCCTCATAAAACGTTTCCGTGGATCCTGCGCGCCAGCTGCAATTTGGTGCTACAGCAACTCGGACATGGGGACGCCGTCCATGTCGCTGAAAGTCTGGTTCTCTCCTGCCATGCCCCAGATGAACGTATAGTTGGAAGTGCCCGCTCCGGCATGAATGGACCAGCTGGGGGAAAGCACGGCCTGCTCGTTGCGGACCACCAGGTGGCGGGTTTCGGCAGGCTGGCCCATGAAATGAAACACCAGCTGTTCGGGTTCCAGGTCAAAATACAGGTAGGCCTCCATACGGCGCTCGTGCTTATGGGTGGGCATGGTATTCCAGACGCAGCCGGTATCCAGCGAGGTCATGCCCATGACCAGCTGGCAGCTTTTAATGCCGTCCGGATGAATGTACTTGCGGATCGTACGTTTGTTGCTGTTTTCCAGATCTCCCAGATGCGTGGGGGCGGCGCCCGCAAACGAAACCTGCTCTGTCGGATAGGACATATGCGCGGGTGCGGAATTCAAATAGAATTTTGCCGGTGCGGCGTTGTCCGAACTTTTAAAAAGCACTTCTTTGGCTCCCTTGCCCACATACAAACCGTCACGCGGTTCTAAAGCATACGCCTTGCCGTCCACCACAACCTCGCCCGGACCGCCGATATTGATTACGCCCAGCTCCCTCCGTTCCAAAAAAAAGGTCGCGCCAATGCTTTTGGGGTCCGCTTCCAGAGCCACTGATGATCCCGCGGCCGGACATGCGCCGCCCACGATCAGGCGGTCCAGCGAACTGTAGACCAGGTTGAGTTCGTCATCAGTAAACAGGGATTCCATCAGAAAGTGATCTCGCAATTCGGCCGTGTCCAATACTGCCGCATGTTCCGGGTGCAGCGCGTAACGTATCTCCATCTCTTCCTCCTTGCTTCAAATGCTTTGGAGCACTTATCTTTCTGAAAGTTTCATATATGAAACCATGTTCCAGAATTCGCATAAAAAAAGATTTTCGTAAATCAGTGCCAACCCTAACCCGGTTGCCCTTCATATACAAGAAAAACGATTTTCACTCCATTCTTCTTATTAACGACTCCAATTAGTAAATAATTTTTTTTATATAATAGTAATCCACAATACGCTCTTAAAAAAAATATACACTCTTTACCCTTACATATACGTAAGGCTTACTAACTTTTCGTCAAAAGTAATTTTTTTTGACATATTTATATATATTCTGTTAATATAAATAGTTCTTATCCATATTTTTTAAATATGTATCTATTTCTTATCTGGGGGTATTCATGTTTAAGCTTAAAAGTGTTGGCAGTGTGTTGAATCTATGTATTTCAGCGTTAATTGTCTGCATCATAGCATCCAGTATTTTCTGGCTGCAACATTCATCGTATTCATCAAGCCTTGAAATGCAGACGGCGAACATGAAACAAGTGGTGATATCCACCACATCCAGTCTGCAGGATTACCTGCAGGATGGGGCAGGCATAGTCAAAATTCTCGCAAGCCAGCAAAGTATCTGGGACGTGCTGGAGGGAAAAGAAAACCCGAATGCTGCAAAGCTGTTACAAAGCGTAGTTTCGGATGTGGATGGGATCTGGACTGCCATTGTTTTCAACGAATCCGAAAAAGTCATTCAAGGCTGTACCGCTTCAGGCAAAGATCTTGCTGGAACGCCTTTAAAAGACAAAGTTTTTATGCCCCTGATCACAAAACATACGACCGACGATGTTGTAATCGGCGATACCGTTTTCAAATCCGACCAGGGAGCTAACTACCTGGTCTGCATCTCTAAACGCGTAAAAAATGAAAACGGAAAATTCATTGGCTGGGCCGTTATCTTCCCCAACTGGGGAGAGTTTGCGGCCAAAACCTTCGACAACCTGCGCATTGGTGAAAACGGCTATGGATTCATGTACGACTCCGAGGGGAGAGTTATCGCGCATGGAGTCAATAAAGACAAAATGTTGACCTCAGTGGGGACCACTGACCGTTTTAAAAAAATCAAGCAGAGCCAGAAAGGCTTATTTGAATATGAGTACGAAGGCAGAACCAAACTGATGGCTTACGACACCCTCCCGGAAAACGGATGGATAGTCGCAATGAGCGCCTATGACGACGATTTGGCGGCAACGGCCATCCAGCAGCGCAATGTCATGATTATCGGCGGAATTTTTGTCGTGGCGTTGATCATAACTGTGACAATTTTTCTGCTGCGAAAACTTGTACTAAGTCCGACAAACAATATCCTCGGCTATGCAAAACAGATCGCGTCCGGAGATTTAAACGCCAGACTCAGCGGTACGTACAAATACGAACTTGCAACCCTGGCCGATGCCATACAGGCCATGGTTTCGGATTTGAAAAACAAGCTGGGCTTTTCCCAGGGCGTGCTAAAGGGCATGACCATTCCCTGCGCCCTGTTCGACGCAGAGGGCAATGTCGTCTGGGCCAACGAACAAATCCGCGAACTGGTGGAAGAAAAGCGTACCGTGGAACAATTAAAGGGTGTGACCTCAGGCGATTTTTACTATGGCGAGCCAAATCGGAAAAGCATGGTCAATACGGCAATCAATGACCACAAAGCATTCGACGTGGAAATCGAACACACCTTTCCTTCCGGCAGAGCGACTATCCTGCGCGTGAGCACGACGCCGTTTTACGACATGGACAATCAACTGCTGGGGGCCGTATCCAACCTGATCGACCTGACGGAAATACGGACGCAACAGAAACAGATCCAGGAACAAAACACCAAAATTTCCCAGGCCGCTGCCGAGGCGGAGAGCATTTCGCAGCATCTGGCAACCGCCGCCGAAGAGTTATCTGCCCAGGTCGAACAGGCCAGCAAAGGCGCTGCCGCCCAACGCGATCGTATGGCGGAAACAGCCACGGCCATGAACCAGATGAACGCGTCGGTTCTCGAGGTCGCGCGCAATGCCTCGGAAGCTTCGCAAGTCACCGCCGACGCCCGCAAGGAAGCTTCACTGGGAGCCACCAACCTGGGAAACCTGATCAAAACCATCGGAGAAGTGCATAAGCAAGCCGTCAGCCTCAAGGACTCCATGGGGAAACTGGGAGATCAGGCCCAGGATATCGGCAATGTAATGAACGTGATCACGGATATCGCCGACCAGACCAATCTGCTGGCGCTCAATGCCGCCATTGAAGCCGCCAGAGCGGGCGAAGCCGGCCGCGGATTTGCCGTGGTCGCGGACGAAGTGCGCAAGCTCGCGGAAAAAACCATGGACGCCACCAAAGAGGTGGGCAGCGCCATAGCCAATATTCAGTCCGTTGCCGACCTGAACATTCAGGCCACTGAAAACGCCGTGCTAAAAATCGCCGAAAGTACGGAGCTTGCCGGAAAATCCGGCGAAGTACTCAACGCCATAGTCCAGTTGATGGACAATGCGGCGTCCCAGGTCAGCGGCATCGCCACGGCTGCGGAAGAACAATCATCCACCAGCGAGCAGATCAATCATTCGGCCGAAGAAGTGAATCAGCTCTCCCAGGAGGCTTCCGAAGTCATGGATCAGTCCGCCAGCGCCGTGCAGGACGTTGCGCGCATGGCTGCCGAACTGACGCAGGTCATTGAGACAATGTCCTAAGATACAGGCAATTACCGCCGCAGGAACCCGGATACAAAGAGTTGCCGGGATCCTGCGGCCCTCTGCTATTCCTTTCTGCTTCTTCTGACGAACACATCCAAAAGCTACCTATGGCCACAGCCCGCTTGCAGGCGTGCCGTGGGGTTGCCCTTTTCGCACGGTACTTTTGTTTGGCAGAAACCGCAGCTGTTGACCCGGAAACCAAGCTGCTGTTCCTCTACAAAAGCGGCCGTGACCGTACGGATGTATTGTTTGAAGCGTTCTTTGTCGTGCCCGGCCTCGGAAATGGCCCCGGCCGGACAGCGTCTGATGCAGGCCCGGCATTTTCCCGCGGCATAATGCAGGCACCATTCCGTATGCGACGTATAAGTCCGCGGAGTGGGCGCGTATTGTTTGTTAACGACCACCGACCCCAGGCGGATGGATTTGCCCACCGGAGTGATCAGGCCGTCCGACAATCCGAAGGTCCCTAGGCCGCAGGCGTACGCCGTATGTCGCTCGGACCAGCGAGAGGCGAATCCATAGCGTACGGATTGTTCACGGCGCCACTGGGGAAGTAGTGCGGGTGCGCAGGCTTCAACGCCCTGTTCTGTGAACCAGCCGACAACATGTCGACGCAGGTTTTCATTGACCTGTTCGCCATAATGGCGCGCGCAGCTCCACTCGATGCTCGGCATGTTCGTTGCCTGGCGATGGGCAGCTCGTGTCCGCTCTGTCTGGGGCAGCACCCAGCTGATCACGCTCAGGTCCGCATCCGAAGCACGGCAGGAGGAAAAAGCCGTCCGAAAAGCCTCCTGCGGCGTCCAGTAAAACTCCGGACCGATGTCCTGCTTGAGAAAGGCGAACAGCGGGTCGTCCCCGGCAGCGCAGCCCACCAGGGGTTCGGCAAAGGCGGGAAATTCAGATTCCGGAGTTAGGGCATTGTTTTTCCGGTCAGCCAGCCAAATACGGATCATTTCCGTTAGTTCCTGCATAACGCCATCCTTTTTTTGACACTAAAATTACACTGCGATATCATTCTCATCAAATGAATTATTTTTATCATTAGATTCAGGAAAAATGAATGGACAGCGAATCATTACGCATTTTCAAGGCAGTGGCCGAACTGGGCAGCGTCACCCGCGCGGCCCGGATGCTCCATTACGTCCCGTCCAACGTCACGGCCCGTATCCGCAGTCTGGAAAACGAACTGGGCAAGCCTCTGTTCATCCGCAAACCGCGCGGCATGTCTCTGACTCCGGCGGGGAACATGTTGCTGCCCTATGCGCAACAGGTGTCCAACGTGCTGCACGAAGCCAGGGCCAGCCTGGACAACTGCGATGGTCCGGCAGGAGTGTTCCGGATCGGCTCCACGGATTCGGTGGTCGCCAACTGGCTGGCAAACAAGCTGATTACCTACGCGCGCCGCCACGTGTCGGTGGAACTTTCGCTGGAAGTGGCGCCCTCGCAGCAGCTGACGGAAAAAATCCTGCGACAGGAGCTGGATGCCGCACTCATCAGCGGGGGGCTGCAAAACTCGCAGCTGACGGCTACGGAGTTGTTTCAGGAAGAGCTTGTCCTGGTCACGGCGCCGGATGTGGCCGATCCGCTGCAGGCGGCTCAGTCCGTTGTTCTGCAACGCAACGGCTGTTCCTTCCGCCGGACATTTGAACACTGGCTTGCCCGAAACGGCGTCACGCCGAGCAGAACCTTGGAGCTGCCTTCTTCGGATGTGGCCCTGCATTGCGTGGCCCAGGGCATGGGCGTAGCCGCCATGCCGGTTTCGACCATCAGGCGTCTGAATGTTGGAGATTACGTACGTACGCACCCGCTGCCGGAATCCCTGCGGCATGTACCCGTACAACTGATCCGCGATGCCAGACTAAGCCGTACAAAAGCCTATGATGCCTTTGAAAACCTTTGCCTGGAACAAGAACAGGGTATGACAGCCGATCAGCCTTTGTCGGATTCTTCCACCAGCTGCTGCAGAATCAATCCGTAAAATGCCGAACCGTCCGCATGGGCATAACGCCAGCCCAGGTGCGTGCGGCAAGCGCCGCAGACGGCTATCTGCCAGGCATACCCCGCGAACCAGGTGAACTCCGCTGTCTGGGGGCCCAGAAGGGCGCATCCGGGAGCGCTGCGAAAACAGCCTATCTCGAAGACATGGCCGTGCGGATTGCAGAAGACGTGGCTGTGGGCGCCGTAAATCACGGTCCGGGCGCCACTTTTGGTCACCTGATGGCGGCATTGGCGGCAAAGCAACAGATTGCCGCCCGGATCATCGGCTTCAACCGGCGCGTCTTCCGGATCTTTGCCGGGCGCTTTGTCCGGATCGCTGTTTTTCCCTTTTCCCGGTCCGCCGTCACCCGGCTGTTTGCGCAAAACAACCTGCGGCGGTGGCGGCGTTAACCTAGGCAAGCGTCCGGCCGTCTGCGGCTGGACAAGCAAAAACATTCCCACCAAGCCCTCCTTTTTCGGGGATCCTGCCGTACATTGTAATAAATCCAGTGGAACCTGACAACGCGGGCAGTCGTCACAATTATCCGCGATCGCTTGCAGCTCCACAGGATACTTTGTATCTTTTACCAAAGATGTTGTAATATCCTTGACAAAAAAAGACCGTATGAAGGATGGAGAAAATAAGAACCGCGGGGAAGGCTGCCTGCTGGCGGTGGATGTGGGACTGCGGACCGGGCTGGCCCTGTTTGGTGCGGACGGACGGCTGCAATGGTACCGTTCGCAGCATTTCGCCCGTGTCGGAGGCCTGAAGCGACGGGCGTATAGTCTGCTGCAGGAACTCAACCCGCTATCCTGGCTGGTGCTGGAGGGCGGCGGCCCCGCTGCCGAGGTCTGGATCCGCGAGGCCGGGCGCCGCGAGCTGGAATTGCTACAGATTCAGGCCCAGGAATGGCGGACGGTGTTGTTGTATAAACGCGAACAGCGCAGCGGCGAGCAGGCCAAGGCGCATGCCATCGAACTGGCCCGGCGCATCATTGCCTGGTCCGGCGCACCAAGGCCCACATCACTGCGTCATGACGCGGCAGAAGCCATCTGCATCGGCTTCTGGGGTTTGCTGCACCTGGGAGTGCTGCAGGCAATGCCTTCCGAACTCGAACGTTGAACAGGATCTTGCGATGAAACACTTTCCGAAGTTGTCTGTTATTGTTTTGTTTCTTTCTCTGCTATCCCTCACGTCCGTCCCCACGCCTGCTGTTGCGGAAAACTCGTATTCCATCGAGGGCACCGTCACATTCTACAAACTTGCGGATGTCACCCTGCTGTTGCTGACAAAAGACGAACTCAAAAATATGAATGAGAATTCCTACAAACTGATCCTCAAACCCGACTCTGCCACGGAAACTTCGGGGGAGTTGCCCTTTAGTATGACCGACGTCCCTGAAGGCTCATACGTGCTGCTTGCCTACCAGGATCTCAACAACTCGAATAAGCTTGACTCCAACTTACTGACTTTTAGCGAACCCTGGGGCACATTTCGTCCGCAACGTCCGGGCATGTTTTTCACGCTTAATTTCGAGGACCTGGATTTCAATCTCGACCAGGATCTGAAAAATATCAGGATACGTCTGACGAAATGACACCCTTTCCTGACTTGCAGAAAGCCCTGGCCTCAGTTGATCTTTTTGCCGGCCTTGCAGATGCGCATCTGGAAATGCTGGCTGAGATCGCCGAATTCCGGGAGTACGCCCAGGGCGAGATACTTTTTCACGACGGAGAGGAGGCTTACGGACTCTTTGCCGTGGTCGACGGAGCGGTACGTATTTTCAAAGTTTCGCCGCAGGGCCGGGAGCATGTGCTGCATTTCTTCGGTCCTGGCGAAGCGTTCGCCGAAGTGGTTGTTTTCAAGGAATCGCAGTATCCGGCCAGCGCCGAAGCCATCAAAGCGTCCACTCTGCTGCTGCTGCCTACTAAAAAACTGCGCGCCCGCATAAGCGCTCATCCGGACCTGGCCATGAGCATGCTCGCCCTGCTTTCGCAGCGGCTGCGTTTTTTCGTGACCAAAATCGAAAATCTGAGTCTTAAGGAAACACCGGCTCGTCTGGCCGGACACCTGCTGCTGTTGCGAGAGTCCGGACGATCCGATAGCTTCGACCTGAACGTTTCCAAAGGACAGCTTGCCGCCTACCTGGGCACCATTCCGGAAACCATTTCGCGCGTGCTGCGCCGTTTCTCTGATTCCGGCATTCTGGAAGTATCCGGCGCGCGCGTTACTTTGCTGGACAGCGCCGCGCTGGAAGCCATTGCCACTGGCATCGAGCGCCTATGACGGCATACGGTTGGAAACCGTTGTTGCTGAAATCCCCCGGTTTTCGTTTTGCTCCATGACCCGCGCCGCCATGTTGCTGCTAAAACTCGCGCCTTTGTGCTTTCTGTTTGAGGTACGCTACTTTCTCACAAGCTCTCACCGTAGCATCTGGCCAGCCCCTTTTCGCACTTTTTTAGCCTGGGTGTTGCAGAATATGCTGAATTCATATATAGTTAGGATTGCATGCGTATCTCTAACCCGACCTTACCGGCGGGCAGGCCCGGAAAATCGGCCGCCAGACCGAATCAGGACAGGTGTAAGTGAGCAACACTAAACAAAAAAATATTCTGGACGATGTACTCTACGGTGCTAATACCGACGCAGGCGATACGAAACGCGCCGAAACTGCGCCGGGCATGGAGCTGCTGGATGGCATCATCCACCGCACGGACGGTGGGCTAAAACCGGAACAAGGGCAGGATCCTTCTCAGGAGGAAGAGACGTTCGCGTTCGAGGCCCTGGAGCTGGAATGCCCCAAAAAACGGACGACCATCTATCTGTCTCCTGTAACGTATGATCAGCTTGCCGCATCAAAAAACGTGATTCGGGATTTGCTTCCGGAAGCTGCGACGTTGCGAGTCTCCATGTCCGGGGTTGTAGATAACGCATTGCAAATAATGCTTACAGAGCTTGCGGAAAAAAGAAAAGATAGCGTTCTTTTTAAATTAATGCTACGCAACTCTAAATAAAAACAGGTAAAAATAACTGCTTGCCCTGTCATTGTGGGCAGTCAGATTGTTTTCATACAGTGTCCCTGACAAGGGCTTCACTCCAATATGGAGGCTGCAAGGTGGAAATCACATGCCCAAACTGTAAAATAAAACGCAGCATAGACGCCTCGCGCCTTCCCAAAAACAAGACCAAAGTTACCACGCTGTGTAAATCCTGTGGTCATAAGTTCACGCTGTTTCTGGATACATTGGAAGTCAAATCCGCCGAGGAATCCAACGGCGCGACCGGAAACACGCAAGGGCCCAAGACCAATCCTGGGTCCACCACACGGCCGCCCGCCCAGGCGCCTACTTCGGGCAAATCACGGGGCGGCCCAAGTGCTTCCATGACCCGAGGCGGGCCGAAAACACAGGGCGGGCCCAAGACACGCGGCGGCCCCAACACGCAAAGCGGTCTGAGCAGACCGCCGCGGCTCAAAACGCGCAGCATCGGCGTTATTTTGAGCAAAGGCGGCGTGGGCAAAACCACCACAGCCGTGAATATGGCCGCCGGCCTCGCACTCTCGGGCTACAAGGTGCTTCTGGTGGATACGGACACCCAGGGGCAGTCCAGCTACATGCTCGGCTGCAAGCCGGAGTATGGTCTGGCCGAACTGGTCGCCAAGGAAGTAGAGCCGCAAAAGGCCATTTTCAAGGCACGGGAGAACCTCTGGATTCTTTCGGGCGGACGCGCCCTGGCAGGGGTCAAGCGTCTGATCGACCGCAAGGACTTCGGCGGCGAGCTGACGCTTTCCGAGACCCTGACGCCTTTTGAACATCTTTTCGACTTCGTCATCGTGGACTCGTCCCCCGGCTGGGACCCCATCACCGTCAACGTGCTCTTTTACGTCAAGGAACTGCTGATCCCTGTTTCGCTGGAAGTCATGTCGCTGCAGGGTCTTTCCGAATTTTCCAAAAGCCTGGCGACCATTCAGAAATACCGCAGCCAGCTGGGCATTACTTACATCCTGCCGACCTTTTCGGACGACAAGATCGAAAGCCGCCTGGAAATCTTGACCCGGCTCAAAGAACTCTATAGCGATTACCTCTGTACGCCCATTCGGTATTGCCCGGATCTGGCCGAAGCGCCGGCCTACGGCAGGACCATCTACGAATACGCCAATGAGTCCACCGGATCGCTGGACTACAAAACCCTGGTCAGAACGGTTACCGACGGCGACGCATTGTTCTGAGCCCAGCATCCGGACTGTCTTACGGGCAGTTCTTCGCGCGCTTTTACAAACGCCTTTACCATGGAGTTACTCCCTCTATGTCGGATATCCTGTACGAGGTCCGTCGCGCCCTGCGCCTTGTAGGCCCCAAAGCTCTGCTCAACGCCGCCACGGGAGCGGCGGAAGGCCTGCTGCGCCGTCCCTCTCCCCGCTGCCTGCCCACGTCCCTGGACATTGTCCTGACCAAAGCCTGCAACCTGCGCTGCATTTTCTGCATTTCCTACGATTCGCTGGACGATGTGCACTGGATGGACTTCGACGTTTACAAACGCATCGCCCGCGAACTGTTCCCCACCACTCTCGGCATTTTCATCTGCTCCGGAGGCGAACCGCTGCTCTACCCGCACCTGCGAGAAGCTTTGCAACTGGCCAAACAACACCGCACCATGGCGACCATGACCAGCAACGGCATGCTGCTCAACCGGGAAACCGCCGCCTGGATGGTCGCAGACCAGAGCCTGCAGGAACTCTGCATCTCCTTTGACGGGGCGCAAAAACAGACCCTCGAACGCATTCGCCGCGGCGCCAATTATGAACAGATTCTGCAAAACATCGATTACCTGGCAAAATGCAAAACCGACAAACGGGCGGAATTCCCGCGCCTCTGGTTCCGCTTCGCCATCATGCGCTCCAACGCGCTGGAGCTGCCTGAAATGCTCCGGCTCTGCAAGGAGCACGGACTGTACAAGGTCGAGGTCAAATACCTGAACGTGGCCAACGACATCCCTTTTGACGAGTCCCTTTACAACCATCCGCAACTGGCCAGCGAGGTATTTGCCGAAGCCCAGGCCAAAGCCAAAGAGTACGGGGTCCGGGTCGCACTGCCGCCCTTGCCGGGCAGTCCGCACAAACCCTACAAGTGCGTCAAACCCTGGGAGTTCGCCCAGATCGACACCGACGGCTCCATCCGTATCTGCTACTACTGCTGGAAACAGCGTCTGGGACGCGTACAGGACGGCTTCGCCTCGGTCTGGCGCGGCCCGCATTACCAAAAAATCCGTGCCACCATCGACTCGGACACGCCCTATTACCCCTACTGCAAGCACTGCGTGGTCCGGCTCGGCCCCGAGAGCCAGAGTTCTCATGACCGTACGCTGCACGAAGACACCTACACCATCCCCGGCCTCGAACACCTCTGCATCGGCTTCAATCAGCGGGCCGAGGAAAACGCGGCATCGTTTAAGCAGATGAAGCAGATGAAAGGAAACGAAGAGTCCTAAACGAATATCCGGGATTCTCCTAACAGCCCCCCGAAACCATACAAAGCCCAAATACGTCCTTTGCAGAAGAAACAGCCAGATCATTTTTCCCTGGAGTTCGCATTTCGTTTCCTGGTCGTTTCTTTTTATCCTTGAAAATGATTCCCATGCTGTGGCATTACAGTTGGAGTCAGTTGCGGTGAAATGCAACTCTGTCCGGGCAGGGGGGGCCAATGTTGCCCGGGCGGGGAAACAGTTTCACCGGGACATCACCCTGACCGGACGTATTTTGGGATTTTCCCACCCATTTTTATCCTGAGTACAGCTGAACAGCTGCATCCGTACCTTTAGTCCGTGCTGGTGGTTATGTGTAAATATCACCAAATCTTTGCCAAATTGACGTTTAAAAAGCAGTCCTTTGGACCACATCTTCATCTGCGGTTTTTTTAACCGTACTTTGACAACCATAGGGCCAAACCGTCTACAGACTGGTTCAGTCAAAAAAAGGAGCCGGATAATTCATGAAAATAACAAAACATACGTGGCCGATTTTGATTGTCTCGGGGCAATTTGATGCGAGAAACGATGAGGGCTCCCGCATCAGGGCTCTGAAGCAGGAATTGGAAGAGGTTCAGGAATGCACGGTGATTCCCGCGTACAGCTACGAAGACGCGGCTGAAATCTTTCTTTCACGCGCGGATTTGGGCGCCGTGGTCATTGACTGGGACATCCAGTACGAGGACAGCGAAGAGACCATGACCCCGGACAGCCTCCTGGAATACATCCGCAAACGCAACAAGACCATCCCCGCCATTCTGCTCACCGAGCGCATGGGAATTGAAAAAATGCCCACGGAGGTTCTCGAAAACATCGACGAATCCTTGTGGAAAACAGCCGACACCAGCGAATTTCTGGCCGGGCGTATCGAGACCATGTTGCTGAAGTACGCGGAAAGCGTTTATCCGGCCTTTTTCGGGGCCATGGTCAAATACGCCGAGCAATACAAATACGCCTGGCATACGCCCGGACATATGGGCGGCGAGGGCTTCAAGCGCTCACCGGCGGGCGTGGTCATGCACAAGTTCTACGGCGAAAACATGTTCCGAGCCGACCTGTCCATTTCCGTGCCCGAACTGGGCTCGCTCCTGGACCACAGCGGAGTCGTGGGCGATGCGGAAAAGAACTCCGCACGAGTCTTCGGCGCGGACATGACCTATTACGTTCTGAACGGTACGTCCAACGTGAACCAGATCATCTGGCGCAGCCAGCTCGTTCGTGACGACATCGCTTTTGTGGACCGCAACTGCCACAAATCCCTGAACTACGCCATGGTGATCACCGATGCCTACCCGGTGTACATGGTGCCCAGGCGCAACAAACGCGGCATCATCGGCCCCTGCCGTTTGTCCGAATTCTCCGAAGAATCCATCCGCAGGAAAAAGAATGAAAGCAAGCTGATACCCGAGGATAAAAAGAACGATCCGGTCAAGATGTCGGCCCTGACCAATTCCACCTACGACGGTGTCTGCTACAATGTGGTCAATATCAAAAGCCAGCTCCAGAAGAGCGTGGAAAACCTGCATTTCGACGAGGCATGGTACGCCTACGCGCGCTTTCACCCCATGTACAAGGACCATTTCGGCATGGCCGACGATGACCGGAACACCGAACATCCGCCCATTTTCGTTTCCCAGTCCACCCACAAACTGCTCATGGCCTTTTCCCAGGCTTCCATGATGCACATCAGAAACGGCTCCCACGTCACCATAGATCCGGACGAGATCAACGAATCCTACATGATGCACGGCTCCACTTCACCCCAGTACAGCATGATCGCCTCCCTGGACGTGGCCACCAAAATGATGGACGAGTCCGGCCCGGCCATGCTCGGAGACACGATTCTCGAAGCCGTGCAGCTGCGGGTGAAAATGGCCGGCATGGCCCAGGAATTCAGAAAGAACGGCGATTGGTTCTTTGAGATGTGGCAGCCGAAACGGGTGCTCCACGAGGGCGAGCTGAAAAACTTCGAGCATGTGCCCGCGGAATTTCTGGCCACGCATCAGGATCCCTGGATCATGAGCCCCACGGACAACTGGCATGGATTCGAAGACATGGAAGAAAACTACGCCATGCTCGACCCCATCAAGCTGACCTTCACCACGCCCGGACTTTCCGACGACGGCGTCATGGCGGATGAGGGCATTCCCGCCTCCATCGTCACCAACTATCTCATCGACCAGGGCGTGGTCTGCGAAAAGACCGACTACTACTCCTTTCTGATGCTCAATTCCATGGGAACCACCAGGGCCAAACAGGGCGTATTGCTCTCCAAGCTGCTGAAATTCAAAAAGCTCTACGACAACAACACCCCCCTGCAGCAGGTCTTTCCGGAAATGGTCAAGGCTTACCCGGAGGCCTACGCGGACAAGGGGCTGAAGGAGCATTGCAACGATATCCATAGCTATTACAAGGAGCACAAGCTGCTGGACAAGATGCAGGCCGCCTTCCAGGTCATTCCCAACCAGGCCATGAAACCGGCCGAGGCCTACCACGAAGTGGTGCGCAGCCATGTCGAATACGTGGAACTCAGCGAGATGATGGGCCGGGTGCCCGCAGTCATGGTCGTGCCCTATCCTCCCGGCATTCCGGTGATCATGGGCGGGGAAATCATGGACGAAAAGGCCACGCCCATTTTCGAATACCTCACGGCCCGCCAGGACTTCGAAAACATCTACCCCGGGTATGAAAGCGACATCCACGGCGTGGAACGGCTCGAACGCGACGGGAAAAAGTTCTTCAAGACCATGTGCATCAAAAAATCCTGAGACTGATTTAACCGGGCCCCGGTTCGCGCCGGGGCCCTCTTCCTCATGCAACCGGAACACCTATGACCAAAACCTCTTCTTCCGAAAAACTCAGTGCCGTCACGCTGATGATGATAAATGTGGCCGCAATCCTGTCTCTGCGTTCGCTGCCCGGGCTGGCGGATTACGGCTACGCCCTGATTTTTTACCTGACCATGGCAGCACTGCTGTTCTTCATTCCTTCGGCCCTGGTGGCCGCGGAACTGGCCTCGGGATGGAAAGCCGAAGGCGGCGTCTACCTGTGGGTCAAGGAAGCCTTCGGCCCGCGCTGGGGCTTTGTGGCCATTTTCATGCAATGGGTGGAGAACCTGCCCTGGTTCCCGGCGGTGCTGGCATTCGCGGCATCGGACCTGGCCTATACGTTCAACCCGCAGCTCGCCGATAGCAAACTGTTCGTGGTCGGCGTGATCTGGATATCCATGTGGCTGGGAACTTTCATGAATTTTCGGGATATGAAACTTTCGGCATTCATGAGCTCGTCAGGAGCCATCGCAGGCTCGATCATTCCTGGCATTGTCATCATTGTGCTGGGCGTACAGTACCTGTCTTCAGGGCACCCCGCGGCCATTACTTTCAGCCCTTCGGCGCTGATCCCCGATTTGCACAGCCTGGACCAGCTGATGCTGCTGGTGGCCATGCTGGTTTCCATGCAGGGCATGGAAATGAGCGCGGTGCACGTCAACAACGTACGCAATCCGGGAAAGGATTTCCCCAGAGCCATTTTTGCGGCCACGGCCCTGATACTCATTCTGTCCGTGCTGGGGGCCCTGGCCATCGCTCTGGTCGTCCCGCAGGGCAGTGTCAGCCTTTCGGCGGGCGTCTGCCAGGCATTCGACAAACTGTTCGCCTCCCACGGCATGCCCTTTCTGACGCCGATCGTCTGTTTTCTGATGGCCTACGGCGCCCTGACCATGGTGGTTACCTGGATGGTCGGTCCTTCCAAGGGCATCCGGGAAGTGGCCAAGGACGGCTATCTGCCCAAGTCCTGGCAAAAGACCAACAAATACGGCATGCCCACCAATATTCTGTTGATCCAGACCACCCTGTCCACCCTGCTGTCCTGCGCCATCCTGTTCATGCCCACGGTCAGCAGCGCGTTCATGCTCATGAGCGCCCTAGCCGCGCAACTGTATCTGGTCATGTACCTGCTGATGTTCGCGGCAGCCATCCGCCTGCGCTACTCGCGTCCGGACGTCCGGCGCGGCTACACCATTCCCGGCGGGAAGCCCGGCATCTGGCTGGTCTGCGGGCTGGCTTCACTGGCCTGCGTCTTTGTTTTCGTCTTCGGATTCATACCGCCTCCTTCTGTCAGAGCCGAGGGAAGCGCTTCCATAGCCTCTTATGTCCTGTTCCTGCTTACCGGAACCGTCGTGCTGACGTCCGTACCGCTGTTTTTCTACAGCAGGTCCCAAAAACGGTTGCAGGCATCGCAAACAACCACCTTATGAGTACCCGGATCGCATAAAGGAGATTTTTTTATGGCTACTGACGGCATTAAAAAAATGGGATTAATCGCCTGTACGGCGGTGGTGGCCGGCAATATGATGGGATCGGGAATCGTGCTGCTGCCAGCCAACCTGGCCGGCATCGGTTCCATTTCCATCTACGGCTGGGCCATGGCCATGGTGGGCGCCCTGGCGCTGGCCTATACGTTCTCGCGCCTGGGCATGGACGACCCGCAGGAAGGCGGTCCCATAGCCTATTCCGGCGAAATAGCCCCGATTCTGGGCTATCAGGCGGGCATGCTCTATTTTCACGCCAACTGGATCGGCAATCTGGCCATCGCCATCACCGGAGTGGACTACCTGTCCGTCTTTTTTCCGGCCCTGGAACATCCCGTGGCCGCCGGAATCGCGTCCATCGCCATTATCTGGGTCTTCACCGGCGTGAACATCCTGGGAGCCGACTGGATCGGCCGGCTGGTCTCGGTGGGAGTCACTCTGCTGCTGATTCCGGTGGTGCTGACCGGTACGGTGGGCTGGTTCTTTTTCAGTTCCGAACAATTCGCCGCCAACTGGATTGTTGGGGGCAAGAGTCCGGAAAGCGCGGTCATGGCCGCGGTCATCCTGTGCATCTGGAGCTTTATCGGGGTGGAATCCGCCTCGGTGAATACCGCCGTGGTGGACAATCCCAAACGCAACATTCCGCTTTCCACCATGATCGGCACGGCTCTGGCCGGCGTGGTCTATATTTTATCCTGCACGGCCATTGCGGGCATGTTTCCCGCGGACAAAATGGCGGAATCGGGCGCGCCCTTTTCCATGGCCATGGGGCACATCTTCGGCGGGCTGCCCGTAGACCACTGGATCCCCATGGCTGTTTCCGCCGTTACTTCCTTTGCCTGCCTGGCTTCTCTGGGATCATGGATGATGCTGGTTTCCCAGGCCGGATGCAGAGCCGCCCAGGACGGCACGCTGCCCCCCGTATTCGGGCAACGCAACGCCAAGGGCATTCCGGTCAAAGGGCTGCTCATGACCTCGCTGATGATGACAATCCTGCTCGTGGTGCTGATGCTCGTATCCAAGGGCGGCAACACCCAGACCCTGTTCGGCAACATCACCTCCATCGCCGTGCTGCTGACGCTTCCGCCCTACTTTTATTCCGCACTGAACCTGCTGCGGATCTATGGATTCAAAAACCATAAAGCCTGGCTGAAGGTATTGTCCGCGCTTCTGGCCTGCGCGTTCTGTCTGGTGGCTTTTTCCGGAGCCACCAAGATGGCCCTTGCCGGCTGCATGATGGTCATGCTCTGTACGTTCATCTTCTACGTGTCCAAGGACCGCAGCGCCAAAGCCTGATCGTCTTCTGCCGAAACCACACGCCTTATCATGCCCCTGGAGCTTACTGCTCCGGGGGCTTTTTTCTCCGTAACGCATCGCATTTTTAGTTGAGAAGAAAAAAACGTGTTATTCCAACTCAAAATCAAAAATGTCCTATTCTTCCATCCCTGGAAAAACGAAAAAAGCCCCAACGGGGCGAAATAAATAAAGCCTGGGGTGCAACCCTAGGAAGGAGTGACGCGCGTACGGTAAAGCCCTGAAAGGGCGACATGGCGCAACAAAGATCTTTTGCCATGTCGCCCTTTCAGGGCTCTTTTTTGCCAGATTGTCTTCCTCAGGGCGTTGCCCTGGGTTTTATTTATGGCTCATCCGGTCAAAGCGTACTTCGCCTCATGAATCCCCATGATCCTGAGTTTGAAGAATTCCATATCTCGATAACCGTATGCTTGCCTTTTCATTGTTTTGATTTTGTTGTTTGTTCCTTCCATTGGCCCCGATGTTATCGGATGATCGTACCAGGCCAGGATGCCAGACCGGTGAGCCGCCAAAGTTCCACCTATCGTCATCAAAGGGCCGAGTCCTGAGACTCTGGCACGAGCAATCCAGTCATTGAGGAAAATCTCAGCTTCCGACTTGCTGGATTGATTCCATATTTGCCGCAAATCTTCCTTCATGTAGTACGCAAGCGCCAGTGGTTGATTGTATTTCAACGCCTCGTTCAAACGCTCCCGCTCGTTTCGATTCACATCAAGGTTGTCAGGATTTTTCAAAAGGAGCCACCGGCTTCCTTTGAGTACATCCTTGCCCATGCTGTCTTTCAACTCCCGGTATTGCTTGCGACGAACTTCCGTAAGTTTGTCGTTCATCAATTTGACCACATGAAAATGGTCGAAAACCAATGGTACTCCTGGCAAATTCTCCAGCACGGCTCCAATATAGGCTGCACTCAAGTCCGTAGCCACAGCACGAATTTTTGCCCGAGAACGCTTCAGTTTCCTCCAAAATGGTTTCAGCGCGTTAGCTCCTTTGCCGTCCCCCACAAAAATCACCGCGCCGCTTTTCAAATCCATGACCAAAGTCAGATATTTGTGCCCCTTGCGGACACTTATTTCGTCAATGGCAAAATACCTGAGCTTTGAAAGCTTGGGGTTGCTATATTTCCGTTGAAGGTTGCGTTTGAAAATATCTTTGACGCTATCCCAGCCGATACCCAATAGATTGGCGGCATCAAGCATGGTCATAGTTTTCACCAAGAACAAAACGAACCGCTCAAATGCCTTTGTATACCAGCGTCTTTTATTCGCAATTTTGATGTCTATGCGTCGTACACAACCACATTTCCTGCACTCGACGCGCGGCACGTTTACCACCAGCCAGACTGGTTTGAACCCAATAGGCACTGTCCTTAGCCACCGTTCAGATTCCCCGCGTCGCAATACGTTTTTGCTCTTGCAAGAGGGACATCGGAGCATCTTGGCTTTCGGTTGGACATGAAAAATCAGGCTACCAGAAACGTATGTTTGCCGAATGTAGTCGTAGCCGACCAACCCGAACGCATGGTACATCAAACTCGTGGACATGGTGGTTCCTCCGTTCGATTCTCATTGGCGTGAAAATCGACTGGACTCCATGTCCACTCTTTTTGTCAAAAGTACGCTTCATCCGGATGAACCTTATTTATTTCGCCCCGTTGGGGCTTGGAGACAAGAACAGCACTAATTCCGTCTGTTTCTTGCCAATCTTTGAAAACAAAAAAAGGAATTTTTGATTTTAAATTGGAATTCCACATTCCCAGTTGAAAATGTCTCTGCGGAAAGGACAAAGGAAACTAATCCGAAAGGCGGGTATGGACCTGAATCAAAGCTGCAAACGGACCTGATTTCTTCCGCTTTGTTTGGCGAGGTAGAGTCCCGCGTCCGCTCTTTGAAACAGCTGCTGCAGGGAATCGTCTTTATGGAGCATACGTTCGGCAATGCCGATGCTGACGGTCACGGAAATGCTGCTGTCCTCGGTTGTGATTGGCGCAGCGGAAACAACTGTCCGGATGCGCTCGGCCAGCTGTCCGGCGTCCTGAGCGTGGGTATTGGGCATGATGATGCCGAATTCTTCCCCGCCAAGTCGTGCAAAACAGTCCACCCCGCGCAACGCCTGTCCAATTCGCTCGCAAATACTTTTCAAAACCGCATCTCCAGCAGGGTGGCCGTAGCTGTCATTGACCTTTTTGAAAAAGTCGACATCAATGATCATAAAACTCAGGGGGCGTGAATACCGAAGAGATTGCGACCATTCGTACGCGGCGGTTTCCATCAATTTTCTTCTGTTGGCGATCTGGGTCAACGGGTCCGTAACGCTCAATGCCTCAAGTTTCGCATTGGCTCTTTCCTTTGCCTCTACCTCGCCTTTAAGCTGTTCGTTTAATTGCAAAATATGCTGCGTATACACATACTGCTTTCTGCTGGATTGAGAGATAAGGATAAGAAAATAACTTCCAAGTACGTTGGCGGCAACAAAAAACAGCGATAGCTGGATAAGGTTATACCATTGGCTTACTATAAAAATCTTCAGACAGGCGACATACAGCAATGAGGCAAAAAGCGCCGCTGGGAGAATATACGCCAAACTCAAAGGGAATATAATATAGAGGATAAACAGTAACAGCAGAGTAAACGGGGTACTGTATTCCAGATCAGGAGTATACGTTAAGACTGCCTCAACAGCTTCGTAACACCCAAGTATCAGTATAAAAAGGTTTAGAAGAGCCGGATAAAGCTCTATCTTTTTTGATTTAGTGTACAAAAACAACCATACACCAGTCAGACTCACAACTACGCGAAAAACGGAAAGAAAGACAACCTTGGGGATGAATCCCATCTCAAGTATGGGACAGAGCCCGGCGAGGAGATACAGCGCGGAAGCAATCAGACAAAGAATGCCCTGATGCCGTATGATGGCAGGCCAGACTTCCTGGCGATATTTTCGCTCCAGCTCTTTATCCAGGAAAGAGCCCTGCCACGAAAAAGCAACATCAAGCACAGCTTTATCACTTGAAGAATGCATAGTATGCGTAGTTACACAGGAAGCGCCTCTATTCATTTTACGAACATTTAACAAACAAACCATTCGAAGGCAAACCAATACCCTGCTTCAACACTTTTCTTTATTTATTAAACAGACATAAATCTTGTTCCAGGACCAGCGTATCAGCCCTTGTGGTTTGGCTTGCAGACCAGGGACATTGCTTAACCTGATTTCGTATCCCGGTATTCGAATCTTCAGCGCAGGCCTGCGGATGACTACGGACCTCTGTTGCGCTTCACAGAGTCTGCGAAAAGCAGTTTCAATGAACCTTACGAAGCCACCATCTCCTGCAATTTCTTGATGTCCCGCAGCGGCGGCGCTCCGAACTGGCGGCGGTATTCGCGGCTGAATTGCGACGGGCTTTCGTAGCCCACCTGGATCGCGGCGCTGGTGGCGTCCTGCTGCTCGGTGAGCATCAGCCGTCTGGCCTCGAGCAAACGCATCTTTTTTTGATACTGCAGCGGACTCATGGCGGTCATGGCGCGAAAGTGGTGGTGAAAGGTCGAGGTGCTCATGCCTATCTGCCTGGCCAGGTGTTCGACCTTCAATTGCTGCGCATAGTTGAGACGCAGCCAGTCCATGGCCCGGGCGATCTGACTGCTGTGGCTGCCGGAGGAGGCGATCTGCCTGATCCGGGGGCCCTGCTCTCCGGTCAGAAGCCGGTAAATAATCTCCTTGTGGATCAGCGGCGCGAGAATGGGGGTATCCTCGGGGTGCTCCAAAAGATCCACCAGCCGCAGAAAAGCGTTCAGCAGCGGCAAACAGACTTCGCTGACGGCCATGCCGCGGCCCGACTGTTTCGTATTGGCAACGGGCAGACTGCTGTCCACCATCAACTGGGCCACGATCCGCAGGTCGATCTCCAGAACCAGTCCGAGCAGGGGCACTTCCGGACTGGCTTCCACCACATTGGCCACCACAGGCAGGCCCACGGACGTCACCAGATAGTGGTTCGCATCGTAGACGTATTCGTCTTCCTCAAGGATAACGCGTTTCGCTCCCTGGACTACAAGGCAAAGACTCGGGTCGTATATGCCGCTCATGGGCTCGGTGGGCGCTTCATAACGCACAAGCCGCAATCCTGGGATTTCCGGCTCAAAACGATGATTTTTTTCGGTCCACCGGGCAATACGCGTCGCCAGTTCGCGACGCGACGCACTCAGGACTTCACTGTTTGCAGTGCTCGTATCAGACATGGTGCTCCTCCCGATTTTTCTTCTCTTGTAGCAGATCCAGGCAGTGGTGAACAACACGTTCGGCTGATCTTTCGGACGATCAGGCAATCTTTCAGGAGGAATGTTCTATCCGCTTTTTCTCATGTGCCGTTAAAAAACCCCTCCATACCGGGTGAGACTCCCAAGGCCCGCATCCGCCAGGGAGCTTTGTCACCCGCTGGTAAAACAATCAGGCAAAATGGCTCAATGGCTGCAGGTACGGGGTATGGCGTAAGCGACACCGCAAGACGACCCTCATGTCCGGATTTCCCCTTGCCGGGGCCGCCGGACATGCCTACCTTTCTACAAGACAATAGCAAAACTCTTATGCGGATAAGAAAAATGATACTTTTGTGTTTAGTCGCAATTCTTCTGCTTTCGGCAGTTTCAGGCTGGCTCTTTCTGCAACAGGAAAAATTCGGCAGGCTCCCCCAGGGCGAGCGGCTCGCCAAGATCCGGCAGTCTCCCAACTATCATGGCGAAACCTTCCGCAACCAGGTGCCGTTCGAAGAGATCGTCAAAGGCGGCAGCTCTGTTTCGGGCTTTATCAAATTCTTTTTCCACGAACGGGATCACCCCCAACCGCCCGGACCGGTACCGGTCGTTCGTACGGACCTCAGAGCCCTCGACAAAAAGCAGGATCTGCTGGTCTGGCTCGGCCATTCGTCCTATTTTATCCAGCTCGGCGGCAAAACCATCCTCATCGACCCCGTATTCAGTCCCAACGCCTCGCCGGTCTTTTTCACCACCCGCGCATTTGCCGGAACCAGCCTCTATACGGCCGCGGACATGCCGGACATCGATTATCTGCTGATCTCCCACGATCATTGGGATCATCTGGATTATGCGACGGTCGTGGCCTTGAAAAGCAAAACCGGACAGGTGATAACCGGGCTGGGCGTGGGCGAACACTTCGCCCGCTGGGGATTTCCGGAGAGCATGGTCACCGAGGCGGACTGGGACGCGTCCGTCCGGCTGGACGACGCCCTGACCATTCACGTCCTGACTGCGCGCCATTTCTCCGGACGCCTGCTGGACAGGAACCATACGCTCTGGGTCTCTTTTGCCCTGGAAACACCCGAACGTCGTATCTTTTACAGCGGAGACAGCGGCTACGGTCCGCACTTCAAGGAGATCGGCGAACGCTTCGAAGGCTTCGACCTGGTCATGGTGGATTCCGGCCAATACAACGAGGCCTGGCAATACGTGCACATGACGCCCGAACAAAGCGCTCAGGCGGCCGAAGACCTGCGCGCGCGTGCCGCGCTGCCCTCCCATACGGGCAAATTCTGCATCTCCTTCCACTCCTGGGACGACCCGTTCAAGCGTTTCATCAAAGCCGGAGCAGAAAGACCCTACCGCCTGGTAACTCCCAGAATCGGCGAAACAGTGCGGCTCGCGGACAACGACCAAACCTTTACCCGCTGGTGGGAGTCTGTGGAGAGGGACGGATAAAATCCATTAGTACAATTCGCCGTTACTCCCTGAGCCCGTAGATATTTTACCCGCCGCCCCGTCAGATCAAACGCGCACCGCCGTCCACCACCAGGATGGTTCCCGTGAGATAGGTATTGGCCAGCAAGGCGATAAAGGCCTCGGCCACCTCTTCCGGCGCGGCGAGGCGTCTGGCCGGAAAACTTTGGGCATAGGCTTCGGACTTCGGCGGCTTGGGGGCCACAAAGCCCGGACTGACCGCATTGACCCGAATAGGCGCCAGTTCTACGGCCAGTGTCCGGCACAGGGCCTCTGTGGCGGTATTAATCACCGCCATGGTGGCGTGATTCCTGTAGATCTTTTCCCCGGCAATGCCGCTGGTCATCACGATGGAGCCGTTTTGCGCAATGTGGGGATACAACTGCCGAATCAACCGGTACGCGCCCCAGAACTTGGTTTCAAAGGCCAGCCTGGCCTCCTGCGGATCGGTTTCCAAAAAGGGCGCCGGAGTGATTACGGGCCGTGTGGTCAGCACGAGATGGTCGATCCGGCCGATCGCCTCCAGGGCCGCGTCCATGCTGTCCTCGGAAGCCACGTCAAGTGGAACGGCTTCAATCTCCCGGCCCAGAGTCTGAACCAGCTCTTCCCTTTTTTGCTCCGCGGAACGCGACGCAATGACTATCTGCGCACCGCAGGCACTGACTTTGGCCGCAACAGCCAGTCCGATCCCGCTGCTGCCGCCCACGATCAACACTCTTTTATTCTCCAAGGCTTCCCGCATAACTGCACGCTCCCTTGTTAATTTATGTATAAGTAGTCCCAGGAACGGGAATAACGCAAGGGGTGAGCATAAAAAACGGCAAAATCAGCGAGAAAAACGGGAAAGACTGTTATTTTCCGAAGATAAAAAAACACCGGCCAAAAAAAGCCGGTGTTCTTCCAAGGGGTTGTGGGCTGTATCAGAGATGGAACCTGATCTGGAGGAAACAGGCCCGTTGCCGCGTAACACAACGGACAGCTCTGAAAAGGCTTATGTTTAAGAGGCGTTCGTTTTTTCTTTGTAGGCTTCTTCCAGCTTTTTGATCTCTGCAACAAGCGTATCGTCCAGTTTGACGATGTCCGCGTAGTCGTACTCTCTGCCGAGATTTGTGTATTTGGGTTGCCCCATGCGGTGAAAGGGAAGCGCCTCGTATTCGCACTTTTCCCCGGGCAGGGAGTCCACGAAATCAATGATTGCCCGGATGTCTTCCACCGTGTCGTTGAAATCAGGGATAACCGGCGTCCGGACCCTGATCTTCAGTTTTGGAAATTTTTCTTTGATTTTAATGAGATTTTCCCGGATGTGCTCGCCGGTCTGTCCGGTATGTTCCTTGTGCTTCGCATCGTTCATGGACTTGATGTCGTACAGCATGTAGTCCACGTACGGCAGGCAGGATTCAATGACTTCCCAGGGAGCCTGTCCGCAGGTTTCCACTGCCGTGTTGATGCGCCGGACCTTGGCTTCTCGCAACAGCGCGAGCGCAAACTTGGGCTGGGCAAACGGCTCGCCGCCGGAAAGCGTCATGCCGCCGCCGGAACGGGAGTAAAAGAGTTCGTCTTCCTCCACCCGTTTCAGAATCGTATCCACGCTCTGTTCTTCGCCATAGACAATGATGGCATTGCCCGGACACACATCGGCCAGGGAAAGTTCTTCGGTGATTTTCGCATGGTCCACATCGACCTTGCCGTCCGCGCCGGCGCTGATGCCGCCGCTCTTGCAGTGCTTCATGCAGTGCGTACAGTGTTCGACGCCGATGCAGTTGTTACGATTATAGGCGATTTGAGGTTTGAATTCCTGGGATTCGGGATTCGAACACCAGGTGCAGTGCAGGGAGCAACCTTTCATGAACACAATGGTTCTGATGCCGGGCCCATCATGTACGGAGTATTTCTGTACACTGAAAACGGTTCCCGTGGTTTTCTTGTCTATAATCGAACTCATCGGCTTTCCTTGTCGGGTTCTACGAAAATTTAAAAAGGGGGCAGAGACGCTCTCTGCCCCCTTTTTGTACTTGCAGCGTTACAGGACTTCGTGTGCGGTTCTTGCGATCAAATCGTCCTGAAGATCCTTGGACAGGTCGCAGAAGTAGGCCGAGTAACCGGCAATACGTACGATCAGATTGCGGTACTGCTCGGGATTCTGCTGTGCCTTGATCAAGGTATCCGCGTTGATGACGTTGAACTGGATATGCCACAGGCGCAGGTCGCAGTAGGCCCGGATCATGTCCACCAGTTTCTGTGTTCCTTCCTCGCCCTCCACGCATTTGGGCGTGAACTTGATGTTAACCAGGCGTGCGGCACGCTCGCGGTGGTTAAAGTTCTTGGTGGTGTAGTTGGACATCAGAATGGCTGTGGGGCCGTTCTTATCCGCGCCGTGGGAGGCGGAAGAACCATCGGACAGTGGGTACCAGGCGACACGGCCGTTAGGAGTGGCGGAGACCACGCGGCCGAAGGGAACGTGGGAGGTAAACGGTACGTACCGTACGTCCAGGTGCACGCCCAGTTCCATCTGATACGCTTCGGCGTACTCAACGCTCAGGGCATCCACGTACTTGCCGAGTCTGTCGGCGTAATCGTCGTTGTTGCCGTAGCAGGGAGCGGTCTTGAGCAGCGCCCGTACGTCTTCGTATCCTTCGAAGTTGGCTTCGCACGCGTCGATGACCTGTTTCATGGTCAGTTTCTTGTCTTCGAACACCAGCTTCTTGATGGCGGCCAGCGAGTCGATGACCGTACCGTAGCCGATGACCTCGAAGTAGCCGAGATCAATGCCTTCGGGAACATCGGGCTGGTGAATGTCGACAAAGTACTTGCGGCAAAGCGCATGCATGGAATCCGCCAGAGGAGCAGCAAAGTGGTCCTTACGCAGTTTGATGACGTGGGCCTGCTGGGTAAAAGCGTTCCGGAGCAGGTTTCTGTGATGCACTGTGTAGGCATTGAGGAATTCGTCAAAGCTCTTGAATTCGCAGGGATCGCCGGTGACGGGTCCGAGCTGTTCGTCGCCGTACTTCAGCATCTTGCCGTTGTAGAGCACCATTTCAATGGCGGCGGCAAAGTTGATGTACGGGTTGCCGGAAGTATAGGTATCGCGGTTGGGCATACGGATTTCAGCGCAACCGGAGATGGCGTAGTCGTAGATCTCCTCGAACGTGGCGCCCTTGGAGAGGTGCAGCGGAATGACTTCCTCATCATTGATGAGTTTCGGGAAACCGGAGCCTTCCTTGATGGTTTCCGCGATTTCAGCCAGGAAACGCTGCGGCGCGCGCGCATGGATACGGGCGGCCAGGTCGGGGTAATGGTGCGGGAACTCACGCTTGGAACGCAGGAACAGGTAGGAGAGTTCGTTGGTGGCATCCATGCCGTCCTTGGTCTGTCCGCCGACGGTGACGGCTTCCCAGTGGGCGTAGCCTTCGTTGAAATCACCACCTTGAGGAGAGATGTAAAGGTCGATGAACTGCGCCATGCCCACGAACATGCATTCGATCAGTTCCATGGCCTTGAGGTCGTCCAAACGGCCTTCTTCCACGTCCTTTTTGTAGAAAGGATACAGGTACTGGTCCATTCTTCCGTTGGAAATAATCGTGCCGGTCTTCTGCTCCAGGCGGGAGAACATCTGTGTGAACCATTGGGACTGTATGGCTTCGTAGAAGGTCTCGGCGGGATGCTCGGGAACCTTGCGGCAGATTCTGGCCATTTCCAGCAATTCGGCCTTGCGGGTTTCGTCCTGCTCTTCCGCAGCCAGTTCTTCAGCCAGGTTGGCATGGCGGTTGGCCCACAGCGTAATGGCGTCGCAGACCAGAATGATGGCTTCGATGAACGGTTTCTTTTCGACATTGTCGCTGGGGGAGAACGGATCCAGGGCGTACAGCTTTTCCTGCATCTCACGGCGGATGCCGCCGAAGCCCCTTTTCAGGATCACTTCATAGTCGTGGACCCACTGGAGGCTGGAGCGGAAGGAAGAGGTTTCGTTCACGATGTAGCGAGAGTGCAGACCGTCGGGATCATCGTAGGTCAGCGCATGCAGTTCCGGGTTGAAGGCCTTGTTCAGGGCTTCATGATAGGTTTTTCCCTTCCAGAACGGCGCGATCTCGTTGATGACGATATCCGCGTCCTTCTGGGTGATGGTGAAGGGAGAACTCTCACGGGTGGGCAGCTCTCTGACCGCCAGATCCAGAAAGTCGCCGTCCAGTTCGGGGTAAAGAATGCCGTAACGGCCTTCTGCGCCGGCACGGCCACAGATGAGGCTGTCTTCATCGATGAAAACGTCAATCTTCTCGGCAATATTGTACAGAGCTTTTGCCCAACGCAAGGTCAGGTGCTGGCCTTCCGTCTCTTGCATGGACTGCGTAAAATACAAGGCACGTTGAATGTCGATGGAAGGAGTGAGTCCTTCAATCCGGTCAAGAATCTTAAATACGCGCTTGTGCGTTTCACGATGCGGATTATCAAGACCCTTGATTCTGTTTTCCAGCATTTGTTCCTGATGCGAGAGGCAGCATTCCATCTGTCTGTTCTCCTATAATGTGTTTTACGGCTTTTCTAATTTTTAGTTATTTTAACGAATCCACTCAGGGTTAAGCATAGTCTGTGCCAACTTGTGCGCTACTGTAACACCCTATTTTAGCGTGCTTTTTATCAATTACTCTTCAAGCGCAGTTTGCAGCCGCTTTTCCCCGGTGCAGCTCTGCACCATTTCTCAGGAAGCCCTAATTTTTTTTAATAACTATGCAGGATAAGCAGACGTTGCGTTTTGACATCCTGCGCGTCGAAATGGTGCAAATTCGAAACATGTTTTGTTGCCTGTTTTTAATCGTTCCAAAAAGATAATTATTCTTAGATGATAAAGATATTCCCAAAAAGAAAACAGGTCCCATGTGTTGCATACGAAGCCCTGCGGGCGACCGCAGGGCTTCTTTCGGATGCGAACGGTTATTTATCGGCGAGCACGCACATGGATAATTCCGGAATGTACGTCACTGCCAGCAGTACGAGGATCATCAGGATGAGTATCGGCGCAATATGCTTGCTGATATCATCCAGCTTTACCTTGGCCACACCGGCGGCCACAAAGAGGTTGACTCCCACCGGCGGGGTGATGAAGCCGATGGCCAGGTTGACGACCATGACGATACCGAAATGAATCGGATCGACGCCGACCTTAACGGCAATGGGCAGCAGGATGGGAACCAGAATGACAATGGCCGCCAGAGCCTCCATGAAGGTTCCGATAAACAGCAGGAAGACGTTGAAGAGCAACAGGATCAGGATCTTGTTGCTGGTGAGTCCGAGAATATACGAGGCGATCTGCGCGGGAATGGCCTCCACGGTCATGATCTGGCCGAAGACCTTGGCCATGGCCATGAGGATGATGATGATGGCCGAGGTGGAGCAGATTTCCACCAGAACCCGGACGATGTTGTGGCGGTTCAAGCCCCTGTAGATAAACATGCCCACGAGGAGGCCGTAAAAGGCCGATACGGCAGCGGCTTCGGTCGGGGTCATCAGACCGCTGTAGATGCCGCCGAGGACGATGACGGGAACCATCAGCGCCAGCTTGGCGTCCCATGCGGCCTTGGCGAAGGTACCGATGCTCCGCTTTCTGGGTTCGCCCATCCAGCCGTTTTTCTTGGAATGGAAGTAGCTGTAGCCCATCAGCACCAGACCGGTCAGCACGCCGGGAACGATGCCGGCAAGAAACAGGTCGCCGATGGAAGTCTGGGCGGATACGCCGTAAATGACAAAGGGGTTGCTCGGTGGGATCATAACGCCGATGGCGCCGCCGGCCGCGACGATGGCGCAAGCGAAATAAGTATTGTATCCGCGCTTGATCATGGCCGGGATGGTCAGCGAACCGATGGCGGCAACGGTGGCCGGACCGGAGCCCGAAATGGCCGCGAAGAACATGCAGGTCGCCACGGAGGCAATTGCCAAGCCTCCGGGGAGCGCGCCCAGCATTTCGTCAGCCAGTGCCAGCAATCGTTCGGACAGACCGCCCTCTCCCATGAATATGCCCGCGGCCACAAAGAAGGGAATGGCCATGATGGGGAAACTGTCAATGGAGGTGAAGCTGATCTGGGCAATGTACCCGAGATCGATGGTTCCCGTAGCCAGGATGGTCAAAAGCGAAGCAAGTCCAAGGCCGATGCCGATGGGCACGCCGATGGCCAGAATCAACAGAAAATAGCCGAAAAGGATGATCGAAGCGGAAGGCTCGAAATTTTCAAACGCTTCAAATTCCGGCAGATACCAGAGAATGTAGGCAGGGGCGATGATGACGGCCGTAATGACGACAGCTTTGAAAAAGTCCTTGAGACCACACACCTTAAGTTCGCGATAAATATCCTGAATCAGACGAAAGCTGATCAGCGCAAAGCCAAGGGGGACGATGCAGTAAGGAATGTAATACGGAATCTGCATGGCCGGAGCCATCTGGGGATAACGCATGCCCTCTTGAATCATGTGAACGCCCAGAAAGGTCACGTAGACGCCCAGGAAGAGAAAACAGAGGTCGTTGACTACCCAGAATATGCTTTGCCATCTGGGACTGAATTTATCGTAGAGAATGTTTACACGAATATTTTCGCGATGTTTAATGGCCAAAGGCACTGCAAGATAAGAAATCCAGATAAAGATGAAGCGGGAAAGCTCTTCCGTCCAGACGGCAGCACTGGCTGTATCCGAAAAATTTACGATTATGTAGCGATAGGCAGTCTGGAACGTGATGATCAAAATGATGGCCAGAAGCCCGAGACACAAAAACGGCTTTTCCGCATTCTCATCCAGCCAGGCCAGTAAGCCCTTTTTATTGGGAGCACTTTGGGGCGTGGTCATTATGAGATCCTTCTAGCCCGTACGCAGCGGCCCTTTTGTGAAGGACCGCCGCGTATGGGGGATATGGTTTCGATAAAGTGGATTATTTTTGAGTGGCAGAAATCATCTCGAACAGTTCGGCGGGGATGTCGTTGCGGAACTGATCCCAGACGGGGTGGGTCAGGGTTTTGAATTCGTTGAGTTCTGCGTCGGTGAGGTTGTGGATTTTGATGCCTTCGTCGAGCATCTTCTGAGTGGCCTTGGCTTCCAGTTCGGCCGTGATGCCACGCTGGTACACGAGAGCTTCCTGGGCGGCCTGCTTGATCCACTTCTGCTGCTCAGGCGTCAGGCCCTTCCACCACTTGTTGTTACACATCAGCATATGCATGCTGTAGTTGTGGCGGGAATCGATGGCGTATTTGATGACTTCGTCGTGCTTGGCGTCGCAAAGCAGGGAGAAGGTATTGCCTTCGGCATCCACTGTGCCCTGCTGCATGGCGGTGTACACTTCGCCCCAGGCGATGGGAGTGGGGTTCATGCCGAGAGCCTTGGCGGTTTCAACTTCAACCGGAGAAGCCGTGGTACGCACTTTCAGTTTGGCGAGGTCGGCAGCGTTGGAGATGGGCTTGTCGGAGGTAACGAAGTTGCGGTAGCCGTATTCGCTGAACATGATGGGGCGCAGGTTGATTTCGTCGGCCAGATCGTCGAAGTATTTGCCCAGATCGCCTTCATCCAGAGCTTTGTACAGATTTTTTTGGTATTTAACGTTGGTTACGTATGGCAGGTCGAAAATAAGGAATTTTTTGGAAAAGTTGGCCATATTGGGGGATGAACTGGAGGCCATTTCAATGGAACCGCGCTGGGCCGCTTCCATGCCGTCACGATCGGAACCCATGGTGCAGTTGGGGAAAAGCTGCACTTTGATTTTGCCATCGGAGATCTTCTCCACTACTTCCTTGAACTTTTCATAACCCAGGGTCACGTTGTTGCCGGGGGCCATGGGGTGGGCCAGACGAATTTTCAATGCCCGCGCATGAGAAACGCCGGGATGGGCGCAAATCACCAAAAGCATGCAGATAATGGGCAGTCCTGCGAACAGTCCGATTCTGGAAAAAAGTTTTGCCATCAGTCACTCCATGTTACAAAAAGTTAAAGGTTTGGTATTTTTTTCACAACGGAAGCAAAGAGCATTCCATGTTTTTACTTGCTAAACAAAGATGACCCTTTCGGGTTTGTCTCGCGGACAGATTGAAACGTATTTCGAGCAGCGTCACGATTTCCATCGCCATCGGCACAATAAATGGTGCATTTTTGCACCATATTTTCAAAACTCTGTTCGCAACTTTCCGGTATGACAGCTTTTCCTTCGCAAAAACCGGTAACGTTGCAGATATGCACCATGTTGCAAAAATGCGACAGCTATATAACCATTTGAAATATTATGATGATTCTCAGGAAAATCATTCCTGAGAATCTTTTCTTGCAAAACTAACACATATTATAAGCCAAGAACACGCGCGGCATTCTCGTACATAACTTTTTCATAGACACCTTTTTCAAAAGGCAAGGCTGCATATTTTTTGAGCTGATCGCGATAATCGACAAAAGGATGCGCAGAGGCAAAGAGCATCTTGTCGGAGATCAGTTCGTTGGTTGCCTTGGTGTATACATCCGCATGGGGCCACAGCTCGTATTCGGACATCTCTATGAAGACGTTCTTGTTACGCTGCGCAACGATGATGGCTTCCGCAACCCAGGGGTAGCCACCGTGGCTCATGATGATTTTCAGTTCGGGAAAATCACGGGCTACGTAGTCGATATAGCGGGGCCCCACGTGGTCGATAACGGCGCCGGGAACAAAGCTTGCCGTACCGGTGGTCATGATGATAGGCACTCCCAGCTCACAGCACTTGGCATAGACCGGATAGTACTTGGCGTCATGCGGATAGATCTTCGCCAGATAGGGATCAATGGCCGCGCCGCGGATGGTTTCGTTGTTGGTCACCGCCTGTTCCAGATCACGAATGGCGGCCATGCCTTTATGCGGATCTATGCCCCAGTATCCGATGAACTTGTCGGGCGCTTTCTTGCAGAATTCCAGCAGGCTGCCGTTGCCGTTGGCCATGGACGCGTAAGTGGTTTCGCAATCGCGCCCTGTGATGACCGCCTTGACGACATTATTTTCGTCCAAGCCTTTGATAATCGCATCAAAGGGCTCGGCCTGGCACTTATCAAAATTGGTGGCTGCGCAGAGGTCTTTGAACATGGCGCTCGTGGCAATGCCGTTTACTACTTCCGGGGTATGCGGTCTGAACCTGAAATCGATAACATTCATTTGGACGTCTCCTTTAAAATTAACATCGCTGGGGCAAAAAGCAAAAAACAGGCCAAGAAATTGGAAGTATTTCGGCTTGGTTTTTGCTGCAACTACCGTTCAAAATTGCCCTGTTTGTGAGGAGACAATGATTTTAGCCATTTTTACCCTTTCCTGGTGTCTGGCCGGATTCGTAAATCATGTCGTGGGACTGGGAGCGGCCATGGTGGCAATGCCCATTGTGGTCCATTTCATCCCCATGAGCCTCGCCGTGCCCAGCTCCACGCTGATCGTGCTCTGTCTGAACCTGCAGCTGGCCTGGAGCTACAGGCAAAGCATACGCTGGACCCATTTGTTCTATATTGTCATCGGCTGTATCCTTGGGGTATTCGCCGGCATCTACTGCATCAAGATGCTGGACAACGGCGTTTTAAAAATGATGATGGGGGCATTTCTTATTCTCTATTCGCTCTACGCGCTGTTCCTGGAAAAAAAGGCCCCTAAAGGAATTCGCCCGTTGTGGGGCATCCCCACCGGAATCTGCTCGACCTTTTTCGGCGCAGCCTTCGGGTTCAACGGCCCGCCTCTGGGCATCTTCGTCACCATGTCGGGCTGGAGCGCGGATGAAGCCAAAGGAATTCTCGGGGCTTCGTTTATCCTCAGCGGATCGGCCATCCTTGGAGGGCAGTTATTGGCTGGACTTCAGAACGCGCAGACAATAACCTACTTCGCCATGGCATGCCCGGCGGCACTGCTGGGGGGTTTTATCGGCATCAGGTTTTCCAGGCGTTTTGCCCTGAAGTCAAACCGTACCCTGCTGCTCTGTGTCCTGCTTTTTGCCGGGTTGTCTCAAATTCTGCCATTGTTTCAGGAGTTGCAATGAGTTTCCCTTTAGTGCACCAGCATATTTTACAGGCACGAAAGGATTTGATCGCCAGCCATCTGTGCCACGTGTTCGATAGCCTCAATGACGGCCTGTACATTACGGACAACAATGGAATTACCATCGCCGTCAATGCGATGTATGAGAACCTTACAGGGTTAAAGGCCGCGAATTTGCTTGGCAAGAACGTATCCGAACTTGTGGAAAAAGGTGTTTTCAGCGTCGCATTGAATGGCGAAGTTGTCCAGACCAAGAAAACCGTTACCGCGGTCCAGGTCATTCACAAGGGACGCAAGGTCCTGCTGGTTGCGAATCCTATTTTCGATTATGACAACGACGTTGAAATGGTTGTCACCTACGTACGCGACATAGAACTCATGTCGCATCTCAAAAACCAGGTATCCACCCAGCTGCAGCTTATCGAGTCCTTCCGCCAGGGCGTCACCCCGACCTCCTCTTCACTGTACCTGACACCCAAAAGTAAACTCATGCGGGATCTTTTTCAGCAGGTGCAGCGTATCGCAAAAACCGACGCCACGGTGCTTTGCCTGGGAGAGACCGGAGTCGGCAAGGATGTCATGGCCAGGGAACTGCACAGGCAGAGTGATCGCAAAGACAACGCGCTGATCAAGGTCGACTGTACCTGCATCCCGGAAAATCTTATCGAGTCCGAACTGTTCGGCTACGCGCCCGGAGCCTTTTCCGGCGCAGACCCAAAAGGCAAACGCGGACTTTTCGAAGCCGCGGACAAGGGCACCCTGTTTCTGGACGAGATCGGCGAGCTGCCCTTGTTGTTGCAGGGCAAGCTGCTTCGGGTTCTGCAGGATGGAGAAATTCAGCGAATCGGCGCAACCAGCACCAAAAAAATCAATGTCCGGGTCATTGCCGCCACAAACCGCGATCTGGCCGACGAGGTGAACAAAGGGAACTTCAGACGGGATCTGTATTACCGGCTGATGGTGGCTGTCCTGCATATCCCGCCCTTGCGCGAGCGCGGCGAGGATCTGCTGGAGCTGATGCATTTTTTTATCCAGCAGTTCAACAACCGCTACAAAAGAAGCATCCGCTTATCCGCCTTGGCTGAAGAAATCATGCTCAACTACGAATGGCCCGGAAACCTTCGCGAGTTGGAGAACCTGATCCACAGCCTTGTGGTTACCTGTGACAACAACATCATTCAGGTGGAAGACCTGCCCAATTCCATTTCCGGCAAACCCGGCGACACGGAAAGTTCGTGTTTGGATCTGCCCCTGGATATCGCGCAATTCAAAGGGCAAAGCTTCAAAGACATTATGAAGCATTACGAGGTGCAGCTTCTCAAGAATGCCATATCGGTCTACGGTTCGATCCCCAAGGCCGCCAAGGCCCTCGGGTTGAACAGGAGCACCGTGTTCAGGAAACTGCAAAATGTCGAAGGGGACGATACGGACGAGTAAGTTCGCTGGGCACGGACTACGCCCTTCCCCTCCATTACCATTCGTGTTCTTTTCTTCGTACGCAGCCGGATCCGCTGCAGGAAAGGAAACATGCGTCCATCCGCCTTTTCCTGCAACAATACGCACCGCACATAACACGCTTTACCGCTTATGATATTTTAAAAACAACCTGCCGGCCGCAAAGATAGCGCATGGCAGGTACGCAACGATGATTTCAAATTTCGCCCTCTTATTGACAATGATTTTCATTTTCAATATTTAATGCAAAATACTACCGGAGGGTACCAATGGATAAGATAAACCGTTTCGGCACAACCAAAGACATGATTATCCACAAAATCCAGGAAGGCGACGAGACTTCGCTGGTCGCCATTGACTCCAACGGACTCTACATCACAACCCCGGATAAGGTTGATAACAACCTCGCGGATCTGAACCGTTATGCAAAAGACAGGAGCGCATTCCTGGAGCGGCTCGAACAGCTCGGACTTTCCCCCTTGGAATTATTCGAAAGCAACAAAGACAAAATCCAGGTTGTTTATCAGACCACCAAGAAAATCAACCCGCTCAAGGCTTCCAAACGGGGACTCTCAAAATAACCTCATCTAAGAATTACGCTCCCTGTCCGGTCTGAACCGGAAAGGACTCAATCCGGCGGGGAGCTTCTTTTCACGGGGGATGACATCCAACAGTTTTTCTGAAGCCTTTCTTCCCGGCAATTACAATTTCTTTTTTCTTTTCAGAGCCATGGCCTTTTCCCTGGCCTGCGCCGCCCGTTCCGGCTGCCCGCTCGTCTGCAACAGATACCCGAGATGATGATAATAGAGCGGATTATCGTTTTGAATTCCTATAGCGTCCCGAACTTTCTCGATGGCGCGTTCGATGTCTCCTAGTTTGGTGCAGATTCTGCTCATCTGGATTTGCACATTAGGAAAGGAGGGGTCCAAAACGCTCGCCTTTTCCAGCGCCTCCAACGCGCCTTCCAAATCTCCGCCGCTCTGCAGGAGGTTGCCCAGATGGTGGAAAAATAGCGGATTTGCAGCATTGATCGCGACGGACTCCCGCGCGGCCTGCAGCGCCTGCTCATTGTATCCCAGCTGATGGTGTGTTTTGCTCAACTGCAGGTGCACGTTGGGAAAGAAAGGATCCAGAGCAGCTGCTTTGCCGAACGCATCCAGTGCGTCTTCCAGATTGCCGTTTTCTCGCAGCAGCTTGCCCAGGTGATAATAGCATTGCGCATTTTCCATAAACTGCGTCGCGTATCGCGCACAGTCCAGGGCCCTCTTTTTGTCGTTATGTAAATAAATTTTGCTCAATCGATAAAGTAAAGCCCCGAAAAATTGCTTCTGATCCGAATCCATTTCTTTCAGAATCAGTTGAACAAGGGCATTGCTCTTTCCGAACAACAGCCCGTTTATAAATTCAATATAGGCATTTTTAAATAACAGCTCATTGTCGAGCGCCGCTACGGCTTTCAGCGCATCAACGGCCAGGGGTTCCACTTCTTCGGCTTTACTGGCGATGCATTCGAATGTTTCCGTTGTAACTCCCCGGATGGGTTCCCACCATCTCGGATCCTGTTCCATGAGTCGGCGCTGCTCTTCAGGAAGACAAGCCAACAAGGCCCTGTTCCCGGCCTCATACGCGGAGGTTATGGTCCGCATCCGTTGTTCGTTCAAAATCCAGGGAGTCTGACCTCCTGCGGGGCTCAGGCGCCTTTCCAGGGAAAAATCTATTTTTGAGGCGTGCTCCCCCGGGCGCAAGGAAGGATTCCGCTGATACATCCGCAGAATGTTTCCGGACAGGGATCTGTTTACTCCCGTATCCGCAACTGGCGTACGCGCCCCACCCATGAAGTTCAGGAAATCCGCAACTATATTCTCACTCAGCACGCGTACCTGTACGTTGCGTATCTTGGGATGCGAATCAAAATATTGTTTCATCTCATACCAGGCAAAACACTTTTTCTGGATCGCATCATCGATCATTGCGTCAAGAGAATCTCCGCTCCATGCGCCCCATTGCCACCAGGCGGAATTGAAAACGCTGATCTGCGGTCTGACATACAATAGAATATCAACAAGATACTGTAACGAATGCAAAAAAATCGAATCTCCCAGAGCTTTCCATGAGGCTTTTTCACATGACCAGTCTTCATTGGAAAGCACAAAGCAATTAGTATCACCGGGAGGCAAGATGTCATGGAATGCACGTACGCGATTTTCATTCGTACAGTACGCATCGATCTTCGAAAAATTCAGATACTGATAGGGAACACTACCAGCAAGAGCTGTTATATTTTGTCCTTGCAAAAATAATTTGAGAGGTTGATAAAAAGTAATATATCTTATGAGACTCCCATTCTGCATCTGCAAAACTGGATTACGGCTCAGATACGATTGCAGAGCGCTACTGCCGCATTTTGGTCCGCCGATATGAAGGAGAATCGTATTCATTTTTAATTCAATACATTGTTGCTTTGTATACGTTGCAAGAAAGAATCCGGATCAAAAAAATCCATCCATGATGTAACGACCAACCAATAGACAAAAATCAAATCCGTGTCATATAGTATCTAACACACCAAAATAACATGGTTTCAACAAAACTCTGGTTAACACTGTTAAGCGAATCATCACAAGAAGTACTAGTTTGCAGTTGGTCAGCCAAAGGCACCTGATGCGCACTTAACCCTTCGAACGAACGGCATAAAATTCCCGTAATTTTTCCAACGCAACACTTCACAACCAGTCGGATCATTTTTAAAATCTGCCAGAACTCATTAAAATATCACAAAATCAGTTTTCAATCAAAGGGAAGCTCTTTTATTATAGAATATTCATTCTATATTTTTATTTATTTATAAGATTTATCAATTAGGTCGGTCTGATTATTTCTGCTAATTACGGCACAAGTAATGAATGCTATTTTTGATAACATATATAAAGAACGCATTACCGAGCGTATTTTTGTAGAGGGTGTTTCTCTGCGGGAACAGGGAAAGACCATCATCGGTGTCTATTGCGCTTTCACTCCAAAAGAAATTCTTTCCGCTGCAGGAGCAATTCCCGTGGCACTCTGCGCCGGCACCAATGATCCCATCGCCACCGCGGAAAAGCATCTTCCAAGAATTTTGTGTCCCTTGATCAAATCAACATTTGGCCATGCTTTACAAGGGACTTGTCGGTATATGGAAGAAACTTCTTTCATTTTTGCCGACATGACCTGTGACGGCAAAAAAAAGATGTTTGAATTCCTGGGAAAAATAAAGCCAATGCACCTGCTGGCTTTACCGCAAGAAAATTCGCGAAAACAAAGCATGCAGTACTGGATTGAAGAACTAAAAGTACTCAAAACAAAAATTGAGGAAGTCACTGGCAACAGTGTCACCAATGAAGCGCTTGCCCAGGAAATCCATCGCTACAATGGCCTTCGTGCCGCCATCGAAACGGTTTATGGTTTGAACAAGGGGCCAGTCCCCTTGTTGTTCGGGCGTGAAATCGATGTAATCCTGGAAGAAGCGGGCGGATTCGAGTGCTTCCTGGAGGAGCGGACTGCCAACATTCTTGCGGCGGCCGATACGGCGCGCCAACGGCTCAACGATTCGAAATTCATTGCCCATATGCGCAGCAAGCCACGAATTTTATTGACTGGTTGCCCGACAACCAACAACAAACTCCTGGATATCATTGAGGATGCCGGCGGTGTCGTGGTCGCCATGGAAAATTGCGGCGGATTGAAAACAACCCGGCCTGTGCGTTCGGACGGGGATCCGCTGCAGGCGCTGGCCGAGCGCTATCTCGCCGTACCCTGCCCGTGCATGTCGCCCAATACCGGACGCCTGGAATTGCTGCGCGAACTTGCCGAGGACTACCACATCCAGGGCGTGGTGGAACTGACCTGGGAAGCCTGTCATACGTATAATGTCGAAGCAGGCCTGGTGCAGGACTTTGTCTCCAAGCAGTTGCAATTGCCTTACCTTCAAGTGCGAACGGATTATACGGAAAACGATCTTGAACAAATACGTCTTCGTGTAGATGCGTTTTTGGAACTTTTTTGATTCATTCAACCAACCGAAGGAGAGCTGTATGAAGAGATTTTTGCTGCTGCTGTTGTTGGGGCTCATACTGTTGCCGGGGGCGGCCTTCGCATCCGACTACAAGGTCGGCATCGTCACTCCCACCTTGTCCAACAGTGAAGATGAATTTCGCGGCGCACAACTGGTCGCAAAAAAGTATCCCGGACGGATCAAACACATTTCTTTGCCTGAAAATTACACGGAAGAGCAGGAAACCGCCATTACCCAGATCATGAGCCTGGGAGCCGATCCCGAGGTCAAGGCTATCGTCATCTGCGCCGGCCATTCGGGTATTCTGCCCGCCATCCAGAAAATCAAGGAAAAGCGTCCGGATATGGTGGTGATCACTGCCCCTATCTGGGATGATCCGGATATGATGGCAAAATATATTGATCTGTGTCTGGATACGGACTGGATCGAACGGGGTGTGACCATTCCGACCAAAGCCCACAAAATGGGAGCAAAGACCTTTATCCACTATTCATTCCCCACGCACATGGCCAAGGAAGTCCTTGCCAAACGGCGCGACAAAATGCGGGAAACCTGTGAAAAACTGGGCATGACTTTTGTCGAACTCAATACGCCCGACCCCAAAACCGGCGCAGGCTCCGGCCCCATGCTGCAGTTTCTTCAGGAAGACATTCCCAGGCAGATCGCCAAATACGGCAAGGATACCTGTATCTTCGGCACCAACTGCCCCATGCAGGACGTTATCATCGCACAGGCCCTGGACCTTGGCTTCATTATGGCCGAACAATGCTGCCCGACTCCTACGCAAGGCTTCCCAGCTGCCATGGAACTGGAAATCAGCGAAGAAGACGCGGGGAACTTTGACAAAATCAACGCCATGATCAAGGAAAAAGCAGCCGAAGCGGGCGTAACAGGTCGTCTTTCCACCTGGCCCGTTGCCGTGGCTACTTTTTTCCGGAATTCGCCACAGCGGTTGCCATGGCCAAAGTGGACGGCAAACTCAAGGATATGAGCATCGAAAGCCTGAAGCCCATAGCCGAGGAAGTTGCCGGTGTTGACGTACACTTCAACAAAATGAAACCTGAAATCGACAATTACTACCTGATCATCATGGATTCGATCTTCTATTAAGCAAGACATTCCGGCGGAACAGCCCGGCTGTTCCGCCGGTTAACATCCATGCTCGAACTTAAAGACATAACCAAGGACTTCGGACGGGGGATGACACGCACCCGCGCGCTGGATCACGTGTCTCTAACCGTTGGCCAGGGTGAGGTCCACGGCTTGCTCGGACTGAACGGTTCGGGCAAAAGCACCCTTCTGAATATCCTCTTTGGCAATCCCTGCATACGTATCGACGGCGGCTACACGGGCGAAGTACGGCTGGGCGGAAAAACTATCAATCCGCAAACCCCCTCCCAGGCCGCAGCTGCGGGCATCGGCATGATCCATCAGGAATTCGCTCTGTTCGACACCATGAGCGTCGCCGCCAATATCACGCTCACCCGTGAGCCTGTTTTCTCCTTTTCCTCCAATCTCCTGGGCCGGGACTTTGCCCTGGTGCACTCGGCGCGCACCCGGACCAAGGCACAACAGGTGCTTGCACGTTTAGGGCTGGACCTGGATGTGGACATCCTGCCGTCAAAACTCTCCGTTGGCATGCGTCAGTTTGTCGAGGTGGCCAGAGAGATCGGGAAAAGCGACTTGCGCCTGTTGCTGCTCGACGAACCCACGGCCGTGTTGAACGAACCGGATGCCGCAAAGTTGCTGGATGCGGTCAGAGAATTCGCCGCCGCCGGTGGGGCTGTTCTGTACGTTTCGCATCGCCTGGAGGAAATTACGGCCCTTTGTGACCGGATGACCGTTTTACGAGACGGCAGCATTGCCGGTCGGTTCCAGAGGGGTTGCTCTATTTTTGATCTGGCCCGATCCATGACCGGGGGAGATGTGGTGAAAGTCAGAAAAAAGCGAAGCGTGCTGCAGAACGACCCTGCGCTACGCTTTCGCAATTTTTGTGTTTCCATGCCGGGCGAAATGCTTTCAGGTGTGGATCTGGACGTCCACAAAGGCGAGGTGCTCGGACTGGCCGGACTTTCCGGGCAGGGAAAACTCGCCCTGGCGCCGGGAGCCATGGGCCTGCTGCCCTCTGCGGGAACCATTCAAATACATGGCGAAACCTTGCACAGCCGGAATTCGTCCCAAATGATCCGCCGCCGCGTCTACTATATGCCTGACGACCGCCGTCTCATGGGGCTGCTTCTGGAGCATTCGGTGCTGGAAAACATGGTGCTGCCCGCGGCCTGGAATACGGGCCGTTTTCTGCGGCGCTTTCCCCTGCCCGGATTGCGTATGCTGCATCGCAAAGCCTGCGAATCCTGGGTACGGGACAAACTGGATACCTTGCAGATCAAATGCACTTCCATGCACCAGAAAGCCGGGCAACTCTCCGGCGGGAACCAGCAAAAGGTGGTGATCGCCCAGTCCCTTGCGGCCGAACCGGATATTTTATTCGTATCCGAGCCCACCCGCGGCGTTGATCTGCAGGCCAAGGAACGGATTCTGGAAATTCTGCTGCAGATCAACGAACAGAGGGGCGCGACCATTGTCATGGCCTCCAGCGAACTGGACGAATTGCAACGGGTCTGCGACCGCGTGGCCGTCATCCACGGCGGCAAGGTCTCCGCCATCCTGCCTCCCGACGCGGACGACCAGGATTTCGCCCTTGCTTTTTCAGGTCTGAGCGAGGCTGTGAGTCAATGAATTTCCGCAGCCACATCCCGCAATTGTTCGTCATCGGCTTTCTGGTATTACTGCTGCTGACGGCCTGGCGATTGGGGGTCCCCCCGGCGTATATTCTCAGCGACTCGCTTGTCCGGCTGGTGATGAACGGCGTGCTGGTGCTGTCCCTGATCCCCATGCTCAACGCGGGCGTGGGGCTCAATTTCGGACTTCCCGTGGCCATCGGCGCCGGCCTGCTGGGCATGTGCATCAGCGTGAATTTTCGCCTGAAAGGCTTGCCGGGATTCTTCAGCGCCCTTTTTTTCGCCATGTGCATCGGCCTGGTTTTCGGCTGGATCTACAGCCGGCTGTTGAACAGGGTCAAAGGCAAGGAAGAAATCGCCGCCACTTTTGTCGGTTTTTCCTTTATCTCCCTCATGAACCTTTTCTGGGCCACTGCGCCCTTTACCAACCCGGCCATGCTCTGGCCCATCGGCGGCAAAGGCATGCGCCCGACCATCGGGTTGCGGAGCTATTTCGGCAAGGTTTTGAACAAACTCTGGGCCTTTGAGTGCTGCGGCATCACTGTTCCGCTGGGCTTGCTGGCCTTTTTCGCCCTGCTCTGCCTGCTGCTTTTCCTGTTTTTTCGCACCAGCACCGGCCGGGCAATGATCGCGACCGGAGAAAACGAAGCCTTTGCGCGCCTGGCGGGCGTTCGGGTGGCGCGGATGCGTACGCTGGCTGTTATTCTTTCCACCATCCTGGGGGCCTGGGGCATTTGCGTCTATGCCCAGAGTTACGGCTTCATCGAATTATACGACGCGCCGCTGATGATGGCCTTCCCCGCGGCGTCGGCCATTCTGGTGGGCGGCAGCATGGGCGGCCGGACGTTTGTCCTGCATGCCGTACTCGGTACGTATCTGTTCCAGACCACCTATATCGTCTCGGGGCCCATCGCCAATGAAATGCTTGTGCCCGAAGTGGCGGAGATTTTTCGCATGCTGATATCCAACGGCATTATTCTGTACGCCCTGCTTTACGAAGGAGGCAGAAGGAGAAAGCATGGCCCGGCGTAATATCGTGCCTGTGCTTTTCGTGCTCCTGTCCATCCTGGGAATGTATTTCTCCCGGATGGGCGTGGTCTTTGTGGCCAATGAAGTCGTCATCCGCTTCATACGGGACGGCGTGCTCGTTCTGGCTCTGATCATTCCCGTGGTCGCGGGCATGGGGCTGAATTTCGCCATAGTGGTCGGATCCATGTGCGCCCAGGTGGGACTGGTGCTCGCCGTGGATTACCAGCTCGGCGGGGCCACCGGGCTGCTGTTCATCTGCGCGGTTTCCGTTCCTCTGGCTATCTGCGCGGGATGGCTGATCGGCGCCTGCCTAAACCGGGTGAAAGGCAAGGAGATGATCACCACGATCATCATCGGGTTCGTGGCCACCAGCATCTATCAGCTCGTCTTCATGGTGGGCTACGGCACCATCATCACGCCCTCCAACAAGGAGATGATGCTCTCACGGGGCATCGGCGTCCGCAACATGGTGGACCTTGAGAAGTTCAGGAACCTGATCGATTCCATATGGCTGATCAAAATCGGCGGTATCGAAATTCCCCTGTTCATGATCCTGGTGGTGCTCGGATTCGCCGCCGTGGTCCATTACATTCTGCAGACGAGGCTTGGAAAGGCCTTTCAAGCTGTTTCCGAAGACGGCGTACGGGCCGAACTGGTGGGAATCCACGTCGATTCCGTGCGCATCAAAGCCATGATCCTTTCCACCGTACTGGCCTGTCTGGGGCAGGTCATCTATACGCAGAATATCGGCATGCTCAATGTGTATACCGCCCATTTGAATTCCGACATTTTCGCCTGCGCCTCGCTGCTGGCCGGAGGAGCGACAATTTACAAAGCGCGCGTACGGCATGCGCTGATCGGTGTTCTGCTTTTCCATACGCTGTTCATTGTCTCGCCGCAGGCAGGGCAAAACCTGTTCTCCAATGCGGCTCTGGGCGAGTACTTCCGGACCTTCGTGGCCTATGGAACAATCGCCTTTGCCCTGATGATGAACATTTTCAGAGAATCCGCAACAGCCGCCCAGCATGAATTGCATCATTCAGGCAGTCCTGAGGGGGATGGTCCGTAAGCATCCGGATGCGTAGTCATTTTTTAGCAAAATTTTATATTGGCGGCCTGTCCCCCAGGCTGAGGACTCCAGGTTCGATACTGTAGCCTGCGGTTCGAAGACACAGGATGGCATCACTACCAGCCAATCCTGGTTCTCGGTCTTATTCTGTATTTATTCATGATGTCTTCACTCCGACAACGGTCCTTTGCAATAGAGGATACTGTCGTCATCTTTTCTTGTTTCCCAGAACTGCAATATCTCTTCGAGTGAGCTGCGTATGGAAAGAAAGAGTTCTACAAGACGAGGCTCAAAATAACCGTTGTTATCCGCTATATAAGCAAAGGCCTTATCCAGAGGCCAGGGTTCCTTGTAGGGGCGGCGCATGGTCAATGCGTCGAAAACATCGGCAACAGCAACGATTCTGGCTGATTCCGGTATGTCTTCACCCGAGAGATTGTCCGGGTAGCCTCCGCCGGCCCAGCGTTCGTGATGGCTGCGAGCCACCTCTGCCGCCAGTAAAAATACAGGCGCCTTGCTTACGGAAAGAATGTTGTATCCGATAATGGGATGCGTACGCATGATGACCCACTCTTCATCAGTAAGCTTCCCAGGCTTTTTCAACACCGAATCGGGAATGCCGATTTTTCCCGTATCGTGCATCGGGGCTGCGAGCTGCAACAACTTCTGTTTTTCCACAGGCCAGTTCGCCGCCTTGGCCAGGGCCTGCGCATAGCAAGCCATCCGCCAGATATGCACGCCCGTATCGTCATCGTTGTAGTGGCCGGCCTGCCCGAGCATGTAAATGGCGTCTTCCTGGCCTTGCTTGATTTCGGCTATCTGTTCCTCCACGGTCATTTCGCAAGCCTGCTGCTGATCTGAAAGAGCGATGTGGGTCGCAACACGGGCCAGAACCACGGGAGGCGAAATGGGCTTGGTTATGTAGTCCACCGCTCCGGCCTCGAACCCACGGGTTTCATCGCTGATTTCGTTCATGGCGGTAACAAAGATCACGGGAATCCTGTCTGTCCTGGGGTCGGCCTTAAGCCGCCTGCAGACTTCGTATCCGTCCATCTCCGGCATCATGATGTCCAGGAGTATCAGGGCCGGAGGCGTCTCTAGAGCCAGCTCCAGTGCTTTCTCCCCTCGCATGGCTACGCTCAATTCGTAGTCGTCGCTGAGGACTTCGACAAGGATGTCGATGTTAGCCTCATTATCATCCACCACCAGGATAAGCGGGCTTTCATTCATGCTGTTCATGATTCTGACTCCCGGTTTCGTGCAGTAATTTGTCAATACTGGCCAAGGCTTCATCAAATTTGTAGCGTTTGATCAAAATCTTGAGTTCTCCCACAGCCGGGACCAGCTCGGGAGGCCAGGCCAAAGACGCCATCTCCTCCAGGATCGGAGCGCACAGTTTCGGCTTGCAGGCCTTCACCTGAGGCTGCAGTCGTTGCAGCGCATCCTTAAGACGGTCGGAATCAACAATCGCCGTCTCTGTTTCCGGCAATGTTTGCGGGGTATCCGAACGCTCGGCGGCAAGGGGAGCAAGCGTTTCAATGACTTTGTCCAAGGCCTGTCCAAAGTTCTCCAGAACACTGTCCAAAACCGGCTCCTCCTGCTTCAGGGCAGCGTCCACTTCGGCCGCTGCGGCCTGGAGTTCGTCAGCTCCGACATTTCCGGCAACGCCCTTTATGGTATGGGCCAGGATCTGAGCATTGGCCCTGTCCCCCTGATCCAGCATGCCCTGCAGTTCGCTGCGCGCGTTTACGTAACTGTCGTGCAGCTTGACCAGAAGTTCGCGGTAGAGTTTACGGTTTCGGTTGACGCGGGCCAGGCCGGCGTCCATGTCGATCCCCGGCAGCGAGTCGGGCAAGGGAACGTCTTCCGGATTCCGTTGTTCCTGAGCCGGGGAAACCGGCACAGCCGGCCTTTCTCCGGGAGTGATCCAGCGGGCCAGGGCGGCGAACAATTCTTTCGGATCAATGGGTTTGGTCACATGATCGACCATGCCGGCTTCAATACTCTTTTGCCTGTCGCCGGACATGGCATGGGCCGTCATCGCCAGAATCGGCAGATTTTTCAGACGCTCCTCGGCCCGCAGCCTGGCGGTTGCCTCAAACCCGTCCATCTCGGGCATCTGAATATCCATCAAAATCAGGTCGAAGTTGTCGGCAAGAGCCAGATCCACCGCCTCCCGTCCGTTGTTGGCAATGGTCACGACAAAACCCGCACCTTCCAGCAGTTCCCTGGCGACCTGCTGGTTGATCTCGTTATCTTCAGCAAGCAGAATACGCGCGCCTCTTACGGCGTCGAGACCGGGGACCGCCTCCGAATCCGAAGCAACCGGCCGGTGCAGTGCCACTTTATGCCCGAAGACTCCCATTATCGTATTGAAAAGCAGACTCTGATTGACCGGCTTGATCAAAAAATCGGCAATACCCACGGATTTTGCCTGCTGCATGATCTCCTCGCGGCCGTAGGCCGTGACCATGATTACCGTCGGCAGGGTCGCCAGTTTACTGTCCTGCTTGATACGTTTCGTGGTTTCTATCCCATCCCATTCGGGCATCCGCCAATCCATCAGCACCAGGGCAAAGGGAGCATCCGCCGGAGCGTTTTCAAGTTTTGCCAGGGCCTCTTTGCCTGAAGAGGCGACTTCCGGCGTACACCCCATGGAGGAAAGATAATCACAGAGAATTTCCAGTGAAGATCTGTTGTCGTCCACAACCAGAACCCGCAGTCCTAGCAAGTCTCCTGCAAGTTCTCTGGGAGGCTCTTTGCTGTTGTCATGCATACCCAGCCGCGCGGTGAACCAAAACGTGCTGCCTTTGCCGGGCTCGCTCTCCAGACCTATTTCGCCGTCCATAAGCTCGGCCATGCTTTTGCTGATGGCCAGCCCCAGACCCGTACCTCCGAACTTGCGCGTCGTTGAAGTGTCGGCCTGAGAAAAAGACTGAAACAGTTTGCCTTGCTGTTCCCGGTCCATACCGATGCCGGTATCCCGTACGCTGAATTTGATGAGAACGTCGCTGTCGGTCTTTTCCACCATATTGGCCGCCACCACTATTTCACCCTCCTGAGTGAATTTTATGGCGTTGCTCACGAGATTGACCAGAATCTGCCCCAGCCGCATCGGATCGCCTACCAGGTTGACCGGCACCTCCGGATCAATACGGAAGAGCATCTCCAGCCCTTTTTCCTCCACCTTGACGGTGAGCAGGTTGGTCAGATTTTCAATGACATCGTCGAGGAAAAACTCGATCTTTTCCATATCCAGTTTGCCGGCTTCGATTTTGGAAAAATCGAGAATATCGTTGATAATGTTCAATAACGCATTAGCGGCCTGGTCTATTTTGGAAAGATAATCGCGCTGTTTGCGCGTCAAGTCGGTTTTCAGAGCCAGGTAGCTCATCCCGATGATGGCGTTCATGGGCGTCCGGATTTCATGACTCATGTTGGCCAGGAATTCGCTTTTCGCCTGGTTGGCCGCTTCAGTTGCCTCCATAGCGTCTTTCAACGCCGCCTCGGCCTGTTTGCGATCCGTAATATCCTCGACAGTGCAGATTACCTCGCTGGGGCACACGCCGGGCATTACAGGGTTGAAAATCAAGCGCATCCAGGCTTCCCTGCCGCCAAGCAAAGAAACATACTCGCCTTCAAAACTTTCCGTATTCCCGCACAGGGCTGCGTTCAGCGCATCGGCAACCTCCTTGTTCACGAGATTGTTCGCGGCATCGAAACCTATAAGCATCTCGCGGGAAGCTCCGAAAATGACGGCGGCCTGGGTATTTGCATTAATGACGCTTCCCTTTGCATTGAAATGCATCACACCAATGGGTGATTTCTCAAAAATCGTACGCAACTGGGCTTCATTCTTTCTGACCTGTTCCTCAGCCCTTTTGCGATCGGTAATGTCCGTGGACAAAACGATCAGGGCGAAAACAACTCTCTGCTCGTCCTGCAAAGGCACCTTGGTGGTCAGGTAGAAGTGCGCCGTGCCGTCGGGATGGGGCAGTTGCCACTCAAACCGGCTCGTTACGCCTCCTTCAATAACCTCCCTGTCCTTTTCCATGATGGCCGCACCTATTTCCGGAGGAAAAATCTCGAGATCCGTACGGCCGAGAGCCTGGTCGGCACTGATTCCGGTGGCCTGCTCAAAAAATTTGTTGACCATAAGGTGGCGGCCGTTGCGGGCTTTGAGGATCACCGAACTGGGAAGATTGTCGATAATCGCATTCAACCGTTCCTCGCTTCTCTCCAGCGCCTGTTCTGCCTCGCGGCGGTCCGTAATATCCCGAAAACTCCAGACGCGGCCGAGAATTTGATCGCCCAGCCGCTGCGGTTTGGAATAGCGCTCCAGGATCCGCCCATCCCGAAGTAAAAGTGTGGTAGAATCCTCTTCCTCCGGATTGGCATACAGAAACTGGATGTGCTTCAGAAAAGCCTCGGGATCCTCCAGGGAATCCAGGACCGTTTCCCGCACAACCTGATCAGCTCCGTTTTTTACAAAATCCGAGTCGAGATTCCAGATTTCCAGGAAACGCCCATTGAACGTGGTAATCTTCTGGTCCAGGTCCACGACAAGAATACCGTCTGTCGTCGATTCAATGGTTGCGTGCAGGCGAGAAAGATGTTCTTTGATACTTTGGGCCATTGCATTGAAGGTCATTGCCAATGATCCGATCTCATCATTGAGATTTATATCTATTGTATGTGAATAATCACCATCTGTTATTTTCTGAGCACTTTCTTCAAGTACTACCAATGGAGATATTATACGTCGCCTGAGCAAAACAAAGACATACATTGAAAAAATGATAGTAACTGAAATTAGTATTGTAATAGCAATATTTATTGCTTTATTTCTTCTATGAGACTGCTCTGATTCATAAAAAATTCGTTTTTGCAGCAATATGTGAAATTCTTCAATGGCCTGCATGATCTTTGCTTTGGATTTATGATACGCATCGCCATGCAATATATTTCTCGCCATCTCCAGATCAGGAGCCCTTTTGATGCTAAAACGGCCATTGGCGTCCTCGTACAGCCCTTTGACGGCGTTCATTGCAATATTTTCCAGATTGATCAGATCGTCGGATTCCTTTTTGGCTTCAGACAGTTTGGCCACCTCCTCATCGGAAAACCCGAGGCTGGCCATCCGGCCTTCGATGCTGTACGTTTCGCCGCCATGATCAAGTTCCTTTGTACCAGCGGACACGTAATCCCAATAAAAAGGAGAAAAATTTTTCGGATGCGCTTTCTTGCCGTCGCGAATGGCCATGATCTCCCGGAAATACCGCTCGTATTTCGGGTCGCCCGTTACCGCGTATGTCCGGGCGAAGCGTGTCAGATCGTCTGAGGATTGTTTCAGTTCCCAGGCCAGATTCAGAGAGTTGAGATTGCGCGTATTGATTGAGTCTTCATGTTCATGGGTGCGCGTGAGCAAAATGACGAAAGCGGAACTGGTAAAGATAAGAGCGGCAAAGACAAAAAAGACCAGTATCAGCGTATCCCGAATGGACAGTTGCCGAGGCCGTCCTTTGACGAACCAGGCAATGGCGATGGCCAGCGCCACACAAACAAAAACAGCGCCCAGGCTTTTGATAAGATACTGGATGATATCAAACCGCCCTCGCTTTGGCAGAACGGACTTTGCCTGCGCATCCTCCTTTGGCATCCACTTCTCAAAAATAGATTGCTTTTGACGTGCATCAAGGGACGACAAGGCGCTGTTGATGATGGAAACAAGTTCAGGCCAGTCCTTCCGGATGGAATACACCGTATTGAGAACCAAGTCTTTTTGGGTGAAGACGTGTGCGATAACAAGGGTTTGATGATATTTTTTTCGTAATGATGCGTATTGATACACAGGCATGAGTGCAAAATCAGCCTTGCCTTCAAGCACCAGCCGGAAGGCATCCTCCTCGGAATTAGCCTCGATTTCCCGAGCATCTTGAATCGAATGAATTATTTTCTGCGTCCACTTATTCCCCTTCAGATTGGCGATCCGTTTCCCCCGCATGTCCGAGGCTGTTTGGATGCCCGCGGCGTTTTCGGGAATCGTGGCAGCAGCGTATAACACCTCATTGTACACATCTGAAAACAGGAAATGCTCACGCCGGCTTGCCACCACGGAGGACTCGGCCAAGCCGTCAATCTCTCTGCTTTTCGCCTGTTCGACTACTTGCTCCCACGGTCCAGCCACCAGCTGAATATGGGCGCCGGTTAATCGGTTGATCACGGCCAGCATGTCCACATCATAGCCTTCGAGGCTGCCGTCCTTTTTTTTGTACACAAAAGGAGCCCAGCTATCGCCTATGCCAATTTTGATGGACGGGTGTTCGGCAAGCCAGGTCTGTTGCTCCGGTGTCAAAGAAATCTCCGCCTTTTTCCGCGTCTCAAGAATTGTCCTTCCCCAGCGGCGGTGCAGTGCATGGAGTTCCTCCACGCCCAAATCGGCAAGGGCTTTATCAAGAATGGGCACAAGCTGCGGCCAGTCTTTACGCACTCCAATAGTCAATACGGACCCCTGCTTTTCCACGCGCCCCTGGAAACGGAGATTCGAAATGAGCTCCTGATCCATGATCCAGGCAGCCACTGCCCGGTTGCCCACGTAGGCGTCCGCCTCGCCCCGGGACACGGCTCCGAGCGCGCGCGCAGTGTCAGGGTATTCCTTTATCTGCAGGGCGGGATATTTTTCGCGAAAATAGTTTACATTGTAGAATCCGGACTCCAGGGCCAGCGTATGCCCTTGCAGGTCCTGCTCCGCCGGAAAATCCGGTCCGTCCGTCCGGGCAACGATGACATGCGGGATGTTCAGGTATTGACGGGTGAAATGAAGATATTCTTCGCGCTCCGGCTTGGGTGTAACATCCATGAGAGCATCGAGTTTCTTTTCCCTTACAGCCTCGAGGTTTTCCTTGAACGGACCGGGAACCAGCCTGATACGCCCGCCAAGCCGTTTATTCACTGCGCGGATATAATCCACCCCGATTCCTCGCGGTTCACCCTTGTCATCCACAAAATTCATGGGCGGCCAGGCGTCCATCATGCCCATGGAAATGTCCGGATGCTCCAAGAGCCAGGCTTTCTCTTCCGAACTAAGTCTTTCAAAGAACGCTGGAAGCTGTTCTTTGGAATCCCCTCCGGAGCTGCCGGCGACGTTTGCCGGCAGGCAGACCGCAAGCAACAGACCCCAGGCAAGCGGCAGGCAGAGCGTTGCAGCGAAACGCATGGTGGAAAGAAACCTCATTGTCGTGCCTCCGGCTTTCAGCAAATGAAATCAACAGGCGCATGGCATACGGTCAGTATCGCCTTTCGCTCCAGGAACTCGAGACCCGCACTTTTTCGACCCGAACGCTCCTTACATGCAGGCAAAAATTTACGAGCAGTTTACATGGTACCACTCACCCAAAAACGGCACAAGACCGCTGATAATTTTTAAGGCTCCGTTGCATTTCCAAAGCGTTTTGTCAGCCAGCTGACAGACGGATCAATATAGCTCTGGTATAAGATCAATTAATGCCCCGACACGTCCTCCACAATGCATCATTCCGTGTCGGAACCATGAGGAGCAAAATCATGAACAGAGACGTACAAACATCCGACCATTTCACTGAAAACACCGGGCTGTCTTCAAATAGCACCCAAATTCCATTGGATAACACTTCCTGGGAAACCTTGAGCGGGTCCACGGAGATCTTTTGCAAGTTGCTGAAATTCGGTAGGGTTCGCGGCGTGGTCAGTGTGCTCGGCCTCCCGGACTCCAAAAGCAAAGACGCTACCGAGTTCGTTCAGTTGGTTCAGGAACTGATCAACCGCGATATTCTGGTAACTATTTTCAGTTACGGGGCCACGGAAGGCGGCGCGACGCACACAATCGCATCCGACTTATTCCAACATACGGGCGACGGACTTGCGGAGTTCTGCGATTTTATCGGCATAGAACCGGTTCTGCAGATCGAGGGCGCTACGGATAGCCCAGATATTCGCGAATTCTACACTACCCTGTCCCTGCGCGCTGCCGTGGAAACAACGGATTTGCCCACCGCTTCAGTTGCAACAGGCGGGAGTCAGCAAACAGAAAGTCTTGGCCTTGTTTTCACCATGGAAGACGGCCCTGTAAAAACCGCGGACCGTATCGACAAATATATCCATGATAAGCGGGTGGGAGTTCAGTGGTGTGACCGCTGCGGCGGCTGTTTCTCCCCTTTTTCTTAGGGATACCAGTGCTTGAAACAAGGTGTAATCGTTTTTTGGGGTAAGGGGTAAGAAGGGCTTACCTCCACTAGACCTTGCCTGTTACCAGATGCGAAACAATGGCCCTCCCTGGAAGCTGATTCGACTACAAAGCGCTCCCAGGGATAGTGCCCGCAATAGATTGCCCGCTCCCGCCGGTTCGGACGGAATACAAGAGGCTCAGATGGAGCGGAATCTCCGAATCCCGCTCCATGACGTGTGTTTTATTGAATGATATTCCAGGTAGTAAGGACATGCTTATCGCTCACAAAGCCCCAACCGCTGTCCTCAAGGTCATCCACAAGCTGCCCGTCGTCGTTCAGCTGCCAGAAACCGATTCGGCCTGTCTCTTCGTTTTCCAGAAAAATCGTACAGACCCCTCCGACTGAGGCCACGGTACGCATTTTCCAGGACGCGGCCTTTTCGTCCGATGTAATGTAACCCCAGCCTGTACCTTCGGTGCTGCTGAGGAGTTTTCCGTTCCCATCCACCTTCCACCAAATGGATTGTCCATTTACCAGGTTTTGCCAGATGAGCCCGGTGTAATTCCCCAGGGAGGTGACGCCTACCAGGGACCAGTTGGCGTTGAGGGTGATGTCGTCGGAAACAAACCCCCAGCCGCTGTCCTGTTGCGAGTCGACGAGCTTTGCGGATGCATTGATACGCCACCAGGCCACCTTCCCCGTTTGCTGGTTCTGCCAGAGCAGGCTCGTGTTTCCGGAAACCGTCAGGGAACCGCAATAGCTCCACTCGGACGTAAGCCTGGCCTCGTCCGAGACAAAGCCCCAGCCGTCGTCCTGGGTACTGTTGCTAAGGCCGCAGGAGTCGTCCAGCTTCCAGTAGGAAATCAGTCCGGAGAGTGCATTCTGCCAGATCAGGGTGGGCTGTTCGTTGAGAGTCAGCATACCCGCCACATGCCAATCTGAACCAAAAGTCATGGAGGAGGCATAGGCAAAGCTTTTTGAACCAAAGTCCTCATCCAGTTGCATAAAGGCTAACATGCCTGAATCGTTATTCTCAAAATACAAAACCGGCGTACTGTTGATTTCTCCCAGTGTCGCGAAGGTCAGATACGACGGAATGGGGCTGCCGGAGTTCAGGTAGCCCCAGCCGATGAACCGGTCTTCGAATACCAGTTTGGCGTCCGCGGCGATTTTCCACCGGACAAGGCTGTTGTCCTCGCTGTTCCACCAGAACAGGCTTGTGGCCGTGTCCGGACAGGTTGTCACCGATATACCCGTGCTGCTGTAGTAGGTGACTCCGTTGCTGTCTGTCATATAAGGCCTGATGTAATTCTTGACGCGTTCCCCTGAAGAAAGCGAAATAGTCGCGCTATTGTCCACGGGCGACAGTGTTTCGCAACTGGCGGCATCTCCTATGCTTGGCGTATGGTCCGTATCCAGGCAGTACCCGTAGGTAGAAGGCGTTATTTGCGACGCATCGTACACATAGGAAAATGTGGCCGTGAAGCTTTGAGTCGAAGTTGTGTTTTTGGAGATGACAGTCGGAGCGGCGGAATCGATGCTTTCAAGCCCGGACGCGTTGGCCATGCCGAACTCCAGGTCATTGGCGTGGCCGGTATAAGCCATCCAGAAGGTACCGTCGCCATCGGGGCCGCCAGTCTCCCCCCAACTGTTTTTGCACAGCCAGGCGGCTTTGTCGTCATCCCAGCCGATGATGAGCACGGCATGTCCGCCCGACGCTGTTCCGGAAGTCTGCGTATAGACCGCACCCGCTTCGGCAGTGCTCCAGTACGTGCCGAAGTCGTCATAGTAATTGAAACGAAAGTAGCCCGGACCGTCATTCCGGATGGAATTCTTCACGGCGTTGGTATCCGAAGTATCAACCGTATAGTATCCGGTCAGACGAAACGGCATTTGAGTGTACTGATCCGCGTATGCGCTGCTCCAGTAATTTGTTCCACTTTGCGTTTCCGCATAGGAAGTTTCTATGGGGCCGTGTTCGGAAGCATTTTTCTCATCGCCCTCTTTCCACCAGCGCAGCGAATCCATGTTGCCGCCATCGCACCCCCACATATCGGCATTGTTGTAAATTTGCTGATATTCTTGCTGATTTGTTTCCGGATAGCCGTTTTTCAGCAAATGGCTTTCGAAAACGCCGGTGGCGGTATAAGACCAGCATCCGCCGCAGGAGCCCTGATTCTTTGCCGGAGTGACCCAGCCATAGGTACGGCAATCATATGTTCCAGGAAGGGTTTCCATAGTACGGGCAGGAAATGTACGCTGTGTTTTGATATAATCTTTTGGAATGCCAATGTCGCCAAGGCCGTGTGTTGTGGTGAAATCAGCGTACGCAATAAAAGGCAGGGACAACAAACTGATAAGAAACAACGAGAAGAAGAACAGCCTCATGATTTTTCCCTTTGTAATCATTAAGTTTTCTAGCGGAACAGTAAAGTTTCTTTATAGCTGACCGGCCCTATAGTCATAAAAACACTCAATAACTCAAGGGAATATGCTATAAAAACACTAGCTAAGCAATGCTTAACAAAGGAAAATATAAAAATAGCACATATGTCTGCTTTGTTTCATATCTCCGCTTGTTCGTCGTGCATCAGTTTGCCAAACAAAATAGCTCAGATCGATAACAGGTAGACTCCATTTGGTATGCCCGGCGAACCGGGCACAAATGCATACATCCACAAGCTGCAATTTCATTGGAAACACGCAGAGCGTGAAGCAGTCGGAAGCTGTTCACCAAACAAACAACATGTGCCTGTTGTACGTTGTCTTAGAAACGCAGTCCGAAAGACAGCCCCACGCCGTGCTCGATTTCCTGGCTGCCGCAGGTCAGCGAATAGTCCAGGGATGCGTTCAGGTGGTCTCCAAACTCGGCTTTAAGTCCGACGCCGGTCAGCAGCGCGTCCAATTGCGGGGCAGGCGCATTCAGGCGCATGCTTGCTCCGGGATACTCCAGAAAGCGGGCCGACAGGTGTACGCCGTCTTCTCCTGCGTCCGGGATGTCATGCCGCCAGGCAAGGTCCAGCGTGGTCCGCAGCCGTACGTTCTCCAACTCCAGCGCCGTCGACACATTGCCCCCGAGTTCCAAAGAACAGAGGCCCTGGTCCGCCGCATCCACATGCAGCCCCAGATATCCGGCGTCACTTTCATCGAATCCGGATTGCCAGGCCTGGACACGGCTGAAGGCCGCACGGGGAGCAAAGGCAAAGGCGTTGATTCGTTGCTCATAGGCCATGTCCAGACGGGCAAGCAGACTGACGGCGTCGAATCTGGCACCGGCCTGGGCGGAACGGTCGGCCAAAGCTATGACTCGCTTGCCTCTATTTTCCAGAAAGCCACCAAGAACCAGCGCAGAAGAAGAAAATCCGCCGTACTGCATGCCAGCGTATGCCCCGGCGTACTTGCCCTGTTGACTGCCTGAGGAGTCGCTTTCGCTCCAGCGGAGCGAGGTCTCGGTGAAGGCAAAATCAACGCCCAGCCGCAGCCAGGAAACCGGGCGATGTTCCAGCCCCAACACCAGACCTTCCGTGTCCCAGCTGTACGCGGAGAAGCCCTGATTCTCCGCACGACGGCCCCAGTCGCCCAGACCTTCGGCCCAGGCATACCAGTTTTGTTCGAATTCCACTGCCTCGCTCTTTAGCGATCGTGACACGGCCCGCTCCACCAGCCGGAGATTGCGGACGGATGCGTCCAGATACGCTGCGTATACGGACGGTCCCAGACGTTCCAGAGCCTGACGGATGTCGGCCAGGCCATAGCTGAAATCCATGGCGGCAATAAGATCAGCCATCTCCCCGGAAGCATCGGGCAACAATGCGTCCAGGGCCGCAGCCGTTGCAAGCTGCGTACGGTTTGCCGTGAGTTCGGAGTAGGGCGTCGTACGCGTAATCCGTACGTTGACCCCGTCCGCCAGAATCTCCTGGGACGCGCTCATGGTCAAGGAATGGAATGAGATGCCGTCAAAAACGCCGCTGACGCCCCCATCCGCTTTGATGATCTCCCAGCTCCGCGAAGATTGGATAAACTGCGGCATGACCTGCAGGGCCAGGGCTCCCTTGTCGATGGTAACCACCCCGGTGGCCTGGAGCGTATCGGACGTACCATCAGCTCCCAGTTCCACGGCAAAGGTGCTTCCGGGCGCAAAATACGCATCCCCCCGGACGCGCAGCGTGCCGATGGAATTGCCGGGAGCCAGCACGCCGTGGTTCTCCAGGTTGCCCACCAGCAGACCCGTACCGCCGAGAAATCCGTCGGCGTCAACAGTCAGGCTTAGGGTGTGAAGCTCGCCCGAAAGATCCAGCACCCCTTCCACTGTTGCCGCCCCGTTGATCTGCAGTGATCCGCTCAGGACATTGCAGCCGCCCTGCACGAGCAAATCCTCGAAATTCACGTACTGATCCCCGGAAAAAGTACCGGCGTTCTGAAATACGAGCCGGTCCCAGCCTTCCTGGCCGTCAATATCCTTGCCCACGCTGGAACCATAGCCAATGGTCACGGTGTCGTCGCCAGTTCCGGCAAAAATGGAGCCGTTCACCGTACCGGCATTATAAATGGCATTACCGGCGCTGGTGCCGCCCGTTCCGTTGTCCAGGCTTCCGTATAGGGAACCGTCCACTGTCCCGTAGTTCACTATGGTGTTGTTACCGCCGCTTGCCCCCTGTCCGGTGTTAAGACTGCCATAGATCGCCCCCCGCACCAGCCCGAAGTTTACAATGGTATTCTCCTGCCCCGCTGATCCCTGGCCGCTGTTCCGGCTGCCGATGATTGCGCCGTCCACAATGCCGCCCTGGGCGTTGATAATGGTGTTCCCCCCGCCGCTGGAACCGGTGCCCTGGTTGTCGCTTCCGTAGATGTCCAGGCCAATGTTTCCGTAATTCCAAATCTGGTTCTCTCCGCCAGTCGAGCCGTTGCCGTCGTTCAACCCACCGTAGACGGCATCGTGCACCAGGCCGAAATTCACGAGCGTATTGTCCTGGCCCGAGGAACCGTCCCCATGGTTCCAGCTGCCGATGATGGCATAGCCCACGGAGCCGTTCTGTCCGTTGGTAATGGTATTGTTGCCGCCGCTGGAGCCATTGCCGAAATTATTGCTGCCGTAAATGGACCAGCCGATGCCGCTGTCATTCAGAATGGCGTTGTCGCCGCCGCTGGAGTTTGCGCCCAGGTTGCTGCTTCCATAAAGACTCCAGCCCACGCCGCTGCTATTCAGGATAGTATTGCCGCCGCCGCTGGAATTGTCGCCCTTGTTGTAACTGCCGTAGATGGACCAGCCGATGCCGCTTGTGTTCAGAATATAATTGTCGCCGCCGCTGGAGTTATTGCCCTGGTTGTTGCTTCCATACAAACTCCAGCCCACGGCCTTGTGGTTCAAAATGGTGTTGCCACCGCCGCTGGAATTATCGCCCTGGTTGTAACTGCCATAAATGGACCAGCCCACGCCGCTGTTATTCAGAATAGTGTTGCCGCCGCCGCTGGAGTTCGCGCCCTGGTTATTACTGCCGTAAATACTCCAGCCCACGGCCTTGTAGTTCAGGATGGTGTTGCCACCGCCGCTGGAGTTGGCGCCCTGGTTGTCGCTGCCGTAAATGGACCAGCCCACGCCGCTGTTGTTCAAAATAGTGTTGTCGCCGCCGCTGGAAGCGTTTCCGGCGTTGTAACTGCCGCACAGCCCCCAGCCAAGGCCGCCGTAGTTGACGATGGAGTTGTCGCCGCCCTGCGATCCGCTGCCCGAATTGTAGCTGCCGTACAGGGCCCAGCCGACTCTGCCGGTGGCGGAGTTGACAACCTGGTTGCCGCCGCCGTCCGCGTACGCGTCCGTGTTGTAACTGCCGTACAGATTCCAGACCTCGCCGTCATTGATGACCTCGGCGCCGCCCTGGTTTATGCCGCCGTACCTGTTTTCTCCGACAGGATTTTTGGAAAGGTCTTCCATCTGCGCCAGCAGGATACGTACGCCGCTGAGGACTTCATTTACGCCTTTGACCACCTCGCGGATTCCGTCCCGCTGCATTGCCTCGCTGCCGATAGCATCAACTTCCGCCACCGCGGCGTTGATCTCGTTGCGAATGGCAGTGATCCAGGCATCCGCTTCGTCATTCCCTGCCAAGACTTTCTGGCTGGAAGCGGCAATGACGTGAAAGGGAGCCGACAACGTCATGAAAATCAGGAAAAGGAAAACAGGAAGCAAAACCCGTCCTGCACTGCCCAAAAGCTGCTTTTGGGAGCACAGGAACTGCACGGATTTTTTGGAAAGAGAGGACATATTCTTTTGTAACAGAACAGCGCATAAAGACAACCCGCATCCGGTACAATACGTGTCCCTGCGCCTTGAGTCGGGCGCAGGAATCCTGCGTCAATGGGGCAAGGCTTTATTCCTCATCGCAATGCGTTCTTCAATTTCCGTACGCACCTGCCCTTGATGCAACTGGTGCGAATTGCTGGCCCCTTGACCTGCTTTTTAAGAGAGCGCTACGTCTCCGAGAGTTGTTCGGCATCTTCCGCAACTAGCCAGTTTGTTTACCCGTCTGCCTCCGCCAGACTCTTTTGGTGCATCTATGTAACCCCGCTAATTCTATACGAAACCGTTGACAAAGCAACTTCTGCTTAGTACAAAAATTTCTAAGGTAAAAACCATAGCTGTACAGAACTGGCCTAGATTATTTACGTTTGAATCTGGTTATTATCTCCCAGTCTGATTTTTCAACAATTCCTTTGAGCACATAGCCACTTCAAGTGTGCAATAAGGCATGGCGTTGCTCGGGACTAAATATAGCTTCATTCTGAAACGCAACATCGCATTCAAATAAACTGCAAGGTTTTGTGAATGCAGAATAACAAGTCGCATTATATTATTACGTATTTTTCCAAAGCTTTTTTGTGCCTGACATTTTCCCGATGGTTCATACTACGACATGTAAATCTTTGAGAATACTTCTCTGTAAATACCAGTCGCTTTTATTGCATCTCAAGTAAATACATTCTCGTAGTTCAAGTTTTATAATTTGTGTATGCTCCTTTATTTTATGAATTTACTTTAATTGACAGGAAGTAATCAAGATGCTGCAGTATCCAGATTATGGGATATTATTGAGTGATAAAATATAGTTTTAAAACTGTTTGAAACTGCCATACACCAAGCAACAGGAAAGGAGTCTCTAATGTCTCGTTCACAACGCTTGTACTTTCTTGACAATCTGCGCGTGCTTGTCGTCCTGCTTGTAGTGATTCTGCACGGATCCCTGAGCTATATGGCCTATGCTCCGGAGTGGTGGTATGTGGTGGATACGCAAACCAGCATCATTTTTACCAAGATAGTGATTCTTACCGATGTGCCCATCATGCTGATCATGTTTTTTCTGGCCGGTTATTTCGCCTTTCCCTCCCTGGCCAAACGCGGGGCCGGGAAATTTTGCAGAGAAAAACTCCTCCGGGAAGGCCTGCCCTGGATTCTGGGGGCCATGCTGCTGGCGCCGCCCACCGCGTATATGACCTTTTATTCGCGCAAAATTCCCGTGGGATTCTGGCAGTTCTGGGGCAACGACTTCTGGCACGCCATGTATCAGCAGTCCGTCTACTGGTTTTTGGGCGTACTGCTGTTCTTCTTTCTGCTCATGGCCATGGTCTATGTCCTCAATCCGGGATTTCGGGCGCTCAGGCCGCAGCCGACGCGGCCGTCTCCAAAGCTTTTTCTTGGGTTCGGGCTGTTGATGACAGCGGGCTTCCTGACCATGAACCAGTTTTTTCCCCTGGACACCTGGTATACGAAAGCCTACGTGCTGGTGTTTCAGCCGTTGCGGGCCCCGCTGTATATCGGCTATTTTATCCTCGGCATCCATGCCTACCGGCGCGGCTGGTTCACAGACACGGGCTATATGCCCCGGCTGCTGCCCTGGGGCCTTTTGTGCCTGGTCTCCGGATTTCTCTATCTGAAATTCCGGCTCGGAATGCCGCCTCAGTCGACGTTTCTGGTCAAGGGAGGAAACGCCCTGCTGTTCAACAGCTTTTGCCTGACGTCCCTGATGGCGGGCTGCGCCTTGTGCAAGCGCGTATGCAATTGCGCAGGAGGGTTGTGGAAAAACCTGGCGGCCAATTCCTACGGCATTTACTTTATCCACCCGGTGATACTCTATCCGCTGGCCTACCTGGTCAGACCGGCCCAGATGCCCCTGGCCGTCAAATCATCAATGGTCATCCTTGCCGCTATTCTGCTTTCCTGGGCGTTTTCCGCTCTGGTGCTGAAAAAACTCCCTATATTGAAGCGCTCTTTTTAGTGCATTTTTACTGTATAATCGTATAGCCTCCGGCGGCTAAAGAACCTTTTGCGAAAGGTTATTTAGAATCTCCAAACTTTTTAGCTGGAAATAATATTCAATATTATAGCCTGTTACAAACTTAACTATGCGCTGGTCCAGGCCTACAACCCGTTTGAGAGCGTTCTCTAAGCAGCGGATCGGCTACAGCTCACCCTTTTCGCGAAAAAAAACCGCCTCCATGTACGTGGAGGCGGTTTCATTTTTGGTCTTGTATCCGAATTTACTTCTTTGCTTTGACCACGGCCAGTTTCGACAGCAGGGGGATGTTTTTGGCGTCCGCGCTGGGCGTTTGTCCGCGCAGGTCGAAGTCCACGTCCACCCCGGGCCGGAACAGCAGAACATGGGTGGAGCCCCCGAAATGGAACATGCCCAGTTGATCGCCCTTTTTCACGTGCTGTCCTTCATACACCGTGATTTCATTGGACGAAACATCGCCCATTCCCACGAAGATAATCGCCATGAGGCCGATATCCGGATTGTCGGCCTGGATGAACAGCACCCCGCGGGCAGCCACCTGGGTGAGATAGGCCTGGCAGTGGTCCTGGGTTTCCCGATCGAATCCGCCGGACAACGGAGCGGCGTAATAGCTGCCGTCCACAAGCCTGGCCTTGACGATGGTTCCGCTCACAGGGGAGTGCCAGCGGTGGTAGTTGAAGGCGCTCAGAAAGGCCTGATACGCGGTACCGCCCACGAACTGTTCGGTCAGGGGGTCCCCGTCGAGCATATGGTACAGCGAATAGGGCTCGCCCTTGATCCAGAACGTGTCCCTGAGTTTCACATCTCTTGCCAGCTGATACGGGGCTGATTCGCACGCGTTGGCGATGACCGCGTCATTGTCCGGGTCGGCCACGGGGCGGCGGCCTTCGCGAAAGAGGCGGGTAAAAAAGTCATCCCACGAAGCAAAGCCGTGGAACGGTTTATCCGGTTCGCAGACAAAATTTTCGGCAAATCCGGGCATGACCTTCAGCGCTTCCGGGCTGAACCATCCGCCGGGCTGGTCGGTCAGCACATAGCGGGAGTCCGGCGAAGCAAGATAGACTTCCCACTGTTTCAAAATCTTTTTCAACTGCCGGTTCACCCGTGCGTCCAGAAAGGCTTCCGTCCCTGCCGGGGTACCCATGGGCCAGGCCAGCATGGCGTTGATCGGCGTTCCGGCCATGATGGTGTCGTTGAATTCCGGCGCGGTGGTCAGGATACAGTTCAGAGCATTGAGCATCTGCTGATAACTCCGGACCTGAACGTTTCCGGCGGGATCCTCCAGATACGGCGCTTCATTGGGGATCTGCCCGAACATTTCCGTAAACAGCATATAAAGATGGGGGTCGTTTTCGATCAAATCCTTGAATTCCTGAACCACGGGCAGCAAGGCGACATCCGCGTTCGCATCAATCTTGTAACACTGCCTGGCCACTGAGGGCGAACGGACCGAATCCGCATGCGCCACGGACAGGAGCGGATACATGAGAACCATTGAGAAGAATAAGACGGAAAGCACGGTGCGCTTCATGAATACATCCTCTTGTTTCGCGGTTATCGAGTGAGCACATAATTTGACGTATTCCAATACTCGATTCTCTGTTATCACGCCCATTTTTCGGAAGCAATATACCGCGAGACAAACCTTTTTACTCGGACTTATAGAGAAATACGATCTTTAGGGCACAAGTCTGAAAAAGACAGGCTTTCCCAGGCAATGCATTGAGCTGCCGTTGCCGACCTGGCCCGGGGGCGGCACCCCTGTCTTTTGATCAAGCCCTACCAGGCGCCGGCCGCGTCCTATGCCGAAAACCTCTCACTTGCCGACGCGCCTGATTTTCCGGAGATAACTCCCCAGAGGCACAGTAGCAGGATTCCCAGAACGCATAGCCAGGCGAAGGCATCTCCAAGAGATGAATAGACCGTACCAACGCCTTTGGTCGCCAAACTGGAAATCATTGCGTTATGGTCCGTAGTAAAAAAGTCAGCGACAGTGATGATTCTGCCATACGGGTCCACCGCAATCGACAAGCCTCCGCCAGTGCTTTTCACCACGGACACGCCGTTTTCGATCGCTCTGAATACGCTCATACGCGTATGCAAGGGGTCCGCTGAGGCCCAATCCTGTGCCGGAATTACCAGTATGTCCGCATCATAGACACGGCCCTGATGCAGCAGGCTGGGATAATCCAGATCTGCGCAGATAACGGATGCAATCTTTCCATAAGGCGTATCAAGAATGGGAATTGCAACTTTACCTGGAACAATGGGTTCGAGAGGCTGCGCTGGTTTTGATTTCAAATACTCAGCAATAATTTTTCCATCCGGAGCAATCCATAGCAGTTTATTCTGCCATGGCAGCTCCGGATAGCTTAAAGGAAACACGGCGATTGCCATGGCGAGGTAGATATTGTTGTCTTTGGCAAAACCTGTTGTCCGCGCCAGAAATTCCTTTTCGTGTTCCTCCATTACCGTCATGGAGTATTCCTGCCATATTACTACCTGTGCGCCTGCTTGCACAGAACGTCCGGAAGCATCGAGCAAAAAAGCAAGATCCTCTTTCATACTCGCATAAGCCGTGTTTCTATCGCTCCAATCCGGAAGATAAAAACGTGTAAAAAAATCTCTCGGGTTGGTTATGGATGCAATACGCACCTTGTCTGCTGGAACAGGGGGTGATCCAAGGCGAACAAAGCCGTACGCGAATACGCAGACAAGAATGAAGCCGTATGCAATGGTGATTTTTCTGATTCTTTGCCAATGGAAGCCCTGTTCCCAGGCGTAAGTAACAACTGATGCAAACCATGCGACCACAAAAGACAGCCCCCAGATGCCTGTAACAGAAGCCAGCTGCATAAGCGGCAGGTTGCCGTACTGGGTGTAGGCAAGAGATCCCCAGCTCCCGCCGCCCAGTGATTTAAGGTATTCGCAGGCTGTCCAGGCGCAGGGAAAAATCAGAGTTGCCGCAATTCCAGGGAGCCGGGCAACGAGCAACCGATCGAGTACAAACGGAACAGCAAAAACAAGTCCCACCGCTATCCCGGAGGCAAGGCGAAACCACGGGGGGATGGCAGCTAGGCCCAAAAGCCGCCACATCGAGGCCGCGCCGACAAGCATACTTACCGAACAGAGGACAAGCAGTCCTGGGAGTGCTTTTCGCGTTCGCGTATAACGCAGTAAAAATACGGCATATAGCCACGAAGCGGCTGGTATGGCCCAGTTCCAGTTGGAAAAATACATGAGCACGGTGCCGAAAACGAGCCAGATGCAAGGCCAGAGCTTTTGGGATTTGCTGTTCATCCTGCCCTCGGATTCTTTAGCAGCTAAAGTATGAGATAAAAAAAATTACTTCAGATCATCCAGGTAACTATCAATCGTTTGTTCAAGCATTTTGAAGACATCGGCTATGGTCTGCAGTTGCACGGCATTCATCGCGCAGACTTTATCAATCATGGGCTGATCATATTTTGCATGGAATGTTTCATGATTCCGCAGGGCAATCGCCCCCAGGTCCGTAACCTGGAGGGCCACTTCCTTTTTATTCTCAGGCAGGTACTCTTTCCGGATAAGTTGTTTTTTTTCCAGTTTAGCGACGATTTGTGACACCGCCCCTATGGTAACACTTCGCTTTTCGGCTAATTGGGTGAGATTAATGCCCGAATATTTCCCAATGATCTCCAGGGTGTTGATCTCCGACGCATAAAGCAGATGCCCTGTCCCATGATCAATGGGAATCTTCTCCAACATTTTGAATTTGTTGATTATTCTCAAAAATGTTTCGGTAAAATCCTGAACATAGACCTTTTTATCCATGCAAAAAATACTATAGCTGCTAAAGAATAATGTCAACGGTGATTATCTGCTCAACTCGGATCGCTGTTTACTTTTTCCAATCCGAAGCTGAAGGGAAACCGTCAACGGAGTCGGCCAGCTTTATTGCCTTGACGATTGCCCTGGCCATGACCTCTGCCGAGGCTGTTCCCACCAAATTGATTGTATCTGCAGTGGCGGCAACGTCCGTGTTCTGGTTCAAAGGAACGGAAACGGCGAAAATCGTATCGCCGTCGTACATGGTATGGGCGGGGTTGATGACCCGTGCTATTCCATCGTGGGCCATCTGGGCAATTTTTTTCAATTGAACTTTTGAAAGCGGGATATTAACAGCCACAACTCCGAGCGTCGTGTTTGAGCCTGGAAATATTTTTTCGACATCCTGCCCCAGTATGGCCTTGACCGAAGAGGAAAAACTGCCCGGCTCATCTCCCCGAATGCCGGCGATAATTTTTCCCGTATCCGGATCATACACATCTCCCAATGCGTTCACGGCAACGATCGCGCCTACCGATACTCCTCCGGACAAATGCAGGACCGCGGACCCAAGCCCGGACTTCATCGCCTTATCCTTGCCCAAATACTTTCCCACAGTGGCGCCGGTTCCCGCACCGGTGTTTCCCATTTCTACAGGAGCATCATCCGCTTTCTGGCAGGCCTGGAATCCCCATTCCGCAGATGGCCTGACCTTGGGATTGCCTATATTGAGGTCAAACAGCACGGCGGCTGGCACAATGGGGACGACAAGTCCTGCTCCCACTGGAAAGCCTATAGTTTCTTTTTCCAGACAGCTCATGACTCCGCTTGCGGCATCAAGACCATACGCACTCCCCCCGGCAAGGACGATGGCATGGACTTTATCCACCAAATTAATCGGGTCCAGCAAATCCGTTTCACGGGTTCCTGGCGCTGAACCGCGTACATCCACAGCGGCAGCCGCACCTTCGGGCGTAAACCGGATGACGGTGCAGCCGGTTATATTTTTTGCATCCGTATAATGTCCTACGCGAATTCCTTGAATTGCAGTGATGGTATTGTTTTCCAATTCATTTCCCATTGCATTTGCATTTTGTAATGGCGCCAACAAAAACAGAAAGATCAGAACGCTGATTAAAAGCTTGTTAGCAGTACAATTTCCTTGCATGAATCCTCCCTCACAAAGGCTTTTTATCATATTCAATGACAAAACCATAGTTGAATCACGGCATTCATAAATGCAATGAATTTTAGAACGTCGACACCAGAAAGGAAAATAGTTTAAGCAGCTACTACGTCGTATGCACAATTGCAGCTTCTTTCAAAGAAGCTGCAATATACCCGAAAATACAACTTGTTACTATTTCGCGCTTCCGGCATTAGGATATGCTGCAAACAAGGTATCGACGGTATACTGAATCTCATTCACATCAAGATATACATTGATAAAATCGCGCAATGCCGGACTTGTCCAAGGAACGGCAATGGCCACTTCATCTTTTTTGTCTATCGGGATGGCTTTGAGGTAAAGATTGTACTCCGGATGCATGTACAGCAGCCGCTTCTGGTATACCTCATCACCTACTGAGGCCATTGTGATGCCTTTAATCACGTTATTATTCAGCTCTTCAAGCGTGTCCACAGAAACTATTTCCACTTGCGGAAAACACGACCTGATCTCATCAACAAAAAAAGTGCCTCTCATAACACTGAGGGTTATTTTTTGTTCCACCGGGCAGCTGATGGAAGTAATATTGTTTTTCGCGAGTAACGTACGATTTGCAAACATCACTGTCTTTTCTTCCAGATAGGTGCGCGTAAAAAGGAGATGCATCGCCCGCTTTGAAGACTTGGAAAAATTGGAAATCACCACGTCCACATCCGGTTGCATCACAAGCTGCACAAGATCCTCGTATGTTTTCGCTTCGCGCCTGAACTCCACGGACACACCCAACTCCGCGGCCAAACCTTTTGCAATGTCAACATCCGCGCCTGTGAAACGCCCCTGCGTATCGGTATAAAAAAAGGGTTCCGAATCCCGCTCGAGCATTGCCACCACGAGTTTTCCCCTGTCCACTATCCGCTGGATCTCTGGAGGGATGCTCATGGTCGACAGCGGCTCGTCCGCAAAGGCAGCCGTACCCATGGCGAAAAACACAATGACAAGCTGCAGCACCCAAGACCTATGAAGAAACATCGTCCACCCCTTTTGCGGTAAGCGCCACCAAAGCACAATTTGCGTAGAGCGTGATCATGGAAAACAGCCTGCTCAACAAGGGCGATACCGTCGCAAGAATCACGTAGCCGACCTCGGAAGGCAGGTTCATGGCATCGAGTACTATGGCCAGAGAAGGGGCAAGAATGACACTGTCTCCCACTGCAGCCATCCCGGCCAAAGCGGAACTGACCAAACACGTCACATAAACTGACGGTGACAATTCTACATTGTAAAGCTGTGCAATGAAGATGGCGGTAAAAGCAAAAAAGAAGATTTTTCCATGCCGGTTGGCAGCCAGACCAAAGGGCATGAAAACGGATACAATTTCCTTGTTTACCTGGAGACGGGAGAGCCCTTCGCACGCCGGCAGCACCGCCATGAAACTGGAGCTGGTAACCAGCGCAAGCAGCAGCGCGCTCTTAAGCTCTTTGAGAACGGTGAAGTACGGCTTCTTCGTGGCGTAACTCAGAACACCGTTAATGGCCAACAAGAAGAGCACAGAACAACCCGCGAGAATAACGGCAAACTTCGCCAGCATCACCAGCAAATGCACATCAAAGCCACTCGCCTCGGAAGCCATTATGCAAAACAGACCGATGGGAAGAGGGATGAGCGCCCATTTGAACACCAGGGTAAAGAGATCGAGAAAACCTTCCGCCAGCTGCAGATTCTGATCGGTCTTCTCATTCCGCTTCAACCCCAATGCAAGTCCCAGCAATGTAAAAAAGAAGACGATACTCAGCATCTTTCCATTGCTAAGGGCGAAAAATATATTCGAAGGCACCAGCTCTTTGAACAGCCCCATCAGGCTTCCGGCGCCGGTTTTCGCCACATTCACCTCGTGGATGGATGACCCCAGGCTTCGAATCGTTTCCGCATCCAGATTCAAACCGGGTCCGCCCACCAACGCAGCAATGATGCCCAGAGCAGAAGGGATAAAAATTCCAATGCCCAGCAGAATAAACAATCGGGTAAAACGGTTGCGCGTATGCTCACTCCGCAGCATTCGTCCCAGACCAGTAAGAATAGCCAACATGATAATGGGCAGAATGCACATTTCCAGCAGCGAGATGTAAACCTCGCTCAAGGGGCTGAACAACTTACTAGTTACGGGAAAATAAAACCCGACAAGGCATCCAAGAATCATCCCCAGAAAAATTACGTACGATTTTTCTAAAAATGCAACCATCAATCACTCGTTTTTGCTAATGCCGATTAGGTGGAGAACTTTCCATTCGGCGAAAATTGAGCCCTCTATTTTTCACTCAAGGTCAATCCTTGTCTTTGACGCAGTACAATTCCCATTCTGAACTCGGAGTAACATCAGAATTGACAGAGAACCAGCTTTCATACGATCCGGAATCATCCAGACTCCACAGTACGACCTTTTCCTCTCCGCTGTTATACCACAAGAGATGCGGCGAATCATCGACAGTCAGCAGGCTTTTGAATTCCCACTGCGAACCCACGGAGAAGCTGTCGTTGACAATGCCCCAACCGCTGTCCTTATTGGTGTCTATGATCGTGGCATTGTCATCCACTTTCCAGTAGGCGACTTTGCCCGTATTGTCGTTGTACCAGAACATTGTGGAATATCCCGATAGCGTGCCTATGGAAACGAGGCTCCAGTCGGAGTCCACGCTGGTGTCGGAATAGACCTTCCCCCAGTTGACGTTCTCCCCCTCGTTGGTAAAGAGTCCGTCATCGTCGAGTTGCCAGTAGTAGATGACATTCGTGGAGAGGTTACGCCAGATGACCGTATAGTCGCTGCCGATTGTGGTCATCCCAATGACGGACCAGGACTCGCTTGCGGATTCGCCGGAAGCTACCAGGCCTGCATCATCTCCGCTTTCCAGGATGCAATCGGTGGTCAACCGCCAATACGCCAATCTGGTCGTATCCTCGTACTGCCAGAACAACATGGGGCTATCGTCAATAACTTTCGCTCCGACCAGTTTCCAATCCGAAGAAACCGTGTACTCGTCCGAAACATATCCCCAGCCGTCGTTTTCTGTTTCATTAATCAGCGAACCGTCGCTGCCGATCTTCCAGTATGCGACCTTGCCGCTGTCGCTGTTTTTCCAGATGAGCACGGTATAATCGCCCACCGTCATCATCGCTTCAACTGACCATACGGTCGAGAGCGCGTTGTCCCACACGTATCCCCAACTTCCGTCAACGGACGTATCGAGCGTACCGTCCTCGAGGGGGCGCCAATAAACCATGGTGCCCTTTTCCTCGTGCCGCCAGAAGAGGAAATTGTCACTCAGTGTGTCCGTGTCCGTGTCTGGATTCGGATCAGGATCAGGATCCGGATCCGGATCTGTGGTTGCAGCAGTCGTGGTGATCTGCTCAACGTCGCCGTATCCTGTGCCGCCGGAGTTTATGGCGTAGGCCCGGACATAATATGTGGTACTGGAAGAGAGTCCGGAAAGCGATACGCTAAAAGATCCCGAACCGCTGCCGCTGGTCTTGCAGGTATCGCTGGTGGAGGGATTGCCCGCGGTATTCCAGCAAACGCCCCGTTCGGTGATGTCCGAGCCGGAGGCCGTGCCGCCCGTATCCGCGCCCGATGACGAGACATTGGATGCGCTCGTGGTCGCGACCGTTGACACGACCAGACTATCACCGCTGCTGTTCAGCTTAACGATCCAGCCGTCCAGGGCGTTGACCTCGCCCTCCTGCTCCATGTCCGTGGTCGTATGTTCGTACGTCCCCGTGGTCGATGGATCCAGATCGGACGTTGTCGCATGAACGCCCGCCAGATAGAGTTCTTCTCCGGACGCGCTGGTCGCAAAGGAGTAAGACGAGTCGTAATCATCACCCAGAATGGACTTCGCCCATTCCAGGTTGCCGTCCGCATCCAGCGCAATGAGCATTGCATCGAGGGTGCCTTGGAAGGAAAGCGTTTCCGTACCGCTGCCCTGGCCGTCGGCATCCATGACCCCGGAATATTCTCCCGCAAGATAGATCGTGGGAGACGCCCCGGACGATGTCCTGATGGCGTTGCCGTAATCCCAAAGGTCGGACGTTCCCATCGTACGCGACCAGACCCATCCTCCCGTGCTGTCCAGTTTGACGACGAAGATGTCGTCATCGTTGTTGCCGCCGCTGCTGGTGCGTAAGTCGGTGGCAGAAGTAGAGGGATTGAAATCAACTTGGTTGTCGAAGAAGCCTGTGGCGTAGACGTTCCCGGAATCATCCACGGCAATGGACAGGAGTTCGCTTTCGGAGTGCCCCGTACGATTGTCCAGAAAGCAGGCGTACCAGTTGCGCTTTCCGTCCGCATCGTTCAGACTCTGTACGAACCCGAAATTGTCTCCGTATTCCGTACCTGTGCCATCAGAAAATGCCGCATACGGATCGTATTCGTTATCCGCATCATTATCGTCGAACTGGATATAGTGGTTGTCGGTTCCATTTGTGTAATACGCGGAAGTGATGGTGCCTCCCACATAAAGGGTAGACCCCGAATGATAGAGCGCATTGACTACGTCATCAGCATACGCGCCGCCGAGCCGCTTTACCCATTTAAACGCTCCGTCCGCATCATATTCTGCGACAAACGCGTCGGGGTACCTCGAGTCGTAGTAGGATGCAGCTGTACGCTCATCGTCCAAATCCGAGCTGTCGCTGTCGAAGTCTACCGTTCCTTTGAAGTATCCGCCGACATAGACGTTTCCGGATCCGTCCACCGCCACGGCCTTGGCCTTGTCCGATCCTGTTGATCCGCCGATGGATTTCGCCCAGACCAGTACACCGTCATTGGTCAGTTTAAGCAAAAGGATGTCCGTGGAATCATCCGAATTGTCCGCTATGTAGTCCGTAGTTTCCAGAACCGTTGTATTGCCCGCGCTATCGGTTATCGTCGTCGAAGTGGAATACATCCCAGCGACGTAGATGTAGCCATCGGCAGCAGCTACCGAGTACATCTTATCATAGCCTTTACCGCCGAACGTGAGCACCCAGAGCAATTCGCCGCTGTCGCTGTCGTAACGCGCGATGAACGCATCCGACGTGTACTCGGCCGAATCGTCCTGAACGCTGGATCTAATCTCGTCTGTTAATGAGTTACTCGGAGAAAAATTGATGGAGGCGCCGAGAAAGGTCCCGACGCTTACGAGATTACCGTCGCTGTCGGTGGCAATACCGGCGGGTTCGTCCGAATAGGTTTCAAAATCTCCGTCGGAAACTTCGTTCACCCCGCCAAAGGCAAATGGAAATCCAAGCAATCCCCTGTACGCGGGCAAAGACAGCGCAGCCGTCCGGATAACGCCGACCTGTTTCTCAAGTCGCCAGTCGCCGCCCCGCGATGCCGCTCCGGTGGGGGTGGAGGAGGCGGCCACATGAGCCCCTGTCGCTTTCGACAGAAGTTCCATCAGGCGTACGCCGGCCTCCCCGGCTCCGACATTGCATCCGTAGAGCAGCAGTTCGCCTTGCGGCTTCAAAGCCTGACGTACGGCGTTCAGAAATTGCGCGTATTCCGCAACCGTCGTTTCGTTGAGCACTCCGTTTCCGATCTGGACAGCTCCGGGGCTCCCGTGGGTAACAAGATGAATGGCATCCAGATTTTTGAAACCGGCGAGTTTCTCCGCAATTGTATTCAGGGAACCGGTTCTCCTTGCAAGCAGGAGTACCTGTTTCTCGCCGAAATCCGACCCCATACCCAAACCCGTATCAACGATCACCAGCTCCCTGTGAACGATTGATGCGGCGTATGCGGACATTCCTGCCCTCTGACAAATAAGTCCAAGGGCGATAAATACAGTACACCATATTGCAATATGCCATTTTGAATGTTTTTTCATTGAAACGACCCTCATAGTTTCTAATATTGCTATGAATTCACTTTAGTGATTATTTTTTATTCACTATGTAATTCTCTCTCATCATTTGTCGTAACAGTTAGTTTTTTTATTTTTGGTGCACAGAATACACGACCATCACTGCCTCGTGCTGGCATGTTAGTTCCTACGATGCCCTTAACACCCCAGATCAACGCCACTTCCAGAAGAAACAACAATCAGAGCAATGCGGCCCAGGCTCTGGACAAGGCGACTTGCATCAGCTGATCCAGCTGTTCAGGAGAAGAGAGGCGTTCGTGAACCGCTTTGCGCAATAGTTGTCTGGGCATGGGCGTCAGCCATCCTCTTTGCGGCCACGATGACCAAAATTTTTGAAAAATGCTGTTCGGGACAAGTTCAGCCGTTTAAAACCACAATCCCAAAAGTTCCCTGTTTTTCGCTGCCCGGCGTATCCGGGCAGCGATGTCAAAGCATGGAGAGCAGCTTAATTTCGTAATCTTCGCTAACAAACGAAATGCCAATTTAGCTGGGGGACGGCAGCAGTAATCAGGTTCTTGAACTGAATAGTAGTGGACGATTATGAGAATTCCATCGTCAAATTGTGTGGATTTTGTGTGTTCTAAGTCCCAAAGGATGACGGCCCCATATAGAGAGGGTACCTTTTACTCAAGGTCTTCAGTGGACTTGAGGCTTGGTGGAGCAAGATCGGCCATTTTTATCACAGTGCCCTTTCAGTAAAAATGGCTCTTGAACAAAGCAAACACAATGCTGCCGCCAAACATTGAAATCAAATCGTTGAGCTGATGGAAGGGGTTCCCTTATCCTGGAACCTGAAAAATCATGGAGAATAGACGAACTCTCTACCTTGTGCTCCCTTTCGTGTCGGGCAACCGCCCCATACGGAATTGGAACGTGTGTCAGGAGCTACCTGGTAATCTTATTACGGGAGCTGTGAAAAGCATTGTAGACTCCGACTCCTGAACAGCGTTTCCATATCCTTTGTCCAGGCGTTGAAAGGCGGCGGCCCGCCTCTCCCCCCCGTACCGCCGCCTTTCCGCCAGGCACCGCTTGTACTAGACAGGCGGACAGATCTGCCTTGGCAATACGCGTCACGTTCCTGCCTGTACCCGCAGCGGTTACACTCATCTTTTCCAGGCGTGCATCAAATCTGAAAACTGTTGCCTCCTCACCCGGCATGGACACCACGCAGGCGACTCTCTTTAGAGCCGGAAGCAATCAGCTCAGAAGAACTCTCTGTCCATCAGCTTCATGCTGCAGTTGGGACAAGAAGAGAATTCCATTGGATAATATCAAACCGCTGAAGGGATTCGGCGGTGTATGCGAAATTGCTCAGTCATTTGACACTGGTTAATACGCGGCTGTATATATCATCCAACTCAATAATACGGTTTGTATTTTGCCTTGCTTCAACAGTAATCAATAAAAAAACCGTGAAATTTGACGGCCCGACTTCGAAAAAGGTTGCCGATTGAATCGGGGCGGATCAATCGACCAGATCTATACTCCTCCGCGGGCATCCTATTATTGTACTGTCGAATGATGCTGCAATTGCACACGTGATTGGAGCAAGGGATACAGACAAACAGCAGAAAGCGCCCCTTGCCTGTGTGCAAGGGCGACATGGAATGGTCTGGATTCAGTCCTGTCAATTGGATATACATCGCCATGCATGCTGTGGTGAAAGCCCTCGAATTCGGACACAACAGGGATGAATGAATCGCAGCGACAACAGGCGGCACACATGAAGAAATTTGCTGGAATTGATATTGGGTCACGCACCATTGAACTTGTTATCGTGGATGAAACGAGGCAAATCGTTGACGCGTTGCAGGCCGACACCGGCTTTGATCCTCTGAGCGAAGCGCAAAGAATGGTCAAGCAGGTGTCTTACGATGCCATCATGGCCACGGGCTATGGCCGGAATCTTTTCGAAGTCGCGTTCGATGCCAGGACCGTTACGGAAATAAAAGCCCATGCCCTGGGCGCGCGCTTTTTTTTCCCGGACGTCACCGCGGTGCTGGATATCGGCGGACAGGACAGCAAGGCCATCTCCCTGTTTGCCAACGGCAAGGTGAAAAAATTCGAGATGAATGACCGTTGCGCCGCGGGCACGGGCAAGTTCATGGAAATCATGGCCAGGACACTGGGTTTTGACCTCGAGCAGTTTGGCGACCAGGCCTTGAAATCTCAAAAAGAGTTGCAGATCTCCTCGATGTGTACGGTCTTTGCCGAATCTGAAGTGACCTCGCTGATCGCCAAGGGGCATAATCCCGAGGATATCGCCATGGGGCTTCATAAAAGCACAGCCACCAGGGTAGCAGGGATGATCAGGCGCGTTGCCGCGGAGGGCAATATCGCCTTTACCGGCGGCGTCGCGTTCAATTCATGCATGAAGGCGCTGCTTGAAAGGCAACTCGGGGTGAGCGTGCTTGTCCCGAAAAATCCGCAAATGGTCGGGGCTCTCGGCGCGGCCCTGCTCGCCGGGGAAGAAGACTAGAGACTCGCCGGAGAATGCCGCCAAAGTAATAAAGGGATGACAATGCAGGAAGAGATCGCAAGACAGTTGCAACAAATTTCGGAACAGAATCTTATAGAGATTGAGCAGGCTAAGGAAAGCGGGCGCACGATCATTGGATTTTATTGTCTGTTCTCGCCTACGGAAATGGCCGTGGCCGCAGGCGCCATACCGCTCCCTCTTTGTGGAACCAGCAATACTCCCATACCGGCGGCGGAAGAAAGTCTGCCGCGAAATCTGTGCCCCTTGATCAAAAGCAGTTACGGGTTCGCGGTCAGCGACACATGCCCCTTTTTCCGCGCTGCGGACGTCATCATAGGGGATACGACCTGCGACGGTAAAAAGAAGATGTTCGAGTTGATGGCGCGCATCAAACCGACCCACGTGTTGCAGCTGCCCAATGCTTGGGACAGCGAAATGGCATTGCTGTTCTGGCGAAAAGAGATTGAACGCTTCAAAAACATCGTGGAGGATGCCAGCGGCAAAGTGATAGATGATGCCGCGTTACGCACCGCCATCAAGCTGATGAACCGCGAACGGAACGCCCGCAAGAACCTCATGGATGTGAACAAGGCCACCCCCGCGCCGCTCAAGGGTTCGGAGCTGCTGGAAATCATGTTTCGCGTGGGCTTCCTGGCGGACAAGGAGCTGGGTATATCCCTCATGGAGCAAATGACGCAGAAGGCAAAGGATGGATTTTTTCGAAAAGATCCCCCCCAGAGAAAAAAGGCCAGGCGCATTTTGCTCACCGGCGTGCCCGTAGGCCTGGGCAGCGAGAAGATTGTGAAAATTGTCGAGCAACTGGGGTCTGACGTTGTCGCCTTTGAGAATTGCTCCGGCTACAAGCAGGCTTTCACCGTGGATGAGGAGAAAGACCCTCTCGACGCCCTTGCCGAGCAGTATCTCGCGACACCCTGCTCCGTGATGAGTCCCAATCAGGGCCGGTTTGAACTGCTTCAGGAAATGGTGCGGGAGTTCCATGTCGACGGGGTCATTGATCTCACGTGGCAGGCTTGCCACACCTACAACGTGGAGGCGTTGCTTGTGGACGAGATGCTCCGCGAGCATTGCGGCATCACCTCCCTGCACCTGGAAACCGACTATTCCGAGAATGACACGGGACAACTCAAAGTTCGCATAGAAGCCTATATTGAAATGCTCTAGATGCTGTAAGTACGAAATTGTCTGGAATTTGATTTTTTTGGCCTACTTCGCCTGACAAACAAAACAAGCGATGTGACCACGTCTATCCCGACCACGGACGGCACGACATTTCTGATGACGCTGGGGAGAAATTGGCACCCCATCTACCTGGAAAAACGGACCACACTGTCTAAGGCATTATGCGTTATGACAGATTGCAGTAACGATACGCGGCAGTCCGGTGAATACCTGTGCGGCCTGCACCAGTCCATTATGTGGCATTGAGTACGCTATTCATAAAGGCGAGAACATTAGCCTCGGGGGTTGCCATGATGCAATCGCAGCCCAAAGAAGGCATGAACAAGGGAACGTGTCGCATGGAATCCAAGAGTTCCGTTGTCGCCTGGGCAACAACTTCCGGCGTGCCCATGAGCATGGTCTCGACCGGATCAATATTGCCTGAAATGGCGACATTGTCCGGCACCCTGCCGGCCACATCCGGAAGATTCATTATCTGATCCAGGCTTAAAACCATCACGCCGGTATTTACCATGTCATCAAGATACAATGTGGTCTTGCCACAAATGTGCAGCACGCTCCAGATGTTCTGCTCATGCACCTTATCAAAAATGCTTTCCAGGTACGGCCGGACAAATTGCCGAAACAGTTTCGGCGAAATGATCGATGCCGTGGGCTCTGAAATCTGAATGACAGAGGCCCCGCAGGATATGGTTTCCAGTATGAAGTCCACTATGATGCGGGAACAGAACTCCAGCAGGGTTTCAACGAATTCCGGTTCTTTGAGCAGGGATCGGGCAAGGTGATCCACTCCGGCAAGTTCACCGGCCAGAGTGAAAGGCCCGACAAGAGCGACCATCTCGGGTTTTCGGATTTCCTTTGCTATCAACTCGATTGACTGCAAATACTTTTGCATCAACACATTGCCATGGGGATCGGGCGGCACAAGCCGACGCACGTCTTCCTTGCACCTGACTGGATGTTCATACGTTGAGGGAAAATCGAAATCCGGCCTTTTCAATTTCAGGCCAAGCGATTCGACGAAAACTACCCCGTAGTCAACGGGGTAGCTGAAATCCATGGGAACTGTATCTTCTATGATTTTTGCGATTTCCAGCTGTTTAAGCGGGTCGTTATAGACCTCATACATCGTGTAGCTCGTGTACTTTAACCCAAAAGCTCCCATCTGTGGGTAAAGCAAACGACGCGGCTGTTTTCGAATGTATGATTGTATATCCATAGTGACACCTCAATGATTTATTATGCGCTTCGTCCAGCTAGCGTGTCCATCATTTCATTGCCGTGTCGAAACGAAAAGACAGTATCAAGTCCGGCCGCTCATATTCGTCGTGTTTTGAAAGCAATAGCATAGATGGATACAGAAATCACAATGACAAGGCCGTGCGTCAGCCTTGTCCAATATCCGGAAAGTCCCGCGCTGATAATTCCCGCCTCCAAGATACCGATGATAATGGAACCGACAAGTGTTCCGAAGATGGTTCCCTCCCCACCGAACACAGATGTTCCGCCAAGGAAAACGGCCGCAAAAACAATAAGCATGTATCCTTCGCCCTGGGTTGGCCACCAGTTCGCCATCTCGAGGCAGATCATGACCGAGGAAACGGCGCTGATGCAGCCCATGAGAATGAACAACCCGATGCGAACCCGATCGGTTTGCACCCCCATCATGTGCGCCGTGTTGATATTGTCGCCGATAAACCGGATATCATCGCCGAATGTATGGCGATTGAGCAACAGCCAGAATACGAGCGCGATTAAAAGACACCAGACCGTTTGCATGGGAACCAGCTCAAAGAGTCTGCCCACAAAGAGACTGTGGAATAAGGTGCCGCGTATATCCGTAAGACTTATGGCCAGACCGTCGGACAACAACGTGGATGCGCCTCTCCAGAAAAACTGCGTGCCGATGGTTGCGATAATCGCCGGCACACCGATTTTTACAACAATGAGACCGTTGCAGAGTCCGGCGATACCGCCGGTACAGATGGCGCCAAGGAATCCAAGAGTGGGAGAGCCTGTAGCTTTGAAGGTGGCTGAAAAAACCAGCCCGGAAATGACCATGATCGACGGGAACGATAAATCCATCTCACCGCTGACAATGAGCATGGTAAGCCCGAGTCCCAAGAGCGCAGGGAAGGGAATGGACGACATGAACGCGATATAAATTCGTTTTCCAAGGAATGTCTGAGGACTTAAAAACATAAACAACAGAAGCAACGCCATAAGTAACAGGAGTACGCCGACTTGCAACCTGTTGGTGAAGAGGAAGGATTTCATTGACGCGCCTCGCTGGAGAAAGAACTTTCCTCCGCAGAGAGCGCTTCGAGTCTTGAGAATAAGTCCGAGACGCTCACGTCACTTTTATTACATTGATACGCTATGGTGCCGCGGCTCATACATAAAATCCTGTCCGCGATTTCATGCACATGATGCAGATTGTGCGAGACAAAAAGTGCGGACTTGCCCCGGCTTGGGATGGAACGAATATAACGCAGCACTTTGTCCACCTCTTTTACCGACAAAGCGGTTGTCGGTTCGTCGAGAATGGTCAGAGCCGCGTTGAAATGCATGGCGCGGCTTATGGCAAGCCCCTGCCGTTCGCCTCCCGACAGGTTGGAGACAAGGGCATCCGCAGAAACGCCGACGCCTTGCAACCCGATGCTGGTTTGCAACATGGACAGCGTTATTTCTTTTTCTTGTTTGATATCAATAAGCCCGAATCTGTTGCGAATGTGTCGGCCTACAAAGATATTTCGCCATAAGGGTTGTTTTTCACCAAGCGACCGCTCCTGGTATACTGTTTCAATTCCGTATTCGCGCGCCTTCCGTACGGAATAGCCGCTCAGGTCCACCAGTGCCCCATTTATGGCAAGAGTCCCGGAATCCGGCCTGCTAGCGCCGGAAAGAATTTTAATGATGGTAGATTTTCCTGCCCCGTTATCTCCGATGAGAGCGACAACCTCGCCTCTGTTCAGGGAGAAACTCACATTTTTCAGGGCATGAATGGTGCCGAATGATTTATCGATTGCATCGACCGCGAGTAATGCTTCTGCCATTATAGTACCATATTGTGTGCCCACTTACGTGGGCACACAATAGACAAAGTATTCAAGCAAACGTCCGTCAGCTATTTAACGGAGGCCTTTCTCGGCGAGAGGGGCGATCATATCGATATTGCCCGAGTGAACAAAGCCGGCGCCCGTGATGATGTTCAGGCCGGAGAAGCCGAACTTCTTGGCCATGACGATCTGCAACACGGGCAGGTAGCCCTGCAGAAAAGGCTGGCCATCGCCGACCAGATCCACATAGCCGGACTTGATGGCAGAGGTGGTGGCGGGAGAAAGGCTGAAACCGGCGCCGATGATATCATCCGGCCCCAGTCCTGCGGACCGGAAGAAATTCTCCAGCTGCGCAGTCAACCCGCCGTGGTCCGCAGCGACAATCTTGCAGTCCGGATTTGCCGACAGATACGCAGTGAGAACCGGAGCGCCAAGCGAAGCATCTTTGTCGATCTCGGGGGTGATTTCAATGTAATCAACCTTCAAGCCGGCTTTCTCAAACGTCTCGATAAGCGCCACGGAACTGAGTCCGCGCGTAGGCAGGCTTTTCAGTCCCCAAACCAGCGCCTTGTCGCCCTTCTTCAAATTGAACCTGTTGATGGACTCGGTAGCAAGAGCTTTGCCCCGCGCATAGTTGTTCTCGCCGCTGTAGCCGAATCCGGCCGACTGATACTTCTGCTGTAATGCCGGAAGCTCGGTGTCGGTGGAGGTCACGATGATGCCTTTCTTTTCAGCTTCATCAACAAAAGGCGCGTACGCTTCGTCTCCGGGGCTGCCAATGATGATGATGCCGTCAGGATTCGCAGCAAGAGCCTTCTGGAAATTTTCAATCATCTTTTGGGGGCTCCAGTCAGAGTACATATATTCCACTTCACATCCGAGATCGATGGCAGCCTGCTTGGCCCCGTTTTGCAAAATAGTATTGTAAGGACCGCCAACAGGACCGCCGGTATCAAACCATATTTTGATGCCTTTGCCACTCTGCTGGAGTTCATCTGCTGCCATCACATTTGACGCAAACACCATGCTCAGTATGAGGACGCACAACACCAATGAACATTTACGCATAGCCACTCCACTCCGATTGAGATTGTATAATTCAAAATATCAGCCAATTTTAGTCTGTTAGACTAAACTCCAGCGCAGAACAAATAGATATAACTTATCAATGACCATGATTTGCATCATAAAAACAGATTACAAAACAAAACGGTCATTGCCGCCCTCCTTTCCCCTTGAAACAAGCGGGCTTAGTCCTATGGATCACTCGGGGGCGGAAACAAGGTGGACAGTTGAGCAGGCTGCTTCAGCTCAAGGAATTTCCTGTTGTGCCTCTGCGAACTTGTGGAAAGACCTCGTACTTCTTGCAGGAGAGTGATCGAACGATACAATCAGTCGGGAATCGATGTGCTTCTGAAGGGGGGGCTGCTTTGGCGAGAATCATTAAGAGCCAAAAATACACGCAATGAAGCGCTCTTATTCTATGAGTACGTCTACTTCCATGCGGCCCGGTATCGTTCGAAAAGAATCCGGGCCGGGCTTTTGGAGGAGAGGAGTCCGCTCCTCTCCTCCAAAAGCCCATTCAAATTTCTGTGTGGCGGGTTACATGGGCTGAGGAAACGGTATGAAAGGATTCTGGCTGGAATCAGATGTACTGCCATATTTTGCCGATTTTCGTTTCCCAAACGCCAACGGTGTAAAGATCGCTGTAGGCGATTTCGAAAACCTCGGCCCGAAATCTCCCCTCCTCCTGGCTTTTGTTGAAGGAATCCATTGCCGCAATGGATTCGTTAAGGGAGCGTAACTGCGGCGGGCTGCCGTCATTCGCCCGAGGATGGTAGCCTACGTAAATGGTTTTGAGCTTTTCCTGTTCTGCGTTCATATCCTGTCCTCGTTGCTTTGCGCTGGTTCTATGTTCGCCCCCGGAACCGCTGTCCGTGATCCGGCCTGGATTTTCTGTGATAGCTAAGTCACTGTGAAAATAGCCTCTTTTATTATGGAGTCAAGTTCTTTTGCGCATATGCCATCCGCAATGGCATCTTTACATAAAAAACAAGCATACGGCCAGCAACTCAAAGACGTCGTATGTTTTCATTGAATGCGAAGCGTTCGACTTTTGTTTCAATATGTTGAAGGTATTCTATGGATTTATAATCCAGGGACGGGCGTACGGATTGGGAAGCTTCGAAAGCTATCGGCTGCGGGTCAGGGTATTGTGCGGAAGAGCGAGCGGTAAATTTGGTCGGGATTTGATGTGATTCCCGAGAGGAGCCGATTTTGTAGTATGTTAAATCACCGACTCCCAATTGGCAAACATTTTTCAATTAGCCATAACCAACAGAACATATCGTAACTCCTAATAAATTACTCACCGGAAAGGCTCACTTTGAGGCCATATCCGGTGAAGCAAGATAGTTAGCTTTCATTTGGCAAACCAGATTTCAAGAAATTTCTTTTCACTAGCCTTGAACCATAAATAAAGGGCGGACCACGTGGAACCGTAGAAAACAGACCAAAAAAAGAACTTAACCCAGGCCCAGATGGGGTAATTATTGATTGGGTCATTGAAGATTACTACCAACTGCTGAAATGGTTCAACAAGATTGGCGGCCAAAAAAAATATGATTCCAGCTGAAAATGCCAGCGTAGCGAAATGGAAAAATAATGGTAGTGACTTTTTGTTCAAAGGGCTGATTGGTTGCTCTTTAGAACACAGTCCTTTGAACTCGTTATATGGGATACGCCTGGGTTTCACTCCACGAAAAAACCAAGGGCGCGCCTCTCGCTTTGCTCGCTCCCAATCATGTTTAAGCAACAGCGCCATGCGCTGAGTGAATTCCTCAACCTGATCCTCTTTGTCTTCGACCGTACACAATTTTTTCCCAGCCTGAATTAATGCCATGTCTTCGCTATCAAAAGGATTCACGTTAAGAGCGAGCTGTGAGCAAAGAAGACTTACAGTATCAAAATTGTCTGACCTAGCAAACTTGATTATTGATTCCGAGAGGGTGCGCATGGAATTGCGCCACTTAGCACGCTCCTGCGTAACATTTTCGATGTGTATGTTTTTTGCGTTTATTCGGAGAGTAACGAGGGCTGCCACAAGTGCAGAGATAACGCTTGATGACATAAAAGCGATAAAGAGTTTCAAAACGGCTCCTGTGGATATTAATCGCGATATTGACCGGTGTCGTGCGCCGATCATACAAACGAAGTTTGAATAATCTGTAATAGTTCAGACGTAATCTTAACCACTACAATTTATTGGCTGCCCCCTGGTGGATTCAGCCTTTTTTACCCCTGAAGTCCATAGCCTTGTTTCAAATGTATCGCTAGTTCCAATACCAAATCTTATTGCTAAGGATAATTTAGTCAGTTTTTCATTATGTCCATCAAAGATAAATTTATTATTATTGACTTCATGATAATCTCAATACCTTTCCATTGCTATTACTACACTGTTTTTTGAGAAATAGATATAATGTTTTACAAACTTTTGTAAAATTAATTTGGCTATCTGGTTAAATTTAATATTCTGTTATTAAACTAAGTGTTTCAATAATTTTATTACTATACTTCCATTTTCTTTTAGCTATTCAGTGTTGCGTTTTTTGATTAAGCATAAACGCACATAATACAATGAAAAATCATCAAACCTTAACACTTTTACAAGATAAAAAATGTGGAAATCTTCTATTTAGAAAAAATATTTTTCAAGTACTTTTTGGATAATCCAAATAATCAATGGCAGACTTAGAGATGAAATTATCCACTTCCAATACTTTTTAATTATTTTCTTAGAGGAAAACTTTAAATTCACATTAACATTGATTTCGCGTTCTAATACCGGGTGATCTTTTCGCTCTTCTCCATGTGGAAGTATCATTCTCAAAGTAACATGAAGATAAAGTTTTCTGATTCCACTTTTCTTTGGCATCACATCCCATGCCCATTCTGAGTATTCTTTTTTTGAAATTATTTGTTCTTCTTCATTCAATTCTATTATAGTAAAAGAATCACCAGTTAATTTAACTTTCATTAAAGAAGAAATTTTTAAAATTTCAGTCTGTGGAAAGCCTCTTCCTTTTAAATTATTTAGCAAACAACAATCTAATTTTTGTGAAATTCTAACTTCAATTCTTTCTGTAATTCCCAATATCATAATATCTGGAGCATTAAACATTAGAACCCCAGACGGCATACTATCTAACTCTTGTTGTAATAATTCACACCAGTCATATAGTTCCTTACTAAACATCGCTTGTTGATAATCCCGTGAGCAACTTTCTTTTGATCGATTATCAATATACCCTTTGGATTTTATACTTCCACAGATTCTCTCTAAATAATCATCTTTTTTATATCTTCTACGGATGTATAATACCATTAAGATAGGAGCTAAAATTAGTACTGAAGAAATTAGTAGATAAACGGCATTCAAATCTATCACCAAAATTCCGACAACGATCAATCACCCCAGCTATACCACCGCGTCTCCATAGCTCGCCGCAAACACAAAAAGCTATTCACCTATATCAGAGAACCAGCTTTTATGCTACGGAGAATTATTGGTAGAATTGAGTAAAATTGAAATCCTGACCTTTTATATTTCATGCCCATTAAATAATTAACAACAGGATTTTATTGACTTTTATAGAACATATAGCAATTTTTGTCGAAATTTTAGAGAACTCCTGCGGGATCCAGGCATACCGAAGGGGCACCGAATTGGTCTATCTAGGACTGGGTTCACTCCAACCATCCTACCAATACACCATATGCCATTCTCCATCGGAACACCCTGATCATTTTCTAACCATACCGGCTCCAAACTTATTCGCTTACGAAACGGATTTCAGTGATCTGCCCCTCCCAAAAGGGATACACCTTGCCCGCAGCCATTCTTGAGATGGCGAACCCGTGGGGGATCATCTGATTGCCCACCTGGCGCCAATCACTCCGCCGTACGTGCTCTCCGGAGCCGTGATACGGCGTGGTCAGGTCCCCGTCCTCTGTGGCCACCATCTGCGTCATGCGCCCTTGGCCATCGAAATGCGCAACCATGGATGCGGAAAGACCGTCAGCCGTGACCGTCGCCAGGGCGCTGCTTTCATTGATGGGTGTCCACGTTACCGGACCGCCGGGCAACAGTCCCTGAGGGCAGAGCGCACTTTCCAGCAACCAGCGCCGCAGAGAGATGCGGTTCAGCTCCGGGGTTTCGTGCTGGTCTACCACTGTAAACAGACCACACACTTTAGCACGCATCTCCATCTTCCCTTGGGCGAAGTAGTCATAAGCCCGCGCCCAAACACCGGGAACAAATGTTATTTTTTCCGAGAACAACAACGCTGGCGTGCCTATGGCGATGACTTGTTCAGCGCGAGCCTTGTTGAAGCTCTCTGCCATAGGGAGACGGAACTGCCCCGCTGCTTTCAGGCGGACTGACGCATAACGCGGCACCGGACCGGTGAACGCGAAATCGAAATAGCGCTGCACAGGCTCAGGCAAACGCTTCAGTCCCTCGGCGTCCATGGCAGGCGCAGGAAAAGCGGCGCCGAGCCTGGCCACTTCCTCACGAAAGGCGGCAATCACCTGCTCTGTTCGCCAGGACCCATAAGTCACAACGCCCGCCGTAAGCACGGCTACCAGCCCTACCCCGATTGCTCCCCATTTCAGTGCGTTCATAGCGACCTCCAGATACCGTACACATATGTACGCTTGTTGACTTATCCGTACATTTGTGTACGGTTCCTGTCAAGCGAATAAAGGTGAGAATAATGAAACCTGCCCAACAGGAAGAACGAAGACGACAGATCGAAGCCGCGGCATTCGAACTGCTGGCGAAGAATGGCTACCGCCGTACCAGCATGCTGCTGATTGCTAAGCGTGCCGGAGCCTCCAACCAGACGCTTTACGCCTGGTATGGCAACAAGCAAAACCTTTTTAAGAGTCTGATCGATACGAACGCGCATGAGGTAAAAGCCTTGCTTCGCAATGCGCTCGAAAGGGAACTCGCCCCTGCCGAGATCTTGCGTGCGCTTGGCCCGCTTTTGTTGCGGTTCACCACCGGCGAAAAAGCCATTATCATCAATCGCGCAGCCATAGCGGACGCAGGGGAAACAGGAATTCTGGCAGAGGCCATTGACCGGGCGGCCCGGGATGAGATGGTCGCACTGATTGGCGACCTCATGAGCAGCCTGATACGCAGCGCTTGTTTTCGCAACGACGTTGACCCCAAAGACGCTGCAGAGACCTACATCAGTCTGCTGTTCGGAGAAGTGCAGATACGGCAGGCCTTTGGCCGCCTGGGGCCGCTGGACGAGCAGACCATTCAGGCCCGGGCCAATCGCGCCTATTCCCTGACCTGCCGCCTCTATGGCACAGAGATTCTTGTGTAGAAGAAATGAGCAAAGATGATATCACGCCAGCATATTCTTGAAACTCTGAAGAGACAAATACAACGGAACCAGCATCTCATTGGAGTGGCTGCCGGAGCCGGTATAACGGCAAAGTACGCCCAAATGGGCGGAGCGGATTTCCTGCTGTTGCTCAACTCAGGCCGGTTCCGGCAAATGGGAAGGAGTTCCCTTGCCGGTTATTTGCCCTTTTACAACAGCAATGAAATGGTCATGGAGTATTCCTTACGCGAAATTAAGACGCTGATTACACGAATTCCGCTTATCTTCGGCTTGAACGCCACGGATCCATCCATAGACCTGGAATACTATATCGAACGCATTAAATCCCTTGGATTCGAAGGGATCAATAATTATCCAACCCTCGGTTTGATCGACGGACAATTCCGCGAAGCGCTTGAAGAAGAAGGCAGCTGTTATCAGACCGAAGTCCGGGCCATTGCAATCGCGCATGCCAAAGACCTGTTCACCATCGCCTTTGTTTTCAACGAACAACAGACCCGGGACATGCTCAACGCCGGAGCCGACATCATCTGCGCCCATTTGGGCTTTACCGTGGGCGGAATTCTCGGCGCAAAGAAGGTTCTTTCGCTGGAAGCCGCCAAGGAAAGAGCCTTGAATATCTTTTCCGTATGCGACCAGATACGGCCGGATGTCATAAAAATGATTTATGGCGGACCTGTGAAAAGTCCTATTGATATTCAGTATATGTACAATAATCTGAATGTAATGGGCTACATCGGGGGATCTTCCTTCGAGCGCATTCCTTCGGAAAAATCCATTATCAATATCACAAAGGCGTTCAAGACCTCGGATCATTTGGGCAAGGATGAACTGATGCTGAAAATGCTGGACGGCGTAACCAAGCATTTTGAGTACATAGAATTTGTAAAAAGATACGTCGCCGAAAACTACATGCATGACATCTCTTTTGTGGATCTAGCACAGATCTCCCACATCTCAAGAAGTCATCTCAGCAGGCTTTTCAAAAAGGAGATCGGATGCGGTTTCCCCGAATATCTGGTAAAATTCCGCATGAAAAAGGCCACCGACATCATGAAAGAGAATCTGAACATCAGCCTGAGTGACGTGTCGGAATTGGTCGGATATCGGGACTACAGTCAATTCAGTAAAATGTTCAAAAAATACATAGGAATAAAGCCAAGCGTTTTCCAAAGGAGACATAAACACAACTAATTGCAACATAGACACATTTACTTTCAGCACTCCAGTTCGTAGTATTGATTTGTAATCAGTGATGCTGTTTGCAAACATGTTTTACGACATCAGTAAATCGTTAATTTCAATGCTGAGGGTAACATTTTGAAAACAATTGCAATTGCAGGAACATTTGACTCAAAAGGCGCAGAGTACACGTATGTTGTAGAATTGATCCAGAGCCTGGGATTAAAAACCTTTACAATCCACACAGGTGTGTTTGAACCGGCTTTCGAGCCGGATGTTTCAAATGCCGAGATCGCAAAAGCCGCCGGGGTAGACATTCATGAAATTGCAGAAAAAAAAGATCGAGCCCTGGCAACTGAAATTCTCACAAAGGGAATGGAAAAAGTGCTGCCGGAACTCTACCGCCAGGGAAAGTTCGACGGAGTCATTTCCTTTGGAGGCACTGGAGGAACAGCCATTGTAACCCCCGGCATGCGAGCATTGCCCATCGGGGTGCCAAAACTCATGGTATCCACCGTGGCATCCGGGAATACGGCAAAATACGTGGGCACCAGCGACATCGTCATGATGCCTTCCGTGGTGGATGTCGCGGGCCTGAATTCCATTTCCACAACGATATTTTCAAACGCGGCCTTTGCCATTGCCGGGATGGTAAAGTTCACCAACAACCAGCCCCCCGTCGAGAAGAAACCTCTTATCGCCGCGACCATGTTCGGGGTCACCACCCCGGCCATCAACTTTGCCAGGGCCTACCTCGAAGACAGAGGGTACGAAGTCCTGATTTTCCACGCAACAGGCGTTGGCGGCCAATCCATGGAAGCGCTCATCGATGGGGGCTTCATAGAAGGCGTCCTGGATCTGACAACCACCGAATGGTGTGATGAACTTGTCGGCGGCATATTGGCTGCGGGTCCGCATCGCCTGGAGGCCGCGGGCAAAAAGGGCGTCCCCCAGGTCGTGTCCGTCGGAGCGCTGGACATGGTGAATTTTGACGCCATAGACACCGTTCCCAAGCAATTCAAGGACAGGCTGCTGTACAAGCACAACCCCACTATTACGCTGATGCGGACGTCAGTGGAAGAAAACAAGATGATCGGCAAAAAAATCACCGAAAAATTGAACATGGCCAAGGGCCCCACGGTCATGATGCTGCCCTTGAAAGGCGTATCCATGATTGATGCGCCGGATCAGGTCTTTTACGGAAAAGACGAGGACGAGGCCTTGTTCAATGAGTTCCGTACGGGCTTGAACAAAGACACGGTGGAGCTTATCGAACTGCCCTTGCACATCAACGACCAGGCTTTTGCCGAAGCGGCCGCACAAAAATTGATCGATTTGCTGTCTACTAACAGCTAACCATAATTCAGGGGAATATGAGCATGAACAAAAAGACAAGAACTGAAATCATGGCCATGTACCGCAAGCAGGTTGCGGAAGGTAAAATTCTGCTGGGTGTCGGCGCAGGCACCGGCATTACTGCCAAGAGCAGTGAAAAAGGTCAGGCGGATATGCTGATCATCTACAACTCCGGCCGGTACAGAATGGCCGGACGCGGTTCCCTGGCAGGACTTCTCTCCTACGGCGACGCCAACCAGATTGTCGTCGAGATGGCCGCAGAAGTTCTCCCCGTCGTACAGGAAACCCCAGTGCTTGCAGGTGTGTGCGGAACCGATCCTTTCAGAGTTATGGACGTGTTTCTGGCCCAGTTAAAGGCCATGGGCTTTGCCGGCGTGCAGAACTTCCCCACTGTGGGCCTGATCGACGGCGTATTCAGACAGAACCTGGAAGAGACCGGCATGGGCTACGGCCTGGAAGTCGAGATGATCCGCAAGGCGCACGAGCTTGATATGCTGACAACCCCCTACGTATTCGACCCCGAACAGGCCGCGGCCATGGCTGAAGCCGGCGCTGATATCCTCGTCGCCCATATGGGGCTGACCACCAAGGGAACCATCGGAGCCCAGACAGCCCTCAGCCTGGATGACTGCGTCGACAAAATCAATGCAATCATCAAGGCCGGTAAACAGGTCAATCCGGACATCATGGTCATCTGCCACGGCGGTCCCATCGCCGAACCTGATGACGCCGCGTACGTCATTAATAAAATCAAAGACATCGACGGCTTTTTCGGAGCATCGAGCATCGAACGCTTCGCAGCTGAAAAAGGCATCCAGGCGCAGACCGAAGCCTTCAAGAAAATCGCCAGATAACGTAGCGTAGCTTCCACTGGCCCCATGATTTTTAAAATCGGGACCAGAGCCCGTCAAGAAAGCCCCTTGCGACATTGTATCGCAAGGGGCTTATTTAATGGAACAACAGGAGATTTTCAGACCAATAGCGAAGAGTGGTGATCCGATCAGCCCTCCGTTTCTTGCTTTGCACGAAGAGACAGATGAAAGCTCAATCGATTCAATCCACATATGGTATGAATTTGACACTTCAAGACGAGCAATGTATCATTTAACAACTCGTCATTAATAGAGAATTTGTTTTTATAAACATATTTAATAATAACAATGTCGAGAATTTCTCTGCAGTGATTTTTCTATAATCAGCGTCAGGATAGTCTGAGTGTCTCTTTTATACCGTATCCTGCTGCGAAAACTCTCTTTTGCGCGGCTTTATACGGACGCTCTTGTCTGTATTTATTACTGAACATTGAATCAGCTCAAGGAGTTTGTATGCGCATTGGAATCGTGGCATGCAGTATTTTGCAACTCGAATTGGAAAAAGCTCTCAAATCCTTTGACTGGACTGCAGACATCATCTACCTGGACGCCGCGCTGCATGTGAACCCCACGAATATGCGCGAACGCATTGTCGAAGAAGTCAACAAACTCAATGGCAAAGCGGACGTTGTCTTCCTGGGATACGGCTTTTGTCAGTCGTTGAAGGGGATTGAAGAAGACTGCAGCCTTCCGGTCATCTTGCCTCAGGTTGACGATTGCATCTCTTTGTTGATGGGGCCGGAACGTTACGCAGAGGAAGTCAAAAAAGAAGTCGGGACCTGGTTCATGACACCCGGCTGGGCGGAAATTGGCGCCGAGATGGTCATCAAGGAGCTGCATCTGGACCGCGTCGTGAAGTACGGCAGGGATCCCATGCAGATGGCGCGACGCGTGTTTCAGCACTACCGTAGAGGCCTGCTCATCGACACTAATGTGGGCGACAAGGAAAAGACCCTGGCCAGCGCTCAGAACTTTTGCCGGGATTTCAACCTGGAACTCGAAGAGACGCAATCCGATCCGGTGCTTCTTAGAGAGTGGCTCGCAAAGATTCCTCATTGGATTGACGAACAGCAGGCAACCCCACAGCCGTAGCGGTGATCCGTACCTCCATGAGCACGGCGTCTCCCCAGCCTTCGGGCAAAGGAGCAGTCACGTCGTCGCGATCAAAAGTGATCTGAACGCCGCAGCCGCCACGAGACATAACCATCTGCTCTGCAGCTTTGCCGGCTTGTTCGCCGGCCATGCGCACGGCGTCTTCTAGTCTAAGCGCCTCGTCAAGACGCGCCGGACCCACGATCTGATAGCCTTCACGCGGCGTGGGGAGCGGACGCACCAGCGCTTCCGCGCGCTCGACAACCTTGCCCGTCACCGCGCCGTAAGCGTTTGCCACCTCCGCATGAGGAGGAATAACCAGTTTCGCGTTCACCCTCCTGCACGCATCCGGAAAATAGGCCTCCACCGGGGCTCCCACGGCGACGACCGGCAGTCGTAAATTCAGAGCAACTTCCATGGGGCAGGCCCCGGACATGGTCAGCAGCCTATCGAGAAAACGATGATACTCATCGTTCCATTCTTCGGCCACGGCGGAATCGGCGTGAAACGCCTTGGCAGCCATCTCGCGAGCCAGCATGACGTGAATTTTCTCCCGGACTCGCTCAATCAGGTTTTCAGGCGTTGCCTTGAGACGTCTCGCGACTATGGCAACAGCCAGGTTAGCGGTTTCGGTGTCCCAAAAATCTAGCTTTCCCGCTGCGTGCATGACGTCCGTGGGGGTCAGTGCGGTCTCAAGAACGGCCCCGATCTCGTGGAGTTTGTCCACATCCACGAAATAGCCGATGCGTTCCCTTATTTCGGCGAGGCTCAGGACATTTCCGTCCAGTTCGTCCAACAATGCGTGCTCTCCCCGTGTCAGGACGCGCGTCGGGCGCTTGAGCAGACAATAAAAACGGCGTTGTTCTTCCTTGATCTTGTTCTCGGGCAATGCAAGCAAGGCTCGCAGTCTGTCCGCGACGCCGGAGAACCTCATGCCCGCCAGACTGAGCGGCATGCTGCGGCAGGGGCCCAAAGTAATGGAGCCTTCCGCCCCGACGCTTATCCGGCTGTCGCCTCCCAGGCCTATGGTCCACATGTCCACGGCCTGCACCTTGGTCTGCCAGCCGCCGACCTTGGCCCCGCGCGGATCGAGTCCGGCGCTCCTCCCGACCACCATGGCGATGTCCGACGTGGTTCCGCCCATATCGACCACAAGGGCGTCCTCCAGACCAGAAAGGCGGCAAGCTCCATACACGCTGGCGGCAGGACCGGACAGCACGGTCTCCACTGGCCGTTCCCGGCAGGACTCGGCGCTGGCCATGGAGCCGTCGCCCTTGACCACCATCAGGGGGGCGTCAATTCCATGCGCCTGAAGCATGGTTTCCACAGCCGCGATGAGTTCCCGCATCAGCGGCATGAGACGAGCGTTCAGGGAGGCTGTCGCCCCTCTTTCCATCATGCCCACCGCTCCTGACAACTCATGTGCGCAAACAACAGGCTTTTCGCTCAAACGTGCGATGATCTCACGCAAGTCTTTTTCATGGGATGGATTGTAAATACTGAAGTAGCTGGAGACGGCGAAGGCGTCCACGTCTTCGAGCATGGAGAGTATCGCCTTCTCCGCGGCAACGGGATCAAGAGCGGATGTTTCCTGTCCATGGCGGTCATGGGCTCCGGAGATAACGGCCGCGCGTTCGCAGGGGAGCGCGTCGGGCAGGGAAAAGGTCTGGGGATTGGGAACCGTCATGAGCAAACCCACGCGGGCTCCTTTGCCTTCAACCGCACTGTTGGTCGCCAGGGTGGACGACAGAGCCACGATGCTGACGTCTTTGAACAGGCTTTGGTCCAGCCCTCGGAGCGCGCCGTCAATGCCCAGTCGCAGGTCGTGAGGCGTTGTCAGCGCTTTGCACTTGGACAACACTTCAGAGGTGGCCAAGTCCACCACCACGCCGTCCGTATAGGTGCCGCCCGTATCAATCCCGATGCCTAAAGCAGAACGCTCATTCGCCATGTCAGAACCCCATGCTTTTGGCAAATACCCGATCAAAATTCTCGTATTCGGCCAGCTCCACCACGTCCACGTCGGCCATCAAGGCCGTCAACGCCTTGCGGCTGGGAGCGTGCGTCAGCAGCATGTGCCCTCCCGTCTTGGAGGTGTTGCCCACGAATTCAATTTTGCCGGCAAAGGCCGGCGGCAACAGTCCGAGAGTCAGTAAACTTTCCGGCGACAGGTGGTAGCCGAAAGCTCCGGCGATGAGGACGCGGTCCACATCTTCGGGTTTGAGCTCCGAACGCTCCAGCATGATGTCGATACCCGAGCGAACGGCTCCCTTGGCCAGCTGGACCTGACGGACGTCCTTTTGGGTGAGATACACGTCTGGCGTCAGCTCGAAGGCTGCGCGGCCGTCGCGGCGAATCAGGCGCTCGGTAAAGGGCAGGCCTGACGAGCCGTTCCCGGGATCCACGAAGCGCCCATTTTTCTGCACAAGGCCGGTACGGACCAATTCCGAGGACAAATCAAGGAGCCCGCTCCCGCAGAGTCCGCTAGGCGTCGCGCCGTCGCCCTGGCCGATAACGCTGTGGACGATGTTTCCATCGTCCCCGAAGGTGACGCGTTCCACGGCGCCGTTGCCGGCCCGCATGCCGCAGCTGATGTTCATCCCTTCAAAGGCGGGACCGGCCGCGGTGGACGTGGCCCGCAATTTGCCGTCGAAAGACAGGGCCATCTCGCCGTTGGTCCCGATGTCCACCAGCAGGCAGACTCCCGGCTGATCATACAGACGAACCCCGAGTATCCCCGCGGTGATGTCCGCGCCGACATAGGTGGATATGATGGGCGGGAGGTACACACGGGCCAGGGGCGCGGCTTTCAGTCCGGCGGCCGGCGCCGTGAGATACTGGTTGCCGCGAAGGACCGGGGTGTAAGGATATTTGCCCAAAGACGCGGGACTGACCCCTGCGCCGAGATGAAGCATGCAGGTGTTCCCGCAATACATGATCTCATAGACGTGGTCGGTGCTGACCGCGGCCCGGGAGCAGACCTCCTCAAGCATTTCGTTGATAGCCTTGGCCGCCAGGGTCCACATCTCCTGCAAACCGTTTTCGTTGGAAGCGAAAGAGATACGGGAGAGAACATCCTGGGCCAGCCGGGCTTGGGGATTGAGCCGCGAAACGCAGGACAGTTCCTGTCCGGTCAAAAGATCCACAAGGGAGGCCACAAGGGAGGTGGTGCCGATATCCACCACAACGCCGTAGACCTTGCCGCTGGTGTCCCCTTCCTCTGTCCCCAGTTGCAGATCCTCGGCCATGATCGCGGTCAGGCCCCTGTCCGGGTAATACCGTTTATGGACGGCCGGAGCCAACTCGCCGGTCGCGGAAACACCGTGTTCCAGGACGCGCAACGCCTCGCCAGAGGCGCGGGCCGCGGGCTCCACCTCAATATCACCATGAATGAAGGTTTCGCAGGCCAGGACATGCCCGGTAGCGCGCAGTTTCTCCGGCAGACGCGAATCGCCGGGTATGACAACGCGGCCCATGGATTCAGGCGAGAGCCGTACCCGGCATTTGCCGCACACGCCCGTACGGTTGCACGGCGATTCCATCTCCTCTCCGGCCATGTTCGCCGCATCCATGATGCTGGTCCCCTCAGGCACGGACGCTTCTGAGCCGGTATGGACAAAGCGAACTATCGGCATGGCAGCCCCCCCATCTCCGGTCCTTGCCCCTCGGAAGTATCCCCGTCGAGACGAGCAGACTTATTCATAATCATCTCCTTGCACCAGGCGGGAAAGGCTGCGGATATTGGCCAGAGGCGTGCCGGGGGCGATGCCGCAGGCCGGGGCCAGGATATCCACCCCGTGCTTAAGCGCCACCAGAGCCGCTTGGGCCACCTTTTCAGGCGTGCCTTTCTCCAGGGCGAAGGTGCTGACGTTGCCCATAGCGACTTTCCCTTTGGCTTGCTTCTGCAGATTGCGGATGGACACCTGGGAGTCCACGCTGACCGCCATTGCCGTAAGCTTGGAAGGAAGGTCCTTGAAGCTGCCGATATCGCCGCAAATATGCACGATGACCGGTATGCCGCGGCGATTCTGAAAATGGTCGCTCATCCGGTTCAGATACGGTATGACGAATTCCTCGAAAGCCTTGGGTCCGATCAGGTCGCCGGTGGCGCTGGGATCGGCGATGCAGATGATATCTGCTCCCGCGTCCGCCCATGCGTCCCCAAGCCGCATGGCGACATCGGTGCAAAAGTCGTTGAGCCGGTGCACAGTCTCCTTGTCGCGACGCAGAGCCCGGTAATACAGCATAGGGTCGGCCACGGACGTGGCCAGGCTCACCGGCCCGGACAGGTTTGCGATGATGGGCAACTCCGAATTCTTCGTCTTGAGTATTTCAATAGCCTCGGCGCATACCCGGGCGCGTCCTTCGGAGGGATCAAAAGGATGCAGCGGCGCGTAGTCGAGCAGATTGCTCATGCGATACGACATGACGTGGGGCTCACGGATTCTGCTGCCCAGCGCGATCTCCGCGCCCAGACCTTCGGCCTCCACGGTCATGCAATAGGGCACGCCGAGATTCTCCAGACCGCCAAGCTCAACCATTCCCGTAGTCAGACGCGCCATCTCGGAAGCTCCCTCGTGAGCTTCGGGCCAGCCCTCGCCGAGCGCGTCCATGGCTTCGGTTACGGCCATGGTCATCATGCCGCCCGGGCAGATGAAAGGGACCCGGTCCACTGATTGTTGCCGTAAGGTCCTAAGCAGCCGTTCTTTTGGAGACATAGTCATATTTGCTTTCCTTCTTCCTGTAGAGCGCTACCGGCGAGTGTCAGCGGCGAAAGAACTCCCATGTCCGAACGCAGGCTGTCGCCGTTCAAGTCAAGGCCGATGACCGTCAGATGCGGTTGGGCCGAGGTGAACCCTTCGCGAATGTCGAAGCGTCGACCGGAATAGTGGATTTCGATCCAGCCTTCTTCCTTCAGATGGAGACAGCCTTTGGCGCGGATGACGCGACCGTAGCGACCTTGCTCCAGATTGTCGCGAAATGCTTGGATCCGCTCTTTTGCCGTGTTCCGTCTGAGCAGCAGTTCCACCCGTTCAAAAAGCGGGCTCTCGACTTTATCGGACTTCGCGGACCGGGACGCTCTGCTCAATATCGGCGTCTCCGCAAGTCGCCCGTGTTCCGCCGCGACCACGACGGCGTCGGCGTTCAGAGACAGAACTCGCTCAACAACCGCCTTGAGTTCTTGCGCATCCACCAGGTCCATCTTGTTTACCACCACCAGATCGGCGTGGACCACTTGATCCTGAAAAAAGGTCCCAAAGGCATCGGGGTCGGAGTATTCCAGAAATGTTGTCGCATCGACCATGGTGACGGCAGCTTCCAGGTGGATCAGGCCTGTTAGACGATCGTCCGCGAGGCTTGCGATCATCGCCGAGAGCTCGGCCACTCCGCTGGGCTCCAGAAAGAGCCTTTTCGGCTGCAACTCCCGTACGATGCGTTCCACGCTTGCGATGAGCCCCTCTCGTTGACTGCAGCAGACGCAGCCTCCGGGCATTTCGACGACGTCGACTCCGGCCCTGCGACTGATGACAGCCCCGTCCAGTCCCAATTCGCCGAATTCGTTGACCAGCACAGCAGTTCCGGAGCCGGCTTCCTGCAACCGGCGGAGCAGGAAGGTGGTCTTGCCCGCCCCCAGAAAGCCGCAGACGAGAAAGGCGGGAACCGTCGGGATTCCCGCCTGGGGTGCGGGGCTACTGGTCAAGGCGGCCATACTTCCGGGCGGCGTTTACCAGGGCGTCAATATTTTCAAACGGCGTCTCAATGGGCACTTCGCACCCGGATCCAAGGATGAAACCGCCGGGGCTGCCCATGGCTTTCTCACAGATTTCCTTGGCTTCGGCGTCGATGCTCTCCGGCGTGCCTTTGAGAAGATTGGTGGTGCTCAGATTGCCCACCAGGCATACCCTGTCTCCGGCCTGGCTACGGGCATCGGCGATGTCCGTAGGCGCGTCGAGACTCCAGATATTGAAATCCGTCTCCAGCATGGGTTTGAAGTTTGGCTTGGTGTTGCCGCAAATGTGCAGGACGGCGGGGAGTCCTCCCCCTTTTTCATGAATATGGTCGGCCACCCGTTTCAGATAAGGGGTGACGAACTCGGCAAAATGTTTTGGGCTGATCAGATTACCGGTGCCGATGGGTTCCACCACAATGGGCAGGGAGCCGCGTTTCATAATTTCATCCACAAAAACAATGGAGGCCTCGGTGCAGATTTCCATAAGCTGGTGCACCCACTCCTTGTTCTTGTAAAGATCGCGTACAAATTTATCGATGGGGCGAAGGGCCGCGGCCGTGGTCAGCGGACCGGCGAGTACGGTGCTTACGCAGGTTTCCTTGCCTATTTCGGAGACGGCGATCTCCGTGGCTTCCAGATACACGGGGAGCCGGCCGTCCCTGGAGCAGTCGGGAACATGTACTTTTTCGATATCTTCAAGCGTTTGCAGGACAGGTTCTTCGATCTGCGGCGCGTCCTCGTCCAGAAAATGCATTTTTACGCCCATGGCCTCGCCGATGGTGGACGTGGTGGAAAAGATCAGGACCAGGTCGTTGCCGAATCGTTTGTACGCCGCGACATGGGATTTGCCCATCAATTCGCCGTTGCGGTTGTATTCGCCAATGGGTACGCCGAGCACGCGCGCGGCCTGGTTGAGGATCAGAGGGAAGCAGGCAATGCGTTGAGGCGCTTTGCCCTGCAGATAACACAGCACCCGCTCCAGGGACGTCTGCGAGTCTTCGGGAATGTTCGACATATTCATGATTTCTCCAGACTTATGCAGCCTTATCTTGCAGGTTGAACAGCGCTTTCGCCACACTGACGGCCTGGGCCGCGTTTTCAGCGTATCCGTCAGCTCCAATTTTCTTGGCAAAGGCCTTCGAAATGGGGCCGCCGCCTACCATTACTTTGAATCGATCCCGAATCCCTTCTTCTTCCAACATTTCAATAAGCGCGCTCATACCATCCATGGTGGTGGTCATCAGCGTGGACAGACAAATCAGACCGGCGTCTTTTTCTTTGGCGGTTTCAATAAAGGCTGACAGGGGCACATTGCGGCCAAGATCGTGAATCTCGAAGCCCGCAACATCCAACATGATTTTCACCAGATTCTTGCCGATATCATGGGTATCGCCTTCCACCACACCGATAACGCAGCCGATTTTCTTTTTCTCATCCTCGCGTTTCAGATGTGGCTTGAGGATATCCAGCCCGATATACAAAGCGTCGGAGCAGATAAGGAGTTCGGGTACAAAGTATTCTTCCTGTTCATACAGAACACCGGCTTGGTTCATACCGACAACGAGTCCATTGGTGATCGCGTCAAAAGCGTCCATGCCGACTTCAATAGCTTCTTTTGCTGTTGCTTCGGCCTTCTCTTCATTCATGTTAAGTACGCTGTCTGCAAGATCTTTCAGAATATCTTCGAATTCTCTGGCCATCCAATCCTCCTTTCCCGTTCTATGAACTATTTTATTAAAACGCCATCAATCTCTTTGCAGATATATTATATAAAAAGATCAATTATGCATTTAAAAATTCTATTTTTTTGCGCTAAATATAATAATATTATTATATTAATAAAAACAATATATGTTCATAGCAATACGGCTTTGAAATTTTTTTTATAACTACTTCTTACTCAACATAGCTAAATAAAACATAATAAAAAAACAACAAGTGCTAATATGCGGGTTTATGATAATAATGCTATTATTATTCTATGAGCGACAATAATATTCGATTAATTAGTTATCAAAATACATTTACCCAGACAAATATGTTATTCTTATAAAAAGATGCTTTATCCATAGATTTTTCCTATATATGTTTCCATTATTATTACTCTCAACGCGCTTAACGGCAAAGAAAGCAAATCTCAGAAAAAGAAAAATACAACTATTGGGACGGGACATTCTTGTAGGGAAAAAAGCAGACAGGCAAACAACTGCGGGAGATCAGGAACTCATGGTTTTTGTGGGAAAAGATATGTTGAATGCTCTTCAAATATCCTGAAGCCGTTTCGGACCAAAGTAATCCAGCAATATACGCAGCTCTCCTATACTTCATCTCTGGGAGCATCGCACACTCAACTCCAAAGCACCGCAAATCAGATCGAGGCTGTTGACAGCATGGGCAGGGCCTATAAGCTGACAGAATTTATTGAGCAAACAGATGTGCCTTATTGATTGCTCGCCACAGCAGATTTGATATTCGTCGTGCTTAGGATTTTACTCCGTTTCAGGGCCTCTATTTTTTCGGTTCTTCACAAAAAAATGGAATGGACAAGCGGGCTAAAACAACGGCGCCCCCTTGGTATCCTTACGATGACCACGCCAAAAGGTGCCCAAAAAAGAACCTCTCCGACGCTACGTCCAAAGCTCAAACCCTACATGACAGGCATGCACGCCAGCTTGCGGGAAGGAATCAACTACAAAATTAATGTACTCAAACGAATGGGATACGGATTCCGAGAGCACGAGTAATTCTTTCACAAAATGAGAGCCGCGTTTCCCGGAAATCCGTTGAGGACCATTTTTTGGGGGTAGCCCTGACCACAAGATGATGCATGCATTGTGGCCAGGACTACCTTTAGGATGTTTCTGCCTAGTACAATCCAGTCGGATGACAGCTGGAGTTTACACAACCAGTCAGGTCTTTATCGCCGGGAAATTGTTCCACGTGGCACGAGAGGCAAGAATTCCGTTTCGGATTCTTGACATGCATCGCACGGAAGAACGAAATGTATCCACCGGCCTCCGGATCTGTATTTTTATGACAATTCGAGCAAGCTTCGGGAGTGTCCTTCACCTTGTTTCTGTGGTGACATTCGAAGCAATCCAAGTGTTCATGGCTGGAGTGATTGAAAATGACGCCGAGGTTACGCTTGCTGTGTCCTTTGATGACATTGATCTCAAGATCATCATCAGGAGCATCAATAGCCGCAACCTGCTTTTCCTGCGCAAAGGCAACCACTGTGGCAAAGCACACACAGAGCAGGGACATGATGAATATTTTTTTCATAATAATTCCTATGAGTGCGCGCTTACACTTTCACTTTGGAGCTGAAACGGCCGGCGAAGATGTCGCGGCGGCTGACAGCATTTCTGGCCAGAGCTTTGTTCGCCAGCTTTCTGCCATCAAAGGAAGCCAACAGGTTTCCATTATAGCTTTCCGGCGGAGCTGTGCACAAGTAGATGACACGGACGGATTCGGGGTTCGCAAGGTATGCGTCCGGGTATTTTCCCTTCACTTCGGCCAGGCGTTTTTCCGCAAGAGCAAGCATCTCCTCACGGTCGCCAAAGTTCATGGTGCCGGTGGGGCAGCTCTGCACGCAAGCAGGCAGGCGGCCTTCCTGCACCCGGTCCAGGCACATGTCGCACTTGACCCATCGCCCGGTTTCCGCATCCATACGGGGCACGTTGTATGGGCACAGTTCCTCTGAGGTGACCTTGTTACCCATGCGAGAGGTGTCTGCGGTCATGATCACGGCACCGGTCGCTTTATCCTGCTTAATGCCGTTGCAGTACATGTTTCCGATGTATTTGCAGGGCGGTTCAAGACAGTGACGGCATTGCTCCGGGAAGAAGTACCATTGCAATTTATCGTTAGCGTCGCGTGCTTCGTGGAAACGGACAAGCCGGATGGTCTTGGACGAAAGATCCTGCGGGTTCTGGTGGGACCCGACGTTGCGGGTCTTTTCCGCAGGAAGGTTCTTCCACTGCTTGCATGCAACCTGACAACCGCGACACGCGGTACAAAGGGACAAATCAACGAAAAAACTTTTTCCCGTCATTAGTTATCTCCTTCTTTCCACTTGCGCAGGTTGACCATGAATGCCTTGTATTCGGGGATACCGGTGTTAGGATCACCAACGTTTGGCGTTAAAGTGTTCGCAGAATCGCCACCGTCCAGAGGACGAACCCAGCCATAGTGCCAGGGCATGCCGACCATGTGAATTTCCGTGCCGTCAATGTTGTAGGGCTGAATTCGCTCGGTCACCATGGCGATGGCCCACATGGAGCCACGGACACTCTCGAGGGTGACCTTCTCTCCATTCTTGATGCCGCGAAGTTCTGCCAGCTGCGGGCTGATTTCAACGAACATTTGCGGTTCGGCTTCCACCAACCAGGAGCACCAGCGGGTCATGGACCCCGTCTGCCAGTGTTCGGTCAAGCGGTATGTGGTGCCAACGAACGGGTAGCGCGGGTCGCACACGGCCTTTGCTTCCCCTGCCACCTGAACCGCAGTCGGGCTGTGAAGGGTTTTGGAGAAAGGATGCTTTTCGACCGGACATTCCAACGGCTCGTAGTATTCCGGCAGAGGGCCATCGGTACGGCCGGGACCAAAAAGCTGCCCGACGCCGTTCTTGCGCATGATGAACGGATGCTTGGTGCCCGGAGCCCAACCGCCGTCGGGGACGTCTCCTTCCCATTTCTTACCGTTCCACTTGATGACGGCCCGTTCCGGATTCCAAGGGTTGCCCTGCGGGTCCACGGACGCCCGATTGTAGAGGATGCGTCGGTTGACGGGCCAGCACCAGGTCCAGTTCGGAAACAGTCCGATCTTCTCCTGTTCGGGCGTTTGGCTGGAGTTGTGGCGTTCGGCCTTGTTTTCCGTGTCACTGACCGAGTTGCAGTAGAGCCAGTTACCGGAGGTGGTGGAGCCATCATCCTGAAGGAAAGCAAAGCTGGGAACCTGTTGTCCCTTTTTGAATGACTTGTCCTTGATGACCGTGTCCTTGGTGAACCAGCCGTTGCAAAGCCGTGCGGTCTTCTGTGCGCTGAATTCCATATGGCCATGGCCATTGTCCTCGCACATGTTCTCAAAGCTCAGACGGGTGATCGGATCAGGATAGGCGCCGCCTTGCTTTTTATACAGATGAGCCAGCTCTTCCCACAGTTCGTGGAACATGTGACCGTCGGTGAGCACGCCGTCTTTGGGTTCCGGACCGGCATAGCGCCACTGCATCCAGCGACCGGAGTTGGAGACCGAGCCTTCCTTTTCGATTGCTGTAGCGCAAGGAATAAAAAAGGTTTCCGTCTTCACCTTGGACGGGTCCATCCCCGGGCCTTTCCAGAAGCTGGAGGTTTCGCAGTCAAAGACGTTGACGTTGACCATCCAGTCCAGTTCCCCAAGGGCCTTGCGCGTCTTGACGGAGTCTGGGCCGGAACAGGCCGGGTTCATGCCCCAGATCCATGCACCGGTAAATCCGCCGTTGTACATGCGGTCGATGAGCGGAATCCAGGAGTATTCGCTTGCCTTGTGGTTTTCCAGCTTGGGCAGATATTTGTAGGAATCTTTGGGATCATCATCGGAATACATGGCCTTGAGCAGGCTTGCGGAATACTTGGGATAGTTCTGCCACCAGTTTGCGCTCATGGGGTCATTGGTCACGGGCGCGAACTTCTTGTTGTACTGGTCCAGAGTGTCCAGCCCTGCAAGTGGAGTTGCTATGTATCCGGGAAGGATGTGGTAGAGAAGAGCGTAGTCGGTGGAGCCCTGCACATTGCATTCGCCGCGCAGTGCATTCACACCACCACCAGCAATACCGATGTTGCCCAACAGGAGTTGGATCATGGCCATGGCGCGGATGTTCTGCACACCGACGGAGTGCTGAGTCCAGCCCATTGCATACATGATCGTGCCTGCTTTATCCGCAGTACCGGTCGCAGAGTACAGGTCGTAGAGTTCGATCAGATCCTCAGGGGAGATACCCGACATCTTCGAGACGTTTTCCAGCGTATAACGCTCGTAATGTTTTTTCAGAATCTGGAATACGCAACGCGGATCCTGCAGGGATTTATCCCTCTTAGGAATTCCGTTGGCATCACACTCGAATGCCCATTTGGACTTGTCATAAGAGCTGGTCTCCGGATCGAACCCGGAGAAGATGCCCTCCTCGAACTTGTAGTCTTTGCCAACAATGAAAGGCGCGTTGGTGTACTCGCGTATGTATTCGGGGAAGTAGCGCTTGTTCTCGATAATGTACTTAATCATACCACCGAGAACGGCGATATCGGTACCGGAACGAAGCGCAATGAACTTATCCGCCCGAGCAGAAGTTCGCGTATAACGCGGATCGACATGGATGATCTTTCCGCCTTTGGCTTGCGCTTTCAAAGCCCATTTGAAGGAAATGGGATGGTTTTCGGCAGCATTGCTGCCCATGATCAAAATGCAATCACTGTTCTGAAGATCATTCCAGTGATTGGTCATCGCACCGCGTCCGAACGACTCTACCAGAGCCGCAACAGTTGCGCTGTGTCAAATACGGGCCTGATGTTCGAGATAGACGATGCCCTGGGCACGCATGAAGGCGTGCATTGCGTAACATTCTTCATTGTCCAGTGCGGCGGAACCGAGGGAGGCCACACCCATGTTGCGGTTGACTACCTGTCCCTTATCGTTCTTTTCCTGGAAGGACTTGTCGCGGGATTCCTTGGCCAACTTGGCGATGCGTTTCTTGCACCAGTCCCAGCTTTTTTCTTCCCATTCTCCGGAATAGGGGGCGCGGTACAGACATTTGCCGTCGCGCAGGTCGTTCTCGGTCATCTGGATGGAGCTTGCGCCCTTTGCGCAGAGAGATCCTTCGTTGATGGGGTGGTCGGGGTTGCCTTCCACATTGGTGGCACGTTTGGTCTTCAGGGATGTGGAGACGATCAGTCCGCATCCTACGGAACAGTAAGCGCAAACGGAGGTCGTTTCCTTATTACCGTTCAGCTTCATCCTCGCGATTTTCTTGATTTCCGCTTCCGCAGGTGCCATACCGAGGCCGCAAAAGGCCACGCTAAGCGCCGTTGCTGAAGACAGCTTCACAAAGTCACGACGGTTCAATTGCATTCGATTCTCCTAAAGAATGTCGTTATCGTCCTCGAATCTCACGATTGAGCACGGTGAGCAGCCTGTAACCAGAGAGCGACACAGCAGACTGATAAAGCGGTATGTCTTCGCTATAATTGACCACAGTCCAAGTATGTACTTGAACGTGGAGCGTTTCGGCATACGCTTCACAAACTTCGAGTGACATACCGAGTCCGCCAAATGGGAAATCGGCTGTCCTGCTGGTGGATACAGATCGTTCGTGTTGTGCCATAATGCACCTCCATGGCCTTAGCTTTTGTGCTTTTTATCACAAAAGGCTTCCTCCTCTATGAAATAACTAGACAAAAGACAATGAGCACTTTCTTAATCTAGCTTTTACACCAGCTGAACATGGTTCTTCACGAAAAAGGGGATGAAAAGTGGCTCTCAATCAAAGACAGTGGAATCACAGGGAACTTTCTCCGTAAAATGAAACGGTACCAAAGGCGGGCGTACGGCTTCAGAAATTTCGAAAACTACCGGCTGCGGGTCAAGATGTTATGCGGGATATCGGGTGATACAATGGGCGGGTAATGATCTGCTTACGGAGAGGCACCCCTGTTGTTGGTGTAGGCCTTCTTTCTGGTACCGCTAGCCGTAGAATTGATCTTCGGTCAACACCAATTCGATGAACATCAAGGGATTCAGGTTCGAATCAGTGAGTCGGATGAGACTTGGGGGATCCAGGTTCATCCATTGCGTTGCGCTCAGGATGAAGGGAAATGGCATTTGGAGTCTGCTCCTCAGAGAAAGCTCGCTGGCCCCATACGAAATTCACGTCGTTCACTCACCCCGCACCGTTTCAACAACTATGCGCCATTACTCATTGGTTCGATATTTCGAGTATCCTTGTAAAACAGAAACACTCCCATCCGCACCTCCATCAGCTTGGTACGTCCGGACAGAACAAATACATTATTTCATTATTCCAGAATGTTAACGAATTTCACTCTACATTGCCACCTCCACTGACATCGAAATTTCGTTGCGTAACTCCTGCATATTATGCCTACCGAAGAAAAAGAGTTTTTTACATTGGGGCTTTATTCTATTTGCGAACATGGTATAAATGATACCATAAATACACCCTATTTCTTTGAACCCGCATAAAAGGTGCTGGCAGCCCTGCCGGAATCCCTGTTCACCCATGGAACCGACTGGAAAAACGTACGCAAGAATATCGCCAGCGCAAGGTCTGAGTGAAGAGAGCTAAACAAGCACCTTGAGCGGAGGCATGGTTGCACCACAGGCATGCCCGAAAAAAACGAGAGGAACATATCATGGAAACACGAAGAAGTTACTGCGGGTTATGCCATCCTCGTTGCGGCATGTTGCTGCATATTGACAACGGCAAGGTCGTGAAGATTACAGGCGACCCTGATCATCCGATTACGCGGGGCGCACTCTGTGAGCGTGGCAGATTGATGCTGGACCACATCTATCATCCAGACCGGCTGAATCATCCCCTTAAACGCGTCGGGAAAAGAGGCGAAGGCAAATGGGAGCGGATAAGCTGGGATCAGGCTCTGGATGAAGTGGCCGAAAAGCTTGCGAGGTTGCGGGATGCATTCGGCGCCGAGACGCTGACGTTTACCCACGGTACAAAACGCACCTACCACTGGGACTGTCGTCGCTTCTTCAACCTTTTCGGTTCTCCAAACACATGCGGAGTGAACACCATCTGCATGTGCCCGAGTTACGCCACCGAGTACGCCACCTATGGAGGCATGGTCATGGGTAGCGATATCATGGGCTCTCAATGTGTCGTTCTGTGGGGATGCAACGCTTCCAAATCAAACCCCATGGGCACAGCCCCCATGATCGCCAGAGCGCGAAAAAACGGCGCCAAACTCATCGTTATTGATCCGCGCAGGACAAAAGAGGCCGAACAGTCCGACCTGTGGCTGCAAATCCGTCCGGGAACAGACCTCGCGCTGATGTTGGGATGGATTCGGTACATAATCGCAAACAATCTTTATGACAAAGATTTTGTCGCCAACCACACCCTCGGCTTTGACGAACTTAAGGAAGCCGTCGAATCCTACACGCCTGAAAAGGTCGAGGAGATCACTTCCATACCGGCTGCCCTTATGGTTGAAGCCGTCACTATGTATGCGTCAGCCGCGTCAGCCGTGATTCCATTCGGTCTCGGCCTGGACAAACAGGGAGTCAACTCCACCCAGTGTGCGCGTGGTCGTGCCATTTTGCGGGCCATCACCGGCAACCTCGAAGTTCCAGGCGGCGATATCTTCAGCCAGGCGGCCAACATCGGCAAGGTTCATGACTGGGAATATCTTGAGCTCAACGACATGATTCCCGAAAGTCAGAAGGCCAAGCAGCTCGGCGCCGACGAGTATCCGTTCTTTGGATTTCCCGGCTGGGAGCGGAACTATGCCGCAAACAAGAAGCTTCCCAGGGGATATGCCATGCCCCCGGAGGCGTGGCATTCTAACCTGGCCCACGCCAGAGAGGTCATGAAGGCTATCATCACCGGAAAACCGTACCCAGTGAAGGCGGCTATCACTTTGGCTAGCAATCCGCTTCTCGCTCTGCCAAACACAGAACAGGTCTTCAAAGCGCTTCAAGCTCTCGATTTGTACGTGGTTATGGAATATTATATGACTCCGTCCGCCGCCATGGCCGATTATGTCTTCCCCGCGTCCACCACGGTGGAGCAGCCGGAGATATGGTTGACCAGTGGATTCTGCGTCGCTTGTCCGCAGGGAATTGCCCCCATAGAGGAGCGCAAGGACAGCTACTACTTTTACAGGCAGTTGGGACTGCGGCTCGGACAGGAAGAGTATTGGCCGTGGGAAACCGTGCAGGATGTTTATGATCATTGTCTGGAACCTGCCGGTTTGACATTCCAACAACTTGCTGAGCAGAACGGACTTTTCGGTGAAATGGAGTTCCGCCGATACGAAAAGTATGGATTTGGCACCCCTTCGGGAAAGGTGGAACTCAAGTCATCCATCTTCGAAGAGCTGGGCGCTGACCCGCTCCCCGTCTATCACGAACCCGTGTGGAGCCCTAAGAGCGACTCACCGGAGATAACCGAGCAGTATCCACTCATTCTTATTACTGGAAGCCGCTACATGCCGATGTATCATTCCGAACAGCGGCAGATCGAAAAGGCGCGCAAAAAGGTTCCCGATCCCCTGCTTTCGATCCATCCAGAGACGGCTGCAGAACTGGGACTTGCCGACGGAGATTGGGCAGTGATTTCGACTCCGCTGGGAGCGATCCGCCAGCGTGTTCGCATCACGGATGCCATGCACAGAAAGATGGTGGACGCACAGCACTCCTGGTGGTTCCCTGAAAAGCAAGAAAAGTTGCCCGAACTGTTTGGCGTATTTGAATCGAACGCGAACATGCTCTGCCCGGACGACTCGGAATTCTGCAGCCCGGAAATCGGCAGCTGGCCCCACTCTGCGCTCATGTGCCGAGTTGAAAAAGAGGTTGAAACCACACAATAGCTCTTGCTAATCCGGCTCTCCCTCAAAGAAAGTGGCCCGGTACAAGTGCCCCTGTTGTCGGAGCAGCCCCAAAAACTGATGCCGCATACCGTAGAAACCATAGATACAGAAAAAGGGTTTATGATTTGCCATCATAAACCCTTGAAATTTTTATAGAACCAAGAAGGACGGAACTCCTGACCTCACGGGACGTGTCCGTCATCTTTGAGGAACTTCAATCATCAGACACAAGATCGCCTCAACGTGCTCCTGGAGCATTGTCAGTTTACAATGAAGATGCCTCCGGCGGCTTAAGAACCTTTAGGAAACGGTTCTTAAGAATCTCCAAAACGTTTTTGCTGAAAATACTGTATCATATTACAATATGTTAAAGTTACTGTGCAACTAATAGGAGACAGTTACAGCAGAAGAAACTCTTTTTGCTTTCTCTACGGCACCCGCAACGTCGTCAGCAAGAGCCAAAGCAACGCCAAGACGTCGGACTCCAGCGCATGAGCCTTTTCCGAAGATTAAAACCTTCGTATCTGCCTCACGAAGCGCGACATCAACACCCCCAAAGGCGGGCTTGTCTGATGTGCCGTCAGATAAGATCACACTCGAAGCGGCGGGTCCATATTGACGAATACCCGGAATCGGCAAGCCCAAAACAGCTCTTACATGCAGGGCAAATTCACTTAAATCCTGAGAGATGACCGTCACTAATCCGGTATCATGAGGGCGAGGGGAAACTTCACTAAAGATTACAGCATCACCTTTAACAAAAAGTTCAACTCCAAAAAGACCACGCCCGCCTAAAGCGTCCGTGATCTTGCGCGCGTATTCCTGAGCTTTCGCAAGGGTTGCCTCACTCATGGGTTGCGGCTGCCAGGACTCACGGTAATCCCCATTTTCTTGGCGGTGCCCAATGGGCTGACAAAACGTAGTTCCATCAACGTGACGGATTGTTAAAAGGGTAATCTCATAGTCAAAAGGAACAAATTTTTCGATAATGACACGCCCTTTGCCTGTGCGACCGCCGGATTGAGAATAATCCCAAGCTTTTTGGATATCAGCCTCACTTTTCACAGTGGACTGCCCCTTTCCCGAGGAACTCATGACAGGCTTGACCACACAGGGGATACCGATTTCAGCCACTGCAGCCTGGTATTCTTCCTCCGTATCGGCGAAGCGGTAAGGCGATGTGGGCAGGCCAACCTCCTCTGCAGCAAGACGCCGAATGCCTTCACGATTCATTGTCAGCTTGGTCGCATTGGCAGTAGGGATAACATTGAATCCCTCTTTTTCAAGCTCGACCAAAGTAGAAGTTGCAATAGCCTCTATCTCGGGCACAATATAGTCCGGTTTCTCTTCTGTAATAACCCGACGCAGCGCATCACCATCCAACATGGACATGGTATAAGAGCGGTGCGCAACCTGCATGGCAGGGGCATCGTCATAGCGATCTACCACAATAACCTCAATGCCAAGACGCTGCGCTTCAATCACAACTTCCTTACCAAGTTCGCCACCACCAAGAAGCATCATTTTCTTTGCCGATGCAGTTTTGGCTGTTCCCAATTGTATCATAGCAGATCCCTTTGAATGAATTAAAACCACGCGTTACACAGGAAATCTCTATGCCAAATTTTCACCAAAATTGAAAGGATTACTCTTTTGGGTTTCTGGGGGAGTATGGAGAAGTGACCTACACAGTAAAAATTGACTGTCAGATCGAGTTTGAACCGCTACAGATAAAATCAGCGGTTCCTTTCTGGGCAGTGCCAATTTTCCCTTGAAAAAATACGACCAGCTTTGGTGTGTAAAAAATTTCATCGCAGGACGTCGGAAATTGAGAGCGCCAGGCATTTTTTGCTCCCCGGACTTTCTCAAGAATCACGGACAGACAACGCTTTTCTGCCTGCTGATCATAGTCATACCAGCAGGGGCAATTCCAGGAACGATGTAAGGGCGCTCCCGGACAGACTCGAATAAGGAAAGATGGCAGGATTACATCAAATTCGTAGAACAAGGAGCCGCGCATACGGGTTCGGCATCCTCGGCTAACGGAGACCAAAGATCCGGCTGCGCTATCCCTTAAGTTCTGTAGGATCGATGTCCAAATTCAGAACCGTTGAGACGAGTAAGTAGCACACAGCTTTTGGTACGGATCATGTCACTCGAACTCACCAGAACAAGGAGCCCTGATATGAAAGCAACGCACCTGTACGCGATATTGCTGACCGCCGTAATATTCCCTATTTGTATCGCAGCATCACCTGCCGCCGCGACTGAAGCGGCAAAAGCATGTATAGATAACGCTTGTGCACCGCTACGCAATACCCTATATGAGTGTACCACTGGAGATACGTCCTGTTTTAACAATATCGCAACGACGGTTAAACAATCTTTGGATAAGTGCCCGGATAGAGAAGAGACGCTGATGGGGACATGTAATATAATTTATTATCCCCGGATATGGCGTTGCAAAAATACTAATGACAAAAATTTGTGCAAGAAACTGATCTATGAAGTTTACGACTATTGTAAAGACTTGTACCGTTAGAGACCTGTAGCGAACTTTCTTCGTACCCCGCAGCATTTCGGCCAGCAGTTTGAGTTCATCTGCGAATGCCGGAGGGGGTGCTCCTGTCTTCGGTGTAGCCCCAGGAAAAGCCGCGTCAATCAACGCTTAGAATCGGACAGCTGCAAAAAATCATGGAGCATGCCGCACCCCACGTCAAATGGGCCATCGAAATCGCTTTCAACCTGGGTGTTCGCACCGGCCCTTCCGAGTTGCTGTCTCTTCAGTGGAAATACATCGACTGGGAGAACGGCACAATTCGCGTCTTTGGCAGCAAGACTAATCGTTGGCGCACAATCCCGTTAAATCCGGAATTCATGGACCGCCTGGAAGAGATGTTCGGACTCGCCAAGACGGAATTCTTGGTGGAGTACCATGGCAAGCCAATTAAAAGCCTGCACAACGGCTTTCGCCATGCATGTGAACGGGCTGGGATAGGGAAGGATATCATCTCATATGATATCAGACACTTATTTTGCTCAACACTTTTTTCCAAAAGCGGCGCTTGCGTCCGTGTCACACCTGATGGGACACTCGTCGATAAAAATGACCGCCGACCAATATTACCACGTCATGGAAGGTGAAAAAATTCGGACAGTTGGACTACTTCCTCCTCTGAATGGCTGAGTTGGTGTATTCTGTGACGGCGGAGTTGGAGGGATGGACCTTTGGTGGGTTCTGCCTTTTGCTTTTTTATCCCCGAAAAATACTACTTCCAGCCACTAAAAAATCGAAAAAATACTTTTTCCCAATATATTACTCTAACTCCATATCTGTTTCACTTCGTAGAAAATCAACAATATCTGGACGATAATCCTTCATCCTATTAATTACCTTCTGCACAAATGGGGCAACCCAATATTGGCAGCCTTCAGGTGGATTTTTTCCACAATCTAAATAGTCTACATAGTCAGTAGAAGCCATATAATGTTGATTTATAAAAAATATGTAACTAATGTGCATAAAAAAAATATCTTTCATATCTTGTAAAAATAGATCTAAAAATTTAGTTCTATTTTTTATATAAATCTGCTTGTCATTCAGCATAACATGTGCATAAAAATTATAATGAACATGATCATTACATCTTTTTCTTATATCAAAATATCTTTTATCTTTTTCGAGCAATATTTTATTTACATTTTGTAACCATTGACATTCTCTAATATACTTAGACATCACTCTGAATTCTGGAAGTTGTGATTTACCTTGTAACCAATCATTTATCTTTTCTACAACAAAATTTTCAATCCCAAAATTATTCTTCAAATATGCTGCTGAATAAACATTGATCACTGTAGAATCATAATATTTTCTCAATAGAGCCCATGCATCATTAATTCTTCCATTTAGCAAGACAAGTTGTATAGAATCAAGTGTTCCAGCTAAAGAAGAAAAGATATACGTATCAATATTTGTAAGAGCCTGAGTACCTTGTGTAACCCAAGAAAAAACAGCTAAGGATAAATCATCATAGAATTCAATATCACTAGCTAATTCTTCAAAAACCGGATGCTTTTGAAAATTTGTATCTAATACGTTCATTAGAATTCTCAACAAACAATGCTAATCAAGACAACAAAACATTCTAAACAACTCAGACTTAATACCGATCCACTCTTTTTTTTCAAAACAAAAACAATCAAAAATTGATTCGACTCTAGAGGAGGCACTGCTACTTAATTATAGATACAATAATTAGAACACTATTTTAAACAAAGAAAACTAATTGCCAGGTGCAATAATTAAATTTTTATTTCCATTATTTGACTTGAGATTTAAAAAGCCATCCCCATTGTCTCTTCCCCCAAGAGCTGCTGTTTTTTGCCCTTTTCCGTTGGACAATACAATACCCCCTCCATTTTCTGTGAGATCCAAGACTATTGAGTCAGCATCTCTACCGTTCAATACACGAATAAAGGCTTTACCATTACCGTATGTACCAATACTGTGTGTCTCTACATTATTACTGTCATACACCCTTATATAGCCATCATCTGATTCCGATGAGTACATCGATATTCTCTTACTCCCTTTACTATTTTGGATCGAGAAATACCCTCCATAACCATTATCAGTTAATGTTACAACTTCCTTATTATTATCATCTACAATAGATAAATTTCTTAGTTTTAATTTATCTAGAATTGATTCACCCATGATTTTATTTAATGACGTATCAATTTCTTTAATTGCTTTTGCAGAATTTTGTTTAATTTGATTTACACTTTCAACAATAACTAAATTTGATTTTTCAGAAATTTTATCATTGTATTCAGATAGAAAATATTCTTTTTTACTAAATAAATTATTTATAGCATCATTTGTTTTTTCTTCTATTCTCTTTTCACATTTTATGACAAAGCCTTCCCATTCATTCACTTTACCTTCAATGTCCTCTATTCTAATTATAGCTCTATCTACTCTAATTACTGCATCATCAACTTTAGTTGTTACGTTGTCAATTTGAGTTTTTGCAGAGATTAATAAATTATAACCCCAACCACCTGAAACCCCGAAGACCCCCATAATTATAAAAACTACCCATGCTACATTCTGATAAAATTGAAATTTATTTTCTAGTCTTTCGAACCTCTGTTCTAAATCTTGAATTGTTTTTTGATCCATTTCAACATCCTTTTAATCTTATTGAACCGTTAATATGAATCCACTTACCGCGTTAAGGCATCTATTTATCGAGATGTTAGACGCATCAGTTTTTCAATTAACCAACTAGAGACCCCTTGCTCCCAAATTCAACCGCCCGCAAGATATCCCCAACAACTCCGGCCAGATATCATACCACACCATTTTTCAATCAACCGGTTGACCAAAACGAAAAAAGGCTGTTCACCCTATTCAGGTAAACAGCCTTTTTTCTACGGGAAATTTCTGGTGGAGCTGGAGGGAATCGAACCCACGACCTCTTGAATGCCATTCAATTTTTTAGTACACATCCTATCTAAGAATATTTCACATAACCATTTATTTTTCTGACTTTTCTTGCTAAAGAAGTTCAGAACACATCACAAAATTTCAGTTCATTTTGGCTAAAAAGTGGTACCAGTAGATCACGAGGACAGCATGGCAAAAGATACGCGCAAGTGGATTACTTCGAAAAAATTTCCCGGCGTACGCTGGTACCAGCACCCGACCCGGAAGAACGGCGTACAGTACGACAAATGTTTCTGTCTGCGGTACCTCGCGAACGGGAAACGCTTTCAGCCTTCACTAGGATGGGCAAGTCAGGGATGGACAGAGCAGAAAGCTGCTCTTGAACTGGCCAAGCTGAAGGATGCCTACAAAACAGGTGAAGGCGATTACTCGCTTGCAGAGAAACGGGAGAAGGCCAAAGAGAAGAAACGCCAGGAGGAACAAAAACGAAAAGCGGCAAAAGTCGCTGCCATGACTTTTGCTGAGTTCTGGGAAAAACAGTACTGGCCAGCGCAGAAACATAAGGCAACGGGCTCGCTCACGGCTGAAAACGGGTTCTACAATAATTGGCTTTACCCGATTATCGGAAAACTGCCTTTGGCCTCAATCACCCCCGGATTGTTGACGCCCATAAAGAACAGGATGCTTGAAGCCGACAAAGCGCCCTCCACAATCAAATACGCCCTGGCTGTGTTTTCGCAGGTCTGGAATATGGCCAAGCGGGAAGGCATCGTCACTTCAGACTGCCCGAGCAAGAATGTCAGCCTCCCAAAAGTCGACAATCGCCGCATGCGCTTCCTAACGCCAGAGGAAAGCGAACAGCTACTTGCCGTGCTCAAGAAAAAGTCCCAGCAAATGCACGACATGTCACTGCTGGCCCTCCACTGCGGCCTGCGGTTCGGAGAGATTGCCCAACTTACTTGGGACCATGTGAACTTTGAAGCCGGAACACTGGCCATCATGGATCCCAAGAATAAGGCCTTGAACCGAACCGCCTTCCTGACCAGGCGAACCGCTGAAATGCTCCAAGTGCGGAGAGCAAAACATTCGCAAGATAACAATCTCATTTTCCCGAGCAAGAAAGGCACAATCCAAACCGATGTTTCAAAAACCTTTCCCCGTACTGTTAATGAAATGTTCAACCAGGGCGTTACCGATCCCAGACAAAAAGTCTGCTTCCACACCCTTCGCCACTCCTTCGCAAGCTGGTTAGTCCAACGAAGCGTTGACCTCTACAGCGTGAAAGAACTGATGGGACATGCTACTTTCAAAATGACTCAGAGGTATAGTCATTTGTCACCGGAGGGTTTGCGGCGGGCGGCTGCGGTGATTGAAACGGAATAATAAAAGGCAGGAAAGCCCTTGATGGAAATTTCTCGCTAGTTCAAGGCTGGTTATGGGGACCATCGACATCGTGACTGAGGTGACGAGAGCAATGTCGTTCAACTTTTTCTAATATTTTTCAAGGCTTGCCTTGTTGCGTTCCTCGGCAACATGTTCAACCTTACCGCACAACAGGTCGCAGACGACGGTCATTTAACCATGGCCTTTTCTGAAAGTTTCCTCGTCAACACCTATCTAGCTGATCCTACGCTGTTCTCTTCGTGCAACACCTCTTCGGACCACTCTTTCCGTAACGCCCCAAGCCTGATCCCATGAGATACGCATCAACCTGCGAGCCCCATCAATGCCGCCTGAAAAGACTCAATTGCGGCTGTAGGCCTCGGTAATTTCTTTGGCGGTTTGCTGGACGTGCTGGATCATGTCCTGGGGTTTCTCGTTGAAGAGGTTGAGGCCGGAAAAGGAGATGGCAGCGATGCATTTTTCCCGGAACAGAATAGGGGCCGCCACGCATTGCAGCAGATAGTGATATTCGCGGTTATCCAGCGCATAGCCGTTTTCCCGAACCTTGGCGAGTTCTTCCTGGAGCCCGCCCAAGGAGTCGATTGTCCGGTCCGTGAATTTCTGCAGGGGCAGCGTACGCACAAGCTCGTTTCTCTTCTCCTCGTCGAGAAAGGCCATGAGCACCTTGCCCGTGGCCGAGGCGTGCAGGATATTGTACGGACTGGATTGTCTGGCGACCATGACGGCGTCTTTGGGGTGGTACTGGAACAAGTACTCGAGATCGTTCTGATGCAACCGGACCAAGGATGTGGAGGAGTTGTATTTTTCCGACGCAGAGCAGAGCGCGGCTTCCGCAATGTGGCTGAGATCCTGAAACTCACCGTAGCGATCGCCAGCTTCCTTGGTCTTGATGCCGATGAAAAATCGTTTGTTCTCCTCACGCAGGTAGTTCATGCCCTCCAGGGTGGAGACAATGTCGAATAGGCTGGACTTGGGAACATCAAGGATTTCCACCAGTTCGCTCAGGCGCAATCCCTTGGGAGAGTTGGCCACAAGCTCCAAAACGATCAGGGCCCGCTGCACGGTACGGTTTATTTTCATTCTACGGCTCGAACTGGTTAAAAGTACGTACGTTTCAAGTTGCAGAACCAGGATATGGAAGCGGCATCACCGCCGCCCATGGGTAGCAGTGATGCCGGAAAGACTCAATTAAGAACTTTCGGGGAGTGACAATCAGGCGGCTCCCGTCACTTCTTGCATATCCTCGTGTACGACCTTGTGGCCTTTTTTGATGACGGCAACGGCCATTATCGCGCCCACTGCGGCGACGACGGCCAGGAAAATGAAGATCATGGCGTACCCCTTGCTGTTTCCATAGGCATCCAGCCAGGATCCGAACATGGCCGAGAAAAAGAAGTCCGGCGTATATCCGATGATGGAAGCCAGCCCGATGGCGGTTCCTGCGACCTTGATGGGAATTCCCGCTTCCCGCACAACCGAAAAAACCAGTCCGTAGAGCATCAGTCCGAGAGCTCCGGGCAGCAGGGTGTAGAGGCTGATGGCCGTGACGGACATTGTGTCGGGCAGAGCGAGCACTCCGGCGATGATGACGGCCAGGAGACTGAACAGAACGAGGAACAACCTGGCTGTGGAATGCAGGACCCTGTCGGCCAGATATCCGGCAAAGGGCGCGAGCAAATAAAACAGGTAGCTGCGTATGATGGAATAGACGCCGGATTCCTCAACGGAGAGGCCGACCACATTGGTGAGATAGGGAGTAAAGTAGCTGGTGCTGCTGTAGATAGCGTATCCGGAGAAAACAATGATCGAAAAGCACCAGAGCATGGGATTTTTGGAAAGATTTTTGACTTCGGAAAAGTCGAACTTGTCTTCCTCGCGTGATTCCACTTTGCCGTCCTTGAGAAAAAAAAGCACCAGAAGGCCGGAAATAAAGATGCTGACCGACATGACGGCCACCGCATAGAACAGGCTCTCCCGGGGGCTTGATCCCATGGAGAAGGCCTTAAGCGAAATGCTGTTGATAATAGCCGCGGCAATGCCGTTGCCTGCGTAATAAATGCCGTAAAGCCGGGCTTGCTCCTGACTGTCGCCGGCCATGCCGATGGCTTTCATCAGAGCTGTCCAGAATACGAAAGCCGTGGTCAGAGCGAAGAAGAACCAGATGACCAGGGAGATAGTGTAGGAGAAGGTCAGCCCGTACAGAAACCCGAGCACGGCTGTTCCGAACAGGGAAACGGAGATAGCTTTGCGTGGAGAAATTTTGTCGGTGATCAATCCGCCGGGAATGTAGGAAATGATGCAGCCCAGAGCGTACATGCTGAGCAAAAATCCGGACTGCGTATTGGTGATACCCATCACTTCAATTTGCGTGTCGTAGAACACGTATTTGATGTAGGGGAGCGTATAAATGGAACCACCGGCCAGGGACAAGGCGAAAATCGACAAATACTTGCGAAGTGTAGGGCTCATAGGGATCCTCCTCAAAATGCAATGCCCGTCTGTTTGTGATTGGTTGGTTCAAATCCCGGTCTGCGCCCGGATCGCCGGGGCTGCAGCAAAAAAAGGCTGCCGCCTCCTGGAAGCGGCAGCCGGACAGCTAAAAGCTCGGCATGTCGGGGGTGTCGGACTTGTCCGGAGCGAACAGTTCGTGCGCCACCTGACGCTGGGTCTTGCCTGATTTTTTGGCCTCTTCGAACACTCTTCGGGTCTGTCTGCGAATAATATTCATGGTGTCTTCGGCAATGGCCTTGGGGTCTTTTTCCACAAGCCCGAACAGCACCACTTCGTAGATGCGGATGCCGCCCATGTTGGTGACGAAATCCACGCAGACATCGATGCCTTTTTCCTCGAGTACTTTGTCAGCTTCAGGCGTCACGGGAATGTTGGCCGCTTCCACGATGAGGGATGCCTTGACCTTGTCCACGTTGGTCTTGTTGATGACATCTTCCAGGGCAGCGGGGATCAGAATGTCGCAATCGACTTCAAGCCACTCGTTGTTGGGACGCACGGTGTAGTCGGCGGCGAAAGCGGCGGAGTCCAGTTCGCCTTTGGGCTTGCGCGTGGCCAGCAGTTTGGGAATATCCAAACCGTCTTCGCAAGTTACCAGGCAGTTGGCGTCCGCGATGCCCACGATTTTGTAGCCCCAGTCAGTGAGGCACTTTGCCAGGCTGGCGCCCGCGCAGCCGAAGCCCTGCAGAACCACACGTGCTCCGGGTTTGCCGCCTTTGAGCTTCCAGGCCTCATCCAGGGCGGAAGCGCAGCCATAACCGGTGATCATGTCGTACATCAGAAACCCGTCGTAGGTCATTTTACAGACATCGTCGTGATCCTTGATGTACTGCTGCTGTTGGGCGCTGTTGCGCATGGCCTGAGTCTGGGGCAGGCCCACGCCGATTTCGTCCAGGATTTGGAGCACATCGCCGTAGTCGACGCCCAGGTCACCGCCGATGGAAACGCCGCATTTCAGATAAGGCGACACTGCAATGAGAAAACGTTTAAGAACGTCTTTTACATCCGGCGCCTTGTAATCATACGCTATTCCTGCTTTACAACCACCAGTAGTCTTGGATTCACACGCCTTGTACTTGTATCCCATGGCAGTGGCGAGACGTACCACTTCTTCAGCAGTAACAGTCGGATGCATGCGTGTTCCGCCGCCGCAATAATTATTCACAAAATTATACACACACAGCCATCCTTTGGCGTCGGTCTCGGTGTCGTTCCATTCCACAAGAATATACGGTTTGTTCTCAGCCATGTAGACATCTCCTTGAGCGTATTGGCAGCAGGCAATACGCGTTAACTAGGTTCCTTAGTTCAATACGGCCCAATGTTCATGCTTTGCAGGTATGAAGCACGCCCCGGCATGGGCAAGGCCCGGCAGCACGTGCTGCCTGGGCATGAGACAAACCGGCGTGCGTCCTGTTCGTACCGAATGATTGTTTCACCCACTCCTCCGGAATCAGCTGTCAAAAGGCTTCTGTGTCCGGCGGGTGATTTGGGTTTTAGGCAAAAAAAAATGGCGAGAGAAATTTTTTTTCAGTGCCATGAAAAATTCGTATATGCGGACAACAGTTTTTTTTTCAGGTTTCGTTGACCACAAACTCTCCTGTGGCGATAACTCAAAACAGGCAGAGGACCTGAACAGGGAAATAAATAACTTTATAATTTACATGTATTCCTCTTTCAAATCTGTTTTATGGAGGTTTAAATGGATAAAAAGAAGAAAAGATTGATAATTCAGCATACGGATAAATGCAAAGGATGTCTTTACTGCAGTATAACATGCCCTGAAGGAGCACTTTCCGTATCCAGTGAAGTCAATGAAAAAGGGTACAACGTTATGGTAATCGATCACAATAAATGTACTACATGCGGAATGTGTTATACCGTATGTCCCGATTATGTGTATGAAATTATCGAGGTGGAACGCGATGCAGCCTAAGCTCATGAAGGGAAATCACGCCCTGGCAGAGGCCGCCATACGTGCCGGGATGACCTTTTTCAGCGGGTATCCCATCACGCCGCAGAGCGAAATACCCGAGTATCTTTCCGATCATCTCCCCGCTGCCGGAGGGAGCTTCGTCCAGGCCGAATCCGAACTGGCCGGAGTCAACATGCTCTACGGAGCGGCGGCTGCCGGACATCGCGTTATGACCAGTTCGTCTGGTCCCGGCTTCAGCCTGTTGCAGGAGGGCATGTCCTATATCGCGTCGGCCGAGTTGCCCGCCTTGTTCGTGGACGTCCAGCGCTACGGTACGGGGTTGGGGGATATTTTTCAGGCCCAGTCCGACTATTTTATGGCTACCCGCTGCGGCGGGCATGGGGATTACCGCACCCCGGCCTATGCTCCGGCCTCGGTCCAGGAATCCGTGGATCTGGTCGGCGTGGCCTTTGATACGGCCGAAAAGTACAGGACGCCCTGTCTGATTTTGTCCGACGCTTCAATAGCCTCCATGATGGAGCCGGTCGAACTGCCGGAAAAGAGAATCTGCGATCCGGATCACGAATGGGCCGTACGCGGCAAGCGGGGCGGCGCCTTCAAGCGCGTAACCTCCACCATGTACTACATCGAGGACTACGACAGCTACATCAAAAACAAGTTCGACACCATTGAGGACAAGGAACAACGCTGGGAATCCGTGAGCGTGGCCGATGCCGATGTGGTGCTGGTGGCTTACGGCATCAGCTCACGCATCTGCAAGGAGGCCGTACAGCTGGGACGCGCGCAGGGGCACAAGCTGGGTCTGTTGCGTCCCATCACAATCTGGCCTTTTCCTGAAAAGGGTTTCGCCGAGGTCAATCCGGATGTCCGCGCGTACCTGTCGGTAGAGCTTTGCGCCTTACCCAAGCTGCAGGAGGACGTCAAACTCGCCACCGGCATGAAGGTTCCGGTAGGTCATTTTCTGGGTGGTGCGCATATCCCGTCGTCGCAAACCATTGTAGACGCGGCTGTAAAGCTTTTAACAGGGCAAGGGGCGTAGAAATGGCTGAAAAAAGAATACCCGGCCTGCTGGTCGAAAATAACAAATTCTGCCCTGGATGCGGGCACGGTATAATCAACAGAGTTCTGGCCGAGGTTCTGGAAGAGATGGAACTGGCCGACATGGCCATCGGCAGTCTCGCCGTGGGCTGTGCCTGCCTGATGATAGACACGTTCGGCGTGGACTGGGTTCAGGCCCCGCACGGCCGCGCGGCCGCCCTGGCCACGGGCATCAAACGCGTTCGTCCGGAAAATTTCGTTTTCACCTACCAGGGAGACGGAGATTCGTTGGCTATCGGCTTTTCCGAGACCATGTACGCGGCTTTTCGCAATGAAAATATCACCGCCATCATTGTCAACAACGGTATTTTCGGCATGACCGGAGGCCAGATGGCCCCCACTTCGCTCCCGGAGCAGCGGACAACCACCTCACCCAGGGGAAGAAACACCGAACTCACGGGCCAACCGCTCAACATCGTCAACCAGATGAAGGATCTGCCCATAGGCTACCTGGCGCGGGGGTGCGTGGCATCTCCCAGGGAGATCATCCGGCTCAAGAAATATGTCAAAGAAGCCGTCAATACGCAGTTGCGCCATGGTGGCTATTCCCTGGTGGAAGTTCTTTCGCCTTGTCCCACGAACTGGAAAATGGACATGAAAAAGGCGCTCGATCACATTCAGGAGGATGTAAAGCCGTTTTATCCCACAGGAGAATTCATCAAAGCAGGAGTGAAAGTCGATGCTTAGTGTCATTTTCGGCGGGTTCGGCGGACAGGGGGTGCTGACTGCAGGACAGGTTCTGGCCAGTGTCTGCATGGACAGAGGCAAAAAAGTCACCTGGGTTCCGGCATACGGATCGGAAATGCGCGGCGGAACAGCCAGTTGCCGGTTGCGGATTTCCGATGAGGAGATACTCAATCCCTTTTTCGACAAGGCCGATGTGTTGATTGCCATGAATCAGGATTCCGCGGACAGCATGCAGAACATGGTGGTGGAAAACGGCTTTGTCATCGCCAATACCACACTGGTTGCAAGCGATTCCCTGCGCAGTGATCTGAAACGGGTGGAAGTCCAGGCCACGCAGCTTTCCAAGGATCTGAACAATCCGCGGGGCGCGAACATCGCCATGCTTGGGGCCACCATAGCGGCCACGGGAATCATTGGCGTGGAAGACTTCGCCGACGGCATAGACGCCTATTTTGCGGCCAAGGGACGCAATAACCCGCTCAACCGCGCCTGCTTCCTGCAAGGTGCAGAAGCCGCCAAGGACTAGGACATGGACTTGAAGAAACTGTTGTCTCCCAAGACAATGGCCATTGTGGGCGCCAGTGAAAAGGAAGGCTTCGGCGGGGATACCTGCCGCAACGTGCTCTACTATTCCAGCGGACAGGGTGTGTACTTCGTCAATCCCAAGCGGGATGAAGTTTTTGGCCGTAAGTGCTGGCCGTCGTTAACGGACTTGCCCGAGCCCATCGACCTGGTGGTGATCTGCACCCCCCGCAAGACCGTGGAAACGCTGCTGCTTGAGGCGCATGCCAAGGGCGCTGGCGCTGCCGTCGTCTATGCCAGCGGGTATTCCGAAGTGGGCACCGAAGAGGGACGCAAGGCCGAGGAAGATCTCAAGGCGCTGTGCAAAACACTGGACATGGCGCTCATGGGGCCCAATTGCGCAGGCTTCATGAATTATGCCGAGGGGGTGAGCGCCTTCGCCTTTATTTCGGAAAAGCGCGACCGTAAGGGGGCCGTGGGCATGGTTTCACAAAGCGGCCAGCTCTGTCTATCCCTTATGGAAAGCCCGAACATGCGCTTTTCCTGCTGCATTTCTTCGGGCAACAGCAGCGTCGTGGGCATGGAAGATTACCTGGACTACCTGATAGACGATGCCAATACCAAGGTGGTCGGATTGTATCTCGAGGGTGTCACGCGTCCGGGGGATTTCATTGCCTGCCTGAAAAAGGCCGCATTGATGCGAAAACCCATTGTGGCGCTCAAAATGGGGCGCAGTGAAAAAGGCGGCCGGGTAGCGGCATCGCATACGGGCAGCTTGTCAGGCGCGGACCGGATCTATGATGCCCTTTTCGAACGTTTCGGCGTCATCCGGGTCGATGATCTCGAAGAGTTGCAGGCCACGGCCGCGCTGTTCGCCACCCTGCCCGAACTGCCTCAAAAGACCGGATTCGCCACAGTCAATCTATCTGGTGGAGAAACGGGCATCTGCGCGGACATGGGTGAAGCCCACGGCATTGAGTATCCGGACTTCAGCCCGGCGACCGTCTCCAGGCTGCGCGAACTGCTGCCGGATTACGCCAACCCTGCGAACCCTTTGGATGCCACGGCCACAATATCCTATGATGCGGATACCTATTCAGCTACGCTGCAGGCCGTCATGGATGATCCCGAAGTGGGTATGGTCATTCTCGGGTATACCCTGCTGCTGCATATCGCGGATCCCGCCATCGTCTACATGGCTGAAGGCATCGAAAAGGTGGTCAGGGAGGGGCGGACCAAACCTGTTGCCATGCTGCCGTTCATGGAAAATTCGCGTAATCCTGAATACCTGGAAAAGCTGACCCGGCTCGGCGTGCCGGTTCTTCCGCCGCCGGCCTATGGGTTTCGCGCCCTCAGCCACCTTAAACGGTTCATTCAATACGATCCAGCCTCGCATACCCTGGAGGTTGCCATTCCCAGGACCCCGGCCAAGGGCCATCGTTGTACCTTGTCCGAATTCGAGAGTATGCGGCTTCTTGCAACCTATGGGATCCCCCTGCCCAAGGGGGGCATTGCCACTACCCCGGACGAGGCCGTTGTCCAGGCAGAGGCCTGCGGTTATCCTGTTGCGCTCAAGATCGCTTCCGCCGACATTGCCCATAAATCAGACATGGGGGGCGTCGAGCTAGGCTTGCGGGACTCGGTGGCTGTTCGCGTCGCCTTTGACCAGATCATGCACAACGCGCGTACCAAGGCTCCGGATGCAGCATTGGACGGGGTATTCGTGCAGCGGATGCTGGAACCCGGCCTGGAAGTGATCATCGGGGTCACCACGGATCCGCAGTTCGGCCCCTGCGTGCTGTGCGGCCTGGGTGGCGTATTTGTAGAAATATTCAAGGACGTGGCTCTGCTGCCTGCGCCCGTATCCCGGGATGAGGCACGGAGCATGCTCGAAAGGCTCAAGTCCGCAAAGTTGTTCTTCGGCTACAGGGGCGGCAAAGCTCTGGATATGGAAGCTCTGGCGGATCTGGTTGCACGGGTGTCCGAGTTTGCCGCAACGCACGCGGAATCTCTGGAGGAATTGGATCTCAACCCCGTGTTTGTCTACGAAAAAGGAAAAGGGGTTTGCGCTGCCGACGCGCTGCTCGTCCTTTCCAGAGAATAATCCGTACGGAGATTATTGTGTTTGCCGGGTGTGCCTGACGCTTAAGGGGGCACACCCTTCAAAAATAGATATAAACGGACGCGCCGAACGGCTTGCCCTCAAGACGATTCTTATCACAGGAGTCCGTGATGCATTTGGCTGATTATTGCGTATTGGTGGTGTATTTTTTGAGCCTGCTGGTCATAGGATTTTATGCGAACCGGAAGCAGAAAAGCGCGGAAGAGTATTATGTAGGCGGAAGAAAACTCGGAAGTTTTTCCTTGATGGCGCTCTGGCTGTCCTCCTGGGTCGGCGGGGCGTCCATTATGGGGAGCGCGGAAAAATCCTTCAGTATGGGGATTTCTTTTCTCTGGTATCCGTTGAGCATGTTTCTGGGCTGCGTTCTGTTTGGGCTGACGTTCGCCGGTCGCATCAAAAGGTTGGGCGACAAGCACCGGCACATCACCTACCCGGATCTTATCGAAGAGCGTTACGACAGCCGTTCGCGCATTGTCTGCACCATCACCACCGTTCTGGCCTACATTGGTTACACGGCCAGTCAACTTGTGGGCGCCTCACATATCATCAACTCCATCACTGGATTGAGCCTTGGCATGTCCTTTGTGGTGGCCACGGCCGTGACCATCCTCTACACCTCCATCGGCGGTTTTTTTGCTGTGGAAAAAACCGACTGGTTTCAGGCCCTGCTGCTGATGTTCGGCATGGTGGCCATTGCCGTGCCTTTCACCTACAGCTCCATGGGCGGAATCAGCAGGATCGTTCATGAATTGCCTCCCTCCTACTTCGACCTCGGCACCTGGGGCTGGGGGACCATAGCCGCCATGTTCATGAGTATGGTCCTGACCTTTTTCACCTCCATGGACGGATATACCCGGTGCTACGCGGCCAAATCCGAAAAGAGCGCCCGCAACGGAACGCTTATGGCTTCGTTTTTGATTCTGATCATCTGCGGTTCCATCTGTTTCATTGGCATGAGCTCCAAAGTGCTTTATCCCGATGCCACGGGCGGAACGGCCGCTTTCGTCACCCTGATTCTGGATCTGTTCCCCACCGGTCTCAAAGGACTGCTCCTCGTGGCCCTGCTTTCCGCCATCATGTCCACTGCCGATACCTGCATACTCTGCGCTTCGGCCAATTTGACCCGCGACATCTACCAGCGCTACATCAACCCCGAAGCTCCGCAAAAGAAAGTCCTGCGCCTGAGCGTTCTCAGTTCTTTCGTAGTCGGCATTCTAGGGGCCTGCATTGGTTGGTATTCGAAGGACATCCTGGCACTGCTTCTGATGACTTTCACCATCAATTCCGCGGGATTATTTATCCCGACCCTGGGGGTTTTCCTTTGGAAACGGGCGGCGGCCAGTGCCGCGTTCTGGAGCATGACCCTCTCTCTGATCACTGTGGTGGTCTGGTATCTGGGGCAGAGCATCTGGCCGGATGCCACCTTGCTGGCCATGGATCCTGTCTGGCCCGGTTTGCTTGTTTCACTGGGAACTTTTTCCTCGCTCTCCTACAAGGACAGCAAGGTTGCCACCTCAGACGTTGTGTCTCCTGTCTGAGACAAAAAGAGGACGTAGTGCGTATGCATTGGATCATGCTGTACCTGGCCATAGCCTTCGAACTCATGGGCACTTTGAGTATGAAAATTTCCCATGGGTTCGCCAAAACTCTGCCTAGCGTGTTGATATTTGTTTTTTACGGCCTGTCATTCGCCTGCATGACAGTGGCCATGAAATCAATCGATCTTTCCATTGCATACGCAGTGTGGTGCGGCGTGGGAATTCTCGGCATCACCGTGATCTCCATCCTGCTGTTCGATGAAGTGCTCACTCTTCCAAAGTTCCTGTATCTGTTCTGCATTTTCGTGGGCGTCATCGGCCTCAACCTGTCTGGCAGACATTGATGCAGCCCTGAGCTTCCTTGCGTATGATGCCGACAAGTGGGATCATACCGCATTCCCGGCAACTCCAAAGCACTTTGCCCTTACGTTCGAGTCACATTCCTCGGGATTATCCCTATGCATTATTGCATTTTCGAATTCGAATTGATCTTTCACGGGGCTATCCTCCTAATTCTAAACAAGTTACAACTCAAACCCATCATCCCTCCCCCAACTCTTTGACATCCGCATCAACCGAAAACCTATCTCACTTTCTCCAAAATAGCGTTCAAACGCTGCAATAGCGGCTCCAAGCTTTTGTAGAATTCGTTGAGCTGCCGTATTTCGGTGGTGTGGTTGTTCACTTTGCTGGCTAAGTTCTGGATTGCCTGGTCCTGCTGGGTTTGTTTGGCGCGTATCTCCTGATCCAATTTTTCCAGGCCGTGCAATACGTGGCGTTCGAGTTCGGTCTTGCTCATGGTTTACTCCTCCAGCTTGAGGGCTGTCCTTTTTTTGAAGGTCCAGTCGGTTTTGACGGTCATGCCCTTGGGTAGCAGGATGAACCGGCCCGAGTCCCGTTCCAACAATTCGAGGCCCCAGGTTTGTTCCTGGAGTATTTTTATGCTGGCTTGCAAGCGTTCTTGCTGGGTTTCCAGGTCGCTGACCCGATTGCTCATTACCTTGGTCAGGCCCCATGCGCCGATGGTTATGCCCAGCACCAGGGAAAAGCCGAGCATGGCTGTATGAAAGCAGCTCCGGGCTATGGTCTTGTTAAACAACGTATTCCTGTTTTCCAGTTCCTGAAGCTGGCCAGTAATTTTCTGATTCCAGGGCTGGAGCTGCGTATCTATAGCGTTCGCGGTTGTATCCAGCGCGCTTTGCAATGACGCATTCAAGCTCTTTTGAAAGTTCTCGAACTCTTCGCTGGTGATCTTCTCCAGAGTCTGGCGATCCTGGTCTATCTTCTCTTTGAGTTTGCTGCTCAAGTCTCCAATGCTCATTATAAATTTCTCCTTTCATACGGATACGGGTTCCCGAATCCGGATCAAGTACGGTCAGATAGTTCTTGCCAAGACGCGGCGTTTCCAGTCCGGCTTCATGCAGGGCGCTGACCATTTCTGTTCTGTTGGTGACCAGCCCGGCCTCAATACGTTGGGAGACGTAAGCGTGGATGAGCTGGCGAGGATCTTCTTTGGCGTCCTCCTTGTTCGCCTTGCCCCAACGTTTCAGCCGCGCCTGGTGCAAATCCGTATGGGAAGGCTTGTAAGCGCGCGCACGCTCCGGATCGTCCGGTCTGGCCCAACCTTCGTTCCAGTTGAATAAATCGCGGAAGACATCAAAATCCTTTTGCCAGCCCGGCGGGCACGGGTTGTAGGCCTTGCCCGAATGCAGCTCCATACGGGGAATCACGAAATGCAGCTCGTGATGGTCGGCGTGCGTGTGCCGTACCCAAAGGATGTCGTATTGATCCGACTGCAGCCCGGCAAAGGCCACGGACTCGAACGAGTCCATGAGTTCTTTTTCCTTGTCCGGCGTGACTTTGTCTCCCGGTGCGCTTGAAAGCACTCCGGCGGTAAACTTCCAAGTTCGGTCCTGCGAATCGATCAGCTCGCGGGTTGTCTCCGGATCGCCGCGAAGCACTTCTGGCGGATCTTCATCACGTCCGGGATAATCCGTACGGATGAGATAATTGACCGGGCCGCTTCCCGCCCCTTTGCCATGGGGAAAGACCTTCATGTACATCAGGACTCCTTGCGCAACTCTTGCAGAATGGCATCGAGACGCATGATTATCTGAATCGCTTCCAGGCCGCTCTTATGGCTATTGGCCCAGCGGGCGAGTTGATTGATGTTGTTTCCGACGCGGGCGAGCATTCTGATACGTTCCTGTTCATGCGCAGTCTTTCGAATTCGGAATGTCAAAAGACGCTGCCGGATGAGATCGGCCATGGTCATTCCCGATTCGCTTGCTTTCTGCTCGAAACTCTTTTTCTCCTCTATGGAGACACGGATTTTGATCCACTGATCGCGTCTCATGGCCTCACCTCTTTGCCGTTGACGTTGCGGGGATCCAAGGGGGGCACCCCTGGCCAGCCCCTGAGTGGGTGTACCCACGAAGGGTAGGCTGGCCTCCTAACGATTGCGGCGGACCAAAACAATGCTTTTGCGCTTGCATCGTGCTCATTTCGCCTTGCATTTTCTTGTCCGGATTGTTGGCGTATTAAACGAACAAAACGAACTTTATTCATTGGCCGGGTCCGCTTTTTTTTCGTTTAATTCGTTTTTTTCGCAGAGAGAGAATATTTTTTTGGGGCGTCCGCGATTGCCGGATTTTTGTGTTTCAACGACGATACGCGCACTGGCAATGAGAGATGCCAGCGCATCTTCAAGATCTCGCTTTGATATATTTCTGGAAAAAATGTCGTACAATCCGCGCGTATCCAGTTGGCCTTTCTCACGCATGGCTTCCAGGATACGTCGCTCCGTAGATCCGGCATCAACTTCTCCAAAAATGAACTGAACGGATTGTTCGCAATAATCCCAGAGGGCGAGAGCGGACTGTAAATGTGCTTTTTCAACCTCTGTAGCGGTGTCGAGCAGCGCGTATATCAGGGCTAAACGTATCGTATTTGTCTCGGCTCTACTCGAAATGGCTCCTGCAAGACCCGGCTTCTCTTGTGTAAGCAGAGGATAAACCTCACCCCACAGTTTTTTGGCTGCCGAATTTAAGGGAATATCCCCTCGATCCGTGTTGGTCCTGAGGATCTGTACGAGGCGTTGCCTGAAATTTTGCAGTCTGTCTTCATTCAACGGCTGGGGAAACGGAACGAGCTTTTGACGGCGTACGCAAACCCATAAAAAACGATTGGCAAACCCATTGAATGCCTCCACCATGTCCATTTTGTTGAGCAACTCACGTTTGGTAATATGGGTGACAATGGCAACGTGCGGTGATGATGCACCAATTTTGCTTGTCTTTATGAGAGGCTCAACTTTATGGCCGTCATAACTACCTCTGATAATGGATGAAAGCGTATTGCCATCACGTTTTGAGCAGGACAAAGCCCCGGCAAACTCCTCATCGATGACATGAAGCCGTTTGTCTTCGATACCAGGGTCAGTGACGATGAATTTTCCAGAGTTCTTTTGTTTATCGACCACGTATTCGCGCCGTTCGTCCCGGATCGCGTATATTATTCCTTCGCCACTGGACAATGGGCCTGGGCTAAATTGGGCAAGCTTCCATTCATCCTCCGAAATATTGAAAAGTGCCTCAATGGGAACACATGAGGTTCCCTTTCTTGCCTTGGAGCTTTGCCCGACCAGGACAGCGTTGATACGCGCATGTTGTCGATTCCCGGCCACGATACAAGGTCCGCGCCCTGCTTCAATGCCAAAACGCGAAAGAAATGTGACCAAAACCGCGATGGGGTCTGCTTCAGAATTCTCTGTGGCGAATTCGACGAATTCACCCGCGAAACCGGAAAACATGGCGGGATCCGCAACCGGCCAGGGGAAAATATTCAGTTCTTTGCTTGCGGCAAGGTCGGGCGTATCCTTTAAAGGATTCTTTTTCCCGGCCTCGATGCCATTCTGTATAGTCCGGAAAGATTCACGTGCGGGAAGTCCCACAGCCTTCGCCGCCGCGTACAAATGGCCGATGACATCCTTTTTTGTGAAATCGCCTCGTGCGATCAATTGACCGATGGCGAAACAAGCCCTGTTGAGCGTATCATTACGTTGTCCTTTCTTTGCTGCGGTGATGGAGGCCAGGTGTTCTATGGCAGTTGCCGGCGCGTTGGTCAGATCAACCGTAAGCGGCTTATTGGATGAAAGGGGTTGTCCCGTAATTTTCGCGATCAGCCAGGCAGGGGATTCCTGAGTCTTTACGTATTGCCCCCACTGATACCTGTTTCCGGACTCATGCAGAGACGGCGGCAGAATCACATAACCGCCCTGGGCGCGGATATCTATCCCTTTGCCGATTTTGCTTGCGGAATTGTGCAGCTCAATAGCTTCAGGATTTTTGAAAAACAAATGCCTGCCACCACTGCCTGTCGTCTGCTCCAACGTTTCCGGGAGAGGACCGTTGGCCGCAATGAGTGCTTCCAGTGACGCGGGACCATCCGGCAAATCAATATCCAGCACAAAACTGTGCGCCCCTGTCGGGCTGCCAATGCTGGCCTCCGGATACTGTTGCCACCAGGACTGCACTATTTCTGAATCACTTGAAGCGTCCTTGAAGCCGTGCGCTGTCAACGGTCGCTTGTCTTTGCAAGGAAACACGGGAATGCCTGACTGCGCATATTCCAACGCAGCGGCGGCAACCGACATGATGTTGATCTGTGGGTAATTGAGCACTACATTTCCTCCATGCGTGAGATAAGCCAAAGTATGAAGGAATCGCGCTCGTAGACGATATTGCCGCCGATGCGCCGTGATTCAGGGCCTTGGCCGGACGAATCGAGGTTGGCCATATAGCCGACGCTGATCAGGCTCCCAATGTATCTGGGGAGATCTTTTCGCGGAAAAACAGCGGGGAGGGCTTTACGCAGCGACTCGAAAAAGGAGTCGCCCGAATCAGGGGGCGTGGTAAGCTTTTTTAACTTTTTGAATGACATCGTCATACCTCCAGAATTGTGAGTTATTCTGAAGGTAGGCGATTTTTTTAATGAATACTGGTCATATTCAGTATATGCGAAATATTATTTTCGGAACAAAAAGTATGTATTTCCGAGACAATAGGTTTCAACTTGGGAAATACATTTGTACGGAAGCCACTATTGATAAGAGAACTATAATTGTCGGAATTATTCAGGAGTCCGGTATGAATAACTCTGCCATCAGAAAAATCGATGCAGATGCTATGACCATCGAGACTTTTTCCCATGAATGGTTCTTGTGATAAAAAGTCCTCCAGCCAACTCCAAAATTCCTTGAATCTCCAGCGGTGTCCCTGCGCTTCGAACTCATGGCCAAGAAGAGCAAAATATACTTCTTTGCGGGGGTAACGCGTTTCAAGATCAGTGAGATGCCCCAAAGATGACGGACACGCCACGTGAGGTCAGGCCGCTTCCTTGATGTTTTTATGGTAGCTTTCCTCAAACGCCTCCGGACTCATGTAGTCCAGAAATGCGTGTCGCCTTTGCCTGTTATAAAATATTTCCAGGTAAATAAAGATATCCTGTTGTGCCTGTGCTCTGCTTTTGTAGGTCTTAAAGCGAATCCACTCGCTCTTAAGTTTACCGAAAAAGCTCTCGACGACGGCATTGTCCCAGCAATTGCCTCGACGACTCAGACTGCATTCCATCCCATTTTTTGCCAATAATTTTAGATAAATATCACTTGTATACTGACTGCCTTGGTCGCTATGGTGAAGTACGCCGATTTGTGGCCTTCTAGTTTCAAGTGCCATCTGCAGGGCACGGCAAGCGAGTCTGCTGTCGACGCGATGCGACATGGCCCAACCTACTATTTTTCTGGAAAATATATCTAAAATCACAGCTAAATAAAGCCAACCCTCAACCGTTGGGATATATGTTATATCTCCAGCCCACTTTTGATTCGGGGCGCTTGCCGTAAAAACGCGTGACAATACATTTTCAGCCACAGGCTCGTGAGTAGCCGCTTTAGGATATCGATGCTTACGTCGAATATTGGAACGGAGTCCCTGTTCCGCCAATACATTACGCACTGTTTCACGGCAGCAAGTCACTCCATTCTCGTTGAGATCCCTATGGACCTTACGATATCCATAAATACCCCTACTTTCCTCGTGAAACGACCGGGCTGCCTGGCTTATTGCTTCATGGCGCTGTTGTTGCCGACTCGGCATACGTACACGCCATTCGTAGTAACCACTCCGACTCACGGAAAGCATTCGACACAGATCTTTCAATTTAAAAAGTCCCTTATGAGCATCAATCCAGGCGTACCTTACAGGGACTGCTTGGCAAAGTACGCCGCTGCCTTTTTTAATATTTCGTTCTCAATTCGTAACTGTGCGTTTTCATCCCTGAGCTTTTTGAGCTCTTGAGCAGAAGTGGCCGTTTCATTGACCGGTGGCAATTCACCGATTTCCCGTAACTTGATGACCCACTGTCTGATGGACCAGGAGCTGCAACCGAGCTGGCTGGCAGCTTCCTTGTAAGAATAGCCAAGATCTGTCACCAGCTTGGCCGCTGAGAGCTTAAATTCCTTCGTGAGATGCCCCAAAGATGACGGACACGCCACGTGAGGTTAGGCCGCTTCCTTGATGTTTTTATGGTAGCTTTCCTCAAACGCCTCCGGACTCATGTAGTCCAGAAATGCGTGTCGCCTTTGCCTGTTATAAAATATTTCCAGGTAAATAAAGATATCCTGTTGTGCCTGTGCTCTGCTTTTGTAGGTCTTAAAGCGAATCCACTCGCTCTTAAGTTTACCGAAAAAGCTCTCGACGACGGCATTGTCCCAGCAATTGCCTCGACGACTCAGACTGCATTCCATCCCATTTTTTGCCAATAATTTTAGATAAATATCACTTGTATACTGACTGCCTTGGTCGCTATGGTGAAGTACGCCGATTTGTGGCCTTCTAGTTTCAAGTGCCATCTGCAGGGCACGGCAAGCGAGTCTGCTGTCGACGCGATGCGACATGGCCCAACCTACTATTTTTCTGGAAAATATATCTAAAATCACAGCTAAATAAAGCCAACCCTCAACCGTTGGGATATATGTTATATCTCCAGCCCACTTTTGATTCGGGGCGCTTGCCGTAAAAACGCGTGACAATACATTTTCAGCCACAGGCTCGTGAGTAGCCGCTTTAGGATATCGATGCTTACGTCGAATATTGGAACGGAGTCCCTGTTCCGCCAATACATTACGCACTGTTTCACGGCAGCAAGTCACTCCATTCTCGTTGAGATCCCTATGGACCTTACGATATCCATAAATACCCCTACTTTCCTCGTGAAACGACCGGGCTGCCTGGCTTATTGCTTCATGGCGCTGTTGTTGCCGACTCGGCATACGTACACGCCATTCGTAGTAACCACTCCGACTCACGGAAAGCATTCGACACAGATCTTTCAATTTAAAAAGTCCCTTATGAGCATCAATCCAGGCGTACCTTACAGGGACTGCTTGGCAAAGTACGCCGCTGCCTTTTTTAATATTTCGTTCTCAATTCGTAACTGTGCGTTTTCATCCCTGAGCTTTTTGAGCTCTTGAGCAGAAGTGGCCGTTTCATTGACCGGTGGCAATTCACCGATTTCCCGTAACTTGATGACCCACTGTCTGATGGACCAGGAGCTGCAACCGAGCTGGCTGGCAGCTTCCTTGTAAGAATAGCCAAGATCTGTCACCAGCTTGGCCGCTGAGAGCTTAAATTCCTTCGAGTACGATTTGGTCTTTCCCATGCGTTCCTCCTGCATGAGCGAACCTTAACCTCTCAGCAGGTGTCCGTCATCTTTGGGGCATCTCATCCGTCATCTTTGGGGCATCTCACAGATAAAAGTGTTGCAGCCTCCTCACCTAATGCAAATTCATCAATAGACCTTGCTGGAACGGACACAGCTTTTTGCATCTCCAGGGCTTCAATGGCAGCTTCGACTTCAAACTCCGGAATAGAGGGGGAAACGGATTTACGCGACGTATATTCAAGGCAAATCTTTTCATCAATGACAAACGGTTGATTACAAGGAATCATGACGCGGTTATTCTCATCCGCGATCACCCCGAGGAGTCTTTCTTCTCGTTCTCGCTCGAAGTCGACAATATCTTCCCTGGAATGCGAGCGGTCCAATAAAAACGCCAATTCCTGCCCATGTGCGATAAGTCGTATCAGAAATGCCGTACGGACTTTCAGTGTGGCATTATACCATTGCAGCGCAAGGGAAGTTTCAAGAAAAATCTCCATGGCAATTCTGATGGAAACAATAAGTCTATTGTCGTATTCCGTATAACGCACGTTTTTAGAGCAATACGGATGGTACACACAAAAAACAAATTCAGGGATTTCAAATTGGGAATTTATGAAATAGACAAAGTGATCATGGAGTTTATAAAGCGGCATCCAAGGGCTACACTGCTCTTTATCCAGATATTCCAGAATGGAAAGAGAATTTTTAGCTGCAATATCGTAGGAAAGACCTTTTTCAAGCAATAACAAGTCCCTGCTCTTCACATGAAGTGTGGCTAGAGCACTCACAAGATTTCTCAATAAGCCTTGAGTTCCATATCTGTTGAGAAATTTTACGTCTCTAGCAAGAGCATTCAAAGAATCGTGCAAAGCATATAAGCGTAGTCGTTCCCGCTTTTGTTCCTTCTTCGCATCTGCAGTGCGTTCTTTGAAATCATCTATAATTCTAAAAAAGAAATGGCGATCATTATAGTTCTTCGGCTTCAGGGTGTCGGTTATATCTTTTGATTTAAACAGATTGAAAAACATGAGTCACCTCTCATGTGTGTTGATGGGAGGTAATGTGGCATAATCTGTGGGGAATTTGAAGAAGTAGAAAGCTGGTATCATTCTTCAACAAGACGACTCTGCAACCGCCATCTTTTCCCAACTTCAGACAAATGCTGATCAGTAATTGGATCTGACTGCCAACCTTTATCAAAATCTATGTCTTGTGACCGTGGAAGTGGCTTGCCGTCTTTTATTAAATCCCTAATAAGAATTCTTGAGGGTAACACTGCTGCTTGCCCAACGAATATTGCTTCCCGACGCCGAAGTCCTGAAAGAACTTTTGTTAATCCAGAAAGAGAGTCTGGCAACACACCTTGTACATGACTCCGGTCAGAGTCGTTGGTAATGCGAAGAACAATCCAAGAATTGCATTGAGATAACACTGTTGCTTCAACTTCACTAGGACGTTGGGAAACAAGCATCAAACCAATACCATATTTACGTCCTTCTTTGGCAAGCCTCCTAATCGCATCTTGCGCCGCTTCGTATTGCACTTCACCCCGGTTGGGCACATATCGATGAGCTTCTTCACAGACAAGTAAAACAGGGTTTTTCTCGCGTTCCTCCCTCGTCTGCCAAAGTTTGAGCGAAAATAATGTTCGGGCAATCGCCGCACTTGCCGCACCTGCCACTTCATTCGGGACGCCCGACAAATCAACAATCCGTATGGGATCACTAATCCCTATGAACTGCTTAACCACCTCCGACAATGGATCATCCTGACCATCCCATTCTCTCATCAAAAACGCTAATCGTGAATCATTTTTCAATATTTCAAGTTTGTTGAGAATTGAATTCCATGAGTCTTGCTTACTTGCTGCCGATGGCATTTCAGTGCTGTTTTTCACATGGTGGATAAAGCGTTCAAGAGCATAGGGAACCGGCGAATCTACATTTATTTCTTCACGTTTGAGATTAATGGTTTCCGCTGCGTCTTGCCGCGCAGCCAAAAGAGCTGTTTTAACGATATTTGCTTGAGAAGTCGCGACGAACTCCGTCTTTCCTATCAACAAGCCGATTGTTTCTTGTAGATTCAAAAGCCAGTATGGTAGGCAAAGGCTATTTTCATCCGTGCATAGCCTAACATGTCCTGGAAAAGCAGCTCCGTATTCATTATGCGGATCAAGAACGACGATTTGAGGATGCCACTTTTCATGTTTTGCATCCTTACCTCGATCAAGGATTGAATGAAGGACTGCTGCAACTGTTCCTGATTTCCCAGCTCCGGTAGATCCTAGGATGGCCGTGTGCTTGCCGAGGAGATCATTAATCTCGGCATAACAGGGTGTACCACCAGAACCAACGTGTTCGCCCAGGCGAATAGTCGGACCAGCGCCTTCTCCATAGATAAAGCCGAGTTCAGAGCGTGGCGTTAAGTACACTTTTTGCTGTGGCAGCGGAAATGTTGTGACTCCTCGTTCAAATTCGAGTTTCCACTCTCCGCTATCGAATGTCCATTCTCCTTCACCAAAAAGATCAGCTTCGATAATACGGGCAGTTCCTCCCGATTCCGGGATAAGGCCTTTCTCGCGCTCATACTCCGATTTCATGCGAAGCCGCCCCACATAGCCGAATATTAACCTAGAGCCAAAATGGATTTTAATGATCGAACCAAATTGACCAATCGGATAGATCACACCACCATAAACACGGGAAAGGTCACTAATCATTGGATCAAGGTCAGCGACGATGTGCGTTCCGTCCACTTCAATGACAGCACCGATTTCCAGATTTGAGATAGGCTCGTTAGGATTCTTCCTGCTGCTCATCGTTCACCTCCCAATAACCGGGCAAGGGTCTCAAATTTCCACCACGTCAAACCAGAATCATGTTTATATCTTCTGTTGCCATGGGCAAAAATTTGATTTGCATATACTCGGATTTGATCGTTAATTGTGTTGTCATTTAACCAATCTTTCAGCTTGCCTTCAGGTTCGTCAGTCCCAGTAAATGCCGCAATGGTTAACCTTCCCTCGGATTGGTGCAAGGCATTTTCGATTTCCAGATCAATATGGGAATCACCGAAACTATAACCACAAATTGCCAGCACCATTTCTTTCCCTTCATTAGGGCAAAGGCTATGGCGCATATACTGTAGCATTTGCGCAAATGGATCGCGTTGTGTTTCCTGATATTTTGTTGCGGCAGGGTAAATTAGAACATGAGGCTTTTCTGAATCAGTCTTGATACCAGAGCGAATTCGCCTTGGCAGGGAATCATTTTGCAATAAACACCAATCAATTGAACCGTGAACTTTAAAAACACGAGCAGCTTTTCCATTCTCTCTAAATGTGCTTGGCTCCCACCACCCAGTTGCAGCTCCAGTAAAGCCGTCACAATAGACAACCCGTTCAAGCCCAAGGGCATCTTCAATTAGCGTATCATAGTTTAAAATAAAATAATCGACCCCTCTGCTTGCTTTACCAGCTTGTAACGAACCATGTATTGCTCGAATAAATTGCTGGTGCGTAGCAATATTAATTTCATTGTCCCCTATCGCTGAGGTAACAGCCCGTTTTATTTCACCAAGTGCAGTTTGAAGTTCAATTGCGTCTCTCTCGTAGTCTCCCACTGAAATTTTAACGTTATCAGCACCGCGCCGGGTACGTCTTTCCGCAATGGAAAGAAGGTCGACAATCTCACTCATGTAGTCTTCGATAGTAGCTGCGGTAGCTCCTGAAAACAAATCCTGAACTTTGCTTAGGAGTTCTTTTGTGTCGTCACTAATTGCTTCGTGGCTCAAGACGGATTTCGTAAGATCGTCCATCAATGGAAGACCGGCAACTTTGCTGCATCCGGCTCCGAGAAGAAATGCGAGCCGACTCTGAGAAAGCAACTCACGCATATCTTGTACAATTTCCTTAAGTTCGGGAGAAGAAAAGACTGATAAGTCGTCACTCATTCATAACTCCTTCTGGGCTATTACCAAGAGTGAATTGTAAGGGATTGGGCCTTCATTCCTCGGCTTTGCTCCATTTATCCACCCCATTCTGAAACATCCTGAAACGAATCCCCCCAACTTCACAGAAAAATCTCAATAAGTGGTACCAAACTGGTACCGCAAGTCTTAGAAACGAAAAAAGGGTTTATGACTTGTTGTCATAAACCCTTGAAATTTCTGGTGGAGCTGGAGGGAATCGAACCCACGACCTCTTGAATGCCATTCAAGCGCTCTCCCAACTGAGCTACAGCCCCGTGCTGAAGAAAATCTTTTATGCGCCTTGCCGGATCTTGTCAAAGTTTTTTTCGAAAAAAATGGAAAAAATATTTTCTTGTGTAAAATCAATAAAATAAACATCTGCATCCTGCCTCAGTCAAAAGGGACGTAGAGTGTTACCACGCCGCTGCTTTCTTCGTAGGGTTCGTTATTGGTGCGGATGCCTCCGCTGGCGGGGTCGCCGTCGTCCAGTTTGGTGTCTATCTCGAGGGCCCCATCCCAGGGGATGTTGGTCAGGATGAAGTAGTGGCCGGGGCTGCGGATGGCGGTGCTGGTTTCGTCGAAATATTTCAGATTCACGGTGCCGCCGAAAGCGTTGCGCGGCACGCTGTTTTCATAGTCGCCGTTGATCATCTTGGCTGCGGCCAGGTCGCTCCAGAGGGTCAGGTACTCGTTGTTGCTTTCTTCGATAAAGCCGTCCCCGTCTCCGTCGCTGCCGGTCTCGCCGGAGGGAATGTCACTGAGGTTTTCGTCCCCCGGATACTGGCTGTAGCGGTCGAAAAAGGTCCAGACAGCCGCGCGGATGTTGTCCATCTGGATCATGACCTTCTTGGTCCGGGCCTGCTGAATCAGGGTGGAGCCCTTGAGCACAGCGCCCACTATAAGCCCCATGATCACGAGCACGATGGCGGTTTCTATCAGCGTAAAACCCAATGTGTGGAGCCTGGCACGCGGCATTCGACGCCCCCTTTTTGACGCTTGCGCTGCCAAAGCTATAAGATATGACTCATTGAATATCAAGCAGACGGGTTGGCGCTTTCTGTTTACCGGACAATAACGCCAATGCAATATTGCAAGACAAAATTATACGTCAAGACGCAGCAAAGTACGTCCGGAGCTAGAGTATGGGAGCGAACAGGCGCGCCACCTTCACCGCGTAGCGCATGAACATGCTCAGGTGGTCGTACTCGTTGGTGCCGGTTTCATCGCAATGGGTGAAATCGTGTTCGAACATGGCTTCGATCTGCTTGCAGAACTCGTCGTCATCCACCAGCATGGTCAGTTCGAAATTCAGGCGAAAGGAGCGGTTGTCCATATTGGCCGTGCCCACGGCGGCCCAGCGGTCGTCCACCAGAAAGGTCTTTTGGTGCATGAAGCCCTTGTTGTAGCGATAGACGCGGATGCCGGGCAGATCGAGCTGCTTCAAGCTGTGAAAGCAGGCCAGCCAGACCAGTTTGTGATCGGGCTTTTCGGGCACCACCAACCGGACGTCCACGCCCCGCAGAGCCGCCAGCTGCAGCGCGCTCAAGACCGAACCGTCCGGCACAAAGTACGGACTGGCCACCCAGAAACGGTCCTGGGCCGAATTGATGGCCCGGACGTACATCAGGGAGCAGCTTTCCAGCTGATCGGACGGACCGGTGGCCAGAGCAAGCACCTCTGCGCCCTGATCGCACGTACGTGGGGCCCACTGCAGGTCCAGCCGCTTGCGCGTGGCCCAATACCAGTCTTCTGCAAAGCTGATCTGTACGCCGCACACGGCCGGCCCGACGCAGCGCAGGTGCGTGTCCCGCCAGGGGCCGAACTCCTTGGAAAGTCCCAGGTATTCGTCCCCCACATTGTGCCCGCCCACAAAGGCCGTATGCCCATCCACGACAACGATCTTGCGGTGGTTGCGAAAATTGAGCTGAAAGCGGTTGCCCTTGCCTTTGGTGGTCAAAAAGGCGGAAACCTCTATTCCGGCGTCGCGCATTTCGTCCCAGAATTTTTTCGGCGTCGTATGGCAGCCCACCTCGTCGTACAAAAACCGGATCACCACGCCCTGGGCGGCCTTGCGTATCAGATGTTCCTTCAAGCGCTTGCCGATGCCGTCGTCGTGCACGATGAAAAACTGCACCAGGATATAGTGCTCGGCTTTGTCAATGTCCTCCATGATGGCGTCAAAGGTGCTGTTGCCGTGCGTAAAGAGTTTCAGCTCGTTGCCGTCCAAAAAGGGAATGCCCGCCAGATGCTCGAATACCGCCTTGGACCGGTCCATGTGCGCGTGGCAATTGGGCGAATCGGACGGCACGTAATCATGACGGTTGAAGGCCAGAAACTCCTCATGCCCCGCCCGCAGCGCGTCCACATAGCCGTGGAACTTGTTGCGCCCGAAAATCCAGTACAAGGGAAGCGTGATGATGGGCATGGCCATCAGGGCCACGCTCCAGGCAATGGCGCCCTGGGCCGTACGGGTGTCGCGGATGGCGGCCAGAACCGTAAAAAACGCCGTGACCTCGAGAATCAGGCCGGCCAGCGAGATGAGCGAAACAAGAAGATGTGTTTCCATGGGGATGTGTTATGGTAAAGTTGTTTTGAACAGTGAGTAAATATTTGCTACCATACGACGGGTGTTATACAAGAAGCAAGCATTACCGCACACTGCAGACAATCTCCTTGGAGGAGGAACGCGTGCATGGCGACGATACTCGGGGTAAGCGGAAGCCCGCGCAAGGGCGGAAACAGCGACAGCCTGCTGCAGACCATTCTGGAGGCCGCGCAACAAACCGGCGCCAAAACTGAAGCCGTTTACCTGCGGGATCTGGTCTACAGTCCGTGCATAGGATGCGAGCGCTGCCGCAAAGACAAAATGTGCACGCGCTTTATCGACGACATGTCCGTGCTGTACCCCAAAATCCTCAAGGCAAAAGGGCTGGTGCTCTGCTCGCCCGCGCACAATTACAATATCAGCGCCCTGCTCAAGGCCTTCATCGACCGGATGTACTGCTTCTACGACTTCACCAATGACCGCCCGCGCGGCTATTCGAGCCGCCTGGCCGGGCAAGGCCGTCTGGCCGTGATCACCGGAGTCTGCGAACAACCGGACGCCTTTTCCATGGGCGCGACAATGGACATGATGCGCCTGCCCCTGCAGGCTTACGGATACGAGATCCTGCACGAACTTCCGGTATACGGCCTGTTTGCGCCGGGAGCCGTTCTCTCATGCCCCGAACCCATGGAACTGGCCGCCCAATACGGCCGGGACCTGGGCAAACAGGTGCAGGAAACCATGCAGGCATGCGCAGAATAACGATAGAATCAATGCAACGATAGCCTCTCCATACGCTTGCCACTTATGCAGCATAGGGATACTACTGCATTAGTTGCATAGTACCAGGAGGCGCATACTTTGCTAACCCGTGAACAACGGACAGGACGGAAAAGAAAAAAAGATTTCGCCCGCGTACGCAACAAGCGAAGCAAGGAAAACGCCTCTCCGGCCCGCCTTCGGCGTGGCCTCCATACAAACGCAGAGCACTAACGGACTGCCGTTCTGCCTTCTGCATACGAGGAGAAGCTTTCCATGAGCGTATTGGTTCAAGTCGCCATGTTTCCCATCGGCGAGAGTGAAAATGTCAGTTCTTACGTTGCCCGAGTCGTCGGCCTCATCAAAAACAGCGGACTGCCTTATACCTTCGGCCCCATGGGCACGGCCATAGAAGGCGAATGGTCCGAGGTGATGGAATTGCTGACGCGCTGCCACCATGAGCTGGAAAAAGATTGCGGACGCATTTATATGTCCATAAACATCGATTCCCGCAAAGGACGCCAAAACGGCATGAAGCAAAAAATTCAGAGCGTGGATCGCAAACTGGCCGACCAGGAGTCCCAGACCTCGGCCACTTAAGGCGCGGCATGAATGAAAGCATCCTAGCCCTGCGCGAAGAGCTGTCCCAGGCCCAGCGGGTCTGTGTGATGACTGGTGCGGGCATTTCAGCGGAAAGCGGCATTCCCACCTTCCGGGGCTCCAGCGGTATGTGGCGCAATTACAATCCGGCCGAGCTGGCTACACGGGAGGCTTTCAGCCGCAATCCGGCTCTGGTCTGGGAGTTCTACAACTGGCGCCGCACGCTCATCGCCGCGGCCGAGCCCAATCCCGGACACGTGGCCCTGGTCAAGCTGGAAGCCCGTACCGCGCAATGCACCCTGCTGACCCAGAATGTGGACGGCCTGCATCGTCTGGCCGGAAACAAATCCGTTATCGAACTGCACGGCAACATCTGGGAAACCCGCTGCACCGGCTGCGGAAGGCTCAATGAACAACTCAGGCCGGATCTTGGAACGGACCCGCGCTGCGAACAATGCGGCGCCCTCCTGCGGCCCAATGTGGTCTGGTTCGGAGAATCCCTGGACGAAGCCCTGCTTGGCCGCGCTTTTGACGCGGTTTCGAAATGTGAAATCATGATTACCGTCGGAACATCGGCCGTGGTGCAGCCAGCGGCTTCCCTGGCCGGAACCGCCAAACGCGCCGGAGCCGTGGTGGCGGAAATCAATCTCGAACGTACGCCTAATTCGATGATCATGGACTATGTCATCCTGGGCAAAGCCGGTGAAATCCTGCCGCAGCTCGTGCCCTGAACTGAACCTGACAGATTTCCTACCGGGCGCAGAGACCGCGTCTTGCACCAGCGCCCCAACTGTTTGCCAGGAGAGCCTTATGCGCCCCTTCCTTCTTGCCTTCCTGCTTTGTTCGCTTTTCCTGTGTTGCACGGCCGCCGAACCTGCCTTGTGCGCTCCTTCCGCCGCCCCGGAAACCGCTTCCAGCGGTGCAAGCTCCCAAGGCAAAACTCCTCCCGGCATCAGCCTCCGGGAAGATTCCGGCGCGCCCCCGGCCCTGCAGCAATGGAAGGACTGGGTGCTGTATGATCACAAAGACAGAAACTGCCCCAGACCTTTCAACAACGGCAAGCAGCCCCTCTGCGATTTCCCCAGCAAAATCACACTGCGGATCGGGGATAAACAGGCGGAATTCACCCAGCAATGGCAGGTGTTCGGAGAAAGCGCCGTACCGCTGCCTTATGCAACCCGTTCCTGGCCCGTTGAAGTCACGGCCAACGGCGTAGCCGCGCCTGTGGCGGACAAAAACGGCCTCCCCGTGGTCTTTCTGCAGCCCGGCAGCTATACGCTTTCCGGCAAACTGCTCTGGAGCGCGCCACCGGAAAGCCTGCGTTTGCCCGCGGCCACGGCCCTGATAGAACTCTCCCAAGACGGCGCCCCGGTGCCTTTTCCCCGCATCGAAACCAATGGCTCGCTGCTGCTGACCGCGCGCAAACAGGAAAAACAGGCGGAAGATACGCAGCAGGTACGTTTGTTCCGGCTTATCAACGACTCCGTGCCCATGGAGATCACCACCCTTGTCCGGCTGCAGGTTTCCGGCCGGGCCCGGCGCATCGATCTGCCGGACGTACTTTTCCCGCACGCGGTGCCTTTGCAAGTCCAAAGCCCGCTTCCACTCAGCTTTGAAGCCAGAAACGGCGTTTCGGTCCAGGCCGTGCCCGGACGCTGGGACATCAACGTCACCACCCGCTTTCCCGGCCCGGTGGAAGACCTCGGTCCGTCCAAAGGCAGCTACGGTACGGAATTCTGGGCGTTCCAGGCCCAGAGCGAACTGCGCGTGGTGCAGCTGGAAGGAGCGCCCGGGGTGGATCCGTCCACCACCGAGCTTCCGGACCAGTGGAAAGGCTACCCCGCCTATCTGATCGAACCTCAGGCAACGCTGCACTTCAAGCCCATGCACCGCGGCGCGCCGCAGGACATCCCCGACGACTGGCGGTTGTCGCGTGAGTTCTGGCTGGATTTCGACGGCCAGGGCCTGACGGTGAAGGACAGCTTCAGCGGCACCCTGCGCAAACGGTCGCGTCTGGCCATGCGCAAGCCCGGCGAGCCCGGACGTATGACCATCAATAACAAGGATCAATCCATCGTACTGCTGGGCAAGGACCAGCTACCCGGCGTGATCCTGACCGAACAGAACCTGAAGCTCTCAGCGGAATCCCGCTACGAGGATTTTTCCACCACACTGCCTTCCGTGGGCTGGGACCAGGACGTGAACCAACTCAGCGCCAGCCTCAATCTGCCGCCCGGCTGGACACTGCTGGCGGCCAAAGGCGTGGACACGGCCTCGGACACCTGGCTGAGCAAATGGAATCTGCTGGACATCTTTCTGGCCCTGATTTTTTCACTGGCTATTCTGCGGCTCAAAAACCCGCTGACCGGACTGCTGGCTCTGCTGTTTTTCGCCATCAGCTTTCACGAATACGGAGCCCCGCGCTACAGCTGGATTTTCCTGCTCGCCGCGCTGGCCCTGGTGCGGATCTTCGCCACCAGCGAAATGCTGGCCTCCTGGCGCTTCACCCGCAACTGCGTCCTGACGCTCTTCGGCCTGGCCGTAGTCTGCATGGCCTTTGTATCCCTTCAGTTCGCTTTCAAGGAAATCCGCAGCGGCCTGTACCCGCAGTATGATTACACTGGCATCCCCTACGCCGCCAGGCAGGATGCGCAAATGGGCAAAGGCGCAAACGCCGTCCCCAAACCCAAAAGAGCCAAAGCAGGGGCCAGGCCAGCGGCCGAGCCGATGCTGCTGGAAAGCCAGACCGATTCCCTGGCTGTGGAAGAGCCGTACTCCATGCAATCCGCGCCTGTGCCGCGCATGCTGGCCAAATCCGTGCTGCCCGTACAGGAAAGCAAGCAGATGCTTTATGATCCTGAAGCCCTGGTCCAGACCGGGCCCGGACTGCCGGACTGGGGCTGGCGCCGGATCCGGCTGCAGTGGAACGGACCCGTGGCCCAGGACGAGGAGCTGCAGCTCTGGCTGCTCTCGCCTTTCTGGAGCATGCTGCTCCATTTTGCCCGGGCATTGCTGCTGTTGGCGGTGTTCGTGCCTTTGGCCGACGCACGGCGCTGGCTGGCCAGATTCAAGGAAAAAAACTTCAGTTTTTCCGTGGCCCTGCTTCTGGGAGTGTTCCCGGCGTTGGGCCTGGCCCTCGCGTTGTCAGCGTCTCCGGCCCTGGCCGCAACAGGACAAAATCCGGAATTTCCACCCCAGCAGCTCCTGGACTCTTACGCCAGACGGCTGACAGAACCGGCAGCCTGTTTCCCGGACTGCGCCGCGGACGCGCGACTGACCATCCGTCTCGAACAGGAACGGCTGTCCTTGAGCAATGAAATGCACCTGGCGGCCCAGGCCGTGGTGCCCCTGCCTCTGGTCAGCGAACGCTGGCGGCCGCAAAGCGTCCGGGTGGACGCGGACCCGGCCGTATTGCGCAGTGAAAAAGGCGTCCTGTACGCACTGGTTCCCGCCGGCGTGCACACCGTGCGTCTGGAGGGCCCCGTACCTGAAAGCGATTCCTTCAATATCTCCTTTGCGCAGCTGCGGCCCAAGCTGGCCGCGGTGACCGCACCCGGCTGGGAAGTCCAGGGCATCGGCCCGGACGGCGACCTGCAGGGGGCCTTGCGGCTTGCCCGGCTGCAATCGCCGAACGCGAAGGACGCGGACCGCGACGCGTCCCACGGATACACCATTCCGCCCTTTCTGGCGGTGGAACGCGAACTGGTGCTGGGCCTGACCTGGGAAGCCACCACACGGGTCCGGCGGCTCTCGCCCAGAGGCCAGCCCATCGTACAGAGCATTCCGTTGCTGCGGGGCGAATCCGTGCTTAACGAAGGCGTCAAGGTCAGCAACAATCAGGTTCAGATCAACCTTGCCTCGGATGCGGATTCGGTCAGCTGGCGTTCGCGGCTGGATATCGCTCCGGAACTCTCCCTTGAAGCTCCGGCCCAGGTGCCCTGGGTGGAGCAATGGTCCGTGACGGCCGCGCGCATCTGGGATCTGCGTATCGCGGGTATCCCGCCTGTCAGTGAATACCGCAACGGCCAGTGGACCCCGACCTGGCGGCCCTGGCCCGGCGAGAGCGTGGGCCTGGCCGTAACCCGTCCGGAAACCGCGCCGGGCGCGTCCATGACCATCAGCTCCGTGGACTACGCCCTGAAGGCCGGCAGCCGCCTGGACGAGAACACGCTCACCCTGCAGATCCGCGCCAGCAAAGGCGGACGCCACCGCATTTCCATCCCGCAGGACGCCGCCGTGACCAGACTCGAATCCAACGGCCGGACCCTGCCGCGTATCGGCATGGAATCCGGAGAAATCGAATTCCCGTACAATCCGGGCAAACAGTCCGTTATCGTGGCCTGGCGCAGCAAAAAGGCCGGAGCCTCGCAGATACAGGCCCCGGAGATGGATCTGCAACAACGCGCCGTGAACGTGCGGATGCGCTATGAAATTCCCAAAGACCGCTGGATCCTCCTGGTCCTGGGCAATCCGCTCATGGGGTCGCAGGTCCGCTTCTGGAGCTACTGCATCGCCGTGCTCATCGGCGCCTGGCTCCTGGGTCTGGTGCCCGGCTCGCCGCTCAAACGGCGGCAGTGGTTCCTGCTCGGCCTGGGGCTGACCCAGGTGGGCCCCTGGACCATTCTCTGGGCCGTGCTCTGGCTCTTCGCTCTGGAATGGAAACGCCTTCATTACCCGCGCCAGGGTTGGTTCGGCTTCGACCTCGTACAGCTCGCCCTGACTCTGCTGGTCGCCGTGGGTCTCGCCAATCTGTACTACGCGGTCCATCAGGGGCTGCTGGGGCAGCCGCCCATGCAGTACGCGGACACGGCCGGATACGCCGCGCAGCATACGCTGCAATGGACCCAGGACCGTATCGCCGGGTTGCTGCCGCAGCCCGAGGTGCTTTCCGCGCCGCTCTGGGTCTACCGCGTGCTGATGCTGCTCTGGTCGCTCTGGCTGGCTATCTCGCTGCTGCGCTGGTGGCGCTGGGGCTGGGACTGTTTGTCCGAAGGCGGGCTGCTGCGCGGACCGGAACGCAGAACAAGAAAAAAACGCGTTCGGCCTGCTGCGCAGGATCCTGAAATGCAGCAACCAGCTGTAAAAGAAGAATAAGCCGCTCAGCTTAAAAAACTGGAATGCAGGGCTGTTCCTTTAAGGAAACACGCAACAGGTTAAAATAAATGGCCTAAGCAGGTGTCGCCGTTGTCATCAGAATTCGAGCCGTCAGAACAGGTGGTGTTATTCCAGGCATCATACGTAATGGTAGCGGACCCCAGACCGGTGGCGCCTCTTAGATCTGCGTTGGTAAAATCTGCTCGTATAATATAATCTACATCTAACTCCGCGCCTGTAAGGTTTGCGTTGGTAAAATCTGTCTCATATATTTTATCTACAATTAACTCCGCTTCTGAAAGGTTTGCGTTGGTAAAATCTGTCAGATTTATATCTCCCTTTACATATAACTCCGCACTTGAAAGGTTTGCGTTGGTAAAATCTGTAAAATATATACTTCCATCTACATTTAACGTCGCTCTTGAAAGGTTTGCATTGGTAAAATCTGTCTCATATATATCTCCATCTACAGTTAACGTCGCAGATTCACAATCCGCTTCAACTAGAACAACCCCCTTCATTTGTTCAAAAATTACAATGTGGCTTGCCAAATAAACCGTTTCTTTCGTTCCGGTCTGCAGCCCCCATGCGCCGCTGGAAAGCCCCCAGAAGGTCTTGCCGAGGACGACGTCCGCCGCCGAAGCGCCGCTGCTGTCGTCCACTTCCGGGGCTTTGGCCATCACCTCGTCCAGGGTGCGGCCGGTGCTCGCTGTGGGGCCGGTGTCCGGTGCGGAAAAGCCGCCGCTCCGTTTGGCGCCCGTGGTGCCCGCATCCAGGCGGTTGTAGATATCCTCCAGCGTATACATGGCGCTGCTTGCATCATCCGGCGCGGCAGGAGCGCTCAACTCACCCGCCCAGACAGCGGCCGGGAGCAGCAGGCATCCCAGCAATACGAGCGGAAGAAATATTCTGGTAATCACCCGGCATTGTCCTCCCTTTGCGCGTTGTCTCAGTTGTCTCTTTGCCCCCAGCATCAGGACCAGGGAGGCGAACGCCAGCCACACCCCGGATGCACCGGGCACGGCATTGCCCGTACGGCCGCCGGAGCCGCCGCCCGAATCGCCGCCGGTGTTGGTGTCAATACCCGTGGCCGTCACACCGTAGCTGCTCGCATCCTGGGCCGTTCCGGAGAGGGAAATCCAGCCCATGTTCTCACTCCAGACATAGCCGCTGATGACGCCGCTGTCCGGATCCAGCAGTGCCTGCGCATTGCCCGCGTCGAAATTGATCCAGCCGGCGTTTTCACTCCAGGCATAGCCGGAAAGCAGGCCCGTGTTGCTGTCCCAATTCACGCCCCAGTTGTCCGCCGTGGTGTTGGCGTAGGGCCCGCCGCCGTCAGAGCCAAGTTTGATCCAGCCCACGTTTTCACTCCAGAGATAGCCGGTCAGATACCCGTCTTCCACGTTCACGGACGCGTAGGCGTTCTTCCAGTTGACCCAGCCCGCGTTTTCCGCCCAGCCATATTGCTCTCCATCCGCAATGCTTCCGGAGCACCACCCATTTTGAACGGACAGCAGGCAACAACAGATCACAATCCAGCACACACTACGCGCCATGCAGCACCCAGCTCTCGTGTTTTTGGCGTATTTGATTGTTTTTTCTTATTGAATACATAGATAAATGTGACATTTATGCATGACGATAAAGTGACGATCAAAAGACAACATTCCACATCTGTTCGTCTTTTCCATTACAGCAATGAACCAAAGAAACCTGTTTACCGATCTATTCTTACGGACAATCTATCTTGCCCTATTGAATATGACACTCATTGTCAACTGATGCCCGTAACGGATCATTGTCATGCGGCAAGGCAGAATCCTTTCAATACGCTGGATCACCCGTACCCCCACTCCCAGGGTGGACTCTCTGAGCTTTCCATATTTCGCCCCGCTAGGGCTTGAAGTACCTGGCTAATCCATGCGAAGCGGATCAGGCAGGCAGGGCCAGAAAAAGCGCCACGGTCCGCTGGGCGTGATGCAGAATCTCGTGCGGCGACGGGAGCGTATGCAGGCCGGTGAGCACCTGCATACGCATGGAAAGCAACGTACTGATCAGCGCTTTTGCCGCGTATTCGGGATCCGGCAGTGACAGGCGCTCTTTGAAAAATATCTGCAGACGGGCCTCGGTGTTCTCCGGGCCGCCCGCAAAAAACGCCCGGGTCATCTCCGGCGCGGTGGGGCCTTCGGCCAGCAGCAACCGGATGGTTGCGAGGTGGGTTTCGGACATATGCACTTTCAGGAAGCCGACGGCAAAATCCGTCAAAGCCGCGCCCGGATCTTCCTGGTCCAGAGCCTCCAGAAAGGTCCTGGGAGTCTCCGTACGCTGGGCCTCCAGCGAAGCCTGAAAAAGCTCCTCTTTTGAGCTGAAGTAGCGGTACACGGTCTGCTTTGTGACCCCGGCCCGGCGGGCGATGTCGTCCATGGCGGCGCCGATATACCCCTCCGTACGGAATATTTCCAGGGCGGCCTTGATTATGGCAGTCCGCTTCAGTTCCTTCTTGGCTTCCATTTTTTTCATCATATTCTCCAGCAGTTACCCTAAAAAATCATACTTAATAGTATGATTCTATTGACAAGCTGCTATTTCTGAGTATCTTCATACCGGCGAGTATGATTTTTACCACAGGAGTACACCATGCAGCTGTCACAAGTAAAGTCTTTAATCCCCGAATCCGCCAGGGGCAAGGGGCGGCTGGCCGCCCTCTGCGGCGGAATTCTGTTGAGCTTTGATTCGGTTTTCATCCGGCTGTCCGGGGTGGGCGGATTTGATACGGCTTTTTTATTCGGACTCTTTTCCGCGCTTTCCATGGCCCTGCTGATCCAGGCCACGGACCCGCGCGGTCTGGCCGGCACACTGCGCGCGGACGGCTGGCCCGTGCTGGTCTCCGCCCTGCTGATCGTGGGCAGCGCGTCTTCGTTCGTGCTGAGCATCAAGCACACCACCGTGGCCAATACCGTTTTCATCATGAGCAGCCGTCCCGTGGCCACTGCCCTGGTTTCCTGGCTGCTGCTCAGGGAGCGGACGAACAAAGCCCTGTGGCTGGCCATCGCGGGTGTGATGACGGGCATTTCCATCGTGGTCTCAGGTTCGCTGGAATCCGGCAACCTGACCGGCGATCTGTTCGCGGTGTTCACCGTGCTCTGCCTGGGACTGAACGGCACGTTGTGGCGGCGTTACAAGGACATCAGCCGTCCCGCCGTGGTCGGACTGGGCGGCCTGTTCATCGCCCTGGTGATGTTCATCCCGGCGCATCCTGCCGCTTACAGCTGGGAAACCTGGCTGATAATGGCCGCCATGGGCATGCTCTCCGCGCCTATCGGCCGGGTGCTGAACGCACTCTCCGCCCGCTACATTCCGGCCGCGGAAATGGCCACCATCACCTTGATCAATGTGGTGCTGGCCCCGATCTGGGCATTTGCCTTTTTTGACGAACAGCCCCCCCTCCCAACCATGACCGGCGGGAGCGTCATTCTGCTGAGCATCGGGACGTATCTGTTTCTGACCGGGAGAAAAGCAGTGTTGAAACCATTGCAGCCGGCCCAGGAAGCCGGAGCTTGAGGAGAGTCCGAATCAAGCCTGAAAATGGAAACCATCCGGTCGTACGCGTTACGACCGGATGGTTTTAGGTGGCAAATAAATCAATCGGCGCTAAATTGTCCGTCCTTAAAGGAATACGTATATGTTTTTACGTCGGGATCCATAAAGCCCCCACTCGCTTTAATGACCAATGTACCGTTGTTCACACTCATTGCTTTGATGTCGCCGAACATTTTTACAAAATGTGTTTGCTTCGCATTGCTGCTCAAAATGTAGTATACATCCTCCTCCGAATACGTGGGAGGATTGAAAATAATACTGATAACGGCATCTTTCTTTCCGTCTTTATCAAAATCATGGAAGACAATTTTTTCAACTACGGCACCGCCCCGTTCGCCTTTGGCAATCTCCGAAAACTCTATGGAACCATCGTTGAATTTTACAGAGCACGGAGCCTTTGTCTGGCATAAGTCTTCAAATGTTTCAGGAAGCTGATAGGAGCTGTTATCAACAATCTTCTCTGTTACATCCGCAGCATAACTGCTGGAACAATAAATGAAAAAAGAAAAAATCAGGAACGCAACTACAAGTAAACATGATATTGCAGACCGTTTCATACTAACCTCAATCCTTTCCGGGGTGAATGGAATAAACTTATTCAGTATCAATACGCTTCAGCTAGACTTGTTGCCTGTTTTCCCTGACGCCATAGAGAAAGGCTTTAAATGATACATTAGACGAAAAAACAAGACCATGTAATAACTACCTTCAATTACAGCTAAATAACGCCCTTCACATACCCATGTAAATAGCATTCAATTATTTTTCCCTTAAAATCCCTTATGCTCTTGGATAATACATTGCAACAATATCTTTATATTCCTTCAGAGTCGGAGCCAGCTTTTCAGGAGGCGGACATTCTCCCGGAAGATTCAAGTAAACCGGGTTTGAGCCCTGACGGGAAGAAGCGTATGCTTGCCGGATGCCCTGGAACTGTCGGACAAAGTGACAGCTGCCCGAACCATGAACCAGCAACACTTCCGCCCGGTGACGGGTGGTTATTGAGCGAAAAGATATGAAGTACGAACAAGCGCTGGCCCTGGCTGCGGCCAGGGGAGAAGAAGTCGTGCCCACGGTCTGCGGCATGTGCGGTCCGGGCGGTCCCGGCGGCGGCTGCGGCATCTATGCGTTCCGCAAGGACGGACGCTTCATGCGCGTGGCCGGCATGGACGAATCGCCCAACAACAAGGGCGCCTTGTGCGCCAAGGCCCACTCCGCGCCCCAATGGGTGTATTCTCCGGACCGTCTGACCCATCCGTTGCGGCGTACGGGCAAAAAAGGCGCCGCGGAATTCGAAAAAATAAGCTGGGACGACGCCGTGGCCCTGGTGGCTGAAAAGCTGCTGCAGCAAAAAAGCCAATACGGTCCGGAGTCCCTGGCTGTTCTTTCCCCGGCCAGGGGCTCTTACAGCGAATACCTGCAGCGCTTCCTGGTGGCCCACGGCAGCCCGAATTACGGCCATAGCGGCATCTGCGCCCTGCAGCGGGCTTTCTCCTTCATGTATACGCTGGGGGACTGGCCGCTGCCGGATTACGGCAACAGCGATCTGATTATCTATTGGGGACGTCAGCCCATCTATTCGGGCCCTGTCTCCGGACCGGCCCGGGCCTTTCTGGCTGCCACCAAGCGTGGCGCGCGAATCATCGCCATCAAGCCTTCGGTGGAGCCGGACTCAGGCATGGCGGATGTCTGGCTGCCCGTACGTCCGGGCACGGATGCGGCTTTGGCCCTGGCCATGCTGCACGTGGTGCTGGAAGAAGACCTGGTGGACCACGCGTTTGTGGACCGCTGGTGCTACGGTTTCGACTCGTTGAAAGCCCATGTCGGACAATACGCCCCGGAATGGGCCGCGCCCATCACCGGGGTGCCCGCGGAGCAGATCCGGGAAGTGGCCCGCGAGTACGCGGCCTGTCCGCGCGCCGCCATCGACGTGGGCAACGGAGTGGAGCACGCGCCCGCGGCCTGCGACGCCATCCGGGCAATTGCCATGCTCATGGCCGTCACCGGCCATCTGGACCGTCCCGGAACCAACATGCTGAAGCTGCCGCCCCAAAAAGGCCCCAGGAACATTACCCTGCGCGAACGCTATACGCCGGAAATGGTGGACAAGCTGGTGGGTCCGGAATTCCCCAAAGCCTTTCAGCCGTTCATGGAGGGGACCACCTCGGCCTATTACCGCATTTGGGAAAGCGTGCTGACTGAAAAGCCCTATCCGGTCAAATCCATCATCGCCCCGGGCACGCAGCCCCTGGCCAGTACGCGCGGCACGCGCAACGTGTTGGCCGCCCTGGAAAAACTGGACTTCTTCGTGGTGCTGGACGTGGCCCGTACGCCGGAAATCCCCTGGGCCGATGTGGTCATTCCGGTGGCCACGGGCTACGAGCTGGACCATCCCTTTCAACGCGGACCCAACTGGCTGATGGCCACCAACCAGGTTATCGAACCCCTGGGTCCTTACAAATCCATGATTCAGTTCTTTTTGGATCTGGGCACGGCCATGGGCTACGGCGAGGATTTCTGGCACGCGGACATGGAAGCCTGCATGAACGATCAGCTCGAGCCTCTGGACCTGGACATGGCCGCGCTCCGGCAGCTCCCCACAGGCCTGGCGTCCCCCCCGGCCAAGCCGGAATATGAAAAATACGAACGGGTGTTCAAGCGACTGAGCCCGCGCCTGGATAACAGCCCCTTCCTGCCCCAGGGCAAAGTGGCGCTGTACAATACGCATTTCGAACAAGCCGGGTACGCGCCCATGCCGGAGTGGCGCGAGCCTCCGGAAAGCCTCACCGCTACGCCCGACTTGCGGGAAACATTCCCGCTGCTGCTCTCGGACTATCATACGTCCAAAAATTTCAGCGCATCCTGGCAGCGCAACGTGCCGCTGCTGCGGGAGATCCAGCCGGACCCCATGCTGCATATCCATCCGGACACGGCCGCGCAACGCGGCATTCTGGACGGCGACTGGGTGAAGCTGAGTTCGCCACACGGCTGGTTGAAAGTCAGGGCCGAGCTGTATCCGGGCATCCGGCCGGATACGGTGATGCTGCTGCACGGCTGGTGGCAGGGCTGCAAGGAGCTGGGAATTCCCGACTATCCGCTGACCGACGGCGGAGCCAACGTTAACCTGCTGTACAGCGTGGACCCGGAAAAAGCCTATGATCCGCTGGTAACGGCCATGGCCAGCCAGACTCTGGTGGAAGTGCAAAAATGGGAAGAACCGCAATGAGCATGCCGTCCAAAGAATATCTGATCCGCTTTTATCCGGAACAATGCATCCAGTGCCACGGCTGCGAAACCGCCTGCAAATCCTGGCGGCAACTCCCCCACGACGTCCGCTTCCGCAGGGTGCTCAACCTCTGGAACGGCAGTTTTCCCCTGGTGACAAGCAAAAGCCTGTCCTTGTCCTGCCTGCATTGCACGGACCCCGAATGCGCTGCAGCCTGCCCGGTGGAGGCCATCAGCAAACGCCATGAAGACGGACTGGTTCTGGTGGATGCGGAGCTCTGCATCGGCTGCAGAGCCTGCGCCCGGGCCTGCCCTTACGGCGTGCCCCAGTTCGGTGAAGATAATTTCATGCGCAAATGCGACCAGTGTTTCGACCAGGCTCTGGCCGGCGCCGCCATCCCCTGCGCGGCCACCTGCCCAGGCAAGGCCCTGGAACTGGCGGAAGTGACTCCGGAAGAGAAAAAAGCCAGTGAAAAGCGTATGCGGGAATTGCTTGCAGAGGGGTGAGGCAAGGCGGCTGCGTACTCAGCAGCGGGCCAGGGCATCCTCGTCGGCCAGCAGCACGAAACGGCCGACGGGCTTGAGACGGGCCGCAGGATATTTTTCCGCGGCCTGGGGATCTTTGAACAGGGCGTGCAGGATATCTGCCTTGCCCGGGCCGCTGGCCAGCAGCAGCACGGTACGGGCGCTGTTGAGCAACGGATAGGTCAGGGTGACGCGGTCCACGGGCGGATCCGCCTGGGGAGCGGGAACGGGCGCGACCCAGCGTTGTTGTTCCTGCAGAGCGGCTGTGCCAGGAAAAAGCGAAGCCGTATGGCCGTCCGGACCGATGCCGAGCAGGACGCAGCTGAACTCCGGATGATCCATGCCCGAGCTGCGGCAGTAAGCCTCCAGATGAAGCTGATACGCCTCTGCCGCCTTTTCCGCGCCCAGCTCACCCTGTATTCGGTGAATATTTTCTTCCGGAATGATTGCCCTGGCGAACAACGTACTCCGGGCCAGGTTGTAATTGCTTTCCTGCGCGTCCGGAGGAACGCAGCGTTCGTCCCCCCAAAACAAATCGGTCTGCTCCCAGTCCAGTGCGCTCTGGGTGGTCCCGTTGCTGAGCTGGGTAAACAGCTTGCCGGGCGTAGAACCGCCGGACAACACCAGCGAAAATCTGCGCTGCTGGCGGAAGTCGATGCGGGCCAGTTCGCGAATGAATGCGGCACCTGCCTGACTCAACTGCGCGAGATTCTCAAAGCGCCAGACTTCAGGATCAAAGGACTGTTTTTTTCGGAATAAGAAACCCATAACTCCCCATGTTTTATATACTATAGCCCATAGTTGCAGAAAATAGAAGCAGGAGTACCCTGCTTGTTTATGATTTCGAAACCATTATCCGCCGCACTGCGTCTTTCCATGACGTAGGACTTGCCGTCTTTTTTACCCTGCGGATGCCTTAGCACAAGCAATTGATCGAATTTCATGGTATGAAGCAGTCTCACGTGCTCCGGCAAAGCCTGAGCTTTCTGTCCGTACAACAAAAAAAATGAGGGTTTATTTATGCTTAAATGCATTCTGTGTCTTTTTATCATCTGTTGTATTCTCTCCTCCCAGCAGGTTTGGGCCTGCACAGGCATTTTGCTGAAAGGAGAAGACGGCACCGTGGTCCGCAGCCGGACCCTGGAGTGGGGCGAATTCGATCTGCACCCCCGGCTGGAGGTCATCCCGCGCGGGCATCAGTTCGAGTCGGAAAAAATGCCGGACGGCAAAGCCGGAATCAGCTGGAAAAACAAACTCGGCTTTGTGGGCATAACCTTGCTGAACAAAGAGGCGTTTCTGGAGGCCATCAATGAATCAGGGCTGTCCGGAGGCCTGTTCTATCACCCCGGCTATGCCGAATACGCGGACTATGATCCGGCCAAAGCCGCGGATTCCATGGCCCCGACGGATATAGTCGGCTACGTCATCAGCAACTGCACCACCCTGGACGAGGTGCGCAGCGCATTGGAGAGCATCCTTGTGGCCCCGGTGGTGGAAGACAGCCTGGGCTTTGCCGCACCGGTCCATTTCATTTTCAGCGACCCCGAAGGAAAGGCCATTGTCGTTGAATTTCTCAACAAAAAGCTGACCATTTTCGACGCGCCGTTGGGGGTGATCACCAACGCGCCTTCCTATGACTGGCACCAGACCAACCTGCGCAACTACGTCAACCTCTCGGCCGTGGCCGTTCCCGCAAAAAAACTCGACCAGGAGACCTTCGCTCCCATGGGCGCAGGAAGCGGCATGATCGGACTGCCCGGTGATTTCACGCCTCCCTCGCGGTTCATCCGCGCCGTGGCTTTTTCCCAGTCCGCGCGTAAAACACAAGGCGGCTACGACACGGTGCACGAGTGCTTCCGTATTCTGGATAACTTCAATGTGCCCCTGGATGCGGCGGAAAACAGCAGCGACGGCAATAAAAAAGACGCCACAACCGATCACATGTACAGCGGCACCCAGATCACCACGGCCATAGATGCCAAAGATCTGGTGCTCTACTACCATACGCAGTACGACCGGCGCGTGCGCAAGGTCGATATGAAGAAAATCGATTTCAGCAAAAATCCGGAAAAAATCTTCTCGCAGCCCACGGATCAGAAGCAGGAAGAAGATATTCTGGATGTCACGCCCTAACTGCAGCAGCTGCCGTACGCCAGACAGAATCATACAGGACCGCGAGTACCCATCGCGGTCCTTTTTTTCTGCAGCTGAACAGGTAGCCCCCCTCAGGCGGCCATCAAGCACTTTCCAACCGCACGAGAACTCCAGTCTTCCAAACAAGAAAGGGTTATGTTTGACATTTTTTTAAGACCCTTTTATTAATCTACGTTCATTATTTACTAAATAACACACTAAAAACTTTAAGGATTGCAGATGCCCGTTGATTTAAGCATGGAACCCTCGGACATAAATGAATTTTTTGAGAAGTACTACGATAAGTGGTATCGAGATGTTGTCCATCCTGTTTGGGGAAAAGATGCACTCTTTCGAGGTTATTTTGAAGATGATGTAAATGAATACTGGCTCAGCATGTTTAATAGCATATCAAGTTTACAAGGAAAAAAAATACTTGATATCGGATGTGGCTTTGGAGGAATGCTGCTTGTGGCATTTCGGCAAGGGCTTGACTACCATGGTGTGGAACCAGATGACATTATGTTTGAGCTGGCAATAAAAAGATGCAAAGCCAGGGGGATACCGGACGATTTAATTCACCATTCTCCCGGAGAATCTTTGCCTTTTAGTAATGATACTTTTGACATCATACTGTTTAATAATGTTCTAGAACATATCGAAGCGCCTCTTGATACAGTAATGAAAGAGGTTTTTAGGGTTTTAAAACCTGGAGGGCAGGTACTCATTATCTCCCCTAGCTACCTTCTTTGCTATGAATTTCATTATGCTCTTTTCTTACCACTATTCATGCCGAGATGGTTCATTCATCAATATCTGAAAATCCGTGGCAGAAACGCTGATTTTTTTGACACCCTCAATCTTGTAACTCCATCAAGCATTAAAAAATCTTTTCTAGGTCTCCCTTGTACGATTGATGAAGTTGGACTGTCACTTTGGAAAAGACGAATAAACTGTAACTGCGGCGACTACCCTGAAACTCCAACTGCAGAAAAACTATTTGGTTTTATAAAAAAAATTAAATTAACTTTCCTTTTAGACATACTTTCTCGCTTCGGCATATACACTCCGCTATTGTTCCGCATAACCAAAAATAAATAGGCAAAATTTTTTCAGGGAACTCTGGGAGATATTTACTTATCAGTGAAGCGTATTTAGAAGGGAAAGCTCCTGGTACTGACTACTTAAAGTCGCTCACGAAACAATAAAGGTCATACGAGGGCCGTCCCGTTACTTATTCTAAAGTCCTTTCGAAGGCCTGCAAAATAATGGGCTTTTCGCGAGATATATTTTTTCGCTGTAACCGTTACAATACCCCCCATCTTCCATCTCCAATAGCTCGAGGCTATTCTGCATCCTGCCAAGGTTGAACGGATGGCTCCGGCTTTTCATTGACACCCCACATCCAAGTGGCTATTTTTTATGTAAGGAAGCCTTTCCTCACTCCTGCCCAATCCATCCATTGGAGGCCATCATGTCGGCTGAGGTCAAGGAACTGGTGGAGCGGTACGTACCCGAATTCCCGATACGCTATTGCGGCCGGATCTATACAGACACGACGCAGTTCATGGACATTTCCTATGGCGACGTCATTGCGCTGGAGGATCAGCATTACCTTGTCCTCAAAGACGAAAGCGAAAGACGCTTCGGCATGGAAGATCCCAAATACTGGGTCAAGCGCTGCCGCTGCATGGAAAACGGCCAGCGCAAAATCCTGAAACTGGTCTTTCACGAGAGCTTTCCCATCAAGGTCGGCGATTATGAAGTCATCTGTCACCGCAGTCCGGAAAAAGAGGCCCGGATCCTGAATCTCGTCCGCAACGACACCCGCTTCATGCAGGGGCGTTCGGTACTCGACGCCAAGAACAACATCGTCCGGATTCTGGATGTGATCCGCGGCAAGCGGCTGGATGAAATGGTGCACGAACTTGAGGCTGACCACGAGACCTATTTCCGCAAGCATCTGCCGTCCATTCTGCAGAATTTCATCCATGCCTGCGAAGCCATCGGCTTTTTACACTCCAACTGGGAAAAGCACGGCGATATTCGGCGCGACCACCTGCTGGTGGAACACGGCAGCGGACGCTATCGCTGGATAGACTTCGACTATACGTTTGATTTTCATGAAAATCCTTTTGGCCTGGATATCTTCGGCCTGGGAAATTCTCTGATTTATCTGATCGGCAAAGGAACCTGGACCTACAAGCGCTTGCTGGAGAGCAATTTTCCCGCTGCGGTTGCCGATTCCATCACCGAGGACGACTTTTCTTTGATGCAGCACAACCGCATAGTGAATCTGCGCAAGCTGTTTCCCTACGTTCCCGAACAGCTGAACTGGGTTCTGCTGCACTTTTCCAGAGGCACTGAAATTTTCTACGATTCCGTAGAAGAACTCCTAACCGACCTGCGCAGCAGTACGAAGTATCTGCCCTGACGGATGCTTCCCGATACGGCGCGGGTCTTTCCCGGAGGTGTGCGATGGACTGCAAAAAGGTTTTGATTGCGGTGGACGGATCGGAGAATTCCATGCGGGCCGTGATGTACGCCGGAGAAGTCATCCGCAACACGCCAGGATTCACCATTCAACTTCTGCATATTGAAAAACTTCCTGATCGCGATCTCTTTGCGGACGATGCCAGCTGGCAGACCGAATGCGAAAAATACCGGGAATCCATCAAAAGCTTTCTCGTGGATTGCCGGGACGCCCTGGAGGCCAAAGGCGTACCGTCCGAAAGAATTACGGAAAACAATGTCACCAGCTGCACGTCCCCGGCGGCCGTCGCGGATCCCCGTACCTGCAGCATGGGCGGCAATCTTTCCATGCGTATCCTTGATGTCGTACATGATGGCGGCTTCGGCACCGTTGTTCTCGGACGGCGCGGCATATCCAAGGCCGAAGCCTTTTTATTCGGTTCCGTTTCAAATAAAATCATCCATTACGTGAAGAACTGTACTGTATGGGTGGTGTCATAATCAAAGGAGACTTCTCCATGCGCCGGCATTACCTGGTCACCATCAGCACCGATCTCAACGCTCTCTACGGTCTCAAGTTTCTCGGACGCTTTGTAAGCGACCCGTCTGCCATCGACGTCACTCTGTTCCTCAGCGCAATGCGCCCGTCAAAGTACGGACCCGGCCTGCCCTCGTTCGAAGAAAAAAACGAACTCGAGCAGCTCACCCACAAGCGCGAAGCCCAAAACCGCAAAATTCTGGAACAGGCGCGACGCTTTCTGGTCACCTATTACGGCTTCAACCCGGACCAGATCGCTTTGAAATTCAAATTCCGCGATCGCCCCATCAACATCGACATCATCCTCGAAGGCGAACACGGCCTCTATGACGCCATCATCCTCGGTCGGCGCGGCCTCTCAAGAGTGCAGGAAATCGTTGAAGACAGCGTTACCAGCCAGATTTTCGTGGCCAACCACACCATTCCGTTCTGGATCTGCCGCCCCACTCCGCCGGAATACCGCGACGTTCTGCTTTGCGCGGACGGTTCGGACCCCAGCCTGCGTATCGCGGATCACGTGGGATTCATCCTGGCAGAAGAACCCCGGCACAAGGTGCACGTGTATCATGTCTGGGATCCGGGCAAGGAAGAAACCCGGATGCAGGCCGAAGACATTGTGGACCAGACCCGTGAAATTCTGCTGGAAAACAATCTGCCCAAGGAACAGATCACCACGGAGATCGTCCGCAGCGCCGGCGCGGCCCGGATGATTCTGGACAAGGTGCGCAAGGGCTCCTACGCGGCCATCGCCGTGGGCCGTACGGGCGAAGAAGCGCCCTTCCTGCACCGGCTGGTTATCGGTTCGGTCAGCTACAAACTGCTGCGTACGCTGGAAACCGGCTCGCTCTGGGTGAGCAATTAAAACGTACGTCTGCCCGTAAGGGATATACACCGTTTGTTGCTCTCTGCAGCACAACCAAAAAGAACAGCTCCCTTGTCGCCAAGGGAGCTGTATTGTTCTGTTTCAAAGCCAAGCTATTATCAACAATCAGTCAAAGGCCCCAACACCCTGAATCTCCCAGGGACTGGAAGCTTGATTGATAATCGCGTACGAGGAGTACTCCGCATCATTCAGGTACCAGATGCAGTTGTCGCCTGTGGAAGATTTGCGCCACAGGATGTCTGTTTCGCCATCCCCATTGAAGTCGCCCGTGCCGACCACGCTCCAGGCCGTATCCGCGCTCTGCAGAATATCGGTGGTACCGGTCCAGGCGCTGCCTTCCATTTCCCAGATTTCATTTTCTCCGGTTGTGGAATTTCTCCAGAGCAGATCCGGTGATCCGTCGGAATTGATATCGGCAACGCCGACAATGGCCCAGGGGGCGTCCTGCGTGGTTTCCGAAAAGACTGTTTCACTGAGGTCAGCGCCATCCATGTACCAGATGGCGATTTTGCGGGTATTCTGGTTCTGCCAGTAAATATCCACATCGCCGTCCTGGTTGCAGTCGGCAACGCCAACGACTTCCCAGGCTTCCGGAGCCTCGTCGATCATGGTCCAACGTTTCATTTCCGTACCATCCATATACCAGATGGCATTGCGGCTGGATTCACGCCAGAGAATATCCGTCTTGCCGTCCTTGTTGAAATCCCCGGCACCGACCATGTTCCAGCGGGGATTCGTGCTGTCCAGCATCTCTATGCCCAGATATGTCGCTCCATTCATAAACCAGACGGCATTGTGTCCATTCTCCGTGTTATGCCACAGAATGTCGGCTTGCAAATCTGATACGGGGTACAATGCATCCAGGGCATCGATAACGGAAATCCTGCGGTCAATGTTCGTCGGATTATCGCAGGTGTCGAAAGTCACGTGTTTGGCCGTGCTTGTCAGCGCCTCAAGAATGTCATCCACGCTGGCGTCCGGATTTTTCTGTTTCAACACGGCCCAGGCCCCGGCAACCATAGGCGTGGCCATGGAAGTGCCTGACCAAGCCTGGTAACTCGTATCAGAAGCTCCTGTGGAGGAAGTTATTGCCACTCCGGGCGCGAACAAAGGCACCATGTCCTTCTTCCAGCTGCTGAATTCCGCCTTTACATCGCTTTTATCCGTGGCCCCAATGGCAATGATGGAAGAAATACAAGCGGGATCATCGATATAGCCGCACGCTCCTTCGTTACCAGCTGCTGCGACAACAGCGATCCCCAGATCCTTGAGATTATCGACGGCGCTTTTTGTTGCTGAATAATCGGAATCGCACTCACTTTCATCATCATACAACAAGTAGCCTATACTCATGTTCACCGCTGCGACCTGATACGTGCCCTGCTGCGAATAGACGAATTCCATGCCGCGGATCACATCTCCGTCGGCATAATACGAGGCAGGTTCACCGTCAGATTCGTAACCATCGGAAAAAACATTTACCGCGATAATGTTCGCATTCTTCGCCACCCCGTTGAGTGAATCGTCGGATCTGTGCCCGGTGGCTATCCCCGCGACATGAACGCCATGATCATAGCCGTCAATGGAACTGTCGTACAAGGCTGCAGCGCCTTCTCCGGTCTGGTTGTCCTCTCCGTTGGGACACATTCTGGCGTCCGGGTTATCATCCGTTTTGGTCGTGTAGCAGGCCTCGATGATATCTTTCCCTTCAAAAAACTCATGCGTAGTCCGAATACCCGTGTCCAGGATGGCCACATACCAGCCGTCGCCCGTATACCCTTGAGCCCAGGCCTCGTCAGCACCAATAAGGGGAATGGACTCGCTCAAGGCAGGAGAAACCGGCGTCGTTGCCACCGGCGCCTGCAGCTTATGCTTCTTGTCTAGCTGGATATTCGTCACCCCTTCGAGATCCTCCAGGGCGAACAATCCGGCATTGTCCACAGTGAGAATCGCCGCGGGAATGGTATTGAAGGTCCGGACAAGTTCCACCGAACCGCTTCCGACGTTTTGTAGCACCTGTGACACGCCCGACTTGATCGCCGCGGCCAAAGACACTTCCGCCTGAACTGCCGCGGCTTGCTTTACTGATGCAGCGGAGGTGCCCAAAGCGACTTTTTTTGCCGAAATGGAAGCGTTGCGCAAACTAGCATAGTTATCGAGCTGAAAAGAAACAATTACACGCGCGCTGCCGGTCTCCTGCAATTGAGTCGAAATGGCTATGGGATCCGCCACTTTTTCATCTGAATCCGCAAAAGCTGTGGATACGCAGAAGACACCAGAAAGAATCATCCCCAGAAGCAACACAAAACAGCACGAACTTTTCTTCATACCCTCTCCTTCTTTCTCTTAATTAGGAAGGCAACTCCCCCGTCGAAGATAAAACAACATTTCATTATCCAAGAAATGCCTTTTATCTATAGTATATTTTAATATAAGTCAAAGCACCGCATGTTTTTTTCTGATACTTTTGCAACCATTACCGGAGGTTAAACATAAATAGAGAGAACAAAATTACACTTAGTTGGCATTCAATTTTAAATGGAATGGATATATGGAAGAACTTTCATTGGTTAAAATTCTTTCCACTTCACTGGCGGGTGTATTGCAGTAAAACTACCTATTGCTGAGGGGTCAGGGTATGGAGACTTCCGGCTCTTCGGCGGCCAGACGGCCTTTGCGTACGACGCGGTTCAGCACCTGGCCGATAGACTCCAGCGGATAAATGAGCTCCGGCTCCACCAGATCGATGGCGGCCTGCGGCATGTGCCTGGCCTCCGCCGTCGCCGGGTCCTGAACAATGGCCAGACCGCCGTACCGGACGATCTGTTGCAGGCCGTTGCTGCCGTCATTGTTGGCGCCGGTAAGCACCAGACCGATCAAACGTTTGCCGTAGGTTTCAGCCGCGGTTTCGAACAGGACATCTATGGATGGGCGGGCAAAACAGACCCGGGCCTCGCAGGAGAGTGAAAACGTCCGGTCTTCTTCCACCAGAAGATGGTAATTGGGGGGCGCGAGATAGCCCACACCCGGCAGGATGGGCTCTTTTTCCTCGGCTTCCTTAACGCGGATCGCGGAAATTTCGTCGAGATAGCGGGCGATGAAGTCGTCCGACTGCGGATTGAGGTGCTGGCAGATTATCACCGCCGCGGGAAAATCTTCAGGCAGTTCAGGAAGGATCGTCCGCAAGGCGTTCAAGCCGCCCGCGGAAACGCCGATGACCACGGCATCGTAACGAGTGGCCGCTGTCCGGCCTTTTTTTGCGCACTCCATAGCCCCCCCTGGTGCAGCAGTAATTCCGAGCTTTCAGCTGGTTGAACACCTTTACGGGTATGGTATACCATTTTTTTTTCGGAATAGCAGCCCAAAATTCGATACAGAGAACTCCGCGGTAATGACTGCGCAAACTCAGGGGTTCAGGGATTTCTCCGGCAACCTTCGGTGTTGCTAATTATCCAAAACCAGACGAGCAATGGCGGGAAGTACGTCGTCAGCGGCAGCGTCGAAACGCAGGTCGGTGACGTTGTTGAAATTCGTGCGGCCGAGATTGATCTCTATGACCACGCCGCCGTGGGAAGCCACGCGGGTGGGAAGCATGTTGCAGGGAGCCACCTCGCCGGAAGTGCCCACTATCAGTATCAGGTCGGCTTTGGAGACCAGCCGGTTGCTTTCTTCAGTGGCTTTTCCGGGAATTAGTTCTCCGAAAAAAACGAAATCGGGCCGGATGACTTTGCCGCATTCGTCGCAACACCAGGGCAAATTTTCCTTGCGCAGCGTCCGAATGTGCGCGGAATCAAATTCTTTTTTGCACCACATGCAGTAATAACGGGCAGCCGTGCCGTGGAATTCGACCACATGCCCGGATCCGGCCCGCTGGTGCAAGTTATCGATATTCTGGGTTATCACGCCCCGCAGTTTTCCAGCCGCTTCCAGCTCGGCCAGCGCTTTGTGCGCTGCGGTGGGCCGGGCCTCACGGGCGAGCTTGTCCAGATCCAGCAGAAACTCCCAAACCTGGCGCGGCCGGTTGCGCAGCCCCGAGATGGAGGCCACTACGCCGGGATCGTAGCGTTCCCAGAGCCCGCCCGGACTGCGAAAATCCGGAATACCGCTGGCCACGGAAATGCCCGCGCCTGTCAGAGCTATGGGAAATTTGGCCTCACGCCAGAAATCAGCCGCACATTCGATCTTTTCGTCCAATGACTTGGACATTTCCTTGCTCGCTTGCTTTCGTGTTGGAGATGGGCAGGTCGCAATTATCTGCAGGAAGCGATCATTCGCTCGACGATTCGTGCGGAATTGGCCTCGGCGGCTTCGTATTCGTCCACGCTCATGCCCGCGCCCAGAGCTATGTTTTTGCGCAGTTCGCGCGATACCTGGTCGCCGGGCGCATGCGCGTCGTTGTTGATGACCAGTCTGGCACCGTGTTTACGCGCCATGCAGACCACATGCCCGTTGGACAACGAATGGCCCTTGCGTGTGGTAATTTCCAGGTGCACGCCCTTTTCGGCGGCCAGAGCGGTTTCCTCGTCGGTTATCAGACCCGGATGGGCCAGAACGTCCACTCCGGCCTCGATGGCGGCCAGGTTGGTGCCCTGGGACACGGGTTCCACCAGGGTTTCGCCGTGCACCACTACAATCTGCGCACCCAGCTCCCGGGCCCGGACCACGGTGGGTGCGATCAGCCCCGGCGGCACGTGGGTCACTTCCACTCCCAGAAAGCAGTCAATGCCCGCATAGGCCGAATAGCTTCCCGCCACTTTGGCCATATGCGTCAGAATCAGTTCCAGATTGCTGGCGTCCGCATGGTCGGTAAAGGCCACTGCCCTGTACCCGGCCACGCGCGCGCGTCTGAGCAGCTCGGCGGGAATCAGTTCGCCGTCGCTGAATGTCGTATGCGTATGCAGATCTATCATTGCCGTCACATTTTGTATTTGGAGTCGTCGATGTTCAATTTTTCCAGCAGCTCATTCCATTTGTCGGCGTCGTTGGTATGCAGTACGGGCTTGCCGTCGATCTTCTTTTCCGTCTCGGCCTGCATCAGCACTTCCTCGTCCACGGAAATGGGCGCTTCAGCCCGCAAGGCCAGAGCAATGCCGTCCGAGGGCCTGCAGTCGATGCGTTTGCGCACTCCGCCCTGCTCCACTTCCACTTCCGCGTAGTAGGTGCCCTCTTTCAAGGAAATCACGTTCACGGCCATGACCTTGGCGTCCAGAGTGCTTATGGCGGAAAGCAGCAAATCGTGCGTCATGGGACGCGGCAATTTGACGCCGTTCAGAGCCAGCGAAATGGCCATCGCTTCCATGGCGCCTATCCAGATGGGCAGCACCGATTTTTCTTCCTTATCCTTAAGCACCAACACAGGAACTTGCGTATCCTCGTCCAGGGCCAGTCCATAGACTTTCATTTCTACCATGGCTCACCTGTCGCTTTCCCAAAAAGTGAGTGTTTCTTTGCCGCTACAATCCCTGCGGGGACGATTTTCCCCGTCAGTCCGGCCAGTACCGGTGGCATGGCCGTCCCCTGTTCGGAGCAATGTTGCCAGTCCGTCGGAGCGGGCCAGCACAGGTTCACAACGCGGCCGTGCGCATCGCGCCCGCGCAGGGAAATTTGCCCCGGCGCATCCCTGCCGGGAAGATTCTGTTTTTTGCTCACCCCTTCGAGCAACACCTGAACCTCCGTGCCCACGGTTCTGGCCAGGGCGCGGCGCGTCAGCTCCGCCTGCAGGGTCTGCAAACGGGCCAGGCGCTCGGCCTTGACCTCCTCGGGGACCTTGAAGTCCATCCGTTCCGCCCGTACGCCGGGCCTGTCGCAATACTGAAACGAAAAACTCGCCTCAAAAGCCACTTCCTTCATTACCCGGATAGTTTCCGCAAAATCCGCTTCCGTCTCACCGGGAAAACCCACAATGAAATCCGTACTCAGGGTAATCTCCGGACGCGCCCGCCGTAATGCTTCCACCAGAGACAGGTAACGCTTCAGGTCATAACGCCTTCCCATGGCACGCAAAATAGTATCCGAACCCGACTGCAGGGGCAAATGCAGCTGCGGACAAAGTTCCGGCAATTCGCCGAAGGCCGCAATGACCTCTTCGGAAAGATCTTTGGGGTGCGACGTGACGAAACGCACCCGCTCCACTCCGGAAATGGCCGCCACCTGCCGCAGCAGGGAAGCGAAACTGACGCCATCGCCGCCCTTGTCCAGCCCGTAGGAGTTGACATTCTGCCCCAGCAGAGTGACCTCGCGCGCGCCGTGGTCCGCCAGCTGCCGGCATTCCTCCAGGATGGCCGTGCTGGTACGGGATTTCTGCCGTCCGCGTACGTAGGGAACAATGCAGTAGGCGCAAAAATTGTCGCAGCCCTGCATGATGTTCACAAAAGCCTGTACCGCTCCCGCCGGACGTTGCTGCGCGTAGCTCGGACGCTCGGCATAGGACTCGGAAAAATCCAGAAGGCTTATCCGCAGGCCGGGATTTTCCTGAAGCCGCTCTATGGCCTGGGGCGCCATGGACACGCCGTCTCCGCCGAACACCAGCCGGACAAAGGGAAAACGCTCCAGAAAACGCTTGCCGATCTGCTGGGCCACGCAACCGCCCACGGCCACAAAGACCTCCGGATCCTGCTCCCAATAGGCTTTCAAACGTCCAAGCAGACTGTATACCTTCAGTTCGGGCTTTTCCCGAACGCTGCAGGTATTGAGAATATATATTTTGGCCTGGCCCAGTTCCGCCGGCTTCAAACCCCGCTCGCGCAGAGCGCGATCCAGCCATTCGGAATCATTGGCGTTCATCTGGCAGCCAAAAGTGATGATATGATAAGTCATAAATAATCCGATCCAAAGCTGCATTCTATGGCCGACTCAAGGTTTCTTGAGTCGTCTTATACACAACATACCATGCCTTCTGTACGGGCATCAAGGCCGGTTACAGCAAATTTCCCGGCCGAAGTGCTTATATTGGACCCGATACGGGCTTTGTCAAGGGAAAGGAAAAACAGGAGGGACCTATGGAAAACGTCATTTCCGACACATCTCAGCGCCGCAATTGCATCTCAGACAAACTTTTTTGGAGGCTTTTTCGACATTCCGGCGGGCCCGAACAGTGTCCATCCCTATCAACGCATTTCCGGAGTCCATGCCCTGCCGGAGTCTACGAAACCTCCGCAAATTACAACGACGCAGCTTTAGCCAAAGCGTCCTGGGCCTCGCGATTCTTGCCCTGGCGGTCGTAAATTCGCGAAAGTTCGATCCAGGAGCTTTTTTGCTCGGGACGGATGGTCACACTCTGCTTGGCCAGAGACTCGGCCACCTGCGTATCGTCGCCGTTTTCCAGATAGAGCCTGGCCAGCAGTCCCAGAGCCAGGGCATCCTTGGGATCATACAACAGCGCCTGGTGCAAGTGTTCGCGCGCCTCTTCCGAATTGTTCAGCTTCAGCGCCAGGCGGGCCATATGCCGGTGGGTCAGACCGCGCCCCTCTTCCATTCCGGAAGCCTTTTTGAACAACCCGCGGGCCTTGTCCAGGTCGCCGGTCTTTTCCGCAAGCTGGCCGAGCCGGATCAGGCTGAAAACATGTTTTGCATCCAGCTCCAGGCAGCGTTCATAGGACGTACGCGCTTTTTCTGTTTCACCGAGTTGCTGGTAAATATGGCCGAGGTTGTAAATGGCCATCAAATCCGCCGCATCCCGCTCCATGACCTCCTCGAACTGCCGCCGCGCGTCGTCAAGCTTGCCCAGCCGCGCCAGGCAGATCCCCAGGGAGTTACGCGCCAGGTTGTTGGCGGCGTCCGCCAGCAACGCCAGCTTGTATTCTTCCAGCGCCCCGTACAGATCCCCCTGGCTGAAGAGCTTGTCCGCGCTGATGTTCTGCGCCAGCGAATCGAACATCCCCACATGGGGTTCGGGCAGCAGCAGCGCGTAATCCAGGGCCTTGCGGCAGTTTTCCAGAATATCGGCCTTTTTGAAATTCAAATGCGGATACGCAGCGATACCCACGGCGGTCTGGATGCCGTGCTCAGTGTTCAGGCCCGTACAGAAATCCTTGTAGCCCTGCAGCAGTTCGTCCGCGTCCGTGTCGGCGTGGAATAGCATCACGCTGTGCAGGCTGAAGCGGCTGGCAGGCAGATCCGCGCCGAAGCGCTGGCGCGCCAGGGCCACCACCTGCTCGGCGTTCTGTTCGGCCAGTTCGTGCATCCGGGCGCCCGCGTCGGATCCCGCGGGCTGCAGCCGGACAAGACTGAGCTGAAAGCGCTGGCAGGATTCGCGCCTGGTGGCGAACATGGCCAAAAATTCGCGGAACGGCAGCAATCCGGCGGAGTTCTCCCCTTCCGCCTGATCCATCTCCGCCCAGAGTCCGGACGGCGCTTCGCCCAGCAGGGTCAGCCGGTCCCCGGCCTGGATGCAAATGGTGGGATCCAGCTGGTGCACCAACTCGCCACGAGCGCTCGTGTCATCCACCTGCACCAGCACCACCTCGGCCTTGTGCGGCACCTCGGAATCGGCCCTGTGCTGCGCGCCCCAGACCAGAAAACGCTGGCCTTTCACCGCGCCGGTGATACGTCCGACGGAAAGCAAAAATTGATTATAGGGCAGCAGTTCCTTGACCAGGCCGCCCTGCTTGATGATCCGCGAAAAAGGCAGCACCTTTTCCACGCCGGGTTCAGAAGCTGCCTCGGCCGCGCATTGGGCTTTGCGCAACAGCTCGCGAGCCTGCTCGGCCAGCGATCGTTCGAAGGCGGCGCCTTCCATGTCCCTCGGAAAATGAGCCATGCCCACGGAACAGGCCGCGCCCACCTCTTCGCCGGTCAGATCATGCGTACGGGTCCGGCTTTGAAGTTCGGCCACCAGATTGTGCGCCAGCTGTACCACGCCGTTGCCCGCGGCCTCGGGCAGAATCAGGGCGAATCCGTTGTCCGCTACCCTTCCGCAGACCGCCTGGCCGGGCGTCAGCTGCTCGATGGTCCGGGCCAGATCCCGCAGCAGCTCCTCGGCCAGTAAAAAGCCGAACCGGCGCTGCAGACCGCGCATCCCCTGAATGCGAATCCAGAATACCCGTACGCCTGCTTTGTAGGCCGGGGCTTCCAGGCCGTCCTTGCCCTCCATGCTCGGGCTCAGACAGGCGCAGACTCCTTCCATCTCGCGTTCCAGCAGGGAAACAAAGGGCTCCCGCGCCAGCAGTCCGGTCTGGGCGCAGCGGATGGAGCGTTTGTACAGCAGCAGCTTTTCCACGCATACGCTTCCCATGCGGCTCAACAGCGGCAGCATGCTCTTGGGCGCGCGCATCCGCACGCCCCGTGCCTGAAAAATTCCCAGCAGTTCGCCGCCCAGAGCCAGCGGCACCAGCAGCTTGCGTTCGTCGGGCAGATATTCGGCGCGCCAGCCCGCGCCTTCCTTTTCCGGCCGCATGTTCGCGGGCGGATTCTGCGGAAAATACAGGCTGTGCGATTCGAAAGACACAAACGACGCCACCTCGCGTTCGAGCAACTTCTCGTACGTGATGCAATCTTGGCGCGTGAGGCGAATGACCTGGTTCGTGAACACATTGTCGGGCTGGAGCATGGGGGGTCCCTTCCTGGCGGCAAATTTTTCTAGATAAATACTAGAAAAGTCCGTTTTTTGCAAGAGAGGTTCCTTGAAAAGCTTACAGTCCGTGGCAACACTCGGGGATGTGCTCAGAATTTCTTGCGCCGGAAAATCGTGATGGCGAAAAACAAGCCCAGCGCACCCGAGATGAGGAACCCGATGACGCCCAGGGCCGGATAACCGAATAACAGGGGATGCAGTCCGGTGGTGATCAACAGAGAAGACCCCACGAACAGGGCTCCTAGGATAACGGCCAGGGCCAGCCGCTCGCTGGCCTGATCCAGGGTCGCACGAATGCCTTCCAGGTTCTCATGCTTGAAACGGACGCTGACTTCGCCCTGCTCGAGCTTTTTAAAGAGTATGTCCAGCCGTTCGGGCAAAGAACGCTGCAGGTCCAGAAAGCCCGTCAGCATATTGCGTAGCGTACGCGCGCCCCTTCGCAGCGAATAGCGCTCGCGGGCCAGCTGTTTGAACAAAGGGGCTGTTTCGGTGATGGAGTTGACCTCGGGCGAAAGTACGCGCGCCAGACCTTCGGTGGTCAGGATCGCTTTGCCCAGCATGGTCAGAGAGGGCGGAAAGCTCAGACCGTATTTGTCCACCGCGTGCTGGAGTTCCTGCAGCAGCTGCCCGATGTGGATATCCTTGCAGGGCGTATTCAATCCGAGGTCCAGAATATCCAGCACCTCCTGCTCCACAGCCAGGGTGTTCACATTGCGCCCCTTGGCCGAGAGCCGGAACAACACGTTGACCACCCGTTCGCTGTCCCGCTCGGAGGCGGCCAGCAGCAGGTCCACCAGGGCGTGGCGCATATTGCTTGTCAAACGCCCGACCATGCCCCAGTCCAGCAGCGCCACCTTGCCCTCTGGCAGAAACAGCACATTGCCGGGATGCGGATCGGCATGAAAAAAGCCGTCCCCCATGGCCTGGCGGGTCAGGGCGCGCAGCGTTACCGACGCCCAGCGCGCGCGGGTTTCCTCGGGTTCGTCGCGAATCGCGTCCAGAATTTTGCCGCGCATCATTTCCATGGTGATGATGCGGTCGTTGGAATACTCCATGAACACGGCTGGGATCAGGACTTCGGGCATGTCCCTGTGGTTGTTGCGCGCCATACGCATGTTGCGGACTTCGTAGCCGTAATCCAGCTCGCGCAGCAGTCCTTTGCGCAGTTCGGCCACGATGGCCGGGAGGTCATGGTTGCGCAGGGCGCTGATCCGCCCGTCCAGCAGGTCGGCCAGAGTGACCAGGATCTGCAGATCCAGCTCCATGGTCCGGCGCATGCCGGGTTTGAGCACCTTGACGGCGGTTTCCACACCCTCTTTGCGCAGCACGGCCCGGTGCACCTGCCCCAGGGACGCCGCGGCCAGAGGCTGCGGATCGAATTCGGAATACACTGCATCCAGCGGACGGCCAAGGGCCTCGCCTACCAGTTTCCGGACTTCCTCGAACGGCGCTGCCGGAGCCTGGTCCTGCAGGTGCCGCAATTCATCGCACAGGGGCGCGGGCACCAGATCCGGACGCATGGAAAGAATCTGCCCCAGCTTCATGAAGGTGGGGCCCAGCTCCTCCAGCATCAGCCGTACGCGCGCAAAGGCATGCTCCTGCGCATAGGGGCCTTCGCGTTCGCGTTTGAACATGCCTGTGGGCAGCCCGATACGCTCCACCGTATCATGAAAACCGTATTTGAAAAGCGTCAGAACGATCTCATTGAAACGGCCGATCTGTTTGAGGGCGCTCAGTTCCATTTTCCGCCTCGTGTTTGCAGCCGTTGCGGCCTGTCTGTGTTGCCACAGGCCATGGAGCTTCAATTATACGCATTTCGACCGGAAAAACGCAATGCGTCAGTCCCGGATATGTGCCCGAATATGTGCCCGAATATGTGTTTGACCCTGCCGCCTGATTTTTTATGGAAATGAGGCCCTTGATTTGACAGGGCGAAAGGCATATATGCTGTCTTTTGCGTGCGCCCCGGATATATTCAGATAAACAATGCGCTATTTATTACACGGGCGCGAAATTCAAACCAACAAGCAAGCGAGGTGCTGGAATGTTTGACTCCGGCAAATCTGACAGGTTGACGAACCTCTTCCTGCGATTCGGTAAAATAACTTCACTGGGCATAGCGTCCCTGTGTCTTATCCTCTTTGTCATCGGGCTGTTCATGTATCTTGGAGCCGCTCCGGACAGGCTTCAGGAGCCGGAATTTGATGAATTTTTGCCTTACCTGGATGTTTCCAATCAGAGCCAGAAAGAACTCGACTTTTCCCTGATCGACACCAAACGGGCGGTCACCAACAAGTACGATTCGCATATCAAGAACATCATCAAAGACTATAATCTGGATACCGGAACCTATGAAACCATCGTGGAATGGATGGCCGGTACGCCTATCAACCGCAGAACGCGTTTTGTGGATGGTCTTTATGACTTTCTGGGTGGCTACAAAGAATGGCTCGGACAGCAGAAGGACCTGAACCTCGAAGGTGTGGACCAGAAAGCCCTTTTCATGACCATGGCCAACAAATACAACAAGATTTTCTCTGAACTCGTGCGCCAGGAAAAAGGGCGCTGGGACGCATCCTACAAAGAACGTACGTATATTCTGATGCTGCTCTGTTTTTCGCTGATCTTTCTGGTGCTTTTCCTGATGGTTCCCATTTTGATCAAAATCGAGGAAAACACGCGGTTTTTCCGATAATGCAGCCCATCTGCCGTGTCTTTCCATCGCCTGCCGAAGCGTTTCGGCAGGCGATTTTTTTTGAACCAAAGGCAACAGCCCGACTGTTTTTTCCAGGCTAAAAAGTAAAAGAGCCCCCAACGGGGCGAAATAAATGAAGCCCAGGGCAACGCCCTGGGGAAGACAATCCGTTAAAAATGAGCCCTGAATGGGCGACATGGCGGGACAACAATCCTTTGCCATGTCGCCCATTCAGGGCTCTACCATACGCGTGGCACTCTTTCCTAGGGTTGCATCCCAGGCTTTATTTATGTCGCCCTGTTGGGGCTTGAAACAAAGAAAAGATCTTGTTTTTCACTTCCTTCTTGTAAACTCTTTTGAAACATCAATTGGAAATTCTGATTTATAATTGGAATGATATGCAACAGCGCTTTCCCATTAAAAACATCAATTCCGCAGCCATGTTTCCACGAGCTGCTCCAGTTTCCGCCGGTCCGCCTCGCTGAAACTATCCGGATCAAAGCGCTGTTTGTAATGCAGCCGCAACACGGGCAGCAGTCCGGCCAGCCTGTTGGCGCGCAGCCACTGTTCCAGCGGCTGCCAGTCCGGACGCACCAGTCCGCGTTTGCGCAGCCTAGCTTCCACACGGGCAAAGGGCAGCTCCCGTCCTTCCCGTCCGTCCGGCGTACGGGGCCCCCGTCCGACGCGGCGGAATACCCGCCTGCCCTGCTGCCGGAATATGCGTACCAGCAGCACCAGGCCAATTCCCAGGGCCACAAGCACAAGCACCGTCTTGACCTTGCCGTCTTTTTCCAGCCAGCGCCAGCGCGCCAGCATGAATATGGCCTGGGCGCGAAAGTCCGCCACCCGTTGCCATAGCCCCGGCCTGCGGTATTCCAGCTCGCCCCAGTTGGGCGGCGTGGCGTCCAGCACATGCCAGGCCTCCCCCAGGTAATAAATGGCCCAGGCATGGCGATGGCGCTCGCGGACAAGATACATGCCCGAAGCCGGATCGTATTCCAGGAGCGCGTACCCTACGACATAGCGGGTAGGGATACCGACCTGCCGCAGCAGCATGGCCGCTGCGGTGGCGAAATACTCGCAATGCCCCCGGCGCGTATTGAGCAGAAAGTCACTCAAGGGATCCGCGTTTTCCGTGCCGCGCGTCAGCTGCAAGGAATAGCTGAAGTTTTTCCAGATGTACTGCAACAGCCGCTCAGGTGCCCTCTCCGGAGCAGACGCATCCAGTCCTGCAGCTTGTGCGGTTGTTTCCAGAACGGCACGCAGCTTCGGCAGCACCACCAGATCCACCGGAGTGGGCGGCCCCTCGAGCACCGCATCCCGCAGATAACCGGCCTGGTAGGCGCACAGTCCGTCAGCCCGTTCAGCCTTAATGGCCCCCAGATTGTTCTGCAGCAGCTCTCTGGCCGGCAGGGCGGAGATTCGGGTGGTGCCGCCCGGCGCAGGAACCATGCCCAGGGTACGCGGAAAAAAGCGGTAGATCGTCACAAGGCTGTCCGTTCCCAGCTCCGGATGCAGCTCCCAGTCGCTCTTTTCCTTGTTGGCCGCCTGCACCACGCCGAAAAAGCCCGCGGCGGCATCCCACACCCGGCCGCGGTAAAAATTGTAGCTGGCTTCGCGCAGCAGTGGCGGCCTGCCCTGCCCGGGCTCCGTACGGACGCGCATCAGAATGTCGTCCGAGAGCTTGAGTTCTCCCATGCTGCCGATGGCTGTCTCGCGGTGGTAGGGATCCGAACCTCTTGCCCAGCCGCGCAACCGGGCCTGGAGCTGATCCAGATAGTCCTGCCCGAAATACCCGGCCAGACCGCAGAGCAGCAGCACCCCCAGCCAGCGCAACACAGAACCGCGTTTGGGACGTCCGGCGGACAGTGCCCAGGCCACCAGCCCGAATAGCACCGGATAATACCAGTCATAACGCTGGTTGGCGCAGCCCGCGGCCAGCAGCACCAACCCCAGATAGGGAAACAGCAGATTGGCCCTGGCCGCCTTTGTGATACCCGCGTCGTACTGCTCGCAGCGCCGCGTCCCCAGCACAGGCACCAGGGCGAACAGCGCGAACTGATCCGTTTCCGCGCCGGCCTGCACCGCGGCCAGGGGGAACAACAACATCGGACTCCACTGCATGACCAGCAGCGGCAGACGCGTATCATTGTCCAGAGGCGTGAAAAACAGATACACGATGGCGCCTGTGACACAGAGTACGCACAAATCCGCGATGCGGTTCAAATCCTTATGCCGGATACGCAACCGCAAGCCGGACGGCCGGGCCAGAACAAGCACCAGAACCATCAGCAGCGCCTGGATCAGAAATCCCGTCAGCCAGCCCCAGAACAACAGGGCCGCAGCCAGACAGAACAGCGGCGGTTTCATCCATCGGCCTCCGAAAACTTGAAAACTGCCTTTATATTAGCCTGCCATAGCATTCGCAGGCAACTATTGCCTGATAACACGTCTTGGGGGTACCCTTTGGCAGTGCCGCCTCAATCCATTTGCGGCGGCATTTGAAGCCGCCGGACAGTACCCGGACGCCCCCTTTTTGACTGCTCTTTTTTTTGCCGTATTCACCCCTTCGTCCTGCAAGCTGTCCTGCACAAGGAGACGACACATGCATACGCTCGATTGGCAAGTATCCTACTGGGATAGTGTTGCCGACAAAAAGACTTTCAGCCATACGATTCAAATGGACAGGTTCCGTGCCCTGGTCGGTCCGCAAGACAGAATTCTGGACTATGGCTGCGGCTACGGCAGAACCTGCGCGTTTTTACAGGACCACGGCTATACCGATGTCACCGGCGTTGAGATTTCAAAGGAAATGATTCAACGCGGCAACAGGACTTACGAGGGGCTGCATTTGCTGCATCTGGAGGACCCCCGCCTGCCTTTTGCCGACAACCATTTCGCCGCCTGCACGCTGCTGGCCGTACTCACATGCGTTCCCACCGACACGGGGCAAAAAACAATGATCCACGAACTCCTGACCGGCTTCGAGATCCTCAATGAGGAAACCATCGATATCCTGACAATGAACGGCAACGACGCCAAGATATTCCAATTCATCGCGAAAAAGCCCTGAATGCCTGACGGATGGGCCTTGAAACTTTCAACCGGCGAACAGGCCGTTTGTCCGCAGCTGTTCCAGGTCCTCTTTGACCTGCCCCAGACGCAGGGGGTGAAATCCGGCGGGCCTGCCCTGCAAGGGACCAGGATCCGGCAAGGGCGCGCGCGAGTCCAGCAGGACAAATACCAGCGGCTCCACTCCCGCTGCCAGCAGACCGCGTACCAGTTCACGCCTGTGCTCGTCCCAGGCCAGCAGGACGCAGATGCAGCCGCAGATACGCTCCGCGTGGCGCAACACCGTACGCTGCAGCAGCTCAAAGGGCTTGTCCAGACAGGGACTGACCGCGGCCAGGGCCTCGAGCATTTGTCCGGACTGGGCCAGGCCGCGTCCGGCCGTGAACCTATGCGCCCGGTTGCCCACAAAAAGCAGATCCAGCAGGCTGTCTTCCTGGCGCTCCAGCACCACGAACGAGGCCGCCACGGACACGGCTTCCTCGAACAGCGTCGCGTCCCGGCTGCCGGGCAGACGTTCGGGGTCCGGAAAGGTGTCCAGCACCAGCGCGTGACGGGTGAAAAATTCGTCCTGATATTCCTTGACGATGGGCCTGCCCACCTTGGCCCAGCTGCGCCAGTGGATGTGCTTGGGCGGATCGCCCTTGCGATAGTCGCGCAGCGAAGCGAATTCGCCTGATTCGCCCGCATTGGCGCTTTGAGTCACGCCGCCGGGCTGATAACGCCGCCCGCCGGGCAGCTCCAGGGCAGCCAGTTCGTAGCGCCTGGGCAGCACCAGTAGCGTATCCTGCGCGCGTACTCCCGCGAACGCGTGAAACAAGCCCAGCGGATCGGGCTGAGCCAGCTGCACGGGGCCGAACTCCAGCAACCCGCGCGTTGCACCCCGGACGTTCAAGCGTACGCGCGCGCTTTCCCCCGGCGCCAGCGGGCCGAAACGCGGTTCGTCGGCCTCGGGATCGGGCGTACGCTCCAGCAACCTGCGCCAGCGGGCCCGGACATGGCGATTAACGCGCCTGTGTTGATCCGGCTCAGATTCACCGGACATCTGGCACGTGTTGGCGCTAAACCGGGCCATACGCGGCGACTCCATAATCCGCAGTTCGCTCTCTTCCTGCTCCCCGCTGTTGCGGACTTCCACCGTGTAAGCAAAGGCTTCGCCCGCCGTGACGTACTGCGGCAGCACGCGCCGTACCTCCAGAGACTTCCGGCGGCGGCCCATGAGCAGGCTGCCCGTAAAGGCCGCGGTCAGCATCACCAGCAGCAGGGTAAACAGCTGGTAATTCATGCTGGCGCGCGTATTGACCACAAACAGCAGAGTCATGCCGTAGCCGAACAGCACCAGCCGCCCCATGGTGGTGAACCGCCGCCAGGAACGCCGACCCGTCTGCAGAAAGGTTTCCAGCAACGGACCATAGCGCCTTGCGGCGAAATCCATCAGATCGAGAAAAGGTTCGCGGAGGACGCGCATGGCAGGCTCAGGCGGGTATGGGGAGCGATTCGATGATCTCTTGCAGCAGCTGCTCCGCATCCTGGCCGGAAAAGCGGGCCTGCTGTTCGAGCCCCAACCGGTGGGCCAGGACAGGTACGGCCGCCTCCTGCACCGCGTCCGGAGTCACGAAGGCGTAGCCGTCCAGCAGAGCCAGGGCCTGGCTGACGCGCATCAGGGTAAGCGAAGCGCGCGGACTGGCTCCCAGGCGAACACCCGGAGCCTGGCGCGTGGCAGCGGCCAGCCGGACGATGTATTCCTTGATCTGCGTATCCACCCGAATGCCCTTGACGGCCTCGCGCAGCAGTAGCGCGTCCTGCAGTCCGGCGCAGGGGCGCAGGCTCTCCAGCGGGTGGCTGCTGGTCTGCTCGGTGAGAATGGCGATCTCCTCGGCCTCCGAAACATAGCCCAGGCCGAAGCATACGGCGAAACGGTCCAGCTGGGATTCCGGCAGCGGATAGGTGCCGTGGAATTCCAGCGGGTTCTGCGTGGCCACCACGAAAAAAGGCTCGGGCAGCCGCATGCGCTTGCCGTCCAGGCTGACCTGAAATTCGGCCATGGCCTCCAGCAGCGCGGACTGGGTCCGGGGCGAAGCCCGGTTGATCTCGTCGCCCAGCAGAATATTGGCGAAGATGGGGCCTTCGTAGAACCGGAAGCGCCCTTCCCCCTGTTCGTAGACCGAAACCCCGAGAATGTCGGAAGGCAGCAAATCCGGAGTGAACTGGACGCGCTTGAAATCCGCCTTGAAAGACAGGGCCAGAGCCTTGGCCAGGGTGGTCTTGCCCGTACCGGGCACGTCTTCCAGCAACGCGTGCCCGCCCGCGCCGAAGGCCGCCAGCAAAAGCCGGATGGACCGGTCCTGCCCGCGCATCACCGTACGGATGTTGGCCACAATCCGCCCGGCAATGTCCAGGGCTTTTTCGTGGGTTATCTCGGGGGCTCTCTCGGGAGCCGGGACTGTGGAGTCTGATTCGGACATGCAACCTCGCTTTATTGCGACAAGTCATATTGAGTGAAGAGAATATCGAGGGGAAAACCTCTTGAAAGAGGTTTTCCCCTCGAGCTCCCCTTTCCAGAACTTTTTAGCAGGTATTATAGTACAGAAGTGACTGTGATTCAACGCGCTTCAGGATGTTTCAGAGCGGAGCCCGTTCAATCAAAGACCAGCCCTTTTTTGTTAAGCCTTTAGGTCAACTCATTGATTAAGCCAGTTTTTTCCATACGCGGCTTCGGCCTCGGAAAGATCGTACTGTTCCTTGCGCAGATTATCCGGCCCGAACTGTTCTTTCAATGACTTCGCCAGATGAGGCGCCAAAGGCAGCAGCTTCGCCAAACGTCTGGATTCTTCCTTGTCTCCCCGTTTGGTTGCCGCATTGATCTGCTGAATAATCTGAAGCTCTTCTTCGCGCGGAAACTTGGCCATGGCCGTCCCTCCTTGATGCAATGCCTTAAAGCAAATTTCACATCAAACACATATATTCTACTTTCCTCCCAATGGCCATTACACCCCTTTTCCAAGCTCCCCTTCATACTTGCGATACAAGCCTCTGAAGCGGTTGTAGCTGAGACCCAGGCGCTTGGCCGCGGCGCGCTGGTTGTGTCTGGACTCCTCCAGGGCCTGACGCAGGGCGCGGATGGTGTAGTCGCGCAGGGCCGCGTCCAGGTCGGCGGGGGCAGGTTGGGGCTGCGGACGTTCCGGTGCCGGAACTTGGTCCGTCAGCCGCCCGTTCTCATGTGAGTGCGGTTGCCAGGGCGAGGCGAAGGGATTCAGTTCGAGTGATTCAATTTCCTCCCCTTGCGTATGGAATACCGAACGTTCGACCGTGTTTTTGAGTTCGCGGATGTTGCCCGGCCAGGAGTAGGATACGAGCTGTTCCAGGGCATGCGGACCGAAATGGACCAGGCCGGACAGGCCCAGTTCCTGCGCCATACGCTGGGCGAAATGGTTGGCCAGGAGCTGGATGTCTTCGCCGCGCGCACGCAGCGGTGGCAGCGTGAGCACCAGAAAACTCAGGCGGTCCAGCAGGTCGGCCCGGAACTCGCCTTTGGCCGCCATGCCGGGCAGGTCCGCGTTGGTGGCCGCCACCACCCGGACATCCGTACGCAGCGTACGCGTACTGCCGATGCGCTCGAACACGCCGTACTCCACCGTACGCAGTATTTTCCCCTGGGCCTCCTGGGAGAGCTGCCCGAGTTCGTCCAGAAACAGGGTGCCCGTATCCGCTGCTTCGAAACGTCCGATGCGCCGGGCCACCGCCCCGGTAAACGCGCCGGTTTCGTGTCCGAAGAGTTCGGATTCAACCAGCTCCGGGGCAATGGCCGCACAGTTCAGCGCCACCCAGGGCCCTTGCCAGCGTTTGGAGAGGTAATGCAGCCGGGCCGCGGCCAGCTCCTTGCCCGTGCCCCGTTCGCCCACCAGCAACACCGGCCGGTCCACCTGCGCGGCCCGGGCCAGATGTTCGCTGAATTCCAGAAACGGTTCCGAGCTGCCCAGCGGTTCGATGTCCAGCGCATGGCGCGGAAGATTTTCCAGGGCCACAGGCGCCTCCTTATTAGTAAAAATACATACTATTTGGTTATTTTCTAAAATATATGGTAAATTTTACCATATACTTTGTATCCAGCCAAATTTACAACTCCTGCAAAAACAACAGGTTAAAAATTCATCTTTTTCTGGCACGCCATGTGCTTTTATTAGGCAAAATTGATCGCAACCACGCCAAAGGAGGCTTGTCATGGGTATTTTCACACGTTTCAGAGATATCATCGGATCGAACATCAACGCCATGCTGGACAAGGCGGAAGATCCGGAAAAGATGGTCCGGTTAATGATCCGCGAGATGGAGGAAACCCTGGTGGAAATCAAGGCCTCCTGCGCGGGCACCATGGCGGACAGAAAAAAGGTCGAGCGCGAGCTGAATGACGTGCAGAAACACAGGGACACCTGGAAGGACCGCGCCGTGCTGGCCGTGGACAAAGGCCGCGAGGACCTGGCCAAGGAAGCCCTGGTGGAAAAACGACGTTGGGAAGAGCGCGTCGAGCAACTGCAGGGCGAAGCCGGATATCTGGACGAGCTGGTCAAGCAGTCCCAGGAAGACATCATGCAGCTGGAAGAAAAGCTGAAAACCGCCCAGGAGCGGCAGCGGTTGCTGGTGCAGCGCCACATCCGCGCCACTTCCAAGAAAAAGGCCCAGCAGGACATCCGCAAGGCCGAGAGCAACGACGCCATTCTGCGCTTTGAGCAGTTCGAACAGCGTATCGAGCGGATGGAAGCCGAGGCCGAAATCATCAACCCGACCCGCAAGCCCAACCTGGCAGATGAATTCGCCCTGCTTGAAGGCGAGGACGAGATCCAGCAGGAACTCGAAGCGCTTAAAAAGGAACGCGAAGCCGGCAAGTAATGCTTTGCAGCGCGTTCGTTGCGTGGCAGGATAAGGCGAAACTTTCATTCAGGAGGCTGATATATGTTTCATTTCATGGGAGCCGTCATGGGCGTGATGCTGATAGGCGTCCTTGTGCTCGCTTTGTTGGCCGTACTTGTCTTTAAAATGTTGCGGGGCGGCGGCTCGGGTCAGGACAGCGAAGAACGCGAAAGCGAAACGCGTATGATCCAGGAAATCTACAACAGCCTGAACCGGATGGAAGACCGTATCGAAACGCTGGAAACCCTGCTTCTGGACAAGGAAGAGGCCCAGGAGGACAAACGGGAAAACGGCCGCGACAGCTACAAGGAGAGAGACGATGCGATGCGTACGGAATAACTCCGACAGACGGGAACGCGGACTGTACCGCTCGCGCAAGGGCGTGATCCTGGGGGTCTGCCGCGGTTTGTCCGAATATTTTGATCTGAACGTGTTCTGGGTCCGGGCATTCGCCGTGCTGCTGCTGCTGTTCACCGGACTCTGGCCCATGGCCGGGCTCTATCTGATCGGCGGACTGCTGATGAAGCCCGAACCCGTGGTGCCTTTCAAAAGCACGGCCGAACGCGAGTTCTACAATTCCTACACCGGCTCGCGCGGCATGGCCCTGCAGCGCTTGAAACGCAAATTCGACAACATGGATCGCCGCATCCGGCGGATGGAACATATCGTCACCAGCAAAGACTTTGACTGGGAACGCCGCTTTCAAAGCCGCGGCTGACGGCTCAGACAGTTCAAAAGATTTTATGAGGGGAAAACCTCTTGAAAGAGGTTCTTCCCCTCAAACTCCCCTTTCCAGAACTTTTGCCCGTGATTTTTAACATCTGAACAATACGCTTTTCCACACCCCAGAGGCAGCCTATGTTCGCGAATCTGTTTTTACGTACCTTGAATTATGAGGCGGAGCGGCCCAACAGGCGCGCGGACGATATTCTTGCAGCGCTGGCTCTGACACCCGGTCAGACGGTGATGGATTTCGGGTCGGGCGGGGGCTATTTCACGCTGGCTTTTGCCCGTCTGGTGGGCAATACGGGCAAAGTATACGCCGTAGACGTCAAACAGAAGTATCTTGATTTCGTGATGCGGCGGGCCGTTGCGGCGGATTTGACGAACGTCACTCCGTTGCTGGCATCCGGAAAGCCGCTGGCCGTACCGGAACAAAGCGTGGATCTGATCTTTACCCGCAGCGTGTTTCATGAGGTCAAAGATCCGGAGCAATGCTTCTCCGGACTCAGAAACTACCTGCGTACGGATGGCCGGGTGGCCATCATCGACTACCTGCCGGGTCCGCTCTGGGACCCCATCTCTCTTTTCCGCCACGTCTCTCCGCCGGACAAGATCAACCGGATCATGCGGGCTGCGGGCTATACGCCCGCCGGAAGCCATGACTTCCTGCCTGGCCAGAGTTTTACGCTCTGGTCTCTTGCCTAACTCCCCCAGACCTGAAAGCTTGGGCCGTTTCCTGCGGCGGGCATAAAAATACCCGCGTCAGCAGGGGCATTCAGCCGGAACTAAGGGGCTTGCGGTCAGGGGCATGACTGGAAGCTCGGCCGAACAAACCAACGCGGGTATCCCGTAAGGGCTTCGTATACGTACCTGTTCACAGGAACTGCACTGCAACTCCCGTCCGTCAGGGTACGATCCGGATGGATTGCGGCCATTCATACCAGGATCGCCTGATTTGAGCCAGCAGTTTTTTACGCGGGATGCTTTTTTCGGAAATCTCCCTCCATCCGGCTAACGTAATCACAGAATTCAGCCCGCTTCCCCAATCGCATACACATTAATTTTTCTTAACACTCATGTGTACGCTAACACTCATTAAAGACGGCACCTGAGATCTCTATCTAACCCAGAAATTTATTTTATTGTTCCAATATCAGACTATATTACTCTTGTAATTACATGTTAACTAATCCTTTCTTTGTTTTTTATAAAAAACATGCAATACAATTATTAGAATCAATAGCGCATTTCATATACCTCTCTGCTCTACCTGGAATTCGACTTCACAGCATCGCCAGTTTTTTTCAATGATAACACAGCTGCATAATGAAGAATTTTTAGTATTTGAGACTATAATACTGTTGTAATATTGCAACAGTATGACTCTCAATACACAATAAAAAGAAGGATTCTGCAAATAAAAATGAACTTTTTTTTCGCCATCCTTGTTTTTTATGCATTATTTTACTTTTTTCATTTAAAATAACAGATGCAAAAAGCTCTGAATCACAATGTCTTGTAAATGTGGGAGCTGCCAAAACATCCAGGGCAGTCAAATAGAGCAGCGGAATGGCGAACAGAACATCTCGCATCAACGAATGGGATATGTCCATCAAAGCAGGTCCGGACAAAATGGTCAAAGAAATGTTCATAGAACAGACGATCAGGCTGACAAATTCCAGTTGGACAAAATCTCCTGCAAGCCACAGGACTTATACATGGTCTCTTGACAGTGATGATGTGAATTCGGAAAATGAAAACAGAAAAGCCATGGCAGAGCTTCTCATCGAGAAAGGTTACAATATCAGCACAAAACTCAGATGCGGCGGCACTTTCTGGAAAAACACACCAAAATCCAATATTTTCGTACATTACTGCTGTGTCAAAGACCTGATTCCCGAAGGGCAAAGAGACAAAGCATCAAGAGAAAAATATCTCACCAACATTGCCCGCGAGAAATTCAAATAATAACGGGCGGGGGGAAAGAGCCCGGGGCGTTGCCGGGGACGGAATGACGTACATCCCGGCGGGGGATGCGCTAATGAAGAAATTCCAGCCGGACCAGCTGGCCGCCATTTTTTGTCCAGCACTCGGCTTTGTTCGCAAAATTACTCACCAGATGCAGCGCGTGGTGCACCAGCGCCGTATCGCAGGTCAACAGTTCCTGGCTGCCCGGCAAGGGAGCGGTAAAGTCCAGGGGATTTCCTGAATACCGCATGCGCAAGACGATTTTGAACTCGTCATACTCGGCCTCCACCTCGATGTTCCCCAAGGCCGTCCCCGGCATGGACAACACTTCGTATAGTTCCACCAGACTCTGGGTTGCCCGTTGCACCACCTCCGGCCTCGCACCCCACACACGGCCCCAGTGTTCGAGAAAGCCATAGATCTCAGCCGAGGGCATCTGTCCGGGCATCCAGGTTGCCGCGACTTTCTGCTTGATCCCGATACGAAACAGCAGATTGAGCACCATGGCGGTGGCAGTGGCCATGGTCAGCGGCGTGGAGGTCAGCGGATGGAGCCAGTCGGGAAAATCCGTGAACATCCAGGGGGCGTACTTGGCCGATAACCCGGCGATCAGCGCGAACCCCACCAGAAACATGCGCCGCGTATCCAGCATACGGGAAGCCACCAGCTGCATGCCGGTGGTGAGCAACACGGCCGCCGTATAAATGAGGATGGCCCCCATGCAGGCATTGGGCGCGCAGGCCAGCAAAGCCGGTATTTTGGGCATCCAGATGGCGACCAGCAACATGCCGCCCACGTACCAGGCCAGCCGTCGGGACGTTGTCGCGGAGATCATGCTCAAGCCCACGCTGCTGGACAACGAATTACTCCCCAGACTTCCCACAAGTCCGGAACAAAAGACGCTCAGGCCGTCGGCGAGCACGCCCGAGCCCAGTCTGCTCATGTCTGCCCGTTTCCAGTTGGCGTCGTTGTTCTTCTGGCAGGAAACAATCAATCCCGAAGTGTTCATGGCGCCTGCCAACCCGAGAACAAGAAAGGGGACCAGCAGATTGATATCAAAGCTCAAGCCCGGAAAGGTCAATCTGGGCAGGGCGAACCAGGCAGCATTGGCCACAAATTCCTCGTGCGTATGGGTCACGCCTCCCAGCAGCCAGGCCACTATGTAGCCGAAGACAAAGCCCACGAGAAACGAATACAGCTTCATCCGCCGGCCGCCCCAAACAGCCAGCCAGACCATGGGCACCAGCGTACAAAGTCCTGTGATCAATTCGTAGATATGAATGGTGGGATCCTCCTGCGAATAGCCCACCGTACGCGCCAGCCCCGTGCTGATCACCGTAAGCCCGAGAGCAATAACCACCACGCCGCAGACCTCCGGAGGAAAGAAAGTTCTGAGGCGCGTTACAAGCCTGGAAATCAGCGCCGTAAACATGCCGGAAATCATGGTCATGCCGGCCATCAGACTGAATCCTCCCATCTGTACGGCTTGCAGTGATAAAGGCAGGTAGAGCGTGCTGGGGGTCTGGCAAATCAGGAAACCGCTCCCCATCGGCCCCTTGTGCAGAGACTGGGCAATGGTCCCGAATCCGGAAACGAGCATGGCGCCTGTGATCATCCGCAAGGTATAGTCCATGTCGCTGGCCGTTTCCTTGTTCACTATGACCAGTACGGCGGCGTACATCAGCACGAGCAGAAAATGCTGCAACCCCAGCAGCAGGCAGGTAGAGACTGGAGGGACTTCATCTACAGTATACAGCAGATCGGGACGTTGATAGCGTTCAGGCACGACAGATCTCCGGACGTAGAGCTATGAGCACTGGTCTGGCGATAGAGCGAATGCGCCCCGGAGTCAAGGCGCAGCCGGCCAATCAGGGTTCATTGAACGGATTCACAACTGCCGTGCCCCCCGGTACGGACGTAAAGGTTGCGGCCAGCACGGGCGAAAAAAACAGGGTCACCATGGTGCCTTCCTCTTCTTTGCTTTTCAGCTCAACCCGTCCGCCGAATTCTTCGATGATTTTTTTGATCATGGCCAGTCCCAGGCCATAGCCCTTGCCCTTGGTCGAATAAAACGGACTGAATACGTGCTCCAGTGCCTCATGGGACATGCCCTTGCCCCTGTCTTCCACGTTGAGCGTGACGTAATGTTCCTGCATGGACGTACGCAAAGTTACCGTGCCGCCCCCGGGCATGGCCTCAAAAGCGTTTTTCGCCAGATTGACGATGCATTGTTTGAGCATTTCCTCCTGCCCCCGGACATGGGGCAGATTGGGATCCAGAAAATGTTCGATGGCGTAGCCTTCCATGCTGTAGCTGAACTGCAGCAGTTCGATGGTATCGCGGATGACCGCGTTGAGATCGATCTCTTCCATCACGCTGCCGGAGGGCCGGACGAAATTAAGAATACTGCTCAGCAATCTGTCCAGCCGTTCGGCCTCCTGGGAGATGATGCTGATTTTTTCGCGTTCGGTCTGGTTCAGATTTTCCGACCGCTGCAGAGATTTGGTGAACCCGGCGATGGCGAAGAGCGGATTGCGGATTTCATGGGCCAGAAAAGCGCTCATCTCTCCCACTATGGCCAGTTTTTCCTGCTGTTGCATGTTGCGTTCGCGCAGTGTCCGCGAGGTGATGTCCCGCCGCATGACCAGAATGTGGCTGATGCCGCCCAGAGGCGAATGAATGGGGTAGGCGTAGATGCGAAAATAAACCAGCTGGCCGTCCTTGTTGACGCGGGTCATCAGGGTTTCGGCCTTCTCGCCGGTGGAAAGCGCCTTGAAAAACGGACACTCCTTGTCGGGCTCCGGGCAAAAGGCATGGCCCGTGGACAGGGTCTGCACTTTCCAGCAGGGCAGCCCGAGCAGTTCCTGCTTGGGCTTTCCCAAACGCGCGCTGACATTCTTGTTCATGTCTACGACGCGGCCTTCCTTGTCCAGAAGCAGGATATCTTCGCGGACCTCGTCGATGATGGCCTGCAGCAAGGCCCGCTGGCTGTCCAGGTGCAGGCGGCAATGGGCGCCGGCCTGCAGCATGTTGTGCATGCCGCACAAAAACACCGCGGCCTGATGGTCGATGAGGGAGGCGCCTTCGGGCAGATCCGCCCGGATGGCCCGCAACCTGCCGGAGGATCCCAGCAGCTCGATAAGCAAAGTGATATCCGGATGCTTTGCCAGCATTTCCGGATAACTGTCGTAGCAGGGGATGTTCTGCTCTTCCACAAAAGCCAGCTTGCGCGAACCGGGTTCGCCTTCTGCCACGGCCACCAGCCGCATGCCGGGTATGAAATCCTGATATTCGGCGTTGGAAATGATATCCAGAATGCTCATGAAGCCCGGTCCGGTGCCGATGATACCCACCTGGAACTCCCGGTCTTCCATTTCCCACAGACAGTATTCATCAACGCTGATCTTATTCGCCGGGCACATGTTCCGTCTCCTCAAAGGCGTTGCATCGCCAGCCAAGCGCCGGTTGCGTGTGTTTCAGAGCAAGGTACTGTTGCGAAAAAATCGTTGCGGCTCAACTCCGGAACAGCCGGGGCAAACATGCCCTGGCACAGGGACAAACCGTATGCCCCCGATATCCGCCAAGGGGGAGATCGCAATCCGGTATATCCGGAGAAAAAGACAGTTCACCGAACAACAAGAAAAAACGACGTCCCCCTCAGGCGGCGGTAAAGCGTCAGCGGATTCTAATTACTCTGGCATGCTGCAAACCATTCCCCTCGCGCACATCCCGCAACAAGCCAAAGAGGTCGTTCCGCGATTCGGCCGAGCCGATCAAAACCCGGAACCAGGTGCCCTGCATACCGAGATTCACAGGGGATACGCTCACATTGGAAAGCCCTGTCCCCCGCAGGTATACCGCCCTCTTTTCCGCAAGTTCCGGCGAATGCCAGACGCTCTCGAGGATGCTGTATTCCGGAAACAGCTCCTCATTAGTGGAGCGTTGCTCAAAAGAATTATTCACGGGCATGGGAGGCGCATTATACACGTACCCCTTTGCTTCCATACAATGGCGCAGGGACTGCTCCTTATCCTCCAGCAGATTGCGCCCGGAAGAATGAAGCACCCTGATACTCTCCTGACACTGGTCCAGATCCTCTTCCCAGGCCTGAACAGGCTTCATGGGATGATAGAAATTATAGGCTGCCCCAGCATTTCGACCCGTTTTCGAGGCGCAGGAGCTGATAAAAAATATACCAAGACATAAAAGTATACAACTGAAGAATCGTACGCTTACGAATAATCTTTTTTCCATGAACCAAACCCTTGTTCAGAAATATTCAGAAATCCCCCCGGTGAGGATAAGACAAATTTGAGAAATATCCACAAAGAGCGGCGAGGGCAAGTACAGGACACTCATTTTGGCTCTTCTTCTGCAAAAAAAGTTTCCCCCCAGACGTTATTTTGCGGGTCGAGATATTCTTCCCCCTCACCGGGAAACACCTGGCGTTCGTCCTGGGGGATGGCATCCGCGGCCGGCCAGACACTCTGCTGCGGGTGCGGGCCTGCCATGGCGGCCGGAGCGGGCTTGTGATCCACCATACGCGGACGGCGTCTCGGATCCTCTTCACGGATCGCATAACTGAACTCGATGGGAATACCATTGGGGTCAAAGGAATACAGCGAATGAATGAAGCCGTGGTCCACGACTTCCGAAGCCCAAAAGTCTGCGGCCTCCAGCCTGGCTTTCAGTTCGAACAGCGCGTCTTCATCGGCAACGCCGAAGGAGATATGATCAAACGCAACCGGCCCTTTGACGGGCACGCCATGATCTTTTTCCGGTACGGGCTCCACCCCGTCCCATTCGAAAAAGGCGATGGTGTCGGTCTGGGAAATAGCGAAAAAATAATGACGGTAGGCGGCGCCGCCCAGGCCTGCCACCAACTCCATCCCGAGCAGATCCCGCCAGAAACGGATGGTGGCCTCCATATCGCCGGTTACCATTGCAAGGTGATTGATACCTGTGTAACGCACCATGGTCCCTCCAGAAAAAAAGGAAAAGAGGTTCAAATGAGCCTCTCACTATATACTCTAGCTTCCTACAGTACCGTAATACATATGATTAGTGGCGGAGATGAAAGGATAAACTTCTAAGTTTTTCTATCAGGAAAAGACTTGGCGAACATACCATGAAGGTTGTTGCAGCGGACGCAGGCTATTTGGACTATGCGTGCAGGTAACATACCATAAGATCATCATCATATGATATGCCGTTGACCCTCATCGCATCCCTCTCAAGCCCTTCTTTCTCAAAACCACAAGACATATAAACCCGTTTTGCTGCTTCATTATCGGGACTTACACGAAGTTGCAACTTGGAAATATCATTATACGCCCGCACATTATCTATAAGAAATGCCACAACCTTTTTCCCTATCCCCTGTCCCCGGTAGCCCTCTGCGACATACACGCCGACAACATAGCCTTTGTGGTATAATCTGGAGCTTTTAAATCTGAAAAAACTGGCAGTGGCGATCAGTCTGTTCTCTATAAATGCACCCACTGCAACAGTACAATCCGATTGCATTATCCGGTCGCTAAAAAAAGTGTCCGGTTGAGCCGACTCTTCTTCATAGCTGCTGTTAAAAGCTTCTGGATCTTTTTGCAAGCTTTCAAGCCTGATTCGTTTGTACTCTGCAGTGTCATTATGTGTTAAAACACGTATTTCCATGACTACTATCTCACTGATATCCGGTTGACGTGCAAGAAATTAGTACGAAATTTTGCAAATGGTTTCAATAGCTGCGAACGATACAACCTACAACAAAGAAAATGCCGGCTGCAGACCATGATGAGCGATTCTGAACCACTTTCCATCTTGTTTGCTCAAAAATGATCTGAATTTCCGGAATACGAACACCTTACGGAAGACAGTCCCGAACCATTGTCTGGCGCATTTTCGCCTTGAAATCCTTTCGAGGCTGACACGCTTCAATGCCTGTGAGACCAGATGACACGTCCGCAACGTTGTGAAAACAACAACCATCCCAACGGATCCAGCGTTATCTCAGACAAAACATACCTGATACATTTGGTTCTGCTTTTGCGGCGTACAAGTGCCATACTGCTTCATCAGGCTAAAAACAACTCCGGCTCGCGTGCCCAAAAGAAGCCGGACAAAAATAGGTAAAAATGGCATGCGCTGCACATTTCTCACGAACAATTGCATCCTGGCGGCAGTACCGTCGCTGACACTTGCAAAAGAAAGCTGGAAAAGCGGGCCGTGTTTCTGTGAAGGTTTGACACATCTATGATTCAAGACTGTTACGACTTGATTTTTTTCTTCAGAAATAATGAATTATTTTAAAGGTAAAGATTTCTTAACTTTTGTCCACGGCTTTGCTGCCGCGGCCAGAACAGCCGAAGAGTTGCCAGCCAATCATGAGACGCGTAATAACAAAACCCGGAGAGAATGCTTTGTCTATGCCACCATCACAAGCGCAGGGAATTTTCCTCATCTCCCTGGACTTCGAACTCCTATGGGGAGTCCGGGATAAACGCGACATCGATTCCTACGGCCGGCAGATCCTGGGCGGTCGCGAAGCCGTTGTCCGCATGCTGGAGATGTTCGAAAGCTACGGCATCCGGGCCACCTGGGCCGCCGTGGGGCTGCTGTGCTTCTCCACCAGGGAAGCCCTGCTCCAGCGCCTGCCGGAAGTCCGTCCGCAGTACCGGGATCCCAACCTCAGTCCTTATGGTCTGCTTGATAGCGGCGATGAGGCCATCGGGCCGGACGAACAAAGCGACCCCTATCATTTCGGCGCTTCCCTTGTCGAAAAAATCCTTGCAACTCCCGGCCAGGAACTCGGCTCGCACACCTTTTCCCATTACTACACCCTGGAGCCCGGGCAAGGCGCCGAGGCCTTTGCCGCGGACCTTCAGGCCGCCCAGCATGCGGTAAGCCTCTGGGAGGTCTCCCTCAAAAGCCTGATTTTTCCGCGTAACCAGGTCAACCGGGGGTGTTTGCCCCTGCTGCCGCAATTCGGGCTGCGCTGCTACCGGGGCACGGAAAACGCCTTTGGCCGCGGCAGAGACGGCAAGCGCAACGTTCTGCGTATGGAACGGGCAGTACGCCTGCTGGACAGCTATCTGCCCCTGACCGGCGAGCATACCTATCCCTTGGCCGCCGCCGGCACGCAACCGCCCTACAATCTGAAGGCCAGCGCATTTTTGCGGCCCTACAAGCCCGGCTGGAGCCTGCTTGAGCCGCTGCGGCTGTTGCGCGTCAAACGCGGCATGACCCGCGCCGCCAGACACGGCGAGGTCTTTCACCTTTGGTGGCATCCGCACAATCTGGGCGCCGACCAGGAACAGAACCTGGCCGGACTCCGAATCCTGCTGGAACACTACCGCAAGCTTTCCAAAAAATACGGATTTCGCAGCCTGAGTATGGGGGAAGCTGCTGATCTGCTGGACCGTGAAAATTCCGGTCAGCCCCAGTCAGACACGCGCTGATTTCAGTCGGCCGGCGCCGGATCCAGTTGCACCAGTTCCACGCGGTTTCTGCCCTGGGCCTTGGCCTTGTACAGGGCTTCATCTGCTTTCTGGCACATCAATTCCAGGCTGAGCGTATGGTCCGCCCTGGAGCAGCCAAACACGCCGAAACTGCCGGTAATGGAAATATCCTGCCCATTGGAACGTACTATTTGCGCAGCCAGGGCTCCGCGAAGACGCTCGGCAATTGCCCTGCCCTCCGCCGGAACGGTTTCAGGAAGGAAAAAAACAAATTCTTCGCCGCCGTACCGGCCGTAAATATCGCTTTCGCGCAATTTTTGCCCAAACAGCGCGGCCGTCCGCCTGAGAACCTCGTCACCGGCAAGGTGGCCGAACGAGTCGTTGATCCGCTTGAAGTAATCAAGATCCATGATAATCAAACAGACCCCATGACCGTAACGGATCATCTGTTTCAACACCGTACCGCTTATTTCCATAAAATAACGATGGTTGTAGATTCCCGTCAGTCCGTCTTTGTTGGCCAGCTCCCGCAGCTGCTCCATAAGTTGCTGCGGCCTGGTGATGTCGTGCAGCATCAACACCTTGCCGACGGGCCGCTTTTTTTTCGCGTCAATGGGGACAACCGACAACTCGAACGAACGCAGCTCTCCGCCACTGATAACCTGAAATCGCTCAGGTCCGGCACTTTCCGCACCGATGAAACGCAACAACGCGGGATAGTTATCCAGCAACTGAGTTGCATCCTGCCCGATGGCTTTCGGTCCAAGCACGGCAAACACCCGCGACGCCGCCCGGTTGTAGTCCGTCAAACGTCCGGAGCTGTCCAGCACCAGTACGGGATCTTTCATGAAATCGAACACCGTATGCCGGGCAATGGGCACGAAATCGAACATCTTGAAACGGAACAGCGCCAGGCCCAGCACCGGCCCGACAAGAACAAAAACAAAGGGGACGAGGTCGATATTATAAGGTGTCAGTCCGGACTGATAGATGAAATCCGCAACCCAGGGAGCGATGGACGCCGCGAACATGGTGGCAGCCTGTTTGCGCGTACGGCCGACGGAACGCAGCATCATCCGTAAAAACAGCAGGTTCCCTACAAAAAAACAGACATCAATATAAAAAATATTGATGTGATACCAGATGCCTTTGGTGAATTGCGCCAGTGGAAACGGCCCGGAGGTATTCACGCCGAAAGACGCGTAGTACAGATGATGCCACGGGTTTGTATTGACCATGACAACCGTGATGACCGGCAAAATGAACAGTGATCTGTAGAACCACTTGGGCACGGATTCGCCATACCCGGCGTACTGCATGGCCAGAATAACCCAGAAAACCGACAGAAAAGGGATGCCTAAATACTCGATACGCAGGGAAAAAAGAATGCCCTCAAGCGTGCTGTGGTTCAACTCCAGTGCGTAGCCAAAACAGTAAATCGCAATGCTGCACAGCAGACCGATGTAGGATTTGACCCCCGGCGTTCGGAAGGAATACGCCACGTACAGAGCCAGACCGGCCGAAGAAGCCGTTCCGAAAAGCAGGCAAAGGGTAACAACTAGTTTGAGTTCCATGCGATACCGAATTCTTGCCCCAAGGCTGGGGGTGAGAACCCCCTGAGACGTCAAGATGCTTTTCAGTGTGCACCGCTCTGGTTACAACTCGGAAACACCTTAGAAAAAAAGATGAAATAGGCAGGCTTCCCCCCCTGCCCCTTAAAAAAGCGTGTATTGATCCGTGGCGCTGACTTTGCCGTTTTTTGAATCCTTGGGCTTGTCCTGGGAAAAGGAGGTTTCCTCGCCGGTTGTCTGATCTTTCATCGCGTCCGGCAGTTTGTCCCTGTGAGGAGGAGGGACCGGAGGTATGGCCGCCTTACGGCAAGTCACGCCCATCCGGAACGGATGCAACGGACATTCGACAAGCTCGCAGGATGCGACTTCAGCTTTGTCGCCTCCCGAACACTCCAAACATTTTTTTCTGATGGCCACCAAGGGATCACGTATTGCCATGCCGCCTCCTGAAGTGGAAGAGTCTTACCTTATGAGCTTACAGGACACAAGCCGACCGCTGGGAGCTTTTTTGCCACGATTTTTTATGTGTATCAATCCCGGAGGGGAATAAATACGATTTATATCTTGCGTAACAATCCTCCGGAATCCACCGCCTTTCCCCCCGCCGGGTTGCCTTTTCCCCTGCAATGCAACATCGGTGGCACATCCGGCTTGCCTTTTGGACTGGATTCACCTATTTTTTGCATCGGATCTCTCGCAAAATATATTCTCAACGCATTACGATTCTTCACTTTTCTTCAATGAGACCGTACATGATCAAAGGACAACCCCCGGCCATACCTTTCAAAATTCGCCACAGTAAACGTGCGCAGCGCATTTTGCTCAAGGTACTGCCGTTCAAAGGCGTCGAGGTGGTTTTGCCCCAGGGCTACGATCCTGCCTACGCCGAAAGCGCCATCCGCAGCAAAGAGGCTTGGCTGCGTTCCACTCTGGACGATTTCGAACGCAAAGGTATGGGAGTAGCCGCCGGGTTGCAGTTGCCCGCCGAGATCGTGCTGCTGGCAGTGCAGCGCAACGTCTCGGTTGAAAGGCTGACCATCCGGCCCGGCACGGCGGAGCTGGAACAAACCAAAGCGGACCGGTTGCTGCTGCGTTGCGCGCAAGGAGACGAAGCTCTGGGCCGCAAGCTGCTGCAAAACTGGCTGAAAAAACAGGGACGGCTGCTCCTGGCCCCCTGGCTCCATAGCCTGGCCCGGCAACTGGGTTTCTCCTTTTCGAAAATCCAGATCCGCAACCAGCACGGCCGCTGGGGCAGCTGTTCGAGCCGCGGTGTCATCAGCCTGAACTGCAAGCTCCTGTTCCTACCCGCAGAACAGGTGCGCTACGTCTTGCTCCATGAGCTTTGCCATACGCGCCACATGAACCACTCCAGGGAGTTCTGGAACTGCCTGGAAAGCATCGAACCCTTCTGCCGCGAACTGGATACCGCCACCAACAAGGCCTGGCGCTTTGTTCCGGCCTGGGCGGAAGTATCCTGACCGGGTTGATCCGCTTTCCCCCTTGCAACTAAGGCCCAAGCAAGGTAGCCCATAGGCAAAGGGAGAACCTCCGGCTCATGGAACCGCGCACTGTTTCTGATCATACCAATCCATTCGACATACTGCGTACGTGGCTGCAGCCCTTGCAGGGGCATTTGCCCGAACTGTACGTCGTCGGCGGCGCCGTACGCGACTATCTGATTAAACGGCCGTTCAAGGACATCGACCTGGCCTGCTTTGAACCGGAAACGCTTTCGGCCCGGCTGGTCGAAGCCCACGGAGCCGTGCTCGTACCGTTCCTGAAGCGTCCGGAATCCCCCTGTTACCGCGTGGTCAGACCTGGGTTTCCCGAAGATTTCCTGGATGTGGCCGGACTGCCTCTGGACTGCCCCCCTTCCGAAGCCTTGCTTACCGATCTGCAGCGGCGTGATTTCACCATCAACGCCATGGCGCTCGGCATCGCACAGGATGGCTGCATGGGCGAGCGTATCGACCCTTTCGGAGGCGAAGAAGATTTATCAGGCAGGCGCATACGGCTGGTCAACCACTGGGGCTTCCAGGACGACCCCGTACGACTGCTGCGCGCAGTGCGTTTCGCTGCTGATCTCGATTTTAACATTGATTCCGACACACTGGATCTGATGCGCCGCGATGCGCACCTGGCTTCCCTGCCGGCTTCCGAACGCATTATGATGGAGCTGGGCCTGGCCATGGAAACGCCCCGCGCGCTTTGGGCCGTCCGCATGCTCGACCAGGCCGGCGTACTATCCGCCATCCTGCCCGAATGCGATGCCATGCACGGCTGCGAACAGAACGGCTACCACCACCTGGATGTCTGGGAACACTCCCTGCTGGTGCTGGAGACGCTCGAACATATTCTGGAAAGACCTGAACCCTGGCTGGGCAAGGCCGCTGGAAGACTGCAGGAGCTTCTGGAACAGGAAAACACTCTGGGCACGCTCAAACTGGCCGCTCTGCTGCACGACGTGGGCAAACCCAAATCAAGATTCTGGAATGCCGAAATCCAGCGCTTTGCCTTCCACCGCCATCAGCAGATCGGCGCGGAAATGGCCTGCCGCATCAGCCAGAGATTGAAAATGCGCCGTACGGATGCCAACCTGCTGCAGCTGCTGGTCGCCGAACATATGCATGTTTTCGAACTTAGCCGTCCGGAGGTCAAGCACTCCACACTGATGCGCTGGATACGGCGCATGCGCCGCGACCTGCTGCCCTGCCTCTGCCTGGCACTGGCCGACAACGAAGCCACCCGCGGACCGCTTGCCTCGGATGAGACACGCCGGGAACTCCGGAACTGGATCAAAAACCTGGCCGAATCCTTTGTGGAAAAGCTCGAGCAGCAAAGCAGCCGCGCTCCCATTGTCCGCGGCCAGGATCTTCTGGAACTGGGCGTGCCCACCGGTCCGCGCATCGGGAAACTGATCAGGCGTATCGAGGAAGCAAGGGACGACAATCTGGTCCGCACCCGCGAACAGGCCCTGGAACTGGCAAAGGATCTGTTGCGGGAACAGCGGATTCAGGACTGATCGGCAGCTCAATCCAGCCTGAAAAACTCTCTGGCATTGTCCCCGCACCGAGTCCAGAGCGCGGCGGGCTCCATGTTCTTGCATTCTGCGGCCACCTGGGCCGTAAAAGCGAGATAGGCGGGTTCGTTGCGCCGTCCGCGATAGGGCGCGGGCGTCAGATAGGGACAATCCGTTTCCAGCAGCATGCGCTCCAGCGGCGTCAGAGCCACTGACTCGCGAATGTCGATACTTTTCGGAAAGGTGATGATGCCGGGAAAAGAAAGCATCCAGCCGTGGGAGAGCAGTTCTTCGGCCAGGTCCGGACCTTTGCCGAAGCAGTGCCAGAGCAAGGGCCTGTCCGCGTAGCCCAGATCCAGCAGGATGGAAACGGTCTCGGCTTCGGCGTCGCGCGAATGGATGACCACGGGCACATCCGCTTCCTTCGCGGCCTGCAGCTGATCCTGAAATACCCGTACCTGGGTTTCCCTGGGCGAAAGGTCGTAAAAATAGTCCAGGCCTATCTCCCCCCAGGCCTTGAGGCGCGGCTCACTGCGAAACAGCTCCTGCATCCGCGCCAGCGCATCCGCTCCGCACTTGCTGGCGTCGTGCGGATGCATGCCCAGCAGAAAAAATACTTCCGGATGCTCCGCAAACAAGGCCGCGTTGGCCGCGAAAGCATCCGGGCCGAGAAAAACATTGCCTATTCGCGCGACTCCGGCCGCGGCCGCGCGCTGCAGCGTCTCCTCCCGGTCCTCGTCGTAGTCTTCCAGGTCCAGATGCGCATGAGATTCCACACCCGTACGCGGCAGTCCGAGACTCTCCGGACTGGGACGCTCTTTCTTCTTTTTCGACATAATTACTCTAAAAAATTTCAGATTGTTGCAATGTTATGCTTCCGGCGGATTCAGAGCCTCCGGTGGCCTAAAAACCTTTTTTGTAAAAAGATTCTTAGGAATCTCCAAAAACTATCAACGGGTAAAACGACTGGTGTGCTGACGGATTTCTTCTGATATTCTGAAAGTGCCCTGATATGCCTAATACGCTTATATTGCGGATTCTTTCGAGAGATACGGATTATGAAAATTCAGATTCATACAACCGGCGCCCAAGTAGCATCCCCCTTCTGTCAGCCAAAAATTTTTGGAGGTCCTTAGGAACCTTTTGCAAAAGGTTCCTAAGCCGCCGGAGCCATCCTTTTGTCAAACAAAAAGCTCACCTGCGGCGGCCTGTGTCCAGAGCTGGACAAGGCGCTTTTGCTGGGCTTCCAGGCCGTAATGCTGCACCGCGGTCCGGGCGTTGTCAAGAATCCGCACCAGCTGCGGGCTTTGCGTTTGCCAGAGGTCCAGCGCGTGTTCCAGGGCGAATGCCGCGGCCAGCACGTCCGCGTCCGGCACCACAAAGGCGTTGCCCTGGTCCTGGGAAAGATCTGAAGCAGGAAAGTCGTCCCGTTCGGGCCACCAGGGATGATGGCCGGCGCCCAGCCCTGATTGATAGGCCTGGCGCAGGTAGTCCCAGCCACCGTAGCCCGCGAAGCCCACAACCAGACAGCCGCAGGCCATGGCCTCCAGCGGAGGCAGCGGACAGCCTTCCGGAAAGCCGGTTGCCAGGAAAACGTGCGCCCGCCGTAAAATATCGGCAACGCCCTCAGGGCCGCAATTTTCAATGGCCAGCCACTCAACCGAATCTGTCAGGCCGCGCAGTTGCAGCCGCGCGGTCAGGATCTCGCGCGTACGCTCCAAAAGCGCCTTGTTCTTACGCGGCATAAACGCGATACGCAGTTTCCCGGACCAGGAAAGCTGTTCCGGAGGGCTGAAAAGATCAAGATCGATTCCGGGCCTGAGTATGGGGGAGGTACTTCCTGTGACCTGTTCCACAAACCAGGCCACGGGCTGCGAAACGGACAGGAAAGACACGGGCAGCTGTTGCCAGGCCACGTCCGGAGGCAACGAAGACAACAGATAGGCCCAGTTCTGGACGTACACCACGCAGCGGGCTCCTTGGCGCAGTCCCGGAGCCAGCGCGTTGACCCAGCCTTCGGGCACCAGCCAGATATCCTGCTTACCTGGAGCGGCCTGGTCAAAAGGCAGCACGGGCACATCCGGCAAAGGCAGGGCGCTTTCCGCCTGCGCGTCACGGGGCACCAGCACCGCATCAAAGCCGGCATGGTGCAAAAGCGACGCCATACGCAGCAACACTGCCAAACCGCCGGCGACTTTTCGTAAAGGAGGAATAAAAAGATACGTACGCATGGCTTACATATGGATCCACATGGCGTATTTCAAACGCTTGCTGGTCTTGTCCAGAATGTTCTGCAGCTGGTCCAGACGTGCGGCCACGCCGTCGAGATTGTCTTCCTGGGCCAGGGAGTACAGCTCGGAGGCCTGTGCGCTGAGGGCTTTCGCTCCCACTGTGGCCGAACTGCCCTGCAACGAATACAGCAGCTGCATGAGCAGATAGCGGTCCTTATCAGCCAGAGCCTGGCGCATGGCTTCTACGCAACCCGCATTGTTGCGCAGAAAGGTGGTCCAGATCTCGTGCAGCAGGGCGACCTGCCCGCCCATGGCGCCCAAAGCGTCTTCCATGTCGATCAGTTCCTGCTCTTGCCCGGACTGGCCGTTCTGGTGTTCCTCGTAGGACTCATCAACGCCGTTTCCGTTCATTACCCGCGCGATGGTGTTGAAAAATGAAACCGTTCGCAATGGCTTGGGCAGGTAGCCGTCCATTCCGGCTTGCAGGCAACGCTCCTTGTCACCTTTCAGGGCATGTCCGGTCAGTGCGATGATGCGTATCGCAGGATCGATGCCCTTGCGGCTGCCTTCGCGAATGACGCGCGTGGCTTCAAGGCCGGACATTTCCGGCATCTGGACATTCATCAAAACCAGATCGACAGCCTGCTGTTTTTCCAGAAGTTGCAACGCTTCCAGGCCGTTATTTGCGGTAAAGACCGTGTGTCCCTGCTTTTCCAGCAGTTTTTGAGCCAGTTTTCTGCCTACTTCATTGTCGTCGGCCACCAGCACCCGCAACCGCCGGGCCACGCCGCTGTCTTCGACCAAAACACCCGCTGTCTGCACCGGAAGCTGCTGCTGCAGCTGAAAAGCGGCCGTAAAATAGAAGGTACTGCCCTTTCCCACGCGGCTGCGCAGCCAGATGGATCCGGACATCATTTCCACGAGTTCTTTGGCAATGGCCAGCCCCAGACCGGTGCCCCCGCTCTGCTGTTCGGCTTCACCCGCCTGTTCGAAAGTCTCGAAAATGACCGATTGCTTGTCGTCCGGAATTCCCGCACCCGTATCGCGTACGGAAAACAACAAGCGGACGGTATCTGCGGATTGCGTCGGATGCAGTGGAAAAATATTCTGTTCGACCGGGTTCACCTCCAGCTCCACTTCACCGTTCTCCGTGAATTTGACGGCATTACTCAGGAGGTTGCGCAGAATCTGGGACAGACGGGAAGGATCCCCGATGAGCTTCAAAGGCACATCAGGACTGATATACATACGCAGGCTGAGATCTTTGCGTTTGGCCTGGTGCCCGAAGCTGCCGACAACTTTTTTCACAACCACGGCAAGATCGAAATCGATTTTGCGCAGCTGCATTTTTTTGGCTTCTATCTTGGAAAAATCCAGAATGTCGTTGATAAGTTCCAGCAAGGTGTCGGCGGAATATTTGATGGTCTCGAGATAATCACGCTGCTCTTCATTCAAATCGGTATCCAGAGCCAGTTCGGCCATGCCGATGATGCCGTTCATGGGAGTACGGATTTCATGGCTCATATTGGCCAGAAACAGGCTTTTAGCCAGGCTGGCTTTTTCCGCATCCTTGACGGCCTTGCGCAATTTGCTTTCATTGCGATGCTTATACAGGGCGATCTCAATGGCTGAATGCAGTTCGCGCTCGTCAAAGGGCTTGATCAGATATCCGAAAGCCTCGGTCATTTTTGCGCGCTGAAGCGTCTGGTCGTCGGAAAATGCGGTCAGATAAATGATCGGAACATCATGCCGGGAATGGATTTCCCTGGCCGCGGCAATACCGTCCATATCGCCCTTGAGTTTGATGTCCATCAAAACGAGATCGGGTTTTTCCCATCCCGCCGCAGCCACGGCCGACTCCCCTGTGGCCACGATGACAGGCACTTTGTATCCGAGCCGTTCGAGCGTATTACAGATGTCGAGCGCCACAATATGCTCGTCATCCACTACCATTATGCGAACTTCACTCATACTGGTGCCCTTATGCAAAGTAAATTCATGACGGTTCAAATCTCCTTCTGAACCGTCGGAGGGCAAATTATTCTCGAAAATACGTTGTTTAGCAAGAAAACATTATGCAACTCCACAGCCGATACGTAGTCCGGGGGCAATAACACAAAAATACATAACAGCGTGACATCCGGCATCCGGCATCTTGCCGAACTGTTTTCCCGGCACTTGCATGGCACGGCAAATCTGTTGGGCAACTCCGCCATTTGAATCAGTCCTTTTATCTCCTTGGTTTTTTTTTCTATTTAGTGTAGTTTTCTTAAGCGACTAATGATTGAAAACGACATTCTGCGAGGTGCACTCATGGCGAAACAGCCGCAATTCTACTACAGGTTCATCAACGCTTTTTTCAAGCGTGCGCGGGCAGAAGTCTTCCCCTGCGAATTCCTCGAAAAAGAGGCTTCCAAAGTGCTGAAAGGTGATGAGCTGGCCGCTCTGAACAACGTAATCGACGAATTGGTCGAACTAGGCGCGCTGGAAAAGGAAAACAACACCCTCAAGCTCATCGACAGCGGGCTCATTCCCACTTAATCGTCCCTGCAGCCCGTACGGGAAAGCCGGCCGACAGCGGAACATTCTTTCTGAACACGCCCCCGGAAGCGCCATCCTGACGGATCCCGCATCCGGGCGACAACTCCAGGGAGTCAGATCTCGTGAAAATCAGCCGTAGCAATAAAACATTACTGGTTCTTTTGTGCCTGTGTATCGTCGTACCTGTGGCATTGTCCGCCTGCAATGAAGACGCTGTCTGCAGGCAAGCGCTGAAAGACCGCGATGCACAGATCAAACAGCTGCAGCTGGCCATTGTTGATCTCAGCAATCAGCTCAAAGGTCTGCGTTCCGTGCTGCAAATGAAGCAAAAAGAGGTGGGTATTTTCAAAGACGCTCCGATCACGTCTTCGGAGGACTACAAAAAATGCCGCCGCAGGGCCGACCGCCTGCAGGCGAGGCTCAATCTCGTTGAAAAAGAACGGGACGACTACAAGGTTCGCTACCAGGCGCTTAAAAAAAGCACCCAGCAATCGCAGTGAATCATTTCCGGCTCTGAAGCAGACGCTGATACAGGTCGATATGCTCCAGGGCCAGCTTTTCGCCGGCAAAATCCTTGACGGCCTTTTCGCGTGCCGCGGCCCCCATGACGGACCGCAGTTCGGTGGACTGGACCAGTTGCCGCAAAGCGTTTTCCAGTGCTTCCGCGTCCCCCAGCGGAACCAGAAACCCATGCTCCCCGCCGGCCAGAATTTCCCGACAGCCGGGAACATCCGTGGCCACAACCGGTAAACCGCAGGCCAGCGCTTCCTGCAGGCTCATGGGCAACCCTTCGCGGTAGGAAGGCAGTACGGCCACGTCGCTCATGCCCCAGACCGTTTCCATATCATCCCGCCAGCCGGCCAGAACCACGTTGGAAATCTCTGAAATCCGGGCCATGTCCGCCGGTGTCAGAGACTTCGGGTTGGCGTGATCCGGTTTACCCACAATGAGAAACCGCGCCTTGGGACAGGATTCCAGCAAGGCTCTGGCTGCGGAAACAAATTCAAGCACGCCTTTGTCATAAAGCAGGCGAGCGGACAAGGTGCAGACAACGTCGCCCTGACCTATGCCCAAGGCCTCTCTGGCCCGCTTTCTCTGGTCCGGCGAAATGACGCCGGGCTTAAAGCGATTGGTATCCACGCCGCTGCCCCGGATGCAGGTCACCAGCGACCTTCCGGTCATCCCGGTGGAGGTGAAATAATCCCTGTCTGCGTCATTTTGAAAAACCATGGCCCGGCAGCGGGGCGAGGTGGTCACATACAAGGCCTTAAACAACGAACGCAGGGCCAGCCCTTTGAGCCCACCATGCATGAAAATCGACCCCAGGCCCGTTATGGTGTGCACGATAACGCAGGATGAAGGCGCCGCCAGCCGAACGAAAAGATTGGGCTGGTGAGTAAAAGAGTGCACGATGTCCGGTGCTTCCTGCTTGATGACCCGGTGCAGATGCTTCACGGCCAGAGGCACAGTCAAAGGATTCAGGCTCCCCCGTGCCATACTGAAATGGGAAACCCGTACTCCAAGTTGTTCCAGTTCACGACGGTATCTTCCGGGAGGTACGCACACACCCACTTTGATCCCATGCAACAGCAGGGTTTCAATGAGGGTCCGCCGCAACAGCAGGATGTTTAAATCAAGATTCGAAACAATCAGCACCTTACCTACGGACAATGTCGGACTCCTTTTCTCACGCGTGGAATGTCGTACGCCAGGCCTGAAACATCAGCACGGCCCAGAGATGATGCTGCCTGTCTCCCTTGCCGGAGCAATGGGTGCTCCAGGCGTCCCGGACAGGCCCGGAAAGCAACAAACCATCATCAGAAAGACGCTTTTCGTCAAGCAAATCCTCAGCCCAGTCCCGAAGCGGACCGCGCAGCCAGCTTTCCAAAGGCAGGTCGAACCCCTGCTTGGGGCCTTCGATCAGGGAAGCGGGAACATACTGGTACAGCACCTGGCGCAAAGGCAGCTTGCCAACGCCGCCGGCTATCTTGCAGGATTCGGGCACACGCCAGGCGAATTCAACCAGCCGGTGGTCCAGGAGGGGCACCCTGGCTTCCAGCGACACGGCCATGCTGGCCCGGTCCAGTTTTGTCAGGATGTCATCCGGCAAATAGCCCTGCTGGTCCATCAACATCATCCAGGAAGCGTACTCGAGTGTTTCTTTAACGTCCGGGAGCAGAGACGGCAAGCTGTCCGGACGCCGATCCGGCGCCAGCAACTGCAACGGACGCTGCCAGAAGGATATCAGGGAGGCGAAAAATTCTTCCCGGCCGGACGCCTTGCAGCCGTCGGCCACTTTACGCAATTTCTCCCGCATCAGCACGACACGCTTGTCCGGAGGCAGCAAAGGCCGCAGCGCATCGCTGATCGCGGCAATCACGCCCTCGCCGCCGTGCTCCAGCAGCGTCCCCAGTCCCCTGCGCGCGACACCGGGCAATCTGCCCAGCGTACGCCAGATCTTGGGCCCGGCCAGATAGCGATTGTAGCCGCCGAACAATTCGTCGCCGCCGTCGCCCGAAAGCGCCACGGTCACTTCCCGACGGGCCAGGCGCGATACCAGCAGCGAAGGAATCTGCGACACGTCGGCATAGGGCTCGTCATAATACAGGGGCAGCTCCGGAATCGTCCGCAAAGCCTCCTCCGGCGCCACCACCAGCTCCGTGTGCTCGGTGCCCAGGTGTTTGGCAACGGCAGCGGCCTTGGCGGCCTCGTCGTATTCCCGGTGCCCCGATCCAATGGTATAGGTCTTGACCGGGCGGCTGCTCTGGGCCTGCATCAAAGCCACCACGGTGGAAGAATCCACCCCACCGGACAAAAAAGCTCCCAAGGGGACGTCCGCCACCATGCGCAGCCGGACGGAATCGCGTATCAGGGCGTCCAGTTCGCCGACCAGTTCCGCTGCATCCAGACGCAGCGGCGAGGCCAGCCCTGCGGCGGCAATATCCCGTACGCGCCAGTAGGCCGCGGCGGGCGGCAGGCGGCGGGCGGCGATGTCCGCGGCTTCAAACCACACCAGCTGTCCGGGTTCCAGCTTGACGATCCCCTGAAAGATGGACCGCGGGGCCGGCACATAGAGCAGTTGAAAGTAACGGGCCAGGGCCCCGGTGTCGATGACGCCCGACCACTCCGGATGGCAGCGCAGAGCCTTAAGCTCGGATCCGAAAACCAGGCTTTTGCCGCAATATCCGTAATACAGGGGTTTGATGCCCATGCGGTCGCGTACGAGCAGCAGACGCCGCTCGCGCGTATCGTACAGGGCCAGGGCGAACATGCCGATCATCCGTTTCAGAACCTGCTCCGGTTCCCAGACCGTAAAGGCCTGAAGGATGACTTCGGTATCGCTCCTGCCTCGCCAGCCGCCGGCGGGCGTGTGGCCGGCCTGGTCCAGTTCGCGCCGGATTTCGTCGAAATTGTAGACTTCGCCGTTGTAAATCAGCACATACCGTCCGTCAGCCGAACGCATGGGCTGCTGCCCGGCGGGCGAAAGATCCACAATGGACAGGCGCACATGGGCAAGCCCGAGGCCTGCCTCGGGATCAAACCAGCTGCCTCGGCTGTCCGGTCCGCGATGACGAAGGGAAGCGCACATGGCGTCCAGAAGCGCCGGATGGCTTTCCCGAGAAAAAGCTGGAGACCAGTAGCCTGCTATACCGCACATGGAAAATTTACCGTAAAAAGATCCGGGGCCGTTTGAGGCCCCGGCTGAAATACGCAATGAAGGCCGTCATGGCCCGAACATGAAGGTTCAATTGATAAGGTACCGCATGGGATTGACGCAAACGCCATTGAGCCGGACCTCGTAGTGCAGGTGGGGGCCCGTGCTTCTGCCCGAGTTGCCGAGATAGCCGATGACCTCGCCCCGTTTGACGCTCTGGCCCTGTTTGACTTTGAATGAACTCAGATGCGCGTATCGTGTGGAAATATTCGAACCGTGCTTGATAAGTATGGTTTTACCGAAGCCTCCGTCCACGCCGGTGAATGAAATCACTCCCTTGGCCGGAGCCACGATAGGCGTGCCGATGGGGCCGGAAATATCCAGGCCCTGGTGAAATTCCTTCTGACCGGTAAAAGGAGAAATCCGCTGTCCGAACGGAGAGGTGATCCAGCCTTGCGTGGGCCAGAGGGAAGGGGTTGAAACCAGCAGCGACTTGTTGTCCTTGAAAGATTGCAGCAGCTCTTCCTGGCGCATCTCCTCCAGGCGTACGTCCGTGGTCAGCTGATTCAAAAAGGAGTGCATCTTACGCGCCAGTAATTCCTGACGATGGACAGGCAGGTAGCTTTTGGAAAAGCTGTTACGCGTATCGCCTCCCATGGAGCTTGCGGATTCGACCTGGTTCTCCATGTTGATCATCACCCGCAGCTTGGTGTCGAAATCACGGATGCGGGAAAGATCCTTTTCCAGAACTTTCAATTTTCCGGCCAGGCTGACCAGCTGACTTTTCTGTTCGTCCACGGTTTTTTCGGACTTGGCCAGCCGGCTCTGTACGTAGGTGTAATCCGCGAAATAACTCCAGAAGTGGACATTGCCGGCCACCAGCGAAATAAATAACCCGAACAGGGCGAACAGCACCCAGCCCCGGATGTATAGTTTTTTACATACCCCTTCGTTATCTTTGAAGACAACGATATGATATTTCTTTAGCAGCATGTTCCTCACTCTGGCATACTGTCTCGCCCGTTACACCAGACCTATCATTCTGAAGTGCGGACGACCGGTTGCATCTTGTGTTCCAGGTTACGGCGAGGGAGGAGCCCGTGTAACAGAGTCCCAAAGATCTATTTGTCTAATCTGTTCCAGGCAGGGAGTCAAGACACCAGCGTTTCAGTCCGTTCAGCGCGTTGCGCTTGCTGCCTTTCCCGAAAGGTTCGCTGTTCAGCCAGCGCTGAAAATCCATGCGTTTGCTTGTCTGGGACGAAGGACAGGGGTTTTTCCAGGTCGGCAACCCCCACTGGCGGCAGGCACGCGAAATGGTCGTCTTGTCCATCCAGAGCAGAGGCCGGATGAGACGAAACTGCCCCTGAAAAAAGTCCTGCGCCGGATCCATGCCCAGAACTTTACCACTCTGAAAAAGATTCAAAAAAAACGTGGAAGCCAGATCATCCGCATTATGCCCCAGGGCCAGATGGCTCAGTCCGTATTGCCTGGCGCATTCGAACAGCCGGGCCCGGCGTCTCCTGCAACAATAGAAACAGGGCGAATTCTTGGTATTGATCTCCGAGTGGGCTACCAGTCCGTGGTCGGAAAGCTCCGCATGCAGCGGGACGCCCTGCTCGGCGCACCAGTCCGCAAGTATCCGGTGGCTTTCAGGTTCGAATCCGGGGTTCACGTGCAGGGCCATCAATTCGATGGGAAAGGGAAGAATCCGTTGCCTGTAACGCAGGACCTGCAGCAGCGTGAAACTGTCCTCACCACCGGATACGGCCACCCCTATCCGCGCGCCGGGAAACAATCCGGCGGTCTGGCGCATCAGCTTGCCTGCGCTGCCCACGCAATTTTGTTGAGCGTACTGCAATTTTTCTCGCATAGGCGGCTTGTAATCAGCTTGAGCCCCACTGGCAAGAGGGCGCGCGCCATCGCCCCGGGACAGGGCAATAAAAGCGTTGCAGCAAAAGATAGCATTTCCAGGCAAAACCGGTTAGAGGAGTACTCAAACTGCGGACTCGTGTTAAGGACGCTCCAAAAGCCGGTTCAAAAGCTTGACGCCCGACTTGATGCCTTGTTAATGAAACTTGCTTCAATAGAGGCTTGAGCTGTGCGCCCGTGCAACGCTCGTCGCGCACGTCCAGACAGACATAAAAACAGGGCATTCATCCTGAAACCAAAACCAGCATACGCTACAGAGTACACGCATGGCCAGATATGAGGCAGTGATTGGGCTTGAAGTCCATGCCCAGCTGCGGACAGCTTCCAAATTGTTTTGTTCCTGCCCCGCCAGTTTCGGCGACGAACCCAACGACAACGTCTGTGAAGTCTGTTCAGGCATGCCCGGCGTTCTGCCTGTGCTCAACCGCCAGGCCGTGGAATACGCCATCAAAATGGGGCTGGCCGTTGACTGCAGCATCAATAATAATTCCGTTTTCGCCCGGAAAAATTATTTCTATCCCGACCTGCCCATGGGCTATCAGATTTCCCAGTACGAGCTGCCGCTTTGCGAGCACGGCCATCTGGACATTGCCATGGACGGCTATACGCGCCGTGTGGGCATCACGCGTATCCACATGGAAAACGACGCCGGGAAAAACATCCACTCCGCAGCGGATAACGCCAGCTTTGTCGACCTGAACCGCGCGGGCACGCCCCTGATCGAAATCGTCAGCGAACCCGACATCCGCAGCGCTGAGGAAGCCGTGGCCTACCTCAAAGCTCTGCATTCCATCGTGGTCTATCTGGGCATCTGCGACGGCAATATGGAAGAAGGCAGCTTCCGTTGCGACGCCAACGTCTCCATCCGGCCCGTGGGGCAGGAAGAGTTCGGAACGCGCGCCGAGCTGAAGAACCTGAACTCCTTCCGCAACGTGCAGCGGGCCATTGAATATGAAATTTCCCGCCAGGAAGACGTCCTGGCCGACGGGGATGCGGTGGTTCAGGAAACCCGGCTCTACGACGCGGACAAAAACATCACCCAGTCCATGCGGGGCAAGGAAGAAGCCCACGACTACAGATATTTTCCGGATCCGGATCTGCTGCCCATCTCCTTCGATCCTTCCTGGGTTGACGAAATCCGCGCCTCGCTGCCGGAATTGCCCGAAACCCGGCGTACGCGTTTTATCAGCGAGCTGGGGCTTCCGGACAACGACGCTGAAGTGCTTACCGGCGACAAAGACCTGGCGGACTATTTCGAGCAGGCGGTGGAAGCTTACAACGAGCCGAAAAAGATCGCCAACTGGGTCATGACCGAATTTCTGCGCGAGCTGCACAAAGGCGATCAGCCCCTGACCGCGGTGAAAATGTCCCCGGCCCATCTGGCCGGGCTCGTACGCTGCATTGAAGAGGGAGTGATCAGCGGCAAGGTGGGCAAATCCATCTTTGCCGAACTTTTCGAAACCGGCGCCGAACCCTCGGCCTTCATCAAGAAAAAAGGTCTGGTGCAGATCTCCGACAGCTCGGCTCTGGAAAGCGCCGTTGACGCGGTTCTGGCTGAAAGCCCGGACGAAGTGGCGGCCTACAAGGGCGGCAAGAAAAAGCTCATGGGCTTTTTCGTCGGCCAGATCATGAAAAAAACCAAGGGCCAGGCCAATCCGAAACTGGTCAACGAGCTTCTGGCCCAAAAGCTTGAATCGGGCGATTAATCATTATGCCGAACAAAGACTCTATTTTTCCCAATCCTGGCAAAGATCAGTGCAAAGACGCCGGATTGGCTCTGATTCTGATATTGCTGCTGGTCGTCAAAATCGGCGGACATGACGAATTGCTGCCATTCATCATACTGGCCACCCTGCTGTTGATGATCTGGCCCAAACTTTTCAAGCCCTTCGCCATGCTCTGGTTCGGGCTGTCCGAGCTTTTGGGTACCGTGATGTCTAAAGTGATACTGACCATTGTCTTTTTTGTGGTCGTCTCCCCCATTGCCCTGCTGCGCAAAATTGCGGGAAAGGACACATTGAAGCTGAAACAATGGCGGCGCGAGAAAGGCTCGGTCTTCCGGACACGAGATGAAGTGGTCACCCCTGAAGACCTGCAGAACATGTTTTAATAATTGTAATGCTGAAACGTGGTGGGATCTGTCCTTCCACGACAATCATATTTTTTTAACAACTTAGTTATCAACTAAAAGTTTTTGGAGGTTTTTGGGAACCTTTTTTCAAAAAGGTTTCTGAGCCGCCGGAGGCATTTAGTATACGGGCCAATACACTGGAGGAAATTATAAATGGATTTTTTGCGTGATCTCTGGGCTTTTCTGAAAGTTCGCAAGAAATTTTGGTTGTTGCCGATTATCCTGACCCTGCTGCTGTTCGGCGTGTTGATCGTTCTGACCAGCGGCACGGCCGTGGCCCCGTTCATTTACACTATTTTCTAGAGAGCAGGGATCATGGCCAGCGCCATTCTGGGATTGTCCGCGTTTTATCATGACAGCGCCGCGGCTTTGCTGCTGGACGGAGAAGTCATCGCCGCCGCGCATGAGGAACGGTTCACGCGTAAAAAACATGACGCCTCGTTTCCGCACAATGCGGCCTCGTACGTCATGGAAGAAGCCGGACTCAAGCCCGGCGACCTCTGCGCCGTAGCCTTCTACGACAAGCCGTACCTCAAGTTCGAGCGTTTGCTGGAAACCTACCATGCTTTTGCCCCGCGCGGGCTGCGCAGCTTCCTTTCCGCCATGCCGGTCTGGATCAAGGAAAAGCTGTTCATGAAAAAAATGCTGCGGGACGAACTGGCCGAACTCGGACCGGGCAAGCCGCCGCTGCTGTTTCCCGAGCACCATCTTTCGCATGTGGCCAGCGCCTTTTATCCGAGTCCATTTGAAGAAGCCGCGATCCTTACGGTGGACGGCGTGGGCGAATGGGCTACAACGACCATTGCCAAAGGCAGCGGCAATCAGCTCAGCATCTTGCGCCAGCTCGACTTTCCCCATTCGCTCGGGCTGCTCTATTCGGCCTTTACGTACTATACGGGTTTCAAGGTCAATTCGGGCGAATACAAGCTGATGGGACTCGCGCCTTACGGAGACCCGGACGACAAGCAGACCAAAGAGTTCTATGACAAGATCATGGACGAGCTGATCGATCTGCGCCCGGACGGCTCCATGCTGATGAACATGAAGTATTTCGACTTTGCAACCGGTTTGACCATGTGCAAAGACAAGCCCTTTCAGCGGCTTTTCGATCTTCCCAAGCGCAAGCCCGAATCCGAAATCAGCCAGCCCTATATGAACATGGCCTACGCCATCCAGCAGGTTACGGAAGAGGTGGTCTTCCGCCTGGCGCAAACAACGCGCGAACTCACCGGGTGCAAGAATCTGGTCATGGCCGGCGGCGTGGCCCTGAACTGCGTTGCCAACGGCAAGCTGATCCGCAACCGGACCTTTGACCGGGTCTGGGTGCAGCCGGCTGCCGGCGATGCGGGCGGCGCCCTGGGCGCAGCCCTGGCCGCGTACCACATCAGCCAGGACGGCAAACGTCTGGCCGCCAGTCCGGACTCCATGCAGGGGTCCTATCTGGGCCCTGTCTACGGTGAAGGCTACATTCTGCGTACCGCGCGCCGTTACCGTGCCCCCTATACGGAATACGAAAACTTCTCCGAGCTGTGCGATGTGGTTGCCGAAAAACTCAGCCAGGGCGCAGCCGTGGGCTGGTACCAGGGTCGCATGGAATGGGGCCCGCGCGCGCTGGGCAACCGCAGCATTCTTGGTGATCCGCGCGATCCGGAAATGCAGAAAAAGCTGAACCTGAAAATCAAATACCGCGAAGGATTCCGCCCGTTCGCCCCTTCGGTGCTCGCTGAAGACGCCGACGAGTACTTCGGTCTGGAGGGCGAATCTTCTCCCTATATGCTGGTGGTGGCTCCCGTCCGGGAAGGCCATCGCAATCCTTTGCCCGAAGGCTACAACGCGCTGGACATGTGGCAACGGCTTTATATCCAGCGCTCGGATATTCCGGCCATCACCCATGTGGACTATTCGGCCCGGATTCAGACCGTGCATAAGGACACCAACCCGCGTTACCATGAGCTGATTTCGGCTTTCAAGAAACTCACGGGCTGCGGCATGGTGGTGAATACGAGCTTCAACGTCCGCGGCGAACCCATTGTCTGTACGCCCCAGGACGCCTACCGCTGCTTCATGCGTACCGAAATGGACTACCTCGTGCTGGGCAACTATGTCTTTACCAAGGACGAACAGCCCGAATGGAAGGAAGAAGGCGACTGGCGGAACGAATACGAGCTGGATTAGGACTATTTAGTCTTGAAAATGTGCTAACTCCGGCATCCTGACAAAAAATGATAAAGGGCAGCTCCTTTCGCGGGAACTGCCCTTTTTTGATGTCTTGTTCAATAGTATTATTCTTTGGCCCGTTTAACCCGACCGCCCACAGCCGTGAGCTTTTCATCGATGTGTTCGTACCCTCTGTCCAGATGGTAGATACGCTGGACGTCCGTGGTGCCCGAGGCGGCCAGACCGGCGATGACCAGCGAAGCGCTGGCGCGCAGGTCCGAAGCCATCACAGGCGCGCCCTTGAGTTGGTCCACTCCGCGTACGAAAGCGGTGCGCCCCGATAGTTTGATCTTCGCCCCCATACGTACGAGTTCCTGCACGTGCATGAAGCGGTTCTCGAAAATGGTCTCCTCGATGACGCCCGAGCCCTGGGCAACAGACATCAATGCCATGACCTGGGCCTGCATGTCCGTGGGAAAACCCGGATAAGGCAGCGTCTTGATGTCCGTCCCCACAAGGGAGCCGTTACGCCTGACCAGCACGCAATCCTCACGTTCTTCGATGAGCACGCCCATCTCGCGCAGCACCACGGCCACGGCTTCCAGTTCGAACAGCGGACAGTCTTCCAATTCGATTTCACCGTTCGTGATGGCGGCTGCGGCCATGTAGGTACCGGCCTCGATCCGATCGGGCATGATGCGGTAATTCTTGGACTTCAGGCTGGTGACGCCCTGAATGCGAATCATGCTGGTGCCTTGCCCCTGGATTTTCGCACCGCAGGCAATGAGAAAATTGGCCAGGTCCTCCACCTCGGGTTCGCGCGCGGCGTTCTCCAGGATTGTCTCGCCTTCGGCCAGGCTGGCGGCCATGAGCAGGTTCTCCGTGCCGCCAACGGTGGGGAACTTGAACACGATATGCGCGCCTTTGAGTTTATCACATTTTCCTTCGATATAACCGGAGTCCAGATTGAAAGTGGCGCCCATTTTCTCGAGTGCGGTCAGATGCAGATCCACGGGACGCGCGCCGATATTGCACCCGCCGGGCAAAGCCACGCGCGCGTGCCCGAGCCTAGCCAGCAGCGGTCCCAGGCACAGCACCGACGCCCGCATGGTCTTGACCAGATCGTACGGAGCTTCCGGCGACAGTTCGCCGCAGGCCACGTATACCTTGCCTTTGTCGTATTCCGCCGCGCAGCCGAGAATGCTCAACAGCTTGATGGTGGTCTGAATATCCCGCAAATTCGGCACATTATCAAAAGTAATGTCGCAATCCAACAGAGGAGCCGCCAGCAGAATGGGCAATGCGGCATTTTTGGAACCGCTTACGCGAATGCGCCCTTTCAAGGGGACGCCGCCTTCAATGATGAGTTTATCCATTATCTTCAGATACTCCTTGGCTCAGTATATTCCACAGCATTTGTAAAAAAATGCGTATGATTTGAAACTATTTCTTGACTCCCAGGTCGGGTAAGGCTAGCTTGTCAGTTTCCAGATGGCGGGAGTAGCTCAGATGGTAGAGCACACGGTTGTGGCCCGTGTGGCCGAGGGTTCAAGTCCCTTCTCTCGCCCCATTTGATTTCAAGGGTTGTCGTGCAAACGGCAACCTTTTTTTTGGCCTCTGCAAAGGACCGGGCAACCGCTTTCGGCTCTGTTCGCAACGGTGTTTGAAGATACCATGGACGAACCGGCTGATATCCAGTACTAGATAATTTCTTTAGCATAAGTCTAGACTTTTGTCGACAGAAATGGTCCGTCCGGCTGCTTGCCACACAATGCCCCGGACGTCGCGGAGACTTACAAGCTGCAGCAGCGGATTGCAATGTTTTTCGGTCCGACCTTTCCCATGCTCCTCGAAGGAAAGCTTGACGCCCATCCGCCGCGCATGCGAATCCAACACCTTGATTGCCGACAGTTTTCTTCATTTTTTCGCCATGTTCGGCCAACATCACTGGGCCTACTGGATTGTGGCCTGGTTCTGCTTCGCCTTGCTGCCTCTGTCCACTCTCCCGCCCGCGCGGCCCCTTGCTTAATCCGGAAAGCAGACCGGTATTTTTCTTGTTTTGCTCGCACTGGCTCTTGCGGCGTTTCACTGGCCGGCGTTGTTTCACGGGGATCTCTGGAACATGGACGAATGCCAGATGATCGCCGGAGCCATTACCCTGGGGCATAACACCATTCCCTGGCAGTCGATGGACCCGACTTCCACTGGCCCCTTTGATGATTACATATTGCTGTTGCCGCGGCTTTTCGGCCCCCCTGCAATATCTCCACGCCCGGCTGGTCGGGCTGCTCCTGCTCTCCTGCAGCGAACTTCCTGTCCGCGGACGCATCAAGCGTATCCTTCTGCTCTGCACCGGAGGCCTGGCGCCCGGCCTGCTGCTGCTCGCCGTAGTGTTCGCCAGCGGCAGTTTCAACGATTTCTATCAGTCCCACATCATCAACAACCTGGCGTACGCCAAAAGCAGCCTGCCGCTCCGGGCCTATATCCACTTCGTCAGCGCGGGCGGGGAAGCCGGTTTTCGGTCTTTTATCCTGCCCTGTCTCGCGTACGCGCTGCTGGTCGCACTCGGGTTCATGCTGCTGCCGGCGCGTTTTCGGGAGCTCTTCGGCTATGTCTTTGGCGCCGGGGCGGTGGCAGTCAATGTCATCATTGCTCCAGGCCATCCGCACGGACATTACTTCCTTTTTCTGATTCCGCCCCTCGGGCTGACCGTGGGAACGGTGTTCTGCGGTCATTAGAAAAAACTGAAACAGGCAAAAACCGGATTGGGCGCCCTGCCACGCTGGCTGTTCGTTCTGCTCCTGCCCCTGGCCTGCATCCTGCCGCAGATCTACGGACGCGCCAACAACGAAAACCCCTTTCTGGGATCAGCCGCCTATCATGAATTGACAACCAGCCCGGTTTCCCAACTGGTGCTGCAGTTCGCCCGTCCAGACGATTCCATGGCCATGTGGGGCTGGATGCCCAACTACTACGTGGAAACCGGCCTGCGCCAGGCCACGCGTGAAGCCCAAAGCGAACGACAACTCAGCAAAGGCCCCCAGCAAACCTACTATCTGCAACGCTATTACGAAGACTTTGTCCGCGAAAAACCGGCCTTTTTTCTGGATGCCGTAGGACCGGGAAATTTCGGTAACGAAGAGCGTGAACAATTTGCCCATGAAACCTTTCCACCGCTTCGTGACGTCATATCCAGAGAATACCGATTGCTGGCCGACCTCCTTGGCGTCCGCATCTATATCCGCATCAACTCTATCGAGAATTAGCTTTTCATTGTATTTTACATATTTTTTTGCAATTAAAATGAAACACTCTTAAGATATAATATCTCTTCGAATTCCACATTCTGCTTTTTTCTTTCCGCGTCTTGTCAAAATCCATTTATTTTGTAATAGTTTCCCTACAATCAAAATTTTTTACCTAAAATATATATTATGAATTCCATACCTTCAGATGCCTCGAAAAAAGAAACACCGTCGCAAAAGCAGCTGACGAAATACACGCAATGTCCTTTTTGCGGTTCACGTGTCGATGGCGTCCGCATTTTTCGTTGCGCGGCCTGCGGCAAATATTTTTGCGAGTGTAAAGGATACGCAAAAAGTGTTCGCGGCTGGACCTATTGCCCTCACTGCGCAAACATGGAACTGGCCGAGGACATCCTCATCGGCGTCATCGACACCGGTGATCCTTCAGTGGACTGACTCCACGACAAACGGCCGACCGCCTGCATTCGTTTTCTTCTCCGTACGCACTCCAGTCTTTGTACACCCTGATCCGCGCATCTGCAGGAATTTGCAGAAATTTTACATTGCCGAAGCAGAGAAGTCCTGCGGCTAAAAACAGCGCTTCTTGCTACACGCATCCAGGCAGGGTACATTTACCAAAAACCGGAGCAATGCGATGCCTGCCGCTTCCTTGGCGCCACGGACTTATCAACATCTCGTCATCCTGGCCTATTGCCTGGCGTACGTACCCCATGCGGGCCTGTTGCCGCTGCCGGTGACGCTCTGGTGCGGCTTGTTCTGGGCCTGGACCTGGGCTGCCGGACAACGCTGGTGGCGGATGCCGTCGCAGGCAACGCGCAACATGTTAACCATGGCCGGAATGCTTCTGGCCATCGGATCCGAATTCATTTTCAGTGGGAAATTCAGCATGCTTACTGGCATCGGGATGCTTGCCATCCTGCTCGGGCTCAAACCTCTGGAAGTACAGACGCGCGAATCCGCGCTTTCCGCCCTCTGCCTCAGCCTGTTTCTAGCCATTTTCGGCGTTTTTCACAGCGAATCCCTGCCTGCTGGCGCCTTCATACTCTGCTCGCTGGTGGGCATTTTAACCCTGATCATTCGCTGCAACGCGCCGCAGGCCCCCTGGATGCGGCAACTGCGACTGGCGGCCGGGCTGATGCTCCTGGGCCTGCCCCTGGCGCTGGCCCTGTTTGTTGTCTGCCCGCGTCTGCCTTTCGGGCTGTTCGGCGTAGACAAGGAAATCACTTCCACCGGCCTGCAGGATACGCTGCAGATGGGCGATCTGGGGCAGCTGGCCGCCAACAGGCAGATCGTGTTCCGCGCCAAATTCAATGGTCCGTCCCCTGGGAAACAATCTATGTATTGGCGGGGCCTGGTTCTGTGGGACTTTGACGGACAGACCTGGAACCGCCCGAAAAAACTGCCCACCGGGCCCAACTCGCTGGTGGGGCATACGCCCGTCAGCTACGAGATCCACCAGGAGCCCAGTACCAACCACTGGCTCTACAGCCTGGACCTGCCGTTGGCGCCGGCTCCCGGCGCGTTTTTTTTCCTGGACTATACGCAGCTTTCCCGCTTTCCGCTCAAATCGGGACGTACGCTTACTCCCAGGTCTTTCCTCGTATACAACACCGGTCGGCTGCAACCATGGGAACGTCGGCACGGCCTGGAAATTCCGCAAACCGGCAACCCCCTTGCAAGGGCCCTGGCCCGTGACTGGGCACGCACAGCCAAATACCCGGAGCAGATTCTCGAAACAGCCCTGCATTTTTTTGCAACGGGCGGCTTTCACTACACCTTCAATCCGCCCCTGCTGCCGGAAACCGATTTCATCGACGCGTTCCTGTTTGACACCAAAGCCGGATACTGTTCGCATTTCGCCTCGGCCATGGCTTTCATGCTACGCGTGGCCGGCATCCCCTCGCGCATCGTCCTGGGCTACCTCGGGGCAGAAGACAACACCGTGGGCGATTACCTGATCGTCCGCCAGGCCCACGCCCACGCCTGGGATGAAATCTGGCTGCCGCGCAAGGGCTGGACCCGCATCGATCCCACGGCAACCGTGTCGCCGCAGCGCCTCGAACTCGGTCCGTTGCTCTATCAATCTCTGGAAGATACGGGGCTCTTTTCCAGACAAAATACCGGCCTGCGTACCATGCTGCAAAGCTGGGACGCCATGGGCTTTTACTGGGAACGCTTTGTGCTGTCTTACGGGTACTACCGGCAACGCAGCCTGCTCGCCCGACTGGGCGTTCGTTTGGGAGGGCTGCCGGACCTGCTGCGTACGCTGGGAATTATGCTCGGGGTAATGCTGCTCGCATCCGGTGCCATGCTGGCTTTCTGGCGCATACGGAAAAGAACGAAACCGTACGCGGCTGATCCGGCACAGCAGCAGTACGAACGCTTCTGCGCCAAACTGGCGGCAGCCGGGCTGAACCGAAACCCGGGCCAGGGACCTCAGGACTTTGCGGCCCGCCTGGCCATCCAACGGCCCGACCTTGCGGAGAAAACCGGCAGTATTATCGCCTGCTATATCCGCCTGCGCTACGGTCCGCCCCTGCCGCCGGAAGAAGCCCGGGAACTGCAACAAAAGCTGCGCGCAGCCGTACGGACTTTCAGCATCTGATCACCCATTCGGGAAAAAACCGAAAAAAAAGCTTGCCCTCCGCCGTCCATACTGCTATCAAACTTTTCTTTGCGGAGAGGTGACCGAGCTGGCCGAAGGTGCACGATTGGAAATCGTGTGTACCCTAACCCGGTACCGGGAGTTCGAATCTCCCCCTCTCCGCCACTACGAATACAAGCCCTTGGCATTCACGATGCCGAGGGTTTTTTATTTTTAGCTTTTGAATTTTAAGGACGCACGTTGCACTCGAAAAGAGCCTACGATTCTTCAGCAGACATAAAAAAACTTCTATCCCATTCGGTAGTTAGTCTTGAACCTTTCCAGAAAAGCTGAAACGACTGCTTAAGATCTTTTTAGCAAAATGGGTAGTTGTCTAATTTCATTTCGAAAAGTGCTCCATATTCAGTGTATATTTTTCCGTTTGTTCCGATACACTTTTTGGAACGTCTTGAATCAATGATTGGCGGTTTTGGTATGATTACAGAGGTTGGGGTCAGGAAGATTGATTATCACCAAAATTATATTCAAACCCCTCAGGAAAGAGCTAATTGGCGTGTTATATTTTTTTGATTATGCATAATTGCAAACGATTACTATTCCTTTTGGAGTTTAGTAACGGCCACTCATTCTAGATGCAAATTAGCGCCACAATTTTGGGTAGTGGTTATACTATTTTGCATCACATGGGGCGCAGCATCATGAGCATTGGCCCCCTAGGTCCTGGTCCATGGTGGGGCTCTTTTACTCCAGACCTAGCGTTTTCTTGGCGTTTTCAAAGTCAGATGCTAATGCTAATACAGCCTTAGCAGCAGAACAGTACTGCTTCATTTTTCCTACAAATGTTACTACCATATCTACGGTTTCTTTGTTCTCCTTTTTAGAGAACTTTTCTCTCTGATACAAAACACAAAGTTTTCCAACAGTAAGATCAAATGTTTCACTAAAAGGTTTCGCACCGTTTATCTTATAGAGAGCAATTGCTCTCCTCGCAGACTCAAGAATTGAAGATAAAATATCACGAAGTTCTTCATGATTGCACTTATCAACTACCGTGAAAAGATTTTTTATTCCAGAATCCAGTTCCTCATACTGCTCTTTTGAAAGCCTTTCTTCGTTACACACTGCTGTAAAAAAATTTGCATATGCCTGTAATGCAACAACAGCCTCTGGCCTAAGACGACCAACGCATTGTTTCCATGGTCTCTCCAGGTTTAATTCATGGCACTGATCAAAAATAGGTCGAAGGTTTTTCAACAGTTCATCCGTAACTTTATCACTTGTTTTAATTGTCTCTTCAATATGATTCGCTAATTTAGCTAACTCATATGCAAACATTAAAGCATCATCTTTAGTAGATCCATTCCCATAAACAGCTAAGTAAACTTCCCATATCGGATTTTCTTGTGGAGACGATTTAAGCAGTTCTACAATCTCAAGTAATCGTTGGGCTGAGTTAAATCGCTGTCCTTTCATTATTTTTCCTTGTTTGACTTTTTTGGATACTTTTTCTTATATTAAATAAAAAGTTAGTTGGTCAAGCTTTTCTCGAGTACCCCATTCAATCACTAACATCCAACAATTTCACTTAACTTCTTATTCCCAATAATGCTGGGGAGAAATCTTAAAACGCCCCCTGGTCGCATAGTTCAGGAAAAATGAACTGAACGGCCTCGGATGGAAAGCCGATCGTCAACGGGGCTTTTTGGTTTTCAGTCTTCAGAAATCCTTCCGTGACAAGTTGTTTTACGACATCCCTTGCTTTTCGGTCTGATGCGCCGATCAGGTGCTCTACTTCACCTTTGGGGAGCCGGCCATAGATAAAGGTGTGCGTAAGAATCTTTGAAGACTCTTTGGGAAGTGGCTTTTTGCCTGACATGTAGCCTTCGGATCTGAGCCGGCAGTAAAGCTCGATGTTTTGTACAGCAGCCTCCAGGCTGAGCAGATTATCCATGAACGTGGCCTGGTCCAGTGCGGTTTCCAGAATAAAAAAGCAAAACCTGCGAAGTCCATCCTCAGATAGAGCACCCCGGCCGTCATAATCTCCCTTCCTTTTACTGTCCGCAGTGGAGAGGAATTCCTTGTAAGCTGATTCTTTCCTGGCCAACCCCCGACTTAATGTCCATAGTCCGTACCCCTCCAAGCCGGAGCAGGTAAGGTAAGCGTCTGTAAACAGCCGGGCTACGCGGCCGTTTCCTTCCAGAAAAGGGTGTATCCAAAGCAGTCGATGATGGCTTGCCGCTGCTGCAACCAGGCGCGAAGCTCCCCTGACTTTCATTAAAGAGTACGCATCTTCAAAACGCTTCATGAGTTGAGGGAGTTCTTCATGAACAGGTGGCAGGTGGGTACCGACCTGGACGTCCCGATCCCGAAGCAGGCCAGGAGTCATAAGCACCTTTTGCTGGTTGCTTCTGTCCTGTTGCACGAGAAACTCTTCAGGAACTCCTTTGAATAAGAGCGAATGCAGTCGGCACAGAAACGCGGCAGAGGTTACGCTATCTTCAGTACCAAGGCATTGCCGTTCGATTGTTTCTTGCGCGGCTATATTGCGCTTATGCAGCAATTGAAGTCTTCTCGTTTTTTCGTCATTAGAGAGTGCGGTTAAACTGCTCTCAATGTCTAAGAGCGTCGTTCTGATGCCTTCTATAAGATTGGAATAATAGCTGTTAACATTCCGAAGCAACATGATAATTCGCTGCGCTGTGAGGGGATGCACACGACCCGCAAGTCTGGCCGACGCCTTGTAGACCTCAAGGGCCAGCTCTTCAAGGTCTGTTCGCCTGGCTGGAATCATTGGTTCCATTTTGGAGGTTATCAGCATAAAATATTCCGAAATAATTTCCGCTTGTATTTAATTTTAACCTGTTATTGTTAAAGGATAATTAACATCTAAAAATAAAAAAGCAAATGAAATTTTTCCGAAATAATTTCCGAAATAATTTTACTTTACCCCCCGCCACACAGCCCCCCCCTTGCCGACCCATCCTCATAGTTTCAAGTTCATTGCTTTTACAGATCAAAAAATGATATGCGTTCTCATAGTCGTCCGTATTTTTTCAATACCAGCCTTATACGGACGCAGCATTAGCAACACATAACGACAGCCGCATGACATCAATACGCCTTATAAATGCCGTATCTGAATGGCTGCAAAAGCAGGTGAGGAGAGTTTTCACGGTCCGTAATCATCGCGCGGGCCGAACTTGCAAGGCCGCAGGTTACAGCAGAGTTCCCCCAATGGCGATTTCAACTAATTTACGCTAAATACCGCCCCCCCTTAGCATCAAACCGAGGAGCGTACTCATGGCAGGCAGCAGATTTAACAGGTTGAATTCCAGACTGATCACCAGCTATACCGTGATACTCCTCTCCCTGCTGATTGTCGGCGGTACGGGCTGTTACGCCGCCAACAGCATTCATGGGGCTCTTCAGGATATTTTCAACCGCTTTCTTCCCAGCATCGATTCCCTGATCGAAGCCGATCGCGACTTGCAGCAGCTGCTGGTGGCCGAACGTTCGATGATGTTCACCGAGGTCGGATCCGAAGCTTTTGATGCGCTGCTCGATGACTACAAGACAAACCTGAAGCAGGCACGGAGGCGCATCAACAAATACGCGGAGCTTGCCGAAACAAGCGATGAAAAAACGCTTATCCGCAGCTTTGAAACCGCCTTCAGCGAATGGGAAGTGGCCTCGAACAAAGTCGTTACAGCGCGCCAAAGCGACACCCCGGAAGGCCGGGCGCTGGCTTTGCAACTCACCAACGGGGAGGCCAACCGGAAATTCGAAAACATGCGCGGCATCATCGACCAGCTCACCGAACTGAACCTCAAATATTCGAGCGAAGAAGAAAAAGCCTCGTCAAGCATCTTCAACAGGTCCATGGGTTTTATCATCGGACTGACCATCCTGATGCTCTTTTTCGGCGCGATCATGGCCTGGTTCATCATCCGCGCGGTCATGAAACAGCTGGGCAGAGATCCCAGCGTCATCGCGGGCATTGTGCAGCAGATAGCCACCGGCGACCTGACCTTCGAATTTTCCAATCACAAGATCTACGGCGTATACGCGGACATGAAGCAAATGGCCGAAAAACTCTCGGCCATTGTCAATGACGTGCAGTCGGGATCTCACAACGTGGCCTCAGGCAGCCAGGAGCTTTCCACTTCCGCCGACAGCCTTTCGCACGGATCCACGCAGCAGGCCAGCAGCGTGGAGGAAATATCTTCGGCCATGGAACAGATGGGGGCAAACATCAAGCACAGCGCGCAGAACGCTCAGCAGACCCAGGATATCGCCCTCAAGGCCGCGCGGGACGCCGAGCAAGGGGGCGAGGCCTTCGCGCGTACCCTGGAAGCCATGAAAGCGATCGCCGAAAAAACCTCCATCATCGAAGAAATAGCCCGCCAAACCAACCTGCTGGCCCTGAACGCCGCCATCGAGTCCGCCCGGGCGGGCGAACACGGCAAGGGCTTCGCGGTGGTTGCCGCCGAAGTGCGCAAGCTGGCGGAACGCAGCGGCGCCGCGGCGGCAGAAATCAGCGATTTATCCGGAACAAGCGTACTGGTGGCCGAACAGGCCAGCGAGATGCTGGCGCAGATGGTTCCCAACATTCAGAAAACAGCAGAACTCGTCCAGGAAATCGCCGCAGCCAGCTCCGAACAAAACACCGGCGCGGAGCAAATCAATTTGGCGCTGCACCAGCTCGACCAGGTCGTCCAGCAGAACTCCTCTGCCTCCGAAAAAATGGCCTCCACCTCGGAACAGCTCTCCGGCCAGGCCGCCCAGCTGCTCTCCACCATGAGCTTTTTCCGGGTCAACTCCAACAACCGCCAGCCCTCGTACAAGCAGGCGCCACCCGCCGACATCTCCAGAGAGTTGCCCGGCGCGAAGCCCATGCCCCAAAAACAAAGCGTTCTACTGGACATGCGGGGCGACGACGAGTTCGAGCATTTTTAAGGCCTTTTTGTTTTGAAGTCCTCAGGCCTCCGAGGGCTTAAGAACCTTTTGGCAGTTTCCGGACAAGAGAGTCTAAGCGCTTGCAGCGCTAAGACTCTCTAAAAAACGTTTTTTAAGCAGCTCCCAGACTTTTTAGCAGGAAATATCACTATACTATGGGGGGAGACTAAATACTATTCGCGAATGCCTGCCAACGCCAGCAAGCTTGCGTATTGCCTTGCCTCCCGACTCCTGCCTCATGCCCTTATTTCCGCTTTCCATCTCCGGCAAGAGGGCCAGTAAAATTTGAGAAGCACTCTTCCACCCTGGACCAACATTCGCACTTTTTTTCAAAAGTAAAATTGGCTCTGAAATCAGAATTTTAGCAAAAATTTTTTCTTATTTTTTACAAAATTGCTATTTTTTGCAAAAGAAACATCAGATGTCTGCCGACATATATATTGACATCGGATTAATTTACGACATATTCTGCCCCTGACAACAACGATCGGCCTACAAAAAGAAACCAGTTCGGGGTATATCTTGTAGAGCCTGAAAAGCTTTGTCCGCATCGTTGCAACAAACAATCGGGAGGTTTACATGCGAAAATCACTACTCATTTTTTTGGCGATGGCCGTACTGGCGTTTGGAATCTGCCCAACAGCGCAAGCGGATGACGATTATGTTCTGAAGCTCGGACATACGGGCGCTCCAACCCACCACTACCAGAAGATCTGCACCATGTTTGCCGACGAGGTCGCCAAAAAAACCGACGGCCACGTGAAAATCCAGGTCTACCCTGCAGACCAGCTTGGAAAACAGCTGGAAGCTGTGGAAGGCTGCATGCTCGGAACGCAGGACATGGTTCTGACCTCCGACACCGTGCTTTCCAACTGGGTGCCGGACATGGGCATTTTGAATCTTCCCTTTCTGTTCAATGACAACTGGGAAGTACGCAAAGTGCTTGACGGTGCTGTTGGAGAAGAACTGAACAAGGAACTCGAACCCCACGGCGCCGTTATCATCGGCTGGTGGGACAACGGCATGCGCCACATCACCAACAACAAACGGCCCATCAAGACCCCGGAAGACCTGAAAGGATTGAAGATCCGCGTACCTGAAGGCGAAGTGTTCGTTGACACTTTCAAAGCGCTGGGCGCCGGTCCCACGGTCATCTCCTTCGGCGAACTGTACTCCGCGCTGCAGCTTGGCACGGTTGACGGCCAGGAGAACCCGCCCGCGCACATCCTGACCCAGAAATTCTACGAAGTGCAGAAATACGTCTCCCGTACGGGCCATATCCATTTGTCTTCGCCGCTGATCATGAACAAGGCGCTGCTGGACGGCATGCCTGAAGCCTACCAGAAGGCCATCATTGAGACCGCAAAAGAACTCGGCCCCGTCCATACGCAGATGGTAGAAGACCTGGAGAAAACCCAGTGGAAGGAAGTTGCTGATCACGGCATGGAGATTCTCGACGTGGACAAGGCTCCTTTCCGCGTGCTGGTCAAGCCTGTCATCGAAAAATACAAAGGCAAGCTGAACGGGAAAATCATCGAAGAGATTCAGACCACTTTGGGACACTAGAATTCATTCTGCTACTACTCTGAAGAACTCACCTTCCAGGGCAAGGGGCGGAGCTACTCCGCCCCTTTAGCCCTTGCGAGCGGCTGATATCGTCCGGCTTTTGATCCTGCCGCAGGGAGTCCTTATCCGGCGGCAAAAGAGTAACCTCAAAGCAAACAAGTCATACAGATGCAGCAGACAACCAAAAGAGGTGCCTTATGAAACTTTTGGAAAAGCTCAACCAGTTGATACGAAATATCTCGGCCATTGCATTGGCCTTTATGACACTACTGGTCATTATACAGGTTTTTTATCGCTACGTACTCAATAATCCGCTTTCGGAGACACAGGAGTTGTCCATCTATGCGATGGTGTATGTGGTCATGCTAGGATGTACGATAGCTGTACGGAATAAAACCCATATTGCCGTTGATTTTGTGGGAAGTTTTCTTCCGCCGCGCATGGCCTGGATGATGCGGCAGGTAAGCTATTGCTGCATGCTCTTTTTCTTCTTTGTTCTGCTTACAAACGGCTGGAAATTAACCGTAAGATCCATGTTGCAGATGTCTCCGTCAACCGGAATTCCGCTCGGATACATTATGTTTTCCATCCCCTTGTGCGCCGGAATATCCATTTTATACATTCTCGAGCACATGCTCCGGGACCGTGCAAAAGAAAACCTGCAATCCTAAGCAGCTTACCTTTTCGAGGTACGTACCATGGTTACCATCCTTTTTGTCGCCTTTTTCATTCTTATCGCCGTAGGCGTACCCATTGCCATTTCTTTGGGCGTCGCGTCCCTGACCGCCATTCATTTCGCCAGCCACATGCCCTTTCTGATTCTCCCGCAAAAAATATTCAACGGGGTGAACAGCTTTCCGTTCATGGCCATTCCCCTGTTCCTGCTGGCGGGCAATATTATGGCGGAAGCAAAAATTTCGGATAAACTCGTGGCCCTGGCGTCCGTGATAGTCGGCCGCTTTCCCGGGGGCCTGGCCCATATCACCACGGGCGCTTCCGCCTTCTTCGGCGCCATTTCCGGCTCCGCACCCGCCACCACCGCCGCCATCGGCTCCATCATGATCCCCTCCATGAACAAGCGGGGCTACAGCCGGACTTTTTCCGCTGCCGTGGTTGCCGCCTCGGGAGCGTTGGGACTGATCATTCCGCCGAGCCTGACCATGGTCGTTTTCGGCGTCATTGCCGGTGTTTCCATCGGAGACATGTTCCTGTGCGGCATCATTCCGGGCGTACTCATCGCCATGGCTCTGATTGCGGTGAATTACTACATCGCCAAGAAAAAAGGCTTCGTACGCGAAGAAAAACTGCCCAAGGGCAGCCTGAAAAAAATCCTCAAGGACAGCAGCCTGGCCCTGCTGATGCCCCTGATCATCCTGGGCGGCATCTATTCCGGCATGTTCACGGCAACGGAATCCGCCGGCGTGGCCTGTTTGTACGGCGTGCTGGTCGGGTTCTTCGTTTACAGAACCCTGAGCCTTAAGTCCTTGTACAACATTCTGAAAAACACGGCTGAAAACGCGGCGTTGATCATGTTCCTCATGGGCACCGCCAATCTGTTCGGCTACATCATCACCGCGGAACAAGTGCCCCAGCACCTGGCCGGCATGCTCATGGGCTTCACCAGCAGCCCGACCATCATCATGCTCATCGTGCTTGTCATCCTGCTGGTCATCGGCACCTTTCTGGACAATGTCGCGGCCCTGGTTCTGTTCGTGCCCACCATCATGGGGGTTGTGAACGCGGTGCACATCAATCCGATCTACTTCGGCGTGTTCACCATCATTGCTCTTGCAGTCGGCCAGTTCACGCCGCCCGTGGGACTGAATCTGTTTATCGCCTGCAACATCGCCGGGGAAAAGCTCGAGTTAGTCGTCAAAGACATTATCCCCTATTTTCTGGTGTACCTGGTCATGATGCTGCTGTTCGTCTTCTTCCCCACTCTGCTGATTCTTTTTGTCTAACCGTAGGTATTCCGGAGGAATAATAATGGATAAAGTGGTCGTACTGACAACTGGCGGCACCATCGCCAGCGTGCAAAACAAAGAAACCGGCCTGTACGCGTCCGGCGCGCTCCCCGGCGAAAAGCTCATCGACCTGGAGCGCTTGCAACTGCAGATCCCCGTTATCGTAGAATCCGTCTTTCAGGTGCCCAGCAATGCGATGGATTTTGACAAGCTGCTGCAGCTGTATGAAAAAATCAGCCAGTACACGGCGGATCCGGAAGTTCGCGGCGTGGTCGTGACCCACGGAACCGACACTCTGGAGGAGTCTTCCTATTTCATGGACCTGCTCTATGGGGGGGACAAACCCGTTGTGTTCACCGGCGCGCAACGGACGCCCTGTGAAGAAGGCACGGATGCCTTTACCAACATCCGCGATTCCATTGTGACCGCCTATTGCCCGGAAAGCCGGGGTCTGGGTGTGCTCGTGGTCTTCAACGAGGGGGTCTACGACGCCCAAACCGTGCACAAGATGCACGCCTTCAACATAGACGCCTTTACCTCGCCCGGATACGGCCACCTGGGATACGTGGACAAGGGAACGTGCTGGATACGGCGGCGCCCCGCCAGTCGCGAAACCTATACTCCGACAAAAGAAATGCCCCGGGTGGACATCGTGAGAGCCAGCCTGGGCAGCGACGGCCTCGAGCTGCGCTTGCTGGCCGATAACGGCTCGCAAGGCATCATTCTGGAAGGCCTGGGCCGCGGCCACATTCCCCCGGCCTGGATGGACTCCGTACAGTACGCGCTGGACAAAAACATCCCTCTGGTGCTCACCACCACCTGCGGACAGGGGCGAGTCCATCCGGTGTACGACTTTTCAGGCGGAGTCAATGATCTGGCCTCACGCGGCGTCATTCTGGGGCATGACTACGCGCCGCTCAAAGCCCGCATCAAGCTGACAGTCCTGCTCGCGTCCGGAGCAAAAACACCGGAGGAGCTGACTCGGGCGTTTAGCGCGTAACTGATACCCCGGCGATCTGGCAATCAATACATGTACCACGTGATGCAACAATCCAGGATACCATCATGAAGCTTGAAATTGGATACGGTGAACAACCGCAACAGCTGCATGTCCCTGACGCCAATGTCGTCGCCGTGCTCGAACCCAATGCCCTGCAAGCAGGCACGCGCGGCATAGAGGCCGTACGGCAGGCTCTGGCCACGCCCATCGGAACGCCGCAGCTGAAAGACTGCGTCAGCCCGGGCGAAAAAATCGCCATTGTCACTAGCGACATCACCCGGCCCATGCCCTCAAAAACCGTACTGCCCTGTCTGCTGGACGCACTTCGTGAAGCGGGGATACGCGAACAGGACATCACCATTGTTTTCGCCCTTGGCAGCCACCGCCTGCACACGCGGAAAGAAAAAGAAAAACTGGTGGGACCGGAAATCCTCCGGACCATTGCTTGCGTGGACAGCAATGCGGAAGATTTTCTATTTCTCGGGCGGACAAGCAGCGGTACGCCCGTTGAAATCTCCAGATCCGTTGCCATGGCCGACAAACGCATCTGCCTGGGGAACATTGAATACCACTATTTCGCCGGATATAGCGGCGGCGCCAAGGCCATCATGCCCGGAGCCTCCACCCGCGAGGCCATCCAGGCCAACCACCGGTTCATGGTCCGGCCGGAAGCCGTGGCCGGCCGCCTGAACGACAACCCCGTACGTACGGACCTGGAAGACGCCATCTCGTTCTGCCCCATCGACTTTATCCTCAACGTCGTGCTGGATGCCCATAAGGAGATTGTCTACGCGGTGGCCGGACACTACATCGAAGCGCACCGCCAGGGCTGCCGTTTTCTGGATACACTTTACGGGGTTCCCATTCCCGAACTGGCTGACATTGTAATCGTCTCACAGGGCGGCAGTCCCAAGGACATCAACCTGTATCAGACGCAAAAAGCCCTGGATAACGCCAAACATGCGGTGAAAAAAGGGGGCATAATCATCCTGGTCGGATCCTGCAAAGAAGGCCTTGGGGAAGCGGTTTTTGAAGACTGGATAACCGCTGCGCCCACGCCGCAGGCCCTTGTGGACCGCATCTCCAGCGATTTCCAGCTTGGCGGGCACAAGGCCGCGGCCATTGCTCTGGTGCTGCAGAACGCGGAGATTTTTCTGGTTTCGGAAATGGAGCCGGACTTTGTCCGCACCCTGTTCATGCGGCCCTTTGCCAGCGTCCAGTCGGCTCTGGATGCAGCCCTTGCCCAAAAAGGAGACGAGGCCACAATCATGATCATGCCCTACGGCGGTTCCACCCTGCCCTTGCTGCAACAGCCCGGCAAAGCATAACGGCACGCAATTTTGCCTGAAATACAAAGGGGTAACCCGGAAGCTGTGATTTTAACCATTAGACCAGCCGGAGATTTGTCGCCACTGGTGCATTCTGCCTCGCCAAAACAGGACAAAAGCCGCTTCCCGCACGGCAGACAGCGGCGTATTGCTTGACAAACGACAATCTCGGATAATATATAATGCTATTTGAACTGGTTAGTTGCAGTTATCTGTAACTGTTTCAATTCCGTCAACTTCATAACTGCGTAAATCCTGCCTCGAAACGGGATAGTTATACAACAGCCTATCAGGACAGATTAATGGCTTTACCGCGTAAGGCAGCCCCTTTTTCCAGCGATTCTCTTTCCACCCCCTTACAGCAGGGGTCCGTGGTTCTACTCGTCATCGAGCGTATCAAGCAGGCCTTGATCAACGACGAACTTGCCCCCGGGGATTTTCTCCCCTCCGAAGCAGAGCTTACCCGCAACCTGGGTGTCGGCAAATCAAGCGTACGGGAAGCCATCAAAATGCTGCAGGCCATGGGCATTCTGGAGGTCCGGCGCGGGCAGGGCACCAGAGTCCGCGAACATCCCAGTGAAGACGCCTTGAACTCCCTGGTCTTTCAGATGATTCTGGCAAAAGGGGTCACCAAGGACATGCTCGAACTGCGAGCCATGTTCGAGCCCGCGTATACCATCATGGCCATGCACCGGGCCACCCCCCAGGATCTGGTCCGCATCCGGGGCGCGATACGCGATCTTGAAAAAGCGCTCTCCTCCAACGCGCAAGACTCGCGTTACGACCTGGCCTTCCATATGGCCGTGCTGCACGCCACGCACAACCCCCTGGTCATCCGCATCGGCGAAACCATGATGGAACTCTTTGACGCGTCCATCGAAACCTCCATGCGGACGCTGCCTGAAGTCGCTCTCAAAGACCACAAAGCCATCTTAAAAGCTTTCGAGGAAAAAGACGAAGCCGCCGTACGCGATGCCATCCGCGTCAGCAGCGCCAGCTGGGAAACCAACCTGACCTACCGCTAGGGTAATTTTGGATACAATACGTTAGCTCGGGTTCTGCTCCAAGCTCTGCCCTTTTTTAGATCATAACCCAATCCTTGCATCAACTGCGTTCCACAACTTCGCGGGCAGCGCGCTCCACGGCTTCCACGGCGAAGGCATTCAGGCTTTTACCCGTCATAGCGGCTGCCTGATCAGCAAGCCTGTGCACGTGCTCCGGGGCGCGGAAAAGAATTTTTCCGGAATAGGGCTTTTCCGGACTCTTCCCTATGGCGGCGCACGCTTCCAGGTAATCCTCAACTGAATCTGCCAAAGACTGCTTCAGTTCATCAACCGACCGGCCGGAGAAATGAACCGTATCCCGGATACCCAAGACGCGCCCGTGAAAACAGTCGTCCTCGGGTTCAAACTCAAATACTCCGGACCATTCTTTATATTTCAAAACATTCATGGCGCTACTCCAATTTCTTGCAAAAAAGACCGTACTGCTTTGACCGCGCCTTTATCCGTTTCCGGCTTGGGGTGAGGCCTGTGAAAAACAGCTATTTGCTGATTATAATAAAAGCGTACCCGCGACCCCCGCCCCTCTTCCATCCGGCACCCGACAGCCAGCAATAGCGCCTCGATATCTTTCCAACGGATAGTGCCTGACGGAGGAACAGCATAAACAGCCTGCAATGTTTGGCGGTGTTTCGCATTCACCACAATATGATAACACTTTATGATATCATGTCAAGATTGAGCGATTTTTCTGTCGTCATAAGAACCTGAAACAAATTTTCCCTTTTTCCCAAAAACAAAAAAAGACCGCTCGGCCTTGCAGCCTCACGGTCTTGAATAGCTTTGCGCACGAAATGCGCGGATGTTGCCCGGTCAGGGCATCAAGGGCGGCAGGTCGAGTCCCTGGTCCACGGGCAGGCCGCACATCAGGTTGGCGCAGGCCAGGGCCTGGCCCGACGCGCCGCGGCAGAGGTTGTCGATGGTGGAAACGACCACCAGGCGGCCGGTACGCGGATCCGAAACCAGGCCGATGTCGCAGTACATCGTACCGCGTACGTGGCGTGTTTCCGGAAGCTTGCCCGCGGGCTGGACCCGGACCCAGGGGTCGTGTTCGTAAAATTTCTGGTACAACTCCACCACGTCGTCCGTATACATCTCTTTGCGCAAGGTCGTATAGATGGTGGACAGGATGCCCCTGTTCATGGGCAGGAGATGCGGGTTGAAGGAGACCATGAGGGGCTTGCCCGCCAGCACGCTGAGTTCCTGCTCGATCTCGGGCGTATGGCGGTGCTTGCCGATGCCGTAGGCGCGAAAGGAGTCCGAAACCTCGCAGAACAGGCTGGGCTGGGCTGCCTTGCGGCCCGCGCCCGTGGCGCCGGATTTGGAATCCACCACAATGCCGTCCGTTTCGATCAGCTCCTTTTTCAGCGCAGGAGCCAACCCCAGGATGGCGGACGTGGGGTAGCAGCCCGGATTGGCTGCCAGAGAAGCCTTGGCCAGGGCGTCGCCGTAGAGTTCGGGCACGCCGTAAACGGCCTCTTCGATCAGCTCGGGCGCGATATGCGGCTTGTACCATTGCTCGTACACGGCCTTGTCCCGCAGGCGGAAATCCGCGCTGAAGTCGACCACCTTGAGTCCGCGCTGGCGCAGCGGCACCACCAGCTCCATGGCAGCGCCATGCGGAACGGCAAGAAAGACCAGATCGCAGGAGGCGGCCAGGTCGTCCGGATCCGGCGCTGTGACCTCCAGCCCGGCGTAGCGGGTCTTGGCCAGAAAAGGAAAGAGTTCGACCAGCTTTTTGCAGGCCTGGGCCCGGGATGTCACCCGCACCAGCTCAAAAGACGGATGCGGCAACAGCAGCCGCAGCAGTTCCATGCCGGTGTAGCCGGTAACGCCAACCAAACCAACAGAAATCGACGCCATATTTAGCTCCCTGTGACCCTAGTCGGTCAACATCACGTATTTCATCCGCAACTCGTACAAAATGCCTTCCAGCAGCCGGGCCTCGTCCGGATCCAGACATTTGGAGGTCTTGTCCTTGAGCATGCTCAGGATATCGATGGTGTGCTTTGCCATGGGCAGGTTCTTCATCATCTGGCCGTTTTCCGGCTCGGGAACCTCGCCCAGCTGCACCATGCAGGAAGAACTCAGCGACAGGATGAAGGTACTGAAGGTAACCTTGGGCAGGCCGTAGGTGACGTTGCCCGTGGCATCCGGGTCAAAGCTTGAAGGCTTGGAAGGATCTTCCGCGGCGCAGCCGCAGCCTTTTTTGCCTTCCGCGCCCGGCTCGGTGGATTTTGTTTCTCTTTCATCAGCAGACATAGCGATGCGCTCCTTTAGCTACAATAAAGGCGGCTTGTTGCATCCGGACGGGTCCATGGCATCCCGGTAGGCGGCAAGTCCGCATTCCAGATAATCACGGGCGCCGATGTAGCCTCCGCAGATCCGAAAAGATTCGGCCAGGGCATGCACTCCCGCGGCCACATCAGCCCAATCCACATATCCCATATGTCCGATACGCACGATTCGGTTTTTCAAATGGTCCTGGCCTCCGGCCATGATCACGCCGAACTTATCGGCGGCGACCTTGAGCACCTCACCGCCGTCAACGCCTTCGGGGATCAGCACGGATGTCAGGCCCCAGGTGAAATGATCCTTGACCAGCAGCGGCAGCCCCATGGCCTTGACGCCTTCACGCGCCAGCATGGTCAGGGCCCACTGTTTGGTGTACAGCGCGTCCAGCCCCTGTTCCTGAAACATCCGGAGGCTGGCCTGCAGACCGACCACCAGGCTAACGGAAGTGGTGAACAGGGTCTGGTTGGCCTGCTGCTTGTTCAGTTCGCCTGTCAGATTGAAATAATAATTGCCAGGCCCTTTGGCCAGGGCCTTTTTTTCAGCCCGCTCGCTCAGGCAGACAAAACCCAGGCCCGGCGGCAGCATCAGTCCTTTTTGCGAGCCTGTGAGCAGTACGTCGATCCCCCAGGCGTCCATGGGACAAGGCGAAATGCCCACGGCGGAAATGCCGTCCACGATGCTCAGGACATTGCGTTTGCTTGCCAAAGCGGCGATCTCGCGAACAGGATGCAGTACGCCCGTGGACGTTTCCGAGGCCTGAACCAGCACGCCCGTGGCGTCCGGATTGGCGTCGAGCGCCTCTTCCACCTGCTGCGGCGTCACAGCCTGCCCCCAGGTGATATCCAGCACCACAGGCACCAGTCCCTGGGATACCGCGATATCCTCCCAGCGTTCGCCGAACTTGCCGCCCTTGACCACAATGACTTTTTCGCCAGCGGCAAAACAGGTATGCAGCGCCGCGCACATCACCCCGGTTCCCGAACAGGACAGGGTCAGCACTTCGCGCTGCGTTCCGAACAGCATGCGAAGTCCTTCGCGGATTTCGCCCATGAGTTGTTTGAATTCCGGCTTGCGGTGGTGAATCATGTCTCTGGCCATGGCCAGGCGGACTTCTTCCGGTATAGGTGTCGGCCCCGGTGTCAAAAGCCGGTTTTTATTTAACATCGTTAGTACTCCTGCATCCCTTGGGATGCCTTTGCGACGAAATGATTAGGCATTTTTGGAAAGGATATATTCCTTGACCCGTTGGAGGGTCTGCTCCAGGCTGATGGCGGGCTGCCAGTCAATATGCTTGCTGATCCTGCTGGTGTCTGGCAGGCGGCGCATCATGTCTTCAAAACCCGGCGCGTATGCTTCGCTGTAGGGAACCTTGACGATCTCCGAATTGCTGCCCGCGATGTCCTTGATCAGCAGGGCCAGGTCCTCAATGGAAATTTCCCGGTCTCCGCCGATATTGTACACCCTGGCGGTTTCGGTCTTGCTTTCCACCAGACCGATCATGGCCCGGATGACGTCCTGGACGTCGCAAAAACAGCGCGTCTGCTTGCCGTCACCGTATACGGTGATGGGCTCGCCCTTGAGGGCCTGGCTCATAAAACGGGGAATGACCATACCATAGCGTCCGGTCTGGCGCGGTCCCACCGTATTGAACAGACGCATGATGTCCACCCGCAGATCGTGCTCCTGGTCGTAGGCAAATCCCAGGCTTTCATCGAGCATCTTGCTGATGGCGTATGCCCAGCGGCTTTTGCTGGTGGCGCCCAGCAGCACGTCGTCTTCTTCGGAAAACGGGGACTTGGCGCCTTTGCCGTAGACTTCCGAGGTACTGGCCAGCAAAACACGGCACTGGTAGCGCAGCGCTGCCTTCAAAACCGCCTCACTGCCGCGGACGTTGGTTTCGATGGTCCGGACCGGATGCTTGACGATAAGATCCACACCCACCGCAGCGGCAAGGTGAAAAATGACATTGGACTGGGCCGCAAGCCGGTCCAGAACGGATTCATCAAGAATCGAGGCCCTGGCGAACAAAAAATCCGGATTATCCAGATGCCGTCGGATATTCTCTATTTTCCCCGTACTCAGGTCGTCTATGGCGGTGACACGACATCCCCGCTCCAGCAGCGCGTCAACTAAATGCGAACCGATGAATCCTGCGCCACCGGTGACAAGAGCTTTCATATGGTACATACCCCTTTTGTATATCTCATAACGGACAATGAACTGGATTTGCCACTACACAAAAAGCAAAAGTTTGTATAGCAATCATTGGCGTTCGCACGGGTACCCCACCCGTAAAAATGAACGCGGACAATGCGTCCTTTTCCTGCAACCCTTTTTATGGCAAGTTATCCCATGAACAACACCAAGCTAAAACCTAAGACCGCTCTTGTCCACGACCTTTTTCGCATTCGAGGCGGCGGCGAACGCCTTACCCTCACCCTGGCCAATGAACTGGCCGATACGCTCTGCTTTGCTTACCGCACTGCCGACAGTTTCGACATCGAAGCCATGACCCGTTCGCAGATCATTGATCTGCAGGCCTGCGGCGGCATCATCGGCGTCCGGACCTTCAAGCTGATATATGCATTCCGGCGCAAAACCAGCTTTCTGGCGGACTTCGACGCGGTCATCTACAGCGGCATCCTGAGCCCTACCGCTGTCTATAACCATCCCGACGGTCCGAATATCCTCTATTGCCATACGCCGCCGCGTTTCGCCTATGATAAATATGAAGTCCACCTCAAAAATCTCACCCCCTGGAAACGCCCGCTGATGCAGCTCTACGTTCCCTGCCTCAAGGCTCTCTATGAACCCGCGGTCCGGCGTATGGACCTGGTGGTGGCCAACTCGCAGCATGTCCGCGAGCGCATCCAAAAATACCTCGGTCTGGATTCCACCGTGGTCTATCCGCCGGTGGACACAGAGCAGTACTCCTGGCAGGGCCAGGACGATTACTATCTTTCCACGGCACGTATGGATCCGCTCAAACGCATCGACGTAGTCATCAAAGCCTTCAAACAGATGCCGGACAAAAAACTGGTGGTGGCCTCGGGCGGCAGCGAACTGCCGCGCCTCAAGGCTCTTGCAGAGGACGCCTCCAATATTTTCTTCACCGGCTGGGTGGACGATACGCGCCTCAAGCAACTGGTGGGCAACTGCATCGCCTCTATTTACATTCCCCAGCACGAGGACTTCGGCATGTCGCCCGTGGAATCCATGGCTGCCGGAAAACCGGTGGTGGGCGTGCAGGAAGGCGGACTCCTGGAAAGCATCCTGGAGGGGGAAACCGGTCTGCTGGTCCGTCCGGATCCGGGCCCCGACGATGTGGTTGCGGCAGTGCGCGAACTGACGCCGGAACGTGCGCTCACCATGCGCCAGGCGTGTGTGGAGCGGGCCGGACAATTCGATACGCGTATCTTCCTTGACCGGATGCGGGAGATTGTGGAAGGCTTTTTCTGACGCCAGCAAGCTCTTTTTTCTTGAGCTGATTCTCTTTTCAATGCCTGCCCTATCCATGGCGCCATGAGACATAGTAGCCGTTCTCTGACTCTCGTAGGTCTTTAAGGCGACTTGTTTTAAAGCCCTTTTTTTTTTATTAAGATATATTCGATAAGAGGTAAGTACCTGCTCAATGCTTACAACTTTTGAGGCCCCGTATGGATTCGTTGGAACATAGCAGATCTATTGCCGTCCTGCTCCGTGATATTCTTAACCACGGGTTTTCCCTTAACGATCAGCTGCGGCACTATATGGATTCGACTCTGGGAGGCTCATCTTACCAGGAGGTGTCTGAAGTCATTGCGGACGATACGCACTGCGAACGTGAGCCTTTGCTGGACCTCCTGCTTTTTCCTGGCATTGCCCTCAAGGCACAGCTTGAGGCATTGCTGCCTGATACGCCCGAGCAACGGAATTTTCCTGATTTACTTTTAAAAAACTTTCTGGCCGATACGCCGGAAACCGGGGTCCTGTTTCCTGACGCAAACCAGACGCTTCATTTCGATCTGACGCCCGATCTTGCGCAACGGTTTATCGCACGCCTGCACCTGGATTCAATCCTTGACCGGCGTCTTCTGGAAGCAGTGGCCGATTTCGGACCTGGGATGGGCGCCAAACTACGCGTACGTTTGCGTTGCGCCCGCTTGGGCGAACCGGACAGAGATGTGGAACTTCTCTGCAATTTTTGCCGGCGCTTTCCTGCTCCGGAAACCATTTTTATCAGTCATTTCGAATTCTTCCTTGCTTTTCTGGAAACGCTTGATTCCAAGGACGACCCGTTTTCCGGACTGATGCAACGAAAACGTTTGGTGCATAAAATGCTGAAGCAGGCCCAGGATTTTGAACGCAAGCTGCAACGCGAGCCCATTGAAGCTTTGATGCTGCGTGGCGAGCGTTACCCAAGCATATGCATTGACGACGCAAAGCTCCAGATGAGCCAGATTGACCGCATCAGTCTCGCTCTTTTTGGCCGTACGGAAGATATTCCCGAAGAAATCGACTATGACCACGGCAGTTTTGATCCTGACAGTGAAATGGATTCCGTACTACAGCTTTTTCAGCAGGGCTGAGTGGTGCGGAATATAAGATGACTCTTTATGGTTTAATCCATTAACAGGTTGTTGGTTTTGCATTTCAATTAGAGAGAGTAGCTTTACTGGTATGCCGCAAAAACTTCCGGATGCAATGGTGCGCATGTGAAAGTTAGAAGATTCACCATTTTTCTCAGTTTGTTCTCGGCATTGGGCATTGTAGCTGTTTCATTCCTTTTCTGGCTGTCGACCCACCAGAACTCTCTCTTTTTTTCCGAAATTGAGACCAATGAAAAAAATCTCATCGAAATAGCCAACAATGTTCTGAAGTATAGCCTTGAAAATAGATTTGAAGACATTCTGTCGCTTTCAGACATTACCCAGGATCTCTATACTCCTTCAAATAAAACCTTTGATCTGAAAGTGCTCAGGCAAACTTTTTTCGCCCTTTCCAAAAACGCGCACGTCTATGCCAAAATACGGTTGATAGACACCTCCGGACAAGAGCTGATCCGAATCTCCCGGGAAAACGGCAGATCCACCATTACGCCGGAATACAAACTTGAGAACAACAGCCATCGCGATTTTTTCAAAGAGGCTTTTTCCTACAATCACAAAATCTATGTTTCCCCTTTCAGCCTGAGCATTGAAAACAAAAGCATTGTTTTTCCTTACAGGCCCATACTGCGGCTGTCCTCCATCATCCACGATCCGAACGGCGAAGCCATCGGTCTGCTTGTACTGAGCTATTTCGGCAAAATGATCCTCAACAATGTTGCTTCCACAACCCGCGGCACGTATGGGGAAGCCTTTTTCCTGAACGACGCGGGCTACTATCTGTTCGCTCACAACCATAACAAGGAATGGGGATTTCTCCTCCCGGGGCGCACATCTTATCTGTTTGGAAACGACTACCCAAAAGCCTGGGATACGATACAAAAAGTTGAGCAGGGCTCGGTGATTACGCCCGAGGGGCTGTTTACTTTCAATACGATCCACGTTTCTTCCCTGGCCCAAGAAGCCCAGGCACAGGGAGTTCAGGTAAACGCCCAGGAATCCTGGAAGATCGTCACATTCGTACCCAAAAAACTACTGACACCTCCCTGGCACAATCAGATGCTTGCCACTGGAATAGGGATTCTTTTCTTTTTACTGCTCGTTGCCTGGTTCTGGGCCGGGGCCTACTCCAGACGTTCGCTGGCCATCCAGCAGTTGGAAAAAAGCGAGCAGCAGCTGAAAACCATAAGCGATACGGCCCAGGATGCCATCATCATGCTCAACGGAGATGGCAAGCCCGTCCATTGGAATCCTGCTGCCGAGCGACTGTTCGGATATCAATTTTCAGAAATCAAGGATTCATTTTTCCACGACCTGATCTGCCCGAAATCTCTGACAGACCAGGCCCTGGAAGCCTGGAAAGAATTCTCGCTTACCGGGGCCGGTCCCATTGTCGGAACGCTTCGTGAAGTGACGGCACTGCGCCGCGACGGAAGCACGGTACCTGTCGAACTGGGTGTGGCTGCCATTCGCCAGGGCAAGGAATCCTTTACTGTGGGCATTGCCAGGGACATCAGCGAACGCAAGGAGTATGAAGCCAGCCTGCATTACGAACAGGAGTTCCTCAAAGCGGTTTTGGAATATATTCAGGAAGGCATTCTGGTTTCCGATGTCCAGGGAAAAATCATTCTGGCCAATCGGGTGGCGCGCACCTTGTTTGGCCTGGCTCCCGACGATCAGTCCCCGGAAATGTGGGCGCCCGAGTCCAGGAAAGACTTTGAAATTCTCGCCGCAGACGGCAAAACACCCCTGACGAAAGAAGAACGACCGCTGCACCGGATCATCCAGGGAGAAAATCTGCAGGCCATGGAGATCGTTCTTGCGACCAAAAAGGGCGAACAACGTACCATCATCGCCGGAGGTCGTCTGCTTTTCGACCTGCAAGGACGGGAAATAGGGGCGGTGCTTTCCATGAAAGACGTCACGGATCTGGTTACTGCCAGGGAAAGCGCCCGTTCCGCCGAACGCGCCAAAAGCGCTCTGCTCTCCAGAGTCGGCCACGAATTCAAAACCCCTCTCAACGGCATCCTGGGCCTTGCCGATCTCATGCTTGAAGACAGCCTGTCTCTGGAGCAGGAAGATTTTGTCAAAGAGATCAAGCAATCAGGCAATCGACTGCTGCGCGTCCTCTCTCTGCTGATCGAATACACCTCCATTGAATCCGGCGAACGCCATCTCCATTTCCAGGCCATTCCCCTCGACATTCTCGTGCATGGCATAACATCCCGCTGGCGCCAAAGAATCGAACAAAAAGGGTTGAATTTTCAGATCACCTCGAACATATCTCCCCTGCCCACCATTCATCTGGATCCGGAATGCACCAATATGGTTCTGGACCAGCTTTTGGACAATGCGCTCAAATTTACCCAGGAAGGCAGCATCACTCTCAACGTTAACGCAGAGGCGACCAGCGCATCCAGGTATGCTGTCACCATTTCAGTCACTGATACGGGCATCGGCATCAAACGGGAGTTGCGGGATAAACTTTTTGAAGAATTCTGGCAGGAAGACGTCTCGTACACGCGCCGTTACCAGGGACTGGGCATGGGGTTGACCCTTGCGCAAGGTCTGGTGCACCTCATGGGCGGAAAAATCTGGGTCGGTGAACGTCCTCAGGGCTGCGAAATAAACGTGCTGCTTTCACCGCTGGAATGCGCGCTCTGAGAATTCAATTGCAGCCGGTTATCGCGACGCATCAGAGACAGAGCGGGTCCTTACTCCAACCAGTCCGGCAATGCCTATGAGAAAGAACAGCCCCAGACAGGGCATGGCCAGTCTGGCTGTCCCCGTAAACTGGGTAATCAGCGCAAACAGCAGCGGACCGAGGATGCTGGAAAATTTATTGACCACGGAAAAAAAGGCAAAGTAGGTGGCCGCGTTCTCCTTGGGAATCATGACACCGTACAGCGAACGGCTCAAGGCCTGCGATCCGCCGAGAATTACCCCCACGATCACGCCCAGCAGAACGTATTGCCAGGGTTTCTGCAGAAAGTACGCGTACAGGCTGATGCCCAGCCAGAGCACCAGAGCCACCATCAGGGCCTTGCGAGCCGAGATTCGCTCGGCAAGCCTCCCGAAAAGCAACGCACCGAAGATGCCCACCAGCTGGATCAGCAGCAGCGTGACCATTAGCAGGGTCGTGGAAAACCCCAGCTCTTCCTTGCCGTAAATGGTGGCCATGCCGATGACCGTCTGTATCCCGTCATTATAAAAGAAGAAAGCCAGCAGAAAAAGCAGCATGTTGCGGTCGCGGAGCAGCAGACGCAGGTTGTCGCGTACCTGGCGCCAGCCCACAAGCAGATAGCCCCCCGGCCCGGACCGTATGCCCTGGGGCAATGCCTTGGGTGTGGTGCTTTCCCGCAGCCAGAGAAAGGTCAGCCCCGCAAAACCGAGCCACCAGAGTCCGGCCGTACACAGGCAGACGCGCGCGGCCAGGTCCGCGGAAATCCCCAGCTGTTCATGCACGGTCAGCAGGCCCAGGCTGAGGGCGAACTGCAGCCCGCCGCCCAGGTACCCGGCCGCGTACCCCCAGCCGGAAATCGCGTCCAGGTCCTCCGGCGGTCCCAGGTGCGGTAAGAATGCGTCATAAAACACGTTCCCGCCCACAAATCCGACCTGGGCCACGAAAAACAGCCCCAAAGTGGTCAGCACCGCGCCCGGCCCGGTAAAAATCAATGCGCTGGCAGCAAGACCGCCCGCAAGACAGAAAAACAGCAGCATACGCTTTTTGCAGGCGGAATAATCCGCGATGGCCCCCAGCATGGGCGCCATCAGAAACACGCACAGGGCGGCAAGGCTGATCGTATATCCCCAGAGGGAGGTGGCCTGCAGACGCGTCCCAAACAGGACGTACCCTTCCTTGGGAACCACTGCGGCGGCAAAATAGGCCGGCAGAACCGCCACGGCCACCGTGGTCACGTAGGCCGAATTGGCCCAGTCATAAAGCAGCCAGCCACGCAGGGACGTATCTCGCAAAAAGGTTTTCATGGCCCCCTTGTGCAGCATTTTTGCTTTGAAGAAAAGCGACATTTCGTTGGCGTACCGGGCTTGAATTCTTCCTTTGCCCTCGGGACGGCTTTGCTTTTTGTTACAAGCTGGGCTACCTTCGCGCCGTTTCAGTACGCTAGGGAAAAACCATTGTTACCTGGCGGTTGACTGTCCGAGCTTTTCCCGTTTACTGAACGCCGAAGAAAAACGACCGCATGACGCGGCAACAGACCAGGGTCCGTCACGGCCCCATGCTTGAGGGAGTGTGCAATGCAGGATGATCGCGGGTGCTACTATTATCCTTTTCCACAGGACAAAAAGATACGTATGTACGTCAGAATGGTGGAAAAACAGGTTGAATTCCGCCTGTGGAACAGCGACGACCCCATGATCTGGGAAAAGCACAAGTGGATTCCCATGGAAGCCATACGCCAGGCTGCCGCTCTCTACGACAAGGACAAGCCCGACCCGTTGCAACTCTATGACATCCAGGTGGCCGAAGCCGTGCTGCGCGACGCCGCAAGCGACAAGAAATAGTCCCGGAAAGGCCCGTGACACGGGCCCGGATATTCAGCTTTCTTTGCCCCAGCGACCGCCCTTGGCCGCTATGGCGCAGGCCGCGCCGCCGCAACAGTCATACAGCGACTCACTGTAGGCGTACAAAATCCGCCGCTCCGCTTCCTCACGCGCGGGAGGCAGAACCGGATCTCCCGCTTCCGCGGCCTTTGCGGGCAGCTGTTCCCAGGTGGGTATAGCCTGCATCCCTTCGCCCATGCAATTCCCGGTGGACACAGCCAGAAGCATGGCGTCCTTGCTATCCGTCACCACAATCAGCGGCGCCGGGCTCTCCGGAAACAGACGGGCTGCCGCCAAGGCCTCGCGCTGATAGGTGCTGACCACGCCCGGACAGAACAAAAGCAACAGCAACGGCTTGCCTGACGCGTCAAAAGCCGCCAGATCCACGATACGCGAATAGGTTTTCCCGTCTATGGGAAAGCATACCGATATCCGCGGACGCAGCTGCTCGCGCGGGTAGCCTTTCTCTTCCACCAGCAACTGAGCCATTGCCTGGCGCAGATCTTCATAAGTCGTCTGGTCGAGTTCTTCCCCGGTGAGATAATCGCGGATGGTCTGTCCGAGACTGACGTCGTGCATTCGAATCCTCCTTGCTGAAGAAGGAATTATAACAAGACTGCCGGGGATCCGGCAAGAAATGAAAACGCTCAACTATCTACTCTTAATTAAGTAGATTTATCTATATTTTAGATAAGCAAAAATTACATTAACATTTATTTTGTTATATAAAATAAAAATATTTACTTTTACGGCACCGAAAATAGACACACGTGCCGATTAAAAACACCGTCAATAAGGAGTAGATAAACAACAAAAACGGAGAATCTGGGGGACTTTCCGTACCATTCATAAACAAAAAAAACAACGGGACAATTCACAATGAAACATCTCACATTCATGCTCTGTTTCCTTGCCATTCTCTTCACCGGGGGAAACGCCCTTGCTGACTGCAAAATTCCAAGTGTAGATTTGACGGCAAAAAGCAGTGCAACTTCAGATTCTGAAATAGGTCAATCATTTACAGCAACCTGTACAGGCAGAATAAAATCCATCACTGTAAAGTCCAACACAGATTACACTAATAAAACGGTAACTGTTTATCAAGGTGAGGGCATAGGTGGAACAGTATTGAAAAGCATTTCATCCAACCTGGTTACAGGCATGAATGAAATTTCACTGGAAGATGCCGCCATTAAAGTCTCCGCCGGTTCGGTTTATACATTTACTTTGTCGAGTTACGTCGCATTAAAAAACGCTGACGGTTCTTACGATGGCGGCACAGGTTATATGGGTAGTACAGATTTGGGCTATGACCTCTATTTCAGTGTAACGATTACGAGTAATAAGACCCTCACCGTCAATCCAACCAATCCGGGTGGTTCGGTTACCGCCGACAGCGGCGACATCAGTTCCTGCTCCTCAAGCGGCGGAATCTGTTCGGACGAGTATACCCCCGGCACGGACATCGTTCTTACAGCTACCTTGGACACGGGCTATGGATCATGCACCTGGACAGGCTGCAGCTCCACATCTGGCAATACCTGCACAGTTTCTTCAATCAGCGACAATACCACGGTAAGCGTTTCCTACGCTGCGGGAGGGGGAGGCAACTCCGTGGCCCTGACCGATTTTGCGGTCCTGATTCTGGGGCTGCTGCTTCTGATTGCCGGCTATGCGACAATCAGATCACGTGCCAGGTGATCTCTCTAGTACGCACTTTGCCTTCACATTCCCGGCATCTGTTTTGTCCGCCCAACAGATAAGAGCGTCCAAACCTTGCAACGGTTTGGACGCTCTTGTGAATTGCGGGGTACAGCCCAAGTCATTGGCAAAAAACGCGGCGTCAACGATGGCAGACTCCGGGGGCGCGAATACGGCCCTAGTATTCCATGGACTGCCACATTTCCGGCTTGAAGCGGATGACCTTGTTGCGCCCGTTATTTTTAGCTTCATACAGGGCCACGTCCGAGAACTTGATGGCTTTGTAAAGGGTGTTGCCGTCTTCCGGATACTCCGAAACCCCGAGGCTGATGGTCTTTTTGATTTTTGATCCGCCGGGCAGCTCGAACTCCTGCTGTTCCACGGCGGCTCGGATTTTTTCCGCGACCTGTTCCGCCATGCCGTTCTGAATATCCTGAAGCAGTATCAGAAATTCCTCCCCGCCATAACGAATCAGCAGGTCGGAGCGGCGGATGTTTTCGTTGATGGTGGTGACTATCTGCTGCAGCACGGCATCTCCGGCCTCGTGACCATACGCGTCGTTGACCTGCTTGAAGTAGTCCAGGTCCGCCATCAGGAATCCGGCTTTCTTGCCCTCGCGCTCGGACAGGGGTTCGTATTTGGAAAGAAATTCATCCAGGAAACGCCTGTTGTGGCAGTGGGTCAGCGGATCGCGCAGGGATTGCTCCTTGGAAAGACGCAGCAGCCGGAGCGAACTGAGGACCGGAGCCGAGGCGTCGAGATACTTGCGCAAAACCGGCAGTTGCTGGCTGCGCAGTGTTTCCCAGGTTCTTTTGGGAGCGACAAAACTGAACACCGCCCCCACCTGTCCGCCCATGACCATGGGCAGGCAGCAGCGTACGTACGAACCAGTTTCGCAGTTGAAATACGGACACAGCATGGGATTGTAAAAGGAGACCACATCTTCCGCTACCCGGTACGCGCGGCAGATCTCCGTGGCGAGCAGTACGTTCTTTTTGCACAGGGGCTCGTCCTGCGCGTAATCCAAGGCAATAATAATTCTGTTGGATTCCTCATCCACTTCAAAAAGGACGAACTGCGAAAGCCCGAACTGCTTGCTGAACACGTACGCCAGTTGTTCGAAGACCTCCTGCTTATCCAGAGTTCCCTGCAGATCATGGCTGAAAAAGGTCAGCTTGGCCATCTGCTCCAGACGGTTCGAAACCTGATCCAGCGAAGGCAGCATGGTGGCCTTGGTTTCCTGACTGCGTAGCACATAGGCCAGAAGATGGCCCGTCCTTCCGAGAAACTGGCTCCAGAGACGCATCATGGTATTGATCACGTTGCCCATTTCCGTCAGTTCATCTCCCTTGCGGACGGCATAGACTGGGCATCTCTGGCAGGTTTCGTATTTGTTCAAAAAGATGCAGGTATCCCGCCAGAGGGGCGAGATGGCTTCCGATCCCGTCTCAAGATAGCAGACCAGGCTGGGGTCTTTGTAAACAGGGCATTCTTCGTTGTGGCAGTGCATCAGTTCCAGGCAATGGACATGATCGCTGGGAAAACGCTCGCTGAAATCACTGGAATGGGAGCCGATGATGATGCGCTTCAAACGGGCCAGAAACATCTCCACCCGCCGGACATTGTAGTACAGCAGCAGCCACAGAAACAACGCCCCGGAAAAAAACAGGGCCATGAGCTGATACATCCGGCTGCGCTTCATCTCATGGGCCATGGTGCTGTCGTAGGTCAGCAATACGGCAAGATCAGGCTGTCCGGAAAAGGTTCTGTACGGAATCAGGTTATAGAAGACATCTTCCACGCGGCCGTTGCGTTTTGCTGCAGCCAGCGCCCTGGACACAATGGCGCCGGACATATCCCCCACACTGTTCAACAGCAGCCAGTCTCCCGAACGCTCCAGCCCCTGGGCATTGAGAAGCGTCTCTTCCAAAGCGGCCTTCAAAACCAGCGTGGCTCCGGACTGAGCCAGCTCGAGATTATGCAGGATCCGGGAAAAGCCCAGCGTGACAAGTACGCCGCCCGCGAAGTCTCCGCCATGAACCACGGGCACCATCACGGCGACCACCGGCCCCTCGGCGTCGATCTGCAGTCCGACCATGGCGCTCCGGCGCTGCAACAACGCCACGACCATGGAATTTTTCGACACATCCTGTTCGGGATGCAGCAGATTGGACGTATCGAAAAGCAGTTTTCCTTCCGGCGAGAACAGCGCGTAGCGTAAGGAGGTAAAATCCAACTGGAGTCTTTGGGCATCCGTGTATTGCTTAAGAAAGGGCCTCAGTCCGGCAATTTCTTCCAGTACCAGCCGGTCCTGCACTTCGGGCATGGAGGCAACGGCTATGGCCTGCGACAGGAGCAACTTTTTCGTCACTTCCACGGTATTGTCCAAGCGTTCGTAGGAAAGGTGCAAGCGCTCCGTGACGCTGCCGTCTATGGTGGACTCAATGGAAAAAGAAAGAAAAAGAACCTGAAAAAAGGTGCCAAGAAGCAATAAGCCGCCGGTAAAATATAAAAACCGGGTTCGCAAAGACCACTGGTGAGGATTGAGATAGCGTGTTGCTATCGTCCGCCATTGGCCGGAGGACTTGTTTTTCCTTGCGCCATTTTTCGCTCCCCCCCCTTTCGTCGTTCCCTGATCGGCGGCCACAGTTCCTCCTTACGGTATGCTTTGACTATTGACAGAGTTGAAAGCCTCACGCTCTCAGACTACGGCAGTCTCTGTATTCCGAAAAAAGAATATGCAATGCCAAAAAAACACCGGCAATATGCTTATTTCATTTTGTTCCCGCATGTTTCACGCGTCTGACTGGCAACAGACGTGACCCCCCACATCATGCACCACAGATTTTTGCAAAAGGTTGCTTGAAAGAAACAACCGGCTCTGAATAAAATTATTCCCAAAAACAGGGGATGACTGCCCCCGAACTTTTTTATTAGAATACTGTTCGGCGCTGAGGGCTGCGAACGTCAAAAGCCCGCAATCAACGAACACTGTATAAAAAAATGAAATACTTTTTATTAAGAAATCCAGTTTTCAAGATGATTTCAGTCTGTTATTTCAAAATAAAAGCACTTTTGATTACAAAGAGATAAGAGTACCGCAAAAAACTTGCACAACCTCTTTTGCTTAACCTGAACTTGATTTATTAAGAATACTTATATACCATACAAATGAACTAGTTGGCAATAATTTTAGACAAGGCTATTTTTCCAATTTTCGTACCTATCTTTTCATACTATCCATTCGTCTAGATGTTCTGCTACCGGAGCCCACATGCATCCCACACACCGTAAATATCCACTCACAGTTACTTTGCTTGTTGCTGTTTTCTTTTTATCCGGATTGTGCGGACTCATTTACGAGGTCGTATGGAGTCGGATGCTCTATCTGATTTTCGGCAGTACAACATACGCGGTTTCTACCGTCATCGGCGTGTACATGCTCGGGCTTGCGGCGGGGAGCTATCTGTGCGGCAAAATGATTTCCAGAATAACCCGTTTATTACGGACCTATGCTTTTCTGGAATTTTTCATCGGCGTCTATGCCTTCCTGTTCATCGCCATCCTTTCAATGATTGATGTTCTGCACTCCGCCATTTTTCCGTTTGTTTATGATAGTCCGCTGCTGCTGAACGGCAGCAGGATTCTGCTTTCTTTTGTTATTCTGATTATTCCCACGACCCTGATGGGGGGGACCCTGCCACTCCTGAGCCAGCATCTGACTCGGAAACCGCAGCGCATCGGCAAATATGTCGGCTGGCTGTACTTCATCAATACCATCGGCGCCGCCATAGGGTGCTTTCTGGGGGCATTTATCCTCATTCCCCGGTTCGGACTGCATCAAACCATCTGGCTTGCCGCGGCCGTCAATATCGGCATCGGCATCCTGGTCTTATGTTTCGCGCGCAAAGAGTCCGGCTCCAGCGAACACCCCCAGGCACAGGTACTGCTGCCGCAAAAAGAACAAATCACCGTCAGCCAGGCAAACTGGGTGATCTGGGCCTTTGCCTGCACCGGGTTTCTGGCTCTGGTGTTCGAAGTGGCCTGGACCCGCTCCCTGATCCTGGTTTTCGGGTCCTCGGTCTATTCCTTTTCCACCATGCTCACCACCTTTCTGACAGGACTGGCGCTCGGAAGCATGATTGTCTCGCGTTTTGCGGACCGGTTTAACAATCCGGTGACCATGTTCTGCGTATTTACAGGGCTGATGGGGCTGTTCACTCTGCTCACAACCCCGCTGATCGGCCAGTTGCCTGATCTCAGCGTTCGTCTGTACGATCCGCATTCCAGCACCTGGTATTCCATCATTTTTATGCAGTTCTGCATGTGCTTTGCCGTCATGTTTCCCACCACGCTGATGAGCGGAGCCCTTTTTCCCCTGGTATCCAGGATCGCCATGAGCCGCCCGAGCCGGACGGTCGGACGTACGGTGGGTGATGTGTACGCCTACAACACCATCGGCGGCATCCTGGGCTCGGTGCTGACAGGTTTCATCCTCATTCCGAACATCGGCATAGAGCATTCGCTGCTGGCCGGAGGCGCCATCTGCATGGCAGTGGCCGGTGTGGTGCTGCTGGCGGCAAGTTCGCTGCCCACGAAAAAGCGTATACTGTCCTTTGCGGCCGTACTGCTGTGCGCAGTCCTTTTGCCTTTATCCTTCCCTTCCTGGGATACCTTTGTGATGAACATGGGGGTCTATCGCAACACGTCCTATTTTATCGACAAGCTGCAAAAGAACGGGCAGGCGGACCTCAAAGGGCTCAACAAAAATATCAAAACGCTGTTTTACAAAGAAGGACACGCCGCGACAGTGGCGGTGAACGAACAAGAGGACGGAGTCCGGCTCCTGCACATCAACGGCAAGGCCGACGGCAGCTCGGGTCTGGATTCCTTTACCCAGATCCTGTGCGGCATCCTGCCTCTGTTCTACCAGCAGGATCCCCAATCTGCCCTTGTTGTGGGGCTGGCAACAGGCATGACCGCAGGCAGTACGTTATTTTACCCGCTGCAGCATGTGGATTGCATTGAAATATCACCCACAGTGGTGGAAGCTTCGCATTATTTCGATCAGTTCAACAACAAGCCCCTGGACAAGCCCAACCTTGATCTGCACGTTCTGGATGCCCGGACCTGGCTCATGGCCATGCCCGAAACGTACAACACCATCATCAGCGAGCCTTCCAATCCCTGGCAGACCGGTAACGCCAATCTTTTCACCTCTGATTTTTACCAGCTGGTAAAAAAGCGGCTCAAGCCCGGGGGCGTTTTCTGCCAGTGGCTGCCCCTATACGACATGAAACCCAGACACTATAAGATTCTTCTCAATACCCTCAAACAATCCTTCAAGTACGTCAATCTCTGGCTGTTTCTCTCAGATACGGTCCTGATAGCCTCTGACGAGCCCTTGCAGCTCTACCCGCAGCAGGTGGAAAAAATCATGTCCGTTCCCAGAGCAAGGGAACTTATGGCTCAACTGGACATCCACAGCCTGACGGATCTGCTGAGTTTCTTTTATCTGGACACCCTGGGTGTGGATCGTTTTTTGATCAAGGCGCCGCTCACCCTGAACACCGACGCCTTCCCGATCATTGAATTTTCCTCACCTAAATTCGTGCACCGGCTGCAAATGCAGGACAAAATCCTCCACCCGCTTTTCGGTCTTTCTTCCCAATCCAAACTACCCGTTCGACTGCCCGGAAACCGCCGGGAACTGCAAGAACAACTTAATCAACGGCGGATCAATCTCTATGCCAAGGTAGGCTTTCCACGGCCTTTGCTGCTAAAGTTGTTCGGAATGCATTGACCCCCTTACAGCAACTGATTCGACCAGTTGAAATTGCTGGTTCTGGAAGGCTTGGGCATGCCTTTCGGCAATGTCTCTTCCAGACTGATGCGAAAAGCGTAACCGGCCTGCTCGAGACTGGCCGCATGCTCGCCCAGGTCCATGGGCCAGCCTGGAAAAATCCAGATATTGGGGCCGTATTTCCAGGTCCAGAACTCTTCTCGCTGCGGGCTGGCCACAGGTTCGCCCTGCGGTACGGCCGCGCTCCTGACACGGGTGATGCCCACGGGCCAGAAACCGCTGCCCACATACCCCAGGGGCAACGGGCTCTGCTCCGGCAGACTCAGCAGAGTCTCCTGCGGCAGTTCCGGGCTTACGACAGCCATGCTGAAGCCCATGCGGGCCAGGCATTCGAGAGCCAGCGGATTGGAGATATTGCAGAACGGACCGGCCATCAGCTGCAGCTTTTCCCGCCCCTCGAAAAGTCCGGCCTGCCAGGGCGCGTTGCAGACGAACTTGCGCGCACCCAGGCGCGTCATCCGCGACAAAACGCGCACCATGCCCTCTTCATCCCCCGGCCAGATAACCGGCGGCAGCCACCACCAGATCCGCGGGTACAACGTACGGGACAAACCTTTGATCAGCCCCGGCGACAGCCAGAGCCCGGATTCACCCCCATGTCCCCGCCCTTTTTCCGGTTTACGCCGTACGGTCATGCGCATAAAGCGTCTCGCCTCGCCCTGGGCAAACTTCCAAGGCTCGGGCAACTTCGGCCGGAAGGACGAGGATTTGTCCGCGCTTGACGGTACGGACAGCGCGTCCAGTTCCTTTTGCAAGCCGTCCAGCAGCTTCACCAGCTCGGGTTCGCGCCGGTCCACCAGAAACACGGACGTGCCTGAATTGGGAGCGCGCCCTTTGCCGAACTCCAGATCAAAACGTCCGGCCTTGGGAACATCCTTGCGCACTTTGATGACCTTGTGCCAGCGCTGGTCTTCATAGCCGACCCGCAACAGGTCATTGCGCAGCAGAGGAAATCTGGGTTGAAAAAAAGAATTCCCTTCGGGAGTCTTGGTAATTTTTCCGGCCAGCAGTCCGGAGTTGGTTTCCTTTTCCTTGTTCAGGGGATTGCCCGGACGCTGCGGCAAAAAGCTGTAATGAGTGCCCGGACGCCCCAGCGACTTCTCCAGGATGGCCTGGGCCTCTTTCTGAACGCGCTGGTCCGTAGGCGCCTCGCGCAGCATCTTGTAGGCCCTAACCGCATAAAAGACGTAATGCGGCCCCTTTTTGCGGCCTTCGATCTTCCAGGACACAACGCCGGGCACGTCGATCAGCGCCTTGACCAGTACGTCCAGACTCAGATCCAGGCAGGAAAAAAAGCGCTCCTTGCGGTTCTTGTGGGCGTACATACGACGGCAGGGCTGAACGCAGCGTCCGCGCAGGCCGCTGAGACCGCCCATGTAGCTGCTCCAGTAACAACGACCCGATACGCAGAAGCAGAGCGCGCCGTGGACGAAGACTTCCAACCCGAGTTCGGGCGGACGTTCGGCGTCCAGCAGCTTGATCTCGTCTATGCTCAACTCGCGCGGCAGCACCACACGGGAAGCCCCCAGCGCGGACGCCGTACGCAATGCCGCCGGATGCGTCAGATTGGCCAGGGTGGAAAGATGCAGCTCGCCCGTATACCCGGCCTGGCGGGCCAGGTCGAGCATGGCCAGATCCTGCACGATCAGGCCCGCGGGTCCCACATCGCGTTGCAGCCTGTGTACCAGCCTGCCGGCCGCCTCAAGCTCGTTGGCCTTGAGCATGTTGTTGACAGCCGCGTATACGCGGCAATTTTTGGCTCTGGCCAGGTCGGTCAGGCGGGCCAGATCTTTAATGGAAAAATTTGCGGCCTGCATCCGGGCGGAAAAATTCTTCAGCCCGACATAAATGGCGTCCGCTCCTGCGGCCAAAGCGGCCAGAAAGGCCTGCGTGTCCCCTGCGGGAGCGAGAATCTCGGGTTTGTGCGTCATCTGCGTACGTCTCCTTTCCAAACTGTTTACCCGGCCGCGTTGGGGAACTCAAGCGAAAGCAGCTCCCCTTTTCCTATGGCGCCCTGATAGTTTTTGACGTACCCATCGGCGTGGAGGCCTGATGTCGCAACTCACCATCATCTACCTGCAGCTGGTAACGAGCATGGCTCTTTGGGGCGGCACCTGGATCGCCGGCCGTGTGCTGGCCCAGTCGCTGCATCCCATGAGTTCGGCCCTGCTGCGCTTTGTTCTGGCTTCGGCGTATCTGCTGCTGGTCTGCCGTAAACACGACGGCCGCTTCCCGCGCCTGGAAAAAGAGCAAATCCTTCCGGTCTGTTTTCTCGGGCTCACCGGTGTATTTTTTTACAGCATTTTCTTTTTCAACGGCCTGAAAACCGTTCCCGCCGGGCGCGCGGCCCTGATCGTCGCCTGCATTCCGGTCTGCATCGCAGCCGCTTCAGCCCTGTTGTACAAGGAACGCTTCGGTCCGCTGCGTGTTTGCGGAACCCTGCTTTCGCTTTTCGGCGTTTCGCTTGTCATTGCCGACGGCAATCCGCTCTCGCTGCTGCAGGGCGGCGTTAACAGCGGAGACCTGCTGATTCTGGGCTGCGTCGCGAGCTGGACGGCGTATTCGCTGGGAGGCAAATCCGTGATGCGGCAGATGCCGCCGCTGCATGCCGTGACCTGGTCCTGTGTCACGGGGGCGCTTTTTCTTCTGCCCGGGGCGCTGTTGACCGGCCTGGCCGGTGACATTGCCAAAGCCGGTGTCCTGGACTGGTTCTGCCTCATTTTTCTGGGAATCCTGGCCACAGGCATGGCCTACTATTGGTACTACAAGGCCATTCCCGTCATAGGAACTTCTCGGGCGGGTATTTTCATCAACCTAGTGCCTTTTTTTGCCCTGGTCCTGGGCGCTCTGCTGCTTGGGGAACCTGTCCACCTTTCGCTGGTGGGCGGCGGCCTGCTGATCATCGCAGGTGTCTGGCTGACCAACAGAAATTAAAAACAGCTACTGTTTTCATGCCGCATGGATAAAAAACGCCAAATTTAGCAGAATACCCCTTTGCCGCATGATTATCATCACAATCGCAAGGTTGATTGTCTATTCTGTACTTTTTATCCGACTTGACTCATAAAATAAAATACTATAATTTATAATTAGCTTCTGCTCATTTTTATCTCTTCATGAAATCAATTTCAATTTATTTTTATTTTATAATCACCAAAAAACACTTTTACTTGAATGTATCATTTTATGAACACCTTATAGTAATGTAAAGTTGCTAATTATTTATATTAATTTTTTCATAATATATACTTTTAATATTTTTCCAGACCTGGAAGAACAGTGAGAATAATTTTTGATAAAAATCTGCAACATATCTAAATTTTAATCAAAATAAAAATACTATTGCCAGAATACTTTTAGTAGAAAAATGTATTCTGCTTAAAATTATATTTTTCTGAAAACAAACAAAATTTTCCAAATACTACTTTTTTAATCAATACTGCTACTTCCTGGGGCATTTTTTAAAATCACCCAAAATGATATCATTGCGGGCAATGGCGTCAAATCATCTGGCAGAAACAGCTTCCGACGCACACCGGTATCTTTCTGAGTCCCTGTATAAGCAGCTAAACTACACATAAACACGGAATATGCTTGTGCAGGCAAAAAACAGATCCCACCCCTTTTACCCCCGCATAATCATCTCTTCCGGACGCAGCGGGTCCACCTGGGTTCAGGATGCTTTGGCAAAATCAAACAATCTGCCCACCATTTATGAGCCATTCAACTACAAAACAATTCGAAAAGCCAAAAAGTTCGCGTTTACATATCTTGAAGCCGGCGAACCGCAGGACGACCTCAAGTCGTACCTGGATGATGTGATATTCAGAAGAAAACACAGGCTCTGGTGCCAGTTTCGCATCAATAAAAACAACGTGTGGCATGGCATGGGCGCCATAAAAAAGCCTGGCGGATGCAAGAATCAATACGCAAAGTATCTCGACATGGCCACAAAACTCCTGCGCCATAGTCCTCCCCACTCGGGACCAATCCTGACAAAATGCATCAGGGCCAATCTGATGGCGGGCTGGTTACAGGAAACCTATGGCGCGCATGTTGTGATTCTTTTACGCCACCCGGCTTCCGTGGTTGAATCCCAAATGCGGCTCGCATGGAATAACAGCTATGCCCTCTCCCGCTTCTTCGCGTCCGAATCAATCGTTCGCAACATCCTCACCCCAGCCGGCATCCTGCAGGGAACCATCAGAAACAGGGAGGTCAACCTGGCTCTGCAGTGGTGCATAGAAACCAAAATAGCCCTGCTGCATGCGGCACAATACGACATTCCCGTCGTGTATTACGAACGCCTGATGCATGAGCCTGAACAGGAATGGCGGCGTGCAGCCGACGCACTTCACCTGTCCGACGTGCCTTCCCTGGAAACCACTTCCCGGCCTTCCCATACGGCGTCATTCAAAAGAAGAAGCGATTACTCTCCCTCCAATGCTCTGGAAAAATGGAGAAAACGGCTGACTCCGCGAATGAAGAGAGCCATGCAGGATTTTCTGGACCGTTTTGAAATCGATTGTTACTCCATGGCCTCGCCGCTGCCGGTACTCTCCGACGACATTCCTGCCGGCCGGCACAGGCCATCATTCGGCGTATCGCATTCGCTCCGAAAATCATAACACCCCCAGAATCCATCCCAAACACCCGCCTGAAAAGCCCGTATTTCGCCCTCTGGACAATCCCTTCCGCTCCCTGCTAAAAGATGGCGCATGATACTTCGTACGTCCTGCTGTATCACTTTTGTTCTGACGCTGTTCCTGCTCTTCGCGCCCCAAGCGCAGACGCAGTCTTCGGCGGGCAGTTATGATTTTTTCAATCCAAACTCTTCTATTCTCGACGATCTCAGACAATATTCCGGACTGTTGCAGCGCAACATGAGCACCAGCCAGCAGGTGGCCGCCAAAGCCGCCGAGCTTACCGGCGTGGCAATTTCGCCTCTGCTGGGGCTCTGCATGGTGGGCTGGCTGGATGTCATCCGGCTGCCCAAACGGGAACTGGAGCATTTACCCTGGTTCAAATCACCGCCTTTCCTGCTTTTCGTCACCCTTCTGCTCTGCGCCATCACCTTCAAGGACACCTTTGGCGAAATTCTCGGGCCGTTCAAAATTCCCCTGGACCAGCTGGACGCCATCCAGCACCAGGCCGCTTCGATTCTGGCTTTCGTGGTGGTATTACCTGGATTTGTGGACGCGCTGGCCGGTTCGCTGCAAGGCTCCCTGGACAGCGTGGCGCGTGAGCTGGGGCCCTGCGGGCTGGCGTACGCGGCCGAAGCCGGTGTTCAGGCGGGATCGCAAGCCGCCGGATACCTGGCCCAGTTCGCGGCGGCAGTGATCGGCACCGCGGTGTTCGTCACTGTCTGGCTGGCCTCCAGCACGGTGAATATGCTGCTCTGCGTGGCGCCCTTTCCTTTTCTGGGCATTTTTCTCAAAACCCTGCGTACGGCTCTGTTTTCCGCTCTGATTTTTTTGACTCTCGTCCACCCCTACGTGGGCCTGGCCGCATCCGTGGTGATCCTCTACATTTCTTACCGCCTGGCCGGCTGGTCTTTCCGCCTGATGCTCTTCGGACTGGTGCTCTGTCTGGACAGCCTGCTGCTGCGCTGGAAATGGACCACGCCGAAGCGCAAAGGAATACGGGCATTCGGCGCGGGCCTGCCCGGCGTACGCGTCCGGACCATGGGAAAGCTGCGGGTCAAAGGCGGGGCCGTCATTTTTCGCTACCGCCCCTGGCTGGTGCTTCCGGCTCGGGAAATCTCCCTGCCCGTACAGTCCCGCTGCCGCCCCGCACGCGGCGCGCTCATGCCGAGCATCCTGGAGATAGACGAACATACGCGGCGCGCCCTGGTGCTGCTGCCCCCCAGATACCGCGGCAGCGAAGCAAAAGTGGCCAACGTGCTGGGCATCCCCGCCATTGTTCAGGACGCAGGCCTGATACGCGGCCTGCGCGCCGTCATGAACTGGATGGGCGGCACCCCCGCTCCACGCAGCGCCCCTCTCCCCGAATCCGGCAATTAACGCCTTTTAGCGTTAGAATAGAATTGCCTCCGGCGGCTTAAGAACCTTTAAAAAAGGTTCTTAAGAATCTCCCAAACTTTTTAACTGGGAGTGATATATCCCTTAATCTTTTTTAATCCCATCAGAAGACCCGACACCCAGTACGTGCAGCCCCCATTCGCGGGACAGCTCCGTAATGGCCTTGGAAGCGCGAACGGAATTGCCGAAAGAGTCGAGAGGCGGCGAGAACGCCGCCAGGGCGAACTTGCCGGGAACCACGGCAACGATGCCTCCGCCCACTCCGCTTTTGGCCGGCAGGCCGGTGTGGAAAAACCAGGGGCCGCTCGAATCATAGAGTCCGGTGATGACCATCACCGAAAGAATATCCCGGACGAATTCCTGACGCACCGCCCGCTTGCCCGTGAGCGGATTGACCCCGCCGTTGGCCAGGCACGCGCCCATCACGGCCAGGTCGCGGCAGCTTATACCCACGGAACAGGCCTGCGTGTAACGTTTGGTGGCGTCTATGGGATCCCCCTGCAAAAATCCGAAGCTTTCGAACAGCCAGGCCAGAGCCCGGTTATGCTGGTTGGTCTCCTGTTCCGAACGATTCACATCCTCCAGTACGGTAAGATCGTGTCCGGCAAACAACGAGAATTTTTCCAGCTCCCGCCGCCATTTGTCCGCGGAATCCTTGCCCTTGATAAAACTGGTGGTGGTTATGGCGCCCACATTCACAAAGGGATTCTGCAGTTTCACCGCGCGTACGTCCGAGGCGATTATGGAATTGAATGGCAGCCCCGTATGATAGACCCCCACATTGTTCAGAATGCTCTCGCGTCCGGCGTCTTCCAAGGCCAGAGCCAGGCTGAAAACCTTGGATACGGACTCGATGGCGAAAGCCACCTCCGTATCGCCGCTGGTAAATACGCGCCCGTCCGCCGTACAGACCGCCAGGCCGAACAGCTTCGGATCCACCTTGGCCAGCGCCGGAATGTAATCCGCCACCTTGCCGGAATCGTCGCCTTTGAACTGTTCGTGGGCCCGCTCCAATCCGGCTTTAAAGGCCGCATCGTCGGGGATACCGTCCGGAATAGTGCCCTTGGCACCCGCAACGCCTCCGCTAATAAAAACAACTAGTACGCAGCACAGCAGAATCCAAAAACCAGGACGCAGACGCATGGCTCCCTCCCTTGTGTCAGGTTGTCTAAGACGTCCGGCGCGCCGCAGCCGTGAGCAGTCCGGCCCCGATCAGCAGCCCGCCACTCACTCTGCGCATCCCCCGGCGAAAGCCCGGACGCAATAAAGTGGACCGCACCCCGGACGCCAGGCAGGCGTAACAGCAGACATTCACGCCCGCCAGGATCAGAAACGTCGCCCCCATAAGCAAAATCTGCGGACGGACGTCCTGGGCCGGATTAATGAACTGTGGCATAAATGCGCAAAAAAAGGCAATGCTTTTGGGATTCAGAGCAGTGACAAAAAAAGCGTGGCCGAAAATGTGCCAGCCGGAACGGTCCCCATGCCCCGTTTCCTCCAGGACGTCATTACCGGAGCGCCACATTTTGACGCCCAGATAAATCAGGTACAGCGCGCCGCAGATCTTGAACAGGGTGAAGGCCACCGCCGACACGCTCAAAAACGCCCCCAGACCGAGAAAGGAAAAAGTCATGGCCGTAAAATCCCCCAGCACCACGCCGGGAACAGCCCGCAAAGCCCTGTCGCGTCCGGAATCCAGCGCGTAGCCGGTTACCAGCATGGTCGTGGGGCCGGGCATGATCAGAATCACCACCACCGCCACCAGATAGGCAAGATACATTTCGAGACTCATAATATTTTCTCCATACCGGATTCCCTATGACCTCTGTCCGGACGACGCAAGCCCTTTTTCCCGCTTTTCGCCCCAAGCTCCCTGACGTATACTCCCTCCGTACGGCAGAAATCATACGCGAACACGGAAAACGACACCATGCCTGAATCGTTATTCTATCACCGCCCGCCCGGGCTGCAAAACGTGGAATTGCTCTATTGCAGCGACAACGACTTTTCCATGGCTCCGCACTTTCATGACCGCTGGGTGCTCTGGCTGACCACCGGCGGGGCCGAGCAGTTCCGCTACCACGGCGCGGAGACCCTGCTCCAGCCGCAAAACTTCAGCCTGATTCCTCCCGGCGAAGTGCATGCCAATGGTCCCTACGATACGGGCCGCACGCTCCTGAGCTTTTATATTCCCGACGACGTGATGCGATCCTTTTTTCAGGAGTACGGCGGACGTGATGCCCTGCTGCTGCGCGGCGCTCTGCTCACGGACCTCCGTACCAAACGGCAGCTTGCCCGCTTGCACGCCCAGCTGCGGCAATGTCCGGACAGGCTGCAGAATCAGAGCGCTTTTCACCAGGCCGTGGCCGCCATTATGAAACTCGCGGGCGGACCGCAGCCGCGCCATACGCCTCCCACACAAGACAAAGACCGCATCCGCCGGGCCATGGAACTGCTGCGTACGCGCCTGGACGAGAACCTGGGCCTTGCCGATCTGGCCGAGGCCTGCGACTGTTCCGAACGCCATATCCTGCGACTGTTCAAGACCCACGTGGGCATGCCCCCCTGCGCCTGCCTGCAGGAGCTGCGCCTGGAACAAGCCCGCCGGCGCATTGCCTCAGGCGCGGACCTGGCCGCAACGGCTCTGGCCTGCGGCTTCACGGATCAGAGCCACCTGAACCGGCGCTTCAAGTCCCGCTTCGGCGTCACCCCCGGAGCGTACCAGCTGCAAATGCGCGGCCCGGCCAAAAATATCTGAAGGTCGTGTCGCTCTGGTACAAGACACGGGCGCGCGTACGAGCTACACATTCTGCCGCATCATAAAATACACAGGGAGAAACCCATGAAAACCATAACCTGGGATGAATTCGAACAAGTGGAAATCCGTGTGGGCACGGTGGTCCGCGTGGAGGACTTTCCCGAGGCGCGCCGCCCGGCCTACAAGCTCTGGGTCGATTTCGGCCCGGACATCGGCGAACGCAAAAGCAGCGCCCAGATTACCCACCTCTACACCAAGGACGAACTCCTCGGCCGCCAGGTGGTCGGGGTGGTGAATTTTCCACCCAAGCAGATCGGCCCGGTCCGCTCCGAATGTCTGATCAGCGGATTCTATACGCCCGAAGGGCAGGTGGTCCTGGCCGTGCCGGACAAACCCGTGCCCAATGGGGCCAAGCTGGGTTGAACATACGGCGCAAATAGCTGGGGATGCGTCCTTCAGGAGCTTTCCCCAGCTCCTGCCACTTCTCTTTCTGCAAGTTTTCTTTGCACTGCCCCGAAACCTTGAGTATTCTTTTCCACAATGATTCCCGGTCCGCTCCCGCGGCCCGGTGTACTTAACAACTCAAGGACTCCTCATGAAAAAATCATTCAGCGTATGGGCCAGAATTTTTCTTTGCAGCGCCCTGCTGCTCTTCCTGGGACTCGAACTCGGCTACACGCCCGTATTCGGCGGACAAAGCGACCTCAAGGTGCTGGGCGGCGAGCCTGTGGCTTATGACTGCGGACGCAACGCCACCATCACCGCCAGATACTACCAGCTTTCCGACGAAAGCCTGCGCTTCGCCAAAGTGGACACGCCTGAAGGCAACTATACGCTGCCCCAGCTGGTTTCCGGATCGGGCGCGCGCTATACCGACGAATTCCGGCTGCTGTGGTGGATAAAAGGCGATACGGCCTTTGCCCAGAAGCCCGACAACAACGGCGACTGGCAAACCGTGTACGACAACTGCAAGGAAATCAAATAACCGACGGTTTCGGACTCCGTATCAGGGAGAGGTTCCGCGCAGCACGCGGTGCGCGCCGTCCAGCAATACGAGGCTGAAGTGCTGCAGCAGTTCCGAGGCGATGTTCCAGCTGTGCCAGTAAAGATGCACGGCCACCACAAGCTCCGGATCCGAATTCACCAGCCGTCCTGCCTCCAACAGCGGCGCCGTGTGCTGATCCGGCATCTTGCCGCAGGCGCGGCCCGCCAGGATGAACTCGTTGAACTACTCGGGCCAGGGAATGTAATGTACGGGGATATCCTGCGGTACGGTCCCGAATTTCTGCCGGTAGTAGAGCAGATTCAGATTATCCACGCGGTCAAAGGCCACGGAAGGCGCCAGGCGGACCGACTCCTGCGTCACGCCACGGGCGAACCACTGGCGGGCGAAGCCGGGCGCGCAAAAAGCGCGGTCGGCGTCCCATACCGCTCACTTTCCCGCGTGTGGTAGTTATTCGCGACCTGGCCGAAAACGCCATACACCCTTTTGCGGTCGGTCGGAAGAACTGGCTTTTCTCCGGTTCGTCCAGAGGCGCTGCAGCAAGCGCGGCCTTGTACCACCGGGTCGAGACAGTAAAGGCCAATGGGCTGGAACCGCTGCGGTATTTGCATTTTCTCTTCGAAAGGCTGCCGGGTATGAAGTCCGATGACGAGAGAAAAAGCTTGTTGCCCCAGTATCTTGTCACTTAAGAGTTGGCGTGATTACAAGATGGTGAAAATTGGAAGAGGTCAAAAAATTTGCGCTTACGAATCTTTGGCCACCATGTTATATTATTATTGCCAGCCCGGAGATTCTATTTCTCCCAATCAAATTTGGATACGAGATTCAAGTTGTGTGCCGGTATGAACACTACAACAGACTCCCGGACTTGTTATTTTTTTCAGTTTTCCAGAGAAGGCCTTGTAAGCGCGCATCGTGGCGAAGAGACGAGCCTTGACCCTGGCCAACACTATTGTACGGGCGCATCAGTGGGCAGTACCAGATACATCCGGGAAATTGTCTCCAGCTCGACTGTTATGGTCTTGGCCTGGAGTTCGAGCAGGTGTCCGCCGCCATCTTTGTTCTTGCTCAGAAAATGGAAATGAAATCCGGGCACGGCAATGGATTTGGTCATTTCGGGGCAATAGAATCCCATGATGCTGCCCTCGGTGTGGTCGTAGACGAACTCGGGCTGGGTCTTGGCCACTTCGGACAGCGGCTGGTAGGGCTTTTGCTGCTTGGGAATGCTGCGGGTCTTGATGTGTTCGAAAAAACCGGTGGCTTTTATGGCGTAAAACAGATTCTTGCCGGGTAATTGTTGCTGCAGACGCTGGAGAAAATCCTCCCGGCTGGTGACATTGGTCAGTGTCAGACGCTGGTCGGGCTGGAAAAAAGTTGCCATGGCAAAGGGCGTTGTGGTCTGCGGGGGCATGACACGTACGCTGCCGTCGCCTCGGATCTGGTACACGGTATCGCCGAAAAGCACCATTTCGCCATCGAATCCGTCAAAAGTGCCGATGCCCAGATCCCCGTGTTCGAGCAATTCGGCGCAGGTAGTGCTGCCGTCGTATACGCCGGCAAGCAGCCCATTGCCGTTGCCGGTTTGAAACAGCACGGAGGAGTCGCCCGCCCGGGCGGCCGGACAGCAGGAAAACACCAGCAACAGACAGACAAGCGCGGACCGGAATGCGGCGGGGCAACAGTGCGTCATGACAGCCTCCAGTGGGAAATGCGTGTGGTTCTGTATTGCGTTCAACTTAGCAAAAAAGAAAAAGGCAGGCTACCGGAGCAGCCCACCTGGAGGTCGTGATTGGATTTGGGCTTTAAGCCGCGGCTCAGCTTTCCAGAATAGCCTTGTAGGCGCGCATGGTTGCGTAGAGGTCGGCCTTGCTGACGATTTCGAAGGCTGTGCAGGGCCAGGGGACGCGAAAACCACTGGTGTTTGCGGATGCTTTACTTTGCAGCGCCTGCTGCTCTTCCTGGGACTCGAAATCGGCTACGCGCCCGTATTCGGCGGACAAAGCGACCTCAAGGTGCTGGGCGGCGAACCTGTGGCCTATGACTGCGGACGCAACGCCACCATCACCGCCAGATACTACCAGCTTTCCGACGAAAGCCTGCGCTTCGCCAAAGTGGACACGCCGGAAGGCAACTATACGCTGCCCCAGCTGGTTTCCGGATCGGGCGCGCGCTATACCGACGAATTCCGGGCTCAGGGAGCGGTTCCGCGCAGCAGGCGGTGCGCGCCGTCCAGCAATACGCGGCTGAAATGCTGCAGCAGTTCCGAGGCGATGTTCCAGCTGTGCCAGTAGAGATGCACGGCCACCACAAGCTCAGGATCCGGATTCACCAGCCGTCCGGCCTCCAGCAGCGATTCTGTGTGCTGGTCGGGCATCATGCCGCAGGCGCGGCCCGCCAGGATGAACTCGTTGAACTGCTCGGGCCAGGGGATGTAATGTACGGGGATATCCGGCGGAACAGTTCCGAATTTTTTCCGGTAGTAGAGCAGATTCAGATTATCCACGCGGTCAAAGGCCACGGAAGGCGCCCGGCGTACGGACTCCTGCGTCACGCCACGGGCGAACCATTGGCGGGCGAAGCCGGGCGCGCAGACCAGACGGTAGTCCATCCGCCCGAGGTACGCCAGGCTGCAGCCCTGGATGGCTTTGTCCAGCGTACTCACGCAGCCCACCACATCGCCGTCGCGCAGCAGCCGGTGGGTCAGTTCCTGGTCCTCGATACGCAGGTCCAGCAAAGCTCTGTCCTGCTCGAGGAAAGGCTCCACAGCCTGGAAAAACCAGGTGGATAGGCTGTCGCCGTTGACCCCGATGGGCAGGCTGACCGCCGGAGTGTCTCCGGAGGCGTCCGCTGCCGGGGCGAACACGTCGGAAAGGTCGTCCTCCAGCAGCCGGACCTGCCGGTAATGCTTGAGCATACGCAGGCCCGCGGCCGTGGGCTTGGGCGGGGATGTCCGGGCCAGCAGAATCAGGCCGGATTGCTCTTCCAGCTGCCGGACACGCTGGGACACAGCGGACTGCGTCAGATGCAGCGTACGGGCCGCCTTGTCAAAGCCCCCCTGCTCCACCACCAGGGCCAGCGCTTCCAATAATTTGTAATCTAGCATCCTGTGTATTAATTTTTCTTATTGGTAATGACAAATAGTAATTTTACTTCTCATGGGGCCTGGCGTAGTGCATCCGTAACGCCTTGTCTGGAGAAAAAATATGTTTGATTCACAAACCCTGGCCATGGGCTGCGGCATTCTTTCGGCCCTGGTCTGGGGCTCCGCGGACTTTACCGCGGGCTTTGCCACCAAAAAGAACAGCGTGCTCAACGTGCTGGTGCTGTCGCAGGCCGCCGGTCTGCTCATGCTCGTTGTTCTGGCGATGCTGTTTTCCGAGCCCTTTCCCGGACTGGGGAATCTGCTGCTGGGATCTTTGGCCGGATTGTTCGGCGCGACCGGCTGCACCATGCTCTACCGGGCCCTGGCCCACGGCCGTATGGGGGTGGTGGCGCCCGTATCCGCGATCAGCACCGCCGTGCTGCCGGTGCTGGTGTCCATATTCCTGGACGGCATGCCCGCTGCGCACCGCTTGTTCGGTATCGCTCTGGCCCTGGTGGCGGTCTGGTTTCTTTCCGGAGGGGGGCTGCGTCCGCGCAAAGGGCAAAAAGACAAACATGGAGGGGGGGCAACGGATCTTAAGCTCGCCTTCGCGGCCGGACTCGGCTTCGCCGGCTTTTTCGTCTGCATCGACCAGGCCAGCGATACGGCCTACCTCTGGCCGCTGATCAGCGCCCGTACGACTTCCGTGGTGCTGTTCGCCTGCATTGCCCGTATGCGGGGGCAACTGCGTATGCCGGGTATGCACTTCGGCTGGATCATCGCTCTGGCCGGGATCCTGGATGCTGGCGGCAACATCTTTTTCGCCCTGGCCGCCGGACTCGGAAGGCTGGATATCGCCGCGGTGCTCTCCTCGCTCTACCCCGGCGCCACGGTCTTCTGGGCCTCTTGCCTGCTGAACGAACGTCTGCGGCCCGGACAATGGGCCGGAGTCGCCGCCGCCCTGACCGCCCTGCTGCTCATCGCCTGGTAGGCAATGAAAAATGGGGAGTGGAGAATGAAGAGCGGAGAATGGGGAATGCCTCCGGCGGCTTAGGAACCTTTTTGGAAAAAGGTTCCTAAGGACCTCCAAAAACTTTTAGCTGGTCGATTGCCGGGGCGAAGAGCTCTCGAAACGCCCCTTTTCTCAATTCCGACTTGAAAAGCCCCAACGGGGCGAAATAATTTTAGCCCAGGGCAACGCCCTGGGTTTGGCAAACAGAACGAAATGAGCCCTGAAAGGGCGGCATGGCAGTAAAACCTTCTTTCACCATGCCGCCCTTTCAGGGCTCTAAATTTCTCGCACTACTCATACCCAGGGGTACCCCCTGGGCTTCATTTATTTCGTCCCGTTGGGACTGAACTAACGGTCAGCTCTTGCGCACCCCTTTTCAAAAACGCTATAAGCCCCAAAAGGTCCTTAAGCCGCCGGAAACCTTACTATTCCTGCTTGTTCTCGAGATAGTAGTTGATCAGGCCGTTGGTGGAGCTGTCGTGGGAGCTAACCTGCCCTCCCGTACGCAGTTCCTTCTGGATATTCACGGCCAGGACCTTGCCCAGTTCCACGCCCATCTGGTCGAACGAATTGATATCCCAGATAGCCCCCTGGACGAAGATTTTGTGTTCGTACAGGGCGATGAGCATGCCCAGGGATTCGGGCGTGAGTTCTTTAAGCAGGAAGGAATTGGTCGGCCGGTTGCCCGGGAAGGTCTTGGCAACGGCGAGCCTGCCCAGTTCGTCGCCGGAAACGCCTTTGGACTGCAGTTCCTGCCTGGCCTCCTCAGTGGTTTTACCGCGCATCAGGGCTTCGGTCTGAGCGAAAAAGTTGGAAATCAACAGCATGTGGTGCTCGCCCAGCGGATTGAGCGTACGGGCGGCGCAGATGAAATCGCAGGGAATCAGCCGCGTGCCCTGATGAATCAGCTGGTAGAAGGCATGCTGTCCGTTGGTGCCGGGTTCGCCCCAGATGATCGGGCCGGTGTCGTAGTCGACGAATTCGCCCTGTTTGGTGACGCCTTTGCCGTTGCTTTCCATGTCGCCCTGTTGAAAATAGGCGGAAAAACGCGCCAGATACTGGTCATAAGGCAGGATGGCGTGGGACTCGGCGCCGAAGAAATTCCCGTACCAGATACCCAGCAGGGCCATGAGTACGGGGATGTTTTTGTCCAGCGGGGCGCTGCGGAAATGCTCATCCGCCAGATGCGCGCCGCCCAGCAGGGACTCGAAGTTGTCCATGCCCACGGCCAGCGCAATGGACAGGCCGATGGCGGACCAGAGCGAATAGCGGCCGCCCACCCAGTTCCAGAATTCGAACATGTTCTCCGTATCGATACCGAATGCGGCCACGCCTTCGGCATTGGTGGACAGGGCCACGAAATGGCTGGCCACGGCGCTTTCATCCCCGGCGGCGTCCAGCAGCCACTTGCGCGCGGAATGGGCGTTGGCCATGGTTTCCTGGGTGGTGAAGGTCTTGGAAGCGACTATAAACAGGGTTGTTTCCGGATTCACTCCTTTTAAACATTCGGCCAGGTGCGACCCGTCCACGTTGGAGACGAAATGCGAGCGCAGTGTGTCCGTGGCGTAATGCTTCAGGGCCTGGGTGACCATCAGCGGACCAAGATCCGAACCGCCGATGCCGATGTTGACCACGTCCGTGATGGTTTTGCCGGTGTAGCCTTTCCAAGCGCCGGAACGGACGCGCTCGGTAAAGGCGCGCATTTTGTCCAGCACGGCGTTGACCTCGGGCATGACGTCAGCGCCGTCCACGAGGATCGGGCGGTTGGAGCGATTGCGCAGGGCAATGTGCAACACGGCGCGTCCCTCGGTGACGTTGATCTTTTCCCCGGCGAACATGGCCGCGATCTTCTGCTCCACCTGGGTCTCACGGGCCAGCTGCAGCAGCAGCGCAAGGCTCTGCTCCGTGATCCGGTTTTTGGAATAATCGAAAAGCATATCCTTGAGCTGGAGCGAAAATTTGGCGAACCGCTGCGGGTCATTGGCGAACAGATCGCGCATCTGCAGCTCTTTGGCCTCGGCGTAATGCTCCTGAAGCGCCTTCCAGGCCGGAAGCTGGGTCAAACCAGGCATAAAAAACCTCCGTTTGGTTTTCTGCATTCTCAAATACCGTATCGCATACGGTCTGCCGGCGGACAGGCCGGGCGGCATGGGTTCCGGGCCTGTTCTCCGATTCGTATGTAGCACAGAAGCCGAGAGAAATCATCTCATACCGGTGCCGGCAGTGTTTACCGCCACTAAAAAACGGACCGGAAAGCATTACACTTTCCGGTCCGTTGCTGTTTCCAGGCTGCAGCCGAAGCTATCAGATACTGACGGGCTACTGCTGCGTACGGTACGCCTCGACTTCCTCAAGCAGTTTGGGATGCACTTCCAGGCCTGTTTCCCTGGCCTTGTCCACGCATTCCACGGCTTTTTCCGGCTGGTTCAACTGCAGGTAGGCAATGGCCATGTTGTTGTAAGCCGGGCCGAACATGGGCTCGACTTCAACAGCCCGCTGGCAGACCGTAAGCGCCCGTTCCGGGTCGCCTTCATTCAGATAGGCCGTTCCCAGGGTGGCCAGGGCCTGCACGAAATTGCCGTCGAGTTTCACGGCTTTTTCCAGGGCCTTGACGGCGGATTTCAGATCGCCGCGCTGCATGTGCACAAAACCGATATTGCCCCAGGGGGTGGCGAACATGGGACGGATATTGGCGGCGTTCTGGTTGTAGTTCAGACAACCGTCCAGATCGCCGCGGTGCATGGCGATGCCGCCGAGCTGGATATAGGCCTCCACCAGGGTGGGCGAATTGGACACCGCATCATGGAAGCTGCGTTCGGCTTCCACCCAGTCCCCCTTGGCAAGATAGGCCACGCCAAGGTTGTAGTGGTGGTTTCCACATTGCGGATTGGCGCTGAGCTTGGCTTTGAGATCGGCAATACGCTGCTCAACGGTTTCTCCGTTCTGGGCCTGAGTTTCCTGGCTACTCATCGTCATAATCAATTCCTTCTTTCTTAAGGAGTTCGTGATACCAGACACAGAACTCGTACGCTCCCTGAAAACGGTCCTGACGGTTGATCAGGCCTAGGGCCATTTCCAGCACGCCTTGGGAATAGGGCGTGTTGACTTTCTGCGGTTCGCGCGTCTGGAGAAACTCCCGTACCAGTTGCTGGGTCGTACGGTTGGACGGATCCTTCCGGATTTCAATCGGGTCCTTGGGTTCCTGAAAAGGATCCCACTTGTCATAGCCAATACGATCTATGAATTTCTTGCGCCGTGGAGAGAGCTTTTCGTAAATATAACGCTTTTGCTCTTCCGCGTTGAGATTGCTCATTTCTTTTCTCCGCCCGGCGTCATGCCGCACTTCTTCGGATCTCGGGAATTGGGATCGCAGCCTTCCGCAGTGCAGGACTTGCAGATGTCGTCGATCCTGTAGTTCTCGCCGTCCTTGCCGCCGATGACCCAGGCGCTGCCGCTCGATCCCGTCCCTTCCGCCTCTGCTTCGTCAAGAGTGGGGGGCCCGCCAAAAACGCTTTCATTTTCCGGATCGATGATGCCCAGATAGTCCTTGTCATACGTGGTGATCAGCGCCATGGAAACCGGCACCAGGATTTCGCCCATCTGCGTATGATTGGTGGCAAGGGTGCTGACAAGCTCCTGGCTCAGCTGGATCAGCTTATCCTGGAGTTTGTCAATATTGACAGTCGGATATGGCTGTCCGGGTTCAAAACCAGATTTACCGCAGGTGTGCGACTGCCCTTCAATGGCCGTGGGAATGCCGTAAAGACGGCAGGTCACGGGCCGGTACGCATAGAGGTCGCACTTGTCCTCTTTATTCAGCAGCGGGCAGCGCAGGCGCATTTTGGCGATGTCTTCCAGAATCTGCGCAGCGGGCACGCCTTCTTCCGACGCCTTGAAGACACGGCGCTTCAGGCGGTAGTTTTCACGGTCGGATTTGTCGGCGCGGTCGAAAATAACGGATTTCGCGGCGCCGTCATAGGTCTCAAGAAATTTGTGGTTCAGGTACAGGGCTTCGATCAAACTGATGTCGAACAGGGCGTAACAGCAGTCACTGCAGCCGACTCCACATTGCACGCGATCAGCGTATTCCTGGTGCACGCGTTCAAAAATGGCGTCCACTTCCGCGACTATGGCTTCGTATCTCTTGAAATATTCTGTGAAATCAAAATCCATTGACTGCTGGCTCCTTAAATCGGGTTTGATCGTGTCGGCCGGGAGGCCCTGTCCCGGATGGGAAAAGAGGTAAGCACTTCTTCTTCGCTTGTCATCCTGAAGCAATGGAAAAGTGGCCGGTAGCATGCGGAGAACGCGGAATTGAAGCGGAAGAAAAACCCGAAGGTTATAATCGCTGTAGGGCAGTATGTGCGTCCACCCTGCAAATATCTTTGGGAATGGCCGGCTGCTTCCCCAGATTGTGTGCGGATTATTCAGATAAGCCCTGTCGCTCGCGCGGCAGGGCTTTCATGATTCTTTGACGGAGTCGACTGCCGACGCAGTCGTTTCCGGTTTAGTTTTCTTCAATGGTGATGGCATCCTGCTCGCAAACTTCGACGCAGGATTCACAGCCCAGGCATTCCTCTTCGTTTACGGGAACAGCCTTGCCGTCCTGCAGCTCGTAAACTTCAACAGGACATACGTCTACGCATTCACCATCGCCAACACATTTGTCAGCGTCAACAGTTACAGAATAACCCATTTTTCCCTCCAACTGAGAAGTTGTGATTTCCGGCCCGGGAATCCGGGCAATGCGGAAACCCTGCTTGAAACCGGCGCCGTTGCATATGCTGCAGCCCCCGAGCTGCTGGCTTTGCTGCTTTGACGCCCGCCTCGTTTACAGATTTCAATACACCCTGTCAGGTTTTGCAGATAGCCTTCTCCCATTTGGGTGTCAAGACTAAGATTTCATTCCTCCTTTATCTATTGAACATTTTCCAGACAACCGCCGCTACGCCTGCCCGCCCCGACAGACAGAAATTTCCCGGACTACGCTTCATTCCGCGTAAATCCGCATAAAAAAAACAAGAAATGCCTAACTGTGTCCCTTCTTCCCTGTCAGACGCTTTTCAGCTCCAAAACGCGGCTTTTCACTTTGAAACCGAATTTTTCATAAAAGGGGATGACCTCTTCATTGCCTTCCACAACGCTGATGCCGATTCGGGTGCACCCCTGCCCGGCCAGCCACGACAATGCGGCCTCCATGAGCTCTTTCCCCAGCGACGCACCGCGGACCTCCGGCTGCAGATAAATCGAATCGATTTCCCCGGCGCCATTATATATTGACGCAACGCAATAGCCAACCAGTCCGCCGTTTTTTCCGGCAGCGATTATCTTTAAAGCATCCATGGCCAGCCATTTTTCACAACGCTCCCGGAAAGTGAAATTCGTAAAATACTCCTTGAAACAATACGATTTTTCCAGATGAAGCGCGTTCAATTCGCGCCACAAGGGTTCTATGACGTCAATCTGCTCCGCTGCAATATCCATGAGTTCCATGTGCATGCACCCCAACGTAGCAACGCGGTAAAAGGTAAAAGAGGATCTATCCTGTTCTGTTTTTAGAGGCCTTTCAACTGATGAACCGCAAAAACAAACCGGCAACGCATGCATGTAGTGCTATTTCACCACAGACATGGTGTTCCCCCTGGAGTAACACAAGGTTGAATCCTCTGTCCGGACTGCCGGGAGGTCCGCAGCCCAGACAGGCGGACACCAACAGCTTGTTATCGAGGGAGAACTCGCATGAAAGTCAAAGCCATCCGGAAAAAATGTCGCCGGATGCCGGTTTGCCGGACGCATCGTTGGTTCTGGTTTGTGGTCATGGTCTGTTTGCTGTCTTTCTCCTTTTTGCCCGGACCAGAAGCATATGCCCAATCCAAAGTGTATATCACCAGCAACAACAACAAAATACTGTTCCGTACGGATCTTGACGGGACCAACGTCGAGAATTTCGGCGATTTGAACAGTCTGCTCACTTCCCCCTGCGGTATTGCAGTGGACTCCACGGCTGGCAAAGTCTACGTCGCCAACCTGGCGTCCGGAAAAATAACCCGCGCCAATCTGGACGGAACTTCACCCGAAGACCTCGGTAATTTCGGGGGGGCTGCCCTGGTCAAGGACATCGCCCTGGATGTGTCCGCTGGCAAACTGTACGGGGTTTCCGCTTCACTCAACGCGCTGGTACGGGCGAATCTGGACGGAACGAGTCCGGAGACCATCTCCATCACCATAAGCGGGGCCAATCCCCTGAGTTCACCCTACGGCATTGCCCTGGATACCGGCGCAGGCAAAGTCTACATAGCCAATTATCTGACCAACACCGTTGTAAGAGCCAATCTCGACGGAACCAGCCCCGAAAATCTCGGGAACCCGGGCAGCCTGTTGAATCGGCCCATGGCAATAGCCCTGGATACGGCTGCCGGTAAAATGTATCTCGCCAGTAACTCCAATAGCAAGGTGATCCGCGCGGACCTGAACGGCTCCAATGCGGAGGAGTTGACCGGTCTGAGCGCTTTATTGGGGGGGCCAGCAGGCATTGCCCTCGATGTTTCCAACAATAAACTCTATGTCGTCAATGCGAGCACGGATTTCAAAACTCTTGTGCGGGCAGACCTGGACGGCACCAACGCCGAATCCCTCGGGAACCCGGGCGGCTTGATAAGTTTGCCTTATGGCCTTGCCCTGCTGTTGATACCGGAAGTGAGCGCGCTGCCGTTCCCTTACGGCGTGTGCCTCTTCATCGCCCTCATTTTCTGCGGCCTGACCTGGCAGATCCTGCGCAGCAGACGGCGCCCTGGAAACTGAGCACAATATGCTCTGGGCCTTCCGGCAAGGAAGTTATGTTAAAAAATGGTGACAACGAAAAATTTGTCTTGACAGGTTCGCACGTACTCACATAGAAAGACCCCATGCACACATGTAATCCCAACCTGACCCAGGCCCCTTCCTATTTTCAGTATTTCTTTTTTTATTTTTTTTGGTGCATATTCGCCTGTGGTCCAGTGAGAGGATGTGTGTAACACGACTAAATAACTAAAAAAGATCCTCATAAAAGGGCCGCAGGCGAAAGCTGGCGGCCCTTTTTTATTTTACAACGCACACCGGGGATCTGAAAAAACGGCTTACAGGCCACAACCGGCAGCCAAAGGGAGGCAGGCATCATGTTGTTAGGAAAAGGCGTACGTCTGGAAAGAATCTTCGATCGAAATACAGGCCGGACCATTATCGTCCCCATGGACCACGGGGTCAGCGTTGGACCGATTTACGGCCTGGTGGATTTCAAGGGCACGGTCAACAAAGTCGCGGACGGCGGCGCCAACGCCGTGCTGATGCATAAAGGGCTGCCCCGCTGCACGCACCGCGGCTACGGCCGGGATATCGGGCTGATTCTGCATCTTTCGGCCAGCACCTGTCTTTCGCCCACGCCCAACGCCAAGACCCTGGTGGCCACGGTGGAAGACGCGTTGCGCATGGGGGCGGACGCTGTTTCGCTGCACGTGAACCTGGGCGACGAAACCGAATCCCGGATGCTGGAAGACCTGGGCATGGTCAGCTCCGAGGCCGCGTCCTGGGGCGTGCCGGTTCTGGCAATGCTCTACGCGCGCGGTCCGAAGATCCCCAACGAATACGATCCGGAAGTGGTCAAACATTGCGCACGGGTTGGGCAAGAACTCGGCGCCGATGTCATCAAAGTCCACTACACCGGCGATATCAAGTCCTTTGCCGCCGTGGTCGAAGCCTGCTGCGTCCCCGTGGTCATCGCGGGCGGTGAAAAAATGGAGAACACCAGGGATATCGTCCAGATGGCCCACGACTCCATCCAGGCCGGGGGCGCGGGCCTCTCGGTGGGGCGCAACGTCTTCCAGCACCCCAACCCCAAACTCCTGGTCCAGGCCCTGCACGGCGTGGTCCACAGCGACTGGGACGTCGAACAGGCCATGGAACTGCTGGAAGAGTACAACTAATCATTTTTTCAAGAGAAGCTTACTTTGGGGCTCTGCCCCAAACCCCGCCAGGGGGAAACGCCCCCCCTGGACCCGCGTGTTTAAGGGATGTTTATTTTTGCCATCAACGCGCCAGGTAAAAGTTTTTGGAGAATCATGAAAACCCTTCAAAGGCTTTTTTAAAAGGAGAGTATCATGCGTAATGGAAAAGCAATTCGCAGAGAACGGATTTTCAATAGAAACACCGGCAAAACCGTGATAGTTCCACTGGACCACGGCTTCACGGTCGGCCCTATTTACGGATTGGTCGACCTCCGCAAAACGGTCAACAACATTGCCGAGGGCGGCGCTAACGCCGTGGTCATGCACAAAGGCCTCGTCCGCTGCGGACACCGGACTTCTGGCAGCGACATCGGCCTGATCATTCACCTGTCCGCCAGCACGGGCATTTCCCCTGCGCCCAATGCCAAAACGCTGATCACCAGCGTGGAAGAGGCCATCAAACAGGGAGCGGACGGCGTATCCGTACACATCAACCTGGGTGCGGAAACCGAACGCGAAATGCTCAGGGAAGCCGGTGAAGCCGCCGAACAGGCCGCTGACTGGGGCATGCCCTTTCTGGCCATGGTCTACGCGCGCGGTCCGAAAGTGGAAAACGAGCTGGACCCCGAACTGGTGGCGCACTGCGCCCGGGTGGGCATGGAAATCGGCGCCGACGTGGTCAAAGTGGCCTACACAGGCGACATTGACAGTTTCAGCAAAGTTGTGGATGGCTGCTGCATTCCGGTGGTCATCGCCGGCGGCCCCAAGCAGGAAACGGACCGCGGCCTGCTGCAGATGGTGCATGACGCCATGCAGGCCGGCGCAGCGGGTCTGTCCATGGGCAGAAACGTGTTCCAGCACCAGAATACCACCGCGCTGATCCAGGCTCTGAACGGCATCGTGCACGAGGACTGGTCCGTGGAAGAAGCCGAAGCCAAACTCAGCTCTTGACCGGACGTTCCGTACGGCCGCATACTTTTTGAGGAAAAAATGAAAGAGATCTGGTTCAAAGCCATACCCTTTGACAAGAAACTCCTGACCATCGCCCTGGAATCCGGAGTGGACGGCATCATCGCCGAACAAACCGACGTGGAGGCCATCGCCTCCCTGGGACGGGTCACCGTACGTACGCCCGAGGATTTTTCCTGGCATACGCTCAACGAAAAAGCCGACGAGGAAGCGGCGGTTGCCGCCATGCAAAACGGCGCTTCCGTCTGCCTGACCAAAGGCTGGGAGATCATTCCTGTGGAAAACATTCTGGCCCAGGGTACGGGTCTGGCAGTGGAGGCCGAAAGCCTTGACAAGGCGCGCCTGGCCGCGGGCATTCTCGAACGCGGCGTGGATACCATCGTGGTTCTTCCCGAAGCCGCCACCGAACTCAAGGCCATCGTGTCCGAACTCAAACTCAGCCAGGGCAACATCGGACTGGCACCCGCCCGGGTCACCACCATCCGCCCCGTAGGACTCGGGCACCGGGTCTGCGTGGACACGCTCTCCCTCCTGAAATACGGACAGGGCATGCTGGTGGGCAATTCGTCCGCGTTCACCTTTCTGGTGCACGCGGAAACCGAAGACAACCCCTATGTGGCGGCGCGGCCGTTCCGCATCAATGCCGGCGCCGTGCACGCCTATGCGGTGATGCCCGGAGACCGGACCAACTACCTGGAGGAGCTGCGCTCGGGCAACGAAGTGCTCATCGTGGGCGCCGACGGCTCCACCAGCCTGGCCGTCATCGGCAGGGCCAAGGTTGAAGTGCGGCCCATGCTGCTCATAGAGGCCGAACTGGAAGACGGATCCGCCAAAGGGGCCGTGTTCCTGCAGAACGCGGAAACCATCCGCGTGGTCTCCACCGAAGGCAGGGCCGTCAGCGTGGTTTCTCTCAAGGAAGGCGACCGGATCCTCTGCCGCTCCGATGTGGCCGGACGCCATTTCGGCATGCGTATCCAGGAGGAAATCAAGGAGGAGTAAGGTCTTTGGCGTTTAATGAGCCCTTTTTCATGATTTCTGAGGAATTTTATACAATTTAACTGGTACGATTTCGCCCCTTAATTATGCGCGTCCAGGGCCGCTGCCCTGGCGGGGGTGTGGGGCGGGGAACCCCACGACGTTGCTTGGTGGAAAAAAGGATCGCACGCAATGACAGAAGACAGTAAAGCCGCATCCGAGCGTATGGCCGAGGTCCGGGGGGAGATTGACTCCCTGGACCAGGACATTCTCGAACTACTCAACCGGCGGGCCTCGCTCTCGCTGGAGGTGGGCGCCATCAAGGCGGGCACCAAAGACATCATTTTCAAGCCCTTCCGCGAAAAGGACGTACTGGATGGTTTGATCACCCGCAGCAAAGGGCCGTTGCCGGCCGAGCATCTGCGCTCCGTGTACCGCGAAATATTTTCGTCCTCGCGCGCGTTGCAGCGTCCGCAACGGGTGGGCTATCTGGGGCCGGAAGGAACGTTCTCCTATTTTGCTGGCGTGGAATTTCTGGGACGCAGTGTGGAATTCGCGCCCATGCCCGACTTTGAGGCTGTCTTCAGCAGCGTGGCCAAACGCGAAATGGAACTCGGCATCATCCCGCTGGAGAATTCGCTCCAGGGCACGGTGGGCCAGAGTCTGGACCACTTTCTGAGCTATAGCAACGTGCACATCCAGGCCGAACTGTTCTGCCGGATCTGCCACAGCCTACTGGGCCGGGCCTCTTCCCTGTCCGAGATCAAAACCGTGTATTCGCATCCGCAGCCCCTGGCGCAATGCGCGGGCTGGCTGCGCAGCAACCTGCCCAACGCGGCCATCATTCCCACGGAAAGCACGGCTGCCGCGGCACGGCGCGTCATGGAAACGACCGACGATCCGAGTTGCGCGGCCATCGGACACCACCGCCTGGCATCCCGCATGGGGTTGAACATCATCGCCGCGGGTATTGAGGATCTGCCTGACAACTGGACGCGTTTCGTGATCATCAGTTCCACGCCTTCCGAGCAGGACGGCCGGGAAAAGACCTCCATGCTTTTTTCCCTGCCCGACCGGCCGGGTTCCCTGGTGGAGGTGCTGCAGTTGCTGGCCCACGAAGGCATCAACATGAAAAAGCTGGAATCCCGTCCGCAACGCGGCGAAAAATGGAAATACGTCTTTTTTGTGGATGTGGAATGCGATTTGAGCCGTCAGGAGTACGCCAAGCTGGTGGCCGAACTCAGCAACGCGTGCCATTCGCTGCGCATCCTGGGCAGTTATCCCGTGGGGCCGTCTCTGGACGTGTCCGCCGGAGTCCCGGACTAGGCAGTACCAACCGGACACCGCAACATTTTAACCGGACCCTTTGGCCCCGGCCGGTCCAGAAAGAGAACCCGATTATGCAGCAAAGCATCCCCGTAGTAACCGCGCCGCCCTCCAAATCCATGTCGCACCGGGCCATGATCGCTTCGGCTCTGGCAGTTGGCGAATCCAAGCTCAGCGGCGTGCTTGAAAGCGACGACCTGGAACGGACCAGGGAATGCCTGGTTGCCTGCGGCGCCCAGATCGAACGAACCGGAGAAGGCACCTACGACGTCCGGGGCCTCAACGGCGTTCCCGCGGGCGGGCCCGTGGATCCTTTGGATCTGGACGTTGGCGAATCCGGCACCACCTGCCGCCTGCTTACCGGCATCCTGCCAGTAGGCCTGGGCGTGTTCCGCATTTTCGGCCGCGGCCGGATGCATGACAGACCCGTCGCCGCGCTCACGGACGTGCTCAGCGGCCACGGCGTGGATATCACCTTTGACGAAAAACCGGGTTATCCGCCCTTTGTCATCAAAGCCTGCGGACTGAGGGGCGGCGACCTCACCATCGGTCTGGACGAAAGCAGCCAGTATCTTTCGGGCCTGCTGCTTGCAGCGCCCATTGCCCGCCAGCAGCTGAACATCTACATCGGCGGCAAAAAAGTCGTGTCCTGGCCCTATGTGGGGCTGACGCTCCAGACGCTCAAGGACTTCGGCATCTGTTTCCGGGTGGAAAAGAAAAATGAGAACGGGGAGTGGCTGGAGGTGGACTGGCGCACGCCGGGCCATGTGGAGCCCGGCATCCTGCGGTTTCATGTAGTCCCTGGCATGTATCAGCCCCAGGAATACGCCGTGGAAGGCGACTGGAGCAACGCATCCTATTTTCTGGCAGCGGGAGCGGCCGGACCCGGACCGGTATCGGTACGGGGCCTGCGCAAGGATTCCCTGCAGGGCGACCGGGCCATCCTGGAACTGCTCGAACGCATGGGCGCGCAGATTTCCTGGACGGACGATGTGGTCACCGTACATCCCGGCCAGCTGCGCGGCATCGAGGCGGACATGGGATCGTGTCCGGACATCGTGCCCACCATATCCGTTGTGGCGGCCATGGCCCAGGGCCCGACACGTATCAGCAACGTGGCCCACCTCCGCATCAAAGAAAGCGACCGCCTCGCTGCCGTGGCCCAGGAATTATCCCGTACAGGCTGCCAGGTGGACGTGCTGGAAGATGGTTTGCATATCCAGCCCGCCCCCCTCCCGGCAGGAGGCGACGCCATACGGTTCTCCGCCCATGGGGACCACCGCATCGCCATGAGCATGGCCCTGCTCCAGCGCGCGGGTGTGCGCGTGGAACTGGACCAGCCCGAATGCGTGGCAAAATCCAACCCCCGTTTTTGGGAACAATGGAACGACCTGATGCAGGCCTAGCCTGCCGATCCGGTCGCAACGTAAAAGAACAAGGGGAATCTCATGGACCTGAAAAGCGTACTGCTCGGTCTCATTCTTGGTTGTTGCCTGTTACTGCTGCTGGGCGCGCGCAACGCACCCCAGCCGGCTCCCACCATGGGCGCCGAAATCGGCCGTTACCAGCTCGTGACCCAGAAGACCGTACAGGGGGTCGAATACTGGACCATTTTCGACACGTCCGAGGGCGTGGCCAAGGTCTTCAAGGACGACTCGGTCCACGTGATTTCCTTTCCTGAGAACGTCTCGGAAAAGCTTAAATAGAGAACACAATGTCGGAAAAGCAAACATCGGACCCGGACTTTAGACACATCCGCCGCGTGGCCATCATCGGCGCCGGCGGCCAGATGGGCGGCATGTTCGCGGCCCGCAGCCTGGCGGCCGGATACGAAGTCCGCGCCATGGACAGGCCCCTGAGCCTGGACAAGCTGCGCCAGGGCATCCGGGGGGCGGACCTGCTGCTGCTCTCCGTGCCGGCCAAAGCGGTGGATGAGGTGCTCGAACTGGCGGTCCAGGTGCTGGAACCGCCGCAGATCCTCATCGACAACGTCTCGGTCAAGGTGCAGCCCCTGGCATCCATGCTCAAACACTACTCCGGGCCGGTTGTGGGAACGCACCCGCTCTTCGGGCCCACGCCGCCGGAGGATACGCGGGTGGCTCTGACGCCCGGACGCGACGACGCGGACGGCTCGGCCTGCCGCGCGGTGGCGGACTGGATGCGCGGGCTGGGATTCACGCCCTTTGAAACCACGGCGGAGGAGCACGATCGTGCGGCAGCGGTGATTCAGGGACTGAACTTCGTGACCACCGTGGCCTATCTTTCGGTGCTAGCGCACGACAAAGGCGTCAAACAATTCCTGACGCCTTCGTTCGAGCGCCGCCTGGAAGCGGCCCGCAAAATGGTCACCGAAGACGCCGAGCTGTTCGCCATGCTTTTCGAGACCAATCCGTTCAGCCAGGACGCCGTACGCAGCTACCGCAATTATCTGCACGTGGCCGCGGGCGGCGACATCGACATCCTGGTCGAACGCGCCAAGTGGTGGTTGGAATAAGTACTTAACAGACGCTGAACCAAGGAGACTTTTCCTATGGAACGCATACAGTTGCATCAAACCGGCAAATTGCTGCCGGCCGATATCCAGACCCCCATCAGCCTATTTCTCGGACTGGTGGGCAGCAAACAGGGCCTGTTGCTGGAAAGCGCCGAAGTGGACGGACGCCTCGGACGCTACAGCATTGTGGCCTGGAACTACCGCCTGCGACTTTCCGCCAAGGACGGCAAACTCGAAGTGGCCAGCCGCGACGAGCGTTTGAACGGCATGAAAGAATTCGACGGCATGGACTACATCGAAGGTCTGCGGGCCGTGATGGAGAAGCTGGAGATTCTGCCTGCCAAAGGTTTCGAAGACCTGCCGCCCATCTGCCGCAGTCTGATCGGCTTTTTCGGTTACGGCGTGGCCGGGATGTTCGAGCCCAAACTCGCTCCCCTGATCCCGCCGGAACAGGCCGAATCCTGCCTGGTGCTGCCGGGTCAGGTGGCCATGTTCGACCACCTCTACCACAAGCTCTACCTGCTTTCCCTGGTGGAGGGCGTCAAAACCGAGTTCGACTTCAAAAACCTGACCCGCATTCTGGAACCGCCCCAGGCCGGGCCCGTGCAGAATGTACCGGAAGAAGTTTCCTATAAAAAGGCCGTGGAACGCGGCAAGGAAATGATCACGGAAGGCGAATGCATCCAGGTGGTGCTCTCCACCCGTTTTCAGGCCTCGTTCAAAGGCGAACCCTTCCAGCTGTACCGCCGCCTGCGTCAGGTCAACCCCTCGCCCTACCTCTTCTTCCTGCGTCTGCCCAAAGTCACGCTCATGGGTTCGTCCCCCGAGCTGCTGGTCAAATGCGACAACGGCGAACTGACCACCTGCCCCATCGCAGGTACGCGTCCCAGAGGCGCTTCAGAGGTCGAGGACGACCGTCTGGCCAAGGAATTGATGGAAGATCCCAAGGAACGGGCCGAACATGTGATGCTGGTGGACCTCGGGCGCAACGACCTCGGACGCATTGCCAAACCCGGCAGTGTGAACGTGGAAAAATTCATGCAGGTCGAACGCTACTCGCACGTCATGCACATTGTCTCGCACGTCAAGGCGCAGCTGGCCGAAGGCAAGGACGCCCTGGACGTGCTGGCCTCGGCTTTTCCCGCCGGAACCTTGAGCGGCGCGCCCAAGGTCCGGGCAATGGAAATCATCGCCGAACTCGAAGGATTGAGCCGCGGCCCCTACGCCGGAGCCATCGGCTGGGTCGGCCTGGACAAGGACCGTGTGGACATAGACACCGGCATCATCATCCGTTCGCTCTGGGTCCGGGACAACATGGTCCACTGGCAGGCCGGAGCCGGTATCGTCTACGATTCGGTGCCGGATACCGAATGGCTGGAATGCAACAACAAAGCAAAAGTGCTTCAGGAAATAATGGCGGCCACAGGAGGCGGCGATGTTTTTACTTATTGATAACTTTGACTCCTTCACGTTCAATCTCGTGCAGGCGTTTTATAAACTGGGCAAAAATCCGGAGGTCATCCGCAACGACCGACCGGAACTCCTGGAGCTGGCCACCAGCGGCAAGCTCGAAATGGTCTGCCTGTCCCCCGGCCCCAGCAATCCGCGCAACGCAGGATATTGCCTGGAGTTTCTGAAACTCCTGCCCAAAGAGATCCCCGTACTGGGCGTCTGCCTCGGGCACCAGACCCTGGGCTATCACGCGGGCGCGGATGTCGTGATCGGCCCGAAGATCATGCACGGCAAAACCTCGGACATTACCCACAACGGCAAGGGCCTGTTCAGCGGACTGCCCAATCCCCTTACCGTGGGGCGCTACCATTCGCTGATCGTCCGTGCCGAACAGGCGCCGGATCTGCTGGAAGTGGTCTCGGAAACCGACCAGGGCGAAGTCATGGCCATGGTCTACAAAGACCGGCCCTGGGCAGGCGTGCAGTTCCATCCGGAATCCGTACTCACTCCGGACGGAGAGAAGCTCCTGGCCAACTTCCCGGACAAGCTGGTGTAGAAAATACTGTTGTGTGGGCTTCACTCGCATGAATGAAGCCCACACAACTTTGGATGTGCGGATAAAAAAACTTTCTTTCCAAAATATTATGGATCATTTCAGCTAAAAGTTTTGGGAGATCCTTAAGAACCTTTTTACAAAAAGGTTCTTAAGCCGCCGGAGGCATTTCCCATGACAATAAGGAGCTTACAATGGGGTTTACTACCAAGGAGATCCTCGAACATCTGGGGCAAGGGAAGGACCTTTCGGAGGAAATGGCCGACACGGCGTTCGCCATGCTGGCGGACGGCGAATTCTCGTCCGCTCAGGGCGGCGCGCTGTTGATGGGGCTGCGCGTCAAGGGCGAGACGGCGGTGGAGATCAACGCCGCGGTCAAAGCGCTGCTGGAACGGGCCGTACGGGTCACGGATATGCCCGCCAAGACTTTTGAAGCAGTGGGTACGGGCGGGGACAACAGTTCGAGCTTCAACTGTTCCACGGCCACCAGCATCACTCTGGCCGGGATGGGGTACGCGGTGACCAAGCACGGCAACCGCTCGGTTTCCAGCAAATGCGGCGCCGCCGATGCCGTGGAAGGCCTCGGACTGCCCATGTACGCGGAGCCGGACCAGGTCCGGGCCGAGCTGGCCAAACGCAATTTCGTATTTTTATTCGCACCGAACTTTCATCCGGCCTTCCGCCACATCATGCCCACCCGCAAGGATCTGGCCATCCGGACCTTGTTCAATATTCTCGGCCCGCTGCTGAACCCGTCCCGGCCGAGCCACCAGCTCATCGGCGTGGCCAAGCCCGAAATCATGGAACTGATGGCCGAAGTGCTGCTGCTGGCCGGTGTGGAACGGGCCGCGGTGGTTCACGGCGCGGGCGGACTGGACGAACTCACCCCCTGGGGACCGGCCAAGGTGATCTGGGTGGCCGACGGCAAAATGAAACGTACGGAGCTTGATCCGGCTGAGCTGGGCATTCAGTCCTGTACGCTCGAAGACGTGGCCGTAAGCGGCAAGGAGCAGGGCTTTGAGGTGCTCAAGCAGTTGCTGGCCGGACAAGGCCCCAAGGGCATGCAGGAAATGCTTGTCTTCAACCTGGCCGTGGGCATTCACCTCCTGGAGCCGGAAGAGGGCTTGCAGGATTGCGTCGAACGCGCGCGCGTCGCTCTGGCCCAGGGTGCCGGACTGAAGGTGCTTGCCGATGTCTAACCCGGCGAAGCAACCGAACAAGACCGACATGCTGGAGAAATTCCGCCAGGCAAAACAGCCGGAAATCGATACATTGCGTACGCTGCAGGCCGAGGGCAAACTGCCCCCGGCCTTTGCAGGAAAGCGCCCATCTTTTTCCGGCGCGCTTCTGGCGTCCTCTTCCATTGCCGTGATCACGGAATACAAGCGGGCGTCTCCATCCAAAGGCGTCATCAACCTGAAGTTCGGCCCCGAGGAAATCGCCGCGAGTTATGCCGGCGCGGGGGCAAGCGCGCTTTCCGTACTGACCGAGGAAAAATACTTTCAGGGCGAAATCGGTTATCTGGAACGGATGACGGCGCCCGGACTCCCCCTGCTGCGTAAGGATTTTCTGCTGGATCCGCTTCAGGTGGTGCAGACCGCGGCCACTCCGGCATCGGCCCTGCTGCTGATCGTTCGGATGTTCGATTCGGCCCGGATCCTGGGATCCATGATCGGCCTAGCCGCGGAACTGGGCCTGGAATGCGTGGTTGAAATTTTTGACGAACGCGACCTGGAAGTGGCGCGAGAAGCCGGATCCCGTATCATCCAGGTCAACAACCGCGACCTGGACACCCTGGTGACGGATTTGCAAACTTCGGAACGCCTGGCCGCAAAAAGAGATCAAAAAACATCTTTGCAAGAAATCTGGATCAGTGCCAGCGGCATACAAAATCATAATGATTTAAAGCTGATGGAATCACTCGACTACCAGGCTGCCCTGGTAGGAACCTTCTTGATGCAAGGCGACGCACCTGATATGGCTTTGAAGCAACTCATTGAAGGATAAGCCATGATCTCTTACTGCGACATAGTTACCATGGTCAAAATCTGCGGCCTGACCTCCCAGGCGGATGCAGATCTTTGCCTACGATTCGAGGCCGGACTTGTTGGGTTTGTCTTTCACCAAAAAAGTCCCCGTTACATCACCCCGGAAAAAGCGGAAACCATCAATACGGGCGAGGCCATGCGCGTCGGCGTGTTTGTGGATCAGAGTCCGCAGGAGATCCGGGACATCATGCGCAGGGCGCGCCTGCACATCGCGCAACTGCACGGCGATCAGGACCAGGCTTTCTGCCAGGAACTGGGCAAACCCCGAGTCATGCGGGTTTTCTGGCCCGAGCGCTACGAAACAAAACAGGACCTGGAAAAGGACCTGGAGCTGTACGCCCCCTACATGCGCTTTGCGCTTTTTGATGCGGGCACGACGGGCGGCGGCCACGGAACCCAGTTCGATTTCAATTTTCTGCAGGGACTCAATAGTCCCAAAAGCTGGTTCATCGCCGGCGGACTGGGTCCGGACAACATCAAACAGGCCCTGGCCGCCTGCAACCCCTGCGGCATCGACCTGAACTCCGGCGTGGAAAGCGCGCCCGGAGTAAAAGACCAGCAATTGATGGCCCGCGCCTTTCAACAATTGTGCGAATATGATTCCGCAGTACGAGGAAAATAACCGCATCCCTGCCTGCGGCAGGGGCGGATAACAACGGGAGCCATATGAAAGCAGGCTATTTCGGTACGTTCGGCGGACAGTACGTCCCCGAACTGTTAATGCCTCCGCTTCTGGAACTCGAACGTGCGCTGAGCGACATCACGTACCAAACCGGGTTTCAAGAAGAATTCAACCAGATCTTGACCGACTATGTCGGCCGACCCAGTCCTTTTTTTCTCTGCAGGACCCTTTCCAAAGAACTCGGATTTGATGTCTGGCTCAAACGCGAAGATCTCAACCATACGGGTTCCTACGAAATCAACAATTCCATCGGCCAGGCTCTGCTCACCAAATACATGGGCAAACGGGTTCTGCTGACGGATACGGGCGCCGGACAACAGGGCGTTGCAGCGGCAACGGCCGCTGCGTTAATGGGACTCGAATGCGTCGTATTCATGGGCGCCTGGGACATGCAGCGCCAGCTGCACAATGTTCGCCGCATACGGCTGCTGGGCGCGCATATCGAGGTGGTGGAATCCGGAACCCAGACGCTCAAGGACGCCATCAGCGAAACCTTCCGCTTCTGGATCGCCGAACAGAAAACCACGCACTATTGCATGGGCTCCATCATCGGTCCGCATCCCTTCCCCACCATGGTGCGGGATTTCCAGGCTGTCATCGGCACTGAAACGCGCGAGCAGATTCAAAAACGGACGGGAAAACTGCCGGATATTGTGGTCTCCTGCGTCAGCGCCGGCACCAATGCCATGGGCATGTTTCATGCCTTCATCCCGGACGACGACGTCCGCCTGGTGGCAGTGGAAGGCGCGGGCAGCGGCGATCCGGGCATTCCCAACTGCGCCACCCTGGAACAGGGAGAACCCGGCGTGCTTCACGGCGCCTATACGCTTCTGCTTCAGACCGAGGACGGACAGATCAGGCCCTCGCACTCCGTGGCGCCAGGGCTGGATTATCCCGGAGTCGGCCCGGAACTGGCCTACCTGCGCAACATCGGTCGGGTGGAAAACTATTCCATAACCGACAAACAGGCGCTGCGGGCCTACAAGCATTTCGCCGAGAAAGAAGGCATCATCGTGGCCCTGGAAAGCTGCCACGCGTTGGGCTGGATTCTGGATCACGCTTCGGACATTCCTTCCGGCAGCACTGTTGTTGTCAATCTTTCCGGCTGCGGAGACAAAGATATGGATATCTTTGATTACCACAGCAAAGCGAATTCTTTTTAATCGTCAGCAACAAAGGAACTCCATATGCGCGATTCACGCATTTCCGACAGGATTAATCAGGCTTCGTATGAGGGACGCAAGGCCCTCATTCCCTGCTTGCCCGCGGGCTTTCCCTCCAAAACACGCTTTTGGGAGGAAATCCACTCCCTGGACGCCAACGGTGCTGATATCATCGAAATCGGTGTTCCGTTTTCCGACCCCATGGCCGACGGACCGGTCATGGAACAGGCCTACGCAGACTGCCTTGCCCAAGGCGTCACCCTGCGCTGGATTCTGGAAGAACTCAAAGCCAGACGCGACTCCATCCACGCCGAAATCGTACTCATGGGCTATCTCAACCCTTTCCTGCGCTACGGGTTTGACGACTTCGCCTCCGACGCGGCCGACGCGCGGGTGGGAGGCATCATCATCGCGGACATGCCCTTGCAGGAAAGCGGCGATTTCCGGGAAAGCCTTTCCGACAACGGCATTGATTTCATCTGCCAGATCGGCCTGAATACACCGCCCGAGCGTATCGCGCACTATGCACAGGTCGCCTCGGGCTACGTCTATTTCGTCTCCGTGCTCGGCACCACGGGCGAACGCGGCGACCTTCCCAAGCCCGATGAAATCTCTGCCCAGCTTTCTCAGGTCAAACAGCAACTGGCCCTGCCCATCGCTCTCGGCTTCGGCATCTCCACTCCGGAACAGCTGGAACCCTTCGGACGCGACGTGCAGGCAGTGATATTCGGAAGCTCGCTGATTTCCCACATCCGCGAAGGCGGCGACTCTCAGTCCTTCATGGACCGCTGGCAGACCAACTGAAGCAGATTTGCTTTTTTTAATAATATGGCTCCTGCAGCTAACGGACCTTTTTAAAAAAGGTTTTTCAGAATCTCCCAAACTTTTAGCAGAAAAATAGTTATCTCTTAAAAAACAACAGGGCCGAAGTCCTTCGGACTCCGGCCCCGCCGCATCTTCAACCAATTTCTAAAACTACATCAGGCTCACGCTGTCGTAGACGATACGGTCCTTGTATTCGGCCTGCTTGCCGCGGTTCCAGAGCGAAACCGGGCGGTAGTAGCCCACGATACGCGTATAGACTTCCGTGGCCCCGCTGCATTCGGGGCATTCGAAGTGTTCGCCCGCGATGTAGCCGTGTTCCTTGCAGATGGAAAAGGTGGGCGTGATGGACAGATACGGCAGCTTGGTGTTGGTGAAGGCCTTGATGATGAAGTTCTTCAGCGATTCGTTGTCCGTCACCGATTCGCCCAGGTAGGTGTGGAAGACCGAACCGCCGGTGTAGAGCGGCTGGAGCTTGTCCTGGTGTTCCAGGGCGAAGATCACGTCCTCGGTCATGCCCACGGGCAAAGCCGTGGAGTTGGTATAGTAGGGCGTACCGTTGCCCGAGGCGTAGATCTCGCTGTAGAGCGATTTGTCGATCTTGGCCAGGCGGTAGCTCGTACCTTCGGCCGGCGTGGCCTCCAGGTTGTACAGGCTGCCGGTTTCTTCCTGAAAACGCGAGGTCAGTTCGCGCAGATGGTGCAGCGTCCGCTGCATCAGGCGCGTACCGCCGGCGGTCTCAATTCCCTTGCCCAGCAGGTTCAGGCAGGCCTCGTGGCCGCCCACCAGGCCGATGGTGGAAAAATGGCCCTTGTAGCCGTTTTTCAGATAGCGCCGGGTCCAGGGGAACATGCCGCGATCGAGATTGTCGTTGATCAGCTTGCGCTTGAATTCCAGCGAGTTCCTGGCCAGCTCGGCGTATTCCGTGACCAGATCCAGAAAGTCCTCTTCGCCCTGAGCCAGATAGGCCAGCTTGGGCAGGTTCAGCGTGACCACGCCGATGGAACCGGTCAGATCGCCCGCGCCGAACAGTCCGCCGGTTTTCTTGCGCAGCTCGCGCAGATCCATCTGCAGACGGCAGCACATCGAGCGGACGTCTTCCGGATTCAGGTCCGAATTGATGAAGTTCTGAAAATAGGGCGCGCCGTATTTGGACGTCAGCTTGAGCAGCAGATCGCCGATCTCGCTTTCCCAGGGGAAATCCTTGGTGATGTTGTAGGTCGGGATGGGGAAGGAGAAAATCCGCTTGTGGTAGTCTCCGCCGAGCATCACTTCCAGGTAGGCCCTGTTGAACATCTCCATCTCGGGCAGGTACTCGCCGTAAGTGCTGTCCTGCATCTCGCCGCCGATGATGATGCCTTCTTTGGCGATGTGCTTGGGCGGCACCAGGTCGAAGCTCAGGTTGGTAAACGGGCTCTGCCCGCCCCAGCGCGAGGTGGTGTTCAGGTTGAAAACAAATTTCTGCATGGCCTGCAGCACCTGGTCGTAGCTCAGGCCGTCGTGGCGGATAAAAGGCGCCAGATAGGTGTCCACGTTGTTGAAGGCCTGGGCTCCGGCCCATTCGTTCTGCAGGGTGCCGAGAAAATTGACCATCTGGCCGAGGATCGAATCAAAGTGCTTGGCCGGGCCGGCGCACGAACGCCCCTCCAGGTTGAAGCCCTCAAGCAGCAGATCCTTGAGACTCCAGCCCGCGCAGTAGCCCGCCAGTCCGAAGGACAGGTCGTGGATGTGCACGTAGCCGTGGTTGTGGGCCTCGCGGATTTCCTGCGGGTATTTTTCCAGGGCGTAGCGCGCCTGGATGGTGCCCGAAAGATGCAGCATCAAGCCTTGGAACGAGTGGGACATGTTGGCGTTTTCATTGACGCGCCAGTCCGCCTTGTCCAGGTAGTTGTCGATGGTGTCCGCGATGTCTAAATAGGCGGCCTTTTGTTCGCGGATTTCGCGCCGTTTTTCACGGTAGAGTATGTATTTGCGGGCCACGTTGTAGAGCCGGGACTCCATGAGCACCAGCTCGACCGTGTCCTGCACCTGCTCCTGGGCAGGCGCGTCCACGTCCGCAAGTTTGTCTTCTACTTTATGCGCAAGCCGCTTGCCCAACAGGGGGTCTTTGACGCCGCTGGCCTTCAACGCTTTGAAAATGGCTTGTGCGATGCGGTCTGTCGACCATGTCTCCTGACAACCGTCCCGTTTCACTATCAATCTGGGCATGGACCCTCCTGGGTTCTTGGTAATTCTGCAGGCGCAACATAAATCCTTGGGGCAGGTAGGATTTGGCCTCTCTGATGTCCGCGGCGTCCAGCGCCGGAACCTTGGTCAGGCGAAACACAAAGGATTGGGGCCGGGATTCGGCCAAAGCGAAAATCCGCTCCAGGTTGTGCCTGGCAGCGGCTTCGTCCGCCCGGTTGCCGGTCAGCAACGGGTATTTGGCGTACGGCCCTTTCACATCCACAAAAAACTCGTCCACCAGGCCGGCTTCCAGCAGCGCCTCCACAACGCCGGGCAGCATGCCGTTGGTGTCCAGTTTCAGGGGCAGCCCGAACTGGCGCAGCTCCTTGAGCAAAGATTCGAGATCAGGCGTGCAGGTGGGTTCGCCCCCGCTGACCACAATGCCTTCGAGCCACCTTTTGCGGGCAGTGAGATATTCCACCACCTCCTCCTTGCGAACCGGCGGCAGCCAGTCGGGATGAAAGGCCATGTCCATGTTGTGACAGGTGGGGCAACGCAGGTTGCATCCGCCCAGAAACAACACGCAGCTCGTATGACCGGGCCAGTCGCACAGGCTCAGCGGCTGAATGCCGCGTAAGCGCGACCACGGGGAACTGACAGGGGTGTCCATAACTTTACCTTCCTGCACGGGCCAGAAGGGGGTGCCGTATCCACAATGCGGCAAAGCCCTTCGAACCTGAATTCAATTGAATGAAAACGCCACCGGCCGCCGGAGAACTTTTTTGTAAAAAGGTGCTCTGGCATCTCCAAAAACTTCTTACTGATATGGGAGTCCGGGGTTCCAAAGTGTGTTCATCTGCAATGGACTTACGATTTTTCACGCCCCCTCGCAATAAAAACAGGGGGTTGCGGATAAGGGCGCGAGATGTAAAAAGTATATTGTAGAAAAGATCAAGATAATTTCTTGATCCGCATGTGGGCATTTAAATACCCCAAAGATGTAAATTTGTGAAGACGCTATTTAAAAAAACAGTATTGTGAGCAGAGTTACAGTCTGAAATTGTTGATGAAAAAATTTTCGCACAACACTTGCGGCAAAAAGTCGTCACTAATCCGTCATACAAAATCCCTCTTTTTTCGCCTAGATAGCTGCTAAAGATTTTTTAACATACTAAAAAGATATCGTTTTTTCAATCTTGACAGATATTTTCAGCCTGTCATTTTTGTTCATAAGCGGTTCGTAACCTGTGCGTAATCTGTCGATAGTATGTATGTTACATGTTTATAACTATTCCAACCAACTGAAATAAAAGTGATAAAGCGTTCGACACGCATGCAAAAACAGTATACAATTGACTGCATGTACCAACACCTATTAAGTAGGAATACGGAATAAACAGTCTGCAACCTTTGCCGTGCCACACCAGCAGCTTCAGAGGTCAACCAACATGCCCGAACATCCGTACCAATTTTCATTTACGGTAGACGATCTTCCGTCCGATACCTTTGTTGTCCACAGCTTTACCGGCAGGGAAGCTCTTTCGGAGCTGTACCACTACGACATTCTGCTTGTAGCCCAGGACAACAGCATCGACTACGAGAACATCCTGCAGAAAGCCTGCTGTCTGACCATGCAGGGCAGAAACCATACGCTGATGGCAAACGGCATCGTCGCTTCCTTGAAACTCAAGCAGTTCGAATCCGGAAAAGTGCTCTATGAAGCGCTTCTGGTTCCGCAGATTTATAATCTGACGCTGCAGCAATACAGCCAGCTTTTTTTGGATAAAAGCTTCCCGGATATTCTGAAAAGCATACTCTCCGCCAATGATATCACCGCTTATGAACTCAGGCTGCAGGCAAGCTATCCGAGCCTGGAATACGTCTGTCAGTTCAATGAGACACACTTTCAGTTTCTTTCGCGCTGGATGGAGCACTACGGCATTTATTTCTATTTTGAGCAGGATGAGACGGGTGAAAAAATTATTTTCACGGACTCTTCCATTTCACATGTCGCTTTTGCCAACTCCGAGCTTGCTTTCAAGCCGACTTCCGGCCTGGACGACATTGACCGTGAGAATCTTGTCCAGAATTACATTGCCGAATACGTCAGCGTGCCCAAAAACGTTCTGCTCAAGGATTACAGCTACCAGTACCCCACTGTGGAAATGAAGGGTCAGGCCTCTGTAAACGATCATGGGGTGGGCACGCATTATGCGTACGGGGATAATTTCAAAAGCCCTGGCGAAGCCGAACCCATCGCCAAAATTCGCGCTCAGGAATTCCAGTGCCGCAGAGAGAAGATGCATGGCGAAAGCTTTTGCCCCGGTCTGCAGACCGGCTTCACTTTCACTTTGCAGGATCACTTCCGCCAGGAACTGAACGGCGCGTATCTGCTGACGAGCATCCAGCATACGGCCAGGAACTGGTCAGCCGTCACGGCTCCGGGCGCAAGCCGCCAGGAAAGCAAGGGCAGCCTGGTCTATTCCAACAGCTTTTACAGCATACCCGTAAGCCAGCAGTTTCGCCCCGCACGGGATACCAAAAAGCCGCGTTTCTACGGGTTGCTCTCCGCCAGCATAGACGCGGAAGGTTCGGGCAAATACGCCGAGCTGGACAGCCACGGACGCTATAAAGTGATCATGCCCTTTGACCTTTCCGGTCGTTCGGACGGCAAGGCATCCTCCTGGATCCGCCTGGCCCAGCCCTATGCCGGAGGCAATTACGGCATGCACTTTCCGCTGCACAAAGGCACGGAGGTGCTGATCAGCTTTGTGGAGGGCGATGTGGACCGTCCGCTGATAACCGGAGCGGTGCATAATTTCGACAAACCCAACCACGTGGATACCTCCAACCAGGACATCAACTCCATCATCACGGCCGGCGGTCACCAGTTCGCCATAGGTGATACCCAAGGCAACGGATTCATGCACATGCAGGTTGCCGGAAAAACTGCCGGTCTGGCCTTGCTGGAAACGGGAGGAAGTAGCGGTGGTGACTCCGGGGGAGATTCCAGCGGAAGCAGCGGCGGAGAAAGCGGAGGAGAATCCGGTGGAGAAAGCGAAAAAGAATCCGGCAACGATGGAAAATTCCTGATTTACAGCAAGGAATATTACAGCGGCACCTTTGGAACGAGCACGGAGCTCAAACTGGGCACTTCCACGGGCATCACAGTGGGCCTCAAAAACGAACTGTTCGGCGGGGGCAAAGGCGAGATTTCAGCCGGTCTGTCCTGGGGACTCAGCGTGGGATCGTCCATGGAATATTACAAAGGCGACAAATTCGGCGCTGGCGACCATGAATTCGTCTGCTCCGATGCCAGCCACCAGCTCCTGGGAAAAAGCTACAGCCTGCTGGTCGGTCCGCCCGAACCATACTCCGGACTGATCAGCAAATTGAAAGTCGCGCTGGGGCTCGTGGCAGGCGCATCCATCGCCACTGCGGCAGCCAATATCGGCATCATGGCCGGGACCTATCACCTTAAGGAAACGCCAGATGATGGATACAAAAGCGCCTCCAGCATCGTCAACGACGTGGTCTCGGGCCTTGATCTCGTTTTTGACGCGGCGGTGGCGTCAGCCGTGCACGTCACTCTCTCCTCTCTCAAGGCACTCATGAGCGCCGCCCTGGTTTCGTCGGCCATTGAAGTCTCTCACGATGAAGGCATCGAACTGATCGCGAACTTCGACATCGCTCCTGAGGCGGAAATCGTACTCAAAAACAGTTCCACATTGGATCCTCTGAATAAAGCGACAATAACACTGAAAAAAGCCAACACCATTATCCTGGACGGGGGCGGTGGCGAATTGAATTCGATTGCCATGCAAATGGGTAGTGATCCTTTGCATCCGACGTTTAAAATGAACTCCACTGAAATTCTCATGAAAGGCGGCACCGGGACCACCGGCAAATTTTCCTTGGGCGCAACAGATGTATCTCTCTCGGTGGGAAGTGACCTGCAATTAGGCGTCGCGCTCAATGAGAGCAGCATACGCCTGACAGCAACCTCAGCCACCAATGTCTACGTCAAGCCTGCGGCAGTCACCATAAAGACCGCGGATATTTCCCTGAACGGTTCTGCCAGCACGAAAATATCGGCGGGAGTTTTTGAGTTGAGCGCCACCGGAACAACGACCATACTCGGTACGCTCATCAAACTAGGCTAGCCCTATGCATATCATCAAACCCGACAACCTTGGCATGTTCCTGCGCATCCTGCCCCGAGAAGGCGGATTCGCCCTGGCGGTTTCGGCCTATGCCTGCTTTCCGCTCACGGAAAGCGGCCCACGGGAGCTGCTCTTAGAACCCGAGATGTGGGCCAATCTGGCCAAGGCGCTAGGTGAAAACGATATTTTCGACCCCGGCTATCCCAAGCCCAGGGCCGAATTCCTGCTCTACGGACGCTGTTTTCCCAAGCAGGAAACCACAGGCATGGATGTGAGCGTTCGGGTGGGCGAGCTGTACAAGAGCTTGCAGATCATGGGCGAGCGCAACTGGAAAGGCGAACGCTGCAGTGATCCGGCCCCTTTGAAGCCCGTGCGCCTGGACTGGACACAGACTTACGGCGGCCCCCAGTGCGAGCAAAACCCCCTGGGCAAGGGGCACCGCCCGGACAAAAAAATCAAAGAGCTGCCGGCGCCCAGCCTGCTGCGTCCTAAGGCGCTGCTTACGGATCCGGACAAAGCGATCGAACCCGTCAGTTTCACGGCCATTCCGCCCTTCTGGCCCCAGCGTACGCAGTTGCTCGGCGCATTCGACGACGTCTGGAAACACGAGGACTGGCCTTATCTGCCCCGCGACAGCAAGGCGGAATTTTTTTGCACAGCCCAGACGGACCAGCGTCTGGAAGGTTTTTTTCAGGGCACGGAAGACGTCGAAATCTTCGGCGCGCATCCGCAACGCCAGCGGATCCGCAGCACCCTGCCCGGTCTGCGGGCCAGGCTGTTCGCCCTGACCATTCAGTCCGAAAGAAAACGCTTCAGCGAAATTCCCAACATGGCGGATACGCTCTGGCTGCTGCCAGAACAGGAAATCGGTATTGTCTGCTTTCGCGGCGTGCTGCAGGGAGTGGACGAAGACGCCACGGATGTCGCCCACATCATGGGCGCATGGGAACAGCTCGCAACCGAACCCCAGCCGGAAAGCCATTACCGGCAACTGATGCAGGAATCGCTGGAAGCGCCGGAAGCCGAAGCTGCGCCCCCTGAACCAGCCCCCGCCCCCGAAGCACCGCCGCCTGCCGCCCAGGAGCCGGCGCCCGCCGCTCCGCCGTCGCCCGAACTCAAGAAGATGATCGGCGAAGTGGAGGCCATCGCCAACAGCCTGCTGGCCAAACACGGACTGACGGAGGCCGACGTGGAACGCCACCTGGCGCAACAGATGCCGCCGGCGGTAAAGGTTGCCGCTTCGCCGCAGGAGCTGCAGCAATCCGTGGCGGAACTGGAAGCCCAGGTCCGAAACATTCTTTCTGCCAGAGGGCTGAAACAAGCGGATGTGGAACGACTCATCGCGGATAAAGAGATCAAGACTCCCCCTCCCAAACAACTTTTGGCGGATCTGGACAAGGCTCTGGCCACAAAAAATCTTGACCCGCAAAAAAAGCAAGGGTTGATGGACCTGAAGCAGGCATTCCAGACCCTGAGCCAGCTGCCCCCCGTACGCGAGCCAAAAGCGCCCGCGCCCGAAACGCCACCGGCCGCGGCAGAGTCCGGCAATGCCGCCCCCGATGAATCCGACCCGGATAAAAAACTCATCGGAGCAGACTTTCACGGACAGGTGCTGCTGGGAGCAGACTTCAGCAACGCGGTTCTGGAAAACGCGGACTTTTCCAACGCCGTTCTGCATGGTGCGGACTTCAGCGGCGCCATCCTGACCAATGCGAATTTTTCCAACGCCGACCTTTCGGACGCCAAACTGAACGAAGTCAACGCCGACAGCGCGAACTTCACCAAGTCGCAGCTCATCGGTACGGACCTGCGCCACGGGCAGTTTTCCCGGTGTGATTTCACCCAGGCTTTTTTCTACCGCGCTGCACTGGACTTTGCGGACTGCAGCAACTCCAACCTGCTGCAATCCCAGCTGCATTATTCGCGGGCCGAGCGGACATCTTTTCAGCAGGCCAATCTGACCGATGTCAATTTTTACGGATCCTTTTTGAAACGTACCGCTTTCGGCGGGGCCATCATGCACCACGCCACCTTCAGCGAATGCATTGCCGACGGCGCCGAATTCTACGAAGTAAACGGCACCGGGGTAACCATCCGCCGCAGTTCTCTGGTCAGCTCGCGGGCGGATGCGAAAACACGCCTGCAAAAAGCTTCCCTGAGCCATGTGGACCTGACAAAAGCCCGCTGGGGCGGCGTAAACCTGAAGGGAGCGCGAATCTGGAACGTGCTCATGGATGGCGGCGACTTGTCCAAAGCACAGCTGACGGATACCGCCATTATCCGGCTTCGGGCCAAAAAAGCCAATCTCGCCAAGGTCCGGTTCGAAAATGCCAATCTGCGAAGGATCAACATCTTTCGCTGCTCCCTGCGCAAAGCCTATATCATCAATACGCGCGTGAACCTGGTCAACCTGTTCGGCGCTGATATGTACGGCGCGCACATTGTGGATGCGCGGGCGCATAACTTTAATCAAAAGCGTACGCTGTGGGATAAGGCGAACAAAAATGCGTGATATTCTCCTCAAAGCCGTCAACGAGAAGCTGCCGATTCAGGGGCTGGATTGCTCGGGGCAGAACCTGCGGGAAATCGACTGCACCGGCGCCGTGTTTGAAAAAGTCAACTTCAAGAACACCAACCTGCACATGGCCACCCTGAACGGAGCGGTCTTTCAGGAATGCGACCTGACAGGCGCCAACCTGTCCGGAGCCCGGTTCGAAGGCGCGGAATTCGAGACCTGCCGTCTGGCACAGGCTGACTTTTCGCAGGTCCATGCGGAAGACGCCATTTTTGAACAGTGCGACGCGAGGGAAACCCGTTTTCTGGGAACCATGCTGCACAACGCGACCTTTACCCAATGCGTCTTCGAAAAAACCAACTTCAGCGACGCCAGCCTCAGCCGGGCCATGCTGCTGGAAGCGGAGCTAGGATCCGCCATTTTTCTCAACACGAATCTGCAGAAAACCCTGTTCACCAACTCCAAGCTGCCGCACCAGAGCTTTGCGGGCTGCACCCTCACCCTGGCCATGTTCAACGGCTGCGACCTTACCGAGGCGGTCTTTTCCGACCTGGACATCGGCAAAGTCTTTTTTGTGGGCGCCACGCTCACAGGCGCAAAATTTCTCCGGGTCAAGGGAAAACTGGCCAACTTCCGCGGAGCCAAAGCCGACCTGGCCCAATTTCTGGCCGGAAAACTGGAACAGGCTGATTTTTCCAAGGCTTCCCTGCACGGAGCGGATTTTTCTCAGGCAAGCCTTGACGCCGCCCAGTTCCGGGAGGCAGACTGCAAGGGTGCCAATTTCAGCAACACCAAGCTGAACTTCGCCAATTTCGCCCAGGCCAAGGTGGAAGAGGCCCGCTTCAGCCACGCGCAGCTGGAAGGGGCGAACATGCACCGGGTGGCAATGGACAAAGCGAATTTTCACGGAACCGATACGAGCAAAGTCCGCCCCACGGACGATATCCTGGCCGAGGCCGAACAGTGGGAACCGGACGCGCTTTTTGACGGCCTGCTCTAAATTTTCAACACTCAAAGAACCAGGCGGAGAAGCACCATGCAAGCAAACAAAGCCAAAGTCGTTTATCCGGGGCGGATGTTCGGACGGGACGCCGCGGGAACCGGGGAACTGCTCCCAGGAACCGTCATTTCCGCTGAAAACGGATTGCTGCGGGTCTGCCTGGCTCAGGGCCAGGTGCTGGAACTGAAACGGGCCGCGGCCTGTCTGATCGAACCCGAAGCAGGAGACAGCGTGCTGGTCTACGATCCGGGCGCAGGCCAGGGATACGTGCTCAGCGTGCTGGAAAAACAACAGCCGGACAGCAAGTTAGCCTTCCCCGGCGACGTTCGCGTCTCCGCCCGCAATCTGCACCTGAACGCCGAGGACACCCTGAATCTGGAAGCCAGGCAGGGCCAGGCGCGCTTCGTTTTCTTCGGCCTGGTGGCCGCCAGTCTGGACGCCAAAGTGCAAAAGGTCGTCAGCGTTTGCGACGCCATCCGCAGCACGGCCCGCTCCTGCGTACAGCATCTGCGCGACAGTTTCCGCCGCGTGGACAACGTGGACAGCGTGGAAGCCGCGCGTATCAGACAACGGGCCACCAAGCGCTATACCCTGGATGCCGCGGACGCCACCCTGCGCGCCGAAAACGACATGAAAATGGATGGCGAACGGATTCACATCGGATAAATTTGTAACCGTTGCAGAGTAGCAAAGACGACAACCACGGAGAAACACAATGTTTGCGTGCACCATAGCGGAAGGCATGGCCATGGGAATGCCGGACGTCTGCAAGACTCCACCCTTTTCCGAACCCATTCCGTATCCGAACACGGCGGAAATGATGATGGCCGAACCCGCTGCGGAGACCATCCTCGTGTCCGGCTCGCCGGCTCTGAATCTCAACTCCAGCGTGGAAATGACCATGGGGGACAATGTCGGCGTTGAAGGCGGCGTTGTATCCAGCACCATGATGGAGGCCATGAAATTCTCCGAGGGCAGCACCAAGGTCATGTTCGAAGGCTCACCGGCCGTCCGTTTGACCTCGCCCACCACCCACAATAACGAGAACGCCATCGGCGTGGTCATGGTGCCCAGCCAGGAAAAGGTCATGATCATGTCCTGAACCGGCGAACAGACCATCCGCCGGCTGCTTGCGGCTTTTCTGGTTCTTTATCAAACGCAGTGAGGAGCCCGATTTATACTGTTTTTATATCCCACCAGTCTTTGCCGTTATTCTCTTTCTGCCAGACCAGGAATTCTTGCAAGGTACTAACGTTAGCTTCCAGTACCGCTTTATACATTTCAATGCCGTGAAATTCTATTTTTTCCTGAGCGGCTTCCCATTTTAAGCGTAATATAGTCTTACGAAGAGCAGCTGTCATTGCGGAGTTTATTTTTGCAGCTACTGCTTCCGCTTTTCCTACATAAGGTGAATCACTCATCAATTGGATAATATCTATTTGCCATTGCCTGTTGTCTTTATCAAAATAATGCAAATGCCAATCCAGCGATCTATCATCCTCCTCCATGAAATTAAAATATGAAACCTTTTTAATCCCTTTTTTACGCGCAATTTTTCCAATAGTTTGAAAGCTCTCCATTATATCACTGGATCCGGAATAGACATGAAAATCAATATCCAAGTTACTCATCAACAATCCCGTACTCATTGAGCCGACAAGATTCGCCGTGCAGCCTGAAGCTGCCAGGATTCTCACAATATCGAGTTCCTTAATTATTTCCCAGGCACAGCTCAGGTTTGCGTCTGCTATAGCAAGAAAATCTTCCATATCTCCCTCTTTACTGCTTTAAAAAATTACCTGCCCAAGCGTCCGACTGGCAGCCTTACCTTCAAAAAACAGCTGCTTCCTTGCCGTCCTCCGGGGGAATATTGCGTCCGCCGTAAAACAAAAAAGGCAACGGCTCTCATCACCGCTCTCTTTCTGAGAATCGCCTACATTATGCAGCTTCCCACTGCAAATGCAGCAACGCCTTTTTTCCCTTTTGCATAATTGCAAAATAACCAGAATTAAATTTTTTCATTTTCTTTCTTGCATGGCCGGGTATTGCTCCTTATGGTAAAATTCTTACAAATTGAATCTACAGGAGAATTACGTCATGAATATAAGCGTCCAAGAAGCCATTACCTTCAGGCACAGCGTCCGTTCCTTTAAAAAAGAAGCCCTTTCGCAGGAGCAGCTGACCGAACTTCTGGAAGCGGCCCGCAACGCCCCTTCCAGCCTGAACTCCCAACCCTGGCGTTTCAAGCTGGTCACCGACGCCGCGGACCTGGCCTGGTTCGGCACCAGCGACGCAAGCAGAAAGCAGTCCTGGCTGGCCGCAGCTCCGGCCATCATCATCTGCTGCGTGGATCTGGAGCACTATGTGAAAGATTCGCAGTCCGCCGCTTTTTTCTATCGGGACAACGACCTGATCCAGGGCGAACCCATGGACGGCATCGACGACTATGTCACCCGTGAGGCCACCGCCGAGGACAATGCCAAATTCGGCGCCTGCGCCATGAATACGGGCATCGCGGTTGCCTTCCTGATGCTTCGCGCCGTGGAGATGGGGCTGGGCACTTGCTGGGTAGGCATGTTCAATGAAAAGAACATCAAAGAGCGCTTTGCCATTCCTGAAGGCATGCGCGTTGTAAGTATCCTGGCCGTAGGCAAGCCGGATGAGACCAACGTGCCGGAACGCAAGCGGAAAAGCCTGGAAGAAATTCTGTTGTAATCTTTGGAAAAAAATAACGGCGCAGGGAAGCGCGTATGACTCCCCTGCGCCGCAATAATTTTTTTTAGTTTTGGAGAAGTCAGCGTCTGCCTGATCCCATATTTCCCATCCCCCCCAGTCCCATGGCCTGGCGCAGTTCTTCCTGCAGCATGCTGCGCCGCCGTTTCATGAGCACGAACATCACCACAGGCATGATGAAAATCAAGGACGACATGGAGAGGGCGATCCACATGGCGCGTTCCGCTTCCTCCACTTCGCGGCGGTTCCAGTCCACATGTCCGGGTTCCAGCACGGCCATGGCCGGATCCCGCGGGTTGTAGCGGATCTCCACGGTGTTGCCTCGCGGATAGGGGGCGATAATCTTCTCGTGAAAGCTCTGTTTCCTCCCCGCTGCATAACCGAAAAAAATCCGGTTGCAGGAATACGTCCCGCCCCCGACCGTATATTCGTAGCGGATCCTGGCTTCAAATCCAGGCACCCGGCTCTTGCCCCGCTTGATGGTCACTTTGGCAACTCTGGAATCAAGTATCACGCCCGGCGCTTTGGGCCAGGAAAGGCTTTCCTGCCCCAGGGCCAGATCCTGCCTGGCGCTGTCCAGCGAACGTTGCGAGAGCCAGGCCAGAAATCCCACAAAACAGACGGAGAACAGCAGCACCCCTAACAAAAACAGCCGCATTTTTCTCCAGGAATCCTCCAGCTGCCGTCTGTCGCACAAACGCCCCCAAAAAACGTTTCCGGCGGATAATCCGCGTATGGCCCTTTTCCTCCCGCCTCTGTAATCCTGGGGGACTTCAAAGACCATTTCCCGGTCACTGGTGGGTGAAAAATAGACATCCACGGGCACGGCCTCTTTCACGGAGCCCTGTTTTTTGGAAACCGTGCGTACGGAGGCCAGCATCAGCCCAGGTGAAAGCTCTTCCGCGTCCGCATCCCAGAGTTTGACCACCGAACCGTTCAAGGTCATGACCCCGGTAAACCGGACGAACATCCGGCGCGGCGATTGCGTACGCAGCAGATCAATGGCCCGTTTCACACCAACCAGCAGTTTGCTGAACGTTACGCGCAGAATCAACGCCACCAGCAGGCCGGCTCCAACCAAGATTCCCACCAGCAGCAAAAGTTCATTCTGAGCCATTGTCCGGCTGAGGGTGACAACCAGGATGATGTTAACGAGAAAAAAAATACCGAGTGCAAGCAAAGGGGCGTATCGTACGGTACGCACATAGCGTTCGAGGGTTTCAAGCCCGGTTTTGGGGCCAGACGGCAGGCGCATACAAAGGACTCCTCAAGGCAAAAATACGTAGTTAACCAAACAATCCGCATCTTGCGACACTAACTGCCACTATAGGCAAGGAATTTGGCTTGTGCAATGAAATCTTAAGTTTTTCGCCTGCGCATCAGATTGAAGTCGAATTCCGCGACACGGCAACTGCATGCCGGACCCTGGCTTTGCCGGGTCTTTTACAAATCTTTAACCCCCCCTTTGTGGACATCAAAACCACGACCTTGTAAGCTCTGCGGCCAATATGATGTTGCAACGCAAGACTCTACAAGACGCTTTCTGGTTGCGGCCGGACTTCCTGGCCGCAGCGCTGATACTCGGCACCACCCTGGTGCGCTTCTGGTTTATCGCCACGAACCAGCTGGATCTGGTGCAGGATGAGGCCCAATATTGGGATTGGTCCCGGCGGCTCCAGCTGTCTTACTACTCCAAAGGCCCTTTGATCGCCTATATCATCGGCTTCTGGACAGCAGTTTTCGGCGATACGGAACTGGGAGTGCGCTTCGGGGCCGTGCTATGCTCGTTTCTGACCCAGACCGTCCTCTACTGCGGCGTTTCCCGACTCTTCAAACGGCCGCGAACCGGGGTATGGATGCTGGTGATCATGAATACCACGCCGCTGTTCATGGCCTCGGCCCTGCTGATGACCACGGACAATCCCCTGCTGTTGTGCTGGGTGGGCGCGCTGTTCAGTTTGTATTGGGTGAGCCTGCGCCCCGAGCGCCGGATTCCCTGGCTGCTGCTCGGCCTGTGCCTGGCCCTGGGCGTACTGGCCAAATACATGATGCTGGCCTTTACGGTCACCGCGCTGCTCTTCACACTGGGCCTGGCACGCGGACGTTCCCTGCCGCCGCATTTTCTGCGCAGGCTTTTGCTGACGCTGCTGATCGGCACGGTTGCGGGCATGCTGCCCATCCTGATCTGGAACATGCAGAACGACTTTGTGGGACTATGGCATGTGGGCAAGCTGGCCGGACTGTCCGGCCACGCGTCGGGTCCCATGGTCCGCTTCGACCGTTTTCCCGAATATTTCGGCAGCCAGATCGGCCTGCTGACTCCCTGGTGGTTCTGTTTTCTTCTTGCTGGGGGCTGGTTGGCGCTGCGCGCCGCATTTGGCTCCCCGGCCACCGCACCGGCCGACGCGGCGCTTTCCGAAGCCTCCCGTGACGGCCGTCCGCTGGACCCGCGCGAAGCCTGGCTGCTGGCCGGGGCTTTCTGGCCCATTTGGGGATTTTTCATTCTCTGGAGCTTTCACGCCAAAATATACGCCAACTGGTCCGGCGTCAGCTATGCGGGCGGCATCATTCTCGCCTCCATTTCCTTTCAAAGCTGGTTCGCATGGCAGCGAAAACGCCGGAAAGACGAACCACGGGGCAAAACGAAAAACTGGAAAGAACGGACGCGCGCGGTATTACGCTCGCCCTGGCTCTGGCCCGGTCTGGGAGCGGCGCTGTTCGTGCTGCTGATGCTGCAGAACCTGATCCCCCTGCCCGGAGTAGTCAACCCCACCGTACGCCTCAAAGGCTGGTCCGATCTGGGGCGGGAACTGAGCGAACTGCAACAGAGCAAATTCAAGGATCCGGAGAGGGTCTTTTTCTTTGCGGATACATACGATATGAGCGCTGCATTGGCCTTTTACGCGCCGGGCAAACCAGCAAGCTACTGCGCCTTTCTGGACAGGCGGTTGAACCAGTACGATCTCTGGCCCGGCCCTGAAGGGAAAAAAGGCTGGGATGCGCTGTATGTGGCGAAAAAATTTAAGGATAAGCTGCCGCCCGGACTGGATACCATGTTCGATCACATCGAGCGAATCCATTTTCAAAGCCACCACAGGGGGCAGCCTGCGCGGCCTTTCACTATTTTGTTGTGCTACGGCTTCAATGGCACCTGGCCGAAAGCGGAGAAGAAGGTTTTTTGATGACTGACGAAGCTAAACAGAAAAAATCTCCGGATCCGCACGTTTGCAAACGCTGCAGTGAGCTGAGTTCCACCTGCTGTCGCCTGACACCGGGCGAGGAGGACGTCTGCTTTCCTCTCTCGCAGATGGAACGCGAACGGATCCTGGAGTGCGTCGTTAACACCGGCGCGTTTACCATTGCGCATAATTCCAAGCCGTTTGTGGACAACATCAAACGGATGTTTCCCAGAGAAAAAGAGCTGGTCGACCAGCTGTTTCCGGAGTGCAAGCAGCATTTTCGTCTGGCCACGCACAGCGACGGCGCCTGTGTTTTTCTCGGAACGCAGGGCTGTGTGCTTCCGCGCGAGGCGCGGCCTTATTATTGCCAGTTGTTTCCTTTCTGGTTTTCCGGCGAACGCCTGACCTATTTTACCACCTCGGATTGCCTGGCCGTAAGGGAATGCCGAACCAAACTGCAGATGCTCGAACTGTTCCGCATCGGCAAAGCCGAACTCAAACTGCTGCACGGCAGACTGCGTCTGGCCTGGGGGCTGCCTCCCAAAGAAGGCATGCCCTTGCTCGAACACGCTTTCTCGCGATATAAGAGCCTGAAATGAAAAAAATCTTTATCCTTTGCATGCTTCTTGTCATAGTCCTGACCGCATTCGCCGTGGCTGGAGCCGTGGGCGTATACATGTGGGCATCCCGCGACCTCCCCGGATTTAAAAAAATCGCGGACTACAAACCGCCCCTAGTCACCACGGTCTACGCCAAGGACGGTGAAATTCTGGGCTATCTGTACCGGGAAAAACGTTTTCTGGTCCGCCTGGAAGACATGAATCCCATGCTGCCCAAAGCCTTTCTCGCCGCAGAGGACAAGTCCTTTTATGAGCACGAAGGCGTGGACCCCGTGGCCATTCTGCGCGCCACCATCAAAAACCTCAAAGCCGGGCAGAACGTACAGGGTGGCAGCACCATCACCCAGCAGATCATCAAGCGTATTCTGCTGACTCCCGAACGCAAGTACAAACGCAAGCTCAAGGAAGCCATCCTGGCCTATCGCCTGGAAAACTATCTGAGCAAAGACGAGATCCTGACCATCTATCTGAACCAGATCTATCTTGGAGCCAAAGCCTACGGCGTGGAAGCCGCCGCGCGGACCTATTTCGGCAAGCACGTCCGGGACCTGACCCTGGCGGAGTGCGCCGTACTGGCCGGCTTGCCGCCCGCGCCATCGCGCTACAATCCCTACCGCCACGCCGAAGCCGCCAAAACACGCCAGGAATACGTGCTGGACCGGATGCTCGAACTGAACTGGATCACCAAGACCGAATACGACCAGGCCAGAAGCGAACCCCTGGTGTACAAGAGCATGGAAGACGTCTCCTGGAAATTGGGCGCCTATTATCTGGAAGAAGTACGGCGCTGGCTGGTGGATTATCTGAGCAAAGAAAACATGGAAAAACTGGGCGTCACCTCCCTCGAACGCTATGGAGAAGACGCTGTTTACGAGTCCGGCCTGCATGTCTATACGGCCCTGGACATCGACCACCAGCGCGCCGCGGAAAAAGCCCTGCGCGACGGCCTGGTGGCCTCCACAAAACGCCGCGGCTGGCAGGGGCCGCTCAAGACGCTGACGTCGCATGATGAGATAGAAACCTTTCTGCGCCGCGAATCCGTGACGCCCGAACAGATCGCCTCGGAAGAATGGTTCAAGGTGCTGGTGACCAAGGTGGAAAACAAGGGCGCGCACGTGCTTATGGGGCAGTACAAGGGCTTTATCCCGGTCAGCACCATGGGCTGGTGCCGCAAGCCCAATGCCAAACTGGCGCCCGAGCAGGTGGCGAAAATCACCAACGCGCACAAGGTGATCAACCCCGGAGACGTGGTTTGGGCCAAATGGCTGAAGCCCGAGCCCGACCCCAAAAAAGACGGACAGGAAGCCGACGACCAGCCCGCGCCCCAGAGTCCCGATCTGGCCGACGAGGTGCAGCTTTCACTTGAGCAAAAGCCGCTGGTCCAGGGAGCCATGGTGTCCATCGAGCCGCCCTCGGGCGAAGTTCGCGCCCTGGTGGGCGGGTATGCTTTTGAAGACAGCCAGTTCAACCGCGCCACCCAGGCCTATCGCCAGCCGGGTTCTTCTTTCAAGCCCATTGTCTACTCCGCGGCCATGGATAACGGCTTTACGCCCGGATCCGTGGTGGTGGATGCGCCCATCGTGATTCATTACGGGAAAAAGGTCTGGAAACCGGCCAACTTTTCGCACCAATTCTACGGCCCCACCTTGTTGCGTACGGCTTTGGCCAAATCCCGCAACCTGGTGACCATCCGTATCGCGCAGCGCATCGGCATCCGCAAGGTTATCGAGCGGGCCAAGGCCCTGGGACTGACGCCTGATTTTCCGCCTTACCTGCCCATCTGCCTGGGCGCCGTGGCCGTAACGCCCATCAATCTGTGCCAGGCCTACACGGCTTTTGCACGCGGCGGTTCAACAATCGAGCCGCAAATGGTGCTGACGGTCATGGGACCGTGGGGCGAAGCCGTCTACAAAAACGAGCCCAAAATCACCGAGGCCATCAGTCCGCAGAATGCCTTCATCATGTGCAAGCTGCTCGAGGAAGTCGTCAAAGGCGGCACTTCCACCCAGGCCAAAAAACTCGGACGCCCGGTGGCGGGAAAAACAGGTACCACCAACGAAGAACGCGACGCCTGGTTCATGGGCTTCACCCCCTACCTGCTCACCGGCGTATACGTGGGCTTCGACCAGATCCGCCCCATGGGCAAATACGAAACCGGCTCGCGCGCGGCCCTGCCCATCTGGCTGCAATACCGCATGGCCGTGGAAAACAAATACCCGGAGCAGGATTTCCAGCAGCCTGACGGCATCGTGATGCGTCAGGTCACCTTTGCCGACCGGCAGCGCGACGGCAGCCTGAAAAGTGGTACCTACACCCTGCCGTTCATGACCCATACGCAGCAGGCACAAGGCCCGCAGAGTCCGGATGAAACCGCGGAAGAATATTTCGGCAGCGAAGAAGCCGCTTTGGACGCCATCGAACAGAACATCATCGACACCACCCAGGGCGCTCCGGAAGAAGAACCCGCGGCGGCAGGAAAGGAAGAAGACCTGTTCAAACAGTTGTTCTAAAAAAGGCGTTTAAACAAAAAAGGAGTGCGCAATGCCCCATTTACGCATTGAAGCGAACATCGCCCTGGACGGGCAGGCGGCCATGGAAACGGCCAAAAAAGCTTCGGCCATGTGCGCTGCTGCTCTGGGAAAACCCGAACAGTACGTGCAGGTACTGGTCCACGGCTCCGCCGCCCTGGTGCTTGGCGGAACGGAAGCTCCCGCCGCCTATGTCGAGCTGAAAAGTATCGGTCTGTCCAAAGACCGCTGCAAGGATCTGTCCCAGGCGCTCTGCGGCTTTCTGGAGGCCGAACTATCCATTCCCGCAAACCGGGTTTACATCGAATTCGCGATTATTGACGGCGCGTTGTTCGGCTGGAACAACTCCACCTTCTGAACCGGGCCGTTGCCTTGCGATTGTAACAAAGCCCCTGTAAGAATTGCCTGTCAATACCAACGCAGGGAGGCGAGCGATGCAATCGCAGCAGAAGATAAAGATTTTATTTTTGTGCACCGGCAACTCCTGCCGGAGCCAGATGGCCGAAGGCTGGGCCAGGGTTCTCAAACCCGACAGTATCGAGGCCTGGTCCGCCGGAGTGGAAACCCATGGCCTGAATCCGCGCGCCGTGGAAGCCATGAAAGAAAGCGGCGTGGACATCTCCGGGCAACGTTCCAAATTGGTGGAAGACCTGCCCGAGCAATCCTATGACTATATCGTCACCCTCTGCGGCGACGCCCACGAACGCTGCCCGCTCATCTTCGGCAAAGGCCGGGTGCTGCACCACGGCTTTGTGGATCCCCCCACCCTGGCGGCCGGACTCACGGACGAAGACGAAATCATGAGCCCCTACCGACGCGTCCGGGACGAGATCAAAACCTGGGTGGAAAGCCTGCCGGAATCCCTGGAAGAAATACAGAAATAACGAACCAAATTACAATTGAGGAGCAACCGTCGTAGCGCTCCTTTTCGATCTGCGGGCACGAAAAAACAAGTCAGTAATCCTTTTTATCCCGAAAAGCCCCCACGAAGCATCTTCGTAAGGGCTTTTGGGGGGTCCGCGTGTTTTTGGAAAGCCGGCCGGAGCGTTCTTGCGGCGTTCTGAGAGAATTTGTCTGAGAGCAGGACGCTATACGCCCAGGCGTTCGGCTATCTTTTTCGCGGCGCGCCTGCCGGCTCCCATGGCCGAGATAACAGTGGCCGAGCCTCCGACAATATCGCCCCCAGCGAACACGTTGCGCAGCGATGTTTCGCCGGTAATCGGATCCGCATCAATATAGCCCCGGCTGCTCAACTGCAGGCCGGGAGTCGCTTCCAGGAGTACGGGGTTGGCTCCCGTACCGACCGCCAGAATAACCATATCCACTTCCAATTCCCTGGTTTCGCCCTCCACCGGTACGGGGCGGCGGCGCCCGGATCCATCGGGTTCGCCGAGTTCCATCACCTGCAGGGTCATGGACCGGACGTGCGAACTCGCATCACCGTTGATCGCAAGAGGAGAGGTCAGCAGTTTGAGTTGCACGCCTTCTTCGACCGCATGGTGCAGTTCCTCCAGGCGGGCGGGCATCTCATCCCGCGTACGCCGGTAGACGATGTAGACGTTCTCCGCACCGAGGCGCAGAGCCGTTCGCGCAGCATCCATGGCCACGTTTCCGCCGCCGACAACGGCCACGTTGCGGGCCTGGGGAGCGGGCGTATCATAATTGGGAAAATCATAGGCGCGCCCGAGATTGACGCGCGTAAGATATTCGTTGGAGGAATAGACGCCCACCAGGTTTTCGCCGGGAATTTTCAAAAACCAAGGCAGCCCCGCTCCGACGCCGATGAAAATCGCATCATACCCGTCATCCATGAGCTTCTGGACGGTGACGGTCTTGCCGCCCACATGATTCGGAAGAAAGGTCACTCCCTGGGTCCACAGTGCGCCCACTTCGCGAGCCACAATGGATTTGGGCAGACGAAACTCGGGAATGCCGTAGACCAGAACGCCACCCACCTCGTGCAGGGCCTCGAACACCGTGACGGGGACGCCCCTGGCGGCCAGGTAACCGGCCACGGTCAGGCTGGAAGGGCCGGATCCTATGCAGGCGACTTTGACATGTCCGTTGGTAAAACTGCAGGTCGTCTGTCCGGTAAGCAGTTCGCAGTTGGAATCGCTGTCAAAGGTATCGGCGACAAAACGCTCCAGGCGGCCGATGGCCACGGGTTCGTATTTTTTGCCCAGAACGCAGGAGCCTTCGCACTGGCTCTCTTGCGGACAGACGCGGCCGCAGACAGCCGGCAGGGAATTGCTTTCCTTGATGGTCCGGTAGGCGGACGGAATATCGCCGTCGGCCAGGTGTTTGATAAAACTCTTGATGTCGACTTCCACTGGGCAGCCCTTCCGGCAGGGCGGATTCTTGCATTGCAGACAGCGTGAGGCTTCGGCCATGGCTTGCTCTTTGCTGTAGCCCAGGGCCACCTCCTGAAAATTTCTGTTGCGAACGTCCGCCGGCTGTTCCGGCATGGGCGTCCGCAACGGCTTGAAGTGCTGTTTACTGGTCATAATTCCTCCTGAACAAATCCATCGAAAGCGCTTCCTGGGTTTTGTATTGGGCAAGACGCATCTTCAATTCATTGAAATCGACCTGATGGCCGTCGAACTCCGGACCATCCACACAGGTAAACTTGGTTTTTCCTCCGACGTTGCAACGGCAGGCGCCGCACATGCCCACCCCGTCGATCATGATGGAATTGAGGCTGACGGTGGTTTTCACGCCAAAGAGTTCGGTGGTCCGCGCCACCGCCTCCATCATGGGCACAGGGCCGATGGCCACGACTTCGGAAACGTCTTTGTCCTGTTCGAGGCGCTCGCGTAACACATCGGTGACAAACCCTTTATGACCGCAGCTGCCGTCGTCCGTCGCGATGATGAGTTCGGGGCAGAAATCGCCCAGTTCGTCACAGAAAAGCAAAAGGTCTTTGCTGCGCGCGCCCACAATGGCCACAACATGGTTTCCTGCCTGGTGATGTCCCTTGGCGATGTGGTGCATGGCCGCGATGCCGGTGCCGCCGCCAACGCAGATAACCGTTCCGGACGGCTCGATATGGGTGGGTTTTCCGAGCGGGCCGCATACATCAAGAATGCTTTCGCCTTCTTCGAGTGTTTCCAGGTAGGCCGAACTTTTTCCGACAACAAGAAAGACAATGGTAATGGTTCCGGCCTCCGGATTGGTATCGGCAATGGTGAGAGGAATGCGTTCGCCCTTTTCATGAATCCGCAGTATTACGAAATTTCCCGGTTTTGCGTTTTGAGCAATCTCCGGCACTTCAATAACCAGCATGCTCGTCTGCCCGGGAATCAATGCTTTTTTCATAATAATCTTGTTGTGCATGTTCCGTATCTCCGCTTCTTATCAGGGAAACATTATTTCGTTATTCATGTAATATTACGAGTATTCAACATATCTTGTATTAATATTCCTGAGGTATTGCTTCTGTTTCCTTGAAAGAAGTTTTTTTGTTTCACAAAGTACATTCTGTATGTAAATCAAAAAATACCGAGCCCTGATAACACCAGAACTCTCTGTACCAATTGCATTATGCCGATATTCTTTTATGCATCAGGCTCCCATATTTCCATGGGAGCCTGATGATGTCATGAACAAGCCTGGAGAGGATAAAACAGTTGAGTGAGCTCAGGCTTTTTTGGCTCCAGGTAATGATCCCTGGAAAGTTCAGTGCTAATTGAGTTACTTTTTCCTGGTGTCGAAAAAACCATCAGCGACGTTGCATGCCCGCTGCTTTGATCAATAGAAATTAAATGGTTTTTCATCCATGCTGATATAGATATTTTTACTCTGGCTGTAATGGGCGAGCATCATTTTATGGGTCTCGCGACCGATGCCCGACTTTTTATACCCGCCGAAAGGCGTATGCGCCGGCAGCTGGTTGTAGGTATTGATCCACATCCGCCCGGTTTCCACCGCACGGGCAACCCGAAGGGCCCGATTGATATCCCCGGTCCAGACAGCGCCGCCCAGGCCGTATTCGCTGTCATTGGCCATGTCGATAACTTCCTGTTCGTCGCTGAACTTGATGACGCAGACCACCGGGCCGAAGATTTCTTCCTGGGCGATACGCATGGAATTTTTCACATCCGCGAAAATGGCAGGACGCATGAAACACCCCTTGCCCAGTTCTCCTTCTTCCAGGCGTGTTCCGCCCGTGACCAGACGCGCGCCTTCATTTTTTCCTACCTCCACATACTCCAGCACCTTTTTGAGCTGGTTCTGGCTGATCAGGCTGCCCATCATGGTGTCTTCTTCCCACGGCAACCCGACCCTGACGGATTCAAACTTTGCGGCAAGGGCATCCACAAAACGATCATAGATATCTTCATGCACGAAGATTCGCGAACCAGCGCAACAGACCTGCCCCTGATTGAACAGGATGCCCAGTACAGCGCCCTCCACGGCTTTTTCCCATGGGCAGTCCGGAAAATAGATATTGGCGGATTTACCGCCCAGTTCGAGGGTAGCGGGAATCAGCTTCTTGGCGGCGGCTTCGGCGATTTTGTAACCGATGTCGGTTGATCCGGTAAAAGCCAGTTTGCCGAAGCCTTCATGTTCGAGAATGTAATTGCCCGTGGTCGAGCCTTTGCCTGTGATGACGTTCACCACTCCGGCAGGCAGAACCTTGTCCAGAATCTTCGCCAGTTCCAGCATGCTCAGGGATGTTTCCGAGGAGGGTTTGATCACCACGGTGTTTCCGGCGGCCAAAGCCGGGGCGATTTTCCAGGCGGCCATGAGATAGGGAAAATTCCAGGGGATAATCTGCCCGACGACTCCGATGGGCTCATGCAGGATGATGCTGAGGGTGTTGTCGTCGATCATGGTCGCCAACCCTTCGTCCGTCCGGATGGCGCTGGCAAAATAGCGGAAATGATCCGAGCCGAATGGGATGTCTATGTTTCTGGTCTCCCGGATGGGCTTGCCGTTGTCCAGGGTCTCCACAAGAGCCAGTTTTTCAACATTTTCATCGATAAGATCCGCGATTTTCAGAAGATAGGCGGCGCGCTCCTGGGCAGAAACCATTTTCCAGGTGGCCAGTGCTTTCTGAGCAGCCGCAACAGCCATGTCGATGTCTTCTTTTCCCGCATTGGCGCAGGTTGCCAGCTCTTCACCGGAGGCCGGGCAAAAGGCTTTGAAAGTCTCTCCTGCTTTTGCATCGACCCACTTACCGTCAATGTACAACTTGTAGCTTTGATCAATTGGTTTTTGCATACATAATCCTCCAGATAGATTACATTTACCATGCATCTCCACACACAATACTTTTCAGCATGACGAAGTAATCTTAAAGAGCAATTATGATGCCGATATATATTTTTTGCAGGCTGAAACAGAAAGATATAATTGAAATGAAAGGATTTTACAAAATTTGAAGTGTCCTTATCTTGCTTGAAAGGATATAAATTGTCATACCTGCTACAGCAGGTGTTCTTAATTTTGCAACACCTGTTTCACTATCAATTGTATCCTTACCAAATGTGTACCACACAAAACAGTCAACAACTATTCTATTTTTTTAAAAATTCGTGTTATATTGTTTATAGCACAGAATTTTTCAAGGAAAAATTATTTTTTTGCATATTTCGCAATTACTCAAACAAGAGTAACTAGAATCAACGAGTGACGTACGAAAAGAATTACTTGAACATCTGCTTTTTGGAAATCTTGTAAAACTGTAGCCTGCGATACACGGTATTGCGGGAAAGATGCAGTTCGCGAGCAACCTGGCTGATATTGCCTTTATGAACGGTCAAATAGTGAATAAGAATTTCCTTTTCCTCCAGCAACCCCGGCAGGCTCTTCTTTTTTCCGCCGGTGATCGTCTTGATCGTCTCGGACACGGAAGAATAGACAGGGGAACAGGCGTCTCCAGGCGTCTGCGCCATGGTCAATTCCAGCGGCAGGTGCTCGGAGCCCAATCGAACAGCCCCATGACTGGCGTTGACCATTTTTTCTATCACATTTTCCAGCTCGCGTACGTTTCCCGGCCACCCATAGTCCATCAACCTGCCAAGCAGTTGTTCAGATACCGTATCCACCCGGCGGGACCAGCGTCCGCTGATTTTCTCCAGCAGGTGGTCGAACAGTTCCTGAAAATCCTCCATACGCTCCCGTAGCGGAGGAATACTGACTTGTATGATGTTGAGACGGTAGTACAGATCCGAACGGAAATGCCCCTTATGTACGGCTTCCTGCAGGTTTCTGTTAGTGGCGCAGACAATCCGGACATCCACCGGGATGATGTTCTCGCCTCCAAGGCGGGATATTTTTTTATCCTGCAGCACGCGCAAAAGAATTGCTTGCTGATCCAGAGGCATATCTCCGATTTCATCCAGAAACAGCGTGCCCCGGTCCGCCATTTCGAATTTGCCCGGTCGCCCGCCGCGCCGGCCTCCGGTAAAGGCTCCTTCGGCGTACCCGAACAGTTCGCTGGCAATCAAATCTCGCGGAAGCGCAGCGCAATTCAAGGCAACAAAAGGTCCTTCCCGGCGCAGGCTATGGTTATGGATTGCCTGCGCGAAAAGCTCTTTTCCGGTTCCGCTTTCACCATAAATAAGGATATTGGCAGCACTGGCCGCGGCATGTCTTGCCGTGTCCATGGCCTTTCGCAACGACTGGCTGGAGCCGATAATGTCTGAGAATTCAAATGAAGCCTGCGCTCCGTTGAAACGATTTACTATTTTCTTAACATTCTTGATCTGATTAAAGAAAATCACTGCGCCGGTTATATTGTGCTCTCCATCCTTGATGGGTTTTCCGGTCACCAGACACTGATAGCGTCCTCTGGATGTTTCGACCATCATTTCAACGTCCGTATAGGCTTCCCCCTTATCAAACCCTTTCCAGACTTTCGGGCACCTTTCCAGGATCTGCTTTATGGACCTGCCCTTTATCTTGTTGCCCAATATCTGCTTGCCCGCGGGGTTTACCTGACTGATTATTCCATCCGTATTTATAATGACCGCCCCATCCGACATGGTATGAAAAACTTTATTCAAGCTGTTGTTGAGAATGGATAATTCACGATTTTTGTTGACTGCCCTGATCTGATGCCGAATAGCCTCTGCTGCCGCCACGACCATGCCGAGCGTATGCAGGTGCACCTCGCTGGAAGGACCGGAGACCTGCAGAGCTCCAAGCGTTTTACCCTCATCGTTGAATATCGGTGCGGCTGAACAGGTCCAATGGTGCAGTTTGGCGCAATAATGTTCTTCCCCGGATATCTGTATGGGAACATGCAATTTCAACGCGGTGCCGATGCCATTGGTCCCTACTGATTCTTCTTTCCAATCCGAACCGTTTACCAGATTCACTTTTGCAGCATGATCAGAAATATCATAATCCCCAACACTTTCAATTATGACCCCGAAAGCATCAGATAAAAATACAATAAGTTTGGAACCAGCTATTATCTCATACAACTTATCTACAAATGGTTTTGCTATTGTAAAAAATTTTTCATTTCTTTCGCGTAGCATGGAAACAAACTCGGAACTATAAACAGGCAGTCCTATATTCCCATAAGGGTCAACATTTGCAGCATAACAACGTTTCCAGGATTGTACTATCTGTGGTTTCAACAGATTTGACTTAACCGTTCCGGAAAGAATAAACTCCTCCCATAAAGTTTTTGTTGTTTTTACAGAATATATTGGCGTGTTACCTGGCATCATTTATCCACTATCGCATTACTTCCAGTAAAAATAATCAAGGGAATTACAGAGAGTAACTAGTGCAACGAATTATCAAAATTCGATATAACAATGGAAGATTTCAAAATTATTTTCTACTGCTTTTCAATAAAAAACTTGTCAGAATAAATTGTATTCAACCCTTGCAGCCAGCCCGCTCAATCAGTTGAACGCAACGCTCTAATGAATTTGAAAAACTCCAATTGGATCTGAAGCAGGAATTTTGCCATAAAATAGGATTTATCAAACGACTCTCTGAACAACAGGCCAGATAGCGTGAACCCTTCTGCATTTAAAAACATATAAACTTTTACAACTGGTTCGTATGCTATAAAACTCCCAAAAAATTCCTGATAAAAAAAATTGAACTTAGAGTGTCACCATAAAATAATATAACGTGACAAGATTTCTCTTTCAATAGTAGCATTAGAAAGTATAAGTACTGATTTTTTGCTATTATGTCATAGCAATTAAAGTGTCAACATCGGTAAAAAAATTGAAATTTAGTGTTACTTTTTTACAATTATCATATATTTACAGGCTTGAATCCTCTGAATATAAAGAGTCGGCAGAAATAATTTTCAATTTCTGCCAACAACTACACTTTTACAAAAAAGTAACTAGCTAAAAACTGACTGGTCCGAAAAAAAACTGCAATTTCTTTCTGAAGCAAAATCAACAAGACTTTTGCCTCTATTGCGAGAGGCAGGTCTGATTTAGAAAAAAATTTCACCATAATATAAAAAAGAAAACAGGGTCCGGTAAGAAAAAGCAAAGACGCAAACGCCGTACATCTATAGAGTACGCCTGGTGTATGGGCATTGTGTAACAGACAGGAAGGGAGAATGCAGATCTTCTCTACGGTAGCCGCAAGAGAAAAAAAGTCGGGGCCTCATCTTTTCCGGCTGAAAAGAAAGAGGCCCCGGATAACAATCCCTTTTCAAGGCATTAGCTGCTCAAATGCCCTGCAGCCCGAGGAAGACTCCCACAAACACGGCGATGGAAATGACGCCGTTGAAGGTGAAGAAGGCCAGGTTTACCCGGCTCATGTCCTTGGAGCTGATGATCTTGTGCTCCAGCAGCAGGACCAGGCTAACCAGCGCCCAGACCAGAAAATAAGGCCAGGAAAGCCATGCGGCCCAGCCCGCCAGCAGAAAGAACAGGCTGGTGTTGACATGGCAGAAGAAAGAAATGTGCAGTGCCGAATCCACACCGAATCCGGCCGGCAGCGAATGCAGTCCGTGTTCCTGGTCAAAGGCCACGTCCTGGCAGCTATAGATGATGTCGAACCCGGCGACCCAGAACAGCACCCCGAGAAAAAACAGGCCCAGGGGAACGCCAAAGCCAGGCTGTACGCTGAACCAGCCCGCCACGGGCGCCAGGGCCAGCACCAGGCCCAGCACAAAATGACAGAGCCAGGAAAACCGCTTCACATAGCTGTAGAAAGCGCTGATAGCCAGAGCAAAAGGCGAAAGCAGCAGGCAGGCCTTGTTCATCAGGCCGCAGCTGCCCACAAATACCAGCGCGCAGACCGCAATGAACAGCAGCGTCTCTGTTTTGCCGATTTCTCCTGAAACCAGGGGCCGGGATTGAGTCCGCGGGTTCAGGCTGTCGAAGCGAACATCCACCAGGCGGTTGAAGGCCATGGCGAACGAGCGTACGGCCACCATGGCCACTGTCAGCAGGAGCAGCGGCCGCCAGCCCGGCCAGCCGCCGGCCACCAGAAACGCTCCCAGATAGGCGAAGGGGAGCGCGAACACCGAGTGCTCTATTTTTACCATCCGGGCCAGAATGGCCACTTTATCAAATACGGGCATGTTCTCTCAATAATTTAACACAGTTACTGGGTGACCATTGTATCAAGAGTGGCAGTGATTTCCGGGAGCCGCGCAGAAAGATTTTCCGGCAATTCACCCCTGATTTTTGGGGAAATACGCACCAGCGCCCAGGCAGCCGTCTCGGACACGTAACGCTGTTGACTCTGCAGCAGTTTCTGCAGGGCTTCCAGAGCTGCGGGATTGTCTTCGCCGGGCAAAACGCCGGGGAGCACGGGCGATCCGAGATTCTTGCCCAACTCCAGGGCGGCGATCTGTTGAACGGACACATCCTGGTCGCCGGTGGCTTTGATCAGGGCTTCGATAATTTCCGGGTGGGCAAGAACGGTATCCCGTCCGAGGGAGCCCAGTGCGCGTACTGCAGCCCAGCGAGGAATATAGTGCGGATCGTCCACCCCTTTGAGCAACTCGGGCAGCGCCTCGATAGACTTGGGGCCGAGAGCCGCCAGCAGACCGTATGCCTGGAAACGCGATCCAGGAGATTTGGCCTGGGTGTTTTTTGTAATCATCGAAACGGCATCCGCAGGCAACAGGTCCGGGTCAATAAACACCAGGGCCATGATCACGGTGAGCTTGGTATCCTGATTGGGATCATCCAGAGCCGTACGCAACGCGTCGCTCAATTGCGCCATCCAGGGAAGTTTGGTCGTCAGGTTGGCGACAACTGCGGCCACCGCCGTACGCTCCACAGAATTGCCTTTTACCAGCGTATCGCCAAGCAGAGCCACACCGGCGTCCGCCTGCAGGTGCGCGACAGTGGGGATCAAGGCTTTGAGAGCGTTGGAATGTACGTTGGGATCACTGTCGTTGAGCCCTTTGATCAGATACGGGTACACTTCGGGCGCCTTTTCCGGATAATACGAACTGAGCAGTCCGAGCACGCCCACTGCTTCACGCCGGAGCTTGGGATTCTCGGCCGTTATCTTGGCGCCTACGATTCCAACCACTTTGGAATCATCGGGCTCCACCTGGGCCAGAGACTGGATACGAAATTTCATGGTGCTTTCCATCAGCTCGGCGGCGTTGTCGCCGGTGGCGTTGCCTGTGGGGCAGCTGGTGGCATTGCATTCGCTCTTTTTCTCCTGGCAGGTTTCCTTCTGATGATACGTACAGCCGCCGCATTTGGAAGAAGCACCTGCGGGTTGCTGCGGCGCAGCGAGTTTTTCCTCGCTCGCCTGCGGCGCGGGTTCGGCTGAAGGCTGCGGCGCAGCTTCCATCAGAGGAGCAAGCTCGGCGCTTTCGCGTACGAGCCAGTCCGCCTGCGCTTCGGGCAACAGCACGAACGGCAGAACCAAAACCAGAGCCGACAAAAGGGACAGAGAAATCCGTAATCCACTGTGCACCGAAAGACGCATAGTTGTTCTCCTTGAAGATCTGCAGGCGAAACAATCGCCTGTTTTTTTTCCGACGGACGCAGCACGGCGTCAGGTCCGGCCTCAGCCGGACAGCCTGCAGGCGTCTCTGCCCGTTACATCAGGTTGAGCTGCTGTTCCTTATGCCGGATTTTGGTTTTCAGGGTTGTCCGGTTCAGCAATGCTTCCGGCAACGCACCTAAAAAAGATGACGGGTGGAGCCGCAGCTCGCGCCCGAAAAGATTTCTGCGGCCCGAGTGGCTGAGAAAAAGCGCATCCCGCGCCCGGGTCAGGCCCACATAAAAGAGCCGCCGCTCTTCTTCGGTGTCCGGGCGGTCGGAGATGTCCGGTTTGCCGCTGAGAAAAGACGGTCCTGCAAAAGGCAGTACGCCTTCTTCCAGGCATGGCATGAACACGGCGCGAAATTCCAGCCCTTTGGCCGAATGCAGACTCATGATCCGGATCTTTTCGCTGCGTTTTGCGGCCAGATCCAGCTCGCTCTGCAGGTTGACCCAGTTCAGCAAGCCCGCCCAGCCGCCGTGGCGCGCGTATGCTTTGGCCAGTTCGCGGAATTCGCGGCTCTGCCAGAAAAGCCGGTCGAAACGGGGCGAATCCTCCAGATACGCCTGCACCGCCAGCGGCCCTTTGGCTAAAATTTTGTCAGGGAAAATCAAATTGTTCTGCGTACTGGCATGCGCGATGCCCAGAAAGCTGCCTGCCGCGTCCAGGATCTCCCCCACCCGGCTTTCCATCCAGAAGGCTTCGTTTTCAGGCGCTGTGCAAGGCAGTCCGAGTCGTTCGAGGCTTTTTTTGATGGGCGGAATCAGAGCTTTGAAACGAACAAGTACGGCCACGTCTCCTGGGCTGAGGCTCGCGCGGAGATCATCGGAGTCCGCGCTGTCCAGACCCGGCGTCCGTTCATCCGTCAGCGTATGGCTGGTGGCGCCGATAAGCCAGCGGATCCGTTCGGCGATCCAGGCAGATTCACTGCCCGCGGTGGGCGCATCGAAAAGACGTATCGTGCCGGAGCCTTTGTAGCGGGGGACAAGCTGCACCGGAGCGACGGATTTGTATGCGGCCTTTTGCAACACTCCGGCCGCTGCCTCCAGAATCGGCGCAGCCGAGCGGTAGTTCTCTTCCAGAGCGACCACCTCCAGCAGGGGCCAGCGCTCCTGCAGCAATTCCACGACCTGGGGCTGTGCGCCGCGAAATCCGTAAATGGACTGGTTGGGGTCGCCAATGGCGAAAAATCCCTGCCCGGGCAAACGGTCTTTGCCCTTGGCGGCATCCGCCAGGGCCATGACCACCTCCAGCTGCAAACGGGTCAGGTCCTGCAGTTCGTCCACCAGCACATGAGAGAAGGGGCTCGGATAAATGCCCTGCTGGATCTGTTCAAGCCAGAATTCCAGAAGATCCGTATAGTCGGCCAGATTCCAGGATTCCTTGAGCTTGAGATAGCGGTGAAAAATTTCTTCGTCCGGCCTGTCCTGCGGAATCATGCTTTCACGCCGCAGCTCGATACGCTTCCAGGCGGCCCGCAGGTCCTTTGTGTCGACATCTGAATTAGCCTCGCAAAACACCCGAAAAGCTCCGTCTTCGGACATCAGCACCGGAGCGGCCGCAAAGGACTTGGCCCAGTATTCCAGGGCCAGGGCGTGCAACGTATCCGCTCGCGGAGGCTGCGTACCGGCGCTTTCCTCATCTCTTTCCAGCTTTTCGGCAATGCGATTTTCCAACTCTTCGGCTGCGCGGCGGGTAAACGTAACCGTCAGTACGGAGGAAACAGGTGCGCCCTGCCCCAGCAGATAAAACACACGGCTGATAAGCGTATGGGTTTTGCCTGTGCCGGGTCCGGCCACGACAGCCACAGGACCGGGCCCTGCCTGTACGGCGCGCTCCTGGGAGGGGTTCAGCGTTGCAGGAGCCTCCGGTACGGGCGCGGGCGCCGTTTGTGCGGGTCCCGCGGACGGCTCGTCCGTTTGCGCGGACTGTTCCTGCTGCGGGACGAATCCGCTCAGAAACTGGCCCTTGCCGAAGCTGCTGCGTTCGCGCGGAGAAAACAGGCGGATCACGCCGTATTCTCCGTCGAATCCGGGCTGGCGGTAGACCTCTCCCGCCCGCATGCGCTTGATGCTTTCCGCCAGCAAGGGGGATACTTTGGCCAGATCCTCCAGGGGCGCATCCTGCAGAACATGCGTTTCCGAACCAAAACGGCTGATGCAGGCCGCGTATTGGGCTTTGACTTTTTTACTGGCCGGTCCGACGCTGAGAATTTCCGAAAGCACTTCGGTCAGGGGAACGAGTGAAACATAGCCCGGCTGCCCTGCGGGCTGTTTGGCGGTTTCCCGGTCGGCCAGCTCCAGCACCCGGTGCAGGACGCCCAGGGTCAGGGGCTTGCCGCAGACCGGACAGATGCCGCTTCTGGCCACTGTTTCGCGCGGGTCGTACACAACGCCGCATTTGCGGTGGCCGTCCAGATGATATTTGCCTTCCTCAGGAAAAAATTCCACCGTGCCCAGAAATTTGTGCCCCAGGGCCTGCCCCCGCAACGCGCGATAGATTCCTTCATAAGAAGGCGCGCCGCTGAACAGGTTTGATTCGCGCCCCAGCTTTTCGGCCGAATGGGCGTCGGAGTTGGAAATCAGCCGGAAGCGGTCCAGGGCGCTAATGGTCCAGTTCATCTCCGGATCCGAAGACAAGCCGGTTTCCAGAGCGAAAATCTCACTGCTGAGTTCGCCGAAACATTCTTCTATGCTGTCGAATCCGGATTTGGAGCCGAACAGAGAAAACCAGGGAGTCCAGATATGGGCGGGAATCAGAAAAGCCAGGGGGTCGGTGTCCAGAACCATTTCCAGTAAAATCCTGGAATCGAGCCCCAGAATCGGACGTCCGTCCGAAGTCAGATTGCCCACCTGCCCCAGTTTGGCGTTGAACGCTTCCGCGGCTTCAAAATGGGGCATGTAGACGAGATTATGAACTTTGCGGACTTTTCCGCCGCGTTTGTAAATAGAACTGATTTCAGCCTGCAGCATGAACAGGGTCTTGCCGCTCGGCGTAACACCTGGCAAGGATTTTACTTCTTTCTGCAGGCCGCTGCCGTCTTTGAGGGCGTAAAGTCCGGTCCTGGCATCAAAGGCCAACAGGTCCTTGAGTTCGGCAAGCCAGCCCGGATGTGTGAAGTCCCCCGTCCCCAAAACGTCCAGGCCCTTGATACGCGCCCAGGCAGCAAGCAGCCTGGCTGTAAGCCCTTTGCTGGTTGCGCGGGAAAACCGTGAATGGATGTGCAGGTCAGCTCTGAATAGCTCCATCGGCGGGTGGTCCTTATAATTATCAGACGATTATGGCTTGTACCAGAAAGCGGGCGAGCTGCCAATGGCTAGTTCGGCGAGGGCTGGCGCGGTTGGTATGTTTATTCCATTTTTCACATGTTATCCTGACTGTTTGCCAGAATTATAAACTTACGGTAGTGTTTATCAGCAATAACTATAAGGAGGCAACCTGGTGCAAAACCAGTGTTACCGTAAAGCCTGGACCACAACGCTCCTGGTGGCGTCTTTCCTGCAGCTGGATGCGCTTCACGCTCTTGCTGCCGAGACTCCTGTCGACCCCGCGGAAACAAGGGCCTGGGCCGTATCCTTCATACTGGCGGGCGCTGTTCTGGTTCTGGCAATCCAGCACTTCCAACACGGCTTCAACAAAACAGTCAGGGTCGATGCCTCCCGCCTGAAGACGTTGTCGCAGCATACATCTGAAACCCTGCTCGAAACCTCCCTTACGTTTGAAATAACCTACGCCGGATTCGGCACCCAGGCACTGTTGGGCTATACGTCCGAAGAACTCGTTGGTAGAAAACTTTCCGAATTGATGCATCCGTCATCGCTGCCCCTGTTCTCCGCTCTTGTGGAGACTCTCCGCGTGCAGTCGCCGGAACAGCTTATGGATTCCAAACGCCATCGGCATGAATTTACCATTATCCATAAAAGCAACGTCACCTGCACCATTTCCTGCGTCATCGTGCCCTCCCTGAATCGCAAAGGTGACCTGAAAGGCTATGTTCTGCTGCTGCGCGACATTACGGACCATAAACAAACCAGCCAGGCCCTGGAAGTTCAGAAGCTCCAGCTCCAGAAACTTCTGGAAGACCAGACAGATGCGGAACTCATCGTCTCAACGGAGGGGCGGCTGCTTTTTCACAACACCGCGGCCCGCAAGCTGTTTGGTGAAAAAATCGACGCCTTGAGCAACCAATTGTTCGGTGTGCCCACCTCCGAAGAAACCACGGAGATCATGATCCTCGGCTCGGACGGCATGCCCCGTCCGGCCCATATGCGCCACCTGCCCATCGAGTGGCAGGGCTCCAGCGCCTGCCTGATATCGCTGCGGGACATCACCTACAACCGGCGCATCGAAAAAGAGTTGCAGCTTTCGCAGGAACGCTACCGCACGGTGGCCGAATACACCTACGACTGGGAAAGCTGGATAAGCCCGGAAAACAAAGTCCTGTACACGAGCCCTTCCTGCGAACGCATTACGGGCTACGCTCCCAAACGGTTTCTGGAAAATCAGGATTTTTTGCGACGGATAATTCATCCGGATGATCTGTCGCTCTGGGAGCAGCACATGCAAGCGGTGAAAAACGAAGGCACGGCATCGGAACTGGATTTCCGCATCCACAGCGCCGACGGCCAGATCCGCTGGATTTCCCAGACCGCCTCGCAGGTGGTGAACAATGAAAGTGTCTCCCTGGGCATCCGTTGTTCCATGCGCGACATCACCAACCGGGTGATCATGGAGCAGCAGCTGCGCGAACTGTCGCTGCACGACTCGCTCACGGGCCTTGGAAACCGGACAATGTGCCTCGAGCGCATCAAACTCGGCCAGGAACGGGCACGCAGGCGGGCGAACTACCATTTTGCAGTGGTTTTTCTAGGCCTGGACCGCTTTAAATTGATCAATGAAAATTACGGCCATACCCTTGGCGACAAAGTCCTGGTGGAAATCAGCCGCCGCCTGGTACGGGCCACGCGCGCGCTGGATACGGTGGCGCGCTTCGGCGGAGACGAATTCGTGCTGCTGCTGGAGGAATTAAACTCGCCCAGAGAGTCGATTCTGGTGGTAAACCGCGTCCTGGAAAGCCTTGACGAACCCTTGCGTATCGACGGTACCGAACTCCGTGTCGGTGGCAGCCTGGGGCTGGTGGCCCGGCCGTCTTCGGATGTGGAGCCCGCGGAATTACTGCGCAATGCCAACATAGCCATGTACCGGGCCAAAGAAACCGGCAAGAGCCGCTACAAAATCTATAATCCCGGCATGGCCGAACGGGTTCGCAAGATCATGACCCTCGAACATGATATGCGGCGCGCTCTGAAGAACGACGAGTACTTCCTCGCTTTCCAGCCCATCATGCACCTGCGCAATGGAAAACTTTCCGGATACGAGGCGCTGTTACGCTGGAAACATCCCGAACGGGGCATCATTTCGCCGGGCGAGTTCATTCCCATGGCCGAAGAAAACGGCTTCATCGTCGAACTCGGTGCCTGGGTCCTGCAGGAGGCCTGCAGCGTGCTCGCATCCTGGGAAAAACGCTTTCCAGAGGTCGAAACACAGCTCTCGGTCAATATTTCCGCCCGGCAGTTCGCCGAATCCGGCCTTTTTGACTTGCTGCACAGCACCCTGGAGAAAACCCGCACCCCGGTACGCAGGCTCAAGCTGGAATTGACGGAGACAACCGTCATGCAAAACGCAGATCAGGCTTCGTATATTCTGACGCGCCTGAAACAGCTGGGCCTGAGTCTGAGTATCGACGACTTCGGCACCGGCTATTCGTCCCTGAGCTATCTGCAGCGCTTTCCTCTGGACAATCTGAAGATTGATCTGAGTTTTGTGCGCATGCTGGATAACTCACCGGAAAACATTGAAATAATCAAGGCGATTGTGAATCTGGCCCACAACCTTGGGCTCGATGTTGTGGCCGAAGGCATCGAAAAGGAATCCCAGGAACGCCTGCTTCGCTCGCTGGGCTGCGATCTGGGCCAGGGCTATCTGTACGCCCGCCCCATGCCCCAAAACGAGGCTGAAGATTTTATGTTGAAACACTTCCCCTCTTTCCCCGCCGACAGCAACAGCTGACCCCTCTCCCGCATTCTTACAATTATTATCTGTGCGAGCGGTTATTTGACTTGAACGGTGCACCGGCATGCGTATATACTGGTGAAATAGAACACATCAATCCGCATTTCGAAGCGTCTCCGGACGCGCGTGTTTGCAAAAGGAGTCTGCCATGGATATGGAACCGGGAAGCGCCTTCATCGACATGAATGATACTATGGAGCGATTGGGGGGAGACAAGGAACTGCTGGATGAACTCCTGCAGGTATTTATGGAAGAAGCACCTCTCAAGATTGCCGATCTGGAACTGGCCATGAAAACCGCGGATTATGATCTTGCCATGAAGCGGGCTCATGCCTTAAAAGGATCATCCGCGGCAGTTGGCGCTTTTTTGAGCAGAGATCTCTGCTTCGAGCTTGAAAAAGCTTCCAGAGCCAAGGATCTGCAGAAAATGCAGAATGACCTGAACAACGTAAAAACGGAAATCAACGCGCTGATCGCCGCTATTCCAAACCTAACCTGAGTATACCAGGCCTGTTTTTTTCATGATCACTATTCGTATTGAACCGGAAGGAACCGAACTCACCTATCCCAAGATAAACACCGTGCTCCAGCTGCTGAACAAGCTTAAGCTCCGGCCTACGGACGCACTGGTTATTCGCGACGGAGGCCTGCTGACGCCTGATCTGCCCGTCCGCCCAGGCGACGCGCTCACGGTCTGGCTGGTGGGTTCGCGAGGCTGACGGACCACAGACGTAAACCAAAGCGGCGAGGCCTCTTCCCCCGCCAATGCGCGGGAAAGGTCATCAAGCCGTAATTCGAACCAAATTCAAGGATTGTATCGCCATGAAATGCCGGCGCTGCAAAGAACCCGCGGTTGTGGCCCTGCCCAGCCATCACACGGGTTTTTGCAAAGAATGCTTTCTGCTCTTTTTCAGCAGACAGGTGGAAAAGGCCATTAAATCACGCCAGCTGTTCAGCCGCCAGGAACGCATCCTGGTTGCCCTGTCCGGCGGCAAGGACTCCCTGTCTCTGATGCACGAACTCAAGCTGCAGGGCTACGACGTCACAGGCCTGCACATCGATCTGGGCATCGAGGAGTCGTCCCCCAAGGCCCGGGCCAAAGTTGAGGCCTTTTGCGCCGCGCACGAGCTGCCCTTGCAGATCGTCGAACTCGAGGCCGAGGGTTTGCCCATCCCGGAAATCAAAACCCGGATCAAACGCCCGGTCTGCTCGGTCTGCGGCAAAATCAAACGCCACGTTTTCAACCGTGAGGCCATCCGCGGCGGATTCGACGTTTTGGCCACCGGCCACAATCTGGATGACGAGGTCGCCCGGCTCTTCGCCAACGTGCTGCGCTGGGACGACGCCTACCTCTCGGACCAGGGCCCCTGCCTGCCCGCGGAAAACGGCTTCGCCCGCAAGGTCAAGCCGCTGTACCGCTTAAGTGAATTCGAAACCGCCAATTACGCCTTTCTGCAGGGCGTGGACATGCACAAGGAAGGCTGTCCCTATAGCCGGGGCGCCAGCTTTACCACGCACAAGGAACTCTTCGCCGGCCTGGAGGAAGCCATGCCCGGGCAGAAACTGCAATTTTACGAAAAGTTTCTGGACGCAGGACGCGCCCATTTCGCCCCGGATGCAGAGCAGGAAAAAACCCAGGTCAGCCCGTGCACCAGCTGCGGCTATCCCACATCCGCCGAGGTCTGCTCGGTCTGCCGGATCCGCGCCATGCTGGCCTGAACCGGAGCTACTGATAGCGGCCTTTTTCCTCGCGCATGACTTTGTCGACGCAGTCGTAGCGCAGCCAGCCGGTCAGCGGAGCGTCCAGCTGCACCTCTTTCCACCTGGCTTCACCATTGGCGCGCAGCCAGTCCATATTTTCACTGATGACGTCGGCAAAATATCCGATCACCTTGCACGTGGAGCCCGTATAGTCCCGGGTGGCCAGTACCATGCTCACACCGACGCTGCTCACCGCCTGGTTCTGCCACGGATAGCTCCCGGCAGGAATCTCCTGGACGGTGTATAATTCCTGCAAGGCCGGCGTTTCCACGGGCACCAGCGCGATACGCATTTCCGGATCGAGTTTCAGAAAATCGGGTTGCGGCACGACACCCGTCTGCAGCATGCCGTCCACCTTTTCACGCTTGAACGCGCTGAGCGCCTGTTCTCCGCCCGCGGCAAGCAGCGAGTGGGTGGCCACGCCACCCATGTAAAATATCAGATTCCCCGTGATAAAACTGGAACTCTCCGGCGTGCCTACGGAAACAATACGTCCGGTGAACTGCTGCAAACTCTTGATCCGCCGCCCGCCGACTATCTGTACGGTATCGGCATACAGCGGGAACAGGGCGCGCATCTCCTTGGCCGCTTCCTGAATCAAAGGAATCTTGCTCAGGCCGCTCTGTATGTACAGAAGCGCATCCTGTTGCACAAAACCGACCTGGATGTCGCTGGAGTCCTTGATGGCCATGATGCGGTCTTCCGCGTTCTTGCCTTCATGGACGTAAACATTGAGGCCCGTACGCTTGCCAAGCATCCGCAGATCCAGGGCCATCATGTATTCCGTACTGCCCTTGGGACCGGCCACAATGCCCAGCTGTTCGCCCGAATCTATGGTGGAGTATTGAAAAAAATCATGGGTGAAATCCACTTCCCACTGGTCCCGATTCAGGTACAACAGGACAGGAAACTTCACGTCCATGGACCGCCCGGCCGGATCCTCCGCTGTTTTCACCAGCAGTTTTCCGGAAACCTCGATACTGGCCTTGGTTTCGTTGGCTTTTCCGCCTTCGGTAAGCGTATACGTCAGTCCGGTGATATCAAAGCCCAGGGCGAGCTTGGGATAATACTTGTCGTTACGCAGGCCGAACAACACCTGGTTGGCAATGGGATGCGTGGCTCTGGTGACTTCCTTGAGCGCGGCCGAATCCAGCTCGACATAAAATTTCGTCAGAAATCCGCGCAAAGAAACAACGCACAGAGGTTCTTCCTCTTCCCCGCATCCGGACAGGCAGACAAGCAGCACGAGGGGAAGCAGCAGGCACCAGAATATTTTTTTCACGCTCTCTCCAATCCGTTCGGCACAAGGACATCGGCTTAATACATACTTACGGCTCGATTCAGTATACCGACCCTGCCAGTCCTTGCAACTGTTCGCAAGGGGAAAGCGGTTAAAAAGAGTCCTTTTCCGTTGTGCCTTTGGGGTCCTGAAAAGCAGGAGAATCAGGGGATTCCGCGGAACTTTTGGAAGCCATGCGCCCGGCCATCCAGCGTACCTGGCGGCAAATGCCCATAAGCAGATTGAATTCGTTGCGCCTGAGCCCCACCCGCTGGATGAACCTGCGTACCGGCATCATCCAGTAATCCGGGTTGTCTCCTTTGAGAAAATCAATGGCCAGCAGGGTTTCCTGCATATTTTCGTACAGGGACTCCTGCTCGGCATGGCTCGCTGGACGGGACTGGGACGGCCCGCCCGGACGAAAATGCTTGCCGGGCGCACATTTGAGGCATTCGTAAAGAATCACCAGCACGGCCTGGGAGAGATTCAGGGATGAAGCATCGTCCGCGGTGGGAATGCACAGCAGCCTGCCGCTGATGCTGATGTCTTCATTGCTCAGGCCGCGGTCTTCCGGGCCAAAGACAATGCCGATTTCATGACCCTGGCCCAACAGTTCGCCGATTTCCCCGGCCCCTCTGGCCGCTGTCAGCACCCCCTTGCGCCAGCCCCCCGTCCGGGCGGTGGTGGCGAATACGGTGTGCAGTCCGGCAAGGGCAGCGGGCAGGTCCGGCTCTATGCGCATCTGCCGCAGAATGGGCGCTCCCTTGGGAGTCGCCAGCGGCAGCGCCGCTTCCATGTCCCAGCGCTGGGGCGCAACCAGAACGAGTCTGGAGCAGCCCATGTTGGCCATGGCTCTGGCTGTGCTGCCGATATTTTCGGGAAACTTCGGACGGACCAGTACGACGGTGATATTGGCGAGTTTTTCAGACATGTGTAAAAATCAAAGCCAGATGTTGCGGGCGATTATGGCGACCATGGCCGCTCCAAGGCTGAATTTCAGAATCATGCCCAGGAATTTTCCCCAAAAAGCGCCCCAGGCCGCCCTCCGGGCATCCGGAAAATTCCGGCCCTGCCCTATCTCCAGGATCAGACAGCCGCCGAACGCGCCGAGCAGCGCCCCGAACAGCGCGCCGATGCCCAGAAAAAACGGCGCACCGACTATGGCGCCGACTATGGCGCCGACGATCCCGCCCAGGTTGCCTTTACCGCTGCTGCCGAATTTTTTGGCGCCGAAAATCTGCACCAGAAACTCCAGCAACTCGCCGGCAAGGGCCAGGCCGAGCAACAGGCCCAGTACGGCCCAGCTGAGTCCCGACCCCGGCACCAGCCAGAAATAGCCTCCGGCCAGGAGCAGAATGCCCCAGTTGGCCGGAAGGCTGAAAATGTGCAGCAAGAGCACCAGGCACAAAAGCAGCAGAAACAAGATTATCCCGATGGTAGCCATGGTTCTGTCCGCCTGTCCTACAGATCCCGCGACTCGCGCAGGTCCTTGACGCGTTCGGCTTTGCCCTGGCTTTTGGGCAGGGTGTTCTGCTCGACCAGCTCCACACGCGGCGTGACCAGAATCTCATCGCGCAGTTTGGAGGTGATCTTCTTCTGAATGGCCTGCAGCGCGCGCATGTCTTCGATGAAGAAGTCCTCTTTGATTTCCACCTGCACCTTGATCTGGTCGATATAATTTTCGCGCTCGAGCACGATCAGATAATTCTGTCCGACCTCGGGGATGGAAAGCAGGATGCGTTCGATCTGCATGGGGTAGATGTTTACGCCCTTGATGATGATCATGTCGTCCACCCGGCCCAGAATGCGGTCGATACGGCTGTGCAGACGGCCGCAGGGGCAGACGCCGGGGAGACGCCGGGAAAGATCGCGCGTACGGTACCGGACGATGGGCATGCCCTCGCGGCAGAGGGTTGTCAGCACCAGTTCGCCCACCTCGCCTTCGGCCACAGGCTCCAGGGTTTCGGGATTGATGATTTCCAGAATGTAGGAATCCTCCCAGAGGTGCAGGCCGTTCTGTTCCTGGCATTCGAAGGCCACGCCCGGACCGTTCATTTCGGACAATCCGTAGGAGTTGTAGGCCTTGAGTCCGAGTAGTTCCTCGATGCGTTTTCTGCTTTCCTCGGTGTGCGGTTCGGCGCCGATCAAGGCGATACGCGGCGTAAGATCCGCGGCGTCGATGCCGTGGTTCATGCAGAAATCGGAAAAATACAGCGCATAGGACGGAATGATGTGCAGGCCGGTGACCTTGAAATCCTGAATCAGCTTGAGCTGCCGCTGGCTGTTGCCCGCGGCCGCGGGAATGGTCAGGCAGCCGAGGCGCTCGGCGCCGTAATGAATGCCCAGGCCGCCGGTGAACAGGCCGTACCCGGAGGTATTCTGAAAAACGTCCGCCGGGCGCAGGCCGACCATGTACATGCAACGGGCCATCAGATCGGCCCAGGAGTTCAGGTCGTTCTGCGTGTGCATGACCACCGTGGGGGCGCCCGTGGTGCCGCTGGAAGCATGCAAGCGCACCATTTTTTCCATGGGCTCGGCCAGCATGCCGCAGGGATAGGCCGCACGGAGGTCGTCCTTGGTGGTGAACGGCAGACGGCTGACGTCGTCCAGGCTCTTTATGGAATCCGCGGATACTCCGGACTCTTTGAATTTTTCGGCGTAAAACGGGGACTGGGCAGCGCGCTGGAGCGTATTGCGCAACCGGACCAGTTGCATTGCGGCGATTTCTTCGCGTGAAGCGAATTCCACTTTGTCAAAATATTCCATGTGTCCTCCCGATTGGGGTGCCACCGACGCCGGGGGAGAGCAGACACAGCCCTCCGCCAAGGAAAAACTTTCCAGGCCCCATGTGATGTAATTTAAATGCGTTTAAGACGTTTACTATACCGCTATAACATTCGGGGAGTACCAGGTACCCGGGCGATATGGCGCTCAGGCCGCCGAAGACGTCCCCAAAGCAGAATCGATTTAGTAGCCGGATTCGGACGGATAGGCGGCTGCCAGCTCTTCAAAGGCCGTGCAATAATCAATGAAGGAGAGCTCCACATTGCCCAGCGGCCCGTTACGCTGTTTGCCGATGATTATTTCCGCCATGCCCTTTTTGGGGTTGTCGTCGCTCTTGTTGTAGACCTGGTCGCGGTAGACGAACATGATGACGTCCGCGTCCTGTTCGATGGCGCCAGATTCACGCAGATCCGAAAGCATGGGACGCTTGTCGGCGCGTTCTTCCAATTTTCTGTTCAGCTGCGACAAAGCGATGACAGGAATGTTGAGTTCTTTGGCCAGAGCTTTCAGGTTACGCGATATCTCGGAAATTTCCTGTTCGCGGGAATCGATCCGGCGACCGGCGCGCATCAGCTGCAGGTAGTCCACCACGACGAAGCCGAGTTTTTTTTCGGATTTCAGGCGGCGGCAGCGGGCCCGGATTTCCAGTGTGGACAAAGCCGGCGTGTCGTCAATGAAAATGGGCGCTCCTCGCAGATTGTCCGCGGCCTCATGCAGGCGGATCCAGTCCTCGTCATCCAGAAAACCCCGCCGTACGCGCGAAAGGTCGACCTTTCCCCAGGCGCAAAGCATACGGGTCATCAGAGATTCCATGGACATTTCCAGGGAAAAGATGGCCGTGGGCACGTTTGCGGTGACGGACGCGCGCATGGCCACGTTCAGGGCAAAGGCGGTTTTTCCCATACTCGGACGCCCGGCGATGATGATCAGGTCCGAAGGCTGAAAACCGGCAGTGAGTTCGTTGAGCTTCTGATAGCCCGTGTGAACGCCTGTAACCAGTTCCTTGCGTTCGTAGAGTTTTTCCAGGTTCTGGAAAATCTCGTTGACCAGCTGATGGCTGTCCTTGTAGGTGCCGCTCATGCAGCGTTCGCTGATGGTGAAAATCCGCTTTTCGGATTCGTCCAGCAACGCGCCGAGTTCGATGGTGTTGTCGAAACAATCCTGAATGATCTCGGTGGACGCCGTGATCAGCCTGCGCTGCAGGGCTTTGTCGCGAATGATCTTGGCGTGGTAGACGATATTGGAAGCGCTGACCACGGACTGGGTGAGTTCCGCAAGATACGCGCCGCCGCCAACTTTTTCGAGCGTGCCGTCCTGCAGCAGCCGCTCGCCCACGGTGACGAGATCCACCGGCGACCCTGCATTGAACAGGGAAATAAAGCTGGAAAAAATGGCCTGGTGAGCCGGATAATAGAAATCATCCGGTTCCAGAATCTCCGGCAAAAGATGAAAAGACGTGCTGTCAAGAAATACCCCCCCCAGAACCGCTTGTTCAGCATCCAGGCTCTGCGGGGGGGTATTGCGTATCAGATCTGTAGACAGCGTATCTAATGAGGCCGGTTGCTGTTTGCGCTTCCGGCCTTTTTTCGTCTTGGGGGCTGTATCCTGATCAAATTGATCAGGCGTCTTCGGCTGCTCCAACTTCCGGCTCCTCCGCGGGGGATTCAACGACTTCCGCGGCCTCTACCTGGGGTTCTTCGGCAGTCTTGGGCTCTTCAGCCACTTCTTCGTGCTCATAATCAGCGCCGTGCTTGAGCACTTTGACCGTCAGTTCGGGCTGTACGTCACGATGCAACCGCACGGTGATTTTGTACTCGCCCAGAGCGCGAATCGGCTCTTCCAGCAAGATTTTCTTGCGGTCGATCTCTTCCACGTCGGCGCCGAGAAGTCCGTTGAGCTGGTCGGCGATGGCGGCGCGGGTAACCGAACCGTAGAGCTTGTCGCCTTCACCGGCGCGCATGGAGATTTCCACAACCGTGGCGGCGACTTTTTCGCCCAGGCTCATGGCGGCCTGGCGCAGCTCATCCATATGGGACTGCAGTTTTTTACGTTCCAGCTCGAAGAGCTTTACATTGCCCTCGGTGGCCAGCATGGCCAGCCCCTGGGGGATCAAGTAATTGCGGCCGTAACCGGGCTTGACGTTAACCACGTCGCCCAGCAGGCCGAGATTATCCACATCGGCTCGCAGTATCAACTTCATTATGGCCTCCTAAAGTACCGACTTCTTTTGCACCTGACTGGAGTGCGTAGCCGTGTAGTACAGCAGAGCCATCTGGCGGGCACGCTTAATCTCGGTGGTCAGTCTGCGCTGATGCTTGGCGCAGGTTCCCGTGATGCGGCGGGCAATGATCTTGCCGCGATCGGTGATGAATTCGGCCAGGATGTCGGGACGTTTGTAGTCCAGAGGCAGATCCTTGTTGGCGCAAAAACGGCAGAATTTACGTTTCGGGGTGAATCTTTTCTTGAAAGCCATGCTACGCGACCTCCTCTTCTTCGGCGAGCTCGTCCTCAAGTTTCACAGTGATGAACTTGAAAACGTTTTCGGTGATCCGGATGATCCGTTCGAGCTCCTGCACCAGGGCGTTGCCGCCGAGGTATTCGTAACGCACGTAGAAGCCGCGGGTGAGCTTGCGGACCGGGTAGGCCAGGTCGCGCATGCCCCATTTGTCAATTGTCAGAATCTTGCCTCCGTCCCGCTCGATGATGCCGGTGAAGATGCCGAGGGTCTCCTCGCGCTCTTCATCGGTCAACTCGGGACTCAGAAGCAACAGGGTTTCATACTTCCGTAATGACATGCAAATCTCCTTGCGGTCTTTGGTCCTTTCCTAGTGTCCGCGGACCGTCCAGGGACACAGCCCCACAACGAGGCGAGAAAGAACAAGGCGGAATCGGGATTAATAGCCCGGAACAGATGTGCAGTCAAGGCCTGCCTTCCGTAAAACGCAACACCTCCTATCAGGCGATGATATCAGGCCTTTTCGCTACGTCCCGCAATATGCTGCGCCAGAGTGGGATCGTCGCCGAATAAAAATTGCTTGCTCATGTCCGGTGAATAGCGCGATGCGGGTGTCTTACGCCCCAGAGCTTCGGCCACGGAGCGCGTATGCACCGGCGTGTTCCCGCAGCAGATGCCCAGATAGCGAATACCCGTATCATAGGCTTGGCGCGCCCATTCGGCCAGTTCGTAACGGGTGGCCGCCAGCGAATCAAGGGCCGTGGGAAACGTCGTACGCAGGGGCAGATCGGCCGTGTTGCCGGGATCCGGCAGATTGAAAAAAGTCGGATGCTCTTCAGTGGTCCGGTAGGTCACGGGCAGGGCCGCAACAGGACAGCGTACGCTTTCACGGATACGCCGCAGATACGGCATCATGGTCCGCGGTCCGCGGAAGCAGTTCATACCCACCACATCCGCGCCCAGATCTTCCAGCCGCTTGCAGGATTCTTCCACAGACATCTCGTCCCAGAGCACATTTTCCGCCATGAGCCCGTGCGTCACCACCGCGGGCAACCCGGCGGACTTGATGGATTCCAGCGCGATGCGAGCCTCGCCATGATAATACAGGGTCTCGGCGATCATATAGTCCACGCCCTCGTCAGCGGCCCAGCCGACCATCTCGTCGAACATGGCCCGAACACTCTTTTCGGACTGTTTGTCGCCGGGGTTGTAAATGTTGGTATTGGAAATATTGCCCGCGGTCAGGGCGCGTTCCCGGCCGTGCAGCTTCTCCGCCTCTATGGCGACGGTTTTAGCCAGATGCAGGGCCTGGCGGTTCAAGGGCTGCAGCAGATTTTCCTTACCGATGATCCGCAGTTTTTCTCGGTGGCCGTTGTAGGTGAACGCCACCATCACGTCCGAGCCCGCATGCCAGAAATCCCGGTGCAACTGCAACAGCACCTCCGGATTTTCCAAAGCCACCTCAGGAACGAACGATCCGGCCTGAAGGTAGCCCCTCCGTTCGAGTTCGAACAAATACCCTTCCGCGCAGACCACGCCGTCCTGCTCCAGACGTTCTTTTAATCCGCGATACATATCTTTTCTCCAGGCTGGGGTTGGGCACGAACGCCTTCCACAAAAGGCCTGACACACTCCCCCGAGCGAGGGGGTTCTTACTGTCATACGCGGTTTTGATCGTATGTAAATGCCGAGCGCCGATTGCTTCAAATGGAATTTGTCCGTACATCCTTTACTTGAAGTACCTGTATTGGGAATTTTTCAAGAATCGCCATGTCGTTGCCAAACCACGTACAACCTTCAGGAGGCTGTCAATGATACCAAAAACCATCTCCCGCGTCCTTGCCTGGCTGTTGCTTTCCTGTTTTCTGCTTGTTCCGGCAGGAGTGCAGGCAGCAGATGAAATCTGCCCTTGCGAGGACTCCATCGCCGCCCTGGAAAAAACCTACGCCTCGGACCCCGCTTTCAAACAACTGGCGGATGCGGCCTTTGCCAACATGCGGCAACTGCCGCCGGAATACCCGGACGGCAATCCGTGGATCGGAAAAAGCTTTCCCGACCTGGTAAAATTTCTGCGCGAGTGGTGCGGCTTTCTGCCGGAAGTCCACGGAGCCCATGACGACGGACTGAAATACATCCAGGACTTTGCCTGGTTCTATTACAAGAATCCCTACGGCTTTGTTCTTGTACAGCAATCCCCAGGCAAGGAATTGCTGCAGAACTTTGTCAAACAGCGCGGGACCTTTCTGGACAGTCCGGAGTCCACCTCGAAAGTGCCCATGTGGCTGAAAGATCCGCGCGTGGAAATTGAAGACTACCATCTGCCCGACCCCAAAGCCCCTGACGGCGGATTTCATTCCTACAATGAATTTTTCGCCCGTACGCTCAAAAACCAGGAAGCAAGCCGTCCGCAGACCATGCCTCAAAAGGATTACATCATCAGCGCGCCCACGGACTGCATCATCAATTCCATTCCGCAAACCATTGTCGACGAAAACACACCCATCCCCACCAAAGGCAACCAGGCCCTGAACATCTCCGATCTGCTGGGAGGTTCGGAGTACGCCAAAAAATTCGTGGGCGGCACAGCCTTGTCCTGCGTGCTCATGCCCAACACCTACCACCACTACCATGCGCCTGTGAGCGGCAATGTGGTGGAGGCCAGAGTCGTTCCCGACGCCTTTTTCGGTTATGACAACTTTCCCGAATGGGCGCCCCCCAGCGGAAACGTCGGGACTCACGGCACGGATTTCAGCAAGTTCGAACACTTTCAGCGGGGCTATTTCATCATAGATACGGGCAAATACGGCTGCGTGGCCGTGGTGCCCGTTGGGTTGAACACGGTCAGCTCCATTGTTTTCGATAAAAAATTCAAGGACATCAAAAAGCCGGTTCCCGTACAACGGGGCCAACGCTTGGGACATTTTCTGTATGGCGGATCGCTCTGCATCCTGATCTTCGAACCCAAGCGCTACCCTTCGGGCGCCATCCGCGTACGGTTGGGAAACCAGATCGGCATCTTCGACACGCCCGCACAATAGCGCCTGCTTAGGCCGCAAAAAACAACAAGGCGGAGGCCCGGACCAGCCTCCGCCTTGCTTGATAGCAGTTCAGAACCAAGCTGGCTGAACTTTGAAATTTCATAATTGGGGCTTTGCACTCACAAGGTCATAACAGCCCGTAAGTTCACCAGCTCGACATGGACTGTAAGCCTGAACCAGTACATAGCTAAATCTATAACCAACTATTCTATCGAAATTATTTCCAGTTAAAAAGTTTGGGAGATTCTAAAGAACCTTTTTCAAAAGGTTCTTTAGCCGCCGGAGGCTTAACCATTGTAAAATTAAAATGCCTTAGCCCCTTTTGCGCGGCACATCACCTGCGGATAAAGGACCGTTTGCGTACCATGAGCCAGGCACAGCCGCAGCCCCCGCCGATAAGAATCAGTAACCCGCCCAGAGTCGGAATCAGAAATCTGGTCGACGGCAGGGAAATGAGGAACATGCCCACACTGCCCATGGCCAGGGCCGAAAAATTGATCAGCGAAGCGGCGGAGCCCGTATCGCCGTCCTGCTGGGAAAGCAGCATGTTGGCCGTGGGCGGACGCATCATGCTGATGCCGATGGTGCTGCAGAACATGGTCAGGGCAAAGACATCGGGCGACGCCCCCGCAAACAGCAGGATGATGACGCCCCCCAGGGTCACGATGCAGAACCCCGCCGTGATCAGGCTCCGGCTGGAGGCCCAGCGCGACAGGCGCATGAACAGCAGCGGTCCGACCAGGGATCCCAGGGCGTTGAAACCGAAATACAGTCCGTATTCCTGCTCGCCCATGCCGAAGCCGTTGATGTAGATGAACGCGGATGAGGCGATAAATGCCATCAAAGGCAGCGGAACCACGGAAAAGACGCCCAGCAGTGTGGAAAATCCGGGGTTTTTCAATACCACGCCCAGGCGGCCGAGCGAATGGAGTACGGAGCCCGTGTACCGTTTTTCCAAGGTCTCGGTTAAAAACATAGATAGCCCCAAGGCCAGACAGGCAAAGCCGGTGAGCAGCCAGAATATGGCCCGCCAGGACATGAACTGCAGAATCAGGGCCCCGAGAATGGGGGCCACCACCGGCGCCACCACCACCATGGCCATGACCACGGCCAGGACCGTCTCACGTTTGCGGCCGTCGTACATATCTTTGACCATGGACGTGGCCACGGCCTCGGCCGCGCCGCCGCCAAAAGCCTGCAGCACTCTGGAGAGCACCAGCGCGGCCACATTGGTGGACAGGGCACAGCCCGCGCTGCCCAGCAGATACAGAATGAGCCCGGTGAGCAGTATGGGTTTGCGGCCGAATTTTTCACTGACCGGCCCCCAGACCAGGATGCCCAGGGCGAAAAAGATCAAAAACAGGCTCAGACTCAGATTGACCGCGCTCTGGCTGGCGTTGAGGACTCCCATCATGTGCGGCAGGGCCGGCAGATAGAGGTCCGTGGACAAAGGAGGAAAGGCGCTGAGCATGGCCAGCATGACCATGATCGATTTATCGCCGTAAAAACGTTGTTTGGTGATCACGTCGCAAGTCCTCGGGCAACGACTCAATAGGGTGCGTCGCCGTTTAAAATTCTCTGTTTGAGCACCGTGTTCAAGGCGACCATGACTTCGTGCCACTTCTCGAAGGTCTCCAGTCCGAGTTGATCGATTATGGAGCCGAACCAGCGGATCATCCGCGTATGCACATGGGCCACATGCGCTTCCAGTGCCGGGCTGACGGTAAGAATCAGCTCGCGCCGGTTGTCCGGATTGACCTCGCGCAGCACGGTTCCCGTCTTCACCATCCGGTCCACCTGGGCGGAAGCGGCCGCCTTGGACAAGCGCATGGCTGTGGCGAACTCCTTGAGCGAACAGGGCTGGATCGTACGCAGCAGCAAAGCCGCCCGGATGTGGTTGGAGGTCATTTTTTTAAAGCTGTCGTCGGGCATTTCCGCCTTGATGGCTTTGACCACCACGGATTCGATATAATCCTTCAGGAGTCCGTCGGTTCTGACAATAAAATCAACTTTGTCGCTGAACTGATCCGCCATGCCGTCTCTCTCCTTGAAAACAGTTTGATCAACGCGCTCAGTGCGCAAGCAATGATGCTGCAAAGAGAAATAAGGCGTCCGTGACGAACTGTCAATATTTTTGACTATCAATATTTTTTACTTTCTACACACACCGCCCGTTCCTTTGAGCGGCCCGGCGCAAGGGAATTGACCTTTTGCCTCCTCTCGCGCAAGGTATCTTTCGATTACTGCCACGGCGTCATTTCACGTTCGAAGACAAAAAGGAGTGGACGGCGATGTATCGGATTTTTGTTTACGGAGATTCTCTCGGATGGGGCATTATCCCTGGTACGCGTTCCCGCTTTCCTTTTGATCAGCGCTGGCCCGGGGTCCTGGAGCTTGAACTGCAAAAGCAGGGCAAAAGCGTCCGCGTCATTGAAGATTGCCTGAACGGACGCCGTACGGTCTGCGACGACCCTTTCAAGCCGGGACGAAACGGGCTGGAAGGTCTGGAAACAAAAATGGAAGCCCATGCGCCGTTATCGCTGGCCATCGTCTGTCTTGGAACTAATGATTTCCAGACCGTGCACAACTTCAACGCCGAGCTTTCCGCCCTGGGGCTTGCCAGAATAGTCGCCGCCATCCGTCGCGCCCCCATTGAGCCGGAAATGCCGATTCCGCCGGTTCTCCTGGTTGCGCCTCCGGACTTTTTGAAACCCAAGGGCGAGCTGGCGCCGAAGTTTGAAAACGCCGTGAAAAAATCCACCGGTCTCACCGAGGCCATCAAGGCAAAAGCCATGGAACTGGGCTGCCTGTTTTTTGATGCCGGTCTCTTCATCACAAGAAGCCGGATCGACGGCATTCATCTGGATGCCGCGCAACAACAGGCTTTTGGAAAAGCACTGGCCGAGGAACTGAAAACATTCCTGGCCTGATACGAAGCATCCGGCACGAAAAACAGCCGGAACCCCTTTTGCGCATGTCTCAAACCAAACGTAAAACCTACCTTCTGCTGTGCGACAGCTGCTGCGACAACTCCGGAACCCTGAAGGAGCTGATCAAAACCGGCGGCTGCACCTGCGACGTCTGCGGCTGGTCCTGCAAATGCGTGGGCGAAGAGTGCCGCGAATTCATCAACAGGATTCCCATCTCCATCATCTCGGACTCGGGTTGGGAATACCTGCAGCAAAAAAACGCTTCCTCAAACCAGCCACTGGACTGGGAAGCGCTTTTCGCCATCGGTCGCGAATAATAATCCCGAAAAAAGAAGAGCCCGGCTTGGGCAACCGGGCTCATGTAAGGTGGACGGAGCCTGCTTGGGCTTACAGGCATCCGACCAGGCGTATTGTTCTTGGGAGGAACTATTCAACCGGAGCGTAATAGCAACGCTTCGGACTATTGATTTTACCTTCTTTTTTGAGAGCGGCGATGGCTTTGGAAACGGCATCTTTGTCTGCACCCATGGATTTGGCCAGATCTCCCGGACGCATGGGCTTTCCTGCATCTTTAAGCGCCTTCAAAACGTTCTCTTGCATGATATTCTCCATCGATTGTTTTGTGAAATTCATTGTTACTGGAGAATAATTATCTCTTAGGAAGCAACCTGTCAAGAAAAAAATACTTACTCAGCAAAAAAGCGGAATAAAACGGCTCCTGCAGCCGGAAAGATCCGGGCGCATTGACACAATCCCATCAATGGCGATAATTTATACTAAGACGCGCAATCAGATCAGATGCCTGCGTCCGGCCCGGGGGGCAGGCCTGCCTCAAAATGAGTTTTCAGTTCATTGCTGAGTTTGTCCAAAGGATTCAAATCGAATGGCTTTTTCCGAATACCCTATTCATATTGCACAACTGTGCGTGGGGCTTTTCGTCAAACTGGATGACGAAAGTGTCGAAGATCCGCAGTTGCGCAAGGGATTCAAAATCAAGAACGAGAAGCAGATCGAAAAACTGCGCGCTTCCGGTCTGAACCACGTCTATTGCATTCTGAACAGAAGCGAACGTTTGCCTCTGCCTCTGGATAATGTGGATTTGGCGCCTTTTCAGAACGGCGGTACGGCAGCGACCAAAGAAAAACAGACAGCGACCACGCCTGTCAGCAAGGAGCTTTTCGGCCTCAAGAAAGAGACCATCGAACGCAATCTCGAACGCAGGCAGCGCTTCGCCTCTTGCGAGAAACGCTATGATACGACGGTGAACCAGGTGGCCACCCTGTTGCGCCGGGTTTCCGGACGCTCCAACGAGGCAGTGGAACAGGCAAAAAACGTCGTCGAGGGCCTGGTGGATACGTTCCTTTCCGAGCGCGACGTGCTGGTGAACCTGATCACTAACAAGCCCAAGGAGGAAAAGCAGCATCTGCATTCCTTCAATGTCACGGTCCTGGCCATGATGCTTGGCAAGCAGCTGCAACTGAACAGCGACGCCATGCGCCATCTCGGCATGGGGGCCATGTTTCATGATGTGGGCAAAGGCCGTATGCCCATCAACGAACTGACCATGGGCAAAGCCACCAGCCTGCGTTTTGCCGTGAAAAAATACTACGAACAGCACCCCAAAAAAGGCGCTGAAATCGCCATGGACCTGGCTGGTTTTCCCAGGCAGAGCGTCAACGTCATCTATCAGCACCACGAACGGGTCGACGGCACGGGTTTTCCACGCAAGCTCAAGGGCAAGGAGATCTACGCGCTGGCCAAAATCGTTTCCATCGCCAACATTTACGATAACCTCTGCAACAAGACGGATGAAAAACTACGCTTGAGCCCGCATGAGGCCATCAAGCATCTCTACGTTCGCGAACGCGCGCACCTGAGCGAAAAGATTCTGAACCTTTTCATCCGCAACATGGGCATTTATCCGCCCGGCACCTGCGTACAGCTGACCAACGGCGCCATCGGCATGGTCATTTCCACCAATCTTTCCAAGCCTTCCAGGCCCGCTGTAATGATCTACCATCCCGATATCCCCAAACGTGAAGCTCTGGTGGTGGATCTGGTGATTGAAGACAGCCTGGAAATAAAGCAAAGCCTGCGTACGGAAAGCCTGCCCAGAGAGGTGTTTCTGTATCTGAGCCCCAGCCGACAGATCAGCTACTACGCCGATACCCTGAAAGACTAGCTGCGCCCTCTTTCAGTGTGTTTGCAGGCCTTTCTACACTGTAATGTCACTTTACTTTTATTGTTAATTCTGCTGGAGCATGCTAACATTCCGCAACTTTTAGACAAGAAGGACGGATATGGGCGACATGAACCAGGCTGCTCAATGGGAAGTCGGACGCGTTCGGGTAAGAGCGGAAATGCGCTATTTACCCTGGGTTCTGGAAGCTGTCAGATCCCTCCTGATTGAAACCGGCGTGCAGGAACTGACAGCGGAACTGCTGGTCATGGCCACGGAAGAAGCCTGCCTGAACGTCATCCAGCACGCCTTCGAGCCCGATGAAGAAGGCCGCTACGAAGTTTCTGTGGAAAAGCCCCCCCTGGGCATGATCATTGCCGTGGAAGACCAGGGCCTGGCCTTCAATCCGGCCCTGCTGCTCAACAAGGACGAATGGGACAGCAATCCCGGAGCAAACAGCGATATGCGCGGCCTGGGCGGCCACCTGATGCGCTCGGTGGTGGACGAAACCACGGTGATAAATCGCGGCGAACAGGGCAAACGGATAGAACTCTTCAAGAAACTGCCCGCCCCGGATATTTCCCAGTACCTTTCCGAAGACGACAAGCCCGGCGAACTGGCCGAGCTGGCCCCCTTCCCCAAAGAAGAACCCATCAGGCTGAGTTTTCTGAAGCCGGAAAAAGAGGAAACCATCCAGCTGTCCAGATGGGTCTACCGGACCTGCGGTTACGAATTTCTGAGCGACCTGCTCTACTACCCGGAAAGGGTCCTCAACCTGCTGGAAAGCAAACTGATGGTCAGCTGCGTCGGAAAAACACAGGAAGGCGAACTGGTCTCGCACCTCTGCCTGGTACGCCACGACAAAACCGACATGATCGGAGAAATATGCGAGCCACTGGTGGATCCGCGGGCCCGCAACAACGGCTTGTACAAATTCATGCTGCGCCATCTTGCCAACTGGGGCAACAAATTCGGCTTGTACGGATACTACACCAAGGCGACCACGGACGAACCTTATATGCAGCAGGGCGCGTATAGCGTAGGCGCCCGTGAGACCTGCATCCAACTCAGCTCCCTGCCGGGTACGCTGCCGTTGCAGCAGGCCTCCGGCATCCGTCCGGTGGGAGAAGAAGGCCGGATGCGCCAGAGCACCATTTTATATTACATGTCGCTTGCCCAAAGTCCCGAGCGGTTGGTTTTCGTGCCACAGCGCCACCGCAAGGTCATAGAAGAAATCTACGCGGAAAACCGTCTGGTCCGCCAGTTCGCTTCGCCCAAAGACTACCCGAAAGCCCTGGCAGATTATTCGGAACTCGAATTGCGCGGCAAGCCCGACTGGCAGGAGTCCCATATCCGGGTGCACGAGGTGGGGCGCGATTTCACCACCATCATCCGCCATCACCTGCTCACGGCGCTGAAAAAAGATTTCAAAAGCATCATTGCGGACCTGCCCTTGTCCAACGCGTTGTGCCCCGCAGCGTCCGAAGTTCTCGAACGCATGGGCTTTTTCTTTGCGGGCATCATACCTGAAAAGATCGACGGCGATGTGCTGCGTCTGCAGTTCATTCATGACGGGAGCTTCGACAGGAACAACATCATACTGGTTTCGGATTTTGCCAAATCGCTCTACAGCTATATTCTCAATGACTGGACCCGCGCGGGTTCGATGAATACGCGGGTGCGTACTGCGGCACCCACCCATGCCTGACAGGACGGCAGTCCCGGCGTTTTTTACAGGGGAACGAAAAACCCGGCCAGGCAGCTTGCCTTTTGTCTTTGATATCAGGTAACAAGGGCATGAGTCGTCCCAACGATCCCACGGAACAGGACGCGACAGGCTTGCGGAAAATGCCATATGGATATTCTACGAGACTTTGACATCATTGAAATACCGCTCGAAGGCGTGGCGGCGTACTGGCTCTCCATCAAAAAGCTTGCGGACGAAAAGCGTTCGTTCAAGCCCCTGGGAGAGGAAGCCGAATATACGAGCGAACCCTACATCAGGTATCTGCTGGACGTGGTCTTTTCCAAGCTCTCTCCGGCTCGCGCGCAGGAGCTTGCGGCTCTCAAGCGTACGGCCATGCTGGAAGAATTCGCCCGGAAGATAAATTTGATGCGGATTTCCCTGATGGACATCGCCACCGGGGAAAACCCGCGCAAATCTCTGGCCAAAATGACCGCACAATACGCCAAGGCCAACCTGAGCGAGGAAAAGGCCTTTGAACTGGTTCAGGAACTGGTCAAACAAGCCCAGAAAAGCCCCTCGGAAACCCCTTCATTTTTCAGCGTCGACCACCGGCAGAAACCCGAACAACTGATGGTATCACTTCTTTTTTACGTGTTCTGGTCGCGCCGCAAAGGCAAATTCGCCTGCCAGCCGCTTCTGGAGCTGGTCAATTCGGCTTTTTTTCACGACGGACTCACCCTGGTCATCGACGGATTCGACGCTCCTTTCGTCCGCAAGCGCTTGAAAATCCACAAGCTCGCCCTGCTGCAGGAATCACGGGCCAAGATGGAACTTTCCGAAAAAATGAGTCTCGCGATACGCGATAAAAACAGCTACGACGACGTGTTCCGTATTGCCAAGGCCTACCTGGTCTGACGCCTTATATCCCCGAGAGTATATCCCCCAGGGGCAACGATCGCCCTAACCTGCTCCGTTGGCCTTCAGCAGCTGTTTGACCTGCGGATCGGCCAGGATCTTCAGACAGGCATCGGCCCTGTTGAGCGTATAGAGGTGCACGCCAGGGGCGCCGTTTTCCAGCAAACCGCAGACCTGCTGCCTGGCGTAGGCAATGCCCAGCTCCTGGACAGCCTCAGGACCGCGCGCATCGGCTTCTTCAAGTTGTTCCATGAAATCCCCTGGCACCTGCGCGCCGCAGAGCGAGGCGATGCGCTTGATGGAAGCCACGGATAAAATCGGCAGAACACCCGGAAGGATGGGCTTTGTAACTCCCATTGCGCGCATCGTGTCCACAAAATTGAAATAGTGGTCGTTGTTGAAAAACATCTGGGTGATGACAAAATCCGCGCTCAGATCGAGTTTTGCCTTCAGATGGCGGCAATCAGCATCCATGCTCGGCGCTTCGGGGTGCTTTTCCGGGTAGCCTGCCACTCCCAGGCCCATTTCGGGAAAGTTTTTTTTGATAAAGCGGACGAGATCGCAGGCATATTGAAAGTCATCGCTATCAGGCACGAAATTTTCCTGCCCCTTGGGGGGATCGCCGCGCAGGGCAAGAATATTGTCGATGGACTCTTTTTGCAGGCTGTCCACAAATGCAGCAATGCTGGGCTCGCTTGCCCCCACGCAGGTCAAGTGGGCCATGGGTTCGAGACCGAACTGTCGCTTAAGCTGTTGCACCAGGTTCAGAGTATTTTTCTGGGTACTTCCTCCGGCGCCGTAAGTGACCGAGACAAAAAGCGGTTCCATGGGCTGCAGTTTTTCCACAACGGAAAAAAAGTCCGGCAGCTTTGCCTCTTCTTTTGGGGGGAAGAATTCCATGGAAACAAAGCGAGCATCAGTTTTAAGCAATTCGGCAATGCGCATTCCTTGATCTCCTTACATGCTCTGAATAACGTTGGACAATTCCCGTACGATGCCGGCATCGGCTTCCAGGAACGCTCTTTCAGGTGCCAGATCCGGAGCGATCCACTCCAGAATATGCCCTTCCAGTGAACGCGGCACTCCCTGAAAATTACGTACATGATAAAAATGCAGCTGCACCTGCAGGTCCGGATAGGTATGCGAAACGTGCCTCCAGAACTCCGGGTTCAGCGGACGGATGCCAAGTTCCTCATGCAGTTCGCGCTCAAGGGCCTGTTCCAGGGATTCGCCGGATTCCACCTTGCCCCCCGGGAACTCCCAGTAGCCCGCCCAGGGTTTGCCCTGCGGACGTTTGACGGCCAGAACCCGGCCTTCTTTCCATAAAATGCCGGCCACGACGGTTATTTCCCGCGGCGGTTGTTGCCGCTTGCACATAACAATCTCCTTAGCGCCCGTTTTTGCGCGGGCAAAAGTATCCGTGGTTATAAACAGGTGTCGGAGAGGAGTCAAAGGCGGGTTAAAAAAGCTGTGAACACTTTGAAGCAAAAGGACATTTCTCAGGCCGAATCATCCACAAGCCGGCCGTTGTCGTCCAGTTCGCAGCCGTCATCATCGGAGGCGGAAAAATCCATCCCGGCCAGCTGAAACGTGACCTTACGAGGTTCTTCCTTGTCGTCGTTGTCTTCGCCGTCCGTATCCACCTTGAACAGGTCGTTGTCCGTGGCCTCGGCTGTTTCCGTATCGATCAGATAGGCGCCGTGGCGCATCTCGACAAAGACCTTGAACAGCTCGGAAGTACCCAGGCTTGAAGTGTTGGAAACATCCTTGATGGCTTTGAGCGTCTTAAACTGATTGTCCAGGTAATCACCCATTGCAATCACCCTTTGCCATCCCGGCAAGGCCCTTCGGGTTCAGGATTTTTTGGAAGCAGTGGAGCGTTTCTTTCTGCCCACCTTACGCAGCTTATCCCAGATCTCTGTTACTGGATCGGCAGATTTGAAATTTTCTAAAGGGATTTCCGCTCTGGCCATGGCTTTATGTCCGCCCGCTGACCCCAGCTCGCTGAACAGCTCGGAGGCCGTACGCCCCACATCCCCCACACCGCGGGAAAAACCGTCGCCACGGAAGATCAGGACAATGGTGCCGTCATAGGAACCGCTGATGACAGTCCAGGAGATTTCGTGCACGCGCATGAAAAAATCCGCCAGCACCACCAGGATGTCCGGATTCTCCACCTCGCCGAGGTACACGAAAAAGCCCTTGTGCATGAACCGGATTCCGTTGAACGCTTTGGCAAAATAGTCCAGCCACTCCATACGGAACTCGCTGCGGACGATTTTGCGCAGCAGCAGGGTGTTGGAGAATTTCGTCAGATACCGGAAAGCCCGAACGTCGATATCGCAAAAAGGACGTTCGAAGCTCTTCGTATCGGATTTGATGCCGTAGACCAGGGCGGTGGCCAGCAGCTGGCCGGGTCGGATCTTGAGGTTGTACAGGTATTCCGTCATCAGCGTGGAATTTGAGCCGTATTCGCTTTTTATCTCCACAAAATCCGCCAGCACGGGCTTCTGTTCCACGCGCGGGTGGTGGTCTATCACCAGGGAAAAGCTATAGGGCTCGAAGGACGGATGGTGGTGCGGCTGCGAGTCCACCAGAGCAAAGCGGTCAAACTGCGCCGCCAGGTTGGGCGTCAGTTTGCGCGTGGGAATGCGCAAATAGCTGATCATGGAAAGATTGTCCGGACGCCGTATCTCGTTGACATGGGCTATGCCAACATCCGCCACCCGGTGGGTCATGATGCGCTTCAGCGCCATAGCCGAAGCCAGAGCATCAGGGTCGGCGTTGATGAGAATCAGCCAGCGATCGTCCCGACAAAAAAGCTCCTGAAGCTTGTTCAGTTGGGTCTGTAATTTTCTAAAATATGCCATACGTCCGTTATGCGTAGAATAACCGGAAAAAGACCGGGTGGATAAATAAACAGCCCAGTGGGCCCCCTACTTAAGACCATAAGCAAAGCTCGGCCTTAGGGCAAGAAACCCGGGGCATTATTTGATTTTTTCTTTCGCCCGCACATCAGCTCGCAGGCTGCCCGCAATCCGAAGGATCGCCCTGCAGCTTTGCCAGGCCGTGGGCCAGCGCCGGCAGCACGGCTTCCAGATTTTCCCGTACGGCTTTGAGAGATCCGGGCAGATTAATGATCAGGCTTTGCCCGAGGCTTCCGGCAACAGCGCGGGAAATCATGGCGTGCGGGGTTTTCTGCAGGCTGGCCTGCAGCATGGCCCGCTCCATGCCGGGCAAACGCTTGTCGATGACTGCCAGAGTCGCTTCCGGCGTGACGTCCGAGGGCGCGAGTCCCGTGCCCCCGGTGGTGATCACCAGATCGTAGCCCTGGGTCAGGGCCAGGTCGGTCAGGAGAGCGCGCAGCCCATCGGCATTGTCGGGCAGCAGAAATCCCCTGCTGAAGGCTATATCCAGTTTTTCCCTCGCCATGGCGTCTATTGCCGGTCCGCTGGCATCAGCCCGCTGGCCGCGCCAGCCTTTGTCGCTTAGAGTCACCCATGCCAATGAAATTCCAGGGCTGGCGAGCGTACATTCCAGCCTCTGCCCCGGCGCCAGTTCTTCCGGCGCACCTGCCAGCACCTCCACACGTACGCCCGGCAGGGACGCGGAACCGGCCGCAGCGCCTAAAGGATTGTACCATTCCACGCGCAGCACGCGAAACCAGGGAGCGCCCGCAGGACCAATGACGGAACCGACCAGAGCTTTTGCGGGACTGCCGTCCGCATGCAGCAGCTTCGGCCACACGCCTTCCTCGCAACAACAGAACAAAAACTGGCACCCTTCCAGGCGAAACGCCGCACTACCTGTTTCCAAAAACACTGTGCGTGATGACATTGCCGGCTCCTTTAGCGGAAAATACTCCGCCGTATAATGCTTTTTTTTTGTGATAGTATTGTGTAGTATTGTCTGAAATGTCAAACGGAGACAACATACTATGAAAGGTATCATTCTGGCCGGCGGATCCGGGACAAGACTCTACCCCATCACCCGGGGCGTCTGTAAGCAGCTGTTGCCCATCTATGACAAGCCCATGATCTACTACCCGCTGTCGGTGCTGATGTTGGCCGGCATACGGGATATCTGCATCATTTCCACCCCCACGGACCTGCCGCGTTTCGAACAGATGTTCGGCGACGGCTCCCAGCTGGGATTATCTTTAACCTACATCACGCAACCCCAGCCGGAAGGCCTGGCACAGGCCTTTATTCTGGCCAGCAGTTTTATCGGCAAGGACACCGTCTGTCTGATTCTGGGGGACAATATCTTTTACGGCCAGGGCCTCTCCTATCTGCTGCAGGGCTGCACCGAACTGGAAAAGGGCGGCATCATTTTCGGGTACAAGGTTCGGGATCCGCAGCGCTATGGAGTCGTGGAGTTCGACGAATATAATACGGTGCTTTCCCTGGAAGAAAAGCCTGAAAATCCGCGATCGCGGTACGCCGTGACCGGACTGTATTTTTACGACAACAATGTCATCGACATTGCCTCCAAGCTTACGCCTTCAACACGGGGAGAACTGGAGATCACGGACCTGAACAACGTCTACCTGCAGCGAGGGGAGCTGAAAGTCGAATTTCTCGGACGCGGCTTCGCCTGGCTGGACACAGGTACGCACGAATCCCTGCATCAGGCATCGAGCTTTGTTCAGGCGGTTCAGGACCGGCAGGGGACGAAAATCTCCAGCGTTGAGGAAATTGCCTATCGCAAAGGGTATATTTCAGCTGGTCAATTGAAAATTCTGGCCGCGGATATGCTCAAAAACGAATACGGCAAATATTTGAATGAACTTGCGGAAGGAAGAATCTAAATTATTCAGGCCCTAAAACCAGACCGGCGCGCCCTGTTGAACAGTAACGCGCCGGACCGGACATGACCGGGTAAGGCTGACCGGGAAAGGAGCAATAAACTAATGATCCATGTGATCGCCCTTTTTGATGCGGTAAAGGGCAATTACTATTATAACGGCCATGTACGTCCAAATTCCTGTGACTCCTACCGTCCCTGCAGCCGTGGATTGTAACATATTTTGCCAAAGTTCAGCGATCATTGAGCAATCCTTTAAATTTTCGATAATGAAGCACTACTTACCGCCTGATTTTTTATCGCTAAGATTCTTAATTTTGTCAAGTCCGATTTGCCCTTTTTGTTCTTGACTCCTAAGAGAAAAAATGACTTACTGCGCCATTTCAACACGTTCCATCTTTTAACTTTTTTACCGGCGTTTATTTTGCCAAAAAAGAGTAGCTCCATGCCGCACCCCGGTGAACAACTCGAAGTACGCATAGAAAAGCTGATCCCGGGCGGGCAAGGGCTCGCCAGGCAAGAGGGCTTTGTCCTGTTTGTAGACAGAGCGCTGCCCGGACAGCGCCTGCTTGTGGAAGTCGTTTCCGTAAAAAAACGCCACGGACAAGCCGCCATTATTCAGGAACTGGAACCGGCGCCGGAACAGGTTTCCCCCGCCTGCCCGGATTTCGGGATTTGCGGCGGATGTACGTGGCAGCATCTGGAATACGAACGCCAGCTTTTCTGGAAAGAACAATTCGTCCGGGAAAGCCTGGAACGCATCGGCCAGCTGCAGCAAGCAGACAGCGTGGAATTCCGACCTATTGTGCCCTCGCCAGCGCCATGGTTTTACCGCAACAAAATGGAATTCGCCTTTGCTCCCTGCCTGCCCGGCGAACAACGCCCCCGCCTGGGACTCAGAATGCGGGCCTCCTCCGCGCTGGTGGAGGTGAAACAATGCCGCCTGCAGTCGCCACGCGCCATGGAAGTGCTCGAACTGGTCCGCTCGTGTCCGGCGTTAAGCCGGGCTCCTGCCTACGAGCCGCGCAACGGAAGCGGATTCTGGCGCTACCTTGTGCTGCGTGAAAACGAACAGGCAATGGTCGCGCAGTTGATCACCTCCGGAGACAAGAAGTATGACCCGGTTGTGGAAGAACTGGCTACCCTACTGCTGCAGCGCTTTCCCTGGTTGACCGGGTTTGTGCATATGCTCCGCGACAGCACGCAGCAGGTGGCTCTGGGCGAACGTATGGTCCGGGTGTTCGGCTCGGATCAGCTGGAATTTTCGCTTGGAAAAACCAATTATCTCGTCACCGCCAATGGCTTTTTTCAACCCAATACGACAGCTGCCCACTGTATTTACGACACCGTCGACCAGTTGGCGGACATCAAAGGCGGAGAAGTCATCTGGGATTTGTACTGCGGCGCGGGAGGCATCGGACTGCACATCGCCCGCAAAGCTGCTCTGCTGGCGGGATTCGATATCAGCCGCGAGGCCCTGGCCAGTGCGGCCGAGAACGCGCAACGCAACAACATCAGCAAGTCCCGGTTTCATCCTGGCGACATGCGCCGGTCCATGCGGCGCGAGAAATCACGGCCGGACATCCTTCTGACGGATCCGCCCCGTTCCGGCATGGCTCCCGAGGTGCTGGAACAGATTCTGGAACTCGGCCCCGGCAGGATCATTTCCGTGGCCTGCGATCCCGCGACCCAGGCACGGGACATCGGAAGGCTTTCCCAAAAATACGAACTGCGGGTGGTGCAGCCCGTGGATATGTTCCCCCAAACGCCCCACGTGGAAAACGTGGCGTTACTGACACGCAGAAACGGGTAAATCTCCGCTTCGGCTGTACCAGGGGGACCTGCGCTAGTTGTTTTTGGCGCAGTACAAAATAAGATCGTGCAGGGCGATCACCGTCTTGGACAGTTGCTTCTTGTTTTTTGTCTTGGAACGCAGCACCAACAGGGCGTCGCTGCGTTCATAACTCACTACGCCGTCTTTCATCTGTTTCATGCGGATTAACGGACGCTTTTGCAATGTGTCCACATGAATGTAAAAATTGTTGCCGTATTTTTCTTCTATGGTGATTGCATCCGGATCCAGATCACCGAATTTGCAGGTGGTGGCAAACAAATATTCGGAAAGAGTCTCTTCGTTGCTCAACCGGCAGCCTTCCACGATGATATTGTCCAGGTTGCCTTCGAGCGTCTGATCCAGCGACGAGAGTTCCTCTTTTTCCACAATCCGTACGGGCAGTTTTCTGGAAGGAGCCTTCACTGCCGGGCCGGTCAAACTCGCTGCGGCTTCAGCGTTGACTTCCTGACCGTTTTCAAATGCTCCGATGACTTCGAAGTCCGAATAGGAAACCACCATGCCGTTGTAATGTTTTTTGATCCGGAGCAATTCATTGACCGCCTGTTCGCGCGTCCCATAATCACCAACCAGCACGGTATAATATTCGCCAAGCTTGAGGATGTAGACGGTCGTGGCCAGGACAGTGGACGCCTTGCGGGTAAAATACCTGGTACCGTCCCACTGTTTGGCCGAGCCGATTTGAATCTGATAGCGGGCATCGGCCTGGGCAGGAGCCGCCACCAAAACCAGGACCAGAAGAGACAAAATAAGCGACGTCGGGAGGATAAAACGTGCCAAGCGTACCACTGAAACCTCCGTATGGTGGATATTCATTTCTTCTTTATTCTTACGCGCTAGCTCCAAACCTTGCAAGGCCCTGGCGCAACTGCAACGATTGCTGTCCTTTCCCGCACAGGCAATGAAGGCGCCCTTTTGTTCCCAAAAACGCCTCAGAAATGCCGTATCGCGCGTGTAGCTGAAGCCATTTGTTTCTGCTACTCTGAAGCAGTTGAAACGCACGATGCCCCCTCCCGGGACTTACCTTTTGCAAGCAAACAACAGGGTGTAAAAACGACTTATGAACAACCCCATGCGATTCCTGCTGCCGGCTGTCCATGCCGCTCTGCTCCTCTTTGCCTGCCCGGTATTCGCCGCGCAGCCTTCCCCCCAGCCTCCGGAAGTCAGATCGGCCATTGTCATGAATCTGAATACCGGACGTATCTTGTTTGAAAAAGATCCGGATACGCTTGTTCCCCCTGCTTCTCTGACCAAGGTAATGACCTTGTTTCTTGTGCAGGAAGCCATTGAGAAGGGACAGATTTCCTATCTGGATAAAGTAAAAATCAGCCGCAGGGCTGACCGAACGGGCGGCTCAAGCATGGGCATCGTGACCGGGCAGGAAGTCACTGTCTGGGATTTACTCAAAGGCATGGCAGTGGGTTCCGGCAACGACGCCTGCGTTGCGGTCGCTGAAATTTTTCCCGGAGGCCTGGAAGCGTTCGTCCGGCAGATGAACGAAAAGGCGCGATTCCTCGGTATGGGCTCGACCTTGTTCGGCACACCCAACGGGTTGCCTGCCAAAGGCCAGGTCACCACGGCACGGGACATGCTCCGCCTGGCCTGCGAATACCTGCGGCGTTTTCCTCAAGCCTTGCGCCTGCACTCCATGAAATACACCTGGTATGGCAATGCACGACTGCGCAACCGCAACCGCCTGCTCGGCACCTGCCCAGGCGTTGACGGCTTGAAAACAGGCTATGTCCGTGCGTCCGGTTACAACAGCATCGTGACCGTCAAACGCGATGGCATCCGCCTGCTCATGGTGATTCTCGGCGCGCGTACGGCTGGACAACGACAGCGTATGGCGTTGCAGCTCATGGAAACGTGCTTTGCCAAAGCAGAGTGTTCCCGGCCATCCGTAGTGCTTAAACAACCTGAGACACAAAATAGTAAAGTGGTCTGGATAATTCGTCACGGATCAGCTACAATACTCCATACGACAACAGCGGCGCCTCATACTGCGACAACAAAAAAGACTCTTTCGGGCTCTCAAGCGGAGATCCCCGAATACGAATCTGTTGTCGATACTAGCGGAGGATAACCCGGAACACCTTTTTGGCAAATGCACTATGAGGGGATCATTATGAGTATTCTCGTATGGGACGGCTCTCTTTCCACAGGCATTGAAGAGATCGATACGCAACACAAGGAGCTTTTCCGCATAATTAACAGCTTTCACGATAAAATCATGGATACACGGGCGCAGTTTGCTCTGGTGGAGGCACTGGACAGTCTGCGGGGCTACGCCAAGTATCATTTTCGGACCGAAGAAGGCTACATGCGTCGCTACGGCTATTCTGATCTGGAATCCCACAAGGAAGAACACGATCAGTTCACTGCGGAGCTGGAAACATTTCTCCCCATGCACCAGAAGGATCCTGAAGCGGCTCACGAGGCTCTGCAATGCTTTATGGTCAACTGGCTCATCAAGCATATCCAATTCCGGGATTTACGCTATGTTCCTTTTTTCCGGGATGTCGGAGCAATAGCAGAAGGCGGAAAAGGAATCACACTCGAGAAAGACGAATAAACCTGCCCGCAGAGTCCCGCTCCTGTCTTGTGTCAACAAACAGCAGCAGCGGCGGTAATTTCCTGCGCTTTTTTATACGCATTGATGAAAGCCTTGTTTTCCGGTTCTATTCGCAAGGCAATGGCCAGCGATTCCAAGGCGCATTGATATTTTTTGGTCAGCAAGAGCAAATTTCCGAGGTGGAAGTGGGCGTACGGATTGTCCTTTTCAAGACCGATGGCAGCCTGAGCGTACGCTATCGCACTTGAAATTTCCTGCTTCTGCACGTCGATAACACTGATTTGCAAATGATACGCCGCGCTTTCCGGTGCAATCCGCAGGGCTTCCAGATAGGCGGACCGCGCTTTGGCAATGTCTTTGTTTTGCAAGTGCAAGTGCCCCAGATGCGCAAACAATTTGTCGGAATCTCTGTAAAAGGCACAACTTTCTTCTGTTTTACGAATCACCTGCGGCAGGCAATGCTTGTTGAGTGCGTATTTCAGGATATTGTTTTCAATCAAGGAATCGACAAGCACATGATGCAATACTTCTGAAAACATTTCATAATCTTTACCAATATCATTTGTTGGCACTGCATTGTTTTTTTCTTCAACAGAAGTTTTTTTGCAAAATAATTCTTCTTGATTAAAATAGATCGCAGCTAGTTTATTATTTGATTCGTAAAAATATTCATCAATGGAGTCCGACATGGAAACTTCAAAAGCCGGTGCGTCTTCTTTGATGCAATCAATGGCATCAAGAATGTGTTTATGAAATGGATTTATCTTTCTCTGTTTTATTCTTGGGAAGTACTTATTTAGATTATAGAGAAAAAGAAGTTTTTCCTTATACATTGATTTATTTGCATATATTCTTGTCTCACAAACCAAATCCAGCTTCAAGACAGTAAGGAAATCTTCCACAACGTTATTATTGTACAAGACATTTTCGCCATATCTTCTGACAACAATATTTTCTCTCCCAAATATCTTTTCCCACCTCTGCAGCAGTTTCAAATAATTATAACGATTTTGAAACACATCCGATTCAAAATCAGGAAGCGTCATTACGTTTGTAACCGTAGAACTGTTTGATTTTATTGCAGTGGAAATCGCCGAATTGTACAGATCGCTCTGCCTGCGTAAATACACGTAAACCGTAATATTGTCGCAAAAGGCCCGGATAAACTGTTCCAGCCGGCGCAGCTCGCTTTCCTGATGCAATCTGGAGGATAGATTTTCATTGGAGAGCAACAACAAGCCGTAACTCCCCCCTGAGATTTCCCGCTCCAGCTGCGCGTAAACATTCTGCCGAAAACGCAGCACCTCTTTAGGACTTTTGATGCCAAGACCCGTACGGATATCGCAGATTTTTTCCTCATCTGCGGCATAGGCGGTCAGTTCTATATGCCCGAGATCTCCAAGGCTGGCCGGATACAATATCCCCTGCGACTTCAACTGTTTTCTATTCTTGGCCAGACAATGCTGGATACTAGTGGTCCCAGTCTTTTCCAAACCGATATGCAGTACGCAATCCATAGTATATTCCTTTGCACCCTGTGCACAAGCTGCAGAGTTCTCGGAAATTGCCTTCTTTATGTGCCTATTGCCATTCCTGAGACAATCGTAAGACATTCTATACTCTTTGACGTTATAATCGCTTATCGCGTTACAATGTCCTGCTTGCTTTCATTCCTTGAAATTCTTATTGACCATTTTTACCTTTCCAGGCATTACCGATTTTGCTACCTTTTACTTGATCTTTTCAATTTTCTTTATACGATCTGCTTTTCCACATCTTGCTTAGTACAGGTTTATGTCAATCAAAATCATGAATACTATTTATATTACTTATGTTGCCATACAACTCTTTTAAAAGTCTTCGTATACTTTTATTTTTCATAGTTGCGATTGTTTTACTTACAGGTTTAAGCTACTGTATTTTCATTCCCAATATTCAATTTAATCTTTATTTTATTTTCATTACCATTTTTATAACTGTTTTTATTTTTTTCATTCTTCATCACACTATTAAATACTTGCAAAAAAATTATACTTTTAATTTTAATTTTCACTTCACTAAAGAACATTCTCAAGATAATTTACAATTTAAGGATTACTTGACAGAAAATTTATCAAAGCTAATATTTAACAATACAACTGAAGCGATATTTATATGCGATAAAAACTGTAGACTATTACATGCTAATTTATCCATGCATCGTTTTTTTAGTGATACCTTTTCCAGAGAATTAGCTCTTGATGGAGAAATCCTCTCCGATCAATTGTTTCAACATGAAAACCTCTGGAGCAACGTACTGAATCGACTTGATGCAGGCGAAAAAGTCCACGAATTCAAGGCAAGCTTCCCCAATGAGGAAGGGAGATTTTTTTGGGCAAATATCCGCGTCATTTCTGATACGCCTTCCACCTCGCACTCCAAGCGCTTTATCGTCTTTATTCAGAATATTTCTCAGACAGACAAAGCAGGCGACCATACAACGCAGCAGGGACAGCGTTATATGGAAAGACTGGAACTGATTATAGAGCAGAGAACCAGGGAATTGCGCAGCAGAAACAAGCTTCTGATCAAACAAATAGAAGAAAAAGTGCATTTCGAACGCGAATTGCAAAAAGCGAAAAAACTAGCCGAAGATGCCAATAGTGCGAAAAGTATTTTTCTGGCTTCCATGAGCCACGAAATCCGCACTCCCATCAATGCCATGTTGGGGATGTCCCAAATGCTGGCTGAATCGGAACTGTCCGAGACGCAGATGCATTATGTCCGCATCCTCATGACCGCATGCGAAGGATTACTGGCGCTGACCAACAATATCCTCGATTTTTCCCACTATGAAACAGGTCAGCTCACCCTTGAAAAAAGACAATTTCAACTCGCCGGCGTTGTGGATAAAGTGATCGGCGCATTGCTACCCCATGCCGAGGCAAAAAATCTGACATTGAACTCTCACACGGATCCGAGACTTCCTGCAATCTTTTCAGGCGACCCTACACGGTTGCACCAGGTGCTGCTGAACATTCTCAACAACGCCATCAAATTTACCGAACAGGGCGGCGTCCGCCTTGAAATCGCAGCGCTTGAAACTGAAGCTGAAAACCTTGATGCCGAAGACTCCTTGCTGGTGCGTTTTACCATTACCGATACGGGCATAGGTATCTCCCCGCAGCAGAGAGATACCATTTTCGATAGTTTTACGCAGGCTGACACTTCCCTCACCCGTAAGTACGGCGGCAGCGGCATCGGACTTGCCATAAGCAAAGTACTTGTCCAACTTATGGGTGGAACAATCTGGTTCTCCAGCGAACCCGGAAAGGGCAGTGAATTTTTTTTCACGATTCGTATGATTCCTCATTCGCCCGAACCTACCCAGGGTATCTCTCCCCTCTGGCATCCCAGGGAATTTCCTTCCGAGGATAATTTTCCTTCACTGCATGTTCTGCTGGTGGAAGACTCGGATTTCAATGCCGTTGTCGTGCAATCGTATCTCAAAGATACGCACTGCAAAATCGATCTGGCAACAAATGGTGAAATCGGGTTTAACATGTTCCAGGAACATTCCTACGACCTGGTGCTCATGGATATCCAGATGCCTGTCATGGACGGCTACACGGCTACCAGAGAAATGCGCAGGTGGGAAAAAGAACAGGGACGTTCCGAAACCCCTATCTTTGCCATGACGGCCTATGCAATGCAGGGCGACAAAGAAAAAAGTCAGAAAGCGGGCTGCAATCTGCACCTGACAAAGCCCATCAAAAAGGAACTGCTGCTGGGCGCTATTTATGCCTGGTTTTCCACACCGAATTTCAATGCGAGATACCTGCCGGGTCCCCTGGCCGGAGATGGCCCTGAAACCTCCCCCGTTCAAAATCCGCAACTTGAAATAGATGTTTCTGTTGATGCCGAACTGTTCGAGATAGCACCGCTTTTTGTGGACACCGTCAAAAACAACCTGTTTCGGCTGGAAGAGCTTGTTCAGAAGGATGACTTCAGCGCTGCCCGGACCATCGGGCACCAGATGAAAGGCGAGGGAAAGCTGTTTGGCCTGAATCCCGTCAGCAGGCTGGGGCTGGTAATCCAGCAGGCCGCCGAAGCCAGAGACAAGACAAAAATTCTGGCAGCGGCGCACGAACTCACCGATTATCTCGAGCGCGTACGCCTGCTGCCTTTACCTGCAGACTGAGTTATTCGTCCGCAAAAGCCTTGGCTATGGATTCCGCATAAGGGGCCCGAAGCACCCCTTTTTCCGTTACAATACCGGCAATCAGCTCATTGGGCGTCGGGTCAAAGGCAAAATTGTACACGGGAACTTCATTAGGCGTAATCTGTACGCCGCCCACGTGGGTCACTTCATGGGGAGTGCGGTTCTCGATGGGAACCTCGTCGCCTGTGGCCGTATTACGGTCTATGGTCGAAAGCGGTGCCGCTACATAGAAAGGAACCCCGTGCTCGCGTGCCATCACTGCCACCGTGTAAGTGCCGATTTTGTTGACAGCATCGCCATTGGCCGTGATTCTGTCAGCACCGACCACAACCTTGTCCACCATGCCCCGCCGCATCAACAATCCCACGGCGTTGTCGCAGGCAACAGTCACGTCGATGCCGTCCACCGCCAGTTCATAGGCAGTCAAACGTGCGCCTTGCAGAAAGGGGCGGGTCTCATTGGCGATGACCTTGATCTTTTTTCCCTGATCAATGGCGCCCCGTATTACTCCCAGGGCAGTGCCGTATCCGGCCGTGGCCAGCGCACCCGCGTTGCAGTGCGTCATCACCGTGTCACCATCGTCCAGGACTTCCCCGCCAAATTTCCCGATCATTTTACAGATCGCTATATCTTCCTGATGCATGACTTTGGCCTTGTCCAGCCACACGGTACAAAGCGCTTCCAGATCAATCTCCTTGTTCCACAACCCGCGCATAATCTCTACGGCCCAGCAAAGATTCACGGCTGTCGGACGCGCGTCGGCAAGTGCCGTAAGTTCCTTGTCCAGAGCCTGACGCCAGTCGGCAGGAGAGGCCGCCTGCACCTCACGGGCGCAGAGATAGCAACCGTAAGCCGCTGTCACGCCGATGGCGGGCGCACCGCGTACCACCATGGTCTGCAGGGCATAAATCACATCTTTATTGGTTTTGCACTCGAACCACTCTTCCACCAGAGGCAGTTTGCGCTGATCCAATAAAATTAAGGCGTCCTTTGCCTGGTCAAACTGGATATGATGTTCCATACGCTGTCCTGTTTTTTTTGCTTAAAGATACATGGGGAACGAAGCTCTGCCGTACGAAGCGGCAATCTTCAATTTCTTGCTGAAAAATTTGTTTCTACAAAACATGTCGGCGTGTCGTTTTCATGACTGTCCAATTCAATCTTTGAGAAAATGTGACAAAATGGCATCGGACACGAGCATTCCATTTTTGGTCAGCCGCAAATAGCCTTTTTGAATACGTAGCAGTTCTTTTTGATGTAATACATTTACAATTTGCTGATTTTCCTTGACAAAATCGCGTCCTGTCAATTCCCGGTAAGCCTTGAGGCGAAGGCCCCTGGTCGTTCGCAAACGCAACATGACCATTTCCTTGATGCGCGTTGCCAGGTCCAGTTCTTCAATCTCCAGGTTTTCAAATCTGTTTTCTACCGCTTCTGCCCACAGGCGCAAATCGCGCGGGTTGCTCCTGCGTTTTCCATTTATGGTGGAGACTGCAGCAGGACCGACACCTAAATAGTCTTCGCCTTCCCAATAGCCCGTGTTATGGCGCGACTGAAAACCCATTTTTGCGAAGTTGGAAATCTCGTACTGCAAATAACCCTGTGATTCCAGAAGCTCTGCCCCGTAGAGAAACATCTTGGCCTGCTCTTCCTCCTCCGGCAGCAGCACTTCGCGTGCGTGGCAGCGTTTTTCCAGCGGCGTATCCGGCTCTATTGTCAAATTATAGCAGGAAAAATGAGACGGTCTGAGCTGACAGATTTCCTTGAGTTCGTCGAGCCAAAGCCGCAGGCGCGAACCCGGTAATCCGAACATCATATCAAGATTGAGATTCGCAAACCCCTGGCGCTTGGCCGCGTATACGGCGCGAACGGCCTGAGTCACGTCATGCGGACGCCCCAGGAGCTTGAGATTTTCATTCACCAGACTCTGCACGCCAATAGAGAGCCGGTTGACGCCGAGCATTTTCAGCTCGCGCAAGTACTCATCGTCAATGGAATCCGGGTTGCACTCAAAGGTAAATTCAAATTGCTTGGCCAGGGAAAAGGCCTGGTCCATCTCGCCGACTATATCGAAGAGCGCCCAAGGAGGCAGCAGGCTCGGTGTTCCGCCGCCGAAATACAAGGTATGCGCTTCGGCATGTCCGTACATATCCCCCAGAACCCGAATCTCTTCGATCAGGGTGTTTACATAAAGCTCAAGATCCGCAAAATCAAACTCCTGCGAATGAAAAGCGCAATACTCGCATTTTTTTTTGCAGAAAGGGACATGAACATACAGCAGCATACTGTTTTCAAGACCTCCGAAAGCCGATGCTAACTGCAGGATTACAGGAAAGCAACACGGAATACAAAACAACAGGGCCGGTCTAAGGACCGAACTACATCAAAGCGGATTGATACTGTCTGGCTGCGGTGACAAAATTGGGTGCCCATTGTGGCACTCCAAGCGCATGGATATGCGTATAAGCTGCATAGGTGTTTTTGTAGATAAGTCCGTCGTACCCTGCCAGCAGCCCCTGGCCCCGCTCCATTTTGAGAGAAAGGGTCAGCACGGATCCATCCTCGGCCAGGCAATGCGAATAGTGGAATTCGTGCCCCACCAAAACGTCGCCCACGGAAAAAAACGGATTGGAGTGCTCCACCACGGCCTGCACATAGCCCAAGCCATGCGGCTTGTCTCCGCACTCCGTACTGACAGGAAAGACCCCAGCCATGGGATAACGTTCGCCCTGATAGATAAGATGCTGTCCGAGGTACATGAAACCACCGCATTCGGCGTAAATGGGCAATCCCATTTCCGCCAGAGAACGAATCCGCTGCCGGACCGTGGCATTTCGAGCCAGCTCCATTGCCAGGGTCTCTGGAAAACCGCCGCCTATATACAATCCGCAGAATTCCGGCCAGTCGCCTCTTTCAAGCAAACTGATTTCGACTAATTGGGCTCCAGCCCGCTTTAACGCTTCGAGATTTTCCTGGTAATAAAACCAGAAGGCGGCATCCCGGACGTAGGCAATAACAACGGGTTCCTGATCAGGCACAGGCGCCGGCCATAACGGACCGGAGGGAAATTTTTCATCCGAAGGAGGCTGGGCTTTACAGGCTATTTCCCATAACGCTTCCGTATCGACATACTTTTCCACCACGTCGGCAATGGATTCGAGCACGGGGTCCTGGTCATCCATTTCACGGTCTGACATCAGGCCCATATGGCGTTCGGGAATGGGGTCCGGCGAGATTTTCGGCAGGCACCCGAGAACGGGAATTTTGGTATACTCCTCGATGCATTGCCGGAGCATCTGGCGATGCCTGTCGCCGGCGGTGCGATTGCAAATGACGCCAGCAAGTTCGAAGCCTGTTTCAAAATGCAGACAACCGGCAACGACAGCCGCGGCCGTACGGGTCATTTTCGTGCAATCTAGAATAAGGATGACAGGTGCTTCAAGGGAGCGTGCCAGTTCGGCAGTGGAGCAGGAGCCGGTGAGATCTTTGCCGTCAAAAAGACCGCGGTTGCCTTCAATGACACCCACATCACAGGTGACGACTTTGTCCCAGAACAACGCACGCAGCGTTGGTTCGGGCATAAGGAAAGGGTCCAGATTCGTCGCCGTGTTACGGGCAGCCAGGCCCATCCAGGCGGCGTCGATATAGTCCGGACCCTTTTTAAAGGGCTGTACTTTCCGACCTTGCCTGACCCACGCGCGACAAAGCCCCAGGGTAAGCGTGCTTTTGCCCGCGCCGCCGCTGAGTCCGGCCAGAATCAGGCGCGGTCGGTTCATCTCGAGAGAAACGTACGCTTTGTTTAGTCTTCGCCTTCGCCAGCATGCTGCTTGCCGGCGCCAGCCAGACCGTACATGGTGGTGCTTCCGCTGGACCAGAACTCGAGTTTCTGCTCATTCACCAGGGCGGTAAGAATTTTCTTAACTTCACGAGCTTTCATATCGGGGAAGAGCTTCGTGAAATCATTGAAATAAAATTTGGTTTTGCCTTTTTTACCAGTAAGGAAATCAAGGACTATTTGCTTCTGTTCATCCATGATGCTAGCCTCTTTTGTTTTAACCGGGCGCGGAAGGTCCGCGCCCGGATGTTAAGCATAAGCCCGCAGACTAGTCGATGGCGTTCGTGAACTTGAACTGAGTGGACTGACGCCAGGTGTAGTAAGCAGGATCGCGGAAATCATCGATGCAGTGCTCGCTGAACTCGATGCCGGTCATTTCGAAGAACTTTTCCCAGCCGATGCGCTCTGCCCATTCGCCGACACGCTCGTACTTCTTGGCGTTTTCAGCGTAGACGTCGATGATCTTTTTGATGGTTTGGGTCAGTGTGGGCCAACGAGGGGGCTCGTTGGGGATGTAGGCCACAACGACCTTGGAGAACTTAGGATGGCTGATGCGGTTGGAAACCTTACCACCGACCATGATAACACAGCCGTCGCCTTCGGCATCGGCCAGAGGCAGAGCCGGGCACATGGTGTAGCAGTTACCGCAGTACATGCAGCGCTCATCGTTAACGGAAACGGTGTTGACCTTGTTGCCCTCGAATTCGGTCTTGGTGGGCTTGATGGCGCCCAGGGGGCAGGCGGCAACGGCCAGCGGAATTTCGCAGACGTTGTCCAGAACCTTGTGGTCAATCATCGGAGGCTTGCGGTGGATACCGACAACGCCGATATCGGAAGCATGCACGGCGCCGCACATGTTCAGGCAGCAGGCCAGGGCCAGGCGGACGGGAGCAGGCAACTTCATGGTGGAGAAGTAGTCGAAGCATTCGTCCATAACGGCCTTAACCGGACCAGAAGCGTCCATGGCAGGCGTGTGGCAGTGGATCCAGCCCTGAGTGTGAATCATGTTCGGGGCGGAGGCGCCGGTTCCACCGATGGGGAACTTGAGGCTGCCGCCATCGAACTTGCGGCTGTTCAGGTCATCTTTCAGGGATTTGAGGGCGGCTTCGTCCTCAACCATGAATTCGATGTTATTTCTGGTGGTGAAACGGAGGTGACCACCGCAATGCTTGTCTGCGATTTCGCAGATTTCGCGGATATGCGTAACGGACATCAGGCGGGCGCCGCCGACACGTACCGTGTAGACTTTGTCGCCGCTTTCAGCCACGTGCAGCAGGACACCGGGCTCCACGATTTCGTGGTAGAGCCATTTGCCCTTGTTGTTTTTAAGTACCGGAGGCATAAAGTCCGCGTAGTACCGAGGACCAATGTCGGTGATCCGATTCTCCATCGGTTTTTCGGGATTATATCCAGAGGAAATAAATGCCATGATTGTCTCCTCCCCTTATCTTTGGTGTCTTTTGCGGAATTCTTCGACATCACGTGTCCAGCCGCCGGGAACCTGATCTTCCTTGAAGAAGATGTAGGGGTTGTTGCGGGGCTCACATACGTGCTGCGGGACGGCCTTGGTATTGGTGACTTCAAGCAGCTTCTGGAAGCCCAGACGCTTCATGGTTTCACCCAACCGCTCACGGTTTTTACCTTCTTCCATCCACCAATCCCAAATGTTCTCGATGACTTCTTTGACTTCGTCATACGGGGACTCAACCGGGACAAACGGGATCAGCATGGAACCCATCTGCGCACCGTCGAGGATCGGAGCTTTGGCGCCGCAAAGGATGGTGGCGCCTTTTTCGTCGCCGACCTTCAGAGCGCGAGGCATGACGTTGATGCAGTGCATGCAGCGAGTACAGTTGGCGTTGTCGATGGTCAGTTTGCCGTCGTAAGACATACACTGAGTCGGGCAGCGATCAACAACTTCTTTGACGATGTCAAAGGCACCCCAATCTTTGCCAGCGTGGGCGCCGGCATTGGGCTTGAATTCGCCACCGACGTAGGCCTTAACAGCTTCCTGGTCGATTTTGATGTCGTCTTTCCACGTACCGATTACGGAGAAGTCGGAGCGTGCGATGGAGGCAACGCAACCGTTGGGGCAACCATCAAGTTTAAACTTAAACTTGTAGGGGAATGCCGGGCGGTGCAATTCGTCCTGGTACTCGTTGGTCAGGTGGTAGCTGAGCTCCTGAGTGTCGTAACAGGCGAATTCACAGCGGGACTGGCCGAGACAGCATGCGGGGGTACGCAGGTTCGATCCGGAACCGCCGAGGTCGGTGTTCAGATTATGGGTCAATTCGTAGAAAATTTCCTCAAGCTGCGGAGTGGTCGTACCGAGAAATACGATGTCACCGGTAGAACCGTGCATATTGGTCAAACCGCTGCCACGCATATCCCAAATATCACAAAGGGAGCGGAGGTAATCGGAGGTGTAGTACTTAGCCGAAGGCTGGTTTACACGAACGGTATGGAAATGCGCCACGCCGGGGAACATTTCGGGCTGGTCGCAGTAACGACCGATAACGCCGCCGCCGTAACCGAATACGCCAACGATGCCGCCGTGCTTCCAGTGCGTCTCTTTGTCCTTGAAGGAAAGCTCGAGAACGCCGAGCAAATCTTCAGGGCAGTCTGTAGGAATCTGAAATTCAACTTTGTCGGGATTAGCCGCTCTGTGCTCACATTCCTGTTTAATGTCGGACACAAAGCTGGGCCAGGGCCCGCTTTCAAGTTGGTCCAACATAGGAGTTGGATGTTTCGCCATTGCCTTACCTCCACATAGGTTTACAATTGGTTGAAGACTCTGGTGTTCGAACTGCGCTTCGTTTCAAAATTCGTCTTACAACACCGTCACCCTTGCAATCTAGATGCCCGACACGGTGTATGCGATACATTGACGCCTAGCAATCCTTGATTACTCGAAAGTCCTCAGTAGAAAGAATCCAACGTTTTGTCAAGCCATTACGTGAACTAAATCACGAAGCCCTTTTCCTACCTGCACTACCCCGCACAACAACGCCGCGCGGGAAGTCAGTCTGCCTGGACATGGCTTAAAAAACGTTTTACACCGCAGGCCGAACAAACACTCTATTCGACGCGGCGACACTGACCATTCTGTACTTCATAATAAAGAGGTGGATGCTTCTGATCCGTCTTCTTGATGTAGTAGTCGCTCTGTCCGGTCAAAAAAGCAATCCCCTTTAAAATCGAAAGAATATCTTTTCCTTTTTGGGTTATGTGATAACGCCCGTCTTTGAATATGACGTTTCCACTACTCAACTGTTCATCGACACGTCGACAAACAGTACTATAATCATCTACGTAGCCAGCAAGATAATCATCTCTCACTTCTCGGATAGTCTGACCACCAGAACTCTCCAGACGGCTTATTACATAGAGAGATATACCTCTGTTTATTACTGTTGGAAACGTAATATGAAAGCTGTAAACAATAAAAAATCCTGAAAGCAGAGAAAGAAATAATTCTTTAGCAAGTGCAGACGGATTTTTCTTTTTTTGAATATTACAATATATTATTATTGCAGTCAGTAATACTACGAATGTTGAAGCTAAACCTATGAGACCATCATAAAACAGGAAGCCAAACGCGAAGAAATTCATATAAACAGCATAGCCGCTAAACAGTAGCACAGCAAAAAGAAGTACAGCAAGAGAAGCTGTCACAAACGAAACCAAAAATTTCACGTTATTCTTTCCTTACAAGTGGCTCTCATATTCAGCATTCGTGCGTCATGCTGAGATAGATAATGAAACGATGTTTCCCAAACAAACCCCCTCAAAACTCGCTGTTCATGAGGTATTGCTGCTGCACTAGAACAAAGATTGCGAACAGTCCATAGAATTATTTTCCAGCAGAGCCCTCGGACATCCGGCGGCTGCCAACTGAAAACCGCATGGGTAAGCTATACCTTCGCCAGGTGACGATCTTTCGACAATCCGAACCTGCCCTTCCAATAGCGCCCAACTGGACATCACCTGAACTTTCCATTATTTCTTTATTTATAGATGCTCGATAATCCCGTACGTTACGGAGGCGATACTGCCGCGCACCTGCTTTTCCACCTGAAACAACCAACAGCACGACTTTCCGGAACAGCATCTCCCTACATAACTGACTGATCCAACTCCTGTCACGCGCACTTCTTTTTTCGTACTTCAAGGATCGCCACAATAAAATGAAAAACCCCTCTTCCTTTTTCCTCTTTCTGGATAAGCGCCTGGTGGAAGGAGTTCTCCTGCTGTTCGCGGCCTGGACCATGTCCAGCAATATAGCCGCCTTCGCAGGACTTTCCCTCTACGGACTCAGCATACTCTTTCTCTGTCTTGTTTCTTTCACTCTTGTTACCGTCCTTCTGTTACGCAAAAGGTTCGGAGCTTCTGCTGACGGTACGGAAGCTTTTTCTGCCAATCCAGACAAAAAGCAAACTGTATTGCTGCCGGGTCATTGGGGATTTCTGATCTATTGCACGGTATTGCTGCTGTTTTTTTTCTACAGCCAGAATTTCAAAATATTCTGGTGGGGAAGTGCGGCGTATTTGCTGGCTGCATTGTGGTCTTCCCGCAATGCTCTTTCTGGCGACACCGAAGTTCCGTATAAAAAAGCGCTGGTTCTGCTCTGGATTGTGGCCGTTCTCATGGCCGGCGTCGTACTCATTACACACCGCAGCGATACGGACGACATGAACTACATAGGAACCGCTGTGGGCTTGGCGGATCATCCGCAACTGCCCGTATTGGCGAGCGACACCATGTACCCGCTCGAAAAACTGCCCTACCTTTTTCCTCCCTACAAACTCGAATCCCTTCCCAGCTTGGCCGCTGCCATCAGCGTTCTTACCGGAGTGCCCGCCATTGTCTTGATGCACCTGATATTGCCGCCTTTATGGAGCATTCTTTGCGTCTTTGCACACGGGTTGCTGCTGCGCTGCCTCGCGCCGCGGCACTGGCCATGGCTGCTGATCGCTCTGGAAACGGCGTTTCTGACCCTTGGGGAACTGCACCGGGAATGGGGCAACTTCAGCTTTCTGCGTATCCATCAGGGGAAAAGCATCTTCCTGACTTTTTTCTTTCCTCTCATCACGCTGTACGGTCTGAAGCTGGGAAGAAAGCTGGAGCTGCGTACCGCGGGAATGCTCTGTGCGGCGCAGATCGGCGCTTTGGGCATGTCTTCCACGGCCACCTGGGCCGCTCCGGTCATGGCCGGCATAGCTGTTCTCTCTGGGATAACCGGCCTCCGCGGCCAGGGCAAACGGCTGGCCGTATTCCTGCTGACATCCGTTTACGTCCTGGGCATGGCCGGTTTGCTGTTTTACACCACAATGGATTCCCCGCTCCTGCACACCATGCAGGGGAGCGCTATCGAGGACTATTCCAAAGATCTCATACGGTTATCCCTCGGATGGTCGCCCCTGACCTTTCTGGCCTGGTACGTGATCCTGACTGTCTGGACCATCTGCCCCACTGCCCTTGCGCGAAAATTCGCCCTTATCGGTCCGCTGATCGTTTTCCTCTTTTTTCTCAATCCCTTCCTGGCGCCGTATGTCGTCAAATACGTCACTTCGGCCATCCTGTACTGGCGTATTCTCTGGCTGCTGCCCGTCCCGTTGTTCTGCGCCATTGCGCTCGCCTCCCCCTTTTACTCCGGGCAACCCTTGCGCCTCTGCGGAATCTATTTCGGATTGCCCCTGGCCGGACTGTTCGTCGCAGCCATGGCCATTCCCCATTTCGGCGAGGGCTTTTTAAGCGTCAAGACCACGTTATGCAGCCGTGTCGGTCTGACAATGGCGATTTTTCTGGCAGGACTGCTGGCGGCCATGCTGCTTCAGGAATGGCTTCGCGACAAGGAAAACCGGTCGTCACCGCGTACGCTCGCTTTTTTCAGTATCCTGCTGGCGCTGTTCTTCGTCTTTCTTCCGTCTCAGTACTTTTTTTCACCGGCAAACAGAGTCAAAATCCACCGTCCGGGCCTGAAGGTTCCGCAAGAGGAATATCTTCTGAGCAAATGGGTCGCCGAGCATTTCGGTCCGCAGGACAGGGTGCTTCTTCCGGTCATGCAGAGCACCTGGCTGGAAACCTTTTCCAACCACCCGTCGCCTGTGATCATTGTCGGCTACTGGGACCAGCTGATGCGGGGCGTATGGGCCGAACAGGACCTGCAGGACCGGATCTGGCTGCGCGAATACACCTCGGGAAACATACAGGACCCGGATCAAGACCGTTTTCGCAACGGGCTGAAGCACTACGCTCCGGCCGCTGTGTCCATGAAGCAGTCTGCTCCGTACGTCGAACAAACCCGCAGGGTATTGCAGGACACGGGTTATACGCGCGCCCATGAAGCCTTCGGCTATGAAATCTGGACCAGAAAATGACTCGAATTCGCCTGAACCCGAAACCTTGACGCGTTGCTGTTTGAGGAAGTATTCGTTTTTTCCAGTCGCAGGCCCCTACGGCCGTGGCGCGTCGAAAAACTCTCCGGAGCAACAACCCTGTAACCCATGAAAAAAGTTCTTGCGATGCATGCTGAACCCTCCACATCTGATCTCGTTTCGGTAATCATTCCGGTATACAATAACGCGCAGGAACTGCGCTGCTGTCTGGAATCCGTACTGCGTTCGGACTATGACAACCTCGAGGTGCTGGTCGTGGACGACGGTTCCACGGACGCCAGCGCGTCCGTGGCCACATTGTTTGCCGGGGTTCGCGTGCTGCGCCAGAAAAACCAGGGCAGCGGAGCCGCACGAAACTACGGCGCTGCAAAAGCCAACGGAAAATGGCTGCTGTTTCTGGATAGCGACATACGCATCCTTCCGGATCTTGTCTCCGGGCTGATGCAAACCGCTTTGGAATACGATGTGGATCTGGTGCACTTCCGCTATTCCACCAATCCGCTGAACGATACCCTGTGCGCCCATTACAAGGCGCTTGTGGATTCCGTACTGTATATACCCACGGACAAAATGGGCCAGGTGATTGTAAATGGCCAGATGAACGGTGGCGGGGAAATGTTTTCCGCTGCCAGCTTCCATGCCCTGGGCGGCTTCAAACGTTGCTTTGCGGGCGCAAGCGTCGAACGGGAAGAAATGTGGATACGTTTTTACGAAGCCGGATACAGTTCGGCAGGCAATACTAATCTCCTTACTACGCACATGTTCCCGGATTTCCTGACGCTGCTGAAAAACTACATCACCCGTATTTATCTGACCGTGGCCATAACGGAAGGAAAGAACCCGCCGTTCACCTACATCTCCATTGAAAAATCCATCCTTGGCCCGATCTTCGCCTGCCTGACCACGCTGTCCGGCCTGGCGTCGCTGTGCGGGGTGATCCCCTGGCTGTGGACTCTGGCTTTATTCCTGATCTGGCTGACGCTGAACCGTTATTTCATCCGCATGGCCGTCAAGCATAAAGGGCTGGTCATGGCCTTGAAACTGATCCCCTTGCATTTCTTTTTCGCTACGGTGGTCTGCATTTCGGGGAGCATTTCCAAATTTCTCGTCAAGCTGTTCAAGCCGACTCTCGAATGTCCGCCCGAAACCCAAAAGCGGGGAAAAACCTCTGTCTGGCGATTATTTAACAGATAATTCCCTTGAAGGCCGAATACTATGAGCCGTGGTTTGCTTTCTTCTTTCCAGAAGGTCTACTCGCCTTCGCCGTTCTTTCTGATTCTTTACGTCACTTCGCGCTGCAATGCGCGCTGCAAGATGTGCTACAACTGGCAGAATATCGACAACTGGAAAAACAGAAACGAGCTTTCGCTCGAAGAAATAGAACGCATCACCCAGTCCATCAGCTCGTTGCAGCAGTTGACCATCAGCGGAGGCGAACCCTTTTTACGTGAGGACCTGGCCGATATTCTCAAATTGTTCGCCAAAAACTGCAATGTCAGCTGGATCACCATCCCCACCAACGGGCTGCTGCCGGATCGCATCGAACAAACCATGGAGCGGGCCTGTACGGAAAATCCGGATGTCCATTTCCGCATCGGCCTTTCCATGTCCGAAACCGAAGAGCGTATGGACGAACTCTACGGCGTAAAAGGGAGTTTTGAAAAAAACCAGCAGTCCTACGAGGTGGTTTCACGGCTGCGCAAGCGGTTTCCCAACCTCAACGCCGACGTCAACATCGTTTTCAGCAGCTTCAACCAGCATCGCGTCAAAGAATACATCGACTTCGTCTCGGAACGCAGGCCCGAATGCAATGCGCTCATTTCCGTCGTCAGGGGCAAGCCCCGTGATCCGGAAGTGTCCGATATCGACCTCTCCCTTTTGGAAGAAGTCTACGCCTACAGCAACAGCCGCGCTCCCCAGGTCCAGAACCGCCCGTTTCACGCGCTCATCAATGTGGCCCGGGACATGGTCAACGAGCTTAATCTGACCATGCTCAAGGAAAAGCGCTATGTGCTTCCCTGCAGATGCGGCCAGAAGCTGGCTGTCATCTACGACAACGGCGATGTCTTTCCCTGCGAACTGCTCGAAGCCAAAATCGGCAACCTGCGGGATTGCAACTACGATCTCCAAGCCCTGCTGGCCTCGCCAAAAGCGAAAAAGATCGTCAAATCCATCATCAAAACCAAATGCTTTTGTTCCTGGGAATGCGCGCTCTACAACAATATCATCTTCTCCAACAAATACCGGATCAACATGATCGCACGGGCGCTGGTCTATATGTTGCGGGGAGCCAGGAGCTGATGTTTTAGAACACCAGGGCGCGAATACGAATAGTTCCCCCCTGCTCCTTATAGGATTTTAACGCAAATACGTTATGGATATGCAAGAAACACCACAGACCGACAATCAGATGATCATGGTGGCGCCTCTTTATAATGAAGAGGAGCTTGTCGATCAGTTCCTGGACCGCATTGCCGCATGCGCGGAACAGATCCGGCTCAAGGGTGTGGTGCTTGTGGACGACGGCTCCACGGACCAGACCGTGACGCGCATCTATAAAAGAGCCCCTGATTTTCCCGTTCCCATCCGGCTCATTCGTCTTTCGCGCAATTACGGCCAGCAGAACGGCTGCCTCGCTGGTCTGCACACGGCCAGCAAGTGGGCGGAGGAAATGAATATCGAATGGATCGGGCTCATCGACGCGGACCTGCAGGACGAACCCGAACACTTTGCCAAACTCCTGGAAAAATCCGAGGACTACGACGTAGTCTACGCCGTACGGGCAAAACGCAATGACGGCATCATCATGAAACTGATGGCTCCGCTGTTCTATCGTTTCATGTCCGCGACGTCGCATTTTCCCATTCCCCGCAACGCGGGCACCTTCTCCATCATGCGCCGGCTTGTGGTCAAATTCATTGTCGCCTCGGCGGATACGGATCCCTACCTGCCCGGTTTGCGGTCTTCGGTGGGATTTCGGCAGACGGGCGTGCCCCTGGAACGCAGCAAGCGGGCCGCCGGCAAGTCCAAAGTCCGCCTCTTCGGCCTGTTCATGCTCTCCCTGCGGGCGGCGCTGATGTATTCGGACTTCGTCTTCAACTGCATTCTTTACACCGGTATCGCCGTCTTCAGCATTTCCTTGCTGGTTACCATTGTTTTGTCTATCTTGCGCCTCCTGGGCCTGATAACCGTTCCAGGCGCCACAGCCATCATCGACTTCACCCTGATGTCCCTCGGCGTGCAGCTTGTCATCCTGGGGCTGATGGCGCATATGATCAACCGGGTCAAGGCCAACACAAGCAAGCAGCAGGCCTGGATCATCATGAAAGATGAAATATTGAAATGACGACAACGACGACTTACCAGGAACCGGAAAAACATACCTATCTCGACGCTCAGATTGTGGACGAGCACCACGCGCGCATCCTGGATAACCTGCTGCGTATGCTCAACATCAAAGCGGGCGACCGCGTCATGGAAATCGGAGCCGGATCCGGACGCCAGAGCAAGCTGCTGCTGGACCGCGGCCTGCGGGTCGTGGCGCTCGAACCGGACCCTTTCCTTGCCGGCAAACTCAGGGAGCGTTTATCCTCAGAACAGAACCTGGAAATCCTCGAGGGAGCAGCCGGTACGGACCTGCCCTTTCCCGACGACCTCCGGCTTGTCTGCGGTTTTCACGTTCTGCATCACCTGGATACGCAGACCCTGAAAAATCTGAAGGAATCCTTCGAGCTGCTGCGCAGGAAACAGCCCTTTGCCGGCTGGTTCTTTCTGGAACCCCATCCGCACAACCTATTGTACCCTCTGCAGATACTCATCACCCCCGGAATGCAGTTCAAAGAGGAAAAAGGCATCTGGCGCAAAGACTGGGAGCAACTGCTGGGCGAACCGGGCAAACCGCCCGTATTGGGCGACGTGGGCATTTTTCCGCCGCGCCCCTTTTTGTCCTCGCTGCCTTCAAAACTGCAGGGGTTCGGCACCATGCCGTCCACATCCTGTATCATTCCGCGTATCTACCGCGTCTATGGACAATCGTATGCCTGATTGCGACTCCCACGAGATGGCCGTGGAACACTTCCAGGAACTGGCCGAACTGGATGCGTCCTACTGGTGGTTCAAGGTCCGCTTCAACCTTGTGGTCCGCCTGCTGTCCCGCATCAAAAAACCGGACGCTTACCGTTCCATTGTCGACTGGGGCTGTGGCTGCGGCGCCTTTCTGCATTTTCTGCAGCAGGAAAAAAACATTCACGGAGAACGCTTGCTGGGCTTCGAGCCCTCGCCCCTTGCCCACGAGCATTTGAAAAAGCGGCGGATTCCCTTCCGTACGCCGGACTTTGAAAAAGACCTGATTTCACAGTTCCCGACGCCCCCCGACGGGGTGGTGCTGCTGGACGTGCTCGAACATATCGAGAACCCGACGGAGTTTCTCGCCAAACTGTACGTGGCGGCCGCTCCGGGCGCTGCGCTGGTGATCACCGTGCCGGCAATGCAGAAGCTCTGGTCGGTCTGGGATGAAAAACTCGGCCATTACCGCCGCTATGACCGGACGCTCCTGCAAAAACAACTCACGGAAACCGGCTGGCAGGTGCTGCAGACCCGCTATTTTTTCAGCACACTGTACTTTGTGGCCCTGTTCCGGCAGCGGCTCATCACCTCCAATAAACTGCCTGAAACCGAATTTCCCCGCCTGCCCGGCTGGCTCAATTCGCTGGTAGGCCTGGCTTTTTCAGTGGAATCCCGTTTTCCTCAGCTGCCTTTCGGGACCTCCGTGGCGGCACTGGCCATCAAAAAGGAACGCTCCTGAGCAGACTCCCGACAGAAACTTGCCGAAGTTCCCAATAATCGTTTACTCAAACAACATGCCCTGGTACATGCCGGTTATCCGGCAGCAACCCCGACCGGGAGCAGGAAACCATGCGCGACAGACTGTTATTATTCGACGTGGGAAACACGTCGCTGAAAATTGGCATTACCCGGGGCGACGACCTGGAACGGACGTTCTCGTTGCCCACGGATCCCAAAGCAACGGTGGATTCGCTTGGGCTGGCCCTGTCCGGCCTCTGCAACCACGCGCGCGTACGACCGGAAGAAATCGAGGCCTGCGTGGTCTGCTCCGTCTCTCCGGCCGTGGACAGAATTCTGGGCAAAGCCTGCAAGGAATATTTCGGCCAGACCGTCAAGGCGGTTTCCAAGGATCTGATCGTTCCTTTGGAAAACCGCTACCAGCGCCCCGCGGAAGTGGGCGCGGACCGTCTGGTCTCGGCCTATGCCGCGCGCCGGACCTATGACGCGCACACCATCGTATCCGTTGATTTCGGCACCGCCACCACCTTCGACTGCGTCCAGGGCGACGCCTACCTGGGCGGACTCATCTGCCCTGGCCTGTTGTCTTCGGCCTACGGCCTGTTTGCGCATACGGCCAAACTTCCGCAAATACGCCTGGATCTCGATTCTCCCGAGCTGCAGGTGGGGCAAAGCACGCACCAGAGCCTGAACCAGGGCCTGATTTTCGGTTTCGCGGCCATGTGCGAAGGACTGTGTGTCCGTCTTCGCGAAACACTGGTTACGGACGCTGTTGCAGACAAGAGCTTTTTCGTTGTCGGCAATGGAGGATTTGCTGAAAAAATAGGCAATGTCGCAAATTGCTTTAATGAAATTTGCCCCGAACTGTTGCTTCTGGGCCTGATTCTTTTATATAGAGAGACGGGTTCGCGCGTTTAATCCGCCTCAGGACCCGTTCGCGGTCTTGGCTCCGGCCTTCCCGCGAACAACCGCACGAGACGCGTATCTACCGGAATGGCTGGTATCTACGCAGAATTTTGGAGAAAATATTCCTCCCGAATTCGCATAACAATGCAAGGAGAATTCAATGAGCACCATAGTATCTGTCTGGGCGAGAGAAATCCTGGATTCCCGTGGCAATCCCACTGTGGAATGTGAAGTGACTCTAGAATCCGGTATCATCGGCCGGGCGGCAGTTCCTTCCGGTGCTTCCACCGGCACCAACGAAGCCCTCGAGCTTCGTGACGGCGATAAAAATCGGTATAACGGCAAAGGCGTTTTGACCGCCGTGGAAAACATCAAAGGCGAAATCGCCGAAGCCATCATCGGCATGAACTCCCTGCGCCAGGTGGCTCTTGACAACCTGCTCATCGAGCTGGACGGCACGGAGAACAAATCCCGCCTGGGCGCCAACGCCATGCTGGGCGTTTCCCTGGCCACGGCACGGGCCGCCGCCGAAACCCTCGGCCTGCCGCTGTACCAGTACCTGGGCGGCGTCAACGCCAAGATCCTGCCCGCCCCGATGATGAACATCATCAACGGCGGCATGCACGCACCCAACAACCTGGACTTCCAGGAATTCATGATTCTGCCCCTTTCCGCCGAAACGTTTGACGAAGCGCTGCGTATGGGTGCTGAAACCTTCCACATGCTCAAAACCATCCTGGCCAAGGACGGACACGTTACCTCCGTCGGCGACGAAGGCGGCTTCGCCCCCAACCTCGAAAGCCACAAAATGGCCTTCGAATACATCATGCGGGCCATCTCCGAAGCGGGCTACATTCCGGGCAAGGATATCTTCCTGGGCATCGACGCCGCCGCCACCGAGTTCTGCAAAGATGGCAAATACGTCATCACCGGCGAAAACAAGACCCTGGATTCCAAGGACATGGTCAAATACCTTGAGGATTTCTGCTCGGAGTTCCCGCTGGTTTCCATCGAAGACGGCCTGAGCGAAAACGATTGGGACGGCTGGAAAATCCTCACCGAAGAATTGAGCGATCGCATTCAGCTGGTGGGCGACGATATTTTCGTCACCAACCCCGAGCTGCTCGCCCGCGGCATTGAAGAAGGCGTTGCCAACTCCATTCTGATCAAACTGAACCAGATCGGCACCCTGACCGAGACCATGGACACCATCGAACTCGCCAAGGAAAACGCCTACACCACCGTGGTTTCCCACCGCAGCGGTGAAACCGAAGATTCTTTCATTGCCGACCTGGCAGTGGCCAAGAATTGCGGTCAGATCAAAACCGGTTCGCTCTCCCGCAGCGACCGCCTGTCCAAATACAACCGCCTGCTCTACATTGAGGAAGACCTCGAGGAAGAAGGCGAATACTTCGGCCCGACCCTGCTTTCTTATGTCGCCGACGAAGATTAATTAAATCAAAAACTGCGGACCGGGCCTGCAGGACAGACCCGGCCCGCAGCCTTTTGCAACCTGCATACGGGACTACGCATGATTCTGCTAGATGGAAAAGCAACGGCAGCGGCCATTCGGAGCGAAATCGCCACCGAAGTACCCAAACTCGTCGAGCGTTACGGACGTCCGCCCGGACTGGATGTTATTCTGGTGGGCGAAGATCCCGCCTCGCAGGTCTACGTCCGCAACAAGGAACGCGCCTGTGCGGAAGTGGGCTTCCGGTCGCGCGCGCACCGTTTGCCCGCCACGGTCACGGCCGCGGATCTGGATCAGCTCATCGCCAACCTGAATGACGACCCGGAAGTGGACGGCATTCTGCTGCAGCTGCCGCTGCCCAACCAACTGGACAGCCAGGCCTGCCTGGCCTGCATCCGGCCGGACAAGGACGTGGACGGATTTCATCCCGTGAGCATGGGACGGCTGACCCTCGGACTGCCGGGCACTTTGCCCTGCACACCCGCCGGCGTCATCGAACTGCTGCGACGCTACGACCTAAGCCCCTCGGGCAAAAAAGCCGTGGTTGTCGGCCGCAGCAACATCGTGGGCAAGCCCCTGACCCTGCTGCTGGCCGCGGGAGGCCCCATGGGCAACGCCACGGTTACCTGGTGCAATTCGCGTACGCCGGATCTGGCAGCCGAATGCAGAAGTGCGGACTTTCTGTTCCTGGCCATGGGTAAACCCAAATTCATCACCGCAGACATGGTCAAAGAAGGCGCCGTGGTTGTGGATGTGGGCATCAACAGAACGGAAAACGGCCTGTGCGGAGACTGTGATTTCGAAGCGGTCAAGGACAAGATCAAAGCCATCACCCCGGTGCCCGGCGGCGTGGGCCCCATGACCATCGCGCAGCTGCTCCTGAATACGGTCAGCTGCTTCAAGCGCAGACGCCAGCCCAGCTGCTGCGCCTGTTGATGACGTAAAAAAATATTTCAGCCCCCTCCGTATCCGGCCAGACCGGAGACGGAGGGGGCTTTTCATTTCAGAAAAGACCTGCCGTCCGGACGGGGCAAGGCACTCTCCGCTCCTACACATGTCTGCGCGTGAGCTCTCCCAGCCGCTCGCGGCAAGCGGCATCCGCATGTGGAATCTTTTCTTCACGCGTATACAGCAGCAAGGCCGCTGTCTCGCAATTGTAAAACAAATCCTCGCAACTCAGTTCGAATCCGGATTTTTGAGCCACTTCATGCATATTTTTGGAGGTTCTGGCCACGGTAACCGCGGCGCCCAGACTCTGGCGCGTACGCTCGGCATGATAAAAATCCAGCCCCAGTTCGGTGATCAAGGCGGCCAGCCAGCTTTTATGCTCGCGGTATTCCGGCGCGATGAAAAAGGATTCAAAGGTCATGATACGCCGGATCCGGCGTTTTTCCAGTTCCTCCAACCCCTTTTCCGTCAGCAGGTTGCGCGCGTAGCTGTGATCCCGCACCGAAGCATGGGCCAGGTCAAAAAATGAAAACGAAGTCGAACCGATCACGGTATCGCCCTCGCACACAGCCATGACAACGTCATAGCGCATGAACGCGTCTGAAAAGAACAATGCTTCCCGACCCTGCTCTTTATGGGCCTGCAGGTATATCTGTTTCCAGACCCGGAAAATCCGTTCGCGCCATATGGCCGCCGTATCGCCCAGCGTCTTTGACCGATGGCAATAAATCGCCGTGAGTTTCATATCCTTGCACCCGTACTGCCGGCCCGCCCCCGAACACATACATGCTGCGGACCTGTGGAATAAAATTGCTCTATACCGAATCACAGCAATTGGCAAAGCTTCGGGCTTCCTGATAAATCCAAAAGCAGGCGGGGTGTTGTCATAAGCTTTCTGCCGTACGACGCATCGTGCTTGCTTCGTTGTCGCAGCTCGGGTATTTTATCTGCCGTATGAGTGAATATATCGAACACGATCCAGCGCGTCCGAGCGTCGGCCTGGTTGAAAAGCGCTATTTCCAGTACGCCGGGGACAAAGATATCGGCAACGGCATCATGGCCCTGGAGAGCAAAGCGGCCCTCGGACCGATTACCATCGCCTACGAGACCTACGGCGAACTGAGCCCGGACAAGGACAACGCCGTGCTGATTCTGCACGCGCTCACGGGCGATTCGCACGTGGCCGGATACTATTCGTCCAGCGACGACAAACCCGGCTGGTGGGACATCATGGTGGGGCCCGGCCGCCCCATAGACACGAACCGTTACTTCGTGATCTGTTCCAACGTGCTTGGGGGCTGCAGCGGCACCACCGGTCCGGGTTCCGAAAATCCCGCTACCCCCGGCAAGCCCTACGGGACGTATTTTCCGGTGGTGACCATCGGCGACATGGTCCGCGTCCAGAAAGCCCTGGTCGAGTCCCTCGGGATACCGCGCCTGCTCGCCGCGGTGGGCGGCTCCATGGGCGGCATGCAGGTGCTGGAGTGGTCCGTACGCTATCCGGAAATGCTTGCGGCGGCCGTGCCTCTGGCCACCACGCCGCGACATTCGGCCCTGAACATCGCTTTCAACGAAATCGCCAGACAGGCGATAATGGCCGACCCTAAATGGAACAACGGCTTTTATTATGATGCGGAAGCCCCCGGCCTCGGACTGGCCGTGGCCCGGATGATCGGCCATGTGACGTATCTTTCCGACGAAGCCATGCGCCAGAAATTCGGCCGCCGTCTGCAGGACAAGCACGCCTTCACCTTCGACATGGACCAGAAGATCCCGGACTTTCAGGTGGAAAGCTACCTGCGCTACCAGGGACGCAAATTCGTCGAACGCTTTGACGCCAATTCCTTTTTATACATCACAAAGGCCGCGGATTATTTCGACCTTGCCGAACAGCATGGCGGCGGTTCGGTCACGGAAGCCTTTGCCAAGGCCACTGCCAAATTTCTGGTGGTCTCCTTCACGTCGGACTGGCTCTACCCGACCTATCAGGCCAAGACCATCGTCCAGTCGCTGAAACGCAACGGCCGCGAAGTCAGCTTCTGCGAAATCACCGCGGACTGCGGGCATGATGCCTTTCTGCTGCAAAACCAGCGCTTGTTCGAACTTGTGGACACCTTTCTGACCCACGCCCTCGAGGACGTCCGCAAGGGGGTACTGTGAACAAAGACAGCATAGCCTCAATGCGGTTCGACCTGCAGGTCATCGCCTCCTGGATCGAGCCCGGTTCCCGCATCATCGACCTGGGCTGCGGCAAGGGAGATCTGCTCAACTACCTGGCGCAGATCAAAAACGTTCGCGCCATGGGCATCGAACAGGACGAAGAACGCGTGGCCCAATGCATTTCCAAAGGGCTTTCCGTGGTGCAGGGCGACATCAACGACGAACTCAGGGATTACCCCGACAATACGTTCGATTATGTGGTGCTCAGCCAGACACTGCAGCAGGTTTTCCACCCGGAACAACTCATCCATGAAATGCTGCGTGCCGGCAAACACGGCATTGTCAGTTTTCCCAATTTCGGCCACTGGCGAATCCGTACGCAGTTGCTTCTGACGGGGCACGCCCCCATGACACGGGAACTGCCCTTCGAATGGTACGATTCACCCAACATTCGTTGCATCACGCTTAAGGACTTTCGCAACTTTTGCCGCAGTAAAGGATTCTCCATCAAGAATCACGTGCCCATAGACACCTATTACCAGGAAACCGAAGGACACGTCGTACAGTTCCTGCCCAATGTCAGAGCCACATACGGCATCTTTCTTCTGGGCAAGTCCGGTTGAGCCTTTCCGCCCGCCGCCATCTCATGTATGCAAACTTCCCCTTTTTTCCGGCCTAAGCTCCCCTACGCATCTGCCGATAAGAATACAGTACCCAATGAGCTTCAACGGCAAGTAGTCTATTCCAGCGAGGGGGGGAAACAGTGAAATATAGTCCATCATCAAGCCTGTCCGCACTGTTCGGCGTACTCTGCACGGCGGTTCTGACAGCATCTTTTTTAAGCGGCTTATGCCGTGCGGATCTTCTGGCATCGTCAGATTCAGCGCAATCCGGCGCGTCCGGCGCCAAGATTGAGGTTACTACCACCGAGGTGGACTATACCACGGCTTCAAGTACGGTTTCCGGCGGCACCCTTAGCGGCTATGACGCCGAGACGTACGGCATCTGCTGGAGCACCACTGAAGAACCAACCGTAAAAGACAACCGGACTCTCTATTCAGGAAGTACAGAGTCCTTCACCAGTATTGCCGGCCCGCTGGATCCTGAAACGACCTATTATATCCGCGCCTACGCCACCCTCGGCGAGGTCCCCTATTACGGCGAACAGGTGAGCGTCACCACTTCCGCACAAACCGCAACGCATTCGCTGATCCTTCACAATCCCTCATCCGGCGGTGTGGTCTGGTGGACGACCAACAACGACAACAAACTGGTCAGCAGCGTGGAAGGAACCGGCTGGGGCTCGGTTTCTGATGATACGGGTTATACCGGCGGCTGGCAGATTGTGGGGTCCTTGGATTTTACCCATACGCGCCTGCTGTTCTGGCAGAACCAGGAGTCGGACGACACTGTCCACTGGTGGAGAATTCACAATGAAACCAACAAAATGACTACTGATAACAACGGAGAAGGAATTGTCTCCGACAGTCTGTCAGTCGGGGCGAACTGGAAACTGGGCGGAACCTGCAAACTGGTTGATAACGCCTTGATCTGGCACGATCCTGACACAGGCAACGTCATCTGGTGGAAAATTCTTTCAGACGGCTCTCTGCTGCGTGAAAAACAAGGAGTGGGCTGGGGGTACGTCAACGAAGAAAAAAGCATGCCCTCCCAATGGAGCCTGGTAGCCGTACTGGACAGAGGCGACCAGAATATTTTGTTTTGGCAGAATGAAACCGACGGCACTGTGGCCTGGTGGAAAATCAACGATTCCGGCTCGATCCTGGACAATACGTACGACTCCGGCTGGGGACTCGTCTCCAAAGACGTCCGGGTTTCCTCCGACTGGACCCTGGTGGGTGCCGTTGAAGACAGCGACCTTCCCGTCCTCATCTGGCAAAACCATGCCACAGGAAAAGTCGTGTGGTGGCGCCTGAACAACGACATCGAACTCCAGGATTCCAGCCAGAATTCAGGATGGGGCTTTGTCTCGGAAAACGTCACTGTTTCCAGTGCCTGGAAGCTCTGCAAGGTTATGCAGGATTCTGTTTACAACACTCTTTTCTGGCAAAATGAGGATACCGGAAACCTGGTCTGGTGGAAACTGAACAGCTCGTGGCTGTTGAAAAGCGAAGAACGGGAAGACGGCTGGGGATTCGTGTCCGACAACACCAGTACGGCGGGCTTTACTCTGAGCGAAGTGTTCGAATAGTCCGGAAACGGGCTATTCTTTGTGGGCGCATTCGATACGGTTTCTCCCCGCACGTTTAGCCGCGTACAAGGCACTGTCCGCCGATTCGATAAGCGAAGCAGGAGCCAGTTCCGGGGTGGGAAGCAAGGCGTCCACACCTATGCTCACCGTCACCTGGGGGGCTACAGCGGAAGTACTGTGGCGCAATCCGAGTTTCAGAACGTGCGCATGTATATCCGCGGCGATCTTCATGGCGCCATCCACATCCGTATTTGGCAACAGCACCGCAAACTCCTCACCACCGTAGCGCGCCATGCAGTCCCCCGGACGCCGGAGGCATTGCTTGATTGCCCTGGCCACGAGAATCAGACATTTGTCGCCCTCCACATGGCCGTAGGTGTCGTTGTACGCCTTGAAAAAATCGATATCTATCATCAAAAAAGCGAGCGAGCGCATCTCTCGCATGGATCTGCGCCATTCGTTGGAGAAAGCTCCCTCGAAATACCGGCGGTTGGGAACGCCTGTCAGACCGTCCTGGTTGGAAAGCTGTTTCAGCCGCTTGGTCAATTCCTCAAGCTCGCGCTCGCGAACCTTCCGGCTGTCGATCTCCTGCTTCAGACGCAGCACGGAACGCACCCGGGCCTGAAGCTCGAGCCGGCTGACAGGTTTGTTGATGTAGTCCATGGCCCCGGCCTCAAAAGCCTTGTGCAGGTTTTCCTCATCATCACTGACCGTGACCATGATGATGGGAATGTCGCTGAACAAGGGATCCGCCTTGAACATCTCTATGGCCTGAATACCGTTGATGTCCGGCATGTTCAGATCCATCAGGATCAGGTCCACCTCAGGCTCGCCATATGGATTCACATGAGAACGGACATGTTCGAGCGCGGAGTTGGCGGAGTGGACGCAAATCAAGTCCTCATAGCCGGAAGCCTTGAGTATGGTTTGCAGCAGAAGCCTGGAAGTTTCAGAGTCGTCAACGATGAGAATATTCATATGGATCAGGACTATTAGCAGAACTTACTTACCGCGTCCATCGGGTTTTTAAAAAAAAGTTACCTACTAAAATGTAGCAATTGCAAAGTAATCAATCCCCTACAATTTCAAGTTTTTTCCGCCCCCAGGCAGCTTGTCCCAAAGAAATGCAACCGTCGTTGGGAGGAAAATTCTGATGCAGCAGCGGGGTCAGTTTGCGTTGCACCAGTGCCGCCGGAAGTTCCAGAGTGAGCGTCCTGTTCTGCATCACCCCTCCAGAAAGCGCCACATGGCTGACGCCTGTCAGCCGGGAAAAATGCGCCGCCAGGTCGGCCAGCCCCCGGATCAGTCCCAGGTGAAACCGCCGCGCGATACGGGCTTCCGGAACGCCCCGCTCCCAGTCCGCGTACACCTGGGCGAACAGCTGGAGCGTATCCAGTACGGCCGGACTTTCAGCAGCCAGCAGCGGGCAGGAATACCCCTCGCTTTCGCCCATATCCTGGAGATCTTCCAGCAAAATGGCGGCCTGGCCTTCATAACTGATACGTAGCGTACAGCCCAGCATGGCGGCCACGGCATCGAACAACCGGCCGCAGCTGGTGCTTTGCGGACAGTTCAGTTTCCGCTCGAGCAATTGAGGCAGGAGAGCGCTTTCCGCCGCACGTTCCCGGAGCCAGGGCCAGGGACGCTGTCCGGGTTCGCGAATATTCGCGGACCAGAGACAACTCTGGGCAATCCGCCAGGGCTCGATGATGGCGGCTTCGCCGCCCGGCAGGGCCATGGAGGAAAAATGGGCCAAACGTTGGTGTTCCAGGGTTTCGCTGTTGACGAACAAACATTCGCCTCCCCAGAGCGTACCGTCCTCGCCGTAGCCCGTCCCGTCGAGGGCCAGCCCGATGGCCGGTCCGCAATGGCGGTGTTCGGCAAGCACGGAATGAATATGCGCGTAGTGATGCTGCAGGGCCAGTACCGGAAGCTCGGTCTGCTCCAGGGCGTACTGGGTGCTCAGATAATCCGGGTGCAGATCCCGCACCAGAGCCGCGGGGCGGTTTTCCAGGATCAGCTGCAGATGGGCGGCGATTTCCTGATAAAATCCATAGGTTTCGAGATTTTTCAGATCTCCGATGTGCTGGCTGACAAAGGCCTGGTCGTCTTTGGTCAGGCAAAGCGTATTCTTGAGTTCGGGTCCCAGGCCGAGTACGGAGGGGCCCTTGCCCGTCAGGAACACCGGCCGCGGCGTATATCCGCGCGCGCGCCGGAAAAACTGCGTATCGCCTGTGGGCAGGGTCCGGACCACGGAATCATCCGTCCGGATAAGAATGTCCCGGTTGTGCAGCAGAAAGACGTCGGCTATCTCCCGCAAGCGCGCCAGGGCCTCGCGATTTCCCAGAGCAATGGGTTCGTGACTCATGTTGCCCGAGGTCATCACCAGGGCCGGGGGTGCGTCCGCGGGCAGATGCTCCTGCAAGGCCAGAAACAGCACGAAATGCAACGGCGTATAGGGTAGCATCAGTCCCAGATAGGCCGTGTCCGGCGAAACCTCCGGACTGATCCTTTTTTGCTGCGAATTCTGTCCCTGTTCCGCATCCACGTCCGCCTGTTTGCGGCAGAGCACGATGGGACGCTCCGTCCCGCTCAGAAGCGCTGCGGACGCTTCATCCACTTCACCCAGCCGACGGGCCGTTTCCAGGTCCGGAACCATCAGAGCCAGGGGCTTGTGAGGCCGTTGCTTGCGCTGCCGCAGCGCGGCCACCGCCTGCCGCCCCTTTTCGCCGCCGGCCAGACAGGCCAGATGAAATCCGCCCAAACCTTTGAGGGCCAGGACCTTGCCCGCGCACAGCAATTTAGCGGCTTCATTGATGGCCTGGTCGTCCGGGCAGAGTTGCTCGCCCTGCGGATTCGTCAGCCAGACATGCGGGCCGCAAACCGGGCAGGCATTGGGCTGGGCGTGGAAGCGCCGGTCCAGCGGGTCGTGGTATTCGCGCCCGCACTCCGGACAGAGCGGAAAACAGGCCATGGAAGTGGACGGTCTGTCATAGGGAATGGCCCGGGTGATGGTATAGCGCGGGCCGCAATTGGTGCAATTGGTGAACGGATAAAGATAACGCCTGTTGCCGGGGGTGGAAATGTCGGCCAGACAATCCGGACAGGTCGCGGTGTCCGGACTGATCAGCACGTTGTGCCCGTGCCCTGCCGTACTCGCCAGAATGGCGAACTCCGTTTCCCCGTCCAGGGGAACGAGCGCTTCCTCCGTGCAGGAGACAATCCGCGCCAGAGGAGGCAGCTTGCCGCGCAGGTCCCGGCCGAAATCGGCCACGGACGCCGCAGCGCCCTGCACTTCGATACGCACGCCTTCCGGCGTATTGCGTACGAAGCCTGAAACCTGCTGCTCGCTTGCCAGGCGGTAGACAAAGGGGCGAAACCCCACTCCCTGCACCTGGCCGCTGACCGTAAACCCCCGCCGCTGTAACTGATCCTGTTCTGCATTTGTCATGGACACAGGATAGCGCGTATAGGCCCTCAGGAAAAGAGAAAGATGGCGCGGGTCATCACCTTTAAGCCGCCCGGGCTCCGACTTTCTCCGGTTCGGGATTGTCCTGATCCGGAATCCGGATCATCTGGGAAAGGATCAGGGAACAGCCCGCCAGCACCGCGCCGCCGATGAAGGGGATGCGGTAGTCCAGGGTCCAGAGCCAGCCGCCCAGCACCGGAATGATCACCGCGGAGATATGATTGATGGAGAAGCCCATGGCCATGGACGGGGCGATGTGCGCCGGATCGCAGATTTTCTGAAAAAAGGTGCGGATGCCTATGGTGAATCCGAAAACCATATGGTCCAGAATGTACAGACCGATAACCACAACCTTGCTGTCCGTATAGGCATAAGACAGAAAGACCAGAATCAGAACCGCGTATTCAAGCGAAAGCATTCGCCTTTCGCCGTATTTGACAATGGCCTTGCCCACCAGCGGGCTGAGATACCAGTTGATGATATTGTTGACCACGAACAGCACGGTGATCTCACGGACGGTAAAACCAAAATGGTCCACCATCAGAAACAAGGCAAAGGCCGTGAATATCTGACGCCGGGCCCCGGCGAAAAAAGTCAGCGCATAAAACAGCCAGTAGCGTTTGCGAAAAATCATGCCTTTGTTCTGCGGGACGGTTTCCTTGGGTGTCGGATCCTTGGTCAAAGCCCAGAGTCCGGCCAGGCAGACCACTATGCCCAGAATAAGGAACAGAGCCGGATAGTCGAACACTCCGGCCAGGCAGAAAATCAAAGCGCCCACCAGCAGGTTCGCCCCGGACTGCAAACCTTTCAGTCTGCCGAAGACCAGGGGAGAGGTCGCTTTGTCGAAAAACTGCAAAGTCAGGGACTGGTTGACGGTCTCAAAAAAATGAAATCCGATGGAAAATATCAGCGTCGTGGTCAATAATCCCGGCAGAGAGGGAAAAAAGCCGGTCAAGCCGATACCCGCGCCCATCACCAGCACCGAAAACGCCGCCAGGCGGTGTTCGCGTACCAGCAGCATCACGTAAACCGCCAGCAGAATCAGCAAACCGGGAATTTCCCGGACCGACTGCAGGAGCCCCATGTCGAAGCCGGTGATATGTCCCACTTCCACGGCAAAGTTGTTGTAAAGCGTACGCCAGCCCTGAAAACCAAAGGCAGTGGCGACATTCAGGACAACGAGAAATATATAAATGCGTTTTTTATCTTGAGGGATGTTCATGGAGAGCGGTTGTAGGTCCGAAGCCTGGGAAAGGCAAGCAAGATATCGTTGCGCCCGCAAACTTTTTTTCTGGCTTGTGTACCTGCGTGATTTTCGGCCGTTATCCCTTGCCCTTCCGTGTTTCACAGTCTAATATAACCTGGAGCGGGGACTACTTAACGGCCCGCTCCAGCGCAGCTATCGCCGCTTAACCCCGCCTGCGGCGTTGTTGTTCTTATAACCGGGACCAACGAAATGTTTCATACTTCGTTCTCCCGGTACTATCCGCGAAAACAGTTCTCAAAGGGGCGTTGCGCATGGAAATGAAGAACGAACGCATCGGTTTCGCAATCATTGGAACGGGCATGGCCGCGGAAATGCACAGGCGCGCCATTCTGGCCAATGCCTCGCGCGGCGCCGAACTTCGCGTCATCGGTACGCGGGACCCTGCCCGGCCGGAAGCGGCCCGGCAGTTTCAGGCCGAATGCCGGACAGTGGACGCCCTGTTCGAATCCGACGACATAGACGTCATCTGCATCTGTTCTCCCAGCGGCTGTCACGCGCAGCAGGCCCTGGCCGCCGCGGCCGCGGGCAAACACGTGCTGGTGGAAAAACCGCTGGCCCTGAACCTGGCCGACTGCGACGCCATGATCGAAGCCTTCGACAAGGCCGGACTGCTGTTGGGCGTGGCTTTTCAGCGCCGGACGGATCCTTTGTTCCTGCGCGTACGCCAGGCAATTGCCGCCGGAGACCTGGGAAAACTGGTGGCCGGCAATCTGCTGATGCCTTATTTCCGCAGCGCCGCCTATTATGAAAGCGGACTTTGGCGCGGCACCTGGGAACTGGACGGCGGCGGAGCACTGATCAACCAGGGCATCCATCTGGTGGATCTGCTGCTCTGGTTCATGGGCGACCCCATCGAAGTCAAGGCTTCGGGCGGCACAGTACATCACGCCATAGAAGTGGAAGACTGCATCAGCGCCCTGCTCCGGTTTCCCGACAAGGCCTGCGCCTCGCTGCTGGCGACCACTGCCGCCGCACCGGGCTTTCCGCACCGTATTTCCCTCTACGGCACTCAGGGCGGCATAGAAATCGAAGGCGAACGCATCCGGCGCTGGGATCTCGCCACCCCGGAAAACGCCACCGTGCCCCCCGAGGCGGGCGCACAATCCTTTCAGGCCGGAGCAGGCGCTTCCCCCTCCGGCGTGGGCAACGAAGGACATGTCCGGCTCATCGCCAATTTCATCGAAAGCCTGCGGGGCAACGAAACGCTGGCCTCGGACGGACGCCAGGGCCGTCGCAGCCTGGCGCTCATTCTTGAAATTTACAAACAAGCCGGTCTGCTGCGCTAGACAAACGCCGGCCAAGGAGCGCGTATGCATCAGGCAGAAAACTGGGACAAACTGAGCTGGATTGAAGTCGAACCCAAAGTCAGACGCAAAGTGCTGCATGCCGCAACCTGCACGGTGGCTTTGGTTGAACTGAGCCCGGGGGCTCCCCTCGGACTGCACAGCCACCCGCACGAGCAGTTTTCCACCATCCGCGGCGGCACGGCTGAATTTATTCTGGGGGATGAAGCACTGCGCGTTGGCCCTGGCGATATGCTCCGCATACCTCCAGGTCTGGAGCACGGTGTCAATGTTCTGGGGGATGTCCCGGTGATTATCCTGGACTTTTTTGTGCCCAAACGCGAGGACTTCACAGCTTCCGAGCCGTTATAATTCCTGCCGGCACGTCAGCACTTCGCGTAGTGCTGAACAGCTTGACGACTCAGCGAATGTTTTTCCAGCTTTCGTCAAGGAGCCGTAATCTTCCGGACGTAAGCTGCCTGTTTGTTGCTGTTCTGTTCTTGCATACGTAACTGTCTCAAACAAAGGCTGGAGATTCATGAATACGGAGACTTCCAGGAGCCGTACGCTGGCTCTTTCTCTTGGCGCACTCGGGGTCGTATTCGGCGACATCGGCACCAGCCCCCTCTACGCTTTCAAATCCTGTTTTAGCGGCTATCACGCCATGCCCGTCACTCCGGACAATATTCTGGGGGTACTTTCGCTGATCTTCTGGTCCCTGCTGATTGTGGTCAGCGTCAAGTACGTGATCTTCATCATGCGCGCGGACAATCGCGGGGAAGGAGGCATTTTCGCGCTCTATGCCCTGCTGCAGCAGAAAATGCCCTCCAAACGCTGGGTTGTTTTTTCAGCCATGCTGGGAGCGGCCCTGATGTACGGGGACGGGTTCATCACGCCGGCCATTTCCGTGCTCTCCGCACTTGAAGGCATTCGGGACGCCGCCCCACAGGCCGGACCGCTGGTGGTGCCACTGACCTGCGTGATCATCATCGCGCTCTTTGTGGTGCAAAAATACGGAACGGATAAAATCGGACGCATTTTCGGGCCAGTGATGCTGCTCTGGTTCCTGTGCCTGGCTGTGCTGGGACTGACGCATGCGGTGGTGCACCCCCAGGTGTTCAATGCGCTGCGCCCTTATTACGCGGTGCTTTTTTTCATGCAAAACCGCGCGCTGGGCATCATCGTACTGGGCGCCGTGGTGCTCTGCGTTACCGGCGGAGAAGCCCTGTATGCCGACATGGGCCATTTCGGCGCGACCCCCATCAGGCAGGCCTGGTACGTCGTGGTCCTGCCGGCCCTGATGCTCAACTATTTGGGGCAAGGCGCGCTGCTGCTTTCCAACCCGCACATGGCGGCCAACAGTTTTTACGGCCTGGTGCCCGGTCCGCTGCTCTATCCCATGATCGCCCTGGCGACCATGGCCACGATCATCGCTTCGCAAGCCATCATCTCGGGCTGTTTTTCCCTCACCAGCCAGGCCATTCAGCTCGGCTTCTGCCCGCGCCTGAACATCCGGCACACCTCCGCCGAGTCCGAAGGCCAGATTTATATCCCGGAAGTCAATTATGTGATGCTCGTCGTCTGTCTGGGGCTGGTCCTTGGTTTCGAGCATTCGGAAAATCTGGCCGGGGCCTATGGCATCGCCATCACCGGCACCATGATCGTGACTTCCCTGCTGTTCTTTCAGCTCCTGACCAAAGTCAACCGCTGGGCCTGGTGGGTGGCGGCGATCCCTGTCGGCTTTTTTCTTGTCTTTGATCTGGGATTTTTCGGAGCCAATCTGCTCAAACTCGAGGGCGGCGGCTGGTTTCCGGTTCTGGCAGCGGCAATCATCTGCCTGGTGATGAGCATCTGGCGCGGCGGACGAAAACGTCTTGATAACGCCCTGCGTCCGTACCGGCTGCGCCCGGAAACCTTTTTCGAAATCATGGAACATGAAAATCCCGTCCGCGTTCCGGGAACCGGCGTCTATCTGTCCCTGGCTCCCAACAGCATTCCGCCCAGCGTGGTGTTCACGCTACGGACCATGCATGCCCTGCACAGCAAGGTCATCATTCTGACTGTGCTGACAGAGGAAATTCCACGGGTGCCCTTTAGCGAACGCATCGTGGTCAAGGTGCTGCAGGACGGCTTTTTCCACGTCTTCCTGCGCTACGGTTTCATGGAAAGGCCGAACGTCCATGGGACTCTGACCCAGCACGCTTCCAGCCTGGGCATGGGCAATCTGGGGCAGATTACCTATTTTGCCAGCCGCGACAGCATCAAACTCGTGCGCTTGTCCTGGAACAGCTGGGGCATGCACATGTTTCTGCTCATGCTCAAAAACGTCCTGCCGCCCACTTCCTATTTCAACATTCCGCACGATCAGGTTGTGGAATACGGCATCCCGGTGACCATCTACCCAAATGAAGACTGACGGGCCGGAAGGCCGTTTGTTCAGCCAGATCCGCCATAAACAGCAACTCCTCCCGTGTCCTTGGATACAGGAGGAGTTGTCGGCAAAAAAGTCTCCGGACGTCTGCGGCAGTCTGGTTCAGATGCGCTCAGGAACTGGCGTTCTTGAAAGCTTCCCTGATGCGGTCTTCCACATAGGCGACCAGGTCGGCGTCTCCCTCGCTCAAGTCGAAACAGCGGGCGTCCTTGCCGTTCAAGCCTTCGGGCACCCAGTCTCCTATGTCGCGCGGATCGGTGATCTGCGAATCATAAAAACAGACCGAAAGCCAGCGCGCTTCCGGATCATCGTCAACCACATCCACCATCACGAACAGACCATCATCTCCATTCATGCTGCCGCGCAGGGAGTAGCTTACGCCGGGGCGCATTTTGAAAGAAAGCTCGGCCTTGTCGCACTCTTCAAGGCAGGATTTCAACTGCAAAAAGGCAGGTTTTACATTGAGCGGATCTTCGGACCAGCTTTCGATAAATGGTATGCATTCGTTCATACGGGTCCCCTTTGGTTAAAACCAGGATCAAAAATAGAAAAAAACCGATTATTGCAAGTGCATATGGAAAATGCATGACTACTACATCGTCTCAAGTGCAAAGTAAATCCTGCCGCAGAAAAATTATAAACCAGTCTATTCCACTCGGACATAGATTCGTTCTGCAGAATGCCATCTTTCCGGCAACCGGGAACCGGCTATGACGCCAATCACATGACGGCAAGGGACTCGACACCCGGCCCCATTCCCGCTACAAGTCGGGCATGAACACACAGACTTGCCGCGACCTGGAGGTCCGTGCGCTGACTCCCTGTTGCCCGGATCATGAATCCGGTGGATTTTTCGAGCTGGTGCTTGAAAATCCGGGTTGGACGCGCTGGAAACCAGGACAATTCGTGATGATTCGTCCCGCCCTGTCGGACAATTTTCTGACCTGGGCTCGTCCCTTTTCCATCTGCACCCTGGACGATTCCGGACTGCGCCTGTTCATCCAGGTGGCCGGACGGGGCACGGAACTGCTCGCCCGACTCCTCCCGGGTGACAAAGTCACCACCTGGGGCCCCCTGGGTACGGGCTTTGTAACACAAGCCGATACGCCTACGCTGCTGCTGGCCGGCGGCGTCGGACTGGCGCCCTTTGCAGGGTACGTCCGCTCCCACCCGGCTCCGGACAAGCTTGAGCTTCTTTTCGGACACAGGCCTGCGCTGGCCTGTTATCCGTTCGCCGAAATCAGCGCCGCAATCCGTGCCGAAGCCTTCCAGGACCGCAACCGCGCGGACATCGAACGTTTTGCCCAAACCGTTCGCGAGCGTATGGCAGCTTATACGCAGGGGCTGGTCCTGGCCTGCGGGCCGCTGCCCTTTCTGCGGGTGGTGCAGCAGGCGGCAAAAGAACTTTCCGTACGTACGCAGCTTTCGCTGGAAAACCGCATGGCCTGCGGTGTGGGCGCCTGTCTGGGGTGCGTCTCCAAAAACAACGAGGGCTGGCCGGTGCAGGTCTGCACGCGCGGGCCCGTGTTCTGGGCGGATGCCATCGTACTGACAGAGGAGGCCGAAGCATGAGCGCCGATCTTTCCGTATCCTTGCCCGGCCTGAAGCTGAAAAACCCGGTTATCCCGGCCTCCGGAACCTTTGGCTACGGCCTGGAATTCACTCCCTACGGCGACCTGCGCGAACTGGGCGGCATCGTGGTCAAGGGGCTTTCGATCAAACCCCGCGAAGGCAATCCCATGCCCCGTGTGGCGGAAACGCCCTGCGGCATGCTCAACGCCATCGGCATCCAGAACATCGGCGCCGAGGCCTTTTTGCGAGATAAACTTCCGCTGCTTCCTTTCCGGGAAGTGCCCGTCATCGCCAATCTCTATGCCTGCGACGCGCAGGAGTTCGGCGAACTGGCCGCGCTGCTGGCCGCCGCCGAAGGCATGGCGGCCCTGGAAGTGAACATATCCTGTCCCAATGTACGCTCCGGGGGGGTGCTTTTCGGCCAGGAGCCAGGCATGGCGGCCAAAGTCACGGCCGCGGTCAAGAAAAACGCCGGAAACCTGCCCGTAATCATCAAACTCAGCCCCAATGTGGCGGACATCGCCTCCATTGCCAAAGCCGTTCAGGATGCCGGAGCGGATATGATCTCCTGCATCAACACCCTCACCGGCATGGCCGTGGACCTGCGTACGCGCAAACCCAGGCTGGCCAACGTCGTCGGCGGCCTGTCCGGCCCCGCGGTCAAGCCCGTGGCTCTGCGCTGTGTCTATCAGGTTTGCCGCGCTGTGGATATTCCGGTCCTCGGCATGGGCGGCATCGCCAGCGCCCAGGATGTGCTGGAATTCATTCTGGTGGGTGCGCATGCCGTGCAGGTGGGCACAGCCAATTTCTACCGTCCGGATTTCTGCTTCCGGCTGGTGGGCGAACTGGCAGCTCTCATGGACGAACTGAACATTCCCGACCTGGACAGCCTGCGCGGCACTCTGCGGGTGCCCTAGGGTTCTGCGCCTGTTTTCTCTTCAGGCTACTTGCGGACTCACTGCTTTTGCGGCGCCGGCGCTTCCCGATACAGCTCGAAATCTCTCGTAAGCTGCGCTTTGCCGTCCAGAAGCAGCTCGAACGTATAGGTTCCGGGAACGAAAAGGGCCGTATCCGCTATGCGCAGCCCTTCAAAATAAAGCTGCCCGGGCGGCAGCATCCGCGTATGCGTGTAGGACTGGATTGCCTCCAGGGGCGTGTCCGGCTCGGTTTCAGCTTTGCTTTCCCTGTCTTCGCCCTGATCCATATCCGCTTTATCTTCCGCGGGCTGCACGGCGGAAGGAAGAGCAGGGGCCGGATAGCTGATACGGACGGCCAGCGCCATTTCTCGGGCCTGTGTTCCGGACGTCGCGGATTCGGCGGACAAAAGCACAAAACGCAGGCCGAACAACAGGCCGGGCTCGAGTGGAATGCGGTAGGTCTTTTTTTCCAGGGCAATGTCCGCGGCCACCTGCAGAGCCTCCGACACATCTGCCGTATAGAGTCCGTAATCCGCCAGCAACACGCGATTCGCAGGTGTTGTTTCTTCCTGAATAATCTCCGCCCGTGCTGGGGCGAGAAGCAGCAGCAGGACCGGAATTACGGCCGAGAGGCTACATATTCTGCGCAGGAACGAACTGCTGGGCCTTTTGTTCGAGGCTCTGGGAATTGAGGTCTGATTTTGCCATTCTGCCATACAATGTCTCGGGCATGGTTGTTATGAGTTCTTCCAGGATGGAGCGCCATTTGCGCATATCCGCAAGCTTTTTGTAAAGCTGCGCCATGCGGTAGCGCAGGGCCGGCCAGTCCGGGTCGTTGCGGTTGACGTAGCGCGAATATTCGATGGCCCATTTGAGCGCTTCGCGCGTACGGCCCGCAGTATCCGTAATATCGATGAGCAGGGCCAGCAGATCCTTGACCTTCTGTTCGTCGTCGCGGTGTTCGAGAAAGTAGTCCAGGCTTTGCTGGGCAAGGTTGTAGGCTTTTTTGAATTCTCCCTTGTCCCGTGCGTTCTGAGCCATAAAGTAGAGGATATACGCCTCCTGCTTGGGATCGGCGTCCCCCGAATCGGCAAGTTTCTGCCAGAGCAGAGAACTTTTATCCGTCTCGCCCTGGTTTTCGTAGGCCAGAGCCATGTTGTAATCCAGCTCGTAGCGTGTTTTGGGATTCAGATCCCACAACTCCACTTTTTTGCCCAGATCAAGAATCCGCTTCCAGTCCCGTTGCTGCAAGGCAATATTCATGGCCAGCAACAACGCGTTCTGAGCCTGTTCCGGCATGGCAGCGCTCAGAAAAAACGGTTCCAGCAGTTTGTTTGCCTGGTCCTGCTGGCCTTCTTTCCAGAAGCTGGTGGCCAGTTCGACCCGGGCCTTGGGCGTCAGATTGGGCTCGTTGGACTGCAGCAGCGGGCTTTCATTCCACACGGCCACGGCCGCCTGGTAATTTTCCTCCGGAATATAGAGTTCGAGCAGCTTGTCGTATGCCTTGGTGCCCACCTCCCGCGCGCTGTCCAGCAATTTGTCGTCGGGAAATTTCTGCTTGAAATCGTTCGCATCATTAATGGCCGCCTTGTATTCGCGGTTCCACAGGTGCCACATGGCGAGTTTGATCTGGGCAAGCGGAGCCAGCGGGCTGTCCGGAAACTTGTCCACGATCATGGTGTAGACCTGGGACGGCTTGAGCGAATAGGGCCTGTCGAAGATGCTGAACATCTGCTGCATGGTAGGATTGTCGTACACGCCCTGCTCGGCCAGACGCATCTGGGCGATCAACCCGCCTTCCTTGTTGGGAAACTCCGCAACAGTCTGCTCGTAAACTTTTACTGCCGTGTCTTTATGGTCGGTCTGTAGATAAATATCACCCAGTCGGGCCAGGATCACATCCGACTCATCCCCTTTGGGATCCAGGTTGTAATAGGTCCAGTAACTGGCTTTGGAGCGTTCGAGTTCCCCCATGCGGTAGAACACGTCGCCCATAAGCTTCAGCACGGGTGGATACTGCGTATAATACCGCGGCCAGCGTTTCTGCACATAATCCACGATCTTGTACGCGGCCTCGTCCAGGCCCAGTTCATTCAGGCTGCGGGCCAAAAACACCGAGGCCGGAAGCGTGACCTTGTTGTCCGGATATTTCTGCACAACATACTGGAACTCGTCCGCGGCCTTGCGATATTCCTTGTTCTCGAAATAATATTGACCCCACTGGTAGTAGATCATGGGGATTTGCGGATCATCCGGATATTTATCCTTGAGAATATTGAAGTAGGCCTCGGCCTCGCGCGCGTTGCCCACCTTCAGATTGGCCACGCCCAGGTGGTAAAAGGCCTGAGGCGCTTTGAAGGACTGCGGGTCGTAATTAAGCGCTTCCGTATAGGCGCTCATAACCTTGCTGAAATTTTCCTCCATTTTATCCTGGCTCAGGGAAAACAAGGCATCGGCATCCAGGTAAAGGAGTTCCTTACGCAATTTCGCCGGCAACAGCGGATGCTTTTTCAGCCCTTCGAAAACATCATAGGCGTTCTGATAATCCTCGTTGGCCATGGCGGCCTTTCCGGTGAGCATGATCTGCGGAAAATCCGGAGGCTGATCTTCAGGGTTCTCAGAATCCCCCTGTTTCGCGGGCTGGTCCTGCTGATCCCGGGCGTTTTTATACGGATTATCCAGCTCTTCCATTTCCTGATCCGAAGCAACCTTGCTGTCGCTTGCCGCATCTCCCGCCGTTTCCGCAGAAGGTTCAGCCGCCTGTTCTCCGGCTTCCAGTTGTTCCGTGGTCTGGGGCTCCATATCCGGCATGGAAATGACCTGCTCGTCCTGGGCCGGTTCGGGCGTGGGAGCAGGTTCCGGAGTGGGCGCAGGTTCGGGCGAAGTCCGCACCACCGGCGGTCTGAGGCGTTGCGGTTCAGTCAGAGCAGCAGTTGCCGCGGCCTGTCCCGCCGGGCTTTCAGAAGCGTTTTCAGGGGTCGAATCCGGAGACAAAGGCATGGCCAGCTGCTGCTCTCCGCTCCAGGGTACGCCCTGGGCGGGCGGACTGCCCGGCGCCGGGATGGCTTCAGCCGGTGTCGGTCCCGGCGTGGGAGCCGGTGCGGGTGCCGCGGCAGGTTCCGGCGGTGCGATCTTTCCGCTCACTGCCGGACCGGTGGAGTCCGGCTGCGCAGGTGTCTGCCCTACGGGCTGCCGCGTCTGCGCCGGTTGCTGCGCCGTTTGTTTCGTAGGTTCCGGCGCGGGAGACACCGGTTTCGTATTCAGAGCGTCCCTGGACAACGGCCCGGAATCCTCTTCACCGGGGCGCTGGATCTTACTACGTACGGCGTACGGGGTATTCTCCGTTTCGGGCTTGGGGGAAGCCGCGGGTACGGTCTTTTGTTCAGGCTGTGTTTCCCCTTCCATGTAGGCGGTGGTCTCCGGGACCGGATTGGGCGGAACCGGAGGTGCGGACGCTTGCGGCGCCTGCGCCGGCTGCTGCTGGCTTGAGGAAGATTCTTGCGGCTGATTATCCGTTGCCGGCGAGGTTTGAGCGGCTTCGGACGTGCCGGATGGCGGGGAGATGCGTTGTCTGACGGTAAAAGTATTTTTTTCTGGTTCGGCGGCCTGGTTCTGAGCAAGCAACTGTTGCGGCGGCGGATGGATTTCCGCGGCCATGGCCGTACTCACGGGGAAGCCCAGAAACAAAGACGACTGGGGCTTTGCTTCTGGCAGCTTTTGTTCCTGGGACTGCGGTGCGACCTGCTGCGGCGAACTTTTGGAAGTCGGATCCGAATGCATCGGCGTGCTGTCTTTGATTATGGGCGCGCGGTACGAATAGGGAACCGTATAAAAGGGCTGCTTTGTCTGGCCGGAAGACACATGTCCGCCGGATTTTTCCTCCGGCAGTTTGATCACCGGCGGAGGCGCTACTTTCCCGGCAGACGCAGGCTGCTCTCCGGACGTTTGACCCAAAGCGTTGTCAGCCGCTTTGTCGGCTGATTTACTGGCGGCCTGTTCCTGATCCGGCGCTGCCGTAATGACCGGCTCGGGGGCGTTGATTCGCTGCCCGGCGGGTTTCAAATTTTGCGTATTATCCCCCACCCCGGGGCGGGGTTCGGGTTTGGCCGCAGCCTGGACTGCAGGCGCGGGTTTGCTGCCCCCCTTGGAGGGTTGGACAGCAGGTTCGGATTCCTTGGCCGGAGCTGGCGTCGGTACGGCATCCGCCTGTTGCGCCGGCTGCATTGCCGATGGCGCGGGAGCGCTTTCCGCCGGCAGGCTGTCTGAGACGGACTGTGGCGTTTCCTGGGGTTCAGGTGCCGCGACGGGTGTGGCTGCAGGCGCAGCAGAAGGAGCTGCGTTGGGCGCGGGGTCCGGCTGCCTGGGCACCGGAGCCGGTTCAGGTTGTTTTGTCTCCGCCCCGGGCTCTGTCTTTTTATCCGCCGGTCTCGGCGCTATGGACGCCTTGAATTCGGGATTGGAGACAACCGGCTGTTTTTTGGCGGCAACGGGAGCTGGGGGAGTTACCTTTTTTTCTACCTTCTTGGGCGGTTCAACCGCGCCTGCAGGCTTCCACTTGGCTCCGATGGGATCGTTGAATACGTCCACTACCAGCTTGCCGCGATCATGCAGCGGAAACTGAATATAACCGAAGGCCGGATTACGCACCTGAATTTCCAGACCGTCGCGCAGAATTTTAACCCGCTGAAGTATTTTGGCGGATGAAAAATTGGCCGGCTGGGGTTTGGAATCCGTATCCCAATAATCTTCCGGAAGCTCGACTTCCAGAGTCGTCTTGCCCGTACGGACAATGGAATAAGCCGGTATTTTATCAGGAAAAACAATGACCAGGCGTTCTTTATCCGGATGGCGTCCCCAATAATAGGTCAGGGCCGACGCATCCGAAGGCGCCAATTGCAGCAAGATGCTTGCGAGGAGAAGCCAGACGAGTCCGGCAATACATTTTTTTATCATGCAAAAGTTGAATTAGCAAAAATCATGCTAGGTTGCATGTTCGTGCGCCCGATTCCAGCTGCCCACCCCCTACGGGCCCAAGCCTCGGGACCGCTAAAAGCGTCTGAACCTTGAAAATATTCAGAAACTCTTATATATTCAACTGAAAAGACTAAGTTTCTTTTCAATGACACGCTTTTTTTTAAAGACGAAAACGTGCTATTCCAGATTTTTCTTTTTTATTTTTTCAATCAGGGTTGTCCGCTTGATGCCCAGGATCTCGGCAGCCTGATTTTTGACGCCGCTCGCCATCTCCAGGGCTTCGCGCAGCAGTCGTTCTTCAATCTCATCAAGAAATTCTTTGAGCCCTTTCTCGTGGTCCTGCATATCCTTGAGTGTGGGCCAGGAAAACCCGCGGGCCACTTCGGCAACCACGGGCGCGGGCCGTTCAACTCCCAGCTCTGAGTGAATTTTAAAGGGAAGGTCGTCCGGCGTAATGCGGGGTTCGTCGCAAAGGATGCTCAACCGTTCCATGAAATTTTCAAGCTCTCGTACGTTGCCCGGCCAGGAATAGGCTATCAGCATGCCGTTTGCTTCAGGAGAAATGGACATCCGTTCGCGATCTTTGGACATGCAGAATTTTTTGAGGAAAAATTCCGCCAGCAAAAGCACGTCGTCGCCGCGTTCGCGCAGCGGGGGCAGATGCACGGGAATGACATTGAGCCGGTAGAAGAGATCCTCGCGGAACCGCCCTTCAGCCACTTCCTTTTCCAAGTCGCGGTTGGTAGCCGCCACCACGCGGACATCCACTTTTTTGGGCTGGCTGCCGCCCACCCGTTCGAACTCCCGTTCCTGCAGCACGCGCAGGATCTTAACCTGCAGACTCAAATCCAGTTCACCGATTTCATCCAGAAAGATAGTGCCGCCTTCGGCCAGTTCAAAACGACCGGGACGCGAACGTATGGCATGGGTAAAAGCGCCCTTTTCATGGCCGAACAGCTCGGATTCCAGCAGATCTTTGGGAATGGCGCCGCAATTGACGGGAATGAAGGGTTTATCTCCACGCAGACTGTTATTGTGCAATGCGCGGACCAGCAGTTCCTTGCCGGTTCCGGACTCCCCGGTGACGAGCACGGTGCTGTCCGTGGGCGCGACTTTCTCCAGGACTTTGAAAACTTCCTTAAGAACCCGGCTTTGACCGATTATGTTGTCCTTGATCAGGCCCATTTTCTCTCCCCAGCCTTTCGAACCCCTGGCGCACTGGTTTTTTTTTCATTGCTGTCAATTTAATGACGGCTTGTCAATAGCTTTTGCCAAAAAAATCTAGAAATTTTCTATTTTTTTCACAAAAACCTGCTCCAGGCCCTGCAACAAACTCATTTCAGCATGTAAACCGTCCGTTTTCATAAATACGTACATGGCTGCCATCAGGCAGTTTGGCCGTAACGGTTTTGTCCTCCGTATTCACCAGATCCCAGTGAAGCAGCGATACATTGAGCCCGAGAGACTGAAATGCATTGAGCGTCAGCTCCTGCGGATCGCGGTCGAGCGTATGCAGCAACGACTGCCCCAACGCGATGTGGCAACTACCATTTTCGCCGCCGATGTTCTCATCCAGAATGGGGTGGAACAGTGGGCGCTCGATGGGGGTGAAACGCTTGTCCACCAGCGAAAACTCGCCCACTTTATTGGACCCGCCATCGATACGCAACGTCTGCGCAACAATGGTCTCGCCGCGCAAAGCTTTCAAACGCTGGGCCTGGCCCATCCGGAAAAACAGTTTGAGGTCTTCCACCCGGTGCCCCATCAGGTGGCACGGCAGGTTGGCGAAATATTCGCCCTCCGTGCCCCTGCAGTCCGGCGCAATATAAATCTCATAACTCGGTACATTCCGCCCGCTGGCGCAGACCCACTTGCGCGAAGCTCCGATCGGCAGCAGCAGATCCATGTTCTTACTGCGTACGCGCAAGCTGACTATTTTCAGGGAGTTCAGCCAGTCCACAACGGACTGCATTTTTCCGCGCAGCAGCTTCCAGTTTGTCAGGGGCGTGCCATATTCCAGCATGCAGGCCTTGACGACCTGGCGGCCGTAAACCTCCAGCGGCATGCCCGCCTGCCGGGCCAGGGCCCAGGTGGGGTACACCGCGCTGGTCTGTCCGAGTTCGCCCTGCAGCTGGCGCGCATGTTTGATGTTGCGCAGGCCTTGCAGTCCTTTTTCCCGCCGGACCACCTGTTCGGGATCCACTTCGGCCAGATGCGTCAGCGTTGTGGGAGCATAAATCCTGATATTGCCCGCCAGGTTTTGCGCCAGTTCGAGTTCCCCGGGGATTTCCATTCCCAATCGCTTGTTGTTGGCTTTTTTCAGAAAAAAATGTTTCATGTTCGGACTTGGCTCGGCCCGGGGCACAGGCACCTGCCCGTTGTCGCTGAGTTTCCAAGAAAGCGCTTCTGCCAGAGGCAGCGCCGGTATATCATAGTGAATCTGCACCAGATCACTTTTGGCCAGCGGACGCGTTCGGGACAGGTTGACGGCCCAGAGCAGCAGCTCGGCGTATTTTTCCAACGCCACGTCATCCATGCCGTAAGCCTCGGGTGGCAGTTCGGCGCCCGTGCCGCTTTGCAGTAAAGACATATACTATCCTTCAGGAGTTTTTTTGAAAATCCAGCGCAAGCGGTATTTCGCAAGAAATTGATTTTGCCTTAATCAAGCGCTAAGGAGTGACAACTACATCTTATTTATCTTAATTTATAGGACACGACGCGGTAATGACAATACGGCGCTGGGGGGCAACCCGTATTCTAGGGAGAGAAGTGGATGAAAATCCGTATCTGGGGAGCGCGAGGTTCCATCCCGGTATCCGGACCGGAATACGTCACCTACGGCGGTGATACCACCTGCCTGGAATTGCGCGGCGCCAACGACGAGATTCTGATTGTAGACGCCGGATCCGGCATACGCAGGCTCGGCAGCAAGCTGCTGCAGGACGGCCGCAAGGAATACACGCTTATCTTCACCCACGCCCACTGGGACCATATCCTCGGATTTCCGTTTTTCAAGCCTCTGCACCAGCCTGACACCTATATCCGCATCTACGGCTGCCCCATGGAACAGGGCAACATGCAGACGCTGCTCTCCAAGACCATGACCGGTCCCTACTTTCCCGTTCCCTACGAAACCATCCAGGGGGTCATCGACTTCGAGCCCGCCTGCATGACCGACGACTGGCGCGAACTCGCCGGACTCGAACTCTGCTCCATCCCCCTCAGCCACCCCAACATGGGCCTGGGCTACAAATTCCGCGACGCCGACAACGCCACCATGGTCCTGCTGACGGACAACGAACTGCGCCACAGGCACCGCGGGGGCAAGACCTTCGAGGAATACGTCGCCTTCTGCAACCAGGCCGACCTGCTGATCCACGACGCGGAGTACACCGAAGCCGAATACATCCACACCAAAGGCTGGGGACACTCCACCTATCGTGACGCCCTGGACCTGGCCCTGTCCGCCGGGGTCAAACGCTTCTGCCTCTTCCACCACAACCAGGACCGCCACGACTCCGAACTCATGGAGATCGTCATGGACTGCCGCCGTATCATCCGCGACCTCGGCGTAGACATGCGCTGCTTCGCCGCCACCCAGGAAATGGTCCTGGAGATTTGAAACAAAGTTTGCACCCGGCCAACTAAGTTGGCTGCGGCCCCGTACCTGTTCCTGAGGCGCGCTGCTGTGCGTACCGGATTTCCTTTTTTTTCAGCTGTAATTTCAGGTAATTAAAAATAATTTATTTATTTTCGCCAATTGCTATACGATTGGAATAAAACATGCTCTATTCTATACGCCAACCAATAGTCACAAACGCCGGATAATCGGCAAGAATCAATAAGAACAGGAGAGCATTCCATGAAACTTCGCAAGTACACCCCTATTTTAATGACCGCAGCGCTGTTGCTGCTGTTTGCGCTGCCCGCCACTGCCATGGCGTCCGATTTCGAGTGTTCCAACAGCTTGAAGGCGTGCAAATTGGAGGATTCCGCCAAGCAGATCTGCCAAAACTTCAAGGCGGCGGCTGAATCGTCCTTTATGGCTTGTCAACAATTGTACGACCAGTATGCGGCGAAAACCAGCGCCTCTGATGCTGATTGCCTGCAGGGGCTGAAAGAGACACTTTTGTCCTGTCCCGGCACGGCAATGCAATAACTGATACATTGGCCGGCCGACCCTGGTGGCCAGTGATGACCAAATTTCGGAAAGTCGCTGCGCCCTAAAAATATACAAGAGAGCATCCCATGCAAGTTCGCAAAAATACCCCTATTCTGGCGACCGCAGCGCTGTTGCTGCTGTGCTTGCTGCCGGCCGCGGCCATGGCGGCGGAAGTGACGTGCTCCACTTTTCTCAGCTCTTGCGGTGGAGAGTCTTCAACTATCTGCAATGCGTTCAAATCAGCCGGGTCCGAGGCGGCCTGTTATACGGCTTATCACCTTTACGATGACCAGACGGACAACTCTTGCCTCCGTGGGGTAAAGGACACATTCGGTAGTTGTTATGCCAAGTGGCATAAATAATACGCCGAAAATGAACGGACGCCTCTGTCCCGGCTTTTGCTAAAACAGAGCGATCAAGGCGAACAGCAGCATGGCAGCCGGATAGTAGCTGGCGCGGTTGAAAAGTACGGAGGTGTCGCGGCGGTCCAGGCTGCGCCGGACTCTGAGGCCAGGAAGCAGGCAAAGCCAGACGCCGGCGGCAAGGGCAGGCAGAGCCAGCCACAGCGGCATGTGCAGCGGCGAGGCCAGGAACAGCACGAAGCTGAGAACAAGACTCAGACTGAGGCTTCCCACCAGCAGGAGGGAGGCCTTTTCTTTTCCCAGGGCCACGGGGATGGTCCGGGCGTTCTGTTCGCTGTCCATTTCGATGTCATACCAGTCCGCGGGAATATTCTGTCCGCCGATTTCCCAGAAAAAGACCCAGAGGAACACCAGCAACAGGTACCAGGGGGCCGGATGCGGATCAACGGCCAGCACTGCGGCAAGCGGGCCGAGGGTCTTGACCACGCCGTTGATCATAGCGCGCCAGTAGGTCACGGTGAGCAGCTTGCAGTAGATGGTTTCCAATAAGACGCCCAGCACGAACAATCCGGCGCAGACCGGGTTGAGCACCCAGGCGCCGACCAGGGCTGTCAGGCTCCAGAAAGCCGCCCAGAGCACTGCCTGCCACATCCGCAAATGGCCCTGGGCCAGCGGATGGCGGATAAAAATCGCGTCAAGATAGCCTTCGCCGGTCTGAATCAGTGCTGCGTCGGCATTTTTCCGGTCGGTACGGAAGTCCACGATATCATTGACCGCATAGACAGCCGTATAACCGGCAAATACGGTTATCAGACCTACGCAGACGACCCAGAACGGCGGAAAGCCGCCCAGCCATAGCAGCATGGTCAAAAAAGGCGTGGCCAGATCCAGCAGGCCGTGGGGCGTACGGGACAGAGCAAGATACAATTTGAGGTTGGAGAAGGAAAAATTCGGTGCGAAGGTCGAACGCATACTTCTGCTCCTGATAACCGTCTGTACGTATTGTAACTTATGCGGCTTTGCGGGCCACCCCCACAATGCCGAAGCGAGATTCCTTGAAACCGGGTTGCAATACGAGCCCTGCCTTGTGCAACGCGTCTTTGAATTCCGGCCCGTAAAAACGATTTTCCGTCGGATGCAACACCAGCCGCCGCATCAAGGCGTTGGCATACAGCGGCGGAAAAATTTCTTCAAAATAAAAAGCCCCGCCGTTTTTAAGAACGCGTCCGATTTCCGCAATACCTTTGGCCCAGTCCTCCAGGTGATGAATGATGCCAAAGTTGAACAGCACATCGGCCTGCCCGGTTTGAAATGGCAGGTACTGCGCGTCGGCCCGGAGAAAACGGACCACGCTGCCCGGTGAAAGGCGTTTTTGCGCCAGGGCGAGCATTGCAGGATCCGTATCGAACGCAAACAGGGCACGCGGCCTGAAACGTCTGGCCAGCATCATGGCGCCGGCGCCGTTTCCGCAACCTATTTCAATAAATACACCGTTTTCGGGCATGGGTCCCAGAGAGGCCCAGTAGGCGACCTCGCGCCGCTGCACCACGCGCCGCAAAAAACTGTTGCACCAAAGGCGTTCCGGAAAATTTACATTCATAAGAGTTCCACCAAAAGATAAACGCAGACAACCGCGTTTTCCTATTCGATATTATGAAGCTGACGCTTTTTGTCAAGCAAAGGACTATTGCTTCCTGCCACTGAATATTTTGGCGACGCCGTAGGTCAGATTGGTTACTCCGGCAGGCTCGAATCCAGCCTGGGCAAGCTCATTGAGAAACTCCGCGTCACCGGGAAAAGCGTCAACGGATTCTACGAGATAAGAATAAGCGAAGTTGGTATTGGAAAGCATGTTTCCCACCGGAGGCAGGATATGATCGAAATAAAAACGGTACAGCCGTTTCATAACAAAGTTGTTCGGAATGCCGAATTCCATGATGTGCAACTTGCCCCCAGGCCGCAGAACACGAAAAATTTCCCGCAAGGCCAGATGGCGTTCTTCAATGTTACGCAGGCCGAATGCCATGGTGGCGCATTGAACCGAATTATCGCGCAAAGGAATCAGTCGGCAGTCGCCGCAAAGCAGGTTCAGCCGCTGTGCAAAGCGCAAGGGCTTTTTCTGGCGGGCTTTTTCCAGCATGGCTTTGGAAAAATCAATACCGACCACACGTACGCCCGAACGCTGACGCAAGATTTCCAGGGCCACTTCGCCTGTGCCCACAGCCGCGTCCAGCACAACATCTCCCGGACGGACATCAAGCAGCCGTGCCAGCTTTTTACGCCAGCCTACATCCTGACGCATGGAAAGAGCGCTATTTTGGAAATCATAGGAAAAGGCTATCCGATTGAACATATCTTGGACCTGCTGGTCTTTCATACGAGCTCCTTCATTAATAATGTGTCGCAGGGTATAGCCCGATACGCCTGACAGGTCCAGAGTCTGAAAGGCTTGGAGACAGCCCTGTGGCCGGTAGTCGAGGACTTCATTGCTTCAGGACGGGGTCGGTTATGTTGTCCGTGTGCAGCTTCAGTCAATTCTCCCTCTCAAAGGTCATTTTCCCTATACTTTTCGCACCATGAACTGCAATCTTTTGCATTAGAACAGTCTACAAAAAGAACCGTCAACATCGCAAACAAATAAATAGCATCTTACACTCTGCGACACAGACACAGCTTATTTTAAAAAAAATTTTTCCGTGCATTTCCTTTGCATCAGACTGCTTGTGGCGCGTACAATTAAAATATAACAACACCCCACACCACGGAACTACCCACTCCTTGACTTAACAGAAATTTATTCGACAAAACTATCATAAAAAGGATAAGCAGGCTTTTTTGTAATTACCCGTAATATTTTTTTAGAAATAGCGTTTATAATTAGTGTGTTAAGACAACTTATCCGCTGAATTTCGATTAGCCCAGAGAATGCCCTCGCAGACGGATAAATTCAGGAGAACCTGAAAGGTATTGACAATCACAAGCAGAAGGTGCAAAACATTCCAGAATATTAATATTTGTATTGTATTTTTTTCAAAAAACAGTGTATCTTTCAATGGTTGGCAAGGCTTTGTACGCCTCGGATCCTGGAGAATATAGCTCCTGCGGAATTGCAATCTGTGCAGAACAACAGGCAAAAACAGGAAAAAAAGCATTTTAGGGTTGACAACTTTCCGTATAGAGGACTATAAATCCAACTATCGTGATCGGGGCGGTAGAGCAAAGCTTAGGTTTGAAAAGGAAACGATTTCAACAAAAAAAGGAGCAGCAAATGATGAAGCAGTTTGGTAAAATCGTAGCACTTTGTGCCGTTGTGGCCATGACCGTCGTCCTTCTGGGGCAAGACGCCAGCGCCACTACACAGAATCTTTACTGGCAAAAACAGACCACCGGTAAGACCGCTTTCTGGACTCTGAACTCCAATGGTAAACTCCAGAACCGCACCAAAGATTCAGGTTGGTACTGGGTTGATGACAATTCCATCGGCACCGCTTGGCGCGCCGACCTGATTGACACCAACACCTCTGACTACCAGGGCAGCACCACTCACCTGCTGTACCACAACACCAGCAATGGTAAGGTTGCTTTCTGGAGACTGAACACCAATGGCCAGCTCCGCAACCGCACTCAGGGTCAGGGTTGGGATTTCGTTAGCGATCAGACCATGTCCACTGACTGGTCCATGAAGCAGATCCTCTCTCCTGCTGAGATCACCGGCAGCAACACTGGCAACGCCAGCATGTCTCGCCTGCTGTGGTTCCGCTCTTCCAACGGCAAAGTTGCCTACTGGAACCTGAACTCCAACGGTTCCCTCCAGAACCGCACCCAGGATTCTGGTTGGGGTTGGGTTGACGACACCCAGACTCTTACCGACTGGCGTTACATCCAAGCGATTGATACTCAGAAATAGTTTCGATTTAGCTTGCTAAGAATGCATAAGGGCCGTCTCTGACGGCCCTTTTTTTTGCTTTCATTTTTCCTCCCTTTCGGACATACTCCGGCTTTGCAAAAACTGTCCGACAGTATTTTCCTCACGCGGCCAGTAATCGCTTTCCAACTCAAGCATGACTCCTATACTGAACAAGTCACAGAGCCTGCGCCTTGCAGCAACAATCATGGCCGTGAGCATTCTGCTCTCGCGCTTCATGGGACTGATTCGCGACAAAGTCATTTCTTATTACTATGGAGCATCGCTGGAGTCCGACATCTATTTCGTGTCTTTTTTGGTGCCGGATTTTATCAATTACCTGCTGGCGGGCGGATATTTCGCCATCACTCTGATTCCTTTGCTTTCGGATTACTTTGAAAGGGACGAAAGTGATGCCTGGCGTTTTTTTTCCACCATCCTTACCTGGTGCGGATTGCTGATCAGCGTTTTGACGGCCTGCGCCATGGTCTTTGCGCCGCAGCTCGCACAGCTCATCGCTCCGGGGTTTACAGAAGAAGCCACTTTGCGACTGGCCTACTTTCTACGGATCATTCTTCCGGCGCAGATCTGCTTTCTTTTGGGATCCTGTTTTACCGCGCTGCTTTATCTGCGCAAACAGTTCCTCGTACCGGCCCTGATGCCGCTTATTTACAACGGCTGCATCATTCTCGGGGGATTGATGATGATATCCCACGGCATGGAAGGCTTTTGCTGGGGCGTGCTGGTCGGATCCTTCTTCGGCAATTTTCTGCTCCCCTTGGTGGCGGCCTCCAGGGGCAGTTCCGGTTTCACCTATGCGCCTCATTTAACGCATCCGGGCTTAAAAGTGTTTATCCTGCTGGCTCTGCCTTTGATGATCGGCCAGTCCGTCGTTGTTCTGGATGAACAATTTTTACGCTTCTTCGGATCCATGACCACTGAGGGCGCGGTGAGCTGGCTCAATTATGCGCGCCGGATCATGCTGGTTCCGGTCGGCGTTGTGGCTCAGGCCGCGGGTGTCGCGTCCTATCCCTTTCTGGCCAGACTGGTGGCGCAAGGCAAAGAAACGGAATTCAACGAAACACTGCAGTCCGCCCTGTGCGGTACGGTCATGTTTCTGCTGCCTCTTTCCATTTGGATGATTGCAGCCGCAGATCCTATCATTCAATTCATTTTCGAGCAGGGGCGTTTTTCAGAACAAGCCACGCAGCATACGGCAACCTGTTTGCAGATCATGCTCCTGGGAGTCTTCTGCTGGGGCATTCAACAGATCATTGGCCGCGCCTTTTACGCGCGTAAAGACACGCTGACTCCCGCGCTGGTAGGTACGGGCGCTACCCTGCTGACGCTTCCCGCATATTATTTTCTGACGCACATCTGGGGGGCATTCGGCATTGCCGGAGCCAGCGCCGTTTCCGTGGCGTTCTATACGCTGGCCCTGTCCTGGTTCTGGCGACACAAATGGGGGGCCGGGGGCTTTGACGGGCTTGGGCGTTCACTTTTTGCCGCCGTTCTGGTTTCATTTATTGCTGTGGTCCCTTCCTGGTTCGTGACGCAACAGGCCAAAGAATGGCTGCCCGATCAGCCGCTTCTGGGGGCTTTACTCGCCATTGGCTGCGGATTCATCTGTTTCGCGCTTGTGTTCCAGCTTGCCGGGAGAATTCTCGCACGCCGGACGCTTGCACCCGTGCTTGATGCCATGGGACCTCTTCTCCAACGTATAAAAAACAAACTCGGATATACCAACATATGATGCAGCAATCCGGATCTTTCGGCACTCCAGGCGATTTTTCCATTCATGCAACAGACGGCGCCGCTCGTCTGGGCAGCCTGGTAACGGCCCACGGCATTGTTCCCACTCCCATCTTCATGCCCGTAGGTACGCAGGCCAGTGTCAAGTCGCTAGACCCACGCGACCTGCACGAACTTGGAGCCAAAATCGTCCTTGGGAACACCTACCACCTGCATCTGCGGCCTGGAGACGAACTCATTGCCGATATGGGCGGATTGCACGGGTTCGCTTCACTCGACCTGCCTTTTCTCACCGACAGCGGGGGATTTCAGGTATTCAGCCTGGCGCAGCTGCGTACGGTTACGGATGCGGGTGTTACCTTCCGTTCTCATATAGACGGTTCCAAACATTTTTTCGATCCCGAAGGTGTCGTAAAAATCCAGCGCAATCTGAATTCGGATATCATGATGGTCCTGGACGAATGCGTAGCGTTTGGCGCCAGCCACGAATATACGGAGAAATCCGTGGCATTGACCACCCGCTGGGCCGAACGCAGCAGACAGGCCTACCCGCAAGGTTCCGGTTCGGGACTGTTGTTCGGCATTGTCCAGGGCGGTTTCTACCCGGATCTGCGCGAACGCAGCGCCAAGGAACTCTGCGCCATTCCCTTTGACGGATTCGCCATCGGCGGTTTGAGCGTCGGGGAAGACACTAAGGAAATGCGCCGCATACTCTCTATGACTGCCCCGCTACTGCCGCCGGAAAAACCCCGCTACCTCATGGGCGTCGGCACTCCCACGGATATCCTGGACGGCGTTTCACGAGGAGTGGACATGTTCGATTGCGTCCTGCCTACGCGCAACGCCCGGACCGGTACGCTGTTCACTTCGCAGGGAAAGATCAATATCAAGCGCGCGGAATACAAAGACGATAAAGGGCCTTTGGACCCGCAGTGCACCTGCTACACCTGCACCCATTTTTCACGGTCGTATCTCAGACATCTGTATATCGCGCGCGAGTTGCTGGCTTATCGCTTGAATACCATTCACAATCTGCACTTCTACCTGGAAATGATGCGCGGCGTTCGCCAGGCCATCAGCGAGGGCAGCTTTGCGGAATTCAAACAGCGTTACGACGCCATTTTTGAACCATCCGAGGAAGAGTAGTCCGTACGGGTACCCGATACAAGGCAGGCTATTCTGAAATTCCATCATCCATGGTTTTGAGCTTTTTCCACAGAGTGGTCCTGCTTATCTGCAGCTCTTCGCAGATTTTGAGGCGATTGCCTCTATAGCGCCGCATGTGCCAACGAATGATATCTTTTTCCATCTGCTCCAGAGTGTCCGGACGCAGTTGAATACAGGGTTCGCCGCGGCTTTTCCTGTTGTTTTTTTTATCTTCACTGATACGCGTGTCGGCTGTAGCCGTCTGTTCGTTGGGAGATATTGGGCATTTGTTGAGCCGAATATCCGAACGCTGCAGGTCTTCCAGAGTCAAAATGGGCCCCGGCGAGCAGACCACCAGTCGCATCATATAATTGACGAGTTCGCGTACGTTTCCCGGCCAGTCATGCCCCTGCAAGGCCTCCATAAGCTCGTGGCTGCAACTGCTGATATGTTTTTTATGTTCACGGCAAAACATTTTCAGATACTGTTGCGCCAATGGCGGAATATCCTGAATCCGTTCCCGCAAAGGGGGTATGGCTACATGCAATACGCTGATCCGATAATATAAATCCTCACGGAAACTGCCATCCCTGACTTTCTCCACCAGATTGGCGTTGGTGGCGGCAATGACCCGCACATCCACAGGAATCATTTTTCTCCCCCCCACCCGCAGGACCTGTTTTTCCTGGAGCACCCGAAGCAACTGCATCTGCACATTGAGCGGCATCAATCCCAATTCATCCAAGAAAAGAGTCCCTCTGTGGGCAAGCTCGAAATACCCCGGTTTACCGCCGCGCTTTGCACCTGAAAAAGCGCCCTCGTCATAGCCGAACAATTCGCTTTCCAGAAGCGTTTGCGGCAAAGCCGCACAATTGAGTGCAACGAAAGAGCTGCCCATGCGTGGCGAAGCATTGTGAATGCTCTGCGCCAGCAGTTCCTTTCCTGTGCCGCTTTCTCCTATGATCAATACCGTACTGTTGGTATTGGCGTATTGCAAAGCGCGGGTCAGACATCTTTGCATGGGATGTGAGCATGACGAACTCTCCAGATCATTAAAGCAGGCGTTGGCTGTCATTCCGGAGGAATGCGCCTGGCGACGTACCGCGTGTTCGAGCTTTTCCACTTCCGAAGCATGTTGCAGGCTTAATACGGTGCCCAGAAAGCGTTTATCAAAAAATACGGGCGCAGATCGTAACAAAGCCGTTTTACCGCAGACATCGAGGACGCGTCCGGAATGTTGCCTGCGATCCCGAAGGATGCCGGGTAACATCTCACTGCTAATAAAATCGCAAAGGGGTTTATCCAGGATCTCCTGATCATGCTTTAACTCGAGCATGCCGAGGCCGGCGCGGTTAATGAGCGAAACCCTATCTTTTTCGTCCAGATAAATGATGCTGTCCGGAACAAGGTCAAAAGCCGTGACCAATTGATTTCTGTACTCGCTCTCCTTGTATCGAATGCTCTGAATCAACTTTGCCCTGCGAAACAATTCAACAATTGTTCTACGGCTGGTGTTGACCAGCACGCACCCGAGTCCCAGGGTTTCGCATTTTGTACGCGCACTGTCGCTTCCGCTGACAATAACCTCATAACCATCCTGCTGCGCTCTTTTTATGGCCAGCAACATTTCCGCATCCGTGCTGAAAAAGTATTGCTTCACGTCTATGCGCAGCAATTCCGTAACCCGCGGCAGCTCCTCGATACTATCGCCCGCATACAATACGTAGGCGATTTTTGGGGAAATCGTCCGGGCGTCCATCAGTGAAATCAAGATATCGAAATCATTGGCCTCGGCCTCCAGCACGGGAATATCAGTGGCCTCGCGGATCATATCCGCAGTGCCACCGCGACTGATTATCGCCACGACATCATTTTCACGGCAAGAAACCATGGTCTGCTCGAGCGCATTTTTCAGAACCGCCTCGATAATAATGCAGTGCATATTTAACTCGTTGGATACACTACGAATCATTTCTGTAAACTGTGCTGTCGGGGACGTGATGATAAAAGTCGAAGCCATGTTTTTTCCTGTTTTTATGAGAATAATTAATTTTCAATCATGAAAGCAACCAGTGTCTACTCGATCAAACTTTACCACCGGCACAGTCTGCTTTCACATCAAAACAGAATGAGTACAAAAGTCTACTTTTACACCATTTTTAAACCATTCTGAAATTGAACAAAAATCGAACACAATTCAGTAAACCGCTATATATTCAAGTAAACCTTATTTTTATATGCAGTCATCATACCGGAAACTGATGTATTGATAATACGTTCATAATATGGATGCATGTTAAAAAAACAAAAAAGACAGATACTACCTAAGTTTAAAAAATTAACATTTCTATTTTATAAAATTATGAAAAATTTTACTCTATATAAATTTAAAACTGGCTTGGAAATTGCTTTCTAAAACATTTTATACAGAAAAATTTTCTATGTTAGTTAATTCGTTGTAATTTATTGTCTTTACTAACTTATTGTTCATTGATGCGCAGTTTATGAAATTAAAAATATAAACCAATCCACGTTACTTTGTTCGTTTTTGGAACACAAAGAATAGAATTCCGAACACTGTTTTACTCTTTTAAGTGAGTTTTACCCCTTACAGAACGTTTTATCGATTCAAGCTGCCAATTACTAAGAATGAAACTCATTTTGATTATCATAAATATAAGAAGTTTAAATTATTTTTATCTGTCATCTTAGCAGATCGTGAATTTATTTAAGGCAAATAAAAGTGCCAAAATATATTTCATGTTAGCTGGCAGCAGCAGATAGAGAAACAAGAGGATTATGTTTTGTAAAAAAAGGTAAATAACAACTTCATATTATGGAAAGTTATTTCCAAAAAGCAGCTACTATGCACAGCTGATACAATCCTCTTGCGATAAGCCTCACCCCATAAATTCCACAACAGTGGCCGGGGTGGAGCAAACAGGTTTGGAAAGAACAGACGGAATGGGTCATGCCTACCAACGCATTTCCATTCCACACCGCCTGACCCCGTTGGCGGCGAGTCTCTTTCCTGGGCAATGACATAAGCACACATCAAATCTGGAGGTTATGTTTAATGCAAGAATTGCGTCCCTCGTAGCGGCAGTCTTGAGTTCGGAGCTACAAAAAAGCTTTCGATTATCCAGGACGCGGACCGAATCGCCGCTAAACGGACTGTCTGACGGGTAAAAGGGTACGTACAAAAATAACGGGGAACAGGGGTCATTGCAAAAGAGGACCGGCGTTATCCAAATACTCTTTTGCATCTTTGCAGAACAACACTTTAGATTACACTGAGGAGCAGACTGTGAAAACTTTCATCAAGCTGGCATGCGCGTGTCTTTTGCTTCTTCTGCCCTGCAACGCCCTGGCGAATAACGCCCGGGATTACCTTCCTCTGGATCCTGGCTCATTTTTCATGGCCTTCTATTATGAACATAGTTTTGGAAACGAACTGTATGCAAAGGGTGATAAAATCAATACTTCCACTGATTTTACATCCAATATCGCCATTATCCGCCCAGTGTATTTCACTCAGATCGGCCCGTTTACCATCGACCCCCAATTCATTCTCCCAGTTGGCGAGGCCAATCTTGTTGACTCGCAGTCATCCGGCATAGGCGACCTCACACTTGCTGCCACTGTCTGGTTCATCAATGACAAAGAAAACAAATTCATCTTTGCTTACAGTCCGTTTCTCACGCTGCCCACAGGCAAATACGACCGGACCAATGCGGTCAACCTCGGCGCCAATCGTTTTTCAACCAAACAGGAAGTGACCGTGGCCAAGGGATTTGGCGATAAAACCTGGCTTGAAATGACTGTTAACTGCGAATTTTATTTCAACAACGACGATGTCAACAACGCCTACCTCGAAAAATCCACCATGTCTCAGGACCCCAGCGTGGGCGGCGAAGCTCACTTGAGCTACAACTTTACCAAGGATTTCTTCGGATCTGCTGATTACTTCTACAAATACTCCGGAGAAAGCACCATCGACGGTCTGAACCAGCATGATTGGGACAGCCGCCACACTGTGGGTGTTTCTTTCGGCTACATGCTCACTGCGAATACGCAGCTGCTTCCTTACTTTAAAACGGATGTCAGCACATACAACGGCATCCCCACCACATTGTTCGGCATACGCCTGGCGTTCATATTCTAACACCAGGTACAATACTTGCTTTCAATGTGGCCGTACTGACTTCGCGTGCAGCATCCGGGATGTTTGCTGCACGGGATACCAACGAAGACCACTCCAGAGCGAACGGGAGTGCAGGCAGGGAAAACAGCGAAAAAGGAAATGGGGCATAAAACCGGATTCGTTGTGCAGGCAAAACCTTCTGTTCGCTCAGGTTTTTCAGCGGATTACCCGCCGAACCCAAGGGAAAAAGGGCGCTGTTTCAAACAGTGCCCTTTTTTTCTGGCGTCGTATTGCAAACATTTTTCAACGTATTCGAAGGCCACCAAAAATAAAGAGAGTGCGTCCTGGGCAGGGGCACACTCTCTTTGTGGAGGAAGGATCGGCAATTCAGCCCGCAGCAGGCAGAGCCATAAACCGAAGTTGCCGAGGATCCGTTGCATACTTAACAATGCCAAATTGGTGCCAAAGAGTAAGGAAACAACCGGAGAAGCCGGATCCTGGCTCTCCAGGGCCACCGAAGACCCCCTGTTTTCATTTCCAGCCTGATCAGGATTCCGACAAGCGTTCATTTTTGATACACAATCGTAGCCTTGAAAAAGCGCCCCCTGTTTACACGCAACCTTTTGCGCAGAGCTGTTCTGTTTTCGTACAAAACAACGACACGCATCAAAAAATCATACACCGCATCCGTACGGTTACCGAAGTGATTCACAAGGGAACTGAGAACGGCGGAGTATTTGCTTTGCCCCACCGGCCGGTGTTATACTTGAGGCATGCTACAAAACACCTTTTGCCACATTCCCTCGGTCGGCATGAAATCCGAACGTAAGCTATGGGACGCGGGCTACACCACCTGGGAAAGTATTCTGGACCATCCGGCGCCGGAGTCCGTACTCGGGACCAAAACCCGCTTCTATCTGCAGCACCTGGAAGAATCCCGGCAACATCTGGAAGCCGGGGATGTATCCTGGTTCGAGAAACATCTTCCGGCCAAACAGCTCTGGCGCCTGTTTGGTGCGTTTCATGACAACGCCGCCTATCTGGATATAGAATCCACGGGGCTTGGACCGCCCAACGAAGCCATCACCGCAATATCCTTTTACGACGGATCTGAGGTGCACTCTTATGTCAGCGGGCGCAATCTTGAGGATTTCGCCGAGGATATCCAGAACTATTCCCTGCTGGTGACCTTTAACGGCAAGTGTTTCGACATTCCGTGCATCGAACGCTGCATGGGGCTCAAATTGCCCCAGGCGCATGTGGACCTGCGCTTCGTGCTCAACGCCGCCGGCGTCCGGGGCGGACTAAAGGCCTGTGAAAAGCATTTCGGGCTGGACCGCGGCGACCTGGACGGCGTCAACGGCTACGATGCGGTGCTGCTCTGGCGCGCTTATGAACAGCGCAAAGACGAACGGATTCTGGATACGCTCCTGGCCTACAACATCGAGGACGTGCTCAGCCTGGAAGTTCTGGCCTGCCATGCCTATAACCTGTTGCTGGACGAGACGCCTTTCAACGGCTCGCACAAGCTGGACATCCCCACACCGGGATACAACCCCGTGCAGCCGCACCGCTGGCTGCTGGAAGAAATTCGCAGCGCGCATGACAGGGGAGAACTGTGAATACTTTTCTGAAATCCCGGAGGAGCTTCATGTAAAGATTCTCCGGGTGCTCCGGCTTCAGCGCTTTCCCCGTTTATGCGTACCACCTGGCGCTGCTTTGCGCCCTCTTTGCGCGTCCGTTTTTCTTTCCGGTCTGGCGACTTTCTCAGCTCCTTTTCCATTAAGCTTCCCGGCAGCTTTCTTTTGCGGTTTTCCGGGTTTGCGGCCCACGGTGGGCATCAGGATGGCATGCTGCCGGAGCCGGGCGGCGTCGGTTTTGGCCACGTAGATCGGATTCCCTTTGAGGTCCGTCTCCGCGTAGAACATGGCGGCAGCAGCCGTACCCGGCAACGGGATAAAGCACTGCACCTGGTTGGGTTTCCAGCCCTTGGCTTTGAGCCAGCCGGAAAGCGTTCGCATGTCCGCATCCGAACAGCCCGGAAAAGCGCTCATCAAATAGGGAATAACGTATTGCTCCTTGCCGGCCTTGCGGGATTGTTCGGCAAAAAGCCGCAAAAAGGATTCGAAGGCATCGAACGTAGGCTTGCGCATCAGTTCGAGCACACTGTCCACACAATGTTCGGGCGCCACTTTGGCCTGGCCGCCGACAAATTCGCGTATCAGGCCTGTCAGTGCGCCCATTTCGGACAAGGCCAGGTCGATACGCCAGCCGCTGGCAACACGGACGTGTTTGACGGACTCCAGCCTGGAGACCGCGCGAAGCAGCTCCACAAAATCCGCCTGGCGTACCTTGAAAAACGGGCAGATGTGCGGTGTCAGGCAACTTGCACGTTTACAGCTTGAAGGATCCGAGGCGCAGTGCGCGCCCCACATGTTGGCGCTGGGGCCGCCCACATCGCTGATGCTTCCTGTCCAGCCCGGGGTCTTGGCGATATGCCGGACTTCCTGCAGCACGGACTCCTTGCTGCGCGAGCGGATACGACGCCCCTGGTGCAGGGCCAGCGTACAAAAAGAACAGCCCCCCGCACAGCCCCGGTGCGTGGTTACGCTGGTCCGAATCATATCCGACGCCGGAATGCGCTGCGTATAGGAGGGATGCGGCATCCGCGTATAGGGCAGGGAAGCCAGCAGGTCCAGCTCGTCCGAATCCAGACAGGAGCCCGGGCGAGTCAGCAGCACCTGACGTCCGCCCGCGGACTGCACCGCCGCGGCCTTGTCCTGGTGCACCTGCTGTTCGAGCAGCGTGGTGGCCCGGATCAGGGCCTGCGGATCCGCCAGAATTTCCTCGTGAGACGGCAGTTCCAGCACGGGCGTATCTTCCGGCAAATCTTCCGGACCGCCGGCAAAGGCCAGACCGGGTATCCGCGCCAGAAGCGGTTGCAACTGCCGGGAGTCCTGGGCCACGTCGGGATCGAGGCTGTCAAAGAGCCGGGCCAGAGCCAGAACAGCGCGTTCGCCCATGCCGTAGGCAATGGCCGTGGCCTTACTGTCCAGCACCAGCGGACGGCGGATGGCGTCCGACCAGAAATCATAATGGGAAATCCGTCGCAGAGAGGCTTCAATACCCCCAAGAATCACGGGCAGCCCTGGAAAAGCCTGCCGCAGCAGATTGGCGTACACGATGCTGGCCCTGTTGGGACGGCTTCCGGCCTGGCCACCGGGCGTGTAGGCGTCGTCATGACGCTTTTTGCGAAAGGCCGTATAGTGCGCCAGCATGGAGTCCAGGCTCCCGGCGCTGACCCCGGCGTACAGCCGCGGACGGCCCATACGGGTCAGATCATCGGGACAGTCCCAGCGAGGCTGGGACACAATGCCCACACGCCAGCCGTGACGAACGAGCCAGCGCCCCAGCAAGGGGACGCCGAAGCTCGGATGATCCACATAGGCATCGCCGCTGATCAGCAGAATATCGAGTGCGTCCCAGCCCAGCCGCTGCATTTCCTCACGAGACATGGGAAGATACTGCGGCTGTTTCAGGACGGAATTCGGAGAGGATACGTCAGACATGGAGGACTATTGCCCGAACCCGGCCCGGAGGTCCACCTATTCTTTCAGACCAGGTCGCGCCTGCTTCGATTCAGTTTTCGTTGCCGACCAGAATCTTCGCGTACTCCACAGCCAGCGCATGGTGGGACTCGGGAAGCGGTTCATCAGGGCGGCAACCGCCGAAATGGATCTTTTCGCCCTTAGCTGCCAGCAAAAACACCTTGAACCGCTCAAAAGCATCAAAAATACCTTCCACATTGTTCTCGAATCCGCCCCCGCCCGTGGTCAGCAGTCCGATGGTTTTTCCCCGCAGCAGGGACCTGTGTTCGGGGGTATGGTATCCGGTCACAAAGGCGTAGCAACGATCCATCATCGCCTTGGCTTGCGCAGTCAGCCCCCAAAAATACACCGGTGAGGTAAACAGGATGCCATCCGCAGCAAGCATACGCTCTAGAATTTCATTGGCGTCGTCCTTCTGAACGCAGGCAATGGCGTCCGGGGTCTGTCGGCACTTCAGGCATCCCATGCATCCGCCGATCTGCTTCTTCGCCACATTGATCCGTTCCACGGCATGTCCCTGCGCTTGCAGGGCCTCTTCCGTCCAACCAAGGATGGTTGCAGTGTTTCCCTTTATTTTTGCACTGCCCAACAGGGTAATAATCTTCATCACTCTACTCCAATAGGTTGTCGTACGCAAAGTAGCCGCTCATGCAGCAACAGTTCGCATACCGTATTTTTATGAGGGGAAAAATTTTGCTGCGTTGTCAGTCGTCCAACAATTCACCGTGGAGAGCCGCTCGTTGCTGGGCTTGTTTTGTCGCGTCATGGGAAGCGACCCAGGCGCTGCCCGTGATAAACCGGTACAGCTTGGCGGCCTGTTCGAATCCCGGCGCCAGTTCAAGGGCTTTTTTCGTGCAATCCAGGGCCTGCTGCAAATCGAAATTGGACGCGTGCGCCCTGGCCAGATTATAATAGATGCGTTCGTTTTCCTGCGTCAGCGAGAGAGCCTGCTCATAAGCATTTACGGCTGCCTGGGAATCACCCTGGCGTCGCAGCTTGACGCCGAGCGTATTGAAAGGGTTGGTTTTCTTCCCTGCGGTCTTGAGAATCTCGACGAACGTCATGCGGGTTTCTTCGATTTTATTGAACTTATGGAATGCTTCCATAGCTTTGAGGCTGTATTCCTTGTACCCTGGCGCACTGCCGAGTTCGTGCTCCGCCTCGGCCATGCAGCGCAGGCCTTCGACCTGAAGGGACTGAATCCGCGATCCCCGCCGGAACGACGAGAGTGCCTTGCCGAACTGGTTCTGCGTCAGGAGCATGAATCCCGCGTCGTAAAATTCCCGTGGCTCATCCACATTGGAAATGACCCGCTCGAGCAGAGCCAGAGCCTTGCGGCATTGCTTCTGTTCCAGCAGTTTCCGTGCTCTGCCCAGCAGGGTTTCCTCTTCCCCATAAAACTGCTGCACCTGCCGCACCTGCTGTAAATGCCTGTGGAAAACCTCCTGGGCATAGGGCCGGAAAATATAGCCCGCAGCCCCCAGGGCAATGCAATCCAGGACAAACTTTCTGCGGCTGTCAGCGGCCACCACCACAAAGGGCGCCAGTTTATACTGCGCGCCCATGCGTTTGAGAAACTCCAGGGCGCTCATATCGCGCAGCTGCGCGTCGCATAACACAAGATTCGGCTGCCCGTCGCGCACGAACCCGATGGCCTCGATTCCAGACGGGCAGGAATGGACCTGGACTGCCGCACAGCGGGCCATGGCTGCGCTGTCCAGCCTCTGGTGTCTTTTCATGGAAGAGGCCACCAGCACCTTTTCAAAACCAAGTGGTTTGAACGTGTTGCCCGTCCTGGGGCCGGAAACATCCTCTCCGCCGATGAACAGCAGATTGAACTTTGTCTCATCCGTTTCCGAAGCCTGCAGCTCGTCGGCCAGATCAACTTCTTCATCCGCCAGAAGTTCGTCAGGCGGACGGGCCGGCTCCACAACGGCCATGGAAGGGAACAGCATATTGCGCCACTGGGCGATACTTTGCGGACGGTTTCTTTCCAGCACCATCAAGGCCTTGTCGATGGCCCTGAGAAAATGCTCGGAATAGCGGCCGGCGCCCGCTTCCATGGCAGGCGTCAGCGGATCGTTGCGCCCGCTGAGAGCGGAACTGGTGCGCATGGCGGATTCCGGCGGACGTTCTCCGGTCACGGCCCGGTACAGCACTCCGCCCAGGGCGTAAATATCGGTCCAGGGTCCCTGGTCGTCACTGGTGCTGTAATACTGCTCAAGAGGCGAATACCCGGGGGTCAGCAACGTTGTCAGTACCTTGCCCTCACTGTTGATGGCATTGCGGGCGGACCCGAAATCCAGCAGCACGGGGGACCCGTCTTCGCGGATAAAAATATTATCCGGCTTGATATCGCGGTGAATAAAGCCCGAACCATGCAGCAGCTCCAGGCCGGAAAGCAGCGGCAACAAGAGCATGGTCAGCTGCACTTCGTTCAGAGTGCCTTCGCGATGGAGCAACTGTTCGAGGTTTTCCCCTTTTTCAAAGTCCATGGCCATATAAGCCGTATTGTTGGCCTGAAAAAGGGTCATCACGCGGATAATGTTCGGGTGCTTGAACTGGGCGAGGATCTGCGCTTCCATCAGAAAACGGCTTTTGCCCCAGTCGAAATGCGCTTTGGAAGAAGCGGACTTTTCCCGTACCTGCAAGTTGAGATCGCGTACGGCATGTTCATTGGGAAAAAACTCTTTAAGAGCCACCTGGCTTTTCAGGCCCGTGTCACGGGCCAGGTAGGTGATGCCGAAGCCTCCGATGCCGAGTACGTCTTCTATAACATAGGAAGCCAGACGGGTGCCCGCGGGCAGCGGCTCCTGTGTATAACCGTCATCGGGAGAAAAGATGCTTCCAGTCATGTTTTTTCCGTTCATTACGGCGGTCAAGCGACAGCTGTGCAGCATGAGGCAACTCTGAAGTATGCCGGAAAATAGAGCATTTCATCAAACAGAGTAGCGGGTGCCGCACAAGATGTAAAGCTGTTTGCATGCTTGTATTTTTCCATATGTTTGTTGTAATCTCTTGTTTGATCGCCTTTGCAGTTGACCCGCTGGTGATATTCTGCGACTGATCAGGTAGACATTGTCGTGTCGGTTTGATTTGTACCGGACCTAAAGCATTAAAGGAGTTTAGCGTGAGCGAGCAGGTACGTAAAATTAGCCTCGAAGAATTGCACGAAAATAATGGAGCTGATGGAAAACCCATTTACGTGGCCTACCGGAACAAGGTCTACGACGTGAGTTCGAGCAAGCTCTGGCGAGGCGGAAAACATATGAACCGGCACAATGGAGGTGAAGAACTCAGTGCGGAGTTCCAGCAGGCCCCTCACAAATCCGATGTGCTGCAGCGTTTTCCACTGGTGGGCGTACTGGATGCCCAGGTGGACATCACGGCTGGACCGGAACGCAAACTTCCGGCCATTGTTCACCAATTCCCGTTCCTAAAACGCCACCCGCACCCCATGACGGTGCATTTTCCCATCGTCTTTTCCATTTCCGTTACGCTTTTTTCCCTGCTCTACCTGCTGACGGGCTGGCAGGGTTTTGACGAGGCCGCACTCTGTTGTCTGGGCGCCAGCGTGCTGTTTACCCCATTGGGCATCCTTACCGGCCTGTATACCTGGTGGCTGAATTATTACGCGCAAACCACCCTGCCCATTACCATCAAGCTGGTGCTCTCGCCCACTCTTTTCGTTCTGACGTTGGCACTGTTCATCTGGCGGGTGCAGGTACCGGATGTCCTGGATGCGGGCACAGTCCTCTATATTTTACTGGTCTTGGCGCTGATGCCTCTGGTGGGCATCATAGGCTGGTACGGCGCAAGCCTGACCTTTCCCATCCATGAGGACGAATAATTCAACGTTCTGCTAACGGCAGATCAAGCGGGCTGTCTTTCCAGACACGAGGATGTTGCGGGAGCCGTTTCTAGAGGCGAATAACGACATCCTCGCCCCATTCTTTCAAACGGAGTCACCGTTTTCCCGGGGTCTGACGCTCGAACGCCGGTGCGAAGTAGTTGAACGAAATGGTCATGGAGATGGCGAAAATGGCGGCGATTACACCCAAGCCCGCGTTGTAGAAATGGGGCGCGGTCAGGGCCAGGCGCATCAGCAGAGTGGCCAGGGCATAGCCCGAGTTACGGAAAATCATATGAAACGACGGCAATAGCTGCTGCGCCAGAAGAATGATCAGCACGTCCGTGAAGATCAGCATTGTGTAGAAGCTTTCAAAAAACTCGTACGGCTCCCCTCCCCCCAGCTTGAGCCAGAGATCATAGAAGGCGCTGGACATGAAACTGAGCAGCAGGACCAAAGAGATGAGCTTTTTGATGGCCACAAAACGGTAAATACCCTCTATCCGGTCACGGTTCTGCTTTTTTTCCCGCTGCATCTTGTAATAAAATCCCAAGGCCAAAAAAATCAACAAGGCGCCCACCCCGTCGGACAAAATATAGAGTACGGGGGTCATGTTATTCGTCAATACGATGGGCTCGGGAAAATAGGCCAGCTCCTTAAAGGAACTACGCAGCAGAATCAGGGCAAGAATTTCCAGCTGCTTGCCTACGGATTTGGAAAAGGAACAAGGCAGAATAAAAATCAGGCTGAGCACCTCGACCATCAGCACCAGCGTAAACGCCAGGTTGATGGCGTAATAATGCCGAGTGGGCGTGATGACGGCCAAAGGCTCTGGAAGCAACCCGAGGCGGTTGCATTCGATACCCAGCAAACCGGCCAGAAAAACGAACACCAGAATCCGGCCCACGACCCGTTGCGTGGAAGAATTCTCCCAGCCGTCGTGTATGGGGTCGAAGGCAAACGTGGCAAGTTCGCAAACTTTATCAAACATCAACATTTCGTTGGCTCCCTTGAAAGGCCTTCGGCCACGCGCGGCAGGCACAGCTCACACAATGCCCGCCGCAACGTTTTTAAAGACTGAATTTGCTATTCGGCGCCCTTCTGCATGGATGCCAGAAGCTCTTTGATTTTGGCCAGGGCTTCTTTTTGCTCAGGATTGCTCATACGGCTTTCCAGAAATTTTGCTTTGCTGGCCATGTCGCCCACGGCGCCCAGCAGAACCATTTCTTCCATCTCATTGCCGCCGTCTTTCGGCGCGGCATCCATCTCCTGGGCTATTTCGTGCATGGCCACATAGGACTTGATGCTATCACGTTGCATTTCAGCCATACGAAAGTCAAGCACGGCCAGATGATTGGCCTGCACATCGCTGACTTCGGCCATATCGGCCAATTTCTGCTCCAGAGCATGAACACTTTTTCCCTGGGTTGCGGCAAAAGCCATGACGGCTGTCAACAGTGCGACAATACCAACACCCAGCGCAGCGATGGCAATGCCCTTGCCCCCCTGACTTTTCTTTGTTTCCTTCAGATCCTCGCTCATCTTGTCCTCCTTAAGAAGTTATTAAACGTGCACCGATCCAGCGGCCGTATCACAAGGCCGCTGTTCGGAGCATCATTACCGGTCTAATTATTGATATAGGAATGCGTCAGCAGGCGTAATACGTGCGGTACTTGGACTCCAGATAAGTGATCAGCGGCTGCGGATCCGGATCTGATCCGGTTGCGGCGCGGATCAGTTCTCGCGGGTGCAGACTGCGGCCTTTGTCGTGAATAGTGGTGCGCAGCCATTGCAGGAGCCGGCCGAAATCTCCCTTGGCAAACCCGGCTTCCAGATCCCCAAGCTCCTTGCCTGCCGCGTCAAACAGCTGGGCCGCGTAAATATTACCCAATGTATATGTCGGGAAATATCCGAACAATCCGGCGGACCAATGCACATCCTGCAGCACGCCTTGAGCATAATTTTTCGGCTTTATGCCCAGAAGGGAGACCATTTTCTCATTCCATGCGTCCGGCAGATCATCCACCGTAAGCTCCTGGCGCATCAACGCCAGCTCCAGTTCGAAGCGGAGCAAAATATGCAGGTTGTACGTAACCTCGTCGGCTTCCACGCGGATGAATCCCGGCTCGACCCGGTTGACCGCGAAGCAATAACGGTCCGGATCCACTCCTTGCAGTTGCGGAAAAAGTTCCCCGGCTTTGGGCAGAAAAAAGCTCCAGAATCCGCGCGAGCGGGCCACCATGTTCTCCCAGAGACGTGATTGGGATTCATGGATCCCCAAAGACACGGCTTCGCCCCTGGGCAGCCCCCAGGCCTCTGTCGGAAGTCCCTGTTCATAGAGCGCATGGCCGGTTTCGTGAATGGTACTGAAAAACGCGTCCAGGAAACCGTCCTCTTCGTAGCGCGTGGTGATACGCGCATCGCCCGGGCCGATTTCTATGGTAAAGGGATGGGTGGTTTCATCCAGGCGGCCTGCGGAAAAATCATAGCCGATGGCTTTGGCAGCCAGTTCGGAAAAGGCTTTTTGTTGTTGCAGGTCAAAAGTCCCGCTGACCACGGACATCTCCGGACGGTGTCCGCTGCCGACAATACGTTCGAGCAATCCCGCAAGGGCCGGACGCAGTTTCGCGAACACGGGCTCCAGCGTGGCTGCTGTTTCGCCGGGCTCATAACCGTCCAGAAGCGCGTCGTAGGCTTCGGATTCGTAGCCCAGGGCCTCGGCTTTCTCGCGTTTCAGCTCCAGCATCCGCTGCAGGTGCGGCTTGAACCCTTTCCAGTCGTCGGCCGGACGCGCCTGCTCCCAGGCAGTCTCGGCCACGGAAGCCGTACGTGCGAGTTCCACCGCCAGATCCTGAGGAATCTTCACGTCGCGGTCGTAATCACGACGCCATTCACGTACGTTTGCCCCGGCGTCGGGATACTCCGTACTGTCCAGAGGGGCATCCTCGAGCTTGCCAAGGGCCTCCCCGATACGCGGATCCACTGCGTGCTCGTGCGCCAGCTTGGCCAGCAGCGCGAGCTGACGGCTGCGGTGTTCGTGCCCTTTGGGCGGAATGTATGTCCGCTGGTCCCAATGCAACAGGGCCGCGGAAGCATTCAATAAATAGGTTTCCCTGGCCCAGTCCACGAGCCAGTCATACGCATCCGCGGAAGTTTTCCAGGGGGTTTTCATGCAAATCCCTATTTTTTCTTTTCTTTCTTGGGCGATTTCTCGGATTCGGGAATATCGTTCACGCTTTGATACGTCTTGCCCGACACCAGCTTGCCCTCTTTCCATTTGCCCACGATGGCGCCGCCTTCAACAGCATAGAAAGCGCCCTGGCCCTCGGGCTTGCCGTCCTTGAATTCACCTTCGTAACTCGAACCGCCCTTCCAGCGCATCACGCCCTTGCCGTTGGGCTTGTCGTCGTCGAACAGTCCTTTGTAGGACGTGCCGTCCGGCCAGACATAGACGCCTTCACCCGTACGGCGTCCGCGCTGATATGTCCCGGTAAAGTGATGTCCGTCGGGCGTCGTGTATTCGGCCTTGCCGTGCTTGAAATTCGAGTCCCAGACACCGTCGTAGGTCTCGCCGCTCTCATAGGTGAGTTTGCCCTTGCCGTGGCATTTGTCGTTCTTGAACTGCCCTTCATAGCGTTCGCCGTTTTGACGCGTATAGACGCCCACGCCGTCGCGCATGCCGTTCTTGAAGTCACCCTCGTATTTGCTGCCCTGAGGCCAGGTCATCACGCCCTTGCCCTCTGGCTTGCCGTCTTTGAACTGCCCCTTATACACGATACCTTTGTCGAAATTATATACGCCTTCGCCGTTTATGCAGTCCCCGCTGGCGCAATCAGCATAGGCCGCAGAGGCCAGTAACAGCAGCAGAAGGCATCCGCAACAAGCGGAGCGAACCAAGCATTGCATCATACCCAACATAAGGACCCCCTTTCGGATAGGCAAAAAAGCCGGAAGGCTCAGGAAAATTCATCGACCAGCAACAAGTGTCCGCTATACGGAAGAACCACGCATGTTGTAAAGAGCGAAGCTCCTGTTTTTGATTTGGCAAAAAGCCTTACCCCACAGGAGAACACGGCCCTCGGCCCGGCAACGTCCATGCGGCCCGAATATCCCACTTTGTCGAAATTGTAAAAAATATTTTTCCGGATGCATCAGGCATGTTGTCCGGCCGCGAAGCCCGACGACCAGGCCCACTGCAGGTTGAATCCGCCCAGCCTGCCCGTGACGTCCAGCAGTTCGCCCGTGATGAACAACCCGGGCACGCTTTTGACTTCCATACTCTTGGATGAAATCCCGGAGGTATTCACACCGCCGACCGTCACCTCGGCCTTGGCAAAGCCTGCCGTGCCCTGTGGCGCGTATTGAAAAGCGTGCAGCATCTGCTCCACCGCTCGCAGTCTTTTTTTGGACAACGAAGCAATGGTGGTAGTCCAATCCTGCGTATCGCCTTGCAGCCGGCAAAGCTCCAGACATAATCGCTTGGGCAGCAATCTGGTCAGAGCGTTTTTCAGCTCCATCTTCGGCCAGGCGGCCAGAGCCTCGCCGACATCCGTATCAGGCAGAAAATCTATTTCCAGGCAGTCACCCTCCCGCCAGCCCAACGACGCGTTCAATACGGCCGGGCCGGAAATGCCCTTGTGCGTGAACAGCAGCTCGCCCTGGGCGGGGAACGCACCGGCAATCCGGACAGGCAGGGAAATACCCGAAAGTGCAGCGCAAAACTCTTGCAGCTCCGGCGGTGCGAGCAACGGCACAAGACCCGGACGCAGCGGCGTGCAATCGAGTCCGAAAGATTTCGCCAGACGATGGCCCAGGTTGGTGGCGCCGATCTGCGGCCAGGCCAGACCGCCCAAAGCCAGCACCAGTGAGGCGCTCTCAAATCGCAAGGCGGTTTCGCCGGAAAGCTCCATCAGCGAAACCATAAACCGCTCGCCGCGCTTCCGCGCCTTGTCCACCCGGCACCCCAGGTGCAGCTGTCCGCCAGCCTCCCGGACATCGGCCACCAGACACTCCACAATACGGTCCGCGCTTTTGGAAAACAGCATGCCCTGCCCCATATCCACCACAGGCAGTCCATGGCGCTCCATCCACTGAAGGAAATCCGACGGGGCAAATTGCGCCAGTGCAGACTTTACAAAATGCGGATTGGCGCAGAGGTAATCCGCAGCCGTAAGATGCAGATTGGTGAAATTGCACTTGCCGCCCCCGGAAATACCCACCTTACGCCCGCAGGTACGCGCGTGATCCACAAGCGCCACCTTCCGGCCGCGTATGGCGCACTGCCAGGCGCAAAACAGGCCCGAAGCCCCGGCCCCGAGAATGATTACATCATACGTAGTTTCTGACATTGTAGTTGCTGCAGAGAACTGCCTCCGGCGGCTTAAGAACCCTTTTGAAAAAGGGGTTTAAGCCGCCGGAGGCATAAAAAAAATCTCTCAATGCTCTCCGCCGACAAGGGTGAAGCGCAGGTGGCCTTTGCCGAGCAGGTCGTGAAGGTGGACTATGCCGAGAACCGCGCGCTTTGCATCGACCACGGGAAGCACGGTAATGGCTTTGGCTTCCATGGCGTCGATGAGTTCGGCCACGGATTGTTCCGGCCGAGCGACTATGGGATTGCGGGTCATGCACGCGGAGACGGGTTGCTGCGGATCGTAATTGCCCCGGGTCAGCAGCCGCCGGACATCGCCGTCGGTAAGAATGCCGGCCAGCGTATTTTCCGGTCCGGTGAGCAGCAAGGCTCCCAGCCCGCCGTCATCCAGGATTTCCAGGGCCTGACAGATGGAAACATCCTCGGATGCTTGCGGAATGCCGTCCGTATGCATCAGCTCGCTGACCCGCGTACGCAACCGGCGCCCGAGATTGCCGCCGGGGTGTACGCGCTGATAGTCCGCTTCCCTGAAAGATTTCATGCGCATCAGGCAGACCGCCAGGGCGTCGCCCAGGGCCAGAGCAGCTGTGGTGCTGGCCGTGGGGGCAAGATCGTACGGACAGGCCTCACGGGGGACACGGCAGGGAATGACCACATCGGCCAGGGATCCCAGGGTGGAATCCGCCGAAGCGGTCAGGGCCACAAGCTTGAGCCCCAGCGTACGCAGCGAGGGCAGCAAAACGTTGAGTTCGTCTGTCTCGCCGCTATTGGATACGGCAAGGAGCAGGTCTTCGGGCCGGAGCATGCCCAGGTCGCCATGGGCGCCCTCCACAGGATGCAGGAAAAAGGCGGGCGTTCCCGTGGACGAAAGCGTGGCCGCTATTTTTCTGGCCACCAGACCGGATTTTCCCAAGCCGCAGAGCACCACGCGCCCGGTACAGCCGTAGAGCAGCAGCAGAGCGTCTGCAAAGGAAACGGACAGATGCTCGCGGACGCATTGCAGCCCTTCGATTTCAGTGTCCAGGACTTCGCGCGCGCAATGCAGCAGATCGTCTTTCTCTTTTATATCGGACATGCCGGGCAGTCCCGCTGTTTACCAGGATACCGCGATCTGGTCCTCAAGGCAGCATTTACCCAAGCCCGCCTCCGGGGTCACCGGATAGTTTCCGTCAAAACAGGCCAGGCAGAAATCCTGCGGATCGGCTACAGAATTCAGAAGCCCCTCAATGGAGAGATAATGCAGGCTGTCCAGTCCGATAAAGCGAGCAATTTCCTCCACCGTGTTGTTGGCGGCGATGAGTTCGCCCTTGGAGGAAAAGTCGATGCCGTAGAAACAGGGGAAGCGGATGGGCGGACAGCTGACGCGCATATGCACCTCACGGGCGCCCAGTTCGCGCAGTTTTTTGACCCTGCTTCGAATGGTGGTGCCGCGTACGATGGAGTCGTCCACAATGCAGATGCGTTTGCCTTTGATCATGCTGCGCACCGGATTGATTTTCACCCGCGTGCTGTAGTCGCGCATATCCTGGGAGGGCTGAATAAAGGTCCTGCCCACGTAGTGGTTGCGGATCATGCACATCTCGAAAGGCACGTTGGAGGTCTGCGCATAGCCTATGGCGGAGTAGTTGCCCGAATCCGGAAACGGCATCACGAAGTCCGCCTCCACCGGGGCTTCGGTGGCCAGCACCTTGCCCATGCGTTTGCGGCATTCATATACTGTCTGGCCGAAAATCACGGAATCAGGACGGGCGAAGTAGACCAGTTCGAAGATGCACTGGCGCTTGGGCTGGGGTTCGGCAATGCGATAGCTGCGCGTACACTTGCCTTCGATGACGAACATTTCGCCCGGATCGATGGGCCGGATGAATTCTGCTTCCAGCAGATCGTAAGCGCAGGATTCGGAAGCCAGGACGTACGAATCGCCGACCCGCCCGATGGACAGAGGCCGGAAACCATGCGGATCGCGCAGGGCGATGAGCTTGTCGTTGGCCAGGATCATCAGCGAATAGGAGCCTTTGGCTTTTTGGCAGGCCAGCTGAATGGCTTCCTCGAGCGTATGGCCGGGAAGATTGTGTACGATCAGGTGCACGAACAATTCGGAATCAATGGTGGTCTGAAAAATGGAACCCTTGGCCTCAAGCTCTTTGTGCAGCTCCATGGTGTTCACAAGATTGCCGTTATGGGCAACGGCCAGATGCAGGCCGCCGAAGGTGACATGAAAAGGCTGCGCATTGCGGATGAGAGAGGCGCCTGTGGTGGAATAGCGGATATGCCCCAGGGCGATATGCCCCTTGAGTTCCTTGCCCAGATGGCGCTCGTTGAAGACTTCCGGAACCAGGCCCATTCCCCGCTGTTCGCGGATCTTGAAGCCGTCCCAGGTGACGATACCGGCGCTTTCCTGGCCGCGGTGCTGTTGTGCGTAAAGTCCGAAATAGGCCATACGAGCCGCTTCCGGATGTTGATAAATGCCGAACAGACCGCAATATTCTTTTTTAGACACGTACTACCCCTTTGAGGCCGATCATTGATTTTGATAATATTCCTGGATGCTTTTGACTTCCAAGCCCTTGCCCGCCCGTTCCTGCACTGCCTGAGCCATGGCCTTGGCCCCGGCGATGGTGGTGGTGTAAGGAATGCCGTAAAGCAACGTATTCTGGCGAATGACCGTTGAATCATGCACGGTTTTCTTGCCCGCGACCGTATTGATGACCAGATCGATCTCATGGTTTTTGATGGCGTCCACCACATGGGGGCGACCTTCATAAACCTTGAGAATGGTTTCGGTCTGCACGCCGTTCTGCGTGAAAAACTCCGCGGTTCCCCTGGTGGCTACGATACGGAAACCGAGTTGCCGGAACGTTTGCGCCACCTGCAGGGCCGCTTGTTTGTCGCGGTCGTTTACAGAGATAAACACGCGTCCGGTCTGTGGCAACTGCTGTCCGGCGGCAAGCTGACTTTTCATGAAAGCCAGACCAAAGGAAGCGTCGATGCCCATGACTTCGCCCGTGGAGCGCATTTCGGGTCCGAGCAGGATGTCCACGCCGGGGAAACGCCTGAACGGAAGCACGCATTCCTTGACTGAAATATAACCGGAGCAGCGTTTGGACCAGGGGTCCAGGTCCTTGACCTTTTCGCCCAGCATAACCCGTGTGGCCAGCTTGGCCAGAGGCACGTTGGTCGCTTTGCTCACAAAAGGCACAGTACGCGAAGCACGAGGATTCACCTCGATGATGTACACTTCGTTATCCTTGATGGCGTACTGGATGTTCATCAGGCCGACAACCTGCAGTTCGGCGGCCAGCGCCTTAGTCTGCCGTTTAATCTCCTCGATGAGCACCGGAGGCACCGTATGCGGGGGCAGCACGCAGGCGGAATCGCCGGAGTGGATTCCGGCTTCTTCGATGTGCTCCATGATTCCCGCCACATAGGTTTCTTCCCCGTCGCTGAGGGCGTCCACATCGAGTTCGATGGCGTCTTCCAGGAATTTGTCGATCAGAATGGGGTGCTCGGGTGAGACGCCGACCGCCACCTTGAAGTAGGCTTCCAGCTCTTCGGGCGCATAGACGATCTCCATGGCCCGGCCGCCCAGCACATAGCTCGGACGCACCACGACCGGATAGCCGATCTCTTTGGCTATGCCCAGCGCGCCGTCCAGAGACATGGCCGTGCCGTTGGCCGGCTGTTTCAGTTTGAGCTTCTGCAGCATGGCCTGAAACCGTTCACGGTCTTCGGCGCGGTCGATACTGTCCGGAGAAGTTCCGATGATCGGCACTCCGGCGCGCAACAGCGGAACAGCCAGGTTCAGAGGCGTTTGTCCGCCGAACTGCACGATAACCCCGTCGGGCTGCTCGAAATCCATGATGTTAAGCACGTCTTCAAACGTAAGCGGCTCGAAGTAAAGGCGGTCGGACGTATCATAGTCCGTGGAAACCGTCTCGGGGTTGGAGTTGACCATGATGGACTCCACCCCCATCTCCTTCAACGCGAAGGAGGCGTGGCAGCAGCAGTAGTCGAATTCGATGCCCTGTCCGATACGGTTGGGGCCGCCGCCCAGGATGACGATCTTTTTCTTTTTGGGAATATCCAGTTCGCGCCCGGATTCATAGGTGGAATAAAAGTACGGCGTATAGGCTTCGAATTCGGCCGCACAGGTATCCACCAGATAATAGGTGGGCTGAATCTTCAGTTCCTTGCGCAGAGCCCGGATGTCCAGTTCGCTACGTTTCCAGAGCGTGGAAAGCTGGCGATCCGAATACCCCAGCTCTTTGGCTTTGGTCAGCACGGGGGCAAGGGCCGGATTGGATGCGCTGATGCTGCCTTCCAGTCCGAACTGTTTGAGTTCTTCCTCAAAAACGACCAGCTCCTGCAGCTGGCGCAGGAACCAGTGGTCTATCTTGGTGGCCTCGTAAATTTCCTCCTCGCTGAGCCCTGCCTGCAGAGCAAAGCGTACGGAGTACAGGCGGGTGGAACTGGGAGTCCGCAAATCGGCAAGCAGCTGTTCGCGGTCGAAACTGCGTTTGGCAAACTCCTTGCCGAAGCCGGGCATGCCGGTTTCCAGCGAACGCAGTCCCTTTTGCAGCGACTCCTTGAAGGTCCGGCCGATGCTCATGGCTTCGCCCACACTCTTCATGGAGGTGGTCAGATAGTCCTTGCTGCCGGGAAATTTTTCAAAGGTAAAACGCGGGATCTTGACCACGCAATAGTCAATGGTGGGCTCAAAGGAAGCCATGGTCTCGCGGGTAATGTCGTTGGGGATTTCATCCAGCGTATAGCCCACGGCGAGCTTGGCCGCTATTTTGGCGATGGGAAACCCCGTGGCTTTGGAAGCCAGCGCGGACGAACGCGAGACACGGGGGTTCATTTCAATGACCACCATGTCGCCGTTTTCCGGATTCAGGGCGAACTGTACGTTGGATCCGCCCGTTTCCACGCCGATTTCCCGCATAATGGCCAGGGAGGCGTTGCGCATCTTCTGGTATTCGACATCCGTCAGGGTCTGGGCGGGGGCAACGGTGATGGAATCGCCCGTATGCACGCCCATGGGATCAATATTCTCAATGGAGCAGATGATCACGCAGTTGTCGTTTTTGTCCCGCATGACCTCGAGTTCGAACTCTTTCCAGCCCAGCACGCTCTGTTCGAGCATAACCTCGCTGGTCAGGCTCGCGGTCAGCCCCTGGTCGGAAATCTCCACCAGATCTTCCATGTTGTAGGCCACACCGCCGCCTGTGCCGCCCAGGGTAAATGCCGGACGGACAATCAACGGGAAGGGCATTTCGGAACCGAGTCTGCGTACGTCTTCCATGGACCTGGCAATGCCGCTCTCCGGAACCCGGAGCCCGATGTTTTCCATGGCCTGGCGGAACAGCTGGCGGCTTTCCGCCTTCTGAATCACGGGCAGGGACGCGCCGATCAGCTCGACGCCGAATTTATCAAGTACGCCTGATTCTGCCACAGCCACGGCCGTGTTCAGACCGGTCTGACCGCCAAGTGTGGGCAGCAGTGCGTCCGGGCGTTCTTTTTCGATAATCATGGCCACGGCTTCCGGAGTGATAGGCTCTATGTAAGTCCTGTCCGCCAGTTCCGGATCGGTCATGATGGTGGCCGGGTTGGAGTTGACCAGAATTACTTCATAGCCCTCTTCTTTGAGCGCCTTGAGCGCCTGAGTGCCGGAGTAGTCAAATTCACAGGCCTGGCCGATGACGATGGGGCCGGAGCCGATGAGCATTATCTTCTTGATGTCCGTACGTTTTGGCATAATGAATTTCGTTTCGTTGCGGGTTACTGAACTGGCTGAGGCATACGTCGCTTGCACCGGGCGCGCCGGGCATACCCGATGCGCACGTACGAGTCAACGTCTACTCTCCCCCTCACGCCAAGAGAGGTGTAGACCATTCGCTCCTGACGGGCAAGTGGCAGATATCTATAAATAGCAAAAAGTATGAAAGAACTAAAGCAGGGAACGCAAAAAGAGGCAGGCGAAAAAAACGACGAATGCGCAAAAAAAAGCCGCCGGGCGAACCCGGCGGCATGCAAAATCTCTTGCCTAGTAGTCGTTGAGTGCGAACTTGGTGACGGTACCATTCACGGCATACACCCAGAAGCTTTTGCCGTTGCCATACGAAACCAGGCAGATGTCCGCAGCCATCGCCTGGGTGGTGGTCAGAATATAACCACTGGCTCTCACTGAGAGTTCGCTGCCCGTGGCAATGATCAAGGTGATGGACAGATTAACCCAGCCGTTAATCGTTTTAAATTCCGGAGGCATTTTGCCGTCATCCGTGTTGAAGTAGGCTACAGCCCCATCTGCTTTAAGCTGTTGGATCGCCTCGGGCGAAGGTCCGGCATATGCAGATCCTATGGTCAGCATAAGCAAACTTGCCATTACCAGTACTACCATCATCAGTCTTTTCATCAGAATTCCTCCTAACTTAAGAAGTGATTGCAGCCCACCATGGGCCTTCTATGATTAAGGAGGGATTTCAGGCTCCAGCCCAAACCCCGCCTCTCCCCCAGAGTAGTATTGCCTTCCAGCGTCAGCTTTTTACTGTAAGAGCCTTTATTAAGACTGCCTATTTTTGTCAAGTTTGCTTTATTAATTTTTATTAGTATTTCAATAATTACTATAGGTGGATATTTTTTGTTTTTTTCTTATTTCTCTTTTAATCAGTATGTTATAGGTTAATTTTGGTAAAAAAATGCACCACCTTGTTTTAATAAGTAATCTTAATTTTAATTAAGATTATACGCCCCCTGCTCAAAAAAAGTCAACAAACAAAAAAATAGCCCAAAAAAAAATATTCCATGCAATTCCAAGCTCAAGCGCTCATTTTGCCAAGAAATCGTAAAAAAAAAGCCGGGCAAAATGCCCGGCCGTAAAAAACATCCAGTAAAATAAAATTGGCTTTCAGTCTTATTCGACAGCTTCCCAGCTTTGCCCGAAAGGCAGGTACCCTGCGGACATTTTATCTTTGAGCATTACTCCGGAGGTTTTGAGAGCGAAAGCGGTTTCCACAAGGTAGGCAAGTTTCTGAACACCGGCGCGGATGCTCATGCCACCCTGACGGACGTTGGAGATGCAGTTCCGGGCTTCGTCGGTGGATCCCGGTTTGGGAGCGTAGGTCATGTAAACACCCAGCGAATTGGGGGAGCTGAGTCCCGGCCTTTCGCCGATAAGAATGGCGGACAGCCCGGCCTGCAGACGGGAGGCAATTTCGTCGGCAATGGCAACCCGGCCGTTTTCCACAATGCACAGAGGAGCCAGCTTCAGCTTTGTCTGGCGAATTACCTTGACGAACAGAGAAACGAATTCGGGGACATTTTCATGAATGGCTCTGGATGAAAGGCCGTCGCTGATCACCAGGCACAGGTCGTACCCCGCGGGTTGTTTCTCCAGCAAAGCGATGGAGTCCTCACTGAGCAACCGCCCCTTGTCCGGGCGGGTCAGGTATTCGCTTCTGTCGGCCACGGCACTTTTCAGGCGCAGACAGGGCAGGCCGGTCTTGGCCAGCTCTTCTTCTAGCCAGTCGATTTTGAACGGGCTGAGCACGGCATCACGGGCCTGCGCGTGCGCCAGTTTGAAGGAAAGACTTTCGCCCAGGGGCAGGCTGGAACCGCAACGTCCGAGGCTGATGCGCGCGTCGGTGAATTGCTTCAGCTCCTGCCAGGGATCACTGGTAATGATTTCGGGCTGGATATCGGTATGAGTCTGATTCATGGGATAGCTCCTGGTATTTTTGCTCAGGCGAACTGTTCGGAAATGGCCAGCAGCCGGTTTGTCTGTTGAATCGGCTGCAGCACGCCCCGCATGTCGTGAATGCCCAGATTCTCGAGCCAGGCCTCGAACTCGGGAGCCGGTTTTTTGCCCAGCAGCTTGCGCAGAAATGCGGCATCATGAAAAGAAGTCGACTGGTAGTTGAGCATGATATCGTCCGCCCCAGGCACGCCCATGATGAAATTGCACCCGGCCGCGCCCAGCAAGGTCAGCAGCACGTCCATGTCATCCTGATCCGCTTCGGCGTGGTTGGTGTAGCAGATGTCTACGCCCATGGGCAGGCCCATGAGTTTGCCGCAGAAGTGGTCTTCCAGCCCGGCGCGCTGAATCTGCTTGCCGTTGTATAAATATTCCGGCCCGATGAACCCGACAACGGTATTCACCAGCAGCGGGCGGAAGCGCCTGGCAACGGCGTACGCCCTGGCTTCGAGGGTCTGCTGGTCCACTCCGTGGTGGGCGTTGGCGGAAAGCGCGCTGCCCTGTCCGGTTTCGAAATACATGACATTGTCGCCCACGGTACCCCGATGCAAAGCCAGGGTTGCCTCGTGCGCCTCTTCCAGCAGTTTGAGAGTGACGCCGAAGCTGGCATTGGCCTTTTCGGTACCGGCAATGGACTGAAAACACAGGTCCACGGGAGCCCCCTGCTCGATGGCTTCCATGGTTGTGGTGACATGCGTCAAAACGCAGGTCTGCGTGGGGATGGCGTAACGTTCGACCAGTTCTCCCAGCATATCCAGCAGGCGGCAGATGTTTTCCAGGTTGTCCGTGGCCGGATTCACGCCGATGACGGCGTCGCCGCAGCCGTAACACAGCCCGTCCAGGGTGGAGGCGGCAATGCCCTTGATGTCGTCGGTGGGGTGGTTGGGCTGCAGCCGGACGGAAAATCCCCCCGGAAGCCCGATGGTGTTGCGAAAACGGGTCGTGACGTTGCACTTGGAGGCCACGAGAATGAGATCCTGCGTACGCATCAGCTTGGATACCGCGGCGGCCATTTCAGGAGTTACTCCTGGAGCAAGCCGGGTCAGGACCTCCGTGGTGACGGCGTCTGTCAGCAACCAGTCCCGGAACTGGCCGACGGTGAAGCTGCTGACCGGAGCAAAGGCCTCCTTGTCGTGCGTATCGATGATCAGCCGGGTCACTTCGTCGTCCTCATAAGGGATGACGCATTCGTCGAGAAAGTGCTTCAGCGGAACGTCCGCCAGCTCGATCTGCGCCTTGACCCGTTCTTCCTCGTTCACAGCGGCCACGCCTGCAAGGACGTCCCCCGAACGCAGGGGGGTCGCCTTGGCCATTAGTTCGCGCAAGGTTCTTCTGGTTTTCATCGTTGGCTTCCTGGCGTTTACGGACACCGGAGCGCTCTCTCTCCGGTGTCCGGTGATACTTTTACGATTTCTTCCCTGTTATTTACTAAAATACAGATCAGGAAGATAGAGGGCAATCTGCGGGAACATCATGATGATGCCCAGGCCGATGATCATGAGAATGACGAAGGGCACAATGGAACTGTAGATGTCGACAAGCGATATCTCCTTTGGCGCCATGGCCTTCATCAAAAAGAGGTTATAACCGAACGGCGGGGTCATATAGGCAATCTGACAGGTGACGGTATACAAAACGCCGTACCAGACCGCATTGAATCCCAGCGAGATGATTAACGGAATATACAAAGGCGCCACGATGACCAGCATGGCCGTGTCGTCCAGGAACATGCCCATGATGATGTAAGAAACCTGCATCATGATCAGCACGCCCCACGGGCTGAGGCCCCACTCTTCGAGAAACAGGTTCTTGATGGCGTGCACGGCGCCCAGCCCATCGAAAACAGCGCCGAAGCAAAGAGCAGCAAGAATGATCCACATGAACATGCAGCTGACGCTCAGTGTCTTGTGTAGCGTATCGTCCATCACCTTGCGCGTCAGGCGTTTTTTGCAGATGGCGGCGATGGTGGCTGCCAGCGCACCGTAAGCCGAACTTTCCACCAGGCTGGTTACGCCCATCATGAACAGACCGGTCACGGAAAAGATGATGGCCACAGGCAGCAGACCGGCTGCAAGCAGGCGGTACTTTTCCTTTTTGCTTACCGCGCGCTCTTCCTTGCTGAGCGCCGGGCCCAGCGAAGGCTGAAACTTGCAGCGTATCACGATGTAAATGATAAACATGGCGGCCAGCAAAAGGCCAGGGCCAACGCCCGCAAGCCACAAACGGCTCACCGGCTGGCGCGCGATCATGCCGTAGAGCACGAGCACGATGCTGGGCGGCACCATGATGCCCAGCGAACTGCCCGCCTGGATAACGCCGGTGACCATACGCTTGTCGTAATTTCGTTTGAGCATTTCAGGCAGGGCTATGCTTGTGCCGATGGCCATGCCTGCCACACTCAGGCCGTTCATGGCGGAGATGGCCACCATCAGCACCACCGTGCCGATGGCCAGGCCGCCGTTTAGTGGACCCATCCAGACGTGAAACATTTTATACAAATCATCGGCAATGCCTGATTCGGAAAGCATGTAGCCCATGAATATGAACAGCGGCAGGGTCAGCAAGGGATACCAGTTCAACAGGGTAATGCTTGCGCCGAAAGGCATTTCCACTCCGCCGTCTCCCCAGAGCATCAGAGAAGAAGCAGCGGCCACAAAACCGATGGCTCCGAACACGCGCTGCCCGGTAAGCATCATCAGCATCAAGGAGGAAAACATCATCAAGGCGATCATTTCATAGCTCATCGGAGTTCCTCCTCAACCACATTCTGGCCAAGCGACACGCCGCGCATTTTGGCCCAGTCTTTGAAGAAAAACGCAATGGCTTCGAGCAGCATCAGCGTAATGCCGATAACCATAATGATCTTGATAGGCGCCATGGGGGGCGCCCAGGCCGAATAATTTTTCTGGTTGTATTGTATGGAATAGGCCGTGCTGGAGATGCCTCCCCAAAGCAACACCACAAGGTAGAAAATCAGAAAAAAGGATGTGAACACATCCATGGTAGCCCTGGTTTTGGGCTTCCAGTGCGTATAGAGTACGTCCATGCGAACATGCGAACGCAGCAGCATCGAGAACCCGCCGCCGAGAATATAGTAAGCGGCCATGGTGAACTGCGACAGTTCAATGGCCCAGATATGCGGACTGTTGAAAAAGGTTCGTGAAATGGAAGCAAACAACAATATCCCCATCATCACGAAAACCAGATACATGGCAAACTTGCCCACGACGCGGTTAACGGCGTCGACGTACCGTACGTAGGCGCAGATTGCCTTTGGTAACGTTTTTGACTCAGACATGATACGGTTCCGTTGCCCTTCTCAGCTGCCTGGACAGCCAGATGAAAAAGGGCATTTCTGTTCTTGGGCCGAAAAATACGTCGGCTGATTGCGGGAAACATGACCCCGTGAACGGCGTGTCCCCTCCGGCATGACGCGGGAGAGGACACGGAGAAGACTGAACGACAGCACGAACCCGCTGCTAACGGGCTAGTATCTGTAAGGCTTGCCAGCCTTCTTCATGGTCTGATTGTATTCTTTGAGGATCTGGACGACCTTGGCGCATCTGGGGCTTCTCTGAGCGATTTCATCCCAGAACTTGATGGCTTCGTCTTCCACCTTCGACCATTCTTCTTCCGGAATGGAAGTCAGTTCGAGCTTGCCGCCCGTGGTACGGTAGAAAGCCTCACCCCACCAGTACCAGTGCAGGCGGTAGTAGTTGGAACTGTCGATGGAAAGCTTGAAGAGCTTTTTCAGATGTTCCGGCACCTCGGCCCATTTATCGGAGTTGGCAAAGTAGGAACCGATCCAGGCGCCGGAAATGTTATTCGTCAGGTAGTACTTGGCGACGTCAGCCCAGCCGACGGTGTAGTCTTCGGTGATGCCGGACCAGGCGATACCATCGAGTTCGCCGGTCTGCATGGCGACTTCCACGTCTTCCCAGGGCAGGGTAACGGGAACAACGCCCAGACGGCTGAGGAATTTTCCGCCCGTGGGGAAGGTGAAAACGCGTTTGCCTTTGAGGTCCGCCACGCTGCGAATGGGCTCAACCGTTGCAAAGTTGCAGGGATCCCAGGATCCGGCGGCCAACCAGGTAACGCCTTCCACTTCCGAGTAAGCCTCTTCCCAGATTTTGTTCAGGCCGTAATGGTGAAACAGGGTGGAAACATCCAGAGAATAGCGGGAAGCAAAAGGGAAATAGGCTGCGAAAACAGCAACATCCACCGGAGCGGCGATGGAGTCGTCATCGCTCTGCACCGCGTCAATGGTGCCGCGCTGCATGGCACGGAAAAGTTCGCCCGTGGGAACCAGCTGATCCGAACTGTACAGTTCGATGGTCATGTCCGAACCGGCGATGTCGTTGAAAGCCTTAATCTGAGGCTTGATGACGTGCTCGGCGAGTGCGGGGCCGGCATAGGTCTGCAACCGCCACTTGATGGGCGTTTTCTTGGATGCGTGCACAAACGGGGCATTTACGGTAGTAGCGGCAACAGCCCCGGCGGCACCAACGCCGGCCTTTTTTAAGAAATCTCTTCTCTTCATCATCATCACTCCAGGTATTTTAATTAACTACATGAAAAAAACTGCCGCCACGGCGTTTAAAGACTTAAGCCGCAGCAGCCCTTTTCCTCTGACTTTCCCCCTGCACGCCGGAGGAAGTAACGTTGTTGTGCGGAGAGGATCAAAATTACGGATTGTTCGCCTCCACTGGTTCTCTTCAAGGCTGTATTTAGCAAGACCCGTGCACAATCATATTTTTACATTAATTTAAGATTGTTAAGTAAATGTGTACCTCAATTCCCAGAAAGACGACAAAATAAATTTCAAATTTGTCATTAAATATTTTTTAAAAATATCTAATTTGTCATTTTATGATATTTTTATTTTTTTCCACTATTATAGGATGTTTTCAATAAAAGGTTGTATCTTTACGCCTTGCCTGTTGCATACTGATTGACTATAAAATATTTTAATAAAATAAATTCTATAAAATCAGGAGAATATCTGGCTTAGTCACCGTTACATTTTTACATGCAATTTTTTACAAATTTGTATTCTTTTTTACAAAAAACTCTACTCGCCCCTATTCTTGTTCTTTTCTAAACATTTTTTCAAACTTTCTCGCTCATAAATTCCATACTTAAATAAGATGTAATTCAGAAGAATTGTTGTATCATTAAAAAAAAATACGCAAATACTGGAGAGATACGCAAATCAATGTCTAAAAACCCCCGATTCACACATTGATAATAATTTTATACAAAATTGTATATATTTTTGAAAGCACCAACTGCTAAGGATTCCATTGCACTCTGCAGCGCCTCCGTCTATCGTATGCGCATGGCAAAAACAGAAGAAGATCCGAGCGTCACTTTTGACCCGGAGGGGGTCCTCAAAGACTGCGCTTCGCAACCCAGAGTGCGTTCCCTGCTGGAATCCATGACGGCGGATCCACCCCAGGTGCTGCTTCTGGAAGGCGGCTCCGAAAGCATCCGGACGCACATGGCGCTTTTTTGGGGAGCCGCCCTGAACTGCCAGGACAGTGCTCCGCCCTGTTGCCACTGCGCCGACTGTCAGCAATTTTTAATGAATGCGCACAGGGACCTGATTCTCTTTCTCGGCTCACGGGAAAGCATCAAAATCGACCAGATTCGCGCCCTGCGTCCGCAGTTGGGAGAGCCGCCGCGCAGCGCCCGGTTCCGCACCGTTCTGTTTACCGAAGCCCAGAACCTGACCATCGAATCCGCTAACGGCCTGCTCAAATCTCTGGAGGAGCCCACGCCCTGGACGCGCTTCGTACTGACCGCGCCGCAACGGGAACGGCTGCTGCCCACGCTCGTATCACGCAGCTGGGTTCTGACCTTGTCCTGGAAGCAGGACGGTTTTTGCGCCGGAAGTGATGCGGAAACCGCCCGGTCCGTGGAGGAATGGCTCAACGCCCTGCTCGGATTTCTCAAAGACGGCCGGGGATGGATGCAGCGTACGTTGTCCAAGGGAGCGCTCAATAAGGCCCTTGCGGCGCAGGTACTGACCCGCTGTCAGGCCGAACTGGCCGCAGTGCTGGCCGGACGCCAGGGAGGCAATCTCGCCGCCACGTGTTTTCAGCGCCTAGACCTGCACCGGCTGCGGGAAATCGACCTCAGTCTGGCCGCCGCCCATGAATCCCTGGATTCGGGCGCCAACCCTGCTCTGGTCATGGACTGGATCGCCAGTAAACTGTTCATGCTCGTACGAGGTCGCTGACGATATCCGTTCCCCTCGGTGACAGGTATATTTTTCGCTCTGAACGTGTTGCAAGCGCCAGAATTTCTTCTCCCCAACGAACGGATTATTCTTTACCCGCCGGAGGCTTTGCCATTCCATGTCTGCATCTGCTCCCCCTGACGACAGCTCAAAAATAGCCGCAAGCGCCGCGGTATTGTCCGTTGCGGCACTGGTCAGCAGACTTCTGGGCTTTGTCCGGGATCTGGTCATTGCTTACGTGCTTGGCGCCGGCCCCCTGGCGGATGCGCTTTTCGTGGCCATGCGGCTGCCGAACCTGATGCGCCGCCTGTTTGCCGAGGGAGCCCTGAGCATGGCTTTTGTCACCCGATTTTGCGCAGTACGCGACCAGAGCGGCCTGGCACGCGCCTTTACCATGACCCGTGCGGCCTTTTTCTGGCTGCTCCTGGCCGGAGGGTTGCTGCTGGTTCTGGCGCTGCTCCTGGCCCGTCCCCTGACTCTGCTGCTGGCGCCGGGCTTCGCATCGGACCCGGCGCTGTTCGATCAAACCACAACCCTGGTGCGGATCTGCCTGCCCTATTCGCTGGCAATACTGGCCGCGGCCCTGAGCATGGGCGTACTCAATGCGCAGGAACGTTTTCTGATTCCGGCTCTGGCGCCCTGCGTGCTGAACCTCACGCTCATCACATTCGCGGGAATCGCCTGGCTGTTCGGACTGGCTCCGGCGCCGACCCTGGCCTGGGGCATGTGTTTGGCTGGAGTGCTGCAATGGGCCATGCAACTGCCCGCTCTTCGGCGTACGGGCTTTACCTGGCCGGGGAGTATGCGGTTCGGAGATCCGGAAGTACGGCGTCTGGGAAAGGAAATGCCGCCCATGGTGCTTGGCGCGGCAGTGTTTCAGATCAATGTGCTGCTGTCGTCCATTCTGGCCTCGTTCCTGGCTCCGGGAAGCATTTCCAGTCTGTATTACGCGGATCGTCTGGTGCAGTTTCCGCTGGCGGTATTCAGCGTGGCCGTGGGACAGGCGGCCCTCCCGCGCCTGGCGGCGCTGGCCGGCCGGCAGGAAACCGCACGTTTCAACGAGGTGCTTGGAAACGCCCTGCGTTTGTCCCTGTTTCTGGCCTTGCCCGCGACCGCCGGCCTGATCGCTCTGGCTTCACCTGTGGTGGACGTCCTGTTCGGCCATGGAGCTTTTGACAGCGCGGACAGCGCCGCAACGACTCTGGCCCTGGCGGCTTACAGCCTCGGGCTCCCCGCCCTGGCCTTGGTCAGGCCTTTGCTCGCCGCCTATTACGCGCAGCAGGACACCCGTACGCCCCTGGCTCTTGCCGCGGCATGCGTAGGAATCTTCCTGCTGCTCTCCCTGCTGCTGATGCCCTGGCTCGGACATGTGGGGATTGCCCTGGCAACCTCCCTGGCCTCCTGGGTCAATGTAATCCTGCTGCAAAGGCGAATCGTACGGCTTCCCGACGTTCAGCTGGACCATGCCGCCCTGCTGCAAGGTATTCTGCCCGGAGCGTTCATGGCCCTGATCGTGGGGCTCGGAAGCTGGTATGTGGCGCAAGCCACCCAGTCGCAAGCCTGGGCGTTGCTGCAAATTCCTTTTTGGGGAGCCGCGTACGTAGGCGCCGCCCGCTTGTTGAAACTTCCCGAAGCCCTGCTGCTGCTCCAGGGAATGCGGCGCGGCTGACCTCAGACGCTTTCCGGTGGAAACGGCTGCCTGCGATGGTAGGCCAGTCCCTGATACGTGGCGATGACCTCATTGTCCGCGTTGCTGATCTCGACAACATAGGATGAAATCCGCGGCCCTTTGCTGGTTTCACGGCAGATTGCGGTCAATCGGCCCAGCAGTCCGGGTTTTGTGAAGGAAATCGAACAGCTCACCGCAACGGAAAGCTTGCCGTGGGCATTCGCCGCTGCACCAAAAGCGCATTCGGCCAGAGTAAACAGCACTCCGGCGTGGGCCGTGCCAAAGCAATTGCAGTGCTTTTTTTCCAATTCAAATTCGGCAGTGGCGTAGCCAGGCCCGGCATCCGTAATTTGTATACCCAAAAGTTTGCCGAAAGCGTCGTTGTCCGAAAAATAGGCGACGGCATCCTGATGCATTGTTTCTGACCTCCGGTAACGTTCTTATTGGAATGCAACGAATCTGACGCATACGCGGTAGTATGACCGACCGCAAGACTGGCCGGACCGCTGCAGCCCGGATCCGGAACCAAATATGGCGGATTTTGGCTTGATCATTGATAGCCGGGCGACTAAGACGGGACTTTGCTCTATTTCATAAACGACAAAGGAAAATCATTGAACGATACGCGCGAGCTTTCGGTGCGGGAATTATTGCGGGACAAAAACCTTCGGATCATTTTCAGCATCACCTGCATGGTAGTCATGGGCGTGACCAGCATTGCCCCCACCTTTCCCGACATCCTCCACAAACTGCCCGGAACGACCACAGCCAATATCGGCCTGCTGATAACTTTCTTCACCATTCCCGGCGTTTTTCTGACTCCGGTGATCGGTGTTTTCGCCGACAGATACGGACGCAAACGCATGCTGGTTCCGGCGCTGTTTTTTTTCGCCCTGAGCGGCTGCTGTTGCGGCCTGGCCCGTGATTTTCACTGGCTGCTGTTTTTTCGTTTTCTGCAGGGCCTGGGCGCAGCCCCGCTGGGAGCCCTGAATCTGACCATCATCAGCGATTTATACCAGGGCCGGACGCGGACCACCGCCCTGGGACTCAACGCCGGCGCCCTGAGTCTTGCCGTAGCCGCCTACCCCGTGTTGGGCGGAGGGCTGGCCGCCATCAACTGGCATGTGCCTTTTTTTCTGCCGCTGCTGGCCTTCCCCGTTGGGTTCTGGGTGCTGCGTTCGCTCAACAACCCCGAACCCAAAGTCCGGAGCGAACTGCGTACGTATATGTCCAATATGCTCACCGGATTACGGGACCGCCGGGTTCTGGCGTTGTTCTTCGCCACGCTGTGCACTTTTATGCTGATTTACGGCCCGTTTCTGACATACATGCCCGTCCATATGGGACACGACTTCGGCGCGACTCCTTTTCAAATCGGCCTGCTGATGTCCATCTCCGCTTTTGTCACCGGCCTGATCGCTTCGCAGATCGGCAACCTTTCGCGGCGTTTTTCCGAAGCGGCTTTGTTCAAAGGGGCGTTTCTTGTGTATGGAGCGGCCTGCATCTGCCTCGCGCTGATGCCCTCGCTCTGGTGGTTCGCTTTGCCGATTTTTCTTTTTGGAATGGGGCAAGGAATGAACGTACCCTGTACGCAGTCTTTGCTGAGCGAACTGGCGCCCATGGAATTGCGAGGCGGATTCATGTCGATGAACGCGACTGTTCTGCGACTCGGACAAACCATCGGCCCCCCCATCATGGCGGGAATGTTCGCCCTGGGCGGCATCAACTGCGTCTTTTACGGCGGGGCAGTGATTGCGGTACTGGCTTTTGCGGCAGCCGCGGTCTGGATGCGGAACTAGTCTTTCTTGGCAAGCGCACTGAGGAACCGTTTGGCTTTCTCAAAGCCCGGATCCACTTCAAGCGCGGCTTTAATATAATGGACGGCGCGCTTCATATCGGCGGCCTTTGAAAAAACAATGCCGAAATTGTAGGCCAGCACGGCCTCGCGCTTATAAAAGTCCGGATTAATGCTCAAACACTTGGCCAGGCTGTTCAAGGCCTTGCGATAGTCGCGGCCTTCCGCATAGGCCATGGCGGCATTGTAGTAGAGATTCTCATCTTCGGGCGAGATCTGGAGAGCTTTCTGGTATTCGGAAATGGCATCACGCCACTTTCCCTGTTTACGCAGGGCGATCCCCAGCAGGTTGAAGGTTTTGATATCGCTTTTATCCAGATCTTTACCTTTCGTATCCAAAGCTTTACGGTAAAATTTTTCGGCCTTTTCAGGGTTTTTCTGCGTATAAATGTCCCCGATGCGGGTCGAGAGCTCCTCGATATAGATCATGGCCTCTTTTTTCGCCTGCCCGAGGGCAATCTCGAACAGTTCGTCGGCCTTTTCCTCATTGCCCAGCCCCACATGGATGCTGCCTATTTCGACCTTGCGTTCCACATTCAAAGGGCTCAACCGGTCGAGTTTCTCCAGATATTTCAGCTCGTTTTCCTGATCCCCGATATCTCTGAAAAAAATAGCCAGCTTTTTAAGGGGTTCCAAATACATTTTGGCCTGGCGACTGGCTTCTTCATAGGCCTCGACGGCCTTGTCATTTTTTTTCAGCCCCTTGTAGGCGTCGCCCAGAATCAGCAATCCGGCCGCACTGTTGGGCTTCATTTCCAAAACCTGCCGGGCCACTTTGAGAGCGTCTTCATAGTTGCCGATCTCGACAAAATGCTTGCCCTGCTCGATGGTCTTTCCCAGCTTGCTCTGCGGTTTGACGGTAAAAGCGATCTTTTCAATCAGCGTATTGATGGAAATGGGCTTGGAGATGAAATTATTGGCGCCTATTTCATGGAGCAGCACAAGGCGTTGCCTTTCAGCGTCTCCGGTCAGAATGACTATTTTTACATGGCTGAAAGCTTCCTTGATCTGCTTGATCAGAAAGCTTGTTTCCTTGTTGTTGAAAACCCGCTCAATAAAGAGCACAATATTCTTCTTGTGCTGGGAGGATGCCTTTACAGCCTTGAGAATTTTGTTCTCATCGCTGACGGTGACAATACAGTCCTCACTGATGGCGAGGTGTTTGTTCACGGTATTGCGCATGATCCGGACGAATGTCTGATCATGGGTGCATAGAATAAAATAGCCGGATTCCTTGCGTACAAAATCAACAACAGCACTTTCATACTGTTTCAAGCGGACATCAAGACTCCCCGTAAGCGCCATACTAATCTATACCTTATTGAATTTACAAAAAAATTAGAAAACAGGCGATCTTGAAGTCAGACGCCTCAAGCACTAAAAATGTGTCCAGTCCACCGGGGTTACGGCCTCATTCCAAGGAGGACATGAACGCCAGGCTCAAATGCTCGCATCTAATGACAATCCGAATGCGCATTATATCTATATAATACCCTAAGACAACCTCGCATTGTCAAGAAAATACAAAAATTATTATGTAGTCCTTTCCCTATATAACGTGTACGGTATAAAAACAGTATACTTGCCAAGTCATTGGATAAAAACAACAAAAACTAGAAAAAATGACAGGCTACACCTTAAGACTCTTGCTCAATTTACGCCATTGGCGTATAGCTCTAAGCGAACGCGGGGGCATCTGTGTAAACTTTTTCTGAACGTAACCTTAAAAAACATTTTTTTTTTTGCGGCAAAGCACGTTCGGGGCCTGATGCTACGCAACAATGCCGACAATTTTATTCTGCCCCACAATCTCAACATTCCCAATTGTGAGCCCGTGTTTCCTATTTTTCTAATATATCCGCAAAACGTTTCTTGAGGGATATATGCAATTCAAATTTATTCCCTCCCAATCCAAGCTCACAACCCGCTTGTTGTTTCTCAATATTCTTATCTGCCTGGCATTTGCGACCATCCTGCTCCTGGTTCTGGTATCATTCTTCAGGCTTGGAAACGGACTGCAGACCCTTGTGGACAAAGATCTCAGTGTTATTGTCAACAGCTCGCAAATCAGCAGAAAACTGTCGAGTCTTTTTGCAGCGCTGGACAATGTCGCAGCAGGCCAATTTCTCGGCAAACCGGAACTGATAGCAAAAAGCAAGCTGCTGACAAAAAGGCTGGCGGAGCTTTCCGAATCAGATTCCCTGGCCGGCTCGCGCAACGCCTTGCGCCAGCTTGAAAATACCTTCATGCAATACATCGAAGGCGCTCTGGCCTTTCAATCTTCGCTCGAAAAGCAGAAAACTCTTCTCACGCAATGTTCGGCCTCGTTGCAGCTCCTGGAGCAGCAGCTTGCGCAGTCAAATCCTGGCACTGAGGGACTTGCGCTTCTGGCCTCTCAAGCCCGGAAACACCTCACGGCGATAATGCTCCAGGAAATCGGATTTCAAGCTCCAGCCAACCCGTCCGCTCCGGCTGACCCGACCATGGCATTGCCCCCGGAGCATGCGAAATTGCTGGTAGTGCTGCACCAACTGGACAAAGTCATAACCAGCCGTCCGGAGCTGGACGCGCGAATCAGAGAGTGCCGGGAGCTTTTTCATGCGGTGTTGCAGCTGCAGCCAGAACTCGCGGAGGAATATTCCATCCAGCTGAACAAGCGGGATGCCATCGCCAATACTATTTCCTGGGTCTACAGCACGCTCGAAGTCCGGGACAAGCACCTGTCGACCACCATCATTCAACACAACAAGGACGCCGCCCAAACAGCCTACAAAACCATCGGCGCTGCTCTTCTGCTTGCCATCCTGGTGAGCCTGAGCGTCAGCCGCTTTTCGGTCTTCCTTGTCAGATCCGGCATCAAACATCCCATGGACGCCCTCCGGCAAGGGTTCGCCGCTCTGGGCAAAGGGCAATTCGACACCGTGGCTCTGCCAGAAGGTTCCGAGGAGTGGCGTCTTATCGGATTGCATTTCCGAAGGCTCGTTCGCCGTCTCAAGGACCAGAACTGGCTCCGGTCCACCAGAGAGCGGCTGGACGACGGCCTGCGCGGCGACTGGGACAGCGACGAGGCTGCCCAACGCCTGATCAATATTCTCACCAGTTGTCTCGACGGGCAGCTGGGCGCCATCTATTTGCTGAACGAGGAAAACATACTTTGCCTCAGTGCGGGATACGCCCTGGAAAGCCGCCCCAACGCCTATGAAAACTACGCCCTGGGCGAGGGGGCCGTGGGACAGGCAGGGCTGGACATGGAACTGCGCGTCATGAAAGGCCAGATAACCGAATTGCCCGCAATCCATCATCCCGGCGGCCAGACTCCGTTGCACGAGTATCTTATCGCCCCCATCGCCTTTGCCGGGCGGCTGCTGGGAGTTATCGTGGTGGGAAAAACCAGCACCTATTCCCGCCTGGAACTGCAATTCATCCGGCTGACCCTCGAAACCATCGGCGTCAGTCTGCATGCGGCCATTTCCCGTTCCCGAATCCGCGAATTGCTGGAAAAAACCAGGCAACAGGCCACGGATCTGCAAATCCGCCAAAATCAGCTCAGTCAGACAAATATCGAACTCGAGCAGCAGGCCGAGGCGCTTCGCGACAAGGAAGAATCTCTGCAGATGCAGAAATCCGCCCTGCGCGTAGCCAACAAGGAACTTGCCCAGCAGACGGACGCTCTCAAACAATCCGAAGCCATCCTGAAACAGCAACAGGAGGAGCTGCAACAAGCCAACCATGATCTTACCATCCTGACCAACCGGCTGGAAGACCAGGTTGCCGAACGGACCAAAAAACTGGAAGACGAGGCCGTCAAGCTCGAATCCGCCAACCGTCGCCTGCGCGATCTGGATAAGATGAAAACCATGTTCGTCTCATCCGTGTCTCATGAACTGCGTACGCCTTTGACCTCCATTCTCGGTTTCGCCAAGCTCATCAACCGCGATCTGGGCAAAACCTTCTGGCCCTGCGCCGACGGCAACAAGACCCTTGAAAGAATGCGCACCCGGATAGAGGACAACCTGGACATCATCATTCACGAAGGCGATCGCCTTTCCCGCCTGATCAACGATGTGCTGGATCTGAACAAAATCGAATCCGGCCGCATGCAGTGGCGCGACATCGAACTCGAACCCACGGAACTTATCAGACAGGCCGTACGGGCTCTTTCCGCTGATTTCAGAATCAAGCAGGACGTGGACCTGCTGACGGATATCCCCGATTCGTTACCCGTAATCCGTATCGATCCCGACAGACTCAGCCAGGTGCTGATCAATTTTCTCAGCAATGCGGCCAAATTTACGGACAAAGGATCGGTCACGGTCCGTGCCTTCCCGACTTCCGACGGCAAAATGCGCATCCAGGTGCAGGATACGGGCATGGGCATCCCAAAAGGCGACCTCAATAAAATTTTCGAAAAATTTCATCAGGTGGCCTATGAAAACATTCTGCATGAAAAGCCCAAAGGCACCGGCCTGGGGTTGACCATCTGCAAAGAAATCATCGAGCATTACAACGGCCGGATCTGGGCGGAATCCGTACCGGAGAAAGGAAGCACGTTCATCGTAGAGCTTCCTGCTGTGCCCGGCAAATCCGTGGCCGCGGTCTCACCCATTTGTCGCTCCCAAAAATTCAAATCCGCGACAGATTCTGCGTCAAACAAAGGATCCGAACCTCTCTCCGCCAAAGGGAAAGATGCCAACAGGAACGTGCCGGTTTCAGCTGTGGGAGGCAAAAAAGATTGAGAATTGCACGAATCATGGACATGGGCGTCAAAGCAAAACTTTTGATCGCCCTTATCGCGGCCACATTGATCACCCTCGCCCTCACCGGCTGGTGGGGAAGCAGGGGTGCAGCTGAAGCCCTCAAGGACCAATCCGCCAAACAGCTGGTCACCGTTCGGGAAACAAAAACCAAAGCTGTCCGCACCTACTTTGACGAGGTGGCCAACGACCTGTTCTCCCTTGCGGAAAATCCAGCCCTCAAGACGCCCATGCGGCTGTTGACCGGCGCCTATGATTCGTTTGTCTCCGCCAATGGCCTGCAGCCGGATAAAATCGCTTCCATGCGCCGGCAACTCAGCAGCCACTTCGACTCCATCTTCAGCTCGGAATACATCAAACGCAATGACGGCAGCAGGCCGGCGCCCTATCTGGGACAACTCAGCGACAGCGCAGTCGCCTTGCAATATTTTTTCAAACTCAACAAGCAGAACAGCTCCATTCAGGAAAACGATCTTTCTCCCTACGATACGCTGCACCAGCAGTTGTCCGCTTTTCTGCCCGCATTCGCCAATCGCAACGGCTACCGGGATATTCTTCTCGTCTCCACCGCCGACAGCCAGGTGGTCTATTCGGTGGCCAAAAATGCGGATTACGCCACATCACTGGCCAAAGGGCCCTTTGCCCATACCAACCTGGGCACTGTATTTCGCGAAGCCTCCGCCCTGAATGACGCAAAGGTCGTCTGGGCTGACCTTTCCCTTTACCAGCCCTGCTACAACCAGCCCTGCTTTTTTGTGGCAACCCCTGTGCTGCAGGAAAACAAAGCCATTGGCGTCATCATCTTCGAAATTTCTCCCAGCGCCCTGCAAACCATCATGGATGACCATTCCGGACTCGGCAGCAGCGGGGAATCCTTTCTTATCGGTCCGGACTTTCTGCCCCGCACAACAACGCGGCACGACCCCGAACACCGCAGCATCACTTCCGCCCTGCTTCATCCGGAACTGGCCAGCATCAACACTCGGGCGGCGCGGCTGGCACTGCAGGGAAAATCCGGCCTGATCACAGCTCCCAACTATGCGGGCCGGACCACGCTGACATCCTATGGTCCGCTGGAGGCCGCAGGCCGCCGCTGGGCCATGCTTGTGGAAATCAATGAATCCGAATTGCTTGCCCCAATCGCCAATCTGCAGATTTCTCTGGCGCTTGTGGGCTGCGTCATCGCCCTGCTCATGGCCTGTTTCGCCATCTGGGGGGCGCACACCATCGCGACCCCGCTGCGGCAGGGAGCGGACTTCGCCAAGGCCATCGCAGAGGGCGAACTTGAGCGTACGCTTGATATTGTCCAGCAGGACGAACTGGGCGAACTCGCCAAAGCGCTCAATGACATGGCTCAGAAGCTGAAAGACCAGCACTGGCTCGCCGAAGGAAAAACGGGTCTGCATGAAAAACTCCGCGGCGGTCTGACCGTCAATGAAATGTCCCGTCGTTGCGTAGCCTTCCTGTCCAAACACCTGAATTGCCATGTGGGCGTCCTGTATCTGGCCGAAGACGAGGAGTGGCTGAAGCTTGAAGCCGGCTATTCGTTTACCGACCGGACCGGAACCTTCAACCGCATCAGAGTCGGTGAAGGCATGGTCGGGCAGGCCGCATTGGAAAGCGAGCTTATCACCTTCCGCGCCAGCCGGAACGCACCCGCCATCCATTACGGACTGGGCGAAGAAGTGCCCGGTCATTTTCTCATAGCCCCTTTTTCGTACGAAGAAACCTTGCTGGGGGTCATCGAACTCGGCTCCATGGATGTCTTCACCCCTTTGAAAAGACAGTTTATTCTCAACAATCTGGAAAACATCGCCATCAGTTTTCATTCCGCCCAGTCCCGCACCAGAGTCCAGGAACTTCTCAAACAATCACGGGACCAGGCCGAAGTCCTGCGGGAGCAGCAGGAAGAGTTGCAGGGCAAAAACAGCGAATTGGAACGGCAGACCCAGGCTCTGCGTACGTCTGAACAAACCCTGCAGGAACAGCAGGAAGAACTGCGCGTAACCAATGAGGAACTGATAGAGCAGACCAAGGCTCTCAAAGCCTCGGAAGAGGCCTCGCGCCAGCAGCAGGAAGAGCTGCAGGCGGCCAATGACACCCTGGAACAACGCTCCAAAGATCTCGAACACCAGAAAGAGGCCATGCGCAACAAGAACATCGAATTGAAAAAAGCGCAGCGGGAAATCAAGCAGAAAGCCATTGAACTGGAGTCCGCCAGCCGCTACAAATCCGAATTTCTTGCCAACATGTCCCACGAACTGCGGACGCCGCTGAACAGCATTCTGATTCTCTCGCAGATTCTGCGCAACAACCGCGAAGGCAATCTGACGCCCAAGCAGCAGGAATTCGCGCAGACCATCCATAGTTCGGGGTCTGATTTGCTTTCGCTGATCAATGAGGTGCTGGACCTTTCCAAGGTGGAAGCCGGCAAAACCACCCTGAGCACAGAAAAACTCAAACTCCGGGAATTCGCTGACAATATGGAGCGCTTTTTCAAGCAGCTCATCGAAGACAAGGGGCTGACCTTTGAAATCCAGGTGGACTCCAACCTGCCGGAGTCCATCCTGACCGACGGAAGACGGGTCCAGCAGATCTGCAACAACCTGCTCAACAACGCCATTAAATTTACCGAAGAAGGCTTGATCAAATTCCGCATCCGACGCCCTGCCCCGGAGGTCGAACTGTTCCGCAGCGGACTGGACGCCCCCCGCACAGTGGCTTTTGAAATCAGCGATACGGGCATTGGCGTCCCAAAGGACAAACAACAGCTGATCTTCGAAGCTTTTCAACAGGCGGACGGAACCACCAGCCGGAAATACGGCGGAACCGGACTGGGCCTGTCCATTTCCAAAGAACTCGCCACATTTCTAGGTGGAGAAATCCAGTTGAGCAGCGAAGAAGGCAAAGGAAGCGTTTTCACGCTCTTTTTGCCGGAGGAGTTGCAGGTCGCGCCGCCGGAACAGGATCAGCGGAGTAAGAACCCGCGTCCCCAGGATCCGCCCCTGCGTCAGGAACATGCGGATGCGGAGGAACCGGAGGCGGCTGTATCCCCGGCATCCAACGGAACGTTTTGCGAAACCATTTCGCGTGAAGCGTCCGCGACCAAACGACTGCTCCTGATCATCGAGGACGATTCCAACTTCTCGCGGATCCTTTACAATCTGGCCCAGGAAAAAGGATTCAAATGTTTGATAGCCCATGACGGCGAGACCGGACTGCACATGGCGCTGGAATATGCTCCCGACGCCGTGATTCTGGACATCGGCCTGCCCGGAATGGACGGAATGGCAGTGATGGAAAAGCTCAAAAGCAATCCGGCCACCCGCCACATTCCGGTGCATATCATTTCCGCCATAGAAGAATCGCGGCACGCCCTGCAGATGGGCGCCATCGGCTACCTGACCAAGCCGGTCAGCATGGAGAACCTCTCCGAAGCCTTCAACCGGCTGGAAACCATCATCAACCGCTCGGTAAAACGTCTGCTGATAGTCGAAGACGATCCGGTACAGCAAAAATCTCTGACCGAGCTGGTCAGCGCGGATGATGTGGCCATATCCACCGTGGAAAACGGCGAGCAGGCCCTGGATCTTCTCCAGAAGGAAGTTTTTGACTGCGTGATCCTGGATCTCGGCCTGGCCGGCATGTCCGGTTTCGAACTGCTGTCGAATATCAAAAAGCACCCCGAACTGACTCAGACTCCTGTGATCATCTATACGGGCAAGGATATCACCCCGATGGAGGAAGCCGAACTGGCGCGTTACGCCGAAAGCATCATTATCAAGGGGGTCCGCTCCCCGGAACGCCTGCTGGACGAAAGCGCCCTCTTCCTGCACCGGGTGGAATCCGCGCTTCCCCAGGACAAGCAGCAGATGATCCGCAATATCCATGACCGGGAAGCCATCCTGGAAGGCAGAAAAATACTCATCGCCGACGACGACCGCAGAAACAGGCTTGCCATTTCGCATGTTTTAGAAGAAAAAGGCATACAGGTAGTCTGTGTGGAAAATGGTAAAGACTGCCTCAGCACACTGGAGACAGAACCGGAAATCGACCTTGTGCTCATGGACATCATGATGCCCGAAATGGACGGATACGAAGCCATGCAGCATATCCGGAACGAGCCCGGCTGGAAAAAACTTCCGGTGATCGCCCTGACCGCCAAGGCCATGAAAGGCGACAGGCTGAAATGCATCGAAGCCGGGGCCAATGATTATCTGTCCAAACCCGTGGACATGGATAAGCTACTTTCACTACTGCGCGTATGGCTGCACCGATAAAAGATACGTCCGCGGACAAAGACAGCGAGAATATTGAATTGCAGTTGCTGCTTGAGGCTATTTTCCTTAAGTACGGCTACGATTTCAAAAACTACTCCAGGGCGCATTTAAAACGGCGTATCAAGCATAGGCTGGCTCTGTGCGGATTTGAGAGCATTTCCGAACTGCAGCACAAGATTCTTTACGACAGTGCGCACCTGGAAACGCTGCTGATGGACCTCTCCATCAACGTCACTGAAATGTTCCGGGATCCTACCTTTTACCTGGCCGTACGCCAGGAACTGATCCCCATGCTCAAGACCTACCCTTTTGTCAAAATCTGGCATGCGGGTTGTTCTTCCGGAGAGGAAGTCTATTCCATGGCCATCGTCCTCCATGAAGAGGGCATTTACGACCGCACCCAGCTCTATGCCACGGATTTCAACGACCAGATCATTCGCCGCGCACGGGAGGCCACCTATCCGGTCAGTCTGATCAAGGATTACACCGCCAATTACCAGAAAGCCGGCGGCCAGAGTTCCTTTGCCGAATATTATACGGCCAAATACGACTGCGCCCTGCTGAGTAAAATGCTCAAGGACCGTATCGTCTTCGCCGACCACAACCTGGTGACAGACGGCGTGTTCGGAGAAATGCATCTGATTTTCTGCCGTAATGTCCTGATCTATTTCAATAAAGAGCTGCAGAACCGGGTTATCGGCCTGTTCCGGGACAGCCTTGTCCCGGGAGGCTTCCTCTGCCTGGGGTCCAAGGAAAGCCTGCAGTTCACCGAGCACGCCGACGCCTTTGAGCCGCTGATCGAATCCGAACGGATCTATCGCAAGAAATTTCTGCCCGAGGGGTAGAAGAAGCGTCCTTGTATCGTCTCAATAAATCTGAACGTTCGCTCCTTTTTCCTTCAATAACACCACACCGTTAATACGTATCAGCTTCGCAGAACAGTACAACACATTAAAATGCTCCCATCTTACCCATCTCTTTGTTATCCTGAAGAAGCTTACTGAAATCATTATTAAACTTTGGCAACTCTGTTATCGGAACAGCCCCCAGGGAAGGGTCATCAGGTAGTCCGAATACTTTCACCTGAGGCGAAAAAACACCCTGTTTTCTGTCTGGTGTCAGCGCGCTACCCATTCCTTGAGTTTTTTCAGTATTTTTTAAAAGTTGATCCATTGCAGGTGTCATTATATACTCACTAGCTACAAAAGTTTTTATAGCCTCTTCCTGGCGCATTCCAGCAATCATTTTACTAGAATCCAGAATATCAACAATACCCAGGATTTGTTTTTTGGGGATATTTTTCTTTACTTCAGCAATTGCATATTTGATCTTATCATTTACAAATGTACGATCCATTACAGAATCTGAGCGTAGTGCTACTAGTATATTTTCGATACTTTCATGTGAGTTAAAACAGTTTACAAGCTTCTTTAAGCTTTCCACAGACACATCCGGTGCTTTTCTATAAATTTCTATAAAAGTTTTTACTGTTTCTGGTGATTTTTTTGTAGAATCAGCATCATAGTTTAACAAAAACTGAACAAACTTAAACGGAGGGACAGCTCTTTCCATTGATTTTGAGTGAATTTTTTGTATTTGTATTGCTTCAACAGATAATTTTTCGAGATGTTTAAAACATTTTTCTCCAACTTCAATTACATCGTTTTCATTTTTAGTATTTTCGCAGTAGAATAGATTGATTAAGCGATTGCTATATAGCTTTAAAAAACTTCTAAACTCCTTAAATTCATACTCAGATAGATATCTCTTAGTACTTTCGTTGCTTGCATATTGTCTACAAAATAAAAGCACTTTTTTGTAAAGCTTAACTCTCAATTCTCTTTTATATTGTTCACAACCTTCAGGAAATATTCTGCAACACTCTTCAAATGATGTTGCATGCAATTTGTCTGAAATACTAAAAATAAGAATAAGTGCTAATGATATATAAATTAAACATTTCATATTTTTTCTCTAATCTTTATAAAATTATTTTAATCGAGTTATCTTTTTTAGTAATTCATTATATCGATTTTTCATTGTCGCATTTTGCTCAAACAAACTATTATCTCCACCTAAATCAGAAATATATTTTTCAAGTTCATTTAATTCATCTTCTGTAAAATTTTTGACAGAATATCGTGTTTCTCCACTACTCTTCAGATCTAATCCCGTTGGCTTCCAATTTACTATACATACAAGGAAAAAAGCTAATACAAAGCATAAAATTCCTGGAGCTGTACTACTAATTACCAACTTCATATCCGGAGTCGATCCCATTACTTTGAATGCACCATCAGCTCCAATAACAAAAAGCGCAAACCCAATTGAAACTAGTCCAATGGCTATACCTGCAGTAGTATATGACAAACTAGTATTAATAGTGATATTTTCAATTTGAGCAACCACATGAACAGCAAAATCACGACTACTGAGAGTGCTGTTCCCTTCTCCCGCAAGAATGGACACGGATTTAACTTCTTCTTCATCAAGCCCCAACTTGGACGATAAAATAAAAGAAAATATTACGCTCGCCGATAGAAAAATAAAGGCAAAGACTGCGCCGACTATCAATATCTGCATACGTTGTTCGGGAGTAAAACCTTCATAGTTCATGGCGGTCTCCTTTAGTTCTTATTCTAAAATTTGATTCTACTGTCAAATATATTTTTAGAAAGACCTCTTATTATTTCTAATCAACCAATAAAATAGCATTTTTTCAATTAAAAACTTCATGAGTACTTATAGTATATAAGCATTAGATCAGGATATAACTGTTTTAACTCTACAGACTGCTATATTGCATTTTATATACACTAGTTCCCGGTTAATTCTATAGTAACGGACCTGATATCAAAAGAAAAACCCCGGCGCGTGTCACCACGGCCGGGGTTTTCTACCCATTACTACGGTTGCGTCTACTGAGCTTCTGCGCCGCCCTTGAGGTTCATGGCTTCGTCGTCGCTGGCAGTGGGGCTGTTAACCGGGATGTCCAGCGTGGCTTCGCGTACTTTGGTGCCCTTGCGGGGAGCGTCCGCGTTGCCGCTTTCCTGGTCGCGCAGTTCGCTCAGGTCATCCACATAGGTGCCCTGGCCCATGACTTCGATGATGTTCTCGCCTTTGTAGATCAGCTCGTTGCCCAGCAGATCGCGTACTTTGTCCACGTCCAGCTGCAACACGACATAGGCGGTATCTTCGGAATCCCAGCCCCAGCCCTTGCGGCCGAACTTGACGGACTCCTGCGGGATGTGCGCGCCGTAGACCGCGGCACAGGCTTTGGAGCGGTTGACGTCCTTGGTCAGCAGATAGTTTTCCGTGCCCGTACGGGAATAGATCTTTTCACCCACCAGAGTGACGGCCAGCTGGTTGTAGGCGTCGAGCATGGCTGCGCGCAGGGCCTGCAGAGGCGGACGCGAAGCCTGGGTCATGGTGCCGAAACCCACGCTATCCAGGGTCACGTTTTTATACTGTATGTAATCGCCCAGAATATTCTGTACGGTGTCCAGGTCGATGTGGCCGTAACACATGGCGATGTCCTTGTCCTTGTCATAGACGCATTCGTCGATAACCACGCCTTTGATGACTGCCGCGGCTTTGGTATCCACCTTGAAACTGGCATCTTCGGTCAGGCCGAACTTGCCTTCGCTTTTCACTTTATAGCCTACAATGGACTCGACAAGATTACGTTTCAGATCCTGCTTGGCCATTTTCAAACTCATGAGCTTCTTGTTGCCAGCGCAGGCAAACGAGGCCGTAAGCAGCAGGCCGAACACTATTGCCAACCCGAACAACAGCTTTGAATTCTTCATAATACCTTTTCTCCTGTTCAATGCGGTTTCAGACCCGATGGGGATTATTCCGGCAAGTTCGGACTTCGGCCGTATTACCAGATTTTCCACCATGATTTTTCGGTTTTTTCATCACCCACTTCATGCCCTTTTTCAGCATCACCAGACGATTCGGCCGGAGCCCGGACCCCGGGTTCGGATACGTCTTCCGGATCTTGTCGCGGTCCGGAAGGCCGGCCGTCCTCCAGCACAATGGCATCGCTGATGACCGCGGTGCCCGGAATGTCCAGAACGCCTTCGGTCAGCCGTCCGTGGATCTGCAGCATACGGGTCTGGCCTTTGAGCTTGCCGGATGCACCCGCACCGGAGGCACCGGGCGCTGTTTGGGCAAAGTCGATGGTTTCTTCCCGTATCATCCCGGCCCCGCCTTTTGCTCCGGCGGTTGTCCGCTCTCCGGCCCCGTCAGCCGCCTTTGCCGGCGCTGCGCTCCGCGCGTCGAACACCTGCACCGAGTCGATAGTAAAGGTCGTCATTTTGCCGTCACTACCTGTTTTTACCCGGGCTTCGAACTGGATGGTTCCATTTTCCGGCAGATCCCCCTGCTTACGCAGTTCTTCCAGGATCTGATCCCTGACATACTGCTTTTTGGCCGCCCATTTCTGCATCAGTTCCTTGTTCCCGGCCTGGCACGGCACGGCAAAGAGCGACAGCAGCGAGAGCATGGTCAACAACAGGCAGACGTTACGCATAAACTTCTCCCGGCAGAATGGCACAGAATGCTTTCTTTCCGATTTTTCCGGGCCCGAATCCTAGGTCCGTCCGGGCCCGGCTGGTTGTATTATTCACTGCTGCAACTTCCGGATCCCCGCCTAGAAGTCGGCAGGATCAATGGCTTTGGCTCCGCCCTGGAACTTTTTCTTCACCACGGGCTTTTTGGTCGTAGTTGTGGATTTTTTCTTCGTGGTCGTCTTCGGCGCACAGATTTTTCTGGATTCATCCAGTTTGCGCCTGGCTTCATAGTAGCCGGGATCCAGGTACAGAGCCTGCTCGTACATGGGCAGGGCGCTCTTGCAGTCCTTGTAGATCATGTAAATATTGCCAAGATAGAAATACACCCGCGGGTCCTGCGAATTATTACGCATCTCTTCCACAAGAATGGCCCGGGCTTCGTCGTAGTTTCCCCTGTTGTAAAAAGTGATGGCGTCATCCACCGGATCGACTTCTTCCACCACGACAACATTGGTGGTTGTCGGCGCGGGTTTGGCGCAGGCTGCGCAAAAACAGAGCAGCATAATGACCAACATGATTTTGAGCGTTGCTTTCATCGTTCACTCCCTCTTGGTTAGGTGGTTCGGGTTAAAAGTTCTTCACAGCATCCAAACCGCTCTGGGAATCCAGAATCCCCTCGTTCTCCAACTGCCTGGCGGCTTCCGGCGCCACAGCAGCAACTTTTTTCAATGCAGCCTCAGTCTTAACCACGTCCTTGATACGTCCGGGCGCGGCAATGGCCAGTGAGGAAGGAGGCATCTGCTGCAGCCGGTTCATGATGTCTTCCGCACTCAACTCCGAATTGAACGTAATCCGGACCGTATTCTGATGCGCCGATTCAAGACTGAAGGCGTTTTCACCTATTTTTTTGTTCAAAGGGGCAATAATCACGGAATTGAGCAAACGGTTGAAATTGGACGTCGCACCGGTGAATTCCACCTCAAACAGCGATACGCCGCTTTTGTCGAAATCGCGCATGTCCACATTCAGCACCGGACGCAAGCCGATGAACTCGCTTTTCAGCTTCTGGGCCACGTCATAGCTGGGTAATCCGAGCACCTGCAGCTGAATGATCTGCGACGGAGCCTGGAGATGCTCGGCAAAAAAATCTTTGGAAAACTCGTCGCCGATGAGCTTGCCGATATCCTCAATGGCCTGATCTTCCGAGGGCCAGCCTTTGCCCCGAGGCACTTTGTTGTTGTAGAGAATTTCCTCGCCCGTATGCGCATCCACGCACTTTACGCTCCACGAAGTCAGCACGTATTTGGTGACCTCGATATTGGCGGGCTGCAGGGTCTGGCTGATCCGCTTGAATTTGGCCTTGCCCTCGATGAAAAAATCCGCTGCCTTCATCTGCTGCGAGGAGATGGTGGCTTCCACCTGATTGTTCATGGAACTCTTGACCATCATTTCCTGCTTCAGCCGGACGGAATAATCCTCGGACCAGACCCGGTAGCCAAAGCGCTTCAACCGTTCCTTGAGGATGTTCTCCGCAATCTCGGACTGCTCCGGCCGGTTGCCGGTTCCGCGATCCGCGTCCGCGATCAGAATGGCCACGGAAATTTTCGGGTTGCCGTATTGTTTGATCAGATGCACCTTTTCCTCGCGGGACATTTCCTTCAAGGCCCGCTTCAGGTCCGTGACAAAGACCTCGGCTTTCATCAGCATATGGGCGAAACCGTCCTCGCCGATCCAGGGCGGGCTTTCCTTGATCACTCGTTTGATCATGCCGCGCGATCGGGTCAGAACGCGGTCGTGAATAAGCTCGTAATTCTCCATCAGGGTCGAGCTTTCCACCAGCGAGCCCACGGCTTTTTCGATGCACTGGGCCTGGGCGTCCCGCCGCAGATCCTCCACCATCAAGCCCTTGTCGCGCTTGTAGGCGTCGGCATCCGGATCGGCCAGCCCTTCCGCCGTCACCACCATGGTCTCGGCCGCGTCGCAGGTCGCAGGCAGATACAGCCAGGCCGCCGCCAGCAGGCAGACAACCAGCCCCGGCGCCAGAGACAACGTACGTCCAATCATGCGGGGAACTCGGTTCATGCTCTCACAACTCCAGTAAGTTATGGTCTGAAGCGCGTCCTTTCAGACCTTTTTTTGATAGCGTATTTTCCTTTACAGCAAGGATCGTGCAACGAGATGCGAATCCGGCAAAAAATCAGCGATTGCCGCGAAATTCCACACGACGGTTGCGCGCCTTGCCCTCTTCCGTAAGGTTGGAAGCAATGGGCCGGGTTTCACCAAAGCCAACCGTCGTCAGCCCAATCTGCACTTTCTGTTGCCGCTGCAGATAGTTCTTCACTGATTCCGCGCGCCGTTCGGAAAGTTTCTGGTTGGCCGCAGGCGATCCATCGTCATCAGTATGCCCTTGAATTTCAAAGGTATAATTCTGATAATTGGTACTGACGATCTGGGCGAACTGATCCAGAACAGCATAATCCTCGGGCGCGATTTCCGCGCTGCCAGAAGTGAAATGCACCTCCAGCGAGATGGGGGGCAGGGATTTTTTTCCGCCAAGTCCGCGCCGGGCAACTTCTCCCTGAATATCCGGGTCCTGGCCTTCCTTCAGAGCAATGGGCTTGTTCTGCTCGCATTCGAATTTGCGGTTCTGCACAAACTTGCTGTCAGGGAATAATTTTAATGCTATTTCGTAATACTTGTCAGCATCAAGCCACATCTTCTTATCATAATAGATGTTTCCAAGTTTCACGGCCAATTTGCCGCACTCCGGATACTGCCCGATTCGCTCCAGCAACTTGGCTTCATCCTCTGATATGGCCTTCAGGTCCGCATAGGCCTGGTCGCAGTCAGCCGCCTGGGCCGCAATGGGGATAAGCAGGCTCAACAACAGTACTGCACTGACAAAATACCGCATAAACACTCTCTCCATTTTCTAAATGCTTCGCACCCGTGGCGGGCGCACTTAGGGCCTTCTCAAGACCCGATCAAAATAAACGCCGCCCAGTAATACGGATCGGGCTGCTCGGCCCGGACAGAGTCCTGAGCCTGGCGCAGGGCCAGCGCATAGTCCGCTTCACCCTGCTGCGCGAACAAATTGCCGTAAAAACGCTCCATCAATAAGGATGTCTCTTTGGAAGGAACCTCCCACAACGAGGCAATGACGCGTTTGATGCCCGCGGACTGGAACGCCGCGGCCAGGGATGCGTATTCGAGCCCGTTCATCTCGCCGATACGTGCGGTTTCGCAGCACGAAAGCACGCATAAGCGCGTATTGGACAGTTTGCCGAAGAGTTTTTCCCGAATGGATTTCACCGTCAGCAGTCCGCGTTGCAGGATCTGGTCCTGTTCCTGATCATCCGCGGAAAAGGCCAGAAACGACAGCAGCGGCGCGCCGGGCACCAGTTTGCCGTGGGTGGCCAGATGTATCGTGTCATATTCCCCCTGTTCCAGGCCGGCGAACAGTTCGCGTAATGTCACGGGCTGGTCCACACTGATGGACAAATTTTTAGATTGCTTTTGTTCGTAAAGCTGGGAAATGGACCGGACTTCTTCGCCCGCATCGGGCAGGGCGGCGAAACGCTGCGCCCGGGTCTGGGACGGGTCCTCCGCATCGTTTTCCGCGAACAGAGTGCCCAACAGCAGACGCAGTTCCGGATCCATGTCGTCCGTGTCGTTCGGGCTATCCAGGCCATCCGTGCCATCCGCTCCGCGCGTACCCTGCGCCGGGGGCGCCAGAGGCTGCGGCATCTGCGGATTGCCCACGCCGTAGAAACCGGGCTGTCCGGGTGTTTTCTCCAGCAGCAGCTGATTCAGCGAGGTCAGATAATTGATGGTAAAGTGGGCGACCAACGGCAGGTTCTCACCAGCCGCATCGTTGTCCGGGGCCATGGCGGCAAACGGCAGTACGCTGATCTTTTTGTAGGGAACGATGGTCAGCCGTCCGCCCGCCTCGGGCAGCTTCAGCCCGCTTTCCACAAAGAAACGCTCGTACATCCGGGCAAGATCGTCGGTGATTTTGGAAGCCGTACGCTCGTCACGCTGCGCGCTCATAAGCACGATATGCTCCAGAAAATCATCCACCACCAGGCTGAGAAAATCGTTTTCCTCATCCGTGGCCTCGTCCACCACCAGACGCGGCGTGGTGAACAGTTCGATGGCTTCCGCACTGATTTTCCAGATGTAGAAATCTTTTTTGGTGTAGTAGAACTCCAGGACCACCTGGTCCGGCGCAATTTTTTTCTGGCAAATGTCCAGGGCCGGCGCGGGCTTCTGCAGGTAGGGGTCGTCCTGGGCCAGAGCCTGCTCCAGTTCGCCCCTGCGCGTTTCCAGGGGGTCCAGGACCTGCGGCGCGACATCCGGCGCCAGGCGCAATACGGCCAGCTGGTAATTGACTTCGGCCAGCTCGCCGCTGACCTCCTGCTTCTCCGGAGGCAGCGCGCGCTCGAACACGGACTTCAGACCGTTGAGACGGCTCCGCTCCAGAAAGACCAGGGCCTCACGGGCGTATTCCTTTTTCTGGTCCGAATCCGCGCTCTTTTTCCATTGTTCGAGCAAAAATTCCACGCAGTCGGTGTACACCAGGTGCTTGTCGTGCAAAAAGCCCACGCTTTGGCTGCCGCTCAACAGGTTGCGAAGATTTTCCACCACATCGACCGCTTTCCGATAGTTTTCCAGCGCGGCCGCAGTGTCTCCCCTGGCCTGATGCACTCTGGCCAGCCCGTGGTAGGCTCGCCAGAGCTTGTTCAGCAGCTGCAGCGACGCGGCAATCTCCAGGCCGCTCTCATAATACTGCTGCGCGCAGTCCAGATAGCCCGTGTCCATGCCGCCCGGACAGACCAGGTCCGCCACTTTGCCACCCCGGAAACGGGTATTTAGCTCGAGGAACACGTCTCCCAGGTCGATTTCCGCCTCGGCGAATTCCGGCGTCCGGGCCTGATCCGCGGCCAGCTTGCGGGCCTGGGCTTCACCCTTGAGCAGAATCTCCACAGCCTGGACCAGCAGCTCGGAAGCAGGATCAGCCACGGCTTCGTTGCGGGATTTATACAGGTACAGCAGCCCCAGGTTCGTGGCCGCGGCCACGGCCGTGCCCAGGTCGCCGCTTTCTTCCGACAGGGGCAGGGCCTGGTTCAACCGGTCTTTGCTTTTTTCAAAATAGCGCTCGTCGGCTTTGTCCCGGTAGAGCGAAAGATAGATGCAGCCCGCGTTGGAGAGGCTCTTGGCCCGGCGCTGCGCGTTTTTGCTGCCCGAGACCTGTTCGAAAGCGGCCAGGGCGTCGAAATAAAGCCCCTGATGGTAGTTGAGAATCCCCCGGTCTATGGCAACGGCTTCCGTGCCGTAGTTGTTGCCGTCCTTGCGCGACCATTCGGCGGCCTGCTTCAGAAACGCGGCGGCTTCACCGTATCGTCCGAGCACCGAGGCACAGACAGCGGCATTGACGCTGGCGTCGATGATCAGCGTGATGCGCCTGGCCTGGGCCTTTGCCGCGGCTTTGGCTTCTTTTGTTTCCGCGGTCTTGGCGTCCGGTTTCGGCGCGGCCTCGGCTTCGGAAGCGGTCTTGATCAGCTCCGGAAGAATTTTTTCCAGATCGGCCTTGGCTTCGGATATCCGCCCCAGATCCAGCAGAATGCTGTCCCGAAGGATGCTTTCGCGCGCCAGTTCCTGATCATTCTTGCTTTTCCGCCAGTAAGCGACAGCCTGGTCCGCGGCATCGAGCGCGGTTTTGTACTCGCTGGCGTATTTGGCCGTACGCGCCAGGGCGCTGCGCTCCTGGGCGAGAAATATTTCCTGATTGGGGCCCGGGTCCATTTTCTGCAGCGCGGCCACGGCCTGCTCCTGCAGGGGCAGCGCTTCCTTGCACCTGCCCGCGTCGCAGAGCTGCCGGGCTCGGGACGAGAGCAGAAAGGACTGGTTGTCGAAGAGCATCGAACGTTTGAGCTCCAGCAGCTTTTTACGCTGCAGCAGGCTGTCGTACCACTTCAGGGAGTTACTGAAATTCTCGGCATTGTCCGGATCTTTGAGCGCCAGCCGCGCGTACGTCATGGCCAGCCCCAGTTCAACCTTTTCCTTGATTTTCGCCACCTTGGAGTTTTCCTTCAACAACTCCATGGTGTCGTAGGCTTTTTGCCACTGCGGCAGCGCCTTGACGAAATCACCCTGGTTGAAGGCGTCTGAGGCGGCCTTGTAAGCCTGGTTGAACTCCTTCTGCACCTCCTTGACGTTCTGGGCCGAAGAGCTGAAAGGAGCCGGCAGCAGCGCCAGGCAGACGCACGCCAGACCGAACAGAACACGGCGGAGGTAAAGCGGCCGAAAGATACGGTGTAATGACATGAAAGAGTTCCCGCTGTTTTCAGGCAGGGGCGGACAATTGCCGCCCCGCCTGTCGTTGTCTTTTGTTGTCTGTCGTTGTCTGTCGTTGAACGTTTTTAAGGAGTCGTTTTAGTCGGCTGCGATTGGTAGCGCCATTTTTTCTGCGCGGACTTGTCTTCGCGCTGCCCCATGCTGTTATTGAGTTTGTCGTATCCGGTGGCTTTCCTGCCGTCTTCGGAGAGATCATTGACGGGCGGACGACCGGTAAGAATGTACAGCGAGTTCTGAATGGCCTTGTAGTCATCCATGTTGGTCTGCAACCGCGCGCTCAGGTAACGCAGCATCTCGATTTCCGGCGGCAGGACACTGCCCCCGGATGCCACGCGTACGGCGGTACTCAACGCACAGCCCACTCCGTACGATACGGGGTCGGAAACAGCGGCGTGAGCCTGGTTGATCAGCGAAAGCACCTGGCTGATGATGGAGAGGAAGATCTGCATATTCTCCTCCAGGATCACAATGGTACGCTGTTCCAAATAGGCTTTCTGGCGCGGTGAAATCTGCGAGGGCTTCTTTTTTTGCAATATACGGTTAAAGGCCTTGTTTTTGGCCTCGGTGTAGCCCTGTTCCTTGTCTATGGCGTCCTTGTCGCGCGTATTGCTGCAGGCTGCAGCGGCGCGCGCGGTGATCTGCTTGGCCACGTTGTCGTAAAAGGCCACCTGGTCGGGATCGTTGGCCAGTTGGGCCGCATCCACTTTATTTTTACAATAGGCGACGATCTTGTCTCTGGTTTCGTTGATCTTCAGCTTGGTGTTGTCCGAAACCTTCTTGGAAGACATGCGCTCCTGGTCGGCCTTTTTGGTCAGATTCACGAACGTATCGAATTCGCGGTCGATATTGATGTTCATGGCCTCCAGGCTGTCTATGGACACTTCCGGCTCCGTGCTCTCCGCCGCTGCCGGTTCGGTCGCGGCCTGCTCTTCCTGTTGCGCCTTGGCCTGTGTCTTTTTGGTTTTTTTCTTTTTGCTCTTTTTCTTTTTCGCTTCGGCCTTCTTGACCTTGGCTTTATCCACATCTTCCGTACTCAGGACATTGTCGGTCGCCACAAAGGTGCCGGTGTTCTGGATCTCGCGGGCGTCGGCTTCCTGGGCGAGCTGCGCTTCGCGCATGCTCTGCGCCACAACGCCCACGCAAAGCGCCAGAAGCAGAAAAACGGCTAGTAGTGTACGCAGGCGCAGTGTTTTCAAATTCCGGACGAATTTCATTGGAATCTCCTTGTTTTGTGGAACTCTGACAATATAAGTGCGTTCAACGGCGCTTCCGGCTCTCGATCATCCCGGCCGGGCCGCTTTGTTCCAGTGCATGCTCCTGCGATTACCTGTGCCAAAACCAGACGGAATCTTTGTCCACCTTATCCGCCTTATCCCAGGCGGCCTGAAACTCCTGGGCCAGGTCCTCGCCCCCGCTTCCATCGTCCTGAAGCATTTTCTCGAACAGACTTTCCACTTCGGAACTGGGGCGTACCGTCGCCATGGCCAGGAGGCGTTCCTTGCCCGTGTTTTCATCCAGGGTGAAAAAATCCTGTTCCGGCAGTCGATAGCCCTTGCCGGGGGCAAGCGGATTTTTCTGAGAAGAAAAATTCTGGTTGGGAAAGATGGCGAAGATATTCCCCATGGAATCGATCTGCGCCACATAGACGTACATGCGGTTTCCAAGATTCAAAGCGATGGAATAGGCTTCGCTGGCAGTGAGTTCGTCCCCGTCTTTCATGGCGAAACTGAGTCCGCTGGGGGAAAAAAAGGTAAACCGGGCCTGAAGCCCCTGCACGGAGGGTCCGCCGGTCTGCGCGGCGGATGGAGGCGCGCCCGCGTAGACGCTCTCCACAATACTTTTCACGAGCTTTCTGGCTGCCGCGGAAAGAGAGCTGAGATCATCCGTGGCGAGAAAACTTTTGGCCACGATGATTTCCCCGCTGGCCACGTCCACGACACGGGCGTCCACCCGAAGCTGGCCTCTCGGCGACTTGAACACGGACCCGGACAGCAGGTAATCCGCCCCCACCATATTGCCCACGGATTGTGCCACGGAGGTGAACCCCTGCTCCCTGTCTCCCATGGCCTGTTCGCTCATGATTTTTTCCAGCAAATGCCGCTCGACAACCTCGAAAGAGCCCGTATTTACGGCCGCGGTGGTCAGCATCTCGCTCACCTGCCGTCCCCAGCCTTCATCTTTTGCCAGATCATTCACCGTATCGAAGGAGACGATGGCGATTTTCAACCTGGCGGCCTGGCAAGAAGGGGCCCATCCGGCTGCGGGCACAAGGAAAAACACCGCCACCCAGCACGCAACATGCAGGCGGCTCGCTGCAAGAGCACCAATAAAGCGAAATGATCTTATCAAAATCAACCTTCCTTATCTCAAAATTTTCTGCGACAACAATTCAATGCCGGCAATAATTTTGCCGGTGGAGCTTCCGAGGTCTTTTTTGTGTCTTTTCCCCCACCACAGGAATCGATGTCACGCACGTTGTCCTGCTTTAGTAACCACTGAAGGCAGCGCGCGCGGCAATCCTTTTTCGCAGCATTTATCTGATCAAAAAATATAGATTTTATCTAGACCATCAACAAAAGCAGCTACCCTTGCATCAGGCCGTTCGCAACCATCTGCTTTGATTATTACCTGATCTTATCACATCCAAATAACCTTGCTCAACAAAAATTGTTTTACTTCAGATCATTTTACTTAGTCTATAAAATAAAAATTTATGATTACTTTAAGCACATAAATAAGAATCATAACAACAATGGATACAGTTACAGTCAAAACTACTTATTTTAACTCATTCAAAAGAAATTACACTAGTAAAAAGCGCTTGATTTCGCAGACAGTCTGCAGGATCTCTTTTTTAAAAATTATATTAAAATTAAGTTAAGAAACTTCATAAAGAATTTTTTTCAACTCTCTGGGGGCCACGTTTGCGCCATTTTTTGTGCAGCATATTCCTCTGGTAAATTTGTTCATGATTTCGAGTATTCATTCTATGCTAACCATTCTATTTTATTCTCTTGCAGTCTTTTGTAACATTGAATTTTTTTGAAATACGCGCCGTTGGTTACGTAAAGATAAGCTGGATCACTGACTACAGTCATTTTTTTATTAAGTTTTATCATTAAATCTTAATAAATATTTCTTTCATTGCAGCTTGAGCTATTGTCTGAAGATATCTTCAATAATACTACCATACTATCCTGCAGAATTTTTCCTGTCCCCGCGAAGGTTCAAGCGCAGTGATACTCCTGCGTTTTTCCGGCCGCGCGATGGCTGGGCAAGGTTTTATTGACATATCAAGGGGAATGGGTTGATTATATCGGTTTGCGCAGTACACGCGCGTAATCCGGAACTGAACTGGTTGCAGAAAGCTCCGGGAGAGGAAAAACAGCCCGCCTGCAGGCGGGGTTGAGCGGCCCAGGCCGCTGGAGCGCATCAGATGTTGCTGCGCTCCTGTCACTATTTTTGCGGAGGCGAACATGCTCCTGAGCATCGAGTGGTTGAAAGAGCTGGTCCCGTACGAGGGATCTATCGATACATTGGCCGACAGGCTGACCATGACCGGACTGGAAGTCGAAGAGGTGGTCAATCCGTTCGCAGGCCTGGAAAAAGTGGTCGTCGGCAAGGTGCTGACCTGCGAAAAACATCCCGACGCTGACAAACTTTCCGTCTGCACCGTGGATGCCGGCCAGGAAGCGGTCCTGGACATCGTTTGCGGCGCGCCCAATGTGGCGGCCGGACAGCTGGTTCCCGTGGCCCTGATCGGCGCCGATCTGCCCAACGGCATGAAGATCAAAAAAGGCAAGATCCGGGGCAAGGTTTCCTGCGGCATGATCTGCGCGGAAGACGAACTCGGACTCGGTTCCGGCCACAAGGGCATCATGGTACTCGAATCCGGCACGCCCGGACAACCGCTGATCGATGCGCTCGGCCTGGCTACCCAGGTGCTGGACATCGGCGTCACGCCCAACAGAGCCGACTGCTTCTGCATGATCGGACTGGCGCGCGAAGTGGCCATGTCTTTTGACCTGCCTCTGCGCCTGCCGCAAATCACTTTTTCCGAAAGCGGCGCCCCCGCAACGGAGTCCATGCGCGTACAGATCGACGACGCGGACCTCTGCCCCGTATACCAGGGACGGATCATCGAAAACGTCAGCGACGGCCGCGCTCCGGACTGGATGCGTTTCCGGCTTCTGGCCATGGGCATGCGCCCCATTTCAACCATTGTGGACGTGACCAACTACGTGATGCTGGAATACGGCCAGCCCCTGCACGCCTTCGACATGAACCTCCTGCGCGGAGGCATGATCCGCGTGGCCCGCGCGCAACAGGGCATGAAATTCACGACACTGGACAACCAGGAACGAACCCTGCTTGATACGGATATTCTGATCTGGGACGGCGAACGTCCCGTGGCTCTGGCCGGCGTCATGGGCGGAGCCAACACCGAAATCAACACGGAAAGCAGCACCGTATTTCTGGAATCCGCTATTTTTCATCCATTGAGCATCCGCCGTACGGCGCGCCGCCTGAATCTGCCCAGCGAATCATCCTTCCGCTTCGAACGCGGCGTGGATCAGCCGGGCTCGCTCACGGCCATGAACCGCGCTGCCAGCCTGATGGCGGAATTCTGCGGCGGCACCCTGCGTCCGGGCATTGTCAGCGACGAACCCCGGCCCTGGAAACAGCGGACTTTCAGCTTCCGCCCGAAACGCGCCAACAGCCTACTGGGAATCGAACTGGACGACGCCTTCTGCCGCCGGATCATTACCGGCATGGGCTGCAACGTGGACGAGAGCGCCGGCGAAACCTGGCGTATCGAGGCGCCAAGCCATCGCCTGGATCTGGAACGCGAAGTGGACATCATCGAAGAACTCGGCCGCATGTACGGCATGGACAAAATTGAAGCCAAACTGCCCAGCGTGCCGCAGTCTGTCGAACCCCGTTACAAAGGCGAAGGAGAATTCGCCTTCGGACTGCGTCTCAAACACTGGGCACGCGGTATCGGCCTGCGCGAAGCCATCAACTACAGCTTCGTCGGCCACCGCGATCTCGACTTTCTCGGTCTGGAAAAAGACAACCGCATCAGCGTCAAAAACCCGCTCTCTGACGAGCAGGACGTGCTGCGGACCATTCTGGCCCCCGGCCTGCTGCAGAGCGCCAGACAGAATATCGCCCAGGGCAACGACAGCCTGCGCCTGTTCGAATTCGCCCATGTTTTCCACGCGGACGCCTCTTCCGAGACCACCGCGCGGGAACCCGTACGCATTGGTTTGCTGGTCTACGGCGGACGCTGGACCGAATCCTGGCCCTGGCGCGCGGAAACAGCCGACTATCTGGATCTGAAAGGCCTGGTGGAGCATTTGCTGCAATCGCTCCGGCTGCCCGTGGCCAAATTCGAACTGGCCGGCGAAGATTACTGGCGCGAACCCTATATCCGTATCTCACTGGAAGGCCGAGAAATCGGCTACATGGGACGCGTCAAGGAAGAACTGGCCAAGGAATTTCACGCCCGGCAGGATCTCTGGATTGCCGAACTCGATGCCGACGCCCTGCGGGAACTTTTCAACCAGAACAGCATCCAGTTCATGGAGCTGCCCAAATTCCCGCCTTCGTGGCGTGATATCACGGTGGTCTCCCCGCCCAGTCTCGAGGTGGAGGCCATTTTCGAGACCATCAGGTCACAGAAGTCGCGATTGCTGGAAGATGTAAGCCTTATCGATGTCTTCGTCCCGGAAGGCGAAAAAAACGCGGAGCGGCGTTTGACCTTCCGGCTGACTTTCCGACACGGACAACGGACTCTGAAAGATAAAGACGTGGACAAAGAAATGGCAAATATGTCAAAATCACTTACAAACTCGTTGCCTGTCAGGCTGTAGGAGCCTTTTTATTACTTTACGCGCGCCGCTCCAAGGAGAGCCCCCATGGGGGAGGAAAATACATATCGTATCGGCGATGCCGCACGAATGCTGAACCTGAAAACCCATGTCCTCCGATTCTGGGAAACGGAATTTTCCGAGTTGCAACCCATTCGAACGGACAAGGGCCAGCGGCTGTATACCGAAGATCATATCAAACTGCTGCGTACGATCAGACATCTGCTGCACGAACGCGGTTTGACCATTGACGGCGCGCGTAAAGAACTGGCCCAGCACTCCCGCCGGGGCGACTCCCTTGCCCAGGAAATAGTCAAGGACCTGCGGGAAATGCGCAACATCCTTACCGGCGAAACCAACTGACCCGGTCTTCCTTTTTCCCCGCGGACTTACCATGCAGATAAAACGTACGCATGTCGTTCTTACGTTGCTCGCACTCTGCTGCCTCGGAGCGCTCTGGGGCGGTTTTTTTCTTCCCTCGGATACGCAACGCGGAGTCTGGTTCGAGCATACGGGTTTTTATTTTATTTTCGCTTCCTTTGCCCTGTGGGCCGCCAGCCTGATGCGCCTGGCCCCCAAAGCGCGCGTGCTGTGGCAAAAACTCCGCGTGCACTGGGCCGCCCTGGCTCTGGCCCTGGTGCTATGCGTCAGCGCTTTTTTGCTTTCGCCTCCCAAAATCCGTGTCCTGTACGACGAGCCCAACCTGATCGGCGTGGGCATGAATTTCTATTACGATCACCTGGCCTCCATCCCCAAAAACGCCATATTCCTGCACGGCGTCAAGACATCGCTTCTGAACCAGCTGGACAAACGTCCCCTGGCCTATCCCTTTCTGCTCTATACCGCGCACGTCCTGACCGGATACAGCGGCTACAACGGCTTCATTATCAACTTTCTGGCCGCGTTCGGCGCGCTGTTTGTCTGGTACGTGCTGCTGCGCCGCTGGTTTCCGCAGTGGATGGCTTTCGCGGGTATGGTTCTGCTGGCCGCCTATCCGCTTTTTGTGATCTATGCCACCAGCAGCGGATTCGAAATCGTGAATCTGCTGTTCATTCTGCTGGCGTTTCACTTTTTCAACTGCTTTCTGGACCAGCGCACAGCACCCCAGGCCGAACGCCTGCTGCTGACCCTGGTGATCCTGGCCCAGTGCCGTTATGAATCCGCTCTTTTTCTGGGGATTTTCGCGCTGCTGATTCTCTGGCTGCTGCCCCGGACGGAATACGCCAGGATCAGCCCGCTGACTCTGGCGGTCCCGCTGCTTCTGCTGCCGGTGGCCTGGCAGACGCTGCACTTCACGGCCCCCGAATACCATGAGATAGACAATGGGCAGGCCATTTTCGGAGTCAATTATCTGATCCGGAACCTGCACAGCGCCTTGATCAGCATGCTGGGGTTCATTCCCAAGTACGCCATGCTGACGCCGGTTTTTTTCCTGGCCTGCGCCGGGTGCTGCCTCGGAGTCTATCGTCTTTTCCGACTGCGTATCAGGAAACGCCCCGAACTGTTCTACCCGCTGCTGGCCTTTCTGATTTCTTATGTCGCAGTCACCATTCTGCAGTTTTCCTACCATCTGGCCATTCTCACGGTGACCACAACGGCGCGGCTGGGAATCATCTACCTGCCTGTTCTGATTTTCTTCGCCTTGCTCGCGCTGCAGGGGCTGACCACCCTCTTGCAACGCTGCAAACCCGCACTGCAGGCGCCAAAGTATATTTTACTGGGCTGCTGTGCGCTGCTGCTGTTTTCCTGGCCCGTGGCCGGTATTGACGAGGGAGTGAACTGGCTGCTCTACTACCGAAGATACGATGCGATCATGCATTATCTGGAAAAAAATTATCCCCGGCACAACGCTCTGGTCATTGACGAACGTTCGCATCCCTATACCATCCACCGCTACAGTGCGGCGAATTACTTTTTCGCACGGGACAACCTGCCGCTGCTGCTCAGCAGACTGCAGCAACATTTCTTTCAGGATATTTTGCTGATGCAGAACATCGATCTCGACAGCGAAAAGCCCTACGATGATTACCAGCTTGATCCGCAGCTGCCGCTGCAGACGCTGTATCAGGAGCAGCTGAATCCGCGCAGCTATTTGCGGATCTCGCGGATTGTTCCACCGCAGGAGCAGAAAGAAAACGGCGCGGCGGAATAGCCGCAAAGCAAGAGAACAGACACCCGGCGGATGATCTGCACCGCGCGCCCCAGCCCCATGGGCCCGGCACGCGCAACGGATGTGACGCGGCCGATCAGTCCTTGGCTTTTTCTATTCCCGCGTACGCGTTGTGGTTGTGAATGGATTCCTGACTTTCCACCACCACGCTGTACCAGGTGACGTTGGGGTGGGCCTCCAGAGACTGCGCTACCGTACGTACCACATCTTCCACAAATGCCGGATTGGCAAAGGCCTGTTCGGTCACCTGCTTTTCGTCCTCACGCTTGAGCAGCGTATATACGGGCGAAGACGAGGCGGCCTCGCCGATTTCGATCAGATCCTCGATCCAGAGTAGTCCCTGCATCCGGCAGTTCATCTTGATGATGGCCCGCTGGCTGTGGGCGCCCTCATCGCAGATAGCCAGCGAACAGGGGCAGACCGTCATCACGGGCACATCCACGGCCAGGTTGAATACCGGACGGGATTCCCCCTGCCGCAGCTCGCCCGTCATCCGGCAGGGGTAGGCCAGCATGCCTTTGCTGCCGCTCATGGGTGCGCTTTTTTGCTGAAAAAAGGGAAAGGCGAAACTGACATAGGCCTTGCGCGCGTCCAGACGTTCCAGGATATCCGACAGCAAGGATTTGACGTTGGCGTAATTCAATACGCCGGACCAGGCTTCGAGCGCTTCCACGAAGCGGCTCATATGCGTGCCTTTGAACGCGGCGGGCAAATCAGCCCCCATGTCCACGCTGGCCACCGTATGCTGGTGGTCATTGGTCCGGTCCTGCACGGAAATGGGAAAATCCACCTCCTTGACTCCGACTCTGTCGATGGCCAGGGCAACGGACGCCGGGCCGCTCTGCACATCGTGCATACGCTTGTTTTCCACCCGGCCCGCTGTCCGGCAAGTCTCCCTATCAGACAAGATCTTCTCCCGTGGTGGTCAGGTTCAGCTGGCCGTGCTTCACCCCCTTAGTGGAGATCAGCCGCTGTCCCGCATCGCGTACGGCTTTGCCCGGTCCGCGCATGATCAGAACCTCCAGACAGTTGTCATGATCCAGGTGCACATGCAGGGACGAATGAATCACGTCATGCACCTCATGCTGCATTTCGGTCAGTTTCTGCGCAAGATCGCTTTTATGATGGTCATAAACCAGCGTCAGGGTTCCGGCCAGCACCCTGTCCGTATCCTCCCACTCTTTTTGCACGAGCGTATTGCGGATCAGGTCGCGAATGGCTTCGGAACGGGTCTGGTAACAGCGTTCCTCGCAGAGTTGATCGAATTTTTCCAGAAGTTCCGAGTCCAACGACACGCCGAATCTGATGGTTTGTCCCATGATAGACTCCTTACAGCTTACTCAACTTTTTTTGAATTCCCAGATATTAACCAGGACTTCCGGACCGGTTACCGTGACCGGCCGGACAAGTTCCGTGGCCGCCTTGCGGAAGGTCCAGCCCAGTGACTCCAGATGGGCGCTGAAAGGACCGACAAGCTTGCGCTCCGGCGCCGCGAACCAGACAGTGCCGCCCGGAGCGAGCGCGTACTCCAGCATGGCTGCCACCGGTTCGATGAATCGCCGCTCGTACATGATGTCCGCGCCCCAGATAAAGCTGAAAGCGCCGGGTTTCATGGCGGGCTGCCGCCAGTCTCCCAACAGCCAGCCGGGAGCCTGCCGCGTTTGCTGCCCATCTGCTCCGGGTTCTTCGCAGAACCCGTTGCGCTTTGCATTGCGCCGGGCAAAATGAAGGGCCGGCCATTCGTAGTCCATGCCCACCACTTTTGCGCCGTGCCAGGCGCCGACCAGCGTACTCAGCCCCAGGCCGCACCCGAGATCCAGACAACGCGCTCCAGCCAGCGCAGGCTGTTGTTTTGCCAGCCAGTCACACAAAAACAGACTTGAGGGCCATATTTCAGCCCAATACGGGAGACGTTCGTCCGCATCCAGTGAGTTGTCCGCGCATATTTCCTCCCAAAGAGTCTCCAAATCAGCGCTACGCTCAATCTGCCAGTGTTTCCCGGCGACAACCACTTCCAGGAGCTCTACGGAAGCGTCCTGATACTTCTGGTAGTCCTGGACTTTCATAGTAAGAACATACTCCGGTCATACGCGCAACAAAAAAATGTTGCTTAACGTGTTACTGTTAGCCAAATACTCGTACCACATACCGAACGCCGGCACCGGGCCTTGCCCAAGCCGGCTTGAGCCTGTATAGGAAACCCTCGTTCTGTTGAACGAAAAACCATCCCATAATCACAGCTGGAAATTTTCCCTACAGCAGCATGGAGGAACGAGACATGCCTTCTTTTGATATCGTCAGCAAGGTGGACTTGCAGGAAGTGGACAATGCCATAAACAATGTCAAAAAGGAAATCGAAACGCGCTACGATTTCCGGGGAGTCACCACCGAACTCAACCTGAATCGCAAAGACAAAAAGATAAGCCTGGTCACCGGCGACGACATGAAGTTCAAAGCCGTCCGGGAAATGCTGCTGACCCAGTGCATCCGCCGCAAAGTGGATCCCAAAGTACTGGAGTTCGGCGAGCCCGAGCCTACCTCAAAGGGCCAGGTCAAAGCGGAAATCACCATCATCGAAGGAATTTCCAAGGACGAGGCCAAAAAAATCGTCAAAATGATCAAAGACAGCAAACTCAAGGTGCAGTCCGCCATTCAGGACGAACAGGTCCGGGTAACGGGCAAAAAAATCGACGACCTGCAGAGTGTCATCACCCTGCTCAAAGACGCCGACCTGGAAGTGCCGCTGCAGTACGTGAATATGAAGAGCTAAAGCCTGTTCCCCTTGAAGTAGGAATGCCTCCGGCGCTTTCTTCTTATTCCGAGACGCTGATGCCGTAGGTTTTGAGCTTGCGGTACAGGTAGCTGCGCTCCATGTTGATGGCTTCGGCCAGAGCGGCCACGTTGCCGCCGCATTCCTTGAGTTTGGCCTCCAGAAACCGGATTTCGAACTGCGCGCGCGCGGCCTTGAAATCCACCATGCCGCTTTCGATGCCCGCGTCGGCCATGGGCGCTATGGACGCGGTGTTGGAATCACGCAGGAATTCGGCCGGAAGCTGTTCCGGAGTCACCACGCTGCCCATGTACATGATCTGCATCCGTTCGATAAAATTCTTGAGTTCGCGGACGTTGCCCGGCCAGGGATACCGTTTGAGCAGATCCATGGCCTCGGGAGAAAAGGACAAGGACTTGAGCCCGCTCTCCCGGGTCAGCCGGGCCGAAAACTCGTCGATGAACAATGGGATATCATCCGTACGCGCGCGTAGCGGCGGTACTTCCAATGGAAAGACCTTCAGGCGGTAGTAAAGGTCTTCGCGAAAGGCCCCGGCCCTGATCTGTTCTTCCAGATTCTTGTTGGTGGCTGCAATGACCCGGACATCCACGCGGATGGTTTTGCGGCCGCCCACCCGTTCGAAAACCTGTTCCTGCAGAATCCGCAAAATCTTGGCCTGTGTCTTCAGGCTCATGTCGCCGATTTCATCCAGAAACAAGGTTCCCTTGTGGGCCATTTCGAACTTTCCGGCCTGGGCGCTGTCCGCCCCGGTAAAGGAGCCTTTTTCATGGCCGAAGAGTTCGCTTTCGATAAGCTCTTCGGGAATGGCCGCGCAATTGACCGCCACGATGGCCTTGCGCGAACGGCGGCTCTGATTGTGAATGGAACGGGCCAGGATTTCCTTGCCCGTGCCGTTTTCACCGGTTATCAGCACCCAGGCGTCCGTGGGCGCCACACGGGCCACCTGCTGACGCAGCGATTCGATGGCCGCCGAACTCCCCGTGAAATTCTGCACGGTGGAGGCCCGCAGATTGCTGCGTAAAGCCAGATTTTCCTTTTGCAGTTCGTGGAATTCCAGTGCTTTGTTGGTGGTGATGACGACTTTTTCCAGGGAAAGCGGTTTTTCAATGAAATCAAAAGCCCCCTTTTTGATGGCAGAAACCGCGGTTTCAATATTTCCATGACCGGAAATCACAATGACCGGCGGCGCGCCTTCCCTGGGCTGAAAAGCTTCCAGGACACTCAGCCCGTCCATGCCGGGCAGCCAGATATCCAGAAAGAGCAGATCCGGCATTTCCTTGCCCAGAATTTCCAGGGCCTCTTCTCCGGTGGCCGCTTCCAGGACCTCATGCCCCTCGTCCTCGAGCACCCCGCGCAGGGAAAACCGGATGGCCTCTTCATCGTCGATAATCAGTATCTTGTATCCCATGGGCGGCAGCATACACCAGAAGGGTCAATCGGGGCTAGACCATAAATACCGATACGAGCTATAGCTATAGAAAAACTTTTGCCGCACAGTACCGAGCCATTACCTTTGGAACTTAACTAACTCTGGCCAATGAAAGGAGAAGTTCATGGATCGCAGAACATTCCTGAAATGGACCGCAGCCGGAGCTCTGGCCTGCGGCATGGCCCCTGCCCTGCCACCGGCCTGGGCGCTGGCACAGGCAACAACGGACGTTGCAGCGGCCCCCGTACGTTATAAGGTCGCAGACGGACATTTCCACTATCTGGACTTTGTGCAAAAAACAGAAGGCATGCAGGCCCTGATAGATTCCATGGATGCCGCCGGCGTGGAACATATCATGTTCTCGGGCATGCCGCTGACCAAAAAATGGGATGCGGCCGAACCGCTGGAGCCGACCTATTACCTGGACGACAACGGACGGACCTACTGGTACACTGCCACGGACTTCATCATCGCAAGACGGTATCAGGAGCTTTCCGAGTCAAATAAAAAACGCTTTCACCCCTTTATCTGCGGCATCAATGCCACGGACAAGCATGCCATTCTGCACGTCCAGCGTATGCTGGATGAATATCCGGACGTCTGGCAGGGAATCGGCGAAATTTTCGGCCATAGGGATGATTTGACCAATCTTACGTACGGAGAAACCGCACGCGGCAACCACCCGGCCCTGGCCGCAATTTACGACCTGGCCGGCGAACGGGGACTGCCGGTCTGTCTGCACAACAACGCGACATCCAGAAACCGCCTGGACAAGCCCATCTACGCGCATGAAGTAAACGAAGCTCTTTCCAACCATCCCAAGACAAAATTCATCTGGGCTCATGCAGGCTTATCTCGCTATCTGGACCTGAACCAGCAGCAATACACGGCCATGCTGCGAACCATGCTGGATGCACACGGCAACCTGAATCTGGATCTGTCCTGGATTATGTTCGACAACTACGTACTGGACGCTCAGGGCGGCGTACGGCCGGAATGGCTGGCCCTGGTGAAAGACTTTCAGGACAGGATTTTCATCGGCTCGGACAATATCGGCCATTTCGCAACCTATCACCACAACATCGTCAAATATTACGCGCTGCTGGATGCTCTGGAACCGGCTGCGGCGCAAAAGGTTGCAATGGATAATTTTCTCAACCTGCTGCCGGGCGCAAAATTGCACGCAGTTCCGAAGAGCAAGGCCGCTTAGAATATGAGGAAACGATAAGGTTAAAGCCAATTAATACAGTGAAATGTCAGACATAAATTGAAGCCCTGAAGGGGCGACATTCTTTCATCATGTCGCCCCTTCAGGGCTTATTTAATTTTGACTGCCACCCAGGGCGTTGCCCCGGGCTATTGTATTCCGCCCCGTTGGGGCTCCGGCTTCCCTCAACTAAAAAAGCAGGCGCCTCCGGACGCGGAAAGCATTTTTTACAGGGAGATCACTCTCTGCCAAAGCCCAGAGCGCCTGCCAGGAACTGGTAGACATTCTCCACATGTTCCAGATGGGGGAAACGCTGGCGAAGCTCCTGGATCAACTCAGCGGCTTCGTCTTCCCGAAAGAGCTTGTAGAGTACGTAGGCCCGTTCGGCCAGATCCTCGGGTGCGTCCCCCAGACGGTTCAGTGCGCCTTCAAAACATTTCTGGGCTTCTTCCTGACGGTTGAGTCCGGTCAGGGCCTGGCCCTTGTCCCGCCAGGCTTCATAATCTTCCGGCACCAGTTCCAGGGTCCTGTCGAAACAGACCAGGGCTTCTTCGCCGCGGTCCATCTGAGACAAGGTCCTGGCCTTGTAGAACCAGGCGTCCGAATCATCAGGGTTCAGGGCAATGGCCTTGTCGAAGGCGGCCACGGCCTCTTGCTGCCGTTTCAATTCCAGCAGAGCCAGCCCTTTGAGGTACCACGTATAGCATGCGTCGACATCCACCAGATCAAGCGACTGCTCATAGCAGTAGAGCGCTGCCTCGTAATCCTCCAGATGCGAAAGTGAAATGCCTTTTTCCCGCCAGGCGCGCGGATCGCCGGGATTCAGGGACAGGGCCTTGTCGAAATGCTCCAGTGCCGGCACTTCCTCTCCCAACTGTGACAGAGCCACGCCTTTCTGGCGCCACGTATGATAGTCCAGCGGATTCTGTTCGAGAGCCGCGTCGAATGACGCCAGGGCCTCCTGCTGCCGGTTCAGGGCGCAGAGGGTGACGCCTTTCTGACGCCAGGCGTCGAAATCATGCGCGTTCAGCTGCAGCGCCTTTTCAAAATACCCCAGGGCTTCCTCTTCGCACTCCGAACAGGACAGGGAAACACCCTTCTGCCTCCAGGCGTCGGCGTCCTGCGGATTCAGGGACAAGGCTTTGTCAAAGCAGTCAATGGCCTCGGAATCGCGCCCCAGACCTGCAAGGGCCACGCCTTTTTCCCGCCAGGCATCGGAGTTCTCGGGTTCCAGCTCGAGGGCTTTTTGAAACGCTTCCAGGGCCTCTTCCCAATAATCGAGTTCCGCCAGGGTGATGCCTTTGTCCAGCCAGCAGTTGCAATCAGAGGGATTGAGTTCGAGCGCTTTTTCATAACAGGACAGGGCTTCGCGTACGCGCCCCAGTTCCAGCGAAGAAACCCCTTTTTGCCGCCAGGCGTTGTAATTGTTCGGGTTGTATTCCAGAGCCCGGTCATAGTGGGCGATGGCTTCTTCTTCGCGTCCGAGTTTGGACAAGGACACGCCTTTGGCCAGCCAGGTCCGGCTGTCCTTTGGGTTGAGTTCCATGGCCAGATCGAACAGCGGAATGGCTTCGTTGTCCCGATCCTGCTGTCCGAGGCAGGTTCCCAGATTTTTGAGCAGGTACGGATCAGCGGAACGCAGTTCGAGAGCCTGACGCAGGAGTTTTTCGGCCTGCGCATGGTCTCCATCGTAACTCAGTTTCTTGGCCTGGAAAAAAAGGAAATAGGCCGCGTCCTGCTCCTCGGCCTGCTGCATTGCCGTTTCGAGCAAGGCGAACGCCTGGTCGCGCTGACCGTAGCCATACAGTTCGTTGATCTTGAAGCTCAGTTCGCGTAGCTGGGTTATGGTGGTCGAATCGGCGATCTGCATAGGGAAAACTCCAATCTGAAGTTAATAATTTTGCCGCGTATGGAGGACCAGGTACGAATTTCCGCGCAACTGGCACTTAATCACTTTCAGCATGGCAATCACACGCACTTTCTGCTATGAATATCCATATACTATAAACCTCAAGGAAAGGCGACACCAGCGGGAGGGTGTATGGAGTATTCGATCGGGCAGTTTGACAGTGCGAACCTGGGCATCATGTTTTTTCTGATTGGCTGGCGGATCAACAAACACGTCCCCCTGCTGCAGCGCTACTCCATCCCCGAACCTGTTACCGGCGGCCTGCTGGCGTCACTACTGCTTGCGGTGCTGCATTACGGCTTCAATATCGACATCGAGTTCAACCTCACCATTCGCGACTGGCTGCTGCTTTATTTTTTCACCACCATCGGCCTCAATGCCAGTTTTAAAAAGCTTGTCGCGGGCGGCCCGGCGCTGTTTCTGCTGCTGGCGCTCACCGTGGGATTTCTGTTCATACAGAATCTGACAGGCACCTTTGTCGCCCAGCTGATGGGACAAAACAGAATCACCGGACTGTTGGGCGGCACGCTGTCGCTGGTGGGCGGGCACGGCACCGTTATCGCATGGGCGCCGGAACTGGAAAAAATCAAAGGCATGGACCGCGCTCTGGAAATCGGCACAGCCTGCGCCACATTCGGCCTGGTTCTTTCGAGCCTTCTCGGCGGTCCCATCGCCAATTATCTGGTCAAGCGCCACAAACTCGAACCAAGTCTCCACGAACAACCGGATATCGGCACAATGGAGGACTCCCCTGAAGCGAACTCCATAGACTACGTCAAAGTGCTGCGCGCCCTGCTGGTCACCCAGTTCTGCATCATGCTCGGCTGGGTTCTGGACGCCTTCTTCAAATCTCAGGGCATAACGCTGCCGCTGTTCGTTTCCTGCCTGCTGGTGGGCATTATCGTCACCAACACCATACCCAATATCTTTCCCAAATATCCCTGGCCGTCCGAGTCCATTTCTCTGGCTATCATTGCGGATATCGCTCTGGGGATTTTTCTGGCCATGTCGTTGATGAGCCTGGAGTTATGGTCGATTATGGCCCTGGCGCTTCCCATCCTGAGTATTCTGGCGGTTCAGACCCTCGTGGTGACGGTATTCATCCTCTTCGTCATCTTTCCCTGCATGGGAAAAAACTATGACGCCGCAGTCATCTGCTCGGGCTTCGCCGGTTTTTCCCTGGGCTCCACGCCCACGGCCATCGCCAACATGACTTCGGTGACCGAACGCTACGGTGCTTCCCACAAAGCCTTTATCGTAGTCCCTCTGGTCTGTTCTTTTTTTATCGACATTGCAAATTCGATTGTGGTGAAAATTTTTCTTTGATACAAATTGCAGCTGGATGTGTTCATAAGACTTTTTTTCTCTGTAACACTACAGCTGACTCATGTAACTTCTGGGTTTCTCGTCACTGGAGTCAGTAGTTTCTTATTTCTGCCGATCCCTTGCAGGACTTGGAGGCCCTTGTAATGTCCTTAGCCAGACTTATTTATGCAAGCTCACACCAAATTGAAACCGGAACAAAAGATATTCTGAATCTGCTTGTCCAGGCCCGCGAAGCCAACATCAAGCGCGGAATTACCGGCCTGCTGCTCTACGATACGCGTTTTTTCATGCAATGGCTGGAGGGTGACCGCGACATGGTGTCTGAAGTGCTGCAACGCATTTTTACCGACAACCGCCACACGCACCCGGTCATTCTGGCTTATGCCGCCGTCTACAAGCGTGATTTTTCCGAATGGAGCATGGGCTACGTCAACATGCAGGGAGTCGAATCCTCTGTCATCTTTAAATATTTTCCATCCCAGGAATTCGCCCCCTACTCGCTCAGCGCCGAGGCCGCCATAGACTTTCTCAAAGAAATAGCGAAATTCAAATCCGACCCCGAACTTCACCATTCCAATTCCTGATCCAGTTTCCAGAAAAGGGGCTGTTTAACTGAAATGCCCTGAAACGCTCCGCAAAAAAAACGGCCGACGTTGCAGCAACGCCGGCCGGATTCGTTATGCCTTTTTCCAGGTGAAGACGCTCTAATGGAACACGCCTACTCCCTGCGGATCCCATGGCGAAGCGGCATCATTGGTCGTCGACACACTGGACAACGTCGTGCCGTTCATGATCCAGATGACGTTTTTGCTCCTGCTGGGCCAACGCCATAAGATGTCCGGATTGCCGTCGGTGTTGAAGTCCCCCACTCCGGCAATGTTCCAATCCGTTCCCGCATTCGTCAGCCCCGAGGTACCGGATACGGACGTATTGTCCATGAACCAGACGTCGTTGTCGCCGCTGTCGGAATTCCGCCAGAGCAGATCCGGCTTGCTGTCCGAGTTAAAATCGCCAACGCCTGCGATGTCCCAGGGAGCGTCGCGACTGTCGAAGAAAGCGATGCTGTCCCTGGTCGCGTTGGTCATATACCAGATGCAGTTGCTGCCGGTATCCGGATTACGCCAGACAAAGTCAGGATTGCTGTCCGCATTGAAATCCCCGACTCCTCTGAGTTTCCAGGCCGTGGGGGCGGAATCCAGATAGGTCCAGCTTTTGACAGAGGTATTGTCCATATACCACAGAGCGGTGCGCTCGCCGCTGCGCTGGCGCCAGACAATGTCGTCATTGCCGTCCTGGTCGAAATCACCCGTTCCCACGATTTCCCAGCCAGTCGGGCAGTCGTTGATAGTCGCGAAACTGCTGTAGCTGGTGCCGTTCATGTACCAGACAACGTCCTTGCCGTTGTCCGGATTGCGCCAGAGAATATCGGGCTGATCGGCGGATGTTCCCGCCAACGCATTCAGAGCGTCCATGACGGATATCCGACGGTTGATGCCCGAAGGGCTGCTGCAGTCGCCGTCAAAATCCACAGCGGCGCCCGTACTGGTCAGGGCGTTGAGGATGGTATCCACACCCGCGTTGGATTTTTGCTTCAGAATGGCCCAGGCACCGCAGACATGCGGAGTCGCCATGGAAGTACCGCTTTCATAGCCGTAGGCGTCATCTCCGGAAGCCAGGGAAGAATAAATGCTCACGCCCGGAGCGAACAGCGGCACCAGTTCGTCCCGCCAGTTGCTGAAATCCGCGCGGACGTCGCTGTTGTTCGTAGCTCCCACGGCAGGAGCCGTGGAAATACATGCCGGTATGGCGACGGAATCACACCAGGAATTGTTGCCCGAAGCGATCACGGTGGCTATGCCCGCATCGCGCAGGTTGTTGATGATGGCGGTCCGGGACGTATCCACATCATCGCAGGTGGCATAATACTGTCCGCCGCCCAGACTCATGTTCACAGCCGCGATGGAATACGTATTACGCAGCGAATAGACGTATTCCAGTCCCAAAATCTGATCCGACGAAAAGGATACAAGACCAGAAGAAGAGCTCAAACCATTGGAAAAAACATTCACAGCGATGATGTTCGCGCCTTTGGCTACACCGTTGAGGGAGTCGTCGGACAGATGACCGGCCGCAATGCCCGCCACATGCGTGCCGTGCTCATAGCCGCTGTTGGTGCTCGGATAAGGAGCGGCCGCGCCTGTGCCGGTCTGATTGTCCTCGCCGTTGGGACAGAGGCGGGCGTTGGGGTTGTAGCCATCAATCTTCGACGTATAACAGGCTTCCACGATGTCTTTTCCGGCAAAAAATTCATGGGAATTCAAAATGCCGGTGTCCAGAATGGCTACGTACCAGCCGCTGCCGTCGTATCCCGCGGCCCAGGCCTGGTCCGCCCCGATGACACCGGTGCTCGTACTCAATTGCGGAGACGCCTCTCCGTTGTCCGCGTCGACGGGGTCCGGGAGAACCGCGACAGCATCCTCTTCTATTGAGAGAACAGCGGGTGAATCCTCCAGAGCATGCAGTCCGGCAGCATCCACTCTAAGCACGGCGAACGGTATGGTTTTGAACGTACGCATCATCTCGATGCTGCCCTGGTCAATGGACTGCAGGGCGCTGCCTATACCGGAAGCAATACCCGAGGCAAGAGCCTTGTCGGCCGCCCCCGCAGCTGCAGGGGCCACCATTCCCGGAGTCACGCCGGGAAACCGCAACGAAGCGGCCTGCAGTTTGGCGTAATCAGACACGGCGAACTTGACGATGACCCGGGCCGTGCCCTGCGACTGGATGGTACTGGAAAGCGCCACGGAATTTTTTACTTTATCCGCGGCATGTGCCTGAACGGCAAAACACACTGCCAGCAATACTCCAAAGAACAGTCCCACGAACCATGGAACTAAGGATTCTTTGGCACAAACAAATGCTTTCATACGCTCACTCCAACTCGTTGGTGTTATGCGGGGAAGGGGATACTAACTATACACGAGTAGGATGAGGATTACACGCGGAAAATGAAAAAAATGTAGCGGGAACAAAAAAGAAATAAAGATAGGGACTTATGGCACATATAAATACAGTGAATGCAGACATCCTACTGTTTTACTTGCCTTTTATAAAAATCAAATAAATACAGGAATTATTGATCCACCTGGCGGGCCAGTTCGCCGATGTTCTTGAAGGAGCTTTGCAGGTTCCGCGGTTCTTCAATGGGCTGCTGCAAATACTGGCGAATGGGGCCGATCATCTGCAGCGCCTTGTCGATTTCGGGATTGCTGCCCTTGGAGTAGGCGCCGATGTTGACCATGTCCTCCACGCGCTGGAAGGTGGCCAGCAGGCGCAGAATCACCTGCCCGGCTTTTTTGGCGGGAGCGGGAGTGACCTCGCTGCGCAGACGGCTGATGCTTTTAAGTACGTCGATGCACGGGTAATGGCCCTGGTCCGCCAGATCCCTGGTCAGTACCAGGTGGCCGTCCAGGATGGAGCGCACCGCGTCGGCAATGGGTTCGTTGAAATCGTCGCCGTCGACCAGAACCGTGTAAATGCCGGTTATGGTGCCTTTGTCGCTGCGTCCGGCGCGTTCGAGCAGTTTGGGCAACTGGGCGAAGACCGAGGGCGTGTAGCCCCGGGATGTGGGAGGTTCGCCCACCGCCAGCCCCACCTCGCGGGCGGCCATGGCGAAACGGGTCACGGAATCCATCATCAGCAGTACGTCCTTGCCCAGGTCGCGGAAATATTCGGCCACCGCCGTGGCAGCGAAAGCCGCGCGCATCCGCAGCAGCGGGCTGACGTCCGAGGTGGCGACAACCAGCACGGAACGGGCCATGCCCTCGGGACCGAGATCCCGTTCAATGAACTCCAGCACCTCGCGCCCGCGTTCTCCCACCAGTGCGATGACGTTGACGTCGGCTACGGTGTAACGGGCCATCATGCCCATCAGCGTGCTCTTGCCCACGCCAGAACCGGCCATAATGCCCACGCGCTGTCCTTTACCCAGGGTCAGCAGGCCGTTGATGGCCTGCACGCCCACATCCAGCGGATCCGTGATCCGCGGACGGGAAAGCGGACTGGGGGGAGACTGATAAATAGGATAATATTTGTCGGGCCAGACCGTGCCCTTGTCGTCCAGCGGGTGCCCGAAGGCGTCGACAGCGCGGCCCAGCAGATGCTGCCCCACCGGAAACAGCGGCGGCACACTGGCGCTCTGGATCAGACTGCCGGGTTTGATGCCCCGGACTTCTTCATAGGGCATGAACAGGATGCTGTTGTCGCGAAAACCCACGACTTCTGCCGGAATGCCTTTATCGCCGGACTCACCGGTCAGCAGCGTACATACGGCTCCCAAGGGAGCTTTGATGCCGCGGCCTTCCACGATAAGTCCCACGACTTTGCTCACCTTGCCGTACACCCGGCTCAGCTGCGTATCGCCGATGACGGCGCAACAGGAGTGGGGATCCAGGCTCATCAATCCGCCGCGTCGGTTGCCAGATTGATGGTTCCCTCATGGGTGGGCAAAGCTTCGCCAGGGTCGTCGGACGCGTAGGTCTGCTCGTATTCTTCGGGGGCAACGCCCGGCTGGCTTGCGGCCTGCTCGTAGACGCTGTCCGGAGCGGAAATTTCCGGCGGTTGAAAGGTCAGTTCCAGCTCATCCAGAATGGGCACAAGCTGCGAGAGACGCCCTTCAAGGGTGTTGTCCACCATGCCGTGGTCGGTCTCCACAAGAAGACCTCCGGCCTGCATATTGGGATCGCCTTTGACGACCCATTTTTTCAGGGACGGATGGCGCTCGCGCGCATCGAGCAAAATGGACTCCAAGGCTTCCTGATCCTGCGGATTGACCCGCAGCAGATAATGGCGGCTGCCTTCCAGCGAGCCGATGGCCTGATCCAGATAGGCAGTAAGAATTTCCTCGCGATGCTCGTTCAGATTGATCTGCAGCGCTTTTTCCACCACAAGCCGGACCAGCAGGACAAGATCCTGACGGTGATACTCCCAAATGCCCTGGCAACCGTGATTAACGGCCTCCAGAGCCTGCACCAGCGATGCGGCCCATTCCTGGTTGGCCTGATCCAGCTGCAGCTGGGCCTGGGCAATACCCTCGCTATAGCCCTGGTGATAGGCGTCTTCCTTGATTTTATTCGCTTCTTCCTGGGCTTTCTGGAAGATATGTTTGGCCTGCATGGTGGCCTTGTTGCGGATGCGTTCGAAATATTCCTTTTCAACGGACGCGTTCCAGAGATTCTGCCGGCCGCGCGCCGTCATTTCGTCGACGGTCATTTCCTGTCGCGAAGCGGTTCCGGCAGCCATGATGATCTTACCGGTATTCCGCACCTCTTTTTCCGGCTTCTTTGCCTGATCAGACGAAGACATCGCTGGATCCTCTGCTGATGACGATTCTGTTTTCGACTTCGAGTCTGCGGACTGTCTTGACGATGTTCTGCTGGGCGCCTTCCACATCCGAGAGACGTACCGGACCCATGATTTCCAGGTCCTCCTTGATCATGTTCGAAGCGCGCTCGGACAGATTCTTGAAGAACTTGTCCTGCAGATCTTCGGAAGCTCCCTTGAGCGCGGTGGTAAGGTCTTCGTTGGAAATTTCCTTGAGCAGTTCGCGGATGGAGCGGTCGTCCAGGCCCATGATATCGTTGAACACGAACATGAGGTTGCGGATTTCTTCGGCCATCTGCGCGGACTCCTCTTCGATTTCGGAGAGGACTTCCTCTTCGGTGGAGCGGTCCACGGCGTTGAGGATTTCGGCCACGGCCTGCACGCCGCCGACCTTCTTGCCTTCCTTGCCGCCCATGGCGATGAGCTGGCTCTGCAGAACCTTGTCCACTTCCACCAGCATTTCCTCGGGCACGGCTTCCAGCTTGGCCAGACGCATAAGGACTTCCGGACGTACGCCAGCCGGCAGGTTGGAAAGCAGTTCCGCCGCCTGGTCGTGGTGCAGGTGGCCCAGAATCAGGGCCAGGGTCTGCGGGTGTTCGTTGCGCAGTATCTGGGCCAGAATACGCGGACTGACGTTCTCCAGTTCGCGGAAGGGAACCGGCCCGTGATCCAGATCCAGAGCGTCCATAATATACTTGGCCGTGTCCGAATCGAGATTTTTCATCAGCAGGCGCTTGACGGTTTCCGCACCGCCGGTGATCATTTCCTGGCCGGTGACCAGCGCCTTGTGATATTCCCTGACGACTTCCTCCACCTGTTCCTTGGGCACGGTTTCAAGCTCGACCATGGCTTTGGAGACCTGGGCTATCTCCGAACGCTCCATGCGCTTGAACATCTCGGTGGTGAATTTATCGCCCATGGCGAGCAGCAGTATTGCTGTTTTATGCTGACCGGTTAGCGTCTCAGGCATGGGCCTGTTCTCCATCTTTCATCCAAGATTTCAGAATCGCAACTGCCTGGTCGAGGTTCTGTTCACTCAACTGTACGGCATGTGCTTTGATGTCTTCAATCTTCTTCAGAGCGTCGAGAGCTTCGGCTTCGTCGTCGTCGCCTTCAATCAAAGCCAGGCGTTCCTGGCCTTCAGGCAATCCTTCGAGGCCTTCCACCATTTCGCCCTCGACACGCGGCCGGATCAGCGCGAGAATCACGGGCCGGACCACCAGGAGCATGAAGAGGAAGATCAACAAGGCCGTGAGGATGGGTTTGCTCATCCGCATGGCGTTCTTGATGATGATCTGGGCCAGAGACTCTTCGAATTCCAGTTCAGGCGCACCGAACTCAATGGTGGAAACCTGAATTTCATCGCCCCGGTCGCTTTTGATGCCAACGGCGCGTTCAACCAGCTGCTTGAGACGTATCAGCTCTTCATCCGAGCGAGGAGTGAAGACATACTCACCTGTTTCTTCATTCTTAGTATACGTACCATCCACGATGACTGCAACGGTTAAGCGATCTAACTGGCCCACTGGAGCGACAATATCTTTCTCAACTTTGTTGTATTCGAAGTTGGTGGTGCGGGTTTCGCTGCTGGTCTGGGTCTGGCTGAGGGCTCCGGCAATGCCGTCGCCGCGGAAATTCGCTTCGGGAATGCCGGATTCTGTGTTCGCCCGGCCCTGGGTGGTGCTTTCCTGACGCTGTTCGGACAAAACCACGCCGCTGTCAGGATCGTAGGTCTTTTCATGAATCTGCTGCTGGCTGAAATCCAGATCGGCGTTGACCTTGGCGATTACCTTGCCCGGACCGATGACAGGAGAAAGCATTTCCTCAATTCTGTGCTCCAGATTCCGCTGCATGGTCATCTTGTATTCGAGCTGGGTGGTGGTCATGCCTTCCAGGCTGTTTTCATCGCTGGGCGAAAAGAGCAGATGGCCCTGCGTATCGGATACGGTGATACGCCCTTTATCCAGGCCTTCCACTGCCAGCGCCACCAGATTGACGATGGCCTGCACTTCTTTGGGCTGGAGCTTTTTGCCGTCCACAAGCTTGAGCACAACGGATGCCGAGGGCTTGGCCTGTTCTTCGATAAACAGGCTCTTGCTCGGAATCACCAGGTGTACTCTGGCCCGTTCGACTACGGGAAACTCAGTGATGGTGCGGCTCAGTTCGCCTTGCAGGGCGCGCTGGTAATTGATCTTCTGGACAAAATCGGTCTGGCCGACTTTCATTTCGTCAAAAATCTCGAAGCCTACGCCGTTACCCATGATGGCGCCTTCTCCGGCGAGTTCCAGTCGCAGATCATACACTTTGTCTTCTGGAACAAGGATGGTGGTACCGTTGCTCTGCAGCTGGTATTCGACCTTGTTCTTTTTCAGCTGTTCAACGATTCTGGCCGCATCTTCGGACTGCAGATTCGTATACAGTACGCCGTAGCTCGGACGGTTCATCCAGAAGACCATCAGAAAAAAACCAATCACAACTGTAGCCGCGAGGCCACCAATAAATACGCGCTGGGTTAAATTGGTATTTTCCCAAAAGGAGCGTAATTTGAGCGTGGAATCTTTCAATAATGGGGACATGGGTATCTCCTACGCGGCTTGATCGTTTCTTTCTCTATGGCTGTTAAAAGCTGATCTGTGACAATTCTTTATAGGCTTCGAGCACTTTGTTACGGACCGTGGAGGTCATGCTGACTGCGATGCTGGCCTTTTGCAGGCTGATCATCAGGTCGTGAATGCTTGTGTTCTCTCCGGCCACGAAGGCTTCCGTGGCCTGGGCTTTTTCGTTCTGCAGCTCATTCACGTTTTTTATGGAGTCGGCAATGGTCTCCGCAAAAGATTTTTCGGTTTCCTGGCTTTTCTTGGCCTGGAGCCCGCGTGTATTCTTCTGGGTGCCGGCCGCGTCCATGGACGCCCCGTAGGCCCGCATGGCGGCGATGCTGTTCAGTGCCATTGTCTTATCTCCTCAAGTTGTGCACTTTCCGGCAATTACTTGCCGATTTCCAGCGCCTTGTTGAACATGTTTTTGACACCCTCGATGGAAGCCGTATTGGCTTCGTACGTCCGCATGGTGGTGATCATGTTGGTCATCTCTTCCACCACGTTGATGTCCGGTAAGGACACGTAGCCTTCTTTGTCGGCATCCGGATGTCCGGGATCATACACCCGCTTGAAAGGGCGCTTGTCCGTGGCGATGTCCATGACCCGCACACCCCGAAGCTGGCGGTCCAGCTCTGTCTGCATGGCCTTGCCGAACGGCGTTTCCACCGGCGTCGCGGCCATGGTCACGCTCTTTCTGCGATAGGGTCCGCCCTCGGGCGTACGCGTGGTGTTGGTGTTGGCCAGGTTCATGGAAATAATATTCATCTTGGTCCGCTCGGCGCTTAACGCCGAGGCACCAATGTCAAAAGCGCTCATGAAGTCCATACTACTTACCTCCGTCGCTTATTACAGTCTTCAGACCTTCGAAGTTCTTCTTCAAAATGGTGGTCAATGCACTGTACATCATGTTGTTCTTGGACATTTTGGCCATTTCCGTATCCAGATCCACAGAATCATCCCCTTTGACGACGTGGGGCTGCCAGCCCTTGATAAAATCACCGTCGATCTCGCTGGGGTTAAGCCCGGACGGCATGTGCCGCTTCTCGGTGCGGGACATCTTTCCGCGCTGGTTCAGGGCCAGAGCATTCTGCAGTTCATCCTCCCATTCCAGGTGCAGCGCCTTGTAGTTGGGCGTATTGAGGTTCGCCAGATTGCTCATGACGACATTTTGACGCTCCAGCCTCAGATCGAGAACCTTGCCGGTGAGTTCCACATGTTCTGGAAACAGACTTTTCATGCGTATTGCCTCCGTGTTGCGCCGCATTTCTACCGCGGCTTCTCTCTTGCTGCAGACCCACTCTGCAACCACTGTTCCATACGAATTATCTATCTGAAATATAAAGATATAATTAAATATGCCATAAGAGAAAAAAGCCCGAAAGTCTGGTTTCCGACGCTCTGTAAAGCCGTTCAGGCGACGAGAACCGGATCGTAAGGCGTTACAGCAAATGATTTTCCTGAAAACTATTTAAAATAGAGAGAAATTTCTGTGCGGAGCCCTAAAGCAAGCGGATTTTTCAGACGATGGAACTGGTGTCAGCGAAAAAATGCAACTGGACTGGCATGGAGATTGCTACAGTGTCCCCGAGATGTTTACGAAGGCAAAATTTGCTTACCTGGCTTTACTGGCCAAAAACATGCCTGCGTATATGGTGGGCACGGCAAAGGCGAATACGCTTTTTAGATGGAGGGGAGATTATGAGTACCCATCTTGATTATGAAATCAACAAGGAACTAGGCGAATGTTACCTGTTTATGGGCGACATTGACAAAGCAGAGGAATACTACGTCAAAGCGGTCAAAAGCAACGGCGTACATCCTGAACCCTATATCGGGCTGGCAACCATTGCCGTGCACCGGGGCCAGAACAGAAAAGCCCTGGACCTGTACGGCAAGGCAGCGGAAATAGAGCCCAACGACAAGGCCCTGTCCGGCATGGCACTGATGCTGACCGAAGCCGGCCGCCATGAGGAAGCCTTCGACAACTACACGAAGGCCCTGGACTTCAACCCAGAGAACATGGTGGCCACATTCGGCATCATTCAGCTGGGACACGTTCTGCACCGGCTGGATGAGGTTATTCCCTATCTGGAGAATTTTCTCGCCGTGGCGCCGGAAAAGGACGATGTCCGCTTTGCCCTGGCCGGATGTCTGGTGGGACTGGGACGCAATTCGGATGCTCGCGGGCATCTGGAAAACATCCTCCAGCGCGACCCGTCCAACGAGGCCTGCAAAGAACTCTATGACACCTTAGAGGCCTGATGCGGTAGAATTTTTTAACTTCTCCCCTCCCCATTTGATTTCCCGGCCTTTTTCGCTGGCGTGAGAAGGCTGGGAAATCATTTCCTGTGGCATCCTTCCGCTTGCCAAGGACCGGGCTTTTTGGCACTTCCTTACAAAAAAAGCGAGGAGGGCATATGGACGCATTGCCTATTCGCCGCGCGCTGCTCAGCGTGACGGACAAAAGCGGGCTTGTGGAATTCGCCGGTTTTCTGGCGCAGAACGGCGTGGAACTGGTTTCCACAGGCGGCACCAAAAAAAAGCTGGAAGAGGCCGGACTGCCGGTCATCTCCGTAAGCCAGGTCACGGGCTTTCCCGAAATCCTGGGCGGACGCGTGAAAACACTGCATCCGCATATCCATGCCGGCGTTCTTGCCGACAAAGACCTTCCCGAACACCTGCGTACGCTTGATGAACTTTCCATCAAAGCTTTCGACATGATCTGTGTGAATCTCTATGATTTCGCCTCTGCCGTGGCGGACGGCGCCAATCTCAAAGCAGCTGTGGAACAGATCGACATTGGCGGTCCCACCCTGCTGCGCGCTTCGGCCAAAAATTACCACAGCGTGCTGGTGGTGCCCGGCACCGACGCCTACGCGCGGATCCGCAGCGAACTGGAAGCGGGCGATTTCACTGTGGGTCTTGAACTGCGGCGCGAACTGGCCGTTCAGACCTTCGCCATGGTTTCGCGTTACGACGCCATGATTGCCGACTACCTGGCCAAGGGCCAGGAATAGCGCTGTAACAATAGTTATGCGGCAGGAGCATGGTTCGGGCCGTGCTCCTTTTCTGCTTTAGAGCATCTTAATCGTGAAAAGACCTAGATGCTCTTATGCATTTATCTGAAATAATAGGACATAGTTTCAGATGCGAGCCTTGTTTCAAGGCGAAAATGCGCTAGCCCGCCAACAGGCCGCTGCGCTCATCCCGTCTCGATATCTCCGGCCCAGACCGGCGTCACCTTTCCGTCATCGCCCTCCAGCAACAGTTCCCCCTGAGGTCCGAAACCGGCCGGACGTCCGCGTCGTTCCTGCCCCGGCGTCCGTACCGTGACCCGTTCGCCCAGGTCGGCGCTGCGCTCCAGCCAGGCCGCACGTACGGCTGCGAACCCGCCCTGACGCCACTGCTCCAGCCAGGGAGTCATAGCCTGCCGCAAGTCCCGCAGCACGTCATCGATGGCATGAACCCGGCCGGTCTCCAGCAACAGCGAAGTCGCCGGTTTATCGATACGCGCTGCGTCTTCCCGGTCCATGTTCACGTTGCAGCCCACTCCGGCCACCACATACTCCGGACAGCTGGAAACACGCTCGCACAAAATGCCGCAGAGCTTTTTGCCGCCCACCAGAATATCATTGGGCCATTTCACCCTTGAAGCCACCCCGTAGACGTCCAGTCCGTACGATACGCCGAGCCCCACCACCAGCGGCAACGAGGCAATTTCTTCCGCAGCGGCAGTAGTCTTCAGCACGAATGAAAAACACAGGTCGCGTCCGGGCGCCGAATTCCACGTATGTCCCAGCCGTCCGCGTCCGGCGGTCTGTTCGCGAACGGCCAGCAGATAGCCGGAAGCCAGCGCCTCTCCGGTCGACAGCCTGCGTACCAGCTCGCTGTTGGTGGAAGCCAGCCGCTCCTCCCATTCGGGCTCCAGCAGATGAAAGCCCCTGCCCTGGTCAGTTCTGTCCGGGTCCATGCCGCTTTTCTCCTTCGCACCCGCCCCGGAGGGGGAAGCACTTTTTTTCCCAACTGTTGCGGAATATCTGCGGACGGAATATACTTAATACGGATGTGTTCTCAGTCCACCGTTCTTCCGTACGTCAACCCAAGGGAGACCAGGTATGCGCAAAATTCTGATCAAAACCGTGACCAGGGAACAGTTTGTCAACATCACCCCCCAAGTGCAAGAGATGGTTTTGGATTTGAACTGGCTGAACGGCATTTTGACGCTCTATTGCCCGCATACCACTGCTGCCATCACCATCAATGTCGTACGCGACCCCACCGTGGCCAACGACTTCATCTACATGCTGGACAAACTCGTACCTTATACCGAAAAATACCGGCACGAAGGCAACCCGGACGCCCATATCAAAAGTTCGGTGATCGGCACCAGCGAGCAGGTCTTTGTGGATGACGGAAACCTGCAGCTGGGACAGTGGCAGGGGATTATTTTCTGTGAGTTCGACGGACCGCAGACGCGCGAAATCTGGCTGCAGTTGATGGAATAATCCGCGGCCGCGTTCCCGCGGGGCTGCCTGGGCTTTGACGCATGACGACATGCCTTTTGCCAGCCGGTGGCTGCAGGCTGCCGGCTTTTTCAGTCTTTTTTTATCCGGCCCGTTCTTTGCATTCCTCTCCCCAATGAATGAACTGCGTCAGCCTTTTAACAGGCTTCGGCAAACTGGCAACAACGCAAAGGGCAAATCCATGTGCAACGGCGATTCCGGCTGCATCCGGCAAGGCAGGCAAAGGCACGTTTCAGCGATCGGTTTTATCTGCGGGTTAACGACCCTCTTCATACTGTTCCTGGGGCTTCCCTGCACGGCGCTGGCGGCTTTGGAAACCATTGAACTGGAGCACTCCTATGTCATGGGAGACGCGGATTCGCGTATCGATGCGCGAAACCAGTGTTTGAACGAAGCCAAACGGCGCATCGCGGAAAAAGCCGGCGCTTTTGTTGAAATCATGACGCGCAGCGCCAATTTCCAGATCGAACGCGACGAAATTACGTCGTTCGCCGCCGCTGTGCTGACGGTGGAAATCCTGGACGAAAAACTCAGCCTGGACGGCGACCATCTCAAACTCTGGCTCAAGGTACGCGGTACCGTGGATCCGGAAGAAGTGGCGCACCAGCTCGAAACCTTCAAGCAGGAGCACGCGCGCCGCATGGAGGAAACCGCCAGGCAGGAAATGACCACCCCCGTCCGGACTCCGCAACAGGACGCGCCGCAACTGCAGCCCGCAGTATATACGCAGCCCGAAAATTCCAGCGACAACGTCGCGCCCGAACCCAAACCCGCGGTGATCCACATGCCCCCTGCCCGGCGCCTGTCCATCTCGGCCGCCGCCCTGGCCCGCAAAGGCATGGGCACCCGCGAAATCGAATCCATGTACGGCCAGCCCTTCGTACGCAAGGCCGCGGACGGCTATACGGGCTACAACTACGGCCCGTTCTGGGTGGTCTTCAAAAACGGCTCGGTTTCCTGCGTCCGGAAAAACCTCGCCGGAACACCTGACTGCTCCGGCTTCGGCTATACCTTCGTACTGCGCTGATTTTTCCTGTTACCAACGGGAACGCTGAATTCGTAACAGTGCGCTCCCGCGGCAAATAGGTATGACCACGCCAATGGCGTGGCCTTCCTTATTACTCAGCGCCAATAATGTCCTGTTTCTGCACCGAGTATCGTTGCTTGCATCTTCCACAGTCAGTGGATGTTTTTCGATACCTTCTGGTCGCCTTTCCTCCCGACGATCCGTTCAAGCCGTTCAAGCACCCGGGCTGTAAGCTCTATCTGATCATGCGGAAAGGCCACCGCGTACCGCAGGGGCGGCAAGGCCAGAAAAGCCAGTCCGCCCCCGTAGGGAGTGAGGGTGATGGTCGCCTTGCCTTCGGAAAGCGCAATGGTCAGCCCGGCCAGATCCAGACGCCGCAAATTCTCCATAAGAGGCCAGTCCGTATGCAGCCGTTCCATGAGTCGATGCGCCGTGTCACTGTCGCCTTTGAGATGGAACCTGCCGCTGCGAAAACGCAGCGTACCGTACGCCGTATCATCGATTTCCCGCGTCAGGCACAGATTCACGGACATTGTCCCTCCCAGGGGCTGGCGTTGCCAGGTCTGGGTTGCCGTCAGCCCGTGCAGTGTTTTCGGAAGACCGGAAAAATGCACGTCGCCGTTTTCGGCCAGCTCCGCCTCACCCCACATCCCGGCAAAAAGGCTCGAGGTCTGCAGGATGGCCTGGTTGGCCGCATTGTGCCGTTTCTCTCTCGATCCGAACATGGCTACCCTCTTTATTCTTGTCGGTTACAGATTCCTGTCCCCGGAACGGATGGTGTAGGCCTCGGCCACTGGAATGACGAACACGCGGCCGTCGCCGTGATTGCCGTCGCCCGTACGGGCCGCCTTCATGATCGTGGCCACGGCGGCTTCCTTCTGGTCTTCGTCGACTATGGTCTGGACCATCTCTTTCGACATGTCCCTGTACATGATGTCGCCGACTTTGAGACCACTCTGTTTGCCCCGGCCGATGACCGGAAACTTGGTCATGCCGTACACGCCTATTTCTGCCAGCGCATCCGTGACTTCGAGTATTTTTTCCGGACGAATGATGGATTGGATCAGATACATACGCGCTCCTGCGGGTTATGCCTGTTCGGCGGTTGATTTGAGTGATGCCGGTTTGCCGCCCACGCCGCAACTCGGACCGCAGCCCGGATTGATTACAAAGGTGGCCGGAATGCCGTCCTTGTACAGTTCTTTTTCCACCAGGCCCCATTCTTCCTGGGCTTCACGCATGTCCATGGGGCTGAACATGGGTTGCTTGACGACAAAACGCAGCCATAAAAACACATAAACCAGCGTTCCTGCGACCATGATGCCCACCATGCGGAAAATCGTGCCTTCCATTTCCGGAACAGGTGCGATGTTGACGATGGCATAACCCATACCCAGCGCGCCGATGATCTGCGGAATCGGGTAAAACGGGGCTTTGTACGGACGCTTGGCGTGCGGATAGCGGCGGCGCAGGATGATGACGTCGATGTGCGCAATGATGTAGGCGAACAGCCACGAACAACAGGCGGCCAGAATGTAGACGATCAGATTCGGCGCCTCATGGATGCCGCTGAAGAAAAACAGGCTGATGCTGCCGGCCATGAACAGGATGCCGATCCACGGAGTGTGGAAACGCGGATGGATGGACCGGAAGACCACAGGCAGTTCGCGGCTTACGGCCATACCGTACAGCATGCGCGGCACCACGCCGATAACCGTGTTGATGGTGCTTGCGCTGGCGAAGATGGATACGATGGCGATCCAGATCATGCCGGGTCTGCCGAGCATGGCCAGAGCCATATCCACATGCGGATGGTTGGAACTGGCCAGTTCTTCAGCCGGAACGTATTTCAGCGAGGCGTATCCGTACACCAGATTGACGATAAAAATTACCAGCAGCCCGTAGACCATGGCTCGGGGAATGTTCTTTTCCGGCTCTTTGGTTTCCTGAGCCATGGGCGTGACGAACTCGATGCCGATATAGAGCCAGATGGCCAGAGCGGTCAGGCCGAAGACCCCCATGCCCATGGGGTTGAACGCCTCGTGCGGCAGATGTGGCGCAGGCAGGGTTCCGATGCCGGTCAACCCCATGATGCCAAGCAACCCCATGGAAACCATCATGGTCAGGGTGAAGGTGATTTGCAGCTTGGCGAAGATATCCACGCCCATAACGTTGGTGACGGTCAGCAAGGCCAGAAGTGTTCCGCCCCAGACAATGGGCGGAACGCCGGGGGCAAAGGTTTCGGTGATTACGGCCCCGGCAACGGCCAACTCGGCCGGTGCGGCGAAGAGGTTGGGAATGATGAAGGCCAGGATCACCGCGGCCATGGCCGGCAGCGAACCGATGGCAACCTTGGTGTAGGAGCGGATGCCTCCGGCATGTGGCATCATACAGGAAAGTTCCGCGTAACTCTGCGCGGAAAAAAGTTGCAGCAACCAGGCCGTGGCCATGGCGATGACGAAACCGCCCCCGGCCAGGCCCATGCCCTGCCCCAGTGAAACCAGCGTGCTGGAAGCGACCACAAGTCCCACTGCAACGGAAAAGCATGAAAAAAATCCCAGGGTTTTTCGTAATTCTGTGCTCATAGGAAACTCCCAATTGGTACGTGTTATCCTTACTCCATGTTGCATGTATCGTTAGACTGGACCATACGCGGGCAAATCATTTTGCCCGGATCCAGGACATCCTCCAGCTGCGCCGCTGTCATCAGCCCCTTTTCCAGCACCAGGTCGTACACCGACCGGCCTGAGCTTTGCGCCGCCTTGGCTATGCCGGAGGCTTCATCATAGCCGAGGTAGGGCACCAGAATGGTCGCGATGCCGGAGGAACGCCGGACCATCTCCATGCACCGCTCGCGGTTGGCCGTGATCCCGAGCAGACATCTGTCCTGAAGAATGGCCGCCGCACGGGTGAGCATGTCCATGGACTGGAAAATGTTGAAACCGATCACGGGTTCGAACACGTTCAACTCCAGCTGGCCTCCCTCAGCCGCCAGGGTCACGGTCAAATCATTGCCGATGACCCGGAAACAGACCTGGTTCACCACCTCCGGAATGACCGGATTCACCTTGCCGGGCATGATGGACGATCCCGGCTGTACGGCCGGAAGATTGATCTCGTTCAGTCCGGCAAAAGGCCCCGAAGAAAGCAGGCGCAAGTCGTTGCAGATCTTCGAAAGCTTTACCGCGATCCGTTTGAGGACTCCGGAGACCTGTACGAACACCCCGGTATCGCTGCCCGCTTCCACCAGATCCTCGGACTTGACCAGGGGCAGCCCGGTGATGTCCGACAATTCCCGGCAGACCAGGGCCGCATAGCCCGGCTTGGTGTTGATGCCCGTGCCGATGGCCGTGCCGCCCATATTGATCTCGTGCATCAAGCCCAGGGCCTCCTCGAGCCGCTGCACATCTTCGCCGATGGTCACCCCGTAGGCGGCAAACTCCTGCCCGAGGGTCATGGGCACCGCGTCCTGAAGCTGCGTCCGGCCCATCTTGATCACATCCGCGAACTCCCGGCCCTTGGCGGTGAAACCTTCCCGCAGGCTGCGCAATTCGCGGACAAGATCCTGCCCGGTCCAGATGGCGCTCACCCGCAGACAGGTCGGGTACACGTCATTGGTGGACTGGGACATATTCACATGATTGTTGGGATGGCAGAACGCATACTCGCCTTTGCCATGGCCGAGCAGTTCCAGGGCCCGGTTGGCGATGACTTCGTTGGCGTTCATGTTCACCGAGGTTCCGGCGCCGCCCTGGATGACGTCCACGGTGAACTGATCATCCAGCAGGCCGGAGCGTACTTCCCGGCAGGCGCCGATGATGGCCACGCCGATTTTCGGATCCAGCAGCCCGAGGGCCATATTGACCTGGGCCGCCGCTTTTTTGATGCAGGCCAGCGCCTGAATCTGACGAGGGTAATGAGACACCGGAATTCCGGTCACCTGGAAATTGTCCATGGCCCGCAGCGTCTGTACGCCGTAATAAGCCGAGGCCGGGACATTGCGCTCCCCAAGGCTGTCCTGTTCGATTCTGTATTTCACGCTGACTCCTCGCCGCTCAGATTTTGGCCTTGAAACGGTCGTATCTGAACGGTTCAATGTCGAGTAACGGGGTTTCGCCGGCCGCCATTTGGGCCAGTGTGGTGCCCACGGCCGGTGCGATGCCGAAGCCGTGGCCGGAAAACCCGCAGGCCAGAATCAGTCCGGGGACTTCCTCCACATGGCTCAGGACCGGAACATGATCGGCGCAGACGTCGATCCATCCGGCCCAGGTACGCACAATCTTGGCTTCGGCCAGGCAGGGAAAATAACTCATGATGCCCCGGCAGCAGCACGACGCCGTCAGGCTGCTGGTCACGGGAGTGCCGTTGTCCTTGTTCACATCCTCCAGTCCGGAAATCCCGCCGAACACAAAGGATCCGTGCGTGCTCTGGTGTCCGTAAAAATCCGCCGCCGCGGTGCCGAGCATCTGATAGAACATGGGCGGTTGCGCTTCGGTCACCAGGGCTTCCAGCAAGGCTCTGGTCATGGGGATGTCGATGCCCACGCTGGAGGCAATGGGACGGCTTTCGAAACCGGCAGCCAAAATGATGGTCCCGGCTTCATAGCTCCCGGTCCGGGTGACTACCTCCCTGGCTTTACCGCGAATCTTGCGGATGGAGTCGACCTCCTCCCCGGTGATGAAGCGTACGCCTAGACGACGCGCCTGGCGGTAATAAGCCAGGGTGGCCAGCATGGGGTTGGCATGGCCGTCCGTGGGACACCAGCTCGCCCCGACCACCTGATCGGAGAGGTACGGGCAGATCTCCCTGGCTTCGTCGCCGTCGATCATACGTACGTCCAAACCCGTGGAACGGGCTTTTTCCGCCAGTCCCTCGAGAATCGTCATGTGCTTCTCGGTTTTGCCCAGGCGCAGATTTCCAGCCTGGTAGTACTCCACGTCCATCTCCAGCTCGTCGGACAAGGTCGGCCACAACTGCTGCACCGCATGTATGGCCAGAGGCAGTTCGCGCTTGTCGCGCCCGGACTGGCGTACGCCGCCGCCGTTGCGGCTCGATCCGCCGTTTCCGATGTGTTTGCTTTTCTCCAGGACAATGACCGACAGCCCTTTTTTGGCCAGATAATAAGCCGTGGCGTTGCCGGTGATGCCGCTGCCGATTATGATGACATCCGCATGCGTGCTCATTCGCCCTCTCCAGAAAGTTCCCTGGCCATGATCCGCATCTCCACCGGACGCATGGGAGCGCGGGAAACAGCCGGTTCGAGATCCTGGGGCGAAACGCCAAGCTCTTTGGCCACTATGCGTTTGATCAAAGTCCCGCAGGTCTGCCCCTGGCACAACCCCATGCCTGTCCGCAGGTACCGGCGAATTTCCGTCAGAGTGAACATGCCGTCATGCACGGCCCTGCGTATCTCGCCTTTGGTCACTTCTTCGCAGCGGCAGATGAGCAGGTCGTCATCGGGCTGCGGTGTGAACGGGCCGATATCCGTTGATCTGTCGTTAAGATTTTTCATGATTTCAGCACTCCGCGCGGAAAAACCGGGCCGTCATGGCCATTTCCGCTGGCACGCGCATGGTTACGAGATTGGTATGGTCAAAGGCTTTGATGCTTTTGACATCCACTATTTCCGCGTCGCAGACAGGACTGCCGCTGCGGTCCAGCCCTTTGCCGTGCATGCCGGGTACGGGCAAAGGAAGGAACTCGTACGGAAAGGTCACCGTGGCAAAACCGCCGTCCAGGGATTCGTCGACCAGAAAGATGGCCTGCCCGGAACAGGAGGCCACGCACATGCCGCAGCCGGTGCAGTCGCTTTTTCCGTTCACACACGGCAGGGCCGTGATTTTCTCGCCGATCTTGATGCACTGTTTTTTGCACGCGTCCTGGCACGGATTGCAGGGAATGTTCTGGGTGCACTCTATTACCGGACGTACGCCGTCGGCGCGGCTGTCGGTGACGCCGGGAAAGCGCGTCAGCTCGTTCTCGAGCAGGTAGCCCTCGGTCAGCAGCGTGGTGGAGATGGGGATGCCTTCGTCCGTGGTGGGAATGATCTTGCCCCGGTTTTCCGGTGCGAACATCCCCTGCCGCAGGCTGCCCAGAGCCTTTTCAAACTCCGCGACATGCTTTTCCAGGGCTCGCGCGTCGATGTATCCGAGGTATTCGGCCACGGCCACGCCCGCGATACGCCCTTCGATCATGGCCGAGCTGGCCTCCTCGATGCCGGAGACGTCCCCGGCGGCAAAGATGCCCGGCACGCTGGTGGCCCCGTTGGCGCCGGTTTCCGGCACATAGCCCAGCGGCGTGTCTTTCATGCGGCAGCCCGCCATTTTCAGCAGCTGGGACATGGGGGACAAGCCCACGGCCAGGCAGATGGTATCGACGTCAAAGTACTTTTCCGTACCGCTCACTGGCTTCCAGTCCGGTCCGATGCGTACGACGGTCACGCCGGTCACGCTGTCCGTGCCGTGCGCTTTGACGATGGTGTGCGACTGCAGAAAAGGAACGCCGCAGCGGGCCACCTTGGCCGCGTGCACGCCGTAGCCCCCGATACGCGGGGCCGCGTCCACCACGGCCACCACCTCGCAACCGGCCTGCAGAAGCTGAAAACTGACCACCAGGCCGACGTTGCCCGAGCCGAGCATCAGGACTCGTTTGCCGGGTTTAATATGATGCAAATTCATCATGGTCTGGGCCGCGCCCGCGCCGATGACGCCGGGCAGGGTCCAGCCCTGGAAGGGAACCATGTTTTCCGAGGCACCCGTGGCCACGATAATCGCGTCGGCCTTGTAGTGCTCCAGGTGATCGTCGATCCGGACCGTTACTTCCCGGTCCAGATAGAGCCCCGTCACCACAGCGCCGAGCACGACCCGGACGCCGGCTTCTTCGGCTTCCCGCAGCAGGTCCTCACCAATTTTGAAGCCCCGGGTCTTGGCCTTGTGTTCCTTGGAGCCGAAGAACTTGTGGATCTGTTTGAAGAGCTGGCCGCCCGGCTTGGCGTTCTCGTCAAAGACAACGACGTCGAGCCCGCGCCTTGCGGCCTCGATGGCTGCGGACAGACCGGCCGGGCCCGCGCCGACAATGATCACGTCATGTCTTGTCATGCTACGTCCTCCTTTCCCGTTGCCGTGACGCCGTTCTGCGTCTGCACGTTCATCCCCGCCTGCAGCGGAGTGACGCAGGTACGGATATTCGGTTTTCCGTCCACGATCATGACGCAGTCCGTACAACGGCCTATGGCGCAGAACACGCCGCGCGGTTCGTGCCGCCGCGAGGTATAGCGGTGGATTCTGAGTCCCGCCGCGTATAGGGCCGTGGCAATGGGTTCGCCTTCTATCCCGGTTACCTCCTCGCCGTCGCAGGTAAAGGTGACCTGCCGGCCCTTCGGGGTTTCTCCGAGAATGGGATGCTGTTCGATACGCATGCTTTTCTCCTGAGCGTCCGGCATCAGGCCAGATGAGGGGTATTCCAGAGATTCAGCGAGGTGCCGATGCCCCGCTCCAGAGCGTTGCGGTAGATCGTGGTGCCCCAGGCCACGTCTTCGATGGGCATGCCGCCGACAGAGTAAATCACGATCTCGTCTTCGCTTTTGCGCGCCGGAAGCTTGCCGGTGATGACGTCGCCGAGGTCGTCCAGCTGATCGCGGCGCATGAGGCCGTCGGCCATCAGGTCCATGCAGTGCACGGCGGGAATGGGAATGGTGTGGTAGGCCGGGTACGGCATTTCTTCGGCCCAGGCCTCGTACAGACCTACGTAATCCGCCACGTTGCGGGCGCGATTGAGCAGAAAATCATCGTCGAAGCGGGCCGCCGCCGGGCAGCAGATGACCGCGCCGGGCTTGATCCACTCTTCCTTGATGTAGGGATATTCGTTGATGTCGCCTGTGGGCGAGGACGTGGCCACGCAGACCAGATCCGCATCCCGTACGGCGTCTTCAATGCTGTCCACGACTTCTATCTCGCGTACGGACGGATATTTCTCGTTAATGTAGGCGATGAAACTCTTGATGGATTTTTCGCTTCTGCCTTTGACCTTGATACGCTCGATTCCCGGACGCACGGCCATGAAGGCGTCGAAAGCGGTTCTGCTCATGACGCCGGGACCGACGATGCCGACGACCTTGCAGTCCTTGCGGGCGAAATAACGGGCTCCGACGCCGGGTATCGCGCCGGTCCGGTAGGCGCTGAGCACGTTGGCGGACATGTAGGCCAGGGGCGCGCCCGTATCCTTGTCATTCAGCGTCAGCATCAGAATCGAACGCGGCAGTTCTTTCTGCTTGTTGGCGGTGTTAGAGCCGTACCATTTCATGCCCACCATATCGAAACGGCCGCCCAGATACGCGGGCATGGCCATGAAGCGGCGGTCCGGCCCGTTCAGCGGCATGTTCGGAAAGGCGGACTCATCCGGGAAGACCATCATCACCCCATGGGAGTTGTTGTTGGCTCCGCCCATCCGGAAATCGCCGATTTTGAGCAGGCGAAACATCTCTTCCATGGCATCCACACAACCCGCCATGTCGGTCACGCCGGCCTCGATCATGTCGTCTTCGTTCAGGTACAGAAAATCGATTTTGGGGTATTCCATTGTCTTTTCTCCTTTGGATTGAATGAAGGGGTCAGCCGAGTTCGCAGCCGATATGGGCTTCGAGTTCGATTTCCACGAACTGCGTCGGGCGGTTCAGTTTGGGAGTTTCGACCATGGTGAACAGCGGCCGGACCGTTTTGAACCGCTCGCTGTAGGCCGCGGCCACTTCTTTGGCAAAGGCCATGTCCGTGATGTAGGCTTTGACCTTGATCACGTCCGAGGCCTCGGCCCCGGCCCGCTGCAGCAGATCGACAAATTTCGAAAAAATATAGGCGGCCTGCTCCCCAGGGGTTTCGCCCGCCACGCTGCCGTCCGGCTGCACCGCCGTAGTGCCGCCGATGTAAACGTGATCGCCGACCTTCACCATTCGGGAGTACCCGGCCAGGTCTTCCAGCGGCGCCCCCGATGTGTAATTGATGCGTTGCATGCTGCCTTCTCCTTGCGTGCGCTGTTGCTCTTTCAAATCCTCTGAAAACGCGTTTGATTTCGCCTCAGATGGCGCACTGTTTCCTCCTGTTTGCCCAAAAGCGTTTTGCGAATATTGGAAAAATCGGAACTCCGGACAAAAAAGTGGCGGGAGCCAATTTTCGCTTCAAGGCTCTAAAATATGCTTTATTATAAAACTTCAGGTAGTTAGTAAAAAATTGCACGGATTCCATTTTTTCATTTCATGCTTTACAAATATGTAGAAAAAAGGTTGTGACAATTATGAAGAGAAAAAATACTATTTGCCAATTATGTCATTTTCTCATGAAGCGGGCAGACGGTCGCCCTGGAAGCTGGAAACGGATTTCGGATGTAATTTGAGGCTGTTGGTCCGGGAAATGAGCGCAGGAAAAGGCCTGGAAGCTTTTGGCACTGAAGTTGCTTATTATTCTGCAATGCCAGGAGGCGAATTGTGATACCTGAAAAACCCTACATGCCTGAACAACCTTTCTTTGAGTTGTCCACCGAAAACTATGTTTCCCGGTTCGGCGCGTACTCCGGGGGCATGGCGCAGTATTACAGTTTCATTGTCGCTCCGGGCGCGGATCGCACCATCGTCGCGGTCCCTGACGGCACCATCGACATTCTTTTCCACTGTTCGGGCGACCAGTCCGAGGCCCGGATTTGCGGTTCGGTCAAAAAAGGCACCCGTGTGGCCTTCGAACGCGGCAGCCTGTATTTCGGGGCCCGTTTCTTTCCCGGCACTGCCGAGGCCCTGCTGCGCTGCCCGCTCAATCAGTTCACGGAGCAGCGGATTCTGCTGAACGACGTACAGGGAAGCGCCGGGGAACTGGTCGAACGCATCAACCTGTTCGAAAAATTTCATACGGCCCGTACGGCCCACAACACCCGCGCGTCCTCGCTGGTTGCTTTTCTGCTCGGCAAAATCAACGCTTCCTGCGGAGAACTCCGGGTTAGCGAACTGGCCGAAGCCACCGGCTATTCCGTCCGGCACATCAGCGGCGTCTTTACCCGGGCCGTGGGCATCTCGCCCAAGCTCTATTCGCGCATCGTCCGTTTCCAGCGCTGCTTCGAACTGCTGCGCAAGCACCGGAAACCCTCCTTCGCCAACCTGGCCCTGGACAGCGGCTATTACGACCAGGCCCACCTCATCAACGAATTCCGCGAATTCTCCCTGTGCACGCCCATCCAGGCTTTGGGCGTCTGCGCGTAGGAACTTTCTGGCCAGGATCCTGGCAAACGAACTTGGCTTGCGTACTCCCGCGTACCAGTGGGTAAACATACGCCCTCGCCCCTGGTCGAAAAACACTTTCCTGATTCTGCAATAAGAACCGGACCCGCCCCCAGGTACGCGCTTCACAGCCGCTAATGCATTGAATGTACTATATCTGCTTCTTGACAGCGCCTGCGGAAATACGCTTATGTACTATGCATTGCTACAACATCTGAAACCGGCAGGAGGGGAGACAGCATGGCCGATTCTATTCCATTCATTGTTTTCGCCACCCAGAAAGATAACGATGCCCAGGAAGGAGCAACAAAAAGTCTTTTCGCTCACAAGGGAGACGAGGAAGAAGCGCAATTGAAAGACTGAGATGCCCCAAAGATGACGGACACCTGCTGAGAGGTTAAGGTTCGCTCATGCAGGAGGAACGCATGGGAAAGACCAAATCGTACTCGAAGGAATTTAAGCTCTCAGCGGCCAAGCTGGTGACAGATCTTGGCTATTCTTACAAGGAAGCTGCCAGCCAGCTCGGTTGCAGCTCCTGGTCCATCAGACAGTGGGTCATCAAGTTACGGGAAATCGGTGAATTGCCACCGGTCAATGAAACGGCCACTTCTGCTCAAGAGCTCAAAAAGCTCAGGGATGAAAACGCACAGTTACGAATTGAGAACGAAATATTAAAAAAGGCAGCGGCGTACTTTGCCAAGCAGTCCCTGTAAGGTACGCCTGGATTGATGCTCATAAGGGACTTTTTAAATTGAAAGATCTGTGTCGAATGCTTTCCGTGAGTCGGAGTGGTTACTACGAATGGCGTGTACGTATGCCGAGTCGGCAACAACAGCGCCATGAAGCAATAAGCCAGGCAGCCCGGTCGTTTCACGAGGAAAGTAGGGGTATTTATGGATATCGTAAGGTCCATAGGGATCTCAACGAGAATGGAGTGACTTGCTGCCGTGAAACAGTGCGTAATGTATTGGCGGAACAGGGACTCCGTTCCAATATTCGACGTAAGCATCGATATCCTAAAGCGGCTACTCACGAGCCTGTGGCTGAAAATGTATTGTCACGCGTTTTTACGGCAAGCGCCCCGAATCAAAAGTGGGCTGGAGATATAACATATATCCCAACGGTTGAGGGTTGGCTTTATTTAGCTGTGATTTTAGATATATTTTCCAGAAAAATAGTAGGTTGGGCCATGTCGCATCGCGTCGACAGCAGACTCGCTTGCCGTGCCCTGCAGATGGCACTTGAAACTAGAAGGCCACAAATCGGCGTACTTCACCATAGCGACCAAGGCAGTCAGTATACAAGTGATATTTATCTAAAATTATTGGCAAAAAATGGGATGGAATGCAGTCTGAGTCGTCGAGGCAATTGCTGGGACAATGCCGTCGTCGAGAGCTTTTTCGGTAAACTTAAGAGCGAGTGGATTCGCTTTAAGACCTACAAAAGCAGAGCACAGGCACAACAGGATATCTTTATTTACCTGGAAATATTTTATAACAGGCAAAGGCGACACGCATTTCTGGACTACATGAGTCCGGAGGCGTTTGAGGAAAGCTACCATAAAAACATCAAGGAAGCGGCCTGACCTCACGTGGCGTGTCCGTCATCTTTGGGGCATCTCAGACATACCCGTGAGCCTGCTGCAAAAGAACCTGGCCGGTGTTTGCAATGCGTTTACCGAAGCCCTGCAGGACATCAAAAAAGTCGGCGACTTCACCCTGGAGGAAGTCACCCTGGGCGTGGAAGTGAGCGCCGAAGGCGGCGTTTCCTTCATCGGCTCCGCCAAAGCCGGGGGCAAGGGCGCCATTACGCTGAAATTCGTAAAAGCATAGGACACGACCATGGCGCATGAGCCGAGACAAGCGTTTCTGATGGGCATTTCCGCGTATCCGGAAGGCATCCCACAATTGCCGGTTACGCAGCAAGATGTCTTTGAGATGAAAGCGGCCCTTGAAGAATCCAACTATAAAGTTATATGCTGCGAGTCGGACTCTGGCTGGGTTACAAAAACACCATTATTAACATTTTTTTTGGACGCGGCTCATAAGGCCAAGAAAGACGCCACCCTTGTGCTGTTTTTTTCAGGACACGGCGTCCAGTATAAAGGCAAAGACTACCTTGTTCCGTCTGATATCGAATTGAGATACGAAGAGGCCTTCGAGTCGAGCATCCAGCCTATTGAACAAATACTTAATGCGATCAAGGGCTCTCTTGCCAGCCGGATTTTATTTTTTATTTGCGCTTGCAGAGAAGGAGTTGAGTGGGCGACTAAATCAATAAAAGAGTTGCGACCGTTACAAGAAAAAAACCTGAAGCGTATGCAACTGACAAAATTGGCTGTCTTCTTTGCTTGCGAGTCCGGCAAAAAAGCCCATTACGAAAAAGCGAAAAACGGGGAAGCGCCTTTCAGCCTGTTTACCAGAGCCGTGACAGAGGTGCTTTCCACCAGCCACCCTGCAACAACCATCAAGCAGGTCATCGAAGGGCTGCAGCCGAAACTCGACGCGCTTGCCGAGCAATACGGTAAAGAAAGGCAGGTCGTTACCCCGCGTATAGACCATTTGAGCGATGATTTCCTGAATTTTGCTATCTGCGACTCTTCCGTCGCCCCCGTATCACGGGGGAACCCCTGGCTGGATGCGGTAACCAATGCCCGTCTTTGGAAATACAAAAAATGGCTGAATGATGCGGAGCTGACCGGGCGCGCTAATGCGTTGCAAGAAAAAGTCTGCGCCATCACCGCGAAACTCCACGAGAGATGGACGGTCATGGCAAAGACGGTGCCCTGCGACCCCTGGCGCGACGAGCTGCTGCCCTGCCGCATTGTCCGGGAATTGGGCAAGTTGCTGAGCATCAGTGAAGTCAACGAGCTGTTTAAACCCGAAGAGATCGCATTGCTCGTGCTCAGTCCCTTTGTCCGCGAAGCCATGGTGGCGGACGGGGTCCTGGCCTATTTCAACGAAGCCGCCCCCTATGATCTGACCACCGGCGGCCAGAGCAGCACCTTGCGCAACCGGCTGGAAACCGCGCACCGCCTCACGCCGCAATTGGTACGCAAGGCCCAGCGGCTGGCGGACCAGGGCAAAGAGGACAAAAGCCGGGCCGTGGCCATGTGGCTGCTGTACCGCGCCCTGGTCCGCGATCCCGAACTTTGGACTAATGACGGACTGGGGTGCAAGGCACTCCGCACGATCGCCGCGGTGGTGGAAACCTTCACGGACAAACTGAGCAAAAATCTGTTTTCACAAAACCGGCTGGTCAACCTGGCCCGCTGCCTGTTCACGCACACCGAGCGGCTGGAACGCGGCGCACGTCTGAACGCATTGCAAAATCAATGCGACCTGCTCTGTGAAGACAATGACTGCACCATACGCGAAAAAATGGCGGCCCATATCCTGCTCATCGGCGGCGCGTTAGCCATAGACACGCGTCTGGGTTCGGACGTGCTGGCAACCCATCTGGGGCTCTCCAACGAGCCCGACCTCGCGGCCCTGCACCAGGCCTTGAATGAAAAGGCTCAATGGACCGGGGGACACACCTTTCGTTCCTTCAAGCTGACCACGTACAACGCCGTCATGGACTTTGCCCTGCGCGAGCACATTGCACGGGGCGACGAGCTGTGCATTGATCTGCACCAGCGGATCCGGGACAAAGAACCCAACATGGATTGCCTGGCCGGCTTTCCCTCTCGCCTGACCGACGACAAACTAATCCCCGCAAAAGTCGACGGCGCGTCCGTGTTTACCCTGCCCCACACCCGCTTTCACCTGGATGTGGACAACATCCGCGAATTGCTCATGGGCAAACAGCTCTACGGCGACCCTTCCCTGGCCATCCGGGAGCTCTACCAGAACGCCCTGGACGCCTGCCGCTACCGCCAGATGCGTTTGCGCTATCTCGAACTCACGAATCAGCAGGACCCGCCGTCGCCCTGGACCGGACTGATTACCTTTACCCAGGGCACGGATGAAGACGGCCGCCCGTACGTGGAATGTACGGACAACGGCATCGGCATGGGACGCATGGAGCTGGAAAGCTGCTTTGCCCGGGCAGGCCGCCGCTTTGCCGACACCCCGGAATTCATTGAGGAACAGGCCGAGTGGCTGCGCTTCAGCCAGGAACAGGGCTTGAAAAAGGACCAGGAGCTGCGACTCTACCCCAACAGCCAGTTCGGGGTGGGCGTGTTCAGCTACTTCATGCTCAGCGACGAACTGGAAATCGAAACCCGCCGCATGGAGAAGAACGGCCGACCGGGTAAGCGGTTCAAAGTCACGATTTCCAGCAGCGGGAGCCTGTTCAATATTTCAGAGTGCGGCGAGCAAGAGCAAAGTGAGAACCAGAAGCAATGCGGAACTAGACTACGACTGTTTTTTAAGGATGAATTGTATAAAGAGGGTTACAGAGGAAAAAAAACTACAAATGTCGTCGAAGTCTTGCAGGATATTCTCAAGCGGGCCGAGTTCGAGGTTCTCGCCAGGTGTGGTGCAAAATCCGCCCATTGGGGCCCCTTTGAACTGAAGCATAAAGGAGAAATCGCACCCACATCCTCGCCTGACGTTTGGTGGAGTACGATAGGTGGGAACGAGATCCTTGTCGATGGGATCGTGACCTCCAACACCTCCAAGTACTACATCCTGGACCTGCGCAACGAACGCAAGCCCAAGCTCAGTGTGGATCGAAAAAAAATTCTGAATCTTGATGTATCATATGCCATTGAGATTCTGCAGGAAAGCGTTGACAGCTTGATAAATGCAAACATTCTGCACTTCAATATGCTCCACGGGTTCGAAAATCATATTCGCTTACAGGACTGCATTACCTTTGAGCTTATAGAGCGAGGAGTCCTTCTTTCCGATCATGACAGCTGGAGTTACGACAGTGCTGTTTTTGGGGCTACCAAGACGGACATTTTTATTTACGGTACATTATATAAGAATAGAAAAATAAATGAATTCAGTTTAAAACAAATTAATTTTCATAGAATAATATATAGCATACGTGCTCAGTATCTTTTTGGCATCAAAAATAAGTTCGAAAACAAAGAAGCCTTTTATTGGATGAAAAATTTCAACTTTAAGTTAAATTTTCCTCCATTGTTACCATCAGATATATTCCTACTAAATGATAAAGCGCTTGAAATATCTAAAACAGGCCAAATAACTATTACTATAGCTATAAATGATATTATACACATGTCATATGAAACAAGTTACACAATAGAAAGAATATTAAAAAGAGTAAGTACATTTAAACTATATTGTGACGTTATTTTACCAGATGCAGACTGGGATACTTTTGCACTTTATAGGACGCAACAGCCTGATCTTGAACTTTTAGTGGAGGACTTTTTCTCCTGGGCAAATTTGATCCTCTATGCTTATAAAGCGCAGAAGAATTGTCAACAAGCTTATGAACGGGCCGCATTTCTGCAACCATTGTTTGGTTATGACCTGACACAATTAGAACAATGCAATGAAAATAGCCAGACGCCCACTATTGTCTGTGTTAATCTGCAGTTGGCAGATTGGATCCCTGACAAAACGGACTATTACATTTTAATATATTCTGGTTTTGAATTCCCATTCAGATCGAACCGAAGACACCTTACACAACCAAAAATCGACATAATATCACTCAATTGCAATAAAAGCCCCCGAAAGATCCTCGAACGCGCTCGCTTTTTCGAGCAATTCGGCCTCATAACTATCGCCGACGACGTCAACGAGATGGACGCCGATTGAATCAGATCTACCGCCCTGTTCTGCCCCGCTCCTTCCACTTCAGTTTTCCCCTTTCCCCCTCTTCCCTTCCGCCTCCCATTCCCCCCACTCCCACCATATTGACATCCCCCCCCATCTCGACTACCAAATGAAAATGACTTTCAAATTCAATAGGTGCGCAGCGGTGCAACCTGCCCTGCATCCAAAGCGTATCTGTACCTAACCGGCCGGACTGCGGCCCCGGAGCCTTCATGCTCTATACTTCCTACCCGCCGTATCGATTAAAAGACCGTCATTTCAAAGTGGTGCACAAAATGCGGGGGCGTATCCGTTTGAGGAGCGCCTTTTTCAGGCATCCTCAACTGCATACGCAATTTGTGGAAGCCAGTCTGGAGGCGATTCCCGGAATTCTGCACGCGCGCATCAACCCGCGGGCCGGGACTCTGGTGCTTCGGCACGACGGCATTGCCCATCTCAAGGACAAGGTGCTCACAGCGCTGATCAATCTTCCGCCCAAGGCTTTTGAAGCGCAGCCGGTCAAGGCGCAGCGCATCAGCCGGACCGCCGTGGGCTTGCACCTGTTCGTGGCCGCGTCCACTTCGGTCTCGTTTCTGGCGCCGCCTGTTCTGCGCCTGCCCCTGGTTCTGCTGGTGGGGCTGCCCGTGCTTTTCGACGGCATCCGCAATCTCTTCAAGTGCGGACTCACGGCCAAGTCTCTGGACGCCGCCAGTCTGGGGCTGTGTCTGTTTATGCGGGACCTGCGGGCCGTTTCGCTGATCGCCTTCCTGCGTATTCTGGGGGATTACCTGAAACAGGCCAACGAGGACCGTTCCAGCGATCTGCTCAAGAATCTTTTTCATTTTCAGCACCGCATGGTCTGGGTCGAACGCGAGGGCGTGGAGATCGAACAGCCTTATCAGGACGTCCGGATCGGCGACACCGTGGTTTGCCGTACGGGCGAGCTTGTGGCTGTGGACGGCATCGTGCTTTCCGGCCAGGCCCTGCTGAACAAAAGCTGCATCAACGGCGAATCCGTGCCGGTTCCCGTGGTGGAAGGCGACAACGTGGTCTCCGGTTCGGTGGTGGAAAGCGGGCGTTTGAAGATCATGGCCACCCAGGTGGGCGAAGCCACGTCCCTGGCCCGGATCAACCAGTTTCTGGAGCGGACGCTGCAGGACAAGTCCCTGCCCGAACTCCGGGGCGAGGTGCTGGCGGACAGGCTCGTACCGCTGACCCTGGCCATCGGCGCGGGCGCGTACGTGCGTACGGCGGACCTGGCCCGGACCGCTTCCATGCTCTCCATCGACTATGTCTGTTCGGTCAAATTTCCGGCTACGGTCTCCGTGAAAAGCAGTCTGTACGCGTCGGGCAAGAGCGGCATGCTGCTCAAGGGCGGCAGCGCGCTGGACGCCCTGGCACGGGTGGACGCCGTGGTCTTTGACAAGACCGGCACCCTGACGCGCCACCGGCTGCGGGTGACGGACATCATCCCCGCCAACGGCACTTCCCCCGGCGAGCTGCTGCAGCTGGCCGCCCGTATGGAGCAGCACTGCGACCATCCTCTGGCCAAAGCCATCCTGGCCGAAGCCAGAACCTGCAGCATGGATCTGCCACCCGTACGGGAAGCGGACTTCTGCGTCTCACGCGGCGTCCGCGCCCTGGTGGATGGAGAGCCCGCCCGGATAGGCAGCCTCAAACACATGGACTGTGTGGAAGATTTTTCGCGCAATATGGAAATGACCGCTGACCTGCTGCGTTCGCAGGGCAAGATGGTGCTGTACGTGGCCCGCGGCGAAAGCCAGCGCGGCCTGATCGCCCTGCAGGGGGAGATCCGCCCCGACGCCCAGGCCACCCTGCGGGAACTGCGCGCACTGGGCATAAAGAACATCACCGTGCTGACCGGCGACCACCACACCAGCTCGCAGCGGCTTCTGGCCCGGCTGGAGGGCATCGACCGGATTCACGCGGAACTCGGCCCGGACGACAAGGCCCGGATAGTCCGCGAACTGCAGGCCCAGGGCCATTGCGTGGCCGTGGTCGGCGACGGCGTCAACGACGCGCCGGCCTTTGTCTGCGCGGACCTCGGCATCTGCATGACCCGTGGCGCGGACCTGGCCCAAGTCGCGGCCCAGGCCGTGATCCTGGACGACGACCTGCAGGCCCTGTGCGCGGCCGTACGTATTGCGCGGCGGCAGCACGCCATCCTGAACCACTGCTACAACCAGGGCTTGATCGTCAATTCGCTGCTGCTGCTCCTGGCCGCCTGCGGCGCGCTCACGCCCTTTGCCGCCGCCACCCTGCACAACGCCAACACCTTCGGCCTGATGGGTTACGCGGCTCTTGCCGCCGGAAAGCCCACCAGACAGCCGGATTCCGCATAAACGCCATCCTTTGATTTACTACGCAGAATAAGGAAAGCGCCCGTACGGCATGGCCGTACGGGCGCTTGTTCTGTCTTTATTTCTCTGGGATTCCGAGAAAAGACCTTGGTCTCCGTCTCCGGACCCTTTATTGCTTTCTTACGCGAAACCACCCGATGGAGAGCAACGCGGCGGCCAGCAGCACGATCGCCCAGCCGGGCAGAGGCGCAGAAGAGCCGTAAGCCGCGCCGTAGCGTACGTTGTCAAAACCGACTTTCTCGCAAGTCCCCCCGGAAGCGGCAGGCGCAAAGGTAATGGTTGTAAACGGCGTATCGGAAACAACCCCCCAAAATCCGCTCCCCATTCCGCCTGAAGAACCGGCGGCATTATTGTCCGTCGATACGAACGGCGGATCGTTCCAGGTGGTTCCGTCAATGGTGACGGAATAGGTGTCCAGGTTATCCTTGTCGACCCAATCAAATGCAACTGCCGTACGGGGTTTACTGAAGGTAATGGTGAGTTTGATCCCTTCAGGAGGAGTGGGAGTTCTATTTATACTCCATATCCAGCTGATGTAATTCGAACTGAAAAGGGCATTGTCGTTATAAATACCCACTGTGTGATCACCTGTTGAGTCTTCGTACTCGCTTATTCCTGCAAGTACGAAGTCACTAAAACTTTTCGAAAAGCTTGTGGTCCAGGTTTCCGGAGTGGCGGAATTGAAATCCTCCACCGAACTGCCTCCCGACGCAGTCTCCCACTGACTTTGGTCGGTATAGACCGTAAAAGCGGCCTGTGCGGAAACAGCACTGGCCAACACGAAAATCAACGCAAACACTAAACTCAAACGATTAAACAAATTTCCCCTCCATAATCAGTGATACCGGCATTTCGAACACAATCAAAATGCCATGATGCAGTTATGCAACCCGTTTTCATTCAAATGTGGTCTGCAATTATACTTTTAAAACATTTATGTAAAGTACCCATATACAAGACTAATACATTTTAATTTGATTTATACTTAAAGCTTTATGATATATAGGTGTGAATAAACAATAACGACAACAGAGGATACGGACCGAAGCAGATTATTGCTTGCGCGAAAGGAGGAAAACCGTCAGAGCCTGCCCTGAGGACAGGCTCTGACGGCAGAATACAATCGTTACCCGGCCACAAACCAGGTGGCCTGGGTGGCCTGGTCCGTGCCATCGCCCACAGTGGTCTCTTTCAGGGAAAGCTGCTTTTCCAGGCGGCGGCGAATCACGGCGAAATCTTCCCGTTCTTCGGCGGAAAGTTTGACGGTTTCCTCCAGATTGAAACTCAGGGGATTTACCGCTTTGCCGTCGCGTCGCACCTCGAAATGCAGATGCGGGCCGGTCACGCGGCCGGTGGCGCCGACAAAACCAAGAACCGTGCCCTTGGCGACCGTTTGCCCGATACGCAGCGTTTTGGCGAAGCCGGACATATGGGCGTATCTGGTTTCCAGGCCGTCCGGGTGCTCCAGGATGACGATCCGGCCGTAGCCCCCGCCCCAGCCCTCGCGGACCACGATACCATCCGCGGCCGCATGCACGGGCGTGCCCATGGTGGCCCTGACGTCGATGCCCTTATGCATCCGGTGTCCGCCCAGCACAGGGTGTTCGCGCATGCCGAATTCGGAAGTTATCCGCGCGTCAGACACGGGAAGAACCGTCAGCGGTTTGTTCACGCGGGTGCCGTACGCGTTATAATAGCCGGTCTCGCCGTCTTTATCGGTAAACCGGAACACTTTGACCGGCTTTGTCCGGGACTTCAGTGCAAAGGCCAGCAGCTCGCCCTCCGGCTGCTTCTTTTGCTTGCGCTTTGCTCCTGGACCAAAATCATACTCCTGCCAGACAATGGAAAACTTATCGCCCGGCGAAATGTCCTTGTGCAGATCGATCTCTTTTTTCAGGAGATTTTCCGCCTTTTGCGCCACGGGCAGGGAAACCCCCTCACTGACAGCCGCTGCGGTGAGATCCGCTCCGATGGTGAAAACGCAATGCCGTACCTGGGGTGCAGCCGCTGTGCCCGGCAGATCCGCGGCAGTGGGTGTATCAGCTGCGGCGACCATTTCAACATCCACCGAGCATTCCGCCGAATAGCTGGATTCTTTCTCCCGCAGCAGTGTGACGAGTTTGTGGCCCGAACCCGGAACCCGGAGTTCCGACAGCAAAGGGGCGACATCCGGGCCGCGGCGGATGAAATGCAGTTCCAGCTCCGTGCCGGGGCGCATTCTTCGCGGATTGATATAAGTCCTCAAGGCCGCGGCAACCGCGTACGCCTCTTTTCTTTCCACGCCGTTTTCACGCAGCACTCCGAGCAAAGTCCCTCCCTGCGAGAGCCTGTGCGTTTCCACCGCCGGGCGCGTGTTATCCTGGCGCCCGTTACGCCAGGTCCAGAGCACGGCCCCATGGACCGGCGTGGCCAAAGCACAAATCAGAATCCAGCAGAGCAGCACTCTGCAAACAAAAGGGGAAACCCTTGAAGATCGTTTATAATTCATAGTTAGAGTTATTCCGGCTATCCCGGGTGAATGCCCGGTGCTACACGACAAAACGCGCCTGTAAAAACAGGCGGCGTGCCTCTAAAAAACGAAAGTCGCAGGTACGAAACAGGAATGAAGGGATTAAACGTGCGCTACAACATTTCAGGTCACCAAAGGAGTGAAGGTCTGCGGTTTGCTTTTTTCCGGGCAAAAAGTCAAGCGCATTACCAGGCAGGAAAGGTAGAGTCCGAAAAGAAAAGAAGGGAAAAGGCCTCCGGCGGCTCAGGAAGATGCTAATACACAGCTTCCTAAGATCCTCCAGAAACTTTTATATTACTTACCAGATTCGAATTGAAGAACAAGCAGAACTATGAAGCAGCATTATAGTATTCTATATTTTCTCACTGGCTGCTTATCAAAAAGCCCTGAACGAAAGGACTCAAAAGGGAAAGCTTTTTAAAGCGTTTCCCCTCCCGAAACAGGACGCTGCCTGAAATCTTACAGTAAGATTACAGATAGTTCATTCCGGGTTATTTCTTGCCGTGGCTGGAGCGGAAGCGGACGTCCAGAGGGGCGTGGTGCAGGTCGAGCAGTTTGCGCAGCTGTTTTTCCAGGTAACGCGCGTAGGACGCCTTGATAAGCTCCGCATTGTTGACAAAGAACACAAAGGTGGGCGGCCTGGTGTCGGCCTGGGTAAGGTAGAAAAACTTGGCCCGACGCCGGTTGACCAGAGGGGGCTGATGTTTTCCCAGGGCTTCTTCCATCATGCGGTTCAGCTGGCCGGTGCCCACACGCATGCCGCACTCCTTCCAGAGCTCTTCGGCGGTGGGCAGGATTTTATCCAGCCCGGCGCCGGTTAGGGCAGAAACCAGCAGCATGGGCGCGTGCGGACAGATGCCCAGGTCGTCCTTGAAGGTCTGGCGCAGCTTGGGGCGCTCCCGACGTTCGAACAGATCCACTTTGTTGAGCAGAATGATCAGCGGAATCTTTTCCTTGTCCAGATAGGACAGCAAGCGTTTGTCCTGCACGGCGATGCCCTCTTCCGCGTTGAGCACCATCAGGCTGACATCGGCCTTGCGCGCGCTCTTGAGCGACCCCGAGACACTGAGCTGTTCGACCGTGTCCACGATTCTGGAGCGGCGGCGGATGCCCGCGGTGTCCACAAACACGTAACGCTTTAGTTCGCCGTCCGGACCTTCCACTTCCAGGGCGAGATCCACGCTGTCACGAGTGGTGCCGGGGATGTCGCTGACGATCATCCGCTCCTGTCCGAGCAAGGCGTTGGCCAGGGAGGACTTTCCGGCATTGGGCCGTCCGAGCAGGGCCAGACGCAGACCCGCGTCCACGTATTCCTTTTCGGGTTCCTCTTCCGGAAGTTCTGCCAGGGTATCCGCGATACGCTCGATCAGGCCATCCATGTTGTAGCGGTGAGCGGCGGATACGGGGATGATCTCCAGGCCCAGGGCATAGAATTCCGGCAGCAGCACCTGCTCCTGTTCGCTGCCGTCCACCTTGTTGGCCACCAGCAGCACAGGGTGCCCGTTCTGACGCAGAAAGACGGCCAGCTGCTCATCCAGGGGCAGCAAGCCTTCGCGCGCGTCCACCACCAGCAGGGCCAGCCGGGATTCTTTCAAGGCCTGACGGGCCTGTTCGAAGACTTCGTTCTCAAAGCCGCGCAGCTCGTTGGGTCCTTCGACCACGGCGCCCTTGGAGTCCAGGTTCACGCCTCCCGTATCCACCAAGCCGAATTCCAGCTCGCCGCGCCGGACCACGCCGTACATCCGGTCGCGCGTGATGCCCGGACGGTCATGCGTCAGGGCTCTGTTGCCCCTGGTCAGCCGGTTAAATAACGTGGACTTGCCCACATTGGGGCGTCCGATCAGTGCGACGAGATTTTTACGGGAAGTTTCATTGGACATGGGGTGCTCTCCGCCCAGGCCTGGGCATTCGGTATTATCAGGACATGACTCCGAACAGAATAAATTAGCCTGAAAGCATCTCCTTGACAACAGGAAAAGCAGATTTATTTTAATTTTTAATTAGACTCACTATCCCGGCATCTTAAGAGTGCTGTTTACCACTCTTCAGCCGGACACACTTCCTTTTTTTCGGTGCGATGCTGCGAATCAGGAGACGGGCTTCCCGTCTCCTGGCCTTTCTTTCTGAAATTTGCTACAAAAATGTACTACAAATTTTGTCTGTCCCCTTGACTGAGAAAGAATTCAGCTTATTTTATTTACAAATTTGTTGAATAATTGGGAGGTAAGGAAATGAGCAAAATTATCGGAATCGACTTGGGAACCACCAATTCGTGCGTATATGTTATGGAGGGCAAGGAGCCCAAGTGCATCAACAACCCTGAAGGCGGCCGGACCACCCCGTCCGTGGTAGCCTTTACCGACAAAGAGCAACTGGTGGGCGAGCTGGGCAAGCGCCAGGCGGTGACCAACCCCGAGCGCACCGTTTTCGCCATCAAACGGCTCATGGGCCGTAAACACGACGCCCCTGAAGTCCGCGAGTGGGAAAAGACCAGTCCGTACGCCATCACCGGCGGTTCCAACGGCGATGCCGCTGTCAAAGTGGACGGCCGCAACTACAGCCCTGCGGAAATTTCGGCCAAGATCCTGCAAAAGCTCAAAAAGGACGCCGAGGACTACCTGGGAGAAAAAGTCACCGAAGCGGTCATCACCGTTCCGGCCTACTTCAACGACTCCCAGCGCCAGGCGACCAAGGACGCCGGACGCATTGCCGGTCTGGAAGTCAAACGGATCATCAACGAGCCCACTGCCGCGTCTCTGGCCTACGGCCTGGACAAAAAGAACAACGAAAAAATCGCCGTATTCGACCTTGGCGGCGGTACGTTCGATATCTCCATCCTGGAGGTGGGCGACGGCGTGGTGGAAGTCCGTTCGACCAACGGCGACACCTTCCTGGGCGGCGAAGACTTTGACCAGCGTGTCATCGACCACCTGGTGGCGGAATTCAAACGCGAAAACGGCATTGATCTTTCCTCGGACCGTATGGCCCTGCAGCGGCTGAAAGAAGCCGCGGAAAAGGCCAAGAAGGAGCTTTCCACCTCCATGGAAACCGAGATCAACCTGCCTTTTATCACGGCGGACCAGAACGGGCCCAAGCATCTGCTGATCAAGCTGACCCGGGCCAAACTCGAGTCTCTGGTCGAAGATCTGGTGGCGCGTACGGAAGGTCCTTGCCGCAAGGCTCTGGAAGACGCCGGACTCAAAGCTGCGGACATCAATGAAGTCCTGCTGGTGGGCGGCATGACCCGTATGCCTCTGGTGCAGGAGAAGGTCAAAAAGCTCTTCGGCAAGGAACCGGACCGCAGCGTGAACCCGGACGAAGTCGTGGCCATGGGCGCTGCCATTCAGGGCGGCATTCTGGGCGGCGAGGTCAAGGACGTGCTCCTGCTCGACGTGACTCCCCTGTCTCTGGGCATAGAAACCATGGGCGGCGTGTTCACCAGGCTCATCGAGCGCAACTCGACCATTCCGACCCGCAAGAGCGAGGTCTTCACCACGGCCGCGGACAATCAGCCAGGAGTGCAGGTGCACGTCCTGCAGGGCGAGCGCCCCATGGCCGCGGACAATATGACTCTCGGCCGCTTCGAGCTGGCCGGCATTCCGCCCGCACCACGGGGTATGCCGCAGATCGAGGTCACTTTCGACATCGACGCCAACGGCATCGTCAATGTCTCGGCAAAGGACCAGGGCACGGGCAAGGAACAGTCCATCCGGATCACCGCTTCCAGCGGTCTTTCCGAGGCTGATGTCCAGCGTCTGATCAAGGAGGCCGAAGCCCATGCCGCCGACGACCAGCGCAAACAGGCATTGATCGAAGCGCGCAACCAGGCTGACGGACTGGTCTACAACACCGAGAAGACGCTGCGCGACCTTGGCGACAACGCTGATCCGGCCTTAAAGGCCTCGCTGGAAGGCAAGATCAACGAAGTCAAACAGGCCCTGCAGTCCGAAGACGTGGAAGCCATCAAACGGTCCAGCGAAGAACTCGCGCAGGCCTCGCACAAACTGGCCGAGCAGCTCTACGCGCAGCAGAACGCCCAACAGGGCCAGGGAGGCTGCGGGCCCAACGGCTGCCAGACCGGTTATCAGCCCGGACCTGAAGCAGCGCAGCAGGACGCCGACGACGACGTCATCGACGCTGAATACACCGAACACGCGGCGTAACAGACGGCCTCAGGCCGGCCGGAAGCGTAAAACACTCCCAGTTACCCCCGCGAACCCTATATCAGTCCTGGAGAGCCGGATCCCGGCTCCCAGGACTTTTTTACATTCCCGTCTTCTTTCAGATCCCCCGAACATTCCCTAAAAACCGGCCGACCCCGTATCCACAGGTTTTCATGGACTTTACTTCCCTCCAATGGTAGTTCTGAGCTGTTTAATCGATACAGACAGCGCTCAGAAGCAACGCGGTATATTTATTGATAAATAATGCGCATAGTTGCCCGCGTGCAACATATCCTCAGGAGGAGCCGTATGGAATTTGAAACCAAGAAAAAAGACGATTTTACCATTCTGACTATTTCCGGCCGAATGGATGCCGTCACCGCACCGGAATTCGAAACCAAGTGCGATGGCCTGATTCAGAATGGCAGCAATAAGATGATCGTGGACATGAAGCCCGTTCAATACATCAGCAGCGCCGGCCTTCGCAGCATTCTCTCCGTCGCCAAAAAGCTCAAAGCCGCCGGCGGTGAAATTCGCTTCTGCAATCTCGAAGGCATGGTCCGCGAAGTGTTCACCATCTCCGGGTTCGCCACCATGTTTACTGTCTGCGACTCCCTCGAACAGGCGCTTGAATCCGGCAAGAGGTAGCTCGTGAAAACCCTACGTCTGGCGGCGGAGATGCATAATCTCCCCCAGCTGCGCGAACACGTCATCGCTTGCGCCGCTGCGAGTGACCTGCCTGGGGAAAAACTCTCCAAAGTCGAACTGGTGATGGAAGAACTCCTGGTCAATATCATTGAGTACGCGTATCCCGACAGCGCGGGCGATATTGAGATCAACTGCCATACGGACTCTTCGCAGACACTGCATATCATGCTTGCCGATTGGGGGAACCCGTTCAACCCCATAGAAAAAGAGGATCCGGACCTGAACCAGGGGCTGATGGACCGCAAAATCGGTGGGCTGGGAATTTATTTCGCCAAGCAAATGGCTGACGATCTGCAGTACGAACGAAATGGAGACAAGAACATTCTGAAAGTCTCCTTTGTCGCAGCCCCCTGCGAATCCGTTTGACGCTCGCCAGCATTCGCCATCCGTACGGTATGACAAACCAGACGCTTCCCATGCGTCTTATTCTGAATGCAAGGCTGCCTCAGCGCTTGAGAGCAGCCTCTTTTTTTCCTTTACGCCGGGACGCTTTGCCGCAATATCTTTGGTCAAAAAAGCCCTGATATGCTATGATCGACCAGTGACTTTGAGTTTCGGTAAGCCTTGAGGAAAAACAACAGGGAATGACAAATGGATCCAATAGCAGTTGGCATGCGCGTCTGGCTGGAGTCCGACCAGGGGTTCACTTTCGGCCCCGGCCAGGCCGAACTCCTCAAAAACATCAGGGATTTCGGCTCACTGAGTAAAGCCGCGGATCACATGGGCATGTCCTACAGGCGTGCCTGGGGGCGCCTCAAAAAACTTGAGAGCACCATTGACAAGCCCCTGGTGGACAAATCCGCCGGCAACAAGGCCGGTTTTGCCCTTACCCCGTATGCCGAAGAATTGATCCGCTGCTATGAAGCCTGGCACCTGTCTGTTTTTATGCACGCCCAGACCAAGGCGAAAGAACTCTTTCCCGAGGAATTGCATCCCGCGGACAATTCGGAAAACACGGCTATCTGACCGGCAGTTCGATGATCAGCGCCGTGCCTTGCTGTTGCACGGAACGCACCCGCACGTAGCCCTGGTGATCGCTGATGATTGATTTGAGAATCGTCAGCCCCAGGCCGGTGCCGCCGCGTTTGCGCGAAAAATAGGGTTCGAACAGCCGCGAACGTTCCTCCGGAGACATGCCCGGACCGTTGTCTTCAAATTCCAGCCGTACCAGGTTGAGCTGCGCATCGTAGGCGGTCCTGATGATCACTGCGGGGTCCAGCTGCTTGTCGAGAACCTCCACGGCGTTGGTCAGAATATTGATCAGCCCCCGGCGCAGCCCCTCGCGGTCAAAGCTCAAAGGCGGCAACACCCCGGCATCCTCCCGTATCCAGCGAATCTGGCTGTGGCTGTGCTCAAACAGAGCCACCACTTCGTCCAGCAGCGGCATCAGGTCGCCTTTGACCGGCTGCAATTCGGGCAGTTTGGCAAAGGAGGAAAATTCGCTGACCATGGCCTGCAGCTGTTCCACCTGGCGGACAATCAGGCCGGTGCATTCGCCAAAGGCCGGATCCGCCACCTTTTTGGCGAATTTATGCTCCAGACGCTGGGCCGAAAGCTTGATGGGCGTGAGCGGATTTTTGATCTCATGGGCAATACGCTTGGCCACCTCGCGCCAGGCCGCCATACGCTGCATTTTTTCCAGTTCGGTCACATCCTCGATCACCGCGACCAGCAGCTGGCTCTGTTCTCCCGGCTCCTCCGGCACCGTAATGGCTACCACATTCACCAGTAACCGCAATTCGCCGCCTTTAAGCGGTACGCTCAACTGCTTGCGCCATTGGGAATTGGGATTCAGGTTAAAGAATTCCCTGATATCCTCTCCCATGGATTCGTAGCCTTCCGGAGCCAGTTCCACCGCTTTTCTGCCCACGAACTCGTTGCTCGGCCTGCCGAACATCCGGGCAGCGGCTTTGTTCATGGTGCTGATGTCCCCGGCTTCGTTCACGGAAATAACGCCTGCGGTGATATTTTCCAGAACAGCGGCCATGTAACGGCCGCGGCGTTCCAATTCGAGATATTGCCGCTCCATCCGCAGATTGGCTTCGGTCAGATTGGCGCGGCTCTGTTCCAGATCCGCCGCCATACGGTTGAACGAGCGTACGAGTACGCCCAGTTCATCGCTGGACGTGTCTTCCAGACGCACGGCGAGATCTCCCTTGGCAATACGCTCGGTTCCTTCCGCCAGGGCCTGAATGGGGGCGGTAAGCTCCTTGGCCAGCCGGAAACCGAACCACATGGCCCCGAATACGATGAGCAGAGTCAGCATGCCCATGTTGTAGAGCAACGCGGCTTTGAGCGGCTGCTTCAGGGTCCGCAGGTTCCGGTATTCCTCCACACCCCGGACGATCTGGTCCAGTTTGAACAACAGCCCGGACCCCACACGTTCGCCCAACACCAGATAGACCAGGCTGTCGTCCCGGCCTGTGTTCCAGGCCGGTCCATGGGGGCCGTCCGTGCCTGCGGACGGCAGCGGCACGGGCATCACGCCGATGACGAAATCATCGCCCGCCCCAGGCCACCAGGAGGACCAGAACTCCGGACCGGCGCGCAGCGCATTCCAGTCGACTTTGGCCATCATTTCGGGCCAGGCCACTTCAAACCGCCGGGTCCAGTCCCAGTGAATGTTCCGCAGGTCGGACGACACCAGCCCAATCATGACCAGGTCATACTCTGTATATTTTTCCGTGAGCAATCGGGCGAATCCGGCCCCCCGAATATCCAGATCCTGCTTTGCGGCGATACGCAGGATGCTCTGGGCCTCGCGTTCGAGCTGTTCCTTGGCCTCGTTGTAAAAAGCCTGTCCCACGTCCAGTGCCGATTCCATGGAGGTTTCCACCTGGCTTTTGAACCAGTACTCCACCGAGGTCTGCACAAACTGCGTACTGACGATGTACATCAGGGCCGTGGGCACCAGGGAGAGGGAAATGAAGGCCAGAACAAGGCGGCTGCGCAGATGAGAGCCCAGAACTTTGCGGCGTCGCTCCAGCATCAGTTTGACGCCGTTACGGACCACCAGCAACAGAACGATGAGCAGAAAAATGAAATTGATATTGAACAGGGCCATGAAAAGATAGAAATCGACCCCGAGGTACTTGATTTCAACGAGGGAGAGCAGAACGATCAGCAGCAGCAGCCCGCCGGCGATGAGCAGCTCGCGGCGCCGACGCCGTATTTCCTTGGCTTCGGTAACGCTGATCTTGATCGAATCCCGGTTCATGGCCAGGCTTAGTATTCGAAATTCATTTGATAATGCGCCCCGGGAACGGCTTCCCAGGAACGAAAGAACAGACTCCAGCGCATCCAGGCGGGGACTTCGTCTTTTTTGAGCGTTACATCTAGATCCAGAAAATATTCATTGCTCCGCTGCAACATGCTGAAGGGCCCGAGATTGATCTGGATATCGGTCCAAGCTCGGGTAAGCAACTTTTCCAGGGTTTTGTCCTGGGTCTCTTCGGCGGAAGTTTTAAGCACAAAGCGCTGCGACAGTTCGTCAGCTCCGAGCTGGCTGACCAGTGAATTCTCGGCCAGCTGCTTGGAAGCCCAGAAATCTCGTTTGCGGTTGAGCGTTGCCGTGCAGTTCAGCCGCAGCTTTTCTCCGTCCTGGAGCATGCCCTGGACCAGGTCCATGTCGCGTTTGCTCAGTTCGAGGCTGAAACGGATCATGATGTTTCCATCGCGGTTGTCCAAAACAAAATTCCGCAGCTGGATCCCCTGGGCGCACAAAGCGGGACGGGGTATGGCGCAAATAAACAGAATTAAAACAACGCAAAGCGTACGCATGACCGCAGAGCCGACCCTGCCGCGGGGCGGAAGTTGAGGGACGTTGAATAGGACTGAATTGGAATGCGGCAGCAAAGTCATGAAAACGTTTTTTTCTCTAGCCGTTCAGGCCATAGTGTTTTTTCACCTGTTAGTTCGAACTCTACCTTCATCTCACAGAGACCGCTGTTTTGGCAAGGGCGACGGACTTGACTCCACCATCCGGCGTACGCAAAACGGCTGCCGCTTCCTCGAAAAACACCTTTTATGCCGGTGCGACAGGACTCGCAAAACAGCAATATGCCGCAATGCCCCGTTATCCGGCATGAAAGTTCTCTTATTCTGCTGTGAAAAAGCCCCCGAAGAGTACTCTCCGAGGGCTTTGTTGCAGTATGCGGATTCACCGGATCAACTTGCTTTCATCGCGTGATCACCCGGCGTTGCAGGCGGATTCTCATCGATCTGCCGGTCTTCAGGCTTGCGGTAGAGATCCATAATGTCCTCCAGAATGATGTAAAAGGACGGCACCATGACCAGGGTGATGCAGGTGGCGAAGAGAATGCCGAAGCCCAGGGATATGGCCATGGGGATCAGAAAGCGAGCCTGCAAGGAGGTCTCGAATATCAGCGGCGCCAGACCGCCGAAGGTGGTCAGGGTGGTCAGCATGATCGGCCGGAACCGCTGGACGCCTGCGTCATGTATGGCGTCGATGGCGCTCATGCCGTCGCGCCTGCGGCGGTTGGCGAAATCAATGAGCACCAGCGAATCGTTGACCACCACGCCTGTCAGGGCCACAACGCCGAACAGGCTGTTGATGCTCATGGAATAGCCCAGAGCCAGGTGGCCGAGAATCGCGCCGATGATGCCGAAGGGAATGCAGAACATGATTACCAGAGGCTGCACGTAGCTGCGCAACGGAATGGCCAGCAAGGCGAAAATGGCCAGCAGCGACAGCAACAGGCCGATGAACAGGCTGTTGGTGGAATCCCGGATGTCGGCCTGCTTGCCCTCGAAGCTGTAGCTCAGGCCCGGATGATGGGCCACGATTTCGGGCATGACCTTAACTTTGAGCTCCTGGGCCAGCTGCTCGGCAGCGGATTCCGGATGCACGTTGGCGGTAACCGTCACCACGCGGCGGCTGTTGGTCCGGGAGATGGTCGTATAGGCGCGGCTCGGCTCCAGTTCTGCCGCATTGCGCAAAAGAATTTCCTCGCCGTTGGGCGATTTCAGAACCAGGTTGTCCAGGCTGGATTCGGTCACCCGTTCGGATTCGGGCAGGCGGACGCGGACGGTGACTTCATTGGTTCCGCGTTGCTGCTTGACCGCCTCATATCCGTAAAACGCGTGGCGTAGCTGGTTGGCCACTTCCTGGGAAGTCAGGCCGACACGTTCGCCGGCCGGCAACAGATGAATGCTGTACTGCTTTTTCCCCTGAGCGGAACCGTCGTAAATGTCGCTGACGCCGCCGAAGTCTTCCAGCCGTTTGGCCAGTTCCTTACCCGCGTTTTCCAGCTCGGTAATATTGCGGTGGCTCAAGCGTACGGACAATCCCTTGCCCGCGCCGGGACCGCCGTGGTCGGATTCGAAGCTGATTGATTCGGCCCCGACAATCGGCCCGGTGGCTTCGCGCCAGCGTTTGGTGACCTCTGCCGTACTGATGGGGCGAATGTCGGGATCAGTGAGAAAGATCCGGCTGGTGATGGTGTTCTCGTCAACGTCCGTACTCACACCCAGCCCCAGCTTGTCGCCGCCCGAGTTGTCGATGACCTGCTGCGCCGATCTGGCGAGTTTCTCCTCCACTTCACGTACGCGGCTGGTGGGCGAACCATAAGGCAGCTCCACCGCGCAATAGGCGAAATCCGACTCAATTTTGGGAAACAGCACCAGTCCCATGCGTCCGGAAGCCACATATCCGCCGACGCACAAAAGCAGGGCCACGCCCACGGCCACGACCGTATATCTGTAGGTCAGACTCAGTTCCAGGAACGGTCCGTAAGCACTGCGGACAAAGCGTTCGAAACCCTGGCTGAAACGAAGCTGCGTTCGGCCCAGCGCGCGAAAAAACCCGAACGGAAAGCCCTGATACCGGATGGTTCTGGGTTTGTGGCCGATGTGGGCGGGCAGGATGAACAGACTTTCCATCAGCGAGATGGTGAACACGCTGATGACCACCATGGGAATGAATTTAAAGATTTTCCCCATGAATCCGGGGATGAAAAACATGGGCAGAAAAGTCACCATGTTGGTCACCACGCTGAAAATCACGGGCATGGCCACTTCTTTGGTGCCTTCCACGGCGGCCTGCAGATAGCCTTTGCCCAGGGTACGCTGATGGTAGACGTTTTCACCCACAACGATGGCATCATCCACCACGATACCCAGGGTGACGATGAAAGCGAACATGGTGATCATATTGATGCTGAAGCCGAAGCAGGACAGCATCAAAAAAGAGCCTAGAAACGAAACCGGGATGCCCAGGCTGACCCAGAAAGCCAGACGGATTTCCAGAAACAATGCCAGGCAGACGAACACCAGGCCCAGCCCCATGTAGGCGTTGCTGAGCAGCAACTCGGCGCGCTGGGTGAAAATGAGAGAAGCGTCGCGCCGGACATCAAGTTGCAACCCGCCGGGCAGGTTGGGCTTGATTTTATCGACAATTTCCTTGGCCGCGCTGGCCACGGATCCCGGAGTCTGGGAGCCTACGCGATAGACGTCGACCATGATCGCCGAATTACCATTAAAGGATGCCCACTGGTCCGATTCCTCGAATCCTTCACGCACCGTGGCCACATCTTCCAGCAGTATCCGGCTGCCGTCTTCCAGCGTTAGCAGCGGCAGACGGGCGTATTCTTGTCCGGTTTCCTTACGGTCGTCCACGCGGACGAGTATTTCGCCGCTTGAGGTTTTGAGGCTGCCGCCGCCCAGCTCCACCGAGGCGTCGCTCACGGCCTGGGCCACGTCTTCCAGAGTCAGTCCGTAGCGCCGCAGATTGTCCTGAGAAATCTCGATATGGATTTCGTAATCCCGTACTCCTCCCAGTTCCACCTGGGTGATGTCCGGACTCTGCAGCAGTTCGTCGCGGATTTCCTCGCCCTTTTCGCGCAACACGCGTTCGGACTGGTTCCCGGACAATATAAAGGAAATAACCTCGTGCTGGTGGCTCTCAATGCTCACCGAGGGTTCTTCGGCCTCATCCGGAAAATTGTCGATCCGGTCAATTTCGCCCTTGATGTCCTGCCAAAGGCGGGTGACGTCCGCGCCTTCCAGAGCCTCCACGCTGACCGTGCCCGACCCTTCCGAGGCTGTGGCGTCCACTTCCTTGACCCCTTCGAGCCCCTGAATGGCCTGCTCGATGGGCAGCAGCACACCTTCTTCCACTTCTTCCGGCCCGGCGCCGGGCAACGACACGGTGACTGTCACCGTGTCCATGTTGAATTCGGGAAAGACTTCCTGTTTGACCTGGAGGGCCACAATCAGGCCGCCCACCAGAAACAGGACCATTATAATGTTGGCCGCAACCGAGTTGCCCACCATCCAGGCGATGGGGCCCTTGGGTTCGGCATTGTTGTCCGTCTTACTCATGCACGGCCTCCCCGTCTTCAGGCGTTTTCTCTACCGCGGCCGGCGCAGCGGGGGTGTCGGCAGAGTCAGAGCCCATGGCGGTCACTTTTTTTTCCTGCTCTTCGCGTACCACAAGCTTCATGCCCTGAACGGAGGAAGAAAGATCGGAAAGAACTATCTTGTCGCCTTCAACTATGCCCGAGGATACGAGCACCGTATCGTCGCCTTTCCAGGCCAGCCCCACTTTGCGGATATCCAGACTGTCGTTGTGCGCTATCCAGACCGTATCATCCATACGCAACGCGCTGCGCGGCAGCTCCACCACGTTGGGCACGGGTTTGCCCTGAATCTCCACACGGACGTAATCGCCGATCAACAGCGGCGTACGCGGCTTTTTGGCCGTGAGACCGAGGGGGTCCTTGACCTCCACCAGCACCTTGGCCATACGCGAGCTGTCGGCCAGCGTACCGGTCAGCCGTAAAACACGGCCGTCCCATTCGCCGTCGCTGGTCTGGGAATACACTTTGACCGGAGCGCCGGTCTTTGACTTAAAATCAATATGCTGCAGCCGGTCGATGGGAACGGCCACCTCGATCCAGTAGGCGTCTGTGGAGACGATGGTGCCGAGTTCGTCATGAGCGTTGACATTGGAGCCCACGCTGACGTCCCGTTTGGTGACCAGACCGTTGAAAGGCGCTTTGATGACCGTACGCTCCAAATCCAGCTGGGCCATCTGGACCTCGCCTTTTTCCACTTCCAGATTGGCTATGGCCTGCTTCAGGTTTGGCTCGCGCAATACCAGTTTGGTTTCCAGCATGGGGGTCTTGGCGGTTGCATCCAGATTTTTGAACACTTCCTTGACCACTTTCTGCTGGCCGTATTCCAGTTCCAAGTCGGCCTTTTTGGAATCAAAATTGCCCTGAGCCTTGAGCAGTTCGATTTCGTACTCCCGCTTGTCCAGTTCGACCAATTCCTCATTCGCGCTGATATGTCCGCCCGGCAAAAAATCCTCGGCAATGGAAATGACTTTTCCGGCCACCTCGGGCTCAAGGGTGACTTCCTGCGAAGCCTCCACCGTGCCCTGGCCCTTGACCACCACTAGAGCCTCTTTGCTCACGGCTGTAACCACATCGACCATGGGTACCTGAGCCACGGTTTTGACCCGGTGCATTTGCGGACGTGTGGCAATGAAAAACACGGCCGTACCGGCGCCGACAGCCACAAGCAATAGTGGCAAAAAATATTTCATAAATACTTTAAATACAGACCTGGTTTTATGCATATCACTCATTGTATTTCCTGTGACAGGTGCCGGAAACTGCACCCATGGATCTCCGCTTTTTTAAGCTATCCTAATAAAGACAAAAGAAATGCCCTGTGTATTCTTTAATGACGACGAAAAGGAAACAAGGGTTTCAAAGAAATCTAATTAACTGATTCCGTTTACCCCTCGCAATACACACTTCTCCAAAATATCGAGACGTGACAATACTGTAATCATGGCTAATTACCTTGTCATCCGATATTTTTTTTAAAAAGCTTTCTCTGGTTATGTGAAAATTTTGTCTGTCCCTATTAAGAAAAATGGGGCAAAAAAAACAACAAAAGTGTTTTTTTTCTACTTCTAGAAAGACTCTAAACAAAAATAAACATCCCATAAACGTACTGTTCCCGGCAGCTTCGCTTTCCGGTACATTTTTTGCTTACATGGCGAACAGGAGGCGATATGCAACAAACTACATTACAAAAGCCTGTCACCTGCTCCGGAATCGGACTGCATAGCGGACGCCCTGTTGCCCTACAACTGCAACCTGCTCCCGTGGACAGCGGAATTGTTTTCTGCGTCCAGAACGGCAAAGGCCCGCGCCATTTTTCTCCAAAAGCTGAAGACGTGCATGCTTCCGGCCTGTGCACCACCTTAAAGAACGATTGCGTATCCGTTGCCACGGTGGAACATCTGCTGGCCGCCATCCGCGGTCTGGGCATCGACAATATTCTTATCAACGTCACTGGCGGCGAAGTCCCCATCATGGACGGAAGCGCCGCGGCATTCGCGAATCTGCTGCAGGATGCCGGGCTGACCGACCAGGGGAGCGCACGCCGGGTGCTGCGCCTGAAAAAACCCCTGTCCATCGAGCAAGACAGTAAATGGATCAAGGCCAAACCCTATGACGGATTGCGGATCACCTGCACCATCGATTTCCCGCATCCCTGCATCGGCCGTCAGCTGTTTTCACTGGAGCTGACTCCGGAATCCTTTTGCCAGCAACTGGCCCAGGCCCGTACCTTCGGGTTTCTCAAGGACGTCGAACTGATGCACCAGAACGGCATGGCTTTGGGCGGCTCACTGGACAACGCCATCGTGCTCGACAACCAATCCGTGCTCAATGCGGACGGCCTGCGTTTTTCGGATGAATTCGTCCGCCATAAACTCTTAGACTTTATCGGCGACATGGCCGTGCTGGAATACCCCCTGCTCGGGGATTTCGAGCTGTTCTGCTCGGGCCATGCCCTGAACAACGCCTTTATGCGCGAACTCGACGACAACCGGGAGGCTTACCTGGAAGAAACCACCCTGCCCCTGCAGCCGGAGCACAGGCAGCAGAGGCCGCCTGTGGCCAAAAATCAGGCCGCGTCCTGGACCAGCGCCTGATCCGCAGACAGATAGTTACTTTCAGCAAAGCCCGGATTCGTCCGGGCTTTGCTGGTTTATGGGGTTCCCATCACCTTCCAAGCTTGCAACAAGCTGATCCCTTTGTTGACACCAGCGCCCTTTTCTCCCTACACACGGGGCACATGCTGGCTTTTTTCCGTACAACCCACACACCATACGCAGGTTGCGACCATGTCACTGAAAGAACGATTGCACTTTGACAAGGACCCGGTTTTTCTCGTCGACGGCAGCGCTTTTGTGTTCCGCGCCTTTTACGCCTTTCCGGACCTAAAACGTTCGGACGGCTTTCCCACCAACGCCTTGTTCATCGTGCTGCGCGTATTGCTGAAAATCCTGCGCGAGGAACGTCCCTCCTACCTGGGCTTTTTTCTGGACGGCAAGGGGCCGACCTTCCGCCACGAGATGTTCGAACCTTACAAGGCGCAACGCGAAGCCACGCCCGAGGCCCTGGTGCAGCAGCTGGCTCCCATCCGCCAGGCCATGGACGTCCTGGGCCTGACCGTGGAAGTCTCCCAGGGCAATGAAGCCGACGACCTCATTGCCAGCCTGGCGGCCCGCTTCAAAGGCGAACGTCCGGTGGTCATCGTTGGGGCGGACAAGGACCTCAAACAATGCCTGGACAGCAATGTGGTGCTGTGGGACCCGGCGGCCAAAAAAGAAAAGCTCACCACCCTGGAAGACTTTCGCCAGGAAACCGGACTGGAGCCTTCGCAATGGCCCGATTTTCAGGCCCTGATCGGCGATTCCAGCGACAACATTCCCGGTGTCCGCGGCGTGGGTCCCAAGACCGCGGAGAAAATTTTCGAACAGTTCGATTCGCTCGAGGCCATCATGGCAGGGCTGGACCAGCTCAAACCGGCGCTGCAGCAAAAATTCGAGGCCTGCATTGACGAACTCCCCCTGTACAAACAGCTGACCACGCTGCTTACGGACGCGGTGCCGGATCTGGATCTGGATCACTTCAAGACCCGCCGGCCAGACCCCGACCAGATCGCCGATTTTTTGCAGGAGTACGAATTTCATTCGCTGCTGCGCGAACTGCAGGCCGACATGCCCGGCACGGGCACAGCTCAAGCCGCCCCAAAAGCGCCGGAAAAAATCAGCATTAAAAAAATCGCCACGGCCAGAGATCTGCCGGATCTGACGGACAAGGAACTGGGAATTGCGCCCGAGAAAGCCAAGGACGCCTTCCGGCTCGGACTGGGCGAACCCGAACCGCAGGAACTGCGTTACGGCGGCGGCACCGCCGACCTCATCGCCCTGGCCGCGCTGCCCGACCTGACGAAACAACTGCAGCCCGCGCGTACGCTGTTCTGCCCGTCCATCAAGGAGCTTTACGGTTCGCTGCTCGATCTCAAGACCCCCCTGGACAGGGAAAAATGGTTCGACATCGGCCTGGCAGCCTATCTGCTGAACCCCGAGGAACGCGACTATACTTTCGAGCATTTGCGGACCCGGTTTGCCCAGGACCTGGAGCTGCGCCCCGAAGCGCCCGGACTGGACGCCCTGACCCTGGGGCGCGAATGCCGCAAGCAGCTTCAGGACGCGGGCCTGGATACCCTGCTGCGGGATCTGGAAACGCCCTTGATTCCCATGCTTGCCCGGATGGAACAACGCGGTTTCGCCATCGATCTGGAAGCTTTCGAGCAATTTCTGCGCGAAGTCCGTACGGAGATCGATGCCATCAGCAAACGTATTTACAAAGTCGCGGGCGGTCCGTTCAACATCCGCTCCAGCCAGCAGCTGGCCGAACTGCTGTTCGACCGGCTCGAACTTAAGCCAGGCGGTAAAACGCCCGGCGGCAGCGCTTCCACTTCGCAGGCTGTTTTGGAAAAACTCCAGGGCGCTCATCCGGTCATCGACGACATCCTCGAGTTCCGCAAGCTGGAAAAGCTGCGCTCCACCTATCTGGAACCTTTTCCCAAACTGGTGGATAAAAACGGACGCGTACATACTACGTTCAACCAGACCGCCACGGCCACCGGACGGCTCTCCAGCAGCAACCCAAACCTGCAAAATATCCCCATCCGCGGCGAAGGCGGCAAGCGGATGCGTTCGTGCTTTGTGGCCGCGCCGGGCAAGCTCCTGGTAGCCGCGGACTATTCGCAGATCGAACTGCGCGTTCTGGCCCACCTCTCGCAAGATCCCACGCTGGTACAGGCCTTTCAAAACAACGAAGACATCCACAGCCGTACGGCAGGACTGCTTTTCGACAAATCGCCCGAAGAAATCACCCCGGACGAACGCCGCAACGCCAAGACCATCAATTTCGGCCTGATTTACGGCATGGGTCCGCAGAAGCTGGCCAGGGATCTGCAAATCTCGCTCAAGGAAGCCAAGGCCTTCATCGAACGATACTTCAGCCGTCTGGAAAAGCTGAAAAGCTTTTACGACGCCGTGGAAGAACAGGCCCGCGAACAGGGCTACATGACCACCCTTGCCGGACGGCGCAGACTGCTACCGGATATTCACTCGCGCAATCAGCAGCTGCAGGCCGCAGCCAGACGCCAGGCAGTGAATACGCTCATCCAGGGCAGCGCGGCGGATATCATCAAAATCGCCATGCTGCAGGTGGATGCCGATGACACGTTGCAAAGCCTGAAGGCGCAGATTATCCTTCAGGTACATGATGAACTGGTGCTGGAAACCCCGCCCGACACGGCGGATGAAGCCGGCCGTCGGCTGGCCGCGCTGATGTCCGACGTTCGGCCCGGCGGCCAGGCCCTTTCCGTCCCCCTGGCCGTGGACTGGGGTACGGGCACGAACTGGAGCCAGGCCCACTGACGGTGTCGCAGCTTTTTTTATGAATGCCTCCGGCGGCATAGGAACCTTTTGAAAAAGGTTCCTATGAACCTCCAAAACTTTTTGACTGATGGTAAGTGCCGTATAATACTCTATAAGCATGTGGATTCTTCTTTGTTACACATGCCAAAAGTTTTTGGAGAGTCCAGAGAACCTTTTTTCAAAAAGGTTCTCTGGCCGCCGGAGGCATTCTTGCTTCAACGTAACAAGTTCTAGCAAAAGGAAGTCTCATGAACGTTATCGCCATCAATGCCAGCGCCCGAACGGACGGCAATACGGCCATCATGATCCGGCTCGCCCTGCGTGAGCTTGAGCAGGCCGGAATCGAAACCGAACTTCTTCAGCTCGGCCCCAAGCCTCTGGCCGGCTGCAACGCCTGTTACACCTGTTTTAAGCACAAGGATAACCGCTGCGCCGTGACCACAGATCCGCTGAATGGGTATCTGGAAAAAATTTTCGCGGCTGACGGGCTCATTCTCGGCTCCCCCACCTATTTCGCCGATGTCAGCGCGAACATGAAAGCCCTGATCGAGCGTACGGGCATGGTGGCGCGCGCCAATGGCGGTCCGCTGCGCCGCAAAGTGGGCGCGGCTGTTGTGGCGGTGCGTCGCGGAGGCGCAATCCACGCCTTCAACACCATCAACCAGTTTTTTCTGATCAATGAAATGATCATCCCCGGTTCGAGCTACTGGAACATCGGATTCGGTCGCGAGCCAGGGGAAGTGCAGCAGGACACCGAGGGCATGCACACCATGCAGGATCTCGGACGCAATATGGCCTGGCTGCTGCAACGGCTGGCGGACTGACAATGTATTTTGCAACGCAGGCCTGGGATCTCGCCCTGTTCAACGCCGTCAACCACGGACGCAACGCGTTGTTCAATGTGCTGATGCCCCTGCTTTCGGAACAGACGCTGCTCTGGGCGGCGGCCGTTTTCGGATTGTGCTGGACCTGGCGGCGCCAGGGAGGTAAACGGGCACTGTGTTGCGCACTGGTGCTGCTGGCCAGCACCGCCTGCGCGGACCTGAGCACCAACGCGCTGAAGCATGCGACCGGCCGAGTCCGTCCGTTGAACGCCCTTGCCGGGACCTGGTTCCGCGAAGACGGCCAGTGGCACCGTCGCCCGGATTTTTTCCAGCAGACGAAACACGGTGGCAAATCCTATCCTTCAGGGCACGCCGCAGACTCCATGGCCGTGGCCGTGGCGGCAGCCAAATGCTGGCCCGGACTCAGCCCCTGGGTCTACGCCATGCCGTTGGCTGTGGGCTATTCGAGAATTTATCTGGGAAAACATTATCCCAGCGACGTCATCGCGGGCTGGCTGACAGGACTAGCCGCAGCCGGGCTGTTCTGGCTGCTCTGGAGCAGAGTCCTGGCCCCTGCAGACACACCAAAACAAAACACCAATGACTGATACTCCAACTGCTTCTCCCGCGCTTCCACGTCCGTCCCGAGCCATTCGCAATACGCTGGTTATTGTTTTCCTGCTCTGTCTTGGCTTGAATTTCTATTGCAGCCTCATCGGATTCAGCGATCCCATCTCCAAGCACCATGCCTTTCGTAAGGCCCAGACCGCCATCAGCGCCTATTACACGGTCCGTGACGGCTTCAAGCTGGCCTATGAAACTCCGGTCCTGGGGGCTCCCTGGTCCATTCCCATGGAATTTCCGCTCTACCAGTGGACTGTGGCGAGTGTGACCATGCTAACGGGCATGCCGCTGGACGTAGCCGGGAGACTGGTGTCGCTGTTCTTTTTTTATTGCTGTCTGCCCGTGATTTTTCTCCTCGCGCGCAGCGCGGGCCTGGGGCGGGCGCAATCTTTGCTGCCTTTGTGTCTGGTGTTGCTCTGTCCGCTCTACATTTACTGGTCGCGGACTTTCATGATCGAGTCCATGGCGCTGTTCTTCAGCCTGAGTTTTCTGCTCTGTTTTACCCGCTACCGCCTGCAGCCCAGAAACTGGCTGCTGGCTCTGGCTGTCGGCTGCGGCATACTGGGCGGCCTGGTCAAGATAACCACACTGTTCGTCTCCAGCATCCCTGTAATCATTTGGGGGGCATCGGATATCTTCACGGCTTTCCGCAAACGTGGGAAGGATACGGGCAAAATCAAAGAATTGTTCAAAACAGCGGGGGTATACGCCCTGACCTTGGGGGTGCCCGTTGTGCTGGCCGTTCTCTGGACCCGCTACGCGGACAGCGTCAAAGCGCGCAATCCCCTGGCGGATTTTCTGCTCAGTTCGCACCTGACGGCCTGGAACTTCGGCACCTTCGGCTTTCGTTTCAGCTGGAAGTGCTGGCAGGGCTACTTTGACTTTATGCAAACCGCGCAAATCGGCCCGCTTGTCGGTCTGTGCGCATTACTGCCGCTCGCCATCTGGAAATCTCCTCTGCGAAACTGGGGTATACTTGCCCTGTGCGCCTACCTCGGCGGTCCGCTGGTATTTTCCAATCTCTATTACGTTCATGACTATTACAGTTACGCCAACACTGTTTTCCTGGTTCTGGCCATGAGCTTCGGACTGCTGTCCCTGCAGCGGCTGCGTTGGGGCGGGGCTGCCAGCCTGGTATTGCTCCTTCTGCTGGGCATATCTTTCGGCTCCTGCTATGTCCGGGGCTATCTGCCGGATCAGGCTTTCTCCACGCTTGTTCCGCCGCAGTGTTTGCTGTTGCGGCAGGTGCTCGATCCGGATGAGGTGATTTTTATCAATGACCAGGAATGGAATTCCTACGGTCCGTATTATGCGCAGCGCAGAGCTTTGATGAACGACAAAAAAAGCTCCCTGAATACGCCCGAAATGCAAAAGGCCATCAAGCTGACAGGACTGGAAAACATTACTGCCGTCAGCGGAAACCATCTCTCTGCCGACATTTTTCCTTTTTTCCAACTGTTACCCATGCCGTTTTTCACGAATATTTATCTGCGCCAGGATGTCTACGCGCGCGCTTATAGCAGGTTATTCCAGGTCGACCTGGACGCCTCCGGCCCTCCCCAGCTGCTGTACGTAGAATACTGGCAGAACCGTTTCTGCCTTTCCGTGGCGCCAGGCGGTTCCTTTGCCATCCCGGTGGGCTCCGGGGTACGCAGTCTCTCGGCACAGGTCGTGTCGCCCCAGCCGACAGCAGGGCTGTCTGTAAGCTACCAGGGCTTTTGCACGGATGGCTCCGACACACGGCAAATGGTCTTCGAGCGTAGCTTTACGCACCCCGGCCCTTCCGTGTTTACAGTTGCCTTACCGGAAAAAAACTGTCAGCATCTGGTCATCATGCGCAACCCGCAGGATAACGAGACGCTCTCCTACTGGTCGGAAATCAACCTGCACTGACACGCCACATGCGGCAACAATGCACGGGAATTCGAGTTCTTGCAGCAATAACGAAGGAAAACAACATGACTCTGGAAATCCAAACCTTGGCCGAGTGGGCAAAATGCGGACAGGAAGGTCTGCTTTCCGTGGTTATTCCCGCCCACAACGAAGAAGGAGATATTGAAAATACGCTGCGGAGCCTGACCAGTGCACTCAGTGACGCTGCCATCAACCATGAGCTTCTGGTGGTCAACGACAACAGCTCCGACCGTACCGAAGCCATTTTGATTGAACTGGAAAAAGAACTCCCCTGCCTGCGCCACCTCAACAACCCGCCTCCAAACGGATTCGGCTTTGCCGTACGTACGGGCCTGGCAGGATTCCGGGGCGATGCCGTGGCCGTTGTCATGGCGGATGGCTCCGATGATCCGCAGGATCTGGTGCGTTTCTACAAAAAATTGCAGGAAGGCTATGACTGCGTTTTCGGCTCACGCTTTGTCAAAGGCGGTAAAGTCATTGATTATCCCCTGCCCAAACTCGTATTGAACCGGATGGGCAACCTGCTGATAAAGATGCTTTTCGTGATCCGCTACAACGATATCACCAACGCTTTCAAGCTTTATCGCCGCTCCGCCATTGCCGGACTGCAGCCGCTGCTTTCCTATCATTTCAACCTGACCGTCGAACTGCCCCTCAAGGCCATTGTCCGCGGTTACAACTATGCGGTGCTGCCCAACAACTGGTACAACCGCAAGGAAGGCATCTCCAAATTCAAAATCCGCGAAATGGGGTCACGTTATCTTTTTGTCATCTTCTACTGCTTGATTGAAAAGTGGCTTTCGCGTAATGATTACAAAGACAATCTCCACCTCTACAAGGATCAGCTGCAGGTTTGGTACAGATAAACCCTGCAGGGGCTTGCCAAGACCCTACAAGAGGTTATCTTTACCTAAGGAGATACGCAGATGGCAGACGGTTACTACGGCATCGTGACCTTTCCTCCTGGGGAGACCATTCCGGCTCCTGCAGGACATGTCGAACCTGTTCCGGCGGGGAGTATCACCCCTGCTGAACCGGGCAGTGTTACAGCTGCTCCTGCCGGTCATTTCACCGTAGAAGGCGGCGGCCACACGTTTGCCGAAGGCGGTGGACACACCGTTTCCGAAGGCGGCGGACATACCTATGCGGAACCCGGCTGGCACGTCAGCATTGCGGAGACCGGACATATCAGCGTGGGAATGATGAATCACATCAGCATCGGGGGCACCGGACATATCACTGCTGAATCCATGGGCGCCCTCACTCCGGTGCTGGATACGGCAGGAACCATCGTAAACCACTATGCCTGATTTCATTTCAGGCGTTTCCAGCAATGCTGCGGGTTCTTTTTTGCGCCTTAACCTCCTTTCAAGCCTCTAGCAGCACTTTGCTCGCAGGACGTAACAGCTCAGCTCCCCACATCATGTTCCGTACATCATCCTTTCGTTCTTACTTGTTGCTTTTTTGCATAGCCAGCTTTTTGCTGTTCTGTATTCAGCCCGCGACCGCCGCGGAGAAAAAAAGTCCGGTTCCCACGGAGAAAAAAAGTTCCACCCACGACCAGCAAAATGCTTCCAAGCCAGCGGCGACAGCGCCCCAGAACGGAACATCTCTGGAACAGACGCTCAAAGCCATTCTCGAAGGCATCAACGCAACGGCCGCACAAATCAGCACGACGGAAAAGCTCCTTAAAGCGGCACCGGATACGCAGAAAGCCCGGGTCAAGGAGGACCTGACCGACCTCTACGAGCGTATGGATGATCTCATCGACAACTTTGCCCGGACCGCTTCAGGCTTTGATGTCAGCGAAATCACCAGCGACGACAAGGAAGACATCAACCTGGAATCCGAAATCCGGGAACTACTGGCGCCGATCATCATCGAACTCAAGGGCATCACCAACAGGCCGAGGCGCATAGAGCAGCTGAACCGCAAACTGAACAAGGCCAAGCAGGTCCAGGAAAAAGTGCAGCAGGCCATGGCACGTATCAAAAACGTGCTGGACCAGGTGGATGACGGCGCGCTTAAGGCCAGGCTGCAAACCCTGGCTCAGGACTGGCTGCAACGGGGCCAGCAGCTGCAGAGCGAAATTGCGTACCTGCAACTCAGCCTGGAAGAAGAGTTGAAAAACAACCCTTCCATTGTCAGCACGCTGACACGCCTGACGGAAAGCTTTTTTAAAAAACGCGGGCGCAATATTCTTCTTTCCGCCGGGGCATTTCTTTTCGTCATCCTTCTGATGCGTTTCGTGGGCAGGCAGGTGGAGCGCCGCCTGAAATCGGAAAAAATTGTCCGTTCCATGACCTCCAGGCGTCTGATCGCCTTGACCTACGGCATCTGCACCTATTCCCTTGCCGTGGTGTCCATGCTCCTGGTCCTTTACTCCGCCGGGGACTGGGTTTTGCTCGGCATTGTCCTGCTGCTGCTGTTGGGACTGGGCTGGTCCGCCCGGGTCAGTCTGCCGCTCTATATCGAGCAGGCAAAGCTGCTTTTAAACCTGGGGACCGTCCGCAAAGGCGAACGAATCGTTATCGACGGCATCCCCTGGAAAGTGATGACCATCGGGTATTATTCCATCCTGGCCAACCCCAATTTGTCCGGCGGCGTGCTGCGTCTGCGGCTCAAAGATCTGGTGGACAAATCCTCGCGTCCGGCCACGGCCAGCGAACCCTGGTTTCCCTGCCGTCAGGGGGACTGGATTCTGCTTGCTGATGAAACCTTCGGCCAGGTGGACATGCAGACTCCGGAACTGGTGCGGCTGAAACTCTTCGGGGATACGCCCAAGACATACATCACCACGGACTTTCTCAGCCAGTGTCCGCAGAATCTTTCCGACGGCTTTGCGGTCCGTCTGACCTTCGGTCTGGACTACAAATATCAGAAAATCATTACCACCGAGATCCCCGCGATGGTCGAACATGCCATTCGGGAAGCCCTTGAAACCGCAGGATACGCGCTCCAGGTGCAAAGCCTCTCGGTAAGCTTCATGGAAGCCGCGGCCTCTTCTCTGGATCTCATCTGCATTGGCTGCTTTACCGGCGATGCCGCCGCAAATTTCAAATTCCTGAAAATGATCTTTGCCCAGGCTTGTGTTGAAGCGGCCAACACCCACGGCTGGGAAATCCCCTTCACTCAGCTCACCCTGCACCAGGCCAAGGCCTGACCTGCTTCTGGCAGTACGGGCGTACAACCGCCTGCAACGTTTTCCCGTTCATGCGTCTTTTCTGGTGCGACTCGCTGAGCACCAATGCTAGATGGTACTTATAGCCATTCATTTTTAGATTGTGTAACTTTCGATATATTGTTAGGTTTCTTCATCACTTATCCTTAAATTTGTAGGAGATGTCGTACACGCGACTATGTAAAAATTTAATAAGCTATTTTTACGGGGGTATACCAATGTCTTGTGAACTACTTTCGAAGTGCGGATTCTTTAATAATTACTGTAAGTCCGAATCCGTTTCCCAGGGATTCATTAAAATCTATTGTCAGGACCAAAAAAAATCGGATAGCTGCCAACGTAAACTGTACCGCAAAAAGAACGGCACTCCGCCGCCTGACAACATGGCCCCAACGGGCAAAATGCTCTAGGCAGCACAGCATTACACCCCTTCCCCAAAGGAAAAGCAGCCGATCTGCGCGTTCTTGAGTTGCCGGTTTCTCAAGCGGGCAGTTCCCGAAGCGGAGTACACACCAAGGGAGTACCATGTTTGTTGTCTCCCACTTCTTGCACTCAGTAACTTAAAACACTTCTGGTTAACCAATCTCTTGTGTTTTCATTTCTTTTTCGGGCCTGCCGAAGTATGGCTTTTCTCTTCAGCGGGCCTTTTAAAGAACGAGAAACAAAAATGCTGCCTGGAAGGGTAACCCTACATAATTTTTTACAAAATTGAATCTTTCTACAAAGTTAAAATGACATTGATGTATTTTTTTGAATATAATTCAAGTCATTTCTTCCTTGATCATTTCCCGTCCCTACTTCTTTCCTCCTCATTTTGCACAATTTTTCATTTTTCATAAAAAAATTTTCTCTCACCATCAGAATTCGTTTATTTGTGCACCCTTTTTGCTATGTAATATACAAATACCATCAGGGACCTTCTAATTACGCAATTTTGTTAAATGTGGCGGCTTCATATCAGGCAACCAGCAGGGAACCTGTATTGACATTGCAGCCATTAATACTGTATCCCTGTTAAAGCATTGAATTTTACGTAAGAGAGAAAGCATTGGAAAACAACTCACATCCCGCGCTTGAGGTCGAAGATATTCATAAGAGCTTCGGCCCGTTGGAAGTTCTCAAAGGCATTTCCCTCACTGCCCACGTGGGCGACGTCATCGCCCTTATCGGTTCGAGCGGATCAGGAAAAAGCACCTTTCTCCGCTGCATCAATCTCCTGGAGACTCCGGACAAGGGAAGCATCCAGATTAACGGCGAACAGATCAAGATGAAAAGAAACCGCCGGGGCGAATTTATCCCTGCGGACAGCAAACAGGTCGAACGCATCCGGACGCGTCTGGGCATGGTTTTCCAGCAGTTCAATCTCTGGGAGCACATGACGGTCATGCAGAACGTCATCGAAGCGCCCGTGCATGTCCTGGGCAAGCCCAAGAAAGAAATGGAGGAGCTGGCCCTGGAACTGTTGGATAAAGTCGGCATCGCCGGCAAGGCCAAGGATTACCCCGCACACCTGTCCGGCGGCCAGCAACAGCGCGTCGCCATAGCTCGGGCTCTGGCCATGCAGCCGGATGTGATTCTGTTCGACGAACCCACTTCCGCCCTGGACCCCGAAATGGTCGGCGAAGTGCTCAACGTCATGGAAGCCCTGGCCCAAGAAGGCCGGACCATGATCATCGCCACCCACGAAATGGATTTCGCCCAGGACGTATCATCACACGTCATGTTTCTGCACCAGGGCCATGTGGAGGAGCAGGGCCCGCCGAAACAGGTTTTCCAGAATCCCCATTCCGAAATTTGCCGCAATTTCCTGTCGCGTTTTCTCAATAATGGAGACAACGCGCAGGCATAACCCGAAAAATACGTGAGGAGAGATGCAATGAAAAAGATGTTGATGATCGCAGTGTGTGCGCTCGCGGCTGTCATGCTGGTTTCCAGCGCGGCCTTTGCTGCCAAAAAGGTCGTACGTATCGGAACTGAGGGCGCCTACCCTCCTTTCAACTTGGTTGATGAGAAAGGGCAGCTGCAGGGCTTCGACATTGATATCGCAAAAGCCCTTTGCGAAAAAATGGATGTTACCTGTGAATTCGTGGTTCAGGATTGGGACGGTCTGATTCCCGCACTGCTGGCCAAAAAATTCGACGCCATCGTTGCCTCCATGTCCATGACTGAAGAACGCATGCAGAAAGTGGACTTCACTGACAAATATTACCAGACTCCCGCCAAATTCGTTGCGCCCAAAAACGTCAAAGCCGACGTCACAAAAGAAGGCCTGAAAGGCAAAACCATCGGCGTACAGCGCGCCACCATTCATGAAAACTTCATTCGCGACAACTTCGGCGACGTGGCCGACATTAAAGCCTACGCCAAGCAGGAAGAAGCCAACATGGACCTGGTCGCCGGCCGCGTAGACTACGTGTTCGCTGATACGGTCGTCCTGCAGGGCGGCTTTCTGGATACCCCCGATGGAAAAGATTACCAGTTTGTTGGTCCGGCCCACGTTGAAGAACAATGGTTCGGCGCCGGTATCGGCATCGCCGTTCGCAAGGGCGAACCCGAACTGGTCAAGGCATTCAACAAAGCCATTAAAGACATTCGCGCCGACGGTACCTACCAGAAGATCAACGCCAAGTACTTTGATTTCGATCTGTACGGCGACTAAGAACAGCTAGTCACCCAATGTAATCATATAACGGGGGGAGCGCCCCGCAGCGTTCCCCCTGTTTTCTCACCTGCCGGTTTCGCGTTGCAAAGAACTATCGAGGGATACCTATGTTCGGCCTAGAAGGATACGAATGGCTGCTTCTTAAAGGGACAAAGCTCACCATTCTTGTCGGTTTGTCCTCCATGTTTGTGGCCATTGTGCTCGGCCTGCTCGGTGCTTGGGGTAAATTGTGCAAATCCAAGCCCGTGAATATGTTTACGTCGGTGTACACCACCGTCATCCGGGGCGTTCCCGAACTCGTGCTGATTCTGCTCATTTTTTACGGGGTGCCCACGCTGGTCATGGAGATTACCGCAGCCTTCGGCCAGGAGGTCATCATTGACTTCAATCCCTTTATTTCCGGCGTCTGCACCATAGGTTTCATTTACGGCGCTTTTACCACGGAAGTCTTTCGAGGCGCCATCATGGCGGTTCCCCGTGGTCAGGCCGAGGCGGCCAAAGCCATGGGCATGGGACCCGTGCTTATGTTCCGGCGCATTCTGCTGCCCCAGTTGTGGCGTTTCGCACTTCCCGGTCTGGGCAATGTCTGGATGATCCTGATCAAGGCCACCGCGCTGATTTCCGTCATTCAGCTGCCCGAACTGATGCGCAACTCCGAAATCGCCTCACGCGCGCTGCGCAAACCCTTCACCGTATTCTTTGCCGCTTCCTTGATCTATCTTGTCATCACGCTGCTTTCCCAGTGGGGGCAGCAACGCTGCGAACGCTGGGCAAACCGTGGTGTCCGGAGGGCCAAATAAATGCTACTGCCTGATATCATTGTCGAGTCCCTCCCAAAGCTCCTGGACGGTACCTGGGTCACCATTGAACTGACATTCATCAGCCTGGCATTCGGACTCTGCCTGGCGATCCCCATGGCGCTGATGCGCCTTTCAAAAAACCCCTTTTACAGATACCCGGCATACGGTTACATCCTCTATTTTCGCGGAACGCCTATGCTGGTGCAAATATTTCTGATTTATTACGGAAGCGGACAATTCCGCCAGTTCTTGACCTCCGTGGACCTCTGGTTTTTGTTCAAAGAGGCCTATTTCTGCTCCATTCTCTCCATGACCCTGAATACTTCCGCGTATACGGCCGAAATCCTGCGCGGGGCCATAGAGTCCGTACCGTACGGTGAAATCGAAGCCGGACGCGCCCTGGGCATGGGGACCTTCAAGCTGTACCGCCGGATTATTCTGCCTAAAGCCTTCCGTCTGGCCTGGCCCGCCTATACCAATGAAGTGATCTTCCTGCTTCAGGCCAGTTCGCTGGTTTCCATCATCACTGTCATGGATATCACCGGCGTGGCCCGGGTCATAGCAGCGCGCTCGTTCGCCATTTACGAGGTCTACATCACCGCCGCAGTCTTTTATCTTATCATTGTCTACGGCGTGCTGTATTTCCTGCGAAAAATCGAATTGCGTATCACTGCGCACCTGCGCGAACGCGCCAGTGCTGCAGAGCCGGGCAATCTTACCATAGGCGGCTGACAGGCAAATCCATAGCCCGACTTTCTGAAAGGAAAAAAGGACTTCTCCCTGGCGGACTTTGAAAAAACGCTTTAGCACGCGTAGTTCAAGGACAGACCGCAGCCGTACGTCCGGTCCTGTGATCAGACCTTCAACAAATACGCGTCTTATTCTGAATGGGGTCATCCGGATCTTACGAACAGGAGCCCTTTTTTAGATGCTTCTTCTGTAACTAAAAAAGTCCCGCCACGTTGCCGCTCGTTACCTTCCCGACCATAATCTTCCTCACTCGATGTTGCATTGGCTTGCGACAATTTGAATACAAAGCCTGATACGTTTTTTCGTGCATTGCAGACAAACGAAATGCACATATTCCATCTTCCGCTTTCTTGCTTTTTTCAGAAAAAGAGTATGTGATAAACATTACTGTTTTACCAAAAAACGACCTGTAAATTTTGTCTGCAAACAACCTTTTTTTAAATCAGGGGGCGTATCATGAGAAAAACCACAGCCAGATCAATTGCATTTCTCCTCCTTTTTCTATTGGTTAGCGCAATAGCGTATCCCGGGGAAAGCTGCGCAAACAAACAGGTGGAGCCGGTACAGAATACGGACACTGTACTTATGGTTTCGCCGGATTATTTTGGATTTAACGCGGAAACAGCCGGGAGCAATGCATTTCAAAACCAAATGGATGATGTTGAAAAGGTCCGGCAACAGGCCCTGCAGGAATTTGGGGAAATGACCAAAAAACTGCAGGACGCGGGCGTGCGTGTCATAATCCTTCCCAGCCGAAAGGACGTTGTCACTCCGGACGCTGTTTTTCCCAATAACTGGTTTTCAGTGCACAAAAAATCGGACGGTGAAAGAGTTCTTGTTCTGTATCCCATGATGGCCCCGAACAGACAGGCGGAACGCCAGGTCGACTTGCTCAAGGCAGAGATCAAGAAACAAGGATTTGCTGTGGACAAAGTGACGGATCTTACAGGGCATGAAAAATCCGGGCACTTTCTGGAAGGCACGGGCAGCATGGTTCTGGACCGCGTTCATGGTGTGGCATTCGCGGTTTTGTCTCCTCGCAGCAGCTTGGAAGCTCTTGAGGATTTCGGCAAGCAGATGGGCTATCAAATTGTTTCATTCCACAGCCAGGATAAAAACGGCTCTGACATATATCATACCAACGTCATGATGAGCGTGGGCGGGGAATTCGCTGTTGTCTGCCTGGAATCCATCAAAGATGAGGCGGAACGAAAAAAGGTCGTGGACGAGTTGCACAGACTGGGCAAAAAGATTATCCCGATCACTCTTGATCAGATTTACCACATGTGCGGAAATGTGATCGAGCTGAACACGGCGAATGACTCCAAGGTTTTGCTAATGTCGCAAACCGCTTACGATGCATTTACGCCTGAACAGAAGGCCGTGCTGTCCGAATATTGCACCCTGCTTCCCGTAACTATCCCGATCATTGAAAAAATCGGGGGAGGTAGCGCGCGCTGTATGGTAGGAGAGGTCTTTTGACGGATTTTTTCCGATAGGAGAATACGCCTGACCTGCGGGTGGAGGTTAGGGTCTGTCTCTAATTATTTTCTGCTGCGTTTTCAGAAAAAAATGGCCCTTGCCAGTGGTACCAGGCCTGGGCCCCATTTTTCTTGAGCCTTGCAAGTTGAACTCTTGCTTAAATTCGCGACGAAAATAGCTTAGGGACAGATTCAGAAGTTTTTTTTGAGGCTGAGGGTAGACTCACTTTGCTTATCATAGTGAGTTTGCGATACGGATCAACGCGTAGGTTACCCGCTTTTTTACTTCAATCTGATAAGCAAAATGAGTGCCCCCTTCCGGAGGCATTTTTACCAATTATGAACGCAAAAAGCTTTAAAGCCGATGTGTTGCTGTTGACAACGGCAACCATCTGGGGCTGCGCATTTGTGGCGCAGCGTGTGGGCGGTCAATACGTCGAACCTTATACATTCAACGCCATCCGTTTTCTTCTGGGCACTCTGGCCCTGAGCCCCATTGTCTGGCGAGGCATGAAAAACAGGGGAACCACCGGTCCCCTGGCCTATCGCGAACCCGTGCTGCGCTACATGCTCTGGGGCGGCCTGGCCGGACTCTGTCTCTTCGCCGGCGCCAGCCTGCAGCAGATCGGCCTGCTTTACACCACGGCCGGAAAAGCCGGATTCATCACCGGACTCTACGTAGTCTTCGTCCCCATCGGGGCCATGCTGTTCGGGGCTAAACAGGGAATAGGCGTATGGCTGGGCGCGGCTCTTGCCGCATCAGGGCTCTATCTGCTCAGCATCACAGAATCCTTTACCATGGAATACGGAGACCTGCTCCAGCTCATCGGCGCCTTTTTCTGGGCAGGACACGTACTGCTGATCGGCTATCTGACCACACGTACGGATCCGCTCAAACTCGCGGTGAGCCAGTATGCGGCCTGTGCTGTTTTTTCCGGGATCGCGGGGCTTCTGTTCGAAACAACCACTTTGGACGGATTGGCTAAGGGCACGGTGCCCATTCTTTACGGCGGGCTGGTTTCCGTGGGCGTTGCCTATACGCTGCAGATTGTGGCCCAGCGCGACGCACCGCCGGCACACGCGTCCGTGCTGCTTTCCATGGAGTCCGTGTTCGCAGCCCTCTCCGGCTGGCTGATGCTCGGCGAAACCATGAGCCCGCGCGCCCTGCTGGGTTGTGCGCTGATGTTCGCAGCCATGCTCGTCTCGCAGCTCTGGCCCACAGGCAGCAAAGAAGCCCCTGCAGAAAATTGAGTCAACTTCTCCCCAGCCAGAAACGCTCTCGACGCTTCTGGCTGGGCTCCTCTCGCATCGCTACTCGTCCCAACCAGTTCCCCAATCGTATTTTCGCTTCGAATAATTGAGAATCAGGGACGTCTCCGTACGGGTAACCCCGTCTATCTTGTTTATTTTATGATAAATCAACTCGTTCAGATCCTCTAACGAACGTGTGATGAATTCGGTGTAGATATCCGAATTGCCGGTGGCGTTGACGATGAACCAGACCTCTTCGAGCTTTTCCAGTTCCTCGGTGATATGTTCGATCTTTTCCAAATCGCAACAGATCCGGATGATGCCCACAATTTCAAACCCGATCTTGAACGGATTGCTTACAGCAACAATCTGAATGGTACCTTCGCTGGTCAGGCGATTGAGCCTGGTGCGCACCGTTGCTTCCGAGATGCCGATCTGCTTGGCAATTTCCGTGTTCGGAATCCTGCCGTCCTGTTGCAGCAGACGGATCATCTCACGGTCTATGCGGTCCAGACTACGCCGTTTTTTCTTTCTGCCTTCAACACCTACCGCACTGTCATTGCCATTGGTCATACGTCTCTCCATCCTGATTATATGCTATGAACCGGAACCAACCGGCGCCGGTTTCGCTGATCTTATCCGGAAACACGACAAAAATGTATCAACTTTGAGTGTTGACTTTTAACTGAAATCGTTCTTTTTGCAACTGTTAAAAACGAAAATCGTTCTTTTCAGCCTTTTTAACTTGACTTTTCGCATAAAGACGGCCAATTTTCATCCAGATTTGAACTGCAATACGGCACTGAGCAACTTTCAGAGGAGGAGCAAATGAGTCTGCCTGTGATCAAAAATTATATTGATGGCGAGTGGGTCGCTTCGGAAAGCACTACTTTCGGCGACGTGTACTGTCCGGCCAAAGGTGAAAAAATCGCCCAGGTCCCCTATTCGACGGCCAATGACCTGAACAAGGCTGTCCAGGCTGCTAAAAGCGCCTTTCCTGAATGGCGCGAAACTCCGCCCCTGACCAGGGCGCGTTATCTGTTCAAGCTCAAGGACGCCTTTGAGGAAAATTTCGAAGATATCGCGCGCGTACTCACCAGAGAACAGGGCAAGGTCATTGACGAGTCCCGCGGCGAAGTACGCCGGATGATTGAAAACGTCGAACATGCCACCGGAGTCACCACGCTGCAGTGCGGCTACACTCTGGAAGACATCGCCCGCGGCATCGACTGCATGGGACATCGCCAGCCCCTTGGCGTGTTTGCCTGTATCGCCCCCTACAACTTTCCGGCCATGGTGCCCTGGTGGTTCCTGCCTTATGCCATAGTTTCGGGCAACACCTACGTGGTAAAGCCCTCTGAGCAGGTTCCCATGACTCAGACCCGCATTTTCGAAATTCTCGACGATATCGGACTGCCCGAGGGCGTGGTGAACATGGTCCACGGCAGCCGTGACGTGGTCAACGCCATTCTGGACAATCCGGATATCGAAGGTGTCTCTTTCGTCGGTTCCACCCCCACTGCGCGCTACATCTACCAGCGTTGCGGCGAAACCGGCAAACGCGTCCAGTCGCTGGGCGGAGCCAAAAACATCGTTGCCGTCATGCCGGACGCCAACCTCAAAGCCGGACTGCCTTCGCTGATCACCTCCTTTTTCGGCTGCTCGGGCCAGCGCTGCCTGTCCGGTTCGATTCTCTGCCCCGTGGGCGATAAAGACGGCGTGGTCAAGGAAGCCTTCGTGGAAGCCGCTAAGAAGATCAAAGTGGGCGACGGCCTTGACGAATCCATCACCATGGGTCCGGTGATCAGCGCCGCGCACCGTAAACGCGTGCTGGATTACATCGAAAAGGGTCTTGCCGAGGGCGGCAACCTGCTGCTGGACGGACGCGGCATCAGCGTCGAGGGCATGTCCGACGGTTTTTTCGTGGGACCCACCATTTTCGGCGACATCCGCAAGGATATGACCATCGCCAGAGAAGAGATTTTCGGCCCGGTGGTCAGCATTGTCGACGCGCAGGATCTGGATGAAGTCATCGACATCATCAATACGCGCGGGTTCGCCAATGCCGCCTGCCTGTACACCCAGGACGGCGCAGCGGCGCGGAAATTCAAATACCGCGTGAAGCCCAGCATGGTGGGCATCAACATCGGTATCGCCGCCCCCATGAGCTTCTTCCCCTTTGGCGGGGCGGGCAATTCCATGTTCGGCGACGTCAAAGGACACGGCCAGGAGATATTCCAGTTCTTCACCGACACAAAAGTCGTGATCCAGCGCTGGTTCTAAATGAAAATTATGCCTCCGGCGGCTAAGGAACCTTTTTGAAAAAAGGTTCCTTAGAACCTCAAAAAACTTTTGGCTGATAAATGCTTACGCCGTATTAACATAAAAAATATTGCAGGAAACTGAGGATCATCCCCCCCGGCGGGGTTTGGCTTACTCCCCTTTAGCGAACTTGTGAGCTTAGGGGGGGGTTATGACCCTGTGGGTGCGGTGCCCCAATCTCCTCATTTCCCCCTTCTGGAGATTTACTATGCCGTTAGAAAATTTCGGGGCCATCCTGACTTTTGCCGAAGGGCTGGAGACCCAGGATGCGGCTTTTTACCAGGCGCTGGCGGACAAAACCGGCCTCTGGAGTGATCTTGGGGCGGAAGCCGCCAAGAACTGTAAATTTGTCCAGCAGGTCCGCCGGGAATACGTCTCGGAGATGATTCTGGAACCCATCCGGGATTTCACGCGCGCGCCCTTTGAAATAGCGGTGCCGGACCCGTCCGCTCTGGACGATACGGCCCGCACCGAGGCGGCCCGCAAGCTGGAAACGCGTGCCAAGGAATTTTATGAAACCGCAGCGGACAAACTCCAGGCCCTGCCCGAAGTGGCCCGCGCGCTTAAACGTCTGGCCAAGAAGCGTAGCGCTCGTCTTGCCAAGCTCTAGAAAAGGAGAACGTCCCATGTCATCCGCAAAGCAACCTGTTTTGCCTGCTTACGACCACACGCCCAAACCGTACGCCGGGCCTTCCATTGAGAAAGTCAGCGAACTGCGCAGCAAATACCTCTCGCCGGGCATCGTGCTATACTACAAAAAGCCGATTATGATCGTGCAGGGCTCCATGCAGTATCTGTACGACGAAAAAGGCCGCCGCTATCTGGACGGCATCGGCGGTATCGTTACCATCAGCGTCGGGCACTGCCATCCGTACGTGGTCGCCAAGGCCAAAGAACAGGTGGAAACCCTGCAGCACACCACCACCATTTACTACCACCCGACCATAGCGGAATACGCAGAACAGCTGGCCGAGAGTTTTCCCGGCGATCTCAAATGCGTCTATTTCGTCAATTCCGGCTCCGAAGCCAACGACCTGGCCCTGCTTATGGCCAGAGCCTACACGGGAAATTTCGACATCGTCGCCCTGCGTAACGGGTATCACGGCGGCAGCCCCGGCGCCATGGGACTCACTGCGCACAGCAGCTGGAAATTCAACGCGCCGCACAGCTTCGGCGTTCACCATGCCATCGTGGCGGATCCCTACCGCGGACCCTATGGCTGGGATGACCCCGAAGCGGGCAAAAAGTACGCCGAGGATGTGCAGAGCGTGATTCAGTTCGCCACCTCCGGCCAGGTTGCCGCGTATTTCGCCGAATCCATCCAGGGTGTCGGCGGCTCTGTCGTGTATCCTGACGGCTACCTGCAGGAAGCCTACAAATACGTACGCGCCGCGGGCGGCCTGTGCATTGCGGACGAAGTCCAGACCGGTTTCGGGCGTACGGGCGAAAAGTTCTGGGGATTCGAACTGCAGGGAGTCCAGCCGGATATAGTTACCATGGCCAAGGGCATCGGCAACGGCGCTCCGCTGGCGGCTGTAGTGACCACCCCCGCAATCGCCAAAACCCTGACCCAGCGCATCCACTTCAACACCTTCGGAGGCAACCCGGTTTCCTGCGCCATCGGCAAAGCCGTTCTGGACGTCATCCAGAAAGAAAACCTCCAGCAACGCTGCCTGGAACTGGGCAACTACCTGATGGATGGTTTCAAAACACTCCAGAAAAAGCACAGCATAGTTGGCGACGTACGCGGCAAAGGGTTGATGACGGGCATCGAGCTGGTGGAAGACCGTACGACCAAAACGCCGGCTACCAAAGCCTGCGCCGAGGTTTTCGAACGCGCCAAAGAGATGGGCCTGCTTCTGGGCAAAGGTGGATTTTTCGGCAACGTTCTACGGATCAAACCGCCCATGTGCCTGACCAAGGAAGATGTGGACTTCATGATTGAGGTCCTGGACATCGCTTTTGGCGAAGTCTAGCTAATCATCCTATTCTATTTGACTGGTAGTGACCGGGCTGTGAGAGACTCTCACAGCCCGTTTTTTTTGGAAGGATTGGAAACAGAAAATCGCCAAGGAAAAGGGGCAAGAAAGATTTCGCGCGGCCGATTACTGCGCGAACAAGCTAACTGCCTATTTATTTCTGCCATAAACATCGTCAGTACGTACGATGTCATCTTCGCCTAGATAGCTGCCTGACTGAACCTCAATCAAATGCAAAGGTATCTTGCCCGGATTTTCCAGACGATGCAGATGTCCCAAAGGAATATACGTCGATTCGTCTTCTTTGAGTATGAACTCTTTATCCTCACAGGTAATCAAGGCTGTTCCCTGAACAACGACCCAATGCTCCGCCCGGTGGAAGTGCTTCTGCAATGACAATTTTGCACCTGGATTTACCGTAATGCGCTTCACCTGGAATCTTGTTTCTATGTCTATTGTTTCATAAGATCCCCAGGGACGGAAAACCTTCTTGTGAATGATGGCTTCGTCTCTATTCTTTGCTTTCAACTCATCAACAATCAGTTTTACATCCTGAACATTATCTTTGGGTGCAACAAGAACGGCATCAGATGTTTCCACAACAACATGATCTTCAAGACCAACGACGGCAAGAAGTCTGCTCGTTGAATGCAAGTACGAACGCTTGACATCAGAAGCAACGACGTCCCCGATGACTACATTTTCATTAGCATCTTTAGACTTTAAATCCCAGATGGCATCCCAGGACCCCACATCGCTCCACTTGCAAGTAAAGGGCACCATGATTCCCTTGTCCGTCTTCTGCATTACTGCATAGTCAATTGAATCTTCTGGTGAGCGTGCAAAGGAGTCCTTGTCCAGACGAAAAAAATCAACGTCCCGGACTCCATTGGCGTACGCCGCCCCACAAGCCTTGAGCATTTCAGGGCAAAAAACCGACAATTCTCCCAGATAGGTATCCGGTTTCAACATGAACATCCCGCTGTTCCAGAGAAAATCACCCGAATGACAATAGCTGCTCGCTGTTTCCAGGTCTGGTTTTTCATGAAATGCTTCTATTTCAAACGCACCCTGTATTGGCTTTCCCTTTTTTATGTACCCGTATCCTGTTTCAGGAGCACAAGGTTCAATGCCGAAAGTAATGAGTTTGCCCAAGTTGCAAAATTCCGTGCAATTCTGGATCAACGCATAAAAACGTTCAAGATTGTCTATGTAATGGTCAGCCGGAAGTATGAGCAACGACCCGTCAAAACCGATAGATTGCGCGTGCAATGCGGCAACGGCAATGGCGGGGGCGGTATTTCGTCCTAATGGTTCAAGTATGATTGTAGTGTCTTGAACATCAATCTTTCGTAATTGCTCAGCTATAAGGAACCTATGGTCTTCATTGCAGATTATCAAAGGCGTTTCAACATGCTCACAGCCGATGAAACGCATGACCGTATTTTGCAATAAAGAATGCTCATTGATTAACGGGAAATACTGCTTCGGAAAATTTTTCCGAGATAACGGCCACAGTCTGGTCCCTGATCCGCCCGCCAAAATTACAGGCAGCACACTCTTACCCATAAGTACCTCTCAGACACAGATGTTTATGCAATCTTTTTATTACACTGCTCATAATCGATACGCCCCGATAATGAGCCTTTTTCTTTATTTCATCTGCATGTGTTATTTTTTACATTATCACGTACTATGTATTCCTGGCAGATCAAAACCAAACATTTTCCCCAAAGTTGATACGCTATTTACCTGCCCCGGTACGACACAATCCAACGCGTACGAATGGTTTTTTAGTATACCCTCATCACCTTTTAACCGTCAAAGACAAAAACACACCAATGCCCTTCTGACAGGCAATTGATCCTCTCAATTCACAACAGCTCGTTGTTTTTCCCGAAAGGATCACTCGTCTTGCCGTTACAAAAACAGCCCCATTGCTGAAAAATCGTCAAATCGTCCCAGGTAGCTGACTCACTTCTCCATACCGGGCAGTCCCTGCCGGATACGCCGGGAAAAATCCGGAGTATCACCTGTCTGGTTGGCGATGTTATTGACGTAGCATTTGGAACGCAACTCGGAAAAGGGTAAAGAGGTATCGATGGCGCCGTTTTCATAGGCGTACAGAGGAGTGTAGCCCGAGAGGATGATTTTCCAGCTGTATTTGGCCTTGCCCCCGAAGGCGCGGATATTGCCGATGATGTCCGTGGTACAATTGGTGGTCAGGGTGTTGTAGAATTCGGGATGCGTTTCCAAAGACTGCACCCGCTTGACATATTCGAGGAACAGCTTCCTGATATTCTCTTTGGGCATTCGCGTACGATAAATGTAGACATCCTCATTGGGATCCCGGATGGTCGTACGCAGACGCAGCACATCCCTCTCGTCGGCGACAATATAAATCAGCTCATACTGTTTGAACAAACCCTTCAGCGTGGAATATTCTTCGTTCTTTTCCTTGCGAATTTCTATGGAAAAAGCAACGTACTCGCCATTGGAAAAGCCAAAACTCAGCATGGTATGTGCTATGGCGTCTCCCATCCAGTAGACGGAGATAAGATCTACGGACTGTAGAGCATTCAAGTCATATGTCTTGTCGTAATAGCGTACGGTGTAGTCGGTCTCGGTTTTATAGATGAAATCACGAATATTGCGAATCGTCACGAGGTCGCCCTCCACAGTGGCCGTAGGCAGCACCGCGACATCAGACATCCAATCGCGGTCGTTGGAGGCCGGAATCGTCGTCCACCATACCGCCACCGCGATGAAAACCACCAGAAATCCGCCCAGCCGGGGCACAGTTCGCCGGATCAGGAGCAGCCAGCCAAGGGCGAAGGTGACAAATCCGACCGCCAAACAGGCCCGCAGAGTTTGAGAGGAAAGATTGGAATAATAGATGGCGCAGCAAGCCCACCCCGTCATGCCCACTATGATAACCCAGAACAAGATTCTGCCCAGAAACCGACCGAGTATACGCATGGGGGGACTCGCTGTTTTTTAAGGGTATTACTTCAAAATTGATCACCGGATTGATGCGATCCGTACGCAGCCGAATCTTCGTCGAAGTTGGAAAGCGCTGCAAGACTCCTTTGTGCAGCAAGGCCGGCTATTAGGCTACAAAACCAAAAAAACAAAATTCAGGGGCAATGTCCAGGCTTCAACGGCCTGGCATACGGTGCCGTCTATACTTTGTTATTGACGCGGACTGACCGGCGTACTTGTCAATCCAACCGGTAAGGAGACAATGTCATGAAGCTTACCATGTATTTAGCAACTATTGCCAGTGTGTTTGTTCTGGTATTTGTTCAAATGGCCTATGCTTCAGAATACGATCCATTTGTGAGTTGCGTCCATGAGCACTGCAAGGAAGGCGATGATCCGAGCTGTGGTGAGAAATGCATTCCTCTAATTCCTACGAACGAAGATGAAACTCAAGCTGGAATTGCGACTAAAAGCGCTGATTTTGATTGCTTCATGCAAAGCATAACCTGTCTTGTTCTCGGAAAGCCTGCAGCTGAATGTACCTATGAGCTGCTCAACGCTTGTAGGGCGCACCGCCACCCGATAAAAAAATGATTTCTCATATTACGAACCAGCAGCTGTTTTTTTGATGAATTTTCAATAGAATTTACATACATTAGCTTTTCTAACAATCCAGGCAAAGGCTCCGGGTGCGCAGAAGAACCGCTCAGGGCCTTTGCTGTCCATTTGCAGTGCATAATTTATAGAGTGGCTTACACCTCGCGACGGGCAGTCCGGACCATAGCCCGGCAAGCGACAAACCTCTGCCCATATGGTTGGCACAATATGTCCTCCGCCAAAACATCCCGGAGTTCCTTTGGCTCGCAACCGCCTGATTCGCTGACATCTTCATGTATCCGGAACGCCATTTGCTATTTTATTGAATAATCAACGGCGCAAACACTTCTACAAGAACCATGGCGAATGTGAAAATGTTATGCAATTATAGTAAAAGGAGAATTGGATCATGAGATTCTTACAGTATTTTCATTTCTCAGTTTTTTTATTGGTCCTGTTCTTTATTCCGCTAACTGTTGAGGCAACCAATATTGAAAATTACTACACCTGCATAACCTCGTGCCCCATAACATCCGAGACGGATTACAATTGTTGCTGTGGAACCTGTGCCAAATTTGGAGAACCTTCCTTAGAGGATTGGTATACCTACGGAAAAGAACGGTGTGATCAGGACTACATGAAATGCCTTGAACGGGCATCTCACAAGTCCGGACAAGCCAAATCAGATGCGTCAAGCGTATGCCTTAACCAGAACTCTTCCTGCCGTAACACTGTGATTCAAGTTGGAGAAGTTCTCAAAAAGCATAATTAGGCGACACAACTATGATGTTCGCCTTTGAGATCCCAACGCGGCAAGCGATACTCTTTCGCCCATACTCCTGACGCAATATGCCGTCTCCAAAAGTTAAGGACTTACTTGTAGAATGCGCCAAAAATGACATGCCTTGTCCGGGGCATGTTCTGTGTACGCACTAAAACAATGCCATAAAAAGGCAGAAAAAAATTTTTGGAAGCTGCAGTGGACCAGAACGGCCAACCCCTGAGAAATATCATGAAAAAGTGCACTGACCAGCTCAATATCAGCATTGAACAGGCCGAAATAATTCAGGAACAGATGGAGGACAAATTAAACGACTTTTAACCAGCGCATTTTCGCCCTGAAACAAGACTCGCACTTTCGGGATCCAAACTCTACGAGCAGATCACGTTTGCCCCTCGAGCCATCTGATAATCTCGCAAACTCTGGGCCTATGCGTATCTGCGGGCCTTCCGAGCCCCATCGAAAGCAAGGCGTCACCCTTTTTTGACTACGGAAGTCTTGAGGAACATCGCCCCAAAGCCGGGTATCTTGCAGGAGATGTCATGTTCGCCGTCCGTTGGTTCTATCAACTTAATATTTTTTACCTTCGTACCCTTCTTGATAGGGGAGGAGGCGCCTTTCACTTTCAGATCCTGAAGAATGATGACCGTGTCGCCGTCGGCCAGAACAGTGCCGTTCGCATCCTTGTACACTTTTTCTTCAACATCAGCGGCCTGAAACTCCACGCCGCATTCCGGGCAAACAAACATGCTGCCGTCATGGTAGACGTTTTCCGAATGACACTGCGGACAATCTGGCATTTTTTCCATGGTTCTCCCTTATTGCTTTTGCTTATTCCTTTCGAAAAAGGAAACAGCTCATTTTGCTTGCCGATTTTTGTGTTCAAAAAGAAAATGGGGTTACACCTGACGATGTAACCCCTTATTTTCGATGGCGGAGCCGAAGGGACTCGAACCCTCGGCCTCCGGCGTGACAGGCCGGCGTTATAACCAACTTAACTACGGCTCCGCAGTGGCGACTGGCAGAAAGCAGGTGCGGCAACGCTCCCTCTACAGTCAGCCGTTAAGAAAAATATCTTTGATCTATTTTCCTGAAGGCGTCAAGTTTTTTTTCCAGAGTTAAAATTTTTCCGCTTCCCTGCACTGCCCCAGGACGACCTCAGAGGTCCTTATTCAATGAAAAACTGTAGTGAAACGGAATACTAAAGGCGAACACGCTGCCGCCCTCCTCTCCGGGTTCGTACCAGATCCGCCCGCCGTGGTAATCCACGATTTCCTTGCAGATGGGCAGTCCGAGGCCCGTTCCTTTGGGCTTATCGGTCAACGTATCGCCCAACTGCCGGAATTTGTCGAAAATAACATTCGCCTCCGCAGTTGGCACCCCGCAGCCCGTATCCCGTACGCGCACTACGATTTCCTGATTCTCGACTCTGGCGGAACAGCGTACGTAGCCTTTTGCCGTGAATTTGACCGCGTTGGCCAGCAGGTTGATGCAAACCTGGACCAGCCTGTCGTAATCTCCGGCAATGACAGGCAGAGCGCTGGAAATATCCTGCTGGAAATCCAGGCCCTTTTTGTCGAATAAAATCTGTGTCGCGGTAATGCTGTGTTCCAGCACGTCGCCCATGGAAATGGGTTTGATATTCCATTCGAAATAACCGGATTCAAGCTTGGCGAGGTCCAGAACATTGTTGATCAGTTCGGTCAGCCGCTCGCCTTCCGTTATGATCACGTCGGAGCTTTCCTTGATCCGCTGAATGAACTTTGCCGTATCCTGCTCCGGCCCCTGAGCGTCCTCACCCATTTTTTCCAGATACTTGCGGCTCATCTTGGCAAAACCGATGATCGCTGTCAGCGGCGTACGTAATTCGTGCGAGACCATGGATAAGAAATTCGACTTCATGGCGCTGAGTTGTTCGGCCTTTTCTTTGGCCTGCTGCAGGGCTTTGATTGCCATGGTACGGTCCGTGATGTCGGTGGCGACCCCTTCGAGGTATTTTTCACCATCAGGGTCGGTGGCCATATTACACGAGGTACGCAAAATTCGTGTTTCCCCGTCAGGAAGTCTGACCTCGTACTCAAAATCTTCCACAGCCCCGAATTCCTTAAGCAGGCGGATCAATTCCTGCCTGCGACGGGGATCCACATAAATCTGCTCGCCGATATGCGTAACCTGGGCAGTCATTATCTCGGGAGAGGCGTACCCGAACAATTTTGCAAGTGCGGGATTTACGGCAATGAACTTTCCATCAATGGTCGTACGGAATAGCCCTTCCGGAGCATTATCAAAAAAGCTTTTGTATTTCTCCTGAGCCTGGCGCAAGTCCGCCACAAGTGTTTGTATGGCGCCGGCCATGCCGTTGAAGGTTTCCGCCAGCAAGCCGATCTCGTCGCTCGAATCAACCTGCAGCCGATGCTCCATCTTCCCGTTCTGGAATAAATGTATCCCCTTGATCATATTTGTTATCTTGCGAGTCAATGTATCGGCCATCCAGATGGCGACCAGAATAACCAACGCAATCATCAGCAGGGTCGACAGCGATATCTCACGGGTGGTTCTGTCCAGAGAGTCCGCAAGATTTTGCTGTGCTTCCTGGTTCTGCACGGCAAGTTTCTTCTCAAAGGCGGACGCCATATTGGAAATTTTCTCGCCGGTGTCCTGTGCGCTTCGATGAAATTCATGGACATTGGCGCCTATGGTGACAAAGCCGAAGCCGCGCGGGCCGCTGTATTTGCCCGTATGATAAGGAATGGCGGCTGCAGTGGTGAGTTTCCAGAGCCCGCTCCAGAAAATGACAAAGGAGCCGGAACCGCCGTTATGCGTAAGATTGTACCAGCCTTCGCATTGCGGGGCGAAATTGAGATAGCGGCAATCAAGTCCCAACGAGCCTTCTTTCGTCAGCTCGGCAGCCGGATCTTTTTTCAGGGTCTGTTCCAGAAATACGGGCGCTTTATTCTCCCAATCGCATACGCACAATCCGCTTCGCCTGTAATCCTCGTACATCCCCTCTTCCAGCCAGGGGACTGCAGGCTGGCCTGTTTCCGGATCATAGCCGACGATAAAGTAATCACGCGGATGCGAAATATTGCGGTCCTTGTAGTCCCAGATAAAGGCATAATTGCCCGAACCGGCATCTGAGATGGAGGTGTAGCGCTGGTCGGTGGGCACGATATGATCCGTGAACTCCATGAGATGCGTATGATCCAGCGCCAGGGTGACCCAGCCGATGATTTTGCCTTGGCGCAGCACCGGCGTGGCCCAGCGAACAATGCCCTGAAAACGTTTGCCCACGGGATTTTCCTTGCCCGCATAGGCCGCCTCTTCGGGTTTGAAAGGCACGCCGAGATCCTCGGCCCGTGTTCTTGTGAAAGGACCGATTATCGGGCTGGGCACATAAGGGCCAATCACATCCGATACATAGATCTCGCCGGGAGCAAGAGACTGTAACTCCTTGAAATAATTTTCCGCTTTGCAATAGGTATTTTGCGGATCTGAAATATCCCTTTTTTCCGGAGACAACAAATCGGACGTTCGCACTTTGATCTGCTCCCGTCCTTGCAGATCCACAAAGGTCATTTCCAGAAAAAGCGGCCTTTCTATGGGAATACCCGCGTCTTCGGGCGGCCGGTAGTGAAAATCACGGGCATTGTCCGGGTTGTTGGCAATGACGAAAGGTGCGGCCATTGGTTTCGCAGTGGGCTGCCAGGCGTTTCCAGCCTGATTCAGCTCCCAGGGTTCATGCATGGTGACTTCGCGCTGCAACGGAAGCAGAAAGCGTTTGTAACTTTCCTCTCCCGGCTCCAGCTCTGCAGCGCGGCGGATATCATTGTCCCGGTCATACAAGAATCGCGCTATGGCGCGGGCCGTGTCAGTGGTAAGACGTTCGATGTTTTCGCGAGATTTGAGATCCAAAGCACGGATGGAGCTTTCTACCGCCAGATCACTTACTTGAGATATCGTACTCTGGGTTTCATGCGTCAAATCCGCCACTTTACTCTGCAGGGCGCCCCCCAATGAGGTGACAGCATGCCATGCAAGCCAAGCCAGAGCCACAAGGGGCAGCACCTTGATGAAAATAAAAATGACTATAAGCTTGCAACGGATGCCCAGCGGCCGCAACGGCATTTCAACTCTCCCTGTAACCTGCGTGAACTAAAAGATACTTATAGTATAATCAAAAGCTACAAGAATCAATCAGCATTGCAGCTTCTGCAAGAAACATTAAAACCCGTCCGATTACTTACCTCAACAAGCCTGGAAGCAGTATGAAACGCGCGCTCAAAATTCGCAGAGATTTAAAATCTTAAAAACATACACAGAATACACACAAACAAGATATTTATTCAATACTCTGTTTGGAGCTGTAAATTAGCAGCATTAATGTATGCAATTATTTTATTTAATATAATAATACCATAAAAATATGCACACAACGTACAAGCAAAAAACGTGTGTAGCAATTAATTCTCATTTTCAGCAAAGAATCGTGTTGAATAATGCGAAGCAATAAAATACGGACGCGGCATGCAGCATTTAATTTTATTCAGTGGTGATGTGAAGAAGCCCGGCACCCATCAATGGATGATCGGGGTAAAGACAAACTATTTTTGGGAGCACTCAGAACAATCGTACTGCATGAACTACAGGCAAGACTTGGCTTTGATTCTCGGAAAACTTGACAATCAGGCCTTGCAAGCGCATCCGGAGACATCATTCCATCATACATAAACAACGAGCCTGCACCATGTTCATTGCCAACCTGACCTACATAGCACCCATCGAACGGATAGAGGCCCTTCTCGAAGAGCATAAAGCCTTTTTACAGGAATACTATGCGCAGGGAGTTTTTCTGGCTTCCGGACGCAAAAATCCGCGTAACGGGGGAATCATCCTGGCGCGCTGCGCATCCCGCGAAGCCCTGGAAAAAATTCTGGCTCAGGACCCCTTCCAGATACACCAGGCCGCGGAGTATGAAATCATCGAATTCATCCCCAGCTTCACGGCTGAGGGGCTGGAGTCGCTGCAGGAAATGCTGTAGCTCGTCTTATTCCTGGGGCGCTTCCTGGCAGCGAACCTTCAGACTGTCGGCCTGTTCGTGGTCCAGGGCAAGTTCCTGGCCGTCTGCGCGGCGAATTCGCCAGGTCTTTCCGTCTTCCGAACGCGGCAGCATGGTGATGTCCTCGCCGGATTGCAGGCCCAGCCCTGCTGCGCCTTCGCTCACTGCGAGCACCTCACAGAGTTGCCCAGCCCGCATCAGACTCAGGGGCAGCACGGCCCCCGGTTCGCAGGCTTCCAAAACCTGAGGGATTTCCTTGCCGTGCGGATCCTGTACGGGGTGCTCCAGCAGATCGTCCAGATAGGCCATGGTGCCGGAATCGTGCACGTGTTCCAGCTTATGCGCCCGCGAATGCAGATCCTCGGATGGGGTTCCCAAATGATCCAGATAGCTCTCCCAAAGGCGATGGGCGCGTAACAGACGCCGCGCTTCGCGACGGCCCGCGTCCGTCAGCAACAAGGCATTATCCTCGCGGCGGATGGAGTCCTGCTGCGCCAGCACGGTCAGGGCGCGGTTGAGATTGCCCGTATGCTCCACGCGGTCCTTGAGCACCGTCGGACTCAACGGGCTGCCGTTGGCCCTGAGCATGGTGATCAGAATATCCTCCAGCAGTTGCTGCGGCGCCATACGCCGCAATCTGAGCCAGCGGGCCAGCAAACCGTAACGCGGCGCGGCCACCAGCACCACCAGAAACTGCAGCGTACAGAACAGCATGATCGCGCCGCCGCCGGCAGAATCCAGCCAGACGCACAGATACAGCCCCCCCACCACGCTGGTGATTCCGAACAGCCCGGAAAGCAGCATCATCCGGTCCAGACGGTCCGAGAGCAGATAGGCCGTGGCCGCGGGCGTAATCAACAGTCCCACCACCAGAATGACTCCGACCATGCTGACCGCGCTGACGACCACCAGAGAAACGCAGGTGGTCAGCAGGTAGTCCACCAGCATCACCGGTATCCCTATGCTGGCGGCCATGACCGGGTCAAAGCTGGTCAGCTGCAGATGACGGTAAAACAGCAGAATCACGGACAGCACCAGAGCCGAAGTGATGGCCGAAGCCCATAGATCGGCATCGCCCACAGCCAGCACATCGCCCATGATGAAATGCATCAGGTCGATGTGGATGTAATTGCGGAAAATCGAAACCAGCACCACACCGCCGGCGAAAATGCCCGTATACATGATGCCGATGGCCGTATCATCCTTGACGCGCGACACTTTTGAAACAAAACCGATCAGCATTACGGTCAGCACCGCGGCGATCAGCGACCCCAGGAGCATGCCCGAGGCGTGGGCTTCGAGGCCGAAAACAAGCTTCATGAACAGATAACCGCCGGCAACACCCGCCACCATGGCGTGGGACAGCGCATCGCCCAGAAAAGCCATGCGGCGGAGCACCACCAGACAGCCCACAACACCACTGACCACCGCCACCAGGCAGCCGCCCAGCATGGATTTGACGAAAAAGGGTTCCGCCAGGGGCGCGAGAAACAACTGGGAGAACGTACTCATCGGGCGGCCTCCTCAGAGCCGCCGGTTGTCCCGGGGGCGGCGGCGTCTTCAAACTTGATGTCCTGAAAGGCCCGCAGTTTGCCCTCGTAGACTTCACTGAGCAGATCCTCCCGCAGCACCGCTCGGGGCGGGCCGTAGGCATAAAGCCGCTGCTTGATCAGCAGCAGATTGTCGAAATACTCCGCGGCAGTAACCAGATCGTGATGCACGACCACCAGCGTACGCCCGGCCTCCTTGGCTCGCTCCAGCACATCCAAAATGGCCCGCTCCGTTGCTGCGTCCACCCCGGCAAAAGGTTCGTCCAGCAGCAGAATGTCCGAGCCCTGGGCCAGCGCCCGGGCCATGAATACGCGTTGCTGCTGTCCGCCGGAGAGCTGGCCGATCTGGCGGTTGCGAAAATCAGTCATCCGTACCATCTCCAGAGCTTGGTCCACTATCTCATGGTCTTTCGGCCCTGGATCGCGCCACCAGCGAATGTGTCCGTAGCGGCCCATCATGGCCACCTGCTGCACCGTGATGGGGAAATCCCAATCCACGGATCCGCGCTGCGGCACATAGGCCACCAGTCCCTTGGCTTTTTCCGCGCTTTCACCGGCAATACGCACGGTGCCCACATCGCGTTTCACAAAACCGAGCACGGCCTTGATGAAGGTTGATTTGCCGCCGCCGTTGGGGCCGATGACGCCAACCAGCAGGCCCGGATCGATCCGTACGCTCACATCGAGCAAAGCGGGTTTGGGGCCGTAGCTCACGGTCAGGTGCTCCACTTCTATGGCCGGCCCGCCGGGCTTATTCTGCATGACCGCTCTCCTTTGGCGACTCCTCGAGCGCCACGCGGAATACGGCCTTCACCGGCATCCCGTTGCCCGTCCAGTAAGTCTCTTCGGCCACAGGCTGTCCGGCCTGCAGCAGCCGGACCCGTAACGCCTGGGCTCCCGCCGCGTCCGCTGTCGACGGCGTGGCTTTGATGAAAAATTCATTCATTCCCAGAACCAGGCCTCGGACTTCTTCCAGCAATACGGATTCACCGGCGGGTACGCTCTCCAATGCCAGCAGCTCCTTATCGCCGAGCTTGACCACCAGAGCAGGGCTTTCGTCCAGATTCAGGGCAAAGGGGTCTTTTTCAAGAGAAAAAGTCGGCGTCAGCTCCAGATCATAGTGCGCGGAAGCCTGCGTATAGTTGAATTCGGGCAGGTTGGCCTCGGACGGCTTTTCCCGCAAAAACATTCCGGCGCCGCCGAGAATCAGTACGCTCAGCACTACCGCATAGATAATTCGCGGAGACATATCTTACCCTTTGTCCGCCAGCGCTTTGACGATGGTGACGATATTTTCGCGCATCATGCCGATGTAGGTCTCACCCGCGCTGCCTGCTTCGCCCATGGAGTCGGAATACAAGGTGCCGCCGATCTTCACGCCGGCATCCTGGGAGATCTGGCGGATCAGTTTGGGGTTGACGCTGGTTTCCACAAACACGGCCCTGGCACCGAACGAACGGATGGAGTCCACGACCTCTTTACGCCGTTCGGGCGTCATGCCGCCCCCCACTTCGCTGCCCGTGGACCAGCCCACGGGTGCCAGGCTCAGATACCCGTGCTTGGGGTTGAATTTGAAGGCATTGCAAAAATAGTTGAACGCGTCATGGCTGGTCACCAATACGCGCTGTTGCGGCGGAATCAGGTTGACCTGTTCGCGGATCCAGCCATCCAGTGTACGCAGTTCCTGCAGATAAAGCCTGGCGCGCGCCTCGTATTCCCAACTTCCCGCAGAGTCCAGGGCGCTAACCGCCTTGAGAATGTTGCGAATATATATGGCCGCGTTGGCCGGTGAAAACCAGGCGTGCGGATCCAGCACTTTTTTGCCCGCATAGGTCATTTCCAAAGGTTTGATGCCGTCCGTACAGGCCACCACGGGCTTGCCCGCATCCGTAGCCAGCTTTTTCATCCAGTTGTTGCCTTCCAGATGCAGCCCGTTTTCCAGACACAGATCCGCCCCGGCCACCAGCTTGGAATCCTGGGGCGTGGGCATATAGGTGTGCGGATCAGCACCAGGAGCCAGAATGCAGCGGACCATACAGCGGTCTCCCACCACCTGGCGTGCAAAATCAGCCACCTGAGTGGTGGAACAGACAATCACGGGGGTGTCCGGACTCGCGTTGGCGGGAGACGCGGCTCCAACCAGACACAGCAGAACGAACAAAATCAGAGTCATACGCATTCATGGGCTCCTTTCCTTGCATTTCAACCTGATGCAGGATGCAACCCGTGAACTATCACGCGATAGAATTAATTGTAAATACACCGAGCGTATATTTCGCAGACTCATGGCATCGCCCGTATTGAATATTGACAACAGGCTGTACGGGCTTATAAATTTTTAGCGTAATCCGGCGCACTCTGCGGCAGGAGCTATTTTTCAAATCCTCCCCCGTGGCCGGCCTCCCAGCCATGTTTAACCACCTATTGCCAGGTAGCTCATATGGAAATCGCCCGCGACGGCTCCTTAATTACGTTTTATGTCGATGTGAAAGACCAGGTGACGATCATCTGCCCCAAGTGCGCCAAGAAAAAAAGCCTTGATGCCACAAAATTCAAGAACTCCAAAAGCGCTCTCAAGGTGAACTGCCCCTGTGGTGAGGAATTCCGCTGCATTTTTGAATTCAGAAAATTCTTCAGAAAACGGGTTTCTCTGCAAGGCGAATTCACCAATGTGAAAAGCGGTGAAAAGGGCGAAGTGGTCGTGGACAGCATTTCACTGGAAGGCATCGGCTTTATGGCCAAAAGCGGTCATGAAATCGAGACCGGTCAAATGCTTACGGTCAATTTCAATCTGGACAACAAGATGGGCACCCCTGTCGAACGTACGATAAAAGTAACCAGTGTTCGGGGCAATTCCATAGGGGCCATGTTTTTCGGCAGCGCCCGCAACAAGACCGTGGGCTTTTATCTGATGCCCTGATCCCGCATAGCGCCCCTTGCTAAAGCTCTTGCGCCGTTTCAGGCCGAAATCCCGCAAAAGATGATAACAAACAGGGGAGCCCGTGGCTCCCCTGTTTCATGTGGATTGCTTTGTCAGGTGCGAGCCTCAATAGCAGTCGCAATCATCGTCGTCGTCACTTACCTCTTTTTTCTCCGTATGATCGGAATTATTGCCTACATTGGCCGCCAGGTCCGCAGGGGTCCTGGCCGTGTCAAACGATGCGGGCGTATCCAGATCGGCATCCACCGGCGTCTTTGCCATGGCCCTGGCCATCCTGCCGGAAATGCCCGACGGTTCGGAGACGCCGTCTCTGGTGACAGTGATCATTTTGGACACCGGGATGTTTGTCGCCTGCTGCGTGGCCCCGAAGGTGTAATACAGCCCCAGGCTGCCTGTTTTCACCACATGGGCATGCTCTTCGTTCACGCTCATGCCCGGCAGACTTTCCAACACGTTTCTGGCGTCCGCCCCGCTGGCGATGGAATTGATCAGCTCCGCGTTGGAACCGCCCGGCACCTGAATAAGCGACGCAGTCTGCGTGCCTCGGATGCCCAGTGTTCCATAAGGCGTGTTGACGTTGAAACGTTCCGGATTGCGTTGCACCATTTTTCCTGTGATCAGGCGAAAAAAGCCCGGACCGAAAATAAACTTGATAATATCCGATCCGGGAAATGCCGGAGAATACGCGTACGCGGCCAGTTCGATCATGCTTTCCGGAGCGATGCTCAACTGGGTGCCGTCGGCAAACATGATCTGCGTTTTGCCACCCGAACGCGTCACAATGGTATCCTGCTCGTACACGGGAGCCTCAGTCCGCAAAGTTCGCGACCCCTCCCCCTGAAAAGCAAGCACCTCACCCACAACCTGCTGCGTGTAGCCCACCGGTCCGGCCGCCCAAACCGGTACCGCCAGCAAAAGCAACAGGACCAGAAGCCCAACAATCTGGAATTGCTGATTTTTCATATCACCTCCCAATTCCCCACCTTTTTGTGATCCATAATAGCCTTATATCATTATAATAACTTTATTAAACCTTATTATACACTTTATAGAATAAAATTAATAGAAAAGAACAAAAAAAAGATCCCCTCAAAATAGAAGGGATCTTTGATTTGTATGGGAGAGACTGCTGATTAGTGGAATACGCCAACGCCCTGGGCTTCCCACGGAGTTGCGACAGTGTTGGTCTTTTCAAAGTTGCTGTAGCTCGTACCGTTCATATACCAGATGCAGTTTGCGCCGGTATCGGGATTAGTCCAGAGGATATCGGGCTGATCATCGTCATTGAAGTCGCCCGTACCCACGACATCCCATTTGGCTGCCGCATTCTGGATGTCCACGGAGCTGGATTTGCTGAGGCCGCTCATCAGCCAGATCTGATTGTCGCCGGAATCCGTATTGCGCCAGAGAAGATCAGGCGAGCTGTCGGCGTTGAAATCGCCGACGCCGACGAGGGTCCAGGGAGCGTCCTGAGTTTCCCCGACATAGGCGAATTCAGAAAGGGTCGTATCATTCATGTACCAGACCGCGATTTGTCTGGTGTACTCATTCTGCCAGTAGATATCCACGTGGCCGTCCTGATTGCAGTCGCCCACGCCCATGGGCTGCCAGGCGCTCGGGACATCCTGCAGGAAAGCATAATCCTGCAGCTCCGCATTGTTCATATGCCAGATGGCGGTCTTTCCGGAGTTGCTCCGCCAAAGAATGTCTGTCTCGCCGTCGCCATTGAAGTCGCCCGTGCCGGCAATATTCCAGTTTTCAGCAGCGCTTGCGAAGGTCGAAAAGCTGACGTAGCTCGAACCGGAAAGAAACCATACGGCATTGCGTCCGTTATCGGGATTGCGGAAAAGAATGTCGGCCTGGCCCGCTGCCACGCTGAATTCATTGAGCGCGCCGATAACTGAGATGCGCCGGTCGATGTCCGTGGGACTGCTGCAGGTGTTGAAGGTCACATGCGCGGCCGTGTTTTTCAGAGCGTTCAATACGTCATCCACGCTGGCGTTGGGAGCCTTCTGGCGGATAACGGCCCAGGCTCCGGCCACAAAAGGCGTAGCCATGGACGTACCGTCCCAGGCCTCATAGCTCGTATCGGATCCGCCGGTGGAGGAAATAATGTCCAGACCGGGGGCAAACAGCGGCACCATATCCGTCTGCCAGTTGCTGAAATCCACTTTCACATCACTTGAATCCGAAGCGCCCACAGCCACGGAGGAGGAAATGCAGGCCGGGATGTCAATGGCGCTGCAGTAGTACTCGTTGCCAGCTGCCACCGCACTGGCAATATTCACATTCTTCAAATTGTCTATGGCGGTTTTTATCGACGAGTAATAGTCATCGCAAGGGCTGGTGTAGGCTTCAGCTCCAATACTCATGTTCACGGAGGCGATCTTGTACGATCCAGCAAGAGAATAGACGTATTCCAGGGCACGGATAACGTCGGACCATGAGGCGGACGTATAGGACTGACCCGCGTAACTGTAGCCGTCCGCGAAAACATTGATGGCTATCAGGTTCGCGCCTTTGGCCACGCCGTTGAGCGAATCATCGGACTTGTGCCCCACGGCAATGCCCGCCACATGCACGCCGTGGTCATAACCGCTTTCGGAAGCATCTCCACGGAAAGCAGCAGCGCCTTCGCCGTACTGGGTATCTTCACCGTTGGGGCAAAGGGTCGTGTTCGGATTATCCTCCGTACGGGAGGTAAAACAGGCTTCCACGATATCTTTACCTGTAAAAAATTCATGCGTACGGCGAATGCCCGTATCGATGACCGCCACATACCAGCCATTTCCGGTATATCCCTGAGACCAGGCCTGGTCCGCGCCGATCAAAGCGGTGCCGTAATCAGTCGCCATAGTGCCCGCTCCCCCTTCGGTTTCAACAGGTTCGGGCAAGGGTATCCGCTTGTCGTATTCGATATGGACCACCTGCCCGAGATTTTCCAGCGCATGCAGTCCGGCAGTATCTACCGTGAGCACTGCCGCGGGGATGGTGGAAAAAACATGCTTGGTTGTCAGTGTCCCGCCGGATGCTCCCGAAAGGGCCTTTGCCACACCCGTGTTGATGGCCTTGGACAATGCCTTTCCGGCTACCTGCGCGGTGTTTTGCAAGGAGGCAGCCTGTGCCTTTGGACCGGAACCGACCACAGCTGCTGCGGCATTTTTCTTGGCCGTCAGAGCCGTCTGCAGCAGGCCGTCATAGCCATCCAGCGAAAAAGTCACGATTACCCGTGCGGTTCCTGTTTCCTGCAATTCCGTTGAGATGGCCAACGGGTCCGTTATTTTATCCGTTTCAACAGCTCCTGCCGGATAAACCCCAATAACACTCAGGACAAGAATAACTGCAAGATATCCCCAGAACCGCTTCATGCAATATTGCATACTATCCCCGTTTTTTAGAATTACCGATCACCAACTTCTGTAGAACTTCCCCTGCCCAAAGGCTCATAGCGTATTATCAGCTCTTAAGATTGTCTGCAGCAAAAAACATCTGATATACAATAACTCGCAAAACTCGCCAATTAAACAGTCCTCATTCAAACCCTACAGAATCAAGGGCTGTATGTCTTATCGGGCAGCAGCGCTTTTTTTTAAGAGAAATTTCCCAAAAACTGAATTTCCCACGGTCAGACCTGCCCTGACGCATTCCTGAAGCCAAGCCGACATCGCCATGTCACAATCTGCCTAGCAAGCGTAATTTCCCCGAGCCATACACCTCACTGTCCAAGCACTATTTTACAAATCCCCGCATACTTCCCCGGTGTCCCGGAAATACGATTCGCAATCTGATGCAGAGACACTGAAAATCTCAACCCCATATATACTTCATTTACATAGGTTCATAGAAATTAATTATAATTTAGTCAAAATAATCACGGCTCGTCTTTGGATCTTTTCCCATTGCTCATGGAACACCAAAGAAAAGGAACGCCCGGACGTACGAAATGTTTTGCGTTACGGCTGGAGAGGAGACAAAACAATACGATAAATCAGAGTGTTGTCGCTGCTCTCGGGATCAAAACAAGCCCTACGGCATCACTTTCGGCCGGTAACTCCGCACGTATGTCATACTGTCATTGTGTCACGAAGCCACTTTTTTAAATCATGGCTTATATCTTTTAAACGTATTTTCAAATAGTTAGATAGTTCCCGTGTACAAAACGCATTTCGGGCAAACAATTCCCAATCTCTCTGTTACACCATTTCTTTCCTAACAAGGAATAGACTTAGCTAATTTATTAAGTAAACATATTATATTATTTTTTGTTTTTTATATTTTTCTAACTAATTTTCTATATTAATAGACTTTTAACTGTCACGAAAAAAACTATTTACGTGATATAAAACTGTGCTACTATATATCTCAAGCTGACGTACCAAACATACATAAAGGAGACTCTACCATGAAATGCAGCGCACGTAATCTGATTCCCGGCACCGTCAAGTCCGTCACCATCGGCCAGGTCGCCACTGAAGTCACCCTCGAAATCGCGCCCGGCGTGGAAGTCGTTTCCGTCATCACCAAGGAATCCGCAGCCGCTCTCGGTCTCAAGGCCGGTGCCAAAGCCAGCGCTCTGGTCAAGGCCACCAGTGTAATGCTCGTTACTGAATAACCGCTTTTTTATTTTGTCATCAATTGTCACGAAAAAAACTCTTTACGTGACAATATGAAGTGGCTACTATGCAACCTAAGCTGAATAATCAGCAAAAAAACAAGGAGACTCTACCATGAAATGCAGCGCACGTAATCTGATTCCCGGCACCGTCAAGTCCGTCACCATCGGCCAGGTCGCCGCTGAAGTCACCCTCGAAATCGCGCCCGGCGTGGAAGTCGTTTCCGTCATCACCAAGGAATCCGCAGCCGCTCTCGGCCTCAAAGCCGGTGCCAAAGCCAGCGCTCTGGTCAAGGCAACCAGCGTAATGCTCGTTACCGATTAAGCGCTTTTTTATTTTGCCATCAATTATCACGAATAAAGCTATTTGCGTGACATTATAAGTGGCTTTTCTCAGAAGCTAGCTGAAAAACCAGCAAAAACACAAGGAGACTCTACCATGAAATGCAGCGCACGTAATCTGATTCCCGGCACCGTCAAGTCCGTCACCATCGGCCAGGTCGCCGCTGAAGTCACCCTCGAAATCGCGCCCGGCGTGGAAGTCGTTTCCGTCATCACCAAGGAATCCGCAGCCGCTCTCGGCCTCAAAGCCGGTGCCAAAGCCAGCGCTCTGGTCAAGGCAACCAGCGTAATGCTCGTTACCGAATAAGCGCATTTTATTTTGCCTTTAGTCGTCACGAAGAAAACTCTTTACGTGATATAGAAAACTGGCGTATTTTAATAATAAGCTGGAAAGCCAGCATAAAACCTAGGAGACTCTACCATGAAATGCAGCGCACGTAATCTGATTCCCGGCACCGTCAAGTCCGTCACCATCGGCCAGGTCGCCGCTGAAGTCATTCTTGAAATCGGCCCCGGCGTTGAAGTGACCTCTGTCATCACTAAAGAATCCGCAGCCGCCCTCGGCCTCAAAGCCGGTTCCAAAGCCAGCGCTCTGGTCAAGGCAACCGATGTAATGATCGTAATCGATTAATCACAGGAGATTACAATGAAAGTCAGCGCACGCAATCTGATCCCCGGTACCGTCAAGGCTGTTAAAATCGGCCAGGTAGCCGCAGAAGTCGTCATCGAGGTAAAACCCGGCGTGGAAATCGTGTCCGTCATCACCAAAGAGTCCGTTGAAAAGCTCGGCCTTAAGGAAGGTTCGGCGGTCAAAGCCATGCTGAAAGCCACCAGCGTCATGGTTGTCACCGACTAATACGCCGTTTACCTGCAATAACGTATCCGGTGACTCCTGCCGGAGCTGCTGTAGTTACGAAAAAAGGGCGTTGCTGATCCAAGGCAACGCCCTTTTTCACGTTCTTGGCGGGTTACGAAAGAGTTGGTTTATAAAAATCTGTCCCGGACGCGTGATACTTGATAGCAGGAACCATATGGTCGATTATCAGGCTTCTTTGGCGACGGATTCCGCCCATTGAGCAACTTCACTGTCCTCGGGATCTCCGTCTATCTTCAACGAACTCATGACGATATTGGCCCCGGCCTGCTGAGCTTTTTCTTCTATGGCATCCACTGCGCCGCAAAAATGCGTATAGGAACTGTCTCCGCAACCGAATACCGCAACCTTTTTCCCCGAGAGGCCGGCCTGATCCAGGTTCTCGTACAGTGGGATAAAATCATCTTGCAGTTCAATGTCCTCATCTCCCCAGGTGGAGCAACCAAAGAGGATCAGATCATATCCGTCTGATAAATTCTCCGCACGGACGTCTGCGGCATTTTTAAGGTCCACGGAAAGGGATTGTTCCGAAAAAAACTTGGCGACATTCTCTGCAACACCTTCCGTATTTCCCGTGGTGGAACCGTAAACAATCAAGGTTTTGGACATTTGTGTCTCCTTTTGTGAGAGATTTTTCGGGAACATAATTGAAATTGAGAATCAAAGTCAATAAGATTCTTTTCAAATGCTTTCCCTTCCCCAAAAGGCTTTTTTCCTTTCCCTCCAAAACGGCTGAGGCGAAACCGTAAGCGATTTATTAATGCAGCAGCAGCCCTTGACGCGGCAGCAACTCTGCGCAACTATATGTATAGGTCTAAAAAAACTGCACGCATGTGTTGCAGACCGAGTAACCTTTGTTCTTTAAAAGCTTTTTTCAACGATAAGGAGATACATATGAATCCGGCTGATCTGCTTTCCATCGGCATGGGGGCCGCTTATCTGGCCAAAGACAAAATCGAAGGCTTCATCAAGGAGCTGGAGGAACGTGGAGAAATCAACAAGGAAGAAGCTTCCAAGCTTTTCAATCAGGCCAAGGAACGGGCGGAAAAGGAAAAAAATGAATTTGACGAACGCGTACGCGGTAAAGTCAAGGAAGTTGTAAACGAACTGGGTCTGGCAACCAAAGCGGATATCGAGGAGCTGAAAAAGCTGCTGAAAAATAAATAATGACGCCGAGCTACTCTCCAAGAAGGATCTGGCTCGCGTTCCGTTTTTTACTGACGGTGTTTCTGATCATCCGCCGGCAGGAGCGCTTGCTTTTTTTCAGCCCCCTGGGCCCCAGGGAACTGAAACGATGCATCCTCGAACTCGGAGTCAGTTTCATAAAACTTGCCCAGGTTCTGGCAACGCGTGCGGATTTTTTTTCCGACGCCTACCTGCTCGAACTGCGGACCATTCATGACGAAGTTGAGCCCATGCCCGCCCCGGAGCTGCGGACCATGTACGTCCGGGCCTTTGGTACAGCTCCTGGGCAGGGAGGGCCTTTTTCCTCCTTCGACGAGCGTCCCATTGCCAGCGCCTCCATTGGTCAGGTGCACAAAGCCGTACTCCAGGACGGCCGCACCGCCGCTGTAAAAATCCGCAGACTGGGCATTACCCGCCGGGTACGCAGCGACATCAGAATCCTGCGTTTTTTTCTGGGCTTGTTCCAGCCCCTGTTCAGTACGCTCACCAAAAATTCCATCGACGCGGTGATCGCGGAATTTTCCTCCATGATCCTGAAAGAGGTCGACCTCTCCATCGAATGCGATAATTTGAAAAAATTTCGTACCCTCTATGCGAATCAGGAAATTCGTTTCCCGCAGCCTTATGAAACCTATTGTTCGCAGGACGCCCTGGTAATGAGTTTTGAAGACGGTGTCCGCATAGATAACCTGGAACAACTGGACAAGAACCGGATCAGCCTGCCGGACCTGATCGGGAAAATCGTCATTTTCTACACCGAACAGATGCTGATCCGCGGTTTTTTTCATGCGGACCCGCATCCGGGCAATCTCCTTGTTTCTCCATCAGGACAATTGATTCTGCTGGATTTCGGCATGGTAAAGCGGCTGCAGAAATCCACCCGCGTCGCCATGATCGAACTGGTCAAGGCCGCCAACGAGCAGGATTTCGAGCTGTTCATCACCTCTTGCAAAAACCTGGGCATAGTTGCAGCCGGGGCTCCGGAAGACCAGATGCAGGAACTGGCGGAGCGGATGTTCGACATTTTCGGCAACACCAACCTGAATGCCGCCAGCATGCAGGCACTGGCTTTCGACATGCTGCACTCCATGAAGAACCTGCCTTTCAAAGTGCCGCAGGAAATCGTCTATGTCATGCGGGCCTCTGCCCTGATAGAAGGACTGGGCACAACCTTTGACGAAACCTTCAACGGCGTTAAGGACATTCTGCCCATTCTGCGACAGAACCTGCCGCGCGCCCTGGGCGCAGAGGCCAGAATCTTCCCTACACTCAGCGGAGAAATCAAAGACCTGCCCTTAACGATACGCCGCGCCAAAACCACTCTGACAGATCTCAGCAACGGCAATCTGCGGGTCAAGGTATCCTCTGAAACTCTCGAACTTCTTGCGGGAAAACTGCGCTCCTGGCTACGCCCCATCCTCCAGGGCGGCGTGTTGCTGCTAACTGCTTTTTTTCTCCTCCAGATACATTTTTACTGGCATACGGAACTGGCCGTTATCTGCTTTCTGCTCGGAGCCGTCAGAATTCTGCTCAGTCTTAAATAACGGCATATGTGTTTCCACAGAAGTCAGTCATGGCGCCCCTAGAGACAGTCATTTGATACATTAACATAGTATTGCAGTATCTTTAATTATTTCAAAAGTCCTATTGCAATAGTGTTTGTTTGCACTATTTTACCTCTGATTTTATTTTTTTAATTGATAATTGAGACAAAAATTACTATTAACTAAATTACTAAATACATTTTAACTTCTAAAGTTGTTCTGTAAAAACACTAAAAATGGGGTGGGGCATTTGAGGTATTCAAAACGGCCTTTGCGTTTTTACTGTTCGTCATTTTATCATGCTTTGTCGCCTTTTGGGAAATAGGGGCGGACGGATGGCACCTTATACCTCCATGACACGTGAAGAGCTGATTGCAGAGCTTGAGGCCTTGCATCAGAAAAACCGGGAACTCCGGCAGCGTGATCTGACCACTGCGACCACTGAGTCGGGTGAATCCCGTATCATGCTGGAAGCCATCATAGAAAACTCCCCGTGTGGTGTTCTGGTGGCCACCAGCAGCACCGGCCGCGTTATTTTCGCCAACAACGAAGCCTGCCGTATCAACAGAGTCAGCAAAGAAGCCCATCTGAATATCGATCTGAACTGTCTCGAGCAGCTCACCTGGACGATGCATTATCCGGACGGACGGCCCATGCAGCTTTCAGAGTCGCCGCTTGCCAAAGCGGCATTGCAGGGACAGGAAAGCCGCTGCGAAGAAATCCGCCTGAAGCGGGCCGACGGAACGGACTGCTGGGTTTTGTGCAACAGCACCCCTCTTTACGATGACGAGGGCCGGCTGCACAGCGGGGTGGTGACCTTTGTAGAAATTTCCGACCTGAAATTTCCTGCATCCAACGCCGTGCAAAGCGAGACATCCTATCGGCGCATTGTGGGCGCCGTTATGGACGCCTATTACAAAGCCGATAAACAGGGACGCCTTGTTCTGGCAACCCCTACAGCCGCCCGGATCCTTGGCTACAACAATCCCGAGGAGCTTATCGGCAAGGATATGGCTACGACTTTTTATGCCGACCCGGCGCAACGCGCCGGTTTGCTGCAGGAGCTTCTGGAAAAAAAATCAATTTCCTCCTACCGGGTTCAGCTGAAAAAAGCTGATGGAACCCCTTTGGTCGTGGAAACCACTTCGCGCGTGCTCACCACTCCGGATGGAAAGCTTGAAGGAGTGGAGGGCTTGTTCCGCGATGTCACATCCAGAGCGCAGGCAGAAGAAAACCTGCGCAGAAGCGAATTCTTTTACCGCAAACTGTTCGAACATACCGGAGCCGCCACCGTTCTGCTGGACAGCGCGGGACTGATCAGCCGGGTCAACTCGCAAGCCGTCGAATTGAGCGGCTATTCCAGAGAGGAACTCGAAGGCAAAATGCGCTGGCAAGAGGTAGTCGCCAAAGAAGATCTCGGTTGGATGACCGATTACAACACCCGCCGCAACACCGGCGGAATTGAGCCGCCCAATGAGTATGATTTCACCATGATGGACAAACAGGGTAATGAAAAATTCGTCCACGCCCGTATTGATCTTCTGGAGGAGACCAAAGAACGCATCGTTTCCATGACCGACATGACCACGCGGATACGCATGGAAAAGGAGCTGGCGGAGCTTAACCACAACCTGGAACTACTGGTTGCGGAGCGGACAGAAGCCCTTGAAAAAAAGAATATCGAACTCGAATCCGCCAACAAGCGGCTGCTTGAACTCGATGAAGTCAAATCCAATCTGCTGTCTTCGGTTTCCCACGAACTGCGTACGCCGCTGACGTCCATCATGGGCTTTGCTAAAGTGACCAAAAACACCTTTGACAAGTGTTTTTCAGAACTCACCACAAATAATCGCATTCTCGGCTCCAAAGCGGACACCATCCGCAGCAACCTGGAAATCATCGCCAGGGAAGGCAAGCGCTTAACGCGCCTGATCAACAACCTCCTGGATCTTTCCCTGGTGGAATCCGGAGAATGCCGTTGGTGCGACTCCAGGTTCAATATGAGCGAAGTGCTCATAATGGCGGTGGAAGCGGCTTTCGGTGAGTTCCAGAACAAACCGGGCGTCGCATTCCAGGTTTTCATCCCACCTGATCTGCCCGATGTTTTTGCAGACAAGGACAAAATACAGCAGGTATTGCTGAACCTGCTGAACAATGCCGCGAAATTCACAGACAAAGGCGCGGTCATACTCACTGCGGAAGCGGACGCCCATTGGATCAACGTCAGCATCAGCGATACGGGCATTGGTATTCCTGCGCAGCAGCAGCCGCATATTTTCGACAAATTTTTCACGGTGCGCTCCGATGACACTCTGCATCGAAACGTGGTCGGCACCGGGCTCGGACTCGCGCTTTGCCGCCAGGTGCTGGAACATTACCACGGACAAATCGGCGTGAGATCTTTCCCGGGCAAAGGCAGCACCTTTATTCTCAAGCTTCCTGTTGTCGATTAAGACAAGCCTTCCTTTGTATTACGCCCTGCCCCGCTAAAATGCGTACAGTCCTTTACAAGACTGTCGTATTGCAGTTAGAAAAACCTGTGTCAGCCGTATTTTCCAATACCCCAACCAGCACGACAGATGATCGCCACTATTTTTTCCGCGGCTCTCTATGGAATTGACGCCTATCGCGTCGACCTCGAAGTGGACCTCACCCGCCAGGGCATGCCGGCTTTCACAATGGTAGGTCTTGCCGAAGGAGCCGTACGCGAAAGCCGGGAGCGCGTGCTCACTGCGTTGAAAAACTCCGGTTTCAGGCTGCCCTCGGCGCGTATCACCGTTAATCTCGCCCCCGCGGACATCCGCAAGGAAGGCAGCGGCTTCGACCTGCCCCTGGCCCTCGGATTGCTCGCCGGAGCCGAAGTTCTCGCGCCGGAGGCTTTGCAAGGCTGTTTTTTTCTGGGAGAACTCTCGCTGACCGGAGAACTGAAGCCCGTACACGGGGTGCTGCCGGCAGCGATCCGCGCACGAAACGAAGGCGCTGCCGGGATCTTTGTTCCACCGGAAAACGCCGGCGAAGCTGCAGTGGTCGAGGGACTGACAGTGTACGCGCCGCAGACACTGGCCCAGGCAGTGGGATTTTTTACCGGAGAATATCCGCTCGCGCCTGTGGCGAATACCAGCACCGGCCTGTGGGAACAACGCAGCCATTTCGGATTCGATTTCAGCGAGGTCAAGGGGCAGGAACATGCCAAGCGGGCCATCGAGATTGCCGCCGCAGGCGCGCACAACCTGCTTTTTCTCGGACCTCCGGGCAGTGGCAAGACCATGCTGGCCCAGCGCATTCCCACCGTGTTGCCACCGCTCAATTTTGAGGAAGCCCTGGAAGTCACCAAAATTTACAGCGTTGCCGGATTGCTTGGCAGCCATTCCCTGGTGGTAAACCGCCCGTTCCGCTCGCCCCACCACACCATCTCGGATGCCGGGCTGGTGGGCGGCGGACAGCGTCCCAAACCGGGGGAAGTTTCCCTGGCGCACCGGGGCGTGCTCTTTCTGGACGAACTGCCGGAATTCAAAAAACACGTGCTGGAGGTGATGCGCCAGCCTTTGGAAGACGGTGTCGTGACCATTTCGCGCGCCGCCATTTCCCTGAGCTACCCGGCCGACTTCATGCTCGTGGCGGCCATGAATCCCTGCCCCTGCGGCTATCTTGGCGATACGCGCCACCAGTGCACCTGCGCGCCGCAACAGATCCAACGCTACCGTTCGCGTCTGTCCGGTCCGCTGCTGGACCGCATCGATCTGCACGTGGAGGTTCCGGCCGTGCCGTACAAGGACCTGCGGGACGGCACCGGCGGCGCGGGCTCCGAGACCATGCGCGCGCGCATTGCACAGGTGCGCGAGATGCAGCACGAACGCTACAAAAATACGCCCTGCACCACTAACGCCGACCTATCGGGCAAATGGCTGGAGGTCCACTGCCGCTTGGGCGATGCCGAACACGCCTTTCTCGAACAGGCCGTCAGCAGACTGGGGCTTTCAGCCCGCGCTTACACACGAATCCTGCGTATCGCCCGTACCATTGCGGATCTCGCCGAAACCGAACAGCTCACAGTCGAACATCTGGCCGAGGCCATCAATTACAGAACGCTGGACAGGGAACGAGCCGTCTGAAATTTATTGGCCGAAAAAGTCTCCGGGACTTCTCCGCCTTGCAGAACAAGACTCTGAAACAAATTGATGCACCAGATCCGCCAGCTCGCTCTTGTCCGCCGGTTTGCTCATGTAGCCGTTAAAACCGGATGCGATGAACTTTTCTTTGTCTCCTGCCATGGCGTACGCGGTGACGGCTATGATGGGGATGTCGGCGTTGCCTTTTCCCGCTTTGCCCTGCCGAATGGCCCGTGCAGTGGATACGCCGTCTAGAACGGGCATCTGAATGTCCATCAGAACAAGATCAAACGCGCCCTGTTCCAGGGCCTCCAGGGCTTCCTTGCCGTTATTCACCACCTTAGCGTTCAGCCCCATGGCCTGAAGATACCTTTGCAAGGCAAGCTGGGACGCAATGTCATCCTCCACCAGCAAAATGGAGGCCCGGCGTTCCTTGCCCACGGATGCCGGCGTTTCCGGCCTCAAAGCTTCCTGGGTCATCTGGAAGGGCAGACAGCAACTAAAGGTGGAGCCGATGCCTTCCACGCTTTCCACCGACATGCTTCCTCCCATGAGTTCCAACAATTTTTTACAAATCGCCAGTCCAAGTCCTGCCCCTTGATTGCTTCGCTGATAGCCGACAGCCTGCTGTTCGAAGGCTCTGAAAATGATCTCCAGCTTATCGTCAGCTATGCCGATGCCGCTATCGGCAATGGAAAACAATAGCAACAGTTCGCCTTCCTTACGCACGGGCAAGGGCTGCACATCGATTTCGATGGCCCCTTTGTCTGTGAATTTCACAGCATTACCAATGATATTGCATAATATTTGCTGCACCCGTGTGGCATCGCCCATGAGAAACTCCGGGGTATCCTGCCGTACATGCGTTGTGATCCTGACATTTTTTTCCAAGGCGGCAGGCGTGAAAATAGATTCCAAAGACGAGATGCAATCACGGATGCGCATGGGAGCCGGCCGGATAGCCAGTTTCCCGGCTTCCACGCGTGACAGATCCAGAATATCCGACAGTAAACTGGTCAAGCGTCGAGTGGCCTGAACCCCGTGCATTGTAAATACTTTCTGATCCTCCGTAAGACACGTGTCTTGCAGAAGATTCAACATACCCATTATACCGTTAAGAGGCGTTCGGATCTCGTGGCTCATATTGGCCAGAAACTCACTCTTAGCTTTGCTGGAGGCTTCCGCTTCCTGTTTGGCCCGCTGGAGCTCTCTTTCAACCTGCGTACGTATAATAATCTCATTGTTCAATTGCTGATTAGCGGACACCAGGGATCTGGTAAGTTCCGTCAACCTGCCCTGGAGGCCGGCCGGCGGATCTTCCGAAAAATTCTCCAGGGTACGTCCGGTTATCCGGTAAGACTCCAGCTCTGTTCGCAGTTCTGTGTATTGGCATAACTGCGCAAGTTGAAACTCGATGATGTCCCTGAACTGAAGCATCAGTCCCTCAATTTTGGATGAATAACCATTTGTTTTGCTGTCCAGTATGCAAATTGTCCCAAAGGGAGTCGCATCCGGAAACAGAACAGGAAAGCCAAGGTACGAAATCATGTTCAGGGAAACATCAGGATTATCCTTCCAATCCGGATCATCGAGAGCATTGGGGACCAGTAGTCTGCTGTTTGTGCGGAGGACGTGTTCGCAGTAGAGGCCGCACTTGCGGTAGTAATGCTCCGTCGCGCCCAGGGGGTAAGGATTCCCCTGTGAGGCGCTTGTCCTGAAAACTTCAATTGATTTCTTTCCTACGCGCATGATCAGCGCGGCGGGAACGTCGGCAAGCTCCGCAAGAAGGTCGACGATGGTTTGCCAACGCTCGAGCATTGCACCCGAAACTGGAATATCGCCTGGAAACGAATCATTGTATGCGTTGGAGCAGACCATGCCCCCTCCTCTGTAAAAAATAATTGCCCGCAGCTATGAAGATGGATTCTTCCATTATGCCACAGCCATTCCATTAATAGCAACAGCAATTTCTAAATTCAGGCTGGTTCATCCAAAAGAGTGGTGTTTAAGGCCGTCCTGCTCCGCTATTGCCGCTATTCTTCCAAAAAACATTCACTTGAAACGGTAGCAATGTGCCTAAATCAGCCTTTCCAGGTGGTCCCGACCCGTCAGTCCACGAGACCTGGAACTGCCCTGTAACTTCGATTTCGACGAGACGGTCAGCTCAGATCAAGCATCTGACCAAGGCAGGCAAAACTGCCGAAACCAATCTTATGCGACAAAAAAACCTCTACATTTTTTAACCTATGTGTTTATGTGCGGTAGCTACTACTGTAACTTACTGAATCTATCTGTAGTATTACATATAATTATACAGTCTTTTTCATCTTACTTTTTAATTTAATATACCTGATATATCAGTTTATGCCATGCTAAATATAACTTTAAATTTCACAAACTCAATTTAAAATAAGTCGTATTTTATGTGATTATTTTCTCTTACAGCAAAAAAAATTATATACTACTAAATTTCTTTTTGTTGACAGAATATTTTTACTGCTTTATTCCACTATTAGTCCTATATCTTTTGCATTTTAATATTTTTTTGTAAGTTTTATACTACCTTTGATGTCAGATAATACCCTATAATGAGTAAGATATATACATCATTACAAACACAACTTGTATCTCTAAAAATAAACATAGGGGAATAAATCATGCTAAAAATCAAAAGTATCAACACAACATTGGCTTTATTTATTTTTATTTTTTTTACATGCTTCATAACTGCATCAGTAATTTGGATAAGCAAAAATACTTACGATGTAACACTTGAAGAACAAGAAAAAAATATGATCCATACTGCAAATTTCTTGGTTACTTCAGTCAAAAATTTCATTAATGAAGCAAAAGGAATTACAAAAATCATTTCAAAAGATCATTCAACCATTGACGTTCTGACAAAAAAGGATACTTCCGCAGGGAAAGCCATCCTGGAAGATATTCTCAGCAGCATCCCGTATTATTACGCGGCTACTCTCTTTGACAATTCGGGCCGCATCATCGCAGGTCTGAAACCGCAGACCCCGGATGGCGGAAGCGTCCAGTCACTGTCTTTCTTTGAAAATGCCCTGAGCCCAGCTAAGGAAGCGATCCAGGTACACAACACCGTCTTCAGGTCCAAGGACGGGTCCCGGCTGCTTTTTGCGGTAACAGGACAGATAAAAGACAACCAGGGAGCCTTGCTGGGAGGTGTGGTCCTGTATCCTGACTGGAGTCAATTTACGGATGACCTCATCGATCCGATTCGCGTCGGCGACAATGGATACGGGTTGATGATGGATTCAAAAGCCATAGTTATTGCACATGCCCTGAATAAAAAAATTCTTTTGGATGACAACAGCCGTTTTGACTTCAATCAGAAAGTTATCGCCACCAAACACGGCAAGCTCAACTATTCCTGGGATGGTAAGGACAAAGTCATGGTCTACCACGACATCCCGGAAACAGGCTGGATTGTTTCAATGTCTGCTTATAAAGACGACCTCGCCGCGGCTGCCATTACCCAGAGAAACGTCCTGATCAGCGGCGGAATCGGTGCCATTGTTCTTGCTGTGAGTATCTGCATGCTGCTGTTGCGCTCGCTGGTTGTCCATCCCATGAAAACAATTCTCGAATACACCACGGCTATTGCCGACGGAGATCTCAAAGCCGAGCTGAAGGGCAAGTTCAAATACGAATTCGTTGAACTTACAGCCAAAATCAAAATCATGGTGGCGGAGCTGAAAAACAAACTGGGCTTCGCCGAAGGCGTTTTGGAAGGCATGTCCATGCCCTGTGCCATTGTCGATAAAAACCTGAACCTTATCTGGCTCAACCATCAATTGAGCGAACTGGTGAGAAGTTCGCAAAAACCCGAAGAATTCTTCGGCATGCCCGCGGCTAAATTCTACTTCGGCGATGCCCCTGGAGAAGCCGTAGATAAACAGGCTATTGCCGAAAAGCGCCTGGTGGATGTGGAATTCACGCACACCTTTCCCAATAACAACGAATGCACGCTTCGGGTCACTGCTGTCCCGTTTTACGATATGGACGGCAACCTGCTGGGCTCCGTGACCAATGTCATCGACCTCACGGAAATCCATAATCAACAGCAAAAAATTGTCGAACAGAATGAAAAAATCTCCAAAGCAGCCGCCGATGCGGAATCGATCTCCCAGCATCTGGCCACCGCGGCTGAAGAACTTTCGGCCCAGGTAGAACAGGCCAGCAAAGGCGCTTTCACCCAGCAGGAACGCATGGAAGAAACCGCCACCGCAATGAGTCAGATGAACACCTCCGTACTGGAAGTGGCCCGCAACGCCTCGCAAGCAGCGCAGGTAACGGAAGATGCCCGAAAAGAGGCCGAACACGGAGCGTCCAATCTGGGTCTTTTGATTCAGACCATAGGCCAGGTGCAGACGCAGTCCCTGTCCCTGAAACAATCCATGAGCAACCTCGGGGAGCAGGCCCAGGACATCGGCAACGTCATGAACGTGATCACGGACATCGCCGATCAGACCAACCTTCTGGCGCTCAATGCGGCCATCGAGGCCGCTCGAGCCGGTGAGGCCGGACGCGGATTCGCCGTCGTGGCCGACGAGGTCCGCAAACTTGCGGAAAAAACAATGGACGCCACCAAGGAAGTGGGATCTGCTATTGCGAATATCCAGAGTGTTGCCGATCAGAACATTAAGGCCACGGACAACACGGTAAACACCGTGACGGAAAGCACCAAACTTGCGGAGGAATCGGGGCAGGTGCTCAAGGCCATCGTCTCTTTCATGGAAAACGCTTCGTCACAGGTCAGCGGCATTGCCACTGCCGCCGAAGAGCAATCCTCCACCAGCGAGCAGATCAATCATTCCACCGAGGAAGTGAACCAGCTTACTCGCGAATCCACTCAGCTCATGGGAGAATCCACGAAAGCCGTCCAGGAAGTTGCCCGCATGGCTTCAGAGCTGACGCAAGTCATAGACAGCATGCATTAAAATACACCGGCCGGAACCTCGGCAGCAGCCTGCCGAGGTTCCGACTTTTCCCGTTCCAGCCTGCTGCCATTCCGCTTGCCGCCGTCCTTGGCATCCGGTGCTTACCTTGTCTTTTCATCTTACTACATGCTAATGCGAAAACGAATCCAACGAAGCGACCAGAAGAATACATTCCGGGCAACGGACCGGTTTTCGAAACAACACCAACAGCTTTACCGGATGCGTCTTCCTGAACTCCAGTCAGAGGGACGGATTCATCAGAGGTGCTGAAGCCAATGCAACATACCAATCGTCTGGCAGAGGAATTGAGCCCTTATCTGCAGCAACACGCCCACAACCCGGTGGACTGGTATCCGTGGGGCGAGGAGGCTTTTGCAAAAGCCAGGCAGGACAACAAGCTGCTCTTCGTTTCCATAGGGTACGCAACCTGCCACTGGTGCCATGTCATGGCTCACGAATCCTTTGAAGATCCGGCTGTGGCCGCGGCCATGAACGATGTTTTCGTCTGCGTCAAAGTGGACCGGGAGGAACGCCCCGACATCGATAAAATATACATGGCGGCCTGCCATTTGATGACCAGCCGCGGTGGCTGGCCCCTCAATGTGATTATCACGCCCGAAGGCAAGCCGGTATTCGCCTTCACTTACATGCCCAAGGAAACCGGCATGGGCCAGCTCGGCATGCGCGAACTGCCTATCCGGGTCAAAGCCCTCTGGCTGCAGAAACAGCAGGAATTCGCCTCCGAGATCGAAACCACCACCGAGCGCGTGCGCCAGATCTGCATCGAAGACGGCGATCCGAATCAAGATCCTCTGTCTCCGTATGATCTGCTCGAGGCCGCTCATACGCAATTGTCGGATTTATTCGACGCGCAATACGGCGGATTCGGTCCGGCGCCCAAATTTCCGTCGCCCCATAACCTGCTCTTTCTTCTGGGCTACCACCGCCTTACGCAGGATAAAAAAGCCTTGGACATGGCTCTGGCGACCCTGGTGAACATGCGCCGCGGCGGACTTTTCGACCAGCTCGGCTTTGGATTTCACCGCTATTCCACGGACGCCCACTGGCTGCTGCCCCATTTTGAAAAAATGCTCTACGACCAGGCGCTGCTCTGCATTACCTATACGCAGGCCTTCGAACTGACCGGACATCCTTTCTACGAACAGACGGCGCGCGAGATTCTCAGCTACGTCTCCTCCCAGCTTACAGCGCCTGAAGGCTGCTTTTATACGGCTGAAGACGCGGACAGCGAAGGAGAGGAAGGAAAATTCTACGTTTTCCAATGGGGAGAGCTGGAAGAACTGCTGGGGCCGGATGCGTTGTTCGCCGCCTATCATTACGGCGCCGAACGCGACGGCAATTTCCTGGACGAGGCCACACAACAGCCCACCGGAGGCAATATCCTCCACGTCTTGCATACGCTGCAGCAGACCGCCGACTACCTGGGCATCAGCCTCGAGGATGCGCAAGAGCGGGATGCACTGGTCCGCAAACGGCTGCTGGAAGAACGCGCCAAACGCCAGCGCCCCTTGCTCGACGACAAGGTGCTGACAGACTGGAACGGCCTGATGATCGCGGCCTTCGCCTACGCCGGACGCGTTTTCGAATCCTCAGAATACCTGGATGCGGCTGCAAAAGCCGCGGATTTTATTCTGGAGACGTTGGCCATGGAGGAGGACTCCCGGCGCGTGCTCCTGCACCGCTACCGCAACGGATCCGCCGGACTGCCCGCCCATCTGGACGACTACGCGTTCGTCACCTGGGGACTCATCGAACTTTCCCTGGCCGGACGTTCGGCATATCTGGACGCCGCCACCGCCCTGACCCGGGTTCAATGCGAACTTTTCTGGGATCAGGAAACACCCGGCTTTTATTATACGTCGTCAGCCATGCAGGAAACACTCATCGCACGGCCTAAAAGTGTCTACGATGCGGCCATTCCAAGCGGCAACACAGTATCCTGCTACAACCTGGCCCGGCTCGCCAGGCTGACCGGCGATGCGGATTTTAAGGAAAAAGCGGCAGCCATGGCCGCCCACTTTATCCGGGTCGGCTCCAATTATCCCATTGGATGCAGCTTTTTTCTCTATGCGCTGGAAATGGAGCAATGTGAAAAGCCTGAATAACAAAACAGGGAGAATGTCATGCGACTGCCGTTGCTTATCAGCCTGATACTGATTGCGATGTTCTGCTGGACCCTGCCCGCTGTTGCCGGCTGTTATGACGAGCAACTGGACCAGGAATACACACTGCGCGTCGGCGAGCAGATGTGCTTGAAAAACCGCAAATGGAACTGCAAACCCGTTTGTTTTTTTTATGCCGGAATGATCTCGGACAAGGCCTTCAGCCTGCTGGTGCCCCGCCAGCAGGGCGGCATGAATCTGTTTTATCCGGCCACCCAGAAGGGCCACCGCATCACCCTGGTGGATCATTTTTTCGAAGTCGTCAACATCACTCCAAGCCAGGGGGTTTTTAAATATAAAGGCGAGGATCCAAACAAACCGGCCAAGGAATAAACCGCAAATCCGTCTTACACGGACGGTTTAGTGTCTCTTGTTCCGCCAAGGGGTGTTTCAGAATGCGCTAGTAGAGGTCCAGCTCGGAATCCTGCAAGGCCTCGGAGACATATTTGGCCAGGCTTTCCGCTTCTGAAAAGTCCGGGTTGAGTTCCATTGCCTTGTTCAGGAAAAACAAGGCGCTCTTCAGCCTGTTTGTTTCACAAAGCGTACGGGCGATATTGTAAAGAAGATTTTCATCCTGGCGACTGAGCCTGTAGGCCCGAAAATAGTATTGCAGGGCCTGAGGGTAGAGTTTGCCTTTGCGCAATTGAATGCCGAATTCGTTGAACAGATGCTTGTGCTTTTTCTCAAAAGCGCCGTCGAGCTTTACCAGCCTGCGAAAAACGATTTCCCCTTTCCTGGTGTCTCCCTGCTGCAGATAGGACAACCCCAGCCCGAAAGTGGCCCGGATATGGTTTTCATCCAGGCGCAGGGCATTTTTGAATTCATACTCGGCGGAAAAGGTCTCGCCACGCCGCAGGTGTTCTTCCCCTTTGGCCACCGTACGGGACAAGGTTCGCAAAATGGGGAATACCTTGTTCACATACATCGAAGGTTCGGGCAGATAGGATTTGAGCAACTCCCCTTTGCTTATCGTGGTCGCGTTCCCGGCGGGGAGAAATTTATCATTCAAGGGACGCAGGGCGATCCTGCCGTCCTCCTGTTCTTCCGCAAAAACATACAGCTGCTTTTTGACTTTACGTTTCGTCGTACCATGGCCGATGGTCATTTTTCCTTCAGTGGAAAAAACGCCCCGCAGGCCTTTGGAGTCTTCCATGGAAATTTCGTTCATACCTGTACTTGCAATCATATAACTACATCATAATTTGTACGCTTTCAGTCTCACAGCGACTCTTAAATACAGCCGCCACACAGGGCTGAAGCCGGAACAAAAAGGCTCCGTGTCCAGTGAGTTGTGCGCCGCAGCGCAAAAAATAGTTTTTTTGCGGGCAACCAGGGCTACGCAATCGCATTGCCAAGTTTTAGTTTTGACACTTTTTGATCGAAAAAGCACCTAGGAAAATAAAATGAGAAGATAGCGCACGTTACAGAAAGGTCTTCGCCGGTCAGGATACGACTTTGTCATACCTTTCAAAAAGAACTTTAATTACGCTATGTTATAAAAAGAGAGAAAAAACGGCAAGACTACCTGAGCAAAAAAGGAGGAAAAAAAGCAAACGACAGGAAGACCGCGGGACGGTATTCCTTCCGAAAAAACTCTGGAACTACGGAATGCTCCAGTTGTCTGACAGATGGTTATCCCATCAGATCCTGATTCATGACGTAATGAATCAACTCGGCATTGTTTTCCACCTGAAGCTTTTTCATCAAGCGAGTTTTGTAGGTGCTAACGGTTTTGGGATGCAAATTCAGCAATTCCGCAATAGTCGTCAATTTCTTCCCCCGGGCCAGGAGCCGCAGCACCTGCCATTCGCGCTCGGAAAGCGTTTCATGCGGATGTTTTATTTCATTGGCATCGCTTAATTCTTTGACCAGAGCTTCGGTCATGTTTGGACTTGCATAGGTACCGCCGCTCAGGACCTTTTCTATGGCCCCCTTGAGTTCTTCCGGCACGGAAGCCTTATTCAGATAGCCGTTGGCTCCGACCCGAAAAGCCCGAATGGCGTAGCTTTCCTCCGGATGCATGCTCAGAACAAGAATGGGAACCTGGCCGACTTCGTCGCGAATTTCCCGAATCAAGTCCAGTCCAGAGACATCCGGCAGGGAAATATCTACAATCAACAGATCATACGTCTGTTGGCGCACCAATTCCAAAGCTTCGGCAGTACTGCCGGCCTCATCGAATTCAGCCGGTTGCAGTATGGGATTATCAACCTGCTGCACCGTTTCATTGATAATCTCAATAATACCTTTACGCACCACGGTATGATCATCAACTATCAGAATACGCATGTTTCCAACCATTAGTTATAGTGTTTAATGTGATGTAGTAATATGAAAAAAGCGCAACAAAGTCAAAGCGTAATTACGTAGTACTTTGGCTACATTCCACACAAAAAAAGAAGCAGATGAGCATTCCGTGCAAAGCGCATCAATTTACTTTGAGTATAAAAATAGTTGCTCCCGAATTGTAACTACCAAATATATGCCGACAGCTCCAATAGTTTTCTGCGGACTTACCGGGCTGCAGTCCTTTTACGCAAAGCATCTGAAAGCTTGCAGACACACGTTGTATCCCCTTACAGCCAACGCAAACCGGTCATCTTCAACTCCCCCATTTCCTAAAAATCCGTGCAACTCTAAATAATCCTGCGAAGCGGCCGATTAATAGCGCAGGCAGGCCGGAGCTGGTCTCACGGCGAACAACAATCACGCGAAAAACGCTGAGGAGGACATATGCGAGCGCTTATGGTTGTCAGTGACTTTCTGCCCAACAAAATTTCCGGCATCGAGCAATACGTGTTCGAACTTTCCTCAGCGCTTATGCAGCAAGGACACGACATACGCGTGCTTTTTTCGAGGCCTGTTCATGAAAAAACCATGCCGCTGGCGCCCTTTCATGATGTCTACCAGGGCTTGCCGACCATACAGATTCCTGTTCCGGCAGACGAGTTGAACCGTCCCAACAATCCGCGTATTCGCCACATGATGCGCCATGTGTTGCGGCAGGAACGCCCGGACGTAATACACATCCACAATCTGCAGAACCTCTCCTTTGCCGTGCTTGACGCAGCCTATCAGGCTGCTGTTCCGACGCTTTACACAGCGCATGACTTCTCTTTTCTCTGCGGAAATTCCATCTTGCAGGACGCGTATGGGATGGTCTGCTCCGGACCCCAGAATCTGGAAAAATGCGCCCATTGCGTACAGACCTCGCGCCGCCGCATGCGGCAGTTGCCTCCTTTGCAGGAACCGCTGCGCGATCTGCGTCGCAGGTTGCAATTGAGCAAAAAACATTTCTCTCTGCTGGACCACGTCCAGTATCCGTCCGATTTCAGCAGAGCCAAACACCGCGAATACGGGCTGCGCGCCAGCAGCGAAATTCGCGCCGACCTCGGCATGCGGTTGCCCGACGCTCAACCGCCGAAACGCCGCAGCCGGACCGTTCGCTTCACCTACCTGGGTGGTATCTGCCATATCAAAGGCCTGGATATTGCCGTCAACGCCTTCAACATGGCCAACACGCGCCACGCGGTGTTGCAACTCTATGGCAGCATCAACAATCCCATATACTACAATGGGATAAAAGCTCTGATACGGCCTGAAAAACGCGTCACCTATTACGGACGTTTTTCAAAGGGCAACCTGCGTCTGATTTTTTCGCAAACTGACGTGATCGTGCTGCCCTCGCGCATGGAAACTTTTTCGTTTGTGGCCCGTGAAGCACTTGCGCATGGTGTGCCTGTGATTGCTGCCCGGTCAGGAGCCCTGCCCGAGGTGGTCATCCACGGACATAACGGTCTGCTCTTTGATCCGGCGCGCCCCAGTGAACTGGCCGACATTTTTACCCTGCTGTCCCAGGATCCCAACCTTGTTCACGCCCTGCGCAGCGGCATCGGCCCCGTACGCAGTATTGAAAACGACGCCCGGGATATGGCTGAAACCTATGCCACTGTTGCGACGTCTGAAAAAGCACTGCGTTATCAGCGGCAGGATGTTTCCTTCACTCTGAGACAACAGAAAAACTGACCGGAGAAATTAGCCATGATGCTCTTGCACTGCCCGAAATGCCAAAAGACCTATGCCCGTAAAGCAGGATATTGCGACCAGTGCCATATCGAGCTGGAACCGCTGACGCTGATCAGCGCCGAAACCATTTCTCTGGAAAGCGAGGTGCCGGCTCTGCCTTCGCTGGCCAGCCTGTTATTTTGCGGCATGTTTACTGCGCTTGTTTTTGCCCTTCTGCCTTAACGCTTCCTGAGCACCTATCTCCTCATCCGGGCGTGCCTTTTTGTGCGCCCTTCCTTTCCTATTCTTTCAATTTCAATGAGTTATCATTTTTATTCCGGACGTATGCTTGACGCACCAGTTTGGTAGTGATAACTGACTACAAGTTTCAAAAACGTATTACACTTGCGGCCGCCCGATCAGGACGGAAGGAGCGCGCATGCATATTTCGGAAGGAGTACTTTCCATCCCGGTTTTGGCCGGAGGCTGGGTACTGGCCGGGCTGGGCACAGCCATCGGACTCAAAAAAATGGACTACGACAAAATCATGAGCGTAGCCATGCTATCCGCGGCTTTTTTTGTCGCCTCCCTTATTCACGTTCCCATCGGGCCGTCCAGCGCCCACCTTATTCTCAACGGCCTGCTCGGCATTGTCCTGGGCTGGGCCTGTTTCCCTGCCATACTGGTGGCCCTGTTTCTTCAGGCGGTCCTGTTCCAGTTCGGCGGACTGGCAGTACTCGGCGTCAATACCTGCACAATGGCCATCCCGGCTTTGCTGGCCGGCATCATCTGCCGCCCCTTGCTGCAACGCAGCATTGCCGTCAGCACCGCAGCTGCTTTTTGTGCGGGGTTCTGCTCCGTTCTGGTCAGCGCCCTGCTCATGGCCGCCGCTCTGACGCTGACATCCTCGGGATTTGTGGACACGGCTAAACTGGTCATCATCGGCAATTCGCCGATCATGCTTATCGAAGGATTCATCACCCTTTTCGCGGTCAAATTCGTGCGCAAAGTGCAGCCCGAACTGCTGGGCATGCCTGAGGCACCAGTCCTCGCCTGACCGCGCCAATCCGCAACCAAGGAGAAAGCAATGCGTACAGTGACGTACGTACTGTTTGCAGCAGTGTTGTCTATTTTACTGCAAGCCCTGCCGGCCCATGCGCACAGAGTCACAATTTTTGCCTATACCGAGGGCAATGAAGTTGTCACGGAAAGCGGATTTTCCAGCGGGCGCCCCTGCATGAACTGCCCCGTACAGGTCGAAGATGCGAACAACGGATCCATGCTGCTGGAAGGAAAAACCGACGACAAAGGTATTTTTCGATTCCCTTTACCCAAGGAAGCCCGGAGCGCGACCAAAGGATTGCAGATAATTCTGAACGCTGGTGATGGGCACCGGGGTGAATGGCTGCTCGAGCCTGAAGAATACCTGGCCAATGACTCCGCAGATACCTCGCCGGCTTCCCCTGCGGCTTCTAAAGAAACTGCCCCGGCTCCCGACAAGGCGTCCGGAGCGCCTGCCGCCGCAGCCACCGCATCCGGTCCTGCTGTAGACACGGTCGCTCTGGAAAAAGTGGTCGCCATGGCCGTGGACAGGAAAATCGCGCCGCTGAAAAAACTCCTGCTGGAATCTCAGGAAAAAATCCGGATGAGCGACATCATCGGCGGCATTGGGTACCTTGTCGGCTTTGCCGGATTGCTGGCCTATCTGCGTTCCAAAAAGTCAGGCAAATAGTTAGGTCTTTTTTTTGGCTTACAGGTGTTACGTTTTACAATTTCATACCATTTGGGAGGATCAAAATGAAGAAAGTTGCACTTTTTGCGGTTGCTTTATGTGTTTTCATGCTTGGATCATCCACTGCGTACGCCCATTTCGGCATGCTTATTCCGAACAAATCCGTGCTCGAGCCCGCAGACAAAAATCTGGAACTCACCCTGGCTTTTGCCCACCCGTTCGAAATGCACGGAATGGACCTGGTAAAACCCAAACAATTCAGCGTGTATTTTGACGGCAAAAGCGAAGACCTGCTGCCCACCTTGAAAGAGACCAAAGTCATGGACCACCAGGCCTGGACGACCACTTACAAGGTTAAACGCCCCGGCGTATACCAGTTCGCCATGGAACCCGTCCCTTACTGGGAGCCTGCAGAAGACGTTTCCATCATCCATTACACCAAAACCATCGTGGCCGCCTTCGGTGAGGAAGAAGGCTGGGATACGGAACTGGGCCTGAAGACCGAAATCGTTCCGCTGACCCGCCCGTTCGGTGCCTATGAAGGCTATATCTTCACCGGCCAGGTCAAACTGGACGGCAAGGCAGTTCCCAACGCGGAAGTGGAAATCGAATACTACAACCAGGACAAGAAGCTTACCCCTGCCAGCGATTACCACATCACCTACGTGCTCAAGGCAGATGCAAACGGTATTTTCAGCTTCTGCTGCCCCCGTGCCGGATGGTGGGGATTCGCGGCTCTGAATGAAGCCGATTTTAAGATCAAGGATCCCGACGGCAATGAAAAGGGTGTTGAACTCGGCGCCGTTCTCTGGGTGCAGATGGCCCCCTGGCAATAGTCAGCGTTTTCTTATATAGAATCCTTCCGGCGTCCGGGAAGGACGCTGGAAGGAGAAAGCATTCATGGGCTTGCCCCAAGAACGATTCAGCCAGGGTTCCAGTTTCTTGCACCGCGCGGATCCGCGCGCAAAAATCGTGACCGCCGCGGCGCTTTCTCTCGTATTGGCCTGCACCACGTCGTTTTCCGCAGCCTGGGCCGGACTCGGCCTGGGCTGCGTTCTTGTTCTGGCCGCGCGACTGCCCCTGCGCTCTGTGGGGCTGCGGCTGCTCGCGGTCAACGGCTTTGTTTTTTTTCTCTGGCTGGTGTTGCCGTTCACCTATCCCGGGTCCCCGGCCTTTACTCTCGGCCCTCTGGCCGCCAGCCACAGCGGACTGGACCTGGCCGGACTGATCACTCTCAAGTGCAATGCCATCCTGCTGGCATTCATCGCGCTGGTGTCCACATCGCCGGTACCCGACCTCGGATACGCGCTGCAGGCCCTGCGGCTGCCGTCCAAACTCTGCTGGCTGCTGCTGCTCACCTACCGCTATATTTTCGTCATCGGCGCCGAATACCAGCGTATGCACCGGGCCGCCCTGATGCGCGGCTTCGTGCCCAGAAACAGCCTGCACACCTACCGTACCTACGCCAACCTTTTCGCCATGACCCTGGTCCGCAGCTGGGACCGTTCGGAACGGGTCTATCAGGCCATGCTGCTGCGCGGATTCCACGGCAGATTCCATAGCCTGCGGATTTTCAAACTACGCAGTACGGATATCTGTTTGTTGCTGGCCGGGATCGGCTCGGCCACGGCTCTGGCCTGCATGGAGTGTATCGCATGACAGCTGAAGCCCCTCCTTTTGTTGAAACCCGCAAGCTGACGTTCGGCTATAACGGGCGGCCGCCCGTGCTGCATGAAGCCGATTTTATCCTGCGCAACGAACGCGTCGGCCTGGTGGGGCACAACGGCAGCGGCAAAACCACCCTGCTGCATTGCATCATGGGCATCCAGCGTCCGATTTCCGGAGAACTTCTCTTCAAAGGCGCTCCCGTACGTACGGAAAAAGATTTTGTTGCGCTGCGACGCGGCATCGGTTTTGTGTTTCAAAGTGCTGATGACCAGTTGTTTCTGCCCACAGTGCTCGAAGACGTCACTTTCGGGCCGCTGAACCTTGGCAAATCCCCCATGGAAGCAAAAAAAGCCGCTTATGCGGCTCTGGAACGGCTTAATTTGACGGAATTCGCCAAACGGATCACCCACCGCCTCTCGGGCGGTGAAAAAAAACTCGTTTCCCTGGCCACGGTGCTGGCCATGGAGCCCGAAGTGTTGTTTCTGGACGAACCCACCAATGAACTGGATCCCCCCACCCGCGAACGGTTGCTGGAAATTCTGCGTACGCTGGACCAGCCGCTCTGCATTGTTTCTCACGACTGGCCCTTCCTTGACGCCATCGCTGACCGTATCTGCGTCATCAAAAACGGCAGGGTCAACCCGCTGCAACGTGACGCCCTGCTTTCCGACGGTTTTACCTGCTGCGAGTAATCAACCTTGCAACAAGACTCTGCGTCAAACCATAGGGGCAGAACTCAGCTAATCATTCAAACTCGCAAAGGAAGTTTCACCACGAAACGCGTTCCCTTGTTTTCCTGTGAGTGAACCTGCATTTCTCCGCCATGCTGGTCCGTAACGATAAAATAGGAAACCAACATTCCCAGGCCGGTGCCCCGCCCCACTTCTTTTGTTGTAAAAAAAGGTTCGAACACCCGCTTGCGTACGTTTTCCGGCATGCCCGGACCATTATCCTCGATTTCAATAACGGCCCAGTCGCCTTCTCTCCAGGTTGAAAGCCTGAACCTCGGTTCATCGCCGGTATACGCCTTGAGGGACATGGCTTCGGCGCCATTCTTCAGCAGATTGAAAAAAACCTGCTGTATCTCGGTTCTGTCGCAGACGACACAAGGAAGATCTTTGTCGTAGGACGTCTCAATCCGGATATTTTTAAAGTCAAAATAGTCTTTCAAGTTGTTATCGCTGGCCACAAGGTCCAGAGTGTCGTCCAATAAAACAGAAAGGTCACAGTCTTCAAACTCAATCCCCTTGTCGTTCCTGCGGCTGAAGCGCAACATTTTATGCACGATGTCAGCGGCTCTGCGTCCGGCATCCTGGATGCCGTCAAGCATTGTGTCAACTTCGCGGCGGTCAAGGTATCGGCGGACATCGTCGAGGGAGATGTTCAATTCAGCCGCCGCTGCTTTATTTTTTTTGGAATCGTCGAAAATACGCTTCCTGGCATTTTGGGCATAGCCCAGGACAGCTGTCAGGGGGTTGTTGATTTAATGCGCCATTCCCGCTGCCAGACCTGCGAGAGAGAGCATTTTTTCCGTCTGAATCATCAGCTGCTCTGTTTTTTTCCGTTCCGTAACATCCGGGAAAGCGACAAAACCTGCGATAAGTTCATTACGCGTATTGTTGATGGGGACGCCGTAGACGTCGACAAAACGTTCGGCTCCATCCGCGCGCACTATCTTATAATCCCTGATTCGAACACTTTCACCGCGCAAGGTTCTTGCCAGGGGCAGGTCATTCAGGGAAATCAGCTCACCTTCCGGAGAATAATCCTTCCAGGAAAGCTGCAACTCGGGAAGCGCCTTTGTATACTCCACATCTTCGTTGATTTTTACCAGCTCACAAAATGCGGAGTTAATGATGCGAATGACCCGGTCGGGCGAACTGGCCACGACCATGGGAATGGGGGACTGGCCAACCACCGCATCCAGCAGGGCTTTGGTGTCGGACAGCTCCCGCATGGAATCCACCAGCTCCTGTTCGGCCCGTTTCTTGTCGGAGATATCGCGTCCCACTGCGATGATGAAGTCGACGCTTCCGTCACGGTCAAGAACGGCCTTACCGGACCAGTATAACCACTTCCAGCCATCCGGGGTCAGGGCTCTGTGCTCGAGAAATGCCGAGTGTGGTGAGTACAGAACATCTTCCATTGCTTTTGCCGTGATTTCCCAATCATCCTCGTGGACAAGCGGCATGAAAGAGCTGCCCAAAAGTTCTTGCTCACTCTTGCCGAAAAGGGCGCAGTATGACGGACTGACAAAGAGTAAATTTTCCTTCGGGTCGATTTTTACCACCAGATCATTCTGCTTTTCCACCAGCAGCCTGTAGAGCGCTTCACTTTCCCGCAACGCCTCCTCGGCCCGTTTTCTTTCGCCTATATCACGGGCAGTGACAATGTAGCGCTCTTCTTCCCCTAAAAAGGTGAATTTGGCGCTCACTTCCACCCAGAACAAATCCCCATCCTTGCGCTTGGCCTTCCAGTCAAAAACCTGCGGTCCTGATGTCCGGGCTGTTTGCATCCAAGTCATGGCTTCATGATCCGTATAAGGGGGATCACCCTGACTCAACCCTTGAACATTTTTTGTTAAAATCTCCTCGTATGTGTACCCGAACATTTCACACACACGTTGATTCACATCAAGAATTTTGCCGGTGACCCCGTCCTGAATAAAAATGGCATCCGTGGTCGTGTCGAAAATCTGCCTGAAGTAATCAATCTCCGCTGAAACCACATGATAAAGTTTATAATAGTCCAACTGTGCTTCACTATGCATCAAAATGTCCTTGTACTTCTTGATAGATACGTCATACGAACAAAATACTTGTTCGGCGGCCCTCCCCTCGAACGCCGCCCCTACTAAACCGCCTGAAAAAGCGGGAAATCCAATACCTGGAGATATTGTACGAGTTGTCCCGTATTTATTACTCATGCCAGGTAGTTATTGAATGGAAATTAACTGATCGGAATCAATGTAGCACAAAAGGAGGAGCAGATAAACGCGAAAGTTTGTTTTTCTCATGCCCTGAGCCTGAAAAAAGGTACTGCCATCTCTGTACCTCTCTGAAATATATGCACGAGCAATCAATAGATGCGGCCTGTTCAGCCAGTTATCGACGCTTCAAAAGCTTGTTGAATGCATCTCAAGCATCCTGAATCCGGCGCAAAAGAGTAGACCCCGCATTTCTGCGTCAATACTCTTCAGGACAATAAGGAGAGCTGGTGCATCTCTGTTTTTTTTGCAGAAGCCGCACTGTCCGGAGATCCGGCCGCTTCTCCCATGGCCTCTGCGGCAACATCCTGTTCGCGCAGTTTTATCCTGCTGCGTACGAAGTTACTGTTTGCGTAGCAATAGGCACAGCCGAAACCGCACGTATCGTAAGCGCCGATGTCCCGGCTTGGGGCGCAGCCGCAGTGCGGTCGCTGGCTGCTGTCTTTGTCCAGGGGCAGTTGCAGGCCGAAAAGGCTGTTGAGCAGCTCCGGGTCCACACAGCGGTTCGGGCCCGCGCCCCAGGCGCTGTAGTCGGTTTCCTGGGCGCATGCCCGCAGCTGCATGCCGTGGCTTTGCGCACAGGCAGCCATCCCTGCGAAAAGCCGTTCCATGGAGCCGGGCTCGGGGGTGAGCAGCCGGAAGCCTCGGGACTCCAGCGCCGCCATCCGGGTGCGAATTTTGCGGTAATTCTCCAGCACGCTGACCACGCAACGGCGCGTATGCCCGACAAGGGCCGTGGCGAGTGATTCAAAGGTCCGCAGGTGAAAGGCCGCGTCCGTGACCGTGCCGGGCACAATGGGATCATAGCGCCAGATGACCCGCTCGGGCCCGATGCGTTGGGCCAGCTCCTGGAACACGTCAAGCGCCGCGCGCGTCCGCGGTGCCCTGGGTTCGAGCAGACGCGGATAGTCCAGCAGCGTGAACAAAAAATAGTAGCGAAAGCCCCGGGCGTCCAGCTCCTCCAGATAGGGCAGCAAGGGCCTGGGGAAACGTGTCCAGAAAACGATCGCATCCACATCCGCCGGAGCCAGAGAGATGCGTGAAACCTGCGACGGGTTGAAGGGATTGCGAACCAGACAATACCCGGCGCGTACGCGCTCCATGAACCAGCGGGAGTGAAAGGCGGGCAGATCTGTCCTGCGGCTGGCGCTGATGATCACTATTTTTATCCTGGAATAATTGAATACAATTGCGAAAGCTTACATATGGGATCTGCATCCGCAAGTTTCCGACCAACCTGCCAGTTTCAGTTCCCCTAGCTGAAGTTAAACAGAGCCAGTTCCCGCAGGCAGCGTTTCAGGTGCAGAGGGCCGCGGTCCGCAGCTATCTCGCCGGCGGGCAGCCGCAGGCCGTAAGCCTGACCGCTGTCTTCCGCCGTAAGAAGCATCCGGCAGAGCATGGACAGGCGGGTTTCCGTGTCCGCATCCGGCAACCGGTACCAGTCCAGCACCGGGCTTTGCCCGGACAAGGCGAGAAACTCTTTGGTCAGCAGTCCGTGCCCGCGCGAGGAAACCTTCCAGGCCACCCGCTGGGGCGAATCACCCGGAATGTAGGCCCGCAAGCCCCCGAAATCGTCCACGCCCGGCCCCGCGGGTTCGCCCTCTCCTTCTCCTCCGCCCTTTTCGGGCGACGCCATGCTCCCCTCATAGGGCTTGGGATAGACCAGGCAGACGGCATCCGTCTCCAACACGCGGCGAACCTCAAAAAGTCCCAGGGGATAATCCGTACGCACCCGCAAGCTTCCGGGCCGGAACTGACCACGCCGTGGAGCCGCGTACGGGATGGCCGAAGGAGTCGTGTTCTGGTCCCGAAGCAGGACTTCCTGCTCCGGACTGCCGGTGAATCCAACCCACAGCCTGTGCCCCGGCTCGGATGCCGACAGACTGAAAAAAAATCGGGCATCTTCTCCGGCAAATACCGGCTCCGCTCCCGAGAACCGCACTTCCACCCCTTTGGCAAAGGCGCGCGTATAGAATAGCGACGCGCAGCACCCGCCAAAGAACAGAAAACTCAGCAGAAGTCCGAGATTGTTGCCGTAGTTGATGGCCCCGACAACAATTCCCAGTAGGGCGACAAGAAAAAAACCGCCTTGCCGCGTGGGCCGGGGAAAGGAAAGCGCGCGCATTCTTACCGGCCTTAGGGAATGGGTATCCCGGCTATCAGTGCGGCCAGTTCGTCGTGATAGGGTTCACGGAGGTCACCCGCCTGCCGCAGCCTGTGCCGCAACACCCAGGGAGCCACGGTCTGGACGTCCTCCGGCAGCACCATCTCCCGGCCGTGCAGAAAGGCGTGCGAACGCGCCGCATGCAGCAAACCGAGCCCGGCTCTGGGAGAGAGCCCGAACTGAAAATGGGGGCCGTTGCGGGTGAATTCAAGAATATTCAGCAGATAGGCGATCAGGGCCTCGGACGCGTGCACCTGGGAAACACGCCGCTGCAAATCCAGAATATCGTCCGGAGTAAGCAACGGCTCCAGCCTGGAAATGACCACTTTGGTATCCCCGTGGGACAAAAGCGACCGTTCGGCCTCCCGCCCCGGATACCCCAGCTCGATACGCATCAGAAAACGATCCAGCTGCGAATCCGGCAGGGGAAACGTTCCAGCCTGTTCGATGGGGTTTTGCGTGGCGATAACGAAAAAAGGCTCGGGCAGGGGCCTGGTAACGCCCTCGGTGGTCACCTGCCCTTCCTCCATGGCCTCGAGCAAAGCGCTCTGGGTCTTAGGGGTGGCCCGGTTGATCTCGTCCGCCAGCAGCACCTGGGTAAAAATCGGACCGGAATGAAAAACGAACGCGGCCTGCTGCTGTTCATACACGGACACGCCCAGAATATCGCCGGGCAACAGATCATTGGTGAACTGTACGCGCTGAAACTCCAGCCCCAGGCAATGGGCCAGACCTCTGGCCAGAGTGGTCTTGCCGATGCCTGGCAGATCCTGAATCAACAGGTGGCCTCCCGCGAACAGACAGGTCAGGCAAAGCTCGATCTGATCGCGCTTGCCCAGCACCACCTGTTCGAGCTGCGCCACTACATCCCGAATTCGTTGTTCCATACGTCCAAAGTTCCTTACTGTAGCTCAGATTCGCAGACAGTTTCAAAATAGAAAAGCTGCAGTTCAAACAAGTTACGTACGTTAACGGGAAAGTTTTAAAGTCATCCACTGTCCCTGATACGGTCAAAACAAGCCACCGGAAGTGTACCACCTCCTTTTGTCTTTAACAACGACGGACAAATCCAAGTCTGGTGTCCGCATAGCATTCAGGAAGCAGCGCCTTCCAAAACAATAAGGGATCAAAAAAATACGCGCCCCGGCCAGGGGGGACCGGGGCGCAGGGGAGGAGAGAGACTTGCTGTGGTTTGGTTTGCCGGGCAGACTTGCCCGGCGGGGGGATGTGTATGGGGAAATTTTTTTCCCGTACAATCAGGAGCAAATTACCTTAGTCGTATATATTCAGGCGATTACGTTGCTTTTGGCCTGTCCGTCCGCCCAAACCCGGCAAAGAAACCTGGCGGGGATTCATTTGTCGCGGCCTGACAGTTCTGGCGGACGGACATGTCGCTCATTGCAAAACGTATCGGCCATGCATTCTATTATGCAGAGAGGATGCCAAGTTTTCCGGATCAGGAATGACGCGGGCCGGGCACACGAAAGAATACCCGACAAAAGCCGACGGCTAGTTCAAAATGATCTAGACTTTTTACAACAGGCTATTTTCATTGAATAAAACATGGACCAGATCAAAATGAGCAGGTTGGTCAAAATGACCATGCCACAGAAAGAGGATTAGCGGACTCCGTACGACTTGAGTTTACGCTGCAATGTAGCCAGGCTGATGCCCAGTTCGCGGGCCGTGTGGGTTTTATTGCGCCCGAGGGATTCATACGCCTGAAGGATGTGGCGCCGCTCCACTTCGGCCAGAGCTTCTATGGCCCCGCTGTTCCCGGACGCTGTGGTGGAGGAAATGGTCCGGTGCGGCAGGTTCAGATGCTCGGGCAGCAGTTCGCCGCCCACGGCCAGATTGCAGGCCGCTTCGATGACGCCCTTGAGTTCGCGGACGTTTCCCGGCCAGTCGTGCTCCACCAGACGCGAAGCCGCGGCCTCGCTCAAAGGTACGCCTACGGACGCGGCCTGAAGAAAATGGGCGGACAAAAGCCGGATATCGTCTTTGCGCTGGCGCAACGGCGGCAGATCCAGACAGGCGAAACGCAGCCGGTAGTACAAATCCTTGCGAAAGGTTCCTTTTTCCACCAGGGCCTCGAGATCCTGATTGGTGGCGGCCACGAAGCGCGTATCCGCCCGTTCGGGCCTGGTTTTGCCCACGGGAGTGAATTCGCGCTCCTGCAGAATACGCAGCAGCTTGCCCTGAATCTCCAGCGGAAGGTCGCCGATCTCATCCAGAAACAGCGTGCCCCCGCGAGCGCGCGACAGATAGCCCTGTTTGTCCTGGTTCGCACCGGTAAACGACCCCTTGGCATGGCCGAAAAATTCTGATTCGAATAATGAAGGCGAGAGCGAAAGCATGTTCACAGCCACAAACGGACCTTTGCTGCGCATGCTGGCGCGATGGATGGAAGCGGCCAGCAGTTCCTTGCCCACCCCGGTTTCACCGGTGATCAATACGGGAATTTCGGAACCGGAGTGCAGCTCGGCTTCGCGTAGAAGCCGGAGCATATTTTCATTGCAGGTAATGATGTCCGCAAAAGCCGCCGGATTGTCCAGGCTGGCTTCCACGGCTTCTTCACCCCGCAGCAGCAGGACCTGCAGCATCCGCTTGCGTTCGAGCGCGCGCTCCAGAGCCAGCAGCAGCTGGTCCGGACGCAGCGGCTTGATCAGATAATCAAAGGCTCCAAGCTTCACGGCGCGGATCACGCTCGGGATCTCCTCCATGGCCGTGATCATAATGCACTCGGTCTGCGGACTAAGTTCCTTGAGCTGTTCGAGCAGATCCAATCCACTCATTTCCGGCATGGTGATATCCAGCAAAGCCACATCGAACGAACGCTCCTGGGCTTGGCGCAGCGCTTCCCTGGGGTCCGGCGTTGCTGTGAGATCCTCATAGCCATCCAGGCGGAGCTTGCGCACCACCGAATGCAAAAAAGCCTGTTCGTCGTCAACAATAAGCACGCTGGGAATCAACTGATAATCTCCTTTTGCGATGGCACGGAAGCCGGCGAAGCCGGCAGGTACGCTGTGAACACCGTGCCCTGGCCGAGTTCGGAACACAGGCTCAGTTCGCCGCCATGCTCTTCGATGATGCTGCGCGAAATGGCCAGGCCCTGCCCGGTTCCCGTCTGTCCCTGTTTTGTGGTGAAAAAGGGTTCGAATACTTTATCAGTCAATTCTTTTGCAATACCCGCGCCATTATCCTCAATCCGGATACAGACGCCGCTGTTTTCCGCGTCACTGCTTTCCGCAACGAGGCGCACCCAGGAATCCGGCTTGTCCGCGGCCTGGCCCGCGTTAACCAGCAGGTTGATCAGCACCTGCTCGATACGCGCCGGATGGACCCGAACCAGAGGAAGGTCCGCAGCCACCTCCACCTCCAGAGACTTGACCATTTTCCTGACGTGATTGCCCGCCAGGATCAGGGCATTATCCACTATCTCCTCGATACGCATGTCTTTTTTATCGTCGGTCTCGGTGCTGCGCAGATAATTCTTAAGCTCGGAGACAATGGAGGAGATCCGCGACGAGCCGAGTTCCATATCCTCCAGGAGCTGGTACATGTCGTTGAAATAGGCCTCCAGGGGCTGGTTCATGATGGTCAGCGGCCCGTCTGCCTCCTGCCATTTCTCCAAAACCGGCGCGATGGCGTTGAGATATTCGCGCAGCACGGGAATATTGAAATAGATAAAATTGTTGGGGTTGTTTATCTCATGGGCCACGCCGGCCACGATACGTCCCAGGGCGGAAAGTTTTTCGGATTGGAATACGCGCTCCTGCGCGGTTTTCAGCTCCGAGATATCACGGGCTTCGGCAATGAGCAGCGTGACATCGCCGTGCTGGTTGAAAACCGGCTTGATGGAAAAATCGAAATGTTTGGCGGAACCGTCAGGGGAATGGCTGAACGCCAGCTGAAAACGGACAAAACGCCCGGTGGCCGCCTGAACGATCGCGTCCTTGAGTTCGGTAATCTGTTCCGCTCCTTCCAATCCCGGACGTTCCCAGATGTAGCTGCCGATAACCTTGCCTTTATCCCCCTTGCCTACTTCCAGAGCCGCCCGGTTGATTTCGAGAATCCTTCCGTCGGGCTCGACCAGTGCGATATACTGAAAGGTCTGATCAAAAATGGCTCGAAAGCGCATTTCGCTTTCCCACTTGGCGGATTCAGCGGCTTCTTTGGCCTGCCGCAGCGCCCGCATACGGTCGGCCAGGGCCAGAGACAGTAGCAGGGCCAGCGTACCCGCGCCGATCTGGCTGCCATGGGCGAAAAGCGGATTAGTCGGAATGGAATTCATGTGAGCGAGCATTTGCAGCGCCCCGCCGATGGGAAAGGGGGCCAGGGCAACGATGAAGAATCGCGCGGATTTGAAACCCCGTTGCAGACACTGCACACCAGCCGCGATGAACAGAAAAGGCGAAAGCAGCACCAGCCCCTGCACAAACATGAAGTACAGCCCGAAACTTTTGAACAACGGCAAGGGGATCATCAGCAGTCCGGCATAGCCGTAATAACGGAGCATTCTGTCCGCAGAACTGGAGTACTCTCTGGTCAGTAAAAAAGCTCGGGAAAACAACGTGAAAAAATACAGCATCAGCCCTACGGCCGTACTGAACAGGAACGCTTGCTGCCAAAAGGACAGCGACACGAGCAATGCATCGAAACTGCTGTTTTTGAGAGTGAAGAAAAACACCACCGAAAGCAGCCAGAACAGAAAATACAGCAGACTTCGTTCCCGAATGACGATGAAAAAGACCAGGGTGACCACGGCAATGGCCAGCAGAAAACCATCATACAGGCCGTAGAGCAGAGCCCGCTCTTTTTGCAGACTCAGGAAATCGAAGGTGTCCATCAGGGTAAAACTTGGAATCCGCCCCCCGATGCACGTATAGCGGACATAATAGGTCCAGTTGCCGGTCATGGGCGTGCCGGGTGGAGGAACGGGCACAATGATGACAATGGTGCCGTCCGCCAGAGGCAGCGTAACGTCCGGATCCAGCCTGCCCTGGAGCATGCCCCCCATGAAATCTCTGTACCGGAAATAGATCTCTTCCTGCCTGGAAGTGAAGAAATCATCCCTGAGCAGCATGGTCCAACGGGTGGGAGGACTGACCGCGTCCAGGCGCAGCGAGAATTTTGCCCAGAATACCGTGGGCACTTTCTCCAGTCCGGAATCGATTTCACGAAGTGGTTTGTAGTCGTCCTGCAGTTCGTCGGACATGGCCTGCTGGGGCGAAAGCGTCCCCTCCGGATCAATGAGGAGTTCGACATGCGGTCCGAGGTCGAAGCTCGAAAAGCCGGGTTCCAGCACCAGGGAGCCGGCAAAAAAAGGCTGCTCGCGCTGCCCGGAAAGCTGGAAGGCCTGCCCCTGGCCGCAAAAAATCACGAACAGCAGCACCGGAAGCAATCCGAGAATTGCCAGAGGTCGCCCCCACTTTCTGCCGCCAGTTATCACCCGCATGAAATGCTCATTTTGGCATTATGGTTTCGAAGCATGCGCCGTCCGGCAGGAGAAGGCTTCGGAAACGCGCCGTCCGGAAGGCGTTAAAACACCACGGTCTTGTTTTTGTAAATCAACACCCGGTCTTCCAGATGCCAGCGAACGGCCTTGGCCAGCACCCTGCGCTCCATATCCTGGCCGATCTCCTTGAGAGCGTCCACATCGTCGCGGTGGGTGACCCTGGCCGTATCCTGCTCGATGATGGGCCCCGCATCCAGTTCGGGCGTCACATAATGGGCTGTCGCGCCGATAAGCTTGACTCCGCGCTGATGCGCCTGGCGATAAGGGTCCGCGCCGATGAACGCGGGCAGAAACGAGTGGTGGATGTTCAGCACGCGTTCCGGGTACCGGGCAACAAAATCAGTGGATAAAATTTGCATGTATCGTGCCAGGACAATGATGTCCGTTTCCTCTCCCAGCAGCTCCGTAATTCTGGCCTCGGAGGCGGCTTTGTCGTCCTTTTCCACGGGAACGTAATGGTAGGGCACGCCGAAGCTTTCCACTTTCTCGCGATGGTCCGGATGGTTGCTGATGACCATGGACAGCTTACAGGGCAGCTCTCCTCTGGCCCAGCGCCAGAGCAACTCCATCAGGCAATGTTCCTGCTTGGAGACCAGAATGGCCATTTTTTTGCTTTCCGCAGCATAACTGATACGCCATTCCATTTGGAACGGGTCGGCGACCACGGATTGAAAAGCGTATTCCAGGGCGGATCTGGCGACATCCAGCCCTGGCGTATGAAATTCCAGGCGCATGAAAAAGATACCGCCTTCGGGGTCGGTCGAATATTGATCGAGAGCCGTGATATTGGCCCCGTGATTGGCCAGAAAAGCTGTGACGGCGGCGACAATGCCCGGCTTGTCGGGGCAGGTGATCAAAAGGCGTGCGATGGTTGCGGTTGATTGGATCATGATCGTTTCGTTTTATGCTTGTATGTGATTGTAGAGAAAATACTGCAAGTTGTGATCGCTCTCCGGCTCTCGTGTTGATTTACGTCCGGATACGCGGTTTTGCTTAATAATAACTCCCGCCTGCGCCGTGCGCAGGCGGGAGTAGTATCAATCTCGTATAGGGAATCGCCGTGCAGGTGCCGGTTAGCGCACTTTCGCCTTGAAACAACTTCCAGTCATTTCAGGCAAATGCATAAGAGCTTCCAACCTTTTCAAGGATAAGACGCTCTAAATTCTGTCGGCCACCAGGTTGCCCATTTTGTTGCAACCAACCAGGCTTTTTCCGGATTCCATAATATCGCCGGTTCTGAAGCCCTGCTCGAGCACAATGGTGACGGCTTTTTCGATGGCGTCGGCTTCTTTTTGCAGGCCAAAGGAAAAACGCAGCATCATGGCGACGGACAGAATGGTCGCCAGGGGGTTGGCCTTGTCTTCGCCGGCAATGTCAGGGGCCGAACCGTGAATGGGCTCGTACAGCCCGGGGCCGTCCTCGCTGACAGAGGCGGACGGCAGCAGGCCGATGGATCCGGTGATGATGCTGGCCTCATCCGAAAGGATGTCGCCAAACAGATTGCTCGTGACGATGACATCGAACTGCGAAGGTTCCCGGACCAGCTGCATGGCCGCATTGTCCACGTACAGATGGCTGAGTTCAACGTCAGGGTATTCTTTGGCGGTCTCTATGACCACTTCGCGCCAGAGCTGCGAGACATCGAGTACATTGGCCTTGTCCACTGAGCAGAGCCGTTTTTTCCGCTTTTGCGCGGCCTCGAAAGCCTTGCGGGCAATGCGCCGGATTTCATGCTCCGAATAGACCATGGTATTGTACGCGACGCGTTCGCCGTCGCGGGTTTCTTCACCTCTGGGAGAACCGAAGTAAATGCCGCCGGTCAACTCCCGCACCACCAGTACGTCAATGCCTTTTTCGACAATGTCCGGACGCAGGAAACAGGCGTTGGCCAGTTCCGGGAAAAGCACGGCCGGACGCAGATTGGCGAACAGGCCCAGCTCCTTGCGAATTCCCAACAACCCCCGTTCCGGGCGGATGGCTTTCTCTATGTTGTCCCATTTGGGACCGCCCACGGCGCCCAGCAACACGGCGTCCGCTTCTTTGCATTTCTCTACCGTATCAACCGGCAGAGGCGTGCCAACGGCGTCAATGGCCGCGCCGCCAATAAGCGCCTCGGCGAAAAAAAACTCATGGTCAAACTTCTGGGCGATACGCTCCAGCACCTTCACGGCCTGAGGAACAATCTCAGGCCCGATGCCGTCGCCGGGAAGCAGACATAAACTAATACGCATCAGGTTCCCCTTTCAAATTTAATATACTGCCGCGTCTACAATACGGCTCGTATTCGTTACTTTCTGCCGATAAGGCAGGATTCGCTGCAAGTCAACAAAGACTCCATTCCATCCGCAGGTTTTGTGAAAGAAATCAATGCGAGAAACCGACCCGCAGGTTGCCACAAAACCCGGATATTGTGCTCATTGCCCCTTGTTTCCATCCTGTCCGGAAGAATAGCACACTATTCCCCCTTGAGCCACAATCCTCTGTAACAATGACTAAGAAATGCATTCTTTTAATTGTAAAAAAGGCCGCCAAACACGAATTATCTTTTTTTCGTGTCATCTAACATAGTATATTAATTAATAAATTTAAAAAAATGTTTGCTCTGATCTTTTTTTCACACTATAACAATTTTTAAACAACAACATCCAAAGGAGATTTCCATGCAAGTCAGTGCACGTAATCTGATTCCAGGAGTTGTCAAAGCGGTTAGTATAGGTATTGTAAACGCCGAAATTATTATTGAAGCTGCACCTGATGTTGAAATTGTCTCTGTTATCACTAAAGAATCTGCAGAAGCATTAGGCTTGAAGCCGGGTGTAAACATCAAAGCCATGATCAAAGCAACCAATGTTATGATAGTGACTGAGTAGCATTACCCCTACAATGGAGCTCTATGGTATGCCTGTAGGGCTCCTCTCAAATCTGCTAAATTGATTTTTTTCTCTTTCTTTTTCCGGAGTTACTGCTCATTCATCCGAAGTGATAGGAGTTCTCAGCGTGTAAGTATTCTGCTACTGTCTGGATTTTCTTTATCGGCGGGATAACGTGGGATTATATGATTGTATCTCTGTCCGGAACGCCGAGCAGGTACAAGATGCTGTCGAGTCCGAAAGTGGAAATGGCCTGCCCCGCGCCGGAACGGACCACGGGCTTGGCCCTGAAGGCGATTCCGAGGCCGGCGATATTCAACATGGGCAAATCATTGGCTCCGTCGCCCACGGCGATTACCTGCTGCAGGCTGATATTTTCCTTTTCCGCAATCTTGCGCAGAAAATTGGCTTTACCCGGTCCATCCACAATATCTCCCACCAGATTCCCGGTGACCACGCCGTCTACAATTTCCAGTTCATTGGCGCAGAGATAATCGAAACCGAAGCGTTCCTGCAAAAATTTGCCGAAATAGGTGAATCCGCCGGAGATAATGGCGATTTTGTAGCCCAATCGTTTAAGATTGAAAATCAAACGATCCGCGCCGTCGGTCAGGGGAATACGCTGAGCGATTTCTCTGAGTTCAGCTTCCCGGACACCGCGACACAATTTAAGGCGGCGTGTCAGACTCTCGCGAAAATCGATCTCGCCGCGCATGGCGGATAAGGTGATTTCACTGACTTCCTTGCCTTTTCCGGCCAGGGCCGCCAGTTCGTCTATGCCCTCGAGCTTGACAAGGGTCGAGTCCATGTCAAAAGCCACCAGCCGTCTGTTGCGACGGAACGCATTGTCTTCCTGAAAAGCAATGTCCACGTCCATCTGGCTGGCCACTTCCAGAAACTCCGCCCGCAGTTTACTCTGGTCGTCGGGCGTACCGCGTACGGAGAATTCCACACAGGCGGCGCGCAGGGGGGCATTCTGGGCAATTTCCGCTGGCGTGGTAAAAGTATTGTCGTCGGCGATATCGAAATCTTCCAGGGGGCGCCGTCCGGAAAGACGGGTCATGACATCGATGTTCAGGCCGTGTCTGGCAATGATTTCCGTGACCCTGGCCATTTGCTGGGCATTAATGTTGCGACTGAGCAAGGTAACGATATGACGCTGTTTTCCCTGAGACTCCACCCACTGGGCGTAGCTGTCGCGGGATACGGGCTGAAAAGAAACATCAACGTTCATTTCATGGGCGGCAAACAGGACTTCCTTGATGATGGGCGCGCTTTGTTCCGTGGGCGGAATGCTGATGAGTATGCCCAAAATCAGCGTATCGTGCGTGACGGCCTGGCCGATATCCAGGATATCCACCTGGTGTTCCGCCAGAACACCGCACAAATTGGCGGTGACACCGGGTTTGTCCTGTCCGGTGATGCGTATGAAAATGATTTCTCTCATAGCTTTTTCCTTGCTCGCTCCGTATTCGGGAAGCGTGATAGCCTACTCCCAGCCTCTGCGCAACAGGCGTATCCGCTATTCGTGATACGAGCCGAAAACCAAGGCCCCCTCTGGCTTGATTACTCTTTACGCAGATCAAAAATACCGCGCAGCCCGCGTAAATGCTCCGCGCAATCCATGCCGTAGCCCACTGCGTAACCGTCCTTGATGACGAACCCTGAAAAATCCACTTTAACGTCTGTCTGCCTGCGAAAGGTCTTTTCCAGAAACGAACAGACCCGCAGACTCGCCGGCTGGCGGGATTCCAGCTCCCGGTACAGAAATTCGAGAGAAAGGCCGGTGTCCACGATATCCTCCACCAGCAGGACATGCTTGCCCTTGATATCACTTTCCAGATCCTTGGAAAGCCTGACTGTTCCGGAGCTTTCCGTGGCGTTGCCGTAACTGGAAATGCGTATGAAATCCAAAATCGGTTCAGGGTCAAGCTCGCGGACAAGGTCCGCAAAAAATAAAAACGCCCCTTTCAGGACGCAAACCGCGAGATACTCCGTGCCCGCATACTGGGTATTAATCTCGCGTCCGAGTTCCGCCACTTTTACGGCAATCTCTTCCGGCCCGAACATTTTGACGAGTTTTCCATCCATGCTGTCCCCTCCCAGGGCTGTTGTCCGCCGGCCTTGGAATCCGGCGCTGCAAAACGCTTATTCTGCAGGGCGCCACAGCACCCCGGCAAGGATACGACATGCACCTGCCCAATCTGAATTTGCATAAAAACAGAGTCCTACCAAAGTGACCCGCGTCAGACAAGCTTTCATCAGGCAACCCATGCCGGGGCTGCAGGCTGGATGCAGTGAAGCCCCCATCTGTATTCGTACCCTCCGGGACCTACGGGAATAGCGTTTTGTGCCTTACAGTGCCCTTTGCACCTTCATTTTTCTGCATAAAATTACCCATCCGCCCCCAGAGACAACATCGCAGTGAGCAGCTTCTTCTACATAAGCTCTTCCTATTTTGAGGTTATTCGCCAGCACCTTACTTCAAAGCATCACAAGGGTCCTTTTTGCTGAGAGCAAACAGAAAAAATTCCTTTTTGAAATCCATAGTGCAATGACACCCATGAGTTAGCCTCTAAGTTCTACACCATAACAACTGAAAATCCAAAACCCGTCATTCCTGTGCAAGGGATCTTCAGTTTTTTTAATTTGATTTTCAAAATTTATAAATTCAAATTATCCCAAGTAAAACATTATGACATCTGACAATTAACGTTTGCAACGCATATCCCCGCGATCGCCTGGATACAGCATATACTATTCTCAATTTATAAGTTCTTTTTTTTAAAATTTTTTATATTATAACAATTGCAATTTCAGAATTACTAACGTTAAATAAATTATTACAATTAGTATAAAATTACTTTTACAACAATATCATTATTATTTTTTTAAATTAATAGCAGTAATAATCTTTCTGCATAGAGACAAAATACACATATATGAAGAGTATCATACAAATCAATTATCTTTATAATTACATTTTTCTTTGTATTGTGAAAATATCATAACAATAAAAAAATTACGTTGAAACATTTTATGCAAAAATACTTTTCAATTTGTAATACAATAAAACAACATTCCACAAATAAACAGCGATGTTTTTTTCAAATAAGATCGCGTCCTTGACTTTAGACATTTTTATTATATAAGAAAAAAAATTCACATGAAGACATAAGGATCAAAAATGACCCCCAAAATCAGGATCAATAACGTCAGCAAGATTTTCGGGCAACACACCGACGATGCCCTGCGCCTTTTGGAAAAAGGCGCGACCAAAGCGGACATCCTGAAAAAAACCGGCTGCGGCGTCGGCGTCGCCGATGTCAGCTTTGAGGTGGAACAAGGCGAAATCGTTGTTGTCATGGGACTGTCCGGTTCGGGCAAGTCCACGCTCGTACGGTGCATCAACCGTCTGATCGAGCCCACTTCCGGTAAAATTTATATTGATGATCAGGAAGTCACCAGCCTTGGCCGGGATGACTTACGGGCCTTACGCTTGAAAAAATTCGGCATGGTATTTCAGAATTTCGCTCTCTTCCCTCACCGGACCGTCTGCCAGAACACCGAATACGGCCTGGAGATTCAGGGTGTGGAAAAAAGCATCCGCAAAGACCGCGCCTATCAGGCTCTGGAGCAGGTCGGCCTCAAGGGCTGGGAAGAATCATACCCGCGCCAGCTCTCAGGCGGCATGCAGCAGCGCGTTGGACTGGCCAGAGCCCTGGCTTTGGACCCGGATATTCTGCTGATGGATGAAGCCTTCAGCGCTCTGGATCCTTTGATCCGCAGCGACATGCAGGACGAACTCATTCTGCTGCAGGAACGCATGCAGAAAACCATCCTATTCATCAGTCATGACCTGGACGAAGCGCTGAAACTCGGCGACCGCATCGTTCTGATGAAAGACGGCTCCATTGTGCAGATCGGCACGCCGGAACAAATTCTTACAGAACCGGCCACGGAATACGTTTCGCGTTTTGTGGAAAACGTGGATATTACCAAAGTTCTTACCGCCGAATCCGTTATGAAACGCGTGGAAGCCGTGGCCTTCGAACGAACGGACGGCCCCAGGGCTTCTCTGCGCAAGATGCGCAATGTGGGTATCTCCACGCTGTTCGTCATCAACAAGGAACACAAGCTCAAGGGTATCATCAGTGTCGAGGATGCCGTCCAGGCCGCGGAAAACGGCGAAAAGGACCTCTCGGGCATCGTCAAAACCGACATCATCAGCACCACACCGGACACACCCGCAACCGAGCTTATTCAAATGATCCATGACCTGCCGTATCCCCTGGCTGTCGTAGACGAAACAAAGCGCCTGCTGGGCGTCATCGTCCGCGGTTCCCTGCTCGGGGCCATTGCGGAACGAGGGAGGAACTAAATGGATATACCACGCATTCCCTTAGGCGAATCCATTGAAGCAATCATCAATTTCCTGGTCGACCATCTGTCTTTTCTGACCAGGGCGTTTTCAAAAATCACGGAACACGGGCTGGAATTTCTGGAGCACGGCATGCTCTGGCTCCCGCCCTGGCTGTTCATCATTCTCTTTGCCGGGGTGGCCTATTATTTTTCACGCTCCAAGGGCATTGCCGTTTTCTGCCTGCTCGGCCTGGCCCTGATCTGGAACCTCGGCCTCTGGCCCGCCACCGTCAGCACCATCGCTCTGGTGCTTATCGCCACGCTCATCGCCATCCTCATCGGCGTGCCCTTGGGCATTCTTTCGGCCATGAGCCGGGTTATCTACCGTATCGTAATGCCGATTCTGGACGTGATGCAGACCATGCCGGCCTTTGTGTACCTGATTCCGGCCATTCCCTTTTTCGGCCTGGGCAAAGTGGCCGCCATCTTTTCCACGGTTGTTTTCGCCATGCCGCCGGCAATCCGCCTGACCTGCCTCGGCATCAAACAGGTGCCACGCGAACTGGTCGAATGCGCCGACGCTTTCGGCTCCAACCGCTGGCAGAAACTGGTCAAGCTGGAACTGCCTCTGGCCACGCCCACCATCATGGCCGGCATCAACCAGACCGTCATGCTCGCCCTGTCCATGGTCGTCATCGCGGCGATGATCGGCGCCAAAGGCTTGGGCGGCGAAGTCTGGAAAGCCATTCAGCGACTGGAAATGGGAGCGGGCTTTGAAGCCGGTATCGGCATCGTCATCGTAGCCATCGCTCTGGACAGAGTTTTACAAAAAGTTGGACAACGAAAATAACCATTTGAAAACTATCAACAACCATTGTTTAAGGAGGATAAGATGAGAATTAACCGGATACTGACCGTCCTGTTCGCCCTGGCTTTTCTGGCCGTCGCAGCTGTTCCCGGCTTTGCGGCAGACAAAAAAAAGGTGAAACTGGCTTATGTCGAATGGGATTGCGCCACTGCCAGCACCAATGTGCTTAAAGCTGCTCTGGAACAAGCTGGCTATGAAGTTGAAATCCTCCCTGTGGCCGCTGCGGCCATGTGGGCCGCCACAGGCACGGGTGATGTTGACGGCCTGGTAACCGCCTGGTTGCCGGTGACGCACGCTTCCTACCTCAAAAAAGTCAAAGACAAGGTCGAAGACCTCGGCCCCATCGTCGGCGGCGCGCGCCTGGGCTGGGCTGTGCCTTCCTATGTAGAAGTGGATTCCATCGCCGACCTCAAAGACAAGGCCGACATGTTCGACGGGAAAATCATCGGCATCGATCCCGGCGCGGGCCTGATGAAACTTTCGGAAGACGCCATCAAAGAATACGGCCTGGATAAGTACGAGCTTGTTGAAGGCAGCGGCGCCACAATGACCGCGGCCCTGGCCGACGCCATCAAAAACAAAAAGCCCGTCATCGTCACCGCCTGGTCCCCCCACTGGATGTTCGGCAAATGGGACCTCAAGTACCTCAAGGATCCCAAGAAAGTCCTGGGCGGCGAAGAAACCATCAACACCATCGTACGCAAGGACCTGAAAACCGACGATCCCGAACTCTATTCCATCATGGACAAGTTCAGCTGGAAAGACGCCAACCAGTTGCAGATGGTCATGGCCTGGAATCAGGAGCCCGGAGCAACTCCGGAAAAAAGCGCCGAACGCTTCATCAAGGAAAATCCCGAACAGGTCAAAGGCTGGTTCGTCAAATAACTCAGGCTGAAAGAAATGACAGAAGCCGCTCCTGCGTCAGTGGGAGCGGCTTTTTTTGTGCTGATTAAATGAAACTGAAATTCCCACTAAGAAGCTGGAGCGATGAACTCTTTGAGGACGTTGAGGATAATATCGTCTGTCTGAATCTCGTAGGTTCCGTTCTGAATAGCGGACTTCAGGGCAGCTATCTTCTCAGCGCGCTCCTTGGGCGTTTCCGGATTGGGTCCGGTTCTGTAGTTCGTATATTTCGGGTAGCTGCTCATGGCCGTTGTTCCGTTTGTTTATCCGTGCCGGAGTTCTTTCCGACGTGGTTAATAACTCTATCGGCCTTGGGAACGCAGCTCTTTAGATTATGAGGCAGGTTTCTTCACATAGCACATAGGAAATTTAGACACCCTTTTCTTACAGGCAGTTATGCAGCTCGAGCCGCACATGGCTCACTCCGTGAAGACGCTCCACGCGCTGCACTTTGGCGGCAATTTCTCCCGGACGATCGTAATGTCCGCGGCATTGCATGGCAAAAGCCTCGGGCACGGACACTATCTCGTACACCACATCCGGCGCCTGGTCCTCTTCCTGAAATACAAGCTGTTCTTCCTGTTTGCTGAAACGCCCTTTCAGTTTGATGACTTTTCCCGCATCCCGGTTCAGCTTTGCCAGATAGCCGCGCAGCATCTCCAGCATCTCCTCCGGGTTCGACGCCTCCCTGACCGCGGCGCACATCTGCGTATCCACCTGCCACTCCACACCCATGGCGTTGGAAAGGCTCCAGAAGACACGGTTTCCCGAGTGTCCGCCTTCCGCCCCGCATTCGGCCCGCACCAGAAATTCTGGAAAACCGTCCTGATTCAGGTCCTCCGCCATCACCCCGTTGATCCGCCCACTGCAGTTCGGGGCCAGCGCCAGATTCTCGAGAAAATCCCCTTTGCCCGGCACCAGATACAACATCTCGCCCTTTTTCCGCCCCACCTGCGTCAGCAGCAGGCAGACGTCTCCAAAACCCGGCATTCGCAGGGCAAGCGATCTATCGGGCAAGGGATGCATACCGGACGAACGTTGCACCAACTTTTCCGCAGCCTGCGTACACACACCAGGATCTGCCGCGGACATTGTCCCGGATTCGAAGCTTACCCCCTTCAAAATCTGCGAGAATAACGCGTCCCAGCGGGCGGCATGCGTCCCGGCCTTTCCGGACAACAGACGAGCGGTGAATGTATCCAGCGCGCCTGCATCGTGATTCCAGATCAGCTCCTCACCGCAGTTGTCCTTATCCTGCAGAAAAAGATCCTTGTTCTCTTCAATAATCTTAGCCTTTGGTCCATAAAGCCGCAGGATGACGCGGCAGTCCCGCCAGTAAAACACGGCCACGCGCTCAAAGGTCACATCGCAGATTTCAAAGCGCCCTAAAACGGTAAATGTCTTGACCGCAGGTCCGTCGGGTACCGACACCACCTGAATCGTTCCTTCCATATATTCATCGGCAGTCTCTTCTCCGGGCTGGCCTTTTGCCAAGGCGTTCATTTCTTTAATCGCCGCATCGCGCGAATCCATGGGTAAAACCTGGTCTCCGGGCTCCAGGCGGGCCAACGGATCCACCTGTATGGAAAGCGTGTACTGATCCGGATCGATAATGCCCTGCTCCGGTTCCATCAGCTTCACTTCTTCCGGACACCGGATAACCAGCCCCAGGCCGGGATAACGCGTATCGACTTTATTTCCGCTGGTCTCGGTATTTGAACGAAGAAGCGCGTCATAATCTTGTGCAGCCGCAGCAAGAGAAGGAGTACAGCAGAGGGCTACGCATACTCTCAGTAATAATCCCAGAAAAAACTGCTTGTTCGTACGCATGTAAAACTCCATTGAGAAAAGGACCCAAAAAAACGGCAAGCTGATGCAATCTCCTGACTTGAATCTTTACAGCAAGATGGGCCCATCTTTCAAGAGTTCAAAGCAAATGGTTGAACTGAAAATGCATAAACACATTGAAAAATATGTGTAAACAAAAAAATAAAGAAGCCGGCCAATGACCGGCTCCATCTTTACGTGTCAACAAAGAACACCCCTATGACTTATCATGGATATCAACGTAAACCAGTGTCTGGTTCAAAAGCTGATAGGCAATCTCGCCGAAGGTAATCGGCCCGACAAAAGGATCCGTTTTCTTGCCCTCAAGATCTGAATACAAATAGTTGAGAATGCAATTGCAGGAAAATGTTATTGATTTTCCCCCAACTTCATTTTCCTGCAGCTGTTTACCAAAAGCAGAGGCATAGTCTTCAATGGGCTTTGCATGCTTATAGCGGACTCCGGAAAACACTGGAGCATAAAAGCTGACACCTTCTTCAGGCGAGGCACTCTGGAAACTCGTATTGATCAATGCGCCATAGTAGTCAGCCACCAGGGGAAGTTTGGTGTCCAATCCATTTTTCTCAATATATTCGACAAAATTCTCCCTGATCCCATTGATCATCACGTCCTTTGAAGAAAACGCGTCCTGGTTGAAGGTAAGGGCATCACCATCACCCTGCTCAAATATATTGATGATACCGACATCGGCTATTTTCCCTTCCTTGAGATCAACGTGCATCACAATGGCTTCTTTTTCAAAGCATTCCCCTGTCTCCCCGTTGAAAACCTTGGGAGTGACCTTGCCGAGATCATTTAGATGCACCCCTGAAATCCATCCGACCAGCGGCTGCGCACCAAAATCCTTATAGTTCGGAGCATTCAAAGCAAAAGAAACATGCGAGGGGCTTAAGGCCGGGATAAGAATAAAGCTGATCCCGCCCTCACCCGCATCGATGTAAACGTTGCCGAGTGTCTCCGCATTATACATTTTTATAGAAACTCCAGCGGCAATATGCGAAATATCCGTTCCAAAAACTTGCTCTTGTGTTACGAGTCCGCCTTTGGATGCAGAAATAAAGTAGGGAATAGTCCCTCCAACCCACTTTCCTTTAGGCAACTGCTCCAGAAGTTTTTCATCCCCGGCGATGAGCATGGTGTTCCCGGATGTAATCAGATCCGCTGCTTCTTGAACGCTAAGTAGCTTCTGTGTCATATTCCCTCCTAACCGAAAATGGTTTGCAAATCTTCTTTTGCTGAAGCGTTGTCCGCATTTTTTGTATAAATAGCATGCAACTCACTGACAGCATTTGAAATATTTCCCTTGGAACCATCCGCTTTGACACTTCGCATCAATCGTCCAAGCAAAATTTTTGCTGCTAAGAACTTCAAAGTATAGGTCTTTTGACCTGTGACAATTGCTTCCCATCCAGCATCAGTTTTTGGGGGGATACCCATAGTCCGAACCTCCTGTTGATGTTCATTGTTCTACGTTGCTACTGCTATATAAAACTGAACGGCATATTAATTAGTCATGGCCCCCATTAAGACTATTTAAAATCAGGACCATAATACTTTCAACATGCTTTACAACAAATCGCTGAGGCAAGTTATAACAACCACCAACAGTTACAGGAGAAAAATAGTTACATTTTGACTTAATAATACCTCATTAATAGTATATTGTCTTCATTTTTTAAGAATAAATCAGTATTATTTTTCTGTTTATCAGATAAATACCCAAAGTCTTACATCAAAATGACCTTTGATCAGGACACTTGGAATGTAAATTTCATTAGGATACTGAAGGCGTCAGGCCTTGAAGCAGTCATTGAACATCATATCTCCCTGATTGACTGGCTTTTTTTCTACAGCCACAGAAGTAAACCTGCTTAAACTCATCGTGGGTCATAACCAGTAGATTATACACAACAATATAATATAGATCATATAATTATATACGACGGATCCATACCTTATCGAAAAGACATCTAACGATAACAAGTTGCCCCTGTTTCAAAGCATACGACTCTTACGAAAAGCAGTCCTTTTGGCGAATTGAGAATAGAAACTTTACAATAAGATTTTTTGACAATCTCTAAAGTTTATCAACCTTTCTTTACTCTGGTTCCTGAATGCTGCTTTTTTTTACAAACAATGTTTCTGAATTACTTTTCTGGGAATAATGAGGCTCCCAATTGGGCTTGACAGCATACGTTTGAAGGAATAAAGATCCCTTCAATTGATAGCGATTTTCATTATCATAAAATGCCTTTTATATATACTCCAAAGGAGCCAACAGGGTGACTACACCACCTGGAACATATTGCTCGAGTTGCTCTAACTGCAACGCGTTTATGGTCAAAAGCATTTTGCATGAATTCGCCGGATCCTTGGGGGCGGCTGTGGACGCCAAGGATACGCATACGCGCCAGCACTCTGAAGAAGTGGCGGCCATTGCCTATGTGCTCGCTCTGGATATGGGGATAAACCCCGCACAGGCGGATATCATCCATGTTGCCGCTCATCTGCACGATGTGGGAAAAATCGGCATTCCAGACACCATTTTAAAAAAAACAGGTCCTCTCAGCAATGAGGAATGGCAAATCATGCGCCAGCATCCGGCCATGGGGGTGGAAATCATACGCCCTGTACGCGCGCTGCGTGAAAGCGGGGTGGTGGAAATGATTCTGTACCATCACGAACGATTCGACGGCAAGGGCTATCCCCACGGCCTGCAGGGCGATGAAATTCCCCTGGGTGCGCGTATTATCACTTTGGCGGACACCATTTCCGCCATGATGCAAAAACGCCCCTATCGCGAAGCCAGCTCCTTTGAGGCAGTCCGCATGGAAGTATCCAAACATTCCGGAACGCAGTTCGATCCTCGCGTGGTTGAGTCTTTTTTCTCCTCCCAGGTATCTATACGGCAAATGATCCTCTCCACCCAATCTAACGCTGGCGCGCTGCATTCCATGACGGTTCTGGAAACTCCCGACGTTCAGGAACTATCACCCTGCCTCAAAACAGGGACAGACGATGCCCCTCAAAGCATGAAATAGCAGATGACACGTTCTCCACGTCTGAACCGGCAGCCCTCTGCAGCTCCCGGTTCAGACGCTACCGAAGGACTCACAACAGAACGTTCAACACAGATGGAGTTTAGCAATGCCTCCCGAATCTCCTTCGATGACCATGGCCCCTCCGCAGCGCAAATCTTTATATGATGCCGGTATGGATCAGCTTTCCAGCATGAGTGTCGGCTTCAAGATAAAGATTCTGATCTTCGGCGTAGGATTGATTCCCACGCTGGCTTCCCTGCTCATTCTGCACCAGCTGGGAAGTACGTATCTGCAAAATTTTCTGGCGCTCTACATTGCGGCTTTTGTTTTGCTCTATTACCCCCTCAGCAAACTGATGGAAGAGCTTATCGTTTTGCGCCAGACCCGCCGTATCAACAATTACGTAGACCAGATCAAAACAGGGAGCCGTACGCCTCATTTTCATCTGCCCAAGGAAAAAGGGGACGAGCACGACTTCATCCGGCTGCAACGCAATATTTTCTGGATGATCCAGGGGCTGAAAAGCAGGGAAGCACGTTTACACGATACGCTCAACAAACTGGAAACCGCCCAGCGCAAGGTCCTGGAAAGCATCGAATACGCCAGCCGCATCCAGCGTTCGTTCCTGCCCGGTTCCGAAGAACTCGAAGCTGCCCTTGGAGATTATTTTCTGCTCTGGCTGCCGCGCGACGGCGTCGGAGGCGATGCCTACTGGGTCAAGCGCACCCGCAACCATACCTATCTGGCGGTCTTCGATTGCACAGGACACGGCGTACCAGGGGCTTTTCTGACCCTGATCGTCAATTCGCTGTTCGAACAAAACTTCGACGACTCCTGCTGGAACAATCCGGCCCAGCTTTTGGCGAAAATGAACAAAGGGCTCAAATTCGCCCTCTCGCAGCACGACAGGCAAAAACTCTCGGACGACGGCCTTGAAGGCGGCGTCTGCTGCATCGACAACCAGAAACAGTTGCTTTATTTCGCCGGCGCCAGAAGCTTTCTCTTTCTCGCCGGTACGGAAGGCATCCGGGAAATCAAGGGCGACAAAAGCGGCATTGGATTTGTGGACGTGCCCATGGACCAGGAATTCGCCAACCGTTGCATTTCTCTCAAAGGCATTCAATCCGCCTATCTTTTCACCGACGGCTTTACCGACCAGATCGGCGGAGTGAAGCGCTTGCCCTTCGGGCGCAGAAAGCTGCGCATCTGGCTGGAACAACACGCCGGCCTGCCCATGGAAGAGCAACGCGTCGCCTTGGAAACCATGTTTAACGACTACAAAGGGCGCAATACGCAGCGCGACGACGTCACCGTGCTCGGATTTGCAACCAGGGAGCCTGCATGTTGAACGACCTGCACCAGTTTTACACAGACCTAAAAAAAGAGGGCGTGATGTTCTGCTTCAGCGGACCAACCTCCCAAAGCGTTGTTGAGGGGATCGGCCGCACGCTTCGCATGAAAATGGAGTTGGAAGAGGCCGGCATGGCGACAACACATCGGGTATTTTCACTTTTTGTTGAGCAAATGCAAAATATTGTAAATTACTCCACCGAGCAGACCCCTCCGGACAACGGCAACGGCGATGAACTGCGCCACGGCATTGTGGTTGTGGGCAGAAACGACGGTAAATTTTACGTGATCTGCGGCAACTACGTCAGCATTCCCCAAAGCAAAAAAATGATCGAACGTATCACATACCTACAGGGCCTGAACAAGCAGGAACTGAAGGACTATTACAAACGCATGCGCCGGGAAGAGCCCGGCCCGGAGAGCAAAGGCGCCGGCCTTGGTTTCATTGAAATGTTTCGCAGAGTGAGCGAACCCCTGGAATACCATCTCGCACCCATTGATACGCAAACGGTGTTCTTTACCATCAAGGCAATAGGGTGATCGTTATGGAACGCTTATCCATTGAACCTACCGACGCAACCCTGCTCGTGGATTTCGACCCCGATAACGCCAAACTCGTCCTGCGCGGCGAATCGTACCCGGAAAACGCCAGCAAATTCTTCACCCCCGTACTCGAATGGCTCAACGAATATTTCTCCAGCCTGAACGGCGAAGAAGAAATCACCGTGGACATGGACATCGTGTACTTCAATTCTTCCAGTTCCAAGGCCCTGATGAACCTCTTCGACATGTTCGACGCGGCTGCCCGCAACGGATTGAATCTGCAGATCCTCTGGCGGTATCATGTGGAAAATGAAATAGCCCTGGAGTGCGGCGAAGAATTTGGAGAGGACCTGGACGCCGCCCAACTCACCCTTTGCCCGTACGAGGACAAATCGTGAACAGCTCCGGCTCGCTCTTCAGTGATGAAGAGCGCACCATTGCCCTTGCCGAAGCGCAACTTGACGCCGGAGCCCCTCTGCTGCCGGCCGCCGACTATGACGCGTTGCTCAAGCAGTACAAGAAGCTCTACAGGCAAAGTACGCGCCTGATCAAAATGGGAGATCGCATGCAGGGCCAGCTCAACCGACTGAACGAGGAGCTGGCCAAAAGCGAGGAAAAATATCGTGGCATTTTTGAAAGCAGCATCCAGGGTATTTTCCGTTCAAAGCCTGAAGGCCATTTTCTGGACCTCAATCCGGCCATGGCCCGTATCTTCGGATATGACAGCGTGACGGAAATGCTTTGCTGCTCCAGCGATATTTTTCTTTCCCCGGGCCAGCGCCGGGAGTTTTTGCAAAAACTCGCCAAGGATGGCGTGCTCAAGGATTTTCCCCTGGAATTGCGCCGCAGCGACGGTTCCAGCATCTGGGTGGAAATCTGCGCCAGAGGTTCCTTTGACGACAGCGGCGAACTGGTCGAACTGGACGGCCTGGTGGCCGACATCACGGAAAAACGCCGCATGCTTAAGGAACTGCAGGAACTGGCCCGCTGCGACGGACTAACCGGGCTTTTCAACCGCCGGTATTTCGTCGAACTGGGCCAACGCGAGCTGCTGCGTGCGCAACGTGAAAACACCCCGCTTTCCCTGGTATATTTCGACGCCGACCATTTCAAACGCGTCAACGACACCTACGGTCACGACGCCGGTGACAAAGTGCTCCAGGAAATCGCCCGGCTTGGACGCAACACCTTGCGTGCCCTGGATATTTTCGGACGAATCGGAGGCGAGGAATTTGCCGTCCTGCTCCCCGGCACTTCCGGCAGAGACGCCATCTTCGTGGCGGAAAAGATGCGCCGAACTTTTGAAGCCCACACGGTGAACACCCAGCAAGGCTGCATACGTTTTACGGCCAGTTTCGGGGTATCCTGTAATCAGCAACACGTTGTTTGCCTGGACGATATGCTTAAAAGTGCGGATTCGGCACTGTATGAGGCAAAGCGTTCCGGAAGAAACACTATTTTCTACTATAATTATCTGGATTAAGCATTGCGTACGACTTGTTTTCTTTTCGGATAACTTGTTGACAATCAATCTCAACAAGCCTAGAGTGTCTTCGTTGACAGTGACTTTCAATATCACTGTAATGGTGTCTAACCATACGTAACATTAATGCAATCGGGGGTACGATCATGTTCTGGAGACACAGAAGAGGCCGCACGAATGAGCGGAAAGGTGTTGCGCACTACAATGAACCCGCCGAAAATTGTATCGCGCTCACTTCTCTGCGTTCAGGTTCACGGGCCGAAGTCAACGCCGTATGCGCCGGGTGCAAAGCCCGCTGCCGCCTGGCATCTCTTGGACTTTTTCCCGGCTGCACCCTGCAGGTCGTAGCCAATCCCGGTATCGGTCCGCTGCTGCTTTCCGTTGGCGAAAGCCGCTTGATGGTCGAACGAGGCGTCGCTGAAAAAGTCCACGTCCAGCAAGTCTAATTATAATAAAAGCATGCGGCATTCCCGCATGCTTTTTTTGTCGCCATGGACTGAGAATGGCTTTCATTTTCGTTTAACATATAACGAACTGGTACTGCTATGTCTACGCAACTTCTCGTGGCTCTGGCTGGACAGCCTAACGCCGGCAAATCCACCATTTTCAACATGCTTACAGGCGCACGGCAGCATGTCGCCAATTACCCCGGTGTCACAGTTGAAAAAAAAGTCGGCTTCTTTTCTCAGAACGGGCATTCCGTGGAACTTGTGGACCTGCCCGGCACCTACAGCCTGACGTCCTATTCGCTGGAAGAACGCGTTGCGCGTGATTTCATCCTCAAAGACCGTCCCGCGGTCGTGGTCAACGTGGCTGACGCCTCCAACATCCGGCGCCATCTTTTTCTGACCTTCCAGTTGCTCGAAATGGGGGTTCCCGTCGTGGTCACCCTGAACATGATGGACGTGGCGGAATCACGCAACCAGCAAATCGACGCGGCGAAGCTTGCGGAAAAACTCGGCGCGCCGGTCATCCCCACCGTGGGGCGCAAAGGCGTGGGCAAAGACCCCCTCAAGGTCGCGTTGTCCCAGCATTTTGACGGCATTGCCCATCCCGCGCCGTTGCGTATCGACTATGGCGAACTGGAACCGTCCATTGCCCAACTGCAGAAAGACATCGAAGGCAAGGTAGACAGTTACGCGCCTGCGCGCTGGCTGGCTCTGAAGCTGCTGGAAGGAGACGCGGGCGTACGGGAGCTGATGCGCGAACTGCACCCGGCGGCAAAGGACCTGCTGGACAAAGCCGACATGAAGCGGGCCTATTTTGAGAGCAAGCACGACATGGCCGCGGACCATTTTGTGGAAAAACGGCGCTATGAAGTCGCCTCCGGCATCGCGGACCAATGCGTCGAGGCTCCGGACGAAGGGAAGGCCACCGGCTCGGACAAGGTCGACCATTGGATCTGCCACCGCATCTGGGGCTACCCCATTCTTTTCGCCGTAATGTACCTGATGTATTACCTTTCCATTGAATGGGGCTACGCGCTGACGAACTACACCTGGCCCGCCCTGGCCTGGATGCGCGAGACCATTGCTTCCGTCTTGCCGGCCGAGGGCTTTATTACGGACTCGCTTTTCCGATCGCTGGTGCTCTGGGTTGTGGACAGTATCAATGCTCTGTTGAACTATATTCCCATATTTCTGATTCTTTTCGCCTACATCGCCGCCCTGGAAGACCTGGGCTACATGCCGCGCATGGCGTTTTTGCTGGACGCCTTTTTCCGCCGCTACGGATTGCACGGGCAGTCCACGCTGCCCCTTGTCCTGGGCGGCGTATACGTGGGCGGCTGCGCCGTGCCGGGAGTCATGGCCTGCCGGGCCGTTCCGGACGAACGCGCACGCCTGGCAACCATCCTGGTGGTGCCCATGATGAACTGCCTGGCGAAAGTGCCGCTTTATGTGCTGCTCATCGGCATCTATTTCGCCGCGTACAAGGGCCAGGCCATGTTTTTCATTGCCACGGTCACCATTCTCATGGCCCTGACCACCTCCAAAATACTCAACCTCACGGTGCTCAAAGAAAAGGAAACCGCCCCGTTCATCATGGAAATGCCGCCATACCATACGCCCACCATAGGCAACATTATCAGGCGCGCCGTGGAACGGGTCTGGCTCTATTGTAAAAAGATCATCACCGTTGTGGCGGCGGTTTCGGTCATTCTCTTTGTCCTGATGCAGTTTCCCGGCATTTCGCAGGAACGCCTGGACACTATGGAACAAAAAGCGGTCAAAGCGCAGCAACAGTTCATCAAGGTCGCGGCTATAAGCCCCCTGACCAAGGGAATCGACACCCCCGAAGAGATCGACGATCTGTTCACCTTTGCCGAAGACTATAAAAACGCGCGTATGGGGGCTTCGGACAAGGCCCAGGGGCAGGCCATCGATGCACGTTTCCAGGAAAAAAATCCGGCCTTTTTCGCCGTAATCAAGCCGCCAAAATCCGACAAAGCGGCCGTAAAGGTCCAGAAAGCATACAAAAAACTTCGCCGCACCCGTCTGGGGCTGCGGATGGAAGCCAAAAATGCCGTCATCAACAACAGTTTTCTCGGCACAGTGGGCCACTGGATGGAACCCGTCACCCAGTACGCGGGCTTTAACTGGCGCGTAAACGTGGCGCTGCTTTCCGCTCTGGCCGCCAAGGAAAACACCGTCGCCACTCTTGGCGCACTCTATCAGCCGGAAGAAGGCGCGGGCGAAGTTGCAGAAGCCGAAGAGACGGACTCCCCCGCTCAAGGCCACGGCAAGGCGCTCGGCAGCCGGATGGCGGAGCAGGAAAAGGGATTTACCCCGCTGCACGCCCTGGCGCTGATGCTCTTCATGGCCCTGTATCCGCCCTGTATGGCCACCACCATGGTGGTCAAGGTGCAATCCGGCTCCTGGAAATGGATGTTCTTTTCTCTTGCGTACATGATGGGCCTTGGCGCCTGTGTGGCCACCCTCGTGTTCACGGGCGGCTCCCTGCTCGGACTCGACGGCGTGCAGGCCATGGCCTGGTTTTATGGAATCGCCGTGGCGGCCACTGTCGTCACCGGCTTGTTGAAACCCCAACCAACTGAGACTTAAGGAGGAACAATGCGTTTAATCATTGCTAGCGCCCTGTGCATAGGGCTTCTTTCACTCGGCGGACTCGCCCAGGCCCATACCCCGCTGTTCTCGTGCTACGACAACGGCGATGGGAATGTCTCCTGCGAAGGCGGCTTTTCCGACGGATCTTCCGCCGCAGGCATTGCCGTACACATCTTTGACGCCAGCGGTAAAAGCATCGCTGAAACCAAACTCGATGAATATAGCGAAGTCAGCTTTAAAAAGCCTGAAGGCGAATACCGCGTGCAGTTTGACGCCGGCGAAGGACACCGTATCGATGTCGCCGGTAAGGACATAGTGGAATAGGAACCAAATCATTTTTTTTATTAGAATGATGATAATGAAATTCACACTCACAAAGCAGCACATGCCGCAACAAGCCTGCGAAAGGAGAGCATCATGAAACGTCTATTGCTAACGGCTGTACTTGTCTTTGCTTTTTGTGCGCCTGCGTACGCACACTTCCAGATGATTTACACCCCTGATGCCGTTATGGAAAAAGGCGGAGAACTGGACCTCAAGCTGGTCTTCACCCACCCCTTTGAAGCCGGGCACACCATGGATATGGGTAAACCTCTGGATTTCTACATGATTTCCAAAGGTAAAAAAACCGACCTGATGGATAAACTCCAGTCCATCACCTGGCAAAGCCTGACCAATTCCGGCAAAGCCTACGACGCCAAAGTCAAAGTACGCAAAATGGGCGACGTGGTCTTCTGCCTGGTGCCCGAACCTTACTATGAGAAAGAAGAAGATATCTACATCCAGCAGGTCACCAAAGTCATCGTGAACAATGCCGGGCTGCCCACGGATTGGGATGCCCCCACCGGCCTGCCCACGGAAATTCTGCCCCTGGACAAGCCCTACGCCCTCTGGACCGGTAATGTCTTCCGCGGTGTTGTTGTCGCCAACGGCAAACCCGTGCCCAACGCTGAAATTGAAGTGGAATTCATGAACCATCCGCCTGTTCCGGGCAAAAACGAATTCCAGAAACAAGCCCTGGCGACCGCGCCCCAGGATGCTTTCGTCACTCTGGGCATCAAAGCCAACGCCAACGGCGAATTCGCTTTCGGCATTCCCAAAGCCGGCTGGTGGGGCTTCGCCGCTCTGGGCGCCGGTCCGGACAAGGAATACAAAGGTAAGGAACTCTCCCAGGACGCCATCATCTGGGTCCAGGCCAGAGACATGAAATAACGTTCCTCGATTGTGCCCAACTCCATGTGACCCGGTCGTTAACTCCATGCCCCGGACCTTTCAAACTTTAACGTCCGGGTCACACCAAACCCCCCAGGACCGGAAATTTCCCTGGAAGAATTTTTTTGACCGGCGTTGACATATCACGCCGTTTCAATGCAATGGTAAGAGTGGTGCCCTTTCAGGACAACAGAACACAAGGAATCAGAATGACGTCGCAACCCATAAGCATTCGGCACGAACTTCCCAACAGGATACGTTTTAAAATCATCGGCGTGCCCAAGGCGAAGCTTCAGGAAACAGCGCAACCGCTCGAACAGCGTGAAGGGGTTATCTGGGTACAGGTCAACGAAAAATGCGCCAGCCTGGCCATAGGCTACGACCCCGAACTGCTGCCCCGGGCCGCTTTGCTCAATGCGGTCAAACAAATCTTCAGTCCGCAGGAAACCGTATCCTCAGCCTGTTCCTGCGCTTGTTCCTGCGGCAAGGCCGAACCGGACAAGGTCAAAAAAGCCTCCCGCCGCTTCCTGTCCATCTCGGCGGTGCTGGGGATCAGCGTATTTCGTTCGTCCGTGCTCGGCCTGCCCGTGGCCCAGACAGCGCTGAGTCCGCTTGGTCTGATCGCCCTGGGCTTCAGTTTTCCTCTTATCCGCTCGGGCATCAAAAAACTGCGTCAGAAACGCATCGACCTGGACGGATTTCTCGGTGCGGGCGCCATTGCGGCCATCGCGGCCGGCGAGGCCATGACCGCTTTCGAGATTCTCTGGATCAATTCGGGCGCCGAACTGCTGACCGCCTGGACCACCGAACGCTCGCGCCGCAGCATCTCGGAAATTCTCGATCTGACCTCGCACCATACCTTCGTGCTCGTGGACGGCATCGAAGTCGAACGCGCCGTGGAAGATGTGGTCATCGGCGATACGGTCGTCCTGCATACGGGCGAAAAAATTTCCGTGGACGGGGTCATCATCAAAGGCGAGGCCCTGCTCAACGAATCCCCCATCACCGGCCGCCAGGAATTTTCTCACAAGACCGTGGACGACAAGGTCTATTCCGGCACCTTTGTTCGCGAAGGCGTCATCTACGTCCGGGCCGAATGCGTGGGCGACCAGACTTATCTGGCCAGAGTCATGCACAAGGTTCAGGAAGCCATGGAAAATCGCGCCCCCATCGAGGGTGTTGCCGACCGCCTGGCAGCCACCCTGGTCAAGGTCGGATTCGGCGTCACGGCCCTGACCTTTGTGCTCACCCAGAGCGCCTGGCGCGCTTTCACCGTGCTGCTGGTCATGGCCTGCCCCTGCGCTACGGTTCTGGCCGCCTCCACAGCCATCAGCGCCGCCATCAACGCCGCGGCTCGCAACCATATTCTGATCAAAGGCGGACGCTATCTCGAAGAAATCGGCCAGTGCGATACGGTCTGCTTTGATAAAACCGGCACCCTTACCTCCCATGAGCCAGTCCTGCAGGTCATTTCGCCCGTGGACGGAATCAGCGAAAATGACCTGCTGCAACTGGCCTGTTCCGCGGAAACCCACAACCACCACCCGCTGGCCCAGGCCGTCAAGGCGGAAGCCGTGCGCCGGGAAATCGTGCCCATCCCCCATACGCTCTGCGACTATCACATGGGCATGGGCATCCGGGCCGTGGTCAAAGGCGATGAAATTCTTGTGGGCAACGCCAAACTGGCCGAACGCTACGAATGCTCCGCGGAATCGCTCAAACCCGTAGCCGACGCTCTGCGCGACAAAGGCCTGACGGTGCTGCACGTTTTCCGCAACAACAAACCCCAGGGCGTTCTTGGCCTGGACGCCAGGGTGCGTCCGGAGGCCGCAGAGGTCATCAAGCGACTGCGCAGCCAGGGCGTGAAAAACATCACGCTGATCACCGGCGACGAGGCCTCCTCCACCAGGCGTCTGGCTGAAATGCTGGGCATCGACCACTACCACGCGTCCGTGCTCCCCGAGGACAAGGCGGAGATCATTTCCGGCATGCTCGGACAGGGCCATTCCGTGCTGATGGTCGGCGACGGCGTCAACGATGCGCTGGCCCTGACCAGGGCCGACGTGGGCGTAGCCATCGGTGCGGGCGGCGCGGAAGCCGCGGTGGAAGCCGCGGACATCGCCCTGGCCGACAACGATTTACAGGCATTGGCGGACGTATACGGTCTGAGCACCAAAACCCTGCGGATCGTACGCGAGAACTTCTGGATCGCCACCGGTTCCAATATCGTGGGGGTTGCTCTGGGGGCTCTCGGCATTCTGTCGCCTGTCACCGCGGGCCTGATTCATATCGCCCACACCCTCGGAGTTGTTGCGAATTCTTCGCGTTTGCTCACTTTCGAATTAACAACATCCAACTCTGAATTACCAAAAAAAGAGGATTCGAATGGATTTCAACGCAATAGCCAAACTCAGGCGCTACCTGGAACTGAAGCACCACATTCCCGGGAGAATGCGGATCAAGTTCGACCAGTCCATCAGGAAGGACCCGCAGGCAATGGCTCTGGCAAAACAGCAAAACGGTCCGTTGCCGGGAGTGACCAACGTCCGGACGAATCTTCTGGCTCGCTCCGTAGTCATTGAGTACGACCCGAAACTGATTTCCCCGGATCTTCTCGAGGAACTCGCCACGACAAGAGATGGTACGCGCGCCGCAGAAATTGCGGAGCAGCTCTATGCAATCCTGCAAGCCACTAATTAAGGAGGTTATATATGTCTCAGGAACAAATGGTGATGATGCCGCCGGAATACGCAGGCGAAAAAGAAGCGGCTACCGGACAGATGCCCGGAATGCAGCAGGCGGCGGCAGGCGAACAGCCCATGGGCAACTATATGTATCAGGCTCAGCCTTCCGGCAACGGATCGGGCGAAAGCGGCGGTGGTTGTGAGGATGCTGAAGCATGCGCGGATGCCGCTGGTTCCGCTCAGGAGCAGGGGTATGCCTACGCCTACGCCCAGCCGCAGATGGCTGCCCAGGCCGCTCCGCAGCAATACGTACAACAACCCCAGCAGCAAGCCGCACAGGCTCCCACCCAGATGATGGGACAGGCCGGCGGCCAGATGCTGCAGATGGGCAGCCCCTATCAGCCGCAGCAGCAACGACCGGTCATGCAGCAGCCCGCTATGCAACAGCAAGCCGCCATGCAGCAGCCTGTCATGCAACAACCTTACATGCAGCAGCGCCCTGTCATGCAACAACCCGTCATGCAGCCACAGGCCATGGCAGCCCCCCAGGGATATCCTTTTCCGTTCCCGCCCAGCGGTCCCATGGGACCCGTTGGTCCAGCCGGTCCCGCAGCACAAGCAGGACAAATGCATCCCGGTTATGCGGCCTACCCCGGACAGCCGGCTTTTGACGCTTTTGCCATGCAGCAGGCCGCATTCGCAGCCGCTGCAGGAATGGGCGGCCAGGCGGCTTCCGACAGCCATGGCGAAGGCGGCTGCTCTTGCGGATCAAGTGGGAAAGCAGGGGGACCGCATTCGCAAAGCGACCCGAAACATCTTGAAAACAAATACGGGCAGCTCTACGGCATGATCAGCGAAGCAGCCAACGGCAACCCGGACATTTCAAAATTCCTCAACTTCTTCAGTGCAACCAGTTCGGATTTCTGGAAAGGCGCTTTGGTCGGCGCGGGCCTCACCCTGTTGCTGACCAACGACACCATCAAGGCTGCCATTGCCGGAAGTGTTGCCAGTGTCTGGGGCTCTTTCTCGAATAAAGCAGAAGAAATGGAAGCTGAAGAAGACCGAAAAGCAGAAGAACGTGCCGCCAAGGAGGCAAAATAATGACTAAACCAGCAAAGATGCACACCGGAACCGGAACGACTCAGACAGCAACGGGAATTCACCAGCCCTCAACGGGACTGCGGACTTCTCTCGCCCTCCGCCCCACCCTGGCCATGGGTGCTGTCGGCGCCATCGTGGGCGGCACGGCCGCCGCGGCGCGGAATATCTCCAGAGTGAACAAAGACGAAATCACCCGCAGTGAAGCCGTGAAGGATTCCCTCAAGGAAGCAGGCACGACCGGTGTCGCCACGGCTACGGCGACCGCCGTTGTCAGCTCCATCGGCCTGACCGGCACACTTTCCCTGGTCGGCCTGGTGGCCGTGGCCATCGGCGCCAAATACGCCACTGACAAAGTGTTGAGTTCCGCCTCCGCGGCTTGCGCCAAGGCTGTTCCGGCGGCAGAGGCCGCCCCTGAAAAGGCCGGCTCTAAAAAATCCGCTGACACCAAAAAATAATCCGGAGGCGCAATCCCATGAGCAGTTCTGATCAAAAGCATCTGGCAAACATGACGTATCCCTATGCCGGATACTACAATTATTATTATGATCCGCAGGGATACGCGCAGCAGTACGCTGCCGTGGATCCCTCTGCCTATCCCCAGAGTCAGGCCGCCTACACCCAGAATCAGGCCCCTGTTTCTCCCGTGGCAAGCTGGTTCAACTACAAGGACTCTTCCTATCTGAAAGGCTTCCTCGTTGGCGCCGGAGTCGCCCTGGTGCTGGCCAATCCGACCGTACAGAAAGCTCTGATTTCCGGCACTGTGAAATGCTGGAACGCCCTGCAGGGCGGAGTCGAAGAGGTCAAGGAAAAAGTCAAAGACGTCAGAGCGGAAATGAGTAACGACGATTAGAGCGTCTTAACCTTGAAAAGGTTTAGAGGCTCTTATGCATTTTCCTGAAACAAAAGGTGAAAATGCGCTAGAGGAAATGGATGCCGTCCGGCGTATTGTCCTCCTTTGCGGCGGACGGCGTCCCCTATTCAGGAGTTTTGCCTATGACTTATCTGCAACAACCCGCGCAGAATTTGCCTGCGAACTGTACCCGGACGGCACAACCTCCGGCAAAGCAGTCCAGCATGCAAAGCGACAGATCGCTCGCCAAAACAGGCATGGCGGTTTCGCTCGGCGCGCTGGTAGTGACAGGCCTGATGCGTACGCCTCAGGCGCGCGCGCTTCATTTCATTGCCGGTACGGCTTTGGTCGGCCTTTGCATTTGGCACACGACGCTGTACAAACCCAACAATAAAAAATAATGACCCGTTCTCAAAAGGATTACACACAGCAGTTCCGGATAGTGCATGAGCTTCCGCAGCGTTTGCGTATCAAGAGCAACCGCCTGTGGGACCCTACCCTTGACGTGGATTACGTGGTAGCCCTGCTCGAGTCGCATCCTTCCGTCACTTCAGCGCGCATCAATATTGCCGCGGCGAGCATTATTGTCGAGCATACGGGCGCGCCAGACATCAAAGAGGACCTGCTGGCCTCTCTGAATGCCCTGCCCCATGCCGCTTTCATGCCCGATCCCTTCCGGGACAACAGCCCCGATATGATGGAAGTCGGTGCGCGAGGCGCTGCCGCCGCCGTGACGCCTGTGCTTCCCATGCCGGTCAAGGCGGCCCTGAGCTGGTTTCTGGCCGCGCCTTCGATTCTGGAGGGCCTGGACACCCTGTTCAGCGAAGGACTCAAGATCGAAGTTCTGGACGCCACCACCAAAATATTCGCCCTGATGCGCCGGGACTACTTCACCGCCAACGCCGTGGGCGCGCTCATCGCCCTGGGCGGGTACATGGAAAACGCCACCGAGCGCAAAACCAACGACCTGCTCAAAAGCCTGATCCAGCCCGAAGTGGAAACCATCACCGTGGAACGCAACGGATTGGAAACAAGAATTCCCTACGCCGAAACCATGATCGGCGACATCGTGGTCTGCGGAACGGGCCAGCTTGTTCCGGTGGACGGCCTGGTGCATGGCGGGGAGGCCTCGGTGAACATGAGCGCCATCACGGGTGAATCCGTTCCCGTGCATTTTCAGCCCGGCGATGAAATCAAATCCGGCGGCGTGGTGGAAGACGGCAAGCTCAAAATCAAGGCCGAAAAAGTGGGCGCGGACACCAATGTTTCGCGTATCGGCGGCTACATTGAAAAATCCCTGCGCAACAAGTCCAAAACCCAGAAAAGCAGCGAAGAGCTGGCCGACAAACTTGTTCCGCTTACTTTCGGCGCGGGCCTGGCTCTTTATCTGCTTACCGGCGACCTGGCCCGCGCGGCCTCGGTGCTCACCGTGGACTACTCCTGCGCCATCAAGCTCTCCACCCCGGTGGCCGTTCGTTCGGCCATGTACGCGGCCGGACAGCACGGCGTCATCCTTAAGGGCGCCCAAGCCCTGGATCAGTTCGCCCGGGCGGACACCATGGTTTTCGACAAGACCGGCACCCTGACCCGCGGCGAGCTGCACCTCACCGATGTCTCGCCGCTGACGGACATCGGCGAGAACGAGCTGCTGGCCCTGGCCGCCGGAGCCGAGGAGCACTACGCGCACCCCGTGGCCAAAGCCGTGGTCAAAGCGGCCCATGAGCGCGGCCTCGAACTGCCGGCCTTCAGCCAGGTGGACTTTATCGTCGCCCACGGCGTTTCCGCCATGATCGACAATTCGCAGGTACTCGTGGGCAGCAGGCATTTCATCCACGACGACGAGCAAATCGACTGTTCCTTTGCCGACAACGAAGCCGAAAAACTGCACAGCCAGGGCAAATCCCTGCTTTATGTGGCCCGGGACGGCAAACTTATCGGCATCATCGGCATGCGCGACGCCCTGCGTCCGGAAGCGCGCGATACCCTGCGCCAGCTCAAGGAGCTGGGCATCAGCCGCCTGGTCATGCTCACAGGAGACCATTCCCGTATGGCTGAAGCCATCAAAGCCGAACTCCCGGAACTGGACGAAGTCCGCGCGGAACTGGCGCCGGAAGACAAGGCCGCCATCATCGAACAGCTTCATGAGGAAGGCCGCAGCGTCGCTTTCCTGGGAGACGGCGTCAACGACGCGCCGGCCCTGATCACTGCGGATGTGGGCATCTGCATGCCCACGGGCGCGGACCTGGCACGGGAAACCGCCCAGGTGCTGCTGATGAAAGAAGACATCCGCGGCCTGGTGGAAGCCCGCAAGGTGGCCCTGAAAGTCGACGCCACCCTCAAGCAGTGCCTCTGGTCTTCTGTCGGCATCAATTCCACTCTGTTCATTCTCGCCGGTGCGGGCCTGATTCCCGCGGTAGTATCCGCGGCCGTGCACAATGCCAGCACCATCGGCATTCTGGGCTATGCCGGTCTGCGCAGCGTTTCCGGCACCAACGGCGCGTCCGTACCACAACTTGCAGCGGAAACCGGCATTCCCCCCGCTAACTCTCAGCCACTGAGCGTCACTGCCAGAGGAGAATCTGATGCGCATTCCTGTTAGTCAGGCGCCAAGCAGTACGCAGCTGGTCATCACGGATATTCTGGATGAAAATTTGCAGAACTGGCTGCGCAAACTCGAACTCCAAAAAGGAGACAGCATCACCCGGCTTCCGGATGATGCCATACTGCGCCCCGTCCGCGTCAAAAGCCCCACCGGGGAGGTGGTCCTTGCCGCCGGCATGAGCGCCAAAATCGTTGTCCGCCATGACGACGGGCACACCACCCCGGTCATTGAAATGCTGCCCAACGAAAGCGGCGAAGTCGTGGCTCTGACCTGCGGCGAAGGCTTGAAAAGCGGCCTGGACGTGCTCGGCATTCGCGAACATACGCGGCTGACCATCCTCCGCAAACTCCCGCCCATGGGCTATCATACGCTGCTGGACGGCGAAATGGTCTACCTGTCGGAAGGAGCTGCTGCAAAAATCTGGGGCGAAATGGGCGGCCGCAAGATGCAGTACGTCACCTCCGCGCGAGGTAAGGAATTCCATGTGGAACAGCTACTGGGCGGCAACAGGTCCAACCAGGTTCTCGTGGACATGGGGATAGTGCCGGGCAAGACCATTACCCTGCACGAACTGGCGCCCGCGTCCGTTGTCGGACGCGGAGGCCGCGCGCACCTGGTGCTGACAGCCGCATCCGGGCTGCGTTTTTACCTGCGCCCGGACCAGGCTGAAAAACTGCTCGTACGCATTGCTTCTCCGGACAAATCTGCAGACAACAAAATATAAGTATTTAAACAACTTGACTATAAAATATGCTTTTCTGCAAGATTTACACACCCAACTTATTGACAACGATTCTCATTTTCAATAAGTTGCTTTCACATCACACAGAGGAGCAATGCATCGTATGAAACCATCTGAAATCATCAACGCCCTGGAAACCCTCTTAGCCATCAGGCAGCCCGTTTTTCTGTGGGGCGCGCCCGGCGTGGGAAAAAGCCAGGTTGTTGCCCAGATAGCCAAAAAAAAGGGACTGGCTCTAATTGATATACGCGCCGTACTGCTGGATCCTGTCGACCTGCGAGGCATTCCGCGCATCAGCCCGGACGGCAAAGCGGTCTGGTCTTCTCCTTCCTTTCTGCCTCAGGAAGGCAGCGGCATCCTGTTTCTGGACGAACTCAACGCCGCGCCCCCTCTGGTGCAGGCAGCCTGCTACCAGTTGATTCTGGACCGCAGGCTTGGGGAGTATGAGCTTCCGGCCGGGTGGACCATTGTGGCTGCGGGCAACCGCGAATCCGATAAAGCCGTGACGCACCGCATGCCGTCAGCCCTGGCCAACCGGCTGGTGCATCTGGATTTCGACGCGGATCTCGACGACTGGGTTTCCTGGGCGCTCAACCACGAAATTGACCCCAAGCTTATCGCATTTATGCGTTTCCGCCCCAAACTGCTGCACGCATTCGACCCCAAGAAAAACGAAAAAGCTTTCCCTTCTCCCCGCTCCTGGGAATTTGTCGCGCGCATTCTTTCCGCCCGGCCGGATCCTCAGACCACCAAGGCCATTGTGGCCGGAGCCGTGGGGCAGGCGGCAGCAGCCGAATTCATAGGTTTTCTGCGCGTCTACGATGAATTGCCGGATATCGACGCCCTGCTCTCCGATCCGCGCCAGGCGATCCTGCCCGAGGATCCTGCGGTGGTGTACGCGCTTTGCGAATCAGTCGCCCGGCGCGCCAAAGACAGCGTCATGGACGAACTGGTGCTGCTGGCCAACCGTTTGCCCACGGAGTTCGGCGTATTGCTGATGCGCAACGCCGTGGCGGTCCAGCCCTCCATTGTGGAAACGCCGGCCTTTGGTTCCTGGGCCCAGGATAACCGCGAGGTATTGATGTAATGCAACCGGCTCCGCAAGCCTCGGCACGCATAAAAATGGTCAAAGCCAGAAGCGATCTGGTGCTAGACCATCCATTTTTCGCCCATCTGGCGTTACGCCTGGAGCTGCGAGAAGACCGCAGTTGCCGTACCGCCTGGTCCGACGGGCGCGTCCTGGCCTACAACCCGGCCTACATCGACATGCTGCCGATGGAAAAGGTCAAGGGTCTGCAATGCCACGAGGTGCTGCATCTGGCCTGTCTGCACCATACGCGCCGCAGCGGACGGGATAAAAAGCTCTGGAACAAGGCCTGCGATTATGCCATCAACCCCATCCTCCTTGAGGCTGGATTGACGCTGCCCGATGGTTACCTCGACGATCCGGCCTTGCATGGCAAAAGCGTGGACGCCATCTACAACATCCTGATCGACCGCGACGCGGATCCCAACGGGGGAGCGGACTCGGGTGCAGAGAAAGAAACCTCCCAGGAGCCGGGCGAAAATGCAAAGTCCGGCCAGTCGCAAAGCAGTGATCAGGAAGAACAAGGTGGAACGCCTGCTCCGGACCAGCAGGCTCCTGAAACGTCGCAGGCCTCCGGAGCTGAAAGCTCGGGCGATGCTGAGCAGGATTCCCGCGATGATTCCGACGACGATCCGGGCCTGAGCGGGGAAGTTCGCGACGCGGCGGAGCCGACAACGGAGATGGCGACGGCAACAACGAAGACCACCTGCGGCAGGAGGAGGAAAACTGGCGGATTGCGCTTTCCCAGGCCATGCAGCAGTCGCAGCGGGCCGGAGACCTGCCCGGCGGCATCGAACGTCTGTGCGGCGAACTGCTCACCCCCACCCTGCCCTGGAACGAACTCCTGCGCCGCTTTCTTTCCAATGCGGCCAGAAACGATTTTTCCTGGGTGCAGCCCAACCGCCGCTACCTGCACGCCGGACTCTACCTGCCCGGACTGCATAATGACGAACTCGGCCAGGTGGCCATTGCCGTGGACACCTCGGGCAGCATCTCGCAACACGATTTGGACACTTTTGCCGCGGAGCTTTCCACGATTCTGGAAGAATACGACAGCATTCTGCACGTCTACACCTGCGACACGGCCGTCACCGGACAGTACGGGCTTTCCAATGCCGACCTGCCCCTCGAATTCGCGGCCACCGGAGGAGGCGGAACAGATTTCCGTCCGCCTTTCGAAATGCTTGAACAGGAAGATATCACTCCGGAATGTTTGATTTATTTTACTGATCTTCAGTGCAATCGTTTTCCCGCAGAACCCGACTACCCCGTACTCTGGGTCTGCCCGCGCGAAACGTTTTTATCGCCGCCCTTTGGCGAAACCCTTTTTTTGGAGGAACAGCCATGACGATTATGTGGAACCTGTCAAAAAAGAGAGGGAATCTTCGTCCTGTCCTGCGCTATACCATTAGTCTGAACGAATTTGAAAAAACCCTGTGCATGCCCGCGGTACGCGTGCAAAGCACTATCCCCATTCCCCCCGAACCGGGCTGGGTGCATTGCTGGCCCGGCGATTATGAGCGGGGCGACTGGCAGCCGTCGGAATATTATTTTTTTATGACGCCTTCGCATAAATCCTGGTCATCCACCGAGGAAATCCGTCTGCCCTGGCGGGCCGACAACAACTATCCGGAAGTGGAAGAGACTTTCACCAATCTGCGCGCAGCTTTTGAGCGCGTCCTGCAGGAAAGTTGCGAAAGCAAACCGCTGAAAAGGCACGGCTCTCTGGAATCCACGGCCGCGGCCAAACAATGCATCGCACCGGCTTTTGCCGCCGAGCGCTTTCTGCAGGTGGTCAAGGCCTAGAAACCAAAATTCGATACATTTCTGAGCAGTTTCAGGATTGAGTCCTGAAACTGCCCGAAAAGAACAACGTTCAACCCAATATGAGGAAACCCGGCCAGTCATGATGCGCGTCTTTTGCCCATCCCGCCAAAAGTATCACCCTAAACACGCATATACCCTGCTACCTCGCACCCTTCCAAAATCATTCGTACCCTTCTTCCACGCATCAGTGACTGGCTGGTTTTTTCAAGCAACCAAACGGAACAGCTTGAATATAATCTTTTCCGATTAAGTCAGGAGAATAAAGGAACGCACATGGAATACGCCATCGAGGTGGAGCATCTGAAACATACCTACGGCAAGCGAATCATCTACGAGGACCTCAACTTTCGCGTCCCAAAGGGCGCCGTATTCGGGCTGCTGGGAAAAAACGGCGTGGGCAAGACGACCCTGATAAAAATCCTGATGGGATTTCTCCGCCCTGCCGGCGGCAGCTGCCGTATTCTGGGTGATCCGTCCCACGCGCTTTCCCCGCAGACACGGGCCAAAGTCGGCCTGCTGTTTGAAGGCCATCTGGCGTACGAATTTCTGGATATTGAAGGGATCGAGCGCTTTTTCGCCCCATTTTACCCGAACTGGAAGCCGGAATTGTATTACGCGCTCGTGGAAAAACTCGGCCTGCCCATGACACACAAAATCGGGCACATGTCCGAGGGTCAACGCTCGCAAGTGGTGCTGGGGCTGATCATGGCCCAGCAGCCCGAGGTTATGATCCTGGACGATTACACCATGGGCCTGGATGCGGGCTACCGGCGGCTGTTTCTCGAATACCTGGCCGACTACCTGCGGCAGGGGAAAGTGACCGTGCTGGTCACCTCGCACATCGTGCAGGACCTCGAGCAGTTTGTAGACGATATCATTTTTCTCGAACGGGGCGGACTGGCCACCCAGATGGACCTGAAGCATTTTCTCTCCGGCTTTCGTCAATACCAGCTGCCTAAAAACGGCGGTCCGGCTCCGGCCAAGGCTTCGCTCATCAAAAACGTGGAGGAAACCACCAACAGTTATCTGCTGTACTCCTTTGCGGAAAATCCCGATATCCGGCGAGAACTTCTGCAGCAGGGAATCCCCTGCGAGTCCCTGACCGAATTGCCCATGAGTTTCGAAGACGCCTTTGTGGGCTTCACAGGGCGTTATTGATCGTTTTTACCTGAAATACAAAAAAAGATGCTGTAGAAGGAGGTTGCATGTTTGGGGCTTTGTTACGCAAGGAGTGGGTGAAGCTCCGGATGTTCTGGCTGCCCGCACTGTTTTTGAACCTGGGGGTCCTGGCTTATATTTTCGCGGCCATGCGCCGCCTGTTCCGCCTGGACCATGCGGAGGTGGTCTGGTACCGGGTGATCCACCTGGGCCAGATGTTTTATGATCCGTTCATGTACGTGCCGCTGCTGACGGGGTTGTTTCTGGCCGCGGCGCAGTTTCTGCCGGAGATGCGCAACCAGCGCTTCCGGATTTCTCTGCATCTGCCCGTGCCCGCCTTTCAGATCGTGCTGGGGCACGTACTCGTGGGCCTGGCCATGCTGCTGGCCATCCTCTGCGCGGACTGCCTGTTGCTCTGGTCCATTGCGCTGACCCGTTTTCCCTGGGAAATTGCCCTGCGTACGCTCCTGACCGCCCTGCCCTGGTGCCTGGCCGGAATCACGGGCTATCTGGGCGGTACGCTCGTGCTGCTGGAACCGGCCTGGAAACTGCGCTTTTTCAACGGCCTGATGTCTGCCGGAATCACGGCCCTGCTGCTGCGCCATACGCCTCCCGGCGCCTACGCACCCGTACTGGCGCCTCTGACGCTTCTGGTGGTGTTGTTCACTCCGTCCGTCCTGCTCCCGGCTTACCGTTTTCGTTACAGAAGAGGTTGATCATGCTCGTATTCGCCCGCTATGCCTTTGTCTGCGTCGCTGTTCTGGTCATGTCCGTTTACATTCCGCAATGCTTCGATCTGGCCGTGGGACAGCGCGTTGCCAAGTCGCATCTCTTTTACAGCCCGGTTTCCGAAAAATTCATCTGGCGGGATACCCTGCTGGAACCGCCTCCGAGCGCCAAAGAGGGTATGCATCACGCTCTTTTCCTGCAGATGGATCAGGACGGCCAGACCTATGATCGCCAGGAATTCGAAAAACAGCTGCCCTTCATCTATTTCAAAAATATGGAACTCTGGGGGATGTTGCCGCTGCAATTGCAGGGCAAAAGCTTTGACAAGGAAACCATCAAAAAGAACCGCCAGGTCATTGAACTCACGCCCCGGATGATTGCCGGACGCTCGCCCGACGATACGGTGCACCCGCTGCTGGAATCCGCGCCGGACAGCGTAAACCTGGTCTTCCCTGAGGAACGCTTCCGACTGGGCAAGGAAATGGAATTTATCAACGCGGATTACAATACGCGCGACGAGGGTCTGACCGAAACCTTTACCACGGCCCTGAAGGACGCGGGCTTTGAATTTCCCGGACGCCTGGCCGCGGGCAAGGAGACCATCCTCAAGCCCTTTGACGAAGGCTTTTTTCTGGTGGACGCGGCAGGCGCGCTCTTTCACATCAAACGGGTCAAGGGCAAGCCCCAGGTGATCCGTACGCCTGTGGACCCCGCCATCGGCATCCGCTCGCTGCGTGTTTCGGAAAACAGCCGCCGCGATTTTTACGGCCTGCTGCTGACCGGAGACGACCAGCTTTATGTGCTGACCTACGACAACTATGCGCTGCGGCATCTGCCCCTGCAGGACTATGACCCGGACCGCATGGACTTCAAAATGATCATCAACCCGCTCTATCGTACGGCCGTGTATTCGGACGACGCCGTCATCCGGGCCGTGGTTATGGATTCTGACTACCAGCCGGTCGCCCGCTACTCGCACCGTATGCCGGGCGCGGAACGCACCACCGCAGAAATCGTTCTCTCCTTCCTGGTGCCATTCCGCATCAACCTCGCCGACCCCACCAGCGGATACGTCACCCTCGCCTTTCAGAGCTTCGGCTGGCATTCCCTGGCAGCGCTGTTAGGAGCGCTGCTGCTCTACGGGCTCCTGGCCCTCGAACGCCATACCAGAGGAAAAGCCCTCTGGCTCGACGGTGCTCTGGTCCTCTGCACCGGGCTCTACGGCCTGCTCACCGTACTTTTCCTGCCCCTGGAAGATTAAGGGCTCCTTAGACCTCTCCCTAAGCCCAATCCGCGCTTGGGGAGAGAAAACCTCAGGTTTCCCCCCTCGCGCCTACTTCTCTTGCAACCGCCAACAACGTTGGCATCCCCTTCTTTTATCTATTAACATAACATACTGTTATTATATACTATTTTTTTGGAATACCTTTTGCTTTGTGCCTTTCAGAAGTGATTATCCAGGCGCGATGGGAAAAGTGGGGGATATCTGAACGAACAGGCCGCTACCAGGCCTGTAAGAGGAGGAAAAAATGAAGCCTATGCCGTTTGGTGCCACAAGCTGTGCGGTCGGTCCGTCAGGTACGGCCCGCCAGGAACTGCGAGAACTGGTGTCGCATACGTTGGGCTCCTTTCAGTGCACTATGGAACTTTTTTATGAAACCAGCTTTTTACCGGGCCATGAAAGCGGCGCATTCCGGACCGTATTGAAAAAATTTTACCTGCGCATTCATGATGCGGTGCAGGGCACCACCTGGAAACTGACGTGCAAAAAGAGCGGAAGCTCGCTACTCTTCACCCCGTTCTACTGCACGGGCACGGAGGTAGACGACCTTGGAGAAAAGCGGATCATTGCCAGGAATTTTTCCTGGCTTAAAAGCCAGTCCACGGAAGACGTCTGCAGAGAATTCATCAACGGTCTGCAATAAACAACACGACCGGACTGTACCAGCCCGGGCAGGAATCCTCAGCGCGTATTCTGATGCCCGGGTTGCTCTGCTTTTTCCGCCTGAACGGTATTTTCAGATGGAACAGCTTGAGCGGGGTCGACCTCCGGCGTATCGAATCCATCCACGTCCCAGGGAAAAATGGACTTAGCCTGCGACAAGGCCTCTTCTTCAACAGCCGCGAACCAGCGCTTGTACATGTCGCGCAACCGGCGGCCGTCTGCGGTGAGCCTGCAGCCGTCGCGTTTCTTGCCTGGTCTTTTCACCAGCTTGACGCCCAGAGATTCCTCCGAGGCCTGAATTTTGCCCCAGGCCGCCCGGTAGGACATGCCCAGTTGTTGAGCCGCCTTGCGAATGGATCCCAGATCCTCGATGCGGTCCAGCAGGAGCAATCGGCCCAGTCCGAATACAGTGATATTTTCCGACTCCAGCCACAAGTGCAGCCGAATCGTGGGATTGTTGTGCTTCATACCTCGTACCCTCCGCAACAAAGCGCAAGTTCCCGTTCATTTCAGAAAGATGCTTCGCCTAGTCTAAAATATCAGAATAAACGCATCATACGGACATGAAATGAAAGGAACAACTTACAGCGGAGAACAACACAACGATTTTGCACCAAATTTGCGCAGGACCCGGCGTTCCGGCTATGAAACAAACGCAGCGCGGGCATAAAAGTATTTCGCACCCCGGATCTTCTCGCCACCCCCGGTACTTACTTACGCATTGGCAGCAACGGAAATGCACTGTGGCAGAGTTCCTGGTAATCATTTATGCTTTTTTAAACGTAATTCATTTTTCCTCAATTATTTTATATTGTGGAAGAATTCAACGAGGAGTTCCGGATCTTTCAAGGGAACAGCCGCTTTGCCGGCACTCCTTTTTACTCCCGGGAACAGCATTTTTTTCTCTTTGATGTGTTCCTTTATTGAGGAAGAGAATCCTTTTTGTACTTAATTATAGATTTTTCAAAAGGAAAAGATCGTTTTTTACAATCACTAAACAGCGTTTTTGAACATTCCGGCATGGTGGGAAATGGATGTAATTGCCTTTAATAAAATAGTTTCTTCCGAACAAAGTGCAAGGAAATTCTTTTTGGCTTTTTGCTGGAAAAACCATCAACGCTATTGTCCTCGCTGCAAAGAGCGCAAGCTCTACACATTGTCCCCTGACAAGCGCCGCTGTACGCGCTGCAACTACACCTTCCATGATTTCAGCCAGCGGTTCATCAACGGCTGCGGGTTTGATTTTCAACAGTGGCTCTGGTTTTTAAAGCTGTTCGAACTGGAGATCCCCAACCAGGAACTGGCCCTGCAACTCAAGGTCTCCTACGCTACCATTCTCAAGGCAAAAGACGTGCTTCGGCGGGCCATCCTGGCCCAGGCCATGGATGCGGACAGCTACTACACGCTTGGTATGTGGCCAGGTCCCGGGCGCCCCCGGCCGCAACGGAATCTTACGCATCCGCCTGTTTTCGGTGTTATGGAAATCAACGGCTACATCATCTGCGACGTATTGCCGGAATTTACGCCCGAGACACTGCTGCATTTCAAAATGAATTTCCACCTGCGCACGGCAAGTATCGGTCATGTGGTCTACACGGCGCCGTTTCAGCAATACAAGCTGTTGCTCTGCTGCGGCAGGCAGCTTACGCCTGCCGGCTACATCAACCATGACGCCACGCGCCTTCCGGCAGATTCCCTGGATTTCTGGGTGTACGCCAAGCAGCGGCTCAAACGCCTTCGCGGTGTGGCCCCGGACAAGTTCCCCCTGCATCTCAAAGAATGGGAATTGCGCTATAACCAGCGGCAGGAGGATCTCATCTCGGTGCTGGCCGGAAGCCTGTGCGGTTTCGTACCGGACTGCAAAGCCCAACCGTCCTAGCCCTCCTTTTTTATGAAGTACTCACTCGCCTTTCTGCTCCAGGACTTTTCTTCGAAACAGCAGCGTAACCACCAGGCCCGTGACCGCGGATACTCCGGCCGCCAGAAATACTGAGGAAAAGCCATAGAACGTCGCAAGCCCGCCGGTAAGCGGTCCTGTCACGGCATAAGCGATATCCTGAAACGCCGCGTAGCCGCCGATGGCCGTACCGCGTACGTTGCCCGGCACAATATGGACCACTTCCACTCCCAGTGCGGGAAAAATCAACGAACAGCCTGCTCCGGCCAGGGCCGCGCCGGTCAGGGCCAATACGGGGCCGGATGCTCCCCAGAGCAGAAACAGGCCTAAGGATTCAACGACAAACGAGACGAGCGAGACTGTTATGCCATCCATTTTATCCGGAAGGTTGCCGCCGAAAATACGCACCAGGACAAAGGCCCCGCCAAAACAAGTCAGCGCAAGTCCGGCGTTGCCCCAGTGATTGGCGGTGAAATACAGCGAGGAAAAAGTCCCGATGGAGGCGAAACCGACACCTTGAAAGGCCAGGGCCAATCCGGGCAACCAGATCATGCGGATGACCTTGCTCATGGACGTACGTTGCCCCTGTTGTGTTTTGGTCGAGCGAATGCCCGCGGTCAAAGCCCAGGCGACAACCGGAAGCAGCAGCGTCGAGAGTCCGAGGGAGACAAACCCCCACTGATGATACAGCAGCAATCCGACGGGAGCGCCTGCGGCCAGCGCGCCGAAGATCGCCATGCCGTTCCAGGACATCACTTTGCCGGAATGCTCCGGCCCCAGCAGGCCAAAGCCCCAGGTCAGCGCACCTGTAAGCAGCTGGCTTTCACCGTAGCCCAGCAGCAGCCGCCCCAACAGAAGAATGCCGAAACGCAGCCAGACCGGCGCAGGTAACAGCGCCGCAACTAGATAAAAGACCCCGGCGCCACCGCAGGAAAGCATACCGAAAAACGCCGTACGTTTCGCTCCTCTGGTGTCGGCGGTCCGTCCCGCGTATCCGCGGGTGGAAACGGTGGCCAGGAACTGAATGCCAACAGCCAGCCCTACTAAGGTACTATTCAAACCGAGTTGATCGTGGACAAAGAGTGAAATGACCGGCAGAGGCATGCCGACCGTCAGATAACATAAAAAAACCGCGAGTGGCATTATGCCATAATATCGCGTATCAAATGGACGCTCTGAGGATTCTACATTCTGGGACATTACGACCTCTACAAAAACAGGTTCTAAACAAAAAACGCCTGCAGAGAAGATCAGAGATTTTTGATCTGACCTTCTCTACAGGCGTTGGTTGACGTAAACGCTTACGGCCCGCCCATAGCGGGCGACATAAAAAAACTAAGTACAGTCCGGAAAATTGTCAAGCAACAGGCGGTGATGCGACCGGTGATTCCTGCAATGGACGGCCTACTACTACGCCAGGCAATGGATCTGAAAAATATGCAGCAAAAGAGGTGGATCAGCTCAGATGCGAACGACATCCATGCAAATAATGAAATCCTGACCGTCCGTTCCTTTGAATACCGTGGAAATGGTGGAACAGAGATTCCCGGAAGCCATGGAAACGTAGGCGTCCGTAGTGTAGCGCGGGAGTCCGGCTGAAATGGGCAGGAAATAATCTTTGAGCGAATGGTCGGCGCCGCGTTGTGCGGGGTGGTAGATGAACCGTTTGTTGCTGGAAATGATCAAGGGGTTGCAGACGGTGTTGGAAACCTGTTTGCCGTGCACGTCAAGGAGATAGAGACATTCGAGGTGTGAATGCATGGTAATGCCTGTCGCCAGTGCTGTGTCGAATTCGCCGGGAGGGGTGCGCTCGAGCAGTTCGATGATGTCTTTCACAAGTACGTTGTAGGATTCAAACAACCCGCGCTGCGCATTCAGCAGGTCGATGCTGCTCTGCTTGAAACGCGAGGCCACGGTGTGGACCTTCTCGAGGCAGCCCCAGATGCCGTTATTCACGAGACTGGGTTTGCCAAAGTAAAAACCCTGAAAAACATCCAGGCCGAGTTGCAAACACTTGAGCGCTTCTTCCTCGCGTTCGATGCCTTCGGCCAGCACCAGGGCACCGAGCTTGTTGCCCAGTATGGAAAGAGCCTTGACGACCTCCTGCTTGTGGAAGATCCGGTCAATATTGGTGACCAGCGAACGGTCTATTTTTATGATGTCCGGCTTGAGCGCGGCGATGCGTTCGAGATTGGAATGGCCGGTGCCTACGTCATCCAGTGCAATGAGAAAGCCATGCTGTCGGTAGGTTTCGATAAACTGCATCAGCGCATCGGTATTCTGAACCTTTGATTCGATAAGCTCGATGATGATGTTGTTGGGGTCGATGCCGGCAGCCTGCACCTGATGCAGGAGATGATCCGAACCTGCGGCGGAGGTGTCGAGAATGGTGACATCCAGATTGACGCTGATAAGCAGCTCGCGTCTTTCATGATGCAAATCTTGGAAGCTTTCAAAAGCCTTGAAACGGCAGAGCCTGTCCAGTTCGATGCGGTGGTCGATGTCCGATCCCGCCATTGTAAAAAGGACATTGGGGGGAATATGCGGAGTTACACCGTCGAAAGAACCTCTGCTGAGAGCTTCAAACCCCAGGACCGCCCTTTTTTTGACTGAAACTATGGGCTGAAAAAACGTTATGATCCCGTTCGAGCTGAGAATATCTTGAATATCATAGTCTTGCATTGCCGTTAACCATTCCGGAAGACCTTTTATCAAAAAAACGTCCGGACGTCATCTCTGGAGAATGGAACGGGCCGGCCGGGTGGTCCGGTCGGCCCGTTCTATGGAGGTTGTGGGGTAGATTATTTTGCGACGTCTTCTTCGCCGGTACGAACACGCAGAGACTTTGCGATATCCAGTACGAAGATCATTCCGTCGCCTTCTTTTCCGGTTCTTGCCGCGTTGGCAATGATGGAGAGTACTTCATCGGCTTTGTCGCAGCCCACGCCTACTTCCACGCGGACTTTCTTGAGCAGATTCATTTCCATTACAACGCCGCGGTAGGTTTCGGTGAAGCCTTTCTGGCGGCCGGAGCCCAGGATGTTGGTCACCGACATGCTGTAGTAGCCTTTTGCGTAAAGGGCCTGCTTAACCGTGCTCAATTGTTCAGGCCTGAAATATGCTATGACGAGTTTCATATGTCCTCCTCTTTATATCTTTAGTGTGCCGCTTACTCTACGGTGAAGATCTGAAAGCCGTTGTAGGCTTCGTTACCATGCTCAACGATGTCAAGACCCTTGAGTTCTTCTTCAGGGCTGACTCTGACGCCGAACATGCCTTTGACGATCTTGAAGAGAAGGAAGCCGGTTCCGAATGCCCAGACGAAGACCACGGCCACACCCATGAGCTGGATCAGCAGAGGCTGGATACCGCCGCCGTAGAGCAGGCCGACGGCGCCGCCAAAGTCAGGCGAACCAAGCAAACCGACACAGATCGTTCCCCAGGCGCCGCAGACGCCGTGAACGGAAACAGCACCGACAGGATCGTCGATCTTGAGTACTTTATCGATGAATTCAACAGCGATGACTACGAGAATACCGGAAGTGACGCCGATAACCAGCGAACCCATGGGGGACACATCGTAACAACCGGCGGTGATGCCGACCAGGCCGGCCAGCGCGCCGTTCATGCTCATGGAAGGATCGGGCTTGCCGAAACGGCCCCAGGCGGTGAACATGGCGCCAAGCATACCGGCAGCAGCGGCCAGAGTGGTGTTCACGGCGATGTAGCCGATGGTGCCGTCAGCAGTGGTGGTGGAACCGGGGTTGAATCCGAACCAGCCAAACCAGAGAATGAATACGCCAAGAGCGGCCATGGGAATGTTGTGACCGGGAATGGCCCGCGCTTCGCCGTCAGACGTGTATTTGCCGATCCGGGGTCCGAGGACGATAGCGCCGGCCAGACCGACCCAGCCGCCTACGGAGTGAACAACGGTGGAACCGGCGAAGTCAGCAAAACCGAAACCTTCGAGCCAGCCGGCACCGGCATCGCCCAGCCAGAGGCTGCCCCAGGCCCAGTGACCGGAGATAGGATAAATAAGACCGGTAACAAACAGTGTTACTACAATATACGAGGAAAATTTCATCCGTTCCGCGATACAACCGGAAACGATGGTGGCGGATGTGGCGGCGAACACGGACTGGAAGAACCAGAACGTCAGCGTCCATTGCCCGTCAGGATCGCCTTCCAGACCGGTGGCGCCGCTCAGACCGAAACCGGAGCCGCCGATAAAACCGCTGATGTCGTTACCGAACATCAGAGCGAAACCAAACAGAAAGAAAATAATAGCACCAGCAGCGTAATCCAGGAAATTTTTCATGATGATGTTGCTGGCATTCTTCGCGCGAGTGAAACCGCACTCAACCAGAGCAAAACCAGCCTGCATGAACATAACCAAAATAGCCGCGACCAACGTCCACATAATATTGGCGTTGGATTGTGTAAGCATAGCCGGGGCCTCATCGGCAAGAGCGAGTTCAGGGACGAGTAACAGCCCCAACACTGCCGCTCCCCCCGCCAAAGACCTTACGGCGTGTTTTGCATACGTGGATTTGGAAAACATATACGACCTCCTTTTAGGGTTAATCTTTTTTTGCCACCCGATTGTCACACAACCATGAGCAATAAGCGGGCCACTTTTTTAACTTACTAAAAAGATTGGAACTATTATAAGATCGCCATTTTTTATCGTTTTCACAAGCTTATTCTTAACAATTTTGATAATTTTATCCTGGCTGGATTGATACAAAATTGTAAGCTGCCTCAAAAACGCAGCCACTTAACAGGATCACAAATTTGTTAAACTATTGTCCGTACTCGGCTACTCTTTTAAATCCGTTGTCTTCGTTTTATAATGAACTGAATTTACATGTTTTTTTAAAATGAACTCTGCCGAGACTTTTCCCGTTTGGTAACCTGTTAAAGCAGTGTTCCTAAAACGCCTTCTGCAAAAAGAGAAAATATCCATCCGGTCGAATACAATATATTGACCTTAATGACTTTATTGATATTCTAACAACGCGTTAAATTTTTCCTATTGAAATTGCATCGGGATAAAACAATGAACTCTTTTCTTCCATTTCTCCATTATAGTCAGGCCGTCCTGAATTTTTACAGTCCTCGCACTTCCAGGCGGGTTCTCCCTGCTATCCTTCCGTGCGTCAGGCTGATTTTGTTGCCCCTGCTGCTTCTATCAGCAAGCCTGCTGCCCCACACTGCGTACGCGCAACAGGAACAGAGCCTGCTGGCGGCCTGTTTTCCGCACGACAAACTTGCCGGACTGCCCCCTATGCTTTCGCGCATACAGCCCGCACCTGAACCCGTCATCGCCTACCTCATCAAGGAAAATCAGAATGACGGGATTCCGCTGATCCCGGTTCCTGTAAAGCCGTCAGCGGTTTTCAACGAAGCGCTGCAAAGCATCGTTGCCGATCTTTCCCCATCTTTACGCAAGGTGCTGGAAAACAGCCTGACGGGAATTTACACCGTACGGGATCTCGGCAGCAGCGGATTTACGGAGGAATACAGCGGCGCGGACAACCGGCGCTACGCCTTCATCGCTCTGGACGCGGACGTTCTATTGAACAGACCGGCCAATCTATGGGCCGCCTGGAAGGAAAACAGCGCGTTTCTCGCTTCCCCGGACCTAAGCCTGACCATGACCCTTGAGACTCCCGACAAGGATACGGTGGTCAATGCCGTACGCTTCATTCTTTTGCACGAGCTTGGCCACGTCTTCGGTTTTGTCTGCGGCGCGCATCCCTCATTGGCGCGGATGGACTCGGATTCCTTCCAGGCTTATCCCTTTGTGGAGCTATCCTGGCAGAAAACAGACGGCCGCATTCGGAGCCGGTTTGATGCTTTTTTTCCTGAACGCAAACTATTGCGCTTTTACGGAGCCGGCCCAAAAGTTTTGCAACTGGCTGAAGCGCCGGCACTTTACAAAAAAGTAGCGAAGACGAATTTCCCGAGTCTTTATAGTTCGTTAAGCATTCATGAAGATTTTGCCGAAAGCTTCGCGATCTACATGCATACCATACGCGCGCGGCGTCCTTGGCGTGTAGAGGTTGAAGCCCCCGAGCAAGACAAGATCGTGCTGGAATCCTGTTTTCAAGACGACAGGTGCCGGGACAAAAAAGCCTTTTTCGACGGTTTTTTTCAAAATCCGTAACTTCGATGTGGAGCGGTTTGATTCCCCAACAGGGGGAAATTCTGCCCTCTGCCCTTTCTGCGGCCGCTCCCCTACCATACGCCTCGATTCAGGCAATGGTGGATCATCTCAGCAAAGGGGAGTGTCATGGCGTCTTCCGTATTTCAGGGAATGGTTCAGGACGCGCTGTCGGGCATGGCGTTTCTGCCGCGTACGCTGGCCGACTTTCAGGAGGCCGTGCTCCAGTCCGTGGCCAGCGTGGATGTCTTTAGCGAATTTGTGCAACACGCCGTACCTGAGGAGGAACATGCGGCCGGCTCCCCTCTTCCCGCCGCTCCCGATATGTCCGGCGACGGCGCCGATGCGGCGGCCCGGACCCTGTTCGCTCTAGCCGACGCCGGATCCGGGTTTGAAAAACAGCTGCAGCTGCTGAATCCTTCCGTACGGGCCGTGGTTCTGGCCAACGAAGCCTTTGCCTCGCAAATCAACAGCGTATCCGTAGAGTCGCCCGTACTGGATGCAGTGGCGGCAGTGGCTGCGGTTCCCGGCCTGGCAAGCGGTGGCCAGGTTTTCACCAGGCTTACAGCGCCCTTCATCACTCAGGGATCCGGGCTTGCCGATGATGTCCCTGCCCTGTTGATGCGCGACGAATTCGTCATGCGCCAGGCCGCGGTCAAAAAATACGGACTGCCGCTGATGTACGCATTGAACAATCTGCAGGTTCCTGAGGGGGAAGCCGTGGTGGCCACCGCCGCCACAAAGGTGGCCGCCTACGCGTCCGGGGGCGTGGTTTCCAACAGCAGGGACGACGAGGAAGAAGACGCGACCTGGAGCCTGACCGTCAGCAGCAGTACGGTCTCCCCTGAAAAGTACTATCATACGTTTTCCCCTCCGGAAGATGCGGCATGGTCCTCCTCGGAGGCTTCCAGCTATGCCGCGGAACTGGTTCAAGGCGTACGCGACAGCCTAGGCATCGACCGTATGCAGGAAGACGCCCAAGGATACCTGGAAGAAATTCTCAACGCTTTTGAAAGCGACAGCCAGTCCATTCGGATCTTCGCCTCCGGCGGCAGTACCGAAGCGGCAAGCACCACAAGTGCGCTCCTCCAGGAAAAAACCCGGATCAGCGAAGCCTATGCCGCAAAAATCCAGACAGCTAAAAGCCTGGGTAATGTCGAGCTGACAGAATTGTACGAACTGCAGCTGAACACCCTGCTGAACCTGCTGGACGAACTGCTCTATACGCTCGAGCAACTGGCTCTGGAATATCAGGAGTCCGTGGACGAAGCGCTGGCGGACTATGAAGAGGATTTCGACGCGATTCAGGAAGAGGCGGGCGAACAACTGGCCGCCCTCCAGGAACAGTATCAGGCGCTGGCTCAGGGCAGCTCGCTGATCAGCAATCTGGGCGGGGACGCGGACTCGGAAAAGGAACTTCAAGGACAGACAAAAAGCCAGATGCGCGCCGTGGAAAACAGCCGAAGCGAGGAAGAGGAAGCAGCCGAAGCTCTTTATGCGGCGCGTACGGAGCGTTTGCTGGAAACGCTGCAGTCGGAATCCGCCTATGAAGCCAAAAGCACGGCCGGCCAGGGGGACAAGGAACTCATTGAAGCCACGGCCGACCTGCAGCAGTCCTACCTGGAAAGCCTGCAGGACATCCGGGACCTGGAAGCGGAACGGGACGAGGAACTGGCCGCGCTGGAAGAGGAATATACGAGCGGGACGATTTCCGAGACCACGGAATACCTGAACCAGGGCGGACTCGTGGGCAGGCTCTCCGCTTTGAGCCGCTTGCTTGCAGGTCGTGGATTCTCCTGGGAAGCCGGGCTGCCTGTGTCCGCGGTACGGGCCTTTGCCCAGGGAGGACTGGTCTCCGGCGGCATCCCCGGCCGGGATTCCGTCCCCGCACTGCTGATGCCGGGGGAATACGTACTGAACAGACACGCCGTGGAACATATCGGCCTGTCCGCCCTGGAATCCGTCAACCTCCGGACGCCCCATTTCGGAGAGCTGCCCGAGCTGCCGCGTTTTGCCCAGGGCGGCCTGGTGGACGCGGCCGGCCTGAGCCCCAGCCAGCAGGAACACTTGATCCGCTTTGACCTGGGAGTGGCGCAGCCCACCGTACGCACAGACAGCGACAACCTGCGTTCCCTGGTCCGCGGTCTCAAACAGATGCGTAAGCGTATGGTTCGCTGATTTGGATGCCCCGTCTGATTCAAACAACAAAAGGGAGCAGGCAATTAACCTGCTCCCAATGTCGATCGGGGTGCAAAAAAGACAACTTAAGCCGTAGCAAGTCGCGGGGCGCGCAGCTCAGGCCTTGCGGAAGGTTATCAGAGGATTGCAGCAAAAAAATTTATTCGTTTACCGCTATTTCGGGATCCTGCACTTTGGTGAAAAATTCTTCTTCAGTGATGGCTTCGCTCATACCGCAGAGGCCTTTGACCACGGAGAGGAGATCCACTGCGTTGACCGTCACATCGAACAATCCGTTGTTTATTTTGCAGAGCTGGCCTTCGCGCTTGATGAGATAGGCGCGTTTTTCCTTGAGTTTCCCATCGCTGGTAACAACGGAGTAGGCCTGTTGGGCCTGGGTGGTGACGTACAGCTTTTGCTGGGTGAGCACCTGGGTATCTTCATCAAAATAGGAATGCTCGCCGACCAGCCGTCCGGTAAAGCTGATGTTGTTGCCGGCATCGTTATCTAGCGTAATCTGCTCCATCTGATTTCCCTGTTTGGTAACTTCCTGTTCTTTTGTCATAAGCTTAATCCCCTTTTGCACTTACTTCGAAGCCTCATGTGGGAAGCTTCAACTGCTCCGGACCACTTGTCTTTTTGCTTTTCTTCTTGGAGGGCTCCAAAGGAATGCGTGGAGAATCATCGAAGAGTGCTCCACCACCTTTTGCCGTCCAGTATTCTTCCAGATCAGTCTTGGATATTCGCCATTCTTTTCCAATTTTCGCCGCTCGTAACCTGTCCGCCTTAATCTCACGGCGTAATGTTTCCTTGTGGCAGTTCAGGAGCTCAGCAACCTCGCCCAGCGTATAGGTAGTTTTCTCTGTCATGGGCTCCCTGTCAACCGGAAACTCGCAGAACCGATTTCGAGCAATATACCAAAAGCGAAACTTTTCATATGGCGCGCCTAAAAGCTTCCAGATGAATAAGCTGCCATTTCCTATCACCGTTAATCAATCATTGTCAACAATAATCAACAAAAAACACTCTCACCCAATTTCAACAGCTTTAAACCCATTTAATCCATATATAAACGACAACAACCAATATATTTCCATTTTAACCTACAACAGGATTCGTTTCTTCCTTGCTGCCCCCAAATGACATAACTTTCACAATTTTAGGAAGTTGCTGTTTGTCCCGCATGAAAAGGAAAAAAAGTCGGCCTGGCAAAAAATATTTTCGAAATTTTAACCGCCCGCCTGATCTCACCCCACGGCTTTGTCCGAAAATTCCCATTCAGTTGTTGCAATAGGAAATTAACCAGAGCTTTTGTCAGGTTTATCTGTAGTACCAGAAACAAAACTGCTTCTTCTCCCGAACGGTACGCATTTTGATAGAAGCAAAACCCATAGAGCTGGAAACGGACTGTTGTTCGATTCAGCAGCGCAAAAGGATCATCGGGGGTACGTGTCATATCGTGATGTAGAAGCGCACCATAAAAGACGAGGTATTTTGGGATGGAATTCAAAACATTTCATGCTATGCTCCACTCACGCGCTTTGGGAGGAGATGCGATGCACGAGGCCATGGAATACCAGGAGAGGATCAACCATTCCCTGGAAGTGGTTGACAAAGCATGGGGCAAACTGCTGCAGAATCAGCATGTCGATGATTCGCTCCTGCGCCGTGAAATCGCTGTTTCCTGGCAGAAATGCCTCTCTCGTAAAGTCAGTCCGTTCAGCAGTCAGAACACCGGCATAGACAAAGACTTCAAGGAAAAAAGAAAGCGATACGACAACCTGCTGACCGTTGCCGTCCCCTATCTGAACGAACTCTATACGACGGTAAAAGGCAAGGACTTCATCGTCATGTTCGCCTGTCCGGACGGCCTGCTTTTGAGCGTCTTCGGGGACAGGAAAATGTCCACAGTCGCCGAGCTTGTCAATGTGGTGCCCGGCGGCAGCTGCACGGAAGATATCCTTGGAACCACGGCGCCCGGCATCTGCCTTTCCCAGAAAATACCCGTACAGGTCTTCCAGCAGGAGCACTACTGCCAGCTCTGGCACGAGTGGTGCTGTTCCGCAGCTCCCATTTTTGATAATACGGGCAACCTGCTTGCCGCACTTGATGTATCCAATCTCTCGCGCGAGCGGCACCCCGTTTATCTTCTGGACCTGGTAAAAATGACCGCGCGGGCGATCCAGCTGGAGTACAATTACCGGGAGCTGCAAGGCGACTTTAAACGCTCCTGCCATTATTTCAACATGGTCATCAACAACAGCTCGGACCCGTTACTCTTTTTCAACAAAGACGACACGCTGACCCATTTGAACAAAAAAGCGGCTTCCCTGCTCGGCAGCAATGCCCGGAACTACATCGGCAAAAGTCTTCAGGATATTTCCAAAGACTCGACGACCCGCATCGAATCCCCGAACCACAGATGGGTGACCCTGAAGCTGCAGAGTACGACGCGCACCGGAGAAATTGAGGCGTATCTCAACCCCATTAAAAACGAAGTTGCAGAGCATGTGGGCATTATTTGTACGCTGAATGAACGGGCAAAGAAAAAAGACAATGCCAATGTCGCCAGATATACATTTGACGATTTTGTGTATTGCAGCAGAGTTACAGAAAAAGTCGTTTTCAATGCGAAAAAAGCGTCCGCAACGGACATTAATGTCCTGATCCAGGGCGAAAGCGGCACGGGAAAAGAGATTCTGGCCCAGGCCATTCACAACGAAAGCGTCAGAAGAAACAAGCCTTTTGTCGCCCTGAACTGCGCGGCCATCCCCATGGAACTGATTCAAAGCGAGCTGTTCGGCTATGAAGAGGGCGCTTTTACCGGTGCCAAGAGAGGCGGTAGCCAGGGTAAGTTCGAACTGGCCAACCATGGGACCATTTTTCTCGATGAAATCGGAGACATGCCCCTGGAAACACAGGCATCCCTGCTGCGCGTGCTGCAGGAGAAATATGTGGTCCGGGTGGGAGGAGCGCAGCCCATCCCCCTGGACGTACGTATCATTTCCGCTACCAACAAGGACCTCATGGCCGAAGTGCAGAACGGACGTTTTCGCCAGGATCTGTACTACCGCCTGGCCATCATAGGCCTGAACATTCCACCGTTGCGGAAACGGAAGGAAGATCTCTGGGCGCTGCTGGACCACCTCGTTATCAAAAACCAGCCACGGCACCTGTTCTCTGAGCTCATAGAGTTTGATTCGGACGTCAAAAACATGCTGCTCGACTACAACTGGCCCGGAAACATCCGCGAACTGGAAAATACCGTGCTCTTTTTTCTGAACCGTATCGACTGCAACCGCGTCACCTCGGAGGATCTCCCCGACTACATCAGCGTGTCTTCCGCCAGGCCCGTTCCCGTGGGGGAACTCAAGGAACTCGAAGAACAGGCCATCCAAAGCGCCCTGGCCAAAAGCGACAACAATATATCCAGCGCAGCCCGCCTGCTCGGCATCAGTAGAGCGACCCTGTACAGAAAGCTCAAAAAATTCAAATAATTAGCCTCACACTGCAACGTATCTATCCCCGAAATCATAACTGCTCCCGGTCACGGCTTCCGTACGGCGCCGCAACCGGGAGTTCTTCTCTGATGCCATTTTTTTCGGCGTCCTGCCTCTTTTCCTGATTCTCATTTTGCGACAACACAACACGATTAAATCAAATTCCGAGACAGTTTCACTTTGTAAATTCACTCCAACACATCAATTTTCCAAGTTTTTAATTTTTTTGTCTCAGAGAAGCTTTTCAACGATCTTACATTGTTTCATTCTGAGACAGCCGGATACTCATTTCCTGTAGAGATGTTCCCTCGATCCTTATTTTGAAGTGATTATTTCTCAAATTTCACTTTTTTTCTGCTTTCACGAAATATTTTGCTCGTTTTTTTTCACGCGGGTTCATTTCCAAATAGTTTTCCCCAAGAGACTCTGCTGCAAAGTCAACCTGTTATGTCTTATTCATAAAGCAGACTGCATTTTTATTTATATCTGAATGCAGCTATTTTTCATTTTCTGGCATAAGCCTTGCTTTTATTAAAACCATGCGCGGAATTGAATCCATCATAATTTATACTATTTTCATTTTCGACATTATGGTTCATTTTTTTACTGTTGATTGTGTGAATACTTTCTCATTATGCCCATTAAGACATAATATAAAACCATGCTACAGTTATATGATCAAGTAGATTATATTATGGTAAGTTTTCTTAGTGCAGCATTCACAACAAATGGCATGTCTTAATTTGCGACAACCAGTTTGTCTCTGTTGTTGAATCAATCAACTTAAAAACAGGAGTAATCCATGGACATCAAAGCAGCAGTCGTTCGGGAAAAAGGTGGTAAATTTCTTTTTGAAGATCTGCAGTTGGAAGATCCTCGCGACAATGAAGTTCTGGTTCGTGTTGTGGCCTGCGGCGTATGTCATACGGATTTAGGAGTTCGCGACCAGTACTACCCCACCCCGCTTCCCGCGGTGCTCGGACATGAAGGCTCCGGTGTCGTGGAAAAAGTCGGCAAGAACGTCACCAAGGTGCAACCCGGCGACCATGTGGTCATGAGCGTGCTCTGTTGCGGCAAATGCCATGCCTGCCTGAGCGGAAAACCCACCTACTGCGAGAACATGTACCTCTGCAACTTCAGCGGCGGCCGCCTGGACGGCACCTCGCCTCTGAGCAAAAACGGCGAACGCATCAACGGCTGCTTTTTCAGCCAGTCCACGTTCGCGACCCATGCCATCGCCACGGAAGCCAATGTGGTGAAAGTCAGCAAGGACGTCCCGCTGGAACTCCTCGGACCACTAGGATGCGGCATCCAGACCGGCGCAGGCACGGTCATGAACGCCCTGCATCCCAATCCGGGCACTTCCATCGTTATTTTCGGCATGGGATCGGTCGGCCTTAGCGCCCTCATGGCCGCCAAGATCTGCGGCTGCACCAAAATCATCGCCGTTGACCTCAGCGACGAGCGGCTCGAACTGGCTAAATCCTTCGGAGCCACCCACGGCATCAACGGCATGAAAACCGACACGGTCAAAGCCGTGCACGAACTGACCGGTGGCGGCGCCGACTACTCAGTGGAAGCCATCGGCAATCCCAAGGTCTTCCGCCAGGCTGTGGACTGCATCAGCGTCACGGGCATGTGCGGCCTGATCGGCATGACCCCCATGGGAACCGAAGTCAGCTTCGACATGAACGGTCTGCTGTTCGGCAGAAACGTCAAGGGCGTCATCGAGGGTGATTCCGTCATCGACGTTTTCATCCCGCGGCTCATCGACCTGTATCTACAGGGCAGTTTCCCCTTTGACCGCCTGATTACCTATTATGATTTCGCCGACCTCAACAAAGCCGTGGAAGATCTTGAAAAAGGCAAGGTCTTCAAGGGCATTGTAAAAATGTAACCATTGCTCCGGTATTGCGTCGCCGCGGGCAGGGAATGTGCCCCTGCCCGCCGACGCGCCACTACGGGGGAAACAACTACCTGCTACTCTGGAAAACCTGTTCGCGCCCAGGATCCCGGCTTACTAAAATTTTTTTACGGGTTGTTATGTCCGTCCGGACATAACACCACAGGCAGTCTTTTCCTTGGCGCAAAGCAAGACGCAAGGGACGGACTTGGGATGGCAAACTGCGGACCTTAAAAATGACGGTCATTCGACCCATACAGTTGCGGAGATCACACAGATACGGATTGGAGGCTACTATGTTGAAAAAAATGATTCTGAACATTAACGGAGCGGACAAACTCGTCACCATCGACCCGGAAGAGACCCTGGCCAACACCCTGCGTGCCATGGGCCTGACCGGCACCAAGGTCGGCTGCGGCACCGGACAATGCGGCCTGTGCTCGATCCTTCTGGACGGCAAAGTGGTTCGTTCGTGCGCCCGGAAAATGGCCAAGGTTCCCGAATTCAGTAAAATCGTCACCATTGAAGGCATCGGCACGCCCGAAAACCTGCACCCGTTGCAGCTGGCCTGGATCGTCCATGGCGGCGTTCAGTGCGGCATCTGTACGCCGGGCTTCATCGTTTCGTCCAAAGGTTTGCTGGACAGCAACCCCAACCCCACGCGCGAAGACGTCCGCGACTGGTTCCAGAAGCACCGCAACGCCTGCCGCTGCACCGGCTACAAGCAGCTGGTCGATGCGGTGATGTCCGCGGCCAAAGTGCTGCGCGGCGAAATGACCATGGAGGAGCTGGCCTTCAAACTGCCCGAAGACCAGCGCATCTACAATACGTACTTTCCCAAACCCACGGCCCTGGCCAAGGTCACGGGTACGTGCGATTACGGCGCGGACATCAACGAAAAACTCACCGACGAGCATCTGCACCTGGGGCTGGTGCACGCGCGCGTATCCCATGCCAACATCATCTCCGTGGATACCTCGGAAGCCGAAAAAATGCCCGGCGTCTACCGGATTCTGACCGCCAAGGACATCAAAGGCACGAATCACATCAACGGACTCTGCTCCTATCCGACCAACAAGAGCGACGGCTTCGAACGCTGCATCATCAATGACGAAAAAGTGCACCAGTACGGCGACGTGCTGGCCGTGGTGGCCGCAGATACGGAAAAGAACGCACGAGCCGCTGCAGACAAGGTCAAGGTCGAACTGGAAGTGCTGCCCGCTTACCTGGACGGCATTTCCTCCGTTGCTGAAGACGCGCTGCAGATCCATCCGGGGACGCCCAATTTGTTCAACGAAATGCCCTGCGTCAAAGGCGAGGAAACCCAGCCCATCATGGAATCCGCCCCCCATGTGGTGGAAGGCAGCTTTTTCGTGCAGCGCCAGCCCCACCTGGTGCTCGAACCCGGCGTCGGTCTGGCCTACATGGGCGCGGACGGCATGCTCACCGTGCAGACCAAAAGCCAGTTCCTGCAGGCAATTCCCCTGATGGTGGCCGACGCGGTCGGTTATCCGCCGGACAAAATCCGAGTCATCGGCAATCCCGTGGGCGGCAGCTTCGGCTCCACCATGAGCCCGATACTCGACGCCATTCTGCTGTCCAGCGCCCTGGTCCTGGAAAAACCGGTCTGCCTGCGGCTGGATTACGCGCAGCAAAGCTTTTTCAGCGGCAAACGTTCCACCGGCCACTACAACCTTAAGTTCGCGGCGGACGACAAAGGCATGCTGCAGGCCATGGAGTACGATTTCCTCTTTGACCACGGCGCGTACCACGACGGTACCTCGGACCCCTTGATCGAAAAAGGATTCCGCTGGTGCGCCGGCGGCCTGAATGTTCCCAACATCCGCGGCGTTGGCCGCATCTGCGCCAGCAACCACGCTTTCGGCACGGCCTTCCGGGCCTTTGGTTCGCCCCAGGCACTGATGGCCAGTGAATCCCTCATCGATATGCTGGCGGAAAAAATCGGCCTGGATCCGCTGGAAATCCGCTATCAGAACACCTACCGTCCGGGCACCACCATGACCTCGGGCTGCGAAATGGACGTATATCCGTTTCCTAAACTGCTCGAAATGATGCGTCCGAAATACAAGGCCGCCCTGGAAAAAGCCAAAAAGGAATCCACAACCGACAAAAAACGGGGCGTGGGGCTGGCTCTGGGCATGTACGACAGCTCTTTTGCGGCCCATGACTTCGCCGAGGTGGACCTCGAACTCAATCCCGACAACACGGTAACGCTTTTTGCCGGCTGGCACGACATGGGGCAGGGCGCGGACGCCGGCGCACTGTGCCTGGCGCACGAAGCCCTCTTGCCGCTGGGGCTGAAGCCCGAACAGATCAGACTGGTGCTCAACGACACCGCCCTGGTGCCGTTCCTGGGCGCAGCCGCGGGCAGTCGCTCGCACTACATGGGCGGCAAGGCCATCATCAACGGCGCGGAACAATTGATTGAAGCCATGCGTAAAGCCGACGGCAGCTTCCGGACCTATGAGGAAATGGCTGCGGAAAACATTCCGCTCAAATACAGAGGCACGGCCAGCACCATGGACATCTCCACTCCCTGCGACGTCAACACCATGCAGGGCGACCCGAACCCCACCCATACCTACGGCGTGTTCATGAGCGAAGTGGAAGTGGATATGAACACCGGCAAAACCCATGTGCTGAAAGTGACCCTGCATGCCGATTTCGGCACACTGGGCAGCAAGCTGGTGGTGGACGGGCAGATGTACGGCGGCATCGCCCAGGGCATCGGCCTGGCGCTATCAGAGGATTTCGTGGACCCGGACAAGGACGTCAGCCTGGTGGCCCAGGGCTTCCCGTTCATCAAGGACATCCCGGACGACATCGAACTGGAGTACACGGAAACGCCGCGCCCCAGCGGTCCGTTCGGCTCCTGCGGCTGCGCCGAGCTTTCCCTGACCGCCGGACACGTGGCCATTGTCAACGCCATTTACAACGCCACGGGCGTCCGCATCTTCGAACTCCCGGCCACCCCGGACAAAGTGCTTGCCGGGCTCAAAACCCTGGCTTCCGGCGGCAGCATCACGCCTCCGGAAAAATACTACCTGGGCAGCGAAATGCACGAAAAGCTCGCCGAACTGCGGGCCAATCCGGTCCTGCCCAAAGAAGGGCAGCTCTAGAAGCTCCCCGATCAACCTCTGTTGCAAACCCTCCTTGGTTCTTTTACCAGGCCGGGTAATCACCATGACACACGGGCTGCCTGACCCCAGGCAGCCCGCCCTTTTTACAGCCGCACACAAAAAACCGGACGGTTCCGCTTGCGGGAGCCGTCCGGTGATTATTCGTGTTCTCGAGTTCCGGATACGCGTCCGGAAGATCTCGCTATTCTTTCTTCTTAGCCTGCTGCGCGCCGTCTTTTTCGATCATCCCGATGACCTCTTCCAGCGTATCCAGCGGAAGCGCGCCGTTGATCATCACTCCGTTGATCACCAGCACGGGAGCGCCGTTGACCCCCATCTGCCGGACCTCTTCCATATCGGACTTGATGATATCCTGGATTTCAGGCTTGGCGATTTCTTTTTCCATGGCTGCCGGATCCAGGCCGAATTTGCGCATCAGCTTGTCCAAGCCTTCCATGCCGCCCTTGTGCAGTTCGTCGCGATTTTCAAACAAAAACTCGTGGAAATCCCAGGCTTTTTTCATGTCCTGGCGCCCCAGAACCTCGAAGACCATTGCGCATTTCTCGGTGACTTCCTCAAAGGGAAAATGTTTCAGCAACATTTTGACTTTTTTGGGGTCCTTGGCCATCAGCTGGTCGATGGTGACATTGGCCCGTTTACAGTAGGGGCAGCCGTAGTTGGAGTACAGTACGATGGTCACGTCGCCGTCTTTCGCGCCTCTGTAGGGCCGCTTGGGGTCGATCTTGGGGTGAAAGGGATTCTTGATCTTCGCTTCGATATCCTTGATGAAATCCTGCTGTTTTTTCTTCTCCATGCTCGCCTGCAGAATGTCCACAAACTCCACGGGACGGGATTCCAGGGCCTGCAGGACGAGTTCCGGATGTTCTTTCAGCACGCGGGCCACGGCCTCGTCCAGGGCTTTGGCGTCGGTGTTGTCCGCGCAGCAGACTGCCGCGCTGCCCAACAGCAGCATACAGCAAAAAACACAAAGTAAAGCGATTCGGGAAAGACGAATACTCATGATCGGTTTATCTCCATGGTCTAAAATGTACGTATGGGCACTGTCACATAAGATAGAGGCCCAGTTCCGGGTCTCGTTCCTGGTCTTTGCAAAATGCCGCGCCTATCCGGTTCCCACGTACGGATAACACCTCGACCCGCTTGCGTATCTCCGTACGGTCGGGCGTGTCCAGGGCGAAGCGGACCTCCAGAATATCGCGCGGACTGAGCCGGTGCATTTCCGTGGTTTGCATCTGCAGTCCGCCCAGAGAAAGATCGATGACACGCATCCGGCCGGAATCCATCGTGGCCAGATTCTCGTAGCTGCCGGAGAGGTCGACAGCCTTGCGGTAGGACTTGCGGTAATCAAGAATGCCCTTGAACACCTCACCGCAGGTACAACGAATGCGCAGGGAGGTCTTGAAATCCCGGAACCTGGTCGCATCGACCACCCGGGAGTCTCCACATTTCGGACAGATGATCTGCGCCCGTTCGTCCTGATCCACATAAAACGTGAAGACAGGCAGGCCGTCGTCGCGGATATCCATGGCAGCTCCTTGTTCGCCCGCGGGCGTGAGTCCATGGCGGGAGAACTAGCCTATTTGCCGGGTGCGGGCAAGGCTCCGCCCACTGAGTAACAGAACGTTTACAAACAAGGGCACGTAACCGGCGACCCGGGCATTACTCCGGGCCGAATCCCTTCTGCCGCTCTTCCAGATCGCTTATTTCCTCTTCCAGCAACGCCATACGCTCAATGAGAGTCTCGCTGGCGTCTTTGCTGTCCTGGTAACTTTTCAACAGCTTGGCTGCCCGCTGTCCGTCCGCATAGACCTCCGGATCCGCCAGCGACTGTTCGGCGGCGTCCATTTCAGTCAGCACCTTGTCCAGTTCGGTTTCCAGTTTGGTAAGGGCTTCTCGCTTGGGTTTCAGTTCGCGATACAGCTTGTTGCGCAATTCGGCCTGCTCGCGTTTGGCCTTTTTAATGTCCTCGCGCGAAAGCTGGCGCTGCCCGGCGTTTTCAGCCGAGTCCTGTTCCTGCAAAGCCGCGGCACGCTCGCGCCGCTTGCGTTCGTATTCCTCGAATCCGCCCAGGTCCTGTTCGATGCCCTCGGAGGAAAGCTCCCAGACCTGTTCGGCCACGCGGCCCAGCAGCCAGCGGTCGTGCGCCACCAGCAAAATGGCTCCGTCGTAGGACTCCAGCGCCTGCACCAGCGCCTCACGGCTTTCCAGGTCCAGATGGTTGGTGGGTTCGTCCAGCACCAGAAAATTGGCTCGGGCCAGAAACAGGCTCGAGAGCACCAGCCGGGCCTTTTCGCCTCCGGAGAGCTCGCGTACGGGCCGGTCGAAAAAATTCTGCCCCAGCATGAACAGCCCCAGCACGCTCATCAGTTCCTCTTCCGTCATTTTGGGGTCGGAAAGACGCCGCAATTCGGAAAGAACCGGCTTTTCCGGATCCAGAATATCCAGCTGATGCTGCGTATAATAGCCGATCCGGACTTTGGAGCCCATTTCCACGTTGCCGGACCAGGGTTTGAGATCGCCCACGGCCAGCTTGATCAGGGTGGACTTGCCGCAACCGTTGGGACCGGCCAAGGCTATTTTCTGGCCTCTGTACAGATTGAAGGTCAGCGGCTTCCAGAGCGCTTTATCTTTGCTGAATCCAAAGGTCAGGTCAGCGGCGGCAAGCACGGTTTTATCCGTACGCGCGGGCTCAGGCCATTTGAACTCCAGGGTCTTGCGCTTGCGTTCGGGATTCAGGCCTTCGAGCTCTTTTTCGAGCTTCATGGCCTGCTTCTTTTTGGACCCTGCCTGGCGCGCTTTGGTGGCCTTGTATTTGAAGCGCCGGACGAAATCCATCTTCTTTTCGATTTCGTCGCTCAAGCGCTTGGCTTCGCGCCGGCGCTGCTCCTCGTTCTCGGCCTGCCAGGCCAGGAACTCCTCAAAAGTGCCTTTGCGGAACTGCGGTTTGCTGCCGCCCAGAAGCAGCACGTGGGTGCCCACCCGGTCTATGAACAGCCGGTCGTGGGCCACAAAGACCAGCACGCCCGTGTAGGCCAGCAAAAAGGCTTCCAGCCATTCCACGGCCTCCAGATCCAGATGGTTTGTTGGTTCATCCAGAAACAGGATGTCTGCGCCGGCCACCAGAACACGGGCCAGTTTGGCCCGCTCGCGCCAGCCGCCGGAAAAACTTGCCAGCGCGTTGCTGTGCTCGGTGATGTCGAACCCCAGGCCGCTCAATACGGCGTGGGCTTTGTGTTCGGGGTTGTAGCCGTAAGCAAGCTCGAACTCATGCTGTTTTTCCGCCAGCCTCCCAAGTGCGGCCGTATCGTTGCGCTGGGTGGCTTCTTCCCATTCGTGCCAGAACTCCCGCCAGGAAGGCAGGGCGTCCAGCACAAAGGTCAAGAGCGGCTTGCTCAGATCCCCCTGATCCAGTTCCTGAGCCACATAGCCGACGCGCGCGCCACTGGGAACCTGTACCCGGCCGGAATCAGGTTCAGCCACTCCGGCCAGTATTTTGATTAAAGTCGATTTTCCGGTTCCATTGGGACCGATAACCGCCAGACGCGTCCCGGACGCAACTTCCAGCGAAAACTCCCTGAACAGATCGTTTCCGCCGTATGCTTTACTAATTGATTGTATACTGAGTTTCATACATTTCGTGATATGTTAATGTAAGCGAAATTTCTTTATTATTTTTAACAAACAGACCATTACATCAGCAACAAGGCTGCAGCTATCCAAAACACCGTACCAAGTTGCCAAATCGTTACTCCAACAACATTTATGGGTGCATCAACGTCACTGTATTCAGTTTATTCTTATTTCATAACTCGTTACGTTGGAGAATTATCTTTTTGACAAAGCTGCAGAGTCACCCTATACATTTTCGTTAGTCGGGCTGTTCAGGAATTGTTTTTTCAACGAGGAAACACCGTGAAGAAAATCCCCGTAAGCGATCTCAAAGTCGGCATGTGCACCATCAATGCCGGGCTTCCCTGTTCGGAGCACCCCTTTCTCTATCCTCATGACGAATACATCGGCTCCCAGGAACAGATCGACCTGATCAGCAACAAAGGCTTCACCGAAGTCTTTGTCGAAGCCCAGGAGGACGCGTTTTTTCATTGCGACGAACAGCTCTCTATCACGCTTGACCACCAGGGGGAATCCCTTGAATCTACGGCATCCGCGGACCCCAAGCGTAAATCCTACCTCAAGGAGCTGGACAGAGCGAGCCAAATCTACCGGGATTCATTGACCCTGGCCAGACAGTGCATCCACGACGCCAGACTCGGAAACAAGCCCGATGTGGAACAGGCCGAAACACTTATTGAAAATATCGCCCACAGCATTTCCCGCAACAATGACGCCATTGTCAGTCTTTGCAAGCTGCGCGCTTTTGATGAGTACACCTACACCCACTCGGTCAATGCCTGCGTCATCTCCGTGGCTTTCGGCGTACACCTGGATTTTCCCCTGGAGCTGCTCAAAAAACTGGGCATCGCGGCCATGTTCCATGATATCGGCAAGGTGCTGCTCCCCAAGGATGTTCTCAACAAACCCGGGAAACTCACCGTCAAAGAATTCGAGGTCATGCAGCGCCATCCGTCCCTGGGATTCTGCCTGCTCGACCAACACGGCGTATTTGATTCGCACATTCTCGACGGCATTCTCCAGCACCATGAAAAGGTCAACGGAGGAGGCTATCCCCTCGGGCTCACGGGTTCGCACATCCACAGCCTGGCACAGCTCGTTTCCCTGGTTGAAGTATACGACGCGCTGACCAGCAAGCGGGTGTACAAACCCAGCATTCCGCCCAATGAAGCCCTCCAAATCATCTACTCGCGGCGGGGCAAGGATTTTTTGCCGGAAAACGTGGACCGCTTCATCAGATGGCTGGGAATTTATCCCGTGGGCTCTTTCGTACTGCTGCGCAACGGATACACCGCCATTGTCAGCGGATCCAATCCCGGAACGCCCTTGTACCCTTCCGTGACCCTGGTCCTGGACAACAAAGGCCGCCACCTCCGCGCCCGGACCATCGACCTGCTGGAACTGCAGCAGCAGGATTCGCCCGACAAGGAAGCCTACAATATCGCTTCAGCGCTCTCCCCCCAGGAAATGCCCCTGGATCCCGCAAATTACCTGATCTGACGCTCCCCGCGGACCGCCTCAATACCCGTTGTTCTTACCGCTCAACGTGGCGATATCAATACAAACCACCGTGGTGATGGCCAGCTTTTCCTCTTTGAACTGCCACTCGCCCGGGACGTAGTGCTCCATGACCAGACGCAGGCCGTGGATGCGCTCTTCCGGATCTTCCACGATCCGCGCTTTTCCGGTCCCGATGACGCTTTTGAAACGTACGCCGTACTCGCACGGGTCGCTGGGTGATTCAGGTTCCTTGAGGCGAACGTCGCTCTCCACCTCGAAGCCCACATTGCCGTCGGCACGGATCAGATCTAGCTTGCGCCCTTCTCTGGCGCAATGAAAATAAATCCTGCCCGGTTCAAAGCCGAAACTCAGCGGCAGCACATAGGGCGCGCCCGCCGCGTTCAATGCCAGATGCAGGACCTCGGCGCCACGCAACACGGCTTCCACTTCCGGGCTGTCCGTGATTTCATTCTTTTTTCTGCGCATATTTTATACTCCTGTCACGGAAGCCAGACCGCGCAACATGCTTTCCATCATGCTATGCAGTTGATCCAGATATTCCGCGCTTTGCTGCCGCATTTCATCCGCGTTTTGGACAAATGGTCCGGGGGTGAGGTCGTCCTTTCCATGGGTCAAAAGGCTTTCCATGGACTCCGCAGTGGTCTCCAGATGAAATTGCAGTCCGACCACCCGTTCGTTGAACACAAAAGCCTGATTGTCGCAGCCCGCGCTGTATGCCGCCTGCGTTCCTCCCGTCGGACAGGCGAAGGTGTCGCCATGCCAGTGAAAGGCCATGAATTCGGCGGGCAGTTCCGCAAAGACCGGGCTCTTGGCAGCTCCGGGGTGCAGCCGCACCGGCAGCCAGCCGATTTCCTTGTACTGATTGCGGGTCACAGGCCCGCCGAGCACGTCCGCAATGAGCTGCGCGCCCAGGCAGATGCCCAGCACGGTTTTGCCGCGCTCCACAGCCTGGGAAATGAGCAGCTTTTCCTGCAGCAGCCACGGGTAGTCCGCCACATCGTGCACACCCATGGGACCGCCCATGACCACCAGCCAGTCGAACGCGTCCGGCTCGGGCAGCAAATCTCCCGCGTACAGGTCGCTGCAGCTCAGTTCATAGCCCTGAGCTTTTGCCCAGCCGCCTATGGCGGCCTCGTTTTCAAACGCCACATGGCGCAGACAATGCATTCTCATTTCGCTATTTCCTTTGCTTCCCGCATCTCGCCCGGAGCGCCCGTACGGCATACGCCCAGACGCTGCAGCTCGGCCAGCAGCTCGCGGGCGTAATGCGCATTGAGTTCGGGCGTATAATGCAGCCCGCTATGTTCGTTGTAAATCTTACCCGTGTATCCATCCACAGGCAATTCTCCTAAAAAGTCCACATCGGCGTCGCAGGATGATCCGGCTTCACCGACCACGCGCTTGACCGCACCGGCATACCATCCGGAGCCATAGGTCACCACATGGATGACGGGCACCCGGGGCAGGACCTCGCACTGGAGTTCGCGCAGGCTTTTTACCAGAAGCGCCTCGTGCAAAGGGCTGAGAGCAGGTCGCAGGATGCTCAGGTCGTACTCGTCGCGCGTAAGCGCGTATGTCTTGCCGTTCAGTTCCACGGAGGGCGTGCCGCCTTTGGCGACCTGCACCGGAAAAGCGAACAGATTTTTGTTGGCTACAGGCTCGATTTTACTATTATCCGTTGAAACCACCAGGTTCATATACTCCGTACGGTTGATAAAATTCAGCAGATGGGACCAGCTGTTGTTGACGCTCTCAAAATGCACCTGGCGCAGACCCATCCGGACAAGCAGATAGATCACGTTGTCCATGGGATCGTTGGGACAATGCAACAGAATGACCGCCCGTACTTTGGACGGGTCATGCGCGCTGAAATATTTTTTGACCCGCGCAACAATCTGCATCGTGCCGTAGCCGTTTACGCCCAGGTTTTCAAGGCGCAGGCCGCAGGACGCGTTCAGGGATGCGTCCAGATACGAAGCCAGGGTCTGGTCCGTGTCCACACCCCAGCCAAAGGCGAACGAATCGCCCAGCAGCAACACGCGATCAGCGTCTTCCGGGAGCTGACCGAGTTCGCCAAGACGCAGTCCCTCGGCGTTGGTACGGATCTTCATGGAAAAATCCGGACCGTAAAAGCTGTCGTCCAGGCCCGAATGCGGCATCCAGCCCAGGTCCGCGTCCTCCTGGTAAAACGGCGCGCGCCTGGCATAGGTCTGCCCGAAATAACACCTGAACAGTCCTTCAAGCAATAACAGACAAAGCAGCAGGGCCAGAGCAAGGGTCAGTATATTTTTAAGCCAGCGATTACGCATGCGGTATGATGCCTCCGGCGGTCTGAAAAGGTTTTTTCAGCTTTGCAGGATGAGATGTATCCAAGCCTTTTACAACAGGCAGTTGCGGGAAGATCCCCAAGCCGTTGTCATGCCGCATTCCCCGTTTGCGCCAGAGTCACGCCGCTGACTTCGTACTGTTCCAGCAGCCAGACCAGAAACGTCCGGATTTTTTCCAGCAGTTCCCGGCCGTCGGATTCGGTGCGGATTTTGGGGCAGCCGCCGGGCATCAATTCGGACGAATGCAGAAACATGTTCAGCACCTGCCCGCCGCGCGCGTGATGCAAACGCACGGCCCGGCGCATGGTCGCGGATGGATGCCACAAGGGGTGGATGCCCAGCGCGCAGGTCAGGCGAAAAAGCTTGAGCAACCTGAAACGCGCATTCATCGGCAGCCGCCCGGCCAGGGCGTAGACCAGCCGGGGAGTGGCGCGGACGAGCGGAACCATTGTCACGGGAGTTTCCCAGAGACGCGGCGTGAGCGCATAGGGATCAGGCGGTATCAAAAAATGGTCCGGACCGTTGGGCATGGCCCGCAGCGGCACCAGGCTCGAATCCACACGCATGCCGCAATCGGGCAGCAGTTCCTGCAGGACGGGCGCGAAATCAAAACGCCCCATGCGGAAGGAACGGGGACTACTGTGGGTTTCGCGCTCCATAAGCTCCACCAGATTCTCCAGTTTCCTGCGCAGCAGGTCCACGGGAATCTGATCACAGGGGGTCGGAGTCCGGCCCGGCAGTGGTTCGAACGGCGGCGTGGTCCAGTGGTGCAGATGCGCCCCCAGTTCGGCGCCGTGCTCCTGTTGCCAGAAAAGCAGCGTCTCACGCGCGGCAGGCTCCGCGTACACCGGATAATCCGCCAGCAGGGTCAGCGGAAGGCCAAGTTCCTTGCTAATAAATTCCAGACTGCGCAGCCGTCCTACATTGGAGACAGGAGCAGTTTGCGCGTAGTGCCCGGAAAACAGGCCTTCCTCTTCTACGTCTATGCTGATGACTAGTTTCACGAAAAAATGCGCCCATACCGCGCAGGTGTCTTTTAAAAAAAGAACATTTCGCGGGAAGCGCGTTTCCCGCTTTTTTTAGCGACGCAGGAGCAGCGGATTCTGCACGCCCAACTGCCGCAGCGAAGCCTCCACCGAGGCGGGAGTCCCGGATCCGGTGGCCACTACGCGGTACCTGTTGCCTGCCTCAAGACTAATCAGTTCGATCTCCGCAGTAAAGCCCGCGCTGTTGAGCTTGCGACGCAGGGCCTCGGCGTTTTCCACGTCGTTGAAAGAGCCCGCCTGAAAAGACACCATGGAGCTGTGCACGTCTCCGGGCGCATCAGCGGGAAGATTCGGAGGCACGGCCGTATTGGCTGTGGCGCTCGGCAAATAGATGGGATCCGGAAAGCCCAGCATGGCCAGGCGGCCGCGGGCCTCTTCCTTGGAACCGGGCAGCATGGCGATCACTTTATAGTAGGTCCGGCCGTCCACAACTTCTTCGGGCGTATCCGCACGAATGCCCTGGGAGTCCAGTTTATCCCGCATACGCGCAGCATTGACCGGATCACTGAATACCCCGACCTGGAAGCAAAGCAATGGCCCGGCAGGCGCAGGTGAAGAAAAGGCGGGCTCAGGAGCCGGTGCGGGCTGCGCCGGACGCTGGCTGCCGCCCAGCACGATGGCGTCCACAACGCCGACATCCTGCAGGCGCGCGCGTCCCTCGGGATCGCTGCCGTACCATTTGGCCGTCACGCGGTATACGGGTTGCGGCAGGGAAACATCGCGTTCGAGGCTGGTTTCAAAGCTGGCCCGGTCAAGCTTGCTCTTCATTGCCGTGGCATTGGCGATATCGGAAAAAACGCCGACCTGGTAGATGACCACTTCGCGCGGCTCCTGGGGCGGAGGCGGTGCGAGCTTGGGAGCCGGCAAAGGCTTTTCCGCCTGGGGAGTCTGCGCAACCTGCGGCGCTGGCTGTAAATCCGTTTCCCCAAGCTGGCCCTGTTCGCCAACAGGAGCAGGCGGCGGCGCCAGAGAATCATTGGGCACTTGTACAGCAGGCCCGCGACCGTATCGACTGGGATCTATCGTCGTTTTTCCGTTGCACCCTGCCACTGCGGTCAGCAGCAGCATCAAGGCAAGTATTCCGTAGCGCATAGGCCCCTCCGGCGGTATCAGAAGCAGGCAACGTTCGACCTGCATCACATTGTCATACAAATTATAATCGGAAAAAGCCTACCTTGATTGCGCGAAAAAGTCTAGACTCTCTGTTTTTCCTGGCCGTTTTCATCAGACAGCTTCAACAGGATATTTTCGAACTCCCGGGCCATGACCTCCTGGCTGTGTTTGGCGGCGATCAGTTCGCGCGCGGCCTTGCCCATCTCTTCGGCCAGCTCCGTATCGCTTAACAGGCGGACGAGGCATCCGGCCATGTCTTCCGGGGCTTCCGGAGGAACAATAAAGCCCGTCCGTTCGTGTCGGACCACCTCGCTGCAGCCGCCCACATCCGTGGCGATGACGGGCCGTGCGCAGGCCGAGGCCTCGATGATCACCCGGGGCAGACTTTCGGAACGGGAACTGAGCAGCACCGTATCCGCAGCCGCGAACACCGTGGGCACGTCGGAGTCCGACGGGAGCATGCGTACGGCTGCTTCCAGGTCCAGTTCCCTGACTCTGGCAACGATCCGTTCCTGTTCCGAACCGTGCCCTACCAGCACCAGCACTGCGTCAGGCAATGTCTTGCGCAACAGGGCAAAAGCCGCCAGAGAGGTCATATGGTCCTTAACCAGCTCGAACCGGGCCACCTGCGCGGCAATGGGCGCGTCAAAAGGCAGGCCGAGGGCTTTGCGTGCGTCCAGTTTGCAGGCGGGGCTGAAGCGGGACAGGTCAATGCCGTTGGGCAGGAACAACACCTTTTCCGCCGGGTAGCGGTACATTTGACGGAAGCTTTGCTGCAGCGCGCGCGAATTGGCGACCACGGCCGTGGTTTTTGGCAGCAGCAGGGGCTCATACCAGGGTTTGCGTACCGTGCGGTAGGCCGAGAGAACCAGGGGAACGCCGCAAAGCATGCCGGCCAGCCGTCCCCAGAGCTTGTCCACATAGGTATATACGCAAAGCGCCTGGGGCTGGAAGGCGCGGACAGCCCGGCAAAGCTCCCACATGGGGGGCCGTTTCCAGCTGACCACGGGAGCTTCCGCGTACGCTATGCCGGCTTCCCGCAGGACATCTGCCAACGGCCCGCCGGAACGCAGACAAAGCACCTGGGGCAAAAAACGCTCGCAATCCAGCTTGCGGGCCAGGTCCACCACATGGCGCTCGGACCCGCCAAAAGTCAGCTGTCCCAGGACAAACTGCACCCGAAAAGGGCGGCTTTTCATCCCGGTCAAGACGCTCCGCCCCCCTGCTCTCGCATGGATTCCACAAACACTTTGCGCAAATCAAAATAAACCGAGCCCTTGAGATCCTCGTCGCTCTCTTCCACTGCCAGACCGCGTTCCCGGCTGTCGTGCAGGACGGATATCTTGGCCCGGACGACCTCTCCCGTCCGGGTGGAGATCAGCAGCTGGATTTTCATTCTGGTCTGAATGCTGCTTCTGTATTCCGTCCGGCGATACTCGTCCCCTTCCTTTTCATAGCTGCGCGCCACCACGTTGATGACGTCGAAATTATGCACCTGGGCTTCTATATGTGTAATAAAATTTTTAATGTCGAAATCTTTGGTAAAGCGATCCTCTTTAGCTATTTTTACCATCCGGGTCATAAAAACGGGAGGCAGTTGCGGCAAAACCACCTTGTGGACATTGACTTCATCGATACTTCCCACAGGAACGCGGAAGAGAATGGACACAATCTGCCCGATGGTAAAAAAAGGAAAGCGTTTTTGATGCTGCAGCGCCGTCTGCAACTGCTCCGCATTGATCAAGCCCTCGCCCACCAGGGCCGGCCCTATGCGTTGCCGAAATTCAGTCGTATCCATCATTACTACCATACGCCCGTCTACAAGGCTGTTAGGGCAAGGGAATCTCCGCCCTTGCCAGAGTTGCCCCCTCTTTGTCCGCCTGTATGACCAGCACACAATCCCTGGCTTCCGCGGGAACCTCGAAGACCAACACCCCGGCGGAAGATCCTCCGGGTTTGAGTGATTTGGCAAACAATTGCCTGTCGCTCATGGGGTTCAGGGTATACTGCCTGCCCTGTTCGTCCCGTACGGTAAACATCCGTTGCTCCAGCCCATGGAGAGCCGTGTCCATATTTTGAGCCATGATGCGTACCGTCAAATAAAAACCGAGTGAGGATGTCATCCACTCGTAAAAAGCGTCTCTATACGATTGCCGGCGTTCCACCTGCATTACGGCAAAATTGAAGGGACCTGCCATGGCCACGCCCAAAGGCGTCCCCCCACCGGCTCCAGTCCCTGCCCCCCGGACACCGGACGCCGACGGGGCTCCCTGTCCCGCGTAGCCTGCGGCAGCCAGCCCTGCGGTGGCGTTCCCCTCTCCAGGGGCAACAATGCCGCCGGACGCCGGACCGGAACCTGCTCCGGATTTCCGGGCAGCCCCCTGAGATGAGGCGCTGCCGGCCCCCGAGCCCATTCCGGACATGGTGGCGCCCTGCACGCGCTGGAGTTCGATCAGGGCTGTTTTACCGTTGCCAACGCTGACCGCCAGCTTGGGCGCGTCCACATCAGCCGGAATATCAAAAACCAGCCTCCCGGTCACAGGCTTTCCCGGAAGCAAGCCGTCAAAAAACAACAGTCTGTCAGAAAGCGAATTGGGAGTGAAATGCCGTCCCCTTCTGTCGCGGAGCACGAACATCTTGGGATCGAGTTTCAGAGCTTGCTCCCCTTTGTCCACCACCGTGAGCGTCAGCAACAGGTATTTGCCGTAGTGCGGCCGGGTGGTATCGCCGAAGGCGTTGGCAAAACTGTCCTGCGTATCGCAGGAATTGACGCTCAAGGCCAGATCACCGCTCATGGCCGAGGCCAGAAAAGGCGCATCCTGCTGCGCACGCGCTCCTGGCGGCAACGCTATCAGGGAAACCAGAACCAGCAACGCGCAGGCCGGCAACAGACAGGCCCGGTGAAAAGTGTCGGCGGATATGGCGGCATGCATAGCTGTTCTCCTGTCAAGCCGGCAAACAGACAGTCCGGCTCTGTCCTGGCCTGCGCTTGTATGAGAGGCAAACAGCAACGGCTTTTCAAACCTGTCGCATCAGGCTATAGCACCTGACATGGAAAAAACGCGACTGATTCTGTTCACCTCGGTGTTTTTTGCCACTGTCCTGGTTGGCACCCTCGGGTTCGTTCATATCGAAGGTATGCACATCCTTGACGCCCTATATTTCAGCATTGTCACAATTTCAACCGTTGGCTACGGCGACATTCATCCCATGAGCCCGGAGGGCAAACTGCTGGCCATAGTGATCATCATCACCGGCGGCGGCACTTTTTTCGGTATTCTGGCATCGGGCGCGGAAACCATGCTTTCGCGGCGGGAGAAGTCCAACCGCCTGCAGAAACTGAACATGGTCATCGGCGTTTTTTTCAGCGAGGTGGGCATGAAACTGCTGCACCAGATGCTGGATTCCGATTTGAAAGCGGACCATCTGGCCCAGGTTTTCGCCGTGGACTCCAGCTGGACCAAAAAAAACTACACCGCGACAAAAAAATACCTCCAAAAATACAGCTACAATGTGGATATCCGCCGCACCGACGCCCAGGGCCTGCTCGCGCTATTGCAGGAATCCACGCCTACACTGCTCCGGCTCCTGGAAAACCCGCTGTTGCTGGAGCACGAGGCCTTCACAGAGCTGCTCAGGACCGTTTTCCATCTCAAAGAAGAACTGGAACGCCGTCATGCATTCACAGAAGACGACCTCACCCATCTTACGGGCGACATGAAACGGGCCTATCACTGGCTGCTGCTGCAGTGGCTTGAATATCTGCACTATCTGCAGGTCAACTACCCCTATCTTTTTTCTTACTCCTCGGCTGAGATGCCCCAAAGATGACGGACACGCCACGTGAGGTCAGGCCGCTTCCTTGATGTTTTTATGGTAGCTTTCCTCAAACGCCTCCGGACTCATGTAGTCCAGAAATGCGTGTCGCCTTTGCCTGTTATAAAATATTTCCAGGTAAATAAAGATATCCTGTTGTGCCTGTGCTCTGCTTTTGTAGGTCTTAAAGCGAATCCACTCGCTCTTAAGTTTACCGAAAAAGCTCTCGACGACGGCATTGTCCCAGCAATTGCCTCGACGACTCAGACTGCATTCCATCCCATTTTTTGCCAATAATTTTAGATAAATATCACTTGTATACTGACTGCCTTGGTCGCTATGGTGAAGTACGCCGATTTGTGGCCTTCTAGTTTCAAGTGCCATCTGCAGGGCACGGCAAGCGAGTCTGCTGTCGACGCGATGCGACATGGCCCAACCTACTATTTTTCTGGAAAATATATCTAAAATCACAGCTAAATAAAGCCAACCCTCAACCGTTGGGATATATGTTATATCTCCAGCCCACTTTTGATTCGGGGCGCTTGCCGTAAAAACGCGTGACAATACATTTTCAGCCACAGGCTCGTGAGTAGCCGCTTTAGGATATCGATGCTTACGTCGAATATTGGAACGGAGTCCCTGTTCCGCCAATACATTACGCACTGTTTCACGGCAGCAAGTCACTCCATTCTCGTTGAGATCCCTATGGACCTTACGATATCCATAAATACCCCTACTTTCCTCGTGAAACGACCGGGCTGCCTGGCTTATTGCTTCATGGCGCTGTTGTTGCCGACTCGGCATACGTACACGCCATTCGTAGTAACCACTCCGACTCACGGAAAGCATTCGACACAGATCTTTCAATTTAAAAAGTCCCTTATGAGCATCAATCCAGGCGTACCTTACAGGGACTGCTTGGCAAAGTACGCCGCTGCCTTTTTTAATATTTCGTTCTCAATTCGTAACTGTGCGTTTTCATCCCTGAGCTTTTTGAGCTCTTGAGCAGAAGTGGCCGTTTCATTGACCGGTGGCAATTCACCGATTTCCCGTAACTTGATGACCCACTGTCTGATGGACCAGGAGCTGCAACCGAGCTGGCTGGCAGCTTCCTTGTAAGAATAGCCAAGATCTGTCACCAGCTTGGCCGCTGAGAGCTTAAATTCCTTCGAGTACGATTTGGTCTTTCCCATGCGTTCCTCCTGCATGAGCGAACCTTAACCTCTCAGCAGGTGTCCGTCATCTTTGGGGCATCTCAGGCCATGAACCCCGTGCTGACGCACCGCAGGCAAGATCACTCCGCCTCATCCGACGAGGACTAGCCCGGAGTTTTTACCTGTTGTGATGTCCTAGGCGCCGAGGGCATCCAGCATTCGCAGGATTTCCTCCTTTTTGACCAGGGCCTCCACCCAGCGGGACGGAATGGCCTCCATGCCGTTGTTCCGCGGATTTGCGGCAAGCACCGGGGCAGCGATCATGGCCCGGGCCGAGGAATCTCCGCCGCCCATGACGCAATCGATCAACCCGTTTTCAAAATCATTTTCATGGCTGGCGATCAGCTGCACCGTGGCCGGGAAGGCTTCATCCACATTGCAGGTGGGGCCGAGTTCGGCGACCGCCGCCAGGCTGTCTTCTCCGGCCAGCGCAAGCCCCGACTCCACCCAGTCGGCCACGTCCGGTATGCCGTAATCCAGGGCTGCAGCCTCGCGCATGGCCGCCACAGGCGCCTGGCCCCGAAGCTCGCGGCTGACGACCCTGGCAAAAAACTCCGCGGCCGCCAGGACTTTGGCATTGTTATGCGTCATCCGCGTCTGCGCTTTTGCCGCGGCGACCAGGGCTTCCTCATCATCGCCGTAGCAGGCGATCAGAGGACCCAGGCGCGAGGCTCCGGCCAGATCATGCGAGTTGGAACCCGAAGATTCCGGGCCTTCGCCGAACTCCACCCGTTCGAGGGTCTGGCGTGTGGCCGCGTCCATATAGCCGTCATAGCCGCGCATGAAGGGCACCCAGCGCTGAAAAAAATCATCCAGCACGAAGCCCTTGTTTTCGACGATGGATTCCAAAAGCAGAAAAGTCTGGTCGCCGTAGTGAGTAAATCCGCCCAGAGGCCGTGACGCATGGTAAAAGACCGTCCCGGGAGCGACAAAATCCGTAACGCGCCCAAAGGTCTCCCGAATTTTCTGCTGATCGTATATCCAGTGCACACCCAGCGCCAGAGCGTCCGCGATATAACATGAAAATGCCGCTGCTTTTTGTATGGACATGATTCCTCCTGAAAAAATGCGTGTCATCGGGGATGAATTCTCAGCCTGCAGAACTGTAGCATACGCGCCCGCTTTGGGGCAACGATGACTGCGACGTGAGTTGATTTCCTCCTGCCGCTTCCGAAACACCTTTTTTCAGAACCCGTGGGGTGTGGACATCTTTGCTTGAGCCCGCGGACGAGAAAGCGTATATCGGTTTGCAAGTAGCCATGCAGCCAGCCCAGGAACCTCCATGAAGACACTCATCGCCGCCCGGCAAATCGACTCCTTCGCCCCTCTGGAGCAGAAACTGCTGCCGGAAGGCTTCGGACCGTTCATCAAGACCACCACAGCGGCGCGTACGCTGGAGTTGCTGGACTCTCCCCCCGAAGGTATCCCTTTCGATTGCATTCTGCTGGACGCCGGACTCTGCGAAAACGGCTTCCGCCTGCTGGAACGCATCAAGGAAATACCCGGTTCGGCTGATACACCGGTGCTGCTGCTGGTGCCGGAAGACAACCCCGAACTTGCCGCCCAAGGCATGCCGGCAGGAGCCAGTGATTTCTGCCTGTTTTCCGCCGATTGCACCGAACTCGCCCTGCGACTCAAGCTGCTGCGGCGCAACAAACATACAAAACACGATGCCGCCGAAAGCACCACTGTTCTGCAGACCTCGCTGGACGCCATGCCCAGCCTGTTTCTGCGCCTTTCGTCGACAGGCCGTATTCTTGAGGGAAACCGGGCCTTCCGCCAGGCCACGGGTCTGACCAAGCAGCAACTTCAGGAAACCTTCCTGCTGGAACATTTCCACTTTGAAAATCCGGATGCGCTCAGAAAAAATATCAAAGCCGTTTTCACGACCGGAATTCCTGCCCTTGGTGTGGAACTCATTGCGGACTTTTCCCAGGGACTGTCGCGCTGGTATCTTGCGGACATGATCCCCATCCAACAGAAGGACGGCTGTACGCAAAGCCTACTGTTCTTTGCCAGCGATATTACCAAAAGCAAGATCACCGGTTATGCGCTCAAGGAAAGTGAAACACGCTTCCGCAATCTTTTCGACAGATTGCCTGTTTCCATCATTGAACAGGATTTCAGCCCGGTATTGACCGAACTTGAAGCATTGCACGAGCAGGGCGTAACAGAGCTGCGTCCCTGGCTGCGTGCGAACCCCCACGAATGCAAAAAACTCCTGCTGCAGACCAAGCTGGTGGGAGCCAATGAGATCTCCTTTTCCCTGTTCGGCGTCAAAAGCCAATACCAGTTCGCCCTGCATGCGGAACGGCTGCTCTATGGGCTGAATCCGGATATCGGCCTGGAGCAGATCATGGCGCTATGGGAAAACTCCTGGCGAATGGAATTTCAAACACAGGTGCAGACGCTGCAAGGGAAAGCCATACACTGCATCGCAAAATTCATCCTGATCGAAGAAAGCAGAAGCGACGGCCATATGATTCTGGTGCTGACGGATGTCAGCAGACTCAAACGGGCTGAAGAGGTGCTGCGCAGCAGTGAAAACCGTTACCGCGCCATAGTGGAGGACCAGACGGAACTGATCTGCCGTTTTCTGCCGCACGGAAAGCTCTCATTCGTCAACGGCGCTTTTGCCCGTTATTACGGCAAACAGCCCGGAAATCTCACAGGCATCCTTTTTCAATCTTTTATGCCGGAAAAAGACGCCTGGAGCATTCAGGAAAAAATCGCCTCACTCACACCCGCCAAGCCGATGGTCACCTTTGAAAGCCGTACCAAGCGGCCGGGCGGACAATACAATTGGCAGCATTGGACCCTGCGGGCGATTTATGACAGCCAGCTCGCCCTGACCGAGTACCAGGCGGTGGGACAGGACGTTACCTGGCGCAAACAGATCGAACTCGAGCTGCAGGCGGCCAAAGAGGCCGCGGAACAAGCCAGTCACATCAAATCGACCTTTCTGGCCACGGTCAGTCATGAGGTCCGTACCCCGCTGACCGCCATTCTGGGTTTTTCCGAGCTGCTGCGGGCCAGAAAAGACCTGACTCCGGACATCCTTCTGTCTGTGCAGCGTATCGCGCATGCGGGAGAAAGGCTGCTGGCTCTGATCAATGACGTTCTGGATCTCTCTAAAATAGAGGCCGGAAAACTGGAAATCGAAGAGAATGATTTTTCACCGGCAAGTATGATCTCCGATATTGTGGAGATGTTCCTCCATCAATGCCGGAAAAAAAACGTACAGCTGCATTACGATCTGGACCCGAACCTGCCCGCGTGGGTCTGGGGACCGGAAAAACGTCTGCACCAGGTGTTGACCAATCTTCTGTCCAACGCCGTCAAATTTACGGAACAAGGCGAGGTCCGGTTAGATGTGCGGATGCTTTCCGAACGAAAGGCCCAGTTCTCCATATCGGATACGGGCATCGGCATCACAGCGGAGCAGCTGGAATCGATTTTCGAACCTTTCACGCAGGCCGGCAGCTTCGTAACCCGCAAATACGGCGGTACCGGGCTGGGTTTGTCTATTTCCAAGCATCTTGCGGCCATGATGGGCGGAAGGCTTTCCGTGCAGTCCGAACCCGGCAAAGGCTCCACCTTTCAATTCACCGCCGAGTTTTTTCTTCCCCACTGCCCGCAGCCTCTGCCGGTGGATGAAACCACTCCACCGCGGCGTTTCGAAAAACTCAAAATTCTTCTGGTGGACGACGACCGCAGCAACATAGAACTTGCAAAGGCCTTTCTGCTGGACCGCGGACACATTATCGAAACAGCAACAAACGGCGCCCAGGCGTTGGAACTGCGTATGGGCAACCAGTACGACCTGATCCTGATGGACGTCCAGATGACTCCCATGGACGGCATGGAAGCCACCAGGCGCATCAGGAATTGGGAGGAAACAAACAACGCGGTCTATACGCCCATCATAGCCCTTACGGCCCATGCCATGAAAGGAGACCGGGAACGTTTTCTGCGCGCCGGCATGGATGGATACGACTCAAAGCCCTTCAATTTTAAAAAACTGGTTGCCGTGGTGGGGGAAGTGCTTTCCCGGGCGCGTGATACGAGAGGGCGCCTGCTTCCTGCGGGCAGCTGCCTGTATCCCGGGGCCGATACCGAAGCCTGCGAACAGCAGGCTGATCAACAGGAAAACGCACAGCCCCTTATTCTGGACATGGAGCTGGCTCTGACAAATATGAGTCCGAGAATCTGGCGCATCGGCGCCGAGGTGTTTCTGGAAGACATGCCGCCGCAACTGGACGCCCTGCGGACACTCATCAAATCATCCGAAATCGAGCGGGTGAAAGCGCTGGCCCACAAACTCAAAGGAGCTTCAGGCAACATTGGCGCAGAAAAACTCCGGCTGCTTTTTCTGGCCTTGGAAGAAGCCGCTGCCCGTGGCGAGGAGGCGCACACGCAGCAAATGGTTGGACCGATACTGGAAAGCTGGCTGCAAACGCAACAGGAACTGCTGACGGAACTCACTGATCACAATTACGATAGTTAATCATAGCAAATATTTTATTTCAAATACTCCTTTTGTTTCTCAACTTCCGTTCCAATGGCATTCTTTTTTCGCTATATCATTACAACCTAGTAAAAATACACGTTGTTTTTTTCCCTTTAAAAGAACAACTCCTCTATGGATCTTTCCTTCAGTTTCCCTTAGTATCGCTTTACGAATTTTTTAGGGCGCGACGGCATGCGCCCAATAGCACTAAGGACACCCAGATGAAAATGCTCATTCAGTCGTTCCTTTTGTCGGTGCTGCTTTCGGGTCTTGTGTCCATCGCCGTTTATTCTGAGGCCTTTGCAGAGGAATCTTCGTATACAGGCGACCGGGCTTGCGCCCAATGCCATGAGAGTGTCTGCCAGTCTTTTTCGGCCATGGCCCCCACCAAGGCTAAACCATCCGAAGGCTTTCCCAAACTGCTCAGCGATTTTACCGACGAGCAGCGTATGTTCTGTTTCCACTGCCATGTCACCGGTGCGGGAAAACCGGGCGGGTTTGTCAGTTTCGAACAAACCCCCGATCTGGGGCATGTTGGCTGCGAAACCTGCCATGGTCCAGGATCACGTCACGCCGAGGACGGCGACCCCGAAGCCATTGACGGACATCCGGCATGGAGTGTCTGCACCTCCTGCCATGACGGAAACCGTGTTCCCAAACCCAGTGTGTACGGCCGCCCCCATGGAGCCAATGACTAAGCCTGGAGCGCTATCATGAAAACTTACTCGCAACTTGGGCTCCTCGGGAAACTGATTCTTGTCTGTACGCCCATTTTGCTCATTTTTTTCACCGGCTATATCTGCATCGACTTCTGGATGGATTCCAACGCCAACAACAAACGTTTTACGGATGCCTCCAACCGTGAATCCTACCTGTTCCGTAGCGATTTCACTCTGCCCATGTCACGAGGTGAGGATGGAGAGACCGCGCGCACTTTTCTGAACCTGAGCAAACATTCACCCGGCACCCATGCCTACCTGCTGGATTTCGACGGCAAAATCTCCTACGCCAGCAAACCAGAAGCCATCAGCAAGTCCGCCGGGCAGGAGTTTCGTTATCCCGAGCTTCTGGCCTGGATCAACGACATCCTGCAGGATAAGAGCGAAGAACGCCACGGGCTGATAAACGGCGACTTCTTCAAAGTCGTGCAGATCAAAAATGAACCCAGCTGCCACCATTGCCATATGGACACGCGCGAAATCCTGGGCGCGCTGGTTTTTGATCGGGATGTCTCGGAAATGCGCAGCGAAGCCCGCGAACTGACCTATACGCGCATCGCCATTGTAGTCAGCGGCATGGCAGTCGTTCTGCTGCTGCTGGGATTTTTCATCTTCTATGCCGTGCTCCGCCCCCTGATACGCGCTTCAGGCTACGCCAGGGAAGTGCGCGCCGGAAACTACGACAACGAACTCGCCGTGACCAGCCAGGATGAAATAGGCGACCTGTCCACCAGCCTGAATTCCATGTGCAAGGCCATCAAGGAAAAAATCGGTTTTTCCGAAGGCATACTTCAGGCCCTTACCGTGCCTTGCATCGTTGCCGATACGCAGGGCCGGATCACTCTGGTCAACCCCATGATGATCAACTTTCTCGGACACGATGGAGAGCCAGAAGACCATATCGGCAGCGCCATCGAGCACTTTTTCAGCATGGCTCCCATTGTCGCCCAGACCATGCGCGAAGCCTGCGACGAACGCCGGATCATCGCCAACCTTTCTCATGAGGGCAAAGACGCGCGGGGCGAACGCTTTTTCATCAAAGTCGACACCGCTCCCATTTACGACCTGGACAGAAACATCCTGGGCAGCCTGTGCATGCTGGCAGTGCTGACGGACGTAAAAATCCAGGAAGAAAAACTCACACTGCAAAACGGCGCCATCAAGCGCACGGTGACGAACATCTCCGGCATCGTTAACCAGGCCCGCGAGGCCCTGGAAGGGCTGACTTCGGAAATAGACCAGACCGTCACCCGCGCCAACATGCAGAACGAGCGTACGTCCGAAACCGCCCGGTCCATGGATCAAATGAACGATTCCATTCTGGATGCAGCCAGAAACGCCAGTGAAGTGGCGGTTCAGGCCGACGAGGCCAAGCAAAAGGCCGTAGAAGGCGCGCAGGTGGTTCGCCAGGCAGTGGAAGCCATCAAGGAGGTTTCCTCTCACGCGGAAGCACTGAAAACGAATATTTACGGCCTTGGCGAACAGGCCCAGGGCATCGGACAGGTCATTACCGTGATTCAGGACATCGCCGACCAGACCAACCTGCTTGCCCTGAACGCGGCCATCGAGGCCGCCCGTGCAGGAGAGGCAGGACGTGGATTCGCGGTGGTCGCCGACGAGGTGCGCAAACTCGCCGAAAAGACCATGCAGGCCACACACGAGGTATCCACCACCATCCAGGCCATTCAAAACGGCACCAGCAATGCCACGCAAAGCACGGAAAAGGCAGGAGAAGCAGTGACCACTGCCTCCAGGCTCGCCCATGAATCAGGTAACGCTCTGGAGCTGATCCTCACGCTGGTCGACGGCAGCTCGACCCAGGTCCAGACCATCGCCTCCAATGTGGAAGAGCAGTCGGCCACAAGCAGGGAGATAAGCACCGCTTCCGAAGAAGTCTCGGAAATGTCGAACCTGACGGTTCAAGGAATGAAAAACGCGGCTACGGCCCTCAGCCAGTTGAACAACGTCATCCAGGAGCTCTTTGATCTCATTCAGGAACTGGCCAAGGAAAGCAACATCGACGAATAACACCGCCAACGCAGGCAGCACGTATCTGCCCGCGTTGCGTGTCCTGTAATGAAAAAAGGAGCCAAGCTATGGCAACGATTCTTGTGGCGGACGACGACAGAGTGACGCGCGCCATGCTGTGCGGCATACTCAGCGACTGCGGCCACCAGGCGCTGGAAGCCGCTGACGGAGCGCAGGCCCTTGAGCTGTGCAAGCATAAGCACTTCGACATGGCCTTTCTGGATATCTTCATGCCCGAAAAAGACGGCATTCAGGTCATCAAGACCCTGGTCAAAGAACATCCGACCATCAGCATTGTGGCCATGACCGGCGGAAGTTCGTTTACTTCCACCGAACCCCTGAAATGGGCCAAACGCTATACCGAAAGCATCCTCATCAAGCCTTTTCAGGAAAGTCAGATCAGGGAACTCCTGGCGACCCTCTGAACCTGATATGACCCCGCGGAAGATCACGGGCGCTCACGGAGAGCGCCCTTTTTAATTCTTTACGGATCAGTCTTTGCGGCTGAGCGGATCCTCGTCTGCGAGGGTGCCATTGAAAAATTCCAGGTCAAAGGGACCGAAACCGCCGTTTTCCGCGGACAGGGTAAAGAACTCCAGACGGCTGTAGCGTACGGTCCGCTCAGGCGTAACGCCCATGACTTCGTAATACGCGGCCTTGTCCAGCGGCTCGCGGCTTTCCGTCAGATCCATCACCGATTCGCCGAGTTCGCACCAGGCATGCATCACCCATTTATCCGGGGTGCGCAGCCAGCCGTGCACCACCTCCGCGTTTTCATATTCACTCGCCACTTCCAGAGTGGCCTCAAAACAATTGGGCGAATGATGATGCCTTGCTTCTATTTCCATCGTTGTCACCGCCTTGATATTTGCTCGCTATTGCTTTCAAAAGAATAGAGGGATTCCGGTACACCGGAGACCTCCCGGCCTATTGTTCCTTTCGTCCGTTCAACGCAATCCAGATGGCTCCGACGGCGTTGCCGACCTCATAATGGGGAGGAAAAACAAGCTCCGTACCCAGCTCCTCCGCGACTTCGGGCAGCAGGGCATGTGCCGCGGCCCCCAGTCCGATGATGGGAAGGTGCAGCCGAAAGCTGACCGAAACCAGCGCATCCTGCTGGTCGTTCACCAGAAAACTCTCCCTGGCGCTTCCGGTCTGGCGCCGCAACGCATGGGCCACTACGGCCGCCTCGATTTTCTTCTGCGCCCTCCGGACAACTTCCGTACAGAATTCCTCCACGCTCTGCTCACGCAGGCCGGAAAGTACGCGGGCGGCGGCAAGTGCGCGCTCCGTATCGCCCAGGCTGATCCTGCCCAAAACATGCAACGCGTCGGTGGGCGTAAAACCAATCTCCTCCACCTGGCGGTGAAACACCAGCCGTTCGAGCTTTTTTTCCAGAGCAAAAGCCGTAATCCGCAGCTCTTTCACAAGCTGCGCCGGTGTGGCTGGTCCGCCCTCCTGCAGCCGCAACAGCACGGGATCTCCAGCTGCATCCTGACCGGGATCGGCCATGACGAGCTTGCAGCAGTTTCCAGTGCCGATCCATTCTTCGGCGCCGGTAAGGCCTCCGGACATGCAAACGGGCTTTACGCGTCCGGGGCCAAGTTGCAGATGACCGCGCGCGTCAATGGCCGCCAGACTGTCGCCGCCCACTCCGGCCGTATCCATTTCCACGGCGTCTATGTGCGTCTGCCATTTGCCTATCTGGTTGCCTTTTGAAGAAAAAATAGGGGAACCGTGCTCCACAAGCGTCACGTCGGTGGTCGTACCCCCCACATCAACAACAAGGGCCCGATCCACATCCACGGAACGTGCGCCGAACCAGGCCGTGGCAGCCGGTCCGCTGGCCACGGTGCAGCCCGCCCGGTCAATGCCGTCCTGCAGGCTGACGGCCACTCCGTCGCCCCGAATCAAACGGACATCCGCGGAAAGAGCCTTGGCCTGTGCCATTTTCTCCAGTTCCTGGACAAACACTTCTATCACCGGCATCAGGCGCGCGTGCAGTACGGCCGTGGATGCGCGCTCCACCACACCCGGCAACTCGCTGACCTGATACGAACAAAACACCGGCTTGGGATCCAAAAGTTCAATCGCCTTGGCCGCCACTTGTTCGTGCGCCGGGTTAAGCAGACTCATGGCGCCAGCCACAACGTAGGCATCCACCTGCCCGCGAAAATCCATGACCGCTTCCATGAGTTTCTCAACATCCAGCGGACAGCGCTCGTTTCCACGGTAATCGTGCCCACCCTCAATGTGCTTGAGGCTGCGTACGGGCAATTCAAAATGCTTGTCATATCCGAGTACGATCAGCCCCACATCCGCGCCCTGCTCTTCGACCATGGCATTGGTGGCCAGGGTGGTGGAAAAAGCCGCCAGTTTGACCCGCCCGGCATCCTGACCGGCAAGGACTTCGTCCAATGCGGCCGCAATTCCCTGCCCCAGATCATAATGCACCGTCGGATGCTTGGACGTGGCCAGCACCTGCCCCGTACGCAAATCCATCAGCACCGCGTCGGTGTAAGTGCCGCCCGTATCGATTCCAATGCCGTACTCATAATTTGTTTCGTTCGAATCCACAGCTAGTTACCTCGTATCTCCAACCAGAAGAGCTTCTGGCTTGTAATTGCAGATCAGTCCGCAAACAGGTCAAACCATATGTCGCAAACGTTGTCCAGAATAATTTTGATAATGAATTTCATTTTCATAAAAATCGAACGAGCAGAGCGACCGGTTTCTGCACCAGGTGCCCTAAAAAGAATCTGCAATGGGCGGCAAGAAAGAAAACCGACACCAAGCCACCCCGGCGCGGATAGCCCAGGCCGGCTATGCATTTTGTTCTAACTGGAAAAGGAACATCAACTATTTTGGAAAGGGTACTAAAAAATCACATTGTCCAGCCGGACTCTTCCTCTTCCCAGTCCGCCTCCTCGCAGGAGACCACGGACAGCGGCGCATTGATCAGACCGCTTTTCCAGTCGATGTGCGAAAGAATGACCGGCGGAAGCGCGTCCAGGCCCTCGCCTGTTGCGGCGGATATCCGCAACGCATCCGGAAAGGAATTGCGGGCAAGCGTACGGGCTTCCTCGTCCAGCCGGTCCCACTTGTTCAGCACGCGCACAAGGGGTTTGTCGGCCAGTCCCATTTCCTGCAGAATCTGCTCCACGGCTTCGACCTGCTGTTCGTATTCCGGATGGGACACGTCGCTGATATGCAGCAGCAGATCGGCCTCTTCCAGTTCCTCCAGGGTGGCCTGAAAAGCCTCTTTCAACTCCACCGGCAGTTCGCGGATAAAGCCCACGGTATCGGACAAAATGACTTCCCGCTCTTCGGGAAAACGCAGCCGGCGCGTGGTGGGATCCAGGGTGGCGAAAAGCTTGTCCTCGGCCAGCACCTCCGAACGGGTCAGCGTATTGAGCAGCGTGGATTTTCCCGCATTGGTGTACCCCACCAGGGCCACCACGGGCAGACCAGCCTTGGCGCGGCGCTGCCTTACGGCGGAACGCCGGCGGCGCAAGCGTTTCAGCTCATCTTTGATCCGTCCGATACGTTCGCGGATTTTACGACGGTCCAGTTCCAGCTTGGTTTCACCGGGACCGCGACCGCCGATGCCGCCCATCAACCTGGAGAGCGCCTTGTTTTTGCCCACCAGGCGAGGCAAGGTGTACTGCAGCTGGGCCATTTCCACCTGCAGCTTGCCGGCCCGGCTGGTGGCGCGGCGGGCGAAAATATCCAGAATCAGCTGCGTCCGGTCCAGGATCTTGCGCTCGGTCTGGTCGGCGAGATTACGAATCTGGGCGGGTGAAAGCTCCCGGTCAAAAACCACCAGCCCGGCTCCGCTTTGCAGGGCCTGTATTTCCAGTTCGGCTAGCTTGCCCTTACCCATGATAAATTTGGGATTGAGCTTGGGCACCCGTTGAACCATACGCCCGGCTTCCTGCAATCCGGCAGTTTTGGCAAGATCCGCCAGTTCGTCCAGGCCGCTTTCTATGGCCGCGCGAGGTTTGGTGCTTATGCTGACCAGCAAAGCGCTTTCCGCATCGCTTTCGCCCACGGCGCCACCCTCGCGTTCAAACTCGTCTTCCAGAGCCTGCACAAGCTCCTGCAGGTCCAGCGCGGCACGGTCCCAGGCGAATTCCTGCACTCGATAGGGTTCCCTGTCCGCATTGGCCGGCAGCAAATGTGCAAAATGCAATCGGCCCGGATCGCCTTCTTCCGAGACAGTGAGCGCGGCCAACGAATCCAGACGCAAAAAAAGCAAATCCATCAGGTCTTCCTGGGAAAGCGGCTCGGGCTTGAGATGCGTATGCAACAGGCGCAGCCCGCGTAGCCTGCCGGAAGCCTGACGCGAGCGCTCGAGTTCGGGAATGAAAATGGAAGCGGGATCGCCGACAATGACCATTTTGGGACGTCCCTGGCGATCAATGAGAATTCCGAGCTGCCGCCCGACAGAAAGGCTCAGTCCGGCGATTTCTCTGGCCTGTTCGTTGGTATAGAGTTCGTTGAGCGGGAAACGACGATGGTACAGGCGTCCCAGAGCCTTGAGCTGACTGGGTTTGAGCCCCTGCGTATTACCTTGAACTTTTGTAGCGATTAGAACATCCTCTGTGTTAAAGTCCTGCTGACCGCCGATACGGTCTTTATTCTTTCAATGCGTATATTTCATCATGTCCGGCTCCCTCTGGCAAGTGAGGAAATTGCATGACGGACACACCATCTTGTGAAACCGGAAGATATACCTGCAGTTAGGTAAACATCAAAGAATGTTTGTCAAAGACTGGATCTGCCGGAAGGATATATTGGCGACAAAAAAATGATCGTCCATGAAATGCTGGGGGGGGATAGCACTTGTGGCATGGACGATCATTTAGTTGACCGTAAGGACGGCCTGTATGGTTGATCGGGACGGCTGGCGGGGGGGGGGATCGCCATTCCGCGGGACACACGGATTCGCCCCGTTACCATCTTATAGAATAAAACAATCGTGATTCATCGCAAGGGTGCCTTTGTCAGCCGCATTACGTCTCATCACGACAGTTCCTATAAAGCAATCGATGTGCCAAAATTTAAAAAAGGGGAGATTTTTTTAACAATGTGATTTTATGGAAAAAAATAATACCCGTTTAATGATGAGGAAATATGGCAAGACGTTAGTGTGCGATTTCGAACGTGCGATTCCAAACATCGTGCGATATTGCACACTACTGGTTTTTTTGCAGGCGCCGCAGCAGAGCGTAACGTGAAATTCCGAGATAACGCGCGGCCAGGCTTTTATTACCGGAAAACTTCTCCAGGCTTTTATGAATAATCGCCAAATTCAAACCTTCGAGATCAAGATTCCCTTCCGGTAGCTCCAGCGTGTTCAAATTAAGCCGGCAGGACTGCTGCGCCCCCGGGACCAGGGCGCTTCCAAGAGAGCGCTCCTTGTCCAGAAAAGCAATATGCTCCGGCAAGAGAATCTCGCCGTCGCAGGTAAGAACAGCACGTTCGATGACGTTTTCCAGTTCCCGGATGTTTCCCGGCCAGGGATATTTTTGAAGCATTTCAAGTGTATCAGGATGTATACTTTTAAAATTCTTTTTTTTGCGTTTGGATTCCCTGTGCAAAAACATGGCGATGAGCGGTGGTATATCTTCCACACGCTCGCGCAGGGGAGGGATAATCAGATGGCCGACCGTTAACCGGTGAAACAGGTCTCTCCGGAATTGCCCGCTTTCGACCATGCCTGCAAGGCTCATGTTGGCAGCGCAGATAATTCGGGCATTGAAATCGCGTTTGCGCAGGCCGCCAAGCCTGTAAAAAGTTCTGTCCTCCAGGACCCGCAACAGCTTGGGCTGCACCTGAATGTCCGTATCAGCCACTTCGTCCAGGAAAAGCGAACCATTGGCTGCCAGCTCCAGTTTTCCCGCCTGTCCTTTGGGGGCGCTGCCCGTATAGGCCCCGGCCTCGTGCCCGAAGAGTTCGCCTTCAAAGAGATGATGGGGGATGGCGGAGCAGTTGATCGCCACAAACGGGCTATCCGTGGTGCCGTCACCGTAATGGATGAGCTTGGCGAAGACTTCCTTGCCCACGCCAGTTTCGCCTTCTATGAGTACCGGCACAGTGGGATCCTGATGGTACATATGCGCATCGCGCAGCAAGCGCAGCATGGCCTGCGACTCTGCCACCACAGGGCCGATGCCCGCATTGGCCCGCAACCGGCTCTGCGCACGTTCCAGATCCTTCCTGATCTTGGCCGTGGCTTCCTGTACGCGCGAGTCGAAATGCAGTCGAAATTCTTTGTTTTCCGTCAGCAGTCTTTGGTGTTCGGCGCTTCTTGCCACCACCGCGGCAAGCTCGCGCGCGTTGATGGGCTTGTTCAAATAATCATAAGCCCCGCGGCGCAAGGATTCGATAGCGGTTTCCATATCCCCGTGGCCGGTGATAATCACCACGTCCGTCCTGCTTGCAGTCTCTTCATCCTTGATACGGGAGAGCAAATCCAAACCGTCCAGGCCGGGCATGCGGATATCGGTTATGACCAGGGGAAAAAATTCTTTTCTCGTACGCTGCAGCGCCTCTTCTCCGCTGAGAACGGCAACTGTTTCATGTCCCAGATCATCAAGCACCACTGCCAGGCTGCGCAGATTGTCCTGGTTGTCGTCAACAAGCAAAATACGCATCAACACACCATGATAATACCGTCTTCCTGCCCCTGGCAGGCTTTTCCGCTCTTACCTTGGACGCCATTTTATCCACATGCGGCATGTTTTTCTCCGTACTATTGTGCAACATACCAGACATAGACTCTTTGCAACCCTTCACGGAGACTGATCCGCGGCGTATATCCCAGAGATAACAACTGGGAAATATCCAGCAGCTTGCGCGGCGTGCCGTCGGGTTTTGACGTATCCCAGACGACCTCACCGGTGAAACCGACGATTTGCCTGATAAGCTCGGCGACCTCCTTGATGGTCATATCCTTACCCACGCCAATATTGGTCAAGTCGGTGTTATCCGTTTCAAGACCAAGAAAAACACAAGCAGCGGCCATGTCGTCCACATGCATAAATTCACGCCTGGCATTTCCTGTTCCCCATAAAGTGACCTTTGGTCCCTGCAAATCCTTCAAACCGGACATGACCTCCGCGGGAATAGGCCCCCAAAGCTCCGCATCCCGCTCGATACCTGCCCAGTCCTTATCCTGGGCCAGCTTTCCCAGATGAAACTTTCTGATCAAGGCCGGCAGCACATGCGAAAACTCCAGGTTGAAATTGTCGCCGGAGCCATACAGGTTGGTAGGCATTACGGGAAGATAGGACGTTGCGTATTGCCTGTTGTACGCCGCACACATTTCAATACCCGCGATTTTAGCAACAGCATACGCGGAGTTCGTGGGTTCCAGCGCCCCGGTTAACATGTATTCTTCTTTGATAGGCTGCGGTGCAAGTTTAGGATAAATACAGGAACTCCCCAAAAAGATCAGGCGGTTAACTCCAACCAGGAAGGCCTGATGCAAAATATTATTTTGCACCATTAAATTTTCGTAAATAAAATCCGCGGACTGCGTATTATTTGCATGTATTCCGCCGACTTTGGCCGCAGCAAGAAAAACACACTCCGGATTTTCCTCGGAGAAAAAACGCGCCACGGCGCTTTGATCCAACAATTCCAGTTCGGAATGCGTCCGGAGCAACAGATTGGTAAAGCCTCTGGACTTCAAATTACGTACAATGGCAGAACCGACAAGCCCGCGATGCCCCGCCACGTAAATCTTCATATCCGTATTGAATTTCATCCTGGCTCGATGGGTAGTGTCGAAAATTATTTTTTCTTATTAGCTTTTTCGGCAAGCCAGCCGCTACGCCAGGCCAGATAAAGCAACTCCTCACGCAGAGATGTCGGCTCATCTTTGAACGCAGAGCGCAGCAGACCAAGAGACTGTTCGTAGTTCAGCGCTTTGGGCATGGTGGCGCCGCGCAGCAGCAACCCAAGAGTCGCCACACCGGTGCTGAGTCTGAAGCCGACCGAAGTTTTCGCGATGTCGGGAATATAGGCGTCCGCCATGACATCCTGAGTCATCTCCCGTTCCTGGTTCGAACCGGGTACCCTGTATTTGACATTTACCGTGCAGAGCTTCTGTTTTGAATCCAAAGCGCCGGGTTCAAGAGCCAGATTGAACAGGGTCGTAATATGCTGCCCCGGATATAGCAACGACTGCGGCTGTTCGACAGTGGAAGAATCTGTCTCATGCGCAAGACTTTCCGCCCCGAGCCGATGATAGCCGGCCACGGCTTCCGGGTTAAAGGTTATGCTGGCCTTCACTCCCTCGGCCAGCGGATCGTGAGACATCAGCAGACCGTAGGTCAAGTAATTCACACTTTCCTCCACGCCTTCGAGATGGAAAAACAATCCGCCTCCCGCGTGAGCAAGCTGGTAGAGGTAATGATCGTTGGTATACAGCTGGCCGAATTCCAGAATGAACAGTTCAATGCCCTGACGCAGGCCGTCTTTTGCGCGTTTATACAGATTTTCAAAGATGGTCGAATCACTTCCCAAATCGCCGTCAGTGACGAAGACCAGGGTATTTGTTCCCCCTTTTATGTAATGCTTTTTGGCCAGGTCGTAGCCGATACGGGCGCCCTGCCCTTTTGGTATCTCTCCGGTAATAGAGGGTTTTTTTATGGCTTTAAGAATTTTTTCTTTTTCATTGCCAGGGGTAGGGGGCAGCAGGATTCCACTTTTTCCATTCAATACGGCGATGGAAACGTAATCCGTGTCCTTGAGCAAATCGAGAAAACGGCTGAAGCCGACCAGGAAGAGCGGCAGTTTGTTCATCTCAAACATCGAACTCGATGTATCGATCAAAAAAACGATGTTGGCGGATTTATAATCCTTGTGCTCAGTCAGGGGCGACCACAGGCGCACACTCAACAGGGGATAGTCAGCATTCCAGGGAGATGGAGCGATTTCAGTCTGGATGGCGAAGGGAGCATCCGGGGGAATTGGCTTGGTGGTGGAAAGATCCAGGCTGTTGACCATGCCTTCCACCGTGACCGATACGGGCGGGGGCAGCAGTCCTTGCAGCAGATACGAACGCACCACATGATACACGCCCGTATCGATATCCACCGGAAAGGATGTTGTGGGTGACATTTTGGTGACCACGCAGCCATCCGTGCCGATTGCCTGCTCTTTTTCAGCAAAGTTCAAAGGCAAAGGGGGTGGAATGATGCCGCCTTCCAGATTCAGCTCCGGACGCTGCGGCATGTTTTTGGTATCGGCTTTCACGGCATCATCGCCATGGCATCCATTGCAGGCAATGGGGCCATGATGCATGTTTTGCGCCGCTGCACCGCGATGGCAGGCTAGGCAACTGCTTTTTCCAGAGCCGTGAAATGCGGCGTAGAAGGATCCCTCTCCGGTCTGCATGGATGTGTTTACATGGCATCCCTGTTGGGAGCAGGGTTTGAAGGGCTCCTGAGCCTGATGCTTGTGATGGCAGTATTTGCACGTAAAACGGCTGTGCTTGCTGTGGGAAAAATTGACCTGCCGCATGCTGCTCATGGCGTTTTTGGGCACAGAGACCACCAGATCGCCAGGAGGGGCGGACTGCATCATGCCTTTGCCCCTGCCCATACCCTTGCTCATGCCCATTTGCGCAAAGCCGGGCAGACTTGCCCAAGTACACACTATCAGTAAACTACAGAGAAAAAAAATCAGACGTCGCATCGCGTCTCCTGCGTTCGGAAATGGAACTCGGGCTGCAGTTGCACCAGATTCTCTCCCGTCTCCATGATATCTTTCTTGGCGGTAGTAACTATAGGACTCATCCTGCCGCATTGGATTTATGCAAATCGCTGGAAATGCCTCGGGATCTGAATCCTGCATTTCCTTTCGAGTAAGAATATACGGGGCTCAACAAGATAACAAGGGTTGGGAGGATATTTCGTTTTTTTCACCCGGATTTACCGCCAAAATAAAATGAATGCGATTATGACATTTTTTTGCAGAGGCTCTTGACTTCTCAGGGTTCGAAATTATTTTCTTTAGTAAGAGCTGATAGGATCCTACACAAAGGCTCAAACCTTATAAAACCGCAACGGAGGGTGGGAAACGATAGACACGGAGCAGTTTCGTAAAATTCGGCGAGCTGAGTCGCCTTATTTAGAAAGCGAACGCGCCTGAAAAACAAGAACTCTGCCGACCTTAATGAGACCAGAGACAGCCGGGTAGCCCGGCATGGCGCAACTACTCTGAAAAAAATCTAACCCTTGGTTTGCAACTGTTAACAACGCCGCCGTCTGATCCTTCAGACGGCGGCGTCATTTTTTTTAAAACTGTGTTTTTAATGCTTTCTGAACAGGTAACGCCAGATCAGCGAAGCTCCATAGCACAGCGTGGCCACGGCAATGATCGACGCGCCCGAGGTCAGGTCGTAGGTGTAAGAAAAAAACAACCCCGCCAAGCAGAACAGCAAACTCCACAACGAGGCGTTCAACATCATCCGGCCAAGTGAACAGGCCTTGTTTTCCGCCATCATCGGCGGGATGGTCAGCAGGGCGATGACCAGGATCAGCCCCACGACCTGGATGATCATGACCACGCCCACGGCAATCATCACCAGCATCACAAAGTACAGGGTTTTGACCGGTACGCCATTGGACTTGGCGAATTCCACATCAAAGGAAAGCGCCAGAAAATCCTTGTAAAAAAAAGCGACCAGAGCAATGACTCCCAGATCCAGGCCAAGCATGATCCAGATATCACTGCGGGGCACCGCCAGGATGCTGCCGAACAGGTAGCTGATCAGATCCACGTTGTAACCTGGCGTCACATCCAGCAGAATAATACCCAAAGCCATACCCGCGGCCCAGAGCACCCCGATGACCGCGTCGGTCCGTTCCGCGCGTCCGAAAGTGGTCGCAGCCATGATCAATGCGGCCAGAATTGTGAAGCCAATGGTCGTTGGCAGCACCGGCAGACTGAAAAAAAAGGCCAGTCCTACGCCGCCGTAGGCCGCATGCGCCACGCCTCCGGCCAGAAACACCTGGCGATTGACCACCACCAGCGAACCGATGATCCCGCAGGCAATGCTTGCCAATACGCCTGCCAGCAGCGCATTCTGCATAAAATCCAGCGACAGGGCCTCAATCATGTTTGTGCCCTTCCTGATCGAAGAGCGTGGTAACATCCTTCAGATACACGTCCAGCGGACATGTGGCATCGTGCGTCCCATAAATGAGCGCGAGCATTTCCGGCGTCATTTCCTTTTGCTCCCGTTGTATCAAACGCCTGTTCACGGCCGCCACCCCTGAAATTCTTCCGGATGCGGAGATAAGGTCATGGCTGACCATGAGAATGGTGAGCGAACTGCTCAGATGGGCCAGCAGTTCGAACAGACAGACCTTACCGTGGGGATCCATGTTGGAGGTCGGCTCGTCGAAAACCAGCAGCCGCGGTTCGGAAACCAGGCCGCGACCGACCAGCACGCGTTGCTTCTGGCCGCCGGATAAGGCGTCGAAACGGCGGTCCCTGTAATCCGCCATGTCCACCAGCTGCAGCATGTCCAGGGCCTTTTGCCGTTCCGCGGACGTATACCCCGGCCAGCGGCGCCCCGTACGATTCAGCCCCATGAGAACGACATCCAGCACCGTGATGGGAAAACTGAGCTGTACGTTGGCATGTTGCGGCACATAGCCCACCCGCGGGCGGCCGGAAAACGGATCTTCACCCAGCACCCGGACGGTGCCGCTTTTGGGTTTCAACAATCCCATGATTATTTTGACCAGTGTGGTTTTGCCGCCGCCGTTGGGGCCGATGATGGCGAGAAAGTCACCAGGGCGAACGGTCAGATCAATATCCGTAAGCACTTCCTGGCCGTCATAGGCAAAGCACACTTTATCCATCATGACCACCGGCTTTTCGTCCGGCTCATGCTGGTAAGACAATGGCGTCAGATTAGGCGCGGGCGGAGTCTGGCTCTGCTCTTGCTTCATAATAGCTGATCTCCTTATTTTGCCGCGAGGTACATTTGAGAGGCGGCGCAAGCGCCGTGAAGACAGTGCGGGACAGGTGTCGCCTGAAACGACGAACAAACCTGTTCTTAATTGTTACAGCATGCAACACATTCTCATCAGAGTGTCAAGAACAAACGAAGTCCGGAGGTGCTTGAACGGCTTCCGGCTGATGGTCAGGAGCGCAGCAAGGCAGCTGCCAATGCGGCCAGCAATTCCTCCACCCCCTCCGGCAGAGTCTCACCCTGGGCGGCAGTGTGCAGCAAGGCGAGCAGTGCGGCCGGGTCCTGGGGAACGGACTCAAGATCGACTGCTATTCCTTGTTTTTCGACACTCTCAAGCAAACGCTGCACCAGGGGGTCATGCTCCGCGGACATCGCCGCCTCCTTTCACTCATCCATTTTCAGGCCGATCCGGCCCTGTTCGCCAACACGGACGCCACCTTAGCACGCTTGCCCCCTGCAGGCCATCATAATGAAAAGGTTCCGTATTTTCACCATCCATGCTATGCGGAGAAAAACATTTGGAGCCTGAAATGAAATACGTATCCCTTATAGTTATAGTCTTTCTCTGCCTGTTGTCGGTCCAGCCGGTTAGTGCGCAGACCAACTCCGGAAACAACACCCCCGATCCCGAACTGATGAAACAGGACCAGGCTGTTGTTTTTGGAGAAAAAGCGGCCAGAGCCTGGCTGCAACTGCTGGATGAAGGAAAATACGCGGAGAGCTGGAAGCAGGCCGCACCTTTGTTCAAGCAATCCGTGCCCGAAAAAGACTGGGTCAAAGGCGTCACCACCTTGCGGTCCCCTCTGGGCAAGCTGCTGAAACGCGAGGTCGCCACCGTCAATTACGCCACTGAAATGCCAGGGGCACCCGACGGCGAGTACGTGCTCCTGCGTTACATCACAAAATTCAGCAATAAAAAAAGCACCGTGGAAACCGTCACGCCCATGCGCTGTAAAGACGGCTCCTGGCGTGTCTCAGGATATTTCATCCGCTGACCGCGTCAGGAGAGAGACAAACAGGAATGAAAAGACGCTTAGTCCGCGTCCTCCACTAGCACCTGGACCATATGGTGCATCCGCGCACCGGCCCCGGTTCCGCGGAAACTGCCCGATAACGGGGCGGTGATGTCCGGATCAGCTCCCACGGCGACAACCACATGCTGGTCCGCAACGGCCAGCCCGTGGGTGGGATCGAAGCCCCGCCAGCCAGCTTCCGGCACGTAGGCCTCGGCCCAGGCGTGCAGGTCGCCCAGATCCTCGTCCGTATCGCCCGCCTGATAACCGCTGACGTAACGTGCCGGGATGCCCATCCGGCGGCAGGCTTCCATGAAAACCAGAGTCGCGTCCCTGCAGGCGCCTTCGCCGCATTCCAGGGCCTGTTCCGGCGTCATCACGCCCGGTTCTTCACGGACTGTCTTGCCCAGAGTCTCGAACAGATAGCGGTTCAGGTTGAGCAGAAAATCCGTGACCAGCGTGCTTTGTCCGGCAATTTCGTCCACAAGCCGTGCCAGGCGATCTCCCTGCGGCGGCGCGGGATGGCGCTGCAACAAAAAAGGCGCCAGTTCACCGGCTTCAGGCTCGAAAAAAACAGCGGGCAGTCCCAGGCGGTCCGTGACCAGCAGATAATCAAAGGGATTCGCCTGCAGCGTCTGCACTTCCGCGGCCATGGCCAGGCTCATTTTCTTGTGCAACCCTTCGAACCAGACCTGCAAACACTCGTTGCCCGCGCTGTCCAGGTTCCAGGACATGCCCGAAGGTTCGGGCGAGACCTGCAGGCTGAACCGGTCCAGGCGCTGTCGCCAGTCCGTACGCGGCCGCAAACGCACGAAGTGCGGCTCGATGAATACGGGCCGGTCGTAGTGGTATTGCGTCAGATGCTGTATGGAAAAATGGGCCATTCTTGAACATTGCAGGATGTTAACGGCAACAAGTATAGTCTGGATTGTCTCCCGCCGCAGGCAGGAAAAAATATACGTTGTCCTGTCAACTACCTTTGCCGGCTGACTGTTTTCGAAAATGCCAAAAGCTTTTCAACGCTTATTGGCCGCCGCAACCATTATTCCTTTTGGCCGGTTTCCGAAATTCGTGAGAGCTGGGCCGCGATGTCCTCCACCCATTCGCTGGGCAGCTTATGGACGGATTCACGCAGGCGTTCCTGCCACCAGGTGGAGATGTTCCGCAGGTCTTCCTGCTCGTAGCGATGCTGGACGAGCTGATTGTGGTTCTTGTCGAACAGCACCACATCGATGGGAAAGTCCACGTCCGAGGCGCTGATACGGGTGGAATCAAAGGCCAGGCATCCGACCTTGAGGGCGAACTTGAGCGGATCCGTGTATTTCAGGGTCCGGTCCAGTACGGGCTTGCCGTAGCCGCCTTCTCCGATGATATGGTACGGGGTTCCCTTGGAGATTTCCACCCAGTTGCCTTCCGGATAAATCAGATAAAGCTTGTGTTTGCGGTCTTTATTCAGCCAGCCGCCCAAAAGCGTATGGGCGTTGAAATGCAGACCGCTCTCTTCAAGGTAGGCTTTGTCCTCTTTAGCGACCTTTCTGAGCTGCTCGGCAAAGACATTGACGATTTCATAAATCCGGTCGGGAAACTGCTCCAGATCTTCGAGATGTTCTTCAAAGTAAGTCAGGGTTTTGTCCCGTACGGAACGCAGTCCGGACATCATCAGAAAGAACACTCCGTTGTCGTGTTCATAGGTCCGGACTTTCTGCGCGGTGATCATCTCGTTGCCGGATGTGATCCGCGTGTCCGCAATGGCGAGCAGTCCCTCTTCGACCGTAATTCCCAGGCAAAATGTCATGGTGCGTGTATCTCACTGTTCCGCAGACACGTCAATGGCGGGGTAGACCGAGAAAAACGTATCGAAAATGGCCTTGCCCACGTCGTTCATGTGTGTTTGCAAGTTATCGGTAAATTCGTGCAGCCCCAGCTTCAGGATTTCCTCAACGCTCGTATAGGAAAGCTCCGCACAGAGTTGCCCGAGGTACTTTTCCGCGGGATTGCTGAACTGCCCGACGCGCGTGCCCGTGATTTCGTGCAAACGCTCCTGGGCTTTGAACAGACTGAAAAAGACCGAGCGGGGAAACTCCCGGTCCAGCATCAGAAATTCCGCCACTTTGGACGGTACGATGCGTCCGTGGCGATGGCGATAGGCCTGGTGGCCGCTGGTGGCCTTCAACAACGAGGTCCACTGGATGTAATCCAGCGCGGAGCCCACATCCTGCACCGAGGGCAGCAAAATGAAGTATTTGACATCCAGAATACGGGAAGTCTTGTCAGCCCTTTCCAGCATGCGGCCCAGGCTGAAGAATCGCCAGGCCTCGTCATGGGCCATGCTGTCCAGGGAAATGCCTCCCAGAACCTGTCCGTAGAGTTTAATCTGCCGACAGAAGGTGCCCGGATTGTGGGACACGCTTTCGGGCGCCAGAGCGGCCAGCTCGCCGTAATGATAATAGGCGTTGATCTCCTCCCACATCTCCGTGGGAAGGATTTCCCGAACCGTACGGGCGTTTTCCCGGGCCATGCGCAGGCAGGAAATTACCGAATTGGGGTAGTCGGGGTTCATGATCAGATAATGCAGCACATTTTCCCGGCTGGCCCCGTCGTAACGCTTGGAAAAATCCACATGGTCGCCGGTAATCATCACCAGTGGCAACCACTGCTCCTTTTCCTCGGTAATATCCAGAGTGAGTCTCCAGTTGACGTCTATGAAACGGCCGATATTTTCGGCCCGCTCCAGATAGCGGCTCATCCAGAAGATGGCTTCAGCAACCCGGCTGAGCATCTTTGCCTCCTCTTTTTTGCAAAGGGAACATTGCCTTTCCCGTTGTCCGAACCGGATTCCAGTCCAATCAGGAATCCCGCGACAGCACCCAGGTGTCTTTGCTTCCGCCGCCCTGGGAGGAATTGACTACCAGCGAGTCTTTGACCAGAGCAACGCGCGTCAGACCGCCGGGCAATACTTTGATCTCTTCGCCGTAGACGATATAGGGCCTGAGATCAACATGCCTGCCCTCGAAATGATCGCCCACGATGACCGGCGCCCGGGACAGGCTGATGGTGGGCTGGGCCATATAGTTGCGGGGATTGTTTTTGATCAGATCAGCGAACTTCTCTTGATCGGCTTTGGTCGAACACGGTCCCACAAGCATGCCGTAGCCTCCGGATTCATTTGCCGGTTTCACCACCAAAGAGTCAAGATGTTCCAGAACATAAGCCCGGTCTTTGTCGTCGGAACAAAGATAGGTCGGCACATTGGGGAGGATGGGCTCTTCGTCCAAATAATATTTTATAATTTTAGGGACATAGGCATAAATCAATTTGTCGTCCGCCACGCCTGTGCCCGGCGCGTTGGCCAGAGCCACCCTTCCGGCCCGGAAAACATCCATGATACCCGGCACGCCCAGCAAAGAATCCTTGCGGAACACCGTGGGATCCAGAAAATCCTCGCCCACGCGGCGGTAGATCACATCCAGCCGCACCAGGCCACGTGTCGTACGCATGTGCACATAACCGTCGCGTACGACGAGATCGCGCCCCTCCACCAGCTCTATGCCGGTCTGCTGTGCGAGAAACGAATGCTCGAAATAGGCGGAATTGTAAACGCCCGGCGTCAGCAGTCCCACCGTGGGAGTGACGGCCTGGCCCGGCGCTATGGCGCAGAGCATATCCAAAAGCAGGGACGGATACGCATCCACCGGCCGTACCCTGGAAGCCGCGAACACCTGCGGAAAGGTCTGTTTGAGCACGGCCCGGTTCGCCAGAACGTACGACACCCCGGAAGGCGAACGCATATTGTCCTCCAGGACATAAAAATCGCCTTTTTCATCGCGGATCATATCCGCGCCGGTAATGTGGCACCAGACCCCCAGCGGCGGTTTGAGTCCCATACATTCCTGGAAGAACCCCTGGGCCGAAAAAACCAGCTCCGCCGGAATCACCTTGTCGGCAATGATTTTCTGGTCGCCGTAAATATCCGCAATGAACAGGTTGAGCGCCATGATCCGTTGCGTCAGCCCGGCTTCTACTTTTTCCCACTCCCTGGCTTCCACGATCCGGGGCAGAATATCGAAGGGAAAAATCTTTTCCGTGCCCTTTTCGTGGCCGTATACCGTAAAGGTCACTCCCAGATCGTAAAAGGCTTTTTCCGCCGCGGCCTGCCTGCTCTCCAGATCATTGGTGGGCAGCGACTCTATTTTTTCCTTGAGAAGAACCGTCCCCGGACGAGGCTCGCCCGTGGGCAGAAACATCTCGTCGTAGAAACTATCCGTAACGTACCCGCTAAAATCCAAACGTTTTTCCATTGTCCCCTCTGCAAGCGGCACTGCGTAGTGGGCCGGGTAAAATTTACAAAATTATTACTTTTTTTCGATAAATATATACAAAATCGTAAATAGTTAAGACTTACGGACAGCTGCCTAAAAGGAGCAACAATCGTCCCAAACGGTTCTGGCACGCGGCTATGCCGCTGCCAACGGCAGTTGAGCCGTACGGGCGTATTCTTGATACTTTGCAATCCGAATGCCGAATGCTCGTGAACGGGATAAAAAGAAACTGCCGCGGCCGCGGCAGCCTGCACGGCCCATACGAATTTTGCCGCGAGTATAACAGACCGCAGGAATTGTTGCCAGTATGGAGAACCGCAACTTCTCTGCGCCGGTGCAACGTTGGAAATCAGGTGGAAATACTGCGAAAATGGTCTGCAATCCGTCGCGTGCAAACCGTACGCAAAGCAGAAGAGGCAAAAAACGCAGACTGCGGACCGTCTACCCAGAACAACGTCTTGGCGCCGCCCAACTGCTGAAAGCAGCTAACAGCGCCCTGCGGGTAAAAGCCTTTTTGCGAATGCACCAGCAAAACCGGGGCCGCGACCTGGCGCGTCAGCACCAACGGGCCGAATTCCAGCCAACGAGCCCAGGATTGCATCTCCAGCCGGTCGTCCCAGGCGGCGTCATCAATGTCCCGGACGGATTCCCGCAGCCAGGCGAGTTCCTCGGCCATGGCGCCTGTCTCAGGCAGCGCCTCCGCGGCTGAGACCAGAACCGGGGCTTGGCCCGCCTCAAAGGCGCGTTGCGCATCCTCTCCGGAGCGCAACAGCCGGGCAACCTGCTCCTGACCGCCGTAAATTTCCGCAAAGGCTTCCGGCTGATGCAGCCAGGGCCCCACAAGCGCCGCTCCTTTGATACGCGTGTCCCCTGCGGCTGTGCAGAGAGCGTATGCCGCGCCGGCACCCAATCCTAAAATGAAAATTCGTTCAAAATCGATTTCGGAGCGGCATTGCAAGAAATCCAGGGCCGCGGCGCAATCCTCGATTTTTCGCTCCGGCCATTCGCACTGGCGCGGTTCGCCCTGGCTCCTGCCGAACCCCTGGTGGTCAAAGGCCAGGGCGGCGAAACCCTTCCGGGCCATTTCCCGAGCGTACACTCCGGACATCTGCTCCTTGACCGACAGCCACGAACCGCACACCAGCACCGCGGACAGGCTGCCGCTTTGGTCCCAGTCGCCCGGCAGAAACAAGCGGCCCGCGATCAAGCTCTCATTGCAGGGGAATTCCACCTCCAGGATACGCGGACGCAATCGGGCCTGGGCCACTTCCGGCAAGGCCTGATTGCCCGAAAGGAAATCCTTTTCAAAGCGAATGGAAGTCACTTTCCAGCCCGTATTCCGGCGAACAAGCTGGTGGGTGTACTCCCCCTCGACACGCCAGGTATCTCCGCCCCGGGCTCCTGAAATGACGTGCAGGGCGTCCACATAGGACCGGCATTCCGCCGTATCTCCCGAAAGCGCGACGCGAAAATTACTGAGCCGGTGCCTGGTGGTCTCGTATCCGGGCAACAAGCCCTTCCAGGCTTCCACGATCTGCTCCGGGGTCAGCTGAACAGGCGCGCCGCCCGCCAGGGTGACGTAATCCACCTGCACGGTCCGGTCGAGACAGTCCGCCACCAATGTCCAGTCATGCGCATCCGCGCCGCAAGCGATATTTCGTACGCAGCTGATGATGGCGTCGGTGTCCAGAAGTCGCTCAAGAGTCATGCAGGCTCCTTGTGCAGATGATTCCACAACCTGTTATGGGCTTATGCAATGAAAGGAACGCAAAATACCTTTTACACCGCTCCCGTCGTATCACGCCTACAGGAAAGCTGAAACTTATCTTAAGGGACTCATAACACCATTTATGTACAAGAGCCAGGGGGCTGCGTATTCCCGCGGCGGCAATGCGTTAAAACACTGGCAATAATTAGGGGAAAACCGTAGATTGACCGGGCCATGCATGATTTTATCTATAAACACGATCATGAAATCTCCGACGCGGATTTGTCCGGATGCTGCGCAGCCTGCGACCATAGCAAAAAACTTGTGGTCAGCCATCTGCGCGCTTTTTACGAGACCATCCAGACTTACGACGATGCCACGCTCGCGGGTTTAACCATGCCCGAACTCTACCAGCTCTATCTGGTGCTGGACGACGTGGCCCACCTGCATGTGGAACAAAGCCTCAGCGAGGCCATACTGGCCGATCAGGAAGTGGCCCGGATGCTGCCCACCATCCGTTCCTATTATTCGCTGTTTTTCAGTCTGCACGAACGGGGCCTGGCCCACGCCATCATCGGCGCGGACACCCCCTGGGAAGTGCTGCGCGTGTTTGCCCTGTATCCTCGATACGAAGCCCTGATGCGCAGCCAGATAGAGGGCTTGCCGCTGAAACGGCCCGAACGGGTGGCCTTTATCGGCAGCGGCCCCGTGCCTTTGTCGGGCATCCTGCTGGCAGACCTTTACGGCATCGACTGCGTCTGCGTGGACAGCGATACGCAGGCCGCGACCCTCTCGCGGCAGGTGGTCAACCGGCTGGGTCTGGCGGATCGTGTCTCCATCATCCACGGGGACGAACAGGTCCTGTCCGGCGAACACTTTGACTGCGTTCTTCTGGCCGCCCTGGCGGAACCCAAGCAGCGCATCTTCTCTTTTTTGCTCGATACCCTGCGCGGGACGGATACGCCCGTCATCTACCGTACCTATACCGGCATGCGCGCCGTACTCAGCCGGCCTGTGGCGCCGGAAGACCATGCGGGATTCACGGTCAGCAACCGGGTCGAGCCCACCGGACGCGTCAATAACACCATCGTCTGCCTGCTGCCCTGACCTTTACTGCTATTTTCCGGAGAATAACGTGGACAAGAACGCCATTCGCGCCGAACTGCTGGCCATTCACGCAGAAATATCCCTGCTGGATGAAGACACCGTATGCCATGGGCCCAAAGAGGTCATGGACGCCGCCTTCAAGCGTATCTACGCGCTCGCGAAACTTGAAATTCCCGAATCCGACGTGAACGAACTGCAGACCGACGCGGAGCTGGCCCCCGCCTTGTCCGCCATAGACTGGCTGCGCGACCTTTACGGGCCGCGCCTGGAAACCGAACGGGCTCGTGCCTTGCTCGACGCGCCGGATCCGTGGGAATACCTGCGGGATTTCGTCTTCTACCCCAACTATGTGGCCCTGGCGGCCATGGAGCGCCGCGGCGCCGGACTGTTGCCCGGGCAGCGCGTCCTGTTTTTGGGGTCCGGCCCCCTGCCCCTGTCCCTGATTATGCTTTGCAGCGGAGAGGGCGCGCAGCTGGGCCTGGGCATCGAACAACAAGAAGACCGAATCGACCTTTCACAGCAGGTCGTCAAACGGCTGGGCCTGCAGCAACGCATCGACATCCTGCACGGCGACCATTTCGCCCTGCCCCTGGCTGACAGGGATAACTCCCCCGTGGACCTGATCATGGTGGCCTCGGCCGCCGAACCCAAAGACGAAATTTTCACTCACCTCGCCGCCGTCCTCCCCTCGGGCGCGCGGGTCAGCTTCCGAACGCATGAAAAAGCCCTTCGCAGGCTGATCAACGCCGCCACCCTGCACCAGGCTCCCGCGGGATTCAAAGAACTGGCCCGGGTGCAACCCGAGCCGCCGGTCATCAACACCTGCGTGTTTCTGGAAAAAATCTGATCGTGACAACAAAAAATAAGCCCTATCAGGGCGACAGGGCAGGAAAACATCCTTTCGCCATGTCGCGCTGATAGGGCTTTGAATTACCTGCGCCATTCATTCACAGGGGTGCCCCCTGGGCTTACTTTATTTCGCCCCGTTGGGCCTTGAAGCAACCGGCTGGTCCGTGCGCATCGCATGCTTGCATTCGCCACGAACTGTCCGAATTGCAATTGGTCTCAGGCCTTCCTCAAAGCAGGCTTCGGACTGTTTCTCTGACCGTATCGGCCAGATGTTCCTTGTTGGCCGCATCCTTGGGTCCATATACTCCGAGGGCGCGAACCAGACGGATCGGGTCGTAGCCGTATACCTTGAAAAAACGCTCGTAGCGGTAAAAAATATCGTCAAAGGAGTAAGGTGTGGAATTCCCCTGGGAAATGATGAACAGCAGTTTCTTTCCCGGCTCCAGGCGGCTGGGGTCCGGACGGCAGTAATATTCCGGACGCAGAAAACTAAAGGTCCGGTCGATGAACCCCTTGAGTTGCGCACTCACATCGCCGTAATACACGGGCGTAGCCAGCACCAGCAGATCCGCTTCGCGCATCCACTCCAGCACAGCGGCCAGGTCGTCGTCCACAGCGCATTTGGCAAGCTTGGTCTTGCAGCGGTTGCAGGCCTGGCAGCCCTTGTATTGCAAAGAATTCAGACGGACTGTTTCCGTCTCCCAACCTGCCTTGGCGGCTTCTTCTGCCACAACGCCCCCCAGGAAGACACTATTCCCCGTTCGCGGACTGCCGTTGATTATCAACGCTTTTTTCACTCTTGTTTCTCCTTATGGCCGACACACCGGCACGAATGGATAGATAACCGCAGCAAAAGTCAACAGATCAGCGGGACTCCCGGATCAACGCCTTGGATATCCCTATTTTTTAGGAAGGCCGCATCTTGGACGTCTTTCCGTCTAATCCGGTTGCGGGAGAAAAACAATGGCAGAGAAGGCGAGAGAGTTTTCTGGAAGGTAAAAAACAAACGACGCGCGGGGCTGACACACCCCGCGCATGATGATTTCCAAAACGCCGTGTGATGGACCGGCGTGTATCATTTTTTAATTTTGTGATCCGCCGGGAACTCCGCTCATCACAAACGTCCCAGATGTATAATACAATAAACATCTTTTGGTGACAGTCAACAGGTAATGGCGTATTTTCACCGCAAAACATACGCCATGGCACGTACAAGATACGTTATACAAAAAAAGCAAACAAGCAACAGAGCAGAGTACACTTTTGCAAAAACATACTACGTTTGCTACGTAGCTGGTATATGAAAGATTCAGACGCGCATAAGTCACCATATTATCAACCTCATTCAGGACATGGAGCGCTGGTTCTGGTTGTCTCGGCTCTGGTCGGCGCCGGTGCGGCCTTTGCCGCAACAGGATTCAGCATGGGACTGGAGCTGGTCAGCTCCTGGATTGCTTCGTTGCGGGCCGCTCCTTGGCAATACGTGTTTTTTCCGGGCCTGGGCGCGGGTCTGGCCTGGCTCGTCACCCATTTTGTCTTTCACGAACCCGAAGGACACGGCGTGCCCAAGGTCATCGCCAGCGTCTGCACAGGAGGCGGACGCATCAGCCCCAAAGCCATTTTCAGCGGATTGATTGCCAGTCTGCTGACCATCGCCTCGGGCGGGTCCGCAGGTCCGGAAGCCCCCATTGTGGCCAGCGGCGCGGCTCTGGGATCAAATGTGGCCCGCATCTTCCGCTTTGACCACAGATTGCGCGAAACACTGGTGGGCTGCGGAGCCGCCGGGGGGATTGCCGCCATCTTCAACGCGCCTGTCACGGGCATGATTTTCTCCGTGGAAGTGATCATGGGCGAATGGTCGGCTTTCAACCTGGTGCCCATCGCCATAACATCCGTGGTGGCCGCGGAACTGACCCGGGTGCTCAGAGGCGATATCGTCCCCTTTGTCGCCCCCTACACCAGCCTGGCCCCCAGAGATTTCCTCGCGCTTTTCATCATGGTGCTCTGCTCCACGCTCATTTCAGTGGGCCTGATGCGCGGATTGCGCGGCATAAAAAAGGGCACGAAACTCCTGCGTATTCCACAGTGGCTGAGTCCTGTGGCCGGGGGACTGCTTGTCGGAGTCATCGGATTCTGGCTGCCGGATGCGCTGGGCGAAGGCTACCAGACCATCCAGCACACCATCCACAGCTATTACGGCGATTCGCTGCTGTTTCTCTTTCTGTTGGCGCTGGCCAAACTGCTGGCCACCTGCCTGACCCTGGGCAGCGGCGGCGCCGGCGGCATCTTTGCTCCCTGTCTGGTCATCGGCAGCCTGAGCGGCCTGACCTTTTACCGCGTGGCCACCAATCTCTGGCCCCATTGCATCCGGGCCAGCGAAAGCAGTTTTGCCCTGCTGGGCATGGCCGCCATAGTGGGCGGTGTGATGCAGGCGCCTCTTACCGCCATATTCCTGATCATGGAAATCACGGGCGGGTACCATCTGTCCGTCTCGGTCATAGCCGTGGCCTTTACCACCGCCTTTTTTACCCGCATGTTCGAACCCGCCTCGTTCTATCTGCGCGACCTGGTGGAAACCGGCAAACTGCTCCGCCCGCGGACCGATGCCAGAGTGCTCGCGGACCTCAAGCTGGTGGACGTGCTGAGTACGGATCGCCCCACTGTGCCTTCTGACATGAAAGTCTCGGAATTTATTGAATTTATCGCCCATCATACGGAAAGCGTCTTCCCCGTGCTGGAGGCCAAAACCGGCAAATGTCTGGGACTGATCGAAGTGCGTCAGGCCCGTCCGGGCCTCTGGGATCAGCAAACCCAAAAGCTGACCGTGGACAACATCATCAGCCACAAGGACATCAGCGCCCAGCTCACCAGTTCTGTGGACACCGTGCTGCGCGCCATGCAGATGCGCGACGCCCCGGCCATTCCCATCCTGGACGACAGCGACTACGTGGGGCTGGTTACGGAAAAAGAAATTTTCGCGGCCTATCGCAACAAACTTATTGAAGCAAGCGAAGAAATGGAATGAATATGTTAGAACGAATCATACCTATCCCAAAGCAGGAGGAAACCGCATGCGGCAACCATTCAGTTTACTCTGTGCCCTGGCATTTTTCGCTCTTAACACGTTCGGTTCGCAGGCCTGGGCGGCGAGTGTCACAGATGCCGCCATCCAAAAGCTGATTTCCGAACGGGTCGCATCCGGGCAAAACAGCGGCATTGCCGCAGCTGTGGTGGACGCAGCCGGAGTTCGGTATTTTTTTGCGGGCGCTTCGGGAAACGCAGCTGCGAAGGAGTTGCGTAAAGATACGCTGTTTGAAATCGGCTCGGTGACCAAGGTTTTCACCGGCCTGCTTCTGGCCGAAGCCGTCCGGCGCGAAGAAGTACGGCTTGAGGATAAAATACGCAGCTACCTGCCGCAGCAACTGGTGCTCCGGCACCCGGACGTGGCGAACATCACGCTGCTGGATCTGGCCACCCACATGTCCGGCCTGCCGCGCATGCCCCTGAACTGGCAGGCCGCCGACCCCGCGGATCCGTACGCGCACTATGACGCGGACTTGCTGCTTGAAGCGCTTACAGCCACGGATCCGGGCCTGAAAAAATCCGGGACCTACCTGTATTCCAATTTCGGCGCCGGACTCCTGGGCTATCTCCTTTCCAACGCGGCTCACAGCGATTACGCCGCGCTGGTGTCTGCTCGCATCGCCGAACCACTCGGCCTCGCGGACACCACCGTCGCCCTTTCGCCCGACCAGACACAGCGGTTGGCGCAGGGCTACGCATCCGCTGGAAAAGACAACAAAATTGCTCCTGCCTGGAATTTCGACGCACTGGCCGGGGCCGGAGCCCTGAAATCCACCCCGCAGGATCTGGCTTCCTTTCTTCAGGCTTGCATGGAAATGCGCAAAACCTCCCTGGACCAGGCCCTGCAACTGTCCCTCAAAACCTACCGGAAAACCCCTGAAGGGTTTGAGATGGGGCTGGGCTGGCATTGTATCATCACCCCGGAGCGTACGTTCTATTACCACGACGGAGGCACCGGGGGCTTCCGCTCCTTTGTCGGATTTGTCAAAGACATGGACCACAACTCCACAGGCTACCTGCTGCTTTCCAACACCGCCGCGGATGTCTCCGACCTGGGCATGCATTTTCTGGATACGCGTTTCGGCCTGCGGACCCCGCGCAAGGCTGTCTCGCTGCCGGACGCCGTACTGAAAGCCTATGCCGGGACCTACCACTACCGTCCGGGCAACCCGCTTCTGCCGGAGGGACTGGTCGCCACGCTTTCCCGCACAGGAAACGGACTGGAGTACGTCTGCGAAGCCATGTCCGAACAGGACAAGCTGCTGCCTTTTGATAAAGATCAGTTTTTTTTCGAATCCTCCAAAGACGTCCTGCTCACGTTCCAACGCGACTCGCAGGGCAAAGTGACGGGCTTTGTCATCTCCGCTGCGGGTCAGGAGTTGGGTGCGGACAAAATCGAATAAGCTGAAATCCAGGCAAACATATCTCCACCTGATTTTTCCTGATTTCTGTCATTCTGTCGTGTTGGCCCAAAAGCGACGGATTGATTCTGCACGTTTTGTAGTTGTAATGCTTCTGCCTGTGACGAGCTGTTACAGCTTGATGTCCCTGCCTGAATCTTTCCCACTTCCCTCAATGCACCCGGGCAAGCCCTGAGCGGCCAAGATTGATTTGACAGATTTGATAAATTGCGACAAAACCATTACGCGTTATAAAACAATATTGTCATTTTACAAGCAACTCCAGGGCTCCCCGACAAGTTAACCCTCCGGAATTGTAAAATGAACCATGAACGGCGCGCAATTTGCTTATCCTAGTGCTTTTATAAAGGTATGCAAGTGAAACGCTCTTAACGGGCAGAACATAGTAAAACCCAAGTTAACGGAGAGGCTAGTATGAGTGGATATCAGGTCCGGCGCAACGCCATTGAAGCAGTAACTAATTACAAACCCAGTGTCGAACCCTTGGATTATTCCAAGACCTCCCCCACGGAAATTTTCGGCAGCAATGTATTCAGCGACAAAGTAATGCGCGAAAGACTGCCCAAGTCCGTGTACAAGTCCCTGAAAAAGACCATCGAACGGGGAGAAAAACTCGATCCTTCCATCGCCGGTCCTGTTGCCGCCGCCATGAAGGAATGGGCCATTTCCAAAGGCGCTACGCACTACACCCACGTTTTTTATCCCCTGACCGGTTCCACGGCGGAAAAGCACGACAGCTTTCTCGCTCCCGACGGCATGGGCGGCGCCATTGCTGAATTTGAAAGCAAACTGCTGATTCAGGGCGAACCTGATGCTTCCAGCTTCCCCAGCGGCGGCCTGCGTTCCACATTCGAAGCCCGCGGTTACACCGCCTGGGATGTTACCAACCCGGCCTACATCTTGGAAAACCCCAACGGCACCTTCCTGTGCATTCCCACCGCGTTCGTTTCCTGGACCGGTGAAGTTCTGGATAAAAAGACCCCGCTGCTGCGTTCCGGCCAGGCCCTGAATGTTCAGGTACAGCGTGTTCTGAAACTCTTCGGCAACGCCAAAGAGGATGAACTGGCCATTTCCAACGCCGGTCCCGAGCAGGAATACTTCCTGGTTGACCGCAACTTTTTCTTTGCCCGCCCCGACCTGATGGTCTGCGGACGCACCCTGTTCGGCGCCAAGCCCGCCAAGGGCCAGGAACTGGACGACCATTACTTCGGCGCCATTCCCCGCCGCGTGCTCTCCTTCATGATGGAAGCCGAGCGCGAACTCTACAAGCTGGGCGTGCCGGTCAAGACCCGCCACAACGAAGTGGCTCCCGGCCAGTTCGAAATCGCTCCGATTTACGAAAATGCCAACCTGGGCAACGACCACAACCAGATCGTCATGGCCACCCTGAAACGCGTTGCCAAACGCTACGGCATGGCCTGCCTGCTGCACGAGAAACCCTTTGCCGGCATCAACGGCTCGGGCAAGCACCTCAACTACTCCATCAGCACCCCTTCTCAGGGCAGCCTGTACAATCCCGGCGACACTCCGCATGAAAACGCTCAGTTTCTGGTTTTCTGCGCCGCCACCATTCGCGCCGTCCACAAATACGGCGCACTGCTTCGCGCAGTCGTGGCTTCCGCCGGCAACGATCACCGTTTGGGCGCCAACGAAGCACCGCCCGCCATCATGTCCGTCTACCTGGGCGAACAGCTGACCGACATTTTCGAGCAGATCAAAAAGGGCGGCGCCAAGAGCTCCAAGACCAAAGACAACCTGCAGGTCGGCGTAGACACTCTGCCCTCCCTGCCCATGGACGCCGGCGACCGTAACCGGACCAGCCCCTTCGCCTTCACCGGCAACCGCTTCGAATTCCGCGCTGTCGGTTCCAACCAGGCCATCGCCGGTCCGCTGACCGCCCTGAATACCATGATCGCCGAATCCCTGGACTACGTCGCCACCGAACTGGAAGCCAAAACCGGCGGTGACTGCTCCAAACTCAGCGCTGCTGTTCAGGAAGTCGTCAAAGACATCATGGAAAAACATGACGCCGTTATCTTCAACGGCGACGGTTACTCCGACGAATGGCAGGTGGAAGCCGCCAAACGCGGTCTGCCCAACCTCAAGACCTCCATCGAAGCTCTGCCGGTATTGAGCTCTCCCGAGATTGTGGCCCTGTTCGAAAAGTACGGCGTCTTGTCCGAACGCGAACTGGAAAGCCGCAAGGAAGTCTACCTCGAGCAGTACAGCCAGCTGGTGCTCACAGAAGCCCTGCTGACCGCGAAGGTCGCCAAAACCATCATCTTCCCGTCCGCCGTGCGCTACCAGAACGAACTGGCAGCAACCTGCGCCAACATGAAGGCCGCCGGCATCGAGCCCATCCCCACTGCTCTGAACGATGTCACTGAAAAACTGCGCGGCCTGCAGAAAGCCACCGCCGCTCTGGAAGATGTTCTGGCCAAAAACGGCGCAGAAACCGCTTTGGACGACGCCGCCTACAAATGCAACTCTATCCTGCCCGCCATGCTGGAAGTTCGCGCGTTTGCCGACGAACTGGAATGCGTGGTCGCGGACGACCTCTGGACTCTGCCGAGCTACCAGGAGATGCTTTTCATCAAATAGGTCTTCACAGGGTACCATACACATAGTAAAGGACGGGGGATTCCGCACGGAATCCCCCGTCCTTTTTTTTGTTTTTTAACCTGAGCGTAACCCCGGTGCCATTCCAGGCGTATTATCGAAAGTGAAGCCGCATTGTCCCCCCACAACTGATGATTTCGTCCTCATCCGACATCAACCACAGGAGAAACCATATGAATTCATTCGCTGTAACTTGCCTCATGAGTCTCGTCGCCTGTCTCAGTGTGCTGGCCGTATTTCCCCCCTCATCCGACGCTTGCACAGGCATGCGGGTCATTTCCAAGGACGGCTCGGTGGTTTTCGCACGCTCTATGGAATTCGGGCAGCAGATCCAATCCGACATCCTGATAGCTCCCAAGGGCATGGTCTGGAATTCTGTGGCTCCGGACGGCAGCAAAGGCCTGCAATGGACAACCAAATACGCCTTCATGGGGCCGGACGGCTTCGGCGTGCCGAACCCTCTGGAAGGAATCAACGACCAGGGGCTGTATGTGGGCGGGTTCTGGATGCCTGTCGGAGAAACCGAATTTCCGAAAATTGATCCGGCGGACTATTCCAAGGTCGTCACCCAGATGGATTTTATCGCCTGGCTGCTCGGCAATTGCGCCAGCGTGGAAGAAGTGAAAAAAGCCGTCCCGAACCTGACCGTTGCCGCTGTGGAGATCAAACCGCTGCATCTGACGCCCCTTGCCCACTGGTACGCCATGGACGCCAGCGGCAAGGCCATTGTCATCGAATACATCAAGGGCGAACTGCGGATCCACGAAAACCCCGTGGGCGTCATGACCAACGCGCCGTCTTTTGACTGGCATCTGACCAATCTGCGCAACTACATCAACCTGCACCCGGCCAATGTGAGTTCCGCAAAATTGGGCGACTTCGAACTGCACCCGTTGGGCGAGGGCACCGGACTCCTCGGCCTGCCCGGCGATATGACGCCGCCTTCCCGTTTCGTACGTGCGGCCATATACGCCAATACGGTGTTTCCCCCGGCGGATGCGGACGGAGCTGTGACACTGGGCATGAACATGATCGCGGGCTTTGCCATTCCCAAAGGACTGTGCACAGGGATCAACGCCGAAGGAAAAACAGAAAGCGACTTTACCCAGTGGACGACAGTGTACGATTTGTCGAATAAAATTCTGTATTTCCGGACTTATGACAATCAGGATTACCGTCAGTTAAACCTGGACGGAGTTTCTTTCAAAGACAACACCCCGATGTTCATCCCAATGTGGAATGTGAAACCCGCGTATGAAGATGTGAGCGGAGAGGCGAAACCGGCACAATAATCTGTCCGGGTCAAGCCGTATCCACCGGCAAAAAGCGATATATGACAGCAAGCCCCTTTCCCGGCCGGGAATGGGGCTTGCTTTATTTTGACTTGGCTCCCAGCAAGGCACTATCAAGCGCCCATTCCCAAGGCTTTTCTTGTATGCTATAAACAAATCGACCTGAATGCCATGCAACAATACGTACCATACGCGCCCATCCCTTTTGACAAAAACATAGTTCGCGGTATGACTACACTGCCAAGTTGCGTTTCGGGACAAAGCTCTCTGTGATTTTGTAAATACTGCGTATGTCGTACGCAGAAAGTTCCCTTTCCGCATTTTTTTGGAAGCACGGAAACTTCAGGCTGATATCTCCCGCATGGGGAGGTCCTGCGCTTTCTTTCCAGAAGCTACGACAATGAAATCCGTAAATGTTGAACGACAACTCCTGCAATGCAACACTGCGGGAAAATCCAGGTAAAATATACTTTTTGCATGTATTTTCCATGTAAGACAAGCCTTGCACAAAAAACAGCCGTACAAACCAGATCAAGAGCCGTTTGCGACCAGGAGGTCACAGCACATGCCCCGGAACAACGAAAATTTCATCCAGTATTTCTCCAGAATCCTTAGTAATTCCCTGCGACTGGACATCTCCAACCAGCGCGCCCACATCGTCTATGAAAGCATTGCTGACGGTTCGCAGCCCGAGGTGCGTTTTTATGTCATGGTGGTTGTTTCCACGCTCATCGCCGGGTTCGGACTGATCACCAACAGTACGGCCGTGGTTATCGGAGCCATGCTCGTGGCGCCGCTGATGACCCCTATTTTCGGCATCTCACTGGCTCTGGTGCGCGAAGACGCAGACCTCATGAACCGCGCCATACGGGCCGAGGTTATGGGTATGTTCATGGCTGTGGCCATGGGATACGGAGTTGGCTTTCTGCTGATTTCCGTGGACCCGTATATTTCCATCACCCCGGAAATGCTTTCGCGTACGCGTCCTAATCTGGCGGACCTGGCCGTGGCCGTTCTTGCGGGGCTGGCCGGAGCCTACGCCCTGATAGACGAAAAGATCAGCCCCGCCCTGCCCGGCGTGGCCATTGCCACAGCCATTGTGCCTCCGTTGGGAAATTCGGGCCTTTGCCTGGCCTTCGGCGCCTACAACGGGGCACTGGGATCGTTTCTGCTGTTTTTTACTAACTTCATCTCCATTCTGCTCGTGTCTTCCATTCTCTTTTACCGGGCCGGAATGCACCGGGTCGCAGGAATAACGGATTCGGACAGAATAGTCCGCAAAGTGGGCCTGACTGCCGTCGGATTTGTGATTATGGTCGTGGTGCTGGCCCATTCGCTGATCGGAATCACCCGCCACCGCATCACTGAGCATGAAATCAAAGATCGGCTCACAGTTGAGCTGGCCGCATACACGCCCTCGGGCATCGACGAACTGCAGACCAACATCCGCAATGGCGAAGTCCATGCCATGGCGCAGATTCATACGCCGGTCAAAGTGGATTCGAACATCATCAAACGGATGGAAGACCAGCTGGCGGAAAAGCTGGGCATGCCCGTCAACTTGGTGATACGCGAGGTCAGCACCAACATAGTATCCGCCAAAGGCTCGGACGTGGCCGTGGTGGACAGGAACCTCGACGGCCTGTTCATAGACAAAAAAATCCGGCCTGAAGTTCGTGAGTTGCAGACCGCAGAGGAAGTAATCAATTCCTATCTGCAGGACCGAACGGACCTGCACCTGGTTACGGCGGATTTCTTTCATGAGCACGGCAAACCCGTGGTGCTGGCCAGAATTGCCGGTTTTCGCCAGCTTGCTCCGTCTGAAATCAATTCGTTGCAAGAGACCATCCGCAAGGACGTCAATAAGCCGGATCTCGAACTCGTGCTGCGCTTCCAGCATATCGCCCTGTACACGGCCAACGGCCCCATCCTTCCCGGCTGGGAGACGACCATCACGCCATCCGAACAGGAACAGCAGACAATGGACGCCCTGGTCCTTGCGCTCCGGAAAGCTCTGGATCAGAACGAATACTTCATGCTGGGCTCCGTGCACCAGGAAATCGATAGCGACGGATACACCATCCTCGCCAATCTGAACGGATCAGGCCTATTCGGGAAAAAGGACCTCATAGAGTTGCAGAGCGCGCTGCAAGGGCTCTCGAACAAAGCCGTGAAACTCTATGCCTGGCTGAACCAGGGAATAGTGATGACCGACAAGGGGCCCACGTCCTACCAGGAACTTTACCTGCAACGAAGAGCCAAGCGCAATCCCGAGGACATGAAACTGATAGAGCATACGCTCAAACGGGTGCGTTAAGTTTCTCCGGGCAGTGCGGCTTTGTCGCCCGCCAGTTTAATTAGCCGGGGTGAAAGTGCCCGGACAACTCATTTTGGCGGCCTTGGGGGAAAACGCGCTTTTCGAGAAATAATATACGATACGCATGCCGGCGTTGCCTTTAGGGTCAAACTCGCATGTCCCGATCAAATCTCCTTTGGGACATTCGCCTTCCACGTATACGCCGCCGGGAGCGCCTCCACATTCGGCCTTGGCCTTTTCCTGCGTATAATCCTCGCCGACGTATTCATAGCAAAATCCGAGACTTTTGGTGACATCACAGGCGCCGAAACCAGCTGCGGAAGCGGAACCAGACTGCCCAGCACAAAGCAATACGGCAAAGAAACACAGTATCGCGAACAAGCAGCCTTTCCGACCGAATAGTCCGTCTTTCAAGATCATAACGTCACTCCCGGCAAAATTTATTCAGAACACTTTACAATTTCCAGTGGCGGGAAAGCATTCAATGGCCGCCCCAGCTCCCTCGGACCAGCAACACCTGCCGCTTCATACAATATTCAGGGAGCTATAAGCAACTACGAACATTCACAGGGCAGTCAATCATTATTTCCCAGTGCCGGCAGCTTCCGAAAAGCCTCTTCCGGACCCTAAGCTCCCCTGGAACCGAAGTTTTTTGATCACCGCAACAGTTCTTATTCTCAAACAACCGTGCAACGGACGGGATTCTGACATATAGTTTCGTGCAAAAAAAAATTATTAAATATTCGGGTGACACTGAATAAGGACATGTAACTTTTTAAAATTTCACTTAAAAAATCATATCATAAACATACTTAATATAATTATTCAAAACTTTTTACATTAATTTTCTGCATTAGGCCAATATTATAAATCATCTTAATGCATCACTTTTATATTTTTGTACTTCAAAGCAACCAATATATTGTCATATTATTTAAAATATTTTTTCAATTACCTCTTATAAAACAATATGAACTCTCCAGAAAAAATATTTTTTATGAAATAAAGTTTAGCTTCCTGAGAGAACCATTCCTCCAGGCCTTTTAAAATGCCACTTCCAGAATAAATCTAGAAATATCAGCAATAAAAAATGTATACTGCAGTAAAATTGCAGAGTAAAAACTTATTGACTTTTTTTACCAACAGGAACATTAAGCCTATCCGGGATGATGTCTCTGCAAAAGTTTTGTAAAAAACTCCTTTTATTCTGGTTTGTTGCTCTTAAGCATCGTAAAGCCAGTGTTCCGGTATTGCATTAACTGAGGAGAATACCATGAATACAGGTCTCTTTCGAAAATCCGTTTCAACGGATAGTACCATCGGCCCCTTGCCCAAGTGCACCCTTTCCGGGGGCAAGGCTGAAAACAAAACGCAAAACAAACTGTTCATCCTTGCCGGGGTGGTCGCTCTGGCGGGTGTGGCCGTCCTTTTAACCCTGCATTACGGGGAACAACTTGAAAACAACTGGAGCAGTCTCAAGCACTCGCCTTTCGTTTTAGGCCTTCAGCTTTTGGTAATGGTCAACATCGCTGTTTTTATCTGGCGCGTGCTGCTCGTGCTCAATCACAAAAAAGTCGCTGTCTGCGCCGACCACGAACTCCTTTCCTGCACTGTGGTCATTCCGGCCTATAATGAAGGTCGCCAGGTTCTCAATTCCCTGCGCAGCGTGGCTAAAAGCAACTTCCCAAAAAACAAGCTGCAAATCGTCTGCGTTGATGATGGCAGCCGCGATGATACGTGGCGCTGGATGCAGAAAGGCCGCAGAGAACTGGGCCCCATCGTTCAGCTTGTCCGCCAGCCCGTGAACAAAGGCAAACGCCATGCCCTTTACGAAGGCTTCAAGCGGGCAACCGGCCAGGTCTGGATCACCATCGACAGCGACAGCGAAGTGGAACCCATGGCGCTGCGCCAGATGGTCAGCAGCTTCTGCCGCAACCAGCGTGTCGGAGCCGTGGCCGGAAATGTCCGCGTCCTGAACAAGGCCGAGGGCGCCATCCCCAGAATGCTGGACGTTGTCTTCACCTTTTCCTTTGATTTCAACCGCCAGGCGCAAGGCCAGGTCAACACGGTAATGTGCACGCCCGGCGCGCTTTCCGGATATCGCAGAGAGGCTGCAGAACCCGTTCTGGACCAATGGCTGCGCCAGCGTTTTATGGGGCGCGAAGCCAACATCGGCGAAGACCGGGCCATGACCAACCTGATCCTGAGCCAGGGCTGGCTCACCCATTTTCAGGGCGAAGCCGTTGTGTTCACCAATGTGCCGACCCGCTATACCAACCTGTGCAAAATGTACTTGCGCTGGGCCCGGAGCAATATCCGCGAAAGCATTGCCATGACCCGTTTCATCTTTGGCAAAGTACGCCCTGAACCCATGTCCGGCGCACGTATCAACCTTGCCATGGAGCTTACGCGCCTGGTTATGGCCGAGGTCTTCAAGGTCATGATAATCTGGGGCATTGCCGCCGTACCTCTGTTGTTCGGGTACAACCTCATTATCGGAGCGCTGATCAGCGGGCTGATCCCGGCCACAGTTCACCGACTGCGCCATGGCGGCTGGGATTTTCTCTGGGCTTTCCCCTATGTCTGTTTTTCCCTCTTCGCCCTGAGCTGGATCAGCCTTTATGCATTGCTTACGCCGCACCGCAACAGCTGGTTGACCCGTACGCTGACCGCGCCGCAACAGAATCCCGTTCTGCAGCTGCTGCCGCGTCCGCTGGAGCAACTGGCAGGTACGAATATGATGCGCCCCGGCAAACAGCGAGCCTTGCGGCAACTGCATTCGACTCGCTGATCAAGGGACAGGATGCCTGCAATCCGGAGGGGTGCCGGATCAGGCTTGATTTGAAACGACTTGCGAATTCGGGCTGACGCCCAAGTCTAACTTGAGGATGAGCCGCCTGGCGGCATGGGAAGCTTTTTTAACGAAAAGGCACGGAACAACCGTATCCGTTCCCTTATTCGGCCCGCATGCATTTCTCCGCCGGACCCGGTCCGGCTGAAAACTATATATCGGAATGAAGCCGGCGAAATTTTCGCCGGCTTCTTTTTTTCCCGGTAAAACACTCTGCCACGCGGCCATTCCGAAAAATAACTGGAAAACCGTAATTCGTATTTTTGTTCAGTTGCTTTTTCCTGCGAAATTCTTCACCAATGAGCCGCGGAAAGTGGTTTTTGACACGAAAAACTCCCCGCATGAGCGCAATCCCGCGTACCTCTGACCCTCTGACCACAACGGAGTGGCAATGGCCCGGAATCTTCCCTTATTGGCGGTACAGGCGCCCGCGCGATCCTTTGAAAGTGACCTGGAACTCTTTGAAGAGGAACTGCTGGCCCTGCTGGCGGATTTTCCGCGTACCAGGCTGGTGGTGTATCCGGAATGCCATCTGTTCAAGGCCGAAGGGACGCCCGAGGAACGCGAACGGAGGCTGCTGCGTTCCGCCCAGCGTATGGACGGCCCCTTGATGCGGCGTCTGGCTTCCGTCGCTCAAAAAGCCGGAATCTGGCTGCTACCCGGCACCATCTGCGAAGAAGACGGCAAGGGCGGCATCCATAACACCGCTCCGTTGTTTTCTCCTGCGGGCGTCCTTGCAGCCACCTACCGCAAATGTTTCCCGTGGCGTCCGTACGAGCCCTACACGCCGGGACAGTCCTTCACGGTTGTGGATATTCCCGGCATCGGGCGGCTGGGGCTGGCCATTTGCTACGACATCTGGTTCCCCGAGGTCTGCCGCCAGCTGGCCTGGCTGGGCGCGGAAGTCATCGTCAACCAAGTCATGACCTCCACCTGCGACCGCGAAAAAGAACTGGTGCTCGTACGAGCCAACGCCATTTTCAACCAGGTTTTTGTGGTCAGCGTCAATGCAGGCGCGCCGGACGGCACGGGCCGGAGCCTGATCGTGGACCCGGAGGGTAATGTCCGTACGCAGCTGCCCGGAGAGGCGCCCGCCATCATGACGGATACGCTCAACCTGGAAGAAGTCGACCGCGTCCGGACTTTCGGAACCTGCGCCCTCAACCGGATGTGGTCCCAGTTCAAACCCGGCGATCCCGCGCTGCCGCTGCCGGCCTATGACGGACGCATTGATCCGGAACAGTGGAACCGCAACCTGGGAGCTTCGACAGATGAAAAGGACTGAACACCTGAGCTGGCGCTAGAGCTACAACCGATTGGAATGAAGAATAAAAAACCCTGAGAACCCTTTTTTCGAATTCCGCAAACGCTGCGGGCTCCAGGAGCTTCTATCCGGCCGATCCGGACAAAAAGGTCCTCAGAGAGCTGGAGACATGCTGCTTGCTTTCACAGCTCCTTACTCGCCGGCAAGACATCGGCCTTGTTCATCCTGGCGAGATTGCTGGTGCCCACGTCGAACCAGTGGCGCAGTTCCTCAACGGCAAAATTTCTTTCATAGACCCGTCCCTCGAGATCACAGCACATCTGGTACCAGATGGCGGCTTCGTCGAAATTGCCTTTCAAACGTTCCTGCAGGCCGATGAAGTAGCTGGTCATGCAGCGCTTGCTGGCAGTGTCTGAGGCTTCCAGGAACGCATCCCTGCTGATCAGGCCCAGAAGAAAACGGCCGGGCAGCATCAGGTAGCTGTCTCGTTCCTGCTTGAAGAACTCCACGAATTCCTGCTCCAGTTCGGGCGGTTGCTTGTCCATCCGCAGCCAGCAGATCAGATTGTTCAGCATGATGGCGTGGCGGACGTTGTTGTCGAAGGATGCCGCGTCTTTGTAAATCTGGAGGGCCAGCGCGTATTCTCCTTCGACCATAAGCATGTTCTGCAGACGGTCCTTGCGGCTGTCCATGTCGATCAGCTGCTGAAAAACCTTCATGATGTCCGGTGGATCCGGCAGCTCACGCCCGATGGACTCCAGCAGAATATAGCGGAGAGCCAATTCATGCGGATTTACCGGCATCTGCAGGGAGGCTACATCATAAGCGAGCTGGTACTGTCCGTTTTTCGCCAGCTTTTTGGCCAGGCGGTCCACCTCCCAGCCGGGCCTGCCCGCATCCGCAAAAGCCGTAAAAGCCTCCAGGCCTTTTTCCTTTGGCAGGTCTTTAAAGACTTCGATAAAGCTCTTAAAGTACCAGTCGTAGCGTAAGGCGTCTGAAGTCCGGGCTTGTTTGATCGCCGCTGCAGCCTGTGCGTATTTGCCCTGCTTCCAGTAAAATTGCACCAGGTTGCCCATGGAGTCAGCCGAAGTCGGATAACGCTCGGCGGCCCGCTGAAACAGATCTTGCGCTGTGCTCAAGTCTCCGGCCTGTTCGTAGGCTCGGGCGCCCGTGATCAGCGCATCGTTCATGTAACTGGCAATTTCATCCTTGACGGTTTCCACGGCAAGCGCGGCGTCGCCCATGGCCAGATAATCCTTGGCCAGACAAACAACCAGCTGCGTATAGGTCAAATCATGCCGGGGGTAGAGGCTGATGGCATCCTTGAGGATTGCGGCGGCTTCGTCAAAACGGCCCAGTTCGCGCAGACACCAGGCTTTATTTATCTGGAGCCACGGGTCATCCGGGCGTAGCGCCACTGCCCTGGTGTAATAATCGAGCGCCCTTGCAAAGCCCTGACTGGTCTTTTTACCCGTAAAATACTCGCCGATGGCGGACTGAATATCGCAGTCATCCGGATGCGCGGCCGCGTATTGCAGTAAGGGCGCGTCGGATTTGGTGACTTCTCTGAGGTTTTCCTGCAAACTAAGCTGATTTTCCATTGGGTTGGACGCATTTCGGTAATACGCAGCGGCAATATTGGGGTTGCGCTGATAAAAAAACACATTTCCCAACAACTCCTGATATTCTGGTCTTGAATCCAGTTTACGCGTTATCCCTTTGGCCATTGCTCCGGCTTTATTCATTTTTTGCAGCAGTTCATACGCATCGTAACTAATTTTTCCTCTCGCATCCCCGTCATTGCAAATCTCCACGGCATATCCGTATGCCTCGCCGGATTTGCCAAGGTCTATCAGCGTCTGCGCGAGATAATACTTGGCGAGCGGGTGCAGTCTGTACTTGCCCAGCAATGTGACTGCAAACTCATTTGCAGCCTCCACGACGTTCCAATTGTGATACAGGAGCTTGAAACGCTGTGCCATGGCGCCTTCATACAGCGTACGCATAACCAGTCGCGCTTTGTCGTTGTCCACAAAATACCCCGAGGCTTCGGAGTCCTTGAACGGCTGCCATTGGGCCAGGAGCTTGTCAAAGGCTTCGAAGGTGATGTCGACCTCCTGCAGCGGTTCCTTCTGCGTATCCTTGGCCCGGTCCGCAGATTCTCCATAAAGCGCTTGGGCGTAGCGTTTCATAAGCGCTGCTTTGGCCGGAGAATTTCTTACGGGAGGAACAACCTGGTTCAGCAGCATCAACGGATAGGTCAGCGTCGTCTGCTTTGAAACATTGAGCGAACAGGAGTAAAAGCTGTCGCAAATCCAGGGGAACCCGTGCGGATTATCCTTGCTGATTTTTTGATAAAGCTCCTGTGCTCTCTCCTTATTTTTTGCCCACAAATGCAAACGCGCCAGGAGATAGCGACTCATAGTCGACGGGTCCTTGTCATGCAGTTTTTCCAGCATGTCGAAATCGTGTTGCAAAAAGGCCAGTAGCAAACGCGCCATTTGAAGGGATCTTCCGGAAGCATCTTGAAGTTCCGGCTTAGGGACGCATCCGTCATACCCCATCATCAGGGCGAGCAAAGCGGTTTCCACGGCGCTTTCCTCAGCAGGTCTGCCGTGTCTGGTCAGTGCCAGCATGCCCAGTGATTCTCCGACGATGGAGTCGGTGCGGCTCAACGGATCCGAATACATTGTTAACTGAAGCAGAATATTGCCGCACAAGGCGGCTTCCAGCAGCCTGCGTCTCGGTCCGCCCGTACGCCATTGCTGGTCCAGGCCGGCCAGCCCGTTGAGGATAAAACGCTGGTCCACCTTCGAAATTGACGCAACGGCTGAGATGTAGGGTAACTCGAGCACGGTCGCATCTGAAAACGCAAACGAATACCCATGCTTTTCGAGCAGCCGCATCCAGTCCTCCAGCCCCTCCAGCATACGGGGAAACGTCAGAGGCAATGCCATCCGCAGTTCGTCAATTTTCTCGTCTTTTTTTAAGAGCGGTATCAGCAGCGTGTCCCGGTTCCATTGCATCTCTCCCAGACGCAACCTTTTTTCCGCATCGTGCTGCGTATTCGACAGATAGCGCAGAGCCATGGCAAAGCGTACGTCCGGTTGCAGGCGGTAGCGGAGCTGGAACGCCTCATACATCTGTCCGGCCGGCACCTGCAGCAATCCAGGAATGGGCTTGTTCACTGCGACAAACTCGGGGATCGCCGTCAGCTTAAGCTTTGTTTCCCGTGGCTCCTGAAATTGCGAGCGAACCTTGCTCGTCCGGGCCTGTGAAGCAGCAGACGTTGCCGTACGCTCGGGCAAGAAAGGCAGCAACGTGTTGGCGAGCATAGGATTAAACATCCGGAGCGCAAAGACTCCGGCGATCAAAATCAATGCCAGGGCACCCCCTTGCCGGATCCAGAAGATTCTGTTTTGCCTTGCAGTACGGCGGGATTCGGCTTCCAGATGTGCCTGCAACTCCGGCTGGTCTGCCACGGGTTCAGGCACAAAAAATGTCGGAGGATCGAGTTCGAAGCTGGCGCTCATACCAAAGCTTTTGAGATGGTCCACCACTTCCATAGCTTCATCTGCGGAAACTGCATCGATGAGCCGTATCGGCCGCTGCCGCATCAGATTCAGAAGCCGTTCCTTACCAGCTTCCGGATGCACCTGCCGCAGCATTTTGTATACTTCCTGCGCAGCCTCCAGCGTGGGAAGGGAATGGATGAGCACTTTTCCTTTAAATTCGGTTTCCATAAAGGAGAATCCTCTCAAAAGGAGTAACACCGGATTGGTTCCGGCAGTCTGCAACATTCTTCAGACTCGGAAGTGTAGCAACAGCTCCCCTTAAAATTTACTCATACAATGAACCATGTGGCTTTTGTCGGTTCATTGCATCGAGATGCGTTGAAACCTTATGTCATACTTACAATTCTTTATAAAGTATTATTTAATAAAAAACTGAATTCTTTTTATTCTTTGTGAAAATGATGATGTTTCGAGAAGAAAAAAGGAGAACTGATCGCGGGGAAACTGCCTGCCGGCTGGCGCCCATGCCGTATCCGGACCGCGGACAGGGGATAAAGATTCGAGGAATGTTTTAAAGATCGAACCCGCGTGTCCGTCAGATGGCGTGGTCCGGTTCAGCCGCAGGATCCTGCAACTGCCCCAGCCGCTCATTGAGCCTGGTCCGGCCGCCGTCTTCAAGGACTGCGGCCAGGGCTTTGCTGGGATCCGGCAAAAAGCGCTGCTGCCGCCGTATCAGCGCCAAGGCTGCCTCACTGTCGCCCGTATTGTACAAAACACGGGCAGCTTCCAGGTTCGTCCGGAGTTCGAGCTGCGTATTGCGGCGCGTGCCTTTTTCTATTTTCCAGGAGCTTTTCCTGTGCAGTGCGCCGGTGCAATGCATGCAGGCGTCCAGGGGCCAGCGATTCCGCCAATGCCAGAACTTGCCGGGTTTGAACGGCTGCTTCAAATCAAAAAACATCTGTTCGGAGTCCGCAACCTCCGGGATGGCCTGTGGGTTCTGATAGGAAAAACCGCCGAATCCGCAACGCGCCAAAACACCGTCGGAACGCAGAACCGTACATTCGGACATGGGACAAAAAAATTCTACTTCCAGGGGCGTGCGCGAATATTCCAGCTCTGTAAAGACCTGCTGCCGGCGTATGTCTATATCGAGATGCGGGTGTCTGCTGCGCAAGAGTTCGATGAGCTTATCGGCTCTTTGCTCGCCGCCGATGGTTCTGAGCAGATTGGGGTAATAGGAGACGAAAAGCAGCTTGGTAAGTTGCCAGATCCGATGATACGCCCTGATTGCCTCTTCCGACAACCAGAACAAGTTAGTCGTCAGCATCAACGGCTTGTTGTAGCGCTCCCTGAAAGCGCGCATAAAGCCTTCCAGATCCGGATGAAGAAAGGGCTCTCCTCCCATGATGGAGATATGATTATAGCGGATGTGGTTTTCTTCCAGCACATCCAGCCAGGGAAAAAACTCCTCGGGCTTGTGATTGCATTCGCCGAAAAAAGGCGAACTGTTGTTACACCAACGGCAATTGTTGTTGCAATGGTCAACCGCATGCACTTCAATCCATCCGAATCGAAGACTCATCGCCGCACCCCCGCGCCATGTACCCCATGACTCGTTTTACAAAAGGAAAAATGCCAAACACAAATCTTAATCAATAAAAAATTAAGACATATTTAAGCTTGATCGGCTAATCTGTCCTGATCCTTATGGTATAATTGAGATTTGAGTCAATCGGTTCTTTGGTCGCTGGGAGTTCCGGCGGGAATAACGGAAAAAAGACGGCAACAGCCCCAGGCACAACGGGTCCTTGGGATTACCACATTGATTATATTTTTCTACCAAGATACGCGGAAACGTCTGTTTCCCGGATATGGTACTCGCCGCTGAAATGGGGAGAGCTGATCAGAAAATCCGCCGAAGAACGGTTGGATGCCGTGGGGATGTTATACAGTACAGCCAGCCGGAGCAGAGCCTTGACGTCCACATCATGCGGGTGGGGTTGCATCGGATCCCAGAAAAAAATGAGGATGTCAATTTTTCCTTCGGCAATCAGAGCGCCGAGTTGCTGGTCCCCTCCCAGAGGCCCGGATTTCATTTTATGCAGGCAGAGATCCTGATCCTCACAGGCCTTGCGCGCGCCCTTTTCCAGCAGCAGTTTTTCGATAAGTCCGCCGGTGGTGCCTGTGGCAAAAAGCCGGTGACAGGCCAGCTTTTCCAGATGTTCTTCTACGAATTCCAGCAGATTTCTTTTGCAATTGTCGTGGGCCACAAGGGCGATATTTTTCTGCATAGCGCGTTTCCTCCGGAAAAATTAACTCTAGTCTGCCAATTTTCCAGGAGAACAGCCAGAAAAACTTTAACGCCGCGTACGGCTTCCGTACATGCTCTTGCGCTGCTGTAACAGAAAACCTGCCGGACGACTTGCTACACGGTGTCCACGGTAACAGTTTCGGAGGCAACAGATTCGGCGGCCGGCTTGGGAGTTTTGCGCGTACGCGTCAGCACCACAAGCAGCAACCAGAGGAATATGGCATAAACCAGCGGAATATTTGCCCATGCGGGGTACTTAATCAGTGCGTGCCAGACAAGACCATGCAGGCTGGTCAGAGCATAAAGCGTAAAGAGGCATAACAGACAAAGTCGCCATCCCCTTTCGACGAGTTCCTTCCAGGCAACTAAAAAGGCCGGAACCAGGATTACCTGCATATGATACCAGATGTTGTAAGGAAGCAGCAAAGCAGCCGCGATGACCATGGCGATCTCAAGATCCCGGTTGCCTTTGCCCTTTCCGGGAGGCAGGCAGGCCAGGACGGTGACGCACATAACAAAAACAGCGAAAATCTGCCCACCGAGTACGGCAAACTCCGGATGCGAGGGGTACAAACGTCCCAGGGCGCCGTTAATGGTTTGATTGGGAACGTAAGGTTCGACCAACGTGCCGGATGCGAGCTGCGAGGCCTGCAGCAGTGCGTCCAAAAAGTATCCCGCACCGCCCAGCCACACGGAAACCCCAATGATCGCCGCAATGCTGATCGCCACGCCCAGCACCACGCGCCAGCGAGTCCGCCAGATCATCAATCCGACAAGGCTGAGGGGAATTACCTTGACCATGGTTCCAAAACCCAGTGCAAAACCGCAGGCCAGTTCCTTGTTATGTTTGCTGGCCACTAGAGCCAGCACGATTCCTATTAACAGGAACGCATTGATCTGCCCGGCGTAGACCACGGTCCAGGCCGGCACGTTGCATGCGAACGCCAGAAAGCTGGCCTGATACCAGCCTTTCCCGAGATATGTTCCGCATAGCCAGGCGCAGATCACCAGCAAAGCGACGCTCAGTCCCATCCAGACCATGGCGCCTTCCTGCCGTTGCTCCACTGGAATCTGAGAAAGAATGGAAACCGTCAACGGCGGATAGCGATAGGGATGGGCAATGTCGGGAAGCCCAAGTTCCTCCGCGGTTCGTTCAAAATCCTGAGCAGTGGCCGTGTACGGGCTGCTTCCACGCGCCATAATCAAACCTGCGACATAGTATGTATCGTAATCAACATACTCGTCCTGGGTGAAGGAGTAGACCGCAATGGCGGAGAGCAACACCGTGAGCAGAAGACACAGCTGCATGGTGAGTTTTCCGCGCCCTGCAGTCCGGCAGGGATCCCCGAGCCAGGTCCAAAAAGTACGCAAATGTTTGACTGAAAAAAATGACAAGCGGGAAGAACTGCTCTGATTTGAATCGGGAGGTAAGTTGGGCATAAAAAAGTAAAGAAATTCTTGTGGTTGATGTTTTTGAAACTGCTACTTTTTTTTACAGCTCCACTTTTGTTTATAGCTCGGTATTGCTACCTGGAACATTCTGCCAAGTCAACCGGAAGCTCCCCTTCTAAGCCTGCAATAGCCATGCTATGGACGGCCTTTGCCTTTGGAAAAAAATGATTGCGGGTACCCGTAAATGCTTTCTGGACGGAGTGTCCCGGACGGGGGTAGAGAGTGGCAATGAACAAAATAGCAGTGCTCAGTGATTTTCAAAAGCTCCTGGGAGCGTCCGACGTCATGGCGGATGCGCCCCTGGCCCGGTTTTGCACTTGGAAAATCGGCGGCCCGGCCGACATTCTCGTCTCCCCCGCTGCTGTGGAAGATGTTGTACTGGTGACGCAATACGCCCGGCAAAACGCCCTGCCCCTGGTCGTAATCGGAGGCGGGTCCAATATTCTGTTTGATGACGCCGGATTTCGCGGAATCATCTTACGCATCGGATCAGGTTTGGCCGGATTTGAAATGAACGCGGACGGTTTCGTACGGGCAGGTGCGGGAATCTGGACACCGGCTTTTGTCCGGCGCGTAGCAGGTGCCGGTTTTGCCGGTTGCTCTCACGCCATTGGCATACCCGGATCTTTGGGGGGACTGATAGTGATGAACGGCGGCACGTACCGGAAAGGAATCGGCGAACAACTGGTCGAAGCCACCATTGTTCGTAAAGACGGCAGCATCGGAACGCTTACCCACCAGGAGTGCGCCTTTGGCTATCGTTCGTCGCTGCTACAGAAACAGGAATCCGTTGTTGTGGCTGCAACTTTTCAATACGCGCGCGGCAACAAGGCGGAACTGCGGCGTGAAATGCTTCAGACTCTCAGGATGCGTAATAAGAACTTCCCGCGCAAGCTCCCCAACTGCGGTTCTGTTTTTCTGAGCGACCCCGATCTGTATGAAACCGTAGGCCCCCCCGGCAAAGTCATCGAAGAGGCCGGACTCAAAGGCGAGCGCTGCGGTGCGGCTGAGGTCTCCAGGGTGCACGCCAACTTCATCATCAACACCGGCGGCGCCACTTCGGCGGATGTCTTAGGCCTGATCGCAAGAATCCGTTCCATCGTCCACGCGCGTACGGGCCATAAGCTCGAATGCGAGGTCAGACATCTGCCGCCCATCGGCGTAATGCAACAGGCGCACATCAGCGCGAAATGCCTAGAGGAATGAGCGCGGTGTAAGCTCTACCACGCGTACATCACGCCGCCGCCGCCGGTCCAGTTGTCGGCAGCGCCGCGATCTTTGACAACCGGGCTGTTGGCCGCGGTTTCGAGATAGCGCGTATACATGCCGCCGAAGCCGAAATGCCATTTTTCGCTCAGGTGGAAGACCAGTCCCAGGTAGGTACGCGTATCGCGCAGACCGGAGCCCGGCGTGTAGGCGTTGAGTCCGGAGGCAAGGGCGTTGCTGTCATCAACGCCGAAGTAGGTATCCATAAAGCCTTTGTCCGCCCATGTGAGCCCCTGGCCTCCGGCGATGCTCATGAATTTGAAAATCGGCCACATGCCGACGGCTGAACCGCCGATGGTCACGCCGTTGGACACGCCCCCCACATCCGCCAGGGTGTATACGCTCAGGGTCAACCGTTTCAGAGGATTCGCCTTGTCGAAAAAGGTGTAGCCAGCAAATGCGCCGACATCCACCGAGTCGTCGATGTCGTCGAGCTTGTTCACCATGTCGTCCTGAACGTCCGAACGGCCGAAGCGGTAGACCACATCCGGACCGAAGCGCCAATTGGGATCATCCAGCAGGTTTATCCGCAGTTCGTTGGCAATAAGTTCGACGTAGCGGTCCCCGTCGAACTCGTAAAGCAGGTAGGGCGCGGCGCCGAAATCGACGTATTTCGACCCGTAATATTCCGGATAAACGCCCCCCACCAGGGCGAAAAGGTTTACGTGGGGCACGGGCATGGGAAAGATCGACTCCATGGCAGACGCTTTCCCTGCGCCCGACAAAAAGCAGAAGGCAACAAGCAGAATTGTTGCCGGAATGGATTTACGTAAAAAAATCAAAAAGTTGCCAAAAAAGTTTCGACTATGACGCACTTGCATTATCTCCCCCATTTTTTTCAACATAGACAATATGTTGACGCATAGCAATTGCGCAGCCTCTCGTGCAAGTTTCGATCCCAGTCATTCCGCAGTTTATAAAATTCTTTCCAGGGAGATAGTGAGACGCTTGGGAACGCATACTCCGTATCGAACGACCTGGCTGTTTTCAGCTTTGAAAACTTCATGCTTACTCCACCAGCGAACTGATGGCTTTTTTACTCCTGCTGACTATGCAGGATCATTTTCCTTTCTCCATTGCGATCAATACGATGCCCACGTTGCGGACGCGTCTGGGTCCTTTCCTATGGGGATGCAGTCCTCCACTAAAGGGGTCGACGCCCCATGTGCGAACTTCGGCTACTTTATTGTTTTTCCCGAAACAACGATAACTTGCTTCGGGGGTAAGGTCCTGAACACCGCAAGATTTGGGTGCGGATCGAGGCTTCCCGCGCGCCGGCGTGCACCGCAGCACTCAGAGACTATAAGAAAAAATATCCGTGACAACGACTATATTTATATTGCAAGCCGGTCATTTTACTCTGTTGCGAGGCCAGGCAACTGGTGAAGCTTTGATGGAATACTGCAAAAAGCAATCTCTATTGCTCTAGAACTGCTTCCGTTTCCGAAACAACAGTCTTATCTTCCTTGTATTGTCTTACTTTATTGAAATATCTAGTCTTCACCCTCTTTTCTGTTTATACTGTCTTTCTCATACAAGTGCTTACAAAATAACGGCACATCTTTAATTACGTGCAGAACTTGCTGAACTGTCCCATTACATTCCCTGCGCGTCAAAATACATTCATTTTACTGATAGAAGTATGGCAACAAACATTTCATAGCCATATTTTTTAGTAGATATCGAGCGGAAACTACAAGTTAATCGCCGTACATGAAAAATTTTTGTCTACTCTAGCAACGCAATATTCATCATTTCAGCAGGATACAATTCTATCTTTTTCATTTTAAACTTTTGCACCTGAAAAAAGTGCAGAGCATCCTTCTCAACTCATAATTAGCTATCAGATAGTATAATAAATTTAATCCTATCCTTTACAGGATATTTTTTCAATTCATTCAAGCCGAATCAGTCTCGAGCTTTCCCTTATACTATATACAATGCTTTTTGAGTAACGATTCGCGGTATTCGTTCCAGTCACAAAAAGAAGCTTGGCGTAATTTTTTTCTGTGATATAATCGACTGAATATAATCAGACAGTATACATGTTGAAAATGATGCTCCTCCAATCCCAGAGAATAACTCGCAACAGATGCCCGTGTAAAAGTGGTAACGCATCATAACCTAATGCCGACAAGTACAGGCGAAACACAACTTAAAGAAATGGCTGGAAGGTAATGCAGGACAAGTTCAAAACAAAGGCGCAGCTCATTGCCGAGCTTGAAGAGCTGCGTGCTAAAAACAGAACCACCGGCGAACTTGCACACGTTGAGGACCGCTTCAAGCAAATGGTCGATGACCTCCCGCTCATGGTCTACGAAGTAGACCGTGACGGAAACTTCACCTATGTCAACAAGCTAACATTCGCGATTTTCGGATACGATATCCAGGATGTAAAACAAGGGCTCAATGCCGCTCAGATCATTCACCCCGACGACTATGAACGGGCAGTGGGCAACATGCAACGCATGATGCGTGGCGAGCCTCCTCTCGGGGAGGAATTTCGCGTTGTTCACCGGGACGGATCGACATTCGTTGTCAGAATTTTTTCCCAAGGGCTGTTCAGGGATGGAGAACCCATAGGCGTACGGGGAATCACAGTTGACCTCTCCGACATCCGCCAGGCAGAGGAGGCACTCAAAAAAAGCGAGGCCTACTACCGTACGCTGTTTGAAAATACGGGCACGGCCAAGTTCATTTTCGGGCCGGATTACGTCATCCGGCGATGCAATTCCCAATTTGAAAAAATGTCTGGTTTCTCCCGTCATGAAATCGAAGACAAAATGAAATGGTCGGATTTCATAGCTGACGCTGATCTGAACCGTATCCTCGATTACTACGCCCGGCAAAAAGACCCCGCACGCGAACTGCCCACAGAGCTTGAATTTTCCTGCTTTTCCAAAGGCGGCATTCGCAAGCAGGTCCATGTGATAGTCGGTTTCATCCCCGACTCCGAAGAAAGAGTCTGTTCACTCATCGACATAACCGAACGCAAGCAGGCTGAAGATGCCCTGCGGAAAAGCGAAAAGCGCTACGAGCTTGTTGTCAGGGGCGCCAACGACGGTATCTGGGATTGGGACATGAAAAACGACGTTGTGTTCTACTCCTCCCGCTACAAGGAAATTCTCGGATACACGGACGACGAATTTCCCAACATTGGAGATTCCTGGCTTAATAATGTCTACTCTGAGGACAGGGAACGCATTCTTGAGGCCAACAGACGCTGTCTTGAAGGCGAAATAGACCATTTTGAAGTCGAATACCGCATGCTTCACAAAGACGGCTCCCTGCGCTGGATTCAGGGTAAAGGGGCCAGTGCCAAAGATGAAAACGGCGTCATTTACAGACTGGCTGGCACACATACGGACATCACGGAACGCAAGGCCCATGAAGAAGCCCAGTGCCGCGTCAACGAAGAACTGGAACGCAGGGTAAAAGAGCGTACGCTCGAGGTGCGGAAAAAAGCCAGGGAGCTGGAAGAAGCCAACAAGCGCCTCAGGAGGTTGGACGATGATAAATCAGCCATCGTCTCGGCCGTTTCCCATGAACTGCGGACGCCTCTTACATCCGTACGCGGTTTTGCCAAACTTACCGGTAAAAATTTTCAGCGTTTCTTTATGCCTCTGGCCAACGATCCCAAGTTGCTCGAAAAAGGAAATAGAATTCGAAAAAATCTCCTTACCATAGAAAAAGAAGGCGAACGCCTTACCAGACTGATCAGTGATTTCCTGGACATCAACCGTATCGAATCCGGCAAGGCCTTATGGAACGATTCCCAAATCGATCTTCGGAGTGTCGTAAAAAAGGCAGTTAACGCGCTTTCCGGAGCCTTTGCCACAGAGAAGGCCGTCACTCTGAATGCAGACTACCCCGAGGCGGTTCCAAGCGTCCAAGCGGATCCGGACAAGATCCAGCAGGTCGTGATCAACCTGCTGGACAATGCCTATAAATTCACCTCCGAGGGCTCTGTTACCGTCTCCATTTCAAACGCCGAGGACTTTGTTTCCGTCGCAGTCGCCGATACGGGTATCGGCATTCCTGAAGAGGAACTGCCCCGCATCTTTGAAAAATTCCACAAAACCCGAAAAGGCGATACCGTGGCGATCAAAGACAAGGGCACCGGCCTCGGACTCGCGCTCTGCAAAGAAATTGTGACCCATTACAACGGTAAGATCTGGGTCGAATCTACTCCCGGCAAAGGCAGTAAATTCTGCTTCGCTATTCCCTGTCTTTCAAACCCAGCGACTTCCTCTTCTGTAAAAAACAATGGATAACGACCTCAAAGGGAGTAAGTCATAGCAGAGCGTCTCTACTTCAAATTGATTGCTATTCACTTTCTTTAAATAGTGACAAAAGAGCTTTCATTGCCCCGAACAACTCTTTAGATCCATTTGCACTTTACAATTGCTTTGAAAAGCTTCCCAGCTGCCCCAAAAGGGCCTGCAATTTTTTGTATTGCCTCCAAGTCCACTCCAACGTACTGTAACATATTCTAAATGTTATGTATTTTGCATGTTCTTGCTGTTTTTTGCATGTCAAATTCAGTAACATCTTTCCGTAAGCTTGCAAGGAGGACATCCTGCTATGATCTTTGAGCTATTGGCTCGCTATAACCAGTGGGCGAACAAGCGCTTGACTGAGGATCTGACCGTAATGGACGAACAGGCTCTCAGGAGTCCGACTGATGCCAATTTTGGGTCAATCATAGGCATCCTCAACCATCTGCTACTGGCTGATGCAGTCTGGTTGAATCGATTTACCGGAAAGGGCGAACCACCTGATGCGATTGATATTATCTTATACGGCACACTGTCGGAATTCGCTCTTGCCCGGCAGGCAATGGATGAGCAGATCATCGCCTTTGCTGCCGCACTCGACCCTGTAAACAACGACACCATCCTTGATTATGCAAACATGCGGGGAGAACAGAAATCAGGAAAAATAAAAGTTTTTCTGACACATTTCTTCAACCATCAAACGCATCACCGCGGCCAGGTTCATGCGCTTGCCGCACAGCAAGGTGCGGCAATGCGTGATATCGACCTGCTCTTCTTTCCATTTGCATAAAATGAGTCTGAAGGAATGTGCCGCCGGAGTTGTGTCTTGCGATTATACAAAATGACAGCAATCATACGCTAGTTGGCCCCTTGCCCGTCCGCCGGCCTGGTCATTTCCATCTGCTGGGGCCGTTTATGGCAGATAGACTGCGGAGATGGAGTGGTTCCAGTCCGGCAGCTTTTTAATGATGTCCTGAGCCAGCAAGAAGCGGGCTGTTGCATCCAGGCTCGTACGAATTTTTTGGTTCAACGTCAGGTCATAGTTATGCAGGGCCATGGCGCGCTGCGTACGGGGCAGAGGCAGACCCGTTTCCGCAGCCATGATGCGTGCGGTTTCCTCCGGATGCGTCCAGGCATATCCGGCGGCCTGTTGCATGGCCGCCAAAAAGTGCTTGAGTTGCGCTTCTCGGTCCGTGAAATGGCTTTCGTTGGCCAGAGTCAGGATGGGATAGGAATTGCCCAGACCGCCAAGGGAACGGAGCTGGCGCGCGCCTTTTTCCTCGGCTGCGGAGGGCGTGGGCTCGCTGGCGGCAAAGGCGTCGATGGATCCGGCCTGCAGGGCCTCCAGCATGGTGCCGGGCGTCAGATCCACCAACTGCACGTCCGCCGGGTCCAGGCTCGCCTGCTTCAAAGCGGCCAGCAATCCGCCGTACGTGGAAGTGCCTTTTTTCACGCCAATTCGTTTTCCGCGCAGATCCGCCAGGCTCTGTAAGGGTGAATCCGCGCGGACCATGACGCGGTGACGGTGCTCGCCGGACGCGTGGCTGGCAATGATCACAAAATCCGGACTGCGGCTGGTCATGATCACTGCGGTGGTGTCGCCCATGCAGCCCAGATCAGCGGCCCCCGAATACAAAGCTTCGGCACAGGCCGGACCACTGCTGAAACGCATCGGTTCCACTTCCAACCCCTGGTCTGAAAAAAATCCTTTGGTCACGGCCAGAATGGGTATCACGCTGCCGATACGATCCTGAAACGCAAAGCGTATCGTGTCGTTCCCGGCCGCGTACGCGTTCCCGCTGGCCGTCCACAACATCAATGCCAGCAGCAAAATGAAATGTCTGTTTCGCAATGTTTTATCCTCATGAGGTGATACGACGAGTTAACAACAGGAATCTGCTTCCGAATCAGCCAGACAGGCGCGCAATTTCCCGGCGCTTTCCCGCAATTGCGTATCCGTACGGCATCCCGGAGCGCTGCGCGGCAGGCGGACATCGGCGTACAGAGTGCCGGGACGGGACTTCAGGATGAGGACTCTGTCGCCAAGATACGCGGCCTCTTCAACGCTGTGCGTCACGTACAACACGGTACGGCGCGTATGCCCCAGTTGCAGCAGTTCATCCTGCAGACGCTCGCGCGTCAGGGCGTCCAGAGCACTGAAAGGTTCGTCCATCAAGACCACGTCTGGCTCCAAAACCAGGACACGGGCGATAGCCACCCGCTGCCGCATGCCTCCGGAAAGCGCGTACGGATACGCATTCGCCGCATCCGCCAGACGCATCAAAGCGAGCTGGCGCTCTACCTTGTCCTGCAATTGCGCATTTTTCATTCCCCTTCGGCGCAGCCCGAAAGCCACGTTCTCCCAAACCGTGAGCCAGGGAAACAGATTGGAGTCCTGAAAGACCAGGGCTCGGTCCGGTCCGGGCGCAGTCACCTCCTGCCCTTTTACCCGCACGTGCCCGCGCGTAGGTTTCTCAAATCCGGCCACCAGATGCAGCAGGGTTGTCTTGCCGCAGCCGCTCCGGCCAAGCACGCAAACGAATTCTCCCTGGTCAACGGAAAAGTCCAGATTCGCCAGGGCCAGTCCGCGCGATCCGGGTTGCCTGTCCGTGCAAACGAACTCCTTATCCACATGGGCAAAGGTAATCATGGCATTTCAGTCGGCGGTTTCCAGCGCGCCAGAGTGCGTTTTTCCAACGTACGGAAAAGAAGCGTATCGAAGAACACCCCAACGGCGCATATCAACACGATGCAGGCAAAAGAGGACGCATAGTCCAGGGACCAGCGCGACTGAATAATGGCGTATCCGAGACCGGTCCCCGAGCCCACGACCATCTCCGCCGCCACAAGCACACGCCAACCCGTGCCCAGGCCGATACGCAGACCGCTCAACAAAGCCGGAAGCGCAGCCGGAAGCAGTACCCGAAAAAACAGGCATCCCCTGCCCGCGCCGAGCATTTGCGCCGCACGTACGAAGCGGACATCCACATTCCGTACGCCCGATGATGCGCTGATGGCCACTGGCGCAAAGGAAGCCACGGCGATCATAAATACAGTGGCCCGCTCGCCGATGCCGAACAGCAGAATGGCCACGGGAATCCAGGCCAGCCCGGGCACCAGCAGCAGCAATTGCGGTATACGCGCCGTGGCCTGGGCAAAAATCCGGCTCCGCCCGGACAGCAGCCCGTATGCCAGCCCGGCAACAGCAGCAATGGCGAACCCCGACAACCAGCGCTGCAAACTGGCCAATACGTGCGCGTAAATTACCTGGCGCGAAAGCGGATCGCCCTGCAGCAGTTCCAGCAACCGTACGCCCGTCTGCCAGGGCGCTGGAAAATCCACGCCCCGCAGCAGCAACACGGTCCGGGCCGCAACCTCCCAGACTCCGAGAACCAGAACCACCGGTGCCAGCGTCCAAAGTAGTTTCCTTGCTCCCAGGGCGTTCCAGGGCAACACGAGTTTCATTCTTCCGTATCCGGCCTGTCTTTTACAGCTTGGTTCCCGCCGCCCTGGCAGAGGCAATCGGGAGCCATCCGCAGCTCACCCGAAGCCTTGGGCAAAAGCAGCCGAGGCAGCTGCTGCCCTTGCAACAGCTGGTTCGGCATCTCCGTACGCACCTGCTCAAAAAAAGCGTCTATCAAGCACATCTGTGTGGTCAAAGTCCGAATCCAGCGCAGCAGACATTCCTGGCCGGTCTCGGTGAGATAATACTTCCGTCGTGCAGGTCCCTGGGTGGTGGTATCCCATTCGGATGCCAGCATGCCCCGCTTTTCCAGGCTATTCAGATGGCGGTAAAGCCCGGTCATATTCAATCCGATGCCCAGCTCCTCAAGCTGCCGTCCGATGATTTTACTCAGCTCGTAGCCATGAATGCCCTCATGCGAACGCAGAGTCAGCAAAATCCAGGGAGCCGCAAGATTGCGAATGTTTTTTCCGCTGCACGGACACGCATCCAGCTCTTTGTTCATCACTATTCTCCAATCACTAATATTCCTCATTGTAGAATAGTATAAGACAGCTGGTCAAGATTCGAATGGCGTATAGATTACGACAGACTGAAAATGCCTTTCTATACGCGCCCAGAGCCGTTATCCTGTCAGGGGCGCGGGGCGCGAAGCCCTGCGACAGTAGCATTTTTTTTTCACAACAGCAGTTTTCCGGGCTGATCTTGCTGGTCTTCCGCCAGATCCTCGCCAGTCCGGGAAATTCTGATCTGCTTCCACCGGGGTGACTGCCGGCCAGTTGCATGGCTCGGGAGGTCAATCCGCGGATGGCGCCGCAGCAGGGGACTTCCTTTTCCATGACCGGAATACACGGGGCTCCATGTACATCAAACTCATAGATGCTTTCTATTAATAATTGATTATTTATAAGATAAATTGATTTGATATAATTTTTTCTTCTATGTTAGCTATGCATTTATAGACTTATACAATACTCACGAAAAGTTACTGGACCACAACAGACTGGCATGTGGTGCATATGACGTCGTGTCATACAGAGCGAGATTTCTATTGAAAGATCCACAGCTCATTACGAAATCGTCTGAAATCGGACACGGGGCTTATGCCACGAGCCAGAGCACCTTTTCGGAAAGCGTCCCTGACGGTCCCATTAAAATGGTATCATCAGGGATTTTTCATTATTTCAACACGCCGGCCTGCCAGACCGTGGTCACGCTCAATGACGTCAACCTGCAGCTTGGCGATCATGAGTTTGTTGCCATTGTCGGGCCCAGCGGCTGTGGCAAAAGCACGCTGCTGAACATCATGTCCGGGCTCGTAGCGCCAAGCAAGGGACAGGTGTTTCTCGACGACAGCCCGTTGACCGGAATAACTCCGCGTATCGGGTATATGAGCCAGACCGATACCCTGATGCCCTGGCGTACGACCCTGGAAAACATCGAACTGGCCATGGAGATCAGGGGGTTGCCCAAAAAGGAACGCCGTGAAATCGCCAGACAGCTCATCGATACCGCCGGACTGAGCGGCTTTGAGAAAAGCCATCCCCACGAGTTGTCAGGGGGCATGAAAAAAAGAGTGATGATAATGCGCCTTCTGGCCGCCGATGCGGAAGTCCTGTTCATGGACGAGCCTTTCGGCGCACTGGATGTGTTTACCCGCGAAATGCTCCAGGGTGAGATTCTCAAGATCTGGCAGACCACCCGCAAGACTATTTTGTTTGTCACCCATGACCTGGCTGAAGCCATTACGCTGGCCGACCGGGTTATCCTGATGACTGCGCGCCCCTCGACGGTCAAAAACACGTATACCATCCCCCTGCCCCGCCCGCGTTCAGCTTTGGAAACGCGTTTTCAGCCGGAATTCGTGGAATTGCAGAAAATGATCTGGAACGATTTGCGGGACGAAATTCTGAAAACCAACGGAGCGGTCTGTGGCTGATTCCTTTAAGCAGAAATCCCAGGCCCCCACCGCGCTGCTCCTGCGTTGCGTCCTGATTCTGTCCACACTCCTCATCTGGGAGCTACTGGCCCGTTTTCATCTGATCGACACCTTTTTTTTCGGCCAGCCCACGGCCATTGCCCTGGATATGCAGGAGGCCTTCGCCAGCGGTGAACTTCTGCCCCACATCAAGATCACCCTTGGAGAAGCGCTGGCCGGCCTGGCCCTTGGAACCGTGACCGGCATCCTGGCAGCCTATGTCCTGAGTAAACTCGACCTTACCGCACAGATCCTGGATCCCATCATCATGGCCTTTTACGGTATTCCCAAGCTGGCCCTGGGGCCGATTTTCATTCTGTGGTTCGGTTTGGGCATGCAATCCAAAATTTTTCTGGCTGCGCTGATGGTCTTTTTTCTCGTATTTTTCAATGCCTATGCCGGGTTCAAGAACGTGGACCAGGCCCTTGTCAACGCGGTTCGACTAATGGGGGCAAGCACCCGCCAGGTGACCTTCAAGGTGGTGCTGCCCTATTCGGTGCCCTGGCTCATGGCGGGCATCAAGGCAGGTCTGGGGGCCGCACTGCTTGGCGCCGTGGTGGGGGAGTACATCGGGGCCAGTGCCGGACTGGGCTGGATGGTCGAATTCGCCGGGTCCATGTACGACATTCCCCGTGTTTTTACCTGCATCATTGTTCTGATGGTTTTAATGGCCTTGCTCAATGCCGGACTTGTATTTCTGGAGCACCGCCTGCTCAAGTGGCGTCCTGCCGAACACCCGTAACCCGGAGGAGTTTTCCGAAATGAAAAAGTTGATGGCCGTTTTTCTGCTTTGCGTCTCCCTGTTCCTGATTCAGAGCGGGTCTGTGGCTCTGGCTGCGGACAACCTGGTAAAAGTCAAAATGGCCCAGCCGGGTCAGGACAACTACGGAATCCCCATCTATCTGGCCGACAAATTGGGTTACTTCGCAGACGAGGGGTTGGAGGTGGAATTCGTCAACTTCAAGTCCAGCCCGCTGTCCGTGGCTGCCATGCTGGCCGGTGATGTCCAGTTCACCCTGACCAGCTATGATCAGGCCCTGAAAATGTACGAAAAAGGCCGCGTACTGAAAAACCTCCTCACCACCACAGCCAAGCACCCCTGGGCGATTCTTGCCCGTCCGGAAATCAAGACCGTGCCGGAACTCAAGGGCAAGACCATTTCCGCGAAAATGCCCGGCTCGGGTCCCAGAGCTTTTGTTTCCACCATTCTGATCCATTACGGCCTGGATCCGGACAAGGATGTCACATTCGCAGCCCTGCCCGGCTCGGCCATCATACCTTCCTATGAGAACAAAGCCATTGACGCCACCTTCGGCAGCGGCCAGATCAAGGCCGAACTCCTGTCCAGGGGCGCAAAAATACTCGTGGACATGAACGATCCCAAGCAGCACCGCGAAATCCTGGGTACCGATACCTATCCGCAAAAAGTGATCGTGACCACGGAAGAGTACATCAAAGCCCACCCCGAAGTGGTGCAGCACTTCGTCAACGCCGTGCTCCGGGCCATGAAATGGGAAGAGACCCAGGACAGCGCCAAGATCGCCGAATTGACCGCTCCTTATCTGCTGGGTCAGCAGGATGAAGCCATCATCGCCGACATCCGCAAAAGCTTCAGCCACGACGGTGTGATCACCCCCGAAGGCCATGAAGCCATCGATAAGATCACCCTGGATGTGGGCCTGATCAGTAGCCCCATCCCCATGGACAAGGTGGTGGATCAGTCTTTTCTGAAAAAAGCCCTCGAACAGAACAAATAAACCAATTACCGATGCACAAGGTCCTCGAGTGAGAGAAGGGTTATGAACTCCAAAACCATACGTACGCTCTGCCAGATCTGCCACAATAACTGCGGAGTGGTCGCGACCAGAAAAGCCGACGGCACAATCAGCCTCAAAGGTGATCCGGACCATCCCCTCAACCGTGGCCACTGCTGCCCGAAAGTAATGGCCAACCTGGAGATGCAGCGTTCAACGGACCGGCTCACCCATCCGTTGCGGAAAATTCCGGGAGGATTCAAGCGGATATCCTGGGATGAGGCACTGTCCATAGCCGCGGACCGGTTGAACGAAATCAAACACCGCCACGGGCCGCTCAGCCTGGTACGTTACAACGGTGCGCCGGTTTCCTACAAGAGTCGCGACGGTTTTTCGGAATTCATGGGCGCGTATGGCTCGCCAAACCTGACCAGCATCGGCAATATCTGCATGGCGCCCCGTATGCTTGCGTTCAAATCGGTTATCGGCGCCATCCGGGCCGAGCCGGATTACGAGAATACGCAGCTTGTCCTTTTCTGGGGAAGCAATCCCGTGGGGATCGAACGCTATGCAGCCTATGCAGCCTTCGACGGCATGGACAAGATCCTGCCGCGCCTCAAAGCTCGAGGCGCCCGGACCATCTGCATCGACCCCTACTGCAGTGAAACCGCTAAACAGGCGGACCAGTGGATCAGGATCAGGCCCGGCGGCGACAACGCCCTGGGTCTGGCCATGATCCACGTCATCATTGCGGAAACCCTGTTCCATAAGGATTTTGTGGCATCCCACACCACGGGATTCGAAGAACTGGCACATCAGGTCAAGGGTTTCACCCCCTTATGGGCTGAACCCCGTACGGGGATTCCGGCCCAGGAAATCGAAGCTCTGGCCCGGACGTACGCAACCACCGGTCCGGCGGCCATCTACGAGGGCAATGGCCTGGACATGTACGCCAACGGCGTGGAAGCGGTTCGCACCATCGCCATCCTCGCGGGACTCACCGGAAACGTGGACGCACCCGGAGGAAATGTGCTGATGCCTTTTCCCCATCCGCCGGCCCTGCCGACCAGGCAGCCGGACAAATCCGCGCGCATCGGCTATGACGCCTTTCCTGCGCCTGTGCATGTGCCCTTTCCGCTGATCAAGGACGCCCTGTTGCACGGAGGAGACGACAAACCCCGAGCCATGATCGTTCACCATGCCAACCCGGTGCTGACCCAGGCCAATCCCGCACGCAACCGGCAAGCTTTTTCCAACCTGGATTTCCTGATGGTCTGCGACATTTTTCCCACGGCAACCACCGAGCTGGCCGATCTGGTGCTGCCCTGTACGACGGACTTCGAAGGCCACGGATATCGGGGTTATTGCAGTACCAAAGGCGCATTTGTGGCCCTGGCCCAGCCGGTGTTCGAACCGACCGGCGAAGCCCGGTCCGTATTTGAAATAGAATACGCCCTGGCCCAAAAAATGGGGCTGGAGCAGGGCTATCCTTTTCGCGACGACCCGACCTGGGTCGATTTTATGGTAAAGCCCGGAGGGACGAGCTTTGAGCAACTGGCAGCCGAACAAATAGTCTTTGTGAGCTCCGGAATCCAGTACCGCAAATACGAAAATAAACCCTTCAACACGCCCACAGGCAAGCTGGAATTCTATTCGCACTGGTTCGAACAACTGGGGCTGCCCCCATTGCCGGAGTACCATGATCCGGCCGGAGACGCCCTGACGTCGGGCACCCCGGACTATTCTCTGCTGGGAAGCAGCCGGAGGCCCTCGCAGTTCGTGCATACGCGTTTCAAACATTTAGCGCGAACCGCGAAAACCTACCCCGACCCCCTGGTCTATCTGAATCCCGAGGATGCCGGCAAACGCAGCATCAGTGACGGCGCCGCCGTCGAAGTCCTCTCTCCCCAGGGACGCATCTGCTTAAAGGCAAAGGTGAGCCAGGACACCACCGCCGGTCTGGTCTGGATCGATTTCGGCTGGGGAAATCCCACCGACAACAAAGCCAGCATTAATGATCTGACAGACGACGCATGCCTGGATGCCCTTTCCGGCGGCACACCGAACAGACTTTTTGCCTGCGAGGTCAGACTTCTGCCCTAGAGCATGCGTTTGGGTTCTCCGTCATATACAATCCAACCCAAAAAACAGGCATCCACTCACACAACGAAATAAGGGCAGTCACCATCTTGCGGCAACTGCCCTTATTCAGTTTGCTTAATGTCGAGCTGAAAGGATTTGCCCCTTCGTCTTCCTGCCCCCATTCCGGGGCGCGAAACCCCGCGACAGCAGTATTCTTTTTTCACAGCAGCAGTTTTCCGGGCTGATTTTGCTGGTCTTCCGTCAGCTCCTCTCCGGTCCGGGAAATTCTGATCTGTTTCCAGCGGGGCGAATGTCCGGCCAGTTGCATGGCACGGGAGGTCAATCCGCGGATGGCGCCGCAGCAGGGGACTTCCATTTCCATGCTGGTGATGCTGCGCGGTCTGGCAGTCTGCAGAATGGCCTGCAGTTTTTCTACCTGCATCTGCGCATCATCGAACTTCGGACAGGTCAGCAGTACCACTTTATCTTTTATATAGCGTTCGTGAAAGCCGGGCACGGAAACCGGCACGCAGTCCGCGACCAGCAAAATATCCGCGCCCTGCAAAAATGGAGCGGTGGGAGGGACAAGGCGCAGCTGCACGGGCCAATGCCCCAGAGCGCTGGTGCCGGACTCCAGACTGCGGGCGGCATTCTGCGCCGCGCACGGACTTGGGGCGCTTTCCTGCAGCCGGCGTTCGACTTCCACTTCATCGAACGCGTCAGCCTCCCGTTCGATGACTTTGAGCGCACCGGTCGGGCAGACGCCCAGACAGGCGCCCAGCCCGTCGCAGAGCTTTTCGGCAATCAGTCTGGCCTTTCCGTCCACCAGCACCAGGGCGCCTTCCTGGCAGCCGGGGATGCACTGGCCGCAGCCGTCGCAGAGGTCTTCATCTATTTCTATGATCTTGCGTAATGCAGGCATTGTTTTCTCCTTGCGGGCAGCCGGAAGTTGCCGCCTCCGGCTGCCGCAGGTCATTGCTTGGGTGCTGAATACATTCCACCCGGAACGTTTCAACACCCCACAGGAGGATGTCATCCGAGGATGGCTTTGAGATCTTCATCCGGGGTGGTAATGGCCTTAATGGCGTAATTTTCCACCAGGAAATTCAAAACATTGGGCGTAATAAAGGCCGGCAGCGTGGGTCCGAGGCGGATGTCTTTGACACCCAGAGCCAGCAACGAAAGCAGGATGGCCACGGCCTTCTGCTCGTACCAGGACAGAACCAGGGACAAGGGCAGATCGTTGACGCCGCATTCGAAAGCCTCGGCCAGGGCCAGGGCGATTTTAACCGCCGAATAGGCGTCGTTGCACTGGCCGATGTCCAGCAAGCGCGGAATTCCGCCGATGTCGCCGAGGTCTTTGTCGAAAAAGCGGAATTTGCCGCAGGCAAGTGTCAGCACCACGCTGTCCTGAGGCACTTTTTCCACAAACTCCGTATAGTAATTGCGGCCGGGCTTCGCGCCGTCGCAACCGGCCACCAGAAAGAAATGGCGGATAGCGCCGCCCTTGACGGCTTCGATGACCTTGTCTGCCACGCCGAGAACTGCGTTACGTCCGAACCCGACCAGCACCTGGCCTTTTTCCGCGTCCGCTGTAAAACCGGGCATGGCCAGAGCCCGCTCGATGACAGGAGTGAAGTCCTTGGCACCGCTGGCGGAGCCGTTACTGCCGATATGCCGGATGCCGGGCCAGCTGACCAGGCCGGTGGTGAAAATATTCTCAGGATAGGCCTTGGGATCCTGAATGCAGTTGGTGGTCATCAGGATGGCGCCGGGGAACTCGGCGAATTCTTTTTTCTGATTTTGCCAGGCCGTGCCGTAATGTCCGTAAAAATGGGGATATTTCTTGAGTTCGGGGTAGCCGTGGCAAGGCAGCATCTCCCCGTGCGTATATATGTTGATGCCCTTGTCCTTGGTCTGTTCGAGGAGCATGGCCAGATCCTTGAGATCGTGACCGGAAACCAGAATGGCCTTGCCCTGCTTGTGTCCCAAAGGTACGGGCGTGGGCACGGGGTGGCCGTAGGTGCCCGTATTGCCGGCATCCAGCAGTTCCATGGCCCGGATATTGATCTTACCGCACTCCAGTACCAGCCCCACGGCCTCTTCAAGGCTCAAATCCATGCGCAGTGTTGCGGCCAGCGCGCGTTCGATGAATGCGTAAATCGCATCATCCTCCTGTCCGAGAATGCGCGCATGGTCGGCATAGGCGGCCACGCCTTTTATGCCGTAAATCAGCGTCTGTTTGAGGGATTCGATATCCGGATTGGGATCAGCCGTGGCAGTAAGCGCGTATGCCTTGGCATCGGCCAGCATCGCATCCAGACTTGAGGAAACGGCGTAGGCAGCAGGATCGGTCCGGGGCAGGCTGCCGCCGGATGCAGTCACTTTTGCGGCCAGGGAATCCCGCAGTGAAACAGCCTCTCCGACCAGTGCGGCGATCCGTTCCGGATCGAAGCTGACATTGGTAAGGGTGGAAAACATGGCTTCGCAAATGAATGGTCCGACTTTCGGATCAATGCAGTCGACCACGCGTCCGGCCTCGGCAACTTGGGAGAGCCCCTTCAAAACACCTACCAGCAGATCCTGCAAGTCAGAAGCGGCCGGAGTTTTACCGCAAACGCCGAGCTGATCACAACCTTTGCCTTTTGCGGTCTGTTCACATTGATAACAAAACATGGTGATTCCTCCAGTAAATGGGGTTGAACGCATTGTTCGCGTGTTCAGGAGACTATCCGGAACCAGCGCTTCCGCCTTTGACTTAAGTCATATTGAGCAAATTTTTTGGGGAGAGCATACCATATTTTGAAAAAAAGGAACAAACGACTTCCCGTGCAGCTCAAAAGGGAGAATCTTCTGGACAGGTTGAAATTCCTGGCGTTATCTTGCAGCCGCATAACAATTCGGCATCGTTATAACATACCTGTAAACAAGGCATTAATTTGTTTGGTGAAAAATCAATGAATGAAAAAGAAGACTCCTTATCGCAAGCAAGGATAGAAGCTGCAAAGTTAGCTGTCGCCCCTTTTGCTTTTCAGGCAGCACGAACCCTGCGCACAACAAACGTACTTTCTATCTTGGCAAAAGATAAAAACGGCGCGACCAAGAACGAGCTTTTGGAAAAGACTAAACTCTCTGATTATGGTTTGGGCGTGCTGCTGGACGCAGGCATCAGCATTGGTCTGCTTCTTAAAACGGAAGACAAGTATTTCATTTCGGCCAAAGGTTCTTTTTTTCTGAATGATGAAATTGTTACTGTAGGCACTGATTTTACACACGACGTATGTTATAAAGGTCTTTTTGATCTTGAAGAGGCAATAAAAACAGGATGCCCTGCTGGATTAAAAGTTTTCAGCGAGAAAAAAACCATCTACGAAGCTCTGTTTGAACTTCCTGATCACGTACAAAAAAGCTGGTTACAATTCGACCATTATTTTTCTGACAAGGCTTTTCCTAAAGCTCTGCCTGTTGTATTCAAAAACAATCCAAAAACTCTCTTGGACATAGGCGGAAACACAGGCAAGTGGGCAATCCAATGCGCACAATATAACAAAGATGTTCAGATTTCGATTGTGGATCATCCCAGCACATTGAATACGACCCGGTCCAATATACAATCCAACTACTTGGAAAACAGAATATCCTTAATCGGTCTCGACCTCCTGGATCACTCAAGGCCGCTACCGGAAGGCTTTGATGTGTTATGGATGAGCCAGTTCCTTGATTGTTTTTCCCCTGAAGACATCGTCATGCTTTTAAAAAGAGCTAAAACGGCCATGAAAAAAAACTCCGCTCTTTACATCCTGGAAACGTACATAGACAGACAGTATTTTGAAACCGCAGCATATTTTTTGAATATGACCTCTTTGTATTTTACCTGCATGGCAAACGGCAACAGTCGTATGTATTCATCGGAAAACATGAAAGAATATATTGAAGAATCAGGCCTGATTATCAACGAAGAAATAGACAATACATCTATCAGTCATACTCTTTTCAAATGCGTCCTGCCCTAATCCTTTTGAAAAATTCTCCGGCTTTGCCGACAAGAGTTACCGGCAACGGGGATATTTTGTTTCAACCATTGGCCGGTAAAATTAGTGACACGAGAAACACCTGGCTTGCAGGGCAAGAAAATCCCTTGCCTTTGGGAAAGATACAGCGTACCAATTTTGAACAGCAAGACGGTTTCGATGATTTCGTTCAGATTTTCATGTCATCTTTTCAGTCTTGTACGCACGTTAACCCCCAAGGAAAACAAGGCTGGAACATGCAGGGAACTTTCGCGACCCCTTCTTTTTTCGTACCCGAGCACATTATTCGCAGAAATTCCCGGTAGAAAGTTACTGATGGTTCATTGCATTTTGCCAAATGTTCTGACGAGTCTTTGTCTATACACTTGCCGTGTTTGCATGATTCCGTTTGCCTGTAATCCGCATTACCGCACGTTTTAATCCAGGAACAATTACATGTCATTTCCCTCTCTCTCAATTGGCGATATCACCTTGCAGGTGCCGATTGTTCAGGGTGGCATGGGCATCGGAGTTTCGCTCTCCGGGCTCTCCTCCGCAGTAGCCAACGCAGGCGCTCTGGGCGTAATAGCCACCGCCGGCATAGGCTTTGATGAACCGGATTACGCCACGGACACGCCCGCGGCCAATATCCGTGCTCTGAAAAAATATATTCGCCAGGCCAGGGAATGGACCAAAGGCGTGTTGGGCGTGAATATTATGGTTGTTCTGACCAACTATGCCGAAATGGTCAGCACAGCAGTGTCCGAAGGCATTGACGTGATTTTTTCCGGCGCAGGATTGCCTATGGCCCTGCCCGAACTGGTCAGCAAAGATTCTCCCACCAAGCTGGTGCCGATTATTTCTTCCGCTCGTGCGGCTAAAATTATTTGCAAGCGCTGGCTTTCATTATACAAACGCCTGCCTGACGCCCTGGTGGTGGAAGGCCCCAAGGCCGGAGGCCATCTTGGCTTCAAGCCGGAGGAACTGGAAGACGAACGTTTCCAGTTGCAGCGGCTGATACCGGAAGTAGTTGCCGCAGTGGCCCCCTTCGAAGAAAAAGCCCAGTGTTCCATACCGGTCATAGCCGCCGGGGGGATCTATACCGGAGCCGACATCCGCGAAGCAATGGCTCTGGGGGCTTCCGGCGTGCAAATGGGCACCCGGTTCGTCGCCACTCACGAATGCGACGCAGCGGATGCGTTCAAGCAGAGTTATATCAACGCTACCAAAGATGATCTCATGATCATTAAAAGCCCTGTGGGACTTCCCGGCAGGGCCATCAAAAACCCCTTTTGCCAGAAAGTCGAGCAAGGCAAACGCACGCCGTTTACCTGCCCCTACCATTGTATTCGTACCTGCGATTTCAAAAACAGCCCGTACTGCATTGCCCTTGCGTTAGCCAGCGCCCGTAATGGCCATGTAGATAAAGGTCTGCTCTTTGCCGGTGCAAATGCCTACAAAGTAAATGAGATCGTTTCGGTGGAAGAATTGATTCGGTCCCTTCAAGAAGAATACGATGCCAGTGCTCCCGATCCGTCCGTAAATGTAAAAGGTCAGCTCGGAGCTTCCGGTGAAACATCCAACTTCGAAAGGAGAGCCGCCAATGAGTAAGGCAGAAAAAGGCTCAAGTGTTTCCGTCCACTACGAGCTTAAACTCGCTGATGGAACCGTTTTTGATACATCCGCGGGAAGAGAACCCCTCTCTTTCGTTGTCGGCAACGGCGACGTAATTCCCGGTTTCGATGCAGCCGTTCTGGGCATGGCCGAGGGAGAATCCAAATCCGTAGTGGTTCCGCCTGAGCAAGGCTACGGGCCCCGCCACGAACAGATGGTCGTGCAGGTGAATTTGAATGAACTTCCTGAAGGTGCTGCGGTAGGCGCCACGCTCCAGGCCGAGGTTGAAGGCCAGGCTGTTTTTTTCAATGTGATTGAAATTAATGACGACATGGCAACTCTGGACGGCAACGATCTGCTTGCCGGCAAGGAATTGCACTTTAATATAACACTCGTGAAAATAAGCTGAGCGGTTGGCGCTTGGCAGATTCAGATTCCGGATATGTTTCAACCGGATCGCCAATGATTAATCTAGAATAAGGAAGAGCAGATGTCTTACGAAGGAAAAGTGAAGTGGTTTAATGATTCTAAAGGGTTTGGCTTTATCGAATACGGTGAGGGAGAAGACGTTTTCGTTCATTTCTCCGCCATCCAGTCCGACGGTTTCAAAACCCTGCAGGAGGGAGCTGCCGTACGTTTTGAAATCGAAATGACTCCCAAGGGAACTCGCGCAACCAACGTCGAGGTCCTCTAGCTCTCCGTCTTACGGAAGCTCTTGCAAGCCTGACAAAACGATTGCCCCCGTGCACAAGCGCGGGGGCTTTTTTTGTCAATTCTTTGGGAAAAAAACATGCGTGTTTCCCTAGTCCGTACTCCGCAGATTCAAGCGTTTGAGGGGCAAGGTAAAAAGCATGGAGGTTCCTTTACCGGACTCGGACTCTATATCAATGGATCCCCCCAAAGCCTCCAGTTCCTTTTTGACGGCGGCAAGCCCCACGCCTCTGCCGGAAACACTGGAGACAGCCTCTTTGGTGGAAAATCCCATCTCGAAAATTACTTCCAAGAGCTCGCTTTCGGAGGCCGCGTCCGCCTCTTCTGTCGAGAGCACGCCCTGCTCCACGGCAACGGTACGCAAAAAGTGCGTATCAAGTCCTCTCCCGTCATCCTCTATACGCAGCAGAACGTTTTCCCCTTCGCAGGCGATTTCACAGTGCAGGGTGCCGGCAGGATCTTTTCCCATTTCGATCCGCTCGTCAGGCGTTTCCAATCCATGGTCCACTGCGTTACGAAATACATGCACGAGGGATTTTGTGAAGTGAATATAATCATCAGGGTTAACATAAAAAACTTCACCCTCAATTTCAAAGGGATGCAGCATTTTTTCAAAACGCTCGGCCAGCTCGCTCGCTGCTTTGGGATATTGCGCGAGCAGATCTTTGAAGCTAACGGAACGGATATTCCTGATTTCCGCCAGCAGTTCCAGGCTTTCGGCATCGAAGAAATCAATGGCCTTGTCCAGCAGCCTGTTGGCCATGGCCTCCAGTCTGGCTGCCTGGGCTTCAGTAATGATAACAACGCCCCGCTGCTGCAAAAATTCCTGCCCCAGAAACTCTTCGATGACTTCCAGGTCAAGATCCAAGGCACTGAAGTCCTTTAACGCAACCTGAATCTGAGCAATATCTTCGGATGATATCTCCGTTTTTTTCATCAGCCTTGCCAGACGAGTTTCCAGCGTATGCAGGGCCTGGGGTGTAAACAGAAAATCCTGCTGCGCAAAGTTCCCCTTGAAGGTGTGAACCATCCGATACGCAACGGAAAGGATCTCCTCGGGATTGGCGTTGATTTCCGACAAGGCCGGCAGATCCTCTTTGCGAAAGGTGTTGAAATCGTCCAGGGTCGAAAAAAAATCCTGGGAATCCCGAACAGTGGACACCACAAATTTCAGCCGGTTGCGCTCCTGAATAATCTCGTTTTCCAGTTCCTTGCGGCGTGTCACATCCGTCAGGATAAGCATCATCTTGCCCTGAACCAGCCGGTATTCCGCCTCCACAAAAGTCTCGGCTATTCTGTACTCTTTGCGGAGCAACGACAGCAGGACCCTTTGCTTGGACCGGCTGGAGCTTTCAAAAATACGCTTGAAATTTTTCTCCAGAGTGGTCTGAGCGTCCGTATCGTCGGGGAAAAGCAGCCGGACAATGGATTCACCGTCAATGGACCGGTTGAAAATGTTCATGCATTCTTTGCTGTACTCCGGCTCCACAATCAGGTCGGCCCCAAAACTCAGAAATCCCTGACCAGAATTGTCCAGAAAGACACTCCTGGCCTGGGCCGCGGCTTCAGCCGCTTTACGGTCGCGCTCCGCCCGTTCCCGCGCTTTGCGTTCGGAGATATCACGGTCCACGCCCCGCAAGCCCACGACCTTGCCGTCCCCGTCGAAAATCGGCACGCCGTTGTACTCGAAACGCAAGGGCTTGCCGTTGATATCAAGTAGTGAGATTTCCAGCCCGGAAAAGGGCTCGCCCTGGTCGACAAACTTTTGAAAGCTTTCTCTGGCCGCCAGCACCTCTTCCTCCGGCACGAAAGAAAATCGGCTTTTGCCCAGCATGTCACGACCCTTATAGCCAAGCAGATCTCCATAGCGCGGGGAAATATAAGTAAAAATTCCTTCAGCGTCCGTCTCCCAGACGCAATCATTAAGAGTTTCGATCAGACTGCGGTACTTTTTCTCCGCGTCTTTCAGGGTTTCCATTTGCTGCTGTATGGTACGTCCCATATCATATAAGACAGAAATAAACTGTGAAAATTCGACTGGATGCAGGTCGGCATGAGGCAAGGCGTAATGACCGAAAGCATAGGCGTCCACCTGGGCGCTCAAGTTTTGCAGAGGAACTCCCAGAAAACGTCGCAAGAGGGAGCCCGTAACCAGAGTCAATGTTCCCAGTATGGCCAGAGCGGCGACTATGCTGGCAGTCAACAGACGGTACAGATTGCTCTGATACTGGGCGCGGCTGAAGGTGACCTCGACAGAACCCAGATATTCATTTTTATAATAAATGTTTTTTGTTCGAGTAAAAAAAGGGCCCTTCTTCTCATCGATTTTCTGCACAAAAAAAGGCGCATCATCACTATCTAAAATCTTCAGTCCGGCTATGAATTCATTCTGCGCGTAGGACGATCCCACACTTTTGATGCTGTCCGTATGCAGCGCCCACAACGGCATACGCAACGCATCGGCAATCAGTTCGCAATATTCTCCGGCTTTGTTTTCCAACTGCTGTTGCGCATCCTTCATCGTCAAAAAATAATTCATTGCCGATGCCGCTGCTGAAACAATGGCTGCCGCAAGAATCAAACTGATGGTAAGTCTGCGGGAAATAGAATATATTTTTCGACGTGATGCATTTCTATTTCTTGTGTTCACTCTGGATATATTCATAGGAATCAGTGCAATGGCGTATGCTTTTTTAGAATCAGTTTTATCTCGTCGCCGGCTTTGATCTTAGCCAGAGCCGCATTGAAACGCTCCAGAAGCAATCGTGTTCCGGGATATGTTCTGGATACCATCAATCGCTGTGGATTTACAGACAATGGCTTGTCGAGAATATGAAATTTATCCTTTTCTTTGCCAAAGTTGGCATTGATGAAATACCAGCCGACCATTCGGTTGAGAACGAACAGATCAATCCGGCCTTTTTGCAGCATCTTCAACCCGCTGGTTTCATCCGGCGTATAAAAGGCATCCACACCTTCTTTGGCAAAAATCTCCGCAAAATAATATCCTGCGGTTCCCCCCATTCTGTACTGTTTCAAATCGGCTATCTCGTTAAAAACATAGCCTTTATCATCGCCATAATAAAAAATATCCGTACTTGATTCGTTAAGAGGATCTGAAAACAGACACAAGGCCGAACGCTCTACATTGATGGTGTACGGAAAAATACACCAGATTTTCCCGTCGGCGACATATTTTTCACCCCGTTTCCACGGATAGTATACATATTCCGGTGTGACACCCATTTCCGCAAAAGCCGCATTGACTATATCAATGTAAATACCTTTCCCGGTAGTAGAAGAAAAAGGAGGCCAATCGCTGGTTGTGATCCGGACAGTTTCTGGCAATGTGCCTTCATCTGCAAAAACAATGCGTTGCGCAGTTAAAATTATGGATAGTATTGCTAGGAAGAATAGAATATTCTTCATCATTTTTTCTACTCCATGGAAATACCATGGTCAAAAATGTCCAGTTCGCATACTGCAACCAATTGTACTTAGATTGCAGAGAACCGGATCCGTGTTTAAAAAAAACAATGCTGGGAAGCATAGACTCCTCCCCCAAGTAACAATACAATCTTAACTTCTTCCGGGCTATAAAGCTAGCCTTGCGGGCAAGCTGACAGTATAGACCTTTTACCAATAAAATACGTATTAAACTTATAGATAAGCATACACTTTCAATCAATGGTACGCATTTTGTTTTTCAAGGCATTCATTTCGTATTGCAACGTTCGACTTGAAACAGGGGAAAGCTTTCCTTAAACAAAACCACGCACTCCACTGTTAATGTAACAACCCATATTTATCTAAAATTTCTTCAATTTTTCCGTTTGCCTTCACTTTCGCCAAAGCCTCATTGAAACGTTGCAACAATATTTCAGTACCCGGATAGCTGCGGGAAACCATCAGGCGCAGCGAATTGTTTGAAAGAGCTTTTGGCAATGTATGAAAGGCGTCCTTTTCCTCTTCGAAATTCATATTGATAATGTGCCATCCGACCATTTCGTTCAAGGCAAGCAAATCGATCCGCCCTTCGCGCAACATATTAAACGCGCTCTTTTCGTCCGGCGCATAAAATACTTTGATACCTTCTTCGGCAAAAATCTCTTTATAAAAGTAACCACTTATTCCACCAATTTTGTACTTCTTCAAATCAGCGATACTAGTGTAAAAATACTTTTTATCTGAGCCATAATAAAAAAATCTGGTGGTGGAACTGCTGACAGAATCAGAAAAGTCCAAAATTGCAGCTCGTTCGGCAGTTTTCGTATAGGGAAATGCGGCCCAGGCCTTTCCACAAGCAACATTGCACCTGCAGCGCTTCCAAGGGTAAAACGAATAAGACGGCGTCAGCCCCATCTCTGCAAACACGGCGCTTACGAGTTCCGTAAAGAACCCGTGACCAGGCATGGTCGAGGAAGTATAAGGAGACCAGTCGCTTGTGACCAGGCGAACCGGTTCGGATGGAATTTCATTGGCTCCAGTGCAGGGAATCACACCACAGAGAACGAAGAGGACTGCACATAAAAAACTGTAACGCAGCATTCGTGAACTCCTCAAAGACGAGAAACAGGAAAGCACCTTAGCAGGCGGAGCTTTCTATAGCAGAAAGGATATCCCCTGGAAAACGTATGGTATTCCCCCCAATAAACAACGTAACAACTCTGATTTTTGTTACATACATCTGTTAACGCTTTTTTTAAAATAAATCCAGTATTGACTTTTACTCGCTATATACTTCTGCTTTACAGCAGAGAAAAAACCAATGAATGCAGCAAATTCGCCTGCCAGCTTTAGCACGGTCAGACAGCTTGCGTTCTGCAGCAGATTCATACAATTCGAACCGTTTTTTCCATTCCCTGTGAAATGCGGCGAAGCACCTGGTCATTACGCAGCAAAACGCGCTCTCCCACCCCGGCCTCGCCGTAGACTTTACGAGAGGTGCCCGTATGGATACGCACGATCAAACGTCCCTTTGCAAGCACTTCCGTCACGGTCCCCAAAGCGATTCCTGTGGACTGATCCGTCACAAGCTTCCGCAACGTATTCAATTCGTTCATACATTCTCCCAGTATTACACTAGACTACGTTCCAGATCGTACGTCACCCGCGAACAAAGCACGCCGTTCACCAAGGAGGCGTTCACGCTCCAGCCAACAAGTTTTGCCCGAAAGTTCAACCCGCGCGATCCATCCAGCACGGAAATCACGGCCCCAGGCAGAGGCAGGGTTCGCAGCGGCGTTTCCGCCTCGTACCATTCTTTGTCGAAACCGTTTACATCCAGATAGATTCTGCCGCGTTCGCGCGCTGAGAGTTCGTTGGTACACATGCTGTCTTCCTGAATCTCCGGCGCGGGATTGTCGGCAGGGGCGCGGTTCACATGCACCAGCTGCGTGGCCTCGTCCTCCAGCTCGGCCTCGAGATACACAAGCCCCTGGGTGCCGCTGTCGCACTGGACAAGATAACAATGATAGCTGGTAAGATAACGAAGATAGATAGCCGAATGCCCTGCCTCCGCAGCGCATACTGCCTTGCCGGTCACCGTCAAAGCGCCCAGGTCGCAACTTCGGTAGGCATATTCCAGCAACTGATCCGGCGGATAGCTGCATTCCCCCTCGCCGCTGACCAAAGCCACGGTTTCCTCTTTTTCAAACGTCCGTACGCCCTGGTCGAAGATGACAACGTCACTGTTGGAACTTTGCAGTCCAGACAGACGGGAAGGAAACAAAGCCACAATGCGCTGCGTCTCGGAATTCGAGGCTTCCACTCCGTCTTCGTCGCCGTCCCAGACCAGCAGTTCGACCTCCGTCTCGTCCTGGTCCTGATCTATCAGTACCGAAACCGCATTATAGCCCGGCGCGGACTCGTACGAATCCTTGAGCGTCAGAATATCCTCCAGGTCGGAAAGTTCCAGCTCCGGATCGCATGCTTCATAACGGGTCGGACTCACGGGATACAGATACTGCGCGACCAGAACGCCGTCGGAACTGGAGAGCAGAACGCCTGATTCCGTCATCAGTTCGGCGAGTATCTCCATGGGCGTCAGCGACTCGGCGGAATAGCTGGCCAGCGGCCAGTCCACCAGCCGCCAGTCCAGGCTGACTCCATAGGCATCGCACAATTCCTGTGCGATGCCCCGCGCCGTCGTATCCGTCCAGGTACTGGTCAACGGCGCGGCGTACGGCTCGTCCAGAAGCATGGCCGCCGAACGGGCGTACGCGGTGTAACTTGTTTTGCCGAAAGTCCGGTCACGGGACCGTGAATCCACCTGAAAGGCGAAACTCGTGCCCCCAAGCAGCACCACCAATTGCTGTCCCGGACTGCAGCGGGACCATTCGGTCGCGCCGGCCAATTCGAGCGTACAGGAAATGCAATAGCTGTCTTCATCGCAGCTCATGTCCAGCTCCGTGACGCGCAATTCCTTTCCGTTGACGCTGGCGCTGATGCTGTCGTTGATCTCCGCAACAGGACAGAACAGGGCGAACACCGCATTGCGGGAGGCGTTCACCGGGGTTGTCGTCAATAAGGCATACGCGCCGGTCACATCTCTGCGGACAGCTTCGGACAAAGCATAACGCACGGTCCGCAGAGCGGCGGTTGCGCCACGCAGAGCGTAGGGGACCTCCAGATTCAAAAACAAACTCGCCAGCGAATAACTGGCGGTTCGGCTTGCGCTGACCATGGCTCCTCCGCTTACGCGGCGCGTACGCCGGTTTGGAGCCATGCGGCCAGGCAGGCGCCCGTTGTTTTCGTAAGGGTTTCAACTTCGGCGAACAGACCGGTCCGATCCTTGATTCGCAAGGCCTGCGGACTGTCTGGAGAAAGGGAGAATACCGTAGTGAACTCGTACTCGATGCCCTGGCGCTGTTCCGGAGCAAGTCCGCGCCGTACGGGATGCAGACCTTGGTTCTGTTCTCCCCAGGTGGCAGCCAGCCACTGGGTTTTAGCGCGCATGGTGACCAGCACGTGGCAACGGCTGTACAGCAGATACTGAATAAGACGTTCGTTGCGCCGGGCCGGAGCCGCCCAAGGGTTGGAGCCGTCCTTTATCCGCCGGGCAGCGTCCACTTGTTCCAGCACGCCTCCGGGACCGCTCCAGACCTGCGAAAGGCTGTCCAGGATGACGACGTCATAGGCTGCCTGCTCGGCCGCCTGGATGGCCCGAATGAACGCTTCGGGGGTGAAAGGCGGATTGCATTGCAGCATATCGAAGGAAAAAAGATCAGCGTACAGCCCGCCGCCGTTGTTTTCGGCGTCAATCATGGCGACGCGTCCGCCAAGGCCGGTGGCCACCTTCAGGGCAGCCAGCGTTTTGCCGCTTCCCGAAGGGCCGAAGAAAGCCAGTTTGAGGGCTACATTCTCTTTTCGAGCCGGTTTGAACATGCCATATTCTCCTTTTATTCAGGATGACACGAATACGGATTCCGGATGCGGAAACAGATCCGCCGGATTTGCTCGAAAAAGAAATACGAGAAAAATGAATTTATGTCAAGAAAAATTCGAGTAATTCGAATTTAGGCTCTATTCAATACTCTCTGGCAGACCAGACCACCCTGCCGATGATCCGGACGTTGGAGTACTCGTTGATCTTGATTTCAAAATCGTCCGTTTCTGGATTTTCACTGTGCAGAATCAGAATTCCGGGCCGGGCCTCCAGCCGCTTGACGATCACCGAATCGTCCACACCCACGGCATAGATATGGCCGGAAATGACGTCGTTCTGCGATTGGTCGACCAGGACCGTATCCCCATGCTCCAGCACGGGGCTCATGCTGTTGCCCGCGACTTCGAAGAGCACCATATCTCTGGAGGAGCCTTTACGTTGCAGAAAGTCTTTCCGAAAAGCGTAGTAACCGGAAATTTCACTTTCCGTCTCGAACGATCCCCCACCCCCGGAAAGCTTGGCCCTGACTTTGGGGATGGCCTCAAAGGTATCCTCCAGCAAAGGCACAGGCGGTTTTTGACAGGGGAGCCCCAGGGTGCTGCGCCCAAGATCCAGCATATCGGCATACTGCATCCCCAGTTCCCCGGCAATGGCCTGTCGGTTTTTGGCCGACCCGCGGGAGGATCCCTGCAATATACCGTTGAGCGTGGGAGGTTTAATCCCCACACGCTGGGCAAAGTCCTTCTGCTTGATGCCACGCTCCGTCAGCAGCTGTTTCAATGCAGTCCGGAACAGAGTGTCTTCGCTTACTGATTCCATCATGATTCTACCTTACACGAATATTAATCGAATTTAAAGTCGAATTTATCGAATTTTTACTTGACAAAATTCGACAAACTCGTATATCTTCCCTTCAACTCGAACATGACGCAACCCGAAAACCTTGAGAGGGGCCCATGCCAGAAACCGATACTAACCTCTCCATAGAAAAACTCGAATGGAGCACCCTACCTGCCCGGTTGTGCGAAATCAAGGACATCGCCGGACCGGCGGCGGCCCTGTCGTTGGCCGAACGTTATGGAGGAGCCAGCGTGTACGTACCGGTGAAATCCAGACCCGAGCACCCGTTGTCCAAATTGCTTGGCCTCAAAGCGGCCGACGCCATCAGCCGCGTTTACGGCGGCGACAGGCTTGAAGTTCCGAAAAAGGATTCCATCGTACGGCAGCTGCGCGGCAGAAAAATCCGGGAACGCCGCCGGGAAGGGGCTTCCATCTCGAAGCTCGCGTTCGAATTCGGTCTGTCGCGGCGCAGAATCCTGCAGATTCTGGCCGACCAATAATACCCCCTTCCTGCTGACGATAACACAAGGAGATAAACAATGGGAGCCATGGAAGTGCAGGCGTCTTTGATAGAGGCGGGACAATTCTCTGATCCGCTGCCGGTTCGCGGTGCGTCCCTGATCTACGGACCGGGCGTATTCGACATACTCGTATCCGGAGATTTTTCAGGAACCGTCGTAATGCAGATATCCATTGATGACGGCGTTTCCTGGAGCGACACCGGCGATACCTTCACCTCTTCCGAGGCCCAGATAGGAGAAACAGCTACGCCTGTTCTGCTGCGCCTGGGGGTGAAAGAAGATTCGAGCTGGTCTGGAACCGCTCAAGTGAGGTTGGCACAATGAGCCTGGTAAAAAACAAAACAACTGCTGTCGGCGACAATTCGACCCAATCCGCCGCTCTGCCGGCGCAATACGCACGAGACTTCTGTTTTGCGGCGAAAGCCGCCTCCACAGAATCTGAGGAAGCCGCGGACCGGGCGATTTTGCTCAGTCCTGAATACATGACCGTGGAGATCAGCCGGACCGGGTTTGAGCTGACCGAACAGCTGGCCCTTGATCTGACCGACGCGGACAACTGGGACAACACGGACACGGACTACACTGCGGCGGCTACACGGGCCGGGTTGGACTTTTATCTGTATGCCTGCAACGACAACGGCGCGTTGAAACTGCTGGTGTCGCGCAACAGCACATCTCCCGTTGATTCGGATGATTCCGGCCGCTGGACCGAAAGTAACACCCGCAAAATCGGCGGCTTCCATTGTCTGTGCTCGAACGTCGGCACCATCTCGGGACACACTCTGAGTGATTATGTGGCTGGTGACATTCTGCCTGCGTCGGTCTGGGACCTGAAGCATAGGCCTGTGTGCTCCCCGGAGGGGATGGTCTACGTGACGGAACTCGCCAAATGGGTGGATATCTATCTGACATCGGTATCAAGTGGCGTTGCATACAGCTTATATAACGCCTCAGTAGCAACCTATGACTGGTATATTAGTACGTTAGTATTAAGAACAGCGAGCAAGCGTCTATTGACGCAAAATGAATTTATGCTTGCGTCAATTGGCAGCAATGTAAATACCTATACTGCTTCCTACACATCAACAGGCGGAAATAGCGATACAAATAGCCGGAGAACAATTAGCAACAGCGGAATTGAAGATTGTTGTGGAATTACATGGCAGTGGGGAAAAGATGCTGCAGGTGGCAGCGAATCTACAGCATGGGTAAGTGTTACAGATCAAAATGGCAATGCAATGGGCAGTACATATTATGCGCCTATCAGGGCGTTGCTTGGAGGCGGTGTAGGGTCAACGACATCTGGGCCAGCCTGCTGCTATTGGGTATCGTATCCTACGTCAAATCCGTATCCATTTCGTAGTATTGCCGATCCACTGTAGGAGCACAATAAGAAAATGCGCCCCAAGAACTCTATAGCCAAGCACATACATCGGAAACCTGCTTGCCGTTGAGATTTTAAAAAACAAAACTCCGGCCTGTATCCAGACGCTTCCAGACGAGCGCTGCAAGTACGCGTGGGGGTAGGCATGTTCGCCCTGGGCCATATGAGCGTAACGGTTTCGAAGTGCCTTGTCTGAAACTGAGAGGACCGGGTGGAACAGGCACCCGCATCAAGGTGCCAGCCGAATTTTTTTCCTGTCTGACCGGCAAGTATGTACTTTAGGGACAGGCAATTATTTACAATTGTCTGCCCCTCGGCGTGCCGGTTGCAAACTAAAAACCAGGAGAATGACATGAGTTTACTTTCCGAGAACATTTTTATCAACGGCAGTTTTGACGTCTGGCTGAACGGTACGGAATTTACCGACATCAGTTCCGAAACCGAAGTGGCAAGCAAGTGGTTCGTGAACACCGTAGACGGCACGCTCGGCTCCGCGAGCCTGAGCGAAAGCGTCCCCGAAAACTCGGTCTGCGAAAATTCGCTGGAATTGAGCGACGGCGACGAAGACATGAGCGTGGAAATTCTGCAACGTATCGACGCCAGATATGCGGCTCAGATGCAACGCATCGTGATCTTTTCCGCCATGGTGTACAACGGCACGACGTCCGCATTTACTCCGGAACTCATAGTCACCATTCCGCAGGGCGGCACAACGCCTACCAGAAGCGTCAGCTTGCAGGAATGCGCGCCTGATGCCTGGACAAAGGTGGTGCAGGCTCTGGATTTGAGCGATGAGGAAGACCTGTCTGAAGGATGCGAATTCGGGATCCAATTCACACTACTTTCCGAAGACGACCTTATTCGTGTTACCGCCATGAAACTGGAAAGCAGTGGCCTGGCCACGGATTTCACCAGGCGCTATTACGAGCAGGAGCTCTCCCTGTGCAAAGGCGAAAGCTATCTGGATTCCTCGCTGTTCGACCAGGACAATACGCTGCTCAAGGCGGATACGGCGGAAACCCCGGTTTCCCTGGTAGTTGGCGAGAATACGCTGGTGGGCAATATGGGCGGCGGCATTGCCGCACTGACGGCTGCCCAGGCCATGCCGCTCTGGGCGGCCCTGCCCGACCATTATGAACGGGATCAGGTCTGGACCAAAAGCAGCGCCTCCAATATCACGCTGCTGTCCCCAAACAGAATGACCGTGAACATCAACGACGTGGGATTCTATCTGGACAACCAGGAGGCTCTGGACCTGTCCGGCGCTGACAGCTGGGACAACACGGATACGGACTATACGGTGGCGGCAACCCGGGCCGGGCTGGACTTCTGCGTGTACGCCTGCGACGACAGCGGCGAGCTGAAATTCCTGGTGTCGCGTAACAGCACGCACCCCGTTGATTCGGACGATTCCGAACGCTGGGACGACACCAACACCCGCAAAATCGGCGGGTTCCATTGCCTGTGCGCGGACGTGGGCACCATCACCGACCACGATCTAAGCGGCTATGTTGCCGGGGATATCCTCCCAGCCTCTGTTTGGGATATGAAACACCGGCCGGTGTGTGACCCGACGGGTATGACATATAGTGACACGGCTAAATTGTGGGTTGATATTTATCTGCAATCCGAGACTGGTACAAGCACTGCAAGTGTAAAAGGCGGGACAGCGACTGTATCGCGCAATTGGATAGATTTTGTTTATGACTTGGGCTTTTTGGGTAAGCGGTTATTGACGGACTATGAATTCCAGCTAATTGCAAACGGATCAAACGAAGAAACAAATATTGAAGGTAGTGCGGTACCGACTGATGGAAATGGAGTTGGTGGACGCAAAGACACAGCTGGCCGTGCAATGATCAGCAATTGCGGCTGCTGGGAATGTTGCGGATATCTGTGGCAGTGGTTGTTGGACCAGTCCTATCGATATGACAGCTACTCATGGTCGTGGAAAGACTTGGGCAATGGAAAAGGCTCTATTCGTTCTCAGGATCCCTTTGGTGATGACAAGCTCGTGGCAGGTGGCTATTGGCTTGCTGGTTCATATTGTGGGTCTCAGAGTCGGGCGATGAATAGTTATCGCTGGGATGTTGTGGCAAATGTCGGCGCTCGCGGCTGCTGCTCCTCCCTCTAAACATCAAGGAGAAAATAATGAAAGGATACCCCAAGACCATACAGACCAAGGCCGACATCGAAAACCTGCTTGCCGTCGACGCCTATAAGGACAAAGCTCTGGCCCACCTGCAGGCGCTGCTCGACGAGCGCTATCAGTGGAATCTGGTGGGCAAGCTCGGCGACGACGAAGACGGCAATACGGGAAGCGGCTATAAAGTTGCGGAATTGACGAACCTGGAAAGCGGTGAAGTTACCGAGCGCTATCAGTATGAATGGGGCGTAAACACCTTTGCCCTGGACCGTATGGGCATAACGGTTGCGGAGTGCGTTGCCTGGGGCTGCGAAGACCGGGTAATTGCCGCTCCCAATGCCTAAGGAGCCGGAGAAATGCGCAAGATAAACCTCCTGGTGGTGCATTGCAGCGCCACGGCCCCGGCCCTGGACATCGGAGTCCGCGAAATCCGCCAATGGCACCTGAAACGGGGCTGGAGCGACATCGGCTACCATTACGTCATCCGCCGCGACGGCAGCCTGGAAACCGGGCGGCCGCTGGAAAAGGCCGGGGCTCATGCCAAGGGGCACAATGCCTCCTCCGTCGGCATCTGTCTGGCCGGCGGAGTGGACACGGCCAATACGCCGGAGAACAATTTCACGGATGCGCAGTTCGCAAGTCTGCGTACGCTCCTGGTGGAATTGCTCCAGCGTTTTCCCCAAAGCCGCATCTGCGGCCATCGCGATCTGAGCAACGTCCGCAAGGCCTGCCCCTGCTTCGACGTCGCTCAATGGTGGGCGCAAAACGAGCCCGGTTCCGGCAGTCCCGCCGAACCCGCGGCCAATGAGGCCGAAACAGACCTGGACGTCCTGATCGCGCAAGCCGCTGCCAGGCATGAACTGCCGCCTGAGCTGGTGGCGGCCATGGTCAGGGTGGAGTCCGGCGGCGATCCCTGGGCCATCCGCTACGAGCAGGGGTTTTACCGGCGCTACATCGCGGAGCGCGGCTTGCCGCACTTCAGTCCCTGTTCGCAGGAGACCGAAGACCGGACCAGGGCCATGTCGTTCGGATTGCTGCAGCTCATGGGCCAGGTTGCCCGGGAGCTGGGCTGCGACCTGCCTTTTCTCGCGCAGCTCTGCGATCCGGCCACCGGACTGGAATGGAGCTGCCGCTACCTCACCCGGTTGCGCCGCTCCCTGCGCAAGACCCACGGTACGACCTCCTGGGAATGCGTCTGCGCCGCCTATAACGGCGGACCGGGCGTGGTGACCGGGGCCGGCGCACACTCCAACGCGCCGTACGTCAACAAAGTCAGCGAACAACTCGGCGGACACTGGCCGCAATAACATCCCTCCTGGCCGTCCCGGATCTATCCGGGGCGGCCCTTTCCGGGGAATGCTTCTGCGGGCGACGCCCCGTCAATGTCTCATCCTGCGTATGAAACCATCAATCCGCATGGCCTGCCGTGCGGAACAGGAAAGGTGCGTCCTATGGACAGTTGGGTGTTCAAAGAATTGGGTATCACACCGGATGTCAACCTGCTGGATGATCTGTACGAGTACGAACTCGCCTGTCCGGAGGGGGTGCATGAGGAAGAAGAAGAGGAAACCGACACGGAAGCAGACGAGGAGGGAGCGGATGAGGAAAACACAAATCCGCCTGCCGGGCGCAACAGAAAACACTGACATGCCGAACCCTTTGGAGGACTTACCCATCCAATGGCAAAGCCCCCGGGCTCTGCAGTCTTATCCGCGCAGGCTCAGGGTGCACAATCAGGAACAGGTGCGGCGTTTGGCCGCAAGCATTGCCCGCTACGGTCTGGACCAGCCCCTGGTCTCGGACTCTTACGGAGTGCTGATCCAAGGCCGGGCGCGACGGGAAGCCGCCATACTGCTCAATTTAGCGACCGTGCCCGTGCTGGTACGCGAAGACCTGATCCCGGATCAGGCACGGGCGCTACGTATCGCGGCTAACAAATGCGCCGCGGATGACTGGCACTGGAACGCGCTCCGGGACGAATTGACGGAACTCGACTCCGCCGAAGCAGCGGATCTGGGCTTCGCCCAGGACGAACTGGAGACATTGCTGCGCTGCGTTCCGCCGGAAATCACCTTTCCGGAATACGACGAGCGCGTCTGCAAGGACGTACGCAGCTGCCCGTATTGCGGAGGCACCATTGTCCGATGAACTGAACTATCCGCACCTTCTGGAGCGGGCCTGGCAGGACCATCTGGCCCCGCGTACGGTTGCAGCGCCCACAGTGGTCTCGCTGTTTGCCGGAGCCGGGGGCTCGTCCCTGGGCTATTCCATGGCCGGGTTCCGCGAACTGCTGGCTGTGGAGAACAACCCCAACGCGGTGGAAACCCTGCAGGCCAATTTCCCCGGCCTGTGCGTCTTTGCTGAGGATATTCGTACGTTGTCCGGAAAGCAGGCGCTGCAACTGGCGCAAGTCGCGCAGGGAGAACTGGATCTGCTGGACGGTTCGCCCCCCTGCCAGGGATTTAGTACGGCTGGCAAACGCGACAGCGCGGACCCGCGCAATCTGTTGTACGGGGAATTCGTCCGGCTGCTGGAGGTATTCCGTCCGCGGACCTTTGTGCTTGAAAACGTTGCCGGGCTGGTACGCGGACAGATGCGGCGGACTTTTGCTGCAATGCTGCATGCTCTGAAGCGTAGGGGCTATGCGGTTTCGGTCAGGCTGCTCAACGCCATGTATTTTTTCGTGCCCCAATCCCGGGCGCGGCTCGTATTCATCGGCCTGCGCCACGACCTGGACAGACGGCCGAGCCATCCGGCCCCCTTGTCCCGGCCCATAAGCATGCGCGAGGCCATCGGCGATCTGCCCGATACGCAGGATCCGCGTATCGATCATGTCTGGTTGGATGAATCTCCTGACGGTCGGAATACCAGGACCTGGCATCTGGCCGGTAAAGCCGGTCAGGGGCAATGCTACGCGGGCAGACAGCGGCGTTACGTCTGGGACAAGCCCTGCGGCACCCTGCTTACGCCGGGGCCCAACAATCTGGAAAAAACCGCGTATCTGCGCAGCGTGGGGTGCCATCCGCTGCAGACGCGTACGCTGTCCGTACTGGAATACAAGCGGATCGGTTCTTTTCCGGACCGTTTTTGCTTTCGGGGGGAAACAGGACGGGCTTATGCCCGCATCGGCAATAGCGTACCACCCCTGTTCATGCGCGCTTTGGCCGCGCACATCCGCAAGCGTTTCTTATGAGGTCATTTATGCAGATCAATGGCGGCCAAGCCTTTTTTTATCAAGGCGATGGCCAAATCCGTCGGGGAAACATTGATGATCGAAGCCGTGGAAAACAGATCGTCCTGCATGGTGGCGGAAAGAGGCAAGATCAGCCGCGGATGTTCGGTTTGCGCATTTTTCGGCACCGCATTGCCCCAATGTTCGCAAGCCTTGATCCAGGCAATTTCCGCATCAGCCGCATTGGTCACCGCCTGGCCCAGGGATTTCCCGTCCGCCAGACAGCCCGGCAGATCAGGAAAAGAAACCAGAAAGCCGCCGCCCTCTGTTTCGTCCAGTTCCCGGACTTCAAACGGATATACGGGAATCTTTACTCGCATGGCTCCTCAGGGGATACGGCCAGCTGCAGTAAATGCTTGAACGCAAGGATCTGCACGGTTTTCAGCGGGCGCGAGGTCGATATTGTCAGATGCTTGCCGTGCGGATGCCTGAAAACCACATGGTCGGTGTTTCCCTGATACCAGGGAACACCGTACCGCTCGGCAAGGGACTGAAGCGTGGAGAACGTCCACATCCGTTCGTTCTCCAGAAGTTTATCCAATAACAGGCAATACGCGTGTTTCATAGTTAATAAGAGTAGATGTCCAAAGAGATTCGGTCAAGGGGGAGTGATGAAGAATACGCGAAAGGGAATAAAAAAAAATGGAAAATTGTCCCTTGAACTGCAAAACCGGTTGGCCGCGCATCTGCAATACGGATGTTCCATTGAAGCCGCCACGGCCATTGCCGGTATCAGCCGGACGAGCTTTTACAACTGGATGCGCCGGGGACGTCGCGAACTCGACCGTTTGGAAGCCGATTCCAGCGCTGTTCCGGACATTGAGGAAAGCGCCTATGCGGATTTCCGGCAGGCCGTGGACAGTGCCGTGGGCGCACTGGAGGCCCGCAACGTCCGTATTATCGAGGAGGCGGCCAAAGGCGGGGGCGAACTGATCGAAAGCATTACCGTGCTGGACGCTTCGGGCGAGCCGGCCAGAAAAGAGTTCAAGGTGAAAACCGCCAAACCCGAATGGCAGGCCGCCAAATGGCTGCTGGAACGGAGGTTTCCCGGACGGTGGGGAAAAACCCGGCTGGAAACGCGGCAGGAACCGGACGCCGGTTCGGACGCGGATACGAACAATCCCGATTTTTCCCGGCTGAGCACGGAAGAACTGGTCGCACTGGAGACCCTTGTTGAAAAAACTACCCGCACTGCATGAGATCCGCAAGGAAATGGCCGAACGGCGGCTGCAGTCCTTTATACGGCAGGCCTGGCCGGTGGTGGAACCCGGCTCGGACTACGTCCACGGCTGGCACGTGGAGGCCATTGTCCAGCATCTCGAGGCGGTCAGCTCCGGCCAGATCCGCCGGTTGCTGATCAATATTCCGCCGCGGCACATGAAAAGCCTGACAGTGGCCGTGTTCTGGCCCTGTTGGGAATGGATCCGCAGGCCGGAAAAACGCTTCCTGTTCGCCAGCTACAAACAAACTCTGAGCGTACGGGACAATACACGCGCGCGGCGGCTGCTGCGTGATCCATGGTACGCCGCCAACTGGGGGGATCGCTTCCAGCTGGCCGGAGACCAGAACCAGAAAGCCCGCTTTGAAAACACCAAAGGCGGCTACCGGCTGGCAACCTCCGTGGGCAGCGCCGTCACCGGCGAAGGCGGCGACCGGATTGTGGTGGACGACCCGCACCGCGCCCAGGACATCTACAGCCAGAAGCGGCGGGAACAGGTGCTCGAATGGTGGGACCAGGTTATGAGTACGCGTCTCAACGATCCCATGACCGGCGCCATGGTCATCATCATGCAACGCTTGCACGAGAAAGACCTGAGCGGGCATGTGCTGGCCCAGGGCGGCTACGAGCACCTCTGCCTGCCGGCCGAATATGAGGGAAAAACATGCGTTACCTGTTTGGGATGGAAAGATCCGCGCCGGGAGCCCGGCGAACTGCTCTGGCCCCAGCGAGTGGATGCAGAGGCCCTGCAGAATCTGAAAACCGCCCTTGGCACCTATGGCGCTGCAGGCCAGCTGCAGCAGCAGCCTGTGCCTTCTTCCGGGGGCGTGTTCAAACGGGAGTGGTGGCGTTTCTACCGCCAGGCTCCGGAAAGCCGGACCTGCATCCAGTCCTGGGACACGGGTTTCAAGACCGGCGAAAACAACGCCTATTCTGTGGGACAGACCTGGATAGCCGCGGACAACGGCTTTTATTTGCGCGACCTGGTCCGCGAACGCCTCGAGTACCCGGAACTGAAGCGTCTGCTGCAAACCTGGAGCGCCAAATGGAATCCCCAGGCCATCCTGGTGGAGGACAAGGCCAGCGGCCAGAGCCTGGTGCAGGACCTGCAGCGGGGCGCCCGGCTGCCCCTGCTGCCCGTGCAGGTGCGTACCGGGGATAAACTGACCCGCGCACATACGGTCAGCGCTCTGGTGGAGGCGGGCAAGGTCTTCCTGCCCGAAGAAGCGCCCTGGCTGGCGGATTTCCTGGAAGAACTCTCGCGCTTTCCCAAAAGCGCCTTCGCCGACCAGGTCGACGCCCTGACCCAGGCGCTGCAGTACCTCTCCAGCGCCAAACGCTTCCAACCCTCTGGCCAGCGGTTTTGGAAATGACTTTTTTTGCCTCCGGCGGCTTAAACCCTTTTTTGAAAAAAAGGGTTTAAGAATCCCCAAAAACTTTAACTACTTGTACCTGTACCAGCTCGCGGGTCCAGGGGGGCCCTCCCCCCTGGCGGGGTTTGGGGCAGAGCCCCAATAGAATCAATTTAATTTGTTTTTCAATCTTGGAGGACGCCATGAGTGAGATGCGGTTGAGCCAGGATTCGCTGACCTACGGGCGGCATCCGTTGTATCATACGCTAAAGGAGCGCTGGCTGTTGTATCAGGCCGCGTACGACGGCGTGGCCGGACTGCTGGATCAGTATCTGGTGGAGCGGCACGAGCGCGAGAGCGAGCGCAATTTCCGGCGCCGTCTCAACGAGCTGTATGATTTCAACTACAGCAAGGGAGTGGTGGACCTGTTTCATCATTATTTGTTCCGCAAGTCGCCCACACGACAGCTCGGACCGCTGGCCGACGACGAACTCTGGCTGCAGTTTCGGGACGACTGCGACCTCTGGGGCAACGACTTCGAGATCTTTCTGCTCGAGCAGCAGCGTATGGCTTCCATCATGGGGCATACGGGCATTCTGATAGACAAGCATCCGGGCTGCGTATCCACCAGGGCCCAGGAGATCGAAACCGGGCTGTATCCGTACGTTACGGCGTATTCACCGCTGGATATTCTGGACTGGCGTTACGAGCGGGATCCCGGCGGCCGTCCGTTTCTGGCCTATCTGAAACTGCGCGACGAGGACGGCGGCCTGCGGATCTGGACTCCGCAGCACTGGCAGCTCTGGCGTGCGGACATCCGCGGTGGGGAACCCGTCCTGGAAAGCGAAGGTCTCAATCCCCTGGACGCGATTCCCTTTGTGCTGCTGTACAATCTGCGCCACGTACGCTGGAAAGGCATCGGCATATCCGACATCAGCGACATTGCCCCCATTGATCTTTCCATTGTCCGCAACCTTTCGCAATGCGAGGAAGTCATCGGCCTGGCCGGATTCCCCATGATGCGCAAGCCCATGCGCGAACTGCATGATACGGGCCCGGATCTGGCCGGCGTCAGCGCCGTGCTCGAGTTCAACCCGGAACACGGCGAATCCGGCAAACCCGATTGGCTGCACGCCGCGGTCGGCGAAGCGGTCTCCGCGATCATGGACTGGGTTTCCTTCAAGGTCCGGGAAATCTACCGTACGGCCAATGCCGGATCCGCCGTGTTCAATGAGCAGAGTTCTGCGGAAAGCGGTACGGCACTGCGTACGCGCTTTCAGTTGTTAAACTCGCGCCTGGCGGCCAAGGGCAACAACGTCAGCGAGGCCGAGCGGGCCATCATCTGGTTCTGGCTGCAGTGGCAGGGGCAGGAACGCCTCTATGACGGCATTGTGGTGGAACGTCCCAATTCCTACGAAGTGGACGACCTGAGCAATGATCTCAGCAACGCGCTGAATGTCAGGCAATTGATCACTGCACCGGAGTTCGGGCTCGAACTGCAGAAACGTGTCGCTCGAAGCTTTTTGGACCACCTGGACGATAAACGCGCCAACGAGGTTTTGCAGAATATCGAGCAAACGGTTCTGAAAAAAACGCCACAGCAAAAAAATACCGTCCGGATGCCATAAAAATGCGATAAACCAGAGTTATGTTACATTCCTGGAGTTCGCTTTTCAGTTTGTTTGTGCTAATCTGAGGTGAAAGGTTACTACCGGAGTCCTCCTGGCGCATACTTCGGGAGGGCTTCGGCGCAATGAGTTCCGGCATAATTTAACACCCGGAGGAATTCATGGCAAAGCTGCTGGTTGTAGATGAAGACAGCGTATCAGGAAAAGCCCTGGCCAGCATACTGAAGCAGGCCGGGCAGGAAGTGGTCCTTGCGACGGATGGCGCCGAGGCTGTTTCCCTCTATGAAAGAGGCGTTTTTGCTCTGGTGTTTTCCGGCATCTTCCTGCCGGGCAGAGAAGGGCTGGAGACCATCCGCGAACTCAGGGAAAAAGACCGCAACGCCCGTATCGTGGCAGTCGGAGGCGGCTCTAAGCTCTCCACGCAGCTGGCGCTGAACCGTGCGAGGGAGCTTGGCGCACTCTGTACGGTCAGCAAACCCTACCGCCAGGAAGAAATCCTGCGCGTGCTTCGGGAGAATCTCGCCTCTGCGTGATCTTAGCTGTTTTGTTGCCAAAAAACTTTCCCCCTGTCCTTCCGTCTCGTGTCCTCCTCCTTGTAGAAAAAAATCTTTTTGTCGCCCGTGATGAAGACTTATTGACGGCGTTCCGAGCTTTCCCTATTTTTCCAGCAACCATTCCGCAAATACTTTCGGTTGTGCGGTCCTGCCATACGCTGAAAAGGAGCTTATATGAGTAAAACTGTGCTTCCACCATCCCCGCTGACGGGCGCCCACGACACCAGCATGCGCAATCTCATGCTGGTCTGCATCGGAGCGCTGGTCGTTGCCGTCATAATCTGCGGCTTCGTCATCGGCAATCTGTATAGCGAGGTATCATCCGTAAAGAGGCGGTTGCACGGCCTGGAAACTGAAAAGGACATTCTCAAGGTTGAAAATCTTGATGATATGGAAAAACGCCTATCAGGGGCCATAGAAAAGCGCTTTACGCAGCTGGAAAGCCTGGAACAAAAAAAGCAACCGGTTCAACCAACAGAACCTCCGAAGACCGAGCATGCAGCCTCCGGCAAGGAAAGCTACCGTTATGAAATCATCCATCTGACGGAAAAAGAAAAGGTGGACGGCCAGGATCTGATATATACGCGCAGGAGCAACCTTGACGGCTTTTTCGACCTGGACATGAATATTGAAATTGTGGACACGCAGATTTTCCCCGTCTGGGATGACTTGTATCTGCTGGTTATTTACAAGGAAAAGCACTCGTAGCGCTTTGCTCCACATCCAGCTGGACAAGCTCTGCCTGATGAGGCATAATTTTCTAGATTTTTATTGGAAAAAGTTTTATACATTTCACGTATGGAGGCATAATCCTCAATCCCGGATGGAGAAAAACGATGAAGTACCTCATGGCAGTGCTGTGCATTTGCACACTGGTCCTCGCATCCAGCCTTGCCGCTTCGGCCGGAGACTGCACGTATAAACCCTATACGCGGGACGATAATGTGGTAGGCACCATGGTCGTCAACGAGTTCAACACGTATTGTGGATACGCTGTTAAGCAACGCAACGGCATTCGCCTGTATGTCGACAACGAGGGAAAATACGAGCAGTTCAGCAAAGAATACTCGTTTGACGATATTCTTAAGTATCTTTGCAGCAAATGCGCGTATGATATCACCGAAAAGACGACCGACGCCAACTGAGGGGCGTGTGTTCCCGGCCTGTATCCGGCATTAAAACGCACATTCTGCCGCCAGGGAAGCTTGTAACCAACCGTCTCACCCCTGTTGCGCGATCTATATAATTTTATTGTTTTTCTTGCACTGCTCATTTTCTTGAAAAAATAAATCCGTTTTAAAAAAAATCATGGTGATTTTTTTAGATTTTCAAAGTTGTCCCTGTGGAAAACTTTTCCACAACAATCCGGACTCAGCTCTAACTTCCTGAAACAAATCTCTTCATTGCGTGTCCGTATTCTTCTAAAAACTGAAACAGTTAATCTTTACCTAAAAAAATCAGACGATTAGCTTGTTGATATACTCTCATGGCAAATTGCAAAAAAAAACTGATCAATGCAGGTGCTTTCTCTGTACGAATTTGTATATAAATAACATAGGCAGGCTAAAAGAATCATCATCACTACCATGTCTCCATTGACATGTATGGACGTAAGATAATGAGTACGTATCTCATTGCTGGCGGGATCATTGTACTAATGTTCCTGGCTGGCAAATATTTCAAATCCATCCGCCGGTCGGCAAGCGACACTGTCCTTGTCCATTTCGATTTCCAGGCGGCAAAAGCACAGGAAAACGGTGGCAAATAAGGGGTACGGTTTCGTAGCCCGGCCTCGGAAATCAAACTTCCAGGCAGGTCCCCGCACCTAACGGCAGCACAGTTGCGTCCCCTTCCGTGAACAGGCGTTCAGCCAGCAACGCGCGCGCGCTGGCTCCGGTGCAGTGCCCCGCGTAGACTTCCTTCACCCCGAATTTTCGCAACACTGTTGCGGCCTGTTCCACCTGCAGCGCTGTTTCCTCCGGACCGGCGTCCCCAAGATGCAGACCGCCCAGCACCATATCAACGGATTCCACTCCTGCACTGCTCCGGAACTCTTCGAGCGTATTGCCCAATCCGGCATGACAGCACCCTAAAATCACAACAGTTTTCCCATTTGTTTCCAAAAGCAGCGCCGCATCATCCCGTACGGGGTCCGCACGCGTGCCGGACGGGTCCCAAAAAAAACTGCGGACGTTTTCGCGCATGCCGGGCAGTCGCTTGATCGGGCAAATCATCCGCAGTTCCGGGGCAAGCGCCACCGCTTCCGTTACGGGCCTGAACCGGGGCAAGGCATTCGTGTTAAGCACCTTCGGCAAACCTATAGCCCGCGGAGCGAACCCCTCGCGAACCACATAGCGTTGCTCCAGCGCATCCGGATGCGCGTACACCGGCCCGGAAAAACCGGCCTCTAACAACGCCGGAATGCCGCCAGTGTGGTCATAGTGTCCGTGGCTCAAAGCCAGACCCCGGGCCTGTAATACGTCCAGCCCCATAGCCCGCGCGTTTTCCAGAAACAGGTCCGATTGGCCCGTATCCCACAACCAGCGTTCTCCGGAATCCAGCTCAATATAACAACTCAAGCCGTGCTCGCCGCCACAATCCGGCCTGGCCGTATCATTGTCCACCAGTACGGTAATCCGCGTCATGTTCTGCCCCCGTTAGCTAGAATTGGCGTCGACAGTTGAAAAAAAGGGCGCATTTTGCGCCCATATCCTGCAGAAAGCCAAGACAGAAAAAGCCAACACATTGATATTTCAACAAATAATATCTGGCCCTGTTCTTGCTTTGATTACTATGTCTTTTACCTAAAAACACAAGGAGATTAGCAATGAAAGCTCATAATACGCAAGGACGTTGTGGAAAAAGCCAGGGACGCTGCCAGATGGCGGGTCAGGGCCGCGGCAAGGGCTGCGGACAAGGCGGTGGTGGCGGACAAGGCGGCGGTGGCGGTGGCTGCCAGGGCGGCGGACAAGGCCAGGGACAAAAACAAGGTTGTGGCCAGGGCCAGGGAAAAGGGCGTGGAAAAGGCCAGGGCCAGGGTCAGGGCATGGGGCAAGGCCGCGGACAGGGTGCGGGCTCAAACTAGCGGACATTAGCAAGTCCTTTCCCGGATAGCTCCGCATACCTTCAGGCGGCCGGTACTTCACTCAGACGGCGTATCTGTTCCCGGACAGACACGCAGGGAGGAACACTAATGGAAAAAGTGCTCATCATCGGTTGTAAAAACACCATGAACACCATCTGCATCGGATGCTCGCGCTGTCATGTCGCATTCAATCGTCGTGAAGGAACTTTCCAGGAACTGCCCGAGGATGCGCAGCTTATCGGCATACTGGACTGCGGCGGCTGCCCTGGGCAGGGTATTGTGGTTCGCATGGCTCAGTTCGGCTTGTGGAACGCACCGTTGAACGAGAAGCCGACTAAGGTCTATGTCGCGCCGTGCCTGCAGCAGTACTGTCCCCAGTCAGATACCCTGATCGAAAAAATCAAGGCCAAAGCCGGAGTGGAAGTCATTTTGGGCACCCACCCCTACATACCGGCCGACATTTTTGCCTGACCTCCCTTGCCGTACCTTCGGGGAGAAAGCCTCTACGGAGGTTTTCTCCCTGCCCTTTTTACAAACCCAGTAACTGTGCGCTCTTTTTCGGAAATGCATTGCCGCAGAGCCTGCATGCAAGGCCGCAGGCAGGCGAAGATATCTCCATCCTATGAAATGTGTTACTTGTCGGCGGGTTCAGGAATCTCAGGCGAGTCTTTATCCCAGAAGCTTTTCCGGCCGGGGGCGGCATATCTCGGTTCGGACAAATGTCCTTTGCGCAAATGGACGATCTCGTCGCTGACTTCGTGCAGCCAGGTCCGGTCATGGCTCACGACGACCAGCGTGGTGCCCCACATGTCGCGGGCGGCAATGGAAGCCTGCTGAATCAGCTCGGTGCTCTCCTCGTCCAGGCTGGAGGTGGGTTCATCCAGCAAAAGCACTTCGGGTTGCAGCACCAGGCGCGAAGCCAGGGCCACGCGCTGGGCTTCACCGCCGGAAAGTTCGTGCCAGGCGCGCTTGCCGAACAACGCAGGATCCAGTCCGACCATTTCCATGGCCTGATCCACACGCCGGCGTTCCGACCTCAAACCACGGATGGACAGACCATACGTTACGTTGGCAAAAACCGAACGCTTGAGCAGGTAGGGCATCTGCAGCAACAGGGTGATGCGGCGGCGCAGTTCGCTTTCGCGTCCATCGCTTTCCCGCCCGCCAACCAGCACCTTACCCCGTACGGGTTTCTCCAGAATGGCCAGCAGTCGCAGCAAGGTACTCTTGCCGCTGCCGTTATGCCCGGCCAGGCCGACTATCCGGCCCTTCCCGATTTTCAAGGATTCGAGTTCCAGCACAGGACGGCCGTTGTACTGCTGCAGGATGTTCCGTAGTTCGAACAGAGGCGCGCTCATTGGTTGGAGACCCTCCGGAATCCTACTACGGCCATGTTCACAAAAAAAGCGATGATCATCAGCACCATGCCCAGAGCAATGCCCATGGCGAATTCCCCTTTGCCCGTTTCCATGGCGATGGCCGTGGTGATGGTCCGGGTGTGCCACTTGATGTTGCCGCCGATCATCATGGAGATGCCGATTTCGGAGACAATCCGCCCGTAGGCCGCGGCTCCCGCCACCATCAGGCTGAAGCGCGCCTCCCAGAGCGTGGTCAGCAGCACGTCCCGCCGCGAGGCCCCTAAAGTCAGCAGCGTATGCCGCAGCCGGGAGTCCAGAGCTTCAACGGCCGTGGCCGTCAGCGCAACCACAATGGGCAAGCCCAGCAGGGTCTGGCCGATGGCTATGCCTGGAAGGGTGAACAAGAGGCCAAGTTGTCCGAACGGTGCGCTTTTGGAAACAAAGGCATAAATCATCAGGCCGATTACGACGGTCGGAAAGGACAGCAGCGTATCCACGATGAGCCGCAGGACTTTTTTTCCCGGAAAGGTATAGTATCCCAGCAAAAAGCCCAGCGGAGCACCGATCACCAGACAGGAGATGATGGACATGGTGGAGACCCGCAAGGTGGTGAATATACACGCATAGGTCTGCTCGTCGCCACCGAACAGGAGCATGAAGGCCTGGTAGAGTCCGTTAAGAATGTAGTCCATGGAGCTGCTCTAGGATACGGTTATCACAGATAAAACGGGCGGGAGCGCAACTCCCGCCCGTGCAAGTTCGCGTAGATTATTTTTTGGCGTTGGGGGTAAAGAGCTGTTTGCCGAGCAGTTGAAAATCGCCGATCATCTTCTGCGTTTTGGGCGAAGCCATCCAATCGGAAAATTTGGTGGCCAGCTCGTACTTGGCGTCGGGGCAGCGTTTGGGGTTCACGGCCAGCACGCTGTATTGGTTGAACAGCACCGGATCGCCTTCCACAACGATTTTCAGCTCAGGATTGCCTTTTTTGGTGTTTTCATACTTGATGTAAGTGCCACGGTCGGTCAGGGTGTAGGCATCGCGCTCGGTAGCCAGCGTGATGGTTTTGATCATGCCCTGGCCGGACTGCAGGTACCAGGCTTCCTTTTCGGGAGTCAGCCCGGCTTCTTTCCAGAGGGCGATCTCTTTTTTGTTGGTGCCGGAGTTGTCGCCGCGGCTGGCGAAATTGGCTTTGGCGGCGGCAATGGCCTTGAGCGCGTCGGCAGCGGATTTCATGCCCTTGATCTTGGCCGGGTCGCTCTCCGGGCCGATGATCACGAAATCGTTGAACATGATCTCGCGGCGGTCAATGCCGAAGCCTTTTTCCACATAGGCTTTTTCAGCGGCGGGCGCATGCACCAGCAGCACGTCCACATCGCAGTTTTCACCAAGTTTCAGAGCCTTGCCCGTACCGACGGCCGTCCACTTCAATTCGATCCCGGTGTCTTTCTGAAATTCCGGTGCCAGAACATCCAACAGGCCTGTATTGTCCGTGCTGGTGGTGGTAGCCATCATCAAGGTCTCGCTCCAGCCCGTGGCGGGAAATGCGATCAAAACGAGCAACAGCAACGACAGAAACAGAGACTTACGCATTCTTTTTTCTCCTGCGAAGTTAAATGAGAGCGAAAAACTGTCCGGACGTCCAGACCGGACCTTCCTTGGGGTTGACCTCTCTTATATCAGTTCCACAGGATTTATCGCAATAAAAAAGTCAAAATATGGGTAAATTGGTATTCCCTAGAATATCCTACTAAAATCATAAAGATTTCAGCCCCTGCCCCTTGTGCATCAACTGCCCGGTCAACGGAATTTCATAGCCCCCCAGCGTCGCAATGCGTTCCTGAAAGCCTTTGTCCCGCAGCAGAGACAGCAGCACATCCAGCTTCGGATCCGCGAGTTCCTTGCGGAAAAGCAGGTCATAGCGCTCTCTGGCCAGAGGAATAAAATCCAGATCCAGCGCCTTGGCCGCGGCAAAGATACCCATGCCGCAGTCCGCCGCGCCCGAAAGCACGTTCACCGCTACGGCCATGTGCGTATATTCTTCCTTGTCATAGCCTTGCACCTGGTCCGGCGTGATGTTTTCCTGCTGCAGGTGATAATCGAACAGAATACGGGTGCCCGCGCCGCGCTGACGGTTGATGTACACTACGTCCTCGCGCAACAGATCACGTACGCCCTGAATCCCCTTCGGGTTGCCCTTGGGCACCAGCAGCCCCTGATGGCGGATGGCCAGGTTGACCAGCTGGACGCTGATATCCGGGAGATATTTATCGATAAAGGGAAAGTTGTAGTCGCCGGTCAAAGGGTCGAAAAGATGCGTCCCGGCCACCAGGGCGGAACCATTTTTGATGGCGCGCAATCCGCCCATGCTGCCCACGTGTGTGGACGCCAGGCGTATGGGTTCGCTTCTGCCCATCAGCTCGTTGGCCAGCAGGTCGAGAGTGTTGTCGTGGCTGCCCACCACTACCAGCGTCTGTTCGAGTTCTGCGCGCGTACGCAGCAGCGTCACCGGAAGCAGCACGCCTTCCACCACGCCTTCGCTCGCAGCGGGTATGTCCGTATAGCCCTGGGCTTTGGTCAGGGTGGTGAGCATGCCCGCCCCGCGCGCCAGAGGAGTCGCCACGTACTTTTCTCCCACGCGCCCCACGGCCAGGCGAACCACTTCGTTCAGTCCGGCTTTGGAAGGCGCCTTGCGGGTCAGGGTCGCCTCGATCTCCGTACGCTCCACGGCAGGCCGGCGTCCCAGCCAGGCCAGCACGGGTTCCAGAATCCGTTCATAGCAGACTATGGCGCTGACCGGATAGCCCGGAGAGCCCACGATAAGCTTGCCTCTGGCCAGGCCAACCACCGAGGGCTTGCCCGGCATGATGGTCAGGCCGTGCACCAGCACCTCGCCTACCTGTTCGATCACGGCCCGGGTGAAATCCTTGCTTCCGGCCGAAGAACCCGCGCCGATCACCACGATATGCGCGTCGGAATCCAGAGCCGCTTCCAGGGCCTGCGCCAGCAAATCCGGATCATCCGCCACCGGAGGCTGGGAATCGCCAACGGCGCCCCACTCGTTGAGCAGCGCAAGCAGCACCTGCGAGTTGCTTTCTATTACCTGCCCGGATTTCGGTTCGGGCCTGTCGCGAAAGCTCAGAACCTCATCGCCGGTGGGAATGCAGTGCACGCGGACTGTTTCCCAGACATCCACTTCCCAGATGCCCGCACTGAGCAGAACACCCACGTCATAGGCCGAGAGCATATGGTTCTGCGGATAAAGCAGCTCCGTGGCCACGATGTCCTCGCCGATCCGCCGGACATGCTGCCAGGGAAAAGCCGGTGCTTCGATCTCCACGCCTTCTTCATCCTCGCGCAGCAGGTGTTCGACCATGATCACGGCATCAGCGCCCTCGGGTAAGGGATTGCCCGTGTTCACAGGCGTGTAATCGATGCCCCGGCGCAGTTTCAGGGGCTCGCCCTCGCGCGCGCTGAAGGTCGTTTCGGCTTTGACGGCAATGCCGTCCATGGCCGAACTATGGTAGGTGGGCGACGAACAGGCCGCATACACGGGCGCGGATGTCACTCGTCCGGCGCTTAACTGACTGGGTACTTTTTCGGACTGTATCAGCCCGCCGCGGTCCAGCCGTTCTTTAATTCGTTCCAGCGCCGTTTCTACCGCAACGAGACTCAAATACAGATTCCGTTCCATATCCAGCACTCCGGAAAAAAGGAAAAATGCTTCCGGCAGGGGTGCGCCCGGACTCCGGAAACTTTTTTATTAATGAAAAACAGCAAATATACCTGTCCTTACAAGACCCAGACATCCACCTGAGCGTCTTTCTTCAGACCCTCCACATCAGCCGGGATGCGCAACACGCCTTCCGCCTCGATCAGGGTTTTCAGCAGTCCGGATTTACCGCTGCGCGGCACGGCCAGGGGCAACTGCCCCGGACGGTATTCCAGGCTGACCCGGGCGTAATCTTCGCGTCCGAGCTGCGAAGGCAGATTGTGCGCCAAAATCGCGGTTCGGGCGGTCCGCCGCTCGGGGTCGAATACATTCTGCCCGCCCGCAAGATGTTTCAGCAACGGCTGGCCGAACAGCAGCATCACCACCTGGGCGGAAACCACCTGGCCGGGCAGCCCGAGCACCGGCTTGCCGCCGATACGCGCCAGGATGGTAGGTTTGCCGGGCCGCAACCCCACGCCGTGGGCCAGAATCTCCGCATCGTCCAGCGCTTCCATGGCCTCGATGGTCAAATCGCGCATGCCCAGAGAACTGCCCCCGGAAATCAGCACCAGGTCATTTTCCGCCAGCGCGCGCTGCAGGGAATCCACCAGGTCCACCAGTTTGTCGCGTACGAGTCCGTAGGACCGGGCTTCCGCATTGCTCGCGCGAACGAGGCATTGCAGCGTGGAGGTGTTCACGTCGCGCACCTGGCCGGGCACGGGGTTGGCCTCCACAGGTACCAGTTCGTCTCCGGTGGAAATAATGCCCGCGCGCGGACGTCTGCGTACGGGCGCCTGTAAAATGCCCAGCGCCGCCAGCAAACCGACTTCCTGAAACCGCAGTCTCCGTCCTTTTTCCAGCACCACCTCGCCCATACGGGCGTCCTCGCCCGTACGCATCACGTTGTCGCCTGGGGCAACGGACTTGAAGATTTCCACATCCCCCGGCACGGTGTCGGTGAGCACCTCCGTATGCTCCACCATCACCACCGCGTCAGAACCTTCCGGCAGAAGACCGCCGGTGGTGATGCTGACGCACTGGCCGGTTTTGAGTGAAAAATCCGGACGCGCATTGATCCGCAATTGCCGGATGCATTCCAGCAGTGCGGGATTGGATTCAGTGGCGCCGAAGACATCGGCCGCGCGTACGGCGTAACCGTCCATGCAGGACCGGTCCGCCAGTGGCAGGTTTTCTCCTGCGCGCACTTCTTCCGCCAGATAGCGCTCGTGGCACTCCAAAAGCGGCGCAACTTCCATCTCCAGCGGCTCGAAAGTCTCCAGAAGCCCATATAACTCGGCAACGGAAACCATTTTAAAAAAATCATGCTCCATGCAGCTCTCCTCCATCCGGACGAATAACATCAAGGCGTATACGTTACCGTTATTTTATGATGCGTGGCAAGGTAGTGCTATAAAAAGCGCAAGAAAAAATTGCAACGTCCCCATTTTCTCCCTGGCTTGTTTTTCTCCCCGCATATCCGGACGATCATAAACCAGATCCAAAAATCATCACGACCGGCGCAGGAAGCGGTACGCAGCAAAGCCGTAAAGGCTGTTGCGGAAAAAGTCCTGCCGCCAGGGCGGATGAATAGTCTTAAAAACAAAGGGGCGGATTAAAGGCCGCATTGTCTCGATAGATTCTGCACCAAGCAATATGAAATTCCTCTATTTTCAGGCTAGATCTACTTGCCTCAATCCAGTTCAAAAATAATATATTTTTATATTGATTATTTTTTATATATGAGTATATCTTAGTGCATAATAATTCTTATAGCACTTTTATTTATCATAATACAGCTAAATACTAAAATATTATTCCAGTTTTCTTAATTAAACTTAAGTTAAATTATATATCCCACTTTGTGCCATTTATTTCAACCAGATTAAACAGACGACAAAAAAAGTCACGATCAAAACAGGACGTGTATATGGCCCAGCTCGGGGAAGATTGGATAAAGATCTCCCATAACAACAGGAGGTAGAATTTTAACTACTTGGTATTTAAAAATAAATTTTCACTGGTCTCACACTGCAGCTGTGTTGAACCAATTGTCTTAATTGTTCGAGAAGGCCCCCTGAGCATGAACGGTACAGCCAAAGTTTGTCTTATAAATGAAATGCTGATCGAAATTTCAACAGACCAACATGGAGGGAATATGCCTGAAGCGACACTAAGCCTAGATAATTTGTATTCGATGCAGGATGACAATGTAAGGAACCAGCTGGAAATCGAATTCAAAAACCAGCTGATGGCTTCAGAACCCGTAAAATCGATGTTCTTCCCACAGGCGTCCTGCACAATCCAGCCTGCCGACATTCAGTTCGTGAGCAATGTGGCTACGGCCCTGGTCTGTTCCTCCGTGGCCCTGTGCAGCCTGTACGACTTTCAGTCCACGGTTGATGGAGGAAAATGTAATAACTACTGGGTGTCCTCCCTCACCGGGGACCAGGGAGCCGCTGAAAGCCGCCATCTCTACGATACGCTCTTTGCCGACGCATGTTCTGAAAACGGCATCACCTTCAGCCGGTATCTCAATGACTCGCCCCAGAAATGGGGGCAGGAACTGACTGATTTCCTGGTTTCCGGAGCCCACATCAACCAGGAAGTCAACAAACTCATTGCAGGGGACCAGAACTGGAATGCCAAATTAAACCTGATGCTCTACAAGCTTCAATTGTTGAACAAGGCGCTGTATGCCAACGTATTACAAGTGTTCCAATCTGAAATCGATCAATTTGTCCTTCAGTTTCCCACATGTAACTATTTTAACGCCGGTATGTTGAACCAGGACATGTACTGCGCCGAAGTTAATGCCGCCGCTGCTGTGCAAAAAAGCGAATACTTACCGGTCTACGGTCCCACCGATTCAAACAGCACGAGCAAAACATATGGAGAAAAACTGTGGGACTTCATCAAGGGAACTCCCAAGGCATTGGGACTCACCACCGGTACAGCACCTCAAAACAAGGGCCATGAAACTTGTACCACCTATGGATGCCACACCAGCATGAGCAGGGCACTGAGAGCTTCCCGAGCCCCCATGGAATCCAAAGCTTTTTCCGATATCAAACCAGGCGATAAGCTGATTGGCAGGAATGGAGCCGAGTCAACCATCTCCCATGACTCAGCCCTGATTAAAACCCATGCTCCTCTATGGATTTACGGAGTGAATGAAATTCCCCCGTTCTTTACGGCGGAAACCGCCTTCCAGACACCGCAAGGAGGTTGGAAAAGCCTTCTGCCCCAGTTTGTCAATCGAATCAATCCGGAACTTAAAGCAACCCTCTTGCAGCCTGGCGATGAAATTCTGCAGGCGGTTTCAACTACTCCTCTGCAACACAAGCCGGTTAAAGTGTCGAAAATAAGCGAAGCGCTTTTGCCGGCCGGTTCGATGATTGCCAGGCCCTTGTTCACAGAACTACCGACCTATCATGTGGAAGAGTTCCTGGTTGCTTTAAACTGTCCGGTGTTTACACCCAACCGCCTTGTCGAGTCCTTAGGCAGGCTTACTCCTGAGGAACAAAAAACTCTTTTCAAAGGACTGCACGATTTGATGCCGTTGCTGGTCAAGGCCATAGGACCTTTTTTGGAAGCGCCGATCATCGCTGCTTTCAAAAATGCAAAACAAATCAACTCTTAAAGGAGCATCAAATGCACATGCAACGATTAAAAACCAATGTTCCTTCCGTGCAATTTCAAAAAATTGTCAGCGTGTTCGATTTACAAGTCTTCCACGAGGAATCCTCCTTGGATCTGAAGATACCCTCCTTACTGGATGAACTCGTCATAGACAATGGCGAAGTCTGGCTTGACGGCCAGAAAATCCATCACCCTCAGTTCGGTTTCAATTCGCTGAATTGGGTGCAACAGACGGTAGACGCCTATAGTTCGGGTGTGCTGCATTTCTCCAAGGACGGCATGGCCTTCACTGGTGCCGTTTACAAAGGAAAAACAGCCGGCGACGCCACCCCAATCTATTGTTCCGGCGTCGTGGCCCCCACAATCTATGAAACAAAAATCATTGATGCCGGTTCAGAGCTGACCGGCCTGAATTTCAAGCTCGGGTACAAGCATTCAAGCACGGGCGGATTTCCTGAATCGATCCGGGAATTGGGATCAGGCGACAACTACCAGGATATAGCCGCCATCAGCAACATGAAGGTTGACCCCAAAAACAATCACCTCATCCTCGACATGGATTTTGATCAGGACATAGCTGCTGCGGGGTACGACTTATTCGGCGAAATCTGGCCGGCCAGCTTTAATGTCGAGTTAAGCTGGAATGGAGAATCCTTCTCAGGCAGCATGCACAAATTTGATCCTCAGAAAGAAAGCCCCCAATCCGGCACATGCGCCTGGAACGGAAATGCAACACAGCATACCAGACTCGTCAAGCAGCATTCCTTAAGCCTGCTGACCATGGCGACACCAAAACCCCTTGTCGATGAAGCCCCCCAGCTAAGCATTGGAGATTTGATGACGATTTCGCCCGATGGAGTTCAGGATCTCGCCAACGATATGCTCATCGAAAATATGAAGTATGCAATGCCCGATGATTGGCGGACCAAGTTTACGGGCAGCCAAAAACCCGTACTCAGCCAGCAGCGCATCGACCAGTTGAACAGCGCCAAGGGTTTTTACTCCGACAAATTCTCACCCGCCTATTTGACCTGGGGACTGGGCAACGCTGACAGTACGGCTATCACCGTCAAATTGAATGACCAGGAAAAAAAGAAGCTCAAATACTATCTTCACAACGGCCTGGCCAAAGAAGAAGGCTTCAATCTCCAATCCAACATGCTCTTTACCGACGCTTTCATCGAAAGCTCGCCAAAATTGCAAACCTACATCAACGACACATCGACGGACTGGGGACAAAAGCTCTATGACGCGTTGACCACCGACGCGCAAATCAATCAGGTGGTCAATATCATCATCCAGACTCAAAGTATGGCGACGCCCAACCGATACGCAACTTTGATCGCCTCTTTTCCGGATAAATCAGAGCTTGCCATTCAATACAACAAAATGCTCGTCAGCTCTTTAATGGTGCATATCAGCAGCAACTATGACCCAAAGGACAAAAGCCAGGTCATGGAATGGCTGCCTGATGTTATCCAGCAATTCATCACAGTCTTTGAACACAAACCAACTGACCCCGATCAACAGGCGGAAATGGCCCGATGGGCACTGGCGCAAGATCTTAAAGATGCCGTCGATACGGCGGGCGGGGTGGTAAACCTTGCGAATGCGATGGCCGACTGCTTTACCTCCGCCGGAGGCGCTTCATTTTACGGCAAGGCAGAAGAGGCTCAAAAGGCTTTTTTGGAAGCCTATCCCAAATTATCCAAAGCAGCTTGTTTCCTTCGGGTTGGGTATCTGGCCGGCGGGATTTGCTCCACTGTTGAAGGATTCATGGGTTGGAAAGAACTGGACACCCAAGGTAAAATTCAGCAGATCGTTACAACGGTAGATCTTGTGGGCAACCTCATTCTGGCGGTTCCAGACGTCATCAAGAGTACGGAACTGACCATCAGGGGTATCGTGAAGTTTTACCGCTGGTGCGCCTCACCCAAGATCGGCACAGCGTTGACGGAAGGTCTGGACCGCTTAGCCAGATGGTTTCCGGACATGTCAGACTGGCTTGCGAGAATAGCTTCTCGAATCGGCAGATTTTTCGATGCCGCAAAAAAGTTGATCGTAGACTCGGCTGAATTCATGAGTAAAATTTTTAGGGGCTTCGCCAAGTTCATGCGCTTCTTCGGGGTAGCGGTAGCCGGGGCTTTTGCGGTGCTCTCCTCCATTACCTTCATAAAAGACTTGACCGAAGGCAAATCTACCAAGGAATCCGCGTTCGACGGGATTCTCGCCGGCTCAGCAATTCTTGAAACAGTCTGCCTTGTCGTCGATCTTTTAGTGGTAACGCAAGCATTCGCCATTGCTGCCGCCGTCTTCGCCGTTCTGGGCCTCATTTTCGCTATCGTGGAAGTATGGGTCCACAAGCCCAAGCCGGAATCGCCTATGGACAAATTCTTAAAAGAAACTGGTATCCCTTTCATTTCCGGACTGGCTGAACCTCCTGCCGATTGGGATGCCCGGAGCACAAACCAAATCAGAGGACTCATGCAATTTGCCTGACAGCCCCGGTTGTCGACTCCGTGAAGTTGCATGCTGTTATGGCGCTACTATCTTGTATGGGATGGCTCCTTTTCAAGGAGGCTAGTCTCCTTGGAGACTCCCCCTGTTGCGGGGGGGGATGAGCCATCCCATCAGCAACAATACCGTCAAGCGTAGCGGAAAGGAATTTAGAAACACACCCTAGTGCCCTGCTGCTGGTTGACGAACTTTACACGAAAAAACAGGCAGACCTATTGATCTGGAAAACAAAAGAGACCAATAAAACATACGGAGAAAGCTTGCGTTTTGAAATGATACGCCCCCTGCCCCGGACAGGCCGGAACAGGGGGGAAGGTCGTCTATACGTGAGGAATTTGTTCCCTGAGGCGAAGTAACCGTTAGTCGGACTTCACCTGGGTCCAGACGTTGTCATAAAGTTCCATGGCGGCGCCCACGTCGCGCAGCAGCTGCAGCTTGGCATAGACTTCATCCGGCGGATACGCGTTCTTGTTGTTTTTCAGGGTCGGGTCCAGCAGATCCACAGCGTTCTTGTTGGTGGTGCCGTTCAGCAGCCAGTCGGTATTCTTGGCCGCCACTTCGGGCCGCATGTAGTATTCCATGAACTTCCGCGCGTTCTCCTTGTTCGGAGCGGTTTTCAGCACGCACATCATTTCCTGGTACTTGTTGGCCCCTTCCTTGGGTATGACATAGAAAACCTTGTCAGGTTTCTGCAAGGCGCCCTGCATGGCCGAACCCGACCAATATTGACCCACGGCGATGTCGCCGTTGACCACTTTTTCAGCAACGCCGTCGTTGATGAAAGCCGCCCAATGGGGTTTTGCCTTTTTGATGGTCTCCAGGGCGACTTTCAGCTCCTTGGGATCCGTGGAGTTGATCGAATAGCCGTTGTAGACCAGTGCCGCGCCAATGACTTCGCGGATGTCGTTGAGCATGGAAATCTTGCCGTCCAGCTCTGCAGGCGGATTGAAAATCTGGTCCCAGCTGGTGATTTTGACGCCGCCGGTGGACTCGATGTTGTAGATCAACCCGGTGGTGCCCCACTGATACGGGATGCAGTACTCCTGATCGGGGTCCTCGTTGGCGATGAAATACTTGGGATCGATGTTTTTATAGGTGTCCAGGTTCTTGAAATCCATTTTGGACAGCAGATCCAGCTTGATCATGATGTCTTCCATGTGCACTGACGGAAACACGATGTCGTAGCCCGTGGCGCCGGCCTGGATCTTGGCCAGCATCTGCTCGTTGGTCTCGTAGTTGTCCAGATTGACCTTAATACCGGTCTCTTTCTCGAAATCCTTCAGAATATCCGGATTGATGTAGATGGACCAGTTGTACAGATTCAGCTCTCCCTCAGCCAGGGCCGTGCCGTAGCAGCACAGCACCGCCAGCAGCACAAAACAGCAAACACGCAATATCGCTTTCATAGCAGCATCCTCCTTAGATGTTTTGTAAGCAAAAATGTCTCCGGCGGCTTAAGGCCCCTTTGAAAAGATCCTTAAGAATCCCCAAGACGTTTTCCCTTCATTTCCGTCAATCCTTCTTCATCCCGCGCATCCGGAGTGCGACTCCGACCACAAGAATGGAGAGCGAGATCATCAGCACGGCCACCACGTTGATTTCAGGCGAGATGTTTCGTTTGACCGCGCCGAAAATGTATATGGGCAGGGTGGTGGAGCCCACGCCCGCCGTGAAGTACGAGATAACCAGATCGTCGAAGGAGATGATAACCGAAAGCAGAAAGCCGCCGATGATGCCGGGCATCAGCTGCGGCAGCGTGACCCGCATGAAGGTGGTCACATGGTTGGCCCCCAGATCCAGGGAGGCTTCCTCCAGGCTGTCGTCCATGCCCGCCAGCCGCGCGCTGACCACCACGTAAACGTAGCTCATCAAAAAGAGCGTATGGGCTAAAATCACCGAACACAGCCCCAGGGGAAAACGGATGGTCACGAAAAAAATCAGCAGCGCGATGCCGAACACGATGTCCGGAAGCATGATGGGCAGAAACAAAAAAGCCTGATAGGCGGATTTGCCGAAAAAAGTATAGCGATGAATGCCAAGAGCCGTGAAGGTGCCCAGCACGGTGGAGATCCCGGCCGCGGAAAAGGCGATGAGAATGCTGTTTTTCACCGCGGGCAGCAGGTGCGGGTCCGCGTTGATGTGCAGGTTGCCCTGGGCAATGGTCGTGTGCCCCGGACTCAGCAGATGCAGCGACTCGAATACGCGCAGGTACCAGTCAAAGGTGAAACCCTGCCAGGTCATCATGGAACGCGGATTGGCGTTGAAGGAAAAAATCAGCAGCATCACGATGGGCGCGTAGAGAAACAGAAAGAACAGCCAGGCGTACGCGCCGAAAACATGGTCCAGCCATTTACGCAGCACGTGCATCAGGCCACCTCCCCGGATTCGGCAATTCCCTTGGCCGGGGTCCGCTGCCGGGCCTCGCGGCGTTGAAAAAAGGCATAGAGAAACAGACAGCCGAGCACGATGGCCATCAGAAAAAAGGCCGCGGCCGAACCAAAGGGCCAGTCGCGCGTGGCCAGAAAGCTCTGCTCCAGCAGCGTGCCCGCTTTGAGATCCTTGGCCCCGCCCAGAAAGGTGGGCACCACGAAGTTACCCAGGGACGGGATGAAGACCAGAATCGACCCGGCCACGATGCCTGGCATGGTGATGGGCAGGATGACCCGGCGAATGGTCTGCAGCCGGGTGGCGCCCAGGTCGTAGGAAGCCTCCAGCAGACGAAAATCCAGTTTTTCTATGGAGGCGTACAAAGGCAGCACCATAAAGGGCAGGTACTGATAGAGCAGCCCCAGCACCACCGCGCCGTCTGTGAAGATCATCTTCAGGGGCGCGTCGGTGATGCCCAGGCCCATGAGGATGTTGTTGACCAGGCCGTCTGCCCGCAGCACCAGAATCCAGGCGTAGACGCGGATCAGGGCGTTGGCGAAAAAAGGCACCGTGGCCAGAAACAACAGAAAAATCTTGCGGCGGCCCTTCTGCCTGGCGATGTAATAGGCGGCCGGGTAGCCGATGAGCAGCGCGGACAGCACCGTGGTCAGGGCCAGAAAAATACTCTCCAGGTAGATGCCCATGTAGGTGAAGGACCAGCCCCGGAACTTGGCCTCGTTGGGAAACCCGAACAGGCGCGCGTAATTGTCGATGTTGAAATGCCAGACCACGCCGCCGTAGGTGGCACGCTGCAGAAACGAATACACCAGCATCAGCAGCAGGGGCGCCACAAAAAAGACCAGCAGCAGGCTCATGCCCGGGCCGATGAACCAGAAGGCCTTGCGTGATTGTTTGTCGGTGCTCATGTCTATTCGTCCAGTAACAGCAGTTGTTCGGGCCGGTAATAGAGCCGTACGTTTTCCCCGGTACGCAATTTTCTGGCGTCTTCGCTGGTGCGGTTCTGATAGACCAGCTTCACGGTGTCGCCCGAAGCGGTTTTCACCAGCGCGTGGGAACTGTTGCCCACGTAGGTCATCTCGAAAACCTGCCCCTGGAGTGACTGGTAGGCGTATTCCTGGCCGTCGCGGGGGTGCAGTTCGATCTTTTCCGGGCGAATGGCCGCATAGGCCGTCGCACCGGGCTTGCCCGCCAGGACGGTGATCAGCTCCAGCCCCTTTTCAGTGCGCACGCTGGTGCGTCCGCCCTCTGCGCTTTGCCCCACAGTGACTTTGTAAATATTCATTTCGCCAATGAAACTGGCCACAAAGGTGTTGCACGGGTATTCGTAAATCTCCTCGGGCGTGCCTATCTGCCGTACCTGCCCGCCGCTGACCGCCACGATGGTGTCGCTCATGGTCAGAGCCTCTTCCTGGTCGTGGGTGACGCACAGAAAAGCGATGCCTACCTCGCTCTGCAAACGTTTGAGCTCGAACTGCATCTCCTGGCGCAGGCGGCGGTCCAGCGCTGCCAGGGGTTCGTCCAGCAACAGCAGTTTGGGCCGGTTGATCAGGGCCCGAGCCAGAGCCACGCGCTGCTGCTGGCCGCCGGAAAGCTGCCTGATGGCCCGTTTGCCCATGCCTTCCAGCCGCACCAGTGCCAGGGCCTCGGCCACCCGCTCGCGGATGACCTTTTTATACAGGCCCTGCACCTCGAGCCCGTAAGCCACGTTGCGCTCCACGTTCAGATGCGGAAACAGGGCGTACTGTTGAAACATGGTGTTCACCGGCCGCCGAAACGGAGGTACGTCCTCCATGTTCTGTCCGCCGATGAAAACACTGCCCGAAGTGGGCGCCTCGAACCCGCCGATGAGCCGGAGCATGGTGGTCTTGCCGCAACCCGAAGGACCCAGCAGCGTGGTGAATTTTCCATCCGGCACACTCAGATCCGTGGGCCGCAACGCATGCACAAACCCGCCTTCCGGACTGGGATAGTCTTTGGAGACCTTTTCAAGTTCTACAATATTGCTCATTGTTAAACTTCATTTTTGACTTTTCTGTTAATTATTTTTATTCTGCGCTTTCAGCAGATGTTTAGACAGAGTTTTTTTACTTGTCAATCTGAAAATATCTTTTTATAGCCTAGAAAAACAGTTTTGAGAGAAATATATGTCTAAAAGCGTGCTTCAGGGGTATGTGCAGGAGGTCGTGCTATCGCGGCTGCGCAGCGACACCGTCCAGGTGGGAGAGCGGCTCAAGCTCGATCAGATCGCAAAAGAACTCGGTTTGTCCCGTTCGCCGGTCCGGGCCGTGTTCGATAAACTCGTAGGGGAAGGCATTCTGGAAAAAGGGCGCGGCGGCTACCGGGTCAAGCAACTCCCCTCGCGACAGAATCTCAGCCCGTCCACCACGGATTCGCCGGAGGCTCAGGTATACCAGGCTCTGGTGGACCGCATCACTATCGGCAAACTGACGGGCGTCAGCAGCGAGGAGCAGCTGGCCCGTACGCTGGAGGCCAGCCGCGGGGAGATTTCCGCGGCCCTGGTGCGGCTGAACAACGAAGGCCTGGCCATGCCCATCCCCGGCGGGCGCTGGCGTTTCGTGGAATTCAACAAGGAGTTGATGTTTCACTCTTACGAATTACGCCTGCATATCGAACCGGGCATAGTTGCCTCCTTCAAACAATGTCCCGACCCCGAGCGCGTGGAAAACATGCGGCGTGACCATGTACTGGCCATCGAGTCCCTTTCCGACCAGAGCGTTTTCGAAGAACTTTTCGATCTCGACGCGCGTTTTCATGAAATGATCGTGCAGTTCAGCGAGAACCCGCTGATGATCGACCTGATGCGCAAGCTGGCAAATCTGCGCCGCCTGTCCGAATATCTCGGCAGATACCGCCTGGACCGGGTGGCCGCTTCTCTGGGGGAGCACATCCAGATCATGGAGGCCATGCAGATAGGAGATTTTCGCTGGGGCTCGGACATCCTGCGCTACCACCTCAACAAATCCCTGCGCCAGATGGACAGCCATTACGAAAAAGACATCAAGGACTTGTCTTCCGGGCGGCGTACGCTACCGCGAAACAGTCAGGACCGAAAGGTGGACAAATGACAGACAGTGGTTTCGGAATCGACGGACGCCCGCGCGCCCGCGGGCTGGGACTGGCCTTTCCCGGACAGTGCGGTTTGCACAATGCCATCACCGATGTGCCGGGTGTGGAAGTGGGATTTCAAACACTGGTTGCCGGTGACGGACAACTCAAGGTCGGCAACGGACCCGTACGTACGGGCGTTACCGCCATTCTGCCCAGAGGAAAAAAAGACGCGCATATCCCGGCCTGGGGCGCCATGTTTTCCCTCAACGGCAACGGCGAGATGACCGCCGCGCATTGGATGCGCGAAGCCGGCTGGTTCCGCGGCCCTATTTGCATCACAAATACGCATTCGGTGGGCGCCGCACATCAGGGAGCCGTCCGCTGGATGACCTCCCGCTGCGACCTGGAAAGCTCCTGCTACACCTGGTACATGCCGGTCATTGCCGAAACCTGCGACTCCTACCTCAACGATATGGACGGCCTGCACGTCACCGAAGCCGACACCATCAAAGCCATTGATGCGGCGGCACCGGGCCGGGTGGCTGAAGGCAATGTTGGCGGCGGCACGGGCATGATCTGTTACGAATTCAAAGGCGGCACGGGCACGGCTTCGCGCCAGGTGGAACTGGCCGGACAGCGCTATTCCGTAGGCGCCCTGGTGCAGGCCAACCACGGCATCCGCCCGTGGCTGCAGATCCTGGGCGTTCCCGTGGGCACCTACCTCACGGATCATACGGTCTGGGACAAGGAAACCGGCTCCATCATCGTGGTCATCGGCACGGACGCCCCGCTGCTACCTATTCAGATCCAGCGGCTGACGCGGCGCATCTCCATCGGCATCGGCCGGACCGGCACGCCTTCGGGCGACAATTCCGGAGACATTTTCATGGCCTTTTCCACGGCCAACCCCACCCCCTTGGGACCGGCCGACACACTGCGCCGGATGGAGTACGTGCCCAACGAAATTCTGGATCCGCTGTTTCTGGCCGTGGTCCAGGCCACGGAAGAAGCCATCGTCAACGCGCTGCTGGCCGCCCGAACCATGACCGGACGCGACGGCCGGACTGTCCGGGCACTGGATCACGACCGGCTGGTGGACGTCATGCGCCGCCATGCGCCGCGCAGCCTGTGCTGAGGGGTACTCCGGGTCGCTTCAAAGATAATTGGACAGCTCGATCAAATTCCCGTCAGGATCGCGGATATAAACGGAAAGGATGACGCCCGTGGCACCCGTACGCTCCACCGGCCCTTCCTCGATTTCCACTCCCTGGCGCTCCAGCTTTTCTTGTACCTGTTCCAGGGGCGTGTCAGTTATGAAGCAGAGATCCGCACTGCCCGGCTGCGGATGTTTTGCCTTTGGTTCGAACTCTTTGCCCGCCTCGTGCAGATTTATTTTCTGCGTACCATAGACTAAAGCGGTGCGGCCCTGACCGAAGCGCACCGGCACCATGCCCAGAACCGTCTCATAAAAAGCGACGGTCTTCTCGATACGTGCAACCGTCAGCACCAGATGATCGAGCCGATTGATTTTCACATCCGCCTCCTGTTTTCGACTGCTTACCCGTTTCGGACTGTCCGGCAACCCGTTTCTTGGCTTTGTTATTGCACATATTCCACGCGTGGATGTGTCCATTGGCTGCCAACGAACGCTGGATAGCAATTTTTCCAGTCCCTTACCATCAGGCCTCAGGCAGCTTTCGTTCCGGCGGGCATCCTGCACGATACAAGATTGTGTATAAATATGACAAAAATGGAATACAGACGGACAGAAACGCTTCCCTAACATCCTGTTTCGTCATTTCCCCGTGGCAGGCACTGGTGCGCGGCGCCCCCGAACAGGCTTGTCTGCCAGGTATTTTTTTTAAAACCTGCTTATTCAGGGCTGTTTTTTTCAATATGAAAAAAAGCCGAAGGAAAGTCTTTCTTTTTACAAAAAACGAACAATTTAAAAACAAGTAAAAACAAGGTGTTAGTGTTTTTGCCATTTTTGAAAAAACACTCCGAACACATTGACAATAAAGACTATTCCCTTTTTGAAACAATTACGGTACACAGAGGTACAAGTATTGTTGGAACTGGCTCTTACTAACGTGAGGAGGTTTAAAGGAAATGAGGAAAGTTTTGTTCTGGCTGGCGGCTCTGAGTCTGCTGTTAGCCGTCCCGGCGTACGCGGCTGAAACCATCGTCATCGGCATGGATATTCCCCTGACCGGCGACATTCCGGATGTTGGCGAATCCTCGAAAGAAGCCGCCGAAATGTACAAAAAACAGATCGATGACGCAGGCGGCATCGACATCAACGGCGAAAAGTACACGGTGGAATTTGTCTACGACGACAATGAATCCAAAGCCGAGTCCGCGGTGAAAGCCGCCACCAAGCTGATCACCGAAGAAGAAGTTCTGGCCATCATCGGCCCGCAGTCCTCCAAGCAGGCCGTTCCTGCCGGTGAAGTCTGCAACAACTTCGCCACCCCCATGATCAGCCCCTGGTCCACGAACCCCAACACCACCCTGAACCGCCCCTATGTCTTCCGCGGCTGCTTCCTGGATCCTTTCCAGGGACCGGTTCTGGCCAAATTCGCCACCAAACAGTTCGGCGCCAAAAAAGCCGCTGTTTTGTACGACATCGCCAGCGACTACCCCAAAGGGCTGGCTGAATTCTTCAAGAAAGCCTTTGAAGAAATCCACGGACCGGGTTCGGTTGTTGCTTTCGAAAGCTTCACCACCAAAGACGTGGACTTTTCCGCCCAGCTGACCAATATCATCAACTCCGGCGCGGATGTTCTGTTTATCCCGCAGTACTACAACGAAATCCCGCTGATCGTTAAACAAGCCAAATCTCTTGGTTGGAACAAGCCTTTCATCGGTTCCGACTCCTGGGGTTCCGGCGACCTGATGGGCCTGTGCGGCGACGACTGCAAGGGCCAGTACTTCTCCACGCACTACTCCCCGGTGGGCGCCAAGGGCGCGACCAAGGAATTCATCGATTCCTACACCAAAATGTACGGCAAGACCCCCAACGACGTGGCCGCCCTTACCTGGGACTCCATCGGCGTACTGGTTGAAGCCGTCAAGCAGGCTGGCGGCCTGACCGGCGATATCAAAAAAGATCGTGAAACCGTCAAGGACGCTCTTGCCAAACTGCAAGATTACAAAGGCATCACCGGCACCATGACCTTCACCGCTGAAGGCGATCCCAAAAAGTGCGCGGTTATCGCCAAGATCAACGACAAGGGCGAATACGAATTCTTTGATTCGGTCTGCCCCTAAACGTCCTGTAGCAACACTGCGGCCCTTGTGCCGCACCATCCGACAAGGCCGGCGGCGGTCGGAACAGACCGCCGCCTGACGAAGCGGCCCGGAAAGCTCCGGGCCGCCTTCGCATGGGAGCAATTCAATGAGTTCCAGTTTTATTTTTCAAAACCTGATCAACGCCCTGCAGTGGGGAAGTTTTTACGCCATCATTTCACTGGGCTACTCGATGGTTTACTCCATCCTGATGCTTTTCAACTTTGCCCACGGCGACATTTTCATGACCGGCACCTATATTGCCTTCGGCGTGGCCTCCGGACTGGTGGCCCTGGCCGGTGCGGGTTCCATCACACTGCCGCCTTTCATCATTCTCGGCCTGACCATCATGATTTCCGTGGTCCTGACCGCCTGCCTGGGCATGCTGGTCGAGCGCGTCGGCTACCGCCCGCTGCGCGACGCGCCTCGTGCTTCCGCCGCCATCACCGGCCTGATGATCGGTATCATCCTCGAAACCGGCGTTCTGGCCATTGTCGGCGGACAGCGTAAATTGTTCCCCAGCCTGATTGATGTGCAGACCTACAAAATGGGCGGCGTCTTCCTCACCAACACCAAAATCGGGATCGTGGTGGTCTCCGTACTGCTGATGCTGGCCCTGCACCAGTTCGTGCAGCGCTCCAAATGGGGCATGGCCATGCGGGCCATGGCCTACGATTTCGTCGTGGTGCCGCTGATGGGGGTTTCCATCAACACCATTGCCCGGATGACCTTCGCCATCGGCTCGGGTCTGGCCGCCGTGGCCGGCATCATGTTCGGCCTGGCGTATCCCGTCCTGGACCCCTACATGGGCATCATGCTCGGATGGAAAGCCTTTGTGGCCGCCATTCTGGGAGGCCGCGGCTCGATCATGGGCGCCTGCATCGCCGGCTTTATGCTGGGGTTCATCGAAATTTTCGTGGCCATGATCTTTCCGTCCACGCTCAGGGACCTGATCGCCTATTCGATCGTCCTTGGGATTCTGGTGTTCAGGCCCCACGGCCTTTTCGGCGAACCGTACAGCGCCAAGCTGCGGCTGTAGCCGAAAACGACAAGCAAATCCGTCTCATTCGCTAAGGATTCGATCATGCAAGTACAAGACGCCGACGCCCGCAAAAAAGCGGGGTTTTTTCAGCGAATCGGGCATTTCCTGGGCAATGTTCCGTTCAGCGGCTGGCTGCTCGCTTTTCTGGTGGCAGTCGTCCTCGAACAGCTCGTGGGAGTGTCCCTGGCCAAGGCCCTGGGCATGCGCAAGGTCCCGGCCCTTTTCGGGCTGTTGCTGATGCTCAAAAAGCCCAACCTTATTCTCTCGTCACTGGCCTACACCACCTCGATCTATATCATTCCCGTACTTCTGGTGGCCAAATTGACGGCTCCGCTGACCAACGCGCTTTCCCGGTCATTGCTCAAGCTGCCCATTGTGGTCCCCACTCTGGTGCACCTGGTGCTGCTCTACGCCATTTTCGGCCTCTGGACGGACATGAGCGACTACCGGCTGATCACGCTCAAGCTGATGCTGATTGCCGTGCTGGTGACTCTGAGCCTGAACCTGATCAACGGCTACATGGGAGAATTTTCCTGCTCGCATCCGGGATTCATGGCCCTTGGCGCCTATGCCGCCTCGGTCTTTTCCCTGGGAATTTTCGCCGATGACCGCCTGTTCGGCCCCGCCTTCATCAGCGGAGACTGGACCTTTATCTTTTTTCCTGTGGGCCTGATTCTGGCAGGCGCCATGGCCGCCATCGGCGCGTTGATCATCGCCATCCCCTCGTTCAAGACACGGGGCGATTATCTGGCCATCATCTCGCTGGCCTTTCTGTTCATCGTTAAAAGCGTCATCGAAAACCTCGAAATCGTGGGCGGTCCGCGCGGCCTTTCCGGACAGCCGGACTGGGCCAGCCTGCCCATGGTTTTCGCCATTGTGGTCGTCGGCGTGTGGATGATGAACAACTTCGTCACCTCCACCATGGGTAAGGCGCTCAACGCCGTACGCGATGACGAAACCGCGGCCGAGGCCATGACCGTGGACACCCGCAGCACCAAGATGCGCGCCTTTCTGTTCGGCGCGTTCTGGGCCGGAGTGGCCGGCGCGCTGGCCTGCCACGTCATCCGCTTTGTCAGCCCGGCCTCCTACGGCCTGCAGAAGCTGGCCGAAATCCTGGCCATGGTCTACTTCGGCGGACTGAACTCCGTTTACGGCTCCATCGTGGGCGCGGTTTCCATCAGCCTGCTGGGCGAAGCCCTGCGGCCGCTGGAAATCTTCAAGTGGATCTGCATCCCGCTGCTGCTGATTCTGGTGATGATCTACCGCCCGCGCGGACTCGTGGCCTTCAAGGAATTCGACATGCGCAGCCTGATGAGCCCGCGCGACGGCAAATAATGAGGAGAAATGCCTCCGGCGGCTTAAGAACCTTTTTGTAAAAAGGCTCTTAAGAATCTCCCAAAACTTTTGGCTGTTAAGCTGGTTAAGCATGGTAAAATACAAGAACTATTCCTATACGCGGGTCCAGGGGAGCGTCCCCCCCTGGCGGGATTTGGGGCAGAGCCCCAATAGATACAGCTTTTCAACATTCATTTTGCTTTTAGGAGGCTCGCATGGCGTTGCTTGATGTTATCGACATGAGCCACAATTTCGGCGGCCTGCGCGCTGTCAACGGATACAACCTGCATCTGGAAGCCGGCCAGATCGTGGGGCTTCTGGGTCCCAACGGCGCGGGCAAGACCACCATTTTCAATTTGATCACCGGTATCTACAACCCTACCGAGGGCAAAATAGTGTTCGACGGTCAGGTCATCAACGGCCTGCGGCCCAATGTGGTCGCCGACCTGGGCCTGGCGCGGACCTTTCAGGAAATGCGGCTCTGGCGGCATATGAGCGTGCTCGAGCACGTCATGATGGCGCGCTATTCCAAGTTTACCTACGGCCTGACCGGCGCGCTGTTCAACACGGCACGGCGCAGGAAGGAAGAAGCCGAAGCCAAGGAAATGGCTTACGAGTACCTGAAGATGTTCGGCGTGGACCAGTTCGCGGACGACTGGGTCATCCACCTGCCCTATGGCGCGGCACGCCGCGTGGAAATGGCCAGGGCTTTGGTTACGGAGCCCAAGGTACTCTTTTTGGACGAACCCACCGTGGGCATGACGCCGGAAGAAATGGAGGCCATGATCGAGGTCATCCGCCAGGCGCATAAGCGCTTCAAAATGGCCATTTTCCTGATCGAACACCGGCTGAAAGTGGTTTCGGAACTCTGCGAGCGGGTCCAGTGCCTGGTTTTCGGCGAGATCATCGCCGAGGGCACGCATGAGGAAGTACAGAAAAACCCCAAGGTTATCGAAGCATACCTTGGCGATGAAAAGGTGGTGGCCTGATGTTGCTGACTGTGGACAACCTGCATGTGTCCTATGACCGCATCAAGGCGGTACAGGGGCTCAGTTTTGAAATCGAGGAAGGCACCCGCACCACTATCATCGGCGCCAACGGCGCGGGCAAAAGCACCACGCTGCGCGCCATCTCGCGGCTCGTACCTGTGGGCAAAGAAACGTCCATGACTTTTATGGGAAAGAATCTGCTGAAATATCCGCCTGAAAAAGTTGTCAGCCAGCTGGGCATTTCGCACGTTCCCGAAGGCCGCCGTCTGTTCGGCAACCTGACCGTGCTCGAAAACCTGCAGCTGTCGGCCTTTGCCCGCAAGGACAAGGACGGCATCAAGCGGGATATCGAGCGTATCTTTTCCATTTTCGAACGCCTGGAAGAACGCAAAAGCCAGAAGGCCGGAACGCTCTCCGGCGGCGAGCAGCAGATGCTGGCCGTGGGACGCGCTTTTGTCAGCGGCCGCAAGCTGATGCTCCTGGACGAACCTTCTATGGGGCTCTCTCCGCTGCTGATGATGCGCGTCTTCGAGGCGCTCAAGCAGATCAACAAGGAAGGCACCACCATTCTGCTGGTGGAACAAAACGCCCACATGGCCCTGAACTTCGCGGACCATGCCTATCTTCTGGAAAACGGCAGACTGGTGAAAGGCGGCTCGTCCAAAGAAATGATGGACGACCCGGAGGTACGCAAAGCCTACCTGGGCGGCTAGTTAACCTGTTTGACCAGATAAAAACACCATTTCAGGGGGCGTATCCGCAAGGAGCGCCCCCTTTGTTGTTTGTGCGCACACTCCATTAAGCAAAATGCCCGGTACTGGCGTAATCTTTCGAGAATACGACAATACGAAGAAAAACCCAGGCTGTGTAAAATGATTCTCGAAATTTGCGTTTTACCTGAACAACAACGTGATCGAAGTCGGGGGCAAGGCTGTCAAAAGCATCAAAAAAGCATGCAAAACAGCCTGTAATATGGCCGGGGTCAAATTGGTCTTGATGTGTGACATAAGACACCTTTTCTGCTCCACGCACCTCAGTAATGGAGCAGATTTGGCTGCAGTCACTCAGATGATGGGCCATGCCAACATTACAATGACCGTGGATCAGTACTATCACTTGGATGATGGGCAAAAAAGAAAGTCATTGGATCTGTTGCCAGATTTGGACTAAGTCAACAAACAAAATAAAAATTTAAAATAAGACAAAAATAAGGGAAATTACAGGCAGTTAAATACTCGTGCAGCTGAAAAATTGGCCATATGAAAACGGCAGTTTCCATAGTATTGGGGACTGCTCTTTTTTTGTTGTCTATTTGCCCCAGGAAACAACTTTTTAAAGTAAACTTAGATATTATGGCTGCAACAATGATCGACGGCTTTGAGGCGGAGTAGACTAGAGCAGTTTAACTTTGAAATAATATAATTGGGGCTCTGCCCCACCCCCCTGCTCCCGCTGAAAAAACAAAGGACTTATCAACGGGCGGGGCCATCCCATTACTACACATCAACCCCTCACCCGAATCGGAGTCCTTTTGTGCTTCAGGGCCCAAGTGTTGTCTTTGTGTCACTCTTGCAGGGGCCGGTACGCTCGGTTTAGGTTTACGTTAGAGTGTTCAGGTCGTGTAAAGTTTCACTGGTTGTGTGGATTTTTAAAAAATTTCCAGGCGAGCCCGGTCGGAGTAAAGTATTGTTTCAGAATAAATCCCGCGTCAGCCTTACGCGCATACAGTTTATCGCAATATCACGCATTGATGATGGCGCGTCGCACCTTTCAAACAGCCCCCGCAGAGGATATCGCCCCTGTTTTTCCGTAGATACACAGCCCTCTTTTCCTTGCGCAGCCATATTGAGATCAATGAAAAAATCTTTTTCAAAGCCGGGCAGAGGGGAATGTTGGACGCACAACGCATGCGTGAACACGGTGAGGCGTTGCCGGCCATCCAGCAGAAAGGCGGTATGCTCGTTGCTATCATTTACCGGCTCTGCGCCTTCAATGGGGCGGCTATCAAAGCCAACATTGAAGCCCTCGCTCTCCAAAAGAACCAGTCCGCTGATATCTTCGCCCAGAAAAAGCGACTCCAGCAGAGCCTCGGCCTCGCCGCAGCCCCAGAGCCAGGGACGCTGGAATTCCGGCAGCCGGATGCGGCCTGTGAGCGCCCAACGCGTCAGCGTGCGCAAGGGGATTGGTTCGTTCCCGAAACGGGCGGCACGGCTCAGTAGGCTTATATTCAAGCTCATGGCTAGAGCAACTGCCTTTTTACCAGTTTATGAAAAAGCCCTTGTTTTTCCAGTAGTTCGCTATAGCCCGGATTTGCCCCTTTTGAGAGGTGCTCGGCTTTGACGGCCACACGCCGTTCGCGGTCCCAGGCGCCAGGCCGTATTGCACCTCGCCCAAAATTTTTTGTTTCACACCGGTCTGCTCGACTACGGAACTCTTCCCGTAGTCGAACAGACAAGTCGTTGATTCTATAGTTCTTAGGCAACCCCAAGATATAGCAGACATCGTTGTTGTCGCACCAACGCACGGTTTTCCAGCGGCAACATCCCGAGTCGCCACGATAAATGACTTTCACTTTGGGCCATGCGAGGCCAATGCGCTTTACCGGCAATTTGAATTCCCCCATCACCCGGTATACGTGGAGCACTCGTTTTGCAGGTTGGACCAGCAAACTCCAGCTCCGGCCGCGGAGACAAGCTCAGCCGCATTCAGCCCGTCAAAAGGCAGCACGACATGCAGCGTATTCGCGTCATCCTGATGTACATGGAACTTCAGTTCATCGGGCAACTCCATTTTCAAGTAGGATTCGATGGCGGCCTTGGGATCGGCAGTGAGTTGTTCCCGGAACTCGGGATCCCATGAGGCCAGCGTCGCCAAACAGTGGAAAAAATCCTCTCTAATCATGGCATAAAGGTGTTGGTCATGCCGCAGTCGTTCCAGCAGGCGCTGCCTGAGATCCGGGCCATCTCGGTCGCGCCCAGTTCATCGCCGGACTGGGGGAGCACAAAGTGCAGCGTGTTTTCATCTTCCTCATGCACAACCACTTTCAAGTCCGCGGGTAATTCCGCTTTCAAAAAATTCTCTATGCAACCCTTGGGATTACTGAGAAGCTGCTCGCGGAATTCGGGGTTTTGGGCTGCCAGATCGGCCAGTCGCTGTTCGAATTCGGTTCTGGATTGTTCTGACATGATGCCTCCCTATGGTGCTTTAGAAAAATTCAGGAAAGGGACGCCGCGTTACATCCTTTCGCGACGTCCCAGGCCACTGGATTGCATGCGTCCATGCCGGTAACAGTTTCCTTTACCTTTTTCAGTCTTTGTCTCTAGTTATGACGGAAAGGGTCCGTCAAAACTGAAGTTCCTCCGTAGTCAAATAGACTATTATTATATTGATACTCCGTCCGAATCATCAAGGTTACCCATGGTCCATGAGTTGCTCCAGCAGCCACCACCGGCGACCTGGGCCATCTCGGCTGCTCCCAGTTCATCCCCGGCCTGGGGAAGCACAAAATGCAGCGTGTTTTCATTTTCCTCATGCATAACCACGTTCAAATCCCCGGGAAGTTTCGTTTTCAGCAAGTTCTCTATGCACTCTTTAGGATTACGGAGAAGCTGTTCGCGATACTCGGGGCTTTGGGCTGCCAGTTCGGCCAGTCGCTGTTCGAATTCGGTTCTGGATTGTTCAGTCATGATGCCTCCATGATATTTTATTGGTTTGCGGAATTTTTGCCTCGATTCTTTCCTGATCCGCGGCCAATCTAAGGGCCGCTCTGTTCATGACGGAAAGGGTCCGTCTATGCTGCTATTGTTACTCCAGCAGACGCCTCCGGAGACCTGGGCCATCTCGGCCGCGCCCAGTTCATCCCCGGTCTGGGGAAGCACAAAATGCAGCGTGTTTTCATTTTCCTCATGAACAACCACTTTCAGCTCCCCGGGGAGCTTCGATTGCAGCAAATTTTCTATGCAACCCTTGGGATTACTGAGAAGCTGCTCACGGAATTCGGGACTTTGGGCAGCCAGATCGGCCAGTCGCTGTTCGAATTCCGCTTTGGATTGTTCAGTCATAATGCCTCCATGATATTTTCTTGGTTTAGGGCCACTCTGTTCATGACGGAATGGGTCCGTCTTTGCTGCTATTGTTACTCCAGCAGACGCCTCCGGAGACTTGGGCCATCTCGGCAGCCCCGAGTTCATCGCCGGTCTGGGGAAGCACAAAATGCAGCGTGTTTTCATTTTCCTCATGCACAACCACTTCCAGTTCCCCGGGCAGCTTCGATTGCAGCAAATTTTCTATGCAACCTTTGGGGTTGCTGAGGAGCTGTTCGCGGAACTCGGGACTTTGGGCTGCCAGATCGGCCAGTCGTTGTTCGAATTCGGTTCTGGATTGTTCAGTCATGATTCACTCCTTTGCTTGGGTGGATGTAGCAACAACACCACTCGACTTAAAAAAATTTGACTGGCGCATTGCACATTGAAAAACTCTCTTTCATACGTTGGTAAACCGACTAGCGCATTTTCGCCTTGAAACAAGGCTCGCATCTGAAATACTGTCCATTGTTTCAGATACATGCATAAGAGCATCTAGATCTTATCAATAGTAAGATGCTCTAAAGCAGTTGCCGTTGCACCAGGTTGTGAAAGAGCCCCTCCATCTGCATCAGCTCGTCATAGGTGCCGATTTCCCTGACCTCGCCCCGGTCCAGGACCACGATGCGGTCCGCGTTTTTGATGGTTGACAGGCGATGCGCCACTACAACGCGCGTGGCCTTGACGCGTTCCAGACTTTCACTGACGATGGTCTGGTTGCGGTTATCCAGGGCGCTGGTGGCCTCGTCCAGAAAAAGAATGCGCGGACGGTTCACCAAAGCACGGGCTATGAGAAGTCGTTGTTTTTGTCCGCCGGACAGGGTTGAACCGCCTTCTGTGACCACGGTGTGCATTTTCATGGGCATGGCCTGTATGTCTTCGTAAAGGCCCACTTTCCTGGCCGCCTCCCAGGCGTCTTCCAGTGTCAGCTGCCGAGTTCCCACGATGTTGGTGAAGAGGCTGCCGGGCATGACCGAACTGTTCTGGATGACCACGCCCATGTTCCGGCGTACTTTGTTCGAGTCCAGATCCATGAGGTCAAGGTCGTCGTAGTAGATGGAGCCGCTGGTGGGAGACTCGAAGCCGAGCAGCAGCCGCATCAGGGTGGACTTGCCCGAACCCGAATGCCCGGCCAGAGCCACGAACTCGCCCGGCTCGATTTTCAGCGTGATGTTCTTGAGCACCATTGGCGCGTCGTCGTTGTAGCGAAAAGTGAGGCCCTGAATCTCGATGCGTCCGGTGAGTTCGCCCGGATCGGTTTTATCAAGGCTGACTTCGGGCGTATGTGAGAGAATGGGCGCCATGCGTTCGGCGTAGGGCCAGGTGTTGAGGATCATGGTCATGGACGCAGTGATGGCGGTCAGCCCCAACATGACATTGCCGTACGCGGCATAGAAAGCGATGAACACGCCGGTGTCCATCTCCACCGTGGAACTGTAGTAGACCACGCCCAGGAATACACCCATGGACATGAACACCGGGAAAAGGCTGTTGAAAGTGGCCAGCCATTTATCGGCCAGGCCGGCCTTGTAAGCCAGGCTGCGTTGTTCGCCGAACTGTCTGGCCCAGATGGAAAAGACGCGTCCCTCGCCGCCTCCGGCGCGCAGTTTGGGAATGCCGGTGATGAATTGCAGGACCTTGCCCGAAAGCCGACCCTCCACATCGGTAAGTATGCGGCGAAAATGGAGTTGCACGGTCCAGGTCAGCATGATGACCAGCGTGTACAAGGCAAGCCCCCCCAGCACCCACCAGGTCAGCGAGCTTTGGTAATAAAAGAGCAGGCACACATTGAACAAGGCGAAGAAACCGTTGAGGATACCGGCGATGAGCGAACCTGATACGACCTCCCGTACGCGGGTGACTCCCATGGCCCGTTCGGCAAGATCGCCGGAGGTCTGGCCGCGAAAAAAGGGCAACGGCATGCGCAGAATGCGGTCCATGATGGCGGCCTCGATTCCTCCGTGCATACGGGTGGCGAGCCGGAGGCAAGCGACGTTTCGCACGTATTCCAACCCGGCAGCGCCTATGCTGCAGGCCAAAAGGATGGCGGTCATTTGTACGAGCCGCGAACGGTCGGCATAGGGCACGATATTGCTGAACACCTGGGCCATGACCATTGGCGGAACCATCCCCAGAAATCCCACCAGCAAGCCCATGAACGAAATAGTCCGCAGGTCTTTGCCCGAGGCCCGGACTCCGAATGCGATCAATTCCTTGGCCGAGACCGGCCGCTCGGGCAGATAAGGATAAAAGCAGTAGCCGAAATCCGAAATTTCCCGGGCCGTCTTGCGGGTGACGATTGTCCTGGTCTGGGCCACCGGGTCGCGCATTTCGTAGCGATCGTCCGGAGTGGGAATGAGCGCCACGGGCCTGCGGCCTTCGTCGATGTGGGCCACCATGGGCCCGGCGTCATGCTTCCACCAGTTTTCGCGCAGGGCTACCCGGCGCAGCCTGATTCGGGAGGATGAGGCAATATCCTCCACGCTTGTCCTGTTCAGATTATTGCCCGTCTTTTTCAGGGGCGGGATGATGGGCATTCCGAGCGCTCCGGCGACCATCTCGCATGCCACGATAAGCGCATTGTCCTGTGTCTCGTCGGAAATATGGACATCGATCTTGCTATCCAGCACTCCGGCCAGTTTGCGCAGTCCCGCTCTCTGGGAGCGCTCGTCCGAACGCATGCGTTCCTTCATGCTGTTGTAGGTGTCGACGGCCACGAAGCGGGCGTTGAAGATCAACGCGTTGAAAAGGGTCTCCTCAAAGGCGGCGATACCTTCCCAGACCTTCCCGGAGGCCAGTGCTTCGCGGGTGGAAATGCAGGTGACCAAAGTTTTGGGCTGTTGCTCCTTTTCCTCTTCGTCACTTTTTTTCCTTTGTCCAACGGGCTCCTCTTCCCGGGGCGGAAGGATCGGGTCCGCCCCCACATCCATAACCTGCACCCAGGTGTGTTGGGTCACCGGGAACAGGGGCGAGTGGCCGTTGGGGCTGATTTCTTCCAAGCCGATGTACAGAAAACGGCCCCGACTTTTCATCCAGACCGGCGCTTTGCGGGAGCTGGCGTAATCGTTGGCGGCCAGCTCTATTTCACCCGAAGAGGGCAGGACGAGTTGGCCTTTGGGCGAGGGAACAATGTCCTTGGTCAGGCCGACGGACAGGCCGATGAGAAATGCGTCGATGAATGCCGCCGCCTCATTCCGATAGAGCGGCTCTGAGGCTATCGCCTTAAAACGCTCAAGCGGCAGCTCAGCAACGATGGTGCCGGGCCTCCCCACGGCAAGAAAAACGTTTTCCGAATCGGGCATGAGGCTGTAGGGAGCGCCGTCCAGTCCCAGGGTTCCCTGGCCGGGGCTGGCCGAGAAAAAATAGTCTCGAGCAGCCGCAGCCGTGCCCTGGCGGGTTTCCAGAACAAAGACGTCCAGCATGCCTTCCAGGACCATCCAGACTTTGCCGGGGGCGTTGATCTGGAAGGGCTGGGCTCCGGCCGCCTTGAAAATCCGGCCTTCCTTGCTGAATATATCGTGCAGGCTGCTCATATCAGTACTCGATCAGGTCCTTGTAAAGTCCGTCCTGGGCCATGAGCTCGTCGTGGGTTCCGCGTTCTTTCACCTTTCCTTTGTCCATGACGATGATTTCGTCGCAGTCGCGAATGGTGGAAAGACGGTGCGCCACGATGAGACAGGAACAACCACGCCTGCGGATGTTGTCGTCGATGCGTTTTTCGGTTTCCGCGTCAAGGGCGCTGGTGGCCTCATCCAGTATGAGGATGGAAGGCCTGGTGGCCAGTGCGCGGGCGATCTCTATGCGCTGCCGCTGTCCTCCGCTGAAGTTGGTGCCTCCCTCGCTGACGATGGATTCGTATCCTCCGGGCCGGGCCGCCACATCCTCATGAATAAGGGCGTCCTTGGCAGCGCGAATGATGTCTTCATCCGGAATACCCGGATTCCACATGGCGATATTGTCTCTCACAGTGGCTTCGAAGAGGAAAATTTCCTGATCCACAAAGGAGATGGAGTGCATCATTACCTCGCGGGGGTAGGCCTCGGAGGGTTTGCCGTCGAAAAGGATTTCCCCTTCCCAGAGTTGGAAAAGGCCGCTGATGAGCCGGACCAGAGTGGATTTGCCCGACCCCGAACCGCCCACCAGAGCGATGCGCGAACCAGGCTTGAGTTTGAGGTGAAAATTTTTGATCAAAGGCGGGTCGATGCGGGAGTAGCCGAATGCCAGATCCTTGATCTCCAGCGCACCTGAAAGCCGGATGGGCGTTTCACCGATTTTCATGGGGACGGCTTCCTGCCCGAAGGACGCGTCCTGCGGTGGCGCAAAACATCATCCAAACGAGCCATGTAGCCTTCGGCGGTCTGCAGCAGGGAAGAAAGCGCCACCAGCTGCCCCACAGGAGTAAGAAAGCTCATCATCAGGCTCTGGTAGGCCACAAGCATGCCCATGGTCATCCGTCCGTCCATGACGTGCAGTCCGCCCACCCCGATCACTGCCGCGGTGTTGACAGCGGTAAGAAACACGGGAAGGGGTGTTGTCAGCTGCGACCAGAGTTCGAGGTCACGCCGGGCGTTGAGCGCCTTGGCCTGGTAGCCGGACCAACGGGTGAAGAAGTCCTCCTCCCCGCCGGAGGCCCGGATAGTCTCGATGCGCTGCAAGCCGCCCATGGTCGTGCCCATGAGCTTGCCCTGCTCCTGGAGCAGGCGCTTGTTCAGGTCGCTGCGTTTGCGTGAGACCCAGCGCAACACCAGGAAATTGATGGCCGCGATGGAGACGCTCAAAAGGGTCAGGCTTTTGTCGTAGGTGTACATGACCCCCGCGAAGAAAACCAATGTCACCAGGTTCAACGCGTTGGTAGAGAGCTGCCCCGACACCAGCGAGGCCACGAAATCGTTGATGCGTACGCGCGAGCCGATTTCGCCGCCAAAGCGCTGGGTAAAGTAAACGTAGGGCAGGCGGAAGACGTGCTGGAAGAATTTGGCCGAGGCGGTGACGGCGAGTTTGGTCTCCTGGCGCAGGAGAGTGCGCTGCTGCAGCCAGGTGAGCCCCCCGCGCAGCACGGCGGTCAGTCCCATGCCCAATAACAGCGGCTTGTACCAGGTCATGTTCTGGGCCACCAGAATCTTGTCGATGAACACGCTTGAGAAAGCCGGGATGACAAGGCCCGGAATCACAAGGGCCAGGCTGGCCAGGAGCACGAAGGCCAGGGAGGTGCGTACCCCGACCAGGCGACGGGCGAGCATGCCGAAGAGTGAGGGGCGGCGCCCGCCCTTTCTGAAATCCGGGCCGGGCGAAAAGCTCAGCACCACGCCGGTAAAGGACTCGTCCAACTCGTCAATATGCACGGTACGCGGACCCGAGGAGGGATCGTTCAAAAAAACTTTTTTCCCTTTTATGCCGTCCAGTACGAGAAAGTGGTTGAAATTCCAGAACAGGATAAGCGGGAGCTTGAGTTCGCGCAGGCCGTCCAGGTCCTTGGAATAGCCTTTGGCCTCCAGGCCGTAGCGCCGCGCAGCCTTGATGATGTTGTAGGCGTTGCCGCCGTCCCGGGAGACGCCGCAGTCCTGGCGCAGGATTTCCAGAGGAACGATGCGTCCGTAGTATTCGAGGATCATGGCCAGGCTGGCGGCGCCGCACTCCGCGGCCTCCATCTGGAGCACGGTGGGGGTGCGTTTACGCGCGTTTTTCCAGAGGCGTTTTTTCATGGCCACGTTATTCTTCCTCCCGGTCAAGGCGCTCGTCGCCGATGCCCAGGAAGATGCGCTTCAGGAATGGGATGACAAGAGTGATGGGCGGCTGCTCGCTCACTACCACGGAGACGTCGCACATGGTTCCGCTGTGGATGCTCATGTCCGGGCCCTGCCCCGAGGACCAGCGGAATCCCGATGGCGTGTCCAGCGTATGCTCCATCCAGGCCTTGACCATAATAGGAGCGCCGCCCGAGGAGAGCGTTTCAACGAGATCCGCGTTGCGAAGCGTCTGCAGCATCCCTTGTGAGGAAGAGGGGAAACTCGAAACGTAAGAGACCTTTGCCAGGATAAAGCCGTACTCCTCGCGACGGACCACCGACGGCGTCACGCCCATGGTCATGCCTTCGCTGATCTGCTTGCCCTCGTAGGGAGCAAAATAGGCCACCACTTTCAGATCGTCCGGTTTGCCGCTTTGTTCCAGGGTCAGCAACGCGTCGCCCGGACTGATAAGCATGATTTCGTCCTTGATGATTTCCGTGACGCGGCCGGAATAGGGGCTGATTATTTGCGTGGATTCGCTGAGCTTACTCTTCAGATTCGTTAACTTGGCTTCCGCCTCCATGATACGGCGGTTCAGGTCGATATTTTCCTTTTGATGTTCCGTGTCTTCGTCCGCGGTGGTCACCGAAAGTTCGGTGAGTTTGACCTTGGTGTCGTTGTACGACTGGATGGCCAGCGCATATTCGTTTTGGGCGTCGATGTATTCTGTGTAGGTAATGACGCCTTTTTTGATGAGCTTGCCATAGTGTTCGGCCACTTCTTTGAGAGTTCGGGCCCGTTTTTCCTGCGCATCAAGCATGGCCTGGAGGGTCTGGCGCTGTTCTTCAACATTTTTTGTCCGTAGCGTTTCCGCCTTGCCTCCGTATTTCAGGGTCATTTCACGTTCTTTCCGCAGAAGTTGGAGGCTGCTTTCGGCGTCGGCCAGCTCCCGTTCAATTTCAGGTTGGGATATATCGGCGACAACCTGGCCCTCGTGAACCACGTCATCAACATTGACGTACAGGGTGCGAATCTGCCCCGAGTACACGGAAACGACAGTGGTCAGTTCCCCCTGGCTGACAAGAATGCCTGTCCGTCAACCTTGGTTGGGATGGAGCCCTCCACCCCCCAGACCAGCGCCACTCCCAGAAGAAACAGCAGCGTAAGCAGCGCGGCCCAGTTTTTGGGCGAGGCAACCTGCATCAGCTGGTCCAGCTGTTCAGGGGAAGAGAGGCGTTCGAGAGCCGTTTTACGAAAAATCTGTCTGGGCATGGGAGTCAGCTGTCCTCTTTGCGGTTACGATGACCAAGCCTTTTAGGATTTTACCCCATTTTAGGATGAAAAAAGCATATCAGTCTGACCTTGTCCATGGCCGGGGATGAAACCACACAACAAACACACAACTTGGGGAGGAAATCCGTATAGACCTCCCTGAAACGGCCAAAGTTCGAAAAGGTCTCTCCGGACCGGCATTGGGATCTGTTGGCGTACCCGCCCCGATGCCTCAGAGAGTCGCTCGCCCCGGTTGACTGCGCTCCGAGGAACGGCGAGGAGAAGAATTGCTTCGTCCTTTTTTCGAATAAACAGATTGTCAATATAGAGAATGACAAAACAGTATCCTGCAGTATCGAGCAATACCGTTGCAACATCATAGCGCTACAGACTGCGTATGATCCTTTTGTTCAAAGCATCAATCCGGAGTTTTAACTCTACGAAACAGAATAGTAGTGGATGATTGTGAGAACTCTATAGCTAAATTGTGTGGATTTTGTGTGTAACAAGCCCAAAGGATGATGATCGCTACGCAAGAGTTTACAGTTCGCTCAGAGTATACAATGGAATCAGGGGGTTGAAGTCGCCCTTATAATACATGGACGAACGATTCGCCGGCCTGACTAAAAATCTATTGTACGTACCCGCACCAGAGATAGGCCTTGGCCGAAAGGCCGCCCTCGGGCTCGAGCACGATCTTGATGTGGTGCAGTCCGCGCGCGGCCGCTTTGGGGACCACATAGCCGGGCAGCGCCTTCAGTGCCGGATCGGAAAAGGGCAACAGCCGCGTTACGGCCGGGAAGCGCAGCAAGGCTTCGGCTTTGCCGGGCAGGCAGATTCCGTCGTCCACAAGCGTTTGCAGTGCGGACTCCCAGCGCGGTTCTTTGTCGGGCTGAGCCTTGTTTTTGAAGTAACTTTCCAGCCCGAGCTTGGGGGAAAGTCCGCCCGGCAGAACTGCCGCGCAATCAAAGGCCAGAGCCAGACGGTCGAAGGCCGCACAAGGGCCGGCCAGGGCCTGATTCAGGTCCTCCAGATTTCCAGGCCAGCCAATATCCCGTACGAATTGATAAACATGCTTCTTGTCCACGTTATGTACGCAGATGCGGATGGAGTCGCCGGGGCGCGACAGCATCAGTCCGATCTGGAATACGCCGCCGCCGTAATTTTTGGCAGTATTGTGGCAGCGGTGCAGACAGGCGACGACTTCCTCGCGTATGGGAACACCGAAAAAACGGGACGCGCACTCTTCCAGCACGATTACATCCTTGAGACCGGATCTTCGCCGAAATTCTTGTCCCTGGGACTCGACGCCGAAGAAAACCAAAGGAACCGCCTTCTCTGGTGCGGGGGCGGGCAGGTCGAACTCCAGGCATAGAATGTCCAGAATACCCCGTAAAGTCGAATCCTGTTTGCCCCAGGAGGCGGCGAAAGAACAAATGCGTTGCCATTCCCTGGTCTTCAGCATGGTGGCGGAAAGAGGGAGCTCGGGGATGAGACCGGACAGGACAGGGTGCGGCGGTAAGTCGGGAATGGTGGAGAACGCCATGTCCACGGCAGGGGCGTCGTTCAGGCGAAGTTCAAACCCGAAAAGCGAACAAGCAAGAGCCGCTGGCAAATGTGCGGCCACGTCCATGATGTGTCTTCGTGCTTCTTCGTTTATAAGGATCCCTTGGACATTTTGTAAAAAAGGGACCAGTTTGTCAGACAATGTGGAAATGCTGTGAGTATTGTTCATCGGTGCTCCACAGACTTAAAAAGTATGGTAGCGTGCATTATTCAACATAAGGACTACAGAAAAGAGTAGGAAACAATCATGTCGAATACACGCTTTATCCTCAATCCACAGTTTCGTTTTTTTAATTACAATGGGAAGCATTATGGGTTCATGCCCGCAAAAGATCACCCTCTTGCCTATGCAACAGTCTCGTCTGGTTTGCGGGAATTGCTGGAGAGCTTCCGTACGCCCAGGCGGATGGATGCCTTCGCCAACGATACGGACGCCTCGTATGGTCTGACCGACTTCCTCAAACTGGCCCGGGCGCGTGGCGTGCTTGTCTCCGAGGACTATAAAACTGCGAAAACGGACCCCGGCATTCCCAACCGGTTGACTTTTTTGCCCACCATGCGATGCAATTTGCGCTGCGTCTACTGCTATTCCGAAGCCGGAGACCATAGTTCGACGGATCTTCCCGTTGAAATGGCCGAGGCCGCGGTTCGCAAGCTGGTAGACATGCAACCCCGAGACTCGAAAGAGGCGAGGGCCATTTCCATCGGCTACCTGGGCGGCGGTGAACCCACGTTGCGTATGGATTTGCTCAAGCACGTCAACAACGTGCTCACCCCTCTTGCAGAGGAACGCAATCTGAAAGTGCATTACAGCATTGTCTCCAACGGAACCTTCAGCGATACTATCCGCGAATGGCTTTTGGAAAATAAGTTCACCATCAGCTTCAGTCTGGACGGTCCGCTCGACATCCAGAACCGGCAGCGCCCCACGCGTAGCGGCGGCCCTTCCTACGAGCGCATTGCAGAAAACATACGCCGCGTGGCCGAGGTACAAGAGAATATTAACACCCGGGCTACGGTGACGCCCTCGTCCATTCCACGGATGAAGGAGATCGTGGAACATGCCCTGGAGCTGGGAGCCACCAGCATTCATCTGGAGCCCTGCAGCGACGAGTCCGGTCGCGCCAAGTTCTCTGAAGGGCACTTCTCTCTGGACACCCAGGCATTTGTGGACGAGTTCCTCAATATTTTTCCCTGGGCCATGGAAAATGAAATTATGCTTTTTACCACCGGACTTCTGAGCCTGCGGCCGGGTACGGGCAGTTATTGCGGCATGAATAATCCCAACCTGTTCGTTACGCCTTCCGGTGAGCTCTCGTGCTGCCCCGAGGTCTGCGAACAACGCCACCCCGCGGCCTCGGCCTTCATCTACGGCAAGCTGAACCAGGACGGGAGCTTCACTCGGGATGCGGAGAAGGTGAAGCGGCTCTGCGAACGTATCGGCTCCAACATCGAGGCATGCAAAGGCTGCTTCCTGGAGACCAGCTGCGGCGGCAGCTGCGCGGCCCGGGCCTTTTGCAACACCGGAAACGCCTTCAACCACGATCCCGTATCCTGTCATGTGAACAAAGAGATGGGGGCGAGACTGATTTCGGCCATCGCGGAGGAGCGGTTCATTCCGGGCGACGAGGCCTGGCTGCCGCGCCGCGCACGCTGTGCGCAGGGAGAGCACCAGGGAACGCTGGTGTCCATGATTCCCAAGCTCTCCCCCTTGCGAAAAAACAAGATGTACCGGCCAATTGTTCAACTCTTGAAAAAAGGTCCTGCCTTCACCTTGGAAACAGGGGCCGCCCTGTAGCCCTGCAAGCCAAACGGGCGGGGATGGCGTTATTCCATCGCCGCCCGCTGATGTTTTTGTACCGTACATGGATTTTGTGCAGAAAAGAGGTTCGTCCCATGGCTCCGGATTAAGGGCCGTGGGGATCCGAGTTTCCCTGACAAGCGCAATCCGACCAGCACATGCCGCCCGAGATGCCTGCCAGTTCGGCCGAACTGATCTCTCCCGAGGCCAGCGGAAGGACGAAATGTAACGTGTTCTCGTCTTCCTCATGAACTTTCAAGATGAGATCGGCTGGCAGTTCCATGCCCAGAAGCTCCATCAAGGTGTCCTTGGGGGAATCGATCAGTTTTTTCCTAAATTCATTGTCGTTTGATGCCTTCTCAACCAGTCTTCGTTCGAATTCGGCTCTGGATTGTTCAATCATAATTCTCTCTCCTTAATAAGGCCGTATTGTCGCTGGCGCAGATTTCTTGACTCTACGCTTAATGATAGGGTGCTCAAAATCGATTCCTCCCTGTTTTGTCGTCTCCATTACCCTTAAGGGTGGTACGGATAGTTCTCGAGACAACTATAGTGCGACCAGCAGGAGCCTGTCACCCGCATCAGTTCAGCTGCGTTCAGCTGGCTGCCTCCATAAGGCAGCACCAGGTGCAGAGTGTTGCGGGTTTCTTCATGTACTACCACGTTGAGCTCGGCGGGCAGTTTCATATCTGAGAACTCGGAAATGGCACGCTTCGGGTCCTTCAGCAACCTATCTTTGAACTCGGGGTGTTGGACCGCGCATTCGATCAGAAACTGCTCGAATTCGGCTCTGGATCGTTCTTTTGTCATGTTCAACTACTCATTGTTGAAAGGTATTGTATCCCAATAGGTTATGAGTTGATTTTATAGTAGGCATTCGCATGGGACCAGCACATTCCGGCTGAAATCGACTGCAGCTCGGCTGAACTCAATATCTCGGAAGAAAGCACTAAATGAAGCGTATGCTCGTCCTCCTCATGAATGAACACCTGGCAATCGTCAGAAATCAACGTGTTCAGCATGGCGGCGATGACTGCCTTTGGGGTCATGACAAGCTGTCGTCTGAACTCGACATCATTCGCCGCAAGCTCCTGCAAACGTTTATCGAATTCTTTCCTTGTAAGTGCCGTCATATTTGCCTCCGATTGTCATAAGTGTTTACCTGAAAGCCATATTTTGAAGTGTTAGTGCTACAAAACAATTTACAGAATGCCGATAGTGTAGTTTATCTGCGTGATATAGAACACTTCATATGAAAAATTTAGCAATGAAATCTAAAAATTGTTGACATAAATATATGTTGAATTGCTGCTCAATAACTTTATCCTATTATAATGACATAGGAAACAATCAAAAACTTCTGGTTATTTAATTTAATAAATGTATATACTATCTGCAAGAATAATGGCAACCAGCTCACAAGATAAACATATTTCAGAATAGCAATGCGACCTGACAAGTATAGTGTCTATGCAACTTTTTTTGATCTCTACCACCAGAAGGGAAGAGCTTTTCAAGACGGCTATTCCTTTGCCCGCACTATTGCCCGCCATTTAGGAGAAGATGATCGTATGGCCGACCTGGGCGGCGGTACGGGGTTGCTCAGCGAGCACATACTCTTCTGGCAGCCCCGGGTACGCCTGACCTTTGTGGAGCCCTCTCGGGATATGGCGGTCCATGCCCGCAGGCGCCTCAAGGACCGCTACGTCCATTTCATCGAGAACACCTTCCAACAGGCCTGCCCCCTGCCCGACGCGCCGTATAAGGCGCTCGTGTCCGTACGTTCGTTCTACGCCATGGAGACTGAGCGCAACCGCTACCCCGCGCTATTTCGACTCCTGGCAGAGCAGCTGGAGCCGGGCGGACGCCTGTTTCTCATGGATTTGAAAAATCGTTTCCAGGACGAGGAAAACGAACCGTTTTGGGCCGAGTTACGAACCAGACTAGTCTCGCGGAAGTGCACGGAAAGGGAATTCGACCGTATGCGCGAGACCATTCAATGGGCGCGGGAGGAGTTCAACCGCGGAGTGGACGCTGGGCACTACCACCTCTTTGCGCAGGAGGAGTTGGACGAGATGGCCTTTGACGCAGCTTTCGTGCTGGAGACGGGCAAAAAAGGCGATGGAATGCACCGCCTGATATACAGGAAAAAAAATTAGCCGTAGAGCATGATTGTTTTCATGCGGAGGCTGTCTATGCCCGGTCGGCAACCTGCAGGATGAAAAAATATGTAATGGGAATAGGAAGGTGTCCACTTTTCAGGAAGCGCTGATCAATGAGGGGCCTTTGAAATTGTCGCCGAATATTTTCAAAAAAACAGCATTTGGTGCCCGTTTGGGTCAGGTTTCCTTCATTTTTTACTGTTAATGTTCTGTAAAAAGCCTTTTTACCCTGAAGAGGGCGTACGTTTCCTCAGGTTGGCAAACAGCATCCCAACGTTTGCCATAAATGCGCACAATGAACTTGCCCTGTGAGAAATTCACAGTCAACGTCATAGAGCCTGATAAATTCTGGCCAACGCTTCCAGGCTGAAAGCCGTACTTAGAGTCTCTGCGCCATAAGCGCCTCCGCCGGGATCGATAAAGAACTCGCGGCGAGCCCAGGATCCGTCTGGCCTTTGCCCCTCCAACAAAGTATCGGCCGCGGCGTTCAGGATGGCTTTATCGTCGAAACCGCAATTCATGAGCGTAATACAGCCCAGGGCTGTTTCAAACGCATCACCAAAACACCCGTCTCCCTGGCGCATGCGCAGCACTTGTTCGATCATACTGCCTCTTGCTGTCTCCAAACTGCTCACGCCGTGGAAGAGCGCCCGTGAAGCGGCGTGCAGGTGCGTGATAGGATCAGTGTAATACTGTGATTCGTGCTTGCGTTTTCCTGTGAGAACATCTCTTACATAGCGGGCAGCGTCTTCACACTCTTTCCTATCACCCAAGTACAGCAAGACATTCGAGTTCACCACGACACAAACGTCATGCACATGCTTCACGCCCACCCAGGTCAAAAACACGCCTTCTTCATTTCTGCACGACAGAATTAAGGGTATGTTGGTGCCGAAGATGATATGCGGATGACATGAGCGAAGAAGGTGCGAACATAAACCGGTGTCGTCCAAATCAGGTGGCAGCGGCATAGGGCCTTCTTTCCAGTAGCGCCATACCCCCGGCCCTGACATAAGCGAAATGAGGTGTTTCGCCGCTCTGTCCTGCATGGCCTTGCTCACCTCGCCAGGCACATGGCTCAGGGAGTAGCTCACACACGCCGTGGCAAAGGGGGAGTCATCCACAATGAGCGGGGCATCCGGCTCTTTCCTGGGCCAACGATGGAAGGTTATGTATCCATCATCACGCTGGCGGGATTCAATGAAAGAAAGCCCCTTCTCTTGAGCCTCACCCCGATCCGCCGCCCTCCCTGCACGCATCCTCATAAACCACCGTCCTCCAGCACATTGCGATTGATAATCAAGCGAATAAAGCACTTCCGTATCGCTGTCCATCCAGTTTATTTAATACGAAAAACTGAAGTGGATCGGGTTGTTCGGACCACCGAGGGGCATTTTTAAGGTGGACAAATGGACATATCAAGCCGCCTCGGAATGGATCTGAGGAAGTAGTTCCCCAGGCGTAAGACTGTATGACCGTTATGGTCCAGGTCAAGGATGTGGTCCACGTTCTCACGTTTAGTCAACATGAAGAGATAGCCTCGCTCCTGTTGGCCAAACCAGGGAATGAAATCCTGTCCCAAAAGAGACAGGTGCTCCAGGGAGAAGAAATCAGCCAGCTCGCCGCTATTGAACATGAACGGGAAATCATACTAATCGATAAACTTGCCAGTAAAACGACGAAGTTCATCATGTTCGGCTTTAATCGTGATGTATGGCCTGTTGCCTCTGTATGTCAGCTTGATATAGCACCAGTCGCATTTATAGAAGCAGCCGTTCGAAGCATGCTTTTATCGAGCAAAAGCAAAGCAGTTCATAAGTTGATCAGGCATAGAATAATAGTCAACATCATTTTGACCAACGGTGCCGACATAGACAATACCCTTGCCTGCGATCACTTGCTCGAGGAGTGTTGCTTTATTCTTCAGAACTTGAAACACCGCCTTGATGTCGTGCGCTAGTCCCGAAGAAGTGTAATGCACAATACTCTCAGGGCATTGCTTCACAATGTTGCGGGATACCAGGTCGTCTTTGACCTGATTGTTGATGAAAATTTCCTTTGGTTTCCACATAGCTGTTTTCTTGGTCGGAATGTTGTGCAAAGAATACTCATCTCGTGAAGAATCAGCCTCTGTCAAGCTGTTGGCTAGATCATTGACAGCCGGTTGCTTATGGTGGGGGCAGTTTCGATAGGATTGGGGACTGCTTTTTATTACTTCTTGCATCTAACTACAAATACTCAGCCGGTGGCAAGTCTCCTGTAACAAGTTGCGGAAAAAATGTGTATTCACTACAAAATCTTCTTTTATCTTTAAATCTTGAATACAGCGAAAACAGCCAATTAAGTAAACCTTTCCCAGAATCATATTCTATTGTTATAGTGAAAGACTCGTCTTTAAAACCAATAGGTTTCTCGCCGTTTTTGGAATATATATTAAGGTCAAAACAATCAAAATTAAAAAGATACCTTGTCTGCCCAGGTGGCATCTGAGGAATAATTACATCAAATAAATCGCCAAAACTTTCCCTTGGAGAGTTTCTTTTTAGACTACCATTCATACTAAGCTTAACATTCTCAGCCCTTGAACCTCCAATATTAACAAGAAAAAATTCAATAAAGATGTTTTGCGGTCGAGATTTATGCTTATTGAAATGATTCTGAAATTCCTCTTCAGGCCCAATTATATTTCTTACTCGATGATATATTTCTAATACAGGGCGCTTATGAGAACTAATAACTTGTATTCCTATTCTCATTGCACCTGTAAGAGCAGTGCTAGATAACTCCATAATGTTTCCGCCTTTAAATAAAATTCAAAAAATATCTAACAATCTATTATAGAAATATAAAAGAACAAGGTCAAGAGGGCTGGCATTTCATTTTATCATGTTCTAGGTTGGTTCGTGATTTTTGATAATGTTGTCCTCAAGTCGATACCAATATGGTTGAACTTTATCTGATTAAAATGGCTTTGTCTCTCCATCAAAGAAAGGGGCTCTCACCTCCCCTGACCAACCAAAAATGTTGACCACCGGTTGACCAGAAAAAAGGGCAGTCACCATATTGCGGTAACTGCCCTTATTTATAACATCTTGTGGTAGAGATGACATGATTAAACATCTTAAAAGGGAACACTATCATCATCTGGCACTAAACCTTGATACTGTGGAGTTTCTTCAGGTGGACACTCTTCATCTAGAGCGCTAATTAATTTATCGAGTGCTTGCTCTGTACCTTTTGCATATCCCCTTGCTTTATCAAATAGTTCTTCCATGAGGTCAAAGTAGTCATCATTTATACTTCAGATAACATTCCTGCATGGAATTCCTCTATAGGTGTTCCGTAATCGTCGAGAAGACGAACACAAATGCCATGAGAAGGAAACTTCGTATCTAATGGTTTTTTCAAAATTGCAACTGTAGTGTTTCTAATACTCGTCATATATTGTTCAGGATCAGCTGATTCTTCCCATTTTACTACACCTCGAATAGTATTTCGGAGAAGCTTATTTACTAATACAACTCTTTTATCTTCTGACATTGCTATCTCCTTTTAATTACTTCAAGAACTTCTTGTAAATGTTCAATTTGATCTGTAACTATTTTATTAAACCATGCAACACTACAAGATTTATTTTCTTTTTCCAAATTTATCTCAATTTTATCTTTAACTTCTCTAATCTGAGCACATATTTGAGCTAATTTAGCTTTCTCATGATCCAATAGAACTGGACAACCAGTTCTAACTGATGAAATACTGTTTATTGAGCTGATAAACTTATCTGGTAATATTGCAAAATTTTTATTTCTCATATGACTTTGTGATTCTGTCATACTTGTAATAACCTTAGTTAAAACTGATATTGCATCAATATTGTAAACAGCTTCTTTAGCTTCTATAGCAACTTTTTTTGCTTTCTTTGCTTGAATAAAAGCGAGAACTGAAAAAAGAGCACCTAAAAGAGATAGAAATAGGCCAATATAAGTTGCCCCTGCTATCCCTTTTTGGGAGAATAAATAGTCAGTGATATGTTCCCATTCAAACATAGTTGCAAACTTAATATATAAACCTATTTATTGCAACCGATTGAACTCCTTATCCAAGCCCCCCCCAGGCCAACCAAAAATGTTGACCACCGGTTGACCATACAAAAAAAGGGCAATCACCATGTTGCGGTAACTGCCCTTATTCTTGCGTCTTAGTGGTCGGGATGAAAGGATTTGAACCTTCGACCCCCTGAACCCCATTCAGGTGCGCTCCCAGACTGCGCTACATCCCGACGCGAAGAAAAATTAATTAGCCCCAGTTCTGGTGCTTGTCAAACATTTATTGCTTATTTCCGCACTTTTTTCTGCGCCGGATCGTGAAATCGGCCTCCGGACTGGTCCGCCGGGGTAGGTGCTAGCAGTCATCCGGCAAATTCCGGCCCCGGAGGAGACGGCTTCGCAAGGTACTGATTTGGTCCCTTTTTTAGCTCCCCGAAAAGATGCCGAGGCTCAGAAGTCGTTCTAAACGAACTTCTGCGCTCAGGGGGAAGTCTCATCCCCTGGAAACAGAGCCCAACTCTCTCAGTTCTCCCTGAACCGGACTAATCCGCCACGTACATTACCGCGTAAATGGTGGCCTTATCTTCCGCGGCGCAGATCGTATGCGGCATGTCGGAATTATAATAGACACAGTCGCCGGGCTCGAGTTCGTAGTTGTTCCGGCCGTATTGCATCAGTACCTTTCCGGAAACAACGATGATGAATTCCTCGCCGTCGTGCATCGAGCTTCTCACTTCCTGCGGACAGGGGCCGAGAACGATGTAAAAAGGCTCCATCCGGCGTCCGGCCTTGCCCTTGCCCAGCGAATAATAGCGCTGCATTGCCGTGGACTGGGAGTCCTTAGCCACTTCCTCGGCCAGCTCTGCCTGGCGGAGTATGTAGGGATCCGGGGTAAGGATGTCGTCCATAAATGTCCGTACGGGCACATTCAGAATGCGCGAAAACCGCACCAGCAGACCCAGCTGCGGCTCTATGTCCTCCTGCTCAATCTGTTGCAGCAGCGCCTCCGGACAATCCGCCTTATCAGCCAGTTCCTGCAGGCTGATGCCGCTCTCTTCGCGACAGGATTTTATCCTGCGACCAACGGGTTTGGACATGGCATCCCCCTTTTAGAGCATGAGTTTTATATTAATTATATGGGGCATTACGCCCGCAGGGTCATTACAGCTCTCTAAGTTAAAAAGCTCACGGCAAGGCTGTAAGCCTGGACCTCCATTCAGTCCGGCTTGCTCGTTACTTTTTCCGGGATTGAGCGCAGCCACTCTTTCTGCCGGTTAAAGCTCAAAGACCGCAAAAAGGATGCGTACCGCGTACGGAATATGCGCGTATCTCAATCCACTCTGATTGATTATGGAAAAATTAACAAAATAAATCAACAAGCCGAACGGTCAAGCAGCATTCACTGCCTGTTCGATGGCCCGGATCAAAGGATCGAACGGGATGGGCTTGGGAAAATAGGCGTTCATGCCGGCGTCAAGAAAGCGCTCCTTGTCTCCGGCCATGGCGTACGCGGTGAGAGCAAAAATGGGGATTTTTGAGACGGCCTCGAACTCCACATCATTACGTATGATGTGTGTGGCTTCCAGTCCATTGAGTACGGGCATCTGAATATCCATGAGGATGGCTTCGAAACATTCCTGGCGCAAAGCGGCCAAAGCTTCCGCACCGTTGGTTACCGCGACCACCAGATACCCTTTTTTCTCTAGCTGCCGGGTCAAAACAAGGCGGCTGACTTTGTCGTCTTCGGCCACAAGAACACGAATATCCCTGCTTGCCTGTCCGATTACCTGCGGCGCAGGGCTTTTTTCCTGCGTACGGGCTTCTTCGAATGCCAGCGTAACGCTGAAGCACGAGCCCTCTCCGATCCGGCTTGTAACCCCGATCTGGCCACCCATGAGCAGTACGAGCTGTTTGGAAATGGAAAGCCCCAGTCCGGCGCCCTGATAGTTCCTGCTGTAGCTTTCTTCCACCTGAAAAAAAGCATCGAAAAGGCCGCCGATTTTATCCTCGGGAATACCAATGCCCGTATCAGAGACTTTGAAACAAACCGTCCGGCTTTTATTCTCCGGCGTACCAGAAGGCGAGACCATTTCAACGGACATGCAGACAACGCCTTTTTCAGTGAATTTGAGCGCATTGCCTAACAGATTGTTCAGCACTTGCTGCAGCCGGGGGGCGTCGCCAAAAACCGTCCCGGGCAGTCCGGGATCGAGTTTGAATTCAAGACTGAGCCCCTGCTGTGTGGCTGCCGGCAAAAAAGCTGCTCCACGGCCCGTACCGTGTCCACCAGGTCAAAGGGATTGCGATGAATCTGCATTTTGCCGGCTTCGATTTTGGAGAGATCCAGAATATCCCCAACCAATGAGGCCAGTCGTTTGCCGGAATGCAGCGCTGTGTCGCAATAGTGCTCGAGTTCGGTCTCCGGAGTCGTGGTTTTGATGAGCTGTAGCATACCCATTATGCCGTTAAGCGGCGTACGGATCTCATGGCTCATATTTGCGAGAAATTCACTTTTAGCCTTGTTTGCAGCTTCCGCTGCCTGCTCCGCCAGCTTGGAACGGGTAATGTCCACTGTGGTACCGGTCATACGCAGAGCCTTGCCGCTGTCGTCGCGCTCCACCACCTTGCCCCGGCACATCACCCACTTCCAGCCCTGGGTTTTGGTCTGCATACGAAATTCGGTTTCAAAGGCTTCTTCGATACCGTAATGCGATTTGATCAAATCCCTGACATACGGGTAGTCCTGCGGATGAATAAGGCCGCGCCAGAGATCATAGGTTTCGGAAATTTCCTGAAGGTCGAACCCCAGCATGGTGAAACAACTCGGACTGCAAGACATGACGCCTGTTTCCGGATGCCAGTCCCAAATACCATCACTGACCGAATCCATGGCCAGCTTCAAGCGTTCTTCACTTTTGGCGAGAGCTTCTTCAGCGATCACCCTGGGAGTGACGTCTCGACCGACGCCGATAATGGCCACAACGGCGCCGTGTTCATCCCTGATGGCTTTGTCCGACCAGGACAGCCAGAGCCAGCCGGATTTGGTCAAAGCTCTTTGTTCCGTATACGTGGTGTACGGAGGCTTCTGAACGTCTCGCAAAGCCTGCATAGCTGCCTCGAGATCGTCTTCATGCACCAGAGGCCAGAAGCTTTGTCCCAGCAGTTCCTGTTCGGTTTTACCGAACACATTGCAGTAGCTGGGGCTGACAAACAGAAAGCGTCCCTCAAGGTCGATCTTGACCACAAGCTCATTCTGGTTTTCAACAAGCAGGCGGTAGTTTTCTTCACTATGAGCCAGTGCCGCGCTTTTTCGTTTTTCCTCCAAGCGCGTTTTCAGGACAGGTCCGATATAGGCGGCCACGGACTCCAGCCTTTGCACATCCTCCTGCAGAAAATCCCCGGCCCGGTTGCCGAGCAGCAGCAAGCCCACCAGCTCGTTTCTGAATACAATGGGGACGGACAGGCAATTTTCCAGGGCAATGTGCTTTTTCGGCAGGATCAGTCCGCTATTGGCGAAAAGACTTTTCTGATCGGTAAGGGAGCGTCCCCAGATACCGGCCCAGTCTGCGCGGGGAAACCGACTGCAGCCGTCGTTCATGCCGCAGCTTTCCCGAATATTTGTGGGGATATAGGGGAAAACGAGATTCCCCTCCGGATCAATGTGGCCGAACAACCCGAATTCACATTGGAAAATCTGCTGCAGACGTTCGATAAGGCGGCCGTACCCCTTGTCATCCGTCTCGGAGAGCAGGGCTTCTGCCGCCAATTGATTGAGCGCCAGCAGCGTTTCCAGTTCGAGGATATGTTGCTTTGCCTCTGTCAGATCACGATCCGAAGGCAAAGAAGTCCGAATGTTTGACATTGGTTGCTTCGTTTGTCTGGAAAAACGAGATTACGACGTCATGTGATTTTCATTCGTATATACGATAACTCGTATTCAATAGCAAAGGGCTCTTTCCCATAAGATTTGATAAGCAAACACGAATGTTTCGATAAGCAAACGAAGTTTCAGAAGGATAAAAACTGTTCAGCAGCTACGAGAAGAATGTCAGGAGGCGTCGGCAATAGCTTTGAGGCAGCGTACAGCCAGAATTTTCGAGGCAAAATGGGTGACATGAACACCGTCATCGGCACGCAGCCGGACACGCTCGCCGGTCAGATCCCTGGCGTATTGGGCAAAATGGCCGTCTTCATCCGCCAGCGCGTCCCAGGTGTCGACGTACGTGCAATTGGGTGTTCTCTGACAAAGCGTACGGATGATGTGATTGATCCGCATCACGTCGGTATTGAGTTTTTCGGGTTCCATAATCGGAGCCCCCACCCATAAAATACGGCACTGGGGATTGTATTTTCTGGCAATGTCAAAGAGGTGCTTCATCCGCCGGGTGTATTCCTTGGCCCAGTTGGCATTGCCGAAAGAAATGATTTTGCCGTCTTCGCGCTTCAGGGCTTTATTGTCATTGGTTCCGATCATGATCACCAATGTTGTCGGACGGTACTTTTCCACCATTTCACTAAGATTTTTATCCCAGTCGTAAAAGTCAGGCCTGGCCAGCCCGCTGCTGACCTTGCCTCTTCTTCCGAATGAAATGTCGTCGTATTCGGAAAAGTACTCTTCCAACCGCTGGCCGAGCGGAATGGACAGGGAATCTCCGATTACCACGATGGATTGTTTGGGCAGGGAGGAAACACTGAAATCGACATCATGTTTTTCCATCCGGCGCAGGCTGGATTTTTGGACAACAGGTGCTTGCTGCTTTACCTGCTGCTTGGTCGGTTTCTGATGCAATTCCGGATCTTTTTTAGGGGTGGTGACTACTTTATTGCTCTTGGTAGCAGGCGTGTAAGCCGCTACAACAGCCCTTTCGGGAAAGTGAGGAGGCTTTTGGGGTGCTTTTGAGGTAACAGGAAAGCGGACATTGAAACTATGTAACATGCTCGCCTGGTTTCCAGGCAAAGGAAAAACTAAAAGAACAAGCACTACTATCAATGCTTGAGAAAGCATACGCATATTGATTTACTCCAGAGAATTCCTGTACCATACAGACCGTACAGGAGAAAAAAACTACGACATTTGAACTAAGGATTTCTGCAAGGATTGTGCGGAGGTTAATACATCAACAACAGAAACTGAATTCTAAATAACTACATTGTACTTTTCTCTTCATGGGAGACTGAACTGGCCTTTTTCGGATGCAAGTCTACATACTTGGTGATATAATCCAGGATGTAGTTAGTTAAAAGATCCCCTCCTTCCCTGGAGAAGTGGATTCCATCCTGAGCCCTGATGCGCACATTGTATCCCTTGCTGTCCTTCTTATAATTTGTATATTGCCCGTTTTCGTCTGTCAACAGCTGCCATGTATCAATAAATCGACAATCCGTAGACTTTGTACAGGCTTTTTTGGCAGTTTCATTGGTGAGCCAGATTCGTTCGGTCATGGCCTCATCTTTGACAATGGGAAGGCCTACCCAATACACTGGAACATTTTTGGCTTTGATAATGTCTAAAAAACGCTCAACGCGCGTCTGATAGGCTTCGGGCCACGAAGGGGTTCCCAGTACGGCTTTTTGCCCATCCACCCGGATATTGTTGTTGGCGTCGTTGATACCCATCAAAATAACAATCAGGTTCGGCTTGTATTCATCGATAAGGACCTGGACCTTCTTTTCCCAGTCAAAGAGATGGGGAATGGCCAGCCCGCTCGAAACCTTGCCCACCCGGGCAAAGGTCACATCATCATAACGTTCGAGCGCGTACTCGAAGGAACGCGCCAGGCCGATAGCCAGGGAATCGCCAATGACCAGAATCGACGTGGGCGAAAGGTCGTGCTCTTCGAGTTTTGGAGGCGTCGGTGCAAGAACCGGCACAGGCGTGGCCACGCCTTGTTGTTGGAGCAGCTGTTTGTTCGCCCCCATTTCCACCTTTACGTCGGAATCACCATCCTGCTGGGCGGTCTGGGCGGGGGCGAGTTCCTTCTGGGTCGTCACAGCAACGTCCGCGGATGTCTGCGGCTCTGAGAACTGCACGTTACGGATACTCTGCCGGAAAGGGGAGCCCGCCGGAACAGTCCAGTCCGCATGGGTGATGCGCCTGCCCGCACCCGAGAGCCTTTCCCGGCGCAATTGATCGTAAACAACCCGGGCCATCAGCCGCAATTTCCGCATTTTTTCCGGACTGCAGGTATCTGCTTCGCTCACGCCGCCCTTGCTCAAAAAACAATCCGAGTTATCCTTGTAGGTATCATTAAAGAGAAAGGCGGTGGAGCAGTCGAATTTCTTTACCGCGGACTGTACGCCGCTTTCTTTGGCAAGGGTATCCACGGCATTCAGACCTTTCAACAACGGACTATCCTGGGAAGTGATTTCCAGACGATACCAGGGGGCAATCTTGTCGATATTGATGAAAGAACAGATCAAAAGCGCGAGGGCATATATGGCGACCGTTTGTACCACGTATTTCTTCATGGTCGTGCATCCGAGCAATGCTTGTCGGGAAGAATTCTAACCTGAATGTTGTGCCTGGCCCGTGCTGCGCGGCCGGGAAATTCCGCATCGGCGATCAACACCTGAAGCGTTTTTCCATTCAGCCCTGCAGCTGACACATACGCACAACCTCGCGATATTACGTTAGAAACCCCACCCTAGAAGCGGTAATAAATAAAAGATGGCACACCGTCAGGCCCCAGCCTGATAATGATGGCGCAGATCAACCCAACCAGCAACGCCTGTAAGGGGACAGGCAGATTTTTTACCCGCGAAACGTAAAATTTTTCTATATCAAAGCTCAAGACTTCCTTCAAGAGCACCCCGGCGATGATTATATATACCAGAAAACGCACGCCTTCTCCTTCCGGATCCATGGCGGCGATCCGCTGCAGAATCTCCACGGCGCGGCTGAAGTCCTCGGCTCCGAAAAACACCCAGGCAAAAGTGACGAACAGGAACGTCAACAGCCAGGAACCCGACTTTGTCAGCAGCCCGCCAAAAGAAGCCGATCCGGCAGAGGCCGGCGTACCGAAAAGGGACTTTTTCAAATCCCGGAAGCCGTGCACGACGATCAGCCCCAGGCCGTGAATGATTCCCCAAAACAAAAAGTTATATCCGGCCCCGTGCCAGAGCCCTCCCAGGGCCATGGTCACGAACAGATTGCAATACTTACGGAACTTGCCTACCCGGCTGCCGCCCAGGCTGATGTACAGGTAATCGCGAAGCCAAAAGGAAAAGCTGATATGCCAGCGCCGCCAGAATTCCTGCAGGCTGGTGGAGCGGTACGGGCGGTCGAAATTGTCCGGGATGGAAAACCCCAGCAGCAGGGCCACGCCCATGACGAGATCCGTATACCCGGAAAAATCGGCAAGAATCTGAATGGAGTAACCGAAGGTGGCGCAGAGTACGGCCCAGGAGGAAAAACCGTCCGGAAACTCAAAGGCGTGCTGTACGAGATGTTCCGCCAGGTAGGTGGCCAGAAACAGCTTTTTGAACAAGCCGCTCAAAATCAGAAAAAAACCTCGTGCGCTTTTTTCCCGGTCCAGCTCGCCGTGGTCCAGCTGCGGTATGAGCTGGCTGGTACGCAGAATAGGGCCACTGAGAATCGTGGGAAAAAACGCCACAAAAATAAAGATGTCCAGCGGACTTTTTACAACAGCTTTGGAATCGCGGTAAACATCGATGCCGTAGGAAAGTCCCTGGAAAGTAAAGAAGGAAATGCCGATGGGCAGAAAAATATCCCATTGCGGCAACTGATTCTGCAGTCCCATGGAAACCAGCAGAAAGTCGGCGCTCTGGTAGATGAAATCGTAATATTTGAAAAAAGCCAGGCCTGCCAGACCAATGCATACCTGCAAAATGATCAGTCCCCGACGTACGCCCCCGTGCTGCGTCCGGGCCATGAGAAGGGGGAGTAACCAGGTGAAGAAACTGAAATTAACCAGCAGAAGCAAAAACCAAAGCTGAAAAGAACCGTAGAAAAAATAGGAAGCCGCAAGCAAAAACAATCGGTAAGGGAGTCTCCTTGAACGAAGCATCCAGTTTACCGGGAGAATGATCAGGAAAAACAAAGCAAATTGGAAACTTATGAGACCCATTAGCAGATCGGACCGTGTGTTATGGGGGTTGATGACCTGAATCTTGTGTCGTAATCGCCATATCTGAAACCTTTTAGCGTCCTTTACGATATTCTATTTCCGCTAGCAAGAAATTAAAAAGCTTTTCTTCAAACAAGCTGAATATTATATAAAAATACAGTTTACAGAAGTGCATTGCCCTACTGTTGTTGTATAAATAGCGTTGCAGCATGCAGCCGCCACAGATACGCAGCATACGCAAAACGTCGGCAGAAACGGATTCAACCGGCGCAACAGAATACGGCAAAACTGGTAGGGAAGAAAAGGGGCCCTGAAAACTCGCACAGGGGATCTTACAAAGAATGGGTTCCTGAAAAAACTGAACGCCTGCAGCGTGGCGAAAAGATATGACCGCCTTCAAAAATCCCTTGGAATCTAATTTGTTACGAGCTGCCTGCAGTGCTTTTAATCCCTGAGAGGAAGCGCCCCTTTAACCGACCGTTTTCACAAGCCGGTCCAGATAAATGAAGGGCGCTTTAATCGTGTTCCCCCCGTATTGGACACGCTTACAGCAGGAGGCGGAGGAGACAATGGACCGCATCCGCTGTTTTGACACGGGCGTTGTCATGTATCTCTGAAAAGGCAGCATGCCCAGGCCAAAGGCGGCAGAAATGCGTTTTCCCTGCTAATCCGCCGGACTGGAGACGTATTCCTTGGCTTCGTCAAGATCCGTAAAGATAGGCAGAAGTTCATCCACACCGGCAACTTCCAGCAGATCCCGGACAACGTCCGTGGGATTGAGCAAGGCCATGCGCTTTTTTTCCGCATGCAGGCCCTTGGCGCTTTTGATGAACATCCGGATCCCCACGGAAGACATGAAGGTTACGCCGCCCAAATCCAGCAGCGCCGGAAGATGGCGTCCGGCCGTGATGGCGTAGAATTTCAGATCTTCATTCTGGATGCCCACGGCGTCCAGCCGTCCGGACAGGGCGATATGCGTCAGAGTTTCGTCAAGCTGTACTTCTTCGATCTTCATGGTTATCCCCTCAATGTGTTAAATCCTTCAAGGTCAACGGGTTAACTGTATGGCATATCTCAGATTACCCACGTGACATGAAAAGCTTTTTACCCATTGCATGCGATAAAGTCCATAGGGAGACAGAATCAGCCCGTCAAAAAAAATGAAAGCCTTAAGCGTTGCAGCAGGCTATTATAGCATTAAGGAAATGCCATGCCAAAGATACATTTATACATAAATACAATAAATAACCCTTCACAAAGCATCCACTGCTAAAATGAGCCGGGTTCTTCTCCTTGACATGTTGCGCTCTTGGATTATTGTTTCGAGCTGTACCATTAGGCTTTTTTCTCTTTCGCGCCAAAAAGGCGCAAACCGTTTTTGAGGTGTTTTTTCCTTATGGCCAAACCCACCCCGCTCTCATGGCAAAAACTCCGGGCCAGACTGGACCCGGAAAAAGTCCCTTATGCGGACAGTACTGAAATAAACTCCAAATCCAAGTCCGCCGGGCGTCCGCTTTCCCAGCCCCGCGCCCTGGAAGCACTGCGCCTGGGCATGCGGATCAAGGATAAGGGATACAACGTCTACCTTGCCGGCGAGCCCAACATGGGGCGCAGCTTCATGGTTCAGGACTTTCTCGCACCCGAAGCGGCCAAAGCCAGCCCGCCCCCGGATCTGGTCTATGTGAACAACTTCGATAACGAAGACAAACCCAAACTGCTGCAGCTGCCCAGCGGCATGGGCAGAAAGCTGAAAACCGAGCTGACCCAGGTTCTGGCCACCATTCGCAAGGAACTGCCCGCCCGCTTTGAAAACGAATCCTACCTGAACAAACGCACCGCCATCATGGAAAAATTCCAGACCGTCCGCGAGCAGCTGGTGGACGAGATGGAAAGCGAAGCCGCGGGCCAGGGGTTCAATCTGGACGTGGACGACCAGGGCGGCATGACCCTGTATCCGCTTGTTGAAGGCAAGCTGCTTTCCGAAGATGAATTCGAGAAGCTTGACCCCAACATCCGTAAGCGGCTCAAGGCCACCAGCGAAAAGCTGATGAACGCCATGCAGGACCTGCTGCGTAAAATGAACCGCGAGGAAAAGGGATTTCAGGAAAACGAACAGAACCTGGACCTGGAAATCCTCGAAGAAGTCCTTGCCGAATATTTCGACCCTCTGGCCAAACGCTTTGGCGAAAAAGTCGCTGGTAAAGACTTCGCCGACTACCTGAAGGACATGCGCCAGGATATCCTGGACAACCTGGACCAGTTCGCCCCCAAAGAGCCCGCCCCCCCGCCGCTGCTCCCCGAAAGCGCGCTTGGCCACCTCGGTGGAGACAGTTTCCAGGTGCGTTACGATATCAATGTCTTTGTGGACAACAGCGAACTCAAGGGCGCGCCCATCATCATTGAAGACCATCCCACCTCCTGCAACCTGCTGGGCTGTGTGGAGCGCGAATCCGAAATGGGCGCGTTGATCACGGACTTCACCCTTATCAAATCCGGCGCCCTGCACAGGGCCAACGGCGGGTACCTGCTGCTGCACGTGGAAGACATGATGCAGCATACTTCGGCCTGGGAAGGGTTGCTGCGCGCGCTGCGTTCGGGCCTGGCCAAAATCGAGGACACGGACGACAGCCACGAGCAGTCCCGCAGCCGTACCATCGAACCCCAGCCCGTACCGGTGAACGTCAAGGTCGTTCTGGTGGGCACGGATGACGTTTTCGAGCTGCTGCATACGCACGACGACCGTTTTCCCAAGCTGTTCAAAATCAAGGCCCACATGCAGGACAGCATGCCGCGGAACATGGCCAATATCCGGGGCTATTTCCTCTATCTCAGCCGGATCATCGAAGAAGCCGGACTGATGCCCTTTTCCCGCTCGGCCCTGGCCGGGCTGGCGGATTTCAGCTCGCGCCTGGCCGGAGACCAGAAAAAACTCTCGCTCAAGCTGCCGCTGCTGCGCGAGTTGATGGTGGAAGCCGCGGCCCTGGCCGAAATGGACGGCAAGAAAATGGTGGACAACGACGTGCTCCGCGCCGCGGAAGCGGCCAGGGATTACCGATCCAATCTCTATGAAGAGGAATTCATGGAGGAGTACGATCGCGACCTGATCAAGCTGCCCACCAGCGGCGAATCCGTGGGCCGGGTCAACGGACTTTCGGTTTCCTGGTACGGTGATTACGAATTCGGCCTGCCGCACCAGATTGCCTGTACGGTCGGCGTTGGCGACAGCGGCGTTGTGGACCTCGAACGCGAAGCCGAACTGGGCGGCCCCATCCACACCAAGGCCATGATGATCCTCAAGGGCTACCTCTCGGCCATGTTCGCACACAACAAACCGCTGGTGTTTTCGGGCAGCCTCTGTTTCGAGCAGAGCTACGCGGGCGTGGAAGGCGATTCCGCCTCCGGCGCCGAGCTGGCGGCCCTGCTTTCGGCCCTTTCGGACAAACCCATCAATTTCTCCCTGGCCTTCACCGGCGCCGTGAGCCAGTCGGGCGCCATCATGGCCGTGGGCGGCGTGACCCGTAAAATCGAAGGCTTTTTCGAAGTCTGCAAACGCCAGGGCCTCACCGGCGGCCAGGGCGTGCTGCTGCCCGCGGACAACCGCGACCACCTCATGCTCAAGGACGAGGTGGTGGAAGCCGTCAAGGACGGCCGCTTCCATATCTACCCGATCCGGCGGATCGAGGAGGCCATGGAACTGCTGACGGGCATGCCTGCCGGACGCAGGCTGAAAAGCGGCGGCTTTCCGGCCAACAGCCTCTACCGCCTGGTGGACGACCGCCTGGCCGAAATGACGGCCATGTACTACGACTACCAGACCGCCAAAAGGCCGCGCAAACGCCGCTAAGGCCGGAAAGGAATCGGCGCATTCGGAATTTCCTGACAGAAGAGACAAAAAAGGGCCCGCGGGCCCTTTTTCTAGTTTGCTATGCCTAACAAGTCTTAGCTTCTGCGATATCGACGCAGCGCGGCAAGCCCGCATCCGGCGAGTAAAAGAGCCAGAAGCCCGTACTGCCAGGGAGTTGCCGCAGGCACGGCGCTGGTTGCAGCACCGCTCGAAGCCATGTTGATACCGAAATATAAATCCCTAGTTACTATTGACGAAACCGTCGTGTAGCCTACGAAGAGATTACCCCCGTCATAGGTGCTGGACGGGCTGGACTTTAAGTAAACTTTTTCGCTGGAGCCCCCGAGAATAAATGTATACTGCTCTCCGCTCTTGACAGTTACAGTCCCGTCCAGAGGAATGGTTGTGACGCCGGTTTGGGAAATGGAGACTGACTGCGTATGATCCCATTGCCCGGAAGCACCAGAGCCTGAATAGACAAAAAGGGTTACACTCGTCGCGGTACCCGAACCGAAATCGACCGTAATGGACTCCACAATCCCGTCGCTGTCAGCAGTCCAGCTCTGCCCAACTTTTGTGTAATCGGTCAAATAGGTACCGTCACAATAGTTGGTGACGTCCGCCAGGCATGGATTGGCGGAAAGCAATAGCACGCACGAAAGCACGACCATCAGACTTGTTTTCATAATGATCCTTCCCGGTGTATATGTGTTATTTGGTGACAACACAGCAATTACACTCATTTTCAAAAAAAGCAATATATAATAGACACATAAGGAAAGCCCTTCACGGATGTAGGGTTTTGTCGCTTTGATTCCATGGCGTAATCCTTTTTCCGCTAGTCCCTGCCCGATCGACGGATTGCAGCCTGGGCCAGGGCGGCGACCGCAAAGATTTCCCGCTCACGCTGACGCAGCTGCGCAAATTGACGGCGGAAGACGCGGCCCCGGATGCAGTGGGCGGCAAAAATTGGTGGTGTCTGTTTCGAGTAAAGTTATCCGGGCGTGTAAGGTGATGCTGCATTGGACGCCAGGCTTGCGGTCATGCACAGCAATCATCAACAGTCCCGCAACGCTGTTTCCCGAAAGCTTGTTTCGATCAGTACTGGCATGTTATCCCAGAGAATCTTCGTTTTTTTGGTTTGTAAAGGGATAGCCTGTTATGAAAAAAAGTCGTAGTGTCTTTGGTGGGCCGACAGGATGATTCTGCTGCTGTCGGGGAAACAAGGAAGGTGCCATGGCTGAAGTGGAATTGCGGAAAGTGGTCAAACGCTTTGGCGCGACAATGGTGGTCCACGGGGTGGACCTCACGATACGCGACAGCGAATTTGTGGTCCTTGTCGGGCCTTCGGGCTGCGGCAAATCAACTGTTCTGCGGATGATCGCCGGACTGGAAAAAGTCTCGGGCGGTGAGATCCTGATCGGCGGACAGGCGGTCAACGACGTGTCGCCCAAGGACCGCAATGTGGCCATGGTCTTCCAGAATTACGCCCTGTACCCGCACATGACCGTACGGGAAAACATGGGGTTCAGCCTGAAGATGGCCAAACGCTCCAGAGACGAAATCGCCGCGGCAGTGGACAAGGCAGCGGCGGTGCTCGAACTGGACGCCCTGCTGGACCGCAAACCCGCCGAACTTTCGGGCGGCCAGCGCCAGCGCGTGGCCATGGGCCGGGCCATCGTGCGCCAGCCAGCGGTTTTTCTGTTCGACGAACCGCTCTCCAACCTTGACGCCCAGCTGCGGATGCAGATGCGTATCGAACTGCGCAAGATGCACCTGCAGCTCAAAACCACCACCATATACGTCACCCACGATCAGATCGAAGCCATGACCCTGGCCGACCGGATCGTCATCCTCAAGGACGGGCACATCCAGCAGGTGGGCACGCCCGTGGAAGTCTTCGAACAACCTGCCAATGTCTTTGTGGCGCAGTTCATCGGCAATCCGCCCATGAACATCCTCAACGGCAGTCTGGAACAGCGCGACGACGCGCTCTGTTTCGTCCGCGAGGGCTTGTGCATGCCCCTGCCGCAAAACAAATGGAAAAACATTTCTTCCGGCAGTAAGATACAGCTCGGCATCAGGCCGGACGCCGTCAAGGTCGGGCACGCGCTGGGTCGCATTCCCGAGCCATGGCGTACGCCGGGAAAAGTGGTCATATCCGAAGTACTGGGCGCGCACTCGCTACTGGCATTTCAACAGCAGGGCGCGAACATGATAGCAGAAGTGGAGGGACGCCTCGACGTGCATGCGGACGACGAAATCGAAGTGGGATTCGATCTCGAGCGTGCGTCCCTGTTCGACCCGGAGTCAACTGAGGGTATTGTTTAGCTGGTGTCGCTACGATACGCCGTACCGCGTAGCTGACGGATCCGAATCAAGGAGAAAAAGATGAAAAGGCTTGTAGGTGTGTTCTGTGTTCTTATGGCGCTGTGCTCTCTTGCCGTTTTCACCTCGACGGCCGTGGCCGCCGCGCCCAAAGGCGAAGTAGAAATTTTTTCCTGGTGGGCGGGAGATGAAGGCCCCGCTCTGGAGGCGCTGATCAAGGCTTTTGAAGCCAAATATCCTGACATCAAAGTGATCAACGCCACGGTTACCGGCGGTTCGGGCATCAACGCCAAGGCCGTGCTCAAAACCCGTATGCTGGGCGGCAATCCGCCGGACAGCTTCCAGGTGCATGCCGGTCAGGAACTTATCGGTACGTGGGTCAAGGCCGACCGGATGGAAGACCTGACCCCGCTGTTCGAACAGGAAGGCTGGATGAAAGCCTTTCCCGAAGGGGTGATCAAGCAGATCGGCACGGATAAGGGCATCTGGTCCGTACCCGTGACAGTCCACCGCTCCAACGTGCTGTGGTACATCCCGGAAAATCTCAAGAAATGGGGAGTTGAAGCTCCCAAGACCTGGGACGATTTCCTGGCCATCGCTCCCAAACTGAAAGAGCAGGGCATTGTTCCCCTGGCCCTGGCCACCAACTGGACCTCCAACCACCTCTGGGAATCCGTGGCTGTGGCCGCGGTTGGTCCGGACAACTACGACAAACTGTGGAACGGCGAGCTTTCCTTCGACAGCCCCGAGGGCCAGAAAATCTGGGAGCTTTTCGGCAAGGTTCTGGACTACACCAATACCGACGCGTCCTCGCTTTCCTGGCAGCAGGCCACGGATATGGTCGTTGACGGCCGGGCGGCTTTCAACATCATGGGCGACTGGGCCGCCGGCTACATGGCCACCACCAAGAAACTCGAGCCCAACAAGGGTTTCGGCTGGCTGCCCTCTCCGGGCACGGACGGCGTGTTCATCTTCCTTTCCGACTCCTTCGGGCTGCCCAAAAATTCGCCGCACCGGGACAACGCCCTGGCCTGGCTGGCCATGCTCGGCTCCAAGGAAGGCAGCGACACCTTCAACCCGCTCAAGGGCTCCATTTCGCCGCGCCTGGACAGCGATCTTTCCAAATATAATGTCTACGCCAAATCCGCGGCCGCTGATTTCGGCAAAGACCGTATCGTCGGCAGCCTGGCCCACGGCGTTGTGGCCAACGAGGGCTTCATGAACGACTTCGCCTCGGTCATGGAAATGTTCCTCAAGACCCGCAGCCCGGAAATGGTCGCCAAGGCCACCCAGCAGATCGCCAAGAAAAACGGCATCGGCAAATAAGCAGGAAAGGATTTTGAATAGTTGTTGTTGGGGCTCCGCCCCAACCCCCGCCAGGGGGGAACGCCCCCTGGACCCGCGAACTAATTAGGGGCCTCTGCTGCTCTTTAAAAGACAGTTACCAATTATTGGGAGTGCTTAACCCCCTTTTTGAAAAGGGGGTTAAGCTGCGGAGGCTTCTTACCGCAGGCGAAGGACACATGCGCGAGGTATCCAAAGACAGACTCAAGGCGTTTCTGACGTTACTGCCTTCGATCATTCTGATTGCAATTTTCGTGTACGGATTTATCGGCAACACGGTCTGGACGTCATTCACGGACTGGGGCAAGGAAGGCGCCCTGGCCGAACATCCGGTCAAGAATTTCATCGGACTGCAGAATTACATCGATCTGTTCACCGGCTTTCTGGACGGCCATTTCCGCCAGGATCTGGTCAACGCGGTCTATTACTCGGTGCTACTGCTGGTGGGCGCCGTGGGTCTGGGCATGTTCATCGCCATTCTCCTGGACCGCAAGCCCTGGGGCGAAGGCGTTTTCCGGACGATTTTTCTCTATCCCATGTCCCTGTCTTTCATCGTTTCGGGCACCATCTGGCGCTGGTTGCTGGCCCCTCAAGGCGGCGTGAACATCCTGCCGACCTATCTGGGCTTCAAGCCTTTCACCTTTCAATGGCTCTCCAGCAAAGGCACCATCCTGGAATTCGACTGGCAGAACCTGCTCCAGGTGCTGCTCTACCTGGCCGCCGCGGTGCTGATTCTGGGCGGGCTGTACGTGCTCAGGGATAAACCGCGCCGGGCGTTGAAAGGCTGGCTGCTGCCCGGCGTGCTCATCGGCGCGTGCACCTGGCTGTTCGGGGGCATGCTGCCCAAAATCCTCTGGATGGAAGAGCTGCACGGTTTCAACCTGGCTACCATCGGCATCATCATCGCCACCATCTGGCAATACACGGGCTACACCATGGCCTTGTACCTGGCCGGGTTCAACGGCATTTCGCAGGATCTGGTGGACGCGGCGCGGCTGGACGGCGCCAGCGAGTTCGCCTACTACCGCCATGTGGCCATTCCCATGCTCAAACCCATCACCATCAGCGCCGTGATCATTCTCTCGCATATTTCACTCAAGATGTTCGACCTGATCTTCGCCATGACCGGACCGGACAACGCCGAAACCGGACACCCGGCCCTGAACATGTACCTGACCACCTTCCGGGCCAACGACTTTGCCAAGGGCGCGGCCATCGCCGTGGTGCTTTTCATGGTGGCGGCCCTGTTCATTATCCCCTATCTGGTCAGCTCGTACCGCCAGAAACGGAGGAACGCGTAATGGCCGCTCAGACAAATTCGCGCTTTTCCCTGGGGACAATCTTTTATTACGGCCTGCTGTTGCTGCTGGCCGTGTTTTTTCTGACTCCGGCCTACATGGCCTTTATCACGGCCCTGAAATTTCCCGCGGACATCAGCCTGCCCCATTCGTGGCAATTGCCGCCGTCCATTAATTGGGGCAGTTTTTCCCAGGCTCTGGATACCCTCAAGCCCAATCTGGTCAACAGCATCCTGCTGGTGATTTTCGCCACGGCCTTTTCCACCATTCTGGGTTCGCTCAACGGTTATGTTTTCTCCAAATGGAAATTCAAGGGCAGCGAGGTGGTGTTCACGCTTTTTCTGTTCGGCATGTTCATCCCCTACCAGATCATCCTGATCCCCCTGTTCCAGACCTTGCGCGCCATGCATCTTTACGGCGGCATTCCGGGCCTGGTGCTGGCCCACGTGGTCTACGGCCTGCCCATCACCACCCTGATTTTCCGGAATTTCTACGCGCAGATTCCCACTTCGCTGATCGAATCCGCCCGGCTGGACGGCGCGGGCTTCTACTCCATCTACCTGCGCATCGTGTTTCCGCTCTCCGTGCCGGGCTTCGTGGTCACCAGCCTCTGGCAGTTCACCCAGATCTGGAACGAATTTCTCTGGGGCATCTGCCTGACCCGTCATTCGGAAAACCCCATCACCGTGGGGCTGGCCCAGCTCGCCGGCGGACAGGCCGTGAGCTGGAACCTGCCCATGGCCGGTTCCATCCTGGCCGCCCTGCCCGTGCTGCTGATTTACATCTTCCTGGGGCGTTATTTCATCAAAGGATTGCTGGCGGGTTCGGTGAAGGAGTAAACAGCGGACTGCCGCCTTTCTGCTCCTGCGCATTTTCGCGGTTGTCACCTTTTGGCAACCAAAGACTTTTTATTTCATGGTACCGTACGCCAAAATACGCAGCCTAACCGCGGCAAAAGGAGTCCGACCATGGAAAAAGTTCTCTTTATTTGTGTTCACAACAGTGCCAGAAGCCAGATAGCGGAAACATACCTCCGGCAATTCGGCGGAGATGACTTTGAGGTGGAAAGTGCGGGATTTGAACCCACGGAGATCAATCCGCTAGTGATCGAAGTCATGCGGGAGGAAGGTACGGACCTTTCCGGCAAAGGAACCCAGTCCGTGTTCGATCTGTATAAACAGGGCAAGACATTTACCCATGTCGTCACTGTCTGCGATGAATCCGCAGACGAAAACTGCCCGGTCTTTCCCGGCATGACCACCCGCCTCCATCTTCCTTTTCTGGACCCGGCCAAAGTTGAGGGGACTCAGGAAGAAAAACTCCACCAGGTCAGAATGATACGCGACCAGATCAAAGACGCGGTCAAGGAACTCATCGACTGGATACGGAGCGGGGGCAAGAAAAAACTCAATGCTTTCTGGGAAATGAAGAAAATACCATCCTGACTCCTTGAACAGCGCCGTTCCGGATCTTCCCGGCTGGACAGTCCGGGCTTCCCGGACTAGGATTGTTCAAGCTGTGCAAACTTTATTTCAGGAGGCATTCATGGTTACTGCGATTGTCCTGTTCAAGGTCGAACCCCAGCGGATTCCCCAGGTCATCGACACTCTGGCGTCCATAGACAAAGTGACGGAAGTCTATTCCGTGAGCGGCCGTTACGACGTGGTCACCCTGATTCGCGTCAAAACCAACGACGAACTGGCCGACATAGTCACCAGACAATTTCTTTCCATCGAGGGCATACGCGAATCCGAAACCCTCATCGCTTTCCAGGCCGTCTCCAAATTCGACCTGGAGCGGATGTTCAGCATTTCCTGAGTGATAGACTAAAGCCCGCACGCATTGTAACTACGCGGGCTTTACCTTTTCTTTTTCCTTTTTCTCGACAATTCTCTTTTTCTTTTTATTCTATTGGAGTATGGAAAAGAGCGTATTGCAATGCTTTTACCCCGCGCTACGACGCGTCGCATGAAAAGGAGCCTGCCATGACAACTACTGAAAGCAAAAAACGCCCGCGCATCGTCATCCTCGGCGCAGGATTCGGCGGACTGTGGACCGCGAAGAATCTGGCCAAGGCCGATGCGGATATCGTGATAGTGGACCGCAACAATTACCACACCTTTTTCCCGCTGCTCTACCAGGTGGCCGCGGCGGAAGTGCAGCCCGAACAGATCGCCGCGCCTGTACGGGGAATTTTCCGCGGACGGGATAATGTGGAATTCATCATGGATGAAATCCGCGGGGTGGATTTCGCCCAGAAACAGGTACTGCTCTGCGACAGACGGCTCGATTACGACTATCTGGTCATGTCCGTGGGGTCGGTGAACCATTTTTTCAATACTCCCGGGGCGGAACAACACACCTTCACCCTCAAGACCCTGGAACAGGGCATTGCCCTGCGCAACCATGTGTTAAGCCGCTTCGAATACGCCACCACGGCGCTGGACCCGGAAAAAAAACGCGCGGCCATGACCTTCGCCATTGTGGGCGGCGGTCCGACCGGCGTGGAATTCTCCGGAGCCCTTGCAGAGCTGACACGCGGCGCACTGGCCCGCGATTTTCCCACCCTGGATATTTCGCAGGTCAAAATCATTCTGCTTGAGGCCGCGGACAGTTTGCTGACCATGTACCCCCAGCACCTGCGCGAATATACGAAACAAAAGCTCGAGGGGCTGGGCGTGGAAGTCCGCCTGGGCGCCAAGGTCACCGAAGTGACGCCGGACAAAATCGTCCTGGGTGACGGAGACAGCGCCGAGGATCTGCCCACCAATACGGTGGCCTGGACCGCCGGTATCAAGACCGAGCCCATGATCGGCGGGCTGGACCTGGAACTGGCACGGGGCGGCCGCATTCCGACGCTGCCCAGCCTGCAGCTCAAGGACCACCCGGAGGTCTTCGCCATCGGCGACATCTGCGGCGTCGAACAGAATGGACGCCAGCTGCCGCAGCTGGGCCGCGTCGCCATGGATCAGGGAAGCCATACGGCAAAGAACCTGCTGCGTTTGCTCAAAGGCGAGCAGGCCAAGCCGTTCGTTTTCCGCAACAAAGGCAGCATGGCCACCATCGGGCGCAACGCCGCTGTGGGACAAATGAACAAGTTCACCTTTTCCGGCCTGTTCGCCTGGGCCGTCTGGCTGGTGATCCACAACATGTACCTTGTGGGCTTTAGCAACCGCCTCTTCGTACTGATCAACTGGGCCAGAGACTACTTTTTCTACGACCGCAGCGTCCGGCTGATTCTGCCTAAAAAACTGCAGTGCAGGAAATAGGCGAAGAGACGTGGAAAACACCGTTTTTTTGGCAGTGATTGAGAAACAGAACAGCATTATACAGAGCTGAAGCATTTTCCGCATTATGCGTCTGGCTTTTTGCTCTATTGTTCTTATTTTCTTCAAATGCGTGTGCCTGCGACTTCCGGTCAATGCCGCGCAACCACGCTGTTGCAAGGCTCAGGGCTTTCTCCTGGGCCGTTTGACAGCCGTCCGGGAAAAGGTATAACCCTGTCCGGTCGTGATAGAGTGGCCGGTGCAATGCATCACAACGACGCTAAGGAGAGCGAAAAATGAGAGAAAAAGTATTGGCAGCATTGGAAAAAGTGCGCCCCGCCCTGCAGGCCGACGGCGGCGATGTCGAGCTGGTGGAAGTGACTGACGACGGTATCGTCAAAGTCCGGTTGCAGGGAGCCTGCCACGGTTGCCCCATGTCCCAGATGACTCTGAAAGGGGGAATCGAGCGCATCCTGATCCGCGAAATTCCGGAAGTCAAAGCCGTCGAAGCGGTATAGGGGTTCTGCCAGGTTATGATTGTCACTCGCTTTGCCCCAAGCCCCACGGGCGCCCTGCATATCGGCGGCGCGCGTACCGCGCTGTTCAGCTGGCTGCTGGCCAAACACTCCGGCGGCAAGTTCCTGCTGCGTATCGAGGATACGGACCGCGAACGTTCCACCGAAGAAAATACCAAACAGATTCTGGACTCCTTGCTCTGGCTCGGCCTGGATTGGGTGGACAAGCCCATCAAGCAGAGCATGCGTTACGATGTTTACAACGCGCAGGTGGAGCGGCTTCTGGAGGAAGGCAAGGCCTACTATTGCTCCTGTTCGCCGGAAGAAGTGGAAGCCATGCGCGAAGAGGCAAGGGCCAAGGGGCTCAAGCCGAAATATAACGGCAAATGCCGGGAACTCGGCCTGGGGCCGGCCCCGCACCACGTTGTCCGCTTCAAGACGCCGCATACCGGCAAGACCGTGTATGAAGACATGGTCAAAGGGACTGTGGCCTGGGACAACAGCGAACTGGACGACATGATCATCCGCCGGACCGATGGTTGGCCGACCTACAACCTGGCCGTGGTCTGCGACGACCATGACCAGGGCGTCACCCACGTGCTCCGCGGCGACGATCACGTCAACAATACGCCACGCCAGATTCTTCTGTACGAGGCTCTTGGCTACGAGCTGCCCAAGTTCGGCCATGTTCCCATGATCCTCGGGCCGGACAAAAAGAAACTCAGCAAGCGCCACGGCGCGCGTTCGGTACTGGAATACGAACTGGACGGCATGCTGCCTGAGGCCTTGATCAACTACCTGGCCCGGCTGGGCTGGAGCTGCGGCGACCAGGAAATTTTCAGCATCCAGGAGCTGATTGAAAAGTTTTCCACCCAGCATCTCAACAAGTCCGCGGCGGCCTTTGATCCGGACAAACTGCTCTGGCTGAACAGCCAGCACATCAAGGAAGCCTCGGACGACCGCCTCGCCTCGCTCCTGGCCGGCCAGCTGGCCATGCTCGGCATCGGCGGAAGCGACGCCAGCTGCATAAGCTACCTGAAAAAAATCATTCCGCTCTACAAGCCGCGGGCCAAAACCATGAAAGAAATGGCCGAAGCCGCTGCTTTTTTCGTTCTGCCTGACCGGGAACTCAAATACGACGACAAAGCGGTCAGCAAATTTCTCACCGAGGAAATCAAGCCGCACCTCAAAACCTTGGCCGAGAAGTTTGAAGCCCTTGAAACCTTTGATCAGCCCTCCCTGGAGGCCGTGGTCCAGGCCTATCTGGACGAAACGGGTTTGAAGTTCAAGGTCCTGGCGCAACCGCTGCGCGTGGCGCTTACCGGAGGAACGGTCAGCCCCGGACTGTTTGAAACCATGGAAGTTCTGGGGAAGGACAGCACCCTGGCGCGCCTGCATCGAGCGCTCGGCATGCTGCGCGGCGAATAACCGCTCGCCATCATAGCAACTAAACATACGGGCCGGCTGCATCTGCAACCGGCCCGTTTTTTATTGTTTTGTTTGCTCTGCGCTATATTGGTGTGAAAATCAGACAGATGACGTCGTTTACATAACCGTCGCTGCATTTGTACTCGCGGTACCCTGCGGAGACCTGCTGCCCCACGGTGTAGTAGCGTCCGTCGAGTTCCACCACAGAGGACTGCCGTTCGCCCTGTTCCCCGTGAAACAAGGTGTCGGGCAACGGCAGGAGGTCTCCGGGCGCGTACGCCGCGGATGTGGAGGATATGACCTTCTTCCCCCGGTCCGTAAAAACTCCGAAGCTCCCTTTCTGGATTCCCTTGTTTTCATCTCGGGGCAGAACCGCCAGCAGCATGTCCAGAAACTGCGGTTCGGAGTCGAAAACAATCTGAATCACTCCCACGGGCCGCCCGGAATCATCCAGGCTGCGTATCGCTGTGCCGTATACGTACGTGGGTCGTCCGCCATAGAGAACGGAAGGCTCAAAAGCTGAAACGCAGTAATCCTTACTGGAAGGCAGAGACAGAGCCTTGCTCACGAATCCCGTATTCAGCTGCATGCCAACGAACTGCTGCCCCTTGGGCAAGCTCTGGTCCGTGAGCCGCTCATCGAGATCCGCGGGCGGATCGGACAGGGCCACGACCACGCCTTTGGTGTCGGTCAGCACCAGGCGCAGATAGGGCGTATAGAGGTCGTTGATGTACTGAAGATTGTCGGTGAGACTCTGGCGTTCGTCTTCCGTGAGCCCTTGGCGTTCGTTCTTTGCCAGCAGACTGCGGAAAAGCGGCGTCAGCGCCCACCAGCAGACATCGTTGGCCCGTTCGTACAGGTTGCGGTCGGCAATATTGTTGCCCTTGTAAGCGCGAAACTGCAGATCGTTGAACAAGGAAGTCACAACCGTACGCTGCAGATTTTTGATGGCCTGGGAAAGCAGGCCGTCGATTTCGTCGCCGATCCAGTCCACGAAACGCAGCACTTCCACAAACCCGTCCGCCTTGTATTTGGCTGCCTTGACCTGGCCGTTGATGCTGTCCAGCTTCATATCCGCCAGCAAGCCATCAGACTCGTCCTTTATGCCCGTAAGTTCATGGGAAAAACTTTGCAGCTTCTGCAAAAGGCCAGGATCCATTCCGTTGCCGCCGCCGTCCTGGGCAAAGGCGGACTGCACTTCCACCATGGCCAGGCCATACCAGCCCAGGCCGTAAAACCCCTGGTAGCCGTCCGTAAGCGACGTATTGGCCAGATACTGGTGATTTTTCACGGTCAGGATTTTGAAATCAGCTTCCGCATCCGTGGCGACCTTTGCACCCGCCGGCAACAGCTCCTCGTTGTTGGAGCACAGGACGCTGCCGTCCGCATCCAGAAAAGCCAGGGTCATGCGTTCGTTGCCCAGGCGCAGGTCCTTGAAAATGCCCTCCACCTCCTGTGTGAAATTGAAGCACAGGCACAGGGTACCCAGAGATCTCAGCGTCTCCGGATCCTCTATCTTCTGGGCGTATACCAGGGTCTTTCCCGGACGGGGATGCAGATCTGTTTCGCGCAGTATCTCGACAAACTTGTCGGCATCCTGCGTACTGTGCAGATTGATGTCCTGGGCCAGCTTCAGACACGGGTCCCTGGAAATCCGCAGCGTATTGTCAGGGCATAAATTGGCGCGGACGTAGCCTTCGGTGTCGAGCACAAGGATTTCATCATAGACCGTATACTCAAACTGGTATTCGGCCAGGCGCCGGCGAATGCGCTGGCCCTCTTCGGCCAGAACCTGCGTGTCGTCCGTTTCCCGGACCAGTTGCAGAAGCTTGATGATTTCCGCATCCGTGGCCAGATAGCCCACGTCGGCCGTACGTTCGAAAAGATTCCGCTTGAGGATGTTGATGGCGAATTTCGCCGCGTCCTTGACTTCCAGAATGACTTTTTTGGCCATCTCAAGCATGATGGCCTCCACCAGGCGATTCTGAATCTCGCTGTACCTGTTCTTGGTGGATCCCATATCCTGGATCAACGGAGCAAACAGCCTGGACGCTTCATCGTCCATCCGGCCTGTTTCAATCATCCCCGCGGTAATGGCGCCGTCCCAGCGCTTGTTGATTGAACGAAACGACGAGGTGTAGTTGACCACTTCGGGCATGGAGCGAAGCAACGAACCTTTGTGTTGCGATACGGTATTGAGGTTCACAGGCACCCCCCTGTCTTCAAAAGGCTATAAAAAAATCCTACCAGTATAGTACACAAAGAATGTACGCACAGGCAGTGTCCCGTGTTGCCCTGCCGTTTTAAAGAGTCCCCACCCGTTTTCTGGCAGTCACAACGGTTTTATTAAACACAAATTGTACCATTTTGTCAATTTTACAAAAAATATGAAATGTATTTCCTATTTTTCAATATGAAAACTGGTCCTAAAAACACAAAAGTTCAGTCTGCTTATTCGGTAAAAAACAGTGATGAAACAGGAAGAAAGCGATAGAGACCGCAGCCGCATACGGAATGGAAAACAACCTTTGTTCCGCCAGGAAGAAGACGTCCGGATAAAACTGTTTCACAGCTTCAGGCTGTCATGTATGTATCCCTGACAACGACAACGTGGGTGCGAAATGCCTCTGCCAGAGAATCCTTACACTTGCTTAGTACGGCCTCAACGGCTACAGTGCCGGAGCCTGTGAAACGAAAGAGACTTCCCAGGCGGCATCGGAGCAGTTATGCGCGTTCTGTTTTTAGGCGACATTATGGCCCAGTCCGGCCGCAAATTCGTCCTCAAGGTCCTTCCTGATCTGCGGAAATCCTTGGAGCTGGATTTTGTGGTTGCAAACGGCGAAAACGCCTCCGGAGGCATCGGGCTCATCCCCAAGAACGCGCGCGACCTGTTCGCCGCGGGTGTGGACGTGCTGACTGCGGGCAACCATATCTGGCGCTATAAAGAGGTCTACCACTTTCTCAACACGGAAGAACGCCTCCTGCGTCCGGCAAATTATCCGCCCCAGACCCCCGGTTCCGGCAGCGTGGTGGTCACGGCGCAGAACGGGCAGCGGGTCGCGGTCTGCAATGTGCTCGGCCGGACCTACATGGACCCGCTGGATTGCCCTTTCCGGACTATGGACAGGTTGCTCGGCGAATTGCCTGAGGACGTTGTTTTGCGCATAGTGGACATACATGCCGAGGCTACTTCGGAAAAAATAGCGCTTGCCTATTACCTGGATGGCAGAGTAAGCGCTGTTCTTGGCACCCACACGCATGTGCAGACCAACGATGCACGTATTCTGTCCGGCGGTACGGCTGCCGTCACGGACGCCGGCATGTGCGGCGTGGACGCGTCGGTTCTGGGCATGGAATACGAAGCTGTTCTGGAACGCTTTGTTAACGGACTGCCTACGCGCTTTATCCCTGCCAGGGGCAAAGTGACTATGTGCGGCGTACTCATGGAACTCTCCGCGGATACGGGCCGCGCAGAACATATTGAACTGTTTCGATACGCTGAGGAATAACCAACCCCGGGTCGCGGTGGCTCCATTTTGTTCGGGCCGGCGCACCTGAAAAGTAACCCCTTTTCGGAAACGTACATGGATATCAATGCGACTTTGCAGCACATCATGCGAGGTGCTGTTGAATTTATCGACCAAGAGGAACTCGTCAAAAAACTCCAGCGCGGCGTGCCGCTCAGGATCAAAGCCGGGTTTGACCCCACGGCGCCGGATCTGCATCTCGGCCACACGGTCCTGATCCAGAAGCTCAAACATTTTCAGGAGCTTGGGCACCAGGTGATTTTCCTCATCGGTGATTTCACCGGCATGATCGGCGACCCCACCGGCAAAAACGAAACCCGCCCGCCCCTGACCCGCGAGCAGGTTCTGGCCAATGCCGAGACTTACAAGCAGCAGATATTCAAAATTCTCGACCCGGACAAAACCGAAATCGCTTTCAACTCCACGTGGATGAATGCTTTTTCCGCTTCTGATTTCGTCTCGCTCTGCTCGCGCTACACCGTGGCCCGCATGCTCGAACGCGATGATTTCCATAAGCGTTACAACGACAACCGGCCCATCTCCATCCACGAATTTCTTTACCCGCTGGTGCAGGGCTACGACTCGGTCGCGCTCAAGGCCGACGTGGAACTGGGCGGCACAGACCAGAAGTTCAACCTGCTCATGGGCCGTACGCTGCAGCACCAATACGGCCAGGAAGCGCAGTGCATTCTGACCATGCCTCTGCTGGAAGGCCTGGACGGCGTCAACAAAATGAGCAAATCTCTGGGCAATTACGTGGGCATAGAAGACGCGCCCGCGGACATGTTCGGCAAGCTCATGTCCATTTCCGACGACCTGATGTGGCGTTATTACGAACTGCTTTCGGACAAGGGGCTAGAAGAAATAGCCACGCTGAAAGAAGACGTGCAGTCCGGGCAGCTGCACCCCAAAAAAGCCAAGGAAATGCTCGCCTGCGAAATTACCGCCCGCTATCACGGCGCCGGAGCGGGGGAAACCGCTCTGGAGGAATTCAACCGTGTGTTCGCCCAGGGCAAACTCCCGGACGACATGCCCGAACACGGAGCCGACCAGGGTGATGCGAGCAAGCCGGTGAATTTCCTGGAAGCTTCCGGCCTGTGCGCCTCTCGCGGCGAAGCCAGACGGCTGATCAAACAGGGAGCGCTCTCCATAGACGGAGAAAAAGCCTCCGACGGAGAAACGCCTCTGGAGCCCGGCGAGTACGTCATAAAACTTGGCAAAAAAAGATTTTTAAAATTACACATACGATGATAAGCAATAGCTGACTTTCATGATATGTCTGCCGGACACTATCCGGCAAGGAGGCACCCATGGCCTTTGGCGGCAAGAAAAAAATCGAAACGCCTGAGAAAAGCACGCAAAAAAACGTCGGCATAAACGCTTATATCGGCGAAGGCACTGTTTTTGAGGGGCACTTCGAATTCACCGGTATCGCCCAGATAACCGGAAAGCTCATTGGCGACATCACCTCCGGAGGCACCCTCGTCATCGGTGAAAAAGGGGATGTCTCGGGTAAAATCAACGTTGCGGAACTGAAGTCCGCCGGCAATATCTCCGGCGAAGTCAGCGCCAAACAGAAAATAACCCTGTATAAAAGCGCCGTCATGACAGGCAACCTCGAGACTCCGGCTCTTGAAGTTGAGGAAGGCGCAAGTCTCGAAGGCGAAATCCGCATGAAGGCCTTGAAAAAAACCTAACGTCTCTCCAGCAGTTCTGCCTCCCTGGCCCGCCCGGGCCGCTTTTTTTCAACCAGGGCAACGCCATCTTTCCGTGCCCTTTCTTCACAGACGCTCTTTACACCGCCCTCTAACGGTCGCGTAAAGGTCCCCACTCAGGTCCGCCGGTCCTGTGCAATCATCCGAAATCTTGGCCCATATCTTGCTTTCTCAGGGCCATGGAACTGTTCAATTTCACTCACGATCAAATCTTCGGATTCTTGATGACCATGCTTCGCGTGACTATGATCCTGTTTTTACTTCCTTTTTTTGGAGGACAGGGCATACCGAAAACCGTCAGAGGCGCTTTGTGCATGGTCTTAAGTCTGACGTTTTACAATTCGGTGGGCTTCAAACACATCGCTTTTCCGACGCATCCGCTGGGATTGACCATCGTGCTGATCAGTGAACTGGTTCTGGGGTTGATCCTCGGACTGATGGTCCGCATCATTTTCGCCGCAATCCAGACCGGAGGCCAGATCATCGGCTTTTCCATGGGCTTCGCCATGGTCAACGTCATGGATCCGGACACGGGAACGCAGGCGGCCGTGACCTCGCATTTTTTGTACATGATTGCCATGGTTACTTTTTTGACACTCGACGGGCATCTCTACCTGCTTTCCGGCCTGGCCCAGAGTTTCCAGCTCATTCCACCGGGCGGATTGATGATCACCCCGCTGCTTGCGGACAGCATGCTGTCCTTTTCCAGCCAGCTTTTCGTATTGGCCGTAAAAATCGCCGCACCGGTGCTCACAGCCGTATTTCTTGTTGATCTGGCGCTGGCACTGGTCGGACGCGCAGCCCCGCAGATGAATCTGCTGATGCTGGGCTTCCCGCTGAAAATCGCCGTGGGTTTTTCCTTTCTGGGATCCATGTTCACGCTGATTTCCATGTACATGCGTGATTATATCAACGATTTCGGCGCGATGTTCACCAACATTTTGCGGGCGGCCAGCTGAAGCCGCCGAGGTAGCGTACTATGCCGCAGGAAGATCCGAGTAGAACAGAAGACCCTACTCAAAAACGAATAAAAAAAGCACGTGAGGACGGCAACGTCCCGAAATCCCAAGAGGTCGGGAAAAGCTTTGTTATTCTGGCCGGCTTGTCGGCCATGTACTTCTACATCAGCTTCCTGGCCGAATATCTCATGGGTACGTACCGCTATTTTTTTACGGTCTGCTTCGAATTCAACCCGACCAACCAGGAAGTGGTCGCCCTGATGGTGACCACCATGATTCAGATCGCCAAAATGATCATGCCCATGCTGCTGTTCATGGGGCTTGTGGCTTACCTGGCCAACCGGCTGCAAGTGGGCAGCCTTTGGGCTCCCAAGGTCTTCGACCCAAAGTTCGGCCGGATCTTCGACATCGTCGGCGGCCTGAAACGGATGATGTTCAACCTGAACACCTTTGTCCGCCTGGGCAAAAGCATACTCATGGCCATCTGCATCGGCATTGCTCCCTACATCGTCATCCGCCAGGAGATGGACCACCTGCTTCCGCTGTTCTACCAGGACGCCTTCCACCTCAGCTCTTATCTGCTTTCCACCGGAGCCAAAATGGTGGTCTACGCCATCGTCCCGATGTTCATCATCGCCGCGGCCGATCTCTGGTACACGCGCTGGGATTACAACGAAAACCTGAAGATGACCAAGGACGAGGTCAAGGACGAACGCAAGCAGGCTGAAGGCGATCCCAAAATCAAAATGAAGCAGAAACAGAAAATGCTGGCCGTTGGTATGAAACGGATGATGAAAAAGGTCCCCCAGGCCGACGTGGTCATCACCAACCCCACACACTTTGCCGTGGCTCTGCAGTACGATCCGGTGCTTGCCCCGGCGCCCGTTGTTCTGGCCAAAGGAGCGGACCATATGGCCTTGAAAATCAAGGAAGTAGCCCGCGAGCATAATATTCCCATCCGTGAAAACAAGCCGCTGGCACAGGCTTTGTATAAACAAGTGGAGATTGGGGACTCCATCCCGGCCGAATTGTTCCAGGCCGTGGCCTCGATCCTGGCTTCGCTCAATAAATTCAAGCGTCCCAACGGGCGACCGAGATAACATCGCCAAGCTGAAGAGGTGTCAAAAATATGCCAGGGCCTGCATTACCTACTATAGATTACAACAGGTTTGCCAAGCAGGGCGACATTCTGCTCGCTACAGGCGTGGTGATCATTCTCTTCACCATGCTGGTTCCCCTGCCCACCATATTTCTGGACATGATGTTCAGCCTGAGCATCTCCTTGAGCATGGTTATCCTGATCACCTCCATGTTCATGACCAGCCCCATGGAATTTTCCGTATTCCCTTCGCTGCTGCTGGTCACCACCATGCTCCGCCTGGCTCTGAACGTGGCCTCAACACGTCTGATCCTGATGCACGGCGAAGAAGGCACCTCAGCCGCCGGCGATGTCATCCAGTCCTTCGGCGAATTCGTCGTGGGAGGCAACTTTCTCATCGGCGTTGTTATTTTCGTAATTCTGTTCATCCTCAACAAAGTGGTCATCGTCGCCGGTACGACGCGTATCGGTGAAGTCGCCGCCCGTTTTACCTTGGACGCCATGCCCGGTAAGCAGATGGCCGTTGAAGCGGACCTGAACGCCGGACTGATCACAGAAGACGAAGCACGGGAAACCCGTGAGACCATCCGCCGCGAAGCGGATTTCTACGGCGCCATGGACGGTGCGGGCAAGTTCGTTCAAGGTGACGTGAAAGCCGGCCTGTTCATCACCATGATCAACATCATCGGCGGCATTCTCATCGGCATCATCCAAAAGGACATGACCTGGCTGGAAGCCGCCCATACCTACACGCTGCTGACCATCGGCGACGGTCTGGTCTCCACCATCCCCTCGCTGATCATTTCCACCTCCGCGGGTATCATTGTTTCGCGTTCCGCCTCCAAAGCCAAGATGGGCGAGGAATTCATCGGCCAGTTGTCCTACAACTCCCGTTCGCTCAAACTGGTTTCGGCCGTGCTGGTCATTTTCGCCATCGTGCCCGGCATGCCCACCATTCCTTTCCTGATCTTCTCCGCGCTGCTCTATCTGGCCGCGCGCATGGTGGAAACCCGTCCGGAAAAAGAAGAGAAGGGCAAAGAGAAAAAAGACAAGAAGGCCAAGGAACCGGGTCTGGATTCTCCGGAAGAAGTGCAATCCCTGCTGCCCCTTGACGTTCTGGAGCTGGAAGTGGGATACGGGCTCATACCGCTGGTGGACGAAAACCAGAGCGGCAACCTGCTCTCGCGTATCCGCTCCATCCGCCGCCAGTTCGCCCTGGATATGGGCGTGATCGTTCCGTCCCTGCATCTGCGCGACAATCTGCAGCTCAAACCCGGACAGTATTCCGTGCTGATCAAGGGCAACGAGGTCGCCACAGCGGAAATCCTCATCGATCACTTCCTGGCCATGGATCCGGGCGACGTGAAACACAGGATCAAAGGCATTGCGACACAGGAGCCGGCCTTCAACCTGCCCGCCCTGTGGATTCCCGCGGCGCACAAGGAGGAGGCCATGCTCGCCGGCTACACGGTGGTCGACCCGTCCACCGTCATTGCCACGCACCTTACCGAGGTTTTCAAGCGCAACCTGCACGAATTCCTCGGCCGTCAGGAAATCCAGGCGCTGCTGGACAACCTTTCCAAAACCGCGCCCAAGGCCGTGGAAGAACTCGTACCGGGCACCATGCAACTTGGCGGCCTGCAGAAGGTTCTGCAGAATCTGGTCAAGGAAAACGTCTCTATCCGCGACCTGCTGACCATCGTGGAAACCCTGGCCGATATCGGACAGAGCATCAAGGACCCGGATCAGCTGACCGAATACGCCCGCGAGCGCCTTTCCAGGACAATTGTCAAACAATATCTGGACAGCAGCGGCGCTTTACCCATAATTACTTTGGATATGAGTGTGGAACGTACGCTGCAGGAAAGCCTGCGCCAGACCGACCACGGCGCCTATATGGCCCTAGATCCGGGTACGGCCCAGATGATTATCAAAAGAATCAACGACGCCAGCGAAAACGGTCTGGCCACGGACGGACAGCCCGTACTGCTGACCACCCCCGTGGTCCGGCCGCATCTCTCGCAGCTGTTGCGGCGCTTTCTGCCCACGCTGCCGGTGATTTCGCAGGCGGAAATTCCGGGCGACATCCGTTTGAACTCCATGGCGACAGTGAGTATGAAGAATGCGGCTTAAAACCTTTCGAGGATCAGATACCACGTCCGTACTGGACCGCATCAAGGCCGAACTCGGCCCTGATGCCGTCATTCTCGGCACGCGCCATTGCGATGACAACGGACAAAACATCTGCGAAATTACCGCCGCTCTGGAAGACAATCCCGACCAGCAGTCCTCCGAATACCGCGCCGGCAACAACGGCCCCCACGGGCAGAAAACAACTGACGCCAGCGGCCGTCCGACCACGCCTCAGGATCCGCCGCCGGGTTGGGACCAGTGGCATCAGGAGTGGAGCCAGATCAAAGAACATCTGGTCACGCTGCTGCGTCCGCAGCTCGACCTGCACCTGCTCACCCCCATTCAGCGGCAGGCTCTGGAATATCTCGAACGCGAAAGCGTCGCCGCTCAGGTGATCCTGGATATTTACACGGAACTCAAGAATCACCCGGGCACTTCCATACTCGGCCCCCTGGAACGCATGGTCGATGTCCGTCCCTGGTGCAGAGAAAACTGGCCGGAACGCTTTCATGCCGTGGCCGGTCCGCACGGCGTAGGCAAGACGTCCGCGCTGCTGCGCATGGCCCTTGCCGTCAAACACGAAAAACCCTCCGCCCGCATCTGCCTGGTCAACACGGACCAACGCCGGCTGCAGAGCAAGCTGATTCTCCAGCATTACGCGGAGCTTTCGGAGTTCGACTTTGCCGAAATCCAGAGTCCCCTGGAATTCGCGCATCTGGTTTCCGAGTCGGACGAATACGACAAAGTTTTTCTGGATCTTCCCGGACTGGAACGGCGGCAGACCCTGGAGCGCCTGATGGGCAAACTCGGTCTGGACGCCGCACGGGACCTGGTTCTGCATATCGCGTTGTCGCCCCATTTTGCGCCCGGCCAGCTCAAGGATTTTGAACGGCAGTATTATTCGCCGCTGGCCAAAAGCCTGATCTGGACGAAACTCGATGAGGCCTGTAGTTTCGGAGCCATTGTAAATACGGCGGTGGCCACCTCCCTGCCGATTTCCGCCCTGTCCTACGGGACAGGACTGGCCGAAACCATGGCGGCGGCCAAGCATGTGCCGCTCTGGAGGCTGGTATTCAAGCACAAACTGCCGAACGAACAATGAAAATGAATTGGAGCCCAAGCACCATGAATTCCGCTTATCCCCTGGTGTTGTCCATCACATCGGGCAAAGGTGGCGTCGGTAAGACCAACGTCTCCGTGAACCTGGCCTATGAATTGGAAAAGCTGGGAAAACGCGTTGTTCTGCTCGACGCGGACCTGGGCCTGGCCAACGTCGACGTCATCCTCGGGCTCGCCCCGCAACTGAATCTGTTCCACCTTTTTCATGAGGGGGTTTCCGTACAGGATGTTCTTTACGATACGCCCTACGGCTTCAAAATTTTGCCCGCGTCATCAGGCGTCAGCGAAATGCTTTCCCTGAACACCGGGCAAAAACTGGACCTTTTGGAAGCCATGGACTATCTTGAGGACAAGGTTGATTATCTAATCGTAGACACGGGCGCCGGAATAAATGATAATGTGCTCTATTTCAACCTTGCCGTACAGGAACGCATTGTTGTAATGACGCCTGAACCCACGTCATTGACAGATGCGTACGCATTGATCAAAGTGCTTAAGCTCAACCACGGCATTGAGCATTTTAAGGTCATCGTCAATTTGACGTCGGACCGCAAAACGGCCAAAGCCGTTTTTTCGCGCTTATACCAGGCGTGTGAACATTTTTTGGACGGTGTGTCTCTTGACCTTGTCGGATTTATCCCGCAAGACCCAATAGTACGCAAAGCCGTCGTGGACCAGGTGCCGTTTTGCCATGCAGCACATGACGCAGCACCGAGCAAGGCCGTACGCAACATTGCAGAAACTATCAAAACATGGCGCGTGTCGGATAATCTAGATGGTAATATCAAGTTCTTCTGGAAAAAACTCCTCTTCCAACACTGATCATCCGTGGTTGATGCTGGACTCGGGCGAAAAAGCCTGGGACGAGTTTAGTACGGGCGAACGCAGAGACATCGTCAAGCATTACGCACCGAAGATCAAATATCTTGCGTTACGGCTCAAAGCCAAGCTGCCTAAAAACGTCGAACTCAACGACCTGATCAGTTCGGGCACCCTCGGGCTGATGGAAGCCTTCAAAAAGTTCAATCCCGAGCTGAACATCAAGTTCGAGACCTACGCTGAAAACCGCATCAAAGGCGCCATGCTGGATGAACTGCGGCGCATGGATTGGTTTTCCAGAGGACTGCGCCACCGCGTACGTACGCTGGAAGAAGCCATCCGGCGGATAGAAAACCAGCACGGCCGGTCGGCCACGGAAGAAGAGCTGCAGGCCGAAACCGGTCTGAGCGAACGCGAGGTACGCGTCGGCCTGGAAGCCCTGCAAAACCAGATGTGCATCAATATAGACGCCATTCAGGACACCTTTTCTCCCGAACATCAGTCCCACTTCGACAACGAACCTTTTCAGACAGCCGCTCTGCAGGAAATTATCGACAAGGTCGCTGGCCTCATCGACGACCTGACGCCCAGGGAAAAAATGGTCATGTCCCTCTATTACGGCGACGAACTGAACATGAAAGAAGTGGCGGAAGTCATGGGAATCACCGAAGGCCGGGTCTCCCAGCTGCATGCGCAAGCCATGAAACGGTTGCGCATAAATTTCAACACTCAATACGGCACGCTGTAAGAAAAAGCGCGCATAACAAAACACAACATCTGGCGCTGCGCCTCCGCCGGAGGCACAGATAACCCCATTTATGTTCTAACAACCGGTTGACGCCATGCTGCTGTTCCTTGTTCCGGACGACGATTCACTGGACGAGCCGTTACGCGAAAAAGCCCTTCTGGACGCTGAGGAGCTCAAGGTTCCTGATGCGACTCCAGACAAGGACAAGGTCGAACTCGACCTCGACGACGCGCCGTTTCTGGAAGAGGAGGAAGAGGAAGAAGAGGAGGAAACTCCCGAACCGGTAGCCCAGCCCGAAGAGCCGGAAGAAAAGCCCAAGGCCGGCGTCGCCGCCCTGCTCAAAGACAAACGCGTTCTGGCAGGCCTCGGCGGAGGCGTCCTGCTTATAGCCATTCTCCTGGTGGTCCTGCTCTGGCCCGCGGCCGAACCCCCGCCACCGCCGCCGCCCCCCCCCATGCCCGAACCCGAACAGCCGGCGCAGACCGTGGAACCGGAAAAACCCGAATTCATCGTCAAAATGGAGCCGTTCTGGATCGAGTACCAGACCGACGACGGCAAGATACGCCTGCTCAAGTGCGGCCTGGCCACCGCCACGGATAATGAAAAACTCTCCTGGGAAATTCAGACTAAAACCCTTGTTCTCAGAGATGCTATTTATTACTATTTACGCAATAAAGACCTTGTCTTTTTGTCCGATAAGAAGAACGAGGAGATTTTAAAGAAAGAACTGCTCTCGGTCATGAATCAGTACCTGAGCACGGACCGTTTGACCACGTTACTGATACAGGAGTATCTCGTGAGGTAACACGTCATGTCCATCAACCTGCTTTTTACCCAGATTCCTTTGGTTGGGGAAATTTCCGGCGCCATGCAGGCTGCGCCTGATGTGCAGCAGAGCATTATGAACCAGGCTGCCAACGATGTCTCCGGACAACAGCGGGAACAGGTGCAGAAAAACGAAAAGCAGGACGGCGCCAACGCTGTTGACGCGCGCGGCAGTGGCGGCGGCGCCCAGGCCAGAAACAAAAAGGACGGCAAGCGCCGCAGGAAGCAGCCGGCCGAGGAAGAAACCGAACAAGCCCTGGCCAAAACCCCCTTTATGGGCAATCTTATCAACAGGCGCATCTGAATGCGCCCGGAGGTGGACACCTTTCCATGTCCTTCTGGATGCTCATCGGTCTGAGTGTGACCGAAATCTTTCTGCTCTTTCTCCTGATCGTCTTCTTCTTCCGGCTCAAGCGTTCCGAATCCCTGCTGCAGCTGATGCAGGACAAACAGGAGGATCTGCTGGCCCGTCTCCATTTTAACGCCGAACTCGAACAGGAGGTCGTCACCTCCTTTGAAACGCGCCAGAACCAGTTGCAAAACCTGGACGACGCCCTTGCGCGCCGCGTGGAGGAACTCAAGGCGCTGCTGGCCGAAGCTGAAAACATCGCCGGCAAAGTGGACCTCAAACCCCAGAATCCGCGCCAGAAAATCCTCAACGGCTACAAAAAGGGCCTCTCCATACAAGCGCTTTCACGCTCCACAGGCATGACCACCGACGAAGTGGAACTGATTATCATGGAAGCCAAACGGCGGTGAAGAATGCCTCCGGCGGCCAAAATCCTTTTTTGAATAAAAGGCTTTTGGATTCCCAAAAAACTTTGGCTGGCGAGTATAACAGCATGCGTTGCGCACATGTCGTGTCCCCCCTATGCGCGTCCAGGGCCTTTGCCCCGGCGGAAGTGCGGGGCATGCAGTCCCGCGACGTTGCCATTGCCCGCTACGGAGTTTTGTGATGCGTATCGACGGGTATGGATCGGGATTCGGCGGCTACGGCGGCGGCGGCGAGGAGCGGGGACGGCTCTTCCGCAAGCGCCACCGCGTGGGCGATCGCCTGCGCGGCGTCATGCTGCGCTGGGAAGCTGAAGGGCTGGCCTGGGTCAATGTGGAAGGGCAGGAGTTGCTGGCGGAGATAGCCACCAGGCCCGACCCCGGACAATATCTCTATTTTCTGGTCCGCAGCCTGGTGCCGGAAATCATCCTCCAGGAAATTCTACCGGCTTCCGTGGGCGCGCAGGCCGCGTTTCCGGATTTAGCCCGGGCATTCTGGGGAGCGCGTACGCGTTTTGAGTCCGCCCTGCGTAAGCGCAGCCTGCGCTGGAGCGGTAAAAACGCTGCCGCACGCAAGCAAAAATTTTTCGCCCTGCTGGCCCAGGATCCCGAACTGGCTCTGGAGTTCGCGGACCTGCTCGGCCCGCTCTCCTGGCTGAATCTCGGACTGCAGGCCCGGGGCGCGGGACGTCTGTACTATCTCCCCTGGCTGATGCCCGAGCCCATGGCCTGCGAGCTGCTCGCCGGCGGCCGCAAGCTGACATCCGGCTCCGTGGCCGAACTGGCTCTGGGATTCGACCATCCCGAAATGGGGCACTGCGAACTACAGCTGCTGCTGCAGGGCAAGCGAGCCGGCGCCCGGCTTTTTGCCGAACATCCGGACAAATGCCACCCCCGTATTCCCGATACGCCCGGACTCGAATGGCACGGCGCCACACAACTGCCGCACGGTCGTACGAACGTGCTCTCCGCCCTGCTCAACGCGGACAACAGCCGCCCCTCCGGCGGTTTTACCGCGCGCGTCTGAAAAAACTCCCATAAAAATGCCTCCGACGGCTTAAGCACCTTTTTTAGAAAAAGATTCTTAAGCCCGGCGGAGACTTTCTTTTTTTAATCAACCCGAAGCGTGGCTTTTCTTGAAAAGCGCAGAATCATGGGCGTTCCTTTGGCGTGGCGGATGGCCTGCAAAGTGGGTTCGCGCTCCATGGGCACGGTGCCGGCCAGAAGCCGTACGGGCAGTCCGGCAAAGGCTTCCGGCACCATGGGCGTGCTGGGACCGACCATGGCCACGGGCACGTCCGCTGCGATCAGCTGAATCAATTCGTCGAACGTATTGTTGATGATGCTGGTGGAAGTGAGGATCACGGCATCCGGCCAGGTTCTGAGCTTTTCCTGAAAGCCTTCCTGATCGCCCATGTTTTTGCCTCGGTCCACCATCTCCAGGATGCCCTTGCGCTGCTCGATGAGCTTGATGATGGGCGCGAAGCAGCCCACCATGGCGACTTTGCAGCCCTCTTTGATGCCGAGCGCGTCCAGCAACAGGTCATTGTTCCTGTCTTCCGGGATCGCTTTGGCAAAGGCGTGATTCAACGCGTTGGCCAGGGCCAGGCCAATGGTCCGGTGCAGATCATCACCGGCCTTGAGCTGCTCCAGCGCCTCCAGCGCGGGCATGCCCTCGTATTCTTCCGCGGGTTTCAAAACCTGGCAGCTGGAGGAAACCCCTTTTGGGGTAAAGGCTACGCCTATGCCGCCGTTGTCCGTGCACACACAGGAATATCCGAGGCCGATGGAAAGGATATCCAATGTTACGCCTTGGGCTTTCTCCTGCAATGCGTTATACAGTCTAGAATAAATATCCATCTAACTACCTCCTTTCACAATGCGCGTACCTTATTAGTTTGTTACGGACAAGAGGAAAATCGTGTTTAACATGCTACCATTACGGTATAATTCTAAAATATAGGTAGATATTGCGCACAATCAGGCTCCTTTGGCGCACAGTTGCACTTTTTTTCCTTTTCTTTCCCGCGCGCTGGCAGTGGACCCAAAAACATGCTAGAAAATAGTATCCGTCTTTTTTACCAAAGCAGGTCGTACCCATGCCTAAAGCCAATACCCATGAAACGAGTATGTTGGAGGAACTCCGCGCGTTACGCGAAGCGTATGCCAACCTGAACACCGTTCTCATGGACGCACCTGTCGGCTTTGCACGCTCCACTCCGGAAGGCCGCTACCTCTCCGCAAACAGCACTCTGGCTCAGATGCTGGGCTATACGTCTGCCGAACAGCTTTGCACGGAAGTCCATTCCATTGCGGATCAGACTTACTGCATCCCTGGCGAACGGGAAGAACTCCTCGATAAAGTTCGGACTTCAGGGGAATTGACCAACTACGAAGTCCGCCGCAAACGCAGGGACGGGACGGAATTCTGGACTTCGATGAGCCTTCGGGCGGTTGGCGATACGGACGGGTTGACGCAGTATTACGAATCTTTTTCCACGGATATTTCGCAGCGCAAGGACCGGGAAATAGCACTGCAGCAGTCCCAGGCCATGCTGGAAGCGATCAGCGAAGCCCAGGGCACGATTTTCTACGCCAAGGACCTCCAGGGCCGCCTCGTACGCATCAGCAACAATTTTCTGGACATGATGCAAAAAGGTGCCGATGAAGTGCTCGGTAAAACCTCTCGGGAAATCTACGATTCGGATATTGGCGATGAGCACATGGCCAATGACCAGCTTGTCGTCGATTCCGGAGTAACCCTCAAGTTCGAAGAAATGGCGGAAACGCCCGAGGGCAAGCGCTTTTTCCTATCAGTCAAGAGCCCGTATTGGGATGACAAAGGCCAAATTGCCGGTCTGGTAGGAATTGCGCAGGACATCACGGATCTCAAGCTGGCGGAAAGCGAGATACAGCGAATCGCGCAGCAACGCCAACTGGCCCTGGATGCGGCCCGGATGGGCTGGTGGCATTATGATCCTGCCACCCGGATCTCCTCTTTTGACCAACGCTACAAAGAAATCTTCCAAATCGACTACGACGCCTGTGACAATGACGAAATTCTGAAACGGATGCACCCGGACGATTTGCCCAAGGTATGGGAAAAAGTCGAAGCAGCGCTGGATCGTGATGCGCCCGAACCCTACGAAACCGAATTCCGTATTTTCCTGCCGGACGGATCATTACGCTGGATCAAAGCCCAAGGACTCGTCCAATTCGAAGAAATCGGCGGAAGCAGGCAGGCTACGGACTTTGTAGGCACTGTCCAGGACATTACCGAGCGGGTCAAATTCCGCAAAATCCTGGACCAGCGCGTCCGTACCCACGAACTGTTGACCAGGGTGGCCCGGGATTTATCCATGGCCAAGGACCAGGAATCCATCATCGCCGTGGTCCGTTCCGCGGTACGCGGCCTTACAGGCGCAGACGGAGCGACATTCGTTCTGCGGGATGGCGGAGAATGCCATTATATCGATGAAGACGCCATCTCGCCCCTCTGGAAAGGACAGCGCTTTCCGCTCACCCGCTGCATCAGCGGCTGGGTCATGCTCAACCGCAAATCTGCCGTCATCGAGGACATCTATGCAGACCCGCGTGTCCCGACGGACGCCTATCGCAAAACCTTTGTCAAAAGCCTGGCCATGGTGCCCGTCAACCGGGAAGCTCCCGTTGCGGCCATCGGAGCCTACTGGGCCAAGTCGGGCGTACCGGATACGGAGATCATCGAAACCTTGCAATCCCTTGCGGATCTTACCTCCGTAGCTCTGGAGAATGTCCGCCTCTATGAGGCGCTGCGCGAACAGGTTGACGAACTGGAAGCCCAAAAGATTGCCGCTGAGGCCGCAAACCGGACCAAATCCGAGTTTCTGGCCAACATGTCGCATGAAATCCGGACCCCAATGAACGGCATCATGGGCATGCTCCAGCTGCTCGGCACCACCAGCCTGGAAGACGAACAGCAGCAGTATGTCTCGGTGGCGCTGCAGTCTTCACTTCGCCTGACAACCTTGCTTTCCGACATTCTGGATCTTTCGCGGATCGAGGCGGGCAAACTGCGAATCATCGGCGAAGCCTTTGACCTGGAAGCCTTGAAAGACGCTATTTTCGATCTGCAATCCGCGGCCACCAGGGAAAAAGGCATTTCTTTGAATTTTGTCATGGATCCCGCTCTCCCGAAGCTGCTGGTCGGAGACGAAGTACGGCTCAGGCAGATACTCTTCAACCTGGTGGGAAACGCCATCAAATTCACGTCTCAGGGGTCTGTTACGCTGGAGATTTCCCTGCTGGCACGTCCGCGCCCGGATCAGATCCGGGTGCTGTTCTGCATCAAAGATACGGGGATCGGTATTCCCGACACTTTGCTCGACACCATTTTCGATCCTTTTGTCCAGGGAGAGGGGAACTATACGCGCCATTTTCAGGGAGCGGGTCTCGGTCTGGCCATTGTCCGGCGTCTTGTGGAGCTGATGGACGGCGGACTGGCTCTTGAAAGCACGGAAGGCCAGGGCACCAGTGTCTATCTTTCGTTGCCCTTTACCGTGCCGAAAACAAAAAAGGCGTTGCGCTATGACTCCGCCGCAGGCAGCACCCCCGCGGCCGAAACCCAGCCGTATACGATTCTGATTACGGAAGACGATCCGTTGAGCATGCTCGCGGTCAGAAGGATGCTGGCCCGTTTCGGATATAGCAGCATTGAAGCTTCCAACGGAAAGGATGCTCTGCGAATCCTGAAAGAACAACATGTCGACCTGGTGCTGATGGATGTCAACATGCCCGGCATGGACGGAGTTGCGGCCACCAAAGCCATCCGGAAAGGAGATGTGGGGAAAGACAATATTTCGGTGCCCATAGTGGCCATGACCGCCTATGCCATGTCCGGTGACAAGGAACTCTTTATCAAGGCCGGAATGGACGATTACCTCTCCAAGCCCATTGAAATGGAACTCCTGCAACGCGTTCTGTGCTGCACCCTGAAAAAAGAAAAAAATAGACGGTGATCGTCCGGATAGCCAGCGACTGACCGGCTCAGGCCATGGCGCCGCCGATGATCGCCCCCAGCAGCAGGGAACCGATATTCAGAATGATCAGCATGCCCATGCCGATGGAAGCCACCAGTCCGACCAGCGGATTGAAGGTGACCATGGTAAAAAACACGAATACCCCCGCGCCGATCAATATACAGGGCAGAAAAACCGCTGTCAGCGCATTTCCGACGCCTCCGGCCTTTTTGCCGCCCACAAATCCCGCAATCAGCGGGCCGAAAAACTGCAGCCAGCAAAGCAGCACGCCAATGACGCACATCCAGAAAATAGCAGCGGAAACGGAACCTTTTTCAGCCATAAAAAATCCTCCTGAAAATATCTTCTTACTCCCCGTATACCGCAGGTCCGGATTTCTGTCGAATGAAGGGCTAGCGAAAAAACGCCGTCATGCGCTGCGGCCAGTCCGTGATCAGCGCGTCGGCTCCGGCCGCCACCAGGGGCGCGGCAACCTGCGTATCGTTGACCGTCCAGAGATTGACTACAAATCCCGCATCCTTAAGCGTACGCACCATCTCCGGATCGGTGATGGCGCAATCAGGATGGTAGGCGCAGACCCCCAGACTGTGGAGGCGTTCCAGCAAGTTGTCCGGATGCTTGTCTTCCACGAGCAGCGCCGTGGGCAGGTTCGGCTCCAGATAATGGACCTCGGCCATATAGGCGGGATTGAAGGAGGACAGGAGCGCCAGCTCCCAGGTGCCCGTACTCTCCAGGGTGTCCAGCACATCACCCACCAGCGATAAATCCCCCGGCGCATTTGTCTGGTCTTTGATCTCCAGATTGAAGGGGAACTGGTTGGCGCTGAAAAAGAACAGGGTTTCCGAAAGCAGGGCGATACGCTGTTGGCGGACCAGCGGATAATCGCTTTCCCGAACGTCCCCGGAAGCCACGGTTCCGAACGGATCGGTCCGCAGGAACAGGACCCTGCATCCAGAATCTGCAGCTCCTCCCAGCTGTACTCCCAGACCGGCCGTTGCGGCTGGGGCGCATTGGAGGTCCGGCCGGGGGTGTCGTCATGAATTACCACCAGTTTGCCGTCGGACGTACGCTGCACGTCCAGTTCGACAAAGTCCGCGCCGCAACGCCGGGCAGTCTCAAAAGCCAGCCGGGTGTTTTCCGGAGCCAGCGAACGCGCGCCGCGATGCGCGCCGATCAAGGGTCTGTGCGCCAGGCGCTCAAGAAACATCTTTGGCTCCTTTTCCACTGAAAAACAGGTTGACGAGGGCCAGCAGCGAGGTTCCCACAATGAGCAGCAGCGAAATGGCGTTGATCACGGGCGTGCTGCCGTCGCGAACCTGCAGGTACAGGTTTATGGGCAGAGTCGGTTCCGAGCCCACCAGAAACAGTGTCGTATTGAAATTTTCGAAACTCATCAAAAAAGCCACAGTGCCCGAGCCGATGATGGCCGGACGCAAAAAACGCAAGGTGATATGCCAGATGACCTGGAAGCGGTTGGCCCCCAGGTTCAGCGCGGCCTCTTCCAGCGAACGGTCGAACTTGCGCAACCGGGCCGAGACCACCAGGGCCACAAATGTGGTGATAAAAGAAAACTGTCCCAGCACCACCAGCCAGAAACTCGGTCTGAACAGGCCGATATCCCAGCCGATGTGATCCTCCATAAAACTCCCGGCCGTGTTGGCGGCCAGCAGAATGGAAATGCCCAGAATAACACCGGGGATCACCAGAGGCGCGAGCATCAGAAAATAGAGCGCCCCTTTGAAGCGGAACTCCTCCTGCTCAAACAAAAACGCCGCACAGGTCCCCACCACCACACAGAGGATGGAAACGAAGAACGCGGTTTCAAAGCTGGTCCAGATGGAGCGGAGGTTCTGGTCGTCGAAAAAAATACCTATCCGATCGGGCCCCTGGGAAAAAAACCAGTCCAGCGAAAAACCCTGCCAGGGCAGAGAGGGAAAGTCCGAATTGTTGAAAGCCAGAACGCAGGTCACCAGCAGCGGGGCGAACAGAAAAACAAAATAGGCCAGAATAAAGGCGTGAAAGGACCACGTATAGGTCCGCGAGTTGGGCAGAGAACGGATCATGAGGCCACCTCGCCGAGATTCTGACGCGAAATTTTCAGCCCCAGCCAGATAATCAGCGTACTCAGCAGAAGCAGCAGCAGGCCGAAGGCCGACCCCTGGTTCCAGTTGAAGCTGGCGATGAACTGATTATAGATCTGTTCGGTGAACCAGAGCGAATTCTTGCCGCCCATCAGGTTCGGGGTCAGATAATTGCCCAGACTGAGCATAAAGACCACGATGGCTCCGGAGGTGATGCCCGGCTTGCAATGAGGCAGGATGATGGTCCGCCAGATGGTCAGCTTGCTTGCGCCCAGGTCGCAGGCGGCTTCGATCAGGCTGTCGTCCAGGCTTTCCACCGCGGATATCAGCGGCACCACCATGAACAGCATGGACGTATACACCAGGCCCATGATCATGCTCGCGTCATTGTAGAGCATTTCTATGGGTTTGTGCAGAATGCCCAGCCGCAGTAGAAAATAATTGATCACCCCGGACTCGCGCAGCAGGATCATCCAACCGTAGATCCGAACCAGCTCGCTGACCCAGAAGGGCAGCAGCAGCAGAATCAGCAGGAAACCCCGCATCCGCACCATGGCCACCTTGGCGATGTAAAAAGCCACGGGCATGGCCAGGCAAAAGGTCAAAAGCGTGGTGATGACCGAATACAGGGCCGTCCGTACGAAAGTCAGCCAGTAAATGGGCTCTGTAAAAAAATTTCTGTAGTTCTGAAGAGTCCAGATCATCTCGCCGTAATCGTTCTCTCCCCGGAAACTCATCAGCAGCAAATCAATGTGCGGCAGCACGATCAACAGCACCAGCCACAGCAATACGGGAGTCAAAAACAACCAGAAAGCCGAACGTGCGCGCATGGTCTAAGCCCCCGCCCCGTCAGCCTGAAAACAAATGCCCGCGTCGCCGTGCCAGCCGACGGTAATGGTGCTCCCCGGTTCGATATGGTCGAAACGGCGGTTTTGCGGCAGGGAGACCAGCAGCTCGCGCCCGCCGGCCGTGGTGGTCAGCAAACGGCTGTTGGCGCCGTCGAACAGAATGGCCTTGACCGTGACCTCGCAGCGGTTCAGTCCGTGCTGCTCCGCAGGATCATCCGCTGGATCTATGCTCATGGACTCGGGACGCAGATACAAAGTCGCGCTGCAGCCTTGCGGCAACCGCCCATAGGTCCGTACGCGGAAGGCCTGCCCTTCTTCGTTCCGGAATACGGCGCTGTTGTCTGCGGACTCCTGAATGGTGCCGGGCCAGGCGTTGTTGTCGCCCACGAATCCGGCCACAAAGGGCGTGGCGGGTTCGGCGTACAGCTCCTGGGGCGTACCTATCTGCTCGAAACGCCCTTTGTTCATCACCGCCACATGGTCCGACATGACCAGGGCTTCGGACTGGTCGTGGGTGATGTAAATAAACGTGGTGCCCACTTTGGCCTGGAGTTTTTTCAACTCCACCTTCATCTGCTCGCGCAGCTTGAGGTCCAGCGCGCCCAGAGGCTCGTCCAGCAAAAGCACCGAGGGTTCGAGCACCAGGCAGCGGGCAATGGCCACACGCTGCTTCTGGCCGCCCGAAAGCTGGCTGATCTGTTTCTCGCCGAAGCCGGGCAAATCCACCCGCTCGAGTATCCGCTCCACACGGGTCTGGATCTCGTTTTTGGGCGTTTTGCGCCGCCGCAGGCCGAAAGCGATATTCTCCGCCACATTCATCATGGGGAAAAGGGCCAGATGCTGGAACACCAGATTTACCGGCCGCCGGTTGGGCGGAACACCGAGCATGTTCTTGCCGCGGATCTCAATCACTCCGGATGTGGGCTCCTCAAAACCGGCGATCATGCGCAGCATGGTGGTCTTGCCGCAGCCGGACGGGCCGAGAATGGAAAAAAACGAGCCGTCCGGAACGTCGAAGCTGACATTGTCCACAGCCACGAAATCCCCGAACGCCTTATACAACGTACGTATGCTGAGATCGATATCCATCACAAATCACTTGCCTTACAAAGGATGCCTCCGGCGCCCGCAGACCTTATAAAAAGGTACTCCGGACGCCGAAGGCGTATCTTTTTTAGCCGTGCTTAGTTCGCGGCCTTGATTTTATCAAGTGTTTTGCCTTCCATGCTTTCCAGCTGGGCGGGCACGGGCGGATACCATTTGATGTTGGCGATGGTGCTCTCGGGGAACGAGCGCTCGAAATTGGCGCGGACTTCGGGGGCCACGTACTGGTTGGCGTCCTTGGAGGCCGTGCCGCATTTTTCCTCTGAAGTGAAGTAGGCGGCGTTCTTGGGCTGCATGATGAAGTTGATCCACTTGTAGGCCGCGGCTACGTTTTCAGCCTTGGCCGGAATGGCGAAGGTGTCGATCCAGCCCAGGGCGCCTTCTTTGGGAGCCTTGAAGTCAATGGCCGGATTATCGGCATGCAGTTTCCAGCCGCCGTTATCCCAGGCCATGGCCACGTAGACTTCGCTGGAACGCATGGACTGCAGCAGCGCATCGCCGTTGGCCCAGTAATTTTTGACCAGGGGCTTGGCCTGAATCAGCGTGTCGGCGATTTTGTCGAGCATTTCCTTGTAGGCTTTGGGGTCGGCGTAGAGCTTGAACGGATCATAACCCAGAGCGAAACCCATGGCGATAAGTGTGGGGCGCTTCAAACGGTAGCTGATCCGGCCTTTGTACTTGGTATCCAGCAGCGCCTTCCAGCTGTCCGCGTCAGGAGCTTCCTTGGTGTTCACCACCAGTCCGGAAGTGCCCCAGCAAAACGGTGCGGCATAGGAGTTGCCGCCCACCAGAGTGTTCTTTTTCACCGCTTCGAGCATGCTGGCGATGAACAGCGCGCTGTCCAGCTTGGAGTAGTCCATGGGCTGGTAGATGTTGAATTTTTCCTGCACGGAGGAGATACGGTCCTGGCTGGGCTGGGCCAGATCGAACCCTGCGCCGCGGGTGGCGCGCAACTTGGCAATCATCTCTTCATTGTTCGAGAAGGTCACTTCCACTTTGATGCCGGTCTCTTTCTCAAAGGCGTCCACCAGCTTCTGCGGCGCGTAGCCCTTCCAGGTCAACAGTTTCAACGTCTCGGCCTGAGCCGTTCCCAGACAGAATACCAGCAACAGGACAACAAAAACGGCAACTTTCTTCATCTCTATACTCCTTGTAGTCGTTTCTTCCGCCAAAGCAAAAAATTTCAGTTGGTTCTATTCAGCTTGTAAGCAACTGCCGTCCGCAGAGCAATGAAAAAAAAAGTTACATTACCATGCCACAAATGACGAAACCATGACAACCGCTGCTTTGTCCAGAAGGGAAATCAACTCGCCCGCCACACCTCACTTACCGAATATTTGCCTGTACCGTTCGTTTTTTTATTCCTGACTTTCCTATTGACGTAAAAGTAAGGTAATATAAAACGCTGGGATCAATTTCCAAAATTTTTAAACCGGTTACGAAAGCCGCTTATGAACAAAAGCTGTCGCGTCTTGCAGGTCTGAAATAGACTCTTTTTTCCAATCCCAACAGCTGCTGCTTTCTACGAGGACAGGTATGTTTGAGCCGTTTGACATTAGGACAATGCTGCAAGTTGCCGCTTTCGTCTATTTCACCCTTGCAGTTGTAATGCTATACTACTCTATTGTCTGTAAAACATATCCAGGATTCCACCTATGGACCACTGGAATCATTTCAGTCAGTATAGGATTGGCATTAGTATCCATGCGACATCTTTTACCGCAATTTATCTCGATCGTACTTGGAAATATACTTATAATTATACTCCCTATTTTACTTGTAGAAGGCTTATCAAAATTTCTGAATTTAAAATGTTTGCTAAGAAAAATTAACTTTTATATTTTAATTACCTTCATTATATTCTTTCTAATCGGAACATATATCTATCCGAATTTCTCTTTCAGGGTCATATGCATACGCATTGTTCTGATAATTTTATTTTCTGAGGCGTTATATATCTCTTTTAAAAATGTCCCTGAAGTATTAGGGAAACAAAACTGGCTTTTGCTACTGTCATTTGCAGTATTGATATTGGCCGGAATAACCAGAATCGTGGCAACGATTCTGGACAATTCCCCGACCGCTTTTCTCCAATCCCATGATTTCATACAATCCTTGAGTCTCCTGTCGACTCTTCTGGGCGCTGTCGGATGCGTCTGTTCTTTACTGATTTTAAATGCGCTGCGTATAGAATTTGATCTCAAAGCCGCCACCGAAAAACTTGAAAAACTCGCCGTCAGTGACGGCATTACCGGGCTATACAACCGGCGATATTTTGATGAAAGACTGTTGCAGGAATTCAAGCGTTCGCAACGAAATACCCAACCTCTTTCACTCATCATCACCGATATCGATTACTTCAAACAATTTAACGATACCTACGGACATCAAGCCGGCGATGAATGCATCAGGAAAGTCGCCGCCGTGGTCAAAGAAGCCGGAGCACGGGTCTCGGATGTGGCAGCGCGATACGGAGGAGAGGAATTTGTCCTGCTTTTGCCCGACGTCGACAAGGACGGAGCCCGAAAAATAGCGAATGGCATTCAGGCGACCCTGAAAAAAAAGGCCATCGCGCACGCCTCATCATTGACCGCGAATATTGTTACCTTGAGTATCGGCGTGGCCACGATCCATCCCGATCAATCAATGCAGCCGGACATACTTGTGGGGTTCGCCGACCAGGCGCTTTACAAAAGCAAAACGAACGGAAGAAACCAGATCCAGGTCTATACTTAAAATACCCTTTGTTACAACAACCCCTGCGCTCGAAATACCGCGGCCAGGGCCGTCAGAGTAAACAGGTTCAGCACGTTGGTGACCACGGCGATGAGTGCGGCCTCTTCAGGCACATGTCCGTAGATTTCGGCAAAGACCGTGGTTACCAGAGCCGTAGCCGCGCCGCTCATGATCACGCCCACCACCAGCCATTCGCCCGTGACGCCGAACATTGCCAGCAGCAGCCAGGCCAGCAGCGGGTGGAGTATCAACTTCATGACCGTGGCCACGCCCAGCCGCGTCAGACCCGAGCCTCGTTCGCCGCCCAGGGCAACGCGGACCTTGGCGCGCAGGTCCAGCCCCAGCGCCAGCAGCATGCACGGTGCGGTCGTATCGCCCACCATACGCGCGGCCTTTTCCAGCGGCCCCCACAACCCCAGCCCCGTGAGCCCGAGGGCGAACCCCAGAAAGGTGGCCAGCACCAGCGGATTCTGCAGTAAGGATTTATGCAATACGCGCAGCGCTCCCCGAGCCCCGTTCTGTTCCTGGCCCTGCGAATGTTTCAGGTATTCCAGCTGCACCTGCAGGGGGATGGCCAGCAGGTTCGGCACGATCACGGACAATCCCGCCGCCACCATGGCTTCGCGGCTTCCCGGCAGCAGATTGGCCACCACGGGCAGTCCGATAAAGGCCACATTGCTGAAACTGCAGGACAACCCGAAACACACGGCCGCCCCCTGCCCGCGCCTGGCCACGGACAGATCCAGCAGGTACGCCAGCAGGTAAATCACTATCTGCGCCAGGGCGAACCCGCCCCAGAACCCGCCGTGCAAGATGTCCGCAGGACTGGATTCGCTGAGAATGTGCAGCAGCAACACGGGCAGGGCCACGTACAGTACGTACGAACCAATGAATGAACCGGTCCGTTTGGGCAGCACGTCCAAGATGTCCAGCGCCACGCCGAAACCGATGATCAGAAAAACCGGAAGAATTTGCAGTAACGAATCGATCATAAATAGTTTTCTTTACGGAGTGCTCCGCACTCACGGGGATATAACAGCCCCTATGTTCGCACGTCCGTTTACGGGCTATAAGCCTGGACCCGCGAGCAGAGATGAATTTTGATATTACTGGGACAACAAAAGCTTTTATTGCGGATAGTTATCAGCTGCAGGGAGACTATATTTCAATTCCAAAGTGGAAAACTATCTGCTTTGGGGTGAGGCCTGTCAACACTATTCCGTGCTGTTAAGCTTGCAAGCCGCCACTTTTTCCTGAATATTCGCCTTTCACATTTTCAAATCCAAAAGGAGAACTCCTGATATGAACATAGAACTGATTTTGAAGGGCTCGGACGCGCAGGAGGTTTCGCAGACCCTGGCCGGGGTTCTGGCCATGACCGGTGTGCAGGCAAACGTGACGGAAGCGGACGCAGCCTTCATCCTCAGCATACCATCCGCGGTGCTGGCGGTGCTGGAACTGGCGGACCGTACGGAGAAGCAGCAGAAAGCCGAGATGCTGTTGGGCGCGTTGAAGTCGTTCTGCCAGGGTAAAGATGTTTCGGTGACCTTTCGCAATGAGACTGAAGACAAGGTGCTGCTCGACATGGACGCGGATACGCTCCTGGAGTGGGCCGACAAACTCCAGCAGAAATAAGCCCGCATCCGCCGCAAGCCCCAACGGGGCGGTAGATAAAGTCCAGGGCAAGGACCTGGGTAAGGCAAACAAAATGACAGAGCCCTGAAAGGGCGACATGGCCGGGGACCAGCCCAACCATGCCATCCTTTCAGGGCTCTTTGTTTCCTGCGTACGGTCTTCCCTGGGGTACCCCCTGGGCTATATTTATTTCGCCCCGCCGGGGCTTGGGGAGCAGGTGAAAGCTAACAGATTTAGCAAGGCCACAACAAACACGTCCGCTGAACCTCTCCCCGTTGCCAGGTAAAAGTTTTGGGAGGTTCTTAGGAACCCTTTTACAAAAGGGTTCCTAAGCCGCCGGAGGCATACCCCCCTTCTTTTTCTTCTATTTCAAGCCTTTGCAGTTAGCATAATACGTCACGGTGGCGGGCCAGTCGGAGAACACGCCGAGGACGCCGATGTCTTTGGCCAGCACGTCGAGCAGCACGTAGGTATCGCCGTCGGTGTGTACGGCGTCGGAGATGGACTGGTAGTACCAGCCGCCGCCATCCTTGAGCAGGCCCGAGCGTTCGAGGGTCCAGGTGATGATGCCGAGTCCGGCGGCCTTGGCCTGTTTGGCGTACGCGGACGGAACGATCTTGCCGTTATCCGAACGGACGAGCATCCAGAGCGGCGGTGCGATGATCTCGACGCCCTGGGCCTTGAGTTCTTCCATGCCCGGCTTCCAGGTTTCGGGCTTGTTGGGATCGAAACCTTCGAGCTTTTCGTCGCGGTCGTCCAGGAACACGGCCTGCTTGCCGAAAGCCGGGTCGTTTTTGATCCAGTAGAGAATGTCGCCCAAGTTGAAAGACTGGGCGTAGACTTTTTCCGGCGCAACGTCCGCGGTTTTGTATTCGTCGATCATCTGCTGGGCGAACTTCTCCTGCGTATAATCGCCTTCAAAGGGCATGGTCACGCTGGGGGTCTTGAGTTCGGGGGTCATTTTTACGCCGAGCTTCTTGAAAAGTTCGATGGATTCGGCATGGGTCATCAGCGTGCCCTTGCCGGCGTAGCGGTCGGTCCGCCAGCTCGGGGTTGCGTTCATAAAGGCTTCCACCGTGGTGGCGTCGGGGTTGGAGGCGTCCATCTTGCCCTGCAGTTGTTTGAACTCTTCCAGGGTGATGTCGCTGGTGCAGCACTTGGCCGAGGCTTTTTTGAGCACTTCGCCGGTTTTGGGATCAATCTCCGCCGGGGTGAAGGGTTCGGAGCATTTGGCGGCCAGCTCGGGGATGGCCAGAATGTTGGTGGTGGTGGCGAGGTCGCACTGCGAATGGCGGCAGACCAGGGCCTTGTCCTTGGTGAAGGTCACGTCGCATTCGATGACGCCCGCGCCCATCCGTGCGGCCGCTTCGTAAGACTCACGCGTATGCTCGGGAAACTGCATGGCCGCGCCGCGGTGGCCGATGGAAAAAGGCGTTTTTTCGAACGGGCCTTCCGTGCATTGTTCGAGTTCCTGCTTCAGAGGGCTGTCCGTCATATCCTGTACGAGAAAGTAGGGCCGGGGGCCGAGCTGCACGTTGAGCGCCTTGCCGTTCTGGTCGGCCTGCGCTCCGGGTGCGGCAAGCAGAATAGCCAGCAGGGCCAGACAGACGGCAAGGCCGGATTGTATACGCATCATCATTCTCTCCTCTTTCGTTTGTACGGCTGGTTGGTACGTCCAAAAGGTACGGCTGATCCGTTGCACAAATGCGCCATCACGTATTGTATCAACACTGCCCTTATGCAGAATAAATATTTCCGGGATATGACAGACGCGTCAGAACATGAGACAGAGAAAATATAAATAGGATTCAATCAACAGTCTGTAATAATAGATCTTACAGAAACAGTTTATTCAATAAGAGAAGAAAAACGGACGATAGATGCGCCTCGTCACAAGGTTGTAACCAGAAAAGAGAAGCGGACGGCGGGTCGGAAAAAGCAGGGAATGCTTTTGCTGCGCAAAAAAGAATTATCCTTGCCTTTTCCGAAAACGGCTGTTTCCGGAAAAGGCAAGGTATAAAGGCGTCATTAAAACGAAAACGGCAATGCGTACGCGCCTGCTGTCGGACGATTGCAGCGGCAATCCCTGGTGGCAGCGGCGGTTAACAGCGGTTTACTGGCAGCGAACCGAGCGATTCTGCCAGGCGGCAATGACAGTGATCAGCGCCAGGGCGATAGCTGAAAGCAGCAGGTAGATGAAAAGATAGCCGAGCACGCCGAACAGCGCTTCCAGAAAAGTCAGCGTAGCCGTCACCAGCCCCCACACGGAAGAGAGCATGGAAGAAAAATCGCCCAAAGGCTGGCCGCGGAACAGGCCGATGACCAGAAAAAACATCAAACCAAAAACAAGAGCGGCCGTTATCTGGGCCTTGGAAACCGGGATATTTTTGAAAAGCGTTTTCATACGGAACCTCGAGATAAGAAGTCTTGTAGATTCAACCCATTATTCCCCTGCGGAATCGAGCCGGACAAGACAACCGTGCTGAATCGTACGAAAAATACGCTTCAGCCATGGCAAATTCCGGCGCAACGAGTGTTTGTCCTCTACCCTATGGTAAAAAAAAGGTAAATACCGGAAAGCCCTTACCTGCATGTGCCTCTGGAAGGCTATGGGTCGGAGCCGTGAGCAAAAATACATTGATACAAGGTAGTTACTCTTTTCACAAGCTGTCATACACCACAGCGACAGGCAGTGAAAAAAATCTCTTTCACCCATGACGACCGCAAAGTCTTTTGGCCGTCAGATGATCCGGTTTACCAGAATCCCCTGTACCACCGCTCCAAAGGAGCCACAAATTAACAAACCGTAAGAAAACAATACGCCGGCAAGCAGCTCCGGACTTGTCACGCTTTCTCTTTGTGTTTTCCATTTTTTCGCGCTAGAGCATTCCATCACCCAGCTTATGAGGGAAAACTCATGGAAAATACTTTTTCGCTTTTGGAACAACGCAAAATCGAAGCCCGGACCATGGCGGTTCTGTTCGAGTCCATGAAAGAACGGCTCGGTGAACAGCAGGCCCTGGAGATACTGGACCAGGCCCTCGAGTCCATGGCACTTGCTGCGGGCAAAGCATATGCGGCCACAGCCCCTGACGGTCCGAATTTCGAACATTTCAAGCGTATCGTGGATGTCTGGCGCGGCACGGGCGCGTTGACCATCGAACGGACGCGCGAGGAAGGCAATACGCTGCGCTTTGACGTGACGAACTGCGCCTATGTCGAATTGTACCGCGAAATGGGACTGCCCGACTGTCTGGTCCGGCGCTTGTCCTGCGGACGGGATGCTCCCTTTGCCAAAGGCTACAGCGATCGCATTGTTTTTAAGCGTACGCAGACCAGAGGCAGCGGTGCTGCGTACTGCGACTTCCAGTTTACCTGGCAGGATGACTAACTTTTTACCTATTACAAGTTTTTGGAGGTCTCAGGAACTTTTTGCATAAGGATCCTGAGCCGCCGGAGGCGTTATCATAAAAGCGAGCTCTTACAGCCAGTTTTCCGGCTACATCTACGTCTGCCTGGCCGCCACCTGCTGGGGCGTTATCGGCCCCATGGCCAAGCTGGTCTTCCAGGAAGGCGTCCCCCCCATGGACGTTGCCTTCTGGCGGGCCACGCTGGGGGCTCTCTTTTACGCCGTGCACTGCGCGTTTTTCCATCAGCTGCGTATGGATGCCAAAGCCATGCTGGTCATGGCTCTGTTCGGGCTGATCGGCGTTTCGCTGTTTTTCAGTTCCTATTTGATCGCCATTCAGGAAGGCGGCGCGGCCCTGGCATCCATGCTGCTCTATACGGCGCCCGCCTGGGTGGCGCTGCTCTCGCGGATCTTTCTCAAGGAGCCTCTGACCCGCCTGAAGTTGCTGGGGCTGGGCGTATCCATGGGCGGCGCGCTGCTGATCTGCGCCGGCGGCTCGACCGGCGGCGACGGAATGCTCTCCGGGCTGAACTGGAAGGCCCTGGTATTCGGGCTGCTTTCGGGCTTCAGCTATGCTACGCACTATATCTTTGCCAAACGCTACCTGGGCAATTATTCCGGCGCCACCATCTATTTATACTGCCTGCCCATCGGCGCGCTCGGTCTGACGCCGTGGGTCGGCGTTCCCGATTACAGCATGCTCGCCTGGGCGCTGATGATCCTCATGGCCCTGGGCAGCACCTACGTGGCCTATCAGCTCTATTGCGCGGGTCTGAAACGGCTGGATGCGACACGCGTTGCAGTAACAGCCAACCTGGAGCCTCTGGTGGCTTCGCTGACCGCCTATCTCTGGTGGGACGAATTGTTCAGCCCGCTCGGATTCGTGGGCGCCGGACTCATCCTGAGCGGTGTCGGCATCATGATCTGGGAAGGCCGGAAAAGTGCAGCCAAATTGCCTGAAGCTGCAGTCAATTGATGATTTTTTACTAAATTTCGTTAAAAATCTGTTTTTTCCTATTTTTAACTGACAAAAATACGCCGCTTTCTGCCTGCCCGCATAAGGAAACACCGGTATACGGGAGTTGGCATGCTACTGGCATATATCAAAATCAGGACGGGCCCGGGTATGTCGGCTGGTCAAAGTGCGGGGGAGCATGTTTGGGGAACCTGCCAAGACTCCGGGCCCGCCATATTTTTCCTTTACTGCGCAAAAACGCTCTCGTATTGAAGGCTTTTCACCAACGAAAAAGGACAAACGTGATGAACAAGGAAGTTGGGAAGCAATGCGGGAAGCCGGCGCTGTTGGGGCCGGGGCGCTTCCAGTGGCATACGGGCGCGTGGTTCGGCGGACAATTGGGGGCGTCGTGCTATCTGGCCATTCTCGGCTGCGTATTCTGGAGCCAGGGCAACGTGCTGGCCGGATTTCTGATTTTTTGCTGCTTTCTTGCCGCCAACTTTATCGGCTGGCGTCTCTGGGCCAGACGTTCGAGCATCAAACCCTATATGGCCGTGCAGGTGCTCATGCTGAGCCTGTTTTCCTTTTCTCTGCTCTCGTTTGTATTCATCGAACTGTTTCTCAAGCGGGTGAGCCTGCACAAAACGGATTTCTCCCCGGCCAACTATCTTGTTCTGCTGGTTTTTCCCGCTCTGATGCTCCTGTTCTGGCTCATCGAACGCGGCGCCGTACGCGACAATAAATAAACACGGCAACGCAACAGCCGGAGGAGAGCGACTTACCTTTGAAAAGACTTAGAGTCCGTTGTTCTGCCAAGCAGTGTTTCAGCGCTAGAAAAAGATTTGCAACCGCTCGTCTTTGTTTTTGAAAGCCCGCAGACAGACGTCGACATAATCCGGATTGTAGAGCACGCCGGAATTTCTGCGGATTTCATCCAGGGCGATATCCAGCCCAAGAGCCGGACGATAGGGCCGGTGCGAACTCATGGCCTCGACCACGTCTGCAATGGCCAGGATCTGAGATTCCGGGAGAATCTCATCAGCCTTGAGTCTGTCGGGGTAGCCCGTGCCGTCCAGACGTTCGTGATGCTGCCGGACTATGGTGGCAACCGGCCAGGGGAAGGGAATATCCTTGAGGATGTCATAGCCGATGACGCTGTGGCGTTTGATAAGCTCGAATTCGAGTGGATCCAGCCGGATGGGTTTAGTCAGCAGCATGGAGGGGATGGCTATTTTTCCGATATCATGCATCATGCCGGCAATTTTGACGCTCTCCACCTGGTCTTCAGGCATTCCGGCTTCGGCGGCGATGACCGTGGCCAGAATGGAAACCTGCTCCATGTGCCCGGAGGTGTAAGGATCCCTTGTTTCAGTGGCTTTGACCAGGCTGGTGATGGTTCCCACCAGCATGGCGTGCAGATTATCATTGGCCTCGAGCAGCCCCTTGGTTGTTCGTTCGAGGTCGGCGGTCCTGTCGCGAACCATGCGTTCGAGATTACGCTCGTAAGCCTGTTTTTCACGCAGAAAATCCAACCGCTCACTGGTTTTCTTCAGAGTAAGTTCAAAAACGTCCCTGGAAAAATTTTCTTTGGTGATGAAATCCCAGGCCCCGAGCTGCAAGGCCTGGATGACGTTTTGAATTTTATACGCGCCTGAAACCATGATCACGGGAATGTTTCTGGCTGAATCATAGAGATATTTCAGCAGTTCCAGGCCGTCCATCCGGGGCATTTCAACATCGGAAATAATGATGTCCGGTTCCTGCTTTTCTATCAGCTCCAATGCTTCACGACCGTCTCTGGCCTCCTGTACCCCGAATCCCAGCTCTTCCAGATAGGTACACATAGCCGCGAGGGCGACAACATCGTCATCCACGCAAAGAACTTTTTTATTCTTTATAGAATGTATCATTGAAGGGTCATTTTCAGTCAGCATGATAAAAAATATAGCAGTAAAACCTCACTGTCGTAAAGAGCCATTAACAATCATTCGTGGAGAACAATAGTTTTTAATGATACTCTAGATAAAAACAAGAGTTTGACCTCAACTTACTTTCAAGTTGAACTACGATACGAACAGTTCCCACCCGTTGTCACGAACATTCCGATAGTATATAATTAGTCATGCACTACCGTATCGATAAAACAGGATCCCTTTCCGCCCTGCGCGCAATTCTTGAAGAGTTTGATTCCCAAGGAGTGGAATCACTGCTTGTTTTAGCCTGCGAAAGAAACGCCTACGAAAAAAAAGAATTGGACCGGCTCTTGCGGACAACCCGTACGCCCCTTGCCGGAGGCTTGTTTCCATTCATTTTACAGGGGACGGAACGAATGGAACGCGGTTGCATTGTACTGGGTCTTAATGCCGCCAGCAGTGTGCACGTCATACCCGACATGAGCCATCCGGATGCGGATTACGAGCGGCTGATTGAAGAAACGCTCGATCCTCAGGGGTCCTTTCCCACTCTGTTGGTCCTTCTGGACGGACATTCCAAACGGATCAGCGATTTCATCGACGGCCTCTACAGCGTTCTCGGGCTGGAAATCAACTATATCGGCGGAGGCGCCGGTTCCATGGATCTTGTCCAGAAACCGTGTCTGCTCAGTAATGACGGCCTGCTGGAAGACTGCGCCCTGCTTGTTGCGTTACAACTGGCCAGTGGTGTGGGGGTCAGCCACGGCTGGCTGCCTGCCGACGGCCCGTTCAGAATCACCGAAGTTGCGGGAAACAACATTGTTTCCCTGAATTGGGAACCCGCTTTTCAAGTCTACAGACGGCTGGTGGAACGGCTTTCCGGTCAAAAGATGGACCGCAAAAATTTTTTTCAGCAAGCCATGAAATATCCCTTCGGCATCGCCAAAATCGGGACGGAATTCCTCGTACGCGACCCCGTAGGCGTTACGAACAATGACGCCCTGGTCTGTGTCGGCGACGTGCCCCAGGGATCCCATGTGAATCTGCTCAAGGGCAACGAACAGTCCCTGATCCTGGCGGCCCGGCAGGCCTGTCACAGCAGCCGCCTGAATTATCAAGGCGCGGCCGAAGGCTCGTTCCGCCTGTTCATCGACTGTCTCTCGCGCATGCTCTTTTTAGGGGACTCCTTTCATAAAGAAATCGAAGCCGTCTCCGGGGACGGCATCCCGCTATTCGGAGCCTGCACCCTGGGGGAAATAGCCAACAACGGCAGGGATTATCTGGAATTCTACAATAAAACCGCCGTGGTGGCCACTCTGGGGGAGGAATGAACTCCGCCCTCTACGAACAGATTTTTTTTGAAATCGCCATGAGCATCGGCAACAGCACCGAACTGGACGTAATGCTGCGTCAAAGTCTGACGGTCTGGATGCGCAAGCTCAACTGCCTGGCCGGGATCATCTATCAACAACGCGCGTTGTCTGAAAAGCATACCGGTTTTCAGGAAGTCTACCGCATTCCGAAACGACTCCGTTCCAGTGAAATCCTGCAGGTCGCCCAGGCTGATTTCACCACTTTTACCACACGCGACGAGATCGATCGCTTTATCGAGCACCTCCCCCTGACGCGGCATACCGGACTGATGTCCTCACATCTGCTGGAACTTCCGCACTATGGCCTGCTGCTGCTCATCAAGTCGGGCGATCCTTTTGAACCCTGGGTGGTCAAATCACTGCTGCCGCTGGCGGGAAAACTGGCCGGAGCCTGCCGCGCCTGTGAGATGCGCATCAAACTCGCGCAAGAAATGGCTGAACGCCAGCAGGCGGAGCTGCTCTACCGCGGGATTATTGAAAACGCCGTGGAAGGCATGTTCCGTACGACCCTGCAGGGAGAATTGCTGCACGCCAACCGCTCCCTGGCACACATGCTCTCGTATGGTTCCCCGCAGGAATTTATGGAAACGGTGAAAAACCTGAGTAGGGATCTTTACGCCAATCCTGAAGACAGAGACGCCTTTATCCAACTTCTGCTGCTCAAAGGCGAAGTCACCGGCTTCGAAGTACAGTTCAAGCACAAAAACGGTTCCCCCATCTGGGTTTCCCTTTCAGCCAAAATCGCCACGGACCAGCACGGGCAGCAGAAATTCATTGAGGGATTCTGCGAGGTCATCACTGAACGGAAACTGGCGGAACTGGCTCTGCGGCAGGCGAAAGAAGAAGCCGAACGCCTGCACGAGATGAAATCCAATTTTCTGACCATGATTTCCCACGAACTGCGTACGCCGCTGACGTCGGTCCTCGGCTTTGCCAGGGTTGTGGAAAAACAATTGCAAACGCACGTCCACCCGCTGGCAACGAACCACAATGAGATTGAAAAACCCTTGCAACGGATTGGAGACAACCTGCAGATTATCCTGGCGGAAGGCAAACGCCTCTCAGGCCTCATCGACCAGGTCCTGGACCTGCAGCGGCTTGAATCCGGAAAATTTACGCTGACCAAGGAAAACACCCGCCTTGACGAAATCTTGCGTCACTCATTACAGGCCATGCGGGTGCTGTTTGAAGAAAAAGGCATCAAACTCGAGGAATGCATCGAGCCGAATTTGCCCGATGTGCTTGCGGACAGGGACAGGCTGGTTCAGGTCAACATCAACCTTTTGTCCAATGCGCTCAAATTCACGGAACACGGCTCTGTGACCTGCAGCGCGGCATGTAAAAAAGACCAGCTCCTGGTGCAGATCTCGGACACGGGGGTGGGCATCAGCGCGGACGATCTCCCCCATGTTTTCGACAAATTCAAACAGGTCGGCGATACGGTCACTTCACAACACCAGGGATACGGCCTCGGACTGCCCATCTGCCGCGAAATCATCCGTCACCACGGAGGAGATATCCTGGTTTCAAGCGAGCCGGGAAAAGGCAGCGTTTTTTCCTACAGCATTCCCCTGCAAGCGCCAGAGCAACAGCAGTAAGCTTACAGCCGCGCGCTCATGCCTGCGTAAATCTGCGTCAGGATGTCCTCGATATTATATTTGAAATCCCAGTTCGGGTAATGCTCTTTGAACCTCCGGACATCGGAGATATACCAGATATGGTCGCCGATGCGGTTGGTTTCCGAGTAGGAATAGTCCATCTTTTTCCCGGTGATTTTCTCGCAGAGAATGATGGCCTCTTTCATGGAGCAGTTGGAATGCCGCGCGCCGCCCGCATTGTAGACTTCGCCGCAGCGGGGATTCTGGTAGTAATGCCAAAACATGTTGATCAGGTCGGAGGCATGAATGTTGTCCCGGACCTGTTTGCCTTTGTAGCCGAATATTGTGTAATGGTTGCCGGTGATGGCGCATTTCATCAGATAGGACAAAAATCCGTGCAGCTGGGTGCCGCTATGCCGCGGTCCTGTCAGGCAACCGCCACGGAACACACCCGTATGCATGCCGAAATATTTTCCGTACTCCTGGCACAAGACGTCCGCAGCCACTTTGCTGGCGCCGAAAAGCGAATGCTTGCAATGATCCAGAGACATGTTTTCATCAATGCCGTGGGCAAAATACTGATGGCTCGCGGCCACTTCCCAGCGGGTTTCATGCTCTTCCAGGGGCAGCATGTTCGGCGTGTCGCCGTAAACCTTGTTGGTGGAGCAAAAAATGAATACGGCCTTGGGGCAATGCCGCCGCGTCATTTCCAGGCTGACAAGTGTTCCATTGGCGTTGACGGTGAAATCAGTAAACGGATCTTTGGCCGCCCAGTCGTGGCTGGGTTGAGCCGCCGTATGCACTATAAGTTCGACATCCGAACCGTATTTGCTGAAAATTGCCTCCATGGCTTTTTCATCGCGAATATCCGCGGAATAATGCCTGTAATTCGGCACTTCCGTTTCCAGTTTACAGCGGTTCCATTCGGTGGAAGCGTCATCTCCGAAAAACCATTTGCGCATATTGTTATCTATGCCGACAACCAAATCAAATTTATCGGCAAAAAAATACACCGATTCACTGCCGATCAATCCGGCTGAACCGGTCACTATAACGACCTTCATGTTGTTTATCTCCTGAGTGAGGGCGCCCACTCCAGGCGTCACTCGTTGTTGTTTCGGCAACCGCTGTACTATGAGCCGGAATAATTCGCCAGGAATTTGTCCCAAAGAGAACGATATTTTGTCAAGCCGCACCAGATAATGGAAAATGCTGTACCGGATATGGACGGATCGTCGCTGGAGAGTCGACTGTCAGTAAAAAATGGCGTAGAAACTGAAAAAATTGTGTTTGCCAGGCACTTTTCCATCTCACCAGGAGCCCCGAATGCGAAATTCTTTCCTAGACATCTTGGATACGCGTGTTGTCCTGGCCGACGGCGCCATGGGATCCAGAATTTTCGAACTGGGCGTGGACCAGGGCAAATGCTATGACCTGCTCTCGCTCGAATCTCCGGAACTGATCTCAAGTATCCATTCTTCCTACATAGACGCAGGGGCGGAGCTTATTGAAACCAATACCTTCGGAGCCAATGGCTACAAACTCGAACGCTTTGACCTGAAACACAAGGTTCGGGAGATCAACCGGGCCGGAGCCGAGCTGGCCAGAAAATGCGCCGGACCGGATATCTGGGTGGCCGGAGCCATGGGCCCCTTGGGCAGAATGCGCGAAGAAAAACCTGACGCGGCCGAAATCGCCCGGATGTACGCGGAACAGGCCGAAGCGCTGGCCGAGGGCGGCGTGGACCTGCTGATCCTCGAGACCTTTACAAGCCTGGAAATCCTGCTCATCGCGCTCGAGGCCGTCAAACAGGCTGTTTCCCTGCCTGTTGCCGCGCAGATGGTTTTTACGCAGCGGGGCAAAAGCCATACGGGACAGGAACCCGCCGACTGTTTTAACGCCATGCTGGACCAGGGCGCCGACATTGTCGGGCTCAACTGCGGCATTGGGCCCCACGGAGCCCTGGATGTGCTGCGTTCGCTGCGCCTGCCGCCCTGCCGGATTTCCGTCATGCCCAATGCGGGCTTTCCGGAAAAAGTGGGAGACCGGCTCATTTACGGCAGCTCCCCCGAATATTTCGCCAGAATCACCGCCCAGTGCGCCGACCATGGAGCCCGCCTTTTGGGAGGCTGCTGCGGTACGGGCGACGCGCATATCAAGGCTCTCAAGCAGACGCTGGACAAGCACGCTGCGCCGGAAAAAGCCTGTTTCCAGGTCGGTTCTGCCCCCCTTCCCGCGGATACGGTACCGCAACCCTCTCCGGAACCCGGAGCTCCCAGCGCATTCTGCCGGAAACTGGGCGCGAAAAAGATGATCCTGGTCGAGCTGGACCCGCCCAAACACCTGGACCTCGGCCCCGTACTGCAGGGTGCCGCCTCGCTGGTGGTGGCCGGGGTGGATGCCATTACCATAGCAGAAAACCCCCTGGCCATTCCGCGCTTGTCCAACATTTCCACAGCCCAGCATATTCGCCAGGCAACGGGTGCTGAAACCATCATTCATATGACCGGCCGCGACCGGAACCTCGTCGGGCTGCAGTCCACGATCATGGGCCTGGCCAGCCACGGGCTGCAGAACGTGCTCGCCATAACCGGAGACCCCCCGACCAAAGGTGCGGAGGAAAACGTAACAGGCGTTTTCGACGTGCATTCCTTCGAACTCATGTCCCTGCTGCAGGGCTTCAACCAGGGCAGAAACTACTACGGCGACGACATGAAGAAACCCGTCCATTTCTGCATCGGCGGCGCTTTCAACCCCAATACCAAAAACATCGGACTACAGGTCAAACGTCTGCACCGCAAAATCGACTGCGGAGCGTGCTATTTTCTGACCCAGCCGGTCTATTCCAAAGAACGGGTGGACCGCCTGCTGGAGGCCACAAAGGATATCAACACCCCGATTTTCCTGGGCATCATGCCACTGGCCAGCCACCGCAACGCCGAATTCCTGCACAACGAGTTCCCCGGCATCGACATTCCCGATCCCATCCGCGAGCGGATGCGCCTGGCCGGAGACCAAGGCATGCGCGAGGGCGTGGCCATAGCCCGCGAGCTGCTCGAATACGCCTGGCCCCATATCGCGGGCGCCTATATCATTCCCCCCTTCAACCGCTATCAAATGGCAGTGGACTTGATGCAAGGCCTCCGGTAGCTGCGTTTTCTTTTTTACTATTCCTACCTAACAAGGCGTAAATATCCCGTTTCCAACGGAAAACGTGATTACTGCGCAATTACAAAAATACATATTGCTTCGCTCTGTTTTTCTCTGCTAGTATGTAACCATTTACCAGCAACTTCTAAGGGGAACACCATGAGCATCAAATATAAACTGGTACTGTTGACCGGCATTCTTTTCGCCATTCTATTGTCTATCGGAATTTACGGATACACTTCCACTTCCGGCATGCGCAGTTTTGCCCAAAATGAAATGGTGCGCAGCATTGACGCATCCGACGGCGCCATGGAGTCGCGTATTAATTATCTGCACGCCATCTGGGGAGCGCTGGAAGCCGCCAACAGCCCTGACCCGACGCGCCAGGAACAGGCAAAAAAACACCTGGAGGAAGGCATTCGCCAGTTTCCGGAAACCATGGCAATGCTCGAGAAGTCAGGAATAGTCCCTCCGGAGAAATTTCGCGATATCCAGCAGGCCTTTGATTCCCTTGTGGAAAAAGGGCGTGCCGTGATCACCACAGTGACCGAACGCCTGGACGCCTCCGAAGAACTGGATGGCCAGGTGAATAAGCTCATCGACAAAGGACTGGAGCAATCCATTCTGCCGCAGCAGGTTCATTTGATCTGGTCCTATGCCATGGCCGCCAATGATTACGCGTTCATGCCTTCAGCGGAAGAAAAAACCAATGTTTCGCAGCTGGGGAAAGAAATGGAAAATATGGTGTTGCCTCCGTCTCTCAGCGGCGAGAAAAAAATGGTTATAGAAATGGCGAACAAAGTAGTAGCTCTGACGGATAATAAAGTGACCCTCACCGACGCCTTTTATGATGCCGCGGAACATATTGATGAAATTATGGAAGTAGTGGAAGAAGGCGGCCAGAACATGGAAGGCGCCGACGCATTTGTTGAACGTATGTTTTCCATCCTCAACGATATGTCCTTTTCACAGTTCAACAATTTCATGATCATCATAATCGCGGGCGCCTTCCTGGCCCTCCTGGCCAGTGTATTCATCATGCGCTCCATCCTGAAACCGCTGGCAGAAGTGCGATTTTACGCGGAGGAAGTCGGCTCCGGCAAACTGGATGCCCAGATTGCCGGCCAGTACGCGGGCGAACTCCTGGCCATGAAAATCGCCATCCAGGAGATGGTGGCCAAGCTGAAAGAGGAAATGGATATTGCTGCTCAGCAAAGCCGTGAAGCAAGGGAACAGGCAGAGGCAGCCGAGCAGGCCAAAGCACAGGCACAGCAGGCGCATCAACAGGCCGAACAGGCCACCAGAGAGGGCAGAATGCAGGCCGCCCGAACTCTGGAACACGTGGTTGAAGGCACCTCCACTGCCGCGAATCAGCTGCAGCACCAGGTGGAAGCAATTCGCAAAGGCGCGGATGAGCAGCGCCATCGCATCTCCAGTACGGCCACAGCCATGGAGGAAATGAACGCCACAGTCTTGAACGTGGCCCAGAACTCCTCTCTTGCCGCCGGATCCTCCGAAGAAAGCCGGGACAATGCCCTGCACGGCAAACAGATCGTTTCCAATACCATCAAGGCCATTACCGAAGTTCAGAAAAGCACTGCGGAACTCTCTGAGGTCATGTCCGAGCTTTCCACAAAAGCCGAATCCATCGGACAGGTAATGACCGTCATTTCCGACATTGCGGACCAGACCAACCTGCTGGCGCTGAACGCGGCCATTGAGGCTGCACGGGCTGGCGAAGCCGGGCGCGGCTTTGCCGTCGTGGCGGACGAGGTGCGCAAGCTCGCGGAAAAAACCATGTCCGCCACCAATGAAGTGGGCGAGGCCATCGGCGGTATTCAGAACTCCGTACGCACCACCGCAGAAAAAAGAGAACGGGCGGAATCCGCTCTGGGAAAAACCATTGATCTGGCACAGGAGGCCGGTGAGGTTCTCGATACGATCGTCAACGGGGTCGAACAGGCCACGGACATGGTCCGGACCATAGCCACCGCCGCCGAGGAACAATCCGCAACTTCGGAAGAAATCAACCGTTCCGTTGAGGACATCAACCAGATAGCGTCCGTCACCTCGGAAGGTGTCCATAAATCGTCTCAGGCCCTTTCCGAGCTGATGCACCAGGCCCAGGAACTGAAAAAACTCATGACCGAACTCAAGGCCTGACACGCAGAAGGCATGCTGGAGCGTATAGGGCATCTGACTGGCAACCTTGCATATTGTCAGGAAAATCCGTAACAGCTTGAATATGGAAAAGCTTCGGATTGCCGCCTATACGCTCGAACTGCCGGAATACGCCTGTGCCCAGTTGCGTATACTGCAGCCCGCATTGCACCTGGCGGACAGAGTCAGCCTGGACTGGTGTACGCAAAGCAGCGGAGACGATTACGTCATCTCGGATACCTGCTGGGAACGCGCGGACCTTGTCCTTTTGCAGCGCGGCTTTCCCCAAAAGGATACCTGGCCTCTGATCATGAACGTGCTGGCCTCGGGCAAGCCCGTACTGTATGACCTGGACGACAATTTCTTTTCCATGCCCGCCGACCATCCCATGGCGGAACGCGTCGCAGATGAATGCGAACCTTTTATCAGAAAACTCCTCAAGCGGTTGAAACTGCTTTCGGTTTCCACTCCGGAGTTGCGTGAGGCGCTCCAGCCTTTGACCGCAGCGCGTATCGACGTGCTGCCCAACCTGCTCCCGGACAGGCTCTGGAAGCCTGCCATGCCGACGTGCTCGCCGGATGCGCCCTTGTACGTCGGCTTTGCCGGATCCGCCACACACACCCAGGACCTCGCCCTGATCGAAGAAGCGCTTACGCATACGGCCGAACGTTTTGGGGACCGTATCCGGATTTTGCTCTTCGGCTGCAGCACTCCAGGCTTGAACCGCCTCCCGCAGGTGCGTATGCTGCCTTTCGACCACAGCTACGCGGCCTTTGCCGCTTCGTTACCCGGCCTGGGGCTGCATATCGGCCTGGCGCCGTTGCAGGACGACACGTTCAACCGTTGCAAAAGCGACATTAAATGGCAGGAGTACGCGTCCTGCGGCATCTGTGGGATTTTTTCGGATGTGCCGCCCTATTCCGGACGCGTACGGCACGGAGAAAATGGTTTGCTCGCCCGAGCAAATGTTCAAGACTGGGAACTGGCCCTGACCTCCCTTCTGGAAAACCCCTCCGAATGCCACCGCATGGCCCTTGCCGCGCAGCAGGAGCTGCTTGCAGACGGCGTACTCAGCCTGAGGATAGGCAACTTCCTGTCCACATGGCTGCGGGCGGCCAGGCTCTAAAAATACAATGCACCTATAAATACTGCCGAACTGCATACGTTCCATGCTCACATTTATTGGAATTTCCAAAGAACCTTTTTCAGAGCTTCTCAGCCCTGCAAGCGCCCGACTTCTCTTCTCCCGCCGGGCCGATAAAATGGATCTTTATCCCTCGGAGGCCCGAGCTTTTTGAAAATTTCCAAGGAAAAGGACATAGCGCTGCTCTTGCAGCCCTTCGGGGTGAAAGACAGCAGTTACCTGGCGGTAAGCGCCTTGCTCTGCTTCGACCTCCTGGAGCCCTGGCGCCTGTACGACGAGCAGGCCCTGTGGCGAACCGTGGAAAGCGAACTCGGCCCCGGCGCGATGCTGGACCCCGGCATGCCCAAGATCCGCAGCGAATTTCTGGCTGCCGGAAAATGTTATACGCCCAGAGACAGCACGCCGGTTGCAGCTTCCGAGGTGCTGGTGGGCGTGGGCGGCCGCAACAAGCGTTTGTTCGTCTACGGCGAACGCTACTGGACCCCCAGGGGCGGCCTGTTGCGTACGGAAGGATTCACCGAAATGGCCATAACCTGGGCCAACGCGTTCGGGGGCAAAAGTTTTGCGCACAATCCCATGGGCAAAGGTCTGGAACCGGTCCCCTTGCCCGACGGCCGGCGCCTGCGGCCGCTGCCCAACATCGAGGACCCGGCCAGGCTTGTGGGCTCGCCGGATGACCGACCCCAACCCGCCGGATTCGGCCCGCTGGATGTGACCTGGCCGCAGCGCAACGTGAATCTGGGGAGCTACGATACGCGCTGGCGGCGCGAACGCTGGCCCAATCCGCCCGATGATTTCGATTATGCCTATTACAACGCCGCACCGCCGGACCAGCAGTTCGACGGATTCTTTTCCGGAGAGGAGCTGATCGAAATCCGCAACATGCATCCGGACCACCAGACCATCCTCTCCGACTTTCCGTCCTACAGGGTCCGTTGTTTCCTGACCCGCAAGTCCGCGCTCTGGGATCCGGACTCCCATGAGGAAATGACCGAAGTTCCCCTCCATCCCGAGACTCTCTGGCTCTTTCCGGGACAATTGCGCGGTGTGCTGCTGCTGCGCGGCGCCGTTCCCGTGCTGGACGACGAATACAAAGACGTGGTCCGCGTCTTTCTGGCCAAAGAGGGGCGGGAGGATACGCCCCAAAGCCGCGAATTTTACATCCAGATGCAGCAAAAAGCCTTGGACCGCAGTGTTCCCATTGACCAGGAACCTTTGCGGCAGGCCGAAAAGGTCCTGGGCGCGGCCATGAAACAGGCCCGAAACCTGCCCAAGGAAATCGCCCGAATCCAGAACGCCCTCCTCGGCCGGAGTCCGGTCATGGAGCGTACGCCTCAGGAATACGCCGGTATGGGCGCGCTGACACTGACCGGAACACGTACGGTTCTGAATACTTTGGGCTCCACTGCCGACGGTCTGCGTTCGCGCTTCGGCTTTTTGCCTCTGCCGGGCACGCCTTTACAAGGGATCGCGGATAAACTCGATCTGGCCGGGCAACGACTGGAACACTCCGTACGGGGGCTTGAAAAAACCGTGGACAGGAGCGCGGCATACAAGCAAGAGCTTCAGGCCGAGGCTAAAAGCACCTTGGAGCTGTTGCCGGAAACACTGCGCAGCAAGGCCGCAGCCGCGCTTGATCCTCCGCAGCCGCAACCGAGCTGGAAGCAGACTGCCTTCGCCTTTGCCGTCGACGCGCGCCGGGCTCTGGAGGCCGATCCAAGCGCATTGCAACGCCTGCGGGAACTGGGATTTACGGACCGGACCATACGCAACGCCTGGCTGGGGTGGCACCCGGAAGCGCGTACGCTGCCTGCAGCCGAATGGGGATTGGATACGGAAACCTGGGGCGAGGAACTCACCTTGCCGGCTGGCCTGGTGATCCCCTGGTTCATGGGCAGGGACACTGCCGGACTGGCGTTCTGGAACGAGACGGGCGAGACTGTTCTGAACGGCTCGCAAACCAGCGCACGACTGCTGCCAGCAGCCACGCCGGAAAGCCCGGTGATCGTGGGGCCGGACCATCTGCAGGCTCTGTATCTCGAACAGGAGATCGGCGACGCCTGCCATGTTCTGGTGCTCTCCTCTCCGGAGGGCGTATTGGACCGGACAAGCGCCGAGGTGCTGGCCGCCAGCGCGGAACAATCTTTTCCCCTGGCCGTGCTTTTCCCAACGCGTACGCTGAAAGCGGCTCTTGAACCCTGGCGCCAGGTCTATGCCAATGCCCGGGCCCTGGTGCTGCCCAAGGGGAAAACGCTTTTTGAGGCCAGAGCCAAGGGCCTCGACCTTCGGTCGTTTTGTATGACGGCCTTTTCCAAGGAATTCGCCCATAGCCACCGCCTGTCGCCCGACCTTTCCGGCGGCGGCGCACGAGAACTGCCTGATCCACTGCAGGGACTGGACCTGAAAAAAACCACCGACGCCCTGATGGAACAGAGTAATACGCGCTTTGCGCCCTTGAAAAAACAGCTCGCCGCGGAGGCGGAGCTGCTGCTCGAGCAGGCCATGGCGGAAATCGCCGCACACTGTCCGGAATTCGGAGCGGACCCCCAGGCCGTATTGCAGGCAGCACGCGAAAAACCCCAACCGAGCCTGGACGAGCTGGGACGCCGGGTGCAGGAACAACTTGCAGCCCAGCGCGAATCCCTGGCCGCTTCCGGAAAGCTGACGCCCGAACAGGATGCGTTTTTTGCCAAGGCCCGTGAGGACGTCCGCGACATGGCTGAAAAGGCGGAGACCGGGCTGCAGCGTGAGATGCAGCGTCTGGAGGCCGGTAAAAAGGATCTGGAAACCAACAAGACTCTGGCCCGGGGCATGGCAGCCAGACTGGCGGTCCAGGGCATGGACCCGGAACGGATGCGGCAGCTCAGTCGGGAGGAAGTGCGCCAGCGGCTGCGCGACAGAAAGCCCCTGGCCGGGGCCAAAATGGCCGGTCTGGATCTGTCCGGATTCAATTTTTCAGGCTGCGACCTGAGCGGCGCGGACCTGCGCAAGGCCAGGCTGGTCGGAGCGCGTTTCGACCATGCGGATCTCAGCCGGGTGCTGGGGCAGGAGGCGGATTGCACCGGAGCTGTATTCCGCGCCGCCAGACTGGACCGCGCCATTTTCAGCCAGGCCAGTTTCGTACGGGCGGACCTGCGCACGGCCAGCTGCGCGCGGACCTTGTTTACAGGAGCGGACCTGCGGGAGGCCGATGCGGGCGCCGCGACATTCGATATGGCCATGCTGCAGGATGCGGATCTGACCAATACGTGCTTTTCCCGAGCCACGCTGCGGATGTGCGCACTGACAAACGCACGCGGAGCCAGAGTCCGCTTTGATCATGCGCAGCTGACCAAATGCCTCCTACGAAACATGCTCCTGGACAACGCGGATTTCGGACGCGCGCGCGTCTTTCAGACCATGCTCTGGGGCGTACGGGGCCGGCAGGTCAGTTTTCTGGGCGCGGACCTGACCAAAGCCCGTATGGGGGGCAACAGCGTGCTTCACGGCGCGGACTTCACCGGTGTGGAAATGCTTCAGGCCTGTTTTCGTGAATCCGACCTGCGTGGAGCGCTGTTTCGCGGCGCACGGCTTGACGGCAGCCTGTTTGAGTCCTGCTGCCTGGTGGAGGGCGATTTCTACCGCTCCACAGCCCGTAAGTGCCGTTTCACCACTTGTGATCTGGAATACGCGGATATGCGAGCCATGAACCTGCTGCAGGGTTCCCTGCGCAAATCCCGGCTCGTACGTACGAATTTGGGCGGATCGAATTTGTTTGGCGTGGATTTCTACAAGTCCGTGATCAGCGGCAGCGTGTTCAAATTTTCCAACCTCAGGCGGACCCTGCTGCAAGACCGTACGGAGCTGCTCGATGACGCGAAATGAGTTGCTAGCGATTCTGGCCCAACACGGCACTGTGGAAGGCGCAGACCTTTCCGGAATGAACCTGCGCGGCACCGATCTGTCCAACGGCCGCTTCACGGACTGTTCGCTGGCCGGAACGGATCTTTCCGGCGCGCTGCTCCGCAAGGCCCGTTTTTTTCGCTGCAACTGCGGCAAGGCGCTCTTTGAAAACTGCGACCTGACCAAGGCAGACCTGCGTGATAGCGCCATGGCTGAAACCGTCTTTTACCGGTCCCGGCTGCATATGTCTCTGGTAAACGGCACCAGTCTGCGCGGCGCGGATTTTTCCCAAGCCCGGATCGGCTGGTCACAACTGCAGCAGGTTGATCTGCGTGATACGCATTTTGTTCAGTCCGGGTTGGAAAAATGCATCCTGCAGGACTGCGACTGCAGCGGGGCGGATTTTCGCCGTGCTACCCTTGACCGGGTGGCTTTTAAAAAAGTCCCTTTTACCGGTGCGCAATTTCAGGAGGCGGACTTGCAGAAGGTCTTTCTGCGCGGCTGCAATCTGGAAGAACAGGATTTCAGCAACATGCGGCTGTTCTGCGTGCAGCTGGACCAGGCCAACCTGCGCGGAACGGTCTTTGCCGGTGCGGACCTGCGGATGTCCAATTTCTCCGGATCGGACCTGTACCAGGCGGATTTCAGCAACAGCCTCGCTTCCGGCTGCAGCTTTTCGGGCGCGCGTATGGGTGAAACCACTTTTGCCCAGGCTGATCTCGAACAGTCTGTCTTCAGCAACTGTAAAGCGGCATTCACGGATTTCACGGAAGCCAACCTGCGCCAGGCACGCTTTGACGCCGCAAGCTGCCGCTGCGCGCGCTTTGTGGGTTCGGACAGCAGCTACGCGGATTTTACCCGTGCCGACATCTCGGGCGCGGACTTCCGGGGCGCGGACCTGACCATGGCCAACATGCACGATGTCACGGACAAGGACACCCGCCTGGCCCTGGCAAAACGCCTGGCCATTCAGCCCAAGGACCGCGAGCTTTTCGAAGCCGAGCATTGGAAACCAGCGTAATTGGTGCTAATGATATCGTAATGACCGCGTGGGGGACTGTGCAGGCCCCTGCAATCTTCACGGAGGCAATGCCCCATGTTCATGCTTACCAAGGGCCCTGGCACCGTCCTGGCCTTTCCCGATGTCTGCCGGACTCCTCCTGTTGGAGCTGCGGTGCCCTACCCAAATATCGTTCGTACGCCCACCACGTCGCAAACCGCCGATCAGGTAATCGTGGAGGGCGCTCCAGCCCTGCACCAGCTTTCCGAAGGGCAGGTCAGCAGTGGCAATACGGCCGGCCGTTTCAAAGGCGTTGTATCGGGCGAGGTGGGGGGACGCTGTCTGTTTCTGGGCGGTTGTTCGTCCGTTCTCGTGGACGGCGCTCCCGCTCAGCGAGTCAGCAGTGTTTCAGCCCAGAATGCCTCGGGCATGCAGCCCAACGCCCAGGGAATGGCAGTGGGGCCCAGCCAGACCACCGTGCTGACTTTGGGCTGATTCTCTCGATCTTTCACAGGCTGTTTCCACTTCCTTGCGCTTTTTCTGCACAGCGTGTTCACTTTTTATTCTGCTTCTGTTAATCTGAAAGACGGAATGAGATTTCCGTCAAATGATGCGCCCGGGTCTAGACGCATATTGGCGGTGCGATGTCTGCCAGGGAGCGCACATGAAGCAAAGTACTCGCACGAATGGCAAGCTGAACGGACTTGCCATGGACCGCGTAGCCGAGTTGGAAGCCGAACTTGCTATGGAACGCAAGCAGGTGGATGCATTATCAAGGAATCTGCAGAAAAGCCGGGCAGAATACAAAAACCTATCCCGCATGCTGCATGCGGCCCAGAGAACCCAGACTGATCTGCAGGAACAGTTACGAATCCGTCATTATGAACTGGGCGAACGCGTCAAGGAACTTCACTGCCTGTATTCCATTTCCCGCCTGTTCGAAGACAGAGACCGCAGCAAAACGGCTATTTTCAAAGGCATTGTGGATGCCATCCCGCCCTCCTGGCAATACCCGGAACTGACCTCGGCGCGCATAGTGTACGCAGACGGCGAAGTCTGCAGCGAATCGTTTCAGATAAGCCCCTGGAAGCTCAGTGCTCCCATCAAGGTTTTCGACAATCACTTCGGCGAACTGGAAATCTACTATAGCGCGGAAAAACCCGAAATGGACGAAGGGCCTTTTCTGCTGGAGGAGCGCGAACTGCTCAACGAGCTGGCGCGACGCCTGGGCGTGCATCTAGAACGGCTTGAGGTTGAAGAAAGCGCCAGGGACCACGAACTCGCCTATCGGGAATTGTTCGAACTCGGCCTTATCGGCATGGCCATCATCGACCCGAAAGATAGGCACTGGCTGGAGATCAACGACCGGCTGTGCGGCATGCTGGGCTATACGGCAGACGAGCTGCACTTTCTGAACCTTGCGGACATTACGCATCCGGATGACGTCCTTGCCGGGCTGCGTGAATTTGAGAAGGTGCTTTCCGGCCAGGAAAACGGTCATCTCGCCGACAGGCGTTTCATCCGTAAAGACGGTTCAGTCTTCCACGCGACCATGTCGTTGCGGGCTGTTTTCTCCTCACAAGGCGCCGTACGCCGGGTCTATGCCCTGCTTTACGACATCACGGACCGGGTCCTGGCCGAACAACGGCTGGTCCAGAGCCAGCTCATGGTGCAGCATATTTTCGACACCATCGATGTGGGCCTTTGCCTGGTGGGCAAAGATCAACGCGTCGTTCGTACCAATGCCACCTTTGCCAAACTGATGCGCCTGGAAAGCTCCATCGTGGGAAAGGACCTCTACGACGCGCTGGCCGGGGTATACGTGCCCAAAGAATTCTGCCCTGTGCAACGGGCTTTTGTGAACCGCAGGGTCGAACGGACGGAACACCGCATCTTCTACCCCAACGAAGGCGAACGCTGGTTCGAAGTCCATGGCTATCCCCTGAGCGACAGCGGCAACGAGGGCGACGTCGTCATGCTGCTCCGTGAGATCACGCAGCAGAAAAAGATCCAGTCCGCCCTGTCCGAACGGCTGGATTTCATCCAGACGCTGATAAACGCCGTACCCAACCCGATTTTCTACAAGGACAGCAGCGGCGTCTACCTGGGCTGCAATCGCGCCTACGAAGAATTCATGCAGCTGCATTCAAAAGAACTTGTCGGCCAGACCGCCTACGGGATCGCTCCCTACGACCTGGCAGCTCATTATGAAGAACGCGACAAGGAACTGCTCAAAAAGCCCGGAGTGCAGATTTATGAATCCAGTATCCGCCGCGGGGACGGTATTCTGCGAGAGGTGCTGTTCTACAAGGCCACCTATGGCAAATACGCCAACAATCCCACAGGCATCGTTGGTGTGATAGTCGACATCACGGACCGGAAAGAAACGGAAGAGACCTTGAGGGAAAACGCGGCATTTCTGCAGGTGGTGCTGGAAAGCATCAAGACCTCGCTGATTATTGTCGATGCGGAATCTCTTGAAATTGTGGACGTCAACAGCGATGCGGAAAAACTGACCGGCTACTCGAAGCAGGAACTGCTCGGCCAGAAATGCGTCAAGCTGCTCTCCGGATTCAACAGTTGTCCGCCGCAGGCCGCGGATTGCACCAGCTGCCCCTATGAAGAAGGCAGGCAAATGCACAATGTTGAGGACACGCTGCGGCGACCGGACGGCCGGACCGTGCCGGTGCTGCGCTCGGTGCTGCCCGTAACCCTCAAAGGCCGCAGGCACATGGTGGAAATAGCCTTTGACCTGACCGAGCACAAGGCACTGGAACAGCAGCTCATCTATACGCAAAAGCTCGAATCCATAGGCCACCTGGCCTCGGGCCTGGCCCATGAAATTAACCACCCATTGCACGCAGTAGGTGAAAACATTCATACGGCGCTCAAAAAGCATTCGGCGTTGAGTTCCTTGCTTGAAATCCTCCTGGCCGAACATCAGGCCCGCTCCTGCAGTCCGTCCCAAAATACCGATACTGCCTGGGACAAGGCGGAGTCCATGCTGCAGGAGTTGGATCCGAAGGCCTGCAGCGATGAGATTCCCGCTGCCCTGCGCCAGGCTGCCGAAGGTATGGGCCGTTTGGCTGAGATCATTCACGGATTGACCAAATTTTCCGGCAGCGCCTCGGATAGCCGCAAACCCGCGGATCTGAACGAAGCCATAGAAAACACCCTCATGGTCTCGCGAAGCGAATGGCAGTACCTGGCCGAAGTTTTTACGGACCTGGACCCCAAACTTCCCCTGGTTACCTGCCGCCTGAGCGATTTCAATCAGGTTCTGCTGAACCTGCTCGTATCTGCAGCCAAAAACATTGAACTTGCAAACCCCAAAGAAAAGGGCCGCATCGAAATACGTACCCGCAAACAGGGAAAACAAGCCGTAATCACGATTCAGGACACGGGCGGCACTGCTGCGGGATGGGAATCAGCTCCGCAGGGAGCTGACTCGTTACTGAACGCGCGCCAACAAGACATCCACTACCTGGATGAGCTGTCCATCGCCCGCAATGTGGTTGTGAAGACCCTGGGCGGCAGTCTGGATGTGGACGTTCTGAAGAATACGGGCACTTCCGTTACGGTGCGGCTGCCCTTCGACGCCAGACCATTGCCCGAACAACAGAGCTGAATCTTTTGATGAAATCCGGAAAGATCTTTTGAATAAGTTGGAGCGTCTTAAGCTTGAAAATGAGCCTTATTTCAAAACAAAAACTACCCTAGAATGAAAAGGTCTGGTACCGGTTGCTGCAGGGGTGTCCTTTACTGATGGAGATGGTCTTTGCAGCCGGGTCCATGAGCAAGGATGCCACGGTTTCCCAGGGATGCCGGTAGCCGGCGTCTTTTTCCGCATGGCGGCAGATGGAATTTGGCAAGCCCTCATGGTCGCAGAGAAAGGACTGCAGGTCCTCCAGACTCAGGAGCTTATCCTTGCCGGCAAGGGAGCGCAGCCGGCGCAGTCTGGCCAGGGTATCCGGGATCTTGCGCGGCCCCTTATCCAGAGGGGCGAGCGAATCTGATACACAGTGGTTGGTGTGGCAGAGCAGCCCGTCCGTGGGTTCGAGTATTTCCGGAGCCCCCCGGCTGCTGAATTCGAAGCCCCGTATCCGTTGCGGTCCGGCAACCAGGACATGGCTGGCTCCTGCAACGGGAATCTCCTTAGCCAGGGCCGTGGCTTCAGCCACGTTTCTGGCCTCCAGCAGACAGCGCAGAAAAAAGTGCACCGGCAGACCGTTGACGTGGCGTTCGTCAGCGGGTTCGCTGATCATCAGGATGTTCAACAGCACGCAGAGGCCGTATTCGTTCATTCCCAGTTTGGCAACTTGTCCGGCCTCACAGAAATGCAGCATACGGGTGCCTTTTGCGGGCTCCACGCGATAGACTGCGCAACGATCGCGGATTTCCGTGAGCCAGTCCCAGTTTTGCGCGGCCAGCGGCGTCCCTGTGGCCGAACGTTCGGCCCGTAAGCCTATGGTTGTGCATTCGGCATGCTGTTCGGCCATCAGCTCCGTACGTACGTTGATGCAGAGCAGATGCTCCATGGGCAGCTCCACTGCCTGGGCCATGCCGCGGAGTACCTCGAGCTGCTCCGGAGCGTAACGCTGGATGGACGGAATGAAACGCCGGGCCGCTTTCATGAGCGTCGGCGTGTCGCGCCGGGTTCTGCGCCCGATAAGCTCCACGTACAGGGCCGCATTGGCCCGGATTTGCGGAGCAAGTGCCCGTCCCAGGGCCAGGCCCCGGTCATAGCCTTCTCCCTTGAGAGTCACCACGGGAAAAAACGACTCACCCATTACAGCCCTCGGGAGTGATTACGGACTGAACGTAGTCCGGATGATTCTGCAAGAAGGCCATACTATGCATGAATGATTCCTCGCAATGCGGCTCGAGGGTTGCGCTTGGCTTCAGGCCCAGTTCCCGCAACAACCCGAACACCTGATCCCAGGGGATGTCCCCCTGCCCCATGCCTTTATGCTGGTCTTTGGAACCGTCGTTGTCGTGCAAATGCAGGTGCTTGAGATGGGGTGCGAAGGCCTCCAGCCAAGGGGCAAGATTGTTATGTTTGTAGCCTTTGGCAAAGCTGAACCAATGACCGACGTCGAAACAGATACCGCTCTTGACGGGGTCCAGCTCCGAGGCCAGGGCCACGAGCTGGTCCGGCTTTGTTTCGTGGGTGTTTTCCAGGCAGAGCACGGCATCCGATGGCAGTTTGTCGATCAACCCCGACCAGATGCTGACGGATTCGCGGAGCCAGCCCTCTGGATCATTGCCGTTGACGCTGCCGAAATAATGCGGATGCGCGATGAGCCGCTTGGGTTTGAACAGCAAAGCAATCTCAAGGGCCATTTCCAGCCGTCGCTGGGAAGCTTCCCTGATGATCCTGTCCGGGCTGCCGGGACGGAGGTCGATGAACGGAAGGTGTACGGTGCAGCAAATGGATTTTTCCCGCAGGCTTACGGCAAGATCCTCAAACCACGTACGCTCCTGATCAAGCACCCGGGCATCCAGTCCGAGTTCGGGGCCGAGTTTGGGACCCGGGCCGTCCGTGGCTGCCGCGGAAGCCGTATGGGCCAGTAAAAGCTGCAAATACCGGTTGTCATCCAAAATATAACGCAAAGGAAGATTTACAAAAAGCATCTTGCCTTCCTCCTTGAAGGAGCTGAGAAAAATCAGGAAATAAGATCGTCCAAACGGTAGGCTAAACCGAAGTACTCCTTGCCCTGTGGACCGCTGATACTGATTCGCAGGGCAAAAATATCGCTGCCGCTCAGGCCTTGGGGCAAATGTATCGTCGAATCGAAGGTTTTGTAATGCTTAATCTGAAAAATCTGATTCTCGCCGTTCAGGCTGTGCTCGATGAGCCTGGCGTTGTCCGTCAGCAGGCTGACGTCCGCCTTTCCGCGCAACGGCTTGTCCTCGTTCAAATTCTTCAAATCAAAACGCAGAGTTAGAGAGTTATCTTTTAATTGTTCAAGGGTTACATTTTCTATGGATAATTGCTTCGTATCCACCGGGGCATAGAACTTTCGCAGATCAGTTTTGGGTCCTGCACTTTCCGTATAGAGGTCCGTAAGCTGGCCGGTGATAAGCTTTTCCAGTTGGTCCGGGTCACGAAAAGCAACGACTTTTTCAATGTTCTCCAAGCGGTTCAACTGGATCTTCTTTTGGTGCAGCAGAAATTCCTGTTTGTCGTTGAGATCCTGAAGATGGTTCGTTTTCAGCCAGAGTTTGACGGAAGCATAGCCGAACACCAGAGAGGCTGCCACGAGAAAGAGGAGGCCGTAGAGGAAGAGGCGAATCCAGAAGGGGCGGAAATGGAAATGTTTGACCGTATGGTCATCACGCATCAGGATGACGCTGTATTTATCCGCCGCCATGAATTAAAGGGCGTTCCAGTCTTCGCGCGTGATGAGCCAGCCGTCACCATCAGGGCGAAGGTAGAGAGTTTTATACCCGGTGTCGTGGTAGTTCTTGCCGGCCTTGTAATCCTGCACAAAGGTGACCTTCACGCCTATGGAGTCCAGGTCCACTTGCAGGTCCTCAATGCCTACGAGCTTGGGTGGCTTACTGTGCCAGACGCTGCTCTTATGCTCCTCAATGGCACTTTGTCCGCGGCGATTGCCCTGTTTGGCATCCTTGGAATAAAAAGCCATGTAGTTGCTGATATCGCCCTTTTCCCAGGAATCGCGCCAGGATTCAATGAGCGAAGTCAGTTGACTGCGCAGGTTGCACTCGAAGGTTTCCTCCAGATCGAGGTTGCCTTCGGCCCACTCCTTACCCACGATGCGCGGCTCTCCCTTGTCGTCCAGCTGCCAGTAAAGGCGCTTGATGCCCTCGCTGGTGAAGGTGGGCGAGCGGTAGTACTGGCCGAAGTAGGTGACCCAATAGTCGGGTCCGGCAATGACTTTGACGTCATTGAGCATCACCATCAACCAGGGATTACGCTCGAAAAGACCGCGCTTGTGTGCGCGAAAGGCGTCGAAGCTCTGATCGTTGGTTCTGGAAAATTTGTCGGGATCGTAAAACGAAAAAAAGGATTCATCGCGGCTGCGCCAAGCATTGGCCCAGGCGTAAACGGCCTTGGCGATCTTCTCGTGCATCTCGCCGTCAATATAGCCTTTGGACCAGCTGAGATCCTTGGCAATGACGACAGGAGTGCCGATTTTGACCTGCTGGTCGATTTTCTGCATGTTGTCATTGGAAAGCGCCATGCAGCCCTGGGTTTCCCGCGGGACAAGGTCATGCCCGCGGCCGTGGATCCAGATTCCGTGTCCGGTTTTGCCTTTGAGCCTGTCCACCGGGTTGGGATAGTCCAGGGGAAAGGCCAGGTTGCCGTAGAGCTGATAGTCCAACCCCGAGTCCAGGCGTCTTTGAACAAAATAAACGCCCTCCGGAGTCCGTTTATCGCCTTCAGAGAGTTTGTCGCCTTCAATGGCTCCGGTGGAGCAGAAGAACTGGTCTTTCAGAGCTAGCGGGCTGCGCTGCTCAAACATAAACAAGCGCTGCTGTTTTTTGTTGATGGCCAGGAATTCATCCGGGCCGTATTTGTGCCCGATGAGCTGAACCTGCCAGTTGCTTTGCGCTGTGGCGTCTTTTGCATCCGCAGCCTGGGCGGAGAAAACAGGCAGGAGCAGGACTCCAAGCAGCGCCAAAAAGAGCAGCCCGGATCTGGTGCAGGGAAAGGTATGTCGAAAAGTGACATTTGCTGGCATACGTTGTGACTCCGAAGAAACTGACAACACCCCTGTTTGCGGCCTGCGTACGGGGCATTCGTGGGCTTCGACGCTTAAAATACCTACTAAATTCGATGCAACTTTGTCCACTGCTTTCCTGTGTCGTCTTTGTCCTACGGCAATCTAGATGCAGTATTCAGAGCAAGCATGCAAGCTATTCTAGCATTTTTTTAGAAAAAAATTAAGAGAGGATCCATTGCAAGCACCGGCACTTTTTCTGAACAAATTTAATTGCTATTTCAGTCCATTACAGCCAAAGTGCTGATACTTGCAACTCCTGCCTCAACTTTTTCCTGCGTCCAGCAATTCTCTGCGCGTAAAAATGGAACGTAGCGTATAGCCTGCTTCGGCCAAATTCTCGCGTCCGCCCTCTTCCCGGTCCAGCACGCACAGCACGCAGCCGACTTTGAGCCCGGCTTCCTCTACCCGCTGGCAGGAGGTGATCAGCGTTCCGCCCGTGGTCACCACGTCTTCCAGCAGCGCGACGCTGTCTCCGGGGGCAAAATTGGAAAGCCCTTCGAGAAACTGGTTGGTGCCGTGGCCTTTGGATTTTTTGCGAATAATGAACGCGGGCATGGGATGCGAGCCCGCCTGGGACAACACACTGACTGCGCTGACCAGGGGATCGGCGCCGAGAGTCATGCCGCCCACTCCGGCCACATTTTCGCTTTCCAGCAGCTTGAGAAAAAGCTTGCCCAGCAGTTCGCCGCCCGCAGGGTGCAGGGCGGTCTGCTTGCAGTCGAAGTAATACTCGCTCTTTTTACCGGACGTCAGAGTAAAATCACCCTCGCGGTAGGATTTTTCCAGCAGCAGTTTCGCCAGGCGACGTTTGAGCTCGGTTTCGGAATCAGCGAAAACGCGGTCGAAAATGTCCTTTTCGTACCGCAGATAATAGGACGTATCGAACAGCTCCCGGAGTTTTTCCGGCGCCAGCTTGGCGGTTATCTGCGAATCGGCCAGGACCAGCTCCTGAAACGAGCGGCGTTCCTGCCAGCTGCGCATAGCCACGGCCTGGACAAGCACATAGGCGTCCTGACGTCCCATACCGGTTTCGATCAGGCCAAGAAGAATCCGCTGCGAAAAAAACAGCCCGTAGGAGGCCTGCAGGTTGCGCTCCATGTTCTCCGGGATGATCCGCAAGCCTTCCAGCAGGTTGGCAAGCCGGTGCAGCACGTAGTCCAGCAGGATGGTGGAATCCGGCATGATGACGCGCTCCACTGAGGAGTGGCTGATGTCCCGCTCGTGCCAGAGCGCCATATTTTCCATGGAGGCCAGAGAATTGGTACGGATCAGACGGCAGAGACCGGTAAGGTTTTCCGCGGAAATGGGGTTCTTCTTATGGGGCATGGCCGAAGAACCTTTCTGCCCTTTGCGGAACCCTTCCTCGACCTCAAGCACTTCCGTACGCTGCAGATGGCGCAGCTCCACGGCCAGCCGTTCGACTCCACCAGCCGCCAGAGCCAGCGAGGTAAAAAAGCGCGCGTGGCGGTCGCGTTGGACGATCTGCGTGGAAATGGGATCTCTGTGCAGGCCCAGCCGTTCGCAGGTGATGCGTTCGACTTCCGGCTCAAGGTGCGCATAGGTACCCACGGCGCCGGAAATCTTTCCCACGCTGACACTGTCCAGGGCTTCCTTGAACTGGTGGTAATGGCGCTGAAACTCGGCGTAGAAATTGGCGATTTTCAGACCGAAGCTGGTGGGCTCGGCATGCACTCCGTGCGTACGGCCAATGACCAGCCGGCCCTGATGGTCGTGCGCCAGCTTATCCAGAACCTGGAGAAGGCGTTGGAAGGCCTCGTCGAGGATTTTGCCGGCACGGGCCAATAGAACACCGTTGGCCGTGTCCACGATATCCGAAGAGGTGCAACCCAGGTGAATAAACCGTGCGGATGGCCCGACTTTTTCCTCGACAGCCGTGAGAAAAGCGATGACGTCGTGGCGCGTCTGTTCCTCGATTTCGAGGATCCGGTCTAGGTCGAAATCGGCCTTTTCACGGATTTGCGCCATATCGGCTGTTTCAATTACCCCAAGCTGGTGCCAGGCCTCACAAACGGCCAGTTCCACCTCCAGCCAGACCCTGAACTTGTTTTCCAGAGACCAGAGTTTCCCCATGGCCAGTCTGGTATAGCGATCGATCATGTCCGTATTACCTGGAAAAGAGTTTACAAAAGGAAACGGCTACAGCCCCTGGCATGGGCTTTTTTCCGGTGCCGGAGTGATCCTCCGCCGCCTGCCCGAACTGAATACAGCGCAGTTTTCACCAGGTCTGCAGTTCCGTCAATGGATACAAACTGTAGGGAGTGCGTGAATGAAAGTCAATGCAGCTGCAAGCAATATCATGCGGTTGCGCACGCTGGTACGCAGGATTTGTGCCGTTTAAAACCGGCAAAATCCCTGCGCAGAAGAAAGAAAGCCGGGGCGGCTGTTAGGCTTTGGCCGCAGCTTTGGCTTCTTTTACACGCTCTTTCATTCTTTTTTTACGGCGCTGGCGTCTGCGGTCGAGTTCTTTCTTGCGTTCGATTTTCTTATGTCTGCTCATGTCAATGCTCCTAATAAAATTTTTGGAAAAGATTTTTTTACCTGTTGATCTTTTGTTTTGTCCAGTATTTTTTTGCCAACACGTAAAAAAAAGGGCAACACAGATACCCTCTTGTTGCCCTTGATGTTTCTCCGCAGAAAAACCGTCTGATTCGTACGCGCCTTGTCTCAGATCAAGCCGAAGTCTTCAATGGCTTCGATCACTTCATTGATATCCACCGGTTTGAGCAGGTATTTGGTTGCGCCGCCACGGTAATAGGCATCCAGAATACGCTCTGGCGCCTTTTCGATGGAAAGAACCAGTGCCTTGGCCTCATCGATTTGTTTAACGCCCATTTCCGCCTCGAAAGTCCTGATATGCGCGAGGGCATCGGCGCCGTTCATGACGGGCATTTTCATATCGATAATAATCAGATCAAAGGGGGCTTGCGCCTCCCATGCGGCTTTAAACGCATCAATAGCCTCCTGTCCGTTAACGCACAGCTCGCAAGTGCCGTAGGACCCCAACGACTCCCGCAGGATGGCTCGGGTGGTAACATCATCATCAGTGATAAGAATACGAAGTTGCCTCATTGTGACCGCCTTCTTCTGGGATGCTTGGAATTCTAACGCAAATTTTCCTCAAAATATATACTTACCGCTCTTATATGGGTCAATGACTATAACTGTCATTTTTTTTCCGCTGTACGAGGAGACGTATGCCCGTTATTTCCTGCTCGAGCCTGTTCACCAGCATGTCCAAAGGACGTACGAAGCCTCTTCTGGCCAGCGTCATGATCTCCCTGCAGATCAGCGATCCGGTCATGGCGCCGATACTGGCAAGAGTTCCCGCGTAGCGGTGGGACTCGTCGCCAAGGGTTTTATAGTCCGAAGCGGCAAGGGCATCCCGTAACAATTGCAGCTGGTTGTCCGCGCCATCCAGCACCTGGTCCGTTATTGTGTCCAGCAGCTTGCTGTTGTTTTTCAGACGCTTCAACGCTCCGGAGTAGTCCAGCCGCGCACTAGCCGTGGGCAACGCCGGCTTGGCCTGGACTATGGCCTGTCCGCTTGAACCGCCGCGTATCAGCTCTTCCACGGTTGATTCCAGGAGTTCCAGTTCCACAGGTTTGTTCAAAAAGGTATTGATTCCGGTTGAAATGAATTCGGAAACCAGTTCTCCTTGATGAGCCGACATCCCTATTATGGGCACGGAACGATTTTTCTCTCCGGCTTTGCCGCTCCTGATGCTCCGCGTCGCATCCAGGCCGTTGAGCACACTCATTTCAATATCCATGAGTACGCAATCAAAAGAGTCCTCTTCAAGCGCCTCCAGCGCACTCTCGCCATTGGACGCGTACCGGACGTAATACCCCACCCGTTCGAGGGTCATGCCGTAAATTTCGGAATTGATCTCGTCGTCTTCTACCAAAAGAATACGCCCCTTATTCTGGGCCGGTGCCTGCATCACATGAACCTTTTTTTATCCCGGGCGTCAGGAAGAAAAATTCACAAGTATTTTTTTCGCTCCCGGCCTTTGTGCGTGGGCAAAAGCTTCCGAAAACGCTGTAAAATCATAACTGGCTTCAATCAAAGGCGCTGGATCCACCCAGCCGTTGGCCAGGAAGCGCAAGCCAAAATCCATGTCACCGCATCGGGATCCGATGATGTTTATCTCATCCACAACCACAAGGGCGATATCCATCTCCGTCGGTTTATGGGACGTTGTTTTCAAAACAAGCGTGCCCTCAGGACGGACATACTGCAGAGCCTTGGCCGGACCGTCTTCCTTTCCCGTGGCCTCGATCACGATGTCATAGCTTTTTGACTCAAGAAGCGACGACGCATTCGGCGAACCAAGCAAAACCGTACGTATCCCCAGATTTTCCGCAACTGCGAGTTTTTCCTGGTGTTTGCCCGCCAGACAAAGCCCCGGAGCGGCATAACGCAAGCCCATGGCGATCAATAGTCCCAGCTTGCCGTCACCAAGAACCAGAATGCGGTCCTGATTCGTCAACCGAAGCTGCTGCCCGGGCTCAAGCGCCGCAGCCAGAAGTTCGCAAAAAACAGCTTTTTCATCCTCAAGGTTCTCGGGAACTACCAGCAGATTCTCCACGGGCAGGGTGAAATATTCGGCAAAAACACCGTCCCGAGCGACAATGCCCAGAGTGGTTCGGTTCGGGCAATGGCGATGGCGGCCGCTATAACACCAGGAACAGGCGCGGCACGCGCAGTTGATGTCGCCCACGACCCGTTTACCCACAAGTTCCGGCTTAGAGTCAGCGCGTACGACCTCTGCCACGAATTCGTGACCGGCGACTCCCTGGAATCCGTAGTACCCTCTGAACAGTTCGAGATCTGTGTTGCAGATGCCTGCGCAACGAGTCCGCAGCAGGGCTTCTCCCTCAGGAACTGCAGGCATCGGCCGTTCTAGAACTTCAAGACCACCTCCGGAAAATACTATGGCTTTCATGCGTTCTCCCCGTCTGAATCCTATCGTCTGTCTGCGCAACCGTACCGCTACTGAATACAACGAATTTTTTATAATTGACAAGTTTCCCCTTCAAGGGTTTTCAAGTTCGTAGGTGTTGGGAGAGCATTGCCATACAGTGTTATCTGATCGAAATTTTTCGGCATCGGTTTTTTTCTCTATATTTCATTAAAATTACTCCATTAATACTATGGTCTTTTTTTTCGACACCTATCGATAAGGCAGGGTAAATACCCCCCTTTTCTGCCTGTCGTTACGCATATGTTTTTTGGTGTGCCTTCCCTCCTACCAGCGGAGGTATGCCACGCTCCAGCACCGGTCTTTTTTCCCGGCAGCATCTTTTTTTTGAGATCTGCAACCATCCCGAGCCAGCTCTCGCGCCCTCATGTCCGGAAAGATTGACCACACAACTTACTCATGCTATCGATAAGTGACGATAAGGATATCAGCCAATAGATCTGGGGGATTCGATGCGCGACGAAAGTCTGACACATAAAAACCTGTCCGCCTTGACCGGTGTTTCGGAAACCACCATCAAAAGTTACCGAAAAAAATTTCCAGGCTTTTTTCCTTTACACAGCCGGGGGAAACCGTTGCGATTTGCCTCAGAGACCGCAGAGGTATGCAAACGCATTCGGCAGTGTTTCGAACGCGATCTGTCTGTTGAAGAGATCCGCTCCGTGCTTGAAAAAGAATTTTCCCATTTGCGGCAAGGCGAACCAGCAGCGGCCGAACCGGGACATAACATCTTCCCCGAGGCCTCGGGTGTTCGGACAGAAGGGGACTCAGGGCATCTCGTGCAGGCGTTGCATCAGCAACACCAGGCCTTCGATACCCTTATCGATAAGTGTTCGTTACTTGCCGAAGCACAAAGCGAAACCAATACCAGACTGCTTAAATTACAGGAATCTTTCGCAGATTTCTTATCTCTTTTTCTCGCTCGCGAGGATCTCATCGGACGCGGATTGGAAACTCTGCATAAGCAGCTGGCCAATCATCTGGAACACTCGGAATCCGGACTTCATACCCTTGCGCAGGAAATCATTCAGCGACTGGATGCGTTGCGCGCCGCCATGCCCCTGCCCCCTGAACAAAAAAGCGTCCTCGTACGCAACAGTTATGGCGATACCACCCGCTACTTTTTCCAAAGCGGGACAGCGTCGTCGGAGACAGTTGCGTCCAGGACCACAGTAAGCTCCACAGCGCCGGAAAGCGGAGAGCACCTGCAGCCTCCGCAAGGATTGCTGCGCGCTCCACTGGTGGTACGATCTGAAACGGGCGAATATCTGGGAATTGCCGGTCGATCCGAAGGAGCTTTTTGTCTGAATGATTTCACGGAACTGCTGCGTAAAACCTACCCGCCGCCGCAGCATTTCAGTCTGGAGTGGCAGGTGCAGCAGACAGGCTGGTTGTTGACCGCGGAACAGGCGGAAGCCATACGGCCCATAAAATACGCGCTTTATGTGGAGGCTTCCACGACTCCCAAAGGCAACGCCGTGGCAGTGCTGCAGCGTCTGGATCGCAATGGGCACGAACAACCCGGACCGCATCTGTATACTTTCATCCGACGCATGCGGGCCATGGCCGCGGCTTCCTGATCAGACCGTAATGTCGAGCAGTGCGCCCTGCTGGTTCATGGCCTGGAACATGGGGGCGTCAGGCAGGCTTTGGGCGAGCCCCTGCGAAAGGGTAGCGCCAAGGCTGGCGGCCGTTTCGGAATCCTGGGTTTCGTTCAGATAGGCCTGGGCTTCTTGCAGCGCGCTTTTCATGGAATCCAGGCTCTTGCCGTTTTCCTCCAGGCTGGAGGTAAGGATTTCCATTAGTGAGGAAGCGGTTTCTTCGTCCGTTTCTTCCGCTATCTGGCCGATGGCCGTGGTAATGGACTGCGGCAGCGAGCTGGATCCCGTATCGCTGCCGGAAGAGGTGGATGCGTAGAATTCTTCCATCAAGCCGTTATCGAAGTAGGAATTCATGGCATCGTTAATGTCGCTGTTAAAGTAACTCATGACCTGGTCTCCGGCTGCAAAGCCGAAATTGCTGTCTATGAGCTTGACGGCGCTGACCAGCCCCTCTCCCAGGTTGTCCTCAGTAATGGCGCCGTCTCCGATGCTTTGATACACAAGACCGATGGTTGCCGAAGCGGCTTCGTCTCCGAAATTTTCACGGATAAAATCCACGGCCCGGGCGAGCGAATCTCCCAGTTCCTGGGCATCCGTACCCTCGCCATCCAGCTGCAGCCCCTGGATTCCGCCGGCATTGGACAGAATTGCATCCGTATCGGATACGCCGTAGGTGCTTTCGTCTTCCGAGGCAGCGCTCTGCAAACGCAGGACGATATCCTGCGCAAAGGCGCTGGTAACCTCGTTGTCTGAATCGATTTCCGTATTCAGACTCACGCCCTGGTTGCTCTCTGAATTGAGCAGGCCCGTGAAAGACCCTATTCCGAATGCTGAATATCCTTGAATTTCCATTGGATTGCTCCAGGCGGTACCGTGTTGCATGGATTGCCGTTAATTTTATATCGGTACTTCAGAATATATCTTTAGGCTTTTAAGGATTCGAATCACTCTGCTGCGACATATTTTATGCGTTTCATTGCGCAATCATACTTTTTTTCAGGATTTGTTTTCATTGACACCAAGCAGCAACCTGTTGTTAGTATTTCTTGCCTGTCGTCTGTTTATCCGGCCAGCGCCAACCAAACCATATAATGGAGACTGTCATGCAGGACGTGTATGCCTTGTTGCAAAAGCTCAGACATTGCGTGTTGGGGACAACAACCGAAACCCGGCCTCATTGCTCCCTGATGTCCTTTTATTTCAACCAGCAGGATGACGAGGTCTATATGCTGGCCAGAAAGTCCTCAAAAAAATATCAGAATATTGAACAGATTCCTTATGTCAGCCTGCTTTTTGATACGCGGGAACTTATGGAATGCGAAGACGGCGGCCAGATCGAGGCGTTTACCGTGGAAGGGGAAAGTCTGCCTGTTTATGAAGAAGATATACCCAGGCTGAAAAAACTTCTCGTCGAGACGGATCCGCGACTGGAGAAGCTGGCCCAGGAAACGGAATGTTCGGTGCTTCGGATAAAAGTGAAGAAATACTTCCACGCCAAGGGCGTGGATCTCTCCCGCTTTATTAAATGAAGGGACCGGGCTGGCCCGGGATCTGATCGAGAAAAGAGAACCGGCAGGGGGATCTGCCCCCCTGCCGGATGTACGTATGAATTAGATTTTTGCAGCAGTTCTGAGGTCGTCCACTGCGTCGGTTCTTTCCCAGGTGAACTCGGGCCGTTCACGGCCGAAGTGACCATAGCAGGAAGTGGGTTTGTAAATGGGGCGTTTGAGGTCCAAACGCTTGGAGATGTAGTACGGACGCATATCGAAAACTTCCTTGACCGCCTCGGTCAGGGTTTCGTCCGGAATCGCCCCGGTGCCCTGCGAAGTGACGAGCACGGAAACCGGCTCGGCAACGCCGATGACATAGGCGATCTGCACTTCGCAGCGGGGGGCCAGGCCCGCGGCCACCACGTTTTTGGCGATGTAGCGCGCCATGTAGGCGCCGGAACGGTCGACCTTTGAAGGATCCTTACCGGAGAAGGCGCCGCCGCCGTGGGCTCCCATGCCGCCGTAAGTGTCCTGAATGATTTTGCGGCCGGTGAGTCCGCAGTCGCCCATGGGGCCGCCGATGACAAAACGGCCGGTGGTGTTGATGAACACGCGCATCTCATCGGAGATATATTCGGCGGGGAGCGTTTTCATAATGACTTCTTCGCGTACGGCGTCGCAAAGGTCCTGGTGGGAAATGTTTTCACTGTGCTGCGTGGCGATGACAACCGTATCTATGCGTCTGGGCTTGCCATCCACATATTCAAAAGACACTTCTGTTTTTCCGTCAGGACGCAGAAAATCCAGAATTCCTTCCTTGCGGACATAGGTCAAACGGCGAGACAGCTTATGCGCCCAGTAAATGGGAGCAGGCATCAAAGTCTCTGTTTCATCGCAGGCATAACCGAACATCATGCCCTGGTCGCCGGCGCCCTGTTCTTCAGGAGCCGTTCTGTCGACACCCTGAGCAATGTCCGCGGATTGCTTATCTATGGAAGAAATAACCGCACAGGTCTTCCAGTCAAAACCCATATCCGAATGCTCATAGCCGATTTCCTTAATAGTCTCGCGAACGATTTCAGGAAATTCAACAAAGCCGTTCGTGGTAATTTCGCCAGCTATGAAGGCCATTCCGGTGGTTACCAGAGATTCACAGGCAACACGCGAATTGGGGTCTTGTTTGAGCAGCGCATCCAAAATTCCGTCTGAAATTTGGTCGGCCACTTTATCGGGATGTCCTTCAGTGACGGATTCGGAAGTAAAATGGTATCTGCCTTTGTTAGGAATCATCTACTAAGCCTCCTCGAAGGTCGATTCAAATGTTTTACGGACATAGCAAAAAAATTACCGGCCGGACAGTTACCCGAGATCCCGGTTGTCAATGAGCCGGGCGGCACCAAAGCGCACGGCCACTGCAATTCTGGTTTTCCCATCCAGGGTAGCGAGTGGTTCCAAACTCTCGGAGCCCACTATTTCAATATAGTCGATTGCAGCCAAAGGCATCTGCGTCGTATAATATTGTCGAACCGCATTTACCAGTGTCTCAACCGAACGTTCGCCGCAACGCACCATTTCTGCGGCTAAATCCAGGCCTTTTTTAATTTGCGGCGCTTGAGCCCGTTCCGAGTCTGAGAGGTAAACATTTCGTGAACTCAGTGCAAGTCCGTCGTTTTCCCGTACCGTCGGATGTCCGATAATCTCAACCGGTAGCCAGAGATCTTTGACCATGCGCCTTATTATTACGAGTTGTTGCCAATCTTTTTCGCCAAAAACAGCCACATGGGGCACGGTAAGCACAAGCAATTTGCTGACCACGGTCGCAACGCCCTTGAAATGATTGGCACGTGTTTTACCGCAAAGCCCCGAAGCCAGTGTGGGTGTTTGCACCCAGGTGTCGCTACCGGCAGGATACATCTCCCCGGTGTTTGGAGTAAACAGAATATCAACGCCGTTGTCAGCGGCGAAACGGCTGTCCCGCTCCATATCCCTCGGATAGCTAGCCAGGTCCTCGTTGGGCCCAAATTGCGTGGGATTCACAAAAAGACTGACCACAAGCTTGTCAGCCTGTTGTCTGGCCTGTCGCATCAAAGAAAGATGCCCCTCATGAAAATACCCCATGGTGGGAACCAGGGCAACACGAACGCCATCACCTCTCCACTGCCAACAGGTAGCACGGATTTGTTCAGGTTCTGTTACAATTTCCATAAAATTCCGTCTTTATTTCAAACGGCTCCTCATAAATTCCAAAATATAATTCCATAGCTATGAAAATAAAATATGTCCAGTTAAAAAGGAGTATTGCTCCAAAGGAAAGCACTAGGAACGGAGCCAGTATGAACGAAAAAAATTCTCTTTAAATCAAGATATTGTCAGGTTGACTCAAGTAAAATGTAACATTCGGATCAGAATTGCGACAAGTTGGTCTTGACAATGCACCGATCTTCAAACAATTTTAAACAACAGCAATTCTGTCCCCGAAACAGGGGGAAAGTACAATTGAGGCTGTCCTGAACCTATGCTGCAGTTTTTGTTCAAAAAATATAATGTTCTGATCTTCAAACCTGATGGCAGAATGGGACGAATGTTCAAAATCCGGGGTTTTGTTCCAGTGCTGGTCCCTGTGCTATTCATCGCCCTTACGCTTTCCAACGTTTTTTTATGTTACCATTTCTCTTCCTATGGCCCCATGATGGCCCGATTGAAACACAACGACGCCATAATCCAGACTGACCAGACCGATCTGCTCGTCAATGCGCATGATTTTTTTACCGTCAGCGATGCTTTTTCCAAAATCAAGGATCTCAATTTCAAGTTATCTATCATGCTCGGGCTTGAAGAAGCCGCCGGTCCTGACGAATCCTTCGAAAATATGGGGGGCTCAGGCCTCAGTCTGGTGCATCCGGTATCCTTAAACCAGGTCAATCGCATCCGGTTTATTCACAGGCTCAGCGAAGAACTTGAGAAGGAAATGCGCATTGCGGAAATCCAGCAACAGAAAATTCAGAAAGAACTTGTTCTGCAGCGCGAAAATCTGACCCGTATCCCTTCCATCTGGCCGGCGCGCGGACGCTTTTCATCGCCTTTCGGCTATCGCCGCAATCCCTTCACGCATCGACGCCAGTTCCATAAGGGCATAGACATCAGCGCACCGCGCGGCACTCCGATTCATGCTCCGGCAGCCGGAGTGGTAACCTACGCCGACTGGTTCTCCACCTATGGCCGGGTGCTCGAAATCACGCATCAAAACGGCCTTGTCACCCGTTATGCCCACTTAAGCAAATATGAGGTCAAACCCGGAACCAAAGTCCAGAGAGGCGATCTGATCGCCCTTGTGGGCAACACCGGCCGCAGCATTGCTCCGCATCTGCATTACGAAGTCCATAAAAACGGCAAACTGGTGAATCCGATGTATTACATCATGGATAACTAGCCCTGACCAGACAGCCCGATGAATGGACCTTCTGCAGGGAATCTATTTGATATTGTTCATAAATTCCATTAGCCAAAAAGTTTTTGAGATTCTCCGTTACCTGGTATACAAGGCACCCATGCCGTTGAAAGCCCCTCCTCTCTGCGCTTGACGCACTACAACAGGGACTTATTTTATGGTGTAAACGCCTAACCAAGGAATTCACATGCCTATTTTTGAATACCGTTGCGAAAAATGCGGCGAGGAATTTGAAGAAGTGGTTTTCAAGGAAAACGAAGCAGTGCCTTGCCCGGCCTGCGGTTCGAACCAAACGGCCAAAATGATGTCCTGCTGCCGGCACAAAAACGCCGCCAACGCCCGTACGGGCGCAGCCCTGCCGAGAAGCGGCGGTTGCAGCTCTTGTTCCGGAGGAAACTGCTCCACCTGCGGGTAGAGCCGGACTGCCAGGCTGCGGTCCGCTTTCTGTTCCCTTTCCGGGATACCAACCCATATCCGACGCTAGCTCATGAAAAAACTCACCATCACAACCAGGGGCAGCAAACTGGCCCTATGGCAGGCGAATTACGTCAAAACACGGCTTGAACAGAACTCGCCGGGACTGACGGTCGATCTGTTGGTTCTCAAAACCAAGGGCGACAAAATACTGGACACTCCTTTGGCCAAAATCGGCGGCAAGGGACTGTTCGTCAAAGAAATTGAAGAGGCCCTGCAGGACGGCCGGGCCGACCTGGCCGTGCACAGCATGAAGGATGTGCCTGTTGCCCTGCCCGAGGGGCTGGTCATCGGCACCATACCCGAGCGCGAAGATCCCACGGACACGCTGTTAAGCGTTAAGTACGCCTCCCTGGCCGATTTGCCTGAAGGCGCGCTGGTGGGTACCAGCAGCCTCCGCCGCCAGGCCCAGCTGCTGACCCTGAGACCGGACCTGCGTATCGAGAGCTTGCGCGGCAATGTAAATACGCGACTGGGGAAACTCATGGACGGCCAGTTTGAGGCCATCATCATGGCCACATCCGGCTTGAAACGCATGGGCCTTTCCGCTCCAACGCAGGAGCTCCTGGGACCGCCGCGCTTTTTGCCCGCTGTGGGACAAGGCGCCCTGGGCATAGAGTACGCGCAGGACCGTACGGAAGTCGCCGAACTGCTCGCACCGCTGGAACATTATGAAACGCGTGTCTGCGTGGAGGCCGAGCGTGGCTTTCTGACCGGCCTGGATGGCGGGTGCCAGGTCCCCATTGCCGGGTATGCGACCCTGGACGGCTCCACTGTGACTCTGACAGGTCTTGTGGCGGATGTCTCCGGCGTTCGCGTGCACAAGCATTCCATCAGCGGACCTGCGGACCAGGCCAGAAATCTAGGATTTTCACTTGCTGAAGAAGTTCTCGCGGCAGGCGGAAAAGCCATCCTGGATGAACTGTATCAGCAATCGGAGAGCTGAGTCCTCCCGAAATACAGCATGATCCGGTGTCGAACAGAAACAGACCGGAGCATAGCGATGCTATGCCTGCGGTCCGTTTCTGTTGCAATTCCTCCCTTGCCTGACGTCGAATAGAATTGCCGTCAGTCTGACGCAGGCAAAACAGAGCTTGATATCCAGGAGATGCTATTCCCCCGGCAAGCAAATCGGATCTCTCGCCTCGGAGTTTCCTTTTGGGAAACACTCTCTAATCTTTTTGCCTTGCGTCCGCGCTCAGCGTCTGAATCAGTCGTTTGAGCTCTTCAGCCTTCTGAACCAGATCTCCCATGGCTCTGTCAGCCTGGCTCATCCCTTCGGCGGTGTCCCCGGAAATGCGGTTGATATCCTCCATGGCCCGGTTGATCTCTTCCGTGGCTGCGGACTGTTCTTCAGAAGCCGTGGCAATGGAACGGACCAGATCGGTGGTGGACTCGACTATATCCACGATCGCACTCAAAGCGCCGCCTGCTTCCCCTGCGAGTCTTGTGCTTTTAGAAATTGCTCCGGATGATCGTTCCATGTCTTCCATGCTGGACTGAGCGCCTTCCTGGATAGAACTTACAGCTTCGCCCACCTGTTTGGTGGCTAGCATGGTTTTTTCCGCGAGTTTCCGCACCTCATCCGCTACGACAGCGAACCCTCGGCCCGCCTCCCCGGCTCGAGCCGCTTCGATGGCGGCGTTTAAAGCCAGTAAATTGGTCTGGTCCGCGATGTCCGAAATCACGTTCATGACCTGCCCAATGTCTTGGGCCTGGGAACCAAGCTTAGTCAGATTCTTTCGCATTGCTGCGGAAAGCGTATCCACCTCGTGGATGGAGCCGATCATTTCGTTCACAACTTCCTGACCCGAAACTGCCTGCTCTTTGGCGGATTCCGCGGACTCGGCCGCCTGTCCGGCATTTCGGGCCACTTCCATCACCGTGGCGTTCATTTCCTCCATGGCGGTGGCGGTATCCGTAGCTCGTTCGCTTTGCCTCCGAGCGCCTTTGGCCACGTGCTCCACCTGGGATAAAAGTTGCGTCGAAGCCATAGACAAGGCCTCGGAAATACGCGTGGCCTGCCCGGCCAGGGTCAGAATTTTATTCTGCTGTTCGCGAATTACCAAATTCTGACGTTTTTGCTCGGTGAGATCCACGCCGATCCCCATTGTTCCCATGAGTTTTCCATCCAGATCCAGCAGTGGAGCAATTGTAAATAACAGGACCGATAAATCCTTACCCCTAATAAACTCGTGCTCGTCGCGTCGGATTTCACCTCCGGAAAGGCATGCCTGTACGTTCGATGCGATCTTGCCGTGCTGATCGGGTAATATTTCACCGATTTTTTGCCGCCCTAATGCGTCTTTGGCTGGTTTACCGGTCAAAGAACGAATGGTGTCTTCCAGATCAGGGCTGGCAAAAATTGCTTGCCCCTGGGCGTCGGTTATGAACATGGGGAGGGTGATGCCTTTTTTAATGGACTGACCTTCGCCGATAACTCCGGAAAGCATGGCTCGCAGACTGTCGGCCAGACGCCCGACCTCATCTTTGGCATGATAGGTGATCTTCCGCGTCAAATCCCCTTTGGCGATGGCATCCGAAGCATCAAGAATTCCGGCCAGAGGCCGGATGATGCTGGATGTGACGTTATTGCAAAATAATAATCCGGTTATGAGACCGAATACTGTAATGCCGCAGATAATACCCACGCTAATCCAGAAAATGCGCGTATCATTGGCTTCGTCCCTGGCGGCATTTTTTTGGGTCAGCTCCGTGAGTTGATCGATATAGCCGCGCATGGTCTCGAATTTATCCGCTTCATCCGCCAGCGAAAGATCAAGAGCCAGGCGGCGGCCTTCTCTCGTGTCAGACTTACGCCCCTCCACGACTTTGGTACTAAAAACAAGCCAGTCTTTCCTGGCGGTTTCGTACTGGGCGATCAGTTCCTGCTCTTCCGGAGATTGCATCAAAGCTTTATATGAATTGATGCGCTCCTCGGACTGAGCGAGATTTTCATTATAATTCTTTAAAACTTTCGCGAAATCCTCGCTTTTTACGTTGACGAGGATCATCGTCCGTTCCGCGACCAAAAGCTGCTGCAAGTCCCTGTCCGCCTCGACCAGCAAATCAATGGCGGGCAGACTGACAGAGGTCATTTTGGATAAGCCCTGCTGCACGACAGTTGCCCCGATAAGTCCCGCCACCCCGACGAGAACAAGCAGACTGGCAAGCAGAGTGAACCCCAGTTTCAGTCTTTGCCCGATAGTTTTATTCTGCAACATCAACGCCTCCCTTCTACAAGAAAGCCGGGCGTGGTCGTAACGCTCACGCCCGGATCAGCTCCTTATTCTTCAACCTTATCCATGTCGATGCCAAAGGTGATGGCGCCAATAGCCTTATCTCCATCCATGACCGGTACGGAGACCTGAACCAGATAAGCCTGTGAACTATCATCGAACTCCACTTCATCAACAAAAACCGCTCCTTTGCCATCGGCAAAGGATTTCTGGAATTTAGCTTCATCTCCCTGCCAATAGTCCGATGTTTTTACCGTCATGCACACGTTGGCGCCCTTATCATCCATGACAAAAGCCTCGGCGAAAAAATCCTTACCGGCAAAAAATTCTTTCAAACGCTTCGCGCAGCCGTTCTCCATGAGTTCTTTCATGGTCGGGGTGACACCGGGCGTATTCTTCCATTGTTCGTCTATCTCTTTAATGGATTCCAGTGTTTTGCCTTTGGCGTTTTCGGCCTTTACAGCATCTACAATCACGGCGTCGCTACCGGCTGGGGCAAGAGAGTTGTTGGCCAGATCAACGATTTTCTGCGGGGCTTCTTCGGCCCCTGCGGTCAATGAAATCAGGAAAAGGACTCCCACCACGGCTAACAAAACAAACGACTTTTTCATGGCTACCTCCAAGCACTTGAATTCCTCAATTGAAAATTGACCGTCCGACTAATAAATTATGGGCTTTTAGATACTACATTATCCAACCGGTTTCAGCAATGACGGAATGCATTTTTGTTGGAGGATCCCACACAACCCGGCCCAAAATAGACCGACGTTTTTCAGGCAATTGCTCTGACCAGGTTGTACCTAAGAAAAAAACATGCGAGTGACACGACTGCTGCGGGACTTGTGAGGAGCACTTTGAACTGCCAGTTCAGGCTAATGGCACACGCCTTAATTGGGCTTCCATACGCGGGCATGCGGACCATGCCAGAATCGAATGTCTTCCTTTTCAGAAATACTGCTTGTGACTGAAGGGAAAACCCTGCAGAAAAGTCTTTACCGTAAAGCGGTACCTACCTACCCCCTTACGGTGAAGCGTAATCCAAATACAAAACCACCGGAGCTGGAAAGCAGTCACCCCCTTTTGACACACAGTAAATGTGTCCTGTTTCGGGACAACTTCGGAACTGTAATGTCCTGATAACGAACAGGATACTACTAAGAATATGGTAACTTCCAGTTGGCAAATACTGTTTTTGCTACATTTTTGTCATACTTTTTAATCTTTAAATCTGTACTTTAATTTTTGTTTTTTACTTATTATAATACGTAGATGATAAATATCTTTGATAATATATCGCAATATTCTTTCCCATCGCACTTTTAAAAGTATTGTTTAATATACTAAAAAGTACAATTATTAACACATGATTTGCTTTCAGCAGTCACTTTGGGCAGAGGAAAACCGCCGTCTTTCTCTACTCTGCTTGTCGGGTAATATTTCTGAAAAACCCTTGCTTCCGTAATCCCTTTCATAGTAAGGGCACAATGAATTACTTTAATTGCTTTTTTTCATAAGCATCAAGGAGTCAGGAGGAAGAAACGTATGGACCCTTCCTGGGACTGGAGTCCTGGCAAACGGGAAATTCTTGACACGCGGGCAACCTCGGACGGCTTTGACTGGGTCGAAGAGTATCAGGCCAGTCCGGATGGCGAGAATATTGCCGCCATTGTCAAGATTGCGGATGAGGAAGAGACACTCTTCAGTGTCAATGTCAATGGGGAAACTTGGGAAAACACCTATGAACGCGCATGGCTTCTGCGCTATGCACCTAACGGAAAGCTCAATGTCATCGTTTCGGAAGACATGGAGTGGACCGTGGCCACCGACGGCGAATCCTGGGAAGAGCATTACGACTTCGTATGGGATATGCAATTCGGCGCCGGCGGGGATGTGACGTCCGTGGCGATCCAGTCTGGTGGCGAATACGGCATGAGCCTTAACGGTACGACTTGGGAAACGCTCTACGAGAACGCCACTAATTTTGTTCTTTCTCCCTGTGGCACGCAGAGTGCCGCCGTCGTGCAGACGGTTTCCGTACCTCAGGCAGACATCGATACGTTTCAACAAGGCGCCTATTCCTTGGCCATAAACGGCGAAGCCTGGGACAAGAATTTCGTAAACGTCTGGACTCCTCGCTTCGACGCCAAGGCAGAACATGTGGCATCGCAGATACGCCTGACTTTGTGGGATTACAGTATTGCAGTTGACGGCAAGCCCTGGGACAAGATTTACCAGAGCGTCTGGGCGCCCCTTTTCACCCCTTCCGGCGACGTCGTTGCACCCGTACGGCTTGGCGGTAAGTGGGGACTGGCAAAAAATGGCCAGACCATTTGGGATACGCGCTATTTCCAGTGCTGGCATCATCAGATCAGCGCCGACGGCAACACGATCTGGGCCATAGTCTCTCCGGAATACGGACGTTGGACTCTGGCAAAGAACGATTCCCCGTGGAGCACCCGCATCGGCGGAGCACTGTTCGATATGACGCTTAGCCCCGACGCTTCGCGTGCCGCCTGCCTGGGCAAGGAAGGCGAAAAATGGGCTGTGGTGGCTGACGACAAAATCTGGTCCGGCTGGTACGACATGGCTTACAAGCCCGTATTCAGCGCGGATTCACAGCATATTGCCGTTCGCGTGGAGAAGCCGGGCAAGCGCTTCACACTGGCAGTGGACGGCAAGACCTACAAAGAAGACTTCGACATGCTGTGGGATCCGATCTTCAGCCCTGACGGGAATAATCTCCTGCTGCGGGCTCTGCAGGATGGCAAATACATCCGGATAGTAGTTCCGGTTAACGACATCTAGCGAGGGTAGCTTTATGGAAAGCGTCTACAATTTTGTGGCCGGCCCGTTGGCGTGGGTGTCGTTCATCATCTTTTTTGGCGGTCTCATCTGCAAGTTCATCTCCATGGTGAACTTGGCCAAAAATAAAGATCCTTTTATCGGCAACTACTTAAGTCTCCAATACGGTCTGCGCTCCATCATCATGTGGTTGATACCGTTTGTTCCCCGTAACAGTAAACTCAATCCTGCCATGACTGTGGCGACCTTTGTGTTCCACATCTGTCTGCTGTTGGCGCCCATCTTTCTGATGGCCCACGTGCTCATGATTGACAACTCCATCGGCCTCAGCTGGTTCACTATTCCGGACACCGTGGCCGATACCATGACCTTTCTGGTAGTGGCCTGCTGCGTATATTTCGCCATCCGACGGATGACGCAGGTAGAGGCCAAGTATGTGACCACGCCCGGTGCGTTTTTGATCCTGCTGGTGGTTGCAGCGCCTTTCATTACAGGTTTTCTGGCCTACCACCAGATTGGCGATTACATGACCATGCTCATCATCCACATACTCTGCGGCGAGCTGATGCTCGTTCTCATTCCGTTCACATGGCTTTCGCACATGCTGTTCTTCCCCATGACTCGCGCCTACATGGGCTCCGAGTTTGGCGGCGTTCGCAATGTGAAGGACTGGTAGGAAGCGGGCAAGGGAGAAATATCCATGCAGCAAGACACGCAAAAACAGGCTATTGTCGATCCAGGACTTGATCGCGCCGACAATCTGTCCCCAGAGGTGATTGAAAAAACCATCATGGGTGTCCTGGAAACGGAAAATCTGGCCCGCCTCAAAGCCTTTACCCAGACCTGCGTCCGCTGCGGTCTGTGTGCCGAGGCCTGCCATTACTATCATTCACATGATAAAGACCCCAAATACTCGCCGGTGGGCAAGGTCAAGAACACCATCTGGCCGATGATCAAAAACAAAGGCAAAGTTTCGCCCGAGTTCGTTAAGGAAGCCGCCCGTATCGCCCATACCGAGTGCAACCTCTGCCGCCGTTGCGTGCAGTATTGCCCCTTCGGTATCGACACTGGTTTCCTGATCGCCACCGTACGCCGTATTGCTCACAAGCTCGGCATTACGCCGCAGTATATTCAGGATACCTGCCACAGCCATTCCGCCACCATGAACCAGATGTGGGTCAAGGAAGACGAATGGGTGGACAGCCTGCTCTGGCAGGAAGAGGAAGCCCGGGACGAGTTCCCGAAAATCCGTATTCCGCTGGAAAAAGAAGGCGCCGACATCTTCTACTCGGTCATCGCGCCAGAACCCAAGTTCCGCACGCAGCTCATTTATCAGGCTGCGGCCATCTTCCACGAAGCCGATGTCGATTTCACCATGCCCGCCACCACCGGCTGGGACAACAGCGACATGTGCATGTTTACCGGTGATTTCGAAATGATGGGCCGGCTGAAAAAGGACCACTTTGAGTCCGCCCAGCGCCTGCGTTGCAAGAAAATCGTCATGGGCGAATGCGGCCACGCCTACCGCTCCGTATACGATACGGGCAACCGCTGGCTAAGCTGGAAAGGAATGCCTGTCTCCATCATCCATTCCATCCAGTTCTTCTGGGAACTGCTCAAGGCCGGCAAGATCAAGGTTGCGACGCAGATCGACAAAAAAGCCACCTTCCACGATCCCTGCAACACGGTCCGCGGCATGGGCCTGCATGAAATGGGACGCGAAGTGGCCCAGGCCTTTCTGACCCAGCCGATTACAGAAATGTACCCTAACCGCGAGCACAACTACTGCTGCGCCGCAGGCGGCGGTGTCATCAACTGCGGTCCGCCGCATAAAATGACCCGCGTACTGGGTAACAAGGTCAAGGCAGAGCAGCTCAAAGCCACGGGCGCCGAGCTGATCATCGCACCGTGCCATAACTGCCACGGCGGTCTCGAGGATATCGTCCATCACTACAAGCTGGACATGGAAATCAAGTTCCTTGGGGACATCATCTACGAGCATATGGAGAAAACCAAAGCCGTCTAAGACGCCGGAGAAGAGGTACGCTATGGCTAAATTCCTTTCCATCACCCTCTGTCTTGCCGGGGTTCTCGTCTTTGCGCTCCCGGCGATACGCGCGCTTTCCAGCGATGCGGCGGAGGATAACGTTTTAAACTACGCTGCGTTTGAAAATCCGCAGCGCCCCATCGCGGTTTTCGACCACGATGCGCATAATGAAAAGGCCGAACTGGAAGACAAATGCTGGTTCTGCCACCACAACGACGGCGCCAATCCTACCGAAGGTGAATCCTCCGAGGGCACACCCTGCGCGGATTGCCACTCTGTCAATCCGGACGACGGCACGACTCCTTTGATGCAGGCCTACCACAAGCAGTGCATCACCTGCCACGAAGAAAAAGGCAAAGGCCCTGTGGCCTGCGGCCAGTGCCACGTCCGCTAGCAGCACGCTTTACCGTATATCAAAAAGGGGACATTCCGCGGAATGTCCCCTTTTTTTTGCCGAATTGTACCCAACACCAGCCTAACGATCCGCATACTCTTGCCCCGTTTCCCCATACGCGGTATTCTTATTGAAAAAGGAGAACCACTTATGCTTCGCGTGTTGTATACTGCCATGGTCCTGTTCTTGTTTGTCTGCTGCTCCCTTTCGCCTGTTGGGAATGCGAACGCGGACGAACACTATGTCCGGCTCATGGCCAGACATAGCGGAAAATGTGCGGATATCAGCGACTCGAGTACGCAATACGCGGCAGTGGCCCAGCAATGGACTTGTCATGATGCGGACAGCCAGCTCTGGCGTATCGTTCCTGTAAAAGACAACTGGGTCAGGATCGAGTCGAAACACAGCGGATTGTGCCTGGACGTACCTCAATCAAGCACCGACTCCGGCACCAGAGTAATCCAGTGGCCCTGTAAAAACGCGGATAACATGCTCTGGCAAATCGAACCGTTGAAAAACGGCTATTCGCGGATCTATGCCAAACATTCGAAACAGTGCCTCGACGTTGTCGGCGGTGCCAAGGGAAACGGAACCAAGCTTGTCCAATGGCCCTGCAATGATAACCTGTGGCAGCAATGGAAAATTGAAAAGCAGCCCTGACCATGAGCCCTTTGTAAGGATACCTTAATCCGGGTACTCGCATGCCAGCCACTTCCCCGCTTCCGTTCATCCAGCGCCAAATCCGGGCAGTATTGCGTACGAAGCAATACTCTCTCGTATCCGAAGCCCAGTCCATGGTGGAACAGACCTACGCGCTCCTGGCTCTGGAAGATCCCGATGATCCGCGTACCGCTTGCAGCAGAGCGGATCTGGCCTATACCACCGCAACCATGCTGGAATCCACTTTCGACAACGGCATGGTCCGTTTTTGCCTCGGTCTGCTGCTCCAACTCGGCCCCACCGGTGAATTTCTGGCAGCCGCATACTTGCATAAAGGTAAAATTTCTTCGGAATCTCTGCGAGTTTTGTTACGGAATATGCCCTCGCGCGAACAGCTCAGGCTGGTCAACCGCTTTTTTCTGCGCCCGCTCAAAAGTGAACCCTGGCTGCTCAAATGGGCCCATGAGACAGGCCGGACCCTGCAGGGAGAAGACCCGGACAGTGTTCTGCTGTATCTGGAAGCCCTGCCGGAAAATGCGGAGAGTCTGTCCAATCCGCTCCAACGCGAACTGCTGCGCGGACAATTCGGCGTCTGGCTGCAACGGCTTCTTGCTCTGGATTTGACTGATGAACAGCTTGATTTCATGCTGCGATCCGCGGGCAAGCTGAACTCCCATTTTATTGCCGCCAGTCTGGTCCGGCATCTAAAGCATGCGACGCCTCCTCTCCTGGCAGGGATGCTGCGGGTTATCGGCTCCAACGCCAGGAAACAGGATAATTTCTGCATCCGGGCGCTGCTGCCGTTTCTCAAACATGCCGACCACGACGTCAAACTGGCAGCACTCGATGCACTGGCCTCCTTGCACGCGCCGCAACATCCCAAAGCCCTGGCTTATGTCTACGTAAAATGTCCTTCTCTGCAGCGCCGGATTCTGCTGCGGGTTTTTGCGGACAACGGCTCGAATTTCAAAATCTTCTTTAAATCAATGCCCAAAACGGAGCGGCGTGACGTCCTGCATGCGATGACGGGCCTTCTGGCGCATGTGGCCCCCGCCTGGATCAAAAATACCGCCGCCCGCCTCGAGCCCCGCAGCAATACAGACCGCAATGACTGGCAATTTCTCTCCAGCGCTCTGGACAACTTTGTCGATACCGTCCCCAGCTGTGTCTTGACCGCTTTTTATACGCCCAGGCTTTCCAAAAATACGCAACACGGCGGAGGTTCTTCAAAAGCAACCGGGCTTGTGGCGGCAATGAAAAAAACCCTGGAAAAACATACGCAGGCCAGCGGCCAGCAGTCCCAAAACAAAAACTTTCTCGACGCATTGGCTTCTTCCGCCGACATACAAAAACAGAGCTACGATAATTTCGACTGTACCGGCCAGAAAATCACGCATAAGCGCTTTATCGGCTGCGATTTCACCAATCTCGATCTGTCCGTTGCAGAAATAGATTCAGTGACATTTCAAAGTTGCCGTTTCAGGCATGTGGAGCTGGACAACTCCCAACTAAAGAATCTCACATTCAACCAATGCGACATTGCAGACCTGCGTCTCGGGTACGCGCGTCTGCGCAACATATCTTTTGAAGACTGCAAACTTCACGGCCTGCATCTGATCAGCAGCCTAACGGACCGCGTTTCCATGCTGCGCTGCACCTTGACGGAATGTAATTTCGCAGGCGCCATGCTGGATCATTTCTCGCTGACATCCAGTTTATTGGACTGTCTGGATTTCAGTTTCGCGACCATCAAAAATTCTCGCTGGGAGGGTCTGGAGTGCCTGGACTGTCTTTTTGATCACAGCTCCGCTTTTGGATCAGCCATCAAAAGCACCTCGCTCCATTCCTGCGACTTCCGAAATTGCCGGTTCGCCGGACTGGATAGTGATACGCCTGAATTCATGCACCATGAAATCCGAAGCATCGACAGAATCATGGACGAAAGCGGCTTAGATTTCAGTATTCCCGAGCCGCCCGCACAACTGGGCAGCGCCGACGGGCTGCTGCTTCTTTACCAGCTTCTGGATCAATTATTTTTCGAACGCGATGTGAGATGCCGGGAAACCCTGATTCTGCTTAACAATAGCCGTCGGATGGACTGGGCCAACTGCATGATGGGATCACCGGCCAACGAATTCCTGAAAATGCTGCCGGGTATCATTGTCTCGCACTCTTGCTGGTACGGAGGCAAGCGTATCACGGTGCCCGCCTGTTCGGTCAGCGGCTACAGTCCGGACCTGAAAACCCTTGGCCTGCTGCAAAAGCACGGCTTTCTGGACCTGCCTTCCGATCCCCTTACCGGAGAAGCAAAACCTCATGAAATCACCCCTATCGAGGCGCTTTATACCATCGGCAGCACCGGCACCATTGCTCAGGCCAAAGCATCCGATCTGGACATCTGGGTCTGCTGCGAAAAAACCTCCCGCAACATGGACCTGCAAAAGAGCCTGGCCAACAAACTGCGGCATATCGAAGAATGGGCTCTGACCACTTTTGACCTGGAAGTCCATTTCTTTTTAATGCAACTGGACGACATCAGGGAAAACAACTTCGGCTTTACGGACAAGGAGAGTGCAGGATCAACCCAGGCGCAGCTTCTTAAAGAGGAATTCTACCGGACAAGCATTCATATTGCGGGCGGTAAACCCTGCTGGTGGTATGTTCCGCCCGATGCCGACAATACCGGCTACAACAAGAGCCTGAAGCGTTTGCAGAAGGCTGTTTCTCTGCAGGGCAAAAAAATACTCGACCTCGGTCATTTGCATGAGATCCCCAGCGAAGAATTTTTCGGCGCGTCATTGTGGCAAATCGTCAAGGCATTGAAGAGCCCGTTCAAATCCGTAATGAAACTGGCCCTGCTGGACAAATACATGCACTACCGCGACACGGGCATTTTTCTCTGCAACCGCATCAAGAACAACCTGTTCCTTGAAGCCCGCGACCTCTGGGACATAGACCCTTACGCTGTAATGTTCCGGGAAATTTTCGAGTACTATAAGGGAATAGATCAGAAAGACGCACAGGATATCATGCGCCTGGCTTTTCTGCATAAGTCGGGCATATACCTTGCGGCCCAGAGTACCGGACGATTTTATGAACTGCAGGAATACCATTTCATGGAGTATTTTTTCCCTTACAGCGAATCGGACATCGCAAGCCATGTGGAGCCCAGAGGCGCCAAAATCGACAACGAGGAAAACTACACCGAAAGCTACACCGCCCTGGTCAAACTGGGGGAAAAACTTATCCGCTACATGTTCGATACATACAACACCATTCACGGACTCTGGGAGCGTCTGGACCTGGATACGCATATTACGCAGGAAGATATGACCAAACTGGGACGGAAAGTATTCAGCCATCTCGGCCAGCGACCAGATAAAATCATGCGCGTTCCTTTTATGGATGCCTCCAAAAACATTTTTCTGGCTTTGGAGTTCAGTAGTGAAGGAGGTCAAGGGCGCCCCCCTGTCTGGATTGCCAAAGGGGAACCACCAAAACGGAAAGGAATTAAATCTTCAAAAGAAGAGATCAGACGCGATAACTGCCTGGAAAGGCTGCTGGTCTGGCTTGTAGCCAATGGAGTTTACGCTCGTGAAACATCCCTACAAAGCGCAACAATGGAATTTCCACTTTCTCTTCCTGATATTTCAGATATTTTAAATGTCATGGTGGACTTTTTTCCTCTTGAGGAAACATTCGAGCCGGATATCAATGAAAATATACGACTTGAAGAGGTTGTAAAGGCATTTTTGATAGTAAATTTTACGGTAGCGAGAGAGGAAAGAAATTATAAAAGTGCAGCAATAGTATATGCAACTAATTGGGGTGAACTTTTTTGTTTGAAGGAAACAAAGAATATTCACCTTTTGAATTCATCTGTTACTTCTTTTATTATGGATAACGTTCGCCCAAAAGTCAGTTCACTGATGGATATCGAAATCTTCATCCCACAGCGGGCACTCTGTCCGCCTTTATATTTGCAATAATTTTTTTTGTTTGGAAAATAATAAAAAACACGGTATACTAATTAAAAATCAGCGCATCCGGTATTTCTGACGTATGGAAATAATGGGGATGTCTGCAACAGGCTCGTAATTTGTCCGTTGGGGGGAACGATACAGATTTTATATCGTTTTCTTGTAGAGTGCCCTGCGCTCGCTGCTGTCTCTGCATCTTAACATTCAAGGAGCTAAGACATGTTCAAAAATTTGAGTACGGGCTGGAAGCTGGGCATCGGTTTCGGTATGCTGCTGCTCTTCATCGCCGCCCTTTCCTTTGTCAGCTGGTACGGGCAAAGTTCCCTGATTGCCGGCGCCGACAATACCCATGAAGTCGATCGGATGTCCTCAGAGATGATCGGCGCTCGCTTGCAGGCCATGTACTACACCCATTTCCAGAAAGACCAATATGTTACAACATTCAAAGAACACCTGGATGCTATCACTAAAATAGCCCAGGATATGGAAACCCGTTTCAAGCTTCCTGAAAACAAAAAACGCATGCAGGACATTGTCCAGATCGCCGCTAAATATGGCGCCGGCATGGATGACATCCGCGCCAAGGACGCCGAACGCGATAAAACCCTCAAAACCGTTGTGGAAGCCGCCACCGCACTGCAAAAGGCCACAACGGAAATGGTCACAATCGAGCAAACGACCCTTAGAGAGCTGGAAACATCCTCTTTGAGCACTGAAGGCCAGGTCATCGCCGTTACAAGATCCATCGGCCTGCTGCAGAACATCATGCGTGACTTCCTTCTTTCCCGTATCGAGATGCTCTATTTCCTCTGGAGAGGAAATCCAGACAACGTGGAAAAATGCAAAGCCTATCTCGACAAGGTCATAGCTTCAAGCACCGAACTGGCGCAATCTCTCAGTAATCCGCAGGAAAAAGAAGAGGCGCTGCGCCTGGGCAGCTATGCGCAGACCTACAAGAACAACGCCGACAGTTTCCGCACCGTCGCTGACGAACAACGTGCTTTACTCAACCAGATGGCTGAGATTGCTACAAAAGCCGCGGAGCTGTCGGAAACCAGCGTTCAATCCCAGACTGCGGTCATGCAGGAGCAGGCCGATCAGTCCAACCTGATGATCATCATCGTTGCGGCGCTCAGTTTCGTCATCGGCGTATTCTTCTCCATTCTCATCACCAGGGCCATCCAGGTCGGTATCCGTCAGGCCTCGACCATCACGGACGCCGTGGCCAAAGGCGATGTCGGAATGGATATCGTCGTGGACCGCAAGGACGAAATCGGCCAGTTGCTGACCTCACTGAAAACCCTTGTGGACGCCGAACGGCAGGCAGCCGATCTGGCAACCCGTCTGAGCATCGGCGAACTGGACGTGGACGTTCAGGAGCGTTCAGACAAAGACGCGCTGATGAAAGCCCTCAAAAATCTTGTTCACGCGGAACGCAACGTGGCGGATGTGGCGCAAAAACTCTCCCTGGGCGATATCGAAGTCGCCGTCAAGGAACGCTCCCCCAAGGATACCTTGCTGCTGGCCATGGGCAAACTTGTGGAAGCAGAGAAAAACGTGGTGGAAATCGCATCCAAGCTTTCTCATGGCGATCTGCGCGTCAACCTTAAAGAACGTTCCGATAAGGACCTGCTGATGCAGGCACTGAATGAAATGGTTTCCAGACTTTCCGAAGTGGTCAGCGAAGTGCAGACCGGTGCGGAAAACGTCTCCACAGGCAGTGAGGAAATGAGTTCCAGTTCCGAAGTCCTCTCCCAGGGCGCTTCCGAACAGGCCTCCGCAATCGAGGAAAGTTCCGCTTCCATGGAAGAAATGGGCGCCAGCATCGCCCAGAACGCGGACAATGCCAAACAGACCGAAGCCATCGCCATCAAGGCCGCCGAAGACGCCAAAGACTCCGGCGAGGCAGTGACCAGCACGGTCCAGGCCATGAAGGACATCGCGGACAAAATCAAGATCATCGAAGAAATCGCCAGACAAACGGATCTGCTCGCTTTGAACGCAGCGGTGGAAGCAGCCCGGGCAGGCGAACACGGCAAAGGTTTCGCGGTCGTGGCCGCCGAAGTCCGCAAACTTGCGGAACGCAGCCAACATGCGGCTTCAGAGATCATCCATATGTCCTCAAGCAGTCTGGATATCGCCGCCAAAGCCGGCAACCTGCTGGAAAAACTCGTACCTGATATCCAAAAAACCGCTGAACTGGTGCAGGAAATCGCTGCGGCCAGCGTGGAACAGAACGAAGGCGTACAGCAGGTAAATCAGGCCCTGCAGCAACTGGATCAGGTTATTCAACAGAATGCCAGCGCATCCGAGGAGCTGGCATCCACTTCCGAGGAACTTGCCGCACAGGCCGAACAGCTGCAGAGTTCGATCTCGTTCTTCACCCTGGATAACCACAGAAGACCGGCTGACAGCGGCAGGCGTTTTCATCAGGGCAAAGCAGCCCAGTTGCCGCCTAGTTCCGGCCAGTCCCATTCCGCGGGTGGGAACAAGAAGAAAAAAGCACTTGGATCGGATAGCGTCGCACTTGATATGGGGGACGGCGTCGATGGCGAAGACGGAGGCCCCGCCGACGAACTGGAATTCGAACGCTACTGATCCGCTTTCTCATACCTGAATCACCTCACAGGGGAAGGTCCGCAAAGGGCCTTCCCCTGTTCTTTTTTTATCGGATAACAGACCGAAACCTCTCTGGAATATCTGCCATGTTCTCTAAAAATGACGTTAAATGGCTGTGTTTTTCCTATTCCCTCTTGATCTCATATACGAGTTATGTTTTATTGGCTTACTGGAAATCCTGTCACTATCATCAATTGAAAGGAGTAACTTCATGGAGACGAAATTTCCCCTGATTGGCGACAAATTCCCTGAAATGGAAGTAAAAACCACCAAAGGAATGATAAAATTACCGCAAGACATGGCTGGAAAATGGTTTGTCCTCTTCAGTCATCCGGCGGACTATACCCCGGTTTGCACAACGGAATTCGTGGCATTCCAAAAACGTTTGGCGGAATTCAAGGCCCTGAATTGCGAATTGATCGGACTTTCCATTGATCAGGTTTTCTCTCACATCAAATGGATTGAATGGATCAAGGAAAAACTGGACGTGGAAATTGAATTTCCCGTGATCGCCGACGACCGCGGCACCGTGGCCGAATCCATGGGCATGTTGCATCCTGGAAAAGGCTCCAATACCGTACGCGCCGTCTTCATCGTGGATGACAAAGGTTTTGTCCGGATCATTTTCTACTATCCTCAGGAATTGGGCCGCAATATGGATGAAATCCTGCGCGCCATAAAAGGCATGCAGACTTCCGATGAAAAAGGCGTGGCCATCCCGGCCGGCTGGCCCAACAACGAACTTATTCACGACGAAGTCATCGTCCCGCCCGCCCAGGATGTGGAATCCGCCAAAAAACGCCTGGGCGAATACGATTGCTTTGATTGGTGGTTCTGTCACAAAAAGGTCTAAGCTTCTTGCTGATTCCAAATAACAGGGGCCCTGCGGGGCCCTTTTTCGTTACCGCCCCGACTGCTGAGTACGTAACCTGCTGAGACATCAGAACTCAAAGCTCACACCGACTTCTGACCAGGACTTTCCCCAACAGTCATAACGTCCTGCCATTTTCCAGTGTCGCTTCATTACAATCTCCTTTTATCTGACTATCCCTCAACTCTCTCAATTGGCTTGCACCATTTCTCCCTGCTTGATATATTTACTCATTGAAATCTCTTGTTTTCGGGGAGAAGTTGTACGTGCGGACTTTACACCGTTTTCTGCTGTTGCTTTTCTTCTGTATGCCGCTGAGTTGTCTCTGGCAAACAGGATTCTCCGCCTATGGACAAAAGCCCCCCCGCGACGAAAAAGCTTATACCTTCGGTGTAGTTCCCCAATTTGATGCACGAAGAATCGAGACCATCTGGCGGCCAATTCTCGATGCGGTGGGGAAAAAGGCCGGCGTATCCTTTGAACTCGAAGGTGCGCCCTCCATTCCTCAATTTGAACAGGCTTTTTCCTCCGGGGCCTATGATTTTGCCTACATGAACCCCTATCACGCGCTGGTGGCCAACAGAGTTCAGGGCTACCTGCCTCTGCTTCGCGACGTCCAGCGCGCATTGTCCGGAATCATCGTTGTCAGAAAAGACAACCCCATCACGGCCCCCCGCGAACTAGACGGAAAAACCGTTGTTTTCCCCGCGCCCAATGCTCTGGGCGCCAGCCTGATACCAAGAGCCGAATTTCAACGAACCTTCGGCATTACAATCATTCCCCGCTATGTAAAAAGCCACACCTCCGTGTATCTCAACGTTTTTTTACAACAGGCGGATGCGGGAGGCGGTGTGCAGCAGACTTTCGAACAGCAGAAACCAGAAGTGCGCAACGCTTTGCGTATTCTGTACCGTACGCCCAAAGTTCCACCGCATCCCATTGTAGCGCACCCCAGGGTTCCGGAAGATGTACGGCTTGCGGTGCAAAATGCCTTTCTGGAACTGAGCAGCCAGCCGGAAGGCGCCGCACTGTTGTCCAAGGTGCCCATTTCCCACATAGGCCTGACAAGCCTGGAAGAGTACCAGCCCCTGAAATCCATGCATTTGGAAGATTTCTACGTAACCAAGTGAGATTCCAGTGAGTTTTCGCCTGAAACTACTCATACCGTACGTGCTCTTTCTTGGAGCCGCGGGCTTGTTCATTCACCTGAACTGGCTGCCCGATTACATGGAAGAAGAACGCCGCAACCTTGTCCAGAATGAACAAAACCACCTCGAACTGCTCGGCCAGGTTCTGGTACCGGATCTGCTTTCCGGGGATCTGGCAAAAATATACCATACCCTGGATGCCCTCCACCTGAACCACCCGAAATGGTTGGGTGTTTCTTTATTCAATGCCTCCGGCCAACAACTCTACCCGCTGCAACCAATCACGAAAAACCTGCAGGGACATGACCAGCTTCAGGAGGAAATCCTTTTTAAGGGCGAATCGTTGGCCCGGATTGTGATCCATATTGACTTAGATGATTTGATTGAAAAAAAAACACAGAAATTCAAACGGCTTGCCCTGATATTATTCGCGGTCCTCTGCGCTGCTGCCTTGCTGAGTATTTCATACGGAGAAATCTGGATAGCACGGCCCTTGCGCAGCCTGTTGAAGGCTGTAAGGGCCATTGTAGAGGGAGATTTCGACAGTCGCCTGCCAAATCCCACAAACGATGAAATCGGCGAATTTAATCGTTCTTTCAACAGCATGCGGTTGTTTTTGCAACGCCGCAAAGAGGAGTTGCTGCAACATCAGCAAAACCTCCAATCGCTGGTTGAAGCCCGGACACAGGAGTTGAGCGCCGCCAAGGAAAGCGCCGTGGCCGCGAATAAAGCCAAAAGCGAATTCCTTGCGAACATGAGCCACGAGCTGCGTACCCCCCTGAACGCCATTATCGGACTCAGCGGCCTGGCACTCCGGCAAAACTGTTCCCCAAAGCTCAAAGCATTTTTGAAAACCATAGAATCCTCTTCCCACAACCTTCTTTTGCTTATCAATGACATTCTCGACTTTTCCAAAATCGAAGCCGGACGCCTGGAACTGGACAATTCGAGCCTGGATATACAGGAAGTGCTCAACAAGATGGCCGGCATTTTTGCCTTCACCGCCGCCCAGAAAGATCTGGAACTCGTGTTCGAACTGCACCCTTCGGATCTGCCCTTGCTGCAAGGCGACCAGCTCCGGCTGGAACAGGTGCTCACGAACCTTCTCGGCAACGCGCTCAAGTTCACCCATGAAGGAGACGTCGTACTATCTCTGAAGGCCGGCCAGGCCTCCGAAGAACACTATATCATCACCTTCGCGGTGTCAGACACGGGCATCGGTATTCCTGCGCATAAAATGCAAAAGCTGTTTGAGGCCTTCACGCAGGCAGACAGCTCAACGACGCGTCAATACGGAGGCTCCGGGCTCGGACTGACTATCTCCGATAAACTTGTCCGGAAAATGGGTGGAAAAATCAACGTAAGCAGCTCTTCGAGCAACAGCGGGAACCGTACCACTTTTTCTTTCACACTTTCCTTTTTTGTCGAACCTGAGGCATTGGCGTTACCTCTGCAATTGCCTCCAGGATTCAAAAAAATGCGTATTCTGGTAATCGAAGACCACGCCGCGGCCGCCCGCGTGCTGGAGCAATTGCTCGATGACCTCGAGTGTACGAGCGTCGTCGTACCCAGCCTGCAGCTGGCTCTGGATACCCTGCGAAGCAAAACCGTTTTCGATCTTGTTTTCCTGGACCAGACCCTTCCTGACGCGCATGTTCTGGACGCCTTGCAAGCTCTGCGTACGGCGGGGACAACCTGCCCCGTTATTTTGACGGCAACCCCCGTGGAAACCGTAGACACGGATCCGCTGGTTTCCGCCACCATCATCAAACCCTTGACGCTGAAAAGCGTATACCAGGGCATTCTGGAGGCTTTTGGCAAAGTCGTCGATTATTCTCCGGAATTTTCCCTTCACACCCCTGATACGCCGAATATGACCTTTCTTGAGGGATTGCGGGTACTGCTGGTGGAAGACAACCCTGTCAATCGTGAAGTCATCTGCGCCATGTTCGAAGGCAGCGGCATAGAAGTAGAAACGGCGGTCAACGGTCTGATCGGCGTTGGCAAAGCGCAGACCAACACGTTTGATCTGGTGTTGATGGATGTGCAAATGCCTGTGATGGACGGACTTGAAGCCGCCAGGACCATACGGGAAGACCGCCGCTTGCTGCGGCTCCCCATCATAGCCCTCACGGCTCATGCCAGGCACGAGGATCAGCAAAAATGCATGGAATCCGGGATGAACGATTACCTGACCAAGCCGGTGAAAGAAAACGAACTGTTCGCCATGCTGGCCAAGTGGTCCGTTCCCGATGGCGAATATCCGGCGCCCGAATCAGCTCAGACAACGGAGCCTGCACCGGATGGAGGCATGGCTGATGGCCCCGCATTCAATCTGCCGGCATTGTTGGAAAAAGTGCACGAAAACACAGCCAAATGCAGCCATATCCTGGAACTGTTCTGCGAAACCCACCACAACGAACAGGAAATTCTCGAACAATTGTTCGCTTCCGATGACCTGCAATCTAGGGGGGAGCTGCTGGCAAAACTGCATAGCCTCAAAGGATCCGCCGCCAATCTGGAAGCTTTGCCCCTGTGCGCCATTTCCGACCGGCTGGAAAAAGCGTTGAAACAGCAGCAACCAGATACAAAGGAACTTTTCAACTTCCTTATTTTGGAATTGCGTAAAACTCTGAACGCCGCGGACGACTACGTGCGGCAGCACCAGACCTCCGGACAACCGGCTTTTGCAGGAGGAGGAAACGGTAACTCTAAACAGACTGAAACATTGCTTACCAGATTGTCCGATTTACTCGAAGAAGCCGACCCGGAAGCTCTCGCATGTATCAAGCGCCTTGAAAGCACCATTCAAAGCGGCCCGCAGCGTGATTTGCTGGATGAGATCCAGATCGCGGCAAAACATTTTGATTTTCCCAGTGCAGGCAACCTCTTGCTGCAACTACAACACCTTCGCAATGCGGATTCTGCCGCGGATGGGAACATGGCTCATGACTGACACAGCGGAAAGACCACGCATCCTGATTATCGACGATGATCAGGTCAATACGCAGCTGCTCATGGATATCCTGGGAGACGCCTACCGCTACAGCATTGCCCTCAGCGGCGACCAGGGGCTGCAGCTTGCGCAGACCGCCGGCCCCGAACTCATACTGCTGGACGTGCTCATGCCCGGACTGGACGGATATGAAGTCTGTCGCAGGCTGCTGGAGAATGAAAAAACCTGCGACATACCTGTTATATTCATTACCACGCTGGATCAGCTGGAAAACGAACTCAGGGGTTTTTCCCTGGGAGCCGTGGATTACATTGCCAAACCCTTCCGCGTACCCATTGTCCGCGCCAGGGTCAAAAGTCATATCGAATTGCGCCAGGCCCGGCTCAAACTCCAGCAGCAGAATGAACTCCTGCAGGAAAACATGCTGTTGCGTGAAGACGTGGAGCGGATCGTACACCATGATCTCAAATCGCCCCTGACCACAATCCTCGGCGTACCCCAATTGCTGGCTGCCAAGCTCAAGCTGACGCCCCGCCAGGCGGAACTGCTGAAATCCGTTGAGGAGGCCGGTCTGCTGATCATGAGTATGATCACGCTCAGCCAGGAGGTTTACAAAATCGAGCAGGGAACCTTCCATTTACAGCCGGAAGATGTGGAACTGGTTCGGCTTATCTCCATGGTCCGCAAACAACTGCGCATGAAATCATTGCAGAAAAATGTGCAGATTGTTGAGTTTCTTGATGGAAAACCGCTGGAATCCGGGCAGATTGTACTGATTCAGGGGGAAGAGCTGCTTTGGTATGCGATTTTGGACAATCTGATCTCCAATGCCCTGGAGGCTTCTCCAAAAAACCAGAATGTGGAAATCGCCTATGCCATTGCAGGAGAGGAGTTGCAGATCACCATCCACAACAAGGGCGTTGTTCCCAAGGCCATCCGGGAACGTTTTTTTGAAAAGTACGTCACTTTTGGAAAGGAGAAAGGCACCGGACTGGGTACCTATGCGGCAAAACTTTTTGTGGAAGCCCAGGGTGGCCGGATCGAAATGCATTCCGGCCAAAACCAGGGGACGACCCTGACCATCCGCGTCCGGCACAGCCAGGATAGCTACTCCCCCTACGGCAAATAACTGCTTACGACGACTCCAGATACCACAGTGTGCGGTCAGGGAGCCTGCGTCTGCGGCGCAGGCTCCCTGACCGGAGTTTATTTGTCTTCGCCGTTTTTCTTGGCGTCTTTTTTGTCTTCCTCTTTTTCGCCGAATTTACGCAGCCCTTCGGCGTACTCCAGCAATTTGGCATCCACCAGCTGGTTGATGCTGCCGGCCGGATAGGTTCCGTCCTTTTTGCGCTCTCCGGCTTTTTTGCCGGTAAGGATCTCTATGCCCTGGTTGATGTTCTTCACGGACCAGATCGAGAACTTGCCTGCCTTGACCGCATCGATGACTTCCTGCTTGAGCATCAGGTCTTTGAGGTTCGGTTCGGGAATCATCACCCCCTGTTCGCCCGTAAGACCGGCGCGCTTGCAGCAAAGGAAAAATCCTTCGATTTTTTCATTCACCCCGCCGATGGGCTGTACTTCGCCGCGCTGGTTCACCGAGCCAGTCACGGCAATGGACTGCTTGATGGGCACGCCCGACAGGCTGGAAAGCAGGGCGTACAGTTCGGTGGATGAGGCAGAATCGCCGTCCACGCCGCCGTAGGACTGCTCGAAAGCAATGGAGGCGGCCAGGGTCAGGGGTTTGTTCTGGGCGAAGTTGTTGCGCAGGTATCCCGACAGGATCAGCATGCCTTTGTTATGCGTGGGTCCCGAGAGATCGGCCTCGCGTTCGATGTTGATGATGCCTTCCTTGCCCATGGAGGTGACGCAGGTTATCCGGCTGGGCTTTCCGAACATGTAGTCGCCCAGGCTGTAGACGGCCAGCCCGTTGACCTGCCCGGCCACGGCGCCGTCCACATCGATGAAGATACTGCCCCGGTCGATCATCTCCTGGATACGTTCTTCGATCTGATTGGAACGATAAATCCGCGCTTCCAGGGCTTTCTGGACATGGCCGGCGGTGGCCACTGGGGCGTCTTCCAGAGAAGCAAAGTAATCCGCTTCGCTGATGATGTCTTCGAGATGGGGAAAAGCCGTGGAAAACTTCTCCTGGCGCCCGCTCATATGGACGGCTTCCTCGGCCAGGGCCGCCACGGCATCACGGTCGAAAGGCCTGAATTTTTCTTCAACCACGACCCTTTTGACAAAACGGGCGATCTGCTGCACGGCTTCGCCGGTATTGTCCATGGAACTCTCAAAATCCGCCCGTACCTTGAAGATTTTGGCCACATCAGGGTCATAATACTGCAGCATCTGATACAAGCGCGGATCCGCCAGAACCACGACTTTGACCTCCATGGGTATCGGCTCAGGTTTTACACCCGTGGTCGTCACCAAATAAAAGGGATCGAAGGTCTGAATCTCGATTTCCGACGTTTTCAAGCCCCGCTTCAGCGTCTGCCAGACGCCCGGTTCCATGATGGCATCCAGCAGATTAATGACCAGATAGCCGCCGTTGGCCTTGATGAACGAGCCGGCTTTGATCTTGGTGAAATCCGTATGCCAGACCCCTGTCCGGTCCATGACCCGCTCGATGCTGCCGAACAGGTTGCGGTAGGTGGGGTAGGATTCGAAAATAACCGGAGCGCCTTCCATCTCCGCATTATCAACTAGCAGGTTGACCTGATACGGATGAAACACGATTTCCGGTGGCGGCGCCATGAATACCATGCCTGGAATCTGGCCTTCCTGCGGGGGCTGGCCCATAATCCGCAACGAATCCAGATTTTCCACCATATGGTCGAGCATGCCGTTGAAGTGGCGTATGATTTTGTCATTGCCCGCGTACTTATCCCGCAACGGGCGCAACAGCTCGTCGGCCATGTTCAAATACAAATGGCGGTCCAGTTCCTGGGTTTTCTTTTTGACCTCTTTTTGCAGCTCGCGAATATCCAGAAAAATGGCGTCGATTTCCTCTTTCAGCTCTTTCTGGGTTTTCTGGAGCTGTTCGAACTCGTCCCGGGGAAAGCGCCCCTTGCCCACGCGATCTTCCAGATCGAGCATGTGAACGGGCTCTTCGTCGATAAGGGGCACGACATCCGGACGCTGCGTCTGCCCTACTTTCATGTTCACCAGCACGAAACCGGACTCTTTGACCCGCTTTTCCAGGGCTATGAAAAATTCCCTGGTGGTACGCTCATGGGCTTCCATGATTTCCTTTTTTCGCTGGATATACTCCTGGCTGTCAAAAATCTCGCCCACTTCCCGTTTCACGGACTCCAGAAACTCATTGATATCCTTTTTGAAAACAGATCCGCCGCCTGCTTCGAAACGCAGCAGTACGGGCGCTTCCGAATCTTTGAAATTATAAACGTAACAGAGGTCCCAGGCCGGAGTCTGAGGTTCCGGCAGTTCTTTGAGCAGCGTTTTCACGGTGCTCAACCGTCCGGTCCGGGGCTGCCCGGTTACAAAAATGTTGTAGCCTTTTTTCCGCATTCCGATGCCGAAACGCAAGGCCTCCAGAGCACGGTTCTGACCGACAATACGGTCCAGGGGCTCGATGTCGTCCGTGGTTTCGAAAGCGAGGGTCTCCGGTGTGATGCGCCAACGTAATTGTTCAATTGGAACTTGCGGATGTGTTACTTCCCTGGCCATGTGATCCTCCGTAATATGGCTAGCGTATGCTCAAGCGTACGTGTTTTTTTTCTGTTTCCTGCAGACGCGGCAATGTGATGGTCAACTCACCGTTTTCAAAAGTTGCCTGTGCGTTGTCGGTATCCACTTTGTAAGGGAGTTGAAACTGATTTGAAAATGAACGTATTTCTTTAGTGGTGGCAGTCTCGCAGACCGCCTTGCCGGAGATGGACAGGGTTTTTTCTGTTACGGAAATATCCAGGTCTTCCGGTTTTAATCCGCTGATGGTGCCGCTGACCTGCAAGGCTTCTCCGGTGTCCCGGATGGAAAGTTTCGACGCCGCAGGCAGGGCCGCACCAAGCGGAGGTAACCCGAACTCGGCGCAGATATTATCGAACATGCAATCCATATCCTGCTTCATTTTTTTGAGTTCCTGGCTTCGCCAAAGCCGTAAGTTGGACATGATTGGCCTCCTTGAGAACCTCATTCCCGCGCGACAGGATGCCGCAGGTTAAAAGAGTTTACCGGGAAAATTCGATCGCCGGAAAGATCCCGAACGGTCGCTGATAATGATTCTGGTTTTGTACCACAATTGCCAAAAACCATTCAAGAGTAAGCTTATTTGGAATATAAACACAAAAATAGGGAGGAAAAGACGGGAAGCTTATACAGCAAAAATTTTTTTGTCGCTGTTCAAGTGTACTATGACTTGAAGCGGTAAATACTTAACGGCCGCTCCAGCGCGGCTATTGTCACTTGACCTCGCCTGCGGCGTAGTCGTTTTTATCACCGGGACTACCGAAATGTTAAATACTTCGTGCCCCTGTACTCACTGAAATTCCTTACAAAAAACAACGCACAATAAAGACAAAGCCGGGTAACTTTGCAAATTATGCCGTGTTTGGTTCAGCATTATGCAAAGTTACCCAGCAGAGCTGTAAAAGAAAAACTTTCTCGACTTACTTCTTGATCTGTTCAGACAATAATTGTTTAACCGTGTCGTCTGTTGCAAAATCAATAGCTGTTTTTCCATCGTCAAATTTGACGCCAGGATCCGCACCATAGCTCAAAAGTAATTTTATACTATCAACATCGCCATATTTTGAGGCAACCGACAACAGAGTAACTCCATCAACAATGGCATTGATATCGAGACCATATGCCAACATAAGCTCTATGGCTTCTTTATTATTAGTTTGAATAGCCAGGGCTAAATTTTCAAAGGTAGGCTCCAACCCGATTTTTTTCAAATGTTCGATAAGCTTACCATGTAAAGCCAGCTCCCATAAATTTTTATTCACCCCTTCAGGGCATTGCATCTGTTGCGCTTCAAGATACGTAACATTTTGAAATGAATTTATAACTTCTTCTAATTGGCCAACATTATTTATTTCAGATATTTTTTGTAAATATAAACTTGCATTCTTAAAATCACCTCTTCCAACGGATTGTAATATATTAACTGTATAACTCTCTTTAGAATTAACTAGTACATCCATAATATCTTTCATACTCAGTCCAATATTATTGGACAATGATGCTATTTTACCATCAATTTCATCTACTTTATTTTTTATATTCTGAATATTATCATTATTTTGATTATAATTTACAGTTTGATTTGCCTTTTCATTAGGATTAGAAAAGTTCAAGGCAATAATATTTATGATAGATGCTATGACAGCAAAACATAAAAGACAATATATTATAGTGAGTTGAACTTTTGAATGATGACTAATTACCCTATTTCTTGCTTCCTGTAGAATCTCAGTTCTGGCCTTTCGGATATCCTTTTCAGAAACTGCATCAAATTCTTCACTATTCTGTTGAACAGCACGAGAACTAAATAGCAAAAAATTCAGAGCAAGCTCTCTTTCACCCTCTTGCTCGAGAGTAGATGCAATTTTTTTTATAAAATCAACTTGATCAGATGTCTTCATTATGACCCCCATTTTATAATCATTATTTAAGATATCATTAATCAGTGCAAAAAACATTCAAACTATGCCGTATTTTCCTCTGCAACAGTTAGTTATTGAAATCCTTCGGATCTGTGCTTGGACTTTTTGTACCGCTGCGAGCCCACACCAGACTGGGGGAGTAGCAACTGGTTGGAATTTTTGCCAGGGATCAACTTGCGTATGTCCTGGTTACAACGAACACTTGCGCTGGACATTTTTTCTTCCACAACAGCTGTTACAGCCTTGAGCCGCAACGCATCCTGCGACGGCCGTCATACCTTTCCGCCAGCTTCATTTGCCTTCGGTTTAGTAACAAAATACGATGAAAAGTATAAGTATTTTTGGTGCTGATTACTACACGTACTTCCCACTTTCAGATTACATGATATTACGCAAGCCCGCAATTTGTGTATTTTTCTACCAAATTTGTAAATCTGTATTCTCACCAGAAAGGCATTGGAGATCTTCAGTGCTATCTTCTTCAGTAAAACAAAATTTCCTCTAACCCCGCATTACCAAGAAAAAATTTGCTCATGTTAAAAAACAAAATTGTTAATAGCCCATGAATTTGATTCAAAAATTTTCGGATAAAAAAACAAATTTGTTATCAAGAGAAAAAAATTAATCCGGCGGTAAAATACAACACGCTCTTTTTTCAAGCTTTTTTTAAAAACTCTGCACCTTGGCCTGCTTTTTGATAAGTATCCAACCCAAAGGATTCGGAAATGCTTCTCCGGCTCTTTTGTTCTCTCTAGCACGTGAAGCTTAAGAGAATTGGCTATGGATCAGTTTGATAGCAGTGGCGTCCCTGACTCCGATTCCCCGATCACTTTCGGGGTCATGGACGCCATTGCAGATCACAGGCCGGCAAGGCCAGCGCTGTCGCCATCTCGGGCTGCCTGGCTCCGGAAAGGTTCCGACCCGAATTCAATGACTCTAAAAATTTTCCCATGCCGCGTATGAATACAACAAAAACACAGCGTATCCGGCTCAAAAAGCCTGCGCTTTTGCCCATATCCTCAATTACTCCGATCCGAAGGTACTTACAGCCATGAGTACCGCCGCGCTCATGACCCAGTTTACGGCCCGGGAGCTTGCTCCGGCTGCCGGTACAAAGGGGGAACTTGAGCTGACTTTTGCCAAAGATCATGCGGGCGTTTCCATGACCCGACGGGCGCACAACGGTCCGCTCATGGTCCAGAAACCCTTTTATCCGGAAGGTCCCTCCGTATGCCATGTCTGCGTTCTGCATACCTCGGAAGGCTTGTCCGGCGCAGACGCACTCCTGCTGGGCATCAAAGCCGAGCCGGATTCCCACGCGCTGCTGACGACACAACGCGCTGTTTCCGTTTCCAGAAACAAGGGACAGGTATCCGGCATGCGCCGGGAATTCCGCATCGACGGCGGTGCGATTATGGAATGGCTGCCCCAGGAACAGATTGTTCACGACGGCGCCCATTGCGTCACCAGCAACCGTGTTGTTCTGGAAAACGGAGCCAGGTTCATTGGTTGGGAAATCGCCGGACTCGGACTCCCGGCCTCAAACAAATCCTTCACCAGCGGCACCTTGAATTTACAGTACAACATCTGGCATCAGGACCGTCCCCTGTTGCTGGAAAAAACCCGCCTGTGCGCGGAAGAATCAATGCTTGCAGCTTCCTGGGGCATGGGTGGCCGGGCTGCGCTGGGAACTCTCGTAGCTTTTCCGGGCAGCCGTTTTTTGCAGCAAGCCCTGCAATCGCTGCAACAGGAAGCATCAGACGTCTTGTTCTCAACAACGCTTCTGGACGGCCTGCTGGTCTGCCGCTGCCTGGCAAAAGACCCGCGCGAGGTTAAGGAACTTTTTTACGCAGCCTGGGAACGCATCAGGCCGCAAATAGCCGGCCGCACTGCCGTCAAGCCACGAGTCTGGAACAGCTAGCGTTGTTGCAACGCAAGGAGCAGCCATGCAGCTATCCCCACGCGAGCAGGAAAAACTCTTGATTTTTACGGCCGGACTGGTCGCGGAACGGCGCAAGGCAAAAGGACTCAAGCTGAATTATCCGGAAGCGGTGGCATATCTGACCTCTGCGGTACTCGAGTTCGCCAGGGAGGGGAAAAGCGTGACGGAAATAATGGAACTGGGTGCATCTTTGCTGACCCGGACGGACGTCATGGAAGGTGTTGCAGAAATGATCCCTGAAATTCAGGTGGAAGCCACGTTTTTAGACGGAACCAGGCTGGTGACCATTCACAGCCCTATTCAATATTAGGCAAAAACATGATTCCCGGACAAATTCTTCCAGCCGACAAAGATATCCAATGCAATGCCGGACGCTCGACCATCAGCCTTGTGGTGACGAATTCGTCTGAAAAGCCCATTCTGGTTGGCTCTCACTACCATTTTTTTGATGCAAACCCGGCTCTCCTTTTTCCGCGAAACAAGGCGAAAGGCTACCGCTTGAGCATTCCCGCCGGCACCGCCGTCCGTTTTGAACCAGGACAATCCCGTACTGTCGAACTCATTCCTTTTGGCGGTAAAAAACTGCTCTATAAACGCAACACAGCGGCTCTGGTTTCGTCCTGAGGAAACCCGTGGCCACCATTTCCCGAAACACCTATATCGAACTCTACGGCCCTTCTGTGGGCGATAAGATCCGTCTGGCGGATACGGAGCTTTTTCTTGAAGTGGAGCAGGATTTTTCCACTCCCGGAGAGGAGAGCAGGTTCGGGGGCGGACGCGTCATACGGGACGGTATGGGGCAGAGCCAGCATACGTCCATCCATGCCGCGGATACCGTCATCACCAATGTCGTGATCCTGGACCACTGGGGGGTGGTCAAGGCGGACATCGGCATCAAGGACGGCAGAATCGCCGCCATAGGAAACGCGGGCAACCCGGACACTCAGTCCGGCATAGACATCATCATCGGCCCGGGCACCGAACTCATCGCCGGAGAAGGACTCATCGCCACAGCAGGCGCCGTTGCCGGACAATGTCATTTTCTGTGCCCGCAACAGATCCAGGAGGCTCTGTTTTCAGGCGTCACCACCCTGCTGGGCGGGGGCACCGGCCCGGCTTCGGGCAGCAAAGTCACGGGCGCTACTCCCGGCCCTTGGCATATTTCCCGGATGCTGCAGGCCACGGACGTCCTGCCCGTGAATATCGGCCTGTTTGCCAAAGGGAGCGCCAGCCGCCCGGAAGCACTGGACGAACAGTTGCTCGCCGGCGCCATGGGCCTGAACCTGCATCCCGGATGGGGTGTCGATCCCGCAAGCATAGACACCTGCCTGGAAGTGGCCGTACGCCATGACATCCCGGTACTGCTGCAACTCGATGCGCTCAATGAATCAGGATTTCCGGACAGCTGCCTGGCCGCCGTCAAAGAACGCTCCATTGTTTTCAGCCATCCGGACACGGGAGGTGAAGCGCAACTGTCCGCCCTGTTTCAGGCCTGCTCCGCCGCCAATGTCCTGCCCTGCACTTCCGACATTCTGCCGCCTCTGACCGTAAACAGCCTGGACGAAAGGCTGGATATGCTTATGGCGGCCAGGCAGCTGAACGCGGCAGTTCCCGAAGACCTTGCCCTGGCGCAGTTTCCGGAGCGTACGGAATTTCTCGCCGCGCAGGCCGTTCTGCACGACCTCGGGGCTTTTTCCCTTCTGTCCGCCAGCAGCCAGGCCATGGGACGTGCCGGCGAACTCATCCTGCGTACCTGGCAGGCCGCGCACACCATGAAACTGCAACGCGGGCCCAGTGGCCGGAATACCGGAAACGACAATCATCGCGCCAGGCGCTATCTGGCCAAATATACGATTAATCCCGCACTGGCCCACGGCGTGGCACAGCATGTCGGCTCGCTCGAACCTGGAAAATTGGCGGACATCGTCCTCTGGAAACCGGCTTTTTTCGCCGTAAAGCCAGAACTGGTCATCAAAGGCGGGTTGATAGCCGCCGCCCCGCTGGGAGATCCCAACGCTTCTGTTTCCTCAGCTGAACCGCTGCTCCAGCGTCCGCAATTCGCTTCATTGGGCGGCGCTGCCCAGGCCGCAAGCCTGTGTTTCGTATCCCAGGCAGCCGTATCCGCGGGCAAGGCTTTGGGACTGCGCAAACGTGTCGTTCCTGTGGCCCAGGCCCGGGGTATAGCCAAAGAGGCCATGATCCATAACAACTACAGACCGTTTATTGAAATGGATTCCCAAACCGGACTGATTCGCGCGGACGGTGAACTGCTGCACTGCGACCCCGCGCATGAATTACCGCTCTCACAACGGTATTTTTTGTTTTAGGAAAGCATCCCAAGCCCTGTTTTCCATATGTTTTGTAAATCGCCTGATTTTTCAACCCGTGGAGATCGTGTGAACCCGTCCCTTTCCAGCATGCTGCGTTTGTTGCAACTCACCAGCACCGGCCTGCCCCTGCCTGAGGATACGTCCGCGCAGGGATTGATTTGGGCATGCGAGCAGGGTTTTGTTACGGACGCACACAGCGCAGGGCAGTGGATTTTCGGGAGAATCGGCAACAGCACATCCCGGGTGGATGTACCCGTGCTGGCCCGGCTGCGCAGAGGCTGGCGGCAGGAAGAAACGGATACTGTGGAGGAATGGAACGCCGTGCTCTACGCCATGCGCGAAACCGCCGCGCTGCGGCGTGACGAACTGCAGAACGGCGAAGCCCTGGCCAGGACCCTGGCGGGCCTGGGCGTTCGTCAGGCCGAAACCTGGACCCAACGCCCGGACACGACATTCGCCAACATGTTCGCGCTGGCATCGGTGGTCTGGGAAATCGGCATCATCGACCTGGCCGCAGGCTATCTCTGGCGCCAGGTCGAACAGCAGGTTGCGGCCGCCTGCCGTTGCCTGTCTTTGGAAGCCGTGGTGGGCCAGCGGATTCTCTCGGAAGCCGTCACCTTTATTCCCGAGGCCGTGGAATTCGGACTCGGTCTGGACGACGACGCCATTGGCGGCAGCGTACCCGTACAGGTCCATTGCGCTGCCCAGCAGGAATAGCCTAAAAATACCGTAACACTATCGCAATGCGGGATACGGAAACTGATCAGACACAGTCACTTCTTTTGTCAGTATTTCCCTGCCAAGCAAGGTTACCAACGTAATTTCAGCTGCGGTATCTAAAGATATATCCGCAACAAATAGACCACAGGCGACCTGTCGCATGGGCAGTTGCTGCAATACGGGCGGCGCTGCACCCGGCCGTACGGGACAGAAAATCCGTACCCGGCGCGCGCGGCTTTTGATGAACAACTGCACCTGGCTGGAGACCACCGAGTCCCCGGTTCCCAGAGTCTGGACATCGGCCAGGGTCAGGAACTGGCTTGAGGTGTTGAAAGCCTGATGCATGCCCAGAAAATACAACGGATGCCCGCCAAAGTCCGCTTGGCCCGGAAGGTAATCCAGGATGGCGACATGCTTTCCGGAACGCTGCTCCGCGTACGCGCTCCAGTATTCCTTGGGCGGACACAAAATACGGAAACAAGTAAACAGCGTGGGCGCGGCAATCCGCGTATCGTCAGGAAGATTGCGGAATACCGGCGAATCAAACAACGCGTCAGCCAGTACCCAACGCTGGGCTGCCAGCCGTTTTGTACGCAATACGGAGTCATTGGAATAGGCCGTCAAAAAGGCTGTGACCGCAACCAAAGTTGCGGTCGTTGTAAGCACCGTCCAACGTATCCGGTCCCTGTTTCTGAAAAGCAATGACGGCAGTGCCGCAACGGCGCAGAGCAGTACGCATACGCCATAATACGAATGGTAGGTGTAAGCGTAGATATACGCTCCTTCCTGGGCCCACTGCCTGTATTTTTCAGAAAGTCCGAGCAAGGCGTTTGGTACAAAAACCAGGGACAAGCCGAACGCTGCCACCCAAAGCAGTTTTTTCCAGCTCACCCACAGGATGCTGTCGCGAAGCAAAAGGACAAAAAGTCCCCCGGCCAACCCGGCCTGGGCGATCCAGGCCATTTTCCACTGCCCGATATTCTGCAATTGATACAACAGGCGGTCCGCAAGCATTGCGCTGGTTTCCATGGAAAAATAAGAGGAATACCGGCTCAGGGCGGTCCTTTCCTTGAAAAAAGTGGTTAAAGGAAGAGCGGATATGCTGAAGCGTTTGCATACGTCCCACCAGGCGGAAAAATTGCTGAAATCAACGGATGTTCCTGCGTATTGCCCTGGAAAAACCAGCTTGTATCCAAAATACAGCCCGACATACAGCAACACGACGCATACTAAGCCAATTCCGGCCCGGATGCTCCTGCCGCCCGTAGGTTCGTCGAAATCAGAACAGGAGTACGGCATGAAACACAGCACCAAGCCTGGAATCAGGAAAACAACGAACAGCTCGTTGCAGCACAGACTCAGGAAAAACAGACCCAACCCGCTCAAAAACCTTTGCCGCCCTCCCAAACAGCGCCAGGAAAGCAGCAGATGCCAGGAAAACAGACAAAAGGCCAATCCGAGCTGCCCGCCGAACGGATAAGCGGTTGTCAGGCTGTGTCCCCAATGATCCTGCAGCAATGCAAGAAACAGGAGAGCAAAAACCGGAATCATCCGTGGCGTGAGCAGGCGCCCGATCAGCAACGATGCCAATACAATGTTCAGACAAATGGCGGCCAGATTGCAGATGGCGGTAAAAAGGAAATTATGCGCGAAATGGGGAACAAGAAAGAATAATACGTTGAGATACTTGTAAAACCTTCCCTGGCCGGCTGATTCTTCGTGCAGAAATGCAAGCAGCTCTTTCCAGCGGGGCACCGCATGCAGGGCATAAAAGGCATCATCGTTGGTTGTGAAGCCGGTCCCCAGAAAAGGCATGAGTACGAGCAGCCCGAGCAGGAAAAGCAGAAACCAGTTCAACCAGCGCCCATCCCGCTCAACACTCATGATGTATCCCTTTTATTCTACCCAACAGATAACCATATGGTATTATTTCATCAATCACTGCCGCCATCCTGAGGAATCACGAACACAGCGCGAACGTCACTGCACACATGCCGGTTCGGACAATTGCTGGATTCGGGTTTACGGCGTATTCGCCAACCCGTCGGGAGTGTAGAAAAAAAACAAAAAGAAGGCCACAGAAGAGCATCGTGCAGGCTTTGACCACATGTTCCTAACAGAATATGGAGAACACTGCCCGTTTTGAACCCTTTTCGTGACGCGAAAGAAGAGAAAACGGCTTATTGGCGGAGCCAATGCCGTCGCGATCCGGAAGGACTATTTCATACGGTACGTAATGCGTCCGCGTGTCAAATCATACGGAGAAAGCTCTACCTTAACTTTGTCGCCGGGAAGAATACGAATATAATACTTACGCATCTTTCCGGAAATGTGGGCCAGAACATTGTGTCCGTTCTCCAGGTCCACTTTGAACATCGCGTTAGGCAATGCTTCCTGCACTACACCATCTACTTCGATTGCTTCCTCTTTAGCCATATATGCCTCCTCGCTTGCGGATAGCGCGGAGAGCAATCATAACCGCGCAAAATCCAGTACCTATAAGCACTTTTTAAGCAGAACAAGGATAATTTCACACCCCCAATACCTTGTCAAGTGCTTAAATGCGAAGAATTATTTATTCTATTGAATATGTTACAGCAACATATTTTGCTGCATCATGAAGACTTGTCACGCTTGTACGCAACAATCATAATGGCTGCTCCGCCAAGGATCATTGGCACGCACAGCAACTGCCCCATGGTCAGCCACTGGAAAGCAATGTAGCCAAGCTGAATATCCGGTTGGCGGAAAAACTCCACTATGAATCGAAAAAGACCATATGCCAGACAAAACAAGCCTGAAGCCGCGAACGACGGCCGTCTTTTGGACGTGTAAAACCAGAGAACCAGGAACAGTGCGATTCCTTCCAGACCGGCTTCATACAATTGGGAAGGGTGGCGCGGAAACGGTCCAGCATTAGGGCCGGGAAAAATCATGCCCAGAGGAGAATCCGTGATCCGGCCGTAGAGTTCGCCGTTGATGAAGTTGCCGATCCGTCCGGCAAACAATCCCGGCGGCACCATGGGCACCAGAAAATCGCAAACCTGGGCGAATGTCTTGCCGTGGCGCCGGGCAAACAGCCAGATGGCGACGCAGAAACCGATAACGCCCCCGTGAAAGGCCATCCCGCCGTTCCAGATCTGATAAATCTGCTCCGGGTGGGACAAAAAAAAGGGCAGATCGTAAAAAAGCGTATACCCGAGACGTCCGCCCAGTACCACGCCCAGAACGCAGTAAGTGATGACGTCGTCCACTTCCTGGGCCTGCCAGACGCCTCCAGGACCGTTCCAGAGGCCTTTCCGGCTATTTGCGGCCCGGTACCTGCCGAGCAGCCAGCCGGTGGCAAAGCCCACCAGATACATCAGACCATACCAGCGAACCTTCAGGGGCCCCAGTGACAAAGCCACCGGGTCAAATTGCGGATAGTGCAGCATTACGGCAAGATTCCTTGCGTGTCGGCGGTTCGTAAAACTTTTCGGCCAGCCTGGCTGGATTCAGAATCCACGCGCTCGCAGCGCCGATACTCTCTGAAAAAGTTTCTTGCGAACCCCCGAGCACGGTTAACCTGTAACGTTTTTCAGCTTTTAAAAATTACTATATCGAGGCTGCGGCAAGTTCTTGGCACAGTGTCAGCCGCGCCAATGGTGCTCTTCGCCCTGTGCCAGACGGATGATGTTCTCCCGATGCCGCCAGAAAACAACCACCATGGTGACCAAAGCCAGAGGAATAAGCCCAAAATGTCCGCTGAACAGCAGAAAAACGGGCAGCGAAGCTACCAGACACAATGACCCGAGGGACATATAGCCTGTGGTCTTCAGCACCGTCACCAGGGTCAACACGGACAACAGCAGAGGCCAGAAGGCCAGGGGGATAAAAATGCCGATGCTTGTGGCCACGCCTTTGCCGCCTTTGAAATCCAGAAACAGGGAACAGCAATGGCCGAACAATGCGGCAAAGGCCGTACAACTGATGAAATAGGTCGAATCGCTGACCTGCACGGCGGCAACAACCGGAATCAACCCTTTGAGCAGATCCATGGCCAGAGTCAGCACGCCGTAAACCGTGCCGCAACTGCGCCCCACATTGGTGGCTCCCACATTTCCGCTGCCCTGCGTACGCGGGTCCACTCCGCAAAAAGCCCCGGCAATAAACAGTCCGAAGGGAATGGAACCTAGCACATAGGCAAAAATCACGATGAGCATCTGCATGGCGTCTTACTCCTCCAATGCCTCGAGTACGTGTATCTCGTTGTTCAAAGGATCAATACGTCCCAGTCTGAGCTTCAGCCGTTGTCCGGGGTAGAGTTTTTCACCGAACATATTGCGCGGACCGCGTACCAGAAGCTGCTCCAGCGGCAGCGCCACCGTCACAAAGTTCTGGTTCTCTTCCACCACCACCCCGTCGAATAACCTCTTCTTACAGTTCATCTTGAAATACAGCAACTTCCAATACCGCGGCCGGAATCGCTGCGCACGGCCCACTGCATCAAGATGCGCGTTCAAGGAAGGGAGCATCTCGGTAAGGGTCTGACGGTCATATTTTGGCGCTCCCTGCTGCAGAAAGGCCACAACCTGCTCCAGGTTCACAAAATCAGGATAGCGCCTCAACGGCGAAGTAATCGGACTGTAAGCGCGTACGCCCAGGCTGGCATGCGGCCGGGTCACCGTTTCCAGCACCGAGCTTCCCAGAACCTTGACGATACGGTGCACGTCCGCGGGTTCGCGCCAGATTCCGGCGCTGTCCTTGGGCAGGCTTACTGCCTGCGTACGCAGATACAACGGCACATCGTGCGATTCGCCCCAGATGGCCAGAGCGCTGTTGGCCAGAATCATCAGCTCGCTGATCAGCCCCATGGATAAGGGGCATTGTTCCTTGGCCTCTATGATCACTTCAGTCTGCGCACCCTCGCCCTTAAGAGTCAGCTCCGGATCCTCGCGTTCGATAATCACCGCTCCCCGCTTCAGGCGCGTATCCCTGAGCAGATCGGAAAGCTGCAGCGCAAGCCTGAGCTGCCGTTCCTGTTCAAGAACCGCCGCATCAGATTCCGGCAGTTCCCCTTCAGCGCACAAGAGTTTTTCCACGGCCGTATACGCCAGATTCGCCTTGACCCTGATCCACTCAATACGCGGTTCGCAGGTCTGCAGTTCGCCTTCTGAATCCAGATTGATATCCAGCACCAGCGACGGCCGGATTTCTCCCTGCACCAGACTGAACAATCCCGTTCCCAGCGCCTCGGGCATCATGTGGCTGTTGCCTTCGGGCAAGTACAGACTGGTGGCGCGGGAGGCCACGGCTTTGCCGAGTCTGGAGTCCGAATCAAGAAAAAGAGCTGGGCATGCCAGAGCTATCAGGACGTGCCGGCCGTCCTGTTCGTTGCCTGGCTCGCTTATGAAAAAGGCATCGTCAATGTCTTTGGTGCTCTCGGAATCGATACTCACAAAAGGCGTATCCAGAGGATCATGCCCGGCGTCGGCACAGGCGCGGGCAATGGCGGCCACCTCATCGGCATATTCGGCGGACCAGGAGTCCCCGGGCGCGTACCCGGCCTGATCCAGCAGATAATTGTGATGCTCGGGGACAATGCCCCAGGTCATAGCCAGAAGCAGAGGCATGTTCGGATCGGCCGGCAACCCCATGGCGCAGCTGTTCCACAGGGCGGCGCTGGTGGAATCGTCCGGATTGGCAATCCGCTGGCGCAGCAGATCCTCCAATCCTTTTGCAATGTCTTCCTGCCGGGGCAGATCGAAGTTCCTGGCCTTGCCGCATCGCACGGTCCAGAGTTCGAGAAAGAGCCGTTTCCCTTCTAAAACAATGCGCTCGCGTTCCTCAGCTGCCTTTTGTTCAGCCAGGCGGGCTTCGACCTTTTCTTCCGGAAAAATTTCAAAATCCGGCGGATGAAATTTGAAATGGGTTTTGCAATTGAGCATGGCCCGGCCGATGGCGGCCAGTTTTTCCACATCACGGGCCTCGCTTTTATCCCAGAGAAGCTCGGCAAACCACTCCACACTGGCCTTGGGCACCTCCCCCTGGGCCAGTTCCCAAATTTCCAGCGGATCAATGGATTCTTCGAGTTCTTCCCGCTCCTGCTGGTGTTTGGCAAGGGTGGTAAGAATATCCTGGCGTGAAAACTCGCCGCTGTACTGCGGACCGGACCAGGAGAGCAGCCGGGCCGCCTGCAGCTTTACCTCACGTTTGTTGAGGGTGAGCAGACGGTATTTCCCGCTTTGTTCCTCCAGCACCCAGGCAAGCTGCGGCTTGTTCCCGTGCATGAATTCCACCACGCACCCCTGCCCGGGGTGGCGCACCGCTTCGCGCATAGCGCCCATAAAATAAATCCTAAAGAGAAAATTGGTTAACCATCCGCGGAGGCAAGTGAAGCACGCAATTCGTCAGGGTCGCTGCCCTGAACCCGCCAGAGCTAAGTACAAATTTTCTCAGCAAAAAGTTTTTGGAATTCGGATGCACTCACTTTGCCTGCCGGATCTTATAGCGAAAACGAAAAGCCATACTTGGTATTTCGGATTGCAAATTCCCGTCAAATGCAAAGAGAGTGCATCCCTGCCGAAGGCAGTTAAAAAATCGAACGAAAACTTAATGTTTGAACGAACGCTGGCCTGTGAAGACCATGGCCACCTGCGGTTTGGCTTCGTTCACAGCCTGGATGATCTCGTAATCCCGGATGGATCCGCCGGGTTGGGCGATGGCCGCCACACCCTGCTTTACGGCCAGGTCCACACCGTCGCGGAAAGGGAAAAATCCGTCAGATACGAGCACGGAACCGGGGATGCCGCCTTTAGCTTCCTTAGTGCGCGTATTGATGTCTTCCAGTGCAGCTCCGTATGTGGTGTTGTTTACAGCCTCGTCCGGAGTTGCTTCGGCCTTGGCCTGCAATTCGTACAAGGAAAGCCCGAACTGTTCGAAAGCCAGACGGTCCGCGTATTTGACATAGGCCTTGCCAATGGTCAGATCCACACAGCCCACTCGATCCTGTTCGCCGGTGCCGATGGCCACGCTGCAGCCATCCTTGATGAAAATAACGGAATTGGAAGTGACGCCCGCTTCAACAGCCCAGGCGAAAAGCAGATCTTCGGCTTCCTGGGCACTGGGCTTGCGCGCCACATAGTTTGCGCCGTCTTTCTCGGTCTGTGCCGGGAGAAAATCGCTTACGGACAAAATCCGGTTGCGGAAGGAGAACTGCAGCACCATTCCGCCATCTGTGAGGGATTTGATGTCCAGAAAAGGCTCTCCTGCCAGCTTGTCCAATTCAGCCAGCCCGGGGATTTGCAGAATCCGGAGATTCTTACGATGCTTGAGAATCTCCAGGGCTTTTTGTTCGTAGGCCGGTGCGGCTACCACTTCGAAGTATACGGCGTCGATCTGTTCGGCAGTGGCCACGTCCAGCGTTCTGTTAATCACCACTGTTCCGCCGAAAGCAGCGATACGGTCAGCCCAGAAAGCGCGTTTCAGCGCCTCTGCCGGGCCTTCGTCAGTCCAGGCGGCGCCGCACGGATTGTTGTGCTTCAAAATCACACAGGCGGGTTTGGCCGTGAGGTACTGCAGAATATTGATTCCGCTGTCCACGTCGGTAAGATTTATTTTCCCCGGATGCTTGCCGGCCTGCAGCATGTGTTCCTCGTTCAGACTGGATACCAGACCTTTCCCAGGTCCGCGAAACGTTACGCCGTCCAGTTCGAGTCCACCGCCGGTCAGTTCGTACAATGCCGCCGGCTGATCCGGATTTTCTCCATATCGCAATCCCTTGACCTCGTCTCCGATAGTCCAGGTCCGTTTGGTAAAGAGCAGCTCCTGATCCCCGAGCTTAATACTCAGGGATTCGGGGAAGGGCTCTTTCTGCAACGCATGATACATTTTTTTTAAATCAGTACTCATTCTTTTCTCCCTGCACTGAAGGCTTGGGCAGACAAGCCGTCATACCCGAAACATTTTATAATATTTGGCTTTGCATGTTTTGGCAAGAATCACAACTCACGGGTTTGCGCTTTCTTTGCTACAAGCAGCGTCTGTATTCACCTTTAATTAATCAAAGTATCTATAAATAATATTCACTACATTCAAAAGTTGACTTTGTTCAGGGACACTTTTATGTAATTTTCTTTACTTCGGCATAACCCTGAAAACTCAGCAGGTTCTGAAATTGATTTTGCTTTAACTCAGGATCAAATAAACTACGTTTTTTATTTTTTAAGATCTATTATTTTATATCATACTTTAATTTAATTTATCATTATTTAAGATATATTAAGCTCATCCCGTATCCGCTCTTAATAAAACACGCATCATAATTTTTCATTTCGTTCAGAACTGGCTTTACCATAACAAAAACTTTGAACAATGACAGTTTGCTCATCATAATAAGGAAAACTCGGTGTCTTTTTCCAAGTACCTGAAACTTAAAAATGAAGAAATTCTCTGGAAGGCAATCGATAACAAAGAAAGCTACCTGACTGCATTTCCGACAAGTCTGTTTTTACAAACCAGCAGCCCCGGAAAAGCATTCAACGGATCGGGTTCAGAATATCAGGATACCACTCAACCAACCGACAGACCAACGGATTTTCAACTCATGGATATCCGTCTGCTTCATAAAACAGCAGAAGAACTGTTCCCCACACTGCAATATTACGAAAGCGATATCCTTGTTTCGCCGCATCTGGAAACTGAGCTGCAATTGTCCGAACAGTATAACGTCTTTGTACGACCGGTCACCCAGGCCTGCTCGCTGACTCCCTCCAAGCTGGAAAAACTGGCCGACCATATGGATTTTATCCGCTGTGATTATTCAGGACGGGTTCACTGCTTTGCTGACGCTCTCCATCTGGATCCACGTTTCGAAAACGCAACCGCCATGCTCGAACGACTGTCACGCCTGCGCGAAAGCATGCACCCGAAGCCTTATTTCAGGCTGGGTACGGTTCTGACCAATCACAACTACGCTGCATTTCCGGACTTCTTTATCTGGGCGCATGAAAGCCTGGGCGTTGATGACGTCGAAATAGTGGATATTTCTCTGTCACCCGCTCAATTCAACGGCAATGGCAATGTGCTTCGGGATTTGAATGCCATAATGTCCCAGGTCGCCCACCTGGCCACAAGCAAAAAATATAAACTGCGGGCCAATGTTTTCCGGATGCAAGTTCCCGGTGAAAATTCATCTTTGGCATGGAATGTCTGTAACGAACTGCAAATGCATCAAAAAAGGATAGGATACGTTCCACCGCGCGACCTGGATCAAATGAGTTACATCATACGGAATCAACGCAACCGCCAGGACTACGGGCCCTATGGATTTGTTTTCAGCAACCAGATGAAGCGCAAGGATATCTGCAGCGAAGCATTTACCTCCCCGTACGTGACTCCTAACGGCAATGTCGAAGCCTGCGGCAATTGCAACACGATTCTGCTCGGCAATCTCAAGCACCTCAATTTTTCAGAAATCTGGAACAGTGAATTATACAGAAACCTTCGCCGTACTATGTATGAAAATCCTATTCAGTCCGGATGGTTCAGCCCTTGTAAAAGCTGCAGCTGCAACGGACTCAAATTTGATTACTGCGAAACAAACAATGCAACATACTACCGTATCACTAATTTCCGGGAACAGAGAGAACACAGATTGTCTGTTGAGGAAACACAAGTTCCTATCGACTGGCCGGACGAATTGCCTGTTGCAGATTATTGCAGACGCCTTGAAGAATTCAAATATTATCCTGTTGTCATACCAAAGGAAAATGTTGTTTATCTTTCAGATATTGATCCGTTAAAAGAACCTGTTACACTTGAGGGATTCGGAACGGACAAGATAGATACGTTCACTCCCATCACTTTAAGCGGAAAACGCTACATAAAAGGCCTTTATACGGAAGCCTACTGCATGATCACTTACCAGGTGCCAATAGGAACACAATCATTTGAAGCAGTCATCGGATTATTTGATGCTGAAAATCCCAGCCGCCATATTCAATACGGCTACCCTGGCCTAGAGGGAGAAGCCGTATTCAAAGTTCTTGTTAACGGCAAAAATATTTTTTGCTCTGGCTGCCTGACTGCGGCAAGTCCCGGCGAACACATCATACTTCCCATTGAATCCGACAGCACAATCACTTTGGTGGCTGAGCATGGCGACCCTGCAAAAACCGGCGGAGCTTGGGCCGTATGGGCCGATGCGCATTTTTCCCGCCTGCCTCCTAAAAAGAGCTGTTTACTCTGTTAATTGCTTAATATGTCAGATGGTTCCGGAAAGACAAACAGAGCTTGGCGGAAGCAAACTTTTCTGATATTAAGTCCCTTATTAGTGGCAACAGGTAATTAACTCTTTTTACTCCTTTTTCCTGCTCATTTTCGGGCAGAATATAACAATTTCAACCCAAAATTTCTTGAAAGACGTCCTACGCCGTCACCTCAGGCAACACTTTTCTCAAAACGATCTCCTGCAGTGGTTTGAACCTCTGCAAATAGAGAAGTGCGAGAATGAAAAAAGCCTGGATATTCACTTTCCACATGCCTTTTTTGGCGACTGGTTTGTGAAAAACAAGCAGGATTTGTTCGAGAACCAGATCAGTTCGTATCTGGGACCCGGATATTTAATCCGCTACCATAATTTTAATTCGGCCGGACGCCTGTTACAGGAGACGCAGCCGTCAAGCGTAAAACGGACGGACTATCCGTACGGTCAGCAGCAGACATTCGAAACTTTCATCCGGAACAACAAGAACCACTTTCCACTCAGCATGGCGGAAGAAGTGTCCAGGCAAATGGAAATTTTGTTCAATCCGCTGATAATTTGTGGAGAAAACGGTTCAGGAAAGTCCCATCTGCTGCGCGCAATCGGCAATGAACTCAGTAAAACTCATGGGATTGAAGCCATTTATTTCGGAAATATCAACGATCTGTATCAAAGTTATATGGAACAATATAAGGGCAACCGGCATGCCGCTCGCTCCAAGCTGAACCAGTACGCCTTCCTGTTGCTGGACGACTTTCAACAGATCAAAACCGTTCCAAATTTCCAGGACGAATTCGTCGATATTTTCAATCTTTTTTATGATCAAAAAAAGCAAATGATTTTTTGTTGTCTGGATAAACCTGCAGACTATGATTTTCTGAACGTACCGCTCAAGTCCCGGCTCGAAGGCGGCGTCATCATCAACTTGCTCGAACCGGATCTGGATGTACGCATCAAATACATCCAGCATATGTGCAAAACCAAAAAAATTAAATTCAGCAAGGAGCAGATGCTCACCCTTGCGCAGCGATTCAAGGATTTTCGTTTTCTTCAAGGTATCCTCCTGAAATTTTTTGCCTTCAAGAAAACAATGCACAAAAATATCACGGAAAAGGATTTTCAGCAGATCATCAGCCATACGGACAGCAAACTTACCGACATTGACCCTAAGCTGATTATCCAGACCGTTGCCGAGCACTTCGGGGTGCCGGTAAAAACAATGTTCGAAAACCGCCGGGACAACGAAACAGTCCAGGCCCGCCAGATGGCCATGTACCTTTGCCGCACGCTGCTTGGGTTTTCCTACCCACAGCTGGGCAGGCTCTTTGGTGGAAAAGACCACAGCACGGTTATGTACGCTGTGAAAAAAATCGATAAATTACAGAATGATGACTACGAAACTAAAACTTTGGTAACAAGGCTGAAGAAAACATGTCAAAAGAACGCCGGACACTGACGCATGTTCCTTTCCCATGCTCAAGGCACTTTTTCTGATCCGGCAATGTTTTTAATTTTATGTGCAATTTGAATACGTTATCCAAGATAGAAACATAGCGACGCAGCGCTACTACTACTCCAAGGATTTTATATGAAATTAAAAGTATTGAAAGAAGACATCATCGAAGGCCTTCAGAAATCCGCGAACATCATCCCGGCTAAAACCGGAGCTGCGTTTTTGCGGACCATCTGGCTCAATGCCGGTGAATCCCTTCAGATCATGGCCACTGATTCGAACATTGAATTTTTTGGAGATTATCCTGCCAGTGTGGAAGAAGGCGGCCTTGCGGGTGTTCAGGGACGCAGTTTTTACGATCTGGTCAAAAGACTCCCTCCGGGAGAGATTTCTCTAGAAACGGATCCCGCCAATAACGTCCTGCTGGTGAAACAGGGACGGAGGCACTACAAACTTCCGTTGAATGATCCGGAATGGTTTCAGAATTTTTCCCAGTTTCCCGACGATAATGCCGTCAATCTGTCCGGTGAGCAGTTGCAGACCATCATCGACCGGATTTCCTTCTGCATTAGCGATGAAGATACCATGGAGGCCGTGGCCTGCATCAGTTTCACTCCTCTGGCGGACGAACAGTCTATCGAAATTTGCGGCATGAACGGACACCAGTTCGCCATGATCCGCCTGATGAACTCCGAGATGCTTTCCCTGATGCCTGAGGAAGGGATCCTGATTCACAAAAAGTATCTCCTCGAACTGAAAAAATGGCTCACTGCTCCTGAAGTCAGCATGGTCATCGACAACAAACGGCTGTTTTTGAAAACCATAGACGGCAAGGAAACCTTCAGTCTGCCGCTTTCTTATTATAATTATCCGGAATATAAAAATTTTCTGGCAAAACTGGACGATGACGACGTCTCCACCGTGGTGCTCAACCGCGCCGAACTGGTTGATGCCCTGGAACGCCTGCTGATTTTCACGACGGAAAACAACCGCTGCACCTATTTCGAATTCGAAGCCAGCCAGCTCTCCCTGACCTCCGAAGGCCAGGAAGTGGGATCGGCCCAGGAAAGTCTGGAAATAGATCGCAGTGGCGAAATTCCGAAAATCGCCTTCCCCACCCGCAACCTGATTGAAATTCTCAATCACTTTGATACTGAGCAGCTGAATTTCACGTTGACCGGTTCCGAAGGACCCTGCGGCATACGGGACAGCAACGACGCAAGCTACCTGGTCATCATCATGCCCATGAAAATTGTTGAAGAGGCGTACTACAGCGAGGAAGAAGTATAAATGGCAGCAGAAAACAACCATCATGATTATAATGCGGACAGCATAACCATTCTGGAAGGGTTGTCAGCTGTCCGGAAACGGCCTGCCATGTACATTGGCAGCACGGATATCCGCGGCCTGCATCATCTTGTCTATGAAGTCGTCGATAACTCCGTCGACGAAGCCATGGCAGGATCCTGCGACAAGATTGTCATCAATCTGCATCTGGATAACAGCGTCACGGTCAGCGACAACGGCCGTGGCATTCCCGTGGATCTCCACCCGAAGGAAAAGAAACCGGCAGTAGAAGTGGTCATGACCGTTCTGCATGCCGGAGGTAAATTCGACAACGACACCTACAAGGTTTCCGGCGGATTGCACGGCGTGGGTGTTTCCGTCGTCAACGCGCTTTCAGAGTATCTCGAAGTCGTGGTCAAGCGCGACGGCAAACGCTACCATCAGCGTTACGAGCGCGGCGTTCCCGTCAAACAGCTGGAAGTGATCGGAGAAGCCCAGAATACGGGCACCATCATCCGGTTCCGTCCCGATGAGGAAATATTCGAGACCAACCAGTTTTCCTTCGATATTTTGCGCAAGCGTTTCGAAGAGCTGGCCTATCTCAACAGCGGACTGGAAATCGAATTCAACGACGAACGGACCAACGAATCCGTTTCTTTCAAATTTGACGGCGGCGTCCGGGAGTTCGTCAAAGACCTCAACGAAGGCGAAACCCAGGTCCACGAAATCATCTACGCCATGGATACCGTGGATTCCGTAGCCGTTGAATTCGGCATGCAGTACAATGCGGGCTACAAGGAAAATATCCACACCTTTGCCAACAACATCCGCACCAAGGAAGGCGGTACGCACCTGGCCGGATTTCGTACGGCGCTGACCCGCGCGTTGAATACCTACATCACCAACGCCGACCTGCCCAAAAAGCATAAGCAGAAGATTTCCGGCGACGACGTACGCGAGGGGCTGACGGCCGTGATCAGCGTCAAACTGCCCATGCCGCAGTTCGAAGGCCAGACCAAGACCAAACTCGGCAACAGTGAAGTCGCCGGCATCGTCTCCAGCATGGTCTACGAGCAGCTTTCCCTCTTTTTCGGGGAGAATCCCAACGAAGCTAAAAACATCGTTGAAAAGGTCGTTGATACGGCCCGGGCCCGTGAAGCAGCTCGTAAGGCCAAGGATCTGGTCCGGCGCAAAGGGGCGCTTTCCGACAACTCGCTTCCCGGAAAACTGGCGGATTGCCAGAGCAAAAATCCTGAGGACAGCGAATTGTTCATAGTCGAGGGTGATTCGGCCGGCGGTTCGGCAAAAATGGGCCGCAACCCGGCGCATCAGGCGATTCTGCCCCTGCGCGGCAAAATTTTGAATGTGGAAAAAACGCGCTTCGACAAGATGCTCGAAAACAAGGAAATCAAGGCTCTGATCACGGCCATGGGCGCCAGCATTCAGGATGATCTGAATCTGGAGAAGCTGCGCTACCACAAGATCGTGATCATGACCGATGCCGACGTGGACGGCGCGCATATCCGTACGTTGCTGCTGACCTTCTTTTTCCGGCAGTACGAGGAACTGATTGAAAAGGGCTATCTCTACATCGCCCAACCGCCGCTGTATTCCGCCAAGGTGAGAAAAAATGAGTTTTTCATCAAGGGCGATGAGGAACTCAATGAATTTCTGCTGCAGCACATCAGCGGAGAAATCACCCTGCGCGCTTCCAATGACGTGACCTTCGAAGGACCGCAGATCATCGAGCTGCTCAACGGCATCCGTTTTATCGACAAGCGTATGCGGGATGTGGAAAACATCGGCATCAACAGGGATCTGTTCCTCAAGATTATTTCCTATGAACATCGTCTAAACACAGTGATCCTGCACGAAGATCAGGAGATGCGCGAGCAATTTGACAGCTACATGCGCGAACAGGGCTACACGCTCGAGCTACACCAGGAAGAAGGCGATGTTGAGCAGCGCGCCTACCTTGTGGCAGAAGATAGAAACGGCCACAAGACCCGCTTCGCCGTGGAATTCTTCAATTCCAAGATGTACAAGGAAGCCTTTGGCGGCCTGGATTTCATTAAAAAATCCTGCGGCGGTTCATCGTTCACAATAATCAAGAAAGAACAGGAACAATTTGTGGAGAATCTGTTCGAACTGCTGCATCTGGTTCTCGAGGAAAGCAAGAACAATATCGAAATCAAGCGCTACAAAGGTCTGGGCGAAATGGACGCCGAACAGCTCTGGGATACTACCATGGATCCGGATAAACGGACGCTGCTCCAGGTTTCCATTGAAGACGCTGTCCAGGCGGATGAAATATTCTCTCGTCTGATGGGCGACAAGGTCGAACCCAGACGTAATTTCATCGAACGCAACGCTCTGCAAGTGAGGGATCTTGATATTTAAGATCATGATGGGGCCCCTTCCCCCCCTTGTCCCTGCCAGGCCGTTGTCCTGGCTTCGGGAACGGTATGGGGAGCTATAGAGTTGTTTACGTTCTGACAGCTGAAAGTTTTTTGGAGGTTCTTAACAAGCTTTTTTTAAAAGTTGTTAAGCCGCCGGAGACATCATAATTTTCCACCCATTAGGACATAGCCGTGATTGAAACAGTCAACATTGAACAGGAAATTAAAAAATCCTACCTTGAGTATTCGCTCAGCGTAATCATCGGGCGCGCCATTCCGGACGTTCGAGATGGGCTCAAGCCGGTGCACCGGCGTATTTTGTACGCCATGCACGACCTCAGCAACACCTATAACCGCCCGCACAAAAAGTCCGCGCGCGTTGTCGGTGACGTGATAGGTAAATACCATCCGCACGGCGACTCAGCCGTATACGATGCGCTCGTCCGCATGGCCCAGCCCTTTTCCATGCGTGACGTGCTGGTCAACGGACAGGGTAACTTTGGTTCCATCGACGGCGACGCCGCGGCTGCCATGCGTTACACCGAAGTACGTATGTCCAGGATCACCAGCGAATTTCTGTCCGACATCGAAAAAGAGACCGTCGACTTCCGGCCCAATTACGACAACAGCCTTGTGGAGCCTGTTGTGCTCCCCACGAAGGTGCCCAACCTGTTGCTGAACGGATCGTCGGGCATTGCCGTTGGTATGGCCACCAACATCCCGCCGCACAATCTCGACGAACTTATCGGCGGGCTGCTGTTACTGCTGGATGACCCCGAGTGTACGATTCAGGATCTGATGGGGCACATCAAAGCCCCGGATTTTCCCACCGGAGCTTCCCTCTACGCGGGCAAGGGTTTGCGAGACGCTTATGAAACCGGACGCGGCAGCATCAAAATCCGCGGCGTGGTGGAAATAGAGCAGCGTAAGAAGGGTTATGAATCCATTGTTATCAGGGAAATTCCCTACGCGCTCAACAAGTCCAGCATGGTGGAAAAGATCGCCGCTCTGGTCAACGACCGCAAGATCGAGGGTGTTTCCGACCTGCGCGACGAATCTGACCGCAAGGGCATCCGTGTCGTCATTGATCTGAAAAAAGGCACGATCCCCGACATCGTCGTAAACGCGCTCTACAAGTTCACACAGCTTGAAATGAGCTTCGGCATCAACATGATGGCTGTGGTGGACAACCGGCCGGAGCTTCTGAACCTGAAGCAGGTGCTCGAGCATTTCCTGGACCACCGCAAGGAAGTGATCGTCCGCCGGACCCGCTATGATCTGGCCAAAGCCGAGGCACGGGCCCATATCCTGGAAGGTCTGCAAAAAGCTCTGGATAATATCGACGCCATCATCAGCCTGATCCGCTCGTCGGCCACCCCGCCGGAAGCCAAAGCGCGTTTGATGGCCGAATTCGAATTTTCCGAAATACAGGCCCAGGCCATTCTGGATATGCGCCTGCAGCGTCTGACCAACCTCGAACGCGAAAAGCTGCTCGAGGAATATACCGAACTGCTGAAAAAGATCGCCTACTTTCAGAGCATTCTCGCTAATGTGGATGTACTTAAAGGCGTTATCAGGGAAGAGCTGGAAGAAATCCGCAAGACCTTTTCCACGCCCCGGCGTACGGAAATTCTGGATGAAGAGCCCGAAGGCATCGACATGACGGATCTGATTCCGGACGACAACGTGGTAATTACGCTGTCCAAGCGCGGCTACATCAAGCGTACGGCCCTGGACGTCTACCAGCAGCAGCGCAGAGGCGGCAAAGGAATCGCCGGCGTCCAGACGGGCGACGAGGATATGATCCAGAGTTTCTGCACGACCTCCAATCACCAGTATCTGCTGCTGTTCACAAACCGCGGGCGTATGCATCAGCTGCGGGTTTATGAGGTCCCGGAAGGCAGCAGGACAGCCAAAGGCGTGCATATCGCCAATCTCTTTCCCCTGGAAAAAGAGGAATTCGTCACCACGGCCCTCACGATACGGGAATTTGCTGCTGACAGGTATTTTCTGTTCGTTACGAAAAAGGGCATGGTCAAACGTTCAAGCGCCGAGCAGTACAGCCGCTCCCGTAAAAGCGGCCTGATAGCCGTCGGTCTCAAGGAAGGCGACGAATTACTCATGGTACGCGAAGTGAACCCGGCCAATCAGGTTATCGTTGTCACCAAGCAGGGCCTGTCCATCCGGTTTCCTCTGGCCGACGTCCGGCCCATGGGCCGTTCCGCAGCAGGCGTCAAAGGCGTCAATCTGCGCAAGGCAGATGAAGTTTCCTCCGCGGTGGTGGTAAACGGCGATGACGGCGCCAATCTGCTGACCATAGCTTCCAACGGATACGGTAAACGGACCCCGGTGGAGCTTTACCGCCAGCAGTCGCGGGGAGGTAAAGGCATCATCAACATGAAAGTCACCTCCAAGACGGGCCATGTCATCGGTGCCACTATGGTTACGGACAGCGATGAACTGGTACTGCTCACGTCCGGAAACAAGATTATCCGCATTGGCGTGAATGAAATCAGCCAGGTCGGCCGCGCCACACAGGGCGTACGCCTGGTGAAGGTTGATGACGACGCCTACGTTGTCGGCTTTGATATCGTGCACGAGCAGCAGACAGACGACGATGAGTAGCTGCCATGCGTGCGTGGTTTTCAATTTTTCTGGTTGTTTTGCTGCTCTACGGCTGCACGGCGGAAAAAACCGGGAAAGGGGATATTGACGACGCACGGAGCGCCTATGCCGGCGGGAATTTCACCGAGGCTGAACGTATTTATGAAAGCTACCTTCAGTATAATGCCGATGGACAGTACCGCTGGGAAGCCTGGAACCGGTTGCTGGATATTTCCCTGAATGTTCTTGGAAATTATGAAAAATCCAGCAGCCTTCTGGAGGCCATGATCCTGGAATTTTCTCAGGATCCCGAGCAGGCCTGGAAGCTGACATCCAAACTTGCCCAGCTTCAGGAAGATGCCAAAAAGTGGAACGAAGCTGTTAGCTCCTGGCAAAACGCTCTGGAAATCAACGGACTTGACGAAAAGCTGGTTCCTGAGGTCTATCTGCGAATGGCGCGTATTTATAGGAGCCAGCACGCCATTGATCTGGCGGAGCAGGCTCTGGACGCCTGCCAGTCTGATGCGCGTCAGCCCGAAATGAAGGCCATGTGCCTGTATGAGCTTGCGCAGACCCTGGAATATACGCAACGTCGTATTGAAGCTCAGAGCATTGCCCTGACTCCCGCGCAGGTAAGGGACTTTGATCCCAAAAAAAATCAGCAGCGAATCAAAGAACTGTTGCAGCAAATCAGAAGTATCCCCGAAGTCGGAGAGGAACGCAAAGCCCTGGCCGGTTTCATGCTTGCCGATATCTATGAGAGTATGGGCAAAATTCCAGAGGCGATTGCACTGCTGCAGTCGATTCACGACAGCTACCCCAACCCCAAAGTGATCGAAGTGCGTCTGGCCTATCTGAAGAAAAAATCAAAAAAGAAAGCGGTAAAATTTGACGGACCGGACAATGCCAAAATCAGTCAGTGACAACGTACCGTTTCCAGCACACCGGACAATGTCCGCCTTCCGGGTATTCGCGTAAAAATTGCTGATAGGGATCAGAGCGCCTGAATTTTTGCAGGTCTGTTTCCGATGCCGCAGCGAATGTCCGCGCAACAAAAGGGAGCTGTCGGCCTCGGAATACGTGGGTCACTTCCCCTTTGACCGGCAATGAGCCGAAAACACAGGGCATCAGTTTTCCAGTTACATCCACCACCAGCGCCCGCCTGATATTTTCCGAACACCAGCGCTGGTGTTTGGGAACAAGGGTGTGCGTATGCAGATTCAATCCCTGAAAAGCCGAAGCGACTGACAGGCTGAAAAGCCTTCTGCGCAGGGCTTTGATGGTTTTTCCGTCCTCCGTACGCAATGGCGCGATTGTTTCGGATTCAAGCTCCGGGGAACAGACCAGGGAAAGAGGCGACAGCGTACATTCTCTTATACCGGCTTTTACCAGGCCGCTGATAAGTTTTTCCAGGGATGGCAGATGCGAGCGCAGCAGCAGATAGGCGATACGTACCTCCGGCAGCGCGGACTGTTTTTCCTGTTTGATACGCTCCAGGAGACGAATAGCCTCAAACACCCGCTCAAAGGAAGTGCCGCGCCGGACCTGATCGTTTTCCTCAGCTGTAGCTCCTGCCAGAGAAAAAGCCAGTGAATCTAGCTGCGCATCCACCAGGTGGTGCATCAGGTCTTCAGTCAATGCCAGACCATTGGTGGTGATGGAGGCCATGCATCCGGCCTTTTTGACCTGAGCCAGCATGGCCGTGAAATCCGGGTGGAGCAAGGGTTCGCCCCATCCTTGAAGGTGCACCATACGGGTTTGCGCAAATAGGTGGCCCAGCTGGGAAAAAACAGACATGGGCATAAAGCGGGCGTGCCATTGGTCTCGGTAGACAGTGTGCGGACAATAGAGGCAAGACGCCTGGCAATGGGTGGATATTTCCACCTGCAGCCAGTCCAGCGGCTGAGAGTAGGTATTTTTTGAAAGGAACGCGAAGATTCCCATACGGTTTCAGACCTCACTGTTTCATTGAAGTATGCGCGAAACAGTGAGGCTTGGGAAGCTATTTGGCCGATATCAGGCTTGGAAAAATTTACAGCGCGGAATCTTCAACCAGCTCGTTCTGCATGGCGAAGTCGCCGTCCACTTTCATGTTTTTGTTTTTCAGACGGGCTTCGTATTTGAGCGAGTTGTTGCGGAAAGCGACCATTTCGGATTTTGTGAGAGAAAGGGCGCGCGGATTGTCCATGGATGCGGGGTTGATGTATTTGCCGTCCTTCATGACCCGGAAGTCGAGATGCGGACCTGTGGCAAGACCCGAAGTGCCCACATAGCCGATAACCTGGCCCTGTTTGATGGTGGCGCCTTTTTTGATGCCGCTGCCGAAGCGGCTGAGGTGCATGTATTTGCTCTGGTAGCCGCGGATATGGCGCAGATGCACGCAACGTCCGCCTCCATTGATCCAGCCGGCGGAAACAACGGTGGCGTCCCCGATGGCTTTTACAGGAGTCCCTGTGGGTGCTGCGTAGTCAACTCCCAGGTGCGGGCGGTAAATATGCAGGATGGGATGCAGGCGACGCCAGGAAAAACGCGAGCTGATGCGGGTGAAGGAAAGCGGCACTTTCAAAAAGGCCTTGCGCAGATTTTTGCCTTCCGCATTATAATAGCCGGGCCTGTTTTCGGCATTTTCAAAGTAAAAACCTTCGTGCTCCTCGCCCTGGTTGATGAAGCGGGCGGCCAGAATCCGTCCGTAATCCCGAAATTTTCCCTTGTAGTAGCGCTTCTCCACGATGGCGGAAAATCTGTCTCCGGAGCGGATATCGCGAATAAAATCTATTTCCCAGGCAAAGATGTCCGCCAGCTTCATGGCCAGTTCCGGGCCTTCGCCGATGGATTCGACGGCGGTAAACAGACTCAGGGCGATTTCACCCTCGACGCGTGAAACTTCCACTTTATAAGGGACGGTCTTCTTGTAGACGTCGAATCCGTTTTTACTCTTTTCTATGATAAGCTTGTTGAGGCTGTTGATCTGATATTCGAAACGGATGAATTTGCCTTTGTTGGTGACGATGGAAAAGGGTTTGCCGGCCTGGAGTCTGGAAAGCGGATAAATGTCTTTGGACAAGGTTTCCACGGCCTTGATGTCGCTGGGGCTGAGATATTCGGACAACAGGGAACCTGCGGTATCTCCTCTTTCAAGTTTTCCTTTGGCGATATTTTTATCAGGATCCTGCGGAGGTTGCGGCAGGCTCGCGGATTTTTCTTGGATTGAAGCTTCCTGAACGGTATTGTCGGAAGTTGCGACAGCGGTTTGCGTTGCTGCTTCAGAAGCACGCGTTTTCCTGGCGGTTATGGCTGCGTAGGCGTCTGTGTGGGGGCTTTGTTCGGCATTCTGGTTTTCCGCCTCAGCAGATAGCGAACTTGCGGCTGCTTGATGTGTGGGTCTGGCTTTAGGGGTGGCTATTGCAGCGCTTTTGGCAGCAGTATCTTCGTTTTCTATGCCCAGAGCCTGCATATAGAGACTGGGAAAGAATAGAACTGTAGCAAGAATAGCAAGGGAACCAATACTAGCGCTTACCAAAATCTGTTTGAAATGGTTCGAGGTCGTTATTGCAGCTACAAGAGAAGATTGCTTCATAAGGAATAGACCTTCCTAAGTGAGGTATTAGATTGATTGCCATGAACAACTCAGTGCTACAAGTTAAAATAATTTAAGATTTTTGTCTAGAAAATATCTAGTATTTTTATATAATTAAAAAGAAAAAATTTCTTTGCATAAGTTTAACCCCTTATAATTTATCTAAAAAAATAAAGCGAGTTTTAAGAGTTAAACAGGAAATCCAGAGCCTCATAAGTTTATATAATTTGTTCCCCGAATAATCCACAGTATTTGTTTTTAACCCACTGTTTCCTCAGTATCATTTTGTTTCTTTTCATATGCGGCAAAGAGGCTCTGTCCGCATTTTTGAAAAAGTATGCTGCAAAAGCGTATGGAATAGTCCTAAAAATCAGACAATCCGTTTTTGAAAAAAAATCGATTTGGAAAATTGTTTATTAGTTAAGAAAAAAAATTCATAAAATTAATATGATAAAATAAATATTTTTGTGAATCGATTTATGAGGCGTAATTTTTGCTTTTGTTCCGCCAATGCAAATTTTGTCTGATAATACATGCGCCGCGTATTTAATACGGCGATTGTGCTTTATCTGGAGCACAAACATGAAATGGAGCAGTTTCTTGGCAATTCCGCTGCTTGCGCTGGCAATTGTCATTTGTTTTTCTCCTGCTCAGGCCTATGAACGCCCTTCCATTCTATTATTAAATTCCTACCATAACGGGTATAAATGGTCGGACAATATTCTGGCCGGGATACGTGCAACCTTCGCCGAAAACAACCTGGATTATCAGCTTTATATTGAATATCTGGATTCCAAACGCGGGGACCAGCCTGGCGTGGCCGACAGTTTTTATCAGATGATGCTCAAAAAGTACGGCCCTGGGAAATTCGACGTGGTCGTCACCTCGGACAATCGAGCCTTTGATTTCGTCATGCAGCATAGGGATGATCTGTTTCCCAATGTTCCCATAGTTTTCAGCGGAGTCAACGGCATCGATGCAGCCCCTCTGAAAGGCTTGCCCGTAACCGGCATTGTGGAAAACGCTGGCATCCGGGAAACATTTGATCTCGCTTTTCAGCTGCACCCGAAAACCCGGCGGATGGTTGTGGTTGGGGATGATACGGTTACCGGCCGCGCAATTCGCAAGCAGGTGGAAGAAGCAGCTGCGCCTTTTAGGGACAAAATTACCTTTGATTATTGGTATTCACAGCCTCTTGATGTCATCCTGGAACGTCTCAAAAGCTTGCCTGAAGATGTTCTGGTTTTTTTCATTCCTTCTTTTTACACGTTCAACGGCCATTTTTACGAACCCGGTGAAGTGGTTAAAATGATTTCCGAAGCCAGCCCGCGTCCCGTGTACTCGAGTTGGACCTTTTTGTTGGGCTGGGGCATCGTCGGCGGCAGAATGGCCGATGGACGGATGCAGGGTGACGCGGCCGCATCAATGGTGTTGCGGATTCTCAAGGGAGAACCCGCCGATACTATTCCCATTGGGGCTGTGACTGACAATCCCTATCAGTTCGACTACTTGCAGATGAAAAAATATGGCATTACCAGCAATCAGCTGCCGCCATCCAGCACCATCATCAATGCGCCGCAGTCGTTTTATAAGATCAGCAAGGAAATACTCTGGATCATGGGTTTGTCCCTTGCGCTGGTGACATTGACCCTGCTTGTGTTGAGCATGAATTTCGTCCATCGCAAACGGCTTGGAATAAAAATGCTCAATCAGCTTTCCTTTCAGGAATTGCTGCTGAATACGATACCACAGCTGATCTGCTGGAAAGATACGCACCAGCGCTATCTTGGGGCGAATCGCGGTTTTTCGACCTTTTTCGGGATTAACGATCCGTCTGAGCTGATCAAAAAAACGGATTACAACGTCATGAAAGAAGGGCGTTTTACGGAGTGGGCTCTGGCCACCGAACGGGAAGTGCTGGCCAGCAATGAGCCGAAACTCAGACAACGGATCAGTGTCAGCGACGTATCCGGAGAACAGGTCTGGCTCGAAACCAACACGGTTCCCATCTATGATGCGTCCGGCGAGGTGGTCGGGACGCTTTCCACCGCGGAGGACGTGACCCGGGAAATTAATCTCGAACGCCAGCTGCTGCAGTCCCAGAAAATGGAGGCCATAGGCGCTCTGGCCGGCGGTGTGGCCCATGATTTCAATAACATCCTGACTTCCGTAATCAATTCCACAGAGCTGGCCTTGACAGATGTGGAGGAGACCACCGACACGGCCGATGACCTGAAGCGCGTGCTGAAGGCTTCGGAACGCGGAAAACTGCTGGTCGAACAGATCATGGCTTTCAGCCGGCCCTCTCAGGAAGGGTTCCGAAATACCAACCTGGAAGATCTTGTCCGCGACACGCTCACGCTGCTCAATTCGTCCCTGCCGCGTAACATTTCCATAGAAGCGGACATCAGGACAGGCAAAACCCCCAAAGTGTACGCTGATCCTACCCAGATCTATCAGGTGCTGATAAATCTCTGCACCAATTCTTTCCAGGCCATGCGGGATTCCGGAGGTATTCTTGAAGTATCACTTGAAGAAATTCATTTGGACAAATCCCAGGCAGACATGCTCAATCTCCAGGAAAAATCCTATTATAAACTGACTGTTGCCGACAACGGACCCGGTGTGCATCCCGATATCAACGACAAGATTTTTGATCCGTTCTTTACCACCAAAGGCAAAACAGAAGGCACTGGATTGGGCTTGTCGGTGGTTTTGGGAATAGTAAAGAACCATAAAGGTGCTGTGCACGTCATTAGCGAGCCCGGACACGGGGCTTCTTTTGACGTCTATTTTCCGGCATGCACGGGCGAAGGCGCAGAAGATGAAGCGCCGCAGTGTTCCGGCCCTTCCCAGGGCCAGGGGCGCATTTTGTTTGTGGAGGATGATCAGGACCAGCTGGAAGTGATCCCGCGCGTGCTGCAGTCTCTGGGGTACGAGGTCGAAGCTGTCCCGGGGGCGGAGCAGGCCATGCAACTCTTGCAAAAAGACAATATCTTTGATCTTATAATTACAGATTATGATATGCCCAAAGTGAACGGGCTTGTTCTGGCAAGTTTTGCCGCCCGGCTCAGACCGGACCTTCCGGTGATTCTGGTTTCCGGACGCAGCAAGGTCATGTCCGCCACAAAACCGGCCGGGAACATCTGCCAGGTTCTCCCAAAACCCTTTACCAAAACGGATCTTTCGGAAGCTATACGAAACGTGTTGCGATAACCTAAGGAGTATCGATAGATGCCCCACATCCTCGTTGTAGACGACGACCCAGAAGTTCGCGAAACCATGGCCAGCCTGCTCCGGCGGCATAAGATGGATTATGTCGCTGTTGGAACGCTGCGGGAAACACGCCAGGCTCTTGAACAGAATGATTTTGACGTGATGCTTCTGGATGTGCGCCTTCCCGACGGCAACGGCCTGGATATGCTTCCGGAAATCCGCACCCTCGATGAACCCCCCGAGGTCGTCATTCTGACCGGAAAAGGCGATCCCGACGGCGCCGAACTGGCCATCCAGGGGGGCGTCTGGGATTATCTGGTCAAACCCGCTTCCATCAAACAGATCAGCCTCAGTCTGAACCGCGCCTTGAAATACCATTCGGAAAAGCGCTGTAAGAGTGATTTGCGCGCCCTGGATGTGTCTAAAATGATCGGCAACGCTCAGTCCATGCGTCCGTGTTTCGACCAGCTGGCACAGGCCGCCAATTCGGACGCAAACGTGCTGATCACCGGCGAAACCGGCTCGGGAAAAGAGCTGTTCGCCCGGACCATTCACCAGAACAGCCGCCGGTCAGACAAACCCTTCGTGGTGGTGGATTGTGCCGCGCTTACCGACAGTCTGGTGAAAAGTACGCTCTTCGGCCATAAAAAGGGCGCGTATACGGGTGCGGTCACGGACAGGGAAGGTCTGGTCCAGGTGGCAAACAAAGGCGTGCTTTTTCTGGATGAGGTGGGCGAACTTCCCATGGTCATTCAAAAATCTTTCCTGCGCGTCCTGCAGGAACGCCGTTTTCGCCCCATCGGCGATACGCGCGAAATCAGCAGTGATTTCCGCCTTATTTCCGCCACCAACCGGGACCTGGATTCCATGGTCGGTCGGGACGAATTCCGCAGTGATCTGCTTTATCGTCTCAAGACCATCCATGTGCATCTGCCGCCGCTGCGCGAACGGACCGAGGATCTCAAGCCGCTGACCCTGAACCATGTGGAAACGCTCTGCGAAAAGTACAACATGGCGCCCAAAGGCTTCGGAGCGGATTTCTTCGACATGCTCATGGCCTACAACTGGCCGGGCAATATCCGCGAACTTTTCAACGTCCTGGAGCTGGCCGTGACCGCCGCGGGCAAGGAAAAAACCCTGTACAGCGTCCACCTGCCGCAGGAATTGCGTATCAAGGTGACCCGGGCGCAGCTTAAATTTTCCGATCCTCCATCCGAAGAAATGCCTATGGATAAGGAACAGATGCCGGTCCTGGAAGAGACGGACTCCATGCTGCCTTCCATCAAGGAATACAAAAATCTGGCTGAAAAACATTATCTGCAACAGCTAGTGGACCGCTCCGAGGGGGACGTGGCCCGAATGATCGAGCTTTCCGGGCTTTCCCGTTCGCATCTCTACGCCCTGCTGAAAAAGAATGATATTTCTTTGTAACCCTGTTTGCCTGCAACATTGCAGGGTACCATTTTTCATGGGGATTGATTTCTAAGAGAATTTCGACTCTTCCCGCACGACGCAGACCAGCCCTGGGCTCCGTCTGCTGAGACAAGTTCCGGGGGCGACTCACGTGCATTACACGTTTCTGCTGTTCTTATCGGCAGGATCCGGTGATGCTGCTGCGGAGGAAAAAACGCAAAGTGTCGTATCGTCATAACTGGACTTATTTCTCATAATTTCAAACGCCTGTTGCATACGTCAGCAGGCGCTTTTTTTTAGTGCTCCCGAAAAGAATTGTTGGGACTTGACTATGTCACTATTGAGTGACATAGTCGGCTACAGGAGGTGTCTATGGTTCAGAAAAAGGCGCATGCGGATGTCCGGGATCGAGAGCTGTCCAGAAAAAAATTGATAGCAGCCGTGGGAAAACTCTTGGCCAAAAAGGGTTTTCAGGCCATGGGGGTCAATGCCGTGGCACGGGAAGCCGGATTGGATAAGGTCCTGATATACCGATATTTCGGCGGACTTCCTGGTTTGATCTCCGCTTTTGCCTCGGAATATGATTTCTGGCCCTCCGTCACGGAGCTTACCGGAGGGGACAAGCAGTCTTTTCTTGCCCTGCCGGTGGAGGAACGACTGGCTACCGGAGCCCGTAATTATATGCGTTCGCTTCGGAGCCGCCCGCTGACTCGAGAGATTTTGTCCTGGATGTTTCTGGAACAAACTGAAACCACCAAGGATCTGGACGCTGTAAGGCAGCGAATCGGTCAGGAACTGCTGGATCTTACCGGTATCGGCAAGCTCGATCCTGGCGTGGACGGAGTGGCTTTGATGGCCATCATCGGCGCGGCAACAAATCATCTTTGCGCGCGCTCCGGAAAGATTCGCTTTTTTTCCGGTATGGACCTTACCGATGATAAGGATTGGCAACGACTGGAAGATATGCTGGTACGGATCATCAGGTCCGTTGTGTCGGCCGGGGAAAATCCTGGCGGCTGAGCATAACCGGACAGTTAATGATATAAGGGAATACGCTTTTTAAAGGGTTGCGGTAGTCCGGCAACCTTTGATTCGTGGCCTGTTTTTTTTGAACTAAAAGTCACCATCTGGTGACAAAACTGTCCGAAACGGGCATCAGTGACAGGAGAAGTCATGATTAAGCTATCATATGGGGATAATAAGCAACGTCTGTGGTGTACGGTATTTTTGGCCATAACGTTCACGATGCTGTCAGCCCAGGTTGGCGCGCAGTCCGCTGAGGGTAAAAAGAAAAAAGATCAGAGTATTACGCTCAAAACCAAGGGAAATCTGATAGCGTCGAGAGATGTCGGCAATGATGGCGCCGCAGTGACCACAGCGTCGGCAGGTTTTGAAGCAGTCTATGAGCGCGGAAATGCCAGTTTGATGGTGCTGTATGAAGCCGAGGAATTCACATGGGATAAAGTGGGTTCTTTGCCTTTTGGCAATGGAAAGGATGACCCGTGGTCAACCTTGCACAGGATGGGGCTGACTCTCGGATACCATGGGACGATTTACAACAAATGGGGATATTTTGTCGGCGGGTATACGGGTCTTTCTTTCGAAAACGACCTGGAGGATGCCTGGAATCTGCTCGGATACGGGGGTGTCACCTACTCACTGGGGACGGAATGGTTTTTGAGCCTGGGAGCAGGAGCAAAATATCATAGCGTAAATACCTTCTTCTTTCCGATGTTTGGAATCAGTTATGTCTCAAAGAGTATTAAAGGACTTGCAGTGGAATTGAAGTTTCCGATTTCCTCCGCGTCGTACAAATTCAACCAATGGCTCGGGCTTAGAATTTTCGGACACTATGATTACGGGATCTACAAACTGGATAAAGACAGTCCGGCCGAACCCGGAGGATTCATGGAAAACCGAGGGTATCGAACCGGAGTCTATGTGGATTTTTGGCCATGGAGCACTGTCCAGCTATCCGCAGGATGCAGCTACGATTTTGCCGGGGATTATACGCTTTACCATTCGGATGGCTCGCGTATTAAACGCTATGACCGTGATGGCGGCCCTGGAGGCAGTCTGCAACTCAAGGTACGATTTTAAACTGAGTCCGATTACTATGATACCTGGCCAGGTTGCTCCTTTTACAGATCTAAGGAAGCGGAAAACATGGATTCTCCCAGTTCTGTCCGGAAAATTGGACAGGTGGGACATAGAACACCTGACAATCTGTATGAAAAATCAGAATGGTTGAACTGGATAACCTGGCCTGGTGTTTTTAAGGGCTGCATATTTTTTGAACACCTGAAAAATAAAGGAGAAAACTGAATAGGCATGATTTTTGGTAAATGATGACTGACCACCCCTCAAGCATTGTTTTGTCAGTCTTATTCGTATCCAGATGGTTGCGGCTTTCGTTTTCTGCACGCTGAGTAGCGATGGGGTGATGAGTACGAGGAATTATATGCCAATAGCGTATCATGCCATAGTGAAAGAGCCTTCATATCTGAAACAGCAAGTTGAAAGGATAAGCTGTTTTTGCGCTCTTTTTTATTGGCGTTCGTTGCTTGGCACTTCAATTCTTCTAAAATCTAAAGCATTGAGTAAAGATAATTTACAAATACAAAAAATTTCATTTTTTCATTCAGTCTACTCATCTATTAGTTTCCACGGCTTAAGCAACACCTATCGCACCTGCAATTCCTCTTCTGCAGATCCTTTTTTTACAAGCCATCCTTCAGACGAAACTACCAAACCCAGAGAAAACAATAATCCAATAGACATCTTTTCAAAGACCGCCTTTGCCTCCCATACAGTCCGTATTTCTGCATCGCTTACTGACGACTGCCGAAACATACAACCGGACTCAGGCGTCAGTCAGAAGCTTGATGCAGTAATGGGGCGTACGGGCAGGTCTTTTTATTGTTGTTACCCAAAGTCGGCCATGGCGGGCGGGAGCTTTACATTTATTCACTCCCTGGCCCCGGATGGCAGTCCGAAGACATTTCACGCAACTGGAAAACACGTCGCGCGACCCGAAAGATTGGCTTCCGGAACCGCCGCCGCTGTTAGTTCCCGACCGCGTATGAAATGGCGCCGAAATACACAACCCGTACGGCGTAGCGGACTCAGGCTGGACTCGTGGTTCACGTTGTCGGAACGGCATCCAAAGACGGAAAGGTTTCTGCGAAAAATGAAGAACCGGGCAAGGAGAGATTCTTTCATTTTGCATTGCAGCGGCACTCCTTCCGGACGATCCCGACTTCGCCTGCGATGACGGCCGCGCTTGGGAACAGCGCTATACAGTCTCTGGCAACTTGTTGAGATTGCCCTTCCGTATTTGGTCCGGATGGCCAAACCTTCGGGAGAGAATCTGCAACAAACATTTGGAGTGCTAAAGGAGTACACACAATGCCAATTGGAATGCTGGCCCTTATTGCTGCCGTACCCATCGCCGTGGCTCTGGTTCTCATGGTTGGTCTTCGCTGGCCTGCAACAAAAGCTATGCCCATTGCCTGGGCAACCGCAGCCCTCGGCGCCATCCTGGCCTGGGGTCTGCCGGTAGGGTATGTCATGGCCCTGTCCGTTCAGGGCGTTATCACCGCCATCGGCATCCTGATCATCGTATTTGGCGCTATTCTGGTTCTTTACACCCTAACTTACAGTGGCGGCATGGAGACCATACAATGCGGTTTCCAGAATATTTCGCCCGATCCACGCGTACAGGCCATCATCATCGGTTACCTGTTCGCCGCTTTCATTGAAGGCGCAGCCGGTTTCGGAACGCCTGCCGCCCTGGCCGCACCGCTGCTTCTCAGCCTCGGCTTCCCGCCGCTGGCCGCCGCGGTTATCTGTCTGGTCTTCAACTCTTTTCCCGTTACTTTCGGCGCCGTGGGCACGCCCATCATTCTCGGCCTGAAGTTCCTGAAAGACCTGGTTCTGGCCGCTGTCAACGATCCGTCGATCATCACCAATTTCACGGACATGGAAAGCTTCAACATGCTCATCGGTCAATGGGCTTCTTTGATGCACCTGGCCATGATCTTCATCCTGCCTATTTTCATGCTCGGTTTCATGACCCGCTTTTTCGGTCAGGAAAAATCCTGGGCTGCCGGTTTCCGCGCCTGGAAGTTCTGTGTTTTCGCCGCTATCAGCTTCAGCGTACCGTATCTGTTCACCGCTTGGGTAGTTGGTCCGGAATTCCCTTCCCTTATCGGTGGTCTCATCGGTCTGGGCGTTGTTGTCTGGGGTGCCAAACGCGGCATCTGCATTCCCAAGGACACCTGGAGCTGGGGTCCCCAAAGCTCCTGGGAAAAGGACTGGGTTGGTTCGGTCCGCCCCGAGGAAGATTGCAAGTTTGAAGCGCATATGAGCCAGTTCAAGGCCTGGTTGCCTTACATTCTCATCGGCCTGATCCTGGTTCTCACTCGTATTCCCGAACTCGGCCTCAAAGGCATGCTGGCCGGTGTCAAAGTGTCCTTTACCGACATTCTCGGCTACAAAGGCGTTAACGGCGCCATTGCTTACCTGTACCTGCCCGGTACCATTCCTTTTGTCCTGGTTGCCATCATCACCATCGCCCTGCACGGCATGAACGGTGAAAAGACCAAGAAGGCCTGGACCGAATCCTTCGCCAAAATGAAGAACCCCACCATCGCGCTGTTCTTCTCCGTGGCTCTGGTTTCCATCTTCCGTGGTTCCGGTGCCGCCGCAGGCGCCATGAACGTGCATGATTACCCCTCCATGCCGCTGGCGCTCGCACAGGCCGTTGCGGGCATTGTCGGACAGGGCTGGCCCATGTTCGCCTCTTTCATCGGCGGCCTGGGCGCGTTCATCACCGGTTCCAACACCGTTTCCGACCTGCTCTTCGCTGAATTCCAGTGGGGCATGGCTCAGACGCTGCACTTGCCGCATCAGATCATTGTTGCCGCTCAGGCAGTCGGCGGCGCCATGGGTAACATGATCTGCATCCACAACATCGTCGCATGTTGCGCGGTCGTCGGTCTCTCCGGAATGGAAGGTTCGATTCTCAGAAAGACTTTCTGGCCCTTCCTGCTGTATGGTATCATCGTGGGAATCATCGCAAGCCTGATGAGCTTCGTATTCCTGCCCAACCTGTTCTAATCCGATAGTATAATTGCCGGGCGGGAATGGTTCCCGCCCGGCTTCATATAACTCCGCAGGAGGAAATAATATGTCCAGCAATGAGGCACTCATCAAGGAATTCGCCGCCATCGTCGGCGAAGATAATGTCCTGACAGGCGAATCCGAGCGCCACTCATATTCTTATGATTCAGCCGTACTCGACCCCAAGGTCCCATCCCTGGCAGTGCGTCCGGCCAACAGCGAACAGCTGGGCAGGGTGGTCAAGCTTTGCAACGACAACGGCCTGAAATTGACCGTTCGCGGAGCAGGTACCAATCTTTCCGGCGGAACCATTCCGGTCGAGGGAGGTGTGGTGGTGCTCACCAACGGCATGAACAAGATCCTTGAGATCAACAAAGAAGATCTCTACGCCCGGGTCGAACCCGGCGTCGTGACCGCAAAGTTCGCCGCAGCCGTTGCCAAGGAAGGCCTCTTCTATCCGCCGGATCCCGGTTCCCAGGCTGTGTCCACTCTGGGCGGCAACGTGGCTGAAAACGCCGGCGGCCTGCGCGGCCTCAAATACGGCGTCACCAAAGATTACCTGATGGGTATCACCTTTTTCGACGTCAACGGCGAACTGGTCAAAAGCGGTTCCAAAACCGTCAAATGCGTAACCGGCTACAACCTGCCGGGCCTGATGACCGCGTCCGAAGGCACCCTGGGCGTGTTCAACGAACTGGTCCTGAAACTGGTTCCGCCCCCGGCCGCGGCAAAATCCATGCTGGCCGTATTCGACGACGTTCAGGCAGCCTGCCAGACGGTCGCCGCGATCATCGCCGCCAAGATTGTTCCCGCTACTTTGGAATTTCTCGATAATTTCACCATTCGTACGGTGGATAATTTCCGTAAAGCCGGTCTGCCTGTGGACGCCGAGGCCTTGCTGCTGATCGAGGTCGACGGACACCCCGCCCAGGTGGAAGAGGATGCGGAAGAAGTCCGCAAGATTTGTATGGAGCACAAGTCCAGAGGCGTGGAAGTCGCCGCGGACAAGGCGCAGCGCGACAAGGTCTGGCAGGCCCGCCGCGACGCCCTTCCGGCGCTGGCCAACCTGCGTCCCACCTGCGTGCTCGAAGACGCCACCGTGCCGCGTTCCAAGATACCCGCCATGATGCAATCCCTTGCCAAAATCGCCAAGGATTTCAACCTGACCATCGGCACCTTCGGCCATGCCGGAGACGGCAACCTGCACCCGACCATCCTGACGGACAAGCGGGACAAGCACGAATGGGAACGCGTTGAAAAGGCCATTGACGCCATTTTTGACGCCGCCCTCGGACTGGGAGGCACCCTTTCCGGCGAGCACGGCATAGGCATGGCCAAGAGCAAATACATGGAGCTGGAAACCAGCAGAGCCACCATCGAATACTACCGCGCCATGAAGAACGCCCTGGATCCCAAAGGAATTCTGAATCCCGGCAAAATCTTCAGTTAGGAGGCGATAATGTCCAACATTCACGAACTCGCCACCATGTTGCAGGAGCTGGATGACCTGCTTGTAAACTGCATGAAATGCGGGATGTGCCAGGCCGTCTGTCCGGTGTTCGGCCAGACGGGCTTCGAGGCCGACGTCACGCGCGGAAAAATCGCCCTGCTGGAGCACCTCGCCGCAGAAATGATCAAGGATCCCGAACAGGTCAACGACAAACTCACCCGCTGCCTGTTGTGCGGCACCTGCGAGAAGAACTGTCCCAGCGGCGTCAAGATTACCGATATCTTCCTGAAAGCCAGAGCCATCATGACTGGCTATCTGGGATTGTCTCCGGCCAAGCGGGTTGTTTTCCGCCAGTTGCTCACCAGGCCGAAACTGTTCAACGCGCTGATAGCCTTTGGGTCCAAATTCCAGGGGCTGTTCACCAAATCGGCCAACGACCTGCTGGGAACCTCCTGTGCGCGTTTCCAGATGCCCGTCATCGCAGATCGCCACTTTCCGAAAATCACCGGCGAGCCTTTCCACAAGGAAATGCCCTCCATCAACGAACCCGCGGGTGCTTCCGGCATCACCGTGGCCTTTTATCCGGGCTGCGTGATGGACAAGATTTACCCGCATGTGGCCAAGGCGGTGGTCAAAGTCCTTCGCCACCACGGCGTAGGCATCTGGATGCCCACCGGACAGGCCTGCTGCGGTATTCCCGCCCTTTCCAGCGGCGACCGCAAGGGCTTTGAAAAAATGGTCGCACTCAATGCCCAGGCGTTCAAGATGGGCACCGGCAGCACGGATTTCCAATATGTGGTCACGCCCTGCGCCACCTGTACGTCCACCATCAAGGAACTTTGGCCCACCATGTGCGCCAGCGAAGCCCTGACCGCAACGGTCAAGCCCTTTTCCGCCAAAGTCATGGACATCAGCCAGTTTCTCGTTGATGTCCTGGGCATCAACGAGCTGGAAGGCAAGGGCGACAAAACCGTTACCTACCACGACCCCTGCCACCTGAAGAATTCCCTGGGCGTTACGGAACAGCCCAGGACGCTGCTCAAGGCCAGCAAGGGCGTCAAATTCGTCGAAATGACCGATGCCGGCGTCTGTTGCGGCAACGGCGGCAGTTTCAACCTGTTTCACTATGACCTCTCCCACGACATCGGAGAGATGAAAGCCGGCAATGTCGTCGACAGCGGCGCGTCCGTGGTCGCCACCAGTTGCCCGGCCTGCATGATGCAGCTCTCGGATATGCTCTCGCAGAAAAAGGGTGATGTGGCCGTCAAACACGTCATAGAACTCTACGCCGAGACCCTCTAAGGGGACTGCAGCGCCTTAACCCATTATGCCGCACGTTCTGACGCGATTTCAGGGCGTGCGGCTTAAATACAGCAATCGCATGTCTTGACGTGAATTCGAAGGGAGCGTTGAATGCAGATGCAACACGAACTGGATAGCGTTTCAACATTTCCCTGGATGCCATCTGGAACCCTCAGGCCCTTTGTCCGGGCCGAAAGGCAAGGACACATAAGGAGGAACCATGGTCAATGATCAACTCCTCACGCTTTTTAAGGAAAAAGCTCGTCTTGTTTCCGCGAAGATCGAGGAGATACCGTCTTTGGACGCAGCCTATGAGTACGTGATTGATCTCTGCGGCAAGAAAGAGGCCTGCCAGCTGCTTGTTTCGGGCTGTGAAGAGGCCCTTTCGCCCAAGGCCGGAGATCTTTGCGACACAAAGCAGGCCAAAGTTGTGGCCGCACCGAACCTGAATAAAAAACAATTCGCCAAGCTCAAAAAACAGTGCGAGGAAAAAGGCTTTCTTTGCATCGACAGCGGACTTCGCGAGCATCTTGGCGGCATCGACATCGGCTTCACGGTCTGTGACGGCGGCATCGCCGAAACAGGCACGCTGATGCTGAACTCCAACAGCGAGGAAACCCGCCTGTCCACCATGGTGGCGGAAATCCATGTTGCCCTGCTGAAAAAATCCGATATCGTGGCCGATTCCATGGCCGCCCATGACAAGCTTGCCAAACTCATGGGGGCGACGCCGTCCTATACGGCTTTTATCACCGGCGCGAGCCGTACGGCGGATATTGAACGCGTGCTGGCGCTCGGAGTGCATGGTCCGCTCGAGTTGCACATACTGCTCACGGAGGACGCGTAATGCAAGAAAGCAAAACCTTGAAAGCATATAAAGAGGAACTCCAGGGCGCTCTGGACAATGATTTCCTGCGTCAGGCCATGGACAAGTTCGCGGTAGCCTATCCGCAGGGCCGTGCCAACGCCTTTGCCGGTATGGATCCCAACGGACTGATCGAGCAAATTGCCGCTGCCAAAGACGCCGCCATCGACCACCTGGACGAACTGTACGAAGAATTCAAGAAGAACGCCGAGGCCGCGGGCGCCACAGTGCATCTGGCCAAGACGGCCAACGAGGCCAACGAGATTATCGCCCGTATCGCCAAAAACGCCGGCTGCAAGAAAATCGTCAAATCCAAATCCATGACCGCCGAGGAAACCCTGCTCAACCACCATCTCGAGGCTTACGGCCTGGAAGTGACTGAGACGGACCTGGGCGAATGGATCATTCAGCTGCGGCACGAAGGCCCGAGCCATATGGTTATGCCCGCCATCCACCTTTCTCGGGACCAGGTGGCCGGACTGTTTACCCAGGTCACGGGAAACCAGCAGACCAACGACATTGAAAAGCTGGTCAAAGTGGCGCGACGCGAACTGCGGCAAAAATACATCGAAGCCGACATGGGCATTTCCGGCGCCAACTTCTGCATCGCCGAAAACGGCGCCATCGGCATCGTCACCAACGAAGGCAACGCCCGCCTGGTGACCACCCTGCCGCGCGTACATGTCGCCATCGCCGGTCTGGACAAACTGACGCCCACGCTTAAAGACGCGCTCACCGTGCTGAAGGTGCTGCCCCGCAACGCCACCGGCCAGGCCCTGACCTCCTACGTTACGTGGATTCACGGCGCCAACGAGTGCAAGACAGCCCCGGACGAGACCAAGGAATACCACGTCGTGCTGCTGGACAACGGCCGCCGGATGATGGCCAACGATCCGGATTTCAAACAGGTTCTGCGCTGCGTGCGCTGCGGCGCCTGCGCCAATGTCTGCCCCGTGTACCGCATGGTGGGCGGCCATGAGTACGGCCACATCTACATCGGCGCCATCGGCCTGATTCTGACGTACTTTTTCCATGGCCGGGAAAACGCGCGCAATCTCGTGCAGAACTGTATCAACTGCCAGGCCTGCAAGAGCGTCTGTGCAGCGGGTATCGACCTGCCCTGGCTGATCAAGCGCATTCTGGCCCGCATTCAGGATGAGACGGGACCCAGCCTGGACAACAAGCTGCTGTCCATGGCCATGCGCAACCGCCGCTTTTTCCACGGCCTGCTGCGTTCGGCCCGTTTTGCCCAGAAGCCTTTCGGCGAGAAAAAGGGCGATACCGGCGGTTCTTTTATCCGCCATCTGCCGATGATCTTCGCCAAGGACCAGAAATTCCGCGAGCTGCCCCGTGTGGCGGACAAGCCTTTCCGGGATATTTTCCCGACCATCAACAAGCCTGTGGAGCATCCGCGCTACACCATCGCCCTCTTTGCGGGCTGTGCGCAGGATTTTATCTATCCGGAACAGCTGGAAGCCGGCATGCGGACCTTTGAAGGCCACGAAGTGAACGTGGTGTTCCCGCAGGGCCAGAGCTGCTGCGGCCTGCCCCTGATGATGATGGGCGCCAGCGACGCGGAAAAGGAAGTGGCTCTGCAGAACATTCAGGCTTTTGATCCGGCCAATGTGGACTATATCATCAGTCTTTGCCCGTCCTGCGCCAACCACCTGAAGCACTACACCAAGATCTTCCCGCAGGGCGACAAATACGCCTCGCTGGCCCAGCGTTTCGCCGACAGGGTCATTGATTACTCCAGCTTCATGCAGGACGTGCTGGGTGTGGATTCCGCGGGATATCGTTCCTCGGCCACCAAGGCGGCGTACCATGCGCCCTGCCACCTCTGCCGAGGGCTGGACGTACACGAAGCGCCGCGCAAACTGCTGCGTACGGCCGGGTGCGAATATGTGGCCTATCCGGAAGAAGAAGTCTGCTGCGGTTTCGGCGGATCCTATTCCGTCAAATTCCCCGCTGTTTCCGAACAGATCCTCACCAACAAACTGGAAAAAGTGGAAGAAACAGGCGCGGACGTGCTCGTGACGGACTGCCCCGGCTGCGTCATGCAGATCCGCGGCGGCTTCGCCAAACGCGGCAGCAAAATCCGCGTACGCCATATGTCCGAATTATTGGACGAGCAGCGTAAGAAATAGATTGGAAAATAGCGACTAGAGATGCCTCCGGCGGTCCCGGAACTTTTGAAAGTTTTGGGACCGTCGGAGGTTTTTTTTATTCAAAGCGCCGGATGGACCGGATTTCGATGGTCTCGGCCGGAAGTTCGTCAAAGCCTTCTTTGGGCTTGGTTACTTTCCAGTTGATTTTTTTGAGTACGTCCAGTCCTTCTTCCAGACGTCCGAACACGGCGTATCCGTAGCCCTCGTCCGTATCGTCCTGGTGGTCCAGCGAAGGATTGTCCGCGGCGTTGATGAAAAATTCGTCACGGGCGCTGTCCTTTTCGGGCGCTCTGGCCATGGCCAAAGTTCCCAGCTCGTTGGAAAGACCGTTGGCGGCTTCGTTGGGTATGGGATCATGTACGGGTTTTTTCTCCAGATCGGAGGTATAGCCGCCGCCCTGGATAACGAAACCGCGTACCACGCGGTGGAAGATCGTGTAGTCGTAGTGTTTTTCATCCACATAACGCAGAAAGTTTTCCACGCTAGCGGGCGCCTGTTCCGGATACAATTCGGCGAGCATGTCGCCGAGGTCGGTCTCAATTAAAACAAATGGGTTGTCCATGCGTTCCCTCGATAAAGAAAACGCCGCTCGGTTGAGCGGCGTTTGTTGTTTGATCTATGTGTGGAGCCACATTGAAAAGGTGCGGATGAACCGGCCGTCAGGACCGGTAAAGCGACCCTGCGCCTCGGGCGCCTTCCACAGCTTTTGCGCGTTAGTCCTGGCAAGTGCAGTTAGGCAGCGTACGCGATTCTTTGATGGCGTAATTGTCGCCGTCCGCTTTTTGAAAGAGCTGCAGCGTGCAGACGCCGTTGACCTTCTGGAAAAGGAAGGAGAATTCCTTGCCGGATTCCAGGCCGCGCATCTTGAAACCGTTGCGCTTGTCCAGCGGAGCTTTCTGAATGGCTTCGGCGATGGTGCTGCCGGCCATTTTTGCGGCGTCTTCGCTTTCGCCCTGGGACTTCAGGATATCGCTGAGGGCGTTGGACAGGTCGCCGGTGCAGCTGGAATCATCCACGTTGACGATTTTGCAAGGCGTCATTTCGTCTGCGGATTTCTGGGCTGATTCTTCAGGTGCGGGGGCCGGCGCGGCAGCTTGGTCGCTCTGTTCAGCGGCAGGCTGTGCAGGAGCTTCTGCAGTAGGTTCCGGACCGCCGCCACAGGAAACCAGGCTGGCGCAAAGTAACGTTAAGACTAAAATGAACAAGAGGCGCAGATCTTTCATTATGCTTACTCCTTGATTCGTAGAATTTCATTTTACAGGATACTTGCAATTACCGGTAATTGCAAGATCCAATGTTTTTTTAAACAACAGGGAGCGTTCCCTTAGTTATTAAAAACCATCAAGGCAAAGGCTCTTTGACGAGCCGGATATCGTCGATCCAGACCTTGCCTCTGCCGTCTATGACAATATTGAGCGAAATTTTGTCAGGATCTTCACCTTTCTTAAGATAAAAAGGCGCTTTCTGCAAAACCCAGCCCGTGCTGCCGCTCACCGCCATATTCAAAGAGCGGGAAAAATATTCACCTTTGCCCGGAAAGTGGCAGAACATTTCCAGAAAGGCTTTGCCCTCCAGATTTTCGCTGTGGACCTTGGCCGAGTACACCAGTGCGGTATCGGAAAGTTCAAGATCGCCCACTTCGAAAAGTCTGATCCTGACGGGCTCAGTGGCGGTTATACGCAAGGAACCTTTGCCGTCGGACGAGACATAGGTATCCAGTTTAACGGCATCCCGCTGCAGTACCCCTTGCATTGAATCCAAGGGATAAAGTTTCAGAATCGCCGCGTCAACAGGCTTTTCTTTTTTTTCTGATGCATCCTGCGTACATCCGGCCGCAAGTATGAAGAGGAACAGCATGAAGGCAGGCAAGCATTGTCGCTTCAGCATCTTTCACCTCATTATAATGCGTTGCAGCCCTGGAAATCAGGTGATGAAAAACATCCCGCCAACGCTCTTTTTGTGAGATTCGGAAACGTATATTTCTTTAGCAATCCCTGACTTAATAGTAAAGCCGGACCCCAAACAGAATGTCGTACGATCTGGCGGAGCTTGTATGGAAAATTTCAGAAAAGGGGAAGATGTTCGGGAAAACCCTCTGCAAAGGGTTTTCCCCCACGGTCACAGCGGCTTAACCGTAACAGCCGTTTCATTGTAAGGCGTTCCCGCCCCAACCACGCTTTCCATGCCCGTGGTCAGGCGGTTGAGCCCGTGCCCGGCTTTGATCCAGCCCCCGCGTTCGGCCACCAGGCAATCCGGGCGCAGATCCGGATCCAGGAAAAGCTGGGCCCGGATGGATCCGGCGGCGCTTTCCACGAGCACCGTATCACCCGCGGCCAGGCCGCGTTTTGCGGCTTCGTCCGGATGCAGCCGCACGGGCGGCAGCGGTTCGTGTTCGTCCAGCGTTCGCTCGGAGTTGAGATATTTGTGCGGGGCCACGTTCACCAGTTTGTACGGATACTCCGGATCCGGTTCGCGCAGATCAGCGGGATTGAATGCGGTCATGAATTCGAATTTTCCGGATTTTGTGGGGAATACGCCGTCCGTATAGGGCGCCATGGGCGCGTCGAGCCGGAAGGGGCCTTGGCGTAATTGTTCCGGGTCGGCGCCCTGTTGCCAGATGGGTGCGCAGATGTCTTTGAGCCAGGCATCCGCGTCGCGCCGGTATTGCGCGGCAAAGTCGAAGCGTTTGGCCAGTTCCTGAAACATGTCGAAATTGGAAAGGCTTTCGCCTAGCGGTTTAATGGCTATGTTGACCGGCCCGACGTAATTGTGGCCGTAGGTGGCCATGACGTCGTGCTCTTCCAGAAAGGTGGTTGCGGGCAGAAAGACATGGGCCAGGTCCGCGGTGTCGTCCATGAAATGGCCGTTGTAGACCACGAATTCGGTCTGCTTGAAGGCTTTGACGACCTTGTCCGAATCCGCCGCCATGCAAACGGGGTTGGCCGCGGTGCTCATGATCATGCGGATTTTGGGATCCGTTGCCTGGAGCAGTTCATCGCCGAGGCAGGGCAGCAGCAGCTTGCGCCGCGGCGGGTTCAGTTCTTCGCCCCAGTACTGCTGGTCGTAAGGGCCGTATTCCTCGAATCCCTGGCTCACGCCTCCGCCCGGTACGCCGATATTGCCTGTCAGGGCGGCCAGAGCGTCGATGGCCCGGATCGAATAGTGGGCGTACTCGTGGCGGTGCATGCCCCAGCTTAAGAGGATCGCCGTGGGATGTTCGTGCAGCAGCACGTCCGCCAGAAATTCCGCGTCTTGCAGCGCGACGTCCGCCCGTTCGCAGCATTCTGACACGCTGAAGCCATCGAGGATACGCAGGTATTCCGCAAACCCCTTGCTGTGTTGGTCGAGAAATTGCCTGTTTTCCGCGCCCCGCTCCAGAACGATTTTGGCCGCGGCCATGGCCAGGTACACATCGCGTCCGGGCCTGGGCGCTATATGCTCGTGGGCCAGGGGGGCCGAACTGTTTTTGAACGGATCAATCAGCAACACCCTGCCGCCCCGTTTGCGCAGGTCCTGGATGATGGGCACGAGGCTGATGTTGGTGGAGACCGGATTGCGCCCCCAGAGGATCATGGAGCGCGAATTGTAATGGTCCAGCGGATCGTGGGAAATCCGTTCGCCCAGATCCAGGTTTTGCGAGGCCTGTCCCGTGCCGCCGCAGAGCGAACCGCGCAGGGTGGTAACGCCGCCGAACAGGTTGAAAAAATAGCTGTTCAGCAGTTTCAGGGCCGTACGCTCGCCATAGCCTTGATAATAGAGGATGGCTTCAGGACCGTCTTCGGCTTTGATCTGCTGCATTTTTTCGGCCACCAGGTCAAGGACGGCATCCCAGCTGGCCTTTTTCCAGGTGTCGCCGGTGCGGACCATGGGGTGCAGGATGCGGTCCGGGTGGTATACGCGGCGGATGTAGCGCTGGGCCTTGATGCAGGTTTTGCCTCTGGTCAGCGGGTGTTCCGGCGCGCCTTTGAGTTTGACCAGCCGTCCGTTTTCCACCTGGGCCACCAGACCGCAGGTGTTGGGGCAGTCGCGCGTACAGGTGGTGTAAATTTCTTTTAATTCCGACATCAGGTACTTCTCGTAAGATATTGTTTCTATTTAAAGAAGATGGTTGTACATCTCGTGTTGCCATAATTGTCATTTTCGTGATGATAGATCAAAGCCAGCCGCATGGGAATCGCTTTTTAGCGGAGGTAAGCGGGCAAACAGCTTGACTGGAGCCGGTATTCGGACGTTATATCCGTACTGCAGTTTCAAAATGAAGCTGGCTGAATGAATCCGAACAGATACGAGTGAGCAAGACCCATGCATGGGGATTATTTTCCGGACCTGGATGTGGTGGTCATTGACGGCGGAGCGGCAACAGCGCGCTGCATTGAAAGCATCCTGGCCGCGTATCCGGCCGCATCGCTGCGTATTTATATCCCGCGAGCGAATGGAGATGGCGATCTGTCGGCATCCGCGCAGGTTCGTTTCCTGGAAGTGAAAAAACACACCACGCGCGCAGAGTTCTGCGAGCAGGGCTGGCGCGCGGGAAACGCCGCCTATGTGCAGTTTGTGGATGGCAGGTCCGTACTGGATGGCCGCTGGCTAGGTAAGGCCGTACACACGCTGCAGGATGATCCGGATCTCGGAGCCGTATGCGGCAGGCGTATCCAAGTTGGGCGCAAGGAAAATCTCTTCGACCTGGTAGCGGAACAGCGGTGGAATTTCCCGGCCGGCAACGTTCCGGCATGTGGTCCGGAAGCCATGATTCGGCGCAATGCCCTGGAAGAGGCCGACGGATTTGATCCCAGGCTGCGAAGTGGTGAGACTCTGGATTTAAGCCTGCGGATGCTGTCGCAAGGGCGGAGTATCAGACTGCTTGACGCACCCATGACCCGCAGTGATGCTTCTTGCGGATTGCGGCAGTACCTGCGCGGCGCGTATGCGGGCGGTTACGCGTTTAGCGTTCTGACAATACTGCATGGACGTCGCGGCGGTTACTGGGTGGAGTGCCTCCGGATTCTGCTGCGGGGATGCGTCGCTCCGGCCTGCGTACTGGTTGGGCAATTTGCGCCGCTGACGATCTGGACCGGCTGGGTGCTGTCTCTGGCCGGGCTCGCGGCCTTTTTTTATCCCCGTTTGTTTCTGGTGGAAAAGTTCATGCAAAGGATGAACTTTTCTGAAAAACAGGCCAGGCGTTTTGCCTGGCATTCGGTGCTGGTGGTGCTGCCGGAATTTTTCGGGTTGCTGCGCGCGATTCCGCATGGTGTTGCCGGTCTGCTGCGGCGCAAAATCAAAGGAAGCATATGCAAAAAGCAATTGTGATAGGCGCCAGCTCCGGCATTGGCTGCGAACTTTCCCGGGTGTTGGTGGAAGAAGGGTATACGGTGGTGGCCATGGCCCGCCGTTATGAGCTGCTGGAAAAACTGCGTTCTGAATTGGGAGAGCGTCTGCGGATCAGTGCGGTTGATATCTCTGATACGCAGGCTGCGGGCGAGGCTTTCCGGAAGGCCGTAATACAGCTGACCGGCGTCGACCTGGTTGTGTTGTGCGCAGGAACCGGCGATTTGAACCCGGAATTGGACTGGGAGACCGAGGAGCAGACTCTCCGCACCAATGTGCTCGGTTTCACCGCCCTGGCCACGGCGGCCATGCGGCAGTTTTTACAGCAGGGGTCCGGGCATCTGGTTGGCATATCCTCGGTGGCGGCTTTGCGCGGCAGCCGTTCCGCACCGGCCTATTCCGCTTCCAAAGCGTTTATTACCAACTATCTTGAAGGATTGCGGCAAAAAGCCGTCAAGGAAGGCGTGCCGGTGACCGTGACGGAAATCCGCCCCGGTTTTGTGCAGACGGCCATGGCCAAGGGCGAGGGCATTTTCTGGTCCGCGCCGGTGGAAAAGGCCGTACGGCAGATATACGCGGCCATCAAAGCCAAAAAGCGCTGTGCTTACATTACCAGGCGCTGGAAGCTTGTGGGCTGGCTGCTGCGTATTTTACCAGGGCAGCTCTACGAACGGCTGTGAAGCGGAAAGATTTAATACTAAAAATTATTGTTTTTCGATGATTTTTTATTGACTTTCGATAAGTTCTTGATTACCTCTTGAGTACATCTGCAAGGAGGTAACTATGAACAACAGAGTCAAGATCACAAAAGTTAGTGCGGTATTTTATGGTTTTCTTTCATTTTTGCTGGCCGCGCTTCCTGTTGGCGTTATGCTGTATTGGATATTTATTAATGAGCTTCCAGAAACCCTGCTTACTGTAAATATGCAGTCCATGCCGCTTGTATCTCCGCCTCTTCCGGTTTCACTGCGTTTGATGGGATTTTTGGCGAGCTTGTTTCCGCTTTGCGCTTTGCTTTCGGTGCTGTACTCGCTACGAAAATTATTCGCTCAATACCGGGGGGGAAACTTTTTTTCCCTTGCGCATGTCGTACTTTTCAAAAAAATAGCCTGGGCGCTTTTCTTGTGGGTATTGTTGTCTATCGGCTTTGATGGCGTTCAGTCGGTATTGTTTTCCTGGAGCAATCCGCCTGGAAGCCGCGTATTGCATATCGGGATGAGTTCTGGAGACGTCGCCATGTTAGGCATAAGCGGTCTGGTGCTGTTCATTGCCTGGATAATGGATGAGGGAAGGCGGTTGTCTGAAGAAAATGAACTGACGGTATAACGGTGTGACAAATGTCGATCAAAGTCAATCTAGATGTATTGCTTGTAAAGCACGGGATGAAGTCCCTGGAATTGTCACAACTAATTGGAATTACAGAACAAAATGTGTCAATTCTTAAAACAGGAAAAGCCAAGGCCATTCGTTTCTCGACCCTTGAAGCCATTTGCCGGCATTTGGGGTGCCAGCCCGGGGAACTTTTGGAATACGTTGCGGACGAAGGAGCTGCTCTTACGGAGAAAAAAGGGGATTGACCCGGTGCTGATTATGTCCGGGCTTGTTTTGCTTCCGCCAGGGCGGCTTTCGTCAGTCCGGGAATGTCGAGTATCAGCCCCATATAGCCCATTTCCGTGACCGTGGCGCCCAGAATGCCCTCCACGTCTTTCAGAGCGGGGCCCAGTTGCTTGAGCACTGCCTGATGCTGGCCGATCACTTCATCGGCTACTATGCCGAAATGTTCGTCATTGGTCCGCACCACCACCACATGCGAAACAGGCGGGCGCGGTCCGTCAAACTGGAAGAACGTACGCAGGTCGATAAGCGGCAAGGCCTTGCCCCGTAGGCTGAGGTGGCCGGGGACCACTGAAACCGTTTCCCCATTGCCGCCCTTCAGTTCGATTTCCAGGCATTCCTCCACGTAATCCAGATGCAGAAAAAATTCCGAGCCCGCTACATCGATCCGCAGGCAGTCGATGATGGCCATGGTAATGGGCAGCTGGATGCGGAATTCGGTCCACTTTCCAAGCTCGCTGCTGACGTCGATTTTACCGCGCAGAGCCAGAATACTGTCGCGAACGGCGTCCATTCCCACGCCGCGGCCCGAAACCTGGTCCACGGCATCGGCAGTGGAAAGGCCTGGAAGAAAAATCAGGTCCATCATCTCCGCATCCGTCAACGGAGTGTCGGAGTCGACCAGTCCTTTTTCCAGGGCTCGTCGTTTGAGTTTGGCCGTGTCGATTCCCGCACCGTCGTCGCGCAGCTCGATGTGTACCTCTCCGCCGATCTGCTGGGCGCGCAGCGTGATTTTCCCTTTGACGGGCTTGCCCATGCCCCGACGTACGTCAGGGGGTTCAATGCCGTGATCCACGCAGTTGCGCAGCAGGTGAATGAGCGGCGTGTTCAGCTCTTCGATCAGGGTTTTATCCAGCTCGGTTTTATGCCCCTCCATGATAAAATCGGCCTCTTTGCCCAACTGCGTGCTGAGATCCCGAACCAGGCGGCGGTATTTGGCGAAACTGACCTGCAGTGGCAGCATGCGCATGTCGAGCACCTGATTGCGCAGCAGATTGCAGAGGGCTTCGAATTCTTCCGCCAGGGGCAGAAAGGCCTGTCCGGATTTGTCGCGGGCCAGGCGGTGCAGCCGCGCCTGGGCAATGGAAAGCTGGCCGACCCTGTCCACCAGCAGATCAAGCTGTTCGGCCGGGATGGTCAGGCGCGTGATGCGGTTTTCTTCCTGCCCGAGTTCCTTTTTGTTCTCTGGAATAGTGTCCGTATCTGCAGAAGCAGGCTCCAAAAGTGGGCCGGACTCTTTGGTGCAGGTTTCGAGTACGGCAATATAGCCGTCAAAATTATCGGTCTGGCCCAGATCTTTGCTGTGGATGGTTTTTTTGAGCAGGTCGAAGCCTTGCAGGAGCACATTGACCACATTGCCGGAAATGGCTTTTTGGCCGTCTTTGATGAGCTGGAGCAGGTTTTCGATTTTGTGGCAAAGAGAAGAGAGATTCTGGAGACCGAGAGAGCCGGCATCTCCCTTGATGGAGTGGGCGGCGCGAAAGACGATGCCTATTTTGTCACCCGCCGCCTGGGATGAGGATTTCTCCAGATCAAGAACATTCTGTTCGATGTTGTCCAACTGCTCCAGGCAGCTTTCGACAAAGATTTCCAGAACTTTTTGATCATGACTCATACGGACGTTCCTGCGTAAAATCAGGACATTGAAGCGCCTTCGGGAAAGCAGCGGTCCATGGCACTGATAAGTGAATCAAACGAACCGACCTGGAAAATGATCAAGATATCCCCGCAGATGGAATGTTTCTCCAGAGTAAAGTGCGTACGCGCCAGCAGGAGGGTGTCATTTTCGAGGTCATATTCCGGCAGAACGGAAGGCAAAGCTCCTTCACAGTAATCCAGCGTTGAATAATCCAGGGGTTCCTGCAGAATGTTGGCGATGGACCCCATGACGCCGTTGAGCACGATATTGCCTACTTCCTGCAACGTACCGATACGCATGCTGTCCATGTCCGCCTGCATGTCCTGTTGTCCGATAATGATGGAAACAAGGCTGGAGGCACTGTCGGGCGGAAACATCAGGGCCGAGGTGCCTGCAAACGGACCGCTGAATCCCAGAATCACCGCTGACATCGCATTGATTCTTTTGAACTCCTCGTGTTCCATCAGTTCACCCATACGGTAAAATTCGAGTTGGGGAACCTGAAGCTCTATATGGATTTTGACCATTTTATTCAACATACATGCGGCCTTGCCAACGCCGATGTTGATGAGTTCCTGGAGAAGATCAAAATGATGGGGTTTGATGGTCAGAACCATTTTCTTGTCCGTAGTTATGAGAGGAAGGCCTGCAGTTTTTCTCGCAAAATTTCATCTTCCACGGGTTTGTTTATGAATCCCACTGCGCCGCAATCAATGCAGCGTTGCTTCGTCGTGTCCTGTATATCAGCAGTAATAACCAGAATTTTAGAGTCGATGCCTTTCTCTTTCATGGCTTTGAGAACGTCCAGGCCGCTGAGGACGGGCATGTTGAGATCAAGCAGGATCACGTCCGGCTGTTCGGATATGGCAACAGCAAGGCATTCCTGGCCGTCTTTGGCGTCCAGCACGTCAAAACCCAGATCTTTGGCCGTTTTGGCGTGCATAAAGCGCTGAAACATCGAGTCGTCCGCAATCAAAAGTTTAGGCATTGTCTACCCCCTTGAAATAATACATAACTTTTAGTACGATCAATGCAAATGCCTGTCTGATTACAATTTTCTAGCAAAGCTGGCCCCAAAATGCTGTATAGATCAAATGCCCCATGAGCGCAAACCTTTGTCTCCTGGCGCTTTGGCACCTTATACTATACACGAATTTGTAAAAAACTCTAATTTGTTTTTTCAAAACATACATCGGCACTGTTCCAATAGGGTTAAGGAGGCTTGTGATGTTAAAAATTTTGATAGTAGATGATAGTAAATATCAACGTTATACGATACGGGCGGCCTTGTCAGAGTACGGAAAATGTGATGAAGCTTCCGACGGGCAGGAGGCTGTCAGAATGTTCGCCAGCGCTCTTCAGAATGAAGATGGGTATGATTTGATTATCATGGATATTCTGATGCCTGTTATGAACGGGCATGACGCATTGCGCAAGATAATGGAAATCCAAAATTTATTGCCTGATACGATTAAGCGGGCAAAGGCGATCATGCTTTCCAGTCTGGATGATCCGCAGAATATGATGGAAGCTCAGTTTGATAGTGGCGCAGATTATTACATCACAAAACCTTTTGAAGAAAATACCTTAGTTGAGGCCCTGCAAGCATTGGGTTTGATAGACAGCTTGCTGGAAGATGAAGATGAAGAAGCTTTTTGATAGATTTCCAGGTATTGCCAATCATTTTATTCTGGTGGCGGAAGGCAAGGTTTTTACTGTGCCCACCCTGGTGCAGACTGTACTTGGTTCTTGTGTTTCCGTGACTTTTCATTGCCGTGACACCGGTATCGGGGCCATGTTTCACGCCCTGCTGCCCAACATGGACAGCTATGCGAAAACACGTGAAGAACAGGATCCTTTTCGGTATGTTGATACGGCCATAATGCGTACATATAAAAGGCTCACAGACATCGGCCTGAAACAGCAGAATATTGAGTGTAAAATTTTCGGTGGTGCATCCGCCATGTTCAAAGAGGAAATGAGCGTCGGCCCCAGAAACGTCAAGACGGCTTTTGATGTGCTTGCTTCAATCCCCCTGCGCGTAACCGCCACCAATGTCGGCGGACAAAATGGCCGAAAAATAGTTTTTGCTTCCCACACGGGCGAAGTCTTTGTCCGCAAGGTCAACAATACGCTGTCTCTCAAGCGTTCAACAGAGCGTTGATGGCGTCCACCAGAGACTGGAATTTTTCCTGGTTGAACAGGATCACTATTTCGCCACTGGCTCGTTGATTCTCAACCTCAAAGATGGTCTTGATCAGCAGCGCCGTGGATTTTTCATCCGCATCTCCCAGAAACAATTGAAAATCCGTCAGGTAATCCAGAGGCTGATACTGCAGATGCTCTTTGAGGGCGTTGGCCAGGGCGCCCATGACCCAGATCAGGGCGATATTGCCCACTTCACGCAATGTGTCCTCCCGCAATGCGACAAAAACCCGTGAGTCGGTATCGATATCCTTGAGCAGAAGCGAGACGAAATTCGTGGCGCTCTGGGTGGAGAATATCAACCCGGTTACACCGGAAATGTCCCCTTCAAAGAGCAGGCGGATGATGTCGTAAGAGGTATCGCTATCCGAATAGTAGCTTAATACATCCTTATAAGTCATCAGGCTCACTTGGGGCGAACTTATGTCGATATGATTGTGGGTCATTTTGTTCATGGCCCCCGCAGCGCGCCCCATGCCGATGTTGATCAACTCACAGAGTACGTCGTATTGCAGTTCAGTCAGTTTCATGCTTTTGGCATGCCTTTTGATTATTTTTATTAAGAAAGGAATTTTATTCCATTAATTAAGCAAATTTTTCCACTTTTCAATTTAATTAATTTATCCGATTCCAAGTGTTTTAGGAAGAGAGTAATTTGTAAAAAAAGCTAATGATATTCTTCATAATTTGAAGGAGCTGTAAGGAATGTAAATTTTTTCCAAAATAGGTCGAAGAGAAATATCATAAGCCCGCAACCTCTAAAAATGGGTTTCTCCGCAGTGGTCCGTCCTTAGCAAAAATTGCCGCCGTGGAAGAATTTTGCCGGGGGAAGTGGCAAATTTTGCGGCATACGCTATACTGGATTGGGGAGCCGGCCCTTCCCTGCCGTTGAGCACGGCAAAAACGGCAGGCGACACGGGACAGCCTGGGCTCTCGCTGGGACTGCACATTACAGGTTGCTGCATTAATTAAGGAAATAAACACCTGCGTAACATTTCAACAACGGGTGCATTTTTATGGAAGCCGAATGGTTGCTGCATACGATCAGAGTGGTGAGTTTTTTTATCGGGGCAAATCCGCTCCCATACGTCGGCATGCTTTTCTGGTTTGTGTTCAGCGCGTATTATCTCAGGCGGGCGTTTACGAATTTTTCTTCCATCAACGTGGTGCTGCTGCAATTCATCCCCTTTATTTTCATCGTACTGGGGCTTTTGGGGACCATTGCCGGCTGCCTGACCGTTGCCTGGAATTTTGACGCCGGATCCCTGACCGATGCCGCCAAAAATATTTTCAAAGGAATTCTCGGAGCGGGCTCGTGTACGCTTTTGGGGCTCGTTTTCGCCATGATTTTCAGCAAACTGGTGAACATGACCCAGATCAGGGAAGAGCATCAGAAAGCGCTGCAAAACCGTGAATTGTATGTTTTGAAAAAAATTCTGAAGCTGATGAAGGCTGATTATGACCGGGATGCCGTCCATAACGCGCAATACCGCGACGGTCTCAAATCTCTGCACGAAGGCCTGGATCAGATGCAGCAGGAAAATACCGAGCAGGCAGGATTGTTCATAGAAGCCCTGCAGCGTCCCGGCGAACAAATGGCGCATGAAATGGCAACCCTGCGTTCCGAACTTTCCATGCATTTTAAAAAAATGATCGATGCGCAGAACCATCAGAACCAGCTGCTCACTCAGGTTCGGGAAGCGCTCGTCTCAGACGAAGAAACCGCCATCCCCGGCAGAATGCAGTTAATGCACGAGCAAAACCAGCTGGCATCCCAGTACCTGGAAAAACGTCTTGCCGGAATGCAGTCGGCCATGCAGCAGCAGGCCAAAAGTTCCGTCGCGGTTTTGAACCAGACGCTGGACACCAACGGCAAAGAGCTGGTCGAAACCATCAAAGCCGCCAATGCGAACATTGAAAAGCAGAACGAAACGTTGATTCAGCATCTCAGTTCGCTGGACGCCACCAGCAGCGAAACCCGTATTGAATTGGGCGCCGGCATGGAGGCCTTGCGCAAAGTGACGGCAGAAGATCTGCCTGCTGCTCTGGAAGCCAACAACCGCCAGGTCCTCAAGCAGGTGGCCAGGCGTTCCAACGACGTGATGGCCAGAATTTCCAAGTCCGAAGAAAATACCACGGCGGATCTGGGCGCCATTGTGTTTGCCGCCGAGGAACAGACCAAAACCCTCCAGGGGCTCATTGAAGGCGCAAGCTCGCGGATCGTCCAGTCTCGCAACGAAGTGATGGACAAACTGAAAGCCGTGTTGCTCAGTCATCAGACTCACGCGCAGGATTCATCCGAACTGATCACATCGCTGGCCGGGGAACTGACCGAGCAGTTCAAAAAAACCTTCAGCGCAGCTGAAGAGCAGCAGCTCCAGGCAAATCTGGCCTTTTTCCAGGAGCGGCTGTCCGCTTACGAATCCGTGGCCGCGAATATGAGCGCGGAAATCAACCAGGCACTGCAGCGGACCACGAGCCAGGTGCAGCAGGTTGGCAAGGAACAGCATACGCAGTTGTCCGGAATTTCCTTGCAAATGCAAACCATCAGCGCCGCCGCCCAGGACACCAGAGACCACTTGCAGACCCTGGCGGGCAATTCGCAGCAGCTTGTGGAAAATACCCAGAACTTACATTACTTAATGAAGCAGATTAAGAATACGGAAGCTTCCATGCACTCGCTGGATCAGGTCATGAATAAAATCGAACAGCTTTCCCAGCAGCGCGATTCCAGACCAGGTTCCATTCTCGGACCGGTCTTTGCCCACGCCGGATACGCGGATATCAAAGACGAACTTTCCCGCTCTATGAATGCGTTACTGCTGCGTTTACGCGAAATTGAAGACATCAAGAAAACCGACGGCCGGTTCTGGAAACAGGTCGAACGGCAGATTCAGGACGGCATTCCCATCATCATGGGCGGCAACAAGCTGGAACTGAAAAATACGGACCTGGACGCCGGGTTCCGCGACCGTTTGAGCCAGAGTTTCGTAAATCTGGACCGCATGCTGGAAACCATCGTACAGGGCTACAAAAGAAGATCCAACGGCAATGGAACGAGCAATGGCAACGGAAACGGCAATGGAACCCACGCTCGTTCGCGCGCGCTGCTGGCCTCCGAGCAACAGAGCATCGGCCTGAGCTGACTATTTTTTGCAAGTAAAATTTTTTCGGATAGGTCGGAGGCCCTTTTTGTCAAAGGGTTTCCGGCTGCCGGAAGGTTTTTCTACCAGGGCCAGGCCATGAGCAGGCCCATGGCCAGCAGGAAAAACAGCAGCACTTTGCGGTAGGCAGCTGTTTTGATTTTACCGTAGAGTCTGATCCCCAGAAAGATTCCGGCTATCAGAGGCACAAAGCAGATAGCATACAACCCGAACACTTCGGCTGTGGTTATGCCTGTCAGGATATGGCCGGTGACGACCACCAGCGAATTGATAAAAAAGAATCCCACCAGCGTAGATTTGATTTCCCCTTTGTCCCAGTCCGTGAGCGACGCGTAAACCAAAGTAGGTGGTCCGCCCGCGCTGCAGGCCGTGGAGGCCGCGCCTGTCAGGAAACCCGGCAGTACGCCCCACAAGGGCGGTATGCGGTACTGGCGCGGACGAAACAGCAGGCTGAAGCTGGAAAAACAGATCAGGAGAATACCCAGAGCCGAGCGCAGCAGCGAAGCGTCCAGCTGCTTGAGGAAAAACAACCCCGTCAATGCGCCGAACAGCGAACCAGCGGCCAGCGGCACGATTCTTTTGAAACGGATTTCATGCCACATCTGCACAATGAGCACGCTGGAGATGGTTATGGCCTGCAGCATGGAAAATGCCACGCAGGTTTTGAAATCCACCATCAGGGTCATCAGCGGCATGGTGATCAAAGCGGACCCGAACCCTGTGCAGCCCTGGGTGAACGCGGCGGCAAAAGTAATGGCAAGGATCGCGAGGTAGATGGTCCAATGCGCCATTTCCGGCATGAGCAGCTCCTTGGTTTCAGCGGCTGGTCTTAGGTATTAGTCTGAGGCGGGCAAATTCCACGAAGCAATCCCTCATGCCAAATAAAAACGGCCGGAGCGCCCGAGGCGGATCCGGCCGTTGACAGCTTGTCGGATTCCGTTTGCATCAAAACTGACGGAAACAATTTTCTAGCAAATTATGATGTTTTTTTCCAGTACGGGTTCATGATGTCCTCAAAAGCGGAAAGCGCGGCGGTGGTGCCTTCGCCCACGGCTGTGACAATCTGCTGCACGCCGCCGGTCACATCGCCGGCCGCGTAGATTCTCGGAATATTGGTGCGCATGGCGCGATCCACTTCCAGCCAGCCGTCCGGAGTTTTGCGCAGTCCGATCTGCTCCGCCAGCTCCACATTGGGTTGCTGGCCGATGGCCACGAACATGCCGTCAATGCCCAGCACCTGCTCGCTGCCGTCCTGGGTGTTGGTCAGCAGCAGCTCCGTGGCATGGCCGTCCTTGCCGCGAACTTCCGACACCACATGGTTCCAGATGATCGGTATGTTTTCCCGCTCGACTGAATCCTGCAGATGTTTTTCCGCCCGAAAGGCGTCGCGGCGATGGATGATGGTCACATCGGCGCCGAGGTTTTTCAGATGCAGCGCATCGGTCAGGGCCGTATTGCCGCCGCCGATCACGGCGACTTCCTTGCCCTTGTACATGTAGCCGTCGCAAGAGGCGCAGAAATTCACGCCGTGGCCGAAGAATTCGTCCTCACCCGGAGCGCCGATCTTTTTCCATGTGGATCCGGTGCACAGGATCAGTGCCTTGGCCAGGTAGACGGCTTTATTGGTGTAGACCTCGATATTGCGGCCGACCTTGATTTCCGCCACGGATTCGCCTTCGTGGATTTCCGTGTACTCGCGGGCGTGCTCGCTCATGATGTCCATGAGTTTTTTGCCGCTGACGCTGTGAAAAGACGGGTAGTTTTCCACCACGGGAGTCAGGGCGACCTGGCCGCCGACCACGGCTTTCTCCAGGATCACGCTTTTGAGTCCGCTGCGTACGGCGTAAATGCCCGCGGCCAGCCCGCCCGGTCCGGCGCCGATGATCACCAGGTCCAGTTCCACGACGTCCGGGTGTCCGTGCCCGTGTGCATCTTCTTCCGCCCACTGCTGGTCAAGGGCTTCTTCCGCGGTCTGCAGGGTGATCAGCTCGGCGACGAAGCGTTCTTCCGGCATCAGACCCAGGCCGTTGTAGCTGTCGTTGATGACCGTGTGCGGCACCGGCCCCACATCGTACTTCGCGGTCAGGCCGGGATTCTCGCTGGCTTCGACGCATTCGGCGGAGATCAGATCCGGGCGCTCGATGGCGCAGCGAAACGCGTTGACCACCTGGCCCGGACAGTACGGGCAGGTCGGGGTGACGAAGACCCGTACGTCGCGTTTTTCCTGAAGTTCCGCCAGGGCCTCTTTGGAGTTTTTGCCCAGTCCGCTTTCTCCGGACGAAGCCAGAATGATGGACTCGATAAAACTTTTACCTTCCTCGCCCAGAGGCACGCCGGTAAAGCGGATACGGTACTTTTCCGGGTTGACCAGCAGGGTGGGTGAAGTGGCAACGTCATATTTCCGGGCTTCCTCGCTGTCCAACGCGTGAAACCCGGCTTCTATCTTGGGGCTGATTTTGCTGACATCGGTGACCAGTTTGACAAGGTAATCGTTGTAAACATCGTTGATGCCTTCCTGCGTGAAAACCTGCAGGGAGACCGTGTTGGGGAGCGCTTCGAAAATTTTCGCCAGCTGCTTGCGCGTATCGTCTGGTATCAACCATTCCTGCGCTTGCTGCTCATCCTCTTTCTTGTCACTGTCTTTTTTGAAGAACGGGCTCATAGTCAGTACCTCCTGTGGACGAGTCAATGCCTGCTGTTTAGCGTATTTCACCGTCGGTGATGTCGACGGCATACGTTCCTTTCCAAGGCGGAGGGCATTCAAATACTTCATTTATAAGCACCACACGCCAGGCATGCAAGCACATAGTTTGTCCGTCAATTCCTGAATCGTTCGAACGCAGGCCGTATTTTTGGTCTCCCACAATCGGAAAACCGCGGCTGGCAAGCTGCACACGCAGTTGATGCGTACGCCCGGTGATCAATTCGAGGGCCAGCAGACTTGTCTGATTTCTATGCAACAGGCAGCAGGCTCTGGCCTTTGAGAGCCGGCCTTTTCCCGTATGGATCCGTTCTTGTCCTTTTTGCAGCTGTTTTTCCAGATGATCCGACAACAATACTGGTTCATTTTCGGGCCAGAGCCCATGGACCCAGGCAAGATAGGTCTTGTGCAGATTCCCCGTACGCAGGGCATTCTGGATCTGCTGCAAGCGCGCGTAGGACAGGGCGAACAGGATAAGTCCCGTGGTGTCGCGATCAAGCCTGTGGGCCGGTGTCGGACTGAAAGGCAGCTCCGCGAATTCCTGCGCCAAACGGCGTTGCAGGCTGTCCGTGTGTCCCGTACCGCCATGGACCGGCAATCCCGAGGGTTTGTTCACGACCAGAAGATCATCTCTTCTGCACAGAATCTTCACCTTTTCGGAATGCGGCGCTTTTTTTTCTTCAAGTACTTCATGAGATATCGCATGGGGTGGAATACGGATTTTTTGCCCTTGTTCTATACGCGCAAAAGGTTTGCTGCGTTTTCCATCCACCCGGACCTGGCCTGTTCGTATCCAGCGCATCACGGCGCTTTGCGGCAGATCCTTGATGCGGCGTTGCAGGAACTGCACGAGCTTCTGGCCGGATTCTTCCGGCGTGACTTCTATTAATTGAACGGGGTGCATGCTGAAAGTTTACGCCAGCTTGTGGCGATCAGGCAATACGTTGGCACAAGGATTTGACTTCATGGATAATTTACAATCTTGCGAGTGGTACCTCCCTGTGCTAACGAGTTCGAATCTAGAAACATACGTGCCAACCGTTGTTTCCTTGTGTTTTTCAACCCCGATAAGTCTCTGGAGGGAGATCGTAATGCGTCGTATTCAATTTTTTTCCTGTTTTTGCTGCGCGTTGCTGCTCGCCATGCTTTTTTTTACCGCTGGCAATGTGCAAGCCGCTGACGTGTCCCTGACCTACGCCAATTTTCCCCCGGCCAGCACTTTTCCCTGCGTACAGATGGAACGCTGGAAAAAGGAAGTGGAAGCCCGTACACAGGGCAAGGTTGCCGTACAGACCTTTCCCGGCAGTACGCTGCTCAACGCCAAAAATATGTTCGAGGGCGTGCAGCAGGGTATCGCCGATATCGGCTGCCTGTGCATGTCTTATCAGCCTGGTGTTTTTCCCATGACCACCGTGGTGGAACAACCCGTCGGGTTCGATTCTTCCAAAGTCGCTACGGCGGTGCTGTATGATCTCTGGAAAAAATACCAGCCCAAGGAATTTTCCAATGTCAAGGTCCTGGCTTTGTTCGCCACAGCGCCCACCAACATCATGAGCACCGAGCCCATCAAGTCCCTTGACGATCTCAAAGGGCTTGAACTGCGCGCATCCGGCGGCGCCGCCAAGGTTCTGGAGCTGCTCGGCGCCGTACCCGTATCCATGCCCATGTCCGAAACGCCTGAAGCGCTGCAAAAGGGCCTGGTAAAAGGCCTGCTTTCCTCTCTGGAAGTGCTTAAGGATTTCAATTATGCCGAAACCTGCCGCAATGTTGCTGTGATCAATACGCAGGTTTATCCCTTTGCAGTGGTCATGAACAAGGACAAATGGGATGCTCTGCCGGATGACGTGAAGAAGGTATTCGACGATCTGGCCAAAGAGCAAAGCCTCTGGACCGGCGAGTACATGGACGGGCATGTCACTGAAGCCCTGGACTACTCCAAGGAAAAATACCAGGAATCCATTTACAAGTTCACCCCCGAGCAATTGCAGGAAGTGGCGCAGAAGCTCGCACCCATGCCGCAGAAATGGATGAAAGACGCTTCCGCCGCCGGTCTCGAAGCCCAGGCCATCTGGGATGACATGCTGCAGATGAAAGGCAGCTACGAAAAGAAATTCGGCAACTAACTCCCCGAAGATCAAGCGGCGCAATCTTTGGATTGTGCCGCTTTTTTGCAGGGATACGACAGGATACTGCAACGTGATACGTTTTCTTTCCACATTCAGCGCGCGTATTAACAAGCTGCTCATGGCCATGGCCGGAGTGCTTCTGGTCCTGATGATGCTCCTGGCCTGTTCCAACATGGTCACCCGTGCATTCTGGGTACCCATTAAAGGCAGCTACGAACTCATGGGCTTTTTCGGAGCAACTGCCATAGCCTTTTCCTTAGGCTATACGCAGTTGCTCAAAGACCACCTTTCGCTGACCATCATTTCCGATCATTTCTCCCCAACCGCCATCCGGATCATCGATATTTTCACTTCGCTGATTTGTTGCATTTTCTTTGTTTTGGTCTCATGGAAAACCGCTTCCTGGGCTGTCCGTCTGATCCAAAGCGGCGAACTATCCGAGACGCTGCGTATCGCGTATTACCCCTTTGTTTTTGCCGTGAGTTTTGGTCTCGGGACTTTAGCTCTGGCTCTGTTGACTGATTTTCTGCTTGTTCTCTTTGATGCGAAGCAACTCAACTACAATACGGAGAGCGGAAAATGAGTCCGGAATTAAGCGGTATTCTCGGCATCATCAGCCTGCTTTTGTTTTTATTCTTTCTGCGTATGCCGGTGGGCTTTGCCATGGCCATTGTTGGCTTTATCGGCTTCTGGCAGATCATCAATTTCAATGCGGCCGTAAGCATGCTGGGCACGGAAATCTGGAGCGTGTTTTCTTCTTACGGACTTACCGTGATTCCCCTTTTTATCTTCATGGGGCAGATCTGCTTTCACTCAGGAGTCAACAAACGACTGTATCATACGGCCTACATCTGGATGGGGCAGTACCGGGGCGGATTATCCATAGCCACCATTCTCGCATGTGCGGGCTTTTCCGCCATCAGCGGGTCCAACACCGCCACAGCCGCCACCATGAGCACCGTGGCCCTGCCCGAGATGAAAAAGTATGACTACGACCCGATTCTTTCCACGGGTTCCGTGGCCGTGGGCTCGACCCTCGGTGTCGTCATACCGCCCAGTGTGGTGCTGATCATCATCGGCCTGCAGACCCAGCAATCCATTGCCAAACTTTTCTGGGGCGGGCTTTTCCCCGGTCTGCTGTTGATGCTTCTGTTTATTGCGACCATTTTCGTACTCTGCCGCCGTCATCCTGACTGGGGACCGGCCGGCGGCAAGACCACCATGTCCGAAAAACTTCGCTCGTTGCCCGGTTCCATTGAAATGATCATTCTTTTCTGCCTGGTCATGGGCGGTCTGTTCGCCGGATTCTTTACACCCAGTGAAGCTGGAGCCGCGGGCTCGGCCATTGCCCTTGTGATCAGCATGGTCACCGGCAACCTGACCTGGCAGCGTTTCAGCAAGTCCATCGTGGACACACTGCGCGTATCGTGCATGATTCTGATCATCGTGGCCGGTGCGGTGATTTTCGGTAAATTTCTGGCCCTGACCCGGGTGCCTTTCGAAGTCGCCGGATGGGTTGCCGCATTGCCAATTCCAGGCTTTGTCATCCTGATGATCGTCTGCCTGATTTACGTTCTTGGCGGCATGATTATGGACGCTCTGGCTTTGCTGCTGATTACTATTCCCATCTTTTTTCCTCTGTCTGATTCGCTGGGCTACAACCCCATCTGGTTCGCCGTGGTGGTAACCGTAGTCACCACCATGGGCGCGGCAACACCGCCGGTGGGTGTGAGTACGTTCATCGTATCCTCCATGGCGCGAGAAGTCCCAATCCAACGCGTTTTTCAGGGGGTCAGCTACTTTCTTATCGCGTACGCCGTATGCATCGCGCTGATGTTCCTTTTCCCACAGCTGGTACTTTTTTTACCCGCTCAGATCGGGCCCTGATGCGTATTATTCAGCTGATTTTACTGAAGCTCTCCGGTGGAATTATCTGTCGGAGAGTTTTTTTATTTTCGTCTCTGTGATACGCCAGACATTGACTGTTGTTTTACCAAATCGAATCAGGAGTATTACGCATGTGTAACGTCTTACATCGTCCAGGCGAATTATTTGCTGTTTGTATTTTATGTGTATTTTTTTGGGGAATTGTTTCTGAAGACTCCGCTGCGGTGCAAATGACTGAAGTACTCCCGAAATGGGAAGCGTATCTGCAAAAAGCGTTAAAGGAATGGGAAGTTCCCGGTGTTGCTGTGGCTATAGTCCACGAGGATACAACGGTTTATGCCAAAGGATTCGGCGTTCGCGAATTGGGCAAATCCGAACCCGTCACACCTGAGACCATTTTTCGCATTGGTTCTACTTCCAAGGCTTTTACTGCGGCTCTGGTAGGTATGGAAGTGGATGACGGCAAACTTGGTTGGAATGATCCGGTTATAGATCACAAGCCGGATTTCGCCATGTACGACCCCTGGGTTACCCGCCAGATTCAGGTTTGGGATCTCATGGCCCAGCACAGCGGCATGCCCGCTTATGCCGGGGATTATATGGCCATGCTCGGTTTTGACCGCGCGCATATCATCCATGCCGTACGTTTCATCAAGCCCATAAGCAGCTTTCGGGCGGATTACGCCTATGTGAACAATCTTTGGCTGGTGGCCGGGGATCTTATCGCCGCAATCAGTGGCAAATCCTGGGAAACTTCTTTGAGCGAAAGAATCTTATCGCCTTTGGGCATGACAGCCACCACCTGCAGCATGCAGGACTATCAACAGGCACAAGACAAGGCCGTACCTCACAACAGATTCCAGGGAGAGCTTTCTCCATACCTCGAGGTCTGCGATTGGACCTATATCTACAATCCCGCCGGTGGCATCAACTCCAACGTCCGCGATATGAGCCGCTGGATACGCCTGATGCTCGGAAAGGGTGTTTTTGAAGGCAAACGTTTGCTCAGTGAGGCAAGCGTCGAATTCATCATCTCGCCTAAGACAGTGATGCCGGCCATGGGCAAACTGCCGCCGAGTTTTTATTGCCAGGGCTGGGTGTATACCAGCCTGTGTCCGCATCCCATAATCTGGCATACGGGCGGTACCTCCGGCATGTCCACACTGGTGATGCTGATACCAGATCTTGATATGGGTTTTGTCTGTCTGACCAATAGCGGCGGCAATAATTTGTCTCTGGCTCTTGGCTTGAAACTCTATGATCAGCTGGTGGGCGCTGCCGAAACTGACTGGAGTGCAACCTTGCTGGAAAACGCGCGCAAAAGCCAGATCAAAGAGAGTGAAGAGGAACCCAAAAAGCCCGAAAATTCAGCACCTCCTTTGGACTTAAAAGCATATGCCGGAATCTATGACAATCCGCTTTACGGCCCATCCCAGGTTGATTTCGAGGATAATTCTCTGCGATTGCAGTTAGGCCTCAACAAGCAGGTTTTTGCTCTTACTCCATGGAACCGGGATATTTTCACATTCAATGACCGGATTTTCAACGACGATACCTGTTTTGTCAGTTTCGAAAACGAGCCTGAGGGTATCACCGGGTTCAACCTTGACTGTCTCGATAACGACGGCATCGGTGATTTTACCCGCAGAGATCAGCATGGCGCACAATAAGATGAGCTGCTATAACTAGCAGAAATATCTTTATTTTGTAATTTCCAATAGAAAAGGCCTCCTGCAGTCATGCGTTTAACTGCAGGAGGCCTTTTGGATTTGTTATTTTTAGGGGGCTTATTTGAAGGAAGCCGGGCAGTTTATGTTGCTCGTTGCTTCCTGTTCGCCAAACAATACGCCGACCACCGATAATCCGGCTGATACCCCGACTCCGAGCATGGCCAGATCTATGTTGCCGTTGTATCCCGACCAGATGCCAAGGATACCGCCGCAGAACACGGCTGCCATGGCCCAGCTTTGCTTGATCTGTCTGCGCGGCGCTGACAGCAGTCCCACAGCCACAGGCGCGACCACGCCAGCCGTAAAGATGGTCGTGGCATTCAGCAACAGGCCGATGATGTCGGGCTGCCGCCAGGCGATGCAGGCGGAAAGCAGGCCGCAGAGCAGAATCTGTAACCTGATATTGCCGACCCGGCGTTTGAGAAACAGATCATGTTCAATAATGCTGCCCACGGTCAGCAGGCAGGAATCCGCCGACGAAGTGATTGCCGCCAGGAGACCGAAAATAAGCAATACGCGCAGAGCAGCCGGAAGTTTGTCCACAATGGCGCCTGTGAGAACAAGATCCGTATGTTCCATGCCTGGTAAAAAGTACGCGGCCCAGAGTCCTATGGCCGTGATAACCAGGCTCATGACCACGAGGCCCATACTTGCGCCCAGGGTGGCCCATTTGGCCGTACGGGGCGTACGCGCGGTGAATAATCGACTGAACAGCATGGGACAGACGACATAACTGCCACCCATGATCAACAGATAATACGCAAGCTTGTGCGCGTTGAAATCCGCATTTATGAATTGGATTTTGAAAGCGTCCAGGGGCAGGGGCTGCGAAATAAACAGATAGCCCATAGTGGCAACCAGGGCGGTGCCCAGGATCAGGAATTGCCAGAAATCCGTCTTGAGAACGGAGAGCTGACCTCCCAGCGAGGCGTATACCGTGACAGTGGCCGCGCAGGCTAAAATTGCCATGGTCTGGTCCATGCCGGTCAGAGGCTGCAGGATTTTGGCGATGGCCACGAACTGCGCAGCCGTAATTCCCAGCCAGGCCGGAACAATGATCAGGGATACCAGCGGCCGTGTTTTTTTACCCAGGAGCGCACCCGCGAGATCCGGCAGGGTGTTGACGTCGTATTTACGCAGTTTGTTTGCCAGGAAAAAGCCCAGAATCAACAGTCCCATCGCGCCGCTGCCCAGCCACCAGAACGCCGGAAAACCAATCCCGTAAGCCATACCCACAACGCCGACTGTAGCGGATCCGCCAATGCAGGAGGCCATGAGCGAAAAACTGACCATGGATACGCCCTGGCGCCTGCCGGCCAGTACAAAATCCTGAAAGGACCCTGCCTTTTTCAAATCCAGCAAACCGAAAACCACGAGCAATGCAAAAAATCCCAATACGTATCCCACGCTATACCTTCTCTTTGCCGTTATCCGGCCCTGTTGTTTCCAGATCCATTTCAAGTGCTTCGAGCATCTTGTGATCCGCTGCCACATCCTCTCCGCTTGTTGTCAGCAGATCGCCTATCATCATGCCCGAGCACCCGGCCATAAAAAGCAGGGACTGCAGCCTGCCCAGGCTTTTGCGTCCCGCAGCAATGCGCAACTCGGCCTTTGGATTGGTCATACGCAGCATGGCTACGGAGAGCAGTATGTCCTTTGGCGCGAGAGGTGTCCGGTTTTCCAGCCGCGTACCCTTGATGGGTTGGAGAAAATTGATGGGAATGGAGTCCACTTGTTCCCGTGCCAGTACGCAGGCCAGCTCCACGCGTTGCTCCTTGCTTTCTCCTAGGCCGAAAATGCCGCCGCTGCAGAGTTCGAGTCCTGCAGTACGGGCATTGCGTAAGGTTTCTATGCGTTCGTCAATGCTGTGCGACAGGCAGATCTGCGGATAATAACTGGGCGCTGTCTCGAGATTATGATGGAAGCGGCGGAAACCCGCCGTACGTAACTGACGTAATTGTTTTTCGTCCAGGCAGCCCATGGAAGCACACCAGTACGCACCGTCCTGCTTTGTGCGTATTGCTTCGCAGGCAGCGTCCAGATCCTTTTGGAGCAAGGCCTTGCCGCTGGTGACCACACCGAAATATTTTGCCTTGTTTTGTCCCGCGGACTCGTGGGCCGCATTGAGTCTGTCGCTGTCCATGAACGGATACACAGGGGCGCGTACGTCCGCGCAATGTGATTGGGCGCAAAAGGCGCAATCTTCCGAACACGCGCCGCTCTTAGCATTGACGATGGCGCAAAGGCTGACCCGCCGAGCGAACCGCGCGGAAGTCATGGCGGAAGTACAGGCAAAGAGTGCGGCAAAATCCCCGGATTCAAGGTGCAGCAGATCCAATGCTGCCGCTGCTGAGATTGGGCGTGACTCGGCGGTTGCTTTTTGCAGTTCTGAAAGTAACGACGTGTTCATTCTACTCCTGACTACAGTTCACGTACAACATCAACTATGGCGCTGGTGAGCTGTTCCAGCTCATTAATACTGATAATGTAGGGAGGCATCACATAGACGCATTTTCCAAAGGGACGTACCCAGACGCCTTTCTCGACAAAATGTTTCTGGCATACGGCCACATCCACTGGCTGCCGCATTTCAACGACGCCTATGGCCCCCAAAACGCGTACCTCGGCAACATTCTGCATGTCCTTGCATGGGGACAGTCCGTCGGCCAAAAGAGTTTCGATGGTTTTGACCTGTTTTTGCCAATGCCCCTGCTCCAGAATGGCGATGCTGGCATTGGCCGCGGCGCAGGCCAGGGGGTTGGCCATGAAAGTCGGCCCGTGCATCATGACCCCGCCGTTGTCGGAGATGGTATAGGCAACGTCTTTGGTTGCCAGCGTGGCTGCCAGCGTCATGTATCCTCCGGTCAAAGCCTTGCCCACGCACATGATGTCAGGGGAGATCCCCGCCCATTCGCAGGCAAAAAGTTTTCCCGTACGTCCGAAACCCGTAGCTATTTCATCGCATATTAGCAGGACATTATGCACATCGCAAAGTGCCCGTACCCGGCATAAAAATTTTGGCGAGTAAAAGCGCATGCCCCCGGCACCCTGTACGATGGGTTCGAGGATAACCGCGGCCAGCTCTGCAGCATGGGCTGAAATTTTCCGTTCAAAATCTTCGAGAAATCTCTCATCCCAGGGAGTATGAAATCCGCATCGTGGCGCTTCGGTAAAAAATTGCTGCGGGAGAATGCCTGTAAACAGGCTATGCATGCCGGTCACCGGATCGCAGACCGACATGGCGCCGAGCGTATCGCCGTGGTAGCCCGAACGCAGGGAGAGCAATTTGGTTTTTTGCGCTAATCCTTTGGCCTGCCAGTATTGTACGGCCATTTTTATGGCGACTTCCACGGACACCGAACCGGAATCCGCGAAAAACACATGCTGCATGGGTTCCGGCGTCAGCGCCACCAGTTTTTGCCCCAGGCTTACGGCCGGTTCATGGGTAAGCCCGCCGAACATGACATGGGCCATCTTTTCAAGCTGTTTTTTGACGGCTTCATTGAGTTCCGGACGATTGTAGCCATGAATGACGCACCACCAGGAGGCCATGCCGTCTATCAATTCCCGGCCTGATTCCAGGACAATTTTACAACCGTGCGCACTGCGTACGGCATAGACCGGAAGGGGATTTGTGGCCGACGTATAGGGGTGCCAGAGGTGTTCGGAGTCGAAAAGGAATTGATCGGAAGAAAAAGTCATGATGCCTATGTAACGTTAAGGGTAGAGAACGGAGGCGATGTTGGAGAAATACGGATCAGCCGCCTCCCAGCTTTGCGGATTTTCCGCCTTGAAACCGGGAAGATGCGGAATATCAGCCAATATGGAGATTTTCCCCAGTGCGGTAATAGACCGCACATTGTCATCTCTGATGATGTCGTCTTCAGGTTTCGGCGTACGGTTGGTGAGCAGAACTCCCTGAATGTCGACCGCGTGTTGACGCAGAACAGAGACGGTGAGCAGCACCTGATTGATGGCTCCCAGGCGGTTATCCGCAACGATCAGCACCGGATAGCCCAATCGTTTGACAAGGTCGAGCATGGTGCTGTTGTTATTGATGGGAGTAAAAATTCCACCGGCTGTTTCAATCAGCAGCAGTTTGCTATTGAGCGACCTGATATGGGTGGAAATAACCTCCATCTCCGGCTGGTGTCCGGCCAGTTCTCCCGCCAGTGCAGGGGAGCAGGGCGTACGGTAGGCGTAGCACAGCATGGAATCTTTGACGGTTTCCTGCGCCAGATCTTTTGCTGCGGAAAGATACACCGCGACATCCGGGGCATCGATATTGCCTTCGGCATCTATTTCGCAACCGGTCTGCACGGGTTTGACCGCCAGGCAGTCAATTCCTCTGAGAAGAAATTGGCGATATAATCCCGCGGTGATAAAGGTTTTACCCGCATCTGTGTCTGTGGCGACTATAATCCAGCCATTTTTCTTCATGACAATCCTTGCACTTGGAAAGAAAAATTGACAAACATTTGACGGCGACCCTGAATACCTATTGTTTCCCTGATTTTTATTCAATAGAGAAGAATTTAATTTTTTGTAACCCTTTCGTCTCATGGTGCCAATTTTCTTAAGTCTACATAATAGTGACTGAGACTTTCATAAACCAGATTCAGAAGGAATCAATCAATGGATTTTAAGCAAATAAAAGTATTGATCGTCGATGACGCGCGTGTTGCCCGTCAAATTGTTAAACGCATGCTTACCGAGATAGGTTTTTCTCAATTCATCGAAGCTGATAATGGTTCAGATGCACTGGTCAAGGCTAAACAGGAAAAGGTCGGACTGATTCTTTCCGACTGGAACATGCCCAAGATGACCGGAATTGAGTTTCTCAAGCAGCTAAGGGCAGACGCCCAGGGCAAGTCCACACCATTTATTATGGTTACGGCGGAACGTATGGAAATTAACATCGTAGAAGCGGTCCAGGCCGGAGTGACGGCATACATCAAGAAACCCTTTGGTGCGAAAGAACTGGAAGTCAAAATCCGCCAGGCGCTCAGACTGGATTGAAGCTTAAAGCGAACGCTCATTGTCTTAAAAATATGGCATGCTCCATGCAATCTTTAAAATCAAAAAGATGTATGTCGTCAAAATATTGTACATCGACCACATGGAGGGAAGACAATGGCAATTCGCTTATTCGCAGCTTGGGCCGCCGTTATCAACATGGGACTGCTTTATTTCTACCTGACGCACTTATAGAGCCCAGGAATTGTATACCGGAAACTCTGATTTTGTTCGCAAGGCAAGGAATTTGTTGACCTTGAAGCCTCAAATAAATTTAGCGGGACTTTTTTTTAAGAATAATAGTTAAAAAGAAGATGACAAGGGAAGCCAGCAGGGTAACAACCAGGGTCTGCGTCATGGTTGTTACCTTGCCGGTCAGAAAAAAAATACACCGCGGTACCAGGATGTAAACAAGTACGGCGATGCTTAAAAAAAGCGGAACAGACGATTTGCTCATGCCGGGTCTGCTATTTAGTTAGTGAATGGTGGATGAACAGCAGCATCAGAAGCCGAAGAGTTTATCGACCTGTGTGAGCTTGAAAATTTTCTTTACTTCAGGCGTCACGTCGATAATTTGCAGCGTCCTGCCTTTTTCCACAAGATGTCTGCGAATCTCGATGAAAACAGCAAGCCCTGAGCTGTCCAGATACTTCAAATTGCTCAGGTCCATTTGCATCGGTCCTTCTGTCTTGTCTATGTAATTCAAGAGTCCACTACGGATCTTAGGGGTGACCGTATAGTCTATTTCGCCAGCCATTTTGACTACGCCGTCTTTATCTACCTTAATAGACCAGATTTCCTGGGACTTTTCCGAGCTCATCTGCAACCCCTTTTTTCACACCATGTATTTCTTTTTTATATCTACAGTATTTTTTTATAATATGAAAGATTTTTTCCCTTTGAAAAGGTCCGATAGATTCTCAATGTTTCATGTGAAACATTAAGAATTTTTTTCACGCCAGATTTCGACGATGGTCAGATCGTCGTTTGCGGCGACATTATGTTGCCAGGTGTTAATTTCCTCTAGCAGGAGTTTACCGTATGATGGTTGCGTATGTTTGCCTAAAAAAGCACACAAACGTTCTTCTCCATAAAACTCACGCTGCCGGTTTCTGGCTTCGACTACTCCGTCCGAATACATCAGCATGGATTCTTCCGGATGAATGATGCATTCTGTTTCAGAATAGGTTTCGGCCATATCCACACCGACGGGCAGACCGGCGCTTGCATCCAAGAAAGTAACCTTGCCGCATGAAACATGTGCAGGCGGAGGGTGACCTGCTAATGAAAAAGTAAAACGCCCACTCGGCAAATGGTAATACGCTAAAACACAGGTCACGAATAATTGCTGTGAAAGTACGTCGTACATTTCCGCATTCAGAGCAGTCAGCAGTTTGCCAGGACAATCAAATTCCATGGAAAGAGAGCGCAGTTTTGTCCACAACGTCGCCCCAACCAAGGCTGCAGGCAAACCCTTGCCGGAAACATCCGCGACACACATAAACAAAAGATCTTTTGATACGCGAGCGATATCGTATACGTCACCACCTACAAATATTGCCGGTTTCGTAATGGCAAAAATGCCTGTAGCTCCGTCCAGTTGAGGTAACTTAGGAAAAAAAGTTGCCTGGATCCGGGCTGCGGCATCCAGCTGGGCCTGCATGCGTTCCTGATGAATACGCAGTTCCAGCAAGCGCGAACGAACCATGGCTACAGCCGCAAGATGAGAAAAACTTTCCAAAACATCCAGATCCGAGCTGTCGAAATTGGCTTTGCCTTTGGCGTTTACAGCTTGTACGACTCCTAGTAATTCATCCTGGTAAACAATTGGAGAGCAAAGAATACTTTGCGTACGAAAGCCCGTATCATTATCAACCTTTCGCGAAAAACGCGTGTCTTCCTGCGTATCCGCTACCAGCAAAGATTCTCTGGTTTCCGCCACATAACCCGCAATACCTTCCCCAAGGGATAATTCAAATTTTTTACTGATAATTTCTTCAGCTGCGCCCTGTTGTTCGTTGATGGCCAGGGTAAATTCCAGCGTTTTACTTTCAGGCTTGTACAATAAAATGGAAGCGCCCATGGCCTGGGTGACATCGCGGGCGAATTCGAGCAGCACCGGCAATAACTCGGAAAGCGATTCCACCTGAGCAAGAGCCTGATTGGCGGCAATGAGTTTTTTAAGTCTGTTTGCCTGAAGGTCGAATGCTGTTTGACTGTGCATGGCCTATCCTTGGGTGCTCCAATTTGAAATAACCGGTAATGGAGAATGGTGTAAGGCCGCATGCATTTCCTCAGGGGCCACGCTTGCAGTTCCCAATTTGCCTATCACCAAACCTGCTGCATAATTTGCAAGCACACAAGATGCCAGCAGCGAACACCCGGAAGCCAGGCCGATGCCGATAGTCGCCACTACGGTATCTCCAGCTCCTGTCACATCGTAAACATTCTGCGCCATGGTAGGTATATGCCAGACGCCGCCCGTACGACAAAACAGTGCCATTCCCTGAGATCCGAGCGTAATGAGCAGATTTTCGCAAGGGTAAGCCTGAAGCATCGCTTTGCCGGTTTGAATGATGTCCTCTTTGCTACGCGGCGTTTCCAGTCCGACAGCCTGACCGGCTTCCTTCGCATTGGGAGTCAGTAAAAAAGCGGTAGAAAAAAGGCCCATATTGATCGGTTTCGGGTCAACAAGCAGGCGCGTATTTTTCTTTTTTGACGCGATTAAAGATCTAATCGAATCCATCAACTCAATACCGAAAATGCCCTTGGCATAATCCGAAAAAATGATGCAATCACAGGAATCCAGCAGTTCCTCAAAGTTTTTGAGCAAGGTAGTACGCATTTCGCTGGAAAGAGGGGTAGTCTGTTCTTTATCAAAACGCACTATTTGCTGGTTTTGACCGATAATCCGCGTTTTCAGGCTGGATGGCCTAGACGTATCGCGAATCAAAGAATGCCGGATGGAATTAGTTTCGAGTAATCTCTCAATCTGTTGCGCAGTGGCATCGTCTCCTGTCACGCTAATGAAAGAAGCTTCACCTCCCAGTGAGATGACATTGTTAGCCACATTGGCTGCTCCTCCCAGGGCAAGGTGTTCATTGGTCACGTTCACAATGGGCACGGGTGCTTCTGCGGAAATCCTGTCCACCGAGCCGTATATATAGCAGTCCAGCATGACATCACCGACGATACCGACTCTGGCTCCTTTGAATGACGCCAAACAATTATCCAGGTCGGTTTTGTTGAACAAAGCACTCATACGCACGTATTCCTTGGGGCTGCACGACGCCTAGTTGTTAAGATTTTCAATAAACTCTTTTCCGCCGAGTCGTTCAAGCAAAAGCATGAGTTTTTCTTCCGAATCGAATGCAAGCACGATTTGTCCTTTCGAACGATCGCCACGCAGAGCCACCTTCGTATCAAAAAAATGAGACATCTGCTTCTGCAAAGGAATGAATTCGGGTAATTTTTTGGAACTCGTACGGGCTGGTGACGATTGTTTTTTGGGAGATTCAGAAGATTCTGGCAGTTCTCCATGCGATTTCCAGAAAGAAGCCTGAGCTTCGGTATCCCGTACGGTGAGTTCGAGTTCGAGGATACGACGATGTAACTGCTGTTGTGCTTCTTCATCAGTTACTGCCAGCAGGGCCCGCGCATGGCCTGCGCTGATGCGTCCGCTGCGCAGGTGGTCTTTGATCAGATCCGGCAGTTGCAACAGACGCAGGCTATTGGCAATAGCCGGCCTGCTCTTGCCGATTTTTTCAGCCAGTTCTTCCTGAGTCAATTTCAGGTGCTGTTGCAGCTGCCACAATCCCTGTGCTTCATCCATGGCGTTTAAATCTTCACGCTGAAGATTTTCTACCAGGGCGATGAGCATGCTTTCCTCATCAGTGAAAGATTTTATGAGCGCAGGAATTGAGATCATTTGAGCACGCTGTGAAGCACGCCAGCGCCTTTCTCCGGCGATAAGCTCGTACGAACGGGGTTGTCCTGGAATTGCGCGTACCAGAATAGGTTGCAGAACACCCTGTTTTTTAATGGATTGGGCCAGTTCTTCCAGAGATTCTTCCGGAAAATCACGGCGAGGCTGAAATTTACTAGGTGTGATGGAGTCCAAAGGAATATCTGTGATGTTGCGTTCGGAAGCGCTATCAACATCCGAAGCAGTTGTTGTTGATTTTAAAAGCGCATCCAGCCCTTTCCCTAATCCTCTTTGCGCCATGGCCATATGGTACCTCCCTGAGCGAACAAATAATCAAAATTGACAGTTTCTAATGACACACTATAGTCTGAAAAAAAAAGGAGAAACGGATGCAAGAATACCCGGACTGTATACGCGAATTATATACGGCTGATGGCAAGTTGTACGGAGTCATGATCTCTCCCGAGCTATGGTCGGAGCTTTCCAGCGTGGTGGTGAAGCAGTTGACCAAAGCCGGCAAGATGGCGGCACAAAAAGAGAAAAAAGAGCCGATGGCCGATTGGGAACTCTTACAGGAATATTGGGACTTCAAATATCCTCCTAATGCGGAAGTCTGTTGTGAAATTTGCGGCTCAAAAACAACTGATTGGGTTCATGATACGCCACGTAAATTCAAGCTGCTGGCAGCCAATTTAGGCGGCTTGGCGCGATTTTGCTGCAATAACTGTCAGGCGGTTGTTGTGAAGCGCCATTTCAAAGATTGCATCAAAACCGAATGCATTGCCTGCGAACTGGAAGACGATAAATCAGAGTAAACCGCAGATTCCGGTACTACGAAACGGGCGATATGGATTTTTCTTGATTCAAAAAAATTAATGAACCTTTGGTTTGCGTAGCACCACTTCCTTAGCCAAAGCCAGATAGGCTTCCGCACCTTTTGATTTGATATCGTATCTAATGATCGTTTTCCCATAGCTGGGTGCCTCGGAAAGGCGGACGTTTCTGGGGATTATTGATTCGAAAAGCAAGTCCGGAAAACATTTCCGGACTTCGTTTTTAACCTGTTTGGAAAGTTTGTTTCTGCCATCATACATGGTCAGCAGCACGCCCAAAAGATTAAGCTTTGGATTCAAGCGTTTTTTCACCTGTTCGAACGTCTGTAGCAGACTGACGATCCCTTCCAAGGCAAAATATTCGCACTGCAGCGGAATCAACAGTTCATTGGCTGCGCATAAGGCATTGAGCGTTAACATTCCCAGGGAAGGTGGACAATCGAAAATGATATAATCAAATTGCTTATCCACAGGTTTAATCACGTCTGAAAGGTAAAATTCTCTGGCCATTTTATCGACAAGTTCAACCTCACAGCCTACCAAATCCTGTGTGGAAGGAAGTACGCTGACAAAAGGCGAATTTGTTTTATATATGGCGTTTTGAACCTTATCAGGAGTAAAGAAGACAGAATACAGGGAATTCGTGTTGTTAGACACTTCTAAGCCAATACCACTTGTTGCGTTGGCCTGGGGATCACAGTCCACCAAGAGAACACGCTTCTCCATTACAGCCAAGGATGCGGCAAGATTGATGGCAGTGGTCGTTTTGCCCACACCACCCTTCTGGTTAGCAACTACGATGGATCTTCCCATAAGCATCGCTATCCTCTTTGGTAATACGTGATTGTTTCACGGGAAACATTTTGAAAAAATTAGCGCAAATTGTCATGACAATACGATTTTGCATCATTCAAAGAATCTACGAGCTGAATCGCTTCGCTCAGGCTTTGTTTTTTTACCGCATGGAGCAATTGCTTGGATAGGTGAATAAAATCCTCACATTCCGCCGTCATGTCGAAGTCCACAAACGTGACAAAATGCTCAAAAAGACGAATAAAAGTACGAACATCCTGTTCCGACGGTAATTCTCCATTGTGTACATTTTCTACAAACTGGTCATACAAATCCTGAAGTTGGTACTTCGTCTGCTTGGTGTCCATTCCTTCCTCTGGCGATCCTGAGTTAGTAATATGAAGTTCGATTCCAAGTAAGCGTTTTTTAGATTATTTTCATTTCACGTGTCAATCTAAACAAAGATAAGACAAAGACAAGATAACCCTGCAAGGGGTTCTTTCACTTTAATAAAACCTTGTGAAAAATCAATGGGTAATCTTATAAAAAAGAATCAAAAAGCGCTAAGTGTGCGGAAATTGCAGCAGATAAAGAAAATTTTTTTTGGATAATTTCTTGTCCAGCTCTGCCCATGGCAGATGCTTTTGCTGGATCTCTAAGCAGAGAGATTATGGCTGAGGCCATGGAAGGTGGATCTTGTTGAGGTACTAGGTGCCCGGTAATACCCTCTTGTACGAGTTCCGGAATGCCACCGATGGCTGTTCCTACTACAGGTAAGGCAGACGCCATGGCTTCAAGAACGACATTAGGTAGTCCTTCTCGTACCGAACTCATAACAAAGACGGTGCCTTGACGATAAACAGGCGCGATTGTTTTTGTCCCAGGCAGGAACCGAAACGAATCCTGTGGCAGGAGTGATGCGGCAAGTTTTTGCAAAGGGTCCGATAAAGGGCCATCACCAGCAATACGCAATTGCGCATCAGGAATTTGTTTGTGTACAAGACCGAAGGCTCGTATCAGGGTTTCCTGATTTTTATCTGGTACCAGGCGTCCGACATGAAGAACTGTAGGAACCTCGGGGAATGATTCGGGCGGATGAAACAGCTGAGAATCAATGCCGTTATAAATGACGCTGAGTTTACTGGAAGGAACTCCACATGACCGAGCAAGGACATCATGCAAGGCTTGTGTGTTGCAGATGATATGTCTGGCCAGAGGCCAGAGAAATTTTTCGTGTTGCCGAATAGGCGCTCCACCCCCACGGCAGGCGCCGATGACAATGGGTAAAAAACAAAATTTGCCGATTATTCGGCCCCAGATGTTTGGGAGGACAGTAAGGCATAACAGAATATCTGGCCGTGTCTTCCGCAAGTTCCAGGCTAATTGATATAAGGTAGGTACGGTAACAGTAGCACTTTTCCCGAGTTTCCTCACGGGAATATCGTCTTGAAAAGCAAGGTCGGATAACTGGTCTCCGTTTGTAAGAGTCCAGATTTCCGGCGCATGCCCTGTTCCCAAAAAACCGGTAGCCAATTGCAAGGCCTGGCGTTGCGTTCCGCCCAGAAGCAGATCTTCAAGTAAAAGAACGATTTTCATGATAAGTCAGGGCATTTTGTTCTGGTTGTCGCCTGATGCAGCCAACAAATCATACGCCTGCGAAAAGGTAACACCCTCAATACTTGTGAAAGAACGAAGCCAGGTAAAATAAAGATCTATTTTCCGTAAGAGCTTTTTGATGCTTTCTTGGTCAGGCAATACGGGGTTGGCACCGGCAAGCAGTTCGGACGAATGCATAAACATGATCAAATAGGGTTCATTCTGTTTCACATGAAACATAGTCGCCCATTTCATTGAGAGCAAAGGATACCATACGGGTTGCACTCCAACCACGAAAAGTAAACGAAAATAGCGCAGTAGCCGCCGGGAAAGAAAACCTGGAAGTTTGCAAGCCGTATGATACGTGAGGCGGGCAAGAGCAGAGGACAAAGGATGTAAGGTCAACGGAAATTCAAGCAAAGATTGATTGGCTTTCTCTTTGGGAGAAATCCAATACGGAGAAACACCGGAAAGAAAATGGTTGTGCTGGCTGGCAACCGGACGTAGAGGCGTAATAGAGCTATCAATTTGAATTGGACTTGCAATGAGGGCTTCCTGCAATTTAGGGCTGAAATCCCAACGTCCCATGCGAAAAGCCAAATGCGCTGTTGACGGATTCAGGACAGAAAAAGCATGTAGCAAAGAATCCAGCTTCGCACATAGCAAAGGCAAAGGAAGATCTTTGGAGGGAACCGGTTGTGTTATGGATGCATCTTGAAAAGGAGGCGTATTCCAGTGATGAAGATGCAAGCCGAGAGAAGCGCCGCGCCTTTGAAGATCCAGCAGAATATCAATGGATTCGGGATTATTAAGTACCGGATAATCGCATAAAAGCGTTAACGGGATGCCATGAGAAGTCGTGATAGCTTCAAGGCGGGGAAGCAGAGAAATATTGGTAAAGGAGCCAGGAGACTGCTCATACCTTCCGCTGAACAAACCTTCTTCTTCAACATCTATGCTGAAAATGACCTTGAGAGGAGAGCGCACTGCTAAACTTCATGGCTGAATTTATGCGGAAAAATAATCCTGATACCAGGTCACGAATTCGTGAATGCCATATTCGATGGTCGTGCTGGGACGGAAATCAAAATCGCGAGTCAAATCGTCGATGTCAGCAAAAGTGGCGGGCACGTCTCCACTCTGGATAGGCAAAAAGATTTTTTCAGCTTCACGACCAAGATATTTCTCAAGTACATTGATGAAATGGAGCAATCTGACGCTGTTATTGTTGCCGATATTATAGAGGCGGTAAGGGGCGGGACTGCTACTCGGATCAGGTGCGTTGGAATCCCACTCCGGATTACCTTGCGGTGTCTTTTGAGTTACTCTGAAGACGCCTTCGATAATATCATCGACATAAGTGAAATCTCGCTCCATCTGCCCATGATTGAAAACAGTGATCGGCTTGTTCTCCAAAATGGCTTTGGTGAAGAGAAACAAAGCCATGTCGGGACGGCCCCAAGGACCGTAAACAGTAAAAAAGCGAAGTCCGGTGCAAGGAAGACCGTAAAGATGGCTGTAGGAATGGGCCATCAACTCGTTGGACTTTTTGGATGCGGCATACAAGCTGATGGGATGGTCTACGTTATCATGCACGCTGAAAGGCATCTGTGTGTTGAGTCCGTAAACAGAACTGGAGGAAGCGAATACAAGATGATGAATTTTGTTGTGCCTGCAGGCTTCTAACAGATTGAAAAATCCAATGATATTGGCATTGATGTACGCTTCAGGGAAATCGATGCTATGTCGGACACCGGCCTGGGCGGCAAGATTCACTACATGAGTAAATTCAGAAGCAATGAAAAGGGCGTCAAGAGACTCCTTATCGCACAAATCAATTTGAGCAAAAGTGAAATTAGGGTATTCGTGAAGCACCTTAAGGCGATCTTGTTTTAACTCGACGCTATAATAAGGGTTCAAGTTGTCCAAGCCGGTCACTTGAAAGCCTTCTTTTACCAAACGGTGGCAAAGATGAAAACCAATGAACCCTGCTGCTCCGGTGACAAGAAAACGCATATTTGAATACCTTGTAAATTAAGAAATTGTATGTGAACAGAATGATTTTAGAATGAATTACTCAGTAACTAAAGCCCGAGAAAGAAAATTATTAATATGATGAAAGCTCATAACCAGTGTTTATGACAGAGTCAATGAGCAGATCTCGTCATGGGGTTGATCTGCAGAATCAAACGAAGAGAATGAAAATAAAAAATAGAGATCTCAACCCACTGAAAATATAGTAAATATTTAGCAAGAACCTGGTTTGAATTTCTGCAAGGTTACATATGTTTGATCGTAAAGCACTTTGTCAGCAGAGAGTTCAGCAAGGTCAGGTAAAGCAACTAGCATAGGCGAGGCACCCTCGCAATGAAAAAGCTCACGTGTTTTCTGGGGAACCAGAGCTGAAAAAGCCTTGCTACCGAACACCGCAACCAGGGGTGCCTGAATAGTCGCAACCGTTTGCCAAAATAATGGCACAAAAGTCTGGACACTTCCTTCGATGGGCACGGCTACGGGCCAAAAAGTTATGCTGCCTTTAGGCCAGGCCAGGCTGCGCATCAAAGCTGCCAGGCAAGAGCGGCGTTCCATGCTGGGAGTTTGGAGAAAGTCCTCGCCCAGTTCCCAATAGGTCCAGACGGAGTAACTGGGAACGCATACTTTGGCATGCAATTGCTGTAAAATGTCCGCAGGTAGTTCTGGATTCGGCGACAAATCAGGCGCATTTACAGCTGCTACAGTCGGGGAGTTCTCTGCAGTATCCGCAGTGCTGTCGGGAAACAGATAGCGCAGTCCTGCCGTATGCCAGGGGCGCAGACCTTCGGGAAGTTTCAGATGTCCGAAAGACAATCCCAGATCCTCCAGGCAATATCACTTTTGGATTGTACGGGAAGTTCAGCCACTACTCCCTGCTTGGAAACAATAATAACCTCGTTGGTGTCGGCCTGAAATCCGGAATCCTTGCCGCCAACCAGGTTGCCGACAACCAGGTCCAGAGACTTCCGTTTGAGTTTGTCCTGCGCGTATTGCAGCAGGTTGGATGTCTCTGCAGCGAAACCGATGAGTTTTTGATGGGTGGCGCGAAGTTCCGAAATAGAAGCCAGAATGTCCGTGGTTTTTTCAAATTCCAGACGCATGGAGCTTCCGGCGTCGGATTTTTTAAATTTCTCCGTACCGATGGTCACGGGACGGAAATCGCAGACTGCAGCGCTGAAACAGCCGATATCCATGCCCGTCCAGATGGAATGGCAGATGTCATGCATTTGCTGGGCGGTTTCCACGGAATAGGTGTGCAGAAAATGAGGCAAAGCAAAACCCACGGGTCCGTGCACGCAGTGTACGTCCGCGCCGCGCAGCCAGGCGGAAATAGCAAGAGCCAGCCCCATTTTGCCTGAAGAAGGATTGGACCAGAAACGGACGCCATCCCAGGGTTCACGGGTCGGCCCCATAGTGATGAGAATTTTCTTTCCGGCAAGGTCCTGATCGCAAAGCAGACGCAACGTATGGTAATAAATGATTTCCAGATCAGGGAGCCTTCCCTGTCCCTGATCTCCGCAGGCCATGGCACCCTGTTCAGGCGTCAGCATCAGGTGGCCGCGGCTGCAGAGCAGTTTGGCATTCTCCTGCGTTGCCACAGCGTTCCAGAGTTTCGGGTTCATGGCTGGAGCTATGACGATTTTCCCTGGAAAAGAAAGCGCATTGCACGAGAGCATGTCGTCGGCCAGTCCATGGGCCAGCTTGGCGATGGTGTTTGCCGTGGCAGGGGCAATGACCAGAACCTCGGCGATACGGCCGGGGGCCAGGTGCGAATTGATGTCGTAGTCGATGCTGTTTCCGTTTTGCGGAAAAATGGACTCCAGAATGGGCGACGCCCCAAGAGCGCTGAAACTAAGGGGCGTCACAAATTGTTTGGCCGATTCGGTCAGCGTTACGCCCACTTCCAGTCCAGTACCCTGATAAAGACGTAACAGCTCGAGTGATTTATAGGCAGCTACGCTGCCGGAAACGCCTAAATGCACACGTTTGCCCGTCAAGGGACTGAAAGTAAGTACTGACGTCATGGCGTATTTATTGCGTCAGACTAGTTGCTGCAGGGGGAACGGACGCATTCGAATTACTGCGTGGGGAAACCCAGATTTCGAGCAGCGTGGAGAATTTGCCGTTCGTGATATTCATGACGCAGATACGGTCGATCTTTTCAAAAACAAGAATGGTCCGGTTGGATTTGAAAGCGCTCAGAAGACTCCAGCCGTCTTTATTCATGTTGTTGATAAAAAAGCTGGTAAGGGAAAGAATTTCAACCTTACCCTCGAAAACCATAACACCGGTTTTCTGATTGGGTGTTTCAAGAATAAAGGACTCGTTGGTTTGCAGCTCCATTTCCTTAGGCACAAGGATGTCGTCGAAATCATAATAAAAATCTGTGGGGCCCGGATCAGGCGCCGGTGCGGGTGCCACTGAACCGTCGGCAGGTTCCGCGGCGGGATCGGTAACTTTGGGCGTGCAGGCGGCAAGACTGCAGACAACAAGACAGACAATGCAAAAAATCAAAAACCTGGGGTTTTTAGAAGCAGGGGAAAAAAATGGACGAAGCATGAAGGCCTCCTTAAAATTCGGAAATACGTATCATGAAAACGAAAAAGCAGCTTGCTGGAATAGTACGTGTCGGACAGTCTTCAACGAGTACCAATTGTCATATGGCATACATGAGCCTGCCTGAAACCGCAAATTTATTTAGCCGCTAAGGACTGGAAAAAGTACGTACAGTGTACTAGGGAACCCTTCTCGAGGCGGCGCAGCAAAAGCCGCAATTCGTGCAATGAGAAAAAAAGGAAAGCCAGCATGACGAATGTGCCGGAAGAATACGCCCTGGACAGCTATGATTATATTCTGCCGGAGGAGCAGATCGCCCAGACACCCGCGGAAAAACGCGATGCTTCGAAACTGTTTGTATTGAACAGGGGCACAGGTGCGATGGAACTGGTGTCGTTCGCGGATCTGGGAAACTTCCTGCCGGAAAACGCGCTGATACTCGCCAATAACTCCAAAGTCTTGCCTGCCAGAATCATAGGCACCACTCCCACAGGGGGAAAAGCGGAATTTCTGTTGCTGACTCCCCTTCCGCTGCTGCAGGCGGAGCAAAAAGAAGGCGGATGGCAAAGCGCCGCGGCTGAAGGCTTGCTGCGTGGTTCTCGTCGCCGCAAGCCTGGAGATCTGATGTACTTCACAGAGGATTTGCAGGTGGAAGTGGTTTCTGTGGGCGACTTCGGGCAAAGCAAGGTCCTGCTGCACTGGCGGGGCGATATCTACGCCATTTTTAATTCCGTGGGCAAACCGCCTCTGCCTCCGTATATCAAACGCGACGCTGTGGCCAAAGATACGGGGCGTTACCAGACGGTTTTTGCCAAAGCAGCCAAACAGGGATCCGCTGCCGCTCCGACTGCGGGATTGCATTTTACGCCGGAGCTGCTTGCATCGTTGAAAGCTGCAGGCCATGACTGGGCCGAGGTGACCTTGTACGTCGGTTACGGGACCTTCAGCCCCGTACGTGAGGAGGATATCCGCAATCATCAGATGCATGAGGAATATGTGGAATTGCCCGAGGAAACCGCTGAAGCTGTCCGCGCAGCCAAAGAGCAGGGACGACCTGTCGTAGCGGTCGGCACCACCACGGTACGTACGTTGGAAGGCGTGTATGCCCGCCTGGGTGAGGTTGCCCCGTACAAGGGCCCCATCAACTTATTTTTGAAGCCGGGAAGCCGCTTTGGTGTCGTGGATCATATGATAACCAATTTTCATCTTCCCCGTTCGTCGCTGTTGATCATGATCAGCGCCTTTGCCGGTCGCGAGCGTGTGCTTCGAGCTTATGCCCGTGCCCTGGAATTGGGGTGCCGTTTCTACTCCTACGGTGACGCCATGTTGATTTTATAGTTAGCAGGTAGGCAAATGGGCATTGATTTTTATTTCATTTGTCGTAATTCTATTCTCTCACGCTTATGATTGAGGAAGAAGTGCAACCAGATTCTTTTTCCCGTTCTCAGATAATGCCGTACGCCTCTGTCAGGTCCGTACGTTATTTGCGGGCACCGCATGTGGTGCCGTACGCCCGGCATTTCACGCCGCTTTCAGGACGCCGCCTGTCTTTCAGTTATCGTCCGGTAGCTTTTTTTGTCTTTAGCTCAATATGGAAAGAAGCGGAGTGTCGACTGTCCGGGAAGGGAAAAAGTGCGCATCACTGCCTGTGGCCGCTGTGGCCGTTCAAGGCGGAATAGAAACAACTCCAGCCGAGGAAGTGGCATGTCACGAATCAAAATCATCGAAGAACGCTGCAAAGGCTGCCTGCTTTGTACGACGGTCTGCCCGGTGCAGATCATTGTGCAGTCCAACCGCATTAATGAGCAGGGCTATAAAGTGGCCGAGGTGCCGGAAGCCGACATGGAGAAGTGTACGGGCTGCACCTCCTGCGCCATGATCTGCCCTGATTACGCCATTCGCGTGTGGCGGACGAAGAAGGCGAAAGCCGCATCCAAGGAGGACAGCTGATGAGCGAAAAGCAGGGTGAACGTAAATTTTTCAAAGGCAATGAGGCCATTGCTTACGGGGCGATGGCTGCCGGGTGCAAATGCTATTTCGGCTACCCCATCACGCCGCAGAACGATATTCCCGAATTGCTTTCCAAGGTGTTGCCGGATGCCGGCGGACAGTTCGTTCAGGCGGAAAGTGAAGTGGCGGCCATCAACATGCTGCTGGGCGCAGCCGCCTGCGGCATCCGCAGCTTCGTTTCCTCGTCCAGCCCGGGCATTTCGCTGATGTCCGAAGGCATTTCCTACATCGCGGGCTCGCAGTTGCCCGGCGTCATAGTAAACATGAACCGGGGCGGCCCAGGTCTGGGCGACATCGGCCCCTCCCAGGGCGACTATTTTCAAGCGGTGAAAGGCGGCGGACACGGCGATTACAACCTGTTCGTGCTGGCTCCCGCAACCTGCCAGGAAGCTTACGATATGATGATCGAATCTTTCGATCTGGCCTACAAGTTCCGCAATCCCGTAATGATTCTTGCGGATGCTATCCTGGGCCAGATGAAAGAACCTGTCATGGCCTGGACGCCTGAAGCCGTGAAGGAAGACGAAGGGCTGGACTGGTGCCTGACCGGCGCCAAGGACCGCCAGGTTCGCCTGTTGAAGTCCCTGTATCTGGAAGAAGGCGCTCTGGCCAACCACACGCGTACGCTGCTCGAAAAATACGAAGCCATGAAACCGCTTGCTCGCGCCGAGTCTTTCATGACCGAAGACGCCGATATCGTTGCCGTGGCCTACGGCTCCATCGGGCGTATCGTAAAAAGCACGGTACGCAAATTGCGCAGCCAGGGCATCAAGGCCGGTCTGTACAGACCGCAGACCCTGTACCCTTTCCCGGAAGCGGGATTGCTGCAGCTGGCCGAAGCCGGCAAACGTTTTCTGACCATCGAACACAACTGCGGACAGATGGTTCAGGACGTACGTTTGGCAATAAGAACCAAAGCCGATTCCGAATTCTTCGGCGTCATGCCCGGAGATCTGCCGGCCCCGGATATGTTTGAAGCTCCCATCAGGGACGCTGCAGGGAGGAACTAATGGACAGTGCAGCTGAAAAACTTGTTTATGATCTGAGTGCGGCGCAGTTTGACCGCCCCACGCACTATTGTCCGGGCTGCCACCATGGTATCGCGCATCGTCTTGTGGCGGAATGCCTGGTGGAAATGGACCTTCTGGAAAAAGCCATCTGTATCGGCTCCGTGGGCTGCTCGGTGTTTATTTACAATTATCTCAAGGTGGACAGTGTGGAAGCCCCTCACGGCCGCGCTCCGGCAGTGGCCACCGGCGCCAAACACGCCCGTCCGGATGCTTTTGTCTTCAGCTACCAAGGCGACGGCGACCTGGCTTCCATCGGCATGGCTGAAATCATGCATGCGGCCAACCGCGGCGAACGCATCAGCATCGTGTTCATCAACAACACGGTCTACGGCATGACCGGCGGACAGATGGCCCCCACCACGCTGGTGGGCCAGTGCACCACCACTTGTCCGGGCGGACGCTGCCAGGACCGGGAAGGACTGCCCATCAGGATGGCCGAGATCATCGGCGGCCTGGGCGGGGTGGCTTATTCCGCACGGGTGGCCACCACTAACGTCAAGCAGATCATCCAGGCCAAGAAGGCCATCAAAAAAGCCTTTGCCTGTCAGATCGAAGACCGCGGGTTCGGATTCGTGGAAATGCTCTCCGCCTGCCCCACCAACTGGAAAATGAGCCCCATCGCCGCCAACGAGCGCGTTGTCAATGAAATGATCCCGTACTTTCCGCTCGGAGTGTTCAGGGATGTCACCGACGGTACCCACGAGTGTGTCGCTGATCTGGAGGAAAAGGCATGAGCTTATATCAGGATGTGATCATAGCCGGCTTTGGCGGCCAGGGAGTGATGCTCATCGGAAATCTGCTGGCCTACGCGGGCATGGAGCAGGGGCTGAACGTCACCTACCTGCCGGTGTACGGTCCGGAAATGCGCGGCGGCACGGCCAACTGCACCGTGGTGATTTCCGAAGATGAAATCGGTTCGCCCATCATTCAGAGCCCTGTGGGACTGATCGTCATGAACAGGCCTTCGCTGGACAAATTCCAGCCGCGTCTCCAGGACGGTGGCCTGCAGATCATCAATTCCTCATTGGTCGATCTGGACCTGACGGAAAAGCAACGGGTGCAGACTTACGCCATTGCGGCCAACGAAGTGGCCGAAAGCCTGGGCAACGCGCGTATGGCCAATATGGTGGCCATCGGCGCATTCGTTGAAGCTTCAGGCGTCATGCCCATAGATACCGTTGTCAAAAGCCTGGAAAAGGTGATCTCGCCGCGCTACGCGAAAATGATTCCCAAGAACGCCGAGGCCATCCGGGCCGGGGCCGAGCAACTGGTCAAACAATGATAACAGCTCCTGAAAAGCTCTTTGGCATTATCGGCCACCCTTTGGGGCATTCGTTGAGCCCGGTTCTGCACAACTGGGCTTTTCAGGAATTGAGCTTGCCTTATGTCTACTGCAGCTGGCCGGTAGCACCGGATTCTCTGGAGCAGTTCATGGCCGCAGTACGCGTGCTGCCCATCGCCGGTTTGAGCGTTACTATTCCGCACAAGCAAGCCGTACGGGCTTTTCTGGACGGCGAAAGCGACAGCGCCGCCGCCATCGGGGCCGTGAATACGGTTTATTGGCGCGATGGCGCCCTGCTGGGCGAAAATACGGACGTTAGCGGCTTTCTGGCGCCGCTGCGTGGCCGCAAGTTTTCCTCAGCCCTTGTTCTGGGCGCCGGAGGGGCCTCCAGAGCGGTTTTGGCCGGTCTGCGCGACCTGGGAGTCAAAGAAATCTTTTTGACCAACAGAACCGCCTCCAAGGCCCAACAGCTGGCTGATGAATTCAGCGCAGTATTTGTGCCCTGGGAGGAGCGTGCCGGCTGTGCGGCTGACTTGCTCGTGAATTCGACTCCCCTGGGCATGAAGGGCGACAATCAGACTAAAAGCCCCTGGCCGGCGTCTCATTTTACGCCGGGCCAGGTGGCTTACGATCTTGTCTATAATCCGCAACAGACTCTTTTTCTGGCTCAGGCCGGGGAGAAAGGGCTGGAATGCATCGACGGCCTTTCCATGTTCGTGGCCCAGGCCGCGCTGCAGTTCGAACTCTGGACCGGCCAGCAGCTGCCGGTGCAGGGCGCCAGAAGCCTGGTGCAGCAACAGTTGTCTTCCTGAATAATCGCAGCAAAGACTGCGTACGTTGTTTACTCCTGCGGTTCGTACTGCATGATCATCAGGAATGCGCCGGCATTGTCCTGGATCACTGCGAAAATCCCCACCTTTTGTACCGGTGTTCCCGGAACTATGACTTTTCCTCCCATTTTCTCCACTTTGGCCAGAGTGTCTTCAAGATTCTCGACCGTGACATAGGCGCCCCAGTTCGGGGGAATGTCCGGACTGCACAAAGGGAGCATGCCGGCAGCCATGAATTCGCCCGCATGGGCGACAACATACAGTTGTCCTGCCATAGGGCCTTCGGCAATTGTTTCTTCCGTGTACGTCCAGCCGAAGATTTCCGTATAAAAAGCTTTGGCGGCAGCGAGATCCGGCGTCATCAGTTCGTTCCAGGAAAAAATACCTTGGCGCAGGTAATGCGTTTTTACGATTGAGTCATCCATTGGATACTCCTTGAAAAAAGGTTCCGGCAAAAGTTGTTTCAGAAATGAGAAAAGATATTGCAAAGAAAAAGGTCGCAGGCAAGAGGCGGCTTATGAAAAAGGGATAAAAAACGGACTTGCAGTTTCCGCGGGCGGGAGGGGCCGGAGAGCGAACCGCGCAGGGTTGGCACCGGCTCCAGACGGAAGCGGCAAGTCCGTTTTGTTTCGTAGAGAAGCTAATCCAGGTAGACAACCACTTTGTCGCCAGGCTGGATAACGCTGTTGCGATTCATGTCGTTCCACTGCAGCAGACGCTGCGGAGATATGCTGAATTTGCGGGCGATGCTCCAGAGCGTATCACCGGATTGGACACGGTAATTAGCAGGCCGGGCCTTTTTATCTGCAGTATGATATACGGGACTATACGGTTTTTTGGGCAGCAGCGCATACGTGGGCTGGCCGGAGTTGTGGCCGGGCACCCGGATGGATTTGCCCGCCACGAGTTCGCTTGGCGTGGAGAAATTATTGGCACGCATCAGAGAATTGACCGAACAGCCGAAGCGCTTGGAGAGGGAGTACAGCGTATCTCCCTGGCGTACGCGATAAGGTTCGCCAGCCGCGGCTGAAACGGCAGGGGCTGTCGGAATAGCGTAGTAGGAGTTGCGTTTTTTGGGAGTCTCTGCGTAAACCCGTGGAGGTTCTTGCGCATAGGAAGGTTTCGGGTCCGAACTGGCCAGTATTTGCGGCTGCACAGGGCCATTTGGAACGACGATGCGTTGTCCGGGCTGCAGCAGATTTGAATGGTAATTGTTAGACTGCTTCAGAGCGGTTACCGTAGTGCCAAAGCGATTCGCAATGCGGTTCCAGCTGTCGCCGCGGACAACGGTGTAAGGCTGGTAAACGGCCAGAGAAGAACGCGAGCTGGACAGGAACGATTTGACTGCTGCCACGGAAGAGACAGGGACGTACACGGTACAGACACGGTCGGGGGGAGTTCCCTGACGGCGGAACGCCGGGTTATGCATGGAGAAGTCTTCCCAGGTCATGCCGGAGGCCTGGGCGAGTCTGGAAAGGTCTGTTCCGCCCTTTACGTCGACTTCTGCAAGAGACGGAGCTTTGTCAAAACGTACGGGCCCGTAGCCGAGCAGTTCGAGGTTATTGGCGATTTTGACCATGGCGGCGAATCGCGGAACATAATAAAGGGTTTCGTCCTTGAGGCGTTTATCATCCGGCAGCGTATCGTTTCTTTTGTGGAGTTCGAAAAAATCTTTGGCGCCGCAACAGGCGATGGCGCGGCTTATTTTTCCTTCACCCGCGTTGTAAGCGGCGATGGCCAGAGACCAGTCGCCGAACATGTCGTGAAGCTTGGAAAGATAGGTGGCTGCGGCCACACTGGCTGCATACGGATCGCGCCGTTCATCGATCCACCAGTCACAATGGAGACCGAAGCGGCGTCCGGTAAAAGGCATGAACTGCCAGACACCGGCCGCACCCGAACGGGAAACCGCCTGAGGATTGTACCCGCTTTCAATGAAGGCGAGATAGGCAAGTTCATCGGGCAGTCCGCGTTCTTTGAAGACCTGTTTGGCGTACGGCAGGTACAACTCCGCACGTTGCATCCAGACATGCAATTTGGCGTTGACGTCGCGGTGCAGAAAAATAAACTGTTCGCGTATCAGCCCCTGCGCATAGGCGTCTTTGGGGAAGCGTATGGCATATTCGGATTTCAACGCACGAACTTCTTGTGGTGAAAGCAAATTGTCATTAAGTGGAGTGACTTTTCCAGGATCAGTTAATTCGGGTTCCAGTGTCTCGTAGTGATTTCCCATTTCAAGTTCAACGGATTGGATGGGAGCTTTCCGCGCACATGATGCGGAAAGCGTTATCAAAATGAAAAGGAACAGGATCATAAACTTGCGCATTCTCTCCTCCCGCCAGTTTGAACGAGCTGTTATTACAAGATGTTATGCCTGCTATACAAATAAAATGCCAACTATCTTATTAGAATTCTAGACTTTTTTTAACCAGTTGAAGGTTTGGAGAAAAAAGAAAAACTCTTGATCAAAAGAAAATGGTGGTATGAGAAGCAAAGATGAAAAAAATGTAATTTTGACAGTGGAAAAAAAGCGTATAGCTAAGAAAATGACGCCATCAATTGAAAATTATTAGATTTTTGGTAGAGTTTTTTCAGGTTTACAAAATGTAACCGACGGCAGTCGCAGAAATTGGTGATAGATAATGGAAGAGATGGAACTGGTGTACGGAAGAAAAGCGATATTGGATTATCTGCGCAGTTCGTCTGAACTGGTGGATCAGATTTACATTCAGAAGGATCTGGCTCAAGGCGGATTACAGCGAGTTATGGAGGCGTGCAAAAAGGCCGGCGTACGGTATTCGCTGGCGCCCCGGCAGCGTCTGGACCAGATGGCCGAAGGCAACCATCAGGGCTGCGTGGCCAAACTATTCAGTCCTGGATTCGCTTCTCTTGATGCCTTGCTGGAGCTGACAAAGCAATCCGGATTTCCTTTGCTGCTGGCGCTGGATCAGGTGCAGGACCAGGGGAATGTGGGCACGCTGGCGCGTACGCTCTATGCCATGGGCGGCGCGGGAATTCTGTTGCCCAAGCATAACAGCGCGCAGCTCGGTCCCGGCGCCATGAAGGCATCCGCCGGGGTGCTGTCTTTTCTGCCGGTCGCCAAAGTAGCCAATCTTGGGCAGGCGCTGGTGGAAGCCAGAGACAAGGGGTTTACCGTATACGGTACGCGCCAAGGGGAAGACGCGGAAAGCATTTACAGTCTGCAACCGGATTTCCCGGCCGTCCTGGTGCTGGGCAATGAAGATAAAGGCGTTCGTCCGGGCGTGCTCAAGCAATGCGACCATGAAGTCCGGATCCCGATGGTGGCCAAAGTCGATTCAGTGAACGTGGCCCAGGCCGGAGCCATAGCGCTTGGAATTTTCTACGGATATGTGCAGAAGTAGGTCTGTTGAAGTCGAGACCGGACCATAAGGCGGACTGTTCAGGTCGATGAGTGCTCAACCCGGTTGCGACCCTTATTTTTGGCTTCGTAAAGTGCATTGTCCGCACGCTTGGTCATGGATTCCGGGCTGTCTCCAGGGACGTAGCTGCTGACGCCGAAACTGGCGGTGAGCTGTCTCTTGAAAGGGAACTCAATGGCTTCGATTTGTACGCGCAAATTATCCGCCAGAGTAACAGCGCCCTCGAGTTCGGTTTCCGGGCAGATGACGATGAATTCCTCGCCTCCCCAGCGTCCAACCGTATCGGTTTTGCGGATGGTTTCGGTGATCAGCCTTGCTATGGAAATCAGCGTGGCGTCTCCCACCTGATGACCGAACTGGTCATTGACGCATTTGAATTTATCTATGTCCAGCAGGATGATGGAAAATGTTCTGCCGCTGCGTGTAGACCGGTCGAGTTCCTTTTTGAAAATACGGTTGAGCTGTAAACGGTTAGGAATCCCGGTCAAGGTATCCGTGGTGGAAAGCCGCCCCAGTTCCTTGTTTTTGAGGGCTAGTTGGGCATGGGCTTCAGCCAGGCGGTTCTGCGTTTCCTTAAGCTCGGAAATGTTGACGAAAATAGAATATTTGACAACCCGTCCATCCGGCCAGGTCATGGCTCGTTCGTTGATCTGGTACCATTGATCGTCAATTTCATTGAACTGTTCGTAACTGAAGGTCTTTCCGTTGGGCCGCCTGTTTTCATCTACAAGCTCATGCAACTTGCACATGGGGCAGGGAGCCTGCAGCTTGTAAATAGCTTTATAACAGCAAGTTTCCGTCGGTTCGCCGAAATGATCTTTAAAATAGCGGTTCGTAAAAATTATTTCATAGTTTTTGACGTCAACAACATAGATGCCAAAAGGAATCATGTTGAAATGACTTTCAAACAAGGTGTTTTCAATCATCAAAAGGTCCATAGAAAAAATGTATCGTCCTAACGGAAGAAGGTAAAGCAGTTCTTTGGAAAAGTGCGGAAGTTTGATTTAATCGGATGCCTTGGGGAAGGCCACACGCAGAGTTGTTTGACCGGGAGCGGAAGTATCCAGAGTGATCATGCCGCCGTGGGCTTTGGCAATCAGCATGGCGGAGTACGTGCCAAGGCCGGTGCCGCCGATTTTGCCCGAGGTGATGTACTTATCAAAAAAATTGTGGCGGATAGCCACAGGCACTTCTCCCTGGTTGCTGATTTCAATCAAAACCATCTGCGGGTGTTCAGGCTGGTCCGAGGTTATTGAAAACAGGATCTCGCTTCTGGCAGGGGCGGCCTCCAGAGCATTGATGATCAGATTGGCAAAGAGCGAATAACAGAGAAGTTCTTCGCCAAGTATAAACACCTGGAAATCCGAGGGGGCTTCCAGACCGTTGGCTCTGTAGGTAATACGCAATGATTTTGAAGAGATTATCCGTCCCTGATCGAAAATAGCCTTGCGAATCAGCATGAAGATATCCATGGGAGCCGGAGCAAGGGCGTAACTTCCGCGTTCGAGTTTGTACAGATCCAGAGACTGGTTGATCATTTTCAGCATGGTCAAGCCGGATTCGGAAATTTTGGCGATGACATCCTGAAGTTCGGGGGTCAGGTTGTAGTCGCAAAGCAGCAGCTCGGAAAGGCTGATGACGGCTGTCAATGGCGATTTGAGGTCGTGGCGGGTAATACGTTCGACCTCTTCACGCAGCTTGATGTTTTCAGAAAGCAGCGAGTTCTGATTAACGAGTTCCTTGTTCTTCAAAGCCAGTTCGGCGTGGGCTTCGGCCAGTTTGTTCTGCGCCAGTTTCAGTTCGGAAATGTCCACGGCAATGGAATATTTCACTACCCGGCCGTCAGGCCAGCCAATGGCCTTTTCCTGAAATTGATACCAGCGGTCTTCGAGATCATGAAAGTTTTCAAAGATAACGGTTGATCCGTTGGGCTTTTTCTGCGCGTCTACGAGCTGGGGTATCTTGCAAAACAGGCAGGGAGCTTCCCGTTGATAAAGCGTCTGGTAGCAGGTCTGGCCGACGACATCTCCGAGCCTGTTGGTGATGACGCGGTTGGTAAAAATAATTTCATAGGTAGCGACATCGACAACATAAATATCGAAAGGAATGACGTCGAAATGCGCCTTCAGCAGGGTGACTTCATAATGGGAGCTATTTTCCATAACCACGTATAAAATGTACCTGTTTTGTCTTTTTAAAACAGTATATGAATCATAAAAAAAAATAACAAGGGGCTTCTAAAGATTGTGTTTTATGAATAGAAATAAAAAATTTTAAGAAAAAATGAATAAATACGTTATGTTAATACGTTAATCGTACAAGTGCATTACTGATAATGCTGCTGGTTCAGATTAGCAGAGAAAAAGTGAGACGAGAAAAGGATGGGTAATCATCAAGTCCGGAGCGCGTACGAAGCATGGAGGATGTTGCCCCCGAAGACAGGGGCAGGAAACGTACGCGCTTTCTTCCCGCAGAAAAAAACAAGGCTCCCAGCGTTACCTGAGGATTCAAGAACGTCCCTGGTGCGCGTCACCTGATGTAATTTGGTATATTCAGGAATAAATTCTCCGTAAAAGTCGTCATCTTGTCGAGAATCCATGGAAAAGAGATCAACAGCGCCAAAAAGATGGACACGATTTTGGGGATGAAGGTCAAGGTCATTTCCTGGATCTGGGTGGCGGCTTGCAGGATGCTGATAAAAACGCCCACAGTCAGGCCGATACCCAGCATGGGCAAAGAGATGGACAGGGCAAGTTCGATGGATTGACGGGCAAAGCCGATTACGAATTCAGGTGTCATGGGGAGTTCCTCCGAAAAGAATTACAGGGTTAAACAAGGAAGCTGTTCACCAGCGAGCCTGTCAGCAGAGTCCAGCCGTCCACCATTACGAAAAGCAGGATTTTGAACGGCATGGAAACCATCACAGGAGGCAGCATCATCATGCCCATGGCGAGCAGGATGCTGGCAACCACCATGTCCAGGATCAAAAACGGGATGTAGATCAAAAATCCAATGATAAACCCGGTTTTCAGCTCGCTGATGACATAAGCGGCAGCAAGCATAATGGTCGGGACTTCGGTTTGGTTGTTGGGGCGTTCCATCTTGGTGATGGAGTAGAATATGGAAAGGTCTTTTTCGCGCGTATGTTTGAAGAGAAAGGCCCGCAAAGGGTCTTCCGCTTTTTTCAGGGCTTCGTCGAATCCGATTTCCTCGTTAAGATAGGGCTGCAAAGCCGCCTCATTGATCTGTTTGCCCACGGGAAACATGATCACTACCGTCATAAAAATGGCAAGGCTGGCGAGGATCTGGTTGGGAGGGAGCTGTTGCGTCCCCAGAGCCTGGCGCAGAAAGTGGAAAACAATAATGATGCGCGTAAAGGATGTGACTGTTAAAATGATGGCCGGTGCAAGGGAGAGTACCGTGAGCATAAACAGGATTTCAAGCAGCACCGAGACTTTTTCGGGCTCGGTAGTGCCGCCGGAAAGCTGCAGCTGTAAGTCGGGAAAGATAGAGGTGGCGCCCGCCGCATGCGCCAGTACAGGCGTCAAGAGAATGGCAAGGCTAAGTGGTGTCGCTACGAGAGCGCTCTTTTTCAAAAGTTTCTGAAAATTCAGTGTGTTCAGCAGGTTCATGGTCAGCTTCCACCTCAGTAAGGAGATTGATGTTAGTGTCGGTAACCCCTAACACGAGTCTCTTATTCAAGAAGCGGACCACAACAACGCTTTTTTTGGGACCAATGGACAGCTGGGAGTCAATCTGCAGGTTGCCGCGCTTGAAACCGGGCAGTCCGGTCCTGGAACCAAAGCGCCTGAGCAGGAAAATGCCAACGGCCAGAGCGGCCAGAAGAAAAAAAATCACGCCCACGGCCTGAAAATAGGATCCCCAGCCGAAATCTGCGGCCTTGCCGTCCAGGGGCTGGGTGGTCAGGGCCTGGGTAGGTGCCGGTTGCGCGGCCTGACCATTTTGAACAGCCGTTGCGTTGGAAGAGGCCATGAGTGCATCCAGTACGGCCTTGCCGTCCACACTGCTGGGCGTGCCGGAGCTGTCCGTCACCAGGTTGTCTGCTAGTGAATTAGCCAAGCTGTTTCACCCGTTCGATGGGACTGATGATATCGGTCAGCCGGACGCCGAATTTTTCATTGATGACTACTGCTTCACCTCGGGCTACCAGTTTGCCGTTGACGAAAATTTCTAAAGGTTCACCTGCAAGTTTGTTCAGCTCGATGACGGACCCCTGGCCTAGCTGCAGCAGTTCGTTGATAAGCAAACGCGTACGGCCCAGCTCTGCGGAGACGTCGAGAGGAATATCCAGAATGAAGTCCAGTTCGTGCTTGCCCTGATCCGGGCGCGGCGATTTGGCCTCTTCCGTGAGATCCTTGAACGTGGCTGTTTTGGCGGATTTGGAGAGCAGGTCGTTTTCTTTTTCCTTCTTGATGCTGCTCTCTTCGTCTTCGGCCAGCGCGCGCGCCCATTCGTCGGCCAGCGCGTCGTCGCCTCCGAGATCAGCGCCTCCGCCCACGTCATCCGTAAGATCAGCCGCTTCCTCTTCTTCCTGGTCTGCAAGAGCGGCAGCCCACTGTTCCGCTAAATCATCCTGATCTAGATCTTTTTCCATAAAAGGCACCTTCGGATACGATCCGTTTGCTGCTTAAAAATTGAAGAAGCACTCCTGCGCGTGCAGACCGGCTGCAGCGGCAAGGTATCGGCTGCAGCAGGATCTTTTTACTGTTCCAGTACTGGAATAGCGTTGCTGCAACGCAAAGGTACTTCCACAAGTTGTCTAAAAAGTACCATAGTTGCCGTAAAAACTCTACTGTATGACCATCTCCGTAAAATAGACCTGTGAAATGTCGGGTTTACCAAGCACCAGATTCAGTTTTTTGACTATTTCCATTTTCAACAGCGTCTTGTTTTCCAGGGTGGCCAGATCCGCGTATGTCTTGCTGGAAAGCAACAGAATTATCGCATCACGGACTTTGGGCATGTTTTTGTTCAACTCCTCAGCGGCCTCAGGGCTGATACATTCGACATCCAGAGTCATTTTCAAGTAACGCCGTCCCAGCGGATCCGCGAGATTGACCAGAAACGTCGGCAGCGTCACTATCTGATGTTCCCCCTGCGCAGCAGGCGCCTGTTCTCCGGCTTTTTCTTCCGCAGCCGGCTGTTCCTTCTGGTCCTCGGATCCGGAAAAGAACTTGAGGTAGGCGAAGTAACCGCCGCCACCCAGCAACAACAGGATTACAAGCAGCAGAATCCATTTCAGGGGTGATTTTTTTGGTTTTTCTTCGTCAGCCACGGCTCAGCTCCTTGACGTTAGGGTTATCCTGAATAGCCGGCAAAAAAGGGCTTTGTTTTCAGATAGATTTCAATGCGCCTGTTCTTTGCGCGTCCTTCCGGCGTGGCATTGTCCGCCACTGGATCGTTGGGACCATAGCCGGAGGCGGAAAAACGAACCGGCTTGAACCCGCTTTGCAGAAAAAAATTCAACACCGACAGGGCCCTGTCCGCCGACAGGACATAGGGATCCATTTCGGATCCTTCTCCACTATCCGTGTATCCGGATATATTAACATTCGCAATGGTTGCGCTCAAGACGTCAGACACCGCGGCGAGAATTTTCATGGCCGGGGGCGTCAGTTCGCTGGAATCGGGAGCGAACAAAAGCTTATCGTTCAGCACCAGGGCAACTCCCTCGGGACGTTGCAAAATGGAGAGGTTCTCGTCCAGGGTCGAACGGTTGATCTCTTGCGGTAAAATATCATCAGGAAAAAGCAGGTCCTTGATACGATCCTGTTTCAACAGCAGATCCACGGGGTTTTCCAGGAGTTCGACCAGCATCCGGATCCGCGTGGGCACGCGGCCCGCACCGCGTTTGGACGTCATTCCGATATCGTTTTCCATCAGGTTGATCCTGGTCATGACGGATTTGTCCATGGAGGACATGCTCAGAATCAAGACGAAAAATGTCAGCAGCAGAGTCACCAGATCGGAAAACGTGACCAGCCATGCCGGATCCCCTTCGACTTTGACTTTTTCCTTTTTCCTGGGCACAGCCTATTCTCCCTTTTTATCCAGAACGGTATCCGGACGCGTCAGGTCGAATTTGAAGTCGTCGTAAGAAAAGGACTTGGCGGATTCCTTCTCTCGCGGCCAGTTGAGCATTTCAATATATTTGACGTTTCTTTTATCCAGGACAAAATCCACCCGTCGGTTCAGGCGGCGGTTTTCAGGCGTGTTCCAGTCGTATTTCGGCCTGAAATTGCCAAATGCCTCTACCCGAAGCATTTCGGGAAGCATGCCGCGGCTCAGAAGGTATTCATATATGGACAAGGTACGGAACAGGGAGATTTTCCAGGAGTTGTCCAACTTTCTTTCCTGGCTGGATGTGGGAAGTGCCTCGAGATGCGTACCGTGCGCTTCGTCAAAGGAGATGGAACTGTGCCCGGCGAGCAGCAGCGGGAATTGCAGCCGCAGCAGAATGGGCAGCATGGTGTCCACTATCTTTTTGCCTTCCGGACTCAGGTGGGTTTCGCCGGGTTTGAACAGAACCTGGTCGCTAATGGAGATGATGTCGACGTATTTGTTGGATTGAAAATCAAGATCTTTGTTGTATTCGTCCCAGAGACGGTTTTTGAGGACATCCAGGTCCTCCACGTCGTTCATGGGACCCGGTTCAATGGTCGTACGTTTGTCTTTGATGGTCCGCGAATCGTATCCGGCGTCGCCCATGCCGAATGTTCCGATGATCGATCCCAGCACCACCAGTTTTCTGCGTTCGTCCAGATGCGACATGCTCACCAGCAGCACGAAAAAGGTCAGCATCAGGGTCATCATATCAGAGAAGGTAATGAGCCAGGCTGCTCCTTCTTTTTTGACTTTTGGTTTATCACGCCTGGGCATGACGTTTACCCTGAAGATTCCTTACGGCTTTTAGGAGCAACGAAGCTGGAGAGTTTTTCCTCGATGATCCGGGGGTTTTCTCCTTTGGAGATGGCCAGGATGCCTTCAAGGACCATTTCCATGAGCAGAATTTCTTCCTTGCTGCGTTCTTTCAGTTTGCCGGTAATGGGAATGAACACGAGGTTGGCCAGGATAGCGCCGTAAAAGGTCGTAATCAGAGCGACAGCCATGGAAGGACCGATCGTACTGGGATCTTCCATGGTCTGCAGCATCATGATCAGACCGATAACGGTGCCGATCATGCCCATGGCCGGAGCAAAGGCGCCAAACGCGCTGAGTACTTCCTGCCCGGATTCGTGGCGGGATTCGCGATAGGAAATTTCGGTTTCCAGGATCTCCTGGATGGCCTGCGGTTCGAGTCCGTCCACGGTGAGCTGGAGCCCTTTGCGCATGTAGGGGTCGTCCAGTTCTTTGATGACCGGCTCCAGAGAAAGGATGCCTTCGCGGCGGGCTCTGTTGGCGTAACCCAGGAAACGTTCGATGATATCGTTGGGGGTGTCGAGACTGTGAAAAAAGGCTTTCTTGACGACGCCGACTACGCCCAGGACATGTCCGAGGGGAAAATTTACCAGGGTGGCGCCGATGGTTCCGCCGATAACGATCAGGGCGGACTGCACGTCAATGAAAATAAGCAGGTTGCCGCCCACGAGAATGGCCGCGGCAACAAGGCCGAATGAGAGTACGATACCTACTAGGGTTGCAATATCCATCGCTGGCTGTCCTTAGGGCTACAAGCGTGCTGGCCGGGATCCGAAAATATCCGTTCCGACGCGTACGATGGTCGCGCCTTCGGCAACGGCGTATTCCAGATCACCGGACATTCCCATGGATAACTGGGGCAGTGAAATGCCAATCTCCGCCTCAAGCCTGTCCCGCAGAGCACGCAAACCGGCAAAATAGGGCCTTGCCGCTTCGGGCGCATCAAAAAACGGGGGAATGCACATCAAGCCTTCAAGCGCCAGACCAGGCATTTCGAGGAGCGCTTCAACGAGCCCCGGCGCATCGTCTTCAGCCACTCCCGCCTTTTGCGGTTCGTTCCCGACATTCACCTGAATGAGAACTTTTTGACGCTTATTCAGCTTGTTAGCACTTTTATGCAATGACTGGGCCAGTTTTTCAGAGTCCACCGTGTGTATCAGATCGAATTGTCCGGCGACGAACTTGGCTTTGTTGGATTGCAGGTGGCCGATGAAGTGCCAGTGCAGAGAAAGTTCCTGGAGCTGCTCCTGTTTGGTCATGGCTTCCTGAACGTAATTCTCACCGAATTCGACGTGGCCATGTGCAGCTAAAGTGCTAATTTTTTCAATTGGTTGATATTTAGATACGGCAAGAAGCGTCACAGAATCCGGAGCGCGTCCGGCCTTTCTGGCGGAATCCGCCACACGCTCCCGGACGTGTTCGTAACCGGCAATAAGCTGTGCCGCATCAAAGGTGTTGGTTTGCATGGTCGCTCCTGCTGCTGAAACCTGCACAACACATATCGTAAGGTTAAGATATCGTCTAGACTTTGTCTTGCATTTTATTGCACGAAGACGGGGAAATACGCGGCAAAAACAGCAGCGCGGATGTGCGGCAGGTTGCTTAAGAAAAATCCCGGATGGGAAAGTTTATACCGGATACCCGAGCTGGCGGAGGAAGGACGGGTTCTCTGTCCAGCCTTCGCGGACTTTGACAAACAGCTCCAGGTAAACCTTTTTTTCCAAAAAGGACTCCAGATCCTTGCGCGCCAGTGTCCCCACTTCTTTCAGGCCCTGGCCCTTGTGGCCGATGACGATGGCTTTGTGGGATTGCTTGGAGACGTAAATAATGGCGGAAACGGAAACCAGTTCGGAGTCTTCCGGTTCGTCCCAGCCTTCGATGTCCACGGCGATTGAGTAAGGCAGTTCCTGCCTGAGCCGGTTGAAGAGCTTTTCGCGTACCAGTTCGGCGGCCATAAACCGCATGGGCAGGGTCGTCAGCTGGTCCGCCGGATACATGGGCGCGTTCTCGGGGAGAAAGCCGAGCACGGCCTGCAGCAGCGGTTCCAGTCCGGCGCCTGTGAGCGCCGAGATGGGGAAAATCTCCACACCGGGAAATTCTTCGCTCAGCCGGGAAAGCAGCGGCAGCATTTTGGACTTGTCGTGGAACATGTCGATTTTATTCAGGGCAATCACAACCGGCTGACCGGCCTGAAGCGAATATTTGACGTGCTGCAGATCAGGTTCCAGAGCCTGGGGTTTGGAAACGTACAGGTTCGCATCCAGAACCAGAATGATGCCGTCGGCGCTGGCCATGGACTGTTTGGCCACATCCACCAGAATTTTATACAAGCGGCCGCGACGTTCGTGCAGTCCGGGAGTATCGAAAAAGATCAGCTGCGCATCGTCCAGGGTGAGAATCCCTGTGATCTGGTTGCGCGTTGTCTGGGGTTTGGACGTGACAATAGCCAGCTTTTCCCCGAGATAGGCATTGAACAGAGTGGACTTTCCGGCATTGGCCGGACCGGCAAGGGCAATACACCCGCATTTATAGACATCGTTGCTCATGGACTTTTCATTCGCTGAAAGTCGGGCTTTGTCAAGGAAAAGTCCAGGGAATCGGTGCGTTTCCTTTTCTTGGACCGATGGCTCATTGCCGCAGCGAAAAAGGTACGGGAAAATTATCGTATGCGTTGTCCGCTTTGTCCGTCTGTTACCCCTGCATTCGCAAACAATTTGTATACAAATTGCTTATTGTATGAGATAATTAATAAAATCTGGAGCTTTGTATTCAGGGGGAAAATATGACGCGGAAAGTGAAGTCGGTACGGGTGCCGGTGGAATTGGCGGAGCTGGATTTGTCCGGGATCATTAAAGAATGTGAAAAATACCTGCGCGATCTCGAATCCGCGACCATGCTGAAACAGCAGGGCAACAAGGACGCTGCGGAAGCGTTGCTCCGGGCTCGCGAGATCGACCTGGGGCGCAAGGTGGCTCTCAAGGTATGGCAGGCGCGCGTCTATTATGGCAAGCATGGCGGCGAGGCCGAAGCAGAATAATCCTGCAATCCATACCGCCAAAGGTATTTACCTTATTGTCCGTTTGCAATAGGTTGGGTTGCCGGTCCGCAATGGACAGCTTTTCCGATCACTCTAGCAAGCAATAAGGAACCCGAGCCATGCGTATTTCTGAGAGAATGCAACGCGTCAAGCCTTCGGCGACCATGGCTGTGAATGCAAAAGCCATGGAACTGCGGGCGCAAGGTCGAGAGATCATCAGCCTTTCCGTAGGCGAGCCTGATTTTCAAACTCCCGAGCACATCTGCCAGGCTGGTATCAAAGCCATAGAAGAAGGATTTACCCGCTACACGCAGGTCCCGGGCATTCCTGAACTGCGGCAGGCAATCGCCGGCTACTTCAAACGCTATTACAACGTGGACGCGACTTCGGACTCCACCATCGTCTGCAACGGCGGCAAACAGGCCCTGTACAATATTTTCATGGCCATTCTGAACCCCGGCGACGAAGTCCTGATCCCTGCTCCGTACTGGGTCAGCTATCCGGCCATGGTTCTGCTGGCCGACGGCGTGCCTGTCAGCGTGCCCACCAAGGCGGAAAACGATTTCAAGGTCACCATTGCCGATCTGGAAAAGAGCATCACCAGCAAGACCAAAGCGCTGATTCTCAATTCGCCTTCCAATCCGACCGGTTGCCATCTTTCGAAAGCCGAGGCGGAAGCCATCGCTGATTTCGCCATGTCTAAAGATATTTTCATCATTTCGGACGAAATCTACGATCAGCTGGTGTACCCTCCTGGTGAATATCTTTCCCTGTCCGTACTGTGGGAGAAAAACCCCGAAAAAATCGCCGTGGTCAACGGCCTGGCCAAAAGTTTCGCCGCCACGGGCTGGCGCGTGGGATACACGCTCGGCCATCCGGACCTGATCAAGGCCATGAGCAAGCTGCAGGGTCAGAGTACGTCCAATATCTGTTCCATTGCCCAGAAAGCCGCTGTAGCTGCGTTGACCGGCCCCTGCGACCACCTGGAGCTGATGCGCAAGACCTACGAACGCCGCCGCGATCTGGTCCTGGACGTTATCCGTACGTGGAAAGACGCCGTCTGCCCCAAACCCGAGGGCGCTTTCTATGTTTTTCCGATTGTTGACGCCTACTATGATGCGTCCGCTCCGGATTCCGCCGCCCTCTGCACCAAATTGCTCGAAGAAGCGGGCGTGGCCCTGGTTCCGGGTTCGGCCTTCGGCGAAGACCGCGCCATCCGGATTTCCTACGCCACGTCGGACGAAGTGCTGCTGGAGGCTCTGGACAAGGTGGGCAAAGTTCTGCTGAAAAAATAGTCTGTTAGAGAACGCCGACTCAAGGGCGGCTGCGCTGGGTGCAATCGCGTCAGGCCGCAGCAGATTGATTTGAAAAAGTATCCATGGGAGCAAAAAGGTTTCGGCCTTTTTGCTCCCGTTTTTTTTGCTTCGGAAGGCGGTTTTTTTAAAGGATTTCGCAGCGTCTCGCCGTACTGACCGGATTGTTTCAGTGCTGTCAATTGTCCATGGTAGGGAATGCCAGGTCAGACATATTCTCCTTGATAAACTGGAAACGGCTAACGTATATAACGCGAAAGAAATGTACTTTGATACGCGTATTCAATGAGTTGCCTACGGCTGCGTATCAGTACGTATGAGGCCGTCTTTAGGGAGGCCTTTATGATCCGTTACCCTGGCCTTCCATAAAGAATATCCAGCGGAATATCGCGTGAGATATTGCGGTAAAATAAGCTCGCTTCAAATAGTTTTTTTGTCAGAGTATTCAGTATGATAAACTGTTATGAATCAAATCAGGGTAAACAAAATGCCTTGTATCTTCGCAGCTATTGTTGCGTATAAATCGCATTAAGGAGTACGGTCGTTGCTGAAAAAAAGGAAGCAGGACACAGGGCGCACCTTTGGGATCACCAAGATTCTTTCCTGGAGTTCGGTTGCATTAATTTTTGCCTCCGGCTTGTTCATGTCCATCGTCATTGCCAACTATGCGCGCGATATCCTGCTGGAAAAACAGCAGGAATTTGCCAAATTACTTGTGGAGAATCTGAACCAGCAGATTTACCGCAGGTTTACGCTGCCGACCATCCTGGGCGTGGGCTACATTGCCCTGGAGGAGGAAGAGCAGTTCAAGCGGTTGGACCAGGTTGTCCGCTGGAGTACGCACGGACTGCATATGCAGGAGCTGCGCGTCTATGGGCATGAGATGGTTGTTTCCTATTCGACCGACGTCAGCCATGTGGGCAGAAAGGATCTGGCGGGAGAATCCGTTCGCCAGGCGCTGGAAGGCAAAGCCAGCTTCCAGATCATCAGCAAGGTCTCTCCGTTTTGGGCCATTTTTCAACTGGGCATCCAGCCGGGCACGGTGATTCTGCGGACCATTTATCCCCTGCGGGATGAAAGCGGCGGCCTGCGGGGAAACAAGGAAGAAAAGTATATTATGGGCGTGCTGGAGGTGTTCCAGGACATTACCAAAGATTATGAAACCGTGATCCGGTTCCAGTGGCTGATCATCGCCACCACCCTGTTCACATGCATGGCCATGTCCGTGATCATGTTCATGATCATCCGGCGCGTGGACCGAATCAATGCCGAGCGCCAGGCGGACAAGGAACGTCTGGAACGCGAGCTGCACCAAAACGAAAAACTGGTCAGCATGGGGCGCATGGTGGCCAGCATCGCGCATGAAATCCGCAATCCTCTGGGTATTATTCGCAGCAGCGCGGAGTTGCTCTTGTCCCGTGCGTCCGGGCAGGACGCTCTGACGTCCAAGATTCTGCAGGCCATATTTGATGAAGCCAAACGGTTGAGCCAGACCGTGGGCGATTTTCTGGATTATGCGCGTCCGCAGCAGCCCAAGCAGGATCGCGTGGATCTGGCGAATGTTCTGGATCAGGCCCTGGGCTTTCTGGAGGGCGAGTTCAAAAAAAGCGGCGTCGTGATTGTAAGGCGCTTTGCACCGGGCCTGCTGGTCCTTGGAGATAAGGATTTGCTCTACCGCGCGTTCTACAATATCATCATCAACGGCGTACAGGCCCTGCAGGGCGAGGATAACGCTTGCGCCAAAAAGGCGTCCATGGAAGATGCGCAGCCCTGCGGTACCATAGTTATCGAGGCCGAACATAAGAGCGATCTGATCATCGTCCGCTTTCTGGATTCCGGGCCTGGCTTTGACACCAAACAGATATCCAAAATGCTTGATCCATTTTTTACCACCAAGGATACCGGCACCGGCCTGGGGCTGGCCATCGTCAACAACATCGTCAAAAATCACCAGGGCGGCATGGACATCGACAACAACCCCGACGGCGGCGCCATCGTCACCTTCACCTTTCCGTCGTTGGCGGCGTAACAAACAGGGCCTCCGGCTGCTTGAGGAACAGCGCGGATACGCGCTGGAGAGTTCCTTGAGCAGCTTCAGTGACGTTGAGTGACGTTGACTGAAAGCGTTCATGCCCAGTCATCAGGTGCAATTTCCCCCGTACGCGGGGCCAGGGCAGAGCCCGTAACGGGATGTTTTGAAACCATATTTTTTTAGCAGCAGAAAAGGGACAGCATGTCAGCCAATTTTCTCCTCTTAGACGACGAACCGAATTACCTGCTTATTCTGGAAGCCCTGTTGACGGACGCCGGGTATGCCGTCACGGCCCTGAATGATCCGGAAATGGGCATCGCTTATCTGGATGAATCCGAAGTGGATGTGGTGATCACGGACCTGAAGATGCCCAAGCTGTCGGGGCAGGAAGTGCTTGAGCATGTCAAACGCAACTTTCCGCACATCCCCGTGCTGATCATGACGGCATACGGAAGCATTGAAAACGCGGTCGAAGCCATGAAACTGGGGGCCTTTGACTACATCACCAAGCCTTTTTCCAACGACGAGCTGCTGCTCTCAGCCAAAAAAGCCTGCGTCCTGGCCATGGCCAGGCAGCAGTATAAACTGCTGCATGAGAATCTGCAGGAACGCTACGGCCTGCACCAGATAATCGGCCGGAGCAAAGCCATCCAGAATGTGCTGGAGATGGTCAACCGCGCCGCGCCCAGCCGCAGCACGGTATTGATTACGGGTGAATCCGGCACGGGCAAGGAACTGGTCGCACGGGCCATTCATTTCGCTTCCCCGCGTACGGATGGTCCGTTCATCTCGGTCAACTGCATGGCTTTCAATTCCGGGGTGCTGGAAAGCGAACTGTTCGGCCATGAAAAAGGCTCGTTTACCGGCGCAGTGGCGCAGAAACGCGGTCGCTTCGAGCTGGCGCACCAGGGCACGCTTTTTCTGGACGAAATCGGCGAACTCAGCCCGGAGATACAGGTCAAACTGCTGCGCGTGCTGCAGGAACGGCGCTTCGAACGGGTGGGCGGCAGCAAGGAGCTCGAGGTGGATATCCGCGTGGTCACAGCCACCAACAAAGACCTGCTCAAGGCCGTGGAAGAGGGCACCTTTCGGGAGGATCTCTACTACCGGCTGAACGTGGTCCAGATCGGCCTGCCGCCGTTGCGGGAGCGCCGCGAGGACATCCCTCTGCTGGCAACGCACTTCATGCAGGAATTCGCTCAGGAAAACGGTGTTGAGGCCAAGAATTTTTCTCCCGAAGCCATGGATTATCTCAGTGGTTACGAATGGCCCGGCAATGTCCGGCAGCTGGAAAACATCATCGAGCGCTGCATGGTTCTGGCCGGAGGCGAGAGCATCGGCGTGGAAGACCTGCCCCCGGAGATCAAGGACGAGGAAGCCCAGTTCAAAAGCGCCGTGGATCTGCTGCCGGTGCAGCTGAATCTGGCTGATACGCTTGAGAAAATCGAAGCCACCCTCGTACGCCGCGCCCTGGCCAAATCCGACTTCGTGCAGGTAAAAGCCGCGGAGCTGCTGGGCATTTCAAAAAGTTTGCTGCAATATAAATTGAAAAAGTATAAAATTACCGGACACTGAGTTGTCTGATTACTTTTTTTCACTATTCGCGAGTCCAGGGCCGCTGCCCTGGCCGGGGAGTGAGGCGGGCAGCCCCACGACGTTTTTTTGAAAGGAGTATATGTGAAAGCAGCAGAACTGATGGTCAGGTGTCTGGAGAAAGAGGGTGTCGAATGCATTTTCGGCCTGCCCGGCGAGGAGAACATTGATGTGATGGACGCGTTAAGGGATTCAAGCATACGCTTTGTGCTGACCCGTCACGAACAGGGCGCGTCCTTTATGGCCGACATCTACGGCAGGTTGACCGGCAAGGCCGGCGTCTGCCTGGCCACCTTAGGCCCCGGAGCCATCAACCTTACCCTGGGCACTGCCGATGCCACCCTGGACAGCGCGCCGCTGGTGGCCATTTCCGGCCAGGCAAGCGTTGGAAGACTGTTCAAGGAGTCCCACCAAAATGTGGACCTGGTGGAATTGTTTCGCCCGATTACCAAGTGGGCGTCGCGTATCGTGCTTCCGGAAACCACGCCGGAAATTGTCCGCAAGGCTTTCAAGCTGGCCCAGACCGAACGTCCGGGCGCCACTTTGATCGTCTTTCCCGAAGATGTGGCCAAGCACGAGGTGAATGGGGCTCCCATGCGTCCGGCCCAACCCAAGCCCACTGCGCCCAATCCCGCCCAGCTCGGGCGCGCCCTGGCGCTGCTCTCCAATGCGAAAAATCCCATGATTCTGGCGGGATATGGCGTCTATCGCAACAACGCCGCCGAAGCCTTGACCCGCTTTGCCGCAAAGACCAATATCCCGGTGGCCACAACCTTCATGGCCAAGGGAGTCATTGACGACGACAATCCGCTCAGCCAGGGAGCTATCGGCTTCATGCGGCATGATTACGTCAATTTCGGCTTCGACAAAGCCGATGTGATCATCGCCGTAGGCTACGATCTGATAGAATACGCGCCGAAAAATGTGAATCCGGGCAAAGATAAGAATATCATCCATGTTCATGTGAATCCGGCCGAAGTGGATGCCGCGTATGACGTACAGGTAGGTCTGCTGGGCGACATCTCCGCCAGTCTGGATGCTTTGGGCAATGCGCTGGCCGAAGTTCACGGACGCCTGACCTGCGATATGGAAGCCTGCCGTATCCATGAGCTGCTCGGCCAGGAATTGGAGGAACATGAAAACGACGATTCGTTTCCCGTGAAACCACAGCGGCTGGTTATGGATACGCGCAAAGCCATGGGCAGGGACGACATCGTTCTCTGTGATACGGGCGCCCTGAAAATGTGGATGTCGCGACTGTATCCCTGCCACGCGCCCGGAACCTTCATTGTTTCCAATGGATTGGGAACCATGGGATTCGCGGTGCCCGGAGCCATTGCCGCCAAGCTGGCCCGGCCCGAGCGCAAGGTCTTGGCTGTCACGGGCGACGGCGGCTTCCTGATGAATTCGCAGGAACTGGAAACCGCCAAACGCGAAAACCTGGCTTTCACCGTTTTGATCTGGCGCGACGATCATTACGGTTTGATCAAGTGGAAACAGGAACTCGAATTCGGCAGAGAAAGCTTTGTTAAATTTTCCAATCCGGATCTCGTACAATACGCAAACAGTTTCGGAATTAAGGCCTACAGTGTGACTGCGGCGGAAGAACTGCTGCCCACCCTGAAAAAAGCCTTGGATTCCAATGAACTGTGTGTTGTGGAATGTCCGGTGGATTATTCGGAAAATACCCGCCTGACCGACAAGCTCGGCGGGCTTATGGATACCTTGTAAATGCGTTGACGCGCTGAGAGACGGTAATGGAAGAAGAGATCAAGAAGACTTGGGAAGACAATCTGCATTGCGAAATTGCGGACGTACACGAATGCGAACGGCTGGTGGACAACGTGCTGGTCTTTCAGGACCCGGAAGACCAGGAATACTACCTGGGAACCGTCTGGCTGGCAGATGAGGAAGACGCCGAGCATGACAGCTCCATCTCTGTGGGCGAATGTTTGTCCAGCTGCATCCTGCCCATCTCGTACTGTCCGTTTTGCGGTGAGAAACTGATTAAATAACATAAGTCAGGAATGCTTCCGGCGCCTTAAACCCCTTTTTGAAAAAGGGGTTTAAGGATCCCCAAAAACGTTTACCTGGAGATATTACGAAGATCTGACTGGTAAAATATTGTGGGTCTGCGGGGATCATCCCCCCCAGCCGGGTTTGAGGAAATTCCTCAATTGCTTCCCCTCTCTAGTCCCAATGTCAAAAAATCTGGTCGAAGAATATGTCAGCGCTTTGCTGGCCTCGGAGCGCCTGGGGGCGCAGGTGGCGCATCATGAGGTGCTGCCGGCGCGTGAGGCCGCCTATGGCGACCCGAAAAGACCCTGGCCCAAGGCCTTGTCAGGCATTCTGGCGGAACGCGGGGTGCGGCAGCTGTACGCCCACCAGGCCCTGGCCACGGACATTATCCGGTCCGGCCGCCATGTGATGGTCAGCACGCCCACGGCCAGCGGCAAAACCTTTATTTTCAACCTGCCTGTGATCGAGCACTGTCTGGCGGACCCTGACAGCCGCGCGTTGTATCTGTTTCCGCTCAAGGCCCTGGCCCAGGACCAGCTCAAAACCTTCGAGTCCATGACCGCGCACTGGCCCAAAGATGCGCGTCCGCGCGCGGCCATTTATGACGGCGATACGACCAGCTGGTTTCGCAAAAAGATTCGCGATAATCCGCCCAGCGTTCTGATGACCAACCCAGAGATGCTGCATCTGTCCATCTGTCCGTTTCACGAGCGTTGGGCCGCGTTTCTGGCCGGACTCTCCTTTGTGGTGGTGGACGAAGTGCATACCTACCGCGGGGTGCTCGGTTCGCACATGGCCCAGGTTTTCCGTCGTCTGCAACGGGTTTGCGCGCGCTACGGGCAAACGCCGACCTTCGTGTTCTGTTCGGCAACCATCGGCAATCCTGAGGAGCTGGCCAAAAATCTGACAGGAGTGGACGCGGCTCTGGTGGACACGAGCGGCGCACCTCAGGGCGCCCGCCATTTCATCTTCATCAACCCGGATGAAAGCCCGGCCCAGGCTGCAATCATGCTGCTGCAAGCGGCCTTGCACCGGGGAATGCGGACCATAGTCTATACACAGTCCCGCAAGATGACGGAGCTGATTTCCATCTGGGCCTCGCAGCGTTCGGGTCGGTTCAAGGACAAAATCAGCGCCTATCGCGCGGGCTATCTGCCGGAAGAGCGGCGCGAGATCGAGGCTAAAATGCATAGCGGCGAACTCCTGGCCGTGATCTCCACCAGCGCTCTGGAGCTGGGCATCGATATCGGCAATCTGGATCTGTGCGTTCTGGTGGGCTATCCGGGAAGCATCATGGCCACGCTGCAGCGGGGCGGCCGCGTCGGACGCAGCAAACAGGCCTCTGCTGTGGCGCTGATCGCCCAGGAAGACGCGCTGGATCAATATTTCATGCGCAATCCTAAGGATTTTTTCGAGCGTCCGCCCGAATGCGCGGTGCTGGATCCGCACAACCCGGTGATTCTGGGCCGCCATTTGGAGTGCGCGGCAGCGGAAATGCCCCTGCGGGACGGAGAGCCCTGGCTGCAGGATACGCAGGCCGCAGCCGTTGCCGCAGGTCTGGAAGCCAAAGGGAGTTTGCTGCGCAGCGCGGACGGCAAGGAGATTTATGCAGCCCGCAAACGTCCGCACCGGGACGTCAGCCTGCGGGGGACGGGTTCGACCTTCTGCATCGAGATCGGCGGGGAAAACGCCAAGGGCAAGGGAACAATTGTCGGCCATCTGGACGAGCACAGGGCCTACAAAGAAGCCCACGAAGGCGCGGTGTACATCCATCTGGGCCGGACATTCGTGGTGGAATCCCTGGACCTGGCCACCAAAACCGTACGGGTCATCGAGCAGCATGTGGATTATTATACGCGCCCGCGCGGCAACAAGAGCACTGAGATTATCGAACAGCAGGCCCAGCGTACGGCCTGGGGCACGCGCGTGCACCTGGGGCGCCTGCGCGTGACCGAAACCGTGACCGGCTTTGAAAAACGGCGCGTACGGGGCGGCAACCTGCTGGGGATTTTTCCTCTGGACCTGCCGCCGCTGGTTTTTGAAACCCAGGGGCTCTGGATTGAAATTCCGCTGGAAGCCCAGCGCAAAGCCGAAGATGCCTTCCTGCATTTCATGGGAGGCATCCATGCCATGGAGCACGCGGCCATCGGAATTCTGCCTCTTCTGGTCATGACGGACCGCAATGATCTTGGCGGTATCTCCACGCCCATGCATCCGCAGGTGGGCATGCCCGCGGTGTTTATTTACGACGGCATTCCGGGCGGCGTTGGTTTGAGCGCGCAGGCTTACGCCAAGGCGGATGATTTGCTCGACCGGACCCTGGCTGTTGTCGCCAGCTGCGAATGCGAGCTCGGATGCCCGTCCTGCGTGCATTCACCTAAGTGTGGCTCGGGCAACAGACCTATAGACAAGGCGGCCGCCATTTTTTTACTGGAGCAGATCAAGGCGTTGCCGACTCCGACGGAAGAAAACGTCATCGCATATGCAGACAATCCTGATGACAAAGTGCAGACGGAAACGTTTACGAAAAAGCCGGTGGAAGGCGTATCAGAGGACTCTGGACCTTTGAAAACGACACCGGAAATCAGCAAGGAGAGAACCGCAATGAGCAATGAGCATTACGGCGTGCTGGACATCGAAACACAGCGCTCGGCCAAGGAAGTGGGAGGCTGGAATTATCCGGACAGGATGGGTGTGAGCGTCGCCGTACTCTATGATTCGGCCACGGACAGCTATGAGAGCTTTCTTGAAGATGATGTCCCGGGATTGATCGAGCGCTTGTACGGTTTCGATCTGGTGGTGGGCTTCAACATCAAACGTTTTGATTACGGCGTATTGAAGGGCTACACCAAAAAACGGCTTACGACCTTGCCGACCCTGGACATGCTGGAAAAAGTGCACGAGCGTCTTGGCTATCGCGTCTCACTGGACAATCTGGCCCAGGCCACCCTGGACGCGGAAAAGAGCGCGGATGGTTTGCAGGCCCTGGCCTGGTGGAAGGAAGGGCGGATCGAGGAGATTACCAGTTACTGCACCAAAGACGTGGAGCTGACCCGGGAGATTTTTCTCTACGGCCGCGAAAACGGCTTTTTGTTGTTTACCAACAAGGCCGGGCAAAAGGTACGCGTCCCCGTGCAGTGGTAAAAACTGTGGTTTCTCATTATCCTTGCCAGCTGAATTGTTCGCAATAAGCCTTGAAATCCTTGGCGGATAGCGGTTTGCTGTAGTAATAGCCCTGAATGCAGTCGCAGTCCAGGTTGCGGAGGAACGCAGCCTGTTCGGCGTTTTCCACTCCCTCGGCCACGGTGCGCATTTTGAATCGCTTGGACAAGTCGATTATGGATTCCACGAGGGTCGCATCGTTGTCGTCTTCCAGCACATTGTCGATGAAGATTTTGTCTATTTTGAGCGTGTGGATGGGAAAGGTCTTCAAATAAGCCAGAGACGAGTAGCCGGTGCCGAAGTCGTCGATGGCGATATCGATGCCCTGTCCGGCGAGGTTGTTTAATATGGCCCTGGTCAGCGGGATATTCTGTACGAATGTTCCCTCCGTGATTTCCAGCTCCAGATGCTTGGGGGAAAGTCCGGTTTGTCTGAGGCTCTCCAGTATGATGTCGTAGAAATCCTGGCGTTGAAACTGGCGCGGGGAAATATTGAACGAGAGTTTCAGCTCGTATCCGGCGTCGTTGAGTTCTTTGGTGAAGCGGCTGGTCTGGTCGAAGAGTTGGTCGCCCAGTTCGACTATCATGCCGGTTTCTTCGGCATGCGGAATGAAAACGGCCGGAGAGACCAGGCTGCCGTCCGGTTTCACCCAGCGGGCCAGCGCTTCCATGCCGGTCAGAGCCCCATCGCTGATACGTATCTGCGGCTGGTAATAGGCCTGGAATTCGCCGTTTTCCAGGGCGCGGCGGATGTCCGATTGGATGCTGAGGCGGCTCTGCACGCGTTCGCGCATCTCCGTGTTGAAGGTATTGAAGGTGTTGCGCCCGGTATCCTTGGACTCGTACATGGCCAGGTCCGCGCACTGCAGCAGACTTTCCGGGGTATCGGCATCGCGCGGGCCGAAGCTGATGCCCATGCTGAGAGTCAGAAACAGTTCGTGTTCATTGATCATAAAGGGTGCGTTCATGACCCGCATCAAATCCAGTGACAGGGTCGCTGCCGCCTGGTCATCCAGCGGGCGTTCCATCATGACAATGAATTCGTCGCCTCCCAGGCGGTAGAGGCTGCTGTCTTTGCACAGGGCCTGAGTCAACCGTTCGGCCACCAGAATCAGCAGCTTGTCGCCGGCCGTATGGCCGAGGCTGTCGTTGATCGTCTTGAAGTTGTCGATGTCTATGAACAGGATAGCCACGGCAGCATCTTTGTCGGCCTTTTTCAGGATCGTCTCCAGACGTTCCAGAAGCAGCGTACGGTTGGGCAGGGACGTCAAAGAGTCGTGGTAGGCCATGTGACGGATAGTTTCTTCATGAGCCTTGATTTCGGAAATATCCTGGAAAAACGCGACAAAGTGGGAAATTTCGCCGTCTTGATCTTTGATGGCGCTGATGTTCAGCAGTTCCGGGAAGATACGGCCATCTTTGCTTTTGTTCCAGATTTCTCCGGACCAGGCGCCCTTGGTCTCCAGGGAATGCCACATGTTGTTGTAATAGTTTTTATCGTGAAGTTCGGACTTGAGGATGGAGGGCTTATTGCCCCGCACTTCATCCAGGGAATAGCCGGTAATATTGGCAAAGGCCGGGTTTGCTTCCAGAATGACGGCGTTATGGTCCGTGATGGTGACGCCTTCGATGGTATTCAGGAATACTTCATAGTAGATCTTCAGCTTGTCTTCGGCATTGCGGCGCTCCACGATTTCCACTTCGAGCTCTTCGCTGTATCGTTGGATACTGGACAGAATCTCATAAAACCGCTGTGCAATGGCGCGAACCTCGTTGCCCTGGTACTTGGCATCGATAAAGGAGAGTCCCTGCTGCCGGATGCCTTCCTCCACACGCTCCATGAGTTGTTTGAAGGGACGGGCGATGATGGACGAAAGCAGAATGGACAGAAGTATGGCGGCCAGAACGCCCAGCAGCGTCGTGCCGAGAAGAATATACTGAATCCGTTTGAGCGGTGCGTAATATTCGTCGACATACACGGCGGACCCGACGATCCAGCCGAAATCATCAATGGTATCGAAAAAAGCGATTTTATCGTGGAACGTTCCAGTTTGTGGATCCTTGAACGGATATTCAAGATGGCCTGAACGCCGGGAGACCATTTCGCTCATCACTTCCGTATAGGCTTTATTCTTGTCATCAAAAACATTCCCGTCAATTTTTGGGTGTATGACGATATGACCTGCAAAATCCAGAATAAACGGATAGCCGTCCTTGCCCAGTTTGATGCCCAGCACCTGGTTGCGGAAATCATCAACCGTAACCAGTTCGGAAAACTCACTGCGGTAGCTTGAGACGGATATTATCCAGTTCCATGGTTTGAAGTACCCGCTGAAGAGGGCTTTTGGCCGAGCCTCTTTTTCGCCGGGATTTTTCCAGTCGTATTCGAGATACCCGTTTTTCTGCTTTAATTGCCGTTTACCAAACTCCATCTTCGCAATATTGGTACCGACAAGCGCTTTGTTGGGATGAATGAGGACTGTTCCGTCGCCGCCGAGAACGTACAGGTAGCCTGATGAACCTATGGGCTGGCTCAGTAGGATTTTTTTCGCTATGTTCTGTGCTTCTTCCAGGCTCATTTCACCTGCCTGAGTCTCTTGGTAGAGATCGTTGCAAATGGCCAGGTTGCTTTCCATTACGGCGCGTAAAAAGCTGCGTATGGAGACGTTGGCTGCCGTCAGCACCATGCTTTTGATGGTTTTGTTGGTAATGCTCAGTTGCTGGTCGATACTCGTGGTAATGGCCTGGCGAGCCTGTTGATAGACGAGGTAGCCCGTCAGGAAGAGTATGGGCAGGAGTATGGAAATGCAGCCGAAGAAAATTTTCTGTTTCAGGCTGAAATTATCAAAATTTTTCAATGTATGCTCGTTTCTTGTTGCAAGGGTATATGTATGAGACGGAGCGTAGGTATGGATATTGTCATATTTTCTGCTTGGATGAAACGAGTTTATTCTAAAAGAAAAAAAAAGACAGGGGAAGGAATGAAAGTATTTCTCAATTCCATAAGGAAAGATATGATTTTACATGCTTCCAGGGAGCAAAACAAGCTTACGGTAGAAAACGAAAACGGGGTTGCTTCCAAGTACGAGCTTGGGTAGCCTCTGTATATGCATCGTTTATCTCAAGCTGTAAAAGCCAAACTTCGAATGGATTGGAAAGAAGCCATTCTGCGTGTCGGACTGCAACAGAGCCTGATTGCCCTGGGAGCCTGGGTTTCCGCCATGGCCTATGTTATTTTTCAGCTCCCGTACAACCTGGCCGCCGGCGGCGTCAGCGGTTTGGGCATTATCGTCAACCACTATACGCAGCTCCCGGTGGGGACGTTTTATCTTGTGGTGAACGTGCCGCTTTTTATCATAGGCTACTGGTCGCTGGGTCGTTGGAAGTTCATCTGGTCCAGCCTGGTCGCCGTTCTTGTGTTTTCGTTCGGTTCCGACTTCATGGCTGTTGTGCTGCCCAAACTGCTGGAACCTTATCCGGTAACGCACAACACCTTGCTGGCCGCCGTCTATGCCGGCATTCTGTACGGGGTCGGTACAGGGCTTATCTACCGTTATGGCGGCACAGTGGGCGGCACGTCCATTCTGGCGCGGATCATTTACAACAAGACCGGATTTCCCCTCAGCCAGTCCTATCTGTTTACGGACCTGGTCATCATCCTCGTCGGCGGGCTGGTTTTCAACTGGGAAACGGCCCTGCTGGCCCTGCTTTCCCTTGTTCTTAGCGGTTTGCTGTCGGATTACGTGCTGGAAGGTTCCAGCCAGGTACGCACGTTGATGATCATTACGGACAGGGCCGACCCCATCTGCGAAGCCGTGATGCACGAACTGCAACGCGGCGTGACCCTCTGGGACGTGACCGGCGGTTTTTCCGGTAAAAACCGCAAGATGGTCTATTTCACAGTGCTGCGCTCGCGTATTTATGATGTGAAACACATCATTTCAGCCATAGACCCGGACGCGTTTATGGTGGTTGGCGTCTCGCAGCAGACCTGGGGCGGCTATAACGCGCCCAAGATTACCGAACGGGATTAATTCCCAAAACATCAGGGCCGTTTTCCGGCCGGATCTTCATGACAAGCGTAATCGGCCGGTATTTGCCGTTCAGGATGCGCTGTGCGTCTTTTCCAAGCTTTTGCCGGTGAACGCGAGCACACAGGCCAGGGCCAGCAGAAAGGTGCAGGGAACGAAATTGCGGGCTTCGTGCATCCAGCTGAACATCAGATTTGAAACAGTGATGGCCGGCAGCAGGACAAACAGCATTCCATGAACATCCGGAGGCAGGGAACGGCGACTGATCCACCAGAACGGCAGCAGCAGACCGATCTGAAAAAGAATTTGCAGGGGCCAGTACGAAGTCTTCAGATTCTGAAGGATATGATCAACCCCAATGCCCGAAATCGCAGAATACTGGAAAGATCCGGATTCGACGTACAAACGGACAGAAAACAGGGCAATAAAGGCACATGCGAGCAAAGCACCTGTCTGAATCGCTCTGGCGCGCAGGGGAATGTCCCGTGCGCAGATTAGCCAGCAGAGGGGCATGACCAGCAGGGACTCCTTGGCAAACAATCCGGCCAGGCACCACATGGCGAATTCCGGGAAACGCCGCTGTACGAGAAAAAGCATGGTCAGGGCAAAGCTGAAATGCGACAGCGGATCAGTGGGTTGTCCGGCGAAAAAGGCAATGCTGACGGGAAACAGGATCACGGGGATGAGCGTAGCCACGAGCGCGGCATTGGAATCAAGCCATGTCCTGAAAAGGCGGAAGAACGTCAGCAGGGTGCAGAAGTAAAAAAAGACCCGATAAAAGGTCTTGGCAAAGAAAAAATTATCCGTGAGCCAGCTTATGAAGGAAATAAGCCCGAAGGGCAGAAATCTGTAGCTGTGGGGAATGACCTCCGGAGAGAGTTCGATGACCTTTCTCAGGTGGTGAAACTGCCACAACTCATTGAGAAAGGGATTATTCATATAAAACTGTTTGTCCACAAAAAGGTAATGCAGATAAGCCTGCAGCAAAGCCAGAGCCACCAGGCTATACAAAATCACATAATGTTTTAGCGAGTCGGATTCCTGCAGCAGTCGCCGGGACACGAATACTCCGAAACAGGCCCCTGCAAGGAGCAGCCCGATGCACGCGTAGTTGACAGAGGAAAGGAACGGAGACGGCCCGAGAAAAGTTTTAGGCAGCAGAACGGGAATGGTGCCCAAAAGCAGCAACAAAGCCAGCGCGATGCTGTTGAAAAAGAGCGAACGGGTCATGGGTGGCGTACTCCGGATGCGTGGTCGGGTTATTCTGAGGACTCTGCAACCGCAGAGTTCTATAGCCTGGGAAACAAGCGTCTTCCTGGGCTGTAATCGGCATTTGTCAAAAAAAGCCATTCAAAGCGGTATATTCACATAATCGCTTTTAAGAAAATAGACAACTCGTATACGAAGAATCGTAGTCCGGACTGAGGATATAAATGAGCCGTCCTGAAATGGATTGACGGTTTTAGAGGATTACGATCGGGCTGCGTGGGAAACCTCGCAGCCCGATTTATGTACACTTTCCGGCGTTTGCATATCCAAACTCAGGTGCGGTCGTTCAGAGTTATAAATCTCTACTGACTCTTTCACCAGGGCATTGAGTTCTTCATAATTGCTACAGTTAACAAACAAAAACTCTTGCTTGAGGATGCCATTCATGCGTTCGGCCAAGGCATTCTGGTAACAATCGTACCCGTCTGTCATGGAAGGAATCATCCTCGCCTCTTTTAGCTTCCCTTGGTAAAGTGCCGAAGCATATTGAAGCCCTCTGTCCGAATGGTGGATTGTGCGCTTTGTTGTCAGTCGACTTTTGGCGGCTATGTCCAATGCGCGAGACGCCCCTTCGGCCCCTAGATCAGGGTTCAAACTATGTCCCATAATCTTCCTGCTAAAGGCATCCGTGATCAGAGACAGGTAGTACGTCCGTTTGTTTGTCACCAAATAGGTTATATCGCTGACAAACACTTCCTCTGGTCCCGTAGGCTGGTTTTCTTTGAGCAAATTGGGATGCTTTTTCATCCAATGTCTTGAGTTTGTGGTCTTTGTGTAGTTTTTCTTCGGTCTTATAAGCATATGCTCCTCGCGCAACATAGCGAATAAGGCATCACGGCCAAGTTTGATGCCCTTCGCGGAAATCGCTTCACGTAGCAAGGCATACAGCTTTCTTGTCCCAAGCCGCGGCATTCTGGCCCTGACCGCAAGCACCAGCTTCTTCACGATCTGAAGCTGACACATACGAGTTTCATGGCGTTTTTCCGCCTGATAGATAGATTGTCGACTCACCCCGAGCAGCTTGCAGCAAGCAGATAAACTTACTCCACCTTTTTGCTGAAGGTTTCGCGCAGCTCGGGGGTAAGCTTTTTTCTTATGGCAGTTCCGTACTCTCGATCTGAAATATCAATCATTTCATTGAGAAGCATGTTTTTGATCTTCTCGTCTTGCAGCTCTTTTTCAAGACGCTTGATTTTTTGAGCCGGGGTTTCCTTTACTTTTGGAGAATTACGAGTACTAACCACAGGTTTGCTCCAGTCTAAGGTTCCATGCTTTCTAAGCCATTTCAGAACTGTACTTCGCCCTTGAATACCATACATCCTTTGGGCTTGCTTGTACGTCATGTCCCCTTTTTCCACCTGGGCAACGACGGATAATTTAAAGCCCATCGTGTAGTCTCGTTGGGTTCGCCTTACGCGCTGATTTTTCTGATCATCCATAAAATAGGTCCTTGTATTGTCAACCTATTTTAGGACGGGACAAAAGCATAAAAAAGGCCGGTAATATAAAATACCGGCCTTGCCCCTGAATGGCGCTAGAACACGCCTTGCCAGCTAAGTTAAGAAGCTTTGCGCTCGTACTCCGTACGGTAGGCGACCAGATCGTCCACGGAAAGCACGGTCATCTGGTGCTGCCGGGCGAATGCCACGATTTCCGGGAGTCTGGCCATGGTGCCGTCGGGATTGGTGAGTTCGCAAAGAACGCCGTATGGCTTGAGACCGGCGAGCCGCATCAGATCCACGGTGGCCTCGGTGTGTCCCTGACGCTCGAGCACGCCGCCGGGGCGTGCGCACAGCGGGAACACATGTCCGGGCTGGCAGAGGTCCGCAGGCTGGGCTCCGTCGGCAATAGCGGCCTGGATGGTGGTGACGCGGTCAACAGCGGATACGCCGGTGGTGACGCCCTGGGCCGCTTCAATGGAAACGGTGAATGCGGTCTGATAACGGCTGGAGTTGTTTTCGACCATCATCCGCAGCTTGAGCTGCAGGATACGCTCCTGCGGAAGGCAGAGGCAGACTATGCCGCTGCATTCGCGGATCAGCATAGCCATCTGTGCCGCGGTCAGGCTTTCAGCGGCAAAGATGAGGTCGCCCTCGTTTTCGCGGTTTTCATTGTCGGTAACAAGGACGCCCTGGCCCTTGGCAAGGGCGGCAAGCCCTTTTTCAACGCGGTCGAACGCGTTTCCGAATTGAGAAAGCAGAGACTGATTCATGAGACACTCCTCTAGTGTGTCGCGAACATGAATCAGGGCATGGAAACAGGCAGTGAGAAAGCAAACAGAAATACTAGCGTTCGCAAATCTTTGCGGCAGGGAATAACCCTGGGGAAAAGAGACTGCCTTATCCTCTTCCATCCGGACTGTAACCGTCGGCTCAGGCATCGCACCTGATCTGCTGTCCCTCCTGCACAACGCGGGAGGCGCTCGCGGGCTCCCCGGAAAGACCGGGATACCGCCGGTAGGGAATTTCACCCTGCCCTGAGAATAAGTGGTTGAAGTAAAGTGCAAAAATGATGCGCTGTCAAGCGTTTTGGCGGCTTACGGTTTAAAAAGTAAACAAAAAAAAGGACGCCCAGGGCGTCCTCTTGTGTATCGGATGAAAAGCGTAGAGCTACACGACTTTGTTCAGCGCGAATTCAATGATGCCCTCGGCGCCCAGTTCTTTCAGGTTGGGGATCAGTTCGCGGACAATGCCTTCGTCCACGACGATTTCGATGGAGACCCAGTCCTTGTTGTACAGGTTGGCCACCGTGGGAGAAGTCAGGCTGGGGAGCAGCTTCATGACATCGGGGATTTTTTCTTCCGGCAGGTTCATCTTCAAACCCACCAGTTTTTCGGCGCGGAGCGCACCCTGAAGCAGCAAATCAATTTTGAGGATTTTAGCCCGCTTCCAGGGGTCTTCCCAGGCTTTTTTGTTGACGATGAGCTGCGTGTTGGTCTGGAGCAGTTCGGCAATGATACGCAGGCCGTGGGCGCGTATGGTGGTGCCGGTTTCCGTGACCTCGACAATGGCGTCTGCCAGTCCCTCGACCACTTTGGCTTCGGTGGCGCCCCAGGAGAACTCCACCTCCACCGGAATGTTGGCGTCTTCAAAGTAGCGCTTGGTGAAGTTGCAGAGTTCAGTGGCAATCTTTTTGCCTTTCAGGTCTTCAGGACGCTTGAAAGGTGATTCGCTGTTGACGGCCAGCACCCAGCGCGCGGGGCGGTTGCTGACTTTGGAGTAGACCAGGTCCGAAACCACAATTACGTCGGAGCTGTTTTCCAGAATCCAGTCCTTGCCGGTCAGACCTACATCCAGGGTTCCGTCTTCCACGTAGCGGGACATTTCCTGGGCGCGGCACATGCTCAGCTGCATTTCCGGGTCATTGATGTCGGGAAAATAGTTGCGATGGTACTGGCGGATTTTCCAGCCCGATTTGGCGAATAAATTAATGGTCGCATCCTGGAGCGAGCCCTTGGGAATGCCGAATTTGAGAATTCCTGACTGAGTCATTATTTATAAACCTCCTTTGGATCGAAAACCAGAGGAGAGCAGATGCTCTCGGTTCCGTCCTTGAGTTCGCGGAAAAAACAGCTTTTGTAGCCTTTGTGGCAGGCAGCGCCGCCGATCTGATCCACAATGAAAAGCAGCGTGTCATCATCACAATCCAAGCGAATGGCTTTGATCTTCTGTACATGACCGGATGTTCCGCCTTTATGCCAGAGCGTATGTCTGCTGCGGCTCCAGTAATGAGCCTCTCCGGTTGAAAGGGTCATGCTCCAGGCTTCTTCATTGACATAGGCAAGCATCAGTACATCGCCGCTCGCCGCATCCTGAACAATGGCGGGAATCAAGCCGCCCTGCTTGGCGAAATCCGGTTGAAAAGAAGAATTCATGGCTGTTCTATGGTTGGTTAAGGTTAGAAAAGAATGAATGTATAGAATACAAAAAGGCGGGCGCTTATCAAAACGTCCGTTAACGCTATGCGATTAGCATAGCGCCTAAAACCAATAGCCTTGTTTTGCAACAAAAAAGTGACAAAGTGAAAAAATTAGTCGTGTAGAGCCTTCAATTGGCCGCAAGCGGCAGCAATATCCTGTCCCTTGCTTTTGCGCAAGGTGACGGTCTGGCCCCGATCCCGAAGCCGTTGAGCGAAAGCTACCGCATCTTCCTCGCTGGGAGAGGTGAATACGGGGTTGTCCTGCGCCGGCGCGTTAAAGCGTATCAGATTGATTTTGGCTTTGCGCTGCCCCAGCAGGCGGACAAGCTGTTTGACGTGGACAGGCTGGTCGTTGATTCCGGCCAGGAGCACGTATTCATACGTTATCCGCTGTCGCGGTCTGAGCGGTAAGTTGTCCAGGCAGGCCATCAGATCGTCCAGGTGCAACTGGGCCGCCTTGGGCATCAGCTGGGCGCGTAGTTCCTGGTTGGGCGCATGCAGAGAAACGGCCAGAGAGCAATGCTCGTTGCCGGCCAGTTTTTCGATCCCTTTTTGTATGCCCACGGTGGAAACCGTGACCCGGCGGCTGGAAAAGTTCAGCCCGGTGGGGTTGTCCAGGGTCTCCAGCACATCGAGCATGGTGTCGATGTTCAACAGGGGTTCACCCATACCCATAAATACGAGGTTGCGCAGTTGCAGGGCTTCCGGATGCGCATCGAGGTAGCTCCTGGCCACCAGGATCTGGCCGAGAATCTCGCCGTGTGTCATGTTGCGCGTAAATCCGAGTTTGCCCGTGCTGCAGAAGGCGCAGGCCATGGCGCAGCCGCACTGGGTCGAAAGGCAGAGCGTGTAATGGCTTTTTTCCGGAATCAACACCGTTTCAATATGGTTGCCGTCATCCAGACGCAGCAGAAATTTGACGGTGCTGTCCGAGCTGACCAGCGTCCGCGCCACCTCCGGAACAAACAGCCGCGTCCGTTCCGCCAGCTCTTTGCGCAGCGACTTGGAAATATTGGTCATGCCGCTGAAGTCCGTGCAGTTGCGATACCAAAACCACTGCCAGAGCTGTTCTGCCCGGTAACGCGGCAGGTTCAGTTCGCCGCAAACGTAAGCTTCGAGCCTGGCGTAAGGCAAATCCAGCAGATTGACGGGGAGTTCTTTGGACATAGGGGGTATAACTGCCTCCGGCGGCTTAGGAATGTAAATATCCCGCTTGGTGTACGAGAGGATCTCAGCTCCTTAGGTTGCCAAGATCCTCTGCAAAAATACCTGCGTAGCTCAAAAACCGGTAGCAGTTACGATTTGAGTGCAAAAAAACTGTTATATCGCAAGATGCGGGTCCAGGGGGCTCATCCCCCTGGCGGGGGTATGGGGCATGCAGCCCCACGACATCTCTTTTTCTTAGAGCATTTCCCTGTCTTTGTAGCGTGCGATGAATTCCACGGCATCGGGTACGGTCAGGACTTCTCCGGTGATCTGTGCGGCGATCAGGGCTTCGCGGATCAGACCGACGGCCGGGCCGGGCCTGATGCCGGCAAAGTCCATGATTTCGTTGCCGTTGAGCAGCGGTTCGGGCATTTCGCCGGGCGTTGCGGTCCGCTCCAGGTTCTTCATATTGGAGTTGAAGGCCGCATAGCTGCCGTTGGTGGCCTTGATTGTTGCCCGTGCGATTTCAATGAGCCGAGGGAATTCGTCCAGGGCTTTGAAATGCTGCAGGCCTCTGTCCGTAAGCATATAATTGAATCGGTCGTGATTTTTGACCAGCAAACAAATCAAGTCCGTATCTACCGGGTCGAAACGCAAGCGCTGCAGAATACGCCTGGTGACTTTCGCGCCCACAAAATGACACTGATAAAAGGTCCAGGCGCCGTTGATGTATTCGGCGGTGTAGAGTTTGCCAACGTCCTTGAACATGCAGGCAAATGTACCGAACCAATCGTAAGGAAGTTCTTCCGGATAGCGGCGCATGGTCTCGAGCGTATGTTCGAAAACGATTTCCTCGTCGCCGTCGGGTTTTGTCTGCTTCAAGCGGCTGAGAGCGGCAATTTCCGGCATCAGGCCGCGCAGAATCTGCGTATCGAAAAGCATGCGCACGAAAGCATGCATGTTTTCGGCTTCCACCTTGCGCCATTCGTTCATGATGTCGGTAAAGGCCACATAGTCCAGCAGGGACTGCGCCCCGCGGATGATGGAAATCCAGGTGTTTTCTTCGATGGGCAAATGGTAGTTTGCGGCAAAACGCAGAGCGCGGACGCCGCGCAGATAATTTTGTTTCAGCGTTTCGTCAGGAAGTCCCTTGAAGCAAATCGACCCCTCGTCCACATCCTTGAACCCTTCATATTCGTCTGTAGCCCGCGGCAAATAGGAGCAGGCCAGCGGCGTAGGCAGTTCCTGGGTTTCGTCAAGCTTGCGCAGCAGGCGCATGGTGATGCGCGCCAGGGCGGTATCCGGATGCGAACTTTCGACCACATCCACGGGGTAAAAGCGGAATAGAAATCCGTCTCTTTCCAGTGCGGCCAGCGCATAGGGTTCGCCGGAGGTCCTGGTTTCAGGGAAAAGCTTGATAAGATCGTCTATGGACGCATTGGCCGCGATGTCCATTTCAATTGTGTCGGACGTGCTAGTCTGGTTCAGAACCTGCTGCTGCAATTGCGCATTGATGATGTATGCGTCAAAACCATTCCGGATGAGCGTGGTGCAAAGGGCGAGTGCGGATTTAAAAGGATCTTGCATGCTAGACTTTCTCCCAGAAATTCGACAACTTAAATAACATTTCTGCCTCCGATGAAGTGCGCCTGGACGCGACCGGTGACCTTGGATCCCAGAAGGGGGGTGTTTTTGCCAAGCGAGTGCATCGAATCAGCATCGAAAATGTGCGTATTATGAGAATCGAAAAGAAAAAAATCAGCCGGATCGCCCGGTTGAAAATGGTTGGTGGCCAGTCCGAAAATTTCTCCGGGCTTGTGGCACCAGGCGCGGAGAAAAGTTTCCCTGTCGAGGGTCTTGTTCATGACAAGGCCCCATGTGGTGAGCAGAGCGCTGTCCAGCCCGGAAATGCCGCAGGGTGCGTCCTCGAAAGTCTGTTCCTTTTCGTCGGCCGCATGCGGTGCGTGGTCCGTGGCAAGTATGTCGATAACGCCTTCGCGTAGCCCCTGAATCAGGGCCAGCTGGTCGTCTGCGCTGCGGATAGGGGGGCTGACTTTGGCCAGCGTATTGTAATCGATGACAATGTCTTCGGTCCAGATCAGGTAGTGGGGGCAAGTTTCCGCAGTCACCTGAGCGCCCTTGGCTTTGCCCCAGGCAATCAGTTCGACGGATTCGCGACAGCTGATGTGCGCAAGATGGATGGGCAACTGCAGATAAAGCGAGAGCAGGATATCCCGAGCCACCTGGGCGCTCTCAGCCACGGTGGGCTGTCCTTTAAGTCCGAGATTGCCACTGAGAATCCCTTCATTGATGCCGGCTCCGGGAGCCATGGCCGGATCCTCGCAATGGTCGATGACGATTTTACCCAGCCCGGAGGCGTATTCCATGGCGCGCCGGAATGTTTCCGTGCTGGCCACGGGGCGCCCGTCATTGGAGAACGCAATGCACCCGGCTTCCGCCAGTTCGGCCAGGGGAGCGAGTTCGTTGCCTTCCAGCCCTTTAGTCAAAGCGCCGATGGGATGCAGATGCGGGCCGTGGCGCCAGGATTTCTGCGCCTGTTCGAGCATGAAAGTGGTTATGGGGCCGTGATCGTTGACAGGCTTGGTGTTGGCCATGCACATGATGTGGCCGAAACCGCCATGAGCCGCGGCACCAAGGCCGGTAGCAATGTTTTCCTTGTATTCGTAGCCGGGCTCGCGCATGTGCGTGTGCGCGTCAATGAAGCTGGGCAGGAGAAGCAATTCATGGGCATCTATGATGCGTGCGTCAAAATTGCGCTTTTCATCATAGGGAAGCATCTCGAGGATTTTGCCTTTGGCAATCGCCAGGTCTCGCGGGCTGTCTTCCCAAATGGCGCCGCGTACAATCAGGTCAGGCTTGGGCACGGCGGCCTCCTTATCGCGTTAGTAAAATATACAAAACGGCCATCCGGATGGCCACACCCGAGGCTACCTGATCAAGTATCAGGCTCTCAGGGGTGTCTGCCAGAGCGGAATCGATCTCGATGCCTCTGTTTAACGGCCCGGGGTGCAAAATTTTCACATTGGGCTTGGCCAGCTCCAAGTGGCGATGGCCAAGGCAATACGTCCGGGCGTATTCACGCAAATCGGGCAGCAGGCAGGCCTGCTGGCGTTCCAACTGCAGCCGCAGGCACATGATTGCATCAACGCCTTTTGCCGCCTGATTGAGGTCAGTGTAAACAGATGCTTTCCAGGTGTCTACACCGGGAGGGAGCAGCGTACGGGGGCCGCAAAGCCGGACTTTGGCTCCCAGCATTGTGAGCATCGTCACATTGGAGCGGGCCACGCGGCTATGCGAAATATCACCAAGAATCAGAACGGTTTTTCCTTTGAAATCGCCCCAGTGCTCGCGCAACGTCAAACTGTCCAGCAACGCTTGAGTGGGATGGGCGTGCCATCCGTCACCCGCATTGATGATGGAGCATTTCAGTCTCTCTGCAAGAAACTGAGCGGCTCCGCTGCGCTGGTGGCGGATCACGATGGCGTCGGGGGACATGGCCTGAAGCGTCAGCGCCGTGTCCTTCAGGCTTTCGCCCTTGGTCAGGCTGCTCCCGCTGCTGCCGAGGGCAAAAGTGTCGGCCGAAAGTCGTTTGCCTGCGACGTCAAAGGATGTCTTGGTGCGCGTGCTGGGTTCCGCGAAAAAAAGGACCACGCTACGCCCTTTGAGCGTAGGGACCTTTTTGACAGCGCGCGTATTGATCTCCTTGAAGTACGTAGCGGTATCCAATAAATGGTGTACCTCTTTACGAGTCATTTGGGAGATCGACAGAAGGTCTTTATGAGGCCAGTTGAATCGATTTTCTCTATCCATGTCGGACCGTGGGCTGGGGATGAAAAGTGCCGTTAGAAATAGTACAAGAACTGGGCAAGTAGAACAAGATAAAAACAAAAACAAAAAAAAGCCGCGCCATACAAGGGTTTGCGCTTAGAGACAATCCGCAAGGTCCTCCGGAAGGGTCGTCCATGAGGCCAGCTTTCCTTCGGACAACGTTCCGTATTGATCGGAAATTCCTAGTGCCTCTGCGGGGTTGGCTGTAATCCAAGCAAGCAATTCTGGCAAGGGAATTTCCTCACAAAGATGCTCGCGCGTATAACGAAGTTCATTCCAGAGATTCAGATCCGGACAGGAAGACAATCCGTCCGTACTCAGGCTGATGGAGCAGCCGTGTTTGCGGAGCATAGCCACCGGTGGAGTTCCAACGCCGATCTGGGCATTGCTGCGCGGGCACAGGCAGACATGGGTGCCGCGTTCGGCCAGAATGGCGGCGTCCGAATCTGTAATCTGTACGCAATGCACGGCAAGGGTGCGTTGATTTAATAAGCCCAGACTGTCGGCATACGCCACAGGAAGCTGTCTCGGCGGTTGGAAATTTTTTGGAAGAATACGTTTTTTGAACAGAGCAGCCAGCTCACCTTCGTTTTCCAGCAAAAAAGAATTTTCCTCCGGAGACTCTGCGAGATGCAGGCTGAAAGGAAGTCCGCGAGATTCGCACCAGGACTTGGCGATCTGCAAACGTTCGGCGCTGGTGGAATACAGCGCGTGTCCGGCAGCGGAAACATGTTCGGGTTCGGAGTCCAGAATCGCACGGCCCGGACCGTATGGCCAGGGCGGTTCGTCAGTGAGGCGGATTTTGCCGAAGCCGAAAACTTCCAGGAAAATCAAATAGCCGATACGCGCGGCGGCAAGCATGGAGGACACCTGGACGCCGTTGCGGCTGGAGATGTCAGCCACAAAACCGACGCCGGTCTGCTGTAGCGTGTCTATCGCTTCGGAAAGAGCCTGCGTATCGCATTGTTCCAAAGGATTTTGCAGCAAGGAACGGACCCAGGCAGGGAATCCGCCGCCTTCGAGGGTTCGGCCGCCCGTGTGGCTGAGTTCCAGGTGCGTATGCGCCATAACAAGACTGGGAAACAGAACAACATCTCCCAGGTCTTCGCATTTGCCGGAAAATTCCTTGCGAAGCCTGTCGTAGGTATCGACCTTGAGGATAGTCTTGGTCGAACCTGAAAACAAAATGCAACCGTTGTCGATGCTGGTACGGTTCTCGCCCATGGGAAGAATTCTGCGGGCGCGTACCGCATTGATCATAAAGAAAAATCCCCTGGTCCGAAAACGAGTTCATCCCCCACAGTGCAGCCCAGATACGATGAAGCCGCGTACTGGTTTTGCGCCAATTCGAGATACCCCTGACTGCCGGGAATCAGGCCCACACTGCCATCTTGCAACTGGCAATAGCTGTCGACGATTTTCAAAGAAATGGCCGTGGGGCTGTGCAGCGATATGGCGGTCTGCTTTTTGAAAATTTCCATCCACGGATCAATCGAAGCGTTCAGGATGACATTGCCGAAATGGTCCACGTGCATGACCCTGACGGTCAGATAGTCGCCATTAATCTGCGGTTTCGAGTTGGGCAGCGACTTCAATGAATTCAAGGGAACAGGATGTCCCATGGTTTCGGGACTTTCACCGATGCAGAGGTAGGAAGCCATAGGAGCGAACAAATCGCGACCATGGAAAGTCGGACAGACAGCTCCCCAATCTCTGGCGGTCATTTCATAGGCGGTGGCTTCCGGGTCGTCCTTGAGCAGCAATCCCAATACACCGTTGTCCGGCGCCAGAAAATGATATCCAAAGGCATCCAGGCAGATAATCCGACGAGCCCCTCCTACGCCGGGATCTACTATGGCAGTGAAGACAGTGCCTTTGGGAAAATAGGAAAAGCTGACGCGAAGATAGAAAGCAGCCTGCTCCAGAGCGTAGGGAGCAATGTCATGTCCAAGATCCACAATACGTGCGTCGGGCGCATGTTGCAGGATCATACCTTTCAATTGACCGACGTAAGGATCAGTCAAGCCAAAATCGGTGAGTAAAGCGATCGTTTGGTGCATGGCTTCAAGCTGTGTCCCTGGTTTATTGTTTTACAAAAAAGGTAATCGTGCCGCACAAATAGATTGCCGTAACGGAAGGCGAATTTATACAAATTGAATACAAACGCAAGTGGTAAATAGTATAGACCAACTGGCAACAAGTGCAACACAATCTCAGCATTTATCGAAGCGAACAGATTCATGGAGACGCAGCCCAGCCTGCCTGTTGTTAACGAAGATTTAGTAAAAAAAGCGTTGTAGCAACAAATAAAATACAGACAAAACACCGCAACCATGCAGTAAAACAGATGAACTAATTCATACTAAAAAGGAAGGAATTTATTATAAAAAATGAGAGGGGACAGCCGAAATGCGTTGGATTATTTCAGGCTGCTGTCAGGTTTGGGTTTGGAAGAAGTTTTTCCGGAGCCGCTTTCTGGGTAGCGTTGGGTAAGCGTAGTATTGAAAGCCAGCGCATAAAAATGATGGAAAAAGTCGACATACTCCAGACAAACGTCGCTGGGAACGTCAATTCTTGCCGGAGCAAAATTCATGATGGCTTTGATACCAGCGTCGATAATATGGTTGGCGGCCCGTTGAGCGCGTTCCGGAGGAGTCGTGATTATCGCAATGACAATGCCAAGCTCGTTGACCTTGTCTTTTAGGCGTTTAGTGCACATGACCTCGAGTCCGGAGATATCTTCTCCGATCTTGAAGGGGTCGCAATCATACGCACCGACGATATAAAAACCGCGTTTTTTGAATTCCGTATGGTTCAAAAGTGCGCGGCCCAGATTGCCGACACCGACGATGGCGCAGTTCCAAATTCTGTCCACACCCAAAGCCCGTTTGATTGAGGCGTTGAGTTCCTGCACATAATATCCGACACCGCGTACGCCAAACTCACCAAAATAAGCAAGATCCTTGCGAATTTGCGAAGGATTTACAGAACAGGCCTTGGCCAGCAGCTCAGAAGAAACAACTTGCGTCCCATCCCTGGTCAGATCTTCGAGGACCTGAACATACATGGCTAAACGCTGGATGGTCGCTCTGGGAATATGTTCGCTTTTCATAGGACTGTGCATTTTCGTAACCAAGAGCACGAACCTTTTGTGAAAATGATAACGTGTACTGAAGGCAAAAAAGGAGGCAATAGGCCTCCTTTTTTGCGAAAAAACCTACGACTGGTTCTAATACTACAGGATGAGCATCAGGTTGACAACCAGAGCGTAAATAGCAAGAGATTCAACGAATGCGAGACCAAGGATCAGGGTAACCATGATCTTACCACCGGCCTCAGGATTACGGGCGGTGCCTTCACAAGCGGCCTTCAGACCCAGGCCCTGACCGATACCACAACCGGCGGCGGCGATGGCCATACCGAAAGCGGCAGCGAGTTTGATCAGACCGGTAGCCAGGGGTACATCAGCGCCGTCGGCGGCAAAGGCTACGCTGGCACAGGCCAGAAGGGCAATCAGGTTAACCAGAGTAATCAGAGTCTTACGCATTTGGATTCCTCCTAAAGTGTGTTGTATGTTTCGGTCTGACGACCATTTCCCCGTTAGTAATGCTTGCACGATTTTTAATGCGCGTGCTCCAGAGAGCCCTTCAGATAAATCATGGTCAGCATGAAGAAGATAAATGCCTGCAGTACCTTGGCGATCATGAACAAGAAGTAGATCGGTACCGTGCCCACGACAGGGGCCAGCATGAAGAACAGTACGAGCACGATTTCTTCGCCGCGGATGTTACCGAAAAGACGAAGAGTAAGAGAGAGGGGGCGTGCAATATGGCTGATGCATTCGAGAGGCAGCATCAGCGGAGACAGCCACCACATCGGGCCCATGAAATGTTTGATGTAACCGGCTTTCCAGCGCCAGAGGCCCACAAGGTTGTAGTAGGCGAAAGCGAACAGCGCCATGGCGGCATTGGTATTGACGTTGGCCGTCGGGGCGTCGCAGCCGGGGACAAGACCCAGAAGGTTTTGAACCAGAATGAACAGAAAAATGCCGCACAGAATCGGGAAAATCTTCTTGCCGTCTTCACCGACGACGGAAATGGTAAAATCTTCCAATCCACCGACAATGACCTCAGCAACATTTTGAACTTTGCCCGGGACAAGGGTCAGTTTCTTCCTGGCGAAATAACTGAAGACGATCAGTATGATCATTGCCAGCCAGGAGTAAACGATGTGCTTGGTTTCCATGTGCGGATTGCCCAGCATTTCTGCCACAGCATGGTCAAGTCCGGAAAGGTGCGACCAGAGCACCGGATGCGGTAATCCACCTGCCATATCCCTTATGCCTCCTTAACTTTTTGCTCGAAAACGTAAGAGCCACCCCAAAAAAGTATAGTTGCCACTACTGTGGATAGGCCTATCAACAAGGCTTCCACAGGTGCCTTGAGCCAGCCGATCATGAGTACTAAAACCAGTCCTGTCAGCAGCAGCCGGCCATAGACGCGTACTAACAGTGAAACCAAGAGCGCCCGAGTGAAGTGGTAGTGCACCACCTGTTGAATGAACCTGGCCAGGGAGAAGAAATTGTACGTGGCGAGCAGAACACCCACCAGGTAGTACACCGGCCACAGACCGACCCAAGAAAAAGCTGCGGTGAAAAGAACGGATGCGGCGGTAAGCCAAAGCTGGTTGCGGACCATGATCCGAACGGCAGCCTCTTTGAAGCCCTTTTCAAACAGCCACTTTTCCAGGCCGGAGTTCATCCTTCGAAAGTCAGGAATCACTGTGTTTATCACCATTTGTCTCCGCAGAGGCCTTCTCGTCCGGTTCGGTTGCCGATCCGGGAGCGGCCCGCAAGCCGCGGAGTACTTGTTTCAAATCTACATAGACCGATTTGAATCCGGCCGCCGAGCCCAGAATCAGAAACGTCAGCAACATCCAGGGCTTGGTATCCAGCCAGCGGTCTAAAAAATATCCTGCTGCAGCACCCACCAGGGTGTGCGTCACCATGTGAAGGCCCATAACACTGGCGTTGGTCAGGGCATCTCGGTACTCTCGGTCGAGCCGGAAATACTTCTTTATGAACATACAGCGAGATTCCGAGCCTTCGTGACGACTTCAGCTGAAAAGTGCCACTTCGTTCTTTTGTTCACATGACTGCGTTGCCCTAACATATGCAGGCTTTGCTCGTCAACGGAACTCTGCAGAATTCACAACTTTTTTTGCAACACAGTCCCTTGCCTTTGCAACGGGATACCGCCTTTTGTCAATTAAAATTAAAGCACTTGGAGCAGCTTTTCCAAATTCCTTGCCATCCGTCTAAGACAGGGTATGCTTCGGATATGACGCTCGATACCTTCGCCCATCCGCAGCCGCCAGGAGAAAAACACAGACTCTGGCCGGTCTTTCTTCCTTTTGCGGGCTGCCCCAACAAATGCATTTATTGCGCGCAGGATCTGCAGACCGGGCAGCGGTCTTTTTCTCTGCAAAAAGCCCATGACGCGTTGGAGATGCGTTTGAGTCAGGCGTTGGCCATTCCGGATCATCCGCCCGTCGAGCTGGGCTTCTTCGGCGGCACCTTCACCCTGCTTGCTGCAAAATGGCAGCGTGCCTTTCTAGCGCTGGCCAGGCACTACGCCGAGGCCGGACTCGTACGCGAGGTCCGCTGCTCCACGCGGCCCGACGCCGTTTCGGAAGAACATCTGGACCTTCTGCGGGAGTACGGACTGAATCTTGTCGAACTGGGAGTCCAATCCTTTGACAACAGGGTGCTCGAACTTTCGGGTCGCGGCTATACGTCCGATGTGGTGTACGCGGCCGTGGAACGGATCGGACACGCGGGATTACAGGCCGGAATCCAGCTGCTTCCAGGTCTGCCCAGTCATACGCCGGCGCTTTGGAAAACAGACTTGGAACAGACCTGTTCGCTGCATCCTGTTGCGGTCCGTGTCTATCCTTGTGTTGTGCTGGAGGGTACGGAATTGGCGAAACTGTGGCACGAGGGCAGCTACAGGCCATGGGAAATGAACGTAACTATTGCTGCTTTAGCTCCGGCTTTGTTGCGATTCTGGAAAGAGTCCATTCGGGTGCTGCGCATCGGGCTCGCACCGGAAAATTCCCTGCGCGAACATCTGCTGGACGGCCCCTGGCATCCGTCTTTGGGGATGCGGGTCAGGTCTTTGGCGCTCTATCTCTTTCTTAAAGACAGGTTGCACGGGAAGGAGTCCGTGCCCAAGCAGCTTGTCGTTCCCAAACGGGTTCAGGGCGAATTCTGGGGATGGCGCGGCGAAATGCACGACCCGTACGCCAGACTGGGGCTCGATAAAAAATCCGTACAGTTCGCAGAAGTATCTGCGTTCACCTTGCGGACGTAATCGGATTGCTCGTTTTAATGCGGTGAAAGCGGTTTAATCGAGAGGAAAAAGCCGACCATTGATGTCGTTGGGTTTGCCGTCGAGATGCAGGGCCTGCTTGATTAAAGCCTTGATGGCTGCCTGGCCTTCCATGCCGAGGTCTTCGGAAAATTCATTCACAAAGGTTCGGATGTGGCTGGAAATGATTTCCAACTCCATCTCCTGAGCATTTTCCCGGATATAATCAAGGGAAGCATCCGGATTACGCTGCGCATAGCGGAGGCTTGCGCCAATGGCTTTTTCCGCAGCCAGGTGCAGCTCGTTGCCCAGGCTGCGGCGCATGACAATGGCGCCCAGCGGAAGAGGGAGCCCGGTTGCCGCTTCCCACCATACGCCCAGGTCCAGAATCTGGTGCAGTCCGTAACGGGCATAGGTGAACCGGCCTTCGTGAATGACAAGCCCCGCCGCCACTTCGCCGGAACTGACCGCCGGAAAGATGGTATCGTAGCGCATGGGCCTGTAGGGGCCGCGGTGCAGTCCGGTAAGCCGCAGCAAGAGATGCGCTGTGGTATGCAGGCCGGGCGTTGCCAAAGGGCTGCCGTCAAGTTTTTCCAGTTCGCAACTTTCCGGGCAGACAACGATCGGGCCGCACCCGCGTCCCAGTGCGCCGCCGCAGCGCAGGATGACATACTCGTCCAGAATGTGCGGCAAAATACTCGCGGACACCTTTGAGATATCGGGAAGTCCTGCCAGTACGCGCTGATTCAGTTCTTCGACATCCGCATGGAAGATATCCAGCTTTGTCGGGAAAGGCGTAAATTCATGCGCCAAGGCGTGAAAAATGAAAGTATCGTTGGGACAAGGAGAATAGCCTAAGGAAAGTACGTCGTTCATCATGCAGAACTAGTAACCGAAAGCATACGCGGTAGCAAGAAGCCGGTAATGGGCTGAATATGCCAAAATATATGATTTTAGGGAAAAAAAGGCCGGTTTCAATGAAAAAGTATGCATAAATTATTAATCTTAAGAAATCTTAAGAAAACATTAAGATGAGAAAAATATTTCTGGCAGGCTACTGCTCCGGAACCTGGAGCAATACGCAAGTTGCCTGGTGTTAAGACGTGGGGTATAAGGCCGCAGCTATGTATGATAAAGACTACTATGCGCGTCTCGGCCTGGCCGGGGTGCTTGAAAAAGTACTGGCAGAGGAACGCCTGTCCGTAGAGGACGGGAACAGGCTCTTTGATTGCGAGGATCTTCACGCGCTGGGCTCTCTGGCCCATCACGTACGCACGGAGCTGCATGGGGACACGGCGTATTATGTCCTCAATCGCCATGTCAATTATACGAATATCTGCGTGAACGGTTGCCTGTTCTGCGCCTTTCAACGCGAACTCGGCCAGCAGGGCGGCTTTTTTCTCAGCCAGGATGAAATCCTGGAAAAATTCGCCGCCGCAAGAGCCCAGGGCGCTGACGAGGCGCACATTGTGGGCGGCTGCCATCCGAAGCTGGATTTTTCCTATTATCTTGAATTGATCAATAAAGTGCACACGGCCCTCCCGGGCATGTGCATCAAGGCCTTCACAGCAGTTGAGATAGCCCATTTCGCAAAAATTGCCGGAATCGAAACACGTGAAGTCCTGTCTCAGCTCAAAGACGCCGGGCTGAATATGCTGCCTGGTGGCGGAGCGGAAATTTTCGCACCCGACGTACGCCAGAGGATCTGTCCCAGCAAGATTCCGGCTGAGGACTGGCTGCGCATCCATGGCGAGGCCCACGAACTGGGACTTCCAACCAATTCCACCATGCTCTACGGCCATCTGGAGAGCCGTCAGGACCGTTTGGATCATCTGGACGCACTGCGTACGCTGCAGGATAAATCCTTGCGGGATGGTAAGGACGGCGCCGGATTTAACTGTTTTATCCCGCTGCCTTTTTTGACGGAAAACAGCAAGCTGCAGCTTCCGGAAAACACTCCGCCGCGAACGGGGGTGGAAGACATGAAAAACATGGCCGTCAGCCGTTTGATGCTGGACAATATCCCGCATATCAAGGCCTATTGGGTAATGCTCGGCGTCAAACAAGCCCAGATCGCCCTGCATTATGGCGCGGATGATTTCGACGGCACCGTGGTGGAAGAAAAAATCGGCCATATGGCCGGTGCGGATTCGGAGCAGGCGCTGACCAGTGGTGAAATAGAAGCCATGATCCGCGGTTGCGGTTTCACTCCGGTTCGTCGGGACTGTTGTTTCCGGCCCGTAGCCGGTTCCCCGGATGCATAAGGAAGGCCCGAAAATGAAAGTGACTCAGAGCAATTCGGCAGCCGGGCGCTCGCCCCTGGCAGAGCCTTCCGAGGTACGGGAAATCGCTGCTGCGGTGCTACGGGGGCAGCGGCTGGACATGGCCGCGGCCGCGCTGCTGCAGGAACAGGCCACGTTGCATACTCTGGGCGCACTGGCGCATGCCGTACGCTTGCGGCTGCATCCGGAGCCCATTGTATCCTATGTTGTGGACCGCAATATCAACTATACCAACATCTGCGCCTGCGGCTGCAAGTTCTGCGCGTTTTATGCCGCTCCGGACCAGCCCGGGGGCTATGTGCTGTCCCCGGAGGAACTGGCTTCCAAAGTGGAGGAAACCCTGGCGCTGGGCGGAAAGCAGATTTTGCTGCAGGGCGGGCACAATCCCAACCTGAAGATTGATTTTTACGAACAGATGCTGACCGGCCTCAAACAGTATCCGATCCACATCCACGCCTTTTCACCGCCGGAGATCGTCTATATTTCGCGTCTCGAAGGGGTCGGCGTGGCAGAGGTTATCGCCAGGCTGCGCGCGGCCGGGCTGGATTCCATTCCCGGCGGAGGCGCGGAAGTGCTGGTGGACGACGTCCGGCAGCGGGTGGCTCCCAACAAATGCGACACGTCCGAATGGCTGGGCGTGATGGAAGAGGCGCATCGCCAGGGAATGCGAACCACAGCCACCATGATGTTCGGTCATGTGGAGACTCCGGTGCAGCGTCTGGAGCATTTTTTCGCCGTACGCGAAGTGCAGGATCGTACGGGCGGTTTCACTGCCTTTATTCCCTGGACGTTTCAACCAGAGAACACGGCCATAGACTGTACCCCGGCCACCAGCGCGGAATATCTGCGTACGCTGGCCCTGGCCCGGCTGGTGCTGGACAACGTGTCCAACATCCAGGCCTCCTGGGTGACCATGGGGCCGGACGTGGCTCAACTTTCTTTGTATTACGGCGCCAATGATTTCGGGTCCACCATGATCGAGGAAAACGTGGTGGCCGCGGCGGGCGTCCGTTTCCGGCTGGCTGAAGCCAATATTCAGTCCTTAATCCGCACGGCCGGATTTCAGCCACGCCGCCGCAACATGGATTATTCTCAACTGGAGGTGGTGTAAGGATGCAGCAGACTGCAGAACCGACGTACCGGGTGGGCAGAATCAGCTACCGCAACGTTATCCCCATCTATTATCCGCTGGAATCCGGCGAGATTGCCCATAACTTTGAGTTTACATACGGGCCGCCGGCAAAGCTCAACAAAATCATGGCGGAAGGAAATCTTGATCTGGCTTCCATGTCCTCCATCGAATACGCGCGGCATCCCGGCCGGTATTACCTGCTGCCGGACCTGGCCATCGGCAGCTGCGGCCCGGTGCAAAGCGTTCTGCTGCTTTCACGCGTGCCCATCGAGGATCTTGACGGCCGCTCCATTCTGGTCAGTTCCGAGACGCACACCTCGGGAACGCTGCTGCGCATCCTGTTCGCCAGATACATGCCCATGAAGGTCCGCTATGTAACGGCCCAGCGGCCGGACGTGCTCTCTCAGGGCGATAATCCGTCCGCGGTTCTGGCCATCGGCGACGAGGCTCTGACCCTGCGCAGTCATCCGGATTTTCCCTATATCTGGGATCTCGGCGAAGTCTGGCGCCTGTGGACCGGCCTGCCGTTCGTCTTCGGCGTCTGGGGGGCGCGCCGGGAGTTCATCGACGCCCTGCCTGGCGGCGTAGAGCCGGATAACGGTCCGTGCCATACGCTGCTGGCTTCCAAACGCTGGGGCGCGGCCCATATGGATGTGATCATCCGGGAGGCCTGCCGCGGCGGTTTGCTGGATGCCGCGTCCATGCGTTCGTATTTCAACGGACTTGTCTTTGATCTGGGAGAACGAGAACAGCAAGGAATGCGGTTATTTTACGAATATCTTACGGAAATGGGAGAAATCCCAAACGTGCCTGAATTCAGCTTCGTCCCCTTCGGCAAAGCGGAAAACAGCGTGCAATCAGATTCTGCAAGCAAGACCGGATCCTAGTAAAAGAAACCAGTAAGTCGGATAGTTAAGGCACTTTTTCTCGCACGAGAGCTTCTTGTGGATATTCTCTAATGCAAGAGCTGGAATACGCGCCTGATTCGGAAAGTATCGATGTTTCGCAGGGTGAAGCGTGAAACAATCGCAACCGACAGCCGCTTAGATCAGTTGTCCACGGGAAAGATGGGCAGGTCTTCGGGTAAAGAGATGCCCTGCAGGGACAGGGTCTGCTTGATAAGGGCTTTGACGGCGGCCTCGCCCTCAGGGCCGAGTTCCGATGTGAATTCATTGACATAACTGCGGATGAACCCGGAAATCACCATGGCGTCCATTTCTCTGGCATGTTCCCGGATGTAGGGCCGCGATGCTTCCGGGGTGGCCTGCGCGTACTGTAGGCTTTCCCGAATGGCTTTTTCCATGGCCAGGTGCAGCTGGTTGCCCAGGTTGCGACGCATGACCATCACGCCCAGTGGCAGGGGAAGACCGGTGGCGCCCGCCCACCAGGATCCCAGGTCCAGTATCTGATGCAAGCCGAAACGCTCGATGATGAAACGTTCCTCATGGATGATCAGTCCGGCCTCGGCCCGGCCGCTGCTGACGGCGCTGATAATTTGATTTGGTTTGAGCGGCAGGAAGGGACCGTTATGCGTGCCATTCAGGGTCAGGAGCAAATGGGCGGTGGTCAGCAATCCGGGAGTGGCCAGGAGCCTGCCGTTCAGTTTTTCCAGAGAACACTGCTCCGTGCTGACGATGATCGGGCCGCAGCCGTGTGCAAGAGCCGCTCCCGCCCGCAGAACCACATAATCCTTCAGAATTTGTGGCAGAATATTCGTCGAAATTTTACAGATATCGGCCTGGCCGGAAAGAACACGCTTGTTCAGGTCCTCCAGATCCGCAACAAAGATGTCGGTTGCTGCAGGAGGTACGGCCATGCTTTGTGAAAGCGCGTGAAACAGGAAGGTATCATTGGGAAATGGGGTGTACCCTAAAGAAAGGACGTCCGCACTCATAAAAAGGATTGATATAGTAACATTTGTTCCATTGCAAGTGCGTATGCAATATTCGTAACTAAAGTACGTTAAAAAAGTAGTTTTACTGTGTTCATCTATTAATAATACAGATAACAGTGATTTTTGACGGATATTTTTCAGTTCTGTCTATGAATTCATTTCTAAAACATCAGTATAACAAATTACAGGTTCGGCATCGGGTTACCGAGGCGCAATTGAGCCCGGACCTGGGAGAATTTGTCTTCCATCAAAGACAAGTGCTCCAGCAACTGTTTTTCCGCTTCGTTGCGCTCTTGGACTTTACATACGGCGCCGTGTTCGAAAACAAGTCTGCGGTCCGCGGAAAGCGCGAGAACGGGATCGTGGGTGGCAATGACAATGATTTTTTCGCTTTTGAGCAACAGATCCAGGGCACGGCGTTTGTCAACGCCCGCGTTTTCGATTTCGTCGATGAGCAGAATGGGAGACCAGCTGAGCAACGCTGCATCCGCAATCATCAAGGCACGTGATTGTCCGCCGGACAGCTGGGTGATCTGGGCCTGCGTACTGAAGGGCTCGCCCGCCAGATCATTGGCCGCGGCAATAACCTCGTCGGCGGCAAGTTCGGGATCCGGGGCATTGCGACTGGCCGCATGGGCGCGGATAAAATTCTGCACGCCCATGTCCAGAACGAAATTCATGTTTTGCGTCAGCTGGGCCACCAGCCTGCCCTGCAGTTCGAAGCGCCGGTCATGGTCCGGCTTTTCGCCGTCCAGAAGAATACTGCGCCCCGAAGGCGTGTCGTTATTTGCCAGCGATTCGATATCATAAAGAAAACGGCTTTTTCCCGAACCGGTCGGCCCCAGCAGTGCCGTAATCTGTCCGGGGGTGAACAACACGTCCGTGGGTTCGGGGTTGCCGGATTTATCCCGGCCTCCCATGACGGTCAGGCTGTTGATACGCAACTGGTCACATTGCATGGCGGCTCTCGAATGAGGCTTTTTTGACGTTGCCTTTCTGGTAGCGATTGCCGATACGGGTTTCGCTCAGGCAATAGGAGCAGACTGCAGTGGGCATGGCGAACCGCAACCGTTTCTCGGAGATGGTTTCGGTTTCCGGCGCCTGGGCCAGAATCAGGGCGAGTTCCTGGCAGCCCTGGCCGGTCAGGCCGTTGATGTGGCGGATGATGGCCCGTGAATTCATCTGCCGGATCAGGTGGCGGTAGACTTCGCGTTCGGCCTGGGAGACCAGGTCGCCTTTTGTGACCAGAATCAGATCCGCCAGGCGCAGCATGGGGCCGATTTTTTCGGGTGCGTCAATGCCCATAAGGTTGTCGATGATACACAGTCCCAGCAGACCGCGAATGTGGGGCGAGCAGCGGTTGCAGAGTCCGGCGGTTTCGATGATGCAGCATTCGGCGCCCGTGCCTTCAGCCCAGGCAAAAGCCTCTTCCAGATTGGTGGCAAAGAAATGATCCGGACATAATCCGCCCGATAGCACCGCAGTGGCAGGAATCCCGGCCGCAGCATAGGCCTTGTCGTCCCGTGTCTGCAAACAGTCGAACTTGACCACGGCGCAGGAAACGCCGTTTTCCTGCAGACTGGCGCAGGTCTTGATCAGTACGGAGGTTTTTCCGCAGGAGGGCGGTCCGGCAACGGTTACGAATCGCATGGCACCAACCGCACCAGTTTGCGGAACGTGAAGTTCAGTTCGTCCCGGATAGCCGTAATCTCGTTGCCGCGGATATAGTCCCATCCGGCCCATTTGATCCGTGCGTCTTTGCGCAAGGTTTTCAGACTGTCGGGAACGGGCCCGCTCAGTGGCATGAACCAGCGCGCGCTTTCGATCTGGCCGAATCCTTCTGTGAAGAATTCGATCAGACGGGCGAGGCGCTGCTGCTCCCTGCGCTGGGCCAGCAGATACAGCGGACTGGCTGCCGCGCCGTCTTCGGGCCAGATCACTTTCATGTAATCCGGCTGGCGCGAAGTCTCGGCAAAAAAGTAGGGGATGATGTAAATACCGCCGGCCTGGGAAGCCCCCCCGGATTTGCCCATCCGGGAAGAATGCAGCAGGCCCTGCGTGTTGGCGGCAAAGCGTTCGATGCCTTCCATGCCGTATTCTTTGTAGTAATTGACCAGCACGGCGTCGGCCATGTCGTCGCCGTCGCCGCACATGTTTATCTGCCCCTTGTAGCAAGGATCCAGCAGATCTTCCCAGCGGTCGGGCAGTGGAATGTCCCCCAGACGGCGCGTATCTATCAGCAGGATATAGGGCGTGAGGCCGTAAATAATGTACTGTCCGAGAGGATCTACGATTCCGGCTGCTTCGTGCATGGGATGCACCTGTTTGGGCAGCACGGCCTCAAATACGCCGGTCTGAACAAAGCGTTCGGAAAAGCCTTTGCGGAAAAAATCCCCAAAGCCGATGGAGGCGATCATTCCGGGCAGTTTTTCCGGGTCGGTCTCCATGTGCAAAGGGTCATAAGGGTCCACAGAGGTACAGCCCATGGGAATGTAAATATTGAGCGGCGATCCTTCCTGCGCATATTGATCCAGGATAACGTCGATGCGTTCCTTGGTGGCCAGTTTGACCGGGCAGGGGGAATAAAGCAGCATATCCAGCTGTCCGGCTGGAACGTATTCTTCGTTGTCCATTTCTTTGATGGAAAAAATCAGTTCATCGAGAGTTTTCATGGTCTTTCTCTCCATTTGTCGTAGGAAGCGACAAAAAGATAACTATTATGTAAACGATGACGACTTTGTATCCGAAAACGTAATGTAATGCGGAATTTCAGGATAGAGGCAAATCCTGTGCCGGTGGAAAAAAAGCTTCAGTTCCAGGGCGGCGGGTGAGTAGCCGACAGCGCGTTTAAAGGCTTTACTCAGTTTCATATACCAAATAAAAAGCAAAATACAACAGCGATAAACGCCTTAAAACGTAGGAAAAGATAGGTAACAGAGTTTAAATGTCCGCACACCTGCCGCTTGGTTTCCGGGGCGGTGTCCATTTCCTTGATAGAATGTAGCGTAAAAAAGTAAGAGAACGTTGCGCGGCCAGCACTGCATAATTGGTCTGACTCCAGTCTCTGCGCGATGCGCGTACGCCGCCGCCGAGATACAGAGTAGGTTCGCAGCGTTGCATGCGTATGGAAAGCTCCAGGTCGTCCATGAAGGATTGCTGCGGATAGCCGCCCGCTGAAACCAGGGCGCGCCGCCGGAAGAACTGCCCCTGGTTGGCGAATGAGAGCCCGAAAAAGCGCGCACGTAGTGCTGCCGTCAGGGACACGAGCCGGAGCGCGGGGTCGCTGAAGGCAAAGCGCATGCCCAATGCGCCGCCCAGGGAGTGCCGGTTGCGCTGCAACGTGTTGAGAATTTTGGCCAAAGAGTCGTTTTCCAGCAGGCAGTCCACGGGCAGCACGAGTACCGCGTCGGCCTTGATGGTGGGCAATGCATCACGAATCTGGTTGTTGCGTCCGGGAGAAGTGGTCTGAAGAAGGACGCCGAGTTCCCGTGCCTGCTCCACAGTGCCGTCCGTAGATCCCGCATCTGCCAGGAGAATATCCACATCCAGCTCGCTATAGGCAGCCACGCGGCGGATGGTTTCCACGCATTGCACCAAGTGCACCGCGTCGTCATGGGTAGGAATCAGTACGCAGAGGCTTTCCGCCGGACCGTAGCTGATTCTGTGGGCCAGACGGTCCTGTCTGCGCCAGAGTCCCCAGGCCAGGAGAATACAAAAGGGCGTATAGGGCAGCCACGCCGCCCAGATCGATCCATTGGCCTGTCCTGCAGCGTAGAGTTGTTCCGCAAGGGAGATGGTCACTGGCAGGGTTGCCATCAGAAACAGCCATGCGCGTGAAGGAAAAAGGGCCGTGATCATGGCCATCAGGCAGAGTGCACCTGTCAAAGGTCCGGGGAGCAGCAAGGTCATGCAGGCCACGGAGGCGTAAAGAGAGTGCAGAAATCTGGAACAGAGCAGGTAACTGAGACCTACGCAGGCACAACATAAAATAGTAATAATAGTTGCAGTATAATCGCAATTTATCGTGGTTAGTACAGAGCTGAGAGAAAAAGGAATCTGTACAGGTTGTGAAAAAAAAGCAGTGAAATTGTGATATGTTGCATCAACTCCAAAAAATGCAGTAGCTAGGATAGTTGGCAGAAAAAGCAAGGGAAATGTTCTAACGCTCTTTTTTGAAAGGAAAAGAAAGCCGAGAAGCAAAAAAGGCAGCTGGACAGCGCCTGACAGCCCAAAACAGAGAAAACCAGCCCAAAATCGTTGCGATAAAAACGCAACCATTCCTAATGTCAGGAAGACCAGAGCAAGGGTCTCTGCACCGCCTGACCCGGCCGAAGCGCAGAGAACCAGGGGATTGAGCCAGTACAGTACGGCCCAGATTGCGGGCAGGCCTTTTTTCAGAAGAATCTGTGCCAGGAATCCGAATACCAGGCAGTCACAGATGATCTGGATGAGTTTGAAGCCTGTGAGCGTAGGAGCAAGCCAGGCCGCACCTTTCCAGAACAGCATTGTCAGCGGCCCTGCAACAGTAAAATTTTCCAGAAACGGCATCTGCGCCAGCAAATCGGCCAGAGGTCCGCTGGTGAGTCCGGCCAGGCTGGAGATTCCCGGCTTAATGGTCGTCGGGTCAACACCTTGCAGCTGCAGCAGACCGAGCCAGATAGCGTTTTGGATCTCCTGACCGGGGGGGTAATACCAGGCATAGAGCAGCCGCATTCCCAGTCCGGCAATAAAGATCAGTGTAAATAGCAGGATATAGTTCGTTAATGACCGCAGTTTACTTTTGAACAAAAAATGAAACAGGCTGAGAAAGCAGCACAGATAAAGCAGGCTAAAGGCCGGCTCCGGGCTGGCCAGGCTGCCCAGAGGCGCCAGAAAAGGCAGGCAGGCCGCCGTGATAAGATATCCCCCTCCCCACACTATGTCGGCGCGATCAAAACGCAGCGTCTTACTGGATACAGACATACGTTGATCCTTTCTCTTTGCTGGAAGGAAACCAGGTTGCAGAGTCACTATGAGCGGCGGACATCAATAGTAAGAATGCCGCGAAATTGCACAGTCAGAAGGAATTCCACAACAACACCTAAACACATTATACGTGTCCGATAACGCCACGTAACAGTTATTGCAAGGATTTCCAGACCCCTGCAGGTCTGGTTCTCGGCCAGGAAACGAGAATGGTGGTGCAGGAGTCAGTAGAACAAAACTGAACAAAATTACTATGATCCGTGTAAAAAGGCGTATAGGAAAGAAAAATTACAGGCAAAAAGAGGCGGCTAGGATTCGTCGTCGCCTTCTTCCAAAGATTGGCTGAAAGTGCACCCTTTTTCAGGGCAGGCCAGGTGGGGGCCTTTGGCCTTGGTGTTTTTCCGTACCAGATGCTTGGCGCCGCATTCAGGACAAGGCGTATCAACAGGCCAGTCCCAGATGGCGTAATCGCAGTTTGGGTACTGGTTGCAGGCGTAAAATATTTTGCCACGCTTGGAACTTTTTTCAACCAGTTCGCCGTTACAGCCTTCGCGCGGGCATTTTACGCCCGTACTGAACGGTTCGGTGTGCTTGCATTTGGGGTAGTTGGAGCAAGCTATGAAGCGGCTGCCCGTACGCGCGCGTTTGAGTACCAGATCGCCGCCGCAGTCCGGGCAGGTTCCCATGACCTGAACTTCCGCCTGCTGGCGTTCCTGGATCTGGATTTCGCCCTTGTCGTCGCGGACAAAGTCTTTGGTGTTGCGACATTCCGGGTAGCCGGTGCAGGCCAGAAACTGTCCTGCCTTACCGAATTTGATGACCATGGGCTTACCGCACTGGTCGCATTTGATGTCGGTTTCCAGACCGCCCTTGACGCTGACCATCTCACTCTCGGCTTTCTTGAGCGTCGGGTAGAACGATCCGGTGAAGGTACGCATCAGTTCGACCCAGTTAGCACCGCCTTCGGCAACTTCGTCGAGGGAGTTTTCCATATTGGCGGTGAATTCGACGTCCATCAGCTCGGTAAAGTGTTCGCCAAGCAGATTGCTGACCGTGGCGCCCAGGTCCGTAGGAATGAAATTCTTTTCCACCAGCCGGACATAGTCACGGTCGATGATGGTGGAGATAATGGCCGCGTAGGTGGAAGGCCGGCCAATGCCTTTTTCTTCAAGCTCGCGGATTAGCGAGGCTTCGGAGTATCTGGCGGGCGGCTGGGTGAACTTCTGCTGCTTGTCGATTTTTTTGCAGTCCAGTTTCTGCCCTTCGGACAGTTTGGGCAGTTCCGGGGCGGCAGAACCGCTTTTCTGGGCCACGGCGAGGAAACCCGGGAACAGCAGCCGTTCGCCCTTGATGCGCCATTGAGTCCGTCCGGCTTCGATGGTGACCGTGGTGTCCCAGAAACGGGCCGCGGCCATCTGCGAGGCCACGAAACGCTCCCAGATCAACTTGTAGAGATGATACTGGTCCTTGGGCAGCAGATGTTTGATCTCTTCCGGATCCAGATTCACGTCTACCGGCCGGACGGCTTCGTGCGCGTCCTGTGCCTGAGATTTCGTTTTGAAGACGCGCGCCTTGGGCGGGTAGTATTCCTTGCCGAAGCGCTCGATAATCATGGCTTTGGCCGCATCACGGGCTTCATCCGCAATACGTACGGAGTCCGTACGCATATAGGTGATCAGGGCAACAGCGCCTTTTTCACCCAGGTCGACGCCTTCATAGAGGCGTTGGGCCGTGCTCATGGTCTTTTTGGCGGAATACCCGAGTCTCTGGCTGGCCATCTGTTGCAACGTGGAGGTGATGAACGGCGGAGGAGGCGTACGCGAGCGTTCTTTTTCATCAATCTTGTTGACGACGAACTCCTGCTCCTTGATGTGGGCTTCCAGGGACACGGCTTCTTCTTCAGAGCCGATTTTTGGCTTTTTGTTGTCCACTTTGAACAGCTCGACAGTCATCAGCGGAGGTTGTTCCGCGGCGACGTCGGCCTTAAAGACCCAGTATTCTTCAGGGACAAAACGCTGGCGTTCTTTTTCGCGTTCCACTACCAGGCGCAGGGCAACGGATTGCACCCGCCCGGCTGAGATGCCGCGCTTGACCTTGTTCCAGAGCAGGGGAGAAATTTTGTAGCCCACCAGCCGGTCCAGAATACGGCGCGCCTGCTGCGAGTCAAAAAGCTGCACATTAAGCTCGCGCGGATTCTCCAGGGCCTCACGTACGGCCTTGGCGGTGATTTCGTTGAACTGGATGCGCTGGATGTCCTGATTATCCTTTTTGATCAATTCGGCCACATGCCAGGCAATGGCCTCTCCTTCGCGGTCAGGGTCGGGGGCCAGATACACGTGGCGGGCAGATTTTGCGGCGCTGCGGAGTTTGGAAACGACTTTCTGCTTGTTGTCGATAACCTGGTATTGCGGAGCGAAATCGTTTTCCTCATCCACCCCCAGCGAACTGGTGGGCAGATCGCGCACGTGTCCCACGCTTGCCTCGACTTCGTAATTCTTACCGAGGAATTTCTTGATGGTCTTCACCTTGGCCGGGGACTCAACGATAATCAGATCTTTGGGCATAACGGCCAGAGCTATAATCACAGCAGCGTACGAATGCAACCCCCCCTGAAAGAGACAAACCCATTGTCGAAACATTTTGGCATCTCCTTTGCTATTCAATTTGCGGAGCTGAAAATGTCATTTTTTCAGCGAGTTCTGAGTAAAACGCAGAGAATCGGCAGGTTGTCGGGAGGCTGTGCAGAACAAAAAGGCGTACTCTGGAAGTAATTTGGATTAAGTAAAATTTTTCTTTAATGTCATGGTGTTAAAGATCTTTCAGGAAAGCGGAGCGTTTGGATGGCAACAATTCCACTGAGCATAGCCCGGTATATCAGGGAAGCTCCTGCGAAGTCCCCGCAGCGTTCGCCAGAAACACAGAAGGCAAATGCCGGGAAAAGCGGCCTTGCATCGCAACAGGCCGAGACCGAAGCGAGGCGTATTTCAGGGACTTACAAACGTTTTGAGGATTTTCTCGATGATCCGCTGGTCAAAGAAAGCGGCAGGAATACTGCTGACGGTTTGTTGACTTCCCAGGGGGAGGCCCGCTTCAGAACCAGCGGCGCCATGGCAGGAGAACAGCCGTACGGACCGCTTGATGATGATTCGCTGTATGAACCGCTGGATGAGGATCCCCAGAATCCGGGCCAGGCTCAGGTCTCAGGACAGAGAGCCGTGCTGGAATCCAACAGTATTTCCTTGATGGCTGCCCTTGGAGCGGAAATCACGCAGAAAGAATTTCCCAAGCCGGTGATTCCTCTTACACCCGCTCAAATAGCCAAAGAGGCGGAAGCAAAAGAAAAAGCAGAGAACGAAGCGGCGGCGTCCAAACCCAAAAGCTACGCCAGCGATCCGTCTGTGCTGCAGGCCGCAAAAGCCCTGCAGCGCCGGATGCTGCAATTGGATCCCAAGGCGGAAAAATGGGCGCAGAATGTCCTGACCACTAAAACGGGGAGCACCTTGAAGCCCAGCGGAAAATTATCCGCAATGTTTGAGTCCGGAAAGGAAGGTATCGAAGCCATTGGGTACGACCGTACGGGCGGTACCTCCTACGGCAAATATCAGATCGCATCGCGTACGGGTACCATGAAGCAATTTCTGGAATTTCTGGATACGCAGGAACCGGAATGGGCCCGGCAGCTGCGCAAGGCCGGACCAGCCAACACGGGTAGCCGCAAGGGAAAAATGCCCAATGTCTGGAAATCTCTGGCCAAGGAACATCCCATGCGTTTCGAGCAGCTGCAGGACGCTTTCATTTTGCAGAGCCACTACGAGCCTGCGCTCAAAAGCATCATGAACAAGAACAAGGTGGATCTGGACGCCCTGGATCCCGCGGTCAAGGAAGTGCTGCTGAGTACGTCCGTACAGCACGGACCTAACGGCGCTGCGGAAATATTCGCTGAAGCCATGCAGCATGCGGGGGGCAATCAGGGTCAAAACTTTGACGAAAAGTTGATCAAAGAAATTTACGAGTCGCGTTCTTCCGACTTTCCCTCTTCTTCCGAGTCCGTGCAACGGGCAGTGCGTTCGCGTTTGATGCGGGAAGAAGCTCTGGCCCTGCGCCTTCTGGATGATAACGACGTGAAGAGCATGTTTTAAGATCTTCTCTTGGTTGTTAAGAAAAAATTCTTAAAAACAGCATGTTGCTACAATCAAGAATAGGCGCTTCCGCAGCCTTGCTTTGGATTTTTTTGCCTGACTGTTTGAAACAACGGAGGAGAGGAAAAGAATTTATTGTCTTCTCGAATGAATGTCTTTGTTTGGCATGATTACTGCTAGAAGTACTGCAATGCAGAATAAAATGATGCAAAATAAAGGTATTCACTATGCAATGCAGCAATGAGAAAGCTAATAAGAGATATAAGAATCAAGTAGTAAGATTCATTTTATTGACTATCTCATTGTTACTTTTGAGTAGCTGCGCAACAAGAACTCAAATGATAGGCCAAAACTCCATCTTAAGTTCAGATAGAGTTGGTTGGTCTAAAATAAAAGGATATGAAAAGCTCACCCCACAGGAGAGAGTTGCATTACACTCCGAGTATCAGATTCGTTATCCTCTGAACCAGAACGCGAAAGAGTCCATTTTCAGGCAATATTCGTGGTTTCTCAATGCACAGCACAAAACCCTGGAACAATGGTTCGCCCGCGGCGAAAACTACCTGCCTCATGCCAGGCGGGTCTTTGTGGAACGGGGTCTGCCGGAAGATCTGGCTTATCTGGCTTTCATCGAAAGCGGGTACAATCCCTATGCCTACTCCAGAGTACGTGCGGCAGGTTGCTGGCAGTTCATGTCCTACACCGGACGGCGCTTCGATCTGCGCTACGCCAGCTGGATAGACGAACGTCGCGATCCGGTCCGCAGCGCGGAAGCCGCCGCAACCTACCTGAAACTGTTGTATGACATTTTCAATGACTGGTCTTTGGCCGTAGCGTCATACAATGCGGGCGAAGGCAAGATCGGACGGGCCGTACGCCTGACCGGAGCCAAAAATTTCTTTGAACTGGCCGAGCGCAACAATCAGCTGCGAGGCAGGGCCCGTCTGGCGCGTGAAACCCTGAATTACGTGCCTCGGTTCATGGCCATGGTCAAAATCGCCAAAAAGCACGAACTGCTCGGTTTCAAGCCCATGGATTTCAACAAGGCTCAGGAATTGTTGCAGGTCAAGGCCAAGGGCCCGGTCAGTCTGAAGCATCTGGCCTCTTCGGTGGGGATGGAGTGGAAGGATTTCAATCAGTTCAATCCCAGCTTCCGGACCGAGTATATCCCTTCCGGTCAGCAAGCGTATCTGTACGTGCCTAAAGCCAATGCCGAGGCTTTGAACGCCTATTTGGCCGACAAGCAAGTCGTGGTGGCCGAGACGGTCACAAAACGTTCTGAAGTTTCCCACAAGGTCCGCAGAGGGGATACCCTCTCAGCTCTGGCACGGCGCTACAATACGACGGTCAGTGAAATCAAGAAAAACAACAGGCTGCGTTCTAATGTGATTCGGACCGGCCAGCGTCTGGTGATCACCAAAGAAGAAAAAGTCGTGGTGGCCAAGGTGCTCAAACCCATGAAGAGCAAAGAAGAGCAGGAAAGCCCCGCCGGTACGCCCGGCGTGCAGGCTGCCGATCTGAAGCCCGGACAGCTGGCCGAGACCAGCGCTCCGGTACAGCCCGCGCCCAAACCGTCCGCCGCAAATCCCGCCTCCGACAAGGCTGTCCGGACGGAAGAGCGCAATCAGCCTCTGCCCGCACAGCTGGCAGCGCAGCAGGAAAAATCAGAAGTAACCGCTGCCGCGCCTGTGGAAGATACCCCAATAGTCGATCAGAAGAATAAGAATGGAAAAGCTCTGCTGCAGGGCTTGCTGGGCCTGGCCAAAGAGGCGCAACAGCCCGCTCCCAAAGCCGCGACGACAACAGCCGCGCCCGTACGCCAGGTAGCAGCTACTCTGCATAAGCCCTCTCAGCGGCCCGTTGAAGAATGGTATCAAATGCTGGCCAAGGCCGATCTGGCCTGGGGTGTGCCGCAGCAAGTCAAAAAAGTGAAAACCGCTGGCACGGTAGGGCAGGATCGCAAATACCAGGTGCCCGCAGTGCGGATCGACAAGACCGCGTCCGTGCAGAGCAAGGCAGTCAAGCCCGAGCCGGTGCCCGCTCCTTCTGCCAGAACGACAACAAAGCAGTTTGTGAAAACCGCTACGAACGCCAATGCCGGCAGATTGCAGGTGTCCCGTACGATCCGGACCGCACAGACCGGTTCTGAAGCCTCCAGCCAATACGGCCACTCCATGCGCCGCAAAATCAGTAAGACCACCTACGGCTCGCATTCCACAGCCAAGCGTACGCTGCAGGCGCAGCAGGACAATGCGCCTGAAAAGAATGTTCTGGAAACGCTTAACGGCTTCGGCAAGCAGCTCAAGAACGGTTTCGTGAAGTTCTTTTCCTGGGGAGAAGAGCAGCAGGAAAACTACAAGCTGCGCCGCAATGTGGCGGAAGTCACGCGCCAGTCTTCCCGATCCTGAATCAAACGCATCCCGGTCAGGGCTCAGAGGCCCGCCCAATACCCCTTCAATAGTTGCTCCACTTTGTTGCATTGCTTCCTGTTTCAGGCCATAGTCGGGTCACGCTGTGAAGGCATGGTTGGCCGGGTTGTATCCTACAGGTCCTCCGGCATGGGGCGCTGGTAATTCTTTTTGTGTATAACTAGCTTAAATATTGAAAGTTTGTGGTTAGAAACCGCCACCGATCGGATGCTGTTTTTATAACGAAATTTAAGCGAAAATGAAACATATTGATGTCGTTTTGTATTACAAATTAAAAATTATTTTAGAGTCAAATAGTAGTTAAAATGCGAATCAGAAAGACTGGTTCACTGTCGTCTATGGGCCGGTAAGCGAATGACCGGGAGAAGGAGGAGAGTATGGAGTGTCAAAAAGAAAAAAATCTGCAGCATTGCAATTGCAGCTATGATCCATGTGCCCGCAAGGGGCTCTGCTGCGAATGCATCCAATACCACCTCAGGGCGCGCCAGTTGCCCGGCTGCTGTTTTTCCGAGGCTGCCGAGCGAACCTATGATCGTTCCTTTGAGCACTTTGCACGGCTCGTATCTCAGGGCGATTTGTAACCGCGCAAGTCAAACCATAAGGAGAAGCGCGTATGCTTGATATCAGTTACCTCGAAAAGATCGAAGCTTATTTCACTTCCGGCGATTTGCAGTTTGATTTCGATAATGGCGACGAGGACCGCCGTTATATGATTCTGGACTATCTGGAAAAACTCATGGATCTGGCCGAGCAGGCCGATGAGCTTGCCACCAAACTGATTTTTAAAGACGGAATGCTCGAGCAGCTGACCGGCGCCAAAAAATCCAACTGATTCCACGGACGCGTGCCTTTGCAGTTGTGAAGGTACGCGTCTTTTTATCCCGCCCCTTGCCCCCACCTCTGTAACCTTTTTTCCATCAGGCCAGTCTTGTTAAATGAGGCCAGCCATTTTTTTGGCGGACTGCGGGCTGTATGAAATCTAACAGCCTCGTAACCATCATATTTCATGAGGTTTTACATCTGGCAGAAAAATTGCATCAGGAAGAAGCAAAAACCTAGGATGGAATAACTCGAGCAGACAAAGGATCTCAGGAATACGGATTCACAGCTGCCCGTCTAAAACAGACCCACGGGGTGATAGAAAGGAGGAAGTATGCTTTTCCTGATGAGTGGTGCCGATAAGAAAAAAGGCAAGAAGCGTGGTGCGGTTATGAACGAAAATTATGAAAAAGTCCGCGAGTTGTTTACCTCGGGTAAGTTCCCCGTTGTGACGACGGAAAATATCGAAGGACGCGCCATAGAAAAAGTGCTCGGCCTGGTCGCCTGCAGGGGCTATGATTCGGACGAGGCTTTTTTCGGAATGACCACGCGCGCGGTCAACAAAGGGGCGCAGGCCATAATTGGGTACCAGGAGAATGTGGCCTTCCATCCGGACGGGAGCAAGTTTTTTTCCTGCTACGGAACAGCGGTGCAGCTGGAGAAACCCAAGTCCTCCCTCAGCCGCCGCGCATAGCAACTGTTCGGCGGCGAGCGTTTGAGGTATCAAGCGGTGTGATACCGTTTTTAAGCGATATTTCAATTTGTTGTGCTCCTGTTGCGGAACTCTGATTTATTTCGGGCCTGCAACGGGAAGAACCCCCGGAAAAGCTTCTGAGGAAGTTTTTTCGGGGGTTTTTGGTGGGATCTGCGACCCTTGTCATCCGGAGGCGTCATGGCGAAAATCTCCTGCCCCGGGTAAGCTGTATTTTATGCTAACCGGTGGACATCCGGCCCAAAAGCGTTACATTCTGTGGATTGTCATTTGCTCCCGGCAGTTGCCGGGCGCCAACGGGGGGGGAACGTGACGCACCTGGAGATACGGCGGCCTCGTGTCAGGGACCTTGCAGCGCAATACGCGCTGTTCGACATGCATTTGCATTCGTCTTTCTCCGACGGTGTTCCGTCACCCAGGGCCATCGCCGCACGCGCGGCCGCGCGAGGCATCGGAGTGGCCATCACCGACCATAACGCCATCGGCGGCAGCATCCGTGCCTGTGAGCTGGATCTGTGTCCGGTATTGCCGGGCATAGAAGTGGCCTCTCGGCAGGGGCTGGACGTGCTGGCTTATTTCGAAACACCGGCGCTGCTGGAACTTTTCTACAAGGATTGCGTGGAAGGGCGCGTACGTACTGCCGATCCCAGCAGTTTTACGGATATTGATGTCTATGACCTGATGCGCCAGGCAAAGGAACACGGAGCCTTTGTGGCCTTACCCCATCCCTTTGCTCTGGCCTGGAAAAACTGGTCGTCGAGGCTCAGAAAATCCGCGGCGCAGATTGCGGAAAACCTCGACGGCATCGAATGTTTCAACGCGGCCTTGTCAAAGCGCCGCAATCTCCGGGCGCTGCACCTTGCACTTGCCATGAGCAAGGTGGTGACCGGAGGCAGCGACGCCCATACGCTGGAAACCATGGGGGACTGTCTGACACTGCTCCCCCGAGGCTATGAAAAGAAGCCGTTCAAGGCGCTGCAGGAAGGGGCCACGCGGGTGGTGGGCAAGCGTTCCGTTCATTATAAGCGACATTACGGGCACGCGCGCATGGCTCTGAACCACATGCGTTACTGGCCGCTGGAAATCAAAAAGCAGTTTCGTCGCCGGGTTTGAAAACCTTTCAAAAGAACTTGCAGAAACGCCATTTTAATCGCGGTCCATGACCTCGGACTTGAGGTCTTCATACTCGTCCTGCGAGATGGCTCCCTTGTCGTAAGCCTCTTTGAGGTCGATGAGTTCCTGCCCCTTTGTTTTGGTAGTGATGGCTGTTTCGCTGCGGGCTCCTCCGCCGCCGCAGGCGGATAGCAGCAAGCTGAGACTGAGACAGCAAATCAGAAGTATGATACGCGTTTTGTGCATGGGACTCTCCTTGATTTCTGATAGTCTATAGATAGTCTAGTTTCTTCGAGCGCTAGCCCCTTTCCTGGTAAATTTCAAGTTTTAATCATGGGGCAAAAGCCTAATCGATCCTGAATCCCCAATATTTTCAGGGTGAAAAGAACAGGCGGCAAGGAAAGTGTTCCATTGTGGAACAACAAAAATCTCCTGTAAAAGCGGAATTTTGCATTGACTTAAGGACGTTGGGTGGCGATAAAAAAGCAAAGGATCTAGGGTCCCGAACGGGGTAGTCATGCACTCTAATTCACTGCAGCAATTATTCAAGCCCACTTCCATAGCCGTCCTTGGGGCATCCAACGAACCCGGCACTCCGGGTTACGTGGTGATGCGCAACCTGACCAAGAGCAACTTTCTCGGTCCGGTCATGCCCATTCATCCGGAGCAGTTGCCCATCCATGATCTGGAGAGCTATAAAAGCGTGGATACGCTTCCGCTGACTCCGGACCTGGCTTTGATCTGCGAGCCTCTGGAAGAGGCTCCTGCTCTGATCGAAGAACTGGGCAAACGCGGTACAGGCGCCGTGGTGCTGTTGAGCCGGGGAAGCTTCCGGGCCAGCCAGGAAAAACGCGCGCAGGTCAATAAAACCCTGCTGGAAGCCGCCAGACCCTACGGCGTCAGAATCCTGGGGCCAAACTGCCTCGGTTTCATCAATCCGGTGGTGGGGGTCAATGCAAGCCTGGCCCACAGGGATGCCCTGCCGGGCAAGCTCGCTTTCATTTCGCAATCAGACGCCCTCTTCGCTTCAGTACTGGACTGGGCTTCCTCCAAGCATATCGGTTTTTCCTATTTCATTTCTCTGGGTGATCGCTGCGACCTGAATCTGGGCCATCTCCTGGATTTCCTGAACCGCGATCCCAATACGCGCGCGGTGTTGATGTATATTGAAAGCGTGAACAAGGCCCGCAATTTTCTTTCCGCGGCCAGGGCGCTTTCACGCAACAAGCCTATTCTGGTCATCAAGGCCGGACGTTCGGAAGAAGGCGCCAGAGCGGCGGCCATGCATTCGTCAGCCTTTCTGGGCGCGGACGACGTCTATGATGCGGCTTTCCGCCGCGCGGGCATGCTGCGGGTGTTCGACATCGATGGCCTGTTCGACACCGTGGAAACCCTGGCGCGTACGCGTCCCATCAGCGGCGACAGGCTGGCCATTCTGACCAATGGCGGCAGTCCGGGCTTTCTGGCCGCGGACGAGCTGATTCTGCGCAGAGGCAGTCTGGCGGAACTGAGTCCGGAAACACGCACGGAGCTGGCCGATGCGCTGGGCAACCATTGGTCCTATTGGAATCCTCTGGTCATCAGCAGCAATTCCACCGGTGATGTGTACGAAACCGCGCTGAAGATTCTGGCCAAGGATAAAAACGTGGATGCGGTGCTGACCATGCACATCCCCACGGCAACGGTGACCAGCGAGGAAGTGGCGGAAGCCATCATCCGGGCGGCCAAGAAAACCAAAAAAAATGTTTTCACCAGCTGGCTGGGCATCGAAAACGCCGAACCGGCCCGGCAGATGTTCGACAAGGCCGGGATCTGCACTTATTTCACGCCTGAAAAAGCTGTCAGGGCTTTTTTGAACATGGTCGAATACCGGCGCAACCAGGACCTGCTCATGGAGACTCCGGCCTCCATGCCCAAAGATTTCGACCCGGACACCTTTTCCGCCAAGCGCATCGTGAGCAAGGCGCTCGAACAACAGCGTCAGGTACTCACCGAGCCCGAAGCCAAGGACGTGCTTTCGGCCTACGACATCCCCACGGTCCCCTCGGCTCTGTCCTCGGACCTGGACGGCATCGAAGGCGCGGTGGAAGCCGCCGTTGAACTTGGTTTTCCCGTGGCTCTGAAAGTGATTTCCCCGGAGATAAAACGCAAGTCGCTGGCGGGCGGCGTGGCTCTGGATCTGGAGAACGAGGAACAGGTCCGCGAGGCTGCCCGGGCCATTCTGCTTCGCGTACGACTGCTGCGGCCGGACGCCAGGGTGCTGGGATTTACGGTACAGCGTATGGTGCATAGGGCTCACGCCCACGAACTGCATATCGAAGTGGCCACCGACCCCGTGTTCGGGCCGATTATCCGTTTCGGGCAGGGCGGCAGCCTCCAGGAAGTGACCGCGGACATGCAGGCGGCTCTGCCTCCGCTGAACATGAGCCTGGCCAAGGAACTCGTCTCGCGGATGAAGTCCTTTTCCCTCTTGCAGAGCTACGAAGGCCACCCGCAGGTGGATCTGGACGCCATCTACCTGACGCTGATCAAAATATCCCAGCTGACCATTGATATTCCGGATATTTTTGAAATTGAAATTAATCCCCTGTACGTGGACGATAAGGGCGTGCTGGCCCTGGATGCGCAGATTCGCATTGCCCGTGCCGAACTTTCCGGCCCCGAACAGCTGGCCATCCGTCCGTATCCCGGCGAACTGTATGAATGCGGCCAACTCAGGGACGGGCGCCATGTGACCCTGCGTCCCATACGTCCGGAAGACGAACCCGCCCATTATGAGTTTCTGGAGCATGTTTCGGCCGAAGACAAGCGCTTGCGTTTCTTCGGCAATGTGGGCATGTTGCCGCGCCAGGAGATGCACAAGCTCTGCCAGATCGATTATGACCGTGAAATGGCCATTATTGCCACGGGACCCGTTGACGAAGAGGACGAACAAGAGGTCACTCTGGGCGTGGTCCGGGCCATCACGGATCCGGAAAATCAGGTTGCCGAGTTTGCGATTCTGTTGCGGTCGGATGTCAAGCGCAATGGTCTGGGGAGGATGCTGATGGAAAAAATCATCCGCTACTGCCGCAGCCGTGGAACCAGGCGCATCATTGGCCAGGCGCTTTTGGAAAACAAAGGCATGGTCGGCCTGGCCCGTGCCGTGGGTTTTGAAGTGAAAAAGAATTACGACGACGAAGTCTGGGAATTCGTCATCTATTTGAACCCCTAACTCCTCTGGATTGTTATTCCATCAAAGGAAGCGGCTGGTAAAATGCCTTTTGGGAGCTGAAACTCCGGAAAGACGTCCCGGCCCCACGGATACGCACCTCCCTGAGCGATCAGCTAGTAAGGGACATTAACACAAACATCTCCTGCAAAGAGGTTTGGCCGGGCAGCAATGCATGCCAGGCAGTTGTGCTTTGCTTTTCTTGTTGCTAAAAAATAAGTCTTTTAAGAGTATTTATATTTAATGAGAAAGGTTTTCCGTTATTGCATAGGCAAGCGGGGAGCCGATCTCGGCATACCGTCGGACACTTTAGGTAAAAAATAGTTGTGATTTGCCGCGTAATGCGCGGTGTCGGCCTTAACAGCCACGTCGGAATATTTTATAACAAGCGTAGCAAGTTCTACGAATGAAAGGAGTGCCATGTCAGTCTTACCGTTCCCGTCTGATCTGCCGGATGTGGTCTGTTCGCAAAATGCGCGAACCGTGTTGGAAAAACGTTATGTACGCAAGGACCGCAAAGGAGAACCTCTGGAAAGCATCACCGGGCTTTTCTGGCGGGTTGCTTCCAGTATCGCATCGGAAGAGACAAAATACGAAGGCTCCACCTGGCAGGCGCCCGAGCTTGCCAAAGCGTTTTACTGTCTGCTGCAGTCGCTGAAGTTCCTGCCCAATTCGCCGACCCTGATGAACGCGGGAACCAGCCTCGGACAGCTGGCCGCCTGCTTTGTGCTGCCGGTTGGCGACTCCATCGAGGAAATCTTCGATGCGGTGAAGTACGCGGCTTTGATTCACAAATCCGGCGGCGGTACCGGCTTTTCCTTTTCCCGCCTGCGCCCGAAAGAAAGCCGCGTGGGCTCCACGGGCGGTGTGGCCTCCGGTCCGTTGTCCTTTCTGCGCATCTTCAATACGGCCACGGAACAGATCAAGCAGGGCGGTACGCGCCGCGGCGCCAACATGGGTATCCTGCGCGTGGACCATCCGGATATCGTCGAATTTATCAAAGCCAAGGAAAAAGAGGGCGAGCTGAACAATTTCAACCTTTCCGTGGCATTGACCGAAGTTTTCATGCAGGCGGTCGAACAGGATGCCCTGTATGATCTGGTGGATCCGAGCAGCGGCGAGAAAACGGCTTCCATCAAGGCCCGGGCCATTTTCGAACTGCTTGTGGAAAAAGCTTGGCAGAGCGGCGATCCGGGAATCGTGTTCCTCGACCGGATCAATAAGGACAATCCCACGCCGGACCAGGGCGAGATCGAATCCACCAATCCGTGCGGCGAACAGCCTCTGCTGCCCTACGAGGCCTGCAATCTGGGCTCCATCAATCTGGCCAAGTTCGTGCTGGCCGGAAAAAGCAACCCGGCGGACTCCATTGACTGGGACGACCTGAAACAGACCATCGAGCTTGCCGTACGTTTTCTGGACAACGTCATAGATGCGTCGCGTTATCCGCTTGATTCCATTACAGAAGTGGTGCATCGCAACCGGAAGATCGGCTTGGGCATCATGGGCTTCGCAGATCTGCTTTTCCAGCTCGGCATCCCTTATGACAGCGACGCGGGCCTCGAACTCGCCGAGCAGCTGATGGATTTCATCCAGAAGGAAAGCCGTCTGGCCTCACAGCAGCTTGCTGTGGAGCGCGGCCCCTTTCCCGGATATCCAAGCTCGATATTTGCAGCCGCAGGTAAGGGCCCGTTTCGCAATGCAACAACCACAACCATTGCGCCAACAGGTACGCTTTCGATCATAGGCGAGTGCTCTTCCGGCATTGAACCCTTATTTGCCCTGAGTTTCGAACGGCATGTCATGGACGGTGAAAAGCTGCTGGAGGCCAACAGATATTTTGAGCAAACGCTTAAGGATTTAGGCTATTACAGCAAAGAGCTGATGCAGGAAGTGGCCAACAAGGGGACCATCGGCCATCTGGACCAGCTGCCCGAGGAGATGCGCCGGGTGTATGTCACCGCCATGGACATCGATCCGGAAGCTCACTTGCGGATGCAGGCGGCCTTTCAGAAATATACGGACAATGCCGTTTCCAAAACCGTGAACCTGCCACATCTGGCCACGCAGCAGGATATCCGCCGGATTTACACGCTGGCCTTTGAGTTGGGCTGCAAGGGCGTGACGGTTTACCGCGACGGATGCAAGAGCGTACAGGTCCTGTGTACGGGCGAAAAAGGCCAGGAGCAGGCCGAGCATCCGGATATGGGCCGCAAAGTGCAGGATCGGCCGGATATGATTTTCGGCTTTACCCAGAAGATTCAGCTCGGCCTCGGCGAACTGTACCTGACGGTGAATGAAATCGACGGCAAACCCTTTGAGGTTTTCGCCACCATCGGCAAGTCCGGCCGTTCCATCACGGCCAAGGCCGAGGCCATCGGGCGCCTGGTGTCTCTGGCCCTGCGTTCGGGCATCGAAGTCCGGGACATCGTCAAGCAACTCAAAGGCATCGGAGGCGAGCACCCCATTTTTCAGAAAAAGGGGCTGCTGCTTTCCCTGCCCGATGCCGTTGCCTGGGTGCTCGAGAACCGCTATCTGAAGGAAGATAAAGTGGTCAGGCGCAGCATGGACCTGGATTCCAACAAATGCCCCGAATGCGGCGGTGAACTGGTCTTTCAGGAAGGCTGCCACATCTGCCGGGAGTGCAGTTATACAAAATGCGGTTAACAACAAAGCGGAGAGGTGAGTTCTGATAGCCTCGGACGGCCGGAGAGCCCTTTCGTAAAGGGTTCTCCGGGGTCTCCAAAAAATTTCAGCTGGTATGGAGCGTAGCAATCCAGAAAAGTACCTGTTCCCTGCGCGCAAGAATAAACCGGCAGGCAGCTTCCAGCGGACTTGACCAGCGGGGCCTATGGCTCCATAGTGTCCTTTTAGGATAACAAATAAAGGCGACCTCCATGGCCATTGTCACACTGCAGCACGTATCGTTCAATTACGGCACTAACTGGGCCCTGAAGGACATCAACTGCACGGTTGATTCCGGGGATTTTTATTTCATTACCGGATCCTCGGGTGCAGGAAAGACCACGCTGTTGCAGATGCTGTACGGAGCGCTGCAGCTTAAACGGGGCAAAGCAGAGGTTGCAGGCTTCAACCTGCAACGTCTGAACCGTTTCAATCTGCCTCTGCTCAGGCGCGAATTGGGAGTGGTCTTTCAGGATTTCAAGATCCTGACGCGGCGGAGCGTGTTCGACAACGTCGCCCTGGCACTGGAGGTACGCGGGGTCACCCAGAATATCGTGGAAAAGCGCGTACGGGCTGTTTTGCGCAGCCTGGACCTGGAGACCAAAAGCCAGACGATTTGCGAGGAACTGGCCGGAGGAGAACAACAGCGCGTGGCCATTGCCCGCGCCATTGTCGTGAATCCGCGCATTTTGCTTGCGGACGAACCCTCGGGCAACCTGGATCCGCAGCTTTCACTGCGGCTAATGGAGATCTTCAAACATTTCAACGCGCATGGCACCACAGTGATTTTGGCCACACATAGTCCGGAGCTCATTGCGAGCATGCCCAAGGCCAAAGTGCTGCGTCTGGAAAAGGGCGCCATGTGTCTGGATGTTTGATCAAGCCCGTATGAGGGTGTTAAGGAGCGGCCGTGTTTGAAACGGTATTCAGACTGGTGATTCGGGGCTTCAAAGATATGCTCGCCAACCCGTGGGCACAGGCTTTGACCTATGGCGCGGTCACCATGATCACCTTTCTCGCCGGGTTTTTTCTGTTGTTTCTACACAACATGGATAATGAATTCAGCCGGGTGCACGGAGAGATGCTTTTTCAGGTCTATTGGGAGCCCGACGGCGACATGGCCCGGATCCGCAGCCAGTGGACGGAAATGAAAAAGCTGCCTTTTTTGACGCAGATAGAGACTTACACGCCCGAGAAGGGGTTGCAGGAGCTTTCCGAGGGCTTGGGCCCCGACGTGAAAATGGACTGGTTGCGGGAAAAAAGCCCGCTCCCGCCCACGGCCATGCTGGCCTTTTCGCCCAAGGACCAGGACCCGGAAGCCTGGAGCGCGAAAATGAAAAAGGACCTGGAGAGTTTTCCGGGTGTGATCAAAGTGCATTCCAACACGGTCAGCCACGAGCTGGCCAAGACCTGGGGCGCGGCAAGCCGTAAGTTCGTTTGGCCGTTGATCTTTTTTCTGGCTTTGGTCTTTGCTCTGGTGGTGGGAAATACCATCAAACTGTCGCTGCTGTCGCGCCGCGACGAGGTGGAAATTCTCAAGCTGGTGGGCGCGCGCGACTGGTACGTCCAGATCCCGCTGGTTATCAACGGTATCGCCCAGAGTCTGGCCGGGGGCGTCTCGGCTCTGTTGCTGCTCAAGCTGCTCCACGCCGGACTGGCGGATGTCCTGAATTTTCCCCCTTTGTATATCCAGCTCCGTTTCCTGCCCACCGGGCAGATGTTCGGCCTGCTGGGTGTGCTAACCCTGGTGGCCGTGCTGAGCTGTCTGGCGGCCTCCCAGACAAAGGACGCCTGAATTTCGTAACACACAACTGAAGGATTAAAGAGATGCGCAGTAAAAAAATGACGCATGGATTGGAAAAAGCGCCGCACCGGTCGCTTTTGTATGCATTGGGACTTACCAAAGAAGAGTTGGAACGTCCGCTCATCGGCGTTGTCAATGCCGCCAATGAAATTATTCCCGGACATATACATCTGGATACCATTGCCAACGCAGTCAAGGCCGGCGTACGCGCAGCCGGCGGCACCCCCCTGGAATTTCCGGCCATCGGCGTCTGCGACGGGCTGGCCATGAACCACGAGGGCATGCGTATGAGCCTGCCCAGCCGCGAAGTCATCGCGGATTCCATTGAAATCATGGCCACGGCCCATCCATTCGACGCGCTGGTCTGCATTCCCAACTGCGACAAGATCGTTCCGGGCATGCTCATGGCCATGCTGCGTCTGGACATCCCGGCCATCATCATCAGCGGCGGCCCCATGCAGAGCGGCGAATGGCGGGGCGAACGCAAGGATTTGATCAGCGTTTTCGAGGGCGTTGGTAAAGTGAAAATGGGGCAGATGACGGAAGACGAGCTGGAGGATATGACCCAGTCGGCCTGTCCGGGCTGCGGTTCCTGCGCCGGTATGTTCACGGCAAACTCCATGAACTGCCTTTCCGAAGCCATCGGCCTGGCCCTGCCCGGCAACGGCACCACGCCGGCGGTTTCCGCCGCGCGTGTCCGTCTGGCCAAAAAGGCGGGCATGCAGATCATGAAGCTTCTCGAGCAGGATCTGACGCCGCGCAAGATCGTCACTCCCAAAAGCGTAGCCAACGCGGTGTCCGTGGACATGGCCCTGGGCTGTTCGACCAACACGGTGCTGCACCTTCCGGCGGTTTTCGCCGAAGCGGAGCTGAATCTGACCCTGGATATTTTCAATGAAGTCAGCAAGCGGACGCCCAACCTCTGCAAGCTTTCTCCGGCCGGCTGGCATGATATCACGGATCTGCACCGGGCAGGCGGCATTCAGGCTGTCATGCAGCGTCTGAACGAGGCCGGCCTGCTGGATACGAGTGTTCTGACCGCCACGGGCAAGACCCTGGGCGAGAATCTGCAGTCCGTGAAGCCCATGCCCGGAGCGGACGAAGTCATCCGTCCGCTGGACAATCCCTACGCCAAAGAAGGCGGCATCGCCATCCTTAAGGGCAGCCTGGCTCCAGACGGCGGCGTGGTCAAACAGTCCGCTGTGGCGCCGGAAATGATGCAGCGTACGGGTACGGCGCGTGTCTTCGACAGCGAGGAAGAAGGCGTCAAGGCGATTCTGGACGGCAAAATCAAGGCCGGCGATGTGGTCGTCATCCGCTATGAAGGCCCCATGGGCGGCCCCGGCATGCGCGAGATGCTCACGCCGACGTCCGCCATTGCAGGCATGGGCCTGGGCTCGGACGTGGCGCTGATCACTGACGGACGTTTCAGCGGCGGCACACGGGGCGCGGCCATCGGCCATGTTTCCCCAGAAGCGGCCCAGGGCGGCCCCATCGGCCTGATCAAAGACGGCGACCAGATCAAGATCGACATTCCGGGCCGTACGATGGATCTGCTGGTGGACGAGGCCGAGCTGGAAAAACGGCGCGCCGAGTTCCGGATGCCCGAACGGGTACTGAATTCGCCGTTCCTGAAACGCTACCGCCGCATGGTGAGTTCCGCAGCCCATGGAGCTGTCTGGCGGGATCCGAAATAGTACGGGAAGGAACCTCCCCGCCGGGAGGTTCCTTCTTGCAAGACCATACAGTTCTTTTCCTGTTGTGAGACGCGTGATACAGCCGGAAAGAGGGCTTAAGAGTACTTATGCAGACGAAAGAATTCGATCAGAAGACCGTGGAACGCTACGAGTCCTGGTTTCGCACTCCCACGGGCGCGTTCGCTCTGGAGCGTGAAAAAAGGCTGCTGCACAATTTGATATCCCCCTGGCCCAGGCGCGGGCAGCGGCTGCTCGAGGTAGGATGCGGCACGGGGTTGTTTCTGGAAATGTTCTGGGAAACAGGCTTTGACGTAACCGGTCTGGATCTCTCGCCCGCCATGCTCGGTGCCTCCCGGCAGCGGCTGGGATCGCGGGTGGATCTGCACCTCGGCAGTGCGGACCATTTGCCTTTTGAGGATGATTCTTACGATTTTGTTGCGATTCTGACGGTACTCGAATTTGTGGAAGATCCGTTGAAAGCCTTGGAAGAAGCGGCGCGAGTGGCGCGCAAGGGCTTGCTGGTCTCCTTTCTGAATCGCAATTCCCTTTATTTTCTGGAAACCGGCTTTCAGTGGCCCTGTTCCGGAAAGTCTCTGTTGCGGGGGACCCGTTGGCAATCCTGGCGGCAGATGCGCCATTTGCTGACCAAAGCCTGCGCACCGAAACGGATGACGTTTCGTTCTGTTCTGCCCGGCCCCATGTTCACCTGGCGCGAATGCCAGCCGTTTCGCCTGCTTAATAATTTTGTGCTGCCATTGGGAATGGGCGGGTATTGCGGATGCCGCGCGGACTTCATCGCTTCCAAGCCATTGACTCCGTTGATTTCTTTCAGCAGAGACGCCCGGCCGAGTTATTGGGCCGGAAACGCGCAGGGCACTTTCCGCAAAGCGGCCAATCAGCGTGAAAACAATGCCGGAGAGAGCAACGGGACTGCTTGAGGAGAGTCCGGCGGGCCGGGAAAACGGCCCGCGAACTAAAGGAAAACTCAGACCTTCATGTCCAGTACGGTCTGGGCCATTTCATCTTCCGTACGGATCATTTCGGCGTTGGCGCCATAGGCGTTTTCATTGACCATCAGGTTGACCATCTCGGTGGCGACATCGGTGTTGCTGCCTTCCACCAGGTCCCGTTCCGTTTCCACACGGCCGGTTTCGGCATTTTCTCTGGCCACCACTTCCTCTTTCAAAGGACCGGAAGAACTGTCCTCCGTGATGGAGGAAACCCGTACCCCTTCACCGTCCGGGCCGGTTTCCAGATTGGTGCGGCTGGCCTTGAATTCGTCGGTACTGACGTTGGCAAGGTTATTGGCGGTAACCGCAACCGAAGTGCTGAACGCATTCATGGCGTCAGCGGCTGTGGATCCTATTCTCATAGCGGCAGCCTCCTTTTCGTCAGGCTGTGAACATCTTGCTTGGAAAGCGGCGTCTGGTCCCGCTCCAGCGTATCGCAGGTTTGCCTTGAAACGATGTCTTTGTTCATTTTCAAGGCAAACTAATCCTTATCGTCTCATCTTATCGGCCGCATTGCCGGATAACTTTAGGGCAAAGAAAAAATTTTTTGAAAAAAATCGACATTAAACGCTCAGAGCCCCCGAAAGCCTCCGTCGGGTTCAGGACAGCAGCTTGTTTCCCAGTACGTTGCTGATGGCGTCCCGTAAATGATCCAGTTCCACAGGTTTCGGCACATAGCCGTTCATACCGGCCTTGAGGAAGATATTTTTATCGCCTCTCATCGTATAAGCGGTCATCGCAATGATGGGAATCGCCGCGTAGGGCTGGTCGGATGCGCGAATTATCCTGGTGGTCTCCACTCCGTCAAGCACGGGCATCTGAATATCCATGAGCACCAGATCAATTTGATGCTCTGACAGCGCGTCCAGCACTTCCCGGCCGTTTTTCACGGTGATGATGGCCGAACCCATGTGTTCGAGCATTTTCCTCGCAGTCAGCAAGCTGACCATATCGTCATCCGCAACAAGAATGGTGGGAACCGCGAGCGGCGCAGATCTTTTTTGGGAGATGCAATACCAATCCGTCTCGATTTTTGCATCGGAAAAGCGGAATGGCAGGGAAACGAACATGGTTGTTCCGCCGCCTTCAGTGTCGCTCACGGCAATGCTTCCTCCCATGAGTTTCACCAGCTTCTTGACGATGGGAAGCCCGAGTCCGGCCCCCTGGAAACTCCGCCTGTAATCTCCTTCGATCTGGATGAAAGGCTCGAAGATAGCGTCAATGTGTTCGTCTGGAATGCCGATGCCGGTATCGCTTACGACAAACAGCACGTGCGACCGGGAACTCCAGGGAGAGTTCAGCGGGTAGATGCCCACTTCCACATGACCCCTTTCCGTAAATTTGACGGCATTGCCCACCAGATTGAACAGGATCTGTCGCAAGCGGGTTTCATCTCCAATCAATGTGGGTGGAAGCCGGCTGTCGATGTGAAACCGCAGATCTATACCGTTCTCCCGCACCAGGGGGCTAAAGGTTTCGAGAACCGCGTTCTGCTGGTCTTTAAGATCGAATTCGCATTGCTCCAGCGGAAGTTTGTCGGCCTCAATTCGGGAAAGATCCAGAATATCCGAGAGCAGACGGGTCAATCGCTGGGAAGATCGGATGGCGTTTAGCGTATATTCGCTTTGTTCCAGGTCCAGGGCGGTGGTGTTCAGCAACTGCAGCATGCCCAGCACGCCGTTGAGCGGTGTACGAATTTCGTGGCTCATGTTGGCCAGAAATGCCGACTTGGCGCGATTGGCCGCCTCGGCTTCGGTTTTGGCCAGAAGCAGATCCGCCTCCACCTGTCTGCGTCCGGTGATGTCCTGGCAAAAGGCCAGGTCGCTGTCCGGGCCGATTTCAACGGCGTTGATCAGAACGTAGAGCGAACGTCCGTCGTTGCGGCGCAGGCAGACTTCGCCGGAGTACATCCCCTTGCGCGGCAGGGCCTGAAAACCTTGCATGGATTCGATGCCGGGATCAGGTACGACCAGTTGGCCGGTCTCCATGTTCAGAAGTTCCTCACGCGAGTAACCGAGCATATTGCTGGCGGCAGGGTTCACGTCGATGAAACGTCTTTGCTTGTTGGTCACGAAGATGGCCACGGGAGAGGAATCCACATAGGTCCTGTACTTTGCTTCGTTTTCCTGCAGCTGCTTGTTCAGGGTGTCCTTTTCCGTCAATGACCAGGCTAGTCTGATGTTGGTATAGCTCAGGGTGGCGAGCATATCCGCAAGTTTGGAATAGAAATGCATGACCGTGTCCACCTGCTCGGAACTCAGGCGGGGTACCTTGTCCAGGGCATCCAGGTAGCTATCTTCGTCAAAACCGTACTTTCTGGCCTGCTGGCGGAAAAAATCACGTGGAGATGCCTCGTCCTCCAGGATGAACTGGCCGGTGAAGATGTTGCCGACATGGCGCCCGCCGACAATCAGCGGTGTGGACATATCCCACAGCTGGTTTTTGCATCGATAGCGCCGGACCTGGCCGCGTGTCAGACCGCGTGTCAGGACGGTGTCGCTTTGCAGGCAATTGGCGTTGGTTTCCGGGTGTATCCGGTGAAACTTCGTGCAGATATCCTGCCAGCCGGCGGCCACGAAGATTTTGCCTTCCGTGTCGAGCAGGGCAAAGACCATACCGGTCAATTGATGGAACGCGTCGCTCAAGGACTGGAGCATTTTGACGTCGATGATATCGTCCAGTTCCAGTCCGCTGAAGTCGTCTGGCGTGGCAGGCGAAGCCAGGAGTTTTTTCTGGATGCGCGCTTTGTTTGTCTGCAGTTTTTGTTCGGCCAGTTTTTCGGCGGTGAGATCACGGATAAAAACCACAAAGCGTCCGTCAGTATACTGGAGATATGAAGCGACCACTTCAACTTCGAGTAAAATACCGTCTTTACGGCGATGCAGGGATTCGAAGGCGGCCTGTCCCCGCACAATGACCTGCTTGATGCGTTGCCTGATGTTTTGCGGACCCATGGCGTCGATCTGGAAAAGGGTCATTTTCTGAAGCTCTTCAATCGAGTAGCCCAGCAGTCTGGCTGCTGCGGCATTGGCGCTGAGAATCCGGCCCTGCTTGTTCACAAGCCAGAAGGCGCTGGTCGAGCTGTCGAGAATGGTGGAGGACAGTACGTCTTTGTTATAGCGTTCCGTCAGATCAAAGGAAAAATGTAAAATGCCGCAGATGGTTCCGTCAGGCTGCGTACGGGGCGTATAGATGACGTGCATGTAGCGTCTGCCCATGTTCTGAAATTCGAACCAGTCCTCGAATTCCAGACGTTCACCGGCCAGACAGCGCTCCAGGAAGGGTTTGATTTTTTTGTTGAAGCCATCCTGGCCGACCACTGCCGCAGGGGTCGCCCCAATGAGCTGCGACACGGAAAAGCCGGTATAGTTTTCGTATGACGTATTGACTCGTTGGTACCGGAGCTGCCTGTCAAGAATGGACGCAGGAGCTTTCAGGGAGTTGAACAATTCTTCAACATCCAGCAATTCCTCCGGCGATTGGGACGAAGCTCCTTTCTGCGCATGCTGCAGCTGTGACCGAAGTGCATGCAACTCATCGATCAACTGCTGTTTTGTTTTGCTCCGGTCAGACATCCTTTTCCCTCTGAACTGCTGTTGGGAGACGGGCCATTATGACACATATATATCATGCGCTTTCCAGCGTTGTCCAGTATGGCACTTGAAAATTGCCCTCCGCCGGGAGTGTAATGAAAAAGCCATTGTTGTATTTACATTAGTAAAAACACCGGCATAGCTGTCAAATGGCGTTCATTGCTCGGGTTGGAAAAAATATTCCACGGGCAGCACAGGAGTACAATAAGGCTCACGAAGAGTTGCATCTATTTTGTGCGTTGCATTCATTACCGGCTGTGATAAAAAGAAGCTGTAACCAAAATGTCTGGTTGATTTGTTACCTGTCTCAACTCATGGGACGTTATTCAGGAGGTATGTTATGGTCAGGTACGCGATTTTGTTGTTTGCTGGTATCGCAGGCATTCTGTTTTTCGCAGTTCATTCTGATACGGCCTTCAGCCAGGATGCCGCATCAACCAAGACCCTTCTTTCCCAAAAGTGCTCAACCTGCCATTCTTTGGACAAGGTGGAAGGGGCGCTTGGCAAGAAAGACACGTCGGTCTGGCAGGACACCATCGAGCGGATGCGCTCCAAAGGAGCCAAGCTGACGGATAAGGAGCAAGATGTTCTGGCAAAATATCTGGGTGGATTGAAAGCAGGAGACAAACTTTAATATCTGCTCTGTGCGGAAAAATTCATATTTTCCGCACAGAGTTATAAGGAAGGCCGCGCCATTGGCATGGCCAGCGGCGTCTGCCGTGGGAGCGGGTCGATACGATTTTCCCGACTCCCAATAGGATGGAAATGAACAGCTATAAAAGGCGTTTTTATTTCCTCGGAATAGTGGCCATTTTGCTGCTTGCAGCCTTCGTATCCTATGGACTGGTGATTCCGAAGGATCCTGTGACGGGCTATCCGGCTGTGGCTGGGCACGTCGGACGGGTATTGGGACTGGCTGGAATGATTCTGCTGGGGACGACGTTGCTTCTCGGCGCGCGCCCCGGTTACCTTGAACGCTTTCTCGGTTTGGAAAGCATGCTGCGGCTGCACCGGCCAATGGGCCTGGCAACAACCGTCAGCCTTCTGACGCACGCGTTATGTATGATCTCGGGCCGGGCGCAGCTTTCCGGGCAGTCCTGGCTCGAGGTCATTTCCGCTTACGCTCGTTTGCCGGAGATGCTTCTGGGACAGATCGGGCTGGGGTTGATCCTGGTTGCCGCTCTGGCAGCTTTTTTGGGCAAATTTCGTTTGCTGGGCTACGGCATCTGGAAAAAACTGCATGTCCTTGTCTACCCCGGTGTTGCCCTGGGGTTGCTGCATGCGCTGTTCCGCGGCTCGCAGATGACATCCCCCGTTCTGCTGTTGCTGTGGGGCGTGACGCTTGCCTGTCTTCTGGCCGCTTTTGGCAAAAGCTTTCTCCTCATACTGGCCAGGCGCAACTGGCTGCCCTATCGCGTGGGTGCCGTCACGTCGGAATGCAAGGACATGGCTACCATTTCCTTAACTCCTGAAGACGCCGAACGTACGCTTGACGGTATTCGGCCGGGGCAATTCGTGTTTCTGCGTATTCGCAAAAAGCACGGCTGGAGCGAGCCGCATCCATTTTCCATTGTTTCCGTTCCCGATGCGGAAACTGTTTGCCTGAGCGTCAAACGAGGCGGCAGTTTCACAAGCGCCGTGCATGTGCTGCAGCCCGACGACGCTGTTTTGATCAGCGGTCCTTATGGTGTTTTTTGCGAAGACGCCTTGTCCCAGGAACGTCTGTGCCTGATTGCAGGGGGGGTCGGCATTACGCCCTTTTTAAGCCTGCTGCGAACCATACGCGGTATGGAGAAAAAACCGCAGATCTGTCTGACCTGGTCCGTACGTACCTACGAACAGGCTTTTGCTCTTGAAGAGCTGCGCCAGCTGCAGAAAGAACTGCCTTTGGAGCTGACCATTACCTGCAGCCGGGAATTCGGCGAACGGCTGATAGCCCTGGATGACAAGGGCATCAAGCTGGAAGCGGGGCGCATCAATGCCACCCATCTGCGGCTGTGCGTGTTACGCGGGGCCGACATCTATTGCTGTGGTCCGGCGGAGATGCAGAAAACCATTCTGGGCATATTTCGCGAAATGGGAATCAAGTCCGGGGACGTGCATCGCGAAAGCTTCAATTGGTGATTTCGTGTGAATTGATCCCAACCAGTTCAGGATTTTTTTTCACTGTTCGGCAATGACCGCAACAGCCGCAGGTTTTCCCTGTCCAGGGTAAAGTCCTTGTCCTTCGGCAGCTTGGGCGTTTCAATAACCATGGGAACATGGCGGAGGCGCGTATCGTTGAGAATGCAGGCAAAAGGCGCCAGACCGAGTTCGCCTTTGCCGATGTGTTCATGGCGGTCTTTGCGGCTGCCGAGTCCGTTTTTCGAATCATTCAGGTGGAACAACTGAAGCCGCTCCAGGCCGATTACCCGGTCGAATTCCTCAAGGGTCCGCGCGCAGCTCTCCGGCGTACGCAGGTCGTAGCCGGCAGCGAATACGTGGCAGGTGTCCAGACAGACGCCCAGATGGTCGGGAAAGGCTGAGTGCTCGATGATCCTGGCCAGATGCTCGAAACGGTATCCCAGAACGGTGCCTTGCCCGGCCGTGGTTTCCAGCAGAATACGAACGCCGTCGCTGTCCGCCCGGCGGATAACCTGGTCGAGATTGCGCGTATATTGCCGTAATCCTTCTTCCTCTCCCTGCCCCAGATGCGCGCCCGGATGGGTAACGACCAGGCCTATGCCCAGAACGGCGGCGCGTTGGATTTCTTCGGCAAACAGTGCGATGGAGCGTTCCAGATTGAGCGGGTCGGTCCCGGCCAGGTTGATCAGATAGGAATCATGCGAAATAATGGGAAATGTACCCCACGCCTGATGCGCAGCATGGAAATTCGCAATGATTTCAGGAGAAAGGGGAGGCGGCTGCCACTGGCGCTGGTTTTTGGTGAACAGCTGCAGGGCAGTGCCTCGAAGTGCGGCAATGCGCTCGATGGCCTTGTCCAAGCCGCCGGTGGTGGGCATGTGGGCGCCCAGGTAGCGCCGGGCCGGTTGCAGCAGGCCGGATTCAGAAGTCATATAATAATAGCAGCAATATCTATTGCGGAGATTTGCATGGTGTTGCGTTTTAGCGGCTTTTCATTCACGGGGATCCGCTATTTAATTCTTGTCGCCTTATACGTATACAATCCGAACTCTTCGGCTACTTTTTCCACTTTGAATCCTGTTTCCCTGAGCCAATCCGCGATGGAATCCTTACGCAAGCGCAGCTTGCGGTAGAAGCTTTTTTCAAAGCGCCAGGGCTTGTCCGGGCTTTCGCGTTCGTAGACCAGGTCATTCACCCGTACGTGGGTGGGATCGTATTCGAGAAAGCAGGTAAATATGCGGTTTTCGTCAGAACGCACGGGAATAAAACGGTCCATGCCGCTCAAGGGGATATTGTAATCCCTGAAACTCAACAGGAAACTTCCCGAAAGTTTGAGTCGCTGGTAGATGTCCTGAAATAATTTGCGGACATTATCATAGTCCGGAAGATGGGCCAGGGTGTCCCCCATGCACAAAACCAGATCCACCGTGGGAGGAACGTGGGAGGGAAAATCCTGCAGGTTGGCTTCGATGGGCGTGATGGACAGGTCCGCGGATGCGTCCTTGAGGGTGTTCAGAAGTTTCCCGCAGGAATCCACGGCAAAGACCGAATAACCGGCCCTGGCCAGAGGCAAGGCGAAAAAACCAGGTCCGGTGCCCAGATCCACGGCCACAGCCTCGGCCGGAGGCGTTTTCAGCAGGCCCAGCGAGTCAAGCAGTTTTGTGTTTTTTTCCAGATTGAATTCGTAGCCCCCAAAGAGCCACACGTAGTGTTCTGCAAGTATCGTATTATAGTGTTCTGCAACGGTGTCCATGCTATCGGCCTCCTCAAAGCAGCAGCGATAAAGTTCCCCTTATCCAAGCAGCATACCCCGTACGTACGTACGCGTCAAAGCGGTTGTTGACAACACTTACGCCTCTGGGCATAGAAATTATAGAATTGGAAAATTTTTGCATTTGAAAAAGGAGTAAACATGACCGTAGAACGAATATTACGTGCAGCGGCGGGAATCGTCATTCTGTTGAGTCTGTTGTTGAGCCTGGCGTCTCCCTGGTGGCTTTTGCTTACGGCGTTCGCGGGAGTCAATCTTTTGCAATCGGCATTCACTAACTGGTGCCCGCTGATGACTGTCCTGAAAAAGCTCGGATTCCGGAGTTGCGAGTGACGCATTGATCGCCAGTTTCTCGTTATCCGGGGAAAAATATCGGCAGAAGACAAAGTGTCAGCAGCTGGCTGGTTATGATTGTTTTGAATTTAGTGAAATGGTATTCTAAAATGGCATTCATTTTGTTCTATGGAGTTTGAAACGTTCTTGATTGAGATATTCACGGGACTGGAGAGTTTATGCAGGATTCGGCAGAGATACAGAGTTGTACGGAAAGCATTCTTGATATTTTGCGCGAACTGCGCGGCGTATCTCTCTGGGGATATCGAGTTGAGAGTCTGGAGCGTTGTATTAATGAGAGAATGGCGAGTTTGGGGCTGGATTCCTTCCATGTCTACGCCGAATATATCAGACAGACCCACGCCGAATGCGATGCTTTACTGGACAGACTGCTGATCAGTTCGAGTTCGTTTTTTCGGGAAGGATTGACCTTCAGCATTCTGTCAGACGTCATTTTACCCTGCCTGGTGGAAGAAAAGTATCAGACGCATGGGGAACTCCGGGTCTGGAGCGCGGGCTGCTCTGCCGGGGAGGAGATCTACTCCCTGGCCATGTTGTTGCAGGACTTTCTGGGCCTGTCCGGTAAAAAGCTGCAGATTTTTCTGTTGGGAACGGACATCAACCGGAGCGCTCTGGATAAGGCAGAGCTGGGGAGATATTCCCGCGAGAGCCTCAAATATGTTCCTTTGCGTTTTGTGAGAAGCTATTTTGTGCAGCATGAAGGATATTATGAGTTGTCGCCGGCAATTCGCTCCATGGTGCATTTCTGTAAAGACGACATTCTTGACAATGAATTTGTCGCCCCCGTGGACAGCATTTTTGGATCCTTCGATCTGATTCTTTGCCGTAACCTCTTGATGTACTATGATGTAGCAAGACAAAAAACAATTACAGAAAAACTGAAGAATTGTTTGAACAGAAAAGGTTATTTACTGCTTGGCGATAGTGAATCTCTTCCTCGTGCAGAAAGTTTAGAATTTACTCCTATCATGGGTAGACGGTTTGTTTTGCAGAAGAATTAAACAGTCATTTGTATTTTAAAAAAGATAGGATGTTTCTATGCGCATTCTTGATAATATCACAATACGCTCCAGGTTAAAATTATTTTTGATAGCAACATTATTACTGTTTTGTGGATATGCTATTTTTTCCTATAATGGACTAGTGACCCTGGAAGAACTATCTAATACAATTTATGAGCATCCGCTCAGGGTGTCCAATGCGGCACTTGAAACCAAAATTGCCATATTGAAAATACACCGTGCAATACAAAATGTTCCTTTTGAAAAAGATACTTTTGAATTGCATAAAATAACGGAAACTATCCGACTTGCGGAAAAAGATGTGTACGTAAATATGGACATCATCCGCCATCAGATTCTTGGAGAACAGGGCAAGCAGTTGGAGCTTAATGCCAGGGAACTGTATCATCAATGGCGAATTGTCCGGGAAAAGATCATCGCCCTGGCCATGGACGGGAAAACAGAGGAGTCGTTGATAATGAGCCGGCTGCAGGGCGAAAGTTTTGTGAAGCAGCTGGAAGAACGAATGCGGGAACTGACCTCCTACGCCCGCAATAAAGCTGATGGCTTTATCAAACAAGCGCATAGCGAAGAACGGCGCCTCAACCGCTATACCATCATATACGCCGTGGTGTTGATCGTGGTGACCCTGCTGGCGGCCATGGCGATTATTGGCAATATTTCCACCAACTTGCGTATGCTGGGTGAGACAATGGCGGGAATAGTCAATACGGGCGAGATAAAACATGCCGACATCCGGGGATCCAACGAGCTTACCGAACTTGCCGAAGTTTTCAATACCCTGTTGGATAAACTGCATTGGCAGTTGTGGCAGCGGCAGGGCTTTAACGGATTGAATACAAAACTCTCCGGCTGTGTGAACCAGCAAGACGTTGCCGAAAAAGGGCTCAGTTTCCTGGCGCATTATATCGGCGCCTGCACCGGAGCCTGTTACATCTGGGACAAGGAAAAAGAAGCATGCGGTCTGCTAGCCACGTACGCCTTTGTGGAGCGCAATTATCTTTCCAACAGCTTTAAATTGGGAGAAGGCGTCATCGGACAGGTTGCACTGGAGAAGCAACCCATTTTGCTGGAGCGTATTCTGCCTGAGGATGCCATGGCACGGACGGGCACGCTCAGTGAACCGCCCCGGAATCTCTATGCCTTTCCTCTGATTTGCGATGAAGGGCTGGAGGGCGTCATGGAACTGGCTTCTTTCGAACCCTTGACGCAGATAAAAACGGAATTTTTAAGCCAGTCGGGACAGAGTATCGGGACGGTCTTGCATGGAACCAGACAGTCGGATGCCATCCGCCTGCTTCTGATCCAAAGCCGCGAAACGAATACGGCATTGGAAGTACGCAGTGAAGAGCTGGATAAGCTCAACAGCAGCCTGGCCGGTGCAAACGCCGCACTTGAAAGCCAGTCCCAGGAGCTGCAGTCCCAGGCAGCGGAATTGCGGGTGCAAAAGACCGAGCTGGAAGTCAAGCGGACGCAGGTTGAAGAGGCCGACAGGCTGAAGTCAGAATTTCTCTCCAACATGAGCCATGAGCTGCGGACTCCGCTGAACAGCATTCTGGCGCTTTCACAATTGATGATCAACCGAGGTACTGGCAGTAATCAGGAAAAGGAAAAGCAGTATCTGGAAATTATCGAACGGAACGGACAGCATTTGCTGTCGCTGATCAATGATATACTGGATCTGACCAAAATCGAATCCGGACGCATGGAAGTGTATCCGGAAGATTTTTATGTCGGGAGCGTGCTGGAGGAATGTCTGCAGACGATTCGCCCTGTCGCAATGCAAAAAGGATTGCAGATAAAGGATACGTTGCAACAGGATTTTTTGATTTGTTCGGACAAAGGCAAAGTAAGCCAGATACTGCTCAATCTGCTTTCAAACGCGGTCAAATTTACCGATCATGGACGGGTTTCAATTACGGTCGGGCAAAACGACAGTCAGGCGGAAATCATTGTCCAGGATACGGGAGTGGGGATCAACGCTGACGAACTTGACCTGATTTTTGACGAATTCCGGCAAGTGGACGGATCCACTACGCGCCGCCATGAGGGCACCGGACTGGGCCTGGCGATTTGCAGAAAACTCGCCAAAATTCTTGGAGGAGACATTACGGTAGAGTCCGAAAAAGGCAGGGGCAGCACGTTTACCTTTTGGTTGCCCGTACGCTATGCCGGTTCGCCGGCGGGGTCTTCCAACGGTAAAATGAATGCTCAGATCAGCGGCAACACCACCACATGTCAGGAACCGCAGAACCTTGCCCTGGACAAGACTATCCTTGTCATCGACGACGATGAGGAAGTCTGTGCTTACATACAAAAGCACCTGGAAGATTCCGGCTTTCAGGTCGTAACGACCACGTCTTCAAAAAAAGGGCTGGCCCTGGCTAAGGAGCTGCAGCCCTATGCCATAACTCTGGACCTGCTGATGCCAGAGCGAGATGGCTGGGAAGTGCTCAATGCGTTGAAGTCCGACCCAGACACGGCGCGGATTCCGGTTATCATTGTTTCGGTCAGCGACGAGCGTGATACGGGCGTTGCACTCGGGGCCTCCGGCTATATTCTCAAGCCGGTGAACCCGGAGCATTTGCTGGCTTTGCTGCGGACGGTTGCACCTGGAAAACGCAAAAAAATCGTGCTGGTGGTGGATGATGATCCTGGAATGGTGGCGTCTCTGGAAGATATGCTGCTTGCAGAAGACTTTATTGTGCAGACCGCGGAGAACGGCGTCCAGGCCATGCGGAGCATAACACAAAATCCGCCTGATATTGTGCTGCTCGATCTCGTGATGCCCGAAATGGACGGGTTCACCTTGATCAAAAAAATAAGGGAAATCCCTGAAATCAGTCAGCTGCCGCTGGTTGTGCTGACAGCCAAAGATCTGACACGGGAAGAGAGTCTGCTACTCAACGATACCGTACGCAATGTGATGAAAAAGGGGGCGGGCGATAAGGGGGAAATTCTCAAGCAGGTGGACGCAGCATTGCTTCAGATTGCTTCTGAAAGCAGCCGGCAAGAGGACCTGGGACCGCACATCGTGATCATAGAAGACAATTCCGTGGCAGCGTTGCAAATGAAGGTTTTTTTGGCGGACCACGGCTATTTCCCGCATGTCATTCTTGATAGCGTGAATGCCGTCGCCATCTTAAAGCAGCTCAAACCGGATGGAATAATCCTCGACCTGATGATGCCGGAAGTAAACGGCTTTGAACTCTTAGAGGCCGTAAGAAGCATGTTTCCCGAGGAAGAATTCCCTGTGCTGGTGCTGACGGCAAAAGATCTGACCGTTGAGGACCGCGAACGCTTGCAGTCGCTCAATGTTCGTTATCTGGTGCAAAAAGGCTCCATGGGGCGCGAGCAATTGATTCGTACCATAGACAAGGTCTTCAAGGCTAAATGTGATAAAGCTTCGTACGCGATGCTGGAGACTGCGCCCGTACTGCTCGTGGAGGACAATGTCGATAACGTGGAAACCCTGTCCGCCATACTTCAGGATGCGGATATTCCATTTCTGGTGGCTCGGGATGGAGAGCAGGCCATTGCATCGGCCTCGCATCAAAAAATCAGCCTGATCTTGATGGATATTCAGCTGCCGGGCATTAGCGGAATTGAGGCGACTCAGGCCATCAAGGCGGACGCCATGCTGGCCCACATCCCCATTATCGCCATGACGGCAAAAGCCATGCGCGGAGACAGGGAAAGTATTGTAGCTGCCGGATGCGATGATTATATTTCCAAGCCCGTCAATCCGGAAACTTTTGTGGAAGTCATCAACAAGTGGCGTCTGACAGCCAGCAAGTCCCCCGAGTAGTGTCATGACACCCGTACGTTACAGGCTTCTTCTCATAGATGACAGGGCGGAGAATCTTTTCATACTGGAAGAAATAATCGCCCTGCATTTTCCTGAGTGCAAAGTGTTCACCACTACCTCGGCCAAAGAAGGTCTGCAGCTTGCCGCCAGAGAAATGCCGGACGGCATCCTTGTGGACTATCAAATGCCGGAAATGGATGGTGTGGAACTGTGCCGGATGCTGAAGGCCGACCCTAAGCTGAACCGTATCCCGGTGATCATGATCACTGCGCATCAGACGACATCCTTGATCCGCATCAAAGGCCTCGAAGCCGGGGCTGTTGATTTTATTTCCCGCCCCATAGACGGCGAGGAACTGAGTATAAAGCTCAAAGGAGTGCTGAAAAGCCGGAAGCTGGAAACGGAACTGATCAAGGAAAAGAGGGAACTGGAGAGTTCCTTTGCCTTGCAGACCAAACGGCTGGAACGGACCGAAGAACTGTACAAGCAGCTGTTCGAGGGAGCTGGAGACGCCATTGTTTTTCACGACGCGCAGGGACTGATTCTGGATGCCAATCAAAAAGCCAGGGAGATTTTCAATTGTCCCGACGAGCATCTGTACGGTCTGCTCTTGTTTGACATCATGCCGAAAGAATCAGTCGCCGGCATGCGGGCCTGTCTGCAGCAACTGGACAGCAAGGACAGCGTGATTTTTGAATGCGTTTATTCGGTTGAAGAAGACGAGGCCCTGGTTGCCTCGGTGCGGTCCAACAATCTCAACGTATCAGGAGCCCGTTTTGTCCTGAGCACCTTTCGGGATATCACCCTGCAGAAAAAAGGACAGCAGGAACTGGTGGTTGCAAAACAAAAAGCCGAGGAAGCCAACCGCTCGAAAAGCGAATTTCTGGCGAACATGAGCCATGAAATCCGCACGCCGCTCAACGGCATCATGGGCATGTTGCAATTGATGCAGACAACGCGGCTGAATGAAGAGCAGCTGGAGTATTCGCAGGTAGCCTTGAGTTCTTCCAAGCGGCTGACGCGTTTGTTGAGTGATATCCTGGATTTTTCAAAAATCGAAGCGGGCAAAATGCATATTGAAAAGGAGCCGTTCGCCCTTTGCGAAATCATGGAGTCCGTCAAAGATTTGTTCAAAGAGAGTGTCGGCAGCAAAAATGTTGCGTTTTCGATCATACTGGATAAAAGGCTGCCGGCGCAGTTGATGGGAGATAGCGCGCGTTTACTGCAGGTGCTGTTCAATCTGGTGGGCAATGCGATCAAGTTTACAGATCAAGGAAGAATTGCCGTTGAAGTGATGCCTTTGCCCAGGAGAGCTTCCGGCGTTTTTCCCGTGCTGTTCGTAGTTTCCGATACGGGAATAGGCATTGCCGACGATAAGCTGGGTGCGGTGTTTGATTCCTTTGTGCAGGCCGAGGAATCCTACGCGCGTAATTTTCAGGGCGCCGGGCTCGGACTCCCCATAGTGACCAGATTGATCACGCTCATGCAGGGCAATGGGTGTATTGACAGTGAAGCCGGAGTCGGCACGCTCTTTTATTTTTCCATTCCGTTTGAGCTGCCCGAATACGAAAAAGCGAACTGCCAATTTCCAGAGGCAGATGGCGTTTAGTCCGCCGCCGGTACGAAGAAAACACCGCTGAATGGTAAGTTCGGGGGGCCTTTTTACTGCTTTCTGCCCATCTCAGCAGCAAGCATTGCGATTTTCGCACGTATATACCCGGCCGCCAGCTCGGCTTCTTCACCGTCGCCCGTATGGGCGCGTCCGTAAGCCTCCAGATCCTTTTGGGACTGGTCCTCCATACGGGCGGACTCCATGAACATGATGTACGCCAGGGCCAGAGCCGCTTCGTTTTCCTTGTCTCCATTGGTCAGATACGTCAGCTGGTCTTCCGGCAGGTTGGCGAACAGGCTGTCCGCAAACATGTTGGCCCACTTTTCGTAAAGCGTGTGCATTAACGGCGGCACAAGCGCCGCTACCTTGGCGGACACATCGTCCGTCATGTTGGGCATGCTTACAGCGAAATACTGGTCAAGCGCTTCCTGACGTCTGGCGTCCGAGCTGGAAAGCCGCTCGAGGATGATGGCGACGATCTGTTTGCGGCGCGTTTCCTGCTGCGCATCCGGTGTTTGCGACATACTAAAACCCCTTTGTATGAAATCAGTCACCCGATCATGCGCGAAAGCTTCCGACTTGTCGAGCCCAACGCCAGGCACAGCCCCGAAGGCTCTTGAAGCGCGGACGGAAAGCCGGTAGGGATAAGGGCAGGAAAGAAAAAGGAGCGGGTTATGGATTTTAATACCATGCAGCGGTTATATAAATCGTGCAATCCTGAAGAGCCATTAGAGCCGGGGGACAATAAAAATATCGACTTGGATGTCGAATATAATGGCCATGTTCGGGGAAAGAATTGGGTGTCTTGGCTCGCTAAGCCCATAGAGTTCCTGCAAGATAGTCAGGATCCCCCTTCCATTCTTTTTACGGGATTACCAGGAAATGGAAAAACCACGGAACTCAAACGACTTAAAAAAAGATTAGAAAATAAAAATACAACTAATCTTCTTACTGTATATATTGCGGGTGAAGACTATCTTGATTTATCGACCCCTATTGAAGCTACAGATATCATTGCGGCAATAGTTTATTGTATCGAAGTGGCGCTGCTGCAGGCGGAAGGAAAGGATAGTAAACAGGCATTACAAGAAGGCTATCTTACTCGGCTGTACAACTGGCTTAACACGACTGAAATAACCCCGAAGCAAACAACAGTGGGGGGGACTGCCGGGGCTGTAACGGCAAATCTTGTCTTGGAAATGAAAGCGAATGAATCCTTCCGGCAACAGGTCCGCAAAGCAGTATCCACAAGTTGGATCGCATTTAAGCAGATGGCTGAAGATGAAATATTGCTGTTCAAAGATCGAGCAAAAAAGATAGGTTTTAATGGTATTTGTGTAATTTTTGATTCTTTGGAAAGATTGCGCGGTCTTTCAACCAATTGGTCGGAAGTGATGGATTCTGCGGAACGCGTATTTGGTTCGCAAGCTTATCATCTGCAGTTGCCGGTTCCCGTAGTTTATACTGTCCCCTTGTCATTGCTGGCGCGAATGAAAATCGATCGGGTAATGCCGGTCTTTCGTGTGGTAACAAAACAGGGGGATCCCGCTCCCGAAGGTATAGCTGCCATGAGAGAGTTGATTCTCAGGAGAATACCACTGCAGGAACTAGAACAGATTTTCGGAGGGGCGAATCTTGATGCGCGGTTGGAGCAACTTATTTTGTGGTCCGGTGGTTACCCCCGTGAAGTACTACGGATGCTGCGCAATGCTTTGCTTGTGGATACGTATCCGATTAGTGATTTTGAGTTCGAGCGTATTCGTAATGAAATATGGGGAAGCTATAAAACGTTGATTTATACAAGTGAGTACGAGTGGTTGGCAGAAATTGCCTTATCTCAGGAATTCACCACACATGATGGCGAGCATGTTGAGGCTGCTGAGCGGATGCTGTTGAATAACGCCATTCTCAGTTACATGAACAATGAGGACTGGTATGATTTGCATCCGGCTGTGAAAGCCATCAAGGGTGTCCAGGACGCTATCCGCAAAAAAGTAAAAGATACTGAGGAAGGCTGCGCAGGTGGAGAAACAACAGACGCATGAGCGGGCCATTCACGATTTGGCCCGTGCGCTGGCTCTGAACGCGGCCGACTCTTTCCAATTATTGCATCTGGTCTGTTCCTGGCCGCGCAGCCTGGATGCCGCTTTGGAAGCCATTGTCGACGCCTATCAGGCGTTGAGCGACACGCCTTTGGATATCCATCGAATCAATCCCTACGATACCCTTGATCCCGCCAAGAACAGTGCAGTGGACTATGAAACTCTGGTGCTCGCCGTGCTCGAACCGTTGGCCGAGCACGGACCGCTCGCACCGGACAAAGCCCATGTCTTTGTCCTCGACGTCACTAACTACCGCGCCACGGACGTTGACAAACCCGTCTGGCAAAAAGTGTTCGGTCGGATGAACGAACTGCGCAACGCCATCACCGCCCGCTGGCCCGGTACCCTGATTCTGGCCATGCCCGAAGAACTGCAGACTCTTTTTGCTCACAATGCACCGGATTTTTGGTCAATCAGGACGTTGTATGCGAAGGTGGAGGAGCATGCCGGCGAACCTTCCTCAGTGATTGATTTTTCGGAACAGGTTATAGCTGAAGTTGTTTCAAGCCATATTTATGAAAAAATTCAGCAAGCTCGGGAAGCGGCAGAAGCCGCCTGGAAACGCCACCAGGAAAACCCTGATGACCTGGATGTCGCCAGGGCCTTCGTTGTTCGACTGACGCAATTGGCCGAAGCCTATAGAGCACTCGATCGTCCTTCGTTGGCGTTGATGGAATACAACAAGGCTGCCAAAGTGCTGCGCCCATTTGTCGCTCGCTATCCCAACCGTACGGACCTGTTGCAGAATCTGATCGTTTGCTTAGGCAACAGCGCGTCGCTTCAAAAAAGTCTGGGCAGGGCTGAGGCCCGTGATACCGCGGCAGAAGGCGTGAAGCTGGCGCAAAAACTTATTGCTATTGCCCCTGACAATATGGAGGCCGCGCGTGGGCTTGCGATTATGCTGCAATATGCTGGAGATATTGCAGCAGCTCAAGGAAAGTACGAGATAGCGCTGGAGGTCTATAAAGAATGTGTACAGCGCCTGCGCCATTTACTTACAGCAGATCCGCAGCGTCCCGATTTGAAACATGATCTTTGCCTGCTTCTAAATAAATGGGGAGATATGCTTCGTAAATGCGGGAATAACGAACAAGCGTTAAATAGCTATAATGAGGCGCTCCAACTTGCCCAAAAATTGACGCAAGTCAGTCCATCAAATTTGATTTTTTTGCGCGCAGTTATGATTGGCTATGGAAAAATTGCAGACGTACTTGCTACCTTGGGCAGGTTGAATGAAGCTCTGAAATATTATGACAAGGGATTGGAGATTGCTCGCCAGCTGTTCGAAAAAAATTTGGAACTTCCTGAAGCGAAAAGAGACATAGAAATCAGTTTGTTAAAAAAGGGAGAGTTGCAACGAGTAAGGGGGGAATTGCCAGCTGCAGAAGAAGCTATTGCGGAAGCTTTGCGGATTGCTCGCGACCTTGCGCATGCTGCTCCCGGTCATCCAAGGCGACAGCAGGATCTGGCAAATGCATTGGCAACCGCAGCCCAATTGCATGAATCCAAGGGCGATTTTCAAGAAGCGTTTACATTTTTCCAGGAAGCACAAGCGATTTATAAAAATCTACTACAGGCCCATCCTGAGTATAGGGGGTTTTTGAACAACGTTCAACAATGCTCCGCCGACCTTGAGCGTTTGACACAACGTTTAAGCGCTCAACAATCCCCTCCCAACCCTCAAGGCCGGCAATGACGGAAACTCCCCTGTTAGAACTGCGCCAGGTTACCCGGATTTTCAAGCTGCGCAAGGGGTTGCTGTCCACTGCGGAGGCTGAGGAAGTGCGGGCGGTGGATGCTGTGAGCCTGTGGGTTAAACGGGGTGAGATTCTCGGCCTGGTGGGTGAAAGCGGCTGCGGCAAGAGCACGCTGGCGCGGCTGGTCGTACGCTTGCTGCGCCCCACGTCCGGAGAGATTGTCCTGGAAGGGCGGCCTTATGGAAGGGAAGGACTGGACAAGGCCTTTGCGCGCAGCGTGCAGATGGTTTTTCAGGATCCTTTTTCCTCCCTTGATCCGCGTCAGAAAATCGGCGCGGCCATTGCCGAGCCCCTGGCCATTCACGGAGCCAGGCGAAAGGTTCGGCGCCAACGGGTCGCGGAGCTGCTCGGCCAGGTGGGGCTGTCGCAGGACGTTGCCGGAAGGTATCCGCATGAGTTTTCGGGCGGACAACGCCAGCGGATCGCCATTGCCAGGGCGCTGGCCTTGAAACCGCAACTGCTTGTTTGCGATGAGCCGGTCTCTGCCCTGGATGTCTCCATTCAGGCCCAGGTGCTGAATCTGTTGCTGGACCTGCGCAAGGAGCTTCAGCTTACCTATCTGTTTATCTCGCATGACCTTTCCGTGGTGGGCTATCTTAGCGACCGTGTGGCCGTGATGCGCGACGGGCGTGTGCTTGAGCTGGCTGCCACTCGGGAAATCTTTGCCAATCCCCTGCATCCTTACACACGGGAACTGCTGGCGGCAGTGCCGGAACCCGTGCCGCGTCCGGAATTCGTATCCAGGCAGGAAAATGGCAATGAAGATTGCGCTTTGGTCCCGCCAAAGCAAAACAAGGGCTGCGCCTATGCCTTTCACTGTACCGAAGCACAGCGGAGTTGCGAGGAAGAACGCCCCGTACTGCGCGATACGGGCGACGGCCATTGGGTGGCCTGCTTTTCCGCCGCTTCCTCGTAATAGGCCGTTATCTCTGCTTGACAGGCCGCGTTCCTGTGCGCACCATAGGAAAAGCAAAATGCGCTAGCGCATTTTCGCCTTGAAACAAGGCTCGCATCTGAAACACAGCTTGGCTGAATAAAAGACTCTAAGCCAGAAGACTCGCTAAGAGTATCTAACGTGTCCCATTGTTTCAGATAAATGCATAAGAGCATTCAGGTTTAAAGATTAAGTTGCTCTAAATCACTATTCAGGAGACCCCTATGTCCGACATGGAAAATGCCATAAAAGATCTTGCCGAAATAATGCAGTTTGAGTTCTGGCTGCGCTTTTATTTCATTAAGGAAGAAGACGGAAAGTTGTTTATCCGTATTCCTGAGCAGGCACAGAAAAAACTGCGTGAAGAATATCCGGCCTACTGGGGGCTTGTTGAAATTTATATGGATGCGGAACTGACCATTGAGTTTACTCAAGCCGCGTTTTCCACCTTTGTGGTTCAGACGCTGGAGGGCACTAAGTACCGTTCCGGCCTGGTTGCTGAGGCCTTCGACAGCAAAGGGTTTAAAGAAGAATCGCAGCTGTTCGGCATCTGGTCTCAGCACCACGAGTCCCAGTTGGAACAGATTTTTATGGAGTTCAATACCTGGCAGGAACTGTTCTCGGAATGGAAGGAGTCCCCTGAGGTTCAGGACTTCTTGAAAAAGGCACGGGCTGCAGCCGAAAGCCAGGGATCCACCGTACAATGAGCACGTCCCCCGCAGAACATTCGGACATTGCGCCCAAACGCGCTATTGAAAGCGCTGTTGTCATGGCCTATCTGATGCTGCCGGAAGACGCCAACCCGGCGGGTTCGATCCACGGCGGGGTGGTGATGAAGCATATCGACACGGCTGCCGGCGTGGTGGCCATGCGCCATGCGCGCGGCAATGCGGTAACCGCTTCCGTGGATCGTCTCAACTTCATGGAACCCGTCTATGTTGGCGAGCTGGTGACCTTCAAGGCCTGTCTGAACTGGGTCGGCCGGAGCTCCATGGAAGTAGGGGTCCGGGTGGAAGCGGAAAACATGTTCACCGGCGATGTCCGCCATGCGGTTTCCGCTTATCTGACGCTGGTTGCCCTGGATGAAAACGGCAAGTCCAAATCCGTGGCTCCCTTGTTGCTGGAAACCGATGATCAGCGCAGGCGCGAGCAGGAAGCGCAATTCCGGCGGGAACTGCGGCGCAGAACCATGTATGAGGAAGCTCCCTGTCACCGGGCAAGGTCCAAATAGGTTTATTTTTTCTACAGCGCGGCATGGTCCTCATGCCGCGCTTCCTTATAAATGCTCACCTGTCTCCATATCCACGTTTATTTTGCTCTCATTTTTGTATGACTATTTTAAGAAATATAGTTTATAAATTGTATTCTTAATGTCATACATTTCGATGTAATCAACTGGGATTAATTCTGAATGACAGCTGCGATTTTGTTGCTGTTCTGCTAGAGGGAAGTCCATATCTAGGCCGGATGTCACGCCTGGGAAGGTGTAATAGCTTGATGTGGGAGTGTTATCCTGTGGAAGATAAAAAGATAAAACAGCAAGTATTATTCGCAGTTAATATTGCGCATAAAAAAGGGGAGCCCTCATGCGGGGGCTCCCCGGTGTGTTTTGTCTGGCTTGCTACGGATAGCGGGGTTTGTCTTTGATCCGCAGGTAAAAAGCCTCGACGCCAAGTTCGGCCATCAGGTTGTTGTTGCGTCGCCAGATGGCTTCCAGGCGGGGAAACAGTCCGTGATGTTCGCACGGGTATTCGGAACATTGAAAACAGAAGTCCACTTCGTGCTGCCTGGTACAGTGGGGCAGTTTGCATTCCTTGAATAAACAGCCGCCCGCGCGGCAGCCCTTGCAGCTCCCTGTGGCCATGAATTCCATAATCTCTTTGAACGCAGGATAGCGTCCGAAGGCCGGTTCCATCTGTTTGAACGTGGTCTCGGCATAGGTGCTGAAATTCTTGCCCAGCAGTTCGGACAGGGCTTTGCTGTGCACCTGTATCTCCCCGCCCTCGAATGCGATGCATTTCGCACAGTTCAGGCCGCAGGGTCCGAGTATTCGCAAGAGTTCTTCGTTTGTCATAGCCCCCCCGTGCTATTATTCCATGGCTGCTTTGAGGCGCGCCTGCAGTTCGAGCAGTTTGCCCTGCTTCTCGTCCAAAGCAGCGGCTCGGTCGCGTTCTTTTTGCACGACTTCTTCCGGAGCCTTGGAGGTGAAACCGCGATTCATGAGTTTCTTGTTCACCGCGGTCAGATCTTTCTCGATCTTATTCAGCTCCTTGTCCAGGCGTGCAAGTTCGTCGTCGAAATTGACGGCGCCGGTTAAGGGCACGAACAGTTCATTGCCCTGGACCACGGCGCTGGCCGAAGCCTTGGGAGGCGTTACGGAAGCGTCGATGGTGATGCTTTTCAGCCGGGCCAGATTGCTGATGAGGTCCCGGTTGGTCTCAAAGGAAGTCCTGTCCGTATCGGTTTTGGGCCGGATCAGCAGTTCGAGTTCCAGGGATGGGTTGATATTCAGTTCGCCGCGGATGTTGCGGACAGCCACAACGCCTTCCTGAATCAAAGCCATTTCTTCGGCTGCCTTGGGCTTGAGGCAACCGGGGCGGAGCGTCGGAAAGGGCTCCAGGGCCAGATCCGGGTTGGTAATGCCGGGCAGGTGGCTCCAGATTTCCTGGGTCACGAAGGGCATGATCGGGTGCATCAGCGTGAGCAGCTCCTTGAGCGCGGTCCAGAGGCGTACCTGGCACATGGCCTTTTGTTCGGGATTCTCGCCGTAGAGTTCGGGCTTGATCAGTTCCAGGTACCAGTCGCAGAATTCATGCCAGGTAAAGCGGTAGAGTGACTGGGCCGCCTCATTGAAATAATAGTTGGAGAGCGCGGTTTCGATCTGTTCCTTGAGTTCTTCCAGCCGGTGAAAGAGCCAGGCGTGGTGAATGCCGTCGTCCTTGTCCAGCGGATACGCGGCAACGTCCGGAAGTTCTTCCGGCAGTTGCATCAGGGTAAAGCGCGCGGCGTTCCAGATTTTGTTCACGAAATGGCGGTAGCCTTCGATACGGTCTTCCGAAAGCTTGATGTCGCGGCCCATGGCGGCAAAGGCCGTGAGTGTGAAACGCAGGCTGTCCGTGCCGAATTTGTCTATCATTTCCACGGGGTCGATAACGTTCCCCGTGCTTTTGCTCATCTTTTTGCCTTCTCCGTCGCGTACGAGCGCGTGGATGTAGACATCTTTGAAGGGGATCTCGCCCATAAAATGGATGCCCATCATCATCATCCGGGCCACCCAGAAAAAGATGATGTCGAAGCCGGTCAGCAGTACGGAGGTGGGGTAGAATGTTTCCAGCTCTTTGGTCTTGTCCGGCCAGCCCATGGTGGAAAAAGGCCACAACGCGGAGGAGAACCACGTATCCAGTACGTCTTCTTCCTGCACCAGGTTGGCGGAGCCGCAGGACTTGCAGGCCGTGGGCGTATCAATGCTCACGGTGTACTCGCCGCAATCCTTGCATTCCCAGGCCGGGATACGGTGTCCCCACCAGATCTGGCGCGAAATACACCAGTCGCGGATGTTGTCCAGCCAGTTGTAGTAGACCTTGACCCATTGTTCGGGCAGAATCTGTGTGGCTTCAGGGACGGCTGCACGGGCTTTTTCCGCCAGCGGTTTGACGGCCACGAACCACTGGGGCGACACATGGGGCTCGATCACGCTCTTGCAGCGGTAGCAATGGCCCACATTGTGTTCGTATTCTTCGATTTTGATCAGCAGACCAAGCTCTTTGAGATCGTCGAGGACCTTTTTGCGGCAGTCTTCCTTGGTCATGCCCTGGTAGGCGGCTCCGGCGTTGGCGTTCATCAGGCCTTTGTCGTCGATGACCTGGATGACTTCCAGGTCGTGCTTTTTGCCCAGAGCCCAGTCGTTCATGTCATGAGCCGGTGTGACCTTGAGGCAGCCAGTGCCGAACTCGCGGTCCACATAATTGTCCGCGATGACGGGAATCTCCCGGTTGACCAGGGGCAGGATCACGGTTTTGCCGATCACGGCCTGGTAGCGCTCGTCTTCCGGATGCACGGCAACAGCCGTATCGCCGAGCATGGTTTCCGGGCGGGTGGTGGCCACGATCAGGCCGTCCAGGTCGCCCACGGGCTCTTTGAGCTTGTATTTGATTTCGTGCAGCGCTCCTTTTCTGGGCGCGTGTTCGACTTCGTCGTCGGCCAGGGCCGTGTGGCAGCGGTTGCACCAGTTGATGATATAGTTGCCTTTGTAGATCAGCCCTTCGTCGTAGAGCCGGACAAAGACCTCGCGGACCGCTTTGGAAAGTCCTTCATCCATGGTAAAGCGTTCGCGGGTCCAGTCCACGGAGGCGCCCAGGCGGCGGATCTGGTTCAGGATGCGGCTGCCGTAATCCTCGCGCCATTCCCAGACGCGTTCGATGAATTTTTCGCGTCCGAGGTCGTCACGGGTTTTGCCTTCGGTTTTGAGCTTGCGCTCGACCACGTTCTGCGTGGCAATGCCGGCGTGGTCCGTACCGGGCACCCAGAGGACCTTGCAGCCCTTTTGACGATGGAAGCGGCAAAGAATATCCTGAAGCGTAATGTTCAGCGCGTGCCCCATGTGCAGCTGGCCTGTGACATTGGGAGGCGGAATAACAATGGAATAGGGTTCGCCCGGAGCGTCAGGATCGGGCGTAAACGTTTTGTTCTCTTCCCAGTGGCTTTGCCAACGGGCTTCCGCTTCTTCAGGTTCATAGCCTTTTGGTAGTTGGGCTGGGGACATGCGATTTTAACTCCTTTTGCTCGTTCAAGGGCAAAACGATTCGTGTTGTAACAGGGTTGTTTTGTGTTTTAAGGCTTGTTAGCCTGGCGAGCAAGATTTATCGAGCGGACAGAAGATGTCAAGTCTGTATATTCTCTGGGATGAATCCTTCATTTGGGGCTTGCTGGCCTGGCGCGCCATTGCGTCCATGGGCTTTTCCTTTCGCGTTGTCCGGGCCCGAGAAATAGCCGGCGGCCTGCTGCAACGCAATCCCGGTGCAGTGCTGGTGGTGCCGGGGGGCGTGGCGCGGCGCAAGGCGGAAAAGCTCGGCCCGGCAGGAATGGACGCCATCCGTACGCACATCGGCTCCGGCGGGGCCTACATCGGTTTTTGCGGCGGTTCAGGACTCGGGCTCACGGGCAAGTACGGCCTGGACCTCTGCCCCTGGAAACGGGCTGCCCTCAAGGACCGGATGCTGCATTTGATCAGCGGCCATGTCCACGTCAAGCCTCTGGCCGGGAGCGCTTTCCTGCCCGAAGGCCTGTCCGAACTGCCCTGCGTGCCTGTCTGGTGGCCCGCCCGATTTGCCCAGTCCCGTACGGAGCAGGTGGAAGTCCTGGCCAGCTACGACCGCCCGGGACCTGATTTCTGGATAGCTGACCTGCCGTTTGAGAGCCTGCCGGAAGGCACTCTGGCCCAGTGGGAAAATGATTACGGTGTGAATCTCCAGCCTTCCAAACTGGCCGGGCAGCCCTGCATTGTCCGCGGTTCCTATGGAAAGGGCACCTACGTACTAAGCTACGCGCATCTGGAAACTCCCAATTCACCGGAAGCTAACCGCTGGCTGGCCCATATACTGCGGACTTTGCTGCACAACGGCGAAGGCCTGGAGGCCGGAACCGTGCCCCCTTGGGAACTGGATGCGCAAAGGGTACTCTGGGATACGCCGGAGCTGGCCCGCGCGCGTGTGGTGCTGGACGAACTGTTGCGCCTGGGGCGGGAGCATTTTTTGCTTTTCAAACGCAACTGCTGGCTCTGGGGCTGGCGTGCGGGCATCCCGGGTTCCAGCCTGAACCATCTGTATTCGCTGCTTCGCCAGGTGCAATCCATGGAACCGACGTCCGTGGCCGAGGATTTTCTGCGCGAACACGCGTCCGCTTTTTCCAGAGCCCTCGAACGCTTCGGGGAGGAAGCCAAGGGCTATCTGCTGGCCGAGCGGCTGGCCATGACCCTGTCCAAAAGTTTTCCCGAAACTGTCTCCGCGGACAAACTCAAACAGCGGCGCGAAGAGCTTTTTGGCCAAGCCATGGAGCAGGGCGGACTGTTCGCCGAGCTGCTGGACGTGCTGGACGAACTCTGCTGGCTGTTGATCAGCCGGCCGAAAGGGCTGCTGCGTGGCCGGACTGTCATTTGATCTGCCGTTCCTGCCGGATGCTTCCTACGTGGAGCTTCTGCTCCAAGAGCAGGCCAGAGTCCGGCACCTCTATTTCGGCCTGGGTCTGCAGGATTTTCCGGACGCCCGTCCGTGGCAGCAAGATAACCGCAATCTAAATGACGATTTTTGCGAAAAGCTCGCCTTGTTTCCCCAGGTGCGCAAGAACGTGTTGCTGAACGGCCGGATCAGCGACGCGCGCGTCTATCTGGACGCCGCAACCCTGGCGCCGCTGGTCCGTACACTGGAGCGGCTTGTGGAGCAGGATCTGCTGCAGGGGCTGGTGATTGCGGATTTCTACCTGGCCCAGGCTCTGGCGGATACGGCGCCCGGATTGTGCAAGGCGCTGGCCGCTACTCCCAGCGTCAACTGCCAGATCGATTCTTTGGAAAAGGCCATGGCCTGGCTGGAGCGATTGCCGGAACTGGGGTTTCAGCCTGCCGGTCTGCTGATCCCTGATCGCTCGCTGAACCGCTCGCTGCATCGTTTGCAGGCTGTTGCGCAACAGCTGCGTACCACGTATCCGCAACTGGAAATCTATCTGCTGGCCAACGAAGGCTGCCTGTACCAGTGCCCCTATCGGCGCGCGCATGAGGTGCTCATCGCGGGCTGCCGCGATAGGGAAGAACGCTTTCGCGCATTGGGCAAACTGCACAGCGTACGTGGCTGCGCCAGGCGTTTTTTCGAAGCTCCCTGGGAGCTGCTGAAATCTCCTTGTATCCGGCCGGAGGATCTCCCGGCTTACGAAGGTATCGCGGACGGCATCAAAGTCTGCGGCCGGACCTTAGGGGCCGGGCAACTGTCTCGTATCGTCCGGGCTTATTGCGCGGGCAGCTGGGAGGGAAATCTCATCGAACTGCTGGACGCGTCCGAAGGCTTGGCAGAAGTCTTCAGCTTACCCAACCAGCGCATCCCCAGGGATTTTCTTGAGCACGCCGGGACATGCGACAAACGCTGCGCTGCTTGCGGTTATTGTCCGGATCTGGCCCGGCGGTTGATGAGTCGAAGTTGCGGAATCAGATGAGTCAGCCCGGAGGCTGATTCATTTCAGAATATGACAGATTCAGTCAATTCTGTCCCTTGTTTTCCAGGGCTTCAAGGCGTTGTTTGTTGAGCATGCCGACACGGATGACGATGAGGCCCAGGCACAGGAAGATGGTGGCCAGTCCGTAAGGTCCGAGAAAATTCAGGATGATGGTGAGCACGGCTTCACTTTCGTCCAGGCCGGCTGTTGCGCTGTTCTGAGCGTAGAACAGTTTGCCGCCGGTCAATCCGTCGTAGAGAAACGTTGCGCTGGCAATGATGCAGGCTACGCCGCCAAGGATGTATTTACGCGACCAGTAACCGCCCAGAAAGCCGTCGGTAAGTTTTTTTTCCGGGCTGTTTTTTCTGACGCGCCAGTGGCGCAGCAGCAGAATGCCGGAGACGATGAAAATCAGGGAGAATGCCAGCGGAAAGGCTTTTTCCGGACTGGCGAGCGAGACGGTGTTGCCGAGCGTGCGGGCCAGCAGCAACGCGCCGATGAGCAGGCAGACCAGGCCGCCGACAAAAAATTTCTTTTCCCAATAGCCGCCCAAAAAACCGCTCACGACTGCCTCCTTACGAGTTAGTGGCAAAGTGGTCGAATCCAGCCGTACGTACGCTCTCGCCGTTGACAAAAAGACCTGTTTCGGCAGTTACTTCACCGATCCGGTGCAATCCGGGAAGTAGCGCTTTGTGCTTGGCGCAGTATCCCGCTTCCGCGCAGCCCAACAAAACATAATCTTCGCCTCCAAGCAAGGCGAGATCCAGGGCGGAATGGCCATTGGCAGAAGCGAAGGCGCGCAGTTCGGGGTGCAGCAGATTTTCCTCAATAAGCAGTGAGGCGCCGGGAAGCGGATTGACGGGCTGAGGCAGACAGGCGCCCAGCAAACGCGGGAGATCTCGAGCCAGGCCGTCGGAAAGGTCCATCATGGCGTGCAATCCGGGCTGGCCGGCAAGAACAGGCCCCTGCTGCATGCAGGGCTGCGGACGCAGGTGCGTACACACGGATTCCGGATAGTGCTCGCGAGCGTCGATGCCCTGGTCTTCCAGAGCCAGCAGGCCGGTCCGCGCCAGGCCGATTTCCAGCAGGTCCGGACGCGATCCGCAGATGAAAATATCGTCGCCGGGCGTGCAATTGCCGCGCAAAGGCACAGTGTCCGGAGGTTCGCCCCAGATGGTGACGGATAGCCCCAGCTTGTCGGATTTGCTCAGGTCCCCGCCCGCAAGGGCCACATCCCAGGTTGAAGCGAGTTCCGACATGGCGGCGAACAGGGCGTCCCAGTCGGTCACGGAAATGTCCGGCGGGGCCACCAGTCCGAGAGAAAAGCCGAGCGGGCGGCCGCCCATGCCGGCAATATCGGAAAGATTGACGGCCAATGCCTTGTAGCCGATGTCCCCTGGGGAGAAATAGCTGCGGCGGAAGTGGCAATCTTCCATGAAAAGATCCGTACTCAACAGCAAACTACCTTTCGTACGCAGCAGGGCGCAGTCATGTCCGCGACCCACTACCAGATGCGCATGGGATTCGGGAAAATGACGTTGGATACAGAGCAGGAAATCCTGCTCAGAGCTTAGGTGATTTGGTTCTTGGGGCATTATGAAGTGGAGTTATTTGATGGATTGGACGATCAGCCCCATTTTGTCTGTGAGCATGAGGATTATGGCGTCGCCGGTGAGCCAATAGAAGATTCCCAGTGCAACGCAGAGGAAAAAACACCAGAGCAGGCCGCCGAGCATGTTGGGGATAGCCCAGGCCACGGTTTCGGCTATCAGCGTTACCGGGCTCATGAGCTGGTCTTTAAAAACGTTTTCGTGTTCCTTGGGGAAAAAAACTACGCGCAATTTATCCATGACGGAAATGATCAAAGGAGGTGCGATAAACCAGAACAGCCACAACAAAGGTTGTCCGTCCGGAACGTCTTTTTGCAGATCGAAAAAATTGTAAACATTGGTGAACAGACTGATGAAAATGGCAGCGTCGATGATACCCAGAAAAATATGCAGATAGTTCATTACCGTACCTCAGGAAAGAACGTTTCTTGTAAAAGCGAGCCTGCAGCCGGTATCGTAGTATATAACTGCGCGATAAAGCAAGCTGTTCCTGCAGGGACGCACGCAATGATAAAGAACGGTATCATGCTGTGCCATGAAGTGCATTATAATACGGCGACTGAATTATGAATACGCCGCGTAGGGGTTAGTTAAAAAGAGAGGGTCGCCCGGGTTACTTCAATGAGATAATCGATCAGTTTGCCATGGGCCGCTATAGCGTCGTCCGGATCTCCTGCAGCGATTTTTCTGGCCAGATCCGCATGCAACAGAGAGCAGAAGGGCATGTCCTGGTTTCTTTGATTATGCATATACCAAAAGCGTCTGGACAGGCTGTTGTACAGCTCCATGCCGCGGCAGAGATACTCATTGCTGGTGGCCTGGGCTGCCAGCACATGCAGGATGTTGTCATAGCGCATGAAATCAATGGCGTTGTTTTCGGTGGCAGCCTGTTCGAGACTGGAAGCAAGCTCCAAAAACAGTTCTCTTTCCGATGCGGAACTGCGCAAAGTTGCCGCACGGACAACCAATTGCTCCAGTGCCTGACGAAGTTCCAATAATTTTAACTGTTTTAGTGGGTTGATCTCGGAGACTAAAATCCCTTTGTGGGGCATGATCACGACCATACCGACTTGTGCGAGCTTTTGCAGGGCTTCGCGGACCGGGGTTCGCCCTATGTTCAGCTCTTTGACGAGAGTCGATTCGCTGACAATGCTCCCGGGCTGCAGTTGCAGCGTGATGAGTTTTTCCTCCAACAATTCATACGCCTGCTCTGCAAGCGTTTTGGAAGAAGGTTTATGGAGCAGCTGGCTAGCGAGTTCCTCAAGCTTTTTTTCCATACGGCACCCCTGAACGGCAAAAACAGACGTAAAAAGAAGGAATAAACACCATTCCTGTTTGCCGCAAAAAAACATCAGCGGCAAAAACGGCATAAAACCAATAAAGACAGTAAGTAATAAAATAAATGAGTTGCATGAACGATATAAAAGCTGCTTCACTCTGTCAACTGAGAGCCGCTTGCTTCAAACCCGCAACTGCCCTTTGAGCCTCAGTTTTGGTCCGTATTCATAAAACTCCGTCCCCTCCGTCAACGTAAATCAAACCTCGCCTGAGCGAGAACAGTCTCCCGTTTGTATTTCGGTGGGAAATTAATATGTCAATTTCACGACAAATTACGTTGACAGGCTCTTTGACGTTAAGCTAAATAAATATATAAGTGATATATTAGTTATATATCAATTTGGCAAAGACAGTGAAAACAGGTAGTTGCAGGATTCAGAACCAAGTGATGTGTGGTCTGGGGAGAGCACATCCAAAAAAGGAGTCATTTATGACCACAGAAGCAATAAGTTCCAGGGTAGAACGCCTCAGGGAGCGTTATTTCGCTACAGCTCCGGCCATTTGCGCCGAACGGGCGAAAATCATCACGCAGGCCTATAAGGACAATGAAGGGGCACCCATAGCACTGAAACGTGCGCGGACGTTGCAGCGCATTCTGAAGGAAATGACTGTCTTCATCGCGGATGATGAGCTGGTTGTAGGAAACCAGGCCAGCAAACCCAGAAGTTCGCCTGTTTTTCCGGAATTCTCCTACGAATGGATTATTCAGGAAATGGACCAGGAGCCTTTTGAAAAAAGAGAAGCGGACAGATTCCTTATCGACGACCAGACCAAAGAAGACCTGCGCGGACTGGTGGATTTCTGGAAGGGCAGAACGGTCAACGACATGGTCATCGCCATGCTGCCGGAAGAAACCTTCGATTCCATTAAAAATTCGGCCGTCTATACTTTCGGACCGGACGTCGTGATTTGTTCGGGGGTTGGCCACTATTCGCCGCATTACAAAAAAATTCTGGAAAAAGGCTTTAACGGCATCAAGGCCGACGCGCAGAAGAAACTGGGAGAACTGGGCATTCCCTGCGACGGGGACGCGGTGAAAAAGTACAACTTCTGGCAGTCCGTGATCATTTCCTGCGATGCCGTCATTGCCTTTGCCGAACGGTACGCGGCAATGGCCAAAGAACTGGCGGCCAAGGAAAGCAACGCGGACAGAAAAGCCGAATTGCTGCAGATCGCGGAAATCTGCTCCACCGTACCCGCCAATCCGGCCACCACGTTCCGCGAGGCTTGCCAGTCTTTTTATTTCTTCCAGCTGGTCCTGCAGCTCGAATCCAGCGGACACTCCATTTCCCCCGGACGTTTCGACCAGTACATGTATCCGTACTTTGCGGCCGATCTGGAAGCCGGGCGCTTGACCGAAGAGCAGGCCCAGGAGCTGATCGAATGTTTGTGGATCAAACTTTCGGAGATCAACAAGGTTCGTCCCATCGGCGCCACCAAGGCTTTCGGCGGCTACCCCATGTTTCAGAACCTTTGCGTCGGCGGACAGACACGGGAAGGCAAAGACGCCACCAACAAGCTTTCCTTCATGTGCCTGGATGCCTCGCAGCACGTGCGGCTGCACCAGCCGTCCATCTCCGCGCGTCTCTGGAACGGCACGCCGTATCCGCTCTGGAAAAAAATTGTCGAGGTTACCAAAAAGGGTCTCGGCATGCCCGCTCTTTACAATGACGAGGTCATCCTTCCGGCTCTGCTGAACCGGGGCAAATCCATCGAGGACGCCAGAGACTACGCCATTGTCGGCTGCGTGGAACCCGGACCTCAGGGCTACGAATACGGCTGGTCAGGCGGCACGGGCGATGCGCCTTTCTTCAGCATGCCGGCCTGCCTGGAATACGCTATCAACGACGGCAAAAACCTCCAGACCAATGCCCAGGCCGGTCCTCAGACCGGAAGTCTGGCCGAGTTCACCAGCTTTGAGCAGGTCAAGGACGCCTATGTGAAGCAGGTGGCCTATTTCGTCGACCAGTTCGCGGTCATCACAAACACCGCGGACCTGGTGCACCAGCAGGCCTGTCCGCTGCCTTTCCTTTCCTGCGGCATGGAATATTGCGTGGAAAGCGGCCTGGATGTCAGCGCCGGCGGCGCCAAGTACAACGCCACGGGAACCGCGGGCGTGGGTGTGAGCAATACGGGCGATTCCTTGATGGCGCTCAAGGATTACGTCTACGATAAAAAGAAAATCAGCGGCGCGGATATGCTGCAGATTCTGAAAAACAACTGGGAAGGCCAGGAAGTGCTGCGCAATGAGATTCTGGCCAAGGTTCCCCATTACGGCAATGATTTGCCGGAAGCCGACGACATGGCGCATTGGGCCGCCGAGGTCTATTGTAAGCTGACCGAAAAGTCCGTTGGTCCGCGCGGCAAATACAGCCCGGGGCTGTATCCGGTATCGGCCAACCTGCCCATGGGCATCGGCGTCGGTGCATCGGCCGACGGTCGCAAGATCGGCCAACCTCTGGCCGACGGCATTTCCCCCGTGCACGGCCGCGACGTCAACGGCCCCACGGCTCTGTTGAATTCGGCCTCCCGTATCGACCATCTCATCAATTCCAACGGTACGCTGCTCAACCTGCGCTTCCATCCCTCCGCTCTGGAAGGCGAAGTGGGCGAGGAAGCGCTCATTGCTGCGCTTAAGTCCTACTTCGAAAACAAGGGCTTGCACGTGCAGTACAACGTCGTAAGCGTGAAAAAACTGCGCGATGCCCAGAAAAATCCCGACAAGTACAAAGATCTGGTGGTGCGCGTGGCCGGTTACAGCGCATTGTTCGTCGGGCTGGATCCTGACCTGCAGGAAGACATCATCACCCGTACGGAGTTTGAAGAGGTTGCGGCCAGCTGCGCCTAGAGCTGCTGCCTCCGCTTGCCATAAGAAAAGGCGGGGCGGCGCGGATGCCGCCCCGCTGTAGAACAGTGTCACTGCCGCAAAAGACACAGGAAAGGATTATGGAAAAAGACACCCAAGGGTATGTGTTTGATATTCAGCGCTATACCCTGCATGACGGTCCGGGTATCCGGACCGAAGTTTTTCTGCAGGGCTGCCACCTGCGCTGCAAATGGTGCCACAGCCCGGATTCCTGGACGGAAACAGGAGAGCTGGCCAGTTTTGAAATGCTCTGCTCGGGCGTGGAACAATGCGGCGAATGTCTCAAGGTGTGTCCCGTCGGCGCGTTGTCGCCCGGAAAGGTGATATATTCGAAACTGCTGCAAAGCGACCTGCAGTTGGTGGAAATTGACAGAGCCCGCTGTACGCAATGCGGCGCATGCGCGGAAGTCTGCTCGAACAAGGCCCTGTATTTTACCGCACGCATAATGGACTTGTCCGAGATAATGGAGATTATTCTCAAGGACGAAAAGTATTACCGGAAAACCTCCGGCGGGGTGACCATCTCCGGCGGCGAACCCATGCTGCAGTATCCTTTTGCTCTGGCAATCTTTCGCGAGTGCAAAAAAATGGGACTGAATACTGCGCTGGATACCACGGGCTATCCCCAGTGGGAGCATTATGAAGCCATACTGCCTGCGGTGGATCTGGTGCTGCTTGATCTGAAGCATATGGACAGCGACAGGTCTCTGGAACTGACCGGGGTGCGCAACGAGCGTATTCTGGAGAATCTGGCACGTATGGCGGATCAGGGCCAGGCAGTGCAAATACGGATCCCGCTGGTGCCAGGGCTCAATGACTCGGAGTCCAATCTGCGGGCCACGGCTGCATACTGCGCGAAGATGGGGGAATCCATCAAGCGGGTCCAGCTGCTTCCGTACCATAAGTTCGGTGTTCCAAAATACGAAAGGGTTGGGAAAAGCTACCCGTTGCCTGAGATAGCCTCTCCTTCAAAGGAAACCATGCAGCAGCACAAGGAACTGTTCGAATCCTACGGACTGACTGTGCAGATTGGTTGATGGACTGAAAAAGAAAAAGACGGACTGCACCATGAATCATTGGTGAGTCCGTCTTATTTTTTAAGGCAATAGTTGTTGTAGTGAGTCCGGGCACTGCATACGGAATAAAAAATTCTATTGAAATAATGTAGACTTTTTTTAGAGAAATTCAAGACTAGCTATTCAGGTTGATAAAACACTACAACACAATTTTGTGGTAATGATGTCGCAGCTGAAGCTCTTTGGTTTTGTAATGGTCGAAGTCAACTGAAATCTGTTCCTGGTTCCTTTTTTCCTGTCTGTCCAATCTGAAGATGGAGATAAGCACAGCCAGCAATACGCCGGCCAGAACAAGTGAAATCCAGAATAACATAGGCATCTCCTTATTTCGCAGAGTCAAGGCGCGAGCCTGTGTTGTGAAAAATGACCTAGAATTCTTATACGCGTCCTGCGGGAAAAAATCCAGTCCAAGTTGCCGGTTTAACGCTTAAAAAATATTTATTTTTGTGAAGAGCATTGCGTTTATTCCACTTCTAAAGCCGAAATGCTTTGCCGTCCGGAACCTGCCAAGGGGAGCCGGAGCATAAAAAGGGCGCCCCGTACTCGTATTAACGGTGTGGGGCATTGCAACCAGGAGCTTCGACTTTTCGCCTGGCCAGGTCTGAAGCAACCCGACTGATCCTGACGCACCAGTCCCTTCTCAACTCTTAGATTAACAAAATGTATGGAAAGTATGTGCTGGAACAGGACTTAAACGCTTTCGGAAAACATTTCCGGCAGCATAAGATAGCTGCTGCCCCAAAAGCCCATAGCTCCCTGAAGGTTGAAAGCATTGGCCGCTTCGCCCAGGAGCGGGGGCTGCGTACCGGGCAGGCAGATTCCGAGCAATGATCCGACCAGAAAGCCCAGGCAGCCGGTCAGATTCACCGCCGCGACCCACCAGCTGATACTACGCGCCTTGATGTGAAAATAGCCGTGGCCGACTTCCATGAACAGCAGGTAGGCGGAAATGACGAACAGGATGGATCCGATGACAGAGGGAAGCCATTGGGAGAGGTTGATCATCAGGACGTTTTGGGAAAACACAAAGGCGCTGAAGCAGTCCACATTGAAAAAAAGCGCTCCGAGAAACTGGCTGAAGCAGGACCAGAAGGCCAGGTGTTTGGGCTCCCAGCCGAAGAAAACGAATTTTTTGCGTGGTAGTGCGCCGTTGCCGGAAAAATAGGCCGGGCCTTTTTCCGCGTTGAGCATCTGGAAATATTGCAGATAGCTGGCAGCGGTAAAGAAAAAAGACCCCACCAGATAGATGTTGTTGCAATTCTGTTGGGTAAAGATCCACCAGGCCGTACGGGGAAACAGAAACAGGCTCGGGCCGTAGCAAAACAGAGTCGAACCGCAGAGAAACAGAATCGCGGTCCACCAGGCCAGTTTGTCCGGGGCCCAGAACCTGATCCAGGGATTCGTACGGGGGCCCAGCGCACTGCCGTCTGCTTTGCGAAACACGGGGCCCATGCCCTTGCGTTCGCGGCGGGACGTTTCAATGCGGACAACGTCGTCCTCCAGCGTATGCAGGAACTTGGTGACGAATTTTCCAGGACCATACGAGGCCGTGCGTTTGATCTTTCTCATCAGGGGCTGATTCAGAATTGCCGTCGTTACGTCAGCTTTGCGGACTTATTTTTTGATCATGCCCACAGCCCGCAACAACAGCAGCAGGACAACGGCGCCAACCGTGGCGGTGATGAGATTGCCGATCAGGCCGGAGGCGTGCAGGCCGATATGTTGGAAAATCCAGTTGCCGAGCATGGCGCCGACGACGCCGACCACCATGTTGCCGATGACACCGAAGCCGTGGCCTCTGAAAAAATTGCCCGCCAGCCAGCCGGCCAGGCAGCCGATAATAAGCGAAAGAATAATGCCCATGGGTCTTCTCCTGAGTTAAAAACACAACAAATTAAAAAGTTCGGGAGATTCTCAAGAACCCTTATGAGAGGATTTTAGCGACGCAAGGAGCTTCGATCCTCTTCTCCAGCCAAGTTGGAAAAAGGAGCTTGAGCCGCAGGAACCATTTCCCTTTTCACATGATCATTTTCATGCCCACGATCTCGGAGGAGTCGTCGGCGATGCTGGTCTGGTCCTTGCTCATGGAGGTCCGGGATTCGGATATTTCGGTCCGCTGGTTGTCCATGAACACGGCCCTGTCGGAAATATGGGTCAGACCGCCGTGCACGGCTGTGGTTTCCCCCTGCATGGTGGTGGCTTTGCCGTGCATGGCCGTGGTTTCGCCGGTCATGTGTACGGATTCTCCGGCCACATGGCGCAGCCCGCCATAAAGCGACGTGACGTCACCGCCCATGCGGGTGGCCTGTGCGGCCACGCTGGTGGATTCGTTGGCCAGGGTGGTTTCCTGGCCCTTCATACGCGTGTCGCTGCCCAGCAGAGAGGTGTTGGTGGTGGTCAGAGAGGTCTTTTCACCCGTTACCGACGTGGTGGCGGCGCGTACGTTGCGAAAGCCCACGGGGTTGAACTCCGTATTGCCGCCCGTGAGCAAACGGGTCTCCATGCCCAGGGTGGAGGAAACGCTGTTGCCGGCAATGCTTTGCCGGACGTTGCCCATGACCGCCAGGGTGCTGTTGCCCATGGCGATGGTTTCGGCGTTGGACCCCACGTTGAGCAGATAGCTGCCGTCCATGGCCTGGGCGTAACTTCCGGCGGTGGAAAGGCGGAAGCCGGGAGCGCCTGACGTCCAGGCTGCCGCGCCGTTGGTTGCTTTTTCCACGCCTGCGGCGGGCGGCGGATCGTTAGGATTGCCCATACGTAGCCAAGTGGAGCCCCCGGCCGATTGAAAGACGATGTGCTCGCCGCCTTCCCTGTCCTGCATGACCAGCTGGTTCTGTCCGCCGCTGGAGATCACGCAGCTGCTCTGGTTCTGGCCCGTGACCACGCTGGGATTTTCCGGATTGGGTACTGCCGAGGCGATGACCGGACGGTCCGGATCGCCGTTTTCAAAGGTCAGCAACACTTCCACGCCCTTGTGCAGGGGAAAATGCATGCCGCAGTTGCCTCCAGCATAAGGCTGCGCCATACGCAGCCAGGCCGAGGCCTTGCCCTCTTTGCGACCGGAAAGGTCCAGGGGCAGAATGACCTTGTAGCGGCCCTGTTCGTCCAGCTCGGCGTACTTGCCTGATCCCGCGGCATCGATACGGGCATTCAGGCTGCCCGTGCACTGGGGGCGGGGTGTCAGCCGCTGGGGCCGGAACTGCACGCTGTCCGGGATGCAGGTGAAGGTGTTGCGGTAGCTCAGATGCTCGTGCGGACCTTCCGAAGGCATGCCCATGTGGGCATGCAGAAAATCTTCCTGACTGCCCTCGTGTTCGATTTCAATGACCAGGTATTCCTGGTTGTAGGCGTCGCGGAAATGGCGTTGCAGCTCGAACAGATAGCCGGGGCGTAAAAAGGGCACGCAACTGCTGCCGTAAAAAATTTTTTCGCGGCAGAGCATTTCCTCCGCGCGGATACGCGCCAACCGGTTGCCTTCGGCGATGGTCCGGAAATGTTCGGCATAAATATAGACCTCGCCGTGGCCCGTATCCGATACGCGCGCCCGTGCCTGCAGGTTCAGGCTGGGCATTTGCGGGTTGAAATCTTTGAGCAGCACCTGTCTGGGCAGGGCTTGCTGCCGCATGCGGAAGGACTGGACCACCTGCTCGGTACGGTGCTGGTCCAGGTTGTGCGCGGACGAATAATCGAGCTTCGCCGCATGGGGCGCGGCAGTTCGGGAAATGTCCGAATCCAGCAGAATAAGTCGTTCGCCCGACCCTTCCTGTTCGCCCTGTTCGAAATGAAAGGCCAGGCCTTCGCGTTCGAGCCAGCGGCAGAAAAAATCCAGCAGGGATTCCTGGTACTGGCAGACGTACTCCAGTCGCTCGAACTCGCGTTGCAGGCGGAATTCGAAATCCACCCGAGAGGCCAGTTCGCCCTGGCGCAGCACCTCGGTGAGAATGGCGGGCAGGGGCTTTTCCAGAAACAGCTGGTTCTGTCTGGAAAGGTTCATACGCCAGATGCGCGGCACCAGCTCCACCCGGTAGAAGTACAGCGACCCCACCGCGTGCAGTTGCTCGAACACCCGGGGCACGCCGTGAAAGGGCGCGTCTCCGGTCCGGCCGTGGATGGTGAAGGTGGCGGTGCTGTCCATGGCCGCAGCCAGATCCGGATCCGGATTACGGGAAAGCAGGACGATGTCGAAAGAGTACAAGCGCGAAAGCTGCTCCGTGCCGGTAAACCGCACCACCTCGAACGTACGCGCGTCCAGCGCGTCGGAAACGAAACTGAATCTGCGTCTTGTCTGCTCTGCCATGCCTTCTCCCTGCCGCAATGTGTTGCTTTACTTATTTCCAATGGGCCGGGCAAAGTCAATGGCCGGGGAAGAAATCAGGGCGGGCATGGAGATGGATATTTTTTATGGTTTATGCAGTTTTCCATGGGCCGGCACAGACTGGAACATGGGCGGAAACATTTTATCCATAGAACTACCTTATATATTCTCTTTGATAAGCAGCGGGCATGACGGCCTCTTCCCCATCGGGTTACATACTGAAGGTTTGATAAAAGGCCGACTTCGTACTGATAGGATTTAGGAAAGGTGGCGCAGGCGCAAAATGGCAAGATGACTGCGGTGCTGTCTCGTGCACAAAAATAGTATTGTCCTGGAACCGACGGGTGAAAAGAAGCGTATTGTCACCCTTAAGGTTTTGCTTTAATCTTCAGGCAAGTCAGGAAATCGATTTCTATCCACACACAGCAGAGCAGAGGGCGTATGTCTGAGACAGCGAAACAACTGGTACGGGAGCATGCGGAACAGGGGAGCGCGTTGCGTTCTGCGTATTTCGAACAATACGCCGGGCAGGTGGTGGACGTGGGGCGGACCATGGCCATGACCCTGGCCGAGGGCGGCAAAATTTTATTCTGCGGCAACGGCGGCAGCGCCGCTGACGCCCAGCATCTGGCCGCCGAGCTGGTGAACCGTTTCATGCTCGAACGTCCGCCTCTGCCGGGGATTGCGCTGACCACGGACACCTCCGCACTCACTTCCATCGGCAACGACTACGGTTTCGAGCAGGTCTTTGAAAAACAGGTTCAGGCCCTGGGCAACAGGGGGGATATGCTCGTGGCCATCTCCACCTCCGGCAACAGCGAAAACATCACGCTGGCGCTGCGAGCGGCACGGGAAAAGGGCATGCTCAGTGTCGGGCTCACCGGAAACGCGCCCAACGAGATGACCGGACTCTGCGACATCTACCTGGCTGTGCCGGGCAAAAACACCGCGCTGATCCAGGAAGTGCATATCGCCATCGGCCACATGCTCTGTCGGCTGGTTGACTATTTCCTGTTCGAATCCGTGCTCGAGCTCCAGCCCTACCTGGGGCAGAATGGCGTGATGGAGTAAAATGGAAACGCCATGGGGGCTATCTCCGAAAGGGACATTGATTAATTAGCTGTAACTATTCAAAGTTTTTGAGATTCCAAAGAGCCTTATTTTAAAAAAGTTCTTTGGCCGCCGGAGGCATGTCCCTCCTCCACCCGCAAAACTACCGCACCACATCCACTTTGGTACCCACGGAGAGCGCGCGGGCCATTTCCAGGCCGTCGGCGTTGCGCATACGGATGCATCCGGAGGAGACGCGCCGGCCGATCTGGGAGGGCGCGTTGGTGCCGTGAATCCGGAATCCGGATCCTTGAGAGAGGTGGATTTTGAACTTACCCATGGGATTCGAACTGCGTCCGGGCGGTACGGAGTCCGGCAGCCGCACGCCTTTGCGGCGCAGATAATCCTGTTTGATGTTCGGCGTGGGATACCACCAGGGGTCGAACTCGATCCGCGTAATTTCGCTCGTGCCCCAGGGTACGGGCTTGCCCGGACGCGGCGTGGCCACCACATAGGTCCGCACCAGCTCCTTTTTCCCATTGGCGCCGAGTTCATAGAGCCACAGACGCCGTTTGGTGACGCTGACCTTGATTTCGTACGAGTTGTCCGGAGAAAGCCGGGTTAAGGGAATGCGTGATTTTGCTGCCTGGCCGGCCGGTTGCTTGTCGGGTTTCGCCGTGTTCTGCGGGGAAGGGGGCAGGGTCAAAGGCTTGTAGGCCACCTGGCCCATCTGAACCATCTGGGCGGTCTGGGCCATTTGGGCAGGGGGCGCTGTCTGGCGTGCAAACAGGACGAGCCGCACCCTGCGGTTCAGGCTGCGCCCTTGTTCCGTGGCATTGTCGGCAATGGGTTGGGTTTCCCCGCGACCCCGGACGTTGAGGCGCGAACCGTCCACCCCGTAGGTGTTGACGAGCGCATTGTAGATTTGCCTGGCTCGTTGTTCGGAAAGCGCCAGGTTGGCCTGCTCCGAGCCGATGCTGTCCGTGTGTCCTTCGATCAGCAGACCGGCGTTCGGGTGTTGGCGCAGAAAGTCGGCCATCTGTCCGACTGCCTGCAGTTCGCCCTCGTTCAGGTCTGCGGCTGCGGCGCTGCCGCTGCGGAAGTTCAGCGACAGAGGTTCGGGAAATTTTGCGGGAGCTGCGGGCTGTTCGGGCACGGGCTTACGCGCCATGGCTTTGTTGTCGCGCTGATAAAATCCTTTGATCACCAGTTCGATACGATTGTTGCGCTTGCGTCCTTCGGGCGTGGCATTGGAAACCAGCGGACGCGTCGCTCCGTAACCGATGGCTTTGATTTGATCCTTGCGAATGCCCAGTTGCGCGCTGAGCAGGGTTGCCAAAGCATCCGCGCGCTGCTGCGACGCGGTCTGCTGCAGCGTCCGGGTCTTGGCGTCGTCAGTGTGGGCTTCTATGAACAGCTTTGCGCCGGGATTGGCCTGCAACAGGGCTGAAAGCTTGCGCAGGCGGTTCTGCAGTTCTTCGTCTTTGGTGAAGGCCTGGCCGCTGTCCTGTACGCGCAGGTGCAGATAGAGGGAAAGCGGACAACCAAAGGAGTCCACAGCCACGGAGTCAGGTGTGGACGCGCATTCGTCGCAATTGTCGGCAACGCCGTCCCCGTCCGTGTCTTTGGCAGGCTGCTTGGAAGCTTGCGATGTGGCCTGGGTGGACGCTGTCGGAGCTGCATTCGGGGCTGGTTGCTGCAGCCCCTGCGCTGCGGACGATCCTGTTTTGCTTGCGCAGCCGGTCATTGTCAGGAGCCAGAGCAGCGCTCCGAAAGCAAGAAACAGATTCCCCAGCCGGAGCGTATTCATCCGGCAATCCAGCGTACGGCTTCCCATGCGTCCAGACACGATGCACTCTCCTTTGTCGTGGCAGCCTGCTGCGGCGTGATTTTTTCCTTTAGTCCGTTTTCGGAGTTTTTGGGAAAACCTTAACAGTGACGGGTGGGCGCTTTCAAGGATTTTTGGCGTCCCTTATTCTGCGCGGAGCTACGCGCCCGGCTCTGTCATACCGAGGCTTCTTCTGTCGGAAACTCCATATCATCCAGTTTTTCAAGGTTTTTTTCTTTTACCCGGTATTTCTTTTCCAGCGAATTTTCCAGGTATCTGGAGAAATACTTAATATATTTCTTTAAAAAATAGTGATGGTCCAGGAGCTTGTCCTTGTATTTGGATTTTATCACAGTCGCCGGATTAAAAAAAGCAATGGCGTTTTTGGGGGTCAGTACGAAGGGCGGTTTGCCGTGCATCAGCAGCGCGTAGCTGGCCATGAGCGAACCGGTGCGGTGGTTGCCTTCAAAAAAAAGCTGCGGCTGGCTGACCGTGATGACGAACAGTCCTGCGGCCAGCTTATAGGGCGAAGCGTCGCGGTACTGCTTGTACCATTGTTTTATTCTGCCGATGTTGTTTGAGAAATAGCGCTGCGTTTCGCGAATGTGATAGGCGTATTCCAGGCGTACCGTAGGATCGTCCCCGCAGAGCACCAGGTGGTTGAGTTCGATGATATGGTCGAAATATTTGCGTTCGAACAGGGGAATATTTTCGGAAAGCAGGTCGTTGAGGTAGTCGTAGGCCTGCATCATATTGCCGATGATCTGCTGCGAAAGGGGTTCGCGGCGAGAAATCAGCTGTTCGTTGATTTCATCAAAACATCCGCTGAGTTCCTGGAGCGATTCCTCAACCGCGTCCAGACGAATGAACTTCTTTTTGGCCATACGGCCTCCTGGGTGATTTTCTATTAGTATAAGGATTCTATGGAGAATGTCGAGAAGAGGCTGCCGATTGCGTGCCTGGCGGGATTGTCTTCTGCAGCAGGCTAGCGCAGGAGATCGTAGGCTTTGAACGGCAGCGTATAGAGCCCTTCGAACACGTCGAAAATCGAGCCGCCGATGCGTTCGGCCGTGTCCGTGATGATGCCGTGGGTGATGGTGACGCCGGGATCCTTGAGCCGGCCGCTGATGCGGATGGGAATGGATGGCGCGCCGGTCATCTGGACGGTGATGGTATAGTCAATGCGTTCGCGCGGCAGGTCTACCCGGCCTTCCCCAAGAGCCTGGATCAGGGTGCTTTGCATCAGGAAGTCCTTATTGCGTACGATGCCTTGCGAGACATCGAAAACACCGCGCGCCGAATCAAAGGACGTACGGGTGGGCGCGTTCGGCGCTTCCGCGTTTTTTTTGGGATTGAACAGGGGCTCGCGCCGTTTTCTCTTGCCCCTGGTGGTGCTGGTCTGGTGGGTTTTTCGTTTTATGATGACGCTGCCGTCGCGTACGCTCAGACCCACGCGGCCCCCCAGCGTGGCCAGTGCTTCTTTGGAATTGCGTCCGGCCCCGGCAAGCCGGATCTCCGTGCTGGCCGTACCGGTCACTTCGCCGTTGGCTCCCAGGGCATTGAGCATGGGGCCCAGTTGAAAAGCAGTGGCCTTGCAATCCGAGGTAAAGACCAGTTTGCTGCTCTGCTGCGGCGCTTCCAGCGTGAACTTGCCGTCCAGGTCGCCGTTGTAGAAGCGGCTTTTCAGCGATCCAATCTGCAGTTTGCCCTGGTCGGCAGTGATTTTGGCGCGCAGGTTGGTGCCTTGCAACCCGTACAGCTCGATTTCAGAGGCAAAGAGCTTTCCATCCAGGTGCAGTTTGCGGATCTGTTCCGGGTCCCAGTCTTGTTCCTTGGGCGCAACGCCCGGTGCGAGCTTTTTTTCAAGCGGGCGGTAGTCGTCCAGTGGCAGTTTGTCCGCCACGAGATCAAAGGTGATAAACGGAGGCAAAGCGGTTTTACTCAGACCATAAACGCCGATTTTGCCTTTCAGTTTTGATTTGTCCAGCCGCAGCGACAGGTTGTCGCATTGCAGCGCGTCGTTGTCCAGCTGGTAGGCGGCCTGCAGATTCCAGTTCCGGTATATGTTGGGTGCGCGCGGAATGGGCAGTTCGATCAAAAACGTACGCAATGCCGCTCGGGGGCGGGCCGCGGTGACGGAGACAGTGCCGGTGAAAATTCTTTTGTTTGCCGGTCCGGACAGCCCGCTGCAATGCGTATCGCCGTGAAGCGCGAACTCCAGGGCGGACAACGAGGCTTTTTTCAGGTCAAGCGTATCGAACAGCACGTCGTAACTCAGTCGACCGGAGCCTTCGGCTTCGAGCTGGCGGTAATTGAGGTCGTTTCCACTATGGCCTTTATACGAAACGCGCGTGTCCGCGTTTTCGATTTGCCGCAGAGCCAGATCCGCCAGACTGAACCTGGCCTTGCCGCGCATTTCCACGTTCAGGCGGGATTCGGGAAGTCCGTCGAGGATGGGTTTGATCGCGGCCTGAGGATCCGTACGCGGGGCCTGCAGCCAGGGGGGGAGCCCTTTGTAAAAGAGTTTGCCTTTGACTTCGAAGGGACGGACCACGTTCTTGTCGCTGGGAGCGGACCTGGCGGAAAGTTCGATGTTGCAGGAAGAAAAGGGCCAGACCTGGCCGCCGGGATCGGTTTTTTTTGCAACCGCGGTTTCTTGAGCAAAGGGCGTGGAAAAGCGTCCGTTGGTCAGTTTGGAATGCAGATCGGCTTTCAGGGTTGTTGCAAGTTCTCCCAGCGTATTGCCGGAAAAGCGGGCTTCCAGGTTGATGTCGCCCTTGCCGGAAAAGACGGGCTCGGCCTGGAGCAGTTGCAGTACTTCGGCCGTGTCCACGCCGGCAAGAGCCAGTTGCAGCGAGCGTCTGGTTTTGTCCGCCTGCATGCTGCCCTCCAGTTTCCCCTGGCAGAACTGTCCGGCTTTGGCCTGCAGGGTTGCTTGCCCTTTGGCCGTTGTCAGGTGCAGAAAGGTCTCCGCAAGGGGTGTTTTTCGCCAGATCAGTTGTTTGGCGCGCAGCTTCAGATTCAGTTCCAGCTGGCGCAGGTTCTCCAGGCTTTCCGCCGGAAGAACGGGTTGTTCGGTTGCGCTTCCGGCCGGGCTTTGTCCGGAGGCCGGAAACAGTTTGTCCAGGTCGAGCCTGTCGGTGGCGCAGTCCGCCGTCCAGTGTGAAGGGTTTTTGCCGTCGTAAGTCACCAGACCGGTAACCCGTGTTCCGGAAAGGTCCGCGTCCAGGTCGGCAAGCGTCAGAACGTCGTTTTTGAGCGTATAGTTGGCGCTGGCGCTGGCCTTATGCAGCAGGGCGAGGGCCGCGGGGTCGGGATTGGGCCCGAGCAGGGCTTCTAAATCAACATCCCGGGAACGGACCTTGCCGTTAATCGCCATATCATCGGAAAAAATTTTGGTGCCCTGCAGGCTGCCTTCCAGGGTGGCTTCGTCCAGAGCCAGGGAAACGCTCTCCATTCTGGCCACTTCATTAAGCAGCAGCATGCTGCCGTGGCCTTTGAAAAGATAGTTGCGCGTTGTGTCGTCATAGCGCACATGCGCGCTGAATTCCAGATCGCTGTTTTGCAGTTCGAGTTCCTGCAGTTCCGGACGGGCCAGACCTTCGCCTTTGGCTTTGATGGTTCCGTGGGATTCGTCCTTTCTGCTGGTATAGTTGCAGAATAATTTGTAATCGAAGCGGAGTCCGGCATCAGTGCGCAGTTCAATACCGGTCACGTCGTAATAATTGCCTGTAAAGCGGCTGTCCCAGATGAATGTGCCGTTGAGTACGTCAACGCCGTTGGATGTCAGAGAGTTGAAGGTGAAAGGAGCGTCCGAATCCGGTTCGGGCTGTTTTCCCGACTGCTGATCCTTCAGAAAGGCCCAGTCCTTCCAGTTGCCCTGGCCCTGTTTGTTTTTTATCAGCAGCAGGGTCGGTTCTTCGAGCACAATGCGCCCCAGAATGATCTTTTGTTCCAGAATCAGGGGCATGAGTTTGATCCGCAGCTCCAGTCGCTTGACGCGCAGAAACGGCTCTGTGCCGAAACCCTCGGGCTGGGCCACTTCCACATCTTCCGCAACCACTCCGAGCCAGGGAAAGTAGCTGTACGTCATGGCGCCATTGATGGTGAATTCCCGGCCCAGATAGCGGCTCAGTACCTCCTGGAGATCCAGGTTGATGTCCTTGGGGTCGAAATGTCTGGCTACAAAAATCAGCGCTCCGCCGACAATGAGCGTGAGAACGGTAAAATAGAGCAGAATTCTGACCAGGATGCCGCCCTTACGTCCGTGCGTCACTTGGATCCCCCGTTAGTGCGGTTGTCGGGGAGTTCTTCATCAGGCAGTTCCGCAGCGATCTCTTCCGCTTTCGGCTTGGCGGTAACGGTTACGAGCCCAATCCCCATGGCAACGAGCCGGGCAACTGCCGGGATCCAGGTCCAGGATTGGGCGGTGTTATAGTCGATGAGCTGAGAGGCCAGCAACACGCCAATACCGATTTTTCCGAACACGTACAAAGAAAAGAGCGACCAACCGGCAAGAGGTTGTTTCAGAAGCAGCTGACCCGAACCGGGGCAGAGCCAGCCAAGGACGAGGATGCTCAGGACCCGGGCCTCCGTACGCTGTCCGAAGGGCAGTTCGCGTTCGCTTGGAGGTTTTCCGTCCGGTCCGCGCAGCAAACGCCGTCGCCCTGCTCGCAGAAAATGCTCGTACCATATGGGCTGCAATGCCGCAGCGGCCAGGACCATGGAAACGGATTCAATGGCCATGACGGACAGATTGGCAGCTCCGTAATCCAACCGGAAAGAGGCTTCCTGAAGCAGCATGACTATCTGGACCACGGAGGGCTGGATGGAGTTTGACGATAGCATGGGGCGCAGGACGTCGATCATCATCTTGTAGGCAGGAAACAGAAAAAGCGTGGCGGCAAGGTAACAGGCAAAAATGCCGAATCCGAACAGGCGTGAGCCGGTGTAAAGCTGGCCGGTTCCCGGACAGATCCAGGACATCAGCACGGCCCAGAAAGGACTGTGTTCGTCCTCCCGCCGCAATCCGCGCTGGATGGCCACGTCCACTGCCGCGATCATTCCCCACAGCCAGATGAGCATGATGCCGCCCAGAGAAACCGCCAGTTGCACAAAAGTGGAGGTTTCGGGGATCTGCAAGTCGAAAAAGCTGTTTATCAAATCCACCAGAGCCCAGCAGCTCCAGCCAAAACAGCCCAGGACAAAGGCCATCGTCAGGATGCCGCGTATCCGGGCGCCGAGAAGATATTCGCCGAGACCCGGCATGCCCATGGAATACAGGAATGCCCAATGTACGCCGGGTGGCCGGGAGCTGTCTGTAAGTTTAAACATACGCATTGGATTGGTTTCACTGTAGCTGTTTGTTGCCGGATATATAAACCAAAGCGCACGGATGACACAAGCCGGGTTGTTATCTTCCGCGTACGAAACATCCGGACAGGGCTGCCGCAGGGCGGCGTGGGCTAGTCTATACCGGGAGAGGGTATAAAATAAAACAGGCCGAGTTGATAAAATGCGTAGAGTGGAGCCTCTCTTAGAAAAGTCCTCTTGCCAAGAAAGGTTTTCCCTACTAAACTTACTAATTAATCCCAAATTCAATTTAAGCATTGCCCGCCGGGAAGATATCGGAGTTTCTGTGCGTAGTCTGGTCAAAATGTTATGTCTTGCGCTATATTTTTGTGCAGTACTCTGCATGGCGCCTGCTGTGGCATTATCGCAGAACAAGGAATCCGTCCTGACGGTGGCTCTGCCCGATGATGCTGCTCCTTACGGTTTTGTGGACGCCCAAGGGCAGCCCAAGGGCATTCTCGTTGATTTGTGGAATCTTTGGGCGGAACGCAACGACCGTGAGGTCCGTTTTATCTCCGCGCCAGGGGCGGAAGCTCTGGAGCTTGTCGCCACAGGGCGTGCCCAGGTGCATGCGGGAACTTTTGCAACAAATTCCATCAAGCAGCGGTTTGATTTTGCCGCCAAGGTCCTGGAAGTTTCGTATTATGCCTTTTACGACAAGCAGCTGAGTCCTGCTTTCGACATTTCCATCCTGTCCGCCTTCAGAGTCGGTCTGGTGGAAGGCAGTTATCCTTCCGAATACCTGTCGGAATACGCACCAAATGTGAAGTACGAGGAGTTTTCCGACCCTAAGGCAATGTTTGAAGCTGCTTCGCGCAAAGAAATCCTCGTGTTTATCGAAGAAGCTGAACAGGCCTTCTGGCACATGGTGAAATACGGTCAGCAGGGCAAATTTCATTTTGATCCGTCTTCTCCGGTGGTGAGCGCGTACAGACAGGCGGCGGTACGCAAAGGAGACGCGCAGACGGCCAGGCTGGTTGCGAAAGGAATGGAGCGTATCACGCTGCAGGACCGAGCGCGCCTGACAGCCAACTGGTCGGAAGCTGTTCCCGAGGACAAGAGCGAAAAGCTGATTATCGCCATGCCTTACAATTTGCCGCCCCGGATGTTTTTGGACGTGGAAGGCCGGCCGGCAGGGTTAATGGTCGATATCTGGCGCTTGTGGAGTCAGAAAACCGGGCAGCCCATTTCGTTTTTGCCTTCCTCCTGGGACGAGAGCCTGCTGAACGTGGCAAACGGCACGGCCGATCTGCACAGCGGCATGTTCGAGTCTCCTGACAGGAAGAAAAAATTTGATTTTTCCCAGTCGTTTTACGGTATGGATGTGCATTTGCTCATTCCTAAACGCTTGCGCAATATCCAGGGACTGGCGGACTTAAAAGGACAAAAAGTCGCGTATCCCAAAGGGTCGCATCACGGGGAAGTCTTAAAAAGGGTGTATCCCGAGGTGGAAGCGGTGGAATATCCTTCCTTCCGGGCGGCGATTCTGGCCGTGGCCAGAGGCGAAGTACAGGCAATGCTGACCGAAACGCTGACCACCAAGCATTTGTTGAATGATCTCGGGTTGAGCGGCCAGTTTTATTTTTCCAAAGAACCCGCCTACAAAGGATACTTCAAGGCCGCCGTACAGCGAGGAAAAAAGGATGAAATAATCAAGCTGGTAAACCAGGGGTTCGACGCCATCAGCAATGCGGAACTGGCCGAGATCGAAGACTACTGGGTACGGGATCCGGATCAGAAGTTTTTCTCGCGATATCCTAACACATTGCGAATTACAGAAGAAGAGGGCAAATGGCTGCAGGCCCATGGTCCGATCCGTGTGCGGGTGCCTAAATGCGATCCTCCGCTGTGCATTGCCTCCCCCAAAGGAAAAGGCGAGGCATCGGGCATTATACCGGATGCCTTTGCCTTACTCTCCGGGCTGTTGGGGGTGAAACTGCAAAGCGTTGAGCCCGACAGCGGCCAGGAAGCGGACCTGGAGGTCTCGCTCCAGCAGGAAATACAGGAGCCGGACTCGGGAGAATTGCAGACATTGCCGTTGCTGCGGCTGCCGTACGCCATAGTTAACCGAATTGGATCTCCTTTTGTATCCGATCCGGATTCCCTCAAGCAGGAGAGCATTGCTGTTCCCGGCGGCTCCATTGCCGAAGAGTATTTGAGTAAGAACTATCCGGACCTGGTGCTGTTGCGCACGGATTCTCCCGGCAAGGCTTTGCAGGCCGTTAGCGAGAATGTGGCCGGCGCCTACCTGGGGCCATTGCCCACCGCAGTGTACGAGGTGCAGACAAAGAAGCTTATCAACCTGCGCGTGGCGGCTTCCCTCAAAGAGCCGGTGCTCACCGTACGGTTGACTTCGAAGGACAACGACGCGGCATTGATCACGCTCATGAACTCCCTGATCAAGTCGGTGCCCATCAATGAGTGGGATGGGATCATCACCAAATGGACCTCCATGAGGCAAAATCCCATTGATTGGAAAAAATGGATATTCAACGCAACGCTGGCAGGGTTGTTTTTATTTCTGATTTTTGTCCTGATTCTGTACTGGAACAGAAAACTTGCCAGTGAAATAAGCATCCGGCAACAGGCCGAAGCCGCCTTGACCAAGGTACACGAACAGCTGGAACAACGCGTTCTGGAGCGTACGGAAGAACTCCGGGTGAGCAATGAGCAGCTGGAAAAGGAAATCATCGAACGTTCGGAAACCGAAGCCAGGCTGGCGGAAAGCGAACACAAATTCCGCACTATTTTTGAGCAGGCATCCGAGGCCATTTTTCTTGTAGATCCGCAGGACGGAAGCATTGTGGAAGGCAACAAGCGGGCTTTGGATATGCTGGGGTACAGCAACGAAGACTGGCAGAATCTGAGTATCGCACAAATCGATACCCTTCAGGATCAGGCTGCCATCAGCCAGCGCATCAGCAAGGTGTTTCAAAACGGAAGAGAAACCTTTTATAGCCAGTATAGAACCAAATCCGGCGAAATCCGGGATGTCTACATCAAAATTGATCTGTTCAGTCTGGAAGGCAAGACGTATTTTTTGACGCTGGTAGACGACGTTACGGAACGGAAAAGGGGCATGGAAGCGCTTAAAGCAAGCGAAGAACGTTTTCGGGCATTGTTCGAGGACAACCCCTTGCAGGCCTATATCTGGCAAATGCAGGGTGGCGAGTTTATTCTGATAAAGTACAATGCCGAGGGCGCAGTCGCCACCGACGGCTGGGAAAACAAAGCCGTCGGACTGAATGCCAAAGATGTGCATGTAGAAAATTTTCCATTCGAAGATCAGTTGCGCATGGTGTTTTATTCCAAGGGCCGGGATCTCCTGGAAATGCATATCAATCACCCCGGCACGGGGCAGCTGCTGGTTTTTGAATGTCATTTCGCCTACGTTCCCGAAGATCTTGTCATTGTGCTGGCAATGGATATTACCGAACGCAAAAAAGCCGAGGAAGAACTGCGCATTGCCAAGGAGCAGGCGGAAATAGCCAACAAAAGCAAGACGGAATTTTTGGCCAACATGAGCCACGAGCTGAGAACCCCGTTGAACGGCATCATGGGTATGCTGCAGCTCATCGAGGTTACGCACCTGAATGAAGAGCAAACGTCCTACGTGGATACGGCCATGCTCTCCTGCAAGCGATTGACCAACCTCCTGGGAGACTTGATTGATTTGTCCCGGCTTGCTTATGACAAGATCTCCATCCAGCTGGAGCTTCTCTTTCTGCATGATCTGCTTGCGTCTGTGGAGGAGTTGTACCATCTGGCCGCCAGACAGGCAGGACTCGAACTGACCGTACATTGCGGCAAGGACGTGCCCGAACAGTTGCTGGGCGATGAACAGCGGCTGCGTCAGGTTTTGATCAATCTGGTGGGCAACGGCATCAAATTCACCAAACAGGGATCCGTTTCATTGGAAGCGCATCTGCTGCCGGTCATACAGGAAGATATTCGCCGGGTTCTGTTTATCATTTCCGACACGGGCATAGGGATACCGGAAAACAGAATAGAGTATATCTTTGAAAGTTTTACGCAAAACGGCAATGTGTATTCGCGGCAATACCAGGGAGCGGGCCTGGGGTTGAGCATTGTCAAACGATTGGTCGGGCTGATGCAGGGAACACTCTGCGTGGTCAGTGAAGAGGGAGTGGGAACAACATTTTACATCAGCGTTCCGATGCGCCGTAAAAGCGCGCGGGAACAGGAATTGGAAATAGAGGAGACGTCAGCCCTAATTCCTCCTGTTCCCACGCGGCTGCTGCTTGTTGAAGACGATGCTGTCAATCGTCGCGTCATGCAAGAATACCTTGAAAAAGAAGGCTTTGAGGTTCACCTGGCTTTTGACGGTGAAGAAGCGCTCGACCTGCTTTTGCAGGAATCCTTTGGCCTGATTCTGATGGATATCCAGCTGCCCGGACTCAACGGGCTGGAAGTTACCGAAGCCATACGTATTTCTCCGGAATACAGCGATAGGAGCCAGGTTCCGATCATCGCCCTGACGGCCCATGCCCTGTCCCATGACAAAAAGACCATCCTTGAAGCAGGCGTCAATGCTTATCTAGCCAAACCCGTTGATTTCAACGAACTCTCCGAAACCATCAGCCGTGTTGTTGCGGAAGCGAAGGCCTCTCAGACGGAGGCCTGAAAGCCGATCCTTCCAAAAGAACAATATCACCACTGACTGTCGCGGCGTACAGCGCGCCGTCTCTGTCGCAAGCCAAAGCCGTGATATCGTCCAATCCGGCTTGCGCGCAATCAAAAGAAGCCAGCAGGCTGCCGTTGGCGTCAAAGTTGAGCAACCGTTTACGCAGAGCGTCCAGTACGTAGAGGGAACCGTCTTTTGAGTTGGCGGCGATTCCGTCGTAGGTCCCGGGCGTCTGCGTGAAGAGTCCGTTGATGTTGCCCGGATGATTCGCATACAAACCGCAATCACATACGAATACGAGCATACCCCGGATATCCAGTACGCGTTTGGGGCTGGGCAGGTCCTGCCGGATCACCTCCACTCCACCAGTCTCCCGGATGCGGAGCACCCTGCCGGAGCCGCTTTCCGCAATGAGCAGGCAGCCGTGACGGTCAATGCTTAAACCGCAAATTCCTTCCAGTTGATCGCAATATAGATTGCGGTATCCGGCCGGGGATAGGGAGTAGACGCAACGCTGGCCGCCGTTGCCGTCCGATGCGACATACAGGGTGTTATCGCGGTCAATCGTAATATCCGTTAGTCCCTGGAAGCCGTCCTTGACGACGATCAGTTCGTTGGTTCCGGGCTGCAGAGCCAGCACCCGACCGCTGCCGGATTCGGCGATGTACAGACGGCAGTAATTGTCAAAGGCCAAAGCACGAGGTTTTTCCAATCCCGTAAGCAGCACCTCGGGTTTGAGCGCTTCCGCGTTGTGGCACGCGCTGCAGAGCAACAGCAGCATCCCCAAGAAAAATCTCAACAGCCACAACCGGACCCTTTTGCCGGAAGATTGTGAACCGCGCCGCAGATACATGACCGTATCCTCCTGCTAATGGTTGTATTCTGCTTTACTCATAAGGGGGCAACTGTTATTTGAACAGATACAGATTTTTTTAATTGCTTACTTAACAGTTTGGCCGGAGTGATACAGTTATGTCCGACAGAACCACCTCCGACGGTCCTGCCTTTCGGTACGCGCGGATAGAAAAACAGCTGATGGAGATGATTGAATCAGGACAGTTGCAGCCGGGCGACAGGCTGCCGTCTTTGAGAAAAATCAGTAAACGGCTTCATGTGAGCGTGCCCACGGTAGCGCAGGCGTACGCTGCGCTGGAGCAACAAGGCGTACTGGAGGCCAGGGAGCGGTCGGGTTTTTTCATTCGTGAGGATTTCAACGCCTTGCCGGTTCCGAGCCTGTGCCCCAATGCCAGACCCGAGGAGATCGACCTGAGCCGTCCGGGTGTGCTCAAGGCCATTGTGGATATCGGTCAGCGTAAAGACGGCGCCCCCTTTGTCTACCCCTGCCCGGACAAAAGCCTTCTGGCTGCGCGCTGCCTGTCAAAGGTGCTGCGCGCCACTGTTCAGGAGTATCCCCAGGAGTCCGTGCTGCTTGATGATCCGTTGGGCAACCAGGAGTTGCGCAGACAGATTGCCGTACGCTGCATGGAGATAGGCACGGTGGTTTCGCCGGACGAGATCATGATCACTTCGGGTGCCATGGACAGCATCTCCCTGCTGCTGCGCGTGCTGACGCGTCCGGGCGATGCGATTCTGGTACAGTCGCCCACCTTTATGGTCTATCTGCAGATGGTCGAACTGATGGGATTGCGGGCCATCGAGATTCCCTCCTGTTCGCAGGACGGCGTTTCGCTGGATCTGGTGGCCAAGGCCATAGATGATTACAACATAAGGGCCTGCCTGTTCATTACCAATTACCATGTGGACGGCAGTCTGATGTCGGACGAGAAAAAGCGGGAACTGGTGGAGTTGCTGCGGAAAAGACGGATTCCTCTGATCGAGGACGATGTATACGGCAATCTGTTTTTCGGAGAGCGGCGTCCGACGAAATGCAAAAATTTTGACACGGAAGGACTGGTGGCTACCTGTTCGTCCATTTCCAAGACCGTGTCGCCGGGCTATCGTATCGGCTGGGTCATTCCCGGAAAATTCATGGAGCAGGTTCGCCAGGTCCGCGATATGGCCGGCATCGTGCCCTCCACTCCGGCTCAGATGGCCCTGGGGGAGTTTATGCGCAAAGGGGAATTCGAACGCCACCTCAAGCCGCTGCGCCAGCGGCTCTCACGGGCCATGTCGGCGCTGTATTGCAGCATCGGCCATCATTTTCCGGAGGGCACCTGCGCCAGCCGCCCGTCGGGGAGCATGAACATGTGGGTCAGACTCCCCAGACAGGTGGATTCCAGCGAATTGTTTTTCAAGGCCAGGAAGCAGGGTATTCTGGTCGTTCCGGGCAGCATACTGTCATTCTCTGACACGTTCAAAAACTACATCCGGCTGAACAGCAAAGGCATCTGGGACGAGCAGTCCGAGGACGCCGTGGCCCTGTTGGGCGAACTGGTCAGGGATATGGCCAGGCAATAAACGACTGGTTCAGGCCGCCGCTGTTTTCCAGTACATGGACTCTTCAACAGCCAGCAGCAAGCCGCGGATATCCTCCGGAAACACATGGCCAATGTTGCCGATCCGGAAAGTGTCCGCGCCGGTGACCTTGCCCGGATAAATGACAAAGCCTTTTTGTTTGAGCCGCGCGTAAAAATCGTTGAAGCTGTATGCCTGGCTCTTGGGATTGTAAAATGACGTGATGATGGGCGACTGCCAGGCGTCGGGCAGCAAACATTCAAAACCCAGAGCGCGCATGCCTTCCACCAGTATCCGGTGGTTTTCGTAATAGCGCGCGTGGCGTGCGGCAACGCCGCCCTCGGATTCCAGCTCCGCCAGAGCCTGCGAAAAAGCCCGGACAACATGGGTAGGCGATGTGAAACGCCATTTTCCGCCTTTGTGCTCCATTTCATACCACTGGTCGTACAGATCCAGACTGAGCGAACGGGCGCGTCCGGAGCAGGCTTCCAAAGCGCCGCGCCGGGCCACTACAAAACCAAATCCCGGCACGCCCTGAATGCATTTGTTGGCGCTGGAGACGACGAAATCCGCGCCCATGGCCGCCGCATCCAGCGGAATGCCGCCGAAGCTGCTCATGGCGTCCACGATATAGCTGCGCCCGGCCCGGCGAACGATCTCGCCGATCTCTTCGATGGGATTGAGCATGCCGGTGGTGGTTTCGCAGTGCACCACGGCCACATGGCTGATGGCCGGATCGTTGCGCAGCGCCAGCTGCAGCTGTTCCAGGTCCGGCCTGTGCGTCTCGCCCGCGTCGATTACCACGTACGCAATGCCGATCCGCTGGGCGATTTGCGCCATACGCGTACCGTAATGCCCGTTGGCGATCACCAGCAGCTTGCCGTCGCGGGGCAGGGCCGTGCCCAGGGTGGCCTCCACAGCGAATGTGCCGCTGCCTTGCATCAGCACTGCCGTGTATTCCGGACTGTCCGGCTGGCTCGTGGCCATGGCTGCCAGACGCGCGCGGATGTCCTGTACGATGTCGTTGTATTCCTTGTCCCAGGTGCACCAGTCGCGCAGCATCACGGCCTTGACGCTCTTGGTGGTGGAAAGGGGCCCGGGAGTAAGCAGAAAGTACGGATTGTCGGGCAAAAGTGCGTCGTTCATTCCTCATTCCTCCGCTGTTCAATATACTTTTTGGGGAGGGAGCTATTGGGGCGATGCCCCAAACCCCGCCAGGGTGGAACGCCACCCTGGACCCGCGCATAGTGTTGGTTATAAAAAATTAAGCTGGGTCAGAATCGTATTCCGTCGTATCCAAAGCTTCGCGCAAAATGCGCAGAGCTGCTTGCATTTCCTCATCGCTGATGGTCAGGGGCGGGGTGAGCGTGAGAAAACTGCCGCCGGAAATTTTGAAGCTCAGGCCGCGTTCCAGGCAGGCGTAAAGGATCTCCTCGGCCTTGTCCGGCGCGGGTTCTTTGCTCTCTTTTCCGCCGACGATTTCCAGTCCCATGGCCAGCCCCAGGCCTCTGGCCGGTCCGGCGAATGCGTATGTGTTGGAGAGTTTTTGCAGTTCGGCCAGGGTTTCGCGTCCGAGGGTTGCGGAGCGCTCCAACAGGTTTTCTTCCTCGATGACATCCAGCGTGGCCAAAGCCGCGGCACAGGCCACAGGGTTTTTTTCGTGCGTATAGTGTCCGAGTGCCACATGCCCGGCAATGTCCAGATCTTTGCGGGCGATGATGGCGGCCAGCGGGAACACGCCGCCGCCCAAGCCCTTGCCCAGAGTCACGATGTCCGGACACACGTCAAAGTGTTCGAAGGCGAACATCCGGCCCGTACGTCCGAGGCAGACCGCGGTTTCGTCAAAGATCAGCAACGCGCCGTGGCGATCGCAGGCCGAACGGATATGCTGCCAGTACCCCGGCGGGGGCGGATTGACCGTCGTACAGCGCAGGGGTTCGGCAATCACCGCGGCCACATCCTGTTCGCGTTCCAGGACGTAGGAAACGTATTTGGCGCAGCGCAGGTCGCAGCGCGCGCACTCGCCGTCCGGGTTCCAGATGCAACGATAAGGCTCGGCCGGGGGAACATGTTCGCTGCCCGGCAGCAAGGGGCCGATGTTGCTGCGAAACAGGGCCTCACCGCCCACCGAGACGGCATCCAGAGACGCGCCGTGAAAGGAATCCCACATGGAGATGGTCTTGAAACGTCCGGTGGCCAGCCGCGCGAGCTTGAGCGCCATACCCACGGCCGTGGTGCCGCCGGGCGCGAACAGCACCTTGTCCAGGTGGCCGGGCGCCAGGGCGCCGAGTCTGGCCGCCAGTGCGATGGCCGGCTTGTTGGTGTAGCGGCGCGGACAAAAGCACAGGCTGTCCAGCTGCTCTTTTATGGCGGCGATAACGCGCGGATGCGCGTAGCCAGCCTGGTGTACGCTGTTGCCGTGGAAATCCAGAAAGACTTTGCCGTCCAGGTCCGTGAATCCGCTGCCTTGGGCGCTTTCCAGCACGTCCAGACAGGGCGTGGAAAGCGACTGGTGCAGAAAATGCTCCGCGTCCGCCTGCAGCCAGGCCCTGGTGTCCGCGCTCCGGCCCCGCAACCAGGCTTCACGCCTGGGCGAAAGATTCACATCTCCTTCGGTCCGGTCCGGCTGTGTTTTTTTGCTATTCAACGGCATGGGCAATCCTTTGGGCAACGAAAGCACAGGTTGTGGGAGGCTTTTCAGCCCCACACTCTTTGCCAGGACGACGGCACTCAGGATTCTTACGTCTCTCCAGGCTTGAGGACTCGTTAAAAGAGACTAAACCAGGATCAGAATAGATTGAGTAAAGCAGATTCGAAATCATATGACTTTAACCAGCAAAATTTTTTGAGGATTCTTAAGGAACTTTTTTTAAAAAGTTCCTTAAGTCGCCGGAGGCCTCTTTACGCCAGCGGGATTTCCCCTTGCGCAAGCCTGTCGTTGATTTCTTTAATGATGGCCGGGCACTGGCTGATGTCTTCGGCCACGAAGTGAACGCCGGTGTCCAGGAAGCGCTGTTCGATCAGGCGCAGCCGTTCGTTGAGTTCTTCGGACGGCAGACTGTCGGCTTCGTCCTTGGACAGACCCAGTTCATTGCCGGAGCGGCTCAGGCCGATGGTCCACATCCCGGCATTGAGGCCTTCCTGAATGTCGCTGACCGTGTCGCCGATTTTGACCATGGCCTCCATGGGGTAGATTTCGAGGTTCATGGCATTCTGGTAGCACATCCAGGGGTAAGGGCGACCTGCGCGTACGTCCGAGGAACAGACGATGGAATCCGGGGAGTAGCCTTTTTTTGCGGCTTCAGGCACGAGCACGTCCATCATGGGGCCGGTATAGCCGGTGCTGGAACCGATTTTGAGGTCCATGGACCGGAACTGCTCCACGGTTTCCAGCAGTCCGGGCACCGGATCGGCGAAGCGGTCCAGAATGGCCACCATCATGGGTTCGGTGTCGGCGTACATCCGGTCCACATCGTTTTCATCCGGCCTGCGGCCGTGTACGGCTTCCCATTTGTCGGCCACGGAGGGCGTATTGCACATGCCGCGGATGTGGTCTTTTTTCATCAGGCCCATGAAGGCGCGCGCTTCGGCCAGGCTGGCTTCCACGCCCTGCTTGGCAAAGACTTCCAGGAACACGGAAACCGGGCCCAGGCAGCCGTAATCCACAGCCGTACCCGCCCAGTCCAGCACCAGACCCCGGACATTGCCGGTGTAGCGTTTGTTTTTGATGAAAATATCCATGAAATGACTCCTTTTTGTTTCAGGATGGTTGCATTCGGCACAGGTTTGTAACGTCCGCGCGTGCAGCATTCCCTGGTTTCGCGGATTATCCGTACGGTTATCAGCGGCTGGTCCAGGCCTGGGCTTTTTTACGCAGCCCCTTGGTGGCCCAGCTGTAGCCCACCCGCACCAGAATGTTTGTCAGGATGATCAGGATGGCCATGGCGCAGGCAGGAGCAATGTCTCCCGCGTCGTCCATGTTCGCCACAGCCACGGAGGCCAGTTTGGTATCCGCCGAATACAGGAAGATCACAGCGGAGACCGTGGCCATGGAATTGACGAAATAATACAGGCAGATTTCCAGGATGGCCGGCAGGCAGACCGGCACCGTGACCCGGAAAAAGGTTTTGTAAAAGGGCACGCCCATGGATTCGGAGACGGTCTCGAATTCCTTGTCCAGTTGTTTGAGCGCCGTGGTGGCCGTGAGAAAGCTGACCGTATAAAAATGCACGATATTGCTCATGACCAGGATGCCCATGGTTCCGTAAAGGAAATTCAAGGGGTTGGGGATGGTGATGCCCCAGATGGTCCAGCCGGGCGCATTGAAGAAAAAGATGTAGGCCAGGCCGATGACCAGGCCGGGCAGGGCCAGCGGCAGGATGGACAGAAAATAGGCCAGGAAACGCAGTGTCCGCAGGCCGCGCGTTTTTTCTATCAGGTAGGCGCTGGCAAAAGTCAGGCAGACGCCCAGTACGGCGGAGTAGGCGGCCATGCGGATGGAATTGAAAAAGGCCGCGTATCCGCCGCCGCCCGTGCCGGAGAACTCGTAATTGGAAAAGCCCAGCGAGAGGTCGTAGGGCCAGACCTTGACCAGCGAAGCGAACAGCGAGGTGCAGTAGAAGCCGATGATCAGGAAGGAAACGAGTCCGCAAAAGCTCAGAAGCAGTCGGTCGCGCAGAGGCTCGGGTTTGGGCACCAGGGGGACGGATTTTGCCTGGATCATGGAAACCTGCCTCCGCTGCACGATACGGTCGGCAATGAACGCCAGCACCGTGGGCACCAGCAGCACCACGCTGACCACCGCGCCCATGACGAAGTTTTGCTGCCCGATAACCTGCTTGTAGATATCCGTGGCCAGAATGTTGTAGTTGCCGCCCACCACCTTGGGCGCGCCGAAGTCCGTGAACGCCAGGATGAAGCAGACAAAAACCGCGCTGATCAGGCCGTATTTGACGGACGGTATGGTCACCGTAAAAAAGGTGCGCAGTTTGGACGCGCCCAGCGAATCGGAGGCCTCGTAGAGGCGCGCGTCGGTCATGGACAGGGCGATGCTCAGAATCAGTACGGCCTGTGGAAAAGTGAAAATGACTTCCGAAATGATGATGCCCACCTGGCCGTAGAGGCCGATGTCCAGTCCTGGGATGGCGCCGAAAAAACCGCGCGTGATCAAACCCTTGCGACCGAAGAGGTAGACCAGGGCAATGCCGTTGAGCAACGTGGGCGCGAAAATGGGCGCCAGGGCCACGCTCTTGAAAAAGCCTTTGGCCGGCAGGCACGAACGCGTCAGGGCATAGGCAAAGGCGAATCCGAGCACCACGGAGGTGATGGTGGTGAACACGGCCACGTACAGACTATTGCCCAGTGAGCTGGAAAGCGCGGGAGTCTGAAAATAGAGAATGAAATTCGCCAGCCCCACGAACTGGCCGTGTTTGTCCATCAGACTTTTGGAGAGCAGGGTGGCCAGCGGCAACACCACCACACCGAGCATCCAGAGGCAGAGCAGTCCGATCAGACCGCGCCTGATCCAGGTCTCCGTGTCCAATGCCTCCCAGAAGCCCGGGCGGAGGTTTTCCATGGCGGCAGAGGTGGCAGGGGCAACAGCTGCATCAGCCATTGAGAGCCTCCTGCGGGGAATAAACGCGGATACGGTCTTCCGGCAGATCGATCACAGCGCCTTTACCCTCGGCGAGCTGCAGGTTGCGGACGTGTCCGGTGGGCACCTCGGCTTCGATGATCGGCCTGGTGGAGAGTTCGGTGGTTCTGAAGCGGATGCGGATGCTGGCGCCCTTGTATTCCATGTCCAGAATGGTGGCATGAAAAGCATTGGGTCCGGCCGAACCGTTGGGGTTGATGCGTACGTCTTCAGGCCGGATGGCCACCAGGGCTTGCCCGCCCTTGGGAACGGCTTCGGTGTGCAGCGCCTGCAGCTGCGAAGCGCCCAGACGCAACAGGCCGTCGGCTTCCTTGGTGACGTTGGATATGAAATTCATGGAGCCGATGAACGAGGCCACGAAGGGCGTGGCCGGGCGGTCGTAAATCTCGTGGGGCGTGCCGTTCTGTACGAGTTTCCCCTGATCCATGACCAGAATCCGGTCGGCCATTGTCAGGGCTTCTTCCTGATCGTGGGTGACCATGATGGTGGTGACCCCCAGGCGGCGCTGCAGATCGCGGATCTCGGAACGCAGCTTGACGCGGACTTTGGCGTCCAGGGCAGAGAGCGGCTCGTCCAGGAGCAGCAGATTGGGCGACAGGGCCATGGCCCTGGCCAGGGCAACGCGCTGCTGCTGGCCGCCGGAAAGCTGGGTGGGATATTTTTCGCCCAGGCCCGCCAGGCCCACCAGTTTCATGAGTTCATGCACGCGCTGCTGAATTCTTTCACGCTGCATGCCTTTTCCGGAAAGGCCGTACGCAACATTCTGGGCGGCTGTGAGATTGGGGAACAGGGCGTAGCTCTGGAACACGATGCCAACATTGCGTTTGGAGACGGGCAGACGCGATACGTCCTGTCCCTCGATACGCACCACTCCCGAGGTCTGGGGTTCGAGTCCGGCGATAAGCCGCAGCATGGTGGTCTTGCCGCAGCCGCTGGGGCCCAGAATGGAGATGAATTCGCCTTTTTCGGCGCTGAAGCTGACGTTTTTCAAGGCCACAAACGAGCCGAACTGCTTGGAGACGTCGAGTACTTCCAGGTAGGACTGCGTTTTCTGGGACGATTGGGACATGTCGTGTTCCTCAAATACGCTCCGGCCCGTTCGGGCCGGAGCGCGTTCTTGCGGCTGGAGGGTTACGCTTATTTGGGGTCGCTCTTTCCGTCGTAACGTGTGGTCCATTCTTTCAGGATCCGCTCGCGGTTTTTGGCCGCCCACTGGAAGTCGTTGGGGCAAAGCTGCGCTTCGGGATTCTTGGGGTAACCGTCGGGGATGGGAGCGCCTACGTCATAGGCGGTGACAGGGTAGACCTGGGCGTAGGCCTTCATGACATCGGGGCTGACGGCCCAATCCAGAAAGGTTTTGGCGGCGTCTTTGATCTGGGCTTTTTTCACCAGGCCGTTGGCTTCCACATCCCAGCCGGAACCTTCGGAGGGGAATACGGTTACAATGGGTTCGCCCTTCTGCTTCTGGATGAAGCCGCGGTAACCAAAGGAAATGCCGATGGGGGTTTCACCGGCGCCGGCCAGTTTGCAGGGCTTGGAGCCGGAATGGGTGTAACGGGTGATGTTTTTGTCCAGTTTGTCGAGGAATTCCCAGCCCTTTTCCTCGCCCATCATTTGCAGAATGGCGGAAACGGTCAGGAAGCCCGTGCCGGAAGAAGCCGGGTTGGGCATGATCAGGGCGTCTTTGTATTCGGGCTTGATCAGGTCGGCAAAGCTCGTGGGAGTGGGAATGTTGGCGGCTTTGGTCTCGATGGTGTTGACGCAGAAACCGGTCATCCAGGCCTTGATGCCGACCCAGTGGGGCGGATTGGCCGCGTCGCGCATCTTGGGACGGACCTTGTCCAGACCTTTGGGGGCGTAGGGCTCGATGATGCCTGCCTGGTCGGCGAGCATCAGGCTGGTGGCGGCGGTGCCCCAGATCACGTCGGCCTGGGGATTGTCTTTCTCAGCAAGGATCTTGGCGGTGATGATACCGGTGGAATCGCGGACGATTTTGACGTCGATGTCCGGATGGCTTTTTTTGAACAGTTCGAGGTAGCCCGGAATCTCGTCGTCTTCCAGGGCCGTGTAGACCAGCAGTTCTTCGGCGGCGGCATAGGTGCTGATGCCCAGAACCATGATCAGGCTTAACGCGATCAAACGAAACAGTGCTTTCATCTTGGATATCTCCCGGTTGGTTGCTTGGTACGTCCCTGCGGCTTTGGGAAGCCGCGGCATGTCCTTATGAACACTCGAATCGAACCATCTGGCCCGAACAATTCGGGCGGTTCTTGAAAAATCTCGCAGTAAAAAAGGGTATACGCGGAGCCGCGGACGTGAAGAATAGACAAGCCCGGCCACTTGTCTATACGCCGTGTGACATGTCTGTTACGTTTGCAGACCATTGCATGACGGAAAACCCGGCACCACCACCTGGAGCTTGTTCCCGGAAAAACGGGTGATGCCGCATTCGATGGGCACGCCCTTTTCGTCCACGTTGACGTATTCCATCACCAGCACGGGATCCCGTACGGATATGCCTAACTGTTCGCTTTCAAAGGAGTTTGCCAGCCTGGTGCTGATCCTGCTGCTGGCCCGGAAATAGTCTTTGACGCCAAAAGCCCGGAAGGCTTTGGTTAGGGAACCCGTATGGCGGAAGACGTCGATAAGCTGCGGCATGCGTTCTTCCGGAACATACTGCGAGGAAACGAAAATGCGTTTGCCCCCGGCTTCGCCGAAGGATTCGATATAGACAACCGGCGTCTGTTGCGGGATCCGCAGCTGTCTGGAAAGGGATTCGCCGGCGAAAACCACGTCCCCGTAGAGAAAATGGCTGCGGGCGCGGCGTTTGTTCTGCGCCATGTTGGCGGTAAAGCGGGTCCGGTCGGAAAGCTGGTATTCCAGGGATTGCTCCAGCACCAGGGTGCCTTTGCCGCGCTCGGTGCGCAACCAGCCGCTTTCATTGAGTTCTTTGAGCGCCCGGCGTACCGTGTGGCGGTTGACCCCGAAGCGTTCGGCCAGCTCTTTTTCCGCAGGCAGGACCATGCCCGCAAGCAGCTCGCCTTCAGTTATTTCCCGAAGCAGGCTGTCGTGAATCTGCCGCCATAAAGGCGTGTCCGAGTCTTTGTCGAGCATGGGGCCGCCGTCCTTGTTTCTTCTGTAGTAAGGCTCGCGCGGACAACTAGGTTACGAAAACGACACAAATACGTGAAATTTTGATGGCGAGATCACTGGATGACTTTTTTGCAGAGATACCGGACTGGAACGCGGACGCAATTCCGGAAACGCTAACTTCTTGATCTTATATATCGGTCGCTTTATTCCTATACGCATATGTGCGTTTGACCTGGTCTCTATCTGATTTTTTCGAATGCTTCATATTCGGATGAAAAATACAAATCCGAGGTGCGCCATGAAACCATCCAATCTGATCTATGGGCTTGAAGATTCTCCTAACGTCACCATATCCTTGCTTCTTGGTCTGCAGCATACGTGTTTGTGCATGATCGGCCTTGTTTTTCCCGTCCTTGTGGTGCGGGCAATGGGAGGAAGTACGCAGGATGCGACTTTCATCGCCAGTATGTCCCTTCTTGCCGGAGGAGTGGGCGTGATTCTGCAATCTCTGTCAAAGGGGCCGGTGGGGTCCGGTTATCTTTGTCCGCAGCTGAGCGGTCCGTCGTTCCTCACCGCTTCGGTCCTTGCCGCAAAAACCGGCGGCCTTTCCCTGTTGCTGGGCATGACAATGATCGCCGGTCTCTTCGAGACGCTGTTTTCAAGGCTGATAAAACGGCTTCAGTTCTTTTTTCCGCCGGAAGTTACCGGGCTTATCGTGGCCATGGTGGGCATCACCGTGGTCAAGATTGCGGGACTCAATTTTCTGGGTATGAGTGATCCCCATGCGCATCCAGACATCAACTCGGTCGTTATCGGAGCCATCACTCTGTTTACCATGATTGGCCTCAATGTCTGGACTAAAGGGCAGCTGCGCCTGTTTTGCATCATTGTCGGCATGGTTACAGGCTATCTGGCCTCAGCGTCCATGGGGTTGCTGCACGGCGCGCATTGGGGCGAGCTTGCCCGACGTCCGCTGGTCTGGATGCCTTTCACCCATCATCCGGGCTGGAGTTTCGATGCGCATCTGATCCTGCCCTTTCTCATTGCCATGCTCTGTTCGTCGCTCAAGAGCGTGGGCGATCTGACGACCTGCCAGAAGATCAACGACAGCGATTGGAAACGTCCGGATATGGAGAACATAAGCAAGGGTATACTTGCTGACGGTCTGGGCTGTTTTGCTGCGGGGATTTTCGGTGGATACGGCCAGTCCACCTCTTCCTCCAACATCGGGTTGAGTATTGCCACGGGCACTACCAGCCGCTCGCTTGCCTGGTTCATGGGGGGGATAATGATTTTTCTCGCATTCTGCCCCAAATTTGCGGCCGTGTTCGCCATCATGCCCAAACCCGTCATCGGCGCAACCCTGCTTTTTTCCATGAGCTTCATGATCGTCGCCGGTTTTCAGATCATCATGTCCCGGATGATGGATAACCGGAAAACATTTGTCGTCGGCATATCCATGATACTCGGGCTGATGGTGGACGACATTCCGCATGCGTTCGAAGGCTTGCCGGAACTGGTGGGGGTGGCGTTTTCCTCTTCATTATCCACCGCAGCCATTTCCGCCGTGGTGTTGAATCTGATCTTACGTATCGGCATTGCCGACAAGGCCGGGCTCACGCTGAGGACTTCGGAACCTGTGGCAGTAAGAGTGTTCGAATTCATGGATAAACAAGGCGCGAAATGGGGTGCTCGCAAGGAAGTTTTTTCTTCCGCCACCGTCGCGGTGAGCGAATTTGTCGAGTGCATCGTGCCCGCCGTGATGCAAGGGGATCAGATGCGGTTGACCTTGCAGTTCGACGAGTACAAGCTGATTGCTTTGATTGAATACGAAGGCGAGCCTGTCACGATTCGGGAGCAGGTTGCAAGCTGTGTCGATCCTCAGGAAAACAAGATCGATATGACCATGATATCCTGGCAGATCATCCGGCACTACATCAAGAACTTCAAATGCATATCCAATGGCCCCCGACAAATCGTGCGCTTGCAGTTCGATCATTGATCATTGCGAAGGGAGTAGCGAATTGTATGCGACAATTTGAAAGCTGGTATGTGGCAAACGCCCTTGTGGTGACGGAAACGGAAACCTTTGCCGGTGCGCTGGCCGTGGAAGGCGAACGTTTCGGAGAAGTCGATAGCGATTTGAATCAAATGCCGGCAGAGGCAAGAGTGCTGGATTTCGGGGGAGATTATCTGCTGCCTGGTCTGGTGGACCTGCATACGGACAATCTGGAACGCCATTTCCGGCCGCGTCCCGGCGTGTACTGGCCTGATCCCCTGGCGGCCTTTCTGTCCCATGACGCGCGTATGGTGGCTGCGGGAGTCACCACCATTCTGGATTCGGTCTGCGCCGAGGCCTTCCCGCAGGAGGATACGCGCATCCGGCTGTTTCACGATTCCATTCGCGCGTTGCATCAAAGCCACGGGCAAGAGTTGTTGCGCGGGCGCCATCTGCTGCACGTACGCTGTGAAACCGCTGACCCGGAAGTGCTCAAATTGTATGAAAGCACGGACCACAGCCCTTTGCTCAAACTGGTATCGCTCATGGATCATACGCCCGGACAGCGGCAATACCGGGACGAGAACCATTTTCGCGCCTATTATGGTTCGGAGGGCTGGTCCGACGAGGAGTTCAATGCCGTGGTGGCCCGCTGCAAAGCCAATCAGCAGCAGTATTCCGCACCGCACCGCAGGAGCATCATTGAAAAGGCCAGGCAGCGCGGCATCGTACTGGCCAGCCATGACGACGCCACCAGGGAGCACGTGGAGCAGGCCTGGGCCGAGGGCGTGAGCATCTGCGAATTCCCCACCACGCTGGAGGCCGCGCAACAGGCCGGACAGCGGGGGCTTGCCGTGGTCATGGGAGCGTCCAACATCATGCTGGGCGGGTCGCATTCGGGCAATGTTTCGGCCCTGGAAGTGCTACAAGCCGGCGGATTGGATATACTGTCTTCGGATTATGCGCCGGAAAGCCTGCTGGCGGCGGTCTTCCGCCTGCATTTAGGGCACAATCTCGCACTTCCTGAAGCCCTGCGCCTGGTAAGCGCCAACCCGGCCAGGGCGCTGCGCCTGGAAGACATCGGCGCGGTTGCGCCGGGCAAGCGGGCCGATTTTCTGCGCGTCCGCCTGCAGGACGCCACCCCGGTGGTCAAAGCGGCCTGGCGGGACGGGCGGCAGGTGTTCTGAGATGTTGCTGGCAGTCTGAAGACGGCGCTGCCGGTGTATCGTAAGACGCAGCAAAAACGGCAAGTGCATTTTATCAGGCACTTTTGAATATTATTTATCCGAATGGTATGATATGCCCCCAGGGTGAAAAGACTGTTGCGGTAACGACCGGGATTCGCGGTCGTAGAAAACAAACGGAACAGGTTCAACGGGGACATCATGCTGCGCAATTCTGTATTCATCGCATCCATGGCGCTTACGGCTTTTGTGGTGATTTGGGGAGTCATTGATACGCAGGGGCTTGCCGATTTCGCCACCACCTTCGTCAATTTCGTATTCCAGAGCCGCGGCTGGTTCGTCATGCTGACGGTCAGCACGCTGCTGCTTTCCTGCGCGTATCTCGCCTTTTCGCCGTACGGAGCCATCCGTCTGGGCAATGACCGGGATGTGCCCGAATTTTCCACTTTCAGCTGGCTGACCATGATGTTCGCCGCGGGTATGGGCGTAGGACTGCTGTTTTACGGTGTGGCCGAACCCGTTGAGCATTATCTGGTGTTGGCGGAACACATGAAACCGGGAGTCGCGGCCTCCAGCGCGCTTTTTGTCACGCTTTTCAACTGGGGGCTCCATGCCTGGGCCATTTACGGACTGGTGGGGCTTGTCATTGCGTATTTCGGGTTCCGGCGCGGTCTTCCCCAGATGCTCAGCACGCCCTTCAAGGCCGTATTCGGCGACAGGGGCTGGCCCGTCACGCTGGGCTGGCTGGTGGACGTACTCGCCATCTACGCCATCGCCATCGGACTTGCAGGGTCGGTGGCCATGGGGGTCTTTCAGGTCCAGAGCGGCTTCGAACAGCTTTTTGACCTACAGAAAACCGGCATGGCGCTTTCTCTGGCGATTTTCGCCGTGCTCTGCGTCGCCTATTTTGTTCCGTTGCTGCGTGAACTCGGGCAGGGCATGGCTCTGCTATCCAACGCGGCCATCTGCATCACCATCGGGCTTCTGCTCTATATTCTCTTGACCGGTCCCACCGGATTTCTCATGAGTACGGTTACGAACACTCTGGGCGTCTACCTTTCAAATCTGATCCCCCATGGTTTGCGGACATTTTCCTTCTGGGACGAGGGCGTACAGAGCTGGTACACGTCCTGGACCCTGAATTACATGGCCTGCTGGCTCCCACGGCCTTTTCGCTGTTCTGGTTCGGCATTTTGGGGTCCATGGGCTTTTATCAGACCTACCAAGGCGCGTATAACGCGGCACAGGTAAGGGATGACATAAACTCCTCCACCTTCGCGCTGTTGCAGACTTTGCCTTTACCGCAGCTGACGTCGGTGGCCACCATGTTCTCGGCCATGCTTTTCATCGTCACCAGCGTGGTCAGCGCCACGTACGTGCTGGCGATGTTTTCGGCAAAGGGAGACCAGAATCCCCCTGTGAAGCTCAAACTGATCTGGGGCGCCATTCTGAGCGCGCTGGCCCTGGTGATGATCATCACGGACAGCATCAGCGCTGTCCGCGCCATCATCGCCCTCTCGGCCAATCCTTTTGTCTACATTGTTCTGCTGCTGCTGGTTTGCCTGTTCAAGGCCCTGAAGTCTGAAAAAACAACGACCGGTTCAAGGAGACATCTATGATCGTGAACATATTGGACAGCTTGATGAATATTCTGGTGTTCTGTTTTATCGGGCTGCTTTTGTATCTGTATCTGCGTGAAGAGAAACACTAAGGATAAAAAAGAGGGGATGGCCAGTGCCGATGACGTTCAGAAAGTGCCTCCGATCTCTCCCTTGCCTCACTGAATGGTGTGACACCGGCTTTTCAATTTCATGGAGGTTGCGTCGATTCGTATTCGGTTGTCATGCTCGGAGTAATAGATGTAGTGGAGGTGCAGTTTATCTCCCTCGATATCCAGTGTTTCAACAGGAAATTCTCGTCGACCGGTCCCCATGACGATGATGCAGTTCAGATTGATGGTTTTTGACACCACACCTCCGTGACCGAACAATTCCCACCACAATTGTCCGCACCGGCTTCGAAGCAGTTCGCGTATGAAGACTGCGTATTTGGTACATTGTTCCATCGTGGCCTGTTCGTCGGTTTCCTTTGGTTTTTTTAATTCACAGACGCACAATCTTTTTCCATTCCCCATTCCGCTTCGTGCCAATATGTCGATTCCTCCTCCAAGATGGCCGCTGGAGACCAACTCTCCGCCGCTTGCTTTGAGAGGCGTGGGCATCTGGAATCGAAAACAGCCGAAAATTTCAACGGGCTGTATTTTTGAAAGAGAGCCAAGGAATTTTGTTTCAGTAGAGCCCTTCTTCATTTCAGTGAGAATCATGGATTCGTAACGGAACTCTCGGCCATCGTTCGAGTAATCATGAGGATAATTTTTGAAGTAGCTCCGGAATTTTTCAGCTTCGCTGCTGCGCCAGGCAACATTTTCGAATGCATCAGCGAATTTGAGTTTTTTCGCTCCCGGGGCAGTGGAGAGCAAAATACCTGTTTGGGTAACTTTAGCTCTCGCCACTTTGTGTCCAAGAAAGCGTAACTGAAAGGTAATGGACTGCGCTTTTGCCTCACTTACAGGCATATAGGCATGTAATCCTGCCGGGAGGTGAAAACGTGATTTTGTATTTATTATTAAATCCCTGTTCTTATGTATGGATTCAGCATATTCCGTGTAACGTTCAATCCACTCTGAGTTTTGATGAAGCAGTGCTTGTGCCTGCTCAACGCCTCGTATGATTCGGGTTAAGTGCATGCTGGCCTTCCAAATTGAGTTGGCTTGGGTCTGTAATATAGGTACATAAATATTGTCTGAAGTAAAGTTTACATGAGCTTTACTTCGGATACAACGTATAAAAAAAGTTTTTTCATGTTTGTTTGATTTGTTTTGGTATTGAATACGTGATATCTGGATCCGGAACTGAAGAGGCGGTTATTTAAACCTATACTAAGGGGGAGTTGTATGGCTGGATTTTACCGTTCACGCATCGGAAAAGTGGTATTTTGCAGCTTGTTGGCAATGTTGCTGCTGTTGCCCGCAACGACGCAGGCGGCTACGGAAAACGCCGTCACCATCACGGACGGGGGTACGTATCATCTGGTGACCATAGACCTGACGAAAAACGTCACCCGCAAGGAAGTGGGCAAGCAATACGCCGAGGCCATTCTGGAAGCGCTGCCCGACTATGAAGCTTTGATGGACTCTTACCTGGCGGAAATCGTGGTTGGGTCCGGGTTTACTCTGGAAACCTGTCTGAGCAGGGTCGACAAGATAAAAGGCAACGTGCCTGAAGACTATGTCAACGAACTAAAGGGCATGATGGAGGTCTTCTCCTATGAGACCGACCTGCTGGGGGACGGGCGTCTTTCGAAAAACGAACTCTGGGTGCTCAACCTGATGGGCGACGTGATCAGGCCCACGGCATGCGCGGCTGCTTCCGTGTTCGGCAGCGCCTCCAGTACGGGAAATAATATCCTGGGCAGGAGCCTGGACTGGACCCTGGGCTCCGAAAACCAGGGGGCTGCATTTCATATGGTGGAAGTCGTAAAAAATGGGGACAAGTCCGTCTGCCTGATCGGTTTTCTGGGCCTGCAGTGCTGCATTTCCGGTTTCAATGACGATCATGTCTTTGCGGCTGTTCTGGACAGCGATACGGGCGAGGAATACACGGCCAAAAATAAACGGTCCTATCCGTTCGACCTGCGTTACGCCCTCGAAAACAAGACCTCTCTCTCAGGTGTCGCGGACTACATGCGGGACAAGGCCTATGCGTTCAATCATCTGATTTTTCTTGCGGACAGTACGGAAAGCAAAGTGCTGGAAAATGAAATTTCCCAATCCAAGCGCCAGCTGCGTTCCTGGGATTCGGAGCTGCGGTCTCCCACAACCTGGGGCATCACCGACGCCATTGCCACGGTCAACAGCTTTCTGCTGCCGGACAATTTCGACAACCAGACCGAATGGCCGAGCAATACGGAACGCTGGGCAAGTCTCAAGACGCAGACGTCCAAAAGACTGCCGCAGATTTCTTTTGAAGGCATGAAGGAAATCATCACTTACTACAACGGGTCAACTCCCGGAACAAGCTCCGAGGGGGATATCTATCATGTAAATGAAGATGCTCAGACCCTGCAGTCCATTGTTTTCGAACCCGACTCGTATCATCTGCAGGTTGCCTTTGCTCCCGCCGGCGATCTCCCGGCCACGCCGGTATTCAAGACCATCTTCGACGGCCTCAGCGATCCGTTCTCCACCTCCGACGCCGCGTTGAACCTGCTCTGGTACAATCAGAACAACGGCACCATGATACGCTGGAAACTGCTGGACACCGCGCAGATCGCGGACACATCTGAAAACAGTGGCTGGGCCAATTCGGGCGGAAGCATGACGCTGGCCGGCAGCTGGTACGTGGGAGGCATCCTCGACACGTCGGACAACAAGTGCGTGCTCTGGCATAATCCCGACAACGGCAAAGTGGCGTACTGGAAAATGACCGGTGACGCGTTGCTGCAGGATACGGACAAGGACTCAGGCTGGGGATTCGTGACGGACAATTTGTCCTACGACAGCACCTGGACCTTTTGCGACACGTTCTTCATCGACGACAATCCGTTCATCTTCTGGCACAACCAGTCGGATAAAAAGGTCTATTTCTGGAAACTCGACAGTGATTTCAAACTGGCCGGCAATACGGAAGGCACGGACTGGGGGCTGGTTTCGGATTCGGTTACGCTGGACGGTTCCTGGAGCGTGGCCGGGCACTTCACCAACAGTACGGGCAATTATCTGATCTGGAACGACAGCAGCACCGGCAAAGCCTCCTGGTGGAAGCTCGACGACGACGGCAAACTCGTCGACACGCAGCAGAACAGCGGCTGGGGCTATGTTTCCGAGAACATGCCCGACAGCGCCGAGTGGAGCATTTCCGATGTCACTACCATCAATGGAACGCCCTATGTGATCTGGAGCAGCCAGGCCAGCGGACTGGTGGTGTATTGGAAACTCACATCCCGTGCGCTTTTGGAAAACGAAACCAAGGGCAGCGGCTGGGACCTGGTGTACGAAACACCTTTGTCGGATACAATGTACCTGGCCGGTAACGGCGCCATCGATGATCTGCCGGTTTTGTTCTGGCGGAATACGAATACGAACATGGTCCTGTACTGGAAACTGAACAAATCCTGCAAGTTGAGCAACGAAACCCAGAACGACGGCTGGGGCGCTGTCTCCAACCTTTCCGTTGTGCAGGACTGGAGCCTTTCCGGCACCTTGCAACCAGATTAAAAACTTGCAGGCTCGCAACAGCACCTGGAAACGGTGGGACTGCCCGAAAAGGCGTTCCCACCGTTTTTTTATCCCGGATTGGCTGGAGAGGAGTGGATAACGGCTTAGTTTGAAGAGTAAAACGCCAAAGGATCTTTTATCGTCTGCAAGTTTTTCCGCTTCCGATATTTTTCTAGCGCAAGCGGAAACTGATTTCGCAACAGGCGGATCGCTTTGGCAGGCGTATCGGTGTGAGGTATAAGTCAACTTCCTAGGACAAAGTCTTTTTTCCTTTTGTGCGATACAGGGCGAGGGCGGCAAGCAGAGCGCCCAAAAGCAGGAGCCCGCTTTTGGGGAGTCCGGGGACTGCCTGTCCCGACGCCTGTCCGGACGTCTGCCCCGATTCCTGCGTCGACTCCCCTGTGTTATGGGCGATGGTCCCACTCTCTCCCACGGCCACGAAGTTCGTGCCGCTGCCCCAGACATTGTTAAAGCTGTTGGCTGTCAGGCCAGATGCTGTAGTCGCCCAGGAGCTTCCGCCATCCGAAGACTGGAGGATGGTTCCATTCTCTCCCACGGCCAGGACGTTCGTGCCGGAGCCATAGACAGCTAAAAGAGTATTGGATGTCAGGCCTGATGCTGCTATTGTCCAGGAGCTTCCGCCATCCGAAGACTGAATGATGGTTCCATTGCTTCCCACGGCTAGGACGTTGGTTCCGGAGCTCCAGACGTTTGTCAAGTTCTCTGACGTAGGGCTTGTTACTGTGGAAAAGCTCGCACCGGTGCCGAAGACGATGGTTCCACCATCACCCACGGCAATGATGCCCGTGTCGGAGTAGCAGACGGCCTTAAGATCATTGGTTGTAGGGCTTGTTACAACTGCCCAGTTGTCGCCGCCATCAGAGGAATAGACGATGAGGCCTGCATCTCCCACGGCATAAAAATCCGTGCCGGAGCCGCTGACCTTTCGCAAAATATTTGTCCCAGAGTATGAGGAGGCACCATAGCTGCTTCCGCCATTTGTGGAACGGATGATTGAACCCTCTCCCACGCCCACGATGTAGTTTCCGGATCCCCAGACGCTTTTAAAATTATTTGATATAGCGAATTTTGTTGCACCCCAGGACCTTCCGCCATTCGTGGAGTAGATGATGGTTCCGCTGTCTCCCACGCCGTAAAAGTTCGTGCCGGAGCCCCAGACGGCATAAAGATTTGATGTTTCGGCGCAAGTTCCTGCTGTCCAGGTGCTTCCGCCATCGGTTGAATAAACGATGGCACCGTTGTCTCCCACTGCTACGACGTTCGAACCGTCGCCCCAGATGCCATTAAATGCGTCACTCTCTGGAGAAGTTGGCAATTCCCAGTCTGCTTGGGCATGGGGAGGGGTGGCGAGTATGGAAAGAAACAACAGCAGGGTAAGGCAGCAAGCACGGAATATGGGGTTCATGACTAACCATCCTTTATATTATAAAATTGATTGCGATAATAAATGTTTTACAAAGCAATAATTTTCAAAAAAGACATTTTTTCGTTATTTAATGCACTGCATGAAGTTATAGATGCAGTAAAAATTCATTTTATATAACAAATTTAATTATTATATTTCTGATATATTGATTTATCACTGTGTCAAATTTGAGTCATAATTGTAAAATATACGTTTCAGAATATATTAATTCAATATTGCTAAAATTATTAATTTTTATTAACTCAATTTGAGTAAAGTATGTTAAAAGTAGTCGTAATAAATCAATAATTATATTTAATCTTAGTATTAATGCATTGAGTATCTTGTCGTAATCCGTGAAGTAGAGAGGGTTTTCCTACATATGTAAGATTTCTCTGCAGTACTATGCTTTTGATTTTATGATTAAACTGGATTCGATATTTTCAGACAACAGGAAAGAAGCATTTCAGGAAGGAGACTTGTTTCAAGGCGAAAATGAGCCGGTACGGTGTTCGCTCATTTTCTGGGTTGATTCGCAAAGATAGTGTACAATGGCTAGTGGACTGATAAAAATTTTGCTATGGGTAAGTATGGATTCTGATAGTGTGCGGTTCCGACTTTCCCGGCTGACAGGTGCTGGCGGTTTGGAAAGAGGTGTGGAAAAAGCGTTCGATCCGTTCTGTGTTTACGAGTGAGACGTACAAAAGAATTTATGAAAATAAAATCTATTGTTCTTTGCTGCTGGATTATACTTTGCGGGGTACTGTTTTTCGCACCGTGCGCCGGCGCATCGAATGCTTCCAAAGTTCCTGAACAGCCGCAAAAAAGAGTTTTATATATCTCATCTTACCATCTGGGCATGCTCTGGGCAGATTGCATTCTGGACGGCATAAAGAAAAGTTTCGCGGACAGAAAAGATATTGAACTGTTCACAGAGTTTCTGGACACAAAGCGTCTGGCGCCTGAGCAGGCTTCGAAGTTGTTTTATGAAGTGGTGCGTACTAAATACGGAACACTGCCGGTTGATCTGATCATAACTTCTGATGACAACGCGTTGCAGTTCATGAAAGACCATGGAAAAGAATTTTTTCCCGATGTTCCGGTAGTCTTTTGTGCTGTAAATGAAATTACACTGGGCGACATCGCGGACTTTCCAAACTTTCTGGGAGTGCGGGAAACCAGAGATCTCGATAGCGGGATACGGCTTGTGTTGCAGTTGCATCCGAAAATTGTGCAGATCCTTGTTGTCATCGACAAGACCGTTTCCGGGCAAAAAATGCGTAAAACCCTGAATCTGGTCGCCTCGCATTTTCCCAAAGTACGATTTTTGTATCCGGACAAGCTCACCTTCCCCCAGCTGCTGGAAAAAGCGGGGTCCCTGAAAAAAGACACCCTGATATTTTTTCTATTTTATACGCAGGACGCCAGCGGAGCCTATTACGAAAGCGGGCGTGTCGTTAATGACCTGTTACGGGTGGCTTCGGTGCCTGTTTATACCAGTTCGGACACCTATCTTGGAAAAGGGCTTGTCGGAGGCGTGATCACGAGCGGGTATTATCAAGGTCTGGAGGCCGGCCACCTGGCGGTCCGGATTCTGGACGGCGAGGATATCGCTTCCTTTCCCCGGATTGCGGACAGTCCCAACAAACTGATTTTCGATTATCCCGCTCTGATCAAAGCGGGTATTTCCCCTGACCGGCTTCCCAAGGGAAGTATCATTATCAACCGTCCGGAATCGTTTTACGGCAAGTATAAAGTACTGATCTGGGTGGTTGCATCCGCACTGCTGATTCTGACCGTCATGGTCATGTTGATGGGCGTGAATATTCTGCAGCGAAAGCGTGCCCAGCATCAGCTCGCGGCCGCCCTGGAAGAATTGCAGCTGATATTTGACAATACCCAGGCGGGCATTGTGCTGCTGACGGCGGACCGGGAGATCTGGCGAACCAACCAGGGGATGGCCGATTTGTTCGGCTTTGACTGCCCGGAAGATATGGTCGGTCTGAGCACCCGGGATTTTCATGTCTCCCAGGAAAACTACGAGTTGTTCGCTACAGAGCATTTAATGCCCATAAAAAGAGGCGAAAGAGTCAAGATCGAGTTCCGGCTTAAACGTCTGGACGGCGTAGAGATCTGGGCATCCATCGCCGGAACTGCCATTTCCCGGGCCGATCCGCCGGATCTGAACCGAGGGACGCTGTTTTTTGTGGACGACATTACGGACCGCAAAGAAGCGGAAATGGCCCTGGAAGTGCTGAATCTGGAGTTGGAAAACAAGGTTCAGGAGCGCACCCGCGCCCTGGCCAGTCAGGCGCTGGAGCTGCAGATTGCCAACAAACGTCTGAAGCAGCTTGATGATGAGAAATCCACCATGATTTCGAGTGTCTCTCATGATCTGCGTACGCCGCTTACCTCGATACGCGGCTTTGTGAAGCTTATAGGGAAAACATTCAGAAGCAATTTTCAGCCGCTGGCGGAGAATTCTCCAAAGTTGCGGAAACAGTCGGATAAAATCACGGACAATCTGGCGATCATCGATTATGAAAGCGAGCGATTGACCCGCCTGATCAATGATTTCCTGGATCTGGCCAAGATTGAATCCGGGCAGCTGGCCTGGCGGGATACGGATCTGGTTGTGGAGAAGCTCATCGGCCAGGCTCTGGATGCCGTGGGGGGGCAGTTAGCCACGCTTCAGGCGGTTGCGCTGCAAGTGGACATCGCGGACGACCTGCCTCCCGTCCATGCCGACGGAGACCGCATCATGCAGGTGCTGATCAACCTGCTGAACAATGCGGCCAAGCATACCGCAGAGGGAACAATCGCCATTACAGCGGAGTTACAGAAGCAAAAGGACCTGCTGGTCACGGTTAGCGACACGGGCAGCGGGATTCCCCCCGAGCACCTGCCCAAGATCTTTGAAAAGTTCCATCAGGTGGAAAACGGCGATACGCTGCCGCAGCAGGGCAAGGGCACCGGATTGGGTCTGGCAATCTGCCGCGAAATTATCAGCCATTACAACGGCAGAATCTGGGCCGAGAGCGAATACGGTGCCGGTTCCACGTTTTTTTTCACGCTTCCGATTTCCGGTTCATAATCGTCGCCCTCACCGCCACCGGCTTACGGGTGGACCAGCGTGAGTACCATCCGGGCCATGGCCTCTTCTCCTTCATAGACAAAAATATCATAGAGTCCCATGACCGTGAGTTGGGCAAAGACATAATTTCGCAGAGAGTTGAAGACTCTGCTCCTAAGGTCGGCTTCACTGACATGGTAGTGCGTCTGGGCCACCCGGCGCAGGGCGGGCAGGGCGCAACGCATGGCATGCAGGGTCACGGCCCAGTTCTGGTCGCCCATATGCGTCAGAAAACATTCCATGGGCTGCGGATGGGGCAGCGTGTAGCCTGTGCTGCTCTTCTGCAGCAGTCCGTATTCCACAGGATCGGCTCCTGCCAGGATGGAACCTGCCTGGAGGTAGCGTACGGCGTCGGTTTCTTCCCGTTCCGTGAGCGGGTGGCGATGGGTGCAGGCCTGGGCAACGATAATTTCCGGGGGAAAGCCGCGAAAAATGCTTTCCGCCAGCCCCAGAGGGTGGTGTTCGGCAGATCCGGCCATGCGGTTTTCCTTTCGGGCCGCGCCGTCCTCGTCCCAGAGCAGCACCCAGGGTTTCTGGTGGTCGTGCAGCAGCTGCGCCGCCGCGATCACGTCCAGGTCCAGGGGCGCGCGGTAGAGCAGCTTGTAGCCTTCGTAAAGCGCCAGGGAGGTCATGACGTTTATGGACGTGTGCGTCACCAGCCCGCCCGGGTAGGCGTTATGCCCGTGGTAGTGCGATCCGGCGGCCGTATGAAAAGGCTGGGGCGCTATGTCGGCATTTTCTATGGGCGGCAAAAATACGTCCGCCCCCGTATCCACCAGCCCACGGGCGCGAAGTTCGGCATAAAGTTCTTTTTTGTTCTCCGAGTCGATGCGTCCCATGAACGACGGGTTGGGATTGTCGTAAATATCCGCAACCATTTGCCGGACATCCGGGTCATGAATGGATTCAATGGTCCGGTGCAGGTAATCCAGGGACGCGCGCACGGTGCGCGAGCGCTCGGCAACCTGAACCGGATGCAGCGTAACGCATTCCTCAAACGATATGGCCTCGAATTCCGCAGTCCGGACATCCGGCAGCGGGGGCATGGATACTCCGGCCGTCTCTGCCAGACGCCTGGCGTAGACTGACGAGAGCCTGTCGGTAATCATGTAAAAACGACTCCTTGCATAGTGGTACGTCTGATGTCTCCGGCGGTGTGGAACCTTTTTAAGCAAAGGTCCTTCTACTCTTCAAAACTTTTTACCGGTCTTTGTCAAAAAGGGGATAGTGAGAAAAGAAGTACATCGGTAGCCAAAGTTTTTGAGGAGTCTTGAGGAACTTTTATAAAAAAATTCCTCAAGACGCCGGAAGCTTTATTTATATTGATAGTGTTAACAGGAAGTCTCGACGGGAACTTGTTCGACGATCTCCAGACCGAAGCCTTCCAGTCCGATGAGTTTCTTGGGATTATTGGAGATCAAGCGCAGTTTTTTTGCGCCGAGGGAGGCCAGAATCTGCGCCCCCAGTCCGTAGTTTCTGAGGTTTTTGGTGGCGGCCTGGGTTCCGTAGGTGCAGGCGTCGCCCTGCCTGGTCCGGATGCAGGCGCCGATGTCGTCGCCCGTGTTGTGCAGGTAAAGGATCACGCCCGCGCCTGCTTCGGCTATGAGCCGCATGGATCCCTTGAGCAGCTGGCCGCAATCGCAGCTGGTGGCGCCGAAGACGTCGCCGCTGGAGCATTGGCGGTGCACCCGGACGAGCACGGGATTGTCCGGGGAGATCGTGCCCTTGGTGAGCACCAGAAATTCCGTACCGCCGTCTTTGGACTTGTATGCCGCCAGGTGGAACTGGCCGTATTCCGTGGGAATATCGGATTCGGATGTCTTTTCCAACAGCATGCGTCCGTATTTCATCCGGTAGCGGATAATGTCGGCTACGGTGGTGATTTTCAGATTGTGTTTTTTGGCGAATTCGATGAGATCCGGCATCCGGGCCATTTCACCGTCGTCTCGCATGATTTCACAGATCACGGCCGCGGGCTTGAGTCCGGCCAGGATGGCCAGGTCAACGCCGCCTTCCGTCTGGCCCGTACGCCCGAGCACGCCGCTGGGGTTGGCGCGCAGGGGGAAGACATGCCCCGGACAGACGATATCGTGCGGCTGGACCGCGTCGCTGATGGCAGTCTGAATGGTGGTGGATCTGTCCTGGGCGGAAATGCCGGTGGTCACGCCGGTACGGGCCTCGATGGAGACCGTGAAGGGCGTATTGAAACCGGATTCGTTTTTAGCGGTCATCATGGGCAGGTCGAGCCTGTCGATGAGTTTGCCGCTCATGGGCAGACAGATCAGTCCGCGTCCGTATTTGGCCATGAAATTAATGGCCTCGGGTGTCGCGAATTCGGCCGCGATGGTCAGATCGCCTTCGTTTTCGCGGTCCTCGTCGTCCGTCAGAATGACCATCCGGCCCTGACGGATTTCTTCAATGGCTTCTTCTATGGAGCAAAGCGGCATGGGTACCTCGCCACGTGTAAACGATGTTATAATTTAACTGCGAACAATTACATAGAATACGCGCGGTAGTGCCGATCGTCAATGCGTGCCGGGGCTCATGTCAAGCCTTTTTAAGAGCCCGTGCAGGGAACGGTTGGTTTTCCGGGCTTGTTTTCAGAAGGGTGCGACAATAACGAGTGTGGATCGGCCATGAAGCTGCGTATGCTGCCCAGAAGCAAAGATTTTATACTAATGAATTATTCTAACTAACTGAAAATAAAGCTAAAATTATTGTGAAAAAAAATAACTAATTATATAGATATTTAAAATATATCGCGCTGGCAGCACAATTTTCTGCGGAAAAGATTTGTTCTGAACAACTGCCGGCAAGCTATCCTTGCGAGGTAAAATAGTAGATATTTATAGATATTACAGTTTTTTTGGAAGGGAAATAGGTATTTTTTCGATATCTGATTGACTTTTTATTGGAAACTATACAATATACAACCAACTGCTGTTGGAATACAGAGTGACAAGAAAGGAGTACAGGGGTAAGCGAAGGGTATATGTGAATTAATTCACATTATTCTAGTTTTTCTAAGCCAGTTAATTCTGTAACCACCAGAAAATAGGACGTCAACAGGTAAATTGAACTTGCGTCCGTAGTAATAAATCTAATTTTGTGAAAAAAAGAACTAAATACATAGAAAATTACTATTCATTGAAGTATGCAAATGCTAGATTTTGAAAAATAACAATTTTTTCGAGTGGTTGACATAGTTGTTTTTTGAATTTTTTCATGACAACCACAAAGGACAAGTCTTTATCCTGCGGTTACGCCAGACCGCGACAAAGCGGGCAGTAAAAGTCCGCATAGCCAGGATGCTGAAATGGCTGTCTGCAAATTCTTCCGGGAGGCGCCCGGTGCCCAGGCGTATTCCGGAAAGTGCGGACATGAGCTGTTTGTTGTTTTCGTACGTGTTGACAGGCTTCCTGGCGCATCCTCCACAGCAGGCACGCGTCGCGCCACGACGCGGCGCGAGCCTGGAGGGAGGCAATCTCAGGCAAGATTCGGGTGCGCGATATTTGTGAGAGCCGTGATGGATTCGTAGAGCAAGCGTCACATACGTGATGTACGTAATGTAGAAATGCTTGAATACAAAAAGGAGGAAGTGGAAGCATGCAAAATTCAACGTGTCAGGCCACCGAAGGGTGCAGGATGCCAGACGGTGCCGCCAAAACCGGTCCGCTCTACCAGGAGGTAAAGGACTTTATAGACTCTCTGGACACCAAGGCTGGGCACCTGGTGACCGTTTTGCACAAGGCGCAGAGCACCTTCGGGTATCTGCCTGTGGAAGTGCAGCAGTTTGTGGCGGACCAGATGGGTGTTCCCCTGGCGCAGGTCTATGGTGTGGTGAGCTTTTACACCTTTTTCACCATGGTACCCAAGGGCAAGTTTCCGATTTCGGTTTGTATGGGAACCGCCTGCTTTGTCAAAGGCGCGAGCAAGGTGCTGGAGGCTATGAAAGAGCAGCTTCAGATAGATGTAGGCGAAGTGACTGCCGATGGTAAGTACTCCATCGACACGCTGCGCTGTGTCGGCGGTTGCGCCCTGGCCCCCATCGTCATGATAGGCGACCGGGTTTTCGGCAACGTTACACCCGGCCAGGTGAAAAAAATCCTGGCAGAGTTCTAGGGAGGCAACAATGACCAAAATATGTTCTTTTGAAGAACTCAAGGAAAAATGTGCGTCCGTCAAGGAGCAGAAAGCGGCTCTTGCCGGAGAAAAAATCATCGTCAACGTCTCGCTGGCCACCTGCAGCATTGCTGCCGGAGGCAGAAAGGCGCTGGCAGCCATCGAGGAAGAACTGGCCTCATCGGGCCTTGCGGACAAAGTGGCGATCATGACCTCCGGCTGCATGACCTATTGCTACGCCGAGCCCACGGTGGAAATCACCAAGCCGGGCTGCGCTGCGGTGATGTTCGGCGATGTGGACGAGTCCAGGGCCCGCGCTCTTGTCACCGAATATATAGCCAAGGACGAGCCGGTGGATGGCGTTATTCCGGTCAATTACGTCCGTGTGGCGTTTTAAGGTCAGGAGGCCGACATGGAATCTGTAAACACGACAAAAGGCGAGAACTCTGCCCGTGTCTTTCCGGACGCGACACACAAGCAATTACGTATAGCAACCAGAAACTGCGGGTTCATCGACCCTGAATCCATAGACGATTACATCGGCGTACGCGGGTATCAGGCCCTGGCGACCATCTTGCAGCTGTCTCCGACCGAGGCCATCGACATCATCAAGAAATCCGGACTGCGCGGCCGCGGCGGCGGCGGTTTTCCCACGGGCGTCAAATGGGAGATCGCCAGCAGAAACGAGGCGGATCAGAAATACATGGTCTGCAACGCGGACGAGGGCGATCCCGGCGCCTTCATGGATCGCGCGGTACTCGAAGGCGACCCGCACTCCGTGGTGGAAGCCATGGCCATCGGCGGTTATTCCATCGGCGCCAGCAAAGGGACCGTTTACATCCGCGCCGAATACCCGCTGGCCATCAAGCGTCTGAAAAAGGCCATGGACGCAGCCAGAGCGTACGGCCTGCTCGGGGAAAACATCCTGGGTTCGGGCTTTGATTTTGATATCGAGATAAAATACGGAGCCGGCGCGTTTGTTTGCGGCGAAGAAACAGCCCTGATCCGTTCCATGGAAGGGCAGCGCGGCGAACCCAAAACCAAGCCTCCGTTCCCGGCCCAATCCGGGTACTGGGGAAAGCCGACCATCGTCAACAATGTCGAAACCTACGCCAACATCCCGGCCATCATCCTCAACGGCGCGGACTGGTTCGCTTCCATAGGAACGGAGAAGTCCAAAGGCACCAAAGTGTTCGCACTGGCCGGCAAGATCCGCAACACAGGACTTATCGAAGTGCCCATGGGCATCACTCTGGGCGAAGTCATCAACGAAATCGGCGGCGGCTGTCCGGGGGGCAAGAAGTTCAAGGCCGTGCAGACGGGCGGACCGTCGGGCGGCGCTTTGACCTCCCAGGACCTCGACGTTGCCATCGACTACGACAACCTGATCGCCAAGGGGTCCATGATGGGATCCGGCGGCATGGTGGTCATGGACGAAGACGACTGCATGGTCTCCATTGCCAAGTTCTTTCTGGACTTCACCATGGACGAGACCTGCGGCAAGTGCACTCCCTGCCGGATCGGTTCCAAGCGTTTGTACGAGATTCTGGAGCGGATCACCCTGGGCAAGGGCTGCATGGAAGACATCGACAAGCTCAAGGGGCTGGCTGCCGTCATCAAAGACACCGCTTTGTGCGGACTGGGCCAGACCATGCCCAACCCCATTCTTTCGACTCTGGAAAACTACTGGGACGAGTACATCGCCCACGTGCAGGAAAAAAAGTGTCCTGCGGGCGTGTGTTCCGCACTGCTGACCTATTCCATAGATCCGAAAAAGTGTACGGGCTGCGGCCTCTGCTCGATGGTTTGTCCTGCGGGATGCATTACGGGCAGCAAAAAGGAACTCCACACCATTGACGCATCCCGGTGCATCAAATGCGGTTCCTGTTATGAGAAGTGCAAATTCGACGCCGTGGTCAAGAGCTAGGCAAGGAGGCAGCGCAATATGCTGACGATCACCATAGACGGAAAACAGACACAAGTACCCGAGGGTGCCATGATCCTTGATGCGGCGAAAAAGCTCGACATCGACATCCCCACCCTCTGCCATATGGATCTCGAGGCGCTTCATTTCAACAATCAGACCGCCTCCTGCCGGATCTGCGTCGTGGAAGTCGAGGGCCGGCGCAACCTGGCCCCCGCCTGCGCCACACCGGTCATGGACGGCATGAAAGTCAAAAGCAACACCCTGCGGGTTCTGAACGCTCGTCGCACGGTTCTGGAACTGCTCCTTTCGGACCACCCGAAGGATTGCCTGGTCTGCCACAAATCCGGCAATTGCGAGCTGCAGGATCTCGCCCACCGTTTCGGCATTCGTGAAACCCCGTATGAAGGCGAACAGTCGCGTTATCGTATAGACACCTCGCCGTCGATCATCAGGGACATGAACAAGTGCATCATGTGCCGCCGGTGCGAGACCATGTGCAACGAAGTTCAAACCTGCGGGGTGCTGTCAGGAGTCAATCGCGGCTTCAGCGCCGTTGTGGCTCCCGCCTTTGAAATGAACCTGGCCGATACGGTCTGCACCAACTGCGGCCAGTGCGTCGCGGTCTGCCCTGTTGGCGCCCTGGTGGAAAACGACCATACGGGCAAGGTGATTCAGGCTTTGGCCGATCCGGACAAGATAGTGGTGGTCCAGACCGCACCGGCCGTACGCGCGGCACTGGGAGAAGAGTTCGGCATGGCTCCCGGCACCAGCGTCACCGGCAAGATGGCCGCGGCTCTTCGCCGTCTGGGCTTTGATTACGTATTTGATACCGACTTCGCAGCCGACCTTACGATCATGGAGGAAGGATCCGAATTCCTGGACAGGCTGACGCGCTTTCTGGAAGGCGATACCAGTGTCAGGCTGCCCATTCTGACCTCCTGTTGTCCCGCCTGGGTCAAGTTCTTCGAGCATCATTTTTCGGATATGCTCGATGTCCCGTCCACAGCAAAATCCCCGCAGCAGATGTTCGGCGCCATCGCCAAGTCCTACTTTGCCGAACAGTTACAGATTCCCAGGGAAAAGATGGTCGTGGTTTCGATCATGCCCTGCCTGGCGAAGAAGTACGAATGCGCCAGGCCCGAGTTTTCCGTCGACGGCAACCCCGATGTGGATATTTCCATCTCCACTCGCGAACTCGGCCATTTGATCAAATCCATGAACATCGATTTCGTCTCCCTCCCGGATGAAGACTTCGACCCGCCTCTGGGCGAGTCCACGGGTGCGGCGCCCATTTTCGGCGTCACGGGAGGCGTGCTCGAAGCGGCGCTGCGTACCGCCTATGAACTGGCCACCGGCGAAACCCTGCCCTCGGTTGATTTTCAGGCCGTACGCGGCATCGAGGGATTACGGACCGCCGAGATCCAGGTCGGCGAGAATACCCTGAAGGTGGGTATAGCGCACAGCCTGGGCAACGCCAGAAAGCTTCTTGAAAAGGTCCGCTCCGGTGAGGAGCAGTTCCACGCCATCGAAATCATGGCCTGCCCTGGAGGCTGTGTCGGCGGCGGCGGTCAGCCCTATCACCATGGCGACCAGGAAATCATCAAGAAGCGGACGCAATGCCTCTATGAAGAGGACGCGGGCAAACCGATCCGCAAGTCCCACGAAAATCCGTACATTATCGAGCTGTATGAAAAGTATCTGGGTAAGCCGCTGGGCGAAAAGCCGCATAAGCTTCTGCATACCCATTACTTCAAGCGCCAGACTTTGTAATTGAAGCAGTGCTGATCCGGCCGGGACGGATGCAAAACCGCCCCGGCCGGTCACAAAAGGGAAAAAATTTTGAATAAAAAACCTATTATCAGATGGGAAATATCATAGTTTCAACGGGTCCTGAGATTGGCCGGCCGGGATGAGGCATGGGTTGTTCCGGTCGGCCATGACCAGCGGTTCGTGTGATAATCAGGCAGAAATTTGTAGCGGGTCCCTGAGGTAGGCCGGTCGGAATGGAATATGGGGCCATTCCGGCCGGCCAAATAAAAAAAGAGTCACACAGATATAATAGCGAAACAACAAGGATGCATTTTGTAACGGGTCCTTTGGAAGAGATCGGCCGGGATTGGTATGGGCTTCCCGGCCGATCTTGCTTTTCCGGGAACGTACCCTTCAATTCATTACACCGCAGGATCTGCGAAGGATATGCTCAGAAAGTGAATCCGTTCTGGAAGACTTCAAGGCAGGCGTCCGCCACATCCGGATCATAGCGGGTGCCTTTGAAGCGGACGATTTCGTCCAGGGCCATATTGATGCCCAGGGCGGCTCGATAGGGCCGGTGCGAGGACATGGCCTCCACAACGTCTGAGACCATCAGTATCCGGGCTTCCAAAAGCACTTCGTCTCCACTGAGGCTGCGCGGGTATCCGGTCCCGTCTATCCGCTCGTGATGCTGAAAAACGATTTCAGCCACGGGCCAGGGAAACGTGATGGGATGCAGGATTTCATAGCCCACTTCGCTGTGGGTTTTCATGATGCTCATTTCAATATTGGTAAGCATTCCGGGCTTGGATAAAATTTCGGCGGGCACGTAGATTTTTCCGATGTCGTGCAACAGGGATGCAACCCGCAGCCCTTCGATGGTGTCGGAGGGTAGGTGCATGTGTTCACCGATGGCGCCGGCAAGCTGGGTGACGCGCTGTTGGTGCCCCGCGGTGTACGGATCGCGTTTTTCGGCCGTACGGGCCAGTGCGGAAACGGTTTCTTCAAAGGTACGGCGCAGATCCGAAACGCTCTGCTGTAAGCGCAGTTCGGCCACTTTGGTGCTTGTGATGTTGCGGATCACGAGCACCACGCCCACGACCTTGTCCGCATCGTTATGAATGGCTGCCACGGAAAGATCCACGGGTATGGCCATGCCGTGCGTTCCATACAGTACGGCCTCCTGCTTCAGCGACTGTCCGCCCTGGAGGCGCAAGGCCTGACGCACGAATTCCATGGTGTTGGGCGTGCCGGAAACGCCCGAAAGCTCAACCGCGTCCATGATTCGCATGCCCATTGCTGTGTCCGCCTGTATGCCGAGCAGCCGTTCGGCGTATTGGTTGATGTAGCGGATGCAGCCCTGGCTGTCCGTGGATACCACGGCTTCGCCCAGATTTTTGAGGGTGGTGGCCTGCCAGCGTTCCCGGTCGCGCGCAGCCAGATCCATCCGGTGCTTGTAGAGGGCCATTTCTATGCAGGTTTGCAGTTCGCGGTCCTGAAAGGGTTTGAGCACGTAGCCGAAAGGTTCGGTTCGTTTGGCGCGTTCGATGGTCTCCGGGTCCGTGTGCCCCGTGAGGTAGATGATGGGGATTTTCTTCTTTTCCAGGATTGTGTTTGCGGCATCGATGCCGTCCATGGGACCGTCGAGCAGAATATCCATGAGTATCAGCTCAATGGGCTGGTCGAGGCCGATACTCACGGCTTCTTCGCCCGAGGAGGCCATGACCAGATTCGAGTAGCCGAGTTTTTCCAGGCGGCGGCGTATCTCCACGCACAACAAGCGTTCGTCTTCGACCACCAGCAAGCGGGGATCCGTGTCGGATTCCGCGTTTTTGGAGGAAAAAAATCCCGTGTCTGACGAATGCCGGACAGACTTGGCTTGCTCAATGGTCATAACAGATCCCGTAAGGCTTGATCGATGTTCGGAAAGGCAAAGGTGTAGCCGCTTTCGAGCAGCCGTTGGCAGGACACACGCTGTCCGGAGAGCAGCAGTTCGTCCGCCATGCGTCCGAGAACCATCCGCAACGCGTAAGACGGCGTGGGAAACAGGGAAGGGCGCCCCATGGCCCGGCCTATGGCTCTGGCCAGCTGTTTCATGGTTACCGGCTCCGGAGCCGTGAGGTTGTAGGCTCCATTGGCCGAATCCGTTTGCAGCAAATGAACGATAGCCCCGACCTCGTCTTTGATGTGAATCCAGGAAACCCACTGTTTGCCGCTTCCGAGGGTACCCCCGACGAAAAATTTGAAAGGAGTCAGCATCTTGGGCAGCGCGCCGCCATTGCGCCCCAACACCACGCCCGTACGCAGCAGAACGTGGCGTACGCCCTGGGAGGCCACTTCCGCCGTGCTGTTTTCCCAGGCCGTGGCGGTTTCCGCCAGAAAGCTGGAGTCCGCGGGTTTGCTGTCTTCCGTCAGGACTTCGTCCTCGTGCAGGCCGTAAAAACCTATGGCCGAAGCTTGCAGCAATACGCCAGGGCGCTTGTTTGCTTCCCGGAACGCCTGGCAAACAGCCTCCCCGGCATGCATGCGGCTTTCCAGGATTCGTTTTTTCTGGTCAGGGGACCAGCGTTTGGCCGCGATATTTTCTCCCGCCAGGTTGATTACGGCATCCGCGTTTTCCAGTTCCCGGCCCCAGCCTGCGGAGGTCTTGCCATCCCAGCCGGCAAACTGCAGCTGGGTGTTGGCGTACTCCACAAAGCGCCGGGCCGCGCGTTTCGGGTTGCGCCCAACGACAACCACCTGATGGCCGGAGTCAAGGAGCGTGGTGGTGAGCAAGCGGCCGATAAAGCCTGTTCCTCCGAGAATGATGGTTTTCATGGCGTCTCCCTTCAGGTGAGTTAACACTATCGTTAAAATACCCCATTCAGTTATGCACAGCAACATGACAGAAAAATTTTCATGGCAATTTTTGAAAACGCACACAACGGACAGGCGTAATTAAGTCCTTAAATTTCTTACGAGCACGGCTTTGGGCAGGGAGCGACAGAATAAAATCTCCAGGAAAAATAACGCCGCGCATTCAGAAAAAAACGAGGAGCCCGGGGTGAAACCGGGATTAAATAATTGTCTCCCGAGCGCGAACAGGCTATAGGATTGCTTTCATCGCCAACCACATGGAGCAAAGGAGTCATAGATGCGCGATCCCAAGGTGTTCACTCTGTTCAGCGGCGGAGCCAAAGGTGCGGAAGCTGTTTTTGGCGAAATGGCCGAAAAGTACGGCGTGCAGGAAGTCAATTTCACATTTGAAGGGCATGAATCTCTCCGGACTCGCGGATTACGCAGCCTTACCTTTGAAGAACTTGCCAAAAAGGATGTCAGTCTTACTTATGTCAGCAGATTGCTGCATCGCAAGTTCACCAACGCCCCTTTGATGCGGCGTATTTTACAGAGCGTCATGTACCAGGTCGACAGCGGTGTTGAGATTTTTGTCATCGGCGCCATTCAGGCCGACGACACCGTCAGAGGGGGCACCGGCTGGGGGGCAGAGTTTGCAAAAATCTGCAACAAAGCTTTGTATGTTTTTGATCAAAGCAAGGACTGCTGGTTCAAATGGACCCAGGATTTTTGGGAAAAGCAGGAAACTCCTGTGATCACCCATTATCATTTCACGGGCACGGGCACGCGTTTTCTGGAAGAAAACGGCAAAAAAGCCATTGCCGACTTGTTTGCCCGTAGCTTTGACAATTAACCCATCTCAATGAAGGGAAGGAGTTTTTCCACAATGATGATTACCCAGTTCGTCTGTATCGGGCTCGTATGCGCAACCCTGTTGACCATACACTGCGTTCTGCCTGCCAAGGTCAATGCCGAGGAAGGCGCCAATCCCGTTGCCAGGCTGGAAACCACCAAGGGAACGATCGACATCGAGCTGTATCCGGACAAAGCTCCGGACACCGTCAATAACTTCATCACTTATGTCAAAGATGGATTTTATGACGGTACCATTTTCCATCGCGTCATTAATGGTTTCATGATCCAGGGCGGCGGCATGGACAAGGACATGAATGAGAAAACCACGCGCGAGCCCATCAAAAACGAAGCGGACAACGGCCTGAAAAATGAGACGTACACCATTGCCATGGCCCGGACCATGGATCCGCATTCGGCCAGTTCCCAGTTTTTCATCAATGTGAATGACAATTACGCCCTGGATTTCACCGCGCCCACGCCTCGCGGCTGGGGATACGCTGTTTTCGGCAAAGTCATCGCCGGACAGGATGTGGTGGACGCCATCAAGGCCGTGGCCACCGGCACCAGAGGCTTTCATGAAAACGTACCCACCGAGCCCATCATCATCACCAAAGCGGAAATGATTAAATAAGGCTTCGGTACCCATACGCAGCAAATACCGGGTGCGCCGCATGGCGTGCCCGGTTTTTTTTGGGCGCTGAAAAGGCTCCTTTCCCTGAAAAGGAGCGGTGGTAACGACGCGCGCACTTCTTATTCGGGTTGCACACCCCAGGCTTTATTTATTTCGTCCCGTTGGGGTTTGAAGAAAAGAACAGCTCGCAACTCGTCTTCTTGTTGCCTATTGCTTTGAAATAAAGAGAGAATTTCAGATTCTGCCAATTGGAATTAATACAGATCATTAATGTCCGCGTTTTCTTCAATGAGCTTGATTGCGTGTTCTTTGAGTTTGGCGATATTGGCGGCACTGAGGCCCGAGCTGTAGTACTGCAGCATCTTCCAGTGCCCGTAGGTGAGGATGGGATTGGGTTCCGGATAGGGTTCGTCGTGTTCCATTTCCGAGCTGGCCAGATTGTAGAGATAGTCTGCGAAGCCGATCAGGGCCGGGATGCCCGTATTGTTAGCCTCTTTGTGCGGCATGTGGTGGTAGGCGATGCCTTCGACCACCTTGTCCGGGAAATTCCAGTTCTGCGCGATGGTTTTGCCCACCTCGGCATGGCTCATGCCGAAGAGTTCCATCTCCAGCTCGTAAACGGGAATACTGAAACGTGCGGAATTGGCCACGATGTTTTTGTATACTTCCGTGAAATGGGTGGCGAAAAATATTTTGCCGATATCATGCAGCAGGGCGATGGTGAAAATCTGGGACCGCAGCTGGGTGGAGGCGTTTTGGGCGAGTTTCCCGGCCAGCAGGCCGGTAACATACGAGTGTCGCCAGATCACTTCCGGGTTGTACACTTTGGAGATGGCGGAATTTTTCAGGACATTGGCCGCGGAAATACCCAGGGCAAGGTCCATGACCGTGGTGAACCCGAGCAGGGCCACGGCCCGTCTTATATCCAGCACCTGGGAGGCGAACCCGTAAAAAGGCGAATTGGCCACCTGCAGCAGTTTTGAGGACATGGCCGGATCATGCGAAAGGACCTTGACCAGGTCCCTGATGTCCGCATCCGGGCTGGAAGAAAGTTCGAACACGTGCATGGCCGTGGAGGGGAGCGTGGGCAAGGACTGAGTCTGAGTCAGTTTTTCGGCTACCTGATTTTTGAATTCCTCGCGGCGCTCCAGTTCCTTGTGAAAGATGGCCGGAAAAAAAATGTTGGTGACTGCGGCCCGGGCATCCCGTCCGGGCGGTTCCTTGGCTTCAAGCCGCGCGAGCAGATCTTCCGGCAGCGGAGAGTGGCAATCCAGCCGGGTCACGAATTCGTCCTGTTCCACGGGTGTCAGCATGTGCAGTCCGGCGTACAGGGTTTCCGTGTCCAGTCCGAGCAGTTTCTGGAATTGTTTACCGTGCGCGCGGCGAAAGACCAGAGGGAGGTAGCCCTCGTCCAGTTCGCAGGTACCGGGAGTCCTTTTGATGGAGGGGCCGATGGCGCGGTTGGTTCTCCCGCCGCAGGGAAAATCCGCACTGCCCCTGCGCTGGTCCGCCAGTCCGAGCAAGGTGATGACGTTGCGTCCCTCCTGCGGCAGTTCCACCGCCCCCATGGAAACATCGATTTTGTTGCGATAGATGCGTACGAGGTGCTGTTCGATTTTCGTGTACAGTACGTTCGCCAGGTCGGCCCGTGTGGCGAATCCGAGAATCAGCAGACGCGAATCGTCGATGCCAATCACGGTGTCGCTGAGCCGCAGGCCCGCCTCAAGCGCCTTGTGGACACGTCCGAGCACGGGCGGCAGAGATTGCCTTTCGTTCAAGGGGTGAATCTGCGCCAGCACCATTAACAGAGGGGTCTTTCCACGGTCGGCTTTGCTCAGTTCGCGGTTGATCTGATAACATTGCTGCCGCGTGATGGGAAAGGGACATCCGTTTTGCTCTTCCAGGTCCAGAATTTCCGCATGGCACCCGTGAGAAAGCAGACGTTGCCGGAGCTGTTCGGCGGTTTCAAACGGCGCACTGGGGAGAATCAGTCCCGGCTCGTTGTTGCGCATCATGTACAGAACTTTGCCCTTGGGCAGCTTCAGTTCGTTATACAGAATTCGCGCTACGTCCTTGAGGGAGGCTGTGCTTTCCAGTTCACGGAAGATAAGTTGCGAAAGGTTGCCCTTGCTTGTCATGCCGCGCTGTTACTCAGTGCATTGGAAAGAGTGTTCTCAAGGGCCATACGAAAGGATGCCGCGGTGGGGAATCTGCCGGCCGGGTCTGTGTGCAGAGCCCTGCGCAGAATTGCCTGCAGCGGCGAGTGGGTTTCATTCGAGAAACGGATACGCCTTCCCGAGATGCGGTGGCTCATCATCTGCTCGAAATCTATGCACTCTTTCTGGAAAGGGAGCGCTCCTTCAAGCATTTTGTAGCCACTCATGGCCAGGGCGTAGAGATCCAGTTGAAAGGGGTCGATGCAATTGTTCGGGCCGTTGCAGGCTTCCGGCGGCATATAGGCGAGCGTTCCGGCATAGCGCGTTATGCCGAAATTCTGCCGTAAGCTCATGGAGATGCCGAAATCACCAATGAGTGCGTGTCCGTCTTCATCGAAAAAGATATTGCCCGGTTTGATATCCCGGTGCACAATGTCGAGTTTGTGCATATATTCCAGGCCGGTTACGCAATCCAGAAGAATAGAGCCCACCACGTCCTCGTCGAGAGGCCCGTGAGCGAGCAGTTTATTCAGGGTATGTGAATAATAATCCGTCATTATCAACAACAGCGAGCCATTGGCGCCGCAAACATTTCTGATGGCTTCGTAATTGTGCATGCTCACCAGGTTTGGATGGTGTCCCAGTTCTACATATCGGGATATCTCCTGCACCGAGGTGAACAGGGTTTTGTTCAGGGGTTCGTCTCCCCTGGCAAGAATGGGAAGGAGCGGGATGACTTTGAGTGCCACGGGCGGAAAGCGTTTCTTTTCATGGCCGAGGAGGAAAACAAAAGCAAAACTTCCTGCGCCGATAAAGCGCTGGAGTTTCCAGGCACCGAATAACGGGGACCGTTTTCTGAGTTCCGGCAGGACATATTGCTTGCAAATAGAGAGTTGTAAACCCATGATCCGCTCGACTGTTATAGTTCGGAAGCAGTATAAATTACAGATGCTGGTTATGCTTCCTGTATAAACAATTTATGATTTTTATTGTGCCAAATTCACGAATACAGAATTGCACAAGCTGTATAATCGGCAATTAGAATAAAAAAATTAGTATATTTATGCAAGTCCGTTCATCTTGTTTGTGTTGCTTGTTATTTAAGAGCAAGAAAAAAAGATTACACCTGAGAAAGTGCCTAGAGAAATTCGGGAGATTGGATTCATGATCTGGGATGCTAAATAAAGTCTAGAAAGAGTCTAAATGGAGTGTTATAGAGAGCGATCACTTCTTCTGTCAGTAAATTATAATGATGATTTGACAGGGCTCAAGTATTTCCTGCGCATTTATACAACCACAATGTCCCCTTTAGTATGATCGCCGGTTAATTATCCCCCATTTGTGACTATAGTCAAAAAGGTCCGCGAAGACTACCCCCTTCCTTGTATCATGCCAATATAGTATAGAATAGTAAGCCGGTATGATGTCCAAAACGGGGCGCTGAAGGCAGACAAGCTCTGGAAGGCAGATCAATGATTGAGGGGAATGAGCATCGGTAAAACGGAAACAGTAGGAAATTGTCTGTAGGAGAACGGAGTTTTTGCATGGTATTAAACTGATATATAAAATTAATTTATATAGATATTTATTAATAAAAATAAACAGTGAAATAGGTTTATGTGTAATAAATGGATAAGGATAATTGTCAAAGTTAAGTGGAGATCTATGTTGTACCGGCATAATGAAATGGTTTTAGTATAACCAGTAGTAAAAAAACTTTACGTTATAACACTGTACATGGCTAGACATTGTCACTGTTTAGAGTATAATCGTGATTCCAATAAAATCGAACAAAAGCGTCTAATCAGCCTGTCGTTTGTCCTGTACGAACGATTTCAATTCGGTGCTGCATCGGGGAGGTGGGCATGGAGATAGACGCGGTTGTACAAGGAGGGGGAAATGTCATTCTTACGTCTTAAATTGCAGGGACAACTTCTTTTGCCCGTGCTTAGCGTGATGGTCCTGGGAATAACTTCTTTGCAATTATTTACGTATTGGGAATCGTCTGAACTTTTGCAAAGCAGTGTAATAGAATCACTTGCCAGAGAAAGCGATTCAGCTGTCCGCATGGTGAATTCCTGGTTCAAGACTGCTGAATCTCAGCTTATCAACTGGAGCAAAGACAAGCAGTTTCTTAAAACGCTTGAGGGAGATGCAGAATCCCGGCAGGAAGTTGAAACGTTTGCCGCCAATGTGGTCAAGGATTTTCCCTACGTGCTCGATTTCGAACTTGCAGCTTCCTCGGGAAAAGTTGTGGCCGGTACGTCGCCTGACAACAACAACATCAATCTTTCCGAGCGAAATTATTTCAAAGCTTCCATGAACGGCGAGACGTTTATTTCACAGCCGCTGCTGTCCAAAAGAACCGGTCAGCCGGTTATTGCGATCTCAACGCCCGTAAAAAACGACGCGGGGGAAGTTCGCGGCGTTTTGCTCCAGGTCATGACCTTTTCAACACTTTATGACACCATACTCGCTCCCATCAAAATCGGGCAGGAAGGGTACGCCTTTGTTGTGGATGACCAGGGGTTGATTATCGGACACCCGGATAAAGACCGGGTCATGAAAGTCAATATTTCCGACCGCAGCTATGGAAAAGCGCTTCTCGGGGAATCCTCCGGGTGGACGAAGTATCTTTTTCCTGAGAAAAAAATCTGGAAGATTATGGCCTACGGCAGGGCGGATGTCCCACGTTGGCGAATCGCCATTTCAGCGCCCCTTGAAGAATTGCTCGCGCCCTTGAAAAACATGCGTAACACGGCAATCATCGGTGCCATTATCATTATAATCATCGCCGCAGCGGTGATCTTTTTCATCGTACGCCGCATCATCCAGGCCATTCACATTGCGGTCGACAACGCGTCGAAGATCGCGGCCGGATCAACAGACATTGATGTCCCCGAGGCTCTTGTGAAAAAGCAGGATGAAATCGGGGAACTTGCACGCGCTTTCAAAACCATGGCCGCGAATTTGCGCATAAAGATCGATGAAATAACCGAGCAGAGCGCCATGGCCAAAAACAAGGCGGAGGAGGCCATGGAAGCCACCCGCAAAGCCGAGGAAGCCCAGCGGAAGGCGGAAATGGCCAAAAAGGAGGGCATGCTTCAGGCGGCGCAGAATCTCGAGCAGATTGTCGTGCAGATTGCCTCCGCCTCCGAAGAACTCAACTCGCAGATCCGGGAGTCGCAGCGAGGTACCGAAATTCAGCGCGAACGCACCTCCGAAACCGCAACAGCCATGGAGCAGATGAACGCCACTGTGTTGGAAATAGCGAGCAACGCTTCCAGCGCCGCGGAAAATGCGGATATGGCCAAACAACAGGCAGCCGATGGCGGCAAGGTTGTTGCCAGTGTCACGAAATCCATCGAACAGCTGAACCAGGAGACAGACAAGCTGAACGCGGAAATGAGCGAGTTGGGCGAACAGGCGCAGTCAATCGGCCAGATTATGACAGTGATCAGCGATATCGCAGACCAGACTAATCTTTTGGCCCTTAATGCGGCCATTGAAGCCGCCCGTGCGGGTGAAGCCGGCAGGGGATTTGCCGTTGTCGCCGATGAAGTCAGAAAACTTGCCGAGAAAACCATGACCGCGACTCAGGAAGTCGGCAATGCCATCAACGCCATTCAAAACAGCACGCATAAGAGCATGGATTCCATGAAACAGACCTCGGAGATGGTTTCCACCAGCACGGGGTTGACCCAGGAAGCCGGAGCGTCGCTTTCGCGTATCCTTGATATCATCGATAATACGGTTGACCAGGTGCAGGCCATTGCCACAGCGGCGGAGGAACAGTCCGCCACATCGGAGCAGATCAACCGCGGTACCAACGAAATTAATTCCATTGCCACTGAAACAGCCGAGGCCATGGTGCAATCGGCATCCGCCATCGAGGCCCTGGCCGAACTTTCCGAACGCTTGCGCAGTATCATCGAGGAAATGAAGCAGTAAGGCCAGGTAGTCAGATTCCACACGACCGGCTGCCCGGAGCGAACGTACGCGTTGCTTCGGGCAGCTTTTTTTAGTCGGCCGGAAGCGGTAAAGGTCTCAAAGGCACTTTGCCCCTTGTGCAGATGATTGACTTCCCGACGACCCGTGCCTATGGCTTTCCTTCGTATGAATACACAAAACAACACACCGCCCATAGGGCCGGATAAGCCCTGGCTTGCGCCGCTGGCCGGGTATTCGGATCTGCCGTTCCGAATGCTTTGCCGCGAATACGGCGCGGCCTGCGCCTGTACCGAAATGATCAGTGCCCGCGGACTCACCCACAAGAGTCCGGGCACGGAGGCCCTGCTGGGCACCTGTCCGGAAGACACGCCGCTGGTGGCCCAGGTTTACGGCTCGGAACCCGAGGTCATGTCCCAGGCCATGGAAGATTTGTTGCAGCGCGGATTCCGTATGTTCGATCTCAATGTGGGCTGTTCCGTGCCCAAGGTCTGCAAAACGGGCTGTGGCGCGGCCATGCTGCGCTCTCCGGACGTTCTGTACGCCGTGGTCAGATCCATTGTGGCTCAGGCCGGCAAGGGGGCCGTCGGAGTCAAAATGCGTTTGGGGTGGGCCATGCAGGCGGACTGTTACCTGGAAATAGCTACAGAACTGGAAAACCTGGGCGTGGCCTGGCTCACGCTGCATCCGCGTTACGCCAAACAGGGATTTTCAGGCCAGGCTCATTGGGAAAGCATCCGGAAGCTCAAACAACATGTGCGCATTCCGGTTCTGGCCAGCGGGGACCTGTTCTCCGCTGAGGACGGAGTACGCTGCCTGGAAGAAACCGGTGCGGACGGCGTGATGTTCGCCCGAGGCGCATTGACGGATCCGGCCATCTTCAACAGATTTCTGGACGCGCTGCTGAGACGCCAAGAACCGGGTGCCCCCAGCGCTGGACTGCGAGATCGCAATGCCTTGTTGCAGCTTTTTCTGCGCCATTGCGAACTGGCGCACAGCCACGGCAATCCGTATACGGCCTTTTTGAAAATGCGTTTTTTTGCTCCGCGTTATCTGCGCCATGTGGCGGATGCGCGCGCATTGCGTAAACGGGTCGTGTCATGTAAGGATTGGAGTGCCTTAAAAGCGCTTTTCCAGGAACAGCTGGAAGAGCAACACGACACAGGGACGAATACATGAAAGTGATACGCGCGCGCACCGCAGGTTTCTGCATGGGTGTGGATCTGGCGTTGCGCAAGCTCGATAAAGTAGTCGCGGAGAATGAAGGGCCCATATATACTCTGGGACCTATCATTCATAATCCCCAGGTGCTGGAGGATTACGCCCGGCGCGGCGTGCACCGCGCCTCGAGTGTAGAGGAAATTCCGCCGGGCAGCAAAGCCGTAATCCGTGCGCACGGCATCCCCAAGCACAAAGAAGCCATGTTGCGCGAACGCAATGTCACCATCGTGGATGCCACCTGTCCGAAAGTGAAGCGTGCGCAGATTCTTATCCAGGAACAGGCAGCGCAAGGGCGTTTTCTGTTGCTTTACGGAGAAGAAGATCATCCGGAAGTTCTTGGCCTGCGCAGTTATGCTTTTCCGGATAATCTTGTTTTTGATTCGGCTGAAGCCTTTGATGCGCTGGATGTTTCCAAAGATACCCCCTGTTTTCTCGCCGCGCAGACCACCCAGGACCGGCAGGAATTTGAATTGCTTAAGCAAAAGATGCGCGAACGTTTCGGCAACGATACGCCCGTCTTGAATACTATCTGTGATGCCACCAAAGAGCGGCAGCAGGAGGCCCTGGAAATTGCGCGCCACGTCAAAGCCATGGTCGTAGTGGGTGGTTTTGAAAGCGGCAATACGCGGCGGCTGGCCTCTGTTGCAGCGGACCAGGGCATTTTTTGCGTTCACGTGGAGACCGGCGAGCAGTTGCCCATGGACAAACTGCGCGCGTATGCAGAAATTGGCTTGACAGCCGGGGCATCTACGCCAAAAAAAGTCATTGACGATATTGAAGGAATTCTTTTTCAAGGGTAGACTTAATCATTGCCTTATTTCGAAATGACCTGAAGCCCCTAATGGAGGCAGATCAATGGACCAGACTAATATCCTTCTTGAAGCCGGCACCAATGAGCTGGAAATTGTTGAGTTCTACCTGGAAGAAGAAGCCGAAGCTGAAGGTGAAGCTCCTTACAAAGGATATTACGGCGTTAACGTCGCAAAGGTGCTGGAAATCATCCGCATGCCTAATATTACCGGCATGCCGGAGGTAAATCACCCGTCCGTATTGGGGGCGTTCAACCAGCGTTCGCATATCATTCCCATTGTAGATTTGAGCGTCTGGCTGGGCAAACAGCGGATAGAAAAAGAGCCTCCCAAGGTCATTGTTACCGAATTCAACAATGTGACCACAGCCTTCATGGTTACAGGCGTGACCCGCATTCACCGCATCAGCTGGGAGCAGGTCGAACCGCCGAGCCCCTATGTGGCGTCCATCTGCTCCAACTCTGTCACGGGCGTGGTCAAGCTCGAAGGCCGTATCGTCTTCCTTCTGGACCTGGAAAAGATCGTGGCGGATCTCAACCCGGCTCTGGGCCTGCGGCTGGATGAGGCCATCGACTGGAAAGCCAACCGGACCTACCGCGCCATCATTGCCGAGGACTCCGGCCTGATTCGGGCCATGCTCAAGGACATGCTGCAAAAGGCCAATTTTGAGGTGGAGGCCTTTACCAACGGGCGTGACGCCTGGGAAAAACTCCAGGAAGTCAAGAACGCGGCCGAGCAGGAAAAACGTCAGGTCTACGATTATCTGCAGGTGGTTGTCTCGGACATCGAGATGCCCAGCATGGATGGCCACAATCTGACCAAACGCATCAAAAGCGATCCGGTACTCCAGCAACTGCCCGTAATTTTGTTTTCCTCCATCATCACGGACAAACTCAGGCACAAAGGTGAATCCGTGGGCGCCGACGAGCAGGTTTCCAAGCCCGAAGTCACTTCTCTGGCAACTAAAGCCAAGGCCTTGATAGAAGAGCGCCTCGGTGACAAGATGCATATAGTCAGCTGATCGCGTTCCTGGACAAGAAATTCAATCAGAGAAATAAAAAATCCCCGCCTCAGAGCGGGGATTTTTTTGTTGCTGGTAACTGCGCTCCATAAGATACGAGACGCAGGATGGAATGAAGATTCTATTTTCCCGCACTGAGAGCCGTAATCAGGCTGGTCAGTTCTCTGGAAAAATCGTGCAGTTCTTCCATGGCCCTTTGGGATTGCAGCATGGCCTCGGCCGCATCCACGGCCATTTTATACACGTCTTCACTGGCCCGGCTGATTTGTTCGGTGGCCGCGGACTGTTCTTCCGCGGCGGTGGCGATGGCGCCGACCTGGTCCGTGGTCGAGGTGGACAAGGCGACGATTTCCGACAGGATGGAGCCGGAGCGTTCGGCGTTTTGCACCGCGTTGTCCACCAGCGCGAGGGCTTTGTCCATGGCGTCCGTGCTGTCCGTGGCGCCGCGCTGGATGGAGTTGATGCCTTCGCCTACTTCCTTTGTGGCGGACATGGTTTTTTCCGCGAGTTTGCGTACCTCGTCGGCCACCACGGCGAAACCGCGACCGGCTTCTCCGGCCCGTGCCGCTTCTATGGCGGCGTTCAGCGCGAGCAGGTTGGTCTGATCCGCGATGTCGTTGATGACGTCGATGATCCGTCCGATGTTCTGCGCGTTTCCATTAAGCGTATCCAAAATGCCCTTTAACGTCCGGGTCTGGTCCTTGACCTGCTCGATGGCCCGTATGGATGCACGTACGACATCTGAACCATCCGCGGCCTTGTTTCGGGCGCTTTCGGCCTGGGTGCTGGTATCAGCGGAATTATGCGCCACTTCCAGCACGGTGGTGTTCATTTGTTCGATGGCTGTGGCAACTTCCGAAGCCTTCCCCTTTTGCGCGTCCGAAAGACCGTTGGTCTGGCCGATAAGTTTAGTCAGAGTGGCGATGGTCTCGGACAGGCGGGTGACGATGGCATCCAGATGCGCGGCGGCGCTTTGTTGTCCTTCGGTCCGGGCGCATTCGGCCTGTTGTTTGGCCTGCTCCGCTTCCAGTTTCGCCTTGCAGGCCGCCTCGCAGTGTTCTTCGGCTTCCCTGGCCTTGACGTCGGCATGGGAGATTTTTTCTTTCAGGGCAGAGACCATGGCTTGCAAGGATTTGCTCAGACCGCCTACCTCGTCTCGCGAGTGGATCTGCACGGCGGCGTCAAGGTCGCCCTCGGCCATTTTCTCCGCCTGTTTCGAAAGCATGATGATGGGGGCTGCCAGTTTTCGGCCAAGGATAAAAGAGAGAAAAGAGGCGATGATCACACCGGCCAGACAGATGAGCACCACCGTACGGGTTGTCTGCGCGGAAAGCGCGTTGATGGCGTCGGAGGCTGCGGCGACGCGTTCCTGCACGTCGGTCAGATAATTTCCCGTGCCCACGCTCCAGTCATAGGGAGCAAATTTTTTGGTGTAGCCCCGCTTGGGAGAAGCTACGCTTTCGCCTTTTTTGGGGAACCAGTAGTCCGTAAAACCGCCGCCTGCCTGCGCCGCTTGCAGCAGCCCTTTGATGAAATAATTTCCTTTCTTGTCCCGGGAATCCAGGCGGTTTTTTCCTTCCGCATCCTTGCCCAGCAATACGACATTGTTGCCTTCCATGTCGTCAATCCAATAATAGCCCTCCGGACCGTAGCGAAGCTCCCGGACAAGGTCGGCGGCAAGTTGTCTGGCCTGCTCCGGCTTCATCTCGCCTTTTTCACCCATGTCCTGCAGGGTGCGTATCAAACTGATGGCGGTATCCACTTGATATTGCGCCAGCATGTCGAAATCTTTCCGCAGGGCCGCGTCCAATGAGTCCAGACTGAGCTTTTGCATCTTTTCGAATGTCATGAAAAATGTGGCGCAGAGTATGGCGCCAAGCAACAGGCAGAGGGATCCACAGAGTGCGAAGATTTTGATTTTGATACTTTTCATAAAAACTCCAAATCTGATGATTTCATCCGGCATCTCCATTTTTGTTTAGGAATAGAAGGCCGCTGGCTGCCGAATCACGTGGATTTTACCCATAGGTACGTTGACAAAAATATAAAACATCCTAGTGCGATTTTTCAGACAATTACGTACGCTTTTTAGGACTGTAGCTGCCGGAACTACATTATTAATGAAATAATGATATAGTCCCGTGCCCTAATAATTCATATTCTCAAAAAAACAGATAGGATGGTTGAAGTTTAATATGCAATAAGCATGCAATAAATTATGATGGGAAGGCTATAAAAATTGATGGCTAAGATTAAATATGTATATAAGTAAAATAAGATAATTATATGGTTAATAAATGGATAAAAAGTGTTTATTGCGGGATGTCTTCCGGAGGCGGCGAAAGCAGCGGGTTTTGGCTGCATGAGAGGAGCAGTTGAGCTGAAAAAAGCCCCCGTTGCTGGAAGCAACGGGGGCGGAGTCGAGGAAGTGTGAGCCTTGTTTCAAGGCGAAAATGCGCTAACAGATACGCGGCAATTGCTCGCCTTCTAGCATGTGCAGCAGCCGGTGCCCTCCCAGGCGCGTCCGCAGCACAACCTGGCCGGGCTTACCCGGACCTTTGTCCGCGGGGTCCTGAACCTGTCCTATCACCACCGCGTCCGCGGCCAGGGGATCGGACTTGCAGACAGCCAGAGCGGCTTCGGCTTTTTCCTGGGGCAGAATGCAGATCAGCTTGCCCTCATTGGCCAGGTACAGGGGGTCCAGTCCGAGAAAGGAGCAGCCGTCTGTGACGCTTTTACGTACGGGCAAGCTGGACTCCTCCAGATGGATGACCACGCCGGATTGTTCGGCGATTTCGTTGAGGGTGGTGGCCAGTCCGCCCCGAGTCGGATCGCGCAGGACGTGGATATCGCCTACTTCCAGCAACAGCCGTTCGACAAGTTTGTTGAGGGCGGCGGAGTCGCTCTGGATGTCACTGGCGAAGTTCAGCCCTTCGCGGGTGGAAAGGATGGTCAGTCCGTGGTCGCCCATGGTGCCGCTGACCAGGACGACGTCGCCCGGCCTGGCGCCTGAGCCTGTCGGGGCCGGATCCAGGAGAATTTCACCGATGCCGGTGGTGTTGATGAAGAGCTTATCCACCGCGCCCTTGGGCACGACCTTGGTGTCGCCGGTGACGATGCAGACCCCGGCGTGTTGCGCGGCCTGGGCCATGGAAGCCACCACCCGTTCGAGGTCCGCGAAGGGAAAGCCCTCTTCGATGATAAAGCCGCAGCTCAGATAACGCGGCCGCGCGCCGAGCATGGCCACGTCGTTGACCGTGCCGTGTACGGCCAGGGACCCGATATCGCCGCCGGGAAAAAAGATCGGGTCCACGGTATAGGAATCTGTGCTCATGGCCAGCGGGCCGGAAAGCTCCAGACGCGCCGCGTCGTCTCCCGCGGCAAGGATGGGATTGTCGAAATGTCTGACGAACAGGCTGTTGATCAGCCTGTGCGAGGCGCGGCCGCCGCTACCGTAGTCCAGCAGTACGCGCGTATCGGATATATCCATTATCAGGCCTCCAGATGATATTTGAAATAGGCGGCGCAGCTGCCTTCCGTGGAAACCATGCACGGCCCAACCGGGCTGGCCGGCGTACAGGCTTTTTTGAACAGCGGGCACTGATCCGGACGCATTTTGCCCTTGAGCACCTCGCCGCAGCGGCAGCCGGGCAGGGGGGATGCTTCCGGCACGCTGATTTCCAAAGCCTGCAGCGCGTCGAACTGCGCGTATTGCGGCGTGAAAACCAGTCCGCTGCCGGGAATTTTGCCCAGGCCGCGCCAGAGCGCGTCCGCGGGTTGAAAGACTTCGTACATTATCTCCCGGGCTTTGGCGTTGCCCGTGTCGGAAACGGCGCGCGTATAGGCGTTGACCAGACCGGGTTTGCCGTCGCGGAGCTGCTCGGTGACTTCCAGCAGGGCACGCAGGATATCCAGGGGCTCAAAGCCGGTAACCACCGCGGGGGTGTTGTATTCGTCGGGCAGAAAGCGGTAGGGCTCCAGCCCTATGACCGTGGAAACATGCCCCGGCAACAGGAAGGCATCCACTTCGGTGTCGGCATCATTGAGAAGAACGCGCAGCGCCGGCGGCACGAGCTTGTGGAAGGAGAGCACGAAAAAGTTGCTCAGTCCCTGCTGGCTGGCCATTTTGATGGTGGCGGCAATGGTGGGGGCCGTGGTTTCGAATCCCACGCCGATGAAGACCACCTTGGCGTCGGGATTGGTCGCGCCCAGCTTCAGGGCGTCGAAAGGCGAATACACCACCTCGATCCGCGCGCCTTCGGCTTTGGCGGATTTCAGGTTCGCGCCTTTGGGGCCGGGCACCCGCATCAGGTCGCCGAAGGTTGCCAGGATCACGTCGGAACGGGAAGCGACCTGCAGAAAAGCGGCCACTTCACTTTCATGGGTGACGCATACGGGGCAGCCAGGGCCCGAAACATGGATGATCTCCTCCGGCAGCAGGGAGTGCAGTCCGCTTTGAAAGATAGCCACCGTATGGGTGCCGCAGACCTCCATAAAACGGAAAGGGCGGGACAGCTCCTGCTTGATACGGTCTAAAACGCCTCGACATAATTCAGGATCATGAAAGCTTTCCAAAATCTCCACAATCTACCCCTTGTTGAGTGTGCCTGGCCGTATCCGTACACACCGTACGGCTTGCGGCTGCAAGGGCATTCTGGTGAAGAGCGGCAATAAAATCAAGCACGGGGTGTGGATATCAAACGGAAAAAGCATATGAATTTTTCCTTATCGGGGCAGGGACAGTCTATTTGAAGACAACAGGAGCTTTTTTATGCATTTTCTTGACACTTACTGGGGACTTTGTGGTATATTATTATGTACTTTATGAGTCCATATCGCATCCGTCCAAACAGTCCGGCGCTTTTGATAAGCTAAAACGCCTGCCGTTGTTCGGATTTTATTTGAACGAACGAGATACCAGTCACCAGGATGGATAGATGACGAACAAGTCCTTCAGCTCACTTAGTCTGCGTCAAACGCCGAAGATAACAGATTCGGAATTCAATGAATTGCGAGAGTTTATTTACTCGTTGACGGGTATCGATATCCCCATCAAACGAAAATATCTTATTGAGAACAGATTGGGACAACGTCTCAGTGATCTGAAGCTCAAGAACTTCGGCGAGTATTACAAGCTGCTCAAGTTTTCCAAAGACAAGGAAAAAGAACTGAGCATGCTGTATGAGAAAATCACCACCAACGAGACAAGTTTTTTTCGCGACCAGCGCCAGCTGGATGTGTTCAAAAATTTCGTCCTGGACGAGTGGATCAAAAAACAGACCCAGGCCGGAAAAAAAGAACTGAACATCTGGTCCGCCGGCTGTTCGTCCGGAGAAGAGCCCTACACGCTTTCCATGATTCTACATGAAGTGCTCAAGGTCTCGGTCATGGGGTGGAAAATCAACATCACGGCCAACGATCTTTCCCCGGCCATGGTTATCAAGGCCAAGCGCGGCCTCTACGGCCAATACGCCTTCAAGACCACGCCCAAGGATATGATTCAAAAATATTTCACTGAAGAAACGAATGGGTACAAAATACACCCCAAAGTGCAGAAGCTCTGCAGCTTCGGATTGATCAATCTCAATAATGAGATGGCGTTGAAGCGCGTGCCCAAATCGCAGATCGTGTTCTGCCGCAATGTTATTATTTATTTTGACGATGACATGAAAAAGCGCGTTCTGAGCGCTTTTTACGACAATCTTGTGCCTGGAGGCTACCTGGTGCTCGGCCATTCGGAAAGCATCCACCAGTTGACCCGTGCATTCAAGCCTGTCGTCAAGATTGGCGGTATTGTGTACCAAAAGCAGGAATAGCAGCCTGTTTGCATAGCAAGTTGAACTGCCCGAAACAAACGGAGCTAATGGCGTGAAAAAAATTTGCTTGGAATATCTGGAACCGGGCATGGTTGTCGCAAAAGATGTGAAAGGCCCGGACGGCAATGCGGCCGTAGTGACCGGCACTGTCATCGACGAATCTCTTCTGGATGCCCTGGAAACCCTCGGCGCGGGATATATCTATGTCACCGACAGCCCCGAGATGGACGATGAACTTCTGGAACAGCGGGTAACCGCCTATGTTCGCAAGTTTTTTGAATATGTTGATCCGGATTGTCCGGCATTCGAGAAGCTGTTTCAGCTGATCATGCAGCGTACGTGGGATGCTGTTTCCAATGGCTGGGAACTGCCTTGCGAGAGCGAACTGACGGCCCAGTCCGTCGAACACCTGCGGGACATCTTTTTCAAAGATCGCGCTTCGGTGGAGGATCTGGTCAAACATGAGACCTCGCTCTCTTCTTTTCCGGATCTCTACGTACGCGTTAAACAGGTGCTTGATTCGCCCAACAGTTCGGCCGACGATGTGGCCGAGGTGGTCAGCATGGATCCGGGCATGAGCGCCAAACTGCTGATGCTGGTGAACAGCCCCATCTACGGCTTTGAAACCAAGGTGGATTCCATTCCGCACGCGGTTTCCCTGGTGGGTACGGAGGAAGTTTCCACCCTGGCCCTGGGCATATCCACCGTCAATTTTTTTAAGGACATCCCGCCGGAACTCATCGATATGAAGGCCTTTTGGCGTCATTCGCTGTCCTGCGCCATGTTCGCCAAGCTGCTTGGCGCGGAGCTCAAACTGCCGGCCGAGCGCTTGTTTACCGCCGGACTGCTGCACGACGCGGGCCGGTTGATCATGTACAAGAATCTGCCCTATGCGTCGGTGCAGTCGCTGCTGTACGCCCGGGGCAACGGAGTGCCTTTGGTGGAGGCGGAGAAGGAAATCTTGGGCTTCGACCATACCGATGTGGCCGCTGTTCTGCTGAAACAATGGGATTTTCCGGAGGAGCTGCGGATGATGGTGGTCAAACACCATGCTCCCATGGACGCGCCGGATCCAAAATCCGCGGCTTTGGTGCAGCTTGCGGATAATATGGCCAATGCCGCGGCCATTTCCAGAGGGTGGATGTACGTGCTGCCGGGCATGCCTCTTGATGCCTGGGAGCAGCTGGGGCTGGATGAACAGAAGCTGGGATATTTGCTTTCAGTTCACGACAAGAGCATTGATTCCATTACGTCGTTGTTTCAATAGCGAAATAGTTCATGATTTTGATAAGATAAGTCCGTGTCCAGCGTTGCAGGCATGGACTTTTCTTGTTCTGTACTCTTTTGCAGTAATCATGTATAAGAGCCGAGTAATATAACATTCTTATGTGTAACTACCATGGGCAAGATCAAATACGACGTCAACTTCATCAATCCGTTCCTGAATGCGGTGCTGCATGTGCTCTCCACCATGGCGCATGTGGATGCAAAACCCGCTGCACCGTATCTTAATAAAGATCGTAAAGCCGTGGGAGATGTGACCGGCATTATCGCCATCTCCGGCTATACGGAAGGCACTATCTCTTTGACCCTCAGCGAGGGAGCCATTGTAAAAATCGTCAACAACATGTTGTTTGAGAATTATACGGAGATAAACGACGACATTGTCGATGCCGTTGGCGAACTCACCAATATGATCGCCGGTCAGGCCCGCGCCCAGCTTTCACAGCAGGGGATGAGCTTTGACGCCTCCACCCCCGCTGTGGTCAAGGGCAAAGGGCATACCATCGACCACATTACCTCGGCTCCCATCCTGTCTATCCCTTTTTCCTTGGACGAAGGCGACCTGGTTGTGGAAGTGGCCTTTGCCGACAACTGAGCGCCTCGGGCGTATATCCGTCGTCCCTTGCAGAGCACCTTTGCCATAATTACGTTATTTTTGACGCGCGCCGGTTCCGGAGCTATACTAAGGAATGCTACGCAACGTATAACCAGAACGAAAATCAAGCGAGGAAAGAGTGGCCAGGTTCGAGTGCGAGCTTTTTGGCCTTGTGCAGTACAGCCAGGAGCTCTCCTATGACGAATTGTACGAGGTGGAAAACGATCTGATCAAAAAGATTCAGGAAGTGCTCGAGCGCAACAAGGCGGAGCATCTCGATTTTTGGGGTGCCGGGGACTGCCTGCAGTTCCAGTGCGCTTTTTCCGAATATGACCCGAAAACGCTGCACACGGTGTTTGATGAAACCGCCGGGGTGCTGACCGACGCGCTCAAAGGTCGTTTATTCTGCTTTGACAAACATTTAGAAGACGTTTGTGTGGTCCGTATCTCGTCCGGCAAGTGGCAAGAGACCAGCAAAAAAATTCCCTGCCTGCTGGACGGCAGTGAACAGACACATCAAAGCACCTGCGCCCAATCCCGTATTACGGATTGACGACGCGCCCGCGAACGTTGTATACGCGCCCAACCTGCCCGGGTGGCGGAATTGGTAGACGCAAGGGACTTAAAATCCCTCGGTAGCAATACCGTGCCGGTTCAAGTCCGGCCCCGGGTACCAAGGAATATCAAGGAGTTAGCGAAAATCTTCGTTGACTCCTTTTTTTTCAAGATACATCCTCTCCCCATTCTCTCCCCACTTTTATGGTAATTAGCAAATCTTGTCCTTTTGAAAACATGAGCCCCATATTGTCCTGCTTATTATGTACGTTCCGTCCCTAGACGCATTGACACTTATTGTAAGGCATTTTAAATCCCCTATAATAGCAAATTAAAAATTCTTCACAGGCCCTCTCCATCAATGCCACGCCGTTTGGTTCAATCTCATCACGAGGTGCAGCAATGAAGATAGGCTCCGAACATACGCACAAGCACGATGCGCTTTATGAACGACTTGATCTCTTATTTACTGCTGCCCAAGCTTCTCTCGGATTTCTACCAACACAGATCAAAACAGAGGCCTTAGTATTTTTATTTCGGTACGCCATGCCTATTATCGATCCATCAGCTTTGCATGTTCCTAAAGCGATCAAGAATAGCATTGTAGTTATTGATATAAACCATATGGCTGCTGGTAATCATTCTTTCCTTCAAAAAAAACAATTTTCAACGTTCGATTTTGACATAGAAATTGCCAAAGTAATCCCGGAATACTTTAAAAAGAATGCTTCAGACACAACCAATGCAAAAAAATCTTTGGCATATGCATGTGCAAAGAAATTTGAGCAGATAGATATCGAGCTGCCCTCAGAGCAAAGAACTGCTTCTTCCGTTTCTAAAATTTTTGCCCAGTCAATTTTAAACAATTTTCCAGATAAGATGTTCGAGCATCGACATGATCTTGTTGGATTGTGGACAGTTTCCAATGAAGTCAAATATAATTACTTTAAGTTATTGTATGCTTTCAGAAACAAGGCATATACGTCTCTGACTCAAAAGACAAAGTCAATAATCGAAACGCTTCCGCCACATGCTCAACTTCTCGTCCAGCTTGGTAATTCAGAATTTGATTATATTTCATTAATGCACCCCAGAGGGCTAGAGTTGCTTGACGGTGATCCAATTACTCGACCTATTGTCGAAATCTCCGGTGATTTAATAGAACTTGAAAAGCAATGTATTAATGAATTCGGGTTGCTTCTTATCTTTGAACACAAACAATACACCCCCGAAAGGATACTCAAACGAATTCTCGCAGATCAATTTTCTTTCTTTGAGGTCAAACTACCTCCATTTCCATGGATAACTCCTTTTCATGAAACGGAGACCCGAGATTATATTGAGTACACGACCACAAAGATTGACGACAGCCGTCTAGACTACTTTAAAAATAATATTTTTAGAAACAACATCACAATCGATGACAAATGGATCGCTAAATTTGGAACACTGCTCTACAACTACCTGTACGCAAAAGACAGCACCGCTGAAAATGTTGCACAATTCAAAAAGCATCTTACAAGCTTCGCTGAAGCCCAGAAGGAACTTGCCAAACAAATGCGTTCACCCGTCATTGGTGATATTCGCGGCGACACGATTAATCGAATTGCTGGTTTGGTTCTCTATGACCTGAAACAGGAACTTTGGAACCAGGGAAAGACCTACGGGAACGAAAAAATCGTGGATATCTTCTATGACCGCTACAAGCAGGATTTCATCGACGCAGTATATACACCCAAACCCGCTTTTTATGATCGAGATCATTTGATGAGGCATCTTCGGCACGCCGAACGATGTGTTGAAAACTGCGCAGTACTTCCGCTCTCAGGAGTCACGAACTAGCTCGAAACACGTACAATTTTCGCCGACACCAAAATAAATTTTAGGTGTCGGTGAAAAACACTTCAAGATTCTCTAGCCTTCTTCACATCAAAGCAATGTGAAGGAGGTTTTTTAATGTCTGATCACCAATTCGATTTTTCACTCCTCGCCGACAATCTTCCGTCGATTATCTGGCGGCACCGCTGGAATGAGCTGGCAGAAAAACATGGTCTGCCCTACAGGCGCGGCTACATGCAAAATCTCGATTCTAAGGGGAGAGGCCCGAAACGAATGATTTTCAGAGGCCGTGTAGCATACAGCCGCGAGAATCTCATTGAATGGCTGATCTCTATCTCAGCCTAGAACTAGCGGGGACAACATGAATAAAAAAATATCATCAGCCAACACAGCACGTACCAAGGCACCTGTCCAGACACCCGCTGCAGCATCTAGGCAAAACACCGAGCAACTCAGCAGGCAACCAAGCAAGCTTTCCAGCATCCTCCTGCGCACTTCACAAAGCGGAGATGATTCGCTCGCTGACGAGCAACAGCCTGAAATAGTAAATATTTCTCATTATGATTTAGTGAATGGTCTGAATGACAACCAGACAGCTGTACTTAAGTATATCATAGTGAATTGCGGCAAGATTCTTTCATACAAGCAGATTGCATCTGAACTACAAATCGCTGAAGGAACTGTAAGAGGGAACATAGCAAAGCTTTCTCAAGCAGGATTCATTACTCACCACCCTGTCAAGTCCGGAAAAATTCAGGGAAATGCTTTTGGCCTTAATGAATCTTTGTGCTGCATATTCAGCGCAAAACATGAAATTGCATTTCACTTTCCTGTCGACGGGGATCTGTCCACCCTCATCGATCCAGCAACTGCTTCGGCAACCTCACCCCAGATAGATAGAACTCTTCTTACTATCAAAAACAATCTACTGGCGCTGACGCAACAAGATCTCTCGTTACGCTTTCCCAAGCTCGCGGAATTTAATCTCAGCCCGAAGCAGATTAAGCAATTCGTCGATACTCTCGAAAAGCACGGGTTCCCCCTCGATGATTTGCTGCAGTCACTTGATTATCTCAACTGGGAGCTGGAGCAAGGTCCGATACGAGACAAGGCCGGTGATACCGTGGAAAGCCCGTTAGGATATTTATTCAATGCCATCAGATCTACTGGTTATTATCGACGGCCAAAAGGTTTTATCTCGCCTGATGAACAAAAGGCCTATGATCAGGAACGGGCTGGGCGCGCTGTCCTTGAAGCATACAAAAAAGCAGCCGACGTCTATTTCCAAATTTGGCTTTCCTCGCTTTCCCCATCCGAAAGAAAAGAAATCCTCTTGCGAAAGCGAGGTCCGGAAATGCCATTCCTCAGGTACTACTGGGAGCAAAATGTCAAAAGTAGCATGCTCTCCAACTATCGAGAAATTTTGTCTGAAATCCTCAGCAAATTTTCAAAATTGGATTCGGATGCAAAATCTGATGAAGCGTAGCGAAAGCAGACGCAATATACATTTTTCTTGAGGAAAAATGATTGCGCTCTGCGAGGCTGAAAACGGAGGAATGCATATGGCCATAGCATTCGCGCGGGTGGAAATCGTTTCCACCAAACTGGGCGGTTCTGCCGTCGGGCTTTCCGCCTACCTGAATCGTGACCGCAGGCACCAGGATAGCACCGGCAGGCAGTTCGACTTTACGGCAAAAGCGCAGGACATGTCCGGCGAGTACGTACGCAGCGAGCTGCTTCTTTCCGAACGTTCGGGTGAAAAATGGTCCTCAGGTAAAGCGCTTTGGAACGCGGCGGAACAAGCGGACCTGAAAAAGGACGGCACCATAAAGAAGAACGCACAGTTGGCCAAGCATATGGTTTTGGCCCTTCCTGCCGACCGCGAACTGACGCGGGAACAGCAAATTGAGTTGGCGCGTTCGTTCGCCCTTGAACATTTCGTGAAGCATGACCTGGCCGTGGAAATGGTTATCCACGACAAAGGCGACGGCAACCCGCACGCGCATTTGCTCATCTCCACCCGGACGCTCGAGCCGGAGGGCTTCGGCAGCAAGGCCCGGCATCTGAACCCCGGCTTTGCCAAGGGCAAACAGGTCTTGAGCAAGGATGACTGGGGGCGGCAGTGGGAAGCCTTTCAGAACGGCTTTTTCCAGGCGCGCGGATTGGACATCGAAGTGGATGGTCCCGGTTTGATCGCGCAGCAGCACGTGGGGCCGGTCTGGCATAACAAGCAGGAGCAGGTCCATACCAAGGCTTTGAACGAGCAGATTACCGAGGACAACAAAGAATGTGCGCCTGCGGATATTTTAGCCCAGCTCACGCGCAACAAATCCGTATTTACCGAACGCGACATTTCCAGGGCCGCGTTGAAACTTACGGATTCCCCCCAGGCCAACAACGCGTTGCAAGAGGCCTTGCTCACGCATCCCGACCTGGTCAAGCTATACGATCCGCAAACGCGTATGGCCGCCGGCTTCACCACACGGCAAACATTCGAACAAGAAACGCGAGTCATGGATTTGGCCACCAAGAGGCATGCGGACACCGGCCATACAACAAACTCGTCAGCTATTCGGCAGGCCTTGAAGACCCGGACTATGGATCCCGAACAGGAAACGGCGTTTCGCCATGCTCTCGATCCTGGCGGTTTGAAAATCATCGAGGGCCGCGCGGGTGCGGGCAAATCTTACACCATGGGAGCCGTACGCGAGGCATACGAAGCTTCGGGATTCCGTGTGGTCGGACTGTCGCCCACGAATACGGTTGCCCAGGACATGAAAAAGGATGGTTTCAGCGAAGCCAGCACGGCGCACTCGGCCATCTGGCACCAGGAGAACAACCAGCGCTGTAAAAAGTGGGATCGAAAGACAGTCATTCTTGTGGATGAGGCCGCCATGCTCGATACGCAGATCATGGAGAAGATTCTCATCCATGCGGACGAGGCACGAGCCAAAATCATCCTGGTAGGCGACGACCGGCAGCTTGCTTCCGTGGCTCGTGGCGGCATGTTTACGGAGTTCAAAGAACGCTTTGGATCGGCGGAAATCACCACTGTCCGCAGGCAGGAAAGCGAATGGCAGAAACAGGCCAGTACGGACTTTTCCGAGGGGCGCTTCCTGGATGGATTAAAGCTGTACCAAAAGCATCCCGGTTTTATGCACTGGGCCGCTGATACGCAGAAACAGCAGCAAGCCTTGATTCACGAATGGACGCGTGATCTCGGACAGGATCCAGCACGAGCGCGCTTTGTGTACGCCGGGACCAATGCCGAAGTGAACGAGCTGAACAAGCAGTTGCGCCGTATCCTGGAGGAACGCGGCGAGGTGACCGGCAATCACACCTTTGACACCTGCAAAGGCCAGCAGACGTTTGGCGTGGGCGACCGTATCCAGTTTCACGGCACGGACAAAAAGGCCGGAATTTTCAACGGAAGTCTGGGCACTGTGAAATGGATCAATGGCAGCAAGCTCTACGTTTTGACCGATGCGGGCACCGAGCTGTCATTCGACGCCAGGCAATTCGACAAGTTCGCGCTCGGCTACGCGGGCACGGTCTACCGGGGGCAGGGCAAAACGCAAACCACTGTCTACTGCCTGCACGGCAAGCTCTGGGAATCCCGAACAAGCTATGTCGGCCTTACGCGCCACAAGGAACGGCTGAAGTTTTTCATCGACAAATCAACGACAAAAGATCTGCGAACGTTGGCAAATCAATTGGGACAGAAGCATTCTGCAAGAGCCAGCATCGGTTTTCTGCCCGAATCCGTACTTATGCGGCAGCAAACAAACACACGCAGTAAAACCCAAACACACTCCAGATCAATCGACATGGATTTTTCCATGTAGGGAGCTGAGACATGACAAAGAAGCCCACACCAGAAAAGGAATTGGAAAATGCCCTTCAGCGTAAAAATCGCGCCATCAAAGCAGAGAAAAACGCCAGGGAAAAAATCCGTAAGGCCGATCAACGGGTAAAATACGAGCTGGGCGGCCTGGCAACAAAGGCCGGATTCAGGGAGACAGACCGCAAAATTGTATTTGGCGTGCTTTGCTTAGGCAGCGTTCTGCTGCGTACAGGCTCGAACACGCAAGGATTCGAGGAATTTTTTCAGCGGCTCGGCACGGCGGCCTGGGAGCGTTTCGCCATCGAAAAGGACAAGAAGCTGTTCAAAGATCTCACGTACGAGGAAACGCAGCGCCTACTTTCGGATATCGCGTCCGTTGCCCAGTCCTTTCCGTTTGCACAGTTCGGTACCAAGGCCAAAACAGAAATTGCCCAACCGCAGCCCCAGCCACCGGTTGAAAAACGGCAGCTTGTCCCAACCACCACCCATGCGGGTTTTGAAGAGGAGGTCTGAATGAAACGCGCCATTTTCGTTGTCAGTCAAAAAGGCGGTTCGGGGAAATCCACTTTTTCGCGCGCCTTGCTGGATGTTTTTCGTTTCGAGCGCCAGCTTTCCGTTGCCGCATTCGACGCCGACGGCAATGTCGGGCAACTGCTCCAATACTACGGCCAGCGCGATGAACACGGCAAATTGCTCGCGGAACAGGATCCCTTTCAAGGTGTTTTCCCCTTTGACATACGGGACGCCATCCAACGCGACAATGTGATCAATGCGCTGGATTACGATGCGGACATGCTGCTGTTCGATTTCCCCGGCGGTGCGCTGGATGCTCTGCAGAACGTCTTGCAGAGCGAACGCGGCATGACCGCCCTGGCCGAGGAATACCAGCGGGCGGGCTATGTAGTCACAGTGGCCATCGTGATTTCCAATATCCTGGCTTCGGCCAACAATGTCATCCGGATCATCAAGCAATTCGGCCCGGCCTATGACTATCTCGCGGTCAAAAATCTCTTTTTTGGGGAGAACGAGGATTTTATTCTTTTTGACGGCTTCCAGGATGCCGAGGGCAATTCCGTCGGCGGCATGGGGCGCACCAAGTTGCTCGAACATGGCGGCCAGGTTCTAAGCTTGCCGAAATTGCGCGGGCGGGAATACGCGCTGTTGGATTTGTATAGTCTCGGATTCACCGAGGCCATGCATTCGCCCAAACTCCGGCGCGCGGAAAAGAGCAATATTTTCTATTTCCTCGACGGATTCAAAACCGCTTTACACGATGCCAGCGCTTTTTTCGAAATTCAAAACACAACGGAGGCCACCCATGCCGCTACTCGATAATCTGCTCCAAGGACTGCCAGAGGAAGTGAAAAACAATGTGCAACGCGTGATCATCAACTACAAGCTCGACCCGGACAATCCGGAGGTACTGCTCGCGGTTCTCTGCGGCCATATCGAAAGCATCACCCGTACCATACCCGCCCGGATAGCTGAGGAAACGCAAAAAGCCGCAACACTTGCCGGAGTCATGGCAGAGAAAAACATCCAGCAACGCGAGCGGGAAATACAGCAGCGCCTGGTACAATCCGTCATCGACAACTCGGAAACCGTGCTCAAAGCCCGTACCCGCACCAACAAACTCCGCTGGCTTTGCGCCGCGTGCATCCTGACCATAGCCCTCGCCGCATCCTGCCTCTACGGCGGCTATGACTGGGGATACGGCGTACGGGATGCCGACTACCGCGTGGAAGTGGAGAAACTCCCCAAATACGCCGCATGGGTGACCAACAACATGGAGACAGAACAGGACCGCGAGCTGATCATCTGGTCCTTATCAGATGACGGGAGGCAGGCAAAAAAACTTTCCGACCTGAACCACGGTGTTGATGACTTCTTATCCTGCTTCAAAGGCGGTCAAAAGAAATTTGAAAAAGGTGGCAAAGTGACCTGTTTCCCTTTTTACGGCGAGGGAAAGGTTTATGGCTGGCGGATTGAATAACTATTATTTGGATATTTCAGCATGATAGCGATTGTCGACAAAGTCCGTGACTGTTGAAGCGTTTCAGCCTAGCAGCGCAGAAAAGCCTCGAACTCCTCGTAGCGTTTTCTGCCATAAAGAGTGCGCCCAATGTGCCAGTCGGATGTGTGGAGAACTCTCATACGGTTACCCTGTTACCGCAGAGGCGGGGCGCTTCGCGTATTCTTCACGCCAGTTTTTCAGTAAAGTCATGTCGGCCAAAAGATCGTCTGGCTTCGGCAGTTCCACTGGTGCTTCTGCTGGCTGTGAGTGTTCAAACCCGGAGTATTTGGTCATGAGCGAATCAAGGAGATTGCAATCCGCGTCTTTCAATTTGGCCAGATCCTTGAGCTTCAACGTATGGACTGGACGTTGGAATCGTTGGACCACCCCGCACAGCAGATCATTTTCAATAGAGCGCTCCACCAATGTCCTGAAATCGCTGCATATCGACTTCAGCAAGATTTCGGCATGTTCAAATTCGCCGTTTTCACATGCCTTTTTTGCATCTTGATATCGCTGATTCATGAGTGTGTTTAGGGCGGATTTGATGTCACTCTGCGAAAGTGGAATGTGAGCTGGTTCTCCGGTCCCCCAGTCTGTAGAACGGATACTCACCACATCGGGCTTGATGGTATTTTTCTCGGCAAAATGTCTGACCGTTCCCAGCAAGGACAGACGATGAGTAAAGATAATGACCTGTTTGTCATGAGACAACTCGATCAGCCTTTGAACCACGGCCTCCTCATAGCTTTGGTCGAGTGATGATATTGGATCGTCAAAGATAAATGGGGCCTGGTTGCTCTTGCCTGTGACATCGGCCAAAAAAGCCGCAATGGAAACGATCCGATTTTCTCCCTCGCTCAGCACATCGGCGAGTCCACTTTGAGAGGCACCACGAAGCTGGAGCTTATGAAGGACTCGGCCCTTGGAAACTTTTGACTTCACGAGTTCGACTTTTACCTGAGACGCGCCCAGGACCTTGAGCTCCGCATTGAACCTTTGCACGAACGCATCCGTGATCAAGGCTTCTGCCAGCTCCCCTTTCTTCTGGGACAGGGCTTTGGTGTTGGTCGATTTCTTGGCTTCTTTAATCTGGTTCAGTAGCTTTAGTCGGGTAACTTCTTCATCAATGGCGGAGCGGTGCTCAGACAACCACTTTCTGGCCTGCAGGCTGTTTAGCTTTTTCTTGATCTCCTCTCGATTGTCGCTTTTGGCGTCTTCGTCATATTTTGCTGCGAGTTCACCGAGGCTTTTCGACTGGGCATTGGCTTCATCGATCCATTTCGGTGAGAGCAGAGGATCGGGAATGGTTTCCTCAGAATCGATCCCAGGGAGTAGGTCTTTTCTAGCCTGCAATTGAGCAAAGAAATCCGCCACCTGGTTGGCGACTTCATCCTGTGAAATACCAGCCGCATCGATACGTGTCTTCAGCGCCTCCGATGTCGGTAGTGCCTCGATAGTTTGACTGGCAGTCGCGTATTCCTTGGCCGCATCCGTTGCGGCTTTTTGCATTTCGCCCTTCACGAAATTTTCGAAGGAGATCAGTCTCTCTTTGGCCTTCTGGGTCAAGGTCTGGTGGCACAGGACACAACGGGAACCATCAGAAACATTCGGGTACTCGGCTTCTTTGTAGGCTGCCGAGACGGAGTAGTTTCGGGCTGCTTCCCAAAGCTCTTTCCATACATCGGACCCGATGCCTTCCAACTCGCTACCGGAGAAAACCTTTTCCGCCGCCGTGTCTGCCGCTGTCTTCTTGAGAATTGACTTCTTCTTGGCAGCAATGATCAGTCGATAATTCTCGTCCGATAATTGCTTCAGATATTTTTGGGCATCCTGAACAATAGTGTCGATATGCTGTTTCTGATTTTTCAGCTGCTTTGCTTTTTCCGCCGGTGCCTGTTCGGCAAGGCGCGGCTGCAGCGTTTGCATTTCGGTCTCGTCAGCGCTGCCAAATGTGCAATGCTTGTCGATGTCCTGGGTGCTGGTCTTGGCGCTGATGGCTTCGTACCAGATCCCTTCAGGGGTTACCTTCTTGTCAGCCGGTATATTCGGCTTTTTGGACGGGTGCCGGTTGACCTCGGCGTCCAAGGCAGTTGCGACCTTTTCGCATGCGACGATGAGCGAGCTGAAAAACGATAATACCGGCGGCTCGTAGCTCACCTCGTCTTCGCTGCTGACAAAAACCTTGCCAAACGAGGTGTCAAAAATATCAACGCTGTTGAGATCATCGCAGATGCCTTGTCCTGACCAAGTATGGGTCTTCAAAATGCCGTCCTGCTCAAACGAAATACATGCCTTCTGTGGGGTAGAGCCGGGCTTATATACATTGCGGTGGAGGGTTCCCGTCTCGCGGGCTCCGCATACATGCTTGAGGAGTCTGACGTAACCGGATTTTCCTGACCCGTTGTTGCCATAAACAATCGTGATATTGCCCTTGCCAAACTCTAGTGGCTTTTTCGGTGCAAGGGCGTTTACTCCTTCGACTTCACTGATTGAGCACAAACGCAGGGTGCCTGCTGTGCCAGGGGAGAACGCAGTAGCAGGAAAGGAACAGGTCGTTTGGGGTAGTTTGCCTTCGGCTTCCTGCTGGCACAGGGTTGCGAGCTCTGAGACGTCTTTGTCGGTAAGCTCAGACTGCTGAAGTAACCGGGTAGCCGCAATCTGGAGCCATTGGGGACGCTCTGAAAACCATTTGGTCAGTGATGCCGATATCCCATTCATATGCATTCCCTCTATCCCGCTCAAAAATAGTTCTAATTCTCAATCCCTACCACCGCCAAGGGCGTAGCAGAGTATGACATTTCATCGTTGATGATGCCCGAATAACTCAGTTCGCGATGCAGCAGTTCCTGCAGGCGGCCCTTTTTGTTGGCCGCGAGAGTCTGCCATTTCTCGGTTGGAGTTGATGGTGATTGCATTCCCAGGATTTTTTCATCCAGGCGCTCAAGCCATGGTGCTCGGTCGCCCTCCGCATTCATCCCAATTCTGACAATATGGTGGCTGGCTTGGCCGTCTTTGCCTTGGGTACTGATTTTCCAGAGTGTAAGCAGGCCCTCACCGGCTATTCCGTTTATCTTCCCGGTCAAGGCTCGAGGTACTGTATCGGCCGATGAGTACTCGCGCATGAACTGATTGACGACAGGATGCTCCAAGCCGACAAGTTGAAGGGTTTCTTCTTGAAGAGCCGCATCACGGTCTGTCGTGAATACCATATTCGGTTCGCCATCCCTGACCAGTATCCACCTGCCATCGACTTCCTTTTTGAATTTCCACCCGGCGAGTCGGGCCGACCGGGCAATGAAATTGACAAGGCGTTGCATTCCCCGTCCTTCATCATCGAATTTTTGGTAGTCGCCAAGGTTGAACTGGTCGAGTTCCTGAAAGAGCTCAAAGACGACCTGACGCGCCAGATTGGCATTAGTCATAGCTACCTCCAGTTCCTGGCGAGTTCGTTTTAGGGTCGGATCGCTAATGGCGTCTTGATAGAGCCGGTCATAGCTCAAGGTACTGCGGAGCTGTCCCAACACCTGCGTCCTCAAATCTTCGGCGATCTGCCCCTGTTCATCCACTTTGCCCAAGGTTCTGGCGATATCGATCAACTTTTCCTCAAGTAGCAGATAAATCTGGCCTTCAATGGTGTCGACGGCCACGAGGTTGTAGACCTGTGCGGTTGATTCCTGGCCATAGCGATGGATGCGACCGATACGCTGTTCAAGATCCATGGGATTCCAGGGGAGGTCGTAGTTGAAAAGGATGCGGGCAAATTGGAGGTTGATGCCCTCTCGACCGGCAGCGGTGCAGACCAGCACCTTTGGTCCATCCTTTCGGCGAAATCTCTTTTGGGCGGCTGTTTTCGCTCCATGATCTCCGCCCTTGAGGACATCGATACCCGCACTGGGAAAAACTTCATCCAGTTGTTTCTTAATGGCCTCGACCGTGCCCAGGTAGGTGGCGAAGATAACAACTTTTTCGTTGGGGTTCTGTTGCCAGATCTGGCGAAGGGCATGAACGAGCATTGCTGTTTTTGATTCAATGCCGTCGGGAAACTCGGCAAGAAGATCGAGTATCCGGTGCCGTTCTTCCGGCAGCGCAACCACTACCAGCATCGCGGCCGATTCCTCTCCGGCACCGGCTTCATATTCAGAATCGGAATAGCTTTCAGCTGTCGAGGCAAAGGAGAGCGCTTCGTTTCGTTTTTTCAATAACTGATATTTTGCGTCAGCGAGGATCTGATCGGTCTGGGCGTTACCCACGGTGTCATGCGGTATGGAGTATATGTCGTGAATGATCTGTCGGGCCTCCGCGTAGACCCGGTTCCGGCCATCTACATCGAGCAATTCGTCACGCTCGATTCCCTCTTGGATGGTCAGCATCAGCAACCGGCGTTGTAGGGTCGAGCGGATAGCAGCAAAACTGCTGGCGGCGATTTTCTGAAACACCGTCATCACGAAACCCAGTGCCCGGCCTTTGTTGCCTTGCTGAGCTGCCAGGTTGTAGCCATCCCGCAGATAATCCAGGAGCGCGTTGTAGAACTCTTTTTCCCGCTCCGACAGTTCAAACCCCTCGGTGTGGACCATACGGCGGACGAACAACGGACTGCCATCCTGGGCACAGGCATCTGCCTTGGTGCGGCGGATTACGACCGCATTGAGGCGGTGCCGGTTGCGAACCATGTCCTGGTCGCTTTCGAATAGCTCGGGGCTCAGCAGCCTGATCAGCATCCAAAAACGGAAATGATCGCCCTGGTGCGGCGTTGCAGAAAGGAGAATGAGGTCACGGCAATGATCGCGGATGGCTTCTGCAAGTTTGAAATTCTCGGTCTTCTTGACCTTGTTGCCGTAGCGATAAACGCTCAGGTGATGGGCTTCGTCGAAAACCACCAGATCCCAGGGTGGCGCAGCGAGAAGCTTCTTCACCCGCGCCGGGCGTTTGAGCGTATCTACCGAGACGATCAGGCGATTGTGGTAGGCAAAAGCGTTGGTTTTTCGGTCGGTAACATCCCCCTCGCTGCCGAACACCTCAAAATCGAGGTTGAAAACCTCATTCAGCTCCCTGCGCCAATTCTCCACTAGCCCGGCTGGAACGATCATGATGGCCCGAGTCAACTCGCCCCTAGAAGCCAGCTCACGAAGGATGAGTGCGGCCTCGATGGTCTTACCCAGGCCAACCTCGTCGGCTACCAGGAAGCGTTTGGGGCGGGCATTGGCCACCCGGTGGACCAGCACCACCTGATGGGGCAACAGATCCACCTTTGCCGAGGTCAACGTCGCGGCGCTTTCCATCAATGGCAATTCTTCAGCTTCCACCGCCAACCAAAGCTGTTCCAGCCGTTCCGGGGTTGCCGGTACCATGCTTTGGATGATTTGATCGAATCGGTCTGCCGCTGGTCGTAGCGAGTCGGCAGGCACCTGTCGCTCCCCATGAGCGCGAAAGAAGACCGTGATATACCCCGTCGGCTCACGACCGACGACGACACCATCTCCCATCTCGGGATGGCTGATTTTTAAGCCGGGCTGTATCTCAGGAAATTCTGGCGACATAGTAACCAACGATCACCTCTTCTCCTGGCTTATCACCTTCTCGAATAACCTGCTTCATATTGACTGTCGCGGTACCATCCCAGAGTCCTTCAGACAGTCTTACTTGCTTCCGGTCACGGCGGCGAAACAAGACCTCTTCCTCAAGGGACGTTTCCTCAAAAGTTTTGGGATGCGAGGTGAATCCGAACACCATGCCACAATCGGTCCAGCGGTTCTGCAGATGGATCAGTAACGGGCGTATCCGGCGGCACAGGAAGTCTTCCGCCTCCTGCGGCTCCAAGGTTTCGATGACAGTTTCCAGGCCGGAGATAAGGATGGTGCGGCCGGGAACTGGGGGCGCGGCCGGAAGCTCCTTGGACCAGGAGAGAGCCTGTCTCAGGGAGATAACAGCCCCGTCAGAAATGAATGGACCAAGGCTTTGTTGGTCAAAAATGACGCAGGATCCTTTACGCTGCCAGACTGTGTTAGTAATGGTGTCCATCAATCGTTCTCCTCAAGCAGATCAAAGAGCGTCCGCTGAACAGCCTGGGGACGATCCTTGCGGGTTCGCCAATGTTCAACCAGTTGGACCGCTGTTCTAGCAGCCATTCGATTGGCGGAATTCTTGTCCATCTCGGCATACCATTTCAGGATTTCATCCACCGATTTCTTGATGCGGAAGTTCGGATTATTCAGTTCCGCATCAATCTTCAGTCCTGAATTGGGATAAGCCGCTCCGATAAGAAAATGGGCTTGATCAAGGTCGGTTTTGATGACCTTGCGGTTGCGCCCCCGTTCGGTAAAATAGGCCATCCTTTCATTCACCGGGACGACATGAATTTCCCGGCCAACAACTCTGATCCATCCCCTGGCTTCCAAATCACCCTGGGCGATGCCGGTGCCGCGCAAGGTTTTGTGGAGCTCATCACGCGCCATTTCTGTGCAATCTTTGAACAAGCGGAGATAGAGACGGCTGGCCGGTTCGGCGCTATCGGGCGGTCGCAGTCCTCCGGTCTGGGTGGTGTCTTCCAGAAGGTCGTCGAGGAGCTGGTTGATGCCGAGCAGGGCGTCGCGCACGTCCAGCACCTGACCATCGCCGGTGAACACCTGTCCATAATGACGTGAGTAGAATTCCAGGGATTTGCCGCGCAGGATCACCCGCAGGTCTGATTCCGGCAGGGTTTTACCGTGGGTGTGCTCAAGGAGATCCTTCAGCCGAACCGTTTCCTCTTTCACCCAGCGGCGCATCCTCGCCCAACTCATCGGTTCAGGCGCTTTTAAGCGTTTGCGGCAAACATGGATGATATCGTATTCAATTTTTTTCGATCCGAATTGGCCACCTTCCCCCTTGGATTCATCGCTACGGATGGGATAGGTAGCTACCAGCACATAGCCAGCATCGAAGAGAGCTCTGAGGATGTCTATCCAGGCCTGGTCTTCGTTGTGGTGGAAGGTGAAGGCCATGATTCCGCCATCCTTGAGGTGGCGAGCCGCTTCGGCCCAACAGGCGGAAAGGGTCTGGCTGTAAAAATCGCTTGATGGCTGAGGTCGATAAAGGGGATTCGGGTCCTTCTCAGCCAAGGCCTTATCCCCGGTCAATTCCTGAATGCGGGAAAGATACTTCGGTTCAATGAAGGGATCTTTTTCGTAATCCTCACGGTCGTCGGGATGTTCGACTGAATTATCGATAGCCTCCATGCTATGAGGAGTGCGTTCAGGGTCAAAATAGGTTGCTTCTGGGAGATCTGCATACCATTTGCGTAAAGGGAGGCGAAGCCATGTGTAGAAAAAATCAGCTAAATCAGCATAATAGATGTTGTTGCCAAAAGGAGGGTCGGTAATTACCAAATCAAACAAATCATTCCCAAAAGTCGAAAGGTTGGTCGAAGAACCACAGTAAGGTTCATTGCCTGGGATAATCGGATCGGACAATTCAGCGCGGATACTTTTAGTTGAGTTTTCATCTTCCTTGAGTATTGGCTCCCAAGGATTGAGAGCCCATTCAAGCCCACCGAGAATGCTAGCAGAAGTTGACTTCCATGGGCCATAGCCATCGCTGAATGCACTTACTTCAATGGCTGCGTTCTTTGGGTTGAAGTTCGAATTACTTAGTGCTGGCGCAAGACAGTCACGTTTTATGTGATAAAAAGAGAACATATTTTGATTGCGGAGATACTGTTGAAATGCTCCAAGCGCTTGTTCTCTAACATCTAAAGGCCAACTTTCTTCTGAAAGCACGGTGATAGCTTTCAATAATGAAGAGTGAACTAAAAGTTGGCGATTATTGAACATCATCCACCAGTGTGTATAACCATGATCAGGCAGAGGATTTCTCTCATGGGTCATATGCGCATACACCATCTCCTGTCTCGGCCAGTAATCAGATAGATCGTTTTCAGCTCGGCGGGACCATTCTCTTTCCGATTCAGACAGACGCTTGACATCGTATTGGTCTAGCGTCTTGAAATATCGACCACCATAAGTGTATCCTTCAGATTCGCATTGAGGACAATGGCATTGGACAACGTACGCTGCGGCTGGTGCGGTGTGTCTTGTAGCCTTAATAGCCTTAAGTGTCTTGTTTTCTCTTCCGCAGGAAGCACATGAAAATGCAGCATTCTTGGGTACAGTCCCCTGGCCGGTTTCAATCACTGACCCATCAGTCAAGGTTACCGTTTCGGGAAGGGATTTACCGCGCACCTCAATCACACGCAGATTTTCTAATCGCTTTTCATACCAAGTTACTGTTGCTTCAGCAGGCGCACCGGCCCAGCCTCCCAATTCTTGATCGCCAATAAATCCTGATGCCCCTTTCATCCAGTCAGGATGGATCAGCAGGTACATCTGCACCTGTTTGCGTTTGAGGGCGAAGTCTTTCTTTTTGCGCTGTGTAGCGCGGAGGCTGGGTTGGGCATGGCGGTCAAAGACATCGACCAGGCGTTTTCCGGCAAAGGTGCCGCAATGGGGACAATGGAGGCCGGGTTCCTGCTCTGCCGCCGCTTTCAAGGCCAGCGCCCGCTCCCAGGTGTCGTTGGCATTGCCTTTGTCATAGTCGTTCAGCAGCCGGGCAAAATCCTGGGAAAGTTCGGTGAAAGGGGTGTCGCCTTCCACGATAATCCGCTCCGCACCGGGGGCCATCCTGGTCTCGCCAAGTTCGGCATGGAACATCGTGCCGCAGTCGGGGCAGGTCAACTCGGCATAACTCGTTGAAAGATTTTTTTCAGCAATGACCGGTGTACGGAAAATCGGCGTGCGATGGCCGCAGCCCTTGGCCAGACAGGGTCCATGTTTGGCCCAGAAGGTATAGATAACCTCCGGCCCTTCCCAGCGGTACCGGGAACGCTGCTCAGGCGGCAACTTGATGGGATCCAGGCTGACTGCTTCACCGGTTTCCACATCAATCCACCGACCCTGGTGGCCTCGCGGGCAGGTGGTGGTATAGAACGGCTGAATTTGGGGTTTAACCTGGCGTTCGATCTCTTCAAAAAGGGCCTTGACCTGCTCCGGGTCGCTGCAGGCCAGTTCGTTTTTGACGACGAACCATGCCACAGGGTTGAGGTCGACCCCGGTCATCTGCATACCGAGACGTGAGCCTTCTACCAGGGTGGTTCCGCCGCCCATGAAGCAGTCCAACACCTTCAGATGCTTGAAGGAGCCTGCCTTCTGATGGTTGCAGTAGTAATGATCCCAGACAAGCTTGGATGCCTCGTTGGGATCGGTCGGAGCCTCGGTCGCTGCTGCAATTAACATTGAACGGAATACGCTTGAGCGCCGCCGTGCCCACCATTTGGACATCTGGTAAATGGGTTTACCCGCATTGCCCTCCAGATTGGAGAGCGCATTGATTTGCGCGATAGGAAAATCCGACTCCAGGCAGGTTGCTTTTCTATTCGGATCTGAAAAGTTCGGCACCGGCAATTTGACCGCCTTGCCGAGCTTGTCGGGAAGCAGCCCTGCCTGTTTGTCAGCTTTTGACTTTCGCCCGTTTTTCTTGGGGGCTGCTGCGCTCTTCTCTAGCACATTACCCCACAGATCGACTTGTTTTGCATTCTGATCGCTCATAGCGAGGGAAACTCCATGTAGGGCACGGCAACCTCTAGAAGGCTCATTCCGCCGTGGCAGACGTGGGGGAATCCCCCCTGTACCTTCCACTTCCGTTGCCCCATGACCACGTGCTGGTTGTTATTCGTCATGACGATAGGCGGCATGAATCGCTTCTGCCAAGGCTCGGAAACAGCCTTGTTGCGGGATGCGCCGAAGGTCTTTCGCAATATTTCGATGGCATCCGGGTCTTCGACCTCCGAGGAAAAGCGCTTGCTGACTGCATAGCCATGGTCCGAGGTGATAATCAGACCCCGGCCCTGGCGCAGACGATTGATAAAGTTCCAGAAACCATCGCTCTGCAAGGTGCTGGTGGCAATGCTGGCAATCTGGTCCGGGAGCTTTTGCTGAAGGTGAATCAGGTCATCCAGCCATGAATGCCAGATCACCAGGTTTGGCGACGGCGGGACCGCGCAGTCTTCAAAGGGAAGGCTCACCACATCGGTGTAACAGTCACCGCCGAACAGAGCAAAAGTGCCGGGCTTGCCGTCGTTAGCCAATGCGCTTCGGGAAGAAATGCCGAGGCTTTTAGCAAAGTGATCGGTGGTGGACGGGCATTCAGAGCCCGTGACTTTAACTTGTACCGGCTGAATGCCTCGTACTTCTGCTGCCCCCATTAGGATGGGAAGCTCGCGAAGCGAAAGGGCGTCGAGAATCAGGACCGCTTTGCCGGAGCCAGAGGACGCCCAGCTCTTGAGACAATCCGATGTTTTCTCGGCATATGCCGGGAATGCTTCCCACAGCTCCCACGCCGCTTCGGCCAGCAATCGATCCGGTATAACTGTCGCGTCATGAAGCGCGACCGGAGACGAGCTGGACCTCGATAGTGCATGCAACGCAGAAAAAATTTCAGCCCATGCGTTTTTGGGAGTTGGGGAGTCGAGAATGATGCCGCTCCAATCGGTGTTCATTAATCACCTCCATCTTTGTAAGCGATCTCAAGGGTCGCTTTGAAGGTGGACGGAATCCGCTGCAGAATCTGTTTGATCTGCTGGGCTGTCAGCCCGGAAAATTCAATTCTCGTCGTTTCGATGGCCTGGCTGGTGGGTACGCCCCAGGATTCAAAACAACCTGACAGATTAATGCCAGTGGCTGGTTCATCAGACTTTTTGCTCTTGACTGTTGGAAAGGGGGCGGGAGGAATCGCCCCACCGGTATCGGTCGTGTAGCCTGGTTCACCGGGTTCGTTTATGGTTCCACCCTCACCGGTAGTAATTGGCTGATATGGCGTGCCGGTACCACCCGTCGGTGGGATGGTTCCACCAGTTCCAGGCTGCGTGGTGCCACCGGGGGGAGGATTGGGAACAGTTACCGTGCCTCCGCCTACAGCCCCAGGCAGGCCAAGCTGAATTTGTCGCATTTCCTGGCCGGTTCTGAATGCCTTGCCCCGGATGTAGCGCAGGGCATCTTCATCGGTGGCGTCTTCCGAACGTCGGCCGATCCAGGTGCCACTTACATTGAGAACAAGGTCGCCAGAGGCGGCAATATCCAGCACAAATTCATAGGTCTTCGTTTCGCCAAGGAAAGGAATGGCTTCTCCGGCATTAGGTGGCGGCGGCTCGGTGAGGTCATCCATCATGGAGCCGACAAAATCTGAATCTTTGGCCCGCTTCAGGACAAACTGTTTGAACTCGGTCTGGTCGAAAAGATCGGACAGAATCTTTGTCTCTACCGCCGTCGGGGTATCTCCACCTTGTTCGGTTATTTTTTCAATCTCGAAAGTGCAGTTCTGCGGCTGCTGAAAATCCCATTTGCGCAGCACGGCGAATCGGTTGAATCTGGATTTCAGCGAAGCCCTCATTGGGCGGTCGAAATCTTGATGCAAAGCTCGATAGGTTGTATCCGACCCCCAGCCTTCCCGTGAGCATAGGAAACTGCATCGGGCCGAGTAGATAAGTTCATCGTCGGAAAAGAGGCTCTGAGTATCGACTGCTGGGAGCAGGAAGCGGATGGTGTTGCGCCTTTTTTGAACGTGTTTGACAAGCCATGCCCCAAGCCTGGAATGGACACCATCATGGCCGCCGTTAAGTTGCTCGGGAACAACCAGCAGCACCGGTCTGTCCCATTTTGCCGGTCTATCGGCTTCATCTACATCGCTCCAGGGCTCGTTTTCCCAGTTGGGGCCAAGAATGATGACCCGAGAAGGCGGCGAAGTGGTCTCAGGTACAAAAATGTGCCGCAGGGTATTTCGGATGTGCTGCACGTCTTTGCCCGGATAGACGGTCTGGCCCGCTGTAGGCACTGCCCCGATATGCCAGAGCTTGTTGTTTTTTGCGCAAGCGCGAACTTTAGATCGCGGGTTTTCATTTACGCCGAACCAAAGCGGTCCCCCTGGGACTTCCTCGCCATGGATATTGACGCTGTTTTCAATGAGCAGTGCCAATTCGGCTTGAAAGGAATTATCGTCAAGGGCCGTTCCTCTGGTGATATCCAGATGCAGGATTGCCGGTGTGCCTCCGGCATTTTTCCCTGGGGACATCGAGCGCATCCAGATGGTGCTTACCAACTCTCGGGCATTGGGTACGTTGACGCCGGAATCACGAACAGCCTCAAGATTGCGCTGGGCGATCTGCCGCAGCTTTTCCTGCCCGGCCTGAACAGCTATCGAGTCAACAAGGGTCTGGACCTCATCGGAATCCCCATCGACAAAGAAGTCTGCAGGAGTAATGACAGGAACCAAATCGCCACGACTTTTGAAAACCTGAGCAAGAATACGGATAAGATCGCGTGTCTCCTGCGCTGCGGAAGACAAGAGGATGTGGTCTTCAAGGAGGTTCAGAAGTTCCGGGCTGAAAGGCCAGCAGGCGAATGCCTCTTGTTGAACCCGCTCTTTTTCCGCTTCCGATTCATTCGTGTGTAACAACCGAAATCGCTCGGTCGCATAGGCACCGCTTGTGGTAATGATGTCCGATTCTGTGATATTCCGACGATTTTCAAAAAGACGATGCAGGAGAAGTTTCTGGCGGTCCTGCTTTGCTGACGGACCACGGAAATCGATAATAACCGGCCCTTGTCGGTGAACTTGCTGAAAAGCGTCGTTTTGGTTGTTCAACACCGAGATGACGAAGATGAGGATTTTAGGGCGGTCCTTTGCGATTTCGGAAAGAATCTGCACGAAATTGAAAGCGTACTGCTTGAGCAGAAGCCCTGTCTTGGGATCTTTGTCCGGCAGGCCTGTATACCAGGTTTGAAATTCGTCCAGGATGAGACAGGTCGGCTGGTCCTCGAACATTTTTTCTAACAACGTTCGGGGCGGAAACGGCTGGGTCATACTCTCGAATTGGCCACGGTAATATTGACCCTTTGGGTGTCGATCAAAGAGAAGGTCCCAGAGCAGTGGATACTCATGGTTATGCACCGGCTCAGAGATCGGCACATATCCTTTAAGCATTTCGGCATGTTTCAGCTCGTCGCTGCCGATCTTACCCCCCCAATCCTGGAGCCACGACTCAACGACATCAGGCGACTGAATGCCATGATGCATCACCGCCATGATATGGGATTTACCACGCCCACGATCACCCATCAGGACAATCGGGCGACCAGAGTTCTTGGCGCTGATCGCCTTCAATGCCGTCTGGACGTCCGCAGTCGGGTACGTGATGGACAGAATGTGGTCTGGGGATCTTTGAGCTGCCCCTTGGTTATCATTCGTGCGAAGAGAAATAGCGGTCCCAGGCATGTGGGCTCCGAGAAACTCGCTTCTCAATTTCAATCCCAGCATTCTTGTCTCTCCTGATAATGTTCGCTTTGGATGCGACCTACTGTGTCCTCGTCGAGCCGCTTTCGGCGGACGAAGCACCGCCAGCCTCGGCCTGTGCTTTTTTGAATTTCCAAAGATTTCCCATGCGATGGGCTGGTATTGCATGGGATGTCTATCCAGCGGTAGACGGTGTCATTGCTTACACCAAGGTATTTACCTCTCTCACTACTGATTACCAGCGACCTTCCATCTCGACCATTTCTAGCTCCTCCGGAGCGATCGGGGTAGTGGCCACGCCGGAGGCTAAAATTGTGATGGGGACATACCCTTCCCATTTTAAATTATTATTCAAAATGGTTATGTTGAGATAGACTGTTTAATGGTTCTATCAGAATAAGCCCGCAAAAAGTGATCTAATAGTACATCCTTTGATTCTTTGCTGTTTCAACCGTAAGCAAGCCATCGTATACAAAGGGTCAGGTAGGCATCAAATCATGACCCTTGCGTCAGAGTATTCTCTATTGGCAAAATAGTGGAGTAGAAGTATGCCAGCATACACCCCTAAGTGCACATATCATGTGGAATATGTGCAATGCTGTGATATAGTATTATTGATTTTTTATATTGGAATAAAATAATACTAGATTCAAATTTACTCCCATATCATATTTACTCATTTCAGAAAACGAAAAATAAAAATATTAGTTCATTCAGTTTGTTTCATGTTGAACCAAAATTATATTTGAATCGTGATCATGATAGTTTTGATAGCATTATCGACGGCATCTTGATGACCCAGACTTCGGACTATGTATACCACGTATTGATTTTTTGAGATTTTCTTGTCCACAGATTAAGTTAACGCAGTAATAAAAAAATTAAAAGCATATCGAATAGTGAATATTTAGGAGCGGTTTTTCGTGATTCAGATCAGAGTCAAGCAGACATATAAAATGTCCTAGGCTTTGCGCAGTTTCAAATGATTTGTGGTGGTACGTTAACGTCGCTGTCTTCCGTGATGGCGACAAGCATTCCACTAATGAGGAGATTGCTAGGCAGATAATCCGCCATGTTGCGAGTAAGTCACATATGCGTTATTTCTCTCTTGGGGAATTTTGAATTCGGGACATCGCTTGCTTGAAATTCTCATTATTACAATAAATTCTGAAACTAACTTTTTTGATTTAAGGAAGCTTGATTAGTTTCTTGAATTCTATGTTAGAGCTGGCTTTCTCAATCGCAACGACGGCTCCCCGCATTGCGTCAGGGGCCAAATGTGCGTATCGTTCGGTCATGGCAAGTGACCGATGCCCCAACAGTTCTTTAACTGTGTACAAGTCTATGCCTTGCATAACGAGCCAGGAAGCAAATGTATGCCGCAGGGTATGGAAAACCACTTTGTCACGTTTGTCGGTCACTGCTTCATTCAATTCGCAAACCTTGACTGCTGCATAAAAAGCATCGCTGATCTCGGAATGCTTAGTTCCCCTTGCCGTCTTAAAAATGGGCTCGTCCCTGTTTCCAGAGGGGCGATTTTTCAACATAGCGTGAACTTCATTGGTCATATACGAATAGCGGGTTCTGCCGTTCTTTGTGTCCCTAAGGCGGATTAGACCGCCGTTGAAATCGATATCCGACCATTCTAAGTCAAAGATCTCACCGGCTCGCAATCCACAGTGGAGAGACAATAAAGCAATGTCATGCGTGTGCGGAGAAATCTTGCTTAGTTCAGTTAGGAGTTCCTGAGCTTCTTGCTGGGTTAAAAAGCGCAGGCGTCTGTTATTCACTTTGGGGATTTTGACTTGTCGTACCGGATTGTCACCGTTGTAGAAACCTAACCGACGGGCGACATTAAACACCTGCCGAATAGTAGCCAAAGCATATTGTACGCTTCGTGGGGTACGTCCTTCATCCGACATCTGTTTCTTGATGCGTTCGAGGTCGATAGCGGAGATATTATGCAACGGCTTTTTACCAATGACAGGAAGCACCCATAACCGCATCAAGGATTCTTCACGTTTCCAGGACATGGGCACTTTGTCACGCTTGGCTAGGGGCCAGTATGTATCATAAAAAAACGCAGACAATGGAATATTTTCACGGGCTTCCTTGATACGGCGCTTTTCTTCAGCTTCGCGACGTGCCTTTTCGATGTTGCGCTTTTCGGATAGGGACTGATGGCCTTCACCTGTTCGAAAGGCCTCTTTGATTTTCATCAGCTCGGCCGCTGCCCGTTGAGCGCTCCAGCCTTGGGACGCCCAGCCTAATCCCTCCTCTTTGCGTTTGCCTTCATGCTGATAGCGAATTGAGAAATAGCAGTCTTTCTTCACGCCATTCTTTCGGGTTTCGTGCTCATAAAAACGGACACCAGGAAAGGGTGATTTTTTCCATTTTACTGCCATGCTTTTCCCTCCAGATCTATAAAATCTCTCCCCACCCTCTCCCCATTTTTTAGGTGAAAGGGTGGTAAAACGTGTATAAGCAAGTGAAAAGATGATACGGTAAAAGTTGCTATTTGTCGAATGGTTAGTCTTAAAATAGCAAGTAAGCTGAAGGCAAGTGAAAGTGATTAAAACGGACTTAAAATCCCTCGATAGCAATATCGTGCCGGTTCAAGTCCGGCCCCGGGTACCAAGGAATATCAAAGGGTTAAGCTCTAAATGAGTTTAGCCCTTTTTTCTTTTTCTTGCTTTTTTGCTCCACTTAGACTGGAAAATCCAGTGAAGGAGCGAGCATGGCCAGTATACGCAAACGAGGTGCGTCACAGTGGGAAGCGCGTGTCCGTAAACGCGGTTGGCCCTTCACCTGCAAAACTTTCGCGACAAAATACGATGCCACCAAGTGGGCTCGAGGAATCGAGTCCGAAATGGACCGGGGCATTTTTGTCTCCAGGGTGGAAGCCGAATCCACCACGCTTTCCGAAGCCCTTGAACGTTACATCGAGGAGCACGCGCCCAAGCTTTCCGATTCTATGCGCGAGGAAGACCGCGCGCGGGCCATTCAGCGCCGTCCGTTGGCCTCTCGGTTCATGGCCACCATCAAAGCCAAAGACATTGCCGCATTCATCAAAGTCCGCCAGGACGAAGGCGTCGGCCCCAATACTATCCGCCTTGATCTTGTTCTTCTTTCAAAGTTTTTTGAAATAGCTGCCACGGATTGGGGCATGGAAAGCCTGGCCAATCCGGTCAAACGAGCCAACAAACCCAAATTGCCCGCAGGACGGTCACGCCGGCTGGAGGACGACGAGGAGGAACGCCTTCTGCCCGTATGCGATCCGCGTTTCGCCCTTGTGGTCAGATTCGCCCTGGAAACGGCCATGCGCAGAGAAGAGATAGCCACCATGGACTGGACTCAGGTGGACCTGAAAAATCGTTCTGTCCTCCTGCCACGAACCAAAAACGGCGAGTCCCGAACTGTGCCGCTGTCACCTGCCGCACTGGACATTCTCCATTCCCTCCCCCGCTCTATTTCGGGTTCGGTCTTCGGCATGAGCAAAGCCCAGATCACCCGTCATATGCTTATCGCAACCAGAAAGGCGGAAATCGAAGATTTTCGATTTCACGATCTGAGGCACGAGGCCGTAAGCCGCTTGTTCGAAAACACGGATCTGGATGTGATGGAAATCCGCGCTATCTCCGGGCATAAGTCCATGCAGATGCTGGCTCGGTATAGCCATTTACGTGCTGGGCGGCTGGCGGATAGGTTGGCTGGGAAGGGGAGGTAAGATTACAAGATGCAAAGCAAGTAAAGCGACTGCATCGAAAACTACTCGACTATGAAATTTTGAATTAATTCTCTTAAAGAATATTTTGAAGTCAATAGCCATTAATTGCTTGACTGCTAAATAAAATATCTATCAATTTTAATTTGGTATTTTCGTTCTAAAAAATTAATAAATTCACTCATAGATAGTTCTATTGAATCTAGTATATTAATATAGTGCTCTTTTGTTAATGTGTCATCCAGTGAAAAATGATGAACAACACCATGCCTATGCTCGATGATTTTGGCTATTCTGTGTTCTAAAAAACAAATTTTTTTCCCAATTTTCTTTTTCTTATAAAGAATCTTGCGAACATCAATGTCAAGCCATTCTTTATATGCCTTGTTTAGCTGATTTAAATTCTGAAAAGTATAGTTTGAGGCTATAATTTCTTCAATTGTGATTTCCTGATTTTGTAACGCGAGTACAGTCCCAAAATCTATTTTTTGTTTATGTATCGCTTTTTTTTGAAGCGCAAAATTGTCATATTTTATTAATATACAAAATATTTCAGAGAAAAAATATTCAATCATGGAAACGGCAAATGGAACAAGACCATTATAAATTACTCGACTTGGGTCATTTTTTTCAATTAAAGTATTCAATTCAGCTATTTTTCCCTTTGTCTTTGGTAACTCTAGCTGGGCGTCAGGTAAAGCATCTTTTATCTTTGATATTGACATTGAAACAGTTGAAAATATATATTTAGTTCCTCGGCTTATTGGAGTGCTTGAGTCTTCCCATAATGGTGCATATCGATTTGTGCCATAGTCTCCTTTGATAATTCCTCCAAAAATTTTTTTAGCGTTTCTTAATACCTCATTGAACATTTTTACATCATGCCAGCTCGCGATGAATCTTGCACGTACATGCAGTGCCCACTCATTATCGGTATATTTTTTTTCTTCATCACGAATTTTATAGATATCTGCTGAAATTCCATCTGTAGATTTGAAGTCATTATAATCAAACCAATAGTAATTTAGAGTGCCTTTAGGCCAATGCCAAAAGTGATCACATTTTTTAAAACCGAGATTTTCAAGATAATCTTTTAGCTCCTTGCGTGAAGCTTTATGGGGATACAGAGTCACATCTCTTCCCATACAATATCCTTAAAATATATAAGTTAATTGAGCATAACTAACTGAAATTTATAGTATATAAAATTTTTATCTAAAAAACAATAAATAAAAACAGAATAGATGACGCTCTTCTGCCAAAGCATCCAGGAAGCATCAGGAATCTTGGCGCTCTGAATTTACATCATGGCTTTATGAAAGAGCCATTTCCAATTTTCCATGCAGCAACTCGATGAATTTTTTGGATTGATGTACTTCGGGTAATTGGGAGTGTATCTGCTCAAGTATTTCGGGAGTGAGACGGTTTTCTTTCATGAAATCAAAGAGGTAATCAATCGGCAATTCTGAGAAAAATGCCCGTAGGTGGTAACGCCATGACTCCAACAGGTTGGCGTTCTGTTCTTTAAAAATCCGAACAAGGGTTTGCTCGTCTATGGCGTCCTTATAGGAAACATTCAGGGCGACAACCACGGCGGCAGTGGCTGAAAGCGTGTTGTTCGGCATATCTTTCCCTTTGCTACTTCTTGCTTTTGGTCTCTGTTTCGACTTACCGTAATTCTATGCCCAGGCGTTAAGCGTTTGCAAGGGAAAACACGACAAGCTCTTTAATCAATAATTTCAAAATTCAAGATTAACGAGAGCTATCTGTCAGAACTATCGGATTTCATAATCCAAACCCATCATCCCTGTCCCTGCCTCTTTTCATTCGCAAGCGTCTGAAAACTATTTCACGTTCTCCAAAATAGCGTTCAAGCGATGCAATAGCGGCTCCAAGTCCTTGTAGAATGCGTTGAGCTGCTGGATTTCGGCTGCGTGTTGGTGCATGGTTGCTATCAGTTGTTGGATGGCCTGGTCCTGCTGGGTTTGTCTGGTCCGGAGTTCCTGGTCCAGCTTTTCCAATCCTTCCAGCAAGTGGCGTTCGAGTTCGGTCATGCTCATGGTTTACTCCAGTTTGAGAACTTTCTGATTGTGATAGGTCCAGTCGGTTTTGACAGTCATTCCTTTGGGCAGCAGGATGAATCTGCCGTTCTCCTCTTCCAACAATTCGAGGCCCCAGGTCTTTTCCTTGAGTATCGCGATGCTGTTCCTCAGGCGTTCCTGCTCTGTTGCCAACTCCCTGACCCGGATGGCCATCAATTCGGTCATGCCCCAGGCGCCGAAGGTTATGCCCAGCATCAGGCATAGGCCGAGCATGGCTGTCTGAAAACAACTCCGGGCGATGGTCTTGCGGAACAGCGTATTCCTGTTCTCCAGTTCCTGGAGCTGGCCAGAAATTTTCTGATTCCAGGGCTGGAGCTGCGCTTCGATAGCGGTGGCTGTTGTATCCAGCGCGCTTTGCAATGACGCGTTCAAGCTCGTTTGAAAGGTCTCGAACTCTTCTTGCGCGATCCTCTCCAGATTCTGCCGGTCCTGGTCGATTTTCTCTTTGAGTTTGCTGCTCAAGTCGCCAATGCTCACAGTAGATTGCTCCTTTCATACGGATACGGTCGCCCGAGTCCGGATCCATGACAGTCAGATAGTTCTTGCCCAGGCGGGGCGTTTCAAGCCCAGCCTCGTGCAGGGCGTTGACCAATTCGGTTCTGTTGGTAACGAGTCCGGCTTCGATTCGTTGGGTGACGTAGGTGTGAATGAGCTGACGCGGATCTTCCCTGGTGTCTTCTTTGGTTGCCTTGCCCCAACGAATCATTCGCGCTTGATGCAAATCCGTGTGGGCAGGTTTGTAGGCTCGCATACGTTCCGGATCATCCGGCCTGGTCCAGCCTTCGCGCCAGTTGAAAAGGTCGCGGAATACGTCGAAATGTTTTTGCCAGCCCGGCGGGCATGGGTTGTAAGCCTTGCCCGCATGCAATTCCGTACGCGGGATGACAAAATGCAGCTCGTGGTGGTCGGCGTGCGTATGCCGTACCCATAGAATGTCGTACTGGTCCGGTTGCAGTCCGGCGAATGCCACGGACTCGAACGAATCCATGACCGCTTTTTCCTTTTCTGGAGTAATTTCCTCACCAGGAGCCCAGGACAGGACTCCGGCAGTAAACTTCCAGGTGCGATCCTGCGAATCAATTAATTCGCGGGTGGTGTCCGGATCTCCGCGCAAGACCGCAGGCGGCTCTTCATCGCGTCCGGGGTAGTCCATCCGGATGAGATAGTTGACCGGGCCGCTGCCCGCGCCTTTGCCATGGGGAAACACCTTCATGTACATCAGGGCTCCTTGCGTAGTTCGCGCAGGATGGCTTCCAGCCTGCTCACGACCCGGATCGTGTCCAGTCCGCCTTTGTAGCTGTTTGCCCAGCGGGCAAGCTGGTTAAGGTTATTGCCGATACGGGCGAGCATTCTGATGCGTTCCTGCTCGTACGCGTTTTTTCTGATGCGAAAGCGTAAAATGCGGTGGCGAATCAGATCGGCAACGGTCATTCCCGCGAGTGATGCTTTGGCTTCAAAGCAAGCCTTTTCCTCCCGCGTAACGCGGAATTTGATCCACTGATCGCGGCTCATGACGTACTCTTTAGTCCGTAGTCGTTACGGGGATCCAAGGGGCGAGGCCCCTGGCCAGCTCCTGAGTGGGTGTGCCCACGAAGGGTAGGCTGGCTCTCCGGAATACGTAAGGACGGTTCGTCCCTTTCCGCAGCGATTTTGTCAGGCCAGATTTGGGTTTTGTAGTGGTTTTTCAGAAAGGCCTGTTGCGCATGAACTCCTATGAACCGACTTTTTCCTCCAAGAATGGTATTGATTTCTTCGGGTGCAAGTTTAGAACGCCAGACCTCGAAGTCCACTTCCATGCGCTGCTCTTGTGCGGCTTTCAATTGAGCGGCCTCCTCGATTTTGTCCTTCTCATACTGCTCTTCAGGGGAGACGTAGTCCGTCGGCTTTCTGTAGCTTCCGTTTCGGCTCAGGCTGATGAACACCCACTTCAGAGGGCTGGCAACTGGATTGCCTTTCGAATCGAGCATGTTCCCATGCTCGAGTTCCCATTCGGCGTAGTTGAGTCCGTCAATAAGGTGGTCAGGTGATTTGTTTATTTGCTGCAACTTCTCAAGGATCTGCTGGATTTGGCTGGTGCCGAAGCCAGCTTTGGCAAGGTTGGGCCAGTGAAAAGCGATATCCTCCTCACTGAAAGTCCCAATAGAGTTAAATTTTTGCGGATGCTCTGTTAGATAGATAGAAGAATATCTATCTATCTGATTATTAGAGGGGCCGGAGTATTGCTCAGGATGCATACCAAGTTGTGCGCCAGCCTGCATGACAGGTTGCATTGGCAAAGTGACTTCCCGAATATGGGGACAAATCCGGTCGACCCGGACTGTATGAATTGCGCCATGCAAGGTGCCTTCACGCGCCTGGCGGCTGGAGACGATGCCCCTTTTTTGCAAGCGCATTACGGCCCCCCGTACGGAATCGCGGGTTACGGCCTGGCCGAAGCGAGCATAAATCCGCTGTGCCAGCTTGTCGTACGAGATAACTTTATCGCGCCTGCCCAGCAGCAAAGCGAGCAGGTTAATTTGCACGAAAGAAAACCCGTACTCGCATAGCACACTTTTGGGATTAAGGTACATGCCAGTCTGTACGCCAGCTTGTGTCTCAGGCTGTGCTCCAGGTTGTGCGGCAGGTTGCCTGCATGCCAGGCTGCACCCAAGAATGTACGTCAGGTTGCACGGATGCTCGCCGGGTTGGCTGCCGACTTGTTCGCCAGGGTGCACGTCAGGCTGTTCATTGGAAAAACGGGAATCCATACCGCTTATCCCCGGCGTCTGTCGGTTTTCCGAGGTCTGCCGCGAGGTCTCGGACTCTCCGGACTCGGAATGCTGTTTTGCGCATCCACGATTTTTTCATCGAGCCAGTCGTCAACCACGGTATCCGGCCAGGCCAGCCGACGGCCGATTTTTATCGGGACAGGTACGGCTTCGTAGTTTTTACGGGCAAGGTGCCCTTGGATTGACGCGACAGTGCAGCCAAGAATTGCGGCCAGGTCAGTGATATAGTATATCCGTTTTTGCATACACACCTCCATGTCTATTCACGGATAACCTGGCACATGTTTGACAGCGGGGACTAGGTACGGAATGCGATACTTGAAAAATGATGCAGAAGAAATGGATCAACTCACTGAAATTGTGGGAAAAGAAAAAGCAGAGCTGGCGGAAACATGGAAAGGGATGACTCCTTACCAGGTGGCGGACGCTATGCGCGGGGAGTTTATCGCTCAGTTTTTTGGCAAAATTGAGTACCCGCTTTCCGGGCGAACAGAGGTTGACCGTTTTTGCGCACAGCACACCTTCAAGCCGAAAGCGAATTCCTGGCTGGATCTCGATGACAGCCTCAAGCGGGCCGCAGGCTATGCAAAGAATGATTTTGATGCGTTAACGTTCTGGGATCACATGCGCTACATTGCGTATCACCTCAAGTCGGATCCCGGCACGAGGTCTCGCAGGGCCTTGCAGCGATACCAGGAAAAGGAAAACGCGGATGCCAGGAAGATCTATCGAATGGAGTTTTGCCAGTTTTGCTGGCGTTCAGTTCCTGTCTATGGTCCTGCCTCCACGCAGTATTTCTGCCAGGAACACTGGCTTTCAAGCCGCTCTGCCGAATACGCCAAACGCAACAGGCTGCGCAAAAAACTGCATGACAATGGAAGAAATGCAATCGACTTCTATACGGAAGTGATTCTGAAGAGACTCAAAGGGGCGGAGTGGGGAGAGATCCAGCAAGGGGAGGACTACACGTATTACATTGATCTTTTTGATTATCACAAACATAAACTTGTCGAAGCCTGGGACAATCTCAGAATATCTGCTCCAGGCCTCGTCTTCTTGTCCCTCCCGCTTGTGCAGCAATATCTACTTGAAAAGAATGTAGAGCTGACTTCAATACCCGAAGTCGTGAAAGGGCTTGAAAATCCATCCCCATTGAATGACCCGAGCCTGGAATCTTTCAGAGACAGGTATTACAAGGATTTCGAATTCTATTACCACGAATACTATCCCACTCTCGCCCGCGCGGAAGCGTGGATGCTTTTGGAGGCCGAGTGCGAGCACGGCGGCAAACGTGCGGGGGCGGGGCGGAAGAAGAAGTGAGCTAAAAAGGCACAATCGTCTGACCTGTAGCCTTCGCCAGAATATCGCATAGATCTGTCCCTGGAAGAACTATCGGTCTGGTTACTGCCAGCTTCCATGATGAGCTTCTTCTAGATTCTCAAGATACAATTGTGCCATCTTTGCAAGGCGGGTATCCGAATGAGACAAACCATATCTGTGGGCAATATCATCAAGAGCTGTGGAAATAACTCGCTGTTGATTTTCTTCAATGTAAAAACTCAATGCAATAGTTCCTTGATTTTTGGGCAATTTTTTATCTCTGTGGTCAATTGCCCCTCCCCTCAATGCTTCTAGCTTTTTTAAATAGCTTGAAGTTTCAGGGACATGAGCAGCAAGTTCTTCTTGGGGAATCTCTTGTAACAGGTCAAACAAAAGACCCATCCTGAGTTCAGCAATATCTTCTCCACGAAGTTTATTAAGAACGGCCAAAAAAAGGCGTGATTCGATCTCATTGACCTCCCAAATGTCGCATTTGACTGAAGAGGCACCCAAGGCTCGAAGTACTTCAAAGCGCGCATGTCCGTTTAAGATTTCAAACCGACCTTCCAATTTGGGATGGGGTCGTACCGTAAGCGGCTCATAGAAACCGATGCGTTCGATATTGTGCCGAAGTTTTTTGGCGTACATACGGGGCACGCGGTTAGCTCTATTTCGATTAGGAACCAACACATTCAGGGGAAGTTCTTTATACATGATTCAGATCCTTTTATTCAAAAAGAGTTCCCTGCTGCATCCCTTTCTTCACTAAAGGAAGCGGGTGGCAGCAGTCCGTGGTGATGTCCGGATTTTTGCACCTGCAGAGTTGCAGATGGATACCATGGCGGGCAGCGATTTGATTCAATCGTTCGAGTTTTTGCTGCCGGTACGCGGTGCCGGGAATACGAATCGTATTGTTGCCGCAATATTTTGATACCTCCTGCGTATAGATTCGTTCGGCCATTTCACTGAACCGCCATCCGGCTATTGAGACGTCCATGGCGGCGGCGTTTCCAGGGCGTAAGAACAGATAGGACGCGGCTGCGCGCGTGATTCCGCAGCGGCTGAGTTCTGTATATAGAGCGTCGAAAGACTCCTCATTGTCCGTCAATTCGGGAATCAGCGGGTCGGACCTGACTTCGGTGGGGATTCCTTTTTCCACAAGAGCACGCAGCGCGTGCAGTCGTTCTGCAACAGTGTTTGCCCTGGGCTCCAACACAGCGCGTATGTGGTCGTCGAGAGTGGTCAACCCTACTTGAACATGCACTTTGCCGGGGAAGCGGGCAAAAATATCCAAGAATTGTTTTGGCGGGTTGGACTTTGTGGAAATCAGCAAAGAGACGTCGTGCTCCAGCAACAACTTCATTACCCGGTACAGCGTTTTCAGCACCTGCGGAAATGGGGCAAAGGGTTCGCATGCCGTGCTGAAATATACCAGTTCGGGCTTTTTGCGCTTGCGAGGCAGCTGGTTGCAAAGCAGCTCGTACGTATTGGCATAAAACAGTACCTTGCCGGGGCCGGGATTTGATCGAAAACTCCTGGCATAGCAATACCGGCAGGCATACGGACACCCGGCAGTCAGGTTGATTGTATGAAAACGCGAAAGACACGGCAGCGAAGGCTGGCCCAATACTTGTGACTTTCGTTCTATTTCTGTCAGCAGGGCCATATTTGAGCTCCAGGCCATGGTGATCCACTATCTGATTGTGTAATACAATAAATATGATTTACAGAAAGTTTTAAGTTTTTGGATAAGTCATAAACCATAATGTGATGAAGGCCATATTCGTCCATATGCTTTAAAAGAGACATTGGCCCCAAATCTCCGTCTTCGATGAGCAAGTGATGCGCAATACCAGTTAACTTATCGATTAAACTTTCGTTGTTGGTGACTTTTAAGCATTCAGGATTAAAAAACCGCTGTGGAGCAAAAATAGGCGTTTCTTGTGCGTGTTGCGCTTTAGCATTTGATAAGTTTGGAAAAATAAAATGCATTAGCTTATAATAATTTGAAAGGTGATCAAAATCAATATATCTTCTTTGCTCGATAATCTCTGCTGCTTTGCTATTATGCTGCTTGAAGTGAGTGCCTATTTTAAACTCACTCAAATTGTGGAGTACTCTGAAAAGAAATATAAAGTCATACGTTTTTACTCTGAATAAAGGATTGCTGAGCCATTTTTGATAGTCGTCCGAAATATATTCGATACTTGAAATGCCCGCGCGAAACGTTTCTGAAGAAAAACGTTTTAAACATCTTACCGAAAGCTTATCTAAAAGAGAGAGTTCAATTTTGGTTCATCCGGATGAAGCGTACTTTTGACAAAAAGAGTGGACATGGAGTCCAGTCGATTTTCACGCCAATGAGAATCGAACGGAGGAACCACCATGTCCACGAGTTTGATGTACCATGCGTTCGGGTTGGTCGGCTACGACTACATTCGGCAAACATACGTTTCTGGTAGCCTGATTTTTCATGTCCAACCGAAAGCCAAGATGCTCCGATGTCCCTCTTGCAAGAGCAAAAACGTATTGCGACGCGGGGAATCTGAACGGTGGCTAAGGACAGTGCCTATTGGGTTCAAACCAGTCTGGCTGGTGGTAAACGTGCCGCGCGTCGAGTGCAGGAAATGTGGTTGTGTACGACGCATAGACATCAAAATTGCGAATAAAAGACGCTGGTATACAAAGGCATTTGAGCGGTTCGTTTTGTTCTTGGTGAAAACTATGACCATGCTTGATGCCGCCAATCTATTGGGTATCGGCTGGGATAGCGTCAAAGATATTTTCAAACGCAACCTTCAACGGAAATATAGCAACCCCAAGCTTTCAAAGCTCAGGTATTTTGCCATTGACGAAATAAGTGTCCGCAAGGGGCACAAATATCTGACTTTGGTCATGGATTTGAAAAGCGGCGCGGTGATTTTTGTGGGGGACGGCAAAGGAGCTAACGCGCTGAAACCATTTTGGAGGAAACTGAAGCGTTCTCGGGCAAAAATTCGTGCTGTGGCTACGGACTTGAGTGCAGCCTATATTGGAGCCGTGCTGGAGAATTTGCCAGGAGTACCATTGGTTTTCGACCATTTTCATGTGGTCAAATTGATGAACGACAAACTTACGGAAGTTCGTCGCAAGCAATACCGGGAGTTGAAAGACAGCATGGGCAAGGATGTACTCAAAGGAAGCCGGTGGCTCCTTTTGAAAAATCCTGACAACCTTGATGTGAATCGAAACGAGCGGGAGCGTTTGAACGAGGCGTTGAAATACAATCAACCACTGGCGCTTGCGTACTACATGAAGGAAGATTTGCGGCAAATATGGAATCAATCCAGCAAGTCGGAAGCTGAGATTTTCCTCAATGACTGGATTGCTCGTGCCAGAGTCTCAGGACTCGGCCCTTTGATGACGATAGGTGGAACTTTGGCGGCTCACCGGTCTGGCATCCTGGCCTGGTACGATCATCCGATAACATCGGGGCCAATGGAAGGAACAAACAACAAAATCAAAACAATGAAAAGGCAAGCATACGGTTATCGAGATATGGAATTCTTCAAACTCAGGATCATGGGGATTCATGAGGCGAAGTACGCTTTGACCGGATGAGCCTCAATTTTAGCATCCCGAAGGCAGCCCGATTGTATAATATTAGTGATGAGGCTGCTTGTTAAGTGACCAGCCCCAGATCCAATATCGAGTATATTCAATGTGTTATTCTCGTTGCTCATATTATCGAGTAATGGGACAATGACTTTTTTTGCAAGCAAACGAGCCCGTTGTGGAACTCGAGAATCCCATTGATCCACCAGACGTTGTGTCAGTCCTTCAAGGCCGCTGAAACTTGCAGATCTCCGATTAAGTTCCACAGTTGGGAAAAAGAGAAGTGAGTGGTCACTATTTTTGATAATTCTTTGTTTTCTATAATGATAGAAAAGTGAAGATTTTCCTTTGTCAAGAGCTACTATCAGTGGAAGTAAGGAAGGCACATTTTGGCTTTGTTGACGTAATCCTCTTTGCTGTAGCGAAAGAAATACTGGATTTCGAAAACTTGTTGTTGCAGCAGCAAATGCAGATGCATTTCCCTTTTTTCTAAAAACAAAATTTTCAAATCCCAGTGCACGCTCTAATATAAATTTATCTTGCTCCTGGGATAATGTTTTAACAAATGGCAACTTATTAATTAAGCGCAAGTAGGCATTGCAATAAGGTTCTACATTGTCAAAATCTGAATTTATGTAACTATACCAGGATATTTTCAATTCTTGAATATAATTATTTAATGAGACATGTACGTCGTTCCAGTAGTCGTCAAATGATATAGATGTAAATGAAAACGAATCACCAGTATCTATAACTTCTGTGATCAATAGTGGTTCATGAAGCGTACGATATAACTTCATTCTCCAATATGTTTTGAGAATGTAAGCATCAAATTTATTATTTTGACTATGCGTAGTTATGTGTTTTGCTTGTTGTCTCATATTTATCCCTCAGAATTTCTCAGCTACATTGAACTAAATAATCGTTTATAGTCTGACCACAGATAATGCTGATGATTTATCTTGATGCGTATTTTCAGTGTTGGTGTGATGGGATGAGTAGAGCACATTATGCGGTCAATAGTGAGCATGAAATGTTTCCAGAGAGTGTTTGGTTGGAAAGTAAAAGTGACACAACTAGCTAATTTAATGAGGAATTTGTAAAAATTAAGATCAATTTGAGTTTGCATGTGTGTATATAAAATTAAATATCAATCGGCAGAGTAGATACGGCAACATAGCAAAACTTGCCAACAGTAATGACGGGATATATACTCTGTATGTACCACAGCAAAGGAGCACCCATGTCAAAACAAGCCATATTTACCATGAAGCTGGAGCCGGAATTGCGTGACGCGTTCATGGCCGAAGCCAAGGCGGATCACCGTCCGGCATCGCAAGTGATGCGCGAACTCATGCGCGAATATATCAAGCGGCAAAAGGAAGCGCGCGAATATGAAGAGTTTTTGCGGCGCAAGGTGGATGCCGGGCGCGCTTCCATGCTTTCGGGCCAGGGAGTGGCGAATGACGATGTGGAAGCCGCATTTGCCGCCCGCCGCGCTGAAGTGCTGAAAAACGTATGAGGGTTGTCTGGTCACCGGAAGCGGTCCAGGATCGTACCGACATCTGGGAGCATGTCGCGCAGGATGATCCAGTTGCTGCCGCTCGTTTGGACGAACTCTTCAGCCAGGCTGCGGCACGGTTGTCGGAATATCCGTTGTTGGGAAAATCCGGCCTGATTGAGGGCACCCGCGAGCTCATCCCGCATAAAAGCTACCGCCTGGTGTACGAACTCCATCAAGACGCCGTGTGGATTCTGGCACTTGTTCATACGTCCCGGCTATGGCCTCCGGTGTAGCAGTGAACGCACGAGCAACCTCACAAAAAAAATTTTCAGATCGATAAAACAGCCCCAATCGCCCCCAAAACTAGCCCGAAAGTTTGCTCCAATTTTGCTCCACCTCGAGTGGAAAAAGGTAAATATTCCTGAATATGTGAGTATATATAATTTGTCTAAATTGTTGGGTTTTTACTCATAACATGCTGGTATAATTAAGGCTTGTTCCAGACTTAAAATCCCTCGATAGCAATATCGTGCCGGTTCAAGTCCGGCCCCGGGTACCAAGGAATATCAAAGGGTTAAGCTCTAAATGAGTTTAGCCCTTTTTTCTTTTTCTTGCTTTTTTGCTCCACTTAGACTGGAAAATCCAGTGAAGGAGCGAGCATGGCCAGTATACGCAAACGAGGTGCGTCACAGTGGGAAGCGCGTGTCCGTAAACGCGGTTGGCCCTTCACCTGCAAAACTTTCGCGACAAAATACGATGCCACCAAGTGGGCTCGAGGAATCGAGTCCGAAATGGACCGGGGCATTTTTGTCTCCAGGGTGGAAGCCGAATCCACCACGCTTTCCGAAGCCCTTGAACGTTACATCGAGGAGCACGCGCCCAAGCTTTCCGATTCTATGCGCGAGGAAGACCGCGCGCGGGCCATTCAGCGCCGTCCGTTGGCCTCTCGGTTCATGGCCACCATCAAAGCCAAAGACATTGCCGCATTCATCAAAGTCCGCCAGGACGAAGGCGTCGGCCCCAATACTATCCGCCTTGATCTTGTTCTTCTTTCAAAGTTTTTTGAAATAGCTGCCACGGATTGGGGCATGGAAAGCCTGGCCAATCCGGTCAAACGAGCCAACAAACCCAAATTGCCCGCTGGACGGTCACGCCGGCTTGAGGACGACGAAGAGGAACGCCTTCTTCCCGTATGCGATCCGCGTTTCGCCCTTGTGGTCAGATTCGCCCTGGAAACGGCCATGAGTAGCGAAGAGATAGCGACAATGGATTGGACTCAGGTGGATCTGAAAAATCGTTCTGTCCTCCTGCCACGCACCAAAAACGGTGAAGCGCGTACGGTCCCTCTATCGCCTGCTGCTCTGGGTATTCTGAAAAGTTTCCCTCGAGTCCTTGCAGGTCCCGTCTTTCGTATGAACAAAGACCAAATCACCCGTCATATGGTCAATGCCACCAAAAAAGCTGAGATAGAGGATTTTACCTTTCATGATTTACGGCATGAGGCTGTAAGCCGCTTGTTCGAAAATACCGATCTGGATGTGATAGAAATTCTAGCTAGTTCCGGACACAAGTCCATGCAGATGCTGGCGCGGTATAGCCATTTACGAACCAGACGCCTGTCGGACAGATTAGCTGGGAAGGGAAGGTGATGATTGGTATTTCCTAGAATTTTGACCATATTCAATGAATGTGAGTGAGATTAAAGTGGATTCAAATACGTCTGTATAGATGCACAATCGGGATTTTGATATGTATCGAGTCTTTAGATCATTGGAGATGAGGCGCAGCCACAATGGTTTGACCTGGTTTTAGTTTTTTATTAGGTATATTATTTTGTTAATAGATTGTCATATTTTTACAAACGCAAATAAAATAGGTCAGAGTGATATTAAATTTCAGGTTCTTCTAATTTAAGGCCAATTTTGTAAAAGAAATCTAACATTTTTTCTTGGACAGTTAGCAATGCGGCCCCCACCAATAAGACTTCGAGAATCATCTTGAGCGAATTTGATGAGCATGACTGGCGGAGCCTGGGGATCATAAAGCTTCTGGCGTGCCTGGCGGCGCTTTTCCATGACCTGGGCAAGGCCAATGCTTTTTTTCAGTCCAAGCTGCGACAGGGCAAGATCCTTTCCGATCCCTATCGACATGAGTGGGTTTCTTTGCGTCTGTTTCATGCCTACGTGGGAGAAGCGAACTCAGATCTGGAGTGGCTGAAACGTCTCGCTGAAATGCCGGAAGAGCCGGATATGGCCTGGGCAGAAGGGCTTATTGCTGACCGACCGACGTCCCAGTTCGCTTCGCCCTTTAAAAAAATGAAATTGCCGTTGGCCCGGAGCATCGGCTGGCTCATCGTCTCTCATCATCGTCTCCCGAGGAAACATCCGTGGGATGCAGTCTCCCTGAATCAGAGGGCGCTGCGGCAATTGCCCAATGGCATAGAGGCGGACTGGACCGCGGAAAAACCGCATCCTGACATCAAAGACTCCGAACTGGAACGCTGCTGGCGTTTCGATGCGCCGCTGCCTTTCGCAAGCGCGGCGTGGCGATCCAAGGTCAGGAAAGTGGCAGGCGAACTTCTCGAACTGCATCAACGCCAGGACAATACGTTTTCCGTCGACTTCTTTTCCCTGCACGCGTCGCGGCTGGTTCTCACCATCGCCGACCACTATTATTCGAGTCTGGATGGGGAAGGTGACCGTGTCAGAGGCGATGCGGCGTATGACGCGTACGCGAATTCTCTGCGCGTCGCAGCAAAGCCCCGGCTGCACCAAAAATTGGATGAGCACCTTCTCGGTGTGGCAAAAGCGTGCAGCTCAGTCGCGCGGCTGCTTCCCCGCCTCGAAAAGTCCCTTCCCCGCCTCGGACATCATAGCGGTTTGAAAAAGAGATGCGCCGACCCGCGTTTTCGCTGGCAGGACAAGGCCTTTGAAATGGCCTGCGGACTCAGGGGGCAGGCCGCTGCGCAAGGATTTTTCGGGCTCAATCTGGCCTCCACAGGCTGCGGAAAGACGCTCGGGAACGGGCGAATTATGTACGGGCTGGCCGATCCGGAGCTTGGGGCGCGATTCACCATCGCTCTCGGACTCAGGACCCTGACCCTGCAAACCGGCAATGAGTATCGCCGCCGTCTGGGCCTGAACGCGGATGATCTTGCCGTGCTGTGCGGCGGCGGAGCTGTGAAGGAATTGTACCAGCTTGGGGCTGAGATAGACAATGAGTCGGCTGAAAGGGTGATCGGCAGTGAGTCGGCTGATAAAGCGGCTGTCGAAGAACACTATGTGCATTACGAGGGCAGTCTGGAGGGAACTTTGCTGGGCAAATGGCTGCAAGGAAGACCGGGCAGCCTCGCGCTGGTCAATGCGCCTATTCTCGCCTGCACCATAGACCATCTCATGCCGTCTGTAGAGGCGCTGCGCGGCGGCAGGCAGATTGCGCCCATGCTCCGCCTGCTCACCAGCGATTTGATTCTGGACGAGCCGGATGATTTCGATATCAGCGACCTTTACGCGCTCAGTCGTCTTGTCCATTGGGCGGGCATGCTGGGGAGCAGGGTGCTCTTGTCGTCCGCGACCATACCGCCTCCGCTGGCTGCGGGATTGTTCAACGCGTACAGCGCAGGGCGCGCTCTGTATAGAAAGAATCGCGGGGCTCAAGGGACAGTTGATTCGATCTGCTGCGCCTGGTTTGATGAATTCGGTTGCGCGTCCGGGGAGCACATGTCCGATACGTCCTTTGGCGAACAGCATGCAAAATGGGCGCAGACGCGCGCAAGGAAACTTGATTCTGCAGAAGTGCGGCGTCGGGCAATTATCGTCGACGTCATGGACGGGAAGAACCTGAGTGAGGAAGAGGCAACTGGCGTCCGGGAGGATCTGGCCGGGCGTATTGCAACCCATACGCAGGAACTGCACCAGGCGCATCATTCCATTGATCCGGTCAGCAAGAAGCGCGTGAGCTTCGGTCTGGTCCGCATGGCGAATATAGATCCGCTCATTGATGTGACGCGCTACCTGGCCGGATTGCCACCGCCGCCGGGGACCCGGCTGCATCTTTGCTGCTACCATTCGCGGCACCCCTTGTTCATGCGCTCCGCCATAGAGCGGCGGCTGGATGCTGTGCTGGACCGGCATGATCCGGAGCGCGTTTTCAGCCTGCCGGATATTCGTGCCTTGCTTGATGGCCAGGCCGGAGAGGATCATCTTTTCATCATTCTGGCCACGCCCGTGGCCGAAGTCGGCCGGGATCACGACTATGACTGGGCCATTGTGGAACCCAGCTCCATGCGCTCCTTTATCCAGCTCGCGGGCAGGGTGCGAAGGCACAGGCCGGGAACCTGCGATACGCCAAACATCCGGCTTCTGGACAGGAACCTGAAATCCTACCGTACGGAGGACGGCCTGTCGTTCGTCAAACCGGGCTTCGAGTGCAAAGGCTTCAAACTCGCCTCAGTCAACCTTCGGGATATCGTAACGCCCGATCAGCTGATCATCTCCGCAAAACACCGCATTGTGGAACTGCAGGACGCTGTCCCACGAGAAAACCTTGCCGCGTTTGAGCTGGAGCGCATTCGCATGACCATGTCAGAGGCCGGGGAGTTTCCCGCGAGCCTCTGGTGGACCACCAGCGCTCCTTATTCCGGCGAACTCCAGCGGAATACTCCGTTCAGGCTTTCTCCGCCGACTGAGCCTTTTGTCCTGCTCTACAACGATGAAGAGGAGCAGCTTTTATTTCATCGTATCGAACAGGACGGGAGTGAAAACTGCGTCGAGACCAACCTGTTCGGGCGGACAGACTGCGAGTGCGCCGCTGGCGTGGATTTCTGGCCCTTTGGCGTGGGGGAAAGCTGCGAGAGGCAGGTGGAGGAATTGGCGCAACATCTGGATATGGACAAGGCCGCATGCGCGCGCCGCTTCGGAACCCTGGACCTGCCCGAAAATTCGGACGTAAGGCTCTGGCTTTACCACCCCGCCCTGGGATTGCGGCGGGGATAAAGATGTCACTGGTATTTTTGAGCTGCAATAGTCAGAAAACTATAGTCAAAGGAGGTTCACATGCCGAATGACCCCCCTGATCAAGTTGAAGTCACACAACTGCGGGCGCTTATCACTGAGTTCGTGCACGGGCGCGGCGCTCCCAAGCTGGAAGAGGTCGAAAAGAAAATTTCAGGCGAGGAGGATCCTGAAAAGCGCGACGCGCTTGAGCTGAAGCGGAGTAAGCTGCAGGAAGATTATTCCGTTGGAAACTGGCTCGATAATGCGTCGCAACGCGTCAGGCAGATTCAGACTATCACCCATGCGGTGAAGTTCGCGAATCCTTTCGCACGGGGCGTAAGCCTGAACGTAAAACGCAAGCCCGCAGGAGGCGCATCAGGTCTTCTGACAACATCAGGTATTGCCGGTATTCTGAAAGAAGACGTTGTCGGCAACGCCGCCGCATTGGACGTCTACAAATTCCTGCAGCTTGAATATGGCGGCCGGACATTCCTTGACCGCGTTCTGGAGCGAGACCCGGCGCTGGCTGCGGCCTTGTCGGATTCGCCAGAGCAGGCGGCGGCATTGATGGACGCCTTTGCCGGGATTGAGCAAAACAAGAGCAAACCCGCCACAGATACGTTGTTGCCGCAACTTTACTTTCCTTTGCCGGATGGCGGCTATCATATTCTGGCGCCGCTGTACCCGACGAGTCTGGTTCATGAGGTGCAGAATCGAATGAAGGAATGCCTTTTTGGTGACACTGCCAAAGAAGCGCGTCAGGCACATAAGGAAGCAAAGCCACATTCTGAAGGCTACAGGGAGTATCGCGATCTCGCGGAACTGAAATTCGGCGGATCCCAACCACAGAACGTCAGCCAGCTTAACAGCGAGCGCGGCGGCCAGGCCTGGCTGCTTCCTTCCTATCCGCCAACCTGGGAGACGCGGACATTGAAGCCGCCCCGGGGAAAGAGCGTGTTCGGGCGGAGTTTTGATAGTCGCCAGAGCGTTCGATTCCTGCTTGGTTCGCTTGCCGATTTTCTTGGCGCAACCGACTACACTAATATGCACATCCGGCGTGGTCGCGCGCGTCTGGTCGACGCCCTGACCGACGAATTGTGGCAGTATGCCTCCGAACTGGGCGAGCTTGCGCCGGGCTGGAGCGCGGCCGAAGATTGCCGTCTGGACCGGGAAGAGGCCTTGTGGCTGGACCCCGGGCGGGCGCGGCAGGACCCGGAGTTTGCCCAGGCCCTGGCCTTCGGCCAGTGGCGGGAGGAGGTGGCCAGGCGCTTTGGCCGCTGGCTGAATAAACAGCTTCGAGAAAAGTCCAAAAAGAGCAAAGAGCTGCCCATGGGCGATGCGGAGTTTCACCAGTGGACCAGCGACGTGAAGGATGTGATCAAACAGTTGGAAAAGGAGCTCGCGTATGACTGACTCGATTGATGCGCTCATTTTGCTGCCGCGGCTCCGGGTTGAAAACGTCAATGCCGTCTCCGGTCCGTTGACCTGGGGCTTTCCGTCGCCCACGGCCTTTACCGGCTTTGTCCACGCCTTGCAGCGGAAGTTCGGCAAAGACCAGGCCGCCCTGGAAAGCGTGGCCATTGTCTGCCATCGTTTCGACCCGCAGGTGGACAAAGCGGGCGGGTATCGGTTTCGTTTCAATCAGTCCCGCCACCCGGTCAATCCGGATGGCTCGGCCGCGAGCTCCATCGAGGGCGGCCGCGCGCACATGGAGGTGAGCCTGCTCATCGGCGCGCGCTGGCTGGATGACGACTTTGACACGGATGACGGCCGGGCTCTTGCGGCGACTCTGTACGAAGCGGCCATGACAATGCGGCTGGCGGGCGGCAGCATCGTGCCCAGGCTGTCGTCTGCACGCGGCGGCAAAAAGCCGGAGGCCGAGTGCCTGGAATTGCCAGGAAAGCAGGAGGAGAGAATAGAGAGCTTTCACAAACTCCGTCGGCGCTTGCTGCCGGGCTTCAGTCTCATCAGCCGGCATGAGCTGCTGCAGGAACACTTGGCCCAAATGCGGAAAACAGTCCCCGAGGCCACGGAACTGGACGCGCTCATGGATCTGTGCTGCGTGCATGTGGATCCTGTGGCCGGGGCGGAGGGCGACGAGCCGTCCGGGGGCAGGGCGGAGTGGAAGAGGTCCCGCGCGCAGCCCGGCTGGCTGGTGCCCATTCCCATGGGGTATGTAGCCATCTCCGAGCTGTACGGGCCGGGGGCGGTACGCAACGCGCGCGACCCGCAGACCCCGTTTCGCTTTGTGGAGTCCGTCTATTCCATGGGCGAGTGGATCAGCCCGCATCGGGTGGAAAATCCGCTTTCCCTGCTGTGGAAACATCAGGCCGAACCGGAGAACGGACTGTACCTGTGTGTCAATGATTTCGAGAAAATTACGAGGAGTGAAGACCATGGCTGATAAGCTGAAGACCCCTTCCGTGCTGGCCTTTGAACGCAAGCTGGACCCCTCCGACGCGCTGTTCTTTTCCGGAGACTGGAATGATCGCGATGACCATCTCTCCTGGCCCAAGCTGGACGTACGGGAGAAATCCGTACGCGGCACCATATCCAACCGTTTGAAGACAAAGGACCAGGACCCCGCCAAGCTGGACGCATCCATCCAGAATCCGAATCTGCAAAGGGTGGATGTGGCGGCGCTGCCGCCGGAAGCGGATACGCTCTGCGTACGTTTCACCCTGCGCATGCTCTCGGGCGTGGGCGAGCCGTCTGCCTGCAACAATGCGGACTACAAGGAGAAGCTTCTCGGCACGGTGCGGCAATATAAGGAAAAATACGGCTTTGCAGAGCTTGCCTATCGCTACGCCTACAATATCGCCAACGGACGTTTTCTGTGGCGCAACCGTTTGGGCGCGGAAGCCGTGGAGGTGCGCGTGGGCAGGATTGAAAAGGGCGAGACAACGCCCATTGGCACCTTTGCCTCGCTGGATTTTTCCCTGCGGGATTTTTCGCAGCGGGATGACGCCATCGAGTCTCTGGCAGCCGTGATCCGCGACGGCCTGGCGGGCCTGTCCGTGGCGTTGCTGGAAGTGGTCGCCTTTGCCCGGATGGGCAAGGGGCTGGAGGTGTATCCGTCCCAGGAGTTGATTCTGGACAGGCGTTCGGGCTCGGGCTCCAAGAGCAAGACGCTGTATCAGGTGAACGACGCGGCCGGTCTGCATTCACAGAAACTGGGCAACGCGCTGCGTACCATTGACGACTGGTACCCGGACAGCGAAGGCCTGGGGCCCATCGCGGTGGAGCCCTATGGCTCGGTCACGTCGCTGGGGACGGCCTATCGCCAGCCTAAAGGCAAAATGGACTTCTACAATCTGCTGGACGGCTGGATTTTGAAAGACAAGGAGCCGCCCGTGGAGCAGCAGCACTATGTCATGGCCAACCTGATCCGGGGCGGCGTGTACGGAGAAAGCGAGAAGGAGTAGCCATGGACCGTTATTGCGACATCACGATTTTGCCGGACCCGGAGTTCTCGCCGCATTCGTTGATGAACGAACTCTTCGCCCGTTTGCATCTGGCGTTGTACGACCTGCAATCCAGGGACATAGGCGTCAGCTTTCCCCGCGTGGATGCGCAGCGCCCCTGTCTGGGCGACCGGCTGCGCCTGCACGGGAGCGACGCGGCACTGAACGCGCTGTTGCGTCTGAACTGGCTGGGGGGCGTACGCGACCACATCTCCCTTGGCTCTCCGGCCGAGACGCCCGGAAGCGTGCAGCACCGCACCGTCCGCCGCGTGCAGACAAAGAGCAATCCGGAGCGCCTACGCCGCCGTTATGCCAAGCGTCATAACGTAAGCATGGACGAAGCCCGCGTACTGATTTCGGATGGATCGGCAAAATTGCTGCGTCTGCCTTACCTGAACCTGCGCAGCCGCAGCACGGGCCATCCGTTCCGCCTGTTTGTGGAGCACGGCCCCCTGTGTCCGGAGCCCGTTGGAGGAAGCTTCAGCCAGTACGGCCTCAGCGCCGGGGCATCCGTGCCCTGGTTTTGACCCTTTTTTTAAGCAAAACAAAAAGTACCCTGTTTTCAAAGTATTAGGAGTCAGGAGAAAAAAAGGGTGAAGAGAATATTACCGGCCAAAGTCACAGGCATTTTGGCCGGTTACACGAAAAGTGCTCTAGTTGACTGCCGCGTAGGCAGCTCAGAAACTGCTGGATATCGTCATCCTCGGCCTGTACACGTTGACTGCCGCGTAGGCAGCTCAGAAATATCAGGTGCGCAAGGATGAATGTCTGAACCTGTTGACTGCCGCGTAGGCAGCTCAGAAAATGAACAGCGCGCCCACGCGCGCCGGCAACAGGTTGACTGCCGCGTAGGCAGCTCAGAAATCGAGCCTACCGCGTCCAGGATTCCATGCATGTTGACTGCCGCGTAGGCAGCTCAGAAATTGAGATATGGCTGCATGATTGCAACCACGAAGTTGACTGCCGCGTAGGCAGCTCAGAAAGCGCCGTCGATCAGGATTTTCGACGTGTCCACGTGGACTGCCGCGTAGGCAGCTCAGAAAGCATAGCCTGTGAATTTTGGAGAAAAAGTTCTGTTGACTGCCGCGTAGGCAGCTCAGAAAATGCAATCCAATCGAGGTAAACAATGGGACGAGTTGACTGCCGCGTAGGCAGCTCAGAAATTCTCCTGCAACTGCTCAATCAGAGTGCAAATGTTGACTGCCGCGTAGGCAGCTCAGAAATCAACAGACCAATAATGTGCTAAATCCGTAGTGTTGACTGCCGCGTAGGCAGCTCAGAAAATGAGCGAACATGATATTGGTATCCGGCCCGAGTGGACTGCCGCGTAGGCAGCTCAGAAAAATCCCAGAACGCAAGGGAGAGACGTTCAAGCGTGGACTGCCGCGTAGGCAGCTCAGAAAAGGCGGAAGAGCTTGTCATAGACGGCATTCCAGTTGACTGCCGCGTAGGCAGCTCAGAAACGATGGGGCACAAGCGCCTGACCATTGTCGTCGTGGACTGCCGCGTAGGCAGCTCAGAAATGATGTCGCCAGGGCGAACCCGCCAGATAGACGTTGACTGCCGCGTAGGCAGCTCAGAAATTCGCGTAGATGTTCGTCTTTCCGAAAGTCCAGTTGACTGCCGCGTAGGCAGCTCAGAAATTTCCGGACAGCAAACGCGAGGCGCTTTCACTGTGGACTGCCGCGTAGGCAGCTCAGAAACTATGGGTAATGAAATTGCTCGAACACCATTGGTTGACTGCCGCGTAGGCAGCTCAGAAATTTTTAATCGCGCGACCAACGATATGCCCGGAGTTGACTGCCGCGTAGGCAGCTCAGAAAGTGGATGCGCTTGTAGGGCATATCAATTCAGTTTGGTATGCCTTTTTTTACGTCCGGTCAGAGCCCCTGCCCTTTTCTTTGATGGAGAGCTGATTTGACTTTGTCTGGTGTAAATGATTATTTGAATCAAGTTGGGATATATGGTGGGCAATATTCAGGAAGTGTTCTTAATAGCACGGGGTTATGTGGGGGCTTTGTCCATTGAGAGTACTATAGTAAAAGACAGAACAAATTCGTCTTGTTCCAAAATATAGTCCTGTCTACAAGAAAATCTATGCATTCCTATCAAAAAAATGAATAACTCTACAAAAACACCCGTCGTGACCGTAGCCCTGTTGATAGCCGGAACCACTATCGGTGCGGGAATTTTAGGGCTCCCCATAAAAACAGGACTTTCAGGAACAATCCCGACACTCCTGGGAATGCTGCTCGTATGGTCAATAATGCTTACAACCGCCTGGATATTGGTGGAAACAATCCTCAAATCCAATGACAAAGAAGCTGATTTGCCTTCTTTACTATCCCATGAACTGGGAACATGGGCTAAAGTAGTGGCAACCGTCGGCTATCTCATCATTTTTTACGGCGTTCTCGTGGCCTATCTAGCCGGAGCAGCCTGCGCCCTCAGTTCCCTTTTTGCTGCGCCAGAATCTAAAAATTGGTATTTGTTGGCGTTTTTTATCTTTGCCACAACCTTTGTTTTTTTGGGGCCGGACGTGGTGCGAAAGGGAAACGCCATTTTCATGATAGCCATGGGAATAACCTTTTGCATTTTGATATGGGCGGCTTGCGGCAATTTTCAGATTGGACGATTGAATCATAAGGACTGGCATTTTCTCCCTTCCGTGCTGCCGATCATATCTACCGCTTTTTGCTTTCACCCGATTTTGGTTACAGCCTCGCGAAGCCTGGGATACAAAAGAAAACCAATCCTGACAGCCCTCCTGTTGGGCACAATCTTTCCCCTGCTTATCAACGCATTATGGATGATTATGGTGGTTGGCGCTCTTCCGCTTACAGGCTCCGACGAAGGGAGTATCCTGGGGGCTTTCAATCTTGGGCTTCCTGCGACCATTCCTCTGGCGTCTGTTTTGAATAATCAGCTGGTTGCAGTTTCAGGCGTTGTATTCACCATATTTGCTATTATCACGTCGTATCTTGCTGTCGGAATAAGTCTCATGGGATTCTTCAGGGATTTATTGTCTCATCGTCTTCCTTGGTGGAACCGCAGCAGCGAAACAATATGTACTTTTTTGCCTCCACTTGCTGTGGCATTGATATATCCGAATATTTTTCTTGTCGCCTTGGATATTGTGGGAGGCGTCGGCATAACCCTTGTTTTTGGATTCCTTCCGACTTTATTACTTTTCAAAAATGACAAGCGCAAATATTCACTGAAAAAATTGCTCGGGTGCTTCATTCTCATCGTCTTGTTAGGGTTGATGGTACTGGAAGTTTCTCAGGAACTCGGACTTCTGAAAATACATCCCGACGTTGAATATTGGAATATTCCTAAAACTTTGGAATAAACCAAAAGCCAATACTTTCAGGCGCAACTTTCAAGGATGATTTTAACGGCTCAATCCGTTTTATTTTTTTGATCAAAATGCCTTTTCAGGGTCGTGTGAAATAAAAATGACGGTCAATCCCGGATTCAGCAAAGGAGGCAATTCGTGAGGTAGTGACAAATCAGGATTAAAACAAGGCAAGTGAGGGGGATAGAAAACACGGACTCTGCAAGCAATGATGCATAAAAGTATCCGACTTGGCAGTCTGTCTTTCAAATAAAAGGGACAAATTCATCTTACTCCGAAGTGCATTCCTTTTTGCAACAAAGCCGGCACATGAAATGCTCAACCACCGCAAACCTCAAATGGCTGGTTTTCGGCTGGAATCTGTTATGCTTACAGGATGGCGGTTTATGGCGAAAGTGTCGCCAATATTTCGTATTACATGGAGATAGTATAATGAAGAAAAACGATTGTGTCGTTTTGGTGGATTCACTGAGTCCAAGGGATTATTTCATTCCGCTGCTTCAGAAACGCAATTATGATATTGTTCATGTAACATCTTTTTTTGAATCAGATTCCTATTTTTATAATTATGCAATCGCATCTGCTGAACGCAACAAAGATAAGTACCTTGTAAACCTGAATGAAAGCATGGGGATGGATGCCCTTGTCGACACAATCAAATCCTATGATCCTGTTGCGATTATCAACAGCTCCGAAGCCGGAACGCTGCTGGCGGACAGCCTTGCCGACCGGCTGGGACTTCAGGGGAACGACATTGCCCTGAGCCATGCCCGCCGCGACAAGTATCAGATGCAGGAGGCGATTAAAAATTGCGGCCTGCGGCATATCCGTTCTCTCAGGAGCGACAATCCGGATGCAGTCATCAACTGGGTCGAATCCAACGACCTGCTCCCTGTAGTTGTCAAACCATTGGACTCAGGCGGGTCGGACGGGGTGTTGCTGTGCCGTTCGGTGGAGGACATTGCCGCTGCTTACGAACAATTGCTGCACAAAAAAAGCATTATCGGGTTGGTGAACGATCAACTTCTTGTGGAGGAGTTCGTCGTGGGCGGCGAAGTTGCCGTCAATACGGTGTCGCGCAATGGGAAGCATGCCGTCAGTGACATGTGGCAGTACGAGTTTCATTGGATCGGAAACAAGATGGTGTACGACAATGCCCAGCTTGTTGAAAATCTTGGCGACCGTACGGATGTGGTCATCGAGTACGTATTTAACGTGCTGGATGCTCTGGGCATCAAAACGGGAGCTGCGCATTCGGAAATCATGTTGCCACAAGACGGTATCCCGGTGCTTATGGAAACCGGAGCAAGGCCCATGGGCGGAGGCACGGCGCTGGATTTGTTTGACCGCTGCCTGCATCATTCGCAGTTTTCTCTGGCCTTAGACGCGGTTTTGGATCCTGAACGCTTCGACCAAATTCGTTCCGAAGGCTATCACATCAAGCAGCCCATGGCATTCAAGCTGATAATTTCTTCTGTTGCCGGTGAAGTGGAAGCCGTGCCCGGTCCCGAAAATCTGAAAAAGTTATCCAGTTTTTACTCCTGTGATTTCAGCAATTGTGAAAAAACAAAGAGTGTCTCCGAGACAGTGGATTTTTTTACATCGCCCGGAACAGTCTATCTGACCTGTGAAGACCGGAAGACGCTGATGCAGGATATACTGACCATTAAAGACTGGGAAGCAAATAACCACGAAAAACTATTTCTTCTCAAGAAACAGGGCTGATGGCGGTCCGGTCCGCGTCTCTTTACCTATACCTCGTGTTTGCAACGCAGGCGGAACTGTAATGAAAGAAAAAAGCTATGTTGTCGTCGTTGACGGGATTTCCACAGGGAAACACTATCCTTCCTTTATCAGGCGCTTCGGATGTCTGCCTGTCCATGTCGCCTCGGAAAGTTTGCTTAACCTGAAGGATAATATCCATCTGGTCGGTTCGAGTTATGCCGACATGATTAAGCAATACGAACACGCGTTTTCCGAAGGGCAAGAACCGGACAGGCTGATTGAAGACCTGCGGCGTCTGCGCCCTGCGGCGGTCGTCGCCGGCACTGAGAGCGGCGTCGAGCTGGCCGATTCCCTCTGCGCCGCGCTGGGGCTGCCAGGGAACGATCCTGGCGGGAGCGCGGCCAGACGCGACAAATTCCTCATGCACCAGCGGCTGGCTGAAGCGGGACTGCGGTCGCTTCGCTCATGTCTTTGCGCTACTTGGGAAACCGCATGCGAGTGGGCCGCCCAGGTATGGGCCGACGGGGCCGACAGCCGGCCCATAGTGGTGAAACCGCCCCGAAGTGCCGCCACTCAAGGCGTCATGATGTGTGATTCATTCGAACTGCTTGAAGAGTCTTTCGGCAATCTTTTTCAAACCAACGACATTTTTGATGAATTGATCGACGAAGTCATGCTCCAGGAGTGCGCGCTGGGCACGGAATTTATCGTCAACACCGTGTCCCGTGAAGGAAAGCATTTCATTTCGAGCATCTGGCAATACGATAAGCGTGTCAGCCCCCACGGGCCACCACTCTATTCGGGCATAAGGCTCCTTCGTTCGCTTGATGCTGCGCCGGAAGGGTTGATCGACTATTCATTGCAGGTTCTCGACGTCCTTGGGGTACGCTGCGGACCGGCCCATACGGAGGTCATGGTCACGGCGGACGGACCGGTTCTTATCGAGTGCGGTGCCCGTCCAATGGGCGGGGACATGTTCATGCCGCAGTCGCTCCAGGAAGAAGTGCTGGGACAAACGCAGCTTAGTGTCACGTTGGAGGCGTTGCTTGCTCCGGATCGGTTTGAAGCCCGGCTCCATGCATCCTATGCGCCGTCAAAGGCCATCATGAGCAAATTGTTTATTTCGGACAGGGAAGGCGAAATCGACACCGTGCCTGCCGTTAATCTGCTTAAGCATCTGAAAACATATTATAATGCTGATTTTTCCGAGGCAGTGCAACATCCATGGATGACGCGAACTATTGATTTGCTGACCAACTGCGGGTCGGTCACGTTGTGCGGGGAAGACGAAGCCATGGTCCTGCGCGATTATGAACTGGCCTGTCTGATGGAAAAGGAGATGCCCAACCTGCTTTTTACCCTGCGCGGGAGCGAGAAGTACGATCCCAACTGGTTCAAGCTACTGCCCGACGAGATGTGGCTCAAGCCCGAAGAAGACGCAAAAAAGGATGCGGCCATGATTGTCGCGGCTCTTGGCATCAGCTCGGAGCACACCCTTCTGGACTGCCCCTGCGGAGATTGCCGGGTGGGAGTGCATATTGCCGCCTCCGGCTGTGATTACGTCGGCATTGATATCAATGCCGACTTTATCGCAAAGGCGCGGCAACGGTTTGATGAAGCCGGGTTGCAGGGGGAACTGCGGATCGGCGACATGTTGGCCATCGATCATAAGCACGTATTTGATCTTGCAATAAATTGGTTCAACAGCCTTGGATATATCGATATTGAGAATGATTTCGAGATTCTGCTCATGTTCTCCAGGGCGTTGAAGCCCGGCGGCCGGTTGTTGATTGAGACGCCCAATCGGGAAAATCTGCTCAATAACATTGTGCAAAAAACCGATACCGATGGGCATACGGTCGAAGTGGCCTGGGACCCGGTCTGCGAACAATGTATTCTGCCCGTAAAAATTCAAACTGAAGATGGCGAGCGTCTTTTGAAAGGATTCGACCGTATCTACACGCCGAAGCAGCTTGAGGTCATGCTCTCGCTGGCGGGCTTTACCCTGGTCAGAACCTGGGGTGAAGGCTTTGAGCCGTTCACCCCGGACAGGCGGCGTGTCATCATGCTGGCCGAAAAGAACGAGAGCCTCGGCGGGTCTGTGGCATGAAGCGGCATGTGATTATCGTTGCGGCGGTCACACTCGCTCTGTTGCTGGTGAATATCGACCTTACAATAATCAACATCGCGATCCCTGTGCTCACCCATGAATTCGGGATTTCCGTCGAAAGCACTGTCCTGGTCATTATCACCTATCTGCTGGCCATGGCGGGCACGTTGCTCATCTTCGGGCGGCTCAACGATATGGGCCACGCAAACCGCCTTTTTAAACTTGGTTTTTGGATTTTCCTGGCGTCCTCGGCTTTGTGCGCGGCCTCCTGGAATTATACGTCGCTGCTGTTTTTCCGGTTTGTGCAGGGCATCGGCGGCGCAATGTTTCTCAGCACGTACGCCATTATCATCAAAGACCATGTCCCGGAAGAACACCTTGGCAAGGCATATGGAGTTGTGGGAGTTGCTGCGGGAGCCGGCTACACCGTAGGCCTTTTTTTCGGCGGCCTGATCCTGACCCACTTCAGCTGGCGTATGATTTTTCTCGTCAACATTCCCGTCTGCCTGGCAGGGGCCGTGTCATCCCACTTGCTGCTGAAGAAACAGACGTCCCGTCCGAGCGGCAAGGCATCCTTCGATTCCATGGGGGCGTTCCTCTGCTTTCTCGCTTTTGCCTGCCTGGTCTACTCCCTGCACCTGGCTTATGAGGACAATACGTTCCACCTCGACGCCGCTTGGTGGTTCGCGGGGGCCGTGGTGTTGCTGGCTTTTTTTGCGCACTTCCAAAAAAAATCTCCGGCTCCGCTCCTCAACCTGGCAGTTTTGAAAAACAGGCCTGTTCTCCTGACCCTCATGAGCTCGGTTTGCGTCATTGTCGTGGAAAACGTGGGCTGCCTTCTGTTGCCTTTGTATTTTGTGGAGGCCATGCAATTTTCGCTTGAGAAAGCCAGCTACCTGTTAATAGTGCTCGCCATGACAACGCTTGTTTCCTCACCGCCTGCCGGTTGGTGCGTCGATAGATTCGGGGCTCGGGCCGTCAGCATGGCAGGTGCAATCGCTTTTTGCGGTGCGACAGGCGCGCTGGCAACCTTCCACCTCCAGACTTCCATAGCCTACATGATCACTTTCCTGGTGATTTACGGATTCGCGCTCAACCTGTTTTGCGCCGGGATCATGACGTACCTGATGCAACAGGCCGACAACGAATCCACAGGAGCAATAACCTCCCTCAAGTCGTTGCTTCCTATTGTTTTCACCATGATCGCCACTATGATTTACGGCGGGATGTATACCTATTTCAAACAGGCCGCATCCGGCTCCCCAATGATAAAGGCACAAACGGCCTTCAGAAATGACATGATTTTGTCTCTGGTTCTATGTGCTGTCGCGGTTGTCCTCCTGATATGTATACCAAGAAAGCAGTCTCGCGCATCTAATATAGACTGACAGGCTGATAAAATGCCCAGTGGAGCACATATGGAGAATTTTTAAACGACTCAAAATACACCGGCTTGAAATCGCCCCTGTGTTTAGAAGTGGCCCCAAAAATCTGGACCAGAAGTTAAGGTGGAGATAAACCCCTCATGAAGAGGGAAATATGTCTAAGAAAAAACAAATTTTCTGCGGAATTCAAGGCCAAAACCGCTCTTGATGCTTTATCCGGCGAACAGACTATCGCTGAGCTGTCCAGCAAGTACGGATGGCCGGGGCCCCTGGCTGGATAATGTGTTTGTGGAACGCCTGGCCCGCTTGTTCGAATTTTATAATACCCTTCGGCATGTTGCCTTTGACGGTCAAAAGCCGATGACGGTCTATCGGAATGGTCTCAAGCCTGAGGGATTACTTTCTCAGATTCTCGAAAAAAGATTTGAAAAAGGCGGCGGAGTGACCTGTTTTCCTGTTTCCATCGAGGGAAAAATTTATAGCCGGCGTATGAAGTGCTTATTGACCTAAAAAAGCCTATTGCACTGAGATAACGCCTGTAGTCGGAATTATTCCCGGATATGTTGCAGAATAGCCAGTCCGTTTGCAGCCAGATTGCCGTAGTTCTTGTCCGAGATAATACGAGAAAAAGCCTGCTTGGCCAGCCCCCAGTCCTTTCGCTCCCAGGCGCACAACCCCTGGTAATAGCATGCCTGCGGGCCAATGGCGGGTAGTTGCGTGCAATCGCGAAAAACAGTTTCCGCGTCTTCAAAGTGGCGAGCCGAGAACAAAATTTTTCCGCGTAATAACATGAGTGCGCCCGTTCTGTCCTTTTGGGGCGGTTTAAGTAAATTCAAAGCCTTTGCGTTGCGCCCAGCCGAGACGTAGAAGCCGGCGATTTCGATACGGTCCGCCGGCGACTGAGAGTTTGATGTTTGTTCCAAGGTCGCCGCAGCCAGAAGCGGCGCTTTGATGAAACCATAAATCCGGGCCAACTGTTGCTTTTCTTTTGGAGTGGGTTTCTTCAGCCGGTACAAAATCTCCAGCGCGGCCGCAGCATCCGTGTAGTTCCGTTGTTCCAGATATAATTTGGCCAGCAGTCCCCAATACGCGTCATCGTTGGGATTGCGGGAGAGAAAACGAAGTATCAGGCCGGATGCGCGTTTCCAATTTTTGTTTTTTCTGTACACGTGAATAGCAAGACGCAGCCAGTTTTCTTTTTCGACTTTGCGCGCGGGCAGAAGTCTGCTGACAACATTTGCGGCCGCCTGGTATTTTTCTGCCTGGTAATACGCGGTGGCGGATTTAAAGAGCAGTTCCGGATCAAATGGTTTGCGAAGTGCACATGCCTGTTCGAACAGCTTCCCGGCCGCCGCGTATTGCGCACAGCTAAAAGCAGCGACAGCCGCGTTCAGGCAAAGGTCCGCGTCCTGAGGAAACCGCTTGTGTCCTTTTGTAAACACCTGCATGGCTAGATGTTTATTCCCTGCCAGATACGCGGCGTTGCCAAGCAGTGCGAAGACCGAGGTTGGAGCGTCCTTTGTTGCCTCAAGGTGTTTTTGCAGCCGTTTCACGGCTTCGGCATACTGTTTATCGTCAATCAACCGTTGGGCCGCTGACAACTCAGTACGGTCTGCGGGTGACAATTCCTGCGCCAGGCAGAGAGAGGAAAAACAGGAAACAAGCAGTAGTAGCAAAATAATTCTTGTAGATTTCATGGAGTCAACTCAAAGGTAAAAGGCACGAGCACCCAGGTGTTCACCGCCTGTCCCTTGTATTTTCCAGGCCGGAAGGTCCAGCGCCGGGCAGCCGACAGAGCGGCTTTTTCGAACACGCCCTTGGGAGTTGCTGAGTGCACCGAAATGTTCGCGGATTGTCCTTCACGCGTCACCAGCATGCGGATGACGACCTTGCCTTTCTGGTGGCTTCGTTGGGCCTGGTAGGGGTACTCCGGAGCAACACGCCGCAAGGCCACGGGCTTTTCATCCACCTCGTTCAATTCAAAATCCGTAACGCCCAGCTCAAGCCGAGGCACGGCTATCCCACCGGCAGCACCCGCTCCAAGATCCGGAGAAAAATCCGGTGTGGACAAATTCAGGACAGGTTGGCGTAGTCGCGGCGTGGGACGGGTGGCAAATTTTTTTTGCAAAGGCTCCGGCGGCTTGCATTCTTCCGGCCGCTTGGGTTCGGGGGGGTGGGGCTGTTCGGCTAATTTTGGGGGGACCAGCCGGATGGCTTCCCGCACAGGGGCAATTTCCGTCTGCGGAAGTCCACCCGTCAGTGATACGACCCCCAGCGAAAAACATCCGACGATCACCGTCGCGAAAACAAAAGCCGCTGCATAGCGCAGAGGAGTGCGCGTACGGGGCGTCATTCCTTCCTCGCCGCCACGCTGATATCCTGAACCCCGGCAAGTCTGCATTGATCCAATACCTGCACCAGCACGCCGGTCATGCCCATTTTATCCGCCACCACCACCACCGAACCTTCCGGTGATTCCGCGAGAAATCGCTCCATGTAAGCCCGCAAGGAGCGGATATCCAGGCTGCGGCCTTCTACAAACAACTGACCGTCGCTGGTCAGGCCGAGCAGGACGTTGGCGCTTTCCTTTGTTTCCGCACTTTGCGCAGCGGGCCGTTCCACTTCCACGCCGGATTCACGTACGAAGCTGGTTGTTACGATAAAAAAAATCAAGAGAATAAAGACCATGTCGATGAGCGGCGTCATGTTGAGATCGGTTTTGCGTGAGCGTAGCGCGCGCGTATTGCGGATGGGGTGCATCTCAACCCTCCTGCTGTTTTGTCTGCGTACGCAGTAGTGCGATGCAGAAGAGTTCCATCCGTTGTTTGAGCTTTTCCGCTCTGCGCAGCAGCAGCCCGCCCATGAGCAGGCCCGGAACGGCAATCACAAGGCCGCTTTGGGTTGTCACCAGTGCTTCGGAAATTCCGGCGGCCAGTGCGCGCGCATTGCCGGTGCCAAAGGCGGAGATCACGTCAAAGGTTGCGATCATGCCGGTGACCGTGCCGAGCAGCCCCAGCAGTGGCGCCGCGCCAGCCAGCAACAGCACCGAACGGACGTGACGCATGGCTTTGGCCTCCTGTCGTGTACGCAGGCTTTCCAGTGTACTTCGGTTCAGGTCTGGATCATCGCATCGCCCGGATTGATATCCGGTAAGAATTTCATGCTGCCAGTCCGCCAGTCGTTTCAGAGGTGCCGGACTGCTTGCCAAAGCATCCAGCGATTCGCCGGGCGGCAGTTCTCTGCGGTTTTCACGGAAAAACCAGCCAAAGGCAGCCAGCGCCAGGGTCCACATGGTCAGAGCGAGCAGCAGCAAAGGAATCATCAGGCTGCCGCCAGCCTGAAATTGTTCCAGCGCCCGTTCAAGCAATTCATGCGGCCGCATGATAGGACTCCTCTGCTGGAGAACTGTCCGGCCGCATCAGGGCCACGGAAAACTGTGCGCCTTTTTCTTCTATATCCCCGAGAATCTTGTCCACCCGGCGGTCCAAGACATGATGTAGCAGCATGATGGGCACGGCCACGGCAAGGCCGAGTTGTGTGGTGACCAGGGCTTCGGAAATTCCGCCGGACAGCATACGCGGATCGCCCGTACCGTAGAGCGTGATCACCTGAAAAGTATTGATCATGCCCGTTACCGTGCCCAACAGACCGAGCAAGGGCGCTATGGCAGCCAGCACGCTGAGCGTGGGCAAAAAGCGCTCCAGCCTGGGCAATTCCCTGAGCATACCTTCCTGAAAGGCGTTTTCAATCAGTTCCCGCGAACCTGCGCGAAACTTCAGGACATGACCAATGATCCGGCAGGTGGGAAAGCGTTGTCGTTCACGGCAAAAGCGCTCGCAGGCCTCCCACTCGCCTTGGGATACGAAATCCAGAATCGCGCGCATGTTGTTTTGAGAAGTCACCCGGATACGGCCGAGGGAGAAAAAGCGTTCCAGTATGAGCAGCAAAGCGGCAAAACCGGTCAACACAATGGGCCATACCAGCAGACCGCCGGAACGCAGCCAGTCCGCAAGGCTTTTTTGCTCCTGCTTCATACGCTGAAACACGGCGCCGTTGGAAATGTCCAAAGGAAATTCCGGGCTTTGTCCCGACCAATAGGCCCCCACGGCCTGGAGCGTCCGCCACCCGGGATCTCCCTGAACCGCCACCAGGGTGGAACCATCCGCCTCGGGCCGCAGGAAGCCTGCTTCTCCATCCGGCAGACGATAGGCTGCGGTGAAAGAGCCCATCCGCAGGATTTCACCCTGCGTACGCAGCCCCTGCTTGTTCACGAATTCACCGTTACGAAAACGGACAGCGCCCGAAGCGTTAATTTCCTCCAGGTACAGGCGCAACAGTTCCCGCACCCCGAGCAGACCGGGAAATACGTCCGGATTGAGCAGGCGCTGGAGGGCAGCTCCTCGTTCTGGATACTCCGCAGAAGTCAGGCTCTCGTGAAACAAATCCCTGGCCTGTTTTGCCTCGCCACGTATCACCCCGTCTATGGTTTTGAATGCGTACTCCTCAGCATCCAGCTCTTCAGTCAAGGTTTTTTCCCTGACAAGCAGTTCGTCGTATTGCGCTTTCAATGCGTCAAAAACCTCTTGCTTTTGCGCCACTTGCGCCTGGAGACCGGCATGCAGACCGGTGAGTTCGCTTTTTTCTTGCTGCAATAGTTCCAGGGTCTGCCGGCTCTCGGCTTGGGCTATTTGCCGCCATTGCGCTATTTCACTGGAAACACGGGTCCAGTTATCCGCATGGGCCGTTAAGGCAGGCGTCAACCCGAGCCCGAGCCCAAAGCAGATCCAGCCCCATGCTGTTACTGACAGCCATTTCATTGTTTTTCTCCTTGCGCGGACACTGCGGCGTGCTGCGTACGTACAGGTGTTGGCCGCGATACAGGCAGCCCCAGAAGCTCCACGGCCCGCTTGCGTTCCGCCATGTCGCAGGCATGCCGCAAGGTTAGCGCGTACGCGGGGTCCAGTTGCCGCCAGTTCTTGGCTTCCGCGTCCCAAATACCGGCCGTGCCGTCGCCGCTTAGGTAAAACAAGGCAATGCGCCCCAAACGAAGCAGCCGGACCCTGGTCTTTGTCCCATTCAGATCAAGCGTTTCCTCCGTACGCTCCACGGTTCGGCCGTATTCGGCTTCCACGCGCAGGGCTTCGAGTACGCGCCTGAGCTTTTCTCCAAGGCCGATGTGATAATCCGCCAGGGACTGTTTGAGAAAATCGATGCGCCGAGCACGTTCCTCCTGTAAAAAGGGGAGGTCCGCGGCAACGGCCTCTTCCAGACTCCGGACAATTGTCTCCAGAAACGGCTCCAGTTCCCTGCGCAGCCGTATGGTCTCCTCTTTTCGGCGCGCCAGTTCGGCAAGGACCTTTTGCTGCTCCGAAACATAGGTCTTATATTTGCGGATCTGGAAATCCAGCCAGGCGTCCGTTGCCTTGAGGTCGCGGATTTCGCCGGAGAGCCTTTCCTTTTCCGCAGACCATCCATCATACTTTGCTTGGGCCGCGGTTTCCGCCTTGATGCCCTGTCTGGCCTGTTCGAAGACCCGCGCAACATCGGAGTCGGCACAGACCCCGGCCGGGATGAGGAGCCCCAGGCAACAAAGGATAACAATTCGTTTCAGCATGTAGGCTCCTTTACCCGACCGGCAATCTGCGCAGGATTAAGCCCTTGCGGGAAAACAAGCTGTTTGCGGAATAGCAGGAGCGTCTCCGAAAAGAGAAAACCGATGCTCATCAGCACGCTCAACAACAGGTACAAGGAGGGGAAACCGATTCTGTCCCCCAGGGCCCCAAAAGCCGGAGCGGAGAGCATGGGTACCAGAAGAAAAAGGCTGCTGAGCACGGCGAATCCCATGCCGGACTGTTGTCCGGCGCTGACTCGCATCATTTGCGTATAGGCCCAGATCTGAACGCCCCCGACCAAAATGTTGTCCAGCGAAAGAACAATTGCCGTCTGCAGAACCGGCAGATGGTCCGGACGCGGAGAAAGCAACGCGCAAAATAGCGCGAGCCCGATAGACAGGCAGCAGAACAACCGCAGAAAGCTGACGGGGCTGCTTCTGTGCAAAAAATACCCACAGAGCATGGTACCTGCGAATCCCACGGGATAGGCATAGCGAAAAAGTATCGTGCCCATGGTCCGCGGATCTATGCCCAGGTCCGTAAAAAAGGCCATGCGCATCTGTATTCCGGTAAAGGCGAAGGTGGTGGGCGCTATCAGCACGGGCAGCAGCCAGAGTACCCGGGGCCGACGCAAGAAAGACCAGATTCCGCCCGGCTTACCCGTTTGACCTGTAGGCAACTCATCCGCGTATTCGCTCGGCAGCTCCCGATGCAGAAGCACCGGAATACTCAATAGAAACACGCAGACGGCCAGCAGCGCGCAACTGAGCGCCCAGTCGAATATCCCGTAAAAAAACAGCAACAGGCCTCCGCCCAGCAGCAGGCCGAGGAAACGCGCTCCGGACTGTATGGTGTTGCCCCAGGGGCGTTCGTTGGGTAGCAGAATGTCCGTGGCGTAGCCGTCCACGGCAATGTCATTGGTGGCCATGACGATGTTCAGTGATAACAGCAGGAAATACATGGTCCAGAAATGCGTTTCAGGGGGTGTCTGCGAGACGCACAGCAAAATGAGAGCCCCGAGCCACTGCAAGGGAAAAATCCAGGAACGCCGCCGGCCGATCGCCGGGATGTAATATCTGTCCACCCAGGAGGCATAGAGGAATTTCAGAGCCCAGGGCAAATGCAGCAGAAACAGGCCGCCCACAAGCTGCAGGGACGTGCCCATATTGCGCAGGATTACCGGCATGCTGCCAAACACAAACCCCACGGAAATCGTCTGGCACAGATACATGGCGCTGAGCAGCAGAATTTTGGTCCTGACTTTTTTCGGAAGATACAAAGCGGAAGTGATTGTCCGCATAGCGCGACTCCTTATGTTTTTAGCAAGCGTACGGATAAAGAAAATAGGTAGCCGAACTGCGTATCTGTTTCTGCCCCGAAACGTTTTGTTTTGCCCTGGAACAACTGGCGAACTGCAGTCCTGGAGAAAAGAAAGAGACAAAAAAAGCGTCCGGGAGACAGCTTGTCTCGCGGACGCTTTGTGATCTACCGGTAGTACAACCCAAAACCGGTACCCGAGTTTGCATCAAGCGTTAGAAACGCAGGCTGAGGGTGACGCCCACTGTGATGGGAGGACCGTCCTGCGCTATGCCCGCGGCCGTATTTTCATACAGGGTATAACGCCGGTCCAGAAGGTTCTTGGCCCAGAGATAACCGTCGAAATGCTTCCCTTCAAAGCCGAGTTTGGCATTGACAAGCGCGTACGGGTTGGCCCGCACCTCATTGGCGTCGTCAAAATACCGTACGCCCGTGCCGATGAGATCCACACGGCTGAACAGGTTCCAGTCCGGAGTCAGCGGATAACGGTACTGCGCGCCCAGGGTGTAACTGTAGTCCGGCACACCTGAAACGCGGTTCCCTTTATAGTCCGCGTTGCTGACCGGATCCTCATACTTGTCGTATTCGGCTTCCACATAGGCGCACGAACCGATCAGTTCGAGCCCGGCGAGCGGCGAATAACGGGCCTCGGCCTCCGCGCCCACTCGGTGCGAGCGTCCCGCATTGTCCAGATAGCCCTGCATGTTTTCTTCATTGAACACGGCCAGCTGTTCGTCTTCTATGGCGGTGTAAAATCCGGACAGATTCAGGGTCAGCTGTTTGTTGAAAAAAGTATTCTTGCTGCCCAGTTCGTAGTTCCAGCTGTATTCACTATCATAGGTCATTTTATTGCTGGGCGCTGCGAAATCGTTGAAACCGCCGCTGCGGTGCGCGCCTGCGAACGATACATAGAGCATGTGGTCGGGGGTCATTCGCCAGTCCAGGGCGATTTTGGGCGTGAGTGCGACAAAATCCCGTGTGTCCGAATAGCTTGCAGTGGTACGCGTACTGCCGCCTTCAGGGGTATCGCGGAGTTCGGCGTCGATTTCGGCTTCTTCATAATCGGCGCGCAACCCCAGAGTAAAATCAAGCTGCCCGAAAAATGTATAGGTGGCCTGCCCGAACAGGGCGCCGCCCCAGTTGAGCTTCTCCGCCTGAAACAGCCGCCGGCCCGTTCCAGGATTGAAAGGATTGGACGAACTTCGAGCCATGCCCGAACGGTAAAAATTGGTGTAATCATTTTCCACGTCGCAATGGAAAAAATAGGCTCCCGTAAGCCATTTCAGGTCGCCCGCGTCATCGGGCGAAGCAAAGCGGAGTTCCTGGGAAAAGGGCCTGTCTTTGATGATCAGCTCTTTGCGCATCATGTCCAGCGGGCTGAAATCCGCGTCTATTTCCTCTTTGCTGTAATAGTCGCGATACCCGGTGATGGATGTGAAGGTCCCGAACCCCGTATCGTAATCGGCGTTCAGTGAAATACCGAGGCTGTCGTTGCTCTGGCTCCCCTCGAAATCGTGGGAGTAATGAAAGCGCATGTCGGTCGGCAACAGCCCTTTTTGCACCAGGCTGTTGCGCGAGGTTCTGCGAAAAGGGTAGGCCCCGTCATCATGGGTCTGGCCGTCCAGACTAAGGGTCAGGTCAAGCGCGTCGCTGGGTGTGAGCCGCATTTTCATACGGGCGGCTTTGGCGTCCTGATAGTTGCCTTCCCTGCCGTCCGCGTCCGTGTCGTTTTGCGCGTACCCGTCATGCGCGTCATACAAGGCGGCAATGCCGTAATACAGTTTGTCTTTGATGAATGCGCCGCTTACTGATCCTTTGACCTCGGTTTTCGAGTAATTCCCCAGCGAAGTGCTGATGGACGCGGCGGGTTCGTTGCCGGGCTGTTTTGTCCGGACGTTGATGACTCCGCCCATTGTGTTCCGGCCGTAGAGCGTGCCCTGCGGGCCTCTGAGTACTTCGATCTGCTCCACATCAAACAACGGAAAGTTGTACATGTAGGATTTGGAAAAACCGACTCCGTCCACATAATACCCGGTGGCCGGTTCGATGCCGGGCAGGCTTTTGATGCCCCGCATGAACATCAGTCCGTGCCTGCGGCTTCCAAAATCATTGAAGTAAAAATTCGGCACATGCTGGGAAAGATCCGTGGTGGTTTCAATATCCGCGTCTTCGATTTCTATTGCGGACAGGGCGGTCACGCTTTCGGGCACGTCCTGGAGATTTTCCTCGCGTTTTTGCGCCGTGACAAACACTTCGTCCAGCGTGTACGCCTTTGTCGCGGCTGGTGCGTCTTCTGCAAGGGCCTGCGCGGCGAAACACAAGCTTGCCAGTACAAATCCCGCGACTGCCGGCCAGGAGAGTAAAAGATGTTTCATGTTCATTGCAGCCTCATCGTACGTTTCGGTTAATGTGGATACAGGAAACGTACCTGAACCTGAGACTGTGTTCTGCCCCGGGAACGTCGATTTTTACCCTGTTTTGCCCGAATAGAAGCGTAAAGGGTCAAGGCTGCGCACTGAAAAAAAGAGGCAGGGGATGAAGGCTAGCTTATCCGCCTGATGGAGTTGAGGAACTGTTTGGGCAGGATGCCGAAACGTTTTTTGAAGGCGGCGCTGAAATGACTGATATTGACGTATCCGACTTCCCAGGCCACCTCGCTGACATTCATCTCAGCCTGCTTGAAAAGCAGCTGCGCTTTTTGCAGCTTGTATTCCTTGAGAAATCCGTACACTGTGTACCCGAAAATTTCCTGAAATCCGAACTGAAGCTTGTTGATACTCAGATTGAAGCGCTGGGAGAGAACGCTTATAGTAGGAGGATAGGCCAGATTTTCCACCAGGGCTTCTTTGGCCGCGTGGATGCGGTCTCGTTCATCCGGGCTGAGGGACAGTCCTGAAACGCCGTTCTCCCTGTTGTGCAGCCAGAACAACTGCATGGCCACCAGTTCGAGAGCCTTGCCTTCCAAAAAAATTTTTCGAGGCAGGCCGCTGCGAATGCCGCAGGTCAATTCCCGCACAGAAGCCAATACCGCCGGTTCCACTGCGCCGTGGTAAAAAAAATCCTTCGAAGATCCGCCCTCGAGAATTTTTGCGAATTCGCGAGGCATGGAGTCCATATCCTCACTGAGCAGCGAATAAAGCGTCTCTTTGGCAACATGAATATGCATCACGCGCGTACGCATCTGTCCGGGGATTTGCACTACACCTTCCACTTCCGGCAAATATCCCACGCCTCCCAGGCCCGGCTGGTTTACAACCTCTCGCAATCCGTTCCGGAATCCGCGCAACTGGTTGGTAAAACAGCCGTCAAGGATAAATCCGAAATCAATCAACTCCTCACTTTTTTGATAGCGTATGGTGCGTTTTTCTTTTTCCGCTTCATCCAGCAGACTGATCCAGACTCCTGGTCTGAGTTTGCATTCTTGCCAGGCGGCCCAGCAGCATCTGTCCTTTTGATGTAAGCTCGATGGCGAGAGCCGCATCATTGCGGCCAGTTCGGTTTGCCGAGTAGGTGTCAAGACCGGTGTATGTATGCTGTCCCTTTGTCGGGCTTTTTGTTGTTCGGAAAGAGAATTGGTCATGACAGCATTCTATGAAGTAGTTTGTATGTTTTATTATGATAATGATACTCATAATCAGCAATGAGTCCTTGTTTCATTTTTGTCAGAGGTTGTCAACAACAGGGTTTACTCTTTTACTTGAAGAGGTCAGCAAAAAAGCTCAACATGCTGATCATACGGACAAAACCATCATATGAATTGGAGGCGGAATGAGTAGGCGGGCTGCAGCGATACAGGGGCTTTCATCTGTATCAGAAAGCCCCTGTATCGCGAGATAGTATAAAGCTCAGATGGGTTTGAAACAAGCCAAATAGGTGTGTTGCAGAGTCAATTCAGAATGCTTTTTAAAACCGCAGGGACGGGCCAGCGCCTCGACCTCGGCGACGGAAAGGCGGGAATGCAAGGGAGGTCCGAAATCAGCCTCCTCCTTTTTGCACTCGAGTACCGCCAGAGTGCCCCCAGCCCTGAGAGTCCGTTTGAACTCCGTAAACATGGATTCAGCCCGGTTGCGTACGCTTTTGATGTGCAGAACGGTACTCAACAGAATAATGTCCACACTGTCCGCCTCCACGGGGATGCTGTCCGTTATGTCGCAGACATGGGCACTAATCTGGGCGCAGCCGTTCTCGCGGGATACTGTCCCGAGGCGCTGGATAGAAGTTTCCATGGTGTCCAGGGCGATAACGCGTCCGTGTTCGCCCAAAATACGCGCGGCGTACAACGAGTAATCTCCGGCACCGCAGCCGGCGTCCACAAAGAGCATGCCCCGCTGCAGCGCCAGGTGCTGGAAAACTCTCTCGGGATCCTGCAGCCGGAAACTGGTAGGACCATACCCTTTCTTTTCGGTGGTGCACATTTTGCTTTTGTTGCAGGGGGTATTTCCCATTTGATCGATCCTTTCTTGTTTTATGGGAGGGTGTGCTTTGGTTCCGGTCGGAAGGCACCTGTCGCAGACTCCGTATAAATAGGTCGTATGATTGTGCAGAAAGAAGGCGTGCGCTTTTGCCAATTGTTCGAATTGGTTGTTTACGGAGGTAGCCGGTACTTCGAAAATGCGACCGCAAGTGGTACAAACAAAATGCAGGTGCTGTTGCGAGTCATCCCGGTATTCATAGCGGGTATGTCCGTCGCCGAATTCAAGCGTACGGACAATTCCCGCCTGCACAAGCACCTGCAGCAGGCGATAGATCGTTGCGATCCCTGTTCTATGTCCCTGCCGGAGAATTTCCTCATGGATTTCTTCCGTGCTGGGGTGTCCTTCCATACGCAGGAAGATCTCCAAAATAATTTTGCGCTGGCGGGTTTCTTTGAGCCCGAACCGCCTTAAGATATTCACGGCCCTCTCATCGCAATAGCCGTTGCCGGAACATTGGGGTTTGTCGTGCATTTCATCCTCTCGGTCGGGGCGTTTATACGTTGCCGCCGAATTCGCAGATCACCACAGTACGCAAGCAAGGCGTCGGGCGAATCGTTTGCCCCCATGGTTTTTCCCTCAAAGCGTTTTAGCCGCATCAATTCTTCATCCTGCTAAAGGTAATGGATGAAAGATTCGGTTTTGGTTTTGTCGTTGTCGTTTCTTGTCCCGTCAAAGGTCAGGGGCAGAATCGGCAGCAGGTTCTTCCCGTTGCTTCGCTGCAGGATTTCCAAAGAAATGCCGGTGTTTTCATACATGGGGGCAACAGAAATGATGCCCTGTGCATTGGCAAGGTTTCCCAGGGGTTTCACGCTTCGGTAGCGACCGAAGGCCCCTGCGTAAAATCCCACCACCTTGTCGGCTCGTTTCATGGTCTGTTCCATGTCGGGTTCAAAATGGCTGTATTCACCCAGAATGTCAGAAAGCGTTCCCAGCACTTCGCGGAATTGGTCCAAAATCGGTTTTTTGGGCGCAGTGTTGCCGTTCCCCACCGGCGCGTGGTCATACCAGAAGCTCCACAAGTATTCGCTCAAGGGGGCGTAGATCACCTGATGTCCCGCAGTTTCGATAGCTTCGAACGTGTCGTCGTTGAGTATGCCGCAATAAAGCGTCATGGGTTCTCCCAGGGCAAAGATGGTCTTCCGGGAGTCCCGATTTTGCAGAAGCTTACGTACGCTCCGGGCAACGGAGCAAAGGGCGTCGAGGTTCAGGGAGTTGCTGTCGATCATTTCCGCAAGAAGGACCATGAGGCCTTCCCGTTGTTCTCTAGGGGCAAGCAGAACCAGATCTCCGGCAAGCAGACACAGGAAAATGGTCCATGACATGTTGTCGTCCATCTGCAGAAGGTCTTCCATGAAAGGGGATATGATTTCCACGTGCTTCAGCCCGTTTTCATCCAGTTTGTTTCGAATGAAACGCGCATATTGCCCGTCTACTTCGGCTCCTTCGTTCTGCGGGAGCAGCAGGCTCAACTGACCGCCGGATCCGTTGATGTGTTTCAACGTTTGAAACAGACTTCCCAGTAATGCGGTCAGTGAATAGTATTCGTTGGTCACTGTGTGCTTTCTGCCCAGGTCGATTGCCGCGGCGCTGATCACGTCCGCTTGGATGGCGTCATGCCCCAACGCTTTTATATGCCGGCATGCCAGTTCGGAATACGGATACAACCGGGGCAGTATTAATGTGCCTTTGCCGGGCTGGACCGCGTCCGTCCGGATGTTCACGCGGGGCGCGGGCGATATTTTCGTGTATGTTTCCAGGGGCCCGGCCTGCCTTACAGGGCGTCGGCCCAGGCTGTTGACGAAGGCCTCTACACGCGTACGTACGCCCACGCCGGACGAATGCTCGTCCACTTCGATGGTCAGATAAGGTTTGTCCCCCATGATTTCCTTAAAGTAGTGTGTCGTTACTGTGTCCGGTCCGCATCCGTGGTGCGTGAGGAACACCGCGTACAGGTTCGGGTGCACTGCAACCAGTTTGGCGGCTTCAAGGATATGTTGTCCGAAGGGCCAGTACATGTTCGGATGTTCCTGAAAGATGTCCACCTCCGGCATGTCGTAAAAAGGCAGGGTCTGATAGCCCATTTCCGCCAGTTTGTCGGGGATGCCGAGGTTGAGAACCGGATCGGCGACACCGTAGATCTTGGAGATGAGCACGAAGGTCTTTGTGTCCGGATCAAGTGCTGCAAGGGCCTCTTTGCCCCGCCGTTCAATCTTGCTTTCAAACGCTTTGAGCGATCCCATGGCCGCCTGCAGTGCCTTGCCGGTTTCCTGTTCTGTCTTTCCCAACTGGCGGCCCATGTTCATGAATACGGATTTCATGAATTCTCCGCCCTGGTTGAAGGCAATGGTCGGGGCAATGAGCTTGATGCCCTTTGTATCGAGCTCCATGGCTTTATTGATGATTTTGAACGCCAGTTGCATATACGCGCAGCCGAAGTTCTGCCGTGCTTTTGAGCCGGGATGAAATACGGTGTAGAGATCCGGGAAAAAGAGGTAATCCACGCCTTTTTCCACCAGTTCGGCGGCATGGCCGTTGATAAGCTTGACCGGGTAGCATGTTTCGTCCAGCGAATACTTCTGCGCCTTGCGGATGGTTTCCTCAGAAGTCGGTTCGGAGAGCAGTACGTTGCAGCCCAGTTCGTGGAAAAAAGGATAGAACATGGGGAACATGCCGTAGGTGAACAAGGCACGGGGAATGCCGACCGTTTTTTTATCCGGATCCAGCGCAGGGTTGTACCCTTCGAAAATGAATTCCTGGACTTTGTTGTTAAAGTCAGAGCCGGCGACAGCGTCGGAAGGCGTATCGGGATGACCGGCTGTCAGCTGCGGAGGAACGAAGCCCTCGAATCGCGTGGCTGTTGTTCCGGATGCCTGCATTTCCTCCCGTGCCAGAATTGCTGCACCGTATGCGCCGGTGACACTGAAAAAAGGAGGCACCGTGACCTCGGCTCCGGTCACGGCGCGAAAGGCGTTGACCACGCCCTGGTTGTGTCCTACTCCGCCTTGCAGAAAAATTCTGTTGCCGATGCGCTTTTGTCCGACAACCCGGTTCAAATAGTTTTTGACGATGGAGTAGCAAATTCCGGCCGCGAGGTCGGGAGTATCGACTCCGCAGGACATATGGGCGGCTATGCTGCTTTCCATGAATACCGTACAGCGTTCGCCCAGACTGGCGGGATGTTTTCCCGAGAGAGCGGTGGAACCGATATCCTCAAGTTTTATGCCCAGTTTCTTGGCCTGCTCCTCAATAAAGGAACCGGTACCGGCCGCACATATTTTGTTCATCTGAAAATCGCTGACAACCCCGCGTTCAAGAGCGATGAACTTGGAATCCTGCCCGCCAATCTCGAACACGGTGTCCACGGCGGGATCAATGGCCACGGCGGCCCTGGCCTGGGCTGTGATTTCATCGCGAATCACATCCGCCCCGACCATACGGCCGGTCATGTACCTGCCGGAACCAGTGGTTGCGACTCCGGCAACCCTGATCCTCTCGCCGAATTCCTGGTGAAGTTCCGCAAGGCCGGTGCGTACGGCCTGTGCCGGATCTCCCGCGGTACGCAGGTAACGGTAGCCGAGAATTCTGTTCTGTTCGTCCACGAGGACAAGGTTGGTGCTGGTAGAACCGATATCGATGCCCAGCCAGCAATCCAGAGTCCCCGAGTCCGGCAGCGCATGAGGAGTGTGCTTGTCTCTGGCGTCCCCTTTGCCAAATCCTTGCAGTGGTTCGAGATGCAGCTCCTCATGCAGGTGGATATGATGCGCGGGACTGTTGATTAAGGCATTTGCCGCGTTTTTGATATCCATAAGCAATTCGCCCTGGGCGGCCAGCGCGGCCGCACCCACGGCCCCGGCAATGTCCGAATCTTTGCAGACCCGCAGTTCTTGCGGCGAAAACTGCAGCACGGACCGCATGGCATCCGTGATGGCGCTGTTGCGGCAGACACCGCCGACAAAGAGAATAGGTTTGTTTTGCGGTAGTCGGCGCATGATCGCGCTTCGATAGTTTTTGACCACGGCGTGAGCCAGCCCGGCAAGAATGTCCGCCACGCCCACGCCTTCCTGCTGATGGTGGATAATGTCGGTCTTTGCAAAAACGCTGCAACGACCGGCGATACGCGGGACAAAGGTCGCCTTGGCTGCAAGGAGTGAATACTCTTCGATGTCCAGTCCCAGACGCGAGACCTGCTCCTCGAGAAAGGATCCGGTCCCGGACGAACAATTGGATGTCATGGACGCTTCCACGCGGGATTTGTCTTCAAAAGTGAATCCTGTGATGAACTTGGCTGTCTGACCGCCCATCTCGATGATGGAGACGCATTCGCGGTCAAGATGCAGGCTGCCTTCCACAATGGCTGCGACCTCATTGACCTGTTGCATTTCCCCTGTGTCGGAGAGAAACGCGCTGCCGCTGCCGGTGACCGCCCCGCAACGTATTTGCTCCACGTCGCACAGGCAGTAGATACGGTCGAAAATATCTTTCAATGTTCCTGCAACATTGCCTTTGTGCAGGACATATTCCGAGTGGACAATATTGTTGGAGTCCAACACCGCCATTTTCACGGCGGAGTATCCGATGTCTATTCCGAGGCTGTGCATGGCTATAATCCTTTTGTCATCTATTGCTTAAAAATGCGTCTGGGGCATTGCCCTGCTCTGAATACTGCACCTTCATTGCCCCGGCAGGGAATCCCGTGGTGTTGCTGAGGGCACAGGATTCCCATTTCGAGGAGAGGTACGGTTTCATAATGCCCGTGCTATTTCTGCAGCATGGTGCAGCGCGTCCAGTCCGTTGGTTGGCATGACGTAGGCGTCGCCGATGACATATCTCTCGCCTTCAATGTCGTCCCACTGCGCCGCGAGAGGGTTGTGTCTGCGTACGCCTGTAGCCATAACTATGCTGTCGAAGACGCCCAGGCTCTGTTTTTGCCCGCTTCGTATTACCAGGACTTCACCGCTATCTGTGATTTCATCGACAACCGTATCTGTCGCGATGGTCACGCCTTTTCGGATCAGATTCTGCATCAGCCAAACCCTGCGGGCGGGCATTTCGTCTGTGGCGATGTCGGGAAGAGCTTCGACAATGGTAACGGTTTTCCCCTGATCGACGATGTAATGAGCGGTTTCGCTGCCGGTTGCACCGCCGCCGATCACCAGGGCAGTTTGCCCGCGGAGTGGAGCTCCCTGCAGAACGGAGTGGGCCGTAACCACTCTCTCGCACTGCGCTCCGGAAATAGGAGCTATGACGGGGACACTGCCTGTGGCCACTATGGTGACGTCCGGGGCAATTGCTTTGATTGTCGCCGCGTTCACCTCGCATGCGGTCTGTACGGTCACGTTGGCCAGGTCATTGATCCGGTCCACGCGCCAGTCCACAACCCAGCGGAAATCCTCTTTGCCCGGAGGGACGTAGGCCAGATTCCACTGGCCGCCGAGCCGGGATTCTTTTTCGCATAAGATGACGTTGTGTCCGCGCAAGCCGGCGACCAGGGCGGCTTCCAGTCCGGCAGGGCCACCACCGATGATGAGAACTTTTTTGGGCGTTTCGGCAGGGATTAAATCCATGTTTTTTTCTCGTCCCATTTCCGGGTTTTGCATGCAGTTGGCGAATCCGGCGGTCATCTGGGTGCCGATGCAGCCTTGCAGGCAGCCGATGCATTTGCGGATGGTTTCTGGTCGGCCTGCTCGCGCCTTGTCGGCCCAATCCGGGTCTGCGATGAGTCCCCGGCCCAGGGCGATCAGATCCGCCTTGCCGTTCGCCAGAATGGCTTCCGCGCTTTCGGGATCAACAATACGCTGGACGCCGATAACCGGGATGCTCACAGCTTTCCTGATGGCATGCACATGGTTGATGATCGGTGCGTGCCCCTCTTCGGCAATAGGCATCATGAGCGACCAGACCAGGGGAGAGATGCCCCGTCCCGCAGTGACATGCAGTCCGTCCACACCGTGTCGCTCCAGAATTTGCGCCATTGCAGAGGCCTCTGCCACGCCGATGCTTCCGCCCTCGCCTTCGCTGGCGACCATGCGAAAGAGGATGGGAAAATCCTCGCCGACAGCTGTCCGGACTTTGCGGACAACTTCGAGGGGGAAGCGCATGCGGTTTTCAAAACAGCCGCCGTACGCATCCGTTCGCTTGTTGAAATAGGCCGAATAGAACTGCTGGAGGAGGAATCCCTGAGCGCCGTTGAGTTCCACGGCGTCCGCTCCGATATCCCTTGCACGCTTGGCCGCAGCGGCAAAGGCGTTTCCCGCGCTTTCCATGTCCTCAAGGGTCATTTCGTTGGAAACCATGGAAGTTTTGTCCAACTCCATACCCTTGAAACGCATCTGATTGGGCCCGAATATGCCGCCGGAGGGAGAAACCAGACGCTTGTTTTTTGTATAAAAAGGATAGGCTTCCAGTCCGCCGTGCATCAGGTGAATGCAAAGCCTGGCCCCTTCCTTGTGCACCGCCCTGGCCAGCTTTTCAAAACCTGTCTTGAAGTGGTCGTCATAGAGCGAATTCATGCCCACTCCCACGGTGCCATGACGTGATACGGCGGCCACTCCAGTGGTAATGAGACCTGTCCCTCCTTTGGCGATGCGGGTGTAAAAGTCGATGAGCCGGTCGGACAGCGTATCGTTCCGGTTGCCGAGACTGACGCCCATGGGAGCCAGAACAATTCTGTTTTTCAGCGTCATGGAGGCGATCTCCAGTGGTTGAAAAAGATGCGGAAAACGGTGTTGTCTTTTTATCTGCATTTCTGAATATCTCCTTTTAAAGAAGAGCTAGTCCGTCGGGCAGTGTTTCGCCGTACAGAGCGAGACTGGCCAGGCCTTCTACCTGGATCGGAACAAGGCCTGCTTTTTGTGCCACCGGCGCAAGGGCGGCGTAGCAGCAGGGGCAGGTGGTGACCAGATAATGAGCTCCGCTTTGCTTGGCGTCTTCGATATTTCTGTGAATATCCGATTCGGAACGGGCCGAATCCGCAGCAGTGTCCGCGCTGGAGAGCCCGAAATATCCACGTATCCCGCAGCACAGACGATTTTGAAAGTCATACGTACGTTTGACTCTGCGGGCACCCATGAGCTCGAAAAGTTCGTTGAGTCGTTTGTTTTTGGTGTCACCGGGATGCCATGAACAGGGTAGTTGCACAGCGGCATCGGCATCCAGCCGGCGGATCTGGTGCCCGTTGGCTTTGACTTGCCGGATAAGCCATTCCAGAAACGAGACCGGTGTAAAGCGCAAGTCCAGCCCCAGTTCGAGTGCCAGTTCCAGACCGCGCGTACTTTCGTCGTGGTAGAAGATGATTTCACGCGCTCCCAGGGCGTTGAGATTGGCAATTACCCTTTTGATATGCTTTTTCTCCGTATCTTTGAGGTAGCCATGAATAAACCCGTGTCCGAGAGAGTAGGCTCCACCGCCGATGAGGTTTGTGCCGGAGAAAAGCCTGCTCAGATAGAATGCTTCAGGGTTGGTTTTTTCCATGATGCCCAGGTTGATCCAAGGGGCGTCTGTTGTGCTTTTGCGAAAATAATTACGTGCGCCGTTGACGAAAAAGCTGCTCACGAAAATATCGACATGCTTGCTTAGCGCCGATTGTGACATGGGGGAGTTTAAAGACATGAAGCCTCCTGGGTTCAGGGGTTAGAAGAGTCCTTCTTCATCCATCATCTTGAAGACCATCCAAGCGCCCCCCATGGCCGTGGTTCCGGACATGGACAATGTCACGCCTATTGTTTCGAGGATTTCCTCCTTGGTGGCGCCCGCCTTGAGGGCTGCCTGCAGATGGCCAAGCGTGCAAGGGGCGCAATGATCCTTCACGCCCAGCGCCACTGCCATCAGATGTTTTTCTTTTGCATTGAGGGCGCCAGAGCTGAAGGCTGCATCAAATGTTTTCAGGGTAAGATTCCAAACTTCGGAGTTTTCGTTGTCAAAAAGTTTGCGGCAGGCCAGAAAATCTCCAAGCCATTTTTTTTGGTTCTGCATAGATATTCTCCATGTTATGGTTAACTTGCTTAACCGTTTTATTGTATGAAAACGCCCCCAGACAACTGAACTAAATAGGTGTTGCGGTAATGAAAATTTAGTTAATAAAATAAGCTATGTAAGAAAAAATACCTGACAATTATCAAGAGGTGAGCCAAGGTCATATTTAGTCTGCTAATATTTATACGAAACAATCTTGCATATGCCCTGATTCGTCGATATCCTCTGTAAAAGATAGAGTATTATATGTAATATTAATCACTTGCTGCTTTCCTGGCAATATTTTCAAACAAGAAGACATGAATGCTTTTTGCGTTCATTTCGGATTATTTTGTAAAGCGTCTAAACTAAGTTGTCAAGAAAATCTTATTCCCCCCTCATCACCATTTCACTGTTTCTGACTAAATCGGGTGGTTTCGCACCGTGAATAACAAGTGAAATGTTTGGACCTCTTAGGGGTATATTTACAGTGCGCAGCCCTTCAGGGGCGAGGTGGCGTATCGTACGGTCATGGCCAGAGGTTTGTGTCCCATCAGTTCCTTGACAGTGTAGAGGTCTGTTCCTGCTGAACCAGCCAGGAGGCGAACGTATGTCTCAGCGTATGAAATACAATTTTCTGGAATGAATCGGTTATGCCATTATTAAAACTGTGATTGTTGACCACCTTGCGGTAGATATTGGAAATACGGAGCGTTACATTGCCACCACGATCGGGGAAGACAAGATCGTTTTCTTTTTTTGTTGGAAAATCGGCGCTGCAGTGTTTGGTACGGTCAGTCAAATAAGGAGCCTGTGCCTTTCCGTTTTTCGAATCCAGCAAATTAAAGATCTCCGTGGGTAAATCAACATTGCTCCAGGTCAGAGCATAAATTTTTCCTGCCCGCATTCCTGTATAGAGACTTAACAAGGCAGCTTTATACACATCTCGGCTTATTTTTTTGAGGCATCAAAAGCGTAGTAGCTTCCTCTTCCGTCAGAAAGCGAACTCGTTTGGCATCTTTGACTTGCGTACGCCCTTTGAGTTTTGGTTTGCTCCTTTCATTGGTGGGCAGGATTTGTGCCCATGTAGAGTTCTGATCCCAATGCGAAATTGAGGACTTGGCGGACCATGGCAATGCGCAAATTCTGCGTACGTGGTGATCTGCTAGCATCTCGCAGAGTCTTACGTATTTTCTCAAGCTGATAGCGAATTGAGAAAAGCAGTCTTTCTTCACGCCATTCTTTCGAGTTTCATGCTCATAAAAACGGACACCAGGAAAGGGTGATAAAACGTGTATAAGCAAGTGAAGATATGATATGGCAAAAATTACTATTTGTCCGATAGTTAGCGTTGAAATAGAAAGGAAACTGAAGCTAAGTAAAAGTGATTAAAACGGACTAAAATCCCTCGATAGCAATACCGTGCCGGTTCAAGTCCGGCCCCGGGTACCACTTGATATTACAAAAGAATCCGGCAAGCTGTTGAAATAGCAGCTTGCCGGATTTCTTTTTGGGTGCGGATTTGTGTCACTTTGGCGGGCTCTACACCATAAAAAGGAGCACCCCTCCGGAAGCGCGTCACTTCAGACTGCTTTTATTGTTTGATCATCCTCAGAATATTTTGGTCTGTAATCGATGTTTTTCAATACTCCTGAGCTAATACGCTCGCTTCTTCGTATTTCAGAATAAGTCTTTGCTATGGCTAAAAGTGTAGCTATACGTTATGTCGTAACGTTATACGTAATTATGCTATTAAAAATAGTAAGATATATTGCATGGATTGTTTGAGTCTGAATAACTAGAGGAAATACATATGCTATTTGCCCACAGCAAAAGGGATGCTCCGGAAAATATATGGCACCTGCTTGAAGATCATTTGACAGAGGTGGGGCGTCTGGCGGCTGCATTTGCGGCAGATTTTGCGGCCTGCGAGTGGGGGCGTGCCGCAGGGGAATTGCATGATGCGGGCAAAGCCACTGATGCGTTTCAGGAATATTTGCGTCTTTGCGCGCAGGGGCGCGGCGTTCGTGGCAGCGCGCCACATACGGCCCATGGCGCCAGGTTGGCCATAGAGCACCATAAGAAGATCGGTAAGTTGCTGGCCTACGTAATTTGCGGCCATCATGGCGGTATGCCGGATTACAGGGAACTGCCGCAACGCCTCGAAAACGCGCGGAATGTCCAGCAGGCGGCGCTTTTTGCTACGGATTGCCTCCCAAATAAAATTCCCTTGCCTGGTTCGGAAAATCCGCTTGGCATTCAGCTGCCTTTTTTCATTCGCATGGTTTTTTCCTGCCTGGTGGATGCCGACTGGCTGGATACCGAAGCGTTCATGGACGCGGAAAAAGCTTCATGGCGGACAGGTGCGCCCTGCCTGAAGGATATCCACGGCCATTTTTTCGCCAAGATGCGTGAAAAATTCGGTAGTGTGGATAATACGGCCGTGAATGCCGCTCGCAACGAGGTGTTACAGGCCTGCCAACAGGCCGCAAGCAATCAGCCCGGCATGTTTTCGCTGACTGTGCCAACCGGCGGCGGCAAAACACTCGCGTCTCTGGCCTTTGCTCTGCGGCATGCGGAACAATACGGGCTGAAACGAATAGTCTATGTGATCCCCTACATGTCCATTATCGAACAAAACGCGGCTGTTTTTCGTCAGTTCATGGGGGAGGACGCCGTGGTCGAACACCATAGCGCGTATGATCCGGACCAGAAAGATTCACCAGAAAGCGATGATGAAAGCGGTAGTGAAACAACAAGTCTGCGACGCAGAATCAAGCTGGCGTGCGAGAATTGGGATGCGCCTTTGGTTGCCACCACAGCGGTTCAGTTTTTCGAGTCCTTGTATTCCAACAAACCCTCGCGCTGCCGCAAGCTGCATAATCTGGCAAAGTCCGTGATCATTCTGGATGAGGCCCAGATGATGCCCCGACACGTGCTGTTACCTTGTCTGTCCGCCATACGCGAATTGTCCGCCAATTACGGGGCCAGCGTGGTGCTGTGCACGGCCACCCAACCGGCCATCAACAAACGCAAAAACTTTCCCCACGGCCTGGATGCGCGTGAAATAATGAAAGACCCGGCCTCGCTGCACAAACGTTTGCAACGTACGTTTGTAAGCTCTCTGGGAGAACTGGACGATACGCAGCTTTGCCTACGGCTGGAAACACACGATCAGGCCTTGTGCATAGTGAATACGCGCGCTCATGCCGCGAAATTGTTCGCAATGCTGTGCGAGCGGCCTGGCGTATATCATCTCAGCGCAAACATGACGCCCGCACATCGCAGCCGCAAGATTGCCGCCATCAAAGCAGTGTTGGAGCAGGACGCTCCCTGTCTGCTAATCGCGACCAGTTTGATTGAATGCGGGGTTGATGTCAGCTTTCCCGTGGTCTACCGCGCGCTGGCAGGCCTGGACTCCATTGCCCAATCCGCCGGACGCTGCGACCGCGAAGGCCTGTTGACTGCCGCAAAAGGGGCTCCGGCTGGTCAGGTCTTTGTTTTTTCTTCCAGCGAACACAAAGACCCTCCGCATCTGCATTCTTTTGTTGATGCGACAAAAGAAGTCCTGCAGCTGGATTTCCCGGATTTGCTCGCCCCGGAAGCCATCGAAAAATATTTTCACCTGCTTTACTGGCAGGCCGCGGAAAAGCTGGATCAGCAAAGAATTCTGAATAAACTTGCTGAAGGTGCGGCAAATCTGGATTTTCCCTTTCGTGAAGTCGCCGACGCCTTCCAATACATCGAGCAGCAGCAAGTACGTACGCTGCTGATTCCCTTTGACGATCATGAGGGCATCATGCGTCTGCTCGAATCCCTGGCATACGCCAAATCTCCCCGTTCTATCTTACGCAAGCTTCAGAAACACACGATCCAGATCTACGTCCACCAACTAAAGGAATTGCTCCGGCAAGGAGTCGTCGGGCCGGTGCTGGACGGCCAGGTGGAAGGCTTCTACGTGCTGTTGGATGCGGAGGCTTATAATGAGGAGCAGGGTCTGCGCATCGGGCAGGAGATAACTCGCGAGAGTATTGAAAGAAATATTGTTTGATACGTTATTTCTTTCATTTAATTTCTAATATAAAAGTAGCTTAAATCTTATGTAGAATATTTTAAAAAAGATAAACACAAGGAGGACCTATGGGTTACGGCGTAACGCTTAAGGTCTGGGGGGAGTATGCCTGTTTCACGCGGCCGGAAATGAAAGTCGAACGGGTGTCCTACGATGTCATGACGCCCTCGGCCGCTCGGGGCGTACTGGAGGCTATTCACTGGAAGCCCGCCATACGCTGGGTGATACATCGTATCACTGCTCTGCGTCCCATCCGGTTTGAAAACCTGCGCCGCAACGAGCTGGGGCACAAGCTGCCGGTGACTACCATAACCAAAGCCATGAAAGACGGCGCAAGTCCGGTGGAAACCTTCATTGAAGACGACCGGCAGCAGCGGGCCGCCATGGTGCTGCGCCATGTGGCCTATCGCATCGAGGCCCGTTTCGAACCCACCGCCACCTGGGACAGCGCCAGGGACAGCCCCGGCAAACACCTGGATATCTTCAACCGGCGTCTGGAAAAAGGCCAGTGCTTTCACCGCCCCTATTTGGGCTGCCGCGAATTCGCCGCCCATTTCGGGCCGGACGACGGCGAGTCCGCTCATCCGAGCTTGCAAGGAAAGCGCGAACTGGGCTGGATGCTGCTGGACATGGATTATGCCAACGACATGCAGCCTCGCTTCTTCCAGGCCACGTTGCAGGACGGCATGCTGGAAGTTCCTGCCTTTGAGGAGGGACGCGCATGATTTTGCAAGCCCTGGCAACCTATTATGATCGTCTGCTGGATGATCAGGATGTGGCCATATCCCGTCCTGGATTCAGCCGGGAAAAGATATCCTTTGAGCTGCTTCTGGATCCGGACGGCAAGCTGCTTCAGATTAACGACCTTCGGGAGGCTCCCCCCAAAGGCAAAAAGTTATTGCCGCGCCTGGTGGAGGTGCCGCAGCCGGTGAAACGTACGGCAGGTGTGGCGGCGAATTTTCTTTGGGATAACAGCGCCTATGTCTTGGGTGCGGACGCCAAAGGAAAACCCGAGAGAGCTCGTGAGCAGTTAGAAGCGTTTAAAAAGCTTGTTCACGACATTGGAGATGCTCTTGATGATTCCGGCATGCAGGCGGTCCTTCGCTTCCTGGATACATGGAATCCTGAGCAGGCGAGCGAACTGGAAGTTTGGGAAGAGCTGGCCGGAACCAATCTGATATTTCGGCTTGCAGGCGAAGAATGCTACGTGCACCAGCGTCAGGCTGTGCGCCAGGCCTGGTTGTGCCAATGGCAGCAATGCTCCGCAGAAAACTATGCCATGTGCCTGGTGACGGGCAGGAACACTCCCATTGCGCGCCTGCATCCGTCCATCAAAGGCGTTCGCGGTGCTAACTCATCAGGAGCCTCGCTGGTGTCTTTTAATCTGGATGCTTTTACTTCCTATAATAAAGAACAAAGTTACAACGCGCCCGTGGGTGAAGCGGCCGCTTTTGCCTACACCACGGCGCTCAACCATATGCTCGCCCGTGACAGTTTGCAGCAGGAGCAGTTGAGCAAAACCGTTGCCGACGCACGCCGCGCCGCATACGGGGACAAGCTGCCTCCAAGAAAAAAGACTCTGCTGGTGGGCGATGCGACCACAGTATTCTGGACGAAAGAGCGGACGGATGCGGAGTCGGATCTTCTGGCCCTCTTCGATCTGTCGGAAAGCCCGGAGGATGCGGAGAAATCAGCCCATGATACGGCTATCATCCAGCGCTTGCGTGATGTGATCAGGGCCGTACGCGACGGACGGGAGGTCACCTGGGGCGAGGATACGGGCGATACGGAGTTTTACGTGCTCGGGCTTTCCCCCAATGTCGCTCGTTTGTCCGTACGCTTTTGGCTCGTTTCCTCGGTGGGCGATATGGCAGCCCGTATCGGGCAGCACTTCGCGGATCTGGAAATCGAAAAAAGTTCTCCAAAAAATCCCAGCTTTCCAAGCCTCTGGCATCTGCTCTTGGAAACCGCACCCCAGCGGAAAACAGATAATATTCCCCCAAACTTGGGAGGAGAACTGATGCGGGCCATTCTGACGGGTGCTGCCTACCCGGAGAGCTTGCGAACACGCATCATCGGCAGGATACGCGCGGACCAGCAGGTAGGATACGTTCGCGCGGCGATTTTGAAAGCCTTTCTCTCGCGAAAACAGCGCAATACATCAACACCCGGCAGAGAAACAAACAGGGAGGTTAGCGTGAGTCTTGACCCGAATAACACGGAAATTGGCTACTTGTTAGGGCGGTTGTTTGCAGTGCTGGAAAAGGCGCAGCAGGATGCCTTGCCCGGACTCAACGCCACCATCAAAGACCGTTTTTTTGCGGCCGCCTCGGCCACGCCCCGAAGCGTTTTTCCCAGGTTGATCCGCCTGGCGCAGCACCACATCGCCAAATCGGAATACGGGTATGTAACCGACAGATTGCTCGCCAAGGTGGCCGAGCGCATGGATGCCGGAACAGGTTTCCCGGCTCATTTGAATCTTGATGGTCAGTCTCTGTTCGCCCTGGGCTATTACCACCAGCGTAATGACAACTTTCGTGCCAACGACGATAAAATCGATCCTGTCAAGGAAAGGAGCGCATAATGGAAGCCATCGCCAATCGCTACGACTTTGTTTTTCTGTTTGATGTCTGCAACGGCAATCCCAACGGCGATCCGGACGCGGGCAACCTGCCGCGCCTGGACCCGGAAACCAGTAAAGGGCTGGTCACGGATGTCTGTCTGAAACGCAAAATCCGAAATTATGTGGAAATGACAAAAGGCAATGAAGCGCCATTTGAAATCTACGTTCGGGAAAAAGCGGTTCTTAATTTACAAAATCAGCGCGCCCATGATGCCCTGGGGGAAATGGACAAAAAAGCGGATAAAACACGTCTGGCGCGTGAATGGATGTGCAGGAATTTTTTCGATGTTCGCACGTTCGGCGCAGTCATGTCCACCGGCGTGAATTGCGGCCAGGTACGCGGGCCCGTGCAGTTGTCCTTTTCGCAGTCTCATGACGAGATAGTGCCCCTGGACATCTCCATTACCCGTATGGCTGTGGCCACGGAAAAAGAGGCAGAAAAGCAGGGCGGAGACAACCGCACCATGGGCCGCAAATCTATTGTCCCTTATGGTCTGTACCGCTGCCACGGCTTTGTTTCCGCGCCGCTGGCCGAACAGACCGGGTTCTGCGACGCGGATCTCGAGTTGCTGTGGGAGTCGCTCAAGTTGATGTTCGACCATGACCGCTCCGCCGCACGCGGAGAAATGGCATCGCGCGGACTGTATGTTTTCAAACACGGTAACCGCATGGGCAATGCTCCGGCGCATACGCTCTTTGACCGCATTAGCATCGGGCATGCGCCGGAAGCTTCCATGCCACCGCGCTCTTTCAGCGATTATCAGGTGCAGGTGAATACGGAAAACCTGCCCGCGGGCGTGGAACTTCTTTCCCTGATTTAAGGAACCCTGCCCATGTACCTCGAGTCCGAGCTGTTGCCCTTGTCCGCCCTGCAGCACCTGGCGTTTTGTCCGCGTCAGTGCGCGCTCATCCATCTGGAGCGGGTTTGGCTGGAGAACGTGCTCACGGCGGAAGGGCGCGTACTGCATGCCAGAACCGATGCGGGCGGCGCGGAAGCCATGGGCGAAATCCGTATTGTACGGGCGCTGCCCTTGCGTTCGCTGCAGCTCGGACTCGTGGGCAAGGCCGATGTTGTGGAGATGCACCCGTTGGAGCACGGCGGGTGGCGTCCTTTTCCCGTGGAATACAAGCGGGGCACCTTTAAGGCGGATGATTGCGACCGGGTGCAGTTATGCGCGCAGGCCCTTTGTCTGGAAGAGATGCTGCAGACAGAGGTGCCTGACGGGGCCTTGTATTACGGCATGCCCCGGCGCAGACAGCAGGTGGCCTTTTCTAAGGCGCTGCGAAGCAGGACAACGCAACTGGCCGGTGAACTCCATGAACTGATGGACTCCAGCCGGACGCCTCCGCCTCTGAAAAAGGATCCGCGCTGCAAATCCTGCTCGCTGCGCGAGCTGTGCCTGCCCAAAGTATGCGGCGGTGTTTCTGTCCGGCGTTATTTAAAGGGCCAACTGGAGAAGTTGTGAAAACGCACCTCAACACGCTGTTCGTCACCACCCAGGGCGCTTATTTGGCCAAGGAGGGGGAAAATGTGACGGTCCGCATTGAAAATGAAGTCCGGCTGCGGGTGCCGGTGCATACGCTCGACGGGGTCGTCTGCTTCGGCAATGTGGGCATGAGCCCGTTTCTCATGGGGCATTGTTCCGAACGCGGCTTGAGCGTGAGTTTTCTTACGGAAAACGGGCGTTTTCTGGCCCGTGTCTGCGGGGCGGCCTCTGGAAATGTTTTATTACGGCGAGAGCAATACCGGCGTGCGGATAATCCGGAGGCGACAAGGGATCTGGCGGCCGCCTTTGTGACGGGGAAACTAATCAACACCCGTACGCTGCTGCAGCGTATGCTGCGGGACCATCGCGACAAGCTGGATGGAGCGGCCCTGGATGGCGTGGTCAACCACCTGGCGGAAAACATCCACGCGCTGGCCCTTCCGCCGGAATCCGTGGACAGCGTACGCGGTCTGGAAGGCGATGCGGCCAATTGCTATTTCGGCGTGTTTGATCATTTGTTGCTGCACCGTCCGGAGGCCTTTGCCTTTTCCGGCCGCAACCGCCGCCCGCCCCTGGACAGGATCAATTGCCTGCTCTCCTTTTTGTACACTGTCCTGTATCATGACGTGCGTTCGGCTCTGGAAAGTACGGGCCTGGATCCTTCCGTGGGATTTCTGCACCGCGACAGGCCCGGACGCCATGGACTGGCATTGGATTTAATGGAGGAATTCCGGCCAGTTCTGGTGGACAGGCTCGTTTTGAACCTGGTCAACCTGGGGCAGGTCGCGCAAAAACAGTTCGACATTCTTGAATCCGGCGCAGTGGTTATGAAGGACGACCTACGCAAGGCCGTTCTGGTTGCCTATCAGACTCGCAAACAGGAAGTCGTGCAACACCCGTTTACCAAAGAAAAGATGTCGTTGGGACTGGTGCCTCATATGCAGGCCCGCTTGCTGGCAAGGCACCTGCGGGGCGACCTGGACGGCTATCCACCTTTTATCAGGAGATAAAGGATGTTGATGCTTGTCAGCTACGATGTCTCCACTGAAGACAAGGACGGGCGTCGGCGATTGCGCCAGGTGGCCAAGGCCTGCCAGGATTATGGCCAGCGCGTCCAGTATTCGGTGTTCGAATGTCTTGTGGATCCTGCCCAGTGGACGGCATTGCGGGCCAGGTTGTTGGATATTATCAACCCGGAAAAGGACAGCCTGCGTTTTTATCGTCTGGGAGCAAACTGGCGTCCGCGTGTCGAGCATGTGGGCGCCAAACCTTCGTGGGACATGGAAGGACCATTGATTGTTTAACAGCGCGAACCCCAAGTGACGGTGCATTTGCCGGGAGGTTCGCGTATTGTTCTTTGTCTATTAAATAGGGTGGTTATAGAAAATTAAGAACCCGAAATGCTGCGGTGTAGCGTATTTTGGCAACGGTTCGCTCTTAAAGCATTAAAAGTCCGCGCGGGGCAAGCTCCCGGAGCGCGGCAGTCACTCCCCCCGCGGGAGTGCGGATTGAAACTAGTTGATATTATCAAGTATCATTAAGCTGGGTAGTCACTCCCCCCGCGGGAGTGCGGATTGAAACGCCATACTAATTCTGCCAACCTGCCAACTAATTAGTCACTCCCCCCGCGGGAGTGCGGATTGAAACATATCATTATTAAATCTGATGTTGTTTGTTATTTGTCACTCCCCCCGCGGGAGTGCGGATTGAAACAAGCTATGGCGGAGGAACTGGTCTTAGGTTTCAGGGTCACTCCCCCCGCGGGAGTGCGGATTGAAACTGGTTTACGCCCTGTGCCCTGCGCGACAACGTGGGTCACTCCCCCCGCGGGAGTGCGGATTGAAACAGCACCACTACGCCCCTGCTGCCCCACCAGGAACGTCACTCCCCCCGCGGGAGTGCGGATTGAAACTTGTTTTCCTTGTGGCCGGAACATATTATCAATCGTCACTCCCCCCGCGGGAGTGCGGATTGAAACCATGAATAAAATCAAAAATGGTCCTATGATCACCGTCACTCCCCCCGCGGGAGTGCGGATTGAAACTTGTGGCCGGAACATATTATCAATCCGGCCACAAGTCACTCCCCCCGCGGGAGTGCGGATTGAAACACATAACACGACAAGATTTTACACCACCTGCTTGTCACTCCCCCCGCGGGAGTGCGGATTGAAACCTAATGCTCTTGGCGTAGAAACATACGGAAATTAGTCACTCCCCCCGCGGGAGTGCGGATTGAAACAATGAAATTGTCACCACCAGCTCTTATGTTGTAGGTCACTCCCCCCGCGGGAGTGCGGATTGAAACCCGCACAAACGGCTCGAGCTGCTGCTGCAGACCAGTCACTCCCCCCGCGGGAGTGCGGATTGAAACTCCGGGTGCAGCTCGTTCAGCAAAATATTCCGCCGTCACTCCCCCCGCGGGAGTGCGGATTGAAACCAGTTTGGAGTCCTTTTGCTATAGGGATCAGGCCGTCACTCCCCCCGCGGGAGTGCGGATTGAAACGTCGCTCCAGCCGAGTATGGCGTTGTTCGGATTTGTCACTCCCCCCGCGGGAGTGCGGATTGAAACACCATCGGCACCACGGGACTGCAGGAGATCGCGGTCACTCCCCCCGCGGGAGTGCGGATTGAAACAAGCTATGGCGGAGGAACTGGTCTTAGGTTTCAGGTCACTCCCCCCGCGGGAGTGCGGATTGAAACCTGATTTCCTTCATCGCCACCTCGGCCCAGAACAAGTCACTCCCCCCGCGGGAGTGCGGATTGAAACTATACATGCCTGGAAAGAGGACGCTCCTGGTTAGTCACTCCCCCCGCGGGAGTGCGGATTGAAACAATGCCTGAATATATTCAAGCACAAACAAAGATGTCACTCCCCCCGCGGGAGTGCGGATTGAAACAATGCCTGAATATATTCAAGCACAAACAAAGATGTCACTCCCCCCGCGGGAGTGCGGATTGAAACTTGATCAAAATAAATTGATATTATTTTTATATTTTGTCACTCCCCCCGCGGGAGTGCGGATTGAAACATAGCATCAGTATGCGCTATGAATAAAACAGTAGGTCACTCCCCCCGCGGGAGTGCGGATTGAAACGCCACAAGCGAAACCATCAGCCTGCAGCCCGGCGTCACTCCCCCCGCGGGAGTGCGGATTGAAACCAGCCGGGGCCGGTAATAGTATTAGCGTAACTCCGTCACTCCCCCCGCGGGAGTGCGGATTGAAACCTCCAAAACTGGTGCAGGCGATTATCACCGTGGAAGTCACTCCCCCCGCGGGAGTGCGGATTGAAACTCTCTACAGCTGGCGGCGTCACAACGACAGAGCGTCACTCCCCCCGCGGGAGTGCGGATTGAAACCACTTCAATAGTTTCAACGAAAAAAGTACGGGAAGTCACTCCCCCCGCGGGAGTGCGGATTGAAACCACTTCAATAGTTTCAACGAAAAAAGTACGGGAAGTCACTCCCCCCGCGGGAGTGCGGATTGAAACGCAAGAGCGGAAAGTATGCGCCGGAACATGAGCCGGTCACTCCCCCCGCGGGAGTGCGGATTGAAACATCTGGATTACGAGGCCCAGTACAGCGCCACCACGTCACTCCCCACGCGGGAGTGCGGATTGAAACAAGAAAGGCGGCGTGGAATTCTGGATGCACTTTGGTCACTCCCCACGCGGGAGTGCGGATTGAAACATGTATTTTAGATGACAGAGACAGAATCAGTACGTCACTCCCCACGCGGGAGTGCGGATTGAAACCATTAGAAAGCCTCCAGCTTGTAGACGCCGCAGAGTCACTCCCCCCGCGGGAGTGCGGATTGAAACTGTCTGATAAACGTATGGCGGCCCGGCCAACGCGGTCACTCCCCCCGCGGGAGTACGGATTGAAACCGGCTTGGCTATGGCTATATTGATGAGTCAGGCGGTCACTCCCCCCGCGGGAGTGCGGATTGAAACAAGACCACCGGCGACCAGATGCGGGCGGCGATATGTCACTCCCCCCGCGGGAGTGCGGATTGAAACAATAAAGAAGGTCGCCCGGACAAGCGCGGCGCCGTCACTCCCCCCGCGGGAGTGCGGATTGAAACCGCCAGAGGCTAGCGTCATCCTCTCCTTTGGCCGGTCACTCCCCCCGCGGGAGTGCGGATTGAAACATGATGTCACTTTATTACGCCGAATTCACCACGGGTCACTCCCCACGCGGGAGTGCGGATTGAAACTGTATGACGATGTGACTCCGGACGGGCAAGACAGTCACTCCCCCCGCGGGAGTGCGGATTGAAACTTCGGAGATATGTCGAAAAGTCGTTGCAGGCCTGGTCACTCCCCCCGCGGGAGTGCGGATTGAAACAAGCAGCGTGGGTCGTTTGCGCTGGTGGCGACGGGTCACTCCCCCCGCGGGAGTGCGGATTGAAACACCACGGCGGCAACGTTTGAGTGCGTTGCAACGCGTCACTCCCCCCGCGGGAGTGCGGATTGAAACGACTTTCGGCGTGATCATAGTCCCTGGCCAGCAGCTCGAGCTTTTTGGCTCTGGCCTGTGTATGCTGGAATCGTCAATGATTAACACGGTATCGCGTTTGTCCGAAGTAAGCTTTTGGAGCAGGATGCAAGCGAGACCCTCCGGCTGAAGGAGAGAGCGTCTGCAGCTGAAGTGGCAGGAACGCATAAACTCGTATACCACGTCCTTAGCGAAGTCAGTTTCGTTGTGGTCTAAAAATATCGAAACCATTGAGCCTATAAAATGGAAGATAAAAAATACAAAAAAGTATTGTAGAAGACGAAATACCCTTTGATTTTTGTATTTCGCATCGTCTGGCAAGGTCTGCAATCAAAAATTGCTTGAAAAAAGCCTCGATTTTTCGATTAGTATATAGTGCTTTAGATTGAAGTTTATAGTAGGTAATGGTATTTTTGCATCCTATTCCTTCTCCTTATCTGCTTTATTGTGTGTTAACAACAGAATAGTAAGGAAGCATGGTCCCTTCAAGGATAAAATCTCATGATTTCAACCTAGAAATTGCTGATTTGACTGTTGGCTACCCCGAAAATTGAGCTGTTAAAAAAAACATATTAAACCGGATTGCATTTCAAGCTGAAGTTGCATACAAAATAATTAATTCATTTTATTGTGTAGGAACCCTGGCCTTCTAGGTTCGGGCAAGCAGAAACTTGCTAACTCCTGTTTTCTGTTGGCTCCAGCCCCAGAAGGCTTCAGAAGACAGCATGTGCAACAGGCACTCCGTATTATCCACCTTCGCGGTCATTATAACCACCACCGTTTAGAGGAACAGTCGCGAAGGCCGGTACCACCATATGTTCCGTCAGTGGGGGGAGTCGACACTCTTCATACGTTTTCCTGAGTTTAAAAAGCCAGTTGTTTTTTATGGCCAATAGAACATCGGGAATGGATACCGTTAACTAGTTGAATAATGAAGATGCTCGACACGATACAAACGACCACACTGACAGCGAACAAACGTTTACTTACTCTGTCTCAAACTGACTGGATTGTGTTCTTCAGCAAGCAGATTGGTGCAATTTTCCTGCTGCTGCTTTTTTTCAACTGAGCCATCCGGAACCAGTTTCATTTCTCGAAGTCGCGTCGTTGCCATCTTCAGTAGATTCGTGCCATCGGCATGAATCCATGGATTCGCAATGGAGACACAACTCCTGACGCCTTTCCTGTACGCGCCAGTATCCATTCCTGATCGTAAAGCGAACCAAAAGAAACGTACGCGATGCGCAGCGTGTTCGGCAGAGCCGCGGGCTGATGCATCATTGCCCTGGGTAACTGTTTTTCCGGATCATTTGCAGATGGGGCACCATGATGTTCGTCGCGTACACAGGCAGGAAACTCGTACAACATTCTGTGGAGGCTGGTGTGGGTTTTATTTCCGAAATATGGTGTAGTTGTTTCACCACGAGACAACTAACCCGTACGATTGACGGAAAGACATCCGTTTCTTGTCCATGCCCTTGCATGGCGGTCCATGCTTCCTTTTATTTCAGACGCGTTGATTCTCAATTACGTACGCTTGCCGGCTCTTTTTTTTCTATGGTTCCACCATTTAACTCCGGAGGATTTCCCCATGCGTAAGGCTGGGTTGTTTTCTGTTCTGACGGCATCCGTTCTGGTTCCGATTCTGGCAGGCATGGCAACCCTGACAGGCTACCTTACCATAACATCCGACGTGCAGCATGAAACAAACAGGCAGAGGACCGTGTCCGAAGCCGCAGGCCAGGCAAGCGCAAGGGCAACAAATTTTTTGCATCACAATGCCTCTCTTGTCGCTTTACTGGCATCCGACCCGCTAATAGCCGAGACTTTTACTGGTACAACGGACCAAAGCCGAAAGCTGTTCAGCAGCGTTTTGGCTGCTTACAATGAGTGTTCCGCCTGCTTTCTCTTTGATACGCAAGGAAAAATACTAGCCGGTGCAGCCCGCAATGGCTCGAATCCGACTGATCTGAACAAGATTGACAACGCTTTTCTTCAAAGCGTGCTCTCCGGCAAGGAACCGGCCTTCAGCCAGAATCCGAACACGCTTGATACCGGCGGCTCAACCTTTATGGTGGCACAGGCTCTGCGCTCGGCTGATGGCGCGTTACTCGGCGGGGTGGGTGTCTGCGTTTTGTGGAGCAGCTTCTACGCGTTTGTTACAGAAAAATCCGGCACGGACGCCCAAGCACAAGTTTTGTTGTTCAATAATTCGAAACAACTCCTCGGAGACTGGGCCGGTGTGAATCAGTCTGCGATAGGTAAAATCTTTGACGGATTTCTCCGGCAAACGCCTCAAGCCGGCGTGAAAACTTTCGCGTACAATGATGACGGCCTGAATCTGTTCCTGGCCCTTGCTCCTGTTTCTGCCTCCGGCTGGGTGCTCGGCGTCAAGGAAACAGCCGCTCCGCCAGCAGGCAGCAACACGTTGGTTTTTGTCTCCGTCTGCTTCTTAGCGATAAGCGTGGGAGCTGTGCTCCTGTATATCATGATCCGGCAGCTGGTTCTGCGTCCTATGGTACGCTTGCGCACCTTTGCCGGCAAAATTTCCGAAGGGGATTACAAAACTGCTCTGGAGGGGAACTTCCATCACGAAGTATCCCTGCTGGCTGAGGACATTAAGCGCCTGGTGGCTGAATTCAAGACAAAACTCGGTTTTTCAGAGGGGGTGCTCGTCGGCATGCCCACTTCCTACGGCATTGTCGGTACGGATAAAAAAATGTTCTGGATCAATGAGCACATGTACGCGATATTGGAGAAAAAAGGCCATTGGCAAGACCATCTGAAGCAGAATCCCGGTGAATTTTATTTTGAGGATAAAAATAGGCTCACGCTTTCCGATAAAGCTCTCGAAGAACGCAAGCCCCAACAAGGTGAATTCGATTTTCGCACTCCTTCGGGCAAGGACAAACGGATCTCCGAACAAAGCACTCCCTTTTATGATTTTGACGGCAACCTGTTGGGAGCAATTTCATTCTGGACGGACCTGACCCAGATCCATGAACAGAAAAGTCATATTGAAGAACAAAACAGGATAATCGCCCGGACGGCAGCCGAGGCTTCAAATGTGGCCGATCATATGGCGTCGGCCGTGCAGGAGCTTTCCGACAAGATAGAGCAGGCCGACCACGGAGCGCAGGAGCAGAATGAAAGGCTCCAGGCCACGGCTTCAGCCATTGAGGAAATGAACTCAACCATATTGGAAGTCTCGCAAAACGCTTCTTCTTCCGCCCAGCATGCCTCCATTGCCAGCGAAAAAGCCCGCTCCGGCGCAAGTCTGGTGGAGGAAGTCGCACATGCAGTCGGGTCGGTACGTGATGAAGCTCTGCTGCTGACGAACAACATGCAGGAACTCGGCGAGCAGGCGCAAGGAATCGGAAACATAATGGATGTGATTTCCGACATCGCCGATCAAACCAATCTGCTCGCACTCAACGCCGCCATAGAAGCGGCCAGGGCCGGCGATGCTGGCAGGGGATTCGCCGTCGTGGCCGATGAGGTACGCAAACTGGCTGAAAAAACCGTCAACGCGACCCAGGAAGTAGAAAAGGTCATAATCGGCATTCAACAGGGAACAAGCGACGCCATTTCACGCGTAGACCAGGCTGTGAGCCAGGTGAACCAGGCCACAGCCCTGGCTAACAGATCCGGAGCAGCTCTTTCCGAGATTGTCGCCGCGGTGGAAGCTGCAGGCGATCAGGTGAATTCCATAGCAACTGCCGCTGAGCAGCAATCCGCAACCTCCGAGGAAATCAACCAGTCGGTGGAAAGTATCAGTTCAATAGCCTCGGAAACAGCGGAATGCATGCATCAATCTGCAAGCGCAGTGACTGAGCTGGCCCAACAGGCCATAGACCTCAATAGCCTGATAACCGGGCTCCGTACCGGTGGTAAGAATACGCTTTGATGTATTTAATGAAGAGCGAAAAATACATGAGGGCTCGATCAGACGGCATGACACAGGCCAGTCAATGGAGCGGCTTGCGCGTCCGGGCTCCTATGCTCAATTTCATCTTCGGACAGTGATCTGGAATGAGGTAGGGTTCTTGTGCAGTTAAAATTTAGTAATTCCTTAAACTTTATTGTTGTATCGCAGGATTAAGATACTTTTCTCACGAAAGAGAATTTAAATTTTTCAGTATGAATGGATAATTTCTTTTATTACAGACAGCTTTTTTTAGATTACAGATTGTTCACTTGAAAAAATAATTTTTTTATTTTATTATTTTATTAAAATTAGCAAATATTTCGTCAAGATTATTGAGAAAATGTTGCCTTTTCTTTCGAGTAACTAAGATTCAATATTAATAATATTTTAGGGTATACTATTTAAAATTGTATTTTATCCAGACTAAATCCTTCTTGCGATTATTATAACCACCACCGTTCAGAAGAGCAGTCGCAAGAACAGGCATAACCAGATGCTCTGTCAGTGGAGGGAGTCGACTCTGTTTATACAATTCTCTTAATGTTCAAGGATTATTTAAGATTCTTTTGAATCAAAAACAATCAGGACAGGAGACGGTTATGATATTGTATAATAAGGATGCTCGACGCGCGCAATGCAGAATTTTTAGTGGAAATAAAAGACAATTAACACATACAGGTTCGTTGTTTATTTCTTTTTTACTTTGCTTGCAGCGGATTCCATCGTTATCGGTTGCTGCAAATAAAGCTGCAGGAATCTTGGATTCCGCAGCCACTTCCATACGTCAAAGACTGCCGCGCTGGTGCTCACCAGGAATACATCCCCTGCGCCTGCTGTTTTATGGCCGGTCTGCCTTCCGTTCTTCACTCTCTGTCTATCCCGTCATAGTGTTGCGACAGCGAACCTGCCGCTTGGAATGACAATTCTTCCGCCGAGGAAAGGGCTGCTGTACGCCTTGCCGCCGCGGTGGTTCGCATCCGTTCATACCGCCGGGGAATAGCGGTTTTGGCCAGACTTTTACCGGAACGAACCTTTGTCTCATCACTTTATTGTAGGAGAAGTGACTATGTTGGTGGTTTAATTTTTCTTATTGCATTATTGTAACGGTATAACAGTATAATATATTACTGATACAATACAGTAAGTTATTAGAGGGTATAGAAAAAATCGTTCTTTACCTGTTTGTTTAACAAAATAAAATCTTTTGATGAATGATTTTGTACTTTACAAAAAGATTAAATAATAAATCATTCGTAATTGTTTTTAAAAAAATACTTGCAAATAAATTGTTTTTTAATTATAATTTAGATGAATATAAAAGTCGTCTTCTATCAGTAAGAATTTTAAAGACTTAAAGACTTAAAGACTTATAATATAATATAAAAATGCAAGTGAGTAATTAGTATTTACTCAAGCAAAAAATAATTTCAATTGTCATTAGAATATTTAATAGAAATATAAACGGCATCACTTTCCAAAGACATCTCCAGCCTATACAGGGTGATGCGCTATAAAGATAAGCTGGGGAGAGGAGGTGTAAAAGAAAAAAAGTTGTACAAAAGAGTATGGCAGAAAAGTAGTTCGTCCTTCCTCGCAATAATTATAACCACCACCGTTAAGAGGGGCAGTTGCGAGGAAAGGTATCACAAGATGCCCCGTCAGTGGAGGGAGTCGACAGCTTCAATACAATGCTCCTGAGGTAATGAACCCATTGAGTTTTATTTCACTATAAAGCCAAGCATAAGGAGAACGTTATGTCGTTGTATAAGAAGATGATCGACGAGGCAGTTGGAGCAACACTGGCGGTTTACGGTGTCATCAAAGAAAAAAGAGGCGGCGCATTCAAACTTACCGACTGCAAACCTTATGTAGATGCGGTAAACGCCATGACCGTTGGAGAAGGACAGTCCAAGGAAGTCGTCGATCTGCATGTCCAATCCGTTAACGCGCATTACGACATCCTGTGCAGCCTCACAGACACCATTCGCCCCGAGGACGATCCCTTTGTCGAGCATTATCAAACTCCGCCCATTCTGGAGATTCTCTACGACGAAGACCCGGCCTTCAAAGCCTCGATGACTGCTTTTATCGATGCCATTGGAGAAAACAAGGCCTTGATCGGGCTCGAGAGCGTCCGTCGCTACGGAGGCATGTACGGCATGACCTGCGTAGTGGACTTCGCCTTCTCCGCCGGCTCGGTGCCCAACCTCGTCAATCGTATCCTGCAACCCCTCTCCATTCCCAAGGATCACAAGCGGACTATCCTGTCCTCCAAATCCTGGGGCATGAATACCTCCTACGGACTCGGCGGAGCTTTCAGAGCCGCCATGGAAGCCGGTAAGACCGCTGCTGACGCCGAAGCGGCAGAAGTGGCTCAACTTCAGGCCATTTACCGTGAGCCCTGCGAATCTCAGTCAGTGCTCATGGACACCCACAACCTGGGCGGCCACGGCCCGCATTCTTCCTTTGACACCCGCAAATACATGGCCCAGTACAAGGAAAGAATGAAACCCTACGTGGTTGCGGCTCTCAAGGCCGGCGTACATCCCGCCAACATCGTTACCGTTCCGGCGTACTGTGTCGGCGATATCGGCCACCACATCGCTCAGTCCGCCTACAACATGTTCAAAGACGATATGGCCTTCGGCATCTACGAATCCGTGATGGGAGCATTCAAGAGCACCATGTACCGCGGCCTGGATGGCGATGCCTACAAGAGCCCGTACGATGTGCTTTCCGTGGCTACCGGCGCTCCTGCCTGCGCCAGTGCCTACATCCTCTGGAAAGACAGTTTCACAGTGCCCATGGTGGTCGATTTGTTAAGCAAACGTTTCCACAATTACGTTGCCATGAACCCGAAACGGGGCGAAGCCGACGAACTCCACAATGCCGACTTCATCGACATCCTCACCCGCGGTGAAAGCATTCTGGATATTTGCCCCATCGGCGGCGGCGGAAAAATCAAAGGCGTTGAAGTAGATCTGAGCCCCATCGACAAACACGAAGTCGTATCCAACCCGCAGCGCTACACCTACCCGGCCTGCGCCATTACCCAGCGTTTCGCAGCCCTCATGAGTCTGGCGGATTTCCCCTGCTACCTGACTCCCGAATGCACGACCGCAACGCTCATGACCAACTGTATCGCCCTGTCTCCGGCCAGCCCCGGTTCGCCGGTAAGAGGCTGCAAGAACTGCGCGGCGACCTCGCTGATCAAACGTAACGTACCATTCGTTACCGGCGAACTGAAAGGCGCCAAAGGCTACTGCAACTGGGACAGCGCGGTGTAATACTGCACGCGGTACAGCGTTCAGTGGGAGGTGGGATACGCGTGGAGAGCGCCACCTCCGACCGAAGCTGCAGAAACCGTGCGGTGCCGACGTCCTAAGCAACCAGGCATAGCACCAATCAAGCCTAATCTGTCGGATCCGCGGGGATGGAAACATCCCCGCGGACAATAATTCAGCAGCATTCAGGAGAAAGCGGAATGAAGAAGAAAATACTGCTGCAACTGGATAGCGACCGTCTGCCAAGCACCTTTGATGCCGTCACGGCGCATGACGCAGGGGTCGACGAATTGCTGGCCCGGGGCGGAGTAACTCCTGACGAGGTTCGCAATCAAATCTACGGATTGCTTTTCACAAGGGGTGGAAGCGATTTGAAAAATTCCGCCGCCTTTGTCGGTGGATCGCAGGTGGATGCCGGCGAACTCTTGTTCAAAGCGGCACGGGATAGTTTTTTCGGTCCCTTTCAGGTTTCCATCATGCTGGATTCCAACGGATGCAACACGACTGCCGCCGCTGCAGTGGCGAAAATCAGCGGCGCCATGGAACTGAAAGGAAAAAAAGTGGTGGTTCTGGCCGGCACCGGCCCGGTCGGGCAACGTGCCGCAGGACTATTGGCCCTGGACGGAGCAGAGGTCGTACTGACCTCAAGAAAGCTGGAGAAGGTCAAAGCCGCCTGCGCTCAGGTTGACAAGCGGTTCGGCGTCGCAACCCAGCCTGCGGAGGCAGCTGAGGCTGAAGCCACGCGTCAGGTGCTCGACGGAGCCCATGCGGTTCTCTGCTGCGGCGCTGCCGGCGTACAGCTTCTGCCGGAAGCGGTCTGGCTTGAAAGCCCGGACCTGGAAGTGGTAGCGGATATCAATGCCGTGCCGCCCCTGGGAGCGGAAGGTCTTGACTCGCAGAACAACGGTCAGGAGCGCAACGGTAAAATCCTGTTCGGCGCCCTGGGCATAGGCGGTTTGAAAATGCGCGTGCACCGCGCTTGCGTTGCCCGTATGTTCGAGCACAACAATCTGGTTTTCGATGCGGAAGCCGTCTATGCCGTGGCCAAGGAGATCGCCTCGTCATGAAGTTTCTGCTTACCGGCGTTTCCACCAGGGCTCTGGCCCAGTCAGCCGTACGTGCGGGCTATCAGGTCGTTTCCGCGGACTATTTCGGCGACAGAGACCTCTGCGATCTGGTGGACTGCCGCTCGCTTTCCAGAACTCTGGGCACCGAGTACAACGCGCGTTATTTACCGAAACTGGCGCAGGGCATGAACTACGATGCCCTGGCCTATGTCTCCAGCCTGGAAAATCATCCGGATGTCGTCGGCAGCCTGGCCGGAGTCAGGCCTGTGTTCGGCAATACTCCCGGCGTGCTGCGTCAGGTGCGTCATTGGCCCACCTTGCGACGTGTCTGCGCAGAAGAAAACATTGCCATGCCGATGACCTTGTTTCCAGGAGAAGAAGCCCGTGCCGATCGGACCCGCACCTGGCTGCGCAAGCCGGTTCTGAGCGGAGGCGGGCACGGCATTCTGCCCTGGGACGGAACTCCCCTGGGGCCGCATTGCTACATCCAGGTTCTGGTGCCGGGGGTCAACGCTTCAGCTGTTTTTGTTGGCAATGGAAAACAGAGTGTCGTCCTCGGGCTTAGCGAGCAGCTTATAGGCAGAAACGGGCTTGGAGCCAAAGGCTTTCGGCATTGCGGAAATATCACTCCCCTGGCGCCGGAACTGGGAGGCACCCCCCAGCTTTTTCATGCCGTACGGGAGATGCTCGAACGGCTCACCAGGCGTTTTCATTTGCGGGGAGTCTGCGGAGCAGATTTCATCATCTCCAGAGACGAAAACGGCAGCCTTGTCCCCGTGCTGCTGGAAATCAATCCCCGACCCTCTTCCTCCGCCGAACTGCTGGAACGGACCGGTACCGTAAGTATTTTCGATCAACATGTGATGGCCGCGGCGGGCAAGCTGCCTGTTTTTGAAACAGCGCTTGCCCCAGGCCGTACCGGCGGTTTTTACCAGGCCAAGGGTATTCTCTTTGCCCGCTGGCCCTCGGCTATTCCCGAGACAATGCCCGATGCGGGAGTCACGTTATGCGATGTGGGGCAACCAGGCGACAAGGTTTTGCCCGGCAGGCCGATCTGTTCTCTCCTGACTGCGGCCGATACGCGAGCCGGGGCGATACGGTCCCTTTTCGCTGCAGCCGACACCCTGGGACGAAAACTCCGTATTGCGGATGAAGAAGTCAAAGTCGAAGCGCCCATATTTCAGGAAACATTTCAACGTACTTGAGAAAAAATGACATTACCCAAAAACGCACATGCGAAACCGCATCAAGCAACCCCCGCTGCGCATACGAGCGGCGGCAGTAGTGACCATACGACGGTTCACCAAAAGTCGTATTCGGGAGCCATGCCCATGAGCGAATATCATACCGTCTATCTCAGCCTCGGCAGCAACCTTGGAAACCGCCAGGCCAATATTCTCCAGGCGTTGCAATACATCAGAGCCAGAGCAGAGATCGACGCGGTTTCGTCGTATTATGAAACAACACCGTATGAAACGAGCAAGCAGCCGAATTTTTACAACGTCGCTTGCCGTATCCGGACGGAACTCGGACCGGAAGCATTGCTGCGTTTGCTCCAGCGCATCGAAAAACGCATGGGACGTCAGCAAGCCGTTCGCAACGCCCCTCGTCCCATAGACATCGATATTCTCCTGTACGACGAAATTATTCTGAATACCGAAGAGACGTCCATTCCCCATCCTCAGCTGCATAACAGGCCTTTTGCCCTGGTTCCTCTTTCGGAGATTGCGCCGGGCGTGATCCATCCGGTGTTGGGTAAACCTGTGGAAACGCTGCTGGCGCGATTGCCGAACTGGGGGGTGTTCCGGCTGAGTCTCAAACCCCGGCTCGGACTCGATGTGCAAAAAGAGAAACCGGCCGTGCCCCTGGCCTTGTCCCGGGTGGGCATCACCAACCTGCGGCGCAATATCCAGATCACCAATGGCGGCAAGCCCATTCTTTTTCATGCGGAAATCGATCTTTTCGCGGATCTGACGGCCGATAAAGCCGGGGTGCACATGTCGCGTTTCAGCGACGCCGTTGAATCTCTGGTACAGGAGATGACGCTGGATCCTACGCCCGATGTGGAGTCTCTGGCTTGCCGCCTTTCCAGACAGGTCATTGCCGGGCAGGGAGCCCTGCGCTCGGAGGTGCACATCCGGGCAAAGTCGCCCATGATAAAGACCACGCCGGTATCCGGCAAAACCACTGAAGATCTCTACACGCTCATCGGCATTGCCTCGACAACGGCGGAGCGGACGCGATACCTGGTGGGCATAGAAACCGAGGGCATGACCGTCTGCCCCTGCGCACAGGACATGGTCCGGGATTACTCGCGGGATTTGTTGCTGGATGAAGGGTTTACGCTTGAAACGGCCCAGCACATTCTGCAGACCATTCCCATTGCTTCGCACAATCAGCGCGGCCGGGGCACGCTTCTGGTCGGCTCCGAGATGCGGGTCCGGGCGGAGAACCTGGTGCATATCGTGGAAACAGCAATGAGTTCGGAAACCTATGCCATCCTCAAGCGTCCGGATGAACTCTTTGTCGTCAACAAGGCGCATCGCAATCCAAGATTTGTGGAGGATGTGGTCAGGGAAATGCTGCTCATCATGGTCGACACCTTTCCCGAACTTCCGGACGACAGCTTTGTGCTGGCCAAACAGGAAAATCTGGAAAGCATTCACAAGCACAACGCCTTTGCCGAACGGTATGGAACTCTCGGGCAAATCCGTCAGGAACTTTCGGGGCAGGAACCCGGCCTGGAGTCGGGTGCCTGGGCGCATACCAGCCTGGACCAATGGCTCAAGAGCTAGAAAAAGGGAGACAGTCATGAACCGCGTCGTCATCGACCAGGGCAATCTGCGCTTCAGCGCCGCCCATTTTATTTCCTTTGCAGGCAAATGCGAGCGGCTGCACGGCCATAATTACGCGGTTTCCGTGTCCCTGGAAGGCTCCCTGACCGAAGATCGCTATGTATATGATTTCGTCGAGCTGAAAAAAATGACCAAAAGTCTCTGCGACAGACTGGATCATCGTTTTCTGTTGCCGGAAAAAAGTGCCTGCCTCCAGACGAGCGAGGAAAACGGGGAGGTCGAGATTCGTTTCGGCGAACGCCGTTACGTGTTCCCACAGCAGGACGTACTCAAGCTGCCACTCGACAACATTACGGCTGAACGTCTGGCGCAATACCTTGCCAACGAACTGGCCTCCCTCCTCGCCGCAAACGAAAACATCGACCACATTGAAGTGGGTGTGGAAGAAGCACCGGGGCAGACCGCTTACTTTAAACGCGCACTGCGGCAAGCCGGCTAGGGCAATCCTCCATGCCTGAGTTTTTGTTCATAACCGGCAGACTCGCAGCTCCTGCGCTGACTGCCGTTCTGAAATCCATGCAGCCGGATTTCGATTATGAGATCACCGTTCTCAACAGCAGCGTTGCCTCGCTCATGGATACGCGGTGGATTTCCCGACAGCTGCACGACGCGCAGGGCTGTTCGATGGTTATGCTTCCTGGGTTATGCCGGGGGAAACTCCAGGTTCTTGAAGACAAGCTGGGAGTGCCGGTTGTCCGGGGGCCCGTGGACCTCAAGGATCTGCCGGTCTATTTCGGCGGCACGCGGGACAAATCCGGATACGGCGCCTACCGGACAAAAATCCTGGCGGAAATTCATGACGTGTACGAGCTTTCTCTTGAAGAAATCCTCGTACGGGCGCGCTACTATCGCGACAGCGGAGCCGACTTCATCGATCTGGGCGGACCGCCCTCAGGCGGTTTGCCGGACATAGAGAATATCGTTTCCGCGCTCAAGGCCGAAGGATTCGGAGTGAGCCTGGATTGCTTCGACCCGGAGACCATCCGCAACGCGGACAGGGCCGGAGTCGATCTGATTCTGTCCGTGAACTCCTCCAACCTGGAGGTGGCCCGCGAATTGCGCGCCAAGGTCGTCGTGATTCCTGACTTCGGGCACGGGCTCGATTCATTGGAACGCAACACCGAACAATTGCGCAGCTGGGGCGTTCCTCATATCCTGGATCCGATTCTGGATCCCATTGGATTCGGTCTGAGCGAATCCCTGTGGCGTTATCGCGAAATACGCAACCGCCACCCGGAGGCGGAACTGCTCATGGGCCTGGGCAATGTGACCGAACTCACGGAAGCGGACAGTACGGGCATCACGGCCTTGCTGGCCGGAGTCATGGCGGAACTGCGCGTGGACTATGCCCTGACCACGGAGGTCATATCCTGGGCGCGGGGGGCGGTACGGGAACTGGACCTGGCCCGCAGGCTCATGCATTACGCCTGTGAGGAACGTATTTTGCCCAAGGGCGTCGACAGCTCCCTGCTGACCATCAAAGATCCGCCTCATGCCGTCTATTCCCAGGAGGAGCTGCTCGAAATCAAAGCAGCCATACGGGACAAAAATTTTCGCATTTTTACCGGAAACGGCGTGATCACCGTGCTCAATCGCGATCTCTTCATCCAGGGGACTGACCCGAGAGAATTGTTTGCCGGACTGGAAGTGTCCGATCCCGGCCATGCGTTCTATCTGGGCCGCGAACTTGAACGCGCGTCCACAGCCCTTGCTTTAGGTAAAAAGTACCTCCAGGAAGCCCCATTGGCTTTCGGATATATTTCTGATGCGTTGCATAAGCAGCAGCAAGCAGCCGAGCCGCCGGAAGGAGATGAAAGCGGCATGGCGAAAGATAGTTAACCTCGCGCTATCCCGGCGAAGGTAAAAGACAATAAAGAGGAAAAAAACTTGTCCGACATCCATCTTAATCTGCGTTCCCTGGCTCTGGTCCAACACCTGATGGCCGATGCGTCCGGACTGGACGTAGCAGTGCAGTCCCTGCCCGGAGGCGCCACAGTGATCGATGCCGGCATCGCGGTACCAGGCTCCCTGGAGGCGGGCAGGCTGGTTGCCGAGATCTGCCTCGGTGGGTTGGGACAGGTTGAGTTTTGCGAACTATTCCAGGATATAGGAGGCATGCAGGGAATTCAGGTCAGCGTGAACAAACCAAGATTGTCCTGCATGGTCTCGCAATACGCCGGGTGGGCCATCTCGCGCTCCAAAGAGGATCCCGGCGGTCCGTTTTTCGCCATGGGGTCGGGCCCGGCCAGAGCCCTTGCCCGAAAGGAGCCCTTATTTGAAAGTATCCATCACAGCGAGCCGCCGACATGTGCGGTCCTGGTGCTGGAAGGGCGCCAGTTTCCCGGCGAAATAGTTGCCGCCCAAATCGCGGAAGCCTGCGGCGTACAGCTGTCGCAGCTCTATCTGATCATAGCGCCCACCGCCAGCCTGGTCGGTTCGGTGCAGGTTGCGGCCCGAGTCGTGGAGACCGGCATGCATAAGCTCCACGAACTGGGCTTTGATCTTGATGGCGTTCTTTCGGGGTTCGGAACCTGTCCTTTGGCTCCTTTGGCTAAGAATGACCTTCGCGCCATCGGCCGGACCAATGATGCCGTGCTTTACGGCGGACGGGCCTGGTATACGGTTGACTGTGAAGACGCAGCCCTGGAGCAGGTGCTGGAGAAAATCCCCTCGTCTTCCTCCAAGGATTACGGCACCTTGTTCTATGAGTTGTTCATGCGCTATTCCGGAGACTTCTACAAGATAGATCCCATGCTTTTCAGTCCGGCGCAGGTGTTCTTTTCCAATTCGCGGACAGGCAAAACATTCAGCGCGGGTGCGACAAACCCGGAATTGCTGCAAAAGACGTTTGCACAATGAAAGCCGTAATCCTGGGAAAAAAAGGCGGCCGCCACATCACGCTGCTTCAGGCAGCGCTTGCGAAGCAGGGGATAGAAGCTCCCTGTTATCCCATCACGCGCCTTATGGCGCGTGTCGGGCATACGCCGGCTCTGGCCTCCGTGGCCAGGGACCAGACCGCCAATGTGCTGGACGAGGCAGATGTGGTTTTTGTCCGGGCAGTTCCCGGAGGTTCTCTGGAACAAGTCATTTTTCGCGTCAATGCGTTGCATTGTCTGGAAAGGGCGGGCAAACGCATCGTCAATCCGCCTTTGGCCATCGAACACTGCGCCTGCAAATATTTCTCCCTGAGCCATCTTTCCGCCAGCTGCCTGCCCGTTCCAAGAACCATTGTCACCGAGCGGCTAGACCAGGCCATGCCTGCTTTCGAAGAGCTGGGCGGCGATGTGGTCGTAAAACCCTTGTTCGGCTCCGAAGGAAGGGGCATCCTCAGGCTTTCCGACCCGGACCTGGCCTACCGTACGTTCAGGGCGCTGGAGCAGTGTAACAATGTCTATTACCTGCAGCAGTTCATCCGCCATGGCTGCGCCGATTACAGGGTTTTTGTGGTCGGCGGCAAGGTCATCGGTGTGATGCGCAGAAACGGTAACGGTTGGAAAACCAATGTGTCCCAGGGGGCCAGGCCGGAACCCTGCGAGGCGGACAGCCGGATTCTGGATCTGGGGTTGCGCGCGGCCCTGGCCTTTAAAGCCGACTACCTCGGCGTGGATGTCCTGCCCCATGAGGACGGCGGATTTTCCATATTGGAAGTCAACGCCATCCCCGCCTGGAGCGGGTTGCAGCAGGCCACGGGCGTTGACGCGGCAGAGCGGCTTGTGGAGCATGTGCTGACTACCTAGCGTATTTTCGCTTTGAAACCGCATTTTGACTCAGCGGAGTGATCCATGAAGGACCGGAGTATTCTTGTGCATGAATATGTCACAGGGGGAGGATTCGCCCCGCTTCCCGAGCTTCCCAGCCTTTGCGCAGAGGGAGAGACCATGCTTCGGGCCGTTATCCAGGATCTTAAGGCATGGGGAACGGCACGGATAGTCAGCACGCGGGATCAACGACTGAACGGACCTCCCCTTGCCGCGGATGAGATCATTCCCCTGAGTCCGGACATTTTTTCAAGCAGCTTTGCCTCGCTTGCCGCAAAAGCGGACGCCTGCCTGCTTATTGCTCCCGAGGAGCACGGCATCCTGGCGGAATTGAGCGAAACGGTTCTCAACGCGGGCAGCCGCTTGATCGGAAGCCTGCCTCAAGGAATACGTACGGCCAGTGACAAATGGGTATGCCACCAGTTGCTGCAGCAAGCCGGGCTGCAGGTCCCGCGGACGGAATTCGCGCCTGCGGGAAAAGCCCGCGAGGTCGCTTTGAATTTCGGTTTTCCTCTCGTGCTGAAGACAATCGACGGACAGGGAAGCCTTGGGGTCTGCCTGGCAACGAACCAGGTTTCTCTGGCTCATGCGCTGGACTATTTGCCGCAATCCGAGCCCCTGCTGGTACAACGCTATCTGCAGGGAGAGCATACCAGCGTTTCTCTGCTGGTTTCCGCCACCGGCATACGGCCCATCTGCGCCAACAGACAACGGATAGTCCCCGGCATCCCTTTTACCTACCATGGTGGTAGCAGTCCGTACCTGAAACATCCGGACATTGAAAAGGCCATCGGGCTGGCCGTTCAGGCCGTCAAAATCATTCCCGGCCTGCGAGGATTCGTGGGCGTGGACCTGATTCTGAGCGGGGGGGAATGTGTGCTGATAGAACTTAATCCACGTGTTACCGTGGCGTACGCCGGAGTCAGAAATATTGTGAACTGCAATCTGGCCGAAGCAATAAGCAGGGCCTGCCTGGAGGATGAACTTCCGGAGAAAATCACATTCTCCGGATTCAAGCAATTCAACCCACGGGAGAGCGTACATGCGTAACTCGTTAAACATTTCAGGATGGGATGTTGGAGGAGCGAACATCAAGGCGGTCCGCCTCGAGCGACGCTGTGACCGCAGCGAATCCGTACACAGCGTTTCTCTCCCTTTCGCCATGTGGAAAGACAAGAACCAGCTGGAAGACACGCTTCTGGAAATATCCAGCAGGCTCAAGCTGTCTGCCACGCACGATTTGGCATTGACTATGACTGCGGAACTCGCGGACATTTTCCGCAGCAAGAGCCAGGGCGTGGCGTTTGTCTGCGACACCGTCAAGCGCGCTTTTCCCAAGGCGCGGATTCTGGCCCTCGATCTGGCGAGCAATCGCTGGGCGCCGTTGGAAGAAGCGGATCACAGACCTTTGGATTTCGCGGCCAACAACTGGCTGGCGTCCGCTCTTTTTGTCGCCAAATATTATCCCGACTGTCTGCTTGTGGACATGGGCAGCACCACCACGGACATTATCCCCATCAAAGACGGCCTGGTGATGGCCCACGGCAGGGATGACTCGGATCGCCTGACCCACGGCGAACTGGTTTACACCGGCATTTTGCGGACCAACCCCAACACATTGACCAAAAGCATTCCGGTAAACGGTCTGCCATGCCGCGTGGCCGCCGAATGGTTCGCGTCAATGGCCGACGTTCATTTGCTGTTGGGGCATATCACCACCGCGGAGTACTCCTGTTCCACGGCGGATGGTCAGGGGAAAACCTTGCAGGAAGCCGCCCAGCGCCTGGCCCGGGTCGTCTGCGCGGACTGCGAAACACTCAGCAGGGGGCAGATTCTCGGCATGGCCCGTTATCTGTACGAATGTCAACTCAGCCATATTGCCGAGTCTCTGCATCAGGTGCTTTCGGCACGGGAAGATTATGACTCTCCCAAGGTTTTCGCGGCAGGCAGCGGCGCCTTTATGATTCGCGAACTCAACAGACGCCTTGGCCTGGAAAATCTGGGGCCGATTCCTTACACAGAACCAAGTGCGTTGAATGTCTTACCGGCCCTGGCCGCGGCGTCTTCGCTGGCGGACCAGATACAGGACATCCCCTGCAGGACGTTGAACGATGCCTGAATGCGTTCTGAAAATCGGCGGCAGTCTGGGGCAGGAGGTGATTTTGCCCGAACTTTGCCACGCACTGTCCGAACAGGCTCGCAGGCATCGTCTGCTTATCGTTCCCGGCGGCGGCAGTTTCGCCAACGTGGTTCGCGACTCTTACAACAAGTTTCCCATTGGCGACAGCGCCGCGCATTGGATGGCCATTTTGGGCATGGAACAGTACGGGTTGCTTCTGGCGGATCTGATCCCAGACGCCCGGACCGTACGTACTCTGGCCGAGGCAAAGACCTGGGGACAGGCAGGAGAAGTGCACGTATTTTTGCCCTATGCGCTGATGCGCCAATGTGATCCGCTGCCCCATACGTGGGATGTGACTTCGGATTCCATCGGAGCCTGGATTGCTGCGCAGACCGGGGCAGCCCTGTATGTGTTGGTCAAGGATCAGGATGGCCTCTATGCGACGGGCCCGGAAGCCCCTGAAGAACGTCCCTTGCATGAAATGTCCCTAGCCCAGCTCTCCGCCTGCAGGGGAGTGGACCCCCATCTGCACCGGATGCTGTCCAAAGACGGCCCGCACTGCTGGGTAATCAACGGAAAACATCCGGAACGTCTGGCGGAATTGCTTGATTCGGGCGCGGCTCAGGGCACCTGCATCAACACGGAGACGGCCTGAAGCATCAAGGTGCGGACAGGGCTTTTTTCAACCGTTCGACCGCGCCGGCATCCACACTGCCCGCGGCCCGGTCGCCAGCGCAGATGGCCGACCGAACACCCACTATGTCCGGCTGCAGCCGGCGGAGCAAGGGGATGTCGTCGAACCCCAGGCTGCCCGCCAACGCGCTGGTCAGTCCGAGTTTACGGCATTCCCGCACAAAATCCTGCACACGGTCCTCGTGCAAAACATCAAAAAGAGAGCGTCCCGGCCCCTTGCCCAGGGTGTCCAGCATGCATCCGTCAGCTCCGGCCCGATGCGCGACGCCGGGCATGTCTTCCGGAGGCACGCCTCCGAACTCCTGCGCATCGGCATAGCCCGCGGCCATAACCAGAGTCTTGGGAAAACGGCCGCGTACTGCCTGGCAAACTGCCGTGAGCAGTTCCTCTGCCTGGTCAACGCTACGCGGGCCGCACAGCCCCACCTTGACGTATTCCACGCCGCAGGATGCGGCGCCAAGGGCCGCCAGCGCCATGGTCCCCGGCAGCATGGGCGCGTCGCCAATGGCCACGCTCACCGGCATGCCGTCAGGCGCGCTTCCGCAAATCCGAAGCACGTAATGGGGTACGGGAGCCCCCAGAGAACCTTCCGCAGGGTTTTTCACATCCAGAATATCCGCTCCGCCCGAGACGGCGGAAAGCACTTCCTCTTCCCGGGTGACACTCGCAAGCAAGCGTATCATCTCTCTCCCTCGCATGCCGGATCCAGATTGCCATTCCGGCCTGTTTTTCCTAGAGTAAACCCATGAAAATTCCACAAGATCTGGGAATGCAGCATGGGTGGATTTATGAAGTCGTCGCCGGCACCCGCAGTGAAGACGGGCCGCACGCCGCGCCCATAGGCGTCATGACCCCCGACGGGCGAATCATCAAAGCGGAGCTCTACAAGGGCTCCACAACACTTGAAAACATCCTGCGCAATTCGCTTCTCGGGCTGAACCTGCCTCCTGACGCGACCATGCTCCAGACGGCCCTGTATCACAGGCAGGAGCTACGCTATGTAACTTCCCCCACGGGCTCCGACGTCCCTTTTGTCATGGGCGCGGATGCCTGGCTTGAGTTGCGCGTTACCAGCACCCGGGAAAGCACGAACAAAATCCTGCTCGAAGCGGAATTGTCCGGCTGTCACATACAGAGGCCGGTGAAACTGCTCAACCGTGCCCACGGCCTGCTGCTGGAAAGCCTGGTCCTCTCAACTCGCCGCCATTTGCTCGACCCGCAGTTCGTGCGGGATCAGCTTCTGGAAAACGCCAGGGTCATAAGCAAGGTCGCTCCCGGATCGACCTATGCCGCAAGCATGGGCGATTTGCTTCAGCGCATCGGGATCAAAAGCTGAATCACTCCTCTACCAGGATGTCGGCGCCCGTATTTCTTGGGCTTGCCACCAGCACCTGCCCAGACCAGCCTTTTTCGGCGAATTGTGCTTCAGCCGCCCGGACCACGGCATCTTCATTGGCGTCGTTCACCAGTGCGTAGAGGCAAGGCCCCCAAGAGCTTTGTCCCACTCCGTACGCCCCGGCTTCAAGCAGTCTGGCCACGAGCTTTCCGGCCACTTCCTGGTAGACACCGCCCTGAGCCTGGGAAAAAAACAGGCCTGTCTGCTGGTCCACTTCACTCATGGCCTTGCCGAAAGCCTGGATGTCTTCCTCGATCAGGGCAGGAAGCAGCCGCAGCAGAACAATGCGGCAAATAACGTTGGTAATGTCCCGCGTATCACCCAGAGAGCTGAAGGCCTTGCTTTCTTCCTTACCCGACAGTCCGGGCGAGTTATCGGCCAATACAAGCACAAACCGCCAGCCCGTCGGAAACTCATGGCGCAGCACCACTTGAGAAGGGTGAATGACTTCTCCCGGCGCGCTTGCCTTGTGTCCGGTCTCCAGAATAAATCCGCCGGCTTCAAAGCTGGAAATGCCGATCCCGGACCGACCGCCGCGGCCGAGAATCCCGGCCAGTTCGCGAGGCTCGCAGTCCACGCCGTGGAGCTTGAGCAGGGCCGTGCCCACGGCCAGCGCCAGCTGCGTTCCGGAGCCCAGCCCCGAATGCGCCGGAATACTCTCCCGGAGTTCCAGCCGGGCATGCCATTCCCTGCCGTAATATTCGCTCAGTTTACGGGCATAGCGGAGGATACGTTCGCAGTGTTCGCCTTTGACATTCAGTTCTGTGTCAGGAGTCGCCGCAAGATGAAAATACGGTTTGTCCAGGCCGATTCCCAGGCTTCCATAATTCCATCCCAGTTCGCTGTTCAGATTGAGAAAACCAAGATGCAGCCTGCCGTATGCCTTCACTGTCACCCGCATGTCAGTACTCCTCCATTGTATAGAATTCTGGCAGCCATGTTGCTGCGATCAAGTCCGGTCCTGGAGCGACCGGACCATGGCCGCAATGGCCTGAGGATTTTCCAGTACGAAGAGTCCTTCCATTTTTTTGATTTTTTCCACATTCTCGAGGTCCACGGGACGGATGCGCAAAGTCAGGGGCGAGCCATCGGGCAACGTGGTGGTGGTACTGCCAGGCTTTTGGTCGACAGGCAGCAGATAGGCCGGTACCGGGCCTTTGTTCACCTGGGCCACGGCGTTGCTGACGAGTGTGTCCGCAATGCCGCAGGCGATTTTGGCCGCGGTGTTGGCGGTCAGGGGCGCCACGAGCAGAAAATCGTAGCGGCCGGTCTGCAACGATCCTGCGATAAAAGGCGTATTGGCGTCCTTTTCAGACAGTACCTTGGAGCTTACCTTTTGGAGCCTGTCTGTCAGTTTGTACCATTGCAGGACTTTTTCCGCAGCCTTGGAGAGCACAATGGTGATTTCCAGACTCGTATCTGCGGCCAGATCCTCCATAACTTCGAAGGTTTCCTGCAGCAGGTCGCCTGCCCCGGTGATTGCCCAGATAAATTTCATGAGAAGGCTCCCAATTGAACGGCGTCAGGTTATTTTTTTACAACCACTTACCGGCACCAATGGAGCTGCCGACTCGGATGTCTTCAGGCAGCGCCGGCCATCTCCGCAGCGGAGATCCATCCGCGGTGCAGGGCCGTTCCCACGAGTATTCCTTGCAAACCTATTGCCGCGCAATGGTTGACGTCTTCCATACCGCGGGCGCCGCCACCGGCAATGAGAGTCGCCCCAGGCAGGCGCTTGGCGGCGGGTTCCAGGAGGGACCAGTCCGGCCCGTTACCCGCGCCCACGCCGTCCAGAGTCAGCAAAATGAACCTGTCGCAGCCCATCCCGGCCAGAATCTCCAACCCTGTAAGCGGTTCCTTGCCGCTCAGTTCGGGAGCTTTGGAAAGAACCACGCCGTGTAGTACGTCCAGGCTGACCAGGACTTTGTCCCAACCGGCGGCTTTGCCGATGGATTCCAGAGCCCCCAGGCTCTCCAGGCTTTCCGTGCCCGCCACCACCTGAGCCGCGCCCGTCTCCAGGACCTGCAGCGCCCCCGGTGCGCCGGAAATCCCGGCATCCACCCAGAGTGCGCCCGGCAGTTGCCGGGACAAGGTGCGCAGCAGTTCCCAATTGCCTTTGCCTTCGAGGATGGCGTCGAGATCCGCCAGATAAACAGCGGGGCTGTCTGTCGCGGCCTGCAAGGCAAGGGCAATTGTTAGCGGATCCGCCCCCTGGGCCAGAATGCTCTGCACGGGGCGGTATTGCGAACGTTCGCCGCGAACCGCATGGACGGCCAGGCCATGCAACAAATCAACAACGGGTATCACATTCATTGTCGTTCATCCTTGATCATACTTTCGGTCGCCGGAAAGGGAACAGTGGTCCGGCGGCAGGTTGGTTCATTGCAACGCATGCCGCAGCAAAATTTCTCCGCGTCCGCCTTCATTGACGTCCCCGCTGTAGCTTTTGAATGTTGTCCGGGGCTCTGCATCTGGGAACGTGCATCCGGCTCTGGCCAGGGAAGTTTGCAGTACCAGCCACAGAAGCGGCTTGCAGGTACAGTTGTAACGGAACGTCGGCATCAGTTCTTCCGGGTCGTCCAGCAGCACCACCGTGCCGCGTACCATGTTCGCGCCCGCCCGGACCCCGGCCTTGCCGCCGACGATGACCGTGCCGGCGCCCATGCTGAAGGCAGCCAGATCGCCGCAATCGCCGCGTACGGCAATGATGCCGCGCCGCATACGGGCTCCGGTCAGATTGCCCGCGTTGCCATGGATGATGATCGTACCTCCGGACATGCCCCGTGTGAAGCCTCTGTAGGCGGCGCCCGTAAAATGCCCGGCGGAACCACGTACTTCGATCTGTCCGCCGGTCATATGCGCCCCAAGCCAGTCACCCGTGTCGCCGGTGATTATCAGCTTTCCTCCCTTCATCTGGGCGCCGGCGTGGAACCCCGTCGATCCGTCGACGAACAGGGTGCCTGCGGACATGTTTTCGCCCAGCCGCTTGAAGCGGGCGAGATCGCCCGTCAGCCGGAGTTCGGGAAAACTTGTATCCGCCTGATCCGCGGGAGCCTGCGTTTCCTGTATCTCTACCTGGAAGTGATCGCCCACCTTCTCCTTGCTGTTGCCGACCTGCAGGGGCAGGGATTCGATTTCGTCCCTGGTCTTGCCTGCAACGTTTTCAGGCAGCAGAGACTCCGCCTCAACCGGCAGATCCGGGGCCGTGCGGAGAGTCAAATGAATCTGCGTCGTCATAAGCTGACTCCAGTTCGTAGATGTTTCATCTTGTCCGCCATCAATCAAACAGCTTGTGCAGGTGAAAATGGTGTTTTCCCAAGCGTCCGCCGTAATTGCCGGCGGTTATCTGCACCACTCCGGGAATGCACGCGGCCGTAATCCCCACCTTGGTGGCCTCGGCCACCTGTTCGAAGGTCAATCCGTCGATAACGATCTCCAGCACGGAGTTCACCCCATCCGGGAGCACGCTTTTCGGTACGCGGCTGCGTATGGTCGGGCAGAACGCGATGTTGGTGGATGCGGGCAGAAACGAGTAGCGGGACCCGACCTGGCTTCCACTGCGGACGATGCCTCCGGGAAAGGGCAGGATCACGCCGCGCACAGCGCCTATGGCCTCCACAGCGGCCTCGGCCGCGGCAAGGGCCGCGTCCGCGTTTTCCGCAAGAATCATGAAGTTGCCACCGCCCACTGCCGGAGCCGCGCCGTATGCTTCCTGCATGACGAAATCGCCTTCCATGACGGGAATGCGCCAGTAGCGCTGCCCCTCTATGACCTTGCTGGCCTGGAAGCCGTCGCCGAAATACCGCAGCTTTGCCCCGATTTTTAACGGCGTGCATTTGTCTTCCTGGCACTCTGGGAGCCCGCCATCAAAACAGGCCGAGGTCGGCGCGGTGATGATGGCCTGGCCGATGCGTTTGATGAGCTGTTTTTCCAGAGAGTCCTGCGACATGCCGAAAAATAGGCAGTTCAGTCCCGGGCGTCCGTCCGGGGTTGCCGTGGGGACGCCCTCGATACCGGCCTCTATGCCGCAGCCGATGACCGAAGTCGCAAAACCCGTGGCGGCCAGGGCGGCCTGCATGGCCCATTTTTCATTCACGGCAGTTATGGTCACCCGTGCGGCGGACATGGGAAAGGCCTCCGCGAACGTATCCACTATTGCCACATTGTTTATCCGCATGGGACCACCTCCGGCGTTTCCAGATATTCGTCTTCAACCTTGTAGTTGTCGAATTGCACCGTATAGTAGGTCTCAAACGTCTCTTTCAGGTCCTTGGGCAGGGTTTCGCCGCAGTCCGGATCCACGTAAAAGGTTTTTCCGTTGCAGCTGCGGACGATGTCACCGCCGCGTACCACTACCTCGCCTTGCTTGAGCACATAGTCCGGTGCAGAGAACATGGCGCGTTTGTCGTCATTGATACGGTAGACGGCCACGTCGGCATCCGCGCCCTGTCCGAGATGCCCTTTGGAAGCCAGGCCCAGAGCCCTTGCCGGGCCCGATCTGGTGATGATGGCAATTTCTTCCAGGCTGTATTCGCGCCGCAGGTCGAACAGACAGGTCGAACGCCGGACTTTTGGGTGCAGTTTCTCCAGCCAGGACTGCCGGTAGTCCGCGTCCATCAGCAGCCGGATGATTTCAGGATAGGCCGTAAAGGGTCCGGCATTGGGATGATCCGTGGTCAGGAAGATCTGCCAGGGGTTTTTGATCAGCAGCAGCAGTTCGAGCCCAACGCACCATTGGATGGCATTGACCAGCACTTTTGGGCTGTAGGTGATGGGCACGATGCCCGAACCGCTTTCCATTTCGATGTCTCCGCTTGTCCACTTTCCTTTGTGCATCTGGAACAGACGGTACTCCATGGGCGCGTCCGAAGTCATGGTCAGCGTGGAGCAAAAAACGATCTGGCCGACATCACAGGTAAATTCAGGATGCTGATTGAAGTAATCCGCCATTTCCACTGTGCCGGATTTGAATCCGCCTTTTTTGGTCTTGGAGTAGGAGTGGAACTGCAGGTGTGTGAAATGCGTCCGGCGGCCTTCCAGCGTACGCATGGTGTCCAGGGTGGTCTGCACGTTCCCCGGTTCGCCGAGATGGTTGCAATGCAGATGGATGGAATGCGGGAGCTTGAGTTCATCCACTGTTTCTGCGAGCGCGGTCACAATCTGCCGGGGAGTCACCCCGAACGGCGGCGTCGGGGTGTCCAGACCCGCCGCTCCGATGTTCCATTTCCAGTCCTCCACGCCTCCAGGGTTCACGATTTTTACGGCGTAGCCCCTGGTGGCCTTCAACAGCCAGGAGACAAGCTCCCGGACGCGCTCTTTTCTGGCGACGGGATCCGGATCGCTCAGTACCTTCAGCAACAGATAATTGTTGCCCATGACCGTGTAGCAGCCTTTGTCCAGAAGTGGCAGATCCGAGAATTCCTCGTGCGTATGCCGGGCTTCCAGGGGAGGGACCGCGGCCTCAAAGGCGGTGGTATATCCCAGTTTGGAGTACTCGTAGCCCGTACGGAAGGTGGTCGGGACGCACAGGCCGCAACCGGCCCTTGTCACCGGCGTACTGGCCGAGATGTGGCTGCGGTGTTCGTCCGGACACAGGATCCGGCCGTTGTTGACTTTGGCACCGGCAATGTGGCTGTGAATTTCCACGCCTCCGGGCATCACGACACAACCGTCGGCGTCTATGCTCTCCATGGCTTCTTGTTGTTCCCGCGAGATTCCTGCGCCGGAGTCGATCCGGCCGTCATCGTCGATGAACAGATCCTTAACCTCTCCCTGCAGTCCGTTGGCAGGATCGCAGACAAGTCCGTTATGTATTCGCAGCATGGGCGATTTTCTCCTTGATGGCCTTCAGAACGTCTTCATCCGAAGGATAGGGTGACTCGACCAGTTTTTTCAGCCGTAGCGGCACGTTGTCCATACGGTAAAAGGTTCCGCTGGCGGCAACGCCGACAGGCGCAACGGGTATGACGACCGTGGCCCAGGGAGTGGTCATGTTGCGGTGAGGGTCAAGGTGAATGGTGGGTATGCTTTGCAGATGCCTGACGGCGTCCTGGGGCAGGTGCGCGCCCGGATCCGTGGCAACGATCAGAGCCGCGTCCACCTCTTTGCGTACAAGCATGGGTATGGTGCTGAATTCCCCTGGATTGTGGCGGGGAAAGCCCCTGCTGAAATTCACGGCCAGGGGATAGCCGGTCTGCCAGGTCATTACCTGATTTGCGCCGTTGACATTGCCATGGCCGCGCATTGCCACGGCGGCAAAGCGCGTATGTTGGTTGGCCTCCTGGACGAGCCTGCCCACCTGCTCGACATTGATATCCGTGTTGCGGCACTGGGTGACGCCCAGCCCGAAAAAGAGCACCCCGTACTTGCAGTTTTTGATCATCTCCGCGACCTTGCGCCAGGATTCCACAGGCACGCCCGCGACCTCGTCCTGTCCGGCCGGGAATTCGAGTTTCACTCCTTTGATCAGGGCGCGTAAGGTCGATGCGATTTCAAACGTATGCCCGGGCCTGACCTGCAAAAAAAGATCGGCGCGTCCGGTGGTCGGCGTTTTTCTGATGTCGATGGCCACGATCGTACGGTCCTTGCGGCCCTCGGGGATGTACAAGCCCTTGGGCTGGGCCGAGTAGCGGTTCATGTGGCGCATGTGCGCTTCCATGGGGTTGCACCCCCAGTATATGACCAGATCCGCTCTGTTCTTTGCTTCGCCCAGCGTACAGGAGACCAGGCCCACTTGTTGCCGGGCCAGAACGCCCGGACCGTGGCAATACGAGGAGCAGTTGTCCAGGTTGGCCCTGGTTCTCTCCGCAATCTCGACAAGCTCCCGCTGCGCCTCTGAGGTGGTGCTGCTGAGTCCGTAGACAAAGGGATTTTTTGCTTTGCCTAATATCCGGGCGGCCTCGTCCACCGCATCTTCAATTGACACTTCCCTGCCTTTGATACTCGGGGGCGGCGCATCATGCAGAGCATGCAAAAACTTATTCTTGCCGATGATGCAGGCTTTTTTGACGGCGGCAATTTCATTGTCCTGCACGTCGACCTGCAGATCATCGCACAGGCAGCCGCAAAAAACGCATACAACATTGTCATGCGTTGTCATGAGCCTCCTCCTTGACCGGAGTCACTGTTTGCGCTTTGCTCCCGGCAGGGAGAAAGCACTACTTCCAGCCGCTTCCAGTTGGGAACTCCGGATTCCTCCGTGCTCCAACCGCTGAAAAGAGTGTTGGCGACAGCTCCCAGAGGAAGAAAGAAGAGACCTTGCGGTACCTCCGCCGCCTTGCAAATGACACGTATTGTGCCGTAGCCGCTGGCCAGCAATGCCTGATTCCCGTTTTCCACGCCAATGGTGGCCAGATCGTCCGCATTGAGACGAAGTGTGGAAATCTCTTCCTGATATTTCTCGCCATGCTTACTGCAGACCATCTCTGAGCCCTGCTTGGCGGTACGGACAGTAACCAACAAACCAGATATGCTGTCCATTCAAATCTCCTTAAAAAAACTGATGCGTTTTTCCATGCGCACCGTTTGATAAATCCTGGTAATGCAAGCGGATGCGCGTAAATAACACCCTGTTGTCGGAACCAGCACCCGTCCACGTTTGCCTTTTGCGGTCTCCAGACAAATAAGAAGGCTGCGCCGGAATACACAGGTAGGCAAAATCTCAGTGCGGGCTAATCATCGCCTCGCCGGCACGGACGCGAGATGGCCGGTGTTATGCCGGCAGCGTACCTGCGTTTGATCGGGAGAAATTGATCGAGGTTCCTGCTGGACCGCCAAACCGGGCGTCTGAACCCAAGAGTCGTGGCAGACGCGTTGGAAGAGGTGTTCAGCTGCTAAGCCGAGGAGATTGTTTCGAAAGGGATGTAATGCGGAATACCACCTCGGGCGAGGCCCAGGCAGTGGCATAATAACAGCGTCGCGTCCGGATGGTTTGGACAGTGAACGATGTTTCAGATGTATTCGCGAGTGTTATTTTTATGCCGCCAGTGGTGTCTGACTCGTGGTGCCGAGCATTATCATCATACATTGCAAAACAGACTCCTGTTCGATTAGCTTTGACTCGAAAAAATCCCGATTCATTTAATCTGTCAGGAAACTTGTATGAGGTAAGTCGACTCCCCCCACTGACGGAACATATGGTGGTGCCTGCCCTCGCGACTGTTCCTCTGAACGGTGGTGGTTATAATTATCGCGAGAGAGGAAAAACGTTGGATGCGTTTACTGGTTTTAGCCGGTTGCGTCTTGCTCCTTTTACATTCTTACACGAAACCCGCCTTCTTCCTTTTGCTCAGTCCGGCGATTGACGGGTTCGGCAGAGGGCAACGGAAAAAACCAAAAATTGTGACGAGTTGATCAAACGTTGCCCGGACAAGTCATTATTCATTTTTACTTAGTGATAGCACCTCTCACTAGTATTGAAAACTCTTTTTTCCTCTCCGGCGCTTTTTTTTAGGGCGGCAGCAGTAATACGGAGAGAGCTGTATTTCTTGTCAGATTTCGGAGATTACCTTATTTAGTCTCACCATGAACCCTTTAGAAAAACAATGGATAGGCTGGGCCGCACAACTTGCCTGCATTTTCGAGGTCATTGCCGAGAAGCCGGGCAATGTGACGCGCTCCAAGGATTGCGCCAACTTGAAATTCGAACAGTTCCTGGTCAGTGCCGCGGCCGTAGGGCCAGCCTTTTTTGGAGAGCATACGGCGACCGTTGGTGAAACCATTTTTTGCGCGGTCACGGATACGCACCGCTTGGCCAGAATCAACACCAATGTGGGCATTGTGCTGCTTCTGGCTCCTCTGCTGCATGCCGCAGCCGCCGGACACCCCGAAGGCCTGCGTCCCGCTCTGCGCGAGGTTTTGCAAAATCTGACGGTGGAAGATGCGCGTATGGCTTTCAAAGCCATTCTCCTGGCGGCTCCTCAAGGGCTCGACAACGTGGAAGAAGGAGACGTCAGAACCACGCCCATAGATATGACTCTTCTTGACGCCATGGCCATGGCCGCAGACCGGGACAGTCTGGCGAGCGAATACACCACTGACTTCAAAATCGTTTTCGAAATCGGTTTGCCCTGCCTCAAAGCGCTCTGGACCGAGGGGCGCCGTTTTTCCGATGCCATTGTCCAGACCTTTCTGACCATTCTGGCCAGAGTGCCGGACACCGATATTGCCAGAAAACTCGACTTCAATGCCGCGCAGGATATCTCGAACCAGGCGGCCGCCATTCTGGAATTGGGCGGACTCTTCAGTGACAAAGGCAAAGAGGCCATAGCCCTTTTTGACGAAAAATTGCGGGACGAGAAACGCCACTACAATCCCGGCACCACAGCCGACCTCATCGCGGCGGTGCTTTTCGTGTTTCTGCTCACCGAATCAGCACCCGACCAGGTCCCCGCTCTGCTGGAACGCTGGTAGTTTATCAGCTAAGCTTCAAATTCTTTCCTCCCGACCACTAAGGTCTTGAATGGAAGGGCGCTTAACGAGAAAGCGTCAACCGTCTTTTTAGGCTCATCCGGTCAAAGCGTACTTCGCCTCATGAATCCCCATGATCCTGAGTTTGAAGAATTCCATATCTCGATAACCGTATGCTTGCCTTTTCATTGTTTTGATTTTGTTGTTTGTTCCTTCCATTGGCCCCGATGTTATCGGATGATCGTACCAGGCCAGGATGCCAGACCGGTGAGCCGCCAAAGTTCCACCTATCGTCATCAAAGGGCCGAGTCCTGAGACTCTGGCACGAGCAATCCAGTCATTGAGGAAAATCTCAGCTTCCGACTTGCTGGATTGATTCCATATTTGCCGCAAATCTTCCTTCATGTAGTACGCAAGCGCCAGTGGTTGATTGTATTTCAACGCCTCGTTCAAACGCTCCCGCTCGTTTCGATTCACATCAAGGTTGTCAGGATTTTTCAAAAGGAGCCACCGGCTTCCTTTGAGTACATCCTTGCCCATGCTGTCTTTCAACTCCCGGTATTGCTTGCGACGAACTTCCGTAAGTTTGTCGTTCATCAATTTGACCACATGAAAATGGTCGAAAACCAATGGTACTCCTGGCAAATTCTCCAGCACGGCTCCAATATAGGCTGCACTCAAGTCCGTAGCCACAGCACGAATTTTTGCCCGAGAACGCTTCAGTTTCCTCCAAAATGGTTTCAGCGCGTTAGCTCCTTTGCCGTCCCCCACAAAAATCACCGCGCCGCTTTTCAAATCCATGACCAAAGTCAGATATTTGTGCCCCTTGCGGACACTTATTTCGTCAATGGCAAAATACCTGAGCTTTGAAAGCTTGGGGTTGCTATATTTCCGTTGAAGGTTGCGTTTGAAAATATCTTTGACGCTATCCCAGCCGATACCCAATAGATTGGCGGCATCAAGCATGGTCATAGTTTTCACCAAGAACAAAACGAACCGCTCAAATGCCTTTGTATACCAGCGTCTTTTATTCGCAATTTTGATGTCTATGCGTCGTACACAACCACATTTCCTGCACTCGACGCGCGGCACGTTTACCACCAGCCAGACTGGTTTGAACCCAATAGGCACTGTCCTTAGCCACCGTTCAGATTCCCCGCGTCGCAATACGTTTTTGCTCTTGCAAGAGGGACATCGGAGCATCTTGGCTTTCGGTTGGACATGAAAAATCAGGCTACCAGAAACGTATGTTTGCCGAATGTAGTCGTAGCCGACCAACCCGAACGCATGGTACATCAAACTCGTGGACATGGTGGTTCCTCCGTTCGATTCTCATTGGCGTGAAAATCGACTGGACTCCATGTCCACTCTTTTTGTCAAAAGTACGCTTCATCCGGATGAACCTTTTTTTATTAGTCAACCGAAAGTCAACATTATCTTTTTTAGGTTTTTACCATTCACATTTTTTATAGCAGCCAGCACGCGCGGGCTTTAGGGCAGTTTGCCTTCAGGCCCGGCAAGGCGGTTGGGATCGTAGTTGTAGCACTTTTTGGGGCGTTGGGGCCGGCGGGGCAGCAGCGGGGCGATGAGTCCCTTGGCGAATCCGAGGAAAGCGCCGAGGGCGAACAACAGCAGAAAAAGGAGGATTGCACATTCCAGCATGATAACCTTTGGCTTTTGCTTTGTTGTCAGGCCGTACTTTCGGGAAATGTCAGGAGAATTTTTACCACGACGACGCGGGAGGTGCAATGATTGCGCAAAGAACTGACGAAAGTTTCCATGGACAAAAAGTGTAAGGGCGAGCTTGTCCAGGTCTGGTCCAGGCCGCAACGCAGCAGGCCCAAGCTATGGAGTTAGCGCGGGCAACGTGGCCAGGCAGCATGTTCCCCGCCACGCGGCGGGAATCTCACCGCCACGGCTACAAATCAAACTCCATGTGCGTTTCATCAACAAGCATGGGGTGCTTGGTTTTTTCCTGCGCGTTCAAGGCGTTGGCTTCGTAGGAATTGGAGATGACCGTTGGGGTGATGAAAATGAGCAGTTCGCGCACATCTGTTTTGTCTTCCGTGGTTCCGAAAAAATAGCCCAGGAGGGGAATATCCTTGAGTCCCGGAATACCGCTTTTGTTCAGGGTATTATCATGGGAAATCAAGCCCCCGATCACCAGTGTTTCCTGATTTTGCACTGCGACAATGGTGCTGGCTTCCCGTTCGGAGGACTGGTAGGTCCCGTTGCTTGAGTTGTAGGAAGTGAGATTTGATAATTTTTGTTGTATGTTCATGGTGACTTGCCCGTTGTCTGAAACAACAGGGGTCACGACAAGCTCCAGACCCAGGTCAAGCTGTTCGTAAGTGGAAATTTCATGGTTGTCGCTGTCGTAGCGGGTGCCTTTTTTCACGGGCACCTGATCGCCGACGCGCAGTTTCGCCTCCTGGTTCTCCATGGTCAGGATATGCGGCGTGGACAGGACCCGGGTGTTTTCATTGCTGGACAGGAACTTGGCAAGAATACTGTACTCATCGGTTTTCAGAATAGACAGCTTCAAGCCGGTGCCTGAAATGGTCTGCACGGCATTCACCGTACCCAGCGCATTACTGAACCAGGAACCGGATTCGTTGGCGATGTTGGTATGTATGCCGTTGTTAAATCCTTCCAGAAACCATTCGACGCCCATTTTCAAATCGTCTGTGAGGGCAACCTCCACAAACATTGCCGAAATGGAAACCTGTTTTTTGGCAACGTCCAGCTGTTTGATAAGAGAAGCGAGTTCCTCATGCTGCGGCTTGGTCGCGGTGACAATGACCGAATTGGTTTCCTTGACGGGAATCACCCCGCCCCAGACTCCGTCTTTTGTCAGACATGTCTCGGATACTTTGGTCAGGGTTTCGGCGAATTGCTCCGCCTTCATATACTGAATTTTATAGGCACGGGGTTCGGGGACGGAGTCCGGCTGGTCAATCTGCGTGATGATACGTTCGATTTTCCTGAAATTAGCCGCGGTGGAGGTCACCACCACGTAATTAAGCTCTTTGGCGGCGAAAATAGCGCCGTCCTCGGATATCAAACGGGCGAGATCCGGGGCGATGTCCTCGGCTTTCGCGTATTTGAGATGAATGACGCCGGTAACCATCCTGTCGGCGTCCACACCCGCTCCGGAAAATTGCAGCGGACTTTTCGAGGCGTTTTGTTTGGTCATGACCTTGAAATACGAATCATATTCCACAACCGCCATCTGCTTCATGTCCAGTATGGAAAACAGCAACTCCTTGGCTTCTTTTCTGGACACGGGATGCGGTGAAATGACCGTGACTTCTCCCTGGATTTCCTCACTTGGAATAAAGGTCTTTTCCAGCAACTCGGAATAGAATTCGAGCACGGCAAGGATATCTTCATTGCGAAAGTTGATATGCACCAGTTCCGCGTTTTTACCCGCGTACGACTGGGGGCAAAAGACACAGAGGATGGATAAGGCGAGACATCCCGCCACGGTTGCTTTCACAAGTGTTTTGCTGATCAGGTTTGAATGCATGGTCGTCACTCGTTTGATAGTTGTTGCCACGGTCTGCTCCAGGAAAGCTCGAAATCCTTGCCTGACAGACGCAACACAACATTGTCTTTTGAAATAGCGGCTACTTCGGCGCCTCTGACGGTATCTCCGACTTTTACCTTGATTATTTTCGCCTCGCGCAGGTCATGCAATGCGGCGTATCGTTTCCCTTTCTGGTTGAAAATGGCCATCAGGGTCAGGTCATCGACATCCAGCTCGGGCTCCGGCGGAGGTGGAGGCGCTTCCTTCGGCTTTTCCTCCACAAGATACGAGCGTTTGGCAACGGGCTGATCCTGGAAGGAAAACGGCGCTGCCAGTCTGGTCCGCAATTGCGCGAATTGCTTATAGGCAACAGGAGCAACAGGCGGCGCGGTCTCCGAAAAACCGACCACGGGCGGCAAGCCATCCTGTTCGCTCCGGGTCGCCAGCAGACAGACAATGCCGAGCACGCTTGCCGCGCAGAGGTACTTGCACAAACGTACGGCTATTTTCGCCTGTCCTTTTGTCAAATGCATTTCAGTTATCCTTTCTGCCGGGTCCGGGCTTCTGCTGACAACCGATCATGGGCCTGATCACGCTCCAGTCGAAAAAATCCCCGGCCGGAAGCGACACTTTTTTCTGGTAGAGCGCCTGGAGAAACTGTTCCTGCTGCTTGATGGCCTTGCCGAGGGTTTGCGAATTCCCGGCGCATCCGACAAGCGTTTGCTGCTCCTCAGGAGAAAGGTAATGCACGCCCTCAAATCCCTTCCGTACGGCCGCATCCGGCATATGTAACTGTTCCGCTATTAACTGGCCGGCCTCGTCGGGATGGGCCGCAATCCATTTCGTGGCTTTTTCCAGAGCCTGCAGCAAAAAGGCCACAGCCTCGTGTTTATCCTTAAGCACGTCTTCGCGGACAACAACGGTCTCAAAACAGTCTTTGGAAAGCTTGTCCGAATCAAAGACCGTTCTTCCCAGCTGTTCCTGTTGAAAAAGCGAAAGATACGGCTCCCACAGCACACCGGCCTGGATCATGTCCGTGGACAGACTTTGCAGGACCAGCGGACTGCTCAGATTGTGCACCCGTTGGGGGGAGAAGGGCAGCTTCTCCGCAGTAAAGGCCCTGTAGACAATGTATTGGGCAACTCTTCCCGCGCCGTAGATATCCACATCTTCAAGTTCCTTTAAGGAATGGCCCGGAGTGTTGCCGGCCACCACAATGGCGTTCCCGCCACTGCTCCAGGCCAGCGGATAGATGCCCTTGAGCTGGAAGCCTGCTTCCAGGCCAGCGATGAGGTCAGTGAGAGGCAGGCAAAGGCCGTCCAGATCGCCGCTGCGCATCAAGTGGGCCAATTGATCGGTATCGGTGCCTTGAATAAGCTGCACGTTGATATCCTGGTCCGTGAGCCAGCCTTGCTTTTTGGCCACGTAAAACGGCGCGAAGCCTATCCAGTGTTCGAGCCCGATACGCAGGACGTTCAGATAGCTGTCCGCGATCTCGCCCTCAACGGTTTCAATGCTGACCTTGTTTACCTGCAGGCGCGCTGCCACCTGATCGTCCTGCCCCTGCATCTGCAAATCCGAAATCACCAGCACCAGGGGGGATGTCTCCACAAAATAAATGAATTTGCTTACCGCGGCGTAGGTTCCGTTGACCCGGACAAGAAGCGGCAACTCCTGGAAGCCTGTCTTGTCCGTCATTTCGAGCGGCGTGATCTGGTCGATGGCGACCCCGGCCTCCTGGCCGTAGAGTTTCACCTCATAGAGCAGTTCGCCCAGGGTATCGGCACCGCTGTTTTCAATGCCCAGCTTCTCCACCAGATAGGCGCTTTCATTGCGGACTTCTTCCAGCTTGGCCCTGCGGCGATAGACCGAAAGTGCGGCGCTCTGGTTTTTTTCAATGCTGTTTTCCAATTCCCGTTTTTTCTGGATCAAACCGTCAAAGGCGTCAAATACGGGTTCGATAACGGCAAGATAGGCCGTAACGGCCACCAGAAAAACCGCGAAAATGGTCAGCGACCGTCTGTCCCGTGTCGCGAGGGCGTTCCATGAGGATTGCATGCGCCGGATCATGTCGCGCTCTCCTCGAAAAAATTCGTCCAGGCTTCAGAACGGGCCTCGATGGTGAACTTGAATTCGTTGCTTTCCGCCACGTGCTCCAGGGAGGCCAGTTTGCAGTGCACGATACGCGGAGATTCCTCGAGTTTTTTTACAATGGCGGTGACATGCGAGGCGTCTTTGCTGAGCCCGTTGATCACGATTCTGCCGTCCTTTGTGATGGACACGCCCTCAAGGCGGGATTCCATGGAAGTCGCGTCGGCGATGATTTTCAACAACTCGAGGCAATAGGGCTTGTCCTGCGCAAACTTGCGAATGGTCTTGTTCTTATCCTGCAGGTTGCGAATCATCTGGGTTGCCTTGCTGGCTTTTTGCGCGGCTCTGTTGACCTGGGCGGCTTCCTTTTCCAGGCGGGCGACTTCGTCGTCGAGCTGCGCGTACAGAGTGGCGATAAATCCGGCAATCAAAACGAGGGTCACGGCCACGGATGCGAGCAGTTTGAAATACCCGCGCGTTTCAAGAGCCTGCTGATTGCCGCGCTGCAGGCATTCTGCAAAGGCCAGCCCGGAATGGAGCTTTTGTTCCGCTGCAGCCGGGGGCAGGATATCCGCCCAGCCCCGTATCACGCGTGGAAGCGCCGGGTTCTGACCGTCGGCCGGAGACTGTTCGAACAAAGGGCTATCCGTGGGCCCATGTTTCGACCAGACGAGAAATTTTTCCGGAGCGGGCGCGCCCAGGCGGCGAAGTTCCTGTAACACCGCTCCAAGCAGCACTTCGCGACCGGCTTCTTCTGCCGGGCCGCACTGAACAACCGGCGCAGACTGGGGGGAGCCATGGCAAAGCATCCCCAGACCATGCGCGGCATCCGGGTCCTCATAATAGAGCAGGCAGCTTTCGACGCCACCGATGGTCAGCTCGGGCACCAGGATGCCCCGGACGCTGAATCCCGCGTTTTCCACAGTTGTCACGCAGTTTTCCAGAAACTGTTTTTCGCACCAGAACAGAACGGCCAGAGCGCGCGAACCGATAGTTGCGGTTTTGACCGCTACGTAGCCTTCTTCGTACGGATGCAGCAGGCTGCTTTCCGCATAGCAGGTCACGGCCTGTACCAGGTCCTTCTGAGAGCCCCCGGACAGTTCCAGGCTGCGGACCACGCAGCTGCCGGGGGGAATGGCCAGCCAGCAGGTTTTACCGGAAACTGCTGCGTCGGAATCCCCGCAGCGTACGTAGGATCCGTTTTTCTCCCTGCGATACGCGCCTTCAATGGCGCCGGATGCCTCCACTGCGACCACGTATCCGGCCTTTTTGCCGCCAAAGAACACAGCCGCCGGGTTCATGGCGCGACTCCCGTATAGGCGACCTGCCAGGACGAAAACCCGGCGGTTCCTTTGAGTACGTCGCATCGCCCTGAAACAGTCAGTTCGGAGACGTTTTTCAGGATGGTCGCCGTACTGGCCATACGGAAATGGGTGGATTTGACGATCAGCAGCGATGCATTATTTTTCAAGCGATCCTTTTTCAGCCCCACCTGCTCCAAAAACGTTTCGACGGATTCCGCATTCTGTCCTTCCGCCCTGAACTGCAGAATGGACTGCACCTCTTCCTCGCTGAGGCCGAGACTGGAGAGCACCGCAGGCCGCGCCGTATTCACGTTTATTTTCCCGGACGAATAGCAGGTGGCGTTGTTGCCGAGCCGCGTTGCGCCATCCGAGCCTCCGAAGAGGATTTCTTTTGTCAGGCCCGGAATCTGCAGCAGCTCACTGATTTCACAAACAGGGCCGGAAACCGTTGCGGCATTCTGTTGCGGCGCATTGTCCTCTGTTGTCAGCCGGGCCCGGTAAATAATGATCTCTTCCGCAAGCACGTTGGTTATCCCTTCGAAGCGCACGAGCATTTCCGGCGTGGCGGTGTTGATATTCAGGAAGGATTCCTCATCAACCACACCGTAGGAGCCGTTCTGTCCGGCCGCGTTGCCTGCAAAGGGCCTGATGGTATACTCGCCGTTTTTCAGCCGTACGTTGCGATACAACGCTTCGTTCGACCACCAGGGTGAACCCGGACCATTGGCCTTTTCCTCGCCATGGGCCGCCAGAATGGCGCCCGTACGCTGCATCCCCGCACGCGCGACATAGTAGGCGTCCAAGGCGTGCCTCTGCCAGCTGGTTATCTTGATTTCAGCGCGCGCGTTGAACACAAAGGACCAGGACAACACCGCCAGCACGGACATGATTCCCAGGGTGGCGATAAGGGCGAAGCCCCTGTCGTTCTGTTCAGGGCAGCAGTGTTTTTTCAACAAGAATCGCATAGTCGTACCGCGTTGGGTCAGGTTTGGATGCAAAACTCACCGAAATTGAAAGCAACACCGTTGCGGCATCGGTCGCTTTATTGTTCTTCACCTGTTTCTCAAAGTGCAGTTGCGTGACGTCCCGGCCGAGCACTTCATGCCTGGTTGCAGCAATGGTCTTGCCTGCGTCCGTCTTGTCCTCGCGCAATTCTTTGACAAGCTCGCGCCTGGAGTTGACCAGATACAGGACCTTCATGGGGGCGTTGCCCGTACGTATGGGAAAGCCGCAGTGATCAGCGGCGCAATCCAGACTATCAACGTGCGCATCCCCCGGGATACGCTGCAAGTCCCCCTTGAGGGTGGAAAAAAAGTACCGGGCCGTCCGTAGTGGCGTCATGGCTTCTTCTGCCCGGGTTTTGGCTTTTATGGCCGTATGAAAGGTTCCGTATACGGCTGCGACCACAATGGAACCGATGCTGAGGGCCAGCAGCAACTCAAGCAGCGTAAAGCCATGGCTACCAGTTGGTAATTTCCGCATTGTCGCCGGTCCCACCCGGCTTTCCGTCCTTGCCGTAACTCAGCAAGTCGAAATCCGGCCCGTTTTTCGCCGGATAGGTATACACGTAAGGGTTGCCCCAGGGGTCCAGAGGCACATCTTTCTTGCGGAGATAGGGGCCCCGCCAGTTACTGGGAATGGGCGGGCTTGACGGCTTGGTTATCAAGGCCTGCAAGCCCTGCTGCGTGGATGGATAGTCGCCCGTATCAAGCTGGTAGCTGTCCAGTGATATGGAAAAATTTTCTATCTGGGCCTTGGCCGCAGCCACTTTTGCCTGTTCCGTCTTGCCGAAAAAGCGCGGACCGACCACCGCCGCCAGAATACCGATGATGACAACCACGACAAGAAGCTCAATCAACGTGAAGCCGGACAATCCTGTTTCTTCGCGTCTGCTCATTACTATCCTTCCCTCAATTGCAATGTGAGTTCCATCCGCTTGCCTTCGCGAAGAAGCTCAACGTAAATAAAATGCGTATCTTTGATTTTGCGCATCACCGCGTAGGAATCGCTCATGCCCGTTACCCTTTCGCCATTGATTTTATAAATCAAATCAGCCGTTTTTATTCCCATCATCTCGGCATAGGTCCCCGGTTTCACCAGTGTGACAAGCAGGGCGCGGCCTTCAATTTGTCCGGGCACGGAAAAATACCCCTCTTCAACTGACTTGACTCTGAGCCCCAGCTCCAGCCTGGGGCCGAGCTTAGCCTGGGGTAAAATATCGTTGTTCGGCTTGGCGCAGCCTGCTAGCAGCAGCAGAAGGCAGGCGGCCACGCAGGCAATTCTGATCTTTGGCATTGTTTTCTCTACTCGCTCGTAAGCTTCACTGTCCCTGGGCAATCTGGGACGTTTCAAGTTTCACGTTGCGCAATTTTCCGGCATGCTTGAATGCAACCGTAACTGTCAGCACATTCACGCCGGGAATGTCGCCGGCCTCGCCTTCGACTTCCCAGGAGGCGTCCGCGGGCTGGCTGGTCTTGCCGGAAAGGCGAAACGGAACAGCGTTGTCGGCAAAAAGCATTCTGGCCAGTACGGACTCCGCCGTGAAATGCGCTTCTTCATATTTCCGGGCAAGCGCCAGGCCGCTCAAGGAAGACGAATAGAGCGTCAGGATGGCTGCAAGACCCACCGCAAGTATTCCACCGGCCACCAGCACCTCCAGCAGCGTAAAACCGCTTTCGGAATCAGCGCGTAACAAGGGTGCCCGTGGCTCCGTCGATTTCAAACAGCAGCTGTTGCTTGTTTTCCGTCTCAATCTCGATCCGGGTGTTTACAGTCGTTCCATTGGGATAAAACGGCAGCTTCACCGTTCCGTAGCGCACGCTTTTGAACCCTTTTCTGACAGCGGCGAAACTCAGCCCGGAAGGAAGCCGTTTCCCGACTTTGGCTCCGGCTTTGCTTCCAAACGACAGGGCGTCGCGCTCCATATCAATAACGACTTCCTGCGGCCGCCCGGTTTCAACGGCATGAAACCGGGCCATGCCGACGACCGTCGCAAGATCGGAATAGCACGCGTTCTGCCTGGCGCTCTGGGCCTGCTCCACCAGACGCGGAAGAGCAAGCCCCGTGAAGACCGTCATGATCAGCAGCACCACCAGCAGTTCGATAAGCGTGAACCCGGAAGAGCGCACGTTTACCTGTCCATACGCCTGCGCTTGAATATAAAGCCGTAGTTAGCCGTATAACTGATTAATTCCCAGCCGTCTTTTCCCAGTTTATCCAAATCAATGCCGTCAAGAATCTGATCGCCCATGTTGCTGGTATTCATCATGTTGGGAACCACGACCTTGTATTCCCACACCGGGCGCACCAGGGTTTCCAGAAGCGACTCCATATGCGTGAGGCGCTTGTTCATATCCTGCGCGGTGTTCGCCAGAGCACGCAATTCCGGAAATGTTCCGGAGCCGTTATTATCCCCGGCACTGCTTTCTGCTGCAAAGACACAGAGAAGCAAACACGCGAGCGGAAGAAATAAAACAGTGCAAACACGCATAGCATCTCTCCCTGTTTTTATGAACAGGCAACTACTGGACATTGTAATTGCCTGTTGCGCTGCATTATTAGCAGGTTGCTATTAATACTTCAGCGGCCCTGCTTGTTCGAAATACCCCTGGGTTGTCGTATAGCCCTGTTGTATGGCTTGTTTCATTTGTTGAGGCGTCATATCAAAAGAAAGCGTTCCGACACTCGGCGTATCAATGAACACGGTTCTGTACTCATTTGTTATCATTCTCGGCATAATATTTTCAAACAACCCGTAAAAAACATGTACGATGAGGTCCTGGAAGCAGCTGATTTTATCATAGGTTGGTGAATAATAATCGGCCGGATCCCCAAGCACGAACCCTAAACTCTTGGCGCCAAGCATATCCAGATATTCAATGGGATAATTATATGTAGTACCTCCATCAACCAAATAATCCTTTTTCCCCGTACCGGTATACACAACAGGGTCATAGACTACCGGAATGGCCATTGAAGCGCGTACGGCATCAACTACATCCATATCTGGAGTTGTATCTGCGGAAAAAAAGCACGTTGTATAATAACTGGTACTGAAAGCGACAACAATGAGATCCTTATCTACGCCCGCACCCTCTTTTTCAGCGATTCTTCTTTTTAATTCCGCAAAGGTTACTCTGCCGTCGTCAGTATAGCCTCGCTTCTTGAGAAGATCTCGCAGTATCTTTTCAATGTTTTTACCGTCAGACAATCCATAATGATTCTTCAAACTATCTATGATTGCATTGATATTTTTTACCGTTGTCCATGATACTAAATTTCTAGCGATGTATAAAAGTGGAATATTTCTTCTGCATTCCAACAAAGAAGGCCACTTGATATTGTCGATAAGATCAATTGCTTCATCATAATTCATATCAATATAAAATATCAGAGAAAAAATAGCTCCAGCAGAAGCACCCATGTAGCGGGTAATGTTTTTCAGTTTCTCTGCTTTTTCCAAATAGTGCATAACTCCGGCATAGGCTACGCCACTCGCTCCGCCGCCTGAAAAAACCAGCGCATCAGGATCAAGTACTTTGCTTTGGTTTGATTTTAAGACTTGTGGTACATACACATAATCAGGTGCCTTATTTTTTGCAAAGCTTGTTGTTGCGATAAGGCTGATGATACAAATTACAAAAATAATTAAAGTCTGACGTTTCATTACTACCCCCTATTGTTTGTTGTTACTCCTACAGCAGTACTGTTACAGTTAAAAAACACCGTCCCAAAGTGCAAAATTTCTCAGCCGGCCATCAAATTCATTTGAAAAATAGGGAACAACATTGCCATGACGATAAAAGCCACAAGCCCCCCCATGACCAGGATCATAACCGGCTCGATAAGCGAAGTAAAAGATTTGACCAGTTGATCTATAGTACGCTCGTAAGTTTCCGCAACCTTCACCAGCATCTGGTCCAGCGTGCCGGATTCTTCGCCGATGGTAGCCATTTCACTGACATATTTCGGGAAAAATCCTGTCTGCACCATTGCGACACCCACTGGGCTGCCTTCCTGCACCGCCTTGCGGACTTTTTCCAGGGCGCTTTCTATGGCCTGATTGCCGGTAACGCCTCTGGCCGCCTGCAAAGAAGACAGCAAAGGAACTCCGGAGTTCAGCAGGGTACCCACCGTACGGCAGAACCGGGCCATGCTCACCGTCAACAAGAGTCTGCCCAGAACAGGAGCCTTCAATTTCAGGAGATCGACCTTCAATCTGCCCTCGGGCTTTTTGGTGAACTGCCGGAACCCGATCCAACCTGAACCGAAAACAAGAAAGGCCAGCCACCAGCCGTTTTTGATCACATCCGCGCAACGCAGCAGAATCAGCGTGGGCATGGGCAACGCCTGGCCCATATCCTGAAACAGGGTGGCAAAACGCGGCACCACGAACCCGACCAGCACGACCACGCAAGCCACCATGGCCAGAAACATGAACGACGGATAAATCATGGCGCTGCGTACTTTGGAGCTGAGTTCTTCCCGGGCTTCTCGCATCCGGGCCAGGCGTTCGAGGGCCGTGTCCAGGATGCCGCCGGATTCGCCCGCGCGGACCATGGAAAGATACAACGCGTTGAATAAATTGGGGTATTCGCTGATGCATTCCGAAAAACACGCCCCGGCCCGCAGCTTTTCCCCGATGGCAGACACTGTGGACTTCAAGGAAGGATTCGCGCTTTGCTCCTGCAGAAAATCCAGGGATTTGGCCAGCGGAAGGCCGGATCCCAAAAGCGTGGCCAGTTGCCGCGTGAAGCCGGTGATGTCTTTTGATTTGACCCGCTTGCCGGCAAAAAAAGACGCGCGGGCGGAGGAGTGAGAGGCGCCCAGCGTATAGTGCGTCTCTTCCGTAGCGGCCAGTGTCAGCGGAACAATGCCCTGCCGCCGGAGCAGAACGGAGGCCATGTTCTTGTCCGCGGCATCTATGGCGCCGGTGACGCTTTTGCCCGAACTGCTCGCCGTATACTCAAAACGCGCCATAGGCTACTCCGCCGCCACCCTGTTGACTTCGCTTTCCGTGGTCAAACCGGCTTTGATCTTGCGCATTCCATCGCTGCGGATGGTGTGCATGCCTTCCCGCAGCGCCTGCTCCTTGATTCTGGACGCATCGGCCTTGGACTGAATCAGTTCCCGAACGGCATCCGACACCACAAGCAGTTCTATCAGCGCCATGCGGCCTTTGTAGCCTGTGCCTCTGCACACTTCGCATCCCACGGGCTGCCAGACGCCCGCGGCGTCCTGCTTCTTGCACACGCACAGCTTGCGTACCAGACGCTGCGCAAGGATGCCCGCGACGCTGGAGGCGATGAGATAAGGCTCGACTTCCATTTCTATCAGCCGGGTTATGGCCGACGACGCGTCGTTGGTGTGCAGCGTGGAAAGCACCAGATGGCCGGTCAAAGCAGACTGCACGGCGATTTCCGCTGTTTCGCCGTCCCGGATTTCACCCACCATGATCACGTCCGGATCCTGGCGCAGAATCGAGCGCAGGGCGGCGGCAAAGGTCATGTTGATTTTGGAGTTGACCTGGATCTGGTCGATCCCGGCCAGCTGGTATTCCACCGGATCTTCAATGGAAATCAGCTTCAGTTCGGGCGATTTCACGTGGTTCAGCGAGGCGTAGAGCGTGGTGGTCTTTCCCGAACCCGTGGGACCGGTGACCAGAATGACCTGGTTCGAGCGGGCCAGCAGGCGCAGCCATTTTTCCAAGGTCTCCGGATCGAAACCGACCTCAGCGATGGACACCTGGATGGAGGATTTATCGAGAATACGCATGACCGCGCCCTCTCCGAAAACCGTGGGGGTGGTGGCCACCCGGATATCGTATTCGCGGTTGTCGGATTTGAGCTTGATGCGTCCGTCCTGCGGTACGCGCCGCTCGGCAATGTCCAGGTCGGCCATGATCTTGATGCGGGAGATGATCGCCGCCTGATACTTGCGCGGAATGGTCGTCGCCACCTGCAGAATGCCGTCAATCCGGTAGCGTACTTCCAGGCCGCTTTCGTACGGAGAGACATGAATGTCCGAAGCCTTGCCCGCGATGGCTTCCATGAACAGCGTATTGACCAGTTTGACCACCGGCGCAGCCTGGGCCATGTCCTTAAGGTCTTCAATATTATCCAGATCCTCCAGACTCTCGTCATTGAGCCCGGAGAGCATGTCCAGATTTCCCTTGCTGGAATAACTCGTTTCAATGAGCTGCTGGAGCAGATCCGCCTGGGCGAGCACCAGCCGTAAGGGCCGGCCCAGTTCCCTGGACAGCTCCAGGGGCACCGTCCCCAGAAACGGGGTGGCCACGGCCAGAGTGATCCGCGTAGTTTCCGGCTTGTCCAAAGGAAGAATCTGATGCGTCTGGGCGAAATGTTCCGGGATACGCGACAGAAGTTCCAGGTCCACCAGTTCGGTCTGGTTCAGATCCACGCTATCCATTGCAAAGCGTTTTGCCAGCTCCCCCAGCAGAGCAACGCTGTCGAGCGCATCGCCCGTTTTTTTCTGCCAGAAAGCCAGTGCTTCCTCCACGGAAAAGAACGGACACGGTGTCGAAGGAGTCTGAAGTTGCGATGCAAGCATTTGCTACCCTGTTTTATGAAGGGATTGTCCCATGGTTTGCATGCTATTCGGGCAGTCGGAACAGCAGACCGCATGTACGGGGAGACGGAAGAGGTTTAACCTCCCCGTCTCCCCGGACCGCACGATGAAAGGGGTCTTTATCGGAAAGAAAAGCAGCATACCAAGGCATTGCCGGAATCCGGCAATGCTAGTTCTTCGGCTTTAAGCTCAACCACTCTTTTACGTCTTTCAACAGCTTATCAGGCTGCTCGGACGATACGGAATGGCCGGAAGTGGAGTAATACGGATAATACAAGTCCACTTTTAATTTGGGCTTTGCCAGGCTTTTTTTATACACGCCGTCTTTGTAAACGATGGAGAAATCACCTGGTTTGTGGTCGGTTCCCCTTGTACGGCTCACTGTCCTGACGACCTTATTGTGCTTTTTCAAGGCTTCCGGAATAGCACGCGAGTAAATGACCAAATCTTGCCGCGCGTCTGTAAGGAAGGTTTTGACGACCTGGACGTTTTCCAAAAACATATCGCCATAACGATGCGACATATCCGCATTGAGATCGAATTTCCAGATACCCGAGGACAGTAGGAATGCGAGGTAAATCTCCGAGTTCATGGGGTCCATATAGGTGTCGCATTTATTTAATTTTCCGAACTTTTCTTCTAACGTCTCTCCGGGCAACTTGCCGAGCCCGGCCTCCAGGGCTGTCAAGTTTTGATCTTCCTGAACCATGGACAAGAAACGCGGGCTGAGGGTACCTTTCATTTTCAGGATTTTTTCGCTCAATTCCGGACCATAGGCTCCGACCAGCGCTTCCTGGAGGTTCAAAGCATCCGCTGTGGCCTCCCCGGATTCCGCTTCATCCCCGGTCTTCGCGGGGAGAGAGGTATTCTGCGTCTTTGCTGCACCTGCATTTTTCTGCTGTCCGGAGGACGCAACCGGTTTGTAGTTATCAATCGATTTGAAAGCGTATTTGCGCGCAGAGGCGTGCATCAGTGGGATATCTTTAGGATCATACTTCAAGATCGTTTTCAGCACTTCGTAATTGCGCAGACTCCGTGAGGCGAACGCTTCAAGATCATCGGACCAGGTCTTGGTTTTAATGTAATTATACCCATCTCGTTTGAACGACTTGGGCATATAGTACATCAAGACGCAGTTGGAGTTCGATCCGACAGGAGGAACGGGGGCACAAAATTTTTTCGCCCAAAAATGATCAAATATCGAGGTGGGGAATTTCCTGTGCGTTTCCAAGGCAATATCTTTGATCACGGTGTCATGATAGGGAGACTTGTCGTAGTACATCTTCCCTTGCACCTCATCCTGGTATCTTCCGGTCAAGGAGGGTTGGATCAAAATCTGCCGGCCGAATTGTTCCGCTACCCGTTCGGGCGTGAGCATATATTCCAGTCCCAAAGAATCAGTGGAGTTGGTATCTATGGGCCGCGTCGAATTCGAATCTCCCTTTTTGCCTTTCTCTTTGCGCGCATCAACGGCTTTAAAATGATCGGCAATTTCATCTACCAATCCCTGGTCTCTAAAGACGCTTGTGCCGTCCTCTGCATAACGCTGGCTGAAAAGCAGCATGTTCAACATGGTGGAAACACGAGTTCCACCGTAACTTTCGCCCACGAGAATGACTTCGTTAGCCTGTATTTCCTCATGCTGGGCCAGGAAACGCAAAATAACGCGAACAACCTGGTCCGCGTCAATAAAGGGGTTGAAATTCCCACCCATGAAGTCAGCCAGCCTGGTCGCTCCATTGTGATTTTTAGCAACAAGATAGGAAAAACCGGTATTCGGTGCATCTATATAAAGAAGGTTGCCCATGGAAGTCCAACTGTACTTATTTTCTGCGAACCCTATATCGCAACCATTCGTATTTTTTCCACAGACACGTTCCCGGTCGAGTGTATAGGGAGCTGTGTTCATGGCGAATAGATTAGCTACGGTAGCGGCACCAGGTCCACCATTGAGCATGACAAAAAGTGGCTTGATATCAGAATCATCATCCGCGGGAAAAAAACTGTAGAAGATATTTTGCTGCGTTGTTAAAACAATGAATGGTGGATCAAAATTTTTGTTCAACGTATATTCAATGTCTTTCAGTACAATATATCCTGCTTCAGGCTGCAGCTTGATAAATGCGGAAGCGGTTGACGCAAACAACAAACAGAGCACTGCCCCAAAAATAATTTTTTGGGCAAATCGGAATTCTTTCATGGAATTTCCCCCAGGTTATACAATAAAAAGTAAACAAAACCAGTGTCTTTGTGAAAAAAATCAATACGCCGTCCCAAACGTATGACCATAATGAACACTTACAGGTACCGTATAAAATATTTCAATCAAAGCTGCAAATAAATCTGCAGCATGATATATGTAAAGATAATATTAAATAGTCAGAGCTATTCGGTAGGAGATACCTACAATGCGCGGGATTTCCCATCTGGAGGGAGCCGAAAGAACGGTTAGTTTGATTTCTGATTCGCAGCAATTCTGCTGATTACGCCCCTGTTTTTTATTTTTGAGCAGGAGGACCAAAAAATGTCTGCCTCTGGGAGGAATTCAATTCAGGAGCATTCGGCTTCAGACGCTTTAGACAGTCCATACGGTTTATTTTCCTTAGTTGTTCTCTTTTTTTCTTTCAGCATTGGCCCGGATTCATGGCCATCAGTTTTTTTGACGTTATTGATAGACGTACCTTGCTCGGACCAGCTAGGTGTATTTTGGCGCGACATGAATTTCGTTGGCCGGATGCGAGAAGCGAGTTCTCCTGTTTTTTGCATACGTAAGGGGGATTTGACCGCCTTTGAAATCGATCCCGACCGGTTATTCAAAAAGAGTTCCCGCCGCGTCCGTTTCTTCACTGGAGGAAGCGGAAGGCAGCAGTCCGTAAAGTCAGGGCAGGTGAGGCTGTCCCAAAAACTGTGACTAGCGCTCTGTTTCTATCCGTTGAAGCATATACATTTAATATCCCCACAAAGTTTTTTTGCTCTCCGTACGATGGTTGTTTCGTTCAAGAAAATACAAAAATAGTAATTTACTAACGGAATATGGCTTTTAAAAAATATAAAAAGCACAAATTTGTAAAAAAATTTTCATTGACGACGCCTATTGCGTGGTATACCACGACTGGTATACCACGAAACAACGTGAGAAATTCAAAACAAGGACTCAGGACACAATGTCATTTACCGACAATACTCTCCTGGATGCGCAAGGGGTTCAAAAAAGATTCGGGGGTATCATTGCCCTGTCGGAATATTCCCTGAGAATCCAGAAAGGTGAGCTGGTCGGCCTGATCGGTCCCAACGGAGCGGGGAAAACGACGGTTTTCAACATCCTTTCCGGCGTACTCGCTCCTACCAATGGTTCGATTGTTTTTGAGAACAAGGAACTATCCGGCATAGGCCCAGCCAAAACAGCTCAGGCCGGCATTGCACGAACCTTTCAGAATATCCGCCTGTTCAGCGAGATGACCGTACTCGACAATATCCGCACCGGGTTTCATCACAGCATGGGCAGCGGCTTCTTTGCCACCGTGCTGCAACTGCCCCGGCAGCGAAGCTCAGAGCATTCCATGATCCGCCGTTCCCAGCGGCTGGCCGAACTTATCGGCATTTCCAACCTGTTGGACATGCGGGCCGGTGATCTGCCCTACGGAGACCAACGCAGGCTGGAAATTGCCCGTGCCCTGGCTTTGGGGCCCAAACTGCTGCTTCTGGACGAACCGGCCGCCGGCATGAACCCGGGAGAGACCGAGTCTTTGGTCAAAACCATCAAGATCATCCACAAAGAATTTCATCTTTCCATTCTCCTGGTCGAGCACGATATGAATCTGGTGATGAACCTGTGCGAACGGCTTCAGGTTCTGAACTACGGCCGTCTGCTGGCCGAAGGCACTCCGGTGGAAATCCAGAACAACCCCGAAGTGGCCGAAGCCTACCTCGGGACCGGGAAGCGCAGAAAGGAGGCGCGCCGATGAACAGCAGCGCAATGCTTCAACTGGATGACATCAATGTCCTGCGCGGGAATACGCACGTATTGCATGGAATTTCTCTCGAAGTGGGTCTTGGTGAAATCGTCGCTCTGATCGGTGCGAACGGGGCGGGCAAGACATCAACATTGCGAGCCATCTCCGGCCTGCTTCAAGTTCGCGACGGACTCATCTTCTACCGTCCCGACAGCCAGGAAAAGCCCCTCGAACTCCACCGCATGGCCGCAGAGGCCATTGTGGCCAGAGGACTGAGCCATTGCCCGGAAGGCAGGGGCATCTTCGGCGGTTTGAGCGTCATCGAAAATCTTCAGATAGGCGCGTACCTGCGCGATGACAAAGCAGCCATCCAGCGCGATATCGAGCGGGTCCACGAGATGTTTCCCATCCTGGCCGAACGGGCCCGCCAGACTGCGGGCACCCTGTCCGGAGGCGAGCAGATGATGCTTGCTTTGGGGCGCTCGCTCATGAGCAACCCGAAACTCCTGATGCTGGACGAGCCCTCCCTGGGCCTGGCTCCCATGGTTGTCGAATCCATCTTCGAAATGCTCGACACCATTAACCAGCAAGGTGTGACCGTTCTGCTGGTCGAACAAAACGCGGTTATGGCCTTGGAGCTGGCCCATCGTGCCTATGTACTGGAAAACGGGCGTATCACCATGACCGGTACGGGGGCCGAACTGGCCGATGACGACAATGTGCGCAAGGCCTATTTAGGAGGATAACAGTGACATCCGCATATCTGGCGCAACAACTCCTCAACGGAATTATCCTCGGCTCAATGTACGCCCTTGTGGCTGTGGGATTTTCCATGATTTACGGAATCATCAACCTGATAAACTTCGCCCACGGCGACATAGTCATGATCGGCGCGTTTTGCACCCTCGGATTGCTGGCCGGACTTGGCCTGCCGCTTTGGGTGGTGGCGCCGGGCGTCATCGCCATCGGCGCCTTGAGCGGCCTGGTGGTCGAACGGTTCGCCTTCCGCCCCATGCGCGGCGCCCCGCAGGTCACAGGATTCATCGCCTCTCTCGGCGTGTCCATCATGATTCAAAATCTGGGCATCCTCACCCTGACCGCCCAGCCGCGCAACTTCTCCTTCCCAGAATACATGCAGACCACGCTCACTTTATTCGGCCTGCCCATCCGGATTATAGACATTGCGATCGTAGTGGCGGCCCCGGCTCTGGTGAGTATTCTCCTGTATATCGTTTACCGGACCAAGACGGGCACCGCCATGCGCGCCACGGCCGAAAACCTTGACGTAGCCAGGCTCATGGGGGTGAACATCAACCGCACAATTGCCGTCACCTTTGCTCTGGGCTCGGCCCTGGCCGGAATATCCGGCCTCATGTGGGGCGGCAAATTCGGGCAGATCGACCCGCTCATGGGCTTCCTTCCCGGACTCAAATCCTTTGTCGCCGCAGTCATCGGAGGCGTTGGCTCCATCCCGGGCGCCATCCTGGGCGGTTACCTGCTCGGCATGTCCGAAGTTCTGTTCGTGGGACTCCTGCCCCCCATTTACTCCTCCTACCGCGACGCCTTTGTCTTCGGTACCCTGATCGTCATCCTCCTTGTCCTGCCCAACGGCATACTGGGTAAAAACCAGGAGGAACGGGCCTGATGAAACGCAAACTCATTATCGCAGCAACTGCGGTCTGCCTTGCCGCAATCCTAGCAGTGGCCCAGCACGCGCTGAACGATTACCTGCTCTCTCTGATCTGCTTTGTGGGAATCTTCGGCATACTCGCAGTAAGCCTGAACCTGACCAACGGGTATACCGGCCTGTTCTCCCTCGGACATCCCGCGTTCATGGCCATAGGGGGCTACACTGCGGCGCTTTTGACCTTCCCGCTGGCCAAAAAATCACTCTTTCTGCCTGATCTGCCCCAATGGCTGGCCGCCTTGCACCTGCCTTTTTTGCCCGCAACCATCATCGGCGGATTGACGGCAGCCCTGGCGGCTCTGATCATCGGCATCCCGGTGCTGCGGCTTCGCGGCCACTACCTGGCGGTGGCAACCATGGGCTTTCTGATCATCGTCCAGGTACTGCTCATCAACATGGATACGATTACCAGGGGGCCTCTCGGACTCAACGGCCTGGATGAACTGACCAACGTCTGGTGGGTCTATGGCTGGCTGGCCATCACCGTCTACGTCTGCTGGAAGGTCAAGTTTTCGTCCTACGGACGTCAGTTCATCGCAATCCGGGAGAACGAACTTGCCGCCCGTTGCCTTGGCATCAATGTTTTTACCGCCAAGCTTCAGGCCCTGGTCATCGGCGCATTTTTCGCCGGAGTGGCAGGCAGTCTTTGGGGACATTTGATCACTGCCATGACACCAAGCTCCTTTTCTCTGCTGCTGGCCTTCACCATTGTCGTCATGGTGGTTGTCGGCGGATCCGGCTCCCTTTGCGGCTCCCTGGTGGGCGCCGTATTGTTCACCGTAATCACAGAATTCTTCCGGCCCCTTGAGGAAAATTTTTCCATATACGGGGTCGGAGAAATATTCATGGCCCTGGTCCTGATCTCCATCCTGGTATTCAGGCCACAGGGATTATTCAGCTGTGGCGAGCCCAAGGGATTCGCCCCGCAGCAAAACCGTATCAACCCTAAGGAGAGAAGTTGAAATGAAAAATCTGTGCACACTCCTCGCTGTACTTGGTCTGGTGATGGGCCTGGCCCTGCCTTCTTCGGCCGCAGAGCCGATCAAAATCGGCGCTCTGTACAATTTGACCGGCGGCATGAGCTCCATTGACGCGCCTTCCCTGAACGGCGTGAAGCTCAAGGCCGACATGATAAACAAGGCCGGCGGCGTGCTTGGCCGCCCGATCGAAATCATTGCCGTAGACACCAAGACCGACCAGAAAGCTTCCGCCATCGGCGCCAAAAAAGTCCTGGGCGATGATGTTGTGGCGGCTGTCGGCTACTCGGACACCTCCTTCGTATTGCCCTCGGCTCCGTTGTTTCAGAAAAAAGGAATTCCCTTTGTGACCTCCGGCGCCACCACGCCGAGCCTGCCTGCCATGATCGGCGATTGCATGTTCCTGTGCCCCTTCGGCGACAACATCCAGGCCCGGGCCATTGCAGACTATGCTGTTAAAGACCTCAAGCTCAAAAAAATCGCTGTCTGGACCGATAATTCCATGGATTTCACCAAAGGCTTGGCCAAGTATTTCAAAGAAAGCGCCAAAGCTGACGGCGCCGAAATCGTGCTGGAAGACTTCTTCATGAGCGGCGACAAGGATTTCTCCGCTCAAGTCGCCCGTCTCAAAAATGCCGGTGCTGATGCCGTGTTCGTATCCGCCTGCCCCAACGAAGCCGGCCTGTCCGTCAAGCAAATTCGTGAAGCTGGGTTGGATCTGCCGATTCTGTCCGGCGACGGCTTCGATACCGAGCTGATTGCCACTGTGCCCGGAAAGAAACTGTCCACGAACATCTACTTCACCACGCATACTTACCGCGGCGAAACCCGTCCTGAAGTAACGGAATTCATCGATGCTTACAAAGCCGCCTACAATGTAGACCCCGAAAACGCCTTTGCGGCTCTGGGCTATGACGCTCTCGGACTGATCGCGGACGCCATCAAACGCGCCGGTTCCGCCAAGCCCGCCGACATCCGCAAGGCTCTGGCCGACACCAAGGGCTACAAGGCCGTTACCGGCACCATCACCTATGAAGGCGACACCGGTATCCCGCTGAAGAGCGTGTCCATCATCAATGTCACCGACGGTGACTACAGCGTCAAGCACGTTTGGGATCCCAACGCCAAATAACGCATACGAACCCGAATAATAGTGGCAGCGGCCCAGGCCGCTGCCACAAACCGAAATGAGGAATACGCCATGCGCAATATTCGTCTGGAAGAAAATACCCAATTTTCGTTTGTGGATTCTAAATTCGACAAACTTTTTCTCGCCATAGGCTCCTGCGAATGCCACGGCGAACATCTGCCCTTTGGCTGCGATTCGCTTGTCAGCCATCAGATTGCCCTGGACCTGGCGGAACGTTTTGAAGACGCCGTTGTCGCCCCGCCGCTGTGGTTCGGCATGAGCCAGCATTACCGCCACCAACCCATGTGTCTGTCATTGTCCGACGATACGGTCACACGCGTTGTCCGGGAATTGCTCGACTCCGCCTTATATTGGGGCATCAAGAAAGTTGTCATCATCAACGGCCATGACGGCAACATCGCGCCCATTGATATCGCCGCACGCGACTTCAAGGTCCAGAATCCGGATTTCGGCCTGGCCGTATTGGACGCCTGGTGGGTTACTGCCGGAAACCTGCTGCCCAAGGATACATTCGAGGTTTGGAACGGGCTGGGACACGGCGGCGAGGGCGAGACATCAATCGGCTTATCCATTTTTCCCCACTTGTGCGATATGCCCCGTGCCAAGGGGCAGGTCCCGGAATTCGATACCAATGTAAAGCTCATCTGGAATTTCGAGGAGCTCACCCCTTATGGAGCCAGTGGCGATCCGACCAAAGCCACAAAAGAAAAGGGTGACGCCATGCGCAAAGTCCTGGTCGATTACCTGGAGAAATACGTCCGCCACATGGATGCGCAGAACTGGCGCTATGGCGTCGTAAAATAACGACTAAATCGCGATTCTCCTCACACTGCGCTGTTTTGACGCTGGACCGCGCTTTCAAAAACGGGGGAGCACCTTCGAACAGAGTCGATAGTAACATGGAGAAAACGAATCGTTCATACCGCCTTAGTTAGTATCACATCGACAACCAACAACTTATCAGCTGGAGTTTAGCCATGGATTCTGTATCTGACCTGTATCGTCGTGATCTTAACGCGGTCGCGGGTATTGAAAAGCTTCGTTTTTTTCCTCTTGCCGTTGAAAGCGGAAAAGGTGCCTGGCTCACCGAAGTGGGAGGACGAAAACTCCTTGATTGCACAGCGACCTGGACGGCATGCGGCCTGGGACACGGACACCCCCGTATCTCGGCGGCAGTGACACGGGCTTTGCAATCCCCTGCGGGCGCTGGTGGTTCGGCGGCTGTTCACCCCGATTCGGTCGGTTTTGCAGAAGAGCTCATGGCGCTGGTGCCGGGCGATGGCGAACGGCGCGTCTACATAGGCCATGCGGGCACGGATGCCAATGATGTTGTGTTGCGGGCCTGCCGCAAGAATCTCGGACGCAAACGCGTCATTGCATTCAAGCTTGGTTACCATGGCGGCATGGGAACAGCTTTGCACGTATCAGGGGTGCATATCGATGCCGGGGTCGCGGCGGATGAGTTCCTCTATCTTGCCACCTACCCCAATCCTTACCGTCCGCATGCGGACGGACCGGACCCGGTGCAGGCGAGCCTGGACGCAAGCCTTGCCGAAGTTGAAGAACAGTTGGAACTGGGAGATGTGGCCTGCCTTATGGTTGAGCCGATCCTTTCCGATGGAGGCCTGATTGTTCCGCCCAAAGGATTTCTCTCCGGATTGTCGATGCTTTGCAAAAAGCACGAAGTGCCTCTGGCTGTCGACGAAGTAAAGGTTGGCCTTGGTCGGCCGGGGCTGCTGCATGCGTTTCAGCACGATGACATGGTCCCGGATATTGTGACCTTTGGCAAAACCATTGGCGGAGGCCTGCCGCTTTCCGCGGCCGTCGGCCCAAAAGACATTCTTGACGGTCCGCCCGCTGCCGCCTTGCTCACGACTGCGGGTAATCCCATCTGTACCGCTGCAGGCCGGGAAGTGCTGCGTGTTCTCATCGAGGAAGACATCCCCGTCCGTGCGGATCGCGCAGGCCAGCGTCTGCGCGCAGGGCTTTCCGCCGCAATGCCCGACATTCCACAAATCGGAGATGTTCGCGGGCATGGATTGGCCATAGGACTCGAACTGGTCAAGCCCCACAGCAAGGAGCGCGACTCCCAATTGGCCCAGATGACAGTTTATCGGGCCTGGGAACTCGGACTGGTGGTTTATTACGTCGGGAGCAACGTCCTTGAAATCACTCCTCCGATGATCATCTCGGACCGGGAAGTCGACCTGGCAGTGGAGATCATCCTGCAAGCAGTCAAAGACGCTGCCTCAGGAGTGGTTCCGTACGAAAAAGTGGCCCCATACGCCGGATGGTAATCAGAAGACAACAAACCATGTCGTCTTTATCCGGATTGGAATTGAGGCTCAATCCTGAAGAGCAAAAGCCTCGATTTTAATCTGACCATGCCGGCCATCTGATGATTGGCAACAGGCAACCCGCCAGAGGGTTCCCTTAGAAGGCGAAAGCCTTCCGTTTTAAGTGCTAACTGACTGCAGTTATGGACTTTTGAGGTTTTTCGCCAAGAGAATAAACCGTTGCCATGTGAAACCTGTCAGCTGCAAACGATGCTGACAACAATTTTACGAAGGCTACTAAAACAATAGATCCTTAAACGATGCCTGGTTAGCCCTTTGGTTAGGGCATCGGCTATATGGATGTTTGGGATTGGCGTATGCCATCAAACACAAAAACTGAAATTGTCGTCTTTTTTACCGGGGGAACCATTGAGATGAGCCCCCATGAAGACGTGATCGGAGTGATCCCGGGCGACCGGGCCAACGACCTGCTCTGCGGCCTGCCCCCTCTTCCGGGAGTGGCCCTGCGGCCGGTCAAATGGTCAAGCCTGCCCAGCGGACACATTACTCCGGACCAAATGCTGCAGCTGGCGCGCGACATCGATTCGGTTCTCGCAGAAGAAAGGGTCATCGGCTGCGTGGTGCTGCACGGCACCGACCTGCTTGTGGAAAGTTCCTTTATTCTCAACATGGCCGTCGAGTCACCCAAGCCTGTGGTAACGTCCGGCGCCATGCGCCACTCCGGCGAGATCGGCTACGACGGCGTCCGCAACCTGTACGACAGCCTGCTTGCCTGCCAGGCCATGCCCGAAAATTGCGAAGTCCTCATCCAGATAGGCTCCCAATTGTTCAGCACCACCGACACGGTCAAGACCAACTCCGTCTCGGTGACGCCCATGGTGGGCCTGATGCACGGATGCGTGGGAGAAATCGTTGACTCTCGGGTGCATTTTCATAAGGGCGGACCTGAAAAAAGGATGCGGCTGCCCTTCAAAATATCGGGCATGTCGGCGTTCGTCCCCCTTATCGCTTGCTGGCCGGGCATGAATGGAGTTCTGATCCGCGCGGCCCTGGATGCCGGGGCAAAAGCCCTTGTCATCGAGGGGTTCGGGGCGGGAAATGTTCCGCCCGAAGCTGCCAAGGCCGTGCTCGAGGCTCTGGATAAGGCCATCCCCGTATTTCTGGCCTCCCGCTGTCTGCGCGGAGGGGTCTGGCCTATCTACGGTTATCCAGGCGGCGCCGCTGCCCTGATGGAGGCAGGGGCGTTCTCTGCCGGACAACTGGCAGCCACCAAGGTGCTTTTGCTGATCCAGGCGGCACTCGGCAGCGGCTATCCCTGCGACCAACTGACACAACTTCTGCCATGAGGTCATGCATGGAAGACTGTATCGTAAAACCCACGATTTTTTTCCCCAACGACGAAGTCAAGGCCGTCATCTATACGTGCCTGAGAGATTGGATTCTCTATACAACCTTGAAGCCGGGCCAAAAGCTCAACGAGCGAGACCTTGCCGAACAATTCGGAGTGTCCAGGACCCCGCTCCGGGAAGTTCTGCAGATGCTCTCCATTCAGGGACTGCTCAACATTCGTCCGCGTCAGGGGATCTTTGTCGCCTCCATCGAAAACTCCCACATACGCCAGGTGTTCGAGGTCAGGCTCCCGCTGGAGAAAACCGTTGCCCGTCTGGCCGCGCTACGCGCCACCAATGAAGAGGTCAGGGAACTGGAAACAGTGGCCGCACTTTCCGAAGAGGCTCAAAAAGCCGGTTCCAAGGAAAAGTGCATCCGCCTGGATGCCGCATTCCACGACGTTCTCTCAAAGACCTCAGACAACCAGGTGCTGCGTCAAACCCGCGAGAGCCTGCATAACATCTGCTTGCGTTACTGGTATCTGATCATGGACCGGTACGAACCCGAAGCAACAGACATGGGGGATCATGTCCGTCTGGTTGAAGCCATCAGGGAACGCGATTCGGAAAAAGCGGCCGAAATCCACGGGGCGCACGTCAGCCACTTCCTGCAGTTGCTTGAATAGGATGTTCTGCCAATCAGATGTGTATCGGGGGTCAACAGACCCCATTGAAAATATAAGGATTATGCTCATTCAACCGGTCGCCCTGCGGGCGCGGGCTTTGCCGTTACCGGTAACCGCCTCATATGGTATGAGACAGACTCAGGCAGGTGAAAGATGGAAGCATTGATGCGAGGGAAGTACGTTATTACGGATGCGGAAGCCAAAGAAAATGGGATATTGGAAGATGGCGCGATATTCGTCCGTGACGGATTTATTGAGGAAGTCGGAGATTTTGACGCGCTCAAGAAGAAGTACCCTGAAGCGACGGTCAAAGGAAACGGCCGCCAGTTGCTGATGCCCGGCCTGGCCGACGGTCATAGTCATGGCTATGGCCTGAGCCTTATTCAGCGCGGCATCCCCATGGACTATCTCGAAAACGGCATGGTGGACTGGGCTTTTCTTGTCAACGTCGATCCCGAGTTATGTGCTCAGATGTGCGCGCTGCGCCACTTGCGCAGCGGTTGCACCACATTGCACCACAACAACTGGGGAGCTGATGACGAGCCCTTGGAAAATATGGAAAAGACAGTCAAGTCTTATAAAACCACGGGCATCCGCCTTGCGTATTCTCCGGGCGGTCGCGACCTCAGCCGGCTGGCTCTGGATGAGGAAGGATTCTTCGAAAGCCTGCCTCCGGAGCTTAAAGAATTTGCCAGACCCTGTATGGAATACGACCGTGAGGCCTTTATCGAAGGCTACATGGAAAAATTCGAGCATCTTCACGAAACCTACACCAGCGATCTCGTACGCATTATTTTCGGACCCAGCTGGGCCATGGGCGCCACCGACGCCTTTTTGCAGCGGGTAAAAACCCGGGCGGACCAGCTCGGAAAGCTCCCCATACATATGCATACCCTCCAGACTCCGGTACAGAAACAATACGGATTCAGGAAATACGGCAAATCCCTTGTGGCGCACCTGGACGATCTCGGTCTGGTGGATGATAATCTCGTTCTGGGACACGCCGTCTTTGTCACTGAAGCCGATATAGAGCTTCTGGCCAGCAAGGGGGCATCCGTCACGCATCACGCCAGCTGCAACCTCGCCATCCGCAATGGCATCGCCCCGGTGTATTACATGCTCAAAGCCGGTTTGAACGTGGGGCTGGGCATCGACGATAAGGGCATCAACGACGATGAGGACGTCATTATGGAAATGCGCCTTATCCATCGCCTGCACCGCGTACCGGGATTTGACCTTGCCGAAACCCCGGCGCTGGATGCCTTTGATATCCTCAAGATCGGAACGCTCAACACCGCCAGAGTATGCGGCTTTGCCGGAGAAACCGGCGCACTCAAACCGGGCATGCGTGCAGACGCCATTCTTGTGGACCTGGAAGAGGCCATGGAAGATCCCTGGATGTCCCCGGACCTCAACATCGCCGAAGTCTTCATTCACAGGGCCAAGGGAGTGCATGTCAACACGGTGATGGTGGACGGCACTATCCTGATGGAAGATCGCCGCTTCACCACCATAGACGTCGAAACGCTCCACAAGGAAATCGCCAAACAGGCAGCCAAGGGAATCAGCCAGGAACAGCGCTCCTTTGCCGAAGCCGTGCAAAAACTCAAACCGTATTACCACCAGTGGTACAAGGGTTGGGAAAATATGGAATCCAAGCCCTTCTACGTCATGAACAGTCGCATATAGCGGCGAATCCGCTGTATCACTGCAAGGTACAGTGTTTTTAGCCGAACGGAATACTCCCCCGATGATAAGCCACCAGGCTTTTCATCGGGGCCACCAGGCTCTTCGTTTTTCAGATCCGTATTCGCAACGGGAAAAAATTTTCTTCAGAAGAACGCTGCAAAGCGCCAAGCCTTTTCGCGCAGCAGCACCCTCGCCTTAAAATCCCTCGCTAGCAAAATCGTGCCGGTTCAAGTCCGGCCATGTGTACCAAGGAATATCAAAGGAATTAGCGAAAGTGTTCGCTGGTTCCTTTGATAAATGCAGCTTCTTTCAGCCCAAAAGAGTTCCTTGCCGCATCCGTTTTTCCAGTGGAGGAAGCGGATGGCAGCAGTCCGTGGTGATGTCCGGGTTCTTGCAGCTGCAGAGTTGCAGGCGGATGCCGTGGCGGGCTGCGATTTCCTGCAAGCGTGCGAACTTTTGCTGCCGGTAAGCGGCGCCGGGAATGCGTATCGTATTGTTGCCGCAGTATTTTGATACTTCCTGCGTATAAAGCCGCGCGGCCATTTCGCGGAACCGCCATCCGGCTATGGAGACGTCCATGGCGGCGGCGTTTCCGGAGCGTAAGAACAGGTAAGACGCGGCTGCGCGCGTGATGCCAATGCGTCCGAGTTCCGTATACAGAGCGTCGAAAGACGGTTCATTGTCCGTCAATTCGGGAATCAGCGGGTCGGACCTGACTTCCATGGGGATGCCTCTTTCCGCAAGCGCGCGCAGCGCTTGCAGGCGTTCTGCAACAGGGCTCGCCCTGGGCTCCAACACGGAGCGTACGTGGTCGTCCAGAGTGGTCAATCCCACTTGCACATGAACTTTACCAGGGAATCGGGCAAAGAGCTCCAGGAATTGTTTTGGCGGGTTGGACTTTGTGGAAATCAGCAGAGAGACCTTATGCTCCAGCAGCAACTGCATAATCCGGTAGAGCGTCTCCAGCACCTCCGGAAATGGGGAAAAGGGTTCGCACGCCGTGCTGAAATACACCAGTTCGGGCTTTTTCCGCTTGCGCGGCAGCTGGCTGCAAAGCAGCTCGTACGTATTGGCATAAAATAACACCTTGCCGGCCCCGGGATTTGACCGGAAACTCCTGGCATAGCAATACCGGCAGGCATAAGGGCAGCCGGCAGTCAGATTGATGGTATGAAAACGCGAAAGACAGGGCAGGGAAGGCTGTCCCAAGACCTGCGACTTGCGCTCAGTTTCTATCAGTTGAAGGATGTTTGTCTGCATGAAATCCTACTGCCTAGTTTCGTCCCATTGCCTATAGTACGGATACTTTATATAATTTGTAGTGAAAAAATAAAAGGATGCCCATGTTCAAGAAACCCATAGCTACCTCGAAGCTGGAGCCGGAGCTGCGCGACACGTTCATGGCCGAAGTCAAGGCGGATCAACGTCCGGCTTCGCAGGTGATGCGCGAACTGATGCGCGAATAATCAAGGGGGAAAGGGAAGCGCGCGAATACGAGGCGTATTTGCGGCGCAAGGTGGAGGCTGGCCGTACTTCCATGCATTCGGAACAGGGAATGGCGAATGACGATGTGGAAGCCGCACTTGCCGCCCGCCGCGCTGAAGTGTTGAAAAACACATGAGGGTTGTCTGGACACCGGAGGAGGTTCGGGATCGTATCTACTTCTAGGAGTATGCCGCGCAAGATGACCCGGTTGTCGGATTATCCGTTGTTGGGAAAATCCGGCCTGATTGAGGGCACCCGCGAGCTCATCCCGCATAAAAACTACCGCCTGGTGTACGCACTCCATCAAGACGCCGTGTGGATTCTGGCGCTTGTTCATACGTCCCGGTTGTGGCCTCCGGTTCATGAGTGAAGGCGCAAAAGGGTAAAAAAATTAGTGTAGTAAATCTATGATGTTAAAGAACTATCCAAAGAGAGAAAAACGATGCCTATTTCTGAGAGAAACCAAAGAAGTATAGCTTTTAAAAATAATATGCTTGAAAAGCGTATTGATGATTTAAAATGGTATGTAATAGTGTTCTCAGGATCTGTAGCATTTCTTGTTGCTGCTTTGTCATTAATAGTAGGGTTTAACTTGTCCTCCGAAAAAAATTCATTAAGAGATTTCAAAAATGAAATACGAAAAGACATTTCCGATTATTTCAATAAATCAGCTCAGCCAATTATTGATATAACTACAATTAATGGACATCAACTAAATGAAGGAATAGTTGAGGCTATTGTTAATAAAGAATATGATGGATCTCAAAAAATTACTTTTCGCTATGCACTTCATAATACAGGTAAAGGTTCTAGTGGACCTATGTTTATGAGGTTTTACTCTAATGATGTTATACTACCTGATCCAGATATAGATAATACTGAATATAAATATTCTACTTTTATCGCTTGTGATAAATTCAATCCACGAGAAATATTAGGAGGTGCTTCGATGTTATATACTTCTAATATTGGTGTATCAAATGACTTTAAGTTTCCCTCAAAAAAAGTAACGATGATGGTTAGACTTTATTATGGTAATGGAAAGATGGAGCAAAGAAATTTGATACTCAAAATATCTAGATAGATGCTAATACGTATCCAGTTAAAATTTTTTCAACCGAAGAGGCAGCCTCAATTAACGCCAAAAGTACGCAAAAGTTTGCTCCAATTATGCTCCACCTCGCGTGAAAAAGGGTAAATATTCCTGAATATGTGAGTATATATAATTAGCCTCAATTGTTAGTATTATACTCATTACATGCTGCTATAATTGAGGCTAGTTCCAGACTTAAAATCCCCAGAGAGTAATATCGTGCAGGTTCAAGTCCAGCCCCGTGTACCATGAAATATCAAGGAGTTAGCGGAGATCATCGCTGACTCCTTTTTTTGGTGCAGCTCCTTTAATTTGAAAAGAGTGCCCTGCAGCATGCGTTTCTTCACTGGAGGAAGCGGATGTCAGTAGTCCGTGGTGATGTCCGACTTCAACACCCGGGCGTTCGCATCTTCACCCACGCGCGGGGTGAACTAAAACTGGACGCCTGGTGGCGTGTGACACCCAAGTCTGCCAGACACGCTGCTTTAGGGCAGGTTGCCTTCAGGCCCTGCAAGGCGGTTGGGATCGTAGCTGTAGCTCTTTTTTTGACGTTGCGGCCAGCGCGGCAGCAACGGAGCTATGACCCCCCAGGCGAAGCCGAAGAAAGCGCCTAGGGCGAACAGCACCAGAAAAAGTAGGATTGCACATTCAATCATGAGAACCTTTGGCTTTAGCTTAGTTGTCGTGCCAACTCTCGGGAACGGTCAATATTGTTTTTACAATGACGGCACAGACAGCGCAAGGATTGCGTAAAGAACTGGCGAAAGCTTCCTAGGCAATAAACGTATGGGTGAGCTGCGTTTGCCCCCTTCGCAACCTGCTTTTTACAAAAAAGAAAAAGAATAATTTGACGAGTTGACGAAATGAGGCTAAATCTCTCAAAAGAAATCGTGGATCGGATCCGATATCCGGTTCTAAGCAAAATGGGAACACAATGCAGGCAAGTTTGAAACAAAAACCAAGATTCCAGGACACGCCGCTTATCGTGCAGGTTTACCAATGGCTGCGGGATGCCATTTACAAGGGCGAGTACGCCATCGACGACAAGCTCAACATCGACCAGCTCAGTCAGGACTGGGGCATCAGCAAGACCCCCATTCGCGAGGCGCTGAGCGCGCTGTGCAAGGACGGCCTGGTGGCCTATGCGCCGCGTCAGGGGTTTTTCGTCAAGCGTTTGAGTTTCAAGGAACTCATGGACGCGCTGGAACTGCGCGAAGCGCTGGAGCTGTATAGTCTGGAGCGTTATTTCGAGACTTATGACCGGGGCGAGCTGATGGAATTTCTGTCCCGCTTCGAGGCCGCCTACAGGCTCTTGCGGACTTCCGGGGACGCGGACGTGTACCTGAACGTGGACGCCGACTTTCACACCTTTCTCGTGGAGTCCACGGATAATCAGAAAATCATCGAAACCTATCAGGTGCTGGATGCCAACCTGCGCTACATGCGTTTGCAGGATACCAATTTTCTCAAGGAACTGGCCGGTGCGACCATCACCGAGCACAGAAAGATCATCACCGCCATTCTTGAGAACGACCCGGCCCTGGCTTCCACCGAACTCGCGAGTCATTTGCAGAACGTGGGCGAGCGGTTCACCCGTTTGCATGCCGAAGAAAACCCGGATGCGTCGCATCCTGAAAAATAACCAATAGAAGGTACGAGATGCTGCCTTTCACTTATGTTCAACCCACACGTATTGTTTTCGGAAGCGGAAAGATCTCCGAACTGGGGACATTATGCGGCTCTTCGGAGAGCGCGACCGCAAGTACGGTCCTCCTGGTGGCGGACCAGGTCCTCGAACAGCAGGGCCTGGCCCAGGGCGCCAAGGATGCGCTGGAAAACGCCGGACTGTCCTGGCATCTGTTCACCGATGTTCTGCCCAATCCCACCGCCCAGGCTGTGGACGCCGCGGTGGCTTCGCTGCAGGACAAAAAGATCGACGTGGTCGTCGGTCTCGGCGGCGGCAGCGCCATGGATACGGCCAAAGCTCTGGCCGTGGGGCTCTCCCATCCGGGCGCGATCTGGGACTACGTCAACGAGCCCAACCGCCCGGTAAAGGCCATCACGAGCAAGACCCTGCCCGTCATCGCCATCCCGACCACCGCCGGAACAGGGGCCGAGTCCACGCCCATGGCGGTATTGGTCAACACCGAGACCAAGGTCAAGCGCGCGCTCTACAATGAAAACATCTACCCTAAATACGCCCTGATAGATCCGGAACTGACGCTTACGGTGCCTCCGGGACTGACCTTCAGTACGGGCATCGACGCCTTGTCGCACGCCATCGAGGCGCTGGTCAGCGTGGACAACCGCGCCTTTGTGGCCATGCTCGCGCTGGAAGCCATCGGCCGGATCGGCCGCCATCTGACCACTGCCGTGGCGGACGGAGGCAACCTGGAAGCCCGTGAAAATCTCGCCTTTGCCGCCACCCTGGCCGGACTGGCCATCGGCAACGGGGAAGTCACGCTGCCCCACGCCCTGGCGCATCCGCTGGGCGGGCGTTTCAACATCCCCCATGGCGACGCCATCGCCATGGTGCTGCCCGAGATGATGGCAGCCTCCTGGATGTGCAATACGGAAAAATTCGCGGCCCTTGCCCGGACTCTGGGCGTGGCCGAGCCCTGGGACAGCGACCACCAGGCAGCGCGCAAGAGCGTGGAAGGGATCAGGACCCTGTACGCCGATTGCGGCTATGCCCGGAAATTGTCGGACTACGGCGTTACCAGCAACGACCTGGAAGCCATCGCGGCGGACGCGGCAGGTTACATGGCCGGATGCCTCTCCGCCCACCCCGGCAGGTTCGGGGTACGCGAGCTGGTGGCCATGCTCGAGCGGATGCTTTGAGTTTCCGGTCCGGCGTCGGTGTTTGAAAAATGTCCAAACCGGCCTTGCGCGAACGGGCCGCATACGTGTCAGGAAAGCATATGAAGAACTACCAATGCTTCATCAATGGAGCGTTTATTTCTACGGAATCTTTGCCTTTGATGGACGTCATCGATCCGTCCACAGAGGAAGTCTGCGCCCGCGTGCCCCAATGCGGGGCGGAGCAGGCCGCCCAGGCCGTGGATGCCGCACGGGCAGCCCAGAAACAATGGGGCAAAACACCGGCCTGCGAACGGGCTGAATACCTGCTCAAGCTGGCGGGCCTGCTCAAGGCCAGATCCGCCGAGCTGGGGCGGCTCATCAGCACCGAACAGGGCAAGCCGCTCTGGCACGCCACGGGCGAAACCATCGGCGCGGCCGAGATCATGGAATACCACGCCGGATGGGCCCGCCGCCTGGAAGGCGAGATCATGCCCAGCGACGACCGGGACGAGAATATTTTCATCTACAAGGAACCCCTGGGCGTGGTGGCCTGTATCCTGCCCTGGAATTTCCCCATGTTCGTGCTGGCGCGCAAGCTGGCCCCGGCCCTGATCACCGGCAACACCGTGATCCTCAAACCCAGCTCCGAGACCCCTTGTTCGGCGCTGGCCTTTGCCGAGCTGGTGGCCGAAGCCGGACTTCCGGCCGGCGTGGTCAACGTGATCAGCGGCAAAGGCTCCGTGCTCGGACGCGCGCTCACGGAAAATCCGCTGGTGGACATGGTCACCCTTACCGGCAGCACTGAGGCGGGCAAGCAGGTTATGGCCGCCTGCGCCGGGTCGCTGACCAAGGTCTCCCTGGAACTGGGCGGCAAAGCCCCGGCAGTGGTCATGGCGGATGCCGACCTGGACCTGGCCGTAAAGTGCGTCAAAGGCGGACGCATCGGCAATGCCGGGCAGGTCTGCAACTGTGTGGAACGGGTCTACGTGCAGGAATCCGTGGCGGAAGCCTTTGTGGACAAGATGGTCCGGGCCATGTCTGAAGTGCAGCTCGGCCCCGGCGTGGAAGGCCCGGAAATGGGCCCCATGGTCAGCAGGGCGGCCCTGGAGAGTGCGCATGCCATGGTGCTCCGGGCGGTGGAGCAGGGCGCCGTCGTCGCCTGCGGGGGCAAGCCTTCGGACAAGTTCGCCAAGGGCTGTTTCTACGAGCCCACGGTGCTTACCGGCTGCGGCCAGGACATGGAAATCATGCGCGAAGAGATTTTCGGGCCGGTGATGCCGATCATGACTTTCGAGACCGAGGAGCAGGCCCTGGCTCTGGCCAACGACTGCAAATACGGGCTCACGGCCACGCTGTATACGCAAAATTACGGAACCGCACTGCGCTTCGCCAACAACATCGAAGCCGGTGAACTCTATATCAACCGCAAGCAGGGTGAGGCCTATCAGGGCTATCACGCTGGTTGGAAACAATCCGGCCTTGGCGGCGACGACGGCAGACATGGCGTGTCGCAATTTTTGAAAACCCGAACTGTCTATATGCAATATTAGCGAGGTGCCCGGGAGAAGGTAAGGCGGCCCGTGATGGCACGGGAAACACATTTTATTGAGGAGGAACCCATGCGCAAGGTACTTTTTGCGATCGTGATGATCGTGTCGTTATCGTGGATAACAAGTGCAGCAGCGGCGGATCTTACCATCGGCACCCGTACGGAGCCGATTATCGATCCCCAATTCATGTATTCCACATCCAATCTCAACTTCTCCAAGCATATTTTCGGCATGCTGGTCGAGTCCGACGAAAACGGCAACGCCGTTCCCGGACTGGCCGAGTCCTGGAAGCCCCTGGATCAGAACACCTGGGAATTCAAGCTGCGTGACGCGAAATGCCACGACGGCAAACCCTTCACCGCGGAAGACGTGAAATTTTCCATCGAGCGGATTCCCACAATCAAAAACTGTCCCACGCCGCTTACAGGCACTGTGAAGACCATCGAAAAAGTGGAAGTCGTGGATCCGAAGACCGTGAAAATGACCACCAAGTCGCCGAATCCCAACCTCCCCATGCACCTGACCGAGGTGCCCATGGTCCTGAAACGCGCGGCCGAGGGCGCGGAAACCAGTGATTTCAATTCCGGCAAGGCCGCCATCGGCGCCGGTCCTTACAAGTTCGTCCAATACCTGCCCGGCGACAAGGTGGTCCTGGAACGCTTCGCGGACTACTGGGGACCCAAGCCCGCCTGGGACAAGCTCACCTTCAAGGTCATCAGCGACGACGCCTCCCGTGTTGCGGCCCTTTTGGGCAACGATGTGGATTTCATCGATTACGTCCCACCCACCCAGGCGGAGATGTTGAAAAAACGCGACGGCATCAAGGTGTATGCGCGGCCTTCCGACCGCATCATCTATCTTTTCGTCAACGTGGAAGCGGATGACCTGCCCGCCTTCACCGATGCCGAGGGCAAGGCCCTGGGCAAGAACCCCCTGCGCGACAAGAAAGTGCGCAAGGCCATTGAAATGGGCATCAACCGCGATATCATCGTGGACAAGGTCATGAAAGGGTTGGCCCAGGCCGAGAGCCAGACCATTCCCAAGGGCTGGTACGGCTACAATCCGGACATCAAGAATCCCGCCTATGACCCGGCCCAGGCCAAGAAACTGCTCGCCGAGGCAGGCTATCCCAACGGCTTCGGCCTGACGGTCTACGGCCCCAACGACCGCTATGTGAACGACAGCCAGATCTGCCAGGCCGTCGGACAGATGCTTTCCAAGATCGGCCTGCAGGTGAAGGTGGACACCATGCCCAAGTCGGTGTTCTTCACCAAGACCGGCCCGCCGAACAATGAGTTCACCCTCGGACTGCTGGGCTGGGGCAACACCCCGGTTTCCACCGACGGTCTTGAAGGGTTGATCCACAGCAATTCGGAAAAGGTCGGCATGGGGCAGTACAATGCCGGCGGATACGCCAACCCCGAGGTGGACGCCCTCATTGAAAAGGCCGCCCAGACCGTGGACCTGAAGGCCCGGGAAAAGCTGGTGCAGGAAGCCAGCGCAAAAGCCATGGACGACGTGGCGCTGATTCCGCTGCATACGCAGTACAGCATCTCCGCCGGTACTTCCGGGCTGGATTACACCCCGCGCGCGGACGAAGGCACCCTGGCCACCAACGTCAAGCCCGTAAAATAACATCGAGTTCATGCCGTCCGGGAGGAAAACAAGGTTCTCTCCCGGACGGATAACCAGGACAATCGATCAATGACGGTCTTTTTTTTACGCAGATTGCTGCAGGCGGTAATAGTGCTGTTTGTGGTCTCGGTGCTGGTCTTCACCGGTGTTTTCGCCATCGGCGATCCGGTCAAGCTGCTGATCGACCCCAGGGCCACCAGCCAGGAGATCGCCACGGTGCGCGAAAACCTCGGTCTGGATCGTCCGCTCTACGAGCAGTATTTCCATTTCGTCTCCGCGGCGTTGCACGGCGATTTCGGCAAGTCCTTCATCCACAACGTGCCCGCCCTCAAGCTGATCCTGGAGCGCTTTCCGGCCACCTTCGAGCTGGCTTTATGCGCCATTCTGATCACCATTGTGCTGGGCATACCCCTGGGAATGTGGGCCGGTCTCAGGCCGGATTCCTGGGCCGGGCGTCTGATCCTGTCCGGCTCCATCCTCGGCTTCAGCCTGCCGTCCTTCTGGGTGGGAATCATGCTGGTGATGTTTTTCAGCATCCGCCTGGGCTGGCTGCCCACCATGGGGCGTGGGGAAACCGTGGAGATTTTCGGCATCGGCTTCAGCATGTTCACCCTGGACGGGCTCAGGCATCTGATCCTTCCGGCGATCAACCTGGGGCTGTTCTCGCTTTCCCTGGTCATCCGGCTGACCCGCGCGGGCGTGCAGGAAACCTGGGCCCTGGATTACGTGAAATTCGCCCGGGCCAAGGGGCTGTCTTTGGGGCGGGTGGTTATGGTGCACGTGCTCAAGAACATCCTGATTCCCATCGTCACCATTCTGGGGCTGGAGTTCGGCACCATCCTGGCCTTTGCCGTGGTCACGGAATCCGTCTTCGCCTGGCCCGGCATGGGCAAGCTGATCATCGATTCGCTGAAGCTGCTGGATCGACCGGTCATTGTGGCCTACATCCTGTTCATCGTGTTCATTTTCATCATCATCAACCTGTGCGTTGACCTGCTCTATGCGGTACTGGATCCGCGCATTCGTTTGGACAGCAAGGACGAGTAGCCATGGTTGAAGAAGATCTCACAATTTCCGGTCCGGCAACGCGTAAGGCCCATGCGGTGGAAACGCCGTTCAGGCGGCTGGTGGCGGACTTCAGCGAAAGCAGGCTGGCCATGATCGGGCTGGTTTCCCTGACCATCCTCTGTCTGATCGCCGTGTTCGCTCCGGTCATTTCCCCGCAGGACCCCTACGACCAGGCCCAGCTCAACCTGCTGGACTCCGAGCTTGCGCCGGGCAGCACCGGCATGGACGGCACCGTGTACCTGCTGGGTACGGACGGCCAGGGGCGGGACATGCTTTCGGCCATTTTCTACGGCCTGCGCATCAGCCTGGGCATCGGCCTGGTGAGCGGCCTGGTGGCTTTTTCCCTGGGCCTGGTGGTGGGCATCAGCGCGGCCTATTTCGGCGGCCGCTTCGATGCGCTAGTAATGCGTATTGTGGATATCCAGTTGGGGTTCCCGGCCATACTCATCGCCCTGGTGCTGCTGGCAGTGGTGGGGCGCGGTGTGGACAAGGTGATCATCGCCCTGGTGGCCTCCCAGTGGGTCTACTTCGCCAGAGCCGCGCGCGGGGCGGGCATCGCCAGCAGCAAGATGGAATACATCGCCGCGGCCAAATGTCTGGCCCTGTCCACGCCCAGGGTGCTGTTTCGGCACCTGCTGCCCAACTGCCTGCCGCCGCTCATCGTGGTCTGCACGGTGCAGGTGGGCAATGCCATCGCCCTGGAGGCCACGCTGTCCTTTCTGGGCGTGGGCTTGCCCGTGACCAAACCGTCCCTGGGGCTGCTCATCGCCAACGGCTACCAGTACATGCTTTCGGACATGCTCTGGATCAGCCTGTATCCTGGCATCGCCCTGCTGTTCACCATCGTCAGCATCAACCTGGTGGCCGACCAGCTGCGCGAGGCGCTTAATCCGAGGTCCCAGGAATGAGCAATCACAGCAACCTCATCGAGGTGGAAGACCTCAAGACCCATTTTTTCACCAAACGCGGCGTGATCCGCGCGGTGGACGGCGTGAGCTATTCGCTGAAAAGCGGCGAGATTCTGGGCGTGGTGGGAGAATCAGGTTCGGGAAAATCCGTGACCGCTTTTTCCATCATGGGCCTGGTGGATCCGCCCGGACAGGTGGTTTCGGGAACCGTGCGCTACAAAGGGCAGGACATTCTGAACATCCCCCGTGCCCGGCGCCGGAAATTGCGCGGCAGCGGCATTGCCATGATTTTCCAGAACCCGCTCATGACCCTGAATCCGGTGCTGCGGATCGATACGCAGATGGTCGAGGCCATCAGGGCGCACCGGGCCGTGGGTAAAAAGGAAGCTCTGCGGGAGTGCCTGGCGGCGCTGGAAAAAGTGGGCATCCCCTCGCCGGACAAGCGCTTGCTGAACTATCCGCACCAGCTTTCCGGCGGCATGCGCCAGCGCGTGGCCATCGCCATCGCCCTGCTGAACAACCCGGATCTGATCATCGCGGACGAACCCACCACGGCGCTGGATGTCACCATTCAGGCCCAGATTCTCTATGAAATGAAAAAGCTCTGCCGTCAGGAAGAAACGTCGCTGATCTGGATCACCCACGACCTGACCGTGGTGGCGGGTCTGGCGCACCGGGTCTGCGTAATGTACGCGGGCAAGGTGGTGGAGACCGGCTCGGTGGACGCGGTGCTGGACAGGCCAGGACACCCCTATACGGTCGGACTGATCGGCTCGGTTCCCAGCCGCAACCGCAAGGGCCAGGCTTTGCAGCAGATTCCCGGCATGACGCCTTCCCTCCTTGATCTGCAGCGGGGCTGCGCGTTCAAGGACCGCTGCTCCAGAGGCGGCCCCGAATGTCTGCTCGCGCCCGAAATGCGGGAAATCGAGAAAGACCATTGGGTACGTTGCCATCATCCCGCGGATGGCTCCGGGGGGCAGAGATGAGCACGCCCCTGATCAACGGCGAAAATCTGCGCAAGGTGTTTGTGAAGCGGCTGGATCTGGCGGCCCGGCTGGTGCGTCTGGCCGGCGGCGAAGTACGGGAGGAGCGCGTCAACGCCCTGAACGGGGTGGACCTGCGTATCGATAAAAGCCGGGTGGTGGGACTGGTGGGCGAGTCCGGATGCGGCAAGAGCACCCTGGGCAGACTGGTGGCGCTGCTGGACCATCCCTCGTCCGGGGAGCTGTTCTACAAGGGCAAGGCCGTGGCCGAAATGAGCCGGGCGGAGTTCAAAAAGGCCTCCCTGGCCCTGCAGTTGATTTTTCAGGACCCCCTGTCGGCGCTCAACCCGCGGATGCGCGCGCTGGATGTGGTGGGAGAGGCGCCTCTGGCCCACGGGCTGGTCCGGCGGGACGCCTATCAGGATTATGTGGAAGAGGTCATGCTGCGTTGCGGGCTGGATCCGGCGGTCAAATACCGCTATCCGCACCAGTTTTCAGGCGGTCAGCGCCAGCGGCTGGGCATTGCCCGGGCCCTGGCCGTGAAACCGGAGCTTATTGTCTGCGATGAAGCCGTGGCGGCCCTGGATGTGTCCATCCAGGCCCAGATCATCAATCTTTTCAGCGAACTCAGGGAAACACAGGCACTGACCTATCTGTTCATCAGCCACGACATCGCGGTGGTCGAGTATTTATGCGATACGGTGGTGGTGATGTACCTGGGAAATTTTGTCGAACAGGCGGACTGCGGCGAGCTTTTCGAACATCCGCAGCATCCCTATACGCAGGCGCTGCTGCACGAAGTGCCGCGACTGGACGTACGGGATATCGATTACGCGCCTATCCAGGGCGAGATCCCTTCGCCGCTGTCGCCGCCCAGCGGCTGCGCGTTTCATACGCGCTGCCCCAGGGCCGAAAAGATCTGTTCGCAACAGGCGCCGGAATGGCGCGAGGTGGCGCCCGGACATTCTGCCGCCTGCCATCTGATTTAGGGCAGTTGAATTTTGAAAAAGGATAGCCCCCGGCGGCTTAAGAACCTTTTGGATAAGGTTCTTAAGAATCTCCAAAACGTTTTAACGGGTATACTGTTATAAGTTAAACAGGGGAGTTCTGAATCCGACGGAGGGAGTTTCCCCTGGCGGGGATGGGACAACGCCCCGAGACTGTCTAAAGTTATATTGCCTGGGAGAAAAAGCATGGAAGCGTATCTTGGAGCACACCTTCTGGACGGCAGCGGCGCGCCGCCCGTGGCGGATGGGGTTCTGCTGGTGGAAAACGGCCGGATCATCGCTGCCGGTCCGCGCCAGACCGTGACACCGCCCGCTGATGCGGCCGTTGTGGACTGCGCGGGTTGCTGGATCATGCCCGGATTGATCGAAGGGCACATTCATCTGCAGGGCACGGAAACCCTGGATCCGGGCGAATTGATCGGCCGTCCCACGGAAATGCGCCTGCTGCGGGCCGTCCGTGAACTCTGGGCCCTGGCCGACGCCGGGTACACCACCGTACGCGATTGCGGCGAATACAACGCGCTTTTTCTCAAGCAGGGCGTGGAAGAAGGTACTGTTATCGGTCCGCGTATCGTGGCCTGCGGGGCCATGATCACCCAGACCGCCGGGCACGGCGATCCGGCCCATGAATTTCCTGCAGCCTGGGTGGATCAGCGCAGGCTGACCATTGTGGCCGACGGCGCGGACGCTTGCCGCCAGGCTTCACGCCGGATGATCCGCGAAGGCGCTGATTTCATCAAACTCGCCACCTCGGGCGGGGTGCTTTCGGACCGGGATGCGCCGCTGCTTTCGCAGTACACCCAGGACGAAGTGAACGCCCTGGTGGAAGAGGCCCATCGCTTCGGCAAAAAAGCGGCGGCCCACGCGCATTCCACCGCCGGAATCAGGACGGCGCTGCTGGCCGGCATGGACACCATCGAACACGGGTCCCTGGCCGATGAAACATGCATCCGCCTGATGCTGGAGCGGAATGTGGTGATGATGCCCACCCTGGCCCTGGGTTTCAGCCTGATGCATCAGGGAGAGGAACTGGGGCTGTCGCCCGTGTACCGGCAGAAAGCCCTGCAGATTCGCGAACGTAAACTGGAGTGTCTGCACAAGGTCATCGAAGCCGGGGTTAGCCTGGGTTGCGGTTCGGATTTTCTTGGCGGAGCCCTCGGACCGCATGGAAAGAACGCGCTGGAGCTGGTGCTGCAGCAGACCGAAGCGGGCCGCAGTCCAGCTGATATTCTGGCGTCCGCGACCAGCGTCAACGCGCGGGCTCTGGGGCTCGAACAGGAGACCGGCATGCTGCGCCCAGGCCTGCGGGCGGATTTTCTTGTTCTGGATGCCGATCCGCTGGAGGATCTGAGCCTGTTGCTCGATCCGGAGAGGATCCGCACTGTTTTCAAGGACGGGCTTGTCGTACCCAGGATGCCCGCCCGGCTCAGAACCGCGGATTTTTCCGAAAACTTCATGGCCCAGGTACGCAACGGGGGGCCCGGGCCGGCCTGATTTGGCCGGATCCAGTGATGCTAGCCGTATCGGGGCGGAAACAACGCGGTGACAGAGAAGCGAGAAAGAGGAGAGCACATGCAGAAAAAAGGGATGCTGCTGCACCCGGATGACAACGTGGTGGTCGTACTGGAGCCTGTTCAGGCCGGAGATACGATCCTGCTTCAGTCCGTTGGCGAGGAGCTGGACGTACGGGAGACCGTGACTTTCGGGCACAAACTGGCCCGTTGCGACATGAAGCAGGGGCAGGAAGTGCTGAAGTACGGCAACCCCATCGGGAGAACCCTTGCGGACATCGCCAGAGGATCCCACGTGCATGTGCACAACATTTCAGGGCTCATGGGGGGCGGTCCGAGGGAGGCTGCGCAATGAAGGAATTCTGGGGTTACGAACGTCCGGACGGCAGCGCCGGAATCCGCAATCTGGTGTTGATTCTGCCCGCCACCCGGGTCTGCAATCTCATGGCGCAGCGTATCGAGAACGCCGTGGTCAACACCAGGGCGCTGATCACCACCGGGGAGTACGGGCGGACAATTGCGGACAGGGAACGGCTGCTACGCTTTATTTCCGGCATAGCCGCCAACCCCAATGTGGCGGGAATCGTTCTGCTGGGCGTACAGGAAGGCTACGGCTATGCCGAGTTTCAGCTGGACCGGGTGATCGATGCCATTGAGCGGAAGTCTCCGGGCAAGCCTCTGGCCGTGGTGGAAGCCGCGACCGAAGGCGGCATGCACCGGGCCATTGAAAAGGGCATTGTGGAGGCACGCCGCCTGGTCCATGAGACCTCGCAGCTGCTGCGCAAGCCCATGCCCGCGTCCATGCTCAAGGTGGGGGTCAAGTGCGGAGATTCCGACGCCACTTCCGGCATTGCCGGTAATCCGGCCTTCGGACGGATGACCGACTTGCTGGTCGGGCAGGGCGGCACGGTGATTTTTTCCGAAACCGTGGAGATCATCGGCGCGGAACATATCCTGGCAGAACGCTGCAGAACACGCGAAGTGGCGGACAAGCTTTTGAAAGTGGTGCGCGACGCCGAGGAACTCGCCGCCCGGGTGGGCGACGACATCCGTACCGTGAATCCCATCCCGGAGAACATCGCGGCCGGCATTTCCACCCTGGAGGAAAAATCCCTGGGCGCCATTTGCAAGGCGGGCAGCGTGCCCATAGAAGACGTGCTGGAGTATTGCCAGCGGCCGCCTGGGCCGGGCCTGTATTTCATGGACGCCTGGATGTCCTCCTATTCGCTCATCGCCAGTTTTGCGGCCGCCGGATGCCAGATGGCCTTTTACCAGCTGGGCGGGCAGGAATTGCCGGAAATCGACCCGCCCCTGTCGGCGGTCAATCCCGGGGTGGTGATCCCCATGCATACCATCACAGGCAATCCGTCCACGGCCCGCAAGGCCCACAAGGACATTGATTTTTCCAGCGCGGGCGTACTGGATGGTTCCCTGAGCCTGGACGAGGCGGGCGCGCAGTTGCTGGACCTCGCCTGCAGGACGGCCTCCGGCGCGTTCACCTGTTCGGAAACCGTGGCCTTTTACGATCCTCTGGACGTCTACTACCAGGGACCGAGCGTCTGACCCGGAAGGCTCCGGCAACCAAAGGAACAAACACCAGGGAGAAACGGCATGGCGCTTGATGCGGCCTTGTACAAGGTTTACCTCGATATTCTGAAGGAAGAGCTGGTTCCGGCCATGGGCTGTACGGAGCCCATCGCCATCGCCTATGCCGCGGCATGGGCCAGAAAGGTGCTGGAGGAAGTGCCGGACCGCGTATTGATTGAAGCCAGCGACAACATCATAAAAAACGTCAAAAGCGTGGTTGTCCCCAATACGGGCAATCTCAAGGGGCTGGAAGCCGCCGCCGTGGCCGGGATCGTGGCAGGGAACAGCGACAAGGCCCTGGAAGTCATCGCCGTTGTCAGCGACGAAGAGCGCCGGGAAATGGCCGATTTTCTGGCCGCCAGGGAGGTCAAGGCCCGCCGCATGGAAAGCGGGCTGATTTTCGACCTGCGGGTGAGCGTTTTCAAGGGCGAATCCAGCGCCGCGGTACGCATTTCCAATTATCACACGCATATAGTCTCCATCACCAGAAACGACGAGGTGCTGTACGAGGAGGAAAGCGGGGGCGAGGTCAATCTGGCCGGTCTCAGCGACCACAACCTCCTGAATGTGAAGGATATTCTTGAATTCGCCGAAACCGTGGACATTGAGGAAGTGCGCGAGACGCTGCAGCGGCAGATAGACTACAATTCGCGTATCGCGGATGAAGGGCTGCGCGGGGACTGGGGAGCGAACATCGGTACGGTGCTGCTGGAAACCTGGGGCACGGATATCAAGATTATGGCCAAGGCCAGGGCCGCAGCGGGTTCAGACGCCCGTATGAGCGGGTGCGAACTGCCGGTGGTCATTGTGGCGGGCAGCGGCAACCAGGGCATAACCGCCTCGGTACCGGTGCTCGAATACGCCAAACATCTCGGGGTGGATCAGGAAACCCTGTTCCGGGCCCTGATCGTTTCCAATCTGGTGTCCATCCACCAGAAGACCGGCATCGGCAGATTGTCCGCCTATTGCGGGGCCATCTGCGCGGGAGTCGGCGCGGGGGCGGGCATCACCTGGCTGCACGGCGGACGTTTCGAAGAAATCGCGCACACCATGGTCAACGCCCTGGCCATCGTGTCCGGGATCATCTGCGATGGCGCCAAGCCTTCCTGCGCGGGCAAGATCGCATCCGCGGTGGAGGCGGGCATTCTGGGATTCGAAATGTACCGCAGGGGCCAGCAGTTCTACGACGGCGAAGGCATCGTCACCAAAGGCGTGGAAAACACCATCACCAACGTGGGCCGCCTCGGCCGCGAAGGCATGCGCGAGACCGACAAGGAAATCATCCGGATCATGATGGGCGAATGATTTTGGCGGATGGTTGCGGGCCAGGTCTGGTAGTCGGCTGGCTGGACTCTTTATTCAGGCTACGGCCGGGGTGTTAGAGGCTTGCTCCTGATCTGACATCAAGACCTATCTTGAGACACATTCAGAAATAAAAGGTTGGACTCTAATTGAGTTTAGCCTTTTCTTGTTTCGAGGTTATTTTTTATATGCTTTCTTCAGTTGCCTTTGAATCCTGTGGAATTTGCATAATTTTAAGTGATGAAGTGTTTTTTCCGGCCAAGGACTTTTCTTGCCAAGTCATGAAAAATAGTTGAACCAATAATTAAGGGGAATGCGGAAACAAGGAAAATCCATGGACGAGAAAACGATTCTGAATCAATCCGAGGTGCTGCTGTACGTCACGTCAGACGGGCAGAGTCAGGTAGGAGTTCAGCTTCACAATGGTGAAGCCTGGCTCAGTCAAAAGGATATGGCGGAGCTGTTTCAAACCACACCTCAGAATATTACTCTTCATATCAAAGCTATATACGATGAGGGTGAATTGGGTGAGAAGGCAACTTGTAAGGATTTCTTACAAGTTCGAACCGAGGGGAAGCGTACGATAAAACGCTTTATCAGACATTACAGCCTTGAAATGATTTTGGCCGTTGGCTACCGGGTGCGCTCGCCAAGAGGTACGGAGTTCCGAAAATGGGCTACAACGACCTTGCGGGAGTATCTCGTAAAGGGCTTTGTCATGAATGACGAACGGCTGAAAGAACCTGCTTGGGATTACTTTGACGAACTGCTTGAGCGTATTCGGGATATACGCGCCTCAGAGAAGCGGTTTTATCAGAAAGTTCGCGATCTGTTTGCTCTTTCCCAGGATTACAGAGACGACCAGCAATATGCCCATCGATTTTTTGCCGAGGTGCAGAATAAGATGCTTCATGCTGTTACGGAACATACAGCTGCTGAATTGATCGTCGCCAGGGCAGATACGGAAAAATCCAATATGGGACTTACCAGCTGGAAAGGGGATGTGGTGCGAAAGGCCGATGTGGTCATCGCTAAGAACTATTTGAACGAAAAGGAAGTCTCCCAACTCAATCGCATCGTCACTATGTTTCTGGATTACGCGGAAAACAGGGCTGAAAGGCGCAAGCATCTCACCTTGGATGACTGGCGGCAAAACGTAGACCGGTTTATTGAATTTAACGAGCACCCGTTACTGCATGGGGCGGGAAAAATGAGCCAGAAGCAAATGGCTGCCATCGTTCACGAACGTTACACAGCGTTTGACCATAAACGGAAACAGCAAGAAGCCTTGAATGCCGATGCTGAGGATATGAAGGCCCTTGAAGAGATGGAGAAGCAGATCACTAAGAAAATTCCGTAACATTACACCTGTATCAATTTTTAATGGTTTGAATTTGGGAGATAAAGTGTTGACAGATTCTCAACTGCCTAAAACATATATCAGCCCTAGTTATACAGCTGAGAAACTTAATGATCCAGCATTTGATGATATATTGGATGTATTTAAAGATAGAATGATACATTGGGTGTTGGAACCAGTGCGCAAAGTTCTTGAAAACACGAATGGGCTATTTGCAGCTCTCACATTATTGATGCCTTATTATGAAACTATATGGAGCTATAAGTCTGGAGAAAGCAGCGATAAAAAATCGAAGGAATTTTTTTCAAAAGGGTTTATTGATGTTCATCAAGGGGGGAGCCTTGACCAAGAAAATTTAAAAAAAATTGCAGAATGTCTATATGCTGAATTAAGATGTGGTTTGGTTCATGAGAGTTTTGCAAGGGGTAGAATTTACGTAGGCGATTTGACTCACGATATGCTTGTTACTTTTCCTAAAAATCAGGATGGCAGTTTAAATCTTGATGAAGAAATCCAGTCGATTCTTATAGATCCTAAAAAAATATTAGCATGTATTGAAAGACACTTTTTTAGTTATCTGTTGCTTATAATGAAGGAGAAAAATACGATAGATCGTGATTGTTTTTTCAATACAGCTAAAAGACAATGGGATTGGGAATCTTCGCCAACCATAATTGGCTTGTAATCGATATTCAAGGAATTATTTCCACCTCTTACCAGAAATCAAGTTCCTATCGTATTTCCACAGAACCGCGTGAGTGCAGGGTAATAGAAACAGACATTGCCCGGTTTTAATAAGCTAATAAAATTAACTTGATAGCCGTAGAACTTCAGGTGACACCCGCGCCCACCATAAAAACTCTAACTCGCCACATTCTGCCGGGTTACCCCCACCCCAAATCATGAATCGATCTTTCCGATAAAAAACAAATCCCTGGCAAACGTTCGTGTTTGCCGGGGATTTGCCGGTAGTATGCAGTGTTGTCCGGAAGGCTGGAAGGGTCAGCTAGTGACGAAAAAGTTCTGGCCGGAGATGTTCTGGGCCAGGTCGGAGGCCAGATAGCAGACCATATGGGCGATATCTTCGATTTTCTGCGCTCTTCCCAGTGAAAAGCTGCATTCGATGTCCGTGTCGAAACAGATGCTGTCTTTGGCGTCCTTGACGTGCAGGTTTTCTTTGTCCCAGAGGCGCGTGGCAACGGCGCCGGGAGAGATGCAGTTGATGTTCAGGTTGTCCTCGGCGTATTCCGCGGCAACGGCATGGGTAAAGGCGATGACTGCGGCCTTGGAGGCGCTGTAGTGGGCGAACGTCGCTGCGGGACGCGTTCCGACCATGGCGGCGATATTCACGATTTTGCCCTGTTTGCGGGGGCGCATCTGTTCGACCACGGCACGGGTCATAAGGTAGGTGCCGTACATGTTCACTTTGAACACGCGGTCAAAATCCCCGTACGTCATATCCGCGAGCCTGATTCTGCTGCTGACGCCCGCGTTGTTCACGAGAATATCCACAGGGCCGAGTGTGTTCGCGACATGGGCCACCGCTGCCCGGACGCTGTTTTCATCCGTTACGTCGGTTTCAACGAACTGCGCCTGTTCGCCGAGATTTTCCAGCGTCCGCTGCGCGCGTACGCTGTCCACATCGGCGATGGCCACCCGTACGCCTTCCGCCGCAAGCTGCGATGCGATGCCTTCGCCTATGCCGCGCGCACCGCCGGTGACAATGGCGACTTTGCCTGTCAGTTTTAAATCCATAACGTATCTCCTGCAGATGGCGGGCATGGCCTGTCATGACGCCATGCCCGCATCCTGATCGCTAACAGATGATGGAAACGCCCGTCTGGTATTTTTTGTCGTCAACAATGACTTTGACGGCGTACGTACCGGACAGGCCGTTTTTACTGATGTTCAGCTTCAGCATCCGGTCGTCCTTTTCAAGGAAGGCTCCCGAACACATGGCCAGATGATGCACGGCCGCGGTGTTCAGAAAGTAGCCCCGGGACTCCCCGGCGCTTTCCAGGACCACCATGGCCAGCGAGCCGCGCTCGAACAGGCCGTGGAAAACAAGGCGGTCTTCATCCTCTTCGATACGGACCTGGCGCTCGGAATCGACCAGTTCTTCCACTTCTTCCACATCCGGAATGGTGTCGAAGGTCGGGGTCACATCCAGCTGACCGACCAGCTTGCCCTGGCCGAAGGCGCTGTTTTCGCCGTCATGGTAGGCCGGCAGCTTTTCCGCACGGTAGAAGTTGCCTTCCACTTCCAGTTCGTAGAGCACCACGCCGTCTTTTTCCTCCACGGTCTTGGAACGCAGTTCAACGCTGGGGTCGTCCTTGTCGAAAAACGCGCCCAGGCCGTCCGTGGCATAGCCGTCCTGAGAGGAAATACCGCCGGAATGGACCAGGTAATGGCCTTCGTCGTAATATTCCACGTTGCAGATGTAGGGCGAAAAGAATTCCTGTCCGCGTTCCTTGCCGTACTGCCAGACCTGCTCGATCTCCATCTTATCCGTATCGATCCGGTAGCGGACGCCGCGGGAGAAGTTGTCGCGGTTTTTGATGTATTTTTCTTTGGATTTGGCGCGGTACTGTCCGTTGTCGAACATCATGATGTCGCCGTCCGGGCACACCACGCAGGCATGCTGTTCGTACTGCCAGTCAAAGTTCTCCACATCGCCCACGGGGGTGAAGAAATATTTGTCCACCATCTCCTTGGGCCAGCCCTCGGGGTCGCCAATGATCCAGTTCAGGGTGTTGGTGTCGTAGTTGAGATTGCATACGGCGTCCTGGTGGCGGCCGGAAATGGTGATGGAATTGGTCTTTTTGTCGTACCACAGAGCGTTGTTGTGGAACCAGTCGTGCGCATCCTGCGAACCGGAACCAGCGACGTCCTGGGGCAGGAATTCCTTATAATCCCACGTACGCAGCACTTCGCCGGTTTCCCTGTCCAGGAGGGCGATCATGTCTTCCACCGTATCGGTTGTGAAATCCTGGGTCAGGGCCAGAATGTTGCCGTCTTCCATTTCAAAATGGTCGTGGTGGTAATTGCCGGGCATCCGGTATTCCTTGTAGATCTTGCCCAGCAGGTTGAGTTCGACCAGTCCGGTGGCGTTATAGGGCATACGGCAGAAACGGTGAGAACCGGTCATGATGTTGCCGTTGGCCAGCCGCTTGATGTCGAACATCGTATTCACGGTCAGCAGCCAGCGCACGTCGCCGCGGTAGTCATAGGCAGTGGGCAGGTTTTTTCCGGCAGGGGTCAGGAACATGAAATTGGTTCCGAAATAATCCAGGGAAGTCCGGACGTTCTGGCAGCGGCACACGTCGCCGGGCAAGGTCCCTGTCGCAATGCTGAAGGTTTTGCTTTCGCCGGTGGACAGCGCGACGGTGACCTTGTTGTCCCAGTCTTCATACAGGCCGAGCACAGGGATGGCGTGCGAGGTGCTCTTGGGAAAGGTGTGGACCAGGTCTTCGCGCGCGTTGCGCTTTCCGTGGACGGTCAGGGTCGCTTCGGTTTCCTTGTCCGTGGCAAACAGGATCAGAGCGCACAAGGGGTTGATCAGATACGGATTGACGATGACCTGGGCGTCTTCCAGGGCGGGTTTGGCTTCTTCGAAGGCTTTCAAAAACGCGGCTTCCGCGCGGTTTTGCCGGGTGATCAAATTGTCTTCGGACGTATATTCGACTTTCATGCTCATGGTATTCTCCAGTTATGCGGTAAGAGATTCGATTTCTTTGATGATGGCCGGTTTTTGCTTCAACCCTTCCAACCGGCTGACTTCCTTGCCGTCCTTCATGAACAGCATGGTGGGGAAGCCCTTGACGCCGCAGCGTTCCTTCAGTTCCTGGTTTTCATCAAAGTCCACGGTATAGATGGAAAATTCAGGCTTGAGCTTGTCGATTTCCTTGAGAACAAAGGCCAGCATTTTGCACGGGCCGCAGGTTTTGGAATAAAACTCCACCAGCATGGCGCCGGATTTGTCCAGCGCGTCGTATTCCTGAGTGTTGACTTCAGTGATCATACTTTTCTCCTTTAGCCCCGCAGAGCTTCAACGTATTTCGCGGCGGAGTTTGCCGCTATGGCGCCGTCGGAACAGGCCGTGACGACCTGGCGCAATTTCTTGGCCGTGATGTCCCCCGCGCCGAAGATTCCCGGAACGGCCGTCTTCATTTCATCATCGACGGCAATGCAACCCAATCTGTCCAGGATATTAAGATTTTTCATAAAATCAGATGTCGGCTTCAAGCCGATATATTCGAACACGCCGTCACAGGTGACGTGGCGTTCGGTGGCGTCCTCTTTGGTGGATTTGAAACGCACTCCCGTCAGTTTGCTCTCTCCTGTAAATTCAAGAATATCCTGGTAGGGGTGGATCGTGACGTTTTCCAGGGCTCTGAGCCGGTCGCAGGCCTTTGGGTCTGCGGTCAGGTCAAAGAGGGTGACGATGGTCAGTTTATTCGTGATGCCGGCCAGGTAAATGGATTCTTCCACAGCGGAATTGCCGCCGCCGATGACGACCACGTCTTTGCCGCGGTATTGGGCGCCGTCGCAGATTGCGCACCAGCTGATGCCTCCGCCGGCGAACTGATCCTCTCCGGGAACTCCCAGCCTGCGGGGTACGGTGCCGGTGGCCAGAATGACCGCCCTGGCCAGAAACACGGCGTCGTCCTCTTCGCAAACGATCCGCTTGAATTCCCCCTGGTCTTCCACCGCAAGAACGGTTTTATAGTCAAATGTCACACCGAGTTCCTGCGTATGCTCAAACATCTTCATGCTGAGTTCCGCGCCGTTGATGGCGCCGCACCCGGTATAGTTTTCGATTTCATTGGTGTTGATCATCTGCCCGCCCGGAGCGAGCTTATCCAGCATGAGCACGCTCATGTTGGCGCGTATCGCGTAAATGGACGCGGTCAGCCCGGCCGGGCCTGAACCGACAATCACAACGTCATATGTGGGAAGAGAAGACATAGTTTCCTCCGCTTAAAACAAAATGTTGGACAAAGGCATGCCTATGGCGATGAGCACCAGTACGACCAGAGCCGAAGCAATCACCGCATGGAAGGCCACGTCTTTTTTGGCGATCCACTGGGTGTTGTCGAAAAGAATGGCCGCAAAGGGCGAAGCCGCGGGCGTGGCCGCCGCCACAAGCACGATGTAGTAAAAACAGGCCAGGATGGGATTTGCCGCGAAATGAAAGGCATTGCAGATGGCCAGCAGTACGGGAGTCAGCACAAGGCCGGCCACGACGGAGTTGAAAAAGTTGGTGACCACGATGCCGATAACGATCACCGCGATGGTCAGCGTTGTCACTCCAAGCCCCGAAAGGTAGTCGCGCAGCAGATACTCCATGAAGATCGTGACGTTGGTGCCTTTGCCTGTCATGGCTCCGCCCAGAAGAAAGGCCGTGGCGATCAGGAAAAACGTTCGCCACGGATAGGCGGCGCCGGTTTGCTGAATGTCCGCCACAGGCCGTTTGTGAATATGAATAAAGCAGACCAGGAAGGTAACCACCAGCGAACCGCCCAAGGCATTGTGGGCCAGAAAACCGCCCACGGCATTGCCGCGTCCGATGATTCCAGGCAAAAGCAGCCAGGCCGCATAAAAAATGAACAGGGCGATGGTGGTTTTCTGCTGGGCCGACATGGGAGGCAGTTCGTCGGTTTCTATCTTGCGCATGTCGATGTGCTTGAGCGGCGAGACGTCCACGCGAAACACATAGCGCATCACCAGCAGCAGTACGCCGATGCAGCAGAACGAGATGATCAGCCCGAAGACAAGGTACAAGGCGATGTTCATGGGGACGATATTCAGATCCGCCGACGTCTTTGCCAGACTGTCCATGTTGGTCAGCAGATAAAACGCGCCTCCTTTCATGGGGTCCGTGGCAAAGCTGAGCAGGGCCATCAGCATGGTGTAGACGATCATGATGCTGACGTATTTGTCCCCTTTCTTGAAGCCCACATGATCAAAAATGATATACAGTACGGGCCAGATCAGAAAGCAGGATGTGGTCTGTTCGAGAAAGGCCACAAAATACGTAGCGACCAGGATGGTGGCCGTAAACAGCCAGGGTTTGCCCTGGACGATTTTGCGGGTCATGAACCAGCGCGCGAGATAGACGGCAAGATTGCTTTTGATGATAACAGCGGCAAATAAAAGCAGAAAGAAGATCATCACCGTCATGGGATTGCCCATGAATTTGGACAGGACCTGCGGCATGGGCATGCTGGTGGTAAAACCCAGCAGCATGACCCCCAAAAAACTCGGCCAGAGCGTATCCACTGCGGTCCAGAGATAGATAACGCCGAGAAACAGCGTAATGATCTCCATCCCCATTGGTGTTATTGAAAGCAGCACTCCTCCATCCACCTGGGGCAGCCCCATGCTGATAAGTCGCTCCGAAGCCGGCACCACCATGGACGGAGGAGGTAGAAATCGCCCGAACAGCATGATTGCGATGCCGATTACGACATGCAGCAACCACACTTTATCAATTGAAAAAGACTCCTTTGTTTTCATAAAGCAACCTAAGTTTGGTTTAGGATGAAGGCGCCATAGAAATTGCTAGCGTTTTGAGTATTCCCAGATTATCCGGTAGAAAAAAGTAGTCTGGACTACCTTTGTGAAAAAAATCTTTTGAAAGGAGCGTGTCCTGTTGGCACAGGCAAATCAAATAGAGGTATTCGAAAGGCTGTTTTCACGTATTGGAACCAGAGTTGTTCATGAGAAGGGAACCCGGCTGCCTCCCGAGAACATTTACTATTTGCTGGAAGGGGTGGCCGCCCTGACATCCCTGACTTCGGACGGATCGGAAAATTCCTTTTTATTTTTCAGACCCGGCATGCTGCTTAACTTTCTTCCGTCTGTGGTCGCGTCCACAGGGCTTGCCACGGACATCACCCGGAAAAGGGCCCTGCATATCAAGCACACCATTTACACGAAAACCCGCTGTACGTTCATCTGCATGGACGCCAATGCGTTTCTGCATTTTCTGGAGTCCAATCCCGTACAGTACCCGATACTCGTGCAGGGGCTCTGCGAGAATCTGATCAACGTGCTGGCTCTGTCCACGGATATTGCCTCGAAATCAGCCAGCGTACGGGTGTGCCAGGTCATTCTCGATTTCATGACCGAGGAAACTCCGCCGGTTATGCCCCGTTTTTTGACGTACAACGAACTCGCTTTCTATCTTTCCCTGCATGAGGTCACCATCAAAAAAATCTTCAAGGCCCTTATGCAGGAGGACATCCTCATGAAGCGGGGGCAAACGTCCGTGATACTGAATGTGGAGAAACTGCGTGCAATCGCTGCGGAAGAAATGGAGCTGGTCTATTGAAGGGTCAGGTTGCTGCAAAAAGTGTTTTTTCTGCAGCGTGCGTACATGAGGCTTCTTGCGTATTTGGTGTAAAACACAAGGTGCTTCCCTAACAGCAGATCACCATGGCCGCAAGCGGGAATGCGGCGAGCTTCCTGTCGTGTTGCGGGTGATGCATAAGTCGAATCGGTGGACAGGCCGAGAAGAGCGCCGGCCCCCATCAGGCCTCCCACTTTTTAAGCCCACTCCTAAAAAAACATTTCTCCCGTTTTTCCACGAAACAGCATGCACTCGGGTTAACAAAACTAGGATTCCGTAGTCCTTGGTAACCTAATAAAAATAGTGCAATAGGAGTAATTCTCTTCAGATGTTCCACAAGACTGCATAAAATAATTCAATGGTTATGGGGATCAATTGTACCACAAATATATTTTCTGATCTTTATTTAGTATTTTTGACGATATTTTAGTAAGCAAATTAATATTATTATTGTATAACTAAAAAAATGACATAGTACTTGTGGGCGTTTCTTGAAAATAAAATTCTGTCTATTGTAGATCAATTGCTCTATCTTATTTTTATTAGAGTGATACAAAAGAGCTATTGTTCTGCAAAATTTTTTAATAAATTTTTCAATCAGGTTTTAATAAAAAAGATTTAATAAGCAAAAAAATATTTTGAATTATACATCATTATCTTTGTTAATAGATTAAGCCTATTGTATGTATAGTGCTGGTTACAGAGAGACCAACTTTTCTTTTAAAAAAATGAAAAATCACATGTTGATTTGGACTTAAGGAAAAAAATGTGCTAACGTTTAACCATGATAAATAAAGCTTTTGGCTGTACAGTCTTGCGCTATGCGCACGAACTTAGGTCACTGGCCGGGGGGAAAAAAATCACGCTTTGTGTATTCCTTGGTGCGTTGAGCCTTTGTTTATTTTTTGCGTTAAGTTTGCTTGTCCGTGTTGAGGCAGCTGGTGCCAAAATTATTTCCCAAAAGCCTACCGTTGTTTTTATTAATTCCTATCACAAAGGGTACGCCTGGAGCGACAGCCTCCAGCAAAAGGCACTGGAGATATTGCGCGACGCAGGCGTGCATACGGATGTTTTTTATTTGGACAGCAAGCGATGTAAGGCTGAAAAGCAGATCCGCGAGGCTGCCAGCCGGATTGCCGGGGAAATCGTTAAAATCAAACCGGATGTGGTCATTACAGCCGACGATAATGCCCAGAAACACCTCGTGGTTCCCTATCTGAAGCATCTTGGCGTTCCCATAGTTTACTGCGGGGTGAATATCGACGGTTCCGAATACGGCTACCCCAATGAATTCGCAACCGGCATGCTGGAGGATTCAACGATCTCACGGTTGCAGGAGAATCTACTGCGGCTGGCTAAAGGAGATCGCATCTGTATTTTGTCCGACGATACTTTTTCGGAACACAAAGCACTGGAGCGGTACAATGAGCTTTATTTCGACGGCAAACAGCAGTTGTTTTTTGCTCAGGATTTCGGGGATTTCAAAAAGTTGTTTTTGCAAGCGCAATCTTCTTGCGATTCCTTGATGATTTATAATCAAGCCTCCATCACGGACTGGGATGAAGAAGAGGCCGTCCGCTACTTACTGGAGCATGTGAAAATTCCGACCGGAACAACCGCAAGGCACCTGGCGAGACAGAACATGCTGGTCATGGCCAAAATCCCGGAGGAGCAGGGCGAATGGGCGGCATGGACGGCATTGCGCATCCTCGCCGGCGAATCCCCGAAAAGCATACCCGAGGTTAAGAATCAGCAAGCTCATATCATTGTGAATCTGGAGATGGCCAAGGCCGCCGGAATCCTGATTCCTGTGGACATGTTGCGGGCCGCGGATGAGGTCATCGGCCATGAAGCCCTTTTCAAATCCGAATCAAAGACCCAGGGGGACGGAAATGGGCCGTAAGTCGCTCTTGTTGCAATGCTTAATTACGGCGTGGCTCTTTTTTTCGGCATGCACCGCATTGGCCGAAAAGCTCGTTTTATGGGTGGATTCCTACCATGTGGGATATGCATGGGCTGATGGCATAGGGCGCGGAATACGCAAAGGCCTGGAGGGGAGCAAGGTCAGGCTCGAGGTTCTGCACATGGATACCAAGCGCGACAATACAGAGGAATTCGGACGCAAAGCGGGCCTGGAGGCTTTGGCCGTCATCAATGAAATAAAGCCGGACGCGGTCATCGCCTCGGACGACAACGCCCAGGCCTATCTGGTGGCTCCGTATCTTAAGGGTACATCCCTGCCCGTGGTTTTTTGCGGGGTTAATTGGGATGCCACCATGTACGGCTATCCGGCCAAAAACGTCACAGGCATCGTAGAAATTGATCTCGTGGATCAGGCCATGGCGCTTATGGCCCCTTTTGCCAAGGGCAAAAGGGTGGGATTCCTTGGCGGGGATGTGGTCACTATACGCAAAGTGATGAAGGTATTGAACAGCCGTTTTTTTGATGGCCAGCTCAAGCCATTTCTATCCAGGGATTACCAGGACTTTAAAAGTATTTTTTTGAGAGCACAGGATGAGGTCGACATGTTGTTTATCGGCGACTGCTCCGGAATCAAAGGCTGGGACGGGGATGACTTCCGGCGTTTTGAGCTGGAGAACGCAAAAGTTCCCATAACTGGCCGGGATATTAACATGGCGAGATGCGCGCTTTTCACCTTGGGTAAAATTCCTGAAGAACAGGGAGAGTTGGCCGCCAAAACCGTCTTGCAAATCTTTGACGGACGTCCTGTGGATCAGATTCCAATGACCGCCAATAAACAGGCCCAACTCATCGTAAATATGGACATGGCTGAGGCCATGGGTGTTGTTGTGCCCATCTCAGTATTGAAAACAGCCAAAATTTTGCGTTCCAGATAAGGAATGAAAAAGTCATAGTTTTATGCGGATTCAACTCAAGGTTAACCTGATCAGCCTGGCCATCATGACTGCGGTGGTCTGTTCCGTAGGCGTGGCCGGAGTCATCATTCTGGACCGGCTGACCCTGGACCTGAACCGCAAGCTCCTTTCGTTTGAAGCGGATACGGTTCTGCAGCGCATACGGGAAACCTATGATGTGCTCCGGGTAAGCGGGGTGGAGCAGGTTTCCGACTATGTCCAGGCTGCGCAGCGGGAACTGGTGCAAAAGCTTGGTGGGGATCAAAAGCGACTGTTCGGGCGTTTGACCATCGTCGAGGAGTCCGGAGCCGCGGTATTGGTGCCTCACGAGGTTAGCGTTGCAACATTGCCCCATACGCTTCTAGCGACAATGATCGATACCGGTTCGGGCAACCTCGAATACGTTGGCGATGGCGGCGGTCGGTTTTTATTCTATCGTGATTTCAAGCCCTGGCGCTGGCTTGTGATCATTTCGGTGTCCACCGATGAGATGTACGCCATGCGCAAAGAGTTTATCCGCAGTACAGCTGTCATACTCATTGTCGGGCTGGTGCTTGGCGGAGGGGCTGTCCTCTTGTTCATGCGTGGTGTGGTGGGGCCGGTGCGACAGCTGGCAGAGGCCGCTTTAGCCATCAGTCAGGCGCGCTGGAGCCATAAACTGCCCACTCCGGCAGGCAGGGATGAAGTCGGCGAACTGGCAGAGGCATTCACTATCATGACCAACCGTCTCCAGGAAGCCCAGACGGACCTGAGGCGACAAGCCGGCGAACTGCTGGAAGCCAACGCCGCCTTGACCCAGGAAGTAGGAGAAAGAAGGCGCGCGGAACGCGAACTGCATTTCCTGAACCAGGATCTGGAACGCCTGGTCGGTGAGCGTACAGCGGACTTGGCTGCCAAAGCCTCGGAGCTGAAAAAGGCCAATGAAACACTTTTGGAGATGGATGAACTCAAATCCGCATTTGTTTCTTCCGTCTCCCATGAGTTGCGCACGCCTTTAACGTCCGTTTTAGGCTTTGTGAAACTTATAAAACGTGATTTTTTTAAATATTATAGACCATTATCTCATGGGAACGGAGAGTGTGAACACTGCGAACAACGAATCCTTCAGAATTTTGAAATAATCATGCACGAAGGCGACCGGCTGACGCGCTTAATCAATGATTTTCTCGACTTGACGCGAATCGAATCCGGCAAGTTGGATTGGGCCGACCAGGATGTGGACACATCCTGGCTGTTGCGCCGCTCAGTTGAAGGCATCGGCGGCATTGTCCTGAACAAACCAGGGGTTGAGCTTGTTGTGGAAATTCCGGACGATCTCCCCCGGCTGCATGTGGATCCGGACCGTATCGAACAGGTGGTAATCAACCTGATCATCAATGCCATCAAGTTCACGGACAACGGCAGGGTCATTGTCTCGGCCAGTTCCAGGCCGGGTTGTTTTTGTTTCCAGGTTATGGATACGGGCCGGGGCATTCCTCCTGATGACCTGGACAAAGTGTTCGATAAATTTCATCAAGTTCGCAGTCAGAATACTCCGGAGGATAAAACCCCGGGCACAGGGCTGGGACTCGCCATTTGCGAACAGATCGTCTCCCATTACAGCGGTTCGATATCTGTAAGTTCCGAACTCGGAAAGGGCAGCACATTTACAGTGGAACTACCGGTGCCTGGCACTCCCTGAACCCGAGGAACCTGAAACGAAGATTCGCAGTTTTTGAGAAATGTATAAAATCGGCCGGACAGAAGTAGAAAACCCTAAAGAACGTCTGCGATCAACGTTAAAATTCCTCGACAGGACTATGGCGGCGATTCAAGCCCGATTCCGGGTACCCGAAGAACAAGGGGGAAAGCTCTCTATGAGTTTATCCACCCTTTTTTTCATTAGAAATAATGGGCATGGCTCCGGCTGCAACACCTGAGTAAAATCTGGATACCTCGTTTTGATGTGTTAGACTTTTAAGTTGGCAGTGTCGTATAGATCTAGGGATGTCTTTTTCCTCAGAGGAGGGAGAGTGGAATCAGATTTCAAGAAATCCAAATCACAACTTATTGCAGAGCTTGAGGAATTACGTCGTAAGAATGTGGTCTCCAGCACTTCATTGATTGACGATGGTCATTTCAAGCAAATGGTCGATGCTCTACCCCAGATGGTCTATGAGCTGGATCTCGAGGGATATTTTACGTACGCCAACCTCCGTACGCTTGAAACATTCGGTTACAGCTCCCAAGACCGGCAGGTGAATGTCACTGAAGTTATCCACTCCGACGATATTGAGCGAGCATTGAAAAATATGGGTCTCGCAATTCACGGCCACGGCATTGCAGGCGTTGAATATCTTGCCGTCAAAAAGGACGGTTCCACATTCCCCATATTGGTTTTTCAACAGGGTGTATTCGAAAAAGGGATTCCTGTGGGCGTTCGTGGGACAGTTCTTGATTTATCCAGCATGCGGCGTGCAGAGGATGCCCTCAAGAAAAGTGAAGTGTATTACCGGATGCTGTTTGAAGCCACAGGCACCGCCCTGGTGATTGTCGGCAAAGATTCCTTGATAGATAAGTGCAATTCCCAATTTGAAATACTTTCCGGTTTCCAACGTGGGGAAATCGAGGGCAAATTGAAGTGGTCGGATTTTGTCGATCCCGTTGATCTGGAGCGCATGCTTTGGTACCGCGCGAACAGATTGAGCGAAAATCAGGACATTCCCTCCGAGTATGATTTCATTTTATTGGCCAAGGGGGGCAATCGAAAGCACGCCCATATAGTCCTTGAACAAATGCCGGGCACTGAGAATATGATTTGTGTTTTATCCGACATTACAGAACGCATGCGGATTCAGGAAGCACTGCAGAGAAGTGAAGAGCGCTATAGTCTAGTTATCCGGGGATCCAGCGACGGCTTTTGGGACTGGGATCTGGAAAAGGGGACCGTGTATTATTCTCCCCGCTATAAGGAGCTCCTCGGATACACTGACGAAGAATTTCCAGATGTCGCGGATTCGTGGAGAAACATCGTGTATCCGGAGGATCTAGAACCTGCAAGGGCGGCCCTAAGTAAAATTATCAACGGGGAAACAGACCACGCCGAGCATGAATTTCGGATACGTCATAAGGACGGATCGTTGCGCTGGGCTCACAGCAGGGGAACCGGCGTAAAGAATGCTGACGGCATCGTCTTCCGAATAGCAGGAACACACACCGACATCACGGAACGCAAGCAGGCGGAGGCCAGGCTGGCCGAAAGTGAAGAACAATACCGTCTGCTCACCGAGCATGCGCCGGCCGCTATTGCCATGCACGAACTCGTATATGATGAGGCCGGCCGGGCGGTGGACTTCGTGTTCGTGAGCGCCAACCCGGCCTTCGAGTCCAACGCCGGCCTCAACCCTGCGGAAGTATTGGGCCGCAGGGCAACCGAAGTGCTGCCCGAGATCAAGCTCCTGGCGCTTATCGAGAAATTTGAACAGGTGATGCTTTCGGGTGATCCCATCTCGTTTGATCTTCATGATTCGGCCAAGGAACTCTACTTCCTCGTGAGCGCCTACAAAGTTAATGAGAAGAACTTTGCCGCCATATTCATCAACATCACCGAGCAGAAACGGGCGGAGCTGGCCCTGAAGCAGGAACGCGACATTTTCACGGGCGGACCAGTTTTTACCATTTCCTGGGCCCCGGCGGATCCCTGGCCCGTGACCTTTGTTTCGGAAAATGTCACCCAGATTCTCGGGTATACGCCGGAGGAAATGACCGCCGATTCGTTTCGTTTCACAGAGCTTATACACCCGGAAGATCGTATGCCTTGTATCGAGGAGGCTGTAGGGCATATCAAGAGCGATACGACTCAGTTCAAACAAAGCTGCCGGCTGCGCACGCGGTCCGGAACGTACCGCTGGTTTTATAATTTCGTGCAGTTGGCCCGGAATGAAAATGGTGAGGTCACCTCGAGCAACGGTTATCTGTTCGATCAGACAGAGCAGAAGCAGGCGGTAGATGCGTTGCGGGTAAGCGAGCAAAAGGCGCGGGCCATTCTGAATACGAGTTACCAGCTGTTCGGCATGCTGCATGTTGACGGAACGTTGATTGACGTCAATCAGACAGCGCTGGATCTGGATGGCTCGCCCAAGTCCGAACTCTTGGGAAAACCGCTCTGGGAGTGCGCCGGTTGGGCGCATTCCAAGGCACTGCAGGAACGCGTCAGGGCTGCAGTCAAAACCGCTGCGACAGGAGAGACCGTTCGGTTCGAGGTCGCCCATCCGGCGGCCGATGGCCACCTGGAGTATGTGGATTTCTCGCTGCGACCGGTGCTGGACGACTCGGGAGCCGTCATTTTTCTGATCCCTGAGGGACATTTTATCACGGAGCGCAAATTGGCAGCGGAGGCCCTCGAGGCGAACGAAAGATTTTTGCAAGGTGTCCTGGAAAGCATTCAGGACGGCATATCCGTGCTTAATCCCGACTTGACCATCCGCCACGTCAACCCGACCATGGAGCGCTGGTACGCAACCGGGATGCCTCTGGCAGGCAGACTCTGCCACCAGGCATACCATAACTGTGACACGCCATGCCGGCCCTGTCCGAGTCTCAGGGCCCTGAAATCCGGCCGGGTGGAAAGAGATGTCGTGCAGGGTCCCGCAGGCTCTTCCGTCGAATGGATCGAACTGTTCGCCTATCCGTTTCTGGAGCGGGACAGCGGCGAGATCTCAGGCGTCATCGAGTTTGTCCGGGACATTTCCGAACGCAAGCGGGCCGAAACAAAAACCCGCATTCAGGCGAACTATCTGCGTGTCATTATGGAGACCACGTCCGATGGTTTTTGTGTGCATGACGTCCACGGCGTGCTCTTCGAGGTCAACCATGCCTATTCTTGCATGTCGGGTTACAGCCGCGAAGAACTTTTAGGCATGAACATCAACGAGCTGGAAGCTATCGAATCGCCAGAGGAAACGCAGGCTCACATGCGGCGCATCATGGAAACCTCTTCCGAAAGATTTGAAACATGGCAACGGCGCAAGGACGGCAGCACCTTGCTCATCGAAGCATCCGTATCCTATCAGTCCGAACCTGAAGGCCGGTTCATCTGCTTTTATCGGGACATCACCGACCGCAGGCGTTTTGAGGAAGATCGTCAGCATCTGTTCCAGATCATCGACAATACGGATAGTATTGCCGTGATGAAGGACGTGGAGCTGCGCTATCTCAATGTAAACCAGGCATTTTTGAAGATTATGGGGTACGCGGACGTCAACGCGCTGCTGGGCAGGACCAGCGATGAAATATTCAAAGGGCTGGCCACTGAAGAGCAAATTGTTGCGAATAGGAATAGCGATCTGCAGGCATTGCAGTTGCCGGCAGGAGAGTTTTTAACCCTTGAGGAACGGTTTCCAGGGAAGAGTGGGCAGGACCGCATATTTCTGACTAAAAAATTTTCCATCTACTCCGGCACGGATAACAAACTTCTCGGCGTGGGCACGCTCTCGTCCGAAATCACGGAATTCAAACGCATGGAGGAATCACTGGAGTCCCTGAATCGGAATCTGGAACACAAGGTGGAAACGCGAACCAAGGAGCTTCGCAACCAGACTGAGCAACTGGAGCACGCCAAGAAACAAGCTGAAACCGCCAACAGGGCAAAAAGTGAATTTCTCGCCAACATGAGTCACGAACTGCGCACTCCTCTCAATGGTATTATGGGGATGTTACAGCTTATCGAAACAACGACTCTGGATTCGGAACAACTCAAATACATCCATTCGGCGGTGCAATCCTGTCACAGGCTGACGCACCTGCTTAGTGATATCCTGAATCTGTCGCGTATGGATGTGGACAAAATGAATCTGCAGAACGTTCCGTTCGACTTCTCAGACACTATCAAAAATATTTCAGATCTTTTCGCTCCTGCGGCGGATCAAGCCAACCTGCGCCTTGTCATTCTGATAGATCCTAAAATTCCTCATATTCTTTCCGGTGATTCTGCAAGACTGCAGCAGATACTTAACAACCTCATAGGCAATGCGATCAAATTCACCAAAAAAGGCTACGTCTTCGTGAATATTGTTGCCTTGAATTATAGTAGCAACGAAGAGCGGAGAATTCTTTTCACGGTAGAGGACAGTGGAATCGGCATTGCCGATGCAGAGTTGGAGAAGTTGTTCGAGCCTTTTGTCCAGGCCGAGGGCACGTATACCAGGTGTTATCAGGGGGCCGGACTCGGACTCTCTATTATCAAGCGCCTGGTCCGTCTTATGAAAGGAAGCATATGCGTTGATAGTGAAGAAGGGGTCGGGTCGACGTTTTACGTTTCTCTTCCTTTCGGCATTCCGACAGTCCGCAAGGACTGTGAGGAGCTGGATCGGATGCCCGTTACGGAGCTGATTCCGCACGAAGGCCTTAAAGTTCTTCTTGCCGAAGACGACCAGGTGAGCGCCTTGGCCGTTGTCTCTCAATTGGAAAAAGTGGGCTACATTGTCCGCCACGTCGAGAACGGGCAGCAGGCATTGGCCGCTCTTCAGGATGGAGAATTCGATCTGGTGCTCATGGATGTCCAGATGCCAGTGATGGACGGAGTCGCAGCTTCCAGGCGCATTCGGGCCGGCAGTGCCGGGGAGGGGAAAAGGAGCATTCCGATCATAGCTCTGACTGCGTATGCCATGCCGGGAGACAAAGAGAAATTTCTGGCCGCCGGCATGAACGGATATCTCTCCAAGCCCCTTGAAATGCGGGCACTGGTTGAGATGATTGAGGAGCAACTGTAGCGATCTGTTCCACCATATTTTTTCGTTTTTCAGGCTCAGGCTGAATCCTCTGTTGTAACGCTTATTGTATATCACAAGATGGAATTCTCTGGTTCGTATTCCTCCTTCACAGCGAGGTAGCTGCGGGGTACAGTCAGACTGCGCAACCGTCACCAGGGAATGCGCACTATTTGAATTGACCGCCGCGTGTGGGTCAAAGGCGAAGTGTTAACCGAACTGAATAGACAGATTCAGTGATCCAGAAAAGAGGATGCAATGAATTACAAATACCATATGCCGACCAAAGTTTTTTTTGGAAAAGACTGCATTTTGAACAATAGCGAGGTATTCCGCCAGTACGGTAAAAAAGCCATGCTGGTCACGGGCCGCGGTTCTGCGAAAAAAAACGGTTCGCAGGATGACGTGGTGGCGGCTCTGCAGAAAGAGCAGATTGATTTCGTTGTCTTTGACCAGGTAATGAGCAACCCGACCGTCGACTGTTGCTATGACGGCGCTGCGTTAGCCAAAGAGCACGGAGTTGATTTTATCGTCGCCATCGGCGGCGGCTCTCCGCTGGATGCCGCAAAAGCCGTGGCCCTGCTTGCCAAGCAGGATATTAAAAAAGAAGAGCTGTTCGGCGGGAAATACGGACAGGATGTCCTGCCCGTTATCGCGGTGCCGACCACGGCGGGCACCGGCTCGGAAGTCACGCCGTATGCCGTATTGACCAATGAAGCGGCTGAAACAAAGACAAGCATAGGGGCGGAATCTCTGTTTCCGCAAATAGCCTTTGTTGATTCCAAGTATATGAATGCGCTGCCAGTGGCGATTACCGTCAACACTGCAGTGGATGCACTGTCTCATGCCGTGGAAGGAATGTTGAGCGTTCGTTCCTCCGTCGCTTCCGATGCGCTCGCGCGGGAAAGCATCCGGCTGTTCTCCAAATGCACCGCAGCTCTTTGCGATGCAGTGGACCGGAACAAGGTATCGGCCATTTCGGAAGACGTCAGGGACTATCTGGCCCAGTGTTCGCTCTTTGCCGGTATGGTTATCTCGCAGACAGGGACAACAGCCGTGCATGCCATGGGCTATCCGCTGACGTACTATAAGGATATGGATCACGGGCTGGCCAACGGCATATTGCTCGCAGAATATCTGAAATTCGTGGAAAAGGGGAACCCGGAGGTCATTCAGGACATCCTGAATGCGCTCAATATGCAAGACCTTGCCGCATTTGAAACGCTTACGGACAAACTGTTTCCTGTCAGAGAAGGCGTAACCAAAGAGGAAATACTGAAATACAGCGAGCGGGTAATCAAGGCAAAAAATATCAATCTCTGTAAGGTCAAGCCAACGGAACAAGACCTGATCTCCATCTTCACGACATCGTTCAAGCTGAACTGACATCAGGAATACGCGGTATTTTTACTGCTGGCGGAGTTGCGGACCGTGGGGGCAATGCAAGGCTTGCCCCTACGCAGTCAGTGAAAAATCCAGTTCCAGGGGCAGCAAAACATCAAAGCCGCCGCCCGGATTCGCCGCGCTGTCGTCATGGACGGAGTGAACGCGTATGGTCGTGGCGGCGATGAGTTTTTTCAGCCACGCGTCGCTTATCCGGATGTGGTGTTGCTCATCCGCAGCGGTCCACTGCAAAGACAGGCTTGCCGTGAACGCGTGCAGCCGGGCCCTGTCCGGCGCCTGCTCATGCCGCGTTTTGCCCAGGGAGAGTACCAGCTGTCCGAGGGAATTGACATAAAACACATCATCAAAGACGGGGGAAACGTCTTCAACGAATCTGCCGTTGCGCATGAAGAGCAACGTGGTTTCCCAGCCCTCCACAGGTCTTTTGTTTTCCATCCTGATGAGGAGAATTTTAGTAAGCTGGAGCAGAAAAGAGTGCATGTCATCCGGGGCGGTCCAGTCAATGGGATACGTGGTTCCGTTGTCAAAGAGTAATTCCATCTGACGCTTGTCCACATGATAGCTGACCCAACGAGCAGGCAATATAAAGGGCTCGTCATATACCAGACAAACTTGTCCCCGCGCATTGACTACAAGCCCGATATTCATCTCAGACAGTTCCCTTTTGTTTGACCAAATCAGATTGAATCCAGCGTCCAGACAAGGAGTCCTGGCGCGGTATCTGTTCCTGCGACAAAAAACCGCCTGTTTGCGCCTCTGCAAAACGCAGCAGCACCTTTTCAGAGTCATGTCCGCTCATTTGGTAATCAGGTGCTTTCTGCAAACCGTCAGAGGACAGAGTCTCCGTGCTTTGGCCAGGGAGCCTGCAGCTTTTGGGTTGCGGGCGGGTTGTGCGGACGGCTGATTTCAATGCAACGCCTGCCCGGTTGGGGATTCTTCCTGTGTGTCCTCCGCAGTCAAAGAAAAATCCAGCTCCAGGGGCAGCGATACATCAAAGCTGTCGCCCGGTGCCTCCGCTGTGTCGTCATGGACGGCTTGGACGCGTATGGACGTGGCGGCGATGAGTTTTTTCAGCCACGCATCATTTACCCGAATGCGGTGTTGCTCATCCGCATCGCTCCACTGCAAGGACAGGCTTGCCGTGAACGCGTGCAGCCGGGCCCTGTCCGGCGCCTGCTCATGCCGCGCTTTGCCCAAGGAGAGCACCAGCTGACCGAGGGAGTTGATATAAAACGTCTCGTCATCAGTGGATAAAATATCTTCAACGAATCTGCCATTGCGCAATAAGAGAAAACTGCAGTCCAAGCCCTCAACGGGTTTTCGGTCTACCATGCGTATCAGGAGAATTTGATTCGTCCTGATCAGATACGTATGCATTTCCTGTGTGGCGTTCCATTCGATTAGATAGGTGGTCCCGTTGTCGAACACTATCTCTAACTGGCGCCAGTCCAGATGATAGCCTACCCAAAGAGGGGAAGCTTCAAAGGGGACGTCGTATACCATGCAGACTCTTCCGCGCGCATTAACGATAAGGCCGATGTTTCGTTGGCCATCACCGCCTTTTCCAAAAGGCTCAGAGACGTCCGCAAATGTTTTGCCGTTGTCTTCACTGTCATGCTCCTGTCGTTCCTGCTCCTCTGATGTGTCGGAACTCTCCTGCGTCAAGAGAGCTTGCTCCAGTGCTTGTTTTTCTGGGGCATCGAGAAGTTTTCCGTCTTTCAACATCAGCAAACTGGTATCATAGCCCTCGACAGGTTGTTGGTCCTCCAGGCGTATCATCAAAATTTTTTCACTGCGGACAAGATACGGATGCATTTCCTCTGTGGCTGTCCAGTCGATAGGATACGTGCTTCCATTGTCGAAGATGATTTCAATCATACGCTTGTCCACATGGTAGCCCACCCACAGTGGAGTCGCACTGAAAGGTTCGTCATGGACGAGGCAAACGCGTCCTTTGGCATTGACGATCAGCCCGATGTTCATCTTTGAAAACTCCCTTAACGTGAAAAAATCCAATAGAGTCCGGTCTCCAAAACAAGAAATCCTAGTGCGGCATGCGTTCCTGCAGCAGGGAAAGTACCTGTTGGCGGCCTTGAGAATCGCGTCCGTTGCCTTGTTTTGCAAAGGACAGGAGCTGGAGTCCGCCCGGTCCGGGGATGGACGGGTCTGCGCCGTTGGCAAGCAGCAGTTTCACGGCCTCCACATCGCCCCACCAGACTGCGTACATTAACGGCGTCATGCCCCGGGCGTCTTTGCCGTTGATCTCCGCCCCGGCGGCGAGCAAATGTTTGATGCAGGTCGTATCGCCTTGCAGGGTGGCCCGGATGAGCGGCGATGATCCGTTGGCAAGTTTCTGGTTGGGGTTGGCCTTGTGGGTCAGCAGCAGATTGGTAATCTCCTGATGGGTCGCTCCTGCGAAGAGCAGGCTCATGTCGGTTGATGCCAGCTCCTCGGGTTTTTTCCCGCTGTTCAGGATGGTCGTCAGCACGTTCAGGCAGCCGTTGTCCGCCGCGCGCGCAGCCGGCGTGAATCCGGTGACGTCAGCCTGCTCCAGGGAGGCGGAGGCCTCCAGCAGCGCGGAAACTATGGCGGGCTTGTCATGCTTGCAGGCCACATGCAGCGGAGATTCTCCCTCCCTGTCCGCATGGTTCGCTTCCGCGCCGGCGGCCAGCAGCAGGCGAACTCCGGGTTCGTTGCATTTTTCTACGGCCTGGCGCAGAGGAGGATCCTGATACGGGCCGGAGATATTGGGATTGGCCCCGTATCGCAACAAAAGATCCAGCATGTCCGTTGCCCCGGCATTGAGCGCCAGCATCAACAGCGTCTTTCCCGCATTGTCGAAGGTGTTGAGCTGTTCTGCCTGCTCCTGTTGCGCTTCCTTGCCTTGCCATCTGGAAAGCTGTTGCAGCAAGACCTCGGCCACGGGCGTATGACTGTGCTTGACCGCCAGGTGCAGCAATCTGCCTGCAAGGTCTTCCGGAAGTCCGTCCTCAGCCGTATGGCGGAGCAGGAGCTGGATGATGGCCGCATTCCCTTTTTTGATCGCCAGTGTCCAGGGCGAATCACCGGCATCGTCTTCCGCGAGAGGGTCGGCCCCCAGATCCAGGAGCAGTCTGACGGCCTCCACGCGCTCTGCTTCACAAGCGGAAAGGATCGCTCCGTCCTTGTCCAGTTCGATGCCATGCTGTACGGCGTATTCCCAAAGGTGACGCAGGACGGGAACATGTCCTTCCCAGGCGGCAAATCCAAAAGAATCGTTCAGAAAGGGGGCCGCCTGTTCGGGACCCGCAATCCTTTCCAAAAACAAAGCGACCAGGGGCAGCCGGCCCCAGGAACTGGCAAGGTGCAGCAAGTTGTGGCCATTGGTATTTTGTCTGAGAGGGTCGGCTCCGTGGTCCAGCAGCAGGCGGCAGATTTCTTCGTTTCCTTTCTCCGCGCTCATCAACAGTGGGGTCCAGCCATCGGGACCGGGCATATCCGCGGGCTGGCCGCTTTCCAGCAGCAGGCGGACATTGTCACCATTGGAGTAGAATGCGGCGAAATGCAGCGGAGCATATCCCTCTGCCGTGGCCTGTGCGAGATCAGCTCCCAGCCCGGCAAGCCAGTTGATGGCATCCGTATCGCCGAAACAGGCTGCCGAATGGATGGGGCCGCTTTGCTTTTCCGGGGAGACTCTGGTGGCCAGGTCGCTCCTGGCCGCGGCATCCATGCCGTCAATTTTCGTCCGATACGCCGCAACCAGCTCCGGGTCTCCTGTCTGAAAGGCCTTGGCAAGCCTGTTTTCTCCCTTGAGGTCGAAAGCCGAATCCGGGGCGCGGACAGGATCATAGAAATTGCCCAGACAGGCCCGCAGATAGTCCAGCGGCAATTCGGCGGTGTCTTCCTTCCTGGTTATCCATAGATTCTCCATGCGGTCGATGTAAAAAGGCCTGGTTTCGAGCAGGCTTTTCTGCAGCGACTCCGGCGCTTCCTTCCAGGCGCGGGCGTCGCGCCGTACCTGGTCCAGGGTTTCATGGTGCACGCGGTCTTCCTCATACCATTTCTGCGCCCGTTCCCAATGTTCCAGCAGAACCAGATGGGTAAGCCGGTATTCCTCCGGCGAGGGGCTATATAAGATTCTGACGCCGCACATGGCGGAGACGAGTTCACCGGCGTCTTTGACGGCGGGATGCTCTTTTTTGCAATTGATCAGGTGGGGCGTGCTGCCTTGTTCGGCCTGCACCGTGGTGACGAGATGCTGCAAAAGGCGTTTGAACTTGCTTTCCAGCTGGTCGCTGTTCAGGCCGCCGGACGCGGCCTTTTTCCAGGCGTGCTCACCAAGGCTGTTCAGGACGTGGGGGAGAAGCGGCATGGGAGCTTCGATGCAGCTGTTGGAGCGCAAGGAGTGCACCACGTTGCTCAACAGCACGGAAAGCATGGGCAGAACCGCTCCCGGAGATTTGTGGTCGGCGAGCCAGTCTTCGGCCTGGTTGGCGAGGCTCTGGGCGGTTTCCTCCTTCAGCGTCAGCCAGGACCGCCTGAAGGTTTTCTCCACAATCTGTTTGATGGCGAGCCGGTCCGGATGGCCGAGCCGGAACTGCAGCAGCGAGGCAGCTTGCCTGGAGGCGAACAGTTCTTCCAGGGCCGCGGTGTGCTCGTTGGGCGCAGTCATGACCACCCAGGCCAGACCCGAGGCGGCGAGCGCGCCGAGGGTATCCAGCAGTCCCGCCGTATTGCTGCTTTCCGAAAGATACAGCAGGGATTCGGCCTGATCCACGGCGATCAACAGCCGCTTTCCGCCGCTCAACAGGCCGCGAACCCGCCGGAGGAATTCCTGGGGGCGCTCCTCCTGCGAAATCGCTTCCAGGGGAGGCGATCCAGCCGGAATGTCCAGTTCTGTTTGCTGTGCTATCGTCCGGGCCAGTTCAAGGTCGCAAGGGGTGCTTTCCAGAAGGCTGCAATCGAACAATACGGGGGCGATCCCCTCGAATCCGCTATAATATTTGTTTAAAAGCCGGCCGACAAGTCCGGCCCTGAGCACCGAAGATTTGCCCTGACCGCTTTGCCCTGTAAGCAACAGGATCGGAAGGGAGGCATTGTGGGCGGCGGCGCTCAAAAGATCCAGCATGGACCGGATTTCCTGGTCCCGACCGAAAAGCATTTCCCAGTCTTCAGCCTGGTAGGCCTCCAGTCCTTTGGGATTGCTGCGCACTTCCTGTTTATGAATCCCGAACAGTCCGGCGAGATCTTTTTCAAGCAGTGCCTTGAATTGTGCCAGGCTGGACTCTGAAGATTCATTGCCGAACAATACGCATGGAGTTTTATTGGAGCGGAACTGTTGCTGCGCAAGGATGTCGAACCATTCGATCTGCTGGTCGTATTCGGCACGGGCTGCGCCTTTCAGCCGCTTGCCGGCGCTGAGTGCGTCGTAATGGTGCTCCATTCCGTAGCATCGTTCGTCCGGTTCGAGTCCGGGCTCGAAAAAAAGTTTTGTGTTGGCTTTGATGTAGACCAGCAGGCGCCCGCTTCCTGCAGCTGTCTTTTTCGCGGAGATGGCGTCAAAAAGTTCAAGCAGCGTACCGGTCAAAGGAACCTTTCCTTCCGCTCCTTCCTCGGGCCAGGGGTGCTGCACCCAGTCCGGCAGCGCAATTCCTTCCGGAACAATGAAATTGTCCGGGAGCGGTTCGCCGATACGTTCGCCCAAAAGGCAAATCACTGCCTTCACATCCGGGTCCGACGTACGCGGGATCTGATCCTGCCAGGTTTCTTCGCCGGTCCAGGGTTTGTCCGCAAATTTCCAGCAATAGCACTCGGGCCTTATAGAAGACGACAGCCCGCTGCCGAGTTGTTCCACCACTTTGCGGCAAGCATCCAGTTCTTCGGCCATATCCCGGGAAAAAGAAATAAAGACCTTTGGCGCGCTCAGACTCTCCATGACACAATCACTCTTTTGTTACAGGGTTCGCACGGAATCAATGCAACGCGTAGGGGCGGATTGCTGAATATCCGGATAGGAGACGGGATTTATATCTGGTAAAAAAATGCGGCAAGTAAAAAACGTTATAAAACCGGAAGTTCTCTGCACCGTCTTCTTTTGCCTTTCAGCATAGTTTCCATCGGCGTCATACCGCAACACTTTTTTCTCTTTTCCCACAGCTGCCTACGTTGTGCCCCGGCGGGCCGTCAGGTGCAGGATAATGGAAAGCGCGTACGGAATGTTTTCGTGTCATCCGGTCAATCAGGCAAGAATGGGAGAGGATTGGTCTATCACTTGTCACGCAAAGTCTGTAAAAGGGAAGAATCGAAAACCCGGATAACCGAAGCCGTTGGAGGACGTATGATCGTTTTACAGGTGAACGGAAGCAAAAGGCAGGTTGAGGCGGATCCTGGGACCCCGTTGCTGTGGGTGCTGCGGGACAACCTGGGATTTACAAGCGTGAAATATACCTGCGGCATTGCCCAATGCGGGATGTGTACGGTGCTCATCGATGGGGAGGCGCAGCGTTCTTGCGTCGTCAATGTCGGGGATGTGCAGGGCAGTGAAATCACGACCATCGAAGGTTTGCCAGAGGATCATCCGGTGAAAGTAGCCTGGCTGGAGAAGCAGGTGCCGCAATGCGGCTACTGCCAGCCGGGCATCATGCTGCAGACTGCTGCCTTTTTGTCCAAAGAGCCCAATCCGTCGGAGGCGCGTATCGATGAAGTTATGGACGACGTTATCTGCCGTTGCGGGTCGCATCCGAGAATCAAACAGGCCATTCGGGCCGCAGCCGCGATGACCGCCAAACAGGAAGGGTAAGCCATGAAAACCGAACTGACGCGAAGAGCCTTTTTGAAACACGGCAGTCTGGTGCTTGCCTTGACGGCGTTTTCCGGTTCGCTGCGGATTTTGAACGTATCGCCGACAATGGCCGGTCAGGAAATCTTTTTCAAGCCGCACGCTTTTCTGGAAATTGCCCCGGACAATACGGTCACGGTCTGGGTGGGGCAGACCAATCTCGGGCAGGGCACCCACACCGGCATTCCCATGATCATAGCCGACGAGCTGGACGCGGCCTGGGATACGGTGCGGGTGCGGACGGCTCTTGCAGCGGAGCCGTTCAAGGATCCTCACTGGCACGTTCAGGTCACAGGAGGCAGCACCAGCATTCGCCATAGATGGGATCTGCTGCGTACGGTGGGAGCTGCCGCGCAGCAGATGCTTGTCGCCGCCGCGGCCGAGACCTGGGGAATATCCGTCGGCGACTGCAGCGCCAAACAGGGGCGGGTGCTGGATTCGAAAGGAAACAGCCTGACATACGGGCAGCTGGCGGAAACCGCTGGCAAGATGCCGGTTCCCGACATGCCCATGCTGAAAGCTCCGCAGGCCTACACCATCATCGGTTCCCAACGGCAGCGTCTGGACATCCCGGACAAAGTGCGGGGCAAAACCGTTTTCGGCATGGATTTCAGCGTACCGGGCATGTGCGTTGCCCTCGTGGCCAGGCCGCCGGCCTATGGCGCGACGTACAAGTCTTATGACGCAAAAGCCGCCATGGCTGTCAAAGGCGTCGTCAAGGTGATTCCCCTTGAAGACAACAGGATCGGGGTATGCGCGGAAAATACCTATGCGGCCATGCAGGGGCGGGATGCGTTGAACGTCACCTGGACGGCCGGATCTCATCCGGACCTGGACGACGCAGCCGTGGACGCCGTGTTTGCGGAGCAGCTCGACAAAAAAGGCGCGGAGGCCAAAAACAGCGGCGACGCGGAAAAAGCCATGGCGGGCGCCGCACAAACCATCGAACTAGGCTACAAGCTCCCGTATATCTCGCACGCGCAGGTGGAGACCATCAACTGTACGGCTCATGTGGAAAAAGACCGTTGCCGCATCTGGACGCCGACCCAGGCGCAGACCGCAACCCAGCTCACGGCTTCGAAATTGACGGGATTGCCGCCGGAGAAAGTCGAGGTCATGACCCTGCCCGCGGGCGGGGGCTTCGGTCTGCGCGCGGAACAGGATCCGGTGGTGGACTCGGTGCTGCTTTCCATGGCCTTGAACCGCCCCGTCAAGGTCATCAACACCCGCGAGGATGACTTTGCCTATGATTATTTCCGTCCTGCCAGCCAGTGCCGCATCAAGGGCGGGCTGGATGCGGACTGCCGCCTGATTGCCTATACGCACAAGGTCGCGGCGCCGTCGGTCATGGCCAGGCTGATGCCCGACTACGTGCAGAACGGCGTTGATCCCGACGCGGTTTCCGGAATAGTGGACATGGTTTATGACATTCCCAACGTACGCGTGGACTATGTCATGGTGCATTTGCCCGTATCTGTGGGATTCTGGCGTTCGGTGGGCTACTCTGTGAATGTCTTTGCGGTGGAATCCTTTATGGACGAACTCGCCCATGCGACAGGAAAGGATCCGATCCGTTTTCGTTTAGAGCATATGGAAAAGGGATCCAGACCCTACGAACTCTTGTCTTTGCTGGCGGAAAAAGCCGCATGGGACTCCCCCGTGCCCGCGGGACGGGCCAGGGGCGTGGCCGTGGCTTTCTGCTTCGAGTCCTATGCAGCCCACATGGCCGAAGTTTCCGTGGGGGAGAAGGGCGAAATCAAAGTGCATAAAGTTATCTGCGCCCTTGATTGCGGAACGCCAGTCTATCCGGACGCCATCCGGGCCCAGGCCGAATCCGGAGTCGTCATGGGTTTGAGCGTCGCTCTCCATGAAAAGGTCCGCTTTGCAAAAGGCGGCGTACAGACAGCCAATTACGATACGTATCCCGTACTGCGTATATCGGAGGTGCCGGAAATCGAAGTGCATATGGTCGCGGGCAATCTCAAGGCCGGAGGCGTGGGAGAGCCCGTATTCCCGTCCGTGGCCCCTGCCGTGGCCAACGCGATCTTCAAGGCTTCAGGCGTCCGACTCAGGGAACTGCCTTTTCAAAAAGAACTGCTGGCCAAAAGCTGAGATCAGTTCCAGTCCGGATGTTCTATAAAAACGACTTTCGGGGGAAGCTTTGATGCTCACCCCCGGAAGTCGGTATAAAGCGGAAGACAGTCTTCCGCCTGCTTGATTTTTTACTAACGCGTAATGTCCGAATTCTCCTTTGCCACGTGTTGATAACTTATCAATACATGGGATTTCCTGGAGTTTCTGGACGTTTTTTATTTTTGGGTACCGGAGCAAGTTCTTTATATGGAATCAGACAACAAGAAAAAAATGCGATTCAACGTGAGCCAATGGGAAAATATATCCGAAAAAATATTAATACCTATTCAGCAGCTTCAAAAAATGGTAAAATGAATGGCCTTTAAGCTCAGAAAAAAACGGCAGCTTTTGCGTGATAATGCCTCCTGTCGTGTATAACGTGCAGTAATGGATCAATTTTGCATGTGTTTATGCAGATAAAAGAGTCTTTGTATGAAAATAAATGATACACTATTGCATAGTTTATTTTTTCTGCTAGTAATAGTTCTTTTGTCTCCCTCAATCTCTGAAAGCAGTCACACAAAAAATATTCTTGTTCTGCATTCATACCATAGAGGATTTCTTTGGGATGATACGATAGATCAGGGAATTTATGAAATTTTTTCAGATAGCGCGAACATTGATATCCGTGTCGAATATATGGATACAAAGCGCATAAATGACGAAAAATACAAATTACTTTTATTGGATATTTTCAAGTACAAATTTTCAGAAGCGCATTTTGATGTAATAATTACAACAGATAATATTGCGCTGAATTTCATGCTGCAGCATCGTGATACCCTATTTCCAGAGACACCAGTTGTCTTTTGTGGTGTAAATAATTTTCACCAGTCTATGATACCAGAGAGGCATTTATATACGGGAACAACTGAAGCAATTGCGGTTCGTGAGACTCTGGATACAGCAAGAAAACTTAATCCATTAACCAAAAATGTCTATATTTTTTGCGCCAATACAGAGTCATGTCAAGGGAATAAGGAGCGCTTCAAAGATCTGGTCCCTGACTATAAAGACACTTTGCAATTCATCTTTCATGACGGTCTGAATATACGTCAGGCAGCAGAAATCTTGAATGCCGCGCCTGCAAATTCCATTGCCTTTCTTCTGGGCTTTCTCAAAGGAGAAAACGAGGAATTTGTGACCTTCGAACATGCCTGTGAAAGGCTCAGCCAGGAGACACGGATTCCGCTGTACGGATTGTGGGACTATCTTCTGGGGCACGGTGTCGTGGGAGGTAAAGTCATCAGCGGCTTGGCCCAAGGCAGAACCGCCGCGAAAATGGCCAAACGAATTCTTAATGGGGAGCATCCCGACGACATCCCTTATTTATTGAAAAGTCCAAACCGCAATATTTTCGATTATATACAGCTCAAGCGTTTCAATCTCAATGTGGAAAAACTCCCCTTGGGCAGCACCGTCATCAATTCGCCCAGCAACTTCTATGCGCGGCACAAAAAACTGGTCTGGATTGTTTCGACCTTTGTGGCCTTGCTGCTCGTAACCATTGCCGTTCTTATAAGTACGCTTCTCAAGCGCAGAAAAGCGGAAAAAGCCCTCAAGGAAAGCGAAGAACGTTTTCGCAACTTTTTTGAATACGCCGGAGAAGGTATAGTGCTCGTTGATTCGAAGACTTTTATCGTTGCCAGCAATCCGGCAGCAGCCAACATGCTCCAATACGCATTGCCCGAGGACCTGCTGGGGGTTAAAGCTGTTGATTTACTGCATCCGGATGATATCACCGATGGAATGCGCCCGGAGGATCTTCTGGCAAAATCCGCACATGGCGGGCCTGTCCGTTTTGAAAGGCGCTACCGCAGGCGGGACGGCAGCTACATCCCTGTCAGCGTGACCATGAAATTTATTCGCGATACCGGCGTACATCATGTCATTTTTAAGGATATTTCCAAGCGCAAGGAAATCGAGGCAGCACTCAATGCGGAGATTGTCCGCAGAAAGTCGCTCATGGAAATATCCTACGACAGTATCGCCATTTTCAATCAAGATCATCAGGTCATAGAGGTGAATAAGCAGTTTATCGAGAGTCTTGGCTATACGCGGGAGGAATTGTCCCAGCTGCACTCGTGGGACATCGATTTCACCATGACAAAAAATGACATAACTCACAAATTTAACATTGCGAACAATATCAGGACAGTGTTTGAAACAAAGCACCGCCGCAAGGACGGTTCGGTATATGATGCGGAAGTAAGCGTGGGCAGTGCCGTTATCAATGATGAACCATTACTGGTTTGCGTTATCCGGGATATTACACTGCGCAAACAGACGGAAGAGGCGCTCAAGGAAAACGAACTGCGTTTCAGGGCACTGCATAACGCCTCTTTTGGCGGAATCGTCATCCACGACAACGGGCTTATCCTGGAGTGCAACCAGGGGCTGACCGACATCACCGGGTATTCCTATGAGGAACTCATCGGCATGAACGGTCTGCTGCTGTTTTCCGAGTCTTCACGCAGCATGGTGATGCACAATTTCATGTCAGGCAATACAGCCCCCTACGAGGCTACGGGCCTGCGTAAAAACGGAGAGGAATACCCTGTCAGTCTGGCTGCCCAAGAGATTCCCTACAAAGGCAAAATGGTCAGCGTTTCTGAATTCAGAGACATCACCGTGCAAAAACAAATCGAGCAGGATTTGATCGAATCAAAGCAACAGGCTGAAGCGGCCAACGTCGCCAAATCTGAATTCCTTGCCAACATGAGTCATGAAATTCGTACGCCTTTAAACGGTCTGCTCGGGATGCTTCAATTGCTGCAGCTCACGCCTGTGGACGACGAGCAAAGAGAATATGTCGACACGGCAATACAGTCATCCAAGCGATTGACGCGGTTGCTTTCCGATATTCTTGATCTGGCTCGAGTCGAAGCCAATCGCCTTTCACTGCAAGTTGCCCCCTTTGATCTGCGCGAAACTGTCCTGCAGGTTTGCGAATTGTTCAAGCCAACTGCCAGGCAATTGCAACTGGAGCTGGTATGCGCTGTCGATGCATCCATTCCATCGGAACTGCTCGGCGATGCTGCGCGCATCCAGCAAGTATTGACAAATCTCGTGGGCAACGCTCTCAAATTCACCCAGAAAGGACGTGTCACCTTAGAGGTCTCGCAACTCTCCCCTTTGAGCCCGGGAATGCACAGAGTGCTTTTTTCCATTGAAGACACAGGCATCGGCATCCCTGATGATAAGATCGACAAACTGTTCAAACCCTTTTCCCAGGTAACCGAGGGTTTCAGCCGCGAATTCCAAGGCGCAGGGCTGGGCCTCTCAATCAGCAAAAAACTTGTCGCATTAATGAACGGCTCACTCTCCATTGTCAGCGAGTTCGGCAGCGGCACCGCGGTATATTTCAGTCTCAAGTTGCAGGCGGTTCAGCAGACATACGCGCCGTTGCCTGCGGCCGTGGTATCTCCGGCGCGATATACCAATTTGAGAATTTTGCTGGCCGAAGACGAAGAGGTCAACCGGATTGCTCTTACGAGGCTTTTGGAAAAACACGGATATAGTGTGAAAAGCGTCAACAACGGCGCACAGGCCATTGCCGCGTTAAAAGCGCATAATTTCGACATAGTGCTCATGGACATTCAAATGCCCATCATGAACGGCGTTGAGGCCACCAAAGCAATCCGCAGAGGAGATGCCGGAGAACAGGCCGCGAAAATACCCATTGCCGCGCTGACCGCTTATACCATGAGAGGGGACCGGGAAATATTTCTTGCCGCAGGCATGAACGACTACATTGCCAAACCCATCGACTTTGACCGTCTCAGAATGTTGTTCGAGCATGTCGTCACAGCTGAATAGCCTGACGGCTCCCGACCGACCGATTTCAGGCAAACTCCTTGGGGTTCCCCACACTGCACGGCTCAGGGAACTGTCTTTTCAAGAAGAACTGCTGGCCAAAGGTTGCAATCAGTCTCAGGCCTGCCGGCCACAGTAAAGGGATACGACTTTCGGGGGGAGCCTAGCTGGTCGTCTCCGAAAGTCGTCAAAATGCCGAAGAAAAAGGCTGCATGAGTCATGATGCTTATTCGGATTTCATCCGTTGATAATGACTTTTGTCTGGCTCGTGGTTTTGACTTGGCCAAAGCAATTGATGGAATTTTGCGTGGTCGGGTCGCTCCGGCGAATGGCGCACTGGCCCTGAAGAAAAACTTTTAGCGAACCGATGGCAAATTTGCATTTCCCGTTTATGGTGCCTGAGCAGAGGCCCCCAATAATGTTGGGGTTGGGACCGGTAACGCTGGAAGTAATTTTTGAGGCCAGGTTTATGGCCTCTTCGCCAACGATTATGACTTTATCCGCAGTGCTTTCGGCATCACTCAGCTTTGCCGTATTGGTGTAGGGCACGATAATGACGCTATTGCCCGCCTGAGTTTTACAGACATCCAGGTTGCTGATGGCCTGGCCCGCACCTTTGGTTGCCGCTTCCATGCCCTGTCTCCTTGTCTTTGTTTAGAGCGTATTTACCTTGAAAGGGTTTAGACGCTCTTATGCATTTTCTTGAAACAATTGGAAATAGTTTCAGGAAGGAGCCTTGTTTCAAGGCGAAAATGCACTAGCCGAGCAGGACGTGCTCGCCGTCCACTTTTACATCATTGTCCGCGGTCATTTCAGCGTCTTCCGCATGCATGGACCAGCGTCCCTTGACCACAGTCTGCTGCCGGCGGGCCCGGACGCGTTCTTCTCCAACAATCCGCAGACTTTTGACCACACGCTGGGCCACGGACACCACGGACGCCGTGACGGAGTGAATGCGCGTACGGAAATCCTTTGCTGCAAGGTCGCAGCGGAGAAAGGCAAAGCTCCCGCTTACGCCGTGCAGCCGGAGGTCCCCGCCTTGCAAAGCGATCTGTTCATCCCCTAGAATGCTCACTTTGGGTGCCTGAAGTCTTACTTCGTGTTCGAAATCAAGGGTCGCGGGAGAACTTTCCCGCTCCAGGACATTCAGAATATGGAAATGGCGTTCCTGTTCGTTGAGCAGCAGCACTCGGTCGCCTTTTTGCGGTGCAAGCAGGCAGCCTGCGGCACGGCGGGCGGACACCTGCTTCGATGCGAGGTTGATTGTATACGCGCCTTCATGGCAAGCGGTCACCATACCGGTACGGAGTTCGCAGTCCGTTGTCGGGGCGTCGGACTGCGCTGAATTCACGATGTGAAGTTTGGTTCCGGTGTTGACCGGCGTCCCAGCGCAGGCGGATGATTTTCTGACGGATTGCATAACAGCTCCTTGCTGGTTATCGGGGGAAATTTTCAAGGATTGAAGGGTCCAACAGGGTGTTTTCAAGATTGGTTCCTTGCATGGAAGCCTGGTCCATTACGCTTTGGTACAAATCCGCGCTGTGCAGATCCGCTTTGTTCAGGTTCGCGTTACGCAGGGAAGCCCGGCGCAGAAGGCTGGATGAAAGATCCGCTCCCTGGAGGCAGGCTCCGGACAAATCGGAACGGAAGACTTTGGCTTCCTGGACGGTTGCCTCGTCCAGCAGGGCATTTCGCAGTGAGCAATGGCTCAGGTCGGAGCTGGTGAGATTGGCTTTTTTCAGCACGGCCTGGGAAAGGTTTGCTCCCCGTAATCCGGAAAAGGCCATATCCGCGCGGGCAAAGTTCGCTCCTGTGGCGTCGGTGTTCTCATCGGCCCGTGCATTGAAAAGCGTAGCGCCTGAAAAATCTGCTTTCTGCAGGCTTGCGCCTTGCAAGCGCAGTAGCGGCGCATGCACGTCGGAGCAATTTGTTCCATTCATGACGGCACGGGAAAAGTCGGCCTTCTCCAGATCTGCTTCCGAAAAAATTGCGTCTGAAAGGTCGGCCTCCTGAAAACGCGTGTTCCTGGCTGTGAGTTTTGCCGCGTTGCTGTTCCGTAGCGTGGCCTTTTGCAGCAGCGCGCCTGAGATATCAGCGTCCTGCAAAATCGCTTTGCTAAAGTCGGCCTGCGAGCAGTCCGCATCTCGCAGGTTCGCGCCCGTGAGATCGCTGCCGGAAAAGTTGACCTGATCCAGAAACGCTTCCTGAAAAATAGCACCGCTCAAATCGACTCCGCTCAGGTCCAGGCCGCTCAGTTGCGTATGGGCCAGGCTTTCGCCCCGCGCATGGCGCTCGAGGACCTGTTCTCGGGAAAGACGTTCGGGCAAGAGGGCGGGGATCGTTTTCTCCTCCGCGGCCTCAGGGCCGGGGCCTGTCTCCGAAGCCGCATCCGGTACGGCCAGCTCTTCCAGACTCAGGCAGGCGGCGGTGGCTTCAGCAAAGGCGTTGAGCATCTCTGTAAGATGTCCCTTTATTTCTTCCGGAACTTTGGGGTCCTCCAGGTACGGCGCGTACTCGCGGGCCAGGTCGGGCATTTCCTTTTCCATCTGCTGGGCGAGCATGGTGTCGATTTCTTCCTCGGTCTTTCCGCTTTTTTGCAGCATGTCGCGTGCCTGCGTTTCCACCTCATCCGCCATGCGCCGCAGACTTTCCAGCGGGTCTTCTGTTTTCAAGGTGGCTTTCTCGGCCGATACTTCCGGATGCATGACGGCTGCTTCCTGATCAAGGCGGGCGAGCAAAGCCTCTGCCTCTTTCTGACTGACGCCGATTTTTTTCAGATGCTCACGCGTGTGGGCTTCGATTTCCGCCACGAGCTGCTCCAGATTCTCCATTTCGGGTTCAAGCGAGACATCCGATTCCTGGGCGTCGTTTGCGGCCTCGTCAACGGGGGCGGCATGCAACTCTTCAGGCATTGCGCCGGCCTCTGGCGGTGCAGCAGGCGGTTCCAGAGTTTCCTCGATAATCCTTCGATAGTACTCGGCAGACTCGGGAGGCAGAGCCGAAGGTTCGAACACGGTAAGCAGGGCCAGGATATCCGCGCATTCTTCATCACACGTATGGGTGACGCCCCGAAAGGTCAGTGCGCCGATTTCAGAATCCGGGAACAGGGTCAAGGTGTCGGCCTGGTTCTTAAGTTCCTGAAACGCCATTTCTTGTTCATTGTTACGCAGCACGAACATCCGGCAGCGTATGGCGGGCAGTGTGCCTTCCAGAAATTCTTTTTCCGGGTGCATACCGGCCAGGGCAAAGGTTTCATTGCCGTGGAAAAACTCCGGCATCCACTGGTCCTGCGGGGCGAGCATGAAGTATTCGGGGTGGGTGTCCTCAGGCATGTCCGGCCAGCGCGTTTCATACCAGTTTCTATTGTAGACGCTCGTACGGGCCAGACGGGAGGTCCAGCCGGGATCCAGTGCGGAGAGCCCTGCCGGAACTCTCTTGTCTGTGGGCGAGCTTATGAAGGCGTCGCACTGTTCCACCTGGGGCATGGAGCGCAGTCCCTCGGCATCGGGAGTTTTGCCTTTGCCCAAGGGGTTGGCCGGATCAGCTTCTCCCCCAAATGCATTGGCCCAGGTCAGGGGAATGTTGCTGAAGGGGGCAGGATCGTCCGGTCCCGAGACGCTCCAGAAGCGTGGGCCGAACACGGTGAGCTTTTTGCGCGTATCGCCTACCCGGACAGCCACTTCGCGGGCTCTGGTTATTCCTGTGGCGGGAGCATGGCAGGAGCCGTAGACCAGAAATTCGCCCCGCGGTTTGGAACGCCCCTCGTCAAAAGAAAATCCGGCGGGGATAGCCTTGTTGGCGCAATCCCAGAGCTGCGTATCTTCCAGCAAGGCTTCCACATGGGGGGCGAAGGGGAAGCAGGCCGCGCAGGCAAGAACGAGACTGCAACCGTGCTGGCCTCGGCCGTGATCCGGCCAGGTTGCGTACATAAGCGCCAGGGTATCGGGTTTGATGATGCGCATGGTTCGCTCCGTCAACCGATGTTGATTTTAGAACCTGAAAAGGTCAATTCGCCCGTGGAGGTCATTATCCCCTCCGAGGTGGTGATGGTGACTCCGCTGTCCTTGATATTGATTTTGTTGCTTTGTCCGCACTTCATTATGGCTTCGTTGCTGCTTGCAGTGAACCTGCCTTGCGAGGCATTGGTCTGACTGCTCATAGAATAACAGAGCAGGGCCAAGTCATCGGTAAGAACGAGGGCTCCGCCATCATTTGCATCGAGTGATATCCGTTGGTCTGTAAGCTTGAGGGAAAAGGATTTATTGTTTCTATCCATGACGCTTGCAGTGATTTCGTTTCCATTCTCCATTTTGAAGTCAGCTTTTTCTTTGTTGGTCAACGATATTGACTGCCCCATTGTCCCGATTTGTATGACCGACTTCTCTGCGTCTGAACTCAAAGGACCTTTTTTATCAACTTCAAGCTTGATAGCGGCGGTTCCGGAGACTTTCGAATTGACAGTGCCCTGGATGCCTTCTTTGCTGAAAGTCATGTTGGAGGTTCTTAGATTTTTTGAAGAGTTATCGTAAGCATTAACAATCTTTGTCGTCAGGATGCCGCTGGCGAGAGCCGCTGCCGCCCCCAAACCGAGAAGAGGGATCCCGGCGCCTAAGCCTTTGCTTTTATGCCATTCCAGTTTGGCCTCTTCTAAAAATTCCTTGTCAAAGGGACGGCTGATCATCGCCACTCCGATACCGGCCGCGACACTTCCAGCCACCCCTACGCCCAAAGCTATTCTAGCCCTTGATATCAACCCCTTAGCTTTTTTTTCAGTGCCGCCGCTGATTTCTACCTCATCCAGTCCGATAAGGGCGATATCTGCCATGAGGTCTTTGGACTCGGTGCCCAGTTCGATCCGGTCGCCACGGTTGAATCCGATGCTGTTCGCAAAAGAGAACTCCATGCTCATGCCCAGCTCCACCGAAGATTTCAAACCAGCGAACACTTCGTCGGAAATGCCGACCACCAGACTGGTTTCCGCTCCGAGATTGCAGGAGATACTGCCGCCTGCCGTGAATTCATCGAAAACGCCCTTGGTGGCTATGGCTATGCTGCCGCCGCCGCCGGGTTTATGCGAGCCGATGGAGATGCCGCTTTGGGCGTGGGGTGAAAAAAGTCCCACGAATTCCTGGCCTTCTTTGTCGCCCATGACCAGTTGGTTGCCTGATGCGCTGCGGATGGCATTGGCCGGGGCGTTCTTGCTGCTGACAAGACTGGGGCTTTCGCCGTTGTGCAGCGCGGCGGCAATGACCGGCCTGTCGATATCTCCTTCGATGAAAGTCAGCAGCACCTCGGTGCCGTTGAGCAGGGGAAAGTGCAGACCGTGGCCAGCGCCCGCATAGGGCTGGGCCATGCGAACCCAGCCGGAGGCCCTGCCTTTTGGGGCCTCGGTCGTGTCGAAAGGCAGCCGGACCTTATAGCGCCCTTGTTCATCTAGGTGCGCGTATTTACCGTCGCCCTCGGATTCCACAACGGCGTTCATGCAGCCGTAGAAATGCGGGACATTGGTCGCGCGCTTGGGGCGAAACTGGACCGAAGCGGGGATGGCCGTGAATTTGATGTGAAAATCCGGAATGTTTTCGTCGTATAACAGCGGCAGGGCCAGGCCGCTGGTGAGGTACAAGCGTTGGTCTCCCGTGATCTTGGTATTTATGATCAGATAGTCCGCGTTGATTTCCGGACGCGGATGATCCTCCATGGTACAGGTAAAACCCGGCCGCAGGAAGGGCGCTCTTCCTTCCCCCTTGTAAATGATCTGCTTGGATCGGGCTTCCTCGGCACGAACGTTGGCAATATGCCGTGCCTCGTCCATGCTTTTCAGATTGTTGCCGAAAAGATACACATTGCCCACGCCGTTCTGGTCCACGGTTTTTTCACCGCTGTCCAGATTCACTGACGCATGGCGGTAATTATAATCTCTTAGGCGTACGGATCCGGGTACGAGGTACTGCTGGCGGACGAACCGGGTGGCGATCTGCCCTCTGACCTTGGTATCGAGTCCGGACACGGACCGGTAACGCAGCACGGGTTGGCGCGGCAGGTGTTCGTGTGCCACCAGGTTGTCCGTGACGATCAGCTTTTCACCGTGGTCATCCTGTTCGAAATAGTAATACATTCCCTCGCGTTCGCACCAGCGAGAGAAAAAATCGAAGGGGCTTTCGTTGTATTGGCAGACATATTCGCGCCGCGGGTAGTTGGTCGTAAGCCGGAACTCCACATCCCTGCCGGAGAGCATGCCCGACTCGATTAATACCTGCTCCAGTATTTCTGGCACGGTCTTGTCCAGAAACACCTGACTGTGCCGGCTCATGCTCAGCGCCCAGAGCCTCGGCGCCAGCATGGCTTTGTAAAAAAAATAGCCTTGGGCCTGATACAAATATTCAAACCGGTAAACCAGCCCCTGATAATAGAGCTTCATGTTGCGGTACCGCGTGATAAAGCGCGTATTGCCCACAGTCAGGTCCTGCATGTCGATGTTCTGTTTTTCAGTAAGAAGCGTAATGTCCAGGAAATACGGGCTTGAAATCCCGTCGTCTGCCTGAAAGTTGACAACTTTGAAGGTGTTGGCAGGCAAATTTTCAGCGATGAAAGAAAATTTGTGAGTTTTTGTGTTCATGCTTATATCTCCCGGCAAATCACGAAATGTTTCTGTTTCTGATACCAGCCAATAGTGAGGTTTGATGGTGTTTGTCAGAGGTGCTGTTATGTTCTGTTCAATTTGCCATACATGTTTTCATGCTGCTTTTTTCGAAAAAATATGGAGCAACGCACCAGGGTAGGTCCAGATTGTATGCAAGTTTGGCTGTAGTGGGAGTGTTTGAGTCTGCAACAAAATGCATTTTTAGGTTATTCCTGGTAGTTATAGTCCAGACTAATGCAGAAGCTTTCCAGCCCATCCTATGGAAGCAAGTAGCGGGTTTTACGTCAATATTTGCTTAAAAAGATATCCAATTTTTACAAACAGTTATGTGTTAGCTATGAAAAGATACTTTATATAAACATAAAAAAATAGTTAACACAAGGGGAAGAATGAAAAAGCAAGATACTTCTATGGTGTGAATGGGCGAAAGAGACCGTCTTGCACCAGGACCAGATGTTTTTTTCATTTCTTTTTGAATTGTGCTCACTAAGAGACGGCTATGTTTCACAAAATAAGATGTGCTGTCTGTATCTTCCACAATGTTTGAGGTTAGACGAAAATAGATTTTTAGAAAAATATTATGTAGGCAGAAACTTCCATTATGTTTTTTTGTAACGACTTTGAGTAATAGTACAAGGTTTATGCACAATATTTTGTTCGATGGTATTTTATAGTAACGTATTAATGAGGAACATGATGAAAAGAATCATTCTTGTGCAACATTGTCAGTCTGGACATCATACTGATGGACTGACAGGTGGCTGGACAGATACAGCTTTGACAGAAAAAGGCAGAAAACAGGCAGTTTTGGTTGCTCAAAGCGTGCTCGAACTCGTTAACAAGAAAAAGGTAAGCATATATACCTCTGATCTTAAGCGAGCTTACGAAACGGCGGTGTTTATTGGCAGAGTATTGGATTTGGAATTAATTATTAAAGAAGAGCTAAGGGAGATCAATAACGGCGTAGCGGCGGGAAAGACCAGAGAATGGGCGGAGGCGCACAGGACCCCTGCGCAGGGAAATCAATTTGATCTTGATTATCGGGAATTTGAAGAAGCTGAAACCTGGAGGGAGTTTTTTGTCAGAATTTCCGGATGTCTGAATACAATCTGGAATATGGAACAAGATACGAGTGTCGTCGTTACTCATGGCTGTGCTTTATCCTACATTATAAAATGGTTTTTTCAATTTGATCAGGATCAAATGGTGTCAACGCATTTTGATGCGCGGCCTGGTAGTATTTCGATTATAGAGGAGAATAAATACGCACAGCGAACTCTGAAAGTATTCAATGATTTGTCACATCTACTGTAGTATGTGTTGACTGATTGACAAGTTTTGGTTGAACGATTCGCTACACACCCCAGAAGTGCATTGCTGTACGGGAGAGGTGCGCCGTATGCTGCAGTGAAATTGCCGTTTTTATGTGGCATACCTGCCATGCCCGGCCGGTATTGACCCCCGGCCCGCGCGGACGATACAAAAACAGGCGTCCGCAATCATATTTTTTCGTATGCCGAGGTTCTTTGGTGAAAATTCTCCTTGTCTATCCATACTTTCTTTATGACCGCACACACGCGGAGAATGTCGACGCATTGCCTATGGGCATGTATTACCTCGGTGCGGCTCTGCTGGAAGCCGGTCACGAGGTGGAACTGGCCGACTGGCATCAGGTCTACACGGACCCCTCGGAAGTGGAGCGGACCCTTGCCCGTTTCGAACCGGATCTGGTGGGCGTGTCCATCTTTCACGCCAACAGATGGGGCGGTCTGGATGTGGCGGAGTACATAAAGCAGACCCGTCCGGATACGCGCGTGGTTTTCGGCGGCGTGGGCGCCACTTTTTTATCCCGCCTGCTGCTGGAACATTTCTCCTGTGTGGACGCCATTATCAGGGGCGAGGGCGAACAGACCTTTCTTACCCTGGTTGAGCGACTGGAACACGGCGATAGTTTCGCGGACATTGCCGGCCTGAGTTATCGCGACCACGCGGGAAGCGTGGTGGAAAACGCGGACGCGCCGCTTATTCAGGATCTCGACAGCCTGCCCAATCCGGCCAAATATTACGCCTACCAGCACGTGGCACTGACCAGGGGCTGCCCCGGAAACTGCCGATTCTGCGGTTCGCCCAGGTTCTGGGGGCCGAAAGTCCGCTACCATTCCCCCGAGTATTTTGTGGAACAGCTGGCCCTGCTGCGCGAGCGCGGGGTACGTTTCTTTTACGTCTCCGATGACACCTTTACGGCGCGCAAGTCCGTGGTGCTGGAGGTCTGCAGGTTGATTCGGGAACGGGGGCTGGACATCACCTGGGCCGCGATTTCCCGCGTGGACCGTGTGGACGAGGAGATCCTGGATGCCATGCGGCGGGCCGGCTGCATTCAGATCAGTTACGGCGTGGAGAGCGGATCCGAAAAGATCAGACAGGCCTTGAACAAACGCCAGACAAATGAGCAGATCGATAGGGCTTTTGCCCTGACTACCGCCTACGGTATTCTTGCCCGGGCTTATATTATTTACGGCTGTCCCGGAGCGGATGAGCAGAGCCTGGCTGAAGATAGGGCTTTTCTCGATCGCGTCGGGCCGCTGGTGGCGCTTTTTTATGTCCTGCAGGTTTTTCCGGGCACGGCCTTATATGACGAAGCGCTGCAGCGTTTCGGTCTGGACGACAGCATGTGGCTCGAACGCAACGAGGACGCTTTGTATCTGGATCTTGATCCGGCAATGAGCGCCGAAGACGTGATCGCCTATGGCCGCAAGCTGAAAGAGGCCTATCATGCCCGTTTGCCTCGGGCGGCTCTGGAGGTGAACCTGGTGGAGGATTCCTCCCTGGACGAAAGCCACGCCGCTTTTCTGGCGCGGCTGGGGCTGACCTTTCTCAACGGAGATTACGCCTCTTTGCCCCTGAATCCGGCGCCCAAGCAGATCGCGGAGGCAGTGCTGCGGCGCAGTCTGGAGTACGCGGATAATCCCGTGGCACTGCACGGCCTGGGCCTGCTGCTGGCGACTCTTGGCAAGGATGAGGACTCCATGTCGCTCCTGCAGCGCGGCGCGGCGGTTTTTCCAAATGATCCGGACCTGGCAGTGGCCTATGCGGTGGGCTTGATCCGTTCCGGCAGGGCGGCGCAGGCGGAAACGGTTCTGGAGCGTTTTGCGCACTTGCAGTCTGTGGCGCCGGTGCTGCAAGCCTGCAGGGAGCAGCTGAAACAAGTCTAGGCGGGAGGGAACAGGGATGCAACCCGAGATTGTGGCGCTGGGCGAGCCCTTGATGGAAATGAGCGCCGCCAGTGAAGGCGATCTTTCCGAGGCCGCATTTTTTGAAGCCGGGTACGGCGGAGACACCTCCAACTTTTGTGTGGCTGTGGCCCGCTGCGGCGGGCGCGCGGGGTATGTCACTCGTGTGGGGGCCGACCCCTTTGGCGAACGTTTCGAGCGCTTCTGGCAAAAAGAGGGCATTGATACGTCCCACGTCGTACGGGATCCGGAGGCGCCCACAGGGCTCTACTTTATCGCCAGAAAATACGGCCGGCACGGGTTTACCTACTACCGGCGCGGTTCGGCGGCCAGCCGCATGGAACCCGGCTTTCTCCGGCCGGACTATATCCGCGGGGCAAGGCTGCTGCACGTGACAGGCATTTCCCAGGCCATTGGCCAGGGCCCGCGCGATACGGTCGCCGCTGCCATGGATACGGCCCGGGCCGCCGGCGTCCTTGTTTCCTATGATCCCAACCTGCGCCCGGCCTTGTGGCCTCTGGAGCCTGCGCGCGGCGTTATCCACAAGACAGCGGCGCTCGCATCCGTCATCTTCCCCAGCATGGAGGACGCGCAACTGCTGACCGGGCTGGACAGCCCCGAAGCAATCGTCCGTTTTTATCTGGATCTCGGACCCGGCCTGGTGGTGCTGAAGCTGGGGGCGGAGGGAGTGCTGGCGGGGTGCGGGGATCCGGCGGCGCCGGAATTCACGCGCGTGGCCGCGTTCAAGGTGGATGCGGTGGATGCGTCCGGAGCGGGCGACGCCTTTTGCGGGGCGTTTCTGGCGGAATGGCTGCGCGGCAGTGCGCTGCCGGAGTGTCTGCGATACGGCTGCGGCGTGGCCGCTTTGACCACCACAGCCCTGGGCTGCGCAGGAGCCATCCCGGACCAGGCAACCCTGGAACAGTTTTTTTCCACGTACTTGTGAGGGCAGACAGCCCGGGCGCGAACCCTGTTTTTCTCAAGAGAGGCGAACCATGGATGTGACGCAGCAGTTTTCCGCATTCGGCCTGGTACCGGTTATTGTCATTGATGATGCGGCCGATGCCGTGCCTCTGGCACGGGCACTGGCATCTGGCGGCTTGCCCGTGGCCGAGGTCACATGCCGTACGCCTGCCGCGATGCAGGCCATACGCAACATCTCGGACGCCGAGCCCGGCATGCTGCTCGGCGCGGGCACCGTGCTCAGCGAGGAACAGGCTGCCCAGGCCCTGGACGCGGGGGCCCGGTTCATCGTGGCGCCGGGGTTCAATCCCGCGGTGGTTGGCTATTGTCTGGAGCGCGGCGTACCGGTGATTCCCGGAGTGAATTCTCCCACGGAGATTGAAGCCGCGCTGCGTTTCGGGCTGGATGTGCTGAAGTTTTTTCCGGCCGAAGCCTCAGGCGGTATCGGCTATCTCAAGGCCATGGCCGGACCTTACGGCAACGTCCGGTTCATGCCCACCGGCGGCATCAATAGCGCGAACCTCGCCTCTTATCTGGACTGGGATCGCGTGATCGCCTGCGGCGGTTCCTGGCTGGCCGAACGGCGGCTGGTTGCGGAGGGATGCTTTGAGGAAATCACGGCCCGTACGCGCCGGGCTCTGGCCGCGGTAATGGGCTTGCGTCTTGTTCGGGTGGAATTGTTTTTTACCCCGACGGCAACCGAAGAGGCTCTCTGTTCGCTGTTGACTTCTTTCCTGGGGACGGATGCTTCGACGACGAGGATACAGCCGGACGTTCCCACTGAGGCCGAACAACAGGCCGGCCGCCTGGGTCGCCTGATCTGCACCACTCGTGATGCGTCCCGTACGGCCGCCTTTTTTGCCCGTATGGGGCTGTCGGCGCTGCACTGCGCCGGATCCCTGGAGATCCCCTTAGCCGGCTATACGCTGCGGATTGAACCTGACGCGGATTAGGCGCTGTGCCGGGGGCGGAGGCTGTCCCGATGCGCTTCCCCACTTAAAAGTTCTTCAGGACGAGGCATAAGGTAAACAGCTTTTCATGCAGTGATGCTTTACTGCCCTGTTTAGGCGTGCTATAGTTAATATAAAACACTAAAAGCAATAATTTAAGCTGGTTGAAGTCTTGCTCATGTCTGAGGGGGGGGGAATCTCTAACATTTCAGCGTATGTACTACGATAAGTTGAGGGCACTATGCCAAAAGCCGGTCTTTGGGGAAGCCTGTATGTAGCGCTTGCGCTGTTTTGCTGGGGAGGAATCGCATGGGCCCAGGCCGGCAAAAAAGTGCTGTATGTCAATTCCTACCACGCGGAGTTTCCTTCAGCCGTACGGCATACGTCTACCATACGCCGCCTGCTTGCCCATACGGGAGTGGAGTTGCGAGTTATTTACATGGACACCAAGCGCAACACATCAGAGGAATATAAAGAGCAAGCAGCCTTACAAGCCAAAGAAGTCATAGACAGCTGGAAACCGGACGTGGTGATCGCGTCCGACGACAATGCCAGCAAGTACCTGGTAATGAAGTACTTCAAGGAAGCCCGGCTCCCCATAGTTTTTTTTGGAGTCAATTGGTCCGTGGACCAGTACGGGTATCCGTATAGTAACGTTACCGGGCAGATTGAAGTCAGTCACATTAAGGAGCTCATAGATGCTTTGCGTCCCTATGCCAAAGGAGACAAAGTCGCGATCCTTACCGGCGATGTTTTAACAGATCGCAAATCTGTAGAGCACTATAAAAAAATACCGGGAGTGGCATTCGAACAGGAAATCTATGTAAGCGACAGTGCGGAGTGGAAAGCGCAGTTTATGAAAATGCAGGAAAGCGCCGACATGCTGATACTACGGAGTAAAGCCGGAGTCGCTGATTGGGAAGACGGTCAAATGAAGGAATTTATCCTGGATAATACCCGCATTCCGACCGGAACAGTCAATCTGGCGATGATCAGCTTCACTTTGCTGGCTTTGACCAAGGACAACACCGAATTCGGCGAATATGCGGCAACTACCGCCCTGGAAATATTGCGCGGCAAGCCCGTGGCGGAGATTCCCATTACCACGAATAAGCGGGCACGGGTTTTTTTGAATATGGAGTTGGCCAGGAAAATGAAGATCAAGTTCCCCATGGAGCTGATTGAAAGGGTCACGTTTGTTTCCGAGACGCAGTAACGGTCGATGGAGAAAATCATGCTTAAACGCTTATCCCTGGTGCAGAGTATCCTTCTGGTGGTGTTGTGCGCTTTTGCGTTGGCGGCATGGTGCGTCATCTTTCTTGCCGATCGCCAATTGCGTGAGATAACGGATCAAAGTCAATCCGAGGTTTATACCGAACGTATTGACAGGATTGTGCGGTACCTGGCGCAAAAAGAAGAAAGACTGCAGGCGACAGGCATGGCGGAAGCTTACAGCAATGATTTTCAAAATGCAGCGCTCAACTATTTGCGCCGCGTATATTATCTTTCACCGGACCAGCCGACATATCCCTTTATCCAAAATGAGGAGGGGGTGATAAAGCTACACCCCAAGGAGCCTACTGGAAGCAATGCCTTTGTGGCGGCTCCATTTTTCAAAACCGCTTTGTCGATCCACAACGGGGAGTATAACTACGACTATTTTGGTGAACCAAAATGGGCGATAGTACGGACGTTCGAGCCCTGGGGCTGGCTGATAGGTTTCGCTGTTCCACAAAAAATAAAATATGCCGGAGTACAGGCCTTCATAAGACGCCTTGGGGGCATTCTTCTGGCGATAACCGTATTGGCCTGTGGGGGGCTTTCCCTTGTCATCTGGCGTATGACCAGACCCGTAAGGGAGCTCACTCGCGCCGCAGGCGCAATCGCCAAAGGGAATCTGGATTTTACGGCTCCGACTGTCGGGACGGGCGACATCGGCCTCCTTTCCCAGGCATTCGTGTCCATGCGTGGGGCCCTGCGCGAAAGAATCAATTCACTGCATCATGAAATTAGCGAACGTAAACGCACGGAGGCGCAGCTTCAGATTGCCAAAGCCAATGCTGAAAATGCAAACCAATCCAAATCCATGTTTCTTGACAACATGAGTCACGAAATACGTACGCCGGTCAATGGCGTAATGGGAATGATGCAATTGCTGAAAACAACCGCGCTGAATGCGGAACAGACCCAATACGTGGACATGGCGTTCAATGCCAACAGACGGCTGGCCCGGTTACTGGGAGACATACTGGATCTTTCAAGCCTGGAAGCAGGCAAGTTGATAATTCTGACGGAACCCTTTTCCATGGACGAGCTCATCCGGTCGGTGGAGCAGCTTTTCCGGGTAACCACCGAACAGAAGGGGCTGGATTTTCGGATTGCCTTTGATCCTCAAACGCTTCCTACGGTGTACGGGGATATGACCAGAGTGCAGCAGATTCTGATCAATCTGGTGGGGAACGCGGTTAAGTTTACCCATAAAGGGAGCATAACCCTGGAGGTATCTGTCCTGCCCGGAAATGACGCGACACGGCGGAACATCCTTTTTTCGGTCAAAGATACGGGAATCGGGATTTCGGACGACGCAATCGACAAACTTTTCACCCCTTTTTTCCAAGTGGAAAAAAGCTACACGCGTCGTTACCAGGGAGCGGGCCTTGGCCTGGCGATAATCAAACGACTAATAGAACAGCTGGAAGGCTCTATCTCTGTTGAAAGCCTGGAAGGGGTTGGGACAACATTTTATGTTTCCCTGCCTTTTACGCTAGATAACGTGGCGCAGCACCCAGCGTCCTCAGTCTCCGGGAAAGAGGAAACCGCTTTCGACCTGCACAATATCAGGGCGCTTTTTGCGGAAGATGACAAAGTGAACCAGTTGGCAACCAAAAAATTGCTCGAAAGGGAGGGCTGTGTCGTCCAGGTGGTAGGTGACGGCGCCCAGGCTCTCAAGGCTCTCGAAAGCCAGGATTTCGACCTGGTGCTGATGGATGTGCAGATGCCTGTGATGGATGGTGTTGAGGCGACCAGAGCCATCCGCGGCGGTAAGCTGGGAGAGGAGAAAGCGCATCTGCCCATCATTGCCCTGACCGCGTATGCCATGTTCGAGGACAGGGAAGCCTTTCTGGAAGCAGGAATGGACGGTTGTCTGACAAAACCGGTTGAAATCCACGACCTGAAACGAGTCATCCGGGAAGCCATTGGCCACAGTCGCCACAAATCAGATGCCGCCGGGCTTTAGAAGATGTCCGGGCTGTCGGGTATGGATCAGTCAGCTACAAATTCTCAATCCTTTTCCAGCTCCAGATAATCGGCCAGGATGACCTTGAGGCCGAAGCCGGGGAAATTGACGCGGTATTTGTCGGGCGGAAGCGCGCCGATGATTTTGCCGCGGCCGAAGATCTTGTGCTTGCAGTAGCAGCAGACATCCGTACGGGATGCCGCTTTTTTGGAACTGGAAAGGGGCGGCGGTCCGTCTGGCGATTCCGGGGCGGCGTCCGCTGCGGAGAGTATGGCCGGGTTGCCCTGGCGTTTGTAATGCATGCCGCCGGTGAGTTCTTCGCGGTATTCGTCCAGGTAGGTGTTTTCGATTTCCCGGACAAAGGGGCTCAGGCTCGCGGGTTCGGAGAAATCCTGGCCCCGGCGGTAGAGGTTTTTGGGGGCGAAAATCCCCAGATATTCGCGGGCGCGCGTACAGGCCACGTACATCAGCCGCCGTTCTTCTTCCAGATCGTCCGGATTGTTCAGGGCATGGCGCGAGGGAAAGCGCTCCTCCACAGCGTCTATGAGCAGTACGGCGTCCCATTCGAGCCCCTTGGCCTGGTGGATGGTCGAGAGGGTCAGCACCTCGGTCCGTTCCTCGCCCCGTTCGGGGTTTTCCAGGCTGAGATCGGCCAGAAACTGTTCCAGATCTTCGTATCCCAGGGCGATTTGGGCCAGCTCCTCCAGTCCTTTCTGGCGGCGCGGATAATCGTCCGGATAGCGCATCTCCAGGATGGGTTCATAGAATTCCAGGGCCATGGCAGCCAGGGCCGCGGGGGTACGCTGGTCTTTGCGCAGGTCTTCGAGCAGCTCGAGAAAATCGCGCAGCTCGGGCCACTTGGCAAAAGATTTCTGCAGCTTTTTCTCGTCATTGGCCAGCAGGTCGTTGTGCAGCCGTAGCGCTGTTTTGGGGCCTATGCCGTTGATGTGCGAAATGGCCCGCTGCCAGGCCAGCGTATCGCCAGGATTCAGGGCCAGGCGCAGAAAAGAGAGCACGTCTTTGACATGCGAGGCCTCGGAAAAGCGCAGGCCGCCGTATTTTTTGAAGGCAACGCCCAGTTTGGCCAGATTTGTTTCCACATTGTAGGACTGGTATCCGGCGCGGAAAAGCACGGCGATTTCACTGGCAGGGTATTTCTTGAGCAGTTCGACGATTTTGTTGACCACCAGGCGCGACTGGGTCAGGTCGCTGAGCGGACGCAGCAGTTCGGGCTTGGGGCCCGTGGTCCTGTCGGAGAACAGATGTTTATCAAAGTGGGCAGTGGCCTGCTCGAGAATCTTGTTGGTCAGGTCCAGGATGGGCTGGGTGGAGCGGTAGTTCTGCTCCAGCTTGACCAGTTTGGTGTCCGGAAAGTTTTTGGGGAAGTCCAGGATGTTGCGGACGTTGGCTCCGCGAAAGGCGTAGATGGACTGGGCGTCGTCGCCCACGGCCATGACGGTGTTGGTCACGGGCGCGAGCAGTTGCACCAGCCGGGCCTGTACCAGGTTGGTATCCTGGTATTCGTCGATCATGATATGGCCGAAGCGGCCGCGCAGCCATTCGCGGACGCCTTCGTTCTCCTTGAGCAAAGACTCCAGTCCGAAGAGCAGATCGTCGTAATCCAGCAGCCCGTTTTCGCGTTTGCGTTTGGCGTATACTTTGCCCATCTCCCGGAAGTCGTCCCCATAGGTGGCCAGGTGAAAGGCTTCCCGTGTCAGGATGGTATCCAGGGTGAGTTCCTTGTTGCGGGATTTGCTGAGCATCTCGTAGACCGTACCGATTTTCGGGAACGAGCGATCCCCCTTGCCGATTTTCAGTTCGGCCTTGATGTCCCGCAGAATATGCTCGGCGTCCTGGCGGTCCATGATCACCAGGCGGTCCGGATAGTCCGGCGGCGGATTGGTGCGCAGGATCTTGTAGGCAAAGGAGTGGAAGGTGCCGCCCTGTACGGCGCCCACCAGGTCCGAACCGTAAGAGCCGAAGCCGCCGATGTTGTCCTGGCTGTTGCGCAGCAGGTCGCCCGCGCGCAGCAGCATTTCCTGCGCCGCCTTGCGGGTGAAGGTCAGCAGCAGGATGGCCTCGGGCGGAACGCCCTGTTCCACCAGGTAGGCCAGGCGGTAGACAATGGTCCGGGTTTTGCCGCTGCCCGCGCCGGCGATGACCAGCAGCGGGCGGTCCGTGGTGGTGACGGCCTCGTATTGGGCCTGGTTCAGTTCGTTCTGGTAATCTATGCTCATGCGTTGTGTTCGGAATCTGTTGTCTGGTCCGCGCTGACGTTAAAATGGGCAAGGACAAGCCTGCCCACGTCGCGGACACGTTCTGGCCGGGCTCCGGCGCTGTCGTAAAAAAAGGCGTCGCCCACCGTATGCGTGCCGTAACGTCCGTGCAGTCCGAACAGCGCGCGGCTGTCGAACTTGGCCTTGAGGTCAAAGCCGGGATTGGGCGTACAAAGCAGATCGGGCGGCTGGTAGCTGGCGATTCCGGCGTTGCGGAATTCGGCTTCCACCGGATAGAGTGCGTCCCTGGTCGCAACCTGTTGCATGACCGGTTCGCCCTCAAAGGTCAAGTGCAGCAGTCCCTGCCTGATATCCTCCAGCAGTTTGCGCAGTTCCCCGGCTCCATAGGCGCTGCGGGAAAAACGTTCCCGCGCGTGCAGATAAATCCGTCCGGGATCCAGGGCGAAACATTTTGTCTCGGGCAGGATCCGCCCGGCGTCCAGCTCGTGCGCTTCCTGTTCCTCCGAGCCGCCTGCCAGCGGCGCGAGCCGGAGCAGTCCCTGTTGTTCGAGCCAGGTATTCAGGTTCACTTCGATTTTCAAAGCGCAGAAACCGTGGTCAGCCAGAGCCACCAGCCGTTTGGGCTCGGGCAGGCTGTCATAGCGTTCGAGCACGTCGCCGATGAGCGCGTCCCACTGGCGCAGAAATTCCAGACAGGCCGCGTGTAGCGGATGGTCCGCGTCCGTGCAGGCCGGAAACAGGAAATGGAACAGCCGGTCGGTTTCGGTAAGCACAAAGACGAAGAGATCCCAGGCCAGGTCGGGCCAGAGCATCTCCAGGGCCAGGCGGCGGGATTCCAAAGTGGCGCGCAGCTCGCTAAGCAGAAATTCCGGGTCCTTTTTGCCGCGTACGGTGTCGGCCTCGAGTTTGTAGCCCTTTTCAGCCAGGCCGGAGGCCAGAAAAGGCGGAAACACGGCCCGGCTCAACTCCGGAGCCACGAATCCGGCCACAAGCATGCCGGGCAGAGGCATGGCCGGGTAGGTGTTGGGCAGATTGACGACCCGGACGCTTTTACCCTGCTCGCCTAGGCGCTGAAAAATGGTCGGACAGCGAACCCAGCCCGAATGGGCGATATGCAGTTCGTAGTTCTGCGGATCCAGAGCCGTGAACCCGAAAACGCCGTGATCGGCCGGACCGGCTGCCGTGTAAAAGGAGGTCCAGTTCACGGGCGAAAGTTCGGGCAGCTCGGCCCGGATGGCCCCGGCCTGCGGCGCAAGGGCCAGTTTACTCAGATTCGGGAGAACGCCCTGGGCGGACAAGGAGCGGGCCAGCGAATAGGGCAGCCCGTCCAGCCCCAGAACCACCAGGCGCGTACGTGCTAATGCTTCCATGCGGGTCGTGATACCAGCTGCGGGCCGGATAGGCCAGCAGCTGGTATGCACCTCTGGGCTGAGAGGTCAGTCCTCAGGAAGGGAATGTCTAACATGCTGATTTATTGAGAAGTATGAAAGGAGTTTCTAAGGTTCAAAAAACAGTGAGTTATGCTGCAGAAAAATATGAATTTTTTGGTAAAGTTTAAACGTATAAATAGTTGCAATAAAACGTATAAAAATATAAGTTACCCTGAACTTTACATTAGAAGGGGGTACCGATGAATATGTATTTTAAGCTGAGAAGACTTGTTGTTATCGGTGGTGTTGGATTGTTTTGGCTCATGCTCCTGACGATTCTGATTGTTTCTTTGAATGCCATAGGTGATGTTTCCGGGGGGGTACAGCTCTTATATTCTTTTTTGTTCATGTTAATTGGTGTTGTTGTTACGGTATTTATTGCTTTTTTGTATAGTTTACCAAACATTCATCGAGAGTTCGATGTGCTGAGTAATCAACTTGCTGATGAAACCTTGGACAAAAAAGACATTATTGAGCGTTCATTGCATACGATTTGTACTATTCTTGTCGAGAGCTATAATAACTTTTATATCAACATTAGACATGCAATCATAAGAAGTACACTCTCAACGTATATTGGCTCAAGCAACAAGGCATTGGCATTATTTACTGCTGACGAATTGGAAGATCTTGAAAAACAAGCTAAAGACTCAGGAAAAATAGTTCATTGTTGCAGTAAACATGAGAATCGAAACCGCTGCCATGTTTATGCGGCTCCGATATATTTTGGGAAAAAATATATTGGAGTGCTGATCCTGGTGACGGAAGGGTATTTGTTTAAATTTGTATTCAGTATTATAAATGAGCTTATTGAAAAGTGTATTGATGATAAAATTGCTCTTGCAACGAATTTAGCGAAATCAGCATTATTCGTAGCTTGTTTGAAAAAACTTGATAAAATTTCTGATAAGGTCTCCTTAGGACAGATTTCAGTGCAGGAATATCTTGATCAGACTCTGGCGAGCCTTTGCAAAAGATTCCAGGCTAAGGCAGGAGTATTTGTAACGGAAGGACATGGTTCGGTGTGGCCAGCCAATGAAAATATCGAGTTGCCCACTGAAGAGTTTGAAAAAGAGGCTTTCGCGAATTCCGCAATAATTTGTGATCACTCCTTAAAATATAGTTTTACGTTAGTTGTGCCCATCGGCATTAATTCAAAAGCCGGCCTGATAAAGCTCTACGATACGTCTCAAGAACGATTTGAACAATACCTCGATCTCATCAACATGATAGAGTCATACAAATTGGACAACGATCTGAACCTCATCCTGGGGAGAGGGACGCAGATGGCGGCGTAATTTTACTAACTGCGCTGCTTCGCCAGATCCACTGCAGCCCGCAGGCCGAGCAGGTAGCTTCCGGCGCCGAAGCCCACGATGGAACCGGCCGCCAGGGGAGCGATGTTCGAGTGGTGGCGGAATTCCTCGCGCGCGTGGATGTTGGACATGTGTACTTCCACGATGGGCACGGTGAGGATGTCCAGGGCGTCGCGCAGGGCGATACTGTAGTGGGTCCAGGCGCCCGCGTTGATGACCACGGCCCGGATCGCATCGTCCGCAAAGGCGGCGTGAATCCGGTCGAGCATTTCGCCTTCGTGATTGGTCTGGAAAAAATCGATCTGCGCGTCCAGCTCGGTGGCCAGTTTTTCCAGCTTGCCGCGGATGTCGTCCAGGGTCTCCGTGCCGTAGATTTTGGGATCCCGTTTGCCGAACATGTTCAGGTTGGGGCCGTTGAGTACGAGTATTTTCATGGACTGCTCCTATCTGGGGCTGGGTGTAGCGTGAAAATGTCCGGCAATGGTTTCCACCAGGGCGTCAATGGCCTTGTCGGCGTCGATGACCGCATGGGCGGCCTGTTCGTAGAGGGCGGCGCGCTGCTCCAGGGTTTCGCGGATCTCCTGGCCCGGATGGTAGGCTTTTTCGGTCTGGTCCGCGTCTGCGGTGGAGTTCAGGCGCGGACGCTGGGCCAGGTTCGGGTTGCCCATGAGCCGCCTGATGAGAATTTCGGGTTCCGCCTTGAGATAATAGCTGCGCCCTGACCGCAGAATGAATTCCCGGTTGTCGGCGCGTAGTATCACGCCGCCGCCTGTGGCGATGACGGTCCGCGGCGCGCAGGCTTCGCGTAGTATCCGCGCCTCGTGCGCGCGGAATCCTTCCCAGCCTTCCTGGGCCACGATGTCCGCAATTTTCTTGCCCAGCTGCTCGCAGAGCAGCAAATCCAGATCCACAAAGGCGTATCCGAGGCGTTTTGCCAGGGCTCTGCCCACGGAGGTTTTGCCCGAGGCCCGCATACCTACTAAAAACAGCGGGTGGTCAATGCGTTCGGTCATAAACGGCAATCCTTGGTTAGACTAACATACGGCAATGCTTCCTGCAGTGCACCGGACATACCCTATAACGCGCCGATGGGGAATCCCGCCGCGGGGGGGGCGTACGGCGGGTATTGCCCTGACGCTTATCTTGCTCTACAGCATACGGCAGTTATCTCATTAACAGGAGTACACAGGAGACGTCATGCACTTTTCACCCGCAGATTTTGTCAGCGATACGATACAGACACTCACCCGCCCGGCCGCTTATTTTGAAAAAATGCCAGTTGACGGAGGTTTTCTGGAGCCGATGATCAAGGCGGCGCTCTACGGGCTGGTGAGCGGCGCTGTGCTTTGCGCCCTGGGCATGTTCAAGCTTACGGGAGTGCCCGTACTGGACAGTCCGCATGCGGCGGCTCTGGCGTTGCTGGCCATGCCGCTGCTGGTGGTGCTGTTGAGTTTTGTGGGCGGAGCGCTGCTGCTGGTGGGGGCCATGGTTTGCAAGGGCGGCGCGCCCTTTCAGACCAGCGTACGCTGCATGGCTTCGCTGATGGCGCTGGAACCCGTGAACCTGCTGGTGGATTCGCTCTCGCTGCACGGCAATCCTGTGGCGGTGGGGTTGTCCGTTCTGGTTGCCTGGTACGGGCTCTACCTGGCCTTTCACGCGCTGACCAAATGTCTGGCCGCGCGTCCTAAGGCCGCAATCATCCTGGTGATCGTCCTGGCCGTATTCAATACGGGCAACACCTTGCTGCCTTTGCTGCAAAAATAGCCGGAGGCACGTCAAAAAAGGCAGGCGGAGGTATGCGGCTGGTTCAGGAGCCGGGCGCACTCCGCTGACGGAATTTGAGCAGCAGCGAGCGCAGCATTTCAAAGCTTATGGGTTTTGCCAGATAATCATCCATTCCTGCCGCAAGAAATTTTTCCCGGTCCCCGGTCATGGCGTAGGCGGTGAGGGCCACGATGGGAATGGTTTCGTTTTCCTTTCCAGCTTTGCCCGCTCGTATGGTCCTTGCGGTTTCCAATCCGTCCATGACGGGCATCTGAATATCCATGAGCACCAGATCGAAGTGGTCTTTTTGCAGAACTTCGAGGGCGCTGCTGCCGTTTTCAGCAGTGGTTATGCGGTGCCCGAGGCGGTCGAGCAGTTTGGCTGTGGTAAACTGCGAAATGGAGTCGTCCTCGGCCAGGAGGATATGCATGGCTTCGCTGAAGTTGCTATCGTCGTAGGCCGTTTTATCTGTTGCGGAGTCTGCAACAGGCTGTTCCGGGATCCGGAAAGGCAGAGAGAGGTATACGCTGGTTCCCATGCTCACTTCGCTGGAAACGGTCAGCGTGCCGCCCATGAGCTTGGTCAGCTGCCTGGTGATGGACAGGCCCAGGCCTGCACCCTGGTACTGTCTCGTGTATCGGGTTTCTCCCTGCACAAAGGGTTCGAAAAGCTGCTCCAGCATACTGTCGGCAATGCCTATGCCCGTATCGCTGACGCAAAACAACATTCTGGCAAGGGTGGCGGTGCTTGTGGGCAGCAGCATGGCCTCAACCGTGATGCTTCCTTTGTCCGTAAATTTTATGGCATTGCCCACAAGATTGGCAAGAATCTGCTGCAACCTGGCCGCATCGCCCACGAGCGTATTGGGGATCGGGCCGGCCTGAACACGAAACTCGAGTTCTTTTTGCCGTGTGGCGGATGTAAAAAGCAATTCCAGGGAAATCAGGACCTCCCCCAGATCAAAAAAACCGGGCCGGATATCCAGTTTCCCCGCTTCAACACGCGATAAGTCCAGAATATCCGTCAGCAGCGTGGTCAGACGTCGTGTGGATTGCATGGCTGCTTGCGTATATTCGCTTTGTTCCTGGCTCAACTGCGTCATATGCAGCAGTTGGATCATGCCCTGGATACCGTTGAGGGGGGTGCGTATTTCGTGGCTCATATTGGCCAGGAATTCGTTTTTCGCGGCATTGGCGGATTCCGCAACGGAGCGGGCCAGGCGCAGGGAGTGCTCCATGGCTTCTTTCTCCATGGCCAGCTTTTTCAAGGTCCGGGTTAGTTCCCCGAGTTCGTCGCGGGAAGTGAACCTTGGGTCCACATTGCTGGTGCCCGAACGGATGGCGTCCATGAGTTGTTTCTGGCTATCCAGAAATCTTTTGAAGTAGCGCTGGACGATAATCCAGAAAAAAACGGCCAGCAGCACGGTCATGACGCTGATGGCGGATGTCGCTCTGATAAAGCGGGTCCGGCTGTTGCCGATGATGGAATCGATGGTTTCCAGTGCCTCCTGCACGGAGTTGTGGAAATGCACGGAAGTGGCGTCCAGGATAGCTTTATTGTTTCGGATGGCCAGAGAGATGACGTAGAGTTCCTGAATGATCTTGTCGATATCCGTAATGATGGACTTCAACTCGGGTAAAGACGTCATGGAGAGTATCTGCCTGGCCTGTTGTCTGGCAGTGGGAAAGGCCTTGAAATCAGTTGAAGCCAACATCGTTTCCAGGAGTTTGCGGTAGTCGGCGATTTGCTCCAGCTGTCTCATGGCTGACTCAGGTGTCGCCTTTTTGCGCAGCAGCTCGGGAATCTTGAAAAAAGTTTGCCGTAAGAGCTTCTTCAATTGTTTGTTTTCTCGATATTTATCCTTGAGCTCCAGAGCGGCATTTTCGTAATTTTTAAGTTGGGACAGAATGGTACGCAGTTGCGGGGCAATGTCTGTGCCGGAAACGTATTTGTCCTGGAGGAAATGCTCCAGGAATTGCTGCGTTTTTGTAATCTGCTTGCGAAAAGTCTGATAATCCGAGCTGTTGCCTCTTTCTATCAGGTCAAAGAGCGAGCGTTCAATCTCGTGAAGGTATTGGGACGAGCGGAAGAGTGTTCCAGTAACACGGTGTATCTGATCCTCTGCGTAAAAATAGTGAAACAACCCCGATGCAAGGAGCATAGACGCAAGGGTAAGCGAGGAAAAGATATAAAAAGTTTTGCGAGACAGAGTCATAACGGCGTCCGGGAAGCCCGTTTTATGGGGCCCGTATCATAAAGAAGTTTGTCAAGATTTCCTTGTTTTTCCGCTGCGGCCACTTTGCCGGTTATCTTTCCCGAAGCGATCAAAGAGCGCACCCAGGAGCGCACTCCCGCACGCCAGGCCGCCGTGAAGTCATTTAGAAAATGGATGGAAGGCAAGGAAATGAGTTCGATTTCCTCCGGTTGATCCAGCCATTGGGCCACTGCCTTGGCCGCGTCCTGCGGATGCTTCTGGATGTAGTCGTGGGCAAGCCTGACCAGCCGAACCATGGCGGTCACTGTTTTCTCCTGCTCTTCAACAAAAGTTCGGTCCACGGCGGCCAGGGCGCAGCAGGGGTACTCGCTCCACAGCCCTTCCGGCGGCAGCTTGTCCAGAGCGCAGATCATCCGCGCGCCAAGTTCTTTCCGAGCCAGCGTCAAAAAAGGCTCCATGATCACGAAACCGTCAATAATACCGTCGCGCATTCCGGGAATGAGATTTGCGGCGTCGTACATGTTGATGAGGACCAGCGGCGTGTATGCCTGATGCATATGCCGGGAAAAAGGAATTTTTTCGTATTCCAGGGCTTGTTCCAATATGAGGTTTTGAACAGAGGAAGCTGCTTTGTAGCCGATGCGTACGGGAGCATTGGCATGAGAAAGGTACGCGATAAACTCACCCCAGTTATCTACGGGGATATCCTTGCGCAACATCAGACCGGCGCCTCCGGTCATCAAAGGCATCAGAAGACAAAGCGGACTGCCCGAATCTATGGCCTGAATCATGGCCGGCACTCCGCCAAAACAGATGTCCAGCTGCCGTTCCGTGAGCTTGCGGATCAATTGGGCGCCGCCGGTGGAGGATTGGATATTGAGACGGGCCAGCAGAGTATCCTGGGAATACAGTTCGTACTTGCGTCGGTAGGTGATTTCCTTGAGGTACACATCTCCGTTTTTTTGAAAAAAATCCGGACGGGAGGCGGCAATGTACAGGGCCGCATGATGATCGTGGGGCGCATGCCCGACGTTGATTTCCGGAATGGTATCGTGCGACGAACAGGCAACCTGCAGAAAAGCGGCCAACAGAAAGAACAGGAGTCGAAGGAAAGACATGTTGTTGATTTCTCCTCTGTTCTGCAACTACGACAGTTAACTGCAATTTGACGGTGGTATGGTTTGACTGCCTCTGAGTAAAGAATGCTGTCGTAATATATCGCAGACAATCTGTTTGAACAATAGGAGAACGAATTTTGGATTTTGTGTGTTTTGTACGGCCAGCACTTTTTACTTGAAATGGAAATCAGACAACATGCATCGTGTATCTTTTTTGCTGCTACTCTGCGTCAGGATATTTCCTTGCGATATTTAAGGGTGTTACGTCAGGACTCTCCGCTTGAGACTTGCGGGAAAATATGGAGAAGGCTATGATGCTGCACTTTAAGAGTTAACTATTTAAAATAAAATAATAAATCTATACGGCGCGTCTACTTGTTGCCTGTGAGGTTCAGCTGATGCCAGCAGATGGAGTATTGCATACGTCAGAAGGATTTTTGCGGGGGCTGGCCACCAGACAGTGCCCTTCCATAATTCGCGCCTGGGTATATTTTGCTCTCGTTCTGATCATTTCGATGGTGTTCCATTGGAATGTGTTCACGTCACTGGTGCGCCCGCAGGACCTTTCGGTCGATACGTACTTCTACCTGGAATCCGCCAGGGAGTTGCAGAAATTTTTCGCCGGTGAGGAGTATTATATCGATCCGCTGCGTACGCCCGGTTATCCCTTGATTATCCTGGGGCTGGCCCGGCTGCAGGGGGTGGATATGAAAAATACGGGCATGTCTGCCGAAGGCTGGGACAATCCGAATCCGTCCGGTCTGGCTCTGCTGCAGTCCCTTCAGGTGGTGCAGCAGGCGCTTTTTTTCTGCCTGCCATTGTTGATTTTCGGAGTATTCTTCCTCGTATCCCGAAGTCCGCTCGTGGGGTTTCTGTGTTCAATGAGTTATTATGTAGACACGGGAACTCTGCTGTACCAGCACGCCATCCTGGTGGAAGGCATTTCCATAGTGTGCACCTGGATAAGCATCCTCGGTTTTGTCTGTTTTATGCGCCGGCCCAGGCTCTGGATTCTGGGCGTATTGGCCTTGTTGCTGGGGGTATTCATCTGGATCCGTCCGCCATTGGCTCTGTTTGCCCCCCTGTACGCGGTGGGGATTTTTTTCGTGTTGCTGCGGTCCCGCTCCTGGAAACGGGCCCTGGCCGCTGTGGCCGGATTTGTGGGCGGCAGCGCGCTCCTGCCGCTGCTGTGGTGCTTTTTTCATCTGTTTTTCGGCATCGGGCACTTCATGTATACGTCCAACGCGGTATTCACGTTGCAGCTTTTTGCCGCACCCCGGCTGATGCAGATGCAGGTTCCGGATCATGACCTCAATGTCATGAAAAAGCATATCTATTTGTACAGAAAAAACGGCGGACAGGATGGCTTCGTCATGACGGCCGTTCAACAGGATGTCATGCGGGAGCTGGGCATGACGCACTACGACTACTACAAACTCAAGCAGAAAGCCGTACGCCTGACAATTGAAAAGTATCCGCTTGATTTACTGAAAATGGGCTGGACGAATTTCAAGTTCGTCTGGATGGAAGAAAATCTCTTTCATCCCAGCTTTGAAATAGTGATGAAGCTTCCCAAAACAGCTTTTTTCCATTTGCTGGGGACGCAGTTTCTGCCGTTCGGACCAGTGACGCTCCCGGTTCTGGCGATACTTTGTATTTTTCTCGCTGTGAAAACCCCTGACCGTACGCAAAGCCTTTTTCTGTGGTTCCATCTGGCATTCGTGGTGTTGTTTACCTATCTCTGCACTCTGATTTCGCCGGATTGTCCGGAGCGGCATACGGTGCAGGCCAGGCTGGTGATATTCGCGCTGAGTTTTTATTGCCTGGCGCAGTGCCTGGCCATGCTCGGGCGCCGGTTATTGGCTCGGTTCGGGCGTGAAGACTCCGGCGTCAGCCTGTTTCAGAACGGGGCGCTTGCCGTGGCCGTCGCCTTTTTCGGGTTGTGGCTGCCCCTGCATGCGAGGTATGATAGAAATTTCAGCGATCTCCAGGAAATCCGCTCGGCTCTGGAAAGCTACCGCGCGGCGCACGGCGCCTATCCGGTCAGCCGGGGCTGGAGCGCCGGGTTCAATCCCAACGGTTATCTGGGCCCGGACGCGTATTCCGGACCGGACTGGGTGCCCGGTCTGGTGCCGGACTATCTTACCCAACTGCCGCAGGATCCGCGCAACAGGATAGATCAGCGGACGCAGTATCTCTACTGTTCCGACGGCAAGGATTATAAGCTGATTTCCAACGGAGCTTATGATTGCTACCAGATTAGCAAACGCTTTCCCGAACGGATCGATCCGGTTCGCTATTGCATCGCCTACGGCTACTGGACAGACGGCGCGCATTCCTGGTGACGCCAGCGGTCAGGCTTTTTTCCAGGGCGCGTTGCGCAGCATTTCTTTTCGAAAGGCAAACATGTTTTCCCCGATGGCGCAGGTGCTGATGTAGCGCATGAAACGGCTGGGATTCTGATGGCGGATGGAGACAAGCTGCTGCCAGAATTGTCGTCTGTAAGACGCGCGTATGCCTTGCCGCCAGAGTATCCGGGCGAAAGTGATCAGGTCGTACGCCCGTCGGCGGAAGGGGAGTTCTGCCTTGGGCGCCGCGTGGGGGTAATGTTTTGCCTGCCCCAATGCTTTACGCGTGGGGCGCATGGCTTCGTAGTATCTGCTGGTCCTGGCGAGAAATCGGGACGGTTCGTAGAGGTATTCCCAGACACGCAAATACTCTTCGATGATTTCGGCTTCCGGGCGGGCCGGATCAAAATTCATCTGTGCGCCCCTGCCGCCGAAACAGTCGGCTCCGGAGCGCAGTCTGCCGTTATGCTCCAGTTTGTTCCAAAGGGTGGTGTTGGGCAGGGCCTGAAGCACGTTGAGCATCACCACGGGCAGGGCGAGTTCTTCGACGAATTCGCAGATACGTTTTCCTGCTCCCGGAGTTTCCTCGTCGAAGCCGAGGATAAAGCTGGCCAGTACAGAAAGGCCGTTGCGCTGCATATTCTGCAGAGACTCGCGCAGCGGATTGCTTACATTCTGGTGTTTGTTTGTGCCCTTTAAAGCGGCGGGATCCGGTGTCTCCACACCTACGAACACGTCGCTGAAGTTGGCTTCGGTCATCAGGTCCATGAGTTCCTTGTCCTGTCCCAGGTTGACGGACGCCTGGGTGAAAAAGGAAAATGGTTCGCCATGGCTTTTGTTCCAGGGAATCAGCAGTTCGAGCAAGGCTCGGGCATGTGCTTTGTTGCCGATGAAATTATCGTCGCAGAAAAAAACCGTGCCGCGCCAGCCGAGTTCGAAAAGGGTTTCCAGCTCTTGCAGCACCTGTTCCGGGCTTTTATAACGCGGCGTACGGCCGTAGAGATTGGTGATGTCGCAAAATTCACAGTGAAAAGGACAGCCGCGCGAGGTTTGGATGGTGATCGCGTTGTAATCGTCGAAGCGCAGCAGATCGAAGCGGGGCACAGGCGACAATTGCATGTCAGGATGCCGCGGACAGCGCAGAACAATCGGGTCCTGCTTGAGTTCCAGCGCATCGAGCAGTTGGGGCACAAGCTCTTCGCATTCGCCCTGGAGCAGAATATCGCATCCCGCTCCAAGTACGTCTTCCGCCACGGATGTGACATAAGGGCCGCCCACCACCACAGTTTTGCCGCGTTTTTTGGCTTCCCGGATAGTCTCCAGAAGGCTGGCGCGTTGCACAATCATGCCGGTGAACAAAACCGTGTCCGCGAAATCCCAATCTTCCCTGCGCATGGGGGCGGTGTTCAGGTCGCAGAGGCGCATCTGCCAGCTTTTGGGAAGCATGCCTGCAACGGTCAAAATGCCCAGCGGGGGCGCCAGGGTTTTTTGTCCGGCCATCCGGCATGTTTCGGAATAACTCCAGAACGAATAGGGAAGCTCGGGATTGACGAGTAATAGCTTTTGCAAAAGAGAACCGCCGTTCGATAAGATTGGGATCTGGAAACAAAGGAAGCCATGGGATGCAGTGTTTCAGACCAGGCAAGCGGCAAGGGCCGGTGTTGGGAAGACAGATACGGATGTTTCAGCTTCAACATGCAACCTACGCCAGGAGCCAGGAAAGTCAATTCGGAATAAATCCTCCTTATAAGGAGGGCTGTTTCTTCCATACGTAATGACGGAACAAGCGCGTACCGGAGCAGTTGTTCCAGCTGCCGGAAGAAAAAATGAAAAAAGTCGATTTTTTGCTTCTTATATATCTCTGAGTGTGGGAAAAATTGTCGACGGAATTATAACACGACGGAACGTAACTCCAACACTCGGGAGGCAGCATGGCTCGCAGGGGCGTCCAGGTCGTACTTGCCATAGCCGTTTTGCTGGGGCTGTATTGGCTGTCCGGCTATTTTGTCGCCTATACGGACGACGCTTACGTGGATACGGACCTGATCATGCTGGCCACGGACGTATCCGGTACGCTGATTTCCGTGCCGGTGGCGGATAATCAATGCGTTTCCAAGGGCGACTTGCTGGCGGCCATCGATCCTGAACCCTTTCAGCTGGCCGTACGTTCGGCCGAAGCCGCCGCGGACGCGGCGCGTTCTAGGTTGGGCCTGCTGGAAAAGGAGCTGGTGCGCGCGCAGGCCGATGAAAAGCAGGCGGAAAGCCAGCTGCAGCTGGCCACGGTGACCGAGGCGCGCTACCGTCAGCTGTTTGAAAAAAAAGAATTGCCGCGCCAGGAATACGACGAAAAGCTGGAGGTTCTGCAGAGCGCCACGGACAAGCAGGTGACCGCCGCGGCTCTGGCGGAGGAAGCGGCACAGTCCCTGGATATGCAGCATAAAAATATTGAAGCCGCCGAGGCCGCCGCGGAAAAAGCCCGCTTCGACCTGCGGCGGACCCGCCTTCTGGCGCCCGTGGAAGGCTATGTGACGGGGTTGCGTATTAAGCCCGGAGATTACGCGCAGACGGGGCAAAGGCTGCTCGCGCTCATCGCCCGGACGGGCTGGCGCGTCAAAGCCAATTACCGCGAGCAGTTCATCCGGCACCTCAAGCCGGGGCAGCGGGTGCTGGTCTGGCTGGACGGCTATCCGTGGCATCTTTACAACGGGCGCGTCCAGAGCATCGCGCACGGGATTTCCCGCCAGGCGGATGAAGGCAAAGTACTGCCGTACGTGGAACCCCGGACCAACTGGATCCGGCTTTCCAGGCGTTTTCCCGTCCGCATCGAATTTTCCGAGATGCCGCCAGAAGCCGCTCTGCGCCTGGGTGCGGACGCGCGTACGCTGGTGATTTACTGAAACGGCCCGGTAAGAGCAAATGTACGTTCGCTATGTGTTCAACCAGTTCGCCGAGGGATTGCGGGAAGAAATCCGGAACTTCGACCCGGGCTCGCGTCAGGCCAGGCTGGCCTTTGCCGCTGCCCTGGCCAGCGTCCTGGCGTATCTTTCCGCGGTCTGGTTGCAGCTGGACAAGGCCGAATGGGCGGGTATCAGCGCGCTGATAGTCAGTCAGAGCAGCGTGGGCGCATCCCTTTCCAAGGCCGTGCTGCGTATTGCGGGCACCATGGCGGGCGCGGCGCTGACCCTGGTGGTGGTCGGTTTTCTGGCCGATGATCCCTGGCTGTTGCTGGCCGCGATTTTTGGCTTTTCCGTGCTGACCATGTATGTCAGCGCTTTCCGGACACGGGACCAGTACGCCTGGTCCATGGCCGGCTTTCTGGTCGTGGCCATGGGCATTGCCGGGCTGGATGCTCCTGGGGAACTTTTTGAACTCTGCGTGTTCCGTTCGCTGGAGATCACGCTGGGGGCTTCGGTCGGCCTGGCCTGCGGTCTGTTTTTGGGCGCCAGGGCCGCAGAGGATTTTCGCACGGGCCTGTCCGGACTGTGGCGGGGAATGGGGAGCGCTTTTGCCTCGGGCCTTTCAGCGCTTGCCGCAGGAGGGCAGGCAGGCGCGGACGAACTTGCCGTTCCGGACGTCTTGTCGCGGCTGGAGGTTCTGCGCAAGGATCTGAGCCGCCTGCCGGGCCTGCTGCAGGAAGCGCGGATCGAGGGAAGTTTCACCCTGGAGGAGACCGCCTGCTACGAGCGTCTGTTGCGGCTCGGGCAGGGGTTGTTTCGCCAGCTGCAGCAGTATTTCAGCCTGGAAAAGACCCACAGGGATAGGCTGCCCGGACGATTCGGCGAGGAGATGCAAAACGTCTCCCGGGCTGTGGAAGATCTGGCCGCGGCGGTGGTTTCGGGTATTGCCGACACCGGCAAGGGCTCCGGCGTACGCCGGGCCGCTGAAAAGCTGGATCAGGCTACCGGCACAATGCTGGAGGCTTACGAGATTTACCTGGCTGAAGCGGATGTGGGCCGCAGCGGTTTTGACGAACGCTTGCGCTTCAACCATCTGGTCCGCTTGCTGCAGAGTTTCGCCGTACATATGATGGACTGGGACGGACGGGATTTTTCCGCAGACAAGGAAACTGCGCCCGGGCCTGACGCGCGTATGGCTTTGGGAACGGGGGTGGCTCTGGGGCTGGCCATGGTGTCCATTCCGCTGCTTTGGAAGTGCTTTGATCTGCCGAGCCCCATGGGAGCGGCAGTGGCGGCGTTTGTGGTGCTGCGGCCGGATCCGGTGGCCACCTGGCAGAAAGCGCTGCTGCGCGTATCGGGGTGTCTGACGGGAGGGATTTTTGCGCTGCTATTGGCGGGCCTGCCCGTGATGCACTCTTTTTTTCCCTTTCTGACCCTGATTTTTTGCTTTCTTTTTTGCGCAATGTACATCAATTATGGGCAGGCGCGTTGCGCATACTTCGGATTGCAGGCCGCCCTGGCGATGGTTGTGACTTTTTATCAGGGCGACGGCCCGGCGACCTCTCTGGAGCCGCCGGTGGTACGGTTGGCCGCCATTTTTGTGGGCATAGCGGTTTCCAACACCATTGCCAATCTGTTGTACCCGTTCCATGCGGAACAGGAGCTGCGGGGGCTTGTGGCTCGCCTTGGTTCCGGCATGGCCGGGGTGATCAGGCGACTGATGGCACGGGAGAGCAGCTCCGAAGAAGCTGCGCTTCTGCAAAAACTGCGTACCGTGTACGCCAAGGCGCCGGGTTTGCTGCACATGGCTCCGGACACGGGACAGGTATCTCCCGGGATGCTGGCGCTTCTCGGAGGCACGCTGGACAACAGCCGGATAATTCTCGGCCAGCTTAAATCATTGCAGAAACTCGGTTGTCCGCATAGTTTCACTGTCCGTGTTCCCGAGGCGGAGCGGCGATTGCGGGCCGCTCTTGAGGCCATGGCCGAAGCCATGCGCCAGGCGTGCGAAAAAAACGAAGCCGACACCGAGGCTCCGGCCGCGTTTGTAAAAAGCGTCGGCGAAGCGCAGGAAGCCTTTGAGACGGCGTTGTTGCAGTTGCGGGAACAAATGAAGCAGGACGGACGTACGGCCAGGTCTGAAAAATTAAAAACGGCTTCCTGGAGCGTGCACCTGTCCGGGCTTTTGAGTGAACTCGGCTCCTTTGCCTTGCGGCTCCAGGCCCTGGCCGGATGCCGGGGAGTTGAAGACTTGGAATGCAGCGCAGCTGCGGAGAAGATTTTTCAAAGCGCCGGATCGTTAGTCCCGGATCCGCGTTAACATCATACACTTTTGAGGAAGCGATATATGAAATTGACCGACATCATGTCTTTAGGGCTTTGGATGGAGGTGGAAGAGGAACTTTGCGAAGATTACGGCGTAAATGCCTTTGTTTTTGATGCGCAGCGGCAACGTCTGACGGAGAACAAGGAGTACGGCAACAAACTTTGTCCCGCCATTATGGCGACGCCTAACGGTGAAAAAACCATTTGCTCCGTCGGGTTGCAGGGCGCCTTGCAGCAGGCGGAGAGTACCAAGCAGACGGTTTTCGCCGAATGCCCGACCGGAATGACCGTAGCCTGCGTTCCTGTTGTCGCCGAGGATGTCTTTGCCGGAGCCGTCTGTTTTTGCGGCGTATTCACAGGACGTGGAGAAGTGGACGTGTTCATGATAGAGCAGGGCTCCGGAATACCGGAAATGAAAGCGTCGAATCTTGCAAGAAAAGTGACCCGTATGAGCCGGGAGCGGGCCGAGGAAATCGCGGCCTACATTGAAAACAGCATCAGCGAGTATCTGGAGGACTGAACTTCGGAAACCCGCGTTTAGAGGAGGAGAGCATGCCCGTATTGGTAGTGAACGTGGACCATGTGGCCACCTTGCGCCAGCAGCGCCTGGGAACGGAACCCGATCCTGTGGCTGCCGCCATTGCCTGCGAACTGGCGGGAGCGGCGGGGATTATCGTGCACTTGCGCGAGGACCGGAGACACATACAGGACCATGACGTCTCGCGCCTGCGAGGAGTCATTCAAACGCAGCTGCACCTCGAAATGGCCGCCACGGAGGAAATGCAGCGTATCGCCCTGGAAACAAGGCCAGAAATGGTCTGCCTGGTGCCCGAAAAACGCGAGGAGCTGACCACCGAAGGCGGTCTGGAATGCGCCGGACGGGAGGCCTTCCTCAAGGACTACATCGCGCCTTTTACCGAGGCGGGGATCACCTCCAGCCTGTTCATAGACGCGGACCGCAAACAGATCGACGCCGCCCGGGAAACCGGTGCGGAATACGTCGAGATTCATACCGGCCACTACGCGGACGCCAAAGGGCGCAAGGAGCGCAAAGCCGAACTGGACAAACTTCTGGAAGGCATCGCGTACGCGCAACAGCTCGGCCTGAAGGTCAACCTGGGACACGGGCTGAACTACACCAACATCTACGGCTTTGCCGAAACAGCCGGCATTCACGAATATTCCATCGGCCACAGCATCATATCCCGCGCTGTTCTGACCGGTCTCGACCAGGCTGTCCGCGACTTCGTGCGAATCCTTTCCGTTTTCCCCAAATAAGACAAAACCGGGAGAAACCCTGCGGTTTCTCCCGGTTATTTAAGCTTTTTTCAAGAGGTTTTTAACCTCAATGATTCGTTTTCTTTGCTGTTTTTGCAAAGCGAAGGGTAGATCGCTCTGTAATAGCTAGCCTTTGGCGCGTTCTTCCAGCATGGCCACGGCCGGAAGGGTTTTGCCTTCGAGGAATTCCAGGAAGGAGCCGCCGCCGGTGGTGATGTAGGAGATGCCGTCCGCGAGTCCGAAGCTCTCGATGGCCGCGATGGTATCGCCGCCGCCCGCCAGGGAGAAGCAGTTGCTGTCCGCGATGGAGTAGCCGACCACCTTGGTGCCGCCGGCGAACTGGTCGTATTCGAAAACGCCCACCGGGCCGTTCCAGACCACGGTGCCGGCTTTCTTGATGTAATCCGCGTACATTTTGGCCGTCACCGGTCCGATATCCAGAATCATATCGTCGGGGCCGATTTCTTCCACGTTCTTCAGGGTGGGGGCGGCGTTTTCCGAAAGCTCGGAGCTGACCACGGCATCCACGGGAACCGGGATGACGCTGCCGGCGGCCTTGGCCATATCCAGCAGTTTTTTGGCTTCGTCCACCAGCTCGGGCTCATACAGGGATTTGCCCACGTTGTGTCCGTTGGCGGCGATGAAGTTGTTGGCGATGCCGCCGCCCACGATGAGCTGGTCGACTTTTTTGCTCAGGTTTTCCAGCAGGGTCAGCTTGGTGGACACCTTGGAGCCGCCCACAATGGCCAGCAGCGGACGTTTGGGATTTTCCAAAGCCTTGGACAGGGCCTCCAGTTCGGCGGAAAGCAGGATTCCGGCGCAGGCTACGGGCGCGAATTTGGCCACGGCATGGGTGGAAGCCTGGGCGCGGTGGGCCGTGCCGAAAGCATCCATGACGTAGATGTCGCAGAGCGCGGCCATCTTTTTGCCCAGTTCCTCATTGTCCTTTTTTTCGCCTTTGAGAAAACGGACGTTTTCGCAGAGCACGATTTCGCCTTCGGCCACGTCGACGCCGTCCAGCCAGTCCTTTACCAGGCGTACGGGCTTGCCCAGCAGCTCGGACATGTGCTCGGCAACCGGTTTGAGTGAAAACTGTTCCTCGTATTCTCCCTCTGTGGGACGTCCAAGGTGACTCATGAGAATGACCTTGGCCCCGGCGCTGTCCGCGAACTTGATGGTATCCAGGCTGGCGCGGATGCGTTTGTCATTGGTTACACGACCTTCCTTGAGCGGAACATTGAGATCCTCGCGAATCAGGACTCGCTTTCCCGCAAGGTCGAGTTCCGTCATTTTCAGTACCGGCATGGGGTGTCTCCTTGTTGGTAAAAAAGAATCTAAGGTTGCGGCCGGGGGAGTGCGAAGCTTACCCGGCTTTGTTTCATTGAGAATTGGTTTCTGCCTACCACAAGCCGTTGGACAGGACAATCCCCGGAAAGGAAACAGGTATATGTATGTATTGCAATACAAGGGCTGGCGGGTGATTGCATGTAGTTGAGAATTATTTTCAAAAACGCTTGACAGTGAAAATGAGATTCATTATCAAATGAACCCATGACGGCGTGGAACAAAATTTTTCTCAATTTAAAAATAGAAACGAGGTCTCTTATGTGTTTAGCCAACGCGGTGGGTAAATTGAATCGCCAGGGGATGGAATTTTGCAACCAGGGGAAATTCCACGAAGGATTGACCCTGCTGCGCCAGGCGCTGCAGGTCTGCCAGGAAGGCGAGTTTAAGACCTACGAAGTAAAGATTCTCAATAATATCGGACTGGTACTGCAGATGCAGAGCGAGTTCAGCCAGGCCGCCGTGTTTTTTGAAGAAGCCCTGGACAAAAGTATGGGCCTGAAAAAGTGCGGTACCTATCTGGCGGATAAAATTCGTAAAAACAAGGAAACAGCGCTGCGCCAGGCAGCCTGAGATACCGGATGTAACAGTGCTCCTGCTTCCGGTTCGGATCCGGGGCAGGGGCCGTGCAGGAGGATGTATGTTTTCCAATGAGATTCAGAACGAACCGGTCCGGCGCATCAAAATCTGGGAGCTGCCGGATACGCAATGCTCCATTGTGGGGACCTGCCTGAGCCTGTCCGAGTTGCGCAAGATCGCGCGCAAGACCGGAGTCGAGCTGCGCAAGAACGTGACGGAATACGAGCTGCACGGTATCTTCGTCGGACTCTGCAAGGAGGAGTGCGCGCCCTCCAGAGCAGTAAACAAACTGCTGGACAAAAAGTACGAGCGCATTCTGCGAAAATTCTCTTTGAATAAGACCACTGATGAGCTGCGTGTGCTCTGGGAAGAGAGTATGCAGCAGGGTATCATCCCCGGTCCGTACTGGGCCCTTATATCCCACCCGATCGCCTCGGCCGGATTGAAGGCCCATGTCTTCGGCGAAGTGCACATGCTTTCGCATGCGGTGGGCGCGTCCAACCGGGGGGACATCAAGCGGTTGCGGACCATGGAGAAAGATCTGGCTACAACGCAGGAGCGTCTCGAGCAGGTCAAGTGCGTGTACAGGAAGCGGACGGAAACACTCTCGGAAGAGAACGCCACGCTCAAGCAGACCAATTCGATTTTGCGCCAGGAGCTGGAGGCCGGTCGCGAACAGACGGACACGGTGTCGGATCCCATGTTGTTCCGCGCCAATGCCTTGCTGCAGAAAGAGCTGGAGACCCTGCGCCAGCGTACGGAACTGCTGGAAAAACGCGTTCTGGAGCTGGAGGCCGGCAACACGGCCCTGGAGCGGGAAAACGCGGAACAGCGGGCCGAATTGGAACTCATGGAAAACGAGATGGAGCGCGCGGTATCAGCCGCGCCGGAAGCGGCCTGCAACTGCGAATACGCGGACCGCTGCACGGAGCGGAACCTGTGCGGCAAATGCATCCTCTATGTGGGCGGCCGGACGAATCTGATCAAGCATTACCGGATGCTGGTGGAAAAGTACGGCGGCCAGTTCCTGCATCATGACGGCGGCGTGGAAACGTCCAGTAAAAAACTCCAGAAAATTCTCCCCAAGGCGGACGCCGTGCTGTTCCCCGTGGACTGCGTGAGCCACGAGGCCAGCCTGTTTGTTAAAAACGCCTGCAAACATTGCGACAAACCCTGCTACATGCTTCGCAGCTCGGGCCTTTCGTCCCTGACACGGACCCTGGGAGACCTGACCGACTCGGAAGCAGAGCAATCCTATCAATAATCCTGTCAATGGAGGATGGTCATGAACATGTCCAGTTCCATTTCTTCGAAAGGCTCGCCCAAAAAATTGTTTTCCACGGTGCTCAAGGGCATCAAAAAAAGCACGCAAGCGTCCACGGACAAGTAGGACGTTTACGCATCGCCTCAACAGTTACAATGCGATGACCCGCGTGGGGCGCCGGACCATGGGGCAACCCTCTGCCAGGATACCGCGGATGCCTGGAAGAGCAAGCCAACCCCGCCATGGAACGGCGCCCCTCCCTTTTTGTGGGTTCTTGCTTTTTTGCTGCAAAGTCGTGAACACAAGCCCGAAGGGGCCGGATGGCATCAACCTCGCGAAGCTGTCCGGGATAGCGCTCCTGTACAGACTTAATTGTTGAGCTGCGTATAGATATCCCTTGTTTCTGTCAGCTCTTGCTGGATTTTTTCATCATCAGGGAACAGGTTGGCAATGGCCTCGATTTTTTCCACACATTGCCTGCATAAGGGGTGGTCACTCTGCTTGGATGCCGCATAGGCATAGTGTCTCCAGGCTTGAGCCCGCGTGAGCTGGATGTCGCTGTCTTCGGGAATAGATTCCGCAATGGCCTCAATTGTTTCCACACATTGCCTGCATAAGGGGAAGTCGCCCTTTTGGGAAGCCGCATAGGCAAGGGATCTCCACGCTTCAATTCGTTCGGATTGAATTTCTCTGTCTTCGGGGAACGGTTCGGCAATGGACTCGACTTGTTCAACACATTGCCTGCATAGGGGATTATCCTCATCGGAAGCCGTCCAAGCATAATGCCTCCAGGCTTGAGCCCGCTTGCGCTGGATGTCTCTTTCTTCTGGAAAGGGTTCCGCAATGGCCTCAACTTTTCCCACACATTGACTGCATAAAGGCAAATCATCTTGCTTATAAGCAGTCCAGGCATAGTGCTCCCATGCCTCAGCCCGCTGGCATTGGAAGTCGCTGTCTTCTGGGAAGGGCTCCGCAATGGCTTCAATTTTTTCAACACAGTACCTGCATAAGTGCACGTTACGTTTTTTTGAAGCCGCATAGGTATAGACTCGCCATGTATCAGTCAGCTGGTATTGGAAGTCTCTGTCTTCTGGAAATGGCTCTGCAATGGCCTCGACTTTTTCAACACACTGCCTGCATAAGGGCAAGTCCCCTTGCTTGGAAGCTGCCCATGCATAGCCACTCCATGAACAAGTCCGCAAGAATTGGAAGTCTCTGTCTTCCGGAAATGCTTCCGCGATGTTATCGGTTCTTTCAGCAGCTTTCCTGCATAAAGACACGTCATCCCGGTTGGAACCCGTTCCAGTATAGACGCACCAAGTATTAACCCGCTCGAATTGCAAGCTTCTGTCTTTGGGAAACGGTTTGGCAATGGCGTCTATTTTTTCAGCACATTGCCTGCATGTGGGGAGGTCATCTTGCTTGGAAGCCGCCCATGCGTAGGTCCCCCATGACATAGCCCGTCCATGTTGAAATTTTTGATCTTCAGTAAACGGTTTCGCAATGGTTTCAATTTTTTCTATGCAATGTCTGCATAAAGGCACGTCATCCTGCAGATACGCCCTGTAGGCATTGTGCCTCCATACAATGCTTCGAGCCAATTGGAAGTCCCTATCTTCAGGGTACTTTTTAGCCAACACTTCAACATCATGTATGTACTTCTTGATTTCGAAGAGAGTTTCTGCCACTAAACAGACATAACAATAATTTTTTAAAGCCATAATGCGGATATAATCTATGTCTCTCGATGGTTGTCGTTGAGCGTGTATTGAATTGATATATTCAATTATAGCTTCAGGTTGTTTTGAAAACAGAAAAACGGAGTTAATATTTATAATGGTTTGTTGATTCTCTGTTTCATAGACTTTGTTCAAGGCGGAATAAAGGCGGTCTGCATTGGGTAAAGCATCTGTGACCCAGCCATGCATAGGGGCGCACCAATTGAGTTTTTTTCGGGCCTCTTCTGTCACGGAGATGACGCTTATCAGCCGCTCGATTTCGCAAGTGGCAAAAGTTTTACTAAGGGCATTTTCAAAATGGCTTGCATACTTTTGGTAACTTCCAAGGTGCTGTTTTACATGGGTGTGAAACGGGTTAAGCCAGCTCGAAAAGGTCTCCTCGGAATAGCTTGAGCTATCAATATAGCGGGCAAGAAGAGTCCACATGAGTTCCGCCCAGGCCTGGGCGCGCAGGTATTGGTAGGAAAGGATGGTATCGGGAAGAGTACGCAGCGTGTTTGTTACCTCTTCGATCTCTGTTTCCGAAAGCTTGAGAATATAACTGTGGGCCTTGTTGACCAATTCGATGGACTGTTGGTAGCGCAGGGTGTCGGTGTCCGCCTCCAGGGGAAGGAGAACTCCTGTTTTGGCATAGGCGCAAGCCAGAACGGCGTTGCTTATACCGGCATTTTCCGGAGGGGTTTGGATGGCTTCACTTAAGGGATCGCCCTGTATGAAGCCCAAACGTAATGAAGAGCGCAGCGTTCCTTCAGGATTCATCTTCCAGGCCAAGGCTGCGATTTCTCCATGCCGCTTTTTCTTGATCCCAGTTGCGTATAGATGCCTGACAAAGGCTTCCCCCACGATTTCCGGGCGGACTGGAGGAATCTCGTTTTCCAGGTCTTCTTTGGCAACATGAGGGAACAGATTTACCAGTTTTTTGGTCTCGAAAGGATCTTTGGAAAATTCTTTCGCCAGAAGGTCCCTGGATACAGGCGTGTGGGAACCGGCTATGGTGGCAACAGCCATGGCTTCGTAAAAATCTTCCGAGTCCAGTCCGCATTGCTCAAAGGCTTCCTCTATTCGTTCGACTCGTTCTGCAAGAAGCGCGTTCCTGCTTATGTTTTCCAACGGATGGCCTTGGCGTATCCAGAGAAAACCGAGTTCCACTATAAACGGATGCCCTGTTGTTTTTTTTCTGAAGCGGGCGATATCCTCATCCTTGCCCCGGCCGATGCTCATCTCGCGGGGCAGTGCGTACGCGGAAGCTTTTCTTATTTCAACATCCTCGAAAGGTTGTAACACACCCAGATCAATCGGCGGAACAAGCATGTCTGAGAAGCGCTTTTGGTGCCAAAAGTCTCCTTTTTCATTGATACCGCTTTTCTTATGCAGGTCCAGATCGCTGGGGATTCCCTGACTTACGATAAGCAGCAGCACCGGATGGGAGTAGTCCTTGGAATGCTTATGAAATTCTTCGATCGTTCGCCTGCTGTCTTCCATACGGGGATCATCCAGCAACACAAAGGTCGGACGCCTGGGCCGCCAAGCCTCCAAGCGGGTAAACCTTTCTTCCACACTGACGCGATTGCTATGCGCGGCGAAGGCTTGTTTACTTGTGTTCTCCTCCGTCCGGTCAGACTGGCTGGATGCCGCCTTGGGTCTGAGCCAGCCCGTATCCCAAGGATCCTCTGGTCCGCACAGATTTTTACGAATCTGTATGCGCCACCAGGTTCGCAGCATTGCCTTGCGTTTTTCCCATTTTGAAGCGGGAGCGGGAGTTTCTTTGGTCGGATCGGTAAAAAGGGTCTCGCGGCGCAGCCAAGCAGCCAGTTCGACGGCTAAACGGCTTTTTCCCGCTCCTGAGGGCCCGACCAGGATTCCCCAGCCGAATAGCAGGTTGTTTTCGTTCGACTCCGAATCAGACCGTACGCGCTCGGCATTGGCAAGGCTGTTTGCAACCAGGTCGCAAAGCTTCGTCCAGGCAACATGTCTGGGGCCCTCTTCAGGCAGAAGAAAGGGCATGATATAGGAATCCTCTTTTCCTACGGTCGCTCCCCAGAGCGCATCAAAGGGTTTGGCTCTGTCAATTGGATGGAGCGTGATGTCGTCGAATTCTTCAAGATATCTGGGGTAGAAAAAGTTTGCGACCAGGTGTGCGCTGAATACCCCAATGAGAAAACCGCTCGTTCCGAAATAAAATAATCCGGAATTCTCTAACTCAAGACTTTCTGCCAAGGGATCAACAAGACCCAGCCATCCCCATGGTTTGGCCAGCAGGTCAATAGCCCATTGCTGTACTCCGTCTGGAAGGAGTGAGGCTATCAGGAGCGAGATAAGCGTCACTGATATCCAGTAGCAGTTTTTGAAAAGGCGGATTCTTTTTCTACGTCGTTGGTCGAAATTCATAGTCTTACTCGAAGGGGAAAAGGAAAGGGTTGAGATACGACAAGCAACAGCAAAAGTTATATCTATCTTTTCATTATTATGTCGTAAAAAGAGATACTCCCCGGCGGGGAATTACGTCAAGATAACGCAGACGATTTGATTACCTGCATCGACAGGCTCAGAAAGTGCTGTGTTCCTCAGTTAGAACTTGACAGGCTATAACATTTGGCGTATTTGCCAAATGAATTTCTAAATTTATGGGCTGCAAACATGCTGAAGCTCCTGGGAGAGTTCGAGGCCAGAGCCCGAATCCTGAATGCCATGGCGCGCCTCTCGCGGTTCGGGATGATTGACGCGCTGTCTACGGGGAGAAATGCGTTTGCGGTCCGAGTTCCTTTGTCGGGCAGGACCTTTTAACAGTTTCCAATCGTCGGAAAATAGTGAAAGACATGGCGCTAATTGCAAACGGGCAGCGTGCAAACAGTCGTATTATCGATTCGAAGCTCCTTATATTTTATGTTTTTTCAGCTGGATGGAGTCTATTGTAGTTGGTGGGGGAAAAAATTTTCCTTGAACATTTGGCGAATTTGCCAATTGAAAGGCCCAGAAAGAATGATGGAACAAGCGCCGCCGGATGCGCAGGACAAATGAGCGAGGCTTCTGTCGGGGAGGCGGTTCAAGTCATTGGTACGGGCCAGGTAAAAAAGGCGATTAACGGCTGCTTCAAATAACTATCAGTAAAAGGAGATCTGAGATGTCAGATTGTAATTGTGCGTGCAGTGCTGCTCCGAAGTTCGTTTTTTCCTGTTCCGGAGCCGCAGATGTCGGAGAAATTGCTGATCAGTCCGCCAGGGCGCTGTCGCGGCAGGGGAATATCAAAATGTTCTGCCTGGCGGGGATCGGGGGCAGGGTTTCCGGGATCATGAAAAGCACCGAAGCCGCTACCACCATTGTGGCCGTGGACGGATGTCCGTTGCAGTGTGCCAAAAAATGCCTTGAAGAAGCAGGATTTTCGAACTTCCAGCATGTTCAGCTTGCCGATTTGGATTTGAAAAAGGGCGAGTCCGCGGTCACTCCTGAGAATATCAATCGCGTTGTGGATACCGTGAACGGAATTTTAGGAGTCAGGTAGTGAAAAAGCATGCTGTTCTTGCGATGTTGCTGACTGCGTTGGTTTTATCCGGCTATCTTTTCTGGCAGCCCGGAGCTGCCGAAACGTTTGCCGGACAGACGGCAGCGGCGGATTTGATCTCCGGCGCGCCGCAGACGGTTCCTGTTCCCGGCAAAGTGACCATGGTCGATCTGGGGGCCCACAAATGCATTCCCTGCAGGATGATGTCCCCGATTATCAAGGAACTGTCCGTCGAGTACGACGGCAAGGCTGCCATTGTATTTATCGACGTCTGGGAACATCCCGATATACCGAAGCAATACGGCATTCGCACCATTCCCACCCAGATATTTTACGACGCGGAAGGCAAGGAGCGGTTTCGGCACGAAGGCTTTTTGAATAAGGAATCCATTGTTGCCAAGCTGCAGGAACTCGGCGCGAGTTAGGCGATGGACCAGGTTTTCATCCTCATCAATCAATGGATGACAGGCGGCGTACTGCTTGGCGCGCTGGGCTGTTTCCTTTGGGGGATGGTCAGCGTGCTTTTCAGTCCCTGCCATCTGGCCTCCATACCGCTCATCGTCGGGTATGTCGCAGGGCAGGACAAACTCATCGAGGGCCGCCAGGCAACTGTCTTCGCGTGTCTCTTTACCACCGGACTGTTCCTCACCATCGCGGCCATCGGGATAGTCTGTTCGTTGCTCGGACGTATGCTCGGTGATGTGGGCCCGTATTGGACTATTCTGGTGGGGCTCATACTGCTCTGGGTGGCCCTGGATATGCTCGGTGTCGCCAGGTGCTCCTTGTCCGGCGGGATGATGGCCAGGCTGAAAGTCAAGGGAAGGCTCGGCGCCTTCATCCTCGGTCTGGCCTACGGCGTACTCTCCGGATCATGCACCTTCGGGTTCATCGCTCCGATCCTCGCCATCATTACGGTGCAGGAGAAGGTTCTTACCGGAGTTGCCTTCATCGTACTTTTCGGCATCGGCCATTGCATTCCCATCGCCGTGGCAGGCGGATCTGCCGCCATGGTCAAAAAACTGCTGGCCAATTCGGCCTGGCAGCGCGGCGGCATGCTGTTCCGGCGTATTGCCGGGGGCGTCATCGGAGCACTCGGGATATATTTCATCGCGAAACCTTTCATCACGGCGGGGTAGAGGCGTTTTATGTTGAGAAAAAGCATTATTCAGGCCGGATGCATCCTGATCCTTTCCGCTGCTTTGGGGCTTGGCGTCAACACAGTCAGAAATGATGGCCTCCCCCTGGTCTATGCGCAGAAAAGCGCGGTGCAACTTGACGCAACGAAAGGGGAAATAGCGCTCAAGGACGCGGCCATGCTTTTCATTTCCAAGCGGGCCGTATTCCTGGATGCCCGCCCGCCGATGGCCTTTGAGGACGGGCACATTCAAGGAGCTCTCGACCTTCCTGTCGTGTTTTTTGACGAGGAGTTTGAAAAAATAGCCCCCAGGTTAAAGGACGCGGAGGTGCTTATTACCTACTGCGATGGCGAACACTGCCCGCTGAGTGAAAAGCTGGCGAAACGGCTCAAAGAGCGTGGTTTCAGTAACGTCTATGTTCTGAAAAACGGTTGGACTCTCTGGCAGAATGAAGAATTGCCGGTTGAGATGGGAGCCACAAGTTTTCTTTTTCCTGCTTCAGGACAAACAAGATGCGCCGTTTGAGGAAGCTGCGTCCGCTGTCTATCTTCTTGCGACTTCTGCTTGCCGCCATTTTTCTTTACGCGAGCATCGGCAAGATACAGCATCCTGCCGATTTTGCGAGCATTGTACGGGATTACAATCTGCTGCCAGCCAGTTTGACCAATCTTACGGCGATCATTCTGCCGTGGCTCGAGTTTGTACTCGGCGTTCTGCTGCTGTGGGGAACATGGCAGGAGGGGACGCTGCTGTTGGTGAACTTGCTGCTGATTATTTTTTGGAGCGCGCTCGTTTGCAATTACGTTCGCGGTGTCGATATCAGTTGCGGGTGTTTCTCAACAAAGGCGTCCGGAGCCTCCGGCATGCTCTGGTACCTGGTCAGAGACGGATTTTTCATGCTTGCTTCTCTATTGGCTGGCATTCTTCACATAAAAAACGGAAAGGATTTTGCGATCAAACAATTGCTTCAGTCTAACCAGAGCCAACCAGGCATGTAATGAACTTTGCGAAATAGAAGATGGTAATCTTATCTACATACCATGTTTCACGAACAATCAGGAGATCACTATGAAAGACATGAACGAATTAATAGCTGAAATGGACTTCGAGTATCTTGGTTCCGGAACCCATGCCATGGGAGTGGAGGGTATGCGTAAAAATTTGCATAATGATCATTATCTTTTTCTCGATGTCCGGACCAATGAAGAAGTCGCCTATGTTTCCTTTCCGTTTACCAAGCATATTCCTCTGAGTGAATTACCCGAACGAATTGCTGAATTGCCAAAGGATAAATGCATCGTAGCGTTCTGTTCTAGCATATTCAGAGGGGCAGTTGCCTTTGTCTATCTTCGATCGCAAGGCTTTGCAGAGGTCAAAGGCTTGACCGGCACTATGGATGATATGGTGAAACTCTTCAAACCAGGTGCGTTGTATAAAGCGTAAACGCGTGTAATGCGCCGTCCGTTTCTTAATCCGGGCGGCGCAATAGAGATACAAGGTTCAACATGACTACGATCCTGTTTATCACCGTATGTTCTTTCGTGCTGAGTTTCATCTTCGCATTAGGGGGCGTCGGCTCCGCTCTCGTGCTTATCCCGACGCTGACCTGGTTCGGCGTACCCTTTGCTTTAGCGCGGCCGACAGGGCTTTTTGTAAATACGGTGAGCATGGCCGGCGCGACCTATTCGAACATCAAGGAAAAGCGCGTTGATTTCAAACTGGGCATCCCGATTATTATTTCTTCCACCCTTATGGCTCCGGTGGGCGCGTATGTCGGCCATCTGATCCCGACAAAACTGGTCATGCTGTGTTTCATCGGCTTTCTGATTTTTTCCGGGTTGATGATGCTCTTTTTTAAAAAATCGAAGTACGCTTCCCAGTATAGAGAAGACCGTCCCATCGCATGGCCGACTTTTGTCGGTGTGCTTGCCGGATTCATGTCCGGACTGCTGGGAGTGGGCGGCGGCGGGTTGATTTCTCCGCTGATGATACTGCATGGCTTCAATCCCAAAAAAGTGGCCACGATCACGGCACTTACCGTTCCGTTTTCCTCCTTTTCGGCGTTCATCACCTATGCCGCCATGGGATCTGTTTCGCTGCAGATACTGGCCTTTGCGGGAGTTGCCGCCTGGGGAGGCGGGTATATTGGAACCAAAGTCATGCATTTGAAACTGCAGCCGGGAACTGTCAAACGATTCTTGGCGTGCATTCTGCTGCTCATGGCGGGGAAACTTTTGTTGGGGGTTGTGTTATAAAGGGTGAAAAACAGCCTAAAAAACCAGGGCATGAGACTATGCAGACCAACCCTCGGCAGGCTTAAAAAATGACGAAACTGATTTGCTATTGCTTCAACTACAGCGAGGCGGACATCAGGCAGGATGTCCGCGATAATGGGCGTTCAACCATTCTCGAACGAATCATGAACGAGAAAAAGACCGGTGGCTGCCACTGCGCGGAGAAGAATCCTGCAGGCCGCTGATGCCTGTCCGATGTCCGCCAGGTGGCGGATCGGGCGATGCGTGAAAACGGCCTTGAAATACCGCCGTCCAGGCTGCTGTTTTAGCCCCTGTCTCTCTTGCCGTCACAGGTCCGCAAAGCGGATACGTTCGTGTTAAGGAGTCGCAAGAGCGAAATCCACCGCCGCCCGGCAATGGAGCCAGGCCGTGTTGAACATGGGCAGGCCGGGACGGTCTTCCTGGCGCAGCAGCAGGAAGATTTCCGTGCAGCCCAGGATGACTCCCTCGGCGCCCTGCTCGCGGACAATGCGGTCGACAATATCCAGATACACCTGGCGTGAAGCATCCTTAATGTCGAATCTGACCAGTTCGTCAAAAATGATTCGGTCGATGGCGTTTTGTTCCTCCAACTCGGGGACCAGGATTTCCAGGCCAAAGCGTTCGGCAAAGCGGTCTTTGAGGTAGGCGAGCTGCATCACCGGCCTGGTGCCGAGCAGAATGATCTTTTTCAACCCCTGTTCCCGGATGGCCTGGCCGGTGGGATCCGCAATGTGGATGAAGGGGACGTCACGTGAAGCCATGAGCGGTTCCAGAGACGCATGGAGCGTATTGGAGGCGCAAATGATCACATCCGCGCCGCCGGCCACGAGTCTGTCGATGTGCGATACCATGTAGCGCTGCAGACCTTCCCAGTCGGCCTGACGGACAAAGGCTTCGATGTTGCCGAAATTCATCCCTGAGATCAGGGTTTCCGCTATTTCCCAGCCCCCCAGGCGCGAATTGACCTCGTCATTGAGGAATTTGTAATATTCGCCAGTTGCGATGTTGCTGCAGCCGCCTAATACGCCGATGGTTTTTTGCTTCAACGGGCGTTTGTCCATGACATTCTCCTGTAATGCGTACGCGAGGAGCCGGCTCTGAGCCGTCCCCGGTGCGGATTATTTTCGAATTCGAATCGCTTCTCCCTCTTGCCTGCCTGGTGCCAAGACTGCAGCTCTCTTACGTCTTCCAAGGCTTCGAAAAACGCATACCATTTCCACGTATGCACCTTCAAGAGACAACTGTGAAAAATGGTGCTGTTCTGCATCGCTTTCGTTGCTGGATGACTTTCCGGCCTTTTATCGCGCTTTGTCGCAGTCCGGAAACATTGGCGGCGTATTCTGCAAACAAAGGAAAACCCGTACGCCAGGCCGCATTGAAGCGATAGTGCCGTTGCTGTCGTCTCATGTCTGGTATTTTTTTGTATATCATGGCAATCTAGAAGATGTTTATCAGACAGAGCGTGCCCCCGGCACCGTCGTTTGCCAAACCATCAAACGCAACTCAGGAATAGAAATGATTGATTTTTTTGCAGTCTGCCTGTTTTTCATTGTTGTCCTCATGGGCGCTCTGGCCTTTGTCTCCGAAGCTAAGGCCTGCACCCGGATGGTATATATCGGACCGGAACAGACCGTACTTACTGGTCGGACCATGGATTTTTCCATCGATATCCCCGCCAACCTGTGGATTTTTCCACGAGGCATGGAACGAAGCGGCCAGGTGGGAAACAATTCTCTGGTCTGGAAAGCACGTTACGGCAGCGTTGTTGCAAGTTCGTGGGATATCGCAACGCCCGACGGAATGAATGAAAAAGGGCTGGTTGCCAATCTCCTGTGGCTAGTCAAATCCCAGTATCCGTCCTTTGCAAAGGACGGGAACCGCAAGGGATTGACCATTGCCGCCTGGGCGCAGTACGCGCTGGACAACTTCGCCACGGTGGCCGAGGCTGTGGAGGAACTTGGGAAAGAGGAATTTGTCGTGGTTACGGATTTCATTCCCGGCACCGATAAGTTCACCACCGTGCACCTTTCGCTTTCCGACGCCAGCGGCGACAGTGCGATATTCGAATATATAAACGGGAAACTGGTCATTCATCATGATCCTTCCTACCAGGTCATGACCAACGATCCTGTGTTTGAAGAGCAGCTGGCCATAAAAAGTTATTGGGATCAGATACCCGGCACCATTTTTCTTCCCGGTTCCAACCGTGCATCAGACCGTTTTGTACGGGCTTCCTATTACCTGGGCGCCATTCCGCAGACCAGTGATCAGAAAATCGCGGTTGCCAGCGTGTTGAGCGTCGTACGGAATGTATCCGTACCATACGGCATATCCACCGAAGGGCAGCCCCATATTTCGAGCACGCGCTGGAGGTCTGTGGCAGACCAGAAGCACCTGGTGTATTTTTTTGAAACCGTATTGACTCCCAACCTGGTCTGGGTCGACCTGAAGCAGGTGGATTTCGCCGAGGGAGCACCCGTCAGAAAACTTCCTCTGGATGGGGGAGAGAACTACGAAGGCAATGCGTTGAAAGATTTCGTCACAACCAGCCCCTTCGAGTTCATGGGGATTTGATTTAAGAAAACCGGTGCAAGCCCGCAGAGCGGGGAAGCGCCCCACAGGTACCAGAAATGAGTGATATTTTAGCAACGTTCATTTTCTTTTTCGCTGTCATCGATCCTATCGGCACCGTTCCGGTCTTCATCTCGGTCACCCAACGCTACGAAGAAAGGATCAAACGAAAAATCGCCTGCAGAGCAGCCGTGGTTTCGGCGCTTATCCTGATCTTTTTTGTTGTGGCCGGGGAGATTATTCTCACCGCCATCAACATTCCGCTGGCGGCCTTTCAGGTCGCGGGAGGCATCGTACTCTTTCTTTTCGCGCTCAGTATGATTTTCGGTGAGAGCAAACCGGAAGAAGAGATGAAAATGATCAAGGATTTTAGTGAAACAGCCATTTTTCCGCTGGCGGTTCCTTCCATCGCCAGCCCCGGCGCGATGCTCGCGGCCGTGCTGCTTACGGAGAATGACCGCTACAACATCTGGGAACAGGCGGAAACCACTCTGATCATCCTCGCGGTTCTGGCGATTACGCTCGGGCTTATGCTCGCGGCCAGCTGGGTGCATCGTTTCATCGGGAACAGCGGCGCCAGTATCATCAGCCGGGTGATGGGGCTGATCCTTTCCTCGGTCGCCATTTCGAGCATTTTGACCGGAATCAAGGACTATTTCGCTCTGTGAGGAGAGCATGGGGCATTGAAGAGTGCGCTCCGTGACTTCCGGCGCGTATTTTTACGGGGACATGCCTTATTCTAATTCCAAAACAGACGTTCCTTATTTTTTCGTTTCTAAAGGGTAGTCAAGAAAATTGGTTAGGCTAGGATCTGGTCTTTACTCCAAGCCCCGTTGGGGCTCTCTTCCATTTTGCCAGGGATTAAACAATAAGGCATATATAATTTAGAATTATTCCCCAAAAAGGACAATCCTCTTTTGAAGAGGATTGTCCAGGAAACGAAGACGTTATCGGATACGGCGTCTTACGTATGATTGGGGAGCATTCAGAATGTTTCTGGGTTTTTCAATCTCCGGATCCTGTTATTGGAAGATATATTTGGGCAACCAGGTGATGATTTCCGGAAAGGCCATGCAGAGTCCGATAGCTCCTATTTCCACTAGGATAAACGGCATGATCCCTTTGTATATGTCCATCATGGTGACATGTTTTGGCGCCACGGACTGCATGTAGAACAGGTTGAATCCGAAAGGAGGAGTCAGGAAGCCCATTTCCATGTTGATGGCGTAGATGACGCCGAACCAGACAGGATCGAAGCCCAGCGACCGGGCAATGGGAAAAAAGATGGGCGTGGTGATCATGATGATGCCTGTGGGATCGAGAAAGCAACCCAGGAGGACCAGAATGAACTGCATGCCGATCATCTGGCCCCAGCGGCCGCCGGGGATGAGCGCCAGCAGATCCTTGGCCAGGTCCTGCGCGCCGATGGCCGTGTAGAGGGCCGTGAAAACCGATGCGCCGAAAATAATCCACATCACCAGGCTGTTCAGACGCAGCGTGTCCAGACAGCATTTGCGAAATTTTTTCCAGGTGAGCTGGCGGTATACGGCGGCGCAGATCAGGCTGCCCAGGGCACCCACTGCTGCGGCTTCGCTGGGCGTGGCCACGCCGGCGAAGATGGAGCCGATGACGCCGATGATCAGCAGCAGAGGAAGAATGATGGCGCGCAGCGCTTCTATTTTTTCCGGCCAGCTTACTTTGATTTCCTTGCTCAGAGCCGGCGCTTTTTCGGGTTTGAAAAAGCCCACGACGCCGATGTAAATCATGAACAACACGCTCAGCAGGATGCCTGGGATCACACCGCCCGCATAGAGCATGCCGATGGACGTGTTGGTGTACATGCCCAGAATGATCATCATGACGCTGGGAGGAATCAGCACGCCAAGCGCTCCGCCTGATGCAATGGCGCCGATGGCCAGTTTTTCATCATACTTGTGATGCAGCATGGAAGGCAGGGCAACCAGCGCCATGGAAACCGTGGACGCGCCGCTTACTCCGACCATGGCGGCGAATACAGCGCAGATGGCAACGGTGCCGATGGCCAGGCCGCCTCTGAGTCCGCCCATCCATTTGTACATCATGTCGTAAAGCGACTTGGCTATGCCGGACATCTCAAGCATGTTGCCCATGAAAACGAACATGGGGATGGCGAGAAAGACGAATGAGTTCGAACTGTTGAAAGTTCGCGTAGCCATCATGTAGAGCGCGTTGGGTCCCCAGAGAAAATACGTGGCGATGACGGCTGTGCCTCCAAGGGAAAACACCAGGGGAAGCCCGAGCAACAGGAAAAAAATGAGCATCCCGAAAACGATCAGGGTCAACATTGCAATACTCATTGGACTATCTACTCCCGTTCACCAGTGGTTAAAAATAGGACGTCCCGCACGAACGCCGCAATTCCCTGTATCAACAGGAGGAATGTTCCCAGCGGCAGACAGAGCAGCACGGGCCAGAGAAGCGGATTCCAGTCCGAACCCGTGCCCTGTCCCTTGCTGAATGCTTCCCAGAAATAGCGGGAGCTTTCATAAAGCAGCACCGAGCAATAGAGCAGAAAACCAATGGCTGTGATGAGATTGAAACGGGCCTGGTTTTTTTCTGAAACCGCGCCGTAAAGGGCGTTCATATTTACATGTCCCTTTTTCAAATGCGTATATCCGGCGCCCAGCAACGTGTATCCGGCAAAAAGAAAAGTGGTCAGTTCCGTTCCCCATACGGTGGGGGCTTTGAAGACATAGCGCAGGAACACCTCCATCACCATGATCACCAGGATGGGGACGATCATGAGCGCAACGACGTTGCCCACCATTTCATTGGTTTTATCCACTGCATTAAGCAATCGATTCATGCCGACTCCTTTTTCGAATTTTCAAAATGTGGAAAGAGGTCTTGCATCCGTATGGGGACACGGGACCTCTTTCCTATGCAGTGTGTTAAGCTTATTTGCGAACCAGTCTGGGCCGCTCGCTGATGACTTTGGACGTCTTCATAATCAGGTCCACGACTTTCTTGCTCACAGGATCCAGTTCCGCCTGGGCCCTGATGATCTCGTCAGACTGCTTTTTCAGCGTTGCCAGATCGCTGTCCGGAAGCGTGTTGAACTCGACGCCGGCCTTTTTCATGGTTTCCACCGCCAGGCAGCTGCCGTAGGTGGAAATGGTGGCGCGTTCGAGAGCGAACACCCGCGTGGCGACGCGCAGGCACTCCTGCAGGTCTTCGGGCAGGGATTTGAAGGTATCCATGTTGATCAGCATGTCTTCGGTATCGAAGTCGATGAGGGAAGGACCGCAATAGAATTTGGCCACTTCGTGGAGTTTGGTGGCCACGAAACCGTAGGGGGATCCCCAGTTGACGCCGTCGATGACGCCGGTGGAAAGTCCGGTGTACAGTTCTTCGCCGGGGAGGCGGGCAATGGCTGCGCCCTGAGCTTTCCAGAGATCCGCCACAACGCCGAAACTTCTGACTTTCAGCCCTTCGTAGTCCTTGAGAGTTTTGATGGGTTTGGTGGACATGGTGGCGCCCCATTCATCGGAATAAATCGGGCCCAGTAAGTAGATTCCCTTAGTAGCGAACTGTTCGCGGCTGATGTCGAGCAACCCGGCTTCGTACCACAAATAATCGTGTTCTTCGACGACATCGAAAGCAAAGGGCACTCCCCATGCCCACATGGTGTAGGGGAAGATGCCTTTCCAGTAGCATTGGGCTCCATAGCCCATTTCAACGACGCCCATGCCGACGCTGTCTATCAGATCGAAGGTGGCAACCAGCGCTCCGGGGGGGTAAGGCTTGATTTCAATACGGCCGCCGGACATGAGATAAACTCTTTGGCAAAAACGGGGCACCAGCTCTTCCCATTCTTTCCAGCCGGGTCCGAGGAAGGATTGAAGTTTGAACGAATATTCAGGACTTTTTGCAAATGATTTGCCCGCTGCACCAAACATTCCGGTCATGACTGCACCGGCAACGCCTGCTTTGATAAAATCTCGTCTCTTCATCTGTGATTTCATGTTGTTCTCCTTTTATGGCTTTGATTAGACCATCGAGCACTGTCAGCAAATGACCTTACTTGTCGTCAAACAACCATCTTACACTGTGCAGAGTCATATTATTCAAAAACTAATAATTATTTTTCATTCACAACACGTATCATGATTTTTAGTTGTGCAATAAATAATTATTGTTTCTTGAATTTTTAAGATTTATATAAGTAAAAAGCCTTTCCTATTCTTTGTTATAAATATTTTATTCATGTTGTTTTGCGTAAATTGCGGCGTCCCTGAAAACGGCTTGGCATCTGGCATGATGCTGGAGACGCCGTTTTCAGGGAACTCGGGGCCACATCAAGGGTTAATGGAGTGGAATATGGAGAACAGGCAGCCATGGGAGGATGTGCAATAGAGACGGGCCGTCTGAATGCTGCCTGTTTCTCGGCGATATTGCCGGAAGAAAAGATGCGGAGGCGATGCTCAGTTATTCTGCGTATCGTCATATTGTACCAGTTCGATGGTATTCCCTTCGAAATCTTTCATATACGTGGCCCATACGCCCGGGCGCAGGTTTTGCGGGGCGCAATGGAATGAGACGCCTTCGTCAGTCAGTCGCGCGTACAGCTCGTGGAGACCTTCCACACGCAGGGCAAAATGCGTCAGACCGTAATCGCACTGCCTCGCTATCTGGGCTTTTTCCCCCTGGGGGTGGATGTAATGAAACAGTTCCAGTTTGGCGCCGTACCCCGTAAGCATGACAATACGGGTGGCCACATTTTCCAGGCCAACCACATTGCTGAGAGGCAATCCCTCCCTCAGGTCGGCTTCCCAGAGAATGTTGAAGCCCAGCAACGTGTTGTAGAAGTGAAGAGCCTTCTCCATATCTTCCACCGAAATGGCCACGTGATGAAACTCCATGGTCTGCGTCATCTGCTCACCTCGTTGAATCTTTTCCCGGATTCTCCCGCCGGGTAAGGGCGGCAGGAGAATCCGCAGGGAAAGAGAGTTGTCCTGGCGGTTGGTTTCGCCTTATCCGTTATATTTTTTGCGCGGTGGAGCGTGCAGAGCGCGTCCCGACCAGTCCAGAGCCGCCTCCAGAATCGTCTCATTCAGCGTCGGGTGGGGTTTCACCACATGCTGAAAATCCTCCACCACGGCTTCCACTCCGACCAAAGCGATGGCCTCGCCGATCATTTCCGTGGCACCTTCGCCCGCGATGTGAACGCCCAGAATTTCGCCGCTTTGTTTTTCGCCGATGATTTTCACAAAGCCTTCCTGGGCGCCCTTGGCCGCGGCAGCGCCGCTGAATTGAAAGGGAAAACGTCCGACAGTAAATTTCAGGTCTTTGGCTTTTGCCTGCTCCTCGGTCAGTCCGATGCTGCCGATTTCCACAGGACCCCAGATGCAACTGGGGATCTGCATTTCAGGCGTCGTCGTGATGTGCCCGGCCATGAGTTCCACGGCGGCCTCGGCCTCGGCAGAGGCTTTGTGGGCCAGCATCATGCCGCCGATGACATCGCCGATGGCGTATACGCCGGCAAGGCTGGTTTTGAAGGACTTGTCCACCTTGATGAACGGCCCTTCCATGGTCAGCCCGAGATGCTCCACGCCGTCCAGGCACGGAGCCCGGCCCGTGGCGGCAAGCAGACAGTCCACGGTCAGGGAGGCCTCTTTGCCGGACTGGTCCGCGTACGTCATGGTGACGGTGTTCTCCGCAGGCTGCACGGAGACCACCTTGGTGCCCAGATGGAGTTCGATGCCCATCTGGAGTGCTTTTTTGGTGGTCAGCGCGCGTACGTCGGCGTCTTCGGTCATCAGAAGGTCAGGCAGGATTTCAAAGATGGCGACTTCGCGCCCCATGTTGGCGAATATCCCGGCCATTTCCACGCCGATGACTCCGCCGCCGATGATGGCGATGCGCTGGGGGATTGTTTCCGAATCCAGGGTCTGGTCCGTGGTCTGCACCAAGCGGCCGTCCACTTGTAAAAAGGGCAGAACCTGCGGACGAGACCCTGTAGCCAGGAGAATGTTTTTGGCTTCATATTCGGAGGCTGATCCGTTTTGCGCCTCAACGGACACAACCCCGGATTTTTTGATGCGTCCAATGCCATGGACGAGCTTGATGCCATTGGCTTTGAGCAGCCCTTCGATGCCGCCCACCAGACCTTTGACCAGGGCGCGTTTGCGGGCCACCATGGCGTCTACGGCAATGCCCAGCTGCTGGTTGCCGGTGAGAACGGCGGACTGTTTGGCCTGCTTCAGCAGCTTGCTGTCGTTGTAAAAGGATTTGGTGGGAATGCATCCGCGGTTCAGGCAGGTGCCGCCCAGGCTGTCTTTTTCCACCAGCAGCACGGACATGCCCAGTTGGGCAGCGCGGATGGCGCCTACGTATCCGCCGGGCCCTCCGCCGATGACTATAAGGTCGTACATGGAGCTTCCTTTATATGTTCAGGAAGGTGAAAGCCGGGTTTTCCAGCTTGTCCTTCAATCTTTGGAGAAAATCAGAGGCCATGGAGCCGTCCACAATACGGTGGTCGACGGAAAGCCCCAGGGTGGTGACATTGCGCTGTTTCACCTGTCCTTCGTCCAGGTAGAGTTCCTGCCTGGTCGCGGGGACGCTCAGGATGGCGGACTGGGGCGGATTGATGATGGCAGTGAACTGCCGTACGCCGCTCTGGGCCAGGCTGGAGATGGTGAAGGTCCCGCGGGTCATTTCATCTACGGTCAACTTGCCCGCGCGTGCTCTGGCAACCAGATCGCTGCGCTGGCGCGCGACATCGGCCAGGCCTGCCTTGTCCACGTCCAGGAGCGCCGGGACAATCAGTCCGCCCGGAAGCGCCACGGCCAGTCCCACGTTGATCTGCGTATTGTAGCGTACGGAGTCTCCGGATCCTTCTCCCATGCAGGAAGCATTCAATTCGGGGAAATCGCGCAGGCACAGGGCCACGGCCTTGAGCATGAAATCGTTGACCGAAATCCGGATTCCCGAACTTTCCTCGAATTGCGTCAGAATCTGTTTGCGGAATGTCAGCAGGGGATTCAGGCAGACATCCATGAAGAAGTAGATATGCGGTGCGCTGAATTTGGACTCGCACATCCGGCGGGCAATGACCTTGCGCATGTTGTCCATGGGCACGATCTTCGGAGAGCCGGATTCCTGGACGGCTGCGGTCTGTGGGCAGGAAGCCTGTGCGGCGCCGCGTACATCTTCGCGCATGATGCGTCCGCGTACGCCCGTACCCTGTACGTCGGCCAGGTTCACGCCGCTGGCCGCGGCTTCGAATTTGGCCAGGCTGGAGGCCTTGGGCTGTGCGGAAAGGGCGTTCTGCACATCCTTATATAGAATTTCGCCCGTAGGTCCTGTGGGAGAGACGCTTTCCAGGGCAAGGCCTTTTTCATTCGCCAGCTTGCGCGCTGCAGGCACTGCGCGGATGATACCGGAAGCAGATACGGAGGGCTTTGCCTGCGGTACGGGGGGTGCCGCGGGTTGAGCGGCCTGGGCGGGAGCGGATGCGGGGGCTGCAGCGCTGCCGATGATGCCGGGATCCACACCTGGGTCCGTGATGTAGGCCACCACGGTCAGCAGGTCGGCTTCGACCCCTTCGCCAAAGAGTATTTTTGCCAGCACGCCGCTGACGGGTGCTTCCACTTCGGTGGTGACTTTTTCGGTTTCCACCACAAAAAGGGACTGACCCTGTACTACTGTGTCACCTTCCTTGAACAGCCACTGGGTAATGGTGCCTTTTTCCACCGTGACGCCCAGCATGGGCAGAACAACTTCCGTGACGCCTTGCTGAGGGGCGGCCTGCACCGGTTGTACCGGCCGTTCGGCCTGGGCGATCTGGCCGGAATCGGCTTGTTGTGCGGCGGGAGCGGGCTGCTCCTGGGGCTGCGGAATCTCGTCTGCGCTTTCCCCTTCTTCCAGAATGTGGGAAACCACAGTGAGAATCGGCACTTCCTGGCCATCAGGAACCAGAATCGGTCCGAGGATCCCTGTGGCAGGGGACTCCACCTCGGTAGTGACCTTTTCGGTTTCCACCACGAACAGGATTTCGCCCTTGGCGACTTTTTCTCCCGGCTTTTTCAGCCACTGGACCACAGTGCCTTGTTCGACAGTGACACCCAGCATGGGGATAACTATTTCGACGGCCATGAGATTCCTCCTAATATTTTGCCAACCGCTCAATGGCGGGAAGGAGGTCTTTGACGTCGGGAATGAACGCCTGCTCCAGAGGAGGTGAGAACGGCACCGGGGTATCCGGAGAACAGACTCTGGCAATGGGCGCTTTGAGGTATTCAATCACTTCTTCGCTGGCAATGGCCGCGATTTCGGCGGCTACGCCACAGCTTTTGTGCCCTTCGTCCGCCACAAGCAGTCTGCCTGTTTTCTTGACGGACTCCAGAATGGTTTCCTTATCCAGGGGAACCAGCGTACGGGGGTCGATGACTTCGACGCTGATACCTTTTTCCGCCGCTTTTTCCGCGGCATCCAGAGAGCGCTGGACCATGGCGAAGGTTGCGACGATGGTGATGTCCGCGCCTTCGCGCCGGACCACGGCTTTGCCGAAGGGAATGGTATATTCTTCTTCCGGAACATCGCCTTTGGTGATGTAGAGTTTCTTGTGTTCCACAAAGATGACCGGATTGTCGTTTTTGATGGATTCCACAAGCAGTCCCTTGGCGTCGTAGGGCGTGGCCGGTGCGGCTATGTAAAGGCCGGGGACCTGCATGAACCAGGACTGCAGGGATTGCGAATGCTGTGCGGCGGTACCGCGTCCGGCGCCGATGTTGGTGCGCAGGACCATGGGAACTTTGCCCCTGCCACCGAACATATAGTGCATTTTGGCCATCTGGTTGACGATCATGTCCATGCACACGGTGGTGAAATCCATAAACATGATTTCCACCACGGGACGCATGCCCGTAAGGGCTGCTCCGACTCCGGCGCCGACAAAGCCGGCTTCGGCAATGGGGACGTCCACCACTCTGTCTTTTCCGTATTTCTCCATCAGGCCGGCGGTCACCTGAAAGACGCCGCCGAACTGGCCGATATCTTCACCCAGCAGGACCACGGTGTTGTCGACCGCCATGCGCTGGTCCAAAGCTTCGTTGAGTGCCTGGCAATAGGTAATCTGTCTCATGGTTAGCCCTCGCTCGCGTAGATGTCTTGGTGCAGTTCTTCCAGGGCGGGAAACTCGGAAGTGCGGGCGAATTCCACGCATTCGTCGATACGCGCTGTGACGGCGTCGTCCAGTTCTGCCAGTTCCGCTTTGGTGGCTACTTGTTCCTTGATCAGGTATTTGGCGAAGCGTTCGATGGGATCTTTTTTGCGCCATTGAGCGATTTCTTCGCGCGAGCGGTACCGCTCGCCCTGGTTGGGGTCGCCCTCATGGTGGCCGCGCCAGCGGTAGGTCTTGCATTCGATCAGCGAAGGACCTTCCTGGGCGCGCGCACGCTTGGCCGCTTTCTGAACCGCTTCGAAAACTTCCAGCACGTTGTTGCCGTCCACGGTCTGTCCGGGCATGTTGTAAGCCATGGCCCGTACGGAGAGATCGCGGATGGGGGTCTGGTTTTCGTGCGGATTGGAGATGCCGTAGAGATTATTTTCACAGACATAGATCACAGGCAGCTTGAACTGTGCGGCCAGATTCAGGCTTTCGTGAAAAGTGCCGTTGTTTGATGAGTTGTCGCCGAAAAAGCAAACCGAGACCTGGTCCGTGCCGCGCCACTTCGCGGACCATCCCGCTCCCGTGGCGATGGGCAGGCCGCCTCCGGCGATGCCGTTTGCGCCGAGAATGCCGATGTCCATGTCCGCTATGTGCATGGAACCGCCTTTCCCTTTGCAGTAGCCCGTACGTTTTCCGAATAATTCGGCCATCATTTCATTGAGCTTGGATCCTTTGGCAATGACATGGCCATGGCCGCGGTGGGTGCTGGTGATGTAATCGTCGTCGCGCAGTGCGGAGCATACGCCCACCGCCACTGCTTCCTGGCCCGTATAAAGATGTGCCAGACCGGGGACCAGCCCTCTGGCGTAGAGGTCAGCGATCCGTTCCTCGAACTGGCGGATAGTGACCATGGATTGGTACATCTGCAACAAAATGACTCGTTCCATTGGCTTGTTTCCTCCGAAGAGCTGATTCGATTTTCAAGATGCGGCGTGTTAGCGAATGAAGCAAAGGGGGTGCCAAATGGATATATCTGCTTAAAAGTAGCTGTAACACCTTGTTATCTCTCAAATGATTTTTTTCGTGACCCTGGCGGTCGGGGAAAAAGAAGAAATGCAGAAACGTCTCAAAGGTGTCTCGTGAGATGCTTGTGAGACAGTGTTAAAACGAATTTTGCTTGTTATATTTGTCACAAGCGTTTTTTACAACGTTGTAACCATATGAATTGTTCAGTAAAATGAAAGATAAATGATAGAATTGTTGCATAGGTACGCTTGTTGCTTAATCATATAATATGGTTTAGGCTGCGTTATAGTTACTCTCTCGATGAGACAATTTGAGACGGGAGTTTGCTTATGCACAATAAAGACTTGTACGGTTTGCCTTGCAGTCGGAGAGTTTCTGATAGTGCGCGCTGGTCCAGTATTGATGTCGTCAAAGCGCTTAGTTACGGAAAATATTGCTGCAAGTGCTTCAAGTCTTTTGTGAAACTGTATTCTTACGCCGTATTATTCAAAAAAGAGCATGTCGGCTGTTTCACCGAGCCCCGCACTGTCTCATGCCCCCGCGGGCTGTTTCAAAAGGAGGGCGCTGCATGTTGACGCTGACTCCGGCCGATCAGCTTTCCGACCCGCAAACACAATCGCAGGCAGCCATGTCCGATTACTCGCATCCGTTGATTGCGCCGGAACGATTGCAGGAACTCTACAAGGCTTGGGAAAGTGTCGTGGTTCACGGCAAAGATCCCAACCCCGGCGCCGTGCGTGAAGAGGTGAAACAGTCCTGGAAAAGGTGCCGGGAACTGGGCCTTGATCCTTTCTCCCGGATGGGGCCGCAGGTCATGAAAGGCGCTGATTTCAAAAAGCTCTATCAGGCCAACGAACTGCTGGTGCAGGCCGCGGCGTCCACCCTGAAGATCATCGAAGTCTCGGTGCGCGACACCGGTTACATCATCACCCTGGCGGATAAGGCCGGTTATGTGCTTGCCGTCACCGGCGGCCACGATATTTTAAAGCAGGCCCGGGTGAACCATTATCTGCCGGGATGCCTGCGCTCCTGCGATCACGCCGGAACCAACGCCATAGGACTTTGCCTGGACCTGGGGGAACCCGTGCAGATGGTGGGGCCCGAGCATTACCGGACGAGCATCCACGGCTGGACCTGCTGTTCCGCCCCGGTGCTGGACGCTGACGGCACGGTTCTAGGCGCGTTGACCATGTCCGGGCCCAGTTCCGAGAGCCAGCCCCACACCTTGCCTTTGATCATTTCCGCTGCCCAGGCCATCGAAGGGCAGCTTCGCGAAAAACGCCTCAACAACGACAAGGTCCGCCTGAATACCATGCTGTATCAGATAGTGGATTCCATGTCCGAAGGCGTGATCGCCCTGGATGAATCCCTGCGGGTCACCCACTGCAACTCCATCTCCGCCTACATGCTGGACATGGATTCCAGCGAACTGCAGGGGCGTTCGATTCTGGAATTTGTCCCCGGCGACGCTCCCATGGCCAAGGCCCTGCACAACAAGAGCCTGTTCAGAAGCAAGGAGGTCTGGTTTTCGGCTGTGGATAAACGTTTTCTCTGTTCGGTCAATCCGCTCAAGAGCGAGCAGGGCGTAAAGGGCGCGTTGATTCATCTTTCCGAAACCAAGGAAGTGGAGAAACTGGCGAAAAAATTGTCCGGCAATTACGCCAAATACCAGTTCTCGGACATTGTCGGGTCCAATTCTTCCCTGTCCAGGCAAATCGAGCTTGCCCGCATCGCTTCCAAGATCAATTCCAGAGTGCTGATTACGGGAGAATCCGGCACGGGCAAAGAGCTGTTCGCCCAGGCCATGCACAATGCCAGCCGCCGGTCTCAGGAATCCTTCGTGGCCATCTCCTGCGCGGCCATCCCGCACGACCTTATCGAATCGGAACTGTTCGGCTATGTGGCCGGCGCATTCTCCGGAGCCAAACGCGAAGGCATGATCGGCAAATTCGAACTGGCCAACAAGGGCACGCTGTTTCTGGATGAAATCAACGGCATGCCGCTGGACATGCAGGCCAAACTGCTGCGCGTGCTGCAGCAGAATGAAATCATGCGTTTGGGAGACACGCGTACGATTTCCATTGACGTGCATATCATCGCGGCCACCAACACCGACCTGCTCAAGGAAGTGGAGCAGGACAATTTTCGTGAGGACCTCTATTACCGGCTCAGCGTGGTGGATATATTTATCCCGCCGCTGCGCGAACGCAGAGACGATCTGAAGCTGCTCAGTAATCACATCCTGCAGAAAAAAGCCCTGCGGATGGGCTTGCCGAAACCGCGCGTCAGCGCCCAGGTCATGAATGCCTTTTTAAGCTATCTGTGGCCGGGAAACGTACGGGAACTGGAAAATTGCCTGGAGCGGGCCATTATTCTGGCCGAGGGCGGATCCATCCAGCTGGAGCACCTGCCGCGGCGTATTTTACGTGCGGCCAATGCCAACGCGGCCGCGTCCCAAGCGGCTGGGCCCAGTGCCATGACTCCCGGCGCACCTCTTCCGGCGCCCGTCACACTGGCGGACTCGCAGGCCGGGACAAAAACACTGACCCCGCAGAACCTGACCGAAGCCATTGCCCGGACAGACGGGAATATGACCCAGGCAGCCAAGCTGCTGGGCATAGGCCGGGCGACCATTTATCGCAAAATCAAGGAATTCGGGATTTCCAACTAGAGTGAGGTTATGTACCAACTTGCCGCCGTTCGCACCGTCTGGCTTGGAAGGGTGGATTATCAAGCCTGTCATACGCTGCAGAAGACCCTCGTAGAGGAGGTCTCTTCCGGAAAAAGCCCTGAAACGCTGCTTCTGGCCGAACACAACCCTGTGATTACCAAGGGCTACTGCGCCAAAAACGAGTCGCTGCCCCTGGCCGTCGAGAATCTCGAACGCATGGGCATCAGCGTCCATGACAGCGAGCGGGGCGGATGCGGGGCCTTTCTCGGGCCAGGCCAGCTGGTCGTCTACCCTATTCTCAATCTCAAGGTGCGGATGTTGGGCCCCACGGAATACACCCGCCTGCTGGAGCAGATGCTTGTCGAGCTTCTGAGCCGTTACCACATTCTGGGCGAAGTCCATGCCGGTTATCCGGGCGTCTGGACCAGTGCGTCCGAGATGATCGCTTCCATCGGGGTGGCCGTATCCAGGGGCGTCAGCTATCACGGCGCCATGCTCAACTGTACGGGCGATCTCACCCTTTGCAACCTGCTGAAACCCTTCGGCCTGGAATCCCTGCGGATGGTTTCCATGGAATCCGTGAGCGGACAAAGCGTGTCGCTGTATGAACTGCAGCAAAACTGCATACGTGTCTTTGAAAAGGTTTTCAGTGGGAAATGCCGTATTTTCGATACCTTGCCCGAGGACATGGCCCTGACCCTCGGCATCAGGCCCTGCGCCATCTGCTGGTCCTGCGGCGCCTGCGCCGCCAGGGGCATAATGCCTTGAGCCACTCCATTCGCGGTACGTAGTTTTTTCCATAATTATTTCCATTCCCGCCGGCAATGTCCGCGTCTGGATTGTATCGGCTTCGACATCTTCAAGCCTGTTGTCTGCCCGAGACGGGCAGGTGAGTTGCCTTTTCACAAGGCTGAATCCGGGCAAGCCCCGCACCGAAGCTGTCCGGGGCTTGCGTATCTTTCCCTAGCTAGTTTTCTCCCTTGCGGACATTGCAGGGAACTCCCCGCATGTGGACCGAACCGCTCAGAGGATCGGTGAAATCGGCGCTCATAAGCCGATTTACATTCGCGCCCTCGTCCGCATAGATATCCTGCCCGGATTGGGCGATCTCCGGGCAAGCCTGCCACCAGCCATGCTGGGTGCAGACGACGCCCGGACCTATCTCCTTGCTTGGTTTCGCCTCCAGCCGGATCGTACCGTGGGCGGTTGCCAGTGAAACCATATCGCCTTCTTTGATATCCATGGTCCGGGCCTGGTCCTGGTTTATTTCCAGGAACGGTTCAGGATAGCGTCTTCTAAGGGACGGCAGGGCCCTGTGCTGGGACTGGCAAAACTCACGGAGTTTGGCTGTTATCAGCAGAAAGGGGTAGTTCTCGATGGCTATACCCGCCTTTTTAAAAACCGAAAGCGGATCGGTCCATTCGGGGAGCGGGGCATGGCCGGTGTCTTTCATGAGTTGTGAATAAAGCTCTACGCGGCCTGTCGTTCCGCCAAACCCTCTTTCCCGGTATTGCTGATAGACCAGCGGCCCCTGGATGGACACTCCCCCCGGTGATTTTTTGAGCTTTTCAAGGGAGATGCCCGTCGGTTGCAGCATCGCTTCAAAGCCGGCATCCAGGCTGCCGTTCCAGAAATTATCCGAAAAACCCAGGCGCTTTGCGAGTTCGAAGAGTATCCAAAGCACGTCCCTGCTTTCTCCGCGCGGTTCGGTGACGGGTTCGCACCACTGAATTACCCATTTGTTTTCCCGGAAGGCCAGCGGATATCCCACCCGGCCGGATTCCCAAAAGCTTGCGGACGGCAGGACAATGTCCGCCAGTTCGGCGGTGGGGCTTAGGAAATGTTCGATATGGACATGGAATTCCAGTTTTTTCAGAGCGGCGGCAATGCCCGCGCTGTCGGGATTGGCCGAAATAGTATTCGCCCCGAAAACCATTAGGCCTTTCACCGGATAGGGGACGCCGTGTTCGATGGCTTTACAGACCAGATGCGGCGGAACGCTCATGATGGTTCCCGCCGGACCAAGGGGATGCTCTGATAACGCCAGATTTTTCTGAAACATTTCAGGGGAAACGAACTCGAAACCGAAGGGATAGGCCAGGGGCGGCAACGGCGAGTTGACATGGTTTCCGCCTTGTTTGTCAAAGTCTCCGGTCAGTGCGTAGAAGAGGCAGATGGCGCGGTTTGTCTGCGTTGCATTGATATTCTGTTCCACGCCGTTAAAGGAGAACCAGCTTGCCGGGCTGTTCGCGACAATCATGCGGACGGTTTCAACGAGTTGGTTCGCTGGGATAGTGGTCACGGTCTCTACGTATTCCGGCGTATAGCGGGCCACGGACTCTCTGAGCAGGGTGAATACGGTTTTGCAGAGAACCGTCTGGCCGTTGGCCAGGAGAACGTCGATTGTTGCATCCAATTCGGGAGAAAAATCCGGTTTATGGCCGGGAACGTACGGAATGATCTTCCGGGATGAGGAATCGACGAGCGCGAAGCTCTTGCCGTCTTCGTACGCAGACTTCAAAGACTGCGCGCGAAGCAGATCGCCGGTATCACCGCGCACAAGCAGCGGAGCGTTTGTCCAGTTGCGTACGAATTCCGTGTCCTGCCAGCCGTTTTGCAGCATCACGTTGATCATCCCCAAGGCCAGCGCACCGTCGGTTCCCGGCTTGACCTGCAGCCAGCTGTCGGCCTTGGCTGCGGTCTTTGTCCGCCTCGGATCCACCACGATGAGCTTTGCCTTGCGCTTCAGGGCTTCCTTGATCTGGTGATGGTACGCGTTGAAGGTGTTGGCAGGGTTGTGCCCCCAGATCAGCATGCATCGGGTGTGCGCGAAGTCGGGCCAGCCTGCGGCAAAATCGTTGCCCGGTTTTCCAAAGGTCAGAGCCGAACCATTGTCCCTGTGCCAGTTGCAGATGTGGGTAGTGGTCATGTGATTGGGGGTGCCGTAGAGGTTTGCCAACCGCCGGACAAAGGCCATGAGCTCCCACAGGGGCGATGAGACGTTCGTCTGGGAGAAAACAAAGGCTTCGGCTCCGTGTTCTTCTTTTATCCGCGCCATATTTCGAACAATGATGTCCAGAGCCTCCTCCCAGGAAATACGCTCCCAGACTGGATCCTTCGCACCCTTTGAGGCCATGCGTTTTAGAGGATGGGTCAGCCGCTGTCCGCTCGCAACCAGCTCCGGGCCGGCAAAGGCCTTGGGGCAGAGCGGTCTATGGAAAGGATGTTCGGTATCCGGACTGACTCTGACGAACCGGCCGTTTTCGATATGCGCCACAACCGGGCAATTGCTGAAACATTGAGCGCAATAGGTACGTACCGTCCGGTTGCTGTTGGCATTGTTTTGGGAACTTTTCATCTGGTATTCCTCTTGGATACGCGCAGACCTGTTGGAGGCGCGGTTGCATGGCGTGCTGCATCAAGCTGTTTCTTCAAAAGACAAATGGACAGCTTTTTTCCGGTGCCGCTGCCGGATATCTACGTACTTGATGTAAAGTTGTCAACTAGACTGACAAATTGTCAATCAAATTTGCATACCGCTCGTAATTGTGCTATGTTTCGACAATGAAATACGCAGATGGGAAAAGACTTCATGAGATGCTCCGTTCTTTATTCGGAGCTTGGAAGTCGGTCGAGGAGGTGGAGGACTCGGTGCATCAGGCGTGCGGTTTAACGTCTGCGCAGGCCAAGAATATTGCCTTTCTGCTTGAAGGAGGGCCGATGACAATTTCCGACCTGGCCTTTGAGCGCGGTGTATCCCGGCAGTCGGTTCAGGTAGCTGTAAATGACCTGGTGGAAATCGGTTATGTCAGTCTTGGGGACAATCCCAGGCACAAGCGCGCCCGGTTGCTGTATGTCACCACGTTGGGGCAGGAAAAGTTCGAAGCCGCACAGCAGCTTGAGTATGAGATTATTCAGCAGTTGTTTTCCGACATGCCGAGTGCCGAGGTGGAATCCACAATCCGGATTTTGCGTACAGTACGGGACAGATTGTCAAAACTTCCGGAGAATGAACGTTAAAACGAATAGGCCGAAGTTTCAGGATTCTCCAGCTGCTCCTGGGCTGCTGGTTTCAAGCGAACATCATTCTTTTCCCTATGATTTATCCCCTCTTATTTAGGACGTCCCGGCATCCTGCTGACACAGGTTGTTGATCTTGCAGGCTGCGCAGGCGGCGCCGAAACCGTTGTCGATATTCACCACGGTCACTCCGCTGGCGCAGGAGGTGAGCATTCCCAGCAGGGCGGAAAGGCCGGAAAGGGCCGCGCCGTAGCCGATGGAAGTGGGCACGGCCACGATGGGTTGCGGTACGAGCCCGCCGATGACGCTGGCCAGGGCGCCTTCCATACCCGCCACGACAATGATCACTCGGGTCTTGCGCAGTTCCGGAAGACGTACCAGCAGGCGATGCAGGCCTGCCACGCCGACGTCGGAGATGATTTTGGCCTGGCTGCCGAGCATCTCGCAGGTGGTTTTGGCTTCTTCCGCCACCGGCAGGTCCGAGGTCCCGGCGGTGACGATGGCGATTTCGCCTTGCTTGTAGTCGATGGGCGTACGGATGAGCGTCAGCGCACGGCCCGGCGCGTTGTATTGCGCGTCCGGACACAGGGATTGCACATACGCGGCCTTTTCGGAAGACACCCGTGTCGCCAGAATGTTGGCCCGGTCTCCCACGGCGCAAAAAATTTCCCCGATCTGCTCCGGGGTTTTGCCTTCGCCATAGACGACCTCGGGAAAACCGTTGCGCAGAGGGCGGTGCAAATCGAATTTTGTGTGCCCCAGATCCATGAAGGGCAGGTCCCGCAACTGTTCGATCCCTTGTTCGATGGAAATCGAGCCGTCTTTTACCTCAGTGAGAAGCTTGCTCAATACATCATGCGTCATTCATTATTTCCTTCAGTTCCATTCGTCGGCGCTTTTTAGCGCAGAACCGTTTTATTTTCTGCTTTTGCCGATATGGTCGTAAACCTCGCACAGGGGGATGTCGTGGCGTTTCGATAGCTCTCTGCAATCTTCCAGTTCCGGCTTGGAACGGATCACACGCCCGTTCTGCAGCGCGTTTTTCATGGAAACCGGTCCCAGCGGGGTTTCCAATCGTTCGAATTCCGTAGCCAGCACGGTCTTTTCCAGGGTGAAACTTTTGATCCCCAGGGTCGTGGTATGGCGGAACAGCAGATTCTTGAATTCTTCCTCATCCGCCGGCGCGCATAGCAGGGATATGCAGGTGGCGGGGCGGTTCTTCTTCATCAGGATGGGCGTATAATGGACGTCCATGGCCCCGTGCTCCATCAGCAGATCCATCACAGCGCCCAGCATCTCGGCGGTCATATCGTCGATGTTGCACTGCAGCATACGGGCAGAGTTGAGTTTCCCTCCGGCGGACGACCGCTCGCAGTTGACCTGGCGGGCCAGTTGCGCCCGCAGCAGATTGGGCATGTCCGTGTCCCTGTGGCCGATGCCGTAGGCGGTTTTTTCCAGTACCATTTCGGGGCTGGCCGTGTAGCGGCCGACCAGCGTGGCGAGGATGGCGGCGCCGGTGGGGGTGGTGGCTTCGTGTTGCACGCCGCCCCGGGTGGAGGGAATGCCCTGCAGAATTTCCGCTGTGGCCGGAGCGGGTACGGGCATTTGGCCGTGGGCGCAGTGTACGAATCCGCTGCCCAGTTCCACGGGCGACGCCCAGACCGCGTCCACGTTCAGGGCATGATAACAGATGGCCGCGCCCACCATGTCCACGATGGAATCCGTGGCGCCCACCTCATGGAAGTGGACTTCATACAGTCCCTTGCCGTGAACCTTTGCTTCGGCCTCGGCCACCTTGCGGAACATGGCCAGACTGGTCTCCTGTACCGCTTCCGGCAGGCCGCTGCCGGAGATGACGGCCTCGATGTCCCGCAAATTCCGGTGCTGCTGGTGGTGCACATGGCCGTGATGATGCGCATGTTCATGTCCGTGCTCATGCCCGTCATGATGCGAATGCCCATGTTCATGTCCGTGCTCATGCCCGTCATGATGCGAATGTCCATGTCCGTGGTCGTGCTCATGCCCGTCATGATGCGCATGTTCATGTCCATGGTCGTGGCCGTGATGGTCATGCTCTTTCAGAACCACATCCACGCGTGTGCCGTGGATCCCCTTGCGGGAGTCCCGGCTGACGCGCAGTTCGAATTCATGGTCGAGCCCGAGTTTGGAAAGCTCCGTACGTAAATGGTTCTCATCCACGCCCAGGTCGAGCATGGCGGCCAGGTTCATGTCGCCGCTTATGCCGGCGAAACAGTCGTAATAGAGAATTTTCATTCCGACTCAGCCCTCATATTGGAAGTAGTACGGCCGCTCCGCATCGGGCGGCAGCGTAAAACGGTATTTTTCCGGTCACGCGCTTGTGGGAAAGCTGCGGAACGAGCTGTTGCCCAACTGGCGGGATATTTCCCTGCCGGTTTCGCAGACCAGGCTGCCGAATTCGGCAAATTTGTCCGGAGTGATGCGCGTGCTTGGTCCGGAAATACTCACGGCGGCGAAAGCCTTGCCTTGCGCATTGAATATGGGAGCGGCCACGCAGCGCAGGCCGATCTCGATTTCTTCGTCGTCAATCCCGTAGCCGTGATACTTTATCTCCCGCAAGTGCTCCCGCAGCTTGGTTTGGGCCGTGATGGTCTTATCCGTGACCTGGTCCAGTTCTCTGGACAGGATATTGTCCTGTTCCTGAAGCGGCATGTTAGCCAGCAATACCTTGCCCACGCCGGTGCAATGCAGTTTTGCCTGCTGTCCGATGTGCGAGGAAATGGTAATGGCGTGCGCCCCTTCGACTTTATCAATATAAACGGCCCGTTCTCCCTCCAAAGCCACAAGATGCACGGTTTCCTGGGTTTTTTCCACCAGTGTACGCAGGAATGGCGCCGCCAGCAAACGAAGATCCTGACCTTCGATGTAAGCTTGACCGAGTTCGAAGGTCTTCAGACCAAGGCTGTAGCGGCCGGTCTCGGCGTTTTGCTTTATGTAGCCGAGTTCCTGGAGCGTATTGAGTAAACCGAAGCAAGTGCTTTTGTGAAGTCCCACGCGTGCAGCGATAGCCGTCACGCCCAGTTCACGTTCATTGTGAGAGAATTGTTCCAAAATGGTGAACGCTCTGCACACAGATTGGATCAGATTGTACTTTTGTGCCATGCCTGTCTCCATGTTCGTTATTGTCGCACTTGGTTCTATAAACATAGCAAGTTGGCCCGTCAAGTCCGTAAACACGGGCAGGAAATTTAAAGGATAGAAAAAAAAACTTGACTTTGGGCAGTAAGAAGTGAAAAATCAAAACCGTGTTTGACAATATAGAACATGGCGTTGTGCAAGACGATTAGCTCGCTCCGGCGCCTACAATTTTTCTGAGGAGGCTCCATGAAACTTATTACCCTGGTTTCCACCATCGACGCAGACCGCTGTATCGGGTGCGGAACCTGTGCCAAAGTATGTCCGACCTTGGCCATAACCATGGAGGACCGTAAGGCTGTAGTAGATGCCAGCAAATGCAGGGCCTGCGCCAATTGTCATCAGCGTTGCCCTGTAGAAGCGGTTACCATGCAAAAGCTGGAAAAGCCTTATCGAGTCGAGGTTTCAGTCGAGGATGTTCCACGTGAAGAAGTAGACGCTCTATGTCAAAAAGCCGGATTCAATCCCAGCCAGATCTTATGCTACTGCACCGCGACACGTGCGGAAGAAATCGCCGCGTGCATTCTTAAGGGAGCTACTTCCCCGGAAGAGATTTCGTTGCAGACGGGGTTGCGCTGCGGCTGTTCGGTCGAGTGCATTCAGCCGGCGCTGAGGCTCCTGAAGGCCCATGGTGTGGAACTGGTGCCGCCGGAAGGCGGATGGCAGTGGTATGGGCTCACTCCGACATTACAGGATATTCCCGAGAGTGTGAAGACCGCCAACAACCCGCGCGGTTTCTACTTTGACGATGACCTGCGGCTTTTTGAGACCGTTGTAAAGAGTGAGAGGAGATAGCATGAGTCAGCAACGTTCACCCATCGTCCCCGCTCCGCCCAGGGTCTCTCAATACGGAGTGCATCCGCAGTATGTGACCAAACGCGCAGCGGATCTTTCCGATATGACCTCGGTTCTGCTCAGCGAACTGTTCCCGGATTCGCCCGAATTGATCTATCCTTCCGACAAGGGGCTGGCGGTCATCCGCACAGCCACGGAAAAGGCCCTTGAAAACGTGGACATGTCCATGATCAAGCCGGACCATTCCGTTAATATCTGCGCATCCCACCATGGTTTCACCATTCTGGGCGGCGGCCCATACGCGGAAATGCTCAAGACCCTGCGCGACGTTATCGCGGAGCGTACCGGCTGCACCAACATCCGCCTGCGGGCGGGCGTAGGACTGCGCTTCCGCGAAACCGAGGAATACATCAAATCCTTCAAGCTGGACGAGCATTTCGGCAAGGGCAAAGCCAAAGGCATGGCCCCCATCGATGAAGGCATTCCCATTGAGACGGAAATCGGCACTCTCTACGGTCTCAAGGCCGTTTACGACGCCGACTGGGTCGTGCACGCGCACAACAGCGACGTTCGCGAGGTGCATTTTCACCGCCAGGTGGACCGGGCTGTCAAGCCCTTCGGCATGTCTTACGCGCGTATCGAAACCCGCTCCACCTACCACCAGAACCTGGGGCCCCGTGCAGCCAACTTCACCGCCAGGGCCATATTCGCTTCGGAATTCGTGCAGTCCAAATTCGCCTTTGCCGCGTTTCTGGACATGAATCCGGCCGGGGTGGTGGGCATCGATGCCGATAACGACCTCTACGCCATCAACGACCGGATTACGGTTTCGGGATGTCTGCACTACGGCAAGATCATGACCCTGCTGGGAGAGGTGGACGAGTGCATCGCGGTTCTCGATTTTCCCTGCCCCGTTCCCTACGTATTCAGTGCCGGCGTGATTTACGCCAATTTCGTGGGCGCCAAGACCGACCTCTTTGATATGGAAGGCACGCCCCTGCCTGCCTATACCTGGTATACAGAGGCTTTCTACGGCAAGAACGGCCCGCTGATCCCGGACATCGCGCCGGTCAATCCGGCCATTCGCCTCTGCGTGCACAACTATGCCTGGGGCGGCTACCCCAGCGTGTTCTTCACCGAACACATCCCCACGGTGATGGTCGGACGCGAGCAGGCCGAAGTCATGAACACCGACTCGCAGAACATCGAATACATGGCCAACGCCGTGATTGCGGATGATCTGGACGCGGCCATGCGCTTCGCCCATTGTTCGGCCAAAACAGACAAGGTCATCATCTTCGACGGCGCTCCCGGCGGCATCAACGTCAGCAACTCCCTGGCCGCGTTTCTGCGCGAGCGCGCTCCGGAAGTGAACCGTCAGGTGGACGATGTGCTGTTGCCGAAATGGCTGCGCCAGCGCGGCATTGATCCTGCCCAGACCGCAGCGTTACTGCAGGGCGGGAAGGGGGCCTGAACATGACCTCCGACCTTCGCAATGAAATCTTTGCCTCATTGGCGGGCAAACGGTTTACGGCACGCATCCGCATGAGCGAAAGCGGACTGGTTTGCGGTCTGGATGCCGCTCGCGAAAAGCTCGCTGACCTGGGGCTGAAAGTCCTGGCCTCTCTGCATGACGGCGAGGAAGCCACCCCGGAGACCGAGATTCTGGTTTTCCAGGGCACGGCTCAGGCCGTGGCCATGGCCGAAGACTGTGTGATCGGCTGCATTGCCAAGTATTCGGGCATAGCCCGTGCGGCGCGAAAGGCCTCCGAACTGTCCGGCGACCTGGTCCGCGTGGTTTGCGGCGCCAGCAAGAAGATACCGGAGGAGATCAAGGCCAAGGCCAGGCAGGCCCTGCATGCAGGCGGCTGCGGATGCCGTATTGTCGAAGAACCCTTTCTGTATCTGGACAAGAATTACGTGCGGATGTTCGGTTCCGTACGCAAAACGCTTGAAGGCGTGGCGCACATGCCCGGATACACGCTGGTCATCCAGCTGCGCGGTCTGGTTCAGCCGTTGGAACAGGAAGTCGAAGACGCCCTGAAGTGCGGAGCCCACGTTCTGATGGTGGACACCGGCCGGGTGGAAGACCTGGAACTGGTTTCCCGTCTCGTACGGGAGGCCGGGGCGCGCCAGCGCGTCTCCATAGCCTATTCAGGGGACATCACCCTGGACGAGATTCCGAAGCTGGCTGCTCTGGATGTCGACATTCTCGGCGTTGGCCGGGCAGTGATCGACGCCCCCATGGCTGATCTGAAGATGGACGTAGAAAATGCTCTGGCCGCGGAAGCCCTTCCCTGGAAGACAACTGGGGAGATGCCGGTGCCGGAGGCCGTGGGGCCGGAATATCATCTGCTGGAAAAAACGGAATTGCGCATTGATGGAATAACTCTGGAAGGCGCAAATCTTAACGATATAGCCTGTGTTGTGGCGAAGACTCTTGAACTGCCCGCGGATAAGGTGCTGGTCATCGACGTGCGCCTTGGGCAGGTCTCCCTCGACATCCTCATGCGTACTTTGCGGCCGGAGCAGTTCTTCGGCCGCAAGGCCCGCCTGCTTGAAGCGCTTGCTCAAGTGCCGGGCGTGCGCCTGGATGCGGAAGTGGACATCCATTCCGAGGGTATTCTCGTCTCCATCGGCCTGGAAGAAGAGCAGGCGGCTCAGGTGATTGCTTCCAGTAGAAGCATGGGACAGGCTATTATCAGTGCCACAAAGGCAAGGGTGCGCATCTATCCCACGGGATTCGAGCTGATTTCCGGAGATATTGAGGACACCAACACTCCCTACCTGATCAAGGTCTTTTCCGAGGCCGGATATCTGCCCGAAGCAGGTCCGGCTGTTCCCGACAATCAAAGTGCCCTGGCGGACGCTTTACGGCGCGCGGCAGTGGACTGCGGCGTGGTGGTGACCACCGGCGGCGTGGGAGCAGAGGACAAAGACTTCAGCGTAGAGGCTATTCTGCAACTCGATCCCCAGGCGGCGACTCCCTATCTTGCCCGTTTTGCCAAAGGGCACGGAAGGCATGTCAAAGACGGCGTCCGGATTGGCGTGGGCAGCTATGGGGGCAGCCTCATGGTGGCGCTTCCCGGTCCTAACGACGAGGTGCGGCTGGCCGCTCCCGTGCTTATTCGGGGCATCAAGCAAAAGCTTTCCAAACAGGAACTGGCGCAAAGCCTGGCAGAAATTTTGCGCGGCAAATGGAGCAGTATGGAACATGCCCATACGTGTTGCGGCAAACCCCACGGCAGCTCGCATCTATGATCAACCAACCCCTGGCGCCGCAACGCAAGGTATAGGGAGCTGTTGAATAGGGACTGTCAAATGTTGCGCACATTTACACGAGGATCGGCTCGAACAAGCCGTCCAATGACAACGAACAAAATGATGCAGTCTTCCCGGTAGAGGGACTTCGAACTGCAGAAGGCAGACACACCATGGATGAAGCAACGATCAAAAAACTGGCCGTGGAATTGCGCCAGGCGGAGTTGGATAAAAAACCCGTGCTTCCGCTGACAGAGCGTTATCCGGAGATCACCATTGATGATGCCTACCGGATCCAGATGCACAACACTACCACGCGCACCGCTGAAGGAGCCTTGATTGTTGGCAAAAAAGTGGGGCTTACCAGCCGGGCCATGCAGCAGTTTCTGGGCGTGGATGAGCCTGATTTCGGGCAACTCTTCGACGACATGATGTTTGACGAGGAAACGCCCCTGCCCACGGGCGAATTTCTGCAGCCCAAAATAGAGGCCGAACTGGCTTTTATTCTGGGAGAAGACCTGGCCGGACCCGGCGTGACGCTGGCCGACGTTCTCAGAAAAAGCGTCGCCGTGGTGCCTGCCTTCGAGCTTCTCGCCAGCAGGGTGGCAGACTGGAAGATCAAGATCCAGGACACCATCGCGGACAACGGATCCAGCGCGGGCCTGATCCTCGGCGCGCAGCTCATGCCGGTGGGAGCGGTGAACCTCAAGCATGTGGGCATGGTCCTGGAAAAAAACGGCGCCATTGTTGAAACCGCGGCCGGAGCGGCAGTCATGGGCCATCCCGCCCTGGCGGTGGCCTGGCTGGCCAACAAACTCGGAGCCATGGGCTCGGGGCTGCGCAAGGGTGAAATCGTGCTTTCGGGGTCGCTTACCAAAGCCCTGGAAATTCAACCCGGCGATGTATTTACAGCAACTTTCGGCGGTCTTGGCGCGGTCAAGGCTGTTTTTTCCCAAGAATAGAAGGAACCGCCATAGGCGGTTCCATAGCAAACTAAGGAGAGACTCATGGCTCGTGTCAAGGCGGCCATTCTGGGCCCTGGCAATATCGGTATGGACCTGATGTTCAAAATCATGAACCGGTCCGAAAAACTGGAGTTGGTGCTGGTTAGTGGCATCGTGGAAGGTTCGCGCGGCCTCGCCCTGGCTAAGGAAAAAGGCTTTCAGACGTCCCTGCGCGGAGTGGATGCCATTCTGGAGGACGAGAGCATTCAGTTGGTTTTCGAAGCCACCAGCGCCAAAGCGCACCTGGCCAACGCCCCTCGTTACAGCGCCGCCGGCAAGATCGCCATCGATCTTACTCCGGCCGCAGTGGGCCCCTATGTTGTACCGGCCGTTAACCTCGAAGAAAACCTGGCCGGCGACAACTTCAATATGGTCACCTGCGGCGGGCAAGCCACCGTACCCATGGTGGCGGCCGTCAACCGGGTGTCTCCAGTTACATACGCCGAAATCGTCGCCACGTTGAGCAGTCAGAGCGCGGGACCAGGCACACGGGCCAATATTGAAGAGTTCGTCGCCACCACTTCCGAGGCTCTGGTCAAAGTGGGCGGCGCCCAGAGCGGCAAGGCCATCATTCTGCTCAATCCCGCGGACCCGCCGGTAATGATGCGCAACACCATTTACTGCCGCGTGGAGCATCCCGAACGTTTCAACGACATCGTGAAAAGCCTGGAAGAAATGCGCGATCAGGTGCAACGCTACGTTCCCGGCTATCGTTTCTATTTCGAGCCCTCCATAGAAGGGGACAAGGTAATAGTGATGGTAGAAGTGGAAGGCGAAGGCGCCTACCTGCCCACCTATGCGGGCAATCTTGACATCATCACGGCCACGGCCCTGACCACGGCGGAAAAAGTGGCCGACCGGCTGCTCAAACAAGCCGCTTAAGAGAGGTGAACCATGCAAAAAATCAGAATCATAGACGCCACATTGCGCGATGGCATGCACGCCGTCAGCCATCAGTTCACTCCCGATGATATGGCCGCCATCGCTTCCGGTCTGGACAAAGCAGGCGTGTACGCCGTGGAAGCCGGACACGGGGACGGCATGGGCGGTTCTTCATTCCAGTACGGCTTCAGCAACGCCAGCGACGAAGATTATCTCAAGGCCCTGAGTTCCGTACTCACCCGGGCCAAGCTGGACATCCTCATCCTGCCGGGCATCGGCACGGAAAAAGATATGGAACTCGGCGCCAAGTACGGCGCATCCGTCTGCCGTATCGCCACCCATGTCACCGAAGCGGACATCGCGGCGCAGTACATCCGTATCGGCAAATCCCTGGGAATGGAGACGGTGGGCTTCCTGATGATGGCCCACATGGCTCCGGTGGAGACTGTGGTGGAGCAGGCCAAACTCTTCGAGAGCTACGGCGCGGACATGGTCTACGTGACGGATTCCGCGGGCGCCTTGCTTCCGTGGCAAGTGGCCGAACGGATTACCGCTGTGAAAGACGCGATCAGCCTGCCCGTGGGCTTCCATGCGCACAACAACCTCGGGCTGGCCATGGGCAACACCCTGGCCGCCATTCAGGCCGGAGCCTCCTGCGTTGACGGTTGCCTGCGCGGCCTGGGCGCCGGAGCGGGCAATACGCAGACCGAAGTTCTGGCCGCAACGCTCGACCGCATGGGCATTGATGCGGGAGTGGACCTCTACTCTCTTATGGACGTGGCCGAAAACGAGGTTGCTCCGCGTATGCGCCGCCCCCTCGCCATTGACAAATACGCTCTGTCCATCGGTTGGGCCGGCGTCTACGGCAGCTTCCTCCTGCACGCGTTGCGCGCCGGCGAGAAGTATGACGTGGACCCGCGGGACATCCTGGTGGAAATGGGCCGCCGCAAGACCGTTGGAGGTCAGGAGGATCTCATCGTGGCTGTGGCGAACGAGTTGGCCAAAAACAAAAAACAGGCAGTCTCAGCCTGAAGCTAACCAGATTCACGCTGTCGCCGGGTTCAACTCCGGCGATGGGGATCTGAACGAATATAGCTGTGGAGACTCACATGCCAGAAGCCAGTTTAAATGATTTCTTCAACCCGCGAGGGGTTGCAATCATCGGGGCGTCCACGAAAAAGGGCAGCCCGAATAATCAGATTCTCAAATATTCCATTGAGATGAGCAAGACCGGAAAGGTTTTTCCGATCAATCCCAAAGCTCCGGAGATCGAGGGGAAAAAGGCCTACGTCTCTCTGATGGATATCCCCGAACCAGTGGATCTCGTCGTCATGGCCGTCGGCTCCAGAAGCGCCATCAGCGTTGCGAATGAAGTCAAGGCCCGCCGCGAAGCCAAGGGCGACGCGGGCGCTGTAGCCATTGTCACCGCCGGATTCAAGGAAATGGGCACGCCCGAAGCCATCAAGCTGCAGGATGACATGATGGAAATCATGCGTTCCAGCGGTGCGCGGGTCATCGGTCCCAACTGTCAGGGGATCGCTGATTTCTACAACGGCGTAAACACCTCCTTCAGCCTGCCGCCCGTTACGCTCAAAGGCGGACTCAGCATCGTTTCCCAGAGTGGCGCTTTTGCCACCTCCTACCTCAGATGGGCCAAAGAGCAGAAGATGGTCGGAATGAACAAGTTCATCACCCTCGGCAACATGGCCGACGTGGATGTGACTGAAATTCTGGAATATCTCGGCGACGATGAAAAGACGAAAAGCATTGCCATGTACCTGGAAGGTACGCCCAATGCGCGAAAATTGATTGAAGTTGCCTCCAAGGTCACGAAGAAAAAGCCCGTAACGGTTTTAAAAGCCGGACGCACCGCCATGGGGTCGGATGTGGCCCACTCGCATACCGCATCCATTGCCGGGGACGACGCCATTTATGACGGCGCGTTCAAGCAGGCCGGCATGCTCCGTGCGGACAGCATCGCCAGCTTTTATCACACGGGCCGTATCTTCGATAAAATGCCCCTACCCAAAGGCGAGCGTATCTGCCTCCTGACTGTCATCGGGGGCCCCAGCACCATTTGTGTAGATGCGCTTGCCGCGGCAGGGGCGGGCAAACTCGCCACCTTCAGCGAGTCCTTTAAGGAACGCGCGCGTGAAATACTCGTTCCCGCGGCAAATGTCGGCTCTCCGGATGGCTATATCGACATGACGGCGTCCGTGACTCCGAAGATGCATACGGACATCATCAAGCTCATCATGGAAGACGATAGCATCGATGCGGTGCTGTTTCTCACCTCTCCTCCAGGATTTCTGGGCGATGAGGAGCTGGCAGCCTCTATTATCGACGGCTACAACTCCGTCCCCGATTCCATGAAAAAGCCCTTCTTCACCGTGCTCATGGCGGGCAACTCCGTGGCGCAATGCCGTCTCATGCTTGAGGAAAGCGGCATGCCCACCTTTGATATGCCCGATGATGCCGCCAAGGTGATGAGTAACATGATCAGGTACGCAGAGTACCGGCAGAGAGCTTAGGAGAGTGTGATGAAGGCCCTTGTTCAAAAGTGTTTGCAGGAAGGATACACGGTGATGCCGGAAATGGAGGCGCAAAAGCTGTGCTCCTCGTATTCCATCCCTTGCCCTCCGGCTCAGGTGGGGCAGACCAAGGAAGAGTGCGTCGCCATCGGCCGGACCATCGGCTACCCCGTGGTTATGAAAGTACTGTCCCGTCAGATCGTGCATAAGTCCGACGCCGGCGGCGTTATCGTCGGTATCGGCAGCGACGAAGAAATGGCGGACGCGTACACGACCATGTCTTCTACTCTTCAAAAGAACCGTCCCGAAGCCACCATCGACGGCTTCGTTATTCAGAAAATGATGCCCGCCGGCATTGAAGTCGTTGTGGGCGCGTTGCGCAATGCCCAGTTCGGCCCTGTGGTCATGTTCGGCATGGGCGGCATTTATATCGAGGTGTTCAAGGACGTGGAGTTTCGCCTCGCTCCGCTGAGTAAGGAAGAAGCGCTGCGACAGATCCAGGAGACAAAGGTTTCGCAGCTTTTAAAGGGCGTTCGCGGCCAGCAGCCGAGTGATGTCGACGCGATTGCGGAGCTTCTCGTCAACGCGGGAAGGCTCATCTGCGATTTCGAGGAAATCAAGGAATTCGATTTCAATCCGGTGCTCAGCTACCCGGACGGATGCATGGCAGTAGACGCCCGTATAGTACTCGGTAATTAGGGCATCCCAGCCTTTAAAAGGCTTGGATGGTCTTACGCGTTGTTCTGAAACACAGCCTGACCGTGCTTCAGATGCAAGCCTTGTTTCAAGGCTGACATGCGCTAACAGAAGAAAAAGGTAGGTATAGTTTCATGGCGGAAATCAGATTACACGGGCGAGGCGGCCAGGGTACGGTTATGGCTGCCGAAATGCTCGCAAACGCGTTTGTGCTGGAAGGGAAATACGCATCGGTGTTCCCCTCTTTCGGTATCGAACGACGGGGTTCGGCTGTCATGGCCTTCGTACGCTACGGCGACGACCCGATTCGGGAGAAGACCAGGGTCTATCATCCGGAAATTCTTCTGGTGCTTGATCCCAGTTTGCTTGAAAAGAAAGAGATATACACTGGTTTCGTGAAAGGCGGCATGATTGTCACCGCGGGCAAGAAACCGGAGCAGATATTGGATATGGGCGTGGAACCTTCCACGATTGCTCTGGTTGACGGTATGGGCATTGCGCTTCAGGAAACAGGCACGAATATCACCAACGTGATCATGCTGGGCGCTTTTGCGAAAGCCACCGGCCTGGTTTCTCTGGAGCACGTGAGAACCGCGGTTGAAGGCGCTTTCTCCGGCAAGATCCTTGCCAAAAATATGGTGGGACTGCAGCGCGGTTTCGATGAAACCGAGCTTTTCACCTACGATGTCGAGCGCGCCGTTGAAAAGGAAACCTTTGTGTTCGAAGAGAAGAAAACTTCTTGCAACGAACCGGCTCCTTTGACCTTCGAATCCTCCTGGTCCGACTGCACGGACACTGTCAAAACCATCAATACCGGCGAATGGCGCTTTAAGCGCCCTGTATTAAACAGGGATGCCTGCAAGCAGTGCGGCATCTGCGCCATGTACTGCGTCATCGGGTGCATTTCAGAGCAGCCTGACGGCTATTTCGTGCCCAATTACGCGTACTGCAAGGGCTGCGGCGTGTGCGCCAATGAATGTCCTGCCCACGCCATCAACATGCTCTTCGAGGAGGCACTGCAATGATCAAAGTCTTGAGCGGAAACAAGGCCGCCGCGTACGGCGTACGTTTGGCTCGGCCCGATGTCATTGCCATGTACCCCATCACTCCTCAGACGCCTTTGGCTGAGGAACTGGCGAAGTTCCACGCCAACGGCGAAATCGATAGTGAAATGATCGAAGTGGAAGGCGAACACACCGCCATGAGCGCCATCACCGGAGCGGCGGTGGCGGGCGGCCGGGTGTTCACCGCCACCTCTTCCTGGGGTCTCTCCTACATGAACGAACCGCTGATGTACTGCGCGGGCATGCGCGTGCCCGCCGTCATGGTGGACGTTACGCGTGAAACCTCATCCATGCGCGGCGTGGGCGGCTCCCGTCAGGACATCATGACCGCCCGTGATTGCGGCTGGATCATGATCGAGCCGGAAAACAGCCAGGAAGTTCTGGATACCGTGCTCATGGCCTACCGCCTGTCTGAAGATCCCGAAGTGCTGCTGCCAGTGATGGTGGCTTACGACGGTTTTTTCCTTTCTCACCAGTACGAAAGGGTGGATGTGCCCGATCAGGAGCAGGTGGACAAATTCCTGGCTCCCGTGGCCGACCGCAGCAGACGGACCAGCTTGGCCACCGACAAGAAGCTGCATTTCTCCATCAGCCTCGCCGGAAAGGAGTTTGCCTACTACCGCAAGCAGACTCTCGACGCACTGGATCATGCGAAAGAAGTCTATCCGCGCGTGGAAGCCGAGTTCGAGGCCATCTTCGGCCGCAAGTACGGCATGGTGGACGAATACTGCACGGACGACGCGGATATCGTGTTCCTTACCGCGGGCAGTTCCTCGGGCACGGTCAAGACCGTGGTGGACAAGGCCCGCAGCCGCGGCATCAAAGTCGGCTGCGTCCGGCTGCGCATGTTCCGTCCCTTCCCCAGGGAAGCGCTGGCAAAAGCCCTTGAAGGCAAGAAAGCCGTGGCCTGCATCGAGCGCAGCATCTGCCTCGGCTGGAATTGCGGCCATCTCTTCCAGGAAGCGCGCGCCGTGCTGCCGGACCTCAAAGAGGCTCCCCGGATGATCGACTTCATTGACGGGCTTTCCAGCCTCGACATTACCGTAGACCACATTGAAAAAGCCCTGGCCATCACCATCGCCGCCATGAACGGCGAAAAGGTGAACGAATGCAACTGGCTGATCTGGGAATAGAGGAGGCGGTGTAATGACTACTCAGTACGTAATGATAGGAGCGGGTCCCGCTGCGCAGGCTGCTGCCAAGACGATTCGGGTCACCGACAAGGACGGCGACATTATCTGCATCACGCGGGAGGAGACGTTGCCGTACTCCCCGGTCGCCCTGCCGTACCTTCTCGACACCATGAAAAGCGAGGAGCTATTTTCCAAGGGCCAGGCCCTGCTGAAGGACTCCAACATCTCCTTCGTGACCGGCAAGGCCGTGAAGGGCATCGATACCAAAGAGAAAAAAGTGCTTTTCGCCGACGGCGGCGACCAGCCCTATGATAAACTTCTCGTAGCGACCGGCGCTTCCCCCATCCGGGTGGCGGTGGACGGACTCGCTCCTGAAGACACCTTCGTGTTCAGAACCTACGCCGACTATGAGCGCCTTGCCGCCAACTGCTGCAAGGGAGGCGAAGTGCTGATTTACGGCGCCGGTCTCGTCTCGGTGGAACTGGCCGAAAAGCTTTCTCATTCCGGCTACAAGGTCACCATCGTGGTACGCAGCCATCTCCTGCGCCGCTACTTCAGCCCGGAGACCGTTGCCACCCTGCAGCAGATGTTCGCCGACAAGGGCGTCACCATCATCAGCGGCACCACCATCTCTTCCGCGAAAAAAGACGGCAACTCCTACGCCGTAACGCTGTCCAACGGCGATACCAAGAGCTTTGACGCACTCATCATGGCTCTTGGCGTGTCTCCGAACCTGGTTGACGGCCTTGAAACCGCCGGAGGCGGCATCAAGGCCGACGAATGGCTCAGCGCCGCTCCCGACGTCTATGTGGCGGGCGACGTTGCTGCTCCCGCGGACTACACCGGCTCCTGTTACGAACCCTGCCCCATTTCTCCGGAAGCGGCGAAGCAGGGCAAGATCGCCGGCCGCAACATGGCGGGGCTGAAAGAACGCTACGACGGCTGGGTGTCCATGAACTATTTCCGCATTTTTGAGGAAAATCTGTTCAGCATCGGTGAAATCGAGGGGCAGACCAAACTGGACTGCGAAGTACTCAGCACGGGCAGCGGCAACAAAACGCTGAAGCTGCTCTTTGAAGGCGACTGCCTCGTGGGCGTTGAAGGTTTCGGCCAGAAAGAAGCGCACCCCGGTGTGTTCTCGTTTCTCATCCGCAACCGTGTGCCCATGGGGGAAAACAAGGAACTGCTTCTCAACAAGCCCCGTGAAACGGCGCTGTGGCTGATGCAGACCTACCGCCGAACAAGTAAACTGTAAGAAGGAGAGACAAAGTGGCTCACCGTACTTTGTTGATAGACGACAGAAAATGCCCTGTTGATTGCACGGTCTGCATGGATGCATGCAAAAACCGCGGTGCATTTCCCAAGCAGGCAATGATAGAGCGCATTGCACTTCCTGAAAGGAACTACTCCACGGTCGTTACGTGCAATCAATGCTCCAGCGGCGACTGCATCGACGTATGCCCCACAGGCGCCCTGGTCCGCAATGCCGAAGGCGTGGTGACGCTCGACGTCGCCACCTGCATCGGCTGCGGCCTGTGCAACATGAGCTGTCCCTACGGCGGCATCATGTCCGTGCCGACCATGCATAAGTCCACCAAATGCGACATGTGCGCCCATCAGGGAACCCAGGCCTGCGTTGATGCCTGTCCACAGAAGATTCTATCCGTTCAGGATACCGCGAAAACACTGGAAACCCTTGCTCCGGATCCGCATTCTCCGGGGCTGCAGTTCTGTGCCGGATGCGCCATGGAGCTTGTCTCCCGCGTACTTCTGAAAACCGTGGGCGACGACATCGTGCTGTTCGGCACGCCCAGTTGCTGCGTTCTCAGCGACAAGGTCAAGGTTCCGTACTACGGCACGCTGATGACCAATATCGCCTCCACCGCCAGCGGCGTTTCCCGCTACTTCAGAAAGACCGGACGCGAAACCATCTGCCTGGCCCTTTCCGGCGACGGCGCAACCGCGGACATCGCTTTTGGCTCGGTTTCCGCCGCAGCCGAACGCGGCGAGCGCATCCTGTATGTCTGCTACGACAACGAAGCCTACATGAACACCGGTATCCAGCGCAGCGGCACCACGCCTTTCGGCAGCTGGACCAACACCACCCAGGTGGGTTCGCAGGCCCAGGGAAAAAGCCGTGCCGCCAAGGACGTGCCTCTGCTCATCGCCGAGCATGGCGTGGCGTACGCGGCCACCGCGACTTTGGCTTTCATGGACGACTTCATCGAGAAGATCAGAAAGGGCATGGAAGCCGTGAAACACGGATTCGTGTATCTGCACGTGTTCACCCCGTGCCCCACGGGTTGGAAAATGCCCACGGCCAAATCCGTTGAAATCACCCGGGTTGCGGTGAACACCAACTACTTCCCCCTGTGGGAAATGGAAAACGGCCAGTTCCGCTTCACCCACCAGGTGGAGGAACGCCAGCCCATTGAAACATTCGTCAAATACATGCGCCGCTTCTCGCATATGAGCAAGGAGCAACTCGAAACACTGCAGGAATTAGTCGATCGACGTTATTCAAAAATTGAAAAGCTGGCCAGGAGTTGAAGAACAGGAACCTTAACAAGGAGTAAGTGATGCAAACTTCCAGATTGGCGACCCTGATGATGGCTTTGATGTTGACTTTCGTACTGGTTGCACCAAAGCAGGCTTCGGCATTCGATCCGGCGACGGCGAACAACAAAGTTCGCTTTGCTTCCATGACTGTCGGTGGTTCTTGGTATATTTATGCCGTCACCGTCACAGAGGCGATGAAAAAAATCATGCCTAATCTCGTTGTCGACGTTTTCCCCTATCAGGGCGGAATCGGTAACCCCATTCTCGTGGGTACCGGCAAAGCTGAAATGGGCCTGTCCTTCTCCGTAGGCTCCAACTGGGCGTATAACGGCATTGTCACCTATAAAGACAAACCGAAGAAAAATCTGCGGGCTCTGCTGGGCGGTCTTTCCAGCCCGTACCGCATGGGTGTCGTCGTATCCGCCGACCTCGGTGTTAATTCCATTGCAGAATTCCTGGCCTCGAAACCGAAGATCCGTCTTGTTACGGTACAGCGCGGAGGCCTGGGCGAAACCATGGCCCGCCTGATCCTGGAAGCATACGGAGTGTCTTACGCCGATATCGAAAAGTGGGGCGGAAGCGTCGCGCATATTGATCTGGGCGGGGCCATTTCCCAGATGAAAGACGGTCAGGCCGATATGTTTATCCACAACATGAGCTACAAGCAGCCTGACGTTACGGAAATGTGTTTGCGCGGCGGCCTCAAGTTCCTGCCCATCGGCGATAAGGAAGCGCAGTACCTTTCCAAGACATACGGCGTGATGCCTGAAGTTTACTTTGAAAAAGGTGAGTTCAACGGCATTACCGAACGTATTCGTTCCGTCGGCTATCCCACCGGCATCATTGCCACCAAAGATATGGACGAAGGCATGGCCTACAATATCGTGAAAGCCGTGTGTGAAAACAAGGATCTTCTTGTTGCGGCTCACGCCTCCCTGGAAGCCTTCGATGCCTCTAAAGCCTGGAAGCCGGAAATCAACGGAGATATTCCCCTGCATCCCGGTGCCGAGAAGTACTTCAAAGAAAAAGGCTACATGAAATAGAGCGGCGCAATCCGGCGGCCTGCGGAATTCTCCGCGGCCGCCGGCAAGCCGGCATGGAATTTAACACCAACCGGAAAAGGATGAGGTCGTGGACAAAAAAGTTGGCTTTATCGGATTTGGCGAAGCCTCTTACCATATTTGCCGTGGGCTCAAAGACGAGAACATTCAAGATGTGACCGCCTACGATGTGCTGCTTGGGACGGATCAATCGGAAAAAATCGCGGCCATGGAAAAGCGCGCGGCCGAGACGAACGTTACGCTCGTCAGCAGCGTGCAGGATGCAATGCAAAGCGATGTCGTATTTCTCGGTGTCCCGGCGAGATTTGCGGAAGGCGCCACCATGGAAGCGCTGCCCTTTATGAACGCCGAAAAACTATTCGTGGACATTACGACGAATCGGCCGGTCATCAAGGAAAAACTCGGGCGGATCATGAAGGAAAAGGGATTCGCCTACGTGGACGCTTCTGTAATGGGCGCTGTTCCTCTTTACAAACACAAAACACCCACTCTTGTCTGCGGCTCCGGCGCGAAAATGATGCAGGAAGTACTGGGACCAATCGGTATGGATTTGACCTACGTCGGAGAAGATGCGGGCAAGGCTGTGAAAATGAAGCTTACCCGCAGCATTTTCATCAAAGGCATCGAGGCGCTCGGCATTGAAATGCTCCTGACCGCGAGGAAATTCGGCATCGAGGACGAAATAGTGGCTGGACTTCAAAAATCATTTGAAGTTCAGGGTTTTACAAAACTGGTCGGGCAGCTTGTAACCAGCAACACAATTCATTCCGCCCGGCGCGCTGTCGAAGCGGATGAATGCATGGAACTGATCCGCGACTCTGGTTTCGACCCCGTGATGATGCAAGCTGCCAAAGAAAAACTGGAGTGGTCGGCAAACCTTGGGTTCAATAAGCTCAGCCCTGCTCCGGAATGTAAAAACCTCGGCGATCTCTATGCCTTGTGGGATGCCCAGGGTGTTTGCACGAGAGATTTCAACGGAGGACATAATGACTGAGTGGAAGAATAACTGGCGTGCGTATACTGTCGCCGTGATAGCTGTCTGCGTGCTGGTTCTGCAGATTGCTGCCATGTATTTTGCCGTAGTGCCTGCCATAGCGCATAGAATCAGTTTCGTCTGTTTGACCATGATCCTGCTTTTCCTTCAGGAAGGAAAAAATAAGTTCACCACAAGCATCAACTGGCTGTTTATTCTCCTCTGCATTGTGGACATGGGCTATGTTTTTGCAGAAGCTTCTCGTCTTGAAATGCGTATCGCTTATGTCGAGGACCTGGAGCCCATGGATTATTTCATGGGGATAACATTCATCATCATGCTGCTTGAAGGTACGCGCAGAATTGCGGGCAACGTGCTGTTCGCCCTGGCTGTGGGCTTTATCATCTACGGATTTTCCGGACCTTATCTGCCCGGCATAATCGCCCACACTGGATTCACCCTCCCCAATTTTCTGGAATCCAACGCCATGACCCTTGGCGGCGTGCTCGGCACCGCCACCGGCGCAGTGGTGAACTACGTTTTTTATTTTCTGCTCTTTACCAGCTTTCTGGAAGTTTCAGGCGGCGGACAGCTTTTCATTGATACGGCTATCTGGCTGGCCGGCCGCTTTCGCGGCGGCACCGGAAAGGCCGAAATCGTGTCCAGCGCACTCATGGGCATGATCAGTGGAAGCGCCGTTGCCAACGTTGTCGGAGTAGGCTCGCTCACCATACCCATTATGAAGAAGAACGGATTCGACAGCGCGACTGCGGGAGGTATCACCGCGGCGGCAGCCACCGGCGGACAGCTCATGCCCCCGATCATGGGCGCCGCAGCTTTCGTCATGGCCGAAACAACGAACATTGATTACTCGCATATCATTGTCGCCGCGGCCCTCCCTGCGTTCTTTTACTACTTCGGCATCTTCTGCCAGGTGGACTTCTATGCGCAGAGACACGGTCTGAAAGGCCAGTCCAAGGAGCAGCGTCCGGATATCGTCAGCTCCGTCAAAAACTATCTGCATATGATGGTTCCGCTCGGACTGCTGGTCTATTATATCGGCGTGGGCAAATCCATCATGATGGCCGGTCTTATCACTACCGGTCTGCTCATTGCCGTCAGCTTTCTGCGACGCGGCACCTGGATGACGCCTGACAGGATCATGAAAGGCCTTGTGTGCACCGTACGCGGATTGCCCGCCATCACACTGCCGTGCGCCACCGCCGGTCTGATCATCAGCGCGGTCATCGCTTCCAGTCTGGGCACCAAGCTTTCCGCCCTGTTCGTGGCGCTCGCGGGCGGCAGCATCTTCCTGTCGCTCCTGGCCGTGATGATCGTCTGCATCATTCTCGGCATGGGCATGCCCACCATCTCCGCGTATATCATCGTGGCCATGCTTCTGGTGCCCAGCCTTATCCAGCTCGGCGTGCCGCTTCTGGCCGCGCATATGTTCGTATTCTACTTCGCGCTTCTGTCCTTTGTTACGCCTCCTGTGGCCCTTTCGGCTTACACGGCGGCAGGCATAGCAGGGGCGGATGCGAGCGAGACAGGCTGGAAAGCCTTCATGTTCACATTCGCCGGATTCATCGTGCCTTACGTGTTCACCTACAATCAGGCGCTGCTCATGGACGGCAGCCTGGTCTCGATAGTGTGGATATCAGTTACCTGCGCTCTGGGCATACTCGTACTGGCAGGCGCCCGTATGGGCTGGTTTCTCACCAGTGCTTCGCCGGTCGAGCGTCTTGTGGGTGCGGCCCTTGCGTTTTGCCTGATTATCCCCACCACCTTGACCGACATCATCGGACTTGCCGGCGTGGCTCTGCTTTTTCTGGTTTCCTACAAAAAAAAGCAGGCCGTCCTGCAGCAGGTTACAGCATAAAACAAACCGCGGCTCCGGCCGGAAACGCCGGAGCCGCCTCAACTTGAAGGAGTCTCTAATACATGAGCCAGGAAGAACAGGTAGTTCTGAAAAAGGAAGAATTGGCGGAAGCCATCCAGTTTCTGCTTGAAAAAGTCGGCGTGCCGGCTGAAGACGCGGCCATCACCGCCGACGTCATGGCCGACACCAACGCCAGGGGCATCGAATCCCACGGCGTACGCTGGCTGGATATTTATCTGCAGCGCATGCAGGCGGGCGGCGTTTCCCCCACCACCAAGCTCGATGTGGTCAAAGACAAGGGAAGTCTCCTTATTCTGGACGCCAACAACGGCCTCGGCCAGGTGGCCATGCACAGAGCCGTGGAAATGGGCGTGGCAAAAGCCAAGGAAAACGGCGTGGCCGTAGTCGGCGTTCGCAACTCCAACCACTTCGGCGCCTGCGCGTACTATACGGAAATGGCGGCCAAAATGGGCATGATCTCGTATGTGTGCACCAATGCGACTCCTCTGATGGCCCCTTGGGGCGGCATCGACCTCTGCATCGGCACCAACCCCTTGTCCTATGGCTTTCCCACCAAGGGCGCACCCCTTGTTCTGGATATGGCCACCACCTCATACGCGCGCGGTAAAGTGTTTATCGCGGCCCGCAAAGGTGAGCCGATTCCCGAAGGCGTCGCTCTGGACAAAGAAGGCGCGCCCACCACGGATGCCAAGGCAGCCCTCGAAGGAATCATGCTTCCGGCTTCCGGTCCCAAGGGCTTCGGCCTGTCTCTGATCATCGACCTGCTGTGCGGCATCATGACCGGTTCCAGGTACGGGACGCACATCACCCCGATTTTCGGCGCCATTGAAACCGCGCAGAACATCGGCCACTTCGCGTACTTTTTGAATATCGAAGACTTCGTGCCTGTGGATGAATACTACAAGAATATCGAAGACAACATTGCGAATATGAAAAAATCCCGCCTGGCAAAGGGATACGACCGTATTTACATGCCGGGTGAGATTGAAGCGGGCGTCCGCGAAAAGAATCTCAAAGAGGGCATTTCAATTCCCAAACCGACCTGGGATGTCGTGCAGGAATGGAAGGCCAAATTCGCCTGATGCCGTATGCGGCGCGGACGGTTTTGCTAAAAAGCCGCCGCGCCGCTTTTCTCGAGACACAGGTCCGGCAGGACCTTGGTAAGATTAGAGGCCGTTTTTAAGTTCGTTCTGGCCGGGTTGGCTGCGAAAGGGGCTTTTCCGAGATGTTGCAAAACAGGAGCCCGCGCGTGATGTGATTTTTATTTATGGCTGCCAGCCCGTGATATTCTTGCCGCTCCAGACTCCTTTGCCCAACGGGGGGGACACGCTCTAGTGGAGAGGAACATCAGAAAATGGAAAGTTATATGACGAATCCCCAGGAGAACCGCTATGCGAATCGGACTTAACAGCGCTCTGTCGCTTGCCGTAACCGCCTCAGTCACTGTGGGCATCCTCGTGCTCGGCATTTACGCCTCAAATTCGACTTTCGGGATATCATCAGAAATTCAAGGCGCTGCCCTGCAACAGACAGCGCATACCATTCATAATTGCCTGGAGTATTATACGCAGCAGGCGCAGGAGGTGACCTACGACATCTCCGTGCTGCCGGCCATACGCGAGACGCTGACCACGGATCCCACCAGGGCGCAAAGCCTCCTGGACTCTTTTGTCGATAAATCAAGCCTGTTCAGCTCGCTCATCGTGCTGGACGCCACGGGCAAATCCGTTGCCGGACGGCTCAAAGGCAAGGGCAAGCCGGCGGCCAGCTATGCCGAGCGGGCTTATGTCAAAGCCATTCAGTCCGGACAAAACTCCTATGTCTCCAAGCGCATCGTCAAAGGGAAGACATCGGGGATCATGCTGTTCGTGGTTGCCCAGGCCGTCAAAGACCAGCAGGGCAAGCTTCTGGGTATTCTCATCGGAGCCGTTTACTGGGAAGGGTTTACGAAAAAATTTGTCGATCCTCTCAGATTCGGCGAGCAGGGGTACGGGTTCATTATGGACAGTGAGGGCCGCATCATCGCCCACGGCGCCGACAAGAACCTGATACTCAATCCCGATGTGGACAAGAATATCAGCAACAAAATTCTGGAGCGTAAAAACGGCCTTATCCAGTACGTCAGCGACGGGCAGGAAAAACTCGTGGCCATGACTGAAATTCCGGAGACGGGCTGGATCGTCTGCATGTCCGCCTCTGTGGCCGAGATGAACGCCAGTGCGGCGCACCAGCGCAATGTTCTCCTGCTGGTGGGGTTGGGCGTGATGTTGGCGGTGGTGACCATCATCAACCTGTTCAACAGATGGATCATCCTGCGTCCTCTGAACGCCATGGGAATTTTTACCAAGCGGGTCGCCGATGAAGACCTGAACGTGGAGCTGACCGGCAAATTCCGCTTCGAACTTGGGGCCCTGGCCGACAATCTGCGCCGGATGGTGGAAGAACTCAAAAACAAACTGGCCTTTTCCGAGGGCGTGCTGCGCGGCATTCCCGCGCCATGCGCCATCCTCGCTCCGGACCATACGCTGAGCTGGGTCAACAGGCACGCGTGCGATTCTTTGGGGAAAAACACTTCACCCGAGGCCGTTGTGGGCTTGAGAGCCGGAGAATTCATGTACAACGACTCCTCCCGTGAGACCCTGTCCGACCAGGCTCTGAGCACCAAACAGCCGGCCAGCGCGCAGTTGGACTATACGACTCCCGCGGGTGAGAAACGGCATTTCAAATTCACGGCCACGCCCTTTTCCGACATGAACGGCGCACTGCTGGGAGTTTTTTCCTTCTGGACGGATCTTACTGAAATTTATCTCCAGCAACAGCGCATTGAAGCGCAAAACAAGGTCATTGCCCACTCCGCGGACGAGGCCTCGATCGTGGCCGACAGTATGGCCTCCGCGACCCAGAGGTTGTCGAGCCAGATCGAGGACTCTGCCCGCAACGCGGAAAATCAGCGCAACAATATGCAGGAGACGGCCACAGCCATTGAAGAAATGAACGCCACCATCCTCGAGGTTGCCAGGAATGCCGAACATACGGCCGCCAATACGGGCAACGCGCGCGCCAAGGCGGATGACGGCGCCGCTTTGATGGGAGACGTGGTCAAAGCCGTCCTTGAGGTCCGCGACGAAACCGAAACCCTGAAAAAGAATATCCACAGCCTGGGCGAGCAGGCCAAGAGTGTCGGATCCGTGCTCTCGGTCATCGCCGATATCGCCGATCAGACCAACCTCCTGGCTTTGAACGCGGCCATCGAAGCGGCTCGCGCCGGTGAGGCGGGACGTGGGTTCGCCGTGGTGGCCGACGAAGTCCGCAAACTCGCGGAAAAAACCATGCAGGCCACTGGCGAGGTGGACCAGGCGGTCAACGGCATTCAGCAGGGCACCTGGGATACGGTCGGCCGCGTGGAACATGCCGTGGAGTCCGTGGGGCAGGCCGTGGATCTGGCCCAGCGTGCCGGAGAAACGCTGACCCACATCGTGGAGCTGGTGGTGGAAGCAGAGGGGCAGGTCGGCTCCATTGCCACCGCGGCAGAGCAGCAGTCCGCCACCTCGGAAGAGATCAACAGGTCTGTGGGCGATATCAACAGTCTTTCGGCAAAGTCCGCCGAAGGCATGGCCCGGACCCATCAGGCCGTGGGCGAACTCGCCGATCTGGCCCACCGCCTGAACAGCCTTATCGGGGAATTGAAAAATGCGGACACCGAAAGGTCCTGATCCGCACGTGTTATAGACGTCCGACGTAGACAACAGTTTGTAAAGGAGAATAGTCTTGAAACCGATACTGCGATCCTGGCTGCAGGAACTGGAAGCCGAAGGTAAGCTCAAACGCATCAAAAAAGCGGTGGATCCCGCCTTCAAACTCGCCTGCGTGGGAAAAAAGCTGGAACCGCGATATGGAGCGTTTTTTGAGACGGTTACCGGCTCTTCCATGCCGGTCGTTACGGGCATCGCCACCAGCCGCGAGAGCATGGCCAAAAGCCTGGGCCTGACCTACGACCAGCTCACGGAACGTTTCAGCGCCGCCATATCCGCGCCCACTCCCTGTTCCATTGTCAGAACGGGCAGCCCGGCCGTGAAGGAAAAGAAATTCCTCGGCGAGGCCGTGGATCTGGGCCGGTTGCCGGCCTGCGTACACCATGGAAAAGACAGCGGCCCGTATCTGACGGCCGCGCTCTGCATCGTACGGGATCCTGAAACCGGCATACGCAATGTGAGCATTCACCGCCACGAGGTGAAGGACCGCAACCATCTCGGCGCGCTGCTGCTGCCGCGGCATACGAATCAGATCTTCAACAAGCTGGAGTCTCAGGGGCGACCGCTCGAGGTGGCCCTGATCATCGGCGTGCACCCCGCGGTACTGCTCAGTTCGCAGGCCACAACCCGCCTTGGCGTCGATGAACTGGAAATCGCGGGTTCGCTGCTCGGCGAACCGCTGGAACTCGTGCCCTGCGAAACCGTCGATCTGGAAGTGCCGCTGGAGTGCGAGATCGTCATCGAGGGCAGGCTGATGGCCAACACACGCGAGGATGAAGGCCCCTTCGGCGAGTACCCGCGTACCTATGGTCCGTGCGGCAAACGCCATGTGATTGAAGTTTCGGCCATTACGCACAGGGCCGAGCCCATTTACCACACCATTATTCCGGCCAGCATGGAACACCTCCTGCTGGGCGGCGTGTCCCGCGAAGCCAGCATGCTGGAGCTGATCGGGCAGGCCACGCCCAATGTCACCGGCGTACGCCTGACCCCGGCGGGCGGCTGCCGCTACCACGTGGTAATTCAGCTGGATCAGAAGCACGAAGGCGAGGCGAAAAACGCCATCTTCGCGGCTTTTGCCAGCAGTACGGAAGTCAAACACATCATCGTCGTCAATCCGGACATTGATATCGACGACATGCAGGATGTGGAGTGGGCCATGGCCAACCGGGTGCAGGCGGGCAGGGATGTCTTCATCGTCACCAACGCCATGGGCAACAAGCTGGATCCTTCCTCGCGCGGGGGCACCAGCGACAAGATGGGCATCGACGCGACCATCCCCATGGACCAGGATCCGCAGCGGTTTGAAAAGATGTGTATTCCTGGTTTTGATACGCTCAACCTCGACGAGTATCTCACATGATGCACGGTTGTCGGCGCACCCGGGCGGACCAGAGTCCTTTGCCGGAAGAAATGCAGCAACGCACGGGCGCTGCCGTGGGCGCCGTTTCCGTCATGATAACCTCCATTGTCGTTCCGACGACTCCGTATATACGTTTACAAAATTCCATAAACCATTCCCACGTACAGTCTGAAGGCTTGTTTGTGCCGGCCCGGTCCGGGCCGGCACAGAAAGGCCGAAAAGGGGTATAAGATGCTGGTGCTGAATGCAGACGACGCCGTTACGGCAGCAATTGAAATGCAAATCAGGAGTAAAGCGCTCTATGAAAAAGCTGCAAGGGTAATTTCTCATCCAAAAGTAAAGAATACCATGAAGCACTTTGCGAACTGCGCTGATGAATATATGATGGTGTTCACCGTTATTGCGTTCAAACTGCGCGCCCGTGGCTTGTCCTCAGCCGGTTTTGATAAGAGCTATTTGAACTTTCTTCAGGCTCTGGTGGATACGCACACTTTGTTCGACGAAAAAGAATCCGGCACGGAATTAGTCCATAATACGGTGGATTTTTTTAAATTCGCCTCCCGTGCGACGAAAGACACCATTCTGTATCTGAGTGAAATGATGGATTTGCTGCCCGCCAAAGAAGTAGCGCCCGTCAAACAGTGCTTTGATATGCACCGTGAGCAGTTGCACCAACTGCGCTGCCTGCTGGAAATGCTTCTCAGCGAGGACACCAATGCAAGCAACCAGCGCACCTTCACCCCCGCCCCAACACCAAACCCGACCCCAAGCCCCTACGTCTTCAGCGACGCCAAAAGCTTCAGCCAGTACGCCTCCAAACGCTCGCCCGAATAGCCAGATTCCTCTTTTTCCACCTCGCAACGAACAATCCGCCAGGGGCTCCCTAGGCGTATTTGTCAGTGCTCCCCTCTCATTACGGTCCGGGCGAAGAGTACGGCTTGTGACGTGATGCGCCCGGCGGAGTGCGAATAGCTTGAGGTATAAGTCCGCTGCTGGTCCGAAAAGAGAAGGGTTACCCGAAGGACAAAGGGATCCCGCGACGTGGAATCTGAAAAAACCGAAGACAAAACGCTGACCTGACGAACCGGAACCGCATACGAGGCGTTCATGCCGGGTAAGAAGGTTTTTTTAGTATTTCAAGCTTACTTTATTTTTTTCTTTCTTTCACGCTTCAAACTGTGCTACCCTTTAAGTATCTTTTTTTGGGGACTCTAAACTGTGAGGGAATGCAAATGGCTAACATGGATTATCCTGGCCCCTGCCTAAGTTGTTCTGCTGTCGACGGCTGTTCGTCTCAGGCGGATAAGGAAAAAGCTGCTGCCAGTTACTGCCAAGGACTGCAGATGGAGATTAGTGTTTGGAAATCGAGACTTTATGATGTTCTTGCCGAGGCAGGCGAACTAGCCTCCGGAGATCAGGAAAAGGTCGCCGATACACTGAACCTCATCAAGTCTACAGTAAAAGAGATTGAAAACATTGCAGCTTCCATCATGGACTCTTGTCCTAGCAACATGAGTGACACAGAAAAGACTATTGGCAGCAAACTCGAGAGCCTGAGGGTAAACTACACAAAGGCCCTGGGAGTCATCAGCCCTGGCTGGTTTGGAGGGTAATCTTCCAGGATAATGCGACAAAATCAAACAGAGTGCCCTGTGGATTCTCTCTTCCAGGGCACTCTGTTCCCGCAGAGCTTGCGATCAGGTTGGAGGTAAAAATGGACCTCAAAGACTATTTTGAAACAACCAAAGGGTACGGCGTGTTATCTACATCCAGCAAAGAGGGGGAAGTTAACGCTGCCATATATTCGCGTCCGCACGTCATGGATGACGGCTCGCTGGGCATCATTATGAATAACAAGCTCAGCCACCAGAATGTGGCAAGCAACCCCAAAGCGCATTATCTGTTTATTGAAGAAGGTCCGGGCCACAATGGCGTACGTTTAGCTTTGACCAGACTGAAAGAGGAACAAAATACCGAGCTGCTATACTCCCTTTGCAGACGCTGCTATCCCAAGGAACTCGAACAAAAGGACAAGACACTGTTTCTCGTGTTTTTCCATATCGACAGGCAATTGCCGCTTATCGGGTCTGAAGTTTAAGTTCATTATCGTTTGCAGTGCGCTAAAGACACTCCGTTTGCCACCGGAGGTACCCTATCTGATCTATATCACCTGATGAAATCATTGATTTACAGCTTAAGTCGAAGAAGCTTTTTTTTAATGCCCCAAAAAAGTTATCTCCAGTTTTTCCCAAGGCAATGTGTTATTGCAGGAAGGTAAATCCAGCGAACACCTTGCAGTGAGTAAACAGCAAATCTCTGTGAAAAAGGCTCATAAAGAAGTTGCCTCTTTTATTCGTATGATGCCAGTCAGCGTGGGGTACTTGTAGCAAGTATCGGCAGCCCTCCTACTGCGTGGGAACAGTCAGTTGCAATTGCTGGTCGCTATGGTTGTTGTCCAGCATGGTGAAGGCCAGCATGATGAAGGAAAAGACCTTTTTGGCCATGAGGTCGTGGTCGTCCACCCAGAACCAGGTGCCGCGGCATTTCACGGCGGCAAAGGCGCCCAGGGGCTTGAATTGGGCGGAACGCACCAGAATTCTGTCGAATAAGTCCCCTTGTTTATGCAGAGGGTAGCCAGGAGTGGCGCGGTGTGTGTTGATATCCTTCTCGGGAACGTCCACCCGGCCCGCCACTGCGGCCAGAATTTGCGCCAGGGAGTGGCTCTGCAAGGTTATGGCCCCGGGCGCGCCCGAGGTGGAGCCGAAGCCCACGGGAAAGCGCTTTTGATCCGGATCCAGTCCCAGCAGCCGTTTGAATTCGTCGACTTCGGATGCGGCTTTTTCCTGGCCGGATTCCGCGTCGAACTGCAGGAACAGGTGGGGCATGTGCACAGGGGGCTGCGACAACATCGGACTCGAAATCTGGCCCGGCATCTGGCCCTGAAACTGTCCCGCCCTCCATCCGCCGTACTGCGCCATGGGCATCCCTTGGTTCTGATGGTCCTGCGTCTGGGACGAAACCTGTTCGCGGACGATGTGCAGGGCGTTTTCCGACTGCAGCAGGGCCAACAGTTCGACGGCTCTGAGGAACTTCGGGTCCGGCGGCATGTATCCTTTGTTGGTCAGCCGTTCGTTGCGCAGACCGTTGATGCTGCGTACGCCCCAGCGCAGCGAAAAGGCGGCCGAGGCCCCGGACTCGATGCTTAGCAGGATGTTGCGTAGCGGCATGGGCGACATGATGCCGAAGAAAAAGTCCGTACCGATTAACGGCTTGTAGGTAATGGTGGGGCGGTCCGTGAAACTTCCATTCCCTTCGAAGTCCAGGGAGCCGCCCTGGGCAAAGAAGGTTCGGGAACCGCCGATGGTGACGCCTGTCTGCAGGGAGTACGAGGCCACAATATCGCCGACGTCGGTAAAAAAGAGCGGCTCCACGTATCGAATCCTGATGATATTGGAGAGGATTTGTTCCTTCCAGGACGTGGCCAGAGAGCTGTTGTATTCAAGCCTGTCGCGCGCCACGCTTGGCGGTCCCAGCAGCGAACACCCGGTTAGCAGCAACAGCACCGTGGCCGCCGTCAACAGAAAAACTACGCGTTTCATTGTTCACTCCCCATCTTAGCTCTCAGGTCTCCAGAATCAGCTTCCATTTTTGGGGAGCCCAGACCTTGCGGCTCATACCCCAAAGAACAATGTTGCGCGACCAGGGGAGTCCCCCTGGTCGCATTGCGGGCGTTATTTGAAGGTCTCATCGAGCCAGTCGAACAGCACCTGGGCCACAATGCTGCGATTTTCCATGATGCAATGGTTGGTGGCGCCTTCATCCGAGGGGGTCACCACCATTTTTTTGTTTGGCGAGGTAAAGCCCTGCATGGCGAGTTCCTGCTGCCGTTTCACTTCCTTGCTGTGAATCTCGCCTTCGCCGATGATGATCAAAGCCGGCACTGTCACGATGGACGGATCGAAGGTGTATCCTTTGTTGGCTTCATCCAGTGCGGCGGGATTGTCCATGGGGACTCCCCAGCGCCAGCAGATGGTTTTGATCACATCGCCGTGAAAGCTGCTCCATTTGTCTCTCTGTTCTTTTGTGTCCGTCACTGCCGGCATGGTGGCAAAGAGGGGATAGGCGTCCACCACGGCCGAACTCATGGCAATGGCTCTGATGCGGGAGTCGGATTGGGCGGCCTGGGGCACGAACCCCCCACCGCCGCTGTAGCCAAAAGCGGCCAGCCGCTCGGGGTCCACTTCCTGGCGGCTGAGCGCGTAGTCCACAGCCTTTTGCATGGCCGGTTGCATCTCCGGTCGAAAGGTTTTCCCTTCCGCGGGTAAAAGCCCTTGTCCGGGCAAATCCAGGGTCATGAAGTTGTACCCCTGTTCATGGGCTTTGGGCGCGATATAGAAAAAGAGGTCCTCGGCAAAGGTCTCGCCCCCGCCGATCATGAGCAGGGTTTTATGTGGTCCTTTGCCTGCCGCCGGCCAGAAATAGCCCGGAAGTTTCGTGTCTTCGAAAGGCGTTTCGAAGTATTCCAGCGGCGGGGAGAACAGAGCCCCGGCCTGGCGCATAAGGCTGCGGATCTTTTTTGTCCTGGCCGCGAACTCGGGATTGTCCGGCAACATGGAGACCAGAGAGAAGCGGTAGTAGTTGGCGGCGCGCAATAGCTGCGCCCTGGCGCTGGCCTTGTGTCCTTTGTCCAGAGAGGCCAGGCCGCGGGCTTCGACGCGCTTCCCCAGCTCGTACCATTCCCGCTGCCAGGAGGCGGCGTCGCCGTCCGTGATGCGCGAGGCGGCGTAGAAGGCTTCGCCGATTTCGGCCCCGCCGTTGCTGACGGAGCCCAGGACCAGGCTGCCGAAATGGAAGTCCATGTCCCCATCCTGAAAAAAGTAGCTGAAGGGGGTGGCGTGGGCGTCAAAGGACTTTATCTCCTCAGCTGCCGGGACAACCTTGGGGAGAAGCACAAGACTCAGGGCGAGAAGCGATACTATAACAGACATGGAACGTATGGTTTTCATCGTGATATCCTTGTGAAAAGTCCGCTTGGGGTTACAGTGTTGCCGGGGCCTTGGGTTTTGCCCGTTCGTCCAGCCAGTTGAGAATGCGCTCGCTGGAAAACTGCGGCGCTCCAAGCTGGCAATGGAATTGCGCGCCATGGGAGGAATCGAACTCCAAATAGCTCTTCTTTGTCTTGAGCTTTTCGTAGAACAGTCTGGCCTGATCCTTAGATCCGGCCACCTGGTCCTTGCTGGAGTTGACGACCAGCATTTCGGTTTTGATGTTTGCAATGCTGTCGGCCACATTGAAGCGTTGCAGTTTTTTGAAGAGTTCGCAGGGAGTTTTGACCTGGAAGGTCCAGAACATCTGGTTTATGAACTGGCTGATTTTGGGATTTTTGGACATTTCCTGTGTCACCAGTTCGTTCACTTTTGTGCCGCAGTCGCCGGCGGCAAAAGCCTGGCGTACGTTTTCCGAAAAATTGGTCAAGGTGCCGTTTAGAACGTTGACGACTCCTCCGTCCACGATGCCCCAGCGGATGCGCTTTTCAAAAGCCAGCGCACGGGGCACCAGGTAGCCGCCCATGGAGTAGCCCAGAATTGCCAGCCGTTCGGCGTCCGTTTCCGGCAGGCTCAGGGCGAAATCCACCACCGGCGTCACCACCTTTTCCCAGTCATAGCGAAAAGGGCGCTGCTGTTGGCTGATCATCTCCCCTTGTCCCGGTCCTTCGTAGATCAGGCAGTTATACCCCCGCTTCACTGCCTGGGCCGCCATGATGAAGTAGAGGTCCTCGGCCGTGCCGTCGAGACCTGTCTGGATCAGCAGCAGGGGGCGCTTCTGTCCGCTGCCGTCCACCGTGACGTAGTATCCCGGCAGGGTGCTGTCCTCGTAAGGAATGCGTACGGGGTCGATCCGCCCTTCCGAAAGGGAAGCTGCCTTGAGGAAGGTGTCGCGTCCGTTTTTCCAGGCCTGGGCGCCGCGGGGATCGGTGCCGTAGAGATAGATGGAAGCGGCTCGAAAGTAAGTTGTGGCCCGGAAGTAGGCCTCCATGGCGCTGCGTCTGTGCCCGGCGGCTTCAAAATCCCGAGCTGTGGACCGAAGCTGCAGGGCCGTGGTGTTCCAGGAGTCGTACCAGCTTTCCTTGTCGAAATCTGTGATCCGGCTGGTGGTGGTGAGTAGTTCGCCCAGGTCGGCCGCGCCGGAGGCGATGGTGCCGAAACGCCAGAGGCTTTGGAAGACGAACGCGCCGTCGTTAAAGAGAAAGCCATCCATGGAGCGCTGTTTGGGATCGCTGGGGGTGCTGTCGCTTCGGCCGCGATAATTGTCCCAGTGCTGCAACTCGCCGCCGATGTAGATTTGCCCCTGCAGGGGGTAGTGGGTGTGGATGAAAAGCCACTTGCGTTCGATGCCGGTGTGGGCGACCAGGGCGTCAGCCACAGCCGTGATCATGTTTTCCACCTGCTCGTCCGAGAAAAATCCGGGCACGTAAAGATCCACAAACAGGGGCGCCGTGGAGGGCGCGCCATTATAGATAATGTTATCAAAAGTTTGCCAGTAGTAGGTGATAAATTTTTCGCCTACCCCTGTAGCGGCGCTCACATCATGTCCCACTTTGATCAACGCGGCATTCACGTCGATGTCGGTCGGGGGCGAGGTGACTCTGACCATAGGGTCCGCGGGATCAATGCCGCCGGATGCAACAGCTGGAAGGCTTGGAGCAAGGCAGAACAACAACAGCATCAGCAGCATCAGGATGCGTTGCAATACAGACCAGGAAAAAATCGTTGCTTTGGGCATGGACGTTTCCTTGCGGTTTGGGAGAATGATTTTGGGGCTTTAGTTTTTTGTGCACATATGTTCGAAACAGTAAGCACAAAGACGCTTGGGGAGGTCAAACGTTTCTCACGTGAAATCCCGTGAAGGAAGGTTGCAACAATTTGAAAAGAAAGAATTTTTTCGGGGTCAGGAGGCCGCTTTGAACTCGGCCAGCGCTTTGGTCAGCTGTTGAAAGGCTGGGGTGTCGGCGTCGCAGTTGGACAGTACGAACTCGGCCGTGGCGTGGATGTCGCGCCAGCGGGGGCGCGAAGGAAGGGTTTTGACGGAAAGATATTTGTCCAGGGTCTGGGTTCTGAAATAGCCGTCTTTTTCCAGATACACATTCCAGATACGCGATTGCTCGGCCAGCTCAACCTTGCCCCCGTGTCCGGACGCAGACCAGCAATCCAGAGCCAGGCCCATCACCTCCACGGCCAGGAAGCGTCTTGCTTCGGAGGCATCCTTCGGTGTCAGACACTTGCCAAGGCGCAGCAGCAAATCGTCCAGGGCCTTGAGGTCGTCCAGCATGGTTTGTGGTTCCTGCCCGCTGTTGATGTCCAGGGAATTGACGGTTTTTTCAAGCTGCAGGATACGCTGTCGGTTAGCGTTCAGGTCGCGCAGCATATTCGCGGGAACAGGCGCAATGGGGTTTTTGCCTGTTGTTTTCTTCTGGCCCGAGTCCGGATTTTCCTGCTTGCGGACGAGAACGAGCAGCAGGGGGGTGTGCGCCAGTTCGATACCGGTTATCAGCAGGTTGGCTGCCAGGCTCTTGTCTTCCTGCGCCAGCCGGACGTCCTGGAAGGCACTGGCCTTGCCCAAAGGAGGACCTTCGCCTTCGAGCATTTCCAGCAAGGACTTCGCAACCGGGGTCTCCGGCGCTCCCAGCAGGTCAGAAAACGGCCGCCCTTTCATGTTGTCACAGCTGAATCCCGAGAGCCCTGAAAAAGCGGTATTGCAAAAGCAGATTTCCTTGTCCTTGTTCAGGGCGATCACCGCTTCTTTCAGGGAGTCGAACATGCCTGTCATGCCCGCAAGGGATTGTCGCCCGTCATCGCTTCCGGGCCGGGAGAGTTGTTCCAGTTTGGAATAGTCCCGTGCGTAGCGTGAGGAAACGTAAAGAGAATAGGCCAGGATAAAGAGCAACACCCCGAACAGCCCGAAATCGGCCGAGCTGACGATGTTCAGGTCGAAAAGAATGTCGTCCAGTTCCGCGTACGCCAGACCCAGGTAGCCTGGAGCAAGTATCAGGACTCCATGCTCCCTGCGTACTGCATCCAGAATGAACATGGCGAAGATATAGGCGTAAGCCCCCCGGGTAAGCAGAAAATAGGTGAAAAGCACGGGGTCGTACGCATTTGGGGGAGTGAGCAGGATAAAGCCGATGTAAAGCGCCCCCAGCAGCGAAAAGATCCCTGTCACGATTTTTCCGTACTTTTTGGGGAACAGGGACTGGTAGAAGAGCAACAGCAGCGGGGTGGTCAGTCCGTAGGGCAGGGTCGCCAGGGTCACGTACAGCCCCCAGGGCAGCTTAAGCCCCATGGCGTGCATCAGATAACCGGACGTGGGGCTGAAGCAAGTGGCCATTGACCAGAAAAAGCAGAACAGGCCGAAATACAGATTTGCTTTGAAAGAGCGGCGCAGGAAGAAAAGCGCGAAGTGATAGAGGCTCATGCAGAGCAGAGCACCGCTCACAAGGGCGCCTGCAAGCCAGAGAAAGCGCATGTGCCCCTGGATGTCTTTTGCGGTTCCCAGCATTACCTGGCCGCCAAGGCCCCCCTGCGTGTTGTGGTGGTTGGAAATCTGGATCACGAGTTCAACACTCGGGGCAGGTGGAAAGGTGGCAATGCTGAAATGGTCTCGGGGCCGTTCCGCGTCTTTCTGGCAGGCCGGGGTGCCGCTGGCGGCCAGCGCTTTGCCGTTGACGAAGATTTTGCAGACCGAAAGCGCGCCCGCTGTCAGCAACGAAAAGGGTTCGCCCGCATCGGGCGGCAATTGGACCCTGAGGCGGTAGGTGCCGCAGCCGATGGCGCTGAGGGGGTCGCCGCGCGAGGTTGTTCCTTGCCAGGTGCGGGGAAGCTGCAGGAAGTCCGGCAACGTTTCGGTCAGCGGGAACTGTTCGGGATCAAGCAACCGCCCCCGAACGAATTGCCACTCTCCGGAAAGACTGGCAGCACCCTGTTTCTCGAAATCCCAGTGCGAAAGATCGAGTGCGCCTTTATGCGCAAAGGAATGCTGTGACGCGTCAGAGCAGGATGTGAGGAAGCAACAACCCAGCAGCAAGATGACCAGGCCTGCAACACGCAATCGAAGAAGGGGCAGCTTATGCGGCGTCATGGCCTCTACTATGTACACTCGAAAAACAGAAAGCATTTCGAGAAAACTTGCCTTGTAACTATTTCTTTGTCCAGATGTGTTTGCATGAGTAACAGACTTAGCAATTGAATTTTGCCGTGACGGTTTCAATCCATTTGTACCAGCGATGGGAACGGTTGGATTGTCCGGCTAAGAGAGGAAGAGGTGAAAATGGAGGCAGGGAGAATCGAAATGGATGTTTTATCTAGAAATATCAGTATGTTGATTTTTTGAGGCTGAGAAGTTGTGCCGCCGGTTGTACCAGAAAAAAAAGTGCGAGTTTTGGCATCGGGTTCGATTGTTGATTCATTTGAACTCGCTTATTATTGATTGGAATATTCAACTTATTCTAGATTTTATTATTTCCATTATGGAATTCTCAATGTCATTGAATGCTTCAACAGTACTTTTCTCAATTGAATCGAAATCTTTGAACGCACAATGACCGGTTTTCCACTGGTTGGAATCTTCGATGATTCGATTGCTCCAACTAGTTTCTTTTTCGATTTCGTGCTTGAAGAATATTGTCAACTTTGATTTTGAAAAAGCAAAAGCAAAAAATAGTTTTAACCAAGGTAGAGCTTCTTCTTTTGGAGATAGAGAAATGCAAATCGATTTGCATGGGGATGAAGCAGTCAAGTCATATTTGCTTATTACATTACGATATTTAGTCGTTGGTTGGTATTCTATTCTCTTTGTTCGTCCGTAGAGTGATCTTAAGTAGAAAGGATGTACTTCTTCAATCTCAACTCTTTCTTTTTCTTCGTATTCTTCCTCATTGTATACTATGTTAACAAAATATGGTTCTTTACTCTCGTGTAACCATTTGGCAATACTTTTTACTGAATCTAATGATGGTACTTTATCATCCGTATTTATTTTTATAGTGTACAGTTCTGTTATAAAATCCTGCCAAGAATGATTGGAAATATTTTCAATTAACTTAGATAAAGAAATTTGCGCTTCCTCTTCACTGCAATACTTTTGACTCTCGATTCTTATGGCCGAAATAAGTTTTTCCTCCTCGCTTTGTTCCTCTTCAAGTCTTGCATCAGATTTCAAGTCCTCAGCCTCTGAAGAAGCCAAAGGTGCGAGTACAGATTTTACGCCCGCAGTAAGATCAGCCGAAACAAAACAAAAAATTTCTGTATTGTCTGCCTGTTGAATAAATAGTGGAGTTTGGTGTTTTTTAACGCTTTGGTCATCAGATATATATGCCATAATATCTCTATACCGAATATCCTGTTCTTCGAAATTTAGGAGTGATCTAGCCAAACTTTTTGTAAAAACGCTAAAATCTCCTAATGCTTTGGATGATTCAGACTTTGATGAAGAAAATAAAAAATAGGTCTTTGTAAAACATTCAGAGGATGATTTTTCAAAAATTGTCTGAAGGTCATTATTTGATTTTATATATTCAGTGCCGGACTGACATGCATCAATAACTTTAATAGCGAGTTTAGGATTTAACGACTTTAACATAGAATCAAATTCACTATTTCGGAATGATGTCTGTTCTATCTTATGTCTGTCAAAATCCGAAAAAAGGAATATAAAGTCATCTCCGTGCCTTGCACCATGTCCTGTGTAATAGATAAACACCTCTTCGATATCAAGCCCCTGATTGGCTCTGATAAAGGACGTGATTTTTTCCTTTGCTTCTACAGATTTTGAGTTTTCACTAAGAATAAGAATATCGTCATATTTCTTGCTACCAGAAACTATGGTAGATATAAGTTCAATATCTCTTTTACAGGGGGGTAGGTTGTCTGCATTTATATATTCCGAAACACCAATTATCAGTGCTATTTTTTTACTCATTTAAGCCCCCTTGTCCCTAATTGGGTTACTTTTTCAATCAATCCTAGAAGTAGTTCGCAAGTTTTAAAATATCCCGAACCCGCCCCAAAGAAACAGGATAAAAATCATGACAATCCACTCCGATGTCCATGCTGAGCCCCTCTGGCTCAAGTTGGTCGTGCGAGTGTCCGAAAAGGTGCCAGCTTCCGTAATGTGAGCGCGGCCAGACGCATTGCGTAGTGACAGACGACGATGAGCGTTTTATCAATCTGCTGCATCCAGATCGTAGGAGGGCTCTTTTTGCCGCCAAGCCAATAATCATGGCTTCCTTGGAGAAAAATATGCACGCCATTCAATTTTGAGATATATTTTTCTTCTACTTCTTCTCTCGTTTTGCATAAAGCAAAATCTCCAGCATGGACGACTATATCTTCGTCGGAAACGACTGAATTATGCCTCTTGATCAATTCCGAATCCATCTCACAGATATTGGTAAACGGCCGCTTACAATAATCAAGAATTTTTTCGTGACCGTAATGTTCGTCAGCAGTGAAATAGTACATTTTTCGATTTACAATAAGTGTTGTTCATTTGTATGTGCGATACAACGATACCAACATAGGACAGGGAAGGGGATTGTCAGTACTTAAGCTGTCAGCCCAATCTCGGACAGTCTGATGGTCGAAAGCCCAGCCTGCATCCACGTCTTCGAGCGCTTCTTCAGTCATACTGTAATATTCTTCATCCATTTTGCTGCTTTTCATGGGCGTAATGTCCTTTGATTTAGCATACAGTCAGTCTTTTACTCAGAAGAATCAGTCAGCCGCCTTTGCACATCCATCCTTTCGTGAAGCACGCCGATGATGTTGATAAACTGTCCGTCAAGCATGTAGAAAATGATATGTTTGTTTACACTGAACGAGTAATATCCTGTTTTGATATCTGTCCTGGCGAGCCCCATTTTCGGATTAGTTGAAATCGTCTGTAATGTTTCCTCGATGGCCATGAGGTAGGCATCTGCTTGTTTTTCTCCCCATGTATCAAAAGTATAAATCCAGATGTCTTTCAGCTGTTCCTTGGCTGCTGGTGTCAGGCGGACTTTATGCATTCCGTTCGTCTTTGGCTTCCCGGATAATGCCGGCCATATCCTGGTCAACGAATTGGTTGTTCGCTGCCTGCTGTTCGCCAACTGCCAGTTTCTTTCTCATCGCCTCGAGTTTCATGTAATCCACAAGCTCCTCATGAGTGATCATGAAGCGCAGTGCTTCGCGAACTACTTCGCTGGCATTGTTGTAATGCCCGGAATCAACTCTGCTTTTTATATGAGCTTCCAATTCCGGAGTGAGGGAAATGTGCATGGCGGTCCTCCTTTTCTATGAAAAATAAGGCTTGCTACAAACATTGTCAAAGATTGTAGGTCAAAAATCCAAGACTGGGATGTGCGTATTGCACAGATTATCGCCAAGATGATTCTCTATTTTGGGGAATATTTGGCAAAAATAGCGAACTTTTCCTGGAGGACAAACTCTTCATCGCTAATGGGCGCTTTTGCCCGTTCGAGTAACGCGGCGAATGCTTGCGGATCGCCTTCAATGCCTTCAAGCCTGTTGTTAGCCCGGGATTCGTGGAGGCGCTTGATCCGATTCATGCTAATTTCAGGTAGATCTCCTGACATAATAGAATGTGACTCCTGCGAAGCGATTCTATCTTTTTTTGGGGAAAGCGGGCAACGCCCTTTAATGAGGTGAAAAAATAAGTTTCCGGAGGAGAACTTTCAAAGGTTGGATCAGTTTCCAATAATTAATGGCTGTTTTTTGAGTACTACTCATTTAATCAACCAACCGCTGATTAGCCTTATGTGTGGCACAACTTTCCATGGATTTTGGCCAAATTTAACGGTTGTACCACCGGTTGTGCCACTAAGTTCTGGATACCCCCGGACAATATGGGAGGTAGTAAACAAAACTAGGTTTGGTTTGTCTAGTGGTTTTGGGTGGTTGAGGACCGTATAGGATGGTATGAGAGGTTGAAATGGTGGAGGCGGGGGGAATCGAACCCCCGTCCGAGAAAGATCCACCAAGGCGTCTACAGGTATAGGTCAAATATTACTCTCGCCATATACGATGCCTCTGACCAGGGCTGGAATACGGCCAGTCTCGTCTAAGGATTCGCCCCATTTCGGACAGACAACAAGCAGGAGCTAGCCTGATAATTTTTCACTTTCCAGGCGTATCAGGCGTCTTCCAGGAAAGTGCGGTTGCTTAATTAAGCAGCCAGTGCGTAATCGTAGTCGTTGTTGGCAACTATAATTATACCGCTTTTTAACGAGGCCAGCGGTGCCTCGACCTGCAACCTTGGCTTCCACGTCCCCGTCGAAACCAGTGCGCCCCCATTAGGAACTGTAAATAATATAATATCTGTTATGTTGTTGGCAAGGGAAAAGTCGCATTTGCGCTTGCGTGGAACTTCCATGCTAACAAGCCGGAATAAAGAATTTATTTAATGAGACAAGCGGGTGCCCTTTTCGTTGATGAAAGGATATTCCATTCGTTCCTGCACTTTTGCAGATCAGACGGCTACCGGCACGCTCAGGGTAATTGTCGTTCTGTCAGGGATGCTCGTATCCAGAGTCACGCTTCCGCCATGGGCCTCTGTGGCCAGTCTGGCGGAATAAGCCCCCATTCCTTTGCCTCTTGGTTTGCCGCTGGTGACGTACTTCTCGAACAAACGGTCGCGAATCTCCTCTGGCACTGAGCCCTGGTTCTGGAACACAAAATAAACCGAGCCATTCACTCTGCTGGCCGTCACCGTAATTTCTCCGTCCCTGGGTGAGGCTTCCATAGCATTTTGCGCCAGGTTGACAAGGGCGCGAAAGAACACGGCCTCGTCTATCGAGATGCGCGCGTCCGCAGTATTGGTCGCAGCGATGACGACGCTGAGTCCGTGAGGCTGGGCCAGCGTATTGAGTTCTTTTTCCAGCTGCTGCAACAGGTCCGCAACGGACACGGAAGTGAGCGTCAAAGGCAGTTCCTCATGCTCGGCCTGGTGCAGCTTCAGAAAAAAGGAGATGGTATCCTTGATTCGTCTGGCTGATAAGACGATATCCTTCAAGCCGGTTTGTGTTGCCGGTGTGAGCGAGTCATCCGCAAGCAGCTTTTCCGCATTATACAGAATAGGCATCAGGGGGCCGTGCAGGTCGTGGTGGATCATGGCCTCCAGTGTTTCACGGCACTGCAGGTTGTTTTGCAGTTCGGCGTGTTGCTGTTGCAACCGCATGTGCAGTACGTCGGTGACCATGACTGAAAAGGAAAATGCCATGGCTGTTACAGCGGCAATGCTTGCGAGCATATAGTATTCATGGTTGGTATTGGACCAGACGCCCGGGGAATTGCTTTGACAGATCAACGTGATTCTCGCTACAGAAACCACAGCGTAGAAGACATGCGCGAGGCAAAAAAGCGGACGGCCGATTCCCTGGAGCCTGGAAAAATAGACGGCAACGGCGACAATGACGCCATTCAGGCCCAGGATGCCGTGAGTCAGCACGGCCCGCGGCTTGGCAATGTCCTGCACGGCCGTGAACCAGTAGATGACTCCTGCGAACAGAAGGACGAACAGCCCCAAAAGGACAGCCTGACGCCGGGATGCGCCCTTGTAGCCGGCAAAACGCAGGACGCCGTCCAGACTGATCAGCGAACCGAGTATGAGCAGCGTATTGGCCATGACGATGGTTTGAAAATCAGGCGCTCTGCCGCGAAGCAGGAACAGCACAAGGGCAGGCAGGTGCAGAGTAAGACCGAAGGCCCATTGCCTGGCGCCCCGCATGCTTTCAGAGGACCAGACAATGGCCCAGGCGAAGAGGGTTACGACCAGCGAGGAAACAATATGGGCAATATGCAGCGAATAGGTGTCGAACATGAGGTCTCCTGCAGTCGCGTACGCAGGTCACGCGCTGCGAAATGATCCGGCGGGTATTATGAGCGATTCTTTTGCGGCCCTGATAGTGGACGATATACCTGAGCAACAGCGGGTCTTGCAAGACATGCTGCATGGACGCGGTCTGAACGTTGCCGCGGTTTCCGGCGGGGAGGAAGCCCTGGCCAGACTGGCGCGGCAGCAGTTCGATCTGGTGCTGGCCGACCTGATCATGCCGCGTATGGATGGTATGGAATTGCTGGCCCAGATCCGCCTGCGCCACCCGGGGGTGGAAGTAATCATGCTCACCAGCTTTGCGGACGTGCGCAGCGCCGTGGAAGCCATGCGCCAGGGGGCTTTTTCCTACTTTCGCAAAGGTGGAGACCCGCGCGAACTGCTGGCGGAAATCGCCAAAGTGCAGGAACTGGTGCGGCTGCGCAAAAATTCGGGCTGTGCGGACGAACCCGCACCACCGCTTTCCGAACAATCCGGAATCAAAACCCTTTCCGACGTCCGTATTGAGGCGGAAACACAGCATATTTTGTCCGTGCTGCGCGCCACAAACGACAACCGCACCCACGCCGCCCGTATCCTGGGCATCAGCTACCGCCAGCTTTGCAACCGGCTGAAAGATTTAAATATCTGATCCCTCCCTTCCTTCCTTTTCAAGATATGTAATTCGCTTCAGAGAAGTACGTTTCATATTTTTTCAATCTTTTTAGTCTGTTATTGTTCTCTGTGATTCGGAGTTGAGCCTTGCTGCAGAGGGAGGCTGTCTCTCTGCGAAGATACAATCACGGAGGGGAAGCATGCGAAAAATGGGTTGTACGTTCTTTGTGTCGGCTGCCTTTTGTATAGGGCTGTTGTGGATGCAGGCCGGAATAGTCTGCGCAGCCATTTCCAACGGACAGAGTGCCGATCTGGTTGTCGGCCAGGCGAATTTTACTTCCAACACCAGTGGCACGGGTGCCGGCCAGTTTAATCGTCCGCTGGGAACAGTAAAAGACCCCGTATCGGGCAAGATTTTTGGTTCATCCGGATGAAGCGTACTTTTGACAAAAAGAGTGGACATGGAGTCCAGTCGATTTTCACGCCAATGAGAATCGAACGGAGGAACCACCATGTCCACGAGTTTGATGTACCATGCGTTCGGGTTGGTCGGCTACGACTACATTCGGCAAACATACGTTTCTGGTAGCCTGATTTTTCATGTCCAACCGAAAGCCAAGATGCTCCGATGTCCCTCTTGCAAGAGCAAAAACGTATTGCGACGCGGGGAATCTGAACGGTGGCTAAGGACAGTGCCTATTGGGTTCAAACCAGTCTGGCTGGTGGTAAACGTGCCGCGCGTCGAGTGCAGGAAATGTGGTTGTGTACGACGCATAGACATCAAAATTGCGAATAAAAGACGCTGGTATACAAAGGCATTTGAGCGGTTCGTTTTGTTCTTGGTGAAAACTATGACCATGCTTGATGCCGCCAATCTATTGGGTATCGGCTGGGATAGCGTCAAAGATATTTTCAAACGCAACCTTCAACGGAAATATAGCAACCCCAAGCTTTCAAAGCTCAGGTATTTTGCCATTGACGAAATAAGTGTCCGCAAGGGGCACAAATATCTGACTTTGGTCATGGATTTGAAAAGCGGCGCGGTGATTTTTGTGGGGGACGGCAAAGGAGCTAACGCGCTGAAACCATTTTGGAGGAAACTGAAGCGTTCTCGGGCAAAAATTCGTGCTGTGGCTACGGACTTGAGTGCAGCCTATATTGGAGCCGTGCTGGAGAATTTGCCAGGAGTACCATTGGTTTTCGACCATTTTCATGTGGTCAAATTGATGAACGACAAACTTACGGAAGTTCGTCGCAAGCAATACCGGGAGTTGAAAGACAGCATGGGCAAGGATGTACTCAAAGGAAGCCGGTGGCTCCTTTTGAAAAATCCTGACAACCTTGATGTGAATCGAAACGAGCGGGAGCGTTTGAACGAGGCGTTGAAATACAATCAACCACTGGCGCTTGCGTACTACATGAAGGAAGATTTGCGGCAAATATGGAATCAATCCAGCAAGTCGGAAGCTGAGATTTTCCTCAATGACTGGATTGCTCGTGCCAGAGTCTCAGGACTCGGCCCTTTGATGACGATAGGTGGAACTTTGGCGGCTCACCGGTCTGGCATCCTGGCCTGGTACGATCATCCGATAACATCGGGGCCAATGGAAGGAACAAACAACAAAATCAAAACAATGAAAAGGCAAGCATACGGTTATCGAGATATGGAATTCTTCAAACTCAGGATCATGGGGATTCATGAGGCGAAGTACGCTTTGACCGGATGAGCCAGATTTTTGTGGTGGATTACAACAACAACCGTGTAAAACGCTGGAGTTCATTAACCAGCTATCTGGCCAATGAAGACGCCGAAGCCGTGCTGGGACAGGACGATTTTACAGGGAGTTCCGCAAACAAGGGCGGTACAACAAGCGCATCGGGGCTCGCCTCCCCAAGAAGCCTGGCAATGGATTCCAAGGGCAACCTGTATGTCAGCGACAACGGCAATTACCGTGTTCTGCGTTTTGACAATGCGGCAAACAAAGCAAATGGAGCGGCCGCAGACGGGGTCATCGGCCAGACTTCCTTTACCGGCAATACAGGAGCGACAGAACGCGGCAGATTGAATTTTCCAGGCGGGGTCTTTGTGGACAGTAAGGATCGCCTGTGGGTTGCCGATAGCAGCAACCACCGCGTCCTGCGTTATGATTCTCCGGCCACGCTGGACGGCAGCGGCGGGTCAGCGACCAATGCCGACGCGGTCATCGGCCAGAGTTCATGGACTACGAAAGTCTCAGCGACAACCCGCAGCGGTCTCAATGGCCCCTGGGTTGTATACGTGGACAGCAGCAACCGGCTCTGGATCATGGACCAATACAATAGCCGCGTTTTGCGCTTTGACAATGCGGACACACTGGACGGTTCTGGCGGCACCGCGCCCGAGGCTTCCGCCGTGATCGGCCAGGCAAGTTTTACGTCAGACGTTAACGGCGTGACCGCCAGTCTGTTAAGCGGTGAAGAAAGAGGGCTCTGGCTGGACGATCAGGGAAACCTCTGGGTAACGGATACCAATAACCATCGAGTCCTTCGCTTCAGCAATGCCGCAACGTTGGACGGATCCGGCGGCACCGCGCCGGAGGCGGACCTGGTGCTTGGGCAATATGTTTTCACCACCAGGAATAAAAATGCGGGCGCTGGCGACAGCTCCGTTGTTTCCAACGGCTTTCTGTACCCTGAAGGCCTGGTCGTCATGGACGGCAGGCTGATGCTTGCAGACGTTCGCAACAACAGAATATTGATTTTCGCCCTATACCCGGTGGTGGAAACCACCGCGTTGAGCAACATGACGGGCGTTTCTGCACAATCCGGCGGTAATGTGACCGATGATGTCGGGAAAACAATCACTGCCAGAGGCGTCTGCTGGAATACCTCCGGATCTCCCACCACTCAGGATTCCTGCACCAGCGACGGGACCGGAAGCGGCTCTTTCAGCAGCACTCTCACCGGATTGAGTTCGCAGACCACCTATTATGTCCGCGCATACGCCACAAACAGCGCCGGGACGGGGTACGGTTCGGAGCTGTCCTTCTCGACAACCACAGGCGGGGCTGCTGATGCTCCTTTGCCGCTGGTCTGGGCTTGCATCTTTGTGGGGCTGCTGCTGGCCGGGGGCGTGTTCCGGCAGCAACTTCGAAAAAATTAATGGAATTTGGCGGGGGAGCGGTATCGTCAGAACCGCAAAAAATCCGGCCGGTTAAACCGGCCGGATTTATCATTGCCGGCTGGTGACCAATAACATCACTCCTTCTTGCCGAAAATGGCTTCCGGCCGGGTGGTGTCGCCGCCCGTGTTGGGGAAATCCGGATACCTGTAAGCCTTGGTATTGGTCTCTATCAGGTGGCGCGCTTCTTCCATGAAGTGGTTGTAGCGGTGCTTGCACTCGTAGAAACCATGCCACCAGGCATAGTCCGGGGCCATCATGGCGGAGCCCATGCGGGCGCGACGGCCTTCGTGGTGCCAGAGTTCGTAGAACTGCACTTCGAGGTTTTCGTCGAAGAATTTGCTCTTATCGAGCAGGCCTTTTTCGTAAAGCTCGTCCAGCATCTTCTTGGCGGGCTTGAAGTAGGCCTCGTTGTACTCCTCCACTGCCTTGTCCAGCTGGAGATAGTGGTCGTCTATCCAGGCCTGCCCGTGGCACTGCTTGCAGACGTCCTTCATTTTGTCACGCTCGACGGCCCAGTCTGTGCCGGACGGGAAAGGCTTGAAGTCCTGCGGCCGGACCGTGAGAGGGGCCTGGGTTTCCCAGGAGAGACGCTCTGTCACGTCGTGGGTGGTGGGCTGCTTGCCCGATCCGGACATGTGGCAGGCCGCGCAGGTTGGCGCGCGGTAGTCCACGCCGGGAGTCCAGGCGCCGGGCGCGGAGTTGAAATTGTATTCCTGCACGAACGCATGGTAGATGTCGCCGTGCTTGGATTCGTTGAAAATCTCCATCTGCGGATGATCCGGGCCCAGGTGGCACTGGCCGCAGGTTTCGGGCTTGCGGGCTTCCATGACGGAAAAACGGTGGCGGGTGTGGCAGCTGGTGCAACTGCCCAGAGAGCCGTCGAAGTTCAATCTGCCTACGCCCACGTTGGGCCAGGTGGCGGGGTCGATTTTGCCGTCCTTCATTTTCAAAACCGTGCCGTGGCAATAGAAGCAGCCGGTCTTGCGTTCGTTGTCCGAGTTCATGCCCTGATTCAGCCAGGGATCCAGCTTCCAGATGATTTCGAGGGTGTTGGCGTGTTTGCTTTTGGCGTATTGCTTGGCTTCGTCCGGATGGCAGCGCGAGCAGTCCTTGGGTGTGACGGCCGCGGCAACAGGCACGAAGTATTGTTTCTGTCCCATGGGCATATCGCCCATGGAGTAGTATTTTTCGTGATCAACGGAAATGTCCTGGTCGCCGGGTTCGGCCTGGTGGCAGTCCAGGCAGGTGATCCCGGCCGAGGCATGGCGGCTCATGGCCCAGTCTGCGAAAATGCCCGGCGTTTCCTGTTTATGGCATTCGATGCAGGCCACCCCCTGGGGTGGTGTCGCACGGTCCATTCGCATTTCCCGTACCTTGGGAAAGTTTTTCGCCTCGTTTTGGGATTCGGTCTGCGAACCGGCGGTGGCGGCCAGCAGCAACACAGCCAATAGTGCCCAGAAAACAACGTTCCATTTGCGGCGCATTCCATACCTCCTTAAATACCCAGGTTGGGCAGCCCCGCGCCACGGTAGGGCGCTTTGAACTGCTTGTAGTCATAGAATTGCCGGTCCGTATGCACCAGATTCCTGTGGCAGTCGGTGCACCGGTACTCCTGGCCTCCTGCGGCATACAGCACTTTGCGGTGCGCCAGCATGGCGCCGCGTTTGGCCGGCATGTGCAGCAGATTGCGATGGCATTTCATGCACTGGTCGTTCTTCATGGACGCCCAGATGCGTTCTTTCATGGCCTGGCGGTCGTAGTCCTCGGCCCCTCCCGTAAAATGGGCAAACACGTCTTTGATGCCGTGGACGGATTTGGCAAAGAAGAAATCATAGGTGTCATGGGGAGCGGGCAGGTGGCAGTCCATGCAGTCCGCCACAAAACCCTGTCCGTTGTTGACGTGGGTGGAAGTCTTCCAGGCAGTCACAGCGGGCCGGATCTCATGGCACAGGCCGCAGAACTCGGGCGTGGATGTTCTGACCATGGTGTAATAGGCCATGCTGAAGAGCGGAAACGCGATCACCAGGCCGCACAACACCAAGAGAATCGACTTGGTTTTTCGTCCCATACCGCCTCCTGTCCGCAGAACAGCCGCAAGGAAGCCTTGCTCCGGCCCTGCTTGGGTTAGGAGTAAAAAATGGATTGAGCGAATAATAGCAGGTTTGAGATAAAAATACAGTTTTTTTTAGGGAAAAACAGGTAAAAAAAGAACAGAAACACCGCGTGCAGCCGGTAAAGACAGGGAGAGGGGAAAATAGTCTTCGATCCGGTTGGCGGGTAATCAGCAGCAGGCCAAAAGAAGGGCCGAGAGAGGGGATATCTCGGCCCAGAGGCAGGAGGGATGATGCATTATGAAAAGCGAGTTGTGCACTCTCGCTGAAAAGTACCCTACGCAAGAAAGATTACGTAAGTATTGCATCCGGATTACACGCTTGTCATCTTTGCGAATGCGTCTGCGCTGCAGTATCCCCGGAAGGGAGTGCATTAAGCGTGTGTATTTTTATGATGATTTGCAAAAGGGCGTCTGAATATGCCCACAAAAGCGTGTCCGGAAAAACGGCTTTCAGGAGGGAAGCGGTCCGGCGTTTATCTGGTCCCGGCCTGGGCCAGCAGTTTGAAAAAATACTCCACGTATTTTCCGGAAATCACCTCGCGCAACGGGAAAAACGGCGGGTCGTCCAGGGCGAATTCGGCTGTGAAAGCCAGAAAGATGTCCCGTGACAAAGCCTTGAGTACGGGTGCGGCCAGGCGGACGGCATGTTCGTCGCGAATTGCCGCGGGCAGATCCCCCAGACGGCAGGCAACCGGGCGCTGGTCAAAGACTTCGCAGCGTTCGTCTTCCGAGAGCGGACACCAGGATGCGGCTTCGGGTTCGCGCGCCCGTGCCATGGCTTCAAAGCGTTCCTCGCTGCTGAGCATGGTGTTCATGACGTATTGCAGATGCACGGATTCGATGAAACTGAGCTGGATGTCGCCGCGGCAGCAGGTGGTGTTGTCGCGTCCGCAGCGCGGGGTTTCCTTGGGAATGGCCTCTTCCAGCAGCATCACCAGTCCTTTGAGGTCCTGAAAGAATGAGCCCAGATCAACAGCCCGTTTGAATTCAAGGGTGGGCTCGCGGACAGTCAGACGGGGCTGGAGTTTGCCGTATTTGACCACCGTACGCCATTGCACGAAATTTGTGGGCTTGGAGCGCAGCGTTCGCAGTACGCGGTCCGCTTCCTTGCGGCTCAGACCGCGGCGCAGCAGATAGGAGTTGAGCACGGTGCCCGTACGTCCGAGCCCGTGCCGGCAGTGGATCAGCACCTTTTTGCCCAGGTAGCGGGACTCGTCCAGCCAGTCCAGGGCCTTTTCCAGAGGCTCCAGTTTCGGCGCGTCTTCATCCTCAATGGGCAGGTAAAAGACCTCGAAGCCGTGTTCGGTTTCAATCTGGTGCAGGTCCGTGAATTCGGCGCAAAGGTTGAGGATGGCGTTGACGCCCTGGGCCTTGAGGCTGTCCAGCTGCGCGTACGACATGGGAGCCGGACCAACAGCCAGGCTGTCCAGAGCCCAGGTCAACGGATAGGCTTGTTGCGCCGGCATCAGCTGTTTTCCACCAGTTGCCGCGTGCTTTCCAGAAATTCTTCGGCCAGGTCCAGAGCCTCCTGCGTCCCCGTCAGAGAGATGTCCATGAGCCGCGACTTGGCTATGATTCGTCCGAGGAAATAGAGCCTGCGTTGCAGTACGGCTTCCTGGTCCGGCGGATGGGTCGCGTCGAGCATGTCCCCGGTGGTGTTGACGGCAAAGCCGTATTCCTCGAGCAGGCGGCGCAAAAACACCAGCCGCGCATAGCGCTGTTCCATGCTGCCCCCGCCGCCTTTGAAACGAAAATTGATGTAGTTGGTCCGGTGGTTTTCGCCGCACAGGCAATCCAATACGGAGAAATGGTAGCCGAAGCGCAGCATCAGATGCAGGTAGTCCTCGCCCAGAATCACATAACTGGCCAGGAATTTGGCGTCTTTGCTGAAAATGCCCGCGCTTACCGAGTCGAACTGCTCCCAATCGAGATGGTGCAGGTCGTCGGACCAGGGAATGTCCGGCGAGGTGAAGCCTTCCCAGAAGGACCACATGGACGCGTTGCGGATGTCGTCGGGGTTCAGCTCCTTTTTCTGGCGGGCCGCTTCGAACACGCCACCGCCCAGATCCAGCAGATAAAAAGCCACGGGCAGCTTGCAGGTCAGCTTCATGGCCCGTCCCAGGCCTCGTCCGCCTTTGTCCACCAGGGAGAACATCTCGGCCACTGCCTTTTCATGCGCAAAGCGCGTAACGTCGTGCAAGGATTTGCAGCTCTGCGGGGAAAAGGATTCGGAGGACGGATCCGTGAGGTTGAGTTCGGTCAGATAGCGGGCGATGCCTGCCAGACGTTCCAGAGCCGGACCGGTGAGCCGGGGCGTTTCCTGTTTTGTTCCCAACAGCGTGGCGTCTTTGCCCGCGAGCACCATCCCCCGCAGGGCGTCCACGGTGACTTCCGTATCTTCGGGAAGAATGCCGAAGGCGTTTTCCACGCCCGAGAGTACGGGCAGTCCGCGGGCCCGGGCAATGGAGGCGAAATGCGAAGCGCGCGATCCGGTCTGCGCGACAACCGCGGCGAGCCGGGGCAGGGCCAGAGCCAGGTCCGGCCAGAGATAGGGGGTTACGGCCACGCTGCCTGCCGGCAGAGTGGGCAGGTCGGCAACCGTACGGATGTGTTTGACCCGGCCGCAGCCCAAACCGGAAGAGGCCCGGACAGCGGCCTGTTCCACCAGGATGCGTTCGGGCGCGGTATCACCCATTGTGGAGAGATCACCGCCGCCGGGAGTTTCCTGCGGCGCGGGCGGCCCTTCGCTGACATGGGCGCGGGACTGCAGAATCTGCGGTTGCCCCGCGATATCCAGGGCCCATTCGATGTCCTGGGGCGCGCCGAACAGATTTTCCAGCTCCATGGCCCAGACAGCCAGCTGCCGGGCCTGTTTCAGGGAAAGAGGCGCAGCAGGGGAGGGATTCTCGTCTTCCCACTGCATGGGCTCGGGATCCTGCGCGCGGCTGAAGCAATAGACGCTGCTCTGGGCCAGGCCCGCCACCAGAGCCTCGCCCTCGGTGCCGGAATCTTTGTCCGTACGTATGGCGTGAATACTGAGCATGCCCTGCAACGTCTGCGTCCGGTCCTGGTCTTTGGTGTAGATGACTCCGGCGGCGCGCATGCGGACCATGGGCATCAGCAGCACGGCCATGGGCGCCTCGTCATCGGCCAGGCCGTGCAGAATGCGGTAGACGAGCGCGTGGGAGGTGTATTTGGAAGCCAGCACCTGCTTGTAGGCCTGGTCGATGTCCTCGGGCCGGACGCGCAGGACGCTTTTGTACTGTCCGGCAAATGACACCTGCCCGTCCTCGGCCCTGGCGGAACTGCGTACCGCCAGCAGACCGCCCGCGGAACAGAGTTCGGCGGCTGCCGTTTCCAGGTCCTGCCGCAGCAGTTCAGGCGTTTCCGCCTCCAGAATCAGGGCTTGCAGCGTGGCGGAAAGCTGCTCCAGCTCTTCGGGAGAAGATAGCCGGATCTGGCGCAGAAGCTGGTCCACCCGTGGGCGCAGGCCGGAAGCTTCCATGAAATAGGCGTAGGCGGCGGTGGTCGCCACCAGTCCCGGCGGGATGCTGATGTCGGTTTGCCCCCGCGCCGTGGCCAGGTGTACGGCCTTGCCCCCAGCCAGTTCGGGGTGCTCTGCGGCCTGGTCCAGCGGCAGGATGAATTCGGGCGCAGGCTCCGGATAGTCGAGATCCAGTCCGAGCCGGATGTAAAAAACGATTTTGCGCAGATAATCGGGCAGGTCCATGTAACGCGAGGGGTTCATGGCCTGCAGCTGGAGCACCAGCTGTTCTGAAAGGTCGCAGAGACGGTCGCAGAGCCAGGCGATACGGGTCCAGTCCGCGTACTCCTGCCCGAAATGGATCTCTTCCAGCTCCGCGATGAGCTGCAGGCAGGCCTCATCCAGGCGCAGCAGCTTGCGGAAGGCGTCGTACTTCGTTCGCAGCAGCGCCCCGGGGGCGAAGACCTGGTAGGTCCAGTGCTTGAACAGCTGGGAGATATTCATGGCCTGTCCGCTCAGGATTCCAGAATGGATGCCACTTTGTTTTCCAGTTCGTCCTTGTCCACGGGTTTGACGCAGTATTCGCCCGCGCCCAGCTTGAGCGAATCACGCGCGGTCTCCAGCGTCGGATAGCCCGTGAGCATGATGGCCTTGAGTCCGGGGTGGCCTTTTTTCATCTCCGCCAGAACCTCCACGCCGGTCATCTTGTTTAGCTTGATGTCCAGAATGGCCAGGTCGGGCAGATGCTTCTTGACGTATGCAATGGCCTTTTCCTCGTCCGTAAAGGACTTGACCGTATGGCCTTTGCGCTCGAGAATCCGCTTTATCAGCACGCCCGCATCCGATACGTCGTCCAGTACGATGATAGCTGCCATGTTGTGTTTGCCTCCGGCGGCTTAAAAACCTTAATCAAAGGTTAGTAAGCATTTTCAAGCCGTTTTGGTGGTGGATATAAAAATTATCTGGGCATAAAGTTCGTTTGCGGGGCCGCCGTTCCAAAAGAAATTGTCCACTGTCAATCCTTGCTGCCATCTTCGTGCTCCAGGGGAAGCTCGACAAGGATCATGACGCCCGGTCCGGGTAGTACGCCGGCCGGGAGCGGTTTGGGCAGCAGGTCCAGAAGCTTCCTGTGCAGTTTTTCCGGAGCCGGACTTTGGGCGACAATGCTGCCGCCGTGGTCTTCGATAATGCCGAAGGAAACGGAGAGCCCGAGGCCGGTGCCTTTGTTCACAGGTTTGGTGCTGAAAAACGGGTCGAAGATTTTCTTCAGATTTTCCTGACTGATGCCTTCGCCGACGTCCACCACCCAGGCCCGGATCACATGCACTTTGGTGTCCAAGCGCGTACTGACCAGAATGCCGCCCGGCGCGCCGTTCATGGCGTCGCGCGCGTTGTGCAGCAGGTTTATCCAGACCTGTTTCAGTTTCTCGGGATCACCGTATATCACCGGCATGCGGTCGTCCAGGTCGGTCAGGATCTCAACACCGTCCAGCGAATACGTATGCTTCACCAGGTTGATGGCTTCCATCAGGGAATTGTTGAAGCACATCTCCAGTTTGGCGCTTTCGGAGTGGCGCGAGAAGCCCAGCAGGTCCGCAACGATTTTGCGGCAGACCTTGGCCTGTTTTTCGATGATGGCCAGGTCCTCGCGCAGCTGGCTTTCCTCGGGCGCGTCTTCCTGCAGGAGCTGCGCATAGCCGAGAATTACGCCCAGAGGGGTGTTGATTTCGTGGGCCACGCCTCCGGCCAGCTTGCCCAGAGATTCCATTTTCTGCGCCTGAATCAGCTGTTCCTGCTGCATGGTCAGGGTTTCCTGGGTCTGGGTAAGCTCATTGACCATGCATTGCAGCCGCTGGGAAAGAAAATCAAAGGTGACGCTGAGGTCGTTGATTTCGTCGCCTTCGCCCAGGTTGAGCTGCTCCATACGCAGGTACCGGCAGGGCGAGGCGTAGTTGTTTTCCAGCTCCTCGAGATAATCCAGGGCCAGGTCTTCGGCCTGACTGCGCAATTTGTCCACCCGCCGGGTGACATGCCCGGCAAAGAGCGTGCTGACGAAAACCGCCAGGACCATGACGCCCGCGGTGGTGCCCATGATGGCCCAGACCAGCCTGCGGACCTGTTGGAGGATGGGCCGCCGTGAGAGTCCGAGCCGTACGAGGCCCACGGCGTCCCCGGCAGCGAGCACGGGCGCGGCAATATCGTAAATGTATTCGCCTTTGCTCTCGAGCAGCAGAATGGGCGAATCAGAGGGATGGGCCGTGGTGTGCAGTTTGAGCAGATCCGCGGGGAACCCGCCGTGGAACGAATGGGCCAGCACGACGTCCGTGTTGTCCAGAATCAGCGCGTATTCCACGCCCTGTTCCGTGACCACGCTCTGGTCCACGAGGTTCTTGAGGCGCAGCAGGTCCCTAGCCAGGATGGGATCAACGGCCCGGGCGGCCAGGTTTTTGGCCAGGGCCAGGCCGCGCTGTTTGTTTTCCGTCACCAGGGTTTTGGCCACCATCTGGCTGACGATGATCGAAGAAAGCAGTCCGACAAACAGGACGATGGCGGACGAACCAATGGCGATTTTCGCACTGAAGGAAAGCCTGGAAAACGCTACCATGGCCTCACCGTATCACGCCCTGGTTGCGGAGTTTGTCGAGAAGCGCGCGCACGGATGCAAAGTCCTCGTCCTTTGTGGGGATGATTCCGCGGATCCGGGCGGAATCCAGAATCACGCGGTCCTGGGAGTTGTCCGGGCTGAGCCGGAACATGGCCTGGGCGATGGCAGAGCGTACGGCCGGATCCAGCCCCTGGCGCGAGGAATAGACCCAGCTCGGATAGGCCGGGGTTTCAGCAAGCACGCGGATGTGCCGCAGATCGATTTTTTTCTGCATCAGGGCCAGGGTGCCCTGGCGGATGGTGCCGATATCATAGGCGCCCGCGTAGACCGACAGCACGACTTTTTCCTGTTTGCCGCCCGGTCCGGGAGCGAACATGATTTCCTTGAAATCCTTAAGGGTGACGTTGTTGGCGTAAAACAAGCCAAGAGGGAAAAGGTAGCCGCCGGCCGAAGCCGGGTCCACGGCCATCCAGCTTTTGCCTTTACAATCCTGCAGGCTTTGGATGGTTTTGTTTTCCGTTCGGCAGATAATCTGTCCTTTGAAAAACGGTCTGCCGGAAGGTTCGATGATCCGGGCAAAGGCCTGGGCGCCCATTTCCTGCAGTTTGACGTAGACCAGCGGATTGGAAAAAGAGATGTCGATTTCGCCGCGGCGAAACATGTTCAGGTGTTCGTCAAAAGTGTCCGGAAAAATCTGGCGGATCGGGATGCCGGTTGTCTGGGTAAGGTAGGCCACCAGCAGCCGCTGCCGTTCGTAGGAAACCGTATGCGAGTATTGGGGCAGATAGGCGTATGTCAGGGCCGGGGTGGGCTGCTGCACCACAGGGTCCGTGAGTTTGGTCAGGTCTACATGGTAAACGGGCTCGTCCTCGCCGCAGCCCAGGCAAAAAAGCAGGGCGACCAGCAGGGCCAGAGCCGTAATGTACAGGAGCGGACGGAACCGGCAGAATGTCCGGGGTGTTAGTATACTGCGCATGCGCCTCGTTTGTGCCGGTGCGGAAGGCCGCCCTGCAGGCGGCCGTTCCGTACCGAAAAAGGGTTACGCGCCGTAGCTGTTCAGAACCTTGAGGATGTTCTTGCCCACCGTGGCGCATTGTTTTTCTGAAATGTTGGCCAGGGCCACGCGCAGGGACCATTCCGGGCCCGCGAAGCCGTTGCCGGGCAGGCAGACGGTGCCGTGCTCGTCGGCCAGCCGGAACAGAAAATCCAGGGCGTGCTCCTGTTTCATCTTGTCCGCAAAGGCCTTGCCTTTCTTGGCTTCGGCCAGGCGTCCGAGATCGATGAGCGCGTAATAGCGCGACAGGTTGTCGCCTTTGGGCTCTTCCGTTTCCAGGGCATTGTACAGTGCGGCCCAACGCTTTTTCAAGATGTTCATGATGGTTTTTTTATATTTGAATTGCGTATCCAGCAGTTCGAACAGGGCGAAGAGACACATGCCGACCTGCTGGGGGCCGGACAGGCCGCCCGTGTGGGCCAGGGCCACCTGGCGGGAATCCATTTCCAGCCGTTCGACAAAAGAGATGTCCCGCGGCTGGGTGGAGGTGAGGCGGTAGCGCATGTCCATCAGGGCCTGGTCTTTTTCCGGAAGGGCTTTGATCAGGCGGTCCACCACGCAGTTTTCATGCGCCATGACCACGCCGAGACGCCAGCCCGTGACGCCGAAGTATTTGGAAAAAGAATACACGCCGAGGATGTTCTCCGGCAGATAGGCGCCGAAGGTGTTAAAATTGTCCACAAAGCTTGCGTAGACCGTATCCGAGATGATCACCATGTCCGGGTTGTGCTTGCGGATGGTCTCGGACATCCGTTTGACCGTGTCTTCATTGAGTGAAACCGAAGTGGGGTTGGTGGGATTGACCATATACAGGGCTTTGACGGACGGATCCTTGAGTTTGGCAACTTCGGAGTCCGGAATCTGCCAGCCCATGTCTTCGTCGCCGGCGATGTACACGGTTTTCAGTCCGTAGTCCGCCAGCAGCGGCAGCTCCAGGTAAGGCGAGAAAATGGGCGTCACAATGGCCACGGTGTCGCCCGGGTTGAGGATCTTGTTTTCCTTGAGCGAATTAAAGATGTAGATCATGGCCGCGGTGGCGCCTTCTGTGGCGAAAAGGCTGAATTTGCCCTTGGGCGGCTTGCCGGAAAAGACGACCCGTGTCAGGTAGTTGTTTACCACGGCCTCGGTGAGGGGATAAATACGCGGAGGATCGGGATAAAAATCGCCCTGGACACAGTCGACGAATTCAAAGGCCACCTCGTCCGGATCCATGGACAGTTCGCTCAACGCATAGCCGACAGCGGCATGCAGAAACTGCCCGCCGGGCTGGTCCTGGTTGCCCTCGGTAAAGGCGCTGAGGCGTTCGGCCAGGCCTTTTTTATTAACGCGGTAGCCCACGTCCGCCAGATCCGGGTCTTTGCTGGCGGCTTCCTGCGCGGCGAACTGCAGCAACAGGGCAAAGCCCAGGCGGGCAGTGGTGTTCAGAAAATCCGGGTTGCCCCGTCCGGCGTTGAGATAGGTGCAGCCTTTGCTGCTGCAGGCTTTCTTGGCCCGGTCGATGAGCAGGTTTTTGATTTCAAAGGGGCTTTCTTCACTGAGCCCTTTCCAGTCTACACCGGCTTCCTGTGCGGCTTGGGCGGTTTCGGTGCGGGACAGTCCGAGAAGCGTTCCGGCGGCGGGAATGGAGAGGCCGATCAGGGCGGCGTATTTGAAAAAATCACGCCTGGTTACGTTGCCTTGTTTTGTTTCGGCGGCAAGTGCGTGTACGAACGGATGTTGCTTTTTCTGCGACATGGTTCCCTCACTTGTAGTAATTTATGAATCAGGCCCAGGTTATTGCATAGTGAGTATGTTTAGTAAATGAAATATGTTTACAGACTGATGTCTAGATTCCTTGCTGCGTTTCAGGTCTGGACAGGATGGATTTGACTGGTTAGGTACAATCGGCAAAGACTGTGCAAAAAAACGCTGCAGGCGTGACGCGGGCTGCGGATTCGCGTACACTGCGTGGCTGAAGAAAAAGCATGTTGCGTACTGCGGACGGTAATCTGTGTGCGACAAACATAAATTATTTAAAAAGGATGTCTGCAAAAATGAATAGAACCGGGCTGCAGCAAAGAGCCATTCATTCGTGTTTGAGGGGAGCTATCCTCGCAGCTGTGGTGGGTTGTATCCTTTTTTCAGCACCTTCTGCCAGGGCGGAACACTTCAAACCGCTGGTCATCTATCAAGGCGATATACTGACGAACTCCTTCAACGCCACCATTCATGACGGGGTGGAACGCTTTGTCCGCAAGAGCGGCATTCCTTGCGAGGAAATAGTCGTGGGCAACGGGATGCCCGAGTATATGGAATGCGTGAAAAAGTCCTGCGACGAAGATTACTCGCCCATTTTTCTGATATACGGCAATCACGTGCAACAGCTCAAATCCCTGGTGCGTTCGTATCCGGAGATCCGGTTCGTTGTTCTTGGCGAAGTGGCGGACGAGCCCAATATGTTTTCACTCAATTTCGCCGAACACGAAGGCTCGTTTCTGGCCGGGGCGCTGGCCGCCATGGTTTCCAAAAGCGGCATCATCGGTTTTGTCTCGGTTTCGGATCTGCCCCTGATGCGCCGTTTTTCCTGCGGCTACGAACAGGGGGCGCGCTATGTCAATCCGGACATCAAAGTGCTGGTGGGGTTCATCGGCTCATATAAGGACGCCTGGTTCGACGGCGAAGCAACGGCCCGCCTGGCGAATCAGTTCATGGACCAGGGCGCGGATGTCTTGTTCCAGGCCGCCGGAGGGGCCGGACCGGCTGTTCTGGAGGCCGCGGCCAAGCGCGGCAAACTGGGCATCGGCGTGGACAGGAATCAGAACGGGCTGTTTCCGGGTCATGTGCTGACCTCCATGCTCAAGCGCTCGGATCAGGTGGTCTATGCAGCCCTCTTGCACGCCCGGCGGGGAATCTGGCGTGACAACATCAAGTTTTTCGGTCTGGTACAGGACGCTGTGGGCCTGGCCTTCGACGAGAACAACAAAGCGCTGGTCAGCCAGGAGATGCGTGACCGGATTGCGGAAATCAAAAGCAAGATTTCATTGGGCCAGATCAAGGTCCATGATTATGTAATGGATAATCGATGTACCACCGACTGACCCCTGACGTAAGCAAGGGACGCCTGCGCAGCTATCTGCACAGCATCACGACGGTGCTGGTCGTGGCGTTGCTTGTCAGTTTTATTGTTCCTTTGTCTGTTGGTCTTATGTATTCGCTGCATGTGGAGCGCTCCAGGCTGAATTCCCTGCTTGAGAATTATCATGAACAGCTGCTGGACTCGTTGGAACCGAGCATGGAAAACGCTTTGCGCAATTTCGAGCCCAATGAAGCGCAGAACGCTGCCAAAATCGCCATTCATGACCCGCGCGTATTGCATATCAGAGTCTACTCCTCCATTTATGAAATGCTGCTTGTGGATATGGCCAAGGTGCCGGGCAGCCCGAGTGCAATCTACCGCTTTAAACGGCGGAATCTGCTTAAAGGGGGCGAACAGCTCGGATATGTGGAGGTTGCCGTGGATGGAGCCCGTTACGATCGTATTCTGGCCCGCGAGCGTTCCAATATTATCATGTTGTTCTCAGGCATGCTGGTCTGCGGCCTGCTGCTGGTCATTCCCACCATCTACTTTAAAATTATCCGTCCCTTGAACCGCCTGATGCGCGAAGCAGAAGAACTCTCCTCCGGAGAGCTGGATACCGCTCTGCAATGGAAGGGGAATGACGAACTGTCACGCCTGGGCAACATGCTGGAGACCATGCGCCAAAGGCTGCATGCCAATATCCGACGTGTCGAGGAACTGGCTGCCCATGACGAATTGACCGGCATGCCGAACAGGCGGACTTTTTTCAAACAGGCGGGGCAGGCCCTGGATTTTTGCCGTCGATACGGCCAGCCGCTGGTCGTAGGGCTTATGGACCTGGATTTATTCAAGCAGGTCAACGACACGCTGGGACATGGTGCGGGGGACAGCATTCTTAAAGAGTTCGCGGCGGTGATGCAAGACACGCTGCGCAAGACGGATATCTGCGCCCGTATCGGGGGAGAGGAGTTCGTATTGTGTCTGCCGGGAACAACCCTGCAGGAGGCTTTGATTGTGGCGGAAAAGTTCAGAGCCCGGCTGCGGTCCCATCCCTTTTCCCACGACCAGACAGTGACAGTCAGTATGGGGCTGGCGGAGGATACGCGCCTGGGCCCCCTTGAAAGCCTTGAAATCCTGGTGCAGAACGCGGACCAGGCCATGTACAGGGCCAAAAAGCAGGGCCGCAACCAGGTGGTGGTTTTTTCTCCCTCGGTCAAAGAAGACTGATTTTTTCGGCAAGGGGCCGCAAACAGAATCCGGCGGAGATGCGGATCCTGTTGCGAGGCCGCATCGCCGCCGGAAATACGTCAGGTTTGCTATCGAGTGCCGTTATGGACGCATCAGGCCGCGTCGCCTTGAACGAGCTTCAATTGCTGCTGGAGCTGCTCGGGTGAAAGCGTGGTGGCCAGCACATCGTACGGAGACTCCGCGGCCGGCAGGTTCGTCACGGGATTGATCCCCATCTTTTCCTCATCCAAATGGTAGATTGAATATCCCTTGGCGGAAAGCAATTGCTGCACCGTACGCGTGTCCGTAGACGGATAGATGCTGATCAGCAGATGCGGGTGCATGCCCTCCAGCGTCTGTATCATGCCCATCAGAGCAGGGGATTCATTGCCGCAGAGGTTCATCTTGGCCAGAGTGACGTTGGGCGTCTGCTCGGAGGCGACCCCCTGGAGGATGATCAGCAGGTTGTCCACGGTGATGGAGTGGACGAACTGTCCTTCCTGCATGGGACACGGCATCTGGGGGTGGATGGCGGAGTACAGGCAGAGCCCCGACTTCTGCGTCAGTCGGAAAAGCGAGGTGACGCCTGCCGTGGCGTCCAGCGCGTACTGCACCGCGCTGATGTTTTGCATCGTATTGGACTGCAGTGAAAGCAGAATGCGGGCAAAGGCCTCGCGTTCGGGTTCGATGCAGATGGCCAGGCTCTGCGGCGAGCAGGCGGCGGCGATCATGCCGTAGAGACCGTTATAGGCGCCGCAGTCCAGAATCAGGCCGGGATTCTGCACGGCCAGTGCGGTCCAGAGCGAGGTGGCCAGGTTTTTATAGGCTCCGGTCCAGGCCATCTGGTTGGCGACTTCGTCGTCATTCATGTTCAGAACGTGGAAGCCGATCTCCTGGCTCATGCTGATGTCCATGAGTCCGCGAAAGGGAAGCATCTGGCTCAGTTCTGCCACCTTGTCCGCGGGGATGGCTCTTTCACCGCGGCAATAGGCCTGAAGTTCGAGCACCTTTTCATTGACGCGCTGGATAATGGCGGGGGTTTCCCGCACCAGCCCGGCCTTTTTACGGCTTTTGAGCACGAGTTCCTGAGATACCGAACGGTAGGCGTTGAATTTCGCCTCACTCATTTCCAGCGCGCCGCCGATAAGCGTGGGCAGTTTGCGGACCGTGTGGCCCGGCCAGAAACGCAAAGCGAAGTCCAGATCCCAGGCAATGTTCTGGCGCGGATCGTATTTGACTTCCAGGGCGGCGTCCGCACGGACGTAATAAGGCCCCTGCAGCGCCAGCATGGGGTCGAAAATCAGCAGGTCTTCAGCCCGTTCCATGGTCAGAATCTGGGGAATGCGGATGCTGTACTCGGATTTCTGCGGCATGAAGGAGGCGAACAAGCCCCAGATGCCCTGGAATTGGCCAAAGGCTTCGGCCAGCAGTTTGGGGGATTCCGGAGCCAGCCGGTGCGTCGGGTCCATGACCAGGCACCAGTCCGCGCCACATTCAGCGGCTTTGGCCAGACAGTGATTTTTTATTTCCGGTACGTTGACATCGCTGAGGCCTTCTCCGGTGATGATCTCCACCTGTTCGAACGGACCGGTATCTTTGGCAAAAAAGGCTTCAATATTCTGCAAGCCTTCCTGGTGGGCCTGGGCGTCCTCCCCAGTCGAAGCAAAAAGTACGGCGAGTTTTTTGGCATCCATGCTGGATTAATCCTCTCAAGCGTAACGGGTTGGCGGTACGGGACCATATCAGGCTGCAGCAGGTTGTACGTCAGAAATTTCCGCGGCGTGCGGAAGCTGCTTTGGGTAGGTGATAAATGAAACAGGCCGCGGTTGCAATGCAGGGGCGTTGCCGGATTGTTTCTTTTTTACAGAGACGGCGGTCTGAGAATCAGGCAGGGGGCTGAAAATCACCCCCTGCCTGGAAGAATCAGAATAAGGTCCGGCTTCAGGGGACCGGGTGGTGCGCCGAATCTCCCATTTCCGTGGTGTGGCAGGCAACGCAACCGCCGTTGGTGCCCAGGGTGCCGGCTTCTTTCTGGTATTGCAGCGGCTGGATGTTGTCGCGGTCAGTACCGTAGGGGTTATCCGCCGGGTAGATGGCGTGCGCACTGCCGTGGCAGCTGGTGCAGAGCACCGCGTCAATGTCGTCCTTGCGCTCGTGGTACAGGGTCCCGGCCTCGCCGTCGGTCCATTTGTTGAAAGCCGTGCAGGTGTCGAAATCCGGGGTTTCCGAGAAATCATGACAGCCCGCGCAATCCGGTTCCTGCGTCCAGGGCGTCCGGGGTTCGATGTCCATTACCGTGGGCACTGCGTGGGGTTTCAGGTTGCGCATCAAACGGATGGCGCTGTCCTTTCCTGCCTCCTGTTCCTTTTTCAACAGAGCCAGCGCATGGTCCTCCATGGTGCCGTGGCAGCGGGTGCAGTCCATGCCCAGGTCATTATGCCGTCCGCGGAAAAAGCGGGTTCCGCCGTGCGGATCGCTGGTATGACAGGCCTGACAGGCTTCGGCGCCGAGTCCCGTCATGTAGTTGGCGTGCCAGCCGTGGATGGCGGCCGAGAAGTTCAGCAGTTTGGGATCGCCACCGGCCTGCAGTTTGGGATCCGCATGGCAGCGCTGGCAGGGCTTGGGATGGGCCCAGAGCGCCTCCTTGAGCAGTTTTGTTTTGTTGATCCTGTCGTGCACTTCCAGCACGTCTCCGGCCGTGGCGTTGGAGAAGCCGGTGATGGGATTTTTCTTCGGCATACGCCAGTCGCCGCCGTGGCAGTTGCGGCAGCCCATTTCCGTGGAAGCCGGGGCCACCGCATCCGTGGCCGCCAGCAGATCGCCGGTTTTTTCATCCCGGGCTTCCAGGTGGATGAGCGGATACGGCAGAAAGTTGCCGTCCGTATCGTAGGGAACCACGGGGATCCAGTCCGCGTGCCAGACGCCCAGTTCTTCGTCGTAAGTCAGTTCACCCGTGGTGCCGTTGCCGGTGTAACCGAGGTTCGGCGGTTGTTTGAATTTGAACAGCTCGCTGAATTCCTTCCACAGCTGCAGAATGTCGGCGGGCTGGCGAAAGCCGTTTTCCAGGGCGTAGGTCAGTTTGACCTTTTCGCTCACCAGCTCGGGCATGGGGTCCCGGTAGATGAGCTGCGCGCGGAAATCGTTGCCAGGCGGCAGCAGGGAGAAATAACTGCTGTTGTCCGAGAAAAAGTGCATACCGGTGTCGCTGTTGGCCAGCAGCAGGTATTCGGCGTTTTCCGGGTCGAACGCGGGTTCCGGCGTGGAAAGCTGCTGCGGTTCGAAGCTGGTTTCCGCGGGCTTTTTCCCGTGCAGTCCCTCCACGATGTACTTAGCCAGGGCCGTACGTTCGGCCGCAGTGCCCACAAAGGGGGGCATATAACTCAGGAGCTTGCCCTGTCCTTCCAGCTGCGCGGCCAGGCCGTAGACCGAGTATTTTTGCGTACGCGGCAGGATGTCCAGCAAGGGCCCGTCGATGCTGTGGCAGGAAAGACACTGCAGGGCGAAGAGTTCGCGCCCGGCTGCGATTTGATTGTCGTCGGTGAGGTCTTTGTTGCGCACCCATTTGGCGTGTTTGAGAATGCCGTCCGCATCGGCCTTGGCCACGTCGGACAGCTCGATGGAGTTGGAAAAGGTGTGGTTGTAGATCAGGAACGGGCGCCGGGCGGATTCCCGGGCCCATTCAAAGCTGCCCACCTGGAGCAGACCCAGTGCCAGCAGCAGATAGGCCAGCGAGGCGCGGTTGCGCTGGGGAGCAAGATAAGCGAAAGCCAGTCCGCCCACAAAAACCAGGGCCGAGCAGATCACGAACACGTGCACCAGGAAGGGGATTTCCCTGGAGAATTTCTGGATCATGTCCAGCTGCGGCGTGGGCAGACTCAGAACGTACCAGACGCCCGAACAGAGCAGCACGGCAAAGGGCAGCGCCACCCAGCGGGCCGTGTAGCGCACCATTTCTTCCCGGACCTGCGCATCCCGGATACGCGGGGCGGTGACAAAGCCGAACAGCCCGGCGAGCATCAGTGACAAGGCCGTACGAAAGACCAGGGCGGGCCAGAAGGTGGGGTTGAAGAATCCCTGCCAGAAACTGCTGTTTTCCAGCCAGGCGCCGGGTGTGAGCATGAAACAGACGATGCCGTTGATCATGAACAGCGAAAGCCAGCCGAAAATAAAATAGAACCAGCCCACGGCCAGGTGTTTGGAACGTTCCATACGCCCGAAGGTGTAGAAATAGACCAGCAGGGCGATGATTTCACCCAGGAAAAAGGTCCATTCCGTGGCCCAGGCGAACAGGAAGGTATGAATCAGCGTGGAGGTTCCTCCCGGGCTGATCAGGGCGATGATGAACCAGATGCCCACGCCCGTAACTCCGCCAAAGACCATGGTGATGAGTAGAAAAAACAGGGTGTGTTGTCTGGCATAGGTCTGGATGGCTTCGGAACCTTCCCGATAGCCTTTGCGTTCGGTCAGAACCAGGAACAAACCGCCGCCCACGGCGAAATGGGCGACGAAAACGTGCACAATGGCGATGAAAGCGATGGGCAGCGCGCCGCCGAGTTGGGGAATCCACCAGATGGGAAAATCCATGTGTTAACCCTCCTTCCCGTCAGCTTGTCCGGACCCGTGGTCCGGATGATCGCCGCGGACGCCGGCGGCCTGTTTCAAAATCCAGAAGCAAATGGCCACCACCAGTACCAGGCTGATCAGAAACAGCAGCAGCGGCGATAGCTGCAGCTCGGTTTTGAGGTGGGAGAGGCTGAAGTAAGGCGCCAGGTAGGCCAGGCGTACGAGGTGGCGCAGCACGGCCATGAGGCCGACGGTAATCACCACGGAGCCCGCGGCGGCTTTGGGGTCCTTGCGGAATCCGAAATAGATCGAAACCAGAGCCATGCCCGCACCTGCCAGAAGCAGCCCTGTCATGATACCGCTGCGGCCGAGCATCATGGTCATGATTTCGCGCGGCAGGCTCAAGAAAAACCACAAGCCCACGCCGATCTGCGCTATGGTGGCCCAGGTGAACCAGCGCATGCCCCAGGCCAGTTGTCCGCGTTTGTCTTCTTCTCCCTTATTGCAGGCGCGCTGGGCCAGCAGGGCGGTGAACAACCCGCCCACAGCCAGCGAAGCAACCAGAAAATGGAGATACCGCGGCCAGAGCGTGGGATCCGAAAGATGCAGCAGGTTGCCGCCCGGCTTGTCGAAATAGGCGGTCCAGTCCGCCGGTGTCTGGGCCATGCTCATGACATTCACGAAAATAAAGGCCGTATCCAGCAGCAGCAGGACGCAGACAGCCAGGATCAGCGGTCGGAGGTTGGCGAGTCCGGTATATTTGAAATCGTAGAGGTAGAGTCCGTAATAGGCGATGATCACAAGCAGGATGACGGCCAGCCAGTACCAGGCCGAAAGGATGCAGCTGGTATAGAGAAATTGCCCGAAAAGCACCTGGGCGAACAACAAGGGGGCCACGCCGAAGTTGACGGTCAGGGCCAGGTTGGTGGGCATTTTTTTGGAAAGGTTCCGGGCGCCGGACGCGGCGTGCTTGCTGCCGAACAATTCGGCGCACAACGCGATGATGGCGCCCCCGAGCACCGTGTTCATCAGCAGCACATGGACCACGAATGTGGCCAGCAGCAGAACTTCAAGCAGATGAACAGGCGCGGGAACAGGCAGTGCCCTTGGTATGAGATGAGCGATGTCCATAGGGATACTCCTTGGTAGCGTAGGATACGTACCGTGGTATGTAGCTTGCCTCCGGGTAAGAGGCAAGGCGTGAAGCTGTATTGGGGGAAGGCTGCCAATTGTTTCATTTAACAGGTTGGCTTGATGCAATGAAAAGGGTGTCTACCGGTTAACCGGTAAACACCCTGGGAGATCCGTGGCTGCCGTGCACGGAATTTTGCTCAGGAGATTTTTCTAGTAACGTTCAAATTCTTCTCCGCCCTGAGTTTCTTCTTCCATATTCATCGTGATTTTTTTGGGCTGATGCACGGCGTCGTGTTGTCCTTTTTTGGAAGGCTGCCCGGAGTCAGTCTCCAGAGCGGCGTAGCTCTTGGCTTTTTTGTGACGCCTGGCCGAAGAGGCCGTATGAGCTGCTCTGGTGTTATCGTCGAGCTGGAAGAATTCAATGGCCTGCTGCAACTGACTGGCCTGGCCGGAGAGCTCTTCCGCTGTGGAGGCCATTTCCTCTGCCGACGAAGCGTTCTGCTGGATCACCTTGTCGAGCTGCTGCAGCGCCTCGTTGACTTGGGAAGCGCCGGTGCTTTGTTCCTGGCTTGCGGCGTTGATTTCCTGCACCAGATCTGCTGTTTTCTGGATGTCCGGCACGAGTTTGTCGAGCAGGCTTCCTGCTTTTTCCGCCACATCCAGGCTGGCGGAAGAGACTCCATTGATTTGAGATGCGGCAACCTGGCTGCGCTCCGCAAGCTTGCGTACTTCTGAGGCCACCACGGCGAACCCTTTGCCGTGATCACCGGCCCGAGCCGCTTCCACGGCGGCGTTAAGGGCTAGCAGATCGGTCTGGCGGGCTATTTCTTCGATGATGGAGATCTTTTGCGCGATTTCCTTCATGGCGGAGACTGTCTGGGCTACGGCTTTTCCAGATTCGCGCGCATCTTCAGCGGCTTTGATGGCGATTGATTCCGTTTGCTTGGAGTTGTCAGCGTTCTGCATGATGCTGGAAGCCATTTCTTCCATGGATGAGGAGGATTCCTCTATGGATGCCGCCTGTTGGGAAGCGCCTTGGGAAAGCAGTTCGGAAGAGGCACTGATCTCCTGGCTGCCTGTCGCCACATTGTGAGCGCTGGACTGCACTTCCCGAACAATTTCGCTCAGCCTGTCGACCATATCGGCAAGCGATTGCATGAGGACGTCGTTTTCGTCGCGTTTGTTTACAGTCACCATGAGATTGCCCTGGCTCAGCTGTTCGGCAATTTCCGATACGCTGTTTTCCGCGGCAACCAGGTCTTGCAGCGCCATGCTGAGCTTATCAGCATCGGACCGGGCGGAGATGGAGACATTCAGGTCGCCCTTGGCGATTTTTTGAACGGACTCGGTCAATTTTTTTTCGGCGTCGAGCAGAGCTGCTACGGAGCGAAGCAGAATGTCGTTGGCAGAGCGTTCGCGGGTTTCCAGATCAAGGTCTCCGACCGCGAGACGCTGCATGATTGCTGCAGTATTTTTTTCCGCGTCCACCAGTTCGGAAAGGGAAAGAAGCAGCTTGTCTTCTTTGGAGCGTGCTTCAATGACAACTTCGAGATCTCCTTTGGAAAGTTTTTCCACTACGTCGCAGACATTTGTTTCCGCCGCGATCAATTGACTGAGTGCGGAAATAAGTTTGTCGTTTTTCGAGCGTTCGGCAATGGCCACGTCAAGTTTGCCTATGGAAAGCTTTTCCACCGTGTCGGCAACAGTGTTTTCCGCGCTTACGAGCGACGATAAGGATTTCATCAGCCGGTCGTTTTCCGATCGCGGCGTCACTGTGAGATCCAGATCTCCTTTGGAGAGTTTTTCCGCAATGTCGCTGACTTCGTTTTCAGCTGCGATAAGTTGCTTCAACGCATGCAGCATACCGTCGTTTTCAGACCGCACGGCAACTTCGGTTGTCAGATCCCCTTTGGAAATTTTTGTGACGATATTCTCCACGGTTTTTGAAGCGGAAACCATGGTACGCATGGCTTCGTATACGCTGTCGTGGTGGGCGTTTTCGTGAAAGGTGAGTCCCAGATTCCCAATGGCGACCTGTTTGGCTATCTGGGCGATTTCATCCGGCTCGCCTCCAAGGTTGCGCAATATTGAGCGGACAATAATGACGGCTACAATGATGCCGAACACAATCATGGCCGCGGTCAGGGAGGCGATCAAAATGATGCTGTAGCTGAAGACCTGGTTTGACTGTTCTTCTCTGACTTTTGAGTATTTCAGATTCAATTCCGTCAGTTTATTTATGTATTCACGCGCGGCTTCGAATTTTTCGCTGGCTTCACCCATGGAGAGCGCGGAAGCCTGCTGACGGCTGTCCATCGTGCCGGATTTTATGATGGAGATCACTTTTTTGCTGACGGCGCTCCAGTCCTTGAAATCGGTTTCGAATTTTTTAATGAGGTCCTTTTCCTCCTCGGTTTCAGCCAGATAGGAGTATTTTGCAAAGCGCTCCTGGGCCTGCTTGAAGTTATCTTCATAGTCTTTGAGCAGGCTGTCGAACTGGTCCGATCCCATGTCGGTGAACATGAGTGAGCGTTCCGCCACAAGGAGTTGCTGTAAATCCCTGTCTGCTTCGATAAGAAGATCGAGACTTGGCAAGTAGCGGTTGAAAAGCAGGCCAAGGTTGGTGTTGATTCTGCTTGACGCATGGTAGCCGGTGTAGCCGACGACTATAAGTGCTATTAGCAAAATCGCATAGCTGGCTGAAAGTCTGAAACCGATCGTCTGCGTGCATTTTTTTTTCATCGCATGTCTCCTCGACGGCAGAATGCTTTCAAAAAAGGTGTCTTTCTTACCAAGTACATGCCAATCGGAGTGAGGATACCCATGTAATAGATATTCATCACGCTGTATAACCTAAGTCCTGGATCACTATACACTAAAGGGTAATTTTTTTCCACATAAAAAGGTTAATTAGTTGCTTCTGGAAAATATTCAACTAGCTAGAATAACAGACTAAATTTTTTAGCCTTCCCGCTCTATGCCGCGAAATCAACTTCCAGCAACCATTCCCCTGGAGTCGCTCCGAATTCTTCACTTTCCGTATTAGAATAGGGAAAAACATTTTTCTGATTTTTAAATCCTCGGTGACATGCATGGTGCGGAAACCAAAAAGACGAAAATTCTGTTGGATCGTCGGTGGAGGGGCAGATACGCGCCCTGACAGAATTAAAGGAGATAGGATCGACAGTTGAGGGGCTTGCCCGTGTAAGAAAAGCAAATAGCTGCGTGCTCTAAGGGCAGTGTTTTTGTCGTTTAATCGGAAAAACCGGAAACCTGGTCGCGCCCCTTTGTCTTGGCAACATAAAGCGCTTTATCCGCGCGGGAGATGGTCGTATCCAGGGAATCGTCTTCCTCGTATTGGGCAATGCCGCAACTGACGGTCACCTGGTGGCCCTGCAGTTCGGCGGGCAGTTTTCGCGTACGCAGTGTCTCACGGATGCGTTCGGCCGCGGTATGGGCTTCCTGAAGGCCGCCTTCCAGGAGGATGACGAACTCGTCGCCCCCCCAGCGCGCGGGCAGGTCCGAGGCCCGTGTGCTGCTGCGTACCGTTCCGGCCACTTCGACGATGACGCTGTCTCCGGTCAGATGGCCGAGTTTGTCGTTAATCTGTTTGAAGGAGTCGATATCCAGCAGGACCAGGGCAAAAGGACTTTTCTGGCGTTTATAGCGGGCCACGGCGCGTTCGTAACCGGCCTCGAATTCACGCCGGTTCGCCAGGCCGGTCAGTTCGTCCGTACGGGCCAGACGTTCGAGCCGGAGCTGGAAATGGTTGACCGTGAGCAAGGAGATGATGATCACGACGATCGAAACGGCCAGCCCCACGCCGATGGTTCGGGCAAAGTTGAGTCTGGCAGCCGACAGAACCGAGTTGACATCCTGCTCCACAACCAGAAACCAGTCCAGGTCCGGCATGTAGCGGACCGAAACCATCATCTGTTTGCCGTCGGTTTCGTATTCGTAGCTGGTCGGAGGTTTTGTGTCCTGCAGGATGGAGTCGGCCAGCTCTCCGAGTCCCGGCTGATGGTGGATGTCCTTGTCCTGTACGGAGGCAAGGTACGGATGCGCCTGGATAATGCCTTTACGGTCAACCAGATAGACCAGCCGTCCGTATTTTTTGTCCGCCTTTTTAAGGAAGGTGGAGACGATGTCCATCTTCAGGCCCACGCCCGTGACCCCCAAAAGTTTGCCCTGGTCATCCTGTACGCGGAAATTCAAAAAAACCGTGAGCGCGTCGTCGGCGGCTTGATTGGTGTCCACATCCAGAACGAATTCCTTTTTGGTGTCGATGAAGCTGTAATACCAGACGTCGTGGGCGTCATTCTTGCTGATCTGTTTTAATATCCCGTTGAAATGATAATAGTTATTTGTAAGGTTAGACACGAAAAACGAGGTAAAGAATCCGTATTTGTTTTTGATTCCATCCAGAAATCTGGTGATTTGCCCCAGATCCTTTTCGCCGTTGGAGACCCAGTCCGTCAGAAAGGCGTCATGAGCCATGAGCGAGGAAATAAATATGGGGCGCATCAGCGCGCCATGAATGTCGGAATAAATGGTTTCGCCCGTCAGGGGCAATGCGGAGAGAAGTTCCGCCCGGACGTTTTCCTTGGTTGCTTTGTAGTTGATCACGCTCAACAGCAGGAAAGAGGACACAAGAATGCATGTCAGGACAATGATGAGGCGTTTGCGGATAGATCGGTTGCTCATGGTGTACGTAGTATTTCGCTTGTTGTCGTTTGGAAAATTGAAAATGAGTAATGGAAGTATATGACGTGTCCGCGGAATGGGCAACCTCATCGTGTTATTTAGTTGCATGTTACGGTTAGTGACAGAAAAAACGGTTTTTCGGAATCAGGCGTCTGGAGCGTTGCAGGCTGGAAACAAGAATTGAATCAGATAAGGATAAATACGGGGTTAACCTTTTTTATATGGCAGGGGCGGATATCATTGATCGCATAGCGCACGCAGTCCGTCGAAGGATACAACCAAAAATACGGCAGGAAAAAATGTTGCGGCCTGCGGCTGCTATACAGCCGCAGGCCGGGCAGGGTCAAATTTTTTGTTCGACCTTATTGAAGCAGGGAATGCACAGGGTTTTTCCTCCCATGCGGCGGGTGCGGGATTCCATTGTGGTTTCGCCGCAGGCTTCACAGACCAGGCTTTCCAAAATCATGGCCCGGCGGGGCGTGTGATCCTGCTCCCAGTCGACGCTGAACATGGCATCAAGATCGGCGTTCATGATCCGGTCCCGCAGCAGAGCGCGCAGTTCCTTGTTGCGCTTTCTGTCTTCTTCGGTCGCGGTTCCGGCCACTGAGCGGGCCATTATCTGTCCGATTTCATCGTCCAGGCCGCCCCGGATTTCCGGATCGAGCAGCGCGCGAAAGCCTTTACCGCTTTTTCTGCTGTGAAAGGAAAAAGCCATCTTGCCATAGTCCAGATGAATCAGGTTGCCTTTTCCCAGGGTGCAGCCGGTGAGAAACTGAATGGCGTCCACGCCGCACATGTCGGTTTCCACCACGGCCACCAAATCAGCTTCGTCGTTGTGTCCGAGGTCCCGCAGGGCCAGTTCGGCCGCGCGAATGCCGATGGAGAGCCCGGGACAGACATGTCCGTGAAAGGCGATGACCTGGTTCAGTGTATCTTGGGGGATGTTGCAGGACATGCGTTCTCCTTTGGCGTGTAGGTTTCCGGCCCGTCCTGCGGGATAACCACCGGACAGCCGTTGCAATAATGAATTTCCACGGGCAGGCCGTAGACTTCGTTGACCATTGCTTCCGTAATTTCACTGGGTTTACCCCAGGCATATATCCGTCCCTGCTTGAGGAACAGAAAACTGTCGGCAAAACGCAGGGCCGCGTTGATGTCGTGCATGGTCATGACCGCCGCCAGACCATGGCCGTCCACCACGCTGCGGATCAAGCGCAGGATGCCGACCTGATTTTTCAGATCCAGCGAACTGGTGGGTTCGTCCAGGAGCATCAGGCTGGGTTCCTGTACCAGGGTCCGGGCCACGGCGACTTTCTGCAGTTCGCCGCCCGAAAGCTGGTCAATATAGCGCAGGGCCAGACCGTCGAGATCCAGCTGGCCGAGCACGCGGTCCACCAACTGCAGGTCGTCGCGGCTGATGCGCCAGCGGATGTGGGGTTTGCGGCCCATGAGCACGGCATCGTACACGGTGAGTCTGGCCGTCTCCGTACGCTGCGCCACGTACCCGACGTGTTTGGCTATCTCATTGGGAGGCATGCGCAGCACATTGCGCTCCGCCACCAGAATTTCCCCCCGTGTCGGGCGGTGGATGGCGTTGATGCATTTGAGCAGAGTGGTTTTACCCACGCCGTTGGGTCCGAGAATGGCCAGCAGTTCGCCTGGCCGGACCGTACAGCTGACATCGCGCAGCACGGGAACACTGTTGTAGCTGAAGGCCAGGCCGTTGATGTCTAAAATCATGCTATCGCCCTCGTACGATTAAATAAATGAATACCGGAGCGCCCATGAAGGCAGTTAGCACCGAGACCGGCAGCACGTGTGGCGCCAGCACCAGGCGCGCGGCCGTATCGGAGAGCAGCAGAAGCAGCGCGCCGAACAAAATGGTGGCGGGCAGCAGAAAGCGGTGGTCCGCGCCGATGATCCGGCGGACCATGTGCGGCACCACCAGCCCCACGAATCCGATGATGCCCAGAAAAGCGATAATGGTGGCGGTGAGCAGCGCGGCCAGGAGCATGCCTGCCAGGCGGATGCGTTCCACCCGGACGCCCAGTCCTTTGGCGGTCTCGTCGCCCGCGTCGATGGCGTTGTAGTTCCAGCCGTTGGCGATAAAATAGACGCAGCAGCAGAGCGTGACCACGCTCAGAAAGCCCAGCTCGCTCCAGGATGCGCGGGCCGTGTCGCCGAAGGTCCAGAAAACCATGGCGGCCAGCTGCACGTCGTCGGCGAAAAACTGCAGAAACATGGTTCCGGCCGTGAACAGCGCGCCCAAGGCCACACCCGTGAGCACCATGACCTCGGGCGTGGCGCCCCGGACGCGGGAAATCAGGATTATCACCACCGCGGCCAGCAGGCTGAAGCAGAAGGCGGAGCCGGTGGTCACGTAAGGATTGGTGATGGTCACCGCGCCCACATTGGACGATGTCATCAGCCCGCTGCCCAGCACCATCACGGAAAAGGCCGCGCCAAAGGCGGCAGCATGGGAAATGCCGAGCGTGAAGGGGGAACCCAGCGGATTGCGCAGGATGGACTGCATGGCTGCGCCGGACACGGCCAACCCCGCACCGGCCACCATGGCGGCCAGCGCCTGGGGCAGCCGGATGTTCCAGACGATCATCTCCACCCGTTTGGAGACGGCCTGACCCGTCAGGCTTCCGACCACGTCCGCCAGAGGAATGCGTGCGGCTCCCAGTGAAATGGACACCACCAGCCCCAGGGCCAGCAGCACAACACCGGTCAGCAGGGCCAGCCGCTTGAAACGCAGATAGCCGTGATAGTCGTTGGCAAGTTTGTTTTCATGCATAATTGACAGCAACTTCGCGGGGGCTCCGCGCCCCCGCAAAGGAAGAGTATGGCCCTTGAATGAAGTGTTCTTTCTTCATGCGGCGTTTGGGCTCGCTTATTTCATGGGCACAGGCTGATAAGCCAGGCCCTGGAATGCCTCATTCATCTGGTTGAACACCGGCTTATCCACGAGAAAGGTGTAGATCTCGTCGGCCTTGGCCGCGGGATCCACGTCTTTGAAGCGCTCAGGGTAGAGCAGTTTGCCGATGAAATAGGCATTGGCCAGGATGGAGCCGTAATTTTTGGTGTACCAATTGTAGGGCAGCAGGCCGTAAACTTTGCCGTTTTTCACCGCGCTCAAGGATTGGTAAGCGGGGTCGCTGCGCAGCTCGTACAGGCCCCCCGCCTCGTTGCCCAGCTGCAAGGTGGCCAGATCCAGGAACAGGTAGTCCGGGTTCCAGGCCACTATTTTTTCCTTGGCTATGTCGCTCTGGCGTAGTTCCTTTTTGGACATGGCCGGGTCATAGGCCAGGTTGTTCGCGTTGATGAACTGAAAAGGCGGATAGGTGGGCTCCGTGGACTGGAAACCGTGGGGCCCCTTGAAGGCCACGCCGCCGAGAAAGACGCTCGGCTGTTTGTCCGCAGGGATATCCGCCGTCCGTTTTTTGAGGTCCGCGATTTCCTTGTCGAAAAAGTCGATGACCTTTTCCGCGCGCTCTTTTTTTCCGACTATTTCTCCCATCAGGCGCAAGGATGCGTAAAAATCCGGGCGCAGTTTGCCCAGATCTCCGTAGTTCAGAGCCACCACGGGAATGCCGGTTTTTTCCTGTAGTTCGACCGGATCGTAGCCCATGCTGGAGGAATAGGTTTTGAGAATGACCTGGGGCTGCGGTTCGAGGGTGAGAATCAGCTCGGGGTTGTCAAAACCGCGGAATTCACCGAACAGCGGTTTCTTTTTGAATTGCGGATTGGCCATGGCATAGGGGCGGGCGTCGAAACGCGAGCGCCGGGTTTCTATATCATCCACACCGACAATCATGTCCTGGGCCTGGAGGTAGGTCAGCAGCCGCAGACTGCCCGGGCCCGAGCAGATGACCTTGTCCACAGTGTCAGGAACAGCGACCTGCCGTCCCAGGGAGTCGGTAAAAGTCCGCTCGGCCAGACAGGTGGCCGTGCCGACTGCAAGCAACAGAACCAGCATCAGGGGGAAGGCAACGACTGTTTTTGTATATTTCATGTCTCCTCCGATTAAAGAATGCATTTTTGTGTTACTATCCGCCCAAGTATTTACTGTCAATACGCGCAAAAATACATATAAGGTCAAGACGTATACACACCCTGGCTTGGAGGGGAATTGAATGTTTTTGGAGAATGGTTGACATGTAAACTATGATGGGGATAGTCCTTGGAAAAATTCATACGTACATTAAGGCAGCTGTTATGGAAGGATATCGCGTAACATTTTTTACGCAGCAAAATCGCGAACATCAGGGAGTGTCCCTGGCCCGTTGGATTGTCGAAGAGGCAAAAAAACTGGGTTTCAGGGGTGCGACTCTGTTTTCCGGCAAGGAAGGATTCGGACACGACGGACGGTTTCATTCGGACAATTTATTCGATCTTGAAGACCCCCCCCTGCAAGTAGTTCTGATTCTCACCGCTCAGGAATGTGAAAACCTTTTCGCTCGCATCGAAGCGGAAGGCGTTCGGGTTTTTTACACCAAAAGTATGGTCGAGTTCGGAGTCACCTCCGAGCGGTAAACAACAACTATTTTTACAGCCATTGGCGCCGGAAAATGCGCCGCAGCCTTTGTTTAGACAAAGGAAGCGGGCGTGGCGGTGTTTTTGTGCTGTGATGCAACAGAAAGAGAAGGGCGCCGTCCGGCGCCTTGAGGAAAATTTTATGCTTGGTCCGTGTGTAAATGGAGCTGCGCTGCTTTTCGGCAGCGTGGCGGGTGTGGTGCTGGGCCCGAAAGTCAGCGCGAATTTTCGCAAGAACATGCCCTTGGTTTTCGGCTGCGCCTCCATGGGGTTGGGAGTGGCCATGATCATCAAGGTCAAGTTTCTCGCTCCCGTTGTTCTGGCCCTGGTTTTGGGGGCCGTGGTGGGTGAATTGATCCAGCTGGAAACCGGCGTGCAGAAAGCCGCACGCAAGGCCCGGAAGTGGGTGGAAAAGCTGGTGAAGCCCAACGGAAACATGAGCCAGGAGGAGTTCCTGGACAAGTTCGTGGCTTTGCTGGTGCTGTTTTCCATGAGCGGAACCGGGGTCTACGGTTCGATGAGCGAGGGCATGACCGGCGACCCGACCCTGCTGGTGGTCAAAGCCATTCTGGATTTCTTCACCGCCCCGATCTTCGCCTCCACCATGGGGCTGTCCGTGGCCCTGCTGGTGGTGCCGCAGTTCGCGATTCAGGCCGCGCTGTATCTGGGGGCCGCCCAGATTCTTCCGCTGACAACGCCGGATATGCTGGCGGATTTCTCCGCCTGCGGCGGGTTGATCATGCTGGCCACCGGCTTCCGGATCTGCGGCATCAAACCCTTTCCCGTGGCCAATATGATTCCGGCCCTGCTGCTGGTGATGCCTCTGTCCCACCTTTGGGCGCTTTACGCGCAGTAGGGCATCCGCTTTTTCCCGGCGCAGACGAAACTGGGAACAAATAGAACTTCCTCTTTTTTTTATTAGAGAAATCAGGAGGCGTCCGCTTCCTGTGTCGTCATGGTCCTCTTAGTGCAACTTGCTGCAATAAGAGGATTTTTTTTATGCAATCCTCTCTTCCTTGCTTCCCTTTCTTGAAGAATACGCACGAAATAAAGGGTAATACTTACAATTATGACTATTGACTAATTGTGATCAAAGGTATTATCGAAAAATCAAATACAATTTATACAAAAATATTTTAGTATGCAACTCAGGAGGGATTGCCGATGAAACTTTTGCGCACTTTATTGTTCGTATTTTTCTGTTTCATGCTCGTTCCGGCAGCGAAGTCTCTGGCCTGCGTGGTTTCGTACTCGCCTGAGGGGACGCTCAGTCAGACAAGTAGTTCTAATTCAGCCGGGCAGAGTTTTACTGCGACATGTAGTGGTACTATAACTACCTTGACTGTAACCGTTGGAACAGATCCGTCTTCCAATGGAATTTTGAGATTCTATTCTGGTGGAACAGGAAATACCGGTGCTGTAATCGCCACGGCGGCAACCGGGCTTGATCTTAGTAGTGGAGAACATACCTACACATTGACAACCCCCGTTGCTGTTGCGAGAGGAGTTCAATACAGCTGGGTGATCACAACGGCGGAAACGTCGGATGATTCATTCCTATTTGTCTCTTCCACTGATGGAGGGGGCACGTACGATGGCGGAAATTATTTGAGATATGGGTATGAATCTAAGACCGGTTGGGATGTGAAGTTCTCACTCAACATTGAAGAGTCCGGCGGAGGAGAAGCAGTCGTCTCCATTCCCTTCATGGGCCTGACCGGCTGTCTTTTGTTCGCCTGCGGACTGCTGGGGTCGGGCTTCTACGTTCTGCGCCGAAAAAAATAAATTCGGTATGCGGCCTTTCCGCGGCATAAATAACAATTGGCGGATGTTCTGATATTTCGGGACATCCGTTTTTTTGTGGCGTTCTCATGAGTACGGGGCTGTGTTCGAAAAGGTGTTGGATTGTGTCGCAGGGGTAGACTTCTGGAAAAACGACTTCTGTACCGGTTGCAGAGGATATTGCCCTGCTGCAACCAGGCTTGCAGGAGCGCCCATTTCGTGAAATAGTCGAGGAAAGCAAGTGCAAGGAGTGTTGAGATATGCGTATCATCATGTTGACTTCATTGATTCTTATGCTTTTCGCTTCACTGGTGTCGGGCGGGGATAAACAGAATGCAGCCTTCGACAGCATGGACGCCGACAAGGACGGCCGGATCAGCAAGCAGGAATTCGAGAAGAATTTTGCTGCGAGCGGCGGTGACGAAGCCGTTGCATTTACCAAGGATGACGACAAGGATCATGACGGCGTGATCTCTCTGCAGGAATTTGCGGACAAGTGGAAGAACAGCGGCGCTGACGCCGTGGCTTTCAAGCTCAACGATATCGATGTCAATAAAGACGGGGTGGTAACCTGGAAAGAACTGCACCTGCAGTATCCGGGCAGCACCAAAGCCGCCTTCAATTCGGCCGATGCCGACAAGGACGGCCATTTGAGTCAAAAAGAATCGCTCGTTCTCTTTCGTTTTTAACGCAATCTTGTGGAGAACGGCCCGCAGCCGTTCTCCTTTCTGATTTCCATGTCCGAAACCGTGCTTCCTCTTTGGCCGGAGATCCCCTGGTCGGCTTCTGCGGGGTGCGCGGAAGGCCCCCGAATCCTGGGAATCAATCCGTGGATATACGATTTCGCCGCCTATAATCTCTGGCAGCGGCCCGTGGGTCTGCTTTCCTGTCTGGAGACCTTGCGCGGTTGCGGTTGCCAGGTAGCCTTGTTGGATTGCCTGGACCCTACCTGGCGCGATGTTCCCTGGCGCAAGATCAAGCAATACGGTACGGGCAATTTTCCCAAGACCAGGCTGCCCCTGCCGGATGCTCTGCGCCATGTGCCCCGGCAGTTCAGCCGTTACGGGCTGCCGTACGATATCGTGGCCGGTGCGCTCAAGCGGCTGGACCCCGCTCCGGATGCCGTGTTTGTGACCTGCCAGATGACCTATTGGTATCCGGGCGCCGTGGCGGCCCTGCGTCTGGCGCGCGAGGTTTTCCCTAAGGCCCACCTGGTGCTGGGCGGGGCGTACGCCACGCTGTGCCGCAGACACGCGCAGGAACTCGGACTTGCCGATCTGGTGGTTTCCGGGCCCTTTGAAGCGCCGGAAAACTGGCGAAACTTTTGGGAGCTTTTGAACGTCTCAGTAAAAAAGCTGCCGGAAAATGCGGGGTTCGGACTGGCACTTGATCTGTACCCCGCGCCTGCGTATGCTCCGATTATGGGCTCGCGGGGCTGCCCGTTTCATTGCGCTTATTGCGCCAGCCACGAGCTTTATGATCATTTTGTCATCAAACCAGTGGAAATGACCTGGTCCGAATTCCGGGGGGAATTGGTGAAAGGGGTCAGGGATTTCGCTTTTTTTGATGATGCGATGCTGGTGCGGCCGGAAAAGTGGCTGCGCCCGTTTTTGGAACGTATTATAGATTCCGGGATGCCAGTCAGGCTGCATACGCCCAACGCGTTGCATATCCGGCTGCTGACACCGGAGATCTGTCGCCTGTTGTACAAGGCGGGGCTGACCACCATCCGATTGGGACTGGAAACGACGCTTTTCACGGAGCGGTTGGACAGCAAACTTACTCGTGAAGAATGGCGACAGGGGGTGCGTAATCTGCTTGAGGCGGGTTTTCAAGCAGGCCAAATCGGTATATACGTACTTTTTGGCTTGCCGGGACAGGAATTCAACGAACTGGCAGCAACCATGAAAGCTGTACGGACTCTTGGCCTGACGCCCTATGTTTCGCATTACACTCCGATTCCAGGCAGCAAACTGTTTGCTGCAGCGCAAATGCATTCGCCGTATCCTTTGGGGGAGGAACCATTGTACCAGAATAATTCCATCTGGCCGTGCATTCCGGGAGGATTCTCCTGGGAGAAACGTTCGGAAATATCCCGGATGCTCAAGTAGGTGCCTGTATGCATCGTTATATCGAGCTGCACGCATCCGGAGAATTGAAAAAACGCGCGCGTACGGCTGTGGCCAGCCTGGCTTTCTGCGGTATGTGTCCGCGTTCCTGCGGGGTCAACAGGCTTGAAGGCGAGCAGGGGCATTGCCAGAACACGCGTCTGGCACGAGTGGCCTCCTATTCGCTTCATTTCGGCGAAGAGGCGCCTCTGGTCGGCTCCGGCGGATCCGGTACCATCTTTTTCGCTGGTTGTAACCTGAGCTGCGTTTTCTGCCAGAACTTCGACATCAGCCATGACGTGAGCGAGAGCACGGAAGTGACACCAGACCAGCTGGCCTGGATGATGCTGGAATTACAGAAGCAGGGCGCACACAACATCAATTTCGTCACGCCGTCGCATGTGGTGGCGCAGATCCTGGAAGCTCTGCCCCTGGCCGTGGAGCAGGGGCTTGATCTGCCGCTGATCTACAATACCAGCGCCTATGACAAAGTCAGCACTTTGAGGCTGCTGGACGGCGTCATGGATATCTACATGCCGGATGTAAAATTCTGGGAAAGCACACCGGCGGACGCCTATTGCAAAGGCGCCTCGGACTACCCCGAATGCGCCAGAGAATCCGTTCGCGAAATGCACCGCCAGGTGGGAGATTTGAAAACGGACAGCCAGGGCATCGCAATCTGCGGGCTGCTGGTCCGTCATTTACTGATGCCCTCGGGACTGGCGGGCACGGCCAAGTGGATGCGTTTCATCGCCGATGAAATTTCCGCCAACACCTACGTCAACATTATGGATCAATACCGGCCGTGCGGGCTTGTGTCGCAATTTCCGGAGCTGAACCGCCCGCTGGATCCTTCCGCCTATGACGCCGCCGTACGGGAAGCCCATGACGCCGGTCTCACGCGCCTTGATGCCCGTGAAAACCGCATGGAAGTTTTCTTCCGTTCTTTGTTCAGTCAATAGGTCCGAGGGCATTACTTTCATTGAAAATCCTACATTGTTCCTTCTTGCGTCATTTTTGATGTTTTTTAACAAAGTTAGCAAAAAAGTTTTTGTGCTGATTGGTGCTTTTACAAAAATGTCGAGAATGATGATTTTTCTGCCTTTTTGGGTTCCTTCCAAGTTCATGTTCTGATATCAAAAGTTATAAATGGCCCAATAGTTGTTACGGACTCATTGCGGCACGGACTTTTCCCGGAAATGTACAGCCAAAAACATGGAGGAAGCGTATGGACATCCCTGTTTTCAATTGTAAAAACGCAGACGATGTGCTCAAGGCCGTTAAAGAATACAATATCAGCTTTATACAGTTCTGGTTTGTCGACATTTTGGGGACCCTGAAAAGTTTCCAGATTACTCCGGACGAACTGGAGGCCGCCTTTGACGAAGGTATGGGGTTTGATGGATCCTCCATTCTCGGATTCACGCGCATTCAGGAAAGCGACATGGTGGCTTTTCCGGATGCCACCACCTTCCAGATCTGCTCCTGGCGTCCGTCCGACCGCCCGGTTGCGCGTGTTTTTTGCGATATCTGCACTCCTGACGGCACCCCTTACGAGGGCGACAGCCGTTATATTCTGAAAAAGGCCCTCGAGAAAGCCGCTGAAAAGGGATACGAATACCTGGTCGGCCCCGAGCTGGAGTTTTTCCTCTTCGCCTCGCCCAAGTGTCCTGAAACCCTGGATGCCGGCGGTTATTTTGACGCGCCTCCCCTGGATCTGGCCAACGACGTGCGCCGCGATATCATCTTCAACCTGCAGAAGATGGGCATCCAGGTAGAATACAGCCATCACGAAGTGGCTCCCAGTCAGCATGAAATCGACCTGCGCTACAAAGGCGGCCTGGCCATGGCCGATGTGGCGATGACCTATAAGGTCGTGGTCAAGGAAGTTGCCCGCAAGCACGGCTGTTACGCCTCGTTCATGCCCAAGCCGTTATTCGGCGAAAATGGTTCCGGCATGCACGTGCACCAGAGCCTGTTTAAAAATGGTAAAAATGCTTTCTTTGATCCGGCGGATCCCAACCATCTCAGCTCTGAAGCGAAATCCTACATTGCCGCTTTGCTCAAACATGCGAGCGAATTCGTTGTCGTCACCAACCAGTGGGTGAATTCCTATAAGCGCCTGGTTCCCGGGTACGAAGCCCCCGTGTACATCGCCTGGGCACAGCGCAACCGTTCGGCGCTGATTCGCGTGCCCATGTACAAACCCGGCAAGGAAGCTGCCACCCGCATCGAACTGCGTTGTCCGGACCCGGCTGCCAACCCCTATCTGGCTTTTGCCGTCATGCTCGGCGTGGGCCTGGAAGGCATTGAAAAAGGCTACCAGATCAGCCCGGCAGTGGAAGACAACATCTTTGCCATGACCGACGCGGAAATGGCCAACCGCGGTATCGATGCCCTGCCCGGCAGCCTGTACGAGGCCACCTTGAAGCTCAAGGAAAGCGCCCTGGTAAAGAGTATTCTGGGCGAACACATCCACACCAACCTGGTAGGCAATAAAATGATCGAATGGGACGAATACAGAACGCATGTTTCTGAATTCGAGATCGAAAAATATCTGCCTATCTTGTAAGACCAACCTTGTTCAGGATAGTTTCTAAGGCCTCCGACAGGAGGCCTTTTTCATGGCAGAGGCGGCGGGAGAAGGGAGGGGAAGGAAATGATTTCAGTCCGGCCGCGAGCCAGGCCAGGCGGAGAAATCTCATCGACCCCATACGCCGCTGCTCTCCGCCTCCAAAAAGCGATGCGAATGTCTTGGCCGTGCAACAATTTGGTGCTATATGGCTTTAAGACATAAAGCGGTCTTAGGGGTTTTTTCTCTTTTCTGAAACAGACACAAGGAGGAGGCGATGGGACTTATCACTTTACGCCAGCTGCTGGACCATGCCGCGGAGCACGGGTACGGCGTTCCGGCGTTTAATGTCAATAATATGGAGCAGGTGCACGCCATCTTGCTGGCGGCAACCGAAACCAACAGCCCGGCAATTCTGCAGTGTTCGGCCGGTGCGCGGACCTATGCGGGGGCATCCTTCGTACGGCATCTGATTCTTGCGGCCATCGAACAGTGGCCGGACATTCCGGTTTGCCTCCACCAGGATCATGGCGCGTCTCCCGCCGTATGCGCGCAGTCCATTCAGACCGGTTTCAGTTCCGTGATGATGGACGGCTCTCTGATGCCCGACCACAAAACCCCGGCCACCTACGAATACAATCGCGACACCACCCGCCACGTTGTAGAAATGGCGCATTCCTGCGGTGTTTCCGTTGAAGGCGAGCTTGGCGTGCTCGGCTCTCTGGAAACCGGCACGGCCGGAAAAGAAGACGGCGTCGGGGCTGAAGGCAAGCTCTCCAAAGACCAGATGCTGACCGATCCGGAGCAGGCCGCGGACTTTGTCAAAGCCACCGGACTGGACGCCCTGGCCATCGCCATCGGCACCAGCCACGGCGCTTACAAATTTACCCGCCCCCCGACGGGCGAGATCCTGGCCATCAGCCGTATCAAGGAAATTCACGAACGGATTCCCGATACGCACCTGGTCATGCACGGCTCCTCTTCCGTTCCTCAGGACTGGCTGAAGATCATCAACGATTACGGCGGAGACCTGGGCCAGACCTACGGCGTGCCTGTGGAAGAAATCTGCGAAGGCATCAAACACGGTGTCCGCAAAGTGAATATCGATACGGACCTGCGTATGGCTTCCACCGGCGCTATCCGCAAATTCCTGACTGAAAAGCCCGCGGAATTCGATCCTCGCAAGTACCTGGGCGAAACGACCAAAGCCATGAAAGGCATCTGCGTCGCCCGCTACGAAGCTTTCGGCACAGCCGGGCACGCTGACAAGATCAAACCCATTTCCATGGAGACCATGGCTGACCGCTACGCCAAGGGCGAGCTTGATCCCAAGGTCAACTAACGAGTTCTGAATACAGAACAGCAATGCCTTCGGGGATCTTTTCCCCAAGAGGCGCGGTCAACATCTTTTACCGCCCGAGGCATCACCATCCGCTAAAAAACAAGCGCCCCGGTTCCATATGGAATCGGGGCGCTGTGATCAGGCTGGGGAGCAGGAGCAGCAGCTAACCGGCCTTATTTCTTCATGTCCGCTATCATCCGGCCCAGTTCGTCCGTCTGGTTCACCAGCTTCTGGATGTCCGAGTCGGTTTCATTGACGCGCAACACGTTCTCATTGGCGATGACGTTGATGTCCTCGATGCTCCGGGTGATTTCCTCGGAAGCGGCGGACTGTTCCTCGGCGGCGGCGGCGATGGACTGCACCTGGCCGGCGGAAATCTCCGCCATTTCAAGAATTTCCTGGAGCATGGCGCCGGAGCTGTTGGAAAGTTCCGTGACCTCGTTGATGGCCAGCACCGCTTCATCCATGCCTGCGACATTGGCCTGGGCGAGGTTCTGGATCTCCTTGATGTTTTGTCCGACTTCCTTGGTGGCTCCCATGGTCTTTTCCGCAAGCTTGCGGACTTCGTCGGCCACAACGGCAAAGCCGCGACCCGCCTCTCCGGCACGGGCGGCCTCGATGGCCGCGTTCAGCGCCAGCAGGTTGGTCTGGTCCGCGATATCGTTAATCACGTTCATGACCTGACCAATGGACTCGGACTGGACGCCGAGCTTGTGCATGTTGCCCTTCAGCTTTTCGCTCATCATCGTCTGCAGCGAGTTCATGGAACTGACTGTCCGCGCCACCAATTCTGCGCCTTCCTGGGCCTTGCTTCTGGACAGTTCGGACTGTTCGGCCGCATGGGCGGCGTTTCTGGCAACTTCCAGCACAGTGGCGTTCATTTCTTCCATGGCTGTGGCGGTTTCGTTGATCCGCGCCATCTGATTGTCGGTGCCGGTCCTTATGCCTTCGCTCCGGTCGCCCAGATCTCTGGTGGCCTCAGTGATGTTGTCGACCACGCCTTCCAGCTGTGTGGCCGCCCGCAGTACGCCCTCCTGGGTGGCCTTGGCCGCGCGCTCCATGGCCTCCTTGACCTGCTGTTCGGATTCCTTGGCCAGAGCGGTCTGGCGATGGGCTTCCGCCTCCTTGGCGCTCAGATCGTCGATGTTGGCCTTGAGCGTATTGACCATGGTGTTGAGCGCGTGCTGCAGGGCCGCGATTTCATCCTTGCCCTTTTCGCGGATACTGATTTCAAGGTTGCCCTTGGCGACCTCTTCGGCTGCTCCGATGGCCGTACGCAACGGCTTGACCATGGAGGCAACGATGGCGATGCCGGACGGAATGATGATGATGGCGAGAATGGCCACGATAATGCCGATGGTGAAGGTGGAACGGTCTGTGACCAGTTCGTCCATTTCCGTTTTGATGATCTGTTGCTGGGCGGCGATATTGTCAATATATACGCCGGTACCGATCCAGAGGTCCGTGCCCGGAATCATGATCGAATAGCTCAGCTTCGGCTGCGTGCCGGCGCCGGGCTTGTCCCATTGGTAATTGAGAAAGCCGCCGCCGTTCTGGGCGTTCTGGAAAAGTTCCCGGATCACATAGACGCCGTTGACGTCCTTGACTCCTCCCAGATCCTGCCCCCGCTTCTTCGGATCCAGCGGATAGGCTACATTAATGGTACCCTGGTAGACGAAATAATAACCGGAGCGATCATTTTCGAAGCGATATTCCTGAAGCACGTCATTGATCAGCTCGGCCTTGGCCTTGCTGTCGGGAACGTCTTTGAGGACTACCCCGAGCATATGAGCCGTTGTTTCCGTGGCAAGCTTCAGCCGGGCCTTGTGGTCCTCAAGCATGACGGTTTTCACTTCCTTGAGGCCGATATCCGTGACTGTATTGGTAAGAGTAATGAAAACGAGAATAACCCCGACGATGAAAGCGACCATAACGACGAGCAATGCCGTTATACGCGTTCCGATATTGAAATTCCTGAGCATACGCACCTCCCGTGGTTAATAAAACGATACACTGCGTTCCGTTTTTCGGGATTTCTGGTTGCCAAAAGAAACCTTGCAGTTTTTCATTTTTATTCGCTGTGCTATTATTCCTAAATATTCGAGCAGTTACATCTAAACTTCCGGTTCAGTGCGATACCGCCATGCAGTAATCGAACAAAAACGCCGTGTTTCAATCTACACAGAGCAAAGAGTGTTCCGAAATAACGGTCTGACTAACATTTACGTGTTGTTTTCTGGATAGGTGCACGCCAGCCATAAAGCATCTGCAGCAGAGAACCCCGAATGCAAAGGAGCTTCTTGAATTGTCTTGGGGTTTCGACTAAACGTTTGGGGATGAAGCAGCCTGTCAGCGACGTACTCATTGTCACCAAGTCCGCCAATAATGCGGCAAGCGCCCTGGGCCAGGAGATTGCCGAATGGTTATCCATACGGGGAGTACGGGCCCAGGCCGTGGAAAACAATCCATCCTCGGGGAAACAATCCGGAAACAGCTTTCAGGAGATGTCTCTGGATACGCAGCGTCCGGACATTGTCCTGGTGCTGGGAGGGGACGGGACCCTGCTTTCCGTGGCGCGCAAAAGCGTGGCGGCGGGCCTACCCCTGCTCGGGCTTAACCTGGGCAAGGTCGGCTTTCTTACGGAACTCAGTCCTGACAACTGGCAGGAAAAGCTGGAACGCATCCTTAAAGGCGAATGCACCATCCGGGAGCATCTGGCCCTGGAGTACACCCTGGAGCGTGGGCCGCGGATCGTGACCAGCGGCACGGTCATCAACGACGTGGTGATCGCGCGCGGCGGTCTGGCCCGGCTTGTCAATCTGCGGCTCTGGGCCAACGGCGAAAAAGTGGGCAGCATGCGCGCCGACGGATTGATTCTTTCCACCCCCACCGGAGCCACCGGTTATGCCGTTTCCGCACAGGGACCGCTGCTTTTTCCCGGATTGCAGGCCATCAGCGTGACGCCCATTTGTCCATTTCTCGGAGAATTTCATCCCTTGGTGCTGCCCGGAGATGCCGAACTCTGTGTGGAGGTCTACGACACCACGACCAGAATTTACCTGACCCTGGACGGGCAGGAAGGCATCGCCCTGATCAACAACGACAGGATCCACGTTCGCCGGGCCGAGAAAGGGTTCTTACTGGCGCAGCTGGATAATTCGTCCTATTTCAAAAAACTGCGGGGTACGGGGCTGATAGGCTCGTCTTTTTCGGAGGGCTGAAAGAACCGGATTCCGCATTGCCGCCGAACGCCGAATAATCTTCTTTCTGAAAAAACACGAACAGGGGAATACCTGTGAACGAGCTGCCCGTCATCCAATCTCTGAGTGAACTGCGTATGGGCCGTGACCCCGGCCTGGACGCCTGGCTTCTGCACTTCATGACCGAAAACAATCTGGAGTATCTGCAGGATCCGGTATCCAACGCGTCTCCGGAACAAGTGCGCTTCATGGTCAGTATGGACGAGGATCAGGTCTATATTCCGTGCGCGGACGAACGCTTGCGGGAACTGATCCAGCCCAAGCCGCCTCAATCGCTGCAGCATGCCTACACGGCCTCCTGGCGAGCCCTCGAGCGTCTGATCAGTGAAAATATTTCCGATGGTTACATCCGTCAGCGTGTCTTTGCTTTCTGCCGCCACAGGTTTGATCAAGCGGTCGCTTCGCACATTCTGATTCCGTCGCGCCTGATGAAACGGCTGACGAACATTTTTCTGACCCAGAGCGGCATGGTGGACCCCTACAGGGAGCTGAAAAAAGAGCATAACGCTCGGGCGCGCGAGTTTTTGCGAAGTAAAAGCTGCGACCAGCTTATCAATTATTGTTTTACTGAAAACAAATTCTGCGGACGTGTTGCGGACCTGCGCTGGGAACTGGACAGGCACGAGCTGGAAACCCTGTTCGCCCTTTCCACGCTGTCCAAGATTTGGCACGGGGGCGCGGGCGCGCTTTCCGGCGAGGCCTTAAAACGGGCCATGCTGCGTACGGACGGGTACGACTGCATTACCAGGGCCTTGGGACCGCAGATCGAAGGCCCGAAAAAAATCCTTTTTCTCACGGAGTTCGCCGGGGGCATTCTGTTCGATCTGCAGATCATCCGCAGTCTGCTGCGGCAGGGGCACAGCGTGATTCTGGCCCTAAAAGAGAGCTTTCATTTTCAGGCTCCGGTCATCTGGGACACCGAACAGGATCCCGTGCTGGCGGAAGAGCTGGCTCAGGCCCACATTTGCCGTGAGCACCGGCACACCAAGAATGAGCTGCTGCGGCTGCTGCGGGAAAACCAGTTCCTGGTCATTTCGGACGGCACGCGCGAACGGCTGAATATCTACCGTACGAGCGTGACCTTTGCCCGGGCCTGGAAAGAGGCCGATCTGATCATTGCCAAGGGCTGGGCCAACAGGCGCCGGCTGATAGAGACCAGCGTGAGTTTTACCCGGGATATTCTCAGCTACGCGCGCGATGGCTCCGGCACGCTGCAGATAGAGTTCCGGGAAAAACCCGGACACATCGTCAAGTTCTCGGAATTCCGGCTCAAGCAGTACGCCTCCAAGATTATTCAGGCCATGCGCGAAGCCAGGGCCGCGGGCAAGAGCGTGATGTTCTACAGCGCCATCGTGGGCAGCATCCCCGGCGAGACGCAGACGGCCATCTCCGTGCTGACGACCTTTGTGGACCATTTGCGCGAACGTCTGGAAGGCACCTTCATCATCAATCCGGCCGAACATTTCACGCCGGGCATGGACGGCGACGATCTGATGTACATGTGGGAAATGGTCCAGCGCAGCGGGTTGATCAATGTCTGGCGCTTCCAGAGCGTGGAAGACATCGAGCACAGCTTCGAACTCATGGGCAAAAAGGTTCCTCCGGCCTGGTCCGGCAAGGACTCCACGTTTTCCACCGGCTGCACCAAAGAGATGCACATTGCCCTGGACATGCAGAAAATCCACCCCGAACTCCAGATCATCGGCCCGAGTCCGGAAAAGTTCTTCCGCCGCCACGAATACGGCGTGGGCAAGTATTACGAAGCCGGCATAGAGGTGCAATAGCCCCGGCTTTGAGCGGATTAATTCCGATTTTAAATCAGAAATTAATTCGCTAGTTGTTTAAAAAGAGTGGGCAAGACCGAGGAAAGACTAAATCCGTTTTTTCCTTCAAGCCCCAACGGGGCGAAATACATACAGCCTGGGGTGCAACCCCAGGAAAAAGAGACATACGTTAAGGTAGAGCCCTGAATGGGCGACATGGTAAATGATTATTGTTCTGCCATGACGCCCATTCAGGGCTCATTTTCGTTTTACAGAGGATTGAATAATACAACTTTTTGATTTGGAATAAATGAACAGAGAAAAAAGGGGACATTGCCGGTGGTCCGGCAACATCCCCTTGGTGAGCGGATTGTTAGTCGGTGATGCAGTCCAGTTCCCAGTCACCGGACATGGTCAGGGAACTCGAGATAAAGCCCCAGCCGCTGTTCTGGTTTTCGTCCTGCAGCTGGTAGCTGCTGTTCAGCTTCCAGTAAACGGCCTTGCCGTTGTCTTCATTGTGCCAGAGCAGAAAATTGGTTCCGTCCAGCGCGCCAAGCGCTCCAAGGGACCAGTTGGAGTTGAGGGTGAGGTTGTCCGACACGAAAGCCCAGCCCGTATTCTGCTCTTCACTGACCAGCTTGGCATCGTCTCCCAAGCGCCACCAGAGGATTTTGCCCGCTTCCTGGGCCTGCCAGATCAGGTAGTTGCTGTCCAGCAATCCGATCTGGCTCCACTGCGAGTTCAGGGTCAGCGATGTGACGAAGCCCCAGCCGCTGTCCTGGTCGGCGTCGATCAGTTTGTTGTCGCTCCCCAGTTTCCAGTAGACGTTTTTACCGCTTTGCTGGTTCTGCCAGAGCAGCACGTTGGTGCCGTTCAAAGTGGTAATGCTGGAGAGCCGCCAATTGCTGTTGACGGTGATTGAATCCGAGACGAAGCCCCAGCCGGAATCCCGTGTTTCATCCGCCAGGGTGCCGGAGTCGCTGAGTTTCCAGTACACGACCTTGCCGGTGCTCTGGTTCTGCCAGATGATGGTGGGAGTGTCGTTAAGCGACTTGACGCCAACGGCTTTCCAGTCGCTGCCCACGGTGATGTTTTGCGAAACCAGCCCGCTTGCACTCAGTTCACAGCTGTCGTTCAGTTTCCAGTAGGCGACTTTTCCGGTGGAAGTGTTCTGAAAAAACAGCGTATTGGAACCATTGAGTTTGGTGTTGCCGGCAAAACGCCAGTCGCTGCTTAGGCTTTGGTCGGTAACTTGCCCGTGGCCCGTGCCTTCCGTGTCGCTCATGATTTTGCCCGAGGTGGACAGGTTCCACCAGCGGACTTCGCCCGAAGAGCTGTTCTGCCAGATCAGGAATTTGCCCGAGGCGGTCAGCGTTTCGGAGGAGATCACCGCCTTGCCGATGAGTTTGTTGGCGTAGGAGGTGAACCAGATGTTGCCGTCATTGCCGCTGGTAATATCGGTGTACTGACAGTCGTCGAGGTTTGAAAGCCAGTAATGCGAAATGGCCCCGGAAGTGGTGATCATGCCGATTCCGGATCTGCCTTCCACCGAGGATTCGCAGGTGAACCACAGGTTGCCGTCGGATCCGCTGGTGATGTCGGCATAGCTCACGCCATCATCATCCGTATACAGCGTGACGCCACCGGATGTTGTGACTTTTCCGATGACGTTGCTGCTGGTGATGAACCAGAGATTGCCGTCGGAACCGCTGGTGATTTCCGTGGGGAGGGCATCGACGGTGTAATCCGTGATGGATCCCGAAGAGGTCACCTTGCCCACAACGCCCGAACTGTAGTTGTGGGAGCAGTACCAGATGTTGCCGTCAGGTCCGGCGGTGAGGTCCATGGTCGCCACGCTCGACCAGCCGGCCACCGTCGATAGGCTGTAAAAAGTGAAATCTCCGCCGGTGGTGACTTTGGCGATCTGCCTGCCGTCCAGATTCAGAAACCAGACATTGCCGTCATCCCCGGACGCAATGCCTATGGGCCAGTGCTCGAGAGCAAGGGAACTGATGGAATAGACCGAACGCTCGCCCGAGGTGGTCATCTTGCCGACGGTGGCGGAGATGCCGCAGTCGAACCAGATGTTGTCGTCCGGCCCGGTGGTGATCGACTCTGCAACGCCGTCCGAGGAGTCGAAATAGCTCACATCGCCGCTGGTGGTTATTTTGCCGATGTAATCGCCCTGGCCGAACCAGATGTTGTCGCCAGGTCCGGCCGTGATCGAATACACGACATCGCCGGAGTCCTGCTTGGGCAGGGTGTAAAAGGTTACCTCAGGATCCGCCCAGGCGAAAGGCGTCAATCCGGTCATGACGATGATAACCAGCAGCAAGGCGGCTGCAGGCTTTAAAACGGCTTTGCCTGTACGCAAATCTTCCTTCATTTTTTGAACCCCCGTTCACAGCACTGAGAAAGGTTGATGGTTGGTAAAACAGCAGATCTCCAGTAACAGCTATAATCCGGCATGCCATTGCCTCTGCCGACTGATGCGATCGTCCGGAAAAGACTTTGGAATGCACAAACCGTCGAAAAAAAGAATTGGTTGAGAATAATCCGTTGGGTAAGACAGGCGTTCACAGTGCTGAAAAATACTGCGACATGTATTCAAAAAGTGAAGATTGTGTTAATTGCTATTAACAATTGTATAAGGTTCAAGGATTATTCTGCGTAGTATTGAAAACAGGATAAATACTACCTGAATGAGGAAGTACTCCAAGGTATAAAGAGATGCAAGTATCGAGATACATAATATTGTACGCTTTTATTGAATTACTACTGAGCACATGAAAAAGCTGACAGAGTGCAAGAGAATATAATTTGAAAAATCGTTATCGGTACACGTAAAATTAAGATGAATTGTATACGTATAAAAATTGGGAGAGTTGGCATGGATTGTTATGAGATACTGATAAAAGCATAAAAAGATCAGGCACGGGATGGTGCAGTAAGGTCGTTAATCTCTCCTCCCATCCCCCCGAAACGCTGGCGGTAGGCTGAAGGGGTACTGCCCATGATACGTTTGAACAGCTTGCGAAACGCGCTGTAATCCGCGTAGCCGACGTTTTCGGCGATGTGCTCGACACTCCGGTCCGTTGTCTCCAGCAGCGTCTGGGCAGCCTCGATCCTGATCTGCTGCAGATACTGAAGCGGGGTTTTGCCCGTGGCGGCGCGAAAACGCCGCAGAAAGGTCTTTTCCCCCAGAGCAGCCTCCTGCGCCATCTCCCGGACGCGTGGTCCGGAGGCGTAGTGCTTTTCCAGCCACAACTGCGTCTTGAGAACAGCGGCGTCGCCGTGGTTCTTGCGAAAGCCCCCCATGCCGTACGGGGTCTGGTATTCGCGGTGCGGATCCATCAGCATGATCTTGGCGCACCGCAGAGCGGTTTCCCGCCCCGCGTATCTGGACACCAGATGCAGAGCCAGGTCCATCCAGGCAGAAACCCCGCCCGTGCAGATATAGTCCCCGCCATCCACCAGCAAGCGTTCGATCTGCAGGTCCACGGCGGGATAGCGCGTACGGAACTGCTCCGCCAGATTCCAGTGGGTTGTGGCGCTACGGCCGTCCAGGACGCCGGTTTCCGCCAGCATAAAGGCTCCGGCGCAGATGGTTGCGATCAGACGTCCGGACGCATGGCATTCGGCAAGCCAGCGGAGGGCCATTTTTTCCGCCAGTATCGCGTCCACGGAGCCGATGATGGGCGGCAGGACGACGACGTCCGGAGCGGCATCCTGCAAGGAACCGTCGGCAGGGATGACCGTGCCGGTGTAGCCTGCCACGGGCGCGCCGTCCGGCGTGCGTACGCCGTGGCTGAATAACGTCGTCCCGTGCAGCGAATTGGCCTGGGCCAGGATTTCGCCGATGCCGTAGACTGCTGAATGGAGACATCCGGGAACCCCGAGAACGCCAACTTCTATCATACGCGACCGCCTTTTTTTACCGGTTTTTGCCCGTTTTTTGTCCATTGCGCCACTTATCCCTGCCACTGTCAATGCGTAGATTGCTAGCAACAGGTCGCAGCACCCCAAAGCGTATTGCAAAAAGGAGATAAGCCATGAAAAAAACAGCGCTCGTGATTGTGGATATTCAGAACGACTATTTCCCTGGAGGCGCTTTTGAGCAGGAAGGCGCGGAGCAGGCCGCCCGTAACGCCGCCCGAATTCTGGAAAACTTCCGGCGCAAGGGACTGCCCGTGATTCACATCCGGCACGAAGCCCTGAATCCGGCAGCCGGTTTTTTTCTGCCGGGCACCAAAGGCGCGGAAATCCATCCGTCCGTCACGCCTCTGGAAACGGAAGAAGTGCTGCTCAAGCATTACCCCAACAGTTTCCGGGAAACCAGGCTCGAGTCCATTCTCCGGGAGCTGGGTGTTGAAAGGCTGGTCGTGGTGGGCATGATGACCCTGATGTGCATCGACGCCACCGTACGCGCGGCCAGCGATCTCGGCTTTGAAGTGCTTGTGGCGCATGACGCCTGTGCGGCCAGGTCCCTGGAGTTCGCGGGCGTCGAAGTTTCGGCCGCCCAGGTGCATGCGGCCTTTCTTGCCGCGTTGCAGATGCTCTACGCCGAGGTGCTGGCTTCGGAGGAGCTGATAGGAAAAGTATAGCCGGGAATTGCGCAGTGGGATTTAGAAATCAGTTCAGGCAAGGGGGCTGTGTCTGCGATGAAAGGTGGCCCCCTTGCCGCTTGTTTCTGTTGTTGTCAGGCTTATTCCAGCAAGGCGCCGTAAATAAAAAAGCAGATCCCGGCGGCAACAAACAGCACGGACCCGGCGAGAATCCTGATTTCCACTGGGTCGAGTCCGGACAGCAGCGGTCTGGGCTTGCCAAACCAGGCGCTGTGCCGCAGCCCAATGATGCCCAAGCCGATGAAGCCCACTGAAACAGCCAGCAATCCGGCCCAATACAGTAAGTCCTGAAAAATCAAATGGGTTTCTCCATTTTCTGCTGCAGGCCTAATTCCAATTCCAACTCAGACATTCCATAATTTTTTTGCTTCTTCAAGAGTGGTAAAGAGTGGGTGAGACCAGATCTGTTCCTTTATTCAAGCCCCAACGGGGCGGTATGGCGAGAAAATATTGCCCTGCCATGTCGCCCCTACAGGGCTCTACTATACGCTTGCGACTTCTCCCAGGGTTACACCCTGGGCTTCATTTATGCCTCCCCGTTGGGGTTTCTTTTCATTAGCAGGGATTGAATAATAGGGCATTTCTGATTTGAAATTGGAATAACGTATTAACCCGGCGAGTTCTGTTCGGCGCTGGTTTTGTTATTCTCCTCGCCGGCAGTGCGTTTAGGTTGAATACGCAACGAGATAACCAGCAGAAGCAAAAAGAATACCGCCAGCCAGGGCCAACTGTCCAGAGGAACAGAAGGGCTGCTTCCAGCTCCACTTGAAGCGCTCCACGTCCCGCTGCCCCACGTGCCCACATTCCAGATGAGATCAGACATGGCGCCCACCTATTTTATCGTGAATGTTGTGCCGGTATACCCAGCGTCAGGAACTCCTGTCACATTTTCGTCGTTTTCATATAATCTGGTAAAGTACTTTGATTTTGATGATGTTGAGCAGACGCCATCTGTATCCATGTACGATCCACAGGTTATCAAAGAATAAGAAGCTTGCTCAGGAATATAATACAGTTTAGAAACATTCCGTAATAAAGAACCTGTAGAATGTGAAGTATATGGATTGCTTGAACATAATGTATCAGTAAAATAAATAGACGTGTCAGCAATTTTCTGAGTCGAAAAATCATATGCTACAACGTAGTTTTTGCTTGTCTTTAGATAAACACCTTCACCAGAATTTATTAATACGGATGCAACTTCTATCCCATCAATATACAATTTCCCTTGATAGACAGAATTAATGGCACTATATGCTGTATCAAAATTGGCATTGACATGCGCAGCATTGGCAACTTCACCATTATTGAACGTATACGGTTTTGTGATATCCTCAGCGTGTGCCAGTCCGCAACCTGCTGCCAGCAATAAAATATGCATGCAGAATCCAATAAGAGTTGATTTCATTTAAAATCCCCTTAAGAAGATTTAAGAAATGTTAAGCTATTCTAGTACGCCATTTTTACTGTGGTTTTAATAGATAAATATCACAATTCAGTTGCAATTTATTTACTGATTTATGATCTTTCTTCTCGGAAAGTTACAGAGTATTAGAAAATTAGTTACAGGACCAATTGAAAATGACGATCATTATCAATTAAAAACAGTAATTGCTTTCTATATAACTGGGAATAATTCCAACTTCGTGAAGGAAAGGGGCCGGTCTCATCAGGCAGCTGATAGTCTGTCAAAGTCCTATTCCGGTCAGAAACGGCTGCTGTCACAAGCGTTGTCATGGCATATGCTAAACAGTTCGCCCCAAAAAAAGCGATCCGAATTACGGAGTCGCAAAAATAGCGCAAGATTCTGGTTTGAAATCCAATAAGCCATGCGGAACAAAGGCGGGTATAATGTGTTGGACGAAAGCCGATAGTCGTACACGGCTTTTGTTCAGCATATCCCGCCTTGCAAAATATAAGAGGAAAAGAAAAGGTTTCGTCCTGCTGCATGCCTGGGCAAGAGCAAGTTGTTTTTTTCAGCACTCGCTCGTCATTCTCCGCGGATCATGACCAGCAGCATTTTGAAGCGCTCCCGCGCGTGGAGCGCATGGGGAATGTTTGCGGGCATGAGCAGCATCTGGCCGGTCTCGACGCTGCGGACTTCTCCGCCGATGGTGATTTCCGCCCGGCCGTCGAGAATATAGACCACGGCGTCGAACGGAGCCGTATGCTCGCTGAGCCCCTGGCCCGTGTCGAAGGCAAACAATGTCAGCGTGCCGGTCTGTTTGTTGATCAGCGTCTGGCTGACCACCGAACCGGGCGCGTACGAAATATTACCTGCCAGGTCAAAAGGCGTTCCCTTGATTTGTTCCATAAAATCCTCCCTGATTCCGTGGATTACATTCTTTCGAAGAGCAGCCTGGGTCAGTCTTCAGTATAAGCGGTTTCGATGCGTTTCGCGTCATAGGGGAGCACCTGACCGTTGGCCAGTTTGGAGGCCAGTTCCGCGCCCAGGGTGTAGGCCTGCTCCAGCTGCGCGTCGGTCAGCGCGCGTATGGTGTAGGCATGGGGCCATTCGTCGTCGGCCACGGCGCGCGGATAGTGGGCTCCGGCGTAGAGATCCCCGACCACTTCGCCGTTGAAAAGCAGCTGGCAGAGGTCCTTGAGCCAGGGGGTGGCCAGGTCGCAGTAGGTCCGCAGTTCGTCCGGAATGCCGCCCGCGCTGGCAATGATGATGGAGCCCCTGGGTTTGTCGGTCAGGCGCGGCTCGGGGCAGCCTTTGAGGTCCAAAAAAGATCCCGTGGGCCTGCACAGGGTCCAGACCGCGCGTTCCGCAAAGGTGGTCATCAATCCGGTGGCAAAGCCGCTGTGGATGGGAGTGGCCATGACAATGCCGTCCGCTGCTTTGATTTTTTCCAGAATTTCCGCCACATCGTCCTGAATGGAGCAGGGGGCTATGTCGGCTTCCAGGTTTTTGTAGCAGCTCAGGCAGTTGTTGCAGAAACGAATGTCCTTTTGACAAAGCAGCAGGTGCTCGGTCTGCGCGCCCTGCGAAACCGCTCCTTGCAGTGCGCTGTCCACCAGGCGGCTGGTGGTGCCTTCCGGCCTTCCTGTGGCGTTGATGGCAAGAATACGCATGGCTGCCTCCTGTGGCTGAATGAAGGAGATCTGATGAGTTTAGAGTATAATAGCACAACCGATGCGGAAGAGTCAGCCCCTCAGGGGTTTTTTACTTGTTCTGCATCTTTCTTTCTTCTTTGCCTGGATCACTGTAGAAATAGCGCAGAGTTTTTACTAAGAAATCATTCTATTGTGGTGGGTTATAGAAGCTGCAACGTTGGTATATATCAGCAGCTTCAAAATGATATATATCAAGTAAATTTTGATTAATCCTATTGACATAGGTTTATATCTAAAATAGGAAGAAGTATTTAGTACTGCATTCTAAATGGTCTATTATGAAATACTTTCGTCCTTCATAGACAATTTTATTGTCGTCATTTTTGAGTCTCTTATTTGTATACTGCCATATAAGTCGTTTGTTGTCGGTTTTGTATGACCTTTCAGTCAAACAGTCGCATCAACATTGCATAAAAATGGGAGGAAAGATGCAAAAGATACAGTCTCGTATCTCTGTTGCTTTCTTGTGCGTATTGGCGATGGTATTCGTTGTTCCCAACGGTGTTCTGGCGCAGCAAAGTAAACAGGGCATCACCCGCGGGTCTTTCACCGGCCAGGCTACCGGTCAGGGTTACGACCTGCCCAACCAGTATATGGTGACGCCGACCAAGCTTCTGGCCGACAACATGGAGCCTGTGGTTGAGCACCCGGTGCAGGAAAAGGAAGCCAGGGAGAAACTGGCCACTCTGGAAAAGAAATGCGGCAAAAAACCCAACATTCTGATTTTTCTCATGGATGATGTGGGCTGGATGGACCCCGGATTCAACGGCGGCGGCACGACCGTGGGCAATGCCACGCCCACCATGGACCGTATGGCCAACAACGGCATGATTCTCACCTCTGCCTATGCCACTCCGGCCTGTACGCCCACCAGGGCGACCATCCATACCGGACAGAATCCTCTGCACCACGGGCTGCTGCGTCCGGCCATGTATGGCGAACCCGGCGGATTGGAAGGTGCCGTCACGTTTCCCATGCTGCTGCAACAGCTCGGATACGTCACCCAGGGCGTCGGCAAATGGCATATGGGTGAAAACGAGGGCTCATTGCCCAACAGTCTGGGCTATGACGACTTTTACGGATTTCTTTCCGTGTCCGACATGTATACCGAGTGGCGCGACATCTACTACAATCCGGAAGTGGCCCTGCGTCCGGCGCGTTTCAAGGCTCTGGAACACGGCAATTTCAATCACAACAACGTGCATCTGGTGAAAGGCGACAAAAAGGTTGAGGACGTCTACGAACTCAATCTGACCACCATCAGAGATCTGGATCAGGACTGGGCCAGATACAGCGTAAACTTCATCAATAAAATGAAAGAGTCCAAGCAGCCCTGGTTCCTGTACCATGCCACGCGCGGTTGCCATTTCGATAATTATCCCAACGACAAGTTTCTTGGAAAGTCCATGGCCGGGACTTGTTACAGCGACTGTATCGTGGAGATGGACGATGTGCTGGACCAGCTCGTGGACGCGCTGGACAAGACCGGACAGCTGGAAAACACGCTGATCTTTTTTACTTCCGACAACGGGCCCGAATGTGAAGTCGAACCCCACGGCCGGTCGCCTTTCCGGGGCTGCAAAGGCTCCAGCTGGGAAGGCGGCACCCGCGTGCCCACCTTCGTGTACTGGAAGGGGATGATCAAGCCCCGCCGGACAGACGGTCTGTTCGACCTGGCGGATCTGTTCAACACGGCTTTGTCCCTGGCCGGGAAGCCGGGCGCGGAAGCCGCGGCCCTGGTGCCCGAGGATCGCTACATCGACGGCATCGACCAGACCTCCTTTTTGCTGGGTGATGACGCCCTGTCCAACCGGCGGAGCCGCATCTACACCATGGACCAGTACTTCTCGGCATTGCGTATCGATGAATTCAAACATCATTACGCCATCGCCCTGCAACAGGCCATCTTTGCCAACGGCAACAAGGGCGGCTTCAGCGGTACCAACCTGGCCGATCTCGGATCCGGCGTGATGTCCAATCTGTACACCAACCCGCAGGAAGACGTGGGCATAGGCATTCGCCATCTGCCCATGACCATGCAGATTTCTGCGGAATACAAACGTTACAACAAGGTGCTCGAGAAATTCCCGCCAAAGACTGTAATCGGCGTGGCCGGGCAGAACAAATGATCAGACAGGGGCGCCCGCAAGGGCGCCCTTTTTTTGCCGCAGTACATGGATTCTGAAGAATGGCGCGAGAGTAGAATTTAAGGGGAAGAACTTTTGCATGAGTTCTTCCCCTTGGCTTTCAATTCAATCAGATGGTTTCGAAGCAGATGATGTTCTTCCAGCTCATCATCCGCAACAGAATCTGGCGGATGGGCGCCAGGAATTCGATCTTTTCCGAGTATACCGCCACCCCGGCGACACATCCGCCGGGCAAATCGAATTTTTTCATGTCCTGATCCAGTTCGATAAATACAGGAACGCGCCCGTCGCCGGCCTGCTCGTTGGTCTGCATCATGTTGGCGCCGGGTTGCAGCTGACCTTCGCCGAGGGCGGACATGATTTTGACCACTTTTCCGGTAAAGCAGCGCCCAGGCAGGGCGGGAAAAATGACCTCCGCCTTGTGACCCACTTTGAGGTTCTGCAGGGGGTGCTGGCCGAACATGCCGATGAGATAGCGCTCGTTGTCATTGACAAAGGTCATGGTCGGTTTCAAAGGCAGGGGTACGGCCATCATGCCGGGGCGCAAACGCACCTGCACGCAATGGCCGTCGTCCGGAGCGCGGACGACGGTGCACTCCAGGTCAAAGCGGGCTTTAACGATTTTGGCTTGTTCCTCGGCTATGACCGCTTTTTGCGTGGCGATGGCGGATTTTGATTCCAGCAGGGCGGCCAGATCCTTTTGGTATTCCTGCCCGGCTTCCTGCCATCTGGCGTAGACCTGGTCATAACGCTGCTGGGCGATAGTCTGTTCGCTCAGCAGTTGTTTCATGCGTTTTTCCGTCACCGCAGCCAGGTCCAGGGCGGCCTTGCTCTTGTCTGCTTCGGCCTGCGCGCTGCCGACCTGGTTTTCGTATTGAGTCAGTCGCTGGCGCGCTTCATCAAGCACGGCTTCGGCATGATCCAGGGCACTCTGATAGGGCACGGGGTCAATCTTGAACAGAATATCGCCTTTTTTCAGAGGCTTGTTGTTGCGTACGGGCACTTCAGTCACTATGCCGCGTACCTGTGGTATGATGGGTGTGGTCTGGAAAAAAATTCTGCCCTTGGGCGTGTAAGGGTGGAAATAGGCCATGGTAATGAAGATGGCGCCGACCAGAAAGATCCCGCCGACCACAGAAGTGGTCACGGTCCATTTGTTTACGGGAATCCGGAAAATTCTGAATGCTGCAAAAACCAGAGCCGCATATGTCAGGATGGATAGTACGTCCATGGTCAGCCCTCCTCGCAGCCGGCGGTTTTCGGGGCAGAGGGGGCCTCAATGCGTTCTTTGAGGGCTGTTTCCAGTTGCGTGATCTTGTTTTTCAGGTCGTCCAGTTCGTGTTGCGAAGTTTTGATATCGCCTTGGGTTGAAAATCCTTTTTCCAGTATATCGTTTGTCTTGGAGGATACGCCTGGTTTGTACAGCAACGCCCAGATCCAGAGAAAAGGCCAGATGACATGAAGGAGAAACAGACTCAGCCAACCGGCTGCGAGAATGGCGTCCTGATGCGGATGGTTGCGTTTCTCCGCGATTTTATATGGGATATCGTGGATGTAGATAATGCCGTAGACAAGTATGAGAAATACAAACACCATCAGGCCAGCCGCCAGCCAGTCCAGAATCCGTGTACTCGACTCGATCATTTTTCATTCTCCTCTTTTCGGAAATTGCAACTGACCATAAACGACCTTTGGATATCGCAATGAAATTTTTCAACAGAGCCTCTCACACTAAATAATCTATTAGCAACAAATGATCAAATAAGTTATCATAGTTATGCGTCAAAAATATATTTTTGACTGAAATGGTATGTAATTATCTTATTACTAGTAAGATTACCTGGGGAAATTACTAAAGGAGTTTAGATCAAAGAATACTTTTTAACTGCATAAGAGTAACGTTGAGTATCAAATCTAATCAAGGCAAGTATGAACACAGAAAATGAGCAATAGAGCTGAGAACAAAAGTGTATCTGAAATGATAAATCGTCTGCAGGAAATGCACGGCGTACGTTCTGTTTTTTGTTATCAATAAGGATAAGGGAGGTAGTATATGACCCTGGAGAGAAAACTCGCCGGGCTGTTCAATCTGACCGATGCGAATTGGATGAAACATGCCAATCCGTTGAGCGTCTGGAGCAGATATTCGGTTCTGCCGCTACTGGTCCTGGCTTTCTGGAGCAGAGCCTGGCTGGGCTGGTGGTGTTTAATTCCCTGTGCGCTCGCCGTGCTCTGGATGTTTTATAATCCCGTTCTGTTCCGGAAGCCGGAGACAACCAAAAGCTGGGCTTCCAAAGCGGTCTTTGGAGAGCGGATATATCTGAACCGTGACAAGGTGGCCCTGCCGGCACATCACTGCACGCCCCTGTATTCTATTTTGACGGGTCTTTCCTCTCTGGGGTTCGTTGTCAGCGTCTGGGGAGTCGCAAGCTATTCCGTATGGGCAACCGTATACGGCGTTACAGTGCTGTGCCTGGGCAAAAGCTGGTTTCTGGACCGTATGGTCTGGCTGTTTGAAGATATGAAAGATACGGATCCCGAATATCAGAGTTGGGAATACTAAGATCCACAATTGACGGACCAGTGCGAATGGTGTTTGACCTTGCCGCAGCAACAAGGAGTATCGCAATGAACACCACACCGTCTGAATTTTTTTCCGTTTGGCCTGTGCTGCGCAAGGACGGCAGCTATGCCGTACGTATTTGTCTGGACCAGGGGGAACTGCCTCTGCCGCTACTGCAGCGGATCACGGCCATGGTGGCCGAATACGGACTCAGCCTGCGTATCACCACGGCGCAGCGGCTTAATCTCGCGGGAATTTCCAAGGAAGATCTGGATGCGGTCGTCGCGGCGCTTGGCGCGGAGGTCCGGAAGTGTCCGCCCGGCGTGACGGTCTGCACCGGCGCAGGTTCGTGCAAAATGGGCGTCGGGGAAACCCGGCGTATCGGACAGCGCCTGGTGGCGCTCATTCAGGACAACGGTCCGTATCCCTTTAAAATCAAGAGCGGCGTATCTGGATGCAAAATGTCCTGCGGCTTAAGCTACGTACGGGATATCGGCCTGGTGGCAGGAGTCAAAGGCTGGGAGTTGTATTTCGGCGGATGCGCCACAAGCAAAGCCTGTCCGGGGATTGTGCTGGGCAAGGGGCTTACGGAAGAGCAGGCCCTGGAGAAGGTCGCCAAAGGTCTGGCCTTCTATAAGGAAAACGGCCGGAAACGCGAACGCATCAGCGGCATGGTGCAGCGTTTGGGCGCCGAAGCAGTTATCCGCGCATTGGAATAGACAGGAACTCCAAGGGCCGGAGAACCTTTTGCAACAGGTTCTCCGGCCTTTTTATCGGAGCGAAATTTTGTGAAAGGCTCAGGCCTTTTCCACGGGCGCGGGCATTCCCAGTTCAGTCCAGCTGCGGGGAGTTTCCTTGGTCTTGTCCAGTTCTTCCATCAGCTTCGAATAGAACGGTATCCGGACGAAGCCAAAGCCGACGCGCAGCAGAATGTAGCAGGTCAGGAACACGCCCACGTAACCAAAGGGAAAGTTGATCAGCGGGATGTTCAGCGCGACGTCCGTGAAGCGGTTGTCCATCCAGGCCAGTGCGAACGGTACGGGCCAGACCGAGGCCGTGAACAGAGCGGCGCGGTTGAAAAAGACCCGGCCGTACATCTCGTTGGCCATTTTATTGGTGGCCAGATAGCCTTCTTTGTTCTGTTCCTTAATGGCTTGAATGGACAGATTGTGCATCCGGACCATTTTTTCGCTCTGGCTGCGGTGCAGATTGCGGTTCAGCAGCCCTGAAAGGGCCATGGTGGCCATGCCCAGAACGAGCGCGCCAAAGGCCAGAACTGCGGTGCCCAGCCAGTAGCCCAGCAGCGAATCCGCCGGAATCCGGTAGGCGAAGATCAGAACGGGATCGACAGCTTGTAAGAAACTCATGATGCTTCCTCATGGTATGCCCGCCGGAGCACAAGCCCGGCGTGGAGGACGTGGGGGCATGGAGCCCCCCACGTCGCGATTATGTATGCCTACGGCCAGATGGTGATGCCGAAGAATCCTTTGAGGCTGTAGCGGATGCCCACGTACAGGGCCAGCACAACAAAGATACGCTTGAGCCAGATGTCCGGGATGTACTTGGACGTACGCGGTCCGATGATTGAGCCGATGAATACGCCGACCAGTTCGGCGCCGATCAGCGGCCAGTATACGGGCGTGCCCTTGATGACCATGTAGGTGAAGATACTGGTGATCATGCCGATCATGACGGCAAAGGCCGAGGTTCCGGCCACCAGGTACATGGGCAGACCGGCAACGGCGGTGAGGAAAGGCACCAGCAGAAAACCGCCGCCCACGCCGATGAAGGAGGCCAGGCCAGCGATGCACAGGCCGCCGATGGCGGGTACGAGCGGATTGAAGTCGAATTCCACGCCGTAGAAGGAGAAGCGGACTTTGGTGGCGGTGAAGCTGAGAATCTTGACGCCCAGAGCCTGCGTATCCACTTCCTTGCCGCTGCGTTGTTCGCGTACGGAGTTTTCGAAGGCCTTGGCGGCTTCCTTGGCTTTCTTGTTGCTGTTCCGGGCGGCCGGAGTGGTCTGATAAAACAGGTAGCATCCGAGGAAGAGCACGAAGAGGCCGAAATAGCCGATGTAGGACTTGAGCGAAATCTTGCCGGCGGTGAGCCAGGGGATCAAATACGAACCCAGAACCGAGCCGATGCCCAGGCAGAGCGCCAGGGGCAGAACCAGACGGCCCATGCGGTAGTAGTTCCAGGAGGAGATGCTGGCGGAAAGACCCACCAGCCACTGGTTGGACGTACGGATGGAGTCCGTGATCATCTTGTTCAGGACCGGCGAGGTCTTTTTGAAGGTGGAGGCATAATCGCCCAGTCCGAAGATGGTGATGTGCCCGACGCCGGCCATGATGCCGCCGAAGGCGCCCACGGTGGAGAAGATCCAGCCGACCCAGATGGCCCAGAGCAGGCCCACGATAAGGTTGACCGAGGGTGCGCCCGGAATGCCCAGGATGCCTTGCGGGGATTCAGGGTTGATTTCGCCCGGGTTGACGCCTTTGGGCGTGCTGTTGATGGCGTCGCTCAGGCGGTCGGCCAGGGCCGGATCGCTCCAGAAAAGAAAAATGACGCCGCATAGGGCCATAAATATTACCAAACGTACGTAGCCGCGTTCCATGAGAAGCTCCTTAAGCAGTGGTTTCGCCAACTTTCTGGCCTTTTTTGAAGATGATCAACGGACAGTTCTTGCAGACATCCGCGCCGGGGAAGGCGTCGCCCGGACGGGTGATGGACTCGGAGCCGTATTTGGCTTTGCGGTCCAGCAAACGCTGTACGGTTGGTTCGAGATGCTCGCCAGGAATGATGAAATTGATCTCGCCGCGTTCGGTTTTGCCCGCGTTGTAACTGCCGCTGCAGGCCGGCAGCATGTTGGCGGTCTTGTCCAGGAATGAGTATACATTGCCCGCGCAGGCCGAAGAGTTCATGGTAATGTTGGTGCGCAGCGGGTGGATGTCCATGGCCGACATGTAGTCCACGGCCAGGTGGTAGGCTTGCATGTTGTCGCAGTAGAAGTGAACCGTATCAGGAGCGAAGTAGGTCTTGTGCAGCGGCGCCACCACCACGGCTTTGAGGGTGCCTTCCGGGAGCCGGGGTTTGCTTTTCACAAAGCGTTCAGCCTGGTCCAGATCCTTGGTGTATTTTTCGTGGCTTTTGATTTCCTTTTCCGTAAGCGGACTCCAGCCGAAGACAAAAATGGCGTTGGCGCAGCCCAGGGCTTCTTCCTTGGCCAGTACGACCTGCCCCTTCATACGGGCGGCGATTTCCCACTGGCAAAAAGTCATGGCCTTGACCGGGGTGAAGTATTCGTCGGCGTTGGCTTCGAAATCCGCCAGTTCTTCGTCTTTAAAGATATACTTGACGGCCACGGGGTGGTGGTAGAGGCGCAAACCATTGTACAGGGCCTCGTGCATTTCCTGATAACTTAAGCTCATGTCCTTCTCCTCAATTTTCACAAGCATGGCGCTGTGTCTTTGCAAGGTTGTTTCCGCGGATTTTGTGTGTGAGCCCTACTATATCCGCGTCAAGTTGAGCGACAAGTCTTGTTCCGAAGAAAACGCAATCTCCCGGCAAATGGACATCGTGATTTCAAAATACGGCCATTTTTTGTGAAATAATTCACATTACGGGGTAGTGCAAGAGAACGAATGAAGGGGAAGTATGCGCTTTTAAGAGTGCAACATGCTGAAATAAAAACTTTATAGAAAAATGAAAGAGCTGGGAACCAAAAACAATAAATGAATCGGTTCAATTTTAGATCAACCCCGGACTCAGTCGGGATCAAGCATCTGGATCAGGGTCTTTTCGAGTTGTTTCAGTTCGATGGGCTTGGCCACGTAGCTGTCCATACCGGCGTCGATCATTTTTTGTCTGTCGCCGAGCATGGCATAGGCGGTGAGCGCGATGATGGGAATTTCGGTGTTATTTTCGCCCGCTTCACCGTTACGGATGGCTATGGTGGCGGCCACGCCGTCCATTACAGGCATCTGAACATCCATCAAAACCGCATCAAAGGAGTGGTCGCGCAGCAAGTCCAGGACTTCCCGGCCGTTCTGCGCATGGCGTACGGAGCAGCCGAGGATTTCGAGTTGTTTCATCACCACCAGGGCGCTTATTTCATCATCTTCCGCAAGAAGGACGCTGGCGGAATGCAGAGGGTTCTGCAGTGCGGAAGAATCCGCGGCGGAACCGGAGGAAAGGGCGGTGGTCTGCCCCACGGAGATGCAGAAATAAAAGGTGGTTCCTGTGCCCGGTTCGCTGGAAACGTCTATGCTGCCGCCCATCAGTTCGACCAGGCGTTGCGAAATGTGCAGTCCGAGCCCGACTCCCCGGTCTTTTTTGGTGAATCCGCTGTCCACCTGGCTGAAAGCCTGGAACAGGCGGTTGAATTCTTCGGATGAAATACCGATGCCCGTATCGGATACGGCGAAAAGTATTTTCTGCTGTCCGTCCGCATCCTGGGGCAGCGGGTAGGCCTCCAGGCTTATGCTTCCGGTGGAGGTGAATTTGAACGCGTTGCCCAGGAGGTTGTTGCAGATCTGCTGGAGCCGATTGGCGTCGCCGACTACGAATCGCGGCAGCATCGGATGCAGATAGAAATTCAAGGCAATGCCGGTCTGGTCCGACATGGGGTGAAACAGTTCGTAGATTTGATTCATCGTTTCCAACAGGTCGAAAGGAAAGGATTGAATGGTCATTTTTCCGGCTTCAACTTTGGACAGGTCCAGGATATCCGAGAGCAGCCGGGTCAATCGTCTGGACGCGTCAATGGCCAGGTGGACGTATTCGCGCGATTCCTTCTGGGTAACGGTGGTTTCCAGGAGCTGGAGCATGCCCAGCAGGCCGTTGAGCGGTGTACGGATTTCATGGCTCATATTGGCGAGAAATTCGGACTTGGCCTTGTTCGCCTTTTCCGCACTTTCTTTGGCCATTGCCAGCTGCAGCAGGTTTTTTTTGCTTTCGGCCAGGGAAATATCAACGCGGTAGAGTTCCTTGTTCCCGGCGACAGATTGCCGGATGACATAGGAAGTTCGCACCGGTACCGGCACGCCGCTTCTATGACGTAATTCAAGCTCATGTTCCATGGGGGTGATGGAATCACGCAGAGCGCTGGAAAGTCGCTCAAGTTCCATGTTCAGAATACTCTGGGGAAAAAGGAGTTCGCCTATATGTTTGCCCAGCACTTCCTGCTGCGTATACCCGTAGAGATGCTCACTGGCCGTATTCCAGTAAATGACCCGCAGGTCCGCGTCATAGCCCTGGACGGCCACCATGCTGACGTTTTCAAACAGGCTGCGAAAGCGTTCTTCGTTTTCCCGGATGCTGGCGGCGAGCAGGGCTCTTTTTTCCGCATCTTCAAGACGCTTTTCTTCCTTGTGAATATCACGCATCCGGCGAATGCCGAAAACCAGCAGCCCTATTGTCAGAAAGGGAATGGAGATAATAATTTCATCCAGCTCCCAGCTCTCGTTGCTGCGGCTGAATTGATAAAAAAGATCGAACACGTCTAAGTAAATCATGAGCGAGGTAAACAGCACCGTCAGGACAAGGAGAATGACAAGCTCGGTGTAGGATTGTTTATTGTTCATGATTCCAACATGTTGTTCTTTTTCAATTTGCTGCAAATCGCGAGCGTAAGGGATCTAAAACCTACCAATATGCTTTGTAATTAAAATATAAGCATATAATACAGATGAGACCACAGTATACGCCATTGTCTTCTTTTTGGCGAGTCTTAATAAAGTTTACGGGCTTTTTTGGCTGATTTAAAGGGGTGTCTCCTGGCAGTCGTGAATAGAGGGCAAACCCCATAGCCGTGGCGACTTGTGGAATCCGTACGTATTGTGTTAATATCTATCAAATTTGGAAACAGCGCATTTTTTCGGCAAGTCCGGGAGCTGTTTTCGTTCTAGTCCGGTCAAGCCGCTCCAGGAAGGGGTTATTCATGGTGCTCGAGTCAACAGGCGTACGCACGGCCAAACGGGTCGCAGTGGTGTCCAGCAACAAGGCGCATGTGGAAAAAGACATGGCCTCGCTGAAAAAAGTCGACATGGACTTCGTCAAGGCCTGTCCAACCGGCACCAGCGCGTTCCAATTGCTTTCTTCCAAATCCTGCGAAATTCTTATCTGCGATTCGGAAATCCAGGACATGGACGCCAAGACCTTTTTGCGTACCGTCAAGAACAATCCCAGCATGAAGAATACGCCCGTGGTCATGGTCACCACGGACAACGACCGCAACGCCGTGCTGGACGCGGTGGCGGCCGGGTGCTCGGGCTATATACTGCGCCCCTATTCCCAGGAAACCTTCGAGCGCCATCTGGCCACGGCAGTGCAGCTGCTGCGTTTCAGCGAAATTGAAATGCGCCAGATCGAGGACGCCAAACTGATGCTGGAAGTAGGCGAATACGACGACGCCATCGAAGAGTTCGAAGAAGTGCTTTCCTTGCAGAGCGAAGCGGAAAAATACTATGACCTGGGCTGCAAATATCTGATCCGTGAAAAATTCGGCAAGGCCATTGTGGCGTTTCAGAAGGCCCTGAAGCTCAACGATCTGTTCGCCGAGGCCTACCAGGGGCTTTCCGAGGCCTTCAAGGGCAAAGGCGAAGTGGACCAGGCCCAGTTTTACCTCAAGCGGGCCGCGGACGTATACGCGGAATTCGACCGGATGGAAAAGGTCAAGGAAATTTTCATCGACATCCTCAAGTACGATTCCGCCGCCACCAATCCGTTCAACAGTCTGGGCGTCAAACTGCGCAAAGGCGGGGACTACGGCGGGGCGATTCGCGCTTACAAGCAGGCGCTGGAGTTGACGCCCAACGATGAGAACGTCTATTACAACATCGGCAAGGCGTACTATTTCATGGACGACTTCGAGAATTCGCTCAAGCATTTGACCATGGCCTTGCGGATGAACAGGGATTTTACCGAGGCGGCGAAATTATATAAGGAACTCAAGGGCGCGCCCTGGCCCGGAACCGGCCAAAAACCGCGCGGCATGCTCGGGCGGACCGAAGCGCACAAGGATATCTGATCCTGTCCCGGCGGACGGCCGCAGAGCCGGACGCGTCGCTCTTTTCACAACACTTCCATGGAATCAACATCGTGAACGATTATTTACAAGCTGTTCAGCAATCCGGACAGACGGTCAATCCGTTGTTCGCGTTTCTCGGCATTTCCATAGAGCGGATGGATGCGGCCAATGTCACTCTGGCTCTGACGGTCAATGAGGAATTTGTGCAGGGCGCGGGCGTGCTGGCCGGAGGGCTGCAGGCCACCCTGCTGGACGAGGCTATGGCCCATGCGGTGATAACCGTGCTGAATCCTGGTGAAGGCACGGCCACTATCGAAATGTCCGTCCGCTATTTCCGGGTGGTCAAAAAGGGCGATCAATTGCGGGCTGAAGCCCGGATCGTGCAGCGAGGCAAACGCGTCATCCAGGCCGAAGCCACCGCTACTGTCGACGGTGTCGTCACCGCCAAGGCCGCAGCATCTTTCAGTGTACTGGAACGTCCGGGCGCAAAAAAGCTTTGAGCCCCGACGGCACGGCACGCGCCGGAACCTTTCCCCGTATGAAAAAGGAGCATCGCATGCTTCGTTGCAATCTGTTTCGCTTCCCCCTGCTGGGAGCGGTTATGATCGTTTTTTTCGCGGCCGGTTGCGCGCCCACGGCCAAACCCGTACCGGTTGCTCCGGTAAAAACGCCCAAGGCGGAACTTCCGGCCCAGGTGCGTTTCTGGGAACCGCTGATTCAGCGCTTGGATAGGGACGGATTTTCTCAAGCGGAAATGGTGGCGGTTTTTTCCAGTCCCCAGGCATCGTTTTCGGCAAGTCCCATGGTCATGAAGCTGCACGAACTCGTACAGCTCGGATACGGGGCCGAGTTGAACCGCCGGATTCAGCAGGGACTGCTCGATCTGGGCTACGCCCCCGGCAAGCCCGACGGTCTGGCCGGATTCGGTACGCGGAACGCCATCAAACAGTTTCAGAAACTGCACGGGCTCGACCCCGACGGTGAGCCCAGCGAAGAGTTGTACCTGGCCGTACAGCAGGAATTGCAGCTGCCGCCTGCCCGGCGAAAGCAGCCGCCCAAGCCTGAAAAAGGGGAAAAACCGGCCAAACCGCCGGTGTACGATAAGATCCTGACGCCACAGCAGCTGGCCGCGTCCAAAGCTTTTTATCAGGAGCATCAAGCTTCGCTGCAGCAGCTGGAACGGGATTACGGGGTCCCGGGTGAGATTGCCGTAGGCGTCTTTACCGTGGAAACCCGGCTGGGTACTTTTTTCGGTGATTATTCCGTCATGAGTGTCCTTGCCAGCATGGCCCTGGCTGCGGATTTCAGCGTGGTGGAGCAGACTTATACCGCCACGGATCCCAAGGGTGTGGACGCGGACAAGCGCGCCTTCCTGGAGCAAAAAGCCCGTATCAAGGGAGACTGGGCCTACAACGAACTCAAGTCCCTGCTGCATTACGCGGAAATGGCCGGTGTGGATCCCTGGTCCATTCCCGGATCCATGTACGGAGCCATCGGCATCGGGCAGTTCATGCCCAGCAATGCCGTACGCTACGGCATGGACGGCGACGGCGATCAAAAAGTGGATATGTTCGACCTGGACGACATGCTGGCGAGTTTCGGCAAGTTTGTTCGGGCCATGGGCTGGCAGGGGGACATGCATGATCCGGAAATGCAGAAAAAGGTGCTGCTGCGTTACAATCGCAGCGCGCGATATGTAAACACCGTGCTGGCCGTGGCGGCCTATGTCCGCCAGTAACGGCACGGAAACGGTTTAATAAGGTTTTTTGGAGATGTCTAACAGGAACCGCCAATCCGTATTTCAACGGCATCCGCGCATGACGCTTGCGCTTTTTTTTCTGGTTTGTCTTGTATTTTTGCTGTTGCTGCTGGAATACGGCGTCCGGTTTATTGTTCCTCTGGAGTCCACGTCCGGTTTTTTTGATACGGCCTCGGACGGCCGGGCCATTCGGCTCAAGCCGGACTACAAGGGCTGGATGCTCTCCAGGGAATTTTCCGCCTACGTGCAGACCAATGCGCAGGGCCTTCGCGATCCGCGCACCCTGGCCGAACTGCAGGCCGCGCACGACAGGGTCATGGTCATGGGGGATTCCTTCGCGTTCGGCTTCGGGGTTGATTTCAAAGACATGTTCACCCGGCGGCTGGAAAAGATGCTGGAGGACAGAGGGGCGAAAACAGCGGTTTTTTCCACAGGCTTCGACGATGGTTTCGGTCCTGTGCAGTACGAGTACTACCTGGAAAAATTCTGCGAGCAGTATGATCCGCGCGTGGTTGTGATGGCCTTGTTTCCCTACAATGATTTTCACGATCAGATGATAATTAAAACCACCCGTAACGAAGCGGGCAGGATTCTCAAACAGGAACTCGCAGGCGTGCGCGTGGTGGACGGCCATCTGGCCAGGGCTCAGGCGGATGCCAATTCCGTTTTTGTTCGTCTGCGTACCTGGCTTTTCAGTCATTCGGTGCTGTACGTGCTGTTTCGCAAGGCTTTGTTCCGCTTCGGGCTCTCCTATGTGGGAGAAGAACAGGGGGGCAGCAGGGATCTGTCCTATTTTTTCCTGGAGGGCTCGCCCCGGAAAAGCGACACGCTCTACACGGAATGTCTCGACTCCATCGTCAACATGGGCCGTTTTCTCAAAGCCCGGAACCGGGAGTTCGTGGTCATGTACGTGCCGAGCAATTTTCAGATTGCGGAACGCTATGAAAAACTAATGCATGATCTTTTCGGTTATCATCAGGAAAACATTCGTAAAGCTTACGAATCCGGAGAGCCGCAGGGATTTTTGCGAAAATTTCTCGCCGGTCAGGGAATCCGCTTTCTGGACCTGACCCAACCGTTGCGTACGGCTGAAGAGCAGGGCGTCAAGACCTACTTCATGGTGGACGCGCACTGGACTCCAGCCGGACACGCGTGCGTGGCCAAGGCTTTGGACCGGTACCTTCGTTCGGAAAAGCTTGTCCCGTAACAGCACAGAGTTCAGGACCGTCCTGCGGGAGTCGGTTTTGTCAGAATCTGCCCTTGCATCCCATTGCGCCTCCAGACAGCTTTGCGCGCCTTTCCATGCGATGATGAACTGCAGCGGATTCGAATCTGTGACACAGATGAAGAAAAGAGTATTTTTTGATTGCTTTTTGGTTTGCAGGTCATTCCTCTCTTGAAATAACGTGCTGATTGCATATAGTGCGAGTGCAAACCGGTGTCCGCTTTCGCATGAGGCAGCCGGATCCGACAAAACAAGTTTTTTTGAACACTCTCACCTGAGGAGCACCCTATGCATAGTAAAATTATCGCCACCCTCGGACCGAGCTCCATGAATTACGAGACCATGAAAAGCTTGGTGGGGTATGGCGTACGGATTTTTCGTCTGAATTTTTCGCACTCCAATGCAGCGACCTTTGCTCCTGTGGTCAAACAGATCCGTGAGCTGGAAAACGAAGTGGGTTTTTCTCTTACGGCGCTGGGCGATCTCTGCGGGCCCAAGACGCGTATCGGGGAGGTAAAAGGTTCGCCCCTTACCATCAAAAAAGACGAACGGGTGATTCTGGCCACGCCGGACAAGGAAGGCAAAGGCGATCCCGACCTTGTTTTCATTGGCCTGGATTTTCCCGAATTGCTTCAGGGCTTGCAGGAGGGCATGCCGGTATCGCTTTCGGACGGCATGCTGCAGTTCAAGGTAACCAGAATCATTGAAAATGATTGCGTATACGAGATGCAGGCCCAAAACGGGGGCATCCTGACATCCCACAAAGGTATTGCCTTTCCCGGCAAGACGCACCCCATCAAAGCCCTGACCGATAAAGACCGCAAGGATCTGCACGAAGGTCTGGACATTGGCCTGGACGCTCTGGCCATCTCCTTTGTCCAGGATGCCAGCGATATCGTGGACATCAAAGACGAGATCAAACGCCACGGCACCTGGGTGCCTGTGGTTGCCAAGCTTGAACGCAGCAACGCGGTGGATAATCTGGAAAAAATTCTCGACCTGACCGACGTGGTCATGGTCGCGCGCGGGGACCTCGGCCTGGAATGCCCGGTGGCTTCTCTGCCCATCATTCAGAAAAGGATCATCCGCGCGGCCAGGCACAAGCAGAAGGGCTGCATCGTGGCGACCCAGATGATGCTTTCCATGGTCAAAAACCCCGTACCGACACGGGCCGAAGCCACGGACGTGGCCAATGCCATTCTGGACGGCGCCGACTGCGTGATGCTTTCGGAAGAAACCGCCATCGGCAGCTATCCCATTGAAGTCGTTAAGACCATCAACGGTCTGGCCACCGAAGCCGAAGCCTATTTTCACGAACGCCGTACCGAGCCTTTCCATCCGGCCCTGGAAACCGACCCGCCCAAGTATCTGGCTTACGGAGCGGCTTTGCTGGCCAACAACCTCAGCAGCTCGGGCATTGTCTCCCATTCGGGCAGCGGCGCCACTCTGCGTCTTCTGTCCAGTCGCCGGCCGCGTATTCCCGTATACGGCCTTACCCCAGACACGCGCGTGCAGCGCTACCTGAACTTTTTTTACGGTGTTCAGGCCCACCTGCCCAATATGGAGCTGGATAGCCATCTGGACCGGGCCGAATACTTTGTGCAGAATTCGCCTCTGTTCAGTGAAGGGGAAAATGTCGTCATCACCTCCGGCCAGCCCACTCCCGGCGAATTGCGCAACAAAGACACCGGAACCCCGAACGGTACCAGCACCAACACCATCAAGGTGTACTACAAATAAATTCAGCGTCTTTTTCACAGACTTGAAAACAAAACAGCCCGGCCATTGTGCCGGGCTTTTTGTTTTTTTTCACGTCAGGCAAGTGTTTTTCCAAAGACACTATTAGCATAATAGCATAATTTTTCAGGAATTATCAGAAAACCAAAAAATATATTGTCAAAATAACAAAAAAGGATAAAATAAATGTCAGATTTTTTTCGAACAGTAAAAAAAGTCAAAAAAATTTTTAAATTTTGAAAAGGCTGATCGTGAAAAGAACTCTGGATGCGCAGGAAAAAAAACTGGCGGCCCTGTTGATGCAGGATGGTACCTGTTCGGTGAGCGAACTGGCCCGCGGACTCGACGTCACTGCACCCACCGTGCGTACGCGCCTTAAAAGCCTGCTGGCCGAAGGCCTGATGAAAATAGCGGGCCTGGTGGATCCGGGAAAGGTAAAAGGGCTGACCGTGGCCATTGTCTGCCTGACCGTTTCCCATCACGAGCAACTGGGCAGCACGCTCGAACGTGTGGCTGCGCTCCCCAAGGTGCAGTGGGCCGGAGTGGTCACCGGGCGCTACGATATTGTGGCCGAGGTGATCCTGTCCGGGGACATCGATGACTTGTACCGTTTCATGGATCACGATCTGTCCCAGGTGGGCGGCATAGCCTCCACGGAATCATTTGTGGTGATGCGCTCCAAGGGCAAGTGGATTTGCCTGCCGGAAGCTGTTTTCACGGAAGACTAAACCAAGGGAGAAAAAGTATGCGCGTTGGTATTCCTAAAGAAATAAAGACGTTGGAAAATCGTGTCTCTATGACTCCTGGCGGAGTTGAAAGCCTGGTCCGGCGCGGACACGAGGTTCTGGTGGAGCAGGGTGCGGGTCTCGGAAGCGGTCTGCAAGATGCCGAATACGAGGCTGCCGGTGCTAAAATGGTCAGCGCCGCCGAGGCCTGGAACGCCGAAATGGTGATCAAAGTCAAGGAGCCTCTGCCCGAGGAATACACCTATCTGCGTAAGGGACTGCTGCTGTTTACCTATCTCCATCTGGCCGCGGACAAAGAGTTGACCGATGCCGTTCTGGGATCAGGCGTTACGGGCGTCGCCTACGAGACCGTACAGCTTCCCGACCGCAGTCTTCCCTTGTTGATGCCCATGAGCGAAGTCGCCGGCCGTATGGCCACCCAGGAAGGCGCGCACAATCTGGAGCGTTCGCAGGGCGGCCGTGGCGTGCTTCTGGGCGGTGTTCCCGGTGTTTCTCCCGCCGCCGTGGTCATTCTGGGCGCGGGCATAGTCGGCAGCAATGCCGCCCGCGTAGCCGTGGGCCTGGGCGCCCAGGTCACGGTACTGGACGTCAACCACAAGCGCTTGCAGTATCTGGACGATATTTATCAGGGCCGCGTCATCACCATTTCCTCCACAGAGCCGAATATCCGCAAGGCCGTACAATACGCCGACCTGCTGGTTGGAGCGGTACTGATCCCCGGCGCCAAGGCCCCGCGGCTGGTCACGGAAAACATGATCAAAACAATGAAGCCGGGCTCCGTCATCGTGGACGTGGCCGTGGACCAGGGCGGTTGCGTTGAAACCATTCACCCGACCACCCATGCCGCGCCCACCTACGTGGTGGACGACGTCGTCCATTACGGCGTTGCCAACATGCCCGGCGCAGTGCCCCGTACGTCCACTTTCGCCCTCGTCAACCAGACTCTGCCTTATGCCATGGTTCTGGCGGACAAAGGACTGGATGCCCTCAAGGAAGATCCTTCCCTGGCTTTGGGACTGAATTGCCATCATGGCGAGTTGTATTGCCAGGGCGTGGCCAATGCTTTCAACATGGCCTGCAAACCGCTTTCCTCCCTTCTTTCCTAGTCGTACACTTTCGATTCCCAGTGCGCTCCGGTCGGTGGTATCCGACTGGAGCGCACTGCGTATTTATTCTGATAATACCCCTGAAAAAACGCCCAGCCGGAGAAAGCCGTCACCATTGACAACAGACTTTGCGGGCAGCTATATAATAGCATCCTTTTTCAGGAGAGATACCGCACCTTGCTTATGGCCGACAACTCGAGGCGGTAACTCGGTAACAATATCAGTTTGTACACCTCTAGAGACGAAGGAGAAACAGATGCCGAAATATGTTATTGAAAGGGAAATTCCAGGAGCAGGGAATCTTACGCCGCAAGAGTTGCAGGGTATTTCGCAAAAATCCTGCGGAGTACTGCAGGAACTCGGTCCTCAGATACAGTGGGTCCAAAGCTACGTCACCGACAACAAAATCTATTGCGTCTACATTGCTCCAAATGAAGCTGCCGTTCGAGAACATGCGGAAAAAGGCGGTTTCCCAGCCAACTCCATCGCCGAGGTTAAAACTCTTATTGATCCGACAACGGCTGAGTAGTTCGATACGCCCTACACTCCCGAAAATGCCGTCTCTTCAACAGGACGGATTTTCGGGATTTTTTTTTGTGGCTGGGAGCCTTGCTTTTGTTCTGCAGCATCATGCTGCGTGTGTCTTGAAAGGACAGGCACTCGGGCGTATCTTAAGGGTTTCTGCTTAACTGTATCCGCTCTGATGTTCGAAGCTCCGGCGTACAAGCAGGGAGAAACAGCGGAAGTGTTTTCCAGGCTCTTTTTTTTTTACTTTGCACGAAGTATAAAAAAAGTGCGGGCACATCCGTGTCGCAGCGCTTGACTTCTTTCGCGCAAAAGGCAAGACCTAGTCCGACTCCCTGGCGGGTGGAGATAAGAAGAACCGGAGGTTACTGATGAGCCAGGCTCAACAAATTAAAGAACGTATCCGTACACTGATGGCAGAAGAGTTTCAGAAAGACGCGAGCGTAATAGACGACGAGACGCCTTTTGATCATTATGATGTGGATTCACTGCAGGCGGCCCAGCTTATTGCGGCCATAGAAGATGAATTTGAAATTTTCGTCACGGACGAAGACCTGCCCAAAATCAATACGCTGAATGCCTTGGCGGACGTCGTAATGCGGGAGCTGGGCGATGGCTAGAAGGGCCGTGATTACCGGCCTGGGCGTGCGTTCCTGCGTAGGGTCGAGCGTTGAGGGTTTTTGGGATGCCCTGTGTCAGGGCAAATCCGGCATCGGCACCATCACGCTTTTCGACCCGGTGGAACATGGCACCAAAATCGCGGGCGAAGTGACGGATTTTGATCCGCTCCAGCAACTGGACACGCGTTCGGCCAAATATATGGATCGCTACAGCCAGTTCGCTGTTTGCGCGGCCCTGGACGCCGCTGCCGAATCCGGCGCGGTGGATACGCAAAGCGGCATAATCATCGGAACCGCCATCGGCGGCGTCACGACTTTTGACACCCAGCATGCCAAAATGGCGATCAACGGTCCCAAAGCCCTGCGGCCCATGGATATTCCCATGATCATGTGCAACTCCGCTGCGTCCTATGTCGCCATGCAGTTCGGCTGCAAGGGACCGGGCTTTTCCCTGGCCACAGCCTGCGCCTCCGGCACCAACGCCATCGGCGAGGCGGCCGCGTACATTCGCGACGGTCGGGCGGATTCCGTGGTCTGCGGCGGTTCGGACGCGACTATCAATAATGGCATGATGCACGCATGGCACCGGTTGCGTATCACCAGCAGAAGGAATGATGCACCCGAAAGCGCCTGCCGTCCGTTCAGCAAGGACCGCGACGGCATGGTCCTGGCCGAGGGGGCGGGCATGCTGCTTGTGGAAGAACTCGAACGGGCCAAAGCGCGTGGGGCGCATATTTACGCCGAGATCATCGGGTACGGGTCTTCCTATGACGCCACGCATATGACTTCTCCGGACATCGAAGGGCAGAGTCTGGCCATGGAGCGCGCTCTGGCGGACGCTTCGCTCTCGCCGGCGGACATCGACTACATCAGCGCCCACGGCACGGGAACCGTGGTCAACGACAAAACAGAAACCGCCGCCGTCAAGACTGTTTTCGGACAACACGCGCAGGATGTTCCGCTGAGTTCCATCAAGTCCATGATGGGTCACTCGCTGGGTGCGGGCGGCGCGTTCGAGGCCGTGGCTTCCTGTCTGGTGATTCGCGACGGCATCCTGCCCCCCACCATCAACCTGGACGAACCCGACCCCGAATGCGACCTGGATTACGTACCCGGTACGGCGCGCAAAAAGCATGTCGATACCATCATGTCCACCTCTTTCGGGTTCGGCGGCAACAACGCGGTATTGATTTTACGCCGGGTCTGATACGGCACCGGCAAAGGACTCAGCCTGTTGTCCGCTTTTTTTTCGGGCGGACGTGAAGGCGGTCTTCGGCAAGATAATGCCGGAAATTTGAGGCAGGCGAATCTGTGACCGGGCGTTTCTCCCTGAATCGCCCGGACAGATTCCGACATACGGCAACAGGCCGTACGCAATCCTACCTCCCGAGCGTGGACCTCGGGACTCTTGATTTCTCAGGTCCGCCGCAACCGGTTCGGGAATATTTCAGGCGCACCCCCTGGGGCTTACTGTAACTTTTACGAAAAAATATACGTCCGGGAGTATAAGCGAGTTATGTAATGCCCGACTGCTGTCCGTCGGTAACAAGTGCATGCTGATCAAACCGAGGTGCTGAAAAAATGAAGCTGGAGAAGGACATATTCTTCTACCACGTGATGAAGACGGCAGGCACCACCGTAGTCAGGTTGTTCGAAGATGCCTACGGCGCGGAATCCGTCTGCGCTCTTCCGACACATCAGCAGGCGGATGATTCGTCTTTTTTGCAAAAAGCTTCCGCTGATTTCCCTCTGGTGGTTACCGGCCACCCTGATCACCTGTTCCACTTGTGGGAACACGCGCATAAACGCACAGGTCCGCGTTTCCAAATGGTGTTTATGCGTAATCCCATCGACCGCTATCTTTCCTGCTACTATTTCTGGACGCGCAGCAAATATGTCAACGCTCATGTGGACGCCTGCAATCTCTCGCTGGAAGAATCCCTGGAATGCGATCGTCTGCAATTCACCGACAATCTCATGACGAAGTCTCTGGCTTCTCTGGGAAAACAACGAGACTATTCCATCAAGGCAAATGCCGAGGATTTTAAAGCCGCATTTGAGAATCTAAAACAGATGCAGTTTATAGGTATTTTCGAACATCTCCACTTGAGCTGCTCCATTCTTGCCGATGTTCTGGGGTATCCCATGCCCGTACTACCGGCATGGAATGTAAACGACAAGTATCCGGGCAAAAATGAATGCGACAAAATCATTGTCAGAAAGATCATGACGAAAAACATATATGATCTGGAACTGTACAATGCTGCGTTGAATCTTTTTTACCTACAGGCAGCGGAATGTGGAGAAAAAGTTAAGGAAATTTTAAAGTCTTTAGGGCACAACAATAAAATCTACAAGGTCAAACAAAAATAATTGACCGCATTCCATTTCCCTCGTGAAGTTTCTGACCTGTCCCGAGCTATAGATACACGCCATAACTTTATTACTGTTATGGAACATTTTCGTATCGCACTATCATAATTTGAGTTCGACCCACCGTTGCCAGGAAAACGGTCAGGGAGTTTTTTACACTCAAGATCTTGTGCCATGGCGCAAGATGCGCCATGGATTGCGCGAAATTATTCATTCAATTTACCTTAGTATTTCTGATCCGTCAGAGCGTAAAAACGGGAAAAATCAAATCCAAATGAGTCAAGATTTACTTACCGGGAATTATACCACGTCGATAAAACATTCTTAAATTTTTTGGATTAAAAAATTATTATAGAAGCTGATTTTATGTCTGATCTGGTAGGGTATTTAAATCAATAAAATTGGAATAATAGAGATAAAATGGATTGTAAGATAGGTCGATATGTGCTTTATTTTATGAGTAAGATTATTAGTAATGCATGAACTTAAAATAAAATTACGATAAAAAACATAATTCACATTGTTGTGAATGTATGATAGCCGAATTTACCTGATTAAATTATAAAAATATCATTTGTACGAATATTTTTGTGTTATTTATGTAGAGAATATTAATTTTTCCTTTATTCAATATTAACAGGATCGATTCTAATGAAAATTCAAGACCAGAATACGTCTGTTGATGAAAAGTATTTGGCAAGATTAATTGATAACTATCGTAAAGGGTACAATAATACCGATACAGTCTGTTTAGTTGGATCGCCGTATAAAAAATGCTTCGATAAGTTGGACCAAATTGTTTCTGTTTTAAAAGAAATTAGTGAGGTTGATTGGCAAATATTTCGAGTTAGAGCGCATGAAAATAAAGATAACGATATTAATAATATTGTATTCTCAATATTGCAGCAACTACGGAAAAAGAAATTAGGTCTTTTTAGAATTTACCTTGCATTAATACAACCAAAAGAAAAACTTTCTGCCGCAATTGCTTTTCTTTTTGCAATGTCATCTATTTTATGTATAGACGTGATAAGCAATAGTGACAGCATATTTAGTTACAAGGCGTGGTTATATAGTTTTCAGAAAAATTATATATCTAATGTTTTGTATCCGTTAGTGTTTTCACTGTTTTCTAATCTTATCGCATTTCAATTTCCAATAATAAAGAAATGCAAAAAAGATAACGTATCATTTATAGATCAAAAGCTGAAATTGCTTTCAGCTCTAGATAATGAAAAACTACAAAAGTTATTGAAGGATCAACTAAAAGAGAATGCTCCGATTTTGATTGTAATTGATGATGTAGATTGTATGGATGATAAAGAGAAAAAAACATTAATCGATTTTAGAAAAGGATTAATACAATATAAAGCAGTAATATTATATATGAGTACAGTACAAGGATTATATTTACATACATATGATAATACATTATCTACGCGATTTTTTAAAATATTACTTCAGGAAAATGAAAAACATGAATTTGATAGATCTAATGAAAAAGTAAAAGAGCGCAGTGAGATTCTGAAAGGATTACAAAGTCGCTATGGCGTTGACGGGTGGAATGCTTTTACTTTTTTTGCTTTTTTAGCAGAGAATGAATGTTATAATCATTTTTTTAAAAACAAAGAAAGTATTATAAAGTATATCAGGGAAAACTTGTGTTTATTTAATACGAGTTGCAATATTTTTAATTACAAAGAACTCAGAAAAGATGATTTGCAAGACATTGCTAATGCCTTAAACTCGGACGAATTTAGTAGATTATTTGTAATTGATGAATTGAAACATGTTTGTATCCCTTCTTTTGTGAGGGATTTATTACATAAATATATTTCAAATGAAACAGCCTTTATTTTTCAGTCGGTATGGTTGTCCATTCTTATGGATAATAAGAAGTGGACTGGTCATTTTCTAGATAGTTTAACAAAAGCTTTAAATAATTTACATGCGACTTTAGCATCTCATAAGTTGAGTCTTCCTGAAAAATTCGTCGAGTCAATTAGTAATTTTTATGTGAATCCCATTTTGTATGATAAGCGAGAACTTTGTATAAGTTGTGATTTATTGTGTCTAGGGCTCAATAATAAAGTGAAGAATGTAATTCAATATACTATGTTTAATCATTTACTTTATTCTAACATGTCTGAGAGCAATACATTGTCTTGGATTTTTGATTCTAAAATTAATTTATCCGAGAACAAAACGTTTAAATTGCTGAAAATGATTAATAATAATGAAATGCCATTGAGATCCTATAAAGATTATGAATATTTAAGTGATGTTGATGAGAGTATACATGCAGCTTTATCAAACGCAAATTTATATTTTGACTATTTTATTAGGGCGATAATTAGAAAATTTAATGGTGATATATATTATGAAGATGTAGATCAGGAATTAGATAAGATTTTTTTTAACGAATTTGTAAAAAATGATATCCAAATTACTTTTAATAGTTCTACTATGTCTCTTCTGCCAATTATCTCGGCCTTATCTCGATTGCGCTATCAAAAATCATTTATATTTCTTGTTAGAAAATTCGTAGATGTTTTGCATGAAAGTATATCTTCAGAAGTAGCATGGCAAAAAATCTGGTCAGAAATTCTTGTGTCGGTACTTTTAGTCGAATGTTTGATTTATCTAAGACGTGATAATACCAAACTTCGTACATTGAACACAAGTTTTTATAGTACCGTAAATTCCAAAAGTAATGATGAAATAGTTGAATTGTTGAATACCTTACTCGGGTTTCATGGGAATGAGGAACAGATTGATTTAGGAAAAAATATTCCTGTCAATATACTGAAGTCCATTGAAACTAAAATGAGCCATTTAAATTTTATGTTAAGCTTATGTGATCTTAACTGCTGGGCTTCTTTTTTAATGATGTATAAAGCTAAATTTATTTTAAACTTCAAAAAGTTTGATGACTGTGATAAGACTGAAAAAGAAGAAGTGCAAATGTCCCTGCGTGAACATTCATTGTCAAGTTCAAATTTATTTTGTCCGTTTGTAATAGAAAATTATATGGATCTTATTTCATTGGAGTTGAACGTAAGTTATTCATCTGCCGCTCGTTATTTAGAAGTCATAATCGGTTTATGTAAAAAACATGCAACTTCTCGTCACGATTATATTAGCTTAGTACATGAATCTACTAATATATTACAACTAGCTAATAGCAAAAAATACTTAAAAGATGCACACAAAATTTTATATTTGCATTACATTTATAAAGAAAAAGGTTGTGATTATAGTAATGAAGAAGAAGTTCTTGAACTTGTAGATTTGGAAACAGTGTTGGCCCAACAGTCTCATGCCTTGAGTTATTCATTTGGCAAAAAATTGATCGAGAAAGCTGAGAAAAAAATTGACTCTATGCCTTTTCCATCAGAGCAGGAAAATCATTATCTTTATTACCTTGCAATGCAAATTGATATTATTAGATCGAAATCTAATATTTTAGGAGACAACGGGCAGACTATTAGGAAAATAGAAAATTTAATAAATGAAGAAGGGATTATTCTACTTCCAAGTCATAACAAAATAACTGCTGTAGCATCTTATTTTTGGTTGAAACACGATGTCATTAATCCCTCTGTTTATGGTTTGATTTCAGAAGTTGAAAATTTAAAAGATCCTTACGAAGGAAAAGAATTAGGAGTTCTTGTGCAAAATCTTCTTGCGGATCACAATAATACTCATTTAAATGAAGATACATATCGAGATTTCTTAATACGCATGATGTTTTTTTTAACTGAAGCTAATTACATTGCTTTTGACCCTCAAGAACTTCTCCATATTTGTAGTAAGTTTATATATCATATAGGATCAGTAAATGAAGAATTCGATATGAAAATAAATCAATTCTGGGAATATAATAATAAAAGACAAAAAATTATCAATGCACGAAACAATCTTCCACAATGGATGCGTGAAAACAAATTTTCAAAAATTGCCTCGGCTTTTTTTGATACTTTCAAAGATGTATATGTGAATACTATACCAGGAAGCATAAGAGATGCATTATCTTGTAAAACTCTCAATGATAGAGCTGAAAGGCTATTTGAGCTTTTTAAAGAAAATAATCAAAATGGATTGAATGATAAATGGCACCAGATGTACATAATTTATAACCTTGAAATTATATACAGAAAAACAGAAGATGCCGAAAGATTAAAAAAATGTCAAAAACTATGGCAGGCCATTACTATTTCGTGTGTGGAAAGTTTGTATGACAAATTCTATCCAAAAGCAAAAGAAAAAAGTTTAATAGAGTTTCTAGGTAATATAAAAGATGGAATCAACGAACAAAAGACGCATTACAATTAGTTGAGTCTTAAAGGGATTTCTTGCAGAAGATATAACGTATCAAGACGAATAATTGCTTGGGTGTAGCAATCTCAAGTTTTGCTCGTCACATACACAACCTTCGCGGCGCAGCAGCCAGGCCTTGAGTTCGAGTCCGCCGCCGCCGGAAAAGCCGGTCAGGGCGCCTTTTGCGCCCAGGACCCGGTGGCAGGGCACCAGCAGAGGCCACGGGTTGCGCGCCATGATGCCACCCACGGCCCGCGCGGCATTGGGGCGCCCGCATAATGCGGCCAGCTGCCCGTATGTGATGGTGCTGCCGTAATCCACCCGCGTACGCAGTGTCTGCAACACTTGGGCGGCAAAAGGCGAAAGACCTTCCATGGACAAGGAGATATCCGGCCAGGATGGTTTTTGTCCGTTGACATACGCGGCAAGCTCCCGCAAGATCATCTGGCCTTGCTCCGAGAGGGGCTTGGCAGCCTGGGAGTCGTATGGGGAAATGCCGCAGGAGGGCTCCCGGACATCTGAAGGGGAGAAAAGCACATGGGCTCCTGCCAGCCGGTCGTGCTCCCAGGTCAGGTCCAATTGCAGCGGCTGCGCAATAAGTCGTTCCGTCAGTCTTGCCATGAGTCTTCTCCTGTTGTTTAAAACAGCCGGGGAGGGGGCGGGGCGTCCGGGGCGAACCACTCCGGTGGCTGTTCTCCGGGCCAGGGAGCGATTTTTACGGCCAGAGGGCCACGCCAGGCGCATCCCTGCCAGAGTTTGGCTGCCTGGAATTCATTTTCGATGAGCTGCAAAACGGAGCTTTTATCCGTGGCCCATTCCGGAGCGAGCAGTTCGCCCGGTGCAGGATCTCCGGTAATCCGCTGAACCACGATGTCCGGCCGCAGGTGGGGAAGTCCGCGTAAAAGCCACTCGACGTACTGGTGCTTTTCCAGGGGAGTGTAGCCCCCTTGCCTCCAGAGAGTAGCCAGGTCGCTGTTTTCACAAACGTAAATATTGTGAATTTTTACGCCGCTTACCGGGAGCTGACTGCAGAGTTCGATGCTGCGTTCGAAGCCTTCACAACTCTCTCCGGGCAGACCTGCGATGACGTGGGCGCAGACTTTCAAGCCCAGGGCCGCGGCCTGATTTGTGGCTGAGATGAAGCTTTCAACCGTGTGGCCCCTGTTGATGCGGCGCAGGATTTCGTTGTCGGCGCTTTGGAGTCCGAGTTCCAGCCAGACTTCCTGTGCGGGAAAGTTTGCGATGCATGTGAGTTTTCTGCTATCGAGACAATCGGGCCTGGTACCGACAGCTAATCCGACAAGGTTTTGTAAACCATTGAGATCATGTAGAATTTTTTCCAGGCGTTGCAGCGGTCCATATGTATTTGTGAATGATTGAAGATATGCTATGAACCCAACATTCTTAAAGCGACGGGCGTAGCGCTCGGTCCAGTACTTCCACTGACCGGGCAGGTCCAAACCCTGCGCTTTGAGGCCGGACCCCGATCCTCGGCTGTTGCAAAACAGGCAACCCCGAGTGGAAATGGTGCCGTCACGGTTGGGACAACTGGATCCGGCGTCCAAAGGAATTTTTTGGATCCTCTTGCCGAAATGTTGGCGGAAGTATGCGGATAGACTGTAAAAAGGCTTCATTATTCAGACCGAGACCAGCTTGGCAAAGAGCCTCGCCTTGTTGTTGGCTATTGACAACGAGAGCGTATTTGAAGAAACCACCTCAAGCGTATAATCTTTTGATGCCTCATTAGGCAAGCGAGGGCCTATGTCCACCAAAATGGTGAATTTTATGCTGGGCATGTTTTCCAATGACCTGGCCATAGATTTGGGCACGGCGAACACCTGCGTGTACGTGAAGGGACAAGGCATTGTTCTGCGTGAACCTTCCGTTGTTGCGGTCAAGGACGTCCGCAACACGAAAAAAGTGTTGTCCGTGGGCAATGAAGCCAAACGCATGCTTGGCCGTACCCCAGGTAATATCGTTGCCATCCGTCCGATGAAAGACGGAGTTATTGCTGATTTTGAAATAACCGAAGCCATGCTCAAGCACTTTATTTCAAAAGTGCACAATTCGCGCCGCCTCGTTCGTCCGCGGATCATCATCTGCGTACCTACCGGCATAACGCAGGTGGAAAAGCGTGCGGTCAAGGAATCCGCCCAGCGGGCCGGCGCTCGGGAAGTGTACCTGATTGAAGAACCCATGGCCGCGGCCATAGGCGCGAATCTGCCCATACAAGAGCCGACCTCCAACATGATCGTGGACATCGGCGGCGGCACCACGGAAGTCGCGGTCATTTCTTTGTCCGGTGTGGTGTATTCCAAGTCCGTACGCGTGGGCGGCGATAAGATGGACGAAGCCATCATGCAGCACGTCAAGCGCAAGTACAACATGCTGATAGGCGAAAGTACGGCCGAAGAAATCAAGATCAAGATAGGCTCCGCCTATCCGGGGACCAAGGAAGAAGACATGGAAGTCAAGGGGCGCGACCTCGTTTCCGGAATCCCGCAGAATATACCGATTACTTCCGAAGAAATCCGCAAGGCCCTTTCCGAACGGGTCGACGCCATTGTTCAGGCGGTTCGCATTGCGCTGGAACAGACGCCCCCCGAACTGGCCGCAGACATCGTGGACCGCGGTATTGTGCTCACAGGCGGCGGCGCGCTGCTCAAAGGACTCGACCAGCTGCTGCGCGAAGAGACCTCCCTGCCCATATCCGTGGTGGACGATCCGCTTTCCACTGTCGTGCTGGGTTCCGGCAAGGCGCTGGATTCGTTGGATATTCTTAAGGAGGTAACGATAGATTAAACTTCTGTCGAAAAAATTCACCGTCGCGCTAGTCCTGGCGCTCTTTTGTTACCTCGGCCTTTATACCTGGAATGTTCGTACAGGATATCTCGATACATTGGCCACATACAGCGGTCTTGAATTCGTAGGCTGGGCCTTGTTGCCCGGAAAATGGATCAAGACCAAGTCCGCTGATTTCTGGGACGATTACGTGTACCTGGTGGATGTCAAAACTGAAAACGACCGCCTGAACCAGCGGCTCGAGGCCCTGGCTGCCGCCCTGGCCGTAAGCAAAGAGGAAGCGTCCGAAGTCAAAAGACTGAGGTCGCTACTCGCGTTTGAACCTCCCGAACCCTGGTCCATACTGGGGGCTCGTGTCGTGGCTTACCGTCTGGGTGTGGAAGCCGTTCTGGAAACACTGATAGTGGACAGGGGCGAACACAGCGGAGTGGATATCAATACGCCCGCCACCACAAACGAAGGCGTGGTCGGCAGGGTGATCCGCTCGAGTCCTTTTTTTTCCAACGTGCTGCTGCTTACGGATCGCAACAGCAGAATAGCCGTGCGGGGCCAGCGCCACCGTACGCCCGCCATCCTTTGCGGCAGGGGCAGCGGCAAATCTCTCGAATTGCGTTATCTGCCCATCAATGCGCGTCTGGAAGTCGGTGAAATCCTGGTTACGTCGGGATTGGACGGTCTGTACCCCAAGGGCTTGCCGGCTGCGCAGGTCATTTCCGTGGAGCGTGCGACCGAAGGTACGACACCGCAGACCGTTTATGCCGATGCTCTGATAACCGTCGAGACATTGGAAGAGGTGCTCCTGCTTAAACGCAACAAAGTTGTGGGCGGCTCCTCGGCTCTGCCTCACCTGACCCAATAGCCCCGGGTCACAGGATGCGGGCGCCCAAGGGAGATTCCGAATTTGCTTGGCAACGTTGTCTGGTGGTTATGTTTTGCCGTGTTTGCAATCTGGATGCAAAGCTGGCTGCCGGGTATTGATCTTCTTATCGTCGGGGTAGTAATTTGCCTTGAAGAAGGCAACCCGGCTCAGATCGCCTGGGTGACCGGCCTGTGTCTGCTGATTCAGGAAGGTTCGGGAACGCTGGCTTTTGGGTTCAGCATTCTCTGGTACGGCTCTCTCATCGCCCTGTTCCTCATGGGGCGCTGGCTGTTTCAGGCCCAGAATTTTCTTTTCATTTCTTTGCTGGGGGCCTGTCTCGGCCTGCTGCGCTATGTTTTGCTGCTGATGATGGCCACTTTGCAGGATTTTCAGCTGTCGGAGTCCCTGGTTTTTACCGAAAGCGTGCTGCAGGCCGCGATTTTTCCATTGGTTTGGGCTTTGGCGTACGGATTGCGCCCAAAACAAGAGAGCAGTGATGATGTACTTGCATGAGCAAGAGAGTGTGCCGGCCCCGAAATCCGGTCTCGTGATTCTGCAGAGCCTTGTGTTGTGCATGTTTGTCCTATTCGCTCTGCGTTTCTGGTTTTTGCAGATTCACAAGAGCGACTATTTTGTCAAACTGGCCCAGGTAAACACACAGCGCAAGGAGCTCATCGATGCGCCCCGCGGACAGATCAAAGACCGCAAGGGCCGCTTGCTGGCCATCAATCAGCCCAGTTACGTGCTGACCCTCGTACGTGAGGATTGCAAAAATCTGGAAGCCACTCTGGAACAGGTCGGCAAATGGACCGGCGTGCCTCTGGATGTGCTGGAAAAGCGTGTGGAGGCCGGACGCAAGCAGGTCAAGTCCTTTGAAGGTCTGGTGCTGGTCTCCGACCTGTCTTTTGCCCAGGTGGCCACCATAGAAGCCAACGCCGTGCTTTGGCCCGGACTGGAGATCATAGTCCGGCAGCGGCGCGTCTATCCCAACGGGCGGTTGATGGCGCATATCATCGGTTATCTTGGCGAGGCCGACGACAAAGTGCTCGAACGGGACAAGGAACTGCGGCCGGGCGACATGGCCGGCCGGCAAGGTCTTGAACTGGTCCTGGAAAAGGATCTGCGCGGAAAAAAAGGCCTGGAAGAATACGAAGTGGATGCCACGGAACGTCATCTGGACAAATGGACGCTGCGCCATCCTCTTTCCGGAAACGATATTTCCCTGAGCCTGGATCTGGATCTGCAACGTTTCGTGCACGAGCAGATGGAAGGCAACTCCGGGGGCGTAGTCGTGCTCGATCCGGATACCGGACAAGTGCTGGCCCTGGTTTCCGAACCAACCTACGACAACAATGTCTTCACAGGGCGGCTCTCCGAACAGCAATGGTACTCGCTGAATGACCACCCGCGTCATCCTCTGCAGAACCGCGTCATCCAGAATGAATATCCGCCTGGCTCCGTCTGGAAACTGATGGTGGCCGCCTGCGCGCTGCAGAACGGCGTTATCACCGAGCATACGCGCGTGAACTGTCCGGGTTTCTACAAAATCGGGCGCGCAGTGTTCCGCTGTTGGAAAAAGAGCGGACATGGCCCTTTGAATGTGAAAGAGGCCATAATCCACTCCTGCGACGTTTTTTTCTACTATGTGGGTGAAAAGCTGGGGGTGGACAGAATCAGCAAGTACGCTTTTGCCTGCGGGTTCGGGAACCCCACGGGAATAGACCTGCCCAACGAAAAAGGCGGACGCGTTCCAACGCGTCAATGGAAACGCCAACGTTTCAAGGAACCCTGGGTGGGCGGAGACAATCTGAATCTGGCCATCGGGCAGGGCTTTACTCTGGCGCAACCGCTGCAGGTGGCGCGCTTTGTCGGCGCACTGCTCAACGGAGGCAAGCTCATGAAGCCCAACCTGCTTCTGGATGAGCCGCCCGAGGTCCAGGGTCGCATTCCTCTTAAAGAAGAATACCGCAAGCTTATTCTGGATGCCATGGAGGCGACCGTGCAGGGGGGCACCGCCCGGGTGCTGAAACGTCCGGATGCCCGGATGGGTGGAAAGACCGGAACCGCCCAGGTCGTCCGGGTGGGCAAGAAGCGCAAGCTGACGCATGAGATGCCCTATATGCACCGCGATCACGCCTGGATGGCCTCCTGGGGCGAAAAAGAGGGCAAACGCTATGTTGTTGTCTGCATGGTGGAACACGGCGGACACGGCGGCAGCACGTCTGGCCCCATAATCAAGGCTATTTTTGAATATCTTTTCGGCAAACCCGTGGTTCCGGTCAAAAAAGACAAGGTCGCGGAAAGCCAGTAACCTGTAGAAAAAAACTTTCGGATCGAGATTTCATGCCGCAAGTTGATAAACGTCTTTTTACCCACATGAACTGGGTGCTTCTCGGCCTGACGCTGGCCCTGTTCGGTGTGGGCCTGCTTAATCTGTATTCGGCCAGCCACATCCGGCTGGAATCCAGTTATATCGTCAATCCCTACTTCCAGAAACAGCTCTACTGGGGGCTTGTGGGTCTGGGGGGCATGCTGGTGACCATGTGCATTGATTACAACCAGCTCAAGCAGCTTGCCTGGCCCGCATTCATCATCACCCTCCTGCTGCTGGCGGCGGTGCCTCTTTGGGGTGTGACGATTTACGGAGCCAGACGCTGGCTGTCCTTCGGATTTTTCAATTTTCAGCCCACGGAAGTGGCCAAAATCAGCATTCTGATCATCGGCGCCAAGATTCTCTCGGCCAAATCGGAGAAACTGGGCTGGGCTGGTCTGTTTTTCGTGATGGGAGTTGGGGCGGTGCCCGCGGGGCTGATCAAAATGCAACCGGATCTGGGGTCGGCGCTGAACCTGCTCTTGCTATTGGGCGGTATCATCTTGTACAGGGGGTTGACAGCCCGGGTCTTGAAATCGCTTCTGGTGATCGGTCCGTTGCTCGTGCCTCTTTCCTGGTTTTTCATGGAGGAATACCAGAAAAGACGCATAACCTCTTTTCTTGACCCTGCGAGCGACCCGCATGGCGGCGGCTGGAACGTCAAACAGGCTCTCATCGCCATAGGCTCCGGCGGCATGTGGGGAAAAGGGTATCTGGCGGGTTCCCAGAGCCAGCTGCGTTTTTTGCCGGAAAAGCACACGGACTTTGCCGTGGCGGTTTTCGGCGAGGAGTGGGGCTTTGTCGGCTGCATGACATTGCTAGCCCTCTATAGTTTCTTTTTGTTGAGTATTTTTGCGACAGCCAGGGATGCCAAGGACCGCTTCGGAAGCTTTCTTTCGGCAGGAGTTTTCTTTTATTTTTTCTGGCAGATTTTTATCAATATGGGCATGGTGTTACGTTTACTTCCGGCAGTTGGTATCCCCCTGCCATTTTTGAGTTACGGCGGGAGTACCACATTGGTGAACTTTATCCTGATCGGACTGGTATTGAACGTTTCCATGCGCAGGTATGTATTTAAGAGCATTTAAGGCTTGTTATCAGGCCGGAATCGGCCGCGGAGTTCAACACGCAATACGAAGGAGCGCAGCATGGCCAAAGACGAAATAAACGCCTTTCTCGGCGCTGGCACCAATTATCAGGGCAAGCTTTTCTTTGAAGGGTCGGTCCGGATCGATGGAAATTTTACAGGTGAAATTAAATCCGAAGGAACGCTCATTGTCGGCAAGGAAGCGAAAGTCCATGGGCAGATTCTGGTCGGCCAACTGATTTTGAGCGGTTTTCTGGAAGGAGATATTCAGGCCGCCAAAAAAGTGGTTATTCACAAAACAGGCAATTTGCAGGGCAGCATGAATGCGCCATGCCTGGTGATTGAGGAAGGAGCGGTTTTGGAAGGGCAGGTGTGTATGAATCAGTCGCAGGCCGGCGTAAAAGTAGAAAAAGAAGCCCCCAAAAAAAATGAAAAGTTGTTGGAAAAAACCAAGATGGCAATAGCCGAGCAGCATCCCGATGCCCAGGACAACGGGGCTGAGAAGACGGGATCATAGGCTACTTTTGGGCCTTTAATCGCCGGGTTGAGGTAAAAAGGCTTTGACAGGGAGCCTTAAAAAAGCTATTGCCGCTTTGATTTTGATCAAAAATTCACAACCTCAGGATGGGCACCTAACATGATTGACCTGGACATTACCTTAGTCGTGCAATTGATTAACTTTGTCTTGATTCTCATCATTCTCAACTTCATGCTTATCAAACCGATCCGCAAGATTATTGCGCAGCGCTCCGAGACCATAGGGAAAATGGTTTCCGAGGCAGAGCAGTTTTCCGCTTCGGCCCAGGATAAGCTGAAAAATTATGAAGAGGCCCTTGCAGAGGCGAGGAAGGCCGGTACCGATCAGCGCATTGCTGTGAAGGATGCGGCTACTGAAGAAGAAAAAGCCATAATCGATGCTGCTTTCAAGGATGCTCAAAAGACCCTTGGAGCTGCTCGTGAGGATATCAAGAAGCAAGTCGATACTGCCATGACCGACCTGAAGGGCAAGATCGACAAATATGCCAAAGAGGCGACGGCCAAGATTCTCGGGTAGTGAAACGGAGTTGAGGAGGGATTTGAATTGAAAAAATTTCGCACAGTTGCATTCGCGGTGGGGATACTGCTTCTCTTCGCCGCAACGGCATGGGCATCCTCTGGTGGAGAACACGAGGGGTACAACATTTGGATGAACTTTTTGTATCGCTGCGTCAACTTTGTGATCGTGGTCGCCATCATCTGGTTTGCCGCAGGCAAGAAGATCAAAGCCTTTTTTGGCTCCAGGCGCGATAATATCGAAAACGAACTTGCCGACCTCGATAAGCGCAAGAAAGACGCCCAGGACAAGCTTCAGGAAGTGGAGCAGGGCATTGCGAACATGGAGCAAGAACGCGCCACCATCCTGGCGGAGTACAAGGCGCAGGGAGAGGCTCTGAAGGCTTCCATCATCGAAAAAGCCAAGACTCAGGCCGCGCAGATCACCGCACAGGCCAAACAGACCGCCGAGCAGGAAACCCGCTATGCCATTGAAGGCATCCGCGCGGAACTGGCCGACCTGGTCGTTGAATCCGCCGAAAAAATGCTCAAAGACAAGCTGACGAAGGAAGAGCACGAAAAGCTCGTTGAAAAATACTTAACAAAGGTGGTGTTCAATTGACCGGGAACGTAGTTGCACGCAGGTACGCCCGGGCGCTCTTCGCCATCGGCAAAGAAGAAGGACCCAAAGCGCTCGAGACCTACGGTAAGGATTTGGCGCAGCTGGCTGAGAGCCTTGCACAAGCGCCACAGCTGCTGCGTATGTTTCGCAACCCGATTTTTTCTGCTGAAGAAAAAACAGGTGTGCTCGACAAACTGGTTGCCAAGCTTGAGATCAGCAACATCGTCGCCAATTTCTGCCGCCTGCTGGCGGACAAGGAACGGCTGGGTGTTCTGCCTGATATCGAAGCTGTGTTCAGCACGCTGCTCGACGCCGAACAGGGCGTTGTGCGCGGAGAGCTGATCACGGCCGTCAAGCTTGCAGCAGCAAAGCAAAAAGACCTTAAAGCCAAGCTCGAAAAGCAGACCGGCCGCAAACTGGTGCTCAACTTCGACACCGACAAAGACATTCTTGGTGGCGTTGTGCTCAAGGTGGGCGACAACATCATGGATGCAAGTTTGCGGGCGCAGCTTGAAATATTGAAAGAAAACATCAAGAGGGGTGAATAGGGCCATGCAGATTAAAGCCGAAGAAATCAGCAAGATTATCGAGGATCAAATTAAGAATTACGAGCAGCGGGTCGAGATGAGCGAGACCGGCACCGTCTTGTACGTTGGTGACGGTATTGCTCGTGTGTATGGTGTCCAGAACGCAATGACCATGGAGCTGCTGGAATTCCCCGGTGGACTGATGGGCATGGTTCTGAACCTTGAAGAAGACAACGTTGGTGTCGCGTTGCTCGGCGACGACACCGGCATTAAAGAAGGCGACCCGGTCAAACGTACGGGCCAGGTGTTCTCCGTGCCCGTCGGCGACTCCGTTATGGGCCGCGTCCTGAATCCTCTGGGTGAACCCCTGGATGGAAAAGGACCCATCGATACATCCAATATGCGTCCCGTGGAATTGAAGGCTCCCGGCATCGTCGCCAGAAAGTCCGTGCACCAGCCCATGTACACCGGACTGAAGTCCATCGACGCCATGACGCCCATCGGCCGCGGTCAGCGCGAACTGATCATCGGCGACCGTCAGGTTGGTAAGACCGCCATCTGCATCGACGCCATTCTGGCTCAGAAAAATTCCGATATTCACTGCTTCTACGTAGCCATCGGCCAGAAAAAGGCCAACGTGGCCCTGGTTGCCGACATCCTGGAAAAGCACGGCGCCCTGGAATACACCACGATCATTTCGGCCACCGCTTCCGAGCCCGCTCCGTTGCAGTACATCGCAGCGTACACCGGTGCCACCATGGCCGAGCACTACCGCGACAACGGCAAACATGCCCTGATCATCTACGACGATCTTTCCAAACAGGCTGTTGCCTACCGCCAGATGTCTCTGCTTCTTCGCCGCCCTCCGGGACGCGAAGCTTTCCCTGGCGACGTTTTCTACCTCCACTCCCGTCTGCTCGAGCGCGCTGCTAAGCTCGACGACAGCAAGGGCGCCGGTTCCATGACCGCTCTGCCCATCATTGAAACTCAGGCCGGTGACGTTTCCGCCTACATCCCGACAAACGTTATCTCCATTACCGACGGCCAGGTTTACCTGGAGCCCAACCTGTTCAACGCCGGTGTTCGCCCCGCCGTTAACGTTGGTCTCTCGGTTTCCCGCGTTGGTGGTTCTGCTCAGATCAAGGCCATGAAGCAGGTTGCCGGTACCATGCGCCTGGATATGGCTCAGTACCGCGAACTGGCTGCTTTCGCGCAGTTCGGTTCCGACCTTGACAAAGCCACCCAGCAGAAACTGAATCGCGGCGCCCGCCTGGTGGAACTGCTGAAGCAGTCCCAGTACCAGCCGATGCCCGTTGAAGAGCAGGTTACCTCCATGTACGCCGCCACCCGCGGATTCATGGACACAGTACCTGTTGACGCCGTCCGCAAATGCGAAGCCGAGTTGCTTGAATTCATGCGCAACGCCAAGGCCGATGTTCTTGACGCGATCAAGACCAAGGAAAAGCTGGATGACGAGGTCGAAGGCAAGCTGAAAAGCGCTATTGAAGAGTTCATGAAAGGCTTCCAGGCCTAGGCCCAAGGAGGTAATGGATGGCATCTCTGAAAGACGTCCAGGCTAAGATAACTGGAGTCAAAAAAACCAAGCAGATCACCAAGGCCATGAACATGGTGGCCTCGGCAAAGATGCGTTCGGCCCAGGGCCGCATAGAACGCTTTCGTCCTTACGCGGACAAGTTCTATGAAATGCTGGGTGATCTTGCGGGAAAGGCAGATGAATCCGCGCATCCCCTGTTGGAAACACGCGAGGAAATCCAAAACGTTTGTATAGTTCTGGTCACCTCTGACCGTGGTTTGTGCGGAAGTTTCAATGTCAACCTTATCAAAGCAGCAAATAAGGTCGCCAAAGAGAAAGCTGCCGAAGGCAAAAACGTCAAGTTTTTCTGCCTTGGCAAAAAAGGGCGTGACGCCCTCAGAAAGTCCGAGTTCGAGATCTCCAAGGACATGGCTGGTCAGATGGGAAGCTATGACTTTTCCCTGGCCAACAGCATAGGTCTTGATGTGATCAACGCGTATCTCGAAGGCGAAGCGGATGAAGTTATTCTGATCTTCGGCGAGTTCATCAGCATGGTCAAACAGGAGCCCGTTGTTAAAACTATCCTGCCCATGGGTTCGCAAGCCGGCGCTGAAGAGGGCGAAGAAGCCTCCAGCGCAACCGAGTACATCTACGAACCTGATGTCATGGGCTTGCTGGCCGAATTGCTGCCGCGCTTTATCAAAGTGCAGATCTACCGCGGCATGCTTGACACCTCGGCAAGCGAACATGCCGCACGCATGGCTGCCATGGATAACGCGACCAGGGCTTGCGACGACATGATAAGCAGCCTGACGCAGATCTTTAACAAGACTCGTCAGACCGCCATCACCACTGAACTCATGGATATCGTGGGCGGCGCTGAGGCGCTGAAAGGATAATAAGGGAGCAAAATTACTATGAGTGCCAATGTAGGTAAAATTGTTCAGGTCATCGGCGCCGTTGTCGACGTCGAGTTCGAGCCGGGTAAATTACCCAATATTTTCAACGCGCTCGAGATTAAAAACCCCAACAACACGGATGCGCCTGAGCTGATCTGCGAAGTTGCCCAGCACCTTGGCGACAACGTGGTTCGCACCATCGCCATGGACGCCACCGAAGGTCTGGTACGCGGCATGGAAGCCACCGACACCGGCAACCCCATCATGGTTCCCGTCGGTCACGCCGCTCTGGGCCGCATCATGAACGTTATCGGTCGTCCCGTGGACGAGCTGGGCCCCATCAACGCGGAAAAATCCCTGCCGATTCACCGCGCTGCCCCTGCTTTTACCGAGCAGAGTACTTCGGTTGAACTGCTCGAAACCGGCGTTAAGGTTGTCGACCTGCTCATCCCCTTCCCCAAGGGCGGTAAAATGGGCCTGTTCGGCGGCGCCGGTGTTGGTAAAACGGTTATTCTCATGGAACTCATCAACAACATCGCCAAACAGCACGGTGGTATTTCCGTGTTCGCCGGTGTTGGTGAGCGTACCCGTGAAGGTAACGACCTTTACCACGAAATGAAGGACGCCGGGGTTCTCGAGAAAGCAGGACTTATTTACGGCCAGATGAACGAACCTCCAGGAGCCCGTGCTCGTGTTGGTCTGACCGCTCTGGCCAGCGCCGAATACTTCCGTGATGAAGAAGGTCAGGACGTGCTGCTCTTCATCGATAACATCTTCCGTTTCACCCAGGCCGGCTCCGAGGTTTCCGCTCTGCTCGGACGTATGCCTTCCGCGGTTGGTTACCAGCCTACTCTGGGTACGGACCTTGGTGCTCTGCAGGAACGTATTACATCCACCAACAAGGGTTCGATCACATCGGTTCAGGCTGTTTACGTGCCTGCTGATGACCTTACCGACCCCGCACCGGCAACCACCTTCTCGCACCTTGACGGAACGCTCGTTCTTTCCCGTCAGATCGCCGAGCTGGGCATTTACCCCGCGGTGGATCCGCTTGACTCCACTTCCCGTATTCTGGATCCCAACGTACTCGGCGCCGAGCACTACAACACGGCCCGTGAAGTACAGTCCGTGCTCCAGAAATACAAAGACCTTCAGGATATCATCGCCATTCTCGGTATGGACGAACTCTCCGACGAAGATAAACTGACGGTTGCTCGTGCTAGAAAAATCCAGCGTTTTCTGTCGCAGCCCTTCCACGTTGCCGAACAGTTCACTGGTGTTGCCGGTCGCTACGTCAAACTCGAGGACACCATCAAGGGGTTCCGGGCCATTCTGAACGGCGATCATGATGACATTCCTGAAGGCGCTTTCTACATGACTGGCGGCATTGAGGAAGTTATTGAAAGAGCTAAAGAAGCTTAATCGCCTACCAGGAGACTGGAATGGAAAAATCCTTGAAACTCGAGATCGTGACTCCGGACAAGCTTGTCCTTAGCGAGACCGTTGATTATGTCGGTGCTCCGGGGTACGAAGGCGAGTTTGGCGTACTGCCCAACCATATACCCTTCCTTTCTGCATTGCAGATAGGCAATTTGTATTATAAGAAGGGCGGCAGCGTCAGCTACGTGTTCGTGTCCGGTGGTTTTGCCGATGTTTCCGACAACAAGATTACAATCTTGGCGGAAAGTGCGGAAAAAGCCGAGGAGATCGACATCGAACGGGCGAGAAAGGCCAAGCAAAGAGCTGAAGATAGGCTCCAACAACAAAAAGAAAACGTAGACTTTGCGCGCGCCCAGGCTGCGTTGCAACGTGCTATGATGCGGCTCAGAGCCGGCGGCGGGGCTGCTGCCTAACCGCAGCGTGCCACCGAGGCTTGAGTCTGCGCTTAAGCTCCCAAAAAGCAGGCCGTTCGCGGCCTGCTTTTTTTCATTCAAACCGGAAGTTGCGAGGTTCACCATGACCCAAGAAGGACTGGGTGTTCTGATACTGGCTGCGGGCAAAGGAACCAGAATGCATTCCAACCGCCCGAAGGTGCTTCAGGAAATGCTGGAAGAACCCATGCTGCGCTATATTTACAGTGCGCTGGATGCGTTTTTTCCCGGCAAGATCTGGACCGTCATCGGTCATCAGTTTGAAATGGTCAAACAGGCCTTCCCCGAGCGTCAGGATGCTTTCTGGATATTGCAGAAGGAACAGCTCGGCACCGGGCACGCCCTGCAGGTTTCGTGGGATACGCTCAAAGCCGCCGGTCTGGAGATGCTGATTGTTTTGAACGGCGATACGCCGCTGATTACCTGCGAGCTTATACAAATATTTCAAAGTAAAGCCAGGGAAGCCGAGGCGGATCTGGCTTTTCTGACCCTGGAGCTGGATGATCCGGCAGCGTACGGACGGGTGGTAAGGAACTCCGAAACAGGGCAGGTTGCCGCCATCGTCGAGGCCAAAGATTACGATCCGGATCGCTGGGGCCCCGAACCTAATGAGATCAACGCCGGAATCTATTGTCTGAAAATGGAAGCCGTTTCCCATTTATTGGAAAAATTGAACAACGATAATAAAAGCGGCGAATATTATATTACGGATCTGATTGCGTTGGCAGTGGCCGAAGGCTTGCGCGTGGAAGGTGTCTGCGCGGGAAATGAACCTCGTCTGATGGGCATCAACACGCCCTTGGAACTCATAGAGGCCGAAAAATTCATCCAACAGGGCATAGTCGACGATCTGCTGCGATCCGGCTGCATTATCAGATCGCCGGAATCCGTTCGTATTGGTCCTGGCGTTCATTTGGATAAAGGCGTAAACTTGACAGGTCCCTGCGAGATTTACGGGTGCAGCAGCGTGGAAAGCGGTGCCGTAATCGAATCGCATACGGTCATTCGCGACAGTATCGTCAAGTCCGGCGCGATCATAAAATCGTTCAGCATGCTGGAACGCGCTACAGTGGGTGAAGATTGCAGGGTCGGACCTTATGGCCGTCTGCGTCCGGACGCCGTATTGGAAGAAGGCGCACAGGTCGGAAATTTCGTGGAAATCAAAAAGTCCGTTTTGGGACCGGGCGTCAAAGCTAACCATTTGACGTATATTGGCGATGCCCACATCGGCGGGCATACCAACATCGGAGCTGGAACCATTACGTGCAATTATGACGGCAAGAACAAACATCGTACGGTGATAGGTGAAAATTCGTTTATCGGGAGCAACACGGCTTTTGTTGCGCCGGTTACCGTAGGAGAAGGTGTTCTCGTGGGCGCCGGATCCGTGATAACCGAGGATGTTCCCGACGGAAGGCTCGCCGTTGCCAGGGCGCGTCAAACCAATCTGAAACGGTCGAAGTCTTGATTTTATTCTGATTAGGAGTTATTATAATCAAATGGAAATACTCGACAGACTCGAAGCCAAAATTGATGGTTTACTGTCCGATATTAGCACGTTGAAATCGGAAAGGGATCGTCTGCAGGAAGAACTTGCAGCAGTGGAGTCCCTGAAGCTTGAAAACCAGCAGCTGAAAGAGCAGCTTGAAAAAGAGCAGGCGGACAAGTCCGCTGTAGTTGATCGAATAGATACCCTGTTAAAGAAATTAGAAGTCACCGAGCAAGGCTCTTAATGTAGCATGCCAACAAGCTTTCAGCTGAATATTCTCGGACTCGATGTCGCGTTCAAAGCTGAAGCGGACCAGAAACGAGTTGACGACGCCAGGCAATTGATAGAAGAACAATACCGGCGTCTCGGCGGCTCGGGTGAAAAGCAGATCAGCAAGGAAAAACTGCTGATTTTTCTGGCCCTGGGGCTGGCGGACGACCTTTTACAGTCTAATCAGAAGCTCTCGGAGATAGAATCCCGAATTGAAGAGCTTTTGATGAAGATAGATGCTGCATAGTACGTTATGCAAGGCAGGTAGGAATTTCCCTGGGGATCTCGTGATTGTTTAACTGTTTTTTGAGCCAATGATCAAAAAACAGGGAGCTGAACGTAACGGCCCGTGAGCATACCCAATTATGGGGAGCCTGACGGTCGTTCTTAGGCGTCCGCCATGCTTGCATGGTTCAAAAACGTGAACGACACGGATCACCGGGGATTCAAGTATCCGCACTCCAACGGAGCCATTCTCGCCCGTGAAAGTGCTAGTCCTTAGCGGCAGTACCCAGCACGATATCTCTGTATCAGTCCCATCAGTCGTATGGTATTTCCCCTTTTACGTATTTCTTTCCGGGACCCTGCCGGAAGGAATGAGCGACTCACAGGGTATGGATATAGAGGAGTGTGACATGGATCTGGGGATATTACTCTATGTCATCGGCAGCCTTGCAATCGGCGCTTTGGCCGGGTTCTACGGCCATCAACGCGTTATGGAGAAACGCGAGCAGGATGCTAAGGCTCTGGCAGACCGGATAATAGAAGAGGCTCGCAAAGAGGCTCAGGCTCAGAAAAAGGAAGTTCTGCTGCAAGGGCAGGACGAAGTCTTCAAGATCAAAAAAGAGTTCGAACAGGAGTGCAAAGACAGGGAACGCGAGATCAAAAAACGCGAATCCAAGCTCCTGGACAAGGAAGAACGGCTTGAAGACAGATTGGAAAAGGTTGCTCAAAAGGAAAGCGATGTTCTGGCGTTGGAAAAAAACCTGACGCACAAGGAACGGCAGCTTGAGGAGAAAAAAGAGCAGCTGGAACAAATGATCGACGACCAGGCTCTGAAGCTTCAGGAAATCAGCGGATTGACAGTTGAGGAAGCAAAAGAACGCCTGCTGACTGAAATTGAATCCCGTACGCGTTATGAAGCCGCCAAAATGATCCGCCAGATTGAGACGGAAGCCAAAGAAACCGCTTCGAAAAAGGCGCAGAAGATTCTGGCCACGGCCATTCAGCGCTATTCCGGCGACTTTGTCGCCGAGCAGACGGTGACCACCGTCAACCTGCCCAGCGAAGATATGAAAGGCCGGATCATCGGGCGTGAAGGCCGGAACATCCGGGCCATCGAAGCTGCCACGGGTGTCGATCTGATCATCGATGATACGCCGGAAACAGTCATTCTTTCCGCCTATAATCCCTTGCGGAGGCAGGTGGCCAAGATGGCGCTTGAAAGGCTGATCAGCGACGGACGTATCCATCCCGCCCGTATCGAGGACATTGTCCACAAAGTCGAGCAGGAACTGGACGTCAAATTGCGTGAAATTGGCGAACAGGCCACCTTCGACGTCGGCGTGCACGGCATTCATCCCGAACTGATTCGTTTGCTCGGTCAGTTGCAGTACCGTACGAGTTTTTCTCAAAATGTGCTGCAGCATTCCATCGAAGTGGCGTCGCTCTGCGGCGTAATGGCCAGCGAACTCGACCTGGATGTGAAAAAAGCCAAACGGGCCGGTTTGCTGCATGACATCGGCAAAGCCATTGACCACGAAGTGGAAGGTCCGCATGCCGTAATCGGCGCTGACCTTGCCAAGAAATACAACGAGAACAAGGAAATCATCCACGCCATCGGGGCGCACCACGAGGACATTCCGCCCACTTCGGTACTGGCTGTGCTTGTCCAGGCTGCCGACAGCCTTTCCGGCGCGCGGCCGGGCGCACGCAAGGAGCTGCTGGAAAACTACGTCAAGCGTCTGGAAGAGCTGGAATCCATTGCCACGGATTTCGACGGCGTCTCCAAAGCATATGCCATTCAGGCCGGTCGCGAGATTCGCGTCATGGTCAATTCCGACAATGTGGATGACGACAGAACCTATCTGCTCTGCAAAGACATTGCGGAAAAGGTGGAAAACAACCTGACGTACCCCGGACAGATTCGGGTTACCGTTATCCGTGAGAGGCGGGCCGTAGGCTACGCGAAATAACCGGATTTGCGTCTGGAGATATTTCGCTGCATGCAAACTGAAAAAACCAACGCCGCCTTGTTTCAAACCGAAGTTGTTTGAAATAGGCGGCGTTTTTTTGTATGTAATACGAAAAAAAGCCATGAGCAAAGCGGATTCAGAAAACTATAAGGTCGTGCCGAAAGGCCAGGTGATCCTTAAAGAGGGCCAGGTCAATACCGTAGCGTATATGGTAAAAAAAGGGACCGTGCGCCTCTGCAAGGCGATCAACAACCGCAAGGTAGAGGTCGCCAGGATTGTGCCGGGGCAGATTTTCGGAGAAATGCCGCTTGTGACAGGCGAACCTTTTTTCGCCACTGCCGAAGCCATTGAACAATGCCAGCTGATCCCCTTTGACAAGCCCCTGATTCAGGCGCTTATCCTTAAAAGTCCGGCTCCGATTCAGCGCATCATCCGTAACATGATGGAACAGCTGGCTACGCTGTACGATCTCGTGCAGGCGCAGTCTACCGATGATCTGTTCATCAGCGTCTGCAAGATTCTTGAATTATTATGCTCGCACGTTCCCTCTTCGCCTTCCTCAGGACCCCCTAAAAGCGCCATGCAATACGCGGTACGCTATTCCGAATTTGCCGCGGCGGTAAAAGATATCCTGGTCATATCGCAACTGGAGATCGACGCGGTTCTGGAAAAACTGCAACTGGTGAATCTGATCCAGAGCAGGGAGATAAAAGGCACCGGACAAAAAAAGGACGCGCTCGGCCTGCTGAATACGCGGGAGTACGTGAAAGAACGGATCCTGGTGATTACCGACAAAGCGAATTTTCTTTCCGCAGCACGCAATTTGCGCCGCGAAATGCTCAGCAAGGAAGAACAGCTTAAAACACATGGTCTGGAGTTCCTGGATATCCGCGATTTTGCCGAAGCTGCGCTCACGGATACGGAAAGCGTCTACAGAATGCTTGCAAAAGGACGGATACCGGAGCGGCTGTTCTTTTTTCCGCGACGGGAATCAGTGGAATGGCTGTCGACTCTGGATGAAGAATTTTTCGAAGCAATTCACGGCCCAGGCAAATACAGCGAACTGAAGATCATCGACGACATTGTTTCCGTAGACAGCTCCAGCTTGCAGCAGGTACTGCATAAGTTCGACCAGGAAAAAATAATCACACTCTATGCCGTGGCGGGCGAAAACGCCAAAAAGAAACTCCTCGCCAACCTGTCCGAAAAAATGGCCCAGCTCGTCCAGCAGGAAAGCCCCCACGTACAGGTTCCCTACCGGACGGTTGCTCAGTATGAAACGGAATTTTTCATGCTGCTTCGTGACATCTGCAACCAGTAAGATTAGCTTGTCCTTTCATTCGGAGCTTCCTGACCATGGAGGCTGGCGAAGGAGTAAATCCTGCCACAACGGCTGGTTTCCTTCTTTGCGCGAACTCCCCGCATAAATGAAGCAATACCGTGTAAAACGTTGTATTGACATTATCTGATCATCATGGTTTAGAGTTAAGAAAATGGCTATTCAATGGGAAAGAATACGTTTTTTCACTCTGGAGGTTGAGAATGTCCTTAACGAAACGTTTTTTAAAAAGTAAGCCGATTTGCAAGGTCAATTTCAAAGTTACCAAAGAAGCCGTCGGCAATGCGTCTCAGGTTGAGCTGTTGGGTGATTTCAACGATTGGGAGCAGGGGTCTCTGTTGATGAAACAGAACAAGGACGGATCCTTTGTCACTTCACTTGATTTGGAGACCGGTAAAGATTATCAATTCCGGTATCTTATAGATGGTGAAACGTGGGTTAATGATTGGGATGCAGACAGATACCAATTTAACCCAATAGGAAATTGCGAAAATTCCGTGGTTTCGCTCACCTGATATTTCAGCCTGCTTTACCCGTATGCCGGCGGTCCAAGCGTCGGAATTTTCGTCATGTTTCCGATGTGGCTTTGTGTGATTGAGTTTTATTAATAGTTCTGGACCATTCTATCCGTTGCCGCGATTCTTTGTTGCGGATAGCCGGGACGGCTAAATATCGGGGCAAAGCTGTCCATGAGAGGTGTCCGGCGTCGATTCCATGAAGATTCGTCAGGAATCCGGCGTATAGTAGCGAGACCGACGAGTTCCGATAATCGGTCTTAATACGTACGGCTCCATTCCGCATACGTCGGCAACCGCGAACTTTCGCGGGTGAGTCCTCCTGTCGTATGCTGACTCGGAGCGCACTGAACCGATTGGTCGAATTCGCTGCGACAGCAGTCCCATGTGATTGTCATTGGCGTACGCCTGAAAGTCTTTGGATGCAAAGGCAGTAACACTGCTCGAAAGTCTGCTTTTTCCCTTACGTGTTCCCCGCTTATCTCTGCTTAGAGTCGATCAAAAACTCCCGAAAATATATGCAAATCAGCATATTGTACCAAGCTTGTGTAAAATCACAGGCTGGAATTACTCCTGAAACTTACAGTATGGAGAGTTGATTGAAATTGCCGACATTGGAAGTATTAATGATATTGTAGCTAGTTAGACGTTTGTTTGGTTACGAATAAAAGTAGTATTGATAAATCCTGTGGATGTGTTAATGAAAATCTATGGGTCAATACGCCGTAATCAGCGGAAACGCGAAATGAACTTTTAGAACGATTTCGATAGGTCATAATCATTAAAAACGGCTTTTCCTGGAACACCAGCAAACTCGATAAGGAATAACCAGAGAGGGCCGGAAATGAGTATTCCCATCAGGCTGTTTGCCGTAATCTTGGTCTTGTCCGTTCTTTTATGCTTAGTCCGGGCTCAGAATGTCAGCGCAACATTGAGCTGGACCGATCCTGCAAACCTGGCCGACAACATCAGCCCGGATGGGTATGCTGCCACTGACCCCCATGTGGCCATTGACGGAAGCGGCAACGCAGTCATCGTCTGGGTGCAATCCGACGGCTCATATGTTCGCATTTACAAATGCGAGTATCGTAACGGTAGCTGGTCCTCTGCCACGGTCATGTCCAACAGCAATAATTATGATGCTTCTTCCCCCCATGTCGCCATGGATGGCAACGGTAATGCGATCATCACCTGGGCCCAGTTCTACGGTTTCGCTGATCAGATTTACTACTGCATGTACCGCGACGGGGCCTGGACGAGCCCCGCTCTCATTTCCAGCAACTTCAGTTATGCTGCCAGCTCCCCTCAGGTGGCCATGAATGACAACGGCAGCGCGATCATCACCTGGGTACAACCTGAAAGCTCGTATGACCGGATTTACAAAAGCGTGTACAGCAATGGCGCCTGGAGCACTCCTGCGGTGATTTCCAGCAACATCAGTTCGTATAATGCCTCTTCCCCACGGTTGGCCATGGACGACAACGGCAATGCCATCATCACCTGGGTCGAAAACGACGGCTCAAACAACCAGATTTTCAAAAGCGACTACCGCGGTGGAATCTGGAGCGCTTATGATACCATTTCCGACAATGTCAGCCAGCCCGCATCGGATCCTCAAGTGGCCATGGACAACAACGGCAATGCCATCATCACCTGGGTTCAATCCGATGGCTCAGATGATCAGATTTTCATGAGCGAATACCGCAGCAACGCCTGGGTTAATCCTGCAGGTTCTTCCGACAATATCAGTCCGGATAATTATGCTGCTTCTTCCCCCCATGTCGCCATGGCGGACAACAACACTGCGATCATTACCTGGTCCGAAGATACAGCATCTTCAGAGCAGATTTTTATAAGCGAGTACCGCAACGGTTCCTGGGTACACCCGGCAATCTCCGGATACATCAGCCCGTCTGGCGGAGGGGATGCGCAATTGCCACGAGTCGCCATGGACGTTAACGGCAACGCGGTTGTCACCTGGGTCCAGGCAGACGCCTCCAGTCATGATCATGTGTACAGAAGCGAGTATCGTGGCGGTTCCTGGACCAATCCTATCCTTTCCGCATATATCAACCCCTCCGTGTCCGGCTCAGAGAATCCTGCTTACCCCCAGGTGGCCATGGACGACAGTGGCAACGCCATTATTACCTGGTATCAAAAAGACGGGAGTTCAACGAACCAGATTTTTAAAAGCCAGGCGGCCACTGCCTTTGTCACAACAACGGCCGCCACTAGCGTCACGGGCTCCAGCGCTACTCTCGGAGGCAATGTGACATCAAGCGGAACAACCTCAGTCACCGAACGGGGTGTCTGCTACGGCACGTCGCAAAATCCCACCACCAGCGACTCCAAGGCGGCCATGGGGGCGGGGCTCGGCACGTTTTCCGGCACCATTGCTTCGCTACAGACTGCCACTGCCTATTACGTCAGGGCGTACGCCGTAAATGCCAATGGCACGGCATATGGCAGCCAGGTCGGTTTTACAACCAGCACCGGCGGCGGCGACGCAGGGTCGGCCCCCGGCCTAAGTTCCTGGGGGGTGATCACTCTGGGGCTGCTGCTGGCGGTCCTTGCATTCTGGAAACGCAGACGTCCTTTTGAGCGACAATGAGCGCGGGGGGCGGCATAACACTGGAAGCTTGTGCGTAGCCTGAATCTTCGTCAGTGCGTCAGGCCGCTAAGAGAAAATCGAGCCCCATACGGAAGCCCTGTCCTTCGAGAAAGTCCCGGATAAGGTTGGCGGCTCCGCGGGAACCGACGTAAGAAAGTACAAAACTTTCGCCCGGCGGTGGAAGTTCGCTCCTGCCGATCACAGGGCGACCGTTGACCCGCTGCCCGATTTTTTTTGGGTCAATGTCCACGTACGCGACAATTTCCACACCGTGCTCCTGCAGCAGGTCGGCCCGCTTGCGTGTCGGCCGTCCGGCGCCGATGACATATACGCGCGGGTGCAGGGGATTGTTGCGCAGGAGCCAGCGTGCAAGATAGCGGGTCTTCAGGGCGTAGAAATTGTCCACGCTGTAGCGTTGGTCCGTACGGGAAAGTCTGCCCGGCGTGTCGTTCCAGACCAGCAGCGGTGCTTTCAGCTTGGCCATACGGACGCCCTGGTCCATCCAGCGCAGCCAAAGTTCGTAATCTTCAGGAAAATCCCCCATGGCATACCCCCCGTATTTGGCGACCAGCTCGTGCCGGAACATTACGGACGGATGGGCGAAAGGAGACTCGCGAAAGCGCTCCAAAGCGATATGCTCAGGAGACAGAAGCCGGTTGGTCCAGTCCACGTAGCTGGCGTATCCGGCGCACTGCTTGCGGTCTCCGCCGAAAGCCACACAACACCCCACCAGTCCGATATCCGGGGAGGAATCCAGAAAAGCGCATTGAGCCTGCAGACGATCCGGCATGCAGATATCGTCTCCATCCATACGGGCGATATACCTCCCGCGTGCGGATGCCAGTCCATGGTTGAGAGCCTGGACCAGTCCGGTATGCGGCTGGAGCAAAGGGCGAACCCGCGCATCTCGGGCAGCATATGCCGTGAGAATTTCCGGGGTGTTGTCGGTGGAGCCGTCGTCAACGGCAAGGATTTCAAATGATTGCAACCTTTGCCGCAGCAGGCTGTCGAGAGCGTCTGCCAGGGTTGCTCCTGCGTTAAAAACCGGCAGCAGTACCGAAACGTGAGGGGTCATTGCAGCGTGGAGGGAGCTTCGACCTTTTGTTTGAACTGAAGGAGCTGCCGCAGTATGGCCAAAGCTGATCTGTAGCGCAGACGTTCGCCGCGTTCGGACAGAATCTGCAGTTGTTCTTCGACTTCAGCGGCAAAAGAGCTGATGGCGTCATCCGTTGTAACTGCGCCGGCCATGAGTGCCAGCTGTTGCATCCGGCGTTCGAGCCAGCCGAAGGGTTTGGGGTGTCCGGCGGTGTTTTTACCCGCAATCGGAGGCATGGATTCGCGTAAAGTGTCGGATGGAGGGGATTCCGTAGTGCCAAGAGCATGCTGGGCCGCACCATGTCCGGCTCGCGCGCCGAAAACCTGTGTCGCCAGCATCATGGCCCCGCCTATGCGATTGGAACCATGCATGCCGGTGGCGCTTTCGCCGCAGGCGAACAGGCCGTTGACGGTGGTCTGTCCGTTAAGATCGATAATCGCGCCGCCATTTCCGGCATGCGCCATGGGGGCGATACGCGTCCAGTTGCTTCCGTCAACGCTGACGGCCACTGTCCCGTCGGAATCCAGCTGCCGTGCCAGAAAGTGGTCCAGTCCGCTGTCATGCAGATGATAGGAAGCCGGGCAGTGCGTATGGCGCATTTCAACCATGTCCTGGTAGGCGTGAGGCAGGCGGATTTCAGAACCGTTGGGCAGCCGGATACGAGCTTTTTCAGCTCCTATCAAAGCGGGTTGAAAAAAGTCATTGCGCTGGACCTTATACCACATGAACTGAAGGAAGGGCAGATTGTCGCAGGCGGCGCCCACTGCATCCAGTAAGCCGAAGGTGTAGCCGCTGCTGGCCGGACCGGATACATCTCTGGTAAAAAGCGAGGCCGGACCGCCGGTGGCGAGGATGACCGCCTTGGCGCGAATGCGCGCAAGTTCGCCTTCCTTGTTGCGCAGCAATGCCCCCCGTACGTTGGGTTCGGATAAACTCGTTTCGCAGAGCAGGTCCACGGCTTCCCAGCCGGAAATAAACCCACCGCCAAGGCCGTGAAGTGATTCCAGCATGGCGTGGAACAGGGCGGGAAGATCATTGAAAATAGCGGCGCTCGAAAGCTCGGGAAGAAAGCAGCCGGGAACACGGGTCAATTGTGAATCGGAAGCTTTGGGAGAGATGCCAAGCCGGAGGATATCCTCAAAGCGTGCGGCGCTTTCCAAGGCCAGAGCCTGGGTCAGCTGCGGGTCGACATTTCCTGGAGGGGCGATACCGTGGATACGGCTGACAAATTGACCGCACTCCTCAGCAGTCAGCAGAACCTGCATGCCAAGAGCCTGGTTGCGGTTGGCGAATGAAGATCCCGAGGGCTTGTCACGAGGCGTGACCACGAGCACTTTCAGGTTTCTATCGACGGCCTTTGCAGCTATGGCCGCGCGCAGCCCTGCGAGGCCGGCGCCCAGAATAAGAATGTCGACACGTACATCGTTACTTTCCGTGCTCATGACTCACTGGATTATTTGAGTTTTTTGTGTGCAAAGCGAAGCATTTTCTGCGCTTCTTCAAACTCTGGGCTCAGATCGACAGCCTTTTGGGCCCACTCGACCACTTTGTCCCATTTCTGCCAGTCAACATAGAGACGACCAATGTTGAAAAACAGATTGGGATCCGCCTTGATATGCTCCAGGGCTTTCATGTAATACTGTTCGGCTGTTTCGTATTTATGCAGTTTTCGCAGTGAAATGGCAATACGGTTGTATAAATAAAGGGATTCCGGTTTGTCCTTGAGTGCTTCGGAAATATACGCGAAAGCGTCTTCATACAGTCCGGCTTTGAGAAAACGGTCCCCGATGTCGGCTTTGAGGTCGGGGTCGTCGCTGAATTCTTCCACCAGCGACTTGAAGGTGTCGCGGGCATCTTCGAATTCATTGTTGTCGAGCTGCAATTGCCCTTTGTGCAGGGAGGCCTGTTTTTTCTTTTCCAATTCCTCCAGTTTGACCTTGGCCTCGGCCACGGCGTCATTTTGCAGAGAATTCAAGCATTCCTGCAGAACCATGAGCAATTCTTTCTCATTGCCGGGTTTATATTCGAGTTTCAGAGGAATTTGTTTACGGAATTCGGAATTGCCGTCCAGGCTGTAAACTGCGTCTTCAATCAAACGCTCGAATTCTTCCCTTTCCTGTTTCATGAGCGGGTTGCGCAGAACGATGGAAACAGCTTCATAGAGCGCATTGGCTGCGGGAAAAAATTTATCCTGCTTCAGGAGGGACTTCACCTGATTAATCTGGCTGCGCGCTTTTGTAAGCTGCTGGGACATGTCGTATCCTTTTTATTTGGAGCCTTCATGACGTGTCGGCGCATGAAGGCTCTTATACGTTTCATTGAAATGAACCACGGACCATTTCAAGCCGTCTTAAGGATCCAGATACTAACCCGCGGTGCAGGCTGCCAGGCCTGAGCAGGTTTTGCCGGTGGCGTTTTGCACCATCCTGGCAAAGCGGCCGAAGAAAGAGCGGCTGTCATGAGGTCCGGGACAGGCTTCCGGGTGAAACTGGATTGCCATGAGCGGCTTGGAGTTGTGCGCAAAGCCCTCAAGCGTATTGTCGTTCAGATTGACATGCGTCATGCGGATATTCTCGACACCTGCAAGGTCAACGCAAAAACCATGGTTTTGCGAGGAGATTTCGATGCGTCCGGATTCCAGTTCCTTGACCGGATGATTGCAGCCATGGTGGCCGAACTTCAGCTTATAGGTTTTTCCTCCCAGCGCGTGTCCCAGGAGCTGGTGTCCGAGGCAGATTCCGGCCAGGGGATAATTGTCGGCCAGCTGGGCGATGGTCTGAATGGAATCGGTCAGCGTGGCCGGATCGCCGGGGCCGGACGAGAGAAATATGGCGTCGGGGCAGAGCATGTCCACCTGCTGTTTCGTAAAGGAAGCGGGTACCATGAGCAGGTCCATGCCCAGGATGGTCAGCATCCGCAGAATATTCCATTTTACGCCGTAGTCGAACACCACAACGCGCGGACCGGTACCGGGCCATGCGTAGCTGCCGTCGGCACTGATTTTAGCAGGGAGGATTTCCTTGCCGTTCCAGACGTACGGTTTCTGCGGGGTGACCTGTTCCGCCAGGTTGAGGCCTTCCATGGTGGGGATGCTTTTGGCCTTTTCAACCAGCTTGGCTGGATCCAGCTCAAGGGTGGAGATAACGCCACGCTTGGCTCCATGGATCCGCAGGTGGCGGGTCAAAAGGCGCGTATCCACGCCTTCCACGCCCACAACCTTGTTGCGCTTGAGGTAGTCAGGCAAAGATTCGTGAGACCGCCAGTTGGACGGGGTTTTGCAGCACTCCTTGACCAGAAAACCGGCAACGCAGATCCGGTCGGACTCCACGTCCTCAAGATTGATGCCGTAATTGCCCACGTGCGGGTAGGTCATGGTCACGAGCTGTCCCGTATAGGACGGGTCGGTCAGTACTTCCTGATAACCGGTCATGCCGGTATTGAATATAACCTCGCCGCTGGTTTCACCTGGTCCGGTGAACGACTGGCAAGGCAATACGAGCCCGTCTTCGAGGGCTAAGATGGCTTGCATAACTGATTCTCCCTTAAGATAGCTTCCAATACAGCGATATCCGCAGGCCGGTCAACCCCGTGGCAACGGTGTTCTGTCCGGACGACGCGGATGGGAATGGCATTGTCGAGGAGCCGCAATTGTTCCAGCCGCTCGGCCTGTTCCAGAGGCGAGCGGGGCAGTGAGACGAACTTGCGCAGCTCAGGCAGCCGAAAGGCATAGATGCCTATATGCAGCAAACGCAGCCCGGCATCCGCAAGGCCGTTTTCGGACCAGGGAATCAGGGCACGCGAAAAATACAGGGCATTGCCGTTGCCTGCTGCAACCACTTTGACCCTGTCGGGCGAGTCCAGCATGGTTGCTTCTTCAGGATTCGGGCTGTGGGCCAGGGTGGCGACACGCGTTTGCGGATCAGCGAAAGACTGCAGCAGTTCGCTGAGCATTTCCGGCGCCAGGGCCGGCTCGTCCCCCTGAATATTGACCACTACGCTCTCCTCCGGAAGTTGCAGCTGCGACACGGCTTCGAAAACCCGGTCCGTACCGCTTGAATGGTTTCCCGAGGTCATCAGCACCGGAACTTCCAACTCCATTGCCTTATCATAAATACGCGTATCATCGGTGGCAAGATATACGGAGTCCAAAAAATCACATTGCCGCGCTCTGGAATAGACATGCCAGAACATGGGTTTTCCCAACAAAAGGGCCAGCGGCTTCCCTGGAAAACGGGAAGAAGCGTATCGCGCGGGGATGATACCGCAGCAGGGCGGCAAGGGGGGGTGCTGTTTGCGGCTTGGCATAGGGTCTTGCTTTTTTGAACAATTGAATTGCTCAAACAGCAAAGAAGTAGCAGAAAAGCCGAAGGATGGCAAAAGAAATACGTTCCTGCCCCGGGATTTTGTCAGAAGGCGGGCTTGATGGCTGCAGGCTGAAATCATTTCCCCGTATGCCGCTCCCGGGCAGTGACGACAGTGTTTCTTTCTTGTAATAAAAGCTCTTAGGACCAGGAGCAGCATCTGAAAACAGCTGTAAGATGTTCATATTCTGAGCATGATTTTGGATTTCAAAAAAGGCATCTTGTTTCTGTCTTTTATCTGTCACTTTCGTGTGCTTGACTTTTGAATAAAAAGGGAAAACTAGGTTTCTTCGTTATGGAGAAAAAAACATTGCGCACCGGTCGGTTATTTCTGCGGGACATCTGGCGCCTGGCCCGGCCTTATTGGTTTTCCGAGGTCCGCTGGTACGGCCGCGGACTGCTCGCCGTTATCGTGACCATGAGCCTGGGACTGGTCTATCTCAATGTCCTGCTCAACAAATGGAACAACGACTTTTACAATACCCTGCAAAACCACGACTGGGACGGCTTCACCTACCAGTTAGGCATCTTCTGCCTTATTGCCTTCGTCTATATAGCGGTTGCCGTTTACCAGCTCTATCTGCAGCAGATGCTGCAGATCCACTGGCGAGGCTGGCTCACGGATCATTTTCTGGAGCACTGGCTGGACAACCGGGCCTACTATGCCCTGCAGATGCGCGGCGGCGAGACGGACAACCCGGACCAGCGTATCGCCGACGATATCGATTCCTTTGTGGGGGATACGCTGTCCTTGTCTTTGGGATTGCTGGAGTCCGTCGTGACTCTGGTGTCGTTCGTGAGCATTCTCTGGGGGCTTTCCGGTGCGCTTTCATTCAGTCTTGGCGGTCTGGGCATCACCATACCCGGCTATATGGTCTGGGTGGCATTGGTATACGCCATACTGGGCAGCTACCTGACGCACCGCGTGGGACGGCCGCTCATCCAATTGAATTTCAATCAGCAGCGCTATGAGGCGGATTTTCGTTTCAGTCTGGTGCGCTTTCGGGAAAACGTGGAAGGCGTGGCCCTGTACCGCGGCGAAAATGATGAGGCCAGGATTTTCGACCAGCGTTTCAAAAATGTGGTAGGCAACTGGTGGGCCATCATGCGGCGGCAGAAACGCTTGTCCTGGCTCATCAACGGCTATGCGCAGGCGGCAGTGATTTTCCCCTTTATCGCCGCTGCTCCGCGCTATTTTTCAGGCGCCATGCAGCTGGGCGGGCTTATGCAGACCGCGTCGGCCTTCGGGCAGGTGCAGGGCTCCCTCAGCTGGTTTGTGGAAGCATACACCTCTCTGGCTTCCTGGCGCGCCACCGTGGATCGTCTCACCAGCTTCACCCAGGCCATTGACTCGGTCGGCCATGCGGAAGCGCGCAAAGAACTCAGTATTGAGAAAAGCGCGAAGGATGCCTTGCTCATTGAGCATCTTTTTTTGAGGTTGCCGGACAATGGCCCGCTTCTCGACGATCTGAATCTGCAGGTGTTTCCGGGGCAGAGCCTGCTCATCAGCGGTCCTTCCGGGGCGGGAAAAAGCACCTTGCTGCGAGCCATTGCCGGACTGTGGCCTTACGGCAACGGCCGGATCCGGCTTCCGGAAAGTGGAAAAATCCTCTTTTTACCCCAAAAGCCCTATCTGCCCATCGGCAATCTGCGCGCCGTGCTCAGTTACCCCAGTCCGGCCGGAGGATTCGACGATGCTGCCCTGCAGCAGGCATTGCAGGACTGCGGACTGAAACGTCTGACCGGATCCCTGGATGATGAAAGTTATTGGGCGCAGCAGCTTTCTCCGGGAGAACAGCAACGGTTGGCTTTCGCGCGGATGCTGCTGCAGCAGCCCGACTGGCTGTTTCTGGATGAGGCCACTTCCGCCCTGGATGAAGACGGCGAAGCAAAACTCTACGCGTTGCTTCGGGAGCGCTTGCCCGCTGCCGCCCTGGTGAGCGTGGGCCATCGTTCCTCGCTGCTGCCTTTTCACGAGCAGCGTCTGCGGCTGACTCCTGCGCGGCTTGGTGAAGCTCTGTCCGATACGGACCGAGACAAACAACTTCAGGAGGCGGCAAACGCCGTACTTCAGGACGGTACCTCTTGAGCTGAGACTGCAATGCTACATTTGCAAAGGGTGGATTCCTATAGTACGGACGAGCCAAAGCGTTGCTTTTTTATAACCTTTATTTCTGACTTCTTTGATTGTGTCTTTGTTTCGTGGAGGGCGCTTCTCACAAACTTGTTTTTCTGTCAGTAAGACTTTTGCATGGTGTAAACAGCAGCCTACATGAGTTATAAAAAGTTTTTTCCCGAAGCGAAGACAGCCTCCGGATCTTCATTTGCGACGCGGATAGAGATCGCTCTTTTGATTCTGATTGTCTCGTTGACCTGCGTGGGCTTTCTGTGGCATCTGGAGCGTCCGTATCTGTGGCAGGATGAAGCGCAGACCGCCCTGATCGCCGAGACTATTCTGGAACGAGGGCTGCCTTACGGCACGGATGGAAAGAATTTTTTCTCTCAGGAACTGGGGAGCGAATACGGAGAGAACTATCTCTGGCGCTGGCATCCCTGGCTTTCTTTTTATGTAGAAGCGGCCTCTTTGGCGCTGTTCGGCACAAATACCTTTGCCGCGCGGCTGCCGTTCGCCCTGCTGGGCATTGCTTGCGTTCTGATGGCCTGGGCTCTTGCCAGGGCGCTCTGGCGCAGTCCGCCGGCCGGACTGGTTGCCGCTGCGATTCTGGCTGCCAACGTCCAGTTCATTTTATTTTGCCGCCAGGCGCGCTATTATTCCCTCGCCTCTTTTCTGGCTCTGGCCGGACTCTACGCCTACGTCCTGCTGTTACGGAAGAAAAAAGGGGCCTTGCTTTTTCTTGCCTTGTCCTCGGCTCTGCTGTTTCAGACGCACTACTTGTACTTCGGTACGTTGGCGCTGGCTCTGGGACTGCATGCGCTGCTTTTTCAGCGCCGTATGCTGCTGCGCACCGTTGCCGCGTGTTCCTTGGGACTGGCCGTGAACGCGCCATGGGTCATCTGGTTTTTGAACATGCGCTACGGCGAGCAATACGGCGGCAATATGTTCAACAAACAGCTGTTTCTCGATAGCATCGCAAGCTATGGCTTTGATTTTTCGCGCTGCATGTCCCTGGACAAAATCGGCTATGTGCTGCTTATTGCGCTGGCCGTGTTTCTGATCCGTTCCTGGAAAAGGAAATCCTTTGTCTGGAACGCCAACGGCTGGTTCTCCGCAATGGCCTTGCTGCTGTTTTTTGCCCTTATCACCATCTGTACGCTATCGCTGACCAACCCGGCTCCTTTCATCAGATATGTAACTCCTGTGTTTCCGGTGGCGGCCTGCCTTATCGGCGGCCTGGCAGCCTGGAGCTGGCGTCTGGCCCATCCGTTGTTCGCCATTCTGTTTGTGGGAGCAAGCTTCAACCTGATTTTACTGCACAATTATAATTACGAACTGCAACATCATTTTCCGGGGCCCATTGAAGGCATCTGCAGGTTTCTCAATGAAAACGCCGGGCCTGATGATGTTGTCGCCATAACTTACGGTGATCTGCCCGTTAAATTCTATACGAACCTGCGGGTAGTGGGCGGATTGACCGGCGAAGATCTGGAACCGGCACGGACTGCCGACTGGCTGATAGTTCGCAACACAGTGGTAAGCGATAAAGATGCCAAAGTTCGTCAGTATCTGGCGGAAAACGTGGACCCAAGCCATTACACAATGTTGCAGTTGCCCTATCCGGATGCATCATTTGAGGACCGCCCCGATCTGAACGCGCATTTCTTTGGCAAGGCATCCCCTGACTTGCCTTTGGTACGTATCTATAAGCGTGTTCGATAATCAGATCCGCATCTGCCTTCATCCCTGACAAATACGTTGACCTGAGTGCACGACGGGTCGGAATGCCCCCGAGAAAGCCATGATTTCAGATTATGGGGCTCTTTAGTTATAAAAACGGACCCCTCTCCAGCAATTTATACTGATATCGGTTGTGCATAAGTCATTTGCGTTTGGCCTTTCATTGCGTATAACTACGTATCAGGCCGCAGTTCTCTGGAAGAAACATCCTATTGCGTAAGATACGCAACGAACCGCAATTTCATTATTTCATGAGGCCATGCAAATGTCCCCAAGTTCCTTTCTTCCTTTGACCCATGCTGAAAAGCGCATCTATCTGACACAGAAACTGCACCCCAAATCCGGAATGTGGACCATACCGGCATCGTTGCGTTTTTCTCGCGCGCATCCGGACCGGCTCGTCAGCGCGGTAGAATACGTGGTGGCAAACACGCCTGGTCTGCATGTGGTTTTCAGCGAACAGGACAAGGAACCGGTCAAAAATTACGACCACGGCCTCAGCCCCGAGATTCGCCTGCTGGATTTTACTGACAAGGGAGAAAAGGCCTATCTTCAGTGGGCCGAGGAGCAGGCCGGGCGGGTTCTTCCCATGTTGGACGCTCTTCCGTACTGCCTGGCCGTAGCGGACACCGGACAGGGTACGGCCTATGTCTTTTTTTGTATCCACCATATTGCCTGTGACGGCACCAGTCTGAATCTGTTTTTGCAACGAGTGATCCAGGCCAATGACGCATTGGGAAAAGGACAGACAATTGATTTTGCCCCAGGTCCGGCCATAGGCACCGCCTTGGAGTGCGAACAAAGCTATTTGAACTCCGCACAGTTTGAGGAAGACAAACGCCACTGGGCTGCAGCCCTGGAGACCGTCCCCGATCCCCTGGACATCGCCGGCAGGATGGGATCAGGTTCTCTGAAACTGAATTTTTACGAACACAAATTTTCAGGGGAAACAGCCGGAGCGCTGCTGGAATATTGTTCCGACCAGCGGGTATCGCCTTATCGCGTAGCGCTGGCGGCCATGGGCGTGGTGTTTTCCCGCCTGCTCAGGCGTGAGGATCTTCTGCTGGGTACGGGCCTGGCCAACAGGTACGAGGCGGAACTGAACCAGGCCCACGGTATGTTCGTCAACACCTGCCCCATGCTGCTGCAGGTGGCTCCGGAGACAAGTTTCGGAGAGCTGGTCAAGGAGACCAGCCGTACGGTTCGCGAAACCATCGCCCACGGCCGCTATCCTTACGACATGTTGCTGGCGGACATCAGGAACCGGACGGGGGGCACTCCGGATCTGATCGCCTGCACCCTGGTGGAATACGTCAGGGATCCGTATCCGGATACGGTGGAACACGTTTTTCACTTTCACAAAGAATCCCTCAGTCCCTTCACGGTTTTCATGGTCTATCCCGGCCGGGGCAATCACCAGGACAAGGAGATCATCCTGAGGTTTGCATGCCACGGAGATACGTTTGAACCATGGCGAATCAGGGAACTCGGACAATTCATCGAACAGGCGGTACGCATAGGCACAGGTAATCCGGAAATTCAGGTTTCCGCGTTGGATTTTTTATCCGAGCAGCAACGGGAAACCCTGCTGGAGAACTTCAACGCAAATGCGTCCGGAGCGGACTGGCAGGTGGAAACAACCCTTGTGGAGTGCGTGGAGCGCGCCGTCAAACGGTATCCCGGACACCGGGCCGTGGTCTACCGCGGCCGGTCCATCACATACGCGGAGCTGGGGGCCCGGTCGGACGCTCTGGCGCGTACGCTGCAGAACCTGGGCGCGCAACCCGGCGCCGTGGTGGGGCTCATGGCCGACCGCTGCATAGAGATTATCATCGCCCAGCTGGCCATACTGAAGACAGGCGCCGCGTTCATGCCCATAGACTCCGCTTATCCGGCGGAGCGCATCCGCTTTATGCTGCAGGACATCGCCGCTCCGCTGGTGGTGGCCCAGGAGCGTTTTGTTGCCGGGTATGATTTCGGGGCCGCCAGGGTGTTCAACCTTGATGCGCCGGAGGCGGATTCCGCGGATCTTCCCCCGCTGAAGCACGGTCCCGGCCCCAGAGATTTGTGTTGCGCCATCTATACGTCCGGTTCCACGGGCACTCCCAAAGGCGTTCTCCTCGAACACCGCTCCATCTGCAATATTATCAACGGAGCAAAGCTGACGCAAAAGGTCTCAGGGGAAGACCGCATCGCCAAACACGCCAGCTTCTCCTTTGACGCCAGCCTGCTGGAAATTTTTCTGGGATTGTTCAGTGGGGCGGAAGTGCACATCGTACCGGAGGAAATCAGGCTTTCCTTAAGCCAGCTCAACGAATTTTACAAAGCCAACGGGATCACCTGGACCTTTTTGACCACCCAGCTAGCGGAGCAGTTCCTGGATTTCGTGGAGGATACGTCCCTCAGGGTACTGAATGCGGGCGGAGAAAAACTCAGAAAATTTATCCCCAGGCAATACAGCCTGTTCAATGGCTACGGCCCCACAGAATGCTCCATTTACACCACCACCCATCCGGTCACGGAGATGGCGGAGAACATTCCCATCGGCAGACCCTTGCCAAATTATTCGGTGTTCATTCTGGACAAGCACGGGAATCCCCAGCCCGCGGGCTATGGGGGAGAATTGTGCATCCTTGGGCCAGGAGTGGCCAGAGGCTACCACAACAGGCCGGACAAAACGCGCGAATGCTTTGTGCCCTGTCCGTTTCAACCGGGCGAGCTTATGTATCGTTCGGGGGATCTGGCCTGCTGGACCCCCGAGGGCACTCTTCTGCACCTGGGGCGGATAGACAGGCAGGTCAAGCTGCGGGGATTTCGCATTGAGCTGGGAGAGATCGAAAGCGCCATGCTTGCTGCGGACGGCGTGAACCAGGCCGCTGTGATGGATTTCAAGGACAGCAATGGGCATGTTTTCCTGTGCGGCTATTTCAGCGGCTCTGTCGATGTAGATGTGCTCAAGGCCCTTTTGCAGGCCAAATTGCCGCCGTTCATGGTTCCGGGTTTCTTTGTCCGGCTGGAGAACCTGCCGGTCAACCCCAACGGCAAGGTGGACCGGAAGCAACTCCCGGAGCCGAAACAGGAGCAGCATACGCAGGACGCCTACGCGGCCCCGGAAACGGAGCTGGAGCGCGCGCTCACCGCTGTCTGGAGCCAGGCCCTGGAGCGCGAAAGCCTGGGAGCGGAGGCGGATTTCTTCAGGTCCGGCGGCGATTCACTGCGGGCTGTGGCGCTGCAGGTGCTGTTGTCCAAGGAATTGCAGCGTGACGTGGAGCTGGCCGATATTTTCGAATGCCCGACTCCCCGGACCATGGCCGCCAGGCTGGAAAACAACACTGACGCCGGAAGCGAGGCCATTGCTCCGGCGCCGGAAATGGATTGCTACCCGGCCACCGTGCCCCAGCAGCAGCTTTATCTTCTTAATAACATGAAGGGCATCGGCACTGCCTACAACATGCCCATATATGTGCGTATTCAAGGAAATCTTGACGAAAAACGGCTCTCGGATGCCTTGCGTACCATGCTCCGGCGTCATGAATCCCTGCGGACCGCTTTTGAGGTACGGGAAGGCCAATGCGTGCAGCGTGTTTTGGACGACGTCTATCTCAAACTCGGGACAGGCAGGCTCTCCCCTGAAGACTTCGCCTCTCCCGCCACGCTGGCCCCGGGATTCGTCGAACGGTTCGACCTGTCCAGGCCGCCGCTGATGCGGGCCAGGCTCCTCTCCTGCGACAAGGGGCGGCACTGGCTGATTCTGGATTTCCACCATATCGCATTCGACGGCGTATCTCTGGGGATTTTTCTCAAGGAGCTGTTCGCGCTCTACCAGGGGGACGAACTGGATCCTCCCGCCATCCAGCATAAGGATTTCGCCTTCTGGGAAAGGTCCCGCAAGGAGGAAATCAAATCGCGGCATGAAGCCTTCTGGTTTGAGCTGTTCGACAGTCCGCCCGAAGCGGAAATGCCCACGGATTTTCCCCGTATGGGGCATCAGGATTTCGCGGGGGATGTCTACCGGCATGTACTTGATGCCGCCGCCACGGCCGGAATTCGCGACCTGGCCCGCAGGCACGGAGCGACCCTGCACCAGGTCTTTATGGCGGCCATGGGGATTCTGGTCGGCCGATGGTCCGGCAGTGACGACGTCTGCATCGGGACGAGCTTGAGCGGACGGGAGCGGGCGGAAACAAACGGGATCATCGGCATGTTCGTACGGACCCTGCCCACGCGCATCCGTTTGCAGAAAGACATGCCGTTTTCCGAACTGCTCCAGGAAACGCGCCGGTTGCTGCTGGGCATTCATGAGCATGGGGAATATCCCGTCAGCAGCCTGTACGAGCATCTTGGCGCCAACAGAGGCCCCGGACGACATCCGCTGTTCGACGTGAATTTCGTCATGCGTAATACGGGCGCGGAGCAGCATTTCGCTGTGGACGGCCTGAATGTGGACATCGCCACGTACAGCACCGGGACGGCTAAGTTCGACATTTCCTTTGCCGTGGAGGACGATCCGCGCGGCCTGGTTCTGGAGGCGGACTACCGGACCTCGCTTTACCGCCGGGAAACCATCGCCCGGATGGTCTCCCATCTCTGCCGGATTCTGGACGCGGTGGCCGCCGCGCCAGATGCCGGGATCGGGGCCATCGACATGCTGCCCCCGGAAGAGCGCAGCACGCTTTTGAGCCGCTTCAATCCGGCTCCCACACCGGCACCCCCATGGCTCACCGTATGCCAGGGCATAGAAGCTCATGCGCGGAGCAATCCGGACCATCTGGCTGTGGTGGCCGCGGACGGCACTCTGACGTACGGCGAGCTGAACAGACTGGCCAACCGCGCGGCCCGTGCCATAGTCGAGCATGGAGGCGGAAAGGATGTCATCATCGCCGTGGTGGCCGAACGCTCCATCTGGTCCGTGGCCGGCATGCTGGCCGCCTTGAAATCCGGCTCAGCCTACGTGGGGCTGGATGCCGGTTATCCGCCCGACCGGGTGGCGTTCATTCTGGAAGACACCGAAGCGCCCTGCATCCTGGGCTCCGCCGCGCAGCTCGAACGGCTGCAGCACGGTTGCGACGCTATCGCCCTGGACGGACAATTGCCCGCGGACGACAGTGACCCCGGCCTGGCCCGCGGTGGAGAGGCCCTGGCGTATTGCATTTTTACTTCCGGCTCCACGGGCAAGCCCAAGGGAGTGCTCATCGAGCACCATTCCATGGTCAACTTTATCCACTGGTACGCCACGCACCACGACATCGGCCCGGCATCGGCCTTTGCCGCCTTTGCCGCGTTCAGCTTCGACGTGTCGGTGGTCCAGGTCTTCGCGCCGCTGGTTTCGGGGGCGACCCTGCACGTGGTTCCCGAGCCTCTGCGCCGGGCGCCAAAGGAACTGGACGGCTACTTTGCGGCACACCGGATTACTCATACGCATTTCCCCACCAGGTTCGCGGAACAGTTCATGCGGTTGTGTCCGCACACCGGTCTGGAACATATCATCGTGGGCGGCGACCAGCTCAAAATCTACAGCCTGGGCGCGTACTGCCTGACCAACGAATACGGCCCCAGTGAAACCGCCATGGCCTGTCTGAGTTGGGATGTTCCGGAAATCATGGCCAAGCCGCCCATTGGCGCGCCCGTGGCCAACACCAGAATTTACATCCTGGACCCGTACGGGGATCTGTGCCCCATCGGCGTGCCCGGAGAGATCTGCGTAGCCGGTACGCAGGTTGGGCGCGGCTACCTGCACCGGCCGGAACTCACTGCCGGGCATTTTGTGGCGGACCCCTTTGTCCCTGGAGGACGGATGTTCCGTACGGGGGACAGGGGCTGCTGGCTGCCGGACGGCACGGTGGATTTCATCGGACGGATGGATTTTCAGGTCAAGATCCGGGGCTACCGCATCGAGCCCGGTGAAATCGAATCGCGTATCCGGGAGATGGCAAACGTACTGGACTGCGTGGTGGTGCCTTTGGAAGAGCCGGGCGGCAATAAAGTGCTGGCTGCGTACTGTACGGCTTCCGAAGCTCTGCAGCCGGAGGTCGTGAAAACGGCGTTGCAGCGGAATCTGCCCGAATATATGGTTCCGGCGCATATCGTGCAGCTGGAAAAACTACCGCTCAATCCCAACGGCAAAGTGGACCGCAGAAATCTGCCCCGCCCCGAGATCGCCAGCCCGGCAACCGGGCCCACAGCCCCGCGCAATCCCAAGGAGGAGCGTATCGCCAGGGCCTGGGAACAGGTGCTCGGGCACAGGGGGTTCGGACTCTATGATTCGTTCTACGACATCGGCGGCGACTCCCTGAGCGCCATCGCGTTGCTGGCGGACCTGAGCGATACCTACGACATCAGCGCTTCGGACCTTTTCGCCCATACCACCATCGCGGACCAGGCAGCGAGTTTTCAGGAAGCAGAGATCGGACGCAGCGCCCGGCTGCTCAAATTGAAGGATCTGGTCAAAGCGCCCGAGGAGGACCAGGATTTCGCTACGCAGCTCGCGGCCTACGAAAGCGCCTGCGGGCAGGACGATCGCCTGGATACCGAAACGGTTCGCGAACCCGCGCATGTGCTTTTGACAGGAGCCACCGGCACCTTGGGCATCTATCTGCTGCGGGAGTTGCTGCAGACAACCGGAGCCCGGATCACGGCCATTGTCAGGGCAAAGGACGACGAGCAGGCTCTGGAGCGGATCGCGGATCATTATCTGGAGCGTTTCAGCCAGGAACTGGAAGACGTTGCCCGGGGGCGGGTGGAAGCCCTGGCCGGGGATCTGTCCCGGCCGGACCTGGGGCTGGACAGCGCGGTCCTGGCCCGTTTGGAAGACCGGGTGGACGCTGTTCTGCATGCCGCGGCCCTGACCAGCCACTATGGGGATTGGAACGTGTTTGTCGCGGCCAATGTCGCCAGCGTGGAGCATCTGGCCGCGTTCGCGCGTAGGGGCGGTCCCAAGGCTCTGCACCACGTCTCCACCACGTCCGTCGGCGCGGGGCGAGTGGAAGGCCGCAGCCGGGTGCTGTTTACGGAGTTTGACCTGGATCTGGGGCAGGAAACCGGCAATTTATACGTCCGTTCCAAATTGCAGGCCGAGAAATTTCTGGAAACATGCCGGGAGCAGGGGCTCAAGGTTTCGATCTACCGGGCGGGCAACATCACCTGCGATTCCGAAACCGGCGTGTTCCAGCACAATGTGGAGGACAACGCGTTCTTTCAGCAGCTTCGCGCCTATGTGAACCTGGGCGTGGGGCCGGACAAAACCGATACGCGGAATATGTCCTATGTGGATCAGTCGGCACGGGCCATTGTTCTGGTCATGTGCCGCCCGGGGCTGGCGAACCAGACCCTGCATATTCAGAATCCCAAACTCCTGAGCCTGTCAGGCGCGCTGGAGAGTCCCGACCTGGGCTTGCGGTTTAGACGTTTGCCCTTTGACGCCTTTGTGGAGTTCGTGGCGGCGCATGCGGGCTGCATTGGCTTCGACCAGTACGTGGAACGGCTGCTGCTGCATCTGGGGTGGCAGGACTGGCTGGCCAGTCCGGGAAAGACCGTCTGCGAGATCCGCGTGGAACGCTCCGCGGCCCTGCTGGAGCGCTGCGGTTTCAGCTGGAAGAAACCCGGTCCGGAGGACCTGGCCCGCTTCGTGGACAAGGCCCTGGAGGACCGGATCGAAGCCATGAAGTTGTTCCCCGACCTCAGCGCGCTGGATGCGGGGACGCTGCAGGACGTGGCCGCGCGCGCCTTGCCTGCCCATTATCCGGTTGGCGCCTTGATCCAGCAGGAGCACAAACCACTGGAGCAGATCAGTCTGATCATGGACGGCATGGTGGAAGTGTTTCGGGAAAACCCCAACGGCTGGATCGGCACTGTTCGCATCGATCCGCCTGGCAGTTGTTTCGGCGAAGGCAATATTATAGACAGCGGCAGGACCTGCAATTCCGTTGAGGCTCTGGAGCCGACCCATGTGTTTCATTTTTCCATGGAGGACTCCCGCAGGCTGATTCTGGCGCATCCGATGCTGGCCCTGGTGCTGCTGAAACTGGAAAGCAACAAACGCGACCAGGCCGAACGGCTGTTCGTGGCCATGTAGGCGGGCCGGGCCATGGATAGCAGAATCTTGCGCGACAGCCGCCTGCTGGATAAAAAGTACTGGCAATTTTTCGTGCCCACCATTTTGATGGCCATGACCACCACCATGTCCATTGTGGTGGACAGCATCATCGTGGGGAACATGCTGGGATCCGCCGCGCTGGCGGCGGTCAACCTGGTTCTGCCGGTGATGATGGTCTACGTCTCCGTAGCCGTGCTGCTGGGCCTGGGGGCGGCCACCGCCATTTCCATCGCCTTTGGCAAGCGCCAGGAGCAGTACGCCAGGGAATTGTTCACCTCCGCCATAGTGGCGATGCTGGTCGTCAGCGGCCTGCTGGTGGCAGGGCAGGCCGTGTTTCTGGACCAGATTACGGCCTTGCTGACCCGTGACGCTTCTCTGGCCCCTTTGGTCAGAGCGTATCTGCACGTGCTTATTTACGGCGCGCCCGTGATCATCGTGCCGCTGGGGCTGGTCTATTGCCTGCGGGCCGACGGATGGGTCAGGATGGCTTCCGCCATGCTCATCGCGGCCAACGTGATCAATCTCATTCTGGACCTTGTCTACATGGGGCCGCTCAATATGGGCATCGCGGGTTCTTCCCTGGCCACTGTCTCCGGTTACACGGCGGGGGCGTTCCTGCTTCCGGCCTATGCCTTCGGCAGGGAGCGCAACCTGGGACTGGTGTTATCCGTATGCGCCAGACCGCTGCTCATTGCGAAACATCTCAGGACCATCGTCTCCACGGGCGCCCCGGCCGCCATGAGCACCGTGCTGACCACCATCAAGCTTCTGGCCATCAACACCATTGTCATGCATGTGGCCGGAAAATCCGGCATGATCGCATTCTCCGTATGCTTGTCCTGTTTGTCCTTCATTTCCATGTTCATTTCCGGCGCGGCCCAGGCCATGACGCCCATTGCCGGGTTTCTTTTCGGTGAAGGCGATTACCTGGGGGTCAGGTTCGTGGTCCGGCGCGCCGTCTGGGTGCTGCTGCTGGCCGTATCCGCGGCAGTGCTGCTTCTGGAAGCTTTTCCCGAGACCGTGCTCTGGCTGTTCGGCATCCGGGATGCGGAGATCATGGCCGCCGGAGTTCCGGCGGTCCGGCTGTTCGCCATCAGCCTGCCGGGGACCAGTTTCAGTTACCTGGCCATGTATTACTACATGACCATCGGCCGGAAAAAACTGTCCACCGCCATTTCCATTGTCCAGGGGCTGCTGGTGGTCGTACCGGTGGCCTATCTGTTGTCCGCAATCCTGGGAGTCAACGGCGTCTGGATAGCATTTTCCCTGGCCGAGCTGTCCACCATGCTGTTGATAGTGGTCTGGTACAAGCGCCTGAAGGCGCGCGCTCCGGGCAAGTACTTGAGCATTCTGTTGCTGGACCACGAACGTTTTGGGGATCAGAAAGTTTTCGAGGCCAGTGGAGCCGGAACTCCGGAAGATGCGGACGTTTTGTTGCGAAACATCACGGACTTCATGGACCAAAGCGGCCTTAAAGCCGAAACGGTTCGCAGACTGCAAGCGGGAATACGCGAGATGGTGCTGAACATCGTGCATCACGCCTATTCGGGGCATAAGCGCGGAGTCCTGGATATCCGGATCCTCTGCGACAGAGACACTGTCCGGGTGTGTTTGCGCGACAGCGGAAAACAGTTCAACCCCAAAGCCCGTATGGCGGAGCTGGATACTGACGGCTGCGGCCTGGGCCGGGTCAAATCCGCGGTAACAGTGGTGGATTATTCGCGGATTATCGGTTTCAACAACACCACTCTGATTTTTGAACAAGAGCAGTAAGCTGCAATGAGGAACGCATATGAAACCCGTGTCCGGAGAAGAAGCGGTACGTTTGGTCAAAGAGGCGAACACCTGCACCAGGGAGCAGATAGCTGCCTTGCAGCGGGAACGGCTGCGCGAACTGGTGGCCCATGCGCGCAGGCATTCTGCTTTGTACCGGGAGAAATACGTCCATCTGTCGGATGATCCGCGCCTGGAGGAACTGCCCGTCATCACCAAAAAAGAGATAACGGGCCGGATGCGGGATCTTATCTGCGATCCGGAGTTTTCTCCTGAGGCCCTGGAAACGTATCTTCTGGATCTGAACAATCTGGGGCGGCCGTTCATGGGTAAATACAGCGTGGCCACTACCTCGGGCACCACGGGCGAACCCCTGCGCATGCTCCGGGACCAGCGGCATCTGACCATCAACGGCGCCATCCTGCAGGTCAGGCTGTACGGAAGTCCGTTGTTTGGGGATTTCCCGGAGATCCTGGATCCCAAGGTTAAATTCGCCAGCGTGCTGGCCACAGGCGGGTACCATACGGCATTCATGGCTTTTGAAAACAGACGCAAAGCCCTGGAGCAGGAGGGCGTCAAAGGCAGCATGGAGCTGTTGCCCATCGGTGAATCCGTCCCGGAAATGGTGCGGCGCTTGAACGCTTTCCAACCGGAGGTGATCACCGGCTACCCTTCGGTGATGCATGTTCTGGCCGGAGAACAACAGGATAAGCGGCTGCGGATCTCCCCACGGATTATTTTGTGCTCGGCCGAGCAACTGACGGACGAAGTGCGCCTGCTGCTGGAAAAAACCTTTCAGTGCCGGGTGGGAAACGTGTTCTGCAGCACAGAGGGCGGCGAGGTGGCTCTTTTGTGCGACCATGGGCATATGCATCTGAATCCCGACTGGAACATTGTCGAACCCGTGGACGCAGACGGAAAGCCGGTCCCTCCGGGCACCATGTCCGACGCCATTCTGGTGACCAACCTGGCCAACGCTGTCCAGCCCATCATACGCTACCGGGTGGACGACAGCGTGATTCTGCACGATACGCCGTGCCCCTGCGGCCTGCCGTTTCCCTATGTGGACATTCTCGGCCGCAGCGACGACCTGCCCGTGTTCTCCACCCCCGGAGGAACCGTCCGTACGTCGCCCCTTGCGTTTATGAATGTGGCCTTTGAAATACCGGGCATGGCCAGCTACCAGTTCGTTCAGACCGGGCCGGAGTCCCTGGTGCTGCGTCTCACCTACCAGGAAAGCGCGGATCCGGACAACGTGGACCGCGCAATGCATCAGGCCTTGCAGGCCCATCTGCTGGAGAACGGCCTGGAAAACGTGTCTCTGGAGATCCTTCGCGCCGAACCCATACGCGCGCAGAAGGGCAAGAAGATGCGGACTTATATCAGGGATTTTTAAGCCGGCCGGATTAGCGACAACGGGGAGACGTTTGCATCCGGGTGGTTTTCCCGCGCGCAGGGTTCATTTGTGGCGCGTGCTGTGCTACTACTTGCGTGTTGTTCGGCGATTCGTTCAGACATTTTCACATTCATCAAATCCGAGGTTATACCCATGGCTAATTTTTTGTTTGTGTTGAGCAAAAATGACAATGAAGCTGCAACACGCTGTTTTCAATTCGCTAAGATCGCTCATACCAAAGGGCACCACGTGGATCTGTTTTTCATCGACGGCGGTGTGGAATGGGCTGTGTCGGATAGAGATTTGAGCCAGAAGACGACCACGGGAGATTGTCCGCAGGATTATCTGCCTTATCTGGTGGAAAACGAAGTCAAAGTAGGCGTATGCACCCCGTGCGCCAATAACCGTTCTTTGGATGAGGCGAGCTTTCATTCCAACATGCAGCTGGACGGTGGTCCGCATCTGATCGACATGGCCGCAGAGGCCAAGGTATTTAATTTTTAGTACGTCCGAACCTTGAAAAAAGGTAAAGGCGAAATACGCCAGATTCTCGCCCTCGGAGACGCCTCCGGGGGCTTCTTTTTTGTGCGTCCGGCCGGGCGGGTATGAGTGGTCGCGCAGCCTGTTTTTATTCCAATTCTAAAACATATTGCCTAAATGTCTTGTTGTTTAATCCCTGGCAAAGTGGAAGAGAGCCCCAACGGGGCGACATGGCGAAATGTTGTTGTTCTACCATGTCGCCCCTTCAGGGCTTATTTTTTCTGATTGCCTTCCCCAGGGCGTTGCCCTGGGCTCTATTTATTTCGCCCCGTTGGGGCTTGGAGCAAAGACCTGATCCTAGCCTGACCAATTTTCTTGACTACCCTTTAGAAACAAAAAAGAGGAACGTCTGCTTAGGGATTGGAATCAGTCTTTCCCGGAACGTTTCGTTCTTGTCGCCACCAGGCCGCTGATGGTCATCAGAACGGCAGCGCCTGTCAGCAGGGCCATGCTGCCCTGCCAGTTCATCGCGACCTCATGGAGGTGGCCGATGGCAAAGGGCGCGATGGACGCGATGACATAGCCCGCGGATTGCACCACCGTGGACATGGCCCGGTTTTCGTCCAGGTCCCTGGCGGCGTGCATGATCATGCTGAAGATCACGGTGAATCCGCCGCCGGAGCCGATGCCGCCGAAGATGTCCCAGAGAATCCAGAGACTTGGCGCGAGCCAGAAGCCCAGAATGGTCGCGGCCCAGGAAAAGGTCACGATCATGAACAGGCCCCGGTTGTTGAAGCGCTGCGTCCCGGCCAGCAACGGAATGCCGAAACAGCCGAGCAGCCCCAGAATCTGGAACAGCGAGGCGGCGAGTCCGGCCGTGGCGTCGGACATGTTCAGGGACTGCACCAGGTATACGGTCATCCAGGCCGTCAGCCCGTAAAACAAAAAGGTATGGGCCGCGAAGGCCACGGACAGAATCCAGACCAAGGGGGAGCGCAGAACCGAACGCGAGGGGGCGGGAGCCGGGCAGACGGCGGATTCTCCGGACTGTGCGGCATCGCTCTCGGGCTTGCGCTGGGCTTGCGTCGCGGCGGGGCTCAGTTTCTTTTTGAGCACAAGCGCCACCACCCACAACAGAATGGCGGCCACGGCCAGCAAGGCCGGGGAAGCCAGGGCCAGCCGCCAGCCCAGCGCGTGGGACAGGGGGGCCGTCAGCCCCATGGTGGCCATGGAGCCCCAGGACATGCCGCTGACGTAGAGACCTGTCATGGCATTGATGTTTTTGGGGAATTCACGGCCGATGACCATCAGGCTGGCCACGTTGCCGGCGGTCAGGGCGATGCCGATGATCAGCGTTCCGGCTACAGCCATGTTGATGCCTCCGGCGGAGCGGACCACTGTGCCCAGCGCAATGCCGGAGAGGGTGAGGAATACGGTGGTTTCCAGCCGGACGTTTTTGATCAGGCAGCCGATGAGCGGAGTCAGCAGGCCGAAACACAGCACCGGAATGGAGGTCAGGAATCCGGCGAACCCGCCGCTGATCTGAAAAATGTTTTTGATATCCTGAATGATGGGAGGCAGCGAGGTCAGGGAGGCCCGCATGTTCAGGGACAGGGCGAAAAAAGCCAGAACCATGATTATCGTCATGGCGCGCGAGGCGCTGTTCGGGTTGGCGTTCGAATCGGTTTTCATGGGGGTGAGTGTCCTATTTACACAGTGAACTATCGTATCACGTACGTTGGATTACATTTCGAAAAATGGGCGTTTCCCCAACGTTCGCGACGAACGCGGCAGTAAACGGATGGCAAGTAAAAGCCCGGTGTCAGGTAGCTGCAACCTGTGAGGGAAGGCAGATGAAACGATGCTTTTCAACTTGGGGAGCCCGGCAACCCGGCAGATGATACGCGGGCCTGGCAGGGGAACGCCAGACGTATGAAACACCTAAATCACGGCCCTGTAAAGGATTATTCGCGCGGGTAAAATTCTTAGGAATACGGGCTTAAGGCGTATGTTCCATGAGTGCTATGGAGGAGAAAGGAACGTACGTCACAAAAAAAATTTGGATGTCGTGCTTACTGCAGTTCATTGGCGGTCAGAAGCCAGCCGTCTTTCACACTGACGCTGACTTGTTCGCCCACCTGGGGCCACGGGCCCGTATGCTGTACGCGCAGGGTCTGCTGCGGGTGGTCCAGGGGGTGCAGATGCACGATGCCGCCGCCGCCCTGGTAGACGAAGTTGCTGACCACAGCGGGGAAGCCGTGCCCGTTTTCGGAAAGCTGCAGGTCTTCCGGGCGCAGGCAGGCCAGGGCCTGATCTCCGATGATACCCGAGGCGCGCAGGGTGGTTTTGCGGGAGAACAGCTCCACGGTGACCCGTTGCTCGTGGGCTTCCAGTACACGCACCGGCACCAGCATGCCCTTGCCGATGAAGCGGGCCACGGTCTCGTTGGCGGGTTCGCGGTAGAGTTGTTCGGGCGGGGAAGCCTGCAGGATGCGGCCCTTGTCCATGATCACGATGCGGTCCGCCAGGGCCATGGCCTCGGCCTGGTCGTGGGTAACGTAGATCATGGTGCTGCCGGTCTGCGCGTGAAAGCGCCGGAATTCCTCCTGCATGGCCTCGCGCAGGTTCATGTCCAGATTGGCCAGGGGTTCGTCCAGCAGTACCAGACGCGGATTCATTGCCAGGCAGCGGGCCAGAGCGACGCGCTGGCGCTGTCCGCCGGACAGAGCCGATGGTTTGCGTTCGGCCAGCTGCAGCATGCCCACGGCTTTCAGGGCGGTGTCCGCGGTTTTTCGCCGTTTTGCGGCCGGAATACGTTGTACCCGCAGAGAAAGCTCCACGTTTTGGCGTACGGTCATGTGCGGCCACAGCGCGTAAGCCTGAAAAACCATGCCGACCCGGCGTTTTTCCGGCGGAACGTGGCGGTCCCGGCCGGACATCAGATCGTCGTCGATACGGATTTCTCCCGCATCCACGCTTTCAAAACCGGCAAGCAAACGCAGCAGGGTGGTTTTGCCGCAGCCCGATGCGCCCAGCAAGGCGATGAACTCGCCGTCGGCCACCTGCAGGTTGATGTTGTCCAGGGCCAGGGTCCGGCCGAACTGTTTGCTCACATCCTGGAGAGTTATTCTTGCCACGGCAGCACTCCTCTTGGCAGCTTGCGCATAAAAAATGAGGCGACACCGGCAATGGCCAGGGTGACGCAGACCGCCAGAACGGCCACGGCGGAAGCCCCGGTGGAATTGCCTTCGTCGTAGAGGTTGTAAATGACCACGCCCAGCGTTTCGTTGCCCGCGGACCAGAGCAGCGAAGAAACCGTGAGTTCGTTGAAAGCCCCCATGAACACGAGAATCCCACCGGCCATGGCCGAGGGCAGGGCGATGGGCGCGATGATCCGCCGCAAGCGGGTGACGCAGCCCGCTCCGGCGATCTGGGCGGCTTCTTCCAGCGTCGTGTCGATCTGTTCCATGCCCGCGAAAGCCGGGCGCAGCCCAAAGGCCAGAAACCGGGCCAGGTAAGCGACCAGAATGATCCAGATCGTATTGTACAATGAGAATCCCAGCACGGGCAGGGGGCGGATAAAGGCGATGATGCAGGCGATGGAAAGCACGATGCCCGGCAGGGCAAAGGGCGCGTCTGCGAAAATATTCAGCAGGGCGGCAACCCGGTTGCGGCGAATTACCACCAGGTAGGACAAGGGCAGGCTGACAAGTACGACGAGGGCGGCCGCGGCCAGTCCCAGAAAAGCGCTGTTGGCAAAGGCGCGGCGCGTACCGCCGTGTTCGAACACGAAATGAAAATTATCCAGGGTAATGGTGGCGGGCGAAAGCGCCACGCCCAAGGCCGGAATCAGGGCGGTGCCCACCAGGGCCAGAAGCGGCAGCACTGCCAGAAACAGCAGCACCAGCCAGACAGCGGCTTCCACGGGAAGCCGCCAACGTCCCAGGGTAAAAGGAGGCTCCAGCCTGCCGCCTTCGGTCAACTGCACCTGGTTCCGGCGGGACAGATGCTGCACCAGAAGTCCCAGGCCCGCGAGCGCGGCCAGAATCATGGACAAGCCGCCGACTTCGCCCAGCACCGAGGGGCCGAAGGAGGACAAACGCTGGTAAATGAGCGTACTCAGGACGAGATAGCGCCCCGGAATGCCCAATAGGGCGGGGATGCCGAAATTGCCGATGGAGGCAACAAAGGCCAGGGCGCAGCCCGCGATCAAAGACGGGCGCAGCAACGGAAGGATGATCATGCAACAGATGCGCAGCGGTCCCGCGCCCACACTTCTGCCTGCCTCGATGAGGTCTCTGGGAATGGCTCGCAGCCCGGCCCTGACGGCCAGAAAGACCATGCCGGCGTGCTCCACGGCCAGCAGCATAATCACGCCCCAGCGCGAATACAAGGGATTGCGCGTGCCTGGTTCCAGCGCATAGCCCAGGGGTTTGAGAAGCGGACTGGACGGTCCGAGCAGTTCCAGCCAGGAAACCGCCGTGATCTGCGCGGGGATGAGCATGGGCGCCATGAGCATGAACACCAGCAGGGTTTTGCGGCGGATGTCCGTAAGCCCGATGAGCAGCGCCATGAACGTGCCCAGCCCGAGAGACAACACCGTGGATGCCAGCCCCGACTCCAGCGTATTGTATACGGCCTTGCGGACGGAGCGGCTGTGCAGCAGGCTTTGGGCTATATCAGATACGCTGCCCTGGGCGGGAAACAGGGTCTCCACGAACAAACGCCCCAGAGGCGCCACGCACAGGGCCAGCACATAGGCGGCCACCATGACGAGCAGCCAGCGCTCGCCATGGTCGGCCGGAAGCAGACTTTTCAGGAAAGAAGCAAAGGATGCACCGGGGTATTTTGAGGCGCTGCCCCAAGCCCCGCGTATGGGAATACAGTTTTTCACTTCAATGCGTTAGTATACCAGTCAAAAGTTTTGGGAGATTCCCAAGAACCTTTTTTAAAAAAAGGTTCTTGGCCCGCCGGAGGCATTCCACTCTCCGCTATAAAACTCGCTACGCGCCGCCGAAGAGGTCCGCGAATTTGCGTTTGTTTTCCTCGGTCTTTTTCTCGATCACGTCGGGATCGGCCGTCATCACCTTGAGGTTGCTCAGGTCGCCGTAGGCTGCCGGAGGCTGCACCCCTTTGAGCAGGGGGATGTAGTCCTGCCGTACGGATTGTTCCTGTGCGGCCTTGGAGAGTTGGAAATCGATGAATTTTTTGGCGGCATCCGGATGGGCGGCGCTTTTCAGGATGGCCACGGGCTGGTTGATGCTGGTCACGCCTTCGGTCGGGAAGACGAAATCCACAGGCGAACCTTTGGCTTTGGCTCCGAAGGCCATGTAATCGATGATGATGCCGTAGGCTTTTTCGCCTCTGGCCACGGCTTCCCGCACGGATCCGTTGCCTTTGCCGGCCACGGCGCCGTTGTCCGCGAGTTGTTCATAATATTCCCATCCCAGACCGGGCTGCTCGGTCAGCGTGCCCACATGGATCACGGCCGCGCCGGAGTAAAGCGGGCTGGGCATGATCACCTGATTTTTGGCTTCGGGCTTGAGCAGGTCCTTCCAGGACGCGGGAACGGGAACGCCGGCCTTGGTGTTGTAGATGATGCCCGTGGTGATCAGCTTGGTGCCGAAAAAGCACTTGTCGGAATCATATTGCGAACTGTCGAAACCGCTCACGTCCGCGTCTGCGTAGGCCTGCAGCAGCCCCTGTTTTTTCAGCGCGTTCATGGCCACGGAGTCCGCGATGAGCAGAATGTCGGCCTTGGGCTGCCCGGCGGCGAGTTCGGCCTGCAATTTGTTGAGCACTTTGGTGGTGCCGTCCCGGTAGAGTTCGACATCAAGGTCAGGATTGCTTTGTTTGAACAGTTCGATGACCTCGACCATCTGATTCTGAGGCTGCGAGGTGTAGATGACCAGGTCTGCGGCCTGGGCTGAGGTGAGAAAGACAATCAAATTCAAAAAAAGGGAAAAGACGAGCTTACGCATGATTACCTGTCCTTTTTTACATTGTGTTGCGTTGAAACGGTGCCGAACAGTCCTTGACCAGCAACTCAGCCTTTGTTGCGGGGTAGCAGTCCGCGCAAAAAGGTGAGATTTTCACGGATGATCTCTTTGCCCCGTCCGGGAACGTATCCTTCGATGATCACTTTTCCCGCATAACCGGAAGGCAGGGCGTCCAGCACTTCTGCCAGATTCACCGCGCCTTGCCCCAGAGGCAGATGCGTCGCCTGGGGACCGGAATCGCTCAGGTGGACGTGGTCGAATCCGCGGGGCTGAAAGCGCCGCAGTACGCCGGCTGCACCCTGCGGGTCGCCCAGCGTATGCAGATGAGCGATGTCCACGGTAAGGCCGATGTGGGGCAGCTTTTGCGCCAGAAGCAGGGCTCCATCTTCCGGGGTTTGAAAAAATTCTTTGTCTTTGTTTTCCATCAGTTCCACGCAGGCAAGCACATCCAGCCGTGCGGCCTGCTGTTCCAGCCGCGCGGCAAAGGCGAACAGCGTGTCAAAGGCCTGTGCGGACGTACTCCAGGGAGCGCTCAGACGTCCCGGATGCAGCACCACGATACGTGCTCCGAGCGCCGCGCCCAGTTCCAGAGCCTCCAGCAACTGGCGCTGCGAGCTTTCCCTAATGTCCGGATTGAAGGCCAGGGGATTCAGATCGTAGTGCGGCGCGTGCAGGCTGAGTTCAAGCCCGAGTTCCTCCGCCCGGGCGCGCAAAGCCGCGGGAGGAGCCGGATGGAGGCGCAAATGGTCGGCCCATAGTTCGACACAGTCGTAGCCGGCCTCGGCCGCCAGACTGAGAGCTTCAAGCGGTGGATATTCCTGCAGAAAAACACTGGCCAGACCGATGCGCATTGCTTGTACGCTTCCGTGGTTGGATTTGGGTGCGCCTCAGGGGCCGCACTGCAAAATGCAGCTCCCTAGGTACCCCGCCAGTATGTCGTTTATGTGACAGGCGTGTTGCCCCAATGTCATAAACCATCGGGCGGCGGGTAAGTCCGGCCTGGAAAAGCGGATGGCGCGGAATGTGCCATGCTGGATTCGTTAAAGAGAGTCAGCGCCAGAAAGAAGTCCGTTGATCACCTGCATCAGTTCGTTGATGTTAACCGGTTTGGGCAGGTAGCGGTCCACTCCGGAACTCAGGACGTTGTTTTTGTCCTCGGGCATGGCGTAGGCCGTAACGGCGATAATGGGGATATCCCGGTTCTGGGCTCCGGCCTGTCCCGTACGGATAGCCAGTGTTGTCTGGGCGCCGTCCATGATGGGCATCTGCATATCCATGAGGACCAGGGCGTATTCGCGGGCAGTAAGTTCCTGCAGGGCCAGTGCGCCGTTTTCCACAGCGCGGATTCGGAAATTGAGTTTCTGCAGCAGGGATTCCAGGGCAATGCGATTGACGGCGTCGTCCTCCACCAGCAGGATGGCGCGGGAGTCCGTGCTCTGTTGCAGGGGTGCGGATGATTTGGCGGAGGTTGGGGCGGATGCGGGCGTTGATTCCTGGTGTTTTTCAAAGGGCAGGGAAAAATAAAAAGTGCTGCCGACACCGGGTTCGCTGGTGACGGAAAGTTCTCCTCCCAGCAGGGGGACAAGCTGGCTGACTATGGATAAGCCGAGTCCGGCTCCCTGGTAGGAGCGTTTGTAGCCCTGGTCCAGTTGCGTGAAGGGTTCGAACAGGATTTCAAGACTGTCCGGGTCAATGCCGACGCCCGTATCGGAGATGGAAAAAAGCACGTGCACCGTGTTTGCGTGGGAACTCGGCAGGAGCTGCGCCTCGATGCGAATGCTGCCCGAATCCGTGAACTTGACCGCGTTGCCCACAAGATTGTTGAGGATCTGCTGCAGTCTCACGGGATCCCCCGACAGATTGCCAGGGATGGCCGGATCCGTGTGGAAGGTCAGCCTGACGCCTTTATGCCTGCAAGTAAGCCCGAACAGCTGGCGGACCTGCTGCAGAATGTCCGTCAGATCCAGAAGTTTGTCCTCTCTGCGCATTTTTCCCATCTCCACCCTGGTCAGATCCAGGATATCGCTCAGCAGATTTGTCAGCCGGCGTGTGGAGGTTGTCGCCAGATCCAGATAATGCCGCTGCTCCGGATCCAGATTTGTAAAATGCAACAGCTGGTGCATGCCTTCTATGCCGTTGAGAGGCGTCCGCAGTTCGTGGCTCATGTTGGCCAGAAACAGTGACTTGGCATGGCTGGCGGTTTCGGCTTTTTCTTTTGCCTCGGTCAGGGCGACTTGCTGTTCGGACATTTTCTGCTGCGCGTATTCCAGCTTCAAGAGCATGTCATTGTATGCGGAGCCGATTTCCAGCATGTCGTCCGAGAGGTTGTTAAGGTTGATGGGGGAGCCGAATTCCCCTTTGGCCAGGCCGTTGAAAGCTTTCCGGAACTTGGATTTGGCCGTATCGAGCAGATCTTCGCGGGAAAGCAGCGTGACACAGGTCCAGTCAATGCATCGCAGCGTTGCCCAATGTATCTGGTAATCGCCCGAGTCAGTCTGCAGAATGCGATGCCCGGAGGGCTTGTCCGCAAACAGCTGCAAGTCGATCTGCGAAAAAGCATCGTGTATGCCCTCCAGGGGCGCGCAAAAGACCTCGCCCTTGTTCATTTCCGCGGATTCCATCCCTCTGTTGCAGGCAAGCAAGGCGCCGGTGCTTTTAATGACGCAGGATATCTGGGATTTGCGGCGGGGAGTAAGAATGACAGGGTTGATCAGGCTGTCCACGGTGAGGTCGATGCTCCAGAGGCCAATGAAGTCGTCATCGCAATATACGGGGATTGAAGCCGCCACGATCAGGCCTTTGCCCGCGTAATCCACATGAGGGGGGGACCAGCGTACGCGCCTTTTCGGGTTGGTCTCGGGGCATACGGAGCGGAACGTATGGTACTGGGACCAGTCAAAGTCCGGCGTTATGGCGGAGATCTGGTCTATGTAAGGATATTGCAGGGCCGTATTGGTGATGTCCTGGTAATAGATCCAGGCCGCGCCGGAAAAACGCCGGTGCAGGGTTTCAAGGGTGCGCCCCATGTTGCGCAGGCAATACATCCGGAATCTGGCGTCCTGGTCCGTAATCCGGTTCGGCGGCCAGGAGTAGCTGATTGCTGCAGACGGAAGGCTTCCCGTCCGGTGGGCCTGCAGCTGCGGGATGCTGAGAAAAAAACCGTCTTCGCCAACTGTAAAACCTTGTTTTTCCAGCCAGGCGTCGATGGCGGAGTCGTCGCGTCCGGTGCAGGACAACAGATCCCGCGTCTGGCAGTCGAGGTGGTGCAGCGTATCTTTGACACGCTCGATTTCGCAGGAAATGATTCTTTTGACCGCCAGGAGTTCCGTTTGAATTCTGTCGACTTCCAGCATCCAGACCCCTCCGGGGAATGCGGACCGGTTTCACGGTCCGTTGTTGCTAAAGGGAGCAGTATCGCAGCAGTTTTCGGGGCGCTTGTACTGGCAGCATTTCCAAAAAAGGCGTAGTCTTGGAAGAGATGAACAGAATTACGGATTTTGCTCCTTGTTATAAATTGTACATCTATCCGGAGAAAATACAATGGGAGTGAGCCGAAAATACAGGAGAGATTTCATTCCGTATGCAACGAGAACCTGGCTGAGAATTGATCTGGAGTTTTGTTGTTAAAAATCTTAAGAAATTAGGACAAATTAACGAAAAGTGAAAAGAGCGTTGAAAATCGGGCGGACCAGCCATCGCCGCAGAACACACATCGGAGAATTCACGTGACCACGGGCACCGGACTATGGTATCAGTTACAAAATAGTTTTTTTTCGCAGCGGCGTTTGCAGCAGGCCGTGGTTGTTTTCATTCTGGGGTTGATGTTGCTGTCCGGCGGGGCGCAGGCCGCCGAAAAAAATGCCACCATTGATCTGGATGCGACAAACAATGCGACGAACGTGAGCGTGGCCTGCGGCCAGGAATTGCTGGTACGGCTCAAGGAAAACCCCTCCACGGGCTACACCTGGAATGTGCTGCAACAGGATTCGCATCTGCTCGAACTGATAAGCAAAACATTTATCCCGCCGGAAAAAAGCATTCCGGGAGCTCCTGGCAAGGCACTGTTTGTGTTCAAGGCGATCAATCCGGGCGAAACAAAACTCGAACTCGGTTATTTCAGAACTTGGGAAGGGGAGCAAAACGCCGCGGAACATTTTCAAGTGACAATCAGCATAACTGGCGGTCTTTAATATTTCTTTAAAACGAAGGTAGATTCAATGAAGGCGATCAATACTTGCATCGTGCTGTTTCTGTTCGTCATGCTGTCCCTGGTCACCAGCGAGGGAGTGTGGAGCACCACCGCTCTGGCCGCGGCCCTGGACTGGAGGGACAGCAATGTCGTCAATGACGCCAAAGACCAGGGGGATTGCGATGCAAGCTGGGCTTTTGCCGCCACAACTGTATTTGAATCCAAAATACTCATCGCGGGATATGCGTCCAAAACGCTTTCTCCCCAGCAGTTGATTTCCTGTGGAGACACCTACGCGGGGTGCTCTTCCGACGGAGGACCGGACGTTCTTGAATTCTGGACGGACACCGGCCCATTGCTGGAAGATTGCACCGGTTATCCGTCAGAAGACGGTTCGGAACCGGAGTGTGAAGATTTGAATGTCTGCGGAGAGCTTCCCTATCGCACCACCGGATATTACACGGTCAGTACGGACACTGTCACAGACGTACAATCCTCCATTTCCACCGATGGTCCGGGCTTCCTGCAATTCGACTACTACAGCGATTTTGATTCCTACTGGCGCAATAATGCTTCCGGTACAGTCTATACGCAGGCCACAGGCGATAAGCTGGGCGTCATCAACGTAGCTGTGATCGGCTACAACGATACGAAAGCCGCCTGGCTGTGCCAGTACAGCAAAGGAACCACAGCCGGACCGAACAATGACGGCACCTTCTGGCTGGCCTATGAAGGGCACACCAATGATTTGAACATGCAGATGGGCAACATACTGATGAGTGATATAACGGTGAGCGAGACGCAGCCGGATCTGATCGTCAATAATGCTTCCACCGGAGTGAATTATATCTACTATCTGGATGAATACTTTCTTACGGATGCGACGAAAATCAAAAATTCCCTTGGGTGGACCATTGTCGGGGTGGGCGATTTTAACGGCGATGGTTACAGCGACATTCTGCTGACAAAATCCGACACCGGCAAAAGTTCCATCTGGCTCATGGAGGGTGCCACATATGATTCCACTGTGGCCCTCAACGATGTGACAACCACCTGGACGCCCGTGGCGGTTGCGGATTTTAATTCGGATGGTGACAGCGATATTCTCTGGCGCAATACCGAAACAGGTAAAAACGTCATCTGGTTCATGGATGGTACGGCCTGGGACGAATTCGTCACCACCCAGAGCTGCGGCACGGCCTGGAGCGTGGGCGGAATAGGGGATTTCAACGAGGACGGCGTGCCGGATATTTTTTGGCGCAACTCCTCCACCGGCAACAATGTCATCTGGCATATGAACAGTGACGGTTCCATGGAGGATTATGAATTTACCGACAGTACGCGGGATGCCTGGAGCGTGGCCACCATCAACGACTTTGACGGCGACGGCGCCCCCGAAGTGCTCTGGCGCAACTCCACCTCCGGAGCGAACGTCATCTGGGTCATGGACGATGCCGAGCTTACCAACTGGTTTTTCATCGAGGAGCTGGATGTTTCCTGGAATATCGCAGCTTCCGGAGTCTTTCATTAAGTAAGTAGCGTTCGAAGTGATGCATTTAGGGCGTGCGCTTGATCATGAAAAACACGGCAGGTGGTTGCACAACCGGCAACGCACCTGCCGCAAGCTGATATTGCATCACCCGGAAAAGACTGGGCGGATATACTCCGAGTTAGAAAACGAAAAGCAGGACTTCATGGCAGCCTGTTTTTTATCCTTTGCAGCAAGAGGGATCATCTAGTTGGTCGTAAGGCCCCCATCGACAGGGAAGATCCCACCGGTGATCCATTTTGCCTGATCAGAAGCCAGGAATGCAGCCATGTTGCCGATATCACAGGCTTCCCCGATTTTCTGCAACGGATAGATAGATTGAATCATGGCTTGAAAACGATCCCTGGCGCGGTCGTCGAGCCGACTCATGTTTACGGCAACCTGTGGCGTGTCAATGGTCCCCGGCGCGATGGCGTTTACTCGAACCCCTTTGGGGCCGAGTTCAAAGGCGAGTGCCTTGGTGAAAGAGTCCAGGGCTCCTTTGGTCAGGGAATAGGCCGTTGAAGGCCGGTCCGGCAGCATTCTTCCAGCAAAATAAGACGAAATATTGATCACGTTTCCTTGTAATCTGATGAGATCATCCAGGAATGCCTGAGTCAGCAGGTATGGGGCCTTGACGTTCAAATTCAGGTGATAATCCAGTGAAGCTGGTTCCGTGTCTGCGAATGGTATGAATCGGCCGATGCCCGCGTTATTGACCAGAATATCGATCCGGATGTTTTCCTTGTGGAGATGTTCTGCTATTTCATGAATAGATTCTATGTTGCTTAAATCTCCTGCAACTGTTCGAACATTGATGCCATTCTGCCGGAGAATGTCCGCTCCATGAGCCAGTTTTTCCTTGTCCCTTCCCGTGATGACCAAATTGGCCCCTTCCCTGGCAAACGCCGTTGCAATACCAAAACCGATTCCATCACTGCCGCCTGTTACGACGGCTGTCTTGCCGGTTAGCAGTTTCATCTTTAACCTCCTCAGGTAGGTATCTATGTTGCCTGTTTAATCGATACGTTACTCTGAAGAGGTAGCGGATAGATGAGAATCCTTCATTAACCTATGTTAAAACCAGTTGCATTTTTGATTCTTGATAGCGTGACATTTGTGATGCCAAGGTACGATGCGAGATGATAATCTGCAATTCGCCTGACAAGTTCGGGATAGTCTCTAGTAAATCTTTGGTATCTTTCGGTGGCAGAATTTTGAAGGAATTCGTATTCCCGCTTGAACAAACGTTCCGCGGAGGCTTCTGCATAGGGTAGGGCAAATTTTTCCCAACAGCCATGCTTTGTAAGCCAGTCAAAAAAAAGATTGAAGCTGCAGATGGATACAGTGAGTTCTTCAAGTGCGGCAATACTGAATAGAGATTTTCCCGTTCGGGCAGAAGGTGCAATGGGCCAGATCAACTGGTCTTCGTAAAAGAAGCCCTTGTTGAACTCCTTACCTTCAGTATCAGTATAAAAAAGCCGGACAAGACCTTTATGAATGTAGAACACATTTTCCCACCTGTCGCCTATGGAGAGAAGCAGGGCTTTGGGCGGATACTGTTTTCTGACGAAAAAATCGGCGAGATGGTCTCGTTTTTTGTTTTCAATCCCAAGTTCTTGAAAGATTTTTTGCTCAAGTGCCATGGACAGGGATTCGTTGCTTGAATTCATTGATGTTGTTCCTTGTTCTAAAAAGGAATAGAGACCTTCGGCAATCTAAGTCAGCGTATACGCATACGGTACTAGTTCATGTATTAATGATTGGACGACTCCTTTTCAAGGATTGTTCGCTCCGTTGAAGCCTATTCAATTGGTGGGAGCGTCCCATCTTTAAGGTTTCAAAAATCCTTTACTCAACAAAACGCTTATTTCTTGATGCGGATTATTGTTTGATTCGCCTGTTTAATGCCGAAAGTTGAGTAAGATGCGTATCGGACAGCTGAGCTGTGATAAAACCTAGTCCGGGTGGATTCCGCTTTAGTTGCGTTTTATTTGCCTGCTTGACTAAGGCCCGTATCCTTGCCAAGTATCCGTGGCATCGGATACGCTCGCCGTAAGGAATCCATTTCTCTGCACACGCTGTAGCCCGCGAGCGGGCGCAGTCTGCCAAGCCATCGTTCGATCGACAGGAGCCTGTCCGGAAAGCGGAACGGCTCTAACTACATTATTCGCAGAATAAAGAGAGGTTGTTTGCATGGGTTTTTTTTCAAAGATCACCAAAATCTGGAAGAAAACTGAAGATACGGACCAGGATGCGGCCGCAAAACAGGCTGCCGACCAGCAGATTGCCCAGGAACAGGATGACGCCGGTGTAGAACCGCCTTTAGCCGAACCTGAGGCGCAGGCCGACATCGTGCTCGAACTGGAGGCCCCCGCGGAAATACTACCGGAGCCCGAGACGCCGCCTGCACCAGTGCCAGCAGAAGAACAGGCACCCGAGCCCGAGCCGGAAACAAAAGCCGCAGACAAAACTCCCCCTCCGGCCGCAGAAGTTACGGCGCCGGAAGCACCGGAGCAGGCTGCGGCAGAACCCGTTGCGAGGCCACGGGAGTCCGAGGCGGCCCCTGTGGCGGAAGCTGGCTGGCAGCAGGAGCTTACCCTGGCCCTGCGTGCGGCGGAGCCTCGGCTTTCGGTCTGGCTGGAGCATGTGCTGGCCGGAGTCGAAGAGGCAGGTCCGGAGCTTTGGGAACGATTGGAATTTTTGTTCAAAGCCCTGGGCGCACCCGCCGCGGAAACCCAGGACTTTGTCAAACGGTTCGCGGACTGGCTGGAAGACATGGACTATGCCCGGGTGGAGGAATTCCGCTCCGAGCTGCAATATCGCCTGGCCCTGGCCCTGGACCTGGAAGATGAGGAAGACGAACGCAACCGCCTTTTCCTGAAGCTCTCCGAGGGGCTGAGTAAAACCCGCGAGACCATCACCAAGCAGATCGACGGACTGCTCTCCGCGCACAGCACCATAGACCAGGCGTTCTGGGATGACCTGGAAGAAATCTTGATCATGGCCGACGTCGGTTTTGAGGCCGCCACGGAACTGACGGAAAAACTGCGTGACCGCGCCCGGAAAAACAACGTGGAAGATCCGGCGCAGTTCAAGGATCTGCTGCGGGAGGAGCTTGAGGAGATCTTCAAGGAGGAAAAGCGGATCAAGGCCTACAATCCGCCTGAAGTCGTGCTGGTTATCGGGGTGAACGGCGTGGGGAAAACCACCACCATTGCCAAGCTGGCGCATCGCGAGCAAATGCTGGGCCGCAAGGTGCTCATCGCCGCGGGTGATACCTTTCGCGCTGCTGCGGTGGAGCAGCTTTCCATCTGGGCCAAGCGCGTCGGCGCCGGATTTTACGCCAAAGGCCAGGATGCCGATCCGGCCGCGGTGGCCTACGAGGCCATGGATAAATGTCTGGAGGAAGGCTATGATCTGTTGCTGATGGACACGGCCGGACGCTTGCACACCAAGGTCAACCTGATGGAAGAACTCCATAAGATCAAAAAAGTGCTTGGCAAAAAGCACCCCGGCGCTCCCAACCGCTCCATTCTGGTTGTGGATGCCACCACCGGCCAGAACGCCTTGTCCCAGACCAAACTGTTCTCCGAGGCTGTGGGCGTGGATGAGATCATCCTGACCAAGCTCGACGGAACGGCGAAAGGCGGCGTGGTGGTTGCCGTGGCCATGCGCTTCGGCCTGCCGATCACTTTTGTCGGACTGGGTGAAAAAATGGAGGATTTGCGGCCGTTTAATGGAAAGGATTTTGCCACAGCCCTGCTTGCTTCTTAGGGAAAAAGTGAGGTCCGCAGGGAGGGTCAAAACTACGTCCTGGTCCATGCAAAAATATTCTTGAGACTGACGGATTTCTAAAGTTTTTTTAAGGCAGCGTTATTTTCTGCAAGCCAGTGGTTATCTGGCAGGGAGGGCATAGCATAAGTCAATACTTGTTTATCATATGTTATAAGTAAGTAGTACTAGGATTACAAGAAAATAGATTGAGCTTATTTGGTCGCTACGCAATTGAGACGTCAAAAGCAATTAATTGCTTAATAATCAGTATGTTGTTGATTTATTCAGTTTATTTAACATCTATCTGCGACTAGTTTTTTTCTAGATTTTAGAATTGTTGACACATAGCCCCCAACATGCGTAAATTAGTACCTTACAGGGTGGAACTTCTTCTTTTCATATGCTTTTTGCATTCCCACCACGGGGATGAACAACCGGGGGATAGTTTTTTCGGTATCGCCCTTGGGCAGTGGTGAATGGAGAAACAAGTCGACATACTCATTGTTGATGACCAGCGCATCAACCTGATCCTGCTCAAAGGCATTTTGAAACCTTTAATGCTGCATGTTGTGGAAGCAACTTCCGGCGTTGAAGCGTTAAAAGCCGCAGAAGAGCATGACTTCGCTCTTATTTTGCTCGATGTCATGATGCCCGGAATGGACGGGTTCGAAACTGCCGAACTGCTGCGCAGGAACGACAAGACAAAGCATATCCCCATCATTTTCATCACCGCCATCAGCAAAGACCAGCGCAATATCTTCAAAGGCTATGAAATAGGAGCTGTTGACTATCTCATCAAGCCTGTTGAAAACGAAATACTCCTAAGTAAGGTCAAAGTATTCATCGACCTGCACCATCAGAAAAAGGCTCTGAAACAGGCCAATCAGAAGCTGGAGCGCAGCATTTCCAGCATGAACAAGTTCAAGGAAGCCTTGCTGCAGTCCGAAGAACGCTACCGCATCATCGCCGACTACGCTTTTCATTGGGAAAACTGGTTCGGTCCCGATGATGAAATGCTTTACGTCAGCCTCTCCAGCGAACGCATCACGGGCTATCCTCCGGAAAAATTCATGGAGGATGCCAAGTTCATCGAAAAACTGATTCACAAGGATGATCTGCCCCATTGGCTGCAATACATGGCGGACAAAACGCAGATCGAAAAAGGCTCCATCGATTTCCGCTTTTTCCGCAAGGACGGACTGATGCGCTGGTTGACCCAGGTCAGTCGCGTGGTCCGGGGCAAAAACGGCGAATATCTCGGCACGCGCTGTTCCATAAGCGATATCACCAGCCGGAAACAGCTGGAAATTCAGCTGAAGTACCAGGCGTTGCATGATCCGCTTACCGGACTGGCCAACAGGACGCGTTGCCTGGATCATATCGCGCAGGCCCAGGAACGCTCGCGGCAGCGGAAAAATTACAACTACGCCCTGCTGTTCCTCAACCTGGACCGTTTCAAAGTCATCAACGACAGTCTGGGCCACAAATTCGGCGACAAGCTCCTGGTGCGTATCGGCGAACGGCTGCTGCGCTGCGTCCGCAGCCTGGATACGGTCAGCCGTTACGGTGGAGACGAGTTCGTGATTCTTGTGGAGGAGCTGGCTTCCCATCGCGAGGCCATCCAGGTGGTCAAGCGCATCCGCAAGGAACTGGGAGATCCCTTCGATGTGGACGGCATTGAAATCCAGACCTCGGGCAGCATCGGCATCGTGCTCAGTCCTCCTCAGACCCTGCAGCCGGAAGACCTTTTGCGCAACGCCAATCTGGCCATGCACAGGGCCAAAGAGTTGGGCCGGAACCGTTTCAAGGTCTTCACCACCCGCCTGCTGGATCAGGCGGTCCGCCTGCTGACCATTGAAAATGACCTGCGGCACGCGCTGAGCAACAATGAATTTTATCTGGTCTACCAGCCCATCCTTTCGCTGGATAATTTGCAGCTGGTCGGGTTCGAGGCCCTCGTACGCTGGAACCACCCTCAAAAAGGACTGATCCGGCCCAACGAATTCATCCCTGTTGCCGAAGATACGGGGCTGATCACTGAAATGGGGCTCTGGATTCTGGAAGAAGCCTGCAAAACCATGGCGTTCTGGCATGAAGCCTTTTCCATGGGCTCCGATCTGATGATTTCGGTCAATGTGTCGGGCAAGCAGTTTTCCCAGTCCGATCTGGTGGAACACATCAAGCGTATTCTGCAGAAAACCAAATTGCCGCCCGAACATCTGCGCCTGGAAATTACCGAGACCACCATCATGGAGCATGCCGAGTCCGCCACGGAAAAACTCTACCGCCTCAAGCGGCTGGGCATCACCCTGGGCATCGATGATTTCGGAACCGGCTATTCTTCCATGAGCTATCTGCAGCGCTTCCCCGTGGATCTGCTCAAGATCGACCTGTCCTTTGTCCAGCAAATGACCATCTCGCCGGAAAACCTGGAAATAGTCAAAGGCATCATCTCCCTGGCCCACAGCCTCAAGCTCACCGTGGTCGCCGAAGGCGTGGAGACCAGAAGACAGCAGGATCTCCTGCATTCGCTCAACTGCGAGTACGCCCAGGGCTTTTTGTATTCCAGGCCCCTGGCCGAAAAAGAGGCCGGACAGTACATCGCGCTCTTCACCACCCGCAAAGAAGAACTCGTCTAACTTTTCTCGATAACACCCCGTCTGATCTGTTTTTTAGGATATCGCAAAGGCGGATTACGCAGGCTTTCCCCATTCGTACGCGTTGCGGAAGGCGACCCGGACTTCCATACGTTCAAACAACCGCAACAGGCCGTAACGGGTCCGGTCCAGGAAAATGAAGTCCGGATTGATGTGCAGCCGCCGGAACATTTCCTTCATGTCCAAAGAAATGGCTTTGCCCTCTTTGATGAAGTCCTTTTCCAGCGAAAAATCAAATACCTGCCCCGCATACAGCCGTCCGAACCAGTTGCTGTAGCGTACGAGCGCTTCCCGGATCCGGGCTTCCAGGGCGTCGTCGATGTCTTCCGGTATGGTGCCGATACCGCGAAAGAGTCTGAAACAGGCATCGTTGTCGCCTCTGGCGAGGGTGGCGGGCAATTGGCGGATCTGGGCGACAAAGCCGGCGGCGAATTGCTTGACGCATCCGAAATCCACAAGACCGACGGAGCCATCCTCCATAATCAAAAAGTTCCCCGGATTGGGATCCGCATGGATGGTCCGCAGTTCGTAGAGGCTGGTGATGAAGAGGTCCTGCAGGGTCTGCGCCACGGCGTCTCTGTCCGTGGAAGCCGGGTGCGACTCCAACCAGAGGTTCAGGGGCGTTCCCGGCAGACGGCTCAGACAGAGCACGGATTCCGTGCACCAGTCGGCATGAACTTCGGGAATCCGGATTCGCTCCAGCCGCAGGCTGTCTCGAAAAAACGCCGCATTGGCCGCTTCCCGTAAATAGTCCGTCTCTTCCAGCAGCCTGGTTTCTATTTCTTCCAGGACAGGCAGCATTCGCCGGTATTCGCCCAAAGGCCGTAAAAGCCCCCTTATCAGGCTCATATCGCTGCGAATGGTATCCCGGATTCCAGGATACTGAATTTTCAAGGCCAGCTGCGTGCCGTCGCGGCTTGTGGCCTCGTGCACCTGCCCCAGGCTGGCGGCCGCAAAGGCCTGGGAATCAAACGAGGAGAAGAGCGCTTCGGGACTTTGCCCGTAGGCGTTATACAGCAGCTTGCGGACCAGGGCCCGGTTGATGGGGGGCACCTGGTTATACGAGCGCTCGAGTTGCGCGCGAACTTCCGGGGGAAAGAGATCCAGCTCCAGACTCAGCAGCTGCGCGATTTTCAGGGCCGTCCCCTTGAGCTGGCAAAGCCCTTCAAACAGGGTCGCAGCGCTCTTTGCGGCCAGCGTCCGTCTGGCGTCCGAACGGTCACCCTCGGAAAGAAACGGCTTTTCCAGCGCGTACTTGAGATACTGTCCGCCCATCCGCGCCGCGGTTTTGCCACCTGTCACGCTGCGGGCAAATTTGCCCCTGGGAGTCTTATCGCTGTCCGTCATGGTTCATGAACTCCTGCCCGAAACGTTTGAATGTTTCGCGCTGCTCCATGAGCAGGTCGACCTTACTCAGTACGTGCGATTTGAACAGGAAGGAAAGCAGGCCGGTGGCTTTGTCCAGGATGCCCGATTTGAGCATGGTATAGCCCAGGTCCAGGCTTTTATCCAGAAAAATCGAAGTGTTGGAAAATTGTTCGGAATCGTCTTTGATCCAGTACAGCACTGCGGCGATATAAAAATCCCAGATGAAGTGACAGAGCAGCTCCCGAAGCAGCATTTCGGGAATGTCACCCGAGGCAATGGCGGATTCTATCTGAGCGTTCACGATTTCAATGAACAGCGAACGGATGGAACGGGCCTCCTTGCCGGCGGGAATAGGATGAAAAAAAACAGAGGGGAAGGTCTCGGCCACAAATTCGCGGTCCGGCAGAAAGCCTTCCAGCACGGTTTCAAAAAACAGCTGCAATTTTTCACGCAGATCAAACTGCTCGAAGTCTTTGACCTGCTCAAGACTTTCCCGAGCCTGCTCCAGCGCATCCTGATAATACCCGTACAGCAAGGCTTCTTTGGTCGGGAAATAATTATAGATGGTGGCGTCTCCCACATCCGCCAGCCGCGCAATGGCGCGCATGCTGGCGCCGCGGAATCCCTTTTCGATGATGATTTCCACCGCGGCCTGCAGAATGGCCCGGCGGGTCTCGATTTTTTGCTGGGAACTGATTTTCATGGCAATCCTGAAAATGCTATATATTAAACAAAAAATAAGTGACTTTTTTATGTATAGTTTTTATATAAAAGTCAAGCAGCAACCAAAAAAAGGAGTATGCCATGTATCCGAAGCAAATTTTGGCGCAGTACCCGGCTCTTGCCGCCGTGGCGCAGTCCGCCGATGATTTTCATGATGTCGTCTTTGAAAGCCGAGGAACCATGCGGGAGTTTCTGGCTGCCTCGCTGTCCTATATGCCGGGCTGGATGCGTTTTTTATACCGCGTCCGGGCAGGATTTGTCCGTCTGCTGGGCGTACGTCAAGAAGGTATTCCGGAAAAAGAGCATCTGGAACCGCAGGATGTGCCTTTCGAACCGGGCGGTCAGGCCGCCATTTTCACGGTGCTGGCGGCCGAGGAGGAAAGCTACTGGCTGGCTTCGGCTCAGGATGCGATGATCATCGGCTATGTGGGCGTCGTACGCGAACCCTTGGAGAACGGGATGAGCCGTTTTCATCTGCTTTCCGGCGCCAGGTACCGCCGCTGGACAGGTCGTTTGTACTACAATGTGATTCTGCCGTTCCACCATATGGTAATCCGCTGCATGGGATGTTACGCCGTGCAGCGATAGCCCTGGTTCAGGCTTTTTTCATGCGCTGTTGCAGGGCCAGCCCGAGCATGATCAGCCCCAGTCCGGCATAGGTGGCGGGCAAAATGGCTTCGCCCAGGAAATAATGGATGAAGACCAGAGAGAGGAAAGGCGAGATGAAGATCAGGTTGCCCACTCGGGCCGTGTTTTCCGAAAGCCTCAGGGCCGTGAGCCAGAGCACGAAGGTCAGCCCCATTTCAAAACAGCCCACGTAGCACGCGCCCAGCAGGCCGCGCCAGGGCACCGCCAGCTTGGAAAACAGCAGGCAGACCAGCAGGCCGGGAGGCAGGCTGCAGATGAAATTGGCCAGCAGCCCGGCCACGGGATCCCGTGCGTCGCGCGTATTGCAGATCCAGTACAGGGCCCAGATGATGGTGCTGCCCAGAGCCAGGGCCACACCCAGGGGGCTGGAAAAGCGCAGGGCCAGCAGGTCGCCGTGGGTGGATATGACCAGAACCCCCGAGTAGCTCACCAGCACGGCCAGCAGTTCGCCCGGGCGGATTTTCTGCCCGAGCAGCGGAATGGACAACAGCGCCAGGGTTATGGCCCACGTATAGTTCAACGGCTGGGCCTCCTGGGCGGGCAGCAGGTCGTAGGCTTTGAACAGCACCAGATAATACAGAAAGGGGTTCATCAGTCCGAAGAGTACGGACTGCAGCCACTGCCGGGGCGTAAAGCGGGCCAGTTCTCCCAGGCCGCCGCGCAGCAGCAGAATGAGCAGCAGTACCAGTGTGGACGCCAGGGAGGCGTAAAACAGCAGCTGGATGGGATCCATGAAGCGCAGCGAATATTTGAAAGCCGTGGCCACGGTGGACCACAGCAACACCGTTCCCAGACCAAAAGCGTAAGCTTTGCGTTGATTTTTCATAAATGAAAGCGCGTATCAGGGATGTATCTGCAGCATGTCCAGCCACTAGTTTTGGGAGATCCCCAAGGACCTTTTTGTAAAAAGGTTCTTGGGCCGCCGGAAGCCCATGTCTTTCCCATTACATCAGGGTCTTGCGTTCGCCGATCATGATCAGGACCATGTCGGTGTCGATATGCTCTTTACTGGCCAGGATCATTTCCTTTTTGGCGTCCCGGCAGGCCAGGGTGATTTCCGCGTGGCTCAACCCTTCGGAGAGCTGCTGCAGTTCGTCCCAGAGCATATCCTGGGTGGGTTCGTTCTTCAGGATGTGTTTGAGCAGCCAGGTCCGCTCCTCCACGCTGGGCAGGGCGTAATGGATGGTGTCGTCGAAGCGCCGGTGCAGCGCGTAATCCAGGAGCTGCGGGTGGTTGGTGGCGGCCAGGATGATACTGTCGGATTTGTCGTCGTCCATGAGCTGCAGAAAGCTATTCAGGGTCCGGCGCATTTCGCCCACGTCGTTACTGGCCGTACGCGATGCGCCGATGGAGTCGAATTCGTCAAAGAGATACACGCCGCGGTAGCGGTTCAATCCCTGAAAGATCAGGCGCAGTTTGCCCGAGGCTTCGCCCAGGTAGCGGGTCAGGACGCCCTCCAGCCGGATGGTGAACAAGGGCAGCTTCAGCTCGCCAGCCAGCGCAGAGGCGGTCATTGTCTTGCCCGTTCCGGGCGGTCCGAGCAGCAGAAACTTGCGCCGCGGCGAAAGCCCGTGGGCGCGCAGCTGGTCAGCCATCTGGTTTTCGCGAAGAATGCGCTTGAAGCGGTTGACCACGTCCTCGCGCAGCACCATGTCCCCGAAACCTGTGGCGGGGCGGCTGGAAAGCAGCAGTTGCGACAGTTCGCCCTCCAGATGCATCGTGTTAGCGCTTTGGTCCTCGCTGCTGGAGGCAATGCGTTCCATCAGCCGCAGGGCGAAATCGCGTTTGCCCGCCTTTTCCAGTTCCTCGGCAATTTGCCGGGCAATCTGGTCAAAGCCCGCGTAGTCGCCCGCGTAGTGGCATTCGATGAGTTTGAGCAGTTGATCGCCGGTAGCCATACAGGTTGTATAGTGCAGTTCGCCGCACAGGACAAGGGAGTACGGGCAGGAGCGCTGACAAATGCGACGCTAACGACAGCGTATTAATCAATAAAGTCTTAGTCGTAATCCAAAAGCAAGTTGGAACATGATCCGCTGCTATTGCATCGCCTTGGTTCAAGGCAGTCCCCAGAGTGCGCGTACGCGCTGGTATTCTTCCGCGGGGAGCTGCACCAGTACAGGATGCAGAGACGGATCAAGCCAGTGTAGCAGCTCGTGCATGGCTTCGGGCGGCATGCCCGTGCATCCGGAGGTCGAATGCTGCGGCCCGATTTCAAGATGCAGAAAGATACAGGAACCCGCCCCAGGCTGTACGGGGTCCGTATTGTAGGCGGCCAGAATGCCGAAACGATACAGTCCGTCCGGGCGTAACATTTGTTCTGCGCTGTTCCAGTCTTTTTCCACGGACCGCTGCGAAACGAGCGTATTGTAATGGCGCGACGCGGAATCGTCCACGCAGACCAGATCTTCGGTAACAGGAAGTACGGGCATGGACGTTTGGGCCTCTTCCGGCGCGTAGGCGAAAACCAGGGGCAGGAGAAAGGCTCCGGCCGGAGATTTTCCGTCACCTTCCTTTTTGAAAGGCGTCTCCGTCGGCGTGTCGCCATAAACCTGTGCGCTGGGAGCCATGCCGTTTCTTCCCAGTCCAACAAGAACAGCCGCACCTACAGCTTCCCAGGGGGAGTTTGACGTCTTGCGCTGGTAGCGTTGCATCTCTCCGGGAACGCTCGTCCAATCAGAAGAGGAGACCAGGAGCATCTGCAATGCCTGGTTCAGTATGGCAGGCCTGGCGGGCTTGATGTCGGATGGTTCTTGAGCGGCGAAAGCTGCAATGCTGCCAAAAGTCAGCAACAGTCCCAAAAGCAAAGAAGGTAGTGTTATTTTCATTGGGGTGGCGGGTGAAAGTCCTGGCTAGAGGTTTACAAGCAGAAGTGTGAAAGCCTCGGATTGCGCAGTGTACGTGCTTTTGTCCATAATTTTCAATGCATAAAACGCAAGGGAAAGTCAATTTGCCAGAAGTCGCATTCAGAGAAAGCGCTCTGTAACTGCAGGCAGCTCCACGATAAAAGGAGTTTTGTTGCAAATAAAAAAGCCTGCCACTGGGGCAGGCCGGACGTTCTTGAAAATGCGGCAGGTTATTCGCCCAGATAGGCCTTGCGGATGTCGGCGTTGGCCAGCAGGGCTTCGGAGCGGTCTTCGAGGACCACGCGTCCGGTTTCCAGCACGTAGCCGCGCCGGGCCAGACGCAGGGCCAGGTTGGCGTTTTGTTCGACCAGCAGGATGGTAGTGCCGCGCTGTTTGTTGATGTCGCTGATGGTCCGGAAGATCAGCTGCACCACCAGGGGCGCGAGCCCCATGGAGGGTTCGTCCAGGAGCAGCAGCTTGGGCCGGCCCATGAGCGCGCGTCCCATGGCCAGCATCTGCTGTTCGCCGCCGGAAAGCGTGCCGCCCGCCTGTTTGCGGCGTTCCTTGAGCACAGGGAACAGATTGAAAACCCATTCGATGTCTTCCGCAATGCCTTTGGGGTCCTTGCGGAAGTACGCGCCCATGTCGAGGTTTTCCTGCACGGTCAAACGCGGGAAGATGCGGCGGCCTTCCGGCACCTGGCAGAGCCCCTGGCTGGGCAGTTTGTCCGCGGAAACCTTGTGGATGGCCTTACCCTGATAAAACACCTCGCCGCTGGACGGACGCAGAATGCCGCAGATGGTCATCAGCGTGGTGCTCTTGCCCGCACCGTTGGCCCCGATGATCGTGACGATCTCACCAGGAAAGATTTGCAGCGAAATATCGCGTATGGCCAATATCCGCCCGTACGCCGCGGATACGCCCCTGCACTCGAGAATCGGTTCAGCCATGTTTCTAAATGCCTCCGGCGGCTAAGGGACCCTTTTTGTAAAAAGGTTCCTTAGAACCTCCAAAAACTTTTAACTGGGTACTCTTATTAATCCAATTGAGAGTTGTTTATTGTAATCCCAGCTCGCGGGTCCAGGGGGGCGTTCCCCCCTGGCGGGGTTTGGGGCAGAGCCCCAAAAAAATGTCCAATTGAATTCAGCTAATGATTTTCTTCCGAGCGGCTGCCAAAGCGGGAGGCCGGTATCAGTCCTTTGGGACGGAAGACCATCATGATGGTCATGGCTGCGCCGAAAGCGAGCATCCGGTATTGTTCGAAATCGCGGAAGACTTCGGGCAGAGCGATCAGCGCCAGCGCGCCCACGATGACGCCCGGAATGGAGGCCATGCCGCCCAGCACAACCATGGAAAGCACCATGGCGGATTCGATGAACGTGAAGCTGCCCGGACTGACAAAACGCATCCGTGCGGCGAAAAAAGCCCCGGCCAGGCCGCCGAACACCGCGCCCATGGCATAGGCCAGGAGTTTGAAGCGAAAGGTGTTCACGCCCATCAGTTCGGCCGCGGTTTCGTCTTCGCGGATGGCTTCCCAGGCACGCCCGATCCGCGAATAATTCAGGCGGTAGACCGCCACGACGGTAAATATGGTCAGCCCCAGAATCACCAGGAACAGATAGGGCAGTTTTTTCAGGTACAGGTCTTCGAAGTGCAGTCCCTGGGCGAATTCGGGAATCAGGATCATGGGCGCCTTGATGCCCAGCAGTCCGTTGGGGCCGTTGGTCAGAGACATCCAGTTGTTCAGAACGATCCGGACGATTTCGCCGAAGCCCAGTGTGACGATGGCCAGGTAGTCACCGCGCATCCGCAGGGTGGGATAGCCGATGATGCAGCCGGCCAGGGCGGCCATGCAGCCGGAGATGGGCAGGCAGAGCCAGAAGGAAATATTGTAGCCCAGGCTGAGCAGCGCGTATGTGTAGGCGCCCACGCCGTAGAAGGCGATGTAGCCCAGATCCAGCAGGCCGCAGAGCCCGACCACGATGTTCAGGCCGAGCCCGAGACAGACGTAGATCAATACATTGATGGAAACGTCCAGGGTATAGCGTCCGCCGAAGGCGGGCAGCAGCATGCAGCAGCCCAGCAGCAGGGTGAAGAGCAGCCATCTGGGCAGACGGTTGGCCGCGGCCACGACGTTTTCCGAGGCGGTGTTGACGGGCCTGGTGATGAACAGCAGTTTGCCGTTTTTCTGGAGCAGCCAGATGAACACGCAGCAGAGCGATACGCCGGCCACATAGGCCAGGACCCGCAGGCTGCTGGCGAATTCGAGCCCGTCCTTGCTGATGCCCATCAGCGGCCAGAGCAGCAGGTAGAACCAGGCCATCCCGATCAGCCAGACTTTGAGTACTTTCTTATACGCGTGTGTCATCGACATTCTCGCCCATGATGCCCGTGGGCATGAAGTAAAGGACTGCAATCATGATAACGAATGCGAATACGTCTTTGTATTCGCTGGAAATATAGGCAGCCGCGAAAATTTCCACCAGGCCGATGACCAGTCCGCCGATCATGGCTCCGGTAATGTTGCCAATGCCGCCCAGCACGGCCGCGGCAAAAGCCTTGATGCCGGGCACGAAGCCCATGTCGTAGCGCACGGCTCCGTAGTACATGCCGACCATGATGCCAGCGGCGGCGGCCAGTGCCGCTCCGATGGCGAAAGTGGCGCTGATGATCCGGTTGGAATTGATACCCACCAGCGCGGCCATGGTCTTGTCCTGGGCCGTGGCGCGCATGGCCTTGCCAAGCTTGGTTTTGAAGACGAGGGTGTTCAGCCCGAGCAGCAGCAGCGCTGTTATGGCCACGATGAGTATCTGCATGTAGCTGACCGTGACCGAGCCCATGTGGATGACGCTGGAGCGGAACACGCTGGGGTAGGTCTTGTCGTAAACGCCCTGGGTGAGCATCAGGCCGTTCTGCAGAAAAATGGACATGCCCAGCGCGGAAAGCAGCATGGAAAGCCGCGACGCCTTGCGTAGCGGCAGGTAGGCCACCTTTTCCACAGCCATGGCCAGCATGGCCGCGTAGCTCATGGCCAGAATGAACGAGGCCCCGAGGCAGAGCCACGGATAGCTTTCCACATAGCCCTGGGCGGAAAGATAGCTGAGTATGATGACGCCCATGTACCCGCCGGAGGCGTAGAACTCGCCGTGGGCGAAGTTGATGAGTTGGATAATGCCGAACACCAGAGTGTAACCCAGGGCGATAAGCGCGTAAAAGCCGCCCAGGGTCACGCCGTTGATGCATTGCTGGAGAAAAAATTCCATTACGTACGCTCAGCTTTGTGAGCCTCCGGAAGGCCGGGCCTTCCGGAGGCTTTGTCGTTGATCAGAATGCGTTGTCCGGATTAGAACTTCTTGCCGGTGGACGGATCGTAGAAGGGCACGAATTCGTCGCCCTTGACTTCGTAAATGATGTAGTTGGATCCGGAATCGCCGTTGTCAGCGAACTTGATGTGCTTGGAAGCACCATCGGTGTCGATTTTCATCATGGCCTCGCGGATCTTGTCCGGATCGGTCGAACCGGCGTCCTTAATGGCGGTCAGGATGGACCAGGCGCTGTCATAGGCGTAGGCGGAGTATGCGCCCGGATCGCCGTAATCTTGTTTGTAAAGTTCGATAAACTTTTTGAAGTTCGGGGTGTTCTTGTCAACCCAGCCGAAGGTGAAGTACACGCCCTGGGCATCCTCTTTGGCTTCCTTGATGAAGTTGGGGTGGTAGACGGCGTCCTGGCTGAGGATGGCGCACTTGAGGCCCAGCTGGCGAACCTGCTTGATCATCTTGATGCCGGAGGAGGAGTTCTGCAGGCTCATGTAGAAAACGTCCGGGTTGGCCTGTTTGATCTTGGTCAGCACGGCGGAGAAGTCCATGTCGCCTTCATTGACATGTTCGTGGGCCAGGACTTTGATGCCGGCTTTTTCGCTGGCTTCGGCCACGAATTCGGCCAGGTGCTGCGAATAAGTGGTTTTGTCGTCCAGGATGTAGACGGTCTTGGCTTTAAGCACGTCCTTCATGAAGGTAACGGCGGCCTGGGACTGGTGTTCGTCGATGCCGCACATCCGGAACATGTATTTCAGTCCGCGGGTGGTGACTTTGGGGTTGGTGGAGGCCGGGGTGATCATGGGGATGGGGCCTTCATCCAGAACTTCGGAAGCGGGGATGGTGGCGGAGGAGCAGTAGGATCCCACAACGGCGGCCACGTCTTCGCTCAGCAGCTTATTGGCGGCGGCAACGGCCTGGCGCGGATCGCAGGCGCTGTCCTGGGAGACGACTTCGATTTTGGAGAAGCCGGGAATGCCGCCGTCGGCTTCGAAGAGCTTGACCGCGGTTTTCGTACCGTTGACGATGTCGTTGCCGTCAGCCGCGTACGGTCCGGTGATGGGGCTGATGGTGCCGATTTTCAGAACCTTGTCTTCGGCGGAAGCGCCCATGGCGAACAGCAGAGCCATGCTCAGAGTCAGCAAAATTACGATAGTTTTCTTCATTGTGTCTGCTCCCTCATAAAATAACTGTTAAGTTAATTCCTCGGCTGGCTGCCCGAGGTACGCCTCGATAACCGTGGGATCATGCTGGATCACCTCGGGTTTGCCTTCGGCAATTTTTTCGCCGTGGTCCAGAACCACCAGATGGCGGCAGATTCCCATGACAACCTGCATATCGTGCTCCACCAGCAGCACGCTGATTCCCTGGTCCATAATACGCTGGATAACGCCCATCAGATCGCGCGATTCCGCGGGGTTCAGTCCGGCCGCGGGTTCGTCCAGAAGCAGCACGGAAGGGTCGGACGCAAGGGCTCTGGCAATCTCCAGCCGCCGCTGATGTCCGTAGGGCAGGTTTTTGGCCACAACGTCCGCGTCCTGCTCCATTTCCATGAAATGCAATGCCTTGCGGGCGTTTTCACGAATTTGTTTTTCTTCACGGCGCTGGGAGGGCAGGCGCAGAACAGAGCCGAAAATACCGGCTTTCGAACGCGCGTGCTGCGCGATCATCACGTTTTCCAGAGCGGTCATGTTCTGAAAAAGGCGGATGTTCTGAAAGGTCCGGGCAATGCCCGCGGACAAAATACGAAAAGGCCGCTTGCCTTTCAGGGATTTGCCGGAAAAACGGACGTCTCCGGATGTGAGCGTGTAGACGCCGGTGATGACATTGAAAATTGTGGTTTTGCCTGCGCCGTTCGGGCCGATCAAACCGACGATTTCGCCGGGATCAATGGTGAAACTGACTTCGGAAAGAGCACGAATGCCTCCGAAATTAACGCTGACTTTTTCCAACTGCAATTGCTGCTGCGTGGCATGCTGCATAGACTATTCTCTGCCTTATTCCCAATGAGCGCTGATCGTTATTTTAATGACATACTTGCACTCGGCTTTTTTTGCAAGTATGTGAAAAGTACTGATAGAATCAAGAGTAACGCGATATTTCAGGCCGTCTTTTTGATCATGCGCAAACGCACCATGCAAGGAAAGAGAGGTTCTCATGAGCGAACGGGCCGGGTTGGAACAACGAATTACCGAACGCGGAAAACAGTTTTTCGATAGCATCCGCGGTGAAGCGCCATCGATTTTCAACAAAGGGTGGTGGACCGGAAAGGTCATGGACTGGTGCATGCAAAACGAGTCCTTCAAAATTCAAATGTTCCGGTTCGTGGACGTGCTGCCCTATCTGACAACCTCCGAATCCCTGAGCCGCCATATCGACGAATATTTCGGCAAAGAGGAAGATGTTCCGGCCGTGCTGAAATGGGGCGCGGGCAGCGTTGCAGGCACGGGCCTTGCCGGCAAGCTCGCCGGCAAGGTGCTGGCCAAGACCCTGCGCGGCAACATCGAGAAAATGGCCCGGCAGTTCATCATTGGCGAAAACACGGGCGAGGCCATCAAAAACATCCGCAAACTGCGCAAGGACGGCTTTGCCGTGGTTGTGGATCTGCTGGGCGAGGCCACGGTCAGCGAAGCCGAAGCCGACGCCTATCTGGCGGATTATCTCGAACTGTTGGAAGCCCTGGAAAAGGAACAGCCCAAATGGAAGGCCCTGCGTACGGGCGATGACGGCCCGGACTGGGGGCACGAGCCCAAGATCAATGTGGCGGTCAAGCCTTCTGCCTTTTTTTCGCAGGCCAGACCCGCGGACCTGGAAGGATCGGTGGCCGGGATCCTGGGCCGGGTGGGGCGGATCTACCGCAAGGTCAAGGAGTTGGGCGGCTTCATGTGCATCGACATGGAGCAGCGTTCCTACAAAGACATTACCATTGAACTTTTCAAGCGCTTGCGCAGCGATCCGGAATTCCGCGACTACGACGGACTGGGCATTGTCTTCCAGGCCTATCTGCGGGAAACCGAGCAGGATATCGAGGACCTGCTTTCCTGGGCGCGGACCAATGCGCTGCCCATCTCCATCCGGCTGGTCAAGGGCGCTTACTGGGATTATGAAACCGTGCTGGCCCGCCAGCGCGGGCTGCCCGTGCCAGTCTTCACGGACAAAGCCGCCACGGACGCCGCCTACGAGCGCGGGGCCGCGATGATCCTGAAGAACAACGACATCTGCCGTCTGGCCTGCGGTTCGCACAACATCCGGACCATCAGCGCGGTGATGGAACAGGCCCTGGAGCTGCAGGTGCCGGAATCGCGTTACGAATTCCAGGTGCTCTACGGCATGGCCGAACCTGTCCGCAAAGGGCTGCAGGCCGTGGCCGGACGCGTGCGGCTGTATTGTCCGTACGGTCAGTTGATTCCGGGCATGGCCTATCTGGTCCGGCGGCTGCTGGAAAATACGGCCAACGAGTCCTTTCTGCGCCAGAGTTTTTCCAGCGAACTGGATGTGGACAAGCTGCTGGCCGATCCTGCGACTGTCATGGTCGCAGAGCAGCCCGAAACCGCTGCGGACCGTTTTGAAAACGAGCCTGTGGCCGATTTTACCCTGGCGGACGAACGCCAGGCCTTTGTATCGGCCATTGCCCAGGCCCGTGCCGGACTGCCGCGCGACTGCCCGCTGTACATCAACGGCGCTGCCGTGCGGACGGATGATACCATCGAGTCGGTGAATCCGGCCAACCCGGCGGAAATCGTCGGGCGGGTTGCCCAGGCCGGAAAAGCCGAAGCGGACCAGGCCCTGGCCGCAGCCAAAGCCGCCTATCCGGGCTGGCGCGCCACGGATCCGGCCCGGCGCGCCGCGCTCGTACGCCGTGCCGCAGACATTGCCCGCAAACGGATCCACGAGCTTTCTGCCTGGCAGATTCTGGAAGTTGGCAAGCAATGGGACCAGGCCCATGGAGACGTGGGCGAGGCCATCGATTTCATGGAATACTACGCGCGCGATATGCTGCGCCTGGCCAGGCCCCAGCGCTGCGGCCACGTACCCGGCGAACGCAACGATTACTTTTACGAACCCCGGGGCACGGCCCTGGTGGTGGCGCCCTGGAATTTCCCCCTGGCTATTTCCTGCGGCATGTGCAGCGCGGCCATGGTCACGGGCAACTGCGTGATCTACAAACCCTCCAATCTTTCGCCCGTGGTGGGGCAGACCCTGTGCGACATCTTTCAGGAAGCGGGCTTCCCTCCGGGCGTCTTCAATTATCTGCCCGGACGCGGCAGCGAGATCGGCGACTACCTGGTATCCCATCCGGAGGTGGCAACCATCGCCTTTACCGGTTCCATGGAAGTGGGGCTGCATATTTGGGAAACAGCGGGCATAACGCTGCCCGGACAGCCGCAGCTCAAACGGGTGATATGCGAAATGGGCGGCAAGAACGCCGTGATCATCGACGACGACGCGGACCTGGACGAGGCCGTACTGCAGGTCTTGTATTCGGCCTTCGGATTCCAGGGCCAGAAATGTTCGGCCTGTTCCCGGGTCATCGTGGTGGACGCCATTTACGAGCGTTTCATCGAACGGCTGGTGGAGGCGGCCCGTTCCATCGCCATTGGTCCGGCCGAAGACCCGGCCAATTACATGGGGCCGGTGGTGGACACAGCCGCGCAGCGAAAAATCAACGAATATATAGCCATCGGCAAACAGGAAGGCCGCCTGCTGCTGGAACGGGACGTACCTGATACGGGCAGTTACGCGCCCCTGGCCATCTTCACGGACATCGCGCCGGACAGCCGCCTGGCCCAGGAGGAGATCTTCGGGCCGGTGCTGGCCGTGCTGCGCGCGACAAGTTTCGAGCAGGCCGTGGAGATAGCCAATGCAACGCGTTTCGCGCTCACGGGCGGGGTGTTCAGCCGCAGTCCGCAGCATCTGGAGTACGCGCGGACCCATTTCCGGGTGGGCAACCTGTATCTGAACCGCGGTACCACGGGCGCCATGGTCGAACGCCAGGCCTTCGGCGGTTTCAAGCTTTCAGGCGGCGGCACCAAAACCGGCGGCCCGGATTATCTGTTGCATTTTATGGACCCGCGCGTGGTCACGGAAAATACCATGCGCCGGGGATTTGCTCCTGCGGATGAGGACGAATAGACCGCAGAAATCGCCTTTGACTAACAAAGAAGCCCAGGTGCGGAAACGTACCTGGGCTTCTTTCTTGGTAAGATCTTAATAATAGTACTTTTAAACTACGATTATTCATAGTTGCCATCTCCTGCGACATGGTCGCCGCCTGATATTTTCATTTTTCTTCTTTTATCCTGGTGTATTAAGATTTTTACCTGCTGTTGGCACTATTCTGGCTAACCGCATTTCGAAAAGAAGCGTCGTATCGGGCGGTTCATCTCCGGGCAAATTCCACAACCCGGTGTTTCCTTTGCCGCAAAACCGCTCAGGAAAAAGTATGCGTACGGTGGAAAACTGCAATCGGATGAAAAATCCATACACTCCAAAAGGCTCTGCCATGTTCCAGCACAAGTTCTTCCCGAGGTTGTCTGCAAGCAAAAAATGTGTGGCATTGTGCTTCGTATCAACAGTCTGCTTCCTTATCGCCCTTCCGGCGTATGCTGCAGCCGCCAATGTCGGCACGCTGTACGCCTTCGGAGACAGCGGTATCGATACGGGCAACGCCTATTACTTCAGCGGGGGAACCACGCCTGATGCGGCACTGGGCTATTGGCAAGGACGGTTTTGCGACGGCCCCAACTATTTGGATCAGCTTGCGGGCAATTATTCCGAATGGGGAAGCACCGCCGCGTCCTATCAGGGAACCAACTGGGCTTTCGGCGGTGCGGAGTCCGGGCCGGGGTATTCGGCGAAATACGGCGTTCCGAACCTGCAGGAGCAACTAGTCCTATTTAAAGCCGATAAGCCTGGATTTGCATTTTCAGAGCAAGACGTGGTGCTAATTTCCACAGGTCACAACGACGTGCTCTCGCATCCGGCTTCTCCGCCAGAGACGAGCACGATTGTGCAATACGTCATGGAAAGCGTGGCGGCTCTGCAGGCCATGGGAGCGCGTATTTTCATCATTCCGACAACGGTAGCGGTGCATTTGTGTCCTGGAGTCACGGATTCCGGTACTGAAGCAGTCGCCCTGGCCCGTGAATGGCTTGTGGCTTTCAACAGCGGGGTGGACACCGCTCTGGCGGCTTTGAAAAAAACAAACCCCGAACTCACCATTGTGCGTACGGATATTTTCAGCAACCTCGAATACGTATACGCGCATCCGACCGAATACGGCCTGACCAATGTGACCGACGAGAGCTACAATGGCGAGGGGACACCGGCCAGCTATCTCTGGTTCGACAATGCGCATGTGACCTCGCACGTCTCCGAATCTATTGCGCAATGGATTCTGGCAGATTTCAGGCTCAACAGTGCCACGGCGCTGTCGCAGGCGCAGTGTCTCCTGTTATTCGGCCTTCTGCTGGGACTCGGGGTGGCCGTGAAAAGTCGGAGAGCCGGATAGTCTGGAGCCGCAGCACGGGCATGCCGCGGCTCTTTCGTCGGGCAAACGGACTGTTCGTCAACAGCTCCGGGCCGGGCTATTTATAGTCCCACCAGAATTTGGCGGTACTCTTTTTTCCGTTGGCTTTGAACAGGCAGATGATGCCGTATTTGCCTTTTTCCATAGCCATGAAATTTGCCGCAAGAATGCCGCTGTAGTCCTTGAGGTCGACGACCTGGTCCTTGCCGTCCGGACCGATGACCTTGACGCGGCCCGCGGCGGTTTTGATCTGTTCGCCGGTGGCGGCATCGTGGAGTGAGACCATAACGTGATGGGTCGAGCCTTTGTCGTCCTTCATGTTCATGCTGGCCAGATCCATGACCTGGAATTCCGCCTGAACGCCGTCGATGGTTTCGGTGTGTTTGAAATGCTGCATGTCTCCGTGTCCGGCGGCGGCATGATCCATGCCTTCCATGGCCTGGGCGGGGAGAGCCAGGGCAAGCAGCAATATGGCCAGTAATGCGGCGGTGTGCAGTTGTTTCATTGTTTTTCCTCCAAAACATGGGGTTGTTGTGTTTCTTGGGGAGTATCGTTCTCCGCATCTTTCGGGAGTCCGAAGCCTTTCCAGATGCCGTAGATCGCGGGCAGCACGACCAGGGTCAGCAGGGTGGCGCTGACCATGCCGCCGATCATAGGCGTTGCAATACGTTTCATGGAATCCGAACCGGTGCCCGTGCTCCACATGATGGGCAGCAAACCGGCGATGGTGGAAGCCACGGTCATCATTTTCGGGCGTACGCGCATGACCGCGCCGTCGATGATGGCCTCGTTGAGTTTTTTCCTGTCAAAGCGATCGCCGAAGAGGGCGCGGTATTTCCTGTAGGAAATATCCAGATAGATAAGCATGACCACGCCGGTTTCCGCGGCCACTCCGGCCAGGGCAATGAATCCGACGCCCACGGCAACGCTCATGTTGTAGCCCAGATAATCCATCAGCCAGAGCCCGCCCGTGAGGGAAAAGGGCACGGAAAGCATGACGATCAGAGCTTCGGCAATGTTCCCGAAGTTCAGGTAGAGCAGCACGAAAATCACCAGCAGGGTCACGGGCACGACGATCATCAGACGTTGCTGCGCGCGGATCATGTATTCGTACTGTCCGGACCAGACCAGGCTGTAGCCGGGGGGGAGCGAGACCTTGTCGCGTACGGCCTGCTGGGCGCGTTTGACGTAGCTGCCGATGTCGGTATTGGCGATGTCGATATACACCCAGGCGGTCTTGCGGGCGTTTTCGCTTTTGATGGAAGGGGCGCCCTTGGTGATGCGGATATCGGCCAGCTGCGTTATGGGCACCTGCGCGCCGCTCGGCGTGGGGACAAGAATCCGGCGCAGTTTTTCAGGCGAATCGCGCAGTTCGGAGCCGTAGCGAAGGTTGACCGGATAGCGGGCGAGTCCTTCCACTGTCTGGGTGACGTTCATGCCGCCGATGGCGCTGGCAATGACGTCCTGCACGTCGGCCACGGTCAGGCCGTAGCGTGCGGCCTCGCTGCGTTTGATTTCGAAATCCAGGAAATTGCCCCCCGTCACCCGTTCGGAGTAGACCGAGGCCGTGCCGGGAATGTTACGCAGAGCCGCTTCCACCTGTTCTCCCAGGTCGCTGAGCGTCTGGAGGTTCTCGCCCATGATTTTGATGCCCACCGGAGTTTTAATGCCTGTGGAGAGCATGTCGATACGGGTCTTGATGGGCATGGTCCAGGCGTTGGTCAGGCCGGGAAACTGGATGGCTTTGTCCAGTTCGTTCACCAGTTTCTCCATGGTCATGCCCTTGCGCCACTGCTCCTGAGGTTTGAGCGTGATGGTGGTCTCGATCATGGTCAGAGGCGCAGGATCAGTGGCTGATTCGGCGCGTCCGACTTTTCCCGCAACGTCCTGCACTTCTGGAAAGGAGGCTATGATCCGGTCGGTCTGCTGCAGCAGTTCTCTGGCCTTTGTGATGGAGATGCCCGGAAGGGTGGTCGGCATATACAACAGGTCGCCCTCGTTGAGAGGCGGCATGAATTCGGTGCCTATCCGCTGCCAGGGAATATAGCTGGCGGCCACGGCCGCGATGGCCAGCAGAACCACCAGAGGTTTCATGCGCAGCACGGCCCAGATCACGGGTTTGTAGATCCATATCAGCACCCGGTTGATGGGATTTTTGTGCTCGGGCAGAATTTTGCCCCGGATGAAAAAACCCATGAGTACGGGCACCACGGTTACGGCCAGCACTGCCGAGCCGAGCATGGCGTATGTCTTGGTATAAGCCAGCGGACGGAACATACGGCCTTCCTGGGCCTGAAGGGCGAAGACCGGAAGAAAGCTGATGGCGATGATCAGCAGGGAAAAGAAAATGGAGGGCCCCACTTCCACCGCGGCCTCGCGGATGATTTCCCAATGCGGTTTTGTGCCGTCGGAATGCTCCAGATGCTTATGCGCGTTTTCGATCATCACGATGGAGGCATCCACCATGGCGCCGATGGCAATGGCGATGCCGCCGAGACTCATGATATTGGCGTTGATGCCCTGGCTTTCCATGATGATGAAACTGACCAGCAGGGCCAGCGGCAGGGTGAGTACGCCCACGAAGGCGCTACGCAGGTGAAAGAGAAACAGCAGGCAGACCACGGCCACGATGCCGCCTTCTTCCAGCAGCGTTCTCTTCAGGGTTTCAATGGCCCGGAGGATAAGCGAAGACCGGTCGTAGACGATCTTGATTTTCACGCCTTCGGGCAAGCCGCTTTGGATTTCCTTGAGCCGCGTTTTGACCCGGTTGATCACGTCCAGGGCGTTTTCGCCGAAGCGCATCACCACGATGCCGCCCACGGCTTCCCCCGTCCCGTTGTGGTCAAGAATGCCGCGCCGCAGTTCCGGCCCCACCTGGACCGTGGCCACGTTGCGCAGCAGAATCGGGGTGCCGCGTTTGTCCGTGCCCAGAGGAATGTTATAAAGGTCCTCGAGGCTCTTGATGTAGCCCAGGCCGCGGACCATGAATTCCGTTTCGCCCATTTCAACAAGCCGGCCGCCCACATCGTTGTTGGAACGCTGAATGGCCCGCTTAACCTTTTGGATGGGGATGCCGTAAGCAAGCAGTTTGTTCGGATCCACAATTACCTGGTACTGCTTGACGAAGCCGCCGATGGAGGCGACTTCGGCCACGCCGGGCACGCTTGTCAGTTCGTAACGCAGGAACCAGTCCTGCAGCGAACGCAGCTGCGAGAGGTCGTGGTTGTCGCTTTCCAGGATATATTCGAACACCCAGCCCACGCCTGTGGCGTCGGGGCCGAGAGAAGGCGTCACATTGGCGGGGAGTCGGCCGGATACGTAATTGAGGGCCTCGAGAACCCGGCTGCGCGCCCAGTACAGGTCTGTTCCGTCCTCAAAAATGATGTAGACGAAAGAGATGCCGAAAAAGGAATAGCCGCGCACCACCTTGGCGTAAGGCACGGCCAGCATGGCCGTGGTCAGCGGATAGGTGACCTGGTCCTCCACCACCTGGGGCGCCTGTCCCGGATAATCCGTGAACACAATGACCTGCACGTCCGAAAGGTCCGGGATGGCGTCCAGCGGGGTTTTGCTCATGGCATACAACCCGCCCGCCACAAGAAACAGGGTGGTGAGAATGACGAGGAATTTGTTCCTGATGGAAAAGTCGATGAGTGCTGCGATCATGTCGTTTTTGCCCCGGCTTACTGCATTTTCAGATCCGACATGTCCATGTCGTCCATCTTAAGATCATCCATTTTCAGGTCGTCCATCTTGAGGTCGTTTGTATTTTGTTCGGACGGAGCGTTGCGGATTTCGAGCATCTTCTGAATGGCTTCCCGCAGGCGGCTTTCCGAATCCAGGAGGAATTGGGCCGACAGGACGATTTCATCTCCCGCGGAAAGCCCGCTGAGAACCTGGACAGTCTCATCCGCGCCCTCCACGCCGAGTTTGATTTCACGGGGTTCGAATTTTCCCTGCCCCCTGGAGAGAAAAACCAGGGTGCGTTCGCCGCTGTGGATGACCGCTTCCTGGGGGATCACGATGGATAGCCCTTTGACCGCGGATTCCAGAAAAACATTGGCGTACATGTTCGGCTTGAGCAGCATGTTGGGGTTGGCGAATTCCAGGCGCAGACGGGCAGTTCGGGTTTTGGCGGAAAGAAAGGGGTAGATGAACAGCACCCTGCCGGAAAAGCGCTGGTCCGGCAGGTAGGAAAGTTCCATTTCGGCGGGCATGCCTTCGTGAACAAAAGGCAGCTCGTACTCGTAAATTTCCACATCCACCCAGACACGGGAAAGATCGGCGATTTCGTACTGGTGTTCGCCTGCTTTGACGTAATGGCCGTCGAAGGCGTTTTTCTTGATGACCACCCCTGTGGCGGGCGAATAAACCGTTACGTTTTTCCGTACGCGCATGCTTTGGGTCAGGGCCCTGATTTGGGCTTTGGTAAAGTCCCAGAACTGCAGGCGCGTCCGGGAGGCTTCGAGCAGACGTTGCGCGTTGGCTGCCACACCGGGGATGGAGCTGGAGGCGAGCTGTTTGTTTTGCCGTACGGCGAGCAGGTATTCCTCCTGCGCACTGACCAGTTCGGGGCTGTAGATGTCGAAAAGAGGCTGCCCGGCTTTGACCGATTCGCCTTCAAATTTGACGTAGAGTTTTTCAATCCATCCGTTAAATTTCGTGTTGACCGTATAAATCAGGCTTTCGTCGTACGTGACGGTGCCCAGGGTCCGGATTTTTTTCACCAGCTCTTTTTTTTCAGCCCGGCCCAGCCGCACCCCCATGTTCTGCATGGTTACCGGATCGATGCGGATGGTGGACGTGGGTTCTTTTTCTCCGCCGCCTTCATCGTAGACCGGGACAAGGTCCATTCCCATGGGGGATTTGCCCGGTTCGTTGCGGATGTACGTGGGGTCCATGGGGGCGACCCAGTATTTGATCTTTTTACCGTTTTTCGGGTCTATGTCTCCCGCCTTCAACGGGGCGTCCGCGGCGGAAGCACAGGGCGCCTGCGTTGCCGCCGCTCCCAGAAGGACAGCCAGAATAAGCGCCGAGAGCGCCAGATTGAGTGTCATGCTACGCATCTATTGGTCCTCCTTCGGGAGCGTGATCCGCGTGATCATATCTTTGGAGCTGCTTTTCGATTTTACGGGCTGCGGTTGCCCGGACACGAGGCCTGAGGGCGCTTCGAATTTGTCTTCGATGACTTTGACCGGCACGGGAGCGCCCACGAGTTCTTCCAGTTCCGCCAGCTTGGCGCGCAGGGTATAATGAAAGCGCGTATGCTTCAGCTCGTAGCGCAACAGCCGGAGATCTGCGGTAATCAACGTGCCGAATTCTACGGAACCGACTTCATAGGCTGCCAGGGAGGAATCCGCCCACTGGCTGGCCTGAAACATCAGGGCCTGGTCCAGGAGTTCGTAGTTTTCGATCAGGGTGTTGATGTCGGTAACCAGGGAGTCGATCTGATGGGTCAGTCCGTTTTTCAAGCTGTTCAGAGACAACTGGGCAGCTTCGAAGCGTTCTTTCGAACCGGATAGTCTGTTGTCCTGCTTGGTGAAAAACCAGAGCGGAATGGTAAAGCCCACAGCCGCGGAAAAAAAGTCGGCCCGTTCATTGCCCATCTGGTCCTTGTCGCGTTGTCCGTAAGCCACGGTAAAATCGAAGTTGGGCATGTATTCCTGGAGCGCCAGTTTGATATCGGTCCTGGCCAGGTCCACCTCGGCACGGCGTACGCGCATCCAGGGAGTCGTGAGTACGGCCTGTTTGATCAGAGCCGGGACATCTGCGTCGAGTTTCACCAGCTCGGGGCGCGGTACCGGTGCGATGTCGGTAAACTGGTTGCGGTGCAGTATCTGATTGATTCTGTCCTTGCCGGTACGCAGCTTGCGGTCCAGTTCGTTTTTTTCGTCCAGCAGTTCGCTGATTTCCACCTGGGCCCGGAGGATGTCCTGCTGGCTGCCCGATCCCGTGGAGTAACGTGTTTCCGCAACCCGCAGCATGTCCGTGAGCAGGCGCCGCAGGCGCTGGTTCGTTTCCAGCGAGGCCTGGACAAATCCGAGATCGTAATAGGCATCAGCCACCTGTCGCGCCAGTTCCGCCTCTTTCACGCCGATATTGGCGGCAAGGAGTTCGGCCTGGAGAACGGCCTTTTGCTTGCGCAAACCCAGCTTCTGGAACCAGGGAATCTGCTGGACGAGCGAAAACTGTTTTTGGGTCATGGCTTCCTGGGACAGACTGAAGGTATCCACAGGCACGTTCAACAGGCCGAACTTGAGGACAGGGTCATTGAGAGCTGCAGCGGCGGGGATTTCATCGCTGAGTCCCTTGAACCGTCTGCGCAGGCTTTGCAGTTCCTGATTGTTGGCCAGGCCCTCGGTAATCAATTCCTGCAGGCCGGCAGCGTCTGATTGGGAGGCGGCTGACGTGATACTAGGAAACAGCAGCTGAAAACACAGTGACAACGACGAGAGAATCAAAACAACCGTCAGGCAGAAGAACTTACGTTTCATGAGTACCTCGCTGGAACGGAGTGGAGGATTTCGAAATATACATATCATAAATCAATTTCACGAGTAATGTCCAAAAAAAAGCTTTCCAGAGGCGAGCATGACTGTATTCGGAAAGATGGTTTATTTTCATTCCAAAAAGGTATGATATAAAGGCAAAGGAGATGCCAAAGGAAAAATAAATTGCCTTTTGTTAGTCAAATCAATCTGATATAAGAATTGATTGTGAAAAAGAGAGCTGCAGGTATGCCCGAAGAAGGTGTTTTTGTCTAATTTTTAGACAAAAAAAATGGACATTGCTTAAAAATCGGACGCCCTGGGAAGGACTCTCTGCGCATAGCCTAGGACAGGACTTTGAGCACGACCATGGTCACGTCGTCTTCAAAATCCAGATTGCCGGTAAAGGCTTCGAGTTCGGACAGTACGGAGTGGATGATGTCGCGGCAGCTGGAATGGGCGTTTTTGCGGATGCATTCCTTGAAGCGTTCCTTGCCGAACATGTTTTTGTAGCGGTTGCGGGTTTCCCAGATGCCGTCCGTGCCGATGATTACGATCTGCCCGGTTTTGAGCCGGTGTTGGTGCTGCATATAACGGTAGGAGCCGATGATGCCCAACGAAATTCCCCGGCCCGCCAGATCCTCGAAGGTATCGGTGTCCGTATCATATAGAAAGGCGGGTTCGTGCCCGGCGCGGACCCAGGTGATTTCCAGGCTTTCGGGATCCAACTCGAGAAAGAACAGGGTCATGAACTGTCCGGAATCCCGTACGTCGTGGGAGAGCAGTCGGTTGACGTCCGAGACCACCTCCACCGGGGTTCCCGAGTGGCGGGCCCGCTGGCGCAGGAAGGCTCTGGCCGTGACCATGAGCATGGCAGGTCCGGCGCCGTGTCCGGAGACATCGCCGACCACAACGGCCAGCTTGTTGCCCGGAGATTCTTCTATTTCATTGCGCATGAAATAATCGTAGTAGTCGCCCCCGGTTTCCACGCAGGAAAAGCTCAGGCCGTCCAGGTCGATGCCCGGCAGCTCGGGCACGTGGTGCGGCATGAGCTGGTGCTGCACCTGCTGGGCCAGGCTCAGGTCCTGGCTCATACGCACGGATTCGGCCAGCCTGGGGACGGTTTCATTGAAGGCGTCGTACAGCAGCCCGCGTTCGTCATTGGTTTTGGGCAGCCTGATACGTACGTTGAAGTCCCCGGCAGCCAAACGTCTCCAGGCGTCCACAACCACACGGAGATGACGGTCGAATTTTTTCGCCAGCACAAAGGCCAGCCCAAAAGCCAGGGCAATGGCCAGAAAGGAAGTGAACAGCATGCTGTTGCGCTGCGAAAGGGTGAATTTTTTGAAAATGGCGTCGATGCGGTAGGGCAGGGCGAAGGCCACGGAAGTGGGAGCCAGAAAAATCAGCCTGGTGTTCTGGTCGAACTTGGCGAAAGCCCAGATGGAAGGCACTCCCCGGTATTTCAGGATCGTGCTGCCGGCAGTGCCGTGACGCAGCTTTTGCATGAAAATCTCGAAAGCCTCGGGATCATCCGCCTTGAGGTAGTCGGTTTTTTGGGGTTTGATCCAGGGTTGCCGCGATCCTGCGTTGCGTTCGGCCTCCACCAACAGTTTGTCCGGATTGTCCAGAGGGATGCTGACGAAATAGCAGTGCATGAAATTGATCCAGCTCTCGTCGAGGTCCTCGATACGAAAAATGGATTCCAGGCGGGCGTCCACGCTCACAGCGCCTTTCTGTCCTGTTTTCTCAGTGGTGAACGCGTGGGAAACCTTGAGCACGACCTGGCGCGTAAGCGGGTCCATGATGGGCATGGACCAGTTCAGCTGGCGCCAGGGTTCTTTTCTGGCCAGTTCGTAGGCGTTTTCCGGATTGAAATCCTTTTCCCGTATGGCGCGTCCGGGGAAGCTCATGGCCAGGCCGTTGTGCAGCACCACGTTGACCCAGAGAACGACATCGCCGAACACATCCCGCAATTGCCGTAACCGCGGAGCAAGGGACTGGAGCTGGGAGGCGAGGCGTATGTCCACGCCGGAACTGTTTTCGGGCAAAAAGACCACCGGGTGTTCCAGGCTGACGGTGAAATCCTCAGGCTGCGTCTCTGAAAGAGCGCTGTATCCGAAGAGGGTGCGCAGTCTGGCCGGGGAGCGTCCGGGGTCCTTGAAATCATTCTGGTAGTAAGGCGATCTGGGCATGTCTTCCGGAGGCGTCGTGCAATAGAGCGATTTGGAAGCATCCTGGGCCAGGTCCATGACCGCGTATTCCAGACCGTGTTTGGTCTGCTCCAGCAAAGTGGCGAAAGAGGTCGCCGAGCGCTGAATGGCGTTCTGGACTTCCTGGGAGACGTTTTCTTTGGTGGTGTTGGAAATGGCGCGGATGGTATTCGATGTGGTGTCCGCCGTTAACAGCACGAACAGGCTCAGAGGAAGCACTCCGGCGCACATCAGGATGATAAAAGTTTTCCAGCGCAGCTTCATTGGATCTCCCAGGTATCGGCAGGGCGAATTGCGCCTGCGGCAAGAGGAATTCATGCCTCAGAGCGTCGGGAATAGCAAGTTTTGGCGGGGCGTATTGCGGAAGGGAGCGGCTTGGCCTATAAGCTTGGATTTGACGGGTGGAGGAGCGGCGGGTATGGAGCTAAAAAGCCGTTTACTCAATACATTAGATCATTGTATCCTGAAGCTGTAGGTCTGCCGCGGACTCCCGAGTGCGCGGCACAGCGGTTTTTCAGAACGGCTGTATTTCATTGCAAGGAGTAAAACCGGAATGTCCAAGGCATGGATCAGAGCGAAACGCTACGAATTCGTCAGAGATGTGCTGCGTGATTTTTGTCTGGCGAGTCAGGAACTGGAAACGCGCTTCCAGGAGTATGACCGGAGCGGTTATATAGAATTCGAGGCCCTGAGGGATATTTTAGGGCTGGAAATGAACAAAGGCCTGCTTTGGCGTCTGAAAGACACGGCCCATCACATTTTCAGAAACGATCCGGGGGACGTACTCATCGGCAAATTTCTGGACTGGGCCATGGGCTATATTTTTCATGAAACCATGAAGCTGAAGGAAGACGCGTATCAGCTGCGTTATTACACTCCCTGGTTCAACCAGCTGGACCAGCGCAAACTGCCCGAATTCGAGCGCAGTTTCTGTAAGGATCTGATCGAAGTCCTGCGGCAGACCAGGGAAAGTATCGACCGTGAAATTACGCGTATCCGGTTTATCATGAACCAGTGCCGACGCATGCTGCCCACCTACTATACGCGCTATGCCAACAACGCGTTGCTGGCGCGGTTCATTTTCGACAAGAACGCGCTGGTGCGCGAAGTGTTCCACGAACATTACGACGAACTGGTGGGAACCATTTACGGCGACCAGCCCTGGGGGCTGTACCTGCTGGCGGCGCAGAGTCTGCGTCAGGGCGGCTGGACCAAAGAAGCCGTGGCAGCCATTGGCCAGGCCAAGGAACTCAAACCCGAAGATCCGGAAATTCTGGCGGAAGAGCGTCTGATCTACGAGATGGCGGGCTGACTTCGCTGCGGTTGTTTTTTCTATGAAGCGGAAAGAGCGGTTGTTCAGAGTGCTGGCCGGCGCGTATGACTGGCTTCGTTCGCCCTTCGGCAAACTGGTGCTTGTTTCCGGCGGTTTGCTCGCCGCTTCCAGTTTGGGCTACTACTATTTCGAACTCAAAGCAGCGGACGGATCCCTGGAACTGTCCGGCGGGCTGTTCAGCGCGCTGTACTGGTCCGTGGTTACTCTGACCACGGTCGGTTATGGCGACATGGTACCCGCGAGTTTTCCGGGCCGCGTATTGGGCATGATCGTCATGCTTTCGGGCATCGGTCTTGTTTCAGCCCTGTCCGGTAACCTGGCCTCCTTTCTGGTGGACCGCAAAGCCAAGAAGCGCAGGGGATTGCTGCAGGTGAATCTCTACAGGCACATTATCATATTGGGGTGGAATTCCTACGCTGTCGAGCTGATCAAAACCCTGAGGGTGAACTTCGGCGCCCGAACGCTCGAGCTTGTCATTGTTGGCGAGTTGGATGAAACCACGCGGGACAATATCGCTTTTCTCCTGGAGATGGGAGAGCATCTGCACTTTGTGGTGGGCGATACGAGCCAGAAAAATATCGTGAGCCGGGCCTCGCCCGAAAACGCTGCGGTGGCCTTCATCCTCAGCGTCTCCGACCTGCAGCCGCAGGAAGCGGACCAGCGCAGCATTTATACGGCGCTGACTCTGCGAAGCCTGGCGCCCAAGCTCCCCATGTACGGGGAGGTGGTGCTGGCGGAGAACCGTGAACATCTGCTGCGCGCCGGGGTCCAGGAGATCATCGTCCGGGGCGAGCTGACCAGTCATATTTTGGGGCATATGGGCGCTGCGCCGTCCATCTGGCCGTTCCTGAAAACCCTGCTCGGGCTCCAGGGCGCGGGCATGTTGTCCTACAGGCGTTTGAACGCCGACGAGCGGCAGCTCAACTGGGGAGATTTGCTCGAGCGTTTGCGCAGCAGCGAGGGGGCTTTGCCTCTCGCGCTCTGCCGAGAGGTGAAAAGTCTGCGGCTTGAGGATGTCCTGGACGAGGGCTCGGCTCTGGACAAATTCATCCTGGAACTGTTCGCGGCGTCGGGCAAGCAGACCCAGTTCGGCCACGAAAGCTCCAGCAGTGTGGTGGTCAATCCGTCGGACACCGAACAGCTGGCGCTGTACGACGGCCTTTTTTATCTCAAGTCTGCCCCGGGGGGCGAATGAACGGGCTGAAGTGGCGGAATATCGAGCTGTTCAAAGAACTCCAAGAGCAGGAACTGGAACAGGTCAAATCCATTTTCGACTCCGTACGCTTTGAAGCGGGCGCGGTGGTGCTGGGGGAAGGGCACGCCGGAGACGAGATGTTCATACTGGTGGAAGGGCGCGTACGCATCTCCAAATCAATGATCATCAACGGAGTGCAACTGCCGCTGCAGGAGCTGCACGATCCGCGCAAAATTCTCGCCACCCTGGACAGCGGCGTATTTCCGGTGTTCGGAGAAATGGCTCTGCTGGACAGCGACGTGCGTTCGGCAACAGTCGAAACGCTGGATCCCTGCGTATTTTTACGTACGGACCGGATGCGCTTTTATGACCTGCTTGAACGGGAACCGGCCCTGGGCAACCGGCTGCTTTTGGCTGTGGGCAGGCGCCTGGTCGCGACGATTCGCAAGAACAACGGTGAATTGATCAAGTTGACCACGGCCCTGGCTCTGGCTCTGAATCAACAGCAGTAAACGCTTTTTTCGCAATTTCTCCGGCGTGTTAACTCTCCTTCGGCCTGCTATCTAAAGAATCTCTAAAACTTTTTTACAAAAACGCGTTTTTATCGTAGTATCCCTTCTGTACCAGCCGCTTGGTTTATTCTTCGCGATTTTTTCATGGCTCGTTTGCCGCAAGCTCTGGAGTGGACATGCATTTCCCGGCGCGACGACAACACGTTGCAGTTCTGTTTATTCTTCTGACCGGCGTTCTTTTTCTCAACGGCTGCGGCAAGGACGTCGTTGCTCCGTATAAATCCAGCCAGCGTCCGTACACCGTACGCGGGCGGACGTACACGCCGATGGCGTCGGCGTCGGGCTACAGTGAAAGCGGCGTGGCTTCCTGGTACGGCGCGGATTTTCACGGCAACCAGACGGCCAGCGGTGAGGTATACAACATGTACGCTTTCACGGCCGCGCACAAGCTGTTGCCTCTGGGCACCAAGGTCAGAGTGGTGAATCTGGACAACGGACAGAGTGTGGATGTTCGTATCAATGACCGCGGACCCTTTGTCCGCGGGCGGATAATAGATCTTTCCAAAGCGGCGGCGCAGAAACTGGGAATGATGAACACAGGCACGGCGCGCGTGCGTGTAGAAACGCTTGGCGCCGTAGCCGGTGTAGGAAAAGGCGGAGAAATAACCGGCAGGTTCTACGTGCAGGTGGCTTCTTTTCTCAGACGAGAAAACGCCGATTCCCTGTTACGGGAACTGCAACGCAGGTATCCCAACAGCCGTGTGACATCAGTCGTACTGAACGGAAGAACGTATTGGCGGGTCCAGGCAGGGGTTTATTCCTCCCTGTCCCGCGCCACTTCCGGTCAGAGAAAGTTGGAAAGGATTTACCCTTCCAGCTTTGTCATTGCTGATTGAGCTCTGCGCGGAATTTGCGAGAGACACGAAATACCACAACCTTGCGCGGCGGCAGGATTATGGTTGCATTGGTCTGCGGGTTGCGCCCTTTTCGTGCCTTTTTGTCGTAGGCTTCGAACTTGCCGAACCCGCTTATGAGCAAAGCATGGTCTTTTTTGATGGCCTGCTTCATGATCTTAAGCAGCGTTTCGACAACGGACTTGACTTCGGCCCGGCTACTTTCGTTCTTTTCGTAGATAGCGTCTACTATTTCCGCCTTGGTCAAGGTTTTTTCGCTCATATCCTTGTTCCTCCCTTGGGGCCTATGCTGAGATTTTGTTACGGATACTATCGGCAACACGGTTCATGACCGTTTCATTATCGTAGGGTGTCTGAGTCCAGAGCTTAAGTCCGTCGTCCGAAAAACGTGGAATGAGATGAAAATGCGCATGGTGCACGAGTTGTCCTGCAGCGGTGAAGTTGTTCATGCCGACATTGAGTCCGGCAGCTCCGACGCCATCAAGGACGGCTTTTCCTACAACCTGCAGGGCGGCAAACAGCTCCTGCCCGAAGGATACAGGCAAATCGAAAAGCGTGGCATAATGGTCTTTGGGGATAAGCAATGCATGGCCTTGTATGATCGGCGCGATATCCAGAAATGCCAGAACCTGGTCTGTTTCATAAATTTTACAACAGGGAATTTCTCCCCTGACGATTTTGCAAAAAATACAGTCCTGATCGGGCATTAGCTGAGTCCTCGCAACGGTTGGATACGCATAGGTTATTACCCATAGAAACGTTAGTTCCTGTTTTAACTAAAGGTTTGAGGCTTTGCAAGATCTTTTCGAAAAAAAGTATGCTTTTTGGGCAAGATAAAGATTGTGAAGACTGACACAAGCAGGTTACGGCCTGCCTGAGTCCAGTTGTAGCGCTTTAATGTATCCGAAAATGCAGTTGTGTTATAAAAACAGCTTTTTTTCTAGATAATATTTAGAAAGACTAAAGGTAATACTGGAGTGCCTTTTCTTTCATTAAAGCCGCATTGAGTACGGAGGATATGTCCTGAAACTGTGCCGTATCCTCTTTCCCTTTGGGTATTCAGATTGAAAGACGCATAGTATCTGTATCGGATGCATCCATTTTGTGTGAAAAAGCAGACTGTCGTGCGTTCTTTCGCTTCACTCCGGCACTTTTCAGGGGTAGGTTGATATAAGGTTAGTCTGAAGGGAGAACGTATGATTTTTTTGCTGCATCTGGCGGTTTTTTTATCAGCCTTTTTGCTTTTTCAGATCGAGCTTATCGTCTCAAAGGCTTTGCTTCCAGTCTTCGGGGGCAGTTACCTGGTCTGGAGCGTCAGTGTCATGCTTTTTCAAGGCTTGCTCCTGTTGGGGTATACATACGCGCATCTGGCCTTGAAACAGTTCCAGAGGACAAAGTTGCGTTGGATACAGCTTATTGTGCTGTTTATGCCATTGCTGCTGTTTCCGCTTTCAGTTGCCGATCTGGCGGGAGACTCCCGACATATATCCTTTGTTGCTGCAATTACGAAGGTTTTGCTGACAACCGTGGGACCGGCCTTTTTTTCCTTGTCCACACTATCCGTGCTCCTGCAAGGGTATCTGGCTGCATCGCCTTTGCCGCAGCGGGAAAATCCCTATTTGCTTTACGCCACTTCGAACGTCGGTTCGTTCAGCGGTTTGCTCAGTTATCCGTTTCTGGTCGAGCCCAAGCTTGACCTGGAGCAACAGCTTGATCTCTGGCAGGGCGGCTACTTGCTGCTGGCCGGCGTTTTTGTGCTGCTGACCTGGCTGTTCCTGCGTCTGGATCGGAGGAAGCCCGCTGTGAATGACGCCGTTGCAGCCGCAGGCGGTCCGGAAGTAAGCCTGCGTGTCCGTTTACGCTGGCTGCTGTGCGCCGCGGCAGGCAGCGCCATGTTTCTGGCCGTTACCAATGTCATCACCTTTGACATCGCCGCGGTGCCGTTGATCTGGGTGCTGCCCCTGTGCATCTATCTGCTCAGTTTCGTGCTGACGTTCAAACGCAAGCCCTGGTATCCGCAGGCGTTGCGCGAAAGGTTTCCCATTGTGGCAGCCATGGGCGTGTTCCTGTTTTTCCTTTTGCTGCAGTCCTATAAACTGCCCGTGTTGCTGCTACTCGGGGCGCATCTGATTGTATTGCTGGCCGTGTGCGTCATTTGTCATGGCGAACTTTATCGGCTGAAACCGGCGGATACCGGACGGCTGCCGGGATTTTATCTTGTGCTGGCCCTGGGGGGCTTTTGCGGCAGTCTGCTGGTGAGTTGGATTCTGCCTTTGAGCACCAACAGCCTGCTGGAATACTGCATGGGCTTCTTCCTGCTGGCACTGGCTCTTGCCTTGGGAGAGAAACTGCGGGATCTGCGTTTCTGGCGGATAGTGCTGGCCTTTCTGGCGGTGCCCGTACTGCTGGGCTGGGGGCTGCTGGCCGCGGGCGCGCCGGCGGTGCAGACAACGCTGATAGCCGCGGGCGCCGGTTTTCTGCTGGCGCTGATTTTTTTTGGCCTGCGCGAACGTCCGGTGGAGCTGGCGTTGTGCCTGCTTTTGTGTCTGTTGTCCGCAGTGGGTGTGAACAACATGTCCGCGGGGCAGAAACTGCTGCTGCAGCACAGGAATTTCTACGGAATTTACCGGGTGTACGATCAGGACGGAAAACGCTGTTTGAAGCATGGCACCACACTGCACGGCATGCAGTATCTGGATCCTGCCAGGCAGCATATCGCCATGACCTATTATCATGCCGGCGGTCCGGCGGGACAATTGCTTCTCTCCTCAAAATTTCATTTTGATTCTGTGGGAGTGATCGGCCTGGGAGCGGGAAGTCTGGCCGTGTACGCGCGTCCCGGCCAGCGGTTCGACTTTTACGAACTGGATCCTTACAATGAATTTGTGGCCCGGCGTTATTTTACTTTTCTGGAGCAGAGTCAGGGGCGGGTCGGGCTGATTTTCGGCGATGCGCGGGTATCCCTCAGCGCGCCGGATGCACCGGTGTACGGCGTATTGCTGGTGGATGCCTTTAATAGCGATTCCATTCCGGTGCATCTGATCACTGTCGAGGCCATTGCTCTGTATTTGCGCCATGTACGGCCGGAGGGACCGCTGGTTTTTCATATTTCCAATAAGTTCATGAATTTGACACCGGTTCTTTACGCCAACGCCAAGGCTTTGGGGCTACGTATGGTGCAACGGGTTGATCTGGCGGCCGGTAATCCCGATGCCAAGGCAAGTATCTGGGCGGCTCTCTGCCGCGATCCCGAGACAGCGGACAAATTAGTGTCTACACTTGGCTGGGAAGATGTGGAAAAAATGAAGATTCATCCGATTCGCCCCTGGACGGACCGGTTTTCGAATATATTGTCTGTATTGCAATACACCAGCCAGCCCTTGCCGTTGTTCAGAATGTTTTGATCGTAAGGAAAAAAATCCTGATCAGTTTTTTCGAAGTGGAAAAGGCAACAGTCGCAGGGTTGCCGGAAGCACTGTTCTTGAATAGGGTAATTTTTTCATTGGATGAGGAGATGCCTTCATGGGGCTTGGTTATCTCCTGTGCCGGTGAGAACAACACGTATAGAACCGCCCAGGTTACGGACGGCATAACATCAGGAGAGTTGGAAGAAATGGGCATTCAATCTGTAAATCCCGCCACCGGGGTCACGGAAAAAGTATTTGAAGAGTGGCCGCTGGAAAAAACCATGGAGACCGTGGATGCGGTCGCCACGGCCTGGAAGACCTGGCGGAGAACCACTGTAGAAGAACGTTGCGCCTTGCTGACCAGGGCCGCCGACGTGTTGCGCAAGAATAACGAAGAACTGGCCGTACTTATCGCAAAAGAAATGGGCAAGCCCATCCGCCAGGGAACTGGCGAGATATTAAAATGTGCCGCTCTGATAGACTATTATGTTGAAGGCGCGCCGGCCATGCTGGCTGACGAACCCGTACCTGAAGCGTGCAAGAAATCCATACTGACGTACGAGCCCGTGGGCATCGTGCTTTCCGTCATGCCCTGGAACTTTCCGTTCTGGCAGGTGTTCCGCATCGGTGCGCCCACACTGCTGGCCGGAAACGCCATGGTTTTGAAGCACGCGTCCAACGTGCCGCAGTGCGCACTGGCCATCGATGAGGTGTTCAAGGAAGCCGGACTGCCTGAGAATATTTTCCGGACGCTGCTGATCGGCGCGGGGCAGGTGGAAAAAGTGCTGCAGCATCCCAATGTCACGGGCGTAAGCCTGACCGGCAGCGAGCCTGCCGGTCGTAAAGTGGCTTCCACAGCCGGCGGACAGCTGAAAAAAGCGGTCATGGAACTGGGCGGCAGCGATCCGCTGATCGTACTGGCGGACGCCGACCTGGAGCAGGCTGCGAAAATCGGCGCCGCGTCACGCTGCGGCAACACCGGCCAGACCTGCATCTCGGCCAAGCGTTTCATTATTCAGGACAGCGTCTATGACGCCTATCTGGCCATGTTGAAGGCGGAAATGGAAACGCTCAAAATGGGCGATCCCCTGGATATGGCCACGGATATGGGGCCCATGTCGTCCGCCAAACTGCGCAGCGAACTGCAGGGACAGGTGGACCGGTGCGTTGCCGCCGGAGGAAAGATTCTTATGGGCGGCGCCATTCCGGAAGGACAGGGCGCCTACTATCCGGCCACCATCATCACGGACGTGCCCAAGGATGCGCCTGTGGCCAAAGAGGAACTCTTCGGCCCTGTGGCCATGGTCTTTCGGGTCAAGGATGAGGACGAAGCCATCGAGCTGGCAAATTCCACGCCTTTCGGTCTGGGCGGTTCAGTCTGGACCGGCGACAAGGACAAGGGCATAGCCCTGGCCCGCCGCGTGGAGTCCGGCTGCGTCCATATCAACGGCCTGGTACGCAGCGATCCCAAGCTGCCCTTCGGCGGCATCAAAAACTCCGGCTTCGGCCGCGAGCTGGGCATCTACGGCATCCGCGAATTTGTGAATATAAAATCCATCTGCATGGATTAAGTGATAGCCATTGGAGCAATAAAGAGGGCGCGTCCGTGAGGCCGCGCCCTTCTTGTTTGGGGTGTTTGTGTGCCATTTTCCAAGGTCATGGGATGGCAGTCAAAATATCCAAAATAGCATCAGCAATAGTTGACGTGATTTCTGCTGCTTTTTTAATATTTTCGAAAACGGCCTGCTTGCTTCTTAGGTTTGCAATAGAGTCGTACAGTTTTTTATTTTCTTCCGTGAGCTCTATAAGAAGCTGGGCCATGATGACATTATTGAGCATTTCAATGGTTCTTCTCAATTCTCTGATTTTGTCAGCAGGATTGTCGAGTTTCTTACTGCTGCTCTCATTCTCTTTGTAAAAAGCAGCTTTGTCTTTTACTATGAAGAAATAAACACTTTCAAGTTCATCTCTATATTTTCTTGCTTCTTGAGTGGACAAAGTCATGATCATCTCCTTATTTAACTAAGATCTTCAATGATTTTATTGAGCAGCTTAATATCGCTTAAAACGGCTTCATACGATGCATCGTCATATTTGCCTTCAATAAAGGAAGCCCATAGAGTAACCATTCTGTTGTTTGCAAGCGTAGATTCCTTCAATAATTCAATGCGTGATTTGAGTACCAACATCCTTTTTCTATCCTTTTGCCAGTCTGCAGAAAGCTTCCCGGATAGATATTGTTCCCTTAGGGAATTATTGAGGCTGCCGTATATTTCATAGCAAGACTTAAGGTATCGATGCTTCAGATTCATGAGGATATCTTGCTGTATTTGAAGGATCTTAAGGACAACAGGACCATCTTCTTCTAGACTTTTCCTGATGAGGCTATTGCGTAATCCACTCATTGCTAAAGAGGCCGTAGTGGATACTACACCAGAAGCTGCTGAAAGACCTGAGCTTGCCCCTGGAGCAATTGAAGTTACAAGTTTTTGTAAAGAGCTAGCAGTAGTTTTCAGAGCATCAGCTGCGGCCTCTGGATCTTCTGATGAAGCAAGAATTTTGAGTTCTTCAAAATATGTAGCTAAAAGTTGTGAACTGAGTCTCGCTTTAACTACTAAGCCGATACCTTCTTCAAGGTATTGCGATTGTAATGCATCAAATTTTTCTTCGTTTGTTGCTGTATCATTTTTATCAGCAAGTGCGTCTTTTAAAACAAGATAATCAGCTTCAATTGCATAGCTTTCAACTGATTTAGCTGTGGCAACTGTTGAATCTACATAATTAATCCCGACATCTGCGATTTTAGCTGTCTGGTTTGGTAAGGTACTGCATCCGGCCAATGAAACAAAGAATAGTAGTGCGAAAATTGAGATCCACTGTCTGTTCATAATGTTTCCCTCTTTGCGTAAAATTCACTTATCGAATTAAGGACGATTCAAACATTCACCCCCTTGCCAACAGCCGAAAAAATACACACACTCCCGCCATGAACCATCAAGGCACTGTCATCAGGCCGCCCAGCGAGGCGGAGAGTATTTTATTTCAGGTTACTCTGGGCTGTACGCACAACAAATGCACGTTTTGCGGGGCGTACAGAGACAAGCGTTTTGCCATCAAGCCCGAAGAGATGTTTCTGGAGGATATCGCATTCGCGCAGAAGTATTGCGGACGCCAGCGCCGGGCTTTTTTATGCGATGGTGATGTCTTAACGCTTCCACAAAAATATATCAAGTTCTACTTGAATAAAATAAAGGAAAAATTGCCTCAAGTTCTCAGGGTCGGAATGTATGGAAATGCCAAAGGATTGCGAAACAAGACAATTGCAGAGCTTGAGGAGCTGCGAGAACTAGGTCTCGGGGTCGTGTATATGGGGCTCGAATCCGGAGATGACGCCACCCTGACGGCGGTGAACAAGGGCGTGGACAGCGCCACGATAATCGAGCAGGGGCGTAAGGTTCGTGAGGCTGGAATCAAGTTGAACGTAACCGCTTTACTCGGATTAGCCGGAACGGAACGCTCTCAGGAGCACGCGCGCGCCACTGGCCGGGCGCTGAGTCTGATGCAGCCGGATTATGTCGGGGTGTTGAGTTTGATGCTGATTCCGGGGACGCCGCTGTACGCGGAGAGTGAAGCGGGTCGGTTTGAGTTGCCGGGAGCGTACGGCATGCTCAGGGAATTGCGCGAGATGCTGGCGGCCACGGAGTTGTCGCGCAGCGTATTCATGGCCAATCACGCGTCCAATTATCTGCCCATCCGTTGCCGGATGCCGAGCCAGAAACAGGAAACGCTCGAACGGATCGACCAGGCTCTGGAGGGAAAAGAGCCGCTGACACCCGAAAGCATGCGCCGTTTGTAAGATGAATAGGATAGATGCAGAGCTGTTGACGGCACTGCAGCAGCTGAAGGCAACCTGAAGAAGCTAAAGGTCGCGGAAAGGCCGACAGGCTGATCAGCCCGTGGCTTTTGCCATGGCCAGGCCGACTTTGTTCTTCAGTTCTTCAAGGTCGACGGATTTGACCACGTAATAGTCCGCGGCAATGGATTTGAGGTCGTGCTGGAAGCTGTCGTAGGCCGTACTGAGAATAACGGGCAGGGTCTGGTCCTTGCTGCGTATTTCCTGCAGCAGATCCAGGCCCGAGCGGGTGCCGCCGAGTTTTATGTCCAGAATGACAACCTGAGGTTTTTCCCTTTCAATCACTTCAAGAATGGCTTCTGTGCCGTCGGAAGTGGCAACGGTGTAGCCCTCGCTCAGCAGTTCTTCGCTGTAGAGCATGCGAATATGCTTTTCGTCGTCAACGACCAGAACTTTTTTTTCACTGCTCATGTGCACTCCTCCCTCTAGGCGCGCGGGCTCGATGGATCTTAAACCTCGTGTCAATGCCGGTCGGATCAGCATCCAGCAAAAGCATACAACCTGTCGTAGTAAAACAGAATATGTTACTTTGTATTACACGCATCAAAAAAAAACAAGCTTTTGCTTTTCGTTCACTATGTCTTAAAGCCCGATATAAAAATCGCAGGGAGCCGATTGTGTCGGCTCCCTGCGAAAGCAATGGGTTGTGTTCGGAAGTTGGCCTGGTTAGCTGCTGCTGCTTTTTCGGCGATTCCGCTGGGGGACGTACGTACGCGCCTCAGGCGCGGCCGATGGCATCGCCCTTGCGGTAGGCCTGAAAAGTATATTTCGCCACGGCTATGACATCGCGCAGCGAACCGAGCATGCCGCCGCGGGGGCTGTCCGGGCGCACACTGGTGGTTTCATGTGCCGGGCCCATGATTCTGTGGGCGATGCGGTCGGGCTCGAGAAAGGTCTGGTTTTTTGCCAGTTCCTCCCCAAGACGCTGGGCTGAGGACTGCGGATCGTCCGTAAAATGGCAGTCTCTGGCCAGCTGGTCGTATATTGATCCGGGAATGGGCTTGCCGGACCAGGTTTTTGAAAGCAATTTCGCGGCGCTGGGAAAATCTTTTTTGCGGATGAGCGAAGAAACTTCGAGCTGTACGGGATCTTTGATCATGGGATCAAGTTTCCTGAGTTCGGCGGTCAGGGCGTATGCTTCGCTGAGACGATCCTGGCGCAGGTACAGGCGCGCGGCTTCCATGAGTGTTTGCTTGTAGGCCGCGGGGTGTCCCAGACCTTTCCAGGCTTTGGCCAGACCATGGGCTGCCTCGGCCAGTTCCGGGCGCAGTTTCAGAGCTTCTTGAAAATTTTCGGCGGCTTCTGAATAACGGCGTAATGAAAGCAAACGCCTGCCCTCTTCGAAAGCGGTTTCAGCAGGATCTGCCGGAGGCGGCGTTTTTTGTTGATCCATATCCTGCAGAGCCTTAAGAAACGCTTTTTGGGAAGCGTTCGCGGGCAACTGCTCCGTACGGCCCGGCGCCAGAAGCAGGGAAATCTGCCGGGTAAACGCTGCCTGTGAGTAGGGGCGGATCAGGTAACTGCCGCAGCCGGCCTTTTTGGCGCTGAGTACGGTTTCGCGGGTATTGTCCGTTGAAACCACCAGAATGGGAATGCCGGCCAGGCGCGGATGCAACTTTACAAGACGGATAAAGGCGAGCGTGCTCATGTCCGTAAGCCCGTGATCGCAGACGATCACGTCTACCTCGCTTTTGAGCAGGTGCAGCGCAGCCTTGCGGCCGGAGTCAAAGGTTTCTTCCACAACAATACCGAGACGGCGCAGATTTTTGCGGTCCAGGCTGAGATGAGCGGAATTATCCCCGATAAGCAGTGCTGAACGGGTTTCGGCGGAAATATGTTTATTATCAGTATCTGGCATTGTTTTGGCTCGCTTCTGAGGTGCAAAAAGAAATTAGCCTACATGCCCTTAATCGTCTGTTTCCGGGGTTACTTTAGAAACGTACCCGGCCTGTTCCGAATAAAGTCATTCGGTTTCCTGCTTTTCTTCATGGAAAATACTTGTTACTGACAAGTGATGCAGCACCCCTGGTGGTATGCCTAAAGCGGAAGAGGGACGGTCGGAAGGGGGGGTGGAACGGCGATGGTCCCTGCCGAGCCTCCCGTGCCGCAGTCTGGAGTGCGAGTAAGATCCCGCTTCCTTGCTTGTTTTGAGGCTGCCCGCTTCCCGGATATGCAGGAATTTGTTTTTGGCGCCTTGATGCAATAGATTTCTGCCAGGCCGTACCAGTTGTTGTCCGGGTGCATTCCTTGTTTGCGCGATGGCCAAATAATCCGCTGATCTTTCCGGATTCGTTGCAGGACGTCGTTAGTAATGAGGCTCACATTTTTTGCCGCGGATTCCGGAGTTCCCAAGCCAGGTCCGCAGGTGCTGTCCGAGGAACGTCCATGTCCTTATTCTTCACTCTCTCCTTATGCTGTTATCTTCAAACAGGCGCTACGGAGCCTGCGGCATGCGACAAGGCTGTTATCTCTGAGCCGGTTATCGGCTCAAAACCCATTTACGCGTGACCTGCTGCCGGACCTGTGGGCTGTGCAGTGGTCGGAGGTACGCAATGTTCAAGGAATTACGTTGTAATCTGGCTGAGCGTATGGCGTTCAACGCCCTGGCCAAATCAAAGTTCCTGAAAGCTGCAAAACATTTTACCAAACTGCTTGATCTGGATCCGGAGCGCCAGGGTGTCCGTTACGATCTCGGACTGTCCTTGCTTTCCGCTAAAAAATATGACGAGGCATTGGCGGCGTTCAATGAGGAAGAACGCCTGTATGGAGGAACCTACCTGCTGTACAGCGGCATGGCCGAAGCAGCTTACCGCAAGGGCAGCAGGGAACTGGCCAAAATGTTGTACGAAAAAACTTTGGGCATGGAAAACCAGCTGCCTGTCAAACGTCAGAAACTGCATAAGGTTCGAGTCGCCATCTGCGAGGACGATAAACGCTATGCCGATGCGCTGGTGGCTTTTTCATTGCTGGAAGAGGGCGACGCCAAAAAATTGGAGAAACGGTTTCAGGAATCCGAAGCCGCGTATAATAAAGCGCTGGAGCTGGATGACACCTGTTATCAAGCCTATGAGCGGCTGGGCAGCCTCTGCCTGGCGCGAAAAGACTATTCCGGAGCCGTTGCTAATTTCAAACAGGCCGACAATATGATCGACTGCCGTTTTTTGCAGAAAAAACTGGCGGCCGCGAATAAAAGAATCAAGGAGGAAAACTGATGGCGCGTACTGCTCCGCAAAAGGATCTGGAAGCCATTTTCCGCGTAGGGCTTGAGCGGGTCAACCCCTACACCATGATCACCAGCAACGTTCATGTCACCAATGGACATATGCGCATCGACCTGCCCGCGTGCAAGCAGGAAATCGACCTGAAACAGTATGAACGTATCCTTTTGATCGGCGCGGGCAAAGCCTCGGGCCGCATGGCTCTCGCTTTTGAAGATCTGCTGCAGGACCGGATCGCGGGAGGGCTGATTTGTGTCAAATACGGGCACACGGAAGCCCTGCACAGGGTGGAAATAATGGAATCCGCGCACCCCGTTCCGGACGACAACGGAGTCCAGGCCGCCAAACGCATTGCCGCCATCGCCGAAGGAGCTGACGAACGTACGCTGGTCATCAACTGCATTTCCGGGGGCGGCTCCGCAATATTGTCCTATCCCATGGACGCGCATCTGTCCGGAGGGCTGCCCGACATCACCCTGGAGGACAAACAGGCCGCCACTGGAGCTTTACTGCGCTCCGGCGCCACGATCCAGGAAATCAACTGCATCCGCAAGCATATTTCCGGCATCAAGGGCGGCCGGCTGCTGCGTATGCTGTACCCGGCGCGTAGTCTGAATTTCATTCTGTCCGATGTGATTGGCGACGACCTGAGTTCCATTGCCTCGGGCATGACCAGCTATGATATGACCACTTTCCAGGACGCTCTGAATATCATCGACCGCCGCAAGATTCGCGATGTTTTTCCGAAAAGCGTGCTGCGCGTGCTGGAGGCCGGTCTTGCCGGAAACGTACCGGAAACCCTCAAACAGGGCGATGCGGCTCTGAAACAGGCGGATAATGTGCTGATAGGCACCAACCGTCAGGCTTTGATAGCTGCGGGAAAAAAAGCCGGAGAACTTGGTTACGATGTACGGATTCTGACCGCCCAGTTGTCCGGAGAAGCCCGTGACGCGGCCAAGGTTCTGGCGGATGTGGCCCGCGACGTTGCCGTCAGCGATATTTTCGTTTCCAAACCGGCCTGCATCATAGTCGGCGGAGAGACCGTGGTGACTCTGCAGGGACAGGGAAAGGGCGGGCGCAACCAGGAGATGGCCCTGGCGTTTCTGGACGAGATGAGCCGCTGGAACCAGGACAGGGAACGGGTCTTTTTCCTGGCCGCCTCCACGGACGGCAACGACGGCCCCACGGATGCTGCCGGTGCTTTTGCCGATCAAACGCTTTTGGAGCAAAGCCGGGCAGAAAGCTTGAGCATTGCCCGGTATCTTGAAAACAATGACTCGTACGCTTTTTTCGACACCCTTGGAGGATTGTTGAAAACCGGGCCGACCAATACGAATGTCTGCGACCTGCAGATACTCCTGGTTGTCTGAGTCTATTTACGTACTGCATAACAGCTTGAAAATAATGGCGTATTGCTATCGTCGACGCATCATCTTCGGCTCATGCGGAAGAGCGTTCAGCGCGATAAAAATATGCCGTTTTTTTTGCCCTGTGTTTTGAATACCCTCGGTCAGGCTATTGCGCTTGTCGTGATTTATGCTATTGGGCGCGTAACACTGAGTTGAAAAGGATGGATACGGGGTTACTGCACGGTCGGCGCTGACGGAGAGTGCAGCAAAAAAAATGACGCACCGCGTCAGGATGTTTGGGAGCGAGCCATGGTTTCCGGAGGGTGTTTCGAGGGGGACAGCAATGAACCTTTGATTGAAGTGCAGGAAAGGGCCTACGATGCGCACGTGGCCCGCCTGTTTAGGACCTGCAGGTCCATTTACAGCTCCACGGCAAAGCAGTGGGGATGCGGCACGCGTTTCCTGCGCCGGTTGGAATCCGTAAACGAATTCGACAAATCCCTGTTGCGCAGGCCCTATGAGATTATCGCCGCCTACTATCGTTATAAATTTTCTTTCAAGAGCAGTGATTCCGGCGCCATTTTTCTGAGCGATATCTACCAGATGGAACTGGAACAGCGCTGGCGCCAGTACTTCCGCGAGGAAGCCTACCTTTTGTCATTGCATTATTATACGAATATCTCGGTCTTGAGCACCGTGACGAGTACGAATTGCGACCGTGTGAAATCTTTCGAATCTTTGCTCGGCAAGATGCTGTATTTGCATTACGGGCGGGAGTTTCTCGAATTATGCAGCGGTTCCGAGGTCTATGACGCGCACAGGGACGGCGGTTTCGATCAGATCGCCTCAGAGTTCGGCGTATGCTTCAACATGCAGTGGGACGAATACGAGAACTGGTGCCAGTAGCCCGTCCTACATGGAGCAGCTCGGCCGCATAAAGGCTTGTTCCATGAGCGCCGAATGCGGTTCGGTCCGAAAGGAGTATTCGTCCAGGGACAGCTGTTCGGGCGGGGCATCCGGGCTGATCCGTATTGTCAGAAAGTCTTCGGAAAAGCCGATTTCCATGGGCACCACTTCCTTGTCGCCATTGCCGCACATACTGTCACGCAGCTCCGGGGCGAACACTCTGGTGCGGCCGGAAGCGTCCGCGGCCACTAGCCGGGTCAGGGTGGTAACCACATGGCAGACAGTGCCTTCAGGCGTAAACACCAGTGAATTCAGGTCTCCGTTGAGTCCCACCGCATCCGGATGAAAGGCCTGGACCTGGCCCACCGGAGTCTCCACACGCTGGGGAGCGGCCGGTTCCACCGAACTGATGCTGCCGTCCGGTCTGAAACTCACGCCGATATGGACTTGCAGCTCGCCTGCGGGAGTGGGCAGGGAAACGTTTTCACCAGGCCACAGGGTAAGACTTTTCAATACGCCTGCGGTGTCAAAACAGAGGGAAATACATTTTGCCGTCAGCGTGCCGGCCGGTGTTTTGATGGTCAGCGGCTCAGCCAGTTCTGTTTCATCTTCCTGCGTCCAATAGCCGGAGAGTTTGCCATTCAAGGGAAATACACGATGCAGCGACCCGTTCGGGTAAAACGTCACCAGTTCAGCCGGAAGCATGCCAGCAGGGGTGGAAACGAGAGTGGACGTTTCTAGAGGCAGGCTTTTTACAACGCCGTTTTTATGAAAAGTGAGGGCCTGTACGGTTTTTTTACGGACGTCGTCCGTGGTATATTGCGGGATGCACTCTCCGGCGGACGTAGTAAAGACGGCTTTGCTCACGGCGGAACAGGATCTGAGGGCGCCGCTGTCGTAATAATCAACAGTCCCGGAAATCTGCAGCGGACCGTATAAGGTTTCAATAGTGTTCATGTGATCTCCCTTGAATCAGATTAAGCAATTTTTGATCCAAGTTGGAGGGTTCCCTGTTTTCAACACGTCCGAGCACTTCGGACTGACGAGTCCATTGAAAAATACTACAAAAATGTTTCTTGCCACAAGATTGTTTTGTCCATTGTGCGTTTTTCCGTTGGAAATAAGGCCGGCGGAGAGGCAACAGGCTGATCTGCAGTCCGTATATGTTGCAGTTACTGGCGGCTTGCGTTAGGAAAACCCTGCTGCGGTACTGCCCGCGAACTGTTTATTTCCGAATGAACAATCGTTCTGTCTTCCCCTATTGCGAGAAAGTGTTGGTTCAAAGGAAACCCGTATGGATATGATTCCCATAGAAATAAAATTGATTGCTGCTCCGTTTATTTGCGCGCTTATCGGCTGGGTGACCAATTATCTGGCCGTGAAAATGCTTTTTCGTCCGCGCCGTCTCATCAAAATTTGGTTTCTGGAAATTCAGGGCATCTTCCCTAAAAGGCAGAAGGCGCTGGCCAAAAATCTGGGACAGCTGGTGGAGGGAGAACTGCTCTCGCACGAGGATGTGAAACGGGTGATCGAAGACCCCAGGCTCCTGGAAAGTTTCAAAAAAATGGCCGGCGAATATGTCGATGAGCTGTTGGAAAACAAGCTGACGGCCATTCATCCCATGGCGGGCATGCTGATAAACGGTTCCATGGGCGAACGGGTCAAAACAGCGTTGACAGACGAGATTGCCGCGCTGATTCCCCGTATCATTGAAATCACTTCGCAGCAGATTGAAGAACATCTGGATTTCAGCGCCATTGTGCAGCAGAAGGTTGAAGAATTTTCCATGGACCGCCTGGAAGGCATTCTGTTCGCCATAATGAGCAAGGAATTCAAATTTATCGAAGTTGTGGGTGCGGTACTCGGCTTTTTGATCGGCGTGCTGCAGTCCCTGCTTTTTTATTTGTAGTCAGAGCCGCAGCGGACCGGCAGCTTCGGGCTGCCGGGAGAAAGCAGCCGGGATAAGGCCGCGATTCCGCACTGCTGCGGGAAATCAGGCAGCGCTCAGGGCTTCTTTCACTTCCATCATGTGTTCGATGACCAAAGGCATGGTCATTTCGAGCATCTCGGGCTTGATGTCCAGCCGTTCGAGAGCCCCGTTGTCCACCGTATACTGCAGTCCGTCCACTCCGATGCCGATGCCGATCATTTTGGCCAGCATGTCGCCGAGGTGCACCAGATCAAGTGCCGGATCCGGTACGGGCGCGCTGGCCGGATTGCGGTGGTAGCGGACCACCTGCACCACTTCCTGAGGCAGGTGCCAGTGCTCCAGAAGCTGGGCGCCCAGTTCGACATGGTCTATTCCCAGAATACGCTGTTCCGCGTTTTCAAAAGAGATGCCTTCCTCCTGGGCCAGCTCCAGAATGGGATCGGCGTCCACTTCCAGAAAATCCCCCAGGACTATTTTGCCGACATTCACCAGCAAACCCGAGGTAAACGTATGGGGAGGAAGCTGCATGTCGATCTGTTTGGCGATCAGTTCCGAGGCCAGGGCCACGCAAATGGAGTGGTCGGTCAGTTCTTCGGGGGCAAGGCCGTAGCCTTTGTTGGCTTTTCTGGTAAAGGGAACAACCCCGACGGCCAGGACCATCTGGAAAATTTTTTTGGAACCCAGGCGGACCACTGCCTCGCGGACGGTTTTCATTTCACGCACGCCGCCGAAGTAGGGCGAATTGGCAATGCCGAGGATGTTGACGGTCAGTCCGGCATCGAATTCGATGGCTTTGGAAAGGTCGCCCACATTGGCGTTTTCGTTTTGCATCAGACGCATGACCTGCTGCACAGCCATGGGCATTTGCGGCATGGTACGAATTTTTTTCAGGATTTCTTTGCGCTTGTCGTTCATATTGTCCACACCTTGCGCAGCGAGGAGACCTCGACAACGCCTGTTTCGATATACAGCCGCATGGTCCGGGGGATGGTGCCGCCGATATCGCTGGAAGCAAGCTTGAAACTGTTTTTGGTGAGGATATGTTCCAACATGGCCCAGTTTTTCTGTCCCGTATCGAATTTGTTAACTATATTCATCATGTGCGCGCATCCTGCAGCTTTCATGATGATATTTTCTCTTTTGACGTTGCGGGCGAGCAGCCTGCGGACCATTTCCGGAACCCCCGAGTTGACGAACATGAAGGGGTTTTCTTTGCATTTTCCCGGATTCAGAGTGCCGTCGGGCAGCAGACAGTGAATCATGGCGCCGATTCTGGTGTACGGATCATACGCGGTAACTCCCAGGCAGGAGCCCAGCGAATGGGTTATCAGGACGTGCCGCGGCCTGTTAGCGAATTTCATGTCCGAGATACTGACGGTGATTTTTTCCATATTCATTATCCGCAAGCCTTCCGCGGTCCGCGGCGGCATGGCCGGGACCGGAGATGCTGCAAGCATAGAACGAATGGGTTACTGGCGAACGTACACAGTAGGAATAACTTGGCGTAACGGAAGGGTCATTCCCGCGAGACTTTCCGAGTGTCCGATAAAAAGATAGCCTCCGGGTTTGAGAACCCGGCAAAATTTGTTGAAAAGCGTCTCCTGAGTCTGTTTGTCAAAGTATATCACCACGTTTCGACAGAAAATAATGTCCATCGGGTGATTGAAAGAAAAGGGTTCCATGAAGTTCAGGCGGCGGAATTCAACACGTTTGCGCAGTTCGGGCACAATCCGGATCAGCTTCTTTTTTCTATCCTTGCTGCGCAGCAGATACTTGGACTTCATGCTGTAGGGGATGCAATTGACGCGTTCTTCATCGTAAACCGCTTTGACGGCTTTCTGTAACGCTTGGGTGGAAATGTCCGTTGCCAGGATTCTCCAGTTGAAAGCAGGTTTTTTTTCTTCGAACTCGCTCAGAACAATGGCCAGCGTGTAGGGTTCCATGCCAAGCGAGCATCCGGCACTCCAGATGCGCAGCAAGGGGTTGGCGCCCGAGCGTCCGAGCCATTCCGGCAGCACGTTGTTGGCCAGAAAGTCAAAATGCTGGGGTTCGCGAAAAAAATCAGTGGTGTTGGTGGTCACCACATCGATAAGGTTGATCAACTCGGTCTGCATGCCGTCATTGCTGAACAGAAAATTGAAGTAATCCTTGTGCGAATTCATTTTGAGAATGCGCAGCCGTTTCTGCAAGCGGGCTTCCACCATGGTTTTTTTGGCCTGGGAAAGCTTGATCCCCACAGTATCATAGATGAACTGGCTCAGCTGGCTGAATTCTTTGGGCGAAAGGCCGTTTTTTGAAGGTCTCGCAGGAACGGTCCTGGCGGACGTTTGTTTGCTTGTCGCGCTCTCTGGCATAGGCTGTGATCTCCAATTATCTGCAATGACAAGAGAAGTAGTTGGCAAAGGTCTTAATTAAACAATTTTAGCATTCGTAAAAGAATGAAGGCAAGTAAAATTTCATTGTTAATGGGCAGGTTATAAAATCTTCATTCTGTTACGAAGTGGGAACGCAATTCGGCATGATTTCTTTGAAAGGCAGATGCGGCAGTTCAAAAGTATGCAATTCGCCGCGTTGCTGGCAATCCGGCGTCCAGTAGACGACTTTCGGTTTGCGCGTAACATTATATTGTTTGCATTTTACCCGCATCATGCCGCCCGGGTTGAGCCAGCGCGTCCGGCCCTGGACCACCATCTCCTGAGGTTTGTGCAGATGCGCGTTTATCACCCAGTCCACACCGGGGATCTCTCGCAGGGGCCTGATGCGTTCGGGAAAGCCGGGAAACCGGAAATTGTGGTGCGTGCACCACATGACGACTTCATCGCCTCGTTTGTCGTAGACATCCGGAACCGTGGTCAGGTTTGGGGACGCACCCAGTAACAACAGACCGTCGGGATGGCGTAAGAGCAACTGGGGACCGGGAGTAGTCATCAGCACCAGCAGGCCGCTGCGGGCCATACGTTCGAGCGGCGGGTGCAGTTCGACCATGGCGCGGGAAATGTCGTGGTTGCCGATCAGGGCACGGGGCCGCAAGGAGCCCTCATAGGCGGCGAACAGTTCGCAGACCTCATCGTAAAAGGCTTCCGAAACTTCGCCGGGCCAATGGAACATGTCTCCCAAAATCATGGGCAGAAAATCGCGCTGCGCGGCAAAGGCAAAAAAAGCCCGCAGCTTTTTGAAACATTGTTCCTTGTAGCCGGCGCCCCGTTCAAACGGAGGATCCAGGGCAATGTGCGGATCGCACAGCAGGACTACTCCCTGCGCCCGCACTTCCGGAAGCTTCTCAGGTGTCGCATCGCGTACGAAGAATTCAGGCATTGCATTTCAAATAAGGGCAAAAGGCCAGAGCCTGCTGCGTCAGGCGCGAGTCCGCTCCCTGCCCCGAGTACATGGTTAACCCGTTTTCCATGGTCAGGCCTTGCCGGCCGTTTTTCCGGGCTTCCACAAGCAGCAACCTGGCCTTGTCGCCTTCCTTGCCATAAACCGGCAGGAGCCGTTTGGGTTCCAGTTTGCGCGCGCGCAGTTCCCAGAGCACATCGCAGAGGCGCTCGGCAAGATGCACCATGCAGACGATTCCTTTATTGCGTACGGCATAAGCTGCGGCGTCCAGAAAGTCGGCCAGATCCGCTTGTGTTTCAAAGCGTGCCTGGCGGACTTGTTCGCTGTCCGGGGTTCTGCCGCATCCGGGGACACGGTAGGGCGGGTTGAGCGCCACCAGGTCAAAGGATTCGGGCGCGATATCCGCAGCCGTGCGGATGTTGCGGATATCAAGTTGTCTGGCCTCAAAGCGCCCGCTTTGTCCCAGACGGCGTCCGTTCTCATTTGCCGCGGCAACCATGTCCGCATCTTTGTCGCAACCAAGGGCCCGCTGCAATGTTTCCGAGCGCAGCAGAGTTCCCAGGGCCACGACGCCGCAACCGGTGCCGAGATCCAGCAGCGTGGCTTTGGCGGTCACCGGTACGAAACAAGCAAGCAATAACGCATCTGCGGAAAATTTGAAACCATTTTCAGGCTGGGACAGGCCGCGCGGAAAATAGGCGACCGGATCGGGCGGGCCGGCCTGCTCAGACAATCTTCGCCCCTGAGAGCATGGAAATGAAGCCTTTGAAGATGTCCATATCGAATGCGCCCTGCATGTCGTCACGCATGATCCGCAATGCCTGGTAGGGATTCACGGCTTTGGCGTAGGGCCGGTTGCTGGTAAGGGCATCGTAGACGTCGCAGAGCGTGATGACCCGGACGGGCACGGGTATTTCCTCGCCAAGCATTCCGGAAGGGTAGCCTTTGCCGTCCATGCGCTCGTGGTGAAACAGAATACAGTTGAGCGCACTGTGCCGTAAGGTCAGCTGCGAGCAGAGCGCCACTCCCTGTACGGGGTGCTGGTTGATGGTTATGCGCTCGGTGCTGGTGAGTTTGCCGGGTTTCAGCAAGATCTCCTTGGGGATTCGCGTTTTGCCGATATCATGCAGCATGGCGCCGAGCCCGATTTCAAACAGATCGTCCTGCTCGAAATTGAGATATTTCAACAAGGAGACGCTGTACATGAAAACATGCACACAATGCGTGTAGGTGTGGTAATCGTGCGAAATAAACTCGCCGATGCTCTTAAGAGAATCTTTACGGCACATGAATGTGATGCTGTTTTTGATCAGCTGGCTCAAGCGGTCGAGATGATCACAGGAGAGAGAGCCTGGAAGTTTTTCCGTATAGGTTTTCTCGAGAACAGCCACGGATGTATTGTAAAGAACGGAAGCCCGTTCGTTAACAGGAACACGTTCATCTTGTAAAAAATCCCCGAGATTATCTTCGATATATCTTTTATATATATTTTTCTCTGTCGCCTGGACAAATACTTCCGATACACCTGTTTCGTATAACTGTTGTTTATGTCGCTCTGTGAATTTCTCATCTTCACTTGAGTAAAGGACAAATGAATTCCCTTGCTTAAGAAATACTTTGAATTTTCCAAGTTTGTTGGGGAAAATCATTAAAGGGGAGACTGAAAAGAATCCTTTTATATGTTTTTTTTCAGCCAAATCAGACATAATGAACCCTCCGAAGAATATACCAAGGGTCTTTATGGCAATCGTAGCAATGAATCAAGTAGAATTAAAATGGTAATAAATAGGCCAACCATTGATCAGGGAAAAAAGAAGCGGGTCTCTTTCCGGCCAGTCCCGCGATCAGAAAGCTTTTCTTTTGTGTCGCAATTGTATATATAATGGATTCTTAATGGAAGATTTAAAATTTTGGCAACATCTGTCGCCAACCGGGGCCATGGTCTGTTTGCCTGGGAAGGAGGTGATTCCTGGCAGGAAGATGGTTCGGCACTACAGATTTTGATCGAAAACGCAGTGCTACTCCGTAATCATGTGAAGCAATTTTATGGATGTCTGCTAATGGGAATAATAAGTCTGGATGACATAAAGTCCGGCATGATGCTGGCGAGCGATCTGATAGGGGCAAACGGCCGATTTCTCCTGCCGAAAGGAACGGTTCTGGAGGAAAAGCATCTTCGCGTATTTAAAATATGGGGTGTGACGCAGGCCGATATCAGGGGCATGGACCGTGAGAAGGCCGATGCGGAGATGGAGTCGGAACTGGACCAGCAAGACCTGGAACGCAGCAAGGAATTCGTCACCGCTTTGTTTCGTTTTGCCGACCCTGAAAATACCTTTCTGGGCGAACTCAAACGGGTTTGCATCAAGCGTTTTGCCACAGACAAAGCCGTGGTCAGCCGTTTTTTTCGGCAAAAGGATAAAAATACTGCGGGTACGAAGGTGCCGGAGGATCAGGAACTTCCCACGGCCGCCGCGATTATTTCCCAGGAAGTGCAGCTCGCTTCTTTTCCCGATATTTATTTCCATATCATGGAGGTGTTGAACAATCCGCGCAGTTCGGCTTCCCACGCGGCCGAGGTGGTCAGCAAGGACGTCGGCCTTTCGGCCAAGCTCCTTAAACTGGTCAACAGCCCGCTTTACGGGTTTCCTTCCAAAATAGACACCATCCAGCGAGCCGTCACTCTGGTGGGGTCCAACGAACTGTCCATGCTGGCTTTGGGCGTTTCCGTCGTACAGTATTTCAGCGACATGCCCGAGGATTTTATTGACATGGAGTCTTTCTGGAAACACTCCATCGCCTGCGGCATTTTTGCCAAGATCATCGCCGGGCAGACATACGGGCTTTCTGAGGAACGCTTTTTCATCGGAGGACTCATTCATGATCTCGGCAGACTGGTTTTGATTAAAAACAGTCCCGGCACGGCAGTACGTATTTTTCACCAAGCCCGGCAGGAGAATCAGGTCACCCAGCATGTGGAGCAGGAGCTTCTGGGCTATGATCACGCTTTTCTGGCCCGGCTCATCCTGAATCAGTGGAAGTTCCCGGACTCGCTTGCACAGATGATCGGCAACCATCATTCGCCCATGGAGGCGGAAAATACGCTGGATGCTTCGATCATTCATATTGCCGATGTCCTGGCCAAGGCTTTCGAACCGCAGGAAAAGGAGTTTTTTTATCTGCCTCCTCTGGATAAAGACGCCTGGAAACTGCTGGATCTTGGGCCCAGCATGGTCGGTCCGGCCATGAACCAGGCGGCGCAGCTGCTAGGGGATATTTACCATTCCTTTTTGGGGCCGGAGAATTGAAATGGATGCCGAGCAGCGTATAAAGCGGCTCGAAGAGCGTATCGCGTACCTGACTGCTGAAAAAAATACGGCGGCGGTGTCCATGGAACTGGCGGCCAGCCTGGGAAATTTTTCATCCAGCCTGAACAAGCTGGAATCGCCGTCAGCCATTTTGGAAGAATTCGCCACCAAACTTACCAGTCTGCTCAAAATGGAGGCTTTATCCATTTACAAGGTGAGTGAGGAAGATTCCGACCTGCATCAGGTCTATTGCTACCCCCACACCTACCATGGGTATTTCGAACATGAAATAGACGCGCTGATCAATAACAATACCCTGGCCTGGGCTCTGGGACGCCGCAAACCGCTGACTCTGCTGAGTACGGAGAAAGACGCCTTTTTGCTGCTGCACAGCCTGAATACCGCATCCCGTACGCGCGGAATCGTCATCGGCAAGCTCCGGCAACCGGCACAGGAAATTCTCGACGTCACCTTTTCTTTGGTCACCATTCTGTGCAACGCCGCTGCCAACCTTCTGGAAAGCTACGAACTCTACCAGTATATTCGTAATATCAACAAGGAACTGGAAACCAATGTGGAACGCCTGCGTGAGTCGCGATTTGAGATCATGCAGCACCGCAACAAGCTCCAGGGGGAGGTGGCCAGACAGACAAAAGACCTGGTGGACGCCAACGAACAGCTCAAAGGCGAGATCCGCAAACGCTTGCGAATTGAAAAGTATCTGGTAAAGGAACGCGATTTCATCTCCGCAGTTCTGGAGACCACGGCAGCGCTGGTGTTGGTGCTCAATCCCAAAGGGCTGGTGGAGCGTTGTAATAAGGCCTGTGAAATGGTTTCGGGCTATCCCGCGCGGGATGTCCTGGGCATGCCTTTCTGGAAAATCAGCGCGCTGCCAGAGGAGCGGGAAAAGGCGCAGCAGGAATTTTTCCAGTATTCCGCTTCCAGCAAAGGAACGGCTTTCGAACGCTATATGCGAACCTCGCAAGGGGTCCGGCAGTGCGTATCCTGGACTACCACGGCCATCGTGGACAAAAAGGGCGAGCTGGAATTCATTATTGCCACGGGCATCGATATTACGGAAAAAAAGCGTACGGAAGAGGCCTTGCGCGATGCCGAAGCCATGTACCGGCATATTTTCGAACAGGCCGCGGAAGGCATCTTTCTGGCTTCGGCCGGGGGAGAGCTTATCAAGGCTAATCCGGCTCTTGCGCATATGCTTGGCTATGAAGATCCCGCGGAACTGGCAGAGGCCATGCGTACAAATACCGCGGTATACACGCATCCGAACGTCAAAAAGAAAATTATGGAGCTGCTGGTCCGGCAGAACAAACTTGCCAGTTTTGTGTTTCGCGTCCGCCACAAGGACGGCAGAAATATCTGGGTGGTCATGAATGCGCAGGTCGTCCGCGACAAGGACGGCTCGGTTATCCGTTTTGAGGGCATCATCAATGATATCACGGAACAGATGCGCAGCCGGCGCCATTGGCAACGGCTGGCCACCATGGACGATCTGACCGGCATTCCCAATCGCTATCTGTTTATGGACCGTTTCGAACAGATGCTGGCCCAGGCCAAACGTCTGGATCACTCCTTTGTTCTACTCTATATGGACCTGGATTTTTTCAAGGACGTCAACGATGTACACGGGCACCACGTGGGCGATCTCCTGCTGCAGGAGGTGGCATCGAGACTACGCTCCCGCATCCGCAAATCCGACACCGTGGCGCGGCTGGGCGGCGACGAATTCACCGTGCTGCTGTACAACATGAAAAGAAGCTGCGACCTGGAAAAGGTTATCCTGGAAATTATCGATACGTTGAGACAACCCTATTATATCAAGAAAAAAAAATGCGTCATCGGTGTCAGCGTGGGCATCAGCATGTTCCCCTGCGATGGCCGGGACTCCGAAGAATTGCTCAAAAAAGCGGACAAGGCTCTGTACGCTGCCAAAAACGGCGGCCGCAATGCATTCCGCTATGCCAGTGAATTTTGCCGCATCGATGCTGAAAAGCCCCAACCCGCCGAAAGTTAACAGAACATAGCACGCGCGTCCGCGTGCAATCTGCCCATCAACTGCCTCAGCACCTGGCCGCAAGCCCGGAGGTATCGACCTTGCGGCTGGTGAGCAGCAGGCAAAGCACTTCGCCGAACAGACAGCAGCCCGCTGTGGCGTAGAGAAAGCCCGTATAACCGATCTGGTGCATCACGGCCGCTCCGTAAACCGGGCCCAAAAAATTTCCGATCTGCAGCGAGAGGATCATCAGGTTGGAGTTCACCACCCGGAAACGTTCCGAGGACAGGGTGAACATCAGACTGTACAAGGCGGGCGAACTCAGTCCCATGGCAATGCCCATCACAAAAGAGGAGGCATAGAGCCCGGTGAGGCTGTGCGAATTGGCGGCCAGTACAAAACTCACGGCGGAGAGCAGAAAGCTCAGGGCGATCAGGCGGATCTTTTTCATTTTGTCGAAAAGCTGGTTTCCGAACAGCCTGATAAGGATCATGCAGAACATCTGAATGGTGAAATAAGAGCCCACATGATCATAGCCGCGGGAATGAAACAAGCCTTCCGCCATGAAGAACAGGGACGAAAACGTCACGATGTACAGCGCGTTCAGCAAGAGCACCAGTCCGATTTTAGGCGTCAGCGCGTTTTTGTACATATCCTTCAGAGAGACGGGGGTGCTTTCGGACGTATCCGCCAGCCTGGAGCGCTGGCGTCTGCCTATGACGAGTATCATGAGGATGCTGGGGACCAGCAGCATGGCCATGCCGAAATAGCTGTAAGCCACGGAAGGGAGATGCGGGTTCAGAAAATCGCAGCTGGCCGGCACCGTGGAGTAGGGCAGGAGCAGGGCCACCGAATACAGGCTGAAAGCCTGGGCGTTTTTTTCCGTGGGAATACTGGAAACCATCAGGGTCATGCAGGAGGCCGAAAGCAGGTACACGGCCACGCCGTTGAGCAGGCGCAGGGCGATCAGTCCGGCCATGCTGCTGGAAATCACGTACCCTATGCCACAGAAAATCATGATGCAGGCGCCGAAAAGCGCGCTTTTGACTGCAGTTTTGGCAGTCAGATGATGGCTGGCCAATAAAAACAGCGCAATGGTGGATAGGGCCGAACAGCCGATGATGAAGCCGCGCCAGGATTTGGCTATCTGCAGTTCTTCAAGATACAGATACAAACTGTAAAAAACCGTAATGTTGCAGTAGGTGATGAAAATGACCGCGCAAATGAATATGAAATCAATGGTGACGAGTTTTTTGTCCTGGTTCATGGGGCTATCTCATTTGGAAGTGGAAAACAGACCGTTGGCCACAAAATCGGCCACAACGCGCGCGACTTCCCGAATGTCCTGCGGTTCGTAGTCGGTTTTGCCGATGAAGTGCAGAAAGGTGTTTTTGTTGCGCATGTAGGCGCTGCTGATGATGAACAGAATAAAAGACAAAGCCTTGCTGCGCAGGGTCTGCGCATCGGCCATGTCTCCGGCGTCGAGCAGTTCCATGAAAAGTTCCAGGGTCGGCTGCAGGGCCGTATCATATATAGTGTTGAAATAGTCGGTGGGGTCGATGAATTCCCGCTGCAACAGCAGACTCGTCCATTGCGAACGTCTGGAGGTCAGGGAGGTCTCGATCATATGTTCAATGATCCGGACAAGAAACATCTCCCTGGAAACGTTGTCCGCGTCCGTTTCCTGCCGCGCCGCCTCGATGGCCCTGCGGTGCATGCGAGCCAGTTCGCCGGCCACGTGTTCGATGACCGCTTTGTACAATCCTTCCTTATTGGCGAAATGAAACGAGATGGAGGCGATGTTGGTCTCCGCTCCGGCCGCTACCTCGCGGATGCCCACGCCTGCATAGCCTTTTTCGGCAAATAAGCGCAGAGCGGCATTGATCAGTCGTTCGCGGGTCTGCTGGCCTCTGCTCATCCGTCCGTCGGTTTCCGTGGCATCGCTCTGCATCTATGCTCCTCTGGGTGTTTCGTACTGGAGATAAGATGCGGCCGGTTGGTGAGAATGTCAATCGATTGATTAAAAAAATAGCAGCTAGGAAAAAGCGGGTTTTTCTTGATCATTTTATTGGAGCGGGTAGCGGGTAGCGGGTAGCGGGTAGTATGGAGCGTGATTGGTTGATCGCTATTTTCCTGCCTGTTAGGTAGGTATTATTTATTTATATAATCTATTAATGTGATAATAATAGAAAAAAACTATTAAAAATTGACCTTGGCCAATCTAAAGGTTAGAAAAAAGGATTGGACCACACTCAGGGAAGGCGTCGTACCAGCCTCGTGCAACATCCATAGAGGAGAAGATCATGTTAGAAAAATTGTTCTGCGTTCTGGTTGCTGTTTGTTTCGTCAGCTTGGCTGCCGCACCGGCCGTTCATGCCGAGCCCTCGGGCAAGTTGACCATTTTTCACGCCGGTTCCTTGTCCGTGCCGTTCGCGGCCATGGAAAAAACTTTTGAAGCCAAGTACCCCAAGGTGGATATTCAGCGCGAAGCCGGAGGATCCACCAAGATGGCCCGGCTGATTTCCGAAGTGGGCAAACCCGCAGATATTATGGCTTCGGCCGATTATGTCGTCATCGACAAGAACCTGATTCCAAAATTTGCCACCTGGAATGTCCGTTTCGCCTCCAACCAGCTGGTGCTCTGCTATACGGACAAGTCCAAGTTCGCCGACGAGATCAACGCGGACAACTGGTATGAGATCCTGCAGCGCAAGGGCGTGGTCTGGGGCCATTCCGATCCCAATCTGGATCCCTGTGGCTACCGCAGTCTGATGGTCATGCAGCTGGCTGCAAAATATTACGACAAGCCCGACCTGTACGAAAAGCTTCTGGCCAACCGTCCGGAGCAGAATGTCCGCCCCAAATCCGTGGAACTGATTTCCCTGCTGCAGTCCGGCAACATGGACTACGCCTGGGAATACCTCTCCGTGGCCGTGCAGCATAAGCTCAAATACGTGGTGCTCAACGACCATATCAACCTGGGCAATTACAAGATGACGCCTTTCTACAAGGAAGCCAAAGTCACGGTAACCGGCAATAAGCCCGGCACCACCATCGAGCGCGTGGGCAAGTCCATCACCTATGGCATCACCATGCTCAACGATGCGCCCAACAAAGAGGCCGCCGAGGCTTTTCTGCAATACCTCTTTGATCCCAAAGGCGGACTGGAAGTCCTGAAGTCCATGGGCCAGCCGCCCCTGGATCCCGTACGCGTGCCCACCGAGGAGATGAAAAAGGAACTGCCGGAATCGCTGCAATCGCTGGTCGAGGTGCGCGAGTAGGCATGTCCGCAGACGCATCCGCGAACTATCAACAACGCCGGGGCTTCCGGGATATCCTTCAGGGAGTCCCCGGCGCGTTGTTTTCCGGCTGGTTCATCGGTTCTGCCGTGCTGGTCCTGCTGTTCATTTTCGGCCCCCTGGCCCAGACCATTTTCGGGCCCACCTGGGAGATTTTTTGGGAGACCCTCCAGGACAAGGAGGTGCTGCAGTCCATCTGGCTTTCGCTTTACACCTCGGGCCTGGCCGCGGTCATCGCCCTGGTGTTCGGCACGCCCCTGGCCTTTTTGCTGGCCCGGCGGGAGTTTTTCGGGAAAAAGCTGGTGGAAAGCCTCATCGACCTGCCGATCATGATTCCCCATCCGGTGGTGGGCATTGCCCTGCTGTCCATTGCGGGCCGCAACCATCCGTTTGGAGAGCTGCTGCTCTCGCTCGGCGTGTCCATCATGGGGTCTGTCACGGGCATTGTGGCCGTGCTGGTCTTTGTGGGCATGCCTTTTTATGTGGACACGGTAAAAGCCGGTATCGAAAGCGTGCCGCCCCGGCTGGAAAAGGTTTCCAGATCTCTGGGCGCCGGACCGGGTGCTACTTTTTTCCGGATTACGCTGCCGCTTTCCTGGCGCTACCTGCTGGTGGGTATGATTCTGTGCATGGCCAGGGCCATCAGCGAATTCGGGGCCATCGTCATCGTGGCCTACCATCCGATGGTCGCACCGGTGCTGATGTACCAGCGTTTCACCGCCTACGGCCTGACGTATTCGCAGCCGGTGGCCGTGCTGCTCATCCTGGTTTCCATGCTCTTTTTTCTGTTTCTGCGGGTGGTTTCACAGCCGAGGAAAACCGCGTCATGATCCACATCGAAAATTTGCAGCTGACTTTTCCCGGCTTTTCCTTGGGGCCGGTTTCTCTGCGCGTTCGGCAGGGCGCGTTCTTCGCGCTTATGGGACCCACGGGCTCTGGCAAGACCCTGCTGCTCGAATCCCTGGCCGGGTTGACCATACCGCATGCGGGCAAGATCCTTCTCGCCGGAGAAGACAGAACCAAGGCTCCGCCGGAAAAGCGCCGGATCGGGCTGGTCTACCAGGACCACGCGCTTTTTCCGCATATGACCGTGCTGCGCAACATCACCTACGGGCAAAAATATCGCCGCATCGAGCAGACGGAAGGCGTACGGTACGCGCGCGAACTTATGGAACGGCTGGGACTGTCCCACCTGGAAGCGCGCAAACCCGCCAACCTCAGCGGCGGAGAAAAACAGCGCATCGCCCTGGCCAGAGCCCTGGCCTGCAAGCCGGATATCGTGCTGCTGGACGAGCCGCTTTCTTCACTGGACCCGCAGTTCCGCGAAGACGTGCGCGCCAATCTGAAGGAACTGCATCAGGAAACCGGGGTTACTTTTTTCATGGTCACCCATGACTTTGTGGACGCCCTGACGCTGGCCGACCGGGCCGCCGTGATCCGCAAGGGGCTGATCGAACAATGCGCTCCGACTCTGGACATTTTTCACCGTCCGGCCACGACATTCATTGCGGATTTTGTGGGCATGAAGAATATTTTCGCCGCGGAATACGGCGGCGGCCGCTGCAGGTTCGCTCATCTTGATACACCGGCCTGCGGCAACGCACCGGACAGCGGCCCGGGCTTTGCTGCTCTGCGCCCGGAAGATATCGTCGTATCGCTCAACGGGGATCACCCGGAGAACTGGGTGTCCTTTTCCGCCACAGTCACGGCCGTCACCCGGCTGGGTTTTGTCTGGCAACTGGCGGCAGTCCGTGAGGACGTACGCTTTGTGGCGCAGCTGGACCATCGCCTGGCTTTGAGCGAAGCCGTACGGAAAGGCGCCACGGTTACGCTTTCCTTCGACCCGCAGCTTACCCACCATATCGTCAGTTAGGCAGCAGAGCGCTGTCCTCTTCGGCCGGTTCGGCCGGTTCGGCCATTTTGTCGGGTTTATGTTGGCGGGATTGCCTATTTCGGCGTACGCGGAAAAACAGCGCGTACAGTACGGGCGTCACCACCAGGGTCAGCAGGGTGGCGAATGTCAGGCCGCCCATGATGGTCACGGCCATGGGCGCGAAAAAGGGGTCCCAGATCAGGGGCACCATGCCCAGCACCGTGGTGAAAGCGGCCATACATACGGGCCGGACGCGGCTGGCCGAGGCGTCGATGAGCGCCGGATAGGCCGGCTTGCCCTGGGCCCGTTCGATGTTGACCTGGTCCAGCAGCACGATTTCGTTTTTGATGAGCATGCCGGCCAGGCTGAGAAATCCGAGCAGGGCCATGAAGCCGAAGGGCTGGTTGGTCAGCAGCAGCCCGGCGGACACGCCGATGACGGCCAGGGGCAGCCCCAGAAAGATGATCAGCGGATGGCGAAGCGTGTTGAACAGAAGCACCGTGATCAGAAACATGGCGGCAAAGGCGATGGGCACGTTGGCCATGAGTTTTTTGTTGGCGTCTTCGGACTTTTCATGTTCGCCGCCCCATTCGAGGGTATAGCCTTCGGGCAGCTGGATGGCTTCGATCTGTGGGCGGAGTTTTTTGAACAGATCCGCTGCCGTGCCCGAGAGCTGCTCGCAGGAAACCGTGAGGGTGCGCATGCGGTTGCGCCGCTGGATAACGGGTTCTTCGAACGCGGTCTGCCAGCCGTCCGTGACCTGGCCGATGGGGATGGCCTTGCCCGTTGTCGAGTTGAAGACCTGCAGGTCGTCCAGGTGGTTGATGCCGTGGCGCTGTACGCTCGGGGGCCGGAGCATGATGGGCAGTACTTCGTCTCCGTCGCGGTAGGTTCCGGCAACCAGGCCCGAGAAGTTCATCTGCAGCGCGTCACCCACATCCGGGCGCCCCACGCCCACTTCCCGCATCCGGGTTTCCGCCAGCTTCACGTTGAGGGTTTTCACCCGTTCGCGCCAGTCCTGCATGATGGTCCCGGCATTGGGATTCGCATGCATGATGTCCATGACCTGGTCGCCGAGCCGCCGCAGCACGCCGGGGTCTTGTCCTATCAGGCGGGCTTCCACGGCGCCGGCGTTGGGGCCGAGTTTGAAAGGCTCGACATGGTAGACGATATCGGAATGTTTTTCGGCCAGATACGCGCCTGCCCCGGCAATGGCCGGTTTGAGGCTGTCGTAGTCCTTCACGTCCACCAGCAGCATGGCGTAGGAGCTGTCCGGCATTTCGGGCGCGTAGGTCAGTATGAAGCGCAATGCGCCCCTGCCGATGAACGCGGTCGTATTGGTGACTCCGGGTATTTTTTTGATGTCCGAATCGATTTGCGAGATATTTTTTTCGGTTTCGGAAATATGCGTACCTTCAGGGAACCACACATGCAGCATGTACTGCGGGCGGGAAGAATCCGGAAAAAAATTGTGCTGTACGAACTGAAATCCGTACAGTGCGGCGAACAGCATGCCTCCCACGCAGAACAGGGTGAGCCAGCGGAAATTCACGCAGCGTTTCAGGAACCATTTATACAAGCGGAAAAAGGGTGTGTTGTGTATTTCCAGGTTGGTCTCTTTGGGAGTGGGCAGCAGGGAAACGCACAGATAGGGTGTGATGGTGATGGCCAAGATCCAGCTCAGGAGCAGGGACGCGCAGATGACCTGGAACAGGCTGCCCAGAAATTCTCCCGTGACGTCTTTGGAAACGGCAATGGCGGCAAAGGCCAAAATGGCGATGAGAGTCGCGCCCAGCAACGGCCACTGCACTTCGCTCACGGTTTCTTCCGCGGCGATTATTTTGGGTTTTCCCTGCAGTGATTTGACCACGATGCCTTCGGTGACCACGATGGCGTTGTCCACCAGCATGCCCAGGGCGATGATCAGCGCGCCGAGGGAGATGCGCTGCAGGCTGACGTCCAGGACTTTCATGACCATGAAGGTGGCGAGAATGGTCAGGAGCAGCACAATGCCCATGATGAAGCCCTCGCGCAGGCCCATGAAGATCACCAGGACCAGGATCACGATGACCACAGCCTCGCTCAGGTTGACCACAAAGCCGCGCACGGATTCGGAGACGGTATCGCCCTGAAAGGCGATGTCCTGGATCTTGAAGCCCACGGGAATACGCGGGCGCAGTTCGTCCAGCTTGGCGCGAATTGCTTCGCCCATGGCCACCACGTTGCCGCCGGCTATGGTGGAAATGCCCAGGCCGATGCCCGGCTGGCCGTTTCTGTGCATCAGCTCGGTGGGCGGATCGTAATAGGCGCGGGTGACCGTGGCTACATCTCTGATGCGTATCATCCGGTCGCCGGAGGCGCCTTTGACCAGCAGATCCTCAATGTCCTTAACCGAGGTGAAGGCGCCGTCGAGGCGCAGGTTGATCTGTTCGGGCCCCACCTTGACGTTGCCTGCCTGCGTTACGCTGTTTTGATCGCTGATGGTGTTGAAAATGGCCGAACTGGTCAAACCCAGCTGGGCAAGTTTGAAACGGTCGATTTCCAGGTAGACGATTTCCTGCTGGTCGCCCCAGAGTTCGATACGGCCCACCTGGTCGCAGAGCAGTAATTCCTTGCGCAGATCCTTGGCGAATTCTTTAAGATCGTGATTGGAATAGCCGTCCCCGCTGATGGCCAGAAAAACTCCGAACACGTCGCCGAAGTCGTCGTTGATTTCGGGAGTCTGCACGCCGGACGGCAGGTCCTCGGCGGCGGAGTTGATTTTACGGCGCAGCTCGTCCCAGACTTGCGGGAGTGTCTTCGCGTCATAGATATCCTGCATTTCCGCGTAGATGATGGACAAACCCGCACGGGAAATGGAGGTGACCTCGTCCAGTTGTTTGAGCTGCTGGATGGCGCTTTCCAGGGGTTCTGTGACTTCCTCTTCCACTTCCTCAGCCGTGGCGCCGGGGTATTGTGTATAGATGACTGCTTGCTTGATGGTGAAATCCGGGTCTTCCAGCCGTCCGAGCTTGAGATAGGAAAGTGCGCCCCCGGCTACGATGAGCAGGATCATGACCAGCATGACGGTTTTGTTTTTGATGGAATAACTGGCGGCGTTCATCAATCCAAACCTTCCTGGCCCGGAGTCATGGGGCGTACGCGCATTTTTTCCGTCAGGGTGTGCACTCCGGCCACAGCGACTTTTTGCCCCGGTTTCAAGCCGGAAAGGACTTCCTGTCCCTGGTCGCGCAGTTCGCCGAGCCGGATTCTGGCCTTGACGGGCGCGTCCGGTTTGTCGGGTATCACCCAGACATAGGCGTTGCCGTCGCTGCCGGCGAAAATGGCCTGTACCGGGACCAGTGTGGCCGGGTCTTCGCCATCCGCCGCTTCGCTGCCTGTTGCCTGTGTTTCTTTGCGTTCCACCCGGACCGTTGCGGTCATGCCGGGGTAAATATGCATGCCGGGCTGCGGAGTGATGTTCACGACCACGTCGTAGGTATGGGTGGCGTCATCCGCCTCCACTTCAACTTCGCGCGGTCTGGCTTTCAACCATTGGCCGGGAAGAACGTCGAACGCCACGCTGATGTCGAAATGATCCAGGTTGCCATCTCTGGCGATAGTACGTTCGGGCACTTCGAACACCACCTGGATGACGCTGATATCCTGGATGGAGACAATGGGCGATTTTGCGGCGATATGTTCGTGGTTTTCCACGTAGCGCTTGGCGATGACGCCGTCATAGGGGGCTCTGATGACCGTATCGTCCAGGGCTTTTTTCTGGGCGCGCATCTCCGCGCGGGTGGAGTCATAGGTGGCCTGGTCGCTGTCCAGGTCCGACTGGCTGACCACTTTCTGGCTGATCAGTTTTTGGGTTCGCTCCAGGGATTTACGCGCTTCTTCAAAGGCGGCTGTGGCTTTGTCCAAAGCGATTTCGAAGTCACGCTGGTCCAGTCTGGCGATGACCTCGCCTTTGCGGACATGGGTTCCTTCATCGGCGTGCAGATAGAGCAGTTGCCCGGCAACCGAGAAGGCCAGGTCCACGCGCTGTTCGGCCCGGACTGTGCCGGGGAAATCCTTGACGGATGCGCGTATCAGAGGGCGTACCGTTGTGGTGGGTACGGGCCGGACAATCTGCTGTGCTGCTTGCGAATTGTTCTGCGCCTTGGCGCAGGGGGGGGCCAGGATCAACCAGGAAAAAACACCCCAGGAAACCGTCAGACTCAGAGCAAGCAGAAAAATGGTCCGTGTTTTCATAAAAAGTACCCCCGGCTATTGTGGAATTTGAATGCGCAGAAGCTGCCTAAAGCTGGAGTGAGTCGGATACAGGAAGTTCGAGCATTTGGAGCAGCGATACGGTTAAAAGGTGTTGCGCTTTTTTGAGATAGTCCTCGCGATCAAAGGCTTGTCCGTACATTTTTCCGAATGGCCGTATCGTGGTGAAATAAAACAACGCGTTGGACCCGGGGTAGACGGCGAAATAGAGCTTGTCTCCCTGAGTCAGGCCGGACTTGATACGGTCAAAAAACGTAAGGCTTTCTTCCAGAGTGGGCATGAATACCTGCGTGAGGAGTGTTGTTTCCGCGGAAGACGGAAAATAGAGTTCGCGCAGAATAAGCTGATGCACCCAGGCCGTTTCCTGGGACTGATACAGGTTCTGGAAGATGCGCTCCACCACTGTACGGATGATTTCAGCCTGTCCTTCGGGCGTATGCATCAGGTCCGGAAATTCTATGGCAGCTTCTCCGAAACGGGAAGCTTTGCTCTTGTTTATCGCATACTTGAACGCTTCTATGTAGAGCTTTTCTTTGCTCCCGAAGTGGTAGTGGATTCCTCCCAGATTTACCTGGGCCGTATCGGCAATTTTTCGGGTGCTGACTTTGTCGTACCCATGTTCGGCAAACAGCCTGCCTGCCGTCATCATCAGGAGATTTCGGGTGTCCTTACGTGTATTTTTTTCTCGGGTCATGGAAATGATCCTTTCTATAAGGTGCAGCACGAGGCTAATTCAGTCGTATGACTTAGTCAAGGAGTATGTTACGGCAACAAAATTTTTCTCAGGGCAATTCCTGTCCGAACTTTTTTGCAGTGAAAAAAAGTTAAGCTATGTTTACAAGCATAATGACATAAATAGAATAATAAATATGATGGAATGAGTATTTCGTGATCGGATGCAAAAAAATAGTTTACTTTTTGTTGGTTATGAAAGTGAAAGGTAAAACTTACAATAATGAACAATACAAAGACAGCAAAAGTGTTTCTTAAGAATGATAATAAATACAAACAAAATGTGTTAGAATGATAAAGAAGCTATACGTATTGACATATACTGTACTGTAATGTAGAAAACATTCCTCAAAACAAGCTGGGGGGCTTTTTCTCTGAATTTTTCTGAAAAATTCATCTCATCTATTATTAATTACTTTTCTAAATATTTTCGTGATAATTATTAGTCTTTGTTGTTGAGGTAACTACCAAACAATGGAATCTTATCCTATGTACTAAACAAATTCACATAGGGGGGGCCTATGAAAAACTTATCTATTGGATTGAAGTTGGTTATTGGTTTTGGTCTTATTGTATTGTTGCTGCTCACATCTGGGGCGACTGCATATTATAATCTCTCAAAAAACAATGAAGCTTTTATCGATTATAGGGGTTTAGCCTACAGATCAAGCTTACTTAGAAGTGTTCAGTCGAATTTATTGCAGACCCGCATTGGAATTATTTACTACATGTGGCGCAGTGATAGTAAATTTCTTGATGTCTATTCAAAATATATGGAAATGACCAAAGAAGTCATTGAAGAAGAGATTAAAGAGGCCAAAAATCCAGAAATTAAGAGTCTTGTGCAGGAAACCAGAGATTTGCTGTTGGACTATGAAAAAGTGTCGCAGCAATCTTTGGATTTGCAGAAAAATACCCTTGAAGATCTGGATGCACTGAATACCGTCGGTCCTGTTCTGGAGCAGAATATCAGCAGCTTAATGAAGGATTTTGAAGAAAACGGCGATGCAGAAGGCGCGTATCAAGCCGCCATTGCGCTCAAGAATTTTTTGCTGGGCCGTTTGTCCGTTTTTAAATTCAGGGGGAACAACAAGCAGGAGGAAGTTGTAAGGGCCAAAACGGATTTCACCAACAGCGCGGGAGTACTTACCAAGCTTGAAAGCAGAAACAGTTCATCCGGGATGCGTGAAAAATTGCAGGAAAGCTCGCAGCAGCTGGCCAAGTACATTGCCGCGTTCGATGATATGCAGAAACTTTTTAGTGAAAGCAAGCAACTGCAAGATGAGAAATTGAGCGAGTGGGGACCGATCATAGCCAAAAATCTTGAAACCGCCAATGGCATACTGAAGCAGGAACAGGAGGCATTGGGTCCGCAGGTCCAGCATCAGAGCGAAAGTGCGAAAGCCACCGTCGGAGGTCTTTGTCTGGCCGCCTTGCTTGTCGGACTGCTGGCCGGCATATTTATCACCCGCAGCATTACAAAGCCTCTGACTGCCGCAACGGCTTTTGCCAATCATGTAGCCCAGGGCAGTTTCGATACGCAGCTAACAATCAATCAAAAAGACGAAGTCGGCAAAATCTGTGTTGCTCTTGATTCCATCCGCCAGTCGATTTCCAGCGCCGCAGATGAAGTGGAGACCATCGTCACCCATGTTGAGAATGGCAACATGCAGGCCACTGGCAATGACGCGGCATTTTCCGGCGGGTTTGCAGCCCTGGTGGCAGGAGTCAATACGCTGGTCCGGGTTTACTCTTCCTTTCTCGATCAGTTGCCGGTGGGGGTCATGGCGCTCAACCAGAATCATGATGTGACCTACCTCAACAAGACCGCCCAAAAAATGGCCGGAGTATCCTCCTTTGCCGGGAAAAAGTGCAGCGACATGTTCAATACGGATGATTGCAACTCGAAAAAGTGCGCGTCTGACGAATGCATGAAGCATAAAGCCTCAGCCAGTTCCGAGACCGTTGCCCGGCCCGCCGGCGGCAAATACGATGTCTCTTACACCGCTATTCCTTTGATCACGCGTAAAGGCGAAGTGGCTGGAGCCGCAGAGATTGTCATCGACCAGACGACCATAAAAGACGCACAGCGTACGATGGTCAACGTCGCTTCGGAGGCCAACGGAATCGCCGACCGGGTTGCGTCCGCTTCCGAAGAACTTTCTGCTCAGGTGGAACAGGTCAGCCAGGGGGCCGAAGTGCAGCAGCAGCGCGTGGCCGATACCGCCACGGCCATGGAGGAGATGAACGCAACCGTGCTGGAAGTGGCCAAAAATGCCACCGAAGCGACGACCGAATCCAACAGTGCCAAGCATAAAGCCGAACAGGGCGCCGAGCTGGTCGATCATGTTGTCAGTGCCATCAACCAGGTGAACCAGGTGGCAGGTACGTTGCAAGTCGATATGGAAAAGCTCGGCAAGGAAGCCCAGGCCATCGGCGGCGTCATGACCGTCATTACGGACATCGCGGACCAGACCAACCTGCTGGCGCTGAATGCGGCCATCGAGGCCGCCAGGGCCGGCGAAGCGGGCCGTGGATTCGCCGTTGTCGCGGACGAAGTCCGAAAGCTCGCGGAAAAAACCATGGAAGCCACCAAGGAAGTGGGTGACAATATCCGGGTCATTCAGAATGCCACGGAAACCACCGTACAAAATGTGAACGCGGCTGTGAAAAGTGTGACCGAGGCCACGACCCTGGCCAATAATTCGGGCGAGGCCCTTTCCCAGATCGTTAAGATGACCACCGGAACCTCGGATCTGATTTCCGGAATCGCCACCGCTGCCGAACAACAGTCCGCCACCAGTGAGGAAATCAACAACGCCATCGATGAAGTCAACCGCATTGTCTCGGAAACTACCGACGGCATGACGCAATCCGCCGTGGCGGTGCAGGAGCTGGCTAAAATGGCGCATGAACTGAAAAGCGTTCTTGAAAAATTAAGCAGCAACTAGGCGTTGCTGTCGTCCTCCAGGACAGACAAGGGCCTTCTGCCGGTATTGTTCCGGCGGGAGGCCTTTTTGTTGCCCGAACGCTGGTACATGCGCTGGCCTGGTGTAATTTCTGCCGTCATTCAAAAAGCAGGCGGATGAGTGTACAGGTGCATCCGAATTGAATGCCGTACAATCATCCGCCATATTCAGGGGCAAGGCTGAAGATTCTCTGAAAGCAGTTTTAGTTGTATTCTTTTGTCTGTAAGCTGTTGCTTTGTTGTCGAGCAGCGACCAGTAGAAAGTTAGTGCATCAAGTTCGGCAGGAACATTACCATGTTGGGCCAAACGACCATCAGAACCAAGGTTCCGAGCAGGATGAAGATAAAGGGAACCAGCTCGCGAACAATGGCGCCGAAAGGCACGTTGGTTATTCGCTGCATAATGAAAATGTTAATGCCGAAAGGCGGAGACAGCAGGCCGATCATCAGGTTGAAGACCGCGACCACTCCGAAAAACACGGGGTCGATGCCGACAGCGGTGACCACGGGCAGGAATACCGGCACGGCGATGGTCAGGATGGCGATGAGTTCCATGAACATGCCCATGATCAGCAGGATCAGATTGATGATCAGCATCAGCAGCGTGGGGTCGCTGGTCAGGGCCAGCAGCTGCGTACGGATCATTTGGGGAATCTGTTCGGTGGAAACCAGCCAGCCGTACAGGGCGGCAGCCGCTACGATAAGCATGATGGCCGCGGTGGAGGCGCCGGCCTGGCGGAAGATTCTGGGCAGTTGCGACAGGGAAAGCTCCCGGTTGCAGAAGCCGAGCACCAGGGAATACAGGACGGCCACGGCAGCGGCCTCGGTAGGGCTGAAGATGCCGCCCCAGATGCCGCCGAGAATGAGCACGGGCAGAAAAAGCGAAGGTGCGGAGCTGATGAAAACTTTGACGATTTCAGGGAAGGAAGCACGCACGCTTTTTTGCTGATAATTTCTTTTTTTGGCCAGGATTACGATGAGCCCCATCATGGCGAAGCCAAGAAAGACGCCTGGGACGATGCCTGCGATGAACAAGTCGCCGATGGAGGCTCCTGCGATGACGCCGTAGACGACCATGGGGACGCTTGGCGGAATGATCGGGCCGATGGTGGATGACGCGGCGGTAACTGCGGCGCTGAAAGCCCGGTCATAGCCTTCATCGAACATGGCCTTGATTTCGATCATGCCCAGTCCGGACGCATCGGCCACGGCAGAGCCGGACATGCCGGAAAAGAGCATGCTGGCCATGACGTTAACGTGGGCAAGACCGCCGGTGACATGTCCGACAAGGACATTGGCCAGCTTGAAGATACGCTGGGTGGCGCCGGAATAATTCATGATTTCCGCAGCCAGAATAAACAGCGGGATGGCCAGCAATGGAAAACTGTCGAGGGCGTTGGACAGACGCTGCGCCAGAATAAGCGTAGGCAGGGTGCCCTTGTACAGGATGAGCGCGAGACTCGACAGCAAAAGCGAGAAGGCGACTGGGATACCGCATAAAAGCAGTACCATAAGGCCCCCAACCAGGATGATAAGAGACATGTGGCTTCTCCTTGAAAAAGATTACCCGTTGGAAGGGGCGCGAAGGGACTGGATATCGCGGATTATATGGAAGATAAGCCAGAGGGCCATCAGCAGAGATCCCACCAGTACGGGCACGACCATCAAAGCCATGGAAAATCCTGTGGCGGGAAGAGCCATGGAAGAGGTTGCCGGAATTATTTGCCAGGCGCCGTAGAACATTACGCAGAGCGCGAGCAGCACCAGCAGCGAGCGGAAGATATCCGCACAGATTTTATGTTTGGGGTTGCGGAAAAGAGTATCCACAATATCGATGGAGATATGGCTGCGTTCCATGGAGGCTTCCGCTCCTCCGATGAAAACCAGGTAGCCGAACAGAATCCTGGAAAGTTCCTCCGGCCATGGCAGGGGAGATTGAAACAGAAAGCGGAATGCGACCTGCATGGTGACGAAAAAAAAGATGCCGGCAAGGGACAGGATAATCATCCAGGAAACCAGTTTTTCGAGTAAATTTTCAAAATGGTTCATGACTGCTCCCAACATGTAAGCATGGATGCGCACAACGGTCCGTGCGAGGCCGGAGGTACGAGCACCCCGCGCGGACGTTTTATAAGGAAGAATACGTTTTAAGAGTTAGTTCTTCCACTCGCTCATGATGTACTCGGCGAGATCGGGAGAATAGCCAACCTGTTCGACCAGAGTCTTGAAGTTATTCCGGAAGTGTTTCTGCCAGGCGTCGTGGTCGATATCGATGATTTCAACACCCTCGGCGGCCATGGCTTTTTCAGCGTCGGCAATATCCTGCGTAAGCTGCTTATTGTGCCATTCGGCAATTTCATGAGCCGCATCCACCAAAGCCTGCTGATCTTCCTTGGAAAGCTTTTCGTAGATTTTTTCCGACATCATGATACCGGTTTCTTCGTAGTTATGGTTGGAGCGGGTCAGGTGCTTGGCGATGGTGTGATACTTGTTGAAGTAGAGCCAGTTGGAAGCCTGTTCCGTTGCTTCCACGATGCCCTGCTGCAGGCCGGTGAAGGTCTCGGCCAATGCGATGGGAGTGGGGTTCGCACCGGCGAGCTTGAAGTTGGCGATCCAGCTTTTCTGTTCGGGTACGCGGATCTTCAGGCCTTTCATGTCCTCGGGGGTCTTGATCGCCTTGGTGGAAATGATGTTGCGCGGTCCGCGGTCCCAGTTTTGGGAGATGATGTGAATTCCGCTCTTTTGGCAGAGTTTGTCGGCCATTTTTTTGAAAAAAGGACCGTCCTGCAGTCTGCGGGCCTGTTCCTGGTCATTGAAAACATAGAGGCATCCGGAGATCCAGAAGTCAGGATCAAAAGCGCCGAGCCAGGTGGTGGCGCCGATGAACATCTCAATGGTGCCGAGCTGCATGCCCTGGAGCATGTCCATGGCAAATCCGAGTTGGGACGCCGGGTATACTTCAATTTTCACCCGGCCGTCAGTTTTCTTGGCCACGAGGTCGGCGAATTTTTCAGCACTGACGGTGTCGATGTGTCCGGGAGGGTCGATCAGACCGGCTTTGATGACAATGGGATCCCCGGCCATGGCGAAATGGGGGCCGGCCAATGTGCAAAAAGCCAACACGGCGAGTAACAACAACATCTTCCTCATCATCTTCTCTCCTTACGTAAAGATCATTTGGTGACAGGAGTCGGGAAGTTGATCGCAACAGCCCGGCTCGATTCCTGGCCTGCGCGCCCTGGTTATCGGGGCTGGCCCGGATAAGCAGCGCAGGATTTACGTACTATGAGATCCGTTCCCAGGGTGTAGTGCCTGGGGTCGAGGATTTCCCCTTTTGCAAGGCCAACGATTGTTTCCGCCGCGATCACACCCAGTTTGTAGGCGTCGACCCGTATGGTGGTGAGCGGAGGATTCAGAAACGCCGCGACATCGGCGTCGTCGAATCCGATGATGGAAATATCATTGGGCACACGGAGTCCGCGTTGATGGACTTCGTGCATGGCTCCAACCGCAAGCGCGTCACTGGCTGCGAATACGGCTGTTGGAGGATTATCTAAAGACAGCAGTCCGGCCATGGCTTCCGCGCCTTCTATATAACGAGGCAAACGTTCCATGATCAGGCTGTCGTCCGGTTCGATGTTGTTTTCCCGCAGGGCTTCCAGGTATCCATCCAGACGTTTTTTGACGCGGGATACCTTGGTAAAAGGGCCGACAAGCATGCCTATGCGGCGATGCCCGAGGCTTATGAGATATTCGGTGGCGATTTTTCCACCGTTCTTATTGTCGAATCCGACGAAGTTGAAGCGCGAATCGGTGAGTTTTTCCCAGACAATGACGATGGGCAGGCCCGAGTCGGCGAGGCTTTCAATGAGTTTTTCCTGGCCGGTGACCAGACCGGTCATGATAATGCCGGCCACGCGGCGTTCTTGAAATTGTCTCAGGAGTTTTTGTTCTGTTTCCAGGTCGTAATTGGTGACGCCCTGAATGGTGGAATATCCGATACCCATTGTTACATTTTGAATGCCGCAGAGCGTGTTGCCGAAAAGAGCGTCCGCGGTGGGAACCAGGACGCCGATAACAGTGCTTTTTTTGCTCGAGAAGTCCTTGGCGGCGGCATTATAGATATAACCGCTTTCCCGTACGGCGTTCATGACTTTGTCTCTGGTTTTCAGACTTACCAGGTGAGGAGAATGAAAGACACGCGATACAGTAGCTGGAGAGAGTCCAACTTGTTTTGCAATTGTTTTCATGCTCAGGTCGTCGGCCATGAGAGGGCTCCTTTTTTCTAGGGGCAAAATGTAACCGGTTTCAATTTGAATCATTGATTACACTGATTCTGTCAAGTTAAAAATCCTCAAAATAGCAGATTTATGACAGTAGAGTGCTTCTAACTCACTGTAAAAATGATGTAATAAAAAAATATTACAGCAAGGTTTCAAATTGATTCTTGCCCCGGTTTTAATGTTACCAATTTCATTGACTGCCTTTTATTTCACCTTTTCATCTAGTATCCGCAGTGTTGCGCGAGGAAGTCCACAGCTTTTGTGTGCAACATACAAAAACTAGATCAGTACACTATTAATGTAACGAAATAATAAAAAGTAGCACTAAATGTTAATGAAATAATTTTAAATATGCTTCAAGCTGCACGCTGCGAATGCTACGGCTGGGCAAAAGCCTTTTTTACTGCTAAAAAATGCAATCGATTTCAAAAAAAATGCCCATTTCCTAAGAAAAGACCATTCGCCTTTGTCCCGAATATTGTGGCATGTTATGCTTAATAGGCTGTAATTTTGAGTAAATATCTTAAAAAATGAGCTTGGTTTCCGCATTGTAAAGTGGCTTGTCAAACTGTACTATTTATGAAATCAGTTTCATTAGTTTTCGTTTATGCGTTTGGCATTTTTTTCAGAAGCCGTTTGCCAGGCAAGTGTGCTTCGGAAATCGATCATTCGGTTGGGACGGTGCAAGATTCCCCCTGCTCTGTAAAGACAGCCGAACTCAGGGGCAGGGTACAGGGCTGCCGCCTCTATCCGAGCGGATAATTGGCGTGAAGCAATACCAACGGTAAGGAGATTCACATGAAAGAAGTACTCTTGGATTACGGTGATTCCAAAATGCGCGTCGAACTCCCGGATTCGGCCGTTGTCGTACGCTACGGAGAAACGTACACCGACCCCAAAGGACTTGACGACTCGCGCGAGGCAACACGCAAAGCCCTGGAAAACCCCTTGGGCTTGCCGCGGCTCAAAGATCAGGCCGGTCCTGATAAAAAAATCGTTATCGCCTTCCCTGACCGGGTCAAAGGCGGGGCGCATGAACTTGCCCACCGCAAGGTTTCAATTCCCCTCGTGGTTGAAGAATTGCTTGCCGGTGGCGCCAAGCTCGAAAATATCACCCTGATTTGCGCCATGGGGCTGCACAGGCAGAATACGCTCCAGGAATGGTACTGGTATCTGGGAAAGAAAATAGTCGATCAGTTTTACCCGGACCGTCTCGTGAACCACGATGGAGAAAACCCGGCTATCCGGGATTTCGGCAAGGATTCCATGGGCAATGCGGTTGTCTGCAACCCGATGGTGGCGGACGCTGACATTGTCGTCGTCATCGGCCATTGCAGCGGCAATCCCTACGGCGGATATTCCGGAGGCCACAAAATGGTTGCCACCGGTCTGACCGGCTGGCGTTCCATCGCTTCCCACCATTGCCCGGAAACCATGCACCGTGCGGACTGGCTCGGAGCTTCGCCGGAAGGGCGGATGCGCCAGCAGTTCACAGCCATTTCCGAACATTTGCAGGCTTCCATCGGTAAGAAGATTTTTGCCGTGGATGCGGTCATCGGGCAGTTCGCGGAAGTTCTCGAAGTCCACGCGGGGGAAATCAACGCTGTGGAAAAGGCCTGCCGTCCGCTCGCCGACAAGCGGACCAATGTCACGCTGCAAGGCATGAAAGAGCCCGCCGACGTACTGGTGATCGGCCTGCCCCGCAACTTCCACTACGGACCCGGCATGGGCACCAACCCGCCGCTGATGAGCCTGGGCATCGGCGTACAGCTTTCCAGGTGCTGGAACGCCATGCGCGAGGGCAGTGTGATTATCGCGGCATCCGTCTGCGACGGCTGGTTCAATGACTTCTGGTTTCCCTCCTACCGGGAGACCTATGAAAGGATGTTGAAGTACAACACCATTGCCGAATTCCTGCACTCTTCGGACGCCCATGAGATAGCCATGGATCCGCATTACCGCTACAGCTATTCCAATCATTACACCTACCACCCGTTCCATGCCATGAGCATGCTCAGTGGTGGGGCCGTGCCGTTCAACCATTGCGACAGGGTCATCATGGTCGGGGCCAAAAAGCCCGAATACGCGCGCGGACTGGGCTACGCCACCGTGAGCACTTATGAGGAGGCCATGCGCCTTGCCGAACGCTACACCGGCAAGAATCCCCGTATCCTGTGTACGCCTGAGTGCTACTCCGGCGGAGCCGCCGTTCATCTCTCTCTCGACAAATAATCCAAAGGATTTGTCATGAAAAAAATCGCCTTGCTGGGCGCTGGAGTCATGGGTTTTTTGGCGGCTTCCAGAGTGCTCGAAAAAGGGTATTCCCTCACCGTATATGATCCGTTTTCCGCTGCGCAGGATCGGGCCCGCGAAGCCGGAGCGGCCATAGGAGAAACTCCGGCCGCCGCTGCTGCAGGAGCTGATGTCGTAGTCATGTTTCTGCCCGGCCCGGTACAGATACGCGAATGTGTCGCCGGTGAAGAGGGCGTACTGCGTACGCTTTCCAAAGGAAGCGTGGTCGTCGACCACAGTACGGCCGATCCGGAGACTGCCAAGGCCATGGCGGCCCTGGCCAAGGATCAGGGCGTAGGCTATCTGGACGCTCCGGTGCTCGGCCGCCCCACGGCCATCGGCAAATGGGCCTTGCCCATCGGCGGCGAGGCCGCGGACATTGAAAAATGCCATGATGTTCTCGAGTGCTATGCCGGTAATCTCATTCCCGTGGGAGCTTCCGGCCAGGGGCACGCCATAAAACTGCTCAATCAGCTGATGTTCGGAGCAATCAACGCCATGACGGCCGAGATGATGGCCATTGCCGACAAACTCGGCGTAGCGCCGAAACTGTTGTACGAAACCATCACCTCCAGCCGTGCGGGAACAGTCAGCAATCTGTTCGGCGAACTGGGCCAGCGTATTGCAGAGGACGAATACGACAATCCGTCTTTCAGCGTGAATCTGCTGATCAAGGACGTGGCCCTGGCCGTGAACATGGCCAAAGCCGGAAACGCGCCCCCTGTCCTGGGCCGTACCATCAACTATCTGAACGAACTGGCCAGAGCGCAGGGCCTGGGGAACAAGGACACCTCGGTGATGTGGAAATGCATTCGCCGTTCGTTTGAGCCTTAGTGTAGTATTTGCCACCGCATACTATGTGGTGGTCCTTAGTTGTTTCTGGTGGTCACTCCACCCCTTTGAATTGCCGAAAATGCTGCATTGAACGCAGGATTTCCGGCTTTCAGAGAACGCAACTGTTTCGACACCCCTGTCGTTGCGGCGACAGGGGTGCCAGGATGACAGGAGGACGAGATGATTCTCTATTATGACTGTTTTTCCGGAATCAGCGGCGATATGAATCTTGCGGCCATGATTGATCTCGGTGTGGAACCGGACTATCTACGGGCTGAACTCAGCAAGCTCGGACTGGAGCAAGAATTTGAACTGAAAATTTCAGAGGATGCGCGCGGGGGAATTTGCGGCACACGGGTCGACGTGCAGCTGCGCTCTTCCCATGAACACCGGCATGCGCACGGGCATTCCGGACACAGCGAACACGGTCACAGCCACGCGCACCATCGCAATTTGCAGGACATCCTGGACATAATTACGGGCAGCGGATTGTCGGAAGAAGTTCAGGGCACCAGCATTGATATTTTTCAAAAAGTTGCCGAAGCCGAAGCCCACGTGCACGGCAAGCCCATGGAAGAAGTCCATTTCCACGAAGTCGGGGCCATTGATTCCATTGTGGACATTGTGGGTGCGGCCATCTGCTACCACCGGCTGGATGTGGACGCCATCTGGGCCTCTCCGGTCGAACTCGGCGGCGGTTTTGTTCAGTGCGCCCACGGCATCATGCCGGTTCCGGCGCCCGCCACAGTGGAAATCCTTCATGGCATACCCACCACCCGCGGCCGGGTGAAGCATGAAACCACCACTCCCACCGGCGCCGCCATACTTGCCTCTCTGGTAAACATCTTCACGGACGCGCCCTACATGACTACATGCCGGACGGGTTACGGCATCGGGCACAGAATTATGGAAGTTCCCAATATGCTGCGCGTGTACCTGGCCACAACGGAAAAAATCAATCTTCCTGACAAAAAGCGGGGACGCACGGAATATCACTGCGTCGGCAATCTGGTTGAAATGCCCGGAACAACCATGAATCAGGCCGGCGGAAGAATGGCCTGACAGCCGGACCCGTACTTGAAAAAATCAGCGGCTGAGGAAGGATACTCATGCATACAAACGATCCTTTAAGACAATTGCTCGTAGATATCCGGGAAGGAAAGACGGATGTCGATCAAGGCATGGAGCAGTTGCTCAAGCATACGTCCGTGGATTTGGGGCATACCAAATTTGATTTGCATCGACCGTTGCGCAACGGTTTTCCCGAGGTGGTCTACGGTGAAGGCAAAACCCCCGAACAGGTCGGGGAGATCTTCGCCAGCATGGCTTCATACACGAATATTCTGGCCACACGGGTTTCACCAGAAATGGCAGCTCAAGTACGATCCGTCTGCTCCGATGCCGATTACAACTCCCTTGGCCGAACGCTGACGCTGCTGCGCAAGCCCGTACAATACAATACGGGCGAAATCTGCATCGTCACGGCCGGAACATCGGATCTTTCCGTGGCCGAAGAAGCACGGGAGACCTGCGAGATCCTGGGCAATCACGCCAAAATCATTTCCGATGTCGGCGTTGCCGGCATTCACAGGTTGTTCGACCATCTGTCGGAGATACGCAAAGCTCGGGTCATCATTGTGATAGCCGGAATGGAAGGCGCACTGTCCAGCGTCATCGGCGGACTCGTGCCGCAGCCCATCATTGCTGTGCCGACTTCCGTGGGATACGGAGCGTCTTTTTCCGGACTGTCCGCCTTGCTCGGCATGCTGACCTCCTGTGCCAGCGGCGTAACCGTGGTCAACATCGACAACGGCTTCGGCGGGGCCTGCGCCGCGTGCAAAATCAATAATCTGTACCAGGAGTAGACTGAACCTCTCCTTGATGGTTTCACGGCCATAGAATTTTTGCCGCTCTTGTAATGAGTAGTTCTCTTCACCATGGTAAAAAACAGAAGCACAGAAGAAAGCGCGGGCCCTTCCGGACCCGCGCATTTGTTTCGGTATCAGCAACGCTTATTCATCCATGTCCACCGGCTGCCAGCGCGAGGCCACGCTTCCGGAGTAGACCCAGTTCCAGGAATCATAGGTTCCGGAGTCATCAAGGAGCCAGAGGGCCACTCTGCCTGTGGATTCATTGAACCACAACAGCGCGGGCGTATCGAAAAAGGTAAAACCGCCGGCCGGCTCCCAGTCGGTGCTGGGGTTTGTTTTCAGAACAAAATCCCATCCGTCTCCGACCGTGGAATTGGGCAGGATGTTTTCATCGTCCAGATGCCAGCAGGCCACTTTACCTGTGTTCTGGTTGCGCCAGAAAAGCGTCGTGATGCCGTTGATCTCCATGACGTCCACAAAAGTCCAGTTGGCGGTCAGGGATAAATCGCCATTGACCCAGCTCCAGCCCAAGTCAGCCGAACTTTCCAGCAGCAGTCCTTCATCATCCAGGCGCCAATAGGCTATACGGTTGGTGTCGGTATTGCGCCACCAGACATAGGGTTCGCCGTCCTTCACGCTCACGGTCAGCGCTTTCCAGGGGCTGCGGATTTCATCGTTCGGGGCCACTTTGCCCCAGCCCGAACCTTCTACCGCGTCTATGAGAGCGCAGTCTTCGGTCAAGCGCCAGACGCGCAGCTCGGTGCTGTCGCCTTTCTGCCAGAACAACATGGGCGCGTCGTTGATCACCACGGCCCCGGCCAGGCTCCAGTCTTCGGAAGAAATGGTCAGTTCCTGGCTTACCAGTTCGAGGGTTCCGTAGACCAGTTTTCCGTCGCTGCCGATGCGCCAGAAGCCCACCAGCCCGGATTCGGTGTTGCGGATCAAAAGCAGGGTTTCATCCCCCACCCGCAACTGCCGTTCAATCTGCCAGTCTTCCGGCAGGGTCTCTGTTTCGGAAATCAGGCCGGAGGTCCCGGCCATGTCCGTGGGCAGCTTGCCCTGGGCGTTCAACATCCAATAGTACAGTTTTCCGGTTTCTACGTTGTGCCAGAGCACCAGGGAGTCGTCATAGGCCTGGGAATCGTCGCCGTCGCCATCATTGCCGTCATTGCCGTCATTACTGTCGTCGCTGTCGGAGAGGCCGGAGGTGGAAGAGGATTTTGAGGTGTAGGTAATTCCGGAAGTCGATATCATATAGACCTCGACATAATAGTCCGTACCTTCGGAAACCCCCGTGAAGGTCAAAGTCAGGGTGCTTGTTTCACTGGCATAGTCCGTACTGGTTGGTGTGATGGCGTTCTCGTCGCTGGCCGGATCACTTGAAGTGGAGAGATAGCCGCTGTAGGTGCCTTTGACGTCACTTTCCGAAACCTTGTAGCTTATCTTCAGGGAGGTACCGCTCCTGGTGGCGCTCGTGTAGGTGAACGTGGGCAGGAGCAGTTCCACCGCGCCGGCATCCCAGTCGCTGTCGCCGCGGGACTTCCCGCGTATGTCGCTGGAAGTGTCCGCATACAGACTGTCGCTGCTGTCCAGGACCACACCCGCGTTCACGACCGAATTCGTCTCGGAAGGAAGCAGTACGCCGATATTTGCGCGGCCCGAAGCTACCGTGCTCCAGGTGAAATCGCCAAGGGTTTCGGCGGTGTCGTTGAAAATGCTGCTGTCGCTGAAAGATTCTTGAGAAAATACAACAGTGCCTCCGATAACATTCCCCCCGCCGTCGGTAAATGCTCCGGCTTCATAGACAGTTATTGCAGCAGCCCCAGAGATTATGGTGTTGACTACTTTTCCTGTGGTCGCGTAAAGCCAGGAAAGACCTATGGAGTACTTATTTCCGTCCTCTTCCAACAGTGTCTCGGTAACTATTGTGCATGAAGCTATGGAGATATTATCGCCATAAATAATTGTTATATCGCCATATACTGTTGATGAAGAGTTTTTATACAATATGAGATTTTCAAGAGTAATATTATCTGCAACATATAAGCATATAGAGTTTGCTCCATATCCTGTATTCATATAAAAAGACGAATTTTTAATTGTCGATGATTTGTCTTCTCCACTTAAATATAATGCGCCTCCATAATATGACTCATTGTTTTCGAATGAACAGCCGTCAATGGTTAAGTACAAGTTTGTAGCATAGATTGCTCCACCGAGATATGAATCAGAATCTTTCAAAGTTATATTGCCGTCGAAATCACACTTCTCAATTGTTGCAGTAACTTCTTCAAGATAAATGGCACCTCCCAATTCCGCCTGATTTCCCACAAAAGAGCAGTTGCTGACAGTCAGATTAGCAGTTCCCGCATAAAAGGCACCACCCCCTCCTTGCAATGTAGAGGACCCGCAGTTCTTGAATTGCAGATACTCCAGCTTTACCGTAATACCGTCGGTCTCGCTTTCATTCGCTCCATTGCTGTTGATGTTAATGCTCTGGCCGTTGATGCCGAAGACGCGGCCGTTGGTGTGGGTGAGAACCACGGTCAGGTTTGCGTTGTTCGTGGTGATGGTCAGACTCTTGTCAATGGTGATGGCGGCATTGGCCTCCGGCAGGGTGATGGTGAGGGTGCCGTCGCTATCGAACAAATCTTCATCAAAGGTAATGGTGTCGCCGGAAGATGCCGCATCGATTATGCTGCGCAGGCAGCCATCCGATCCGTCGTCCAGAGTATTGGTTACCACGCCCGCGTATGCGCCGGCCGGAGCCATGAGCAAGAGCGCCTGGAACACAACAAGCGTAACCACGCATAAAAACGCAGAAGTTTTCATAAAAATCCCCTTATATTTTAGAGCGGATACGACTTTGAGACCGGCCTTGGCCGTCTGACCCCGCCAGCGGCGTGGTCGTGTTCATGACTGGGGGAACAATGTGTTAGAAACTTTGTGCTCCCGTAATGACTAAAGCAAAGCGCGGGGGGGGAATCTGCCCCAAAACGCAAAGGCAACTTCTCAGTCCCAAAAAAATGGGATGTTCCGTTCCCGCGCTTTTGTTGCGAACTATTGGTCCATGTGCAGCAGTTCCCACTGGCTGGACACGCTGTTGGAATAGACCCAGTTCCAGGAATCAAGCTGATCGGAATCATTCAACAGCCAGATCACCGCTTTGCCCGTAGATTGGTTGAACCACAGCAGCGCGGGCATGTCGTACAAATAAAATCCGCCGGCGGATGTCCATTCGGCGCTGAGAGCGGTATTCGAGACATAGCCCCAGTCGGAGCCGGAAGCGGAGCTTTGCAGACTGTTGTCGTCGTCCAGGGGCCAGTACACTACCTGGCCGGACTCAGTGTTCCGCCAACACAGCGTCTGGATGTCGTTAATGGTCATAACGTCCACGAAACTCCAGGCAGAGGACAAGGGTTCGTCGCCGTTGACCCAGCCCCAGTTTGCGCCTTCCGTACTTTCAAGAAACAAGCCTTCGGCATCCAGTTTCCAATAAGAGACACGGCCGTTGTCCAGATTGCGCCACCAGACATAGGGTTCGTCGTTTTTTACGCTGACGGTCAGGGCGCGCCACGGGGAGCGCACCTCTTCGTCTGGCGCCACCTCGCCCCAGCCCGAAGCTTCCACCGTGTCAATGAGGGCGCAGTATTCGGTCAAGCGCCAGACGCGCAGTTCGGTGCTGTCTCCTTTCTGCCAGAACAACAGGGGCGCTTCGCCGACCACCACGGCCCCGACAAGGCTCCAGTCCGCGGCGGAAATGGTCAGATCATTGCTCACCACCTCGAGGGTCCCGGTAACGAGTGTTCCGTCACTGCCGATGCGCCAGAACCCGACCATTCCGCTTTCAATATTGCGTACGAAGAGTATGGTTTCTCCATCAAACTGCATCTCCCGTTCGATCTGCCAGCCTTCCGGCAGAACCTGCGTATCGGATACAAGCCCCGAGGTTCCGGCCATGGCCGTGGCCAGCTCGCCCTGGGCGTTTAGCAGCCAATAGTAAAGTTTCCCTGTATCTGTGTTGTGCCACAACAGAATGGAATCGTCATATGTTGTGCTCTCCTCAGCATGTGCCAAACCGCAGAATACAGTCAGAGATAAAAGGAAGTAGCAGTGCGCTAAAACAATTGATCTCATCTGGATCCCCTTAATAGCTTAAAAAGCATATCTATTTGTCTTTTTTGTATTTGAAAAAAGCAATAAACAATACATTAAGAAAACGTTTACATATAATTAATATAGCATTGCAGTGTTGCAGTATATTGACTGTTTTAAGGTTTTTTATTTCACTAAGTTACAGAATATATAAAAACAATTTTTAGCTAATTGAAAAAGATGATCATTATCAATTATAAATTTTTGGGAAGTCCTTTGACCGGAGGGTATACATAAAGGAATTTCCATGAAAAAAGCGAAGCCCGTATTGAGAGTTACCACTCGAGCTGCTGGCGTGGACGTCCGCCATAGGGATTGAAAAAAAGGCGGGGGCATCCAGTGCAAAGCAGGCTCAAGCTGTCGGAGTAGAGCCTGGTAAATGTCATTTATGACAGCAGCGTTTTGCTATGGTTCGAGAAGTTCACTTTTGTTGACGAACCTGTGCCGGATGACACGGTTTGGGTCAGATTCCGCCATTTACTGTTGGTGTTGAAAAATGTGGTTATTATGATAGGCAGTGACAATCTTGGGAGCCTGGTATTTTCTGCGAATCCTGCTGCAAATGTATGGCGTTGGTCATTGGAAAGCAGCGGCTTCCTGACTGCTTGTCCGGTTGCTTGAATGGCGGCTGTCAGCCCGAAAGACAACGGAGTCTTGCATACCAAAGCTGTTCAGGTTACAGGCATTGACTTATGAATTCTTAAGAGAAGGGCCAAATAGATGCGCGAGCTAACTGCTGTTGAAAAGGAAATACTCAAGCGGGTGCAGGGCAGCATTCCGGATTGCGTCACGCCGTTTGCGGCCATTGCCGCGGATGTGAGCAAGGCGCTCGATACGCCTGTGGACGAAGCCCAGGTGCTCGAACTGCTACACGAACTCAAGGAACTGGGCGCGATACGCAGATTCGGCGCCACGCTGCGGCATCAGAAGGCGGGCTACGGCGCCAATGCCATGGTGGCCTGGCAGCCTGGCGAGGGGGCCGACCTTTCCGAACTCGGCCGGAAAATGGCGGCCGATCCCCATGTTTCGCACTGCTACCATCGACGGACCTACCCGGAGTGGCCCTATAGCCTGTATACCATGATTCACGGCCGCAGTTCAGAGGAATGCCAGGAAGCCATAAGCGCCTTGAGCAGGGAACTCGGACTGGAGACCTATTCGGTACTGTACAGTATCAAAGAATTGAAAAAAACTTCCATGACCTATTTCTAAGGTTGGAAACCATCAGGAATTCCCGGCGTACAGGATTTTCCGGTGAGCAAGGAGCGATCAATGACACTTTCAGACGAACTTTTTGATCGGGCGCAGAAAGTTATTCCCGGAGGGGTGAACAGCCCGGTACGCGCGTGCTTGAGCGTAGGCTGCGGACCGCTGTTCATTAAAAAAGGCAAAGGGGCGCATATTTGGAGTGTGGAGGGCGACGAATATATTGATTACGTCATGTCCTGGGGGCCTTTGATTTTGGGCCATGCCCACCCTGATGTGGAAAAGGCCGTTCAGGCCGCTGTCTCCGAGGGCTCCAGCTTCGGCGCGCCCTGCGAATCCGAAGTGCTGCTGGCCGAGGCCATCGTGGCCGCGGTGCCGTCCGTGGAGATGGTCAGGATGGTCAATTCGGGCACTGAAGCCACCATGAGCGCGCTGCGCCTGGCACGCGGCTATACGGGACGCCAGAAGGTCATCAAATTCGAGGGCTGCTACCACGGCCATGCGGATCCGTTTCTGGCCAGCGCCGGTTCCGGAGTGGCCACACTGAGCATTCCCGGCACCCCCGGCGTACCGGAAACCACCGTACAGGATACGCTGCTGGCGCCGTACAATAACCTGGAAGCCGTAAAAGCCCTGTTTGAAAAGAATGCCGAGGCCGTAGCCGCGGTGATTGTCGAACCGGTGGGCGGCAACATGGGGCTTGTTCCCCCGGCGCCTGGTTTTCTGGAAGGATTGCGCACACTTTGCGACAGCTACGGAGCGCTGCTGATCTTCGATGAGGTCATCACCGGATTTCGCATGGCCTTTGGCGGAGCGCAAAAACGTTTCGGCATCACACCCGACCTGACCACCATGGGCAAGATCATCGGCGGCGGACTCCCGGTGGGTGCTTACGGCGGCAAGAAAAACATCATGGAGCGGATCGCCCCCAGCGGCGACGTGTACCAGGCCGGTACGCTTTCGGGCAATCCCGTGGCCATGGCCGCCGGGCTGGCAACGCTCGAGCTTCTGGCAAAAGCCGATTATGACGGACTGGAAAAACGCACCCAGGATTTTGTCGCGCAGCTCGCCAAAATTTTTGCGGAAAAAAGCGTGCCCGTGGTCATCAACCAGCAGGCCTCCATGTTTACGATCTTTTTTACGGAATCACCGGTGACGGATTTTGAAAGCGCCAAGCTGGCCGACGGTAAGCGCTACGCCGCGTACTACAACCAGATGCGGGAGCAGGGCGTTTATCTTGCACCGTCCGGCTTCGAGGCAGCCATGCTCTCCTTTGCGCACACTGCCGCCGACTTTGAAAAAACGCTGGACGCCGTGTCTAAGGTGTCCCTGTAGGCTGAAAGGATTTAACGGGCGGCGGGCAAGAATACCCGCCGTCCGCTGCATGTACAATTTTTAGACTCAATAAGTTTGTTTCTACATGCGCAGGTTTTCATCGAAACGATTCGTATTTGTTGCGATCTATCTGGTTTGTCTGTTTCTTTTTCTCGAGGGCGTTTCTCGTCTGGCCCTGTTTTGCCTGCCAAAAACCTGGGCTCCCGTGGTCCCGTCGCAGATCGGCAGGTTCGATTCGGATCTGGGCTGGGCTTTGGAACCGGGCGTATGCGCCACATCCAAGCGTACGGGAAGAAAAGTTACCTATTGCATCAATTCAAAAGGCTTGCGCGGCGCGGAAGTCGGCTATGAAAAACCATCCAAGGACACCTTTCGCATAGTATTGTTGGGGGATTCGCGGGTTTTCGGATTCGGCGTGGACATCGAGAACCATTTCTCCAGGTTGTTGGAAGGTTATTACAACAACTTGGAGGTGATCAACCTGGGGGTGGACGGCTACGGCATAGACCAGTGTCTGCTGCGGCTTCGCAAGGAAGGCTTCAAGTATCACCCGGACATGGTCATGCTGTACGTCCCGCATTACCAGGACGAGCGGCATATGCACACCAGCCGCTGGGGCATGGGAAAACCCATGTTCGAGCTGCAGGACGGCGTTCTCACGCTGGTCAATTCGCCCGTGGCCAACAACGACGGCTGGTGGATCACCCTGCGGAAGATCGACAAACATCTCGCCGTGTACAGCAAGTTTTATCAGATCCTCAGGGATTTCGGCATTCATCTGGCGGATACGGAAGATCCGATGTCGGTTTCTGCGCTTAATTTGTTGTCCAACGACGTGCATGCGGCATCCGGCCGAAAGAATGATGCCGGCGATCTGGAACGGCAACGTAAGCTGGAATTTTATGAAAAAGTGAATGAAGTCGCGGAAAAACTTGTTTTTAGTATCCGTGACGAAGCGGCTGCTCATGGGGCGCGGTTCGTGCTGCTGACGGCAGTGGAACGGCTCTATAATGTAACAAAGGCGGCCGGTATGCATGTACACAATGTAACGGCTCCTCTGACGAACAGTGCGTACAGATTGCCCGACAAGCTGGCTCATTTCAACGAAGCCGGCAACGGAGCACTGGCCTGGGATATAGCTCTTTATCTGAACTCACAACATCTCATACCGCAGTCTAACCTGCCCGGTAATGCGGAATTCAACTATTCCGAAAAATCATTTATGGAATACGACGACCGCTAACGTACTGTCGTCCGTACCGGCAGCCTGTTTCTACGCCTGGATGGTACGGACGATGCCTGTTTTTTCTCTTCATCTGGCCGATTTTGCGCCGGAGCTTTTCTTCCTCGCCCAGGACTGGTAAAAGTGGTAGAAATTTAGTATACCTAAGAAACTTGCATTGACTATCAGGCCACAATAGAGTTCAAATACAGAAATTTGAGTGTTGGCTTGGAGAGCGCAACAAGCGCGGCGGTGTTTTCCTTGTGTCCTGAAAATTGCATTGAAAGGTGAATCATGCCAGCGAAGCCCACTTCCGACAGCGCAGTGAGCGATGACATTTTCGAGCTAACGGATATTGTGGAGCGAGGCAATCTGGACGTAGCCGATGCCGATCTTGACGCCGAACTCGGATCTGATTTGTCTCCCTCCGATGACGCCAGCTTTGAACAGGAGCTCGAGGACCTTTTTTCCGAGGATGGAGCGGACTCCAGCGGAAAAGCGCGTGGAGCTGCCCCTTCCGACGACTCCGACGACGATATAACCGATCTCGGCGATATCGCCGAACCCGTTGCATCCGCCGCGTCTGCTGACGACGATCTGGATTTCGACGCCATGATCGAACAGGCCGCTGCCAGTGATGACGGCTCTTCCCCCAAAGGACAGGACCTCCTTCCGGAACTCGAAGAGGAACTGGATTTCTCGGATATCGATCTGGATGAAGCCCTTGACTCCAGTGACAAAGCCCAGAAATCCGCTCCCTCCAAAGATCCCTTTGAAGATTTTGATCTTGAGAACCTGGATATTTCCGATGCGGATACGGACGTACAGAATGTTGAAGAAGGCCTGGATGTCGAAAGTTTTTTTGATGACGATTTAGACCTTGGCGATAAGGATACCGGCGCTGCCGGCGGCAAAAAAGCCGCTGTCGACGATGGCTTCGACCTTGTGGACATCGAACCGGCCGGCGATAAGAAAAGCAAAAAAATCACGGCGCCGGACGCCTTTGATCTCGAAGGGCTGGACAGTGATTTTGCCGACCTGGGTATGGACGATGAGTCGGCAGGGGACATCGATACGGGCCAGCAGGAAGAAGACACGGCCGCTTTGGCTGAAAGCCTGGACGACTTTGATCTGGATGGCCTGGAAGAGGAACTGGACGGTCTGGACCTGGACGGCGGTCTGGGAGAGGAAGAGCCGCCTGCAGCTCAGGGCGATGCGGATGATGGAGCGGATGACCTCTTTGACGGACTGGATCTCGATGACGAACCCAAGGCCAAGGCTGCTGCACCCAAAGCCGCATCGAAACCCAAAGACCAGGAATCTCTTGATTTTGACGACCTTGACGATGTTTTGGGGGATTTTGAAGACTCCCTGGAGGGTTCGCCGGATGGTTCTCTGGAAGACGCCGGAAGCAAAGTAAAAGATTCGATCTCAACGGAAGATTTTGATCTCGACGGCCTGGACGACGATCTGGCGGACGCGCTCGACGACCTCGGGCTTTCCGATGCGGAGGATGAACCCGCCAAGCAGAAAGCGGCGCCCGCCAAAAAACAGCCCGCGGCTGAAGCCGACGACTTAGAGGATTTAGGCGGCCTGGATGATATCGACGGTCTGGACGGTCTTGATGCTCTGTCGGATGCGCAGACCGATGCCGTCGGCGATCTGGAAGACGCTGATCTTGACGGACTTGACGACGATCTTGCCGACGCGCTCGACGATCTCGGGCTGTCCGAATCCGAGGAAAAACCCGCGAAGCAGAAAGCGGCGCCCGCCAAGAAACAACCCTTGGCTGAAGCGGACACGGACGCCCTTGAGGATCTCGACGACCTGGATGATTTAGGCGGCCTGGACGATCTCGACGGTCTGGACGGTCTTGATGCTCTTGCAGATGCGCAGTCCGATGCCGCCGGGGATCTGGATGACGCTGATCTTGACGGACTTGACGACGATCTTGCCGATGCGCTCGACGATCTCGGGCTGTCCGAATCCGAGGAAAAACCCGCGAAGCAGAAAGCGGCGCCCGCCAAGAAACAATCCGTGGCTGAAGCGGACACGGAAGCCCTTGAGGATCTCGACGACCTGGATGATTTAGGCGGCCTGGACGATCTCGACGGTCTGGACGGCTTTGGTGCTCTGTCGGATGCGCAGTCCGATGCCGCCGGGGATCTGGGAGACGCTGATCTCGATGGTTTGGACGACGATCTTGCCGATGCGCTCGACGATCTCGGGCTGTCCGAATCCGAGGAAAAACCCGCGATGCAGAAAGCGGCGCCCGCCAAGAAACAACCCATGGCTGAAGCGGACACGGAGGCCCTTGAGGATCTCGACGACCTGGATGATTTAGGCGGCCTGGACGATCTCGACGGTCTGGACGGTCTTGATGCTCTGTCGGATGCGCAGGCCGATGCCGCCGGGGATCTGGATGACGCTGATCTTGACGGATTGGGCGACGGACTTGACGATGATCTTGCCGACGCACTCGACGACCTGGGGCTGTCCGAATCCGAGGAAAAACCCGCGAAGCAGAAAGCGGCGCCCGCCAAGAAACAACCCGTGGCTGAAGCGGACACGGACGCCCTTGAGGATCTCGACGACCTGGATGATTTAGGCGGCCTGGACGATCTCGACGGTCTGGACGGCCTTGATGCTCTGTCGGATGCGCAGTCCGATGCCGCCGACGATCTGGGAGACGCTGATCTCGATGGTTTGGATGGCGAACTTGACAGCGGACTTGACGACGATCTTGCCGACGCGCTCGACGATCTGGAGCTGTCCGAACCCGAGGCAGAACCCGCGAAGCAGAAAGCGGCGCCCGTCAAAAAACAGCCCGCGGCTGAAGCGGAAACGGACGCCCTGGACGCGCCGGCAGTTGATACGGATTTCGACCTTGAGGGCGCTCTTGAGGGGCTTGACCTCTCGACAGAAGTGAGCGAACAGGGCGATGCGGCCGGGGGTGAGCCGCTCGAACTGGATGCACTTCCCGTGGAACATATTTCCGGCGCTGATCAGTACGAATCTGAGTTGGATACGGATGATGACCTGGATGCGGATGAGGACATTATGAGCGTAACCTTGCCGGACGAAGACGAATCCGGCTCGGATTTATTTGCTGAAGAAGGCGCTTCCTACGAGGATGAAGACGAATTGGTTGATGAAGATATTGATATTTCCGGGTTGAACGAGCTGATTGAAGATCTCAACCTGCCGGACGAGGACGCCGGTGATATCGGCGACGAACTCGATGATTCGATTGACGAGGACCTCGACGAACAGCCCGGCGAAGAACCTGAAGATGTTTTTGAAACGCCGGAATTAGCTGCTGTCGCGGACGATGAAGAATTCGCGGCTCTGACTGAACCGGCGCACAGCGCGTCGGAGGAAATTCTCCCGGCGGGAGATGAAGACGATCTTGACATCGACGACATCGACACCTCGGATCTGGATCTTATTCTGCAGGAAGTTGAAGCGGATGATCTGAGCGGAGGGGTTGAGCCGGTTACTGAAGAAAACGATCCTGATTCATTGCCTTTTGAACTGCACTCGGAAGACGAAGAGTTTCAGGAGCTTCTGCAGGAAGACAGCCCGGCTGTTGCAGATCTTCCGGAAGTTGCCAGCGTTGCAGCGGCTGCCATTGTTTCGGATGCTTCGGAACTCCTGGCAGAGGAAGCCGATGAGCTGATGACGGATATGGACGGAGCGGTTCATTCCGATCAGCAGTACGACGCTGCCGAGCAGGAAACCCTTGAAGCGGACAGGTCTTTAAAAGCGCCTCCAATGGTGGAAGAGGGGCCGCTGCTTGTGGAATCCGATACGGAAGACCTTTCGCTGCACAAGCAGTCTGCCGGAAATGGCTCGGACGACTTTGATCAGAGAGATATTGACGCTGCCTTTTCCCGTTCGGCCGTGGCCGCCTTGCATGACATTCAGGAAATTTATGGTAAAATTGACGGCCTGGAGTTGCAACTGGCCAAAGCGAGCGATACGGAAGCTCTGGCGCAGCGGTTGGAAGACAACATACTGCAGAAAGTGGACGCTTTGCTGGAAGATCGGCTTGCCGCCAGAATTGATGCTCTCGAACAGGCTCTGGAAGAAAAATACCAGGCGCGCCTGGAATCTTTCGCAGAAAAGCTGGAACAGCAACTCCGCGAGCGCCTGATGGCCGAAGTGGAGGAGAAACTGCAGGCGGGCGAGCTTCTGTATGAGAAGATAGCCGAGGGCCTGCGGCCGGAAATAGCGGCTGCCCTGCAGCAATATGGTTCGAGATTCGTACAGCATAGCGAACTCTCCAAAAGCATCAACGCCTTACAGGAAGAACTCGACAGGCGCATTGCCAAGGCTGCGCCTGCGGCGGCCGCCACGGTTATACGCGAAGAACTGGCGGCGCTTATCAAGGAAGGTTTGCTGTAACGATATTTAAAAAGGGAGGGGCTAACAGGTTTCTTTCTTTTTACCGCCCGGTAGCGCGCCGAGGTTCGGCTGACGCCATTTCCCACCGGGCGGTTTTTGTAACCTTTTTTTGACACGGACTGAAACCGTTTCAAGTTGCCATATGGAAAAAGATACTAAACTCGCATTGCAGGTGGCCAAAGAAATTGTGGTGAAATTTATCGAGGTGGGCAGGATTTCGCCATCCAATTTCCATACTGTTTTTCCCTCGGTCTATTCTGTTGTTTTAAAAACCATATCCAACCAGGCAGGGGAATATGGATCGGACTCAGCTGCCGCGGATGATTTGGATTTGACAGATTCGTGAGGCGTAGCCTGCTTTTATTGTTGGCTTTTTTATATTGTACGGCGAGACGTTGTTTTTCAGTGATTTTTTTATTTACAAAACCATTTCCGCCATATAGGCAGCAGTTTTCCGATGTTTGGACGTGCCCGCAAAGCAGAAGAATGTTCATGGTCCGTACAGGATGACGGAGCGCCATGACGCTGGAAACCGAGAATGGCTGCTGGGGCGAGGGCTCTGTTCATGAAATTCCACGAATGAGGAAAACCAAGCCCAATCCAAATAAAATAGCCGTTATCCCCATCTTTCTGAGAAAACCTGGAGGCTGCTCGGATAATTGTCGTAATACTTTAGGAAGTTTTTCTGCAAAGAGGAAATAGGGCAGCCCTTCAAGGATGAATGCCAAGCCTAACGCAGTGAAAAAGGTTTGCCAATCAAAGGTCATAATTAGTTCTCTAATGTTGAAAAAAGCTATAGACAGAGCATCAGCCGCGAGCCGGTTCGGAATATCTTCCAGGCGGGCATAACCTAGCCTGAGCAAAGAGGGCTTGTCTATAGCTGGCCAATTTATAAATTATGCGGGACAGATCCCGCGGTTTGCAGGAGTAAACATGCTGACGCTTGATTCTTTACGTTCTCAAAGCAACACTATTGCCGTTGTGGGCCTCGGATACGTAGGTCTGCCGCTTGCGGTTGCGTTTGATAAATATTTTAAGGTGATAGGCTTCGATATATCTGAGAGCAGAGTTAAGGAGCTGAAGCAGGGGCTCGACAGAACCGGCGAAGTCGAAAACGAAAAAGTCAAAACGAGTTCCATCGAATATACCTCCGATCCTACGCGGCTTGCGGATGCCTCTGTAATCGTCGTGGCCGTGCCCACCCCCATAGACCGGTATCGGAGTCCCGATCTAACCCCGGTGCGTGGCGCTTCCGAGACCGTGGGCAAGCACATGAGCAAAGGATGTGTTGTGGTTTATGAATCCACGGTCTATCCTGGACTCACCGAGGAAATTTGCGTTCCCATTCTGGAAAAAGAATCCGGCCTGTCCTGCGGGACTGACTTCAAAGTGGGCTATTCGCCCGAGCGGATCAATCCTGGCGATAAGGAACATACGCTGGAAAGCATCGTTAAAGTCGTTGCCGGCGAGGATCAGGAAACCACAGAGTTTCTGGCCGGATTCTACGGCATGATTCTCAAGGCAGGAGTGCATAAGGCGCCGAGCATTAAGGTCGCCGAAGCAGCTAAAGTCATTGAAAATACGCAGCGGGATCTGAACATCGCCCTGATGAATGAGTTGTCCCTGCTGTTTGCGCATATGGGCATCGATACCGCGGAAGTGCTCGAGGCGGCCAAGACGAAATGGAATTTTCTGCCGTTCAGTCCGGGGCTCGTCGGAGGACACTGCATAGGCGTTGACCCGTATTATCTGACGTTTAAGGCTGAATCCCTGGGATACCATCCGCAGGTTATTCTGGCCGGGAGACGGATCAACGACAACATGGGCAAGCATGTCGCCGAAGTTTCCATTAAAATGCTGAACAAAAACTGTTGCGTCATCCGCTCGGCGCGGATTGCCGTGCTGGGATTGACTTTCAAGGAAAATGTTCCGGATCTGCGCAACACGAAAGTCATCGATATTGTCAAAGAGCTGAAGGAATACGGGGGCGAGGTCCTTGTCCATGATCCCATGGCCGACAATGAGGAGGCTTTGAAAGAATACGGACTTGAACTGCAGCCGCTGAGTGCGCTTAAGGATCTGGATGGCATCATAGTCGCCGTACCGCACCGGGAATATTTTGATTTTACACCGGAAAAAATAAAGAGTTGGTTTCGCGACCAGACCAAGCCGGTTCTTCTGGACGTGAAAGGCATGTATGATAAACAAGCTATGCAGGACGCAGGATTCAATTACTGGCGGCTTTAAAAGAAACCAAGGAAGGGCTTGATGGTTGCGGACTTGCCGCGGATCGTTTGCTGGGATGACTGCTGACGCGGTTTTATGGAGGCGAGTTCGCTTCTTAGAGAAATGCAGCCGGGGCAGGAGGCCTGCCTTGAGATTGCACCGGACCAGCGCAGCAAGATCGATATCATTCTGCGCCATCGTAACGGCAGAGTCATATCGCAGGAGCCGCTGCCGGATAACAAGCTTTTGCTGGTCGTGAAAAAGCGTTCGGAATGATCGTACTCGCCACAGCCACGCGCATGGAAATGGATGCGGTTCTTGCCGGTATCAGGAGCAGAACCGCTTCGCCCAATGAAGGAACCTGGCTGCAGCAGGAGCATGGCGGACGTCGGCTGTGTCTGCTCGTTACCGGGATCGGGCCGGTCAATGCCGCTTTGTCCCTGGGCAGACTGATCGGCACGCAGCCGGGCCTCAATGGCGTCTGCAATCTCGGAGTGGCCGGAAGTTTCGATCTGGAGCGTTTTCCGCTGGAGTCCGCGGCCGTGTCGAGCCAGGAAATCTGGCCCGAGTTCGGGCTCCGTACCGATTCGGATGTGCAGGCTGCGGGCTTGAAACTCGCACAGGCTCCCGCCGGTCTGCGCGGTCAGGAGGGGCCGGTATTTGATCGTTTACGGCTGAACCCGCTGACGGATGCTTCCGCCATGGGGATTCAACTGCCGGAAGCGTGCCCGACGGCGGTTTCCTTGAGCGTTGCCGGTGTCACAGCCAGCGCCGGACTGGCTCAGAAATTTCGAAGTTGTTATCAGGCTGATCTGGAAAATATGGAAGGATTTGCGCTGGCTTTTGCCGCCTTTTCCAATGACTTGCCCTTTGTCGAAGTCCGCAGTGTCTCTAACCGCGTGGGCTCCCGGAGCAAAGAGGACTGGCGGCTGAAACAGGCACTGAAAAAACTTTCCGAACTTGGCGCTACGCTTTTCACCTAAGGCTGATACGTACGCCCAACGGTTGGGCTGGTTTATCTGGTTGTAATTGTATGATAAAAAGTTTCAGGATGATCGGCGTTCCTTGGTGCGAACACTAATTGCCCTTGACCAAGCACTGACGCTTGAGAAGCGGAATAAAAGCGGGTATCAGACTATCCATGCACGAACTAGTTTCTTATTTTGAACGCGAACTCCCACGAGTGAACGATGAATTGGATGCCTGCACTTCCCGGTTGCATCCGCTTGTGAAACCGATGGCCGACCACGTGCTCCAGGCAGGTGGAAAGCGCCTCAGGCCCATTTTGACCCTGTTGACTGCCAAGGGCCTCGGATATACGGGCAATAGCGCCTATAATCTGGCCTGCGCCATGGAATTGTTTCATTCGGCCACACTGCTCCATGACGATATTCTGGACAGTTCTCAGCTGCGGCGCGGCGTGGCATCGGCGCATACGATTTTTGGCGAGACCAAGACCATTCTCACGGGTGACGCGTTGCTCGCGCTGGGAAACCAGCTGGTGGCGGAATACGGCATCCCCGAGTTGAGCTTGTGTATTTCTGAAGGCATCGTCGCCACTGTTACCGGCGAGATAGTGGAGATCGACCACACCAGAAACGTGGCCATCGATGAGTCCACCTATCTTGAAATCATCACCGGTAAAACCGCGTATCTCATCAAGGCGGCCTGTAAATGCGGAGCCATTCTTGCCGGAGCATCCCCGGAGCAGATCAACGCTGCGGGGGAATACGGCCTCAAATTGGGGATCGCGTTTCAGCTGATTGATGACTGTCTTGATTACGCGTCCTCAGCGGAGAAAACCGGCAAACCCGTTGCAACCGATCTGCTGGAAGGCAAACTGACGCTCCCTTTTCTGTATTTTTTCGATCAGGCGGATACGCAAACCAAGGCCGACATTGCGGCGAAGATCAAAGATAATCTTCTTAAAGAGTCCGATATTGCCGTAATCGTCCAGACTGTCCGGGATGGCGGGTATGACCGGCGGACTAAGGAAATGGCGCAGGCGTACCTTGATGGCGCCCAACAGGCCCTGGAGGTCTTCCCGCAGTCAGCGGAACGCGGATTGCTTGAAAAAGCCCTGGAGTATGTCCTGCGGCGCGAACGGTGATGCGGCCCCGGCCCTGAAAAAAGCTGTTCCATCATGCCCCAGTGGCCTGACAGCTGGATGCCTAAAAACAAATTTTTGAAAAACCAACGCGTTTCGTTTTAACGAGTGCATCTGATCACGTTCCGGAAAGGAGTATTCGAGGGATGTCCTCCTGGATAAGTGGAGACACCAGGTCATGAGCCGATCCCGGAGGCGGATTTTCCACCGGGACAGCCTTCTCGAAACTCCCTTTCAATAACATATCCCCGGCTGTAGCGGGACTGTCTCTGCAGCCGAATTACACGCGGAGAGACCATCATGTTGCAACGTATCGAGGTTGCCCTGCGGCCAGAGGTCCAGGATGTTGTCGGACAGGGAATTAAAAAGAAGATAAGCGATTTTCTCAACATATCCGTGAATGAAGTCCGGATAATCAAAGTCTTTACCGTTCAGGGACTTTCCTCCGAAAATATCGACCGCGTGCTGGAAAACGGCGCCCTGCATGATCCGGTGCTGCATTTTCCTTCGCTTGAGCCCCTGGCCTCGGATTTCGACTGGGTGATCGAGGTGGGGTTTCGTCCGGGCGTTACCGACAATGAAGGCCGTACGGCCAAAGAGGCCATCGCTCTGGTGGCTGGTCTGGACGCCGCGCAGGCAAAAGATCTGGCCGTGTACACTGCCAGTCAGTTTGTGATCAGCGGCGATCTCAAAGAGCACGACGTCGAACGCATCGGGCGCGATCTGCTGGCCAACATTCTCATCCAGCGTTTCGAATTCAAAAGCAGCGAGCAGTGGAAGCAGAATCCCGGCTTCGAGGCCAAGGCCGCGCGGGTATCGGGGCAGGCCATGGACACGGTGGAAACCATCGATCTTCAGGCAATGGACGACGCCAGCCTGGAAGCCTTCAGCCGCAAAAACGTGCTGGCTCTGAATCTTGAGGAGTTGCACACCATACGCGATTACTACGCGCAACCGGACGTACGCGCGATGCGCAAAGAAAACGGCTTCCCGGAACTGCCCACGGACGCGGAAATCGAATGCCTGGCGCAGACCTGGTCCGAACACTGCAAACATAAAATTTTCAGCGCCCGTATTCGTTATACGGATGAGGAAAATAACGAAACGCGCGAATTCGACAGTCTGTACAAGACGTTTATCCAGAAAACTACTGCTGCGCTGCGCGAGCGTATGGGCAAGGACGATTTTTGTCTGTCCGTATTCAAGGACAACGCCGGCGTCATCAGCCTGAGCGACGAGCATAATGTCTGCATCAAGGTGGAAACCCACAACAGTCCGTCCGCACTGGATCCTTACGGCGGAGCACTGACGGGAATCGTGGGCGTCAACCGCGATCCCATGGGTACGGGCATGGGCGCCCGGATGCTCTGCAATACGGACGTGTTCTGCTTTGCTTCGCCTTTTCACCAGGGCGAGCTGCCGCCGCGCCTGCTGCATCCGCGGCGTGTTCTGGAAGGCGTACGTGAGGGCGTGGAGCACGGCGGCAACAAATCTGGCATCCCCACAGTCAACGGCAGCCTGGTGTTTGATCAGCGCTACCTGGGCAAACCTCTGGTTTTTTGCGGCACGGTGGGCATCCTGCCCAAGGAGATTTGCGGCAAGCCCAGCTACGAAAAGGCTGCTCAGGCGGGCGACGCGGTGGTCATGGTCGGCGGCCGTATCGGCAAAGACGGCATCCACGGCGCAACGTTTTCCTCCGAAGAATTGCACGAAGAATCTCCGGCCACGGCCGTACAGATCGGCGATCCCATCACCCAGCGCAAGATGTATGATTTTCTGATGCGCGCGCGGGATATGGGGCTGTACAACGCCATCACGGACAACGGTGCGGGCGGCCTGAGTTCTTCGGTGGGCGAAATGGCCGAAGATACCGACGGCGTGGTCATGGACCTGGCCAAGGCGCCTTTGAAATACGACGGACTGCGTCCTTGGGAGATTCTGCTTTCCGAAGCCCAGGAGCGCATGACGGTGGCCGTGCCCCAGGATAAACTGGAAACCTTCCTTTCACTGGCCGGAGAGATGAGTGTCGAAGCCACCTGCCTGGGAGAATATACGCCGAGCGGTCGTTTCGAGGTCCGCTACGACGGCAAGCCCGTGGCATTGCTGGATATGGACTTTCTGCACAACGGCGTTCCGCAGATGGAGCTGGAAGCGGTCTGGAAAAAACCGCAGCTGGAAGAGCAGGGCGCCGCGCCATCCGATCTGGACGCGGGGCTCGAACAGGGCAGCCTGCTGCACCGGATGCTCGGACGGCTGAACATTTGCAGTAAGGAATATATTGTTCGCCAGTACGATCATGAAGTGAAAGGCGCCAGCGTGGTCAAGCCCCTGGTGGGCGCACTGCGCGACGGCCCGTCCGATGCGGGCGTGATGCGGCCTGTGCTGGGACGTCCGGAAGGACTGGTGGTTTCCCACGGTATCTGTCCGAAGTTCAGCGATCTGGATGCCTACTGGATGATGGCCAATGCCGTTGACGAAGCCGTGCGCAATGCCGTGGCCGTGGGCGCGGACCTGCGGCACATGGCCGGCGTGGACAATTTCTGCTGGTGCGATCCGGTCCAGTCCGAAAAGACTCCCGACGGCCGCTACAAGCTCGCACAGCTGGTCCGGGCCAACCAGGCCCTGGCCCATTTCTGCTTGGGCTTCGGCGTGCCTTGCATCTCGGGCAAGGATTCCATGAAAAACGATTACACTGGCGGCGGCAAAAAGATTTCCATTCCGCCCACAGTGCTGTTCTCGGTCATCGGTGTTGTGCCGGACGCATCCAAGGCCGTGAGTTCGGACTTCAAGAATCCGGGCGACCGTGTCTACCTGCTGGGCATGACCCGTGCGGAACTCGGTGGTTCGGAACTGGCTTCCGAACTCGGAGTCAACGGCGGCGGCGTTCCCGAAGTGGAGGTCGTAGCCGCGCGCGAGCGCTATCTGGCCGTGCACGAAGCCATCAAGAGCGGCCTGATCAACGGTTGCCACGATCTTTCCGATGGCGGCCTGGCTGTGGCCCTGGCTGAAATGGCCATTGGCGGACGCCTGGGAGCCCGCATCGATCTTCAACAGGTGCCCACTCCGGCCGGTTCCTTATCAACAACGGAAATACTCTACAGCGAATCCGCCAGCCGCTTGCTGGTAACTGTACCGGAATCCCGGATTGCGGCTTTTGAAGCCCTGTTCGCCGGTCAGTGCTGCGCGTTGCTGGGCGAAGTGACCGCAGGTGATGCGCTGGAGCTGCACCGCAAGGAGCAGCCGGTGCTGTGCGAACCTGTCACGGCGCTGCTGCAGAGCTGGAAAGCCACGCTCGATTGGTAATCATTGAAATAAACGAAACGGATATATGAATAATCTGAGCATCAGACAGGCAACGGCGGATGATGCGTCGTTGCTGCTGGATTTTATTACGGAATTGGCGAGGTATGAAAAAGCCGAACATGAGGTCCTGGCGTCGGAAGCGCAGATCCGGGAATCGCTATTTTCTGAGCGGGCGAGCGCCAATGCGCTGATTTGTCTGCAGGATGGCGAACCCATCGGATACGCGGTGTACTTTTTCAACTACTCCACCTGGCTGGGAAAAAACGGCATCTACCTCGAGGATCTCTACATCACGCCCCAAAAGCGTAACTGCGGCGCGGGAAAATTCGTGCTGCAGCACCTGGCCCGCCTGGCGGTAGCCGAAGGCTGCGGCCGTTTTGAATGGGCCGTTCTGGACTGGAACGAGCCCGCGATCAAGTTCTATGAAAAAATCGGCGCACGCCCGCAAAGCGAGTGGATTATTTACCGCTTGACGGGCGAGGCTCTGAGCAGTTTCGCTGCCGGCGAATAATGAGCCGTCCTGAAATGGATTGACGGTTTTAGAGGATTACGATCGGGCTGCGTGGGAAACCTCGCAGCCCGATTTATGTACACTTTCCGGCGTTTGCATATCCAAACTCAGGTGCGGTCGTTCAGAGTTATAAATCTCTACTGACTCTTTCACCAGGGCATTGAGTTCTTCATAATTGCTACAGTTAACAAACAAAAACTCTTGCTTGAGGATGCCATTCATGCGTTCGGCCAAGGCATTCTGGTAACAATCGTACCCGTCTGTCATGGAAGGAATCATCCTCGCCTCTTTTAGCTTCCCTTGGTAAAGTGCCGAAGCATATTGAAGCCCTCTGTCCGAATGGTGGATTGTGCGCTTTGTTGTCAGTCGACTTTTGGCGGCTATGTCCAATGCGCGAGACGCCCCTTCGGCCCCTAGATCAGGGTTCAAACTATGTCCCATAATCTTCCTGCTAAAGGCATCCGTGATCAGAGACAGGTAGTACGTCCGTTTGTTTGTCACCAAATAGGTAATATCGCTGACAAACACTTCCTCTGGTCCCGTAGGCTGGTTTTCTTTGAGCAAATTGGGATGCTTTTTCATCCAATGCCTTGAGTTTGTGGTCTTTGTGTAGTTTTTCTTCGGCCTTATAAGCATATGCTCCTCGCGCAACATAGCGAATAAGGCATCACGGCCAAGTTTGATGCCCTTCGCGGAAATCGCTTCACGTAGCAAGGCATACAGCTTCCTTGTTCCAAGCCGCGGCATTCTGGCCCTGACCGCAAGCACCAGCTTCTTCACGATCTGAAGCTGACACATACGAGTTTCATGGCGTTTTTCCGCCTGATAAATAGATTGTCGACTCACCCCGAGCAGCTTGCAGCAAGCAGATAAACTTAGGCTCATCCGGTCAAAGCGTACTTCGCCTCATGAATCCCCATGATCCTGAGTTTGAAGAATTCCATATCTCGATAACCGTATGCTTGCCTTTTCATTGTTTTGATTTTGTTGTTTGTTCCTTCCATTGGCCCCGATGTTATCGGATGATCGTACCAGGCCAGGATGCCAGACCGGTGAGCCGCCAAAGTTCCACCTATCGTCATCAAAGGGCCGAGTCCTGAGACTCTGGCACGAGCAATCCAGTCATTGAGGAAAATCTCAGCTTCCGACTTGCTGGATTGATTCCATATTTGCCGCAAATCTTCCTTCATGTAGTACGCAAGCGCCAGTGGTTGATTGTATTTCAACGCCTCGTTCAAACGCTCCCGCTCGTTTCGATTCACATCAAGGTTGTCAGGATTTTTCAAAAGGAGCCACCGGCTTCCTTTGAGTACATCCTTGCCCATGCTGTCTTTCAACTCCCGGTATTGCTTGCGACGAACTTCCGTAAGTTTGTCGTTCATCAATTTGACCACATGAAAATGGTCGAAAACCAATGGTACTCCTGGCAAATTCTCCAGCACGGCTCCAATATAGGCTGCACTCAAGTCCGTAGCCACAGCACGAATTTTTGCCCGAGAACGCTTCAGTTTCCTCCAAAATGGTTTCAGCGCGTTAGCTCCTTTGCCGTCCCCCACAAAAATCACCGCGCCGCTTTTCAAATCCATGACCAAAGTCAGATATTTGTGCCCCTTGCGGACACTTATTTCGTCAATGGCAAAATACCTGAGCTTTGAAAGCTTGGGGTTGCTATATTTCCGTTGAAGGTTGCGTTTGAAAATATCTTTGACGCTATCCCAGCCGATACCCAATAGATTGGCGGCATCAAGCATGGTCATAGTTTTCACCAAGAACAAAACGAACCGCTCAAATGCCTTTGTATACCAGCGTCTTTTATTCGCAATTTTGATGTCTATGCGTCGTACACAACCACATTTCCTGCACTCGACGCGCGGCACGTTTACCACCAGCCAGACTGGTTTGAACCCAATAGGCACTGTCCTTAGCCACCGTTCAGATTCCCCGCGTCGCAATACGTTTTTGCTCTTGCAAGAGGGACATCGGAGCATCTTGGCTTTCGGTTGGACATGAAAAATCAGGCTACCAGAAACGTATGTTTGCCGAATGTAGTCGTAGCCGACCAACCCGAACGCATGGTACATCAAACTCGTGGACATGGTGGTTCCTCCGTTCGATTCTCATTGGCGTGAAAATCGACTGGACTCCATGTCCACTCTTTTTGTCAAAAGTACGCTTCATCCGGATGAACCTAAACTTACTCCACCTTTTTGCTGAAGGTTTCGCGCAGCTCGGGGGTAAGCTTTTTTCTTATGGCAGTTCCGTACTCTCGATCTGAAATATCAATCATTTCATTGAGAAGCATGTTTTTGATCTTCTCGTCTTGCAGCTCTTTTTCAAGACGCTTGATTTTTTGAGCCGGGGTTTCCTTTCCTTTTGGAGAATTACGAGTACTAACCACAGGTTTGCTCCAGTCTAAGGTTCCATGCTTTCTAAGCCATTTCAGAACTGTACTTCGCCCTTGAATACCATACATCCTTTGGGCTTGCTTGTACGTCATGTCCCCTTTTTCCACCTGGGCAACGACGGATAATTTAAAGCCCATCGTGTAGTCTCGTTGGGTTCGCCTTACGCGCTGATTTTTCTGATCATCCATAAAATAGGTCCTTGTATTGTCAACCTATTTTAGGACGGGACATAAAACGAAAAAAGGCCGCCCCTGGCGTATAGGCGGCCTTTTTTTCTAATAGTCACAATTGCATACGTTTAATTACGAATCCTCAAGCTCTGCCTGCTGGGCTTCCTGCTCCAGCTGCATCAGCTCGGCCTGAAGAGTCGTCAATTCCATTTTCATGGTATCCAGCTTTTGTGATTTTGAATTGCCGGAGCTTGCCTGCTGTTCGGAACTGGCAACCTGTTCCGCCCCGTCATTCTGTTCCGCACCGGTTAACTGGCCTGCAGCCTCAGCGTCTTCCGCCTCCTCGCCCTGCTGTGTCGCCACGTTCAGCTTATCAGGGCCGCCGGATTGTGCCGTCTGCTCCGAATCGGAACTTTCGGCAGCCTGATCCTGGGAAACTTCAGGATCCTTTTCCAGGCTGGCTATCTGCTGTTCCAGGCTGGAGATCTGCTGTTTGAGGATGTCGATGGCATCTTCAAGTTCGTCTTCCTCGTCGCTTGAAGAAGCAGAGCCGCCGCCTCCGGAGGCCCCCTGAGCCGAGCCCATTTCAACGGTGGTTTGGCTGATGCCTTCGTCACTTTCCGAGGCTGTTTCAGAGGCTGCCGCAGCGGTGGCAGTGACTCCACCGGCCTGTTGCTCCTGAAGCATGGCCATGGCTTCGTCTGAAAAGGACACCGTATCACTTGTGGAAGCATAGGCGCCGGATTGTTCCGTACCGGATCCTTCGCTTTCTTCCGTTGTGTTGTTGGTTTAACTGAAACTGGAGATTGATCCCGTCTCTACGCCAAAACTGCTGATGGTGGCCATAAACCCCTCCTCTAAGAAATGTCTCAAAAAATCAACGAGTTCTCAGCGGGTACGGGTGCCAACCCCGTACGCCTTTTGTAATGAGTAAAAAACGTTGATGCTCAAATTTCCGTATTTGTTATCGGTGTTTTTTTTCAGAATATTATTTTTTAATAATTTGAAGGGGAGCAGGTATTGCATACTTTTTTTGTCTGAAAAAAAGTGGATGTGGTAATAGCGCGCTAAGACAGTAATTGCGACCCGGGGAGGATGGAACAGAAGCGTCACAATCTGAAAGTTCTATTGTCTGAAAATTCCTACGCATTTATTTTTAATGTAGGGTTTACTTGACGAATTGTCACAAATAATATATAGTTAGTTAAAATATAGATTAAATGTAGCAAGTTACTTTTGCAACAAGGCATTAGTAATTCAAAACGCAAACTCTCTCATTCATCATTCACTATATCAAACAGTTCCTTCAAGGAATTGTAATATATATACATGTATTGACTCTGCAACACGAGGTTTAGTCCATGCGTGCTCTCACTGCAGTACTGATCATGATAAGTTTTCTATTATTTCAAAGTTTTATAGGTATTGAAAAAGTTCAGGCGGATGCAGAGAATAGATATGTGGGGTCTGCTGCATGCAAGGAATGTCATGAGAGCGAGTATGACAATTTCATCAAGTATGCCAAAAAAGCCAAGGAACCCAACAGCGTAAAAGTTATGATGTCCGACCTTGATGCGGATGAGGTGGCGGGATGCTACGCGTGCCATACCACAGGATACGGTAAACCGGGAGGCTTTGTCAGTTATGAGCAGACTCCCGGGCTTGGGCATGCGGGCTGTGAGGTCTGCCATGGTCCGGGCCATCTTCATATCGAAAACGGGGGGGATCCGGAGTTAATCAAGGGGAAGCTTACCCTGAAGGATTGCGAAGGCTGCCACAGTTCTGAAAGAGTGAATGCCTTTAATTATAAGCCGCTGCTGCACGGCGGTGCGCATTAGGGAGTAGCCATGAATCTGATCCGTACATCTTTGGGTTTTCGCATCCTTTTTTTTACCGGCTTGCTGCTGCTGATTATTTTCACCTCCTTGTTCCTGGCCAACAGCTATTGGCAGCGGGAGACCACTCTGGAGTTGATCAAGCATAATTCAGAGGAATCCAGTGATTTAATTCTCTCGGCTGTTTCGGAACCTATGCGCATCGGGGATAATGAAGGAACGCAGGAACAGTTCGTCAAGCTGCATGAGCACTTCCATTCGCTGCAGGTCTATGTGACGAATTTCAAAGGCAATGTGACCTACTCCACGGAATCCGGGGCAAATCGAAAAGATTTCAGCGAGCTGTATTCTGATCCTCGGATAATGGACAGAGTCTCCAAAAGCTTGAAAGAGAACATCCGGGAAGGGGAATTATTTGACTTGAACGGTACGCCCTATTTTACCGAAATCAAGACGATCCCCAACGAACCAGCCTGCCATCATTGTCATGGCAAAAAACAACCTGTGCTGGGCAGCATGATTTTGTTCCGCGAAATCAGTTCGGATATGAATACGCTGGAACGAATCCAGCGTTACAGCGCCATTATTTCCTGCGCTGCCCTGGTAGTGCTTGGGCTGTTGCTATTCGGATTTCTGCAAAAGGAAGTGATCAAGCGCATCCGGCGGATCACCGGCACCAGCAACAGGATCACTGCCGGAAACTATGATGTGGCGTTTGACGATGCCGCCAAGGATGAGATCGGCCGCCTCAACGCTAATTTGTCGGCCATGGTATCCACCATCCGTGATCAGCTTGAATACAGCAAAGGCGTCATGCAGGGGATCATCGTGCCCATGTTCGTGACGGATGACGATAATAATTTCAGCTTTGTCAACGATGCGTTGGCCAAAATTCTCGGGTTTTCGGAAGAAAAGCTTAACGGCAAGCCACTACGGAATTATCTGCCCTTGAACGACAGCCAGAAGAGCATAGCCAACCGTGCGTTGCGCGAGGGGGAGACGGAAAAAGGAACCACCCGATACAGACGGCCCGACGGAGTGGTGTTTCCGCTGCGGTTTGAAGTCTCCACGCTGCGCAACAGCGACGGGGAGATCATCGGAGCCATCGGAGTGTTGCTGGACCTGACCAAGGAAGAAAACGACAAGGCCAAGATCGAATCCGATGCAGCCAAAATGCGCGAAGTCGCCGCCCAGGTGACGGAAGTCGCTCTGAGCCTTGCCTCCGCCGCGGGGATCATTCGCGGACAGATGCAAAACGTCACCCGGGGCATGGAGGAAACCTCCGATCAGACGCACAGTCTGGCCTCGGCCATGGACGAATTGAGCGCAACCGTTCTCAATGTGGCCAACAACGCCTCCTCAGTGGCCCAGGCTTCGTCCGAGGCCAACCGGGTTGCACGTGAAGGCGGCCAGGAAGTTGCCAAGACCGTGGCCGAAACCAAAGAGGTTTCCGCCAGAGCCGGAGAGCTGGCTAACACGCTGAATACGCTTTCGGATAAAGCCGAAGCCATCGGGCAAATCATGTCCGTCATCAACGATATCGCGGATCAGACAAATCTCCTGGCTCTGAACGCGGCCATTGAAGCCGCGCGCGCCGGTGAAGCGGGCCGCGGGTTCGCGGTGGTTGCGGACGAGGTTCGTAAACTCGCGGAAAAGACCATGCTCGCCACCAAGGACGTGGAAACATCCATTGTAGAAATTCAAAGCAGCACGCGCGACGCGGTCCATGAGATGTCCGAAACCAGGATTCGCGTGGATAAAACCTCGTCCATGGCGGGCAATTCAGGGGTGGTGCTGGACACCATTCTGGCCGAGTCTGAAAATATCGCCGGCATGGTGCAGGACATTGCAGCGGCATCCGAGGAACAGTCCGCCACCACCGATGAGATCAACTCCTCAGTGGCTCAGATTAATACCTTGTCCCAGAATGCCACGGAGAGCCTGCAGGAAGCCAATGAGGCCATCGGAGATATTGCCCGTATGGCCGATGATCTCAAAAATCTTGTGGAGAAGTTCCAGAACTAAACGCGGCCTGCGAACGAAATAAAGCTGGATAACATCTGCCGGGGCCGATTGGTGTTATAAATCGGCCAGGGTGATATTTTCCAGCTTTTCTGCAACTTGGTTCCGAATGTCTTTGAACACGGTGAGCAGGCTGGTGTTTTTTTCGATGGGAGTGGATTCGTAGAAAAAAATACTGGCCGAACCTGTGGGGGCCAGGGGGCCGTCGAACAGACGAATGACTTCCGCCAGGGAAATCTGGTTGGGGGGTTTAGCCAGGGCGTATCCTCCGCCTTGTCCTTTGACACTCCGAAGATAGGACGCCCGTTTGAGGGTAAGCAGAATTTGTTCGAGGTATTTGGGCGGAATGCCTTGTTCCTGGGCAATGGTTTTGACTGGAATAAATTTGCCCGACCCCGAATGAGCAAGATAGACCAGTGCTAGCAGGGCGTATTCACTGCGAAAGGAAAGTTTCATACTGCAGACATCTTGTTTTATATTTAATAAGTATTTTTTTAATAAGGCTTATCAATAATTTATTCAAGGTGTTTGGCTGGCGGAAAGCGCATTTCAAAGAAAAAAATCCCTGGCGGTTTCACGAGTTATAAGCCGATCCAGATCAAGCTGGCCTGGCGGCCGCACGGGCGCTCCCGTCGATAGGAAAAAAACCAGTCTCCGAGCGTGCAGGTGCAAAGGTCAAGGCCGAAAATGTTTTCAGGCCGGAGTCCTGCTTCGGCCAGCTGGTCGCGCGTCAGGCGCCAGAGGTCGACCGTACGGGTGGTTTTGTCGTAATAGGCGTCGTATTCGGAGCCCCATTCCTGATCGTAGTTGATGAATTCGCTTTTTCCCGGTCCGAGGCTGGGGCCGCGTACGGCATAGACGTCGGCGGGATCCAGTCCGTAGTGAGCGCAGAACGCAGCAACGCCGCTTTGCGGAAAGCCAAGGCGGTTGCCTTTCCAGCCCACGTGCAAGGCCGCAACGTGGGCGCCCCCCCTGTGAGCGAGCAGCACGGGTTGGCAGTCCGCGGTCTGAATGACCAAAGCCCGGCCGGGGATGCTTGTGGCCAGTCCGTCGCCTTCGGGAATATCCGAACACTCGGCGTCCGTGGACGGCGGTTCAAAGCACATGGTGGTTCCGTGCACCTGCCAGACGAAATTCCAGGAGTCAAAGGAAAGCGTCCGCATGAGTGATTCGCGGTTGGCCGTGACCCTGTCGTAGTCGTCGCCGACTCTGTAGCCTATGCTTGAGTGGGCATAGGGAGAATTCTGCGAGGGAGTGGACGAGTGGTCATACGCCTGGCGCGTCTGGAAAGCGCAGTGGATGTTTGGCAGTCCTGGGAACGCGAAGGGCAGACAGATTATATCCATAAGAATCGCTCCTCGGTGCAGATGGCGTGGACGGGTTTATCCCAAGGGTCCGTAGGTAACGTATCCAGCAGCTGGAAGTCAAAGCCGAGTCCGATACGCAGTGTGGCGGTCATGCTGCCGGACTCCAGAAGCCGGTCGTAATAGCCGCTGCCATACCCGAGCCGGAAGCCTTGCCTGTCGAAGCCGACGCCCGGCAGCACCGCGATTTCCGGGACAGGATGCGTATGCCGGGGGCACAGGACCGGATCAGGTTCCAGGATGCCGTAGGCTCCGGAAACGAGCTGCGCGGCGTCCGTGACGGCGGCGAGTTCCAGGGAGTGGGAGCCGCGGATGCAACGTGGCAAGAGGGTGATTTTGTTCTGTTTCAAGCTGTGGTTAAGAAGCTGTCTGGTATCGGCTTCCTGGCGGAAGGCCATGTACAGCAGAACGCATGTTGCGCTGCTCCATTGCTCCAGTTCAAGGATGCGCTGCTGGAGGATGAGGCTTTTGGCTTCCCATGTTGTGGCGGTTAGTGCAGCCCGTTCTTTGAGAAGTTTGCCTCTGAGAGTTTTTTTGTTATTAGACATAGTTATGTGGCCAGACGTATGCTTGAATCAAAAGATGATTTTGACATAAACTCGAAATAGGGTTATCGCGCCAGACAAGTAGCTGCGGATTGCGTTGGGACAATACGCGTTCGTTTGCAGGATTGCAAAAGCAGAGGAGAGCAAATGGCAGCCGACGACTGTTATTGGATAGGTTTTGGGGATATCCATGGCAACATGGATCGTTTTGGGGAAATCGACGCCCTTGCAGGAGCACGTGGTGTTTTGATTTCAGGGGATCTGACCAATAATGGGGACGCCCGCAAGGCTGGTGAAGTCCTGGAAGCCGTACGGGTGATCAACCCCAATGTGTATGCCCAGTACGGCAACATGGATCTGCCGGAAGTGAACGTGTTCCTTGAAGCCCAGGGATGGAATCTGCATGCGCGTGCGCGTACGCTTGATCCTGGGAGCGACACCACTCCGGCCGTTGGCGTCATCGGGCTTGGCGCATCCACGCCGACGCCGTTCGGAACGCCCAGCGAATATCCGGACAGTCAGATGGCGGCCTGGCTGCAGGCCGCGGAAGAACAGGCAAAGAATTTTCCATTGCTGATACTTGTCTCGCATACGCCTCCCTACGACACCACAACGGATTGTCTCGCTTTCGGACAGCATGTGGGCAGTCAGGCGGTACGTAACTTTATTGAAAAGCGCCAGCCTGATGTTTGTCTCACCGGGCACATTCATGAATCCCGCGCCATTGATACGCTAGGAAAAACCGTCATTGTGAATCCCGGTGCTCTGGGTGACGGGGGATATGTTCGTATCCAGCGGGTAAATAAGAAGCTCGAAATTGCCCTTGAACATATTTGAGGCGCAATCCTTTTCAGGGTCAGTGTCCGAAGTTTTTCATCGCATCTTACTGATGCCTGAAATTGTATTTCTGTTGTATTACGCATATCCGAAAGGAATAGTGCGCAACTTCGGTCTGTCTGGCGGGAGCAGGTGAACACCGCATGAATAAACGGTATTGTCTTGACGGCAGAACCGCCACCTCCCATTTCCCCGGCATAGGTCGCTATGTGGTCAATCTGGCCCGTGCTATCGAGCCTTTGCTGCAAGCGGACGAAGAACTGATTATTCTTCGGGACCCGCGCGGTTCAGTTTTGTTTGAAGGGTTTTCCGCTTCCTCCGCCCAGGTGCGTATCGTGGACGTGCCGATAAGTCCGTTTGCTCTCCGTCAGCAATGGGTAGTGCCTCGTTTGCTGAAGGAAATGGGAGCGCATCTCTATCACAGCCCGTATACCTTGATGCCGTTGTTTCCGGGGGTGACCACGGTAGTCACCATCCAGGACCTGATCCCTGTGCTTTTTCCTGCGCAGAGCAGCGTCAAAGCCAGGCTATTTTTTCGAACGGCTCTTTTTCTCGCCCTGCGTGCGGCGGATGCGGTTGTGACACTTTCCTCTTCCACGCGCGATGATTTACTGCGGATGACCTCAATGCGTCAGGAAAAGGCCCGGATCTGTCTGGGAGGTGTAAATACGGATTTTTCTCCTGCTTCAGCGGAGGCAATAGCAGCTGTTCGACAGAAATTCGGACTGCCCGAGCGTTATGTTCTGTACGCTGGCTCCAACAAACCTCACAAAAATTTGGCCCGATTACTGGACGCGTGGAAACTGTTGCGCTCCAAAGGGGCGACAGAAGGCGCAGGACTGGCCATTGCCGGAGTCTGGCTGGAAGAGCATGCGCAGCATGGGGGCGAACTGGAAGGAATTTCTGTTCTGGGACGGGTTAGTGACAAGGAGTTGCAGGCTTTGTACAGTGGCGCTTTGTGTTTTGTGTTTCCTTCTTTATACGAAGGATTCGGATTGCCCATACTGGAAGCCATGGCCTGCGGGGCGCCGGTGTTATGCTCGAATCTGTCAAGTATGCCGGAAGTCGCGGGGGATGCGGCTTTATTATTTGATCCTAAGAAAATTGAGGAAATTGCCGAAAGAATACAAGAGATGCTCCGGGATGGGGAAAAGCGTGACTATATGCGGGCCAGAAACAAGATACGGGTATCGGAGCTGACCTGGCATCAAAACGCAGCATGCACATTGCAACTATACCGTTCGCTGGTATTGTCGTCATGCAGTGAACAAGCAAAAGAAGATAGATGATGTTGGTCAATAGTGGTTTTTGCCTTCTTCTTGTCGCAACTTTTTTTCTTGCGTACGTGTTGACGCTTTTAATTGCCAAAGTATGTCGGCATTACAACTGGGTGGCCAGGCCATGTAGTGATCGCTGGAACTGCAGGACTGTCGCTTTACATGGCGGATTGGGGTTTGTTCTGCCCTTTATGCTGGCTGCGCTGTTTTGGCTTTATATTCGCTATGACCTGACCCCGCATGCGTTGATATATGGTGAGTTGCCCCAGAAAACCACTTTGGCGGTAGCAGCTCTGGCCGGCGCCGTGGTGCTGTATTTTTGCGGTCTGTGGGACGATACCAAGCAGATGAGCCCGACGAACAAATTAATCTGCCAGGTGGCTGCGACGAGTTTGTTTGTTTACGCAGGCGGCGTCTACCCGCTGACAAGTCTTTCCGGCGTCAATCTTTTCATCACCTATCTTTGGTTTGTCGGACTGACAAACGCGTTTAATTTGCTGGACAATATGGACGGGCTTTCGTCCGGAGTGGCGATTATTTCCGCAATTTTCGCCGGAGTGGTGCCGACTTCCATCCTGGAAATGCCCGTACCCGCAACCTGGCTAGCTCTATTGTTCGCGGCGTCTGTTTTAGGCTACTGGCTGCATAATAAGTTTCCGGCAAAGATATTCATGGGCGATTCCGGGAGCCTGCCTCTGGGCTTCATGCTCGCAGCGCTGACCTTGCCGAGCCCCTTGAACGCGAATTTGGGGCTTGAAATCAACACCTCGTTTTTCTTGACAATTTTGTTGCTGCTCATCCCCATGTCCATTCTTGCCGTGCCCATTTTTGATACCAGTTTCGTAACCATCACCCGCGTGCTTGGAGCCAGAAAAATCCACCAGGGGGGCACCGACCATACCTCCCATCGTCTCGTGAATCTCGGCCTCAGTGAACGGCGAGCCGTTTACACTCTGTATGTGCTCGGCATAGTCGGCGGATCCGTGGCTTTTTTTTCGGAAAACAATCCGGATCTTTCCTTGTTTCTGATCGGGGCTTTCGCGCTGTTGCTCATTTGCTTCGGCGCCTACCTGACCCACGTGCAAATCAGCACGGAACAGCCGGAAAACGGCATGCCTTTCTGGAACAAATTTTTGCTAGCCATGCTGCTGCGTCGGAACATGGCCCAGGTATTTCTGGATACGATTCTTGTGATCACCTGCTTCTGGGGGGCGCACTTGCTGCGCTTTGATTTTTCGCTGGGTCCTTCTATGCGGCAGGCCATGGTTCAGGCGCTTCCACTGGTTGTCGTCAGCTCGTTACTGGGGCTGCGGCTTGCAGGTGCCTACGGCAGCAGCTGGCGGCTGGCGTCTTTTTCGGACACGCCCTCCTATGCGCTGGGCGTAATTCTTGGAACAGCTCTGAGTCTGGCCTTATCAACTATTTTCAGCAGATTTGGGGAAGGCTACTCGAGAAGTTCCTACATCACCTTTGCGTTTCTCTTTTTCATCGCCGTGACTGTTTCCCGGCAAAGCTTTTTTTTGCTGGATACCTGGGTCAAACGAAAAACGGCCTCCAGCCAGATGTCCAATCTTGTTCCCGTGCTGATCTACGGGGCAGGAAAGGGTGGGATGATTCTTCTGGAAGAATCTCTTTTCAATGAAAGCCTGAGCAGCAATTTTTGTGTCCTCGGATTTGTGGATGATGATACAAACCTGCTGGACCACAAAATAGGCGGACTGCATGTCCGCAAAAAAGGAAAATGGCTGCAGGAGTTGTCTGAAACACCCGAAATCTGGATATCCTCCAAAGTTATTTCAGATGCCAAGGCACTGGAATTCGCTTCCCGCTGGTCGCCAAAGGCCAAAGTCAGACGTCAAGTTTTATCCCTTACAGATGTATCCCAGTAATTCAACTCGGAGGAGCCTAATCCGATGAACAACGGCAAGCCGCTGGCGACCTTCCGTCAGGACTGGAAGTTACTTGTTCTGTTCGGCGCCGGTGTTTATATCCTGAGCGTTGTGCTGCGCATGACGGCCCTGGCCGCCTGGCATGGGTTCCCGCTGACATTTGACGGCGAATACATTCAAAGTACGCCCGACGCCTATCTCTGGCTCGCCCAGGCCAGAGGTTTCGGTGCGAACAATGGCACACCGCTGGCGCTTCTGGCCCGCTGCATTTCCTGGATTACAGGGGCGGAGCTGGGCAATGTGGGGTTTTGGACGCCGGTGTTCCTCTCCAGCCTGGTCGCGGTCCTGACCCTGCTCTGGTGCTGGTCCCTCGGATGCCTGGAAGCCGGTATTTTAGCCGGCGCCGTTGCGGGGCTGACTCCCGGATATGTAGGGCGTACGCACCTGGGTTTTTACGACACGGACATGGTTACGCTGCTGTTCCCGTTGTGCATCAGCTGGGGCTGGTATCTCTGGCTGAAACCCAATCTACGCCCCTGTTGGCCCTTACCCGGCTGGCTGGGCAAGCGGCTGCCGGATAGCTGGAAATCCGCCTCGGGAGAGGCTCCCATTCTGACCCGGCGCTATCTGATCTGGCCGTATGCGTTGGGGGTGTGTGCGCATTTTTTCGGACTCTGGCACGAGCGCATTGCCAATTTTAATGAGTTCATCATCTTTCCGGTATTATTTCTCGGGCTTGTTACTTCCAAAAAAGGCTCCAGGCCGTTTGTACTGCTGGGTATCACCTTGTACGCTTTGCCCACCAATCCGGGCTGGCACGGCGCCTTGATCGGCGCTGTATTGCTGGCGGCGGTCTACGGAATTGGCTGGCTGCGGGGGAAACTATTTGCGGACATTCGCCTGGCAATTATATTACTGGCCGCCGCACTGGTTTTTGCCTCACTCGGCAACCAGCCTTCCTTGTTCTGGGTGATCCGATTTTATCTGCAGCGCTATCTGCAGCCTTTTGCACCGGCCTGGGCCGCTGCGCGGGTTCCCCTGACCTTCCCCTCGGTCTCCCAAAGCGTGGCCGAAGCCAGTAAAGTCGGTTGGGAATACCTCGATTTCTTTTCGCTTTGGGGTTGGCCCGCACTATGCGCCATTCCCGGCTTTCTGCTCGTTCTTTTGCGGTATCCGGGGGCGTTTTTATTGCTCCCTCTGGCCGGGCTCGGCATCAGTGGCTATTTTCTGGGCGTACGCATGGCCATGTTCGGCGCTCCGGCGTTCGGCATAGGACTGGGTATCCCCGTCTATTGGCTGGCTGGCTGGTTGTTCCGCAAGCTTCGATGGCGCCGGCTGTTGTTGTTTCTGGGGGAAACGCTCTGCGCGCTGGCCTTGGTCTGGCCCTGCTTCGGCGCGTACTCGCTGCTGCCTCCCAAGGCGATATTCAGTCCGTATTTTTGTCAGGCCCTTGATTTGCTGCAACATGCGTCGCCGGAAAATGCCATTGTCTGGACCATGTGGGAGTGGGGCTATGGTGTGAATTACTACTCGTTGCGGCGTGCTTACGCCGACGGCGGTGGCAGGCGCTCCAGTGGAATCATTTATTCATTGAGCCAGGCCTACTATGCGGACAGTCCGGTATTGCTGCATAATTTGCTGGCTCATTACAGCGGGTACCTGGGCTCGGGCTCGTTGTACGACACATTCAATAGCAATACTCCGGCAGAGCTTCGCGCGCAGATGCAGAAATTGCGAAGCCCGGATACAAACGTACCCTTTCTATCTCCCCAGTTTTTCGTGGTCAGTTTCAAAACCCTTCAATCCTTGGAAGTCATGGCCAAGGCGGCCACCTGGGATTTTGAAACCAAACGCGGCGAGAGCATAGCGTTGCGCTATTTTTTCGGGAATATGCTTTACAAGAAAAAACAGGGCATCGTTTCACTCGGACCTGGAGCTCCTGATATGCGAGTCGACAGCATCGATATCTTTTTATCTTCTGGGGTCCAACGCCACAAATATGATAATAAGTCGGGCTTGCATGTGCTCTTTAATGCCATAACCCAGGAAGCGTATCTTCTGCAGACGCGTACGTATGAAAGCATGGCTGTCCAAATGCTGGTGGCGGATCCGGAAGATGAGAACATCAAAAAGTATTTTGAGCTGATCTATGACAAGACTCCCTGGGTACGGATGTTCCGGGCCAGGGAAAACCCCGAATAGTCCTGGGCGCCTTGTAAAGACAGACGGTTTTGGGGTAGTATTTGTGATGCGAAAAAATCTGGCGAAAATACTTTCCTTTCTTGTCGGCGGCAGTGTGTTTGCTTTGCTTGCCGCTTTGTTGGCCGGCGGCGGGGCGGCCTGTCCGCCTTGAGTGCTCGCGGGCGCAAGCGGAGCCGCGGGTCTCGGTTCGTACGGATTGTTCAGCAGGCTGCTGAGGAAGAAAAAGAAAAAATCTCCGGCAGAAGGGGATTCTGCCGGAGATACAAGATGCGCTGAAAAATCAGAGCCCTGATGCAACAGGAGGGCCCTGCGGTTTTGTGTGTTATTCGCCTCCGCCTTTGGCGATGACGTAGCCCTGATCAGCCAGGCCGGTGGAAGAAGGCGTACCAGCAATACGGGACAGGTACGCGTCGCCCAGGTTTTTGATGTGGCTGTCGACATTGTCGAAGTAATTCATGTGCGTCTGTTCTTCGTCGATGATCTGTTCGAACAGCTTTGCGGTGATGTTGTCACCGTTTTCTCTGCAGATCTGCAGAAAATCATTATAGTTATCGATTGTGTTGTCTTCCAGGCCGGTGTCAAAGCTGAAGATGACTTTCACTTCCTGACCCTTCTGAACGGCATCGGCCAGTTCGGAAGTGGGCTCGCCGCCCAGTTCCTTGATGCGCTCGGCAAATTGTTCGGCATGACGCATTTCGTCGATTGCCACCAGTTTCATGTTTTTTGCCATTTCACCGTAGTCCATGTCGTCCAGGTTGTAGTGCTGGTTCATGTACTGCGAGATGGCATGGAGTTCCATGGACCGGGCTTTATTCAGTGCCTCGATGACCTTCGCTCTTCTTTCTTCTTTTGTTGCCACAATCCTTCTCCTTTTTATTGGTTGGGATAACGATCAGATTACTTTCCGTCAGCTGGATGCGTTTCCTGGTGCCTGGGCCTGTTTCCAGCAAGTGGATGGCAGCCTGCTCCACATAGGGTTCCCGGGCGGAAAGGCAATCCACCGGCAGAATGACTCCATAACCGCGGGCGGCAGCTGCCGTAGCCGTGTGCAGAACGGCGCCATGGGCCGCGGTTCCTGTTATGATAACACTTTTAGTATTAAGCTTTTTTAAGAAAATGTCCAAGTCCGTTTGCCAGAATTTGTTTACGCTGGACTGGACAATCGCTTCGTCCTTTAGTGGGGCCACCGGCTTGAGGATGGTATCCGGCGTCCCCTTGGAGGTCAGACTGTACAGCACCGGCATGCCTGCAGCGCGTGCTCTGGCTATTAAAGCGGCGATACGTGGCACAGTTTGCAGGCAGCGCGGCCGGCGCTCCTGGTTGCAGGTGAGTTGTTCGATGTCCAGAACAAGCAGGGCCGTATCCTGAGGATCGGCCTCGACAGGAACGATTTTGGGTATGGCAGGCGGAGTGGCCTGTTCCCAAAGTGTTTCAACGTACCCGGCGTACGCTCCCGCGGACATGGCCAGAACGATGACCAGACAACTTGCTGCAACGAAAAATTTCATGACTGCCTCCCGTGAATCGCAACACGGGCATGGCAGCCGGACCGCCCGCGGGCGGTCCGGCCGATGCCAGGCGTTACGGCTTATTCAAACGCGGTTTCCACTTTGAATTCTTTCCATACATTACCCACAAGGGCAGGTCCAGGAGTCAGCACGGTTTTGCCGGGAGTCCATCCGGAAACGGTAACCTGGGAAGGATTCTCGCGTACGTACTGGAAGGCCTGAAGCTGGCGAATGGTCTCGGAGACATTGCGGCCCACGGGCGGGGTGAGGATCTCGTAGCCCACTACGATGCCGTCCGGATCGATCAGAAAACGTCCGCGTACGTCCACGCCGCCTTCCGGCTCATAAACGCCGTATGCTTCGCCGATTTTGCCGCCGCCGTCGGAGAGCATGGGGAAGGGGATGGTGCCCTTGCTGGTGATTTTGGACAGCTCGTTGTCTACCCAGACCTTGTGTACGAAGGGGCTGTCCGTGCTCATGGAAAGCACCTGCACGCCCATTTTTTCAAAAACGTCATTCTTTTCGGCAATGGCGGAAATCTCCGTGGCGCAGACAAAGGTGAAATCGCCGGGGTAGAAGCACAACACAACCCATTTGCCGAGCTGGTCAGACAGTTTAACGGTGGAAAATTCGCCGTTGAAGTACGCGGGGGCTGCAAAATCAGGGGCTTTGTGACCGATCTTTACCAACATGGAAGTTTCTCCTTTTTCTTTAGGTTGTACGGGGGTGTTTTCAGTCTGGTTTTCCGCATCCAGCAGTACGCCGCCTGGGCGGTCGCATCCGATATCTGCCATGGGTGTCTCCTTGTACAGAATTAGACAGGTTATTCTGTTTCAAATGTACGTATTTAATTACCTTTGCCTATATGTCCGGGCGCAAGTCTCCCTTTTCGGAAACGGAGCTTCCGGCTTGTATTGCTCGCCGGGCTGGAAGGCTCGCCAGCCCGGCGTTACGTCCTACGTCTGGAGTCCGGCCTAGCCTACAGGCAGACCGGCGTTGGCATAGGCGAACAAGCCGCCTGCCATGGATTTGACTTTCTGGAACCCTGCCCGCTGCAGAACGCTGCCCGCGATATTGGAGCGGTAGCCGCTGCCGCAGATGACTATCAGATCCTCGTCTTTAGCGGATTCCGGGCACTTGCCTTCGAGAATGTCGCTCAAAGGCAGATGCGTCGTTTCGGAGAGATGCCCCTGCTGCCATTCGGCGGGCGTACGGACATCGATAATCTTCGGAGCGCCGGATTTCAGCAGCGCGTCCAGCTGTCGGGGCGAAATCTGCTCCATCTGGTTCACGGGTCGACCGCTCATCAGCCAGGCCATGATGCCGCCGGAAAGGTAGCCGAAGATCTGGTCGTAGCCGATACGGTGCAGTTCCGTGACCATGCGTTCGTAATCGTCGCGGTCGTTGACCACGAGCAGCAGGTCCGAACCGGGCTCGATGACCATGCCTACCCAGTTGGCCAGTTGTTTCTCAAAGCCGATGTTGATGCTGCCGGGGATATGAAAACCGCCGTATGCCGCGGAGTCGCGCGCGTCGATGACAACTGCGCCGTCCGCCATCATCTCCTCGAACTGTTTTGGCGAGAGTCCCTTGTCCATGGGGCACGTATCCAGCAGATGCGCGCCTTTTTTATTGGTGCTGATGATGTGGGTGAAGCTCTTGGGCCGTGTGGGAAAGGCCGAAGTCACATCCTGTTTGAAAGCATCAAAGGAGGAAAAAGCCAGCATCCGGTTGGCCCGGCGTTCGTAGCCGAGAGTCGAGCTTTTTTTCGCGCTCATGCCGCGTCCGCAAAGGGAACCCTGTCCGTGGGCCGGAAAGACTTCCAGGTGGTCCGGATAATCGGCGAGCTTGACGTAGAGGCTGTTGAAAAGATTCTTCACCTGCTCGTCCAGAATTTCCGCACCGGGCAGATCCGGACGGCCGACATCGCCCACAAAGAGCAGGTCGCCTGTCAGGATCATCTCCGGCTCGTGGGAACGAACTTTGTCGGTGACCAGCAGGGAAACGGAATTGGGCGTATGGCCTGGGGTGTGCAGCACTTCCACCTTGGCGGCGCCGAGTTCGAAAACATCGCCTTCTTTGAGGGCGATGTGCGGATATTCCACCTGTACGCCGTTTTCATTGATGTAGATGTCGGCCCCTGTTGCGGCGCGGAGTTCCTGGTCGCCGCTGATGTGGTCGGCATGAAGATGCGTGTTGATGATATGGGTGATCCGCATGCCTTCTTCTCTGGAGATATCGAGGTAGTCCTGAATATCCCGTTTCGGATCCACCACCATCATCTGCTTGGCGGCAGGACAGCCGATAACGTACGACTGGCAGCCTAAACCTGGTACTGAGATCTGAGTAAAGTACATCTACAACTCTCCTTATAGGGCCCCATTGAAGATGTGTGTCAGCGGGGAAGGGCCCACCTTCCCCGCGGGCAGTAGTTATTGTACTTGGGTAGCGGCCACACGTTCGTCCTGGCTCATGGCCGCAAGCCTGATTACTTCATTTACATCCAGTCCGAGCCCCTGGGCGACACGGGTGCCGTATTCCTCATGGGCTTTGTAGAACAACGCGCATTGGCGCAACTGGATGGCCTTATGCGCATTGCCGAGGTGACCGACAATATTATTGATCAGATGTGTTCTGTCTTCATCAGTCATGACATTGCCGTACAGAGCGCCCGGCTGCTCGAAGTCGATGTCGCCGAGCGTATAGGCATGGCGTCCGGCCTGGCCTTCGAGGTCAAAGGGCGGTTCGTCTTTGCCTTCTACGGGGGCCGGGCCGTGGAAACTGTTGGGCCAGTAGTTCGGGCCGCCGCCGCCGTTGGAATCCGTACGCATGAATCCGTCCCGCTGGTAGCTTTGTTCGGGGGAGTTCTTGGGCTGATTCACGGGGATCAGGTGATAGTTGGCGCCCAGGCGGTGAATGTGCGTATCGTGGTAGGAAAACAAGCGCCCCTGCAGCATTTTATCCGGCGAAGGCGCGATTCCGGGAACCAGAGTGGCAGGACTGAAGGCGGCCTGTTCGACTTCCGCAAAGTAGTTTTCGGGATTGCGGTTCAATACGAGTTTGCCCACGGTGATGGGGGGAACATCGGCATGGGGCCAAACTTTGGTGATATCGAAAATGTCGTAGCGGAACTCTTCGGCCTGCTTCGGAGTCATGATCTGCATTTCCAGAGTCCAGGAGGGGTAGTCGCCGCGTTCGATGGAGTCGTAAAGATCACGGGTAGCCTGATCGGGGTCGGTGCCGCGCATGGCGTCAGCTTCCGGGCCTGAGAAGTTTTTGATGCCCTGGTCGGTTTTGAAGTGGTACTGCACCCAGAAGTATTCGCCCTTGTCGTTATACCATTTGTAAGTATGGCTGCTGTAGCCGTTCATATTGCGATAGGTCGCCGGGGTGCCTCGGTCGGAAAACAGGACCGTGACCTGGTGCATGGATTCGGGGGTCAGCGAGAGAAAATCCCAGAACATGTTGGCGTCTTTGCAGTTGGTAGCGGGGTTGCGCTTTTGCGTGTGTATGAAATCAGGGAATTTCAGAGGATCGCGAATAAAGAATACGGGGGTATTGTTGCCCACCAGGTCGTAATTGCCTTCTTCGGTGTAGAATTTAACGGCAAATCCACGGGGATCGCGTTCGGAGTCGGCGGAACCTTTTTCGCCGCCCACGGTGGAAAAGCGGGCAAATACGTCAGTTTTTTTGCCGACTTCGGACAGAAAAGCGGCTTTGGTGTACTTGCTCACGTCGGCAGTCACTTCAAAGTATCCGTACGCTCCCGCGCCTTTGGCGTGCACCACGCGTTCGGGGATACGTTCGCGGTCGAAATGCGCCAGTTTTTCCAGTAAATGGACATCCTGCATCAATACCGGACCAGAAGCTCCGGCGGTTACACTGTTGAGGTCGTTAGAGACGGGAGCTCCAAATGCTTTTGTTAAGCTTTTTTTTGACATTTTTGCTCTCCAGCTGTTGGGTGTTGCAGCCCTTTCGCGGCCTCATGTTGGCTTCAGGTTCGGGGAACTGCCCAGTTCCTAAAGCTGTCACTTCTACTCTTATACAATCGTTTTCATCAAATGGGAACAAGTTGAAAATTGAGAGTTGATTTCTGTTTTTTTAGTTTTTAGTAATTCTTATTTTCTAATAATCATTATCCTCGAAAGGTCAAAAAAAAGCGCCACCAATCAAGGGGCGCAAAAAATTTATTTACTCTGGCAGTTGCTGCAGATTCCGTAAAAATCCAAACGATAGGATTCAATGCGAAATCCGGTTTTGTCGGCCATTCGCTTGGCAAGAACATCAAAATCCACAGACTCGAAAGCTTCTTCCACATCCAGGTCAAAGACGTTTCCACAGCGCGTACAAATGATGTGCGGATGGGGGGCAGCGTCTCGAGCGTCGAAACGACTTCCCATATCTCCGAAACTCAATTCGATAATTTCGCCTTGCTCCTTGAGCATAGTAATGGTTTTATATACTGTTGCAAGGCTGGTAGTGGGGAAATCCTTGAGAATCATCTTGTGGATTTGTTCCGCGGTCGGGTGCGACGCGCTGTTGGCCAGGGCCGCAACTATCGCCAGACGCTGGGGCGTCAAACGGTGCCCGTTGTCTTTGAGACGTTTGATCAGGGCGTCCAATCTCTCTGGTGTCTGTGTCATGGCGGTATTTGGGGCTAAAAGTTCGTTGTTAAGAATCATTATCCGTTGAGAGTGATTATAGAGAACTAACTCGATGTGTCAAGAAAAAGATGCAAAAAAATGCAATTTTTTTCACCTTAAAATTAAGTAAGTTATGATATAAGTTGCATCGGGGCTATTAATTGGGCCGGACAGGTGGTCAAAAAAAATCAATTTGGCTGCCATTCGGCGTCTGCGCGTCAACAGCTTGCAACATCTTTCCGGCACATGTAGGAGAGAATTGAGCTATGCTGCCGGATGCGTATCCGGTGAGGGTTATCCTCAAAAACTACACAGTTTCGCAGGAGGCACCAATGTATAAAATGGTAATGGTCAGGCATGGCCAGAGCGAATGGAATCTTTCCAACAGGTTTACCGGCTGGACCGACGTGGGCCTGACTCCCCAGGGAGAGCAGGAGGCTCTGGAGGGCGGCAAACTTTTGCTGGAAAACGGCTACGTATTCGACGTCTGCTATACGTCTTACCTTCGCCGCGCCATCACCACACTGCATCTTATCCAGGGCGTCATGGACAATCTCTGGCTTCCCGTCATCAAGAGCTGGCGTTTGAATGAGCGCCATTACGGCTCTTTGCAGGGCTTGAATAAAAAGGAAATGGCGGACAAATTCGGCGAGGAACAGGTGTTCGTCTGGCGCCGCAGCTACGATACGCCCCCGCCGGCTCTGGAAGATACGGACGAGCGCTTTCCGGGCAAGGATCCGCGCTACGCAGCCCTGACCGAGAGCGAACTGCCCCATACGGAGTCGCTCAAGCTCACCGTGGACCGTGTAATGCCCTATTGGGAAAACGAGCTTGGGCCTGCCATCAAATCCGGCAAGCGGCTGCTCATTGCCGCCCACGGCAACAGCATGCGGGCTCTGGTAAAGTATCTGGACAATATTTCCGATGAAGAAATTACCAAGCTGAACATTCCCACAGGCGTTCCGCTGGTTTACGAACTGGATGCGGACCTGAAACCCATCAAGAGCTACTACCTGGGGGATCAGGATGCCATTGCAGCCAAGGCCAAAGCCGTGGCCGAGCAGGCCTCCAAGGGCGCCTAACTGAAAAATATCCGAGGCCGCGCTATCTTTTAAAAAGCAAGGCCTCGCGGAGCAGGAAATGAAAACAGCACTTGTCATCTGCGGCTTCTCACTGCTTTGGCTGTGCTGTTTTTCAGTTCCTGCCGCGGCGCGCTGCACGTATGGCCAGGTGCAGTATGACGGAAACGGCGAATTCGTCAGCGCCACCATTTATAGAAACCAGAATAAAATCGCTTCCATATCACGCCCGAACGGCCTGAATGCCTTCTACGTCCAGTGTCCGCAAGTGGATCCGCAACGGACCTTTACCTCCCCCAATCACGCTGCCTGGGCCGCCTGCACTTATTGTCGCTAGCCAAGCCGCCTGCACTTTACAATAAATCCCTACGTTCAGCTTCAAAGGGCATCTCTATCATGCGCGGCGTACGCGCAATCAATCCCCCAAGGTGACAACTTCTCGTATTAGGTAACCTGATCGTAATTGAACTAGTTGGTCAGGATTCTATCATCGTGAAAAAGCGCTGAATATCATGCGCACTGCATCAATACTGTTCATCGTAAAAGTCGATGATATGTCACCCGCCTGGAATGAAGAAATATCCGCAGATATGTATTTAGGAATAACTAAATAGCAACAGGATGGTGCTCTTTGAGCGATACCAGCGCCCCGCCTGGTATAAACGGCTAAGCTGCAGGGCATTTGTATTCAGTGGAAAAAAATTTTCATTATATGAAGATGTTGTCGCCAGACTGTCGGAATTTTCGTGCAGAGTAGTGCAGGCAAATATTGTTCTGCCTCAGCGGATGCTTCAGACGAAGGAAGGTATCATCAGGCTGTAACGGCCTGTTCTGGGATAGATCGAAAGTATTTATTCGAAAGGGCTATTAGTTAAAAAAAAGTAATGATAATTATTATCATTGATAATGATGATCATTATCAACTACTTTTTATACACTAATGAAATAACAAGAAGCTTAATTAATAGGCAAAAATATAAAAAAGTTTAAATAATAGTACGTTAAACTAATTAATCCAGGAGAGTTCCCAAAGAAATAGAAAAATGAAGTGAGTTTATTTGCAATCTTACAACAACAATCGATCAAGAAACTGCCGCAAAAAAAGCGGACAAAGCCCTCAAGGTAGGTGAGCTATGCAAAAGGTCATCGTGTTTCTGGTTCTGATATTTTTCGTATGTGGAAGTGAATTAACGAATGCTGAAGAAACTTTTGAAAGTTGCACAAATAAAATTAATACTGGCAGTATAGAAGAGTGCTATATCTGTTTATCCTCTGTTCAGGATGATAAACAAGCTGCTTCAATTATACGATCTGCCATAGTTCTATTGATCAAAGCTATTGAATCAGAAAATGTGTTTGCTATGCAAGCAAGTATGGAAAAAATTGGTGTGTATGCAGAAACATTGTCAAATACTTGTGCGACAAAAAAAGCACTTATGAAACTTATCTCTGTATTAAATAGTAATATTATTTCTATTGCAAATGGTTCTGGTTATATTCCAAGTGGTCTTGCTTTTTCAGGATCGAGATCAAAATAAAATTTATGTAATAAAAATAGAGTAATAAAGTATATATATTGGTATAATGTTAGGCTAACAGAGTTATTTTACGGATAATTTTTGAAAACTTGCATCAGATTATTGGCCAAAAGTAGTTCCTTTAAATACATCCGCTGGAAAATCTAGCGGCAATGCAGAAAAAGTAGGTGAAATATGCAAAAAATTATTATTTTCATGGTTATGTTAATTTTCATATGTAGCACTGGGCTTTCGTATGCTGAAAATAGTTTTGAAGGATGCGTCGAGGAATGTACTCAGCATGGAGTACCAAGATGCTCAGGATGTTTCTCAACTGTTGAAACCAATAAAAGTGTTGTATTGCAATTCTGGACTGCTTTGATTTCTGCTTATGAGTCTTCGGAAAATAATGAATGTGCCTCTGTGAATGAGAATATTTCAGCTGTAAAGAATCTGGCAGATGCTATTACATCAGATACTGTATCAAAAAAATCAGATTTATAAAATGTGCTCAGAGTTGATTAAAGATTGCTCACAAATCAGCACACAGAGAAGCAAACAAAGACAAAAGGAGAAACGAATAAACTAGAATAATGCGTTGTATACTATCGTATTAAGTTGTTGGGTTGTCTGCAACAACACCTCTTATTTTCATTTTCGGATCTAAATAACACCTGGCTCCAAGAACTCTACAGTCTCTCCCTGGAAAATGCTTTGAAACATTTAAGGAGACTTTTTTGTTTGTTGTGAGGAAGTCAAGCCGGAGCGCTGCCGGGAATGATTGCACTAACCGTAACGTTACTTTTGTAATAGTGCACATCAAAAAAGACGATAATACGACACTGGTTTGGAATGAATGATCAAGCTCTGCTTTGTATAGTAATCAAAAATGATGCTGTCGTTTTATCTAACTTATAAACAAAGTTTGAATTAAGTCCAACAGAGCGTCAATACGCAAAAAGAAATTCAATAACTGACTGATAAGGAGTATGCTATGCTCAAAAAATGTATTTTTTTAGCTTTGTTTATTATCCTTTGTGTGCAAGGCTTTGCTTTTGCAGCTGGCGATATCGGCAAATGTTTGTATAAATGTTCGCGGGCATTTGACGGTTGTGCGGATTGCCTGATTGGTGAGTCTAACAGTACGCTGAAGCAGGCAGCTTTTAAAACGGCAGATGCAGCGACAGCACTATATGAATATAATGCGAACAATATGTTCAACGACAAAACAACGGAAGTATGCAATAGTTTAAAAACGAAAATTCCTGTTATGAATGGGGCTATTAACCGACTGCCTGACTGTCAGCAGAAAGAAGATTTGAAAAAAATTGGTAATAACATACAAAATAGCATCAATTGCCAATAGAAACTCTCTCACGGCATTTTTAAACCGTGCGGGGGGGGCAAGGGGTGGCTGAATCTGCCCGGTTGCTGTTCTAAAAAGCTCTGTTTCTCTGGAAGCAGGGCTTTTTTGTTGAGGCACGGGGCGCTTCAATGACTCTCTGTAAAACCAAGAGCAACGCTTCGTGAAGCCTGATGAAAATTATCTGAGTAATTCTCTGCTGCGGCAGGAGGGAAAATTGACGTGTAAGGGATCGTGATTATGAATAAACCAGTAACAAATTACTATACAGTAAAGATTTTTCAAAAAAACTTTATTTCTGATTATGCTGTTAATTTAGCAGTTTAAGGATAATTTATTATATAATTTCAATTCCTAGATAATAATCTTTCTCTTTTAACTAGACATCCACGAAAAAATCAGTATGATTCCTCCCAACGCGAACGAGAAGAACGGCAGGCGTGTATAAGTACTCGTTCTGAAAATGAAAATAATCCAAAGGAGACGAATACAAATGGCTACACTTAAAGGAAGCGAGACCGAAAAAAACCTTTTGAAATCTTTTGCCGGCGAGTCCCAGGCTCGCAACAGATACACCTACTTTTCCAAGCAGGCCAAAAAGGAAGGCTACGAGCAGATCGCCTTTGTTTTTGAAGAAACTGCCAACCATGAAAAAGAACACGCCAAACGTTTCTTCAGCCTCCTCGAAGGGGGAGAATTGGAGATTACAGCCGCCTTCCCGGCCGGAAAGGTGGGCACCACCCTGGAGAATCTGAAGGCCTCCGCCGGTGGCGAGCTTGAGGAACATTCCTCCATGTACCCTGAATTTGCCGAAATCGCTGATAAAGAGGGCTTCAAAGAAATTGCCGTTCTTTTTCGCGCCGTATGTGTGGCCGAAGCATACCACGAAAATCGTTTTCGCGGCCTTGCAAGCAAGCTGGAAAATGGTATGGTGTTCAAAAGTGAAAAAGAAGTTGTCTGGCGTTGCCGTAACTGTGGATACGTCCACACGGGCACGACGCCTCCTAACCTGTGCCCCGCTTGCAAACACCCGCAGGCACATTATGAAGAACTGCGCGAAGAGTGGTAATTTTCTGTCAACCATAATTGCATAAGGAGAAAACTCCATGGCCGAAAAGCTCGAGATCTACAAGTGTGAAATGTGTGGAAATATTGTGGAAGTACTGCACGGCGGAGCCGGCGAACTGGTCTGCTGCGGCGCCCCCATGAAACTTTTCACGGAAAACACGGTTGATGCGGCCAAAGAAAAGCACGTGCCCGTTATCGAAAAAACCGCTGACGGCTACAAGGTCAAAGTCGGCGGCGTGGCGCATCCCATGGAAGAAAAGCATTACATCGAGTGGATCGAACTTATCGCCGATGGCAAGGCTTACCGCCAGTTCCTTAATCCGGGCGATGCCCCCGAAGCAACGTTCTGTATTCAGGCTTCCACGGTAACCGCCAGGGAATACTGCAACATCCATGGCCTGTGGAAAGCTGAATCCTAAGCATACGTGATCCTTACTACCCCCTTTGTCGGATCGGCCTGTGGCAACCAGGCCGGTCCGGCTTGATTATTCTCACGTTCCTGGTAAGGGTGATCTTACGGAATGTTTAAGCGTTACCTGTGCAACAGAAAATATCACTACACTTTTTAGGAGATACACATCATGGACAAGTATGTTTGCAATATTTGCGGCTACGTATACGACCCTGAGCAGGGTGATCCCGACAACAATGTTGCTCCCGGCACTGCTTGGGAAGATGTTCCTTCGGACTGGGTCTGCCCCGTATGCGGCGCTCCCAAGGATGATTTTTCCAAAGAATAGTCCTGCTGTTTACAGCAAACGTTCAACTATGCTGCAATGCGTACGTCCGGCGTACGATGCTGCTGCAGATTCAAGCTTAGTATGTTTTTAATGAGGAAACCATGAGACCAGTAGAGATGAAACCCGATGTATTCTGGGTGGGTGCTGTGGACTGGAGCAGCCGCGACTTCCACGGCTATTCCCGCTCACCCAGGGGTACGACCTATAATGCCTATTTGATCAAAGACGAAAAGACCACGCTGTTCGACACTGTCAAAGCCGATCATGCGGGAGAACTGCTTTGCAGCATCAGCCATCTGGTGAATCCCGAGGAAATCGACTACATTGTGGTCAACCACCTTGAGCCCGATCACGCCGGTGCGCTGCCTCAGATTATCGAGCGCTGCAAGCCGGAAAAGATCTTTGTCTCGCCCATGGGCGAGCGCGCGCTCAAGGCCCACTTCCACGACAAGGACTGGCCCGTGGAAGTGGTCAAATCCGGAGACACCATCAACATCGGCAAGCGCGACATCCATTTCGTGGAAACCCGGATGCTGCACTGGCCGGACAGCATGTGTTCCTATGTGGCCCAGGACAAGCTGATGATCACCAACGACATCTTCGGCCAGAACATTGCCTCCAGTGTTCGCTACGCCGATGAAGTCGAACGGGACATCCTTTTCAATGCCGCCAAGGAATACTATGCGAACATCGTGCTGCCTTATTCGGCCGTTACGCTGAAAACCCTGGATGCGCTGGCCGAAATGAAGCTCGATATCGACATGATCGCTCCCGACCACGGCCTGATTTTCCGTGGAAAGGAAGATGTGTCCTACATCATTGATCTTTACCGCAAGTTTGCCGAGCAAAAGCCCGCCAAAAAGGCCGTCATCGTGTACGACTCCATGTGGCACAGCACGGAAAAAATGGCAGCCGCCATTGGCAGCGGTCTGACCGAAGGCGGTATTGTGGTCAAGCAGATGTGGATGAAGGCCAACCACCACAGCGCCGTGATGACCGAAGTCTGGGATGCTGCCGCCGTTATCGTCGGTTCGCCCACGCACAACAACGGCATTATGCCCCTGGTGGCCGCCATGCTGACCTACATGAAAGGGCTGCGTCCGCAGAACAAGATCGGCGTCGCTTTCGGCTCCTTCGGATGGAGCGGCGAGTGCGTCAAGATCATCAGCGACTGGCTCGAACAGATGGGCATGGAAATGCCTGAAGAAGCCATCAAGTGCAAAAACGTCCCGACTCATGAGGACCTGTCCAAGTGCTATCAGCTGGGACTCCGGCTGGCAGAACTGATCAAGGCCAAAGTGGACGCCTAGCGCTGCAGCGCTGTTATACGCTCACAAGCAAATCACCCCGAGTCTGTCAGGCTCGGGGTGATTTTTTTTGTCGGGCGACCGCCTGTTTTTTGATTTTAGAGCATCTTAATCTTGAAAAGATTGAGATGCTCTTATGTATTTATCTGAAACAATGAGATATTTTAGAGACTCTTAGCGATTCTTCGAGCTTAGGGTCTTTTATTCAACCAGGCTGTGTTTCAGATGTGAGCCTTGTTTCAAGGCGAAAATGCGCTAAAAAAGGTGCCCCATAGGCAATCATCCGAATTGTATGTTATACGGACGTATCGTTTGCAGGAGGATTTCGCAGGTCCCATTCTTAATTTTCGTACGTTGTTCCAGTCAAAAAGGAATCGCACATGAACATACGCAGGCTCACATCACTCACGGCTCTGGTCAGTTTCATTTTCGTGGTTGTCACCAGCGTGGTCCTTTACATCGCGCCGCACGGGCGTACGGCGTACTGGACCAACTGGAGTTTCTGGGGCATGAGCAAAGACCAGTGGGGCAACGTTCACATCAACCTGGGGCTGCTCTTTCTTCTGGCCCTGCTGCTGCACATCTATTACAACTGGAAACCCATCACCAGTTATCTGAAAAACAAAAGCAAAGAACTGAAAATTTTTACTCCGGAATGCAGTCTTGCCGTGCTGCTTTGCCTGGTGTGCACCATGGGCACGCTGGCACTTGTACCGCCTTTTTCCAGCATTCTGGATTTCAGCGAATCCCTCAAGGAAGCGGCCTCGCAAAAATACGGCGATCCGCCCTGGGGACATGCGGAGCTTTCGCCCCTGAACAGCTTTGCCAAAAAAATGGGCTGGGATCCGCAGCAGTCCCTGACAATTCTTGTCGAAGCCGGATTTCGCGTAGACGATGCGGGGCAGACCCTTAAGGTCATTGCCGCGGCCAACGAAGTTTCACCACAAAAGTTGTATGAGACGCTGCAGGCCAAACTGAGCGGCGCGGAGGGGGCCGGTGCTTCCGGTCTACCTGATACGCCCCCCGGCGGTTTCGGATTGCGGACGTTGGATGAAATTTCCAAAGCCTACAACATGCCCTTGGAAGGCTTTCTGAATGCGCTCAAGGCCAAAAACATCCAGGCGGCTGCGGACCAGAACGTCAAGGCCATTGCCGCGGCCAACGAACTCTCGCCCTATGAAGTATTTGATATCCTGAAAACTGCTGAAAAATGAGGCATGCCATTCCGGGAGTGTTTTGAGGCATAAAAAAATCCGGAGTCTTCTGTTGCAATTCCAATTTCAAATCGGAAATGGCCTATTATTCAATCCCTGCTAATGAAAAGGAGCTCCAACGGGGCGGCATAAATGAAGCCCAGGGTGTAACCCTGGGAGAAGTCACAAGCGTACAGTAGAGCCCTGTAGGGGCGACATGGCAGGGCAATAATCTCTCGTCATGTCGCCCCTACAGGGCTCATTTCATCCGGATTACCTTCCCCAGGGCGTTGCCCTGGGCTTCATTTATGCCGCCCCGTTGGGGCTTAAATGAAAGAACAGATCTGGCCTCACCCACTATTTCTCACTCTTTAAGAAGCAAAAAAATTATGGAATGTCTGAGTTGAAATTGGAATAAGAGGGCTCCGGACGCTTGTGTCTGCAATTCCCCTAAATCAATCACGCCATTGGGCGTAGCGGCTGGCACCACGGAATACGGCGACCAGGGCGGTGACGCCGAGCAGCATGGCAAATCCCAGGTGCGACCAGTCGATGAGCATGGTAGTGGTGGGGCTGTACCAGATATCGGGCAGGTTTTTCAGCATGCGTAAAAAGCCGGTGGCGAATATCAGCCCCAAAAGAATCACCCGAGTCCAGCCCAGGGTGGAAAGCCGGATGCGTTTGTGGTCCCGCGCCAGATAGGCGTAGCAAAGATAGCCCACCAGCAGTCCGAGCAGGGCCGCCGCAATGAGATGGATTTTGTGGGTCGTGAAATAGGCCGCCAGCCAGCCCAGGCCGGGAATGTCGGCGATGTAGTAACGCTTGAAAATGGGCATCTGAGCCATGCCTGTCAGAGCCAGAGTGGCTATCAACAATACGTACGACCAGTGTTGCCAGGTCGCCATGGGCTTTTTCTGCATCGATACGTCTCCTTTTTTGTTGTTCAACTAAATGTATACGCGGGGCCGGGCGTATAGTCCGGACAAACTTACGGACTGTTACGGCTCCGTGGGGTGCAGAGCCCCATTACTAGTGTTTGAATCCTGTTTGTATTTCCTGGAGATCAGCGAGTACATGACGGGCACGACCACCAGGGTTATCAGGGTCGAGCTGGCCAGGCCGCCGATAACGGCCCGGGCCATGGGCGCCTGAGTCTCGCCGCCTTCGCCGATGCCCAGCGCCAGGGGCAGCAGGCCGAAAATCGTGGTCATGGCGGTCATCAGGATCGGGCGCAGCCTGCGGCGTCCGGCTTCCTCGATGGCCTCGAACATCCCCATGCCTTCCTTGCGGTGCAGCTCGTTGGTCTGGTCCACCAGCAGAATGGCATTGTTGACCAGGATGCCGCCCAGCATGATGCAGCCGATGTAGGACTGCATATTGAAGGTTGTCCGGGTCAGAAAAAGCATCAGACAGACACCGATGATGGCCAGCGGTACGGAGAACATCACCACAAAGGGGTCGCGCAGGGACTCGTACAGACAGGCCATGACCATGTAGACCAGCACCAGAGCCAGTACGAAGGCCTGGGCCAGTTCGGTAAAGGCCTTTTGCTGTTCTTCGAAATCGCCGCCGAAGCCGATGGAAAATCCCTGCGGAACGGGCAGCTGTTCGAGTTCGAGCTGCAGGTCGCGCATCACGGATCCCATGTCGCGGCCTGAAATGTCGCCGGAAATGGTAATGATACGCTCCTGGTCCTTGCGTTCGATACGTACGGGGCCGGTATCCCGCTCGACATTGACCAGATTGCGCAGCAGCACCGGATCGCCCTTGTCGTTGCTCACGGCGAAATCCAGCAGGCTGTCCAGATCCGCGTTTTCCGCGTCTTTGATTTTTACCCGGATGGTGTATTCGTCGCCGCCGTCTCGGTAATCGCCCGCGCTGGTGCCGCCGATTTCAGTCTGCAGCATGTTGGCCACGGACGATACATCCACTCCCATGCTTTCGGCCTTGGTGCGGTCCACGTGAATCAGACGTTCGGGCGCACCGTCCTGGCGGCTGAGGCGCGCGTCCGTTACGCCGGGGGTGTTCTGTACGATATGCAGAACCGCGTCGCTGAGGGCCGCTGCCGTGTCCAGATCGTAGCCGCGGACTTCCACTTCGAGTTTGTCTCCGTCATCGCTGGAGACCATCCGCATCACAAAAAGTTCCTGGTTGGAGCGGGTACGGATTTTCATGCCCGGCAGTTTGGAAAGCTTCTTGCGCAACGCGTCGGCGATTTCATGGCTCGTACGTTCGCGCTGGCTCTGGGGTTTCAGGCTGATACGCAGCTGGCCGTTGTGCGAGCCCGTCTGGCGCCAGCCCGAACCGCCGAGCAGGGTGATGACGTTGGCCGCCTCGGGCACTTCCTTGTTCACGATAGCCTCGATGGGCAGGAAATGCTTTTCCAGGACACCCAGCCTGGTGCCCACTTCCATCTCCGCATTAACCCGGACCTCGCCTTCGTCGGTCACCGGCATCATTTCCACGCCAATGAGCGGTATCAGGGCCACGCTGCCGGCGAGCAGCGCCAGGGCCAGAACAATGGTCTGCCAGCGCCGCGCCAGACAGCCGTGCAGCAAGCGTTTGTAGCTGTTGTCCATGGCGGTGAAGAAACGCCCCAGCAGGAACGCCAGCCGCTTGAACGGATGCCAGCCGCCCGTGGCCTTGCCGGACGCCTCCACAGCGGTAATGATCCGCGAAGCCAGCATGGGCACCAGGGTCAGGGCCACGCCCAGGGAGCAGAGCAGTGAAAAGCTCACCACATAGGCCAGCTGTTTGAACATGATGCCCGACATGCCGCGGATGAAGATCATGGGCAGAAAGACCACCAGGGTGGTCAGGGTACTGGCCACAATGGCGCCGGTCACCTCGGACGCGCCCTGAATGGCTGCCTGACGCGGCGGCATGCCTGTTTCGCGCAGACGGTAGATATTTTCCAGCACCACGATGGCGTTGTCCACCAGCATGCCCACGCCCAGGGCCAGGCCGCCCAGGGTCATGATGTTCAGGGTGAAGCCGCCGAAATAGATGAGCATGAAAGTGGCGATGATCGAAATGGGAATGGCCGCCGCCACCACAAGGGTGCTGCGGACGTTGCGCAGGAAAAACAACAGCACGCAGACCGCGAACACGCCGCCGTAGAGCAGCGAATCCGCCACATTGGAGATGGCGTTCTTGATGTAGCTGGAGGTATCGATGATCGAATGGATCTTGATCTGCGGGATGTCCTGGTTGATCCGGGCGATTTCTTCCTGCACCCGTTCGGCTACTTCCACAGTGTTGGTGCCGGATTGTTTGTTCACGGACAACCGGATGCCGGGTTCGCCGTTGACCCGGACGATGCGGGTCACACGCTCCCAGGCGTCCTTGATTTCAGCGATATCACGCAGGCGGATCACCGCGCCGTCGCGGACGGCTACCACCGTGTTGCCGAGTTCCTCCAGGCTGCGATATTCGCCGGGCGTACGTACGTACAGCTCCATCTGCTTGTTTTCGATGGTGCCCGCGGCCAGGTTGAGGTTGGAGGATTTCAGCCGCTCGATGATGGTATCCAGCGGAATTTTGAGGGCTTTGATACGTCCGGGAAGCAAATTGACGTGAATTTCGCGGTCCAGCCCGCCCCAGATGTTCAGCGCGGCTACGCCGGGCACCCGTTCGATACGGTAGCGCACCTGGTTTTCCAGGATGTCCTGCATCTGCACGGGATCCAGACGGCTGGAAGCGCCGAGAATCAGCACCGGTGCGCTGGCCAGATCGAATTTGCGCAGCATGGGCTGGTCGGCTTCGTCCGGGAGATTGGGCTTGACCCGGTCCAGGCGGTCGCGCAGGTCATTGGCCGCGGCGTCCAGGTTGGTGCCCCAGACAAAGGCAACGCGTACGTCGCTGCGTTCCTCCATGGAGGCCGAGGTGATGGTCTCCACGCCGGGCACGGCGGCCACTGCCTGTTCGATGGGCCGGGTGATCAGGGTTTCCACTTCCTCCGGACCGGCGTTTTCATAATCCGTACGGATACTCAGCGTCGGGTAGGTGATGTCCGGCATCAGGTCGATGGGCAGGCGGCTGAGCGAAACCGCGCCCAGGATGATCACGATGAGGGTGGCCATGCTCGTAAAGACCGGGCGGTCTACGGAAAAGCTCGATATACTGGCCATGGCTCAATCCTTGGATTTCCCGTTGCCCGATTGGGGCAAACGGATGGCCGCGCCGTCTTCCAGCAGATGCTTGCCCAGAGTCACCACCTGCCCGTCGATCAGCTCTTTCAGGTTATCGCTGGGGGTCAGAGGCAGCACCTCCACCCGGTCGTCCTGTTCGTATCCGAGCTGTACGGGCACAAATTTGACTTTGCTCTGCGCGTCTGTGGCCAGAAATACGCCCTGTTTGCCGTCCCTGCGGGTTATCGAAGCCTGCGGCACGGTAAGCGCGTCCGGATGCAGCCCCAGGTTGAGGCGTACGCGCGCGAACATGCCCGGAACCAGCAGGCCGTCTTTGTTGGGCACGCTGATCTCCACCCGACCCTGGCGGGAGGACTCCTGCATTACGGGAGCCAGGCGCGAAACCTGCCCCTCAAAAGTCCGGCCGGGGTATGCGTCCGTGGTGATTTCGGCTTTCTGCCCGTGTTTGATGTAGGGAAAATCGCGTTCGATGACATGGATCACCGCGCGCAGCGGATCCAGAGCCACCACCGAGACGATGGATGCCTTGGCGTCTATGGTGTCGCCTTCGTCGGTGAAGCGTTCGCCCACCACGCGTTCGGTCTCGGGGCCGTCCCAGGTGGCGCGGATGCGCGTATAGTTGAGCCGGACCTTGGCCCCTTCCAGCGCGGCTTCTTTCTGCCGGACCTGGGCCTGGGCCAGCAGCAGCCTGGCCTGGGTGGAATCCTTTTTGGCCAGCGCGTCGTCCAGATCGGACTGGGAAACAGCATTACGTTTGCGCAGGCTTTGCTGGCGGTCCAGATCCCGCTTGGCCACGGAAAGGTCGCTCTGGGCCTCGATGAGCGAGGCTCTGGCGACTTCCAGCGAGGCCTGGGCTTCGCTGACCGCCTGCTCGTGCTCATGACTGTCCAGTTCGGCGATGATCTGCCCGTTGCGGACGGTGTCGCCGATATCCACATGCAGTTTTTCCAGCCGTCCGGTTACCTTGGGGGCCACCACAAAGCTGGCGCCCGCTTCCAGCGTACCGGTAAACGAGCCGATATGGCTGATGCTCTGGATTGTCACCGGTTCCAGCAGCACGACCACGGCTTTCGGCCCTTTATTTTTTGATTCTATGGCGCGGTGTTCGGCAACGCGCAGCATAACCTGCCAGCCTATCAGCCCAATGACGAGCGCCAGAAAGAGGAACCAAAGGAGTTTTTTCATGTCGGCCCTGTATGCGCTTACGCATCTCGCTAGAAGTGTACTCGTGGGGTAATCATTTATTATCCCGTGTGCGTAGCGAATACAAGAATCTTAAGGGGCTGGTAACAAGTTTTAACAATTTTCCGATTATCCTTGTATTTCAGTAGGAAACATACAGACAAGGAGACCTGTTTCCGACGAAAAAATATATGCGGGACGCCCCGGAGGGCGACCCGCTTCAGAGAATCAGTAATTAACTGTTGAGGGCGAAAGGCCAGGCCATGATGCCGCCTTCCATGACCCGGACGTTTTTCCAGCCTGCGGCTTCCAGTACGCGCTGGGCTTCGTAGCCGCGCATGGAGATTTTGCAGAAGGTGACGATTTCCGTGTCCTTGTCCTGGGGCAGCTTGTCCAGCGAATTGCGCAGCGCGCCCAGCGGGATGAGCTGCTCGCCCACATTCAACCGCAGCACTTCGAACTCCTTGGGCGAGCGGACGTCGAGGATGAAAGGCTTGTTGCCCGAATCCACGAGCTTTTTGACGTCCACATTGGAGATGCCCTGCATGCGGCCGGCCAGTTTGTTGTCCAGGATGTGGGCGGTGGTGATGAAATGGTCGATGGCCAGGGAAAAGGGCGGCGCGTAGGGCAGATCCGCGGTGGCGATATCCGTGATGGTGTTGCCGTTCATTACGGCCATGGCAGCTTCGGCCACCTGGCGGTTCACCTCGCCGGGTCCGACGCATTGGAATCCGAGGATCCGGCCGGTCTTGGCGTCGGCGACCATCTTGGAAACCAGCAGCTTGGCGCCCATGAATCCGGGTTTGTCCATGCTGGAGTTGGTGGCGGTGACTACCTCGTAGCCTTCCTCGATTGCGCGGCGTTCGGACAGTCCGGTGGAGCCGGCGCTGAGGTCGAATACTTTGCAGATGCCGCTGCCGATGGTGCCGGGAAAGACCGTGGAGTCGCCCAGGACCATGTTGGTGGCGGCCACGCGGGCTTCCAGGTTGGCCAGGTCGCCCATGGGGGCCGGAGCCTTTTTGCCGGTGATGCGGTTGGTCAGTTCCACGCAGTCTCCGGCGGCGTAAATGTCCGGATCAGAGGTCCGCATGTACTGGTCCACGTCGATGCCGCCGCGTTCGCCGATTTTCAGCCCGGCTTCCTTGGCCAGCTTGATGTTGGGCACCACGCCTATGGCCACCACGGCCAGTTCGCAGGGCAGTACCGTGCCGTCCTTGAGTTTGACGCCGGTGAGCTGGCCGTTTTCGCCGATAAATTCGGATACGCCGTTGTCCGTGTGCACGGTGGCGCCCATGGCGCCCACGTGTTTTTCCACCAGCTTGGCCAGTTCCCAGTCCAGGAATAGCAGCAGCTGGGAGAGCATTTCCACCACGTCGACCTTCATGCCGGATTCGGTCAGGGCTTCGCAGACTTCGATGCCGATCAGTCCGCCGCCCACGATGACTACGTTTTTGACCTTGCCCGAATCACGCAGCGAACGCAGTTCGTCGGCGTCGCTCATCTGGGACAGCGAGCGGACTCCTTTGAGTTCGATGCCCGGAATGGGCGGACGGCGTGGGGTGGCTCCGGTGCAGATGATCAGCTTGTCATAGGGAACGGTGGCGCTTTCGCCGGTGACCTGGTTGGTGCAGGAAACGGTTTTTTGCGTACGGTCAATGGCAGTGACTTCGGTGTTTACCTTGGCGTTGACGCCCTTGGCGGCGGCGAAAAAAGCCTCGTCGCGGACAACACCGGCGGGAGTGGACAGCAGCATGTCCCGTTCGTCGAAGGTTCCGCCGATATAATAAGGATAGCCGCAGGAGGCCATGGACAGCTCGGGGGCTTTTTGCAGCAGCGTGACTTCCGCGCTTTCATCCAGACGCTTGGCGCGGGCGGCCGCCTTGGGACCGGCGGCCGAACCGCCGATTACGACAATTTTCTTGGTGCTCATCTATTTTCTCCTTTGCAATTCTATACATCCTGAGTTCGGGGGCTGCCGGAAAAAAGAGCAGAAACCCCATCTGCAACAGCATGACATACACGGTAAGAAAACTAAATGGAAGAAAGCGAAAAAGCGATCCGCCAAAATAACGGGTAGCTGTCTTGTCCGCATCTTCCGGAACGAAAGTTGTTAGAGTGGTTATAGCCCTTCGTGTGGGAAACGATGTTGACGAGAATCAACATTGTATAAAAAAAATGGATTGAAGAAAGAAAATGAAAAAAAAGGGAGCGGCGCCGTTTTGGGCATGGCGGCGCCGCTCTTTAGTTCATGAACGCATTCCGAGCTCGTTCATGCCTGACCGGATCGGGGAAGAGTCCGGTTTCAGGTCGTCAGAGTATGATGAAGCAATGGGTCACATGGAACCGCCGATCATTTTTTCCGGCAGCCAGGTGATGATTTCGGGAAAAACCGTGCACAGCACCAGGGTGAGCATGATCATGAGAACAAAGGGTATGACGCCCTTGATGATATCCCCCATGGTCAGGCCCAGTTCCTCCGGAGCCGTGCCTTTGAGCACAAAGATGGACATGGCCATGGGCGGGGTCTGAAAGGCCATCTGCAGGTTGATGCAGATCATCATTCCGGCCCAGAGCGGATTGAATTCCAGGGCGGCCAGGATCGGGGTGAAAATGGGCACGATGATGAAGACGATGCCGATCCATTCGATGAACAGCCCGAGCAGAAAGACGATGAGCATGATCATGAAGAACGAGGCCCAGCGACCGCCGGGAACCGCAAGAATGAATTCTGAGACCACGTCTCCGGCACCCGCGTTCATGAAGATACCCACGAACGCGTAACACAGCGCCGCGATCATCACCACGAAGGCGCTGACCCGCAGGGTTTCCAGCGAGGCGTGCCTGATAAGCCCCCAGCTGAATTTGCGGTAGAGCACGGCCAGCAGAATGGAAGCCAGGCAGCCCACAGCGGCGGCCTCCGTAGGAGGCGCGATGCCTGCGAAAATGGTGCCCAGCACCGCGGCGATGAGCATTACCGGCGGCAGCAGCGACGAAAGCAGCCGGAAAAGTTTTTTCGCTGTGAACGGCGTCATCTGATCCGCGGGAATGGACGGCCCGAGTTCCGGATTGATATGGCAGCGGATAACCACATAAAGAATGTACATGCAGGACAGCAGCAGTCCGGGAAAGACCGCGCCCATGAACATCTGCCCGATGGATAGCCCGGCCTGCGGACCGTAGACAACGAGCATGATGCTGGGGGGGATCAGAATACCCAGCGTACCGGTGGCCACGATACTGCCCGCGGCCAGAGATTTGTCGTAACCGCGCGTGACCATGGGCGCCAGGGCGATGAGCGTGAGAATGGTCACGGATGCGGCGATAACTCCCAGGCAGGCGGCCAGGACCGTGCCGAAGAGAATGGTCACGATGGCCAGTCCGCCTTTGAGGCGGCCCAGCGCGTCGTAAAGGCTCTCGTAGAGGTCCTTGGTTATGCCCGAGTGCTGAAGCACCACCCCCATGAAGGTAAAGAGTGGAACAGCCAGATAGGGGTAGTTGAGCGAAAGGTCGTAGAACCGGCTGTAGAGAATGTGAAAGGTGGTTGTTGGCCCGAAAACCACAATGCCCACAAGAAAGGCCACACTGCCGATGACAAAGGCGATGGGGTAGCCGGTCAGGACGAGCGTAAAAACGCCGCCAAGCATCAGGACGGCAACGAGTTCGGCGCTGAGATCAATCAATTTCCTTACCCCTTACCAAAAAGTGAATATCTCTGATGAGCTTGGCCATGGCCTGAAAAATCATCAGTAAAAGCCCCAGGGCGAACAGGGTCCGGTAGGGCGCCGCGGGCGGGTACCAGAAGCTGGTGAACATGACTTCGTGAATTCTCCAGGCTTTGGCGGCCCAGACAACGGCCATCTTGAACATGACGATCATCAGCGGAAAAAAGAGCACCAGCGAACAGAGAACGTCCACCCAGGCTTTGCCGCGTTTGGAAAAGCGGCTGTAAAAAAGATCCACGCGCGTATGGGCGTCGTGCTTGAAATCAAAGGAAGCGCCCAGCAGGTAGACCGCTCCACCGGCCATGCACAGGCAGTCGTAGGCCCAGATGGTGGGGGCATTGAAAAAATGGCGCGAAATGGTTTCGTACGAACCGATCAGGACCAGGAGAAAAGCAAACCACTTTCCCACAGCCCCTGATTTCTCACTGAGAAAGTCTATGAGTTTCAACAGGTTTTTCAGAAAGGTCATGCTTTTCTCCCGTATCCTGTGCTGTCATTCGTTAGTTGATGGCGTTGTAGTCTTCGCCGAACTTCTTCATGGAATGATAGATTTCGCCAAAGATAGGCGTTTCGTTCTTGGATTTTTCTTCATAGAAAACGTCGGCTTCCTTGACCAGCGCCTCGTCGATGTCCGCGGGCACTTTGTAGACTTCGTTGCCGGCCTTGCGGAACTTGTCCACGGCCAGGATGGATTCGTACACGAGGTATTCGTGCTGGTCCTGGGTGAACTTGGCGATCAGGCCCTGGACGATGACTTTGAGGTCTTCGGGCAGTTTGTTCCAGGCTTCCTTGTTCACGAAGAAGACCTGCGGATCGCTGGGCGCGCGGGTGGGAGAGAGGTAGACGTAGGGGGCCACCTCGTTGAAGTGCATGTTCCAGTTGGAAGCCAGCGTGGAGTATTCGAAAGCGTCGATGGTGCCGCGCTGCATGGCTTCGTACAGTTCGCCGCCGGGAATGATAACGGTGGCCGCGCCCATGCGTTTGAGGATTTCGCCGCCGTCACCCATGCAACGGGCTTTCAACCCTTTGATGTCTTCCAGGCTGTTGAGTTTGACTTTGGAATGGAAAAAGACTTCCTGGGGCAGGGGGGCCAGAGCGCCGGGAAAAGTCAGGGCGTTGAAGTCCGGACCCATCATTTTGTTCAGCAGGTCGGCGCCTCCGCCGTAATCAAACCACGTACGCAGGGCTTCGCCGGGCAGGCCGCCGGGGCGCGAGCTGATCAGGCCGGCTGCGGGCCATTTGTCGAGGTTGTACATGGGGCAGGTGTAGCACATCTGCAGAACGCCCTGGTCAACGGCGTCCAGTTCCTTGTAGGCCGGAACAATGGAACCGCCCACGAAGGGTTTGACGGTGAGGCGGCCGTTGGTGGCCGCGGTGATCGCTTTGCAGAGCTTGTCGTGAAAAATCTGCGAGGGGTCTGACGCGGGACCGTGTCCGGAGGATTTCCAGACGATTTTGTCGCCGGCGTCCGCCGTGACCTGCAACGACATGAGCGTCGTAACCATCAGAACCAATACGCCGAGTCCAACTACTTTTTTCCAACTGAGCATCCCACTTCCTCCTGTGTATTGATGACTAAGACCCCTCCACAAGGGGTTATCCACTGGCTTCCTGGCGTGAACTGGTGCAGCTGACACGTTCTTTTCCCGAAACAATGGCCGGAAGGCCCAAGAGCTTCCGAACGAATTTCAGGAAAGAGGCGTTAATCCACAAACAGGGAGCTTCCGGTGCAGTTGTAAAAAAACATGTCCTCCAGGGTGCTCAGACACTTGGTGCCTGCCTCGCCTGTGCAATGGGATACGCCGAGAACCTTGACGTCCCGATTTTTCATATAACTTTTTGTCAGGGCCATGCTCGCAGGCGTGGCTTCGACAAGATGCGTGCCACCCAGAACGGCGTAGATCGGTTTCTCCAGCAGTTCCGAAACCGTGTCCAGCATGTTTTTGACGCCCGGATGCGAGCATCCCAGCAGTACGACCAGGCCTTTGGGCGTATCGATGGCCACAAGAATTTCGTCCGTAAAAGGATCGGGCCGGAAGTTGCCGGACTCGCGGATGACGAACCTGGGGTTGATCACTTCGTCTTCATGCTTTTTGACGAACTGGGTCACCGCGAAAACGCCCGGAAGGATCTCCCGCAGCTGCGTATCCATGAATTCCGTGACGATGTCCTGGTCTTTCAGAAAATTCTGGTCAAAGTCGTTGCCCAGGTAATCATAGACATTGTTGCGGCAACCGTATTTTTCGTCGAAAAAGCCCAGGCCGACCAGCAGCCGGAACTCCTTGGTCAGCCGCGTCAGATAGCGCAGGCCGCCCGAGTGGTCATAGTGTCCGTGGCTGAGGACCACGTACGCGAGGTCTGTCAGGTCAATGCGCAGACGCTGGGCGTTTTGCATGAAGACGCCGGTCTGTCCCACGTCGAACAGGATTTTCTGACCGTCTTTTTCAACATGAAAGCAGATGCCGTGTTCGGTTTGCAGAGCGTGGTTTTCGCCTGGGGAATTTTCCACAAGGGTGGTGATTATCAGCGACATTACGCGTCCTCGATTGAATCCGGTTTGGCTTCCGGAGAAATCCGGTCATGAAACGTGGATCGAATATCCTCTATGGCATTTTTCAGGTGGCGTATCATGGCCCCTTTGGCCGCTTCCGGGTTGCAGTGCTTCACCGCGCTCAGGATGGCGCCGTGTTCGTTGACGGTCTTGCGCATGCGCCCCGGCGTATGCAGACTGGAGATCCAGCCGTCGGGAAGGGAAGTGGCCATGCACTTCATTACAAAATGAAGGGTGTTGTTTTTGGTGGCTTTGGCAAGTACGCGGTGAAAATCGCGGTCGTCCTGAATGCTGGCGGCCAGGTCGTTTTTTTCGACATTGCGGGCAAAGGCGTCGCAGATGGCCTCCAGCCTGCCGACCTCTTCGGGCGTGGCCTTGAGCGTGGCATGCCAGGCGACCTTGGGCTCGAGAATCAGGCGCACTTCGAAGTGGTCCACCAGGTCCTGTTCGTTGTCCTGCACCCAGGCGGAAACCGGGCTTATCCGCTGTTCGGGCGGTTCCATGATGAAAATGCCCTTGCCCTGGCGAACGGAAACCTGTCCGGTGACCTCCAGAATCCGCAAAGCTTCGCGAATGGACGAGCGGCTTACCTCCAGCTTCTGGGTAAGCTCTTTTTCCGAATAGAATTTATCCCCGGGCTTGAAGCCTTGCGTGGCGATCATTTCGCGAATGGCGTCCAGGACGCTATCGGAAAGCCGGACTTTTTTGATAGGTGTCACGCGGGTTCCTTGTCAGTGTTCTTCTTGCCAATTGATCAGATGACTACTCATCAGACAAGTTGACACTAAATTACCGTCATAGACGCGTCAAGAAATTTTAGTTTTTGAGAAAGCTTTTCATTTGCCATCGGGGCATGGCAGACGGGGAGGAGTCAGGCTGAAGGCATTGTGTCGGTCGTACAGGCTTCCAGCAGATCGATATAGGAACCAGGTACGAGATCTTCAGGCGCAATGCCCAGTTGCTCCATGAGCTTTTCGGCTTCGGCCCGGCCGACGGCCGGCGGTTCGTCGTTTTCGAGCACCACCTCGAATTCAATGAACGCACCGAGTTTTTGTACCTTGTCCAGGTGAATACGCGTTCTGCCGCTGAAAAAAAGCAGGCGTTCCTTTTCCACCACGTTCCTGACGCCGAGCAAAACAGCCAGAATCCGGCGTACAGCTGCCGGGAACAGAAGTTTCGTACGGAAGTAGCGGGAAAGTTTGGGGCCTTTTTCCGAGTTCCGTTGATAAAAGATGAGTTCGGCGGCCGCCGGGGTTTCGCGCAGCTTCAAACGGCCGTTGCGGATGCGGAAGTAGGTGTCCTTTTGCTGCAGAAGCGTGGGGTTCTGTACGCAAAGAGTGCGAATCCGCGCCATTGCGGCGGGATGATCCCGTATCTTTGCTTTTATTTCGATATTCTTCGGCATGGCGTTTTTCGCTTGCTGTTATACTTTCGCCGCGACCGGGAAAGAGTTTCCGTAAACTAACGCAAGGCCCGATCAAAGAAAAGCCGTACCAGCCCTGCAACGCACAGGGCCCCAGGACGGCCAATCCGTCCTGGGGCCCGGCGTCACACAACATGGCTTCCGGGAGGGGAAGCGTCACACAACACGTCTTCCGGGAGGGGAAGAGTCCTTATCAGGCATGCATTTGGCGCGCAGAACAGGTTTCCATGACAGGGGTGATCGGTTCGGGCAGCTCCAGTTCATGCGCGAGTTCCGAAAAACGCCAGAATTTCCGCGGCAGGCTGACATGGACATCGGCGTCGAGTTCCGGAATATTGAAAAGAAAATAGAGTCCCGGGTTTGGGGGAACAAGGTACAATGAATCCTGCATCAATTCCTTGAGGCGCGCGTGGGATACCCCGTAGCGCTCCGCAACGTCCAGAATGCCCTGGCCTATTTTGCGCATACCTTCTTCGGTGAACTGCACCATGTGCAGCTTGACTCTGTAGGCTTTGCGCCCGTTGAGGAACACGGCCTCGAGGTCCTTGTCCGCCATTCCGATGAGATCCTTCGGATAGAGCATGAAGTTCTCCTTTCTCTTTACTTAGCTGAAGTGGCAACCGCCAAAACACGGACGGTTGATCAGGTTGTTCCTGAATTACTGAGAATGAGAATCAAAGTCAATAAAAAAATGGGTGGTAATTACAAAAAAGAGATGCGTTCTTTTTTTCGGGACATGGAAAGAGAAGGGGGAAAGGGACTCAGGAAGCTTTCTGTTTGGCCTGGGGTGCGGTGCAGGCCCAGAACAAAAAGAACGAACAGCTGAGTCTGGCATACACATGCTGTTCGTAAAAAGCGGACAGCTTTTTGGCGAATCCGTTGCTGCAACCCAACGTACGCAATCTGCAATACACATGGAGTGGATTGAAATGATGCTGTATAGTATTACGAAAACGTCTCATGACTGCCCCCTGCAAACGACTCATCGGCAGTTTTTGGTACTTACTTAATGCTTGATTAAGAAGCAAAGATCATGCCGGGAGAGAAACTGCTTCTTTTGGGAAACGCTTTCTAAAAAAAAATGGCGGATGTCCGATAAATCAGGTGGTTGCCTCAAAGAAAAATAATCCTGCCGGACCGGGCCGGTAAACCGCTGGCCTCGGTTCATACAAAATCTTGACCATTATGGAAGCAGACGTGTACTCTTTGACAATATTATCATAACAATGGCTGGCAACGAACGGGCAAGAGTCCGGACGCCCGGCAGCCTGTGATGTAAACTATCTGACAACCAACCAGGGCCGGTTTATGAATATTCGCGCAAGCGGCATCTTATTGCATATCACTTCGTTACCTTCCCCCCACGGCATCGGCGACCTGGGGCCATCCGCCTATCGTTTTGCCGGGTTGCTCAAGGAATTGCACCAGACCTACTGGCAGATTTTGCCCCTGAGCCCGACCTCGACCTTTATCGGGAATTCGCCGTACTCGAGCTATTCGGCCTACGCCGGGAACACGCTGCTGATCAGCCCGGATCTGCTGGCTGAACAGGGGCTGCTTCCCAGAGAGGGGGTAGAAAATCCCCCGCCTTTTTCGGAGAACAAAGTCCTTTTCGACCAGGTTACCGACTACAAGCAGGGCTTGCTGCGTCGGGCCTACGAGACCGCCAGGGATACTCTGCAGGACGATACGGAATTTGTCCGCTTCTGCCGGGAAAACGCCTACTGGCTGGATGATTTCGTACTGTTCGTCACGCTCAAGCAGCGTTTCGGCGGGGCGGGCTGGACCACCTGGCCCCAGGAGTTCGCCAGGCGGAATCCGGACGCTTTGGAACAGTGGCGGCGGGAAGCCGTGCAGGAGATACTCTACGCCGAATTCGAACAATATCTGTTCTCCAGGCAGTGGAACGGGCTCAAGGCCCATGCCAATGCCAACGGCGTGAAATTTATCGGAGATATGCCCATTTATGTGACCCACGACAGCGCCGAGGTCTGGGCCTATCCGCAGTTTTTCAAACTGGACGACGCCCTCGCGCCCACCTGCGTGGCCGGGGTGCCGCCGGATTATTTCAGCAAGACCGGCCAGCGCTGGGGCAATCCCGTCTATGACTGGGAGGCCATGCGCCGGGACGGCTTCGGCTGGTGGATCAACCGCATGCGGCATAATCTGCAGCTTTACGACGCGGTCCGCCTGGACCACTTCCGCGGTTTTTCCGCCTACTGGGAGGTCCCTGCCGACGAGGAAACCGCCATCAACGGCGTCTGGGTGGATGCGCCAGGCCAGGAACTCTTTTCCGCCCTGCTGCGCCGCTTCGGCAACTTGCCGGTGATAGCCGAAGATCTCGGGCTGATCACCTCCGACGTGCACGAACTCAAACAGGATTTCGGGTTTCCCGGCATGGCCGTGCTGCAGTTCGGATTCGGCTGGGATTTGCCGGACAGTCCGCACATTGTGCACAACGTGGAAAAATGCTGCGCCATCTACACGGGCACCCACGACAACAACACCTTCAACGGGTGGTTTTTCCATGACGCCTCGGATGAGGACCGCGAACGTTTTTTACGCTACGCGGGCACCCCGGGCGATACGGACCGGGTGCATGAAAAATGCGTACGCCTGGCCATGATGAGTGTTGCGGATACGGCGATTGTTCCCGTCCAGGATGTGCTCGGTCTGGGGCTTGAAGGCCGCATGAATGTTCCCGCGGAACCTGACGGCAACTGGAGCTGGCGGCTCGCACCTGAGCAGCTGGAGTACGAACCCATGGCCTATCTCAAGGCATTGACGCAATTGTACGGGCGGAGCTGATAGTGGATCGGCTTTAGACGCAATTGCAGAATCGGCGGCGGGCAATCCGCACGCCGGGAGGCTCAAAACGCCATGTCTCAGAAGAACGATCCGGCTGAGGTTTCCGAAGATCTCAGGCAACAGCGGGCCTATCGTCGTTTTTTGGGCTCCATGAACAGGCAGATGGAAAAAAAGGACGCCCAGCTGACCCGGTACGCGGAAATCGGCCTGGCCCTTTCCGGAGAGGAAAATCCGGACCGTTTGCTTGAGTTGATCGTTTTTGAGGCACGGGAAATCACCAATGCGGACGCCGGGACCCTGTACATGATCAGCGAACAGGGCCGCCATCTGGATTTCGTGATCATGCAGAACAACTCCATGAAAACCTATCTCGGCGGAGTCAGCGGCAGGAAAAGCACGCTGCCTCCGGTGCCGCTCTATGATAACGGCCGCCAGAATCATAAGCACGTTTCCGCGCATGTGGCGCATACGGGCGAAATCGTCGCCATACCCGACGTGTACCAATGCGACGCGTTCGACTTTTCCGGAACGCAGAAATACGACCAGCAAACCGGCTACCGCTCAAAATCCATGCTGGTCATTCCCATGCGCGACCATGAAAACGACGTCATCGGCGTGCTGCAGTTGCTTAACGCCACGGACAGAAGTTCGGGCGAGCCTGTGGAGTTCAGCGATACGCAGGTCAGCGTGGTGGCTTCGCTGGCATCCCAGGCCGCGGCGACGCTGACCAAGACACGTCTGATACGCAATCTCCAGGAGCTTTTCGACGCCTTCATCAAAAGCATTGCCGGCGCCATTGAGGAAAAATCGCGCTACACGGGGGGGCACATCGCCCGTGTCAGCGTTTTGTCGCTACTCATGGCCCAGGCCGTCAACGAGAGGAACAACGGCGTTTTCGCCGGGATTTCCTTCAGCGACAAGGAGCTGGAGGAACTGCGTATCGCGGCCTGGCTCCACGATATCGGCAAGATCACCACTCCCGAACATATCGTGGACAAGGCGGCCAAGCTGGAGATCATCTGCGACCGCATCGAGCTGGTGCAGGAACGCTTTGATTGCGCCATACGGGGGGTGGAACTCGAACTGCTGCGCCGGAAGCTGGCTCGCGCGCAGCAAGGCAACAGCCCGGCGGCGGCCGTCGAAGACGAAGCCGACCAGGAACTGCTGCGCGAAATGGAGAGCCTGAGGCAAGACAAGGATTTTCTGGGTTCCTGCAACACACCCGACGAATTTATGGACGATTCCCGGCTCCAGCGGCTCTGGGAAATCAGCAGAAAAACCTATGTCAAAGACGGGCAGACCCTGCCTCTGTTGACCGAAAACGAATTCCTCAACCTTTCCATCCGCCGCGGAACGCTGACAGCGGAAGAGCGGCAGGTCATCGAGCGCCACGCCGTTGTCACCAGCAGTATGCTGTCCGAACTTCCCTTTCCCAAACATTTGAAGCGGGTGCCCGAATTCGCCGGGCAGCACCATGAAAAGATGGACGGCACCGGCTATCCGTTCCGGCTGACAGGCGAAGAATTGTCCCTGCAGGCCAGGATACTGGCCGTGGCCGACATTTTCGAAGCGCTCACGGCACGGGACAGGCCCTACAAGAAACCCATGCAGCTTTCCCAGGCCATCGACATCCTGGGCAAACTCAAAAAATGCGGTCATATCGATCCGGATGTGCACGACCTGCTCCTGGAAAGCGGGATCATCCACAGCTATGCGTCCGAGGAACTCAATCCGGATCAGGTGGACATTGCGCTGGATCCCCCCGTACGCGAAAGCACGGACAAACTCCTGGACAAGAGACTGACCGCTTTTCTGGAGACTCCGCCGGACATTCCGCCCGCGCAAAGAGCAAAACGCGTACTGGTGGCCGTCCGTTCTGTAAATACGGCCATGCTTCTGAATTTTTACTTTCGCAATGCGCCCTTTGAGCACGACATCGTGGACAGCGGACTGGAAGTGCTGCGCCGGATGCCTGAAGGCAGGTATGACGTGATCCTGCTGGACCACGAGCTGAACGAACTTGACGGCAAGGAAACCGCCCTGGCGTTGCGCCGCTGGGAGGCACGGCACGGACGGGAGTCCTGTCCGGTGCTGTCCATAGCCGGACGCCATTACAAGGAAGTCGCCTCCCAGTTCGGGGAGACCGGGATATCCAGCTTTCTCTCCTGTCCGTTGGACAAGGATTCTCTGCTGATGCAGATTGCGGCGTTTCTGAGCTAGAAAAATCGCGACAGAAAAAAGCATCCCCCTTTGCCGCAGAAGTTCCACGGCAAAGGGGGTTTTTTACTGTAAGAAGCGGTTTAGCGCATTAAAACATTTTTGGGGACGGACGCCCTAATAGCCGTTGCGCTCGTCCAGGACGCGTTTGGTTTTGCCCATGCTCCGGGGCAGTGTCTCGGGAGCCAGGACTTCCACTTCGCAGCGGGCCAGAAGCTGTTTCTGCAGAGAGCGGCCGATGACCTTTTCGAGGTCCGGTAACGAAGGCGGCGCGTTGTCGATCTTGTGTTCGACCTTGAGCCGCAGCACGTCCAGGCCTTCGCTGCGGGTCAGGTGAATCTGGAATTCGGAGCTGAGTTCGCTGAATCCTTCGAGTACTTCGCCGATCTGGGAAGGATAAATGTTCACGCCGCGGTAGATGATCATGTCGTCCGAGCGTCCCATGATCTTGTCGTGGCGCGGCAGTTTCAGGCCGCAGGGGCAGTCGCCGGGGATAAGCCGCGTCAGGTCGCGGGTCCGGTAGCGGATCAGCGGGGCGGCTTCCTTGCAGAGCGAGGTGACGACGATCTCACCCACTTCTCCCGGAGCCACGGGCTCCAGCGTGCCGGGGTCCAGGATCTCGAGGATGTAATAATCCGCCCAGTAATGGATGCCCTCATGCGCCTGGCATTCGAGACCGGCGCCCGGACCGTAGAGTTCGGTCATGCCGGTGATGTCGAAGCTTTGTTCCAGCCCCAGCTTGCGTTCGAAATTCCGCCGCATCCGCGGGCTGTGGGTTTCAGCGCCGAAAATGCAGGTCTTGAGGTTGATCTGGTCCTTGATCCCGCGCTTTTCAAGTTCTTCGCCCAGCAGCAGGGCCATGGAGGCCGTGGAGCACAAACAGGTGGGCTTGAGGTCTGTGAGCATTTTGATGTGGATGTCCAGATGCCCCGGTCCCACGGGAATGGCCATGGCGCCGAAATGTTCGCAGCCGAGCTGAAAGCCCGCTCCGGCGGTCCAGAGGCCGTAACCCACCGCGATCTGCACGCGATCCATGGTGGTCAGTCCGGCCAGTTCGTAGCAGCGGGCGAACATGTGCTTCCAGGTGTCTATGTCGCGCTGCGTATAGCATAAAATTTTACGTTTGCCTGTGGTGCCGGAAGAGGAGTGAATGCGTACGACCTGGTCTTCCGGGACGGAAAGCAGCGGCAAAGGGTAGCCCGCGCGCAGATCCTCCACCGAAGTGAAGGGCAACCGCCTGATGTCGTCCAGGTTCTTGATCGTATCCGGCCCTATTCCGGCCTCATCCAGTCTTTGACGATAGGTGGGGTTGCCGTTGTAGGCGTGGGCAACGGTCCATTGCAGCCCTTTGAGTTGTTTGGCCTGTAACTCGTCCTCCGAGTAGTCGGCCAGAAAACGGCGCGTGCTCTGCATCTTCTTGTCTCTCCTTCTTGACTCTTGACTCCGGCCAGGAACTGCGGCGCAATAGTGTCCCTGCCCCAGCGGACTTTTCCGTGCAAACTTGTCCGTTGGGGAAAAATCACGTAAAAACGCGCTATCGGTCAGCCGGACGTTGTCACGTAACATGAATGTCGCCAAAAGGGAAAACCCGAGTAAGGTGGTTTTTTCCTGATAATGTAAAAAAAACCTTCAAGCGTTAGGAGAAAGCCGTGAAGATTCTGCTCGTCGGATCAGGTGGCAGGGAACATGCTCTGGTCTGGAAACTCAAACAAAGCCCTTTGGTAACGCATATTTATGTCGCGCCTGGCAATGGCGGTACAGCGCTTGAAGCCGAAAATGTGAACATTAAGGACAACGATATTCCCGGTCTGGTCGCTTTTGCCAAGAAAAAAAATATCGACCTGGTGGTCACGGGGCCGGAACTGCCTCTGGTCCTGGGACTGGGCGACGAGTTGAAAGCGGCCGGCATTCCGTGTTTCGGTCCCGGCAGCTACGCGGCCCAGCTGGAAGGCAGCAAAGCCTTTGCCAAGGAGATCATGGAGGCGGCGGGCGTGCCCACTGCGGCCTGCGAGGTGTTTACGGAATACGAACCGGCCCGCGCCTACCTGGAGACCTGCGAGATTCCCGTGGTGGTCAAGGCCGACGGCCTGGCCGCGGGCAAGGGCGTTGTGGTGGCCCAGACCCGTGAAGAAGCTCTGGAAGCCCTGGAGATGTGCATGCACGACAAGGCCTTCGGCGATGCCGGGGCCAAGGTGGTGGTCGAAGAATTTCTGCAGGGCGAGGAAGCTTCGTTTCTGGCTTTCTGCGACGGCGAGCACGTGCTCTGCATGCCCTCGTCCCAGGACCACAAGGCCGTGGGCGAAGGAGACACCGGCCCCAACACCGGCGGCATGGGCGCCTACAGCCCCGCGCCGATACTGCCGGAATCCCGTTATGCCGAGGCCGCCGGCAAGGTGATCATGCCCATCGTCAAGGAAATGGCCAAACGCGGTCATCCCTTTGTGGGCATCCTCTACGCGGGGTTGATGCTCAAAGGCGGCGAGATGAAAGTGCTCGAGTACAATGTCCGTTTCGGCGACCCCGAGTGCCAGCCGTTGCTGATGCGTCTGAAAAGCGACCTTGCGGAAATCATGCTGGCCTGCGTGGAAGGACGGCTGCACACGCTGGACGTGCAGTACCACCGCGAGACCAGCATCTGCGTGGTCATGGCCGCGGGCGGCTATCCGGGCTCCTACCCCAAGGGCATGCTCATCGAGCGGTTGAGCCTGGCGGACGCCATGGACGGGGTCAAGGTTTTCCAGGCGGGGACAACATTCGCGGACGGACAGATAGTGACCACGGGCGGCCGCGTGCTGGGCGTAACAGCCCTGGGCCTGGACCTGGCCGACGCCAAACGCAAGGCCTACGAGGCCGTGGAAAAGATTCATTTCGATACGTGCTACTACCGCCGCGACATCGGCGACAAAGGGCTGCGTAAGTCGTAAAAGACGTACTAATAGGAGTAAAAAACATGCCTCAGGTTGGCATCTTCATGGGAAGCATATCGGACGAGGAAACCATGCGTCCGTGTGCGGATACGTTGAAATCATTGGGTGTGAGTTACCGTTTCACGGTCAGCTCCGCGCATCGTACGCCGGAGCGGACGGTTGCGCTGGTGGAAGAACTCGAAAAAGACGGCTGCCAGGTGTTCATCTGCGCGGCCGGCATGGCGGCCCATCTGGCCGGAGCCGTGGCTGCGCGGACCCTTAAGCCGGTCATCGGCGTGCCTGTGGCTGCATCGGCTTTGGGCGGCATGGATGCGCTGCTCTCGACGGTGCAGATGCCTCCCGGATTTCCGGTGGGTACGGTTTCGTTGGACAAGGCCGGGGCCAAGAACGCGGCCTATCTGGCCGCCCAGATTGTGGCCCTGCAGGACCCGCAGGTGGCCGAAGCCCTGGCAAAAGTACGCGCGGGCTTCAAAGAAAGTGTTGAAAAGGCTGCGGCAAAGCTCGAAAGCGGGCAGTAATCGCGCTTGGAATTCAGGGGCGCGGCGGCGGGTTCAGGACCAGCCGTGCGCGTCCCGCAGTTCGCTTTTAGACCTGCGTGATTGGGTCAGCCGTACCACCTTTGTCTCAAACAGATGCTTGCCCTGCTGGCAGGCCGGGCAGCCCTTGGAAAGAATCAGACAGCTTTCGTCCAGCTGTTCCGGGCGTACGCCCGCCTGGAGAATAAGCGACGTGCTCACTCCCGGTTTCCAGAGCACGGGACGTCCGCAGTGCATGCACTCCACGTAAATCAGTTCCGGATCCCAGACCTCACGTACGATATTTTTTTTCAGGCCGATGGCCTGTGAAATACGTTTTTGCAGGCGTATTGCGGCTTCGGTCATGACTGCCTCCTTGCCCACGGTGCGGACGGCCGATTACCCATGCCTGGGGCGCAGGAGGAGCCGGCCGCCTGGTCCGAAGCAACGGTTACGCACCAGATTGAGTACGATCAGTGTGGCGAGCGCGGTGGAGCCGACAAGCATCAGCATCACGACGATTTGATAGCGCACCGCCAGCATGGGGTCTGCCCCGGCCAGAATCTGTCCGGTCATCATTCCGGGTATGGAAACGAAACCAACCCCCATCATACTATTTATCGACGGAATCATCCCAGCCTTTAGGGCTTGCTGCAAAAAAGTTTGCGAAGCCTCCGCCGGAGTGGCCCCGAGGCAGAGCCGCATCTCCACTTCCTCCCGGCGCTGGCGCAACTGGCTGAACAAGCGTTCCAGGGCAATGGCCTGCGCAGTCATGGAGTTGCCGATGACCATGCCGCCCAGGGGCAAAAAATACTGCGGCATCCACCAGGGCTCCACCCGGACGATGCAGGCGGTGACGATAATGGTGACGAGCGTGTAGCTGCCCAGCATGGAAAGCAGAGTCGGCAGCATATAGGACACGTCCGGCTCCTTGACCCGCCCGTGGATGATCCGCGCTGCAAAGCCGATCATGCAACAGAACACCAGCAGTACGGGCAACCCCATCCGCAGGCCGAAAAGCAGTTTGAGTGCGTAGCCCATCACAAAAAGCTGGGCGAATGTGCGTACGGTTCCCCAGAACAGATCCCGTTCGAGCTTGAGCTGGTAGACCAGGGAGGCCGCACCGGCCGCGAGCACGAACAACAGGCTCAACAGCAGCTGTCCGTATCCTATCTGAGCTATGTCCATTGGGTCTCTCCTGATTCCGTGTCGTTTTCAGTCAAAACTTCGGCGCGCCCGGATTCAATGCGAATGGTGAACAAGCGCCGGACCTTACGCGGGACATAATCCTGGTGGCTGATGAAAAGCACGCTGATTCCCTGTTCGCGGTTCAAATTTTCGACAACTTCTTCCACCATGGCCCGGTTTTCTGGATCCAGCGCGCTGGTGGGTTCGTCCAGCAACAGCAGTCGCGGCTTGAGCAGCAATGCGCGCAGCAGGCAGAGCCGCTGGCGTTGCCCGCCGGAAAGGGTGAGCGCGTTATCCCGTACGGATACATCCGGTACGAAGCGTTGCAAAGCATCCTGGAGTTCCGCGTCCGTCGGCGGTGTCAGATCTTTGTTTTGCCGGAAACCAAAGGGCAGCAGCAGATTGTCCCGGATGGAGGCGTCCAGCACCACCGGTGTTTGCTGTACGTAAGCCATCTGCCGGCGCAGCAGAGAGGGTTCCATGCTGCGTACGCTGGCCCCGTCGAACAGAATGTCGCCTTGTTGCGGCTCCTCCAGCCGGTTGCAGAGGCGCAGGAAAGTGGATTTGCCCGTACCTGAAGGGCCTTTGACAAGGGCAAAAACGCCATGGGGCAGACGCAGATTCAGGCTGGAGAACAGGGGCTTATCAGGGGCGAAACTGAAGTTGATATTAGAACACTCAAGAATAAAAGGAGATTTATTGTTTGGCACAAGTACTGCTACCTCGCATGGCAGTACGGCCCGCACGCAATTCTCCAGTTGCTGGGAGCAGGTACGGGCCGTTGGTAAAAAAAAGGGGTAAAGTAAATCAAAATGTTACGGGTAGAGGGGAAAAATAGCAACCAGGAAATAGCCTGTCGTGAATCTGACGCGTCGATGCTGTCCGGACGCGTTTCCTGGAATGGCAGACCCGGAAATAACAATCCAAGTGCAACAGGAGGTCGTTGCAATGTCAGGTAACAAAAAGGTTCGTGGCTTTTGGCGCAATTCGCGCAATGTGTTGCTGGCCGGGGCCATGCTCGCATTATTGCTGTTGTGTTCCGTTTTCAGTGTTTCGGCAGCCGTGCATACGAAGTCGGTGCCTACCGTATCCGTAGTGGAATATTCCTTTGATGACGGTGATTTGGTCGTGGTAAGCAACGTGCTTTCAGATGGCGGCACCACAGTGAGCATTCGCGGCGTGGTCTGGTCCCAGTCCGAGAACCCCACCATCGTGGATGCATCCACCGACAATGGTTCCGGAACAGGTAAATTTACCAGTACGATTTCCGATCTTGAGGACGGGGTCACTTACTACGTCCGCTCATATGCTTCCAATTCGGACGGCACGGCCTACTCCGGTCAGCTGATCGTCACTAAAGCCAAGCCCACTATTTCCACCGTGGCCGTACACGGCATCACGGCTTCCAGTGCCTGGAGCGGCGGCAACATCACTTCCGATGGCGGATCGGATATCACCGCCTACGGCATCTGCTGGGGAACGACAACTGATCCGGACGTTGATTTCAGCAGCTGCACCAATGAAGGCGAAGGCATCGCGGAATTTTCAAGCAAGATGACGGATCTCAGCGCCGGAACGACCTACTACGTCCGGGCCTATGCGCAGACCGAAAACAGCGTTTCCTATGGCGTGACCTACTCGTTCGTGCCCAATGACGAGGTCTCCTCCTACATGATCTGGCACAGCCAGGATTCCGGCAAAGTTCTCTGGTGGAAGCTCAATAATGAGGGGAACCAGCTGAATAACGACCAGGGCAGCGGTTGGGATTATGTGACGGAAGATGTGACTCTGAACAGCAATTGGGAACTCTCCGGTACGACTGAGATCGGCGGACAGGATACGCTGATCTGGCACAACCAGGACAGCGGCAAGATCGTTTTCTGGAAGCTGAATGACGAAAAGAAATTGATAGACACCGAGCAGGGCAGTGGCTGGGATTTTGTCGCCCCGAACATTACGCTGACAACGGTCTGGCGCCTGGTCGACGTCCGCGAAATTGACGGGGAAAAAGCCTTGTACTGGTATAACGAAAAGAACGGCAAAGCCGCCTGGTGGAAGCTGACGGACGATTGCTACATCAAAAATGAAACCAAAGGCGAAGGCTGGGATTTCGCGGCGGATGAGGACAATTTCCTCGGATCCGAATGGAATCTCGCCGGAGTCATCGACGCAGATTAAGGGATAGAACGACCTCCCGGGTCAAGGAGCAGCAGAATCCGGGGCGTCCGTCTGGACGCTCCGGATTTTTTGCTTATTATCAATAAGACGGCACCAAAGCCGGCACCCGTAAACACGACGGCAAAGATTACATTGTCTGGCGTGTTTTCGTATTGAAACAAGGTGGATATTTTTTTTCAGGGGGAATACGCTTTAAACAGATATTGACAGACAGGCGCGGGGACACCCACAATGAATTCCGGCTAACGAGCGGAACAAGGAGCAGAAAAACAGAGATGCAGGAAAGCGGAAAACGACCCATACGCGTTTTGCCTCCCGAACTGAAGAATCAGATCGCAGCCGGGGAGGTGGTGGAGCGTCCGTCCAGCGTGCTCAAGGAACTGGTGGAAAACAGCCTGGACGCCGGCGCCACCAGTGTGGACGTACGCATCGAACGCGGCGGCCAGGGACTGATACGCGTACAGGATAATGGGCACGGCCTGGGGCAGGAAGAGCTGGAACTGGCCGTTACGCGCCACGCCACCAGCAAGATAGGCTCCATCGAGGAACTGTCGCAGATCATGAGCTTCGGGTTCCGGGGCGAGGCTTTGCCCAGCATTGCGTCCGTCTCCCATTTCACCATGAGCGCGGCCCTGCGTACGCCGGAAGGCACCGAGGGGGCGGACTGCTCAGGCGCGGACGCCTCTTTCATCGACGTGCTCCACGGGCGAATTCAGGATAAAGGGCCCACTGCCATGCCCCCGGGTGCGCGTGTCGAAGTCCGCGATCTGTTCGCCAACATTCCGGCCCGTCTGAAATTTTTGAAAACACAGGCCACGGAGAGCAGCCGCTGCCAGGAAAGTCTGTTTCGTCTTTCCCTGACCGCGCTGGATACGGCCTTTGTGCTGCATAACGAGAACCGCGAGGTTTTCTGTTTCCCCGCACGCCAGTCCTTGAGGGACCGCCTGGCCCAGGCCTGGCCCCCGGCCCTGACAGAGGGGCTGCTGGATTTCGACCAGGAAAACGGACCCTACCGCGCGTCCGGTCTTGCCGGGCGTCCGGGGGTCAAGCAGAGCCGGGCCAACCGGATGCTTTTTTTCGTCAACGGCCGGGCAGTGCAGGACCGCTTGCTGCTCAAAGCCGCCATGGAGGCCTACAAGGGCCGTCTGCTGTCCCGCGAGTATCCGCCGCTGGTGCTGTTTCTCGAACTGCCGCCGGACGAGGTGGACGCCAACGTACATCCGGCAAAAGCCGAAGTCCGTTTTCGCGATGAAAACAAGGTTTTTTCCACCGTACGCCGCGCCCTGCGTACCGCCCTGGATACGCACGAACGCGCGCCTTTTGACGCGGCGCATATCACCGAACCTCCGGCTTTTGCCTCGGATCTTTTTCGTCCGTCTCGCGAGAGCGCATACGAGGGCTTGCGCAGCAGGCCGGACGCGCCTGAATTTTCCGACTCCGCAGACTCCGGGGCTTTGAGGGCTGATGCGGCCGTCGGACTGCGGCCCGTAAAGTCCGAAGAACCCGTACGCAACGAACAGTACGCCCTGGATATGCGGCCATCCGAAAGAGCACGGGAAAGTTTGTTCAATCCGGAAAGCCCGGACGAAGAATCGGCCGGAGGTCCGGCCCGTGTTGCCGAGCCCGGCTTTGCGGACGCCGTACCGCGATCCCCGATGCGGCCTCTCGCCCAGGACCAGACCGCCACGGGGTTTCAGTTCGCCAACCAGGATGTGGCCTTTTTGGGAATTCTGGCCGACACCTATTTTATTCTGCGTCTCGGCAATCAGGGAATCGCCCTTCTGGACCAGCACGCGGCTCACGAGCGCGTACTGTACGCGCGCATGCGGGCTGACGGGCAGCGCGGGGATTCGCAGCTTCTGGCCATCCCGCTGGAACTCGTCCTGCATCCGTCCGAACGCGCGCGTTTGCAGGAGCTGTGGGCCGAGCTGCGGCAGCTGGGCTATTCGCTGGAGATGGCTTCGGAAGAAACGTGCCGTATCAAGGGGATTCCCGGCGGGCTGGAGCCCGGTGAGGCCAGGGAGCTGCTCCAGGCCATGCTCAGCGGCCAGAGCCGCAGCATGGACGAACTCTGGAAAATGCTTTCCTGCAAGTCCGCGGTGAAAGCAGGCCAGCCCCTGGCACGCGAGGAAGCCCTGGCACTGCTTGAGGCCTGGCAGCAGACGCCGCAACGCGAATATTGCCCGCATGGCCGCCCCATTCTTATTCACTGGGACGTACGCGACCTCGAACGGCTGTTCAAACGCAAGAATTGACACAAGGATTCGCCTCCCTGGGCGGAAACTCCACCGCCTGTTCCTTTCCTTTGCAGCCCGGATAACCGGGCTGTTTCCGTTTTTATGATTTCTCAAAAAAATCCATCTTGCAACATGCCGGGCGAAAACGTGTTTCATAGTTGGTGAGGCACGAGTAAAAAAGTGCTTGCACCAAGGACCGGTTCACACTTCACGTTCAAATTAAACGGTTTTGCTAAGTCAACAGTTGTTGACTTAAAGCCGACACCCATGCTAGCAACGCGCTGTGAGTGGCTGTGGGAGTAACGTACCCGCTGCCGCTCGTTGCCGGGATGGATTTGATTCAATCGTGGAATGTGAAAAAAGGCTTTCAGCATGAGCCGATACATGGAGATCGTAATGAGAATACGCAGCGTACCAAAGCTTTGTCTGCTGTTGGGATTGTGTTTCTGGCTGGCCGGGTGTGGGAGCATTGACCCGGTCCCCTATCGGGATATTCCCTCCGCTCCGTATTTAAGGGCTGATCCTGCCGACGAGACGGGGAATACTCCGTATCGGTATGCGGAAAACGTGGACTGGAGCGTATACCGCAATATGATTATTGATCCGGTAGAAGTGTACAAGGGAACGGACAGTCAGTTTGACGAGATGACCAGCCAGGACAAGGCGGAGCTTGCCCGTTACATGCAGTCCCAGTTTTATGAAAAATTGTCGCATCGCTTCCGTATGGTACGGACGCCCGAACCCCAGACGTTGCGTTTGAAGCTAACGCTCACCGGTGCGGTCGAAACTACGCCCGTATTGGGAACATTTTCCAGAATAGATTTGGCGGGCGGACTGTATAATGTTGTCCAAAGCATTCGGGGCGGCGAGGGTACGATGACAGGATCCGTACTCTATGCAGCGGAAATTTACGATGCCTCGACTTCCCAATTGTTGTACGCGTACGTAACCAAACAATACCCCAACTCCCTGAATATCGCGGCGACCTTTGGTTCTCTGGCCGCGGCAAAAGAGGGAATCGAAAAGGGAGCGGAAGTACTGGCCGAACAGCTGTCCAATTAGAGCGTCTTAAGCTTGAAAAGTTTTAGAGGCTCTTTGCAGCCAAGCTGTGTTTAAGGAATGAGCCTTGTTTCAAGGCGAAAATGTGCTAACACGTACGGCTGAAAGAACATTCAGGCGCAGACAACGAGACGGATTGTTCGCAACAAGCCGTTTCATTGTCTGCGATTTGTCTTGCAGACGCTAAGGACGGGCTGAAGTGTATTGCAGAGTGGTGCATCTCCGGGGGGAGTATCTTGCCAGCAGAGAAAAGCTGTGTTTTATTTTCGGCCGTCCGCGGGGGAACGGTTTCCCCGCAGGATTAATGCGTCCAACCGTCAGGCCAGGGAGGAATTGTGGCCGCAGATAACTCCTGTGTATCAAAAACAAGAAATCTCGAAGCGACGAAAGAGGCCATATTCCAGGCGGCGCAGGAAGCTTTCGCTTCAGCTCCGTTTGAGAACGTACGGCTGCGTGAGGTTGCCAAGAAGGCGGGAATAGACGTGGCTCTTGTCAACCGGTATTTCGGCTCCAAAAAAGATCTGTTCAAAATGGTTATGGACCGGACGCACGAAGAGTCGCACTTGTTTGCCGGAGTGGACCGGTCCAACCTCGTCGATGCGCTTATACCGAACCTGGAGGTAGAGAAGGAGCCGCAGCATTTGCAGCTGTTGCTGATTGGCGCCTGTTCGATCTCAAGTCCCGAAGTGCGTCTGGTTATCCAGGAATCCTCAATGAAATATTTTATCTCCCCGCTTGTCGAGATTATTGGCGGTGAAGATGCCCAGCGAAAGGCCTTGTTGATCTCGTCGCTGCTTATCGGGTTTACTCTGGCGAATAAATTTATTTTTTCCGAACAAATAACGGCCATGCCGCAACGTTCGGACCAAACATTGCGATCCATGATTCAATGCGTGTTGGACGAGTCTTGAGGGGATTCTCCGGCCTGAGGGGCCAGGGAGAGGGGATCTAAAACAGCGTCAGCATTGAGTTGGCCCAGATAGATGCCGTATGGTAGGCATTGGCTGCGTCCCGCGGGGGCAACTGCAGTGCGGGGAGCAGCTCGTTGACCTGGCTCCAGTCGCGGCGCTCGAAGCTTCCGGCCAGTTCCAGCCAGCGAAAGCAGGTGTTTTGCTGTCCACAAAGCGCTTCTTTGATGGGATCGTCCAGGGGGAGATTGGCCGCGATATGCGTCATGGGGATGTCCATCATGGGCTCGAGCAGGGAAAACAGCCCCAGCAGGAACATGGTCTCCGGCGTATAGGGAGGATCCTGAGCTTTTTGTGAAGCCAGTTCGAAAAATTTGGCTCGCTGCGCCGAGTTGATGACCAGTTCGGGGCATTTGCCGGGCGTCATCAGGTCCGAAAGGATCACCACCAGCAGCCAGCTTTTCAGATGCTGCCAGCCCAGCATTACCAGAGCCTGCCCCACGGACTCGATACGCCGTACGAGTTTGAATGCCGGCGAATTGAGCAGCGAAAGCAACCGGTAGCTCAGGGAGACATCGGCCTGGATCACCTCGCCCAGGGCGCCGAAGTCCGGCTCCGGGCTCTGCAGCAGGCGAAACAAGCGTAACCGCGTGCTTTCCATGGAACTCAACGTACGTGCTGCGTTTGCTTCCGTTTTTTGGAAGAAAAAGCCTTCAAACAGGTCGAATCCGGCGTCTCTGGCCTTCAGAAAGTCTTCCCGCGTATTGACCCGGCTGGCCAGCATGGAGGCGCGCATCCCATGGCCCTTTTCCACCAACGTGGCGCAGTTGCTTTCGGAAAGCTGCGAAGGATCGGTTTTGAGAATATTGGCCATCCGGATCAGCTCCGGCGAATGGCGGATGTTGGAAGCTATCTCCAGGGAGATGATGTAATTTTTTTTGCGCAGGGCCTGCAGGCTGTTGAGCAGGGTCTGTGAAGGGTATTCGGTTTCCTGCAGTTCGACGACGGCCTGTTCGGGAGGAATCACGTACGGCATGCCGTCGATGACCGATTCGTCCTGAAAAACAGCACAGAAGCGTATGGGATGCTTATCGTGCCCCACCGCGCCTTGCAAAGAATCCGACGTGGCCTGAAGCGAAGCCTGGCGCAGGTCGGAACTTTCCTGGCCGTTGTTTTTGGGGCCGGGCAGATAGAAGAAATTATACCCCCAAATGTTCTGCTCGGCGTCAAGAATCGGCTGCTTGGTACAAAAAGTGTCGATGGCGCAAATGGTTTCGTGCATTCCCTCTCCTCTGCACATACGTCTTAAAAGAATTAATAATCCAGCAGAGCTAAGGATGCAAGTACGTGTTCTCCTTCTCTAAATAATTCGTGACATAATCTTTTACGGCTTCTTCCAAAGACGTGAACGAATGGTCGTATCCGGCATCGGCAAGCCGCTTCATTTGCGCTTGCGTATAATACTGGTAGGAGTCCCGGATGGCTTCGGGCATGGGAATATAGGTGACGTTGCGGTCCAGTTCCAGGGCGGAGAACACCGCATCCGCCAGATCATTCCAGGTTCGCGCCTGTCCGGTGCCCACGTTGAAAAGGCCGTTGGCCTTGGGATGTTCGAGCAGCCAGTACATCACATCCACGCAGTCTTTGACGTAGACGAAATCCCGTTGCTGACCGCCGTCGGGATAATCCGGACGGTAGGATTTGAACAATCCGAGCGAACCGTTTTCCTTGATCTGCTTGTAGGCTTTGCAGACCACGCTTTTCATGTCGCCCTTGTGGTATTCGTTGGGACCGAAAACGTTGAAGAATTTCAGACTGGCAATCTGTTCCAGCCAGCCGTTGGCATGGGCCCAGAGGTCGAAAAGCTGTTTGGAATAGCCGTACATGTTCATGGGCTGCAACCGTTTCATGGTCTCAACGCTATCGTCAAAACCCATGTTTCCGTTGCCGTAGGTGGCCGCACTGCTGGCATTTATAAAGCGTACGTGGTTTTCCATGGCCCAGAGGCAAAGGTCGCGGGTGAAATGGAAGTTGTTTTCCATCAGATAATCCGCGTCCCTTTCCGTGGTTGCGGAGCAGGCCCCCATGTGAAAGACGGCCTTGACGGAGACGGGGAGGTTGTCATGCGCGAGGCGGGCGAAAAAAACGCTTTTATGCATATAGTCCGCGTAGCGCAGGTTGACCAGATTCTTCCACTTATCCCCCGAGCCCAGATTATCCACAACCAGAATGTTCTCAATGCCCATCTGGTTCAGTTTCCAGACCATGGCGCTGCCGATGAATCCGGCGCCTCCGGTGACTATGTACATGGGTGTTCCTCCCGAATTAAAAATCTTCCAACAGCGCTGCCATCTGGGCAGGCAGAGGCCGGACCGCAAGTACGGGTCCGGAAGGTCCGTCCGATACGGCCAGCCCCAGTGCTCCCAAAGTCGTACGCAGGGAGCGTCCGAAAGCGAATTCCAGGGCCGGTCCCAGCCCTTGCAAAGATTCACGCAGGGCGTCGTCGTAGCGCAGGGCCCGCAGCAGGGCGGCCGCATCCTCAGCCGCGCGCGTACGGCGGTAGCGCAGAGCCGGGGCCGTGAGCCGGGCAAAGGAGCAGTGCGTCTCGTGTTCGCGTACAAGTTCCCACAAGGCGGACGCTTTGTCGAGCACGTCCGCACGCGTCAGCCGTTGCGTACGGTACAGGGCTTCCAGGGCGCCGCTGTCCTGGCAGAAAAGCGTACGGCATTGGACCGGACGGTGCGCGTATATGGTACAGCCCGAACCGTCGTAAAAAACGCAGCCGCGTTCGCCCGGCCGGGAGGCTATTTTGAGCATTTCCGCCTCCAGCAGGATATGGGCTCCGGCGGGCTGGTCAAAGGCCGGTTCGCCCTGGCGCAGCACCAGCAGGCATTCTTTGCGGATCAGGCCGTCCCTGACCAGCGGCAGATCCTCGTCATGCAGTCCGGGTCCGCCCTGCAGGCAGCATTGGCCGCAGCGCCGGCATTCGATGCTCATTGTTTCAGCTCCCGTACGGCGCGTATCCAGCAACGGCAGGTGGTGTCGCGCCAGTCCAGAAAACCGAGCGCGCTGTTCAAACACCAGGTCGCAGTATACGTACGCCGGTCCGCACTCCACAGGATTCGCTGGCGTTTGTCAAAGGGTGATGCGCCGCAAAAGTCGGCATCATCGGACGCTGCCGCCACCAGACAAAACAATTCGTCCGCGGTGGGCAGGCGCCAGGGTGCGGAATCCTCGGGCAGGGCGGCATTGAGCTGCTCCAGGTAGCCGGGAATTTCATCCCAGCGTACGGGGTAGGGCGAACCCGAGGCCTGCCATTGCAGGTTGCAGGACCTGTCGGCCAGGCTGCCGTCGGGCAGTGGCTCGAAACGGGGAGCCCAGACGCGCGGCCGGGCCAGAGCGTCCGTCCGGAAGGCCTGTTGCGCGGACAGCGGGCCGGTTTTCACAGGGGTGGCGCGTATGGAGCGCGACGGTGCCGGGAGATCCGGACGCGTGTCCGCGTCGAAGTCAGCGACACAGACGCTTTCCTGCTGTTTGCGCCAGCTTTCCAGAAGCTCTTCCAGCGCTGCGCTCATGGCCTGGGCGTCGGCGAAGCGTTTGTTCGGATCCTGGGCCAGGGCTGTTTCAAAAAAAACGTTCCAGTCCGCTCCGGATTGTGCCGCGAGCGTCTCCAGCACAGCCGAGGCTTCGGATGAAAGCGGATCTCCGGTGGTTTCCGGCGGGAGTTCGCCGACAAGCATGCGATGCAGCATCACTGCCGTGGAAAACAGGTCGGCCCGGTGGTCGGCCAGCTCCGGGGCCTGTTCCTGTTCCGGGGCCGCGTAAAAAGGGGTGCCGATTTTGACGCCCTGTGGGGCGGCCTGGTGCTGCTCGTTGCGCAGCCGGGAAAGCCCGAAGTCGATGATCTTGACCCGGTCCAGTTCGGTCAGCAGCAGGTTATAGGGCTTGATATCGCGGTGCACGATGCCCGTGTGATGCAGCCGCGCCAGCCCGTCCAGGGTCTGGAGCGCGTACCGTACGGCATGGTCCGGACGCAGGCGGCGCGTGGGCACATCGTGACGGTAGCTTTCGCCGATGGCCGCGCCCAGGTTGTCGCAATGGTATTCCATGACGAAAAAGGGGCTGCCTGCGTCGTCGTAATCGAAATCCCAGATCTGGGCCACGTGCGGGTGATTGATTTCCGCCATGATCCGGGCTTCCCGCGTGAATTCTTCGACAATGGCGTCCGTGCCTTTGCGCTCCAGCAGCTCTGGTGTGGGCCGGCACAGCTTGAGGGCCACGATTTTATCCACCACGGGGATTCGCGCCTTGAAGACCTGGCCCATGCCGCCGCGGCCCAGCAGGCCGCATATCTGATATTTTCCAATATGTTTCATGTGAAGAGAGTGTTACAAGCAAATGTATTAGGGACGCAGGGGCTTGCGGCGTCCCGGAAAGAAGTATGCATCATTACAAATTATAAAAGCCTGTTGGCGTATTGTTCGGGCATGCCGAGTTCGCGGATCTTGCGGGCCGTGGTTTCGCGGTCGTAGTCCACGTAGCGGACTTCAAGCAGCCGGGAGTCCGAATTCCAGAGCACGTATTTGGCGCGGTTGTCGCCGTCGCGCGGCTGGCCCACGCTGCCCGCGTTGATGACATGGCGTTCGTCCGGATCAAGAACAAGTTTTTCATGTTGCAGCTCGCGCCGGTAAAAGCCCTCTCCCCGGGTGCTGATGATGGCAAGTTCGTGCGTATGCCCGACAAAGCAGAGCGGAGTGTCAAAGGCGTCGAACAGGCCGGGCAGTTGCTCGTCCTCGTATTCGAACAAATAGGTCCGGTAAGAGTCGGGCGGACTGCCGTGCACGAAATAGCTTCCGAAGCGTTTCAGAAAGAGGGGCAGCGAGCGGATATAGTCTTCGGTCTCTTTGCTGAGCAGCTTGGTCGTTTTTTTCAGGGCCTTCTGGGCCACGGGGTTGAACCAGTAGCGGTCGGCCCGGCGGATGACGGCGGCTTCGTGGTTGCCCACCACCTGGGGAATATTGCGCCGGTGCAGCAGGGCCACCACGGATTCCGGATCAGGGCCGTAGCCGATGCTGTCGCCCAGACAGATGATGTCCGTGGCGCCTTGCGCGTCAATATCCTCGAGCACCTTGAGAAAGGCTTCGAGATTGCTGTGGATGTCGGAGATGATCGCGAGTTTCATGCTTTGCGGGAGTATACCAGCGAACGCAGGGTGAGAAAAGAGCAGATTGGGGCACGCGGAGCTGGAATCAGTCCGCGAGTTCTTTTTCGTAGCGTTCGAATTCGCTGTAGAGGCAGCCGCAGTACTGCTGGCGATAGAGCCCCCATTCCTTGGAGAGATCAATGCCCTGTTTCCAGCCCGAGCGGAAATCATCGTAGTGAAAAAGCGGTGCGCCGCCTCCGGCAATGCCCTGGCCGGTGCTGCGGATCAATTCGTGCTTCTGGAATTTGGAGTAGAGCAGCGTGGTGCTGAAGGCGTCGAATCCGCCCCGTTTGGCAATGGCGCGCGTACGCTCCAGACGGAGCGCATAGCAGTAAAAACAGCGGTTGGCTTCGCGATGGGAGACCTCCCGGAACCAGCGCTGAGGCTCGTATTCGTCGTCTTTGTAGATCACCGGCAGGTCCAGGCGCCGGGCGGTTTCCCGCAGTGCTTCGCGCCGCCGCAGGTATTCCTGCAGCGGGTGGATGTTGGGGTTGTAGAACAACCCGCTGACCTGGTGTCCCTGCGCCCGCAGCGTTTGCACGCAGGTGATGGCGCAGGGACCACAGCAAATATGCAGAAGAATCCGCGCCATCAGCACTGCTGGCCGTTGACGGCGGACTTGATCAGGATCGGAACCCCGTAGAGCTGTTCCATTTCGAGCAGCTTTTCACGTTTCTGGTTGAGCAGATATATTGCCAGTTCGGGCGAGGCCGTGAACGTCAGATTGTCCATGCTTTTGCTCTGCTGGAGCTGGCGGTAGATGTCCTTGATGGCGGCCAGAGCCTGCCATTCGAGGTTTCTGCGGATACCGGATCCGCCGCAGCAGGGGCAGGGTTCGGTGGTCAGGGACAATGCCGAAGAGCCCAGGCGCTGGCGAACCACCTGCAGCAGGCCGAATTTGGTCATTTTGCCCACGTCGTGGCGCGCGCGGTCGGTTTTCAGCTCGTTGCGCAGCGTACGCTCGACTTCCTGCCAGTGTTTGCGGTCTTTCATTTCGATAAAATCGATGACGATCTGCCCGCCCACATCGCGGAGCCGGAGCTGCTGCGCAATGGCTTCCGCCGCTTCCAGATTGGTACGCAGAGCCATTTCCTGAAAATTGCTTTTGCCGCCGATTTTTCCCGAGTTGATGTCGATGGACATCAGGGCTTCGGTCTGGTCGAAGACCAGTTCGCCGCCCGAAGGCAGGGTGAAACGGCGCGAATAGATCTGATCCAGCTGTTTGAGAAGGTTGAAGCGGTCCCAGAGACTGCGTTCGGCAATGTCGTGCTGTTTGACCAGGTTGGGCCGTCTCGGAAAAATCAGGGACGCGAATTCCGCCACATCCTCGGCGGTTTTCTTGTGGTCTATCCAGACCTCGGACACGTCGTCGCTGAGGTAGTCGCGTATGGCCCGTGCGGCCAGATCCGGTTCCTGATAAATCAGCGAAGGAGCTGACTCGCTGGTGCCTTTTTTGCGGACTTCCTTCCACAAGCGCTTGAGAAACTGCAGGTCCTTGTTGATGGCGGTCTTATTTTGTCCGATGCTGGCCGTACGGATGATCAGGCCGAGGCCCTCGCCGGGTTCCAGTGCCTCGGAAATGGTCTTGAGTCGGGCGCGTTCCTTTTCGTCTTCCACCTTGCGCGAAACACCGATCTGGTCGCGTCCGGGGGTGAGTACCACAAACCGGCCGGGCAGCGAGATGTAGGAGGTCAAAAACGCTCCTTTGGTCCCCGTGGGTTCTTTGACCACCTGCACCAGGACTTCTTGGCCGGGTTTAAGCACGCGCTGGATCAGCGGATACTTGTGCCCTTTGCTCGGATCGTGGGCCTGGTGGTAGTATTCGGGATGCACCTCGTCGATCTGCAGGAAACCGTTTTTTTCCGCGCCATAATTGATGAAAGCGGCCTGCAGGGCCGGATCGATGTTATGGATGACGCCTTTGTAAATATTTCCTCTTGTTTTGATCTGATGCAGGAGTTCGACGTAATACTCCTTGATTTTACCGTCCTCGGCGATGACGACTTCCACCATCTCGCCGGGCAGGACGCTGATAAACATTTTCTCTTTTCTTTTTTTTCCTCTTGTCATGCTTTCCTCGTAAAATCGTTCACCGCGGCCAAAGCAGACGGGCAGTGCCGGTGTAATACCGGCTCAGGGGCCGTTCTCTTTGGTCGCTTTGAAAAAAGTTTCCGTGTCCTGCTCGATGGCAAAGATGCGTTGTTCTTCGAGCAGGGACGCCAGTGCGCGTGCTATCTCGTCTTCAGGTTCGCGGAGCGCGGCTGCGAGCTGGCTTTTGCTCTGGGCTCTGCGCGTAACGGAGTGCAGAATGGCAGCAGCCAGGTCCGGCATGTCCGCAAGCTGTTGTTGAGAAGACGCGGGGGGGAATTTTTCGCCTTGATTCTGTTGCGCCTGGGCGGAGGGAGCAGTCGCATGTCTGTTGAGCTGCTCGCGCCATAGGGCAATCACCGCAGGAGATACGGGAAGGGCGTTGTGTGCGCCCGGCCTGTTCAGTGTGACGACGTCCACGCGATCGGGCCGCAGGGAGGCGCAATACGCATCCAGGAGCTCCAGTTCCCGTTGCGTATCGTTGATTCCCTGCAGCAGGAGGACCTCCAGAAAGACTTTGCCCGTGTAGTCGGCGCGAAAGTCCAGCAGGTCCTGGGCCATCCGGGAGAGGTCGATGCCTTGATGCGGGCGGTTCAGGCGTTGGAAAGCCTGGGGATCGAGCGTGTCCATGGACGGAAGGAGCACGTCGGCCTGCAGCAGGGCGGCGCGTACGTCGGGGTGGCCGATCAGTGCCGAATTGGTCAGCACCGCCACCGGGATGTGCGGGAAGAGATTTTTTACACCGGCTATGACTTCCTGGAGTTCGCTGTTCAGACAGGGTTCTCCGGAGCCGCCCAGGGTGATGTGGTCCGGTTCGCTGCCGGAGTGTTTTTTCCACTGGGCGAGTTCCGCAAGAAGTGTCTTCGCGGGAACATAAGGGGCACGTCGTAGGGTGTGCGTGACAGTGGGTCCGACCTCACAATAGAGGCAGTCATGGGTGCAAATTTTATTGCCGAGCAGATCAAGGCCGAGCGAGCGGCCAAGCCTGCTTGAGAGAACCGGACCAAAAATAGTACGAAATTCCATGCAATCATTCCAGCTTCGACGGGGGCGCGAAGTTCCGGCCCTGGGGACGGCTATTCGCTGGACAGAATAAATACTGTTTCCTGAATCCCGGTCTTGTACGGAAATCGATCAGAGAGCAGTCCGGCTGTCGGCACAGGCAAAAGCCGGCGCGCGGATGCTTTTTCAGCGCCGTAAGCCTTGCTCGGTGGTATGCACACGTACGCAAACGGTGCAATCTGCCGGGACAGCGTCCCAAATCGACCTGCAACAAAACGGGGAGTTCGCGAACAGTGCGTATTTCCGGTGTGAGAGGCTGGAAATCGAAGCAGGGCACAGTTGAAGCCAGCGCTGCCGCAATCGAATTCGTGTTCCTGAAGACGGATGCCCGTATACCCGGCCGGTTTCCCTGCTTATGGCCGGATTCCTGAACGCGAACGCCTCCGCATGGAAGCGTTATTGTTAACAGGACGGGCAGCGCCCTGGTTCGCGACGGATAGCCGGATTGAGCCCGAAACGGTCCTTGACCGAGGCGCAAAACCTGCATCTGGAGCGAGCCAGAGGTAAAAGTTATGTTCTCAACCGGAAGTTACCCCCGCCAGTACGTCAGTATATGCTTGAAATAGTATGCTGATAGACTCGATGGGTCAAGAGGGTGGGAACAAAAGTTCCTGCGGTTGTTCCTATTTTGTGCGTGGCTACAGGGTTTTAACTATAGTAAAAAGTATTTTTTCCCTTTTCTGAAAGGGGTGCAACCCGTTTTGGAGGTATTTCTATCAGGAAGCGCCGTCATTGTCCGGATTGTTTTGCAGAATTCGCCGCAAACGCCTGGTTGCGGCCGTTTTGTTTCGCCTGATACAAGGCCTTGTCGGCCAGGTCGATCAGGTCTTCCGGCATCAGTTCGTCCGTTGGGATGATTGAGGCCACCCCAAGGCTGACGGTTACGTGGGGTGCCACAGGCGAGCTTTCATGAGGCAGTTGCAGCGAAAAGATGTTCTCACGCATCTGCTCGGCAACTTGCAGCGCACCCGTGTCGTCGGTCAGAGGGAGCAGTGCGACGAATTCCTCTCCTCCGTAGCGGGCGAGCAGGTCTGCGGCGCGCAACAGAGTGCCGTGTCCGAGTTTTTTGGCCACAAGGCGCAGGCAGTTGTCCCCTTCCAGGTGCCCGTAAGTGTCGTTGTAGGCCTTGAAATGATCCACATCGGCCATGATGACGGCCATGGAGGTGGCACTGCGCTTGTTGCGCCGCCACTCCAACTCGTAGCGTTCGTCAAAAAAACGTCTGTTGGGCAATCCCGTGAGGCCGTCCAGGTTGGCCAGATTCTTGAGCAGTTCCGTCTGATGGCGCAAACGCAGGTGAGTTTTGACCCGGGCCTTTACCACGGGGATACGGAAGGGTTTGACGATGTAGTCCACCGCGCCCAGTTCGAATCCGCGTGTCTCGTCTTCCGCCGCGTCCAGGGATGTGATGAAAATGACGGGAATGTCGCGGCTGAACAGGTCTTCCTTGAGGCTGCGCAGGACCTCAAAGCCATTGGAATCCGGCATGAGCACGTCCAGAAGGATCAAATCCGGCTGATGCTCCTTAACCAGTTCGAGGGCGCGCGTACCGCTGGTCGCCGCGATGACCTCGTGTTCCTGGCGCAGGGCTTCCCCCAGGATTTTGATATGCTGCGGCACATCGTCGACGATAAGAATTTTAAATTTGCGGTCAATATCAAAGGACATGAAGTTCTCTCTATTCTTCCGGATTTGCCGCGGTAAAGGCCATCAGCGTTTCGATGTGTTCCAGCGCGGCTTTGAAATCAAAAATAGCCAGAGCCTGTTCCAGTTTGTCCAGGGCGGGGGGCCTGTTTGCCCGCGGGTAATGAGATATGAGGTCCTTTAGGGGTTTATCTACATCCAAAAGGTTCTGTCGTGCAAGCTCCTGCAGCGTAAGCAGCAAACGCTGGATCTCTTCCCGGCATTGCTCCGGCGGGCAGGCCGGAGATTCTTCAGGTTCCTCGCTGCGTATTCGGGAGATGCTTTCCTGCACCTGCTCCATGGAGGCCATGAGTTTGGTGACGAGTTCCTGAGGCGGTGCGGTTTCGTGCCGCAGCAGGGCATGTATTTCGCGCGACAACTCGAACACGCCTGTGATGCCGAGGTTGCCGGAGGCCCCTTTGAGCGCGTGAATGATTTCCAGCGCAGCGCCCAGCCGCCCGGCTTCGAGAGATTGCTCCAGGCGCGTGGGCGTTTCCTGGAACATTTTGATGAAATCCTCCAGCAGCGACGCGTAGAGCGTCCGGTTGCCCGAAAGATGTGAAAGGCCTTTTACCGCGTCAATACCGGGCAGGTTGAAAAGAACCTCGGACTCGCTGTCCTGCGGGGTGATCGGTGCGGAGGCCGTACTGGTGATACGTTTTTTTTCGGGCAGCCATTTGTTCAGCTCGTCATAGAGCTGTGCCGGCTCAACGGGCTTGGAGAGAAAGGCGTTCATGCCCTGTCCGAGGCTTAGTTCCCTGTCTTCACTTGTCGCATGGGCGGTCATGGCCAGGATGGGAAGTTCGGTGTAATGGGCGTCCTGGCGTATCAGACGCGTGGCCTGGAAGCCGTCCATCTCGGGCATCTGAATATCCATGAGCACGGCATCGACAGCGGGGGTAACCCGCAGCAGATTCAGAGCCTCGCGTCCGTTTTGCGCCAGTACGACCTCTATGCCGGACTGTTCGAGCAGTTCTCTGGTGATCTGCTGGTTGATGGGGTTGTCCTCGGCGACCAGCACGGTGACGTTTTCCCAGCGCGGAATGGCCTGCTGGGAAGTGCTTTTTGCCCTGGGCCGGACCAGCGAGGGCTGAACGGCATGGCGCAGCGCCTCCTGCATGGCGTAATCATGCAAGGGTGTTATCGCAAATGCGTCAGCCCTGGCCGCTTGCAGCACGTCTTCGGCATTTTCCGGGGCTACCGCGTGGAACAGAAGCAGGGTGAGAATCTTGGGCGAGCGCTGCTTTAAATTATGACAGAGTTCCCTGGCGTTCATGTCAGGGAGTTCGTTGTCCACAAGAACCAGCCTGATGTCCGGGGTTGCTCCGAAACGCTGACTCGCTTCGAATCCGCCTGCCGCCGTGTGCACGCCAAGGCCGAACCCCTGGAGATAGGTGGCGATGCAGGTGCGGGTCTGGGAGCCGGCGGCGACCACCAGAGCCTCTTTCCCGCGGATTTTTTCAGGCAGGGGCGGCAGCGGGGAATCCTGAATTTCCGGACGCCCGAAGCTGACGTTGAAAACAAATTCGCTGCCTTTGCCTTGAGTGCTTTTCACGCGTATGGATCCATCCATATGCTCCACCAGAAGCTTGCAAATGGCCAGCCCCAGTCCAGTCCCCCCGAATTTGCGGGTCATGGATTCGTCGGCCTGAGAAAAAGCGCTGAACAACCTTTGCTGCTGCTCCTCTGAAATACCAATGCCGGAATCGCGTATGCTGAATTCCAAAGTGGCTGTGGTCCGGTTCATTTCCAGTGGACGTATGGAGAGCAGCACAAAGCCCTTTTCAGTAAATTTGACGGCATTGTTGATGAGGTTGATGCAGATTTGCTTCAACCGCAATGCATCGCCCACGAATTGATCCGGCATGTTGGGTTCCACACAGAAGCTGAGTTCAATATCTTTGCTTCTGGCAGTCAGGGCGATGACATCCGCGATCTGGTCGAGTGTGTCGCGCAGGCTGAATTCTTTTTGCTCCAGTACGAGTTTGCCTGCTTCGATTTTGGAGAAGTCCAGAATGTCGTTAATCAGGTGCAACAGCAACTTGGCTGAAGAGTGCAGTTTTTGTAAATAATCCTGCTGCTTAGGGGTGAGTTCGGTCCGCAGGGCCAATTCTCCCAAGCCGATGACCGCATTCAGTGGCGTACGGATTTCATGGCTCATCCGGGCGAGAAAATGGCTTTTTTCCGTGTTGGCGCGGCGCAGATCGGTTTCCAGCTTTTTGCGTTCGTCGATATCCTGAAACATTCCCGAAAGTCTGACGGCCTTGTCGCCTTCAAAATGCGCGCTGCCCATGGCCCGCACCCAGAGCAGCCTCCCTTTGGCAGTGGTAAGCTGCATTTCGAAATCGTAGGAACCTCCCTCCGTTACGATTCTGTCCAAGGCCTGACTGAGGATCTTTCTGTTTTCAGGCGTATAGAAATCCACCGCATTTTCCACAGTGGGGACGAAATCCGCGTCCACTTCGTGGATGGCGTAGACAACGTCGGTCCATTCCAGGGTGTTGGTCCGCAGGTCCAGTTCCCAGCCGCCGAGACGGGCCATCTCCTGCGTAACGGTCAGCAGGTGGCGGTGTTTCTCCAGGGCCTCTTCCACAGTGCGCCGGTCCGTGATGTCCCGTACGCTGCCCAGCGCATACCATTTTCCAGCATGCTTAAAAGAAGCAACGGCGCGTTCCGCGGGAAAAAGGGAGCCGTCTTTGCGCAAGGCCTCGAAAACCTGGACGTTGCCGATGACGTCGCCTTGTCCCGTTGAGGCAAATGATTCAAGCCCGCGGTAGGCATCCGCATGGTATTTCTGCGGAGCGATAAGTACGTGGAGGTCGTTGCCCAGCGCTTCCTCCTGGGAATAACCGAAGATGGTTTCCGCGGCTGGACTCCAGAACAGAACTTTGTCGTCGGTATCGATCATGATCAGGGCATCGTGGCTGGCCTCAGCCATGGCCAGGAGCCGGGCTTCTTTTTCCCGCAGCGAGTCTTCCACATTTTTGCGCGAAGTAACGTCCACGGCCACTGCCAGAAATCCATTGACCTTGCCTTCTGCGTCTTTGAGCGCGTTGACGGTCAATTCCACCACCAGCCTCCGGCCTGTTTTGGTGATAAGCGTCCATTCGCTGGTTTCCTGTCTTCCCTGGAGCGGTGCCAGTCTGAAAACGCTCAGGGGATCGTCCGCGTCGGCGTGTACATCCGTGAGGGCGGACTGGGCTTTGGCGATCTCTTCCGGGGCATGAAAAAGCAAGGGAGTATGTTTGCCGATGAGTTCGTCGGCTGCGTATTCCAGCAGGGCTTCTGCTCCCGGATTGAAAAGACGGATGGTGCCGTCGTTGTCAGTGGCGATGATGGCGACGCCCACTGCCGCGTCGAGCACTGTTTCCAGGTAGGTTTTGTTATCCAGCAATCCGGCTTCGGCTTGTCTGCGCAGTTCGACCTCTGAACTGAGCGTACGGTTTCCCTGTTCGAGTTGCTCCAGGCTGATGCGCAGGTCTTCGGCCTGGGCTTCCAATTCGTGGCGCTGCCTGCAGAGAATTTTCAAAGTTGGTTTAAGCAGAAAAAACCAGTCCACAAAAAGTAAGAGGACGATGGCACCTAAAAAAAAGAATTGCAGGCGAAAACTATTAGCGGCGAGTTGCTTTCCGGCTTTTTCAAAGCGAATTACCTCAGCTTCAAGCGCTTGCAATAGGGGTTCCGCTCTTGAAGACAATTCTATGACCAGCCGGGTTCGCTCTTTTCCCGGTATCGAATCCGGGAGGGTTGGCAGAGAGCGTACCAAAGCCAGATACGGGGGTAACAGATCTGTCTCGGTTGTACGGGGAGCGAGGTTTTCCTGCGGCTTGACGTGATATTTGTTTATGAACCGAAGCAGGGCACGGTGCCCTTCTTCCATCGCCTCAGCGGTTTGAAAGAGGATTTCGGCGTTTTGATTCTGAGTAATCGCTCCGCTGGGGTGGAGGTATTCCTGGCCGTAGGCCAGAAGTCGTTGCGACAGCATGCGCTGGCGTCCCGCGCGGTTGATGATTTCCGTGAATTCCTGTTCCTCAGCGAGCATGCGGCGTCCGGAAAAAAATCCCGCCAGCACGGTAACGAGAATTAAGGACAGTACGGCCAGGTGTTTAGCGGCAAGAGAGCGGGCTTCCGTCATGAATAGTGTTCCTCCGAATATACGGAACAGGGGACAATCGCTGCAGCCAAACAGACGAGGTCCGGCTAAAAGGCGATAAGTAAGCACCATGATACCTGAATAAAAAGATAATTGCCACAGTATGAGGCAACATAAGCTGTTCAACAATCCGGCTGGCATCCGGACATTGCCCAAGGGGCGGGTTATGCTGTAGTCTTACGGAAAGGCGGCAGCTTCCGGACAATCGCTGTTTCCGCCCTGGCCTTTTCGCCGTACGCGTCTTTATATTCAAGCTGGAAAGCGGTATGTATGCACAGTCCTGGCAAGAGACCCTCAATTAAGGAGAATGTCCGATGGAGAGGAATTATCAAGTTGGAATTGCACCGGATTTAAGCCTGGGTTCACTTCTCGGCCGCAGCTGGAGGATCTTTAAGGCGAAATTTGGTTTGTGTCTCGGCGGCATGGGCGTTTATCTGCTCATCCAATTGCTGATGAGCATCGGCCCCAAAGACAGCTGGATCGATTCCACCCTGCGTATTGCTTCTTTTGTCGTCTCCGGTCCGCTTTCCGCCGGTCTGTATATTTTTTATCTGCGCATTTTTCGTGGGGAAGACGCCAACGTCACGATGCTTTTTGAAGGATTCAGCGTTTTTCGCAAGGCGTTTTGCGTATCCTTTTTGATGTTTCTGTTTATTTCTATCGGCATGGTTTTGCTGGTCATTCCCGGAATAATTCTTTCCGTGGGATTGTTTCCGGCCATTTTTCTTATTCTGGATGCGGATTATTCGATCAAAGGAACATTACGCAAGTCCTGGGACATGACCCGCGGGTTTCGCTGGCCGATATTCGTGGTCTGCCTGTTCCTGATTTTCCTGAATCTGATCGGCCTGGCGGCTTTTGGCGTGGGGGTAGTCTTTACCGGAGCCTATTCCATGCTGGTTTCCTCTGCAGTCTATGAAGAACTGTTTCAGACCGACAGGTCGCTCTAACCTTTTTCCCGGCGTTGGGTATGAATTACAAGCTGTACATAGTCATGGTCGGCCTTCCAGCCAGGGGCAAATCCGTTATTGCCACCAAGATCAAGGAAAACCTGGCCAAGGAAGGCATCCGGGTGGAGGTTTTCAACAACGGAAACGTCCGCCGACGCCTGTTGCCCCAGAACACCTCGCATGCGGAATTTTACAATCCTTTCAACGAGGAGTTCAACCGGCTGCGCGAAGAGATCGCTTTGGTCAATATCTACGAGGCCAAATACTATCTGCGCGGCAACGGCCAGGTGGCTATTCTGGACGCCACCAACGTCAGCAGGCAGCGCCGGCACAAGATTCGCTGTCATCTGGAAGACCACCCCATCTGCTTTGTCGAATGCGTCAATGAAGACAAAGACCTGGTGCATGCCAGCGTTGAAAGGAAAACAGGGCTGCCCGAGTTCGCTCATTTAAGCAAGGAACAGGCGTTTCAAAGCCTGATGGAGCGGATCGAATACTACCGCAGCAATTATGACTCCCTGGACGATGAAGCGAATTTCATTTCTCTGGATTCACTGAATAACCGCATCCTGAACGAACGCGTCAATGCGGTTTTGCCGTACTATACGCGCGTCCGCGACATCCTGGTTTCGGACTGGGTCAAAAGCCTGTACCTCGTACGGCACGGTGAGACCGTATACAATACGGAATACCGCATAGGCGGGGATTCGCTGTTGACGGACAAGGGGCATGCCCAGGCCCACGCTCTGGCCAGGCATTTTCAGGGGATACATCTTCCTTACATCATCCGCAGTGAAAAGCTGCGCTGCAAGCAGATGGTGGCGACGATCACTGAGGAACGTCCGGACTGCAACGTGATCACCCTGGGCGAGTTCAATGAAATCGACGCGGGGGTCTGCGAGGGCATGACGTACCAGGAAATCAAGGACAGCATGCCGGACGTTTACGCCCAGCGCTCCAGGGATAAATACAATTACGTCTATCCGAATGGCGAAGGCTATGTGACGCTCAAGGATCGGGTCAACCGGGGCATAAAAAAAGCGCTGTATCTGAGCGGCAATGCGGAGAACATCATGATTGTCGGACATCAGGCCGTAAACCGGATGATTCTGTCGCATTTTCTGTTCAGGCGTACGGAAGACGTGCCCTACATCTATATTCCGCAAGATCAGTACTTTCACATCATTTCAACGCAGAGCAAGAAGCTGTTCGAATTGAAGCCTTTTTCGGCCTGGCGGCAGTCTCCCTGAGTCCGGGGCAGCCGTCGCGAGGAATAAGGGAAGTCAATTCCGCAGAGCACAAAATGAGTTGACTAAAAGGGGTGGAGGCGTGTGCAACGCTTTCGCCCTTTTTTTGCGTGTTCCGGCCGAACTCTATTTCCCTTTTTTCAGAAAATGGCGGGGAGTCCTGCCCTGGGTTAGCCGCCGATGAGCTGCATTGCCATCTGCGGCAGCGAATTTGCTTGCGAAAGCATGGCCACAGCGGCCTGGGTTTTGATCTGGTTGCGAATGAAGTTGGTCATTTCCAGCGAGACATCCACGTCGGAAATCTGGGATTCAGCGGCCTGCAGATTTTCGGCCTGAATCTCCAGGTTGGAAATGGTATTTTCCAGGCGGTTTTGCATAGCGCCGAGCGCGGCGCGGATATTGTCTTTGGATATGATGGCCTGATTCAGCGCTTCCAGCGCTTCCTGGGCGTTTTCCTGGGTAGAGATGCTGAATCCGGCGTCTGCAGGGTTGGATTGGTTGCCCACGCCAAAAGCAGAGGCCGTGGAGGTGCCGATGCGGATGTAATAATAGTCCTCGCTGCAGTCGTTGCCGACTCCGAAGTGAATCTTGAGCTTTCCGGTGGGGTTCAGCTGCGAACCGTCATGTTCGGCACTGGAAAGGTTGCCGTTGAGCAGGTGGATGCCGTTGAAATCCGTACCATTGGCGATACGCGTAATTTCAGAGGCCATGGCCTGGTATTCGGAATCAATGATCAGCCGCTGGTTGGATGTGTAGGTCCCGGTGGCGGCCTGCTCGGCGAGTTCCTTCATGCGGATCAGTTTTTCGTCAATGATGCTCAAGGCGCCGTCCGCTGTCTGGATCAGGGAAATGGCGTCGTTGGCATTGCGGATGCCCTGGTAGGAAGTGGTGATGTCCGAACGCATAAGCTCGCGGATGGCCAGACCGGCGGCATCATCCGCCGCCTGCGTGATACGCAGTCCGGAGGAAAGCCTGCGTGTCGAGGTGCTGAGTTCTCCGTAGGCATTATCCAGATTTCTGGCGACGTTCAAAGCCATGAGGTTGTGGTTGATTACCATTGACATACGATGCTCTCCGCAAAATTAAGGGAATGTAAAATAATAGCAGGAAATATTTTCCCCGAATTAAGAAAAAGCAAAGAGCGTACCGATTATTCTAAATTTAGTACGAAAAAAAGATGGATCTGAGGCAGGGGGCGAAGAACGGTAAGAAAAGAAATGCGACGCAGGAGGGAAACAGCAAGACAATCCAAGGCATCAAGCCCCTGGCGGGACGTGATGCCTTGGAAAAACAGGAAAAAAATTATTTTTTTTCGAAGATCTTATCGATTTTTTGTTTGAGCGTTTCTGCGGTAAACGGCTTGACAATGTAGTTGGATACTTTTGCCTGCACGGCTTCGATGATATTTTCCTGCTGTGCTTCCGCAGTAACCATGAGAAAAGGGAGGTCGGCAAATTCTTCACTGGAGCGGACTTTGCGCAGCAGTTCGATGCCTGTCATATTGGGCATGTTCCAATCGGAAATAACGAAATCTATGCCGCCTTTATTAAGAACTTCCCAGGCAGTTGTGCCATCGTCGGCTTCTTCAATATTGTTGAAGCCGATCTGCCGCAGAATGTTTTTGATGATTCTACGCATGGTGGAAAAATCGTCAACAACCAGGAGGCGCATACTGGTATCTGTAGCCATGTGTTTCTCCTAATCCATTTTACAAAGCGATTTGATGTATCTTATGTTGTAGTGACTCAATTGTAAACGGTTTTTTCAGAAAACTGGTTACTCCGGCCTTTTTCGCAAGTTGTGCCTGCGATTTTGCCGATTCTGTGGTTGCCATGATGATGGGGACATCTTTATAGGCGCTCATGGCTCGTGTTTTTTCAGTGAATTCAATGCCATCCATCACAGGCATATTCATATCCACCACGATAAGATCAAAGGGCGGACTGTTTTCCAGCTGATCCAGTGCGTCCTGGCCGTTGGAAGCCGTAGCAACTTCAAGGCCCAGACCGGATGCAGCGGTAAGGTAGAAATTGAGCATGGCTTTGGAATCATCCACTGCCAGCATTCTCCCGGAGCGTTGAACGGTCGTGCCGTTTTCAAGCTGTTTCTGGAAGTTTCTGGCCGGTTCTCCGCCTTTGCTTTTCAGCACGCCCAGAAACGAGGCGATGGTTTCCGGATTGTTGGAAGCGGCCACCAGGCCAACCAGTTCGGCGACCATGTCCATGTTGTCATAGAGTGCTTCCAGAAAACCCGTGCATCTGCCCGTGACAATGGCTTGAAGAACCCGTTTGGGCTGTGCGTCGCCTTTTTTGAGCCCTTCAGAAAAAAAGGTGGAAATTTTTTGCATGACTCCCGGCAGCAGTTGTCCGTCCAGGGCATTAACCGCGGCCATGAGCGCGATATCGTCCTGTTCCTGCTGCAGCGCGTCGAGGAGGAACACGATGCTTTTCATGGAAGGGATGTTGCCGAGGGCTTCGTACGCGGCAAAGAGTTCATTGGACGTCTGCAAGAGTTTCTCGTCCAGAGCCTCAATGAGCAGATCGCTGCCCCTGCGTTCGGCGATTCGGCCAAGCACGTTGGCCGCCATGATTTTCATGTCCTGGTTGCCGGTGGAGAACACCGCGGCCACAGGTTCGACCGCGTCGGCGCCGATATTTTCCAGCGCCTGGTGGATCAACCGTCTTGCCGTGGGGTTGCGGTGGTGCAGCATGGCGACCAGAACTTCGATGGCTTCCGGAGTCCGGATGGTCTCCAGTGCTTCGATGGCTTTCCAGGTGGGCACTTCGCAAATGGCATAGCGCGCTTCGCTTGCATTGCCTTCGAGCTGGTTCCTGATGATCGGGATGGCGGTGGTGTCTTTATACGCCCCCAGCGTTTCAAAGCACAGGCTCTGCACAATGGGGTCGGGGTTGTCGGCGGCCTGGTGAAAGATCGTGATGCATTCCGGCGCCATAATGCGCGACATGGCGGTCAGCAACAGCAGCAGACTGTCGGAATCCTTGGTCTGAGGGGCAAGATCCAGCAAAACAGGCACGGCAGCGGCGAGTTTGGCTTCGCCCGCGATGTTGACGCACATTTCCCGAACCGCCGGATTGTCGGAAGTCAGGAAGGATATGATTTTATCATGATTACTGAACAGCAGAACCCTCAAGGTGTTCCGCAGCATGGTATCCACGGCCTTATCTTTAAGTGGATTCTGTAAGAACTCGAACAGGGAGTCGATTTCCGCCGTATCGCCTGTGCGTTCTATCTCATCCAAGATGGCAATTTTTTCTAAAAAATCCTTATCTTTGAATCCGTCAAGTTTGCTCATCTCTCTCTCCGGAAAAACTGCTGGTCGATTGTGTCGATATACTACCAGGGAAGGGAGTCGGCTCTCTATTATTCGAAAGCGAATTCTACAAAAAAATTACCGTGTTCCGTAGTAAAGGGAATGGCAACTACAGGTTCTTTGGTGACATGCGTAATCGTGTGGTTATCCCCCATGATGACCGACGGCGTGGAGCCGTTCAGGCTCATGCCCATTTCCGACAGTCCCGCTCTGGCCTGGCCGGAAATCATGTTGGTGATCTCACCTACGGCGTCTTTCACATCCTGGATTATATCCTCTACATCATCTCCGAGCATGGCTTTCACAAGGGCGATGGCGCATTTTTTGGAGAAAGATACGGAGATGGATCCGTTCTTTTCACCAGTAATACCGATGACTGCGGAAACATCCCCTTCTGCGGTATTGTCTTTTTTAATGTAGGGTTTTCCAGGCTGTGGCTCAATCATTGCCATGGTGCTCAGAACATTAACGGTGGCCTTGATAAAGGGCTTGGCAATTTCAACTCCAGTTGCGCTCATCTCATCCACTCCTGAGAGGTGGTTTGCAAATGTTTGATGAGAAATACACCAATGATACGTCACCGGATTAGGTCAACCCATGAGCAAAAAACGTGGGCCAGTTCAGATTCCGGGCGTACGCAGTCGTATCTACCTATTAATTATATAAACGTATTGCCTCGTAAATGTCCAGTGTCCCGTGAGGCCTTCGCGTGATCAAGAAAGATGAGTCTATCAGAAAGACAGGAGTCATGCCAATACCCCGGAGCAGAAAACACCTTTCTGTCAAAAAAAGAGGATTTTCAGGCGCCGTTCCACTATTATGTAAAAAATACTGCAAACAGACGCGGTTATGGTTGACTGTAGTCTGGTCAGCAGGTACTGTGTACAATTATAATACCTTATTGCGGATTGGACTATGAGCTCTGATTTTAAAAACATTATGGAAGAACTCGCCCGAGCAAGAGGGCACTACCATCATCATGATGTCCACAGAGCGCTGGTATCGCTGACGCTGGCCATGAAAGCCGCAGCAGGCGCCCAGATTTTCGGGCGCCAGAAAATGGAGCTGGACATGGCCGTGCAGGAAATTCTCCAGCTTCTAAACCGGACGGAAGATGTGCAGCAGTTCCTTCCCGAAGGCATCAATTTTGCCAAGGGGGGCTACAAGCGACTGCTCGGACTGCTTGTGGCGCTGCTCAAACGCATTAAGGAAGAGGCGGGCAAAGAAAGCCTGGAGCAAACCCGAGAACGCAAACTGAAAATCGACAACCTCTTGATCAGAGGGCAGCGTTCGCTGGAAAAGAAGCATCTGGCCGAAGCCGAAGCCGCTTTTCAGGAAGCCGCCTCCTTATATGTAGATGAGCATAAAATGTTTTATGTGATTGGGTCCAAGCTGGTCAGCGCGGGATTTCCCAAACAGGCGCTGCTCTATTTTCGTAAGGGCATGGAAGTGGACAGCGACGCTGAAGCCTGCTTTATCAGCGCCGCAACGGCCTATGAGGCCCTGAAGCAATTCGACAAGGCCGAGCTGGTGGCGCGCAACGCCATAAAAAAATATGGAGAAGCGGCTGAAACGCTCGAAATCCTCGCTCTGGTCAACCTGCGCAATGGCAAAAACAAAGAAGCCTACGCGCTCGCACGCAAGGCATTGCTCATGGATCCCAACCTGAGAAAAGCCAAAAAAATCATGACCAGAGTCAAAAAACTCGCCGCCGCTGCAAACCAAGCCTGAGTATCGACCCGACGGACAATTCTACAGATCCAGCAATTGAGCCACCCGCGCAGGATCCAGACTGTGCTGGTTGAGCATTTCACCCGTCTGCGTAGCGCCGGTTTCGTTTCCTCCCTGCAGGGAAGCCAGAAAAGCCGAACGATCCTGGGCATTGGAAAAATCCAGTTCTTTTTCTTCCACGGTCTGCGCTTGCGCTTCAGCGTCTTGCCCGGTTTCCGTTTTAAGCGCGCTGGCTTTGTCTCTGGCCTTCTGGGCCAGTTCCTCCAGCCGCGTGCTTAGATCCCCGCTAAAAGCATTCGTTACGCCGGTACTTGATTTAATCTGCATCTCAGGTCTCCTTGTGCGTGAAGATTACTGAGTTCAGACATGCAAGATGTGTTCTAAATAAAATAATTCTCTTTATTTTAATATGTTGAGTCTCGGAGGACACGCAAAAGAAATTGGTGTGGAAAAAATTGCCATTTTTTTGAATGGCGGCGTCGTCAGAAGGGAAGAGCCTTGCGGCGGTGAAGCTTCAGGGTCAGCTCTCCTCCCGTATTTTTAAAGGAACGGTAATGATGAAGCGCGCGCCTTGAGCAGCGCTCTCCTCGCAGACGACGGTTCCTTTGAGGTGGTGGGTGATGATATTGTACACAATGTGCATGCCCAGGCCGCTACGGCCGGACTGGCGGTTGGTGGTGAAAAAGGGATCAAAAATTTTGGGAATGATCTCTGCGGGAATGCCTTTGCCCGTATCTGAGTAAAGAATTTTGATGTGGCCGGCGTCCTGTCTGCTGACGGCAATGGTAATGCTGCCGCTTTCTTTGCCTTCATTGAAACCGTGCATGATGGAATTCATGATCAGATTGGTGAAGATTTGAGAAAAGTCGCCGGGATAGCTGTCGATCATCAGATCTTCCGGACAGTCAACGTTTATCTGGACGGGCGCCTGCTTGGTTTCGGGTTGCAGACTCAACAGAATGGATTTCAGATATTCCTTGAATTTGAATTCACGCAGCGCTTCGCTGGACTGGTCCACGGCCACCAGTTTGAAACTGCTGACGAGATTCGCCGCGGCTTCCAGGTTCCGTAGCAGGATATGAATTCCTTCCACCGCGCTGTCCAGAAAATTTTCATATTCTTCGCGGGTCAGTTCCGCTTCCTGGTAGAGGCGGACAACGTTTCGCAGCTGAGATTCCAGGTGCGAGGCGGCAGTGACGCCCACGCCCAGCGGAGTGTTGATTTCGTGCGCAATACCTGCCACCAGTCCGCCCAGCAGAGCCATTTTTTCCGAAGCCACCAGCTGTTCCTGGCTGTTTTTGAGGTCCATGAGCGTCTGTTCGAGTTCCCTGGTCCGTGCGCGGACGGTTTCTTCGAGGATGACGTGGTGCTGCTTGATCTGCATTTCCTGTTCATAGCTTTTCACGGCTTCGGTGATGGTCAGGATCAGATCGCTTTTTTCCCAGGGTTTGGAGATGTATCTGTACAGTTTGGCGTTGTTGATGGCGTTGGTGATGCCTTCGAGGTTGGCATGGCCGGTAAGCATGATCTGCTTGGATTCGGGCTGTTCCTGAAAAATCCGGGCCAGTATTTCATCGCCCTTGATGCCGGGCATGAGATAGTCCGTGATTATCAGGGCCAGTTTGTCGTTGGCGTCCACCAGCTCGGTGATAACTTCCAGAGCTTCGGTGCCGCTTTCGGCGAACTCCAGGTCGTATTCATCGCTGAAGTGGCTTTCCAGCTCGCTGCGAAGGCTTTCCAGGACTATTTTTTCATCATCAACGCATAAGATCACTTTACGATTCATATCCGTATACCCATTGAGGAAAAAGAGGATCAGGTTCAGATGGTTCCAAATTCACGCAGTCCGGATTTGATGGTTTCGATGAGATCGGAGGCCTCCCAAGGCTTGTGAATGAGCTTGTAGAGGTTCGCATGGCTTTTGGTCCGTTCCACCGCTTCAGTGTCGGCCTGTCCGGTAAGCATCAGGGTCAGCACGTGGGGAAATTTTTCGTGAGCCTTGATGAGAAAATCATCCCCTTTCATCTCGGGCATAAGCCAGTCGGAAATGATGACAAGGGTCCGGTAGCCTTCTTCGCTCAGTTCATCCAGCAGCTCCAGGGCTTCGGGGCCGCCTTCGGACAGTTCGATATGGAATTGCGTGCCGAATTCATGGGCGAGCTGGCTTTCCAGAGAATTGAGCACGATGGGCTCATCATCAACGCACAAAATAACCTCGTTAGTCATTGGCTGGTCCTTCTTGCTTCTTTAATTGTGTGAGTGCGGGAATGAAAACGGAGAATGTTGCGCCTTCGTCGGCATTGTTGGCAACTTCGATTTTTCCCTGGTGCTTTTCGACGATTTTTTTGACGATATCCAGTCCGAGTCCGCTGCCTTCGCCGGCTTTTTTCGTGGTGAAAAACGGGGTGAAGATTTTTCCGAACAGATCGTCCGGGATGCCCGGACCGCTGTCCTTGATGCAAACCCGCTGAAATCCGTTGACCTGGTTCAGCTGGATTTTTAAATCGCCTTTGAACTCCATGGCCTGCAGGGCGTTGTGGATCAGATTGGTCCAGACCTGGTTCAGTTCGTCCGGGTAGCAGTAGATTTCGTCCAGTTCTTCGTATTCGGTGACCAGATTAATGTTTCGCTTGATCTGGTTGTAATAAATCGTCAGGACGGTTTCGAGTCCGTCCTTGAGGGAAGATTTGACTGCTTTGTCACCCTGGTCGAAACGGGCGAAATTTTTCAGGGCGAAAATGACCTTGCTCGCTTTTTCCACGGCCAGAGAGATATTGGAGGCGTTGGAGTTCAAGTCCGCCAGTTTATAGGCCACATTGAAAATCATTTCGCCGTGCTCGTTTTGCAGCAAGGGGATATGCGGCGTAGGATCTTCGTGAATATTCAGTTTGATAAAGATGTTGGCCATGGTGCGCGTATTTTCGACGCCGAGTTTAGCCAGTTCCTCTTCCAGGGCTTTACGGATTTTCCTTTCTTCTCTGGTGGTCAGAAAAAGCTGTTTGCTGAACGCATGGGTCAGCAGATTCATGAATTCTTCCTGCTGCTCGCTGGTGAGCACCTGGAGCAGCCGCGGCAGTTGGGAGAGCGTATCGTGCAGCGAGACTTCGATATTGCCGATGGAAGATTTGATGGCTCCGAGCGGCGTATTCACTTCGTGCCCCACACCGGCGATGAGCTGTCCGAGAGCGGCCATTTTTGCGGATTCAATGATCTGCTGCTGGCTGCGCTTGAGGTTGGCCAGGGCTTCCTGCAGTTCGCCGGTCCGCTCGTCGACTTTTTTCTCCATCATATTGTAAAACTGCGCGTTTTCAATGGAGATGGCCACCTGGGAAGCCAGAACCGTGAGCAGTTCGAGACGCTCCGGCGTGAACATGCCTTCGATAAGGTCGTTTTCAAGATACAGAATGCCGAGCAATTTGCCGTAGTTCAGAATAGGCATGGCCAGCAGTGACTTGAGCTGCCGTGCCTTTATCTCGGCGTCGCCGGTGAATCCGCCGTCCTGGGTCGCATCTCCCAGGACCACGGTTTCCTGGGTCCGGGCGACATAACGAATGATGGAAACCGGCAGGAATGAGGCTTGTTCCAGAGCAAGGCTCTGGAGCGTCTTGATCTCGTCGGCCTGCGCATCGCCTTCCGCCTGAACCAGCAGCTCGCCTTCCTGCTTGAGCAGCACAGCTCCCCGCCGGGCTCCTGCGCTTTCAATCAGAATACGCATCAGTTTTTCAAGCAGTTTGCCGAGGACGATTTCACTGGAAATGGCCTGCGAAGCCTTGACGACCGTGGCGACATCCAGCTGGGCGGACAATGATGTTGAAGTGGAACTGCGTTCGGAGAAATATTTTTCCAGGCGGGAGGTCTGCAGCAGTTTCGGATACTGTTGCTCCAGCAGTTTGACCTTTGCCTTGGCTCCCCATTGGCCGTAGAGGAATACCGCTTCCTGCATGTATCCGCTGGCCACGCGATCGTTGCCCACGCCCATGAAATATTTGGCGAAGCGCTCGCAGCACAGGCTTTCCAGAAAGATCGATTCCATGCGCTGCGCTTCCTCCCTGGCCTGCGTATAGGAGCTAATGGCGTCGTTGTGCTGATTGGCGGCGCGGGCTTCCTCGGCGCGCAGCAGCAGGAGCATCACGGTAAAATTCTGCGGTCCGCATTTGGCCCATTTTTGAATTTTGCGCTTGCCGGATGCCAGGATGCTTTTGTAACGCGCCTGCTCCTGGGCTGAAAAGCCGTCCATGGCAGCGTGGATCGCCAGGCAGGTGAACAGCGTATAGATGGTCAGGTTGAAGGTCGGATCGGCGATGACATCCGCGGTGACTTCCGGGCCGGTGGCCGCCAGCACGGCTTCTTTATAGTTTTCGTGAAAGTAATGCAGCAGAAGTCTGGTCGTCGCGTGATAAAAATAGCCGCAGGTGGAAGAGACGTTGGAGTCGAAATAGGTTTTGGCCGTACGCTCGTCGTGGTCGCCGTAATCAAGACAGTCGGGCTGCTTGATGGAGCCTGAGAGATTTTTGAACAGCGCACGGTGCAGCGCGTGCACATGGTACGGCTCGATCTGGTTGACTTTCTTGGCAAAGCGGACTTCGCGTTCCGTACGTTCCACCATGTCGCTGATGGATTTCGACAGGACGACCTCCTGCCAGAAACCGAACATGTAGATGTAGGAGGCCCAGAAATTTTCACCGGTGTTGGTGAGTTTCTGCAGACCGATCTTACGCGGCTCCAGGGTGTCCGACAGGGGCTGTTTCCAGAACATGCAAAAGCTCGTGACCATGAAATAGGTCCGCGCTTCCATGGGCGGATTATCCACATGCTTGAGGTATTCCATGGCCAGCTTGCCGTATTTGTACGCCGATCCGGGCACGCCGAGCTTGGACCAGAGCAGGCCGATGCCGGAATAAATGAACGAGGAAATGGAGCTGTTGCCGTAGCGCATGGTGAGTTTGAACATGCGCAGAATGACAAAGGGCAGAAGCAGCAAGCCCTGAAGATAGGTGGGGGCGACAAGCTCTTTGAGCAGGCTCAGGATGCTCAAGGCGTCGGGATCCGTTGCCTTGGGCATGGCCAGCAGGTAGTCCGCGTTTTTGCCCAGTTCGATGTATTTGGCCGAAGCCAGCTCCACAAGCAACCGCGTCCGGGTGCATTTGCGCGGAAGATGCTGTTTGTAGAGAGCCAGGGAGTCGATGGCAATGTCGATGGCCTTGTCCATTTGGCCGTCGCCGCCGTAGTAAAGAATCAGAATGTTATTGATTTCGACCGTTTCTTCCCGTGTCCTGCAGCGTTTCAACACGGCATCCGCGCTGGCGATGCCCTGTTTGAAATCTCCGGTGAGAAACAGGGTTTCGGTGAGCCCCTTGTGGATGGAGAACATCAGGTCATGGTGGTTTTCCCAGGCCTCCGGCCCCATGATATCCGCCGCCACGGTAAAATAGTGCAGGGCGGGCGAATAGGCGGTGGAATCTTTGGCCCGCTGTCCCACGCGGACGTTGATGGAGGCCACGACGCGCCGTTCTTCCGGATCCGTCACCAGCGAGATGCTTTTGTTGTAGTGCTCGAGAACGCTGAAAGAGAGGGATTCGGGGTCTTCCTCCTGGGCGGATTTCAGAAGCAGCCGGGCGATGGTCAGATGGGTTATCTGTTTCTGGCTTTCTTCGATGAGCGAATAGGCGGCCTGCTGTACGCGGTCATGGAGGAATTTTTCCAGGGCCTCGGGGTGTTTTTCCTGGGATAAGGAAGCCAGGCGGTCATCCAGGGTTTTAAGTTGCAAATGGCCGTCGTCCTGGGGCAGAAGCAACCCTTCCGTTACCGCGGGCCAGAGCTTTTTGGCCACGGTTTCGGCGGGTTCTTCGGCGATGATGGAGACGGTGTCCAGGGTGAAGCTGTTGCCGATGCAGGCGGCCAGGCGCAGCAGATGCTGGGTGTCTTCCGGCAACGTCCGCAGCTTTTTGACCATGAACTCCACGACATTGTCGGTGATTTCCTGGGATTTGATCTGGTCGATATTCCAGGCCCAGCAATGGTTGGGCGGGTCGTAGGTGAGCAGATGTTCATGGTGAAGGTTCTTCAGGAACTGAATGGCGAAAAAGGGGTTGCCTCCGGTTTTCTCCAGCACCAGACCGGAAAGCGGTGTCACGGCATCGATGTCCGCATGCACGGTTTCCGAGATCAGCTGATTTAGATGAGACAGGTCCAGGGCTTTCAGAACGAGCGTATGGACGCTGACGCCCGACTTGCGAATGTCCTCCAGCATCAGAATGAAGGGATGCGTATGGTCGACTTCGTTGTCCCGGTAGGCTCCCATCAGCATCAGGTAATGGTTGCCTTCGGAGTGCATCAGGGTGTTGATCAGGTTCAGGGTCGCGATGTCCGCCCATTGCAGGTCGTCGAGAAAGATGACCAGAGGGTGCTCTTTGCGCAGGAACACCTGAAGAAACTGGAGAAAAACGGTATTGAAGCGGTTCTGGTTTTCTTCGGTTCCCAGATTGGGCACGGGAGGTTGCGGTCCCATGATTTTTTCCACGTCCGGGATGACGTCGATGATGACCTGGCCGTTGGGTCCGAGCGCTTCCAGGAGTCTCTCCTTCCAGACAGTGAGTTCTTCCTGCGGACTCATGAGCAGCTGTTTGAACAGCCCCTGAAACGCATCCCGCATAGCCGAGTAGGGAATGTCCCGCTGGAACTGGTCGAATTTGCCGGAGATGAAGAACCCGTATTTTTCCACCAGGGGTTTATGGATTTCGTTGACCAGCGCGGACTTGCCGATGCCGGAATAGCCGGCGACCATGAACATTTCAGCGCCACCGGCCACGATGCGCGAAAAGCACTCCTCCAGAACCCTGGTTTCGTATTCGCGGCCGTACAGTTTCTGCGGGATTTGAAATTTGATGGAGTGGTCGCAGCTGCCGACAGGGAAATTCTCGATGTCTCCGGTTTGAGCCAGCTGCCTGCGGCAGTTTTCCAGATCCCAGAGCAGACCTCCGATGCTGTTGTAACGATCCTCGGCCTTTTTGGCCATGAGCTTGAAAATGATGTTTTCTATGACGTGGGGCGCGTCGCGGCGCAGGCTGCGTATGGGCGGAGGCGTTTTGGCAATGTGGCAGTGCACCCAGCCGATGGCGTCGTCGGCCTGGAAGGGATGCTTGCCCGTGAGCACTTCGTACAGCGAAACGCCGAGCGAATAGTAGTCCGTACGGTAGTCTATTCCGCGGTTCATTCTGCCGGTCTGTTCCGGGGACATGTACGGAAAGGAGCCTTCCAGCGAACCGGGGCTGACGGCTTCCTGTTTCTGCTGTTCCAGAAAGGAGGCAAGGTGAAAATCAATGAGCTGCAGTTCGCCGCTGGCTTCGTTGACCAGCACGTTGTGCGGATTCACGTCTTTGTGGATCACGCCTGATTCATGCACGTTACCGATGATCGCGGCCAGGCCGATGGCGTAATCGATAAACTGTTCCAGGTTGATGAGGCTTTTTCTGCTCAGTTCATGAAGCGTGACGCCCTCGAAAAACTCCGTCACCAGGGCGAAGCCGTCCTGGTAGTTTTCCAGAGACACCGCACGGGAGACGCCGCTTATGTCGAGATGGGTCAAAACATCGTGCTCGTATTTGATCCGGATCATGTCTACATGCAGCGGATAGGGGGAGTTGGCCATTTTGACGGCCACGTTTTTCCCGTCGCTTTGGCGGGTTCCCCGGTAGACCAGAGTCCGGTCGTTTTCAAACAGTTTGTCCTGGAGGTCGAATCCTGCGATATCGTGTGTCATGGGGGCTCGTTCTTATTTGCAGACTACGATGTTTCTGCCTTTTCTTTTGGCTTCGTACAGCGCATCGTCGATACGCTTGTTCAGGGTTTCATGGTCGTCTTCGTGGGTGAATTCCGTGACGCCGAAGCTGCAGGTCATGGTCCCGATACAGTCGAAACAGGTGGCTTCAATCTGCTGCCGTAATTTTTCCGAGATGCTCTGGCAGGTTTCCAGAGATGTTTCAGGAAACAGAATGACGAATTCCTCCCCGCCCCAGCGGGCGAGTACGTCGCAGTCCCTGATGTGGGTGGTAACCACGTTTACCAACTCGCGCAGGACACAATCTCCGGCATGGTGCCCGAAGGTGTCGTTGATGTTCTTGAAAAAGTCGATGTCGAACATGGCGATGGACATGGGGCGCTCATAACGCTTGAAACGTTTGATTTCGGTTTCCAGAACCATGTTGAATTTCATTCTATTGTACGCGCCGGTCAGGGCGTCCGTTGTCGCGCGCTGTTCCAGTTCCAGGTTGAGCCGCGCCAGTTCGCGATTTTTTTCCTCCAGCTCGGCTGTCCGCTGGCGGACTTCCTGCTCGAGGATCATCCGGAACGAATCAATGGTGACGATGTCCGTATAAGCCCGCAGAGCCATGGTCATGGCGGTTTTGAACTTCAGGCTCGTCAGTTCGGTCTTTTCCTTGTAGTCGTTGATGTCGTACTTGCTGATGATTTCTTCTTCCGGCGCCAGCCCCGGCTGCCCGGTACGCAGGATGATGCGCATGAGTTTGTTGCACAAATTTTCCCGGATGTATTCGGCTACCGAAAGACCCGAGTCATCTTCTTCCATGACGATATCGAGCAGGATCAAGGAAGCATCCGGGTGCTCCCGCAATAACAGTTTGGCCTGCTCGGCGGAGTAGGCGCTGAGAAATTCGAGCTTCTGCCCCTGGAACTCGAAATTTCGCAGAACATACTTGGTCACTACATGCACATCTTCTTCATCGTCCGCGATGATGACTTTGAAGCTCTTTTGGTTCTGGGAATCGGCAGAGATTTTCGAGTTGCTGGATTCTTTAAATACAAGTTCGCTCATGTCGCATCCTTCCGTGCGTAACAATCCTTGTTAAGGCTAAAAAGATATGTAATGCTTGACGGTTAAGTAAAATTATATCCGCTGTTTTCTGCCTTCTCGACACTGATGCCATGGTGGCGCTCAAAAACATCATGCAGATCCGTGAGCAGAGCATCTTCGGCAAAATAGCGTGCTTCCTCGAGCAGCAGGAGGTAATCCGCTTTGGTCAGAATACTGACCAGTTCCATGGGTTTGAATTCCTTGAACATGGCTTTGGCCATGGTGTGAACTTCCTCGCGAGTGATGCACAGGGTAAATACTTTCTCGCAAAGAATCTTGGGGATTTGCTGGAAGAGGTTGATGAACCGGTTCAACTGGGAGGCCGAGGCATTGGAAAGAAAATGCGTGACGATGGCGTCGAGCAGGACTTCGTATTTTTCGTGCACCTTGTAGTGCGGCACGGAAAGCAGGCTTTTTTTGTCCAGAGTGTTTTTGCCCAGCAGGTCGCGAATCTGTCCGGAAAAGAACTGGTAGTTGTCCAGAATAAAGGTCATCCCCCAGCCGCAGGGTGTGGTCCAGCATCCCGCGTCGCCGATGAACACGACATGGTCTTCGGCCAGCCGCTGCGAAGAGACCGTGCCCGAAGGATACCACCCGTGCTTCAGTTCCTTGATACGCAGATCATGGAAATTGCCCGTGGTGGGCTCGTCGCGAATGACTTTCATGTACTCTTTTTCCATAACCTCAAGCGGCATGCGTTCTTTGCGCAAATAAAAAATAAAGGAAAAAGACGTCGATGCGTCCAGAATCTCGTATTCAAAAACAGGGCGCCCGCTCGCCATGGAGGCATCATGGTTGGCAGTGGAATCCTCAAAGGTCTGCCAGAGCATGTAATCGCCCACCTGCATGCCGTTCAGACCGTCGGGATGTTCTCCCACGCTGCCGTAAACCGACCACCAGTAGTCATTGGAACGGTTGATGCGGTACTTCTCCAGGATCGGCGAATTGTATCCGGAGCCGTCTATCAAAAGCCGCGTACGGAATGTCCCCTGGGACGTCTGAACGCTGACAATGCCGTCCGCGACGCTGTGGTCATTGTACGTGCAATGTTCCAGGATACTGCAGCCGTTGTTGCTGATGACATCTTTCCAATGGGCCAGCAGGGCATGTTCATCTATGTAGGGGTAGCGGTCGAACAATTCGGCCCGCCAGTTCAGATTGGCGCCGCCGTATGTCTGCGTCATGAATCTGGTTACGCCGTTGTACGTATAGGGTTCGACCTTCTGATCTATGACGTTGTACGGAACAAACCAGCTTTTGGTTGTTTTACCCGCCACATCCTGTTCCAGAATCAGAATATCATGATCGGCGGACAATTCGGATCCGACAGCAAGTCCGGCAGGCCCCCCACCCACAAAAATCGCATCGTAAACCTGGTTTGTGTCCAATTTGTGACCCCCCCATGGTATAAGCGGTGCTTTTTAGTTACGATAATTCGTCATATGAATTGACGTAATTGTATCCCTTAACGTAATAACATAAAAAGTTACGTTTTTAATTATAGGAGCTGTGAAACGCAGTGCTCGTTAAGTGCGAAGCAAAGAGCCGTTTTAACTCTTTGCATAATGTTGTTAAAAACACCCGATGGTATGTATGTAATGTGTGGTGGATATCTGTTCTAAAGACACAGTCTGTATTTCGGACGTACAGCTTAATACGTTTTTCCTAAAGTCGGCAGCGAGTAAAGTCAAGCCGATTTTAACGTGATGGAATTAAATTGAAATCGGAGCTGTAACAGGATTTCGGCCTGAGCAACGATAGTTCATAGCAAAGGCAGATAGTTAATAATAGAATTTATAGGTGTGGTTGATGGGTTATGTCTGATGAGAGGGAGCGACCTTAGTCCGTCGACCTCATCCGGACATTCGCGGCTACAATTTGTCCGGACACGATGCTGCAGGAGAGGATGGTTTCTGCGATCTGAATCCGGACAATGCCATGGCCAGGCATTTGTATGCAAAGGCCCCCCGCCGTTCAACAGAACGACGGGGGGTGTTGTCGATAGGGCTTTCCGTTATTTGAGCACGCTCTCGCGGATCAGCGGATGGTGCGAACAGCGCATGGCGCCCCCCCACGTGGAAACGGCATCGTAGGGAATTTCAATGACCTTGTGGCCGCGTTTACGCACTTCGGCGATGATGCGCTGGTGTGCTTTGTCCATGATGGCGGTTGTGTCATCCAGCACCAGGCAGTTGGCCCCCAGGTGCTTGGCCTCTTCTTCGGTAACGTCGATGAAGTCCCAGCCCTTGAGCGAATCGGGCAGCTCGCCTGTAATTCCTTCGCGGTGCAGCAAGCCCAGGCCCGGACGCAGCAGAGCCATGACGCAGTCCAGGTGTTCCCATTTGTTGCTCAGTTTTATTTCATGCACATGGTATTTCGGGCCCAGGATTTTCTGCAGCCACCAGCGTCCCGCATCGCTGCTGGCGCGGTCGGAGTTGCCCACGTAAATTTCATACCCATTGAGAAGCACGTCGCCGCCCTCGATGTATATGCCGTCTTCCGGAAAATTCGGGTCCGGCGCGGGCATGGCCACATAGTTCGCGTTGCCGGTTTGGGCCCGCTGCAGCAGGATGTCCCGCAGTCCGTAACGTTCTTTGGCCCGCATGGGCACCTTCAGCGCGGTTTCAATGATGGTGTTGCCGATGACAAGCATGGGATCTCGGGCGTAGAGCTGCATCTGTCCCAACTGGACATAGTTCAGGTATTTGCTCTGCTGTTCGTCCAGGAGCTTGGGACGGTGCACCACCACGCCATGCTCCTCCAGCACTTTGGCCAGATTGTCGATCTGCTGAATCACTTTCGGAGTCATTTCCGGTTCGATTTCCATGGCTGGACGTCCGCCGTCCTTTTTCATTTTTTCCAGATATTGAGGATCGTAAATGAAATCCACGAACTTGCTATACCCCGGCATACGCAGGCCCTGGCCTGTGCCCACGACGACTTCCTTCAACTTTCCCCATTCGTGATGTACGGATACTTCGGATTCCTGGGCCTGGGCTTTGCGCTGAGTGCTCAAAAGCGCCAGGCAGATGACGACAGCGACGAAAATGATCAGTGTTTTCATGGCATGTTTCCTTGGTTTGGGTTTCTGAAACGTGGTTTATCCGTTGTCGGTTTCTGATGCAGCGAATGCGAAGTTACTGACGCGAGCGTGCAGGCTTAAAAATGGTAGGCCAGGGTAAAGGTCGAGGCCACGCCCTCCGCGTGGTTGCGAGCTTCGAATTCTCTGTTGCAACGCAGTTTGAGCAGCAGGGACGTCTCTGGAATATGGTAGCTGACTTCGCCGCCCAGGGCGAAAACCTGGTAGGTGTTCCGGTCCACGTTGAGCGAGCTTCCCGACTCGGACTCCACCTGAATGTTGGCGTACCCTGTGATGCCCACATCAAGTCCTTCGAGAAGCGTTTTGCCGAAACCCCATTCGGAGACAACGTTCGTGCCGGGAAACAGGTTTTGTCCGTATTGTTTCGAGTGGATTTCCACCCGGTTCAGGCAGGAGATATGCCAGGTGTCGTCCGGACCGAAGAACAGGGTCGCGCCGCCTATGAACTGGTGCGTCCAGTATCCCAGCCCGATATTGTCCTGCCCGTGCAGCTTGTATCTGCCGGTGGGGGCGAAGAAGCCGTAGCGAAAGGTCAGAAAAAGCGTTTCCAGGTCCCAGGTGAGCATCAGCGGCTGGAGCAGGACGTCTCCCACCCCCCAGTATTCCTCACCCTTGAGGCCGGAAAAATTGCCCATTTCCACATTTTGCAGCGGCACAAGCAGCATGCAGCTGTAGGTGGCGTTGAGGATTTTGCTCGCACTGGTCCAGATGGGCGTGAAGGCGTTGACGTAGACATCCACCTGGCCGATGTCGGTGGCGGCGCCTGTTTCATCCCGGATGGTGTCGGTGTTGTACATGAAGAAATTGTTTGCATAGGTGAACCCGGCGGGCATTGGCACGGCGGATAACAGCCCGTTGGCGCCGTTGAAATAATGCCCGGCCTGGGGCAGGGCCAGGGCCGGTGCAGGCGCGGCCAGCAGCATCGCGGCAGCAAGGATGACCAAAAAGGTGAAAAATCTGCTGTAACGGCGGTCCAATGCGAAATTCATGAGAACTCCTTCAAGATGCGGGGCGCGACGTTACGCATCGTATTTATGGGTTGTGATTGAGTGCCACACGGAATGCCACATGGAATGGTCAACCAGGCCGAAACGGGCCATCTCCGTGGCGACGACTTCGCCCAAGTGGCTTTTTCCGGTTTTGGGGCCGAACGGCCTGTCCCAGTGCAGCAGCACAAGCAGGTCCCGTTTGTCGGGACAGCTGCAGATTTTGAACTGGGTCAACCCCGCTTCGTTGGCCTGCAACAATAGCTCGTGCAGATTGCCGATCAGAGAGGTCCTTTCCGGAGGGCTTTGCCCGCGCATGCGGATGATTTCGATCCATTCCATGGCCACTCCTGTTTCGGGGGGTAAAGCCAAAATGGTGCCAAAAAATTCGGTTTATGTAATCGCTGTTATCTAAGGGGGTTATTGTGTGAATGGTGGGGTTGGCTGGGAATCGAATGAGCTGAATTATGATAATTCAGAGTTTAAAAATATTATATACGATACTGCCGATTAGGGCTTGTTTGCCGGAAATACCTTTACAAGAGTGTCGTCTGAGGGACGCAATCCGCAAAAAATAATTTATCTGTTGATATAATGGATAAAAATTGTTGAGTAAAAAAGGATGGTTAAGAGCATGCTTGAACTATGAATATTCATAGTGTAGGGGAATTATCTAATAAAATCCATCAGCGTATATGATAGGACTCCCCCATGCCCGAGGCAGAAGAAAGTGTCTTTCAACGCGAGGCCGTGGCCCGGCTGCTTGCCGGACCCGACATTTACCTGGCTTTTCAGCAATGCCTGCTGTTTCTTCGCAGTCATATCCCGGCCGATTATTTCAGCCTGCATCTTTTTGACGAAGGGCTGGGGCTTTTTGAAACCGTTGTTGACGCCACACCAGAGGCATCGCCAGCTGTAAGCAAAAAGACTGTTGTTCCCGCGGAAATCCGGGAACTCATACGGGCGTCCGTGAACCGTTCGTCCGAAGAGGCTTCCTGTCTGATCATCGATTGCCTGAGCGAGTTTCCTATGGGAAAGCAGCTCGGCCTGGACCTGAATACGCCGGATTCGGCTTGCCTTGTGCTCAGGCTGGCGCCAGGCGGTCGCTATCTCGGATCTGCAGCGCTGACCCCTCTGGATCCTTCTGTTAGCTATACGCGGGAGCATGCGCAGCTGTTCGGGCTGCTGCACGACGCCGTATCGCTGATCAGCACCAATTTTCTGCACGAGCGCGAGTGCTCGCGCCTCAGGGAGATCCTGGCGGACCGGACGGATTTTTTGCAGTCGGAACTGCTGCGCGGTGCGCAGGAGGAGGTGGTGGGCGCCTACTTCGGACTCAAGGGCGTGATGGAAGCCTGCGGCCAGGTGGCCCCCACGGACGCGCCTGTGCTGCTGCTGGGAGAAACCGGCGTGGGTAAAGAGGTTGTCGCCGGAGCCATACACCGTTTGTCCTCCCGCCGGTCCGGACCGTTCATTAAGGTCAATTGCGGGGGCATACCGGAAACGCTGCTGGAAAGCAGTTTGTTCGGCCACTGCAAAGGAGCGTTTACCGGCGCGCTAAAGGACAAGAAAGGCTATTTCGAACGGGCCGAGGGCGGTACCATTTTTCTGGATGAAATCGGCGAGCTTTCGCTGGAGGCCCAGACCAGATTTCTGCACGTGCTGCAGGACAAGACCTTCGAACGCGTGGGCGGCGGCGAGGTCCGGACAGCCGATGTTCGTATTCTGGCGGCGACGCACCGTAATCTGCAGGAGCTGGCGGAACAGGGCGCGTTTCGCCGCGATCTGCTGTTCCGGCTCAATGTCTTTCCCATTTCCATTCCGCCCCTGCGTCGCAGAAAGGTCGACATTCCACCTCTGACAGCCCATTTCATCCGTAAGATTTCCGCGGACATGGGGCTGGCAAAACTGCCCAAGGCCGCTCCCGGTGCGGTGGACAGGCTTTTGGAATACGACTGGCCCGGCAATGTCCGCGAACTGGCCAACGTGATCGAACGGGAGATCATCATCCGTCCGGATCAGCCTCTGACATTTGAGAGTATCATCCCGCCCGGAAATGAAGACGTCGAAGAGCAGGCTTCCGGCAACCTGAATCTGGACAGGGCCATGTCCAGACACATCATTCGCGCGTTGCGAAAAAGCAGGGGCGTGGTTGACGGTCCGGGCGGCGCGGCCGAGCTGCTGGGCATGCATCCGCGTACGCTGCAAAGCCGCATGCGCAAACTCGGCATCCCTTTCGGGCGCAAAGCCATGCATCTGTACGCGGAGTGAAGCCGGAAAGCAGGACGAAAAAGCATTCGACTCTCCGCATGTTATGGCGTTTGCATTTCAGGTTTGTCATATTTTTTTCACACCAGATCCTTCAATTATTGCACAGGGAGCTTTAGCGGCAAAATGCTCTCTTATAAGCGGGTGGATTCCTGTTTCGTGGCAAGTTATTGCATGAAGAAAAGTCTGTCAGGACTTCATTATAGTGGTATTGTGCCGAACCAAGCCGCGAACAGTGTTGCTAATCCGGTGAATTTGAGAGGTCTTGCTGCGTTGATTGTTTGCTTTTAAGTTAATGTGGTAATTGCATAGTGAAAGACGACGCAGTTTATCATTGCTTGTAATGCCCTACGGCAGGTCGTATGTTACCATGTTTGTCCGAAACGCATTGCTCTGCCTTGAGTGCTGTTTTATTCCTCTTAAATTGCTCTGGATAAAATCGAACATATTATTTACAAGGTTGTAAAATAAGCGCTCTCTTTTACGAAAAGGCTTTGCTGGCAAAGATTGTTACGCCAGGGCCGGGGAAAGTGCAATTGTAGCAACGGCGCTTGATGCGCACAGTTTTTTCAGGAGGAAGCATGACCGACGTCCGCCGATCTTTATATCTTTTGATGCGTTTGGGGCTGTTTTGCGCGGTTGTCGCCTGTCTGACCGGTTGGGGATGCCCGGTTCGGGCTGCGGACAAGCCGGAACTGGTATTCTACAACTGGACAGCCTACGTGGGCAAAGGAATCATCGAAGAGTTTGAAAAGACCCGCAACGTGATAGTGCATCAGAAGTACTTTCAGTCCTCGGACGAGCGGGACGAAAAAATCATGCGCGGCAAGGGCAAAGGCTTCGATGTGTTCATGATCAACGGCAACGATGTGGTGCCGTACGCCAAACGGGGCTGGATCGTTCCCCTTGGCGAGGAGAAGGTTCCCAATCTCGCACAGGTCGACGCCAGATGGAAGACGGCCTGGCCCGAGACAGAGCAGTATGCCGTACCGTATTTGTGGGGGACTCTGGGCATTATCTATCGTTCGGATCTTATCAAAGATGATATCACCAGCTGGAAGCAGTTCTACAATCCCAAAGAAGCCTGGCGCGGCAAGATCATGCTGGTGGATATTCACCGGCTGGGCATCGGCATGGCGCTCAAATCTTTGGGCTACTCGCTCAACTCCGAGGATCCGGCCCAGGTGGATGAAGCCATAGAACTGGTCAAGCGGCAAAAGCCCTATGTGCAGACGTACGGATATTTGAAGACGGACGCGGATTCCGGCATCGTCTCGGGGGAAACCTGGATGGGGCAGACCTGGAACGGCGACGCCCTGCTGCTGCAGAAGCGCAATCCGGCAATCCGCTACGTGGTGCCGAAAGAGGGCGGGGAAATCTGGATGGACTATATGGTGGTCTCCGCATTTTCCGAGCACAAGCAGCTGGCCTGCGATTTCGTCAATTATCTGATAGAGGCCTCCAACAGCGCCAGAGCCGCAGAGGAACTCGAATTTGCCAGCCCCAACAAGGAAGCCCGCAAGCTGCTGCCCAAAGAGCTGCTCGACAACCGGACCATCTATCCGTCCGAGGAGCTGCTTGAAGCGAGCGAAACAGTCAAAAATATCAACCCGCGCATTAAGCGAAAAATGATCGAAGCCTGGGCTCTGATAAAGGAGTAGGGCGGTGATACCCAACGCGTTATGAAACTGCGAAGCAAACTGCCGCTGCTGCTTGTTCCCCTGGTGATCGGTCCGCTGCTCATAGTCAGCTGGATAGCGGTCGAACGATTGCGTGAAAACGCCGAGGAGAACATGCTCAGCCAGATGGCCTCACTGACCGGCCAGATAGCCCTGAGCGAGGCGGAGGAAAGCAAAACCACGGAAGCCAACGCCCTGTTGTTTTCCGGATCCGGCCTGTTGAAAACCTTCCTGTTCACTCCGGAGGAGGAGCGGTATTATTTTGCCCTGCTTCCTTTGCTGAATCTGTTCTCCAGTTACAACAAAGCCTATCCTGATTATGAGGAAATTCGCGTCGTTCTGCCCGACGGTTTCGAAGATGCGCGCTACTCCGCCAACGATGCGCACAATGCGTCGGAAAGCGAGGCCTCGAGCCAGTGGTTCCGGCAAATGCAAGAGACCGGGGCGGCGCGGGGGAGTTTTTTTCAATGGAATCCGGATACCGGGGAGCCTGTCATGGTGGTGGCGAAGCGCCTGGAGTTTGTGGATCCTACCTTTGAGGATTCCACCGCCAAAGCGCCTTCCCATCGGGGGTATCTGGTGATTACGGCGCGCTTGGACGGTCTGCGCAAGCTTATAGCCGATACGCGGATCGGAAAAAACGGCGGCGTTCTGGTTCTGGACGGCCAGGGCCGCCCCCTGTACCCGGAGGCCACAGGCGTACGCATCAGCCATTTTTCCGCCCTGTTTGAGGCTGCGCAAAAGGCTGTGCAAAGCGATTCGGAAAACGTTTTTGACGCTTCTGAGGGGGAATTGCTGATCCGGGCCAGAAAACTGCCCGGCGGGCTCCTGCTGGTCAGTTATCTGCCCGCCAGAGAGCTGGCCCAGGCAGGTCAGGAGCTGGTTCGGGTGGTCATTTTTATCGGCGTGTTCGCTCTGGTGCTGGCAGTGGGATTGTTGATGCTGATTTTGCAGTACGTCATCGTCAAACCCTTGAGCGAACTCGGCGACGGCGCCGAAGCCATCGGCAGCGGCGACCTGGAGACGCGTCTCAATGTGCGTGGAAATGATGAGGTAGCCCATCTGGCGACTCAGTTCAATTCCATGGCCCGGCACCTGTCCGAAAGCCACAAGCTCCGGGACGAAGCCCAGGCCGAAGCCTTGCGTCTGAAAGAAGCCTCCATTGAGTCCCTGCGCGCCGCGGACAGGCTCAAGGACGAATTCCTTGCCAATACGTCCCACGAGCTGCGTACGCCCTTGCACGGCATCACCGGTATTGCGGAGTCCCTGTTGAAAGGGGCGGCCGGACCGCTTTCATCCGAGGTGGGGAAGAATCTCGAAATGGTGGTTGCCAGCAGCCGCAGGCTCGCCAATCTGGTCAATGATATCCTGGATTTTTCCAAACTCAGGCACAAGGATCTGAAACTGGCCATGCGGCCTGTGGATCTGAAGATAGCCTGCGACCTGGTGATTTCCATGGTCGGGGTGCTTGCTGAACCCAAGGGGCTGGCTTTGCTGAACAATGTGCCCGAAGATCTGCCCCTGGTGCAGGCCGATGAAAACAGACTGCAGCAGATTCTCTACAATCTGTTCGGCAATGCGGTGAAGTTCACTCCTCAGGGCCACGTGGCGGTTGCCGCAAGCGTGGTTGAAGGGATGATCCGGATTCAGGTGGAGGATACGGGCGTCGGCATACCCGAAAAAGACCGCGATTTGATTTTTGAATCCTTCGAACAGCTGGACGGCGGTCTGGAGCGGGCGAAACCGGGCACGGGTCTCGGACTGGCCATCACGCGGCAGCTGGTGGAAAGCCACGGAGGAACAATCCGGGCTGAAACCCGCGAGGGAGGCGGATCGGCATTCGTATTCACCTTGCGGCAAGCCCCGGCAGGGCGGCGTAGCGACGATTATGTCCTCGAAGTTCCAGCGGGACAGGCGGGGGTACTCCCGGACTGCCAGATCGCAGAGCTGGCCACGGCATCCGCCGCGCTGGACAATGCCGCGCCGGCGGAGGCAGGGGATGCGTACGTAGTTCCTGAAAACGCGGAGCATCTGCTTGTAGTGGATGACGAACCCGTCAACCTGCGCGTTGTGGAAAACAACCTGCGTATCAATGGTTACCGGGTCACCACAGCCACTTCGGGGCTGGAGGCACAGGAGCTGTTGCGTCAGCACGGCGATACGTACGACCTGGTGCTGCTCGATGTCATGATGCCCGGTCTCTCCGGTTATCAGGTCTGCGAAGAGTTACGCGAAAAATACGCGTTCGAAAGGTTGCCTGTTATTTTTCTCACCGCCCTGACCAGGGACGGCGACCTCGAGCAGGGCTTTTCCGCGGGCGGCAACGACTATATCCCCAAACCCTTCAGTTATAACGAACTGCTGGCGCGGATCCGGCTACACCTGACGCTCAGTCGCCAGAGCCGTGCCTTGCGCGAGCTGAACCAGGAGCTGGAAGATCGCGTGCAACTACGTACGCAGGCGCTGGAACGCGCCTATTCCGATATGGAACGGCTGGCCAACATCGACGGCCTGACGGGCGTAAGCAACCGCCGCGCCCTGGATAAGGCCCTGCAGGAGATGTGGGCCGGATGTACGAAACAAACTTGTTCCATAAGCTATCTTATTGCCGACATAGACTTTTTCAAAAAATATAACGATACGTACGGCCACCAGGCCGGCGACGATTGCCTGCGCGAAGTGGCGGCAACCTTGCAACGGATCGCCGAACAGTTTGAAGGATTTCTGGGGCGCTACGGCGGAGAGGAGTTCTGCATGGTTCTGCCGCGAGGCAAAGATGCGGCCTGGACTGCGGCTGATGTTGCGCGTCAGGCCGTAAAAAATCTTGGCATGGAACACACAGGATCTCCCAAAGGCATGCTCACGGTCAGCATCGGCGTCAGCTCCTGCGGCGAGGGGATAGACACGCCGGAACAGCTGATTCAGGCTGCCGACAGGGCCTTGTATACGGCCAAACAATCGGGCAGGGACAGAGTGGAAAGCAGGGGCTGAAGAGTCACCGGCTATTTCGCATCGGCTTCCTGAACGCTTTTGGCCTGCCGCGCCATGTCCATGACCAGAGACTGCAGCGGAGTGCCGGGCTGGGCAAGCCCATCCACCACAGTGAAGTGGTGTACGCCTGAAATCTCCATCAGAACAGGCTCCAGAGCGGACCAGGCTTTGGCCATGTCCTGGGATTGTCTGTGGAATTCGGTTGTTTCAGCTTCTCCAAACACAAAGGCCGCAGGCACGCGTACGAGAGGGGCGGCGCCCACCAGGCTCAGCCGTACGGCGCTTTCTGGAGTCAGGCCGATCTTTGCGTTTTTTTCGATCTGCAGCAACGGCAGCAAATCATAGAGTCCTGAAATCGCGACCAGTCCGCCGAAAGGTTTCGGTTGCAGACCATACGTACGCCAGTCCGTGGCAGCCAGCGAGGTTGCGAGGTAGGCTCCGGCTGAATGACCGACCACAACAACGGACCGGCGCTCGTCTTGGTTCAGGATGTCCGAAAGGAGTTTGGCAAAAGAGCGGCGGACGCTTTCCGCCAGCTTTTCGAGTGAAACTTCCGGACACAGGGGATAATTCAACAGGGCGACGGAATACCCCGCATCCAGGAAGCCCTCGGCAACCCAGGACACGTCGTTCTTGGACGATGCGCTCCAGTATCCGCCATGAATGAACACCACGGTGCCTCGTACGGGGTCGTGCGCAGGCCTGAACAGGTCCAGCAGCTCGCGCGGATGCTTCCCCGTGGGGATGTCGCTTTGCATAGGAAAGTTCGCCCGTGTTTGAGCCGCGCGAACTGGCCAGGTCGCCAGCAGTTCTTGCAGGTGCGGAATGGCCCGGTTGAGGTCGTATTCGCGTTCATAGTCCGGTTTGTGATCGGTCTGATGCATTCTATTTTCTCCAGCGTATTGGCGAAAGCCGATAAATCCGGCGTCAAATAGTACCAAGGCATACCCCAGGGGTACGTAGTAAATTACGAACCCGGCGTCCACCAGGCTGGCATTGTCCGTATTGTCCGCAGGTCCTGTGGCGGAGCGGATTGTTGCCGTTTATACGATCCCGCCGTTTGAGCGAATAACCTGGCCGTTGATCCATCCGCCGTCTGGTCCGGCGAGAAAGGCCACGAGACGGGCGACATCCTCAGGTTCTCCCAGTCGTTCCAGCGGAGCTGCTTTGCTGAGCCTGTCTATCAATTCCTGCGCTTTGCCCTCCAAAAACAGCTCCGTTCCCGTGGGGCCGGGGGCCACGGCATTGACCGTAATCCGGCGGCCGCGCATTTCATTGGCCATGGTGACTGTCAGGGCTTCCACAGCGGCTTTGGTTGCTGCGTAAATGCCGTACGTGGGCAGACGCAGGCCAATGACGCTGGAGGAGAGGTTGATGATACGGCCGCCTTCCCGCAGCCGGCTGGCCGCCTCGCGCAGGGTGTGAAACGTGCCTTTCAGGTTGATGTCCAAATGGCGCGCGATGGTGGCGTCGTCGGTTTCGGCGATCGGTGCAAGTTGCATGATGCCGGCATTGTTCACCAGCACATCCGTTCCGCCGAATTCTTTATCCGCAACATCAAAAAGCGAGCGTGCCTCGTCCGCCTTGCCCACGTCCGCCTTCACACTGACGGCCTTGCCGCCTCCGGCCTGTATCTCGGCCGTCAGGGTTTCGGCGGCTTCCTTGCTGCCCGCGTAGTTGATGACCACGGCAAAGTCGTCCTGCGCCAGGCGCCGGGCCACTGCCGCACCGATGCCTCGGGATGAGCCGGTAATTATCGCTGATTTTGTCATAACGATCTCCTTGTTTTTTTACTTCCTGCATAGAGAATGGTCATGCGATTGCATAATGCAAATGCATAGTTTAGCATAAGTATTATGCGTTAGAAACATAGTGGCTGCAGAGCTTGTCTTTCCGCGGCCAGGAGAAGGCTTGGGAAAGCAATCAGCATCCCGTACGGAGTGCCATGCGTTTAGAAAAGCTGCGGAAAATGGATTTGAACCTGCTGGTGATTTTCATGGTCCTGGCGGAAGAACGGCACGTCTCACGCGCGGCCGTACGCTTGTCTCTTTCGCAGCCGGCCGTGAGCCGGGCCTTGCAGCGGTTGCGCTATATGCTCGGCGATGACCTGATGATCAGGGCGGGAGGGAGTTACGCGCTTACGCCCGCGGGACAACGACTTTTTGATGCTCTGGGGAGTATGCTGCCCAGGCTGGAAAAGCTTATGGGCGGTACGCGCTTCGATCCGAACTCCGATCACGCCCGCTTCAGGATTGTTTTGACGGACAACGCGGCGGCTGTGCTCGTGCCGCTGCTGTGCCGGGAAATTTTGCCCGGTGCGGAAAAAGTGGTGTTTCATTTTCTGCCCTGGCACGAACAGGCCTACGACGACCTGCTGCACGGACGGGTGGATCTGCTCCTGAACGCGGACGACGGCCATGCCCCGCCTTTTTGCCGGACGGAGACGTTGTATGAGGATCAGTTCGTCTGCGTCGTGGCTGCGGAAGCTTCGTATACGAATCCCCTGTCCATGGAGGCATATCTGGAGGCCAGCCATATTTGCGTGGATGTTCTGGGTGGCGTGCAGACCATTCCTCAAAGACAGCTGACGCAGTCCGGAGTCGCAAGACACTGCTCCCTTCATGTACCGTATTTTATCACGGCCATACGCAGCGTCGCAGGCACGAATCTTGTTGCGACAGTGCCTCGGAAACTCGCCGTGAGAGAATGCTCCGACGCCAGGATCCGTATACTGGAGCCGCCGAAGGAATTGTCGGCATTCAATTACCTGATGATCTGGCATCCGCGGGTGGAGCCGGACAGCGCCCATGCCTGGCTGCGTAGTGTCATGAGACAGGCCGGACAACTTGTGATGCGGGCGTGAAACTCGGTTGCGGCTGGGATTCCGGCCGGCTGGTTCGGGACGCACGGTCCACCAGGCCTATAACCTATAAGCGCCTTTTTCCCTTTTTAAGTCATGAAGCCCCCCTGCCGTTCGAAAAGGCGGCAGGGGGAAGCAAAAAAACGGCGCCTCAGCAGTCCACCATGGTCATGCCGAGTCCTGCCGTGCCCATTTCCTTGAAAGGCTGGGGCAAGGCCCTGCCGGTCTGCAGCATGGCCATGATCACGCGGTCCAGGTCTTCCCAATGCTGGGAGATGATTTCGTTTTTGGCCATCAGGCTGGCGTTGTAGGCCTTGAGCGCGCCGAAGGCGTTGCGCTCGATGCAGGGAATCAGTACGTAGCCGCCTACCGGATCGCAGGACATGCCCAGATGGTGCTCCAGGGCGATGGTGGCGGCCACTTCCGTGACGTTGAGCGGCGTGCCCGAAGCATAGGTCGTCATGGCGGCGGCCATGGACGAGGCTACGCCGATCTCTCCCTGACAGCCCACTTCCGCACCGGCCACGCTCGCGTTGTTTTTGCAGAGAAAACCCACCAGAGCCGCTGCCAGCAGTCCCTTGCGCATCTGTTCGCGCGAAAGGTTGAGGTGTTCCTGCATGAGCTTGACCAGCGCGGGCATGGTTCCGGCCGAGCCCAGGGTGGGGGCGGTCACGGCCAGCCGTCCGGCCGCGTTGCCTTCGGAAACCGCCAGCGCATAGCTGCTGATGAGTTGCATCAGGGCTTCGCCGCGTTCCATTTTCTGCGCCTGCTCATAAATATGTTTGGCCTTGCGGTGGAATTCGAAGGGAGCGGGCAGCAGCCCTTCTTCCTTGAGTCCCAGGGCCACGCCGTCGAGCATGGTATCCAGGACGAGGTCGAGATGTTTGTTGATGCTGCTTTCATCGCTGCCCATGATGGCCATTTCGTTTTCCAGCATGATCGCGTGCAGAGGCTTGTTTTCTTTTTCCGCCAGAGCGCTGAACGCGGTCATGCTGCCGTAGACATACGCCGGCTCGCCCCGTTTTTCTTCGGGCTGTCCCTTCCAGGAAAAAAAGCCTCCCCCGGTGGAATAATATTCGCGTTCGGCCAGCACCTTGCCGTCCTTGTCCAGCACCTTCATGACCAGCGTATTGTTGAACGGGTAGTCGTGATCGACCTTGTCCCAGACCAGGGTGAGTTTGTGGCCGATGCCGAACTCCTTGCCCGCTATTTTGATGGTATGTTTTTTGGTCTCGTCGTTCAGCGCATCCATCACCTTAGGATTACAGGATTCGGGTTTTTCCCCCAGCAACCCGGCCAGGAGAGCCCTGCCCGTACGGTGTCCTTTGCCAGTCGAGGACAGGCTGCCGTAGAGATGGGCCTTGATGGTATGCGCGGCTGCCAGGGTGGCTTTGTCCTGGCTTTCCAGAAAGGCGCGGAAGTCGCTGGCGATGCGCAGCGGGGCCAGGGTGTGCGAACTGGACGGACCGGGCCCCACTTTGAACAGGTCGGTGATCGAGGTGATGATTTTCCCGGCCGGTGGTCCCGCGTAGCAGACATCCTTGGGCAGACCGGGAAAGTCCGAAGCCGGAATGCCTCTGGCCTGGGCCGGGATGGTCTGCAGCAGACCGACTCCGGCCGTTGCGAAAGCTGCTGTTTTGAGAAAAAAACGTCTGTCCATCACCTGCCTCCTTGCTGCAGCTCCCTGCCGGAAGCGTCTGTACGCGTTATCCCGGACTGGAATCCGGGCTGTTGTGCCTGTAAAATTGCGCAAAAAAAAGACTAAGGAACAGTATGCTGTTCCGCCGTTAACATTTCGGCAATTCCTTAAATAGAGAATTCCATAATACGCACTTCAGTTTCCGGAAGTAAATAGAAGAGGCCGGACGGAAGTGAAAAATGTCTTTAGGAATAAAAGGCCGCGGGGGAGAGTCGGTCTGGCTGCAGCGCGGTCAGCTGGCCGCGATGCCTGTGAGGGCGATGATGCGTTCCATGAAGTCCTGGTATTCCTCGCCGCTGGAGGCTTTGAGGGCGGAAAGCCGGTAGAACATGTTGGTGGAGGGGGATTCGCGCCGTGCAATATCCATGTCGATGCGGTCCACGTTGACCACGGTCCAGCATTCGACGTACCCCGTGGCCTTGGCTTTCTGGTGGCTTTTTTCCGCCTCGCCCACCCGGTTGTGGATGTTGGAAAAATCCGTGCCGCCTTTGACCTCCACGGCAATGATGTTGCGGAACCGTCCTTTGCCAATTTCCTCGCGGATCACGATATCCGGGTCCGGGGCGAATTCGATGAGCACCGTACGCCCGGCGGCGTTAGTGAGTTCGATCCGGCCCGCGTTGGAATGGGTTGCCGCATGCTGCACGATCTCGTGAATGGCCTGGAACACGTCGATGATGCCGGCCAGTCCTTTTTTGACATTGGCCCCGCCCCGCAGCTGCGGCCCCAGGGTCAGCAGTGTCAGATCGTCGAAAAGCTCCCGGCTGAGGCGGTCCGATCCGATGCCTTCGAGCAGCGCCGCGGCGCTGGAGATCAGGCCTTTGCATAGTTCCGGCAACCGCTCGTTGTTTTTGGGGGACAGGGAGCCCTTGGTTTCCATGGCTTTGAATCCGGAAACCCCGAACTGCGTGGTATAGAATTCCTTCTGGCTGAATCCCAGGAGCAGGCGGTAATAGCCCAGCAGAAAGGGGTTGGCCTTCAGCAGGCAGGGCACCGCAAAAACCAGTTCGCCTCGGAGGCCGAGCTTGGCCAGTTTTTTCAGCAGCATCTGCGGAACGTATTCCGAAAGTTCCGTGTCCAGGGTGGCCAGATTCACCTTGTCCAGCGTATGACTCAGGGCTTCGTACAGATACGTGGTACGCAGTTGTCCCAAAGCGTAGGAAAAGTCGATCTGCAGCTCGGGCGCGGGAATGGATACGGCGGACATCAGGCTGCGATCCTGACAATACGGCTCGCGGCGATCTGCAAACGTTCCGCGGCCAGAGAGACATACTCCGGGTTCAGTTCGACGCCCACATAGGGGCGCTGGAGATCCTGGCAGACCAGGCCTACGGTGCCGCTGCCGAAAAAGGGGTCCAGCACGAAATCCCCGGCCCGGCTGGAAGCCCGGATGCAGGGCTCGATCAGTTTGGGAGGAAACGTGGCGAAATGCGCCCCGGCAAAGGGCTGCGTATTGACTTCCCAGACGCTGCGTTTGTTGCGCAGCTTTCCGTTGAGACCGGGTTCACGGATGGCTTCGTAGTCGTAATAATAGCGTTCGTTCTTGGTGAGCATGAACAGATATTCGTGCGCACGTGTGGGCCGGTCCTTGACGCTCTCGGGCATGGCATTGGGCTTTTGCCAGACAATGTCGCTGCGCAGATACCAGCCGTCGTCCTGCAAGGCAAAGGCCAGCCGCCAGGGAATGCCGAGCAGGTCTTTGGGCTTGAGCCCTTCGGGCGTGGTGGGCCGTACGGTCATGGCGCGCGCGGGATTTTTCTTGTCCGTGGCGCGATAACCGCGGTTGCCGCTGGTATAACCGTCGCCGATGTTCAGCCACAGGGTGCCGTCCGGGCGCAGTATGCGCTTGACCTCGTTGAAAATGGCCACCAGGCGGTTGATGAACTGAGGCAGACTGTTTTCCAGGCCGATCTGCCCGTCGATGCAGTAATCCCGCAACCCCCAATAAGGGGGCGAGGTCACCGCGCATTGCACGGATTCGGAAGGCAGACGCCGCAGCGCATGATAGGAGTCGCCCTGCAGAACCAGGGAATCTTCCAGAGTCAACTGGGCGGGAGCTTGTATGTTTTTGCGTTTCATGGTGTCGAACACAATGAGCTGATTAGTAAAACGTGATGTTGCAAAAACTAAACTTTTGTTGCATTGTGTGTTCACATTATGGGGCTTATCCGACCAAAAGTCGAGCTATTTTTTAGAATCCGGCGCGCGTCCGGACCGTCACGGAGGAAGATCAATGCGCATTCTGGCCACACTGTTCGTACTGTTTTTTTCATTTTCAACAGCGGGATACGCAAAGACTCTGACCCTGGCCACCTGGAACGTGGACAATCTTACGGCCGTGGCCGGAAAAGCCATGCGCAGCCGCGCGCCCAAGCGTACGGAGGAGGATTTCGCCCGGCTGGCGCAGTATGCGGAGCGCCTGGACGCCGACGTGATCGCCCTGCAGGAGGTCGCATCGCCCGAGGCCGTGGCCAGACTTTTTCCGCCCGTCTCCTATACGACCCTGTTTTCCGGACGGTATGATTCGGACATGCGGGCTCCTCAGGATATTTTCAATGCCCTGGTGCTCAGAAAGGACAGCGTACGGCTGCTGCGCCAGGAGGATCTCCAGGAGCTGGCCTTCGGTTCCTATGCCAGCGGATTCTGGACACGGTTCGGCGTGGCCGCGCTGCTGGAGGTTCGCGGACACCGTTTCTGGGTCCTGAACGTACACCTGAAAACCGGCTGCCACAACAAGGGGCTGAAGCGTCCGCGCGTTCCCGCCTGTAAGACTCTGGCGAAACAGGCCCGAGTGCTGGGGCAATGGGTCGCGCAAAAACTGCGGGAGGGTACGCTGTTCGTTTTGATGGGTGATTTCAACCGGCGGATTAACGATTACGGCGCACGGGACCATCTCTGGCAGGCCCTGGATCCGTCCGGCAGCGCGCTCGTACGCTTTCCGGCGGCAGGAGAACAGCTCTGCCCGCGTCACCAGGGGGAAAACTTCATCGACTATATCATTACGGACCAGCAGGCGGCGGCCTACGCCGTACGGGGGAGCTTTCAGGAGATTATCTACCAGACCACAAAACCCTCCCAGCTGCGCAAGCTTTCGGATCACTGCCCGCTGCGTTTGCAGCTCGATATTCCGTAGCGGCTAATTCCAATTCTAAATCAGATATGCCTTATTATTTAATCCCTGATAAAGTAAAAAAGAGCCCCAACGGGGCGAAATAAATAGAATCCAGGGTGTAACCCTGGGTAAGTTCCGTGCGTATGGCAGAGCCCTGAAAGGGCGACATGGTAGAACAACAACCTTTCGCCATGTCGCCCTTTCAGGGCTTATTCCTTTCTGATTGCCTTCCCCAGGGCGTTGCCCTGGGCTCTATCTATGTCGCCCCGTTGGGGCTCTGGTTTTCCTTTTTCGGAGACTGGTGGCAGGTATTGCCAGGTATTGCAGACAAGGACTTGGAGTCAGATATCCTGTTGCGCGGTTGCCTGGCGGGTCCGTTCTTCCTGTTTGGGGTCGGCCGGCCAGAGGCGCATGGTCTGCGGGGCGTGCGGTCGCAGCAGTTGCTGCAGCGCGGTCGCGGACAGCGTCGGGTTCAGCCAGCGGACGCAGGCTTCGGGCGTCAGGATCACGGGCATGCGGTCGTGCAGGGGGGCGATCAATTCGTTGGCGCTGGTGGTGATGATGGTGCAGGTGTACAGCCCGATTTCCTCCGGCCCCTGCCAGCTTTCCCAGAGTCCGGCCATGGCAAAGGGCGTCTCATCCGCCAGGCCGATGGCGTAGGGCTCCTTGTTTTTGCCCTCTTTTTTCCACTCATAAAAGCGGGTGGCCGGAATCAGACAGCGCCTGCGCTTGAAAGCCGTCCGGAAGGAGGGCTTTTCCGCCACGGTCTCGGCGCGCGCGTTGAACATCTTGTAATCCGTCTGCGGATCCTTTGCCCAGTGGGGCACCAGCCCCCAGCGCAGCGAACGCCCGATACGCGAGCCTTCCTGGGTGGGCAGGATCGCCAGAACATACGCGCCCGGCGCATAGTTCAGCCCCGGTGCGTACTGCGGCTCTTCCGCCAGCCCGAAAGCCGCGGCCGCCCGCTTGGGCGGCATGTCAAATCCGAATCGTCCGCACATGATCGCCAACCTCATTGTCCGGGGTATTCAACTCAATAACCCCCATCTGACCTTTGTAAGGCGGTATCGATGCTTTGTAAAATGTAAAAACAGGCTGAAAATGAGCTATTTTCAACCTGTTAAAAGTTTTGGGAGAGCTCAGAGAACCTTTTTCCAAAAAGGTTCTCTGGCCGCCGGAGGCATTCCTTTTCTGTTCTAACAAATACGCGGCAGTTGTTCGCCCTCGAGCATGTTCAGCAGCCGTTTGCCGCCCAACCGGGTGATGAGGACGACCTTGCCGGGGTTGGCGGTGGTGATGCTGCCGACTCGGGTGGCGTCCCGGCCGTGTTCGTCGTTGCGCATGATTTCCAGGGCTTTTTCCGCGTGGGCTTCGGGCAGGATGCAAATGAATTTGCCTTCGTTGGCCAGATAGAGCGGATCCAGTCCGAGCAGCGAGCAGCCGCCTTTGACATCGGGCCGAACCGGGATGGCTGCTTCGTCCAGCTCGCAGCAGACATTGGAGCTGATGGCGATTTCGTTGAGTGTGGTGGCCAGCCCGCCCCGGGTAGGATCGCGCAGCACATGAATCTCGGGGATTTCACGGATCAGGCGGACCAGCAGATGGTTGAGCGCCGCCGAGTCCGACCGGACCGAAGTCTCAAAGGTAAGGCCTTCGCGCGTGCCGAGGATGGTCAGCCCGTGGTCGCCCATGGTGCCGCTGACCAGTACGGCGTCTCCGGAACGCGCCGCGTCGCCGCTTGGGCCGGGTTCGGCGATTATATCGCCCAGTCCGGTGGTATTGATGAATAGTTTATCCGCCGTCCCCTTGGGGACGACCTTGGTGTCGCCGGTGACCACGTCGACGCCCGCATGCCGGGCCGCTTCGCCCATGGAGGCCACAACCCGTTCCAGATCCGCCATGGGCAGTCCTTCTTCGATGATGAATCCGCAGGTCAGGTAGCGGGGCACCGCGCCCATCATGGCCACGTCGTTGACCGTACCGTGCACGGCCAGCGAACCGATGTCGCCGCCGGGAAAGAATATGGGGTCAACGGTGAAGGAATCCGTGGACATGGCCATGCGTCCGGCGCAGGAAACCACGGCCGCGTCGTTGAGGCGGTTCAGTTCGTCGTTGCCCAGGTGCTTGAGGAACAGTTCGGAAACCAGCCGCTGGGAAGCCTTGCCGCCGCTGCCGAAGTCGAGAAGTACTTTGTTGATCATGGGTTAATCCACCTGATATTTATAGTACGCCGCGCAGCTGCCTTCCGTGGAGACCATGCACGGTCCCACAGGATCCGCCGGCGTGCAGACTTTTTTGAACAGCGGGCACTGGTCCGGCCGGATCTGCCCTTTGAGCACGCTGCCGCATTTGCAACCGGGCAGGGCCGGGGATTCCGTGATGGCGACGCCGTAATGCCGAAGCGCGTCGAATTGTTCGAACTCGGGCCGGATGCGCAGGCCGCTGCCGGGAATCATGCCCAAGCCGCGCCACAAGGCGTCGCAGGGTTCGAACACCTCGTACATCACCTCCAGCGCCTTGGGATTGCCTTTGTCGCCGACCACGCGCGTATAGTTGTTGGAGACAAGGGCCAGTCCCTGGTTGCGCCAGACCACCATCCGGACGAGGGAGGAGAGGATGTCCGCGGGTTCGAATCCGGTGACCACCGCGTTTTTATGATAGCGTTCGGCAATGGGCATGTAGGGCTCGATGCCGATGACCGCGGAAACATGGCCTGGAAGAATGAAGCCGTCGATGTTGGTGTCCGGATCGGCCATCAGAGCCTCCAGGGCCGGGGGCACGGTCTTGTGGAAACAGAGCACCCGCAGGTTGCCGATGTTCTGTTCCCTGGCCATGAGGATGGTCGCGGCGATGGTGGGCGCCGTGGTTTCAAACCCCACGCCGATGAACACCACCTGGTCGCCGGGGTTCTCCCGGGCCAGGGCCAGCGTATCCATGGGCGAATAGACCACCTTGACCCGGGCGCCGTCCGCCACGGCTTTTTTCAGGTTGCGTCCGCCGTGGCCGGGTACGCGCATCAGATCGCCGAAGGTGGCCAGAATCACGCCGTCCCGTCCGGCCAGATCCAGAAAGGCGTTTACTTCGGATTCGTGCGTCACGCAGACCGGGCAGCCCGGACCGCTGAGATGGACGACCCCCTTGGGCAGCAAGGATCGCAGCCCGCTCTGGAAAATGGCCACCGTATGCGTACCGCAGACTTCCATGAAGCGCAGTTCGCCCTGCAGTTCGGCGCTGAGTTTTTGCAGCAGGTCGCGGCAGAGTATCGGATCGCTGAAACGTTCGAGGATTTCCAGACTCATTTCAGCTCTCTGCTCCCGTATATCCGGCGCCGCGACCGGCTTCCTGGTGCAGAAGCCTCAGGCTTTCCTCTGCCTGGCGCCGGTCCAGGACGCGCATGGCGAATCCCGCATGGATGATCAGATATTCGCCCGGATCCGGAAGCTCGGGCAAGAGCATCAGCGAGGCTTTCACCGTGGTCTGTCCGCTATCCACCCGGCAGGTGGCCACATCGCCCTGAATGCTGACAATTTCAGCAGGTATGGCTAAACACATGGCATTCTCCATTCAATGATCTAAAGGCAAGAGTCTTTTTCTTTGTCATCCGTGAAACGCGCTCGCGGCCAGGTAGGCATAGCCTTTGTCCACGGCGTATTCATAGGGCATGTCCCAATGGATACGCGCGCTCATGGCGATGTGAGGCAGAGACACGAACCGGGCCGGGCCGTCCGTCAGGGGCTGGTAGCAGGGATCGGCCACGATCAGGTCCACATCCGGGTTGCGCATCAGTGCGGCGATCCGGGGTTCCTCGTCCGTGTCCAGATCATCGGGGCCGCGTTCGGCCAGCAGGCCGATGCGTCCGGCAGATTCCCGAAACAGCGGATCGCTGGGCGTCACGGAGACGACGTCCACTTTGGGAATGCCGAAATCGTGCAGCAAACAGTGCCGTACGCCGTAGCTGATCATGGGCTCGCCGATGACCAGCGCGTGTTTGCAGGGCGCCGGACGTTCAGGGGCAGGCGGTGCGAGGGGTGTTTTCCCCTGCAGCATGGCCAGAAAAGCTTCGCGTCCGGCGAATCCCACGGGCATGCCCGCCACGTACGGAATGCCGTAGTCCGCGTACATCCGCTCCGCCAGGGCAATGCCGCTGGTGGAGATCACGGCGTTGACCGCCGCGCCCGGAGCCGCGCGTACGCCTTCCAGCGGATCCGGATTTCCGGGGCGTATTCCGGAAAACAAGCCCAGCAGCTCGTAGCCGTCCTGCTCGAGAGTCTGCAGCAGGGGCTCCAGGTGCTCATCCTTGCCGGTGGAAAGGTGGATGGCCCCCAGAACGTTGATTCCTTTGGGGCGCTTGGGCGCGTCCGGATCCATGAATTTTTCGGCCAGGGCCAGAAACGCCTTGGCAGCGCCTTCGGGATACGGTTCGGAGCCCGCAGTGGGCACCATGAACACCGGAATACCCGTGCGTTTTTCGATGGAACGGGCAAAGCCTTTGAGATCCGTGCCGATGATTTCGGAGATGGGCGTACCGGACAGGGCCACGAAACGACGGTTCAAGCCCTTGGCCGTGGTCACGATGTTGTCGATGAATTTGTCGTCGTTGCCGAGGATCACGTCCATCTCCAGCAGGCCCGCACCCACCACCGTGGCCTGTCCGCGATACCAGCGCGGCTCGTCTTCAATATTGATGTGCCAGGCTCCTCCGGCCGGTCCGTATACGACAACCAGCCCGTCGAAATCATACAAGGCCGAGCTGACGCCGAAATACCCCGTGGCCAGAGGAAGAAGGCAATGATATTCTTTCATATGTCTGTCCTTATATCGTAAAGTCGCAGGGGCTGCCCGCCACCGCACCCCCGGCCAGGGGGGAGCGCCCCCTGGACCCGCGTACAGTTAAATCAAAAAATTCTGTTTATAGATCCAGTCGTAGTTGCTGACGGGATTTTCCAGGGCTTCGCGGGTCTGCTCGAGCATCCAGACGGTGGCCTCGAAGCCGTATTTTTGTTCCTGGTAGCGCGACAGCGGCACGTTGGCGGCATTGACGCAGAACATGCCCGCGTCCACGCCGTAGGCTATCTCCACGTCGTCGAAGGGAGCGGTCTGGCCGCAGAGCGCCGGATGGGATGCGTTGTAGACCAGGATGTCCGGTTTCACGGTCCGCAACTGTTCGATCAGCCCCCATTCATAGGGCTTGATGGTGCCGCGGGCGAAGAGGGTGTCCACTTTGACGCCGTTTTCCACCAGAAACAGGGCCAGTTCGAAGGGACTGCCGTTGATGCTGCAGCCCACGGCCGCGGATTTGCCGCGCAGTTCCGCCAGCATGGGATCTGCGACCTTGCGGGCGGCCTGTTCGTACGCCTCCAGAGCGAGCGGCCGGCCCACGGCTTCGGAGATCTTGGCGTACTGTTCGTGGATGGCCGCAAAGCCGTAGGATGTGGGCGCAAAGCAGGTGGGTATGCCCATTTCCTGCTCCATTTTTCCGCTCAGACCGTTGGCCAGCGGATGCATCACCACCGAGGCTTTGCCGTGCGCCATACGGGAGAATTCTTGCAGATCCTGACACAGGGGAATCTGCAGCACTTCGTGCATGCCCGCTTCGGCCAGTACTTCGTATAGTTCGCCCGAATCCGAGAGCGGCATGAAGGTGCCCAGCAGGTTGACCACGCCGTCGTCGGGTTCGCGTTTCTCGTGTTTGAGAAAATCGTAAAACGAGGTGTAGGCCGAGGTGAACGGCGAGTCCTTGAGCCCGATGGTGATGGGGGCCATGGCGCCGAGAATGATCCGTTTGCCCGTGGACTGTTCCAGCCGTTTGATGACGCCGGTGAAGTCCGTACCCAGGATGTAATCCGGGCAGCCCACGATGAGAAACAGGACTTTTTCGTCGCGCCGCGCGGCGATGTCGGCGATGCCCTGTTCCACCTTGGGCAGGTGATTGCCCAGGGTCATGTCCAGCTCGGAAACGCAGAGCATGTAAAAGCGTTCCGTAAAACCCCGCGCGTGGGCCATGAAGGCCGAATGGCGCAGACAGGCCGAAGGTCCGACCATGACGGCCACGGATTCCGGCAGCAGCAGGCAGGTTTCTATGACTCCCCAGCCCGCCAGGTTGGGCCCCACGCCCTCCAGCGGAGCAAAGGGAAAGTCCGGTTTCTGGTGCAGGTTTTCCACCCGTATCCGGGCGTGTTCTAAATCCATGTATGTTTCCTCCTGAATCCGCGGTCTCAGGCGGCGTTTTGCGCGTCCGCGAAGTTGACGATGGTCTTGGCCAGGTCAAAGAACCGGGCCGCAGTGGGCAGCGTGCGGTCGCCCTCCACAATGGTCTTGCCTTCTTCTTCAAAGGCGTGGATAGCCGTATCGCGCGGGATCACGCCCACGACGCTGGTTTCCATTTCGTGGGCGAATTCCTCCACCCGTTCGACCTCGTCGGACATGTCCCGGCAGTTGAGGATCAGTCCGCCCAGTTCGGCGTAATTGCGGTCGGCAAAGTTGCGCAGCGCCAGAATGATGTTCCGGGCGGCCAGCAGGGCCATTTTCTCGCCGGAGGTGACGATGCAGACTTTGTTGGCAAAGCCTTCGCGCATGGGCACGGCAATGCCGCCGCAGACGATGTCTGCCAGAATGTCGTAGAGCACCACATCCGGTCGGTAGGTTTCGTAGGCGCCCATTTCGTCCAGCAGTTCAAAAGCCGTGAGCATGCCCCGGCCGAAACAGCCCACCCCAGGTGTCGGACCGCCCACTTCCAGGCAGGCCACGTTGCCGAAGCCCCGGCGGACGATGGCGTCCAGGCTTTTGGGCTGGCCGTGCTCCTGCAGGTATTGCAGAATGGGCGGAGGCGGCGTACCGCCGAGCAGGTTGATGGTGGAATCGGTTTTTGGGTCGCAGCCCAGCTGCATGACGTTATAGCCTTCGATGCCAAGTGCGGCGGATATGCCGGAGGTCACCGTGGATTTGCCGATGCCGCCTTTGCCGTAGATAGCAACCTTGATCAAAATACTTCTCCTTGCATTTTGAGTGAATGGCCTTTTCCTTTGCCTTCGGATCGCCCGGCGCGATGCAGAACGTTCCTGGCTTCGTCCACCGAGACGTAGCGTTTATGCGTGGTAATCTGAAATTCGTATTCGATCTTGTCTGTCTTGCTTTTCAGGAAGGGGTTGCAGTTGGGCATGATCACATTTGCCCCGCCCTGGGTCAGAGCACGAAACTGGCCGTTGTCCGGGTCCAGGGTGGCCACCGTATTGGCCGCGGCCATGTGGGTGTTGCCGGTTACGATGCGCGTCAGGGCGAAGACCCGCAGCATCAGTTCGATGTCCCCGGCGGGGTCGTCCTTGAGCGGTGTCTGCGCGTGCGGAATAAAGGGCCCGATGTTGATCATGTCCGGCTGGAAGTCCTGAAAGAACAGGATGTCTTCGCAGAGGTCCTCCAGGGTCTGGCCGGGCAGGCCCACAATGTTGCCCACGCCCACCTGAAAGCCCAGTTCCCGCAGCATGTCTATGCAGCGCAGCCGGTCCGCCAGCTGCAGCCCGGAGCGCATACGCGCGTAGAGTTCCGGGTTCATGGTTTCGTGTTTCATCAGGTAGCGCTGCGCCCCGGCGTCCCGGAAGGCCTCCAGGTCGTCGCGCGAGCGCTGCCCCAGACTCAGGGTGATGGCCACGTCCGCTTTTTCAAGGATCCGCTCGATGATGGAGCAGAGCATGGCGCGCGTATAATGCGGATCTTCTCCCGATTGCAGCACCACCGTACGCAGTCCGGCCTCGGCAATGGCCAGGGCCGTGTCCACGATCTGGTCCGGATCCATGCGGAAGCGCTTGCAGCCGTCGTTGTCCCGCAGTAAGCCGCAGTAAAGGTCGTTGCAGCGGCAGTGATTGGAAAAATGCACCACCCCGCGCAGTTGCGCCGTATCTCCCACCCGGCTGCGCCGGACCTGGTCGGCCTGGTCGAACAAGGCCTCCTGACCGGCTGCATCCCGCAAGGCCTCAAGTATTTCTTCTCGGTTCATGGTGTCACTTCCACTCAGTCGGAAAAACAATCTGAGGTAAAAAGTTGCAGTAAAAGAGTCGTATAATCAGATGACTGCATGCGTGTTGTGCTTCAGCGACCGTGTTCGATCACCAGGTGGCACGCGTTGCAGGGGTCCAGTTCATGCAACGTACGCAGAATTTCCAGCGGATGATCCGGATTGTCCACGGGAGTCCCCAGCAGGGCCTGTTCCAGCGGTCCGTTTTTGCCCTGGGCGTCGCGCGGGGAAAAATTCCAGACCGAGGGAATAAGGTAGTCATGGGCGGCGATTCTGCCGTCTTCCAGCCGGATGGTGTGGGAAAGCGCGCCGCGCGGCACCTCCACCCGGCCCGTTCCGATACCAGAGGACGGCAGCCGGACGTCCGCCCGAACGCACCGGTCGCCTTTGGCAAAGGCCGTTTCCAGCTCGTCCAGCCAGTCCAGCGCGGACTGAGCCAGCACCGCGGATTCAATGCCCCGAGCCAGCACCCGACCGAGGGTGGAGTTCAGCGAGGCGGCAGGGAATCCGCTGTTGCACAGGCTGTTGTCCGCGATTCGGAGGATTGCTTCCCGGCCCTGCTGCAGGCCCGCAAGCACACGGGCCAGGGGGCCGGTCTCACAGGGCTCCCCGGCATGTCGGGGTGCGGAAAGCCAGTGAAAGGCCCCCTCGCCCCAGACGAAGCGCGGACCATCCGTATCGAATTGCAAGCGGTACCGTCGGCGGTCGGCTGCGGACCAGGCGGGTTCCCTGTCTTCGGTAACGCCTTCCGGAAGGGGCAGGCGCGTTTGCCAGGCCGTGCCGTTGTTGCTTCTGCAGTTTGTGGTGACGATTCCTTGCGGGAAGAGATTGCCCGCCCCGGAGGGCAGGGCAAAATCTCCCCAGGAGAGAAAAGAGTCCACAGCGCCGATGTTGGCCCAGTGGGCGTACGACCCGGACAGCAGCTCCAGGTCGGGCAGGAACGTCTTGCTGACAAAGGACCGGCAGCGCTGCAGCAGGTCGCGCAGCTGATCGCGGACCGCTGATCCGAGATCCAGGTCTTCGGGCAGGCCTCCCAGCTGATAGGCTCTGTAACCGTCGCTGCCGCAGCCCAGCAGTTCGAGGGTTTTGTTCAGCAGAGCCCGCGTATGCAGGGCGTCCAGCGCGTGCGCGTGCAGCGTCAGGTGGAGTGCGTCCGGCCCCTGGTAATCCGGGTGGGATTTGCAGCTGCCGCCGAACAGTTCGGGGCTCTGGGACAGGCTCTGCAAACGTTCCTGCGCGTCGCGAAAAAAGCCCGCTTCCTGTTCCGGATGTCCGGCGAACTGCGCGGTTTGTTGCGGATCCGCGCGCAGAGCAGGCGCCAGGCAGACCCAGTCGGAAAGCCGGAATTGATAGACGTGCAGCAGGTTCTCCTGAATGCAGCGCAGGGCCTGAACCAGGCTGCGCATCAGCACGGCGTTGCGGGGCGGCTCGAATCCGGCCAGATCCTCCAGCGCGCGTACCGCAGCCAGCGCGTGCCCGTCGTTGCAGAGACAGTGCGCCTGCTGCATGAACTGCGGAGCGCCCTCTGCGTCCAGCGAACCCTGCAGCAGCACGTTCATGTTGCGCATCATTCTGCCGGTACTCCAGGCATCCTGTACGCGGCCGTCCGCCAGGCGGACGCAGACCACAAAGGTGTTGCCAGGGCAGAGAATGTCCTTTGGCGGCTGCGCGCAGGGCTCTCCCGAGACTGCGGCATCCGTGAAAATGGTTTTTGAGTAGTCTGTCCCGGCACGTACGGAGGTCATTTGCATCAGCCGTCTCCTGTGCGTTGCACGCGTTGCGGAGAGACTTCCGGCATTGCGGACAAGGCGGCCGTAACGCCTTTGTGCCCGAAACAATACGCGGGAAGTCCCCGTTGGATTAATGGCGGGGGAAAAGATGCGCGGACACATGGCATACGAGCGCCTGGCAGGGCGTTCGGATGGTGTTCCGGATACGGATCACGGATGATTCTCGGCATACTCTCCCCGGCAAAGCCCGGGGGAGGGAGGAAAACAACGGGCAGGAACGCATCCAACGGTTCACGGACGGGCAGACACGTATTGACGCGCTTGCCCTAAGGTTCAGAATCTCCCTTCCCGCAGGATGCGTTTGCAAATATATGGTTTCAAAAACACAATACGCGCGGATGTGTCACTCGTCAAGAATTAGTAACACAATTTGTTCGAAAATTGAACGGCTGATTGAGAAAAGCGGGCGGAGGCCTGCGGACAAAGCGCTGCAGGCCTCCTGAAAAAAGGAAAAATCAGTTCTGCAGAGCGGCTTCGATTTCTTCGCGCATTTGCATGGCCGTGCCCACAGGGTCCGCGGAAGTTCGGATGGGACGGCCCACCACCACGTGGTCCGCACCAAGGCCTATGGCTTGTCCGGCAGTGAGCGCGCGCTTCTGGTCGTCGCCGGGGATGGCGCTGTCCTTCGGGCGGATGCCGGGTGTGACGATCACGGCTTCCGGGCCAAGCTCCGCGCGCAGCATGGCCGCTTCGTGTCCGGATGCCACCACGCCAGTGAAGCCGAGGCCCACCGCGCGCCGGGCTCTGGAGCAGACAATGTCGGGAATGCTGGCCGTGGCTCCCAGTTCGGCCATGTCTTCCTGGCCGAAGCTGGTCAGTACGGTCACTGCCAGCAGGCCGACGTCCGCGTTGGCCGCGACCGCGCCTTTGCAGATGGCGTCGTTGCCGTGCACGGTGGCAAAGGTGATGTGCCGGCCGTGCAGCTGGGCCACCGCGCGCTGCACCGTCACGGGCACGTCGTAGAACTTCAGGTCCAGCATTACCTTATGGCCGCGGTTGGCCAGCCAGTCCACAAAGGGAAAGCCCGCCCCGAGAAACAGTTCCAGGCCCACCTTGAAAAAGCGGATCGGTCCTTCCAGCCGCGTCACCCATTCTCTGGCCTGGCTTTCGTCCGATACGTCCAGAGCGAAAATAATCCGTTCGTCCAATGAAATGTCCGTATTTCCCATGAATGCACCCCAGGCTTCAGATAAAAAATTGCTGATTATATTTGAACCAAAATCAATACCTATTTCTGTTAATCACAGTTCTCGCCGGGTTTGTCGGAGCAGCCGCGAAAGCCGCTGACGCCCGAGAGGGACAGCGGGTCATCCGTGGCGGCGGTCCGGCCCGATTTGCCGTTCTGTTTATTGCGCTGCGCAGCGCCCACCACGACGGTCACGGGCACTTTATCCGCGTTGTAGCGGTACAGGGCCATTTTATTGCGGTAGAGGCGGAAGCGCAGGTCCAGGCGGGGCGGACGTTGGGGTTTGATGCTGTCTATTTCGTTGAAAAAGCGGCGCAGGCTCGCGGCTGGATTTTTGCTCGCCAGCAGCCTGTTGCGCAGCTCCTGAATCAAGGCCTCATCTCCGTCGTGTTCGGCGATGGGAATGAAGGCGATGAACGAGCTGTCGTTTTTCAGCGTGGTCTGCACCGCCTCCCGGCAGGCCGGACAGGTGGGCGAGAAAAAAAGCCGTACGGGCGCGTCCGGGGATCCGAGGATCGGCCAGGGCTGGGCGATTATTTCGCTGGTGGCGGAAAAGGCGCACGGGCTGAACAGCAGCAGCCAGACCAGCAGCAGGCTGTTGCCGGCCTTGCGTAAGGGGAAGGCCGGTTCCTGGGCCAGGATCTGGCAGAACAGAACCAGGGCGAACAGGGCCCCGGCGATCATGCAGTTGATGCAGGGCAGTGACAGGGCCATCCAGCACAGCAGCAGGCAGTCCGCGGCGACGCCCAGTGCGGAGACGGCCAGGGCGAGTTTGGCCTGGCGGAGGGCCAGCAGCAGAGCCAGAGCCAGGAATCCGAAGGTGCCGAACCACCAGAGCGATACGCCGAAGAGGGACACGTTGTGGGTCAGGTTGCAGCCTTCGGTTACGCAGAGGGTTTCGGCGCCGCCCAGCGCTGCGGTGACGCAGAAGGCCGCACCGACGAGAGTGAGAAAGAAAGCGGCTATGGAAGTGCGCATTTATGATTCTCCATCAGGAACGTCGTTCAATGGTATTGTTTCTGTTCGGCGCAGCTTACGTTTTTTGCGCCATTCATGAAAGCCTTGGAGCAGGTCCCATTCCACGGGCACGATGAACAGCGTCAGCGCCGTTGCCGTGCACAGGCCGGTGACGAATGTCGAGGCCATGGTGCCCCAGACCAGCGAATAGTTGGGAAAACCGATGGCCATGGGCAAAAGCCCAAGGGTGGTCGTCAGCGTGGTCAGCAGAATGGGACGCAAGCGTACGCGGATGCCTTCCCGCACGGCTTCCGCGCGCGTTTTGCCCTGGGCGTAAATTGAATTGATGAAATCGATCAGCACCAGCGAATCATTGACCACCACGCCAGTGACGCCCACCACGGCGATGAAGCTGTTGACCGTGAACAGGGTCTGGGTGATGACCTTGCCGAAGACCACGCCGATCAGGGAAAAGGCCACGGCCGAAAGAATGATCAGGGGCTGGAGGTAGGATTTGAACTGGTTGGCCAGGATCAGATAAATGAGCAGCACGGCAATGATGAAGGCGTAGGACAGCGAAAGATAGGAACGCTGCGTGCTTTCGAATTCGCCGCCGAATTCGATGGTCGCGCTGGGAAACTGCTCGCGGATGGTCTGATAGAACTGCCGGATTTTGGCGATGATCACGGGAACCGAGGTCTTGCTCTGGGCCGCCTGGTTCAGGTTGCCCTCGATGTTGATGGCGCGGTAGCCGTTGTAGCGCCGCAGAGCGCCCGGTTCGGAATAGGCTTCCACGTCGCAGAGGTCGCTGAGCCGGATGGGTCCGGAATCGTGTTCGATGAGCGGAATGGCCAGGGCCTGCTCGGGAGAATCAAAGGCATCGGGGCTGAAGCCGAGTTTCATGTCGATATCTTCGTCCGGGGTCCGGAATTCGCCGATATAGCGCCCGTCCAGCACGCTGGCGGCCAGACTGGCGACCTCCGAAGGGCTGAGTCCGTATTCGGACGCGCGCTCTTTTTTGACCAGGAAGCGGAAGACCCGGTTGGGTTCGCTCACATCAGTGTCCAGGTCGGCCACATAGGGAGCGATGTCCTTGCTGGCGCGCATGAATTCGAGCATTTTCTGAGAGAGCATCTGCACCTGGTCGGGTTCCGTGCCCAGGATCCGGACGTTGATGTCCTTGCCAGAGGGCGGTCCGCCCCGTTCCGCGCGGACCTGGACGGTGTAGCCGTCTTTTTCAAAGGCCTGTTCGATCCGGCGGCGCATGTTTTCCAGATGCTGGGTCGGGTCATTGTTCTTGGTGTCCTTGAAGTGCTGGTCGTCACGCGCCGGCATGGTTACGGCCACGTTGCCGTAGTTGTTGCCGTAAATATGCTGGTAGTCTTCCGTGATGTAAAATCCGGCCATGCCCACCGCCGATGCGGCCATGCCCGGACCGTCGGCCATGATGAAGCGGGAAATTTCCTTGAGTTTGTCTGAGATGGCTTCCACGGAGGTGGTGGAAGGGCCGAAGACGTTGACGTAATAGAGGTTGTAGTCGTCAGGATAAAATTTGATGCGTATCAGGCTGGATTTGCCCATGGCCGACGCGCCGAGAATCGCCACGGACACCGCGAAAGCGGCGAGGACGATGCCGATGCTCAGAAAGCGGAAACGCAGGGTAAAGGCCGTGACCGTATTGGTCAACCAGCGGAAGCCCTTGAGCAGGAAGTTGTCTTTTTCCTCGTGGCGTCCGGGGGACGGGCGCGGCCCCCAGTCCAGGTAGTGCAAGGGCAGGATGAACAAACATTCGGCCAGTGAAGCGGTGATGGCAAAAGCCACGGCTTTGGGGATCAGGGCGAAGAATTCGCCCGTGCTTCCTGTCATGATCAGCATGGGCAGGAAGGCCGCCACCGTTGTGGTGGTGGCGGAAATCACCGGAAAAGCCACCTCGTGCGTACCGTCCACAATGGCCTGCACCAGCGGCTCGCCTTCCTGAACGTGGCGGTAGATGTTTTCCACCACCACAATGGCGTCGTCCACAATGATGCCCGAGACCAGCACAAAGGAAAACAGCGTGATTTCATTGAGCGAGTTTCCGGTCACGTACATCAGGATCATGGTGGTCAGAAAGGAAAAGGGAATGCCTATGGTAGTCAGGCAGGCGTTGCGAAAGCCCATGAAATACCAGATCAGCAGCGAGACCAGGATCACGCCGGCCAGCAGGTTCAGTCCGAGCGTATCCATGGCGTCGTTGATGTAAATGGTGGAATCCTGGGTTTCCACCAGTTCCACGCCTTCCCGCTGGAGCTGCGGACGAAACTGGTCGATGATTTTGTCCGCGGCTTCCTTGATGCTCAGCGCGTTGCCGGCCTCTGTCTTGATTATTTTCAGCGAAATGCCGTCGCGGCCGTTGATGGAGGAGATGACCACCGGGTCGCTGTAACCCAGCTCCACACCGGCGGCCACATTGCGGACCCGGACGAACGAGCCGTCGCCGTCGCGCCGGACGATCACGTCCAGGGCCTGCTCGCTGGAGCGGAATTTTTCATCCACAATGACCACGAATTCGCCCTGTTTGTCCTCGAAATCACCGGCCGGAATGGAGACATTTGCCGCGTTCAGCGCCGTGGCCACTTCTTCGAGGGTCACGCCCAGCCGCGACATGCGTTGGGGGTCCAGATAAATTTTGAACTCGCGGTCGTATTCGCCCTGCAGGCTGACTTCCTGCACGCCTGGGATGCGTTCGAGCGGGATTTTCAGTTCTTCGGCCATCAGCGACAGCGCGCGGTTGCCGCGGTCGCCGGAGAGGTTCACGCTGACCACGGGCAGCCAGTCCGAGGTCTTGATATTCACGAAGGTGGGCGGATCCGCGTCTTCCGGCAGGTTTTTCTGGATATTGATGATCCGGAAGCGCAGTTCTTTGTACAGATCGTCGTAGTCGGTGTCGTCGTCGAATTTGACCACCACTCTGGAGCGTCCGCGATAGGAAGTGGACTGAATGAACTCCACGTCCTCCAGTCCTTCCAGCGCGTCTTCAATCTCCTGGGTGATCAGGGCTTCCACTTCTTTGGGGCTGGCGCCGCGATACGTGGTGGAAATAAAGACCTTGCCGAAATTGACCAGCGGATAGCGCTCCACAGGCAACTGCAGCAGAGAAAACGCGCCTACCACCATCAGCAGCACGAAGATCAGATTGAAAAAAACATTCTGCGCGAGCGTGAACCGGACAACGGACTTCATGAATTTATGACCGTAACGCAATGAGGTTGAAACCGGACGGCGACAACTGCCGTACGACACAGGACTTAACGATGCTGGCTATAGATGTTTTTTGGAACAGCGTCTACCCTGTAGACGCGTGAAAAGGCTGCGGCTCTGTGAGGCGCTGCAACAACAGTCGGCCCGGGGTCTTATTCCGAGGACTTGCTCTCGTTTTCGTTCAGGAGGGGCAGCAGGGCTTTTTCGTCGGAATCGAAGACTTTGTGCTTGAGCAGGAAGGTGGCGATATTTTTCATGGAACGCGGGTTGGCCGCAACGGTTTCCGGGAATTCAAGTCCCAGATCATTGAACCTGTCCAGGTACGGGTCGACCTGGTCTCGTGTTTTATGCTTTTTTGGCGTCATGATGCATCCCCGACAAGTGTTTTCATCCCCCGGCATTTTGAGACAAACTTTATTATGTCCCAAAGTAAGGATTATGACAAGACAGGTTTTGCCATGTGTTTTAACAATGTATGGATGAAATCTTTGCATGGTAAAATTTGTTTGAATTTATCATCATGATTGATAGGGTGGCATGTCAAAATAGCATTGCCAGCAGTGCGCTCCGGGGGTATAGCGCTCCTTCCGCGAACGGCTGCGGAAATCGGGTTGTCACATCAATGCCGTTCCGTGATGGGGATGGGAAATACGTAAAAGAAGTTTGGAGAGATTGCAGCAGTTATGGATGGAGTACATATAAACCGTGCGGAAATGCACGATGCCATAGATTTATCGCTGTGGGCCGGAGAAATGATGTTCGGCTCGGGCGCGGAAATTGACAAGGTGCAGCGGGCCATCACCAGTCTGCTGGATTCATTTCATTGCGAAACCATCAGTATCCTCGTGGCCCACAACGCGTTGATGGTCACCATTACGCGGCAGGGGCTAACGCTGACCAAGGTGCGTACCATTGCGGGCCATGGAGTGGATTTCAAGAAAGTCACGGAGATCTACGCCCTGGCCAAGGAAGTACAGCGCGACGGCTTTGATCCGGAACGGATTCGCGCCAGCCTCAAGCGCATTGCCGAAGATGGTCCGCTTTATTGTTCGACGTTTTCGGGACTGGCCGTGAGCATTGCCTGCGGGGCCTTTGTGGTGATTTTCGGCGGCGGCCCGCGTGAATTCCTGGCCACGGCCCTGGCCGCCTATTTGGGGGTCATGGTCCGCTTCCGGCTTTCCCGCCTGCGCTACAACGTCATGCTGGTTTTCGGCATCAGCTCGTTCATTTCCAGCCTGGCGGCCATCATCTTCAGTCCCATGGTACATAAACCGGACCTGGTGCTAGCGGCATCCGTGTTGTATCTGATACCGGGCGTACCGCTCATTGATTCCATAGAAGAACTCATCCGCGGCTATGTGACCGTCGGACTGACCCGCGGGGTCATGGGCATGCTGATGGTGGTTTTCCTGGCCTTCGGTATGCTGCTCGCACTCAGCCTGAAGGAGATGATCTGAGATGTGGGAGATCATAGCGGATATTTTACTTAAGGCTTTTTTCGGCGCTCTGGCCTCGGTGGGGTTCGCCGTGCTGTTCAATGTCCCCAGAAGGATATTGCTCTGGTGCGGCATCTGCGGGGCCCTCGGGCTCGGACTGCGTACGCTGGGGCTTACATTGGGAGCGTCGCTGGAGCTGTCCACCTTGCTGGGCGCCACGGCTGTGGGGTTCTTTTCCTTCGTACCGCATCACCGGCTCGTCCTGCCGACCCATGTGGTCTCCATTCCCGGCACCATCAACATGGTTCCGGGCGTGTACGCGTTCAAGGCCATGACCGGATTCATGACTTTCGCCAACACCAAGGACTCCGCCGAATTCTTCGCGGCCAGTTATAATTTTCTCACGACCCTTTACGTGCTGATGGCCATAGCCATGGGGCTGGTTCTGCCCAGTCTGTTTCTGCGGATAAACAAGCGGACGCTTTAACGCATCTTTATCTTGAAAAGATCCGGATGCTCTTATGCATTTATCTGAAACAATGGACATTTTAGAGTCTCTTAGCGATTTTTCGAGCTTGGAGTCTTTTATGCAGCCAAGTTGTGTTTCAGATGCGAGCCTTGGTTTAAGGCGAAAATGCGCTAGCCCGCATCCGTGCGAATTAAGGGACGCATAGCAGCAGGCGAGGAGCATTTTCTTAGTAAAACAGTAGAGTTGTGCATGGAAACACCGCTGGACAAGGCGCTACTTCGTTACTATAACCAACGCGTGTTCTCTAACAGGTATTCACTGCACCGGCGGCTCTTTGTGCTGTGTGCCATGCTCGCTGTTCTGGCCGTGTGGCATGGAGCTTTGCCGCGCCCGGCATACTCCCAGGCAACACTCCTGTGCAAGGACTGCGGATCCGCGGACAACAATGTCCTGGTTCTCGACGCGCACATACCCGAGCCCGAACTGGCGACTCTGGCCTGGAAAAGCGCAACGGATGAGCGTCCGAACTTTCTGACCTTTCTGCTCCGGCCCGGCCGGCACGCCTATGATTTCAGTGAAAATGCCGAATGGCAGGGCGATATTTCCGTGCTGGTGAATCCTGAAGGCTTCCCGGCTCGCTTTGCGGCACTGCGTCCGCCGTCCGTAATGGATTCGCTGGATACGTTTCTGGCGCCGGAACTGGTCTCCTGGGGGCAGCCCAATGTGCTCAGGCGTAATGCAAAGCTCTTCGGATTTGATTACGACCTGCTGCTAATAGCGCTGTGCCCCGTGGCCGTGGGCATCGCTTTTTTCCTGTTCCGAAAGACACTGCGTACGAGCCTGCTGGTTGGCCTGGTGCTGGTATTTGTGCTGATGGATCTGCGGGCGGATTACGGCCATATGCAGACCATGGATTCGCTCGAAAATCACTTTTTTTTCACCCCCTGGCAAAAAAATGCCGAGATTCTGGAAAAGATGGCGTCGGCGATGCCTTCCGTTCCCTGGTGTGAAAAGCAAATGGACTGGCCTTTGAGAACCCTGGCCAATTACAAACTGCTGGGCAAGCCGCTGGGGCAGGGCGAGCAATGCAAACAATGGGTCGTGGTCACGCCCGAGACGTTTGCGGTGGAGAATACGCCATGAGTCCTGTGCTGGCCTGTGCGCTCAACACGTTGCTCGCTGTTTCCGTCGGCGGCATGGTGGCTCCCTTTTGCAAAGGGCTCCATAAAAGTTTCGGTCTGGCCGGTATTGCAGGGTTCTGTTTTCTTGCAGGCTTTTTTCTGGAAAGTCAGGCCGTGTTTCTGTTGCTGTGGCTCGGCCTCTCGCTGGCCTGGTCCGTTGCCGTGGTGGGACTGCTGGGAGTGTGCGGGATCTGGCTGCTGCTCCGTACGCTTGGTCCTTTGCTGCGCGCGCAGGCCGGGGCGGAGCGGCCTTCGGCCTTGCGTCCGCGCTGGTACGAGCTGGTAGTGGGGGCTGTGGCAGCCGAAAAAGCCGTGTTCGCTCTTGCCCTGATACTGTTCACGCCCGCGCTTTTTGATGATCCGCTGCAGATCTGGCTCGGCAAGGCCAAAGCCTTGTATCTCGGGGTGAACTGGTCGTGGAATCCGAAGGATCTGAGTTTTCTCGGTCATGGAGCAAGCCAGTATCCGCTGGGGCTTTCCCTGCACCGCGCCGTGAGCGCGTTCCTTTCCGGTAGCTGGAACGACGTGGCCGGCAGATTCGACGGAGTTCCTTTCTACTTCGCCTCTCTTGCCGTGCTTTGGACCGGCATGGCCCGCCGTACCGGAAGCAGAGCCGTGGCTGCGTCCTGCGTTGTTTTTTTCTGCGCTCCGCCCTTTCTAGCCTGGAGCATGGCCGTGGGCAATGCCGATTTTTCCCTGCTGGCCTTTTCCACGGGAGGGGCGCTGGCGGCCCTGAGCGGCAATGCCTTTGCCGCCGGCCTGCTCGCCGCAGGGGCCTGCTTCATGAAAAACGACGGACTGGCGCTGGCGGTGCCTGGAATCCTTACCATCCTGTTCATGACGCAACCCTGGAAAAGCAATCCCCGGGCGGCGTTCCGGACTATGGCACTGTTTTTACCCGGTTTCGCTTTTCTCGCGCCCTGGCTGATATTCAAAGCCGTCAACGGCTTGGGCGCGGCGCCGTTTGCCATGACGTACGGATGGCACGCGGACACGCTGCAACTGCTGTTTGAAACCGTGATCCTGTCCCCGACGCATGGCGTCTTCTGGCCGCTGATGCTGCTCTGTCTGCTGGGGACGGCGCCCTGGTCACTGGCAAGCGCGGACGGACGCGCGGCGACCTGCGGCTGGCTGGTATGCATCGCGGCTTTTCTGTTTGTCTTCGGCTACACCAATGCCTACAGATTCCTTGTTTCTCAGGAAACCGTTCATCGCTCCGCGCTGCAGCTTTACGGTTTTACCGTCATCGCCGTCGGGGCAGGGCTGGCCCGGCTTCCGGGCGGATCCGGCGCCCGTTCCTGAACACCCGGCCGTACTGCCCGCTGGCGCCAATAATACGCAATGCGTTGAAGGAAAATTCGTATGGAAAAAAGGGATTATAAAAAAGAGTTCAAGCCTTTTTACCAGACCTCTGCAAAAAAAGTGGAGATCGTGGACGTTCCGGCAATGCATTATCTGATGGTGGACGGCCAGGGCGACCCCAATGTCTCGCAGCAGTTTCAGGAAGCCGTGGAGGCGCTGTTTTCGCTGGCCTACGCGCTGAAATTCCTGGTCAAAAAGGGGGAAGCCGCCGTGGATTACGGGGTGATGCCTCTGGAAGGGCTCTGGTGGGCCGACGATATGGCGGATTTTTGCACCGGGAACAAGGCCGGCTGGAAATGGACGCTGCTGATCATGCAGCCGGATCTTGTCGACGGGGAACTGGTGCGGAGCGCGCGGCTGCAGGTGGAAAAAAAGAAGAACCCCGTTGCGCTGCCGCTCGTACGCTACGCCTCGTTCGCGGAGGGAAAAGCCGCCCAGATTCTGCATGTCGGACCTTTTGCCGAAGAAGGCCCCACAGTGAAAAAACTGCACGATTTTATTGCGCAGCAGGGCGGCGAACTAACGGGCAAGCACCATGAAATCTATTTGAACGACATGCGGCGTACGGCTCCTGAAAGGTTGAAGACCCTGATCAGGCAGCCGTTCGGCTCGAAAACAGTCTGAAACGCGGGGGCGAGCATATGAACCCGAAAAAAGTGGATCGCAGCCGGATTGCCAGGCTGACGGATATGCCCAATGTGGGAAAATCCATTGCCGCGGATTTTGAATCGCTGGGAATTACCGATCCGGGACAGCTTGCCGGCAGGTGTCCGTTCGCCCTGTACGAGGCGCTTTGCGAAAAAACCGGCTGCCGTCAGGATCCTTGCGTGCTGGATGTGTTTATCTCCATAACCCGCTTTTTAGCTGGCGAGGAAGCGCGTCCGTGGTGGGAGTATACCCAGGAGCGCAAACAGCTCATGGAGCAGAAGTTGAAGGCGTGATGCCGGCAGCCCCGGGCTAGCTGAATTGGTTGCGCTTGACGGTGTCCGGCGGTGCGGCCTTATTAAGCCGGAACATCCTTGCTTGTTTGCACAGATTTGCTTTTTCTTTTTGATAAAATCGGATAGGGTACAAAACATCCTGATAATCCTTTTTTATTGAGTGGTCGCTACCGGCGTCCGATAGTGTTTTGAAACTCAGGGGTGGAATGCGGGGACACGATCGTCTATGGGCAAAATTCATGTGGAGGATTTGAAGCCTGGCATGGTGCTGGCTTCGGATTTGCGAACACGTCAAGGGCGGCTGTTGCTGCCCAAAGGTCATGTCATTGACGAGCAGCATATTCTGACCTGCAAGACCTGGGGAGTCACCGAAGCGGACATTGCAGGGGCGTCCCAGGAAAAAGCCGAAGCCGAAACCTTCAGTAAGATCGATCCCAAACTTCTGGAAGCCGCGAAACGTTGCGTCAAAGAACGTTTTCGGGATAATTCCCTGAAGCATCCCGCCATGCGCGAACTTGCGCGGCAGTATGTGCTGCGGGCGGTCCGCAGAAATGAAACGAAGCTGCAGTCTGAAACCTGCGGGCGACCTGTTGTCCCTCCTTCTCAGGCCGATGATACGCTGCTCGCAGATCCCGGACAGCTCAGTATTGAAGACGTGCTGGCCGCGGAGTCCGGTCTGTCCTCCCTGCCTGACATTTATGCCCGGATTGTGGAGGCAATCAAAAGCCCCAAAAGTTCCGCCGCGTATATAGCCGAAGTCATAAGCAAAGACGTCAGCCTGTCCGCCAAGCTGCTGCGCCTGGTCAACAGCCCGTTTTACGGATTTCCTCAGAAAATAGACACGCTTTCCCGGGCCGTGGCCATTGTCGGTTCCAACCATCTGAGCAATCTTGCCCTGGGCATTTCCGTTATTTCTTTGTTTACGGATATGCCCGCAGATGTCATAGATATGAAATCCTTCTGGCAGCACAGTGTGGCCTGCGGAACGACCGCGCGGCTGTTGTCGGGCCAGATAAACGGCAGAAATGAAGAGCGTTTTTTCGTGGCCGGCCTGTTGCATGATATCGGCCGCCTGGTCATGATCAAATTTTCGCCGGAGCGGTATCTGGCCGTGCTTCGGAGGATGGAGATTCTGAACGAACCTGTCAGCGACGCGGAACGCGCCGTGTGGGGGTTCAGCCATGGGGAACTTGCCGGCAGCCTGCTGGAGCAGTGGAAGTTTCCCGGAGTTTTGGAAGCAACCATCAGATTGCACCACGAGCCCATACGCTCGGGAGCGTTGCAGGAGTCCGCTTTTGTGCATCTTGCCGACATTATTTCCCATGCCATGGGGTACTCTGCCGGATGCCGCTCTGTGCCACTTCTGGTTCCGCAGGCCTGGGATGCGGTCAGGTTGCCTCTCAGCGCCTTGTCCGTGGTCATTTTGCAACTAGACCATCAACTGGACGAAATAATGAGAATCTTTTTTCAGGATGAAAACTGAACAGGAATTGCGCTCCCGGATTGCCGAGCTTGAAGAGCGGGTGGCGTATCTGGAAGGCGTGCATCGTTATACGCTGGACTCGCTGGAATTGGCGGCGTCTTTGGGCGATTTCCAGAAAAGTTTCAGCACGGCGGAAACTCCGGCGGGAATTCTGCGGGAAACCTGCGTTCGTGTCCGCCAGCTGATCACCTTTCGCTGGGCGGCCATTTTTCTGTTTAGCGAAGACGACGGCAGTCTCAACCTGGGGTACAGGGACCCTGTGGATTTCGATGAGGAAATAGAAGCGCAGCTGACGCGACTCATTGAAGACAGAACCCTGGCCTGGGGACTGGACCGCAGGCAACCCATTTTTATCGGGCCCACGCCCGACGGCACCCATCTCCTGCTGCACACCATTGCCACATCACAGCGTATCCGCGGGGTGTTTCTCGGCCTGCTGCTGGATAACGTCTATGAACTTCCCGAAAGCATCAGTTCACTGCTGCCCATCATTATGCTGCACAGTGCCAACAGCCTGGAAAATTTCGAACTGTACCGCATGATAAAAACGGTCAACAAGGAACTCGAGCAGGAGCTTACCCGGCGGATGGTCTCCGAAGACGCTCTGAAGGAGGCCCATGGTCAGCTGCGGTCCATTTTTGACGCCGCGCCTGTGGCGATTCATTTTCTGGACCGGAATTACAAGATCGTAGATGTGAGCGAAAAATACCTTTCACGCTTCGGCAACCTGACCCGGGCGCAGGTGATCGGCCGCAAATGCTATGAAGTTTTCCGCAGCAGGCGCGAGCCGTGCCCCGAATGTCTGATATCCCGGGTCGTGGCCTCGGGCAGGACCATGAGCAGCTTTTCCATCAACGGAAAAGATCCCGAAGCAGTCAGTCATTACAAAATGTACTGTGCGCCCGTAAAAGATGCGGACGGTCAGATTCGCGGCATCGCGGTCTGCCTGGTGGACATTTCCGACCTCAAGCACATGGAAAAGGAACTGAAAGCGGCCAAAGAACAGGCTGAAACCGCCAGCCAGGCCAAGAGCGCTTTTCTGGCCAGCATGAGCCATGAAATACGTACGCCCATGAATGCCATCACCGGCATGGCGGACATGGCGATTCTTTCCGGACTCAGTGAGGAACAGCGCGATTATATTGAGACCATCAAGCACTCGGCCCAGCATCTGCTCCAGATCATCAACGACATTCTTGATTTTTCCAAAATCGAAGCCCGGATGCTGCGGATAGAACGGGTGGATTTCGATCTGCACGCTTTGCTGCGTACCGTGGTGAAAGCGCTTACGCCGGAGGCGGAAAAAAAGACCCTCGCCCTGTCTCTGCGCTGCGCCAGGGATCTGCCGTCCGGCGTAAAAGGCGATCCCGTTCGTCTGCGGCAGATTCTGTATAATCTGATCGGCAACGCTTTGAAGTTTACCCCCAGGGGAGAGATCGAGGTCAGCGCATGCGTGGTATCCGTGGAGGGCGATACCGGATCCCACCGGCTGCTGTTTTCCGTGCGGGATACGGGCATCGGTATTCCTGCGGACAAGCAGGAGTCTGTCTTCAAGGAATTCACCCAGATCAGGGGGCCGCTCGGCGGCAGAAGCGGCGGGACAGGACTCGGCCTGGCCATTTGCAGGCAGCTTGTTTCGCTCATGGACGGGGCGATCTGGCTGGAGAGCGAGCTTGGCAGGGGCAGCACTTTTTTCTTTTCCATCCCTCTGGAGCGCGGAGAACTTTTTCTGCCGTCCGAGGAAGCGGAGCAGGACACCGGCATGCTTTCGCGTATGTTGCGGATTCTGCTGGTGGAAGACAACCCCATCAACGCCAAAGTGGCCCGGCTGCTGCTGCAGCGGCTCGGGCATACGCCCTGTCATGTGGAAAACGGCCTGGAGGCCTTGAAACAGCTCAGGCGTGAAACTTTCGACGTGGTGCTCATGGACCTGGAAATGCCCGGACTGGACGGACTGGCCACCACCAAAGCCATCCGCAACGGACAGGCCGGCGAAGACAACCGGTCGCTGCGGATTGTCGCCATGACCGCCCATGCGATATCCGGCTACGCGCAACGCTGCCGGGAGGCCGGAATGGATGGATTTATCCCCAAGCCCGTGAACATCGTCACTCTGCGCAGCGAACTGGGCGTCGGGCCGGACTGGCAAAATCACGAAGCGCTGCAACCACAGGAGGGCGGTTCCTGTCCTCTGCTGAATGTGGAAAGCGCCCTGGCGCGCCTGGACGGTGAACGCGAAATTTTGCAGGTGCTTTTCGATAGTTTTGCCCAGGAACTTCCCCAGCAGATGGCCGAGCTGATGTTCGCCGTACGCACCAGCAACCGGGATCTTCTGGGCCTTCGTTCGCACGCGCTCAAAGGCGGCTTCAGCACTATTGGAGCGGAGTCCTGCGCGCTGATCTGCCACAAGCTGGAGGAAGCGTCCGAAGCCGAACCAATGGATGTGTCGGCCGCCCTGATACGCAAGCTGGAAAACGAGGCCGCGCGTCTGCTCGAAGCCCTGAAAAAGTTCTGATGCAGCTGCGTCGGGGCGGACCGGAAGGGTCAATGCAGCATTGATTTTGAGAAAAGATTCGTGACAACGACGCCCGATACGATCAGGCCGATGCCGATCAGCGCTCCAAGGTCCAGGGACTGGCGAAAAACAATTACGCCGATAGCCGCCGTAAGAATGATGCCCACTCCAGCCCAGATGGCGTACGCGATGCCGAGTGGAACATATTTAAGCACATGCGAAAGCAGCACGAATGAGGCGACATAGAAAACAACAACGCCCACTGAAGGCCAGAATCTGGAGAACTGCTGCGATTTCTGCAGAAACGTAGTGCCTGCCACCTCGCAACCGATGGCCAGGAACAGCAGAACATAGGCAACGAACAATTTCGGCATGGTTTTTTCCTTTTGAAGATATTTTTACAGCGTAATGCCATCAGGTTGGCATGTTGTCAAAAGGGGGGCGGCGTATGCTGTTTTCCGGCTCGCAATGTTTGATACTGCAATCTGCATTGCGAACGCGTCCTGAAACGCGTAACAAGTTTCAGATATGGCGTATGGTATAGAGTCATTGCCCGATGAAAAGGTAATTCCGCCTGACATCGGCCGTTTTGCAGCAGCGGCTGATGTGGACGATTTCAAGCTGATGGAGGCGCTATGCAACTGGAAAATTTTCCGTATACGATTGTGGCTCTGGGACCGTTCAGTCCTGTTCCGGTGGGAAACTATACGCCGCGACTGGTTCCCGTGGATCTTTCTTGCATGGATGACGCCATGGCGGATCTGAGTCCGGTGCTGCGGTTGGAAGTCCCCAAGTCTTTGTGCCCCGACGGCTGGATCACCGTGGCTCCCAAAAGCCTGCGTGACCTGCGCCCCCAGGGATTGCTCGAATGTTCGCCTTATCTGCTGCAGCTGAACAACGCGCGCAAGGCCATCGAACAGGGCATCGGCTCTGGCGAGAGCCCGAACGCCCTTGCCGCGGCTTTGCGGTCCCAATTCGGCGACCTGCCGCTGGATCTGCAACTGGACAATGCGGCGCCCCAATCCGCCCCTGCGGCCGGCAACGGCGCACTGGACGATCTGTTGTCCATGGTGGCGACTTCCGGCTCCTCCTCGCCCGCGCCCGGAAGCGGCGGACCGTCTGCCTGGAAAGCCCAGGCCGAAAGCCTCATCGCCTCGCTGCTGCGCTGCGTATATGATACGGCCGAGTTCAAAACCTTCGAATCCGCCTGGCGCGGCGTCGAACAGCTCTGCAAACAGGGAAATGTCAAGGAAGGCGCCAGGGTCAAAGTGTTCATCGGATCTGTTGCCGCGCAAGGCATCACGGATGTTCTGGACAATATGGTCTCCGTGCTTGCCGAGAGTCTGCCGCAGTTGATTCTGCTGGATTTGGCCTTTGACGCGTCCCCCAAGGGCATCGAAGAACTCAAGGCCGCTGCTGCGTTCGGCGACAATCTGCTGGCCCCCGTGGCCCTGCAGCTGACGCCTCGGTTTTTTCATCTCGAAACCTGGGCCGAACTGGGCAAGGTGCAGTATCTCAAACATTTCCTCGAAGACGCGGCTTTTGCCAAATGGCGGAACCTGCAGCAGCAGCCCGAAGCCAACTGGCTGATAGCCATGGTCAATCCCTTTTTGAGCCGCAGCGCCTACGGCGAAGACAACAAGCCGAAAACTCCTTACTTTTCCGAGGCCGAACCCTTGTGGAGCAGTCCGGTGTACGCGCTCGGCGCCATGGTGGCCCGAAGCGTTGCTGATCACGGCTGGCCCTGCAGATTCACGGACTACGCCACGGTACGTCTGGAAAATCTGCCTGTAGCGGAGGTCAAAGGCGCCGGTCCCATGGCCACTCAGAGCGCCGTGTCCGAAGAGCGGATTCATGAATTCGTCGAATGCGGCATCACGCCGCTGGTCGGCGCGCTCTACAAGGACATCGCCATCATCCCCAAAGAAGCCTCTGCCGCGGGCGCAGCCGTACGCGGCCAGCTGTTTCTGAACCAGGTGCTTGGGTTTTTCTTCTGGTGCAAGGAGAATCTCGACGCGCAGATCAGTCAGGGCGACATCGGCCAGAATCTCAGCCGGGCCTTTGAACTGTTTTTCGAGCTGACCGGTCAGCCCGGTCCGCGGGATCTGGAAATCACGCCCCTGGGGCAAACGGAAACCGGCATCGCACTGCAGATCGCCTTTACCCCGCCCCATTCGGTCCTGGCGGGAGCCAACCGCATCGAGTTCAATTTCAGCTGGTAACTAACAGCAAAGCCTCCGGCGGCCTGAGTCCCCTTATGTAAAAGGTTCCCGAGTCGCCGGAGGCTTTTCTTATGCGGCCCCATGTCAAGAGCTCCCAGATTTCTTCCCTCTTATTCTCTTAGGCCGAGTGCGATCCCCACCATGTCGGCTAATAAGTTGTATTCCTTTTCTTATTCGTGCTCTGTGGCACCAAGTACCGATTCGGTACGTTCAATTTGAAATCGCCATTTTTTGTTCGTAGACTACGCTACCAAAGCCGCCTCGCGATCCGTCAAGCGACTGCCGATGGTAAGCTTAGCTTCCACAACAGGGCAGCCAATTTTCGAGCAAGCGCGGCAATCGCCTTTTGGGGGATTCCGTGTCTGCTCAAAATTCGATTGTAAAATTCTTTTGCCCAGGGATCTCGTTGTTTCCATATCCATGCAGCCTCGATCAGCAGACTTCGTAACCGGCGTTGTCCTACCGGACGCAGTCGGGCGGTGCCCTTGGCTAACCCGCTTTGCCGTAGTACCGGGGCCAATCCAAGATACGCCGTAACCTCTTCACTTCGCCTAAATCTACCAGGATTGAATAGCTCCGCAGCAAACGTGGTAGCCACGACTTCGCCGACACCAGGAACGGACCTCATGGCGGCAATGCGTCTTGCCTCGTCTTGTTCCTGGAAAATGGTACGCAATCGCAGATCTACCCGCCGCTGGGCTGCTACAACATATTCAAATTCTTCTAATAAACTTTGCAGGGTGTCGTGCGCGCCTGGTGGAAGCAACAGCGTTTTGAGTGTGCTCACGGCCGTTTTTCCCCAGTGATCGATTTGGGGCGGTTCTGGCACGTTCAATGAGAGCAACAAAGCGCGAATGCGTTGCTTTGTCTTGTGTAATGAATCGGTCAGTTGGTGCCGCCGACGTTGAAGGCTACGGAAGGCTTCTTCCTGTTCAGTTGGAATGGCGATGGGACGAATAAGGCCGGAAGCGGCCAACTCCGCAAGTTTACGGCAGTCCAGGCTATCGGTTTTGTTCGTTGCGGCAACCGGACGCGGAATTCTGCTCGGAGCGGCAACGATAACTTTGATCCCGACAGACTCAAGGCTTCTTGCCAAACCAAAGCCGGTAGGTCCCGCCTCATAACAAACGGCCCCAATTTTTACAGACAAAGAACGAAGTGTTTGAGTAAGTGCCTTGATATCGGATGGACACGTCCAATCTTTGATCATTCCATCGGGTCTGAGAAGAGCCACACTGAAACTTCGCTTGTGGACATCTACGCCAACCCAAACTTTTCCACCGGAAAAGGCATCAACAAAACGATGCAATGATCATATTTTGATTTCAGCCATGTCGGCCTCCTTTGAGCTTCACTTTTTCTGGTATCATACCAAGTTAAGCCGGGGAGTGCCGACATGGTATTTTTTATCTTTATTTTACTGCAGGTCCAACAGAAAGACTTCGGCGTCGTCGCTTTCGGAAAATTCTCCGAAGAGCAGGCTGCCGGGTGTTTCGCGGATACGGACGTAGAAGGAAAGTGCGTCGTTGAGTTCGTTCTTCACGGCCCAGGCGTCGTATTCCGTGGGACCGGCCTGGATTTTGAGCCCTTTCATGGGGTATTCCAGGATAGACTTTTCAGGGATTTTCATTACTTCTCCCACACCCATGGCGTCGATTTCGCCGCCGGCCACGCCGGCCATGACGCCTTTCCAGGCATGGCCTTTGGCAGGACCTATTTCCAGCCAGAGTCCGACGCCAGGCAGCGGATGCGGAATGAGGCGGTATTCCAGCTGCACCGGCTTGGGCGGGATGTTGGCTTTGGCCGCCACCTTGGGGCCCAACAGCGCGGGCTTGACGACCTCCGCGTCCTTGAGCGGAGTGGGCAGTTCTTCTGCTTTGATTTCACCGTCATTGGGCTGGATAATGATGGGAAATCCGTGCCCTTTTTCCGCCTGGAGCATCAGCGCCAGCAGCGACAGGCCGAACCGATTGTCGGGATCCTTGAAGGAGGCCACGGACCCCGCGATGATCCAGAGCGCCGTCTCGGGTTTGAGCAGTTCGGGCGCGGCTCCGGACCATTCCATTTTATTCAGGTCGTTTGTCCAGAAATGGCCGCCGGTTTCCAGGCCGTACTTGCTGGCGGTCTGAAAAACGGCTTTGGCCTTGTCTTCGTCCTTTTCCAGGGCGGTAATCCAGATATGCTTCTTCATGCCGGTCCTCTTGAAAAAAATGTCTGGGGAATGCCTCCGGCGGCCTAAGAACCCTTTTACAAAAGGGTTCTTAGGCCGCCGGAGGCATTGCGTTCTAGTTCCCGAAATTCATGACAAAGCTGCCCGATTCGTCGATATCCAGTTCGACCTTGGCGGGCATGCCGCCTTCGGTCATATGTTCGAGAATAGTCTGCGAGAGCTGGGGCAGGACATTGCCGTTGATGATGTATTCGATATTACGCGCGCCGGTTTCGACTTCGGTGCAGCGTTCGGTGATCTGGTCCACGACCTTGTCGGTCCAGGTCAGGGCCATTTTGTTGTTTTCGTACAGCATGTTCTTGAGCTTGTTCAGCTTCAGGCCCACGATTCCGCGCATGGCGTCGCCGCGCAGGCTGTAGAAGGGCTGAATGCTCATCCGCGCCAGCAATGCGGGCTTGAAGTGCTCGGAAAGCAGCGGGCGAATGGCCGAGGTGACCGCATCCAGGGGCGGCGCTTCGTCCATGTTGGTCATTTCCTGGATCACGTCCGTGGCCAGGTTGCTGGTGAGGATGATGATGGTGTTCTTGAAGTTGATTTCCTTGCCTTCGCCGTCCGAGAGCATGCCTTTGTCAAAGACCTGGTAGAACAGCTCCATGACGCTGAGGTGGGCTTTTTCAACTTCGTCCAGCAGGACAACGGAATAGGGGTTCTGGCGAACGGCTTCCGTGAGCATGCCGCCTTCGCCGTAGCCCACGTATCCGGGAGGGGAACCGATCAAACGGCTGACCGTGTGGCTTTCCTTGAACTCGCTCATGTTGATGGTCACGATGTTATGTTCGCCGCCGAAGATCAGATCCGCCAGGGACAGGCCGGTTTCGGTCTTGCCCACGCCGCTCGGTCCCACCAGCAGGAAAACGCCCAAAGGCTGGTTGGGGTTTTTGATGCCGGTTTTGGCGGCCTTGATGACTTCGGTGATGCCGTCCAGAGCCTGGTCCTGCCCCTTGATGCGTTCCTTGAGATGATCGGAAAGGTTGAGCAGCACGGCGGATTCGTCTCTGGCAACCTTGCCCAGCGGGATGCCGGTCCAGTCCGAGACCACCTGTCCGACCAGGTCGGGGTTGACCTCGATCTGCACCATGGGCGTATCGCCCTGAAGTTCTTCCAGTGCTTTGGCTGCGGCGTCCAGTTGCTCGGTGAGTTCTTCCAGACTCAGGGCGGGAGCCACTGCTTCGGGCTGCGCTTCTGCCTCTGCGCCTTCTTCCGCGGGCGCCGGAGCATCCGCGGGGAGGGCTTCGCCGGAACGCAAAGCGTGAATCTGGTCGCGCAGGTTCAGCACCTTGTGGGCGGCATCTTTTTCCTTGAGCCAGCGCTCTTTGATTTCAGCGGCCTTGTCCGTGTTGGCGGCAATGCCGTCGACGGTTGCCTGGTATTTGTCCTCATCGATGGGCACGCCGTTGTCGCGGTCGCGATCCAGCGCGCGCTTGACTCGTTCGCCGGCCTGAATGGCCCGTTCCGTGTCTTCCAGCACAGCCGGTTTGCCGCTGAGATTGATCTTGACCCGCGCGGCGGCCGTATCGACCAGGTCGATGGCTTTATCCGGCAGGAAACGGCCGGAGATATAGCGGTGGGCGAAATCCGCCGCGGCTTCCATGGCATCGTTACGCATGATGACTTTGTGAGCTTTTTCCAGGTTGTCCTTGATGCCCTGCAGGATGAGAACCGTGGTTTCCACGGAGGGCTCGGCAAGCTTGATGAGCTGGAAGCGGCGCGCCAGAGCCGGATCTTTTTCGAAATATTTTTTGTACTCACTCCAGGTGGTGGCGGCGCAGGTTTTAAGCTCGCCGCGCGCCAGGGCGGGTTTGAGCAGGTTGGCCGCGTCGCTGCCGCCGGCCTGGCCGCCGGCGCCAACCAGCGTGTGGGCTTCGTCGATGAACAGGATGATGGGTTTTTCCGAGGATTTGATCTCGTCCAGCACGCCTTTGAGACGGTTTTCAAATTCGCCTTTCATGCCCGCGCCGGCTTCCAGGGCGCCCATATCCAGTCCCAGCAGGGTGACGTCTCTGAGCATGTCCGGGACGTCGCCTTCGATGATCCGCAGGGCCATGCCTTCGATGGCGGCGGTTTTACCAACGCCGGGCTCGCCCACCAGAATGGGGTTGTTTTTTCTGCGCCGGGCGAGAATATCCACGATCTGGCGGATTTCATTGTCGCGACCGAACACCGGGTCGATTTTACCTTCACGCGCGCGGGCGGTGAAGTCCTGGCAGAAGCGTGCGAGGAAGCTGCCGTCGCCCTGAGGGCCGGCACCGGGTGCGCCCGCGGCCGCAGGACCGCGATCCGGTGCGCGCTGCTCGCTGGATGCCTTGATGATGGTCCAGAATTCCTGTTGCAGGGTGTCCCGGCTGATGGTGGTAAGCAGGTCGGACCAGCGGCTGTTGCCGAAAAATGCAGGTTTTTTCAGGAAAGCCAGAAAGATGGCTCCGGAACGGATTTTGGCTTCGCCCAGGTCGATGGAGGAAACCATCCAGGCGTTTTCGCAGAGTTCGAGCAGCATGGGCGAGAATACGGGCTTGCCCGCATTGCCGCTTTTGAGGTCTTCAATGGAGTCGTTCAGAGCCTGGATGACCCGGCTGGGGTCGATTTCGAATCTGCGCAGGATGAGCGGCAGGTCGCTTTGCGGAGTTTCCAGGCATTTGATCAGAAAGTGTTCGACCGAAACCTCATACTGCGTCCGGGAAACGCAAAGACCGGCCGCATTGTGCAAAGTGGTCGTACAGAAGCCGTTGAGCTTGGAGAGCAGTGATTTCATATCCACATTGACCATATCTTTCCGTCCTTTTTTAAACGTTGAACGTTTGCAGAGGAAATTCGGCTTCACTTACAACGGGAATGTCCGTTGAATAGAGCCAGCAGTCGTATCCAAGGGCACCCCATTTTTCCTGTCCCAGGCACGGATGCCTGGCTTCTTCGGAGGATAGCACCAGTTTCAGATCACATTCCAGCGGCTGCGAAACATAGAGTGTGACAAGTTCTTCGAGCCAGATATAATTTTTTGATTGCGGCAGGCACGAATGGTAGACCTCTTCGTCCATGGGCCCGACAATCAATTTGAATTTGCCCAGGCGGTCTTCGACTTCTTCACCCAGATAACATTCATCGCCCAGCATGTTGTTGGTTTCACCCAGCACAAAGCGCTGGTCTTCAGGTATTTTGACGCGTCGCGCGATACAGGGTTCGATATCGACTGTCGAAATCCCCAGCGCATCGGCCACAACGGTTTTGAGCCCCAGGGCGGAACGCGGCCATTGGGTGAACAGGCCGATGTAACGCAGCAACTGGTAGGTGTTGGGCAGGTTGCGGCGCAGTTCCGGAAAGCCCAGCCCCAGCAGACAGTAGAGAAGCTCTAGATAGCGTTCGTTTTCTTCGTCAATGACCTTGATGTACGGTCGAAAGCGCGTCCACCCCTGGATTACCAGCGGAAAGAGCGGATAGTTGACGATGTCGATAAAGTCCCGGACCACGGAGATGTCGTCCGAATCCTGGTCCAGAAGGTCTTCCGTATAAAACGTGGGCAGCGGCGAAGACGAACCGTAGAGTCCGAGAAAAGTGGCTTCAATGCGATAGAGCAGCGTGGCGTCGGAAGACTCGTCCTCTTCTTCCGCGATTTCGTCCAGTTTGGTGATGTCCGTGCCGGGGAAAGCCAGTGAAAGTTCCGGGCGGATGCGCAGAAAGTTGGAATAAAAATCCCCGGACTTGTGCCCGAGATCGTTTTCCACATGAAAACGCACCAAGCGGATGGCCTGGAAAAAGGAAAAAGCAGCGGGATTCTGAGTCAGATCATCCCAGATGTTTAGAGGAGCGGACGATCCCCGATGCGCATCGGCCATTGAATATCCTCACCCGAGTGCTGGTCCCGGAGTTGAAAACGCGTAAAACTGTTGATGTTTGCATATCCGGCCAGAAAACGGTCGATGATGGTGCCGAAGAGGTACATGTCCCCATGGCTGGCAAAGTTGGAGCCATCGACTTCCATTTCAATGTATCTGCCGCGCATGATCACACCGGAAATCAGGCGGTCGGCGATTTTATCCGAAAGGCTGCTGACACCGTCGACACGTTTGTTGTTGGCCACCACCGAAGCGCGGTTGCGCGTTCCCGGAAAGATATACAGACGCAGCAGGGCCTTGATATTTTCGGTATCAGAGATGGGCAAATAATTCAAAGAAAGATGCGAGATCAGCCGCCAGAGCAGGTCCGAACCGATGGGAGGCTGGACCGCGGCCGTGGGCGGATGAATGTTCTTGAAGTCCAGCAGGCTCGGCGACGTTTCCGTGGGTTCGCTGATGTCTCCCAGCTGCAGGCTCTCCGGAAGATGCGAATTGGTGCAGAGCATGTTGATGGAGAGCGTTTCGGGTACGGGCGGTCCGGCGTCGGGCGGATAACTGACCGACAGAAAGACCTCCACATTTTCTCCAATGGGCGAGATTCTGCGGGTGACGTTGTAGACTGATGTATCCCCGGTACGCGGGCGGAACATTTCAAAAGGGACGTAGCTGCGCTGGCGTACGGTGCCTTTGATGAAGCCGGTGACGTTTTCCACCGAATAGACCTGGTAGTTGCCGCCATGCTGATCCGCTGGTCGGACCCTGTATTCCGGCCGATGATGGTCCAGCAGAATGGGTTCCGCATCATGAGGGAACAGATTGATGGCCGGGGTTGCGTTGAGCAGAAAATTGCCCCGCTTGAAGTCCCGTACGATCTGTTCGTTGTCCTTGAGAAAAAATTCAATGGTGAATGAAGTGCCGGACCCGCGATCATGCCAGTTTTCCCAACCGGTAATGTCGAAGAACAGAAATTTATGCGGCAGGATGAAATATTCCTGCAGCAGGCGGTAGCCGGGAAACGAATTGGACGGGTAGGGCAGCAGGGCTTCCGTATCGGTAAGTCCGACCGGTTGCAGAAATTTTTTGGGAAGCATCACGGACTTCCCGCCGTCCGGCGAGCTGAGACGCATCTGTTGCGTGCCGGAAAGGATGGTGTAGTAACGGTCTGCGGCGGCCTCGTAGCTGCCGGAAAGCAGAATGCGCAACCGTTCGGGCTTCCAGGACTGCAGGTCCATGCCGGTGAGGTTGAAACTGATTTTGAGCACCGGTGCCGAACCTGCGGGTTTGTCCAGCACCGCGTTGGTCACTTGCAGCGGATGGACGTCCACATCGTAGGATGTGGTGAAAATGCAGCTCGTACCGTCCACGGGAATGGAGGCGATTGCGGCTCCGGCCTTGACTTTCAGAGTTTCCATCAAGCCTGTTTTGGGAAGGAACTGGATGATGGTGGTGGAGGGAATGGGCCGGAGATAATGCGGAAAAGTCAGCTGCAGCAGACTGTGCAGGATTTCCGGAAACTGGTCGTCGAGTTTTTCGCGGATCAGACCCGTGAGAAAGGCCGTACCTTCGAGGAGCCGCTCAACGTCGGGATCCGAAGTCGGACCACTGAGCATGGGCGCCAGCGCGGGGTGGGCTTTGGAGAACTCGACTGCGAGTTCCTTGAGATGTGTGAGTTCAAGTTGATAATATTTATTGATCATCGCTACGGTTAATCGCTTATGGTGATCCGCCCGTCGGACTGCACGACGCTCTCAAATACCACAGGAACGTCGTTTTCCATGGCCAGTTTGCCTTTGATTTTGAACCGCAGGGCGAGAACATCGTCCTGTTGTTCCTCGAATGTGATGGACGCTTCCAGCAAACGCGGTTCAAATTTCATGATGATTTTCGAGAGATCACGTTCGAGTTCCTGAACACGGTCCGAAGCGTAGGATCCGGCGATGTCCGTAAAATCGGGAACGCCGTAGTCGTCGTGAATGAGCACGGATCCCTGGCGCGTATTCATGATCTGCTGAATATGATGCAGCACGGATTTGGTCATGGCCTGCGGATCTTCAGCAAAGCGTCGTTCAGGATCTTGTTCAAAATCCTGGATACGTTCCAGGAGACGTAATTCTCGCATAGGCAGAACCCGGCCGGCGTACGGTTTTGATAAAAGCCGGTCGGCTGAGAGGTCTGAGCCGACCGGCTTTGGCGGTTGGAATCGTTACGACTTAGCTGTCTTTCCAGCTGTCGGTGTATTCGATGTTTCCATCCGTGTAAGTCCAGGTGATCTTGGAGTAGGTGAAGCTGACTTCTTCCATATCCTGGTATTCCTTGGTTTTTACGTCGAAGGTCAGCGGTTTGTAGTCATGGACGTTCACGATGATGGCTTCGGCCAGTTTGATTACGTAGTATTTTTTCTCCGTTCCATCGGGCTCAATGCGGTAGAAATCAAGTTCAACGTCGCACTGCTCGCCTTTGGTGCAAGCCTGTTTCAGCTTGGGGGAGGCGTTGTCGTAATGCTTCGTAATGGTCAGCGGATGGTGGATACGCTGTCCCGTGGGCAGACCCGTGTGGGTGTCCTTGGGGATTTCGATGTTGTGGTCCACCTGGTAGACAAGGATGGTGTCCTTTTTGTCTCCGCTCTGCGTGCAATCTCCCTTGATATCGCCCTGGGATTTGCCCTTAACTTTCATGTAAGAAGTCAGCGCCATGTCTCTCTCCTTTTGGGTGTTAGGTTAAGTAGTAAGTATACCTTGAATAAACCCGAAACTCATTGTCTCGTAAAAGAGTATTCGTACTGTGGCCGACAAACGTTACATCCGTTTTACGAATAACTAATCTTTGTCCAGCTTGCCCACCAGAGACAAGGTGAAAGATGCGCCCATGTACTTGAAATGCGGGCGCATTTTCATGGAAACACTGTACCAGCCGGGATCGCCTGGAACATCGTTGACATCGATTTTGCACATACGTAACGGACGTCTGCTGCGAACATCCGGAGAAGGATTGTCCATTTCCGTCACATACTGGCTGATCCATTTGTTCAGCTCGCGTTCGAGATCCTGGCGCTCTTTCCATGTACCGATATTTTCACGCTGGAGCACTTTGATATAGTGAGCCAGACGGTTGCTGATCATCATATACGGCATCTGGGTGGAGAGCTTGTAATTCAGCTCGGCTTCTTTGCCTTCCGCGGAATTGCCGAAGAATTTGGGTTTCTGGCAAGAGTTGGCAGAGAAGAAAGCCGCATTGTCGCTGCCTTTGCGCATTGTCAGGCCGATAAAACCTTCTTCCGCCAGTTCGAATTCACGGCGCTCCGAAAGCAGCACTTCGGTGGGGATTTTGGTCTGAATGGCGCCCATGGCCTCAAACTGGTACAGGGGAAGGTCTTCCACCGCGCCGCCGCCCTGCGGACCGATGATGTTGGCACACCAGCGGTATTTTGCAAAGCTGTCGGTAAGCCGCGAAGCAAAGGCGAAAGCCGTGTTGCCCCAGCAGAACGAGTCGTTTCCGCCGGAAACGTTTTCCTGGTAGTTAAAGGTCTTGGTCGGCTGCGTATCAGGTCCGTAGGGAAGACGGAGCAGGAAGCGGGGCATGGTGAGACCCACATAGCGCGCATCCTCGGACGACCGGAAAGACTGCCATTTGGTATACTGCGGCATTTCGAAAATGGCGTGCAGATCTTTGAGTTGCGGCAGTTTTTCCCAGGTGTCGATACCGAAAAAGGATTTGTCGGCGGCAGCGAAAAAAGGCGCATGGGACATGGCCGAAACGCTCGCGACATACTGCAGCAGTTTGATGTCCTGCGGGCCGGGGCCGATTTCGTAGTTGGCGACCATGGCGCCGTAAGGCTGACCGCCGAACTGGCCGTATTCAGCCGTGTAGACGCGGCGGTACAATCCCGACTTGGGAACTTCCGGCGAATCTTCGAAATCGTCAAGCAGGTCCTGCTTGTTGACGTTCATGATTTCAATTTTGACGTTTTCCCGAAAGTCCGTACGATCCACCAGAAATTTCAGCGAACGCCAGGCTGATTCCAGCTTCTGGAAGGATTCGTTGTGGAGAATGGCGTCAATCTGGCTCGAGAGCTTTTCGTCAATCTGGCCGACCATTTCATCGACAAGATTACCTGAAATTTTTGCGCCTTCGCGTTCAGGTTTGACCAGTTCCTCCAAAAAAGCCTGAAGACCGGCTTTGGTAACGTCGTAATAGTCGTCGTTGGGCTTCAGTTTGGTCGCCTGAACTATATCATCTATTAAAGAGCCTTCCGTGGTTTCCGCTGCCGCGGCTTGTTGCTCTTGTTGTACTTGTTCTTCTGCCATGGTGCCGTATCCTCCTTGTTCCACTGATAGGCGTCATGAATTTATATGGGACGCAGTCATACGAAAGAAGAAAATCTGCTGAACTGTATCTGACTCTGTTGTTATTCCAAGCCGAGTTCTTTCAGAAGTTTCTCACGAGCGTCGGGCTCTTTGATCATCTCCTGTACCTTTTTGCGGAATTCAGGGATATTACCCAAAGGTCCCTTGACTGCTTTAAGGGCTTCGCGGAGATCCATCAGTTTTTTCAGTTCAGGTACTTTCTGGGCGATGGCATCAGGCTCAAAGTCCTTGATGCTGTCGAATTTGAGTTTCACGCCCATTTCTTCTGGCTCCTCACCTTCTTTCGGCGTTGTCAGTCTGTTCTCAACCGTCATCTGCAATTCCAGGTTCTGGGCTTTGAGAACTTCATTGAAGTTATCCTTATCAATGTTGACAGGATCACGGTCTTCGACCGAACGCTCGTCGGTTTTGAGGGTGAAATCACTTAAAACCAGCAGCTTCAAAGGAAGTTCTACTTCTTCCTGGGCGTCACCAGTTGCAGGTTTGTAAGTAATATTAACACGTTCTTTAGGTGCTACGGATCCTTCTTTCGCCATGGGGAATCACCTCCTCGAGGATTCGAATAAACAGTGGAAAACGTAAATTCCGAAAAAATTACCACAAATAAAAAAAAAGGCTACTATTTTATTCCGGCTATGCGAAGCGCCTTGGTCGGACTCAATTGTGTTATCCGCTGCAGAATTTCAGACGCTCTGGCTTTGATTTGTTCCTGTTTGCTTACACTCAGTATCTCGTACGCTGTGACGAAACACTGCGTGCACAACTCTGTATCCCATTTGTCAAGCTGATAGATGTCAGCAGTGTGAATAATTTGTTCCACAACGGGTACAGCCAGATCCGATTTGCCGAGTTGGAGAAAAATCTGGCAAAAAGCGATATTCCAGAGCAAGCGTTCTTTTTCAGAGCCCGCATGGTTCAGACCGTCTTCGATCAACTGGATGCCGTCCAGGGCCTTATTATCTTGCACAAGTTTACGCGCATTGGTCAATGCCTCGGAAACAGCAGCCGCAGCGGCGTCGCCACCGGAGCCAATACCGCTGTCGCTCTGTCCGATGCCGATGGTTTTAAGCCAGGCTTTTGTCTCCGGATCGGCAAAGGGTGTGCCGTCAGAAAAGGACAGATCCTCGATTCCCTGCATCCGCTGGGTGAACAACAGGGTCTCTACTGAGACGACATCCCGCGCGTATTTGTAGGCATTGCCGAGGTTATTGAGCGCCTGGGCAGTGATACGGTTCAAATCGAGCCAAAACATGTATTGCGGAAGACGCTCTTCGCTGGCCACAATGGCGTTGTCATAACTGCCCGCACTGAGCATGTTCTGAAAGGAGTTGAAAACGACGCTGTCGGGCGGAGGGATCATGGTTGCGCCGTTTTGGGCTGGAGGGAGCTGCTTGATTTTCGACCACACCCCCATACGCAGCAACTGGTAGGGGAGCGGATCGCTGAGGTTGGTTTTCAGTTTGAAATCGGCCACGGCCAGCAAACCGTCGGCGCTGTTCTTAAGAATTTGGTCCGCTTCTTCCGGCGTGCCTGATGGGGCAGTAACTGCTGCCGGTTGAAAACTGCGCGTTGTCTGTGCCGGGGCGGCCGGGGCTGGAGCGGGCGCTGCTGCAGGTGCAGGCTGCGGCGCAGCCTGAGCAACGTGCTCTGGCTCCATGACCGGTTCCGGCTCCGGGGCAGGTTCCGGCTCGGGTTCTGGTTCGGGCTCCGGTTCCTGAACCGGCAGCCTGTCAACCGCATTGAGCAGTTCATGCAGCGGAGGTGCTTCATCCGCTGTTTTTTCAGCCAGCGTCTGATCCAGGTTGGACAAGATGCTGCGCAATGAACCGACAGCCTCTTTAGGCAAAGGAGCCTGAGGCGTAAAATTCTGCAAATAGTCTTTGGCCCGGTCGGACCACCAGGACAAGGCATTCAACCTGCCGCGCATGCGTTTTTTAGGCGGAAACATGTTGTCCCAAAAAGTGGATACCATGTCGTCCAGCACCGTTACGCCGGCAACGAATCCGTCGAAGTCGTGAGTCTGAATTAAAGCTATTGAAAGATAACTGGCAACAAGAAGATCTTTGGATTTTTTGGAGAGAATGGTTGATGACAGTTGGGTCACTTTTTTCCAGTCAATGACCGCTCCGTCGACGGAAGCGATGGACAGTTTGTCTATTTCCTGCTGCAACTGTTCGAATTCCGGTTCGTACTTGACGTCCTGCCCTGCAGGGGCATCGTCACTAATAGGTAGCCTCCCCAAATCCTTAAGCTTCATTTGAGATCCTTTAGATGCTGCACAACGACTGAATTATTACGGCTCATTGATGCAATCTATATATGCAGTCAATATCAATTTGAATAGGTATGCGCGATAACCTGCGGGACGTCAAGATGCTGAGCATAAAGAAGGTTTATTACGGGCATATTGCCGCTGAATGTATAATTGATAGTAAGTTCGGAAATGCCCAGCTGCTTGAGAGCTTCTTCCTCTTCAGGAAAATCTTTGGGTGAAAAAGTCCTTGAGCCAAAGCGGAAATCATCCAGGAATTTCGGGAATCCGAAATCGCCTTCGTATTTACGTTCCAGCGTAAAATCATTGAAAAGAATCTGGAAGGAGGTATCGCCGCATTCTCCTGGCTTCCATTCGATATCCTTCTTGGCCGGATAGTTGTAATTCTCGAGTTTGATGGCTCCCTTGCTGCAATTCAGCGTCAGGATCGTTGCGTATGGATCCTGCGAACTTCCGGCATTGCTGTCAGTGGGCAGCGCCTGGATGCTCACCGCGTATTTGTCGAGGGTTGCCTGATTTTCCACGGCGCCCTGTTCGATGAAGCGGAAAAACTCATCAGTGAACGGAATACTCCAGCGCAGAAATTTACGGGGCGAATAGCCGTACTGTTTTTTGTCGATAAAAGGAGATGCCGGTCCGTCGACGAATTTCCAGACCACGCCGTTCTTTTTATCAAAAAGAATACTGGATTTTTTCGCCTCCGGCGCGGACCGGACCGAACTCAGCACATCGCCTTCCCAGGTATCCTGAAGATGCTGCGTGGCTTCAGCCATGGAGTAATCCAACAGAAAATGCAGCGGACCGATCAGCAGATCGAAAAACACCGGATCCATGGGATTCTGAGGTTCCAGGGCCTCGTCGATTTTGAGATTAGCCATATACGCAATGTGGAAAGGCGATTTATTTTCCGTCGGGTTTTTACTCATGCTGAAGAAATTTGAAACCATGGTAAATGCGGCTTCCGAACTGACCGTGGACGGCATGATCTGGCCGAGGCTTTTGAGGTAGTCGTTATACTGGTCGGTTACGGAAAGGATGTCTTCCGTAGTCGCCTTGGTCTTTCTGGCCAGGGTAAGCTTATTTATAGACGCCGCAGCCGGCACTTGGTCAGGGACTGGATTTTGGGTTGCCTGCTTATTGTCGCCGGTAAGTTCGTTGATTAAGGATTTTCCGGATTTGATATCGCTGATTATGGATTTTTCCGTACTGGCGACATCTTTTTCCTTGGCTTTATCCTTGAGCACCTGAAAATCCATTACGGCGCTCACCCACGGGTAGTTGCCGGCATCTTTCGCATAAGGCTGCAATTCAACGGACATAGTATCCAGAACTTCGAAAAACGGGTTGTTTACACTGGACATATTGCGCGTGAGCGCTTTCCATTCCATCTGGCTGCGTTCCCAACGCAGGGCATCTGAAAAACCCAGTGCGAAGTTTTCCCAGGTTTTAACGTACTGTTCGGCGTACCACTTGTTGAACTGCTGGATTTGCGGAGCCAGGTCATTGGGATTGTCCATGGCTTTCTGGATCTGCTCGATGAACTGTGTGATGCGTTCGCGGCCTTTGATAGTGAAAGCCGGAGGTACGACAGGCCCCGGATCATGCGGTTTGGCGGTCAAACCCCAATAGTCGTCCATGGTGACGGGGGTCAGATCTGTCAAATCGTTGGCCCAATCCGCCAGCCAGTAAAATTCCATGCGTTTGGCGCGCAGCGTATTTTTCAACATGCCCATGAGCCGTTCGCGTTCCTGCTCGACAAACCCCGGCGTCTTGTTCAGCTGCAGATAAGTTATATACAATTTATTGTACGATTCGGCTATTTCAGAAGCGACATCCGGGTTTATGATGGTGAAAACCCGTTCATCTGGCGGCGGCATTTTCTTCATGCTGGCGCTGTTGCCGGAAAGTACGGCATCCAGCAGATTGATACGGGCGACCATATGGGCAATGAAGCGGGTGAGAGTGCTTTCCGGGGTGGAATCCGAGAACGTATTGACCGTACGGGCGAGATTGACGTCCAGGGGTTGTTCCAGTCCGACGCGGAACAGATCGGTATACAGTCTTTCCAGTCTGTTCTGAGCTTGCAGACTCTGGTTGAAGCCCATTCTGGGCAACAGCCAGTTCTGGTTCATGGTATTCATTTCGTTCAATTGTTCCCGAAAATCACTCAGCAGCAGCAGGTCTTTTGACATGTCGTTCGTCAGCGTCGGAACCTGGGTAATATCTTCCATGAACGCGCTCATGGCGGATTTGTTTTTGATATAGGAGAAGGTGAACAGTCCGCAGATGCTGAAAATGACCGCAAGAGCCGCAGTAAGTGCAAGGGCGTGGGTCAGCTTGCGCCATTTGATGAATTCGAAGAGCGGACTGTAAAGCCGTCTGTCGTTGGGAAGAATGGCGGAAAAAACATCATGCAGGAAAAAGCCCTTGTCGGTCCTGTGGCGTTTGATGCGCTCCGAACGGAATGTTTCCAGAGTTTCCGGCAGCCAGATGCGATCTTCGTCCCCCTGAATGGCGCTGGCAAAAAACAATCCGCGGAACTCGGGAGTTTCCTGAAACAGGTTCCGATCAAAAAGTGTTCTGGCGAATTTTGCGAGCCCCTGGCGCATACGTTCGAGTGTGTCCGGGAACACGATCATGGGACCGTTGGGATTCTTATTCAGATCCAGGATCCAGAGCCTGAGATCTTTCAGACGGTTGGAAATATCCGTTACCGCTTCGGACACCACATCTTCCGGCGCCAGGTGAAAATTGACGTTCAGCCAGCCCATGGCCTGATGCAGTTCTCGTTCCGGCAGTCCGTTGAAAAAATCCATCATGCCGGGGACCTGGTCCAGCTTGGTTACGAGCAAATATACGGGAAAACGGGCGCCCAACGAACGCATCATCTCATCCACGCGACGCCGGATGGCTTTGGCGTTGGTTACCAGCGAATCGATGTCGCCGGAAAGCAGTTTATCCGCTGCAATGGAGATGATCAGCCCGCTGATGGGTTCCTTTCTGCGGTGTTTCGCCAGTAGTGTGAGAAATTCGCGCCACTCTTCTTTATCTCTGGCCGGGTCCAGGGCGGAAGAATAGCGGCCGGCCGTATCCATGATCACGGCCTCGTCCAGGAACCACCAGTCGCAGTTCTTGGTTCCGTCCACACTGGTGATGGGGGTGACGTCCGTCAGAGGAGAACTCAGACGGGCGCTTTTCACGGCGGCGGTTTTGCCGGAGCCGGATTCGCCCATGATCAGATACCAGGGCAGTGCGTAGAGCGGATTGCCGAAGCGGCGCAGGTTGGACTGGCGCAGGACTTCTATGGCCTGGCGCCAGCGCTCCTGAAGATCCATGAAGATCTGGCGGTTGGCCAGCTTCGGATCACCAAGGCGCTCTTTGTCTTCATCTATGACGCGTTTGACGAATTTTTTTTCGCGGTGGCGGAAATACCATTTTTTGATGAACAGGATAAAAAGAACCAGAGAAAAGAGTCCGGCGAAAATGGAAACACCGATCCACCAGGGCCAGTTTTTGTATATGACAAGCCAGACCAACCCTGCGATGACCAGCAGCACAAGGAGGATGATGAAAAAGATCTTCAGCGCTTTAAGAAATAGCTTGCCCATAACCTTGCTTTTCTATTTGAGTGACCCGAAAAAGTTCAACAACATCAGGTTGAGATCGTTTCTGTAAAAAAAGTAGAGTTCCAGCATAATCAGAGCGCCCACAACAGGGATGAGTATGGAGTACCAGTCGAACGGTCGAAACGAGCCCTTGAACCGTTTGGGGAGCGTCTTCCCCTGGTAGGCAAAGGGAAATAAGCGGTCGTCGGTCTCCTTGGCCTCAAAAAGCTGTTCTCCCTGGACCTGCTTCAGGAGCCTGCGTTTGATTTCCTGAAGTTCGGCAAGCTGGTCATCATGAAAATAGCGTCCGCGAAAACCCAATACCAGGCAGGTGGCGAACACTTCCATGAGATGCTTCTGACCTGGTTCAAGTTTTTCAAGTTTATCAAAAAATTCAACACCCGCATTGGTCGTGTTGAAATGCATCCGCTGTAACTGGTTTTTCTTCCATTCATCGCGGGCTTCCCAGTTGGAGCAGAGCAAGGTTTCGTCCACCCAGGCGCAGACAGCGAACATGGCTTCGGCGAATGTTTCGCGATCGACTCCCTTGTCCAGGGCCGTATGGCGGGCCTGGCTGAACAGTTTTTCCAGTTCCTCCCTGGCCTGGTCGATGGAAGGCTGATTGGCCGAATTTTCCAGCAAAAGCAGGGTGTAGGCGAAAATATCGGCAAAAAAATCAATCAGGCGCATCAGTCTTATCCCCGCAGGACTATAATCTCGGCAATAAGGTCTTCAGGGGCGGAATCCCAATACAAGGAAATATTCCGCGTACGTTCTACATCTTTCCAAAGAGAACTGGATTTATCTATTTTAAAGTAATGAACATTGACGCTTCTGGGCATGCCGGAAGGAGTTTCCGCATGGTATTCGAGCGGGATGCCCGGCACTGCGCGCGCGATAAGCGTCGTGAGGTTTTTGGCAGCACTGAGTTTGATGACGTGCTGTTCCGCATCGAGCACCTGTTCCGCAGGCATGGTCGTACGCAGCGCCAGCCAGAAAGCGTTGTCCGGATCGAAAAGATGGTCCGGAGCTTCAGTGCTGTAGTATTCGCCGTCGTGCTCCAGGCGGATGAGGAATTCGGGTCCAAGCATGATGGTTTCGAGCATCTGGGCAACCAGCTGTCGGGCCTGGGAAAAGCACAGCCAGAGATTTTCATGGTCGTAATTGGCCAGCAGTCTGTTTCCGGCTCTGTCCTCGCAAAAGGCGTTCATGCGTTCGGAAAAAGTGGAAAGCTCGCCGAGCATCTGCCGGATGGTGGTGTACACCTCCCAGGGGTGAGCCGTGACGGATTCGGCGTGCGAGTAGAACAGCGGGACGTAACGGTTCAGGGAACGCAAGGCCAGGAGAAAGGCGAAGTAGCGTATTTCGAGTTCCATGCCCTGCAGGTCTTTGGGACTTTTGTATTCCTCCAGCTGCCGGCAGCGCGAACCGACCAGATCCCGGATTTCCTTGACCAGCGCCTCCAGGATGGGCGATGCGGTAACGCGCAGGCAGGGCGGAATGAAAGCCCTGGAAAGAATCACGTCGTCGCCTTCGCGAACCAGCTGGGCTATGGGCATGACGTGGCAGTTTTTCACTTCTCTGATTTCGGTTTCCCAAAAAATTTTAACGACATAGCTCATCCGCTTGACTTTGGCGGAAGGACCTTGCCCAAGGGTGTCGGGCAATTCTTCCGGATCCAGCAAGCTAGCGTAGCGCGTAGTGGTCTGTTGCACGTCATCAAATGAAGAAAGCTGTGTGACGTTTGCGTTATTGGAGTCGTAATTGTACAGGCCGATGTAGACAGTGAAGGGTTTTTCCGCTTCTACCCAGGCCTCGTCGAAGGAACGGGACTTGAGGACGGCATTTCCGGGATATGACGCAAAGGTGCCGTCGGGAAAGAGAAATTCCCCCTGAAAGATCTCAAAGAGTTTGTTTCCCAGTCCCGGTTCATTGATCTGCAGCCCGGCGCATCCCCAGAAGTGGTTTTTTATGTACGCGCGCTGCATGCCCAGCTGCTCGTCATGGAAACGATCCGTCAGCTGAAAATGCTGGGGCTGAAGAAACAATCCCTGATGCCAGAAAATGGGTCTTTCGTTGCCCACTATTCACTCCCTATCTGCTGGATGCCGACCGGCCCGAGCAGGAGATTCACAACCAGTTTGCCCGGCGTACGAACGATATCGGTGGAAAACGTGCCTTCGTCCTGGGAAATAACGGGATATTGAAACATCCTGGCGCAACGTGCGGGATCCAGGCCGTAAAAACCCGCGACCACCCCCACATAAAGCGCTTTTTCCGCTCTGGGCAGGGTAAACACCTTATCCTCGCCGGGTTGCACAATTATTTTTTCAAAAGTGACCGCAGTGGCGTCGAAAGCCTTGCTGCAGTCCAACAGTTCGACTATTCCCTTTTGCGTTTTGGCCACACTGCTGAATTTGTTGGGATCAGAAAGCTGGTAAACACACAAAATGGCCGTATGGCCGGTGTTGTCGTACAAGTTTAAAAGAGCGTCCGCTTTGACGCGAAGACTGAATCCGTCTGGCTGGTAGGTCCAGTTCGGCTTATCTCTGGGCAAGCCCTGGGCGTTCAGGTTTTCCTGTGGAGGACTGCTTCCTCCGCAACCCGTCAGCACAAAAGAAAGACCAAACCCCACAAACAGGAGCACCACGCAGGACAAGCCAAAAAGAGGCCCTGAGAATAGTGCTGCCTTCAGGTTCTGGTTGTGGTCCATCCGGGCCCTCCCCAAGGGGTCGGCTGAGGTGTTTTGACATCTCCAATATGAATTACTTCATAATAAACGCAGAGAAAAATGTAAATAAAAAATCGTAAAAAAGTCTAGATTTTTTTATTTTTAAAGTGAAATAATTTGTGCTATAAATTGAGCATACCTGAAAAACTTTGTTCAGGTATACAGCCAATCGATTGATATACAAATATACCTTTCGGTCTTTATGAAGTTTCGACCTATTTATTGCATTGTCGCTATTTTTAACATTCTGATATTACGATGCATTAAATCCGATGTTGCAGTACATGGCCGTTGTAACCACCCCATATGGAGATTAATTTTTCATGGCTATAGACCTACATACGCACTCAACCGCTTCCGACGGCTCTTTCACACCCTCGGAAGTTGTGCAGATGGCACATGATGCCGGGCTTAACGCTTTGGCTTTGACAGATCATGATACAGTCGCCGGACTGGAAGAGGCCTTGAGAGCCGGAGAAGCTGCCGGGATAGAAATTGTCCCCGGATGCGAACTGAGCGTCTATTCTCCTGCGGCCAAGATGCATATTCTCGGTTTGTGGCTGCCGGTGCATCCGGCAGGCCTGGTGGACGCCCTGGATGAACTTAACCGCCACCGGCACGAACGCAATGTCGTGATCGTGGACAAACTGCAAAAACTCGGCATGGATATCACCTATGAAGAGGTACAGGAACGCGCCGGAGAAGGCTCAGTAGGGCGCCCGCACATTGCCGGCATTTTGTTCGACAAAGGCTACGTGACCAGTGTTCAGGAATCCTTCACGCGTTTTTTGGGCCCCAAGGGCAAGGCCTATGTGCCCAAAAAAGTGCTTTCTGCCGTGGAGGCGGTCACTTTATTGAAAAATGAAGGCGCCACCGTGATGATGGCCCATCCATTTCTGAACGGATTGAATCTGGATCAGGTCGCAACCGAGTGCATTCGCTTGCGGGAATGCGGACTGGACGGGTTTGAGGCCTATTACAGCGAACATTCGCCATCCCAGCAGCAGGCACTGCTGAATCTGGCCGAGCGGCTGGAGATGCAGGTCAGCGGCGGTTCTGATTTTCATGGTTCTCCCAAGCCCAAGATCCGGCTGGGCGTCGGCAAGGGCGGGTTGAACATTCCGGATCATGTTCTCGACACTCTGAAGGAATACCGCCTGGGGCAGGGCTTGCAGGTTTAAATAATGGTGCATCGTACTTATGCGCGTCCGGAAGTGCTGGCACCGGCCGGGAGTCTGGAAAAATTGCGAACTGCCATAACCTACGGGGCGGACGCGGTGTATTTGTCGGGGCCGGGTCCCAATTTACGGGTAAAAGGCGGGGATTTCAGTCCGGAGGAATTGCTCGGGGCCATTTCTCTGGCCCGGGACAAGGGCGTACGTGTCTACTGCTGTCTGAACGCCTTTCCTCGGGAAACCGAACTGGGCGACGCGGCGGATGCGCTCCGCTTGCTGGCTGATTTCGGTAAACACGGACCCGATGCGCTGATCATCGCAGACCCCGGCGTGCTGCGCCTGGCGCAGCGTTTCACCCCGGAGCTGGAGATTCATCTCAGCACGCAGGCCAACACGGCCAACAGCGAGTCCATGGCTTTCTGGCGTGACTGCGGCGTCAGCCGGGTCAACCTGGCGCGCGAACTGGACCTCAAGGGGATTCGCGCCATGGCAGAGGCTGCTCAAAAAGCCGGAGGCCCGGAACTGGAAGTTTTTGTGCACGGCGCCATGTGCATGGCCGTTTCCGGCCGCTGTTTGCTCTCCGCGTATGTGAACCAGCGTTCGGCCAATCTCGGCGCTTGCACGCATCCCTGCCGTTTCCGCTATAAACCTGCCAGCCTGGGGCTGGAGGAAGCCCTGAGACCCGGCGAAGCGCTCTGGGAATTGGAAGAATGCGGCACGCACAGCAGTCTGCTCGCGGCGGAGGATCTTTGTCTGATCCGCTACATTTCCTGGTTTCGACGCCTGGGAATTCAGGCCCTGAAAATCGAGGGGCGGACTAAAAGCGAGCTGTACGTGGCGCAGGCCGTGGACGCTTACAAAAGCGCGCTGCTTGATCTGGAGCAGGGGCACTTTCGTCCGCAAGCCTATTTATCCGAGCTGGAAAATGCGGCGACCCGCAAATTGGGCAGCGGGTTTTTTCTCCCCGCCGGCAGACGTACCGTCTGGTCCCCTGAAAAGAAACGGCTGCCCTTGCTCGGCAAGGTGCTCGGCAAGGTTGAGGGCACGGAGCACGACTGGCATGTGGCAGTGAAATCTCCCTGGGAGGCTTCCCAGGACATAAGCCTGCTGCTGCCCGGACTGCGTCGTCCGTATCTTGCCGCAAACGAATACCGCCTGGAAGATCCGGAGGGGGGCGGACTGGCCAAAACCCATCCGGGGCTGAACGCCGTGTTTTCGTGCGCACATCCCGGAATGCAGGCTGGTATTTTTATTCGAACCGCCCCTGATTGAGCACTCAGGTTTTCAATGCCAGTCTGACGAGTTCCAGCACCGTGCAGGTATCAAAAGGATTTGTGAAGATATCCAGCGCGCCGTATGCTTTGGCATGTTCCAGACTGGCATAGGACGAAAGATTGTAATCTCCTGAAAAAGCCAGGCAGCGCAGATTCGGGTTGTTCCAGTGCAGCGCGCGCAGCATTTCCAATCGTTGTTCTTCGGGATTTGCTATTTCCGTCAAAAGCAGATCATGCTTTTTCGCCTGAAAAAGTCTGACACAGCTGGCTTCGTCTTCGGCCTGGTCGACCGCGTAGCCTTCGTTTTGCAGCAATCCAACAAGAAAACCACGTGATACCGGATCGTTATCCACAACAAGAATCGTGGCCATCATCTTCTCCCCTGGTGATGAAGCCCGAACTGCCGCCAATGGATGATGACAAATGCGGGTACTGTCGAAAGAGCAATTATCAGGCCAGGGAAAAACTGCGGTCCAGACAGCGGAGCTGGGCCTGGGCACAGGATTCAACTAAGAGAAATCAGATAAAGAATCTTGAGAGAAAATTACGAATTTGTTAAAAGTAAAGAATATTTTGATAAAAATGTAAAAGAAAAAAGGTCTCCTGTAGTTGTTAGAGGAGACCTTTGGAAGTCTAATTCACTGAAATCGCAGAATATTATAGAGTGACGTCTGTTTATTCGAGGTCGTCGATCAGGCTTTCAAGTGTTTCACTGAGGTCGTCGTATTCGCCCAGGGTGGCTTCGAGGGTGGCGTATTTTTCAATCAGCCGTTCTTCCTTGGCCTCCAGGCGGTCTTCTTCCTGCGAGATTTTATCGGAGTTGTTGTCGATGATTTCCTGGTAATTATCCTCGATGATCGTGAGAATGCCGGTTTCCGAGTCGGTAATGGTCTCCAGAGTGTCGATGAGCGTATTGATCAACCCTTCGCGAATGGAGACGTCGCTGCTGTGGGTGCCGTCGGATTTGTCATTGACCGATACCACCAGACCTTCTTCATCGTTTCCGTAAGAACCCGTGATGGTCCAGCCATCGACTTCAGCCTCGTTGCCGTTGATGTAGGCACTGACGAGGACTCCGTTTTCCACAGTATAGCTGATTTCGTAGTCACCAGCTTCGGTCATGCCGTCGATGGAAGATTCGTAGGTGCAGGTGGTGTCGTGTGATTCGCCTTCATTGTCCGTGGCGAACAAGGCGGCCACTGCGTCCGGATCTTCTTCGATCGCTTCTTCGAGTTCGTCTTCGTCTATGACCAGCAGACCGAAATCATCGGAGTCTTCATCGGTTTCCGTGGAGATGCCAATGGTTGAAAGGGCGGTGAAGATGTCGCCGAGCCCTGTATCCGCGTCGTAGTAGCTGAATCCAAGCGCTTTGGACGACAAAATGCTTTTAAGCATGGATTCAATGGTCTGGACGCCGTAGTTACCGTTGACCGAGGTAAAGGTGGTGGTGACGTCGTCGTCTTCGTCAGTCGTGCTCGTGGAAACTTCTGAGTAGTCGTCAAAAGCGGCAAGGGCGGCCAGCACTTCATTGGTGGCCTCTACGAACGCCTCGATGTTTTCGTACATGGCGTCGGAATCATTGGTGGTCGTAATTTCGATGGTTTCGCCTGCGCTGTCCTGATACAGCGTGAGGGTCAGGCCTTCGATGACGTCATCAATGGTGTTGGAATCGCGTTCGATCCATTCGTCTTCGTCCGAAGGATAGCCGTTAACTTTAATTTGAGCATTTTGGGCGGTTTGCGAAGTTTCAAAATCATCGCCACTAAGATCCTGCAGGTCTTCTTCCTGACCGATACCGACGCTGAGAACGGTAATCTCATAGTCAGAGCCCATGTCGGCACCGGTAAGCTGCAGGTGCAGTTCATCACCGGTGTCGATAATGGAAGCGGTGACCGCCTGTCCCATTTCCGCATCGTTGTTGATCAGAGATACAAGTTCCTCAAGGGTCGTACCGGCGTCGACTTCGACTTCGTACTGCGTGCCGTTATACGAAATAGCGAAAGTCCCGTCCTGGTCCGTGACGCTGTCTTCTTCAGATGACCAGGAGGATGTGGATGTAACGATGCTGTTTTGCGCCACCTGCCCGACTTCAACCGTATAGTGGCCTTCCTCCGCTTCGTCATCGGCGCTGACGCCGACGACGGAATCATCAGAGGACGTGGCAACCTTGGAAAGGAAGGAGCCGATGCTGTCCATGCTTTCCAGGGCGGATTCATACGTCGCAAGAGCAGTCGAAAGATCCTCGATGAGTTCAAGCTTGGAGGTCCATTGTTCTTCCCACTCCTCAAGCTGGGTGAGACGATAACTTTCAACCTCCATCTGGGCTTCGATAATGGAATCAAAGTCCGTGCCGCTTCCCAAACCGGTAAAGGTGATGGAGCCAGACCAATACTCAGTCATGACGCACCTCTTTTTTCATCAGATGTAATCAATCAGGCTTAAGCTCATAATCTTGGCCGAGCTTTCCAGTACAGCTTCATAAATATACTCGGCCATGGCCAGATCCGTGGCGAGCTGCGTATAATCGGCATCCTCGATATTTGATATTCCAGTCTCCGCAACGGAGGTGAGAACTTCAATATTGTTGGCTGCGTATTCGAGCCGGGTCTCCCGGCCGCCGATTTCGCCGTTGTACGACGTAACTACTTCATGTGCTTCATCGAGACCATCGATGCACTGACTTATACCTTCTATATCGTTCGTTTCCAGATATCCGATTAATTCTGCGACAGTCTCGAGCATATTAGCCCCGTCCGAGGTATCCGCTGCCGTCGGATCGCTTTCACCGTCTTCATAATAGAGACCGCCGAAGACATCTTTCCCAACGGTATTGATGACGATGTCGCTATTGGAACCGATCTGTACGGAAATTTCGGCCGTACTGGGCTGAATGACGAACTGGTCGCCGGAGGATACCGTACCCGAGGCATTGGACGAGGTCAGGTCGATGAATCCGCCGGGAACGTAGAGTGTCGCGTTGGAGGTGGTATTTCCCGTAACCCAGGTGGAGCCGCTGTCCGTGCTGTAGGAATAGGTGATGGTACCGTCCGCGGAGCTGGCTGAGTCGATGCGTACGGTGACCGTGGAGTCGAAATCTCCCGAGGTCTCGTAGGAAATGTCGGACGAACCATAGTAATAGGTTTCCAAGCCGTCCGTGGTATCTCCCTGGTAATAGGCCGCAGGTCGTATCCAGACCAGCGTCCCGTCGCCCTCGCCTTCTTCCGAGGAAGCCACTACCTCTGATCCGGCCTCCAGTTCGGCCTCGGCCGATCCCAGGTCCAGCGTGGTTTCACCGGCTTCCAGGGTTCCGTATGACCAGGTGTCGCCGCCGTCATCGGTGTAGCGGTAGCTGATCTCATCTACACCCACCACGCCGTCTTCTTCGAATTCGACATAAATGGTGGAATCGGATTCACCGGTGACGCTGGAAACCGTCAGGCTGCTGTTGGACGCGTTGGAAGCGTTGCGTACGGTGGCGCCAAGTCCGATGGTGTAGGCATTGGTGTCGGTCATTGATCCCGAAAAAATTGATGAACCGGCGTACTCCGTATTGCAGAGAGTCACCAGCTGTTCGAAAAGTTCGCGGACTTCTTCCGCCATCATCGCACGCTGGTCCGCGTCATAGGTGCCGGTGGCGCCCTGTTCGGCGAGTTCTTCAATGGAGGTCAGCAGGTCGCTGATTTCTCCCAGTACGGAATCGGTCAGCGTGAGCCAGGACTCAGCGGTTTCAATATTTTCCTCGTACTGCTCCAGGCCGGAAATAGTGGTTTTCAAATCCAGAGACAGCGCGTAGCCGGAGGGATCGTCCGAGGGAGAATTGACGGATTTTTGCGAAGCCGTCTGTTCAGTCAGGCGCGTGACGTCGGCAAGGGAATCCTGCATGGAGGACAGCGCCTGGTCGTAGATCATACTAGTCGTGATACGCATAACCCACCTCGCTTAATCCTTGAGAGACAGCACTATGTCGAACAGTTCCTGAGCCGTAGTGATGAGCTGCGCGGCGGCCTCATAGGCTTGCTGGTATTTTGTCAAATTTGTTAATTCTTCGTCCAAGCTCACACCTGAAACAGATTCCTGTTCTTCCTCGAGCGACTCGGCCAGAGTGGTAGTGTAGGTGTAGTTTCTTGCTGCCGAGTCAGTGTCCAGGCCCACGGTGGCCACCAGGCTGTGCAGATGTTCCGTGATGGTCTGGCTGGCCGTGGAATGCACGGTGTTGAGAGTCACGTCCGAATTCAGCGCGTCGATCAGGGCATTGGCGTTGGTGTTGTCGCCCGAGGTGGAAATCCCGGTGGAGTCAACCTGCCCGGCATTGATGCGGTTGGTGTCGGAACTGACCCGCGAATCCACCGCGATATCGTCCACACTGCTGCCTTCGAAAAAGGTGTTGATACCCATGGCGGCCAGGATGCCGGTGGTGTCGTCGCTGAATTCGAATTCCACGCCGTCGGCTGCGTCCAAAATAAGCTGTCCGTCCACAACGGTGGCGGTGATCAAACCATCGCAGCTTTCATTGATGGCCGTGGCCACGTCTTCGAGCGAATGAACCGACGGGTCGAAGGTTGCCGTGCCGGGAGGCACGATGGAGCTGAAGTCGATTTCGTAGACACCCAGGGACGTGGTGGATGCTCCCGAGGAGTCCGTTACCGTGGAATCGTAAAAAGCCAGAGAAAAGCTGCCCTCGGTGAGGTAGTCCGCGTAAGCCAGACTGGAATCCCCCAGAGCGGCGGAAGCGTTATCCACCGAGTTGGTGGAAGACGTGTAAGAATAGTGGGTCAGGCCCGTGCCCTGGCTGTGCTGGTAATTCACTTCCCAGACCAGTTCTTCGACAATGGCGTCGAGTTCTTCCAGATAAGCGGTGACCTGATAGTCGCGTGTGGTCAGCTGGGAGGCGATGGTCCCGCCGGAAAGGCGGTCATCGTCGCCCGAGTCGGAATCTTCCAGGGGCGTGATGTTTTCTTTGCCCGAGGTCGTACTGTACCAGTAGAGGCCTGTCTTTGCGATGACTTCAAACTCATCGCCGACCGAGATGTCCGTAGTGGCTTCGGCATAGGCGTCGTCAGAGGTTCCGAACCAGATGGACACGCCTTCGATTTCCACCGCGTCTTCGTAGCCGCCGGCCGTATACGTGAGGACTTCCCCGTTGTCGTCGGTCAGCCAGGTTTCGCCGCCGTCCAGGGAAACCTGGAAGGTAGCCGCGTTGGAGGTGCCGTCCGCGGCGCCTTCGGTGACGAACTTGATGGTGATTTCCTGCGAACTTTCGCCTTCAAAGTAGATCGAGCCGTCAAAGGTGGAGTTCTGGGTCAGGTCCGCGGTGGCCTGGGCGCTTTCCAGGCCGATGCTGTAGGCCACGGTTCCGTCCACCAGGGTCTGGCCCGAAGTGGTGCGGATGGTGACGGTGCTGTTGTCGCCGTAGTCGACCTCAATATCCAGCAGGGCGGAAAGCTCGCGGATTTTGGAATCGCGTTCGTCCAACAGTTCGGAGTTGTCCGAATCACCGGTCAGTGAGGCGTTCAGGGCGGCCAGGTCCTCCATGAGCTGGTTGGCCGTGTCCACATCGTCCTCGATGGAGGCGTTGAGAGAGTCAATCTGGGTTTCCAGTCCTTCGGCCAGGGTCTCAAGCGTATCTATGAAGGTCTCGGCATAGTCGATGACTTCCTGCCGTGTCGCTTCATCGTCCGCTGCCTCGCTCAAAGCACTGAGAGTGGCGATGAAATCGTCCAGTGCGGTGGAAATCCCGTAATCGTCGTCTTCCGTAAACAGGGTTTCCACCGAGGACAGCGTTTCCGACATGGTTTCATAATACGTGCTCTGCGTGTAGTACGAGAGGTACTGCGCCTCAATGAAGTAATCGTAACTGCGAGTGATCGATTCGACACTGGCACCCGTACCAATCGACTGCCCATAGATGCTGATATAGGAACTGGTCGAATAGTTTACGGTCTGGCGGCTATAGCCTTCGGTATCGGCGTTGGCGATATTTTCTCCGGTGACGGAGATACCGGTCTGCGCGTTCATTAAAGAACTGCTGCCGATGCTTAAGAGACTGCTCAGTGTCATGACACTACCCTCGATTACTCAGATTAGCGCTTCAGGTTCAGTGCCTCGGAGAGCAAGGTATCAACAGTGGTGATGACCTTGGAGTTGGACTGGTACCCGCGCTGGAGCGAGATCAGTTCAACCATCTCCGTGGAAAGGTCCACGTTGGATGCTTCCAGTGTGTAGGACTCGATGGAGCCGAGACTGCTGGTGCCCGCGATACCCGTGGTGGCCAGGCCGGATTCTTCCGTCTGCGAGTAGAGGTTGGCGCCTTCCTGGTCCAGACCGTTTTCGTTGACGAAAGTGGCCAGTCCGATGACGAACAGGTCGATGGTCTGTCCGTTGGAGAAGTTGCCTGAGACCACGCCGTTTTCATCGATTTCCAGGTCTTCGAGAAAGCCCGCCGCGTAACCGTCCTGGCTCGTACTTATTGTGGATGACGAGGAGTCGTAGGAGGTGGTCGCGTTGACGCTGATCAAAGGATCCGCGTAGTTGACCAGGTTGTCGGTGTTCGTGCCAATATCGGCGGCTGTGGTTCCCACGGAGTTCCAGGGATACTCTTCGTCGTCGGAATTGCTACTGATGCCCAGATTGATGCCGATGTTCAGAGCGTTGTCCGAGTCGGTCGTGCTCGCGTTGGAGGATCCGGTGAAGTTCGCCGTGCAGATCGGGTAGCCGTCTTCATCCACATCCGCCAGGGTCCAGTTGGACAGGTCGCTCAGATCGCCGGAGGCGCTGGAGGACAGGGTGTAGGCGCTCATTCCGGTCAGTTCGCCGGAAGAGTTGAAGGTCAGAGTACCCGTCATCAGCAGGCCCGCGTTGGAGGTGCCGGAGAGGGATTGTCCGTTGATGATACGGCCGTCTTCAGACGCATCGCAAGTGACGATGAATTCCCAGTACGTGTTGCCGCTGGAGCCGCTGGTCACGCTGCTTTCGTCGACCGGGTCGTAATAGATGGTCAGGGTATGGCTGGTGCCTGCTTCATCATATACGGTGATGGTGGTCTGATAGGTGTAGTCCGAGTCGCTCAGAGCCGTCTCTGCCGAGCCGTCCCATTCGCTCGCCAGTGCGAAGAAAGGATTGTCTTCGTTGGTGGCTGCGCCTTCCGAGGTGTTGTCCAGGTTGGTCAAGGCCGTGACAAGGGTGGTGGCAGAAGGCGAACACTGGTAGCTGTCGAGAACCAAGTCGCCCAACGCTCCGGAAGTGGTAACACGGCCGCTTTCGGATTCTTCGCCGACATCCCAGCCCTGGACGCGGTAACCGGCCGCGTTGACCAGGTAGCCGTCTTCGTCAAAGGAGAAGTTGCCGGAACGCGTATAGTATACTTCGCCGGTGTTCGGATCGCTGACCATGAAGAAGCCTTCGCCGTCGATGGCCAGGTCCGTGGAGGACGTGGACGTTGTAAACGAACCCGAACTGAAATCCTGGTAAATGCTGGATACCGCAACACCGTTACCCACCTGGGAGATGCCGTTTGCCGTGCCCACCGACGAATAGAATACATCCTCAAAGGTAGTGGATGCGGCTTTGTAACCGGTGGTGCTCGTGTTGGCCAGGTTGTTGCCGACAACGGTGATGCCCTGGCTGTGAGCGGTAAGACCGCTGACTCCGGACCACATTGCGCTTGTTAATGTAGACATCTTTTATGCCTCCTGGAAACTATTCTAAATTCTGTTAGGATTCGTCATCGGAATCATCATCGGAATCATCACTGGAGTCATCGCTGGCCGTTTCGTCAGTCGGACTCTGTACTTTGATGACATCGGTCATTGCCACGAGCCGGCCGTCTTCGAGTTCGAAAACCGTGCTGCCGTCATCGGTGGTGATGCCGGTGACAATTCCGGTGGCGAGCGTGTCTACGGAGACAACATCGCCGTCTTCGTCGTAACAGGTGAAGGAAACCGTATACGTGCCGTCATCTACGAAATCGCCGTCGTCATCGTAACCGTCCCACTGGAAGGTGTAGGACTCTTCGCCATCCAGTTCGCTCAGAGTCACGGTCTGGATGATGTTGCTGTCTTCATCGTAGATGGAGACTTCACCGGAAACCGCGTCCTCCGCGAGTTCGTAGGTGACTTCACTGATACTGCCGTCATTGACCGTGATGGTGTCGCCTTCGGCAATGACTTCCTGTCCGATGAAGGCGACGGCACTGTTGACCAGAACCAGGTTCAACTGCGAAGTCATGGTCTCCAGATTCTCGTTCATGGTGGACATTTCTTCGAGAGTGTACATTTGGGCCAATTCAGCCAGCATTTCAGCATCGTCAGTGGGGTTTAATGGATCCTGGTTTTCAAGTTGTGCCACAAGAAGTTCCAGAAAATCTTCTGCACTGATATCGCTGGAGGATTCTTCATCTTCAGAGGAAGAATAAGCGGAATTAGTATATGTTGTTGCGTCTATGTACATCTCTTTCTCCTTCTATTCCTCTTCGAGAGACTTCAAAATTTTTCTCAGCTCAAAAATTTCTGTACGGCATTCTTTGCAGGATGACATATGCGATTCTACAATGGACCTTACTTTGGCCGGCAGTTTTTTATCGATGTAAGCAGCGATAGTATTATGTCCGGGACAAAGCAGCGAGCTCATACAGAGTCCTTCATGCATGTCTCCTCCCCACAATTTTGTTCCCGTATCAATTATGTAGTCGTTTTCTGTGGTTCGCATGACGCCTCCGTTGTTTTTTATATATACGTGTGGCGAAGCACGAAACATCCATTAAGGAATAGTTAAAAAATGTAATTAAGTGTAAAGAGAAATTCAGAGCTATTTGCATTTTGCTTAAGATAAACTTAATGTTGAGGGGTGGATTGAATGCGGATTCCGAGCTATAAGGAGAAAAAAGGAACGAAATAAGGGGTGGAGGGTAGAAAATCAAAGTGGAAAGCTATAATAATCTCAAGAAAAGCCATTTTCAGTCTTAAGGTTCCTTAAAAGAAAAGCCTAAAGTAATCTGAAAATGCGGCCGATAGGCCGCGAACAGAGCAGAGCAGTATCATTCGAGGGGGGGTATCTTGAATTCTATTTGCCAACATATCCGCATGGTTGGGTGCGCTTGTCGTCTGGAGTGTTTTTCAGGCCTTCGATGAGTGCGTTTCAACGGGTGCAGCCTGAATCAAAAAATACCCCTGGTCGTTTTCCGAGTTTACGCATGCGATGCCATACGCAAACTCGGCAGAGCATTTGGTGTTAAAAAATCCTATAGTTATGTTATGAATAATTCCTCATTTTCTATGACCAGAAGCCATTGCCTGCGCATGGAGGACAGCATGAATCAGGACGCCAACAACGAAAGTTTACCCAACGAAGCGGAAGCATCCCACCAGCCCATGTCCCATCCGGAAGTCATGGAACCGGATACGGCGAACATGGATAAAATCCGTGATTTACTTTTTGGGACCCAAATGAAAAATCTGGATAAAAAGCTCACGCAGATGAATGAGCGTTTTGCCCAGGAAATTTCCGAGGCCAAGGCGGAATTCAAAAGCCGTCTGGATTCACTCGAAACGTATGTAAAGGGCGAACTGCAGTCGCTTTTCGAGCGTCTTGAAAACGAGCAGCGGGACCGGGCCAATGCCATGGCCGAAATTGCCACGGATTTGAAGAGTACGGCCGCGGCCCTGGATAAGAAAATCCAGCAGCTCGATAACAGTCAGGATAAGCAGGCCAGGGATTTGCGCCAGCAGCTTCTGGACCAGGCCAAAAGTCTCAGTGACGACATTCGCAGCAAACACGACGAGGCCCAGACCTCGCTCAGGAAAACCGCTTCGGGTATTCGCCACGACATGGTGGAACGCGCCGCGCTCTCTTCCTTGCTGACGGATGTGGCTTTGCGTTTGAATAACGAACTTGGCGAATCGCTTTTTTCAAAGTTTGACTGATCAGTCATATGGAAGATGACCGGTCTCCGGATGCGTCTGCCAACGAACTGGATCGTTTGCGCAGGCTCCTGATCGAGCAGGAAATCGAGCAGATCAAAGAACTTGTCGGCAGACTGGACGATGCGTCATTGCTGGCCAGGGATGTGAGTCGTAGTCTGCCCGAGGCCATTTCCTTGCGTGCGGGGAAAGACAAGCAGCTTGTTTCCGCACTGATGCCCACTGTGGAGGAAATCCTGCATTCCTCCGTCAAACGCGATCCCCATAAGCTGTCGCGCGCCCTGTTTCCCGTCATGGGGCCGGCAATTCGCAAAGCCATTGCCGAAGCCATCCGTTCCATGGTCCAGTCCTTTAACCACGCGCTGGAGCATAGCTTTTCCCTGCAAGGGCTGAAATGGCGGCTGCTGGCCCTGCGTACGGGGAAATCCTTTGCGGAAATCGTTCTGCTGCACAGCCTGGTGTACCGGGTGGAGCAGGTTTTTCTGATTCACGCGGATACAGGCCTGTTGCTGCAGCATGCCGTGGCTGAGGACGTCACCTTTCAGGATGCGGATATGGTTTCCGGCATGTTTACCGCCATTCAGGATTTCGTTCGGGATTCCTTTGACCCTGAAGCGGACGATTCGCTGGATACCCTGCGGATCGGCGAGTTGACCATTGTGGTGGAGCGCGGCGCAACCGCCTACCTGGCCGCGGTTGTTCGCGGGGAGCCCCCGGAAGAGTTGCATTTTCTCTTTCGTGACGCCCTCGACGGCATCGTTCTGGAAAAAAGTGCGGAACTGACCGATTTTTCGGGGGACGCCGCGCCGTTCGAGACGGTTCGGCATCATCTGGAAGATTGTTTGCTGACCCGCTATCGCGAGCAGAAGGAGAAAAGCTTCCCCTATTTCAGAGTGCTTTTGCTGACTCTGTTTGCCGCGTTGCTGGTCTGGGCCGGCTTCGCCCTGCGTGATCATCTGGCCTGGCAAGCCCTGGAAAAACGCTTTGCCGGGGAACCCGGATATGTTCTGCTTCAATCCGACGGCGGGCGCACGCTTCTCAGAGGCTTGAAGGATCCGCTGGCGCGTTCGCCCCAGGAAGTGGCTGCGGAATCGCAGAAGCGTTATCCGCACCTTCGATTTGACTTTGCTCCGTATCAGGCCCTGAATCCGGATTTTGTGCTCAAACGCGTACAGAATGCCCTGCATCCGCCCGCTTCCGTGCATCTGACCGTGTCCGACGACGGAGAGTTGCACGCCACGGGCAGCGCACGCGTACAGTGGATCCATAGGGCGAGCGAACTGGCGCCTCTGCTGCCGGGGATCAGGCATGTCAGCCTGGACCTCGCTGAGGAAGCGGATCCGCTGCTGCCGCACTGGAAAAAATATCTGCAGCTTCTGGCGGATACGCCGGGCATCGAGGTAACGAGTTCGGGCATGCAGGGAGAGAAATTCTCCGTCACCGGATTCAGGGATTTACTGGCGCCTGATCCGCAAAGCCTGCTGGCTAAAACCGGATTGACCACGGAGAATGTCCAGGAACACTGGGCGCCATTTCAATCTCTGGATCCGGTAATAGTCCTCCGGCGTGCCCGCGAAGTTCTCGAACCTCCCAATGACGTGGAGTTGCAATACGCCGATGAAGTATTAAGCGCCAAAGGGAGAGCGCCGCATGACTGGATCATGAAATCGGAACGGCTGGCCCCGACCATTGTAGGAGTCACCCGGTATATGCACGCGGCTGTGGTTGATACGGATCTTGAAGAATTGCAGCCTCTGATTGAAGGAATAGAGTCCGCCTGGCTGCTTTTCAAGTTCAACACGACCCATCTTCTGTCGCGTCAGGAAAAGATTCTGCGCCGGATAGGTACCCAGGCACTTGCATTGCAGCGATTGTTGATGCATTTGGATATGACTTTTCATCTTGAAGTAATCGGACATGCGGACAATACGGGTAAAGACGCCTACAATCTCGCTCTTGCGGAAAAAAGGGCGAAAACCGTCAGAGATTTCCTGATCACTCAGGGGGTTTCGCCGGCCTTGTTGGCGACACGAAGCGAGATTCCCAGAAAAGGCATGACGGGATTGTCTGAGGAGCAACTGCAGATGGATCGCCGGGTGTCCCTGCGTGTGGTGCTGCTTAATCAATCCGCGGGCGTATTGGAAAACGGTAACAGCGGATCAATACAATGATTCAGAAAAAAATATGTATGCTGGGGTCTTTTGCCGTGGGCAAAACAAGCCTGGTGAAACGGTTTGTGGACTCTCTTTTTTCAGAAAAATACCAGACAACGGTGGGCGTCAAAGTCGACAAGAAGGTCATCAGTGTTGATGGCGAACAGGTCATGCTCATGCTTTGGGATCTGGAAGGCGAGGATGACTTCAATAAAATCCGTTTGACCTACCTGCGTGGGGCGTCGGGCTATCTGCTGGTGGCGGACGGTACGCGTTCGCGGACCTTTGTGGAGGCCCTCAACATTCAGGAAAAAGTATCCGGCACCTTTGGTGAGCTGCCCTTTATGTTGTTGATCAATAAGGAAGATTTGTCCGACACATGGGAGCTGAAGGAGGCTGAAATCGATTTGTGCCGCCAGATGGGCTGGACCGTGCTGCGCACCAGTGCGAAGTCCGGCCAGGAAGTTGAATCCGGTTTTCTGGGGCTGGCCCGGAAAATGCTGGAAAACGCCTGAGCGCGTCTGGTATGCCTAGCCATCGTCAAGGGGGGTAAACGCCGATGTTCGAAACCTTGCTGGGAGCACTGCCGCAGTCTCTGGACTGTGTATTGCTCGAACCCGCGGGCGGAACCCGTTTTCGCGTCCTGTGCGATCCGCCGGAGTTTATGAAATGTTTTTTTCCCGTTCCTTCGCGTAAAGGTCAGGTCCTGGAATTTGCCGGGATGTTCGATGTGCTGCATTTCTTTTTGACGGATGCGGAAGAATTCTGGGAAAAGGAAGAAGACGTCATACTGGATTCTGACGTCTGGCTTGAAACGGACAACAACGGTACGGACCATACCTTCGAAGCCTCGGCAACCTTCATCAACGGCCAGCGGGTCCTTTTGCTCAAAAAGATGGGCAGGGCGTTCAGAACCTGTCGGGAGCAGTTGCAGAGTTCGCGAGAAATGCTGCTGACCAAGGAATTTCTGGAGGCGGAGGTGGCGCGCAGGACGGAAAGCATCCGCCAGCGTGAGGAGGAGATAGCTCTGCGCCTGGTGGTGGCCTCGGATTATCGCGACGAAGAGACGGGCGCCCACATCCGGCGTATCGGGTTGTACGCGGAACAGATGGCCATCGCCATGAACTGGACCTTGAAAAAAGCCTATGACCTGCGGATTGCAGCCACCATGCATGACGTGGGCAAGATCGGCATACCCGACGCCATTTTGCTGAAGCCCGGCAAGTTGAGCGAAACGGAAATGGCCATCATGAAAACCCACACGGAAATAGGCGGCCGCATGCTGGCCGGATCCGACATTCCGTTGCTGCGTATGGCTCGCGATATCGCTTTGCATCATCACGAACACTGGGATGGAAAGGGCTATCCCGACGGGCTGCAGGGTGAAGAAATTCCGGAAAGCGCGCGGATTACCTCGGTTTGCGATGTCTACGACGCGCTGACGCAGGCGCGGGTCTACCGTAAGGCCCTGCCCGAACATGATGCGCTTTCCATCATGCGCGAGGAGTGCGGGAAACTGTTCGATCCGCGCATATTCAATATTTTTATGGAGATGCTGCCCACGTTCAGACGCATCCGCCAGACCAACCCGGACGATGAGCAATCCAAGCTATGTCTTTCAAGATCCTATCTGCTGGAACGCTAACTCGTTGACGAATTTATGCATTTCGTTGCTCTTGCAGGATTTTTTGCGTAGGGTACGCCCCGTATCTTTATAACCTCTATGGCTTTCTTTTTTAAGGAGGAGAGCATGGCCGCTAAAAAGATTCTGATGCTGGTTGGGGACTTTGTTGAAGATTACGAAGTCATGGTACCGTTTCAGATGTTGCTGATGGTTGGCCACACTGTGCATGCCGTGTGTCCTGATAAAAAATCCGGTGACTCCATCGCCACCGCCATCCACGATTTCGAAGGACATCAGACCTATACGGAAAAGCCCGGACATAATTTTGTGCTGAATGCCGATTTCGATGCGGTGAATCCCGACGACTACGACGCGCTGGTTGTTCCCGGCGGGCGTGCTCCCGAATATATCCGGCTCTACCCTCGTGTCATTGAAATCGTAAAAGCCTTCGGCGCTGCCAAAAAGCCCATCGCGGCCATCTGTCACGGACCGCAGCTGCTCGTGGCCGCCGGAGTGGTCTCGGGCAAAAAGTGCATGGCCTATCCCGCCGTGCAGCCCGACCTGGAACTGGGCGGCGCAAGCTATGTCGCTCCCAACGGCACCTTTTCCGATGCCGTGACCTCGGAAAATCTGGTAACGGCTCCGGCCTGGCCTGCGCATCCCGATTGGATCAAACAATTCCTGGATCTGCTGGGAACCAAAATAGAACTCTAGTAGCCCTGAGGCCAACATAAAAAAATCGGGCGGGACATTCGAAGAATGTCCCGCCCGTTTGCGTTCAAAATTCTAACAATATGTTTGATTTTCGAACAACTACGCTGTTGTCAGCAGGCCGTATCCTCAGAGATAAAATCATACATGTCGAGTTCTTCGCCATCTCTGGAAAAGAGGAGCGGGGCGAGCATGTTTTTGCCGGTCACGCGGCCTTGCTCGCGACGCAGCGGCTGGTCTTTGTAGGTAATGCCGCGGATGATCTGCTCCTGCACCTGGAAGCTTTCCAGGCCGACGAGTTCGAGCATAAGTTCTTCAGGCTCAAAGGGTTCCGTGATGTCGTCGAGCACGAAAAGTTCCGAGCCCTTGTCCACAGCGCCCATCACTACCAGAACTTCGTCCTCTTCCACCTGGGCCAGCATGTTGTCCAGATCAACCTGCTTGATTTTTGTGACTACCTCGCTGGCCGCCAGTTCCTGCAAGCTACCGTTTACATTGACTCCGATATCCAGGTAGCGTTCGAAGCAAAAACCATCCGCCTGAAAAAAGCGAGCTTCGTTGGCCCACTCCTTCCAGGGATAGCCGATGCTTTCGGCAAAGGCTTTGGCCAGTTCAATATCAAAATAAAGAACGCCTTTAAGGCAATTGCTTATGAAATAGGGGGTGTTGTTCTTTCCCATGCAATGCTTGAAGATTTTGGCCAAAAAACGTTTGGGCAGCGAGGTGATGACGATGCGTTCCATCTGTCCGCTGATCTCGATGCTCAGTTTCATGCGTCTTCTCCAGTGCTTGAAGTGTTCGTCCGGTGGCGTTTACATCCTAGTCGGACAAATGAAACAATAATCTAGCGAAGTTCAGCCAAAGAGGCAATCATCAGATTGCTGAATTGTCAACAAGAGTGAGGAGTCGCGTTGTCTTATTCGGGCAGCGGAATCCTGCAGCTGATATCCCCATGGAGAGCAGAAGCAAAATCAGTACCGAAGAGTTGCCTCTGGTGCAGATCAAAATTCAATATGCATACCGCTGCCCAGTTCGCGGAGCGGATTTTTGGCCGTCAGGGCGATTTTAGCGGCCAGGTCCGTACAGTGACAGGCGTACAGGGACTCCAGGCCCAGTTCGCCGAGAAAGGCCGCGCTCTGTTCGAGCCGTTGCTGCGAGGCTTCTTGCAGATGCGTCCCTCCGATGATGGAGCGGACTTTTTCCTTTTCGCAAATCCGCCTGGCCTGCAGCACCGTATTGCAAACGCCCGCATGGGCGCAGCCGGTGATCACGACCAAATCCGTATCATCCGCATAGGCCAGTCCGCTGTCGTCCGGCAGCAGATCATCCTCCCAGGTTCCTTCGGCGTAGCGCTCGCCCACGCCTTCCGACTTCTCGAAATCGAGCAGTCGGGGAATTTCCCCAAGAAAAACGAGACGGTTGTTGAGCCAGACGGCTTCTCTGCTCAGGTGCAGCTTGAAATGGCATTCGAGTTTTTCCGCAGAGAGCAAGGATCCGATCTGGTCCATTCCACGAACGGCCCGTGTCTGGAAAACATCCGGGTGCGCCACCAGTGTCGGCCGGGTGTGGGGCAGGTCTTCGATCTGCGCCTCGGTGAAGAGCGCTACCAGATGCTGCAGTCCCCAGGTGTGGTCCAGGTGGCCGTGCGAAAGAACGATATAGTCCAGGTTGAGAAGATTGATACCGGCCTTGTATCCGTTCCGGATAAAAACATCAGAGTAGCCGCAGTCAAAGAGCACGCGCGTATCTGCGTCTTCAATAAAGAAGCTCAATCCCGGCTCTCCCAGAAAGTAGCGGTCGATGAGCGTATTGTTGTCGCATAGAACGGTAAGGTCCATGAGAGGTTCTCCTGAAATCTGCAAGGGCGCTGTGCGCCGGGGATTGCCCGTATGGTTAAGAACAGTGTACTATAGTTGAACAAGCTCTTGACTGAGGTGAAAAGCCATCGCATAGTAATAAATAATCACGGGGGCCACACCAATTATTTTTGTCATGCTGTTGAGTCGCACAATCAACTATTTGCCAACATTGAGCAAGCTAATGAATAGTTCTGTCCTTAAGGTTCCGGAGGTGGGGTGTGAATAATCAAAACATGTATTTTTCTCTGGAATCCATGCCCCGTATTCTTGTCGTTGACGATGAAGCGGTCAACCTTAAACTGCTCGGCGTTCATTTGCGCAGGAAACAGTACGAAGTGCTTGAGGCGGATAACGGGCACAGGGCGCTTGAACTTGCCAAAGATCAGGCCGCGCCGCCGGATTTGATTCTTCTGGATGTGATGATGCCTGATATGGACGGTCTGGAAACCTGTCGCAGGCTCAAGGCTGATCCCAGAACCAGGGATACGCCCGTGATATTTCTTTCCGCCGTTCACGAGACGGAGATCAAAGCCAAGGGCCTGGAAATGGGCGGCGTGGATTATGTGAGCAAGCCCTTTGACGCGCGCGAGCTTCTTGCCAGGGTGCACACGCATCTGACCATGCGTATGCAGGAGCGCAAAATCAGGGAATACGCCGGCAACCTCGAGGAAATGGTCCGCGAACGGACCTTGCGGCTGACGGAGTCCGAGCAGAAATACCGGGCCATATTCGAGAACACCGGTACGGCCATGGCCATCATGGAGTCGGATACCAGCATCTCTCTGGTCAACAGCGAGTTCGAACTCCTTACCGGCTATACGCGTGACTGCATCCAGGGCAAGATGGCCTGCAAGGAATTTTTACTGCCGGAAAGCCGCAAAATCATAGAAGCGTATGTCGCTACGCTGTTTGCAAGCGGAAATCAGAAGCCGGTGACCGGGGAAATGCAAGTGCTCACCGAGTCGGGAGAATCCCGGAATGTGGTGCTGATCATGGCGCAGATTCCCGGCGCTCCTCGTTGCGTTGTGTCCCTGCTGGATGTGACGGACCAGAAACGGGCCGAAGCCCAGGTTCTGCATCATGCCTACCACGACTCGCTCACGGGATTGTCCAACCGCAGCTGTCTGCTCGAGGAGCTGCGGGCCAAGCTGGACGGCATGAGCAAGGGTAATAACGGTCAGTTTGCCTTGTTGCTTCTGGATCTGGACCGTTTCAACATGGTCAATGAAAGCCTGGGGCACAATATCGGCGACGAACTCATCAAGGCCGTCTCGCTGCGTCTGGCCGGCACACTCAAGCCAGGAGACCTGCTGGCCCGGCTGGGAGGCGACGAGTTCGCCATACTGTTCAACGACGCAGTGGAACTGTCCGTTGTCACCGATTATGCGGCCAAAGTGCTGCGGACGCTCAATCAGTCCTTCGAACTGGTCGGACAGAATCTGATTACCACCTCGAGCATAGGCATCGCTCTCAGCTCCATGGGCTACGAGCGGGCGGAAGATTTGCTGCGGGATGCGGACGCCGCCCTGCATCGGGCCAAACTGCAGGGAAAGGCCCGCTATGTCATTTTCGACGCAGAGATGCATCTGCGCGCCAAAAAGCTGTTGCAATTGGTCACGGACATGCGCCTGGCGCTGCAGCATGACGAATTCATCCTCTATTATCAGCCGATCATCTCCTTGAAAACAGGCAGGATCGCCGGGTTCGAGGCCTTGATTCGCTGGCAGCATCCCACCCAGGGCTTTTTGCCGCCCGGACGATTCCTTCCGGAGGCCGAGGAGGTCGGCCTGATAATCCCCATCGATTACTGGGTGCTGCGTACGGCCTGCGCCACCATGGCCAAACTGTTGCAGGGGCAGGAATTCGATGAAAATCTGATCGTCAGCGTCAACCTTTCGGGCAAGCAGTTCGACCAGGAGGACATTTACGAACACGTGCGCGTGGTTCTGCAGGAAACCGGCCTGCGTCCGCAGTGTCTGAAGCTGGAAATAACCGAAGGCGCGGTCATGGAGAATGCCGAGATCGCCACGAAAATTTTGCAGCAGCTCAATTCTTTGGGCATTAAAATCTCCATCGACGATTTCGGCACCGGGTATTCGTCCTTGTCCTATCTGCACCGCTTTCCCGTGGATATGCTCAAAATCGACCGTTCCTTTGTCAGCCAGATGGCCGAGGGCGACGAGAACCTGGAAATCGTCCGTACTATTGTGGCGCTGGCGCACAATATGGGACTGGAAGTCATCGCGGAAGGAGTGGAAACCGAGGAACAGCAGAATACGCTCAAGCGTCTGGGCTGCGAGTACGTTCAGGGCTTTTACTACTCCAAGCCAGTGGACATGGATACACTGGTTGAAGAGTGGCTTCAGAAGTAACAGACAAGCATGATTGTGAGTTGCAGTACGATGTCGGACAACAATGCATCAGAAGAAAAAATTCTTCTCGGCGTCAGCCGCTGTCTGCTGGGCGAAAAGGTCCGCTATGACGGCGGGCACAAGCAGGATCGCTTTCTGACCGATACGCTGGGAAAGTGGATCGAATACGTGGGCGTGTGTCCGGAAGTCGAATGCGGCATGACCATCCCGCGCGAAGCCTTGCGCCTGGAGGGCGACGTTGCCGCTCCCAGGCTGATGACCCACCACAGCAGGACCGACTATACCGACCAGATGCAGTCCTGGGGGCGCGGCAGATTGCAGGCCCTCGAATCACAAGGACTCTGCGGCTATATTTTCAAGAGTAAATCCCCCAGCAGCGGCATGGCCCGGATCAAAGTCCACGGGCCGGACGGCAAGGTCCGCCATTCGGGGGTGGGTATCTGGGCCGCCATGTTCATGGAGCACTTCCCCTGGCTGCCGGTGGAGGACGAAGGGCGGCTGCATGATCCCAAAATACGCGAAAATTTCATCGGCCGGGTGTTCACCATGAAGCGTTTTCGGGACGCGAAGGCCCAGGGGGCGAACACCGCGAACCTGATTTCCTTTCATACGCGCCACAAGCTGCTGTTCATGGCCCACAGTCCGCAGCTTTACCGCGAAACCGGACGGCTGGTGGCGAGAGGCCGCGAAATCGGTCCGGAACAGGCCTGGGAGGCCTATCTGCCTCTGCTGGCAAAGGCTTTGTCCACCCAGGCCACCACGAAAAAGCACGTCAATGTGCTGCAGCACGTCATGGGCTATTTCAAAAAACTGCTCAGTGCGGATGAAAAACAGGAGCTGCTGGAAATCATCGGCAACTACGCGAATCAGTACGTGCCCCTGGTGGTGCCGGTGACGCTGCTGAACCATTACGTCCGTAAATACGACCAGCCCTACCTCCGGGAACAATACTATCTGAATCCGCATCCGGTCGAACTGGCCCTGCGCAACCATGTCTGAGGCACTATGCAACAGGCCGCATCCCCAGCAAAGCCAGAGGCCCGCAGCGGCGTGATCGGCATAATCGGCGCCACCGGATACATCGGCGGACGCCTGGCTCCCATGCTTCTGGAACGCGGCTACACGGTCCGGGCCATTGGCCGCTCCGGCCGCAAGCTGGGTTGCCGGAGTTTCGCCGCTCATCCAAACATGCAGATCGTCGTGGCCGACGCGGGCGATTTTCGGGCCCTCAAAGCAGCGCTGAACGGATGCGAGACGGTCTTTTATCTGGTGCACTCCATGCAGGCCGCTGGCAAGGATTTCGCTGCCCGTGACAAGTACCTGGCCTCCAATATGGCCAACGCGGCGGCCGCGGCCGGGGTGGAGCGGATCATTTATCTCGGCGGACTGGGGGCGGACAGCGGCGATTTAAGCCACCACCTGCGTTCGCGGCATGAAACCGGCGCCATTCTGGCCAGGGGCAAAGTACCCGTGACCTGTTTGCATGCCGCCATGATCCTGGGCGCGGGGAGCGCGTCGTTCGAAATCATGCGCTACCTGGTCGAACGGTTGCCCGTGATGCTGGCCCCGCGCTGGGTTAACACCCGGTGCCAGCCCATCGCCGTGAGCAACGTGCTGCACTATCTGATCGGTTGTCTCGAACAGGAGGCCACCACGGGCCAGAGCTACGATATCGGCGGTCCGGATATCGTTACCTACGGCCGGCTGTTTCAGCTCTACGCCAAGGAAAAACGGTTGCGGAAACGGTGGATCGTGCCCCTGCCCCTGCTGACGCCGCGTCTGAGTTCCCTCTGGATCCATCTGGTCACGCCGGTTCCGGCCAGTCTGGCGCGTCCGCTGGCAGAAGGCCTGCGTAACGAGGTGGTCTGCAAGGACAACCGGATCCGCGAGGTTATTCCCCAGGAACTGCTGTCCATACGCCAGGCTATCCGGACTTCCCTCGGGGAAACCATGAAACAAAGCCTGAGCGCCTGCTGGGCCGATGCCGGGGAACTGCGTCCGCCCGAATGGCTGGCCTGCGGCGATGCGGACTATGCCGGTGGAACCATTCTGAACTGCAGCTACCAGGCCGTGCTCTCCTGCGCGCCGGACCAGGTCTGGAAAACCCTGCTGCGCGTGGGCGGCCGAAACGGCTGGTTCTATGCCATGATTCTCTGGCGGATACGCGGGTTCATGGACCGTCTTGCGGGCGGGGCGGGGCTGCAGCGCGGCCGCCGCGATCCCGACGAACTGCGGGTAGGGGATGCGCTGGACTTCTGGCGTGTGCTGGAACTGGAACCCGAACACAAACTGGTGCTGCTGGCGGAGATGAAAATGCCGGGCGAGGCCGTGTTTCAGTTTCAGGTCGATCCACTGGGGCCGGAGAGCTGCCGGCTTCTGCTCATCGCCCGCTTCCTTCCTCATGGCCTGGTCGGGCTGGCCTACTGGTACGGATTGCTGCCCATTCACGGGCCGCTTTACCGGGGCATGATCAGGCGAATCGCTACTGTTTCGGACTGCCGTATTCTGAGCGGCCCGGACCCCTACCAACCGGAGGGGCCTGTTTGCGCTCTGCCCGGTGGTCGGTGACGCTTTTTTATCCCCTTAATAACAATTTGGAATTACTGACGATCCAAAAAAGACCTTGCATATTTTGAATGACTAGGTTAAATTGTCTAGTTTAGGAAAGTTAGCCTGTAATTTCAAGTCAGGAGCAAGCGATGACCCGCAAGGACCGCACGGAAGGTATCTACAGCAGGCGCGAAGTACTCGATGAGAGCGAGCGCAGACAATTTTATTTGATCCAGTTGAAAGAGCTGCTGCAATACGCGTACAGATATTCGGAAGATGTAAAAAAGCGTTTTGACAGGGCGCAGTTTCAGGTGGAAAAATTCAAGACGCTGAATGATATCAAACACATCCCCATTCTCAAGAAAAAAGAACTTATTTTCTTGCAATCCATCGGCCCCCGCCTGGGCGGATTGCTGACCAAAGACCTTGGTGAATTGAAGCGTATTTTCCGTTCGCCCGGTCCCATCTTCGACCCCGAAGACCGCAGTGATGATTACTGGGGTTGGACCGAGGGTTTTTATTCGGCCGGGTTCCGTTCCGGAGATCTGGCTCAGATCACTTTCACCTATCATATGGCTCCTGCAGGCTTGATGTTTGAAGAGCCGCTGCGCAATCTGAACTGTGCGGTGATTCCCGCCGGCCCTGGTGATACCTCCACCCAGCTGGAAATCATGCAGAAGCTCAGAGTCACCGGCTACGTCGGCACGCCCAGCTATCTGATGCACCTGGCGCAGAAGGCCGAAGAGTCCGGCCTGAACCTGCGGCGCGACATGTACATTGAAGTGGCCTTTGTCACGGGTGAAAAATTTTCAGAGAAAATGCGCTCCACCCTGGAGAAGAAATTCGATCTGATCATGCGCCAGGGCTACGGTACGGCCGATGTCGGTTGCATCGGGTACGAGTGCTACCACAAGAACGGCCTGCATGTGGCCAACCGCGCCTACGTGGAAATCTGCCATCCGGACACGGGCATTCCGCTCAAGGACGGCGAAGTGGGCGAAATTGTGGTAACCGCCTTCAACAAAACCTATCCGCTGATCCGTCTGGCCACCGGCGATCTGTCTTTCATCGACCGCGAGCCCTGCGCCTGCGGACGCACCAGCCCGCGTCTGGGCAACATCGTCGGCCGCGTGGACACCACCGCCCGTATCAAGGGCATGTTCGTCTACCCGCACCAGGTTGAGCAGGTCATGGCTTCGTTTGAGGAAATCAAGCGCTGGCAGATCGAAGTCACCAATCCGGGCGGAATCGACGAAATGGTGCTCAACGTGGAAGCCGCCAACTTCAAACGCGAAGAAGAGCTGCTGCACCAGTTCCGCGATAAAATCAAACTGCGCCCCGTGCTGCAGGTGCTGGAACCCGGAACTCTGCCGCCGCAGATCCGGCCCATCGAAGACAAGCGCAGGTGGGATTAAGATGACCGTACGGGCCGCTCGGCTGCTGTTGAGCGGCCTTTTGCTTTTATTGTCCTGGGGCTGCGCGGCCCAACACAGTCTTTCTGTGGACGCCGCCCCCGCCGTACCATCCGTACCTGACGCCATGGCCGAACCTCCCGCACTCTATGTTCCGACCCCGCAGGGTCTGGAGCCCGTACCGTATGAAGCGCTGCCCGGACTGGCGCAGGGGGTTGATTACATTCTGATCGGCGAAGGGCATACTGTTGCCTGCGACCATCTGGCCCAGGCCGCCATCATCGACGCGCTGGTCAAAGGCGGGCGCCGTCCGGCCCTGGCCCTGGAGATGGTCGGCGAAGACCGCCAGCCCGTGTTGGACAAATACAATACGGATCATTCCCTTTCGGCGGCGGCTTTTTCCCAAAAACTGGAGCAGGAACTGGACTGGTCCAGACTCTGGGGACATCCCTACGAGCTTTACGCGCCCGTGTTTATCCGCGCTTATGCAGCGGGCCTGCCGTTTTACGGCGTGAATGCGCCGCCCAGGGTTGTGCGCACATATAGCCGCGGCGGCAGGGATGCGCTCAGCGAGTCGGACCGGGCGTACCTGCCCGAGCAGATCATTCTGCCCGGAGAGGAACAGCGAGCGGCCCTGGCGAAAGATTTCGCCCAGCACAGCGCCATGCTGGCCAAAATGCGCGAAAAAAAGAAAAAGTCCATGCCCCCGGTACGGGGCGGCAGGACCGGGGCTCTGACGCATTTCCTGGAAATTCAGTCCCTTTGGGATACGAAAATGGCTCAGGGCCTGGCGGACGTGCACCTCCGGACCGGCGGGCAGGTCATTCTGCTGGCTGGTTCGGGCCATGTGGAAAACGGCTGGGGCGTTGCCAGACGTCTTCGTCTGCTGGATCCGGGCGCCCGGATTCTGCTGGTGGCCCCCTGGCGCGGCGGGCCTTTTCCCGAGCCCGGGTATGCCGATGTGGTGTTTCAATGCGCCGAATCCCACGGCAGCCGTTACGGCTTCACCTTTTCCTGGAGCGCCGAGCCCAAAGGCGCACTGATCACGGAGATCAAACCCGGTTCCGTGGCCGACAAGGCCGGATTCCGCAAGCAGGATCTGGTGGTGGAAATGTTGGGCGAGCCCGTGGGGTCCATGACGGATCTGCATACCGCGGCCATGCGGGCCAGGAAGGAAGACAAGCCCCTGCTGTTCACCGTGCTGCGCGACGGAAAGCGCACCTCCATCGAACTGCCCATCTGGCGTATCAAAATCCGCAAACCGCAGGATACGAAGGACTGAGACCTTGCCCGAGCTTCCGGAAGTCGAGACCATAGCCAGAGGCTTGCGCGAGACTCTGGTGGGCAGGAGTATCCGCAAGGTCTGCGTCCGCGAACTCCGGGCTCTTGGCGCGTACGAGGGCGGCGGCGACGGATTCTGTTGTTCGCTTCAGGGACGGACCGTGGAAGGCATCCGCCGGCGGGGCAAGCTGCTGCTGGTGGATCTGCGCGAAGGGGGCACCCTGGCCGTGCATCTGCGGATGACGGGACGCTTTTACCTGCCGGATCCGGGTACGGAGCCGGACAAGCATACGCATCTGATTTTCGAGCTGGAACCCCTGACGCCGGCGGAAGCTGGCGGAGAGCCCGGACTGGACAGAGTCTTTTTTCACGATGTCCGCAAATTCGGTTCGTGCTGCCTGTATCCCGATGAATCCAGTCTGCAGCAGATGCCCTTTCTGGCGGCGCTCGGACCGGAGCCGCTGGAATTGGACAAGGACGCATTCATCCGGCTGTTCGCGGGCAAAAAAGCGCGTATCAAAGCTTTGCTGCTGGACCAGAAAACCATCGCGGGCATCGGCAACATCTATGCGGACGAGTCCCTGTTTCGCGCGGGCATCCGCCCGGACGCACGTGCCGCGGATCTCAGCGACGCGCGCCTGGCCGCACTGCACAGAGCGTTGCAGGAGGTTCTGCGGGAGGCCATCGCGGCCTGCGGCAGTTCCTTCAGCGACTACCGCGACGCCCGGGGCAATGTGGGCGCGTTTCAGAACCGTTTCCAGGTCTACGGCCGGAGCGGCAAGTCCTGCCTGCGCTGCGGCCGCAAGCTCATCACTGAAAAAGTGGCGGGCCGTACGTCCGTATTCTGCCCGATCTGCCAGAAATAACCTGCCTGCCAGAATTTCTTTTCAAGGATAACAACTTCTTCTTGATGGGGAAGTTGCCCGTGCCGTTCTCAGAGTTCCACTTCGAGGCCGTCGTAGGACATGGTCACTTGCAGATACCTGTGCGGCAGGTAAATCCGCTCGTAGTTGAGGGTCTGCTGGTAGAAATCGTCGAGTTCCTGGTCGTTGAGGGAGGGTTCGTGATGGAACAGGCAGAGGTGCTTGACCCCCGCGTCTTTGGCCAGTTCCACACCGAGAATATTGCTGGAATGGCCCCAGTTTTCCTTGAGGGTCTGCGATTCGGCGAACCCGTATTGGGCGTCGAAAATCAGCAGATCGCTTTCATGGCAGAAATCAAGATACGGACTTCCGGGCGAGCGGACATCGAGTTTGTGTTCGCTGTCCGTGGAGTAGATCAGCCGTTTGTTTCCGGATTCGAAGCGGAACCCGAACGATCCGCCGGGGTGCAGCTGTTTGAACAGCCGTACGTTGACGCCGGAGATACGGTAGTCCGCGTCCGGTTCGAGTTTGACAAAGCGGATATCCGCGCCGAGGTTTTCGAAATTCAGCGGGAACGTGGGCGGAGAGTGCTGGGCTTTGAAGGTTTGTTCCGTCTCATCGTGGCCGCTGTAGATGATGATGGTATTGTTGGGCAGATAGGCCGGAGCGAAAAACGGGAAGCCCTGGATATGGTCCCAATGCAGGTGCGAAATGAATAAATGATAAGTGGCGCCCATGATGGGTTGCCTGGACCGTAAGGCGTATTCTCCGAATTCCTTGATGCCGGTGCCCGCGTCGCAGATGAAAAAATCTTCGGAATCCGTGCGGAATTCCACGCAGGAGGTATTGGTCCCGTAGGTCCCATTGACGGTGAAGGGCAGCTCGTTGTCGACGAATTCCTCCACCCGGGCCACGTCCCGGAGATTGGAATCTATGGCCTGTCGCAGGGCTTTTTTTATTTTTGCCCTGATGAATTCGGCGCGCAAAGCAGCGGGGATGGAGCCCCGCGTACCCCAGAAGTAAACCTTCATGCCGTTGCCTGCTCCTTACGAGTATTGTCGCATAAGTTCGGAATGGCTGACTATAATTACCTGAAAATGAGAAGCGAATCAATTGCTATCATCAGGATGACGAATACGGGCGATGAAGAGGGGCAACAGCGGGAAGAAGGAAAATCAATCGTGGAAACTTGCTCGATAACAAGCTGTTTTAAAGAAGGTTTTCCGGACGTTGCTGCAGTTCAAGCCTGTCGGCTGTTTTTGAATCCTGCTCCGCTTTTTCAAACTGGCCCAGAGCTTCCCTGCAGAGGCCTCTTTCGCGGTAGCCGCTGCTCAGGAAAGGATCAAGCTGCAACGCTTTATCGTAGTATTTGATGGCGCTGTGAAATTTGCCCTTTGCGGCCATAGTGTCGCCTTGTTCCATATAGTACGCGGGATCAAGGGATTCAGGCATGAAAAAAGCCCAAAGCGAAAGCAGCAGCCAGGCCAGAAAAAAAAGAGCGGTTGTTGCTCCGGAGAACGCAAAAAGTTTGTGCCAGAATGAATTGGCCCGGGCAAGAAAGGTAAATTTTTCAACATAGACTGTTTCACAGGCGCCATCGCCAATATCGTCCCGTGAAGTGCTCGTACCTCTGGCAAAGCCTTTGTCATTTTTGTATTGAACAAGCTTGCCTTTCAAGACAAATTGGTCGCCGATATTGGCACTGCGTATGCTTTGGCTGATATCACTTTTATATGTAAGCAGATGGTTGTTTGAAAGATCTGTCTTGTCGAAAAATTTCCAATCTTCATTTGTGCCTTTAACAAAACAGGTAAAGTCTCCGCTTTCGAAATGCAGCCGTTGATGCAGATTGTTTTTGAAATTATTGCCCCAGATCACGCAGAGATCTTTGATGTTGAGATATTCATCCCAGTCATGATGCGCCCAGTCGAGCCAGCTTCTGCTGTCGTGCTGCGAAACGATCATGCCGTGCAGTTCGTAATCGAACAAAGGATAAATCGTGTAAACCTTGTCGTCATAGGGAAGCGCGAACGGGGCGGTAGCGCTGGGAGTTTGCTGCGGTTCCTGCAGCAGGGCGGGGTCGACGTCGGTGGCATCAGGCAGGCGGTCTTTGAGAAAATAGGACAGCATCAGACAGCATAAACTGACAGCCACAAGATATTTCAGAATGTTTTGCATAGCGCCCCGTGAGAGAAAGTGATTCCATAGCGCGAACAATTGTAAACCAGGCTATCAGAACAGAGGCAACTCCCGCAAGACAGGGTACTGTTTCGGAGCCCCTCAGTCGCTGAGGAGTTCGAGAACTTTCATATTGAGGACGTCGTCGGAAAAGGGCTTGACCAGATAGCCGGAAACATTGCTCTGCAGAAGTTCCGGCAGGTGGGGGATATCCGGGGGGTCCATGATAATGATGAAAGGAGTTGCTGACAGCGCGTCGACACCCCTGACGCGCTGTAGCAATTCCCCCCCTGAAAGTAATGGAACAATGTAGTCCGCGATAACCAGATGGACCGTGTTATCGTTTATGAGTGCCCAGGCGCCGTCCCCGTCTCCGGCTTCCAAAACCCGCTCAAACCCCAAACGAAGTAGTGCGTCGCGAATAACCAGTCGCTCGCTGACATATTTAGTCAGGATTAAGGCGGTTTTGTTTTCTAGGCATTCCTCCGGAGTCATCATCCCTTCTCCTCTCAGGCACTGCCCGCTAAAAGTGTATGTGCTGCGGAGTCGTACGGGCATCAAGTATTGAAAAGGATAATCATATTGTGTACCAGAAAAATAAAACCATCAAAAAATCAGATGGTTATTATTCTTGGGAGACAAAAAAAGAATCAAAAGGGGGGTAAAAACAGTCCGGATGGTTCCGTATCCCGGAACATTCGCCTTGAAAACAAGGAAATGTACCGAAAAAAAGAACAAATGTTCAGAATTTTTTTGAGATTCCGTGTTCCTTTAATAAGGTATACAGACGCGTACGGGAAAGACCTGAAATTTCACAGGCTTTATTAATGCGGCCGTTGGTCCGTTCAAGCAGGGCGCGCAAATAAATCTGCTCCGCCTGGTCCACTGCGCTGCGGCGGTAGGTTTTGAAAACCGGGAAAAAATCCGTGGCCGGCGGTGCGGGTGCGGGCAGAACAGGTCCTGGCTCCGGCTGTGCACTGAAGACCATTGTGGCTGCCTGGGGTGCCGCAGGTGCTGACTGGTTCTGATCGGCTGTTGCGGACGGAGTTTCAGGCTCGCTGGTGCGCAGAGCCCGCTTGGCCGCTTTGACGCGAAGTTCCGCGGGAAGGTGCGCAGGATACAGCATGGGCGCCGGTCCGGCCGCCAGAAGGGCGCGTTCCATGGTCTGGGTCAATTCGCGGATATTGCCGGGCCAGTCGTGCTGCTGTAAAATTTCCAGAAAATCCGGAGAAATGGTTTTACCGGGTGTGCTGTAGCGTTTGCAGAGCAGCTTCACGCTGTTGGCAGCCAGTTGCTCCAGGTCCTCCATACGCGCCCGTAAAGGAGGGAGTTCAATGGCGATGGATTTGAGCCGGAACAGCAGGTCGCTGCGAAAGTCTCCTGAGGCGACCATGGCTTCCACGTCGCGGTTGGTGGCGGCGATACAGCGAAAATCGCTGGTCAGTTCGTTCTTGGCGCCCACCGGACGGTAGCGACGTTCCTGCAGCACGCGCAAAAACGCTTTTTGCAGCGTCAGGGGAAGCTCGCCGATTTCATCCAGAAACAGGGTGCCCTTGTCCGCCGTGGTTACCAGTCCTTCGCGGGATTCTACTGCGCCGGTGAACGCGCCCTTGATGTTGCCGAAGAGAATGGCTTCGGCCAGTTCCTTGGGCAGGGCCGCGCAGTCCACCACCACAAATTCGCCTGCGCTGACTTCGCTGTTGGCGTGAATGGCCCGTGCGGCCAGTTCCTTGCCTGTGCCGGTTTCCCCGGTGAGCAGTACGCTTGCCCGGCCGGAAGCCGCCAGAGCGATCTGGGCCAGGAGGTCGCGCATGGGGGCGCTTTCCCCCACCATGCCGTGGCGATTCAGCAGCACCGGCACGGAGCGGTTGTTCTCCCGGTATTTCAGCGCCCGGCTCATGGCCAGCATGATGCGCTGCAGCGAACTGGTTTTTTCGATGTAATCCCAGGCGCCGCTGGAGATTGCCAGTTCGGCGCCGTCAGGATCGCCTTTGCCCGTGACGATGATCACTTCAGGCGCTCCGGGGGCGTCCTTGATACGCGGCAAGGCTTCGAGCCCGTTGCCGTCCGGCAGGAAAACATCCAGAAACACCAGATCGTACGCATTGCTTTCCGCAAGTCTCAGGCCTTCCTGCAGGGTGGGGGCTAGTATCGACTCACAGCCCTGTTCCTCGGCTACGCGGCCGAGCATGTACCCTATGCCCGGATCGTCGTCTATTATCAAAATTGCAGCCATGTGTGCTCAATCCTTTTGCGTGTCGATCAAGTGTGCCAGGTTTCTGGCCATACGTTCCCAGTCCACGGGTTTATGTACGTATTTTTTGATGCCCATGGCTTTTGCTTCGTCCGGCGTCAGCAGATCGCTGAATCCGGTACAGACAATGATGGGCAATTTAGGGCGCAGGGCCAGCAGTTCGCGGGCCAGGTCTTTGCCGGTCATCCGGGGCATGGTCATGTCCGTGAGCACCGCATCAAAGCCGTCCGGATCGGCTTTGAACAACTCCAGGGCCTCCAGGCCGTCCGCGGCCAGGACCACTTCGTATCCCAGTGCTTCCAGCAGGTCTTTGCTTGATTCCGCCAGGTTTTTTTCATCTTCCACAAACAGCAGCCGTCCCTTGCCGTGAATGAATCCGGCCAGGACTTTCTCGGAATTGACGGCCTCGCCCTGGAATGCGGGAAAATAAACGTGAAAATTGGTGCCGCCATCCGGGCGCGGGCGAAAAAAGATAACACCGCCGATTTGATCCACAATGCCGTGCACCATGGCCAGGCCCATGCCGGTGCCTTTACCCGGCGGTTTTGTGGTGAAAAACGGCTCGAAAATACGATGAGCGATTTCCGGGCCGATGCCCTGGCCCGTGTCGCTGACAATGAGTTCGGCATAGGTTCCGGGCATCAGATTGGGGTGCGGCGGAATGCCCGGAAGCGTATAGCTGGTCGCCGCCAGGGCAACGGACAGGGTGCCCCCGGTCTGGCGCATGGCGTCGGCCGCGTTGGTGCAGAGGTTGATCAGCACCTGGTGCACCTGCGTGGGGTCGGCCTTGATCATCAGATTGGGGGCCGCGATTTCCTGCTCGATGTTGATGGTCGTGGGCAGGGAAGCGCGCAGCATTTTCAGGGTTTCTTTGATGATCGTTGCCAGCTGGAGCGGCTGAATCTGTTCTTCCGTACGCCTGCTGAAGGTTAGTATCTGGCGGACCAGATTTTTACCGCGCTCCGCGGAGTCCAGAATCTGGCCGATGTCCTTATAGGTTTTGCTGTCCGGTTCCAGCCGCATGCGAGCCAACAAACCGATGTTGACGATGGCGCCGAGAATATTGTTGAAATCATGGGCAATCCCGCCGGCCAGCGTGCCGATAGCCTCCATCTTTTCCGCGCGGCGAAGATAGACCTCCGAACGTTTGCGTTCGGTAATGTCCTGAACAAAGCCTTCCAGCATGTTGCGCGAACCGTCAGGATTGCGGTTGGCCCGGACATTGATGGACACCCAGATATGCCTCCCGTCCTTGGTGCGGATCTGCATTTCGTGGTTGTTCACCATGGCGTCGTTTTCGAGGCGCTGTAACAGATCAAGACGCTCATCGGAGTCGACGCAAAGCTGCTTTTCGATGTTCTTGACATCGACGATCATTTCTTCGGGCGTATCGTATCCGACCATACGCGCCATGGCCTTGTTGACGCGGATGAATCTTCCACTGGAGGAGCTTTGGAAGATTCCCTCAACGGCGTTATTGAAAAGATCCCTGTAATTTTGTTCCGAGATCTGCAGGGATTCCTCCATTTTGACGTCCAGACTGATGTCTTTGAGGGCGAGCAGCAAGCCCTGTTGCTTTGATTCATCATCGTCCTCGTACTCGTATGGCATGACGGAAATCAGATGCCATCCTCCCATAAGCGGGATATTGCAGCGTGTTTCTCCGATGTGCTCCAGGGGGAAAGAAAGCGGACAGTGCGAGCCGGGATCCGTACAGGAAACGAATTCGTTGCATTGTCTGCCGATGAGCAGTTCTTGATCAATTCCTATGCATTTAAGGAAAGCCTTATTGGCCATAAGAATTTTGCAGTCTTTGTCCAGCACGAGCAACTTGTCCGGAATGGCATGGGCAATTCGTTCCCAGATGTTCGCTGTCATCGTCTTTCTCCAGGCTGCAATCTGTGCCCTGCAAATAGCGGCAAGCCGGATTTGCGGCTTGCGATCGGCAGTATCGGATTGATTTTTTAATTCCCAAAAATTGTGAGCTACCGTAACCCGATATTGTCCCGTAAATCAAGACAATCCGGAAAAAGCTTTTCATTTTGGCGAGTAATCGTACGACAAAAGGTTTTTGATCTCATTTGGAAGCCAATCTGCCGCGAATTCTTCGCCCTTCTGAAACTATATAGGCGCAACTATGACACATGCTGTATCTATAAATACAATCGATAGGTTGGTGTGATCGTTGTGATGAAAAAAACAGATCGGAGGAAGCCATCTTGTCGGCAGGAACAATTTTTACCGGTCGACTGTTATACGGGGTACCCCTATCTCGTTCGCGGCCTCCATTAAACAATGTCTTACTGAAATTCTTCAATTCAACCGGGAAGTACCTGGCAGAGAGGCTGTTGGAGCACATTGACGGCATTGCTTTTCTACGAGGGCAACCAGTTGATCCGACATGAAAACCGTTCAACAAGTAGGAGAGTAACATGATTTGCGGAAACAGTTTTGTGTGCGGACAAAAGATCGTTTCAGTGCTTCTGGGGACTGTATTTTGCCTGGTTGCAGCCAGTGCCTATGGGGCACAAATGGTAGTTGTCAATAAATCAGACTGTCCTGTGTTGGTTAACTACAAGGTAGCGATGCCGGGTGAATGGAAAAATGAGCAGATGAGTGTTGATGGAGAAAGTAATAGTTCTGAAGATAAATTTTCTAATCTTTTCTGGAGTATCAGTTATGTGCAGGTGACCGGAGGATGCAGGGAGTACCAGTATAGCAGCGTGCCAATTTGTAAATCGAATAGTTATGGACTGAATTATCATTCTAAAGCAGTCATAACAAACACAAGTGATGGCAAAGTCCAATGTAAAATTACATATTGGTGATTTGTAGACGAAGGTAATGTAAAACAGATGCCATTGTTTTTACGTATTTCACAGGCCAGATAGCTCTGTCGCGGGCACACGCCCGCGACAGGTTTTTTCCGTCTATTACACGTGCAGGGATTAAGCGGTGAGTTCGGAGGCGTCGGCCGAGATGTCCACGGGCTGATTCAGTCTGCCCGATCCGCTATAACTTAAGACCGCATCTTACGCCATTTTGCCACACTTGAATGTACTTTGCGTCTGCCATCCCGCGTCCGCCCCGGCAGCCCCTGATGCTTCATGATAACTGAGCGTTAAAGAAGCACGGCCAGGGTGATGGGCACCACCAGGAGCGCCAGCAGGGTGGAAACAATGATCAGACTGGCCACCTCTTCCGGGCCGTTGTCGTAGCGTTCGGCCCAGAGGTAGTTGAAAATCGCCACTGGCAGCAAACATTCCAGGATAAAGACGCTGCGGCTGGTGCCTTCCATCCCCAGCAGCCAGGACACACCGATTCCCACCGCAAGCCCTACGGCCACCTTGGCCAGCGCCAGAGTGAGAGGCGTACGCAGTCGCTTGATACGTAGTTTTGCAAGGGCGCCGCCCAGGGCGAACAGCATCAACGGAATGACCAGCCCGCCCACGATGTCGCAGAAGTTGAAAAGAAAACCCGGCAGCTTGTGTCCGGAGTACAAAAGCGTAAGCGCCAGGGCGACGGCATACACCGCCGGAGTTTTCAGGATTTTGCTTGGCGAGGATGACCCCGAACTGAACCAGGGGCCGAGGGTGAACAATCCGATGGTGTTCATGGACATGTAGGCCAGCCCCAGGGCAAGTCCTTCTTTGCCGAAGGCCAGCAGACAGAGCGACAGTCCCAGGTTGCCCGTGTTGTTGAAGACCATGGAACTGAGGTAGGTGTTGATGGGCAGCCGCCTATTTTTTAGGATAAGCCAGCCGCAGACGCCGCAAAGGATGTGTCCCAAAATTGCGGCCAGCATCATTTTGAACAGGATGCCTCCGTCCATTTCTACGCTGCTCAGGTTGGCCAGCAGCAGGCAGGGGGTACCAATGTTCACCACGAGCATGGTGATGCTTTTTGTGTCGAAAGGCAGTCCGCGTTTGTTCCAGAAATAGCCCACGGCCACGCAGAGCATGACCGGTGTGATTATATTGAAGATAGCGAGTAACAACTCCAGCATATTGTAGCTCCTTATAGTACTGCGGTTTACTTGGCCGCAAAGTGAGCTGATACGCCGATGCTGCACATATGACAACAAGGGAAGACTGTGAAAAAATTCTTAAGGGTACGTGATCGATGTCTGTGCTATGGTGCAGCTGTCAAAAAAAAGCGCGTTGCCGTTGTGGCAACGCGCAAAGCGGTTATCTGTTGCAAAAAAAAGTGTTTATTCAGAAAGGTCTAATTTACGGATTTCGCTTCCCGAAAAAATTAATTGCTGCGCAGATCTTTGGCGACGACTTTGAGTCTGTCGATCATATCCACCATTTCGGAAACAGCACTCAGAGCGTCGTTCATGGCGCTGGCCGTCGAAGTCGAGATGTCGCTCACTTCATGAGCCTTGTCGCTGACCTCGCGGCTGGAAGATAGTTGTTTTTCATTGGCGTGAGAGATTTCCATGACCTTGTGAGTGGTGGACTCCACAATGGCATTGATGGACTCCAGCGCGTCTCCGGCCTCGCGGGCCAGATCCGCCCCCTGGTTTACCCTGGTGGTGGTTTGCTTGATCCCCTGGAGGCTGTCCTCGGCCCCGGTCTTGATGGCCTGGACGGTGGCTTCCACTTTGTTGGTGGCTTGCAGGGTTTTTTCCGCCAGTTTTTTTACCTCATCGGCCACCACAGCGAAGCCTTTGCCCGCTTCTCCGGCGCGAGCTGCTTCGATGGCGGCGTTCAGAGCGAGGAGGTTGGTCTGGTCGGCTACCTCACGGATAAGTTCGATGACTTCGCCGATGTCCTGAGTCTGCGCTCCGAGCCGGCTCAGTTTTGCGTTCATGGTGTCGGTCTCGGCCTGAATGCCGCTGATGCTGTCGATGACCTTTTCCACCACACGAACGCCGTTCAGGGCTTTCTCGATGGCGTCTTCAGCTTTGGAAGACGTATCCTGGACAGCGTGGGTAACCTGCTCCGTACTGCTGCTGATGGATTGCATGGCCATAGCGATTTCTTCCATGCGTTTCTGCTGCCGTTCCGCACCCTCGTTGGATTTCTCGAACTGCTCGACCATGTCCTGCGAGAGCGATGAAAGCTGCTCCACCACATCGTTCACCCTGCCTCCGGCATTGGCGGCGCGATGGTAGGCGGCCTCGGCGTTGTCCTTGGCTTCCTGCGCGTCTTTCAAGGAATGCTGCGCCTCCTGAGAGCTTTGTTCGGCCTCCTTAGTTTTGAGCTGGGCCGTCTCCATATTTTGCATGATGGTTTTGATCATGGTCAGGAACGTCTGCTGCAACAGCCCCAGTTCCTCGGCTTTGGGATCATGGCAGGCCGAGCATTCGTAGTCTCCGTCCGTTACCTTTGAGGCCATGACCACCAGTCCCTTGATGGAGCTGATGATGTCTCTGACGAGCAGCCAGCCGATGCAGGTGAGCAGCAGCGCGGTGATGACGCCTCCGATCAGGATTTTGAAGACCACCGCTCTGGCGCTGGCGAAGACTTCATCCTTTTCGACGAGCAGGACGATTTTCCAGCCGCCGTAAGCGCAGGTATGCGAAAGGGCGAGCATTTCCTTGCCGTCGATGGTGCCGCTGCGTACGCCGGATTCAGGCTCTGAAAGGGATTTGATGAAAGCGTCCTGGGCCTCGTCGGTTTTTTTGAAAATCAGATCGCTATGTTTCGGATCGCTCAGAATGGTATGGTTGTCTTCAATGAGCATCAGGTAGCCGGTTTCGCCAATGGAAAAATTGGATATAAAATCCGTGAGATCGGAGAGGTTTACGTCGTAACCAATGGCGCCGATCTTTTTGCCGTCCTTATTGTGCACTTTGACCAGGATCGAACTGACAGGCTTGCCGGTGGTGGAAACGTAAGCGGAAGTGATGGTGTAATCGTTGGATGATTGCATGATGTCCGGCCACCAGGGACGCTTGCGGGGGTCGTAGCCGGATTTTACATTCGTATCCGGGTAATGCAGAAAACCGCCGTCCTCAACGCCGAAAAAGGCATTGGTATAGCCTTTGTTGACATCCAGCGAACGTTTCATGTTCTGGACAAGGCGCTGAACATCCTCAGGGGAGTTTTCGTCCGTTGATGGGGCGGCAGGGGAATCATAAAAGGTTTTCAACGCGCCTATGGCGTTTTGCGCGCCCGGGTGCGCTGCCAGCTGTTTTGCGTTGCGAACGCCCTCGCTCAGGAATTGAGTAAAATATTTATCGATTTGCTTTAAAACAATAGCATATGAATCTTTAAAATTAGTATATGCTTGCTGTTGAATTTCTGTGTAGGCGAAAAAACCAGTTATAAGACAGCCAATGCAAACAGATATGAATATTGTTGATAGCAGCCTGTTGTTTATTTTGTATTGCACAAATATCCCCCCCTTACAGTGTAAATGAAAAGACGTGTGGTGCAATAGAGAAATTGCACGGTTTGCTGCCGATCGGTTTACAGTGTTTCTTTTTTGGCTGAAATGTAAATAAGTCTTCAAAAAATACTAAGTAATCAATCTAAAATATAATATGCTATTTTTTTTTAATTTTCAACAAACTTGTTAATATCTGGAAATAATCAACAAAGTGATATCAACATCTGCACAGTTTGGAAAAAAAACTGCGAACGGTACGGGTTCATTTGACTGGAGGGGGCTGTGTGCTAAAAGATTTGATAAATTGTCTGTCCCAGCAAACTGCGCAGATGCAGTATGCAAGGATAAGACAGCCCATGAGCCGGCGAGGAAGGGTTAAGATGGAAACAAACGTCGTGCTGAGGTAAAAACTCTTGCGGCTCAGGGCCTGCATTCGTGCAACAGGAGCCCGTTGCCGGAGCTTGAAACGGCTGTCTTCGTCCGTCCGCAGGATTTGCCAAACGCAGAGGAGCCGCATTGCCTATGGAGACTGTACGTTGTTCCTGGGCGATTCGTTCGCCCGAGGAAGTGGAGTATCATGATCACGAATGGGGGGTGCCTGTTCGCGATGATGCAAAGCATTTTGAGTTTCTGCTCCTGGAAAGCATGCAGGCCGGTTTGAGCTGGCTGACCGTGCTGCGCAAACGCGCGCATTTCGCCAGGGCTTTTGACGGATTTGATCCTGTCCGTATCGCCGCATTCGATGCGGAAAAAGTGGCGTCGCTGATGGAGGATCCGGGTATTATTCGCAACAAGCGCAAGATTCAGGCCGCTGTTGCCAATGCGCGGGCCTTTCTGAAGCTGCAACGCGAGTGCGGCAGTTTTGACGCCTTTATCTGGGAATATGTGGGTGGCCGCCCGATTCAGAACAACTGGGCGCGGATGGAAGATGTCCCCGCTACCACGGAGCTGGCCCAGCGTCTGGCCAAAGAACTGAAAAAGCGCGGATTCGCGTTTCTCGGTCCGACGACGCTCTACGCGCACATGCAGGCCAGCGGCCTGGTGAACGACCACGTCACCGGCTGTTTCCGGCACGAGCAGGTCAGGGCTCTTGGCTGGTGACAAAACGACTCGGGACTGCGCATAGTTACTTCCGCGATTTCATCCGGGCAGGCGCGGACAGCGGTCTGCCTGCCAATCCGCATGGGGGACAGTTTATGGAACAACACAATATTCAATTCCGCCGGACACTCCTGCTGGCCATCATTACCGTCGTGGTGCTGGCGGCTTTGTCATATCTCTTTTTCGATCGTCAGGCCGCCTGGTTTGCCCATGGATTCAAGGAAACCGCTCTACATGCCTGGGCCGGCCGTTTGAGCCTGCTTGCGGACCATACGCTGGTATTTGCCATCGTGGCGCTCGGGTTCTGTCTTTCCGGCTGGAACCTGGCGGGGGACGCTCCCCGGCCCTGGGCGGATAAACTGCTTTATGTCTGCCTTTCCGTGCTGGCGGCCATTGCCGTAACGGAAACCGTCAAATACGCTTTCGGACGCTGTCGTCCGGAGCTGCTGTTCAGCAAGGACCAATACGGCTTTACCTGGTTCTCCGGCAAATACGTCTTTAATTCCTTTCCTTCCGGCCATACGACACGGATATTCGCCTTGTGCACGGCCGTTGCGCTTGTCTGCCGCCGTCTGGCCGTGCCGTTGCTGACCCTGGCCGCATTAGTGGGTATCAGTCGCGTATTCGCGCTCAAACATTACCCTTCCGACGTGCTGGCCGGTATGTTTGTGGGAGTTCTCGTCCCCTGCTGGCTGTTTGTGCTCTGGCAAAAGGCCGTGTTGCGGTTTCGAAAATAAGCCTGCGCCTTGCCGCACCAGCCGCTACACCGGCGCGAAGCGCATCAGATAAGCGTGGCCGAGATCCACGAAATTTTGGCGTTGCAGCCCGTGGGCGTCGGCCTGGGCTTCAAGCTCGGCCGGAGCGATACGCAGCTTCAGCGGCGGTCCGAACGGTGTTTCTTTTTTTTGCATTTCCACAACGACAAGCAGGCCATCCGGCTTGAGCAGGCCTCGCACATTGGCAAACAGGACGTCACTGCGGCTGCGCATGGCAGGGTGGTGCAATACCGTACAGATGAGCACGGCATCCGCGCTCTTTTGGTCTATGGGCAGCGGATCGCAAAGATCCTGCTCCAGAATGAGAATATTGCTCAGGCCGAGTTCCGCCCGTTTTGAGCGTAACTTCGCCAGCGCCTCGGTATTTTTGTCCACGGCGTAGACCTGCCCGCTTTCTCCTGTGGCTTGGGCGGCCCGGATGGTGTAGTCGCCGGGACCGCAGCCCAGATCCAGAAAGGTCGCACCGGGAAAAAGCGCCAACTCGGCGAATGTGCGCTCACCCTGCAAATGCTGGTAACTGCTTTTGCTGGGGACATCGCTGTGGTTTATCGGGCGCGTATGCGGATGCATTTCATTCATCGGCGTTCTCCTTTCTTCGGAAAGCAGGGGCGGCAGTCTCTTTCAACTGATTGACCGTGCTTTTAGTTTAAGTGCTTAACTATATTTCCAAAAAAATATGCTGCACCAAAGCCGGACGTAGTTTCCGGCTATTTCCTACTCGCCGAACAGCTCGGCAATACGCTCGTCCACCACGCTTTCAACAACAGCCAGAATGGCGGTTGTTGTGACCAGCTGCGGATCCGAGAAGGCATCCAGTCGTTCCAGGAGCGTCTGCATGTGCCGCTCATGGAATTCCTTGTGTTTGTTGAATGCCTTCCAGCCGTCGTCCGTAAGAAACAGCAGGGTTTCCTTGTCGTTGTTGGGAGCCTTATCTTTACGCAGCAAGCCCTTTGATTCGAGTTTTGCCACCATCTGCGAGGCCGCGCTTTTAGTGACTCCCAAACGTTCGGCCAGGCTCTTGACATTGGAGCCGATAAATTCGCCCGTTGCCTGGAGCGTGTGGATTTCTCGCGCGGTGAGTTCCATGTCAGGAGAAATGCGGATAGGCAGTTCTTCAATACGCCAGTGCTTGGAAATAATCCTTAGCAGGCGCGAGGCCATGTGTTTGATGGATTCTTCTTTATGTGTCATGATAAGCAAGTAAAGAAACTAAACCATTTTGTCAACGCATTGTTTTTCTTTTTGCTTAAGGAAAATGAAAACATTCCGAAGGGGAGTAAATGGGATGTTCTGAAATCCCTGCAGGGAAAAGAATGAAGATAAGGTGAAGTTGAAATATAAAGTGTAATCTTTTTTTAATGAACTTTTAGCAATAATCCGGGATAAGGAATGCGGTTTTTGCGTATTTGTCAGTGAAGAATGTCAGATTTTTACGTGCTTATAGTAGCTATAACCTTACATATTGTGCTGCTCAGAGCGTATTCAAAATAAGTTAGTTCTTTTCTTGAACGTATAAATCAGGTAACATTACTATCGAGTTGTTATTCGCTATAGATGTAATTATGTTAAATAGAGTAAATGCCTGCTACTGTACTTCCGCCCAAAAAGGTCCTATATATTGAAATCGAGAGCCCCAGGGGTTCTTGACGTTTATTACAACCACTAACTTTTTTCGAGGTAATCATGTCGGTCAAAACGCGACTATTCGCTTCACTTGGATTCTTGCTGCTTGTCGCCGCTGTGATGGCCGTTGCTCCATTGTTCGACACGCACTTGCAGGAACTGGAAACCGCGCTTGGAATCCTTTCCGTTATTATAATACTGATTGTGTTGTTCAGCGTGCAGCAGCAGCTGTTCAATCCACTGGAAGCCATTGGAAATTATGCCGATGCAGTAAGTTCGGGGAAAAAAGGCGTCAAGCTGGACGGGACGTTTCCTGCCGAACTCGCCTATATTAAAGACGGGCTGGAAAAGATGGTCCATGGACTGGAAGAAGCCAATCAGGCTGTCCAGGAAAGCCAGGCGGTGACAAAGCGCCAGGCCGAAGACAATAAAGAGGCTTTCTTGCAGTGCTCCATAAAGGAAAATGCTTGCAACAAGCTGCTGTCGGATATGAACGCGGCTGCAGCCAAGGCCGGATCCGTTTCCACTCAGATTTTCGATGCCATTCGCGAGCTGACGGAAATGACGGGCAAGGTTCAGGAAGGCGTTGATGTGCAGCGCGACCGGATGACTGAAACCGCCACGGCCATGGAGGAGATGAGCGGTACGGTACGGGAAATCGCCATGAACGCCTCCGGCGCGTCGGAAAGCGCCGAACTGAGCAAGGAGAACGCCCAGACAGGCGCAGAGGGCGTACGCGATGCCGTGAGTTCCATCAGCCGCGTACAGGAGCAGATCCTCGGCCTCAAGGAGTCCATGGCAGAACTCGGAGGCCAGGCGGATAATATCGGTAAAATCATCACCGTGATCAACGATATCGCGGATCAGACCAACCTGCTGGCGCTCAATGCGGCCATTGAAGCCGCTCGCGCCGGTGAGGCCGGTCGCGGATTCGCGGTGGTGGCGGATGAAGTCCGCAAGCTGGCTGAAAAGACCATGAGCGCCACCAAGGAAGTCGGCGATGCCGTACGGCTTATTCAGCAGCACGCGCAGACCAATGTGCATGCGGTGGATACGGCCGCGGAAAACATTGTGCAGAGCGCGGAAGTTGCCAGCGAATCCGGCGGTCGCATGGAGCAGATAGTCGACATCGTGGACAACACCGCTTTGCAGGTGGCTTCCATAGCCACAGCATCCGAAGAACAGAGCGCGGCCAGCGAAGAGATCAATATGGCGGTTATGGACGTGACCCGGGTCGCCCAGGACACGGCTGATGAAATGGAACGCTCCTCCGCCGCCCTGGTTGCCATTTCAGGCATGGTGGAGGATCTGGATTCCATCATCCAGGGCATGGCCACGGGCCGGATGGAGAGCGCGGTGAGCGACAAGCTCGTGGAGTGGAGCGATTCACTTTCCGTGGGGGTCAAGCAGATCGACGATCAGCATAAAATGCTCGTGAACATGATCAATGATCTGCACCAGGCCATGCGCCAGCGCCGGGCCAAAGAGGTGCTGCTGGATCTGGTAGGCAAGCTCGCGGATTACACCGTGACCCATTTCGGAACCGAGGAAAAGCTTTTCGACAAATACGGTTATCCGGACACGGCCAAGCACAAGGAAATCCACGCCAAGTTCGTGGCCAAGGTCCAGGAAACGGCGGAACAGCTGCGCGCCGGAACGGCCACGGTTTCCATGGATCTGATGCGGTTTCTCAAGGACTGGCTGGTCGGACACATCCAAGGCACGGATAAAAAATACACCGAGTTTTTGCATTCCAAGGGCGTACGTTAGAGCATTGAAACTTTGAAGGGAGCTCATTGGGGCTGCCCCCTTTGAAGCTAAATGGCTCTAAGAGGGAACCAGCTTGTTGTAATCGTTTTCACAAACGGTAGCCCTCCTGAACAACTGCCGCTTACAATCAGAGAATGTATCGGAAAACGGCCCGCCGCAAGGCGGGCTTTCTTATTTGCCGTGTTTTCCACAGGATTGCCGGATGATGAGTTTGCTGGCCAGGACCACCTGGCGGGTGGGGCGCTCGGGGTCGCTGATACGCTTGAACAGCAATTCGCAGGCTGTCTGGCCGATGGCATAGGTGGGCTGCTGCACCACAGTGATGGCGGGGCGGGTCATGGCCGTCCAGAGAGATTCGTCAAAGGTGGCGAAGGCGATGGTTTCGGGTACGGTGATTTCCTTTTCCCGGATGGCCCGGAACGCACCCGCAGCCAGGAGTCCGCTGCTGGTCAAAAGCGCCTGTGGCCGCTGCTTCAGTTCCAGCAAGCCGCACACGGCCGCATGTCCTTCATTTTCACGGGCCGGCAGACGCAGCACCAGTTGCGGGTCCGGCGCAATGCCCGCTTCTTCCAAAGCGGTCAGAAATCCCATGTAACGTTCCCGACCGGTTGCGCTGCCCGAGCCGAACAAGCCTGCAATCCGCTGGTAGCCATGCTCCAGCATGTGCCGGGTCAGCTGGATGGCTGCATCGTGATTATCTATCAGGACGCTGTCCACGGCCGCGCCCTGTACCTTTCGGTCTATGATCACCATAGGCCCCGCATCGGCAAGAGCCTGCGGAAAATGGCTGGACAAACGTTCGGTAGGGGTGTGAATAATGCCCGCAACATTTTCATTGCGCATCAATTCCAGATAATTGCGTTCCTTGTCAGGGTTTTCGTCGGTGTTGCAGAGCAGCACGCTGTAGTCGTTGGCCTGGGCCACATCCTCCACAGCCCGACTCACGGAAGCAAAAAACGGATTTTGGATGTCCGCGACAATTAGTCCAATAATGCTGGACTGTTTCGAACGCAGGCTCCGGGCCGCGCGGTTGGGCGAATAGTTCATACGTTCCACCGCCTCCAGCACTTTGCGGCGGATTTCCGGACGAACATTGGGCTTGTTGCTCAGCACCCGCGAAACAGTTGCCGTTGAAACGCCGACGCTTGCGGCGATGTCCTTGATGCGCATAGCACCTCCTCTTACGATTTGGTCCGAAAAAAGTATAGCGTGTTTTGGGAACGATTACAACAATGATTTCTTGATTGTAAGTCAATAATTTCGATGTATTAAGAGAGAAAATTCTGTTTTTAAAAAAATAATCAGAACTATTCTGATTATTTTTTACGTAAATAGTACAAGGGATTGTGAACTTCAGAAGATATTAAACACTGAATTTACAGAACAATTTTTTTCCTTACAGTGATTGACGCAAAAATTGTAATCGATTACATTGATTGAAACAGTATGCAGCCAGCATTGGAGGTTCGCCATGATCGAGTTTGACGTGCAATCCATTGTAATCGGTGCGCAGGCCGCGGGAAAGCAAGAGGCCATCGAGCGTGTCGGAACTATTCTCGTTGAACAGGGCTATATCGAGCCCGGCTACATCGAGAGCATGAATCGCCGGGAGTCCGTCGCCAATACGTTTCTGGGCAACGGCATTGCCATTCCCCATGGCCTGCCGGAAAACAGGGAGTTGATCAAAAAAACCGGAGTGGCCGTGCTTCAGGTGCCGGAAGGCGTTTCCTGGAATCCGGGGGAAATCGTTTTCCTCGTGGTGGGCATCGCAGCTAAGTCCGACGAACACATCACCATTCTGACCAACCTGACACATGTTCTGGATGATACGCAGACCGCCCAACGTCTGGCGAAAACCACTGACCCGGCAGAGATTGTCAAAGCCCTCAGCGGCGGCGAAACACTGCAGGCGCGTCCGGCCCCAACCATGGACCTTTCGGTATTTGATTTTGCGCTGGACGTCGTCATTGCGGGTGCGCACGGCCTGCATGCCCGCCCGGCAACATTTTTTGTGGATGTCGCGAAGGAATTCGATGCGGAAATCGTCGTGGAGTTCGACGGTCGTACAGCCAACGGCAAAAGCCTGGCGTCATTACTGAAACTTGGCGTAGGCGGCGGCAAGAGCGTCCGTCTGCATGCCAAAGGCCTCCAGGCCGAGCGGGCTTTGGCCGAACTCAAGGCCGCGGTGGAGTCCGGGCTGGGCGAAGAGGAAGAGATTGAGCCCGAGGCAACGGCTTCGCTGGAGCATTGCTGGATGCCTCAGAATGTCGGGCGGACGCTCCCCGGCAGAACCGCTTCGCCGGGGCTGGCCATTGGTCCGATACGCCAGTACGTGCACAGCCGCATTGTGGTGGAAGCCAATGCCAAGGATCCCGAGCATGAGTTAAGAGACCTGCGCCAGTCCATCAATGCCGCCAGGTGGAATCTGCGGCAGTTGCATGACGAGGTCCGGGCCCGTTCCGGTGCTTCAAAGGCTGCCATTTTCAAAGCGCATGAGGCTTTTCTGGATGATCCGGACCTGCGTGTTGAGACTGAAGAGCTGATTCGCAAAGGCAAAAGCGCGGGTTTTGCCTGGAGACAAGTCATAGAAAGCAAGGTCCGGGTCATGGAGCAGCTGGATGATCCGCTGCTTGCCGGGCGAGCCACGGATCTGCACGACGTCGGGCAGCGTGTGCTACGTCTTCTTGTCGGCGTTGTGGAGGACAAGCCCTTTGTGCCGGAGGAACCGCTGATCCTGGTTGCAGAGGATCTTTCGCCCTCCGATACGGCCTTGCTGGATCCGGCTCTGATTCTTGGCTTTTGCACCGCGGGCGGCGGGCCTACCTCGCATACGGCCATCATTGCCCGTTCTCTGGGAATTCCGGCCATTGTGGCCGCAGGGCCGCGCGCTCTGGAAATTGCGGACGGCACCAGCGCCATTCTGGATGGCGACGCGGGCAACCTGTATCTGGAGCCGAGCAAAGAGGACCTCGAAACTGCTTCCAATGCCAAACAACTGCTGGAGGACGTTCGTCAGGCCGAATACAGGACGCGGTATGAACCCGCTTTGACCCTGGACGGCGAGCGGGTGGAAGTGGTCGCCAACATAGGCAAGGCCGAAGAAGCCTCTCAGGCCGTCAATGCGGGCGGTGAAGGCGTCGGTCTGATGCGTACGGAATTTCTCTTTCTCGGGCGGGATACTCCGCCTTCCGAGGAAGAGCAGTACGAACAGTACAAGCAGATGGTGCAAGCCCTGAACGGCCTGCCGATCATCATTCGCACGCTGGATATCGGCGGTGACAAAGCCGTGCCGTACCTGGATCTTCCTGCCGAAGACAATCCTTTTCTGGGCGAACGGGGCATTCGTCTTTGTCTGAACCGTCCGGAGCTGTTTCTTGCGCAACTGCGTGCGATTTATCGGGCGTCTCTGTTGGGACCCGTACGGATAATGTTCCCCATGATCGCCACACTGGAGGAGCTGGCCGCGGCGAAACGGCTGGCGGAAAAAGCCCGTATCGAGGTGGCTGCCGATCCGGTTGAGATCGGCATTATGGTGGAAGTGCCCTCCGTGGTGGCCATGGCTGATGAATTCGCTCAGGAAGTGGATTTCTTTTCCGTGGGCACCAATGATTTGACCCAATACGTCATGGCCATCGACAGATTGCACCCGTCTCTGGCGGCGCAGGTGGACAGCCTGCATCCGGCTGTGCTGCGGATGATCGCTTCCGTGGTACGCGCAGCGGACAAGTCCGGCATCTGGGTAGGCGTCTGCGGCGGGCTGGCCGGCGAACCTCTGGGAGCCGTGATCCTGGCGGGATTGGGCGTTCGCGAACTGAGTATGGTCGTGCCAAGTATCGCCGCCATCAAGGCGCGGCTGCGTACGCTGCGTATGGAAGATGCCAGAAAACTGGCCTCCCAGGCCCTGGCCTGCAGTAGTATCAAACAGGTCCGGGCTCTGGCCCTGCCCTGACGAGGAGAGCATGATGCAGAAAACAATCGTCACCGTCACCCTGAACCCGGCCATAGATCTGGCCTGTACGGTACCGCAGTTTAGTGCCGGCGAAGTCAACAGGGTAACGGAATACCGCACAGATCCCGGCGGCAAGGGGGTGAACATCGCCAGGCTGCTGCGCCAGTTCGATCTGCCCGTGGCCGCCACCGGTTTTCTCGGTGAAGACAATCCGCATATGTTTGAAAGACTTTTTCAGAAGCAGGGCATCACGGACGCATTTGTTCGCGTTCCCGGAGAAACCCGTATCGGGGTCAAGATTCTTGATCCGGAGACGCACACCACCACGGATATCAATTTCCCGGGACTGGCCCCGGATGCGGGGCATCGGGCCGTTCTTGCGCAAACCGTACAGAATCTCGCCCGGCAGGCGGCCATAGTGGTCATCGCGGGCAGCCTGCCGTCCGGTCTTTCACCGGTACTGTTCGGTGAGCTCGTACGCGCTGCCAAGGAGTCCGGAGCCAAGACTGTTGTAGATACCAGCGGGTCCGCTCTGCATCACGCCATCGATGCCGTTCCCTGGCTGATCAAACCCAATACCCAGGAACTGGGGGCCTATGTGGGCCGCCCGTTGACGGATATCGCCGCTGTCGTCTGCGAGGCCCGCAAACTGGTCGATGCGGGCATTCATACGGTGGCGGTGTCGCTCGGTTCCCAGGGTGCCGTATTTGTGGAAGCGCAGGAAGCCTATCTGACGCGTCCGCCCAAAGTGAAAGCGGCAAGTACTGTTGGCGCTGGAGACGCCATGGTGGGCTGCCTTGTGGCAGGCCTGGCCCTGGGCTTTCCGCTGGAAGAACGCATCCGTCTGGCTACCGCGGTATCCGCCGCTGTGGTCACCCAGCAGGGGCCTTTTTTGCCCTCGCTGGCTACAGCCAGAAAGCTTGAAGAACAGGTTGCAGTGGAGCAAATCACTTTTTAGGAGGTTGATCATAATGAAGATCGTTGCAGTCACCGCGTGTCCGACAGGCATTGCCCATACGATAATGGCGGCTGAGGCCCTGAAAAAAGTCGGAAACAGCATGGGCCACGAAATTCTGGTGGAAACCCAGGGTGCGGAGGGCGTCAAGGACGCTCTGACGCCGGAGGCCATTGCAGAAGCAGATCTGGTGCTCATCGCCGCGGATATCCACGTGGATCCCGCCCGCTTCGGCGGTAAGCCGTTGTACGCTGTCAGCACCAGCGAGGCCATCCGCAACACCAAAGCGGTCATAGAGGCCGCCCTGGCGGAAGCGGGTTTGTTTCAGCCGGGCGCGGCTGCCGCTGGCCATCCGCAAGCACAAGTTGCAGCCGCCTCGAAGTCCGCAGGGAAAAAATTCATCATAGGTGTCACCTCCTGCCCCACGGGCATCGCACACACTTTTATGGCGGCGGAGGCTCTGCGTAAAGCCGCCGCAGGGTTGGGGTACGAGGTCAAAATCGAGACCCAGGGTTCGGTGGGAGCCAAGAATGTGCTGACCGACGAGGAAATAGCCAGGGCCGATGCAGTGGTTATAGCAGCGGATGCTTTTGTGGATACGGCCCGGTTCGCGGGCAAACCCCTGTACGAGACGGACACCAAGGCGGCTTTGCATAACGGACCGGAGGTCATACAGTCGGCCCTGGCCGCTGCGCCCGCCGGCGGCGGAAGCCTCACAAGCAAGGTTTCGGAAATCAAAAAAGAAAGGGCGGCCGGACGCAGCGGCGTGTACCGCCACCTGATGACCGGTGTTTCCTATATGCTGCCCGTGGTGGTGGCGGGCGGGCTGCTCATTGCTCTGGCTTTCGCCTTTGGCGGCATCTATGCCGGAGACAAAGAAGGCACCCTGGGCTGGGCGCTGATGCAGATCGGCGGCAGCACGGCATTCGCCTTGTTCGTTCCCGTCCTGGCCGCGTTCATTTCCTTTTCCATTGCCCAGCGTCCGGGTATCACTCCCGGCCTTGTGGGCGGTATGCTGGCCACCACGGTGGGTTCTGGATTTCTGGGCGGCATCGTTGCCGGATTCCTGGCAGGATATCTGACTAAGTTTCTCAACGACTTCATTAAGCTGCCGGAAAATCTCCAGGGGCTGAAGCCCGTACTGATTCTTCCCTTTCTCTCCACCCTGGTGGTCGGGTTGCTGATGATCTACGTCATCGGTCCGCCGGTGAAAAGCGTACTGACCGCGCTTACCGAATGGTTGCAGGGCATGCAGCATTCGAGCGCCCTGGTGCTGGGACTGATTCTGGGCTCGATGATGGCCTTCGACATGGGCGGCCCGGTGAACAAGGCGGCCTATACCTTTGGCGTAGGGCTGCTTTCCAGCAAGATTTACGGCCCCATGGCCGCGGTAATGGCCGCGGGTATGACTCCGCCCCTTGGGCTCGGTTTGGCGGCTATTCTTTTCAAGAACCGTTTTACCAAAGACGAGCAGGAGGCCAGCAAAGCCGCCCTGGTGCTGGGTATTTCGTTCATTACAGAGGGCGCCATACCTTTTGCCGCCAGGGATCCGCTACGCGTGATTCCCTGCATCATGCTCGGATCCGCGGTCACGGGGGCCATGTCCATGGTCCTGGGCTGCACGCTGATGGTCCCCCACGGAGGTATTTTTGTTCTGCTGATCCCCAATGCCGTGACTCAGTTGATCCCCTATACCATCTCCATTCTGGCCGGAACCCTGGTCACCTGTGCCGCTCTGGTGGCGGTCAAGCGTCCGCTGACCCAAACCAGCGGGCAGCCTGCTACGGCGTGAGTTCGAATAGAGCGAAGGGAAAACTTCTGCAAAGAAGTTTTCCCTTTGAGCTTCTCTTGCCGAAAAGGTCTGACAAGGGTCAGGGGGCCGCGTTTGAAAAAATATGGCGAACGATGCCCTTCTTTGGTATATTCAGCCCCGCCGCGCAAAATAGACATCTCTGATGCCGCGTACGGTGCAGGTCTATCCTGGTTTTCTGCGAGGGAACAGCCATGTTTTACTGGCATAAGCTCGCCGACGAGCGCATTGAGAAATCCATGCGCGAGGGCGAGTTCGACAATCTGGAAGGCGCGGGAAAGCCTTTGATTCTGGAAGACGATTCCATGGTCCCGGAGGATCTGCGTATGGCTTATAAGGTCTTGCGCAATTCGGGCCATGTGCCCCCGCAGATCGCGGATGAGAAGGAAATCCACACGATTGTTGAAATGCTGGAACAGTGCGAGGACGAGCAGACCCGCTACCGGCAGATGCAGAAACTCAATTTTCTGATCACCCGCTGGAATATCCGCTACAACAAACCCATCAAATTTGAAAAAAATCAGCTTTACTACGATAAGATCGTCGAAAAGGTGGAGCTGGTGGAACGCAAGAAAAAGTAGCTTAATCCATTCTGTCCGCGGTGTTAGGCCTTGCGCAGCAAAGCCGCGAAGAAGTATTCCCCAAGTATTGATACCTCCGGGGTTTCCCAGGAAATCTCCAGGCGCATGTCCGGGCGCGCGCCCAGCAGTTTTTTGATCTGTCCGTCATTTTCCGCAGGGTTGGCCGTGCAGGTCAGGTAAGCCAGCAGGCCGTTTTCGGGCAGCAGCTCGCAGGCCTGGTGCAGGATACGGCGCTGGAGTTTGACCAGGTCCTTCAGATCGCGCGGACGGCGGCGCCATTTGGCGTCCGGACGTCGCGCCAGCACCCCCAGCCCCGAGCAGGGCGCGTCCAGCAGAATGGTCCGGGCCTGCGGGGCAAAGTCCGGGGCGTCCGCAGGGCAGCAATGAACCGGAATGGACGGCAAGCCCAGGCGCTGGAGTTCGCCTCGCAAGCCTTCCAGCCGTTTGGAATGCGGATCGCTGGCGATCAGGTCCTTTTTTCTGAGTTCGAGCAGCTGGCAGGTTTTTCCGCCGCGTCCGGCGCAGCCGTCCCAGATCGGCTCGGGCCAGGTTGCGGGCTGCAAAGCCAGCAGCGCCTGTTGCGCCGCGAAGCTCTGACGGCTCAGTTCCCCGGCTTGTTCCAGTTCCCGTACGGCTGCCGCGTCGGCGCCGCGTACGGCCAGTGCGCTCTCTTGTTCCGCCAGGATGGTTGCCGACGCGCCCAGCCGGGGCAGGACATCCGCAGCGTTTTGCCCGGACCGCAGCCGCAGCCCCAGGGGCGGCACGACCAGCGAGGCTTCCAGCAGGGCGGACGTACGTTCGTCGTCGTAGCTGCGCTGCCAGAGTTCCACCAGCCAGCGCGGAGCCGCGTACCAGGTGGCCAGAAATTCGGTTTGATCCGTAAAACAGGCGCGGAAACGGTCGGGATCAAGCCCGAGCTGCAGCTCGTCGGGATCGGAAATTTTGCGCAGGACCGCGTTGGCCAGTTTGGCGCGGCCCTGACCAAAGGCCTGTTTGCAGTGCTCGACTGCCCAGTCCACGGACGCGTATACGGGCACCCGTTCGAGGAACAGGATCTCGTAGCAGGCTGTTTCGAGAACCTGCAGCATGGCAGGAGGTAGTTTTTGGGGCTCGCGCAGATGGCGCTGGAGCAGCCAGTCCAGCCGCGCCTTGTAACGCAGCACGCCGTATGCCAGCTCAGTGGCCAGCGCGGTATCGCGCGGGTCGAGCGTCCGGCTGTTTAATGCCGTGTCCAGGGCTTCCTGCAGGTCGGTGCCTCTACGCAGCACGGCTTCCAGACAGGACAAAGCCGCATCTCTGGCCGGCGGCGTATGGCGGCTGTTTTTCCGCGTCATGGTCACTCCCGGAATCAGGAGGCCTGTCCGGCTTGTTCGGACTGGTTAACGCGCAGAACCTTGGGCTTTTTGGGGGCCGGACGTTTGGCGATTTCGGCCTTGCTTTCCGCATCCAGAAACAGCTGCAGCGCGTTTTCCAGAGCGGTCAGGGAAACCTCCGTATCTAGGCACGGACCATGCGGACGCGAGTTCAGCACGCCGAAGACCGGGATGGGGTAGGTGTCCTGAATGCCGCTGGACAGGTCGCGTTCGCAGGCTACGGCCAGAATCAGCTTAGGCCGCGTCTGAACAACTATACGCCTGGCAATGGTGCCGCCTGTGGCAATGGCCAGGTGCACGCCGTAACGGTCGGACAGTTCGAGCAAGCCTTTGATGGCGCATTTGCCGCAGCGTTTGCAGTTAGTGATGTCGTAGGTAAGCCGGATATCGCAGCGGCTGTTCTGCAGGCAATGGGGCATGAGCAGCAGAATATCCTTGGGCTTGTATTGCCCCACTTCGCTACGGACCAGTTCATTGTTTACCTTGATGAAGGAGCCGCGGACGTTCTCTTTTGGAATCCCGCAGGCGCGCCCGAGCAGCGTCATCAAGGGCAGAAAGAACTTGATGGCCAGTCCGCGCAGCTGGCTCGAAAAAGGCAGGGACCTTCCCAGCAGAATGCGCAACACCAGCCCCAGCCAGGCCCAAGTAATGACCAGGATGGCGCAGATAAATACCGTGCCCACAAGGGCCGGTGCCCAGGGGTGAATGCCGCTGAGGCCCACGAAGGGGACGATCCAGAGCAGTATCAGAATGGAACAGAGCAGAAAGCAGGCGCCGGTGATCAGGCCGATAAAAAGCCGCTTACGGGTTCCGGCGGCCGCCTCTTCCCGTTCATACGGGTCGTCGGGTATCTGGGAATGATGAAAGGGCATGCTCACAAAGGTACGTTGCTTATGTTATGGGAAATGAAAACCACATTACTATAGAATAATTACAATACATAGGTATGATACGCAATCCCCTGTGCCTGAAAGCGGGCAACAGCTGGCGACCATTAGAAAAACATAATGCAATATTGTTGAGTTGTCAGGATATTGGAGGGCTAGTTGCCGAAAAAATGAGCAATTTTTAATGGCACGAGTCACGGGAAGAGTTCTGAGACATGACTGGACGTCCGCAAGATACCTATTTCCGGCAACCTCAAAGTGCGGCAAAACCGATGCAAGCTGCTACCTCTTGCACAGGTATCCGTTTTGGAACGATCGTGCGTCGATTTGCTTTTTGCCCTCGGGAATCAGTCCGGGTACCAGATATTCGCGGTCTTTGCAGGTGATGGCCAGCTTGTCGTCGCGCAGGCCGAGAATGGTTCCGGGGGCGGCATTGAGTTCGACTTTGGGGCCGACTTCGCCGGGCATCAGCGTCAGGCGCAGGGGCTTGTCTTTCCCCGGCGGGGTCCAGAAAAAATAGGCGCCCGGCCAGGGATGCAGGGCGCGTACCTGGTTGTGCACCTGCTGCGCCGTAAGGTTCCAGTCCACCAAGCCTTCTTCCTTCTGGAGCTTGGCCGCGTAGGTGGCTTTTTCATGGTTTTGAGGAAAAATTTTGAGAGTGCCGGCTTCAAGCTGGTTCAGGGCGTCGGTCAGGGCTTCGCCGCCCAGTTCGGCCAGCTGGTCGTGCAGAATGGCGGCCGTGTCGTCCTTGCCGATGACCAGGGCCCGCTGCAGTATCATGTTGCCCGTATCCAGTCCGGCGTCCATCTGCATGATGGTGATGCCGGTGGCGTGTTCGCCGGCCATGATAGCTCGTTGGATGGGTGCTGCGCCGCGATAGCGAGGCAGCAGTGAGGCGTGAACGTTGATGCAGCCCAGGCGCGGAATGTCCAGGACTTCCTGGGGCAGAATCAGTCCGTAGGCTGCGACGATGACGGCGTCAGGCGCCATCTGGCGCAACAGTTCCTGCTCTTCCGGATTGCGCAGGGTTTTCGGCTGGTATACGGGCAAGCGTCTGGCCTGGGCCAGCTGCTTAACCTGGGAGGCGCGCAAAACGCGCCCCCTTCCCGCCGGGCGGTCAGGCTGCGTGTAGACCGCAAGGACTTCGGCCTTGGGCCAGTCAAGCAGCGAATTAAGGATGGTGGCCGCAAATCCGGGCGTTCCCATAAAGATCAGTTTCACGCTCTGGCCTCGCGTTCTTTTATCTTTTTGGCTTTCTTTTCATACATCGTACGCTTCAGTCGAGAAAGCCGGTTCAGCAACAGGACACCGTCGAGGTGGTCGAGTTCGTGCTGCAGGCAGATGGCCAGCAGTCCTTCGGCTTCGATATTCTGTTCGTTGCCGTCCAGGTCCTTGGCATTCACCGTGACCTTTTCGGAACGGGTCACCTTGCCGCTGAGTGACGGCAGGCTGAGGCAGCCTTCTTCGGAGTCCACCTGGCCTTCACGTTGAACGATGACGGGATTGATGAGGGTCATCAACCCCTTGCGTTCCTCTGGCCCGGTAACATCCAGCACCACCAGGCGGATGGATTCGCCCACCTGCGGCGCGGCAAGGCCGACGCCGTTGCCGTCGTACATGGTTTCAGCCATATCAGCGGCCAGCCGCCGTATTTCATCGGTCACTTCGTTTATTTTCCGGGCCTTTTCCATCAGGACAGGTTCCGGAAACGTATATATTCGCAACAGGCTCATTGTTCGCCCCCTGTTTCGATTCATGTTTTTCATGCCTCGTACTCATTAAGAGTACATAAGCATTCTCCCGGTGGTTGCAAAGCACAGGGGACGAACCAGCTGTGTTTTTTGCTGTCTATTCATCATCCTGGCAGACCGGTTTTCCGGCAGCTTCTTTTTTCTTGACCAGGTCGCGGACCTTGATGCCGAGTTCGCGCAACTGTTTGTTGGAAACAAAGTCGGGCGCTTCCGTAAGCATGCAGGTCGCTTTCTGGGTTTTCGGAAAAGCGATGACGTCGCGGATGGAGTCCATCTTGCACAGCAGCATGACCATGCGGTCGAAGCCGAAGGCGATGCCGCCGTGGGGGGGCGCGCCGAATTCGAGGGCCTGGAGCAGGAAGCCGAATTTGTATTCGGCCACTTCGTCCGTCACGCCCAGGACTTCGAACATTTTGGTCTGCACCTCGCGGGTATGGTTACGGATGGAACCGCCGCCGATTTCAATGCCGTTGAGCACGATATCGTAGGCCTTGGCCTTGGCGTTGATCGGATCTTTTTCCAGAATTTCCATGTGCCCATCCTTGGGGGACGTGAACGGATGGTGGCGCGCTGCCCAGCGTTTTTCTTCCGCATCCCATTCGAGCAGCGGAAAGTCCACAACCCAGACAAAGGAAAAGGCGTCGTGGTCGATGAGCCCGAAGCGTTCGCCGATCTGCAGACGCAGGTAGCCCAGCGCGTTGTTGACCATGTCCGCCGCACCGGCCTGAAAGAAGACGATGTCGCCGACTTCCATGCCCAGACGCTCGGCCAGCCCTTTGCGCTCGTCCTCGCTGAGAAACTTGGCGAACGGAGACTGCCATTCGCCGTTCTCCTTGACCTTGATCCAGGCCAGGCCCTGGGCGCCGTAAATTTTGACGAACTCGGTATAGTCGTCGATTTCCTTGCGTGTCAGTTCCGCACCGCCGGGGACGCGTAAGCCCTTGACCAGCTCGGCCTTGGCGAAAACCCGGAATTCCGAATTTTTGACAACGTCGCTGACGTCCGTGAGAAAAAGTTCGAACCGGGTGTCAGGGCGATCCACGCCATATTTGGCGATGGCTTCGTCATACTCCATACGCGGAAAGGGCGTATTGAGCTCCATGTTCAGGGTTTCGCGGAAGATCTCTTTGATCAGCCCTTCGGCCATTTCGATGATCTGTTCTTCGTCGGCAAAGGACATTTCCACGTCGATCTGCGTGAATTCCGGCTGCCGGTCCGCACGCAGGTCTTCGTCGCGGAAGCAACGGACTATCTGATAATAACGGTCCAACCCGGCCACCATGCTCATCTGCTTGAAAAGCTGGGGAGACTGGGGCAGCGCGTAGAACTGGCCCTGGTTGACGCGGCTGGGCACCAGAAAATCGCGTGCGCCTTCCGGGGTGCTCTTGGTCAGAAAGGGCGTCTCGATTTCCAGAAAATTCAGGGAATCCATATAACGCCGGGTGGCCTGGGCCGCACGGTGGCGCAGCATCAGGTTCTTGGCCATCTTGCTCCGGCGCAGATCCAGATAGCGGTACTGCAGCCGCAGGTTTTCCGAGGCTTCGACCCGGTCTTCAATATGAAAAGGAGGTGTTTTGGAGGTGTTTAGCAGTTTCCACTCGCTGACCACGACTTCAATTTCACCGGTGACCATTTTATCGTTGACCATGCCGTCCGGACGGTTGCGTACGCGTCCTTTGATGGCCAGCACGTATTCCGTGCGCAGAATGTGGGCCTGCTCATGCGCTTTGGGGTTTTCTTCCGGACTGAACACAACCTGGGTCAACCCGTTGCGGTCGCGCATATCGATGAAAATCAGGCCGCCGTGGTCGCGGCGAAACTGCACCCAGCCCATCAGGCAGACTTCGGCGTCGACGTCTTTTGCCGTCAGTTCGCAGCAGCTGTGCGTGCGGCGCCATTCGCCCAGAGGCTGGACATGTATTTGATGTGATGCTTGAATATCCGCTTGCTCTTCCATGGTATTACCTGTTTTCTGTTCCCGGCTTAAGGTATTGCGCCAAAGCGGCCAGGTCCTGGTCCGAACCTGTTGCCAGTGCGGTTTGCTCGCCGCTGGTCATGTTTTTTACAAGAATCTGTTGTTGCGCTAGTTCGTCCGCACCCAGCAACAGGGTGAATTTTGCGTCCGATTTGCCAGCCTGACGCATCTGGCTTTTCACGCTTTTGGCTCCGTAGCCCATTTCCCCGGCCAGGCCGGCCTCGCGTAACTGCTGGGCCAGCATGACGCCTGCATCCAGGCCTTCCGGGCCGAGTACGGCCAGATAAAAATCTTTTGCGCGGGTTTCCTGCGCTTCCATCAGCTGCATCAGCCGCTCCATGCCGCAGGCAAAACCCACGCCGGGCACGTCGCCGCCGCCAAGCTGTTTGACCAGGCCGTCGTAACGACCGCCGCCGGCCACGGAGGACTGTGCGCCGATATTTGTGGAAACCACCTCAAAAGTCGTACGCATGTAGTAATCCAGACCCCGAACCAGTTTGTGGTTCAGGTGGTAGGCCTGTCCGGCCTTGTCCAGAACGCCCAGCACCGTCTGGAAGTGTTCTTTGCACTCCGGGCAGGTATTGTCCAGCACCGTGGGCGCATTGACGATCTGTTCCTTGCAGGTAGACACCTTGCAATCCAGTACGCGCAACGGATTGGTGTTCATGCGCCGGCGACAGTCTTCGCAGAGCGTCTCGGGATCCAGACCGGCCAGAAAAGTTCTGAGAGCTTCATGGTAGGCGGGTCGGCATTCGCGGCAGCCCAGCGTATTGATCTCCAGCGACAGGTCGCTCAATCCCACGCTGCGCAGGAACAGCAGAAGCATCAATATAACTTCGGCGTCGGCATGGGGTTCGGAAGGTCCGATGCATTCGGCATTGATCTGATGAAACTGCCGCATCCGGCCTTTTTGCGGACGCTCGTAGCGAAACATGGGCCCCAGCGTGAAAAAGCGGCTGACCTGTTCGACGGCGTTGAATTTATTTTCAATGTAGGCACGCATGACGCCTGCGGTGGCTTCAGGCCGAAGCGTCACGGAACGTCCTTTGCGGTCGTCGAAAGTATACATTTCTTTTTGGACCACGTCTGTTTCGTCGCCGATGCCTCGGCAGAACAATTCGGTTTTTTCGAGCAACGGCGTGCGCAGTTCGCGGTATCCGTAGCGTTCGAAAACATCGCGCGCGGTATTTTCCAGGCGGGTCATCTGGGCGTCCGCCTCGCCGAAAATGTCGGCAAACCCTTTGATTTTCTGAATGGAGCTCATGGGACTGTTCTTTTTGCCGGGAGGAGTAATTCCTTTCCGGAAGTGTAATATGTTGTTGAAACGGATTCTGTTAGCCCAAGCAATGAAAGATGTCAAAAGCGCTTAAGGTGGGCGGGTTACAACAGCTATATAGGAATGGCGTCATGGTCAATGTTGCACAAATGAACAGTTTCTCAAGATGAGACAGCGCGAAAAGGTATTTCCTATGAAATAGGAATCCGTTACTGACGAGCTGGGATGATCTGTCTGCTGTTTCGAAGCAGCTGTGTAATTATTGAACATGTTTCCTTTACATTCTGTGCACACAGGAAGGCCGACAGGGGGAGAAGGAGTTTAAATGGAAATAAAATCAGAGGGATACTAGTTTGTTGCAGCCTCTGATGCGAGTAGCCATGTAAAGCTGACACAAATGACATTATCTAGTGATATTGGAGGGTAAGATTAGGAGTGCTACGAGAGCGGAAAGTGCGGAAAATCTGGAATAGATAAGGATGTTCCAAAAAAATGAAGGGAAATATGCTTGAAATGTGATTTTTGGAACGAAAAATGCTAATGTGTCATAATAGCCCTTATGTGTTCCGGAACAAAACACCCTCGCTGTCGGCGAAAGTGTTCCAGTAAGTTCGGAAGCCGGACGTACGGAACGGATAAGCCGAACTGAACTATCGGATTGAGGAGTTTATTTTTTTAACATCGGGGTTCACGTCGAAAAAAAAAGGACTCGAAAGTTTGGTGGGAACAGGGTCAGTAAGTGGTTTTTCCGACGGAGAGCAAACGAGCAATTCGTAGCGATGGCAATAGGGGCATAGGAAATGTTTTTTTACAAAAAAATATGTTTTTTTTAACCTTTGGGATTACATCCTTAAAACTAACACTTTTTTTCAATTAAAAATGACAAGAGATGCACCCCTGCACAGGGGAGCGGCTTGACAAAGGGTTGATTTGACCCAATTAATAAAATTAATGTGTCAAAAAGACTCAGCGCTCTAAAAGCCTGGAGTTCAATAGGAAAAAATGAGTTTTTCGCTTCAGCGGCCTCTACGGTGGGGCGAAAACGACCCTATGAGAATTTCCGGAAGGGTGTCTGAAATGAAAAATATTCTCTAAGGTACTGAGATCATTATAATGTTGTTTTTGGTCCACTCCTTGCTCATAGGTGGCAAACAGTTGAGTGGTAAGTGTCCTGGGGGTTCCCCCACGTTTGCACAACCAAAAACAACAAACGGAGTGTGTCATGGCAGTACGTGAACAAGTTTACGGTTATTTCATTCCCAGCGTTACTCTGATCGGTATTGGTGCAGCTAAAGAGATTCCTGGCAAGATTCGCGCCCTCGGCGCAACTAAGCCTTTGATCGTCACCGACCAGGGTATAGTGGGTGCCGGTATTCTGAAAATGATTACCGACCTGCTGGATGAAGCGAAAATGAAGTACGCCGTCTATGACAAAACCATTCCTAACCCCACCGACGCCAACGTTCACGCAGGTGTGGACATCTACAAGGCCGAAGGTTGCGACGGTCTGATCACGTTGGGTGGTGGTAGCTCTCACGATTGTGGTAAAGGTGTTGGCCTGGTAATCGCCAATGGCGGTAAAATTCACGACTTCGAAGGCGTTGACAAATCCACGAATCCCATGCCTCCTTACGTAGCGGTTAACACCACCGCTGGTACGGCTTCGGAAATGACTCGTTTCTGCATCATTACTGACCTGTCCCGCAAAGTAAAAATGGCCATCGTTGACTGGCGTGTTACCCCCGGTATCGCTGTTGACGATCCGCTGCTGATGGTTGGTATGCCTCCTGCGCTGACCGCCGCCACCGGTATGGATGCTCTGACTCACGCTGTGGAAGCCTACGTTTCCACCATCGCCAATCCGATGACCGACTCCGCTGCTGAAAAGTCCATCGAACTGATCTTCAAGTACCTGCGCCCGGCCGTTGCCAACGGACAGGACATCGAAGCCCGTGAAATGATGTGCTTTGCCCAGTACCTCGCTGGTATGGCCTTCAACAATGCTTCTCTGGGTCACGTTCACGCCATGGCTCACCAGTTGGGCGGTTTCTACGACCTGCCTCACGGCGAATGCAACGCCATCCTGCTGCCTCACGTAGAGAAATTCAACCTGATCGCCAAGGTTGATCGTTTCGCCAAAATGGCTCAGATCATGGGCGAGAACATCGAAGGTCTGTCTCCGCGCGCTGCCGCCGAGAAATGCCTCGATGCCATCAAACAGCTTTCCGCCGACGTTGGTATTCCTTCCGGCCTGATCGAAATGGGCAAACGTTATGGCAAGGACGTCAAAGCTGCCGACATCCCGACCATGACCGCCAATGCTCAGAAAGACGCTTGCGGCCTCACCAACCCCCGTTGCGCGAAAGACGCGGACGTTGCTGCTATTTACGAAGCAGCCCTGTAAAAAAAGCTATACTGCACTTCAGGGAGAATATATGTCTCCCTGAAGTGCTTTTTTTGGCAAGGAACAACTATGGACACTTCAACATTCAACTATGTAAACGCGGTGGGAGGCTGACTCTCACAATTGGAGTTGGACGAGCACATGGAAGTTATTCATTTCACCGAATCGTATGACGCGAATTTTATTCGCGAGGTGGAAGAGAGAAGTGGACAAAACTTAGACCTCTGTTATCAGTGTGGCAAGTGTACTGCAGGTTGCCCTTATACCTTTACTTATGACCTTACGGTTAGCCAGATCATGCGGCTGTTGCAGATGGGTCAGAAAGAAAAGGTCCTCTCCTGCAAATCCATCTGGCGTTGCGCTACGTGCGAATCCTGCACGACGCGTTGTCCCAACAGCATTGACGTGGCAAAGATCATGGACGTTCTGCGTCATATCGCACGTCAGGAAGGGTACGTCAGCGACAGAGTGGTCAAAACCTTTTTTGATTCTTTTCTCTCCTCCGTGGAAAAGCATGGGCGTGTTTTTGAAGTCGGCATGCTTGCTAATTTCGTTGCGAAAACCGGACGGTTCTGGACCGACGCCGACCTGGCCCCCAAGATTCTTCCCAAGGGCAAGATCGGCTTCAAACCGCATGAAATTAAAGGCAAAGAAGCAGTCGCCAAAATTTTTCAAAAATACAAAGAGGAGCAACGGTCATGAGTATGGGCAAGACATACGCATACTATCCGGGTTGCTCCGGTTTGGGCACATCTGAAGAATACGAACGTTCCACGCGTTCGGCCTGCGATGCCGTCGGCATGAACCTGAAAGAGATCCCGGACTGGAGCTGCTGTGGTTCTACACCGGCGCACACCGTGGATCACACCTTGTCTGCGGCACTGGCGGCTCGTAATCTGACGCTGGCCGAAGACCTGGGCGCCGAAGCGGTCATCACTCCCTGTCCAAGCTGTCTGACCAACCTGAAAAACGCGGCGCACAGCCTGCAGGATCCTTCCAAAAAGGAACGCATCAGCAACCTGATGGAAGCGCCCGCACGGTCGACTCTGCCTGTCAAATCCGTTTTGCAGGCTGTAATCGAAGACATCGGACCCGATGCTATTAAATCTCGCGTGGTCAAGCCGCTGAAAGGGCTGAAAGTAGCCTGCTACTACGGCTGTATCATGAATCGTCCCCCCGAAGTCATGCAGTTCGATGATCATGAGAACCCCATTTCCATGGATCGCATTATGGAAGCTCTGGGCGCTGAAGTCGTGCCTTTCCCCTTGAAGGTCGAGTGCTGCGGAGCTTCCTACGGCGTTGCCAGGCGGGAAGTGGTGATGCGCCTTTCCGGCAAACTGCTGGATGCGGCCATTGGCCTCGGCGCAAATGCCATCGTAACGGCATGCCCCCTGTGTCAGATGAATCTCGACATGCGGCAGGGGCAAATTAATTTTGCCAATAAAACACGCTATAAAATCCCTGTTTTCTACTACACGCAGCTCATGGGCCTGGCCCTGGGCGTAGCGGAAGAGAAAATCGGATTTGATAAATTATGCGTCAGCCCCAAAGAGGTCTTGCGGACAATCTCGGCCTCCTAGGAATTAACTGACGCGTAAGCACGGACGCTCAGGGTGTTTTAATGTCGGGGTGTGGCGTGTTTTTTGAAACCTCCACAAGAAACGCCACCCCCCGTCGTGCTTTTATTGGCTTTTAAGACGTGAAGGAGCGTTAGCAATAATGAAAATCGGAGTTTTCATTTGTCACTGCGGAAGTAATATCGCGGCGACAGTGGACGTGGCCGAAGTTGCGAAGCTGGCTCGTGAATTGCCGAATGTAGCTTACGCGACCGACACCATGTATGCTTGTTCCGAACCCGGACAAGACGGCATTATCACGGCCATCGCAGAAAATGACCTGGATGGTGTCGTTGTAGCATCTTGTACGCCCCGGATGCACGAACCCACCTTCCGCCGTACGGTGGAACGGGCGGGTTTGAACCGCTATCTCTTTGAGATGGCCAATATTCGCGAACATGTTTCATGGGTTGGTAAAAACAAAGAAGCAAACACGCAGAAAGCTTTGGATCTGGTCGGCATGGCTGTTGCCAAACTGGCGCAGAACGTACCTCTGTATCCGAAGAAGTTCTCCATCAACAAACGCGTTCTGGTTATCGGCGGCGGCGTCGCCGGCATCCAGGCTGCGCTGGACTGCGCCGACGGCGGTCTGGAAGTCATCCTTGTGGAAAAGACTTCCTCCATCGGCGGCAAAATGGCCAAACTGGACAAAACCTTCCCCACGGTCGACTGTTCGAGCTGTATTCTCGGCCCCAAAATGGTTGACGTGGCCCAGCACCCCAACATCACCCTCTACGCCAATTCCGAAATCGACGAAGTCGGCGGTTATGTAGGTAATTTTGAGGTCAAGATCAAGAAAAAGGCCACCTACGTGGATTGGGAAGCCTGCACCGGTTGCGGCCTGTGCATGGAAAAGTGTCCGAGCAAAAAGTCCGAAGATGTGTTCAACGAGCACATGGGCACCACCACGGCCATCAATATCCCGTTCCCGCAGGCCATTCCCAAGAAGGCCATCATCGACGCCAAGTACTGTATCAAGTTGACCAAAGACAAGTGCGGCGTCTGTGAAAAGGTCTGCCCCACAAAGGCGATCCGCTACGATCAGCAGGATGAAATCATCACTGAGAACGTAGGCGCTGTTGTGGCTGCCACGGGTTACGACCTGTTCGATTACACCAAGTACAAAGAATACGGGGCCGGCGCCTATCCGGACGTCATCACCTCGTTGCAATACGAACGCCTGCTTTCCGCTTCCGGTCCCACCGGCGGCCATGTGAAGCGCCCGTCCGACGGCAAAGAGCCCAGGAACGTGGTCTTCATTCAGTGCGTGGGTTCCCGCGACAAAGCCATGGACCGGCCGTACTGCAGCGGCTTCTGCTGCATGTACACCGCCAAGCAGGTTATTCTGACCAAAGACCATATTCCGGAGTCCCAGTCCTTTGTCTTCTACATGGACATTCGTGCTCCAGGAAAGCTGTATGACGAGTTCACCCGTCGCGCCATGGAAGAATACGGCGCCAAGTATATTCGCGGCCGTGTTGCCATGATCTACCCCAAGGGCGACAAATACGTAGTCCGCGGCGCGGACACTCTGGCTGGAACGCAGATCGAAGTGGATGCGGACCTGGTCGTACTGGCCGTGGGCGCCGAAGCCGACAAAAATGCTGCGGCACTGGCCGAGAAGCTGCGTATTTCGTACGACAAGTACGGGTTCTACATGGAGAGCCATCCCAAGCTCCGCCCGGTGGAAACCAACACCGCGGGCGTGTACCTCGCCGGCTGTTGTCAGGGCCCTAAGGACATTCCGACCTCGGTTGCCCAGGGCAGTGCCGCCGCCAGTAAGGTGCTGAGCCTGTTCTCCAAGGATCAGCTGGAAAGCGATCCGCAGGTTTCCTTTGTGGATATCAAACGCTGCGTGGGTTGCGGAAAGTGCATCTCCACCTGTCCGTTCGGCGCCATCAAGGAAATTGATTTCCGCGGTTCGCCCAAGGCTGAGGTTATTGAAACCGTTTGCCAGGGCTGCGGTATCTGTACCTCGACCTGCCCGCAGGGCGCTATTCAACTGCAGCATTTTACAGACAACCAGATCTTAGGGGAGGTCAACGCGATATGTCAGCAGCTTCCGACACAGAGCTTCGTATAGTCGGGTTCCTTTGCAACTGGTGCTCGTACGGTGGCGCAGATACCGCCGGCGTCGGCCGCTTTCAGCAACCCACGGACATCCGGGTCATCCGCGTTCCCTGCTCGGGACGTATCGATCCTTTGTTCGTGCTCACAGCCTTGATGAAAGGCGCTGACGGCGTGCTCGTCTCCGGTTGCCACCCCAGAGACTGCCATTACTCCGAAGGCAACTTCTACGCCCGCCGGCGTTTGGAAGTGGTCAAGCAGATGATCCCCGTTCTCGGCATTGACGGACGCAGGTTTGAATACACCTGGGTTTCGGCTTCCGAAGGGCAGAAATGGCAGGCAGTGGTAAAGGGCTTTGTTGAGCAGATTCATAACCTCGGCCCGGCCCCCCGCTTCGCTCCAAGCGAGGTGGAAAAGGTTGTCAGTTCAATTGCCCAAGCCGGCTAATATTGAATAACGACCCCGGCCGGCAAGGTTGAATACGCGAATGTTCAACCTCCGACCCAGATGGAGGAATAGGGTGACGCAACTGGAAGAATTAAAAAGCAAGATCAAGGAGAAGCTTCCTGAGCTGGACTTGGTCATCGGCTGGGAGCAAGGGTTTGACCCCCTGCGAGCCACGCCTCTTTTCATCAGAAAGGAAGAGGACATCGAAAGGCTCATCTGGAGTCCCCTGTGCGTGCAGAACCTGGCAGGATACCTGACCGGCCTGAAAGGCAAGAAGGTCGGCATCATTGTCAAAGGCTGCGACAGCCGTTCAGTCATCGAACTGCTGCAGGAAAACCTCATCAATCGTGAGGAAGTCTATATCTTTGGTCTTTCGTGTCAGGGAATAGTCGACGTTACGAAAATCAAGCGCGCGGTCGGCAACATCGGTCTGATAACCAAGACCGAAGTGTCCGGCGGTTCCGTCAAGGTGGAAGCCGGAGGCAAGGAGCATACCCTGTCTCAGGCGGAAGTCGCCTCGGACAAGTGCACGCGCTGCAAATATCCGAACGCGTTGATCTCCGATGAGTTCATCGGCGACAAGGTCGAGGCCAAGGCCGAAGACAATTACGCGGATCTGGAAGCATTCGAAAGTCAGGATCTGGATACCCGTCTGGGGCATTGGAAGAGCGTGATGGAGCGCTGCCTGCGCTGCTACGCCTGCCGCAATGCCTGTCCTCTGTGCGTATGCCAGGATTTCTGCGTGGCCCAGAGCCGCAGTCCGCACTGGCTGACGCAGAGCGACAGCGTTCAGGACAAATGGATGTTCCAGGTTATCCACGCCGTTCACCTCGCCGGCCGTTGTACGGAATGCGGTGAGTGCGAACGCGCCTGCCCTGTGGATATTCCGCTGCTGCTGATCAAACGCAAGCTGAACAAGTCCGTCAAAGAGCTCTTCGACTACGAAGCGGGTACGAACTTGGAGGCTCGGCCGCCACTGCTTACCTTCAAGATGGAAGAAGAGAAGATCAAAGAGAGGGAGTGGTAATGGCAGCCAAGTATCTGAAAGAAGAAAGTTTGCTCTCCTGGCTGGAAGAACTCGGCAAGGAACAGCGTACGCTGGTTCCCTGCAAGGAAGGCGACGCCATTGTTTTCCGGCCTTTTGACAAGGAAAAGGGAATAACCTTCGAACGCGAGGCGACCACTACGCCGAAGCAGTCGATCTTTCCCAAATGCGAAACGCTGTTTACCTACAAATACGAAAAAGATCCTGAAAATCCGGGCAAGGTGTCCCTGAAGCTGGACGAAACCATAGAAGCGGAACCCACCGTTGTTGTGGGTTGCCGTTCCTGCGACGCGCGCGGTTTCAACATCTTCGACAGGGTATATGATTCGGAGAAGGTCAAGGACAAGTATTACATTGCCAGACGGCAAGTGACTTCCTTTGTGTCCCTGGTCTGCACTGAAGTTGAAACCACCTGCTTTTGCAACTGGACAAGCGAAGGCCCTGCCGACCCCGCTGGATCCGACGTATTGATGATTCCGGTGGATGGCGGGTACGTGCTCGAAGCCGTCAGCGAAAAGGGTGAGAAGCTCCTCAAGAGCTCGCTGCTCGAAGACGCCGGCGCAAAAACCGACGCGGCTGCCAAGGTCAAAGAAGAAGCCAAGGCCCTGCTGCCTGCGGCTCCGGATATCGCCAGCTCTCCCGAGTCCCTGTTCGGTCTTTTCGACAACAAGGAATTCTGGGAAGCGATGTCCGACAAGTGCCTCAGCTGCGGCGCCTGCACCTACCTGTGCCCGACCTGCTACTGTTTCAACATCACGGACGAGCCCTACGGCGACAAGGGCGCCCGGCTGCGTACGTGGGACAGTTGCATGATGCACATGTTCACCATGGAAGCAAGTGGTCACAATCCCCGGTCCGTTAAGGCGAACCGACTCAAAAATCGTGTTGGTCACAAGTTCAGCTACTACCCAACAGCTCATCAGGGGATCGTCTCCTGCTGCGGGTGTGGCCGCTGTGTGAAGAGCTGCCCAGCCGGCATCGACATCCGTGAGATCGTCAAAGCGGCTGTCTCCAGTGCCGACGCGTGCAAAGCATAAGCCTACAGGGATATTACAATGACTGAAATGCCCAACGTCTATCTTCCGAAGATAGGAAGAATCATCGAGACGATTCAGGAAACTCCGAACATCAAGACATTGCGGATAGTTCTTGAGGACGAAAAGGAAATGAAGGAATTCACCTTTCGTCCCGGCCAGGTGGGCCAGCTCTCCGCATTTGGCACGGGTGAATCCACCTTCGTTATCAATTCGCCGCCAACCCGTATGGATTACCTGCAGTTCAGCATCATGCGCGCCGGTGAGGTGACGTCCAAGCTGCATACGCTCAAAGCGGGCGATCAGGTCGGCGTCCGGGCGCCTTTGGGAAACCACTTCCCCTATGAAGACCTGAAAGGCAAGAACATCGTCTTCATCGGCGGTGGTATCGGTATGGCTCCGTTGCGTACGCTGCTGCTGTACATGCTGGACAACCGTGATCAGTACGGCGACATCACGTTGCTGTACGGCGCGCGCAGCCCGGAAGACATGGCTTTCAAGTACGAGCTGCCGGAATGGCTGGAGCGCAAGGACCTCAACACTACGCTGACCATCGACAGGGAAGCGGAAGGTTGGGAACACCGCGTGGGCCTGATCCCCAATGTGCTGCTTGAACTCGAACCCAAGACCAAGAACACCGTGGCCGTCACTTGCGGACCGCCCATCATGATCAAGTTCACGCTGCAGGCTCTGCTCAAGCTCGGCTTCAAGGACGATCAGATTCTGACCACCCTGGAAAAACGGATGAAGTGCGGCATCGGCATCTGCGGACGTTGCAACATCGGCTCCAAGTATGTCTGCGTGGATGGTCCGGTCTTTACCCAGGCCCAGCTGAACGAACTGCCTAACGAGCTGTAAGCGAAACAGGAGTTATAATGGCCAGTTTTTTTCATGCCAATGAAATAGCCGAAGCTGCGGTTGAAATCGAACGCAAAGGACAGGCTTTTTATCTGCGCGTGGCTGCAAAGGCGCAGAAAGAAGAAATCCGCAATTTGTTCGATCACCTGGCAAAGGAAGAGGCCAAGCATGAGGTGATTTTTGCGAATCTGAAAGATCGCCTCGGTGAAGTGGAACTTCCCGCCTGGTCCACGGAAGACGAATACGCGACCTACGTGGACGCGCTGATTACGTCTCATACGCTGTTCAACGACGAGCTTGTTGACAAGTACGTGGAGAACGCCACTGACGAAGTGAGCGCCATCCATCTGGCAATGAGCTTTGAAAAAGATACCTTGCTCTTCTTCATCGAGATGAGAGAGCTCGTACCTGATAATGAAAAAGAAGCCGTACAGGCCTGCATCGAAGAAGAGCGCCTGCATCTGCGCCAGCTTCGGGCGATGCTTGCCTAGGTAGTCTGTACGAACGGATTCTTGGATACGTAGCTGCGGTTCTTTTCGCAGGTGGCCGTCTCAAAGCGTAAAACGCGGATGCTGCTGCCCCGGCGTCAAGGACACGGAGTTGAAGATGGATAAAATTCTTCGCATCAATGTGAGTTCCCCTGAAGGGCCCGTGGCTCGATACGAGCCGCTCGGCGCATATGCCGGCCTGGGAGGACGCGCTTTGGCGGCTAAAATAGCCTGTGAAGAAATTGCGGACGGTTGCCATCCCCTGGGGCCGGAAAACAAACTTGTTCTGGCCCCGGGGTTATTATGCGGTTCGCCCGCAGTAACGGCAAAACGCTTATCCGTGGGCTGCATCAGTCCTTTGACAGGATTGCTGAAAATCGCCAACTCCACAGCCGAAGCCGCCGGATCCATGGCCGGGCTGGGAATTGCGGCGATCATCCTGGAAGGAAAGCCAGCCACCAAGAATCTGTATGTTATTTCCATCGATGCCAACGAGATCAGGATTGAGGCCGAGAACGGCCTGCGCATGCGCACAAATTATGAACTGATCGACGCACTAAAGCCCGCGTACGGCGATTCGATTTCAGTAATCTGCATCGGCACTGCAGGCGAAATGCGTATGGCCAGCTCGACGATAGCGTTCACGGATCCCGAGCTTCGTCCTACTCGGCATGCCGGGCGCGGTGGCACAGGCGCCGTCATGGGATCCAAGGGAATAAAAGCGATTATCCTGAATTCCAACGACGTATCTCCGCGCAAACCGGCCAATCCTGATCTCTTTTTACTTGCCCAAAAAGCTTTTGCCTCCGGGCTGGGCAAGCACCCGCTCACCGGGGAAAAGCGGTTCACATACGGCACCAACACGCTGCACCGCAGTTTCTCCGCATTCAGTGGCGCCGGCAACGCTCAGAATTTCCGCAGTATTTTCAGCGGTGCGGCTGTCTTAGGCGAATCAGCCTGCCCAACGACTCAGGCATCCGGTTCGCAAAACAATATTTTATCGCAGACCAGCTCGGGCGAAAACAACAGTGGTTGCGCCTGTCTGTATCCGGATATGGATAACAGACTTCCCGCTTCCGAGGCGGTCTGGACCTCCGGCGGTACCTGGGATTTTCTTGATGAGGAAACCGCAGGCACGCTGGCATTTTTAGCTGATACCTATGGGTTTGATGCGCTGGAAATCAGCGTATCCCTGTTTTTGGCCATGGAAGCCGGGTTATTCAGGTTCGGCGACATGGAGGGTGCTGTCCGGCTCATGCATGAGATCGGAAACGGCACGCCGCTGGGGCGGATACTCGGGGCGGGTGCCGCTTCCGTGGCCAAAGCCTATGGGTTGAAAATCTTGCCTTCGGAATGCGAGCACGCGCGTCCGCTTTATGAAGCGTGTTTCGCCGACAAACCGGCAGGCCGTGAATCCGGCGCATTGCAGCAACAGGCGCCTGCGGAAATTTCTGGAAATTTGTTCCATTTCTACACGGACAGCGCCGGGCAGCCTTTCCTGCGCCAGAAAACGCGTACGGAGGGGATGTCCGAACGACAGGCGGCAGCGGCGGCAATGGACGCCTTGGGCTGCAGCCTGCTGTGGGCGTTTGTGATACTGGACCAGCCGGATACCTTTGTCGCTCTGGTGGAAATGGTCAATGGTTTTTGCGGCACGAGATTGACTACCGGTTCTTTGCTGGAAGTAGGCACTTTGGCTTTGAAAGCCGAGCAGGAGTATACGGAGAGAAGCAGTTCCGCGATGCTTTCCGAAAGGAATGGCGCGGGAACACATGTCCCTCTGGTCGGCAATGACGTGAATATATTGGGCAAAGACGAACTTAACGCCTTGCACATGTAACAATGAGGTCAAGTCCTTACAGCCGTGTTGGATTTGATGCGCAGGTATGCATTCGAATTATGAATTCGCAGTTCTCAAATCAATGGGGACCTGGAAAATTGGGTAGCCGGTCGGGTAACCACCGGAGCCCCCTGGCACAGTGTTCTGGTTTGAGTTCCTTGATGCAATCCGGCCGGCACGTTACGTATTTTCCGCCAAGCGCCGCGTAGAACAACCGGCCGCAAGATACGTCGAATCCGGGATGCATGAAGGACTGGATTCGAATGCAATTGAATGAAATCACCTTGCGGACGTGTAAAAGCGGTCCTTCTTTGGTTTCAGATCCCTCTTCCGGATTTGCTTGTTCTAACCGGACAAAAGAACAGGCAAGACTTCCGGCCGGGAGAAACTGACCCCCCGAAGCAGCCGTCGCAGTCCGCAAGTATACGGCCGGAGTTTTAATCCGGTTATACACGAGCGTGTACTATTATTATGAACAGGAAATTAGATGCCGTTATCCTGGCGTCCGGTTTTTTTGGTCGCATGAAAGAATTCAAACCGTTGTATTCGTTTGGAGACGGCACACTTATAGAGCATTTTCTCCAGTTGCTTCGACCGCTGGGTTTTCGTGAAATTATCGTCGTAACCGGGCACCAGGCCGACAGGCTCAGGGAACATCTGGACGGTACGGGTTGCAGGGTGGTCTACGATGATTTTTTTCATCTGGGATTTTACCGGTCCGTCCAGGCAGGCGTGGCTTCCTTGCGTGGTGATAATGAAGGGTTTATTCTTCTTCCCGTGGATATCCCCCTGGTACGGCCGGAAACCGTGGTGCAACTGCTGGAGAACTTTTCCACAGGGGATGCGGACGTCCTTTTTCCCTCTTTCGGGGAGAGCAGAGGATATCCGCCGGTAATTTCGAGCAATCTGAAATCCTATCTGCTGGATTGGCATGGCCAGGGAGCTTTGAAAGGGGCTCTGGACGATTTCGCCGTACGCCATCCCAAACGGGTGCAGACGCTGGCTGTTGCGGACGAAGGTGTGCTGTTGAGCATGGATACGGATTCTGATTACCGGAAATTGCGGCAGCGTCTGGCGCGCCAGGGCTTGCCCACCTTGCGCGAGTGCCAGGAGATACTGCACCTGGCGAAAACCCCCCAATGGGCTACAAGGCACGGCCAGGTCGTTGCAGCGGTGGCTCTGGGGATCGGCAAGGCCATGAATGTCGGTCGCAATGGCAATTCCCTCGACCTTGAGCAGATCGAGCGGGCCGCATTGGTGCATGATCTGGCAAAAGGCTTGCCCAGACACGAGATGGAAGGCGGCCGTATTTTGCTGAAAATGGGTTTTAATCAAATCGCGAATATTGTCGCGGCCCATGAAGATCTTTTACTTTCCGACACGGCTCCCATCAGCGAGTGGGAAGTTGTCTACATGGCCAACAAACTGATAAATGGTATTAATCCTGTGACGTTGGATGAATATTTTCAGGAAATGCTGGAACGCTATCCTGATGACGAAAACGCCCGGGGACAGCTTGTTTCACGGATGGAGAACGCCCGGATCGTGCAAAAGCGCATTGAATCTGAAATTGGTTTTTCCTTATACGATCTGGTGGCAAACATTCTGGAAAATTAATGCTGGAAATTTTTTTGGTTCACGGTTCGGTTGCAGGTTCCGCAGAGGAACTCACGGGGGGCATACACCAATACTTGATGGCCCAGGGAGGTGTCCGTGGATAGAATTGTCCGAGTAGATGTCGGTGGCGAACAAGGGCCTGTAGCGATTTTTGAACCCATTGGAAAATATACGGGTTTTGGCGGACGTGCGATGACTTCGGCGATTATTTGCGGTGAAGTTCCCCCGGATTGCCATCCGCTTGGTCCTGAAAACAAGCTTGTGATCGCTCCCGGTTTGATGAGCGGATCCGCGGCCACCACATCAAGCCGCTTGTCGGTGGGCTGCAAGAGTCCCCTGACCGGAACCATCGCCACGGCGAGTACCAGCGGCCAGGCGGCAGGTTTCCTGGGGCGTCTGGATATCGCCGCCATTGTTCTTGAAGGAGAGCCAAAGGACGATAAACTGCGCGTTGTGTATATCGACAAGGATGGCGTGAGCATAAAAGAGGCGGACAACCTCCATTCGCTTCCCAATTACGCGGCCTGCGACTCATTGCGGCATGAGTACGGGGACAATGTGGCCATTCTTTCCATAGGAACCGCCGGGGAAATGGGGCTTGCCAATTCCACCATCGCGGTTTCGGATTCGCTGGGTCAGCCCACGCGCCATGCGAGCCATGGAGGAGTGGGGGCTGTAATGGGTTCGAAAGGCATCAAAGCCATCGTTCTCAACGCGGAAGCAACGGATACGCGTATGCCCCTGGCGTCGGAAGTGTTTACGGAAGCACATAAAAAGCTTGCCAATGATTTGAAATTGCATATTGCTACGCGTCATGACGCTTTATCCGACCGCGCGAGTCTGCTGAGCGAGAACGCCATTCAGGCTCTGCTGGAAGGGGAGTGCGGGCTGATGAATCTCTCAACCCGCGGATGCCAGAGCGGGTGCGTCATCAAATGCTCCGGATTCCTGAGCGGAAACGGTTGCAATTGCGAATATCTGGTCACGGCCTGGGCATTGTGCGGAATTACCGACATGAGTTCCGCCTCCAAGCTGGACTATTTAAGTGACGACTACGGCTTCGACTCCATAGAAATGGGGCTGGCCATCGGCCTGGCCATGGAAGTCGGCGTGATTCCTTATGGCGATGTGGAGGGCGCGGTCAAATTGATAACCATGGCCGGAAAGGGCAAGCCCCTTGGACGGATCGTGGGCAGCGGCGTGGAAATTGTGGCCAAATGCTACGGCATCGAAAGCTCGGCCATGATCAAAAGCCAGGCCATCAGGGCCTACGGACTGCATACGCGTGCAAAGCTGAACGTGAAGCAGGATCTGGTGAGCCGGGCCGTGGACCACACCACGGGCTACGCCACAGCCCTGAAAGTGCTGACGGCGGACTGTCCTTATCCCTCGCTGGATCCCGAATTGCTCAAGGATCTGCCGGGAAATCTCGATACCGTACTCGCCGCCATGGACGCGACAGGATTTTGCCTGTTTGTGGCTTTTGCCCTGTTTGATCATCCGGAAACCTTCGAGGCCATGATAGGCACCATTAACGGCCTGTACGATCTGAATCTGGACATCGACGACATGATCAAACTGGGCCAGCGTACGCTTTCTCTGGAGAATGATTTCGACAAGAAGACCATCATGGGGAACCAGAAGCACAGTTTTTGGAGATTTTAGAGCTCCTTAACCTTGAAAAGGTTTGGAAGCTCAGATGTATTCTTTTGAAATAACAGAAGAAGTTTTTGTGAAGAGCCTTGTTACAAGGTGAAAATGCGCTAAACTTGTCGGTATGCAGGTGTCAGCGATGGCAGACCGGACCTGCCGTAGCCGGGCACCGAGCAAGACAGGTGATATATAACCTTTTGAAATAAAGGGAAAAGCTCATGATTTACATGCCTCAAGCCACTATGCCAATAGGCTATTCCATGCCTCACGGTCCCTTCAGCTCAGGGGGGGGCGAGCTTTCCGATGAATTTTTCGGGCCGTCCAGGTTCAGGGCGCAGCATCCTGCAACCTATCTGGTGTCCGACCTTTTCGTGGCATCCTACATGGGGTCGTCCGCCCATGTGGCCCACAAGCCGCTGCGGACGCTTTCTCCGCGGAAAAACGTCTATTTCACGGGCCGGGTGTTTGACCAGTGGGATCTGGATGTACTGACCTATTGCACCATACACACCTCCAGCAAGCAGGGGAATTCCCAGCCGTTGCGCGTGAACGTGGGCGATCTGCTGCATTCCGTGGGGCTCAGAAAAGATAGAAACAACCGCGAGCGTCTGTTCCAGAGCCTGGCCCGGCTGCATGAAGGTCAGTTAGAAATTGTGGGTTCCCGCTACAGATATATGACCAGGCTGGTGGACCGCGTACTGCTGGATGAAAAACATCAGTATTGCCTGGTGGGGGTGAACAGCGACGTCATCGGTTCCATTCGCCAGAGCAAACGTATGGAAGCCGAATTTCGGGACAGGCTTCGTCTGGGGCGCAACGGCCTGGCCAAATGGCTGTACGGCGCTTTGCTGGTGTTCAAAGGCGGTTTCGAGGCCGATCTCAATTGCTTGAGGCGGTTGTGCGGAACGTCTTCCAAGACCATCAATTCGTTCAGCATTGCCATGGAAAAAGCGCTGAATCTTCTGAAAGAGGAAAGTATCATTCTGGAATCTTCGCTGGAAGGTGAGCGGGTCAAGCTCATCGCGCATCCCGCGCAGATGTCCAACGCTTCCTGCGGCTTTTTTCATATGGATGAATTTGCATCATAACAGCTGGTATTTCTCCTGCCGCAAAGCAGGTATGAGAAGGTACGTATGACGTCGCAAACGCGGTACACTACACAAGTTTTGATCATTGGCTCGGGGATAGCCGGGGCCACATGCGCTCTGCGAGTCGCAGCGCAGGGGCACCAGGTTATCCTTATAAATGCGGGAGAAACGTTGGGCGACGGTAATACGGCCTACGCCCAGGGAGGTATTGTCTACACAGGGCCTGACGATTCTCCCGCACTTCTTGAACGCGACGTTCTCACAGCGGGCTGGAAACACAACTACAACAGCGCAGTCAGGCACCTGGCGCGTACGGGCCCGGAAACCGTCCGCTCGGTGCTGATCGACCGGCTGCAGATTCCTTTTGCGAAAAAATCGCCTACGGAATTCGACCTGACCCGCGAAGGCGGACACAGTACCTACCGCGTGCTGTACTGCGCCGACTATACCGGACGCGCCATCATGGAAGGCCTGGCCGAGGCCGTGAAAAAAGATCCCAACATCCGCGTCCTGCACAGCCGTACGGCCGTGGATCTGATCACCAGTATGCACCACACGTGCAAGATGACTTTTCGTTACCAGCGGGTGAACAAATGCCTCGGGGCCTATGTGTATAACGACGCCAACAAGACCGTGGAAACCATTCTGGCGGATTATACCGTACTGGCCACCGGCGGAGTCGGACGTATCTTTCTGCACTCCACCAACTCCGAATGCTGCGTGGGGTCCGCGCTGGCCATGGCGCACCGCGCCGGTGTGAATCTCATGAATGTGGAGTACGTGCAGTTTCACCCGACGACGTTGTTTTACCGCAGCAAACGCCGTTTTCTGATTACCGAAGCCATGCGCGGTGAAGGCGCGCATCTGCTCAATAACCGCGGCGAACGGTTCATGCCGAAATACGACTCGCGGGCGGAGCTGGCCCCGCGCGATGTGGTTTCCCGAGCCATTGTGGACGAGCTGCACAAAACCGGCGAGGATTGCGCCTATCTGGATTGCCGGGCCATTCCGCACGACATTCCCACACGCTTTCCGACAATTTACAAACGCTGCCTGGAAATCGGCCTGGATATCACCAAGGAACCGATCCCGGTTGTTCCGGCTGCCCATTACCACTGCGGCGGCATTCTTTGCGACGTCAACGGCCGCACCAATCTGGAGCGTCTGTTCGCGGTGGGCGAATGCAGCTGCACCGGTCTGCACGGCGCCAACCGCCTGGCCAGCACCTCCCTGCTGGAAGGATTGGTCTGGGGCGACAAGGCCGGCTCCTACATCGGCAGCAAACTTTCGCAACGGGCCTCCGTGGACAAACGGTTGTTCGCATCCATTCCGGACTGGGTGCACCCCGGAGAGGCGCATAACGAGGATCCGGCCCTGATCGCGCAGGACTGGGCCACCATCCGTTCGACCATGTGGAATTATGCGGGCATTACGCGTACGGAGCAGCGGCTCAAGCGAGCCAGTGCGGATCTGGGCAGCCTCATCGAACATCTCTCGCAGTTTTATAAACGGACGCCGTTGTCCAAGCCCATAGTCGACCTGTTCCACGGCTGTTATGCCGCCCATATCGTCACGTTTTCCGCGCTGCGTAACAAGCAGAGCGTAGGGTGTCACTATTTGCAAGAAGATTAGGACTATGTAACTATAGATTTTTATAGGGACTGGAATAGATACGAAAGGAGTTCGTTCAGGTATTGGATAACAGGATGATTTTGTGGAAGTAATCAGAGCAGCTTGTGTTTTAGGCACTGGATGATGTGCCTGAAAACAAACTGCCGCAGGTGGTTCCTGCAAGTAAAACGTATTGTCGTTGTAACGCGAAACACCCATTTGCACGGTTCGCGGGGAGATAAGGAGAAAGGCCGGATATGTTGACAACAAAATTCGCTATACCCGATATCATTTTCGGATACGGGAGTATCAAACATCTGGCGCCTTGCGCGCGGCGTGTGGGCGCCGACCGGATTTTTTTTGTCAGCGACAAGGGCTTGGAGAACTCCGGCTGGGTGGACCGCGTCAAAGATATTCTCGACAGGGACAAACTCGAGTGTGTTTATTACAACAACGTTGTCTCCAATCCGCGTGATTACCAGGTGCATGAAGGCGCCCGGATCTACCTGGAAGAAGGCTGCGACGTGATCATCTGCCTCGGCGGCGGCAGTCCCATGGACACCGCCAAGGGCATCGGCATTATCGTCGGCAACGGCGGCCACATCCGGGATTACGAAGGCGCCAACAAGGTCATCCGTCCGCTGCCGCCCATGATTTTCATGCCCAGTACGGCGGGAAGCGGCTCCGATACCACGCAGTTCTGCATTATTACGGATGTGGAACGCGAAGTGAAAATGTCCATCATCAGTCGTTCGCTGGTTCCCAATATTTCCATTATCGACCCGAGCATCCTGATCACCAAGAGCGAAAGTCTGATCATTGCCTCGGCCATCGACGCCCTGGCTCACGCCGTCGAGTCCTATGTCTCCAGGTTGTCGTCCCCTTTTACCGAAATCCACACCTTGCGGGCCGTGGAACTGATCGTCGACAACATCAAGCCCGCCGTGCTCGACCGCGACCTGAAGGCGCTGGAGCAGCTCTCCATCGCCAGCACCTCGGCCGGAATGGCCTTCAGCAACGCCGGCCTGGGCATTCTGCACGGCCTGGCCCACTCACTGGGCGGCATTTACGACGTGCTGCACGGGCTCGTGCATCCGACGCTGTTGCCCGAGGTCATGCGCTTCAATCTGCCTGCCTGTCCCAAGCGCATGGGAACCATCGGCCGTATCGTGGAAGGCAACCGGGTCTGCTCGGATGAAAAGGCCGCGTTGTTCGGCATAGAAAAACTGGAAAGGCTGTTTGATGATCTGGGAGTGAATACGCGCCTGCGCGAGCTGGTGCCGGATCAGAGCAAACTCAAAACTATCTGTCAGGTGGCCACCCTGGACGCCTGTCATGTGACTAACCCTCGTTACGCCAGTTGGGAAGACCTGCTGTCCATTTGTGAGAAGGCCTGGTAATGCGTCCGTCCACCAATCTACAGGATCTCATCGGCATCGAGCACACCAAGCTCGACTTCTATCAGGAGTTGAAGCTGAAGCTCGAGGAGCTGGAGATCGCCAACATGGAATCCGAAAACCATCGCCGCGAAATCGCCGCCATTCTTGACGGCATCACGGACGTGATGATGGTGCTTTCGGAAGATATGCGTATCATTTCCGTGAACCATGTGTTCCGGGAGTTGTTTGAAGATACCAATCCCATGGGGAAATACTGCTACAAACTTTTCCGGCACACCAATTCGCCTTGTCCCGAATGTCCGGCCTTCAAGTCCATGTCGCTCAACGCCGTGTGCAAGGAAACCGCGATTTTCCGTATCAAAGGCCGGAACATGCAGTTCGAGATGGTGGCCTCGCCCATCAAGGTGCAGGGGCTGCCGCAGCACAGGGTGCTGATTTTCAAACGGGATGTGACTCTGGAAAAAGAATACCAGGCCAAGTATTATCACAATGAAAAAATGGCCACCGTGGGCGTGCTGGCCACGGGCGTGGCACACGAAGTCAATAACCCGCTCATGGCCATTTCCGGCTATGCGGAGGGCATCCAGCGCCGGCTTTCAAAAATCGGCAAGAATGTTCCGGAAGAAGTCATCAAGGAATTTCGGGAGTATACCGGAACCATACTGCAGGAATGCAACCGTTGCAGGGACATCGTTCAGGTCCTGCTCAATTTCGGACACCCCATCCCTGCGACCTTGTCGCCCACATCCGTCAATGACGTTGTGGACGATACGCTCAAGTTGCTTCATTACCATCTGAAAAAAAACCAACGTACCAAAGTGGAAGTGGATTTGGATAAGAATTTGCCTCACATATACAGTAACGGACAGCAGTTGAAACAGGTTTTTCTGAATCTGCTGACCAACGCGTCGGACGCCCTGGAAGGCAAGGACGGTATTATTCGTCTGAAAACATACAAGCGGAAGAGTTCCGGCGTATGCATTGAAGTCTCTGATACGGGTTGCGGCATTCCTGTGGAAAACATGGATAAACTGTTTGATCCGTTTTTTACGACCAAACCCATGGGCAAAGGCATAGGAATAGGCCTCTCGACCTGCTATAATATTCTCAAGGAACTTAAAGGGGACATCAGGGTAAAAAGTGAAATGGGCAAAGGCGCCCGCTTCATCGTGACATTGCCTACGAGCGAGGAGAGCATCAATGGCTAACCCGTACGCAGTTCTTGTCGTGGATGATGAAGATCCGATACTCAGGCTTCTGGAAAAAGAACTCGCCTCCGAGGACCGTGTCGTGGATACGGCCGTGGATGCGAAACAGGCGCTGAAAAAGATCGAGAATACCCTGTATGATGTCATAGTGCTGGATATTCGCCTGCCCGACGCCGACGGACTGGAGCTGTTCACCGAACTCAAGTCGCGCGTGCCGGATGTGGAAGTGGTGTTGATCACCGGACACGGCAACATTGACGACGCCGTGGAAGCCATGCGTCTGGGCGCCTACGATTACATCGCCAAGCCCTTCAAGCTGGACCGACTGGAACTGGTCATCGACCGGGCGTATCAGCGCGTTTGTCTGCAACGTGCCAACCGGGGCTTCAGACATTCGCAGGAAGACGCCCATCAGAACAAACAGATCGTGGGCAAATCAGCCGCCATCAAGCATATCCAGTACCTGGCCTCCAAGGTTTCCCCCACGGAGGTTCCCGTGCTGATCACCGGTGAAAGCGGCGCGGGCAAGGATGTTCTGGCCCGCTACATTCATTCGCTCAGTCCGCGTTCCGAACAGCCCATGATCATCAAAAACTGCGCCATGCTGGAACGCGAACTGGTCCGCAGCGAATTGTTCGGCCACAAGAAAGGCTCGTTCACGGGCGCTTCCGAAGGGCGCGAAGGGTTGATGGCTTTGGCCCACAAGGGCACCCTGTTTCTGGATGAAATCGGCGACCTGCCGGAGGACGTCCAGGCCTCGCTGCTGCGCGTGCTCGAAAGCCAGACCTACCGGCGCGTGGGAGAGAACGAGGAACGCAAGGTGGACATCCGCTTTTTGTTCGCCACCAACCGCAATCTGCACCAGGAAGTGGAGGACGGCCGTTTCAATGAAGCCCTGTACCACCGCATCAACGTGTTCAACATTTATATTCCGCCTCTGAAAGAGCGTAAGGAAGACATTCCTTTGCTGGTCGAGCATTTCCTGGGGCAGTTCTGCCCCATGCACGACCATTGCGCCATCGCGGACAAGGCCTTGCAATGCCTGCTGCGTTATGACTGGCCGGGCAATATCCGCGAACTGCGCAACGTCATCGAGCGTTCGCTGATTCTTTCGGAAAACGGCGTCATCACCGTCCAGACCCTGCCCAGGGAGCTGGTGGAAATGAAGTCGGCCGATGATGACGACGAAGATTCCCCGCTTTCCCTGGATCTGGTCGAGCGGGACCACATCGCCAAGGTGCTGGCCTTTTTCGACGGCAACCGGCAGCGGGCCGCCCAGGCCCTGGGCATCGGTCGCAAAACCCTGTACCGCAAGATTCAGAAACATAATATTCTGGATAATTAGCGGGATATAGGCGCTATTGCCATCCGAAGGATGGAGAACCGCAGGCTGATTCAGTTCAGTTAGTCGAGTTCCGCCCAGGGTACTCAATGCGTTTGTTATTGCAACAGACGATCAAGGAAACGGCGGGGTTTAATTCGTACGTTTCTTTAAGCCCCAACGGGGCGAAATAAATAGAGCCCAGGATGCACCCCTGGGATAAGCGGCGTGCAGACAGTGGAGCCCTGCAGGGCTTGTTTGTTCTGCCTGCCTTCCCAGGGCCTCGATTTGATCTTTACCTATCTCCCCCGTTGGAACTCTGGCATCCGTCACTACGTCTCAGTCGCTCTCGCCGAAGAGCGTCCAGTTTGTTGCGAGGCCGTTTTCATAGGCCGTTTGGATGCTGTCCAGGGTGGCGCTGTCGTTGAGCTTCCAGACCGTGACCCTGCCGCTGTCGCGGTTGTGCCAGAGCAGGGCGGGCGTATCGAAGAGGGAGAACGCGCCCACCAGGTTCCAGGCGGTGTTAACCTTGCCTTCGTACACAAAGCCCCAGCCGTCGGACTGCTGCGTATTCTGTAGAACGCTCTGGTTGTTCAAGCGCCAGTACGCGACTTTGCCGGAGGTTTCGTTGTGCCAGAACAGGGTGGGGGTGTCGTTTACCGTCAGCGCGTCCGTCAGGCTCCAGGACGTAGAGAGACCCGTGTCATTGACCCAGCCCCAGGTGTCGTTTTCGTCGGCTTCCGCCAGCAGGCCGTCGGCTGTCAGTCGCCAGTACGCGATGCGGTTGTTGTTTGCGTTGCGCCAGATGACCACCGGGAGATCGTTCTGGACAAGCACGCCCAGGGCCTGCCAGTTGTCCCGTACGTCCAGGTCGGGCGCCACTTCATCCCAGCCCGAACCCCGGGTGCTGTCCTGTAGGGCGCAGTCGCTGGACAAACGCCAGACGACCAGCCGGGTGGTGTCGTGCTTCTGCCAGAAGAGCAAGGGCGCGTCGTTGATGACGGCCGAGCCGGCCAGCTGCCAGTCGCTGGAGAGCATTGCGTCCGAAGAAACAACTTCCATGTTGTTGGTCAGGCTGCCGTCGCTGTTCAAGCGCCAGCAGGCCACCAGTCCGGAAACCGTACTGCGCAGCAGCAGCACTTTGTAATCACCGGCCTGGAGCACGTTTTCAATGGCCCAGCTGTCGGAAAGGGTCTGCGTATCGGATACGAGTCCGTTGGAACCGTCCGTGGCCGTGTCCAGGACGCCGTCGCTGTTCAGCCGCCAGTAAGCCAGCTTATGGTTATCCGTGTTACGCCAGAGCAGCAGCGTGTCGTCCAGTGTGGAGCCGCCGTCATTATTGCCGTCATCTCCATTGTCTCCATCGTCGTCATTATCGCCGTTATCCCCGTTGTCATCATTGTCGTCGTCATCATTGTTCGCGGCTTTGGTGGTGAAATGGAGCAGCTCGCCGTAAACATTCGCGGACGCGTCCGTGGCATAGGCTTTGAGGTAGTATTTAGTTTCGGCGGCCAGTTCGGCGAGCGTGAACGAAAAGCTGGTCTTGCCGGGGTCAGGCGTTGTGCTTTTGCATACGCCTTTGTCCGCGGGGTCAGTTGCGGAGTCGGTGTTGAAGCAGACTCCCGTGGCTGTGAGCGAGGTGTCTGAATCAGTCACACTGAAAACCACGGTCGCCCCCGAACTTGTCACATTTGAGACGCTGCTGGATCCGACCTTGAAGTCCGTCAATTCCACGGCGCCGGCATCCCAACCGTTTTGTTGAGGCCGGGCAACACCCCGGACGTCTTCCAGCAGCAGGTCCGCAATGTCCGCATCCGTTGAAAGTTCCGTCAGGTCCACGCCCGCGTCAACGGTATCGCTGTATGATTCCGGAATCAGCACCTGCAGCCCGGCCCAGCTGTCGGACAGGGTTGTGAAACTGTCCAGGCGCAATTCGGTGGCGGTATAGCCGGAGTTGTCCTCGCCTGTAACCGAAGAATATGTCGTTGAGATTGTGCCGTAAAAATTTCCTCCCGCCAAAGTAAGATCGCAACGGTAACAGTCTATGTCCGTTGTTCCATTGTTGTTGGCGATAACACTGTTTGCTATGACAATGGTTTGCGCTTCGAAGGAAACCAATTCTGATGCGGAGTTTGTTTCTGATGCTTCAATTATTGTTGAAGAGTAAATGTATACTTTGTTGTAAGTAGAACCTGCGTATGAACATATCTCTGAAAAATAACTGGCAGTATTATTATATAAGGTTGAATTTATTAATGAAAATTTTGAATCGAAAGCATAAAAAGCACCAGATTGAGACCCCGGACCAGGCATTGTATTATTAGCTATGGTAGTATTGTATACTGTTAAATCAGAAGATATTGTAAAAATAGTTCCTTTTGTGTCAAAAAAATCGTTCGAATTATAAGAAAAATTTGAGTTGATAATTTTAAGTGTAGCTGAAGAAACTGAAAGAACAGTGCCATCAGAAGTATAACTATCATTGTCAGGGTCATCAGAGTTCGAATTGTTATACATAAAAGAGCATTTTGTTATAGTGAATGTTCCTGAACTGAATTTAATAACACCAGTAGATTCAGTACCATTGGAAACGTTTGAATGAAATGTTGTTGTAGTAATCGCCAGGTTGGAATTAGACGATACAATTGCACTCCCAGAAGGAGCGCTGTTACTCAGAAAATTACAGTTTGAAATATCCATTGTGCCGGCGTATGAGGCATAGATAACACCGCCATTGGAGCCTTTGTTGGAAGAAAAGGTGCAATTGTCCACATCAAGATCCGCAGAAGCGCTGAGGGAGATCACGCCACCGTCGGTAGTGTTGGAACCGCATCCGCTGAATGTGAGATTTTCAATCTTTACGGCCGCGCTGTTGTTGATGGTGAACACTCTGTTGCTCGAGTCGGTGTTGATGGCGAGCGTTTCGTCTGCCGGACCGCTGATGGTCAGGTTCTTGTCTATAGTAATCGAGCTGCTTACGGTGATGGTCCCCAGACCAGAGGCAAAGGTGATGGTGCTGTCCGCAGCCGCGTTGCTGATGACGTAGGGTAGGGAGCCTTCGCCGGAGCCACTGGCGACGCTGACTATGTCGGCTGCCAAGGCGCTGTGAGGCCTCGCCATGGCAAAAATAACAACGGCGAAAAAGAACAGAAAAAGGGAGACGCATGGCAGGTCGGGTAAGCGCGTATTTGTTTTCATAGTGGTTTTTCCATTTTTTGCGAACAAAAGCGCATTATTGTTTGCAGGATACTATAATTATGTGGAAATTATCCTGGAAAACTATCGATAGAATTATGACCCGGACTCTACTTGTGACGGCCCGGCGGTATTTCTGTTTCGGTCCAAGCCTGTTTTGTGCCTGGTGGAATGGCTTTTTGCAGGGACATCTGACCAGCGCCTCAGTCGCTCTCGCCGAAGAGCGTCCAGTTTGTTGCGAGGCCGTTTTCATAGGCCGTTTGGATGCTGTCCAGGGTGGCGCTGTCGTTGAGCTTCCAGACCGCGACCCTACCGCTGTTGCGGTTGTGCCAGAGCAGGGCGGGCGTATCGAACAGGGAGAACGCGCCCACCAGGTTCCAGGCGGTGTTAACCTTGCCTTCGTACACAAAGCCCCAGCCGTCGGACTGCTGCGTATTCTGTAGAACGCTCTGGTTATTCAAGCGCCAGTACGCGACTTTGCCGGAGGTTTCGTTGCGCCAGAACAGGGTGGGGGTGTCGTTTACCGTCAGCGCGTCCGTCAGGCTCCAAGACGTGGAGAGGCCCGTATCATTGACCCAGCCCCAGGTGTCGTTTTTGTCGGCTTCCGCCAGCAGGCCGTCGGCTGTCAGTCGCCAATACGCGATGCGGTTGTTGTTTGCGTTGCGCCAGATGACCACCGGGACGTTATTCTGAACCAGCACGCCCAGCGCCTGCCAGTTGTCCCGTACGTCCAGGTCGGGCGCCACTTCATCCCAGCCCGAACCCCGGGTGCTGTCCTGTAGGGCGCAGTCGCTGGACAAACGCCAGACGACCAGCCGGGTGCTGTTATCTTTCTGCCAGAACAGCAGGGGCGCGTCGTTGATGACGGCCGAGCCGGCCAGCTGCCAGTCGCTGGAGAGCATTGCGTCCGAAGAGACAAATTCCATGTTGTTGGCTAGGCTGCCGTCGCTGTTCAAGCGCCAGCAGGCCACCAGTCCGGAAACCGTACTGCGCAGCAGCAGCACTTTGTAATCACCGGCTTGGAACACGCTTTCTATGTTCCAGCTGTCGGAAAGGGTCTGGGTGGCGGAGACGAGCCCGTTGGAACCGTTGGTGGAAGTGTCCAGAACGCCATCGCTGTTCAGTCGCCAATAGGCCAGTTTGTGACTGTCCGCGTTGCGCCAGAGCAACAGCGTGTCGTCCAGTGTGGAGCCGTTGTTATCGTTGCCGTCGTCGCCATTGTCGTCGTCGCCGTCATCTCCATTATCTCCGTTATCCCCATCATCAATGTCTCCATCTCCGGAATCATCATTGTCATCCCCGTCGTCAACGTCTCCATCGCCTGAGTCATCATTGTCATCCCCATCACCAATGCCTTCATCTCCATCGTCATCGTCATCATCATTGCTGACGGCAGTGGTACTGAATTCCAGCAGCTCGCCGTAAACGCTCGCGGATGCGTCCGTGGCAAAGGCTCTGGCGTAGTATGTGGTGCCGTCGGCCAGTCCGGAAAGCGCGAACGTGAAGCTTGTTTGATCGTCCTCAGGTGTAGTGCGTTTGCATAGCCCAGATTCTGCGGGGTCTTCAGAAGAGTCTGTATCGTAGCAGACGCCGGCCGATGTGAGGGGAGTGTCCGAATCCGTCAGGCTGAAGGCCACGGTGGCGCCGGAGTTGGTCACGTTGGAAACGCTGGTGGTGGTAACCTTTAAAAGCCTTGCTTCCACAGCGCCCGAGTCCCAGTTCTCGCCTTGATACCGGGCAACGCCCCGGACGTCTTCCGCAAGGGCGCTGATAGCGTCCGTATTCAAACCCAGACCCTCAGTTGAGGGTGCAACGCCATTGTCGATAACCGGGCTGTTCGACTCGGGAATTAGTACCTGCAGGTCCGCTTCGTTGCCGGACAGAGTGGTAAGGCTGCCTAGCAGCAATGTGTCGGGGCTATGGCCGGAGATGTCTGTTGCCGTGGAAGAATCCTCTCCAGAGACAGTACCGTAAAAGTTCCCTCCGGCCAGGGTCGCATCGACGTCGCCACTGAAATAAATATCCGTTACGCCCTTGTTGTTGGTGATGATGCAGTTGGCAATGGTGGTTGTGCCGCCTTCAAAGTATGTTACATTTGAAGCGATATTTGATGTTGAAATTTCAACAATTGTGGAAGATAAGATATTTACAGTATAATCGCTATCATTTATTGAAAAAAGTGCAGAAGCATGCTCAGAAGTATTATTGTATAAAGTTGTATTTATTAAATTAATATCACTATTGAAAGAATAAACTGCACCTCCATAAGAATTTTCTTTTGATAAATAGTTATTTTCAAAACTACTATTTATTAAAGTGAAATCAGAATAATAAGCATATATTGCACCGCCTTTTGCATTAGGGTAATTACTTATATTTTTCGAAAACATTGAATTCTTTATAGTTACATCTGCGTATAGTGCTGTTATCGCATTTCCCATAGGGTATGTTTCATCGCCGTAACTTTCGGAAAATGTACATATGTTATAAATAAAAGAGCAGCCTGAAATATCAGCAGTTTTGCCTAAAATTTGAATCGTTCCCGCAGTATAGTCATTATTTGAAGCTTCATTTCCGTAAAAAAGCGTGTTTGTTACTTCTAATTCTGTATTTGACACGCAAATAGAGCTTCCACCTTCGGCTAAGTTGCTTTCGAAAGTGCAGTTGGAAATATTGATTTCAGTGGCGCTCGACGCATAAATGCACCCCCCATCATCAGCCGTGTTGTTGAAAAAAGTGCAGTTATCCAATGTTAAGCTGGCAGAGTCGCTGATAGCCATCACTCCTCCGCTCAATGAAGTAGCTCCGCACCCTGAGAATGAAAGATTTTCCATGCTGACGGCGGCGCTGCTGTTGATGGCGAACACCTGCCCGCTGGAATTGGTGATGGTGAGGGTTTCGTATTCCGGTCCACTGATGGTCAGGTTCTTGTTTATGGTGATCGCGCTGCTCACCGTGATGGTGCCCAGGCCCGAGGCAAAGGTGATGGTGCTGTCCGCAGCCGCGTTGCTGATGACGTAGGGCAGGGAGCCTGCGCCGGTGCCGCTGGCCACGCTGACGATGTCTGCGGCCAGAGCTTTGCCGGGTGTCGCCGGAACGAAGAGGGCCATGGCAAAAATGAACAGAAAAAGCGAGACACTGGGCAGAGGCGGTATACGTAAGCAAGTATTCATCTTTATCCCCATAAAAAACAAAGATACTGGTGTCCGGATCGCGTACAAGATAGACAGCGTTGTGGATAAAGTATCGAAAATAACTATTTGAATGGTGACGATTCGGCGTCATCCGGTTACGGTCTGCGAACAATTCTTCGTCGAAATTGGTGGGTATGATGCGCGTATGGAAGTGGGCGGGCTTTTGTTATCGCACTTGTTTTTATGGAGAAAAATACTGCCTGGAGTTAAGTGGTCAGCATCGTCAGAGACCGGCGATAGAAGGTTTATGCAGGTTATGATGTTATTCAAGTCGGTTGTCGCAGAACTGGTTTGTGTCAGAATGATACTTTTTTGTGGCATTTCAATGAACGCCCTGTCTTTTTTTTACAGACTTTCCAAATTTTTTAATCAAAAAAACTTTTTTGGCTAACCAGAGATAATAATTGAAACAATGCTTGTGACATTGATCACAAGCTATATGTTTAAATTAACATAGTAAAATTTTTTTAAGGGGTTAGCTCGCATTTTTGAGTTGTTTTGACCCAAACGCACCTTTTTCTGAGTCATTATGACTCAGACAGGTAACAGTCTGTTATATAGAGATAAAGTACGTAAAATAGTTCCATATCATGCGTAAGTGAGGAAAAAACGACCCCAATAGCCTTCCAGATGTCACTTCTGAGCTGCTTTTCGTGTTATAATCGCTTAGTTTTAATTAAAAAACCATCTTGGCTTCTTCTTTGCTTAGTACCAATCAGCGAGCAAGTGCAGCGATTCGCGGTGCAGCCGCGATGCCCTGCTTTCAGGTCTACGATTATTGATAACCATCTTGAATAATGAATTAATTTCAAGAAAATTCAGGCTGGTGATTTTCATTTCTGTGCCTGCGCCGTAAGCAATTTTCTCGGCGCTTCGATTGTTTCATATGAGCTGTTTGTTATAGAAACGAAAGAGAAATGATGATTATATGATTGTTGACTTTATTATGCCTTTGGGGGCATGAAAGCAGTGTAGGCTACATTGTGAGAAAAAGATCAAGCTCTTGCAAAGTAATCTCATGAACAAAGCAACTTCAAGTCGAATGATGTAACTGTTGCAGAAGTGAGACTGAAAAAACGACAGATTAATGCGGGTGTTCGAAAATGATACATACGCAAATGTATCTTTTCCAAGGTGACTCTGACTCTTTTTCGTTTTGGCCGTTGAGCTTAAATCTGAGAATCAAGGAAGTGCAACAATGATGAAACGTGTTGCCGTTCAGGATGCAGTAGGCATGGTTCTGTGCCACGATCTGACGCGAATAGTGCCCGGTGAGTTCAAGGGACGGGCTTTTCAGAAAGGGCATGTCGTCCAGGAGGAAGACATTCCCAAACTCTTGAGCATGGGTAAGGAAAATCTCTACGTGCTGACCCTGGAAGACGGGTTCGTACATGAGAACGAGGCAGCCCAGCGCATTTGTTCCGCGGCGATGGGGAAGGGGCTGAATTTGACCGAAGTCTGTGAAGGGCGCATCAATATGACTGCAGCATATGATGGCCTGCTCAAGATCGACGTACAGGCTTTGTCGCAAGTCAACAGCCAGGAAGGCGTGGTTCTTTCCACCGTGCACACCAACCAGATGGTTACCGAGGGACGGCCTGTGGCCGGAGCCCGTGTCGTGCCTCTGGTAGTGGAAGAAGAACGCCTGGAAGCAGTCGAGTCCATCTGCGCGCAAGCGCATCCCGTCATTGAAGTCAAACCTTTCATCCCCATGAACATCGGATTGGTGACCACGGGCAGCGAGATCTATTCCGGACGCATCAAGGACGCTTTTGGTCCTGTTGTTTCCAAAAAGTTCGCTGCGTATGGCAGCCGTGTAGTTGATCAGAAGTTCACCTCGGATGAAAAGAGCATGACAACAGCCGCCATCAGGGAGTTCCTGGACCAGGGAGTCGACATGGTGGTGTGCACCGGAGGGATGTCCGTGGATCCCGACGACCAGACGCCGACCAGCATCCGTGATGCCGGTGGCGAGGTCGTCACCTACGGGACCCCGACATTTCCAGGTGCCATGTTTATGCTGGCCTATGTAGACGGTACGCCCGTTATCGGATTGCCGGGCTGCGTCATGTACTACAATGCCAGCATTTTTGAATTGGTCGTACCACGGCTTCTGGCCGGAGAGCGGTTAACCAGGCAGGACATTGTCGCAATGGGGCACGGCGGCTTTTGCGCCGGGTGCGACGTCTGCCGTTATCCGATCTGTCCGTTTGGAAAATAGTTGACTGGTTCAAAATAGTTATCGGTGATTACAGGTTAACATCCTAAAAAAGGACCAAGGAGGTTTCTTTAATGATTAAAAAAATGATCAAGGTAAACGGCATTGAACGTATGGTGATCGCTGATTCCGATACGTCTCTTGCCGATGTGCTGCGTAAAAACGTCGGCACAACCAGTGTTAAGATAGGATGTGGCAAAGCCCAGTGCGGTAGCTGTACCGTAGTTGTGGACGGTAAACTGGTTCGTACCTGCGCCCGCAAATGGGGCAAGGTCGAATGCGGCACCGAAATCATTACCCTGGAAGGCATTGGCACTCCTGGTAACCTGCATCCCATCCAGATGGCCTGGATCGCCTACGGCGCAGCTCAGTGTGGTTTCTGCACCCCCGGTTTCATCGTTTCCACCTACGCGCTGCTCCTCGATACGCCTGACCCCACCCGCGAACAAGTTCGCGATTGGTTCCAGAAATATCGCAACGTTTGCCGTTGCACCGGTTACAAACCCATCGTTGACGCCGTCATGGATGCCGCCAAGGTCATCAACGGCAAGATGAAAATGGAAGACCTGCAGTTCAAGATTCCTGCCGACGGCCGCATCTGGGGAACTAAGTACCCCCGTCCGTCCGCCATTGCCAAAGTTACAGGCACATGGGACTTCGGCGGCGATCTCGGTCTGAAGCTGCCTCAGGGCACCCTGTTTTGCGCCCTGGTACAGGCGAAAGTCTCCCACGCCAACATCCTGTCCATTGACGTCACCGAAGCCGAGGCCATGCCCGGCGTGGTGAAAGTGGTCACCCACAAAGACGTCAAGGGTAAAAACCGCATCACCGGTCTGATCACCTTCCCCACCAACAAGGGTGACGGTTGGGATCGTCCGATTCTTTGCGACGAAAAGATCTTCCAGTACGGCGACGCCATCGCCATCGTCTGTGCCGAAACACAGGCCCAGGCCGATGCCGCTGTTGAAAAAGTCAAAGTTGAAATCGAGCAGCTGCCCGAATACATGAGCGCTCCCGCGGCCATGGCTGAAGACGCCATTGAGATTCACCCCGGAACGCCCAACGTGTACTTCACTATTCCGATCGTCAAGGGTGACGAGACCAAGCCCATCTTCGAGAAGAGCGACGTTGTCTGGCAGGAAGGTAATTACTACACCCAGCGCCAGCCTCACCTGCCCATCGAGCCTGATGTAGGTTTCGCTTACTTGAATGAAGACGGCAAACTGTTCGTTCACTCCAAGTCCATCGGTGTGCACCTGCACCTGTACATGATCGCTCCCGGTCTGGGTGTTGAACCCGAAAACATCGCCCTCGTGCAGAACAATGCCGGCGGTACCTTCGGTTACAAATTCAGCCCCACCATGGAAGCCCTGGTCGGCGCAGCCGCCATGGCCACCAATCGTCCGGTCTTCTTGAACTACAGCTACGAGCAGCAGCAGAACTACACCGGTAAGCGTTCGCCTTTCTGGACCTGGCTGCGTATCGCCGCCGACAAAGAAGGCAAGTTCCTCGCCATGGAAACCGACTGGTCCTGCGACCATGGTCCGTACTCCGAATTCGGCGATCTGCTGACCCTGCGCGGCGCCCAGTACATCGGTTCCGGTTACGACATCCCCAACATCCGCGGTGAAGGCCGTACCGTCTGCACCAACCATTGCTGGGGTGCTGCATTCCGTGGTTACGGCGCTCCTGAAGCCGAATTCCCGTCCGAAGTGCTCATCGACGAGCTGGCCGAAAAACTCGGCATGGATCCCTGGGAACTGCGCTTCAAGAACGTTTACCGCAAGGGTTCCACCACCCCCACCGGCCAGGATCCCGAAGTCTACTCCCTGCCGGAGATGATGGAAGCCATCAAGCCTCATTACGAAAAAGCCAAGAAAGAAGCCGAAGCTGAATCCACCGACGCCATCAAACGCGGCGTTGGCCTCTCCATCGGCGTATACGGTTCCGGTCTGGACGGCCCCGACTCCTCCGGTTGCGACATCGAACTCAATGCCGACGGCAGCGTGACCATCTACAACTCCTGGGAAGACCACGGCCAGGGCGCCGACATGGGTACCGTTGGTACGGCCCACGAAGCTCTCCGTCCGCTGGGCATCGCTCCCGACAAGATCAAACTGGTCATGAACGACACCAGCATCTGCCCGAACTCCGGCCCCGCCGGCGGCAGCCGCTCCCAGGTTATGACCGGTCAGGCCACCAAGAACGCTTGTGAGCTTCTGGTGAAAGCCATGCAGAAATCCGACGGTTCCTTCCGGACCTACGATGAAATGGTTGCTGAGAAGCTGCCTCTGAAGTACAACGGTTCCTGGACCGCTCCTGCTTCGGATTGTAACCTGGAAACTTCCCAGGGCAGCCCCTTCTGCTGCTACATGTACGGCGTATTCCTGATGAAGGTTGCAGTGGACACCGCCACTGGTAAGACCACTGTTGAACGGTCCGTGACCGTTGCCGACATCGGCGTAGTTAACAACTTCCTGGTTGTTGACGGCCAGATCTACGGCGGCGTCGCCCAGGGTATCGGCCTGGCACTGTCCGAGGATTACGAGGATCTGAAAAAGCACGCTACCATCGCCGGCGCTGGTGTTCCTTACATCAAGGACATCCCGGACGATTTCGAGATCATCTACGTGGAAACCCCGCGTCCTGATGGCCCGTTCGGCGCTTCCGGTGTTGGTGAAATGCCGCTTACCGCTCCTCATGCCGCGGTTATCAACGCCATCTACAACGCATGCGGCGTTCGTATCCGCCACCTGCCCGCATACCCCGAGAAAGTGCTGGCCGGTTTGAAGGAAAAATAAGAACCACTAACGCACACTTAAACATCGCCTTCGGGTGATGACAGCCGAAAAAGCAGGGCGGCGGCCGGGAAATTTTCCGGACGCCGCCTCTGCCATTCGGTCGGAGGCCAATCATGGAGCAAAGCCAGTTACGTGCTCTGGAGGACCAATGCATCCAGGAGCAACCGGCCCAATGTTCGGCCGCTTGTCCCATCCACGTAGACGTACGTTCCCTCTGCGGGCATGTGGCCGCGGCAAACTGGAATGCCGCCTGGAAAGACCTGCGCAAGACCATGCCGCTGGCAGGGGTTCTGGCGCGTATCTGCGATGCGCCCTGCGAAGCGAGCTGCATGCGTGGTCAGGCGGGAGATGCCGTCCGTATCGGGGCCTTGGAAAAAATCGTGGTCACCCAGGCTTGCCCTAAACAACGGCTGTTGCCCTTGCCTTCCAAAGGGAAAAAAATCGCGGTTGTCGGCAGCGGCATGAGCGGGCTGACCCTGGCCTGGGATCTGGCGCGTAAAGGCGTGGGCGTCTCCATCTACGAACCCGGCTCCACGATCGGCGGCTGCCTTATCCGGCGTTTTCCCGACCAGCTCTCCCAGCAGTTGTTTGACGAAGAACTCGAACTGCTCAAACAGCTCAAAGCAGCCATGCATACGGACGTACCCGTGTCCGGACAGGAGTTTCTTGAAAAACTCCTGGAAGAAAACGACGCGGTGTATCTCTGTCTGGACGGCGATTGCAATGTTTCCTGGGATCTGGACAAGGCTGACGGAAAGATCAAGGTCGAATCCCTTCTCCAGACTACCTCCCGCGAAAAAGTCCTGGCCGGAGGTGATGCCGAATCGCCTGTTATGCAGGCCGCACAGGGCCGTTGGGCCGCAACCACCATCGACAGGATTCTCCAGGGCGTTTCTCTCACTGCCAGAAGAGAGAACGAAGGGCCTTATGTGAGCCGCCTGTTTACCAGCCTGGAGGGCATAGAACCTCTGCCCGCCGTCGCACCCGCGGATACGGCCAAAGGCTATTCCCCTGAGGAGGCCGCCTCCGAAGCGGCGCGTTGCATCCAGTGCGAATGTCTGGAATGCGTCAAAAAGTGCGTCTATCTGGAAAGTTACAAGGGCTATCCCAAAAAGTACGCGCGCCAGGTGTACAACAACGAGTCCATTGTTAAAGGCACGCGGATGGCCAATAAAATGATCAATTCCTGCATGCTCTGCGACCAGTGCGCAGTCATCTGCCCCAATGACTTTTCCATGGGCAACCTCTGCCTGCAGGTCCGTGAAAGCATGGTGCGCAAAGACACCATGCCGCCTTCAGCTTTTGAATTCGCCCTTGAAGATTTACGCTTCAGCAACAGTGAAGCTTTTTCGCTCTACAAACATGCCCCCGGGCAGACCAGCAGTGAGTATCTGTTCTTTCCGGGCTGCCAGCTCTGCAGCTCGAATCCCGCCCAGGTCGAACGTACGTACCAGTGGCTGCGGGAAAATCTGCATGCCGAAACCGGCCTTGCACTGGGCTGCTGCGGCGCCCCTGCACTCTGGGCCGGAGAAGTTCCGTACTTCAAGGAAATTTTGCAGAAGTTGCGCGAGCGCTGCCAGGAAATGGGTAATCCCAAACTGATCGTCGCCTGCGCCACCTGCCACGATACATTTAAAAAGCACGCGCCGGATCTCGAAATAGTCACTCTCTGGGACATCATGGTCGCGGCCGGTGATGCCGTCAAAGCCACGGCGCCCGCCCAATCCGGCCAGCCGCTCCAGGCCCTTCATGATCCGTGCACGACAAGATATTATCCCGAGTTGCAACAGGACGCCCGTACGCTGCTTGACACGCTTCAGGTGCCGGTAGAAGAATTGAAGCTGAGCAAGGAACTGACTACCTGCTGCGGCTACGGCGGATTGGTGTATTCCTCCAATCCCCCTCTGTCGCGCAAAGTGGCGGAAGTCCGTGCGGCGGAGAGCGACAACGATTTCGTGGCTTACTGCGCCATGTGCCGCGATAATCTGGTGGCCACGGGCAAGCGCGTACGCCATATCCTGGACATCATCTTCCCGGATACGGCCGGAGACGATCCCGCGGCCAGACCTTCGCCCACCTTTTCCATGCGCCAGGACAACAAAGCCAATCTGCGGCGGTGGTTGTTGGACAGCCTCTGGAAGGAGGAATCGCCGCCTTTGGAGGAATACCAGCTCATGAAACTGTATTTGGAACCCGACGTGCAGGATCTGCTCGAAGACAGGCATATCCTTCTGGACAACGTCAAGCGGGTCATATCCAACGCCGAAGAAAACGGACAAAAACTGCATGATGCCAAGACCGGGCATTTTCTGGGCTACTACCAGCCCATACGCGTGACCTACTGGGTGGAATACGCCCCGGAAAACGACGGTTACCGTATCTTCAACGCCTACAGCCATCGCATGGTCCTTCCGGGAGGCAACGAATGAGCAAATTATCCTTTACGCCCGAGACCGACTGGAAATGCGGCAAGTGCGGCGAAGAACTCACTCCGAGCGAAGTCAACATCCGCTATCTTGGCAACTTGTTCGAAGTGGAACTGCTGACATGCAAAAAATGCGGTCTGGTATTCATTCCCGAGGAGCTTGCCCGGGGCAAAATGTTCGAAGTCGAGCAGCTTCTGGAAGATAAATGACCGTTGCAAAACGCCAAACCGAGATTCCCCACCAGTGGCCGAAACTGCTGGGGGAATTGACCGGCGGATGTTTGCGCCCCGGAGGTCTGGTGCTGACTTCCAGACTTCTGTCCGAACGGTTGCCGGCGGATAGTCTTGTGCTTGAAATCGGCTGCGGCAACGGCCGCAGCCTTTCCTACCTGCGCGAGGAATTGGGACTTCGGGCCGTTGGCCTGGACCTTTCCGCCGCCATGCTGGAAGGAATACGGGCGAACAACGCCCGCACGCCTCTGGTAAGAGCGCAGGCTGCCGTATTGCCGATACGGGATGCCAGCCTGGATGCCGTCCTCTGTGAGTGCGTATTGTCTTTGATGCCCTCGCTGGAAGCCGTGCTGGACGAGATCGTCCGGGTGTTGCGTCCGGGCGGCCTGTTGTTGTGCACGGATCTCTACGCCCGCTTCCCCTCGACCGGACGAAATGGCGGAATTGCCGAAGCCCGCTGTTGCATTGACGGAGCCATCACCCGCGTGGAGTGGCTGGAGCTGTTGCAGACAAAAGAGCTGCATCCCGAAGTATGGGAAGATCATTCCAGGTCTTTGACGCAACTGGCCGGTGAGTTGATCTTCGCCTATGGATCATTGGAAAGTTTTTGGCGCACGCTGCTTCCCGCCCCTGCGGCCTGCGAAGTGGCGCACAAAGCGTCAGTGGTTAAACCCGGATATAGTCTCACGGTTGCTCGAAAGAGGTGAACGATGAGTGATGATATTTCGTTGCGCGTTATGCAACTTGCCGGACAAGGATTCTGTTGCAGTCAGATAGTCGTTATTCTGGCTCTGGAAACTCAGGGAAACGATAACCCCGAACTGGTCCGGGCCGTTTCCGGTTTGTGCAAAGGCCTGGGCGATTGTTCCGGCCCCTGCGGGGCGCTTTCCGGAGGCGCCTGCGTGCTTGCGTTGTACGCCGGACGCGGTTCAGAACAGGAAGAAGCCGACAGCCGCCTGCCCCTGATGCTCAACACTCTGACGGAGTGGTTCAACGAAACCGTCGGGGAAAAGTACGGTGATGTTTCCTGCCTGAGCATTCTTGGCCTGGAAACCTGCGGCAAGCCCGATCCCAGCCGTTGCGCTCCCATTGTGACCGAAACCTTTTTGCGTTGCCTGGAAATTCTGGCGGAGAATGACATAGATCCCACCGTTTCCAAGGAGGATGCATGAATGGGGCCAGCAATGCCGGCCAGGATCCCTGGCCACGGGGTCATGGCGCGGGAGGCGGGACCCAGAGTCTTTGCCCCGTATGCCTGAAACGCATCAATGCGCAGCTCGTCAAATGGGGCAAACATGTCTACATGGTCAAGCAATGCCCTGAACATGGCGAATTCCGTACGCTGATCTGGCGCGGCGACGCCGTCGACTTTGCCGACTGGTCCCGGCCCAAGATTCCTTCGCAGCCGCTGCACTGCCATACGCAGGTGGAAAACCAGTGTCCCTTTGACTGCGGCCTCTGCCCGGAACACAGGCAGCATACCTGTACGGCGCTGTTGGAAATAACGCAGCGTTGCGATCTGCGCTGCCCGGTTTGCTTTGCGGATGCCGGAAGCGCGGACAAGGACCCGGACATGGACCGTATTGATTACTGGTTCCGCCGGGTGATCGAAGCCAGCGGTCATTGCAACATCCAGATCTCCGGAGGGGAACCCACCCAGCGGGAAGACCTGCCGGAGATTATCCGGCTGGGGCGCAAGCATGGGTTCGAGTTCCTGCAGCTCAACACTAACGGCATCCGGCTCGCCAGAGAGAAGGACTATGCGCGCCGTCTTTTCGACGCCGGGCTCAAGTCCGTGTTCCTGCAATTCGACGGCGTTTCCGACGGCCCGTACAAAGCCTTGCGCGGCGCGGACTTGTGGGATCTGAAACAGCGGACGGTGGAAAACTGCGGCGAGGCCGGACTGGGCGTGGTGCTGGTGCCTACCCTGGTGCCGGGCGTGAATGTCGAAGAGATCGGAGACATCGTTCGCTACGCCGTTGCCGCCGGATGCCATGTCCGCGGAGTTCATTTTCAGCCCATCAGCTATTTCGGACGGTTTCCGACGCCCCCGGCGGATGAGGACCGCATAACTCTTCCGGACGTCATGGCCGAACTCGCCAGACAGTGCGGCGACATGGTCTCGCTCAAGGATTTCCAGCCGCCGGGCTGCGAGCATTCCCTGTGTTCGTTTCACGGAAACTACCTGCGTACGCCGGAAGGCGGACTCAAAGCGCTCTCGGGCAAAAGCGGCAAATGCTGCGATACGCCCATAGTTGCCGCGGAAGGCGCCGCGAAATCCCGGGATTATACGGCCAGGCAATGGGCGGGGGCCAAGCCCTGCAGTTGCAATGCGCCGGGCAAAACCCTGGAAAGCTTTCTGGACCAGGTCAAAACCTGGAGCTTCAGCCTTTCCGCCATGGCCTTTCAGGACGTCTGGAACGTCGATCTCGACCGGCTCAAAGGCTGCTGCATTCACGAGGTGCATCCGGACGGCCTGCTGATCCCTTTCTGCGCCTATAATTTGACGTCGTCCTCCGGGCGCTCCCTGTATCGTCCGCAACCGGAGGAGGCGTAGCCTTATGCCGATCCCTCTGACCCCGTTGGATTCCTGGATCGCCGAACGCATCGGCGCGCGGAATAGCGGACAGAGCGGTCCGGTGTCTTTGTCCGCGGTGCAGGACTACCAGCTGGACAAGATGCGCGAGACTCTGGACTATGTGAAGTCCTGCAGCCCGTTTCACAGAGCCAGGCTGGAAAAGATGCAGCCCGCGGACATCCTGGACTACGGCGACCTGGAAGCATTGCCTTTCATGAGTCATGAGGATTTGCGGACTCATGCGCAGTCCATGCTCTGCGTACAGCAGGATGACATAGCCCGGATTGTGACCATGCAGAGTTCGGGCACCACCGGCAAACCCAAACGTCTGTTTTTTTCCGAACAGGACCTGGAAAAGACCATAGATTTTTTTCATAACGGCATTCAGGCCATGCTCGAACCCGGACAGCGTATGCTGATTCTGCTGCCGGGCGCGACACCCGACAGTACGGGCGATCTCCTGGCCAGAGGCCTGGTTCGTATGGGAGGCGCCGGCGTCATCTACGGCCTGGTCAAAGATCCGCGTCATGCCCTGCAGGCCGCGCATGAAGCAGGGGCGGACAGCATGGTGGGATTTCCCGTGCAGATTCTGGGGATGGCCCGTCTGGACGCCCGCAACGCGCCGGAGCAAAGGCTCAATCCCAAAACACTGCTGCTTTGTTCGGACTACATCTCCCATTCCATTGTGGCCTACCTGGAGAAAGTCTGGGGCTGTGCGGTGTTCAGCCATTGGGGGACCGTGGAAACCGGTCTGGGCGGCGGAGTGGAGTGCTGCGCCCGCCAAGGCTGCCATCTGCGCCAGGCGGATCTATTATTGGAAATCGTCGATCCGCAGAAATTGCGGCAATTGCCCCACGGCAGCTGGGGAGAGATCGTTCTGACCACGCTCAGCCGCCAGGCCATGCCCATTATCCGCTACCGGACGGGCGACCTCGGACGTTTGCTGTCGGATACCTGCTCCTGCGGCAGCTCACTGCTGCGGCTGGACAAGGTCCAGGGTCGCATGGCGGACAGCCGCAAGCTTGCCAACGGCCGCAGGTTGCGTTTGCCCCTCTTGGATGAAATCATATTTTCCCATGATCAGATCATGGATTATCAAGCCCGGATTCAGTCCGGCAGCGACGGCGAACGCTTGATACTCGAATTGGGCGTTCTGGATCTTACGGACGATACGTTGACAAAAAACATCCGTTCCGAACTCGAGGCCATGCCCGAGATGCAGGACACGGACACGGGCCGCGGACCCCGTATAGGATTTATAGTGGAAACCTGGGCCTTGCGCCCGTATACTGCGGCCAAACGCATACTGATAGACGAGCGACAACAATGAAAGAATTGATAAGCGACATTTGTACTTTTCTGGAACAGGGCCAGGAACTTGTGCTGGCCACCATCTGCAACCACAGCGGCTCCACGCCGCGTTCCACCGGCGCCAAGATGGCCATCCTGCGCGACGGCAGCATTGCCGGCAGCGTTGGCGGCGGCTCCGCCGAAGGCCAGATCATGAAGGTCGCGCCGGAAATATTTCAGAACAAATGCGGCCGGATACATTATTTCAATCTGACCGGCAAAGACGCGGCCGCCACGGACATGATCTGCGGGGGCGAGCTGGAAATCTTTCTGGAATACGTGGCTCCGGGCAAGGAAGCTCTGGTTGTTTTTCAGGAGGCCTCGCAGGCCTTGAACAGCGGCAAGAGCGCCACCCTGATCACCGACGTGAGCCAGCTGGAAGCCAGCGATCCGGAGGCCCCCTGGGACTGGAAACGCTGGGTGATGATCGAAGGACAGATTCCGGCTTCTCTGGCCGCCCCGTCCGAAGAGATCGTCTCCATGGGGCGCGACAGCTTCCACCGTCCGCTGGGCGCGGCCATTCTGGATGTGGAGCGGGCCCGTGTGCTGTTCGAAGACCTGCTGGTGCCTGGCACCGTCTATCTGGCCGGAGCGGGGCATGTTTCACAGGCCACGGCAAGCCTGGCGTCCAATGTGGGCTTTCTTACCGTGGTGCTCGACGACCGCGAGGAATTCGCCAACACCGAACGTTTCCCGGAAGCGGATAAGGTGGTCGTGCTGGAAAGCTTTGAGCGCTGCTTTGATGATTTTTCCATTGATGCAGACTGCTACCTGGTGGTGATCACCCGCGGCCATCTGCACGACAAGACTGTCCTGCGCCAGGCTTTGCAGACGCGGGCCGGCTATGTGGGCATGATAGGCAGCCGCACCAAGCGTGACGCTCTCTATCGCGACCTTCTGGATAAAGGCGTCACACAGGCGGATCTCGACCGTGTTTACAGTCCCATAGGCATAAGCATCGGCGCCGACACGCCCGAAGAGATTGCGGTCAGCATCGTGGGCGAGCTGATCAAGGCCAGGGCTCAGAGGAGAGCGCCAGGTGGCAAACATTGAGGCCGTAGTTCTTTCCGCCGGATTGTCCAGCCGGATGGGAGGGTTCAAGCCTCTTTATCCCATGGGGGACAGTACGGTCATTGAGCAGACCGTGTCCGGTTTTAAGGATGCGGGTATCGAACGCGTTCTGGTGGTGGTCGGCCACCGCGCGGAAGAACTGCTGCCGGTAATTGAACGCCTCGGCGCACAGGCCGTACACAATACGGAGTATGCCAGCGGCATGTTTTCATCGGTCCAGGCCGGCGTACGGGCTGTATCCGACACAGCGGAGGCTTTTTTTCTGACGCCGGTGGATATCCCGCTGGTGCGTACGCAGACCATTGTCCGGCTGCGCGATGCGTTCGTTCCGGGCAAAACCGCCATCCTGCATCCCTGTTTTCTGGGGGAACGCGGCCATCCGCCCGTTTTGGGTGTGCAGTTGCGAGAGTCCATTCTGGAATCCGACGGTCAGGGCGGACTGCGGGCTGTGCTGGATAGCTGGGAGCAGCAACAACCGGAGAGCGTACGCGAGCTGGAAACAGCTGATGCGTTCGTTCTGCAGGATATGGACCGTCAGGAGCAATACGCCCGGCTTTTTGAACGTTCCAAACACCCCGGCCTGCCCAGCAAAGAGGAATGCCGCGCCTTGATGGAAATTTCAGGCACCCCGCAACGGGCCCGGCTCCATGGCGAGGCCGTCGCCAAGGTGGCCCTGGCTCTGGCCGGGCTGTACAACAGTCTGCCGGGGACCAACGGAAAGCTGGATCTCGAACGCGTCGAACGGGCCGCGCTGGTACATGACCTGGCCAAAGGAAAGCCCAATCACGAAGAATTGGGCGGCGAATGGCTCGAAGCGGCGGGGTTCACGGACATTGCCTCCATTGTGGCTTTGCACCGGGACCTGCCAGACCCCGAATCCACGCCCATCACCGAACGCGTGCTGGTATTCATGGCGGACAAGTTCGTGGCAGGATCAACGGTCGTTCCGCTGGAACAACGCTACGCGCAAGCGCTCGAATATTACGGGCACATCGAAAAGGCCAGAACAGCCATAGAGGGCCGCCGCGCGCGCGCCATGCTGCTGGCGGATCGCATAGGACGGGAAACCGGCACGAATGTGCATACGCTGGCCGTTGAAGTTTTGGAGCAGGGATGAGCCCGCGTATCCTGCTTATGCGGCATGGGGAAATTACCCAGTACAAGCCCCGGCGCTTTATCGGACAGCAGGATCTGCCATTGACGGAAAACGGCCGAAAACAGGCTCTGGCCGTGGGCAAGGCTTTGCGCGGGGTGGAAATAGACCGGATCGTCTGCAGCGACCTGAGCCGGACCATGGAAACCGCGCGGCTGGTGGCGGAACAATGCGGCCTGGATCAGTTGCAACCCGAACCGGAAGCACGGCTGCGGGAGATCAACCTCGGCCAGTGGGAAGGACTGACCAGCAAAGAGGTTGAAGCCGCATATCCGGGCGAATACGCGGCCAGAGGCGAGAATCTGGCTTTGGTGCGCCCCGCCGGGGGCGAGAGTTTTTTCGACCTGCAACAACGTACGGCGCCTTGTTTCGATGCCTTGTTCGCCGAAACCCAGGGAACAACATTGATAGTGGCCCATTCCGGCGTAAACAGAACCATACTGTGCCATGTGCTGGGCTTGGATCTCAACCACCTGTTCCGGTTCGGACAGGATTACTGCTGCATCAACAGCATAATCCGCTCCGGAGTGGGACGCTGCGTGGACTGGATGAATCTCCAACTCTGGAGGGACGTGTTGTGAGACATATGCCGACCTTTGGTCTTTCTCTGGCGTTTCAACGTACCTTTCCCCATGTGTACGACCATGTTCAGGATCTGATGCGGATCAAAAAGCAGGGCAGCGAATCAAAACTCACCTGGCCTTCGTGGTGTTGTTTCCCGGTAGGGCTTTCCTATGATCTGCTGCGGCAGCGTTACGGCTATGCGCAGGACGGCGTCGAGCCCTTTCTTTTATCCGCTCTGGTCGGGTTTCGGGCGCAACGGACCATGGTGCATCTGGACGGCGAGGAATTTCAGGAAGCCGCAGAGTCCGAACAGTGTACGCCGCTGCCTGTTTCCAGCCTGTTTTCCATGCCGCGTACGAATTACTATGTCGCCTATCCGGAGGACGGCAGTGTGGATGCGGGGGCTTTGGGAGCGTTCATGTTTCTGGATTACAATGGTCCGGGAGAGGAAAGCCTGATTTTTGTTCTGCATCTTGCCTCCTACCACGTCGAACCTGTGTGTTTTCCCCTTTCCGCCGGGCAGAACCTGCTGGAAGAAGTGCATTTCGATCTGGAGCGTGCTCTGCATACGCAAAGACCCGCCGGGCTTTCACCTGAATTTTATGAAAATGCCATTAGCCTGTGCCGTATCAATCTGCGGGTGCTGGCGCAGCAGACAATCCCGCAGACGGAAGCCGTATTGCAGTGATTACCTGAACCGGGGCAACACGGCGATGGGCGTTCAGAACGCGCTGTTGAATATTTTGCGTTCTGATCAATAAACAAAGCCTGGGGCCCCCTTGGAATGAGTGCGCGAAAAGTTCGGAGCCCTGACGGGCGACATGGTGAAAGGATGTTTTCCTGCCATGTCGCCCGTCAGGGCTTGTTTCATTTTGTTCCGTTGGCGGATCAGGCTGCTACCTGGCCAGAGCGTCGGCGCGAATGCCAGACGTATGCCTTCCGACCCCTGAAATATGTTTCCGGGTTCATTAAAAAATAATAGGCACTGGAAGATGGTTGATGTTAGTATCAACAAGAGGAAGGGGCGGCTTCTGAAAAGCCCGTGATCTAAAATTTTCGCCGGTCAGAGGTATTTATGGCAGCCAGCTATGGGAAATTATACAGGGAAATTGCGGTGGCGACCATTCTGATGGTCCTGGCCTTCAGCTTTCCAGGCGTTGTCGCACGAGCCATGGCCGCCAACCGTATGGTCGGCTACTACATCGAGTGGGGCGTATACGCGCGTAACTATGAGCCGGCGGATATTCCGGCTAAAAATCTGACGCATATCAATTTTGCCTTTGTCAAATTCAATGCATCCGGCGAACTGCAGGCAGCGGACGAAAACGCGGATTTCAATATGCAGTTCGAGGCCAAAAACGGGTTCCCGGCGGAGCAAGGGCTGTTCAGCCGTCTCCGCTCGCTCAAGGAACTGTATCCGGACGTCAAGGTGCTGATTTCCCTGGGGGGCGCCGATTCGGGGCCTTCTTTTACGCCAATCGCCGCGGACGCCGCATTGCGTACGACCTTTGCCGCTTCCTGCGCGAACTGGATCAGCGATCAAGGGCTCGACGGCGTTGATATCGACTGGGAATATCCCCAAGCCACTGAGCAGGAAAATTTTGTGGCATTGCTGCAGGCCTTACGGGATGCCCTGGACGCCAAAGGTCAGGAAAACGGCAAGGACTATCTGCTGACCATAGCCGGACCCGCCGGTGAGGGGAACATGGGGGGCTATGATTTTCCCTCCGTGGCCGCTCTGGTGGATTGGATCAATATCATGGGCTATGACTATTACGGTTCCTGGAATTCCATCACCGGCTTCAACGCGCCCTTGTATGAAGATCCCGCCAGCCCGTCCTCTGAAAAAGCCGTTTTCAACATCGACTATACGGTCAGCGCCTATTTGAACGGCGGGATGTCTGCGGACAAGCTTGTGCTGGGCATGCCGCTGTACGGGCGTTCCTGGGAAAACGTGCCGGATACGGACAACGGCCTGTACCAGAGCGGCCAGGTCGGTCCGGCCACAGGCACGAACGGCAACTGGGAAGGGGGGCTGTTCGATTACTGGCGTATCGTGGAACTGCTGCAGGGCGACTATACGTCCAACTGGAACGACAGCGCCCAGGTGCCCTGGCTGTACGGCCCGAACATTACCTCCGGCCTGGCCAACGGCATGTTCGTCTCTTACGACGATATTCAGTCCATTGGATTGAAAACAGACTATCTGCTGGAAAAGAGTCTGGGCGGCGCCATGTTCTGGGAACTTTCTGGTGATGTCCGGGACGCTACCGCCTCCACCAGCATCGTTCCGTACGTGGCCGGCAAGCTTGGCGTGGAAAACAGCGAACCCGCGGTTGTGAGCAATCTGCTGTGGCACAAGAAAAGCACCGGCAAAACGGCTTGCTGGGATTTGAATAATAATCTGCAACTGGAAGATACGGAGACCGAAAACGGCTGGAAAATGTTGCTGGAGAATGCGTCGCTGACGGATCCCTGGTGGTATGTCGCTTTCGTGGATCTGGATGGCGCGGGTTCTTCTGTGGATGGTGACGCGCCTGACACGGCCTACCTGGTGTTCTGGGCCAATCCGGAAACACGTATGCTGCAGGTCTGGCGCCTGCAGGAGGATTATTCGCTGGTAAGCACGGAAGAGGGCAAAGGCTGGGAAAATGTCAGTGCGACCGCCTATCCGGAGGGCTATGAGCTGCGCGGTGTGATCCGAAACGACAAGCGCAATATTTTGTTCTGGCAGAATCAGAAACAGCAGGTTGTCTGGTGGAAACTGGACAACCAGGGACTGCTGCCGAATACGCAGCAGGGCAGCGGCTGGGGCTTCGTGTCCGAAACCACTCTTTCAGATCAATGGACTCTGCTGGCTCCCTACACTGCCAATGGCGACCTGTCTTTGCTCTGGCGCGGCAGCGTCGGCGATTCGGGCAAACAGATCGTGGCCTGGAAACTGGACGACGACCTTACTCTTTCCAACGAAACCGAAGGGGAGGGATGGTTTCAGGTGGCTGAAAATGTTTTGCCGGAAGGCGGATGGCGTTATGTGGATGCGGGAACCTTCGACGGGCGAGACACCTTGTTCTGGCAGAACCAGCAGACGCGCAAGGTGGTTTACTGGCGGCTTGGGGATGACGGCCGTCTGCTGAATACGGTCGAAGGCAGCGGCTGGGGCTTTCTTTCCCGCGATCTTTCCGTGAGCAATACGTTTCTGGCCATGGGCTTGCTGGACGTTGAAGAGGAGAGCGCTTTGATCTGGCTGAACACAAGCAACGGCCTGACAGCCTATTGGAAACTCACCGGACCGGGTGTTCTGAAAAATGAGGATAAAAACGACGGTTGGGGGATTATTTCCGAGGCAACAAGCAGTGGCTCCAGCCAAACGCGTACGGGGGAGTATACTGAAACGGCTTCCACCGGCACCTGGAAGTCCGAGTTCCAGAGCTGGGCTGCAACGCACTTTACCCCGCGGCTGGAGTCGGAACTCTGTCTGTTTTGTCAGCCGGACGAATAGAATGGAAGTTGCAACAGGAGAGGCGGGCTGAAGAAACTGTTCTTTGTCCGCCGGTGCAGGAAAAATGCGTATCCGGGCGTATACATAGCTATTGCAATAAATGCATGTCTTTTCTGTTTTTTGTTTACAAAATCAGGCGGCTGTCCGCCTGTTCTGTTTTTGGGCAGCTCATATTGACATTGCTGAAAAACGCATGATATACAACCTAATTGGTTGTGCGGGTGTAGCTCAGCTGGTAGAGTACAAGCTTCCCAAGCTTGGTGTCGCGGGTTCGACTCCCGTCGCCCGCTCCAGCCGATGACGGAAATCCTTATTCCAACAGGCGTTAGGATTTTGGGGCGGTCAATCAGCCCCTTTTTTTTTACTGTGGACCAAGTGTTTTAAGGGCCGGGTGATATGCTGGCGGACGAGCTGAAAGAAATAATCGAACCTGTGGCGGCAGCGCTGGAACTTGATTTGTGGGGAATAGAGGCGTCGCTATCGGGGAAACGCGGGGTTGTCCGTGTGTTTGTGCAGAGCGCAGCGGGAAGGGGAGAGCCGGATACTGCCGCGACCATAGACCAGTGTGCCGAACTTTCGCGAAAGATCGGCCTGGTGCTCGATGTGGAAGATATCATTCCCGGAGCCTATACGTTAGAGGTATCTTCGCCCGGAATGGAACGTCATTTTTTTTCTCTTGATCAGCTCAAGCCGTATCTGAACCGTACGGTGGAGGCTGAAACAACCGAAACGGTGGCCCTGGAGTTTCCGGACAGGAAACGCTTCCGGGGTACCCTTAAGGCTGTGAGAGATACGGAAGTAGAGCTGATTGTAGACAGCGAGCGTATTACCATTCCGTGGAATAAAATTAAGAAAGCACGACTGCGGCCTACGTATCCCGATCAAGTCAATCGCGCCAAAGGTTCTCCTTCAAAGGGCTCGAAATCCGCTGCTTCAGAGAAGCAAGGAAAAAAATAACGGGACCGCTTACCCAAAAAAAGTAGCCATACCGTCCGCAGGAGGACGAGTCCACGTGCATACGTGTTGTTCGCACCAAGGAGCTGAATCATGAGTTTGGAACTGCGCAAGGCAATTGATCAAATAAGTAAAGACAGGGGCATAGACCGCGATCTGCTCGTCGATACCATCGAGGAGGCGGTGCGCTCCTCCGTGACGAAAAAATACGGCGACCAGATAGACATCGAGGTCGGTTTCAATGAAGAGAGTGGCGAGTTGGAAGTCTACCAGTTCAAGATCGTGACCGAAGAGGTAGATGATCCCGCCACGGAAATCGCCCTGGATGAGGCTCTGGCCCATGACCCGGGCGTGCAGCTCGACGATGAAATCGGATTTCGCCTTAATGTCGAAGACCTCGGACGCATTGCCGCCCAGTCGGCCAAGCAGGTCATCATTCAGCGTATGCGCGATGCTGAACAGGAAATCATCTACGAAGAATATAAAGACCGCGTGGGCGATATCGCCAGCGGCATCATTCAGCGCCGCGACCGTTCCGGATGGGTTATCAACCTCGGCCGTACGGAAGCGCTGCTTCCCAAAGAGGAGCAGATTCCCAAGGAGCGTTTCAAGCGCGGCGACCGGATTCAGACCTATATTGTGGACGTCCGCAAAGAAGGGCGCGGTCCGCAGGTCATCGTTTCCCGAGCGCATCCGGACTATATGGCCGCTTTGTTCAAGCGCGAAGTGCCTGAAGTGGACGACGGCATCATCACCATCATGGGTGTGGCCCGTGATCCGGGCAGCCGCGCCAAGGTGGCCGTGATCTCCAAGGACAGGGATGTGGATCCCGTGGGCGCCTGTGTCGGCGTACGCGGTTCGCGCATTCAGAATATCGTCCAGGAGCTCCGTGGCGAGCGTATCGATATCGTGGTCTGGAGTCCGGATATCGCTACCTACGCCGCCAAGGCGCTTTCTCCGGCGCTCATTTCCAGAATCACGGTGGATGACGACGACAAACAGCTCGAAGTTGTCGTCCCGGATGACCAGCTTACGCTGGCAATCGGGCGCAAAGGCCAGAACGTCAAACTGGCCTCAAAACTTTTGGGCTGGAAAATAGATATTTTTACGGAATCCCGCTACAACGAGCTCAACGCAGGGCGCGAACAGCTCGAGCAGGTGGCCAGTGTGGCGGAAGTTTCCGTTGAACAGTTCCTGTCGGCAGGCATGGACAATGTCCAGCAGGTGGCACAGGCTCCCGACGAGGTGCTGAAAGATGCACTGAGCCTTACCGACGATCGTATTTCCAATCTGAGAGCCGCCATCAATTTCCTTGGCTTTCAGCCAGCCGAACCCCAAAGTGAAACCGAAGAACAGCTACCGGAAGATATTCCGGAAGAAGCGTCTGAAGAGCCGCCTCAGACGGAAGATGCTGCAGTGGATACTGATGAACCTCAGGAGCGGGAGTCGGAAGAGTAAATGGATGTTGGCCAGAAAGAGACAATCAACCCACGGCAGCCGACACGTATGTGTGTGATCTGCCGAGGCAAATTTCCTAAACGTAGCTTGCGACGTTATGTTTGTTCTGAAAAAGACCAGGGTCTGGTTCACGACCCGGCGCAGAGACTGCCAGGTAGAGGCTTCTATGTATGTAGTCAGGAGGCATGTCAGAGCAGACTACAGTTTTTTCAAGGCTGGCGGAGGAAGTGTAAGGGGGTGACCGACCTATGACGAATGTGAAAACCAGAATCAAAGACCTTTCGCAGGAGCTTGGAGTAAGCAACAAAGAAATGCTCCAGACTCTGCGGGAACTTGACATTCCGGCTAAAAGCCTGATGAGCATGATCGACGATGAACAGGTGCAGTTGATCCGGCAGAAACTGCGGGAGCACAGCAAGATCATGGTCCGGGAGGAAGTCAAGCCTGGAAAGGTCGTCGTACGCAGACGCAGAAAAAAAGACTCGGGCACTTCCGACAGCCATTCTTCCGTTGATGAAGCGGAAGATCTGCAAGAGGAACTCGAAGACGAGGATGTCATTGAAGAGGAAACTCCGGAAGTGATGTCGCCTGACGCGGATGACGCAGAGTCTGAGGACTTCGAGGAAGAAAGCGATTTTGACAAACCGCGTATTGTTTCTCCTGCCGAAAGCGAATTTGAAGAACCTGCAGCGGAAGAAGGGCAGGTAACCGCTCCCGCCGCAGAAGCAGAGCCAGTTGCAGAAGACGAGGACCAGGCCGCAAGCAGCGCGCCCTCCGAAGCGTCTGCAGCAGAGCCGGAAATTTCCGACGCACCGGTCGAGCAACAGGCTGAAGCTGTTGCGACGGTATCCGACGAAACGGAATCTCTTGAAGTGAGTCCGGCAGAAACACAAAAGGAAGCGAAAGAAGAAGCGGTGATTATCGAGACTCCCCAAACACAGGAAACTCCGCCTCCAGCGAGCATGCCCCCGGCTGCTCCGGAAAGTGCGGATGAGAGCATGGACGACGGACAAGGCAAGGAAGATTCTCCGGTCAAGAAAAAGAAAAAGCGGAAAAAGAAAAAAGAACCGGTGTCGGAACCCCAGGTACGGATTATTTCCAAGCCGGATGTCGTTCCGCCCAAGCCCGCCCCAGCAAAACCCGAAGCGCGTGAAGAAAGCAAAGCGGCTCCTGCACAGGCCCCTGCTCAGCGTCGTGGTCCGGCGGCACCTGCCGAAGCGGATTCGGAAGACCGATCCGGCAAGAAAAAACGCAGAAAAGACCGGCGGGTTGTCGAATTCGGCCAGCGTCCTGAAGAAGAAGATCGCCGTGCAGCAACTCTCAATCTGAAGAAGAAAAAATCTGCCGTCGTCAAAGACAAGACCGGTGGCAAGGCCAAACCCAATCGCAAGAAGCGGCCGGGGTTTGACGATTCCTATGGAGATGCCAACGCGCAGCAGACCACGCAGCCCATCAAGGCGGCGAAGCGCAAGATTAAGATCGATGAAGCCATCCGGCTTTCCGACTTGGCGCACCAGATGGGCATCAAGGCTCAGGCCCTGATAAAAGTGCTTTTCGGCATGGGAGTCATGGCCACCATCAACCAGTCTCTGGACATGGATACGGCCAGCCTGGTCGCCGCCGAGTTCGAGTATGAAGTCGAAAAGGTGGGCTTTGACGAAGAAGAATACATGCTGCCGCAGCACGACGACGCGCCTGAATCTCTGCGTCCGCGTCCGCCGGTAGTCACCATCATGGGTCACGTCGACCATGGTAAAACGTCGCTTCTCGATGCCTTCCGCAAAAGTAACATCACGGACGGCGAAGCCGGCGGCATCACGCAGCATATCGGCGCCTACCACGTCAACACGCCCAAAGGCGATATCGTCTTTCTGGATACACCCGGCCACGAAGCCTTTACGGCCATGCGTGCGCGCGGCGCCCAGGTCACGGACATCGTTGTTCTGGTGGTTGCAGCTGATGACGGCGTCATGGATCAGACCCGCGAAGCTATCAACCACTCCAAAGCCGCAGGCGTTCCCATCGTGGTCGCGGTCAACAAAATAGACAAGGAAGGGGCAGACCCCGACCGCGTCAAACGCGAACTGGCCGACCTGGGACTGCTGCCCGAAGACTGGGGTGGTGAAACCATTTACGCCGAAGTTTCGGCCAAAAAACGCATCGGTCTGGACGAATTTCTCGAACTGATTCTGCTCCAGGCGGAAGTGCTCGAACTGAAAGCCAATCCGGACAAACCCGCCCGCGGCCGTATCGTCGAAGCAAAAGTCGACAAGGGACGCGGTGCAGTGGCCACGGTATTGATTCAGGAAGGCACCATCAGGCAAGGCGAACCTTTTGTCTGCGGCCTGTATAACGGCCGTGTCCGGGCCATGTTCACGGACGAAGGCAAAAAGGTCATGGAAGCCGGTCCATCCATGCCCGTGGAAATCCAGGGTTTCGACGGCGTGCCCGAAGCGGGTGATGAATTCGCCGTGATGCCGGATGAGAAAGTGGCGCGCCGCATTGCGGAGACTCGCCAGGCCAAACAGCGTGAACGTCATCTTGCCAAGGAAACCAAGGTTACTTTGGAAGACTTCCTCTCGCGCCGCGCAGGTCAGGCCGAGGCCGTCACTCTGAACCTGATCGTCAAAGCCGACGTGCAGGGTTCGCTCGAAGCCGTGACCGACGCCTTGAACAAACTCTCCACGGACGAAGTCAAAGTGGCCATCACGCACAGCGGTGCGGGTGCCATTACGGAAACCGACATTCTGCTCGCCTCGGCGTCCGATGCCATTATCATCGGCTTCAACGTCAGGCCCACGGCCAAGGTCAAGGAACTGGCCGAGCACGAAAAGATCGATATCCGCTTTTACGATATTATTTACAAGCTGGTGGGTGAAATCAAAGACGCCATGTCCGGCATGCTTTCGCCCCTTATCAAGGAAAACTACCTTGGCCAGGCCGAAGTCCGCGATACGTTCAACGTGCCCAAGGTCGGCACCATCGCAGGTTGCGCCGTGGTGGACGGCAAGATTGTCCGGCATACCGGCGTCCGGCTGCTGCGCGACGGCGTTGTGATCTATACGGGCAAGGCTTCGTCGCTGAGACGCTTCAAGGATGACGCCAAAGAAGTGGTCAAAGGCTACGAATGCGGCATCGGGCTCGAAAATTACAACGACATCAAGATCGGCGATATTATTGAAGCCTTTGAAGAAGTTGAAGAAGCCCGGACTCTGGATTAAAGGCGTACCAGTTAAGTGATTCGCATCGGGCCGTGCTGCGTCGGATCAGGCACGGCCCGATTTTTACGGAGTGTGATCGGTCCATGATTATCGGTGCGCTCATGCTTGAATTCACATTGCACGGCAATACGTCGCTCAAGGGAAAAAGAAACGTCGCTCGCAGCCTGAAACACAAGCTACGGACGAAATTCAACGTCTCCGTGGCGGAAGTGGAGTCCCTGGAGAGCCATACGCGTCTCGTTCTGGCAGTGGTCAGTGTGGGGAATTCGCGACGGCATCTGGAAGGCAGGCTTACTAAGGCGCTGTCCATGGTGGAAGCAGCCACGCCGGAAGAGCTTACGGACAGCCAGATGGAATTTTTTACTCCGGATTGACGCTGGCGTATGGTTTCTTTTCCACAACGTATTGCCATTATGTTTGAGATGACGTTACTATCCGGAAAGTCAGGCACCAAAGCCTGGTCATCTCGGAATTTGAAGGCTTAAAATCATGAGCAACGAATTAGACGCGCTGCATCAGCTTATCGTATCCGGCGATAATTTTCTGGTGGCCAGCCATGAAAGCCCTGACGGAGACGCTTTGGGATCGCTCGCAGCGATGGGGTTTATTCTCGAGTATCTCGGCAAGGACTGCAGGCTGTACAATGCGAGCGGAGTTCCCGATCATTTTTCCTGGATGCAGTTCCCCCGTCCTGTCCTGAGTTCGTTGGAAGATCTGGATGGGTTTAAACCCGAATGGGTCATCACGCTGGATTGCGGGGATCCTTTCCGGATCGGTAAGGAATTGCTCAAGTTTGTCGAAAAGAAGCAGATCATTAACATTGACCATCATATAGGAAATCCGCAGTTCGGCGTCTTCAACTGGGTGGATCCCGCTTTTCCCGCCGTAGGCGAAATGGTCGCCATGCTGGCCGGCGAAGTGGGGCTCAAGCTGTGCGGCAAACTGGGGGAAGCCATTTATCTGGCCATTGTCTCGGATACGGGTAATTTTTGTTACGGCAATACCCGGCCGGAAACACTCGAACTTGCTGCCTCCATTGTCCGTTGCGGCCTGAATCCAGGCGAATTTTCCAATAAATATCTCAATCAATGGTCGCTGAATCGCCTCCGGCTCTGGTCCGAGATCCTCAGCAAAGCATCCATCTACTGCGACGGCAAGATCGGCATTTTGTGCGTAACCCAGGACCAGCTCGATCAGACCGGCACCACAAGACATGACTGCGACGGTCTGGTGGAATTTATCCGCCGGGTCAAGAGCGTACGTGTCGCCGCTATCCTGCGGGAAGACAAAAAAGAATATATCAAAATCAGCCTGCGATCCTTTGGCGCCGACGATGTGCAGAAAATCGCGCTCAATTTCGGCGGGGGCGGCCATCGCAACGCCGCCGGCGGCGTGATAGCCGCGAGCATTGAAGAAGCGAAACCCCTGCTGCTGGAAGCCATCATCGAGAGCATGGGATTCGGTCCCTGTTCGCGCGAAAGAAAGGCTATGGAGTTTAATGGTGCCTGAAAAGCCGCCTCAGCAACACGGCCTGCTTGTGCTTAACAAGCCCAAGGGGCCCACATCCGCAGCCTGCATTGAAATGATCAAGCGCAAGCTGGGTCAGAAGAAAATCGGTCACGCGGGCACGCTGGATCCCATGGCCACGGGCGTTCTGCTCGTGCTGCTGGGACACGGCACCAAACTGGCCAATTATCTGGGCGACGGAACAAAGGTATATTCCGGAATATTTCAGCTTGGCACAACCACCGACACATATGATATGGAAGGTGAGGTTGTGTCTACGGCTCCCTGGGAGCACCTGGACGCGGAACGGATCGGTGCTGCGATCCGTCACTGGGAAACGGAGACCGAACAGGTCGTTCCTCCCTATTCCGCGGCCAAGCACAATGGGCAGCCGCTGTACAAGCTTTCACGCGAGGGCAAAGAAGCCCCTGTGAAAATAAAACCGCTGCGGGTTAGCCGCGCGGATGTATTGGAAATTGAGCCGCCCTATGCGGAGTTTCGCGTTGCCTGCGGCACCGGCACATACATTCGGTCCCTGGTCCACAGCCTGGGGATTCGATTGGAGTGCGGCGCCGTCTTGACGAAACTGACGAGGGAAATAAGCCATCCGTTCGGGCTGGATGCCGCCTATGAACTGGATCAGGTCCTGGATGAACCGGAACGCTTTGTGGAGCGCGTGCTGTCTTTGACGGACGCTTTGCCCCACTGGCCCAGGCTTTGCCTGGATGCCGGCCAGACCACCCGGATCAAAAACGGCATGCGTATCCCGTGCGCGGAACTTACGGATTTTGTACCCACAAGTCCGGAAGAGCGCGCCGTACTGCTGGATACGCAGCAACAGCCCCTGGCTCTGGTCGAGTCCAGGTTCGAAAACAACGACCTGGCCTGGACAATCCTGCGCGGATTGTGGAGTTCCTGAGAAGTCTTTCGACAACGTGAAACAGCGGCTCGCCGTGTCCGGAACTCCAATCTACCGGTTCCGGACTGACGAATAACAAGGAGGATAGGGCTGTGGTTTTGACACCTGAAGAAAAGGGCAATATCATCAAAGAGTTTGAGATGCACGAGGGCGATACCGGCTCTCCTGAAGTACAGATTGCACTGCTGACTTCTCGTATTGAGTATCTCACCGAACACTTCAAGACCCATGCGAAGGATTTCCATTCCCGCACCGGTCTGCTGAAGCTGGTCGGCCAGCGGAGAAAGCTGCTCAACTACCTCAAGAAAAAAGATATTCAGCGGTATCGCGAGATTCTCAAACGGTTGAACCTGCGTAAGTAACACGACGACAGGCGTTTTCTTCGAGTCAACCAAGGCCGGCGGCGCTTCGGATAGCGATCCGCACGCCGCCGGCCATCAAAGCGAAACCCATTACTCCGTCGAGCACCTCTCTCGCGCAATCTGGAAATGCGCTGACTCGCGCCGCGTATCCCCAGATTGCGGGAATGAGCCTCGGAGGACAAACTCAAAAGGATTTTTATGACTAATCCCAGTATTTTTAACGAGACCCGCGTATCCGCCCAGGTGGGTGGAGCGGAAGTCATCCTGGAAACCGGAAGGCTTGCCAATCAGGCCGACGGCGCCGTCTGGGTTCAGGCCGGCGGTACGGTTGTGCTGGTCACCTGCGTGACCCAGCCCGGCCGTGTGGATCAGAACTTTTTCCCGCTTACCGTGGATTATGTGGAGAAAATGTACGCCGCCGGACGCGTGCCCGGCAGCTTTTTCCGCCGGGAAATCGGCCGCCCGAGCGAGCGCGAAACCCTGTGCTCGCGCCTCATCGACCGGCCCATCCGTCCGCTGTTTCCCAAAGGCTTCTTCGACGAAGTCCAGGTCATCGCCACGGTGCTTTCCTCGGATCAGGACTACGATCCGGGCGTTCTGGCCATGACCGGCGCATCCGCGGCTTTGCATTGTTCGCAGATTCCTTTCCTCGGCCCCATCGTGGGCGCGCGTATCGGTTTGATCGATAATGAATTCATCCTCAATCCGTCCTACTCGCAGATGGAACAGAGCAAGCTGGATATGATCATCGCTGCTTCGCGCGAAGCCGTGGTGATGGTGGAAGGCAGCGCGCAGTTCCTGCCCCACAATACGCTGGCCGACGCCATCGACTGGGCGCGTGAAGCCATAGTGCCTCTTTTCGATGCGCAGGACGAGCTGCGCGAAAAGGTCGGCAATGAAAAAATGACTTTTACGCCGCCTCAGGAAGATGAAGAAATCAAAAAGGTTGTCATCGAACTGGCCAATGAGGAAGGCATCACCGAAGCCTTGTTCACCGCGGATAAGATGGCCCGCAAAAAAGCCAGAAAGGGTGTGCAGACAAAAGTGCTCGAACGTCTGGGCGATGAGGAACAGTACGCAGGGTTTGAAGACCTGAGTTCCGTATCGGACATTATGAGCGCCTACGAGAAAAAACTCGTACGCCAGCGCATCAAAGAGCAGGGCGTGCGTATCGACGGCCGCGACACCACCACCGTACGGCCCATCAAGATCGAAGTGGGGCTGCTGCCCCGGACGCACGGTTCCGTGTTGTTCGCCCGCGGCGAAACCAAGACCCTGGCCGTGGCCACTCTGGGCAGCGGACGCGATGAACAGCGCGTGGAAACCCTGACCGGCGACGAGAGCAAACGCTTCATGCTGCATTACAATTTCCCTCCCTACTGCGTGGGCGAGGTCAAAATGATGCGCGTATCGCGCCGGGAAATCGGCCACGGCGCTCTTGCCGAGCGCGCGGTGCTGCCCGTGCTGCCGGAAGCCGAGGCGTTCCCCTATACGCTGCGGGTGGTTTCCGAAATCATGGAATCCAACGGATCTTCGAGCATGGCCACTGTCTGCGGCGCCAGCATGTCGCTGATGGACGCGGGCGTGCCGATTACGGCGCCTGTGGCGGGCATCGCCATGGGGCTGATCAAGGAAGACGACGAATATTTCGTTCTTACGGACATCCTGGGCGATGAAGACGCCATGGGCGACATGGACTTCAAGGTCGCCGGTACGGCCGAAGGCGTTACCGCCTTCCAGATGGACATCAAGATCGCGGGCATTCCCTCAGAGGTGATGCGCAAGGCCCTGGCCCAGGCCAGAGACGCCCGCCTGCACATCCTGGAAGAGATGAACAAGGTTCTGGAAACGCCTCGCCCCAAACTGTCGCCTTTTGCTCCGCAGTTCGACAGCATCATGATCAGCCCGGATATCATCCGCGTGGTCATCGGCCCCGGCGGAAAGAATATCAAGGCCATCACCGCGGAAACCGGCGCGGATGTGGATATCGAAGACAGCGGCAAGATCAATATCTTCGCCCCCACCGTGGAAGCCATGGAGCAGGCAAGAGAAAGGATTCTGTACTACGATCAGAAACCCGAAGTGGGTAAGACCTACGAAGGGCCGGTCAAGAAGATTCTGGAAATCGGCGCCATCGTGGAAATTCTGCCCGGTGTCGAAGGCCTGGTGCATATCTCGCAGCTGGACCTGTCGCGTATTGAAAAGGTTCAGGACGTCTGCAAACTCGGTGACGTTCTGAAAGTGAAATGCCTTGAAGTGCTGCCCGGCGGCAAGATGCGCCTTTCCAGGGCCGCCATCCTGGCCGAAGAGCAGGGCATTGAATTCAAAGATTCGCCTCCGCGCAGCGGCGGCGGACGTCCCGGCGGCGGACGCCCCGGCGGTGGAGATCGCCGCGGCCGCTCCGGCGGTGGAGGCCGTCCGGGTGGCGATCGTCGCGGCCGTTCCGGCGGCGACAACTAAGCCCTCGGCAAACAATCCCAATGACACCAAAGCCCGTCGCGCAAGCGGCGGGCTTTTTTCGTCAGTCGGTATCCTGATAAACCGAACCTTCCTGCAACTGGTAACAAAACTTAGGGAATCAAAAAAATACAAAGCGGAAGTAATGGTATCGTCGCCTGATTGTAGAACAGCTGTCGCGTTTTAATGAGAAAAATTATACATACTAAGCAGTTCGTCGGTTAAACATTCCATTATGCAGAGAGGGTGCTATGAACAGCAGGTGTGATTCGGAGGCTACGATCAATTATGGCTATGTGATTACGGTATCGCTTATCGCCGCCATTGCCGGGCTGCTTTTCGGGTTCGATACGGGCGTCATTGCCGGAGCGCAGCAGTTTGTCTATGCGCATTTCGGTGTTACCAGCGATACAACCAAGGGAATTATCGTGGCTGCGGTCACTTTCGGCGCTTTGTTAGGCGCCGTATGCAGCGGCAGGCTTTCCTCGTCTCTGGGGCGCCGGAAAAGCATCATTGTCTCCGCATTGCTGTTCACTCTCGGTACGACGCTGGCCGCGCTGGCTTTCGACGTGCCCTTACTGATAATCGGGCGTTTGATCATGGGCTTTGCTGTGGGGCTTTCCGCCATGGTCGTGCCCATGTATCTGTCCGAAGTCTCGCCTCCCGATATCCGGGGAGCGGTGGTATTTACGTTTCAGCTGGCCATCACCATCGGCATCATGGGCGCTTATCTGATCAATTACGCGTTTACCGAAGGGGAAAACTGGCGGCTGATGTTCGGAGTCGGGGTGGTGCCCGCGTTGTTGCTGTTCGCAGGAATGGTCCGGCTGCCGGAGAGTCCGCGCTGGCTGGTGCTGAACAAGCGCTCGGCGGAAGCTGCGGAGGTCTTGTCCAGGATCATGTCCGGACAGGCTGCCGCAGAAGAACTGGCAAGTATCCAAAAGAGCGTTACGCATCCGCAGGGCGGGCTGAAGATGCTGTTTTCAAAACGGATGTTCCCTCTTGTGCTGATTTGTTTCGGCCTTTTCGTTTTTCAGCAACTAAGTGGCATTAATACTATTTTTTATTTTTGTCCCACGGTGTTCGAGAGTGTCGGTTTCGCGGGCGGGCATGAGGCCATCGGCGTATCGTTGATTCCGGCTGCCGTGAATGTGCTGGCCACTGTCATCGGCATCTGGATTGTGGATAAACTGGGGCGCCGCCTGCTTTGCGTCATCGGGTTCAGCGGCATGGCCGTGTGTCTTTTCGTGTTAGGCGCAGATCTGAACAGCATGATTGGCGATTCCAGCCTCGAACCCGTACTGGCCCTGGGATCCGTGCTGCTGTACATTTTCTTTTTCGCGGTCAGCATGGGGGGAGTTCCCTACATCATGATGTCCGAACTGTTTCCGCTCAGTGTCCGCAGCGTGGGCATGGCCACGGCCAGTTGCGCCAACTGGGGCTTCAATTTTCTGGTGTCCGTGAGTTTTCTGTCGCTTGCCCACGGGCTCGGTTTCGGCAATACCTTCTGGCTGTATGCCACCTTCATGGTGCTGGGACTTCTGTTTACGCTGCTGCTCGTACCAGAGACAAAAGGAAGGGCACTGGAAGATATCGAGGCCAATCTGTTTGCGGGCAAAGTGCCCCGAAAACTTGGCGATGCGGTGGCTGCGGAATAAGAGCGCGCGGCGGTGTAATTTCGAGAACCGGCGTCTGCTTCCGGGAGCAGGCGCCGGGAAGTGTCAATTTGAGATGAACAGCGTACGCAGCCGTTCGTATTCCATGGCGGTGTCGAGCATGATGCTTTCGACGTCTTCCTGGGAAAGATTGAAATAGTCTTCCCAGGCGGGGTCCAGCGAGTATTGGAGAGAATCCGCGCCCGTGCCCGCTCCGCTGAGCATGGAGAGCATGTCTGCCAGATGCACGGCAAAAACCAGAGGTTTGAATTGGGCAGGCGCGTTGCTTGGTTCGTGGTGGTAACGGATGCAATAGGTAAGTTCCTCGGGCAGGTTCCAATGCCTGGCCAGAGCCTCGCCGACTTCCGCATGGTTGATGCCGAACACCTGGCGTTCCATGCTGGCGAAGTCCATTGTCCCGTTGGTGTCGATGGAAAGCAGGATTTCCCGAGCGCGCCCTTCAAAGAAAATAGTCAGCACGGCTTTGCCGATGTCGTGCACTAGGGCTCCCGTATAGGCGGTTTCCGCGGAGAGGGGCTTTCTTGCAGCAAAGGAAATTTCCCGTGCCGCAATGGCTGCGAAAAGAGAATGTCCCCAGAGTTCGCCGCGTTCGGCTTCATAGCCGTTGAGGGGCCTGTCGTAAACATATGGCGAACAGGATGCCAGGGCAATGCCGGCCACGGTTTTATCCCCCAGAAACGTGACTGCTCTGGTCACCGAGTTGACGGGATTCCCGAGTCCGAAGGACGGCGCGTTGACCACCTTCAGGACGTTGGCCGTAAGTGCTGCGTCGAATTCGACCACGTGAGAAATGTCCACAAGACTGTATTCTGCCTGGCGCATAATTTTCATGATGCGCATGGCGCTTTGAGACAGCGGAGGAATGCTCCTGACGTGGTCGACAATTTCTTCGTTGCGGTTCACAGAATGCCTTGTCGCTATATGTTGGGTTATCTTACAGGGAAGTCCTACAAGTATATCCGAAGATGAAATTAATTTCAATCAGTACCATCAGCCTATACGTGCCGGACTAAGGTCAAAGGGACCATTCCCCGCGTCCCGGACATTGAATACGTACTTCTCCGGTGTTCAGGTCCAGGGAGACGGTACGGCTAAAAGAGCCTCCTGTATCCTGAGCCAGAGGCTGCAATCCGTAGCTCTTCAGATACTCTGTAACGGCGTTGACATTGCGCTCGCCAATGTTAAAAAAGTTTTTGGATTTGAGAACCTTGGCTCCCCCGGCCAATTTTACCACCAGTTCCTTTCTGTCCGTCCCGTAGGTTTGCCCGTCGGTATCGCCGCGCAAAGCGTTCATGGCGGCCATCAACGCATTGACTCCGGTGTCCGCAAAATATCCGGGAAGATCTTCGGCGCGTTTTTTATTGGTAGCCGAATCCGGAAGCGCCACATGCACCATGCCGCCGATTTTGCGTTTGTCGTCGTAAAGCAACAAAGCCACACAGGAACCCAAGGCGTAGGTCTTTAATGTGCCGCTGTTGGATTTTGAGGCCTGAAATCCTCCGACCCCAATTACAATCTCTCCCATGGGTTTTTGTGCCTCCGTCTGATTACGCATGATTCCCCCCCCTTTTTTACAGTGCAGCCGCAACATGGTTGCGGCAACCACTTGGAATTCTGCGTGAACAAATCTTAAGCCTGTTTTTATCAGGCGGTCAACTCCAGTCGTGTTAATTCGGAAAAAGTATTTATAGCATATTTCGGCCCGTAAGCCATGCACTCTTTCTCTTCTCCATAACCATAAGCGGCGTAGCAGCCTGCCGCCCCAAGATTGCTTGCAAAGGCCAGATCCGGCCAGGCATCACCCACGATGAGCACCCGCTCCGGTGGTATCGCCGCGAATTCCGGAGCTTTGGCGGCAATACGTTTGGTGAAGAAACCGGGATCCGGTTTTTTGGGATTCTCCGGCGTGATGCCTACAATGTACTCAAAAAAACCGGTTAGCCCCAGACGCCCGGCCGCCCGTTCAAGAATGGCCTGCGGTTTGTTGCTGCTAATCACCAGCGGGTACCCCAGCTCGCGCAATGCGCTCAGGGTTTCGGCCACGCCAGGAAAAAGGGTCGTACGTTCGGCGTCGTTTGCATCGTACCACGAGCGATACATGTCGGCCCTGTTTTCCGCCTCTTTCTGATCTATGGCCGGATTGAGCCGTTGCATAATCTCAGCAAGGGGCATGCCAACCAAAGGCTCGATAACTTCATGAGCCGGAAGCGGTTCGCCGCAATGTTCGAAAACATGGCGGACAGTGGCCGCAATGGCCGGGAGGCTGTGGGCCAGAGTGCCGTCAAAATCAAAAAGAAGCAGGTCAAATAAGGAGTTATGTTTTATTGGCAAGGATCAATCTCCTTTGGGGAACCAGGCTTTCCAGGCTTCCCAGGCCCGAACGAGTCCGAAAATATGCGCATAACCTGCAGCGGCCGGGTGTACCCCGTCACGGGAAACAAGGTCGTTAAAATAGAGTTCGGAATTCTGTAATTCGGGAAAAATGTTTAAAAAAGGAACATTCAGATTGGTGCACTCCTGTTCGTAGACCTCAGTCAAGGATTGTATCCTTTGGGAGCGCTCGGGATCCACCACCGGCGGCGGTCCGATCATCAGAACGGGATAACTGCTGGAAGCGGCTTCCAGAATTTTCCGCAGGTTCTGCCGGGATTCGTCGACAGGAACAGGGGTTCTTCCCGGCCGTTCAACCGCGTCTGCGGCGCCGAAGGAGAATACCAGGCGCATGGACTGTTCCGGAATCAGGCGCCGTTGGGTTTCGTCCTGCCAGCGTTCCATGATGTGCCTGCTGGTATGCTGGCGGACGCCAAGATTGTAGCAGGTCAACGAGCTTTCCTGTTTGCGGGCGGCGAGGCACAGTCGGCCGACCCAGCCGATGCCTTCAGGATCATTGACTCCGTTAACCAGTGAATCTCCGAAAAAGCAGATGACCATGAAGCCCTCCAAACCGAGTTATTGTATAAAAATGAAAGCTACAATCTGCGGTTATAGCGGGGGCCGGAAAATGAGGCAAGGTTTCCGGGTGAATTTACCAGCTTAAGTCGATAGGTGCTTCCGTATCCACAACAAAATCATCTTTTTGCTGCGGTCTGATTAGCGAGTCCACTACGGCCTGCTGCTTTTTGTTCAGTTTGCCGAAGCTGCAGCCTGCTGCCCCTTCGGTGATGTGGCGCAGCCTGACCGGAATCTTTTTGCAGAGAAGGCCTTCCATGCCGTAAAGGTCTAGTTGCAGGCTCTCCCCGGGGGTGTGTTTTTGGTTGGAAATGGCAAAGGCAATGCCGGTGGCGCTCAGGTTAAGAACTTCATAGTCTTCTTTATCCTTGCCCACGCGGACTAAATAGCCAAACAGCGGGTAGCGTTTGGCCCGTCGTTTATCCCTCTGGTCCTTGCTTTCTTCAGGCGGCTGCTGGTCGTTGCAGGGAACATCCTCTTTCGCTGCCCCCTCATCCGAGGGCTGAGGCAGGTTGTTCTGGATTTCTCCTGCAGGGTCCTCCAGCTCGGTAGCAGGCTCCCAGGGATGACCCGTAAGCTCTTCATAAAGCCTGGCTCCCGTGGCAAACGACCCGCTTTTCAGGGCTTTTTCAAGAATACGGATGGCATGCCCAGGGTGGCCGCTGTCTTTCCAGGCCATGGCCGCTTCGATAACGAGCTGTTGATCTTCCGGTTGGCATTTACAGGCCAAAGAAAGCAATTTTGCCCCGGCATCCGTCTTGCCCTTGCGCAGCGATGCCTCTCCCAGTTTTTTGAAGGGGTTTTCCAGGGCAAGATTGAGCTTGCGGCTGTGTACGTACAGGGCTGCGGCCTCTTTGAGTCTGCTTTGCAAAATAAAAGATTCAGCCGCCAATTGTGCGCTTTTTCCAGCCTTGTGTAATTCGCCAAGTTCTTTGTAGGCAATGCAAAGGGCTTTGTAGGCTTCAGGAAATATTTTCCGTTGCTTTACGGCCGCAATCAAAGCCGGGATTGCCGATTCAAAGTCGCCTGCGCGCAGCAGGGAAATACCCTTTTTATAGTAATTGGTTGGTGCCATGGCCTGTTCCGTCTTACTAGATGTCGGTTGCCCCCCTAGCTTGCTGTTTACTAGTATAGCATAAATGTGGACGACGCTCTACCTCCGGTTTAATAAGAAAAAAATTGACTGATATATTGGATGGTTGGAAAAAAAGCAAAAAAAGGCTATAGCCACAATAACGCCGGAGTTTGTCTGCGGCGGTTTGCGAGGAGTTGTCATGGCACAAGGCGAGATGCATTCCCTGCCTCTGATTCTTGCGGTTATCGCTGCTGCTGCGATTTTCGGGCTGATGCTGCGTCTGGTCAGGCGCGGCTGCCCGCCTTGACTGGCTTTGTACGCCTCCGTGGGCACGGGGTTTGCGGTGTTTTATCTGCTTAACATGTTTTATTGAACGATCAGGCCGGCGCCATGCACGACGCCGCGTAATATGAGGCAATCATGGAATTAGTCACTTACAAACCCATTGGCGTAATTCATACACCATTCACGCAGTTGTCCGATATGCCGATTCAACCCACCGGGGCGTCCGGGGTGAAAGGTGAAGTCCACCTGGATCCTGCACTGGTGGAAGGGCTCAAGGATCTGGATGGCTTTTCGCATATTTATCTGATCTATCATTTTCACAAGAGCGAGGATTACCAATTGTCCGTGACGCCTTTTCTGGATGCGGTCCAGCGGGGGTTGTTCTCCACAAGGGCCCCGCGGCGGCCTAATTCTCTGGGCTTGTCCGTGGTCCGCGTGCAAAGCGTTCAGGACAACATCATCAACGTGCTGGGCATCGACGTACTGGACGGCACGCCACTGCTGGACATCAAGCCCTTTGTTCCCCAGTTCGATGGTTCGCGCGATGCGGTCTGTGGCTGGATGGAAGGCAAAGCCGGCGAATCCGAAAACATGCGCTCCGACGAACGTTTTGTGGAGAAATCATAAAAACGGTCGGCTGTGTTGCTTTCTTAAACCTGATTCTCCCATGCAGGAGGTACTTTTGAAACTGCGGACGGATGCTATCCCTGAATTTCGATTTGCTTCACGCCGGTCGCCCGTGTACGCGCCCAGACAGATGGTGGCAGCCAGCCAGCCTCTGGCAGTTGCCGCCGGGTTGGAACTGCTGGACGCCGGAGGCAACGCGGCGGACGCCGCCGTGGCGGTTGCCGCGGTGCTGGCCGTGGTGGAGCCCTGTTCCACCGGGCTTGGCGGCGACGCTTTTGTCCTGTTTCATGACGCGAAAGCAGGGCGAACGTTCGGACTGAATGGTTCGGGCCGTTCGCCAGCCGCTCTGACTCGGGAGGCGGTCCTTTCCAAGGGCTTTTCAGCGGGGATCCCTGAACTGCACGCCTTGACCGTGACCGTGCCGGGCGCATGCGCGGCCTGGTGCGATCTTGCCGAACGCTTTGGCAAACTCGGTCTTGCCCGTTGTCTGCAACCCGCCGTACGCCTGGCTTCCGAGGGCTTTGTGGTGGGGCCGGTGACCGCGCAACTCTGGAAGCGCGGGGCGGAAGGGCAGCTGGCCACAGCGCCGGGAGGCCGCGAGCTTACTCTGGACGGCCGCGCCCCCAGGCCGGGCGAACTCTTTGTGAACAAAGGACTCGCCGGGGTGCTGGAAGGCCTTGCGGCCGAAGGCAAGAGCTTTTTTTACCGGGGAGATACGGCCCGGCGTATTGCCGCCGCCGTACGGGGGGCAGGAGGGCTGCTCGCAGAGGAGGACCTGGCCGCCCACGGCGAAACAGCGGCCTGCTGGACCGATCCGCTTTCCGTTTCCTACGGCGATTACGCCCTGCAGGAGTGTCCGCCCAACGGACAGGGCATTGTGGCTCTGATAGCGCTTAACATCCTCAAACAACTGGGCCGGGAGTTTTCTGGCGAGCCTCTGAGCGTACGGCGTCTTCATTTGATGGTGGAGGCGTTACGTCAGGCCTTTGGCCTTGCCCGGGCCCATGTGGCGGATCCGGATCTGACGGATGTACCCGTGGATACGCTGCTCTCCGAGTCTCTGGCCGCGCAGCTGGCTTCCGCCATCCGTACGGACGGCTGCCTGAGCCAATCTCCGTCCCTGAACCCCTTGCCCGGCTCGGAAACCGTCTATTTTTGCAGCGCGGACGCATCGGGCAACGCCTGCTCCATGGTCAACAGCAACTACATGGGCTTCGGCACCGGCATCGTACCCGCGGGCCTGGGCTTTTCGCTGCAAAATCGCGGCGCCAATTTCGCCTGGGAGCCGGAACATCCCAATTGCCTGGGCCCCGGCAAGCGGCCGTTTCATACCATCATTCCCGCCATGCTCACGGACGCGTCCGGGAGACTTGCCGCGGCCATGGGTGTCATGGGCGCTTTCATGCAGCCCCAGGGGCATCTGCAGGTGCTGGTCAACCTGCTGGACCACGGGATGGACCCGCAGGCGGCCCTGGACCTGCCGCGTTTTTGCCTGAAAAGCGGCAGCTTCGGTTCGGTGCTTTGCCTGGAAGAGGGTGTTCCCGAGGAAACAGCGGCCGGCCTTGCCGCCCTGGGACACCGTATAGAACGTACGGGGGGCTATGATCGCGCCCTGTTCGGGCGCGGACAGGTGATCATTCGGGATCAGGTTTCCGGCAGCTACTGCGCGGGCAGCGATCCGCGCGCCGACGGACTTGCACTGGGTCGTTAGCAGCGGTGGCGTTACTTTTCCCAAACAGGCCCGGGCATGTCGTCCATGGCCCGCGAGCCCCTGTGTTCTGCGGGTAATCCCAAAAAAGAATGCCAGATCAGCCCGGTACAAGCTGGTTGTAAAATAACTCATTTTCATTTAGTGTGTTAAAAAATTAGACGTTTTTTACAATTTTGGCAATTTAAACCCTGCTCAGGGGAGAATCATACTTGCATCTGGCTGACAAAATTTAACATGTGATGAACACAGGAGGCGCTATGTTCAAGAGACTTGTGGCACTGCTCGCCCTCGTGGCTATGCTGGGATTGGTATACACCCCGCAGGCCAAGGCCGACGACAACAACCTGATTATCGCCACCGCCACGACAGGCGGCACTTACTACCCCGTGGGCGTAGCGATCGGAACGCTTCTGAGCATCAAACTCGCCGGTTCTAACAAGATTACCGCCACAGCCATCAATTCCGCGGGCTCGGGTGAAAACATCCAGATGCTCAAAAACAAGGAATGCGACCTGGCCATCCTGCAGGCCCTGTTCGGCCTGAACGCCTTTAACGGCAAGGGGCCCTACGAGGGCAAGCCCATGAAGGACTTCCGGTCCATCACCATGCTCTGGCGTAATGTGGAGCATTTTCCGCTGGCAAACAAATATGTCAAAAGCGGAAACATGGATGATCTGAAGGGCTTGAACCAGAAATTTTCCATCGGCAAACGCGGCAGCGGCACGGAAGGATCCGGTCTGACGCTGTTCAAAATTCTGGGCATCGATCCTGAAAAAGATATGACCCTCGAATACCTGGGCTACAATCCGTCCGCCCAGGCCATGATGGACGGCCGTATTGCCGGCGCCAACATTCCTGCCGGTGTTCCCGCCGCGGCCATCACGCAGCTGTACGCCCAGATGGGCGCTGACGATGCCACGGTGCTGGATTTCACGGACGAACAACTCAAAGCCATCCAGAAGGATTACCCGATCTGGAACCGTTTCGTTATTCCGGCCAAGACCTACCCGTCTCAGGAAAAAGACATCAACACCATTGCGCAGCCCAACTTTCTGGCCTGCCGCGCGGATCTTCCAGATGAAACCGTTTATCTGATCACCAAGACGATTTACGAGAATCTGCCTTTTCTGCACAACATCCACTCGGCCACTGAGGCCATGTCGCTGGAAAAAGCGACTGAGGGCCTTCCTGCTCCTCTGCATCCGGGTGCGGAAAAGTACTTTCGGGAAGTCGGCGTAATAAAATAATCAGATGGATTTACCTGGGGGGGAGGGCGCCTGCGCTTTCCCCCTTTTTTGTACTGTGTCCAGCAAGATGATCGACTGACAGGAATACCTTCAGTGTCCGCGAACCGTCCCGTCCCAAGGTTCGCCAGGATATCCCAAAACATTCTGGACGGTTTCGAATTCGTAGTTGCAGTTACCATTCAAATACACGGAGTCGGATTCACTCTGTAAACTAAAGCTTTAGCATTATGGCCGCTCTCGGTCTTGGGATTTATACGCATGGTTGACGTGATTGTTGAAAGCGATACTCTGGAAAAGGATATTGATAGCGAAACTCTGGCGGTGAAGCGTCTTCTGAAAGGAAAGACCGGTAAGCTCGTCTATTATGTCGGCATTGCCTGCTCCCTTTTTCACCTCTGGGTCAATACCTACGGCATCATGCCGGAAATTCAGCGAAATGCCATGCATTTCGCCTTCATTCTGTTTATGGGGTTCCTGACCTATCCGTTTTTGAAACGCTTTCCAGTCCGAACACTCAAATTCGATTACTTTCTGGCGATCCTCGCGTTTTGCGTCGGCCTGTATCTGATATTTTTCGAGGACGCTCTGCACGCGCGTAATGAGGTGCCGAACCTGCCCGACCTGATTGCCGCGGGCACGGCTGTCATTCTGATGCTGGAAGTGACGCGCCGGACCACAGGCTGGCTGATTCCGGGGCTGTCCATCCTGTTTTTGTCCTACGGGCTCTTTCTGGGGCAGCTGTTTCCCGGCATGTGGCATTTTCCGGGCGTGACCATCGAGCGTATGCTGTACCGGATGTATTTCGCACCTGACGGCCTGTTCGGAACCATTGCGACCATATCTTCGACCTTTGTGTATCTGTTCGTGCTGTTCGCGGCTTTTCTGATCAATTCGGGGGCCGGCGAGTTCATCATCAATCTGGCCTTGTCTCTCATGGGGCGCACCACGGGCGGTCCGGCCAAGATGGCCGTGTTCGCCTCGGGCATCATGGGCTCGATTTCGGGCAGCGCCGTGGCCAATACCGTGGGCACGGGCTCCATCACCATACCGATGATGAAGCGCATCGGTTTCAGTCCCAAATTCGCCGGGGGCGTGGAAGCCGCGGCCTCCACGGGCGGACAGCTCATGCCGCCGATCATGGGCGCGGGCGCGTTCATCATGAGCCAGTGGACGCAGATTCCTTACCTGACCATTGTGGGCGTGTCCTTTATTCCGGCGATCATGTATTTCCTGAGCGTGGCCTTTTTCATCCACCTGCGGGCCAAGCGCCGGGGCATCGAACCGCTGACCAAAGAAGAGATTCCCAATTTCTGGGAGGTGCTGAAAAGCGGCTGGAATTTCTTTATTCCCATCGCCGTGCTGGTGGGGCTGCTGATGATGGACTACACGCCCACGTTCGCGGCCTGCGGCGGCATCGTATCCATCGTGGTGGCCAGCTGGCTGAACAAAAAAACCCGCATGGGTCCGAAAAAAATCATGGATTCCCTGGCCATGGGCGCAACGAACATGGTGACCACGGGTGTTATCCTGCTCTGTTCCGGAATCATCATCGGCGTGGTCTTGATGGTCGGCATGGGCATCAAGTTTTCCATGATCATCACTGATCTGTCTCAGGGCTCGCTGATGCTGACCATTATTCTTGTGGCTCTGGCCTCCCTGGTTCTGGGCATGGGCCTGCCGGTCACCGCGTCCTACATTGTCCTGGCCGTGCTGGCCGCTCCGGCGATGACCATGCTGGGCACCAGCAAACTCGCAGCGCACATGCTGATTTTCTGGTATTCGCAGGATGCCAACGTCACGCCGCCCGTGTGTCTGGCCGCGTATACGGCGGCAGGTATTTCGGGCTCAAACCCGTTGGAAACCGGCTTGGAATCCTGGAAACTGGCCAAGGGACTCTATATTATCCCCCTGCTGTTCTGTTATTCGCCTCTGCTTTTCGAAGGGCCGACCTGGCAGGTCATTGAAACCGCCATCTGCGGCTTGGGCGGCCTGTACTTTTTCGCGGTCTTTTTCGAAGGCTTCAACCTGCGCTCCATCAACTGGCCGTTCCGGATCGGCTACCTGGCTGCGGCCGTGTTGTTCATTTGGCCGCACATTTATACGCATGTCATGGGCCTGGCTCTGGCGGGCGCGCTGACTATGTTCGAGGTACGGATGTTCGCTCCCGGACCGGATGGTGTTCCGGCCCGTGCGGGAGTCTGCCAGGCAGAACCGCCGGCATAGTGTGTGGGGCTCGGCCTGCGCTTCCTCAGTAACAGAGGAGAGAAGGGCAGTCCCCTCCGGGCTACAGACAATCAGAACGAAATGAGCCCTGAAGCGGTAGATGAAGGACCGGTGTCCTCCATATCGCTTCAGGGCTCTGTTTTTTGCCAACCCGGCGTCTTGCCGTGCATTACTCGTTGACGACATCCTTCAGAATCGGGTCTTCGGCGTAGGCCTTATGGATATTGTCCAGCGTGACGACCAAGGGTTCCAGCAGGCGGGCCGGGACCACCTTGACCCCGTTGTAGTAGCTCTCCGTGTCGTTGATTTCAGGCGGCTGCCCCTTGCAGACGGCATCCACCATGCCGATGGTCGCATCGACAAGTTTCTGGGAATCATTCTTGATGGTGCAGTACTGTTCGCCGCGCAGGATGGACTTTACGGACTCCAGCTCGGAGTCCAGGCCCGTGACCACTGGCAGATCCTTGCCCGCCGCCCGGACAGCGGTCATGGCGGCACGGGCCAGGCTGTCGTTGGGCGCAAGGATGCCGTCGATATTTTTATTCCTGTAGGTTCCGGCGAGAATCGTATCCATGCGTTTTTGGGCGTTCTCGGTTTTCCAGCCCTGGGTTGAGGCCTGGGAAAATTTTGTCTGCCCGGATTGGACCATGATCGTACCCGCATCGATGAGAGGCTGGAGCACGCTCATGGCACCGTCAAAAAATCTCTGGCTGTTGGAATCGTCGGGAGAGCCGGCGATGAGTTCGACTGTCCAGGGCGGTATCCCTTTGCGTTTCTTCAGCCCGTCCACGAGCGCCTCGCCCTGCAGTACGCCGATTTTAAAATTGTCGTAGGCCACGTAGTAATCTACAGCATCCGTATTCGTGAGCAGGCGGTCATAGGCAATAACCACCGCGCCCGCCTCTTTGGCTTCCCGAATCTGGGAGCCCAGCTGGGCTCCGTCGATGGCGCCGATGACAAGACATTTGGCGCCCTTGGCGATCATGGTCTGAATCTGGCTTTGCTGTTCGGCCACGCCGCCGTTGGCGAACTGGACGTCGTAGCGGTATCCGGCATTTTCCAGACCGTTGCGGAATCTTTTTTCGGCCTGGACCCAGTTTTCGGACGTTTTCTGCGGCATGGCAACGCCGATGAGTTCGCCTGTGGCAGCGGTTGTTTTTCCGGCCACGTTTTTGTCGGAGCTGCCGCGCAGGCCGATCCCCAAGGCCGCAATACCGGCGAGCACCAGGACGGCAAGAATGATAAGGCCCGGCCGTGCGAACACGGGCCGGACGCCGGGGGAGGCCGTCGTGCTATCGGTTGCTTTTGAGCGAAACAGCAGGCCGATCAGAGAGGGCTTGCCCTGCATTTTGTTGTAAACGTCAAAGGCCACGGCCAGAAGCAGAACCAGCCCTTTCACCACCTGCGTCAGGTCGGCGCCCACGCCCAGGAGTTGCAGGCCGTTGTTCAGCACGGCCATGACCAGTCCGCCAATGACCGACCCTACCACCGTTCCCACACCGCCCGTGACCGCCGCGCCGCCGATGAACACGGCGGAGATGGCGTCGAGTTCCCAATTGACGCCGTCAAAGGGGCCGGATGCTGTGGCGCGGCCGATAAACATCAGGCCTGCCAGGGCGGCGAGTACGGACATGTTCAGCATCACCAGAAAGACAACCCGCTTCGAATTGACGCCGGAAAGCTGCGCCGCGTGCAGCGCACCTCCCACCGCGTAGATGTGGCGGCCGATGGCCGTACGTTTGGTGATGAAGCCGTAGCACAGGGTCAGGCCGAGCAGGATAAGGCCGGGCACAGGAAAGGAAGTGCCGGGGCGGCCGCTCGCGAAAAGATAGGTCAGAAAGGCAATGACGCCGCTGAGCAGAGCCAGGCGGGCGATGGTCCAGTTCCAGGGGGCGGGCTCGCCGCCGTGGCGCAGGGTGGCCCGGCGGGTGAGCAGCGTACTCAGGAGCAGCCAGAGGATGCTCGCAGCGCCCAGCAGCAGCGTCAGGTTGTTGAAGCCCGTATCAGGACCGATGGCGGGAAGATAGCCGCCGCCGAGATATTGGATGCCTTCAGGTACGGGGATGGTGTTGGATTTTCCGATGAGCTGGTTGCCACCCCGAAAGAGCATCATGCCGGCCAGGGTGGCCACGAAAGCGGGAATGCCGACGTAAGCGACCCAGAACCCCTGCCAGGCGCCGATGGCCGCTCCCACGGCCAGGCAGAGCAGCACGCCCTGAGTCGGAGACAAGCCCCAGTCGCGCATGGCCAGCGCCGTGACCACACCGGCAAAGGAGGCCACGGAGCCCACGGAAAGATCGATGTGCCCGGCGATGATCACCAGAGCCATGCCGATGGCCAGGACCAGGATATAGGCATTGCCGTTGAGCAGGTTGATCATGTTCGCGGAAGTCAGAACCAGCCCGTCGGTACGGATCTGGAAAAATCCGGTCAGGGCGACAAGCGCGAAGAGCATGCCGAACTGCCTGATATTGTTCATGAACACGTCGGAAATTTTTTTCATTGCCTATTCCCCCGTTATGCGGCGGTTGCGTATGGATTGTATGCGTTTTCAGTGAATTCAGGCCGTCATCAGACGCATCAACCGTTCCTGGCTTGCTTCGGCCTGGTCCAGAACGCCGGTGATGGCCCCTTCGCGTATGGTGTAGATGCGGTCCGCCAGTCCCAGCAGCTCGGGCAGCTCGGAGGAGATGACCAGCACTCCCTTGCCCTCTGCCGCCAGCTGAAAAATAAGCTTGTAAATCTCATACTTGGCCCCCACATCGATGCCCCGTGTCGGCTCGTCCAGAATGAGCAGCTCCGGTTCGGTGAAAAGCCATTTGCCCAGGACGACCTTTTGCTGGTTGCCGCCGGAGAGGGTGGCGACATTCACGCCCACGCTGTCGGATTTGATGCCCAGTGAGCGGCGGTAGCCTTCGGCCACGGCGTACTCCTGATTCAGGTCGAGTCTGCCCAGGTGCGCGATACGTTTTAATGCGGCGGAGACGATGGAGGTCTTGATGTCGTCAAGCAGATTCAGTCCGAGTGTTTTTCTGTCCTCGGGGATGTAGGCCAGGCCTGCTTCAATGGCCTTTGCAATGGTTCGGGGGGCGATTTCCTTACCGTGTTTGAAGATGCGCCCTTTTTCATAAATGCCGTAGGAATGCCCGAAAAGGGAGCGGGCCAGCTCCGTACGCCCGGCCCCCATGAGTCCGGCGAACCCGACGATTTCGCCGCGCCTGACGAAAAAGTTCATCGCCTTGCAGGCATAGCGCTCGGGGTGGTCGGGACGCCGTACGGTCCAGTCCCGGACTTCGAAAAAAACGTCTTTGATGTCCGGGGTGCGCTCCGGAAAACGGGATGTCAGGGCGCGCCCCACCATGCCCTGGATGATCCGGTCCTCGTCCAGCCAGTCCGGTTGTTTTGCCTCGGGGCGCAGGGTTTCCACCGTACGTCCGTCGCGCAGGATGGTCACGGCCCCGGCCACGGCTCTAACCTCGTTGAGCTTGTGGCTGATCAGAACGCAGGTCATGCCCCTGGCGCACAGTTCGCGCAGCAGATCCAGCAGGTGCTGGGAGTCGGTTTCGTTCAGCGCTGCAGTGGGTTCGTCCAGAATAAGGAGTCGGGCTTTTTTGCTGAGGGCCTTGGCTATTTCCACAAGCTGCTGTTTGCCCACGCCGATATTTTTGACCGGCGTGTCCGGATGCTCGTCCAGGCCGACCTGGGCCATGAGTTCGCGGGCGCGCGCAGTGGTGGCGGACCAGTCGATGATGCCGTTGGAGGAAATTTCGTGTCCGAGAAAAATGTTTTCGGCAATGGACAATTCGGGAATCAGCGCCAGTTCCTGGTGGATGATGGCGATCCCGGCCCGCTCGGCATCGCGGATGGTTTTGAATATTGCCGTCTGTCCGTCGTAAAAAATTTCGCCGGTGTAGGTCCCGTGGGGGTAGACGCCGGAAAGCACCCGCATCAAAGTGGATTTGCCCGCGCCGTTTTCGCCGCAGATGGCGTGGATTTCGGCGTGTTCTACTCTCAGGGAGACCCCGTCAAGCGCTTTGACTCCAGGGAACTCTTTGATGATGCCGCGCATTTCGAGCAACGCATCCATACCCCCCCCCTTCGATAACGGTTATGTTTTAAGCGCGTTGGGATTCTGTAATATGATCCTCAATATAGCGTACGGCGTGCGATGCAGTCAATGAACCGTGTTTTAGCGTGTTTTCTGTCCCATTAGCTCTTGCCTGCCGGATTCCAGTGCCTATATTTCAAGAAATAATCGTATTTCGAACCCGCAAAGTAGACCTATGCTCGTATCCGTTATCATACCCGTTCATAACCGCCCCGAGTTAGTGCGTCGGGCGGTGGAATCCGTGCTGCCCCAGACTTTTCGGGCCTTTGAGCTGCTGGTGGTGGACGACGGGTCCACAGACGAAACTCCCGGCGTACTGGCCGAACTGCAGGCCGCCCATCCGGACAAAGTCCGGGTGTTTAGCCGCCCCAACAAGGGAGTGTCCGCGGCGCGGAACCTGGGGATATCCCAGGCCCGGGGCAATCTGCTGGCGTTGCTGGATTCGGACGATCACTGGCTGCCCCAGAAGCTCGAACGCCAGGTGGATTATCTGCTGGCCAACCGCTACGAGGTTTGCCAGACCGACGAAATCTGGATTCGCAGCGGCAAACGGGTCAACCCAATGAACAAGCACGCCAAGCCGTCGGGCGCCTTTTTCGCGCGGGCACTGGAACTTTGCCTGGTCAGTCCGTCCTGTGTCCTGTTCACGAAGCGGTTTGTGGAAAAGGTGGGGCCTTTTGACGAAAGCCTGCCCGCCTGCGAGGACTACGACCTCTGGCTGCGCGCGTTACTGCATTACGGCATCGGCCTGCTGGATGAAAAACTGGTGGTCCGCAACGGCGGCCGCCCGGATCAGCTCTCGGCCAGGTTTTACGGTCTGGACCTTTACCGGATCTATTCTCTGGTCAAACTTCTTAAAAATCCTGCTTTACAGCCCCCCAACCGCGAACTTGCCCGCAATGCCCTGGCCTACAAAACTCAGATCTACACCCAAGGCTGCCTGAAACGCGGCCGCCTTTTCGAAGCCCAACGCGTCCGCGAACTCGTCAACGAAGCCCTGGACGCCGAACCACCGGCGCTCGGGGAGTGATACCTATCCTACAAGCGGAATTTCCTGCCAGGAAGTGGTGAAGCGTTTGGATTTGCGGAGCTGGCGCATTTGCCACGGGCGGCCGAGTCCGGCCGCGGCGAGTTGCAGCGTGTCGCGTCCCCATTTGGCGTTGATGGTGTCCAGCGTACGCATGAGAGAGCTTTGTTTGGCGTTTGTTTCAGGGCCGGGGGCCAGCAGACTGTGCTGCGCCGTGGCCGCTGCCTGGATGCCGGTCAGCATGACGCCGGCTTTTTTATAGTTGTATCCATCCTTATAGAGGCGTTCGAGACAGGCGTGGGCCAGGTGGACGATGTCGGGCGTGTAATCGCCGGGCACGGTCAGGGATGCGGATTCCTGCGCCGCGTACTGGGGCTCGTTTTTGTGCGGGTTGGTCATGATGAACACGGTGACCTGGGCGGCCAGCCCGCGCTGATCGCGCAGTTTTTCCGCGCAGCGCGCCGCATAGGCGGCTACGGCCTCGAACAGCTCGCTTTTGCTGCTGACGGGGCGGCCAAAGGAGCGGGAGGACACAATGGCCTTTTTGGGCGGCGGGGCTTCCTCCATGGGGATGCAGGAAATACCGCGCAGTTCAAGCTGCGTATGCAGTCCCTGCACGGTCATTTTTTTGCGGACCCAGTCGCGGTCCGCGTCCCGGAGCTGGCGCGCGGTGCGGATGCCGTGGGCTGCGAGCATTTTTGCGTAGCGCCTGCCCACCCCCCAGACATCCTCCACGGCGATCTGCTCGAGCAGCGTATCGCACAGGGGAATCCGCGGCTGCCAGGGATCTCCGCCGGGTTCGGGCTGGGGAATCCGGAACACGCCCTGGTGCCCGGGCTGCTTTTTGGCGATGCGGTTGGCCAGCTTGGCCAGGGTTTTGGTGGGGGCCACGCCTACGGAGATGGGAATGCCCGTCCATTGGCCGACGGTCCGGCGGATATCGCGGCAGTACTCAGCCAGGCTTTGTCCGGCCTTGCCCAGCGCACAGCGTTCCATGCCGTTCAGTCCGAGAAAGGCCTCGTCGATGGAGTAGATTTCGATCTCCGGTGCGAAGCGGCTGAGCGTACGCATGACACGGGCGGACATGTCGCCGTAGAGCGCGTAATTGGACGAATAAACGTGTACGCCGTGGCTTTTGTAGAAATATTCGCGCTTGAAAGCGGGCTCGCCCATGGCAATGCCCATGGCCTTGGCTTCGTTGGAACGTGCGATGACACAGCCGTCATTGTTGGAAAGCACTACTACGGGTTTTCCGCGCAGCTGCGGCGCAAAGACGCGTTCGCAGGAAACATAGAAATTGTTGCAATCGGCCAGGGCAAAAACAGGCATGCGTCCTCCATACGGGCTGCCGGGACAGGCCCGGATGTACGCAGTGTATCCAAGAGCCGGATCGATCGCAAGAAAGGGTATGGTCGGTATCGGGCCGAAAGGAGATTCAGGAATGTGCGGCCGGCAGCCAGACGCTGATGCGCGTCATTCCCGGCGTGTCCGAGTGCAGTTCGATGTCGCCCCCATGGGCCTGGGCCGCAAGCCTGGCGGAGTAGGTCCCCAACCCCATACCTTTGGATTCCTCGCCGCGCGAGTATTTTTCAAAAAAACTGGAGCGCAGAGCTTCAGGCACTTCGCCGTTGTTGCAGAATTCGAGGCACAAGCGTTCGTGTTCCTGTTTCAGGCAGATGGTGACGGGGGTGTCGCGTGGAGAGGCCTGGAGCGCATTTTTCAAAAGGTTGGAGCACATCCGGTAAAGCAGATTTTCATCTCCCTGATTGGTTGTCGCAGCCGGAGTGCGCAAGGTATTGTCTACCTGCAGGCTAACGATGGATCCATTTGTTTTTTGCAGGGGGGTAAGATCATTTTTGGCCTTGTTGAGCACCCCGACGATATCCACAGCGGTTTTGTTCGGGAGCTTGCACTCAGCTTCCATGGTGTGGGCGGTGAGCGCTTCGTTGATCAGGCCCATAATGCGCTGGGCGGCCTCCTTGATCTGGATCAGGCTGGACTTGCCCTTTTCCGACAGGGTTTCAGTCTTGAGCAGCACGTCGGGGAGATAGACGGCTGGCAGCATGGGCGACTTGAGATCATGGTAGAGCAGGCTTTCCATCTGTTGTCGGAAACGCATATTTTCTTCGAGTGACTCGTATTGCTCGACGACAACTTGCAGCAAGCGTTCACTTATAAGCATAATATAACAAAAAGCGAATCCAATAAAAAACATATTGGTGCAAAGGACAAAAAGCGCGTTGATAAAACTGTTCCAGGTATTGCTGAAGTGCAAAGTGGTAAGGATTATCATACGGGCAAGGAGGATGCCGATATATATGATGAATAAAGAAGATAACAACCGCAAGGCGCGATATGTTTTTATCATGGGACGTATTTCTCTGACTATCAGCGCCATTATTCCGGAAAGCGACAGGGTATACAATACGATGCGGATTTGGATAATGTCATGTACTTCGGTGAGCCAATGGAGGACAACCGCCAGAATGGACAGGTAAAGAGCAATCAACCCCCATTGCTTTTTGCTGAAACCCGGTTTTTCCATAAACAGGCGCAGTCCGTTCCAGCTCAAGGTCAGGCAGAGCAGGGTCAGCACATTGCCGCATGCTATGGCCAGAAAATCAGGCAGAACATTGCGCAGCGCGAGCAATATAAGCCCCAGGGCGGCGGCGGTATATGAACCTGTCCACCAGCCGGGGCCAATGAAAGGGAAACCCAGCCTCCAGATAAGACACAGGAGCAAGGCGAGAGTGGAAAATGAGATAACCTGCCCGATAAGCAGCGAAGCAACATTTAACATGGCAATGAACTGTAAGGAGACCCTGTCACAGTGACAGTGAGTACTGCCCCCGCGAGTATGTCCTCAGTTTTTTATGTGCGGCACAGTTTGTGATTAAGATGTAACATTATTACCATTGCTATATTTGTTTGAAAAATGTAAAGTTTATTTGAAGTTGCTTAGGGAATATTTGCAAAAATACTCCCATGGTGATGCATTGCGTCGGTTGTTAGCGTATTTTTTGTCATTAAAAGGCCAATGCATTAACCGCAATGTGTTCCTCTTTTTAACTTTCAATGCTATCATAAGGGCACGTCAACGGATGAAACCCGTCTTTGAACCTGCGGCCTCAGGGAGACATATGGCGCAAGCCTACTCCATTCTTATAGTCGACGACTCCCCGGAACATGGGAAATTGCTTCGCGACCTTCTTGTTTCCAGCGAGATAGACGTCTTTCTGGCTGGAAGTGGTTTTGAGGCTCTGGAAAAACTGGAGGCGCGTTCTTTTGATGTGTTGCTGACTGATCTGGCAATGCCGGGAATGGACGGCATCAAACTTTTGAAAAAAGCCAAGCTTCTTTATCCGGCCATGCCGGTTATCGTGATCACTTGTTTTGGAGATGTGCGCAGCGCGGTCCGGGCCATGCAGGCCGGAGCTTTTTCCTACTTCTGCAAAGGCAGCGCGTCTGATGAACTGCTGCAGGAAGTGCATAAGGCGTTTCAGTGCGTTGAGGATGGGGGCGCGTCCGGCATGAAGGACGCCGCTCGCTCTTCGGCTCTCGAGATTGGTCAGAATGCGTATGAAGAGGACGAATGCCGGAGTCTCAAAGAAGTCCGTGATCAAGCGGAAGCGGAACATATCATCTCCGTACTTAACAGGGTCGGGGGCAACCGCACCAGGGCAGCCAAGGCATTGGGCATCACCTACCGCCAACTCTATAACCGTTTGAAAGATATCATCTCTTGAGTCTTACGTCCTGTTGAGTCTTACGTCCTCCACGAAGCTATGAATGGTGGAACCGGAAAAAAATAACGGTCCGATTCCGTTGCATTCTTCATCTGTCCGGCAAATTGACGCGGCCTTTCTTACAATCATCTGCAGCGTTTAGTTATTGCTATATGAAATTCATTTCATATGCAAAAAAAATCTTCCATTACTTCCATGAAGGGGTATTATTTGTCATCGAAATTGTATGGCAGGTAGGAGATTGCTTGTTGACGGCCAGGCAACCACCGAGCCTACCATGATTCTGGGGGGATTAGGGCCTGTTTGCTAATGCTTTCGCCCATACAGCGAGAGTATTTCCGACAGGCCCTAATTTACTTTCACCGCCTGTTTTTTGCAACGTTTTCTGTCCCGCCTACGTCTCCCTGTAAAACAACTTCCTTGAAACACTGCTCTTTTATGATTGTTCTCAGCGTGCATCAATGGATTGATATTTGTTTGGAAGTTTTCGCGCGGGGGATGGCCCGGCTATTGCGGGGCAAAGCACTTTCTGAGATGTTTGCGCAACGTTTTCCGGAATTCCGTATCCCGGCGGAACTGAATTTCTGATGCCGTGCCGCCCCTTCCTTGAGAAAACGCCGAAACTGTGAGCTTTGAATGTGGAAATGACTTGGAAATTTTCAGAAAATCAGGTACTGAAAGGTTAAATATTACTCACCCGATGGGGTAAGTTTATTTTGGAATTACAAGAAATGATATTTGTTCATAAAAACTGATGGTTGCAGATATAACGTAAACATAAGAGGCACAGTCATGTCCGATGAATATGGCAATTTGCAACTCCCGAATTCGGAAAGCCTTCTGGTTCATTTTCGGCGCATAGAGCTTTTAAAGCAAGAATCCGTGAACATGCCTTCGCTGAATCTGGATACAGACGCGCTCTGTGATCTGGAACTGCTGCTGAACCGCGGCTTTTTCCCCTTGCTGGGCTATATGGACAGAGCGGATTATGAATCCGTACTGGAAAATATGCGGCTTGCGGATGGCTGCTTCTGGCCCTTTCCGATAACTCTGGCGGTCGGGGAGCAGCTTGCGGCAAGTCTGCATCCGGGCTGTCAGCTCGCTTTACGGGATTCCGAGGGCTTTATGCTCGCGGTGCTCACAGTGGGTGAGATCTGGCAGCCTGACCTGGAAAAGGAAGCCCGGCTGGTATACGGAACCACAGACCCGCATGAGCATCCCGGCGTGGCCAAGTTGTACGAGCATAAGGGCGCGTATTATGTGGGTGGACACCTGGAAGGCATTCACTTTCCTCAACATTACGATTTTACCCATTTGCGCCGTACGCCCGCGGAGATGCACCGGACTTTTTCCGAGCGGGGCTGGCGGCAGGTTATCGGTTTCCAGGACAGCGTCCCGCTGCACCGTATGCAACGGGAAATGCTCCTGTCTGCAGCTGTGGAGGCCGGGGCAAAGCTGCTGATCAGTCCGCTGATCGGGCCGAGTTTCGCTACGGACGTGGGCCATTTTTCCCTGGTACGCTGCTACGATCATTTCATCCACCATTTGCCCCGTAATGCCGCCATGCTCAATCTCTGCCCCATACGCCATCGCGGCGCCGGGCCCAGAGGGGCGCTGCTGCACGCCATGATTAACCGGAATTACGGCTGCAGCCATTTTCTGGTGCACGAGCAGCATGACGATCCGTTCATGAACGGCAAGGGCTATTATCCGCCGGGCGCGGCGCTGCAGGCCCTGGAAACGCACCGGCAGGATATCGACATTATTCCCATGCCGGTCCGGTCGCGCGTCTATGTGGAGGACTTCAGTAAATTTCTGCTGCCCGGTGAGATCAAAGACGGCGTCAGGGCCGTGGATATTTCGCAGGAGGAATTGCGCCGCCGCCTGGACCACGGACTGGATGTGCCGGAGTGGTATTCTTTTCCGGAAGTCATCGAGGAAATGTGCCGCGCAGTGCCCCCCAAGTCGCAGCAGGGCTTCACGCTGTTTCTTACCGGACTATCCGGAGCGGGAAAATCAACCGTTGCCAAGGTGCTCTACGTCAAACTTCTGGAAATCCAGGGCCGCCCGGTAACCTTGTTGGACGGCGATATCGTACGGCGCAATCTTTCCAGCGAACTGACTTTTACCAAAGAACACCGCAATCTGAACGTCTCGCGGATCGGCTATGTGGCCAGCGAGATCACCAAGAACCGGGGCATTGCCATTTGCGCCCCCATTGCCCCCTATGATGAATCCCGCCTGTACGGGCGCGAACTGGTTTCCCAATACGGGGGCTATATCCTGATCTACATGGCGACGCCTCTGGAAGTCTGCGAGCAGCGCGACCGCAAGGGGCTTTACGCCAAGGCCAAAGCCGGGGTCATCAAGGGCGTCACGGGCATCGATGATCCGTACGAGGTTCCCGCCAATGCGGAAATCGTTATCGATACCACGGAGCTGACTCCTTCCGAAGCCGCCGAACAGGTCCTGCGCTACCTGCGCGAGCAGGGCTACATCAACTAGCGTATCGCTGGAATTTGCCTTGAATCATTACTGCCCGGAAGGTTAGATTCTTCCGGGCATTTTTTTCGCCATCAAGATTACGCCAAATGTTCACTGTTTTGTGAAACAGAAGGGGTAGTATATTAGGATTAAAAAAAGACGAACCTTCTGGGGGAAAGATGTATTGTCGTAAGAAGGATACGCGTGTTGAGGTGGTGCGGATTAAAGATATCGCCCGGCGGCTGGATCTGATGCCGCTGCATCTGGCGACAATCGTACTTCTCAAACTTCAGGTGCATCCGGTTCAATTAAATGATGATCAAGAAACCGACTGGTATTTCTGGAGCGATGTCGTGAAGGCGCTTCAAAGCGTGTCCAGAAATTGAATCATCCGGCTGTGTCGCATTCATTTTTTTACATATTCCTCTCCCAATTGTCGCATATACTGCCTATTGGCGTATCAAGCTGAAAATATATTTTTTCGTTTGAACTTCCGTCCAAATTTACCTCCCCATTTCATTCCGAATCTTGCTTACCTACCCGTCAGTTGGTGGGGAAACGCTTCAGTTTAGCTCTTCCCGATAGTTTTCCCTAGTATGCCGCCATACGTCGAAGGGTGGGGAAAGGTTCAAAACGGTTTGACTAAAAGCCCAGGCCACCCGGACGGCGCGGCATACAACAAAATCTGCCCGCAGGGGACAGAGCATTTTTGTCTTCAGCCGGGTGCAAGCACAGGGAGTGCAGGAATGGAAAAAAGCGAAACATTGCCGCAGGGCTGGCAGGATCAGCCGGAGGTCAAGGCGTTGGTGGACAAGGCCGTCCAGGCCGCCGCACAGACCCGCGTACAGGAAAGCGAACAGCTGCGCGAACAGGTCAGCAGTCTCAAGGAGCAGCTGGCGAAATTCGACGGGCTGGATCCGGACCAGGCCAAAAAAGCCTTGTCCTCCGTACAGGACAAGGCGGAGCGCGAGATGCTCGAGCAGGGCAAAGTGGACCAGCTGCTGGAAACGCGTATGGCCCGGTCCCGGAACGAGTACGAAGCCCGGATTAAACAGTTGGATTCCCGGCTGGCCGGTCTGCAGGAGGAACTGGAGCAGAAAACCAGTCGTCTGGCCGAAGTGCTGGTGGAGCGCGGCATCAAGGATGCGGTGGACGAGGTGGGCGTGATCTACAAGAACGCCTGGCCCGATGTGCTGGCCAGGGGCAAAAGCCTGTTCCAGATCGACGCAAACGGCCGCGCCGTGGCCAGAGACGCCGACGGCAATCTGCTTTCCGGTCGCAATGACGGCGAGTCCCTGACGTTTATCGAGTGGGCCAAGGATCTGCTCGTCAACGCGCCTCATCTTTTTGCTTCCAGCGGCAACGCCAAGGAACGTTCCGGAGGCGGAGCAGCGGTTTCCGGGCGCGAATTCAAAGGACAGAACGTGAAGCTTTCCAGAGAACAGGCCAAGGATCCGGCCCAATACCGCAGCGCCAAGAAACGGGCGGTGATCCAGGGCGGCGAACTCGTCATTCAATAGAATCGCAATAGCCTCGCAACAGTCCCGCAATACTTCCGGCCCGGACGCCGGGGGCAACAGACCGGAGCAGGCGGCCCGAACGGCCGGCCTGCCGCAAGCAAGGAGCAGAATTCATGGCGAACAGCACCAATGCCTATCAACCGACATTTTACGCGCAGGAAGCTCTGCTGCATCTCGAGCAGGCTCTGGGCATGGCCTCGCGTGTCCACCGCGGCTATGACGAGGAACGCCGCAGCGCCAATTTCGGCCAGACCATCAGCATTCGCAAGCCTTCAAGCTTCGTGACCCAGGAAGGCGGCACCGGCACCACGCCCGGACTGTATACCGAGACCGTGGACATCACTCTGAACAACTGGCGCGAAGTCAAGTTCGCGGTGACGGACAAGGAACTGGCCTATGGCGGGCAAAAGCTGGTGGACGACCACATCGCGCCGGCCGCCTACGCCCTGGCCAATTATGTGGACCAGCAGCTCACCGCGCTCTACACCTGCGTTCCCTGGGGCTATGACTGCGCCGGCACGCCCACGGAAAGCGACATTCTCGGCTCGCGCAAACTGCTGCGCGACAACGCGGGCGCTCTGGTGGACATGGGCAACGTCCATTTCGCCATCGATTCCGTACTGGAAGCGGCCTTCCTCGGACGGGACGTTTTTCACAGCGCTGCCGTGGCCGGGCGCGAGCAGGGCACCGAAGCGCTCCTGCACGGATCGCTGGGCGAACGTTTCGGCGTGGAGCATTTCGTGAATCAGAATCTCCCCACGCATACGTCCGGTACGCTGGTCTCCGCCGGTACGGATACCGCGGGCGCACTGGCCGCGGATGCCGCAAAGGGAGCGACCTCCGTCAGCCTGGAAGATTTTTCCGAATCCGAAACCCTGGCGGCCGGGGATTCCTTTGTCATCGAAGGGCATACACAGCGCTATGTGGTCACCGGCAGCGTGACTCTCAGTTCCGGCAGCGCCTCGGACGTCTCCATCAGTCCGCCCCTGGCGCAGGATTACGCCTCCGGTGCCGTGGTGACCTTTAGCGACGGTTCGGGCTCTTCCGTGCATGCGGACAGCTACTACGCCAACCTGATGTTTCATCGCAACGCCTTTGCCCTGGCCTTCGCGCCCCTGCCGGAAATCGGCGACGGCGCGGGCGCCAACATGAGCGTGGTCACCCATCCGCAGTCCGGCATTTCCGTGCGTTCCCGGCTGGCCTACGACGACGCCACAGCGGCCGTCAACGTGACTCTGGACGTGCTCTTCGGCGTTGCCTGTCTGGACGGCAACCTGGCCGTGGTGCTGCGCCGGGACAAATAAGCGCGGACAACAACAATAAATAAGGGGCGAACTGATGGCCTTTTCCAGCGACAGCGATCTGACCGCGCGGCGGCCTGCTCTGCTTGATCTGCTGCCGGACGGCACGGAGAGCATCCGTACGCTGGCCGAAGAGGATCTGCTTGAAGATCTGGATCGCAAGTGGTTCCGCGATGCGGCCCGTGACCGGGGAGTTGATCCGCGCGTACGCCCGCTGCGTAGCGACGGGCTCAATCCGGACCAGCTCAAGCGCTTATCCGTACTCAAAACTCTGGTCTATGCGCACGAGCAGCTGATGAAAATCGGTTCGCCCGAACCGGACGGTTTCGAACGGCAGCGCGACGCGTACGAACTACACTATCGCGAGGCCTTTGAAGAACTGCTGCGCGCGGGCGTGGATTATGACTGGGACGAATCGGGCGTCACGGACCGGACCGAAAAGGCCAGGATCACGCCGCGGCGGCTGCGGCGCGGATAAAGGAGGAAGGCATGGGCGCGGATAGCATTCGCGAACGGATTCTGCAGGATGTCATCAGCGCTGTGGGCGCGCTTGCCTGGGTGGGCGCAGTGGTACGCGAACAACCCGCCGATCCGGGTGATCTGGCGGATTACGCGCAGAGCCAGTTCCCTCTGGTGGCCGTGGTCGGACAGTTGCCCAAGCCCAAACAGACGCGCCGGGCGGGCAAAGGCCGGGAATTCGTCTCGGAGCTGGAAATCGGATTGTTCGTCTACGCCATGGAAGCGCAGACCCCGGACGAACTGGTTTCCTCCCTGGCCGACGACCTCTGGGCCGCCTGCCTGGCCGACCCCGGACGCGGCGGGCTGGCTCTGGACACCGAAGTCCTGCCCGAAACCGAAAAGGCAACTTATACGCCTTACGTGGCGTTCTCCCTGGTGCTCAACACCACCTACGTCCACGACGCGTCCGGAATATGAAAGCAATGGCAACGGAAACGTCGCGGGGGCTGCTCGCCCCCGCACCCCTCGCCAGGGCAGCGGCCCTGGACGCGCGTATTGGGGGGAGGGAAGCGCGGTACCTTACGGCGTTGTTTTCAGCAATCCCGGCTAAAGGTTTTTGGGGATTCTTAAACTCCTTTTTACCAAGAGGGGTTTAAGCCGCCGGAGGCACACATAAAATTCGCACAAGGAGCAAGCAATGCCGACAGGATTATTGACTGACAAGGGCATGATCGGCTCGGGCGACCTGATGGTTAAGGACCTGAGCGACAGCGAGGCCCAGTGGCGGCCCATAGGCAACGCCCGGGTGTTCACCCTGCAGCCGCTGGTGGAGAAATACGAACGCAAGTCCTACCAGCGGGCCACGGCCGGGCAGACTTTGGAGACCATCAACCGTACTAACGGCGTGGACGTACGAATTACGGTGGACACCTTCGGGCGGAAAAATCTGGCCATTGCCCTGGGCGGAAGCGACACGTCGCTGACCCAGAGTGAAGTCACGGCCGGATCCACGACCCTGACGCTGCCCCATGACCAGTGGGTCAGCGTGGGCAAGTACAAGCTTTCCAGCGTAGGGGTCAACGACGGCACGGAAGACCGTACGGAGGATACGGATTTTCTGGTCAAGGAGGAGGCGGGCATGGTCATGGCCCTGTCCACGGGCTCCATCACTGACGGTGCGAGCTGCACCGTCAGCTACAACTGCGCAGCCATTGCCGCGGATGACGGCGGTTACGTCATCGAAGGCGGGGCCACGGCCGACGTGCTGCTTTCGCTGCGCTTGGACGGTTACAACGAAAGCACGGGCAACAGCGAGCTTACCGAAGTCTGGCGCGTACGGGTCACTCCCGAGGCGGCCATCAGTTTCATCACCAGCGAATTCAATACGTTGGATCTGGTGGGCAAGGCGGAAACACCCGAGAATTATGAATCGCCTTTCCGGACAACGGTCATTCCTGCGAGTTAGAGCGTCTTCACTTTGAAAAAGTTTAGAGGCTCTTATGCATTTTTCTGAAACAATTCCAATTGTTTCAGGAATAAGCCTTGTTTCAAGGCGAAAATGCGCTAACGGGGGATACGGGGCATCGAACGAAGTGGGGAAAAGTCGTGGCTGTCAAGCCGTTTCATGACTTTTCCTCCACTGCGGGCGCTGCGTCGAAAACGGATATGCTGAGAAGAGGAAACGGAACATGATTCCCAGAAAAGAGCTGACAATAGCGTTGGGGGCGGAGGCGAACAAGCTGGACGTCATCGTACAGGAGATAACGCCGGGCATGAGCCTGCTACTGGCCAGGGCCGTGATGGGCGACCTGGCTGATGGGAGCGACGGGGCGCAAGACAAGGATCTTTCCGAACAGCATGCGGCTACGAACCGCAAACACCAGGTGCTGGCCTATCTGCTGGGTGATGTGGAGAGCCGGCTGCGTCTGCTCGAAGCCTGTACCTCCCTGCAGGAACACGTCCGGGAACTGGGCGGCGGGGACTATCTGCGGCTCTGGCAGGCTTTTGAGGAGGTCAACAAGGATTTTTTCGAACTCCTTGCCAGACGGCTGGCCCAGAGCGCCGCCGGACTGGCAAAAAAGGACGCAGCCCAGCCGCAGAACTAGAGCGGCGTTTGTGCGAGTCCGTGCAGTATCTCTGCGCCTTCGGGCATACGCGGGTTTACGAATACGGCTGGAGCTGGTTCGTACGCTGCCTGGAAGCCGCGGCAGCGCAGGAGAAACGCGCCTACAAGCGGCGTATTTCGGAAGTGGCGGCAGGTACGCGTCTGTCCGGCGAACAGCTGGGCGCATTGTTTTCCGAGGAGAACGGATCATGAGCATTGTCTTGGACACCCTGAGCCTTCCGGACGCGCTGGTTTGGCAGGATGAGTTCGATTGGGTCCAGGCCACCGGCGCTTTGAGCTACACCCTGCAGGGACGGGCGGTGTTCGAGCTGCTGCAGCGGCCCTCGGAATCCGGCCGCTCCATAACGCTGGGGCACGAGCACGGCTGGCTGGACAGGGCGGATCTGCTCGAACTGCAGGAATGGGCAGCCCAGGCCGACAGGCAGATGCTTCTGAGCCTGCATGACGGCCGGACCTTTACAGTGGTTTTCCGGCTTTGGGACCAGCCCGTACTGGAAGCCGAACCCGTGGCCGAGGTCGCGGACCCGGCGGACGATACGCGCTACCGTTTGCTGTCCCTGAAGCTGGCCGTGGTTTAAGCCAAGAGGGAGATAAAAATGAGTACGGTCTATTCCCTGCTGCTGGATTTTTCCGAAGAGGCGGACGATTCGGAAGATTCGGGATTGCTGCTGCAGATTCCCGAGCAGGAGGTTTCCGTGGGGGATGCGGTGGAGATCCTGCTTTGGGGAGTGGAAAACCTGCTGAACGAGTCCTGGGTGCTTTACCAGGGAGGGGAAAGCCTGGGAGTGGGGGAGCTGGTCTACGACTGGCAGTATGTTTCGGACGGGCAGGGCGGGCAGGAACCCGCCAGCGACGACGCAGGCGTGTTCGAGCAGACTGTGACCTTTGAAGAAGCTTACGAGGCGCAGCTCGACCTGCCCTTTCAGGAGCTTGTCTCCATCAAGGCTCTGACTTCTCTGTGTTACATCGGCGACGACGGCAAACCGAAAATACGCGCGGCCCGCGGAGCCTGCTGCTCGGGCAACTGCGGACAGTGGTGGAGCCGCAGGGGCTACTCCTACCTCAAGCTGACCGAGGAACTGCCCATCTACGGCGCGGTGCTGGTGCAGGCGCGCAATATCCGTACTTACCGGCGCTGGACCTGGAGCGTGCCCGCGAATGCGTCCGAACTGGCCTGGTTTTTTCTGTATCGTACGGACGCGTTGTTCAAAAGCTTCACCATCGAACTGCCCGAACTCGAATCCTCGGACACGGAAGAACGCAACATCACGCTCAAGGTCATCGACCATTCCACTGAAACAGCTGTGGCAGGGGCCGTTGTGTCCATAGACGGAACAGTTGCGGGCAGTACGGACGCCAACGGCGAACTTCAGGTGGACGGTATCAGCACCGGCGACCATGCCATCTCCATCAGTGCGGACGGCTATCTTTCCACGGACGAGGACGAACTCAGTAACGAAAGCATCAGCGTCGCCTAACTGTATCGTTTTAAACGTTTGGCCGCCGGAGGCATCGGAAAATGACTTTGGAACGTTTTTCAGTCAGCTCCAGGCCGGAACTGGAGGTGGAGCTGCAGGGCGCCACAGACCAGGGCGAGGCCAAGGAGGACGGCGTATCGTACGTGGATCCTGAGCAGGACGGGGTCTACGGGCCGTACGAAACCGGCTGCGAAGAGGGGCGCAAGTGTTATGAGATTTCCTTGCAGCAGGCGCTGACGGGCTTGCTGGTGACGGTGCGGCTGCAGGGGCGGATTGCGTTGTCTGGCCTGGTGGGCTGGTGGCGGGCGGACGCTCTGGAAAATTATAGCGACGGGGACGAGGTGGCGTCCTGGCCGGCGAGCATGGGCGATTATCCGCTGACCTCCGAGACCGAAGTGGCGCCCAGGTACCGGGAAGACCGGATCAACGGATTGCCCTCGCTACGGACGGTTTCCGAGGAGTTTGAAGAGATCGGCATGGCGCTGGAGACCGGCTTTCATTACGCGAGTTCGGGGCAGGGGCGTCAGCTGATCCTGGTGTGCAAAATATCGGCGTTCGCCTACGGGCATCTGAACATGACCGGGCAGGTCTACAGCAGCGGCATTGAATTCAACGGCTGGTCTCCCGCCCGCTTCGACGGTCTGGATATGTGGGGGGATCTTCCGGGAAATTATACCAATGATGCGGTGGCGGAGCGCTCCACGGACTGGTGCATTGTTTCGATACGCTATGCGCTTTCCCAAAGCGCTTTTTCCTTGCGTTCCAATGGCGAGGAACTTGTTTCGCAGCTGGAGTTGACCGGTTCGGCCACGCTGACGCGCTCGCTGGAGGATTTGTTCTATATTTATCTGTGCATGGAGAGCGGGGATTCCTTTGAAATCGCCGAGGTGCTTGCCTGGGACCGGGCTCTGGAGGATGCGGAAATTCAGCAGGCGGAAAGCTATTTATCCGAAAAATACGCCATTGAACTGGCGGACGAATAAGGAGGCAGCATGAGCATTCAGGCAGAAGAATTACAGTTTTACCGCTCCGCCACAGTCTCGGACGGAAGTTTGAACGGCGGACGCATGGGCAGTGCTTCCATCGCGGATTCCGTGAAGAACAATATTTTCCCGGATCCGACTCAGAGCGAAAGGGAAAGCGGCCTGACGCGCTACCGCAAGGTATTCGTGGCCGTGGAAAATGCCGACGACCTGAGTTTGAACAACGCCTACGTCCACCTGACGCTGCTTGAGGGCACGCAGCGGGATACACAGGGCGAGTTGTCCAACCCGCGCGAGTATGGTTGTGGAACGTTGAAAACAGCCGTGGCCGCCGGTGCAGCTTCGTTTACCCTTGTGTTGGAAACAGCGGCGGATCTGATCCAGAGCGGAGATACGGTCTGGATCGGCGACGACAGCAATGAGGAGTATTTTTCCGACGTCACTGTGGAACGGACGGACACGGACGTTACGGTGACTCTGGCTGCGGACGACCAGCTGGCCAATGATTACGCCGCCGACGAAAGCAGCGCGGCCGCGGTGTTCGCCCCCGGAGACCTGGAACCCGTGCTCAGCGACTGGACTGTGAGCAGCGACGCCGGAACCTATGACGACGAAAACAGTCCGTTGGAGTTGAGCAATCTGGGAACGGTGGAAGACGACTGGACCATCACATTCACCGGCTCCAGCGCGTTCGACGTTGCCGGAACCTATACGGGAGACCTGGCATCGGGGAGCATCGGCAGCGATTATGCGCCAGGCAACGCCGACGCCGGCGAGCCGTACTTTACGTTGCCCATGGCCGGGTGGAGCGGTTCTTGGGCGTCGGGCGACACCATTACTTTCAGCACGCAACCCGCGGCTGCGGCTTTCTGGCTCAAGCAGGTTGTTCCAGCCGGGGCAGCAGCCAACGGCGCGGTGACATTCGGGCTGCGCATCGCGGGAGAAAGCGCGTAGTAAAGCGGGCTAGGGGAGTAAGGACGAGCTGCATGCAAGGGGGCGAGCCCCTTGCATGCAGGAGTTTTTTACGAATAAAACAGGGTACAGGCGTTGTGTCCTGGCGCGGACGAATCGCACGCATTGCCGGCAGTATCTGAGACCCGGCGTCAAATCATAATGTTATAGCGCTCCATTTTCGCGTACAGGGTATTGCGTCCGATACCCAGCGCCTTGGCTGTTTTGCTGATATTCTTGTGATGGAAGTCCAGTGCTTCCCGGATGGCTTCCTCTTCACGCTTTTTGAGTTCAAATCCGTTCGTCAGTTTATCTTTGCCTTCGAGCACCTCGCCTTCCATGGTATCCAGGAGGTACGACGGCAGATGCTGGGCCTGAAGCCATTTGCCGGTGAGGTTGTTGACGGCGTACTCCAGACAATTGACAAGTTCGCGTACATTTCCGGGCCAGTCGTGGGCCATGAGGATGGCTTCGGCGTCCGGGTCCATTCCTTCGCAGGGGATGCCGAATTCCGAACAAAGACGGTTCAGATGGTATTTTGCAAGCAAAAGGACATCGTTGCCGCGTTCTCGCAGGGCCGGAATGTTGATGACCACCACATGCAACCGGTAGAAAAGGTCTTTGCGGAAGCGTCCCTGTCTGACCAGTTCCTGCAGGTCCTTGTTGGTGGCGGCGATAATTTTTACGTCCACCGGTCTGGGCGTGGTTCCTCCCACCGGAACGATGGCGCGCTCTTCCAGCGCGCGTAACAGGTTGACCTGTTGCGATAAAGGCATTTCCGAGATCTCATCCAGAAAGAGCACGCCCTTGTCGGCCTTCTGGAATTTTCCGACCCGGCCGCGTTTCGCGGCGCCTGTAAAAGCTCCTTCGCAATAGCCGAACAGTTCGCTCTGGACGAGTTCCTCGGAAAACGCACCGCAGTTGACGGCAATGAACGGTCTCTGGGTGCGCGGTCCGGCCTGGTGAATGCCTCTGGCGAACAGTTCCTTACCTGTTCCAGACTCACCGGCCAGCAGGATCGTGGATGGCGTCCGGGCGGCGTTGGCCGCCTGACGGATGGCCTGGCGCATGATCTTGCTGCCGTGAATAATGTGATTGAATCCCTTGGGTGGTTCTGCCTCGGCGGCAGGGGGGGTGATGTCCGTCTCGGAAGAAACGGAGAATTGGCAAAAGCGTTGCGTTTCGCTCACTGTGACAATGGCGTCAATCATGTTTCCGTTGACGCTGAAAACAGGCATGGCGCGTACGTAGAGTTTGGGGTCGGCCAGGCACTCCAACGTGACCGGTCCCGACACGGATGCCATGTCATTAAGGGCCAGAAACTTGCTGTACGCAAAGAAATCATCCGCTTTGCGCCCCCGCAGCATGCCGCCGGGACAATTCAGCAATGTTTCCGCCGCACTGTTGGCGCTGGAGATTTTTCCTGAGTTGTCCACGGAAAGAATCCCGGTCATGACGGAATTGAACATTGATGAAAAAAGCGAACCCATCTGGCCTTCGAGTTCCGAACAATACAGCCGGCATAATTGCTGTTCCAATGCCCGTGCGGCTTGCAACGCAAGTCTGAGGCAATTGGAATGGTCCGATTCCTTCGGGCCCGAGATGTCGAAGCAGCCCCAGATGTTCCCTCGCGGGTCGAAAATGGGCGCCGCTGTACAACTCCAGCTGTGATGGCTGCGGCAAAAGTGTTCTTCTCCAAAAACCTGCATGGGGCGGCCGGTGACAATGGCCGTACCAATGGCGTTGGTGCCGACGCTTCGCTCGGTCCAGTTGGCTCCGGGACCGAAATTCAGCTTGTCGGCAAGCAGAAGTACGTCGAGGTCCCCGCAGGTGTGGACCAGTTTTGCATCGGCATTGGAAATGGTGAGCAACAACCGTTTGCCTTTGATGGCGTTATAGGCCGTTGAAATAATATCCCCGCCGACTTTGTTGAGGGTTGAGGTAAAGGGCTCGAGCTGATCCATGGGCGTGAAATCCCAGCAACTGCGGGGCCCCGGATCAACCTCCATCCCCTGGCATCTGCGCCAGGAGTTGGCAATGGTTTTATCCAGGCCGCTGAGGGCAATATCCCTCCCGTCCACGAATTTTTTCCAGCGCAAGTAATCCACGGGTGTTTTCCGTTGGTCCCTGGGTTTATAAAGGGTTTCCTCCGGTTCTATTACCTGTGGCTGTTGTACTGCATCTCTGCTGATTTCGAATCCATCGTTATTTCTGAGGAGCAAATGCATTTTCAACCTCCATGAACTACACGCAACGGATTTATCCTCGAGTAAGCTTTGACCCATCTGTAAACTTCCTGTCAAGTGTTCGGATATTGAACACATCTGCTAAAAAGTACAGTCGAATATCAATGCAATATCAGTGAGATAGAGATATTGAAACAGTTATTTCGCAATCAGGCTTCCATTTGTTCCACCATCGAACACAATCCGAGACCGTTCAGGGGGATTTTTATGTAATAACCTTAAATGATAGATGAAATCGCCTTGGCACCAGCGTTGCAAATTACAGGCTCCATACGTGTTCATACGGAACCACTCAGGAGGATAGGTTATGGCTCAACAAGTGATCATGCCCAAATGGGGCCTGACAATGAAAGAAGGTAAAGTCGTCCGCTGGCTTAAAAGCGAAGGCGACTCGGTCGAAGCTGGCGAACCGCTATTTGAAGTGGAGACTGACAAAATCACTAACTCAGTTGAGGCTCCCGCCAGCGGTGTCTTGGCGCAAATTGTCGTACATGAAGGCGAAGTCGCAGCTGTCCAGGCTGTTCTGGGCGTCATCGCCGCTCCGGGTGAAACCCCCGAAAAGATTGCCGGTGGAACCGCAGCTCCTGCTGCTGCAGCCGCCGATGCCGCTCCCGCGGCCGGAGCTGCTCCTGCAGCGGCTTCCAGTGGAGCATTCGTTCCCGCCATGCCCGCCGCGCGCAAGCTGGCCAAAGAACTTGGCGTGGATTTGTCCACAGTTACCGGCACCGGCCCTGACGGCAAGATTACCAAGGCTGATGTGCAGAAAGCTTCCGAATCCATTCCCGGCGTCAACGCCAGCCCCAAGGCAGTAGAATTTGCCCGCCAGAAGGGCATCGACCTGACCCAGATCACGGGTACGGGCGAGGGCGGCAAGATTACCAAGGCCGACATCCTGCGGGCCATGAATCCCGCCGCTTCCAAGCCTGCGGCAGCAGGTCCTGCGGTTCCTCAGGATACCATCGTGCCCATGGAAGGCATCCGCAAGATCATCGCCGACAACATGAAAGCCAGCCTGGACTCTGCAGCCCAGCTTTCTGTTTTTGTAGAACTGGACGTCACCGAAATGGTGGCCCTGCGCAAGACTCTGCTCGACCGCAACAAACGCGATCCTGAATACCGCCTGTCCTATAACGATATTATAGCGTACGCGGTGTGCCGTGCACTGAAGAAACACCCGGTCATGAATTCCACGCTGCAGGAAGACGGCATCCACCTGCACCCGTACGTGAACCTCGGTATTGCTGTTTCTCTGTCCAACGGGCTGATCGTTCCCAAAGTTAAAAATGCGGATACGTACACACTGGAAGAACTCAAAACCAAAGTACGCGATGTTGCCATGCGCGCCCGCAAAGGCGGCCTGGACATGGACGAACTCTCCGGCGGCACCTTTACCATCAGCAACGTGAGCATGATGGGTGTCGACGGCTTCACCCCCATTCTGAATCCGCCGGAAACCGGCATTCTGGGCGTAGGCCGTGTTGTGGAAAAGCCGGGAGTCAAAGATGGCCAGATCTGCATCCGCCAGATGATGACGCTTTCCCTGACCTTCAACCATATGCCCACTGATGGCGGTCCGGCCATGACTTTCCTGCGCGAGCTGGGAGACATGCTGGAAAATCCCGCCCTGATGATCGCTTAAGGAGCGTTCATGTCACGTAAACGGTTTGCCATCGAGCTAGGCTACGCCGCCGATCTGCATGGTGAGAACATGACCAAGGCCGCCGTTCGCGCGGTCAAGGACGCAGTCTCGAGGATATGTCTGTGCGGCATAGTGGAAATCTGCGGGCGAGACCAGTTCCAGGGCGTTTATGTGCATGCTGATGTGGCCGTACCAGACCCGGATGCGGTGGACAGGGATGCGGTACTTGCCTGCATTCCTATCGGCAGCACCTCTTTGACCCTGGCCAAAGGCGGTATGCGCGTGGCCGGAATAGAAGTGCCCTGTTTCGCCCCGGGAGTAAGCGACATAGTCGTCGCTTGTGCAGCCCTTACCGTTTCCATTGAAACGGACATCTCAATTGATGGGACAAAGCAATCGGACAAACCGGCCTGCGGGTGCGCCGCCAGGGCCGATTAAACCAGAGGAGAGACAACAATGGCTTTTAGCAAGAAGACATTGGTTCACATGTACGAAACCATGAACAAGATCCGGATGTTCGAGCTGAAGCTGCAGGAATTCTTCGCCGCAGGCGAGATTCCGGGCTTCGTGCACCTCTATCTCGGTGAAGAAGCAGTCGCCACCGGCGCCTGCGCCGCTCTTAACGACACCGACGCCATCACCAGTACGCACCGCGGTCACGGCCACCTGCTGGCCAAGGGCGGCGACCTGAAGCTGATGATGGCCGAGATTTTCGGCAGATCGACCGGTTATTGCAAAGGTAAGGGCGGTTCCATGCACATCGCCGATATGGACCTGGGCATTCTCGGCGCCAACGGTATCGTTGGCGGCGGCGGCCCTCTGGCCGTTGGCGCTGCTCTGGCTGCCAAATACAAAAAGACCGACCACGTAGCTGTCTGCTTTTTCGGCGACGGCGCATCCAACCAGGGAACCACTCAGGAAGCTTTGAACTGGGCCAGCGCCTGGAAGCTGCCTCTGGTTTTCGTGAATGAAAACAACGGATACGGTATCTCCTGCCCGCAATGCAAATCCATGGCCATCACCGATATCGCCGACCGCGCCGCCGCTTACGACATGCCCGGCGTTGTTGTTGACGGCAACGATGTTCTCGCCGTGCATGAAGCCGTGCTCGAAGCCGTTAAACGCGCCCGCAAGGGTGAAGGCCCGTCCCTGATCGAATGTAAGACCTACCGTTGGCGCGGTCACTTCGAAGGCGACGCTTGCACCTACCGCTGTGTTGAAGAACTGGAAGCCTGGATGGCCAAAGATCCTATCCCCCGTTTTGAGAAAAAGCTCCTGGAAAGCAAGACCCTTACTGAAAAAGAGCTTGAGGATATCAAAGCAAGCATTGCCAAAGCCGTTGACGACGCTGTTGCCTACGCCAAGGAAAGCCCCTTGCCGGAAACAAGCGCTCTGATGGACGACGTGTACGCGTAATATCTCGTTAATACACACGAATTAAAATAAACGGAGAGAACAATGTCCGAAAAAACATATCTTCAGGCACTCAACGAAGCGTTGAAGCAGGAAATGGAGCGTGACGAAAATGTACTCATTTTCGGTGAAGACGTCGGCCAGTTCGGCGGTTGCTTCGGTGTTACCCAGGGACTTTTCGACCAGTTCGGTGAAGAACGCGTACGGGATACGCCCATCTCTGAAAGCTGCGTAGTCGGTGCCGCCGCCGGTGCCGCCGCCAGCGGACTTCGTCCTGTTGCAGAGCTGATGTTCGTCGATTTCATCGGCGTTTCCATGGACCAGCTGTTCAACCAGGCCGCCAAAATGCGCTTCATGTTCGGCGGCAAGGCCACCGTGCCCATGACTCTGCGTATGCCTCAGGGCGCTGGCATCGGTGCTGCCGCCCAGCACTCCCAGAGCCTGGAATCCTGGTTCATGAACATTCCCGGCCTCAAAGTGGCCATTCCCGCCACACCTTACGATGCCAAAGGCATGCTTATCAGCGCCATCCGCGACGACAACCCCGTTGTCTTCCTGGAACACAAACTGCTTTACGGTGTCAGCGGCGAAGTGCCGGATGATCTGTACACCGTTGAACTCGGCAAAGCCGACATCAAACGCGAAGGCAAGGATGTTACCATCGTCGCCACCTCGCTGATGGTTCACACAGCCCTCGAAGCGGCCGACAAGCTCAAAGCCGACGGCATCGACGCCGAAGTTGTCGATCTGCGCTCCCTGCTGCCTCTGGACAAGGAAACCATTCTGGAATCCGTCAAGAAGACCAATTCTCTGGTCATCGCCCACGAGGCCGTTACCTTTGCCGGACCCGGCGCGGAAATCGCCGCCATAGTTGCCGAAGAAGCCCTCGACTTCCTGGACGCCCCCATCAAACGGGTCGGCGCTCCTTTCTGCCCGGTGCCTTTCTCCCCGCCCCTGGAACAGTTCTACATTCCCAATGCGGGCAACATCATTGAGGCAGTCAAAAGCATTAAATAATTAATCAAACGGGGAAACGCCCGGCGTTTCCCCGTTTTTTTTCAAGTGAGGTCGTAGGAGTGAGTATCGCAGGCATTCTGGCCAATCCTGCCTCCGGCAAGGATATACGGCGCCTTGTGGCGCATGGCAGCGTTTTCGACAACCAGGAAAAAGTGCGTATGGTACGACGCCTGATTCTGGGAATGGAGCGTGCCGGAGTCTCAAAAATAATCTACATGCCGGATGCTTACGCCATTGTTCCTCGGGCCCTTAACGCCATTTCGCCTTCCATCCCCGTCGAACCGGTGGAAATGCCTATTCGCAGCACAGAAGCGGATACGACCACTGCGGCGGAAATCATGGCGACGCTTGGCGTAGGGTGCCTGGCAGTGCTCGGTGGTGACGGCACCAGCCGGGCTGCCTGCAAAGGGAGCGTTGAAATCCCCGTCATGCCGCTATCCACAGGAACCAACAACGTATTTCCTTTCATGGGCGAAGCCACTGTGGCAGGACTCGCTGCCGGCCTTGTTGCCTCCGGCCGCCTGCCTTGGGAACAATGCTGCTATCATTCATGCATGTTTGATATTTTGATCGATGACGCTGTCGCGGACATGGCTCTTGTTGACGCCGCGGTATATGACGACGTATTCCTAGCTTCACGTGCGGTCTGGCATATGGAGAAGGTGCCGCAGCTTTTTCTGACGCGCTGCAGCGCTTCTTCCATAGGTCTTTCAGCCATTGGAGGACAAGTAAGAAGCCTCCGCCCGGAAGAGCCTCTGGGCCTGGCCATGGAATTGGGCGTACCGGCTGCTTCCACGGTAAGTGCAGCCATCGCGCCCGGCATGTTTGCGGATGTACCGGTAAAAAGCGTGAGCGATATGCATCCCGGTGAGATTTTCCCCATCAGTGTCTCCCCGGGGCTGATCGCTGTCGACGGTGAGCGCGAAGTTGAAATCGGCAGCAACTCCCGCGCGAGCATCCGCCTGAACACCAACGGACCGTGGGTCGTTGATGTGCAGAAAACCATGGCTCTGGCCAGAGAAAACGGCCTGTTTTGCCAGGCATCTTAAACAACGAAGGAGATCATAATGAGCAAACCTCTCAAAGCCGCATTCATATTCATTGCTCCTGAAGGAAATCCTGAAAAGCACAGAAGCTGGGTGCGTACCGACCAGGTCGAGTTGCTGGCCATTGCCGTCGGCGACTACGCGCAGGCAGAAACCCTGGCCCGCGAACTAGTGGAAAAAGAAGGCATTGCAGCCATTGAACTCTGTGGCGGATTCGGCGCTGCCGGAACCGCACGGGTTGCAGCTGCTGTCAACGTGCCTGTCGGTGTGGTTCGTTTCGATATCCACCCCGGCTTGGGCAATGTCAGCGGAGACTCGCTGTTTTAGAGCGCCTTAACCTTGAAAAGGTTTCAAGGCGAAAATGCGCTAGCTGACCACAGATGTGCGCAGGGCGGCCGGAAATGTCCGCCTTGCGCATCTGAAAAGGCATTGGAAGGCAAAAAAGAAGGGCGCTTAAGCGTTTTCCAAAACGTGTTTTTTGGGAATAAAGCAGGTAAAAGTCCCTGAAAAGACCACTTCTTCATTGCAAAATACTTCCACCTGCACCAGATGCTTACGGTCCTGCGGAGTCGTATCCTGGGCCTTGGCAACCAAGACATCCCCCACCCGCGACGGTTTGAGAAAACGGGTTTCTGCGGTTCCGAGCACCACATTGGGATGGTTTACGGACAGCATTGCCGCATAATCCGCCATGCCGAAAATGAAGCCGCCGTGAATCAGCCCCATATCGTCCGCGGCCATCCGCTGCTCGCATTCCATCCGTACGTGCGCCTGATTTTCCTCAACCAGAATTGGTTCTCCGCACAAAGACTGGTCAATTCTTTCGTGTGTTGCAATCTGCATCATTTGCTCCTTTCTAAAAAAAAAATCTGCCGGAGGTATGGAGCAAGCTCCCATCCCCCCGGCAAAGTGCTACGTCAGACCTTAGAACAAATCTTCAAGTTCATCAAAAACATAATGCATTTGCATGATTTTCGGGGATCCGCCCATGGCAGCGGCCAACATGGCAGCCTGCATGATCTCTTCTTTGGTGGCTCCATAACTGGCAGCGCCCTGTATGTGAAGCGAGATACACATATCGCATTGAGACATGAGGGAGCAGGCTACTTCGATGAGTTCCTGCGTTTTGTGGTCAAGGGGTCCGAAGTTAATGATTTCCTTGGTGAATTCAAGGTACTTGGGGAAAACGTTTCCCGCTTCACTCATCATTTTGGCCAAAGTACTCTGAGCTTTTTCCGCTGCATCCATTAGATTCTCTCCTAAATTTAGATGTTAAGATTCCCAAGTAGAGCAAGGAGCATGCCTGAAATGAATATTTTGGCGATAGTAAACTATTTCAGTATGTTAAATGGATGCAGTTAAAAAACGTTTTTTATGCCCGTATGTCCCAGAGATGAACATTGCTCCAAATTCGAACAATCGAATTAGTCAGCATTTAGAACAAACAATTCAGCATGGTTGGAAGGTCCACACCCTTGATGTAGGCATTGAGGGGCACCTGCTTCAAGCGGTTTTCCAGCGACGTCCGTTCGTGGCGGCAGCCCACCAGCAGGTCTTCAAGTTCGCTAATGCTCCAGACGCCGAAGTAGTCCCCGAACAGGCGGGCATGGCGTATCACCCCTCTGTCCACGTCCAGATGCACTTCCAGAAGTCCGCCAGGCGTACGGGTGGTTCGGGAAAAATTGTAGGCCGGGGAAAACCCGTAATTCCAGTCCCAGGCACGGTAGCGTTCGTGGGCGAGTTCTTCGATGGCCTTTATTTCCTCGGTGGAAAAAGAGAGATCTCCCTGGGCGGCGCCCTGCGAGACGTGCTGCATCAACGCTTCGATAAACTCGGTGACTTCCATGGGAGCAGGAAGATGACTGGAGATATTGGTGACACGTTTGCTGATGCTTTTAACTGCCTTGTCCTGGTATTTTTCCGGCGCGATACGCAATGCGCCTGAGATGTCGGCGATATCAGAGGAAAAAAGCAGGGTGCCGTGATGGAGCAACCGGTTTTTATGGAAGTGCTGCGCATTGCCGGAAAACTTTTGTCCGTCGATTACCAGGTCATTGCGCCCGTCAAAAGAGCAGTTTACCCCCATCTGCTGTAAAGCCTGCAGAATGGGGTCGGTGAAACGGTGAAAATCAAGACCGCCCGAAGGAGTCGCATAACTGATGAAAGTAAAATTGATGTTGCCTAGGTCGTGAAATACGGCGCCGCCGCCGCTCAAACGTCTGATGACCGGGATGTCGTGCTTTTGTACGAAGGCTTCGTCAATCTGCGAAAGGGTGTTCTGATTTCGACCGACGATGACAGCGGCCTGGTTGCGCCAAAGCATGAAGATTTCGCTCTCATTTTGCGTCAGCAGATATTCTTCTGCAGCAAGGTTGAAGGCGGGGTCAGTGGATTTGTTGTAAATATACCGCATAGATTCTCCTCAGCAGCTTCGTTTTGGCCTGGAGTGGCCAGCCGAAATATGTCGCCGAACCATGAGTTAAGCGTCTTTGCCGGTACCCGCAAGGGCGAAGGGCATATAAAAATTTCCCATTCGAAAAACATGCCAGACGGCTTGATAAAACCAGTCAGGACGGGGCACGCAAAAAAAAATGGGATGATTGAAAAAAAATTGTAAACCTTTCGCAATACCCGCGCGTCGTAATTTGTAAATGCTCATGATACGAAGAAGGAAGTTGTTACATATTTCTTACCAACAGACTAAAAGGAGATTGGATCATGCAAGTAAAGACTGATGTGAAATCCGGAGCCGGCTCCCTGGTAGATACCTTTGGTTGGAAGGGCGGCGATCACTAGAAACCCGGTGCATAAAGGCAATAAATTGCTTTCTAAATATGCCAGAGTCTGTAAAACAATTTTTTAGAGTGTGAAGGAGAAAGATCATGCAAGTCAAGACCAATGTAAAATCCGGCGCCGGTTCTCTGCGTGACACCTTTGGTTGGCAGGGCAGCGACATCCACTAGAGTCCGGATGCGTAGGGGCAGGGGAGTGCGTTGCAGCCCCGAATGACACTGAACAAATTTTACAGAACGAACAGGAGAAAGACCATGCAAGTCAAGACCAATGTAAAATCCGGCGCCGGTTCTCTGCGTGACACCTTTGGTTGGCAGGGCAGCGACATCCACTAGAATCAGGATGTGTAGGGGCAGGGGAGTGCGTTGCAGCCCCGAATGACATTGAACAAATTTTAGAGAGAGAACAGGAGAAAGACCATGCAAGTTAAGACCAATGTAAAATCCGGCGCTGGTTCCCTGAAGAGCACCTTTGGTTGGCAGGGCAGCGACATCCACTAGAGTCTGAACGTTACGGGCAGAGGAGCGTATTGCAGCCCTGCCTGACACGGAACAAATTTTTTATAGACAAATAGGAGAAAGACCATGCAAGTTAAGACCAATGTAAAATCCGGCGCCGGTTCCCTGAGAGACACCTTTGGTTGGCAGGGCAGCGACATCCACTAGAGTCTGAACGTTACGGGCAGAGGAGCGTATTGCAGCCCTGCCTGACACGGAACAAATTTTTTATAGACAAATAGGAGAAAGACCATGCAAGTTAAGACCAATGTAAAATCCGGCGCCGGTTCCCTGAGAGACACCTTTGGTTGGCAGGGCAGCGACATCCACTAGAGTCTGAACGTTACGGGCAGGGGAGCGTATTGCAGCCCTGTCTGACACGGAACAAAATTTTATAGACAAATAGGAGAAAGACCATGCAAGTTAAGACCAATGTAAAATCTGGCGCCGGTTCCCTGAGAGACACCTTTGGTTGGCAGGGCAGCGACATCCACTAGAGCCTGAACGTTACGGGCAGAAGAGCGTATTACAGCCCTGCCCGGCACAGAATACATTTTTAAAGATAAATAGGAGAAAGACCATGCAAGTTAAGACCAATGTTAAATCCGGCGCTGGTTCCCTGAGAGACACTTTTGGTTGGCAGGGCAGCGACATCCACTAGAAGCTGGAGTTTTCGGGCAGAAAACTTGCCGCATAATCTGCCTTACTCGACATGAATTTTACAGTACGAACAGGAGAAATCCCATGCAAGTCAGAACCGATGTGAAATCCGGTGCTGGTTCTCTGGTCGACACCTTCGGTTGGCAGGGTGGCGACGGCTAGAGTCTCCAATGAACGATACCATGAAGGCAGGGGCGTATGTTGCGCCCCTGCCTTTTTTCTTGCGCTGTAAGCTCCGAGCTGTTCGACCGTAAGTCAGAAACGGGCGGATCTTTTCACTGCTGCGAGCAGCTTAGTGTTTTAAAACATCCTGAGTGGTCACGGCCACAATGGGCACTCCGAAACTTTTGATATTCGTCAACGTTAGGGTGTGGTGTTCGCGGATGGTCTTGGCGGGAAGATGGGGTTTGTCATGGGTGGTGTGCGCGTCGGCAATCAGGTTGACGGCAAATCCATGGGCCGCCGCACTGCGTACCGAGGTGTCCAGGCAAAAATCAGATGCATAGCCGCAGGCATACAATTCTGTGATGTTTCGTGCGGCAAGCTCTTTCTCCAGGTCGGTACGTAGAAACGCGTCCGGCGTGGTTTTCCGGATGCGTACGTCCTCGGGGCTCGTCTCGATGCCGGGCACCAATTCCCAACCAGCGCTTCCGAACCCCAGTGTGTCTTCCTTGCTATCATGCTGAACAATGATCACCACATTTCCGGTGGCCCTGGTCCGGGCGGCCAATGCGTTGATCCGGGCAATGACTTCGGTCGCCTCAAAAGGGGCGGGATCGGTGTCGAACAAGCCCTGCTGCATGTCGATGATTAAAAGGGCGTATGGCATAAACGCTCCAAGGTAGTGTGTCTGTAAGGTAATAGACCCAGCAGCAGCGTGTACTTTGCGCCGTCAGAATCGCTAGTTACCTTTTTCACTGGCGGCGGGCAAGGCTTCGATCTTCGCCGGCAAAACAGCCCGTATTCTATTGACATTGCGGCCGGCAATCTCCATTTTGTGCGCGTAGGTAATGTGGCGCTGCAAAGCGCCCTTTAACGGAACTTACAGGCGTACCGCGTACGTATTCTAAAATCACCCGCCGGCTGGATTATATCCTTCTGAAAACGGATGAAAAATGTCACAGGTAAAACAAGGCAAGATCGGTCTCACGTTACATGAAACGCTTCTGCTCGCAGCCATCATGGTGGCTGGTGCTCTGCTTCGTTTCTACAGACTCGACTTTCAAAGCTATTGGACAGACGAGCTTTGGAGCATACATACGAGCCGCCCGGGCGCGCTTTTTTGCGATATGTGGCGGGACACCGTGACGGATGTACATCCGCCCCTTTATCAGGTGTTGTTATGGTTCTGGCTCAAAATTTTCGGCTTTACCGAGTTCACAGGACGGGCTCTGTCCGCCGTATTGGGTACTCTGGTCATACCGGCCATCTTTTGCCTGGGAAAAAAATTATTTGATAAACAGACCGGCTTGCTTGCCGCGCTTGTTGTCGCGCTAAACATCTTTTTCATAAGTTATGCGCAGGAGGCGCGGTCTTATGCGCTTCTGGCGCTGCTGACCGTTGTCTGTTTTCAGACTTTTCTCGTTTTTCTGGAGCGCCCGGCATGGAAATCTGTCCTGATATACAGCATTGCCATGGCCCTGCTTCTAAATACGCATTATTATGGACTGCTTGTCGTGTTTGTCCAGTTCTTGATCGCCCTGCACTACATGGTTTTTCAACGCGGGCGGATTCGTGTTGCCCTGCTCGTATTTCTTTGTTGCGCTTTTTGTCTTTCCTTGACTCCTTTTTTATTTCATTTGCTCGCAAACGCGGGGAAAGACACCTACTGGATGCAGGCTCCGGGCTTGGGCCATTTACTGTATTGCGTATTAATTTTTTATCACAACCAGCTGCTCGTTGTTCTCGGTGGGGGACTGGCCTGCTTTGGCGTGTATTGCGGTTATATGAGAAAAATCGAAAGCAGTTCAAAGAGCGTTTCGATTCTTCTTTTGTGGTTCGGCGTCGGGTTCGTCGTTCCCATTGTCACTTCCTATCTTGTGCTGCCCAATTTCACGGCGCGAAACCTGACCATCATCCATCCTGTAGTTTGCCTGCTTGTAGCTTACGGTATGCGCCGGATTCCCAACCGCTTTCTGCAGTCCGGCGTAATCATCACCTATGTGGTTCTCTCCTTTCTGCCGCTTTTTGTTACCTATGAGTACTACAACAAGCAGATTAAAATGCCTTGCAGAGAGCTGGTTCAAGACGTTATCGCGCATTCTGATGGAACGGCGATTTACATTCTTGGTGAAGAGAAGAACCGTTTTAACGTTTACTTCAGATACTATTTGGGAAAAGGGATCGCAAAATCAGAAAGTGAACTGTTGCTCGATATGAAACAGCGCAGTATCTCACCGGGTGACAAGCTTATCATCATCGACACCTACGCGACTCTGGACAAGTTTGTCCGGCTGAATGATTTGCGGATACTGGAAAAACATACCGGTTTTTGGGATATGTGTTACTATCTGGCTCAAATAAAAAATTGATGCTTCAGAAATGAATCCCTTTGCAGGAGAACGCCAGCTTGCAATAGACGGCAATCCCTGCAGTCCGCTAATCCACCGCCACGACCCTGTCGCGGCCTTGTTCTTTTGCGAAATACAGGGCTCTGTCGACCTCTTGCAGTAATGCGGTATTGGTTTTGTCTTCTGCGGACTGGTACGTTTTCAGGCCGACACTGACGGTGACGAAAGGGGCGGTGGGCGAATACGCGTGGGGGATATTCAAGGATGCAACCTGCCTGCGGATTTTATCTGCAACCACCAGTGCGCCGTCCTTATCGCTTTCTGGCAGGATGACGGCGAATTCCTCGCCGCCGTATCTGCCCGCGAAATCAGCGGGGCGCAGCATGGCGGCTTCAATTGTCTGGGCAATGGCGCGTAAACAATCGTCCCCGACGCCGTGGCCGTAGTGGTCGTTGAAGGCCTTGAAGTGATCCACATCGATCATCAACAGAGAAAGGGGCGTGCCGTTGCGCCGTGACCGTCCGTACTCCCGTGTCAAAGCCTCTTCCAGCGCCCTGCGGTTGGGGATGTCGGTCAGTCCGTCCAGAAGGGCCAGTCGTTCCAGGCTTTCGGTCTTGCGTTTCAGTCGGAGGTGAACATTGACCCGTGCCAGTACAAGGGGGACTTCAAAGGGCTTGGCGATATAGTCCACTGCGCCGAGATCGAAACCAAGTTTCTGGTCGGCGAGTTCGTCCTTGGCGGAGACGAAGATAATGGGGATGTCCCAGGAGGTTGGGTCCTGCTTGATACGTCTGCAGACTTCGTATCCGTCCATCTCGGGCATCATGATGTCGAGCAGAATCAGATCCGGCTTTTCCTGTCCAAGGACAATCTCCAGAGCAGCCGCACCGTTGGCAGCCACCTTGATGGCATAGCTATTCCGCAACGCCTGGGCCAGAATCTGAATATTCGTGGGCGTGTCGTCGACAATAAGAATAGTTTCTTTACCGGGCCCGGATTTATTGGGAGCCGTCATCTGTATTTTCCTCAAGATCGAAGTTAAGGACAGCTGCAATCTCCAATACTACGTCACGGGCTGTGGCGTAGTCAAACCCGTCGACAGACCGTTTGAGTTTGTCGCCCAGGTCCCGGTATCCTTGGGCCTCCAACTGGACGCATATTTCGCTAATCTGTTCGGAAGGAACAAAGCGCGCGTGGTGCAGATCGTCCAGCAATTGCCGGACATGTTCGGAAAGCGGTCCGGCGTCAATCTGGCCGGCTTCAACCGGCTGCGGGGCCGGAAGAGTGGCGATTGCAGCCAGGACTTCGGCCAGTTCCGTACGTACGCACTCCCATGATTCGGATTGTTCCTGGGTCAGCTCCTCTTCAAGATCCTTGCTGCACGCGGCCAAACGATCAGCGCCAATGACTCTGGAAGCGCCCTTGAGGGTGTGCGCCATTCGGTGGACCTCTTGCCAGAGTTCTTCTCCAAGAGCCGTTGAGAATTTTTGGTTGAAGTCGCTGAAATCAAAAGCAAAAAAATCCAATGTCTGACGCATCAGGTCCCAGTCGTTGCCAATACGCCTGGCTGCCGCTGTCAGGTCCAGTCCTTCCACTGCAAAGGGCGTCGCAGCATCCTTCGTGTCCTGCACCTTTGCGACGCTTTCAGGAGCTATGACGCTGTGTTCCGTACGGGGGGGAATCCAGCGCAGCAGGGCCTCGGTCAGGATGTCCACGTCGATAGGTTTGGCCACGAAATCGGTCATCCCGGCATTCAGGCAGTTTCGCTTATCGGACTCCATGGCAGCCGCGGTCATGGCGATGATGGGAACGTTTTTGCCTTCAGGAAGATCCCGGATGCGCAAGGTAGCTTGAATTCCATCCATTTCGGGCATCTGCATATCCATCAATATGGCGTCGTATCTGTGTTTGGAAGCTTCGGAGACAGCCTCCAGCCCGTTCTGCGCCAGTGAGACGTTCAGCCCCATTTTTGCGAGCATGTCCTTGGCGATCAACTGGTTGGTCGGATTGTCCTCCACCAGCAGCACCTGGGCGCCATGAATGGCTTGCAGTTTGTTGCGGGCCTCCCGCAGGGTGCTCCAGCGCTCCAGATTCTGCGGGCCTGCCACGTCTTCATGCAGGCCGGTAATGGCGTTGTAAAGTTGGGAAGCGTAGACAGGTTTATCTACCACGGCGTTGAATCCTGCCTCCCGGATTTCCTTCAAAGCTCCCTGGCGGCCGAAGGCCGTTACCATGATCACAATTGTGGGACAGTGCAACCCGCATGAATCCGTTTCTTCCGCTTTTCGAAGGGCTTTGCCCAAGGCGATACCGTCAATGCCGGGCAATTTCCAGTCCACAAGGATCAGTTCGAAGGGCTGTCCGGCGCGAAGCGCCTCCAGAGCAATCCGCAATCCATCTTCCCCTGTGGAAGCTGTTTGTACTTCGAAATCCCATGACTGGAGGAGCTCTTGCATCATGTCGCTGGAAACCGGGTTGTCTTCGACTAGCAGGGTGCGCATGCCCCTCAGGTCCGCGGCCGTATGCTCGGGGATGGGGGATCCCGAAATGCCCACGGGCAGGGTAAAGGTGAAGGTGCTGCCGGTGTCGGGCCGGCTTTGAATGGAGATTTCGCCTCCCATCATCTCCACCAAGCGCTTGCAGATGGCCAGTCCCAGGCCGGTGCCGCCAAAACGCCGGGTGGTGGAAGTATCGGCCTGTTCAAAGGGGGTGAAAAGCCGCCCGGCCTGTTCCGGGGTCATGCCTATGCCGGTGTCGGTTACGGATACCTGCAGGAAGATGCGGTCGTCCTGCTGTTCGATACGCTGCATCCGAAGCAGAATGTGCCCTTGCGTGGTGAATTTGACGGCATTGCCCAGAAGATTGTTGAGAATCTGCCGAAACCGCAGCGAATCGCCCACAAGCAGCGGCGGCAGGTCCGGTTCTATGTCGAAGATAAGCTCCAGTCCTTTTGCTTCCGCACTGTAGGAAAAGAGTTTTGCAGTGGAGTCAAGGATCTCGGCAAGCTCGAATTCCGCGGCTTCGATGCTTAGTTTGCCCGCTTCTATTTTGGAATAGTCAAGAATGTCGTTGATGATGCCAAGCAGGGACTCGGAGGATTTGCGCATCTTGTCCAGATAGTCGCGCTGCACGGTGTTCAGTTCCGTATCCAGCAAAAGTTGCGAAAGCCCAAGAACGGCGTTCATGGGCGTGCGTATTTCGTGGCTCATATTGGCCAGGAAGTCGGATTTGAGCTTGTTGGCGCTCTCGGCCCTGGCCTTGGCCTCGTTGAGGGCGAGTTCGATCTGCTTCTGTTCGGTCAGGTCGTAATTGACGCCGACCATGCGGACGGCCTCGCCTTTTTCATTAAAAATTACTTTGGACCCGGCTTTGATATGGCGGACAGAGCCGTCCCTCCAGGCTATCCGGAATTCGACATTGAAGATTTTCCGTCCTTGCAAGGCCTCCTGCAGTTCTTCCAGGGTTTTTTTCCGGTCATCGGGGAGCAGAGCGTCCATATAGGAACTGCTTGTGCCGGTGAACTCTTCGGGCGGCAGATCAAAAAGCTGGTGCATGGCCGAGTCCCAATACAGGATGTCATTTTTTACGTCCCAGTCCCAGACGCCGATGATACCGGCCGAGGCGGCCACTTCCAGGCGCTCTTTGCTTTCGAGTACGGCAGCTTCGGCCTGTTTTTGCCGGGTGATGTCCTGGTTCGTTCCGACCATACGCAACGGGGCGCCCTGGCTGTCTTTTTCCAGTACTGCCGTTCCATGTATGAATTTGAGCGAAGCGTCCGGCAGAATGATTCTGAAAACAGCATCAAAGTCCTGTTCTTCCTTGATTGCCGCGGAGAGTTGCTCCTCCACACTCTGTAAATCTTCCGGATGGCAGCGGGAGTTCCAGAAGTCATAAGGGATTTCGCTGTATTTCATTTCCTCGGGAACGGCGTATATTTCATGCAGCCGTTCATCCAGAAACAGGGTGTTTTCAGCAAGCTCCCAGGTCCAGATGCCGATGGCGGCCGCCTGCGTTGCCAGGGTCAGCCGCCGCATGGCGGAGTTCAGGTCCTGGTTGGCCTGGTTGATTTCAGATTCGTCGATCATTTGAACCACAAGATGGGACTCATTGTTGAGCAGGGCGGGAAGAATCAAAACCGAGGCCCAGATTTCCTTGCCGAAAGAAGAAATCGCATGCATTTCATGCCGCCGTTGCTGTCCGTCTCGGAGTGCGGCGACGCAGACGTCAGCCAGGCCGGTGTTTTGCCAGGATTTGATACTGTGAAAATTCTGTTCAAGAACCTGCCCAACCGAGGTGCCGGCCATGGCGGCAAGCGCCTCGTTGGCCAGGACGCATTGACCGTCCTGGCGATACACGCCCATGGCCACCAGCGACTTTTTGAGGATGGCGTCATTGAAGGCAAGCGCCTCCTGCAGGCGAAATTCGGCCATCTTTTGCTGGTGGATATCCTTAATGGAACCAGCCATACGCGTGGGGGTTCCCTGTTCGTCGAAAACCGCCTGGCCGCGAGCACGGACCCAGACATACTCTCCGTTTTTGTGATGCATACGGTATTCGATGTCGAAAAGACTGTTGCTTTGAATGTGGGAGTTCAGAGCCTCCATCGTGGCGTCCCTGTCCTCCGGATGCAGCAATTCCACCCAGATGTCGTATCCGGCCTGAATTTCATCGTCCCGATAGCCGAGGATTTCCTTGAATCGTGGAGACCAGTAGATTTTGTTGATTGGTATCTGCCAGTCAAAGATGCCGTCGCTGCTGCCGGCCACTGCCAGGTTGAAGCGCTCCTCGCTTTCGGCCAGTGCCATTTGGTCTTTTTTTCTGTCCGTGATGTCGCGGCTGGAAGCGTACAGCAAAGGCTGTCCGTCGAGAACAATGCCTTTGGCATTGATTTCCACATCTATGAGGCTGCCGTCTTTACGTTTATGTTTGGTCTCAAAAGTGGCCGGAGCGGCCATGATTTCCTTGAATTTTGCTTGAAGTTCCTTTTCCGGCATTAACGCGTCCCAGTCCGTCAGCTTCAGTCTGGCGGTCTCCGCCTGCGTATAGCCAAGCATCCGGGCAAAGGATTCGCTGAATTCCATGAGATTTCCCTGTTCGTCCAGGACGTGAATGCCGTCGGTGGCCGTGGCGAGCAGGGTTTGCAGCCTTTCGGAGATGTTGGTGATCTGGGTGGCGTCGTAGAGTGTGACGAGGCTGGTTTTTTCGGCAAACCCGCTTATGTTCACGGAAGAAGCGAGGATGGTTCTGTAGGAACCGTTTTTACAGCGAATATGCACTTTCATGGGCAGCAGGGACGCCTCGGTTTTGGCGGAAAGCGCGATCCATTCCTGCCACTGGCGTTTCACCTCCTCCCTGTAGGCAGGGTCCGGGTATGCCAGGGGCCACCAGGCATCCAGGACAGGGAGATCCTCCTGGGTGTAGCCAAAGTTCTGGACGAAGGCCGGGTTCAGATACAGGATTCTGCCCTGGTCATCGTTGAGGACAAGGGGCACGGGCGACGCGTCGATGATGGCTTTAAAGCGTTTTTCGTTTGCCTTGAGTTCGGTGATGTCACGAACTATTTTCGATGCTCCGACCACCTCGCCGTGTTCATTTCTGAGCGGGGAGATGGTCACCATCACATCGATTTCCCAGCCGTCCTTATTCCAGCGGCAACTTTCAAATTCCGTAACGGCCTTGCCCGCTACAACGCTGGAAAGCAGTTTTTGTTCTTCATCGCGTCTGTCATCGGGAAGGATGAGACTGATGGAACTGCCCACGGCTTCAGCTGCGGTATATCCGAAGAGTTTTTCGGCTCCCCGGTTCCAGCTGACGATGATGCCCTCGGTGGTTTCGCTGATGATGGCGTTTTCGGAATATTCCACAATGGCGGCCAGTTCGCGCAGCCGGGCCTCGTTTTCCTTCTGGGTGGTGACGTCCCAGACGGTGCCGTTGAGCTGGAGTGCATTACCCTCGCTGTCGCGGGTGACTTTGCCCCGGGCCGCGAGGTGGTGGACGCTTCCATCGGGCCAGATCACCCGGTACTGGGGTTCGTACCAGACGTCTTCCTGCAGAGCGTGCTGCAGGGTCTGCGAGCGTTTGAATCTGTCCTTCGGGTGGATGAAGTCTATCAACTCCTCACTTTTGCCGCGAAAAAACGGGGCGTCGAAGCCCAAAAGCCGGCAGGCCTGCTGGTCCAGCTCCCGGATGTCGTTTTGCACATCCCAGGACCACACGCCCATGCTTGCGCCTTTGAGAGCGATTTCAAGGCGTTCCTGGCTTTTTTCAAGCGCCTGGGCCGCTTTTTTGCGATCAGTGATATCCTGAACAGTGCCGACGCCCGAGACTGGTTGGCCTGCGGTGTCGAACTGGATAGTGGCGGTTTCGTGGACCCATATTTCTCCATCTTCACTCACGATACGGTGTTCGATGTTGTAGGTCTCCCCGGCAAGCGCCTGTGACCAGGCGTGCAGCACGGCCTCTCTGTCTTCCGGATGCAGGCGGGAAACAAAAATGTCCATGGTGACGGGGGTTCCCACTGGAATATTGAAAATCCGGTAGCTCTCTTCGGACCATACGAGCGATTGTTCCGGAATATTCATGGACCAGCTGCCTATCTTGGTTATACGTTGGGCTGTTTTCAATTCCAGCTCACGTTTTTCCACCAGGGCAAGACTGCTGCTCAGTTCCTGGGTGCGTTCGAGCACCATGGCTTCGAGATTGTCGTTGGCCCGGCGCAATTCATCCTGGTTGCACCGGAGTTCCTGGTCCTGGGTTGTCAGACTGTCGAGCATGGAGTCGAACGCCACCGCCAGGTGTCCTATTTCGTCTTTGTCGTCGAGGCGGCTTCTGCTTTCGGTATTTCCGGCCTTCACAGAGGCAACGGTTTCCTGGATGAGATAAAGGCGCCGAAGCATCTTGTGTCCCATGATCCAGGCCAGCACGGAGCCTATCAAGATGGCCGCCACGGCGTATACAATGCCGTTGTGCAGTATGGCGTCCAGTTTGTCCTGCGCCTTGCGTTGTTCCAGGCCGATCCGCGCCCAGCCGATTATTTTTCCGTTGATGACCACCGGAGCGGCGATGTCAACCAGCTTCGGGCTGGCGTTTATCGGGGCCATAGCCGGATCTTGCGGCAGGTCCAACACCTGCATGCCCAGTTTGCTGTTGTCCGTGTGGGCCAGCACCCGTCCGTGTTTGGTGGTCAGCATGGCGAAGCGCAGTTCCGGATAGCGCATCTGCAGGTTGACCAGCTCCTGCATGCCCGCCACATCTCTTGCCGCCAGCCATTCCGTGGATGCCGTGGCCAGCGAGAGCGCCAGGGATTCGGCCTGGTCGATCTGCTGGTCAAAAAGCATTTCCTGCTGCCGGTGCACCAGGTCCCAGATGAACAGGGACATCATCAGCGCATGGACCAGGGCGACACTCACAATGAGTTGTGTCCTGAACGACTGCAGGGGAAATCCAAGGCTAGGGAGTTTCATGGCCTTCCTCCACAGGTCTGACTTCCTGCTCGAAACGCTTGATGAAGGTGCGTACGATATCGTAGGTGCTGTTGTCGGCAGGATAGAAGCGTTCCGTCTCCATATCCGCCAGGATGGCTTGTCCTTCGGGAGTCTCGTGCAGGTGCAGCAAGGTCTCGCGAATGCTGTTTTTGAGTGAGTCGGGCAGGTCTTTGCGTACCATGAAGGAGTTGTTCACCAGGGGGGGCGTTTCCCATTTGACCATAAGCTCCGCAGCCTCCCTGGGGTGGTCTTTCTGGAAGGCGCGCCAGGGCGGCGGCCAGGTGACTCCCGCGGCGCAATGGCCCATAAACGCGTTCATTATCGCGGACTCCTGGGAACCGACATAGTCGTTGCGAATGTCTTTGTTTACATCTACTCCGTGCAAATACAGGAAGTACTGCGGCATGATGCAGGCCGCCAGAGCGGTTGCTGCGGGGTAGCTCAGGCTTTTTCCTTTGAGGTCGGCAACTTCTTTCACAGGGCTGTCCTTGCGCAGGATGAAAATTCCCTTGAAGTCGTCCGGATTGCCCGCCATGGCCAGAACTTCGTATTCCGCATCCAGGGCATCCAGGGCATCCAGGGCATCCAGGGCCTGCAGGGTTTGCCACGGGTTTGGCAGAAGGAATTCCAGTTCTCCTTCCCGCAGCTTCTGTTCGAAGCACCCGTAATCGCGGGAAGCTTCCAATTCCAGCTGCAGGTCCGGAATGTTGCGTTCGAGGTAATCCACAAGCGGACCGTACGCGGCATTGAGTTTCAGCGGGTTGTACAGCGGATGCACTGCCAGTCGGAAGACGTTTTTTATGTGAGTTGCCTCGGGATTCACGTACACCGGGCCGGTTTTTTCCGCTTCTTGTTCGCAGGCCGCAATAAAAAACACGGCCGCAAGGAACAGGATAAAGAAGTGTTTCACAGTACGTTTTTCCCCGAAGTGCAGAGTGGTTTCACGGGCTCGGCTTAACGAATTTCTGGCACCTTACGAGAATTCTACACTAGAGCCGCGGTTCTGTCTCCCCCTGTCAATTTTTTTATGACCCGGCATGGAGCGCGAGCAGCTTGCTGTCCTTCTGCTTTCAGCCTGCAACTGGCGCACCGCATCTTCGTATTGTATCCTAAAACTAGTTGCCGAAGGGCCGGAATACAATCAGGAAAGGATGGTGTGCCAGCAGAGGAAGGGAGAGATCAGGAGGAAACGAAACGCAGGGCGGCCCCAACGCCACGGGACGTACAACACAGTATCTGCCGTACTGTTATTGCTGCGTCGGTGGTTTTTGAGGACAAGTTCGGTCAGAGCGCTGTATGCTAGAGTTCGAATCCTATAACGGCGACATCGTCGCGTCTGGCTTCAGTATCCTGATAAGCCTCAAGGCTGGAGTATATTTTTTCTCCATGTTCCTGCACCGGGAGATTCTGCAGTGATTCAAGGAGGCGGATAAAACGTTTTTTGCCGAAACCGCGTCGCTTTGGGCCGCCGATTTGATCCAGCATACCATCCGTAGCCAGATAGAAACGCGTACCCGGCAGGATGGTGACCTGCTGATTTGTCCAGGTGCAATTAAAGGGTGTTCCCCTGTAGCCCACACCTTTTTTGTCCCCTTGAATGACAGAAATCGCGCCGTCTTGGGCTAGAAACAGGGGAAAGCGCGCTCCCGCGTATGTCAGTATCCGCTTCTGCGGATCAAAATGACAAACCCCCAATTCCAGTCCGTCGTCGGAACCGTCTTTGCCGGTATTGGCATCAGCGTTCTGATTCAACGTCAGTTGGATAAGCTGGTGCATACGGCTGATGACGGCAGCCGCGTCGCCGGGGGATATTTCCTGCAAGGCACGGTCCAGAGCGCCGCTGGAAATCAGCGTCATGAAGGCCCCGGGAACTCCGTGCCCCGTACAGTCCGCGAGGATGAAGAGCAGGCCTGTTCCCCAGTTTCTGAACCAGTAGATATCGCCTCCGACCACATCCCGTGGTTTCCAGAGAATGAAGTGGTCCGGAATCTCAGCGGCAAGCAAGGATTGATCGGGGAGAATGGCCTGTTGGATGCGGCTTGCGTAGTTGATGGAACTCTGGATTTCGCCATAGGCCGCGGCAAGTTCCGCCTGCGCCTTTTTGCGGGCCGAGATTTCCCGGTCAAGGCGTCTGTTCCAGACGACGATAATCACAATAATCAAGGTGAGACCGGCCGCAATGGGCCCTCCCCACTTGAGCACCGTCCAGATATCAAGCCCGTGTTCAAAGTGGATGGCCATCCACTTGCTTTTCATTTCTCCGGCTTCTTTCTTGTCGATTGTGGCCAGAACCTGGTTCAGTATTGGAACCAGTTCGGGCAGATCCTTGCGCACGCCCATGGCCAGGGACAGTTTGTATTCAGTCGAAGCAGCCACTTTAATGTTTTTCAATCCCAAGGATTCGATCGCGTAGGCTCCGGAGGCCATGTCGTTGAAGCAATACTCCACTTTCCCCAGAGACAGGGCTTCCATGGCATCGACAATGGTGTCATAGACGACAATCCGGGCTTCCGGGGCTTTCTGGCTGAGAAGTTCCTGGAGGTAGGGCTCGTTGAGTACGGCGATGCCGGCTTTTGAGGCATCGCTTAATCCGCCTATCAGCGGAGCGTCGCTTTGTGAAAACAGCACGATGGGATAACTGAGATAGGGGGTGGTGAACAGCAGGTCGTTTTGCAGTTTGCCGGCCGGGGCCACGCAGGGCAACACATCGATTACCCCCTGGACCGCTCTTTCCAGGGCCTCGCTTCTGGATAATCCGGGTACGGGCTTGAAAGGTATTTTGAGTTTATCCTGAGCCAGCGCAACGTATTCCGAAGCAACGCCCTGGTAGCCCTTTTCCTGACTCACGAACTCCAGCGGAGCCCAGGCCGGGGCCACGCCGCAAGTGATGGTTTTGATGGTCTTGAGCCAGTCCCATTGCGCGTCGGTCAGGGCGAACACCGTTTGTTTGAATCCGGCTTCAATATCTATGTAGGTGTCGAGAATGGCATCCCGCTCTTCCTGGTTGATCGCGTTGAGTCCTTTTTGCAGGATATCCCGCAATATGGGCTGGTCCTTCCGAACGCCGAAACGCAGTTGGCCTGGGAGGTTCACCTGAAACAGATCCACCATGTGCATATTGATAATTGTAAATTTTTTAAGAAGATACGAGGCTACCAGCTGGTTTCCGATGTAAGCGTCCGCCTTGCCCAGGGAAACGGCTTGAATAGCGTCCAGACTCGTATCAACCTGCTTGACGATTATTTCCGGGTGGTCCCGGGCGATGGTTTTGGCTACCGCGTAGCCCTTTTCCAAGGCCACGGTTTTTCCTTTGAGGTCGTCAAGCGATTGGATGTCGCTGCGGTCGTTGCGGGTAAATATGGCAGAGTAATATGTAATGTAGGGCTCTGTAAAAACGAGATATTCCTTGCGTTCATCGGTTTCGTTGAGGCCTGGCGCAACGTCGAGTTCGTGGTTTTGGAGTTTTTGTACCTGGGCCTTCCATTTTGGATCAAAAACAGCTTCTATCTCCAGTCCGGCTTTGGTTGCGGCCATGCGGATGAAATCCGCGGCAATGCCCGCGTATGCGCCGTTTTCATCCATTTCGAAAGGGGGCCAGTTCGGCGTGGAGGCCAGGCGGATGCTCGGATGTTTTGCGATGAATTCCCGTTCCCCCGGCGTAAGCTCAACCACACTTCCGGCGTTCGAAGCCTGCAACGTCCGGTCGTGCGGGTTAATGAGCCAGCGTTTTTCCAGATCCGCAAGAGCGAAAACCGATATGTCGTGAAATCCCTGATCGATCAGGTTGACGAGGGCGGCGTGTTTGGGGAGGACGCCGGCCTGGACGTTGATGGAGGGAAGCGTGATTGGCGCTTGCTGCACAAGCCCCTGCCAGCCGGCTCCGTTCAAAAACTGGCTCATTCCGGGGGCATCTGCCAGAACCGCGGACAGCTTGTTGTTGAGCAACGCTTCTATCAGGTTGCGGCAATCGGCATATCTGACGACGTTGATTTCAGGATAATTGTTTTCGATAAAGTCTTCCAGGCAGACACCTTTGAGAATACCCACGGTTTTTCCCGCGAGCGCCCCTGGAGAGGAGGGAAGAGGCTGGTCTGATCGCAGGTACATAGCGGATTTAACTTTATAGAAGGGTTCGGAAAACTTTAGCCCGTTATTCCGACCGGAACAACGAAACATGCCGGCATGTACGGCGGCTTTGTCGTTGTGGAGATTCGTTGACGTGTCAGCTGTTGTGTCAGGCACAAAATGAATCGGTATGCCTGTTTCCCGCGACCATAACCGCCACATGTCGATCACGAGACCGAAAGCCCGGCCGTCAGGATCTAGGCTGGTATACGGCGCATTGTCGCCGTCAACGGCTACCGACAGGGGGCTTCCTTCCTTGGAAACATCATCGGCATAAGCGAAACCGCTCCCCAGACAGAGGGCCAGGCAGCAAAAAAGACAAAACACAACAAAACCGGTCATGCGGGGCATGGATCAGTCTCCTGACAGCTGAACAGTTACGAGCATTCCGTTAAGTAGTCGTCCCTGACATGAAATCATGAAATGCAAGAAAGTATCGCGCCATGGTAAAGAAGCGTTTATCCTTTTACTCCTATTTCCCTTTCCATATCAAGCCTTGCAGTTCGTGAACACTGGAAACTCGATCCGAAAGAAGAACAAACCGTTCCGGCGACTGCGTTTTGGCATAACAATTTTCAGCACAATGGTTTTTGAAGCACACACTATTGTTTCGAGCTGGACTTCAACGAAAAAGTATGCTTAAAAATGGATGTTTATTTTTATTGTATCAGTGTTTCAAGGCGCATTTCGCCAGGAAACCCATGTTGCCCATTTATCAGGCATTGCCAAGAAGGAAACATCATGAAAGCCAAGGATCTTCACGAATTCAGAGGTACCCTGCAAAAAGACGGCATTATATTTTGTTATAGCGGGTTTATGACCGAACAGATCCTCACCGGCATTGCGCTGGCCTTGAAAAGCAAATTGGCCCTTGATGAAACCGATAAAAAAGTCGCACGCAGTTTGTTTTCCATTCTTGTGGAACAGGTGCAAAACGTCATTCGCTATTCTGCCGAATATGATCCTCCGGATGATGCGACATCCGAGCTGCGCTACGGTGTATTGATTATTGGACAAAACGGCGACAAATTTTATGTTACCTGCGGCAATATGATCCGCAATGAAGATGTGCAGCGACTCAGCGCGAATCTGGCTGAAGTGCAACGCATGGACAAGGACGAGCTGAAAGCCCGTTACAAGGAAACCCTCAAAGGGGAAACGCCCGACGGCAGTAAAGGCGCCGGAGTTGGTTTTCTGGATATAGCCCGCCGCGCACGGTATGGTTTTGAATTCGATTTTTTTCAAGTAAACGACAATCATTCTTATTTCAGCATCGTTGCCTATATTTAGGAGGAGGCATGATGGAAAACATTAAAATAAAAGCAACGGATCGTTCTCCTGAAGTCGATTTCAATTTCGGGACGAACACCTTCACCTTACGCGGCGAATCCTATCCCGAGGATGTGAACGCCTTTTTCGGCAGACTTGTGGAAAGCCTGGAAGGGCACCTTTCCAGCCTGGAAGAAGCTGAGGTCCTGTTCAATTTTGAACTTGTCTATTTCAACAGCAGCAGCGCCAAAATTCTTATGGGCTTGTTTGAACTGCTTGAAGAAACGGCAAAAAAGGGGAGTAAAGTCCATGTGGTCTGGTCGTATGAAGAAGACGACGACAACATGGAAGAGCTGGGCAATGAATTCTGCGAAGATCTCGAAAACGCGACCTACGAACTCCGTGCCTTCGAAGGGTAACGGCAGTCTGCAGTACGGGGGGAAGCATGAACTTCGATACGTTTAAAGAAGAACAGGATGTCCTTGCCCACGGAGAGGACTTTCTCAAAGAACGGGAGCATGACGAGGCCACCGCGGAATATGCGGTGTTGCTTAAAAAATACAAGAAGCTTTTTAAGACCACGCGCCGCCTTGTGAACATGAGCGACCGCAGCGAAGAGCGGCTCAAGGAAGCAAATACCAAAATTCAGAATCAGCAGAAACAGCTGGAAAAAGCCCATAAGCAACTTTCCGATCATGCGCAGTTGCTTGAAGAAAAAGTCAAGGAGCGTACCAAAGAGCTGGTGGTGGCCCAGGGCAAATTGGAAAAATTGGTGGAGCTGGGCATTGCCTTGTCCCTGGAGCGCCAGTACGCCAGGTTTCTCGAAATGATCGTCCAGGGCGAAAAAGAGCTGACAAACGCCGATGGCGGCATCCTCTTCAGCATGCAGGACGATGAAAGCCTGAAGCAGGAGATCGTCCGTTACGACTCGCTTGATGTCCGGATGGGGGGACTCTCGGACAGGGAAACCACCCAGGCCCCGGTCTCTTTGCGCGACAAAGAGGGTAAACCGCGTTATTTCGACCCCATTGCCCATGCCGTGCTGACCGAACGAACGGTCAATGTTCCCAATATCGGCGAATGCAAGGACTTCGATTTTTCCGAATTCACGGCATTTGACACGCAGAACGATTACCGTACGCAGTCGTTTCTGGCCGTGCCCCTGAAACCGCGCAAGGGCCAGGTCATCGGCGTGCTTGTGCTGCTCAACGCGCGTATTCCCGGAACAGGCAGGCTGGTGCCTTTCAATGCGTCCGACGAGCGGTTTATCGAGGCTCTGGCCAGCCAGGCAGCCGTGGCCATGGACAATAAGAATCTCATGAAAGCCCAGGCCAAGCTGTTTGATGCCATTATTCAGGTCATTGCCGGCGCCATTGACGCCAAATCCCCCTATACGGGCGGTCACTGCGAGCGCGTTCCCGAACTGGGAATGATGCTGGCCAAAGCGGCTTGTGATACCGAACTGGGAACACTGGCCGAATTTGATATGAGCGAATCCGAATGGCGTGAATTTTACCTGGCCGGATGGCTGCATGACTGCGGCAAGGTGACCACCCCCGAATACGTGGTGGACAAAGCCACAAAGCTGGAAACCATATATAACCGTATTCACGAAGTGCGTACGCGTTTTGAGGTCCTGCTGCGGGATTGCCGTATCGAATATCTCGAGGCAGTTGCCGCCGGCGGAGATCCGGATGCGCTGCAAAAAGAGCTGGATGCGAAAATCCTTCAGCTGCAGGACGATTTCGCCTTTGTCGCCCTATGCAATGTGGGCGGTGAGTTTATGAGCCCCGAACACATCGAGCGGCTGGAGCAGATCGCCCAGATTCCCTGGATGCGCCATTTTGACGACCGGCTCGGTCTTTCCATTGCCGAATTGCAGCGTGTGAAAAACCAGTCTGCCAAACCTCTGCCGCAGAAGGAGCAACTTCTGGCTGATAAGAAAGAGCACATTATCCGCCGGTCCAAGGATAATCCGCTCTCCTACGACCCGGAAGCTCTCGGCATCTCCATGGAAATGCCGAAAAATCTGTACGACCAGGGCGAAGTGCACAATCTGCGCGTATCGCGAGGAACACTCACCGCTGAAGAGCGCTATAAAATCAACGAACACACCATCCACACCATGCTTATGCTCGATCAGCTCCCATTTCCCAAAGATATGGCCCGGGTGCCCTTGATTGCCGGAGCGCACCATGAAACCATTAACGGGGCCGGATATCCCAAAGCCGTAAGAATGGACGAGCTTCCCGTTCAGGCGCGGATTTTGGCCATTGCCGATATTTTTGAAGCTTTGACCGCTTCGGACCGGCCATACAAGAAAGCCAAAACCCTGAACGAAGCCCTGCGTATTCTCAGCTTCTTTCGGAATGACAAGCACATTGATGCAGAATTGTTCGACCTTTTTCTGCTTAGCGGCGTCTTTTTGGACTATGCGGAAAAATTTCTTGATCCCGACCAGATAGACGAAGTGGACATTGCCAGGTACCTGAGCAGTCCGGAGCTTGGTGAAGAAATATAGACCATTTTTTCAGCCCGCAGCCTGCCTGCCGCTGGAAGGCTTCCCGGTCCAGGCAGGCAAGCCCCGGTGGGATGGCGGTGTTGTGTTTGGCTTCACCCATGTGGCCGATCATTGCCACGGGGCGTACAATACAACGTCCACTTCGGGCAGTTCGGAGAACGCCTTTTTTATCCTGTCCTGCACCTCAGCCCAATCGAGCCCGCCAAGTCCGCACCCCAGGGCCGGAATGGCTATGGAGCGGATGGAGCGCGAGCGGACTTGCGCAACCAGATCCTGCAGCCCTGATTCAATATCCGCCATACGGCTCTTGCTGCGCCAGTGGCGTTTGGTCGGAAAGTTGATGATGTAGCGGGTCTTCTGCCCTTGCATAAACTCCGTGACGAACATCTTCCCCGTACGCACTTCCCCCAGTTTGCAGGCGGCGCGGTAGGCCGCATAATTTTCAGGATACGCTTTCCTGAACTTCCCCGCCAAGCCCTTTCCCATGGCGCCGGCCGTATTGACGGGATTCACCAGAGCCTGCGCATCAGAAGTAAAAATATCTCCCTCGATGATGCATACTTCCGCCTGGGCTGTTGCAATGAAAGAGCCGAAAAGCACGCCGCACAGGGCGATAGTACGGAATATTACCGGATTAAGGATGCCCATCATTTTTCTCCAGCGCAAACGGCAACGTACTGCCGGACATAGCGGCTGTTACCTGCGTGTCAACGTTGTCGTGCTTCTTTATCAAAAAAACGTATATATTATCAGATTAAAAAGCAAGACGTAAATTTTTTCTACGAATGACCATGGAAAAATGGATTGCTTTTGCAATATTTGGGGAAGAAGTGAAGCTCAACTTTAATGGTCAAATAACTCATTGAAATAAATTGCACTTGCCGCTTTTTGAAAAATAGTCTAGCAGCAGCAAATGAAAATGATAATTGATATCATATTGATGGGGGGTAATTGCTATCCAGGAGCTATGCCATGCGATTTCAGTTGAAACTCACTCATAAACTGGGCGGAGCGTTCGCCGTGTTGTTGATTAGTGCGCTGGCCTTGGGCGGTATGGCGCAGTATTCGCTTCACGCGCTTTCCGTCAACATGGAGGCGCGCTCAAAGATTGACGGACTGCTCGCAAACGGTAGAGAAGCTCAGGACGCTGCCCATGACTGGCTGGTGCACAGGGAGCAACTGTCCATGTCCGGAACGGATACGGAGCATGAGCCGGCGCAGCTGCAGGAATACAGAAAAAGCAGCGCTCAGGTCCTGGCCGCTCTGCACGCGTTGCGGCAACAGCCGGATTCGGGCCTGCATCAGGATACCCTGGAAGCCTATGATACGGGATTCAGACATTTTGCCTCGAGATTCGATGCGTATCGAACGGATTTTTCCAAAGGCGTAGAGATGGTGAAAGGATTGCGAAATATTTCTGTGGAGATCCTTGCAACATCCCAGTCTCTCCAAAAAGCCGTTGACCGCGACTGGCGAAAGCTGCTGAAAAAATATTCGGAACTTCGCGCGGCGGTTCAAGGGGCGCAAGAAAATTCCGAACAAGATCACAGCGGGGCAGCGAATGAATTGATGGCTGTCACAACAGAAATGCTCAGGTTGGCCGAACAAAAAGCCGTAGCAGCCATTTTACTCAATAAGCCGCTGGCCTTTCAGGAAATGGCAAAAGATTTCATTTTGTACAAAGATGAAACGAGCGGCAGCGGCTTGATCCTTGAGATGGAAGCCCTTCTGGGAATACATGAGAAAGCCACCATGGGGCAAAGTCTCAAACAGTTCTCCGTACTGTTTCCCACGGGGCGGGAGGGCAAATTGTTCGCCCAAATCAGCGCATTGACGCAGAATTATTTTGATGCATTCAAAAATTATTTCGACCTGAGCATCAAAATGAAACGTTCCATGGATGCTATGTGGGATGCGCAACAAGAGCTTGCCGCGCTTGTGGCTTCCATTCGCAATGCGTCGACGCAGCAATTTCGAGAGGAACAAAAAACAGCGGCGACGCGCATGGGGCTGTTATCTCTGGCGGCCGTTCTTGTTTCGCTGCTGTTCATCGTCATGAGCATAAAAACAGTTGTTTTGCCCATCAGAAGCATTATCGACCAGATTGGGGCGGCCTGTTCGGTGATTGCCTCAGGCTCGCAAGAGGCCTTGCAGCGCATACGCAGAAAAGGTTCTGACGAACTGGCTGACCTGGCGCGCAGTTTCAATGAGTTGATGGATGTGTTTGCGGAGAACAGCAGGAAAATCGTACTCGCAACCGAGCGCGCGGAGCAGGAAGCCAACGCGGCGCGGCAGGCTTTGGATTCACTGCAGGAAGCGCAGGAGAAAGCCGAGTCGGCTCGCAAGGAGGGGACTCTCGAGGCGGTTTGCGCGCTGGAGCGTATCGTTGCCAGTCTTATGCATACGTCCGACGATCTTTCCACGCAGGTCTCGGGTGCGAGCAGCCAGGCCCTGGAATTGCAACGCCGTACGGCGGAGTCTTCCCTCTCCCTCAACGAGATGGGCGCATCCATTCAGGCTGTTGCAAGCAGCAGCTCGGTGGCGGCCTTGAATGCCGGCGAAGTGATGTCCACCGCGTACAAAGGGGCTGGAGTGGTGCAGGGCGCCATAGACGCCATCTTCCAGGTTCGGACCCAGACAGATGACTTAAAGTCCAGCCTCGGACAGTTGAGTTCGCAAGCTAACGATATCAATGCCATCATGGTCGTGATCAACGACATTGCGGATCAAACCAATTTGCTGGCGCTCAATGCCGCCATTGAAGCGGCCCGTGCGGGTGATGCGGGCAGAGGGTTCGCGGTGGTTGCCGACGAGGTGCGCAAACTTGCGGAAAAAACCATGCAGGCCACCAAGGATGTGGAACAGGCGATCTGCGCCATTCAGAGCAGTGCGGATACCAACGTGCAGGGCATGATTCGGGCGGAAGAAGCTGTTAGCGGAAGCACGGAGCTGGCGCAGGAGGCGGAGGCATCGCTGAAGGATATTGTGACTCTGGTGGAGGAATCCGCGGCCCAGGTTCGGAATATTGCGGCTGCGGCCGAACAGCAGTCCGTGTCGTCGGAGCAGATAACCGAGGCCACCAGCCTTGTCAGTTCCATTGCCCAGGATATGGCGGACTTGATGCAGAAGTCGGACAGCGCCACTGCGGGCCTTTTGCAACTTGCAGGAGAACTGCGGTCTTTGATCGACGGCTTAAAGTCGGAATGCGCGGAGCCTGAAGCCAAAGACGAACGCGCTGCCGGCCGGGCGGGAAGACCGGGTTTTGACGGTGCTGCTTAAACATTGGCGAACCGGTTAACCCGCCGGAATAAAACGTTCCCCAGAGCATGTTGACTCCGGATTAGTGGAGATGCGGTAGGACGGGGCCAGGAGGCCCCTCCTGCCCGGTCGAAGCTGTCAGTCTTCGGAGTCTTCTCTGGCGTTGCGCAGGGCAGAACAGAGCTGGTCCGCGCAGGAGGTGTCTTTGTTGCCGCAGGTGATGCCGCTGAGTTTATCCAGGATGTCATCCACGTTCATTCCGGTGACCAGAGTGGACACGGCTTTGAGGTTGCCCTCGCATCCGCCGGTAAAGTGGACGTAGACCAGTCGGTCGTTTTCGATCGCAAAGTGGATCATCTTGGAGCATACTTTTTCAGGAATAAAGAGTTTCACGTTGCCGGGAACCTCGAGCCGGGGAGATGCGCAGGATTTTGAAGTGAGATCAGTATGTTTCATATTTCGCTTTTTCGTCGGTAGAATGGTTAATATTTTTTGTGGTGCCCCAGGGCGCCGCCGATGACGCTGAAGGTGTTCTCGACCACGATAAACGCCTCCGGATCAATGGAGAAAACGCCTTGCTCCATCATACGCAGGCGCAGCGGGTCCGTTACCGAAAGAATCATATCCACATTCCTGCCGGAATAGCCGCCTTTGCCGGGGATGATAGTAGCGTGCTGCTTGCGTACGCGGGTAATGTAATGCACGACCTCGTCCCCTTTTCGGGTAAGGATGCGGACGGCCTTACGCTGGTTGAACAGGGAAAGGACGTACTCCGTTACCACGGAGCTGATGAAGAGCATCACAAGCGATGCGACTATGGTGTCCGGGCTGAAGCGGTTGAGGGCGCTGATCATGACCAGGGCGTTGACCATGAAATAAAACACGCCGATCCGCAGAGCGTACTTCCTGTTCAGAATCACGGCCAGCACGTCCAGGCCGCCTCCACCGCCGTAGGTACGCAGGATCAACCCGCAACCGGCGCCCATGAACGCTCCGGCGGCGATGGCCGAATACATATCCGCCCGGATGCCTAAGTCGCACTGCACGTACGCCGTCATCAAGGCGATGGCCAGCATACTGTAAAGGTTCAGAAAAAAGAACCGCCGGCTGACGCCCTTCCAGGCCAGGACGAATAGCGGCAGATTGAGGAGCACGTACCAGAGAGACAATGGGAGCTTCGGTAGGATGCTATTACCCACTACGGCAAGGCCGTAGAGCCCCCCTGGGACAAAATCATGATGCGCGGCGATGCCGTTGTAACCGATGATATACACCGCCGACCCCAGCGTTAGCAGGAAGACGTTCCAGGCCAGTGTATCCGTTAGCGATCGCAGTTGCAGGTTCATATTCCATTCCTTCCTTATCAATACGAATTTCGAGCCCCACCATAAAGAGCAACGAGTATGCCCGCAAGGAATAAGGTTCCGCTAAGGATCTGAGATTTTCGATCGACCCGCCGGTGACGACTCCGGCCTTCAGCTCGCTTGACCGCCGGACGTACTGCCCGTTCCATTTAAAATGTCATGGCTACATTTCAAACTATTTGAAAAAAAACTCGGAATTATGGCTTGAGATCGAAGAGTCTCCTGCAAAGAAAATAGAGCTCCCCCGCGTCTCCAACAAGCGCCAGGGACATTTAAAGCAGTAGGAGGCAAAAACAGGGTCAGCGACCTGGAAACCCAACAGGAACGCTTGCAAGCCAGCATAAAAATTCTCCAGGAACAAACCTTGGGTCTCGAATTGTTGGAACGGGACTCGGGCCGGTTCATCCTGCTGCCCAAGGGCATGACCGTCAAAACCGACTGGACCTTCAAAAAACGGAAAGCCCTCAAGCTGGAGGAGTAAGCCATGAGCAAAAACGAACTCGAACGCCACGTATTGCACGGCCTGGAAAAATTGGATCAGGAAATACGCGCCAGACATACCCAGCAGGACCAGGCAATCCAGAACTTAGCCAGCAAAGTTAACGACCACACCACCGAGATACAGCAGCTCAGCGAATTCTACAAAAGCTTGGAGCCGCTATTGCAGCGTTTGAACGCTATTTTGGAGAAAGTGAAATAGATTTTCGGCGGATACGGATGGGGAGAAGCGGGAGCAGGGATGATGGGGTTGAACTATAAATAATACAATATCACGGAGATAATTAAATGACACATTAGTCTAATGAGATAAAAGACTGGCCAATAAAGATGAGGCTGAGTAGGATGATATGATTATATAGCAATCCAGTTGAAACATTCTGTGAGACAACTTGTTGGTTTTATGAAAAGAAAAAGTACGATCCACATAGACAGAGAAGTTCAAGGTATAGCGAGAGATTATGCTGGTCAAAGTTTTTAAGCAAAAGGGTATTATGTATCAACCATTGGCAGAGATGAAAAGGTTATCCGCGAATATATTCGTAAACAGGAAGTAGACAGATAAGCAAATTGAACAGTTAAAATTTCGCCTTTATGCAGTGCTTAAAGCCGCCTTAAGCGGCTTATAAACTCAAGTTTCTGGCTTTGCCGGGGGTGTATGACTTTGATTGCACAAGCTGGGGGCTGATTTTGAGTTTGCTTTCCCAGCGGCCAACAACCGGTTTCGCATTTTATTGAAGTGCTCCCCGCAAATACTCAGCTCGATGGCTACTGGCAGGCTGCGAAAATCGGTCAGCGCCGTCTTGAACAGGAGTTTCCAATAAAGTACATTCGATCGAGAGAAGAGCCCAATACGTAACATGCTTTGGATCAGGGCCAAGATGTCGTTCCGTGTGATGTGCGAGCGTGCCGTTGGTGTATAATCTTGTAAAAACAGTCGGATGCGTTTGTAGTACATACGCCGGGAGTACAATTCGCCGATGATGCGGCGGTAGCCTGCAACCAATGTGGCCGTATCCATTTTGGGAATGAAGTTCAGGGTACCATCGGTGTTTTCACCAGTGGTTTCCTGCAGCAGGCGGTTTTCACTTTGCAAGCGTCGCCACAGCCGGGTACGCGGCAAAGCATTCAGCAGACCCACCATGGCCGTCACGATGCCGACCTGCTGGATAAAACGAATTTGTTGTTCGAAGATGTTTTCCGTATCGCTGTCGAATCCGACAATGAACCCGCCCATGACTTGCAGGCCGTGCTGGTGCAGTTTTTTCACTGCTTCAGGGATATCTGTTTTTAAATTCTGTTTCTTCCCGCATTCATCGAGGCTCGCCGTGGAGGGCGATTCGATGCCAATGAACACCTTATGAAAATTGGCCCTGCTCATCATGCGTATGAGATCGTCATCGCGGGCCAGGTTGATACTCGCCTCGGTCATAAATTTGAAGGGATAGTTATGCGCTTTCTGCCAGTCGATGAGCCGGGGCAGGAATTGTTTCACCGATGCGATATTGCCAATAAAGTTGTCGTCCACGATAAAGACCGTACCACGCCAACCGGCGTCGTGAAGGCTTTCGATTTCACGCAGCATCTGATCTGGCGATTTTACTCTTGGACGGTGTCCGTTCATCACCACGATGTCGCAGAATTCACAATCAAACGGGCAACCGCGCGAATACTGTACGGACATAGTCACATAGTCCCGGAAGTTGATTAGCTCCCATTGCGGGACAGGCGTACGCGCTATATCCGGCCTCTCGGTGGAGGTATAAACGGGCTTGGGGGTTCCTCGTTGCAAGTCTTCAAGAAAGAGCGGCAATGTAATTTCAGCCTCGTTGAGAACGTAATGGTCCACACCCTGAAAACGCTCGGGCTGGGCGGTAATCGCTGGTCCGCCTGCAACGATGATTTTTCCCTTGGCTTTGGCTCGGGCAATGACGTCTTTGGCTCCGGCTTCCTGTACGAGCATGGCACTTACCAGAACCATGTCGGCCCAGGCCAAGATTTCGTCACTAAGGGGGGTGACGTTGGCGTCTATAAGGCGTTTCTCCCACTGCGCTGGCAGCATGGCGGCAACCGTCAGCAGGCCCAGTGGCGGAAAAGCCGCTTTTCGAGAGATAAACGGCAGCGCATGCTTAAAGCTCCAGAAAGTATCAGGATAAATGGGGTAGACCAGAAGAATTTTCATACTGTAATGCCTCCTGTTGGCGAGCCTCAATTTTGAATTCGAGGCTATTTCTTGTATAACTCAATAAAAAGAAATAGTCCTTAATATTTTTCAATTTTTATAAATTGCCACGGATTGATTTATAACATTTACAAATTACAGCATTAGATAGCTTGTGCGTCATAAAGCTTGCTTCGTTTTATGATATAAAAGGATAATTGTTTATTGAGAAATAGTGTTTGCAGACGATTGAAATCTGGTTAAGAAAATAAATACATGCGGGCATACACTAAGGGGCAGAAAAGCTGGGTTGGCAATAACCATGTGACAAGGTTGGCATAGCCGAGCAATCCATAAGGAGATTGCTGAATCGCCCCATAATGATATTCACGAGGACTGAAATTAGATTATGACAACTCACAATTCTGTGTTATCTATTAAACACGCTTAAAAGGTAAAACGTAGTTAATTGAAAAAATCTTTGGCCTCAGTAACGGGCTCGTTGATGTTATTGGGAAGTCTTTTACAAATACTTTACAGGAGAGTAATTATTGGAAAAAATAGCGGAATTACCCACCCCGGAAGCGTGCGCCAGTATCATTTTTGAGGCCAGCGGCGTCAAATTCGATCAGGACACAGCGGCGGATCTTTGGCAGAAAATAATGCGGCACAAGTGGATGCTGTCCGAGAGGTTGAATCGTGATGTCGGGTTCAGGATAGCTTGCAACGATTTCATTGAAAATATTGGAACGGACGAAGAACTTGTCACGCACCACCAGGAAGAACTTTTATTGCAGATGGGAGCGCGGACGATCAGCAGAGACATTTGGGATACCATTGCCGATACCCAACCTCCCAAACAGCTAATTGAAAAGAGGGTCATCTTACCCCTGGTAGAGGACAAACTCTCTAGTAAGCACGGAGTCATACCGCCTAAAACTATCATTTTTTTCGGACCGCCTGGTACGGGTAAAACACATTTTGTCAAGGCAATGGCTGGAAAGCTGGCATGGTGGTTCATTGAGATAGTGCCGAGTGTGCTCATGGCCGACGGTGTAGACAAAATTGGAGCACATCTACGTGGAATCATGGAGAAAGCACGGAATCTAGACGAAGTGGTTCTTTTTATCGATGAATTTGAAGAACTTGCAGGAAACCGGGATACGGCGAACAGAGTTGACAGATCCATCACTAACGAGTTCCTTAAGCAAGTCCCCCTCATTAAGAGTAATACCAACAAGATATTGCTCGTTTGCGCGACAAATTACATCCGCCAGTTAGACGCCGCTCTGCTTCGTCCTGGACGTTTTGATTGCGTAATCCCAGTTGGGACCTTGGATGATGACGAAAGAAAGACTATACTGGAATATTATTTGACGAAGTTGAATACAGGGACTGTAGATGTGGGACACCTTGTTTCTTTAACTTCAAAATTCACTCCTGCTGATATTGAATATCTTTTTCAAGTAGTTGCTCAGCATGCCTTTGAAACAGAATACGAAAGCAAAGTCGACTACCCAGTGACCACAGAGGTGTTAGTGACAGCCATAGCAGGCTACAGGCCTTCCTTGACGGAGTCTTTAATTCAGGATTTCAAGGAAGATATTAGCAAATACGCACGCACTTGATAGCCAAAACAATTTAATACGGGGGCAATTTCCGTTACGATTTGTTACAAAACGAAAAAATAGTAGGTCATTTTTATGTATAATTTTATATATAATTATAAATATTAGTTGATTGTGTATTCTGTAAATAATATCAAAAATTTTTTCATTCCGTAACTCTTCAAATGGATGGGAAAATCTTACAACGAGAAGAAGTAACAAGGATTAGCCGGAATATTTTTCCGTCTTGGAGGGAAAACATGAGAAGGATCCCCGCGAAATTTATGCATAAGGGGTACGTTGCAGTTATCATAGTACTTATACTACTTTATTCATTTTTTCTCAGCCAAAATACTGGCGATGTAATGGTGTCATTATTAATCTGGTCCTTTGTTATTTCGCGGACGTTATTGTTTTTGGTGATTTTTTGTGTTGGCATCATTATTTGTTTGGCAACGGTAATCGAATATGTAAAAATATCATCTGAACCTATAAATAAAGATCGTTTTATATACCCATATGTTCAAATGCTTATAAAACAAAAAGCTCAACTTAAAAATTTGAAAACAAAATTAAAAAGGGCAAATTCAAATTTGGAAACAATGGACGCCGCCAGCCTTGATGCAACAGAACTTTTAAGTACTTCACATCTTAATCAACTGAACCTGGAATGGCAATTAGGCACTGCTAAAGCAGATTTGGGAAAATCTGTCTCAGCAATTGCCCTCCTCAACAAAGAATTGTCTGATCTAAAAGAAGAGATAAACGTCAAAGAATTAGTTGATCGGCTGATTCAGCATGACCTTAGAGGCTCTTTGACCGCTTCGGTATCTTTGCCGAAACTCCTTCTTGATGATTCTACGTTAACTGAAAGTCAAAAGGAAATCGTAGAGGTCATGCTGGAGAGCGGGGAAAAGACGCTCGAAATCTTAAACTCAAGTTTGATTCTGTATAGATTAGAAGAAGGGACATATCAGACTGAGTTTACCAATGTTAATCTTTACAAGATTTTAGTAACTGTGGCTGAACGAATGCGTAGGACTCTATTGTATTTAAAACAAGATGTCGAAATAAAATGTCTTGATACTAACTGCATAACGGAAAAAAATTTTTCCGTTTATGGTGAGGAATTCCTGTTATTCAGTATTTTTATGAATTTAATATCCAATGCTTCTGAGGCTTCACCGCAGGGAAGTACAATTTCTATAACCCTTAGTCAAAATAAGTACAGTAGTATTGCCATTCGCAATTATGGGGAAGTTCCTGCAAGTATACGAAAAATTTTTTTCAATAAAATGGTAACTTCTGGTAAAAAGTTTGGAACAGGTTTAGGTACGTACTCCGCAATGTTAATGACCAAAGCGCAAGGAGGAAATATAAACTTGGACTGTTCTGAGCCGGGAATTACTACCATACATGTGAGTTTACGCAAGCCTCAAGCTTCAGTGAAATGAAAAATTGCAGATAGATATGCGGAAATAGAACCGCACATGGTCTATACAAGCAAGCGCTAGTATTTTGAAATAAAATCCTTATTTGAGAGATATCTCAGAATTTCAACTATTACAGTATAGCAACTTAAGCAGTAAATGATGCGCTCCGGAGGGGGTGCCCCTATCTTTGATGTAGCCTCAGATTACCGCACTTCAGGTCAACATAGTATTTGGTGTAGATCCACCCAAATGGGTACACACTGGGTACAAAATCCCCATAACGAAAAAAGCCCTTTCAAGGATTTCCTTGAAAGGGCTTTTTCTCGTGGTCCGAGGGACAGAATTGAACTGCCGACACGGGGATTTTCGGACTAGATCGCCGGCGAAGAGTTCGAGAGCTTTCAAAAGCGCTTGAACGTGTCATTGCAAAGGGAGGTGGATACAACCGCGAACGCCATAGATACGCAGCTCCAGCCCTGGAATCTAAAAGATACTGCCAGCTCCAGGAACTGAAAAACAGGAATAGGCTGTTTCACGCTTGTTTGAATGCAGGCTATGCGACATCCACAATATAAGGTCTTATGACGGCTGCTTCACAGTTGGGCGCATATCAACATGCAGCGCAAGTTTAAAAGGCACCAATGAAGCATGCATTAATAACGTCAAATCCTAATCATGCTTTTTACAATTTGTGCTTATAATGGATAAAGTGCAGAGTATTTTTGAAGTTGCTGTATAGCATATATAATATCTTGAGATTATAAAATCTACAAAGAATCATTCCGATACATGCTTATTTACTTCAAAAGTAACAGAAAAAATTGATTTAATTGTTTTCAATATGCAAAATAAATATTTTTCAAATAATGACACAAAGTAACTTCCTGAGCCATAATGCCTTTACATAGTTCTATACATGTTACAGCAGAGTAACATGTTACAAGCTTGAAAAATGAAGTTTTAAAAATAAAAACTTGGTATTTTAAGTAGTTACTTTAATTTATGGCAATGGCATACGCTTTGCTCTAGTAGGGAAAAACACGGGAGCAAGTTATGAGTTCATTGTTGCAAAAGAGGTTGTATATTAATGGAGTAGAATACAACATCCTCACTTCATCCAAGAGCACACTGGCTGAAGTTATCAGGGATCAGTTGCATCTGACCGGTACGAAGGTCGGATGCGGGCAGGGCCAGTGTGGCGCCTGTTCCGTACTACTCAACGGCAAGGTCGTTCGCTCGTGCATTACCAAGATGAGCCGTATTTCCGACAAATCTCAGATTACCACCATTGAGGGCATCGGACAGCCCGGCAACCTGCATCCGCTGCAGAAAGCCTGGAGCAAATACGGAGCCGCGCAATGCGGATTCTGTACGCCGGGATTTATCGTTTCCGCCAAAGGGTTGCTTGATGAAAACAACAATCCGAGCCGGGACGAGGTCAGATCCTGGTTTCAGAAACATCGCAACGCCTGCCGTTGCACCGGGTACAAACCCATTGTGGATGCCGTCATGGATGCCGCGAAAGTGGTGCGGGGCGAAGCTCCGGAGGAAAGTCTGGACTTCAAGATACCCGGCGACGGTAAAATCTGGGGCTCGGAGTATCCCCGTCCCACTGCAGAGGCCAAAGTTACAGGTACGCTGGATTACGGCGCGGACCTGGGGCTCAAGCTGCCCGAAGATACGCTGCATATCGGCTTGGTTCAGGCCAAGGTGAGCCATGCAAATATCAAAGGTATCGATACCTCCAAGGCGGAAAAAATGCCTGGAGTGCACGCGGTTCTCACTGCCAAGGATGTTAAAGGCAAAAACCGGATCTTCGGACTGGTCAATCATCCGAATCACAAAGGCGACGGCTGGGAGCGGCCCATTATTTGTGATTCCAAGGTCTTCCAGTACGGCGATGTGTTAGCTGTTGTTTGCGCAAGCAGCTATGAAGAAGCCCAGGCAGCCGCTGAGGCGGTGGAAGTGGATCTTGAGTTGCTGCCGGCGTATATGAGCGTCCCCGAAGCAATCGCCGACGACGCCATCGAAATTCACCCCGGCACGCCCAATGTGTACTTTGAGCAACCGCTGATCAAAGGCGAGGATACCGCGCCCATTTTCGGCAAAGCGGACGTTGTGGTGGCTGAAGGCGATTTTATCACCAGCAGGCAGCCGCATATGCCCATCGAGCCGGATGTCGCCTTTGCCTACCTGGATGACGATGAGATGCTGCACATTCACAGCAAGTCCATTGCCGTGCACTTGCACGCGTTCATGATTGCCGAAGGCGTCGGGCTGACTCCGGACAAAATCGCCGTGGCCTCGAACCCCATGGGCGGTACGTTCGGCTACAAGCTGAGCCCCACGTCGGAAGCCCTGTTGGGAGTGGCTGTCCTCGCCACCGGACGTCCTTGCTACCTGCGGTACAACTACTTTCAGCAAATGACGTACACAGGCAAACGTTCGCCGTTTTATATCAACGCGCGTATGGCCGCAGACAAAAACACGGGCCGTATCCTTGCCATGGAGCACGAGTACTACGTGGACCATGGTCCGTACTGTGAAATGGCAAGCGTGCTGACCGGACGCGGCATCCAGTTTATCGGGGCCGGTTACGACATCCCCAACATTCGGGGCATGGGCCGTACGGTTTGCACCAACCATGCGTGGGGTGCGGCATTTCGCGGATTCGGCGGCGTCCAATCCCACTTTGCCGGTGAAACCCTGGTGGAAGATCTTGCCAGAGCGCTCGGACAGGATCCCCTGGAATTCCGTTATGCCAACTGCTATCGCGAAGGTTCCACCACCCCGACGGGCGCAACGCCTGACGTCATAGCCCTGCCGCAGTTGCTTGAAGCTCTCCGGCCCAAATACAAGGAAGCCAAGGAAAGAACGGCCAAAGCATCCACCGATGCAATCAAGAAAGGCGTCGGCATCGCCGTTGGTGTTTACGGCGCCGGGGCGGATGGTGTGGATCAGGCGGAAGTCTTTGTCCAGTACGATCCGGACAACGGCGTCACCTTGGGCTGCTCCTGGGAAGACCACGGACAAGGCGCGGATATCGGCGCCGTGGGCACGACCCACGAGGCTTTGCGCCCCATGGGCATTCCAATTGAAAAGATCCGTTTCAGCTGGCCGGATTCCTCCAAACAGCCCCCGGCGGGCCCGGCTGGCGCATCCCGGTCTCAGGTTGTTGTCGGCGGCGCGCTCAATGCGGCTTGCAAAGCCATGCTGGAGACACTGAAAAAGCCGGACGGAAGCTTCATGACCTATGACGAGGCCGTGGCCGCGGAAAAGCCTACCACTTTCAACGGGTCCTACAGTGCGCCAGGAGACGTGTGCAGTCCTGAAACAGGTCTCGGCAATCCCTTTGTAAACTGCATGTACACGATTTACCTGTCGGAAGTGTCGGTGGAAGTGGCCACAGGAAAAGTCACGGTAGACAGATTCGCCTGTGTCGCGGACCTTGGCGCTCTCAACAACCGCCTTGCAGTGGATGGGCAGATCTACGGATGTATCGCCCAGGGCATCGGACTGGCTTTAAGTGAGGATTTTGAAGACATCCAGAAGCATTCCACAATGATCGGAGCCGGATTCCCGTTCATCGAAACCATTCCCGACGATATGGAGATTGAGTACTTCGAAAACAATCTCCGTACCCATGGTCCTTTCGGCGCTTCCGGCGCCGGCGAAGGTCCCATGGTCAACCCCCATATGGCAGTCATAAACGCCATTCGCGATGCTTGCGGCGCGCGGATCTGCAGATTGCCTGCCACCCCCGAAAGAGTGCTTGAAGCCATCAAAAGCGTTTAATGAAAGAGGCGGACTCCTGTCACGGCAGGAGTCCCGCCATCTGACTTAACTATGCGGACATGCGGACATGTCTGGTATTGCAACCCTTTAATACTGATGAGGCTAGCTATGATTACTGCGTTTCAATTGGCCAACATGGTTTTCACTGGTGCGGGCGCTTTGGAAAAAGTGCCTGAAACCATCAAACAGCAGGGCTTGAAAAAACCGTTGATTGTGACGGACAAAGGCGTTGTAAAAGTAGGACTGGCTAAAAAAGTAGAAGAAGTACTGACTGCTGCGGGAATTCCGTACGCTTTGTATGATGAAACAGTGCCGAATCCCAATGAAAGTAATGCAGAAGATTCCTTTGCTCTGTATGAAAAGGAAGGGTGCGACTGCCTTATCGGACTGGGTGGCGGCAGCTCCATGGACGCGGCCAAAGGTTGCGGCATTCTGGCCACCAGCGGCGGGCCCATCGATGCCTACCGGGGTATGGGCTTGCTGAAAGCCGATCTCCCCTTTTACATCGCCATCCCCACGACGGCGGGAACAGGCTCCGAATCCACCTGCGCCTGCATCATCACCAATACGAGAAGCGACCACCACTGGAAAATGGTTATTCTGGACGGCCGGTTGCTGCCCAATGTGGCTGTCATCGATCCCCTGCTGATGACCGGACTGCCCCCGGCGATCACCGCCTCCACAGGCATGGACGCCATGACCCACGCGGTCGAAGCCTTTATCTCCATAGCGGCCATGGAATATACGGACGCTCTGGCTATCGGCGCCATTGAGCTTATCTTCAAATACCTGCGCCGCGCGGTGGGCAACGGCAATGATCTCGAAGCACGCGAGAAAATGGCCTATGCCCAGACCATGGCCGGGATGGCCTTTTCCAACGGCGGGTTGGGACTCGTCCACTCCATGGCCCACCCGCTGAGCGCGTTCTACAATATCTCCCACGGCAACGCCAACGCGGTCTGTCTGCCAACAGTTCTGGAATACAACAAGATCGTCTGCCGCGAGAAAATGGCCCGCATCGCCCAGGCCGCCGGATTGAAAGATCTGGGGAACTACCCGGAAGATGCGGCTGTTGCAGCCATTCAGCGGCTCAATGACGAAGTCGGCATTCCCAGAACCATTACGGAATGCGGCAATCTGATCGGTAAAAAGGTCGACACCAAGGACATCGAAGCAATGTCCACGGATGCTTTGAATGAAGTGTCCACCTTCACCACTCCGAGAGTACCTTGCCTTAATGATATCAAAGAGTTGTATAAAAAATGCTGGTAGTCTGCAGTTAAAAGCATGATGTGCGCAGGGAGCGGACAGGCAAAACCGGGCGCTCCCTGCTGCTCTCTCCCAGGGGCGCCTGACGCCTGGTAGAGATTTCAGACCGCCTTGAACGAGGCGGATCCCCATGCTGTCGGATGACAGAAACCATGCGCGCGTCTGTCCGTACGATCTCTGTCTCAGCAGCAACGAACGTTTCTTGGTCATCACCTTCACCGGTAACACACTCCCGGTACGGCCGTCTCCCTCGCACAACTGCCTGGAGGGAGACGGAGTACCTGGAAAAATGGGGCGAAGACATTTCACAAAACGCTCCTGCGATACGAACTGTTGTCCCGGCCTCTGGCGCGGCCTTTCTGATAATTTGGTGCAAGAAACCGAAAAAGTTTTTGCACAGTATGATTACTGCTAAAAAAACTGCATGCTTGTGGGGTGTCAGTTGCAAGGCAGGATGAAGGAACTGGGTATGAAGTTTTCCGACGTGCTCGCAATTATTACAATAATTTTTGTCATTTGTCTGTTTACCATTCTCCCGAAAAACAATCAGGCCATCGGGGAATTTGTTTCCAATCATGGCATGATAATGAGTTTTTTCAAATTCGCTGTACTTTGTACGATCGGCGAGCTTGTTGCTTTGAGGATTACCACCACGCAATATATTCAGGATGGGTTCGGGCTGATGCCCCGCGTTTTGATGTGGGGCGGCATTGGATTGGTGATCCATATGGCCTTTGTCATTTTTGCTACGGGAACCCCTTTTCTTTTAAAAGATTTCGGGCTTGGCCTGGCCGCGGACGCATTGATTCATGGAAATTTCGGAACCCGTCTGCTTCTGGCTTTCAGCATCAGTGTGTTTATGAATACACTTTTTGCTCCAGTCTTTATGGTCGCGCACGGGATTGTTTCAGTCCATATCGCTAAAACGGGTGGGACTCTGAAGGGCCTTTTCTCCCCAGTGAATATTGGTGAAATATTGGGCGGAATGGATTGGAAAATGCTGTGGGGATTTGTTTTTAAAAAAACCATTCCCCTTTTCTGGATTCCGGCACACACCATCACCTTTCTGCTCCCTCCGGAGCTTCGCGTCCTGTTTGCCGCCGCTTTGGGGGTTGTGCTCGGGATCATTCTTGCCTTCGCCAGCCTGAAAGGAGCTGAAGCGCCGGCATAATGCATAGGGGAGTTCGTTGGTTAGCCACTCACTGTATTCCGAACTATTCCGGGATACAGTGAGAATTACATTAACCGGTGTCGTTGAATGTGTTTTTTTGAGAAATATTCTGTCACGAATTTTCTTGTGTACGTGTTGCTAGGGGCGTAACTTAACAAAATAAAGCAGGGGATACTTCCGTAGCGTAAGCGCGGCCTCCGTCATACCTACAATAAGGGGAAGGAGCGCAACATGCATAGCACTTCTGAGAGTTATCTGAGGCAGTTCGAGAATGAACTTATCGCTTATGATAAAATATCTCAGAAATCCGCAGAATTTTTTAGCGATTTTTGTTCCGTCTGCGGGTCGAACACTCTTTTTTGGGAAGAGATAAATGAGATACGAAGCAAGTTTCACAGAGGAATTTCCGCGGATTTAACACTTATTCGACCGCATATTCTACGTTCCTGGAAACGCTCCCGTATTGCCAATGCTCCCTATACGGGAATGGCTTCCGTTCATCTTGATACCAAAGAACTGCAAAGCATTATCGAGAACAATGATTTTCTCCTCTCCACGGCCAAGCCAATAATGGAGGAATTGTTTGAAAATATTCATCCCACAGGCAATTCGATCATACTAACCGATGCGAGCGGCGTTTTTTTGCACACCATTGGAGACGGACTGGGGTTTGGGCGCGGTTCGACCTGCGCTCTGCGGGGCCTGCTCAGTGGAGAATCCATAGAGGGCACCACCGCCATGGGGGTCTGCCTGGTTGAGCAGGAACCGACCTGCGTGCTGGGCTGCGAGCATTATAATCCCTATTTTGACGGCTGGTCCTGCGCGGCAGCGCCTATTTTTGATGCGGAAAACAACATGGCTGGCACCATTTCTCTGACAATCGGCAGGGAAAGCTTCAACCATCACACCTTCGGTTTGATTATCGCGGCGGCGAAAGCCATTACCGAACAGCTGCGTTTGCGGTCACTGCTGCAGGAGACCCAGACCATCATGGAACTTATGGGCGAGGCCGTGCTGGTGCTGGATGTCAATGGCTGTATTCGGATGGTGAACAGCTACGCGAAGCGGTTGTTCCATGTTACGGAAAACGTGGTCGGGTGGAATTTTTCGGATATCGCAGTCACCACAGGCGGCGAATGTTTTCAGTTTCAGGACAAAAAGACCAAGGACAACGAGTGCGCCATGCGCCTGTCCGACGGGACGATTTTGCAGTGCCTGTATTCCTCTTCTTCCACTCCGGAGGGCGGTCTGTGCGTCACGCTGCGGGAAAGCCGCCGCGTGCACAAGTTGACCAACCGTATGAACAGGGCCAAGGCGGTCTATACCTTTGCCGATATTCAGGGCGACTCCGACCTGATGAACAGAGCGTTGCGGCTGGCGCGCAAGGCCAGCGAAAATTCCATGACCACCTTGATCCTCGGAGAAAGCGGCGTGGGTAAAGAGCTTTTCGCTCAGGCCATTCACAACGGCGGGCAAAGGCGGGACGAACCCTTTATTGTCCTCAACTGCGGCGCCATTCCGCGCGATCTGGTGCAAAGCGAGCTTTTCGGCTACGAAGCCGGCGCGTTTACCGGAGCGACTCGCCAGGGAGCCCCGGGCAAGTTCGAACTGGCCGATGGCGGCACGCTTTTTTTGGATGAAATAGGCGATATGCCATTGACTGCCCAGGTCAATTTGCTGCGGGTGCTGCAGGAAGGCGAAGTGACCCGTGTGGGCGGCAAACAACCGCACCGGGTGAACGTCCGGGTGGTGGCCGCCACGCACTGCGACCTGGCCAGGGCGGTGGAAAATGGAACGTTTCGCCATGACCTGTTTTACCGGCTCAATGTTTTAGTCATTAAGGTTCCGGCCCTGCGCGAACGCCGGAGCGATATTCCGGTGCTGGCCAATTTTTTTCTGATGAAAATCGCCAGGCTGCTGAACAAACAATTTTCCGGTTTTTCCGCCGAGGCCATGAAATGTCTCGTGACCTACAACTGGCCTGGCAACATTCGTGAACTGGAAAACGTGGTGGAGCGCACAGCCGTTATGGCTGACGGGCCGGAGATCAACCAGGAAGACCTGCTTCCGGAGTTTTGGACGGTAACGCCCCGCAGCGTGCAGCAAGAAACAACTCCGATCCCTGAAGAAATAGTCAGAGAACCGAGTTTGGCTGTGGGAAGGAAGTTTGATCAGGACAAACAGCATATCATCGACGTACTGCAAAAAACCGGCGGCAATGTCCGGGCCGCAGCTCAGGACATGGGCGTGGCGCGGCTTACGCTTTATCGGCACATCCGCCGCCACGGCATCTCGCTGGAATTGTTTCGGCGACAGCAATAAAAAAAATGCAACCACTTCTCAGTTGGGTACAGGCTGGGTACAAAATCCCACCAACGAAAAAAGCCCTTTCAAGGAAATCCTTGAAAGGGCTTTTTCTCGTGGTGCCGAGGGACAGAATTGAACTGCCGACACGGGGATTTTCAGTCCCCTGCTCTACCGACTGAGCTACCTCGGCGAACGCGATCGAAGTTAACTACACAGATCAGCCTGCTTTGGCAAGGGCAAATGTTGGAAAATTTTTCAGGTCTCCATGTGTTATGTTTAACATGCTGATTTTTCGAGATAAAATTTCATTAAAATTTTAGGAGACTGATGGCCGGGCAGGCAGCCAGGGGGGATTTTTTGGGGGGAGAGAGAGCGATTCAAAAATAGGGAAATTTTTTGACAAAATTCTAGAAAAAATATTGACATTTTCTAGCAACTGCCTCAGGAAGTAACTAGTGTCGGTCGAAAATAGTGCGGCCGCACACTGGATATTGAAGCCAGGGGAAGTTTACTCAATCCGGGTGCGCGGACAATTGCGCGCGCTCTGGCGGCTTTGCCGCCGACTCCGCCACGGCGAGGGGATGCGTCATCCGGCGGTATGGGGCCGGAGTGCGTTTTGCGCTTGTGGCGGCAATCAGGAGGGGTCTGCTATGAAATTGGGCGATGCAGACGATTACGGCAGCTTTGAAGAGGCCTTTGAGTTGCTGGGGATGGATTCGTCAGACAATCTGGCGCAGGAACTGCCCTCGTTGTCGCACTACGGAAATTATTCGGACGACGAATCCACAGGCATGGGAGAGGACGTCTTCAGCAGGTGTCTGTCGGGCGAAGATCCTTAATCGAAACGCGTAACCTTATCAGTATCCCGGCAGATCTGCCGGGCAGGACGTACCCTGCGGCTTGGCGTACCGGGCCGCAGCGGTGCTTTATTGCTTTTTGTCGGCCGCAGTTGCCGGAAATCTTGGGAAAAGGTAAGGTCAAGGCCTGAGGAAGCATGAATCTTTTTCCTGATGGGGCTGCCATGCGACAAAAAGTTTCCGGACCGCGTATTGTTTCCGCAAGTCTTCTCCTGCTCGTTGCCTTGCTCTGGATTTGCTTCGCGATTGCGCCGCATCCGGCGCAATCCGCCATTTATACCTGGCGCGACGCCCAGGGCGCTCTGCATATTACAGACACTCCTCCTGTAGGATCCAACAAGAACACCAGGGCCGGCGGCCGGCAACAAAAGACCAACTCGCTGTTTCTCTGGACCCTGCGCTCGCCCTCCACAAGCGGTTATCTGCTGGGCACCATCCATTTCGGCTCCCCGAAAATGTACCCGCTGGACCCGCGTATCGAGGATGCCTTCAAAGATGCCGCCGTAGTCGCCATGGAAGCCAATCCGCGTGATCTCGGTCCTGAGGTGGCCGTACTGGTGCAGCAGCTGGGAGTGTATCCGGAAGGGGATTCGTTGACGCAGCATATTTCCCAAAAAACCGCGGACATGCTGCGCAACCAGGGGCTGAATCTGGAGTTGTTCGGCAAAATGCGTCCCTGGATGCTTGCCATGCAGCTGGAGACGACCAAGTATACGAAGCTGGGTTACAACAGCAACCACGGCGTGGATTTGCATTTTCTCAATCGGCTGGGCTCCCGCCGGCTGGTCGAACTGGAAAGCGTCGAATCGCAGATTCGCATGCTCAGCCAACTGCCGGAAGGCGATGAAGACGCCTATCTGCAAAAGGCTGTCACGGACCTGGATAAAATCGAAGAGTTTTTTCCAATGCTGGTCGATCTGTGGAGTACGGGAGATGCCAAGGGACTGGAGAAGCTCGCCTTGGACAGTTCGAGCGAACTGGGCATGAACACGCGGACCTACAATTTGATGATCCGCGACCGCAACAAGGTCATGGCCGCGGGCATTGCCAAGCTTCTCAAAGGCAAGAAACCTTTTTTCGCCATGGTGGGCGCGCTGCATCTGGTCGGACCGGACGGCGTGCCGACGCTCCTGGCGAAACAGGGATTCACGGTGAAACAGGTGGGGGGCGACAGGGGCGCCCGGCTGTTTATTCCGTACCGGCCGACAGCACCGACCGGTACGGTATCTAAAGCCGCCGTGCTTTACGACCCCTGGCCCAGCAGCCGTTGGGCCGTCAGATAGGCCCGCTCGAAACGGTCTGTTCCGAGCTCTTTGCCGGAGAGATGCCGGTAGCGGAAACCGCCGCTGAGTCCGCACGGGTGCCAGAGAAAAAAGAGGGCCTGGACCTGGAAAAACAACCAGACGGCCAGGCCCGTTCCCAGCTCCTCCATCCCCATTCCCAACCGGAGCATGAGTACCGACACCAGCATGCAACTGCCTCCGAGCAGAATCTCCACCAGCGCGGCGCGCGGCCCTGTCGACGGGAACAGCAGCGAGCGCAGCCAGACGAAGAGCAGCAGATCCACCAGCAGCAGGTGAAACGTCCGGACATGCGCCATGTACAGCAGGCAGATCACCACCGTTCCCGAGAGCAGCGGCAGAAGCAGCAGGCTCAAAGGCCTGCGGTACATCCGCGCCAGCAGCAGCGCATAGCCCGCCAGACAGCCCCAGAAGCCCATGCCGAACAAGGTGGCCTTGAAAAAGCGGACCTGCAGCAGGTCATAAGCATCCGCGAACAGCAGGCCCGCCGCCAGGCCGTAGACTATCGTGGTCCGCAGGGGGTGCTCAGGCATGGACGGCCTCCGTCATGGACGGGCCCGCCTGCATGCCCATGGCGCCCTTGCGTCGCAGAAGTTCCAGCTCCACCGCGGCCTCCGTGGGAGCGCTGTTCCACGGATCTTCCAGTCCGTTCAGCGCTTCGGCGGCGTTGGTGGTTTTCAGAATCCTGGTACGTTCTTTTTTCAGTGAATATTCATCGGTACGCAACTTGATCTCCTCGTAGCGCATCCGGCGGCGCTCATGGTTTTCCAGTGCGCGTTCCAGCTCCTTATCCAATGCGGAGTGCTGGCGGATCAGGGCTTGAATGTGTGCTTCAGTGCTGATCCTGCGCCGTATGAGCAAACGCGCAAGGCGGTCTTCGCCGCGCTCCATGGCGGTCTGAATGCCGTGTTCGAAGTTTTCCAGTTCGGTCTGCTTCTGCTCCAGCTGCTGGTCGGTGTGCTCCTTGGTCATCCGCAACCGGCCCAGCAGGCAGCGTTCGCTTTCCAGGTCCTCTTCCATATCTCGCAGGCACTGCTTCAGCAGCAGCGACTTGTCTTCCAGCATATCCAGCAGGCCGTGCACGTCGGCGCGCAGCATGCGTGTAAATCGCTTCAGGATACTCATGGCTTTCTCCTATGAGGATTGAGGCCTCCGGCGGCCAAGGAACCTGTTTGGGCCTCTTCGGCCGGATAAGAGGCTCCTTGGATTCTCCCAAAACTTTTAAGTCATGATTACAGATTGATCGGTGTTTCCTGTGTGTCCTTTCGCATCTAATTCTTGGCCCGGCGTTCCAGGTAGCCCTCATGCTGAACGGCTTTGGCGTAGCTTTTTTGCTTTTTCAGGGCTTCTTTGGCATTGCCGGTGAAGGCTTCGTCGAGCTTTTTGTCCAGCGCTCCCAGGTCCTGCTGCAGGTTGTGGGCAACGGCCGGTGATTGAAAACGTTCGTTCAATGCGGTTTTTTCCTGGCGGTAGCGTTCGATTTTTTCCTTGGCCTCGTCCTTGTCGCCCGCTTTCACAGACCGGGCCACTTCTTCGCGCAGCCGGTTGTAATCCTCGTGCAGAACCTTCTGTTCCCACTGGTCCGGGCGTACGGAGGCCTGGGCTTCGGAGGCGTCGGCCACGCAGGTCAGGGTCAGCTTTTTGGCCAGCCCGGCAGTCAAAACGCGTCCGTGGGCCACGTATTGCACGGTGATTCCTTGCAGCACGATTTCCCGATCCAGCTGCGTATCGGCTTCAAAGGTAAGGTACAGCTTCCGGGACTGCCCGGCATGGACGTTGCCCGGCCGGAAAATGGCGATACGCGCGGCGGATTCGATGGGGTAGCCCGCGGCCTGCACCAGTTCCACGCCTTCGGGCAGCGGAATGCGGACTTCCACCTGGGCGGCGGCCACGCTTTTTTCATTGATGAATTCCTTGGTGAAGGTCTCGGCCACGCTGCGTGAATTTTCCAGATAATAGTAGGAGCCCGTCCCTTTGTCCGCGATGGCCGTCATGAGCAGTTCGTTGAAATCCAGGCCCAGGCCCACGGTGCTGATGCTGCAGCCGCGTTCCACCGCATGGGCCGCCATGCTGCCCAGGGCGTAGGGATCGGTTACGCCATGGTTGGCCAGACCGTCCGAAACCAGGATAACTTTGGTTGCCCGCATTCCGGCATCGTTATAGGATTCAAGCTGGCCGGACAGAGCCAGGTCTATGCCGCACTGCAGGCCGCCGCCCAGGTTGGTGCCGCCGCCGGAGCGAATTCCGGCCAGATGGTGTTGCAGCAAGTCTCTGTTTTGCGAGGTGCAATACACCAGCGGACTTTCCACAGAAACCGTATTGGAGTAGGTAACCAGAGCTATACGGTCTCCGGGCGTCATGGTATCCAGAAGCGCGGAAAGGGCCCGTTTGGCGTCAACGAGTTTCTGTCCCCGCATGGATCCGCTGCGGTCCAGTACGATGACCAGATCCACGTCCCTGGGTTCGGCGTCGGTCATGGCTTCTTCCGGCGCGTTGAGCTGCAGGGAAAGGGCAAAGCGTCCGTCGCCTTTGGCGTATATCAGATTCTGAATCAGGTCCGCCTGCAGTGTCAGGGGGCCGGACTTGGCGGCAGTGGGTTTGAGCATGCTGGCGCTGGACTGCGGTGTTTCAATCTCTGCAACGGAGACCAGCGCAGCAAAGGTGGCGCCGATGAGCAGGCAAATTGCAACTGCCGCGTTGATGGTCTTTCTGGACATGGCTTACTCCTTTTTTCTTACAGGTACGTCGCTGTTTTTTTCTTGCTGATAGAATACCTCCAGGCGTGGAAATGACAATTCAAAGTACTGTTAAAGGCGAGAGAGGGTGTTTTACATAACTTTTACTTTTCAAGCGGCGTATCGTGCCCTATCCTTTGCAATGGATAACTGAAGCAAGGACCGGATATATGGAGAAAAAAGCGCGAATTCTGGTGGTGGAGGACGACACGGCCATTCTGGACGGCTTGTCGGATGTGCTGGTGTTCAACGGCTATGAAGTGGAAGGCCGGGAAGACGGCGGCCTGGGATTGAAAGAAGCCCTTGATGGCACGTATGACCTGGTGCTGCTGGACGTGATGCTGCCGACGCTTGACGGCTTTTCCATCTGCACCGCGCTGCGGCGCGAAAAGCCCGCTCTGCCCGTGATCATGCTCACCGCCAAGGGATCGGAAGAAGACATTGTGGCCGGTTTCAAAGCCGGCGCGGACGATTACGTCTGCAAGCCTTTTTCTCTGCGCGAACTGATGGTTCGGGTGGAGGCCGTGCTCAGGCGTTCGGGCAAAGGCCCTGTGGACGAACGCTTGGAGATCTGCGGCATCAGCTTTGACGGCGGCAGCCTGTTCGCGACCCTTGGCGAGGAAAAGGTGGAGCTGACCAGGCGCGAGATGGAGATAATCTCCTATCTGCACCGCAACAAGGACCGCATCACCGGACGCAAGGACCTGTTGCGTGATGTCTGGCGCTACGGCGACGCGGATGTGGAAACCCGTACGGTGGATATCCATATGCTCAAGCTGCGCAAGAAAATCGCCCAGCTCACGGAAGATCCCGTGATCATGACGGTCCGCGGCGCGGGCTACAGGCTGCGGATAGAGGAATAATCAGTGCGCAGACTGCGACTGTTGCTTTTGCTTTTTGTGCTTGGTCTCATCCTTCCGCTGGGATATCTGGTGCTGCGGACGTATCAGGGCCTGGAGCACGAAGAAAGCGCCAAAATGCGTTTTTTCGGCGAGACCCTGTTCGACGCCATGCAGGAAGAACTCGCGGATCTGATCCGGCGGGAGGAATCCCGCAGTGTGGACGCCTACAATACGCTTCAGGATCAGGTGCCGGAGCAGCCCTACATCCTGGCCTACGTCCAGGCCGCGCCCGAAGAGCTGGCCAACGGGCAGTCCTTCCTGCTGGTGGCCAAGGATGCGGCCGGTTCCTATGTGACCCGCAAGCCCGCCGCTCCCAAAAAACGGAAAAAGGCCAAGCCCAAGGCGACCGGACAGGATCTGGGGCTGGAGTGGCTGGACGAGGATCAGGTCGGCGCGAAAAACAAAGCTGCTGAAGAAGACCGCAAAAAAAAGGAACTGGCAGCAGCGGCTTCGCGTTTCAGTATTGTGGACGACCTGTTCGCCGGGAGATATTTTTCCTTCAAGCGCAAAAAGAGCCAGGACGAGTACCTGGTTTCGCAGAAGCCGCGAGTCGAGCAGCTGACGGCCGAACAGGCCAAGAACCTCGCGCCCAAGGATGACAAAGCCGAGAAAACGGCTCCGGCCAAAAAAACGGCGCCTGTAGTTCGCAAAAGCAAGCCTGTCGATACGGGAAGCTCCATCACCGCAGACGCGGTGCGGGAAGTGGACCTCTCGCCGGAGATTGCGCGGCCGGAACTGGGGCTTGAAGCCGAAACTTTTGCCGTGGAAGTAAACCCGCTGCAGTCCGTGTTTCTGAAAAACGGCAACATCTTTATTTTTCGCCGTATCGTCATAGACCACCGTATCCTGCGGCAGGGGTTCGTACTGGACGTCCGGGATTTTCTCGAACATCTGGCCCGGACCTATTTTCTGAACCAGCCCCTGTCCATCTACAGCCGCCTGACCCTCTGGGTACGCGGCGGCGGGCAGCCGGATGCTTTGCTGGAAGCCGGGGCGGAGATCAAATCCCCCCAGTTCACCCTGGTCAGGAATTTTCCGCGTCCGTTCGATTTCCTGGAAGTCGGCCTGGAGTGCGGCAAGCCGCCCGTATCCGATGCCATGCGTACGGTCCATTTTCTGGTTGCCGCGCTGCTGGGTGTGCTGTTGCTGGGCGTGTACGCCATCTACAAAAGCACCCGTGTGGTGGTGGAGCATTCGGAGCGCCGGGCCGGGTTTGTTTCCTCCGTGACGCACGAGCTGAAAACGCCGCTGACCAACATCCGGTTGTATATTGAGATGCTCGAGCAGGGGATAGCCAGAGACAAAAACCGCGAGCAGGATTATTTCAGAATACTGCGGACGGAGAGTGAACGCCTCGGCAGGCTGATCAACAACGTGCTGGAGTTTTCCAAACTGGAAAAGCGCAACCGCTCCTTTACCATGAGCGAAGGCGACCTGAGCGAAGTGGTGGCCGAGGTGCGGGACCTGATGTGGGAAAAGCTGCGTAAGGAGGGCTTCACCTGCAACATCCGCTTCGAACCCGATATCGACGCTGATATCGAGGGGGAAGACCCGGATCTTGAACAGGTCGCGGACCAGTTGCCCGTGGTGCGCTACGACCGCGAGGCCATGATTCAGGTCCTGCTGAATTTGATGGAAAACAGCGTGAAGTTCGGCAACGGTTCGGAGAAAAAGGAAATCACGGTCACGGTCAGCAGCGATGCGGAGGGCGTCGCGCTGCGCGTCTCGGACCTGGGGCCGGGCATCCCCAAGAAGGCCCTGGCCAAGGTGTTTGAAGACTTTTACCGGGTGGATAATTCGCTGACGCGCAAAACCAAAGGCACGGGCATCGGCCTGGCCCTGGTCAAGAAACTGGTCCAGGAGATGGGAGGCAAGGTCCACGCCGAAAACAACCCCGAAGGCGGCTGCTCCGTGATCGTCCGGCTCCCGGCTGTGCGACCGGAGTAATATGTCCGTCAGATGAATTTTTCTTGACAGGACAGTGTTGAAGGCATAAAAAAATTTTTTTCTGCCGGGGTGGTGAAATTGGTAGACGCGCTGGACTCAAAATCCAGTATGGGCGACCATGTGCGGGTTCGACTCCCGCCCCCGGCACCACAAGACATTCCTGGACAGTCCAACAAAGTTCAAAAAGATAATTAAATCAGGCACAACCGGATCCGGAAGGGTCCGGCTTTGTCTGGTTGTGTCTTTTGACATCCACTCCTTTTGTGGGTAATTTTCAGGGTACACCATCTGTCACCCCTGGGAGGTTACCCAACATGCTTAACAATACCCAGATCAAGAACGCCAAGGCCAAGGAAAAGCAGTACCGTCTATCCGACGGAAACGGCCTTTACCTGGAGATCACTCCCAAAGGTTCCAAGCGGTGGCGGTGGCGTTACCGCTACGCCAGGAAAGAAAAGATGCTTTCCCTTGGGCTCTATCCTGCCGTCAGCCTCAAACAGGCACGGGAGCGGGCCGAAGATATGCGTCGCCAATTGGGGGAAGGACTTGACCCCTCCCAGATCCGGAAAGAAAAAAAATTTGCCGAAGGTTTTACCTTTGAGGTCGTAGCCCTCGAATGGCTGGAAAAGTTTTCCGGCCAATGGACTGAAGGGCATGCGCGTAATCTGCGTGTACGGCTTGAGCAAGGCATGCTACCTTTCATTGGCGGGCTTCCTGTCAATGAAATATCCGCCCCTATGATCCTTGCCCCCTTGCGCCAGATCGAGGCGCGCGGCGCTTTGGAGCTAGCCAAGAGGACGCTGCAAATTACCTCCCAGGTATTCAGATATGCCATTGCCACAGGATACGCTGAACGGGACCCGGCGGCGGATCTGCGCGGCGCTATTGCCCCTGCCCAGGTGCAACACCGGGCGGCGATAACTGACCCGAGAGAGCTTGCCGGTCTTTTGCGGGCAATCGATACGTACACCGGACACATTGTTACCCATTGCGCTTTAAGGCTGTTACCCTTGGTGTTTGTCCGTCCTGGTGAGCTGCGCCACGCGGTATGGCCTGAATTCGACTTGGACGGCGCGGAATGGCGCATACCAGCCGAACGCATGAAAATGAAGGAAGCGCACGTTGTACCGCTTTCCCGTCAAGCTCTGGCTATCCTCGAAGAACTACGCCCCCTCACCGGGAGCGGGTCATATGTTTTCCCCAGCTTACGAAGTCCACAACGTTGTATGAGTGAAAACACAATCAACGCCGCCCTTCGTCGACTCGGCTATTCAAAAGACGAAATGACCGGTCATGGTTTTCGCGCTGTTGCAAGCACCCTGCTTAACGAGCAAGGAAAATGGTCGCGTGATGCCATTGAACGGCAACTTGCCCACGGCGAACGCAATAAGGTACGCGCCGCATACAATCACGCTCAACACCTGCCTGAACGCAGAAAGATGATGCAATCATGGTCTGATTATTTAGACGGACTTAAGGCGGGTGCGAAAATTATCCCCCTGAAGATTCAGGCCTGATTTTTTTGGCCTGCAGGGAAAAGAGATGCTCATGGGCAAAAACGATAGTGAAAAAATTATACACCAAAGCGAAGTCCTCATTGTTCTCAAAGTCCTCAATGTCAGTATTTACACGGGCTAGATTCTGAGGACTTTGCGTTTTTATTATTCTCAAAGTCCTCAAAATTGGCGAAGAGTGACTTATAATGTTCGTGTAGGCTATGTGCTGACAGTTCATTTTACTCTGCCGCCACGGATTGACGAAAAAAGTCCGGGCTGGCTTTTCCATGAAGGCTGATCCGGTAACTGCGGATCTGCTAAAATTTGCTGAAATCAGACTATAAGTTTCCATAAAGAAACTCACGGCTTTGATACGTGACGCCCGATTGATGTATTGATAAACTGTTGACATTTCCTTGCCCCAGCGTTCGGCTTGATCTCCCGGACGCGGCCTGCAACCCTGGCAGACCAGGGGCAGGGATATTTTACCACCAGGGAGCAGGCAAAGGGAGCTTGCATGCACAATAGCTACAGTTACGGCGATCCTTCGCTGAAGGAACTTGACGGGGTTATTTGCGGTGCAAACCTTATGACAAAATGGAACTGCACAAGAGGAGATCTTTATAAATTAATCGTATGTGACGAACTTCCCGCGTATGGATATCTAAGAAAACTGGAGAATGACAAAACACTTGTAACTTTGAATCACCAAATATCAAGAGCGGATGATATAGACGACATAGAGAGATGGCATGGAAAGCCCGCTGTATGTTTTGATATTTGGGACGTTGAAAGAATAGAAAAAGAGAGCGATAGATTCCCCTGCCCCCCTAAACCAGCCCCGCCTAACTGGGGTCCCCCATCAACTGCCAGCCAGCCAAGCCAATGGGAACAAAATTCAAGTCCCATTGTCCAACAAGAACAAAGTAGCAAGCAAGAACTTGCCCAGGCCAAACAACAAATCGCCGACCTTAAGGAAGAGGTAGCCAAACTTAAAACCACAGCCTCAGAAAACAGCAATAGTCAAACCCTGAAGGCGACAATAAGTCGAAAGGAAAGTATTGCTGATGAATGGGAAGGATTCTTACAGAATGCCGTACTTTTGACCTGCTATGTTTTGAGAAATCCATCTTCTGATTCTAAGGGATATACACGCATCGAGTTGGACAGTATTCTCAAAAAGTACGACTGGCACATGAGTAAACGCGCTCTGGATGCATTTCGAAAAGCCATGCCCGATGAATTGAAAGTAATAAACAAATCAGGAGGAGCGCCTACTCAAGGATAATCCCCCTCACATCGTTAAGGCTCAACATTCATGCGGTTTGACGCAATCCAAGAACCCCCTTGATATCGTGGAAAAGAACTATTTTGTACACCGCACGGTATGAAGGGGGTTTTCTAACGGTTTCAGGGGGGTAATTTATGCATCCAACGATGTCAGCCGGTTTTCTTTTCGTATTGTTTCCATATGGTTCTCCAAAAACAAAGGAGAACTTTTATGAACGAAGCAGCACAACTTTACCGACTGAAGCAAGTTTTGAGCATTCTGCAAATATCAAGATCGGCTTGGTACTCGGGCATAAAAACCGGTCGATTCCCCGCACCGATTAAATTGGGGGCAAGAACCAGCGCTTGGCGTGCTCGTGATATTCACGAGATTGCAGAGAATGGCGCCCAGGGGGATGCCCAACAATGAGCAGCGAAGCAAAACGCCGTCCGGCCCCAGGCGAGGCCAAACGGCGCGAAAAAATAATGCGTAGTAGCAATTCTATACCCCTGGCTCCCCTTGAAGACAAGCAGCCACTTGGCCCCCGACGTTGTTGGTTCTGTGGAGAAATTACAGGCAAGATTTGTTTTTCCGTGGCCTGTCGCTGGCAAGACACTGAAACAAAAAAGCCCGTTTGTTATCCTGGCAGAAACAAAGGATACCTAACGTTGTGTGCCAAATGCGCGGCGTCTCCAAGCATTGTCTCACATGCCAAACAGATTATGAGTGATGCCATTCAAAAGCGATTTGCCCTTTATTGGGAGCTGAAGCAAAGGGGGTACGCATGATCGGGAGAATTGACTACGCTGGAATCAACCAAGCCGTACTTGAACGCGCTCCTTCTATCCTCCATGCATGGTTACCTGGAGGTCAGGTGAATGGACGCGAATATGTTTGTGGAAATCTTTCAGGTGATCCGGGCGAAAGTTTGAGTATCAATTTGGGCTCAGGGCAATGGAAGGACTTTGCAACAGGCGAAGGTGGTAACGACGCTGTTTCCTTGTTCGCAGCAATAAATGGATTAAAACAGGGGCAGGCGGCGCGGCAACTGCAAGAGGAGCTGGGTAAATCAAACAGCTACGGCAGTTCGAAACAGGCAGGATATAAAAATCAAAGCGGGCCGGAATGGATGCCGATTATTCCAGTTCCACAAAATGCTCCTGGCCCCATAACTGCGCATTTCAAATTGGGCACACCTTCCGCTGGATGGACTTACCGAACGGCAAACGGTGGTCTTGTGGGGTATGTATGCCGATTCGACAAAGGCAATGGTGATAAGGAGATCTTGCCCCAGGTTTACGCACGCGGCCCTGGTGGCCGGCAGTCCTGGCGGTGGCAGAGTTTTCCAAAGCCCCGCCCTCTGTATCAGTTGGATGTTTTAAGCAGAGAACCAGGCAAAAGCGTGCTCATTACAGAAGGGGAAAAAGCGGCAGACGCGGCGCAACGCTTCTTGCCGGGACATATTGTCATGACCTGGCCAGGAGGAAGCAAGGCAGTAAGATATGCTGATTTTACGCCTTTGCGTGGTCATGACGTAGTTATATGGCCGGATGCAGACTCCCCAGGAATTGAGGCGGCGCAAGAGGTTGCTAAATTCGCTCAGGAAGCGGGAGCGGCAAGCGTACGCCTCATTGCCTCGCCTGCAGGAGTTAAAAAAGGTTGGGATGCTGCGGACGCTGAAAGAGAAAGATGGAGTCAGGAACAAATCTATGCTCTGGTGAATCAGGCCCACGCAATTGAGAGCCAAGAGTTACCCCCCATAGAAATTAATGCATGGACTTACGCGCGGGAAACTTTTCCCCGAAAAAATTTTCCATGGCACGTTATGCCGCGGGAGTTGGAAGTGAGTCTGAAACAATTGGCGCGTTCTTGCTCTGGAAGTGCAAATCCACTGCCGGGGTATATCTTCTGCATCTTGGGGGCGGCGATCGGGAACACGCTTTTGGTTGAGGCAAAAATATCGTGGCATGAACCTCTTATTTTCTGGTGTCTGGATATCCGCGAATCTGGGGATGGAAAAACCGTCCCCATGCGGACATTGAGTCGGATACTGAATGTACGCCAAGAAAAAGAACACGAGCGATTCAAAGCTGACTCTGAACATTTTGACCTTTTGACTCCGAAGGAAAAGAAGCAGACGCCCCCTCCAGTGCCTGCGCGGGGGTATTTCGCTTCAGATACGACGATTGAAGGGCTCCATGCGGATCTGGACGGTCATCCTACGGGAGGGCTGGCTTTACTTTTGAATGAGGCGTCGTCTTTGCTGACATCTCAAGGCCAGTACAAAGGCGGCAAGGGCTCAGATCGAGAGGCATGGCTTAGGCTTTGGGATGGGAACGCCGTCCGAATTGTCCGGAGCAGTAAGACAAGTTTTATCACCGGCGCTCGTGTCCAAGTTGCGGGAGGAATCCAACCAGAGACTTTTGCCAAGGTCTTCAATGCAGAGGACGGGATCTACCTAGCAGACGGGACCATTTTTAGAGGACTCTACACTTATGAACCGCCATGCCACATTCCAATGACCCAAGAATCATGGGAGCACCGTTCACGTGAAACGTGGGAACAGATTCTTGAAATGGCCCTCCTGTGGTCGGATAGACGGAAAGGGCGAGAACCGCATTTGTTACGTTTAACCCCTGCTGCGCTGGAACGGTTGATAGCATGGCGTAATAATCGGGACGCCAGCAAAATTGAATTGCCGCCGATATTCCGGGGATTCGTCCCCAAGAGTGTATCTTACGCGCTCAGGCTGGCCGGAGTGCTGCACTGCTTAAATGCTTTCGCCAAGGGCTTGGAACCAGCCCTGAGCCTGGATGAGGCAGAACTACAAGCCGGAATAGACGTTGCAGAATTTTATCTTGGCCAGGCAGTTGATGCTGCCAGTCTGTTGTCGAGTGGAAAGTACACGCCACCTGTTGAGGTGTCGGAACGTACGGCGTTGCTTGCTCAGGTGTTGGAGGGCATGCGCCAGCATATTGATAACGGGCGTCTTGCGGTAGGATTTGTTCAGGGGGGGTATAACCTCTTGGCCCCACGCGAAGGTACGATCAAATCACCTCATGCCATGGGTGCGCTGCTCAGAAGTGCAGGGTTGACCATATCCGCCGGAAGACATCACGCCAACGGGAAAGCTGGCGTCCGCTGCCTGCAATGGGATGAAAAAACTGAGGAACTTCTGAGGACTTTGAAGACTTCGAACACACAAAGTCCTCAACCTGGAAGCCGCGTCAGCAAGGAGCTTGAGGACAATGAGGAATTTGAGGATTTTCGTTCTACTGTTAATCAAAAAGAGCAAAATAATGAAAATGTTGACAATATCCCCAACATGGTGACCATATGACGGCGTTACTCCAGATCCACAATGCGGGAATAAATCTGTCACTCTCAGATGGTTCTCTCATGTTATCGGGCTTTGACGCGCTTCCTGCCTGCAGAGCTTCCAAGGTACTTGCGTATGCTCAGGAAAATAAAGCCGTAATCATTGCCGAACTGGAAAGAAAAGAGGTCGCTTACGGAGAGTTGCTGCACTTGGCTAAAAAGCATGGCCTATGCTTTTGGTTCTCTGCGGGCGGTCGTGAGGGAACGCCGATTTATGAGCCCGGACAATTTGCTTTCGGGCTTGTTACTAGTCTGTGGATGACAGCCAGCCCGCTTCAATACCAGCGCTACAAGGAATTGCTCAGTGCCATAGTTGTTACTGGAACAACAAGAAGCGGCGGTTGCTGGTGGAGGTAATAAGGGAGTATGGAACACCATGTCTTTTCCACAGAATAAAGAGGAGAAGCGTATGACGGTATTTGATTCTGATCTATTTGCGCGTATGAGGTAACTTGCGTAAACAAGTAATCAAACTTTTTCTAAAACCTTTTATTCGTACATATAATCCTGGATAATATTTTTTTTGATCAAGGAATAAAAACGAATATACTCGAGGTGAAAGATGAAAAACGCATTAGCTACAGTAGAATATGCCGAAAATAAACTTGGAATACAGAAAGGTCTTCTTCTTTCTTTGCTTTTTCAAGATGATTGGTCTTTCATTTTAAAATGCTCAGCTTTGTGTGAATCTGTTTTACGATATAGGATTAAATCATTTAATGTTGAAGAATATGATAGTAGTGCAAAAAAAAATGACATCAATTTGAAAAAAAATATAGAAGATGATGGTGATATTCCCCAAAGACGAATGTGTAATTATGCAAGACAAAATAATTTATTTGGAAAAGGAGTCATTGAATTTATTCAAGCAGTGATTTATTTGAGAAATGAAATTGCCCATGATATCAAAAGTTTAGAGTTTCAACTTAATGGTGAAGAATATAAAAATAAAGAAAAGGCTGTAATTGACTCCTTTGAATTTCTTAGGAATGTTAAAGAAACAAATCAGTTTATTCCAGATTTTATGTATATTTCAAATAAAATTGTTAATTGCAATTTGCGCGTTACAATATGGTCAGGCGTTCTTTCTCTAGTCAGTTATATTGGTGTTGTAGTTCAGGGGGAAACAGATAAAATAATTAGTACATCCCCACATGGTTCTGTCTCTGTAAGCTAATAAAAGCAGATTCTTGTTTTCCAACAATTCGAAAACACCCGTTACTATTTCAGTAGATTGACAAGAGACTTCTTCCAATAAAATAAACGGGTCCTTTTTCATAATACCTTTCGCAGGGGTGCGGTGGGGCGTGCCCCCTGACTAGGCGCCCCAAAAAATTTTCCACTTCCTTCCTTTGGGATCAGGTTGGGCAATCGGCACTACCTGCAGAAGCAAACCGCTCCAGATAGTTACACGGGGGGCGGGAGCAAAAGTTCACGCCCCTCCCCTTGGGACCGGTGAGGGCTCACAAATTTTCTCTGTGCCAAAATAGAAACAGGGGGTACCCAACTGCTGGCTTAAAAACTCTTTTTTTGGAAAAAACTGCGCGATTATCTATCTGCGCCGGTCGTGAACTTTCGGCACGCTACTCTTATTGGAGATAAAAAACTTCAATAATAAGCGCCCTAGTTTCACTTGCTATCCTAATGTGACATTGATACGCCGTTAGGAATCACATGCCCACAACTGTACATTTTTATAAACAAAGCATACAATTTATATTAGTCATAATAAAAATGGCCATTCGTAAATAATCTGCAAATTAGTCAATAAATTATGGGGATTAGGTGTTTTAAAATGAGCAAGCCAGTTCCTTTTTTGAAACCTCAACTTGAGGGACTTCGCTTTAAAAAGCACACTATTCCGTTGGATATCTTAAAGGATCTTTCTGTTTTTGAGGAAATGATCATACAAGTAGCTAAATGGAAATTTTTTGAAAAATTTCCAGAAAGGAGAAGGATACCACGAGGTTTTACTGACGAAATAACCTTAAGTCTTGGTCAAATAGGTGAAGGGTCAGCAATTGCAAATATCAATTTAGAAGTTAACTCTACCCAAGGTCATTTAATTCCCCCCATTAGCCAACGGTGCTATGAAGAATCTAGAGATTCAATTTGTGACGCTATAAATGCTGCAGCAAAAGGAGAATGCATAACACATTATTTACCTCACCATTTTCTAAGATATTTTGATCGCATTGGACGTAGCTTACAAGACAATGAATCCATTAAATTTAGACCTGAGGATAAACTCAACCCTGCCTGTTTGAACAGAAAAACGCGAAGGGCGTTAGTTTTTGCATCTAATGTGGAAAAAATAACCGATAAAATTGTCATATATGGCACTCTTTCACGGGTTGATAAGAAAAGAAAAAGATTTTTAATTGACTTAGCGAATGACACTCGAATTGAGGGATCTTACAGTCAAGAGTACGAGGTTGAAATATTTAAAGCTTTTGAAAAGTACGAACAGAGCTTTTGTGTACAAATCCAAGGGATAGGCCAATTTGATTCTAATAAAAACTTACAAAAAATAGAATCAATCGCAGATATTACTCTTTCTCCTCCCAACGAAATTACTTCTAGACTCGATGAATTTCGCACTCTCCATGATGGTTGGTTCGAGGGAAAAGGATTCGCATTATCTTATATTGGCTTAGAATGGCTAAAAATTCAATTTGAAAAATTTTACCCAAAATGTTTTATCCAGCCTTATATATACCCTACGCCTGACGGTGGAGTTCAAATTGAATGGTCAATATCTTCCGTGGAAGTATCTTTAGAAATTTGCCTTGAAACACATGCTTCCTATTGGCACAGTTTAAATATGGAAACTCTTGAGGAAAGCGAAAAAGAACTTGATCTTGATTTAGAATCTTCCTGGAAATGGATTGAAATGCAAATCTCAGAACTGATGGTTAGAGAATATGAATGATACTACTGTATTAATGCGTCAGATTCATCCTAGTTTTATCCATGATGGGCGTGTAACTTCTCAAGCATTTAGACCGACTCCAAAAGATATGAATCATCTCTCAGTATACGATGGTGACATGATTTCCCCATCTGATGCATATCGCCACTATACTGAATTTCAAAAATTTACTTCAGATGGAGTTCTGGGTTTTAACGTTTTAGATTGCAAAGAAATTGAACTTAATGTTAGCCCCGACCCTGAACCTTTCCCAGAGCATGCCGTTGTTGATTTTTCAAATTTTAAGCAAGGAGCGATACAAAAAAAAGCTAAAATATTGAAAAATATAGCCGAGAAAAATGGTTGGTTATATCAACCTTATTGATATTTTTATTCTATTTTCTTACGTATTTCTTGAGAAATTAATTTTTTCAATTCATCGCAAAAAACGTAGCATTCTTCAGTCATTTCTATGAAAGGAAGTCTAGTATAGTCTATCTTCGATTTTTCTTTTATGTCCCATTCTTTTTTGAGCCTATCAGGAATAATATTTTTTTTTGTTTCGATATAAAATCCATTATTATGTTTGAAGGTATTGGAAAGGCATCTAAGCCCATTTACTGTGTCATAATTTTCAATATTATCGGTAGTTATATTAAGTTTTTTTTTCAGGAAATCAGCATTTCCCTGAAAGTTCTCAAACGATTTTGGAGCACCTTCAAATTTTGCTGCCTTACATGCTCTTAGAAGTGTTTTTACAAAAATTTCATATTTTGCATACATAGCTACAGTTAACGCAGCAAACATAATGTTTGAAACGAGATGTGTATAGAAAATCTCCTCAGCCACAAAATCAGAATATTCGTCTGAATGATCATTGTAACTACTTTGGATTGCTTTTTCTTCTTCTTTTTGACTCATCTCTATCCTATGTTGATAGCTCATAAGAATATCTAATTCTATTTCATCAAAGGGGTTTCGTGCAATACTGAGGTATAATTTTGAAGGATGAATTTTAAATTTACTTCTATCAATATTCATAAAAACCTCAACTTTTTTTTTAGTTTTTACAATACGTAAAATAGAATAAAATTTTTTTCAATGTAGTTTTTTAAAAATACATTTAAAAGTGACAAAAAAAGTGGTACTACAATTAGTACAATATTGTTATAATTACGAGAACATTTCCTTGAATGATATAATAGCGCCTTGTAAATTATTTATACAATCAATTAGCCATAATTACATTTGTCCCAAAAAAGGTGTCCCCTAATCTCGTAGATCGCGTTACGATAGTCGCCAGAAAAATCCTCCTCTGCTAATTTCTGCAATGCCCCTCCAGCCCCTGTTATGTCATTAACTTGCCAGAAAAGACGATCTTCTGGAACCGCATCAGCATATAAAAAAGCAAAATCATCGAACCAAACTTCATCAGTTTTTCCGGAACCCTGGGCAAAAATATAACTTACAAAATTAGGATTGCCCTCAAGTAAAAGGATTAGAACTCCATGTTCTTCTGCAAATCTCTCCGCTTTAGAAAAGTTCCCCCCTATGGGTTTTACTTCTACATATCCCATGAACGCCCCCTTTCGATTCCAAATGATAAAATCTGGTAGATATCCCTCGCCATTTTTTAGAAGGAAAGCTTCCGGCTCATATTCATAATGCCAGCCAACCTTATCAAATAGCATGGCCCACCTAGCTTCATACCGAGATCGAAACGTATACCCATTATAAAGTGTTCTGATGAGTGAAAGATTCATGCTGATCCTCTCTGTGGTGATATTTAATCGTTAAAACCATCTTAACGAAAATTTCCAGAGCTTGTGAAGCGCCTTTTTGATAGTACAACATCCTTTTTGTCCCTATTTTATGAAAAATGAAAAATATGGGTAACTTTCAGGGTAATTATGCAATAGTCAGTTACTTTTAATTCTATATTACAGCATGTTATGCAAACAATTCGACTCCCGCCCCCCCACAAGACATATAAAGACTCAGGCGCAAGCCTGGGTCTTTTTTTTTGGTGCGCCCGGCAGGGCGCACCAAAAAAAGCAGAGTTTTCCGGGGCGATGTAGTAAAACCGGAAAGGATAGAAATGGTGTAGTTGTCCTTTGGGCGGATTCGGCGACATGATTCCTTCAAAATCTGCAATCCGCCGAAAAATACTATCTGGCATGCATTGACAGAGACGCTGGAGAGCCGTTTTCGTCTCTATTGAAAACTTTCAACTCTAAAACGACTACGGTATAAGACGTTGAAGTGGAATTTCAGGGAGAGAGGATATAGTGATATCTCATAATCTTTGCCCCTTGAAATTATTTCAGATAACAATGTGGCCAGTCATAACCAAGGTATCCCTGGCGCCCGCAGAACAGCAAGATCGGTTTCAGGGGCAGGGGGCCGATCAATCACGACAGTGATAATGGATATGGAGTAGGACCCGTATGTATTTCTCTACAGCCGGCATTGACGTGAACCCCATCATGCCGCCTCTCGTGGCTTTCGTGATTTCTTTTTTCACTTCCATGGGCGGGGTGTCTGGAGCTTTTCTGCTGGTTCCGTTCCAGATGAGCGTACTTGGATTCACCAACCCTTCTCTGAGTTCAACCAATCAGATTTTCAACATCGTCGCCATTCCGAGCGGCGTCTGGCAGTATATCAAAGAAGGCCGAATGGTCTGGCCCTTAACCTGGATAGTTATTTTAGGAACGCTCCCCGGGGTGCTCGTCGGGGCGATCGTACGTATCACGTATCTGCCGGACCCGAGGAATTTCAAGGTATTTGCGGCTAGCGTACTTTTATACATCGGCATTCGCCTGGTTTATAGCATGCTTAAAAAGTCTTCTTCGGGGCAGAAGGAGAAGGCTGCGCCGAACAAGGAATCTGACGTACGCGCCACCATGAATGCCTCTGCACAACCAGTAGTGACCATGAAAAAATCTTCTTTGTCTGAGATCTGCTACGAATTTAACGGTGAAGAATTTCAAGCCCGGACCAAGGGTATATTTTTTCTGAGTCTGGTTGTCGGGGTAGTGGGAGGCATCTACGGCATCGGTGGCGGTTCAATAATTGCGCCCTTCTTTGTCGCCATCTACGGCCTGCCGGTGTATACGATAGCGGGAGCGACTCTCATGGGGACATTGGTTACTTCGATAGCAGGAGGTTTTTTTTATCAGGCCATTGCTCCGTTATACCCGGATGTCTCGGTTGCCCCGGATTGGACCTTGGGGTTCCTCTTTGGAATTGGCGGCATGTGCGGAATGTATTTCGGAGCGCGTATGCAAAAGTATATGCCCGCAACAATCATTAAGTGGATACTTTCCTTCATGATTCTTTTTTTGGCGCTCAAGTATATCAAGGAATTTTTTGCATAGTATTTTGGGGGGATGTGCGTTTCAGGTTGTTTTGGCAATAATTGCAGAGTATTCGGAACGGAAGAGCAAGCGCCATTTCAACCCGCCGCAAACGGAGCAATCCGGCTGCGGCGGGTTTTTTTCGGGAGGTGTTGGATCAGCGGGCTACTGCACCCAGTGCATGTTGGAGAGCACCACCGCGGAGATGGGCGCGTTGGCCCAGGTCCCTTGGAGGTCGGCTTTCCAAACGCCGTGCTGCGGCTTCATGTAGAGGAATACGTTGACGCAGTCGTCGGCGAGCATGCGCTGCGCGTCGCCAAGCAGTTCGTTCCGTTTTTTTTGATCCGTTGTCCGCTTGATCTGTTTCCAGAGTTTTTTGAAGCGCGCGTTATCGTAATTGAAGTAGTAGCCATCCCTGGCGTAAATGTTGATGTCAAAGGGTTCCACGTGACAGATGACGGTGAGGTCATAGTCTTTGGCCGTGAAAACCCGGCTCATCCACTCGCCCCAGGTGATTCTATCCAATCTTATTTTCAGGCCGATGTCATCGAGCTGCGCCGCGATATGGAAGGAAGAGATTTGCGCATAGGACGTGGGAGGTACGGAGATGGTCAGCTCGGTTCCCTTTTTCACGCCGGCTTGAGCGAGCAGATCTCGAGCCTTTGCCGGGTCGTAAGGATAGCGGTCCGTCAGGTCGACATACGCCGGGTGGCGGGGGGAAAAATGGCTGCCGATCAGCTTGCCGGTTTCCAGGTCGGGGTCCTGCATGAGAGCCGATTTGTCAATGGCGTATGCCAGAGCCCGCCGTACGCGGATGTCGTTCAGCGGCGGTCTGGCGTTGTTGATGGCAAGGAGCACTTCGGCTTCATTAAAGCCGGTGGTGATGACGTAGTCCCTGCGTGAGGCGAATTTGGCCACAAAGTTGTTGCCGCTGCCGTCCTGATAGCCGTCCACAAGGCCTTCGGCCAGGGCCGACTCCACCTGCAGTCTGCTGGGGGTGAAGACGAATTCGCCATGCTTGATGGCCGGCGGCGTCCCCCAGTAATCGGGAAAGGCATCCAGGGTCACACGGTCCTGCTTGGCCCATTGTGTAAACGCGTAAGGGCCCGTTCCGATGGGTGCGGTCGCATTGGTCGCCACGGAATCCGGATGTACGATCACGGCGGCGGGCAGGGCCAGATGAAACAGCAGGTTCGAATCCGGTTCGGAAAGCGTTACCCGTACGCTATCGGAGCCCGATTGTTCCACGGACTCTATAGCCTCGAAGAGATCCTTTTGGGGATTTTCAGAGGAGCCGGCAGACAACCGCCTGAGGGAAAACACCACGACTTCCGGCGTCAGCCTGGAGCCGTCATGAAAAACGACGTTATTTTGCAAGGTGAAGGTGTAGGACAATCCGTCCGGCGAAACGTCCCAGGAGCGCGCTAAAAGGGGATGGACTTCCCCGTTGCCGTCGAGTTTCGTCAAACCTTCAAAGATATTGTCGTAGGTGATTATTCCAGTGGATGCGGAAGCCGTGACGGTCGGATCCAGACTGAGCGGTTCGAGCTGTACGCCCACCCGGATGGAGTCCCGGGCCGCATAAGCGGCAAAAGGAAACAGCAGCACTAGAAAAAACAGAGCACAGGATAAAAAAAGTTTGCTCATGATCAGGCCTCGCAGCTTACGCCTGGGTTGGGTGTGTGCAGGACGACGGTATTACGTCCGCTATTTTTCGCTTTGTACAGGGCCTCGTCAGCGCAGCGCAGACAATCTTCCACGGATTGACCTGTCCCCGTGCGTTGGGAAATGCCGAAACTTGCAGTCATCCGCACAGGGCCCTTGCCGGACTGAAAGGGAGTTTCTTCAACCTTTGCCCGAATGCGTTCGAATACTTTGAACGCGCTCTCCTGGTCCGTATCGAACATGATCACCACAAATTCCTCGCCGCCGTAGCGGGCGAGCACATCCGTGTTTCTCAGGCCTGATTTGATGACCGCGGCGATATGGGCCAGGGCCTGGTCGCCTGTTTTATGCCCGTAGTTGTCGTTGATTTTTTTGAAATGGTCGATGTCGATGATACCTATGCAGTAAGTGGCGTTCGGAGATGCGGTCAGTTCGACGACGAGTTCCTCAAAGTGGCGGCGGTTGTAGATGTCCGTCAGAACATCGTGAGTGGCGAGAAACGAAAGCTTTTTGTTGGCGCTGAGAATGCGTTCTTCATCCTCGCTGATTTTCTGGACGAATTTTTTCACCGTATGGGCCAGCTTGCCGATTTCATCATGTCCGGCAATGGGAATGTCGGACGGGCGGACGCGCCCTTCGCCCACAGCATGCTGCAGGTTGACGATGCGTTTGACGATGGACAGATGAATGTAGAGAGCGATGGTCAGCACCGCCGTTGCGGACAGGATCGCCGCGGCGATCAGATACCAGCGGCGATTGGCCATGCGGTTTTCGATCAGCTGCGCATTCTGGAGGATTTCCTCTTTTACTTTGGCGACATAATAGCCGACGGCTATGCCGAGTTCCGTCGAATAGAGCCTGTTTTTCTGCATCACCATGTTGAGCCGCCGGTTGATGTCCGTGAGTTCCGCATTGCTGGATGCGGTGGATTGAAGGGAGTCCGGCAGCCTCTGGTTAAGCTCGATCCGCCGTTCAATGATGGAATCCAGTTCGTGGAGGTTTTTCAGGAGGTTTTCCTTGGCCTGGACCACGTCGTTGAAGGACTTGGAGGCGGGGCTGAGAGTGCGCAATTTGCGGACGAGTTTGTCCATCCATTCATCTCGGTCGGCCAGTTCAAACAAGGCGCGCCTGCGCTCGGACTGGTTGGTGGCAAGCAACAGCGTTGAACTGCTGCTGATGATGCCGTCGCTTTGCTGTACGAGTTTTGTCGCCGTCAGCAGCAAATCGAATTGCGGACCGGTTATCTGCGTGATGATGGATTGGAACTGGTGGAAGGAGTGCAGCCCCGTGCCAATAGCGAACAACATGATGCCCAGAATCACAACATGCAGGGTGGCTGTTTTAATCGTAAGGCCCGGCCGTAGAAATCGTTTCACGTACGTGTTATCCGATTATTAGTAAGGGGTTGTTTTTCTTTGCCCAAGAAGGCGAGCCGATAGGATAAAACAAATGCATCCTGGATAGTGGAAATTCAGTATAAACGTTTCATCGGTGAGCGGCAAATTCCCCGCGAGAATATCTCCAGTTGAAATGACGCGCGTTGTTCTTCCGGATTCCACTCCCGGAGGGGAGCTGCGGAGTCTGGGCGGGCCTCAGTTTACCGGAGAGGAAACCCAGTCCTGGTAGCCGCATACGTCGTGCGCCTGAGCTTGACCATGCCGTCCTGCTGGGCCATACCAGTGCCAGTACTTCATTGGGAAAAAATTCGGCTTCGTGTTTTTCAGACAAGTTACAGTAACAAAGGGGCAAGAGGATGAAAATTTTGCATTTTTCCGATGTTGCGGCGCAGGAATTGACCAAGGCCGGTCCAGGTGTCTCCATTCGCGTGGTCATCGGCAAGGCGGATGACGACGTCAATTTCTGCATGCGGATCATCGAACTCGAACCGGGAGCGGAGATTCCCTTTCATGCGCATGACTGGGAGCACCAGCAGTTTTATCATTCCGGCACGGGCTATCTTCTGAAAGATGGCGAGCAGGTCCCCCTCGGCCCGGGCAGCGTGGTATACGTGGCGCCCAATGAGAAGCATTTTGTCAAGAATAGTGGCGAAGTGCCATTGGTTTTCGTCTGCCTGGTGCCGAAACACGCGCCGGAAATCTGAGCCACGGGAATCAGTGCCTCAGGTCCGGCAGGGACGGCGAAAAGGAACAAGGGGGGGGCCGAGTGACGGACAAGCACGCGCCATGCGATTAAAAAGCAAGATACTCCTTGAGAAAGATGCTTTGAGATTATACTAGGAAGACTTGCCTGCCTTTGCTGCAAAACTACGTACGCTGAAGGCGGGGAGCTTGCTTGAGAGAGCAGAAAATATTTTTTTCAGGATGGAGAGATGATTGTAATTACCCCCCAGGACATCCAGGCGGCAGGCGGACTGCCGGGCGCACTTTCCCGCGCTTCCGTAAGCATTGCGCGTGAGCTGTTGCGGGAAACGCGCGCGGAGTTGCCACCGCATACGCAGGACGTGCAACGTCTGCTGGCGCACAAGCATCCGCATCTAGACGAATACATGGCCATGCTGCTGTTCAAGGCGGCCCTGCCTAAAAAACAGGACGGGCTCCCGCTCGAAGAGATTGTGCTGCGTTCGCTTGACGATGATGCCGAGGCCAAGGCCGTCTGGCCGTCCAGCGCCGTCTTTGGCATGGGTGGGACCAACACGGGCGGCGCCCGCGGGCTTGTGGTCTTTGACGAGCATATCCGGCCGGACCAGAAGCGGGAGGCCAGCTCGGTGACCATGCTGGTACGGCAGCAGCTTTTCGGCGACCAGAAGCTGGCCATGCCCCTTGCAAAGCTCTGCAAGGAAACGGACCATATCGATGCCCACGGAAACGCCCATTTCAAGCATCTCGGCAACTATATGAAACGCGTGCACGAAGCCGAATTTCTGTTTCCGGACAAAGGCACCGCTGATGGTGCGGACAGCGTCCTTCCCGGATGGAAGCAGGCGCTTGCCGAAGCTTGCATTTGCGCCGTGCTCTGCGCGCTGCGCGAGAAGAAGCGCTTTATGACCGCTGCTTACTGGCGCGAACCGGCTGTGGCCTCGCTGAACCGTTATGCGACTCAGACGCGACTCAGAGACGATGCGGATTTCGGACAGGCCTTTCAGAAGCTCAAAAGGAATCTCTGCGGATTCAAAGGCGCGAAGCTCCAGATCAAGAAGGCTGACGGGAGCTTCCAGAAACTGCAGCCCGGACCGGATGCGAAAGACGCGCAGCAGGAGCCCTGGCAGTTGCTGGTCATGCCGTATCTTGCGGCGCTCTGTCAGGAGTACTGGGGCGAGGAACTCGGACAACTGATACTTTCGCTGTTCTGGGAAGCGCGTATCCTTGGGGATCTGGGATACGCCAAGATCTACCGGGCACTGGGAGAGCTTGTTGCCGCGGGTGAAAACGAACAAGACGCGGATACGCCCGTGGGTAACATTGCGTTTCGCAAACTCGGCTGGCAGGCGCCGGACATGGACGGCGTGCAGCGTTCGCCCTGGATTCTTGAGCTGCGGCCCGCGGGCCGTCTGGCCAACTGCAGGGCACCGCTGACATCGTATCTCAAAAGCAACAATGGCGGCCTCGGCTACACCCTGGTGCATCCCGCGGGTGCGGGCGGAGTGGTGCTTTCAAAAGGCCAGGCTTCCGATCCGGAGGAATGGCGCAGGCTGGTGGAGTATTTGCTCGAAACCGAAGGCAATGCCGATGAAGGGCAGGGGGGCTGCTGGCATGTGGTGCAGAACGCCCACGGCCACCTGGCCGATTACTTGCTCAACGGCAACCCGGCCCACCAGTACGTTCCCCGTACGGGGGTGACTGCCGCCTCGCTTGTGGAAATTCTGACTAGACTCCGCAACTAAGCCCGCGCTCCCGGGGGAAAAATCCTCAGCAACGCGGATCAGGCATTGCTGATTGCATACACATCTATTCCGGCTTTTTGGAGCAGGGCGCTGAAGGCGGCTTTTTCCACGGCTCCAGCCAGGCGCCCGAGTTCGTGCCCCTCATGGAACAGGATATACGTCGGGTAGTTGCAGATATTGTAGCGAACCCGCTCCATGCCGTAGGTTTCCACGGTGAGCCCCAGAATCAGTAGTTTGTCGCAATAGCCGCGGCAAAGCCCCCTGACGCCGAGCATCTGCTCCTGCACGGAAAGCTTTTTATGTAAAAAGACTGCAAGAACCGGCAGTTCTGATCCTTTGATGGCGGTTTCCAGGTCATCGGAAGTGCAAAAAGGACATTCAAAAGCTGTTTGTTCCATAGATGACTCCATGGCATAATGCTCCTTGCTGCCGCATGTTTTATAGCGCACGCATTGTCATGCCTGTTTTGTTAAGAACACGTTATAGGATAGCTAAGAAAAAGAAAAGGTATAGATGGGGCAAATATGGAATATAGAATTGTTTGGAAGGAGAATTAGCAGGATATACAGTCAGATTGAGGAATTATTTCAGTGGGCAAGGCTGAAAAGAAAAAAAGACGACAGCTCCGAGCGCGACTCGGGTATACGGGTGCTGCCAGGATAAAAGGAAACAGCACAGCCTTTTTTTCGAATTTTGCATTATCCTGTAACGTTCAAATTGTAAAAAATCCTTAAAACCTAGATGGATACTGTTCTGTTTGTTCCTGGAGCCATGCGGATAAATCCGCTTCTTTCATCTCTCCTTGCGCCACCGCAAGAATGGCAGCAACTACATCCGCCTCTGACGCAATGAGCTACCAGCCGTTCAGAACAAGGAATACATAGGCGGCAAGAAAGCCCGTCCGCTTATTCCCATCAATGAAAGGATGGTTGCGGATTATCCCATATGCGTATGCGGCCGCAAGATCCCAAACGCTTGGTTCGCCATAGCTTAAAAGGTTCTGAGGCCCGGTCAGAGATGAAGACAGAAGCCCCGCATCGGTGCATCCCTTCTCTCCCGCCGTGTTCTGCGACCTGCTCGCCATGGATTGCATGGACAACGGATTCTTTTACCCATCGCCATTCCGTCATTTTGCCAATTCCCGAAGGGAATTCAGATAGGAGGTCATACCTTCCCGTGCAATTTTCATTTGCTCTGCAAACTCAGGGTCATAGGCGGTAACAGCATATCCATCGGGCGTCCTGGTCAGAAAAACACTGTCACCGGGCTGGACCTTGAGATGCGCAGCCGCTTCTTTGGGCAGAATGAGGCCTGTGCTGTTGCCGATTTTGGTTACCGAGGCTTTCATGGGGTCACCTCCTGTTTAAACAGATGTTAAAACATGGAGGAGTCTGTTTTCAAGGCGAAAATGCGCAAACTGGATTAAATGAGGCCCGGGTCGGTTTTGAGGAGATTGTAGAAATTCTAATATTAAGAAAAAATTAAATTTGTCTGTCCCTAATTTAATGTCAAAGAAAAAGCGCCGCGTAAAGCGGCGCTTGAATGTATGGCAATTAACGGGCCAGGGTCTGTTCGCGGTCCGGTCCCACGGAAATCAGAGACACCGGCGTATCCAGCAGTTTTTCAATCTTCTGGATGTAGCTTTGGGCTGCCTGAGGCAATTCCGCAAAGCTTTTGCAGGCGGAAATGTCTTCTTTCCAGCCGGGGAAACTCTCGAAGATCGGCGTCACGTTGGCCAGGCCGTTTTCTTCCTGCGGCGGATATTCGATACGGTTGCCCTGGTGCTCATAGCCCACGCAGACCTTGATGGTCTCCAGTCCGCTGAGCACGTCGAGCTTGGTGATGGCGATATCGGTGGGGTCATTGAGGCGCATGGCCTCTTTGAGGGCCGCGACGTCCAGCCAGCCGCAGCGCCGTTTGCGCCCGGTGGTTGCACCGAATTCCGCGCCGGTCTGCTGCAGGTGCTCGCCGTCCGCGTCAAAGAGTTCGGTGGGGAAGGGGCCGGAACCCACGCGCGTGGTGTAGGCCTTGACCACGGCAACGATACGGTCGAGCTGGCGCGGGGAGAATCCCACTCCGATGGACGCATTGCCTGAAACCGTATTGGAAGAGGTCACGAAAGGGTAGGTTCCGTGGTCGATATCCAGCAACGTGCCTTGCGCGCCTTCGAACAGCACATGTTTGCCCTGGGCTCTGGTGGTCTGAATGGCGGAAGAAACGTCGCCCAGGTAGGGCAGCAGTTTCGGCGCCAGATCCATGAGCTTGGCATAGATGGCATCGGCGTCGAGCGGGGCCCGTGAATAGAGCTTTTCGAACAGAACATTTTTTTCAACAAGGGCGCGCTTGATTTTTTCCTGCAACAGGGCAGGCTTGGCAAGATCAGCAGCACGGATGCCGCAGCGGTTCATCTTGTCTTCATAGCACGGGCCAATGCCGCGGCCGGTCGTGCCTATTTTGCTGTCCTTGGACTTGTACGCCTCGCGGGCCACGTCGATTTCCTTGTGGTAGGGCATGATCAGCTGCGTTTTATAGCTGATCATCAGCCTGTCCGGGCCCACGGCGATTCCTTGCGCCGTCAACTCTTCAACTTCCTGCCAGAAGACTTCCGGATCAAGAACCACGCCATTGCCGATCAGGCAGATTTTGTCAGGGTACAGAATGCCCGAGGGAATCAGGTGCAGAATAGTTTTCTTGCCTGCGGTAACGAGCGTATGGCCGGCGTTGTTGCCGCCTTGAAAGCGGGCTACGACATCCACTTCCTTGGTCAGAAGATCAACAATTTTACCTTTGCCCTCGTCGCCCCATTGGGCGCCAAAGACGACTATGTTTGACATCAAGCTCTCCTTTTGGGATAATCTTGGACTCCAGTCATGTTGCGCCGGGAAACCGCGCGCAAAAGACTTAATTGCGTACGCTTTTATTTATGGACCGTCAATTTGTGAAAAACACAAACAGCGGCTTTCAACAGGAAATCAAGCCGTTTCGTTAGCTCCAACCGCCGCATTTTACCCGCTATTCCGCAAGCGCTCTTGCCCCGGCCGAAAAATGCCTTAAATTTGTCTCTTGAGTCAAAAAAGCAAACTATAGCAGCGTCGGTAAAGTCCGGCCGGCTACCGGCCCGGCACTCACTGCTGCTTTGGACGTACAATAACAAAAAAATAGTCGTATGGTAATTATGGATACAACTCTTTTTGGGGGGGCTTTGCAGGAAGAAGTCCGGAAAACGGGCGGCCGTCTGCGCCGGGAGCATTTTTTCGCCCTGGTGCTGCTCGGAGTGCTCTACGCGCTGCTTACGGTTCCCCCTTTGAATCTGGATTCAGAAGCCGGTGAGGTCAGAGACGGCTCCATGGTGGTGCGTGTGGTGGTTCCGCCCCATTCGCAGGTGCCGGAGGAACTCTCTCCTTATGGTCCGGGACTGGACAAGGAATTGCTGCAGGCTTTTACCCAGGCCTGCGGTTATGAACTCGAGCTGGTATATCCCGCCACGTTGCGCAAAGCCTGGAAATTGCTCGAACAGGGCAAGGCGGATCTGCTGATCGGTTCGGGCTACGAACCGCCCGCACATTTGCGCGGGCATCTGGCCGTCGGACCAGCTTACGGTACCCATGAACCGGTGATCCTGCGTGGTGAAAACGTCAGGCAGCTGTATGTCAAGGGCGCTGTGGGCAAGCGCTGGAAGCGCTTCGGTTCGAGTCCTTTTTTGATGCGGGCCAATTCGAATCTGGAAAAGCGCATGCTTGCCGAGGCTCCGTGGCTCGGCCGGGGAGAGATTACCCGGATCAACCCGCACTACAGCCTGAAAGTCATTCTGGAAAGTCTGGAAGGCGGGCAGGCCTCGTACGCGTTGGTGGACTCGGGGCAGCTGAGGCTCTGGCGGCCGTTTTTTCCGGATCTGCACCGGGAGCGGACGCTTTCCGAGCCCATAGCCTACCGATGGTACTGGCGGACCGGGCGCAGAGACCTGGCCGTCACCCTGCATTATTTCTGGCAGGCTCAGGGAACAAAAGCCAGAGTGAAGCAGCTCAAAGAAAAGTATTTCGGTTTTCTGCCGGAAAAAGCCAGCCGGACGGAGATCACTCATTTCCTGGAAACCATCGTCACGGAAATGCCCAAATACCGCAGCAGGATTTTGCATGAAACGCGCCGCTTCGGCATCAATCCCTTGTTATATACGGCCATGATTTATCAGGAATCCCAATTCGACCCCAGAGCCGTGAGTCGGACCGGGGCCAAGGGATTGCTGCAGTTCACCACGGCGGCCGCATCCTATTTCGGGCTGCAGGATCCGATGAACAGCAAAGAAAGCATCCGGGCGGGGGCGGAATATCTGAAAATGCTCTGGGACAGCCTGGACGGGCTGGGATTGTCGCACTGGGATCGCTGGTGCTTTGCCCTGGCCGGATACAACCAGGGCAAAGGGCATTTGCAGGATGCCATCGAGCTGACCTACAAGCTCGGGCTGAAAGGAAACAGCTGGGCGGATTTAAAACAGGCGTTGCCCAAGCTGCAGCAGAAAAAATATGCGGCGAATGCGCGCTACGGTGCCTGCCGCGGACAGGAAGCCGTGCAGTTTGTGGATTCCATCCGCTATTACTACTATATTCTACGAGGTCTCATCTCCCTCGCGCGGCCGGAAGCGGAGGACCTTGGTCCGCTTGTGGGCAGACGACTGCTTGCCGGAGACCCCAGATTTTGATTCCTCGCCGGGTGTTTCTTTTTCCACCATGGAAAAAAAGGTTTGCTCCACCAAGGGATCCATGGCGGGTTCGCCTTCGCTCCGGACATCGTGCAGGCTGCCCGGCTTGGGGCGGGTTTCCAGAGCCCAGTTGTAGTTGAACAGTTGGTTTTTCCAGCGCAGGGCCTGAATCAGCCCGAAAACCAGCGTGGATTCTTCCCAACGCTTTGTTGGCTCAAACTGTTGCACTATGGTGGCGTAACGTTCCCAAAGGGCCATCAGCGAGGCCTCGTCATAGGCGTTCAATTGACGAGCCAGCCGGATCAGTACTTTTTCCAAGACAAAAACTCCTGTGGATTTTGCCCACGTTTCTGCGTGTGCTTGAGTGCAACAAATCAGATTTTTGGTCGCAACGCAATAGTCGAGTCGAATCAGATGCGTCTGTTGCACCCAGCGCGGCGACTTGCTTGCAAAAAAGTTGCAGCCATGGGATAACGTAGAAGAAAAAAACATTCGGGAAAGTAGCCCGGGGCAAAGCGATCATGGATGAGAATCTGACCACACTGCCGGAAACCGAAGTTGAGCGAAGCATTGTCTTTGCCGATGTCTGCCAGAGCACCCGGCTGTACGAACGCTTTGGCGACCATGATGCCTATGACCTCGTAATGCATGCCCTTAACCTGCTCAAAGACAATACGAGAAAACACGGCGGCCATGTGGTGAAAACCATAGGCGATGAAGTTTTCTGCAGTTTCAAAGAGCCGGAGCGGGCCATCATGGCCGTTTGCGACATGCAGCAGGCCGTTAAAAACGATCCCAAGCTCATCGCGGCCAAGCTCTCCATTCGTGTCGGCCTGCACCATGGAGCGGTTATCGAACAATACGGAGATGTTTTCGGCGACGCGGTGAACGTTTCCGCCCGGGCCGCCGGACTGGCCAGCGCAGAGGAAATCATCACAACGGCCGAGACCATTGAAGCCGTCCCGGATCTGGACCCCTCCATGGTACGTTCCATCGCCAGAATACGGGTCAAAGGCAAAGCGGAAAAAATCGAATTTTTTGAAGTGCTCTGGCAGGACGATCCCACGGAAATCACCTCGCAGATCAATATCCTGGACATGAAAAACGAGACCCTGGTCTCGTTCATGCACCTGGAATACCAGGGTGAGAAGCTGGACATCAGCCGGGTGCGGCCCCTGCTGCTGCTGGGCAGGAGTAAGGAATGCGACCTGCAGGTGCCCGATCAGTGCGTATCGCGCGAACATGCCATGCTGCGTTTTCGCGACGGCAAGTTCATTTTCATCGATCAGAGCACCAACGGGTCCTATGTGACCATCAAGGACGAAAAAAATCTCTTCGTCCATCGCGATGAAATCTGGCTCCTCGGGGAAGGCTGCATCAGCCTGGGGCAGGAGATCACCGAAGGCTCGGATAGTCTCATCTATTTCAACGTCACGTAAAAAGACAATGCTGTTTCATGAAAAGGCACGAAGACATTTTGCGTGACTTCTTTAACGTGTTGTAATTGTATGGATTATTATTGCTTTGGTGCCTTTGTGGGGGCCTGCTTCGCTTGCAAAAGCGCTTCCGGTACAGTATAGATTGGTACCCTCTCGCGGTAACGAGGTTTACGCATGAAATATCCCTTCCATTTTCTTTTACTCTTTGTTTTTTGTTTTGCTCTGGTGAGTTGTCAGACATTTAGCGACAAGGAACCGGAACTGCAGCAGGCGCCCCCTGACAGCAACCTGGCCAAGGTAGGCGCTGCCACGGAAGGTTCCGCCAAAGACGGGCAGGCTCCTTACACCGTCGTATATGAACCGCCAAAGCCCCTGGCGGCGGACCACCCCGCGCGGATTGACCGTGGACAGCAACTGGCCATGGTGACGCCTTCCAAACCCGGAATACCCAAACCGGAAAAACTGCCCTCGGGCAAGTACCGGTTGCGCTCCGTGCTGGTGGTGGGCGATTCGTTTGCCGTGGGCATCGGCATGTCCCTGTCCAGTTTGCTCAAGCCCTACGACGATATTTCGCTTTTCGAAAAGGGCAAGACTTCCAGCGGCTTGAATTCCACAAAGTTTTACAACTGGCAGGAAAAGCTCCGCGAAGATCTGGATGCGAATCATCCGGACGTGCTGGTGGTGATGATCAGTGGAAACGACGCGCACAACGGCTCGGGTTCGGATTCCTGGGCGCGTTCCTATGAAGAGAAAATGGGCGGATTTCTCGGCATTGCCGCCGCATACGGCGTTCCCATCTATCTGGTGGGCTTGCCCCCCATGGGCAAGGAAGATTATTCGGAGCGGGCAAAGGTGGCCAACCAGGCCATCAAAAGAGCCTGTGAAAAAACCAGTGATTGCGAATTCGTGGATGCCTGGCCCCTGTTCTCTGACGAAGCAGGCGCGTTCACCAGGCACAAAACCATAGATGGCGCCTCCCAAACCTTGCGCGGCAAGGATGGAGTCCATTTCACCATGACCGGCTACAAACTGCTGGGCAATGAGATTCTGGACCATGTGGACAAACGCTTCGAACTGATCAAGCCGCAGTCCCAGCCACGGCAGTCCCAGGCAAAAAAACAGCCGGCTCGGCAGAAAACAGCCTCGGCCAAGTAATGGATTTCTCCCGCGTAACAGGCTGAATACGTACTGCATGCTCCTTCCAGACGTTTTTGGTGCGTCCGGGGAACCTTTTCTGCAAAAGGATCACTGGGCGTTGGAAATGTTTTGTCAGCGTGTCCCCAATTTATCCAGCCTGGCGAGCATCTGATCGTGGTGTGATCCGGGCCAGTAGATTCGTCCGCAGTCCGGACAGATGTGGAACTCGTTGAAATATTTTTTGGTCAGAGGCAGCAGCCGGTGGAGCACGGCCTGTTTGTCCACGGGTTGCAGGGGCGTGTTGCAGCGCAGGCAGCGTGAAAAAGGCGCAAAGGGCGGATGCAGCCCGAAAAAATGCAGTGTTTCGGCCAGCTGCAGCTCCGGATCCTCATTGCGGATCAACCGTCCGTGGGTTATGGCCTTGCGCTTGAGCAGGGCGCGGTCCTTGCTGAGGGCGATGCGTTTTTCACCGGCGGCCAGTTCCGCCACGGCCGCATCTTCCATGTCGTTGGCATAGGCGGTGTCGAATCCGAGCATCCGGAGTCTGGTCGCCAGTTTTCCCGCGTTGACGTCCACCACGAAACGGATATCCGGCAAAGGCTCCGGCCGCAGCAAGGTCGCCCGGCACACGTCCATGGGCGGTTCCACGGGCAGAATATCCAGCGTCTCTCCTGCCTGGAGCAGGGTTTCGAAATCCTGATCCGTGCCGCCGTCAATACCGCCCGCGATGATCCGGCCGATCTCCGTATGCGGCGCTCCCAGGGCCTCGATGACGTCTTTTACCGATGCCCGACGGTTCGCCGGGTACACTACCCGGCCCTCGGTACGGAAACGCGGATGCAGCAGGTCTTTGAGCGGGCCGTGAAAGCAGAGTATGGCCGCTGTTCCGGACACTGGTCCTCCTTTGTAACAACGAATGATCAACCAAAACCACCAATAGGTTCCGATGAATTATTATCTCATTCTTCTCGTAGTGTTGCTTGTGGCAGCCTGGTGCGTGGAAAGCCTGGCGTCCGCGCTGTCGTTGCGGATGCTGGGGACGACGCCTCCTCAGGAACTGGCCGATGTCTATGATCCGGACGATTACCGACGTTCCCAGGAATATACGCGGGCCAAGGACCGGCTGGGCTTTATCGAGGGCAGCCTGGGGTTGGTCCTGCTGCTGGTCTGCATATTCACCGGGTTGTTCAATCAGCTCGACGTGGTTATCCGCGGTTTCGGTTTCGGCGAGCTGGCCAACGGACTGCTGTACATCGGCGCGCTCGGACTGATTGGCGATATTCTATCCGTCCCCTTTGATATCTACAATACGTTTGTGCTGGAAGAGCGCTTCGGTTTCAATCGCACCACGCCCCGGACTTTCGTGCTGGACCGGCTCAAGGGCTATGCGCTGGGTCTGCTCATCGGGGCGCCTTTGCTGGCCGGATTGCTGGCCTTTTTCCAGATGGCCGGAAACTGGGCCTGGCTGCTGGCCTGGGGATTCATCACCCTGGTTTCCCTGGTGCTGCAATATGTGGCCCCCACCTGGATTCTTCCGCTGTTCAACAAATTCACTCCCCTGGAAGAGGGTGAATTGCGGACCCTGCTTTCAGACTACGCAAAAAAGGTGGGCTTTGCCCTGACCGGCATCTTCGTCATGGACGGTTCGAAACGTTCGGCCAAGGCCAACGCTTTTTTCATCGGCTTCGGCAAGCGCAAGCGCATTGCTTTGTTCGATACGCTGCTCGAGCAGATGAGCAATCAGGAGATCCTGGCCGTGCTGGCACATGAGACCGGGCACTACAAGCGCGGACATACGCTCAAGCTGCTTTTTCTGAGCATCGCCAAAACCGGCGCCTTGCTGTTCGTTCTGTCCCTGGCGCTGCGTACGGAGGGGCTTTACCAGGCCCTGCAGATCCAGACTCCGGCAGTGTATACGGGGCTGGTGATATTCTTTTACCTGTTTTCTCCCCTCTCGCTGCTTCTGGCCCTGCCCATGAACAGGCTTTCGAGAAAATTCGAATATGAAGCCGACAGCTACGCGGCGCAAAGTACCGGCACGGGCGAAGCGCTCATCAGCGGACTGAAACGCTTGACCCGCAGCAATCTTTCCAACCTTACCCCCCATCCTTTTGATGTGGCCCTGCATTACTCGCATCCGCCCCTGCTGCAGCGCGTCCGCCATTTGCGATCCTTGTCCTGAATAAACCTGTTTGAGTAGTCCATAAACGGACAGGAGCCCCGGCTTCTGTCCGTTTTTTTAGTGTGCCAGGCAGGGACCTGACACGCCCCGGGAAAAATTTACTCAGGAAAAACGTTCCTGTTTGACTGGAACGCGCAATAGATGATATGAATAGGTATGGAATTATACTAGTCATTACTGCATACCATTAACCCGAGTGGACGGGTGAAAGGACGCAGGCGCCGGATGTGAAAGGAGCCGTTTTGCCCGACAAATACCGCAGTATCAGCACGAATGTCATTGTTTCCCTGGCCCTGGTGACCACACTGGTCCTTCTGGCTTTCGGGGCAGTCAATTACTACCGCCAACGGGCCGAACTCTACGAACAATTGGCCGAAGAGCTGGACTTCAGCGCCTCCCAGCTGGCCGGGTATCTCACCGCTCCGGTCTGGCAGCTGGATTCGCTCCTGCAGGACGACATCGTCCGCGACGCCATGCTCAACCAGCGTATCTATGCCGTCGAACTGTGGGTCGTCAGCGACTATGTGGCTCCCCATCAGATCTGGACCCGCGATGCGGACGGGAATGTTGTCCAGAGCGATGAAATGCCGCAGCGGCCGGATCTTATTTCAGAAAAGCGCACCATCCTTCACCTGGACGAGGAAATCGGCGAGGTGCGCCTGGTCATGAGTACGCGTTTTCTGCAAAAGGCGCTTGCCCGTACGCTGCTCACAAACGCCACCGCCATTCTGGTACTGACTTCTATTTTGCTGACTGTGCTGTTGCTGGTTATCAGAAAAAGCGTCATTAAGCCGTTGCAATATGTGGAGCAATACGCCGATCATATCAGTCTGGGCAAAGCGCCCGCAGCCATGGAGCAGGTTTCGCTCTCGCGCGAATTGTGGACGACCATGAACGCGCTGGATGCCATGGTCGCAGGATTGCGCAGGGCCGAGGCGGAATACCGTTCGCTTTTTGAAAACGCGCTGGAAGGTATTTATCGTTTCAGCCTGGAAGGAAAGATCCTGACGGTGAATACGGCCATGTGCCGGCTGCTGGGCTTTGAGGATCCGGAGGCGCTGCTCCGGCATTCTCCCATCGCCTGGGAATACCTTTTGTTCGATGAACAGCGGATATGGACCTTGGAGACCCTCAAGGAGCACGGCAAAGTGACTAATTACGAAGTCGCGTTCAGACGAAAAGACGGGCAAACAGTCTGGTGCCTGGTCAACGGCCGGCTGGTCATTGATCCGGATGGAGGACCGCCGGTGGTCGAAGGGCTGGCCACGGACATTACGGACCGCAGAAGCGCCCAGGCGCAGCTGGCGCAGCTCAACAGGAACCTGGAAGACCGCATCCATGAACGCACCGCGGATCTGGAAGCGGCCAACCTGGAGTTGCAGAAAGCCATGCGGCAGGCGGACGCAGCCAACAAGGCCAAAGGCGATTTCCTGGCCCGCATGAGCCATGAAATACGCACCCCGCTGAATGCCGTCATCGGCCTCACCAACCTGGCCCTGAAAACGCAGTTGAGCGATACGCAGCGCAATTATCTTTTCAAGGTGCGGGATTCGGCCAACCATCTGCTGCATGTCATCAATGATATTCTGGACTTTTCCAAGATCGAGGCTGGAAAATTTTCGCTGACGCCCGGCAACTTTCTGCTCAATCAGCTCTTCGACGAACTGGGGGACATGTTCGAGGTAAGGGCGGCTGAAAAGCAGATCGAACTCTCGCTGATGATCGGGAAAAGCGTACCACTGGCCCTGGTGGGAGATGTGGTGCGGTTGCGGCAGGTGCTCATCAATCTCATCGGCAACGCCATCAAGTTCACCGAACAAGGCAACGTCTCGCTCAAAGCCACAGTAGAGCCGAAAGAAATCCGCGGGAACCAGGAGCATATTACCCTGCATTTTTCCGTTCGCGATTCGGGGATAGGCATCCCCATCGAGCAGCAGCAGATGCTGTTCTCTCCGTTTACCCAGGCGGAAGGAGCCATGACGCGCAGGTACGGCGGCACAGGACTGGGGCTGACCATCAGCAAGCGGCTCGTCTCTTTGATGGGAGGCGATATCCGGGTGGAGAGCGAACAGGGGAAAGGCAGCACCTTTTCTTTTTCAGTGATTCTGGGGCTGCAGCACGAGGGCGAGCAACGGACGCTGACTCCTCCGCCGGACCTGCAGGGCAAGCGCGCGCTCATTGTGGACGACAATGAAGCCGCCCGTTTGATCTATGCCGAAATGGTGGATTCCTTTTCACTGCGCCAGAATGTGGCGGAATCCGGACAGGATGCCATCGACGAACTGGTTGCCGCGCATGCGCAAAAGGACCCCTATTCCCTGGTGCTTCTGGACTGGCGGATGGAAGGTCTGAACGGCATAGAAACCGCCAGAAAAATACGCGACTTGTCCGGGCTTTCCCCCCAGCCCATTATACTCCTGACGACAATGTACGGCCGGGACGCCTTTTTTCAGCGTATGGCTACGGAAGAAAAAGCCATCGACGGATTGCTGCACAAACCTTTGAACTCGTCCGAGTTGTTCAATGCGATCATGGAAAGTTTCGACAGCCGGGAATCCGTTGTTCCCCGCAAGAGGCAGCGCGTCAGTCAGGATTTTTCTTCCGAGGTCGCGTTTATCGCCGGTGCCAGAGTCCTGCTTGTGGAAGACAACCTGATCAACCAGGAAGTGGCAACCATTATCCTGAACGGTGCGGGGCTGCGCGTGGAAATAGCTTCCAACGGCAGGGAAGCGCTGGAAAAGCTTTCCGCCTTGGACGAAGAGCAGCAGCAATGGTATGATGCCGTACTGATGGATGTGCAGATGCCCGAGATGGACGGCAACGAAGCCACCAGGATCATCCGGCGGAACGAACGCTGGAAAGAGCTGCCCATCATTGCCATGACCGCGCATGCTCTGAAAGGAGACCGGGAGACTTGCCTGGAAGCGGGCATGAATGATTTTGTCGCCAAGCCCATCGAGGAAGATGCTCTGTTTCAGGCGCTGCTGCGCTGGATCAAGCCCCGTAAGCAGATGGAAGGCAGCGCGGATCTTTCCTCGTCTTCGGGCCAGGAAGGCGGGCCTCCCTTGGAGAGGGCTTCCGGTTCCGGCCTGGATATCACGGCCGGGCTCGAACGGTTCAAGGGCAACATACGGGTGTATTTCAACATGCTCAAACATTTTGAGGAAACAGGTCGGGAGGCCGACCCCGCCATACGGGATGAGATCGCTTCCGGAGCGTACGTCGAGGCCGAACGGCGCGTGCATTCCATTAAAGGTATTTCAGGAAATCTGGGGCTTGACGAAGTCTACGCCGCTTCGCTGGCTCTGGATGACGCGCTCAAGGCGGAGCAGAGGGAAACGGTTCTCGGCCTGTTCGAGACTTTTTCCCGGACTTTGAACAAAGTCTTGGAGGCCATAGCCGGGCTGGAATTGCCTGAAGAGCCTGGTACGTCTGAAACCGCGGGAGAGCTGGATTATCAGGCTCTGCTGGAGGTCATGGCCAGGCTTGAGGACGAACTCATGAAGAGCAGTTCCAGGGCAAGGCATTCGTGCAGCGATTTGCGCCGCCTGCTCGGCGGGCACGATGCTTACGCCCGTGAGTTGAAGCAGCTGGAAGATTCTATTTTTCGCCTCGAGACGGAAAACGCCCTGGAGATGCTCTATGCAATCGCGCAGATGCTGGATTTTATCCTGCCGGGGAAAGAAACGAAATGAGCACAAGATCCATGGAAAAAATTCTTGTTGTCGACGATTCGCCGGAGGCGATCTGGCCGCTGGTTCAGGAACTGGAGGCGGAATATGCCGTGTTTACCGCTACGGACGGGCATAAGGCGCTGGCCGTTGCTGCATTGGAGCTTCCGGATTTGATCTTGCTGGATATCATCATGCCGGGCATGGACGGTTATGAGGTGCTGGAGCGGCTCAGGGCCGACAGCCGGACCAGAGATATCCCCGTGATGTTCCTGACTTCGAAATTTACGGAAGAGGACGAGATCAAAGGGCTCGAGTTGGGTGCGCAGGGCTACATGATCAAGCCTGTCCGGCTTCCGGTGGCCAAAGCGAGAATCCGGTCCATGGTCGGCACGTTCAAAGCGGTTGAGCAACGCCTGTTTCTGGTGCGCGAGCAATATGTTTCGCTGAACGGCCTTTTGGAAGAGGAAATAGAACGAAAAACCCAGGAATTGGAGACGCTGAAACGTACGCTGTCCTCGGTGGAATCCAAATACGAGCACCTGATCAAAGCCCGGCCGGAAAAAGAAAGCGCACGACAAAGCCTGCTGGTTGTGGACGACCATGTGGAGAATATCCACGTGCTGATGGAAAATCTCGACACCGAATATGATGTCATGTTCGCCACTACCGGAGCCAAGGCGCTGGAAATCGCCTGGTCCGTCAACAGGCCCGATCTTATTTTGCTGGATATCATGATGCCCGGCATGGATGGCTATGAAGTCTGCTCCAAACTCAAGGCCGATACGCGTTCCAGCGATATTCCGGTAATTTTTCTGACCGCCATGAGTCAGGAGGAGGACGAAACCAAGGGCCTGGATCTCGGGGCCGTGGATTTCATTCTCAAGCCCTTCAGTATGCCCATCGTACGCGCGCGCGTGGATGTGGCCCTGAAATTGAAACGGGAAATGGACCAGCGCCTGGAGCTGGGGGCGCAATTGCATCAGTTGAATCAGGAGCTGGAGCGGCGTGTCATCGAAAAAACAGAACATCTGCGCCTGGCGCATGATCAGTTGAAGGTGAGCGAAAAGAAGTACCGGGATATTTTTGAGAATGCCTTGGAGGGGATTTTTCAGAGTACCTATGAAGGGGGGCTGCTCAGCGTCAGTCCTTCATTGGCCCGGATTCTGGGCTACGAGACGCCCGAGGAACTTCTTGAAACCGTAACTGATGTCGTCACGCAGCTCTACGTCCGGGAGGAGGACTTTACCGCCTTCCAGCATGCCCTGGACGCGCGGGGCGAGGTTAAAAGCGTGGAAGTGCAACTGCGCAAAAAAAGCGGCGAACTGCTTTGGGCGTTTGTCTCCGGGCGAAAAGTCTCCTGCTCCGGCCATAAATGCTGCGATTGCGTTCAGGGGTTCGTGGTGGAAATCACGGAACTCAAACGGATGCGGGAACTGATGGTGCAGAACGAGAAAATTATGAGCCTGGGCGGATTGACCGGCGGCATGGCCCACGAAATCAACAATTATTTGAGTGTGATGTTGGGCAATGCGCAGAACGTGCTGATCCGGCTGGATCCGGAACGGGAGCACAACCGGAAGCTGGCCGACCGGCTGCATCTGGATATCGATCTCATGCAGACCTATCTCAAGGAGCGGAAAATCGATTACATGCTCAACGTGCTGCACGAGCAGGGCAGAAAGGCGGCCAAAACCGTGGAGAACATGCTCGAATACACGCGCAAGACCGAAACGCCCACAACCGGGCATGATGTCAACGATCTCGTAGGAAACGCGTTGGAACTGGCGGCCAAGGATTACGACATCAATACGCGTTTTTCCTACTGGAGTGTGGTGGCGGAGAAAGAACTGGCGGATGGTTTGCCGAAAATCCGCTGCGTGCCCAACGAAATAGAGCAGGTTTTATTCAATCTGATCAAAAACGCTTCCCATTCCATGGCCGAAAGGATCAAGCAGGAGCCGGACGTCGAGCCGCGCCTCGTAGTACGTACGCTAACCGAGGGCAGCCAGGTTGTGCTGGAGGTGGAAGACAACGGCATCGGCATGGATGACGCGACCCGGCAGCGCGTATTCGAACCCTTTTACACCACCAAGCCGGTGGGCGTGGGCACCGGCCTGGGCTTGTCCGTGGCGCGTTTCATCATCAAGGACAAGTACCGGGGAGAGCTGGAAGTCGATTCGGCCCCGGGCCGTGGCGCGCGCTTTTCCATCCGGCTGCCTGCCGGGGATTCGGCGCAGGAAGCAACGGATTGAGGCGGTGCGCACCCCGTGCAGGAAGAGAGCAAAGCCAGAGGAGGCAAGCGTGAAAAATGCCATGAGAGCAATGTCGGTTCTGTTGCTGGCGGTCGTACTGTTTTGCGCTGCCGGTCCGGCACCGGCCCAGGACAAAAAACTGCTGGTCGCCGGTGATGAAGAGAAAAAGGGCAGCCACCTGCTGGAAATCACGGACGTGGTGTTCCGAACGGTCGGTTACGACCCGAAGTTCGTTTTGATGCCCTGGGTTCGGGCCTTGTCGGGCGCCATTTCCGGCCAGTACGACGTGCTGCTCGGCGCTTATTACAATGAGGAACGCGCCAAACACCTGCTGTATTCCAAGCCCATAGGCTCGTCCGAAGTGGTGCTGCTGAAACTGAAAAGCAGGGATATCACCTTCAAGACGGTGGAAGATCTCAAACCATATAAAATTGGCCATATAAGGGGATCCAGAGTCAGCGATGCCTTTGACGCGGCCGAAAAAGAGTATCTGCAAGTAGAATACGCCACGGATAGCTTGCCGAACATCAAAAAACTGCTGGCCGGGCGTCTGGATCTGGTGGTGGAGAAAAAAGCCAGGCTGCAATTTTTGCTGAACACGGTTTTCAAGGATTACGCTTACCTGGTGGATTATGTGCAGCCTTCGTTCGACACCAATTATTACCACATCTGCGTTTCAAAAAAGAATCCCCACGCCGAACAGATCATAGCGGATTTCAACCGCGGGCTGCAGATGATCCGGGATGACGGCACGTTCAGGAAGATTCTCGACAAGCACGGCATCACGGAGGAATAGTTTACGGACCGGGATTTGCCGTAGGGTACAGCATTCAGGAGCGGCGTTTGAACCCGAACAAGCGTCCGCGGATCAGCGAGTCCTTGCCGAATTTGTCGCGGATGCCGTCCAGGGCCGCGTCCAGCTTGGCCTGTCTTTCGTCGGTCTCGGATTCCTCGGCAAACAGGGAAAGCTGCCGGGGCGCGGCGTCGAAATTGGACACGCCCACGCCGATCAGCCGGACGGGTTTGGTCAGGTCCAGGGCCTGGAGCAGTTCGCAGGCGGTATTGAAGATGCGCTCCGTGTTGGCGGTGGGGCTTTTCAGGGTCTTGCTGCGGGTGATCTGTTTGAAGTCCGAGAATTTGACCTTCAGCGTCACGGTACGGCCTTCCGAACCCATGCGGCGCAGGTTGCCGCCCACCCGTTCGGACTGCAGAAGCAGCCAGCGGCAGAGTTGTTCGCGGTCCGCCGTGTCCTTGTCAAAAGTGTTTTCCGCGCTTTCGGATTTTGCCTCGTATTCGGTGGTGATTTCGTCGGACCCCCGTCCGTGGCCGCGCGCGTAGAGCACTTCGCCCCATTTGCCGCATTTTTCCAGCCAGAACTCGCGGGAAAAGCGCTGGATGTCCGCCGCGTAGACGATGTTCAGTTCGCGCAGGCGTTCCAGCCCGCGTTTGCCCACGCCCGGAATTTTGGCCACAGGCAGCGTACGCAGAAAGTCCGGCACGTCAGCCGGTTCCAGGATGAACAGTCCGTCGGGTTTGCGGTAGTCCGAGGCGATTTTGGCCAGAAATTTTACCGGAGCCATGCCGATGGAACAGGTCAGGAGGGTCTGTTCGCAGATGGCCTGTTTGATGGCCGTTGCCAGCTCTTCGGGCGGGCCGAACAAGCGCTCCGTACCGGTGACGTCCAGGTAGGCCTCATCCACCGAAGCCTGCTCCACCAGGGGTGAGAAATCCTGCAGAATGGCCATGACCTGCTCTGAGACTTCCTTGTAGCGGTGCATCCGTCCGTGGATGAAAATGCCGTGGGGGCAGAGTCTGCGTGCCTCGGCCGAAGGCATGGCAGAGTGGACCCCGAATTTGCGGGCCTCGTACGAACAAGTTGAGACAACGCCCCGTTCCCTGCCGCCGATAATAACCGGCTGGCCCGCCAGTTCCGGGTTGTCCGCCTGCTCCACGGAAGCGAAAAAGGCGTCCATGTCCAGGTGCAGGATACGCTTCACACCGGATTGCATCTGCTTTATTCCTTGCGGGAAAACCCGGCGACCTCGAAATGGCGGATGTGCTGCAAAGGATAAAAATCCGCCGTATCGTCCAGGTTCAGAACCAGCAGATCCTTGCTGTCGTTAATGGTGTAGCTGGTGCACTCGAGGGTTTTGACGCCGCCGTCCACGAAATAAATCTTCACCGCGTAGGTCTCGTGTCCTTTGCTTTCGGTTTCCTGGCGCATGGTGGATTTGGCGATTTCGTCTTCCATCAGCTGCTGCCAGTGTTCCTCCACCCGCTGGCGGTTGCGCGGCGTATCGTGCTGCGGGCACAGGCCGAGCTTGAATTTTTCATTGGAAGGCAGCATGCCGCAGACCCAGCCTTCCGTGACTTCTTTTCCGCACACTTCACAACGTACCATGGGCGCCTCCGGAGGATTGGGGCGGAAGAATGGTAACAAATCAGCTTTCCGCTCCAAATAAAGTGTAGAATGGCTTCGACCCGGGTGCAAGCCGTATTGTCTTTATGCTGGCAAATGGACGCAGGCCGGGATTTTGGGTACAGGGAAAAAAAATTCAAGGGCACGGCATGAAAAAGAACAAAAAGACACAGGCGAAAAAGGCCAGGGTAACGCCGGAGCAGGAACAACTTTTTGCCGGGGCGCTGGCGCACCACCAGGCCGGAGAGCTGGAAGAGGCGGAAAAAGGCTACCGGCAGCTTCTGCTGGCAGTGCCGGGCTACGCGCAGGCCCTGCATCTGCTGGGCGTGGTGCGTATGCAACGCCAGGACCTGGAGCAGGCAAAGGAGCTGATCGCACGGGCGGTGGAGCTGGAACCCGCCCATGCCATGGCGCGCTACAATCTGGCCATGGCCCACGAAAAATCCGGCGAAGTTGACCTGGCCGCGGAGCAGTTCCGCCGGGCGGTGCGCATCGATCCGGAGTATACGGCGGCCTGGCGGGCGCTGGGCGACGTGCTGTGTCTGACTGGCGGTTATGACGAGGCGGTCAGGGCCTACAAGCAGGTACTGGCGAAAATGCCCGAGGACCTGGCGACCCTGAACAACCTGGGCAACGCCTGCGTCAGCTTGGGGGCTTTTGAAAACGCCCGGAAGTGCTTTGAAGCCGTGCTGGAACGTGCCCCCGGGCATGCGTCCACACGCAACAACCTGGCCGGAGTGCTGCGCGAGCTGGACAGATGGGACGAGGCTGTGGCGCAGTACGACAAAGCCGTCGAACTGGATCCGCAGCTGGCCGCCGCCCACCTGGGGCTGGCGGATCTGCTGTCCAAGCGGGGGGAATTCAAGCGGGCCGAGACTCTGGCCCGGCGGGCCCTGGAGCTGGAACCCGGCCCGGACGCCTGGTTCCGCATCGGCTATATCCGCCAGCAGCTTGGCGACGGCGCGGAAGCGGGCGCGTGCTACGAACGAGCCCTGGAATACGACCCGGATCATACGGTGGCCCTGAACAATCTGGGCACTCTGGCCAAGGATTCCAAGGCCTATGAAGATTCCATCGGGCTGTTCAAGCGAGCCATCGAAGCGGATCCCGCGTATTGGGAAGCCTGGACCAACCTGGCCAACGCCTGGGAGAAAACCGGCGATCTGGAAAAGGCCGAAGAAGCCGCGCGCAAGGGCGTGCAGTGCGAAGAAAACGGGCGCTCGGTTTTGCGCCTGGCCTATGTGCTGCAGCAGGCCGGACGCCTCGAAGAGGCCAAGCAGCAATACGCGCGCGTGCTCGAACTGGAGCCCGAGGACAAACTGGGCGTGTCCCTGTATCTGGCAGGGCTGGGGCTGCGCGAGGTGCCGGACAGGGCGCCCAGCGCGCATGTCCGCCAGCTGTTCGACAACTACGCCGGGTCCTTTGACGCCCATTTGCTGGAAAAGCTCGAATACAAAGGGCCGGAAGTGGTGCTCACGGCTTTGCAGCCGTGGATCGAAGAACACCTGGCCGCTGCCGGTCAGGATGCGTCCGGAGTGGATATTCTGGACCTGGGCTGCGGTACGGGCTTATGCGGCATAGCGCTGCGTCCGTTCGCCAGGCGGCTGGACGGCGTGGATCTTTCTCCAAAAATGATTGCCAACGCGCGCGAACGCGATGTTTACGACCACCTGGAAGTCAACGAACTCACGGACTATCTCGATTGCTGTGGCCAGGCCTACGACATAGCCGCCGCCGGCGACGTGTTCGTCTACATCGGCGAACTGGAGCCCGTCTTCAAGGCCGTACGCCAACGCTTGCGTCCGGGCGGCGCCTTTGTTTTCACCGTGGAAGAACAGGAGGGGCAGGGAGACGGCTTCGTGCTTTGCGATTCCAACCGCTACGCCCACACCGAGGGCTATATCCGTGGACTTGCCGCCCGTACGGGCTACACCATACGCTCGCTGGAGCAGCGCTCCACCCGCCAGGAGGCCCTGCAGCCCGTGCCCTGTCTGGTGGCCGTGCTGACTCCCGGACATACGAGCGGATAAAGCGTACCGAAGAAAGACTTCCGGTGGCCGGGGACCTTTGGCAAAAGGTTTTTCCGGCTCCCGGAAGTATGAATACTTTTCAAGCTACTTTTTTTCTTCCAACTCCGACTGAACGAATTTTTCCACCCAGGGCAGCAGCCGGGCGGTGATTTCACGTGTCCCTTTGCCATTGGGGTGCAATCCGTCGTATTGGTTGAACTCGGGGTCGCCGTAAATGCCTTCCAGAAAAAACGGATAGAGTGTGACCTTGTATTTGTCGGCCAAGCGCTGGTACATGCCGTTGAATTTTGTAGTATACTCCTGGCCGAAATTGGGCGGCGCGTACATTCCCGTGAGCAGGACGCGCGAGCCTTTGTCCTGAAAGCCTTTGATCATGGTGTCCAGGTTCTGTTCCGCCTGTTCGGGCGGCAGGCCGCGCAGGCCGTCATTGGCGCCGAATTCGAGAATGACGATGTCCGGCGGATCTTCCAGCAGCCAGTCCAGGCGGGCCAGCCCGTCCGCCGTGGTCTCGCCGGACACCCCGGCGTTGTTGATTTTGACGTCATATCCCTTGGCGCGCAGGGCCTGTTCCAGGAGCGTCGGATAGGCGTCGGAAGGGCCCAGGCCGTAGCCTGCGGTGAGGCTGTCGCCAAAGGCCAGGATGGTCACGGGGGTGTTTTGCGCGTAGGCGGACATGGGATTTCCTTGTGATGTGAGCGGAAAAAAGCAATAACCAAGAACCAGACAACAACTTACTAAAATTATAAACGCGCTTCTGGCGCGGCGGAGATTTTTACAGGACGTAGGCATGACAGAAACTCCTTCCAAAACGATTATCGAGCTGGATGCGGTAGAATTGACTTTATCCGGGGGCAGCGGTCCGGTCAACGTGCTGCGCGGCGTGGATCTGCGCGTGGACCAGGGCGAGACCGTGAGCATCGTCGGTCCTTCGGGGTCTGGCAAAACCACCTTGCTGATGCTCATGGCCGGGCTCGAGCGTCCGACTTCCGGACACGTGCGCGTGGCCGGAGAAGACCTTTCCGGCAAGAACGAAGACCAGCTGGCCAGGTTCAGGCGCGGACGCGTGGGAATTGTGTTTCAGGGCTTTCACCTGGTGCCTGCCATGAGCGCGCTGGAAAACGTGGCCCTGCCCCTGGAGCTGGCGGGCGAGCCGGATGCGCTCGAACGCGCGGCCGAAGGCCTGGCGTCGGTGGGACTGGCGGACCGGGGCGGACATTATCCCGCCCAGCTTTCCGGCGGCGAGCAGCAGCGCGTGGCCATTGCCCGGGCATTTTGTCCGCGCCCGCAGATTCTGCTGGCAGACGAACCCACAGGCAACCTGGACGGCGATACGGGGCGTCAGATCATCGAGCTGCTGTTTTCCCTGCAGGCCTCCCACGGCAGCACGCTGGTGCTGATCACCCACGACCTCGAACTGGCCGCGCGCTGCGGACGCCAGGTCGCCATGCGCGACGGGGTCTGCTGCCTGACGCCGGAGGCTGTCTGAGATGTTTGAGAGCAGCAAAACAGGGCTGATCCTGTCTCTGGCCCGGCGCGAACTGAGGGGCGCGTTCAAGGGCTTCAATGTCTTTTTGACCTGCCTTGCCCTGGGCGTTGCCGCCGTGGCGGCAGTGGGCCAGCTCAACGCCTTTGTCAAAAACAGCCTGAACGCGGATGCCAAAACCATCCAGGGCGGCGACCTGAGCATCCGGCGCGTGCATCTGCCCCTGGATCCGCCGGATCTGGCGTATCTGCGCTCGCTGGGAGCTGTTTCCGAATACGCCGGGATGCGGACCATGGCCAGACCGGTCGGCTCCTCCGATGCTGCCCGCTCCGGGGAAAAACAACCTGAGCAGGCCCCGGCTCTGATTGAAATCAAGGCAGTAGATACGGACTATCCGCTCTTCGGGCGGGTGTCGCTGGATTCCGGACAGGATCTGTGCCAGGCTCTGGCTCCGGCCGGTGGTGCGGGAAATTCCGTACTGCCCGGGCTGGTGGGCGACGCGCAGTTTCTGGCGCGCTTGCAGGTCCGGGTGGGAGATATCGTACGCATCGGGCAGCAGGATTTTCGCATTGCGGACCAGCTGCGGCGCGAGCCGGATCGCGCATCCGCGGGCTTCAGCTTCGGGCCGCGCGTGCTGCTGTCTATGGACGGGCTGCGCGCCACAGGGTTGCTGCAGCCGGGCACCGTGATCCGCTATGTCTATAAGCTGCGGTTGGGCGGTCCGGATGCCAACGCGCCCCTGGCCGAGGTGCGGCGAATCAAGGCGGAGCTGCATGCGCGTTTCGACCCGCTGGGGATTCAGGTTCGGGATTACACCGAGGCCGGGCGGGGGATCAAAGACTTTCTGGACAACCTGGCCATGTACCTGACCCTGGTGGGGCTGCTCTCCCTGCTGGTGGGCGGCGTGGGTGTGGCCAACGGCGTGCAGGGCTATCTGGAGGGCAAGACGGGAACCATCGCCACTTTCAAAAGCCTGGGCGCTACGCGCCGGACCATTATGGGCGTGTACCTGACGCAGACCCTGTTTCTGGCCTCGCTGGGCTGTCTGGCGGGCTGTGTTCTGGGATTGGGCGTCTCCTTCGCCCTCGGCGACATGCTGCTGTCCAGACTGGGCCTGGCCTCTGCGCATGTGGCCGGAGAGGGAGGTGCGGCGGGACTGCTGGCGGCTGTTTCCTTCAAAAGTCTGGCCGTGGCCACGGGCTACGGCTTGTTGACCACCCTGATATTCACTTTGCGTCCTTTGAGCAGCGCCTGCGCCATCACCCCGGCCCGGCTGTTTCGCGGCTATGCGGACCCCATGCCCAGGCCGCGCTCCTGGAAGCTGCATCTGTTGACCGGCCTGGTGGCGGCCGGACTCCTGGCCATTGCCGTGCTCACCAATGAGCGGACCGAAGTGGTGCTGGGCTTTGCGGCCGGAATAGCGGCTGGAATTCTGGTCTTTGCGCTGCTTTCCTGGGGTATCCGGCGGATTGCGTCCCGTTTGCCCCATGCGCGCAATCCGCGTTTGCGCCAGGCCATAGCCAACCTGCACCGTCCGGGTGCGCGTACGCAGGGCGTGGTCTACTCGCTGGGGCTCGGCCTCACGGCCCTGGCCGCCGTGGTACTCATCGACGGCAACATGCGGCAGATGCTCGAACAGAATCTTCCGGCCCAGGCCCCGGCCTTTTTCTTTCTGGACGTGCCCGCCAAGCGCATCGAGGAATTTCGTTCCACAGTGACCTCCACGCCGGGAGTGTTGCGTATGGAGTACGTGCCCTCGGTCCGGGGGCGGATCGTACGCATCAACGGCGTTCCCGCGGATCAGGCAAAGGTCTCGCAGGACGCGCGCTGGGCCTTGCGTTCCGAACGCGGCATCACCTACGCGGACGCCATGCCCGCCAAGGTCAAGCTGACCGCTGGAAACTGGTGGCCCGCAAATTACAAGGGCGAGCCGCAGATCTGCCTGGCCCAGAGTCTGGCAGATGGCTTCGGCATCGGTGTCGGGGATACGCTCACGGTCAATCTGCTGGGGCGCGAGATCACCGCCCGTATCGCCTGTATGCGTGATGTGGACTGGCGCACCCTGGCTTTAAATCATGCGATCATTTTCGCGCCCGGCGTGGTGGAGCGTACGCCCCACAGCTACATAGCCACGGCCTACACCGAAGAAGGCGCGCAGGGCGGGGCGGATCAGCCCCTGGCGCGGCGGATCGCCGCCCGTTTCCCCAATGTGGCCGCCATTTACGTTCAGGACATCCTGGCGGAAGTGACGCGGATCACGGAAAACATCGGCCTGGCCGTGCAGGCCGCGGCCGTGCTGACGCTGATCATCGGCCTGCTGGTGCTTTCGGAAACACTGCGGGTCAATATCAAAAGCCGTTACTACGACGCGGTGGTCTTCAAGGTGCTCGGCGCCACCCGGGCGGACATCATCTCCAGCCTGACTCTCGAGTTCCTGATCCTCGGATTCGCCACCGCGCTGTTTTCCGCGGGTCTCGGAGCCGCTGCCGCCTATGTGTTCATCACCGAGGCCACCATGGGGCAGTGGCATTTCCTGCCTCTGCCGCTGATCGTGGTCTGCCTGGCCGGAACCCTCTGCACCCTTGCCACCGGGCTCATCGGCGTGGGCAAGGTCTTGGGCCTCAAAGCCTGGCCCGTGCTGCGCAACGAGTAATACCAATTCAAAAACCGAACTGTTTTATTCTTCAGTCGCGGCTAGCGTATTTTCGCCTAGAAGCAAGGCTCGCATCTGAAACACTGCTTGGCTGAATAAAAGACTCCAAGCCCAATTCTAAATCAGATATGCCTTATTATTTGATCCCTGATAAAGTAAAAAAGAGCCCCCAACGGGGCGAAATAAATAGAGCCCAGGGCAACGCCCTGGGAAGGCAATCAGAAAGGAATAAGCCCTGAAGGGGCGACATGGCGAAAGGTTGTTGTTCTACCATGTCGCCCCTTCAGGGTTCTGCCATACGCACGGCACTTACCCAGGGTTACACCCTGATGTGATGGACCCGCCCTCCTAAATACGGCATCAAAGTGCCAGTGAAGGTAGTGTAATTTCTTCATCACAATAGGAGGACGGGCATGAAAAAAGTTAGCACAATCGGTCTGGACTTAGCAAAAAACATTTTTCACGTTCATGCAGTTGATGAAAATGGTAAAATGTTGTTTAGGAAAAAACTGTCCAGGAATAACGTATTGGAATTTTTTTCAAACACACCAAGATGCCTCGTGGGGATGGAGGCAAGCTGTGGATCTTCTTACTGGGCACGCAAAATTGGAAATCTTGGGCATCAAGCGAAACAAATCAGCCCTCAGTTTGTAACCCCATATGTAAAAACAAATAAAAATGATTTTAATGATGCAGAAGCTATTTGCGAAGCCGTTTCAAGACCAAATATGCGTTTTATTCCAATGAAAAATCAAGAGCAGCGTGATATTCAAGCTCTTCATAGAATTAGAGAACGGTTGGTTTCACATCGCACTGCAACAGCGAACCAGGCTAGAAGCTTACTTCTTGAAAATGGCATATCCATTCCACAGGGGATTAGCAACATACGAAAACAACTGCCATATCACTGTGAAGATCTAAACAACGAACTGAGCTTGATAGCAAGAGACTATCTTTCTGACTTATATACACAGCTAGCTGATTTAGATACAAAAATAGAGAAATATCAACATCTTTTATCAATTCTAGCGAAGACTTCGGAGGTATGCCAACGGTTGATGAAAATACGCGGTGTAGGAATTCTAACGGCCACAGCAGTAGTGGCTTCAGCTGGGGATGGTTCGGAGTTTAAAAATGGCCGCCATTTGGCTGCCTGGATAGGGCTTGTTCCAAAACAACATTCATCCGGAGGTAAAACGGTATTAAGGGGCATCAGTAAACGAGGAGATCCCTATCTGCGAAAATTACTTATACAAGGCGCACATAACTTATTAAGATACTGCAAAGGAAGATCAGATAAAAGAAGCTTGTGGCTGCAAAGCCTTATGGAAAGAAAAGGGAAAAGAAAAGCTGCTGTTGCCCAAGCAAACAAGACCGCACGAATAATATGGAGTTTACTTACAACCAACGAGGAATACAAAGAATCCTTTTGTTGAGCAAAGACAAAATAGCGATAAATTTTTTAGCGATAAATTCCTGCCTGCGAAGGCCTCACGAGTAATGATGATAAAAACAGTCGAGCTGGCTTCCGGAAAACCTGAAAAGCCCAGGGGACGTAAGAGTCCGGCACCCTGATAAGGAACGGAAGCGCGAATGATACATCAGGGCCAGGGAATGCAATTCCCGTAACAGGCCGAATATATGGACGCACTCGATTCTGTTTTTGTCAGGAAAAACTCGTTGCCCCGGAGCGCGGGTCCATATATGGGCTCTATCTATGTCGCCCCGTTGGGGCTTGAAGTAAAGACCAGATCCTCGCCTAATCAGTTTTCTTGACTACTTTTTAGAATCAAAAAAATATGGAACGTCTGCTTTGGAATTAGAATAAGTCCAAAGACTCGCTAAGAGTCTCTAAAATGTCCTATTGTTTCCGATAAATGCATAAGAGCATCTCAATCTTTTCAAACTTGAGATGCTCTTAAATGAAAAAAGCCCCAACGGGGCGGAATAGATAAAGCCCAGGGCAACGCCCTGGGAAAGGCAGTCAGATTGAAATAAGCCCTGTAGGGGCGATATGGCTGGGCAACAATCTTTCGCCATATCGCCCCTACAGGGCTCTACTGAACGCTCGGCTCTTCTCCCAGGGCGTTGCCCTGGGCTCTAAATATGTCGCCCCGTTGGGGCTTGAACTGAAGAGCACAGTTGGGCTGATCACCTTCATTCCAACTCGTTAGAACAGTTTAATTTTGAAATGATAAAATTGGGGCAGCGCCCCAAAAACAGTCGAAATTACCAGGTCACGCTGCCGGAAATGCGGGCGGCGAATTGTTTGATGAGGGTGATTTCCGGGGCTATGCCGCGGTCGGTATAGACATAGGTGGGAAAGGTCGTACTGATGGCGCAGGCGGGTTCTTTTTCCGCAGAATCCGGGCTTTCCGAACCGGCCGGACCGAATACCGGGGCTGCCACGCACATGATGCCCCGGGTGATTTCCTCTTTATCCAGGGCATAGCCCTGCGTCCGTACCTGCTGCAGTTCCTGCAGCAGGGCCGCCGGGTCTGTGATGGTGTTTTCCGTCACGGGCTCCAGCGGATGCAGTGACAGAATCCTTTTCACTTCCTGGGGTGGACTCCAGGCCAGCAGCACTTTTCCCAGCCCCGTACAGTAGAGCGGAAAACTCTTGCCGATTTCGGAATAGAGTTTGATGCCCGGACTGCTGGCTTCTATTTTATCCACATACACGCCGACATCGTTGTGTTTGACGCCCGTATTGCAGGTGTGTCCGGAGGCTTTCTGCATTTCCAGCAAATAGGGGTGCACCTGCGTCCGGATATCCAGTCCGGCCACGATTTCGGCGCCCAGTCCGGCCAGTTTGAGCGCTCCCCGGTAGCGCCGGGTTTCCGGGCAATAGCTCAAGTATCCCAGCTCTGCGAGTTCTTTCAGAATGCGGTGCACGGTGGCCTTGGGCAATCCGGTGGCGGCGCAGGCCTGTGAAAACAGCATTCCTGCGGACTGCCTGGAGAGAACGGCCTCGAGCACGGCGAACACGTTACGGAGAGTACTCATAGTAGGAATGTAGCGGAAAGGATCCGGAGTTTCAAATGAAGACAGGTGTTGATATTTCGCTAAGTATATTTTTCTATTTCTAAATGACGCCAGAGAAACTTAAATAAGCAAAAAATTATTAAATATCATTAAAAAGTGCCAGACAAAATCGGTTCTGCTATTTAACACACTGAATTTAATAGATAAATAATGTTGGCACCCCAATTGCTTTACCAGGTCAGAGCCGTACAAATTCATTTTGGGGAGAGAAAATATGCGCCTGGTACATTGTTTCATTCTGGGGTCGGTTTGTGTGTTGCTGGCTGGTCTGGTGTCCTGCTGTACGGATGAGGACACGTGCGTTCCGGTGCCCGAAAGCAACGCGGCGGTGGTGCCGGTGGGAAAAAGGATCGTAGCGGATACGGGGGACGTGTTTCATTATTCCGTCAATCCATGTGGGCTGGTGCCAAAAAGTTCGGTGGAATCCTTTTTGGGTAACGACATGACAGAGCCGAGTTTCAGCCTGCTCTACGACATCCCCCCGCGTCTGGTCTGTTCGTACGTGGCCAAAGTGACCAGTCCGGACGGCGAGACCCATGGCGTCAACAGATTGCGGATTCAGGTGGTGGACGAAACCATAGCAGGCGAATTCGCGTATCCGTCCCTGGACACGCCGGAGAAATTTTTCACCATTCAGGCGGAGGCGCTGCACGACGTACGCAAGGATTATGAGCTGGTCGAGGGGCTGGGAGTGCCGGCATACCGCGAACCCAGCAACGGCAATCTGCATTTGCTGCTGCACGGCTATTACGTCCAGCTGGCCAGTGAGATTTCAGAAAAAGGCAAGGCAACCGATAAGGAAGTAAGGGAGTTGCAGCGCATCGAGCGCAACACGCAGGCCAATGTCAGGTTTGCGGAGAACTATCTGATCGGCAAAGCCCGGTAGGGGAGAAGACAATGTGTCCACGTACCCGCAGCATTCTTGTTGCTACGGCCATGCTGGTGTTCTCGTTGCTGGCCGCGGCGCTGATAGCCAATATGGCCCGGAGCGGCGATTCTGTCAGGGAAAAGGCAGCGATGCGGAACTCTCAGGTAAGCTTTTCCGAAAGAACGGAGCAGAGCGTATCGGATAGCAGGTTGGCGTCGATGGGTTTGCTGAGATAAGCGTTCATACCGGCCTGGAAGCAGGCCTCCCGGTCTTGCCGGGTGGTGTGGGCGGTCAGGGCGACAATGGGCGTAGAGGCTTTTTCTCCGTAGCGTCCGGAGTCCCGCATGGCTCTGGTGGCGGCGAGGCCGTCCATCTCCGGCATCTGGACGTCCATGAGAATGCAGTCGAAGCTTTGCGATTCAAGCAGTGCCAGAGCTTGCGGACCGGATTCCGCGGCGGAGACTGTGCACTTTCGGTTTTCCAGCAGGCGGCTGATGAGCTTGCGGTTCAATTGTTCGTCGTCGACCACAAGGAGGTGTTTTCCCGCAAGAATGCTATTCTGGAGCAGCTGCGACGAAGAATCGGAATCCTTCCCGGCCTCGCCGGTCTCCTGAGGCAACAGAAAATTCAGGGTGACGCGGAAGTCCGTTCCTTCTCCTTCCCGGCTGGCGACCGTGACGTCTCCGCCAAGATGCTTAACGAGTTTGTAAACGATGGCCAGCCCGAGGCCGACTCCCTGGCTTTTGCGATTATACCCGTTGTCGGCCTGTTCGAAGGGGTTGAAAATTGTGTCCAGCTTATTTTCCGGAATGCCGATGCCCGTATCGGAGATGGTAAAGAGCAGCCTGCACAGGCCTCCGGCTTGAAGCGGCTGTTCCGGAGCCTGATCTGATGGCGCCTGCTCCACCTTGAGACAGATGTTGCCGTTGCGGGTGAAATTGCAGGCATTGCCGACGAGATTGTACAGAATCTGGCGCAAACGCTGGGGATCTCCCATGAGATAGACCGGAGTCCGGGAGCACCGGTCGATGCTGAATGTGATTTCCTTTTGCTCCATTTTGATCTTAAATACCGTGCGGATATCTTCCAGCAGCTGTTCCAGGGGGAACCGGCGGCATTCCAGATGAATTTTGTCGGCTTCGATTTTGGAAAAATCCAGGATGTCTTCCAACAGGGATAGCAACGCCCTGGCTGAGGTGCCGGCCAGGCTGCAGTATTCGAGCTGGTCGCCGTTGAGCTGCGTATCATTCAGAAGCTGCAGCATTCCCATAACCCCGTTGAGTGGGGTGCGGATCTCGTGGCTCATGGTGGCCAAAAAGATGCTCTTGGCGTTGTTGGCTTGCTCGGCCAGTTTTTTCGCCTGGCGCAACGCTTCCTCGATGCTTTTACGTTCGTTGATCTCCCTGGACATTTTCGCGTTCATGCTGATAAGCCGCATGGTCCGCATCTGCATACGTTTTTCCAGTTCCACCAAAGTACGCTGTTTTTCCAACTCCAGCTGTTTGCGATCGCTGATGTCCCGGTAGGTAGCTAAAAAGCCGATTGTCAGGCCGCTCTTATCCTTGATCGGCGCGGTACGGACTTCGGAAATGAAATAGTCGCCGTGTTTACTTCGGCAGGAGATTTCCTGGGTGGAGAAATCCGAGGCGGAGTTGTCCGTACGGAGCTTGCCCAAATTATTAAAAGCCGCCTTGTTGGCATGCAGCAGCGAAACAGGACGGTTTGTTGTCTCCCCGTCCGGGTAGCCGAACGTATCGCTGAATGCGGGATTTACCTTGATGATACGCCGGTTGATGTCCGTGATGACCATGGCGTCGGGAGAATATGCAAAGACAGGCTCGAAAAGAAGATCCTGCGTGAAGCCCGGATGCTGAAAATATTTATATTCCGTTACATCCAGGCCGATGTGGAAAAATTCCACGCGGCCGTTTTCGTCGGCAAACGGACAGATCCAGAACCGGTACACCCGGCCGTCGGAACCGGTTCGCTCAATGCCGCATTTTATCCCGTCATACGAATTCTGCCTATCGTTTATGAAACAATCATCGCAAGGGGTATCCCTTGCAAACAATGCTTCATAGCAATGTTGCTTGAGCGGGCTGGAGCAGAGATTGGCTACGTTGTTGTTGGCATACGTCAGCCTGTAGTTCTGATCGTTAGTGTAGATCAGAATCGGCAGTGTTTCGAACAGGTTGAAGGCACTATTTTTGCCGGAACGCAAAAAATGCTTTTGCTTTTTAAGCTGCCGGTTTTCCGCTTCCAGCTCCGCAACACGCTGGCGCAAGATTTCGATGTCGTCGTTGGTCCCGTCAGGCTGTGGCATACGCGTAGTACCCTGGCTTGGCCGTGCAGATACGTATGTTCTTCCGCCTGGCTGATGCAGCCAGAATAAGCCCCCCTTTGTAGCTGGAAACTAAAGTATAATGTCTTTTACGCAATGTCTAATGCTAATTATAAGTATTTTTTTATGCTTATATAAATATGTTTGATGAGTTGTTTTCAGCCCTTTTCGTCCTCTTTTTCCTGCTGGCGGGGAAAGTTGGGGTAATTGCTAAAGCTGCGGGCGGAACAGACGATAAGTAAATTACTTGGATGAGCTTGGTTTGTTCCGCTGCAAGAATTTTTAAAATCTCATCTTTGCGCGGCCTGCTTAGGGGAGTAGACCTGACATAAGCGGGTCGCGCTCTTTTTATTTCCCCAAGAAAAATGGAAAAAGTCTCAAGGGCTGGTGAAAAACGCTCTTGACAAATATACCCCCTACGGGTATATAGTATTGTAACGTTCATTAGTGAAAGATCTCCACGCAGGAGATCGATTCGAGGGGGTGCCTGTTGGAACACGACAGCGATGCTGCGAAGAAAATGCAACAAAACGTGATTTCCCGGTTGAAGCGAATAGAAGGCCAGGTCCGCGGCCTGGTGCGTATGGTGGAGGACGGCAAACGCTGCGAGGATATTCTGGTGCAGGTCAAGGCCGTACGTTCGGCGCTGCAGTCCGCCAATGCGGTTATTCTCAAGCGCTATATGCTGACCTGTTTCGAAAATGCAGGTGCGGACGAGTTGGATGCGCGGCAAAAACAACTTGAGGAAATGGTCGATCTTCTCGTTACGTTTATTGACAAATAGTACGCATTTTTTGTTATACTCATACTACTAAAATCAGATTTGTTCGCCTTTTTTTAGAGATGCCCGTGGAATCGAGCCTAGCTCGTTTTATATAGCGATTCAGATCGCCCGCATGAGCAACTCAATCTCAAAGGAGTGCGTATGAGAAGCCAATGGAACCGACCTCTTGCCAGCGCAGTTCTGCTACTTCTGGCTTTCCTTGCCGCCTTCGGCATTACGGTGGAAAGAGGCATGGCCGAGGAAGAAGAGCAGAAGCAGACGGATCTCAAGACCTATGGCGCGGACGAAGCGAGAAAGGTGACGAAAACCGCAGAGCATTGGATTACGGCCGACCACAGCAAATTCGAGGCTTTGAAGGCGGACTTCAAGTCCGGCCCGGAGGTGACCCGCGCGTGTCTGGGCTGTCACAACGAGGCGGCCAGCCAGATTCACAAGACCCTCCACTGGACCTGGAAATGCCCTTACGACCAGACCCACCAGATGGGCAAGTACGGGATGACGCTTAACAATTTTTGTACAACGGTTCCTTCAAACGAACCGCGCTGTACATCCTGTCACATCGGGTTCAATTTTTTCAATAAGGATTTTGATTTTTCCTCCAGTGAAAATATTGATTGTCTTGTCTGCCACGAACAGACGGGCACCTACAAAAAATTTCCTTCCGGGGCGGGGAACCCGGTGGATAAGGAAAAGAAATTCGGCGGCAAGACCTTTTATCCGCCGGACTGGAAAACAGTGGCTCAGAGCGTCGGGCGTCCCAAAAGGCAGAATTGCGGTGCGTGCCACTTTTTCGGCGGGGGCGGGGACGGCGTCAAACATGGCGATCTGGACAGTTCGTTATTCAAGCCGGACAAGAAACTTGACGTCCACATGAACGCGGAAGGGGCGAACTTTACCTGTGTCCGGTGTCATACGACGGTGGCGCACAAGGTCTCCGGACGCTGTTATAAGCATCCCGCCAGCGAAGATCCTTCCAAGAGTCTGGTGGACGACGATCAGATTACGCGGATTTCGTGTGCCTCGTGTCACACGGAAAAACCGCATAAGCCTGGTTCCAAGCTGAATGACCATACGGACAGGGTGGCCTGTCAGACATGCCACATTCCCGAATACGCGCGCGTAAAACCCACCAAGATGCTTTGGGACTGGTCTGCCGCGGGCAAGCTGAAAGACGGGAAGCCCTATACCGAAGAAGGGCCTCTGGGCAAACATATCTATGATTCCAAAAAAGGTATTTTTGTCTGGGAAAAGAATGTTGTTCCTGAGTACCTCTGGTGGAATGGAACCCTTGATTACAATTTGCTCACCAACAAGATCGACCCGTCACAGGTCGTGTACGTCAACAAGGTTGTAGGTGAGCGGAGTGATCCGCGGGCGAGGATCTACCCCTTCAAGCTGCATAAGGGGAAAACTCCGTACGACAAGGGCAACAACACAATGGTGGTCACGCATTTGTTCGGAAATGACGATACTTCCTATTGGAAGAACTTCAATTGGAAGAACGCGGTCACCACGGGTATGAAGTATTGGAATCTCCCGTTCAGCGGTGAGGTCGGATTCGTTGAAACCAATTACTACTTCCCGACCACACATATGGTGGCGCCCAAGGAAGCCTCTTTGCAGTGTGCGCAGTGCCACATGGATGACGGACGGCTGGCCAAGCTGGAGGGATTCTACATGCCCGGACGCGATCATAACGGCATCGTGGACGGCATCGGCTGGATCGCGGTCATTGGCTCGATTGTGGGTGTCGGCGGCCACGGCCTGCTGCGCGTCATTTCCAGAAAAAGGAGAGACTCATGAGTACCAACGGTATGAAACGGATCTATCTTTTTCATAAGTTCGAGCGTTTTCATCATTGGGTGCAGGCGCTGCTGATCATCTCACTGCTGCTCACGGGCTTTGAAATACACGGTGCGTATCGTCTGTTCGGCTTCGACACGGCCTACCGGGTGCATAACTTCTGCGCCTGGAGCTGGCTGATTCTGTATGCCTTCGGCGTGTTCTGGCTGGCCACCACCGGCGAGTGGAAGCAGTATACGCCCACGGCCAAAAAACTTGTGGACATGGTCATGTACTATTCGGTGGGCATTTTCAGAGGAGATCCGCACCCCGTGCCGAAAAGTCAGCGGGCCAAGCACAATCCGCTGCAGCGTCTGACCTATCTGGCCATCGTTTCGGTGCTGGTGCCTTATCAGATGATCACCGGATTTTTGTACTACTACTATAATGACTGGGCCCTCTGGGGATTGGACTGGGGGCTTGCGCCCATCGCCGTGTTGCATACCATCGGCGCATTCGCCTTTCTGACCTTCCTGATCGTCCATATCTATATGGCTACAACCGGTCATACCATTTTCGCCCACATCAAAGCCATGATCACCGGCTGGGACGAAGTGGAAGAAAACGGAGAAAACGAGACAACAACCTGCTGATCCGCACGACGGTTTAACCGATTCCGGACAGGGCCGCGGAACTTGCGGCCCTGTCCTTTACCCAAACAAGCAATCCTTTGGAGAACGCGTATGGAACGCATACCATTGGCGATCATCGGCGCCGGGCCCGCTGGTTTGTCCGCGGCCATCTACACGGCCAGGGCCGGCATCGATACGATGATTTTCGGCTGTGCCCCCAAGATCGCCGGGGACTACGACATCGACAATTATTTCGGTTTTGAAGAAACCATTACCGGCAAGGAACTCATGGAACGCGGCAAGCGCCAGGCAGAACGTTTCGGCGCCATCTCCTCCTGCGAACGGGTGCTTTCCATCCACCAGCAGGAAGACGGCCACTTTCATCTGAAAACCGAAGAGCGCGAGGTGGAAGCCTGCGCCGTGATCCTGGCCACGGGAGTTTCGCGCGTACGGCCGGGAATCAGCAATCTTGGGGAATACGAGGGCAAGGGCGTATCCTATTGCGTCAGCTGTGACGGATTTTTTTACCGCGGACGCAAGGTCATGGTCCTGGGGGAGGGCATTTTCGCCGCCAACCAGGCTCTGGAGCTGACCAACTATACGCCCGACGTAAGCATTTGCACCCAGGGCAAGGAACCCACCATGACGGCGGACTTCAAAGCCAGGCTCGATGAAGTCGGGATTCCGGTGTTCACGGACAAGATCGTGTCGTTGCAGGGTAAGCCCGCTCTGGAATCCGCGGAGTTTGCGGACGGCAGCAAGCGGGAGTTCGAAGGCTTGTTCGTGGCCATGGGCGAGGCCTCGTCTTCGGATTTCGCCTATACGCTCGGGCTCGAACGCAGCGGCGTATTCATTAAGGCGAATTGCGATCAACAGACCAATATTCCCGGCGTGCTTGCCGCGGGTGACTGCGTGGGACGTTTCCTGCAGATCAGCGTGGCCGTGGGAGAAGGCGCCGTCGCCGCACGGGCGGCCATAGCCCATGTCAAAGCATGTGCCAGAAAAGAATAAACTGGGCGGCGCGTCCATCCCCCGGCAAGGGGGATGCGGCCGGCCTATGCACACTAAGTACAAAAAAAGTAAAAAAAGGGTTGGTACACCGTATTTTTAAGTTGACCTAGTATACCGTAACCCTTTGTTGGAAGATAAAAAAATGAAGAATACACTTAGCAGACGCAGTTTTTTGAAAGCCATGGGCGTGGCCGGGGCCGGTATGATGCTGCCCGGCACGGTACAGGCCGCGCAGCAGGGCGGTGAACTGGCAACACTGCATGATTTGTTCGAATGCGTGGGCTGCGGCGAATGTGTGGCAGCGTGCAAGGAATCCAACGCGGCCAAATTCCCCGAGCCTAAAAAGCCCTTTCCCAAAATGTACCCCCCCAGGGTAAAAGTGGCGGACTGGTCCGGCAAGCGCGACGTGGATGACAGACTGACTCCGTACAACTGGTTGTTCATCCAGAGCGCCGAGGTCGAATATGAGGGCAAAAGCTATGAAGTGCACGCGCCCAGACGCTGCATGCACTGCCAGAATCCCCCTTGCGCCAATCTCTGCCCCTGGGGCGCGTGCGCCAAGGAAGACAAAGGCATCGTACGCATCAATGATTCCATCTGCCTGGGCGGATCCAAATGCCGCAGCGTGTGTCCGTGGAACATTCCTCAGCGCCAGACCGGCGTGGGCCTGTATCTGGATCTGCTGCCCTCGCTGGCGGGCAACGGCGTCATGTACAAATGCGACCGCTGCTACCAGCTTGTGGCCAAGGGCGAGACACCGGCCTGCATCAGCAACTGCCCCTATGACGTGCAGATCATCGGTCCGCGCGAGGAGATCGTCAAAAAGGCCCATGAGCTGGCTGAAGCCAAGGGCGGCTTTATCTTCGGCGAAACGGAAAACGGCGGGACAAATACTTTGTACGTCTCACCAGTGCCCTTCGACCTGTTTGATAAGCACAGTGAAAAAGGTCCCGGACGTCCGGCTTTCGGCAACCCGCCGGACAAACTCGCCAATGAAGCCAATCTGGTCTACGCGGCGCTGCTGGCGCCCGTGGCCGGCGTGGCTGCCGGTGCGCTGAAGCTGGGGAAAAAGCTGACCCAGAAGGATTCTCCCGATAAAGAAGAGAAATAGTATTTTCGGTCCGGCAGGCGTCTGCCAACGCCTGCCGGATTGCCGGCCTTAACCGGCATCACGTCTCCCTTTGCGCTTTGCGATGCTTCTGCCTGAATCTGCGTTGCAACAGTCTTGATCTTTCCTGATGGCTTGTCCCCACATTGTATTTTTACTGCTGTATAAGATGCACTATACTATTGTTAACTTTCGAACAGCTGCATTTAATGCTATAATGCGAAACAGCAACACATAAGAACGGCAGGCAGGTATAGCCGGTCTTTTTCAGGCATGTCCAAAACCGCCGGGAGCGGTCAGGCGATAAGGAGAGCAACATGGCATATGCCCCTGGTTGTCGATCGAAAAGCAGCGTACGCGGAGGACGGTTCCATGTCCGCCCGTGACAATGATCCGGAATCTTCCAGCCAGCAGGATCCGCGGGAAAATTTGCAGGCGCTTCGCGAGGAAAACGCGCGGCTCAAGAATAAAATACAGGCACTCGAGGCGCAGGTTTTTGAAGCAACTGTAACATCCTCGTTTCGTCTGGACCTGCTGCATCAGATCATCGATTTCGTCCCGCACATGATTTATGTCAAAGATGCCGACGGACGCTATCTGCTGGTCAATCAGGCTTTGGCCCAGGCGTACAACACGACTGTGGAAGAGTTGACGGGAACTCTGCAGCAGGACTGGCATTCGGTCGAGGCTGAACTGAAGCAGATGCTGGCTGGAGACCGCCAGGCCTTTGAAAACGGCATGTCGCCTCAGAGCGAGGAGCATACTTTTACGGATGCCTCCGGAGAGCTGCATTTGCTGAAATCCACAAAGGTTCCGTTTCTTCTGAGCGAAGGCAACGCCGCGATTTTAGGCGTTTCTCTGGATTTTACGAGCCGTAAGCAGACTGAAATGGCGCTGCAGCAGAGCCAGGCACGCTATGAAGCGCTTTACAACACGACCCTCGGCGGCGTGAGCATTCTGGACAGCCAGGGCAGAATTACGGAATGCAATCAATGCTGGGTGGAGATGATGGGCAAGGAGAGCCCGGCGGATATCATCGGCACGTCTTTTTTTGACTATGTGCATCCAGAAGACTGCGCGCAATACAAAGCGAACTTTTTTGCATTGCTGGACAAGGACATAGACTCCTACCTGCTGCGCAAGCGTTTCGTCCGCAACGACGGACAGATAGTCTGGCTCGAGTATTACGCCATTCCCGTGCTGCATCAAACGGGTACGGTGAATTACGTCATGGGCATTGGTGTGGACATTACCGCTGTCACCAGGATGCAGCGGGAGCTTGTTCATGCCAAGGAATGTGCGGAGCAGGCCAACAAGGCCAAAGGGGAATTTCTCGCCAACATGAGCCATGAAATCCGCACGCCGCTCAATGTCATTGTCGGCGCCGGGGATCTGCTTCTGCGTACGGGGCCTACTTCAAAACAGGCGGAATATATCGAGGTCATTCAGAACTCTAGCGGGGTTCTGCTGGAATTGATCAATAACATTCTGGATTTTTCCAAAATTGAAGCAGGAAAGATGGCTCTGGAACGGATTCCGTTCAATTTGTTTTCCCTGATTGATTCGTTGCTGGAACTGTTTCGGGAACTGGCCGCGGCCAAAGGTTTGGACCTGTTCGTGGACTGGGCTTCGGATCTGCCGGAAATGCTCGTGGGCGATTCCACGCGTCTGAAGCAGATTCTTGTCAATCTGCTCAGCAATGCGTTCAAATTTACCGAACAGGGCAGTATAACGCTGTACGTCGAATATCAAAATCGCAATGGGCGCCAGTATTGCGTCTTTACCGTGCAAGATACGGGAATCGGCATTTCTGAAGAAAAGGTGAGCTATTTGTTCAACTGCTTCACTCAGGCGGATGGATCCATCTCCCGAAAATACGGTGGAACCGGGCTCGGACTGACCATCTGTCTGAAACTGACAACGCTGATGGATGGAGAGCTGTCAGTGGACAGCAAGCCGGGAGAGGGCAGCTCGTTTACGGTTTCCATTCCTCTGGGTTCGTCCAGCGCGCCGCCGCAATTGATGAAAAACGCTTCACTGGCCAGCAAGCAGGTTCTGCTGGTAACGCCCAAGCCCCAACTGTGCCAGGCTATAAAAAAACGGCTGCGGGAATTCGGGGTAAAGGTCCGCGAATGCCCGGCCGAGCGGATAGGGACTCTGCTGCAGAAAATGCCTCAGGAGCTGCAGGTTACGGTTTTTGTCGACGCCGACGTATTGCAGACGGTTTTGCCCCTGTTGCAGGCTGTGCAAGGGGACAGGAGTCCTGAAATAGTTGTCTTGCTCAAACCGGGAGTTTTTTTGCCGGAAACAACGTTGCCGTTGCACAGCCTCCCCTGTCCGCCGCGTCGTTGCGAGCTGTATGCGGCCTGCAAGGACGGAGGCAGAAGTTATGCCCTGAACGTATTTGAAGAAGACGAGCCCTCTGATGCACCTTTTGCCGGAGTCAGGGTCCTACTGGCCGAAGACAGCCCTGTGAATCAGCTGATTGTCCAGGAGTTGCTCGAACAGGGGGGGTGTCAGGTGGACACGGCGGACAACGGCCTGGAAGCCGTGGACCTTGCCAGGAAAGCTCAGTACGATGTCGCGCTTATGGATGTTCAGATGCCTTTTATGGACGGCCTGAAGGCGACGGGCATCATCAAGCAGCAACTGGAATTGCGTACGCTGCCTGTTATCGCGCTGACGGCGTTTGCCTTGGAAGGTGATGAGGCGCGTTGCCTTGAAGCCGGCATGGACTATTATCTGTCCAAGCCGGTGAAGCGTCGTGAGCTGTATGCAACCCTGGAAGAGGCTCTGACGAGAAGCGGCAGGCTGGCGGCGAAAGAGGCGTATTCTGTCCCGGAAGCAAATGAGTCGAGTTTTCCGGCAGGAATTGTCCTGCCTGAAATGGATCTTTTGGATGCCGAAGAAAGGCTGGGAGGCAAGTGGAGCTTTTATGGCAACCTGGTCCGGGGCTTTGCCACGCTCTATGGCGATATCGGCACCACCTTCGAGAAGCTGCTGCAGTCGGGTGATTTTGAAGAGCTTAAACGGCAGGTACATATGTTGAAAGGTGCGAGCGCGAATATTTCCGCTTATGCGCTCAATAATGCTGCAAGCGAGTTGGATGCCGCGTTGGCGGACACTCCTCCGGATATTTCCGCGATACGTGCTTTGCTGGAGACGCTGCAGAGCAAACTGGCAGTGGTCGTCGCCAACGTGGACCGGCTTTGATACCATTTTCCCTGCTCTCCGCATGAGATGTCGGAGAGCAGGGGATTGGCATCAACGATCCGCGAAAAATCGTGGTGTTTGCTAAAAATCGTCTTCGCCTTCTTCTTCCTCCAGATCCAGTTCCTCCACAAGTTCTTCGAGAATGGCGTCCATTTCCGAGCAGAACTCTTCGAGTTTGTCTTCCAGCAAATCCGAATCGTTTTCAAAACGTTCGAAGTAACTGATGAGTTGCGTATTGTTTAAAATGAATTCTACCACTGTGGAGTTCAGATCTGCATGTTTTTCTTTCATATCGCGGACCTCGTTACGGTTTTGTTTTTCTGCTTTTGCGCGAACCAACGGAGCACGGTCGGTAGACCATGCTGATCAGGTAGCAAATTCTTTCTTCAGATGAAAGAGGAAGCGGAAAAAAACTTGGTATTGCCTTTATCGTGCTAAAATAAATTATTTTTCTGTCTTAGGCAGATATTTTGAGCCTATCGAAAACGCCTTTCCAACCAACTCGCCCAAGCCATAGTAAGCGCGCTTTTCGGGTGCGAAGCTGATGGGATCCACTTTGGCCGGGTCCAGTTTTCCCGATGCGTCCAAACATTCCTGAGCAACCTTGACGTCGAGAACTTCTCCAACAAACAGGGTGTGCAGCCCGATTTCAAGGGTATGTATCAGGGAGCATTCCACACACATGGGGAACTCCTTGACGATGGGAGCATTGACCAGAGTGCTTTTTTCAGGAGTCAGACCGGCCAGTTCGAACTTGTTCATGTCCCGGCCGGAGGCCATGCCCGCAAAGTCCGCCTGTTCTGCCTGCGCTTTGGAAGGGATATTCACGGTGAAAGCCTTTTGCTCAATGATGCAGGCGTACGAATACGTGGCTGCCCGCATGCAGACGTTGATTGCCGGGGGTTTGGAACAGCAGATGCCGCCCCAGGCGGCGGTCATGATATTGGGTTTGCCGATGCTGTCGTATGTGCCGACCACCAGGACCGGGGTGGGCAGAAGAATGGTTTTTGCTCCAAGAGATGTCTTCATGTTAGCCTCCTAAACAGCTGTTTATACGATGAAAGCGCGACCCAGTGGGGTGCGTTCTTTGGCGTTGCCATAGTTGCAGGCCGGATTTACAAACAAACGGCCTTCCTGGCCAGGCTGCATTTTGCGCCAAAAGGAATCCGATCGCCAGGGGAACGGATTCGTTCCTTGCAAAAGTCCCGGTACCAGGCATAGATTTTTCAAAACATACCGAGCGGCCATGGTGCCTTCCCCGTTTTCTATAAAATGCCCGGGCGACTGTAAACAAGAGGAGCAACATGAACAACGAATCCGTATGCATCATTGACGCATGCACATGCAAGGGATGCGGTGCGTGCGTCAAGGTTTGCCCCATGCGTCGTATCGCGCTGCAAAAAAACGCGGAGGATCGAGTGACAGCGTACCAGGAGGCAGGCATCGGCGATTGCCTGGGCTGCGGCCATTGTCAGGCCGCCTGTCCGGAACAGGCCATTCGTGTGGACTGTCTGCGGCCGGAGACCATGCAATTCGTGCATTTCACTGCGGATATGCGCTGGCTGCCCCACGGCGAGGCGGACACGGCGCAGCTGGTACGGTTGATGGCCTCGCGCCGTTCCTGCAGGAATTACGCTGAGCGACCCGTACCGTCCGGCCTGCTGGAAGATCTGGTCAAAATAGGCATCACAGCGCCGTCCGGCACCAACAGCCAGCGCTGGGCCTTTACGCTGTTATCCAGCCGGGATGCGGTGCTCTCCCTGGCCCGGAACGTATCCGCTTTTTTTGTCAAACTGAATCGGATGGCGGAAAAAGGCTGGTTGCGAAAGTTGTTGAAATATACGGGCAAGCCCGAGCTGGACGCGTACTATCGTGAATATTACCGCGCGGTATCCGCAGCACTGGAAGCCTGGGAGAAGCAGGGTGAAGACAGGCTGTTCCACGGCGCACCCGCGGCAATTATCGTCAGCTCGGCGCCGGGGGCCAGTTGTCCGGCGGAAGACGCCATGCTGGCAACCCAGAATATTTTGCTGGGCGCGCATACGCTCGGACTGGGCAGCTGCCTGATCGGGTACGTGGTGGCGGCCATGGAGAATGACACGAAAATTCAGATCAAGGCGGGCATTCCGAAAGAGGAAAAGGTCTATGCGGTGATTGCCCTGGGCTATCCGCAGGAGCGGTTCAGCCGGGTCGCGGAAAGAAAGTTGCCTGTAATCAGGAAAACATGATTTCGGCGGGCGCGGCAGGGGGGGCTCATTCCAATTGGAAAGCAGGAATGCGCTAGTCACGGCCAAAATGAAAACAAGCCCCAACGGGGCGGCATAAATTGAGCCCAGGGCAACGCCCTGGGGAAGGAAATCAGCATAAAATGAGCCCTGTAAGGGTGACATGGCAGGCCTACAACCTCTCGCCATGGCGTCCTTGCAGGACTCTACTGTACGCTCGCCATACATCCAGGGTTGCACCCTGATGTGATGGACCCGCCCTCCTAAATACGGCATCAAAGTGCCAGTGAAGGTAGTGTAATTTCTTCATCACAATAGGAGGACGGGCATGAAAAAAGTTAGCACAATCGGTCTGGACTTAGCAAAAAACATTTTTCACGTTCATGCAGTTGATGAAAATGGTAAAATGTTGTTTAGGAAAAAACTGTCCAGGAATAACGTATTGGAATTTTTTTCAAACACACCAAGATGCCTCGTGGGGATGGAGGCAAGCTGTGGATCTTCTTACTGGGCACGCAAAATTGGAAATCTTGGGCATCAAGCGAAACAAATCAGCCCTCAGTTTGTAACCCCATATGTAAAAACAAATAAAAATGATTTTAATGATGCAGAAGCTATTTGCGAAGCCGTTTCAAGACCAAATATGCGTTTTATTCCAATGAAAAATCAAGAGCAGCGTGATATTCAAGCTCTTCATAGAATTAGAGAACGGTTGGTTTCACATCGCACTGCAACAGCGAACCAGGCTAGAAGCTTACTTCTTGAAAATGGCATATCCATTCCACAGGGGATTAGCAACATACGAAAACAACTGCCATATCACTGTGAAGATCTAAACAACGAACTGAGCTTGATAGCAAGAGACTATCTTTCTGACTTATATACACAGCTAGCTGATTTAGATACAAAAATAGAGAAATATCAACATCTTTTATCAATTCTAGCGAAGACTTCGGAGGTATGCCAACGGTTGATGAAAATACGCGGTGTAGGAATTCTAACGGCCACAGCAGTAGTGGCTTCAGCTGGGGATGGTTCGGAGTTTAAAAATGGCCGCCATTTGGCTGCCTGGATAGGGCTTGTTCCAAAACAACATTCATCCGGAGGTAAAACGGTATTAAGGGGCATCAGTAAACGAGGAGATCCCTATCTGCGAAAATTACTTATACAAGGCGCACATAACTTATTAAGATACTGCAAAGGAAGATCAGATAAAAGAAGCTTGTGGCTGCAAAGCCTTATGGAAAGAAAAGGGAAAAGAAAAGCTGCTGTTGCCCAAGCAAACAAGACCGCACGAATAATATGGAGTTTACTTACAACCAACGAGGAATACAAAGAATCCTTTTGTTGAGCAAAGACAAAATAGCGATAAATTTTTTAGCGATAAATTCCTGCCTGCGAAGGCCTCACGAGTAATGATGATAAAAACAGTCGAGCTGGCTTCCGGAAAACCTGAAAAGCCCAGGGGACGTAAGAGTCCGGCACCCTGATAAGGAACGGAAGCGCGAATGATACATCAGGGCCAGGGAATGCAATTCCCGTAACAGGCCGAATATATGGACGCACTCGATTCTGTTTTTGTCAGGAAAAACTCGTTGCCCCGGAGCGCGGGTCCATATATGGGCTGTAACTATTCCGCCCCGTTGGGGCTTGAATTAATGAACAAATCTGGGCTCATCGCCCTCTTTTTCACTCTTTAGAAGCAAATAACGTAGGAATGTCCGAGTAGGACTTGGAATCAGAAAGGCATGACGTATTTGCCGGAGGAACCGTTGCTGTTTTGTCCGCCATCCTTTTTGTTTGAAGAGCCTTGTGGATCGGATGGGCTTTTTTGCTTTTTGGAATCGCCCGAACGGGCGTTTTTCTTTTTGGATGCTGCTTTTTTGCGTTTTTTCTTGTCCGCGGTTACTTCGGCCTGCAGGGCTTTCCAATCCGCTTCGGTCAGGCCCGCAGCCTGGCGCAGTTCTTCGAGCATGGACGCATAGCGGATGTTTTCCGTGGGCAACGTAGCTTTGTTCAGCTCCCGGCAGAGATCGTCATTGAGCGACAGGACCAGGATGTGCCGGCAAAAGCGCTGGGCCTCTTCCAGCTGTTTGTTCATGGTCAGACAGATGATCAGATTGCGCAGACAGTTCGACCAGTCTCCCTTCTCGTACCAGGCTCTGGCCAGGTTGAAAAAGATGTTTTCGTCTTCTTTGCTCAGTTCACGCGCCCGGTCGTAATACTGCACCGCATGGTCGAACATTTTATTTTTGCGCAGCTGGATGCCGAATTCGTTGAACAGATGTTTGTGCTCTTCGTCAAAGGCCGCATCCAGGTGTATCAGGCTCTTGAAAACCGCATCCGCTTTTTTGGAATCCTGGAGTTCCAGGTACGTCAGGCCCAGGCCGAAGGTGGCGCGTACGTTTTCCGCATCGATTTGCAGCGCTTCGTTGTACTCCATTTCTGCGCTGAAATGTTCCATACGGCTGCGATGGCGGTCGCCCTTGGCAAGGGTGTTTTCAAGGTTGCGCAGTGCCGGCAGCATTTTTTTGTACATATAATCCATTTCAGGATCATAGTTACTGAGCAGGTCATTTTTACTGATGCTGAATTTTTCGCCGGACGGTACATGAACGCTGTTGATGCCCTGAGCCAGAAAATTGTCGCCGTTACGTACGACGTACAAGTACTCTTTTACCCGGATTCTGCGGGTGGTGGTGCCGTAGCCGATTACCACGGGTTTGTTTGTGGAAAAGACCCCCATGGCGTCTTTGATGTCCTGCGGGGAGTCTTCCTGGGGTGCGCTTTGAATTTCCTCCGCAAAATCGTCGTCCACATCCAGAACATTGCGTTGCGAGCGAACCGGATCAAATTTCAGGTCGATGTTTGCATCGGCCGGTTCGGATTGGTCGACTCCGGCAAAGTCCAGCAATTTTTTGGTAAGTGTTTCCGCGTCAAAAGGTTTTTGCAGAAAAAACTGGATATTGAAGCGCAGGCGGAATTCCACCAGCGATCCGTCGGCGGGAGAGCTGCAGATGACGATGGCGGGCTTTTGATGCTGTTGTTTGTCCCTGAGAGCCTGGATCAGGATAAAATCATCCTGCCTGGCAAGCTGGCTGTTGACCACCACGACATCGGGCTGCCAGCGTTCCAGGAACGTCAGGGCCTCTTCCATGTTGATCACGCACTGGGGCTCTATGAGCGATTCGGGCTGCTGACCTGAAAGGAGCTCGTATGTGTTGGAGTCGTTGTCGACGACAAGAACCTTGGTCTGGGTCATGCGTTGTTACCGCCAGGGCTGGTACGTATGGATCAATACAGGATTGGCCTGTCAACAGGTCTGCAGCCGCAACTAAACCGTGCTCTACCACGGTCATATGGCAGAATATTATACTAAATCAACAGTAGTTTCAATAAAGAGGATGAATAGAAAGGTTTCGTAAAATACCCGCTCGGGCCTTAGTGTGGCGTATGTTTTATCACTATGGCTTTATTCAGTCCGTACTGATTCGCAAGGCGCTTGCGCATGTCGTTGGCTTTCTTTTTGGAGTCGTAGGGGCCGAACATGACCCGGTACCAGGTGCCGCGGTCTCCGAGTCGAACAGGGGCGACATAAGGCTCCAGTCCTTTGCCCTGCAGTTCTTTGGCCCGTTGCACCGCCATGTCGCTGTCAGGAAAAGAGCTTTCCATGGCGGAATAGCCTGATTGGGGCAGGTCGCGAATAAATTCGCCGGACGCGGTATCGTCAGGCTCCAAGACAGGGGCGGTCACCAGCTGCTGGCCGTTGGTGACGAAGGATTCGGCATCGCCGTCCTTTGCCGGGGGGATTTCCCCTTCCGGTTGTTCCGCCTGAACTGTTTGAGTGGGGAGCGGCTCGGCCAAAGGTACGGCGGTTTCTTGCTGCGCATTGTCCCGTGCCTGTTGCTCCTTGATTTGTCCGGTTTTATGCGCGCGCAGCAGAGCCTGCACCTCGGCATCGTTCAAAGGCATTATTTCCAAAGCGGATTCCTGGGGCTCTGTCTCAGGTTTTGGCGCAGTTTCCTCATCAGGTTTGGTTGTGAGAGGGGCATGGCCGTGCTTGGCCTGTTTCAGCCTGGCAAGCATCTGTTCGCGGACTTTTTCTTTTTCTTCCGGGCTCAGGGTTTTTACCGAGCGGTAGACGTTGTCTTCGGCCGTCCCATCGGGCTGAGTCATGTCGCCGGCCTGTGCGGCGGCATTGTGAGCGGGCGCGTCGGCCGGATTGCTGCGTTCCGTTTTGCCCGGCTTGTACATGCCCGTACGTACGAGATATTCACCGCGTTTGTAGGTTTCGGTCAGCAGGGCATTAACCTGGCGAAACTGGTCTTTTCCGGCCACTTCCAGGGCTTTGCGGTGCATTTCGCGCGATCCTCTGGCGTTTTTTTGAGCCGCAAGGATGCCGGCCATGAAGGCGTAGGATACCCAATGCTTGGGAGCGTGTTCCATGACGTCGATAAAATAGTCCGAAGCCTGATTGAAGTGGCCGAGCTGAAAAGAGGAGATGCCCGCACCTTCGTAGGCAATGGCCATGTTGGGATCCTGGCTGATGGCATCCTGAAACAGGTCCAGGGCTTTTTTCCACTGGCCTTCGTTGAAATAGGCGTAGCCTTTGCGGTAGGAGATGGAAGCCTTGTCCGCGCCATCGGAAAGCGCCTTGTCGTATTCGGCCACGGCCTGGTCTATGCGGCCGGTTTCCATGAGTGAATCACCCAGGCGTTCGCCTTCCGTGGTGGCTTTGGGCGGGCTTACCGAGGAAGAGGATGATTTGACCGCCTGGCAGGAGCAGCATACGCATAGCACCAGCAAGGGGAGAAGCCGCAGAAGGGAACGAGAAAAGGTGGTGTTCATAATAACTCCGAAAGCCGTGCTCAGTGCCTTTTATTGGGACGCGTCACACTTTGTGGATGACGTAGGAGACTATCCCCCAGATTTCGAAGCTCGCATCTTTCGTCACTTCAATGGGGGAAAACTCCGGGTGCTCAGGCATCAGAAAAAGTTTGCCCTGTTTTTTTTGCAAACGTTTGACAGTGAGTTCGCCGTTCAGGGCAGCGATGACAACGCTGCCGTTTTTGGGTTCAACCGCGCGGTCCACAATCAGAATGTCTCCGGACTGGATTCCGGCGTCACGCATGGAATCGCCATAGACCCGGACAAAGAAAGTGGCCTCCGGGTGGCGGATGAGGTGCTCGTTGAGATCCAGGGTTTTATCAATGTAATCATCAGCCGGGGAAGGAAAACCGGCCGCAACTGTGGTCAGATACAGCGGTAGTTCCAGCTCGGTCCTGCGTTCGAAACCCAGGATTTCCAACTGCGGACCCGGTTTCAGCCCTTTTTGAGGCCATGGAAGTGTTTTTCCGGATTTTTTGGATTGCGAATCGCCCATTAACGGCTCCATACTGCACGAAAGATTGCGTCTCTGTCCTAGCGCTCTTATGATATACGCATTCGCCATGAAATCTCAAGCTTTTCTAGATAATCAATCCGGCAGACGAAGGCCGAACGGAACTGCTCCAGCAGGGAGAAAGCTTCTATGAAATACGCGGCAAAGGTGTTGGCTCTATTGGTATTGTGTACGGCGCTGCTCGCGTCCGGTTCCGTAGTTTTCGCAAAGACTGCCGCCAAAAACAGCGGCAAGGAAGTGTTCGGTTTCATCCCGGGCAGTGCGTTTCCGGAAACGTTGCGGGACCGGTTGCAGCCCGGAGAAGACGGCTTTCTGCAGTATCAGGCAGAATGTCCGGATCCCGACTGGCCTTTCAAACGCATCAAAGTCAGGGTTTCGCCCAGGAGCCACGTGGTCATAGACGTATCCGCGGCCGGAATTTTTCATGACTGCTCCAAAGGAAGTGAGGCGCTTTGGCCGCTCAAGTCCAGGCTTGAAGCCGACTATGGGAAAGCGGTCAAAAAAAAGCAAAGCGACGGTGAACGCTTTGAAATCAAGAAAGGCAAGCTGCACGTCGTGTTTTACCTGCGTTCCGCCACCTTTGAGGAGCACTGCATTCTGTACGCGGATTTCATGGATCTGGAAGCCTACAAAAAGTACGGTAAGGAAGCGCAGGCCGCCCTTGAAGAAAAACCGGCCGGCCCGCAGCCTTAGGGTGTTGCCGTCCCGTTTTGCCTGGAACGCATAAAGTACGCGTACCAGCGCGTCAGCAGAGCGATAACCACCAGGGAAAAAAGCAGCCGAAACCAGAAGGTGCCGATCATGCTGGATCCCAGAGCTGCCAGCAGCAGGGTGTCTTCAATCAGCGCGTGCGCCAGGCCCATCAAGGAAAGCGAAGCAAAAAGGTCCTTCTGCCCCACATGGCCTTTACGGATTTCATGCAGAATCAGGCCGCTGCCATAGGAAATTCCCAGAATCAGCCCCACAATGGTGATGCTTCCGGCATTCTCTCCGATGCCGATGAGTCGCAGCACCGGTGACAGGACCCGGATGCAGAAACGCGTAATGCCCAGCCAGTCCAGGATCCGCATCATGGCCATAAGGGCGAGGATGATGCAGAACACCCAGACGAGATTGATCAGCTCTCCCCGAGCCCAGGCCAGCAAGCCCACGGGTTCGGCCTTGGCCGCCATGATGATCGTGCTGGTCTCCTGCAGAAAATTGCCGGAGGCGAAAATGAGATGGAGCAGAAAACCTGCCAGCAAGCCAGACAACACCCGGAGAAAGAATTGCGGCCAGAAGGCCACACCGCATTCCTGGGCGATTTTCAGCTCCACGGGCAGGCTGTGCGCGATCAGCATCATGGTTCCCAGCACGGTTGCCTGGGCCACGGTGAGCATGCCCATGTCCGGAACCAGCGAGATCCAGACGATCAACGCGCTGTAGATGTTTACCGCCATACCCGTGACCCAGATCAGGCCTGTCTGCGCCGGCAGTCCCATGATTTCCATGACAGGGGCGAAAGGAATGGCAAGGTATTCGATCAGTCCGAATTCCTTGAGAATCTTGACCGCGATAATTACCGGGATCATTACCTTGAACAACGTCAGGCTGACTTTCGCGGCGTCCATGGTCACGGTACGCGCTTCCTGGGGAAGACGCTTCAGGATGGAATAAAAAGAACTATTCATATTGTTTCTATGGCCGTAGGGGCTTTTTTCGTATTTGGGGCTTATCTGCGCGGTGTAGCAGGCTCTTCTCAAGTTAATCCCGGATACGGGAGAGCGCCATACTTCGCAACCGTTTGAAATCAGGAAAGGAAAGCCCGAGTTGTCAGCGGCCTCTGGCCTGGTAGCGGGCCATTTGTTTTTCAAGACGCCGGCTGAAGGAGGTGAGGCAGAAGCAGACAATAAAATAGATGACCGCGATGGTGAAAAAAATTTCCATGGGCGCGTTCATGGTCCGGTTGTTGACCTGCTCCGCCGTACGGGTCAGTTCGTTAACGCCGATGATATAGGCCAGGGAGGTGTCTTTGGTCAGGCTGACGAACTGGTTGACGAATGAGGGGATCATGTTGCGCAGAGCCTGGGGCAGAATCACGTACCGCATGGCCTGGCCGCGGCTGAGTCCCGTGCCTCTTGCGGCTTCCATCTGCCCTTTGGGCAGGGCGGAAACACCGGCACGGACGATTTCCGCGATATAGGCGCTGGTGAAAACGATCAGCGCTATCAGCGCGCTGGTGGCTTCGGGCAGTTCCTGATGCAGCAGAATGGGGCCGAGAAAGTAGAACCAGAAGATGACCATCAGCAGGGGAATGCCCCGGATGATTTCGATGTAGACCATTGCCGGATATTTCAGCAAGGCAAGTCGTGAGATGCGCATCAGGCCGACAATCAGGCCGATCCAGAATGCGCCGAAAATACCTCCTATGGACAGGAGAATACTCATGGCCAGACCGCCCAGCGGTCCGTCAGGGTAGGCTCCTATGAGGAAGTAATCAAAATTGTTCCAGACAACATTCCAGTGCACACGGTCCTCCGACTCAGTATTTGATGATCCGCAAGAAATGCTTGTTGTAGAGATTGATGAGCAGCGAGACCAAAAGCGAAATACCGAGATAAATCAACGTGCTGACAGTGAAAACTTCGAATCCGTGAGCGGAGCGGACCTGAATTTGCTTGGCCATGTAGGTCAGTTCGGTGACTGAGATGACCAGACACAGCGACGAGTTTTTGATCAGGTTCAGGCATTGGGAAATCAGCGGCGGCACAATGATCCGGAACGCCTGGGGCAGAATCACGTATTGCATGGACTGGATGAAACTCAGGCCTCCGGCCCTGGAAGCTTCTAGCTGATTCTTCGGGATGGAGTAGATACCGGAGCGGATTTCTTCCGCGATGAACGCGGAGGTATACACCGAAAGAGCAATAATGCCGTCAATGAACTCCGGACTGTCCAGATGGTTTTTCCAGGTGTTGATGAAATCCGGCATCATGTAATACGAGCCGAAATGCCAGAAAAAAAGTTGCACCAGAAGGGGCGTGTTTCTGAAAAATTCTGTATAGGCCACGCTGGTCCAGACCAGCATTTTGATGCGCGTCAGACGCATCACGGCAATGATGGTGCCCAGCAGCATGGCGAAAAAAATGGAGATAAACGAAATCTGCAGCGTCAGGAGGAACCCCTCCCAAAGCATGTGGCCGTATTCGCCGGATACGACCAGTCCCCAATCAAAAGAATACTGCACGATAAGACCCGATGTTGAAAAGGGCCGGACTGTTGCAGCCCGGCCCTAAGTTGCAATGGGTTGGCTTACGGCCAGACTTCCAGTTCCCAGGTTGTGGGGTAGGCGTACTTGGTGTCGGGTCCGAGCCATTTGTTGAAGATCTTTTCGTAGTCGCCGCTCTGTTTCATATCCATCAACGTAAAGTTGACGAAATCACGGAAATCGGAATCGTTTTCAGGCAGTCCCAGACCATAGGGCTCCTGGGCAATGAAATCGCCGACGATTTCCCAGTCACCGGGGTTTTCGTCGCTGGCTTTGAGGCCGAGCAGAATCACGGAGTCGGTGGTCACTGCGTCCACTTTGCCCTGCTTCATGGCCAGGAAAGCCTGCGGGTAGCCTTCATAGGATTTTACAACAACATTGGGGTTGGCCTTCTGGATGTTCTTTTCCGAAGTGGATCCCTGCGCGGAGCCGACTTTTTTGCCGTCCAGGTCGGCGGCGGACTTGATGCCGGATCCTTTTTTGACAAGCAGCTTCTGGCCGTCCATGAAGTAGGTAATGGAAAAGTCGATCTGTTCGTCACGTTCTTTTTTGTGGGTCATGGTGGCGGCTGCGATATCGATGGACCCCTGGGCCACCATGGGAATGCGGGTGGAGGAGGTCACGGGCTTAAGCTCGAGACCGACACCAAGCTTGTCGGCGATGTATTTGCACAGGTCCACATCAAAGCCGACGATCTGATTGGTTTTTTCATCGACAAAGCCAAAGGGCACGACCGCGTCTTTTACACCGCAAATCAGTTTGCCGCGGGCTTTGATCTCGTCGATTTTGCCGGCCCAAGCAAGACCGGAGCCAAGGACAAAACTCAGAGCCAGAACCAGAATAATCAAGCGTTTCAGCATCATTTCCCTCCAAATGATTGTTTGAAGCGTCGTGGGGATTGTACCCCCGGCCAAGACTATAAACGACTCTTTCCCTCTTCCTAAAGGATTTCCTTGAGAAAGAGTTTGGTCCGTTCGTGCTTGGGATTGCTGAAGAATTCGAGAGGCGGCGCCTCGTCGATAAGTTCTCCGTAATCCATAAAGACAATGCGATCCGCCACTTCACGGGCAAAGCCCATTTCATGGGTTACGCAGAGCATGGTCATGCCGGATCTGGCCAGATCTTTCATGACGTTGAGTACTTCGTTGATCATCTCCGGGTCCAGGGCGGAAGTGGGTTCGTCAAAAAGCATGACCTTGGGCTCCATGGCAAGGGCGCGGGCAATGGCAACGCGCTGCTGCTGGCCGCCGGAAAGTTCCACCGGATATTTGTTCGCCTGGTCGTGAATACCCACCCGTTCGAGCAATTCCAGAGCTTTGGCCTCTGCTGCTTCTTTTTTCTGCTTTCGGACCTTCAATGGCGCCAAAGTGACGTTTTTGAGAACCGTGAGATGCGGGTAAAGATTGAACTGCTGGAAGACAATACCGATTTCCGTCCGCAGAGAGTTGACGTTAAGGGTTTTGTCATGGATGTCGCGGCCTTCCATGGTGATGGTGCCCTGCTGGTATTCTTCCAGCCGGTTTAGACAGCGGATCAGGGTGCTCTTGCCGGACCCGGATGGGCCGCAAATGACAAGCACTTCACCTTTTTCTATTTGCAGATTGATTCCCTTGAGGACGTGAAATTCGTCATACCACTTATGTACGTCTGTGAACTCAATCATCGCCATGCGGCAACACCCGTCCCTGAGAGATAGCGCATCAAAGAATAATTTGAAAAGCAGCGGATTAGAGCGTCTTGACCTTGAAAAGGTTTAGAGGCTCTTATACATTTCCTGAAATAATTGAAAATAATTTCAGGGGGGAGCCTTGTTTCAAGGTGAAAAGGCGCTAGCTGCTCGTCAGTCCCGATCCGAATAATAAATATGTGCCAGCTGTAGAGGGAAGTGTCAAGAAATGGAGAAAAAAAGCTGAAAAATCAACAATTTTGTAAATTGTCGCAATAGCGCTTAGTTGGAAGCGGCGCTGGCAAAGCGCTCGATTTGGCGTTTGTATGCGCCGATGCCGTCCACAAGACCGTTGGCAAGCCGTTCGAGGTAACTCTTCTGCCCAAGCCGTTTGGCTTCGGTAGGATTGGTAATGTACCCCATTTCCACCAGAATGGCGGGCATGGTCGCACCGACCAGTACGTAGAATGGCGCCGAACGTACGCCATGATCGCGTATACTGTATTTCTTCTTTACGGTACGGACGATGCGTTTCTGCACATTCACGGCCAGATCCTTGGATTCATCGATTTTGGAGTGGAGCATCAGGTCGGTCAGAATAACCTGAAGATCGCTGACGCTTTTGGCGGATCCGGCGTTTTCACGCGCGGCAACCCGGACGGCATCCTTGGATGTGGCCAGATCCAGGTAGTAGGTTTCCAGGCCGGTCATTTTGGGCGTCATAAACGCATTGCAGTGGATGGAAATGAACAGATCCACTTTGGCCAGGTTGGCCATGGCCGTGCGGTCTTCCAGGGCGATGAAAGTATCGGTGGTACGCGTATAGAGAACCTTGAAGCCTTTTTCTTCCAGCTTGTCTCCAAGGATTTTGGCAAAGCGGAGATTGATGTATTTCTCCTTGACACCGTTGGCGCCTGAAGCTCCAGGATCCTTTCCACCGTGCCCGGCGTCGATCATAATGGTGTTGACCGTCAGTCCGAGCTGTTCGACCAGGCTGCCCATCTGCTTTTTGCTTCCGGGCGGGAGCTTGTAGTTTTTGTTCACCGGCCTGGTTTCAGCCTGTTTTTGCTGTTGTACGGCCGGTTGCTTGGCCTCGCCTTCTTTCCAGGCATCCTTCCAGGGGGAGTTATTCGCGGATGCTGTTTGTTGCGACTGAGTTGCGTCGTTTTGCGATGCACCGGTACTTAAGGCGCCTTCTGCCAAGCGTTTTTTCGGTTTGGAAACCGGATGCTTGACAGTTTCAGGTTCGGCCGGGACCAGAATGGGCAGTTGCTTTTGCTCGGTCTCAACTGAAACAGCAGGCTCTTGTTTGCTGGGCCTGGTGATTTTCAGCACTTCAGGCTCTGGAGACGCATCCGCCAGGATTTGAGGAGGAATTTTTTTGGATGGCGCGGACACGTCAACGATCAGACGATAGGGATTATGCATGGCGAAGATCTGGTAATTTTGCAGATCTTGAAAATCCAGCACCACGCGGCTGACCGTCGGTTGGTTCTGGGCGATACGTACGCGCCGTAAAATACCGTCGGCGATGTCCATGTTGCGCTGGATTTTTGGATACAGAATGGTGTTGTCCAGGTCGATATACAGTCTGTGGGGACGGTTATAGGCGTCATTGGGGCCCAGAATCTGGTAGCGGAAGGGCGTTTCGTGATCCAGATTTATGACCACGCGCGTATATTCGTCGCTGCTCTGGTAGCGGACATCTTTCAGGACACGTTTGCCGTCGGGACGTAACGGCGTGGTATCCTCTGCCACATGCATGGCCATGCCTTCTTCTTTTTCCTGCGCCACGGCCTCCTGCACGGCTTCCTGGGCGGCCTGCTGCTGTGCAGCGGCCTTGCGGGTTTCTATGGCCTTGATCTGGTCCGCTAGCGCGTCTTTGACCACCTGCTGCGACTCGGTCTTTTGAGGGGCCGGTTGGGCGGTCTGAACAGGCGGTTCGCCGCTGTCTGTATCGTCAATTTCACGCAGGAGTTCCTGGGCTTTTGGCCACATGTCTCCGTTGGCGTACTGGTCCAGCAGCCGCTTGCAATCACGTTTTGCCTGTTCGGGGTCGTTGAGTTTGTTGAACTGGATTACCGCGATGCGGTAGAGACAGTCATCCGACCAGGAATGCTTGGGAAAGCGGGTGAGCACCCGGTTGTAATAGTCCACGGCCCGGATGAAATCCGTCTTGAGATAGGAGCGTTGTCCCAGTTCGTCGCAGACCCGCCCCGCGTAATACAGAGCTTTGGGGGCGAAAGGACCGTCGGGATTTTCTTTGTAGATGGAGAGAAACTCACGTTCGAGTTCCTGCCAGTAGGCCCGGTATTTGGAACGCTTGTCGTCCTTGGTCAGGGAATAAAATCCATGCCAGGCGCTTTTGAAAGCGGCAGCAGTGCCTGCTTCGGCTTGAACAGGAACGAGCAGCAGGCAATAAAGCCCGAGCAGGGCTAGAATACGGGCCGTGTGTCGCATTATATCATTCCACGGTGACGCTTTTGGCCAGGTTTCGCGGCTGGTCTACGTCCTTACCGAGATAATCGGCCATTTCATACGCGAACAGCTGCAGAGCGGGCAAGGCCAGCAGACTGTTCAGAGGCCCCCAGACTGCGGGAACCTGCCAGGTGGTATCGACTTCGAGGTCCGTGCCGGCATGGGTCAGCGCGATGATTTTGCCTTCCCGCGCATTGACTTCCACCAGGTTGGATTTGACTTTTGGAAAAAGTTCGTCGTTCAAGGCCAGGGCAAACGTGGGGAACTCCGGATCGATCAGCGCGATGGGGCCGTGTTTCATCTCGCCAGCGGCGTAGCCTTCGGCATGGATATAGGAGATTTCCTTGAGCTTGAGCGCTCCCTCCAGGGCAAGCGGATAGCACAGGCCGCGTCCCAGATAGAGAAAGCTGCGGGCAGCGGCATAGGAACGCGAAATCTCGCGCGCTGTCTGGCGCATGGCCGGGAGTTCGGTTTCCAGAATTCCAGGCAGTGTCTGCAATCCCTTCAGGGCAGCGCAGGCAGTGGCCGGGTCCAGGGTGCCTTTTTTGCGCCCCCAGTAGATGGCCAGGAGAAACAGCAGCGTCAGCTGGCTGCACATGGCCTTGGTGGACGCAACGCTGATTTCCGGTCCGGCCTGCGTATAGATGACCCTGTCCGATTCGCGCGCAATGGAGGAACCGAGCACGTTGCACAAGCCGATAACACTGAGCCCGGCTTCCTGGACCTTGCGCATGCCGGCCAGTGTGTCGGCGGTTTCTCCGGACTGGCTGATGACCAGGACGGCGTCTTGCGGATCCAGGGGAGTGTCCCTGTAGCGGAATTCCGAGGCGATTTCCACGGAAACCGGAATTCTGGCCCAGCTTTCGAGCAGATGCATGCCCCACAACCCCGCGTGGAAGGAAGTCCCGCAGGCGATGATATGCAGGCGCTGCGGCAGGGGCAGGTCGTCCAGTTCGGGCAGCAGAACTTCATCGCATTTTGTGCTGATACGCCCGGTGCAGCAGTCTGTAATAACTCTGGGCTGCTCAAAAATTTCCTTGAGCATGAAGTGCTTGTAGCCGCCTTTTTCCGCGGACTTGATATCCCAGGTGATGTGCTGCGTCTCCCGTTGAACAGGCTCGAGGCTGTCGGCTTTGAAAATTTGAATGTCCTTGGTATCCAGCCGGACAATTTCATTGTCCTCCAGAAACAGGACGTCGCGCGTATAGGGAAGAAAGGCGGGGATGTCCGAAGCCAGGAAATTTTCCCCGATGCCTTTGCCCATCAGAAGCGGGCTGGACTGGCGCGCGCCGTAAACGGTCTGCGGCTGGGACAGATCCACAAGGGCCAGCGCATAGGTGCCCTCCACCTGGCTCAGGGCGGTGGAAAGCGCCTGGAGCAGGTCGCCGCACGCGTCGTACTCTTTGGAAATCAACTGCAGGAGTACTTCGGTGTCGGTTTCGGAGCGAAACGTGTAGCCCAGGGCGGTCAACTCGTTGCGCAGAGCCTGATAGTTTTCAATGATGCCGTTGTGCACCATGGAAAGACGGTTTTTTTCGTCCGTATGCGGATGCGCGTTGCGTTCGACGGGCAGTCCGTGCGTCGCCCATCGGGTATGTCCGATGCCCATGGTGGCTGACGAGACGTTGCAGCCCGTGAGTTTTTCCTGCAGGGCGCTCAGTTTGCCGGCCGCGCGAATGACGTTCAGTTCCTTGTTCTGGACAAAAGCCACACCGGCCGAATCGTATCCGCGATACTCGAGCCGGGAAAGTCCCTCTATAATTACGGTCACGGCTGGACGGTGTCCGCTATATCCGATGATACCGCACATGGTAATTCCTCATTGATGCCAGGCTGGATGTTACTGAAAAGAAAAGCCTTACAGAGAGTGAGCCTGCTGCCAGAAGTCCTGCCAGGACTCCAGGAGCTTGCGCAAGGCCTGGCCACGATGGCTCCTTGCATTTTTCTGCTCTTTTTCCATCTGCGCCGCCGTCATACCCAGGCCTGGATCATAAAACAAGGGGTCGTATCCGAATCCGTTATCCCCGGCCGGCTCCAGCGCGATGCGTCCTTCATAGGCGCCTTCCGCTTCCAGACTTGCACCGGAGGGCGCACAGGCGACAATCACACAGCGAAACCTGGCCGTACGCCGTTCTTCAGGTACGTCGCGCAATTCGCGAAGCAGTTTGGCATTGTTGCGCTGATCCCGATTTGCGATGCCAGCCAGGTCGGCATCATGATCAGCATAGCGTGCGGAATACACGCCCGGCGCCTTGTCCAGGGCATCCACTTCCAGACCCGAATCGTCTGCCACTGCCACAAGTCCGGTCGCCTTTGCAATGGCGTCGGCTTTTATCCGTGCGTTTTCAGAAAAGGTCGTACCGGTTTCTTCGATTTCACCGAGTTCGGGGAATGCTTCCAGCCCCTTAACTTCCAGGCCGAAAGCGCGCAGCATATCGGACAGCTCGTTGATTTTTCCTTTGTTGCGCGTTGCCAGAACAATAACGCTCACCCGGAACTCCTTCGTACGTCGTTGGGTTACAGAACCTTGTAGAGAAAGAGAAAACTGATTGAACCCGCGGATGACGTCTTTTGATCCGGGAAATTGCTTGCTGCTGCTTTCCGCGGGAGACCGGACGGATTGCTATCAAGTTTACTCTCTGTATCAAGAGTTAACAGATACGTAAAACATTTTCAAGATTATTTCTAGATGAGAAGCGGATTGTTGGCGGCATTGTCGTCCACGGCCAGAACAGGAAGCAAAAGCAGGCTGATTGTCGTGCCGACGCCGGTCTGGCTGTTGAGTTCGACTGCGCCGCCCATTTCTTCGATGATTTTTTTGGTCATGGCCAGGCCGAGGCCCGCGCCTTTTTCTTTGGTGCTGAAGAACGGATTGAAAACCTTGTTCCGGATCTCCGGGGGAATGCCGCAGCCCGTGTCCTGGATTTCCAGCAGCACATGGACCTGCCCCATACGCGTCCGTACGTACAGATCGCCGCCCGAGTCCATGGCTTCACTGGCGTTTTTGACAAGATTGATAAGGCATTGTTTGAGCAGGTCGGGGTCGCCTTTGACATAGGCGATATTGGGTGCCAGATCCGCATGGGGGTGGATATTTTTTGTCTCAAAGCCGAAACTGAGCAGGTCCATGGATTCCTGGACAATCTTGTTCAGGTCGATTTTACCTTCTTTGGCGTCGGTGGGTTTGGCGAAATTCAGGGTGCTTTTAAGGATTTTGTCTAAGCGCTTGGATTCTTCCAGAATGATGGAGACCTTTTCACGGTCGGTTTCCGCAAGGTTTTTGGATCGCAGCAGGGAATTGGCGAATCCGCCGATGGCGAAAAGTGGATTACGGATTTCATGCGCGATGTAGGTAGACAATTCGCCGATGGCGGCCATTTTTTCGGATTGCTGCAAGCGCAGTTCGATATTGGTGCGGTGGGTGATGTCCCGGCGGATTTCCAGAATATTGGTGAGTTTTTTGTCTGCGTCGAATACGGGGTAGGTGTAGACGCGAAAATAGCGCATTCGTCCGTCTTCATCTACAAACGTGTGCACGCTCTCGGCTTTTTTGCCCTTCAATACGCTGTCTTTGAACGGACAGGAGGCGTCTGCATTTTCGCAGCAGAATTGCAGACCTTCCAGTTCCCAGCAGCCGGTATGCAGGTATTCGTCCTTGGTTTTTCCTTTGCGCTCGTAGGCATTGCGGTTCATGTCCAGAATCTGTCCTTCCAGATCCAGAAGGATGATATCTTCCTCCACTTCGTTGAAAATGGTGCTGAACAGGGAACGCGAATAGAGCAGGTCGAGTTCGCATTTGGCTTGGCGGCCCTTGGATAGCACCAGTTCGTAGAGGAGTCTGGCCTGTTTTGTCCGCAGCAGGGACGCATCGGCCGGAAGAAGCGTTCGCAGCGTTCGGGCCACCTCCGGCTCTCCGGAAAAATCAAGGAGGAAGTCCAGGTTGGGCGCATGCCGGATGAGCGCTTCCGAAGATTCAAACAGCTGCGCGCCTAAAGGGACAATTTCCGGGAGATGTGCGGCGTCGAGCACGACAACGCCAACCAGTCTGGCTTCCGGAAAAGCTTCCGCAAAAGCGGGGCGGCTCAAGATTTCTATGAATTCCCGCAAGGAATCAGCTGGGCCCACGGCGCCGAAAAGAAAAAATTCCGCTTCGTGGGGATGCATATCCGCAGGCTCTTGATTGTGCGCCATGGCAAAACATTCCGAAGGTAAGTAGTGCGTGTGCCGGTGGTTTTCCTCTGAAACATGTTCAAGGATACAATACCATTGAAAACAGGAACTGAAAAGGGTCAGGGATTTTTTACTGTTGCTGAAATGGTTGCGGCAGATCAGCGTGAGGACATTACTTCCTGGATGGCTTCAAGCAGGGCCTCCGAGTCCACCGGTTTGGACAGGTAGGCATCCATGCCGGCTTCCAGGGCGCGTTCTTTGTTGATGTGCATATCATATCCCGTAAGGGCGATGATGGGGATGTCCGGCCTGGCCTTCAGGTCTTCGGAATTGCGGATAAGCCTTGTGGTCACCAGACCGTCCAGTTTCGGCATGACGATATCCATCAGAATCAGGTCGAAATGCGTCCGTTTAAGAAATTCGAGGGCTTCGTGTCCGTCGCGCGCGCAGGCGACAACACAACCTGACTGCTCCATGATGCGTTTGATGGAAAGCTGGTAGAGGTGATCATCTTCCACGACAAGTACCCTGAAACAGTCTGCCGTTTCCGCAGGGACATTGGCGCCCGCCAGCATACGATCTTCCGGGACTTTTTCGAAGGGCAGGTTGAAATACACCGTTGTGCCGGCTCCCAGCTTGCTGGCGATGGATATTTCGCCGCCCATGAGGCCGACCAGTCGTTTAACAATGGGCAGACCCAGCCCGGCGCCTTCGTAATGGCGCGAAAAAGATCCGTCCTCCTGAGTGAAGGCGTCGAAGACCTTGACCAGCATGTTTTCCGAAATGCCAACACCGGTATCGCTGACGGCAAACAGGACCGGACAGAGCAGGGCATCGTCCGTATTGAGCGGAAAAGCCTGGATTTCTACCGTGCCGGATCTGGTAAATTTTATGGCGTTGCCCACCAGATTGAAGAGAATCTGCCCCAGCCGGGACCTGTCGCCGATGAGATGGCGGGGAAGTTTATCGTGGATAAAGGTTTCAATCCGGATGCCCTTAGCCAGCGACGTCGCGTGGAAGGACTGCCGCACGTCGTTGATCACGTCGGATAATGCGAACGCAGCGGTGTTGATGCTCATCCGCCCGGCTTCCAGCCTGGAAAGATCCAGAATGTCTCCCAGCAGGTCGGAAAGGCACTCCGAGGCTTGCAGGGCGACCTGCACCTGTTCCGACTGTGTCTCCTGCAGGGAGGATTTTTCCAGCAGGTGGAGCATGCCGATGACGCCGGTGAGCGGGGTCCGGATTTCGTGGCTGATGTTGGCGAGAAATTCGTTTTTGGTCTGGTTGGCGGCTTCCGCTTCGTTTTTAGCCAGAATCAGTTCCCGTTCGCTCTTTTTTTGCGTGGAGATGTCCTGCAGGGTGCCGATGATTTTGACGCAGGTGTCCTGTTCGAGAACCGTATGTCCGATTAATCTGGCCCAGAACGGCTTGTTTTTGCCGTTGATGCAGCGCACTTCAATGTCGAATGATCGGCCGTTGCTTATGGCCTCGGCGAGCGCATTGTCCAGGACGAGTCTGTCCGCAGGGATGCAGCGCTGCAATTGTGCCAGCGGATCCAGTACGGCTTCCTGTTCCAGTCCGAAAATAACGAGCAGTTCTTTGGTAAACAGGATTTGATTATTCCTGATGTCGAATTCCCAACCCCCGATTTTAGCAATTCTGCCTGTCTCATTCAGAATGGCTTCGCTTCGCCTGAGAGCGGCCTGTTCCTGGCTGCGCTGGGTGGTGTCTTCAATGATGACGAGCATCTCAGGGGAGCCGTTCGCATCCTGGCAGGGGGTGGCGTGTGCGTTCCAGATCTTGCGTTCGGATTTGCGTTCCCAGCAGGCCATCTTTTTGTCGGAAAAAGCCTGAAAGATTTCGCAGTTGGCGCATGGCGCGGAGCGTCCGCCCAGGACGACGTGGCAGGGACGCCCTTCCGGAGGGGAAAACATGGCGTCGAAAGCGTCGTTGGAATATATGATCGAGTGGTCCGGCTTCTGGATATACGCCGGCCATGGGAGTTTATCCAGTAATCCGAGAAAGCCGGTTGCCTGTTTGTCCGCACCGGCCTGCAAGGAATTCAGGATGGACTGCGTATTTTCTAGCTCTTCGATACGCTTTTCAGCTGCGGCTAGTTTGTCCTGCAGCTCTTTGATCAAATATTGCCCGTCAGTTTCCATGCCATTCCCTCTTTCCCTGCGGGGTTGGGTTACGGACAGGAGAAATACAGCTTTTACGAGTATGACGTATCATAAAAAAAAGCTGTACGAATTGCAAAGGGAAGGGAGAAAATATTGCCCAAAATTTACTTTGTTCTATATTTAAAGATATGTTTAATTAAGCTTGTTGAGCTATTTGGAAGTGTTTTTAGATGGTTGATTGGAACCGAAGTTGTCCGGCCGTTCCAGGTAGGCGAGAACCGAGGCCTTTTCCTCCTCCGTCAGCGCTCTTTTTTGCAACACCACCGCCATTTCGTCCACAACCCGGGGCTGGCGAATGATTTCTTCAGGCGGCATTCCCTGTTCTTTCAGCTTGTTGCCGGTTTCGTTCATCATAAATTGGTTAAAGACAAGGTCGAAGCGGGATTCGGTCCAGCCCAGATGCCAGTACCATTTTGTGTAATACCACCAGCTGCGTTCGTTAAAAGCGCGTACGTGCGTGGGGTCCTGCCAGGCGCCGTAGGAGAGGTCGTAGGGTACGTTGATACGCATCAGGCCGCCGTCGCGCAGCAGGTGCAGGCAGCAGGTCATCAAACCAGTCAGGTTGCGGATGTGCTCCAGCAGGTGCTCGGTGATGATTTCATCAAAATAGCCCAAAGGAATCCTCTGCGTACCGAAGCGAACCGTCTCCACGGGCTTTTTGGGGGGAAACGGCTGCTCCAGATCCCAGACAAGGTCCGGTTGCCAGTAGGGGTTCCCGTCCACATTCAAACAGTCCGGTTTGAATTTTTTGCCGCTGCCCAGGTGCAGTTTGCGCGGAAGTTCAGGCATTATAAACAATCCTAGAATGTTAGTTCAAGTCCGAGCGGACAATGGTCCGATCCGGTCACATCGGGCTCTATCCAGGCTCTGGTCACGTTGTCCTTCAATTCACTGGATATGAAGAAATAATCGATACGCCAGCCCACGTTCTTGGCTCTGGCATTGGCGCGGAAGGACCACCACGTATAGTTATCCGGTCCGGTGTCGAACATCCGGAAGGTGTCCAGGTAGCCGTGTGCAACCAGCTTATCCAGCCAGGCGCGTTCTATGGGCAGGAAGCCTGAGGTATCTTCGTTCTGTTTGGGGCGGGCCAGATCTATTTCCGTGTGGGCGGTGTTGAAATCACCACAGACCACAATGGGTTTTTGTTTGCGCAGTTCTTCGGCATAGGCGAGGAAAGCGTCATAATACCCCAGCTTGTATTGCAGCCGTTCCTCGTTCATCTGTCCGTTGGGAAAATAGATATTGAAGAGGTAGAACTCCGGGTATTCGCAGAGCAGCAGCCGGCCTTCTCCCTGGAAAGCGGGGTCAGGCAGCTCTTGCGAATGACTTAAGGGCTGCTGCCGGAAATAGGTGGCAACTCCTGAATAACCTTTTTTGACAGTGCTGGAGCACCAGACAGAGGAAAAGGCATCAGGTTCGCGGTCTGCTTCGGAAATCTGTTCGGGGGTGGCCTTTGTTTCCTGCAGGCAGACCACATCGGCTCCGGATGCGAGAAGCCAGTCGAGGAAATTTTTTTTGAGCGCGGCGCGCAGGCCGTTGACGTTCCAGGAATAGAGTTTCATTCGTAGCCCTTTATACGTACGGTTTTCTCTCGTGTGAGATTCGGTTGCCTCGTTTTCGGCAGTTTTTTTACAAAGTAAAAGCGCTACCGGCAAAAAATTCCCAAGCCTCGGAGCCGGGATGTTTCAGGCCGTGTAGACAGCTGCTCGAAATCTTGGCAGACCATAACCAAAAAGGCAAACCGCAGGCAACCGTTCTGAAATAAGGGCAGATTGAGTTTATGGCAGTAAAGTTTCCAATTCTCGTAGCAGCGCCTGCTCTTTGGACGGATGGGACAAAGGGTAGGACGGTGCGCTGTCCGGATGCTGCATTTCGAAAAGCAGGTTTTTTACAGAAGCTGTTTGCCGGGGCATTCCGGAGCAGACGAGGATGCCGAACTCAATAATACAGCTGCTGCAAATTTTACCTTCGGAATTTTCGATATAGAAATCGTATTCTTTCAATGGATTATTGCAATATATACATTTTTCTCCCATCATGGCGAACTCCCTGGAGGCGGCTTCAGTGACCGGCTGAATTTTCCTGTCGGGATAAAATCAAGCAAACATTGTTCCATTGATAGGAAAACTCTAGACAATAAATAGATGCCTGCGGACCGGTTTTGGTTACAGGTGCGGACCTGAGACTGGATAATCAGCCGGATTTGCAGTAAGTCTTTTGGCGAACGTCGCATTGGAGAAAAGAGGAACGTAATGAAAAAAAGCAGAGCAACACAACTGGCGACACTGGGGCGTGATCATCTCGCCTATGGCGGTGCAGTCAATCCGCCGGTCTATCATGTTTCCACCATTGGTTTTTCCTCGGTAAGCGAGCTGGAAGCCGCCTCGCCGACCAGCGAGAAGATGCTCTACGGCCGCCTCGGCACCCCCACCAGCCGCGCGCTGGAAGCAGCTCTGGCCCAACTGGAAGGCGGTGAGCGCTGTTTTCTCACGCCGTCCGGACTTTCCGCCATTTCCGCTGCATTGCTGGGCGTACTCAAGACCGGCGACCATCTGCTGATGACGGATTCCTGCTATGCGCCGGCCCGCATGTTTTGCGAGGGCATGCTTAAACGCATGGGCGTCCGGACGACGTATTATGATCCTCTGCTGGGCGAAGACGTGGCCGCCTTGTTCGAAGAGAACACCCGGGCAATCTACGTCGAATCGCCGGGTTCGCTGACCTTCGAAGTGCAGGATCTTCCGGCCATTGCGCGGGTGGCCAAAAAACGTGATATTCTGGTGCTGGCGGACAATACCTGGGCCAGCCCGTATTTTTACCGCCCCCTGGAACTGGGCGCGGATATTTCGATTCTGGCCGCCACCAAATACATAGTCGGCCATTCGGACGCCATGCTCGGTGCGCTGACGGTCAAGGAACCGCTGGTGAAACAGCTTTCCGAGGTCATCTGGGGCCTGGGCCTGTGCGCCGGACCCGACGACGTCTACCTCGGGCTGCGCGGACTGCGAACTTTGGGCGTCCGCCTGGAACGCCATCAGCAGAACGCCCTGCAGGTGGCCCGCTGGTTGCAAAAAAGGCCGGAAGTGGCCCGGGTGATCTGTCCGGCTCTGCCCGAAGATTCGGGCCATGCCGTCTGGAAGCGGGACTTTGACGGCACCGGCGGTTTGTTCGCTTTTATTCTGCGGCCGTGCGAGCGGGAAGCCTGGGAAAAATTTTGCAATGAACTGCAGCTGTTCGCTCTGGGCTACAGTTTTGGCGGTTTTGAGAGTCTGATCCTTCCGGCGCATCCCGCCAAATCGCGAACCGCGACGGCCTGGGATGAGGAGGGGCAGTTGCTGCGGGTGCATATCGGCCTCGAAGACCCCGAGGATCTGATCGCTGATCTGGAGGCCGGCTTCAACCGCCTTCAGCTGGCGTAATCAACACACTGCAAACGAGGTAACAATGAGTGGCAATACGTTCGGGACACTCTTTACTCTGACGACATACGGCGAATCGCACGGTACGGGGTTGGGCGGCGTGGTGGACGGTTGTCCGTCCGGCATTCCGCTGACCGAGGAAATGATCCAGGAAGAACTGGACCGGCGTAAGCCCGGCCAGGGCCTGGCTTCGACCACGCGCAAAGAGGGAGACAAGGTGCAGTTGCTGTCCGGCGTATTCGAAGGCCGGACAACCGGTACCCCCATAGGATTCCACATCGCGAACACGGACCAGCGATCACGTGATTATTCCAATGTCATGAACACGTTTCGTCCGGGCCATGCGGATCTGACCTATCAGGCCAAATACGGTGTCCGGGATTACCGCGGAGGCGGGCGGGCCTCGGCCCGCGAGACCGTCTGCCGCGTTGCCGGCGGCGCCATCGCCCAGGAGCTGCTGCGTACGGAAGGAATTTCAGTGTATGGCTATACGCTCGAGCTTGGGGGAATCCCCAGCCCGGTGAAGGATCCGGAGAATGCCCGCGACAGGGCCTTTTGCGCGCCGGATCCGGAAATTGTCCCGGCCTGGGAAGAACGGGTCAAAGCTGTCAAAAAACAGGGCGACAGCATCGGGGGCATCGTGGCCATCGAAGCCCATGGCGTGCCGGCCGGCCTGGGGGAGCCTGTGTTCGACAAGCTGGATGCGCGCCTGGCCTACGCATTGATGGGCGTGGGCGCGGTAAAAGGCGTTGAAATCGGCGCAGGTTTCGAAGCCGCGCGTCTGACGGGCAGCCGGAACAACGACCCGATTTTGCCCAAAGCCCAGAGGGGAGGCGTCACCAATGCCGGGGGCATTCTGGGAGGCATCTCCAGCGGTGATCCGTTGCTGTTGCGGGTTGCGGTCAAACCCATCCCCACAATCGCTCTGGAGCAACGAACCGTGACTCTGCAGGACGAAGCAACGACCATTTCCATGGGCGGCAGGCACGACATCAGCGCCATCCCGCGTATCGTTCCAGTTCTCAAATCCATGGTGCTGCTGACTTTGGCGGACTTTCTGCTGCAGCAGCGACGCCACCACGCGAACGGGATGTAGACATGGCCCGAATATTTTACGGAGTTATGGGAGACGCGCGTGGCCATCTGAGCCGTTCGCTTTCCGTGGCACAGCACATGCCGGAGCATGAATTTCTCTTTGCCGGCGGCGGTTCGGTCAATGATGTGAAACAGGAAGGCTACGATGTCATTCCCCTGGAAATGCTCTCGACCAAATACAAAAACAGTCGTGTTGATTTTGCCGCAACTATCGGGAATGCCTTATCCTTGTTGCTGACAAAAAAAAGGGGCATCGTTAAACGATTAGCTGAAATCATTGATGATTTCGATCCGGACCTGATTCTGAGCGATTACGAGTTTTTCACTCCCTTGGCCGCGCGATGTCTCGGGCGTCCGTGTATCAGCCTGGACCATCAGCACGTTCTGACGCATACCCGGTGCGCTTTGCCTGCAGGGCAGTTTTTTAACCGCAAGATTACTTTTTTCCCCATCTTGCGGCTTTACAGCAACGCCACCCGATTTCTGGTGAGTTCTTTCTATCAGCCCCCACCAAAAGATCCGAGTACTACTGAAATACTTCCTCCCATTCTGAGAAAAGTGGTAAAAGAACACAGCGCGCGGGATGGCGAGCATGTGCTCGTGTATACGAGCGGGGGAGCGTATTCGGCCTTGTTGCCTTTGTTGCAGGCGCACAACAGGAAGTTCATTGTGTATGGGTTTGGCGAAAAGCCGGCCAACGGCAACCTGGTTTTCAAGAAAAATTCCCTGCATGGCTTTCTGGAAGATCTGGTCAGCTCGTATTACGTCATATCAAATGGTGGACACTCGCTCATCAGCGAAGCGCTGTATTATGGCAAACCTGTATTGAGCTTTCCCATCCATTTTTTATACGAACAGTTTCTCAATGGGTATTTTCTGAAAGAATACTGTTACGGACGTTTCAGCATGAATCCGTATGTGGAAAAGGGTATCCTGGCTGAGTTCGAGGAGTCTATTCCATTTTATAAAAAGCACATTCAGGAGCGCTTTTTCTGGGGGAATGACCAGGTTGTCGAACGGATAGACGCGCTTATTCAAGAAGCAAGGTGCTAAGCTCGCTGTCGGAAGAAAGCGGCCTATTGTTTTGCCCGTGGTCTTCCCGTAGGTAAGCGCTCAATCAATACCTGGAGTTTTTTACTTTTCGTATGATAGAATCAATGGAAATAGGGGGGAAGAAAACAGTATCCTACCAAGGACCGTGTTTTTTGCACGTATCCTCAACTTTCCTGAAGGACTGCAGGTTTTTTTCACGATTTCATATTTTGGAAAAATGTGCTGTAGATTAGTAAAAAATCCATGATACCAGTTTGTTGCAGTCAATTCAGATGTAAGACGGGATTTTATTTCGCAACATGGCTGGAGGCTGGAAATTGTTTTGTATTTAAGCTATGATGCAACACGAAACCAGTATTTGTTCAGACTCTGGATGCCGAAAAGGTACGTGCTGACTGCATCAGCCCCGCGTATCTACCAGCGGGTCGCACTGCGTAAGCAATGGCTGGCAAATGCTGCTCAAACAACGCCCTTCAAACTGACAGTGAGTAAGGGGGCGTAAGAATGCAGGAGAGCAACAGTGTCCGAACAACGCGTCTCGCCCGAGGAGGACTTCGTGATAATGGACAATGAGCCAAGACGGGACATTATGTCCGAAATTCTGGATGGTAAGGCGGATGCGCCTTCTTATAGTACGGATGATTTGGAAAAAATCATCTATCGTGATCCTAAGGAATTGCACAAAGCCGTGCACAAGGCATTTCGCCTGACGAGCATTTCCGATCGTAAAAAAACGGATGATCTGCGAAAACTGGTTGAACCTGATCCGGCGGATGAATTCCTGGAGGACAAATCCTTTCATCTGACGCCGTTGAACAAAAAGAAAACCACCATTTATTTTACCAAGAAAATTCACAAAATGCTGAAGTCCGCCAAGTACAGGATGAAGAAAATGGTGGACCCGGAGTTGCAGAAAAGAGTTTCCATGTCTTTGATTATCAACAATGCATTGATAATAGTACTGCATGAGTTTGATGTTAAAGGCGAGGACAGCATTCTGTTGAAGCAAATGATGAAAAAATTGAAAAAGAACTGACCATGTCTGCAGCACAGGATGTTCGGTTTGGCCCTTTGTATCTCACCCCTTGCAGCCAGCCTGCTGAATGGAATGAATATGGCTTTCGTGAGAGTTCCTGCGCGAGGTAGTGGAGAGTAATCGATGGAAATCATATGTCCCAACTGTAAGTTCAAACGCATCATCGACGATAGTAAAATACCCTCCAGAAGAGCAGTCGTACATTGCAAGGCGTGTGATCACAGGTTTCCGCTGCAACGAGCCCGATCCATCGGCGTGATGATCAGCAAAGGCGGGGTCGGCAAAACGACCACGACCGTAAACCTTGCGCATGGCCTGGCTCTTCGTGGTTTTAAAGTGTTGCTCGTGGACGCGGACACTCAGGGGCAGTCCGCGTATCTGTTGGGTGTAAAGCCCAAGGCCGGGCTCACCGAGTACCTGATAGGCGATCTTGAAGCCCAGGACTGCCTGGTGCAGGCCAGAGACAACCTCTGGATTCTGGCAGGCGGAAAATCACTGGCCGAGGTCAAACGCTTCATAGACCGCAAGGATTTTGGCGGTGAAACCACAATGCGCGAAAAACTGACGCCCCTTGAGGCTCAGTTCGATTTTGTGCTTGTGGATTCCGCGCCCGGCTGGGATCCCCTGACAGTCAACGTGCTGTTTTACGTGAAGGAGCTGCTCGTACCCGTTTCGCTGGAAGTGATGTCCGTGCAGGGGCTTTCAGAATTTCTCAAGAGCTTTTCCTCCATCCGCAAGTACCATAAAGAAGTGCAGTTGAAGTATATTCTTCCCACCTTCTATAACAGAAGCAATAAAAACTCCGCTGAGATTCTGGAAGGTTTTGAAAAACTCTACGGACGCTTTCTGTGCACCCCCATACGCTACAGTCCCCGGCTGGCCGAGGCCCCAGGCTACGGCATGACCATCTACGAGTATGCCGGCGGCGATAAAGTGGTCAATGATTTCCGCGAACTGGTCAACGAAGTGGCGGAAGACAGCGAATAGCCCGAAGTGGCGGGCCGGCAGCTGGGAGCTACTGTTCGCCTGCGATCTTTGCGTACAATACGTCGTATTGCGCCACTGCCGCTTCCAGTGAGTAGTGCGAGCCTATAAAGGCGCGGGCGCTGTTTCCTAGCTCTTTACGCTCCTCCGGAGGCAGGCGGATCAGCTCGCAGAGCGCCGCTGCCAGCGCCTTGCTGTCGCCGGGAGGCACCAGCCTTCCCGTAGCGCGAACCAGAAGCTGCGCATCGCCCACATCCGTGGCGACCACGGGAACACCGCAGGCCATGGGTTCGGCAATGGTGTTGGCAAATCCCTCGCCGAACAGGGACGACGAACACCCGATATCCCATGCGGAGTAGACCCGGTCCATATCGTCGCGACGTCCCAGAAGAAAAAACGCGTGCTCTGCTCTGGTTTTTTTGATCCAGTCCACCAGCGCGCTGTTATCCGCGTCCACACCTTCACCGCAAAGCAGAAAGCGGGCCTCGGGGTGCTGTTGCAGGACAAGAGCCGCGGCCTGAATGAACTGTTCGTGCCCCTTCATGGGGTCGAATCTGCCTGCCAGACCTATCAGCGGCATTTCGGGCGTAATGTCCAGTTCCTCGCGCAGAGCCGTACGGGCGCCAAGATCAGGTTCGAAGGCGCGCATGTCGTAGCCGTTGGGAATCACGATGAATTCCCGCGGATTGTAGCCAAGGCGAAGGTGCCAGTCTCTGCCCGATTCGGAGTTGGCCAGCACCGCCCGTGGCACGTGGGAAAGCTTGGCGCAGGCGCGTACGATCCAGCGGGTCATGGGGTTGTAGCGGGAAAAGTCCATGTCGGAACAACGGATGTTCCAGAGAATGTTGCGTACGCCCGCAAGCCGGGCCGAGAGTCCGAGCAGGTCCGCATGGTAGAGCCAGGTCTGGAGAACGTGCGGGCGAAAACTCCGGAGTTCGTTCCGGAATCTGAGTAGTCCCAGCGGATTGGGGAACGCGGGCTTCATGTCGAGATAGGTGACCGGAATGCCCAGTTCCTTTATCAATTCGTCCACAGGACCCCGGCGGCGAATGGAAACAACCCTGCTTTGAAAGCGTTTCTTATCCAGTCCGGACAGCAGACGGTATAGAAACATTTCCGCGCCGCCTGTTTCAAGGGTGGTGATCAGATGCAGAACCCGGATCATGCAACACCTATTTTGGGGCAGACTTCCGCCAGTTCGCAGGCCGAACAGGCGGGCTTACGCGCCTTGCAGACATCGCGTCCGAAGTAAACCAGCAGATGGTTCACCTCGCCCCAGGTCTCCTGGGGGAACAATTGCATCAGGTCGCGTTCGATACGTACGGGATCCGTGGATTCCGTCAGGCCGAGGCGGCCGGTAATGCGTTTGACGTGCGTATCCACGGCCAGTCCTTCGTTGATGCCGAAACAGTTGGACAAGACGATATTGGCGGTTTTGCGGGCCACTCCCGGCAGGGTGATGAGATCTTCCATGCGTTGGGGAACCTGCCCGCCATAGACGTTCATGACGCGGTTGGCCGCGGCGATGAGATTTTTGGCCTTGTTGCGGAAAAAACCGGTGGACCGGACCACTTCCTCGACCTCAGGCTGAGTGGCTGTTGCCAGTTCGGCGGGGCCGGGCCAGCGCTCGAACAAAACCGGAGTGACCTGGTTTACCCTGACATCCGTGCATTGCGCTGCCAGCACTGTGGCCACGAGCAGTTCCCAGGGCTTTTCCCAGTCCAGCGCCGAGGCGACCTGCGGATAGCGCCGGCGCAGCAGAGGCAGTACCGCCTGTGCGACAGTGAGTTTTTTTTTGTTGGAAAGAGGTGCTTTATTGGGCATAGATACGCTTCCTGGATTGTGATGCCGCAACGTACCCGCACGGCATTGCGGCGTCAACAGCAGCGGGTTGCCGCAGCAGGCAGCATGCCTGTCCGCAGTACGAGACAAGCCTACTTTTTTTGGATAGAGTGCTGCGATAACGGGTCAGGGGGAGCAGGGGGAGACACCCCGCCCGGGGCAACGCATACAAAGGGGAACGTGCATGGAAAGCTTTCTCGTCTATATGACCATGAAGGATAAAGAGGAAGCCGAGCGGATAGGTTCCGTGCTGGTGGAAAAGCGTCTGGCGGCTTGCGTGAACATTCTGGGCGGCTGCGATTCCCTGTTCTGGTGGGATGGCGCGGTGCAAAAGGAATCGGAAGTCGTGATGCTCGCCAAAACCCCCCGGGAAAACCTTGAAAATTTGACAGAAACAGTTATCAGACTCCACAGTTATGATGTGCCTTGCGTAGTGGCCGTCAAACTCGCCGGCGGCAATCCGGCATTTATGTCCTGGATTCACGAAGTCACGGAATCCCATGAACCCTAACCGAGGAGCAACAATGCGCATCTATATTTCCGGCTCATTGGCTTACGATCGCATCATGAATTTTCCCGGAAAGTTTTCCGATCATATCCTTCCTGACAAAGTTCACATGATCAATATTTCACTCGTGGTGGACGGCGTTGCGGAAAAGTTCGGCGGCACAGCTGGAAATATCGCCTACAACCTCGCGTTGTTGAAAGAAACTCCGCACATTCTGGCCACAGCCGGCAGGGACTTTGCCAACTATGAGAAATGGCTTCGCAAGTTCGGGTTGCCATTGGACGGCATTCAGCCCATCGACGGCGAATTGACCGGCGGCGCCTACATCATGAATGATAAAGAAAACAACCAGATCACGGGATTCAATCCGGGCGCAATGAAATTTTCCTGCGGCAAGCCCATTGACCGCAGCAATATCGGCGGCAGCTACGGCATTGTCTCTCCGGGCAATATCGACGATATGGTCGGCTATCCCAAGACCTACAAAGAGCTGAATATTCCCTATATTTTTGATCCGGGCCAGCAGATTCCCGCCTTGAGCCCTGAGCAGATGCTCGCCGCCCTGACCGGTGCCGCTCTGCTGGTGACCAACGACTACGAGCTGGAAATGATCATGCAGAAGACAAGCATGACCAAAGCGCAGCTTCTGGAGCGTACGGGCGGAATCATCACCACCCTGGGAGAAAAGGGCTCACTGCTGTGCGAGGTTGACCGCACCCTGACCATTGAAGCCGTACCGGTAGCCCAGGTGGTTGATCCCACCGGAGCGGGCGACGCCTTCAGGGCCGGACTGCTTAAAGGTCTCGCCGAAAACCGTCCGCTGGACGATTGTTGCCGTATGGGAGCCACCTGCGCGAGCTTCTGCGTGGAAAAATTCGGCACCGATGAAACCACCGGGCCGCAGGAACACAGCTTTACGATTGATCAGTTCTGGAGCCGTTATCGCGATAAGTACGGGGAGCCGCAGGCCGTATAATCAATCCGAATCCGATACCCAGAGGCGCGCCGCAGTGCGAACAATGGCTGTGGCGCGTTTCGGGTTCCTTCCCGCATTTTGGGCAGCATTCCCGTCGTATACGCCGTACGCGCAGTTCATGCATGGCCAGCAGCCGCTGCAGGCAGCTCCAGCCGACCGCCATCATACACAGTCCGTAAACCGCCGCGTACCCCACAGCCGGGCCGGGAGCGTATTCCGCCAGAGCAACGCAGCCGAAATTATACAGGGCATGCATTCCCACCGCTGCGAGCAGATAGCAGACAGATGCCCTGCAATACGTTCCGTCGGTCATGAAACGGCCTTTGGCCAGCCCCAGGCTCCAGACGGCAGCGCATCCCAGATGTACGGGCGTTGCCGTAATCGCGCGCAAAGCCGCACCCGCAGTGCCCGCCATGGGCGCGTAATGCAGGTTTTCCATTGTGGCGAATCCAAGGGCCGCGGATACGGCAAACACCATGGCTAGCGGCGGATGCCGAAAGCAGCCGGACAGGCGGGCGATGAACAGAACCAGCACGAATTTGGCTAGCTCTTCATCTGCTCCGATGATCAGGCTTCCCCAGCCGATGGTTGCAAGGGGGGCGGACGGGTCCAGATAAGCGATTCCCGCCCAATCGAGAAAAATTTCATTGCCAACGGAAGCCAGCAGCCAGCTCCCGAATCCCGCCAGAACAAAAGACAACAGGGCGGCCTGCAGGGGAATCCGCCGGTATTTTTTTTGGTAGACGTACTGGAAGAGCAGCCAATACGCCAGGCAGCAGGCCAGAACCACCAGCCACGGAGCGACAGTGTGCGGCATCGGGATTCAGCCCGCCGGCAGACTGGATGACAGTGTGTTCGCCGGCAACGCAGCAGACATCTGCTCCCCCCCCTCGAAATTATTTGATGAGTACCCAGGCCATGTGATCGGGCGGTCCGAATCCTTTGCCGGGGGCAAAGCCGTATTCCAGCCCCTTATGCAGAAATTCCTGGGCGCGGCGAACCGCCTGTACCAGGTCCATCCCCTGTCCGAGTCCTGTGGCGATGGCTGCGGACAAGGTGCAGCCCGTGCCGTGCGTATGATCCGTGCGAATACGCCGTTGCTCCAGGCGCAATGGAGGCTCGCCTGGAAGGCCGAGCCAGTCGACCACCAGTTCGGGGTCGTCCTGTTGTTCGGGAAAATGCCCGCCTTTGAGAAGAACGGCCTTGGGGCCGAGCTTTAACAGGCATTCCAGGACTCCAGGAATGTCCGCAGGACCTGACAGGGGGAGCCCGGAAAACAGTTCCGCTTCGGGAAGATTGGGTGTGAGCAGGTCCGCCAGTGGGAGCATCCGCTTGCGCAACGCGTCCACGGCATCTTCCTGGAGGAGCGGATGACCGCTCTGACTTACGGCTACGGGATCGACAACCAGGGGAAATGTTTTTTGCTGCAGCCGCCCTGCAATGGCATTGATGATGTCCGCGGAAAAGAGCATGCCGGTTTTCGCCGCGTCCACGGGAAAGCCTTCAAGAACGGCGTCCAGCTGCGCCAGGGCGAACTCCGGTTCGGGCGCGTGGATAGCCCTGACGCCCAGGCCGTTTTGTGCGGTAAGCGCCGTGATGACGCTCATCCCGTAGGCGCCGAGAGCGGCCATGGTTTTCAGGTCGGCTTGAATTCCGGCGCCGCCGCCGGAGTCAGAGCCTGCTATGGTCAGAATATTTTTTTTGCCGCCGGTCATGATTTCTTCCTCCGGATTGGCTCACCAATCAAACGCAGAGCCTCGGGTCGGACAGTTTACAACTCCTCTTCGTTGCGTTCCCTGATGCCTTTCATACTCAGGCCGGATTCAGCCAGCACATACAAGGCCGCGAGGGTGGGCGGGACGAAACTGATGAAGCGGAATACCAGGGCAATGGCCAGGGCCTGTTCCACAGGAACCTTGAACAGGGTGGCCAGAGTGAATTTGAACGCGGCTTCCACCACGCCTATGGCCCCTGGGCCCGAAGGCGCCGCAAACCCCAGAGTGACCACAACGAATACGGTCAGCATTTGTGGGAAGGTCAGGTCAAGCTGGCCGACCCAGTACAACACGACTGCGGATACGGTGAGGTTGGCAAGCCAGAAAAGAATGGAATAAGCTGTGAGCCAGAAAAAAAAGCCCTTGCTCATCCGGCCCTGAAGCTGCTGCAATACTTCGGAAAAGAGCAGTTTTAGACGCTGGCCGGGAACGAATTTAAGGCAAAAGTCCGCCAGAGCCGGGTAGAAACGAAACAGGATAATAAAGCACCAGATCGCGCCCACCACCACAGCCAAAGGCACAAGAGCGGTGGTCACTTTCATCAGCAGCGCGCTGACGATGCCCAAGAAAAGCAGAACATTCAAATCCGCGAAACGCTCCCAGAAAACCATGCCCAGTCCCTTGCCGATGGAAATGCCCGTCTTGCGGCGCAGATAAAAGGCCTTGGCCACTTCGCCCAGCTTTGCAGGGAAAATGTTGTTGATGCCCAGGCAGAAAACGCTTGCTTTCAAAGCAGTGAGAAAGCCTGCCGTGTAATGGGTAAGAAAGTTAAAGCGCTGTCCCAGGACCAGGTAGGGGAGACCACTGTAGATCAATGCTCCAAGAATGGGAATTATTCCAAATTCTTTGAAAGAGATCAGGAATTTGCTGAAGTCTATGTCCCAAAATACGTAGACAAAGCACCCCGCGACCAATACGATTTGCAGAACGTTCTTGAGTAGTTTTCCCATGAATTCGATCTTGAAGAGCCTAAAATAAAAAGAGTTACACCACCGCGTCCAGAAGCATGTTGTCCCGATGAATTGCTTCCTGATGATTGAAACCGAGAATCGATTCAATATCGCGGCATTTTTTCCCTGCGATACGCTTCAAATCCGAGGATTTGTAATTGCTTCGTCCCACTGCGATGACAATGCCTTCAGGGTCCGTTATGCGTACGAGGGCTCCACGGTCGAAATTGCCTTCCACTTTGGTTATGCCCACCGCCAAGAGACTTTTGCCATGATGCAGGAGCGCGTTGGCCGCTCCGGCATCGATGCTGACCATGCCTCTGGGCTGCGTGTTGTAGGCAAGACTGAATTTTCTGCGGGGGATGCCTTTATGCCGTGCGCGGATCCAGGTCCCGAGCATTTCGCCATTGAAGGCTCTGATGATGGCGCCCGGTTCTTTTCCACTGAGCACCAGAGTGGGTACGCTGAGTTGCGCGGCTCGTCTGGCGGCAAGCATTTTGGAATACATGCCCCCCGACCCCACGGTGGTTTTTCCGCCGCAAAGGGCTTTCAGATTCATCACTTCGATATCCTCGACGCATTCGATGATGCAGGCTTCGGGATCGGTATCCGGATTGCCGGAGCACAAGCCTTTGGCCGAGGTGAGGTTGATGAACAGATCCGCCTCCACCATATTCAAAAGCAAAACAGACAGAGAGTCGTTGTCGCCGAATTCGAGTTCCTTGACTACGACCGTGTCGTTTTCGTTTACTATGGGCAGCACGTTCCAGGAGAAAAGCTTGCTGAACGTGTTGTTGGCATTCAGGTAACGGCGCTGGCTTTGAAAATCGTCCTTGGTGAGGAGCAATTGCGCCGTGATTGTCTGATGCGGTTCAAAGGCTTTTTCATAGGCCCGCATCAGGCGGCTCTGCCCGATGGCGGCAGCGGCCTGCCTGTCCGGAACGCCTTTGATTTCAAGCGACTTTGAGTTGTTCAGAACAGCCCGTCCGGCTGCCACGGCTCCGGAGGAAACCAGAACCACTTTGATGCCTTTGGAACGTAAAAAAGCGATCTGCTCGGCCAGACTGGCGATAACATCCGTACGCAGACCGTCTTGCGCGGTGAGAACCGCGCTGCCTACCTTGACCACGACCCGGCGGACTTCGGAAAGGATCTCCGAACGGTTGCGCTGGTCGTATTCAATATAATGAAGCATCGTCACTTTGTTTCGTCCGAGTTACTGTCCTGTTCGCGCGTGTCTTCGTGCAGTTTCCAAAGGGCGCTTACGAGTTCTTCAAGACCGTCACCGGTCAGTGCGGAAATAAAAAACACGGGATATGCGGCATCTGCAGTGCGGGTCCGCAGGCTTTGTAACGCTTCTTCCGATAATAAATCAATCTTATTGACCACCAGAATCTGCGGTTTTTGGCACAGAGCAGGACTGTATGCGCTCATTTCCTCCTGCACAAGTTGAAATAACGACCAGGGATCGTCTTCATAGAGTTCTTCCGCGCTGGCGATATGAACCAGGAAGCGGTTGCGTTCGACATGACGCAGGAAACGCGTCCCCAGACCCCGTCCCTGATGCGCGCCTTCAATCAGGCCGGGGATATCCGCCAGAACCAGGTGGTCGCCGAAATCGTTGATGACCACGCCGAGATTCGGTGAGGTTGTCGTGAACGGATAGGGCGCAATTTTCGGCTTGGCAGCGGAAATCGCGGACAGCAGCGTGGACTTGCCCGCATTGGGCAGCCCAACCAGGCCTGCATCGGCAAGGATTTTTAATTCCAGGCGGAGGCGTTTTTCCTCAGACGGTTCTCCCGGCTGGGCGAAACGGGGCGTACGCATGGTGGCGGATTTGAAATGCAAATTTCCCTTGCCGCCGCGACCGCCTTTTGCCAGCAACTCGACTTGATCCGGCCGGACAATGTCCGCCACGAGTTCCCAGCGGTCTTCCTCGGGAATTGCTTCCGCTTCATCGGTTTCCGCTTCGTCCGGATCTTCCTCGGGAAATTCTTCCTCCGGGTCTTCCGTAACTTCATAGAACATGGCGCCGCCCTGGCCGGTGACAAGAACGCCTTCGCCCGTTCCCGTGCGGTTGAGTTCGGGATATTCCTCTTCCTCTTCGTCAACCATTCGCGGGGCTTCTATAAGCTGGTACACGAGGGTTCCCACGGGGACGTCAATGTAGAGGTCCTCGCCTTTGCGGCCGTATTTCTGTTTGCCCTGGCCGGGCTGGCCGTTTTGCGCACGGTAGTGGCGCTGCAGGCGCAGATCGTACAAGGTCAGAAGGCTCGGGTCGGCTCGAAAGTAAATGTTGCCGCCTTTGCCGCCGTCTCCGCCGTCCGGGCCGCCTTTGGGAATAAATTTTTCGCGGCGAAAGGATACGCAGCCCTGTCCCCCGTGTCCGGATCGAATGGTAATTTCTGCTCTATCTACAAAACGCATGGTTCAGCCTAAATGCAATAATAGTGGATTATCGCAATTTCTGGTTGTTAGAGTCGCGGCAAACTATTTTTTGGAAAGAAGCCACTTGTTGCGAAAACTTTCCGGCAAAATGACATCTGCACAAAGACTCTTGTTTTTATTCGTATATATGCTATGCTAAGTCCACTCACTAGTAAATTCTAAAAACAGAAAGGAGAGCATATGCCGGTTTCCCGTTCTTTAGCCAGAAGCAGACGTCAATTATCCCAGAGGCAGGAAAATTGGTTTTCCATGCGACCTGCAGAAGAGCTTCGTCTTGATGTGCTGATCAATCCCAACATTCCCCAAAACATTCCTGAGGACGCAAACCAGGACTCTGCCATGAGCCAGCAGGACATCTCGCATTCCGCCGACATTTGACGTGCCTCCAATTGGGAGCGCTCCCGCTTCCTGATGCGCTGTGCTACTGTTCCGGAGGCGGAGGAGGCGATGCTCCCGGAGTCGGAGGAGGTGATGCTCCAGGGGGCGTATTCCCCTGCTTCTGCTCCTTTTCCTTCTTCTTTCTGAGTTCCTTGGCTTTTTTGTCCAGGTCCTTGACATGTTGCGGGTCGTTTTTCTTTGCTGCAGCTTCTGCTTCAGCTTTTTTGATGGCGTTCAGGCGGGCGAGTTCCTGTTTTTGTTTTCCCTGCTCTAATTTTTCATACATTTCCGCATAGGATGGATCCGCCCATTCGTATGTGGTGGCAGCGTCCACAAAAAAGCCTGATTCTTTTGTCTTCTCTTGCTGTTGCCCCTTGTCGTCCCAAGTGGCAACCAGTCCGTTCAGCTTGACGAACTTTCCTTCCTTGTAGGATTCACGCAGCATTGCCTTCAGCTCGGGAGAAATGGCAGATGTGGGGTAAAGAAAATAGGAATTACCGGCCAGGTCTGTCAGGAAAAAAATATCGGCAGCAGGGGTATGCCGGATCTGAGTGTAGCCGATGACCGATGTTTCGAGGAGGAACCGGGCCTGCTTGTGGAGCGTATCGAGCAGGGCTTTTTTGGCTGCATCTCCTCTGGCATCGCAAAAGCCCGGGGCGACAGGCAGCAAAACGGCACAGACCAGGCTCCAGCAGAAAACAAGGCGCAGGAAACGGATCATGATTTTTGCCTCCAATACAAAAAGGACGCCTCCCTGTCAGTCAGGAAGCGTCCTTTGATCGAAAAATCTGTCCAATGCATATGCCGCGCAAAAAACGCTAAGCAGATGCAGGAACTACGCAGACCCGGACTTTGGCTTTTTTATTGCGGTAATAACGCTCGAACTTCACTTCGCCGTCAATCAGGGCGAAAAGAGTCCAGTCTTTACCAATGCCGACATTATCACCGGCATGCCATTTAGTTCCGAGTTGCCGGACGAGTATATTGCCTGCGCGGACCTGTTCACCGCCGAAGCGTTTGATACCGCGCCGCTGTCCGGCACTATCGCGACCGTTTCTGGAGCTGCCGCCTGCTTTTTTATGTGCCATGCTCGCTTTCTCCTCGACCTCGCGAATTTAGGACGCGATGGCCTTTACCTTCAATAACGTATAGTCCTGACGGTGCCCACGGGACTTGCGGGAGTCGTTGCGGCGCCATTTCTTGAAAACAAGAATTTTCTGCCCGCGACCATGTTCGACCACTTCGCAGGTTACTTTGGCGTTGTCCACATAGGGGGAACCAACCACAGTATCCTCGCCGCCAATCAGCAGGACCTTGTCTATTTCCAATTCGCTTCCTGGTTCGGCAGCAAGAAGGTCGACTTTAATTTCGCTTCCTTCTTCCACACGGAATTGCTTGCCGCCGCTCTCAACTATAGCATACATTCTTCCACCTCCGGAATCAAAGAAGGGTGACTCTAGCCCTTACGTTTTCAAGTGTCAAGCCTTGATTGGATATTTTATCGCTCTGATAACCATAAAGTCAAAAAAACTAATAATTTCGATATGTAAAACTTATCGCACGCTTTAGGAAGATTGCCAAGTCTTCTGTTTCCGGGCATAGTATTCTCTCACGATCAGGGGGTAACCCTTTTGCAGAGAGGATGGCATACTTATGGACGAACAGCGCATCAGAGAAATCGCCGCGATTTGTCTTGCCTTACGCAAGCGCGCGGATTTTTTTCTCAATACTGAACCGGAAAATCTCAATACCGACGATCTTGACCTGGTGGCCCAAGAGCTGGAAAGCCTGGCCCAGCGTGTGGACGGATTGCTCGAATGCGCCGGCGAAGGCAATTCGTAACTCCCCCCGGCATCCGGGCGACCGCCCCGATGCGACTTACTTGATAGTTTCCTTGAGCGCTTTTTGCAACTGGCTTGTGGTGAACAGATCACGCAGCACCAGTGGCGCGGCGCTTTGATCTCCGGCCGGAAACAGGGCCACCACCGGAATGCTGTTGCTGCCGAGTTTTCGCAGCAGTATTTCGGCCGCCGGATTATCCTGCGTCATATCGGCCTGAAGCAGCACCAGTCCGTGGGCGTCCCGCCATTTTGTCAGATTTTTGGGCGTCAATACGCTCAGTTCCAGAAATTTGCAGTTGGGGCACCAGTCCGCTGTAAAATCCACCAGTAGCGGACGCTTGCCCAGTTCCTGCCGGAACTGCTGTTCGTTGAAAGGTTTCCAATGCGCCAGCGGCCCGGGAGTGGACAAAGCGAATAAGCCCGCCCCAAGCATAACCGCCAGGGCCAGTGCGCGTACGCTCCAGCGTTTGCGACGGCTGTCCGAAAGCGTTGTCCATTTGCCCCAGATCCAGGCGGCCAGCCCCGCGCACCACAGCAGCACCAGAGCCCGGACTTCATACGACTCCGGGAGAATCGTGAACAGATATAGTGCGGTGGCCATCAAAAAAAATCCTACCACCCGCTCCAGGTGCACGTTCCATCCGCCGGGGCGGGGAAAGATACGTACTAGTCCCGGAAAGAAAATCATGGTGATGTAGGGCAGGGCCATGCCCAGGCCGATGCTGATAAACACCATGATCACCGTTTCCGGCGGCCGGTTCAGGGTCCACCCCAGCACGCCTCCTAAAAAAGGGCCGCTGCAGGGAGTTGCCAGCAACGTGGCCAGAAGACCGGTGAACAGGGCTTGCAGACGCGGGCTTTTGCTGGTGTCTATGCCGGTTTTCAGGTCCAGCACGGGCAGGTCGAACACCCCGAACAGGCTGAGTCCCAGTACGAAAACCAGAGCCATCAGAATCATCATGGCGCCGGCCTGCTGAAAAAGCTGGCCCCAGGCCAGGTCGGCCAGGCCGAAGACCACGCCGAGCAGCAGAAAATAGCTCAGAATGCCCAGGCTGAAAAAAATATTATGTTCGCGGAAATGGCGTGTCCGCTTGCTCTTGTCTTCCAGGCCGCTGACCGCCATCAGGCTGGACAGCTTCAGGCTGACCACGGGGAGCACGCAGGGCATGAAATTCAGGATGAATCCGGCCAGCAATCCGAACAGGATGGCCTTGGCCAGTCCGCTGACTTCCAGTTCCATCTGAAAATAGCGCGGAGCGATCTGCAGCGTGTCCAGCCATCCCGAACTGTTTTCCAGCTCTTGGGGGGCAGGCTCGGGTGCGGGTGCGACAGGTGCGGGGGCCGGTTCGGAGGTAGCCACCGGTTCGGTTATCGGGGGCGTCGCAGGGGTGGAAAGGGAGGCGTAGATCCCCCACCAGGCCTGCGTACCGGCGTCGGCCAGATTGTCCTGGCGCAGGTTTGTCCAGCTCTTGCTGCGGGGCGCGTCCACGTACCAGCAGCTTTTATCCGAACAGAGCAACATGTTCAGCCGTCCGTCCAGAGTGAGTGACTCCGCAGAAGCGGCGCCGTGCAGCGTCACGAAAAGCGGTGTGGGCTTTTCGTAGAGGTCGACGCTGCCCTCGGGAAACAAAGGATCTTGTTTGGGCGTCCCAGGCGGGTAGCTAATGGTTGTTCGAATGTTCTCAGGCTTGACCGTGACTTTCAGATTCGTGGGTTTGGCCATGGCGCTGCCTGGTTCGTGCGCATAGGCATGAATGTTCGGATCAGGCTCCACCCAGAGCACCGCCAGCAGGTCTTCGGGCGCGCTGCTAAGTCGGAACAGCTCCCAGTGTGCCTCGTAAGGCAGCCGTTGTGAAACAGGGGCCGTGTCATTTAACCCCTGCAACCCAGGCAGCTCCGGCACGCCGGACTGGCCTGGCAGTTCGGGCACGGAAACGGACTGGGCAGAAGCAGTGGCGCAGAGCAGGGCAAACACGACGCACAGGCACAAAAAAGAACGCTGAAAACGGACCAACTTCATGAAACGCCTCATCTGTCAGGAGTTGCGGATTCTGTTATAATACGCGTCCGAGGGCGGGCTCGCAAGACAGTTGGTCGATTAGTTTGCGATGTCCGGCCGGAAAAGCGAAATCCAGCAGCCCGGTAAAAGGCACCCAGCGGTATTCCGTGGCGGCGTGCAGCTGCGGCAGCGGCAACGCGGCGGGGGCGTCCGCCAGCGTGCAGAGAAAACAGTGCAGCCGGACGCGATATTTGGTGTAACCGTGCTTGATGATGCCGAGAAATTCCCGTGTCCGGATTTTGAATTCGGTCTCTTCGTCAAATTCCCGGACAGCGGCCTGGGCCGGAGTTTCTCCGGGTTCGATACGACCGCCTGGAAATTCCCAGAGTCCGGGCCAGGCTCCTTTGGGCAAGCGTTTCTGAATAAAGAAATGTTCCTGGTGCACCAGAACGCTGGTGACCACCTCCAGCGGGATCAGCTGCATGGATTTGGGCGGCACGGGGCGTTCTTCGGCAATATTCAGCCGGCGGCTTTCGCACTGTCCTTCCAGAGGGCAACGCGCGCATTGGGGCTTTTTGGAGCAGACCATAGCGCCCAGATCCATCAGAGCCTCGTTGAACAGCCGGGCTTTGCCTTTGGGCAGCAGCCAGTTGGCCAGTTCCACGATACGGGCGTGGGTTTGCGGTTCCTTCACCGGGCGGTCCAGGTCGAAAACCCTGGACAGGACGCGTTCCACATTGGCGTCGATGGCCGGAACATCCTGGTTGAAAGCCAGACTGCGGATGGCGCCCACCGTATAGGGGCCGATGCCGGGCAGAGCAAGCAGCGCGTCCGCGTCTTCCGGCAGACCGGACTGATGCTGTTCCAGCAGGATCTTGGCCGTACGCTGCAGGTTGCGCGCCCGGTTGTAATAGCCCAGTCCTTCCCAGAGCCGGAGAACTTCGTCCTCGTCGGCGTGGGCCAGGGATTCCAGGTCCGGAAAGGCCTGCATCCAGCGTTGAAAATAGGCTACGCCGCGTTCCATCTGGGTCTGTTGCAGCATCACTTCGGAGACCAGAACTTCGTAGGGGGCGTATTTATCGCGCCAGGGCAGGGGCCGTTTATGGGTGGCGAACCAGTCCAGCAAATGTTCGCGTATGTCCGTGATCAATTGAGGTGCGGGAGTGTGTGTTGTCATCGTAATCGGGGTCTTCGCGCCCAGATACGCCTGCAGGTACTGATGGCCAGGCGTACGGGGTTGAAAGATTGGGGTTTCAGGGTTTGCGGAATCTGCAGGCCGCCTGCGTCGAAAGCGGCGGGCTCTTCCAGGGGAAAAATCAGGTTCGACGGATCGCTGTCCGGCAAGGAACGGCCTACGGCCTCTTTCCAGATGGGAACAGCGTCGGGGGACAGGCCGAGCAGGGTGTACAGGGCCGTATCCAGTGCCAGGGGCGAAACCGCGGACGCCAGCAGGCCAAGGGCGTACGGGCTCCCGTCCACAGGACCTTTTACGTGCATGGCCACAATACCGTCCAAAAGCGAATGGGTCGGGGGCAGCACTTCGCGGATCTCCAGCAGCAGGGCGGGAAAGCGGTTCTGCTGGTCACCGTGGCGGAAATGGGCCACTGCCTTGCGTACGCCCGCAACGCAGCCGAAAAGATTCTTGACCGCGCCGGTGACGCGCATCTGCCCGTGGGTCTTGAGTTTGGGCAGATTCAGCAGCCTGTCATAGTCGTAGACCCTGCCGGCAATTCCCACGCGCAGGCCGCAGGGCAACTGCCGGGCGCGCGCATGATCCAGATTGACCACGGATACCCCCAGGGGGGCGAGCGCTTCGGTCAGGCCGATATCCCTGGCCACGCTGCGGGCGGATCCGAAACCGGGCGAGTCCCCGACCTCAACGCGCGCGCCGTGGTCCAGCACGTACTGGCAGGCGGCCTTGACCACAGCCGGGTGCGTGCAGGCCAGACCGTCCGCAGTGGCCCGGAGCAGGTTGGCTTTGACCAGGATACGTTCGCTGCGGCCGGGGGTAAAACCGGCGGCCTGAAGCGTTTCGGCCACCAGACGCGCAAGCGTTGGGTCCGTGTAGCCGGGCGCATGGGCCAGGACCACGGGAAAAGTCCGCGTGTTGTCAGACATAAAATTATGCTCCGGAATCAGATAAAGGCGTCCATGTGCTTGAGCAGAAGGCGCTCGTGTGCTTTTTCCTGGTCCGCCAGCCACAGGTAGGTCTGGCGTTCGTCCGTATCCGCGGCCTGTTTCGCCATGGCGTGGTAGAGGTCGAAAGCGCTGATTTCCATTTCCAGGGCCAGTTCGGCCAGTTCCACGCACTGGCCTTGCCGGGCTCTTTCTATCAGAGGGGCCAGATCCGGCACGGATTTACCGCCTTCCAGAACGTCGCCTGCCATGGACTCGTAGAGCGCGTCAAAGTCCGGCAGGGATGGATCCGGCTCGGGCTGGGCCTGGAGATGTTTGTATAGCATTTTGGCGTGTTCTGTTTCCATGGGGGCGAGCTTGCGCATCAGGTCGCAGAGCGCTTTGTTCGCTGCCGCGCCTTGAATGGATTCATAGAGGAGCTGTGCGCCTTTTTCCAGGTTCATGGCCGTCAACAGCGTATCCTGCAGGGAGGCGGCTTTTTCAAAAACCCGTACGTTGGGAACGCCGTCAATCGCAAGGCCGTTCCACTGCATGAAGCCGCCCGTCAGATTATGAATCTCGTTGCGCACAAGTCCGTGCTCCAGAACATGCCGGGCGGCTCGTGCGGAGCGCGAACCGCTGCGGCAATAAAAAATGTGGGGCAGCTCCGGATCCAGGGCAGGAGAGCCTTCCAGCAGCTCGGGCAAAGGCAGCAGCCGTGCGCCGGGAATATGTCCCTGTTTGTATTCCTGGGGCTGCCGCACATCCACAAGGACGTACCGGCCCTCGTCATGCGCAGCCGTGAAACGGCGCAACTGGTTTGCATCCATGGAAAGAACCTTCGGCACTGTGGGCCTCCTTTGCAATACCCGTCAATCGTGCTTGAGACCGTCGATAAAAGTGATTTTCGGATTGCGCGGCAGTGTTCTGTAATAGCGTACGGCGGGTTTGCCGAAGAGCATCATGCTTCCGATGATATTTCCCGCCGGGATATGCAGCAGCTCCCGCAGTTCCCGTGCGATGTCCTCTATAGCCCACTTGCCAAGGCCGCACCACAGTGTGCCGAGGCCCATGCTGGTGGCCAGCAGCTCGAAATAGCTGAGGGCGATGACGCTGTCCTCGCGCGGGGTGGGGCCGTCCGCCGGGGACGAGGTCACGAGCATATGCGGCGCATTGCGGAAAATGATGTCTTTTCCCTCGTGCCAGGCCTTGATGTAGGCCCTGAAAAAATCAAAGCGTTCGGGCAGAGTGTTCTGTTCGGCCCGCCGCGTCAGGGTGTTCATGACATGGTCGCGGAACTCCCGCATCAGCTCGGGCGACTCCACCACCGTGAATAATACGGCCTGATTATTGACCCCGGTGGGCGCATGACCGGCCGTTGACACCAGGTGGCGGATGGTTTCTTTGTCCAGCGGTTCGGATTTGAAACGGCGGACGCTGCGCCTGCCTTTCATCAGGGTTTCCAGCTTGGCGGGGTTGGGGAAATTGTCTTTCAGCGGCGTGCAGTCTTCCGGATTGAACCCCAGAATACTGACCGCTCCGGTGCTGCATACGGCCATGCAGTGCAAGCACCTGACGCATTTTTCCGCGCGCTCGGGAACCACCTGCGGATGTCTGTTGTCGTCGAGCACGAGGACGTTGCGCGTGCAATCCCGGACGCAGTCTCCATCGCCAAGACATTTTTCAAAATCAACACAGAAATTCAACATAAACCCTCCCGGTACATCTAAGTCTGATATGCCCTTCTCGCAAGAGGCGAAAGGCTTCGGCATGTCTTCAGTTTCCATAATACTATATAACCTCGCGGTCTGAAGCAATAGAGGAGGAAAATCAAAAGCAAAGTACGGGAGGAAATTATGGCATTCGAGTGGAAGGGAGTGGTTGCCGGCATAGCGCCCACCGTGGCCCGGACCCTGAACGGGCCCTTATCCGGACTGGGGCTTTCCGCTTTGTCCGGTACGCTGCTCGGGCGTGCGGACGGCAAGGAGGAGGAAGTGGTGGAAGCCTTGCGGACGCTGACGCCTGAAGTGGCCGGAGCCCTGAAAAAAGCCGAACAGCAATTGCAGGAACAACTTCAGGAGCTTGGCATTGACCTGGCGGCAGTGGATCGCGGCAAACAAAAAGACACGGCCGCGAAAGAGGTTGCGGGAACCTCGGTTCCCGCCGCCGACAGAACGCCCAGAATGCTGGCCGTGGTGGTTCTGGCCGGTTTTTTCGTTTCCGTGGCCTACGTGTTTCTGGGGAAAATCCAACCGGAAGTGGCCGGAGTGGCAGGAACGCTGATTGGGTATGTCAGCGCCAAGGCAGATACGGTGGTGGCCTATTATTTTGGTTCTTCCGCAGGATCCGCGGAGAAAAACCGTATGCTCGAACAGGCCTTCGGCAAGGCTGCCGGCCAGGTGGAAAAAACAATCGAAAAGCCCTGAGGAGGAACTAACAATGCGCGAACAGCACATGGAGCCCTTGCAGCGCAGTGTCTGCGGGCTGGAAAAAGAAATACGGGAATTGCGGGAGCAGCAGACCTCGCAGCTTACGCTGCTGGCCAGGATCGAAACAATGCTTTCCGAGCGGTCCAGCATCTGGGACAGGTCCTTCCTGGACGTCCGGAGTGATGTGGAAAGCCTGAAAAAACGGATCTGGACCATCACGGGAGCGGCTGCCGCTCTGTCCGCCGTGGGATCGCAGCTTCTGAGCAAGTTTTTTTAACACCCCCCTAAAAGCGTAGGAGTAAGTATGGGGCGGAACGATTGTGAAAAGTAAGACAAGGTCGTTATTTTGCATTGTCTTTGTATGCGGCTTTAAATTGGCGTATTCAGAATATCCGATGCGCAGCAATTGGAATGTGCTACGCAGTCCGCAGAATGAAAATACATTCATAATGTCGTAAACAAGGAGAGTCTGATTATGTCAGATACGCCGCATAACAATGAAGAAGTGTTGCCACAGTGCGCAGTCTGCCCTTTTGAATGGCGCGAACGCTATTGCCGTACGCCTGGAGGAAAGGCCCCGAAAAACTGTCCGTCGGTGCATGACAAGGATCTGGCCCGCGCGGCTCTGGAAGTGATGAAAGCCGACAAGCAGCTCTATGAGTTCGCTCACCAGTCGTGCAAGCAGGAAGCCGCGGGCTACGGCAACCGCGAACTGGGCTACGAATTCGTCAAGCCCATCAAGCCGCGGATTCTGGAAATAGTGGAATTCGCCAGACGGATGCAGTTCGAACGCATCGGACTGGCTTTTTGCGGCGGCCTGCGTACGGAGGCCAAAATAGTGCACGAGTTTTTCGAACAGGCCGGATTCGAAACCTTTTCCATCATGTGCAAGGCAGGACGCATACCCAAGTCCGAACTCGGCATAGACAAGGAATGGCAGGTGGATACCGAGGCGGATCAGGAAACCACCTGCCATCCCGTCTTTCAGGCCATGGCCGCCAACCGTCACAAGGTGGACTTCTGCGTTCTGCTCGGGTTATGCGTTGGCCACGATTCCATGTTTATCAAGTTCTGCGAGGCGCCTGTCACCGTGCTGGCCGCCAAAGACCGTGTATTCGGACACGATCCCATCAAGGCTGTATACCAGATCAATCATTATTATAGGTACCTGAAGAAAGAGGTTGAAAAAGAATAGTGCAGTGAACAGAAAAGGGAAGCTGTTGTTATTGATAAAAGTAATGGATAATCTTCTTATTTATAAGAAGTAACTATTTTCCTTGCCCTGTTTCTGTACGTATTTTTGCTGGAGTGTTTCAGGCTGAATCTGGAGTATGTAAACGCCAACATGAAGGGAGACAAGGATGACGGATACCGGTCACAAAGAAATGTGGGAGCGTCTTAATCTGGACCTAGACGCACACGACCAGCTTCTGGGCGTTTTGGGGCAATTTTATGGAGACATCTACCTCTCGCAGCAGGGACGCCTGAAGGGGGCGGAATACCTTGATTTCGTACTCTCCGAAGTGCACGGCGAGCGGATCAAGGAGATTCAGACCGCCAAGGCGGCCGGGCAGAAAGTGGTCGGCACCTTTTGCGTGTTTGTTCCCGAAGAAATCACTCTGGCCGCCAACGCGATCCAGGTGGGGCTGTGCTCCGGGGCCGACGCGGGCAAGGAACTGGCCGAAGAGATCGTGCCGCGCAATACCTGCGCGCTGATCAAGTCCTTCATCGGGTTCAAACTGGCCAGACTCTGCCCTTTCACGGAATCCTGCGACATGATCGTGGGGGAAACCACTTGCGACGGCAAGAAAAAGGCTTACGAGGCCTTCGGCGAACACGCCAATATGTACGTCATGGAAGTGCCGCAGCAGAAAAAGGCCAATGACAGGGCGCTCTGGATGGAAGAACTGAAGCGCTACAAGGCCGAAGTGGAAAAGCTGACCGGCGTGGAGATTACGGCCGAACGGCTCAAGGCTTCCATCAAGCTGGTCAACGACAAGCGCCGGGCCATCGAGCGGATGAACAAACTGCGCGCGGCCACGCCCACGCCCATTTCCGGGCGCGACGCGCTGCTGATCAACCAGATCAGCTTCTACGACGACCCCGAGCGTTTTGTGGTGAAAATCAACGAGCTGTGCGACGAACTGGAAACCCGCGTGGCAGAGGGCAAAGGCGTGGTGGACAAAGACATGCCGCGCGTACTGCTGACAGGCTGTCCCATGGCCGTGCCCAACTGGAAGCTTCCCTACATCGTGGAAAGCTCGGGTACGGTCATTGTCGGCGAAGAATCCTGCATCGGCAAACGCAACACCCGCGACCTGGTAAATGAAAGCGGCGAAACCGTTGAAGAGATGCTCGACGCCATTGCGGATCGTTATCTCAAAATCGACTGCGCCTGCTTTACGCCCAACAACGAACGCAAAGATAATATTCTGGAGATGGCCAAAGAGTTGCATGTGGACGGCGTGATCCAGTATTCGCTGCTGTTCTGCCAGCCCTACGCTTACGAAAGCATGCCGGTGGGCAAGATGCTGGAACAAAACGGCATCCCGAGTCTGAATATCGAGACTGATTACTCGATGGAAGACGTCGAGCAGCTTAAGACCCGTATCGAAGCGTTTGTGGAGACGCTGAAATAGCCATGTATATCGGAATCGACATCGGTTCGCGTTCCATAGAACTGGTGGCGCTCGAAGAGGGACAGCCGCGGCGTATGTCGCGGCTGCCCACTACTTTTGATCCGCTGTCCCAGTGCCGCAAGCTGCTGGAGGAAGTCCGCTCCAATGGTGCGGCTCCGGAAGCCATCGTGGCCACGGGCTATGGCCGCCGGCTGGTGGAAAAGCTCGAGACCTCGCTGCCGGTGGAATGCATCACGGAGATCAAGGCCCACGCCCTGGGCGTGCATACGGATTTTCCCGAAGCGCGTACGGTGCTGGACATCGGCGGGCAGGATACCAAGGCCATTGCCATGCGTCCGGACGGCCGGGTGCTGAAGTTCGAGATGAACGACCGCTGTGCCGCAGGTACGGGCAAGTTTCTCGAATATACGGCCGGCGTGTTTCAGCTGCCTGTGGAAGAGTTCGGGCAATTCGCCCTGCAGGGGACCAACCCGCCCGTGATCAACAGCATGTGCACGGTTTTTGCGGAGACCGAGGCCACCTCGTTGATGGCCGGCGGTACGCCCGCCGCGGACATTGCCCTGGCCCTGCACAAGGCCATTGTCAAACGGACGTCCAATATGCTCGGCCGGGTGGGGCTGCAACTGCCCCTGGCTTTTGTGGGCGGCGTGGCGCGCAATGCCTGCGTCCGGGAGTTGCTGGCCGCCGAACTGGGCGTTACTCCGGGCCAGGATCTGCTCGTGCCCGAGACTCCGGACATGACTGGCGCCCTGGGGGCCGCCATCTGGGGACAACGCCAGGCCTCACAAGAGTAGCAGTACCGCTCTGGGCAGCTCTATAAATTCTAGAGTATGAAGGCGTCGGAATTCTCCTAAAATTTCCGACAGCTTAACGAATCAGCTATCATGCAAAGCCCTTGCTTTTCGAAGCAGGGGCTTTTTCATGGGTATACCGGCCCCTTCACAGGAAGCCCCCCACAACGATACGCAGTACCAGATCATTTTGGTTGCCAAATAAATCGTTTTCCAAAATGCTTGACAATCAAACTACTCGACAATAAAACAAGCTCACTTAATTTGAAAATCAAACTAAACGGAGCACAATATGATCGGACGTCACAGTGAGCTGCATGTGTACAGGGAACTTTTTCGTTCGCAGGATTTTTTCAAGGTACTTGGCGGGGCTCTGCTTATCCCCCTGGCTCTGGTGTTTGCCGGTAAAACCGTTTCCTTCCTTCCATCGATGTCCTACGGGGATTTGTTGCTGCTGGCTTCCATTGCGATTAACGGCCTGCCCATCATCATCGAGGCGGGCAAAGGGCTGCTGGCCAGAGAAATCAATGTGGACGAACTGGTGAGCATCGCGATCCTGGCCTGTATTTTTAACGGCAACTTTCTGGAAGGCGCCATAGTCAGCGCCATAATGGTTTTCGGCGCACTGGTGGAAGAGGCCGTCAGCGAGAGCGCCCGCAATTCCATACGTGCGCTGGTGGAGGTAACGCCGGAAACGGCAGTGATCGAACGAAACGGCGCGGAGCAGAGCATAGACGTCAAGGACGTACGAACAGGCGACATTCTCGTCATCAGAGCCGGAGACACCATTCCAGTGGATGGCGACATCATCGAAGGCGGAACGTCGGTAAACGAAGCCTCCATTACCGGTGAATCCATCCCCGTGCTCAAGGAAAACGGAGACGCGGTTTTCGCCGGGACCATCTGCGTGGACGGGTACATCAAAATCAAGGCCAGCCGCGTGGGCGAGGATTCCACCATCGGCCGGATCATTCAGATGGTGCAGGCCGCAGAACAGCAGAAAACCGAAAGCGCCAAGATTGTGGACCAATACGCTTTCTGGTTTACGCCCACCATTCTGGCCATTGCCGCTTTCACCTACATTGCGACCCATGATACCACACGGGCCATCACGGTGCTGATCGTCGGGTGTCCGTGTTCCTTTCTGCTGGCCAGTCCGGTATCGACCGTGGCCGCCATCGGCCGGGCCGCAAAGGCCGGTATTCTGGTCAAAGGGGGGAGATACCTGGAGAACGTGGCGGTTTCCACCGGCTTTTTCTTCGACAAGACCGGGACCATCACTCAAGGCAATCCGGAGGTGGTTGAAATCCGGACGTACAACGGCTTCTCTGAGGCCGAGCTTATGGGACTGACCGCGGCCATCGAAAAAGGCAGCCTGCACCCTCTTGGCATAGCCGCCGTGGAAAAGGCAGAAGTCATGCGCCTGGATCCGCCCAGGGCAACGGACATCCATACCGAGGCGGGGCGAGGTATTTCCGGAATGGTGGACGGGAAAAAAGTCGCCATAGCCACCAGCCGGACGTCTGATGACAAAGGCCATACCAATGTGGACGTCAGCGTGGACGAACAGCTTGCCGGTACGATCAGCTTTCTGGACCGCCCCAGGGAAAACGCGGCGCGTACCGTGGAACAACTGCGCGCCGAAGGCATAGAGGATATTGTCATACTTTCGGGGGACCAGCTTTCCTCGGTACGCAAAATCGCCGAAAGCGTGGGGATAGGGCAGTATCACGCGACCCAGAAACCCGACGAAAAGCTGGCGGAAATCACCTCCTATTCCAAGGGCAAGGCGGTATACATTGGTGACGGCATCAACGACGCGCCCGCCCTTAAAGCGGCGTCAACAGGCATTGCCATGGGGTTGCGGGGCGCTGATGTGGCCCTGGAAACAGCGGATATCGTATTGATGAACGACCATCTCGACCAGCTGCCTTTCCTGGTACGTCTCGGCCGCAGAATGTCCCGGATCATCAAAATCAACATTCTGCTCAGTTTCGGCATCAATCTGATCGCTCTGGTACTCAGCTTTTTCGGCGTACTTACGCCCATTCTCGGGGCCGTAACGCACAACCTGGGCTCCATTCTCGTGGTTTTCCTGGCCTCGTCCATCCGGTTTACCAGAGAGGGGTAAGATTAGATTTTTTCCCGAAAGCCCCAATGGGGCGACATAAAAGAGCCCAGGGTGCACCCCTGGGAAAAATGGCGGGAGCAGGTAGAGCCCTGTAGGGGCGACATGGCAGTGCAACAATCTTTAACCATGTCGCCTTCACAGGGCTTTTTTCGATTCTCCAAGGACAGAGGAATAATCATCTAAGATTTGAAATTGGTAAAACCAGCACATCAACCTGAAAAAAACTCCGGTTCTGACCCGGGTTCAGCGCTTCCTGTTTGCCGGTACGCGGCGTATGCTGCAGGCTTCAAATAAGAACGAATCAGCAACAGGAGTGCGAGCGTATGGTTCAATTTGTTGTGGACGAGAGCAAGTGCGTGCAATGCGGCGAGTGCGTCGCGGATTGTCTGACTAAGGCGCTGGAGATGGGCGCGGACGGTCCGGTGATGAGCGAAGAGGGAGTCCGGCGCTGCATCGCTTGCCAGCATTGCCTGGCCATTTGTCCGACCGGAGCCGTGTCCATTCTGGGACGCAGCCCCGAGCAGAGCGAGGAATTCGCCGGCCGCCTGCCTTCTCCCGAGTCCTTGCTGCTGCTGATGCGCGCGCGGCGTTCCGTACGGCGTTATCTGGAAGAGGCCGTGGACGGGGCGCAGATCGACATGCTCGCGGAAGCTCTGGCCAGCGCTCCCACTGGTGTAAATGACCAGGGGCTGCTGTTTCATCTGGTCCGCGATCCGGCCGTCATGGAGCGATTCCGTCAGGAAGCGCGTACGGCTGTGCAGGACGCTTTGGCCAAACCCGACAACGGGGGGATTCCCGAGCGTATGCTCGGGTATTTCAAGGCTTTTGCCAAGGGAGAGGATACGGTGTTTCGCGGCGCGCCGCATATGCTGGTGGTCTCCGTTCGCAAGGACTCTCCCTGTGCTTTCGCGGATCCCTTCATTGCTCTGAGCTATTTCGAACTGCTGGCCAACAGCATGGGGCTGGGCACGGTCTGGTGCGGCGTGGCCATGCGGACGCTCTTTGCTCTGTTTCCGGAACTGGGCGCGCACGTCGACATACCGGAGGGATACCAAGCCGGCTATGTTATGATGTTCGGCAAGACCAACGTCCGCTATCAGCGTACGGTGGAACGCGGCCCGGCCAAGGTGCGCGACATAATCTGGTAAGTCGGCCAGGGAGCAACAGCGGCTGCGTTTGAGAAAAAAAGGCGGACCACGCGGCTAATCTGGTTTCTGCCGGAGCTTTTTGTCTGGCAGAGCGTGTTGTCCGCTTCAAAAAAGCAGCTGGATGTTCCAGGCAATGAATCCGGAATCGGATTTTCTGCCTGGAAGAATCCAGCTGTTTTGTCTTATTGTACATCAAAACTCGTCGTCGTCTCCACCCAGCGCGAGATGTACGCCCGAGTCTGCATTGTTCCATTTTTGCTTTTTGGACCGGCCCGCCGGAAGCGCCTTGGGAGAGCTGCTGTCGGAGTCCTCGGTTATGTTCATCTTGAAGAATCCCATCACGCGCAACAGGTGCCCGGCCTGAACGGATAACTCCTCGGAAGTGGAGGCGGTTTCTTCCGAGGCCGAGGCGTTGTGCTGGATGATCTGGTCCAGTTGCTGGATGCCCCTGTTTATCTGCTCGGCACCGGTATTCTGTTCGTTGCTGCCCGCAGAGATTTCCTGCACCAGCTGGGCGGTTTTCTGGATGTCGGGCACCAGTTTTTTGAGCATGGTGCCGGCTTCTTCAGCCACAGACACGCTGGAACTGGAAAGGTCGCTGATCTCCGCCGCAGCCGCGCCGGAACGTTCGGCAAGCTTGCGTACTTCGGAGGCGACAACGGCAAAACCCTTGCCGTGTTCGCCCGCCCGTGCAGCCTCGATGGCGGCATTGAGCGCCAGCAGGTTGGTCTGTCGGGCGATCTCCTGAACAATGGAGATTTTGTCAGCGATTTTCACCATGGCGTCCACGGTCTGGGCCACGGCTTTGCCGCCCGCATCCGCATCCTGGGAGGATTTGAGCGCGATGCGTTCGGTTTCCGTGGCATTGTGGGCGTTCTGCCGGATGTTGCCCGCCATTTGTTCCATGCTGGAGGAAATCTCCTCCACCGACGCGGCCTGCTGGCTGGCCCCGTCGGACAAACTCTGCGATGCGTCGGCCAGTTCACTGCTGCCGTGAGATACGCGCTGCGAAGCGTGCAGCACCTCACGGATCACTTCGCGCAATTTGGAGGTCATGACGCTGATGGACTCCGCCAGCGAACCGATCTCATCCTTCGACCGGATCTGCACCTCTGCGTCCAGATCGCCTTCGGCGAGTTTGCCCGCAAAGCTCTGAAGCAGCATCAGCGGCCGGATGATCGAGGCTTTCATCAGGCTCCATGCCGCCAGACAGACCACCAGCAGGATTCCCACGCCCCAGGCCGCGATACTGAGTTTGGCATTCCAGACTTCCTTGTGAGCTTGTTCGAGCGAGCTGATTATTTCGAACGCACCGTGTATCTCGCCTGTTTTCCAGCCTTCCATGATGCCCCCCACGGCATCCGGGGATCCCTTCGGATCGCCATGGCAGTGCAGACACTCGGGGGTGAGCACGATGGGGCGGAAATATCTGATCTGGTCCGGTTCCACGATGATTTTTTCATGCAGGTTTTTGGCCTTAAGCTCTTGAAGCACCTCGCGTTCCAGGGGTGTGGGCTGGTTGATTTTGTTTCTGGGGTCTATTTTAGGGACGCGGAATTTGTAGCCCGCTTTTTCGGCGTTTTCTTTGGTTAGATTGATGGCCGTGATAACGGGAACGGCTTCCATAATTTTGTCTTTGGGAATATCTTTCAGCGGACGAATGATGCCCAATTCGATTTTTTTGGAAACATCATTGCGCGCGGCTTCAGCCATCAGCACAATGGCGCGGCTTTTTTCCAGAATAGCTTTGGAAGCTCCTTGCTGGATGTCGGTTACCCGCTGATAGGCCATGACGATGGCGATAACTAGTGGTCCGAAAATAACAAAAAAAAGAATTTTCCATTTGATGCTGACGTTTCCGAGCATAGGTTCCTCGCCTTTTCTGGTGCGGCATGCGTTATTGCAATAAAGAACGGCAAAAAACGATTTCAGGCGCGCAGCAGCAGGAAAAGGAATGATATGCGGTCCAGACGGTAACTTGCATTGCGTTTTCGATGATGCCGAAACTTTTTCCGATTGGAACTTATCCTACCAAAAAAGGTTAGCGAGTCAATATCCAATATTTCGTTTGCTCGATTTATTCGCTCTTGAATAGGTGGTGCGACGTACATTTTTAAATTGTTGCATACTAAATTTGGAGGGTATGGCCTTGCAAAGTGATGCAGGAAACTTATTTATTCGAAAATGGAACCTATGTAATGAAAACAGACACCTTTGGCCTTGCCGGAACGGCAGGGGAGTTGGTTGCAACGGAACACTCCGGTTTTTTACGGCAAGCAGAAAGGAGAATCCATATGCGAATTTCAGTACTATTCAGACCCCTGGCAGCCTTGATGCTGGTGCTTGCACTGGCGACAACAGCCGGTGCGGAAACCTGGAATGTGGATCCGGACCATTCAGCGGCCCATTTTTCCATCCGCCATCTGATGCTTTCGCAGGTACGCGGCATGTTTCCCGGCATGCAGGGCACGGTCACTTTTGAAGACGGCAAGCCCACGGCCTTTGACGTCACCATTGCAGTGGACAAATTGAACACCGGTGTGGTCAAGCGGGATCAGCACCTTAAAAGCGCGGATTTTTTCGAAGTCGAAAAATACCCGGTAATGCGCTTTAAAAGTACGCAGGTTGTTCCCGAGGCGGACGGTTTCCGGGTGACCGGAGAGCTGACCATCAAAGACGTTTCAAAAAAGGTGACGCTGCTTTTCAAAGGGCTCTCGGATCCGCGAATAGATCCATGGAAACAGACCCGGCGAGGCGGCACAACATCGTTCACGGTGGACCGGCGCGACTACAACATGAACTGGAACGCCCCCATGGATGGCGGTGGCGTCCTGGTCGGCAATGACGTAGCGGTTACGGTGGACATCGAAGTCGTAAAAGCGCAGTAATAGTGTATTGGCAAGGAGAGGAACACTCCATTCTTACAAAAGATGTTCCCTCAGAATGAAAGGTTTGGTATAGTGCGGAGCCCCCTGTTGCGACAGGGGGCTCCGGATATCTGAGGCCTTTCCGTAACAGTACGCAACAGATTTCAGGCAGGAGCGTTTGCATGACGCAGCATAACGTATTGTATATTTCTCACGGCGCCGGGCCCATGCCCGTGCTGGGCGATCCGGGCCATACGGAGATGGTCGCCAATCTGAAACACCTGGCCGCAACCCTGCCCAGGCCCAAGACCATCGTGCTGGTCAGCGCGCATTGGGAAGCCCCGGCTCCGAGCATTACCAGCGGCGCGCATCCGCCCCTGTTCTACGACTATTACGGTTTTCCCCAGGAGTCCTATGAGTTTGAATATCCTGCGCCCGGCAATGCGGAACTGGAGCGTCAGCTGGGAGAGGTGTTGTCCGGAGGCGGCTTCAGCTGCACGGCCGACGCGGAGCGGGGCTTCGACCACGGCATGTTCATTCCGCTCATGTTGATGTATCCGGAGGCGGATATCCCGTGCGTGCAGCTTTCGCTGCTGCAGGGGCTGGACCCGGCCGCGCATCTTCGCATGGGCGCATGCCTGGCCCGGCTGGATATCCCGGACTTGCTGATCATAGGCTCGGGCTTTTCCTTTCACAACATGCGGGCGTTTTTCTCTGAGGACACGGATGAGACCCGGTCCTGGAACAAAGCGTTCGACAACTGGCTGACGGAAACCTGTTCCAGCAAGGATCTGGATGAGACTGAGCGCGGCAAACGCCTGGCCGGGTGGGAATCCGCCCCCCATGCGCGCTACTGCCATCCGCGCGAGGAGCACCTGATGCCGCTGCACGTCTGCTACGGTGCAGCCGGACGAGCGTGCCGCGAATCCTACGAGCTGACCATCATCGGCAAGCAGGCCAGCGCGTTTGTGTGGTGACCGTGCGTATTCTCGAGACCAATCTGCTGCGGGACCTGGAGCAGCCGGAAAATGAGTCGCTGCGCCATGCCTTCAGCGAGGCCTGTTATACGAAGGGCTCGCTCGTGTTCCAGCCGCGAGAGGAGCACAACCGGATTTTCATCGTCCGTACCGGGCGGGCCAGAGTCTATCTCGCCCGGGAGGACAAGGAATTCACGCTGGTGATTCTGGAGCCCGGCGCCGTATTCACCACCCACACGCGCGCTTTTGTGCAGGCTCTGGATGACCTGACCCTGCTGGAGGCCGACCTTGAAGCCGTCCGGCAACGACTGCTTTTCATGCCCAGCCTGACCGCCTCCATGGTCAGTGTGCTGGGCGATCTGCTTTCCTGTTCCATATCCATCATCGACAGCCTGGCCTTCAGCGACGTCAAACGGCGGCTGGTGGAGATGCTGCTTTATGAAGCCCGCCGCGCGCCCGAATGCGCCGAACGGGAGACCTGCGGGGGCTGCATCGGCGGCAGCCGGGTGGAGCTGGGCCTTACCACCGAGCAACTGGCTTCGATCATCGGCTCCACGCGCCAGACCGTTTCCTCCCTGGTCAACAGCCTGGCCAAAGAAGGGCTGCTGCAACGCGACGGCCGCAGCGCCATCTGCATCCCGAATCTGGAAGAGCTGGAAGCCTGTCTGGAAGACTGACAGCGCTTTTTGTCTGATAATCTCCGCCTCCGTCTGCCTAACGATCTGCCACAGCAGTTTTGTGGACTTTTTGCTCCCCTGACAGTACATCAGTTGCACAATCCCAAAGAACCCGTGACGAGTGATCGCCATGCAACCGGAGGTACTACATGACTGCGCCACTGATGATCGGCAAGGGCCGAGAAAACGTCTTTCTGCTTCCCAATATGGCCAACCGGCACGGGCTCATCGCCGGAGCCACCGGCACAGGCAAGACCGTTACCCTCAGAGTCCTGGCCGAGCAGTGCAGCGCCCTGGGCATTCCGGTGTTTCTGGCGGATGTGAAAGGAGACCTGGCCGGCATCTGCCAGCCCGGCTCAGACCAGGGCAAAATCGGGGAGCGCGCCCGGCTGCTGGAACTGCAGGATTTTTCACCCCGCGCTTTTCCCACGGTGCTCTGGGATGTGTTCGGCAAGCAGGGCCACCCCGTACGTACGACGGTCTCGGAGATGGGGCCGCTGCTGCTTTCGCGTTTGCTGGACCTCAATGAGACTCAGGCCGGAATCCTGACCCTGGCATTCCGTATTGCCGATGACGAAGGGCTGTTACTGCTGGATTTCAAGGATCTGCGCGCCATTGTCTCGCATGTGGGGCAGAATGCGAAAGAATATCGTCTGGAATACGGCAATATCTCGGCGGCCAGCGTCGGCGCCATTCAGCGACGCTTGCTCGAACTGGAAGAAGACGAAACCGATCTGCTTTTCGGCGAACCGGCCCTGAACCTGGATGACATGCTGCAGACCGCCGATGACGGCCGCGGGGTGGTCAATATTCTGGATGCGCAGCGGCTGATGCGCTCGCCGCGGGCATACGCCGCCTTTCTGCTCTGGATGCTCTCGGAACTGTTCGAAAATCTTCCCGAGATCGGCGATCCGGAAAAACCGCGCCTGGTATTTTTTTTCGACGAAGCCCATCTGTTGTTCAAGGACGCGCCAAAAGCCTTGGTGGAAAAGATCGAACTTGTTGTCCGGCTGATCCGCTCCAAGGGCGTGGGGGTGTTTTTCGTCACCCAGAATCCTCTGGACGTGCCCGACGCCGTTCTCGGCCAACTGGGCAACCGCGTACTGCATGCGCTGCGCGCCTTCACGCCGTCGGAGCAACGCGTGGTCCGCGCCGTGGCCCAGACCTTCCGCCAGAATCCCGAACTCGACGCGGAGCAGGCCCTGCCGGAACTTCGGGTGGGCGAGGCCCTGGTTTCCATGCTCGACGAACACGGCGCCCCGAACATGGTGGAGCGCGTTCTGGTCCGCCCGCCTGAGAGCGCGCTGGGGACGCTGGACGCTTCCCAACGGGGACGGATCATCCGGGAATCCCTGCTGTACGGGGTGTATGAAAAAGTGGAGGACCGGGAGTCGGCCTACGAACTGCTTATTCAGCGGCAACAGGAGCGTGAGACGCAGCGCGAAGCGCAGGCGGCGCAGGAGCAGGTACGGCGCGAAGAACGTCGATCGCACCCGAGCAGCAACCGGCAGGGTTTTCTGGAGGCCTTTGCCAAAAGCGCCATCCGCTCCATCGGTTCCAGCATGGGGCGCAAGCTGGCCAGGGGCATTCTGGGGTCCTTGCTGGGAAAATAAAACATTTCGACGTGCAGTCCGGGGAACCGGCGGCATTTCATTGCAATTGTGAAATGTTCCTGCGACTGTCGGCTGGCTGACAGACGGGTGTTATCTCCGGGCATAATCTGCCGCCATGTCGTACCGATTGAACCCTTCTCTTTTTCAACGCGCCATCCAGATTGTATTCGCACTGCTGTGCGTCTACATCGGATGGCGCTTGTATCTTTTCTGCCTCTGGGCGCAGACAGGCGCCGGAGCGCCCGTGGCCCGGCCCGCCGGTGTGGAAGGTTTTCTGCCCATCAGCGCGTTGCTGGGACTGAAGTATTTTTTGCTGACCGGATCTTACGATCCGGCGCATCCGGCCGGATTGACTTTGCTGCTCTTCGCCATTCTCACCGGGTTGCTGCTGCGCCGCAGTTTTTGCGCGTTTGTCTGCCCGGTGGGTCTGGTGTCCAACCTGCTTGCGACAGCCGGAAACAAACTAGGACTGGAGCGCCGCTTGCCGCGCTGGGCCGCATTGGTGGTCCGGATCCCCAAATACCTGCTGCTGGCTTTTTTCCTGATCACGGTCGGAGTGGGCATGGGCGGACCGGCGCTTCAATCCTTTTTACTGGGCAAATACAACCTCACGGCGGACGCCCATCTGCTGCTGTTTTTCCTGCATCCATCCCATACGGCCCTGGTTGTCTTCGGCCTGCTGGGCCTGCTTTCCCTGCTTTTCCGCAATGCCTGGTGCCGCTGGCTCTGTCCTTACGGCGCTTTCCTGGGGGTGCTGGCCCTGACGGGCATCACGCGCGTACGGCGCAATCCAAAGACCTGCGTGGGCTGCGGCCGCTGCCAGAAGGTTTGTCCGGCCAGGATTCCGGTGCAGGAAAAGAAGAGCGTACGTACGCCCGAGTGTCTGGGGTGCGGACGCTGCGTTGGCGCCTGCCCCGAACCCGACGCCTTGCGGATGACCATTCTGGGCCGTCCCGTGCACTGGTCCGTGGTCGGATCCGCCACAGTGGCCGCCTTTGTGCTGTTCTGGCTGGTGGCCAAATATACGGGCCACTGGGATTCGAGCCTGCCGCAGATGATGCTTAAGCAACTCTACGCCGGAGCTATGGGCGGGATGTAATCCCTATTCCCCGTAGACGCGTATTTCGGAGAGGCAGGTGTCGTCGGGCCATTTTGAGCCCGGGTAATTCTGCAAAAGAGTAATCCGTACGTTGTCCGTACGCACGGGCGCGAAGCTGACGTATTGCCACTGGCGCGTATCTTCAAGCGTATGCTCCAGACTCTGCCCCGTAGCAAAGCTGATGCGCACTATTTTGACGCGGCTGTTCTGCTGCCAGCGGTCGCTGCCGTCCTTGGCGGCGGTTTTGTTGTAGCCGTTCAGGAAGCCGATTTTGCTCACCATCCGGGGTTGGTCGAAAGTGAGTTCCAGCCATTCGCCCGTGCCCTTGCCTTTTGCGCCTTCAACCCAGACGCTTTCCGGATTGTCGTCCAGCAGATTGCCCGGCTGGTAATTGGCGTATCGCGACGACTTGAGCGAAGACGAGGCCCGGATTGCCGCCGGATGCAGCAACTGCGGCGCGCCGCCCGAGGCCGGGGAAGCCGCAACCGGCTGCGGCGAGGCCTGGCCGCCCAGCGCGGCAAGCATCCGGACCATGATGTCCCGTACGGCCTGGGACATGGCCTGCATGGTCAGTTTCGCCTGGGCGCTGTCCGCCAGAAGGATGCGGCCGTCTTTGACGTTGATGAGCCTGGCGTCCATCCGCAACACTCCGAGAAATTCGCTGACCGAGCCCGTCAACACGGCGTCCGCGCCAAGCAGCTCGCCTATTTTCTGCGCTGTGCCCCCGGAAAAAGCTGTATCGCCGAATTCCATTTCATCCAGAATCTTCTTGATCTGATGCCGTTCCACCACATTGAACTGCCCCGTATTGAAGGCCTCGGTTGTGAGCATTTCAGACACCATGCGACCTTTGTTGTTTTTTTTCGCCTCCTCGTTCACCGCATCGAATTCGAGGATGGCAATGGTCAGCCTGTCGTCTTTTGCCGCATCGCCGCTATCCGGTACGGCATTCTGCTCCGCCGGGGCTGCATGGGAAAATCCGGGCAGGATGACGCAGAACAGGAAAAGGCCAAGAAAAAGCACATGCTTCATGGGAACGTCCTTTGAAGATTCGGTTATCTGTTTTGAGGAATGATAACACAGGAGCGGTGTCGAGAGAAAGGGGAAGGTATTTATCGGGTTGCAGGTCGGACAGAAGAGGAATCAGGAAGAATAAAAAGTTGCTCTGCCGGGATGTTGTGTTAGAGTGAGCCGTGGCTGATTGTTGTTTCCGTATTTTGCCTGGCTTTGATAGATATTTTGAATGGATAGAAGGTTGATCCATAGACAGACAGAGTGTATGCTTTTTATTGTAAATATTGCACTCTTGAATGGCGCAGGGTAGTATCCCTACTTTACTGGTCTCTGGCTCGGTCTTTGTTACTTCAAAAGAAAAGGATGTAATTCATGAAAAAGTGCTTTTCTATTTTGTTTTCCCTTGCGATGCTTTTTGTTTTTACCGGGCAATACGCGTTTGCATCCGCTCTGGATGAATTTAAAGGGCAGAAGGGTGAAATCGCCATTGCCGGGGGCACGGCGCATATTCCGGTGATGGAAGCAGCGGCCAAAAACATCATGACCGCCAATCCGGACATCCGGATCACCGTGGCCGGCGGCGGCTCCGGTGTGGGCATCCAGAAAGTGGGCGAAGGCCTGGTGGATATCGGCAATTCCGGACGCAAGGCCAGTGATGCGGAAATCGCCAAGTACGGCCTGGTGCTGTTTCCCTTTGCCGTGGACGGCGTGGCCACCGTGGTGCAGGCGGACAATCCCGTGGAAGCGCTGACCAAGGACCAGATCAAGCAAATTTTCGCCGGCAAGATCACCAACTGGAAAGAAGTGGGCGGCCCGGACCTGGCCATCAATCTCTACACCAGGGACGAAGCCAGCGGTACGCGCAGCACCTACTGGAAAAAGCTCCTGGACAAGGGGGAAATCGCGGTTGCCGCCAATGTGGTTCCTTCCAACGGCGCCATGAAGACCGCCATTTCGCGTGATCCCGGCGCTATCGGCTATGTCAGCATCGGCCACCTGGACGGCACGGTCAAAGCTCCCAAGCTGGGCGACATGGACGTGACCCAGGAAACCGCCAAGGCCGGAACCTATCCCGTTGTCCGCAAACTCTACATGAACACCAGGGGCGAACCCAAAGGCGTGGTCAAAACCTTTGTGGACTACATCATGGGACCGGATTGCGTGGAAATCATCAAGAAAGCCGGATTCATTCCTCTGCACGATTAACAAAATTCGATGACGACAAGGCGGAGCGCCCGGCGCTCCGCCTTGAACAAACCATGTTTTCCGTACCTGCCCGCCAACGCGGTTTTCTGTTTGCCGTCCGAGTGGCCGCGGTCCTTTCGGCCTCGGTGGTTCTGGCGCTGTTTCTTTTTCTGCTCTATTTTTGCCTGCCCCTGCTGCACGCGGACGTTCTGGGCCAGTTGCTGGACTGGAGCTGGAAGCCCTTTCAGGGACATTTCGGCATTCTGGCCATGATCGCCGCTTCCTTCGTATTGGCGTGTTCGGCCATGTTGCTGGCATTTCCGCTGGGGGCGGGCATCTGTTGTTTTGCGCACGGCATGGGGCCGCCGCGCCTGGCCCGCCTGGTGCTGCGGACCATCCAGTTGATGACCAGCGTGCCCACCGTGGTGTACGGATTCGTGGCCGTGTTCGTGCTGGTGCCGCTACTACGCGGGGTTTTTCACCACGGCAGCGGTTTTTCCTGGCTGGCCGCATTGCTGGGCCTGGCCGTACTGGTGCTGCCCACGGTGGTGCTGATGCTGCACAGCCAGTTTCAGGTGGCTGAACCCCAGGTACGGGTCACGGCTGCGGCGCTGGGCATGAGCAATGCGCAGAAACTGCTGTATCTGGTGGTCCCCATGTCGCGCAGGGGTTTTCTGGCCGCCGCGGTGCTGGGCTTTGGCCGGGCTTTCGGCGATACCATGATTCCCTTGATGCTGGCGGGGAACGCGCCCCAGGTCCCGGGATCGCTGCTGGACTCCGTACGCGCGCTCACCGCGCATATCGCCCTGGTGGTGGCCACGGACAGCCACAGTCTGGCCTACCAGTCTCTGTTCGCGGCAGGATTGATTCTTTTCGCCACCAGCGCCCTGGTGAATCTGGGACTGCGCTGGATACAGGCCCGTACCGGGGGGAGCGCATGAAAACGGTCACCTGGAGCCAGCGGCTGTTTGCGGGATTTTGCTGGGCCAGCGCCATGTTGCCCGTGGGCCTGATGTGTTTTTTGCTGTTCTTTCTGCTCTGGCAAAGCCGCGATTCCTTGGGGGTGGCGCTGTTTTTCGGGGATACGCGCCCCTGGGACGCCATTTTTCGTTTCGCGCCCGTCTGGGACGGCATCTGGCCGGCTTGCGTGGGGACCTTCTGCGTTATTTGCCTGGCTTGCTGCACGGCCATTCCCGTGGGTATTCTCTGCGGCATCCACCTGGCCGAATACGCGCGCGGCCCGTTCAAAAGCGCGCTCTCTTTCAGCGTGGATCTGCTGGCGGGCGTGCCTTCCATCCTGATGGGACTGTTCGGCTTTGCGCTGATCCTGTTTCTGCGCCGTGTTCTGGGCGCGGACGTCAAAACCAGCCTGCTGCTCTCGGGCGTCTGCATGGGACTGCTGATTCTGCCGTATATGATCAACGCCACCCATACGACCCTGGCCGGACTTCCGGAATCCCTGCGGCTGCTGGGGCCCAGTCTGGGGTTCACGAAGGTGCAGGCCATCCGCCATGTGCTGCTGCCCGCTGCCGGGAGGGGCATCATGAGCGGCGTGATCCTGGGCATCGGACGCGCGGCGGAGGACACGGCCGTGATCATGCTCACTGGTGTGGTGGCCAACGCGGGGCTGCCGCGCGGGCTGCTGGACAAGTATGAGGCTTTGCCGTTTTATATTTTCACGACCGCAGCCGAGTACCGCGGCCCGGACGATCTGGCACGGGGATTTGGCGCGGCTCTGGTGCTCCTGCTCCTGACCACCGGCCTGTTTGTGGCCGCCACAACCTTGCAGCGGACCCTGGAACGCCGCTGGAGGGGCAATCCATGACTTTTACTCCCATGACTCCGACAACTATTTCTCCCGCTTCCATGACTTCCGTCGCGATCCGCGGCCTGACGGTTTCCTTCAACAAACATCCGGCCTGCCGGGAGGTGGATCTGGAAATCCCGGCGGGCCGGATCTGCGTCATCGTTGGGCGCTCGGGCTCGGGCAAGACCACGCTGCTGCGCGCGCTGAACCGGTTGAACGAATGTTTTCCCGGCTGCCGTACGCAGGGGCAGGTGTTGCTGCAGTTTCCCGAAGGCGGCGAGGTGGATGCTTACGACGCGCGGACCGATGTGGAACTGCTGCGCCGGCGGGTGGGCATGGTTTTTCAAAGCCCCAATGTGCTGCCCGTATCCATCGGGCGGAATCTGCTGATGCCCCTCAAGCTGGTGGCCGGTGTCACCGGCAGCAAAGCCGAAGCCCGGATGGAGCAGGCTTTGCGGGATGTGGGACTCTGGGACGAGGTGGCCGAACGCTTGTCGCACGCGGCGGCGACTTTATCTGGCGGCCAGCAGCAACGCCTCTGTCTGGCCCGTGCGCTGGCCCTGGAGCCAGAATTGCTGCTTCTGGACGAACCCACCGCCTCGGTGGATTACCGCTCGGCTGAAATCATCGAAAATCTGCTGCAGGAACTCGCCAAACGGCTGACCGTTGTCATGGTCTCTCACAGCCTTTCCCAGACCCGCCGCCTGGCCCATCAGGTGGTTCTGATGCGTGACGGCAAGCTCGCCGGACTCTGGCGCAAGGATCAGGAAACGGCTCCCAACGCGCTGGACGCACTCCTGGAAGAAGCCTTTTAACCTGGCTGCGTTCGCAGAAAGTCGTGCCCCAGGCGGCGTAGAGATGCCTTTTGTAACGGCTCTGTGCCCGAAGCGTTGGGCGTACCGGCGTCAGCGTGCCTCCCGCGTGGATATTGTGTTTGAAGCTCTCCTGTTTGCCCGGATCCATATGAAGTACTGGCGGCATAGAAAAATCTGATGCTGTTGACAAAAAAAATTTTTGAAAATAGGTATCAATAAGTTTATATAAAAAGTTGTACCTTGCTAATGTAAAGCTATCGTAAAATGAGCATTAACAATTAGAGGGAAATATGAATATGCGAAAAACGATTCATTGGATAATGGCAGTTTCGCTGGTCTTACTCTTTACTTTAGTCCTCCCGCAAAAGGGGAACGCCATCTGCCTGTTCGGCAAAAACATGAAAATAAAAATCCAGGCGAATTGCGCTCCCAATGAATCCTGTAATGCTGGTACATATACCATACAGGAGAGATGGTGTTGTTTTATACCAAGGGACTTGAGCTATAGATATCACGGCCCCGGTGTCCCTGACGTAACAGGAGATGGTGGAGAAAAGCTCTGTAAAAAAATCTGGGACAAGATAAAAGATGAGGTTGACAACTCGGCATCCAACCATATTGTCCTTTCCATCGACATGGACACTTCGAATAAATGCTGCGCAGCGTACTCTTTCACCTGCTACGCCGGCGGTGGCGGATGCGAGTGTACCGTGCCCTGAACAAACACAGTTCGCCCAATCAATTTGACAAATAAGCGAATCGCTAAAAAAGCATGGCGGATTGCCAGCGCGTACGCGGGCAATCCGCCAGTATCGTGATGCGTGCGGTTACGCGGGCTTTACAATCTCCAGAACGGTCTTTTTGAGGCCGTCTTTTCCGGAGGTACTGTAAATATCGTAGAAGGCCATGGCCGTTCCCTGGGAGTAGAGGTAGTTGCGCAGGGCGTTGAATTTTTTGCCTTTGAGGTCGCCTTCGCTCAGACCGTAGGATTCCATGGCGATCTCCTGCAGTACGGGCAGGGTCCACTTGACGGCCGGAACCGTGAGTACCCAGTCATGGTCGCCCAGGTGGCAGACAAAGCCTTCCATGCGGCGCGGCAGAGGCAGGGATTTGGCGTCTTCGGCCAGCAGACCGGAAGCCACGGGGTCTTTGCCCACCAGCGTACAGGCCGCCTTGATCCAGCTTACAGGACCTTCTTCATCTTTTTCGAAACCCGGATGGTTGTGGGCGCAGGCCTGGGCCACGCAGACCGAGGCGGGCAGGCCGCGGTAGATGGATTCGGCCACGGAAAGCGGATGGTGCTGACCGGTGCCTGCCAGAGGGTGTTCCGTACGGGATTCGCCGTCCGTGCCCCACTGGAAGACCCAGGGCTTGTGCAGATCGTGCAGGGCCTGCGAGGCGATGACCACGTCGCGGTCCAAGTCGAATCCGTAGACTTTTTTATAATTATTGTAGAGCGCGTCGGAGAGCATCAGGTTGGCGGCCGTATGGGTCACCACGCCACCCGGATAGGCATGGTGGCTCTGGTAGCCGCTGCCGGGGGCGGAAAGAAAAGGCTGCGGGGCTTTGTTGGCGGAACCGGCGGGCAGGAAATCTTCCTGACTGGTCTTTTCCACATATCCCTGGGCCTTCAGCTCATCGTAGGCGGCTTTGCGGTTGGCCGCATCGCCCAGCTGAGACATGATGGTGGGGGCGGGATTTTCAATGATGTCCTTGACGCCCTTGCGGATGTTGGCATCCTGAATGGAATCCACCACGCCCAGCAGGTAGTCGTAGCTGTCCGTGACCAGTTTGGACTGGCGGGCCATGTCTTCCGGGCTCATGTCCATGCAGTCGGACAGAGCGGCTTGTTTCACATTGGCCAGGCTGAAGCGGGGCATGCTGACCACGGCGGCCGTGGCCACGGCCCCCATGAACAGAAACTCCCGGCGGTTGATACCGTTGAAATTCATTGTAAAACCTCCATGATTATAGGCTGATGTGGACTGCAAGAAAGAGTGTTCGCGGGCATCTTTACCCATGAGCACGGGTCGTACATGGCATTACTGTTGCCGGAAGGTGAAAAAAAGATGGTAGAGTGGTGACAACTTCGTGGAGAGAGAACGGATGCAGTCTATCAGCTGCCTGGAGCCTTTTGGGAGGAGGGCGTTGCGGAGCCCGGCAGCACGTCTTTCGGCAATACTCCGTATTTTTTGCGGAATTCCTGGCTGAAATGACTCAGGCTCTGGTAGCCGATGTGCGTTCCAGCTTCGGTGACGTTCATCTGCCCTGAGGCGAGCAAGGCATACGCGGTTTCCAGCCGGTAATTGCGAAAATAGGTGAAAACGGGCGTTCCGAAAATTTGTTTGAAGCCGGATTTGAGTTTTTTTTCATTCATGCCGGCCAACCGCGTCAGTTGAACCATCGAGGGGGGATTCTGCAGATCCTGCACCAGCAGGTCGCGGGCATCCCTGATGCGCTGCATTTCCGCCATGCTGCAAACGGGCGTTGCTGCTGCAGCGGTTTCCTGTCCCAGATATTCGGCCAGTTGCATGCCGATCAAATCCAGCGCCCGGCTTTCCAGAAACAGGTTGCGTAGCGGATTGGCGTAAGCGTTGGCCAGAATTTCCGAAACCAGCCGCATTTTTTGCGGACTGCGTTCCCCGGTCCATTGCAGGGGCTCTTTTTTTTGGTTGAGCGCGTGCATCAGATCCCGAGGCGCTTTGTTTCTTTCCAACTCCAGATACGGTTCCAGGAAATCAGGCAGGGTGTAAATGCTGACGCGGTGCATGCCTCCTTTGCATTCCAGCGAACCGCAGGTTTCAGGCAGATAGGTGATCCCGTTGCTGCCGCTGAAATGGATGCATTCTTTTTTGCGCAGCGGGCCTTCTTCGTAGCGGCAATGGTTTTTTCCGGTCAGCATAAAGCCGAAAATGACCGGTGATTCCAGTATGGAGAAGCGCGCCTGATGCGGACTTTCCGGAGCGACATGGGACAGGTGGACAACGAGTCCGGGACGAAGCTGGATGCTTTCGGAGCCCGAAGCCGGTTGCCGTGTGTTTGCGGTAAAGGGGCTGTCCAGGGAAACTGTTCGGTCCATGTCTGTTCTGTTTTCTTGTTTGGGGCAATCAGCCGCAACTCATTCCCGTCACGAATAATTCCCGTTTAGCGGCAGTTTTATTCCCGTCCTGGGTTAGCGGCCTGTTCTCTTCCTCTGTAGTGAAAAAGAAAATCAATTTCAATAAGAATAAAGGAGGATTTCAGATGCGCTTGTTACTCAGCCTCGTTATGGCAGCAGCCGTGCTCTTCCCCTCGCCTTTGCCGGCGGCGGGAGAAAGTGAAGCGTCCGGTGCTGCACAATCGAAACAAGAAACAACGGGAACCCCGTACGAATTGGCTCCCATCACGGTGACGGCCACCAAACGGGAGCAAAAGGTCAAAGACATCGCCGGCAGTATTTCCACGGCGTCTGAATTTGATCTCGAGAATATCGACGCCTGGACTCTGAAGGATGCCACAGAACTTTTTCCCAACGTCTATATGAAAAGCACGAGTTCCGGAAATGAACTGGTAATTCGCGGTTTTTCCACCTGGGATACGGCATTGCAGTCGCCCGCGGGGCTGTACGTGGACGGCGTGCCCTATCCGCTTTCGTATATGCAAAACATGTATCTGATGGATCTTGCAGACATGGAAGTGCTGCGCGGACCGCAGGGAACGCTCTACGGAAAGAACAGCGAATCCGGCGTGGTCAACATCAACCGGCATATCCCGGACAACACCCAGCACGCCTCGGTCTTCACCGAACTGGGAACCTACAATACTCTTCGTTTAGGAGCTTCGTTCAGTACGCCTCTGGTGGAGGACAAACTGTATTTTTCAGGCAGTTTTCTGCGGCATCAGACCGACGGCTATGTGAAGAATCTCTATAAGGATAACGACAGGGCCGCTGAGGAGGAGGATAACACCGGACGCGCGGTACTGCGCTGGACTCCTGCAAGCGACCTTGATTTGCGTATTTCCTTTGATGGTTCGCACAGCGACGATGGAATAGGAAAGATGCGCTACGATACGGGCCCCTACAGTTCGGACCGTCTTGAAGTTCGCTCCAATGCGGACGACACGTCCTCGTCGAACTTGCTGCTGCCCGCGCTTGCGGTGGACTATACACTCGGAGCGGTAAAACTGTCGTCCATCAGCAGCTACCTGGACTACGACTACAAGATGCTCAGCGATCTGGACAGGACGCCTGTGTCCACGGGTATTTCGGACATGCGTATCGACCAGAAGAACTTCAACCAGGAATTCCGGATAGCCTCAAACGGTGAATCCAGGCTCTCCTGGGTGGCGGGGGTGTTTCTGTCGCATACGTCCATGGAAACGGATATGGACCGGTTGCGGGCCAAGTCCGCGGCAAACACCTACCTGCATACGGAATACACCGAGGACACAGGCGCACTGTTCGGACAGGCGACCTACGCCATTCTGGAGAACCTCCGGCTGACGGCGGGATTGCGTGCGGAACATACGCGCCTGGATGGCGATCAGAGCTATGCCACCGGAGCCGGAGTGCTGCGGGAGTACGGCAAAGACACGGATTATACGGAACTGCTGCCCATGGCCTCGCTTTCCCTGGACATAACCCCGAACCTGACCTCTTATGCCACCTGGTCCCAGGGCTATCTCCCCGGTGGATTCAACGTCTTCACGGCCAGCAACAAGGACAATTTCTACTACGAGCCCGAGTACAGCACCAACTACGAACTGGGCCTGAAAACCAACTGGCTGCAAAACAAACTGCTGGCCAACGCGTCCGTATTTTATTCGGAAATCACGGATAAACAGGTGCGCGAGGAAGATTCCAGCAGCGGGGTGGGCGCCTGGAAGTTCACCAATTCGGCCAAGGCGCATTCCTCAGGCCTGGAGCTGGAGGCCAAAGCCTATCCGCTGGACGGTTTGGAACTGCGCGGCGGGTTGGGATACGCGATTTCCGAAATAGACGACTGGACCGTGACCAGCGACGGCACCACCACCAGCTACGACGGCAAGCGGCTGCCCTGGGCTCCGGATCTTACCTACAATATCGGTGCGGGATATACGCATTCCTCCGGAATATTCATGAATGTGGATCTGTTCGGTTCGGGTGAGCAGTATTTCGACGCGGAAAACACCCTCAGCGATCCCGGGTACGCACTCGTCAATCTGCAGCTGGGCTACCGGATAAATAATTGGGAGTTCTCCATCTGGGGCAAGAATGTCTTTGACGAGGAGTACGTCACCAAAAAACTCGTCAGCAACGAACAGACCATCGTCGAAGACGGCAATCCCATGACCTTCGGCACAACCATCATCTGGAGGTTTTAACCATGGGCGAGCCGAATGTTGCGACGCAGTTCACCCCGAACGATTTCAGCCTTCCTTTCACCTGTTTTGCCGAGTGGCTTGTGGCTCCCGTACGCCTGGTGCTGCTGCAGCTTGCCATCGACCTGGAATTGCCGGACATCCTGCAGGATACCGGCGATCCGGCGGGTATCGCCGCCAGGCTTGCAGAAAAGGATCAACTGCAGGCCCAACATACTGTGGATGAACACAGGCTGGCGTACGTGCTGGACGCCCTGGCGGCCGCAGGCCTGCTGTACAAACAAAACGGCGCGTATGCCAACACGCCGCTGGCGGAAACCTACCTGCGTAAGAACAGCCCCGCCTACCTCGGCGGCATGATCGCCATGCTGCGTGCCATGCAGCACCGCAATCTGACCCAGATCAAGCCGTTGCTTTACGGCGAACAACCTCAGGTCCGCGAGCAGAATGCCCTGCGCGGCGAGGACCACTGGCGGCATTCTCTCAGGGGGCTCATTCAATACCAGAAGGCGGGAGCGGCAGAGGCGCTGGCCGGAGTGGCCGCGTCCCTGCCCGGTGCAGCCGGATTTCGCCGGATGCTCGATCTGGGATGCGGCCCGGGCATCACGGCCCTGCGGATTCTGCAGAAGCTGCCGGAACTGCGGGTGGTGCTTTGCGATTTTCCCAACGTGCTGGATATGGCCCGGACAGAGGCGGAGTCAGCCGGATTGGCCGCACGGGTCGACAGCCTGCCGGGCGATTACAACCAGGCGGACTTCGGGCAGGGGTACGATCTGGTCTGGGCCTGCCAGAGTCTTTATTACGCGCGCGACCTGTCGCATTTTCTGAAAAAGATCCATGACGCGCTGCGTCCCGGCGGATTTTTCGTCAGTATTCATGAGGGCATTTGCGCGGAGGGCACCCAGCCTTCTCAACTGGTGCTTTCGCGGCTGTCCCTGGCTCTGGAAGGTCAGGACGTGTCTTTTTCTGCGGGGCAAATAGCGGCGGCGGCGGTTGCTGCCGGTTTTAGCACTGCGGGAAGCAGCGGGCTGGAACTGCTCTACGGACGGTCTGAACTGGAAATCTTTCAGAAAAACGCCGGGTGTGGTGAGCAATGATGCTGCGCCTGGGTTTGCTGGCGCTCTGTCTGTTGCTGGCCGAAGCCTCCGAGGCCGGGCAGCAGCCCGGCCTGCGTCTTTCGGCGCCGCCCGTGGTGCAGGCGCTGCCGCTGATCCGGATGGCCGGCGATACGGAAAATCCTGTGGCGGGAAAAAAACCGGAGTTTGTCCCCTGGCGTTCGCCCGAGCAATTGCGCGCGCTGGTGGCCAGCCGGGGTGTGGATGCGGTCATCGCCACTTTGCCGACAGCTGCAGTCCTGGCGGCCAGAGGCATCCCCTGCAAGGTGCTGGCGGCGTACTCCGCACCGCTCTGGATCGTGACGCCAGGCGCTGAAGCGGATTCCAGCCCGTCCGGGCCTCTGCGCCGGGTATTTCAGAGCCTGAACGGCGGTGAAATCATGCTGCCGTTCGGTCCGGGGAATATGCCTGAAATGATTCTGGCCGTACTGGCGCACCATTGTGAAATCGAACTGACCTTTCGTCATGCGGGCAGTTCGCTGGAAGTCGCCAACCTGCTGCGTCTGGGGCGCGGACGGTATGCCTTGCTGGCAGAACCGGCGGCTTCGTGGATTGTCGGGAAGGGTCGGGAGCAAGCGGCTGCCCGGTCTGTGCCCGTACGCAGGTACCTGAATCTGTCGGCATTGTGGGCCGAGCTGTTTCCTGATCAGGCCGGTCTGGCCACCGCGGCTTTGATCATGGTGGGGGACAGGGCCAATGATCCGGCCGCCTGCGCCGCCGTACGCGAGAAATTTCTCCAGGGCTGGACATGGGCCGGACAGCATCGGGACAAAAGCATCGAACTCGCGCTGCGGGATTATCCCGCGCTGGGTAAACAGCTCGCAGACCCTGGCGGAGTTTCCTCCGGGCTGTTGCGGGATTCCGTACTGCTGACGGGAATTGCCGGGAAGCAGGCCGCTGCATTTGTCCTGGAGCGCTTGTACGAGCTGCATCCTGCCGCTGTGGGCGGACGTTTGCCTGGAGTCGGCTTTTGGGGGCTGGAAGATGTGGAAAAATGACTGGAGCTGGCGTCTGGCAGGCATACTGCTTTTTCTGACGGGCTGGCAGGTGCTGGCCGCGGCGGGAGGCGGGCTGACCGTCGCACCGCCGGCAGAAACAGCCTTGGCCCTGGGGACCTTGCTAGCACAGCCGGGTTTCTGGACAGCGGACCTGTTGACGACACTCTGGCGCGTGCTGGCTGGTTTTGCGTGCGGCGTACTCTGCGGGGGAATTCTGGGAGGGTGCGCCGGATTCTGGCCCGGCTTCGGGTTGTTGCTGCTGCCGTACCGATGGGTGTTGTCCAGCGTTCCCGGAGTGGTGCTGGTTATCCTGGCCATGCTCTGGTGCGGAGTGGGCTCGTCCATGGTTGTGGCCATCGTGAGCCTGACTGTTGCGCCGACCATTTACCAGGCCGTCAAAGAAGGAGTGCTGGCGCTGGATCCGCAGCTCATCGAGATGGTCAGGGCCTTCAGGCTGGGGCGAAGAAAGCGGTTGACCGCGCTGTACCTGCCGGCCGTGAGCGCGCCCTTGCTGTCGGCCTGCGTCACGGCCTTGGGAGGGAGCATGCGGGTCGCGATTCTGGGCGAGACCCTGGGCGCCTCCCAGGGGCTGGGGTACTCCCTGGCCCTGGCCAGAGCCAACCTGGACATACGGCAGCTGTACGCCGTGGCGTTGTTGAGCATGCTGCTGGTCAGCCTGGTGGAGGCCACGCTGTTGCGCGGCCTGCGGGCTAGATTGCAGCCGGGGAGGAGGTGTGGCTGAGATGACTGCTGTGAAAGAACCGGAGATTTCTCTGCAGGATATCCGTTTTTGCTACGGACGGAGGGAGGTGCTGGCCGGCGTAACGCTGGACGTACGCGCCGGGGAAAGCCTGGTGCTCACCGGCCCGAGCGGAGAAGGCAAGTCAACCCTGGCCAGGGTGGCCGCGGGGCTGCTGCGTCCGTGTGCGGGACGCGTGCGCCTGCGGACCGGGTGTATCGGCTTTGTTTTTCAGGAGCCGCGTCTGCTTCCCTGGCGGACTGCGCTGGAAAATGTCCTGCTGCCCCTTGTTGGCCCGGCAGCACAGGCAAAAACAGCGGCCCTGGCCGCGCTGGCAGCCATGGGCTTGGAAGGAGCCGAAAACCTGTATCCGGAGCAGCTTTCCGGCGGCATGCGGCAACGGGTTTCCCTGGCGCGCGCCCTGGCCTTTCAACCGCAGATCCTGATTCTGGACGAACCCTTCAGCGGACTGGACAACGCCTTGCGGAACACTCTCAAAAAACTGCTGGAAGTCCACGTACGCGGCAAAGGCATCGGCATTGTCCAGGTAACGCACCATACGGAAGACATCCTTACCGGAACGGAACGATTCTACCGGCTGGAGCGGGGAAGGCTGCGGATAATAGAACATTTCGACGCCTGAAAGATGGACTTTCGGGCGCAACAGTTGGGAGTAGACTATGGATTCCATGATTCATGCGATTGTGCAGGCAACGTTGGTGTCAAAATGCGTGCTTGCCTTGCTGCTGGCCACATCGCTGGTCAGCTGGGCCTATATGGCAGGAAAATGGGTTTGTCTGCGGCAGGCGAAAAAAAAGATCGTATCCGGACTCGCGACATTCGAGGATTCCGAGGCTCTGGAAGGAGCTTTGCCCGCCATCGCCGGGCAGCCCCGGTCGCCGCTTTTTGGCATAACCCGCCGGGCGATACGAGAGTTCAACCGCATCAACAGTACGGGCGACGCCGAAAAGCTGCTTAACGACAACGTGCGCCGAGCCCTGCATTTCGGCATTGCCGATGAGATGGGCAGGTTGTCTTCCTCTCTGGCATTGCTGGCCACAGCGGCCAACACGGCGCCTTTCATCGGGTTGTTCGGAACCGTCTGGGGCATCATGCACAGTTTCCATGCCATCGCGGCCATGAAAAATGTTTCTTTGGCCACGGTGGCGCCCGGCATCGCCGAAGCGCTCATCGCCACGGCCGTGGGGCTGTTCGTGGCCATTCCGGCCACCTGCGGCTACAACGTGTTCAAAGCTCGTCTTGCTTCCATTCAGGGCGATTGCATCAATTTTGCGGGATTGCTGCTGAGCCGCCTGCAGCACGAAGGCGTTCGTTATCCGCAAGGCATCGAATTCGTCGGGAACAGGAGCTAGCCATGGCCGGGATATCGGAACACGATGATTTTGTGGCGGATATCAATGTGACGCCTTTTGTGGATGTGATGCTGGTGCTGCTGGTGATTTTCATGGTCACGGCGCCCATGATGACCGAAGGGCTGGAACTGGACCTGCCTCAGGTTCAGACAGCGGAAGTGCTGCCTGCGGACGACGCTCCCCTGGTACTCAGCATCAAGCGCGACGGCAGTTTGTATCTGGAGAGCTATCCGGTGGCTCTGGCGGAATTGCCGGTTGTGCTGAGAAATTCCGTATTGCTGCCGCAAAAAAGGCTCTTTTTGCGCGCCGACAAGCAGGTGGATTACGGCAGGGTCATGGACGTCATGGGACGGGTCCGGGCGGCAGGAATCAAGGACCTGGGCATGGTGGCCGAATCCGTTTCAGGACCCGCTGTTCCCGAACCTGTGTCCGAACCGCGAAAAATACCGGCTCCTTCCGCGTCATGAACGTCCGGATGCAATTTTTGACCCTGCTGTTTTCCCTCGCATTGCATGGAGCGCTTGCGGCTATGGGGTTCGCTGTTTCCAACGTGGACAATGCGCAATCCGAAGAAAAAGTCTACCGTGTTTCTTTGGCTGAATTCACGCCTGCCGGACCGGTTGCGGAGACTGCTGCCGCGACAGATGGAAAGATTCCCGATTCCGAGCCTGCCGTGGCGGCCGAAGCAAAAGCAGAGCCCGCGCCAGTTGCCGAACCGGAACCGAAACCCGAACCCGAACCGGAGCCAGCCATGCAGCAGGAGCAACGTGATGCGCCGGTTCCCAGCCCGGCGCCGGTGAAGAAAAAAACACGCAAGCCGAAGAAGAAAATCAAGAAGAAAGTCAAAAAGGCGCCGCCTCGCGAACCGGCGCAGAAAGATGTTCCCGTCAAAGGAAAAAAGAGTCCGGAGCAGACGGCATCCTCTACTGCTGCGGTCTCTCACACTGCAAGCGCCCGGGGAGGAGGACCCTCCCAGGCCGGATTGCGGAGCATCGGCGGTTTGAGTGCTTATGATGCGGATGTGGTGGACCAGCGTCCGGCCATTACCCGCAAGGCCCTGCCCGAATATCCGGCAAGCGCCCGCCGCAGGAACCTGCAGGGTAAAGTGGTGGTCCGGATCGTCGTAGATACGTCGGGAACGCCGCGACAGTGCGTCGTTCATGACTCAACTCCGCCAGGGGTGTTCGACCAGGCGGCTCTGGCCGCGGCTGGAAAAACGCGTTTCATTCCTGGCAAGATCAATGGCCGGCCAGTGAACACGATAATCCTGCTCCCGTATTATTTTGCCTTGCGTTAAGCGCCCCGTGCAGCTGCTTCTTTTGATTTGTTCGCAGGTTTTTCAGGCTGCAAAGGCTTTCGTGCCTGCCGGGACGAAAAGGGCCGGCAGAGCCGGCCCGGGGGGAGAGGTATGGGGTGTTGTGTTGACAATCAAGCGGCGTCTGAATCGGCGTTGTTGCCGAAGCAGACGGCATTTTCAACCTGCCTGCTTTTGGTTTGCGCGCTCTTGACCACCTGCTTGAAGCTGGTGAAATCCTCGTACTCGTATTTGGGCCCCGGATTGAGCAGCTTGCCCACGTTCATGACTTCATTGAACAGATAGGGCAGATAGAGCGGCTCGCGGCGCAAAATTCCGTGCGCTTCCTTGAAAACGTTCCAGATTTCCTGGCGGTTTTTGTCGGGCTTTTTGAACAGCTTCTCCAGTTTTTTCTGCGCACTGCGCAGCATCGCGTTCCAATGCTGGGATTTCGATTCGTATTCGGGCGGCTGCAGGGGGCGGCGCGCACGATCTACGGCGTTGAGAAAAAAGTTTACGCGCTCGGGTTCCGAATCCACCAGTTTGTGGACCTCGGACTCCTGGATATGCTGTGCGCCCTTGATGACGGCGCCGCCGCCGTAGAGCTGGTAGACGGGAAACTTGGAAATGGCGATGTCCCGTTCCATGTCGCGCAGTGCGGCGATATAGGGCATGGAAGATTGCAGGGTTTCGCCGTTCACGTCTTTAAGCGTTGCCTTGCCTTCGGTGGAAGCATTGTGCGCGTGGTGGCCTTCCGCGTGCGAATGATCGCCTTTCCAGGCGAAGTCCTGTCCGACCAGCAGGATGCCGTTGACGCCGCACCATTGCAGGAAGCGGAACAGGGTGACGCTGACGTTACCGCCCGCATCCAGGATCATTTCATGGCCGCGCATAATGTAGGTGGCCAGTCCGCCCTTGGTCCAGATGGGCAGGGTCGGGCCGGGGTAGCGGCGCAGGACATTCGGGTTGAGCTTGGTGGAATAGAGCAGGGGGATGTCCTTGGCCCATTCGCGATCCAGGTTTTTGAATACCGCATGCATGCCCCGCGAGTAGTCCAGAGCCATGGCCAGGTGGGGTTTGATGCCCACGCGCTGTACGGCGGGCAAGCTCTGCAGGGCCGTGCATATCAAGGCGTCCGGCGGATTTTTCGCCAGAGCCGGGGCGTACTGCGCGAGGGACGGACCCGCGCCGAGGATCACGGCGCTCATGCCCTTGGCGGTGTCCTTGAGAGATTTTATCGAACCGTCATGAAGGGCGCGCTGGAAATTGCTAAGTTCGTTGCCGACCATGACGTCCTGCTTGTTGCGCAGCGTGGTCAGTTCGACGGCAAAATTTTCCAGCAGGTCTTTGGCCTTGCGGTTCCAGTAGGAATATTTGGGACTCAGCTGCTGGCTCGGAATGTCCAGGCGCAGATGAATACGGCCGAAGAGAAACTGGATTTCCGCCTGCTGGACGGCGGCGGTAAGAAAGCCCATATCCGGCGGCAGAAAAATAAGTTTTTTTCCATTGATGTGCTGGGAGTAGTCGGTCTGGCTCAGACATGCCAAAAGCATGACAGGGTCCGGCTCCAAAACGACGACTTTATGGCTTCTCGGGCTGTTGCGCAGGATATGATTGAGTCCGTAGCCGATATTGCAGCCTATCAGATAGGTAATGCTCAGGTGGGCGAACTTTTTATCCGGCACCCAGGATTTGTAGAATAAGGGTGGAGGAGATGCTTCGAACATCCCGGAACCATTGTCCATTTTCCAATCCAGATGGCCCCAGCGATTTTTGAAAAGCTTTTGTTCCAGGATGCGGATGTCCACCTGGGCCTGTCCCAGCCAGGGGCCCAGCGGACTTTTGGCCGCGGCCAGTGTGTCAAGATTCGCTTTCAGATAGGGAAGCATGTTCATTGATCAAGCCTTTGCGAGTTTTTTGTCTGTCAAGTCAAACGCTTTGTTTCCTGCGGCCTTGCGGACAGGGCGGTTTTACGCTAGCCGTTACTGTGTGGCTTTTGTGCCGCGCTGAACAACAGAAACGCCTTTTGAAACATCTTCATGCAATGAGAATGCCATGATTCGAAATACTGTGCTCGAAGCCATGGGCGACACGCCCCTCGTACGTATCAACCGGTTGAACCCCAATCCGCAGGTGGCGCTGCTGGCCAAGGTGGAAAGCTTTAATCCGGGCGGCTCCATCAAAGACAGGGTGGCCCTGGCCATGATTGAAGACGCCGAACGCTCCGGCGCACTGCACAAGGACAAAATCGTCATCGAAGCCACTTCCGGCAACACGGGCATCGGCCTGGCCATGGTCTGCGCGGTGAAGGGCTACAAGCTGATGCTGCTGATGCCCGAGACCGCTTCGGAAGAGCGGCGGCGCATAGTGCAGGCCTACGGCGCGGACATCATGCTGACCCCGGCCAAGTACGCCACGGACGGAGCCATCGAAAAGGCCTACCGCATGGCCCGTGAGGAGCCGGACAAATATCTGCTGCTGGACCAGTACAACAACCAGTCCAGCATCGAAGCGCATTACAGCCATACGGGCAGGGAAATCTGGGAGCAGACCGAAGGCAAAGTCACCCATGTGGTGATGTCCCTGGGCACCACGGGTACGGCCATGGGCGTTACCAAGCGCCACAAGGAATGCAGTCCGGACGTGCAGATCATCGCTGTGGAGCCTTACGCCGGACACCGGATTCAGGGGCTCAAAAACATGAAGGAATCCTACCCCCCCGGCATCTATAATAAGAAAGTGCTGGACCGGGTTGTCCATGTGGAGGACGAACTGGCCTTCGAGACCGTCAGACAATTGGCGCGGGAGGAAGGTCTGTTCGTGGGCATGAGTTCCGGCGCCGCCATGGCCGCGGCGATCCGCATTTCCCAGGAAATCGACACGGGCATGGTGGTGGCCATTCTGCCGGACGGCGGCGAACGCTACCTGAGCACGACCCTGTTCGCGCCCAAGGCCAAACAGGGGCTCGAACTCTACAACCTGCCGGATTCGCGTCCCGTGATGCTGGAGTCCGGCCCCAAAGGCTCCGGACTGTATACCATGGGGCCTCCGCTGGACAGTCTGGATGATCCGGATTCCTGGCGGCGTATCGTGCTGCTGGATGTGCTGGCAGCTTTTCTGGAAAAGCAGGGCCGCGAATGCGCGGTGGTGGTGGGGCTGGCGGACATGGACGACCGGGCGCTGGAAGCGGCGCGTACGGCCGGACTTTCCCCCCAGGAACATCTCAAGCAGGTGCTCGCCGAGCTGGCTACCCGCGCCGCAGCCTTGGGCGTCAGCAAGCGGGTGGCTTTTTATCCGGCCAGCCAGAGTGTGGAAACCATTCTGGGCCTGACCAAAGCCCTGCTGGCCAGGGGCGCGGCCTATGAAAAAATGCGTTCGGTCTATTTCGACGTGTTGCGTTTCAAGGATTACGGACAGATCAGCTCCATGGATCTGGAAAAGCTCAGTCTGGGCAAAACCGTGGATCTGGCCGACTACGTCAAGGAAAATCCGCAAGATTTCACCCTGCTCAAGCGGGCTTCTCTGCAGGATCTCAAATCCGGCGACTGCCTGCAGACCGAATGGGGCAATGTCCGGCCCAGCTGGTTTTTGCAACTTGCCGCAGTGGCCCTGGACCGTCTGCCCGAAATCAGCGTGTTTCTGGCGGGCGAGGCGCATACCTTCCCCCATCTGGAAAATTTCCGGGGCATCTGGAACATGGGACGCTCTGTGGAGCCTCGTGTCTGGATGGCCTGCGGCGCGCTGGTGGGCGAGTCCGAAGCCGGCGAAAGTTTTGCCCAGGCCCTTGACGCGGCGGCTCCGGACAAAAAGAGCCTGCGAATGTTTCTGCTTTCCACCGCCTACAAGCGCCAGCTGACCTGGTCGGACAACAATCTGGACATGTGGCGGAAGAACCGCGCACGGGTCCAGCACCTGGCCGTGGAACTGGGCGGGGTCTATTCGGGCGACAAAGCACCCGCCAGGGAAAAAGCCGGTTCCAACGGGCAGGACGTCTCCGCCGCGGTGGCCGACGAGCTGTTCGAACTGCGCAAGGCCTTTACCCAGGCTTTGGAAAACGACCTCGGACTGCAGTTGTTCTGGTCTTCGCTGTTCGCCTTTTGCCGCGAAATCGGCAAGCTGCAGAACAAAGGGCTGAACCAGGCCGACAGCCTGGCCTGCCTGGAGCTGCTGAAGGAAATCGACGGGGTGCTCGGCATTCTGGAACAGACCGAATTGCCGGTGGTCAGGACCCAGTGGCCGGACGGGGTTGCCGGGCTTGTCGAGGAGCGCGAACAGGCCCGTGCCCAGAAGGATTATGCCCGCGCCGACAGCCTGCGCGAGAGCATTTCCGCCCAGGGGTACCGGGTGGAGGATACGGCTGAAGGGCCGCGTCTGTATTTGTTGTAGAGAGGACGGTTTGGTCATTATCCGGTTACGTTGTCGTTACGCAGGAGGTAATTTTCCGCCACCGCCTTGACACGGCGGTATGTCTGGAATACCAAAAAGGACTATTGTTTTTTGTTTCTTACAATAAGCAAGATGCTATTTTTGTTCATAATTCGTAAAGTTGGTGTGGGGTGGATATCGACTGTTACCAGGGACATATAAACAAAAGGATGCATTTATGCCTGAACCCGGCAAAAAACGTTTGTCCGTTCTTACCCTGTCTTTGATGACCGTGGCCGCGGTTTGCAGTCTGCGCGGACTTCCCATGATGGCCAAAGAAGGTCTTTCCATGATCTTCTACATTCTGTTTTCCACCATAGTTTTCCTTATTCCGGCCTCTCTGGTGGCCGCGGAATTGGGAGGCGCCTTTTCCAAAGACTCGGGGGGAGTCTACACCTGGGTTAAGGCCGCCTTTGGTTCGCGTTGGGGATTCACGGCCATCTGGTTGCAGTGGATTCAGAACGTGGTCTGGTATCCGACGGTCCTGGGCTTTGCGGCCGGAGCCCTGGCCTATCTGTTCATGGATCCCGGGCTCGCCAACAGCGGACCGTACACCGGTGCGGTTATCCTGGTCTGCTACTGGCTGGCCACTTTCCTGACCCTGGCCGGTACGGACGTGGTGAGCAAGGTGACCAAATACGGCGTGCTCTTCGGAACCATGCTCCCCGGACTGCTGATCATCATTCTGGGCCTGCTCTGGGTGAACATGGGCAATCCGCTGAAATTTCTGCAGGTTTCCCCCCAGCTGGCCGCGGTTGAAAAGGCCGCCGGACAGTTGCCCCACGCGCGCCTGTTTCCGGACATCACCGGGCTGGGCAGCGTGGCTTTTCTGGCGGGTATCATCCTGCTTTTCGCCGGTGTGGAGGTGCACGCGGTGCATGCCAACGAGCTGAAGAATCCGGGCAAGCAGTTTCCGGAATCCATGTTTCTGGCCGCCGCCATCATCTTTCTGCTTTTCACCCTGGGCTCGCTTTCCGTGGCCGCGGTTATTCCCGCCAAGGAAATCAGCCTGACAGCGGGGTTGATGCAGGCCTTCAATATGCTGCTGGGCAAATTCCATCTGGACTTTCTGACCCCGGTGATCGGCCTGCTGGTGGCGTTCGGCGCCATCGGCGGCGTGATGTCCTGGATCAGCGGCCCCAGCCGCGGTCTGCTGCATACGGCCGACGCGGGCGAGCTGCCTCCGATTCTGGCTAAAACCAACAAAAAGGGCATGCAGATCAACATCCTGCTCATCCAGGCGGTCATCGTCAGTCTGCTGGCCAGTTTGTATTTTATCATGGACAACGTCAGCGTGGCCTTTTTCATGATTTCCGCCATGACGGTCACCCTGTATCTGGTCATGTACATCCTGATGTACGCGGCGGCCATCAAACTGCGCTACACGCAGCCGGACCTTCCCCGGACCTACAAAGTCCCCGGCGGATTCTACGGATTGTGCGTCGTGGCCGGAGTGGGGCTTCTGGGGGTGGTCTTCGCTTTCGTGGTCGGTTTTTTCCCGCCCACAAACCTCAAAGTAGGCAATCCGGCTCTGTACGTCTCGCTGGTGGCGCTCGGCCTGGTGGTCTTCATGGGCCTGCCGCTGCTGATCAACGCCATGAAAAAGCCGAGCTGGAAAAGGCAGAGTTAACGGCCGGCAAGGCAGCGCCGGTGCTTTCCGGAACGCTGTCCGAGGCATGATGGGGATTCCCCGTCCGGACCATTAACCCAAATCTACAGGAGAAAAATCATGCTGCATGATCGGGATACAATCAGGGACGAATTGCTGGACGACATTTACGCCACGCCTGATTTGTCGAAGCCCTTGCCCAAATATAAATTTCCCAACAACGAGGAGCGCGCCCGGGACGTCTATCAGCTTATTCACGACGAACTGATGCTGGATGGCAACTCGCACCAGAATCTGGCCACCTTCTGCTCCACCTGGGTTGATCAGGAAATCCACCAGCTGATGGACGAATGCGTGGATAAGAACATGATCGACAAGGATGAGTATCCGCAGACCGCCGAACTGGAAAACCGTTGCGTGCATATGCTGGCCGATCTGTGGAACGCGCCCGATGCCGCCAATACGCTGGGCTGCTCCACCACGGGGTCTTCCGAGGCCGCGATGCTGGGCGGCATGGCCATGAAATGGCGCTGGCGGGAGAAAATGAAGGCCCAGGGCAAACCCACGGACAAGCCCAACATGATCTGTGGTCCGGTCCAGATCTGCTGGCACAAGTTCGCCAGATACTGGGATGTGGAACTGCGTGAAATCCCCATGGAAAAAGGCCGGCTGATCATGAGTCCGGAAGAGGTCATCAAACGCTGCGACGAGAACACCATCGGCGTGGTGCCCACCCTGGGCGTGACCTTTACCTGCGACTACGAACCGGTCAAAGCCGTAAACGACGCCCTGGACAAACTCCAGGAAGAAACCGGCCTGGATATTCCCATCCATGTGGATGGCGCCAGCGGCGGGTTTCTGGCTCCTTTCTGCGACCCCGACCTGGAATGGGATTTCCGGCTCAAACGGGTCAAATCCATTAATACATCCGGCCACAAGTTCGGCCTGGCGCCCCTGGGCGTGGGCTGGGTCATCTGGCGCGACCGCGAGGACCTGCCCGAAGATCTGATCTTCTGGGTCAACTACCTGGGCGGCAACATGCCCACCTTTGCCCTGAACTTCTCGCGCCCCGGCGGCCAGATTGTGGCCCAGTACTACAACTTCATGCGCTTGGGACGCGAAGGCTATCGCAAGATTCACGAGGCCTGCTACAAAACCGCCGCCTATATCGCCGACGAGATCCGCAAACTGGGCATGTTCGAAATCATTTACGACGGGCGCGGCGGCATTCCGGCCGTGTCCTGGTCCATGAAAGAAGGCGTGGACCCCGGCTTCACCTGCTATGATTTCTCGGACCGGCTGCGTTCGCGCGGCTGGCAGGTCCCGGCCTATTCCATGCCCGCGCACCGGGAGGATCTGGTGGTCATGCGTGTGCTGGTGCGCCACGGCGTCAGCCGCGATCTGGCGTCGCTGCTCATCGACGACATGAAGCGCTGCATCGAGCACTTCAAGAATAATCCGGTTTCCAAACCGCTGGGCCCCGAATACGGCGGCTATTCCCACGGCGGTGGCACCAAGAAATAAGCCCCGACCGACAGAAGCGAATCGCCCGGTCTGTTTGCGCAGGCCGGGCTTTTTTGTCGTGTCTGATGCGCATTTTCCAGGAATCAGCAATTTGCATTTTGGCTGTCTGTTGGGGTAGCGTATTCGCTGCTTTTTCGAATGATGCGTATCTGTAACGGTAACAAAAGGAATACTATGAAACGCGCAGTGATCTGGGGAGCCGGGCAAGGGGGGCGGATGATCGGCAATCTGTTGCATGGGGATATCTCCATTGCGGCTTATTGCGACATGAATGATAAAAAATGGGGCACGACCCTGGCGGGTGTTCCCATTGTCGGGCCTGACGCCCTGGCGGAACTGGCGCCGGATCTGGTGGTCATTTCCATGCTCAATACGGAAGCCTGTACGCACGTCCAGGCCAGGCTGGTGGACATGGGAATCAATACGGAGGTCGTCACGGCCATGGAACTGCGCGACACTTACGACCTGCGCCTGGCGACCATGAAATTGTGCGCCGGTGAAGTGCACGAGCGCGAAATTCCCGGAGCCATTGCCGAGCTAGGCGTTTATCAGGGCGCTTTTTCCGCGGAACTGAACCGGCTCTTTCCCGAGCGCAGCATCTATCTTTTCGATACCTTTTCCGGTTTTGACCAGCGCGACCTGAGTATCGAACATCACGAGGGCTATTCAAGGGCCGCCATGGGAAATTTTGAGGACACCAGCACGGATCTGGTGCGCCGCCGGTTGCCGTACCCGGAAAAAGCCGTGTTCCGGGTCGGGTACTTTCCGGAAACCGCCCAGGGGCTGGAGGAGCACTTCGCCCTGGTCAGCCTGGACGCGGATTTGTACAAGCCGCTGTACGACGGGTTGACGTATTTTTACCCCCTGATGTCTTCGGGCGGGTATCTGATCATTCATGACTACAACAACACGCGGTTTTCCGGTGCGAAAGAAGCCGTACGCAAATTTTGCACGGAGCAGCAGGTGTTTCTGGTGCCATTGCCGGATCTGCATGGGACGGCTGTTATCGTAAAACCATGACGTATTGCGACCGGGCCTGTCTGCCGGTCAAAACAGGAGGTGCGTATGCCGCAGTTCGCAGCGAATCTGTCCACCATGTTTACGGAAGTGCCCTTTGAAGAGCGCTTTGCCGCGGCTGCCCAGGCCGGGTTCAAAGCCGTCGAATGCATGTTTCCCTACGTCCTGCCGCCGGATGGCGTGGCCGCTCTGTTGCAGCATAACGGGCTCCGGCTGGTGCTGTTCAATCTGTACGCGGGCGACTGGGAGCAGGGAGAGCGCGGACTGGCGGCACAGCCCGGACGCGAGCAGGAGTTCTCCGCCAGTCTCGAACGCGCGCTGGCCTATTGCAAAGCAACAGGGTGCGCCCTGGTACATCCCATGGCCGGGCTCGTACCGGAAAGCGCAGATGCGGGCAAACGGCAGGAGATGGAAACGGTCTATGCGGCCAATCTGGCCAAAGCCGCGGACTTTTTCGCTCCGCACGGCGTTACGGTGGTCATCGAGGCCATCAACCAGCGCAGCATACCGGGCTATTTTCTGCGTACGCAGGGCCAGGCCGCCGCGTATCTCGAACAGCTGGGCAAATCCAACCTGAAGTTGCAATTTGATTTCTTTCACGTACAGATGGAAGAAGGCTGTGTTGCACTGAAATTCAAAGAACTTTTTCCGTTGATCGGCCACTGCCAGCTGGCCGGAGTTCCGGACCGCCACGAACCCGACAGCGGTGAACTGGATTACAGGTATATTTTTCACGTGGTGGATTCGATGCAATACGCCGGGTACATCGGCTGCGAGTACCTGCCCGCCGGAGAAACGCGCGCGGGTCTGGGCTGGCTCGAGACCATCGGATCTGCATGAACCGGGCGAGAGAACACATAAACCAGGGAGAATGCGCCATGCGTATTGGTTTTATCGGCTTGGGAATTATGGGCAAGCCCATGAGCAAGAATTTGATCAAGGCCGGATACGAGGTTGTCTGTTACAACCGTTCGCGTGCTAAAGTGGACGAAGTGGTTGCCGCGGGCGGTATCCCGGCGGATTCCATCGCCGAGGTGGCTCAGAAGTGCGACGTCGTCATCACCATGCTGCCGGATTCGCCGGAGGTCAAGGAAGTGGCCCTGGGACCGGGAGGCATACTGGAAAACGCCGTATCGGGTTCCATACTCATCGACATGAGTTCCATTGCGCCGCTTGCGAGCCGGGAGATTAGCGAAAAGCTCGCGGCCAAGGGCATGCGGATGATCGACGCGCCCGTCAGCGGCGGCGAAGCAGGAGCCATCAACGGAACGCTTTCTGTCATGGCCGGCGGTACGCAGGCCGATTTTGACGAGGTCAAACCGATTCTGGAAAAAATGGCCGCTTCGGTCGTCCGTGTGGGCGACATCGGCGCGGGCAACATCGCCAAGCTGGCCAACCAGACCATCGTGGCCGTGAATATCGCCGTGCTGGCCGAAGCCCTGACCCTGGCCGCCAAAGCCGGAGCCGATCCGGCAGTGGTTTTCCAGGCCATCCGCGGCGGCCTGGCCGGATCCAAGATCATGGAGGCCAAGGCGCCCATGATGCTCGAACACAATATCAAGCCCGGCTTCAAGCTCGATCTGCATATCAAGGATCTGAAAAACGTGCAGGAAACCGGCCACAGCATCAATCTGCCCATGCCCCTGGTGGCCCAGGTCATGGAAATGATGCAGAGCCTCAAGGTCGACGACCTGGGAGACGCGGACCACAGCGCACTCGTCCGCTTCTACGAAAAAATCTCCGGCGTTTCGCTGTAGGGATTGATAAGAAAAAGATGCCCCCGGCGTCCAGAGAACCTTTTTGAAAAAAGGTTCTCTGGACTCTTCCAAAACGTTTAGCTGGTAAACTAATAAAGTTTGTGCGTTGATTATGCCTGTAAGCGGCATGCGGGCATAGTGGGGATCAGTCAGGATGGGCAATATCGAAAAACAGGCATCTTGGGTCGTAATTAATTGGTTTAATTCAATTTCAAAATCCGAAGGCCATTTTCGTACTGTCGCCGGCAAAAAGGGGACAGAGCCCCAACGGGGCGCAATACATAGAGCCCAGGGCAACGCCCTGGGTAATGCAAACAGAACGAAATAAGCCCTGAAAGGGCGGTATGGCAGGTAAACGTTCTTTCACCATACCGCCCTTTCAGGGCTCTTTAATGTTACGCGTACTGTTCCCCAGGGTCATGCCCCTGGGCTCTATGTATTGCGCCCCGTTGGGGCTTGAAGCAACTGGCGAACTTATGCGTGCCGCTCCATTTCAAGCACCTTGGAGCGACAAGTTTATGCAAATTCGTTTAGCAGGGTACGTGCTCCTCAGCCGGAGGCATTTTTTAATTGTTATGTCGTATATTCGCCGTTGATACGGACGTATTCGGCGGAGAGGTCGCAGCCCCAGACGGTTGCTTCGGCGGTACCGGTCTGCAGGCTGACGTGAATACGTACGTTGTCTTCCTTGAGGACCTTTTCCACCCGGGCAAGTTCGGCGTCCGGGAGCTGATGCGGGTAGACCTCGATGCCGCCGAAGCGGATGATGGTCTTTTCCTCCGTAATATCCAGTTCGTCCTCGCATTTGCCTACGGCCATGGCCACGCGTCCCCAGTTGGCGTCCGCGCCGTGCACGGCGGTTTTGACCAGCGGCGAATTGACGATGGCCTTGGCTACCCGTTTGGCCTGGCGGTAGTCACGGGCCTGGTCCACGCAGACTTCAATCAGCTTGGTGGCGCCTTCGCCGTCCCGGGCGATTTCCTTTGTCAGGTATTGGGCTACTTCCAGCAGTCCGGCTTCGAAGGCGGCAAGATCCACGGATCCGGCCTGGCCGTTGGCCAGGATGGTGGCCGTGTCGCTGGTGGAGGTATCCGTGTCCACGCTGACGCAGTTGAAGGTTTTATCCATGACCCGGCGGAAAACAGCATCCAGGGTTTCGGCATCCAGTGCGGCGTCGGTGAAAAAGAAGGTCAGCAGGGTGGCCATGTTGGGCTCTATCATGCCGACGCCCTTGGCGATGCCCACAATGGACGCGTCGCCGACTTTGCTGCAGGCGTACTTCGGCACCGTATCCGTGGTCATGATGCCCTTGGCCGCATTGATGAAATCCGTATCCGTGGGATACTCGGCGAGTTTTTCGACATGGAGCATGATGCGTTCCATGGGATAGTGGCGGCCGATGACGCCGGTGGAGGCGATAAGCACGTCGCCATCCGCGAAGCCCAACGCTTTTGCCACGCCGGAGCACACCGCCACGGCGTCCGCTTCGCCCTTGGGCCCGTTGGCCACGTTGGCGTTCTTGGAAATGGCGACGATGGCCTGCGCTCGGCCGTTGGCGAGATGCTTGCGGCTCAACAGCACGCTTGGGCCGGAAAAACGGCTCTGGGTGAACACGCCGGCGGCGCTGCAGGGAACATCGGAAAAAATACAGACAAAATCCTTGGTCTCGTCTTTTACCCCCACATTGAGCACAATGGTCTTGAATCCTTTGGGAACATGCGGGAGGGACTTTTCTATGGAATGCGACATGCCGAACTCCGGTTCTCTAGAAGATTATACGCACTAAAAAGCCCGTATAGTGTATGCCTGGAATGCATTGCAAGAAAAAAGACAGGGAAACGGGCGGAAAATAAAGGGTACACATTCGCGTCCGTACGGGGTATGGGCAGGAAATCTTACAGGAGGTTTCCATGAGAAATCAGAGCTATCTGCAAAAGATGCTGTTCATACTGCTGCTGGCATGCTGCCTGGGACTGACAGGCTGCGGCAATAACGACGCCGAAACCGTGGGTAAAGTGACGTCCAATTTTCGCCTGCTTACGCCCAGCGACAAGATTGTGATCGAGAAATTTCACGATCCGGACATCCCTGAGATTGTGCTGTACGTGACGCGCGCGGACCGTGGCGGCGTCAAGGGCGCTCTGGGACTGGCCGAGGATAAGTCCGACGCGTCCATTGCGGCACGACTGGTCCGGCCGCTCTCCGGACCCATACCAGACGCGGTCAAGAAAAACGACGGCAAGGAAGTTTTCGAGCGTTCGCAGTCCTTGATCTTCAAACGATTGATGGTCCGGCGTTTTTACGACGAGGAAAACAATGTGGTCGTCTACATCACCCATACGCGCGAAGTGGTGGCCGGAGGCTACAAGAACTCCATTTCAGTGGTGCCCCTGGGCATGCCGTTGCTGCCGGAAAAGTAGGCCGGCTGAAGCCTTCAGGCTTCACTTTTAGCGTTTGCGGATTGTGTGAGCATGCGGATCAGAAAATCGCGCAGGGTGTCGATATCGCCGCTGCGGCTTACGGTGCCCCAGGTGAGGTCCGCCAGCGGAGGGAATTCCTGGCCGCCGAAGCTGTGGATCAGCAGCAGGCATTGGGCGACGACCTGCCGCAGGCGGCGCAGCCAGATGGTATCGTCCAGTCCGGGAAGATCCGGGTCCAGCAGAACTACCCGGCGGGCAGGGCCTTGCTCCAGTTCCTGGCACAACTCGGCGGCGCTGGCCAGCGTCACCAGCGCGAAACCTTCGCGCCGCAACTCTCTGCTCAGCAATTTACGGATGTTTCGCGTACGTTCCGCTATGATCAGAGGGGGAGGCGGTTGATCCGCCCAGAATACGGTTTCCGACATAAACGCCCTCGCTGAGCGAAACCGGAGGAGGCACAGCCCCCTCCGGTATGCTGGTTCCAGTTATTTTTTTTCTTTCATCATCTCCTTGGCCCCTTCCGCATCGCCCGCTTCAGCCATGGCAACGCCGGCCATGGTATCTTCCAGCTTTTTGGGCAGAGATTTGATGAAATCCCAGAAGCTGTTCATCTCGCCTTTTTCAAAATAAATGGCTTCCATGCCTTCGGTGGCTTCTTTGACCTTGGCGTCGCCGTAGCCGGTCAGCAGCACGGTTTTGAGATTGTGATGGACTTCCTTGAGCTTTGCGATGCAGACCAGGCCGTCCATTCCGGGCATTTTCAAATCCACGATGGCGGCATGGATGATGTTGTTCTTGGCAATTTCCAGGGCTTCCTCGCCGCTGGCGGCCAGCAGGGTATTGAATCCTTTCAATTGCATGCGCTCATCCAGGTTGTCCAAAAAACTCTGCTCGTCATCTACCAAGAGTATCGTAAGCTGGTTGTCCATAAATTCCTCCATGTTATGTTGGTCGTCAGGCGCCTGGGTCAGCAGGACGCCGTTGTTTCCTGAAGCAAAGTGACCAAAGTGCCGATATCCACAGGTTTCTGCAGATAGTTTTTCGCCCCGCTGGCCAGGGCTTCGTCCCGTTCCATGTCCGAGCCGTGTCCGGTGAGCATGATCACTGCTAGCTCGGGCTGTCGCCGCAGGCTTTTTCGCAGGACCTCCAGTCCGCTCATCCCAGGCATTTTCAGGTCCAGGAGCATTACCTGCGGCTGGCACTCTGCCAGTTTCTGCAAAGCGCTTTCTCCGTCCAGCGCGAAGGAGGCGTCGAATCCCCGCAACTCCAACCGTTCGGCAAGGGTTTCAACAAAATCCGCCTCGTCATCCACAAGCAAGACTCGAATCGCATCGGTCATGTCCGGCTCCCTGTCAGTGTAACGCGTACGCGTTGGTTCTCGGCCCGGATCTCCAGGCCTGCAGCCTCTGCCAGTTCTTCCATGTCCGGAGTGAACGTTTGCGGAAAATCCACTCCGTAAAATTCCAGTGTCGTTGTGCCGTCAATGGTCTCCGCCGCAAGGGTGGAATCGGGTGCCGCCGTTTCCAGCGCCCATTCCAGCAGAGCCAGAATGGCTGCCAGGCAGAGCTGCGGATCCGCCGGCAGGGATAGGCCCGTTGTTCCGGGCTGCTGAAAGGCTACCTTGCCCTGGTTGGCGCGCCTGGCCGTGAGCCGCATGGCCAGGGCTGCGGTTTCGCCGATATCCGTCAGAGGGAGCTGGGGCTCCAGGCGCGTGTCCGGAAAATGGGCCAGCCTGTTCATGTCCGTGGTCAGCCGGTGCCCCCGGGCGACTTGTTCCTTGATGGAGAGCAGAGCCTTGTTGAAACGCTTGCTCATATTCTCCGGCAAAGAGCAGTTCTGCTCCTCGGCTATTTCCAGAATGTCCTCCATCAGCCCGGCGCCTTCGCCCGAAATGGCCAGGACGTTTTTCAGTTCGTGGCTCATGGCCGCCAGGGCATGCCCCAGGAGCATGCTTTCCGAAATGGGAACCCGCATTGTCATCTCCGATTCAATGGCTGGTTATGGTGTTGTACGCGCCGGTCTGCGCGGCGACGGGCGCATGCAGGGGCAGGCGCACGGTGAATTGCGTGCCTTGGCCTTCTTCGCTGCTGACTTCGATTGCGCCGCCAAGCTTGTTGACGATGCCGTAGGTGATGGACAGGCCCAGGCCCGTGCCTTTTTCCCCTTTGGTGGAGAAAAAAGGTTCGAAAATGTGAGCCAGCACGTCGCGGGACATGCCCGTGCCGTTGTCTTCCACTTCCACGACGATCATATCCTTTTCCAACCGCGTGCCCAGGCGGATGCGGCCGTTGTCGCTGACGGCGGCCATGGCGTTGTTGAGCAGGTTCATGAAGACCTGCTGCAACTGGCCCCGGTCGCTTTCTATCGAGGGCAGGCCGTCCGTCAGATCCTGGACGAGCTTTATATTGCGGAACAGGGCCTCGCGTTCGAGGAATCCCAGCACTTCGCGCAGCACTTCATTGATATCCAGTTCCATGGTCCGGACTTCCATCCGCCGGGCAAAGCCCAGCAGCCGATGGGTCACGGCCCGGCAGCGGTCCACCGCATGCAGGATCGAATCGCTCAAGGCTTCGAATCGCTGGGCCTTGGGCATGTCGGGCATGGCCAGGACCAGGTCTTTCATCAGTCCGGATTTTTCCGCGATGATAGCCAGCGGATTGTTGATTTCATGGGCAACGCCCGCGGCCAGACGGCCGATGGAGGAAAGTTTTTGCACGTGTTCGATTTCCTGCAGGGCGAACTGCCGGCTTTTATCCGCCTCTTCCAGGCGGAGGCGTACGCGGGAAATCAGCATGCCGTTCAGCACCACGGCGAGCACGGCACATCCCAGACCGCCAAACAGGATGCCTTTACCCTGCGTGTAAAGCAGGGTGTAAATATCAGGTTCCTGCAACCGCATGCCTATGGTGAAAGGAAAATCCTGGAGCGGTGTCTCCGTCCGGACCCAGAATTCGTCCGTCGTATCGTCCGCAGAGGAACCACCCTTGCTCCAGCGGGCCGCATCGCCAAAGCCGCTAATGGCCTCGCGCGAGCGGTTCAGCAGCATTGCGCCCGGTTCCAGACCGGCGCGTTTCAGGACCGCCAGAAGGTCTTCGGGCGAAAGCTCGGCCAGGATAACCCGCGTAGGCTGGCCGGGAAAATCCGCTGCCGCGAAAACAAGGGTGGCATTGTCGTTGGAGTTGCGCTGTACAATGGCTGCCCCGACACCGCGGGCCTGGCGAAAGGCTTTATTGCGTACGTGGTCCGCGGGCGGCTCGGAAAGGGGGTGCAGCGTGAGGCTTGTTTCCTGTGAAAGTCCGGGCAGCACCGCCGGATCTGTCCAGTTGTGCTGGGCGGCAGTGCTCAGGGTGTCTAGAATTCTCCGGAATTCAACGGCGGTATGGGCAGCCAGAAGTTCGGTCCGGATTTCCTGCGTATGCTGGAGATCGGCGCGCGCCTGGTTCACCACGGTCCTGGCCCCGATCCAGGTCATGATGGCGATCACGGCCAGAGGAAGCAGAATAATTACCGCAGCCCAACGTCCGGCCTTGAATTGAGGTCCGACGTTATATACGGGTCCGGCGGAAGTTGGGGTCGACATGATACATTTTCTCCTTTGCTCTCTTACTGGCAAAAGCGAAAACAGTGCCAAAATTCACAAAAGTAAAAGTCCTAAAAAACAGTATGTTATAAGTGAGAAGCATCGACAGAAAAACTTTCTGCCGTCAGCATTCTTTACACCTTGTCAAATGGGGCGGCTGTTGCTGTCGGGAAAACGATTTCAGGAGGTAAGCATGTTGTTTTCCAATAAAACGACGGAGAAAACAGACAGGCGTACGAAAGCCAAAGAACCGCGTACGCGGGGGATGTTTTTCAGCAAAAGGGGGCAAAGCCCCCAACGTGGCGAAATGAATGAGGCCCTGCGTCATGCTCCGGGGGAGGAGTTCGTGTGAAATTGGGAGTCCTGAAAAGGCGTTATTGTAAATAAATATTTCTCAGCCATACCGCCCTTTCAGGGCTTATTTCGTTATGACTTTTTTAACCCAGGGCGTTGCCCTGGGCTCTATTTATTTCGCCCCGTTGGGGCTTACAATAACTAACGAAGCTATAGTTTTTACTTTCTAACACCTTGAAATGACATGTTTAGGGCATGTCAATGTTGGAATCTGAAATAGCATCAGCTGATGAACTGGCCCAATTGCTCGAGCAGGCGGTCCTTGTAGGTCATGGCGGCCTGTTCGGAGTGCATGACCATGTCCAGCTGGCGCGTATGCATGGTAAGAAATCCGAGGGCGGTGATGCAGTAATGCATGGTGTTGATGGACCGGTTGTCGATACGGGCGCGGACCATGTCCATGGTCCGTTTCGTCTCGAATCCCAGGGCGTCGAGCAGAGCGGCGATCATGGCCGCTCGATTTTCCCGGCGCTGCTGATTGGCCGCGCCGCCCTTGAACTGAAAGCTGATGAAATTTTCCCGGGTCCGATCACCGATCATGGCCTCCACCGTGGAAAAATGAAATCCGAACCGGGACTGTCCGCTCAGGAAATCCGGCGCGACCATGAAATAGTTCTGGGCCGCGTATGTGGATGGCATGGTGGGTTCGAGGTTGGTGTTGAGCATGGCCTCATGCAGGATGGAAGCGAGCCCCTTGGCATGCACAGTGGGGGGGCCGCTCCAGGGCAGGGCGGTCATGCCGCGCCAGAAGGCCTGAAACGGGAGGGAGTCGACATCCTCCACCCGGATCGCGTTGCCTTGTTTCTTGTCGTGGAACGAACCGCCGAGATCGATGATCTTGAACTGCGAGCTTTTGCCGCCGAAGCTCAGTTTTGCGGCGTTCTCCGGAAAAGGGTTGTGCTTGCCGAACTCGAACATGCACAGCAGCGCGTGCTCGTGGCAAAAGCGGAAAATATCGTGCAGCGTGACGCAGTTGCGTGCGGCGAACTCGGGTGCCTGCGGGTCCACCAGCGTCAGATGGGCCACAATTGGCAGAATGTTGAGCAGCATGTCGTGGACTTTGGAGCCCTTCATGAGATTGCCCGGTGCCGGTGCGCGCTGGAGCCGGATGGCATCGCGGCCTTCCAGGACCAGCCTGGAGTCCGCGTCCACTGTGACGGTTGCTCCCGGAGTCAGACGGGTCAGGGCGTTGACCATGCCGAAGAGGGCCGGTTTGCCCAGTTCGCGCGCCACACTGGCCAGATGTCCGGCCATGCCGCCTTCCTCGGCCACAATGGCGGACGCGTCGGCCAGTGCCGGAGCGAAACGGGGCAAGGGGCGCTTGAGCACCATGACCGCGCCGGGAGGCATGGTCAGCATGTCCGCTTCGCGCAAGAGCAGGTGTACGGGCCCGGCCGCAACCCCGGGACTCACCGCGAGACCGCGTCCCAGTTCCCGATGGTCTTTCGGCCTGCTCCCGCCGTCCTTGCTTTGTCTGGAGGGAATGCCCAGATCCAGTACATGGGCCGCGGCGCTGTCGCACAGGGCCGCCGGCAGCGGTCTGGCCTGCAGCAGATAGAGTTCGCCCTTGGCGTCCAGAGCCCATTCCACATCCTGCGGTTCGCCGAAGTGGCGCTCCAGGGCCATGGCCATATCAAAAATGCGTCTGGCTGTTTTTGCGTCTATGGAAGAAACGGCGCCCAGCGAAGGGTCCAGTGTTTCGCGGCGTACGCCTTCGTGTTTCAGGCTGATAGTACGGCTGGTTTTCTGGCCGATGTCGTGCTCGAGCACGGTGCCGTTTTCCCGGTTCAGGGCAAAGAAATCGGCGGCGTCCGCGCCGTCCACCATCTGCTTGGGCAGGCCGAAGACCGAATAGACCAGCACCGAATCGGTCCGCGCGCCCAGGGGGTCGCGCGTATAGGTGACGCCGCCGGCCACGGCGTCCACCATGGCCAGCACGCCCACGCTCATGACAGCGCTTTCTTCGGAAAGGCCCTTGTTCAGGCGGTAGCTGATGGCTTCCAGACTGTAGGCCGAGGCGATGATTTCCTTGTAGACCTCGGGCAGGGAGTCCAGACTGACGTTGATGGCCGACCTGTATTGTCCGGCGAATGATGCGCCGGACTGGTCCTCGCCAACGGCGCTGGAACGGACAGCAAGCCTGGGGGGGCCACCCAGGGAAGTGGCAAGCGTGTTGCCGGCTTCAATCAGAGTCCGTTCCAGCGCCTCTGGCAAGGGCGTGTCGATGATCAGTTTTTGCAGTTCCTGGGCCAGAGCCATACGGGACGTGAGCGCCTCTCCGCGGGTCTGGATTCTGCGGTCGATCTCTTCGCGCAGATCGCCGGAATCCATAAAAGCCTCGAACGCGGCGGTGGTCACCACAAAGCCTTTTGGCGCGAGCATGCCCAGAACATTGTGCGCTTCGCCCAGGCGGGCCATCTTGGCGCCCGTCAGGTCCACGCTCTGTTTTTCCACCTGTTCCAGAGGCAGCACAAAAGGAATGGACGACAGATCAGGCGTTGCCCGGCGGCTTGCCAGAAGGGAGTCCAGTTCCGCTTTGATGCTCTGAAAGCGCTCGGTGAGCTGGGTTTGCGGCTCGTTGGAGAGGGATTCGAGATGTTTGATGGCGCGGTAGGCCAGGGTGAGAATCCGCGCGCAGTGGGCACGCAGGGTGTGCGCCCCGAATGGGCGCACACCGCGTGCCAGTTCTTCCAGGGTGCTGACCTGCTCCAGGGCTTCATTGTTCCCGGAAAGCAGCAGCTTGAAATTGTGATGGCGAACCCTGAAGCGTTGCCGGAGCAACTCCACTTCCTTCTCGTCCATTTGCGCTGGGGGCCTGCCGCCAGGAACGAGATTGGCAAGGAAACGGCGCAAGGAGTTCAGGGTTCGCATACTATTACGCTTCCTTCTTGGAGGATTTTACCATCATCAGGCCGAGGCCTTCGCAGAGAAAGAAAATGGCGTAGCCCCACCAGAGCGTGTAAGCCACGTAGAAGACCAGGGCGAAGGTGGTGATGCCCATGCGTTCGCTCACCGGAGTGGGATCCACGCCGAAGTAGTTGTAGCCGACTTCGACACCCTTTGTCTTGATTTCTTCAAGCACTTTGGCGGCTGCGAATCTCTTTTCGAGGGTGTAGGCCTTGCTGGAGGTATTGGTGTATACCCACCAGGCGTACATGGCGACTCTGGGCTTAATGCCGTAGGCAGAGCTGAGGGCTTCGCCGTTATTGTTGAACATGGCCTCGGAATCCGCAAGGATCCGCTTGAAGATTACTTTAACGTCTCCAGAAACTTTGAGTTCGTTGTCCGCGTAGCTGGCATTCGCGCCCGCGTCGTTAAGCATGACGACGAGGTTGTCGCCCACTGACTGCGGAATTACCAGAGACTGGGTCGCGTCGTTGTGCTGCAGCTTGTCCAGAACGGTATGCAGCTCGGCAATATGGTTGGTCGAGGCTTTGGAGATGGAGTTGAACAGACCGTCCGAAGCCTGGAAGGCGTTCTTCCCTCCGAAAAGGGGCGAGAACATCAGGAACAACACCACCGCAAAGACAATGATCATGAATATACTGATACCGAATTGTTTTTTATTGACTATAAGCATGTTAAGCCTCCTGGCGCAGCTTGCCGATATTTTTGAGGAACACGGAGATAACCCAGATGGCGAAGAAGCTCACCACCACGAAGAATATGACGTTGCCCACCTGCGTAATGTAGCCTGCGGTTTCCTTGGACATGTCGATGTACTTCATATCCACCAGCTTGCTGGGCAGAGCGAACAGGCGGTTGAAGAAGCCTGCCAGAATGGCTGTGGCGTAGAAACCGCGGATGTAGATACCTTTGACCATCTTGGTGGCCAGTGCGCCGATCTGAATGCCAACCAGGGAGCCCATGAGCATGCCCATGGCCAGGGTGTAGAAGATGAAGCCGTAGATGGCGTACTGAGTGATGGAAGCGAAACCCGCGGTGAAGATGATCTGCAGGATATCGGTACCGACGGTGGTGAAGGAAGAAACGCCCAGGACGTATACGAACATGGGGAAGGTCAGGAAGCCGCCGCCTACGCCCATGATAGCGGCCACGAATCCGACGAAGGCGCCGCAGATGGCAACGTAGAGAGCGGGAATCTTTTTGCCGCCGGGGGTGAGGTCTTCGTCAAAAGTGATCAGCGGCGGAATTTTGGACGCCTGAAGCATGCCGGGCAGGCTTTTCCGGGGAGTTGCGCCGCCTTCGCCGCCGCCGTGGGCGTCGCCGGTGTCGCCGCGTCTGGCCGATTTTATGAAGTCCGTCATGGCGTAAAGGCCCAGGAAACCGAGCAGGATGACGTAAACAAAGCTGATGAACGAATCCGAAAGCACGGGGTCGAATTCATAGATGGCACGGTTGATTATGCCGCCGCCGAGCACGCCGCCGATGGATCCGACCAAAAAGGCGAGGGCCAGGCCCACGGAGACGTTGCCGAGTTTGCGGTGCACCACGGTGCCCATGATGGCTTTTGCGAAAATATGGAACAGGTCCGTACCAACGGCGAGGATACCCTTGATGCCCGCGCTCATCAGAGCCGGAGCAATGATAAAGCCGCCACCGGCGCCGATACAGCCCGTGATCAGGCCGGCGCACATGCCGATGAGGATGGAAACGGCGAAAATGGACGGGGTGTAGAATGCCGGGCTGTAGGCGTGTTTGCCGCCGAGAAATGTGGGCATGTCGGAGCCTCCGGCCAGGACGTAACCGGAAAACAGCAGCAGCGGGAGACAGAGCGACAAGAGAATGAGCATGCGTTTTCTGCTGTGCAGAATATTCATGGACATTTCATACTCCCAGCGAGCCTGGCTTCTTGCTCCTTCCCTGAGGAGAACAAAGATTTGTTGGAACATGGATTTCATGGGTTTCTTCCTTCTGTTAAATTGAAATGTTAAAGGGCTCCTGCCTACTCCAGTCTTAGCGGCCCAAGCGTTTGCGCTCGGCCGCGTCGATTATTTTGTCGTACAGGGTGTCGATGTCGATGGGCTTGAGGCAGTAGTCGAATGCCCCAAGGTCCAGACCTTCCAGGGCGCGGTCGGCATTGACGTGTCCTGTAAGAAAAATTACCTGCGCATCAGGCTCCAGGGCCAGGATGGCCCGCAGAGTATCCACGCCGTCCATTTCGGGCATCCGCATATCCAGAACAATGACTTCCGCCGGATTGCTGGCGAATTCCCGGACACCCTGTTCGCCGTTGTTGGCCACGCGGACATTGAGACCGCGTTTGGACAGACGCTTTTTGATCACTTCCGTAAAAGAGGTTTCATCGTCGATAAGCAACACATCCAATGAGGCATCGTTATTCATTGCCTTGCCCTCGTTTGGAGACGGCTTTGACGATTTTCGCGAGTAAGTCGTCAAGGTCGCATGGTTTCAGGAGGTAATCCGTCGCCCCTAAAGTGACGCCTTCTCGGGCTGCCTGTTCCGATCCATGGCCGGTGAGCATGATCACGGCCATTTCCGGGGCCACAATGCGTACGGTTTTCAAGACTTCCAGACCGTTCATTTCCTCCATTTTGAGATCAAGAATCATGATGTCGAATTCCCGTTTGCGGACCTGGCGCAGCGCTTCCGCGCCGGACAAGGCCCTTGTCACTTCCACCCCGCGCCGGTTCAGACGCTTGGATAGAACACTGACAAAACTTTCCTCGTCGTCGACCAGCAGCAGATTGATCGGATTCGGTATCTGGGCGCGGGCGGTTTGTTCGTTCATGGCTGGGCTCCTTCGGACTTGCCGGATTTGCCGGTCTGCCCGGTATGCTTAATCGCCAGGGTCCGGAACGCGGGTTCGGCCGCCTTGGGCAGACGCACACGGAAGATGCTGCCCTGGCCCACGGCGCTGGAGACGGAGATTTCCCCATGCATATTTTTGATGAGTCCGTAACAAACGGCCAGGCCCAGACCTGTGCCTCTGCCCACGGGTTTGGTGGTGAAAAAGGGATCAAAAATTTTAGGTAAAACCGCTTCAGGAATGCCGGGGCCGTTGTCCTGGACAACTATTTCGATCATTTTATCGGCGATGACCGTGCTGATGGAGATCTGGCCGCCTTCCTGTTCCATGGCATCAAGGCTGTTATTGAGAAGATTGAGCAGGACCTGCTGCAGTTCCGTGGATGAGGCCTGAATGCAGGGAGGCCAGGTGGATAGTTTGGTTTCGATCTGGACGTTGGCGAAGCGCGCCTTGGAGGCGATGAGTTCGACGGTTTCCTGAATCTGCTGATTCACGTCCAATGCGCTGTGTTCGGGTTCGGTTTTACGGGCAAAGGAAAGCAGCTTTTGCGTGATGTCCTTGCAGCGATTGCCCTGGGTTTTGATCTGCGCCAGAGCACGGCGTACTTCTTCCTCGTCGAAACCGCCGTTGGAGGCGGCGTCGTCCAGAAGGTCCCGTACCCAGCCGGCTTCTTCAATCATGACGGCCACCGGGTTGTTGATCTCGTGGGCAATGCCCGCGGCCATTTCACCGAGGGAGGCCATCTTGGAGGCGTGGACCACCTGTTCGTTCATTTTTTCCTTGTCGTCATCGAGCTTGGCGATGTAGTTGACCACGCGCCGCGAGAGCAGCAGGGCCATGCCGATGATGCCCAAGGCGCCCAGCGCCATAACCGAAACCACGATCAGTCTGGCCTGGGAGATATCCCGGAAGGCCTCTTCCGCTGTCTGTTCGAAAATCAGCACCCATTCGCCCTGCTTGAGCGTGGCCAGCACGAACACCGCGTCCGCTCCGGATGGGCAGGCCTGGGCCTCGGTGAATTTGAGCAGAGCCCCCATCACCGGAACATCAGGAAGCGTATTGCTGACCAGGGCCAGCAACTGCTCCTTGCAATGGCTCATGTCTTCCTGAGGTTGTGTCTGGAAATCTCCCTGTCTGTTGATGATGAAGGCGTGGCCGGTCTCTCCGATCCGGATATTTTCCACCAGACGGGTGAAGGCTTCGAAATCAATGGTGGCGCGGAGAATGTAGCGGTGGCCCTGCCAGACGCGGCTGGCCGCCACGATGAAATGGGGCTGGTTGCGCAGACCCATGAATACGTCGCTGATGTAGTGATCCTTGCCCAGGGCATTCTGAAACCAGACGGATTGCGCGTATTGTGCGTCTCCCAGTTGGAAAGGACCGGCATAAGCCAGCAGCGAACCGGAATCGTTGACAAATCCCAGGTCCACGAAGACCCGGCCGTACTGGGAATGCAGCGTGTAAAGCATGTCTTTGAGATAGGCGGAATCCCGCAGGTTTTGCGGAGATGTAAGTTCGATGATGGTCTGGATGGTCGCCAGCCGTTCCTTCAGATGCACGTTGACGATATCGCGGTGTTTACTGACCATTTCTTCCAGATGGGCCACGGTTTTATCACGGTAGGCCGTATGGAACAGGTGGGCGAAGATGCCGCCGACAACAATCAGGGGAGCCAAAGAGACGAGAATGATCAGCGAGCTGATCTTTTTGGTGAGTGTATGTGTAAATGTTTGGGCGGCCACTGTGTCATCTCCCCGTTTGTTTGCCTTGCAACCACAGTCAAAAACCTTGACGTTGTTACAAACTTCACAAAAGCAAGGGCTATGCCAGCTGCCTTGAGAAAAATAATCTTTCTAATGACTTGAAATAATGAATTTATTTTGATGACAAGGAAAAATCGGGGGGATTGGGGGCGTTCCCTGACGTCAGCTTCTTTTACAGTCTGTAAAAAGCCTGGCTATCAGTTTCCCCATGGGGTGAGTATAGTTTAAAATGTTACTCGTTTGAACCCGTCACCTTGGTTCCGACGGACAAACGGTGCTTTTCCAGCTTGGAGAACAGGGTCGGGCGAGTCAGTCCGAGCAGAGTTGCGGCGCGGCTTTTGTTGCCCTCGGTCATTTCCAGGGCGGTTTTGAGCAGCAGGGCTGAGATTTCGTCCAGGGCTTCTTCGTAAGGCTTTTTGCCGTGGTTGGAGAGCAGGGCCTGGCGCGCCCATTCGGCCAGAGCTTCCTTGGAGGAATGGAAACCGCCCTTTGTCCGCGGCGACGGATGGCGTAAAGCCGATTCGATTTCCCTCTCTTCCAGCAATCCGCCCTTGCTGAAAATCACGGCTTTCTGCAGGCAGTTGGACAGTTCGCGGACGTTGCCCGGCCAGGAATAGCGCATCAGTGCGGCCTCGCCTTCGGAGGTGATGCCCGGATTGGGCAGATCCATCTCCTGGGCGTGCAACCGCAGAAAATGACGGGTGAGCAAAGGAATGTCCGCCATTCGGTCGCGCAGCGCGGGCAGGGAAAGCGTCACCACCTTGAGCCGGAAGTAGAGGTCTTCCCGGAACTCCCCATCCTGTACGGCCTGCTCCAGGTCGCGGTTGGTGGCCGCGATGATGCGTACGTCCACGGGAATGGAAGCGCCGCCGCCGAGGCGTTCAATGGTCCGCTCCTGCAGCAGGCGCAGGATTTTTGCCTGGATGGACAAGGGCATGTCCCCGATTTCATCCAGAAAGACCGTGCCGTGGTTGGCCTGTTCTATTTTACCCACCCGGCGGGAGGCAGCGCCCGTAAAGGCTCCCTTTTCATAGCCGAACAGCTCGCTTTCCAGCAGTGTTTCCGGGATGGCCACGCAATTGATGACGCAGAAGGGCTTATCCATACGGGAGCTGTATTTATAGATGGCTCTGGCAACCAGCTCCTTGCCGGTGCCGGATTCGCCGCGGATCAGCACGGTGGCGTCCGTGGGCGCGGCGCGTCCGATGGCCTTGAACACTTCCTGCATGGCCGGGGATTTTCCGAGCACCACGTCGATGGATGTCTGGACGTCGTCGCCTTCCAGGGCCGTCTGGGTTTTTCTGTGGCGGGCGGTTTCAAGGGCTTTTTCGATCAGCCCGAACATGGTCGGAATGTCAAAGGGCTTCAATATATAATCGTAGGCGCCAAGGCGGGTGGCTTCCACGGCCGTATCCATGGTTCCGTATGCGGTCATGACGATAACCTGGATTTCGGAATCGATTTCGCGCAGCCGGCGCAAGGTGTCCAGGCCGTCGATGCCGGGCAGACGGATGTCCTGAATGACCAGGTCCACATTGCCCTGTTTGGCGCGTTCCAGGCACTGTTCGCCGGTTCCGGCGAGTTCGACCGTATAGCCGTTTTCGCCGAGCAGTTTGCTGAAGCTGCGGCGCAACTGCGCATCGTCGTCTACGATCAGAATGGTACTCACTGACATTTCTCCATTTGCGGCAGGCCGATGACGAAGGTGGCGCCCTTGCCGGTTTCCGAAGTGGCGTGCAGCCAGCCGCCGTGTTCTTCCATAATGCGTCTGGAAATGGCCAGGCCCAGCCCGGTTCCTTCTTCCTTGTTGCTGACAAAGGGTTCGAATGCCTGGGCCAGCAGGCTGGGCGACATGCCTGGGCCGCTATCCGTCATACGCAGAATGATCACGTGTCCGTAGGGTTCGATCACGCCTTTTTCTTCCGCGATCAGTATGGAACCGTTATCTCCCATGGCTTCCATGGCGTTGACCAGCAGATTGACCAGGACTTCCTTGAGCTGGTCCGGATCGCCGAGCACCAGGGGCAGGGCGGTTTCGCGCTGCACAGTGACCTCGGTACGGGTGGATTCCAGCTTGTGTTTAAGCAACTGCAGGCTCTGGTCCACGATGTCCGACGGGCACAGGGGCTGGGGCTTGAGTTTGGGCGGCCGGGAGAATTCCAGGAAGTTTCTGAGGATCGTATCGATAAAATCGATTTCCTCGTTGATGACTTCCAGATCTTCCTGCACTTCCGGGTTAGCCGGCAGACTGCGCCCCAGAGTGAAGAGCCGCATTTTCACCGAAGTCAGCGGATTGCGTACGCTGTGGGCCACACCGGCGGCAAGCTTGCCCGTGGTGGCCAGTTTCTCGGCCTGGAGCAGGTCCTCGCGGCTTTTTGCCAGACTGTGCCGGGCCTGGTCCACGTCCTTCAGCAGCAGCTGGACTTTGTCGCCCAGGTACTCCACCTCGTCGGGGCCGACAGTGTCCCGTACGGTATGGTCCACGTGGCTGGAAAGCGTTTCAGTGATTCTGTGCAGCGGACTGAGTACCTTGCGGATGATCAGTACGGCCAGCATCAGACCGAGGATGGCACCGGCGGGAATGGCCGACCAGGCCAGCCAGGTGAACCGGGCGAACTGCTTGTTGAACTCGGCGAGCAGTTCGCTGATGCGTTGTTTTTTGTTTTTCGTGAACCGGGCGCACAGCTCGCTGACCATCTGAAATTTTTTGCGCACATCCGCATGCAGGGCTTCCCCCTGCAGGCGTTTGCCTTCTTTGTAAAGTTCGATGACCCGGTCGCGCTGCACCGTATAACGTACGTATTCGCTTTCAATGGTGAAAAGCAGATGGCTGTCTTCTTCCTTGCGGACCAGGTCGAAGGACTTCCTCCACCAGATTTCAAAGTCTTTTTTGGCGTCCTCAAGCCGCTCGAGCCAGTCCGCGTCATGGTCCAGATAATAGTAGCTGACGTATCCGCGCTGCGAGAGCAGGGCGTTTTGCAGTTCCTGCGCCGTGGCCAGGGCTTCGGCTCCCTGCTCGATGGTCCGGAAAAAAAGCGCCTGCGTACGCTGCACGTACCAGAGCGTGGTCAGGGCGCCGGCCAGGTTGACGGCGACCAGGATGCCCAAAAGAATAAAAAAACGACTCCGCAAGCCTAAAATACGCATGGTATTCCTCGCGTGTCACCAGGTGTGGGGAAAAATTCCCTCAAAATGATACGTCATGCCCGGAGGCAGAGTAGCCGATCTTGAAAAGCCAGGCCACATGTTTGTTACGGAAGGATAATGGCGACTTTTTTGAGAGGTTTTTAAGTGCGGCAGCAAGCATAAAAGGGGACGCCGAAACGTCCCCCTTGCTGCTTTAGGTGTTGTGGAGAGAATCAGACCAGTCTTTTAAAAGGCCGCCCCAGAGAGGCGAACAGACTCCTTCTGGAAAACGGCACGGGCGCATTGTCCGCCACGGCGTATTCGTAATAGGAGGCGGGGTCGTACTCAAACAGGTAGATGACATTGACGTCGTCCGTGTTGGCCAGAATCGCCTTGGGGCTTCTGGCCTTGACCACGGCCAGTCGTTCCTGGGCCAGCGCCAGCATGTCATCCCGGTCCCCGAAGTTCATGGTGCCGGTCGGACAGGCCTGTACGCAGGCAGGCAGAAGGCCGTTGCTGATGCGGTCGATGCACATGTCGCATTTGGCCCAGCGTCCGGTGGCCGGATCCTTGCGGGGGATATTGTAGGGGCAGAATTCGTCCCCGCTGCTAAAGCTCAGGTCTTTGGTTTTGTCGGTATACAGAATGGCTCCGGTGGAAGGATCCTGGATGATCGCTCCTTCGACCTCCATGTCCGCCTGCAATTTGCAGGGCGGTTCGATGCAGTGGCGGCACTGTTCCGGAAAAAACAGCCAGCGCATCATGCCGTCTATGGTGGTTTCATTGAAACGCACCAGCTTGTAGGTGATGGACGAAAGATCCTGTGGGTTTTGATACGAGCCGACGTTTTTTGTTTTTTCCGCGGGCAGGTCGTGCCAGGCCTTGCAGGCCACCTGGCAGCCCCGGCAGGCCGTACAGCGCGACGTGTCTATAAAGAAGGATTTGGACATGATTGGCTCCTCAGGCTTTTTTCACGTTGGCCATAAAGACCTTGGTTTCGGGAATGCCCGTATTGGGATCACCCACGGAAGGCGTCAGCAGGTTGGCGGAATCGCCTCCGCTGCCGTCATGAGGCATCTGCCAGCCAAAGCACCAGGGCATGCCGAGTTGGTAAATGGTCTGCCCCTGTATGGTTAGCGGCTTCATGCGTTCGGTGACGATGGCGATTGCCCACAGTTCGCCGCGTACGCTTTCCACGAAACATTTTTCGCCATTGCCGATGCCGCGCAGCTGGGCCAGCTCTTTGGACATTTCCACGAACATCTGCGGCTGCGCCTCGAGAAGCCAGGGCGTGTAGCGGGTCATCAAGCCTGTCTGCCAATGTTCCGTGACCCGGTAGGTCATGGCCACGAAGGGATAGCGCGGATCGCATACGGCCTTTTCCTCTTTGCTGAACTGCAGCGCCGTGGGGTTGTGCAACTGCTTGGAAAAGAGGTTGACCGTGACCGGGCATTCCATGGGCTCGTAGTGTTCGGGGAAAGGACCGTCTTTGAGACCTGGGCCGAAAATGTGGCCGTGGCCCGACGGTTTCATGATGAACGCGTACTTTTCCCCAGGCGCCCAGCCGCCGTCCGGTACGTCGCCCAGCCATTTCTTGCCGTCCCAGGCGATCACCGGCTTTTGCGGCGCGTAAGGCTGGCCTTTGGTGTTGCAGGACGCCCGATTGTAGATGATCCGCCTGTTGACGGGCCAGCACCAGGTCCAATTGGGATACAGGCCGATGTTGCCCTGCATGTCGGTCTGCTTTTTGTCGCGGCGCGCACTGTTGTTGCCGTTTTCCGTGTAGGAGTTGCAATACAGCCAGTTGCCCGAACTGGTCGAGCCGTCGTCCTTCAGAAAGGCGAAACTCGGCACCAGCGTGCCTTTTTTATAAGTCTTACCTTTGATGGTGACGTCTTTGAGGAAGTAGCCGTTCACCAGTTTGGCGGTTTTGTGCGGATTGTAGCCCTTTTCGTCTTTCCACATATCCAGCGAGAGCTGTTTGATGGGTTCGGGAAAGGAGCCGGGTTCCTTTTGGTAAAGAGCGCGGATGCGTTCCATTAGCTCGACGATGATGTGTCCGTCCGTCTTGGTCCCCTTGCGCGGCGTGGGGCCTTCGTAGCGCCATTGCATCCAGCGGCCGGAATTGGTGATGGAGCCTTCTTTTTCGATGGAAACCGCACAGGGCAGAAAGAAGACTTCTGTGCCTACCTGTTTGGGGTCCATGCCGGGGCCCTTCCAGAACGAGCTGGTTTCATTGTCGAAGATGTTGACATTGACCATCCAGTCAAGCTTGGCCATGGCATTACGGGTTTTGTTGGCGTTGGCGCTCGAGCAGGCCGGGTTTTGTCCCCAGGCGAAGAAGCCTTTGAAGGCGTCTTCGGACATGGCGTCGAAGAGCTGGAGCCAGGTATAGGTTTTGCCGTCCTCTGCCCTGGGCAGCATGGCATAACCGTCCGCGGGCGCAAGCTCAGGAAACATCGCCTTGAGGTAACTGGCGATATATTTCGGGTAATACTGCCACCAGGCCGCGCTTTTCGGGTCCTTGGCTCCGGCGAGATGCGGGGCAACGGCGGTCTTGCAGTAAGTCTCGAGGCTGTCCAGAGAGGCTTTGGGCACGGTCAGGTAGCCCGGCAGGATATGCCAGAGCAGGCAGTGGTCGGTGGAGCCCTGAACGTTGGACTCACCGCGTAGGGCGTTGACGCCGCCGCCGGCCACGCCGATGTTGCCCAGCAACAGCTGCACCATGGCCATGGTCCGGATGTATTGGACTCCCACCGTGTGCTGCGTCCAGCCCATGGCGTACAGAATGGTGCCCGCCTTGTCCGGGGCGCCGGTCGCCGCGTACAGCTTGTAGAATTCGAGCAGCTTGTCCTTGTCCGCTCCGGATGTGGCCGCGACCGTGTCGATATTGTAGCGGTCGTAGTGCTGCCGAAGCAGGTTGTAGACGCAGCGCGGATGCTTGAGCGTGGGATCTTTTTTGGGAATGCCCGCGGCGTCCAGTTCGAAAGCCCAGGTGGACTTGTCGTAAGCTCCCACGTAGTCCGCATCCTTGGGATTGGCGTGGTAACCGCTGAACAGACCGTCTTTGAAGGAGAATTTTTCACCGACGATGAACGACGCGTTGGTGTGGCTGACAACATAATCACGCTGGATCAGGTTGTTCTCCAGGATGTATTTGACCAGGCCGCCCAGCACCGCGATATCCGTACCCGCGCGTATCTGGCAGTAGAGGTTCGCCTTGGAGGAGGTCCTGGTGAATCTGGGGTCGACGCTGATCAGTTTGGCGCCTTTGTCCATGGCCCGCAGCACCCATTTCATGGAAATGGGATGGTTTTCCGCTGCGTTGCTGCCCATGATCAGAATGCAGTCGCTGTTTTTGATGTCTATCCAGTGGTTGGTCATGGCGCCGCGGCCGAAGGATTCTGCCAGGGCCGCCACGGTGGAGCTGTGGCAGATACGGGCCTGGTGCTCGATGTAGACCAGCCCTAACGCACGTAACATGGCCTGGTATATCCAGCATTCCTCGTTGTCGATGGCAGCGGAGCCGACGGAAGCGATGCCGTTGCATCTATTGACGGTCTGGCCTTTGGCGTTCTTTTCCGTAAAACTCGCGTCGCGGGTTTTCTTGACGCGCTTGGCGATTTCATCCAACGCCCATTCCCAGCTCACGCTTTTCCATTCGCTGCTATTGGGCGCGCGGTACAACGGTGTTGCCGGGCGTTCGTCGTTTTCTGCAAGCTGCCAGAGGGAGGCCCCTTTGGCGCAGACGGCGCCCTCGTTGATCGGGTGATCCGGATCGCCTTCCACATTGATGGCGCGGTGCGTGTCGGTATTGGTCTGGACAATGAGACCGCATCCCACGGCGCAATAGGGGCAGATCGATGTTGTTTCTTTGGCGGTTCTGGTCTTGAGCGCGTATTCTTGAGCTTTGGCGGCGGCGGGGGAGAGGTTGAATCCCAGTCCGCCGTAAACGGATGCGATGCCGGCCGCGGCCGACAGCTTGAGAAAGGATCTTCGACATAGGTGCATAAAGATACCTCCTGTAAAGTTGGGGTGTCAGGTCAGCGTCCGCGAATTTCGCGTCCCAGCATAAGCAAAAGCGCAAACCCGGCGTACGCCGGAGCAGGCGCAGGCCGGGCTTGAGTGGGAACATGCCGGTTCCGGACGTTGATCTGTCGCAAGGACATACGGGCCGCCAGATCTTTCACGGGCTGGAGATCATATCCCAGTCCTGCAAAGGGAACGGCGGCAGCGCATGCGTTCCTAGGTTGGTGTGAAGCGGTTACGTACATGGAATCCTCCATTTGTCTGCAGACAGGAGTGCTATCTCATGTAAGGCGAATCAGCGGGCAGAAGGCGGGAGTGTCACTACTTAAGTCTTGGCACAAGATTGCATAGGGCAGCAGCAATGCGGGAAAACATGTCCTCGTTGCGGTAATTGAAGCGGAATTCGAGTTCTTTGAGGAACAGGGCCATGTATTTGCATGATACCCTGCGCGAGCTTTTCAAGCGTTTTTTGGCGAACTTCCAGAACCCCTTCTGGTTGTCGATGTACAGGGAAGAATCCGCATGCGGCGCGTGGGGAAGATGCCGGATATCCGGATCGCATGTCAAAAGTGCGTCGTACTTTTTATATCTGTCGGTATAGACCAGTCCGCCCAGGCCGGCGGTTTTCAGGTGAAAGGTCGTTTTGAGATGGATGAGGGATTCGCCGGTCATGTCCGGTAGCAGGTCAACGAAGGTCAGGTCCCCGTATGGGATGATGCCGAAAACCAGGGATCTTTGCGGACCACCGCCGGGACCGTGTTTGATGCGTTTGCCGCGCGCAGTGCCCAGGCTGGAACCGAGTCCGGAGTCGAAAATGAGATCCGCATCAAGGGAGGTTGCCATGATGGCGGCACGTACGGATTGCACTGATTTGGCGATGGTGTTGTAGGATTTTCCCAACTGGACGGCTATCTGGGGGAGCGGGATCTCCAGTTCGAAAAGCTTGATAAGTCTCAGCCAGTCCTGTGGGCTCAGATTGCCGTTATTGATGAAGCGGCGGCTGAAGTCATGAAAGGTGTACCCGCAGCAAGCGCAACGGTAGCGGCCTTCCGCCAGGGTGTATACTTTGTTGCAGGCGCATTTTGCGCAATGAGGCCCCCCGCCGGACCAGCAAAAGGATGTGAAATAGTGTTTTGCCGTGTCTTCTGACTGGAGGAGGCTTTCGTAATCAATAAAATTCACTCAATGCAACCTGCTCTGAAGTATTGATATTATCGATAGCAAATACTTGAAATGACAATATCACTACTGACAAGTTGGCACAAGAACCTCACATCGGGGGCACGTTTACAGGTCGTCTATATTATGAATGGGAGCCTGTTGCAGATATAATTCGCTGGCATAAAGTGTTCGGATCGGCGTCACCACAGCAGGGCGTTGCCGAAAAGAATCAGCCCCACGAGGGCGGCGGCAAGGGATGCCGTGAGCACCGCGCCGGCCATGAGGTCCTTGGCCCGGCCGATTTTGGGGTGTTGTTTAGGGTGGAGCGCGTCAGCCAGTGTTTCCAGGGCGGTGTTGGCGATTTCCAGACTGAGCACCAGGCCGGAAGTCAGGGCGATGACGGCCAGCTCCACAGCGGACAGGCCGCAGGCCGGACCGACGACCAGAGCCAGCAGGGCGCAGCAGGAGATGATCTTGATGTTACGCTGATTGTCGAAGGCGTGGCGGATGCCGCACCAGGCGCAGGAGGTGCTTTTTAAGAAGGCTCGCACGGTTGCTTTCCTTGTTTCGATGGTTATTTTAAAAAAATGAAAAAACTTCCTTGACAGAAACGGGGATAGGTGTTTAGTTGTCTCTCTGCTTTTGACGTAGGCGCGTAGCTCAGGGGGAGAGCACTTGCTTGACGCGCAAGGGGTCAGGAGTTCAAATCTCCTCGCGCCTACCATTAGCATAAACGCAACGGCCCCGCACCCCTTTTGGTGTCCGCCCGGCGGATACTGAACGAGAGTTTCAAAGGGAGAACGGGGCTGATTTATTATTCAGTGCAGGTTATACTGTACGTACTTAAAGAGCGCTGAAGGAGGCGTAGGCTGGTGAACGTAACGGTGCAGGGCAACCCGGTAGAAGTTGACCCCGGCAATACGTGCGCCGAGGCCCTTAAAAAAGGGTTGAGCGGTAAGAAATTCAAAGCTGTGGTCGCATGTAAGTGTCCGGGTGGTGAAAACGGCTCGATGCTGGATATGAGTTCGCCGTTGCCTGAGGGTTGTGGCGTACTCGAACCCGTGTTTGCAGAAACACCGGAGGGGCTTGATGTGCTGCGCCATAGCGCGGCGCATATCATGGCTACCGCGGTGCGCCGTCTGTTCCCCGGAGTCAAGGTGACCATTGGCCCGTCCATTGAAAACGGATTTTACTACGACTTCGATTACGAACGCCCGTTCACTCCCGAAGACCTCGAGGCCATAGAAGCCGAAATGCGCAAAGTGGTTGCGGAAGCGCAGCCTTTTGACCGCAAGGTGATGTCCACTGAGGAAGCCAAGAAGCTGTTTTCCGACATGGGGGAGACCTACAAGGTCGAGATCATGGAAGACCTGGGCGCCGATGAAGTGTCCGTTTATACCAATGGCGACTTTGTGGATCTTTGCCGCGGGCCTCATCTGCCCGACACCAGCAAGCTTCAGGCTTTCAAGCTGACGCAAGTGGCCGGCGCCTACTGGCGCGGTGATGAAAAGCGGCCCATGCTGCAGCGGATATACGGTACGGCCTTTGCCGATGAAAAAGGTCTCAAGGCGCATTTGAAGTGGCTGGAAGAAGCCGCCAAGCGCGATCACCGCAAGCTGGGAACCCAGCTCGACCTGTTCAGCTTCAGCGATGAAGCCGGACCGGGCATGGTGATCTGGCATCCCAAGGGCATGCTCGTACGGACGATTCTGGAAGATTTCGAGCGCAAGGAGCATCTCCGGCGCGGCTACCAGATCGTGCAGGGGCCCATCCTGCTGCGGCGGGAGCTTTGGGAGAATTCCGGCCATTATGATAATTATCGGGAGAATATGTATTTCACCGAAGTGGATGAGCAGGCCTACGGCGTCAAACCCATGAACTGCCTGTCCCACATGCTGATCTACAAATCCCGGATCCGCAGCTACCGCGATCTGCCCCAGCGTTATTTCGAGTTGGGCGTGGTGCACCGGCATGAAAAGTCCGGCGTACTGCACGGCCTGCTGCGCGTCCGCCAGTTCACTCAGGACGACGCGCATCTGATCTGCCGTCCGGACCAGTTGCTGGATGAAATCATCGGCATCATTCGTTTTGTCGAAGATGTGATGAAAATTTTCGATTTTGAATTCGAACTGGAACTCAGTACGCGCCCGGAAAAATCCATCGGCTCGGACGAAGACTGGGATCGTGCGACCCAGGCCTTGGAAGAGGCGTTGAAAACTCTGGGCCGGCCCTATGACATCAATGAAGGCGACGGAGCCTTTTACGGGCCGAAAATCGATATCAAGGTCAAGGATGCTCTGGGGCGCTCCTGGCAGTGCGCCACCGTTCAGTGCGATTTTACCTTGCCTGAGCGCTTTGACCTGTATTATGTTGGTCAGGATGGAGAACGACATCGTCCGGTCATGCTGCACCGTGTGATTCTGGGCTCGGTGGAGCGTTTCATCGGTGCTCTGATAGAACATTACGCCGGGGCGTTCCCTGTCTGGCTGGCGCCGGTGCAGGCCAAGCTGCTTACCGTGACCGACGCGCAGAATGAATTTGCGCAACAGGCCCTTGAGCAGCTGCGTTCCGCCGGTATTCGCGCCGAAGCAGATTTGCGCAACGAAAAGTTGGGCTACAAGGTTCGTGAGGCGCAACTGGAAAAGGTCCCCTATATCCTCGTTATCGGAGATAAGGAGGTTGAGGCAGGGGGAGTCAACATACGTTTGAGAACCGGCGAAAATCTGGGATTGGAATCAGTGGATCTGATAACCAAACGAATCTTGGACGCATGTAGTGAACCGTTCAAGCGAGGAGGGATGAGCTATAGCTTCAACTACGCAGGCTCGGTGTAACCATCAAATCCGTTCCAAGCAGGTACGGGTTATAGGGGATGATGGTTCGCAGCTGGGAATTTTGACCAAGGAAGAGGCCATTAAAACGGCCCATGAAAGCGGTCTTGATCTTGTCGAAGTCGCGCCGAACGCGGATCCGCCTGTTTGCAGGATTATGGATTTCGGGAAGTACAAGTACCAGCAGCAGAAAAAGCAGCAGGAAGCCCGTAAACGTCAGACGGTTATTCAGATCAAGGAAATCAAGGTTCGCCCCAAGACGGACGAGCATGATTACCAGACCAAACTGAAGCACATCAGGCGTTTTTTGAGCAACGGAGACCGGGTAAAAGTCACGGTCTGGTTTCGCGGGCGAGAGATTGTCCACAAGGACAGAGGGCTGCATCTGCTGGAACGCGCCATTGCGGATACGGAAGATCTGGCAAAAGTGGAACAGATGCCCCGGGTTGAAGGGCGTTCCATGAGCATGTATCTTACGCCGCAAGCCAAGGTTAAATAGTTCCCGGCGGAGAAACGCCATCTTTGACGGCACACGAGCAAAACGCTCCGAGCCACACTCTTTTTATGCCGTTCAAAGGCAAAAGAGGGATTACTGCGGACTTTTACAGAAGCTCGTTTATCCTGAAGGTCAGCATGCAACAACCCGCTTTTAAAGCGTTGCCATAGGAGAGAGAAATGCCCAAACTGAAAACAAAAAGAAGCGCGGCTAAACGCTTCCGCACAACCGGAAGCGGCAAGGTCAGAAGACGCCAGCAGAACATGCGCCACATCCTGACCAAGAAAAACGCCAAGCGCAAAAGACGACTGCGCCAAGGTGAACTCGTGGACGACGCGAACATGAAGCACGTAAAACGGATGATGCCCTACATCTAACAACGCCTTGCAGTTTTCGTGTTCAGAGGCTCGCAGCTAGGCAGACAACAAGAGCATTACGGAGGACACGCCATGCGTGTGAAAAGAGGAAAAAGCGCCCATAAGAGGCACAAGAAATACTTGGAGATGGCCAAAGGCTATCGCGGCAGCAGAAGCAAGCTCTACAGGAGCGCGCGTGAAACTGTCGAACGCGGTTTGCAGTACGCTTTTCGCGACCGCAAGGTCCGCAAACGCGAATTCCGCAAGCTCTGGATCATTCGTATCAATGCCGGAGCACGTGAAAACGGCCTGTCTTATAGCCGCTTCATGCGCGGTCTGACCCTGGCCGGCGTCGAGCTGAACCGCAAAGTACTTGCCGACATCGCAGTTCGTGAAAAAGAAAACTTCGCCAAGCTCGTCGAACTCGCCAAGTCCAAACTCGACTAATTTCTTCGCGCCGGGCGGATATTTGTCCGCCCGGCGCCATTATCGACTGCTATTCATTTCCCGCCATCCCAAGATATTGCGAGGCCATCATGAGCGGCAATACGCTGATCACTGAATTGGAGGGTCTTGTACCGGCATTTTCCAAAGATCTGGAAACCGCAGATACGCCCGACGCATTGGAAGACATTCGAATCACCTATCTCGGAAGAAAAGGCTCCCTGGCCAAAATTATGGCCGGCCTGCCGCAGCTGTCCGCGGAAGATCGTCCGCTGGCCGGTAAGACCGCCAATGAGGTCAAACAGGAACTCACCAGATTGTTCGACGAACGCAAGGCTTCTCTCGCCGCTGCGGAGCGTCAGTCCGGTCTGGAGGGGTTTGACCCCACGCTGCCCGGACGCGCTCCCTGGGCCGGTTCCGTGCACCCCATCACCAGGGTTACCGAAGAAATCTGCGCCATGTTCCAGAAACTCGGCTACGATATTGTTTCCGGACCGGAAGTGGAGAACGATTTTCACAACTTCGAAGCCCTGAACATGCCTCCGGACCATCCGGCCAGAGACATGCAGGATACGCTCTACATCACGGACAATATCGTTCTGCGGACGCATACGTCGCCGCTGCAGGTACGCACCATGCTGCAGCAGAAACCTCCGGTGGCGGTCGTGGCGCCGGGCAAGGTCTATCGCCGTGATTCCGACCTGACACATACGCCCATGTTTCATCAGATCGAGGGCTTGCTGGTGGACAAAAACGTCAGCCTGGCGGATTTGCGCGGCACGCTGACCCATTTTGCCCAGCAGGTGTTTACGCCGGAAACCAAAGTCCGCTTCCGTCCCAGCTTCTTTCCCTTTACGGAACCCAGCGCCGAGGTGGACATTTCCTGCGTCATGTGCGGCGGAAAGGGATCCGTCGATGGCGCTCCCTGCCGCGTATGCAAACAGACCGGATGGGTGGAAATTCTGGGATGCGGCATGGTCGACCCTGCCGTTTTTGAAGCCGTGGGCTACGATCCGGAAGTCTATACGGGCTTTGCCTTTGGTATGGGAGTCGAGCGGGTGGCCATGCTCAAGTACGGTATCGGCGACCTGCGGATGTTTTTTGAAAACGATCTGCGGTTTTTGCGGCAGTTTTAAGACCCATTCCTGCGACGCTTTCAACCGCGGCTTTTGCTATGACAAAAGCCGCGGTTTTATTTTTGAAAGCGGGCTTAATGCTGATCAACCATTAACGGCTGCGACTTGAAACTGGCGGATCAGAGCGGCGAACGTTTTGTTTTTGTGTGCAATATCGGCTGCATAATCCGTTACGTACATCCTATTTACTGCATCGCAGGTTGCTTCGCTTATTGTCTGCTGTTTGACAATCTCTTCTCCGGCCCGGCTTAATGCCTTGAGCTGCCCCTGTAATTCCGCGGCATTATCCACAACCATTTGCGATGAAGGGAACAGGAATTCCCCTTTCAGGCGATGCCCCATGTTTGCGATGAACCGCCGGAAAGTTCCACGCAAAGAATGCAAGCTTTCCAGTTCCGGGTTTCCGCACAGGAGGATGGTCACAACGTCTCGCGGGGAAGAGTTCATGGGCAGGTGGTAGGTTCGTCCTTCTCTGAATTTAAACTTTGGTCCCAAAGTCGGCATGAAACGGTCAATCAGCGTTTTCAGGTCGCTGGGCATGGTATCAAAATACACAGGAACCGCGAAAACAAGCAGATCAGCCGTTTGTATGGCCTCGAGAACGTGTCCCATGGCATCTCGCTGGCAACAGACACCAGGCGTTTTAATGATGCACTGGTAGCAGGCTTTGCACCTGCCGATCTGCATTTTCCCCGGGTAGAGTATTTCGGCCTCCGCACCCGCTGCCCGGCTTCCCCGAAGAAACTGTTCGAGCAGAATTGCGGAAATGCCTCTTTCCTGCCTGTGGCTTCCGTTGATCGCCAAAATTTTGTACGATTTTTTCATAGCGCTCACAGCTCCTGTTATGCATTCAATGACGCCTTAGATGGGTTAGCGCGTTATCCGCCAACGCGTGTAAATCCTGCAGGATACGCTCCTGTTGTTCCTGTTGAAGATTTTCGCCGAGAATAGCGCTCCAGTTTGTGAGGATTCGCCAGAATTCCTGTTCTATTTCCCGTGCCGCCGGTTGCAGGAAGACGCGTTTGATGCGTTTATCAGCGTCATCTGAGCGTCTTTCGATGTATCCGGCTTGTTCCAGCCTTTTCAGGGCCCTGGTGGTATTGGATTTATCCACATGGGTTCTTTGGGTCAGCTCGTCCTGACTCAAGCCCTCTTCGTCAAAGAGTTCGGCCAGAAAAATATACTGACCGGGCCCAATATTCAGATGCTTCAATTCCTGCCCCAGATAGACCGTAGCCATCCGCGATAACAAGGCAATATAACGGCCGATAGTGAGTCTGCCGGATAATTCCATAAGCTGGGCTCCTTATTAGTTGAATACGCAACTAAATTAACAAAAAATAGTTGCGTATTCAACTATTTTATTCTTCCTGAGCAACGATTTTTATTAAAGGGGTGATTGATGGAAGTACTCGAGCCGGAAAGCCTGCTATTTCGGAATTAACTGCGGGATCGGCGAGCTGCGGATGTTTTTTGAAAACGTCTTGTGTTTTTCGCAGCAGTTCTGGCACGCGTTTTTTTTGAAAAACAGGCCGTGCGCGTTTTTTGTCTGGGCAAAGGCTGCGTATTGTTTTCGCCCAGCAATTCGGCCCATTGCTCCTGGTAATTTGTCCGTCGCTGGTCATGGGCGTTGATGCGCTGATACGCGCGCAGATCAAACAGGGGCAGGGCGGCAAGGAGGTGGTCAAAGATGTCGGACTGGGTTTCTTCGAAAAGTACCCAGCTGGTGTCCGTAGCAAAACAATAAATCTGTAAAGCAAGCCCCTTGTCCGCCTCCGGTTCGAGCTGCCGGACCATGAGTGTGAAACCCTTGTGGTGCAACCGGCTGTTCTGTTTGAGATAGGCAAGAACATAAGATCGGAACAGACCGATATTGGTCAGGTGGCGTCCGTTGAGCGGATTAATCGTATTTCCGGCCTGGTTGCGGTTGTAATTAAAGATTTCCCGCTCCCGATAGGTCAGAAAATCTTCGAGGAGTTTAACGGAGCGCAGGCGGTCAAGCAGTGCTGCATCGGCAAAGCGTATGGAAGCCTGGTCAATGAAAAGGGAACGTTTAATGCGGCGTCCGCCCGAAACAAACATGCTGCGCCAGTTGCGAAACGAGTTCTCCATGAGTTTGTAGGTTGGAATCGAGACGATGGTGTTGTCGAAGTTCTGTATTTTTATGGTATGCAGCGCCACGTCCACCACGGTTCCGTCGGCATTGAACGAAGGGACCTCTATCCAGTCCCCCTTGCGCAGCAGGTCATTGCCGGCAATCTGCAATCCGGCGACAAAAGAGAGGATCGTATCCCGGAATACCAGGAGAATGAAGGCTGTGAGTGCGCCGAGGCCGCTGACCAGGCCCCAGGCGGAGGTGTCCAGAATAAACGACATCAGCACAATGCCGCCCACGACAGAGACGAACATGGAAGCCAGCTGGGTGTAATTTTTCAGCGGTCGTTGCTGGGCGATGGGATAGCGTTCGTAAAGTTCCAGCCCGGTGAACAACAATCTGTTGATCAGAATGGTTACGACGATAACGACATAGAAGTTGATTACCTTGTGTACGGGCGGGGCATATTCCGGCAAAAGCCTGATGATATGGTAGCAGAACAGGGCTGGGATGAGCAGAAAGGCGACATTGAAGACCCGGTTGTTGACAAGCGCATCATCCCAGGTGTTCGATGATTTGCGTACCATGCGTGCGGCGATTTTGGGGAGCCAGCGCCAGGACAGCATGAAGGATAGCCAGGTCCCCAGCACAACGGCGCATACGATCCAGACATAGAGTTGATACGCGGGATCCTGCAATACGTTACTGATACTTTCCCACAAAGGTCACCTCCCATGGGCAGGGAATCATCGCATGGATGGTTATTGGCTCGCGCGCAAGGGTTTCCCGGAAGCGAAAAGCGCGGCGTGCGCGTTGATTTCCGCAGCCAGTCCGGCCTGATTGGATCTCTCGGCAATGATTGCCGCCTGGCGCGCCATGGATGCGGCTGTTTCATAAAGCCCGCTTTCCGCATAGGCGGCGGCCAGCGTATCCAGAAGGCCGGGATTATGCCGGCCGGCAACACGCATTGCCCTGTCCACAAGCGCTATGGCGCGATCGCCGTCGCGTACGGAATCGTCAGGCGATGTTGCCAGGATCCAGGCCATGTTATTGAGCGCCTTGAAGTAATTCGGATTGCTATCAAGTACGGCTTCGTACTGTTCCAAAGCGCCGGCCGGATCATGCCTGTCTGCCAGAAGTTTGCCGAGATTGTAATGGATAATGAAATTGTTGTCCGTTCGGGCAAGGGTGGCTTCATAAAGCGTACGGCAATCTCGCCATAACCCGGCTTGGGCGTAAGTAATCAAAGTCATGGCGAAAAGTAGCAATAAAATGACCACAGCAGCCAGCCGGCGTGAATTCTTTTTGGAAAACGAACGTACGAGAATTTCGGCAGTCCACCAGACCAGCGCCACGTACAGGCCGATCAGCGGCAGATAGGTATAGCGGTCGGCCATGGCCTGGCCACCGACTTTGACGAATCCGGCCACGGGCACGAGCATGCCCGCGTACCAGAACCAGCCGACAGGCAGATAAGGGCGTTTGCGTCCCAGGATCAGGGCAAGAACGCTGCATGCCAGAAGAACGCCCGTACAAAGCATGATACGCGCTTCCGAAACAGGCGCCATGGGGTAGAAAACAGCCAGGTTAATGGGCACAAAACTTTTTTCGATGTATGCCAGGTAGGCGTTGGCGGCCACAATCAGACGCCTGCCGAACTCCATTTCCGTTTCGGAAGCAATGGCCCCGGCGCTTTGCTGGGCCTGCCAGGTCAGAAAAGAGACAAGACCGCACAAAAGAAAAAGCGGAATTTTTTCCAGAATCAGCCGGAGCAGTTGCCGGGTGTCCTTTTGTTTGCCCAGGCGCTGCAGGGGCCAGAAATCCAGCAACAGCAGCACGAATGGCGTGGTAACCAGCATGGGCTTGGAAAGCAGCCCGAGAGCCAGGCAAAGGAAAACCAGCGCGTAGCGCAAAGGCCGCTGGCTGCGGACATAGGCCGTATAGGCAAGTAAGGTGAGCAGAAAAAACAACGCACAGAGAACGTCCTTGCGCTCGGCGATCCAGGCCACGGACTCCACGCGCAGCGGATGCAGGCCGAACAGAGCGCCGACACAAAAAGCCTGCCAGAAGCGGCCGGTCATACGCCAGAGCAGCAGCACCAGCAGGAGCATGTTGGCCAGGTGCAGCAGGATGTTTTCCAGGTGAAAAAATCGGGGATTGAAGCCGAACAGCTGCACGTCCAGCATGTGTGAAATCCAGGTAAGCGGATGCCAGTTACTGGCGTGATACGTAGTGAATGCGAGAGTGATATTCTTCAAACTCAGCCCGCCGCTGACCATGGGATTACGCTGGATGTAATCGTAATCATCAAAGTTGATGAATCCGCCGTTCAGGGCGGGGGAAAAGGCATAAAAACAGAGGGCGGTCAGTAAAAGCAGCGCAGCTGCGGGCAACAGTCGGTTCTGGTTTGATGCGGTATTCATAAAGGTTTACTCTGGTCGGCAGGCTGTCCGGACGTCTCAGTAACCGGTGTTGCACCGGAATCAGACTGCCTGAGTTGCTGCAGCGCCTCGTACAGCGTTTCGGCCTTTTTTTTCCCGAATCCGGGCAAACGCATCAGGCTTTCGGGCGAGGCTTCGAGCATGGCTTCCAGTGAAGGAAAGCGGTCCCAGAGCAGCCGGGCGGTTTTCTGGCCGACTCCTGGCAGAGAGAGCAGTTCACCTGCAAGGGCGGTTTTGCGCCGCGTACGCCTGTGGCGGTTGATAACGAAATTATGCACGGAGTCCCGGACGTGCTGGAGAAACAGCAGTTCGGGAGAACCTTCCTTGATCGGCATGGGGTTCATGCGCCCCGGCATGAAAATTCGGTCGTCCAGGGCATGAGCCTTGCGCCAGACGCCCTGGCGCGCCAGGGGCGAGCGGGTTTTGGCTATGGCGGCCAGCGGCCAGAGGCCTGGGTGTCCCGCCTCTTCCAGAGCCTTTTCCACCATGGCCAGCTGTCCGCGTCCGCCGTCGATGAGCAGCAGATCCGGCCAGGGCGGGCCGGATTTGATCCGTCGCCGGGTCCAGGCGCGCATCACCGCGTAGTCGTCGTTGGTCAAGCCCTCTTCTTCGAACGCATAGACCCGGTATTGGTCCTTGCGCGCCTCGCCGTCCTCGAAAACCACCATTCCCGCACGGGTGTCCTCGCCGGACGTATGGGAAACGTCCACGGATTCGATGCGGAAGGGTTTGTCGTCGGAGAGGGGCGGCAGATTCAAACGGGCGGCCAGAGAAGCGAGCATGGTCCGCAGGGGTGCGGCTTTGCCCACTGCGGCGGCTTCTCGCGCGTTGGTTTCCGCCATGGCCACCAGCTGTTTTTCGGTGCCGGTACGGGGAGGATACAATTTGACAGGCGCGCCGCGCTGTTCGGCCAGCACCAGGGCAAAGGACTCCAGGAAGGGCAGATCCCCGGCGGTAATGTCTTCGCAGGGAGTTTCCTGGGCAGTGTCTTTGGTCTGGGCAGGATCAGCGCATTCGGCTTCCAGGTCCCAGGGCAGAAGAATCTTGGCGGGGATGAAACGTTGCGGTCCGTAATATTGCGATAAAAATCCTTCAAGCACTTCGCGGCCTTCTTCCAGTGCGAGTTTGGGCCAGAAAAAACTTTTTTTATCCAGCAGCCGTCCTTTACGAATGAACAGCAGTCCCAAAGCCAGGCCGTCGTCCGTACGGGCCAGTCCGAGCACGTCCATATCGTCGCCGGACTGGAGCACGGTGGTCTGTTTTTCCACGGTCTGTTCCACGGCGCGGATGCGGTCTCTGAGCACGGCCGCCTTTTCGAATTCAAGCGCTTCGGAGGCTTCGAGCATTTCCTTTTTCAGGGAGCCGAGCAGTTCGCCGGCGCGTCCGGCCAGCAGCAATTCCACACGCCTGACCATGGTGTTGTAGACCGCGGGGTCCACGTCCAGAACACAGGGCGCCAGACACAGCCCTATATGATGATATAAACAAGGCCGTACGCGGTTGTTGAGAGTCCTGTCCGTGCAGCGTCGCAGGGGAAAAAGCGAATGAATGGCTTTCCAGGCTTCACGGGCGGCCTGGGCCGAAGTGAACGGGCCGTAATAAAGCGAACCGTCGCGAATGACCCGGCGCGTCAGCACCAGGCGCGGATAATCGGATTTTTTCTCCAGCTTGAACAGCACGTACTGCTTGTCGTCGCGCAGGACGATATTATAGCGCGGCCGGTGCTTTTTGATCAGGCTGGCTTCCAGCAGCAGGGCCTCTTTTTCCGTATCCGTACAAAGGGTGTCCACCCGGACGGCCAGCTTGAGCATGGCGCGCGTCTTGGGCGTATGCGCGGCGTCATCACGCGCGTAGGACGCCAGACGTTTGCGCAGGTGCTTGGCCTTGCCGACGTAGATGATACGACCGTCGGCGTCTTTATAGAGATAGACCCCTGGCAGAACGGGAATGTCCGGGAGTTGGGATTTTAAATCAAATGTCACGGCAGTGTTCTCCAGAACAAAGAATACGCATGGGTTTGGATCAGGTCAAACTACGGGGCAGGGCATAACAAATGATGGAGTGGATGTTGTAATTAATAAGAGCGAAAAAAAAATTTTTATACCCGCAAAGAAAGAAAATCAGAGTTCATTTGAAGAATTCAAAAAATAATTGTTTTATAATAACATGTTATATTGAAGTGGCCGGACATTTGTTTTGAGCGTGGAAAGTAAAAAAAATTGGACCGTAAAAAAATTTTGACTTTTGTCAAAAAATTGCTTGCCAGAAAAACTCTGAGCGGGTAAATTGTGCAGCAATGATTGGCTGGAAAGTGTTATATTGTTGGAAAACGCAAAAGAAGGAAGGATTTAACATGAAACGTTTGATGACCCTGGTACTTACCCTGGGTTTCGTCCTGGCCAGCATGGGCATCGCCCAGGCCACCGAAATCACGGCTAATGGTACCTTCGACTTCTCCTTTGGTTGGTATGACAATGCTGATCTGTTCGACTCCGCTCAGGACAGCAAAGCTTCCGGTAACTTCTACGGCGCCGGCGGCGGCAACGGAACGGAAGATCACTTCCAGGCTCTGCAGCGTACCCGTTTGCAGGTGAACTTCATCGCTTCTGAAAACGTTCAGGGCGTTGTGTACTTCGAAATCGGCGACATCTACTGGGGCCAGGGCGGCGGTTCCGTTGCCGGTGGTAACAGAGTTGGTGCCGGTCGCGGTGGCGCCATCGGTACTGACGGCGTTAACATCGAAACCCGCCGTGCGTACATCACCTTCAACGTGCCCAACACCGAACTGCTGTTCCAGGTCGGTCTCCAGGGTATCGCTCTGCCTTCCGCAGTTGTTGGCTCCCCCATCGTTGGTTCTACCGGTACCGATATGGCTGCTGCCGTTGGTATCTACACCATCAACGATATGGTTAGCGTAGCCGCTTTCTGGGCTCGCCCCTACGACACCGGTGGCAATGTTTTCGGTGGCGCCAGTAACGGTAACGACGAAATCGACCTGGTCGGTATGTTTGTTCCTGTGACTGTTGACGGCATCATGAACATTACTCCTTACGCCATGTACGGCATCCTGGGTACCGACGCTATTGCCAACACCGCTGGCAGCTTCTCCGGTCTGTACACCAATGCTCTTGGCACCAATTCCATGACCAACGCCAATGCTCTGCTGAACAACGACTACTCCTACGCTTGGTGGGCTGGTTTGGCTTTGGAATTCAACATGCTGGATCCCCTGGTTTTCATGCTTGACGTAGCTTGGGGTTCTTTGGATGATCCTACTGACGACATGATGGATCGTTGGGGCTGGTACATCGCTGGTGAAATCGACTACAAGACTCCCTGGGTTACCCCCGGTATCTTGGCTTGGTGGACCACTGGTGATGATGGCGACATGTACAATGGTTCCGAGCGCCTGCCCACAATCGATGCCAACTTTGCTGCTACCTCCTTCGGTACTGACGGTGGCGATCTGCTGAATAACGACGACGTTATCGGTCCTGACGCTTCCGGTACCTGGGGTATCGCTCTGCTCTTCAAGGACATCTCCTTTGTTGAGAATCTGACTCACCAGGTTCGTTTGGCCTTCTACGGCGGCACCAACAGCCCCTACGCCATGCGCGATCGCCGCAGCCAGACTTCTCCTCACAACCCTTACTGGAACAATCCTTCCGGTATCATGCTGACCACTGCTGACTGGGCTTGGGAAATCAACTTCGATACTCAGTACCAGATCTACGAAAACCTGGCCGCCATCATCGAGACCGGCATGGTTGACGTACAGCGTCAGGCTTACCCCTGGCGTAATCCTGAAAACCGCCGTAACAGCGGTTTCTACAACGCCGGCATTCAGCAGCTCTGGAAGACCAGCACTGCTTGGAAGCTCGGTTTCGGTCTGCAGTACAAGTTCTAATGACCGTAAAAAAGCCAGTCATTACATAACACCAACATCCCCCCTATGACACTTTCCGCCGGGGCCTTCGGGCCCCGGCTTTTTTTTTTGTGCCTGCGGCAGGTTGCCGGGCAACCGCGCTTGTCTTATTATAGGGACTTCAACAACAAGCGCCTTGAACGCAATATGTTAAAAGGCGGAAGATGGAAGGAGAGCAGACATGCCTTGCCGTACGTTACGGTACACATCAAAAGACGATTGGTCCGAGCTGCAGCAGATGCTGCAGGGACGTGAAGACCCGGAAAACACCATTGAAACCCGGGTCCTGGAGATATTCAAGGAAATTAAAACCAGAGGCGATGCGGCTCTGGCGGAATATACGGGTAAATTCGATTGTCCGGGTTTTACGGTGGATAATCTGCGGGTAGCCCCTGAAGAACTGGAGCAGGCCAGGCAAACGGTTCCTGCCTCGGATCTGGCCATTCTGGAAGAGGCGGCGGCCAACATCCGCGACTATCACCAGGCCCAGGTGCAGCAATCCACCCTCAGCACCCAGCCGGACGGTACGGTGCTCGGGCGGCTCGTACGCCCGCTGGACCGCGTCGGGCTGTATGTGCCGGGCGGGCAGGGCGGCGAAACTCCGCTGATCTCCAGCCTGCTGATGAACGCCATTCCGGCGCAGGTTGTCGGCGTTGCCGAGATTGTGCTGGTGTCTCCTCCCCGCAAGGACGGAACCCTGAATCCCATGCTGCTCGCCGCGGCCGACATGCTGGGCATTACGGAAATTTACCGTACAGGCAGTGCCTGGGCCGTTGCCGCGCTGACCTTCGGAACCGAATCCATCGCGCCCGTGGATCTCATTGCCGGTCCGGGGAATATTTACGTGACCACTGCCAAACGGCTGCTCATCGGCAAGGTCGGCATTGATATGATCGCCGGGCCCAGCGAAATTGCCATTCTAGCCGAGGCATTTCTGGAAAAAGACGGCACTCAGGCCCCCAGCCCGCAATGGCTGGCGGCGGATATGCTTTCGCAGGCCGAACATGACTCCCTGGCCAGCGCCATACTCGTGACCACCAGCGAAACACTGGCCAAAGAGGTTGTTGCGGAGCTGGAAAAACAGGTGGTTCTGCTGCCCCGCAAGGAAATCGCCCAGGAATCCCTGCGCAATTTCGGCGCCGTGGTGCTGGTGCCGGATTTGGATACCGGCATTGAACTGATCAACCGCATTGCTCCCGAGCATCTGGAGCTGGTGCTGGCGAATCCCTGGGAAAGCCTGGGCAAGGTCAGGCACGCGGGGGCCATTTTCCTCGGCCAGTACGCCGCGGAACCTGTGGGCGATTATTTTGCGGGCCCAAACCACGTCTTGCCGACCATGGGCACAGCGAGATTCTCCTCCGGTCTTTCCGTGGATAATTTCTGCAAAAAGTCGAGCCTGCTGGCCACCTCGGCCAGCTTTGCCAAAGCCCATGGTGAAAAAATCGCCCGTCTGGCCCGGCTTGAATGTCTGGAAGCCCACGCGCGTTCCATGGAATGCAGGCTTGGCAAGAAATAGTTCGGATGAGACTGCTGCTCTGGAGTTCCTTTTTCCAGGGCGTGGAATCTGAAACACTGAAAAGATGCGGTCTCATCTATGCCGGAAAGCATTGGTTTGCGTGGGAGCTTTTGCGAACGTCTTGCTTTCCGGCCAGGCGGAAGGTAGTTTGAATACATATCAGTAAACCCGAACCAAAGGCCTTGGCATCATGAGAATACCCGTTATCGGCGGCGGAAGTTGGGGCACCACCCTGGCCAATCTTCTGGCTAAAAAGGGACACGATGTAACTCTCTGGCTGCGCGAGCCTGATTTGTTGCATGAGATACTGACCAAACGTGAAAACAGCTGGTATCTACCGGGTATCCCTCTTGATCCGTCGTTGAAAGCGAGCCTGCAGCTTGAAGAAGCGCTGGAAGGCGGAGAGTGCTTTCTACTCGGAGTGCCCAGCCAGCATATGCGCTCGATGTTGGAGGTGGCCCGTTCGTATCTGCCGAAAAAACCGGTCATGGTTTGTGCCAGCAAAGGAATAGAAGTTTCCACTCTCAGCACCATGTCCATGGTGGTGAACGAGGCGCTTTCCGGCCTGAAACCGCAATTCTGCATGCTTTCCGGCCCGACTTTCGCCAAAGAGGTCATCCGCGAACTGCCCACCGCCATTGTTTTGGCTACGGACGAAAAAAAACTGGGGCGGGAGCTGCAGCAACAGCTTAGCACCGATTTTTTCCGGGTTTATACCAGCACCGATGTCCGGGGAGTCGAACTCGGCGGGGCCATCAAGAACATCATCGCCATCGCGGCGGGGATAGCCGACGGCTTGGGCTTTGGAAATAATTCGCGCGCCGCGCTCATTACCCGCGGCTTGGCGGAAATGAGCCGGCTGGGCAAAGCCTTGGGCGCCAAGTCCGGCACGTTCATGGGACTTGCGGGCATGGGCGATCTGGTGCTCACCTGTACGGGCGATCTGTCGCGCAACCGCCAGGTCGGTTTAAAGCTGGGCAAAGGGCACAAGCTGGTGGAGATTCTCGGGGAAATGAAGATGGTCGCCGAAGGCGTGAAAACCACCGAAGCCGTGCATGCCCTGGGTAAAAAACACGACGTGGAGCTGCCCATTACCGAGCAGGTTTACCAGGTGTTGTATAACGGCAAGGATCCGCGGACAGCTGTCCATGAACTCATGCTGCGCGACCTCAAGGAAGAATAGCGGCGGGGTATCAGGCCGGGAGCCACTGAGCCCAGAGCTTGCGCGAGCGCGGTCCGTCGAATTCGCAGAAGAACACGCCTTGCCAGGTCCCCAGGCGCAGGCTGCCGTCCTCGACAATCATCAGCTGATCCGGACCGATCAGGCTCGCCTTGATGTGCGCGTCGCTGTTACCTTCCATGTGGCGGTAATCACCCGTACGCGGGATGAGTTTGCCCAGATTGACCACAATATCGCGCCCGACGCTCGGGTCCGCGTGTTCGTTGATGGTCACGGCCGCTGTGGTATGCGGGCAGTGCAGCAGCAATGCGCCGCTGAGCCAGCCTTTGCGGGCAATCAGCGTCTGAATTTCATCTGTGATATCGACAAATTGTTCTCTGGATGTCGTCTTGATAGAGAGGGATTCCATCGGAACAGCTCCTTGTATTGATAGCCCGGAAATGAAGAGCCGTGAAAGGGCATCATTCGTCCGGGTGGGGTCGTTTTTTCAGCAGCCGTAGTGTTGCAGGGATTCTGGATGTACAGGAAACATGCCGGGTGTTAAGTTTGGTTTGGTCGAATTGCTACAAAAATGTACGCCGAAAGGATTTGTACTAAACCCATAGCTTTTGTCAATCACGCAGATACGTACCGGAAGTGCTGTTTTTTTGACCGGCGGCTGTACTGGTACTTTTTTTAGCTGAATACCTGTTTTTGGGAAAAAGGTAGGGCAACCTATTCCTTAAAAAAAGCAGGTGAGTCCGGCGCGGTTGGTAAAGCGAACCAGGAGGCAGCATGTCTGAATGGATTTTGTTGAAAGGGGTATTGCCACTTGGAGTGTTGATTCTGGTTCTGCTCGGGGTGACGCAGCCGATCTGCGCGCAGGGCAGTAAACCTCAAGATCCGCCTGCCATGGAACAATCCGACGATACGCGGCAGGCCCTGGTGCAAAAGCTCGCCGCCGACCCCCGGGTGAAGCAGCCCGAGGCCCTGCGGAAAACCTATGCTTCAAAAAAGACAGCCCGACTGATCGTGAACATTTCGCCTCCTGGCGCCATGGCCGGATACAGCAGCCAGGAGCAACGCGTGGAAGCCGCTCTGAACAGATTTATAGGAGCGCTTTCCCCCGAAACGCAGCGGGCGGTTGTTCGTCGTTTCAAAACCATTTACGCTTTTCTGGTAACAGCCACGCCGGAGCAGCTGGAAGAACTCCTGGAACAGCAGGACGTGACCTCCGTCGAAGCAGACGGCAGAGCACGGATCTTACCCGCTCCTGTCATACAATAAAGCAGTACCTTATAGCCCGGTCTGTGGTTACTTCTGCAGACCGGGTTCCTTTTTAGGGAAAAATTTCCGTTTTTTTTGACGCCCTTTCACCCCGTGTATCCTGTTTCGGTACTCGGCTATCCGCCATGCAGGCCTTTTTTGGCAATCCCCACGGTTCTTTTACTCTTTTCAGAGACAGTATCCCATGAACGATAAATAATCCTGTCTTTGTAATATGCTGATTTTACGAGACTTGGAGAGTATATCGTGTTTTTTTGTTTTTGGGACAGGGCTGAGGAAATACGATGGCACCAGCTTTGCTAAGAAATAAGTAAAGGCAACATCTTTCACAAGGAGATTTACTGTTAAGTCTCAAAACACAAAAGTGAGATAGAATAGAAGATTCATTACCGGGGTAAAATGAATCGAATTCTATGCGAAAGACTGAATACGATTCGTGAACTAGATGCAGGCAACACAATCAGCAGATACTCGGATCGAAGGGCAGGTTTGATTCGAAAGTGTTGTAGGAGGGATTATGCTGCATATCTCAGGAGTCGTACTCAGTCTTCTTTTTTTGCTGCTTCAGCCGGCCGTTTGCACGGCTGATACCCTCCATGATCTCGCCGTAAATCCAAAAGTACGCATTCCTGAATCAATTTATCAGGCCTACGACAAGTCAAACGTTGCGACGAAGAGCACGGAAAAGGAACTCCGCGGGCGTTTTATCATTCGTTTGAAAGACGATGTGGCAGCGTCCGGCCAAACTCCGGATGTGAAGAAATCGCGTGTCGCTGTGCAACAGGCAGCGGCTCTGGATCGTCTGACGGCGATAACGGAGTCGGAAATCCGCGTACGTTACCAATATCAGAATAGCCTGGCGGTTTCCGTGACGGCGGACCAGCTGGCCGGATTGCTTGAATCCGATGACGTCGTCTCCGTGGAAGAGGACGGACTGAATTATATCTCCACGGCTCAAGGCATTCCGTTGATGCAGGCCAATACGGTACGCGGCGTGTATACGGGCCAGGGCATCTCCATTGCAATTACGGATACGGGCATAGACTATACGCATCCCATGCTGGGCGGAGGCGGTTTTCCCAACAGCAAGGTCATCGGCGGTTACGATACGGGCCAGGATGACGCCGATCCCATGGATCTGCACGGTCATGGCACTGCATGCGCCGGGATTGCCGCCGGAACAGCGCCTGGGTTTTCCTCGGATTATATCGGCGGGGTGGCTCCGGGCGCCAAACTCTACGCCCTGAAGATTACCTATTCGTCCAGTGGCGGCTATGCCTATGACAGCGATATCATAGAAGCCTGGGAATGGTGTATTGCCCATCAGAACGACAACCCCGCCTATCCGATCCTGATAGTCAATACGAGTTTCGGCGGCGGAAAATTTACCGGTTCATGCGACAGCGGTTACACCGCCATGGCGGCGGCAGTTGACGCCCTGGCGGCAGCGGGGATTGCGCTGTTCGTATCCTCCGGAAATAACGGGTATTGTGATTCCATATCCAAACCCGCCTGTTTCAACAACAGTATTGCCGTGGGCGCCGTATACGACGCGTATGTCGGAACATACGCGTTTTGCGTTGATGATGCGTCCTGCCTGTCTTCATCTGGATCCAGCGGCTGCTCTGCAGGCTATAAAAGAGTTACCCAGACAACCGCCGAAGGGCTGGTCACCGTGTATTCCAATTCCGGCGCAATGCTGGATATGTTCGCCCCGGCGCACAATGCCTCAACCCTCGACACCGGCGGGGGGTATACCAGTACATTTGGCGGGACATCCGCAGCGGCGCCATACGCCGCCGGTGCTGCGGCATTGCTGCAGCAGGCTTCCCTGGGGCATTCGGGCAGCTACCTGACAGTGGCTGCGCTGAAACAGGCGCTGCAGTCCACCGGCTCGTACGTCACGGACTCCAAAGCCGGACTGAGCCGGGTGTTGATAAATGTACAGGAGGCCGTGGGCAGCGTGGTTGACTCCTTGCCAGTGGTAAATACCGGGTCCGTGACTTCCTTGAGCGGTAATTGGGCGATTATCACCGGAATCGTTGCTGCGAATGGCTGGAGCAACATCAGTAGCAAAGGAATCTGTCTCAACACAACAGGTTCCCCCACAATTGCCGAGAACTGCTTTTCCGCAGGCAGCGGTACGGGAAATTTTTCAGCGCTTGTTCAAGGGTTGCAGCTTTCAACCAGCTATTACGCCTGGGCTTACGGCGTCAACAGGGCAGGAGCGCAATACGGGGAGCAAATAACGTTTACCACCACCGCAACCGCGACACCCGCACCGAGCCCGTCTCCCACTCCCGAGCCCACACCATCTCCATCTCCTTCTCCTCCATCTCCATCTCCGCCCAGTTATTCCGCCCTGTTCTTTTTTCATAATGAAATTTCCGGGCAAGTGGTCTGCTGGAAGGTGGCTTCGTCCGGAAGACTGGCGAGCCAGGAACGGGGAACCGGGTGGGACTATGTGAGCGAATCCATGCTGCTGGGGCCGGACTGGACCCTGAGCGGTTCGTTGGAAGTTGACGGAGCGCATACGCTTATCTGGCAGAATGCGGCAAGCGGTGAAGTCCGGTATTGGAAGACATCTTCCGAAGGCCTGCTGCAGAACGAAACCGAAGGCAGCGGCTGGGGACTGGTTTCGACGGATCTTCAGGTACCTGAAGGCTGGCTGGGGACGGGTTTTGAAAGCATCGGCGGACAACCGAGTATTCTGTGGCAGCACCAAACCCAGGGAGTTGTGGGATACTGGCGGATTGCCGCGGATGGTACACTGAAGAACAACGATAGGGGCGACGGCTGGGGGATGGTCTCGGATGCATTGCGCGTGAACAGTTCCTGGCGACTCGTGGATATTCTGGAGATAGGCGGACAAAATACGCTGATCTGGCAGAATCAGACCAGCGGAAAAGTGGTCTACTGGAGGCTGGGAGATGACGCCACTCTGAAAAACACGACGCAGGGGGACGGCTGGGACTATGTGGCGGATTCCCTGGTTGTCAACAGCAACTGGCGTCTGGCCGGGGGTGCGTCCGTGGGGGATGTGCAGACCCTTTTCTGGCAGAATCAGGAAAGCGGCAAAGTGACGTACTGGCGATTGACCGACGGCGCGCGCCTCGTCAATGAGACCAGGGGGGACGGCTGGGATTTTGTCGCGGACGACCTCGTGGTGCCGGCTGGCTGGACTCTGGCCGGAGTGGCGGAATTGGGAACAGGCAACAGTCTGATCTGGCAGAATCGGGGCAACGGGCTGGTCGCTTACTGGCATTTGTCCGATGATGCGCGCCTGAAAAATACAACCCGGAACGACGGCTGGGGCCTGGTTTCCGATGAACTGCGACTGGCCTCGGGCTGGCGGTTGGGAGATATTCTCAGGAAATGACAGGAAGCAATAGCAACAACAGCAAAAAAGCGGCCGCGGCATTTTGCCGCGGCCGCTTTTGTTTCAAGCAAGTCGGGTATCAGGTTATTTGCTCAGGCAGGCTTCAACTGCGGCCAGACCGGGTTTGCCGTCCGCGGTTGTGACGCCGTCAAGCCACTTTTTGTAGACATCAGGGTGTTTTTGGATCCATTGCAGACCGGCTTCACGCGGTTTCAGATCCTTGTTATTGTGTAGAGTGGTCATGATCTGGTTCATCATGTCAATGGGAAAGGTCATGTTTTTGAGGAGCTTGGCCACATTGGGGTGGTCCTTGGCAAAACCGGCGCGGGTGTTGGTGTAGACCGTTGCCATGCCGTTATCAGGGCCGAAGGTTTCAGCCGTGCTGCCGGTCAGGTAGGTCATGTCGATCATGTCGTTCATGTGATGGGGAGCCCAGCCCAAAAAGACGATCCATTCCTTTTTCTTGGCCCGGGACATCACTTCGGACAGCATGGCGACTTCGCTGGAGGGAATGAGTTCGAACTTGCCCAGACCGAACATGTTTTTGTCGATCATTGCCTGGATGATCTGGTTTCCGTCATTGCCTTCCTCGATGCCGTGGATCTTGAAATCGAGCTTGTCGCCGAATTTGGCGATGTCCTTGAAATCTTTGAGACCCGCTTCAGCTTCGTAGGTAGGCACGGCCAGCGTGTATTGGGCGCCGGGCATGTTCACGCAGAATTGCTCCACTGTGCCCGCGTCAAAATACTTTTTGGCGATGGATTCCATGGAGGGCATCCAGTTGCCGAAAAAAGCGTCGGCCTCTTTGGAAGCCATGGCTTTGTAGGCAATCGGTACGGAAGTCATCAGATTGCTGGCTTTGTAGCCGAGACAATCGAGAATTTTCACCGCCAGTTCGGTTTTGACAGTGACGCCTGTCCAGCTGACGCTGACGAACTTGATTTCTTTGCCTTCGTCGGCCTGGGCAGGCGAGCCCAAGGCAACGGCAAGCAAACAACAAAGAGAAACAACTGCGACTTTAACCAGGTTACTTCGGTACGGATACGTCATGGGGCCTCCTTGGTTAAGTGGAAGAAAAAGGAGCCGGACACTCAGCTCCCTTCTACGCCGAACCAGTTGAACGGTTGGGCGTTGTGATTCTGAAAAATATGTTTGACCTCGGTGTATTCCTCCAGGCCGATTTTCCCGAGTTCGCGGCCGAATCCGGACTGCTTGAAGCCTCCCCAGGGGGCCTGGGTGAAATAGACGTTGAAGTCGTTGACCCAGACCGTTCCGAAGCGCAGGCCGCGGGAAACGCGTTTGATGCGGTCCGGATCCCTGGTCCAGAACCCGGCTGACAGACCGTAGATGGTGCTGTTGGCGCGTTCGATGACTTCATCTTCTGTGGAAAATTTTTCCAGAGTGATTACCGGGCCGAAGACTTCTTCCTGAACAATCCGCATATCGTTGGTGCAGTCCGTGAACAGGGTGGGCAGATAGAAAAAGCCCTGCTGCAGTTCCGGCTCGGACGGGCGCGCGCCGCCCAGTAGCAGCCGGGCGCCTTCTTTTTGCGCTATCTCCACGTAGGATTCGACTTTGGCCAGGTGGGCTGCGGAAATCAGCGGGCCCATCTGGGTGTTTTCGTCAAAGCCGTTGCCCAGACGGATACGCCGCATGCGCTCCAGCAGCGCTTCGCTGAAACGGTCGAAGATGCTGTCCTGCACCATGACCCGCGCGCCCGCGGAACAGATCTGTCCGGCATGGAAAAACACGCCGTTGAGCGCATAATCCAGGGCCACGTCAAAGTCCGCGTCGGCAAAAACGATATTGGGATTTTTGCCGCCCAGTTCCAGAGCAATTTTTTTCACATTGGAACTGGCCGCGCGCATGATGGCTTTGCCCGTGACAATGCCGCCGGTAAAGGAGATCAGATCCACATCCGTGTTTTCGGACAGTTCCGCGCCCACCGACGCGCCCGGGCCGAGGACCGTGTTCACCACGCCTGCCGGGAAGCCTGCTTCCTCCGCCAGCTCGGTAATTTTAATCGTGGTCAGAGGTGTGATCTCGCTGGGCTTCATGACCACCGTGCATCCGGCGGCCAGGGCGGGAGCCATTTTCCAGGAGGCCTGCAGCAGCGGGTAGTTCCAGGGGGAAATCTGCCCGCATACGCCCACGGGTTCGCGGACGATCTGGCTGGTGGAATTCGCAACGGGCGAGGCGATGATTTCGCCGCCGTCCTTGTCGGCCAGTCCTGCGAAGTATTTGAAAATGCCGGCGATGTCGTTCATGTCCCAGCGGCTTTCTTCCAGGGTCTTGCCCGTATCCAGGGTTTCCAGCCTGGCCAGTTCCTCGTGGTCGCGTTCCACCAGTTCGCCCAGTTTGTGGACCATGGACCCGCGTTGGGGCGCGGGCGTGTCGGCCCACTCGCCCGCATCAAAGGCCCGGCGCGCCGCAGCGATGGCCGCTTTGGCGTCCTCGCGGTCGCCCTCGGCCACCTCGGCAACCACTTCCTGATTGAACGGGTTGATGATCTGCCGCGTCGCGCCAGATTTGGCCGCGACCCACTGTCCGTCTATGTACATGGCTTTTTTTTGCATTGTATTTGCCTCCGGCAGGGATGCTTCCGTTTGTTACGCCTTGGGCGTGTGCTGGTAGAAGGGCGCGTGATCCGGGGCCAGAGGCGTATTGCCCAGGATGCAGTCGGCGGCTTTTTCCGCGATCATCATCACCGGCGAATAGATGTTGCCGTTGGTGATGGTGGGCATGATGGAGGCGTCCACCACCCGCAGGTTCTGCACGCCGTGGACTTTGAGATCAGCATCCACAACCGCCATCTCGTCGGTGCCCATTTTGCACGTACAGCTCGGATGGTAGGCGGACTCGCCTTCGCGCGCCACAAAGTCCAGGATTTCCTCATCCGTACGGCACTGGTCGCCGGGAGCGAGTTCGCGTCCGCGGAACTGGTCGAAGGCGGGCTGGGTCATGATTTCGCGCGTCCGGTGGATGGCCTCGACCCATTCGCGGCGTTCCTGATCCGTGGAGAGATAGTTAAACAAAATGGACGGGTGCTGTGTCGCATCCGCGGACTTGATTTTTACATGGCCGCGTACGTCGGTGTTCATGGGGCCCACGTGGACCTGATAGCCGTGCCCCTCGTTGGGCGCGGAGCCGTCGTAGCGGATGGCGATGGGCAGGAAGTGGTACTGCAGGTTCGGATATTCCACCTGGTCGTTGCCCCGGATGAAGCCGCCGGCCTCGAAATGGTTGGTGGCTGCGGTGCCCTTGCGCAGGAACAGCCATTCCAGGCCGATTTTCGGCTGGTTGTACCATTGCAGCGCGGGGAACATGCTCACGGGTTTTTTGCAGGCGTACTGGACGTACAGTTCGAGGTGGTCCTGCAGGTTTTCACCCACGCCGGGCAGTTCGTGCACCACGCGGACGCCCACGTCGGTGAGATGCTGTCCGTTGCCGATGCCCGAAAGCTGGAGCAGCTGCGGCGAATTGATGGCGCCCCCGCAGCAGATGATTTCCGCGCCGTACGCGGTTTTCTGCTTTTTGCCCTGCGCGTATTCTATGCCCACGGCCCGTTTGCCTTCGAAGAGTATGCGCGTGGCCAGCGCATGGCAGGCGACCTTGAGGTTGGAGCGGTTTTTCACCGGGTGCACGTAGGCCCGTGCCGCGTTCCAGCGGCGGCCGCGGTAGGTGGTACGGTCGAACTTGCCGAAGCCTTCCTGCTGAAACCCGTTGACGTCATTGGTCAGCGGATATCCTGCCTGCTGTACGGCCTGGAAAAAGGCGTCGAACAAGGGGTTTTCGCATTCGGGAGTGGTCAGGTAGAGGGGGCCGCCGGTGCCCTGATACCGGTCCGCGCCCATCAAATGATATTCGTAGCGCTTGAAGTAGGGCAGGCAGTGGGCATAGTCCCAGTTTTCCAGCCCTTTGTTTTTGCCCCATTTTTCATAATCCATGGCATTGCCGCGGATGAAGATCATGCCGTTGATGGTGCTCGATCCGCCGAGGACTTTGCCTCGTGGCTGGCAAATCCGTCTGTTATGCATGAAGGGCTCGGGGTCGGATTCGTACATCCAGTTATAGTACGAATTGGTCAGCGGATAGGTAAGAGCGGCGGGCATGTGAATCCGGAAATCCCAGCGATGGTCTGGGCGTCCGGCTTCCAGCACCAGAACGCGGTGTTTCGGGTTGGCGCTGAGACGGTTGGCAAGCACGCTGCCGGCGGATCCACTGCCGATAATAATGAAATCGTAGGTGTTTTTAGGCATGGTCTGTCTTCTCTGAGTCTGAGGTTGCGGTTGTCTCGGGTGCCGTCGCTGACAGCAGGTCGGTTTGCGGCGTCAGGGACAGGGTTTTTTTCTCCCCTATCCGGCGGCGCAGCAGCGCGTAGTGCATGCCCACAAAGGACAGCGCCCGGAGCGGCTCGTTGTCGGCAATGGCTTTTGCCGTGTCCGCCCAGTTGGAAGCCGTGGCTTCGCGATATTCAGGATCCAGATACAGGACCAGGTCGTAGGAGCTGAATCCCTGCTGGATGGCCTGCATGATCCATTTGTAAACGGGGTTGTGCGCCATGTCCGCGAACAGCAGATTGAGTTCGCGGTCGCGTTCCGAAAGGGAACTCATGTCGGACTCCGAAGAACGGATTGCGTCGCGCATTTCTTCTGCCAGTTTCAGGAGCTGCTGCTTTTGCGCTTTCGTCCCCCTGGCCAGGGCCAGGGAGGTGATGCTCCTGTCCAGGCTTTCGCGGAATTCGATCAGATATTCCGGATCCACCGGGTGCTGTTTGAGGAACAGGGCCAGGGATTCGCTGGCGTTGCTGACGTCCACTTCCTTGACGTAGGCTCCGCCTTTGGCGCCCTTGCGCACTTCGATGAGTCCTTTCTGCTGCAAGATACGCAGGGCTTCGCGTACGACCCCGCGGCCGGTCAGAAACTGGGCCTGCAGGCTGCGTTCGCTGGGCAACCGCTCGCCGGGCAGGATATTTCCGCCGCTTATGGCGGCTTCGATTTGCAGCACCAGGTCTTCACAGGCCCGGTTGGTCTGCGCGGGTTGAAATGTGAGCATGTGTGTCATAAATGCCTTAAAATGGTAAGACCATTACAGTAGAATTTTTGAGTTTTTTGACTAAAATATCCGACTTTAGGCAGGAAAGAAGGAGATATTTTGCCAAATGGTAGGACCATTGCTAGCCTGCTCCGAATACCTTGTCAAGGTTGGGAAAGGGAGAGGGGCTTGCTCTTGCTGGGAAGCTGAAAACCGTATAAGATTTAACGTATGCTGCGGTCCGGATTGCGTGAAGAAATTCAGGACTGTCGGCTCGTTACCCAACGTTACAGTCCAGGGGGAGTGACATCTATGGCTCGTCCCGAAATTTTACTGGAAACCGGCACCAACGAACTGGAAATCCTCGAGCTGTTCATCGAGGAAAACGACCCGGCCACGGGCCGTCATGAGCCCAGCTATTTCGGCGTAAATGTGGCCAAGGTCATGCAGGTCATAGAGAGCCCTGAGCTGACAGTTCCGGAGGCCGGGTCGCATCCGTCCTTTCTCGGCACCATCGGCCTGCGGGGCAAGATCGTCCCCATTCTGGATTTGAGCGTGCTGCTCGGGGTGCAAAAGCACAAGCTGCCTTGGGAAGTGGTGGTCATAGTGGAGTTCAGCCAGAGCGTCACCGGGCTGCTGGTCAGCAATGTCACGGACATTCACCGCGTGGGCTGGAGCCAGGTCATGCCGCCGGATAATTTTCTCGGGGCCATGGTCACCGGCTGTCTGATCGGCATGATCGACCTAGACGACCATTTTGTGCAGCTGCTTGACCTGGAATCCATCCTCGCGGAGCTTGACCCTTCGTGCCTGGAGAAGGCCGCGCTCACCCCCGTGCGGGCGCAAAAGCAATATCGTGCGCTGGTTGCGGACGATTCCGCAACCATCAGACTGATGCTGCAAAAGCTCCTGGGAGCGGCCAATTTTTCCACCAAGATCGTCAATAACGGTGTTGAAGCCTTGAAATACCTGGACGAACTCCAGAAACAGTCCGGCGCGGACGGCAGCAATCCCAGGGAGCAACTGGACATCATCATCGCCGATATTGAGATGCCTTTGATGGACGGTTTTCATCTTACCAAGCGCATCAAGGAAAGCGATGTCTACGGCGATATTCCTGTGATTTTATATTCTTCGCTGATTACCGAGGAACTGTTTCACAAAGGCGTTGCCGTACACGCCGACGATCAGGTCTCCAAACCGGAAATGGACCAGATGGCCCAGCGGGCCATCAAGCTGATAGAAGCCCGACCCTAGATGTTGTTGTATGGTGGTCGCCATAACACACCCGAATCGCGGGAGGGTATGTGGATTTCAGGCACGACGACGAAATTGTCGAGACCTTTCTGATTGAGTCGCAGAAACACCTGACCGAGATTGAAACCGGGCTGGTGCAGCTGGAACGGACGCATCCGCATAAGGACGACGCCTTGCTGCACCGGATTTTTCGTGCCGCCCATTCCATCAAAGCCACGGCCAATCTGCTCGAACTGCGCAAGGTCGAACGCTTGACCCATCGTCTGGAAAACATCCTGCAAAGCCTGCGCAAGAACGAATGCGACGCGGATCCGGATCTGGTGCAGGTCCTGCTGGAGACTCTGGATATGATCCGCCTGTTGTTGTCGGATATCGACAAGCCTCCGAACATAGACGTCGGCGGGCAGCTGCGGGCTCTGGACGCCTTGCTGCGCCGCAGTCGGGCTTGACTGGTCAAAATCTCATCAGTTGTGCCGCCCGAGTAAAATTTTCTTTCGTATGTCGCCTTCGGTTGAGCTTGTGCTTTTTTTATCCGAGATCCTGTATAGTTTTTGGATGTTCGGTTGGGAAGAGACGTTCAGTACCGGTGATTCCTCAACGCAGCTGCCAGTTTAGGTTGCTGTGGATACGCACCTGGGGGGCAGAGGTGTGCGCTTCGCTGCGGTGGGCGAATTTTGCCAGGAACAGCGTCAACGCCATGGTAATGAAAACAATGGCCAGCAGTTTGTGAATGATTCCGATCCGCATGGGTGTCCCTTTCTGCCTGAAGGTTGTACAATTCAATAATAAAAGCAATAATCATTCCAGCGTATGGAATTTGAAAAATGCCTTTGAGTTCAGGTGACTGTGAAAAAGGGGTATTTGAGGGGGGCTGCAATTTCCGACAGGGAAGTAAAAAAAACCGACAATTTGGAAATAAAATTGTCGGTTTTTATTGTCTCAGAAGAATTCGGCTGTATGGCTGCTGCCGCGAAGAGCTACAGTTTCTGCCGGTATTGCAATGACTGCCGCAAGGTTTCCTTGTCCATGAAACGGACCTCCGCCCCCAGGGGGATGCCCTGGGCCAGGCGGGTCAGGCTGATGTGGGGAAATTCGCGGGTCACCATGTTGCTGATGTAGGATGCCGTATTTTCGGCGTCGAGCGTGGTGCCCAAGGCCAGAATCAGTTCCGTGACCGTGCCTTCGCGCAGCCGGGCGCGCAGCTTGTCCATTTCCAGGCTCTGAGAGTCCATGCCGTCCAAGGGGGCGATGAGCCCGCCCAGGATCAGGTAGAGCCCTTTGTAAAAGCCCCCCTGTTCGAGGGCCAGCAGGCTGTCCCATTCGGAGACCAGACAGAGCAGGGCCGGGTCGCGTTCCGGGTCGTTGCAGATGGGGCAGGGGCTCGTATCGGTCAGGCAATTGCAGCGGGAGCACAGGCAGAGGTTTTCCCGCAGGGCTGTGATGGCCTGTCCGAGGGCCCTGGTCCGGGCTTCCGGCCATTTCAGCATGGTCATGGCCATGCGCAGGGCGGATTTCGGTCCCAATCCCGGCAGTTGCGCCAGTTGCTCGACCAGTTCGGCCAGCGGTTCGGGGAGCGGACGGGTCAACGGCATATTTAGAAAAGTCCGGGGATATTCATCCCGCCGGTCAGGGCGGACATTTCGGATTCAGCCATGTCCTTGGCTTGTTTCAGGGCTTCATTGACGGCGGAGAGAACGAGGTCTTCCAGCATGGAAACATCGTTGGGGTCCACGGCGGCAGGATCGATTTTGATGCCGCGGATCTCCTGGGCGCCTGTGGCGACGACGGTGACCATGCCGCCGCCCACGGTGGCTTCCACGGTCTTTTCCGCCAGATCTTCCTGGGCCTTGGCGATTTTTCTCTGTAAAATCTGGGCCTGCCGGACCATATCATTCATACCTTTCATCTGTATCCTCCGTAAGTAACATCGTTGTTTTGCGGGGTGCGGCCTGTTTACGTCAGGAAGGCGAATTCGACAAGGGTTTGCTGTCGATGATCTTGGCGTCGAATTCGTCGATCAGCCGTTTCACCGTGGGGTGGGTTGCGGCCTCAGCGCGACGTTCCTGCTGCGTTGCTGTTTTTTTTTGATCCGGAGGCGCAATCTCAAAGCGGGCCATGGGACCGAAATAGCGTTGCACAGCGGCCTGCAGCCAGTTGTAAAAAGGCTTGTCGTTGGAAATCTGTTCGAAGTTCATTCTGCTGCGGCAGCACAGTCTGAACAGCTGCCCCGCATCGTCATACACCCCGGTGGCCACATTCAGCCGCATGGGCGGAAAACCGGCCCCGTGGGCGTGCTCCTTGATATACGCCAGGAAGCCCTCGGCCGTACGCATCCCCGCCGGAGGTTCGGGCAGAGTGGGAACACCTTCCGCAGCAGGAGGCGCGGGTGTGGCGGCGGCAACGGTGGGCGCCGGAGGCACGGCCTTGGGAACAGCCGGACGGTGCGGGTCGTTCGGAGCGTTCTGTCCCCTCCGGTCGGAATGGCCGGATTCAGGCGCCTGTGCATCTGCCGGTCTGGGCTGCACCGGATGGGGGTGGGCCGCAGGTCCGGGAGCGGGCTGCGGCGCGGACGCAGAATCCGGATAAGGCGGCTGTCCGTGGGGCGCAGCGGGCGCCGGACGGGGTGCAGGCGCCGCGCGCGTCGGCGCGGGCCGTGGCGTGGCCGGAGCTGGTGCGGGTCTTCCGCCCGGGCCGGCAGATCCGCCGCTTCCGCCTGGTCGGGGCACGCCGCCTCCCTGCTGGGGGGCGGGGCCGCTCCGGGCCGGAGCGGAAGTTTGTTCCACGTCAATCAATTTGGGCAGATAGGCCAGGTTCAGCAGCAGCAACTCCAGAGCCAGCGCCGGTTCCAGGCTGCTCAATACGCGCCGCTGGCCTTCCAGCGTCAGTTGCCAGCAAGCGTGGATATGGCGCAGGTCGAACTTGCCGGCCCATTCGGAAAGGGCGGCCAGTTCGTCGCTTCCCAGGTTGAGCAGGGGAGCGGCCTGTTCGCCGGCCTGGTGCAGCAAAAACAGATTGCGCCAGACCGATGCCAGTTCGCGCAGAAAAAATCCGAGATCCAGCCCCTGGTCCAGGAGCCCGCGCAGCAGGCCTGCCAGGGCCACGGGATCCTGCGCGGCAATGCCCGAAAGCAGTTCCTGAAAAACCTCCTGCCCCGCCAGGCCGAGCAGGTTGCGGATGTCGGCGCTTTCCACGCGGCCGCGTCCCAGCGAAAGCACCTGTCCGAGCAGGGACATGGAATCGCGTACGCTGCCTGCCGCACGCCGGGCGATGAGCTGTAGGGCCGAAAGTTCGTACTCGGTCTGTTCCCTGTCCAGGATGGCCTGCAAATGGGCTGTCAGCTCCGCGTCCGTGAGACGCTTGAAGGAAAAATGCTGGCAACGGCTGAGAATCGTGGCCGGAAATTTGTGAGCCTCGGTGGTGGCCATGATGAAGGTGACGTTGCGCGGCGGTTCTTCCAGCGTCTTGAGCAGGGCGTTGAAGGCCTCGCGGGTCAGCATGTGGGCTTCGTCGATGATGAAGACCTTGTACCGGCAGTTCATGGGCGCGTACGTCACATCCTCGCGGATCCGCCGGGCATCTTCTATGCCGCGGTTGGAAGCGCCGTCGATTTCGATAACGTCCACGGCCGCGCCCTGGGTGATCTGACGACAGTTGCGACATTCGTTGCAGGGCTCCCCGGTGGGGGCCTTTTCGCAGTTGATGGCTTTGGCGAAGATGCGCGCCACAGTGGTCTTGCCCACACCCCGCGTGCCGCTGAAAAGGTAGGCGGGGGCGATTTTGTCCTCCAGGCTGGCCCTGGCCAGAATGGCCTTTACGGTTGCCTGTCCGGCAAGTTCGGAAAAAAGCTGCGGGCGGTATTTTGCGGTAAGCGGGGCGTGGCTCATAGGGCGAATCTACTGCGTCCGAGACTGAAAATCAAGCACGGCGATGGCGCATGGCAGCAGGAGAAAACAGAATCCGGCTCCGGACGCCTGCCGAATGCGGATCTGTTCAGGCAAAAAAACGGCCGGTGTTGCATGCAACGCCGGCCGGTAGTCTTGTCTTTTTCTGAGGGAATCATACTTAGATCGAATAGGGGTAGAGCCATTCTTTGTATTTGGGATTTTCGCCCGTGACGATCTTGAAGAATTCCTTTTGCAGATGCTTGGCGACTTCTCCCGCGGAACCTTTGCCGATGGTCCGGTGGTCCACTTCGCGGATCGGGGTGATTTCCGCGGCGGTGCCGGAGAAGAAAACTTCGTCCGCGGTGTAGAGTTCGTCGCGGGTGAAGTTCTGTTCGACCACGGTGTAGCCCATGTCTCTGGCCAGGCAGATCAAGCTTTCGCGGGTGATGCCTTCGAGGATCGAGCCCAGGGGCGGCGTTTTGATGACGCCCTTGCGTACGATGAACATGTTCTCGCCGGAACCTTCGGAAACGTAGCCATGGGTGTCCAGCATCAGTGCTTCGTCATACCCGTCGCTGATGGCTTCCATTTTGGCCAGCACGGAGTTGACGTAGTTGCCGCAGACTTTGCCCTTGGTCATCATGACGTTGACATGGTGGCGGTTGAAGCTCGAGGTCTTGATGCGGATGCCTTTTTCCAGGGCTTCTTCCCCGAGGTAGGCGCCCCAGGGCCAGGTGGCGATGATGGTCTGGATGGGGTTTTCACCCGGATGCACGCCCATGGCGCCCGCACCGATGAAACTCAGCGGACGAAGGTAGCCTTCGGGCTGCTTGTTGGCCACCAGCGTATCAATACAGGCCTTGGTGATGTCTTCTACGGTAAAAGGAATCGTCATGCGCATTATCAGAGCGGAATGAAACAAGCGCTGTACGTGTTCCTTGAGGCGGAAAACTGCGGATGTTCCGTCCACGCACTTATACGCGCGGATGCCTTCAAAAACACCTACGCCGTAATGAAGCGTGTGCGTCAGAACGTGGACCTGAGCCTGATCCCAGGGGACCAGTTTCCCATCGAACCAGATTGAGTCGGCTTTTTGAACCATTGGTGTCCTCTCTATACGTTTAAATGCCAAAAGGCATAAGATTAACGGTAAAAGTTTTCATTTTATCCTTGATACTGATAACAGGCAATAAAGGTCAAGAATTGTCCGCGGCGGTTGACGTGTCGAACTCCTGACATATATAGCTGGTACGCAGTAAAAAAGCGCAACCGCACAGCGCGAGGATTGCATTTCATGAAAAAAGCGTTCCAGCGACAGTCCGTAGTGACGGTCCTTTGTTGTATTCTTTCGTTCCTTCTTTTTCAGGAAAGCGCCCGAGCCTATACGCTTTATGGCTATAGGGACGAATATGGCATTGTGCACCTGAATGAGGAGAAAGTTGATCAGGATTTCGTACTCCTTGTTGAGGCCTCTTCCAAGCCAAAATTAAGCTTTAAACAAATTGCTAAGATTATTGATGAAAAAGGGGCCGTAAAACCGCTCTTAAACAAGAAGTGGCGCGAGGAAAACGTTCTTAAGGATGTGCGCAGGAAAAATGCCGGATTGTACGGCAAGGGACCGTACCGATACCCCGCGCTGATCAATGATAAAAAGATTTTGTCCTGCATCGACCGCGTGGGGGAGACCTATAAGATAGACCCCAAATTATTGTACTCGGTCATCGAGCAGGAATCCGGGTTTCACGCTCAGGCGGTGTCTCCGAAAGGCGCCATGGGCATGATGCAGCTGATGCCGGAAACCCAACGGTTCTGGGGATTGAAGCGGCCGTTCAACCCGGAGGAGAACATCAAGGCCGGAGCCAGACATCTGCGCTGGCTGTTGAACAAATTCTCCAGCGTGAAACTGGCGCTGGCAGCCTACAATGCGGGCCACGAGGCCGTGCTCAAATACAGAGGCATCCCTCCTTTTCCGGAAACGCGTACTTATGTGGCCAGAATTCTTCAGCGCTACGCTATGTTGAAGACAAATTAAACGCGCAATGTCGATTGGAAACCGGGCAGGTGAGGGGTTTTTTTTCTTGACGAATGGCTTCTAATTTGTAAGGGCAGTGCGCATTGACTCGTCACTTTCTTTGACGTAGTTTCAATTTCCCCCAATCATGCGGAAAAAATCCACGAAAATTCTAGACGCAGGATCGCGAAAATATGGAAACATTGCGTACACTCCCAGGAGATGATGTCAGGCAGATCATGTGGCGCTACGCAGAGCGTTATGATCTGCAAATGGCCATCCAATCCAGTAGAGCCGTGGCACGGGGCATCGTGGCCCGGATCGTTGCGGACGGCGCGCGGAATTCCCACGAGTGGGATGATCAGAAGAAACAACTTCTGGAGGCGTTCGACCAGGCCGGCCTGACAACAATATTTATGGACCCCGAACACGGGGGATACATTGAAGGCCCCAAAAATCTGGCGCTGGCGGTAGTCGCCTACGAACTGGCCTGGGTCGATGCAGGTTCGGCCACCTGTTCGCTGGCGGGCAATCTCGCGCTTTCCCCCATTCATGAGCGCGGCACCGAAGAACAGCGTAACTATTATATGAGCCGCTGCGTGCCCCCGGCACCGGGCGAAGACCGCGAAATCTGGCGCGGCGCCTTTGCCCTGACCGAACCCATTCCTTACGTGGGCGTGGATACGGGCGTGCTGGTCGGCAAAGTGGAAGTGGACCAGTGGAACGAGGGCGAAGAGCCCATTCTGCGGGTCAACAAACGCGGACGTTTCATTACCAACATGCCGTTCGCCGACTTTATCACCGCTGCCGTGGATACCGTGGACGAGCGCATCAAGACCTCGTGCATGATCATCCTGGAAAAGACCGATCCCGGCTCCTGGGACGCGGGCGCGAACACATTGAAGATGTGCCACCAGCTTTCCGCCACCAGCGACCCTGTCATCGACGTCAAGGTCCCGGCCAACCGCATCATCGGCGGTTACACCATCAAGGACGGGGTCATCATTCCCAACTATTCGCACACCGAAATCATTGCCGCGGTTTTCAGCCATACGCGCGTCACCGTCGGCCTGATGACTTCCGCCAAACTGATTTCCGCCATCGAGCCCGTCATCCGCTATCAACGCGAACGTTTCCGCGGCGGCAACGCGGCCCAGCCCGGCACCCCGCGTTTTGAACTGGGCCTGCAGCAGAAGGAAGACGCGCTGCACCGGCTCATCGACGTCTGGGCCATGGGCGAGGCCGGCGCTTCTCTCGGCTTCGAGACCGCGCGGCAGTTCGATGTGCTTGATCCGCTGGAAAAGGAAAAGAACGCCTACTTTGCCGCTGAGGGCATCACGGGCCGCAAGCAGCTTTCCACCCTGCGCAAGGCGCAGAAAGCCGCTTTGGAATTTCTCGAAACTCAGGGCAATGCGCCGGACGAAGTGGTCGAGCCCGAAGACATCCTGCAGCGCTACATGCTGCTGGAGGCCGAGACCAGTGTGCTCTGCCCGGCCACCAAACTCTGGAACACGGGCCGCGGATCGGACGCCATGCGCGAGGCCATCAGCCTGATGGGCGGCTACGGCATCACCGAAGACTGCCCCGGCTTCCTCGGCTACAAATGGGCGGATACCCAGCTTGAATCCATCTACGAAGGTCCGGAGGCCGTTCAGCGCCGCCAGATGAGCATCACCATGGTCAATGAGATTTTCCTGACCAAGCTGAGAATGTGGATCCGCGACCTGGATAAGCTTGCCACGACAAAACCGGGCATCGGCGCCTGCACGCTGTCCGCCGGACTGGAACTCTGGATGTGGTCCCTGAACTACCTCCAGACCCACAAGGATCCGGACGGCAAACCGCTGTATCACGGCAAGCGCCACGGCGTGTGCTTTGCCATGGCCGACGCCCTGTGCTGGCTGCTGGCCGTACGCTATATGATTTACGACGTGCTCGAACTGGAAGAAAAAGGCCCCATGAATCCGGTGGTGGCCGAAGGTTTGGAAGGCACGCTGGCCTTTTATCTGGACCTTTGCCAGGTTCAGGCCGCCCGCGCCGCCGGAGAGGCCGCGCGCATCTGCACCGAACAGGTTTACGGGTATGTGCTGGCTCCGTCCTGCGACGACGCCTGCTGCCGTCCCGGCGAACTGGTGGATCCGACAGCCCATGACGGTATCGTGGACGGCGCGGGGCAGTTCCAGGCGCTGAAAATGAAAATAGACGGCTGCATGGCCGGATCCAAACTGGCAAAGGATCGCTGCGCGAACGCCTTGACCGGTGTGATGATTCCGGCTGCCCTGGATTATCCTCTGTAAAGAAGATTGGGCACCGTACCCACGGAGCCATCACAACTCCCTGAGCCAGGGGACTGCAGTCCGGTCCTGGGTATAAGGGAGCAGGGGACAAATTCCGGCGACCTCCCTGATTTTCTTCAGTCAAAGTTTTTGGGGATTCTTAAGGCCCTTTATGAAAAAGGGCCTTAAGCCGCCGGAGGCATACGTATTTTATTTGAATGGAGAGGAAGATGAGTCAGGTTGTAGACCGGCAGTCCATGGATGTGGATATTGTCTGCGTGGGCTTTGGACCGGCCATGGGCGGTTTTTTGACCACCCTAGCCCGCGGATTGATGCGTCAGGACGGCACTCCGGTGGTGGAGAGCAAAGCCATGCCCGGCATGCCGCCGCAGGTGATTTGCTACGAACGCGCGGACGACATCTCTTTTGGTGTTTCCGGCGTGGTGACCAGAGGGCGCGGCATCAAGCTGTCCTTTCCGGATTTTGATCCCGAACAGGTCCCCATGGCCGCACCGGTGACCCGGGAGAAAATGGTCTACCTGCTCGATCCCATCGGCGCCAGCCGCCGGCCTTCCAGCATGCGGTTCGCCGACAAGGTTCTGGGCTCCCTGGCCAAACTGCTCAAGGTCGAGAACCAGGCCTATGAGCTGCCCTTCATTCCCGATTTTCTGCAAAAACACGAAGGCTACGTACTCTCCATCGGCCAGTTCAACCAGTGGGTCGGCTCCGACCTCATGGGGTCCGGGCTGGTGCAGATCTGGCCTGGAACACCGGTGACCGATCCGCTGATCGAAGGCGACCAGGTTGTTGGTGTCCGGCTGATCGACCAGGGCACAGACAAGCTGGGCAATCCGGACGCCTGCTACATGCCCGGTATGGATATCAAGGCCGGTCTTACGGTGGTGGGCGACGGTCCCGTGGGCGCGGTAGGGCGCGCGCTGGACAAACATTTCGGCCTGCCGGAAGGCCGCCATCAGCGCGAATGGGCCGTGGGCATGAAAGCCGTGGTCGAGCTTCCGGACAATTGCGAACTCGAACCGGGCACCGTGCTGCATACCATCGGTTTTCCCGAGCCCGAAATTTTCGGTTTTCTGTATGTTTACCCGAACCGCGTTGCTTCTTTGGGCATCTTTGTGCCCTCCTGGTTCGACAGCCCCGTACGTACGTGCTACCGCTACCTGCAGCACTGGATGCAGCATCCGTATCTCTGGCGCCATCTGCGTGGCGGACAGCTGCGTTCCTGGGGAGCCAAATCCCTGCAGGAATCCGGCAAGCTGGGCGAGCCGCATCTGGCGGGCAACGGCTGGGCACGCATCGGCGAGGGTTCCGGCAGCACCAACGTCCTCACCGGTTCGGGCGTGGACGAAGCCTGGACCACGGGCATCCAGCTGGGCGAAGGCGTGCTGGAACTGCTGCAGCAGGGACTGCCGTTCAGCAAGGAGAATTTGGAAAAAGCCTATGTGCAGCGCCGCCGCGACAGCTGGGTCGAACAGGAAGCCCGGATGGCGGCCAGAGCGCGAGACGGTTTTCAAAAGGGATTTGCGCAGGGCATGGTCGGTATGGCTCTGGCCGGATTCACCAAAGGCAGAGTGAACTGGCCCGGTTTTTCCAAGCGTCCGTACGAGCGCATTCCCTCAGTGGAGTCCTATTTCGAAGGCAAAGTTCCGCCCCAGGAGATCGAGCGGATCCGCAAGGAGTGCAAGGCGCGCGGCGACGGATTGCATGACGCGCTGATGAGCCAGGCCGGATGGCCGCCCGTGCCTCATGACGGCAAGCTGTTGATTTCGCATCAGGATGCGTTGCTGATGGGTGGCAAGGTGCAGGCTGTTCCCGGAGTGGCCGATCACGTCCGGTTCAAGGATATCGCCATCTGCCAGGCCTGCACGGAGCAGGTTTGCGTGGAAGCCTGTTCGGGCCAGGCCATCACCAACAATCCGGATGGCTTGGAACCGCTTTTCGACCGTGAAAAATGCGTCCATTGCGGTGCCTGCCTCTGGAACTGCAGCAAGGCCGACCCCAACGATCCGGAGCGGACCAATATCAGCTTCCGCGCCGGTGCCGGCGGTCTGCATTCGGCGGAGAACTGACGTCTCTGGCACTGTCGGCGTTGCTGTTCGCAATGTCGCATGAGAGTATTGCTGTGCCGCTGCTTTCGGGCCCTTTTTGGTACTGATGAAAACTTTGCTCAAAGAAAATTACTGAAGTCGATTGAGGGAGCCGGTGTTTCTTTTTAAACGCCGGCTTTTTTTTATTTTATCCTGTATCTCCTTAAATATTCGGAAGACTTCAGTTGCCGTAGATGAGACTGCAGCTCCCATCAAACCGATGTCTGCGATAATTTCACTTGCGTTCTTGAAGGGCGTTCGTTAGAAAATTGAGCCCGTACCGAAGAAATTACATCTAGAATGTGTGCACTGCCTATAAATAACATCTTCTGATTTAGCTTACGTTGATCATGTTCATTATGCCACAGAAAGCTCCGGTAAAGGCAGAGCAGTCAAAACCATTTCAGAGGACGTCCAAGCGTTCCAAGGAGTAATCGATGAGCACAGGATTACACATTGTTGTATGCGGGAGCATTGTTCCCGATCCGCTGCAGACACTGGAGCCCGTGCAGGGCCCCGCTGGCTGGGCATTGAAAAATGAAATGATGCTTCCGGCGGTTTTGGATCCGTGGGCCGGTCATGCCCTGTACGAGGCAGCCAATCTGGCCAAAAACACGCCGGACAGCAAAGTCTGGCTGGTGAGTCTCGGACCCAAGGCCAAGCTGCAGCAGGTAATGATGAATATCGGCCAGAAAGCCGCTTTTGAACTGGTTGTGGCGGATGGTCCGGCTTCCGGTTTTACCGATGCATTTGAAACAGCCCAGGCTTTGGCCAAATCCATCGAATCCATTGCCGGGCTGGACAAGTCGCGTATGCTGCTTTTCGGCGGCTGGCAGTCCGCTTCGCGCGGCGCCGGCGCCACCATGCAGATTCTTGGCGAAATGCTGGGAATCACCGACCAGTTTCAGGGCGTGGATGAACTGACGGTCCAGGCGGACGGCAGCCTGCGGATTCTGGAACGCGTTGAGGGCGGCAGCTATCAGGTTTCCACCTGCCAGGGCGCTCCTGCCGTATTGGGCTGGGCGACCGGTAATCTGCCCGAACCTCCGAACAACCCGCAGGTGGGCATGCAGAACATGCGTCTGATCATGCCGGCTCTGCAGAAGGCGCAACCCGCTGCCGTGGGTGCAGCCGGAGTGGACCTGCAGAAGGTCGCGCTTCCGGCGCAACGCCGCGAGACGAAAATCGTCAAGGACGTTCCGGTTGCGGACATCGCCAAGGAAATCGTGGACTGGATTCGCCAGTAACGCGCCACGCAGAGTTAAAAAAGGAAGCAGTCATGGGAAAGATACTTTATATTGCCGCCACCGAATGCGACGGATCGCTTGCCAAAACCAGCCTGGAAGGGTTGCAGGCAGCCACCAAGCTGGCCGGTGATCTGGGCGCCGACCTTTGTGTCGGCCTTGTGGGAAAAGACGCCGCAGCAGCTGCCAAAACCATCGGCGGATGCGGTGCGGCCGCTTTTTATGCCGTAGAAGGGGCGGATTTCGAACAATCGCGTTACGCCAGCGACGTTGCCGCCATCGAGGCCATGCAGACCAAGGCAGGAGCCGAATATATTCTGCTGCCCGGCACATCCCGTATCTGCCGTGTGGCGGCGGGAGCTGCCCAGCGCCTGGGCGGACGCGCCGATACGTTCATCACCGAATTGGGCGTGGACGGCGGCAAGGTAATCGCCACCCGTTGGTATTACCGGCAGCGGATGTTCGGTACGTTAACCCGCGAACAGCGCCCCTGGGTGTTGCAGCTCTCACCCGGCAGCTGGCCTGCCTGGCAGGGCGATGCCGCTGATGCGGCGGTGGAAACCCTGGATGTCGCTCTGGCTGACAGCGCCAAGCGTACGCAGTTTGTCGAAGTACAGTCTCAATCCGGGGACCAGCAGACTATCCGGCCGGAAGCCGAGGTGCTTTTCGTAGCTGGAGCCGGCTGGACCAAAAAACAGAGCGACGGCCAGATACAGGCAAAACGGGCCGAGACGATTATTCTCAACTTTTTGGACACGGCAAAGGCCTCTTTGGGCAGCAGTAAATCCCTCGTGGACCAGGGCAGCGAAGGCGAGGAAGTCTTGTCCTTCATGAGCCACCTGCATCAGGTCGGACAGACCGGCGCCACGCCGCGCCACCCCAAAGGGCTTGCCACTTGTTGCCACGGCGAAGAACCCCATGTGGTGGGCTGGCGCTTCATCAACGAGCGCCGCGCCGTGAATCTCGACGCTGCCTGCGGCTGGGCGCAGGGCAAGGCCGATGTACTTTACGTGGCTGATGCCTTTGAGGTCATGGAAGCGGTGAACAAGCTATTGTCTGAATAAGTTTCTAGTTTTTGCATAGTTAAAAAAGCTCGAATTTCGATTCGGGCTTTTTTTTTTTGCATACTGCATTTTGCAGCACCATTCGAGCAGCAACCGGTAGAGCACTATGTTAACCTGTAAAGCTCTGATAACGATCCTGGTCGTTTAAACGTGCAAAAGGAGCTGCTGCTTTATCTGTTATTGAAAGAAATAAAGGCTTCTTTACATACTGTGAGAAGGCTGCAGGGAGAAGTGAGGTATTCGGGACATAGTTTAGAATAAAAAGGGACAGGCAAGCTTAGTATGAGGGTGTCCGCAAACTGGGTAAAATAGCTGGCGCGAGCCCGCACACGGGTTGCTGCGAAAATTTTTTTTTAAAAATGGACAGAAGGTGGAGGCGGACTCCATATAGGTGCGATAAGAAGTGCCGTCCTGCCAGGCGTTTCAGCAGTATGTAAAAAAAATTAAGACGTTAGGTTGTTCCTTTTCGTGGAAAAATAGCAACAAAAGGTGCTTTTGGAGCTACTTTTTTTTGATTAATCAAAAAAACAATGCTTTTTTAGAAAATTTTAAGAGTATTTTTTCTGTCTTAATGCCACCAGACCCTTGCAAAACGTGGTTTTACCCGCTATTGGATTGGGAATGTGGCTTGCAAAGCGTTCCGGGCGAGGCTTTCTCGCCCCCAGGAAGGAATCGCAATAAAAAAAATCTTTAGGAGTATTAACATGACGAAAGCCGAGCTCATTGCAAAGATCCAAGAAAAGGCTGGCCTCGAATCCAAGGCTGCTGCTGGTAAAGCACTTGACGCACTCATTGAGTCCATCACTGAAGCTCTCTCCGCAGGTGAATCCATTGCCCTGGTAGGTTTTGGAACTTTCAAAGTATCCGAGCGGGCTGCCAGAACCGGCCGTAATCCGCAAACCGGTGCTGAAATTCAGATCCCTGCTTCCAAAGTCGTGAAGTTCACCGTGGGTAAAACCCTGAAGGAAGCCGTAAAATAAGTATTTTATGCAGCTCATGTCTTTCAGGGCTGCTTTATGATTTTTCGACGGATCAAGGCCAAGCCCGACAGCCTCACGGGCTTGGCCTTCGATCTTGAAATGTGCACGGAAATGACTGAGGCATTCTGAACCGATCCTGCATTCGTGTCTTGCTTACACGGCTGCGGGCAACGGCCAACTATCCAATTCCGTGAAAGAATGCACACCCTTGTCTTCAATCTCACCCGCTTCGGCGATCTGCTGCAAACGCAACCCATTATTTCCGGCTTGACGCGCCGCGGAGAGACCGTCGGGCTGATCTGCCTGGAAAATTTCGTCTCCGCGACCGGATTGCTGCGGGATCTCGCCTATGTCAAAGCCTTGCCCGCAGCCCGTCTGTTATCCAGACTTGACTCAAACTGGACAGAAGCCGCCGCTGCAATTTGGGATTGGAGCGAGCAGGCACTGGAGAGTCCGCCTGACAACGGAGAATCCGGCGCAGCTTTTCCTGCTCCCGACACTTTCCTCAATCTGACTACGTCTCTGAGCGTCAGACTCCTGACTCGTCTGCTTGCACTCAGATCCGGCGAGCAGAACGCCTCAACACCTTCTTGCCTGGGCTTTGGTCTCGATCCTTACGGGTATGCGGCGAACTCCAACCGCTGGGCCACATTTTTACAGGCTTCCTCAAAAAACAGGGGCTGCAGTCCGTTCAATCTGGTGGACCTGTTTTGGAAGACAGCGGATTTGGGAACGGAAGAGCGTTGCTACGAACTGCGGACTCCGGATGCGCCAGCCATGGAGAAGGCGGCTCAGTTGCTGGCAGAAGCCGGGCCGGACAGGCCCCTGGTAGGCTTTCAGCTGGGGGCGAGCGTGGACAGGCGGCGCTGGCCCGTGGAATACTTTGCCCGCCTGGGCAAAATGCTGGAAGAAAAAGGCTATCTGCCGGTTTTGCTCGGCAGTCTGGATGAAGCGGAACTCGCCAACCGTTACATGAAGCTTGGCGGTCCGGGCATCAGCCTGGTAGGGCGGACTTCTCTGGATGTGCTCGCCGCGGCGCTGCAGAGGATGCAGCTGTTGGTGAGCAACGATACGGGCACCATGCATCTGGCGGCAGGGCTCGGGCGCCCCATAGTCGCCATTTTTCTGGCCACTGCGCAGCCCTGGGATACGGGGCCCTACTGTGGCGGAAATATTTGCCTGGAGCCGGATCTTCCCTGCCATCCGTGCCAGTTCGGCAAGGCCTGCCCGCACGAAGAAAAATGTCGCCGGACCATAAGCCCTGCAGTGGTTTTTTCGCTCTGTATGCGTCAGCTCGAAGCGAATGCGGAAACAATGGGCTCGTATCAGGACTGTGGCAGCCGCGTCTGGCTTTCAGAGCGGGAAGAAAACGGATTCATGGGCCTGGCTTCGATCTCCGGCCACGATGCCACGGACCGCGTTATCTGGATCCGCCTCCAGCGTCATTTCTACCGTCATTTCCTTGACCTCGAAAGCCCGCCACCCTTGGCCGCTACGGTCAGCTCTCTGAGTGCGCAAACCCATGCGAGCATAACAAACACCTTGAGCAATGTTTACGCCTTGCTTGGCTTGCTGGACGAACAGAGCAAAGTGCTGGAACTCGCTCCCCGTGAAGCCCTGAAAAAGAAGTTTCTGACGACCTGGCAGCGGGTACAGACTCTTTGGGAAAGCAATCCCTACTTCAATGTTCTTTCTTATTTATGGATGAATGAAGCCCAGGAATCGGGCCAGAATCTGACCGCCATTCGTGCCGTCATCCTCCGCTATCGCCAGCTCACTCAAGACTGGTTGAATCTCCTTCAGTAGTTGGCACTAATCTTGAATGTCTCATGAAAAATCCTGAGGCATGTCAATTTTACCGTCCAAACAGCTAGTGAAAAATGGAGAATCGCGATGATCGTCATCGACGGACAAAACAGTGGGTTGAGTTTGAACAACTTCGGCAACCTTGAAGAATTGCTGGTTAAAGTGATGTCTGAGGGGACGCTGGAGAATCGTATCGTCACGGATGTTCTGGTGAACGAGGAAAGTTTCAGCGAAATTTATCCGCATCAGGCTGAAGATATTGAGACCAGCGACATCGAAAAAGTGGAAATTATTTCCATGCCCGTTGAGGACATGGCAGTGAATATGACCAACGAGCTGCATAAGGTCATCAAACTGATGGGACATGGCGGCAAGCATGTGGCCGATCTGTTCCGCCAGGCCGATGATGCGGAAGCTCTCGAGGTCTATCAGGATCTTCTCGACGTCACCCGTGATTTTCTGGCCATGATCAATGTTTTGCGCAACGAGTTCGCCATTGAGGACAACGACGCATTCAATACGGCCGTGGACGACATTTCCGAATTGTTTACCGAAATGTCCGAAGTCATGGAAAATGAAGACTGGATTCTTCTGGCCGATATTCTTGAATATGATTTTCTGCCCGTGACCGGGAAGTGGGAAGCCGTCATTACGCAGATTTCCGACGATCTCAATGGGTCCAAATAGTACGGGCAGGGGGGTTAGCCTATGAAAAATTGCATGGAACTGCTCGACCAGGCCATAGACCTGGCTCAGGAAGAGCAGACGCATCTTCAAGCCGGCGAACTGGATCTTTTGCAACAGAAGGCCCGGATCCGGAGCGGTCTGATCTCACAGGCAGTGGATATCAGAGATACACTCGACCTTGAGGTATTCAAGGCCAAACTTGAGCAATTGTACAGCCTGCAGGGGCGGTTGACAAAGGATGCCCGCGTCCTGCGGGACAGTCTCAAGACCGAGCTGACCAGGGTTAAAGCAGAGGGTGCGCGGATGTCGGGGTATGGAAAGGCATCCAAATACGTACCGCTGCTCAGAAGCCGTTTCAGCAAACGGGGCTGAAGCACTGTTGAGCTTGGCCGGGGGGGCTGCTGCTTGACACCTGTGCCGCCTGTAGCGGATCATATCCAAAAGGCGGTGGGCGGTTGTGGAGAAGGTTGCTAAAACTGTCATAGTCTCCGAGACCTATGACGGATCGCGATTGGATAAAGCTCTTGAGTTGCTGGCGCCGGAGCAGGGCGCCAGGCAACGGAAGCGCCTATTGCTTTCCGGTGCAGTGCGCGTTGACGGCCGCCCCCGGCCGAAAGGCTACATCGTACGGGCCGGGCAACGCATTTCGCTGGAAGAAGCACCGGATAAGGCGGCATGCCCGGAGAGCGTACCGGAAATTGTTGCCCGTACGGAGCTGTTCGCCGGTCTGCTTAAAAAAACGCATGTCCATAGTCAGTCCGTATTTTCCAGCGGCGGAACAGCCCTGGACGCCTGTCTACCCGCACTTTTTCCCGATGTGTCTGCCGAATTGCTCAACCGCCTGGACTTCCTTACCTCCGGACTGTTGCTGGTGGGGCTTTCCCCAACAGCCAGGGAAATCTATGTCCGCCGTCAGGATGGCGGTGAGGTCTGCAAACAGTATTTCGCTCTGGTGCACGGCAGGCTCGAGTCCGGGTTCGTCGCCGCCGGCGCGTTGGATACTGCCAAACGCCGCAAGGTCAAAGTTCTGAAAAACAGTGCCGGACCACTACGGCAAAGCACGGTAGATCCGCTGCTCTCCGGTCGTTTTACGCTATACGGTACGGAATCCTGGCGGACTCTGGTGCGCGTGCGTATCCAAAAAGGCGCACGGCATCAGATTCGCGCCCACCTGGCCGACTCCGGCCATCCAATAGTGGGTGATCCGCTCTATGGCTCCGATACGGACACGCCTCTGTTGTACCTCCATCATTTTGCCATCCGGTTTTCCGAATTTTTTGCTGATTCTCGCCCGGACTGGCCGGATCTTCCTGAAGAATTTCAACAAAAGATAACTGAGTGTGCGCCATAGTGTTCCCCGGCACATAAAGTCGTCAGGTTTCACTGTAAGGGATTATTGCCCTGCTACGGTTTAGTTGCTAGTGTTTCCAAAAAAGCCAAGTTCGGTTTCACTACGCAACCCCGAGTAGATTCGCCATGTTACAAAACGCCTTGGAATTTTACAGAACGCTTTTTGAAGAACTGGACACGGTAAAACTGCAGCAGGAGTTTCTTAAGAGCTTGCTTTCTTTTCAGAATGTCGAGCGCGGCTCACTCTGGGTCAAAAAAGGGAAGAAATACACCTGCGTCGAAGCGCAGGGGCCGCAGAGTGAAAAGGTTGCCGGGCTGTCTCTGGATGCCGAGATTTCCAGCGTCATCGGCTGGGTTATCGAAAACGGCAAGATGACCATAGCCGAGCCGGGCAAGGATGAACGGCATTACTCTGAAATCGAACTCGGACTGGAAACAAAAAGCAAACTGATTCTGAGTTATCCGCTGGTGCTCAAAAACGGCAAGGTCTATGGAGCAGTGCAGCTGATAGACACTTCTGCGGCGGGCGACCAGCTCAATCTTGATACCAAATATCTTAAGCTGCTCGAACTTACCGTTGCCATCGGATCTATCGCGCTCTCCAATTCGCTGGCCTACGGCGACCAGGTCAAGGAAAATGACCGTCTGAAGCGGACCCTCGACGAGATCCGCAGTGAAAACCAGATCATCGGCCAGAGCCCGCCCATTCTGAAAGTCCTCAAGAATGCGCGTGATTACGCGCAGACGGATTTTCCCGTCCTGATCACTGGAGAATCCGGTACGGGCAAGGAGCTTATAGCCTACGAACTGCATCGCTTGAGCAGGCGTTGCGACAAGCCTTTTCTGGTGCAGAACTGCAGCGCCATTCCTGAGACCCTGCTGGAAAGCGAGCTTTTCGGATACAAGAAGGGCGCTTTTACCGGAGCGCACAAGGACAAGACCGGCTTGTTCGAAGACGCGTCCGGGGGCACTGTTTTTCTGGACGAAATCGGCGACATGCCTTTGAGCCTGCAGGCCCGGATTCTGCGCGTCATTCAGAGCAATGAAATCAAGCCTCTGGGCGGTACGGCAACCAAAAAAGTGGACGTGCGGATCTTGTCTGCCACCAATAAGGATTTGACTGCCGCCATCGCGGCCAATGAATTTCGGGAAGATCTTTTTTACAGGCTCAATGTGCTGCCTCTGCATCTGCCTCCTCTGCGGGAGCGGCCGGAAGATATTCCGCTTTTGTTACGCTATTTCCTGCGCCGTGAATCCAAACGTATGGGTATGCAGTCCAAACGTTTTTCCAACAAGGCCCTTTTGATGCTTACGGAACACCCGTGGCGCGGAAATATTCGGGAAATGGAAAACCTGGTCAAATATATCATGACCACGGTGGACGGCCCCATCATTGAATATAAGGATCTGCCCTGGCACATTCTCGGTACCGAACCGCTGGCGGACACCAGGCCGGAAGAGGAAGAGAGCAGTATGGAGCGCCAGCCGAATGCCTCCCTGCCGCCGGAAGATTTTTCACTGGCTTCCTTTACCTGGGATGAACTGGAAAAGCAGTATATTCTGGATCTGCTGGAAAAAAATCGCTGGAATGTGACCAAGGCCGCCAAACAGGCGGCGGTGAACAGGTCGACTTTCGATTCACGCATGAAGCGTTTGGGCATTCGTAAAAATTGAATGAGCGCAGATAATTGCAGGATAGCCCTGGAAAATTGTCAGGATAATCCGCGCTGCGTCATTTTGTTTGTCCTGTGGCTTTTGCCAACGAAAAAGGTTCTGTGTGGATGTTCTGATTCATTTCCGGAGAGAAAAAAAGATTTCCGGGCCGAGTTGAGTATGAATATTGCTACTCAGAGAGTGGTAGGAAAATTTGCCGAAAGGCTTACTACCGCCCCTGGGAGCCGAGGTGGTCTCGGCTCCTTTATTTTTTGTGCCACGGCCTGCCTGGAAGAGGATGCTTTTTTAATGCAATCCGTGTATAAAAATGTGATTGATTGCTGGACAAGCGTTGGCTGAGAGATTAAGAGGCATAGTCACGTTCGGGTGCGGGCAACTGCCCGTGTACGCAGAAAAAGGCCTGAACCAAATTCCGCAGGTGATGTTCATGAAAAAGATCATAGTCGTACTACTGGTTGGAGCCATGGTCAGCCTCGTCTCGGGGTGTGCGACATACACGCATCAGAGCAGGGACGCGGACCGTTGGGACAATGATTACGCCATGTGTGTGACCAAGGCGGATTATCAGGTTGATTTTCATCCGTATACGACGGATGTCGCCCATCTCGACGATACGAAACTGATGACCTACAGTGACCGCTACTGGGGGATCATCCGAGGATGTATGGAAGCCAAGGGCTACGTCTACGAAGAAGAAACGACCTGGTTTGATACCATGAAAAAGGCTGTGCAGTACAACTAGTCGGCCGGATGGGTCGGATTGCGCTTTCACGGCTGCATCAAGGTAAAAGAAAAAAATTAAAAATTGAAAAAAATATGCTTGACAGAAACGGACACTACGAATACAAACTTTGTTTCCGGTTCTGGCTGGCGTAGCTCAACTGGTAGAGCAGCTGACTTGTAATCAGCAGGTTGCGGGTTCAAGTCCCATCGCCAGCTCCACCGTCGGAGGGGTTCCCGAGTGGCCAAAGGGAACAGACTGTAAATCTGTCGGCATCCGCCTTCGGAGGTTCAAATCCTCCCCCCTCCACCAGATTTTTGAAATAAGCAGGCTGTAGGAGATTTTATCGTTGAACTACGGCTGTACGGTGCGGGAATAGCTCAATTGGCTAGAGCATCAGCCTTCCAAGCTGAGGGTTGCGAGTTCGAGTCTCGTTTCCCGCTCCATATATTGCCAAAGTTTTTTTCTCCTGCCTCAGTCGTCTCAGACAGTCCGCTTGAAAAGCCCACATAGCTCAGTCGGTAGAGCACTTCCTTGGTAAGGAAGAGGTCACCGGTTCAAATCCGGTTGTGGGCTCCATAAAGTTTTTTAGGCTGACGAAGCCGTATCAATCAACCAGATAAACCGCTGCGAAAGCAAGACCTGTCAGGGGGTATCACAAATGGCCAAGGCGAAATTTGAACGGAGCAAACCTCACGTAAATATCGGCACCGTAGGTCACATCGACCACGGTAAAACCACCTTGACCGCGGCGATCACCAAGATGCTTTCCTTGAAGGGTGGAGCAGAGTTCGTCGCATTCGACGAAATCGACAAGGCACCCGAAGAAAAGGAACGCGGCATCACCATCGCGACCGCTCACGTCGAGTATCAGACCGACAAACGGCACTACGCCCACGTAGACTGCCCCGGTCACGCCGACTACATCAAGAACATGATCACTGGTGCGGCTCAGATGGACGGTGGTATCATCGTTGTTGCCGCCACGGACGGCCCCATGCCTCAGACTCGTGAGCACATTCTGCTCGCCCGTCAGGTCGGTGTGCCTTCTCTGGTTGTCTTCCTGAACAAGGTTGACCTGGTGGATGACGAAGAACTGCTTGAACTTGTTGAGCTGGAAGTTCGCGAGTTGCTGAGCAAGTACGGCTTCCCCGGCGACGACATTCCTGTTGTCAAGGGTAGCGCCCTCAAGGCTCTTGAGTGCGACGATCCCAACAGCGATGACGCCAAATGTATTTTTGAGCTCATGGATGCTTGCGACGACTACATCCCCGAGCCCGAGCGCGATATCGACAAACCCTTCCTGATGCCCATCGAAGACGTCTTCAGCATCTCCGGCCGCGGTACCGTTGTTACCGGCCGTGTAGAGCGTGGTATCATCAAGGTCGGCGACGAAGTTGCCATCGTCGGTATCAAAGACACCGTCAAGACCACCTGCACGGGCGTGGAAATGTTCCGCAAACTGCTCGATCAGGGCCAGGCCGGTGACAATGTCGGCGCACTGCTTCGCGGTATCAAGCGTGAAGACGTCGAACGCGGACAGGTTCTCGCCGCTCCCAATTCGATCACTCCGCACCGCAAGTTCAAGGCTGAAGTGTACGTTCTGTCCAAGGACGAAGGCGGACGTCATACTCCGTTCTTCACCGGCTACCGTCCGCAGTTCTACTTCCGTACCACGGATATCACGGGCGTGATTTCCCTGGCTGAAGGGGTTGAAATGGTAATGCCCGGCGATAACGCCACCTTTGGTGTGGAACTGATCGCCCCCATCGCCATGGAGCCCGGACTGCGTTTTGCAATTCGTGAAGGCGGCCGTACTGTTGGCGCCGGCGTTGTATCCGAGATTGAGGAGTAATTACTATGCGTATCAATATCCAGCTCGCCTGCACTGAATGCAAGCGGCGGAATTATGTCACGACAAAAAACAAGAAGAATACCACTTCCCGTATTGAATTGAGCAAGTACTGCCCTTGGGACAAGAAGCACACTGTGCATCGGGAAACCAAGTAAATACCTCGCTTATAATTTGCGCGGGAACTAAGCGGAAACGCTGAGTGGTTCTTAGTGCAGGCCAGTAGCTCTAACGGCTAGAGCGCCGGTCTCCAAAACCGGATGTTGGGGGTTCGAATCCCTCCTGGCCTGCCATAATTTTTAGGGTCTCGGATAGCCAAATGGGCAGAAGCAAGAATAAAGAAAAAAACGCAACTGAGAAAAACGACGCGTCCGCTAAAGAAAATTTCGAACGCAGTGCCCCCGGCAAAAAGAGCCCTGAGGCGAAAGCGGGAAAAATCGCGGACAAGAAGCAGTCTGTGGCGCAACCATCCGGCGGAATAACTGCCAAGGTTGGTGAGCTGCGTGATTTCTTCGAAGAGTCGAAAGTCGAGCTGAAAAAGGTAACCTGGCCCACGCGCAAGGAAACCATAGCCACCAGTCTGGCGGTTCTGGTTCTTACCGTGGTCATGGCATTGTATCTCGGCGTTGTCGATTTCGGCTTGTCCAGGCTTATTCAATTTATTCTCACTTAATCCACAACGTCAGGAAGAAGACGCAGAGCGTCATTGGTGAACCTCATGGCAGATGAAGAAGCCATAACTCCTAAGGCCAGATGGTATATCATTCACGCCTACTCCGGATTTGAGCAGCGCGTGGAAAAAACCGTCAAGGAAATGATCCGTACAGGCCAGTCGAAAGGCTTGGTGGAGGACTGTGTCGTCCCCACCGAACGGGTTATTGAATTGGTCAAGGGGGCGAAGAAAACATCCACCCGCAAGTTTTATCCTGGGTACGTGATGATCAAGATGGTCCTCAATGACGAGTCCTGGCACTTGATACAATCAATACCGAGAGTGACGGGATTTGTAGGTGGCCGGAACAGGCCTACGCCCATGCGCGAAAGCGAAGCTGCGAAAATTCTTTCGATGATTGAGCAGCGCCAGGAAAAACCTCGTCCTAAGTTTCATTTTGAGCGCGGAGACGAAGTGCGGGTCATTGACGGACCGTTCGGCGGTTTCAACGGTATCGTCGATGATGTTAATTATGACAAAGGGAAGTTGCGCGTCGAGGTTTCCATTTTCGGGCGGCAGACACCTGTCGAGCTTGATTTTGTGCAAGTGACCAAAGGATAGCGACAGCGTTTTTTTGAGAATGTTTCCCCCAAGGTTGAATAGGGCCTTGCGGGTAATGGAGGTATAGAGCAGTGGCCAAAAAAATCATAGCGAAAATCAAGCTGCAGATCCCCGCGGGATCAGCCAATCCGTCGCCTCCGGTAGGTCCGGCCCTGGGTCAGCACGGCTTGAACATCATGGAATTTTGCAAGGCATTCAATGCCAAGACTCAGGACCAGAAGGGCACGATCACTCCGGTAGAAATTACGGTTTTTGCGGATCGTACGTTCACCTTTATTACCAAGACGCCGCCCGCATCGGTCCTTTTGTTGAAAGCTGCAAAGATCGACAAGGGTTCTCCCGAACCCAACCGGAACAAGGTAGCTAAAGTAACCAAGGCCCAGGTGGAAGAAATTGCTCGCTTGAAAATGCCCGACTTGACCGCCAAGGATGTGGAAGCTGCTATGCATTCCATCATGGGTACCGCGCGCAGCATGGGCATAGAAGTTCAAGGTTAGGAAGGAATACACCATGGGCAAGCAAGGAAAAAAATACAGAGCAGCCATAGATGGCCTTGATTTGACATCTCGTTTCGACATTGAAGACGGCGTCCGTCTCGCTGTTGAACGTGCTTTTGCCAAATTCGACGAAACCGTTGATGTGGCTTTCAATTTGGGCGTAGATCCCAAATATTCCGACCAGATGGTCCGCGGAGCGGTTACTCTTCCGCACGGTTTGGGTAAAACCGTTCGTGTGGCAGTATTCTGCAAAGGCGACAAAGAAGCCGAGGCGAAAGAAGCCGGAGCGGATATCGTCGGCGGCGAGGAACTGGTCGATCAGGTCAAAAACGGATTTCTCGATTTCGACAAAGCGGTCGCCACTCCCGACATGATGGCCAAAGTTGGCCAGATTGGTCGTATTCTCGGCCCCCGCGGTCTGATGCCGAATGCCAAAACCGGTACTGTTACCTTTGACATCGGCACTGCCGTCAAGGAAATGAAAGCCGGTCGCGTAGAGTTCAAGGTAGACAAAGCCGGTGTGCTGCACGCACCTCTGGGCAAGGTCTCCTTCGGTTCCGAGAAGATTCTGGACAATCTCAAGTCCATTGTGGAAACCGTAATGCGCCTGAAACCTTCCTCGGCTAAGGGAACCTACATCCGTGGTATGGCTGTTGCCACCACCATGGGGCCCGGCATCAAAATCGACACCGTGTCCGTACGTAAGTTTCTCGAAGGTTAGTTTCCGCACCGAAAATCTCTCTGGTCAACCAAGAGAAATTTTGAGAATTATCTTAAAAACCGACAACATGCATGCAAGCATGCATGCTGTCGGTTTTATATAAAAATTTGGCTACGGAAAAATGAGTCGAAGAAAGCAGGTGGGTCGGAAGATCCTTAATTTCCTGCCGAGACAGCGCTTTGACTCGTTTTTTCACCTTTTAACCCTTACTTGAAGGAGTCGCGCGTGAACAGAGCGGAAAAAGGCGCAGTCATCAAGGGCCTGAAAGAAAAGGCCGATGGCGCTTCCATCGCGGTTGTCACAGACTTCAAGGGGATGAAGGTTGAAGAAATGACCGAACTAAGGGCCAAACTTCGCGACACTGGTGTACACTTCCAGGTCGTGAAGAATACCCTTGCAAGGCTTGCTTTGACCGACGGTCCTCATGACGTGATCAAGGACAAGTTCAAGGAAAACTGCGCGGTCGCATTAGGTACCGATGACCCTGTCATCGTTGCCAAAACCCTGGCGGATTTCGCCAAGACCAACAAAAAATTCGAAATCAGATACGGCAGCCTGGAAGGCAAGTACCTGGATGTTGACGGACTGAAATCTCTGTCCTCACTCCCGGGCAAGCCCGAACTGTTGAGTAAACTGCTTGGTACGATGAACGCCGTACCGCAGAGTTTCGTATCCTTGTTGGCCAATGTGCCTCGCGGCTTGTTGAATGCCTTGAACGCAATCAAAGAACAAAAAGAAAACGCCTAAATCAAAGCGCTTGATAAGGAGAATCTATCATGGCTATCACCAAAGAAGATGTAGTCGAATTTATTTCCAACATGACTGTCCTGGATCTGGCCGAATTCATCAAAGAACTTGAAGAGAAGTTCGGTGTTTCCGCTGCTGCTCCTGTTGCCGCTGTTGCCGCCATGCCTGCAGGCGGTGGCGATGCTGCTCCCGAGGAAGAAGAGAAGACCGAATTTGATGTTATTCTGACCGGCGCCGGCGGCAACAAGATCGCCGTTATCAAAGCTGTTCGTGCTCTGACCGGCCTGGGCCTGAAAGAAGCCAAGGCTAAAGTTGACGAAGCTCCTCAGGCCATCAAAGAGGCTGTTTCCAAGGATGAAGCCGAAGAAGCTAAAAAGCAGCTTGAAGAAGCTGGAGCTGAAGTCGAAGTTAAATAAAACTTCCTGCAGCATAGCGCGATCTTCGCGAATCTGCGATATGATGCCTCCGGAGGATGCTGATCTCCTCCGGAGGTTCTTCTGCGATGTCATTGACGAGTACGTGGCGGACAGTCCACCATTTTTTTATTTTTAGCAACTGGGGATATTGCTAAATAATAAGGAGGGTTAAATAAATCGTTGGCTCAGTTGAACGATAAGAAACCATGCGGCTCATGTCAAAGGCATTTTTAGTGTTTTTATTTTGCAAATTTTATGCATATATTGTAATGTGCGTGAATATGAGGACGGATATCCTAGGGAAGGCTTGTCGTCTCCCTATTGGTGCGTCCGAAACACTATCTTACCCATCATTCCAAGAATGTTTTCCAGGATCATACTAGCGCAAAGCTAATAACAGCACGAGCGTTGCTCAGGGTCTTGCAACATTCCCTGCATCAACCTTCTATATTAGGGGAAAATATGGTCCAGCTTGTCAAGAAGTTCGGCAAAATCGAGCAGATGACCGAGATCCCGCATCTCCTCGACCTTCAGGTGGAGTCCTACAAATTTTTCCTTCAGGAAAATCCGGAAACCAGGCGAGACGATGTCGGCCTGGAGGCCGTTTTTCGTTCGGTTTTTCCCATTGAGGACTTCAATAAGACCGCCAGTCTCGAGTACGTCAGTTACGAGATAGGCACACCCGAATACGACATCACTGAGTGCATGTCCAAAGGCCTGACCTATGAGGCAAGGATCTGGATCAAAGTCCGCCTTGTTGTCTGGGATGTGGATGATGACGGCCAGAACCGCACCATCCGCGATATCAAGGAACAGGACAAGGTCTATTTCGGCACGATTCCGTTGATGACCGAGAAAGGCACTTTCATTATAAATGGAACCGAACGGGTTATCGTCAACCAGCTGCAGCGTTCGCCGGGTATCATTTTCGAACACGATTCCGGAAAAACCCACTCCAGCCGCAAGGTGCTCTACAGCTGCCGCATTATTCCCATGCGCGGTTCCTGGCTCGATTTCGACTTCGATCACAAGGATATCCTGTACGTACGGATTGACAGGCGCAGGAAAATGCCCGCCACCGTACTGTTCAAAGCCATGGGCATGAACAAAAAGGAAATCCTGCATTACTTCTACGAGACCGAAAATTACACCTTTGAGGGTGAGAAGGTTTTTTGGGACATCAAGAAGGAGTTCTACCGCAAGGATGTCGCTTATAACGATATCCTGGCGCCCGACGGCAAAGTGATCGTGCAGCAGGGCAAGCCCATCACCAAGCGTGCCTGGCGTTTGATGTCCGAAAACGACATGCAGCGCTTTGAGGTCGATCCCACTTCCCTCGAAGGGCTGTTCCTGGCGGATGATATTCCCGATCCCAACACCGGAGAGGTTCTGGCCGAATGCGGTGAGGAGCTTACTCCCGCCCTGATAGAAAACTTTCAGGAAATCGGTATCGAGAAAATTACCGTATTGCATACGCGCGGTCTGGAAGTATCCTCGACCCTGCGCGATACTCTGATGCTCGACAAAACCGTGGATCAGGAAACCGCACAGGTGGAAATTTACCGCCGCCTGCGTCCCAGTTCGCCTCCTACGGCAGAGATCGCATCCACGTTTTTTGAAAATCTGTTCCGTAATCCTGACTACTATGATCTCTCGACTGTCGGCCGTTACAAACTTAATTCGCGTCTCGAAGTCGAAGAGCCTCTCGAGATGCGGACTTTGTCCGACAACGATATCCTTGAAGCAATCAAACAGTTGCTCAAACTCAAGGATTCGCACGGCCCGGCCGATGATATCGACCATCTCGGCAACCGCCGCGTACGTCCTGTTGGTGAACTGGTGGAAAACCAGTACCGGATCGGACTGGTACGCATGGAGCGCGCCATCAAGGAGCGCATGAGCCTGCAGGAAGTCGCGACTTTGATGCCGTACGACCTGATCAACTTCAAGCCGGTTGTCGCCGTGCTGAAGGAGTTCTTCGGCACCTCGCAGCTTTCGCAGTTCATGGACCAGACCAATCCGCTGTCCGAAGTGACGCACAAACGCCGTTTGTCCGCACTGGGACCCGGCGGTCTGACTCGCGAACGCGCCGGATTTGAAGTCCGCGACGTGCATACGAGCCACTACGGCCGCATCTGCCCCATTGAAACGCCGGAAGGACCGAACATCGGTCTGATCGTTTCGTTGACAACCCACGCGCGCGTCAACGACTACGGTTTCATTGAGACTCCGTACCGTGTTGTCCGGGATTGCCAGGTCACGAGCGAAATCCTGCAGCTGGACGCTTCGCGCGAAGCCAGACACGTCATCGCCCAGGCCAACGCGCCTCTGGACGAAAACGGCCGCTTCATCAATGAAATGGTCACGACGCGTATCAAGGGTGATGTGACGATGTCCCTGCGCGAAGACGTTACGCTGATGGACATCTCGCCCAGCCAGATGGTTTCGGTTTCCGCTGCCTTGATTCCTTTTCTCGAGCACGACGACGCCAACCGCGCGCTCATGGGATCGAACATGCAACGGCAGGCCGTTCCGCTGCTCCGTTGCGACGTGCCCCTGGTAGGTACGGGCATGGAAGGCCGTGTGGCCCAGGACTCCGGCAGCTGCCTGCTGGCGGAATCCGACGGCATCGTACGCTACGCCGACGCCAACAGCATTGTGGTCAGCTATAATGATGACACTGCTCCGGCCAGCGGCAATGTCCGGGCTTACGAACTGCAGAAATATCACAAGTCCAACCAGAACTCCTGCTTCGGCCAGCGTCCTTCCGTGCTGTCCGGGCAGCCAGTGACCAAAGGCACCGTTCTTGCCGATGGTCCGGGCATAGACAACGGCGAACTTGCCCTGGGCAAGAACCTTCTGGTCGCCTTTATGCCCTGGTGCGGATACAACTTTGAGGACTCCATCCTGATCTCCGAACGGGTGGTCAAGGAAGACGTCTTCACTTCCGTCCACATCGAAGAGTTCGAAGTGGTCGCACGCGACACCAAGCTTGGACCCGAAGAAATAACTCGCGATATTCCCAATGTCAGCGAAGAAATGCTCCGCAACCTCGACGAGAGCGGCATTATTCGCATCGGCGCCAACATCAAGGCCGAAGACATTCTGGTCGGTAAAATCACGCCCAAGGGTGAATCGCAGCTGACTCCCGAAGAAAAGCTGCTTCGCGCCATCTTCGGCGACAAGGCCCGCGACGTGAAAAACACCTCGCTCAAGGTGCCGCCGGGAATCGAAGGCACCATCATCGACGTCAAGGTGTTCAACCGGCCCAAGGGCGACAAGGACGAACGGACCAAGGCCATCGAGGATTACGATCTCGCTGTTCTGGACCGTAAGGAAGCCTTGCATCGTGAAGCTCTGACAGAGTCCACCAAGGAAAAAATGTGGCCCATCGTCAACGGAAAGCAGTTGGATTCCAATCTGATGGGACGCAAGAAGGGTGAAGTTCTGGCCGAGGCCGGACATGTTCTGACAGAGGAAATCTTTGCCGAACTTCCGCTGAAAAAGCTTAACGGCTTGTTCAAGAGCAGGGAAACCAACGAAGAAGTTGGCGAAATGCTCGAGGCTTACGAACAGCACGTAAAGTTCATCAGTGAAATATACCGTGTGAAACGCGACAAGGTCACGGAAGGCGACGACCTGCCTCCTGGCGTTACCAAAATGGTCAAGGTCTACATTGCCGTGAAACGGAAACTTTCCGTGGGCGATAAAATGGCCGGACGTCATGGTAACAAGGGTGTTGTCTCTTGTATCCTGCCGGAAGAAGATATGCCTTTCTTCGCCGACGGAACTCCCATGGACATCGTTCTGAATCCATTGGGCGTGCCTTCTCGTATGAATATCGGACAGATCATGGAAACCCACCTGGGATCGGCTGCCCGGATGCTCGGCAAGCAGCTGAACGCTCTGGTTGAAAGCGGAGTGGCCATGGATGTCCTGCGTGAGGAATGCATGAGCATCTTCACGGATAAGAGAACACAGGATGAAATCAACTCCGCCAGCGACGATGAGCTGGTGGAAGCCGTTAAAGCCGTCAGAAACGGCATTGTTACGAAAACGCCCGTATTTGATGGCGCGCATGAGGATGAAATCTGGGCTCTGCTCGAACGTGCGGGGCTGCCGGATGACGGTAAATCCGTACTGTTCGACGGACGTACCGGAGAGGCATTCCGTAACCGCGTCACAGTGGGTGTCATGTATATGCTGAAACTGCACCATTTGGTCGATGAGAAAATCCACGCCCGGTCCACCGGTCCTTACTCGCTGGTTACCCAGCAGCCCTTGGGCGGTAAGGCACAGTTCGGCGGTCAGCGGCTGGGAGAAATGGAAGTCTGGGCGCTGGAAGCCTATGGTGCGGCGAATCTGCTGCAAGAGTTCCTTACGGTTAAGTCGGATGATGTTACTGGCCGCGTGAAGATGTACGAGAAAATCGTTAAATCCGACAATTTCCTCGAAGCCGGTCTGCCCGAGTCCTTCAATGTTCTTGTAAAAGAACTGATGTCGTTGGGACTTGATGTGCAGCTTCACGAGGAAGAACGCAAAAAGACGAAACAGCGGGTCTAACCCGTCTGTCGTCTGCAGCCGTTAGACGAACCAAGACCGAAAATCGCGATTTTCGGCCAAAACTTATATCATGGGGAATAGTCTATGACATTAGATGATCTTTTCTCCTTCCGCGGCGGGTCTGCGACTGGTGTAACCAGCCGATCCCTGAAGGCCATACAGATCTCCATTGCCTCGCCCGAGAAAATTCGGGAGTGGTCCTATGGAGAGGTCAAGAAACCCGAGACCATCAACTATCGGACCTTCAAGCCCGAGCGGGACGGACTTTTCTGCGCAAAGATCTTCGGCCCGGTCAAGGACTACGAATGTAACTGTGGTAAATATAAACGTATGAAGCACAGGGGCATCGTGTGCGAAAAATGCGGTGTTGAGGTTATCGCCTCCAAGGTCCGGCGCGAGCGCATGGGCCACATCGAACTGGCCGCACCTGTTGCCCACATCTGGTTTTTGAAAACTCTGCCTTCCAAAATCGGCACGCTTCTGGATATGACCATGGCCGATCTGGAGAAGGTTCTTTACTTCGACTCCTACGTGGTGATGGATCCCGGACCAACCACTCTGAACAAACTGCAGGTCATTTCCGAAGAGCAGTATATTCAGGTGCTGGACCATTACGGCGAGGACGTAGTCCAGGTCAGCATGGGCGCGGAAGCAGTCCGCTCGCTCCTGGAGGAACTCAACCTCGAGGAGCTGCGCGTTACCCTGCGCGAAGAAGCCGCATCCACCCGTTCGCAGACCAAAAAGAAAAAAATAACCAAGCGGTTGAAAATTATTGAGGCCTTCCTGGAATCCGGCAACAAGCCCGAGTGGATGATCATGGAAGTCATTCCCGTCATTCCGCCCGAGTTGCGTCCCCTGGTTCCCTTGGATGGCGGACGTTTCGCCACTTCGGACCTCAACGACCTCTACCGCCGCGTCATCAACCGGAACAATCGTCTGAAACGACTGATTGAACTGGGTGCTCCCGACATCATCATCCGCAACGAAAAGCGGATGCTGCAGGAAGCCGTGGACGCGCTTTTTGATAACGGCCGCCGCGGCCGGGCCATCACCGGCACCAGCGGACGTCCGCTCAAGTCCCTGTCCGACATGATCAAAGGTAAACAGGGACGTTTTCGCCAGAACCTGCTGGGTAAACGCGTTGACTACTCCGGACGTTCGGTCATCGTGGTGGGTCCGAAACTGAAGCTGCACCAGTGCGGACTGCCCAAAAAGATGGCTCTGGAGCTGTTCAAGCCGTTCATCTATTCGAAACTGGAAGAAAGAGAGCTGGCTTCCACCATCAAGAGCGCAAAGAAAATGGTCGAGCGCGAGGAACTGGTGGTCTGGGATATTCTGGAAGACGTTGTCCGCGAATACCCCATCCTGCTCAACCGCGCGCCCACGCTGCACCGTCTGGGTATCCAGGCCTTCGAACCGACTCTGGTGGAAGGCAAGGCCATTCAGCTGCATCCGCTGGTCTGCGCTGCGTACAACGCGGACTTCGACGGCGACCAGATGGCCGTGCACGTACCGCTTTCCGTTGAGGCGCAGATTGAATGCCGCGTGCTCTTGATGAGCTCCAACAACATTCTGTCTCCCGCCAACGGGTCGCCGGTCATCGTTCCTTCGCAGGATATCGTTCTCGGTCTGTACTACATGACCACGGAACGTTCCTTCCAGAAGGGCGAGGGCATGTCGTTTACGGCGCCCTGGGAAGTCATTGCCGCTTACGATGCCAAGGTGGTCGATCTGCAGGCTCGTGTCTCGGTCCGGATGAACGGCGTACTTGAAAAAACCACTCCCGGTCGCGTCATTCTGGGGGAACTGCTTCCCAAGGAAGTGCCCTTTGATTCGGTCAACCGGGTTATGACGAAAAAGAACATCCAGCGCCTGGTCAGCGAGGCCTATCGCCGCGCCGGAACCAAGGCCACGGTCATTCTCTGTGACCGCCTCAAGGACCTGGGCTACGAATTCGCCACCCAGGCCGGCGTCACCATCGCAGTCAAGGATCTCAGAATCCCGAGTACCAAGCCCGGACTGCTGCAGGCCGCCCAGGACGAAGTGGATGACATCGAGCGCCAGTACCGCGAAGGTATCATTACGCGCACGGAAAAATACAATAAGGTTGTCGACGTCTGGACCAAGGTCACCAACCAGGTCTCTCAGGACATGGTGAAAGAGATCTCCACGGACATCGTCACGGATCCGAAGACCGGAAAGCAGGAAACAAACATCAGCTACAACTCCATCTTCATGATGTCCAACTCTGGATCTCGAGGCAACCAGGATCAGATGCGCCAGCTGGCCGGCATGCGCGGTCTGATGGCCAAACCTTCGGGCGACATCATTGAAACGCCCATCACCTCGAGTTTCCGCGAAGGCCTGAGCGTGCTGCAGTATTTCACCAGTACGCACGGCGCGCGGAAAGGTCTGGCGGATACGGCTCTGAAAACGGCCAACTCCGGTTACCTGACCCGTCGTCTGGTGGATGTTGTGCAGGATGTCATTGTTACGGATATCGATTGCGGCACGGTTGACGGCCTTGAAATCGGACACCTGATCAAAGGCGGCGATATCAAAGCTCGTTTGTCCGAACGTGCCATGGGCCGTACGATCCTGTTCCCTGTCTATGATCCGGAAACCGGCGAGGAGCTTATTCCCGCCAATTCGCTGATTGATGAGGAATACGCCAAGGTGTTGGATGACTCCGGCGTCAATTCCTGTACCATTCGCTCGGCCCTGACCTGTCAGAGCCGCTACGGCGTTTGCGCCAAATGCTACGGCCGCGACCTGGCTCGCGGGCATCTGGTGAACATCGGCGAAACCGTCGGCATCATTGCTGCTCAGTCCATCGGTGAACCTGGAACGCAGCTGACCATGCGTACGTTCCACATCGGTGGTACGGCCTCCCGTGAAGTCGAACACTCGTCCATTTCCGCCCAGCACACCGGCCGCATCGTCATGAGCCGTGTAAAGAGCGTGAAAAACCGCGAAGGCCTGCATATGGTCATGGGTAAAAGCGGTCAGGTGGGCATTGTCGACGAACAGGGACGCGAACGTGAAAAATACCTCCTGCCTTCGGGTGCAAAGCTCTTTGTCAAAGACGAGCAGGAGATCAAAAAAGGCGATCTCATCGCCAGTTGGGACCCCTTCAACGAGCCGTTCATCACCGATATCGAAGGTATGGTCAAATTCACCGACATCGTTGAAGGCAAGACCTACCAGGAAAAGGTGGACGAAACCACCATGCGGGCTACGCAGACCATCATCGAATACCGGACCACGAACTTCAAGCCTTCCATCACCATTTGTGATGAGAAAGGCAATGCCAAGGCACGTCCGGGGTCGTCCATGTCGGCGCTGTATCAGCTGCCGGTGGGCGCCATTCTCATGGTGCGCGACGGTGAAGAGGTCATGGCCGGTGATATCATCGCTCGTAAGCCTCGCGAATCCTCCAAAACAAAAGACATCGTCGGTGGTCTTCCGCGGGTTGCCGAACTCTTCGAGGTTCGCAAGCCTAAGGATATGGCCGTTGTGTCGGAAATCGACGGCGTTGTTTCCTTCGGTCCTGAGACCAAGGGCAAGCGCAAGATCGTTATCACTCCGGAAATCGGCGATTCCAAGGAATATCTCATTCCCAAGGGCAGACACATCACCGTACACGACGGCGACTTCGTCGCCGCGGGTGAAATGCTCACTGAAGGCTATCCGGAACTGCACGACATCCTGAAGATCAAGGGCGAAAAACACCTCGCCAACTACCTTGTGGAAGAAATTCAGGATGTTTACCGCTTCCAGGGCGTTAATATCAATGACAAGCACATTGAAATCATCGTGCGCCAGATGCTGCGCAAGGTGAATATCCTGGATGCCGGAGATACGACCTTCCTGATCGGCGAGCAGGTGGATAAGCCCAGGTTTATGGATGAAAACAAACGTTGCGTCGAAAAGGGGCTCAAGCCCGCAGTGGCCGAACCTCTGGTACTGGGTATCACCCAGGCCTCTTTGACCACGGATTCCTTCATCTCGGCGGCCTCCTTCCAGGAAACCACCAAGGTGCTTACGGAAGCCGCACTGCTGGGCAAGGAGGACTACCTCCGCGGCCTGAAGGAAAACGTCATTGTCGGCCGCTTGATTCCGGCCGGTACGGGTTTCCGCCAATACGTGGACAGCGACATCGAAGTTCCGGAACAGCCGGAACGCCCGGATAAATTCCTGGAAGAGCTCGAGGATAATCCGCTGCTGATCGATTCGTAATTCGTTCCGCATCTGACTGATTCAATCAAAAGGCCTCTGTCCCAATGACAGAGGCCTTTTTTTATGGGCTGTCCCGTCCTAAAATAGGTTGACAATACAAGGACCTATTTTATGGATGATCAGAAAAATCAGCGCGTAAGGCGAACCCAACGAGACTACACGATGGGCTTTAAATTATCCGTCGTTGCCCAGGTGGAAAAAGGGGACATGACGTACAAGCAAGCCCAAAGGATGTATGGTATTCAAGGGCGAAGTACAGTTCTGAAATGGCTTAGAAAGCATGGAACCTTAGACTGGAGCAAACCTGTGGTTAGTACTCGTAATTCTCCAAAAGTAAAGGAAACCCCGGCTCAAAAAATCAAGCGTCTTGAAAAAGAGCTGCAAGACGAGAAGATCAAAAACATGCTTCTCAATGAAATGATTGATATTTCAGATCGAGAGTACGGAACTGCCATAAGAAAAAAGCTTACCCCCGAGCTGCGCGAAACCTTCAGCAAAAAGGTGGAGTAAGTTTATCTGCTTGCTGCAAGCTGCTCGGGGTGAGTCGACAATCTATCTATCAGGCGGAAAAACGCCATGAAACTCGTATGTGTCAGCTTCAGATCGTGAAGAAGCTGGTGCTTGCGGTCAGGGCCAGAATGCCGCGGCTTGGGACAAGAAAGCTGTATGCCTTGCTACGTGAAGCGATTTCCGCGAAGGGCATCAAACTTGGCCGTGATGCCTTATTCGCTATGTTGCGCGAGGAGCATATGCTTATAAGACCGAAGAAAAACTACACAAAGACCACAAACTCAAGACATTGGATGAAAAAGCATCCCAATTTGCTCAAAGAAAACCAGCCTACGGGACCAGAGGAAGTGTTTGTCAGCGATATAACCTATTTGGTGACAAACAAACGGACGTACTACCTGTCTCTGATCACGGATGCCTTTAGCAGGAAGATTATGGGACATAGTTTGAACCCTGATCTAGGGGCCGAAGGGGCGTCTCGCGCATTGGACATAGCCGCCAAAAGTCGACTGACAACAAAGCGCACAATCCACCATTCGGACAGAGGGCTTCAATATGCTTCGGCACTTTACCAAGGGAAGCTAAAAGAGGCGAGGATGATTCCTTCCATGACAGACGGGTACGATTGTTACCAGAATGCCTTGGCCGAACGCATGAATGGCATCCTCAAGCAAGAGTTTTTGTTTGTTAACTGTAGCAATTATGAAGAACTCAATGCCCTGGTGAAAGAGTCTGTAGAGATTTATAACTCTGAACGACCGCACCTGAGTTTGGATATGCAAACGCCGGAAAGTGTACATAAATCGGGCTGCGAGGTTTCCCACGCAGCCCGATCGTAATCCTCTAAAACCGTCAATCCATTTCAGGACGGCTCAGGCAGCAAGGTAGAAAATGGGGACGGAGGAGGGGGGGGGATCTCCGTCCCCTATAGAATTACGCCGAAAAGAGGGGGTTATTTACAACCAGCTTTACACTGGTCCTCTTGAGTGGCGCATTCTTTCTCGCAGGGTTGGTCACCTTTGCAACTTTTTTTGCACATTTCGCCTTGTGCTTCACAGTACTTCGTGCATTTTGATGCATCCTCAGCTGCAAAAGCAACAGGAATGGAAACCACAAAGACGAAAGCCAAAGACATGAGCAACATAATCATACGATCCATTTTTCATCTCCTTTACTTGAAGGATAGAAGGTCAAAAGTGCAGTCACAAACTGCAGAATAGCTTATACATAAAGAGAATTCTTTTTGTCGATTACCTTTGATACGTTTTACATAATATTTACAGAGATGAATTGTCATGATTTAATAGAATAGTAAAAATATAATTATCAATTTTGGAATTATGTTGTACTGTAATATTATAAAACAAGTAGGAATATTGTGCAGATGGTAATGTTAATTTTTTTGAAATGTTATAATCAATAAAGAAAAAAATGAATGAAAATGTAAATGAAGTTTTTGGAATTAGAAAAAAATTTCGGTGAATAAAAGGTATCGATAATATTCTGAGATTATAAAATGCTCTAGCGAATATGAGAACAAATAGTCAGATCTCACATAGTAAAAGTGCAGAAATGAAATTAGTAATTGTTTGGAAAGGGGTGATAAGGAAAAAAAGAAATTGACTCAAAAGTAATAGTGGTGTGCCGGCCAGGAAAATAAATTTGAAGAAAAGGAAGAAGAAAGCAGAGTATGTTGTTGGGGGGGCTGTGCGCGTAGACGATAAAAGGGGTGGCCTGGCCACCCCTTTATGAGAATGATTTGAAAATTAATTGCAACCGATCTTGCATTCTTCTTCTTTTTCTGCGCAACCCTTCTTGCATTCTTCGTCGTCTGCACAGGTTTTTTTGCATGTTTCTGTCTGTGCTTCACAATCTTTCTGGCATTTTGCGGTGTTGTCAGTGGTAGCGAAAGCTGCGGGTACGGAAAAAGCCATAACCAGGGCCAAAGTCAAACAAAAGGCTACAAAACGTTTCATGTGCATATTCTCCTGCATGGTTAGGTAGTGATTTATTAATAAAGACTAGGCCACAACAGACTTATATGCACTTTTTTAGCAGGTTGTCGATAGAATTTTTTGATAAAGGGAAAAAAAAGACATTCAATGACGACTGAAACAAACGCGCCTGCGGGTCAGGATCGCCGTTTGGGTGGGATTGCATTTGTTATTGATTGCACGATAGTATCGGTGCTCGAATTAATTTCCAGACCATAAAAGGTCCTAGGGGGAATCGTGATGGAGAGCATGAGCGATGCGTTGTATATAAGCAAGTTAATCGGACTGGTTACCGATATTGCGGCAGGTCATCGTGATAGCGTTCAGGCTTTGATGGATCTGACCATCCCTGGTGAGTCGCCGGATCTTATCGGAAGACTTGCCGAAGCCATAGGGACCATTGTTGTGCAAAACGAAGCCAAGTCCTTCAAGCTCGAACTCATGATTGAAGATCTGCTGGCCGCGCATCTGGCTCTGGAGCAGGCGCGGCATGATCCGTTGACGGGTTTGCCCAACAGATCCATGTTTCACGAGATTCTTTGCGCCAAATGCCGCATGTCGGAAGAAACAGGCAAGCCGCTGGCGTTGCTGTTTTTTGACCTGGACAGATTCAAAGAGGTCAATGATACGTTCGGGCATCAAGCCGGTGATGAACTTCTGGTTCAGGTCGCGCGCCGGTTGGAGGATATTGTGGCCAGGCAGGGCGTGGTCGCCAGGCAGGGGGGGGATGAATTCACGCTGCTTCTGCCGCAGCCGGAAACCGAACAGCATGCCGAGACACTGGCCTGCTACATTGTCAGGGAAGTATCCAAGCCTTTCGAGCTGTCCACGGGAGACGTGCAGCTCAGTTGCTCCGTTGGCATTTCCTTTTTTCCGGCAGATGCGGATTCACCCCTGACTCTTTTGAAAAACGCGGATGTGGCCATGTATGAAGCCAAACAAAGCGGACGTAATACTTACAGGCGGTATTTGAGTGGAACCGGACAGGAACGCGCGACAGGCTGCCGGATCATCGGATAAGCACGGGAGAGTTCATCGGCTTATTGCGTCGGCAAAAACTACGGGCGGGCAGTGCTGCATTCCGGTTGGGCAGTTGGGCTTTTCCAGCGTACGCTGATGGCGCCATGTTCCGCCGTGCAATAAAAAGGAATGTGCCGGCGGGCCAGTGCCTGTACGACTTCAGGTTGGGGAAAATGGAATTGATTGAGAAAACCGGCGCTACAGAGAGCGGCAAGCGGTGCGACCCGATAGTAGAACTCGGGGTTCAGGGCGCTTGACGCGCCATGGTGCGGCACCACCAGAATCTGGCTTGAAAGATTCTGCCCGCTTTCCAGAAGAACCTGCAGGCCGCCAAGTTCGAGATCTCCAGGCAGTATAGCCAGTCCCTGATCTCCCCAGACAAGCCGCAAACAGAGTGAATTATTGTTGGAGTCCTTGCAATTCAGGGGCAGGGACGGGTGCAATACCTCCATTAGCAGCCCCGGTTCCAGAACAAGTTTTTGGCCCGCTGTCCAGATTTCAGGCCGGATCTGTCGTCGCCGGAGAATTTTTGCCAGCGGAATCTGATTCCAGTCATGAGGCAGGCAGCCGTTGGTGCCGAAACGCTCAATGGAAAAACGGGACAGGATATACAACAATCCGCGCAGATGATCGTTGTCCGGATGACTGTAGGCGACATAGTCCAGGTTGGGCGCATGGTTTGCCGTCAAAGCCGGAGCCAGAATTGCCTTGCCGATATCAAAGGTCCGGGATTTGAACCCCCCTCCGTCAATGAGCAGCCTTTTTCCGGCCGGTGTTTCCAGCAAAAGCGACTGACCTTGCCCCACATCCAGCATGGTCAGGCGCAGCGCCGGGGGCAGATGCGCGAGCCCTGCCAGAGCGGGAATGAACAGCAGCAGCGCGCTGAACAAAAATGGCAGGCGCAGTGAATTTGTGCCGCTGGGAGTAAGGGATGCGTGGGATGAAAGCCGCAGGCGAGCAACCAGGAAGACGCAGAGCAATGCACCCCAATACCCGGCCCAGGACGCCTCCGGCGGGCGCAGGCAGAGCAGCGTGGGGAGCAGATGCCAGTCCTTCAGCTGCTCGAGCAGAAGAAGTCCTTTGTCCAGCGGAGCTGCGGAAAGGTTCATAAGCAGGGTTCCGACGGACGTTGCGCCTAAAGCGGAGACAAGCAACCCCAGCAGTCCGCATGAAAGTGTGACGAACAACAGCGGCAGCCAGAGCAGATTGGGCAGCGGATTCATCGGAATTTCACCGAAATAATTGACCGCCAGAGGCAGTGTGGCCAGCTGCGCCGCCAGGCTGACGCCTATCAATTCCAGCGGCCTGACTAGCAGAACTCCGGCTCTTTTCCGCAGTCCGGGCTCTTGCTTCAATGTCGCTGCCTGAGTCTGGAAGCGTTTCAGCATCATGGAGCGTAATTCCACAAAGCAGGCTATTCCCGCCACTGCCCCGGCCGAAAGCTGCAGGCGCAGATCAAAGAGCATATGCGGACTCCAGAGCAGCAGCAGGAGCAGCGCCACGAATAAACCATCCAACAGAACGCGCGGGCTACCGCGCCAAAGCAATACCGTCCAGACAGTGAACATTAAAAAAGCGCGCATCAGGCTGGGCGTGGCATTGCCGAGCCAGACATAAGGTACGGCAAAAGCCAGTCCTAGAGCCATGCAGAGCTTACTGCGCGGAACGCGCAGCATCAGCCGTGGAAACAGGCGGCAGAGCAGCAACCCGACAAGGGCGCCCAAGGATACGGCAAAGCCAACATGCAGGCCGGAAAGGGCCAGCGAATGCGCCAGGGATCCTTGCCCCAGAACCTCGGCCGTGCCGGAAGAAAGATAGAACCGTTCGCCGAAAAGCATGGCAAAGAGAACGGCTTTTCCCTGAGTCATCCGTGGTTCGCCCCCCATGGTTTTCAGGGCAATACGCTGGATCTTGTCGCGTATCGTCTGCAAAGGGTGCGTCTCTTTTGGAATTAAGGAAAAATTCTCACGGTCTTTAAACAAATAAGCCCGGTAGCCCACACCCAGTTCCGACCAGTAGCCTTCGATGTCCCAGCTGCCCGGATTAGAGAAATTATGTACCGGTTTGATGTGCAAACGCGTACGCATTTGCTCTCCGGGAAGGGGACGTACCGGCGGCTGAATCCAGGTCAGCACCAGATCGGCGGGCAACTTCCACTGTTCGCCGTTTTCCAGTTCGCAGACCACGTCGGAGAGCAGTATTCGCAAACGCCGATCCATTTTGCTCTCCACTCCACGTACCAGGCCGTTGGCAAGCACTTTCCTGCCTTGCTGCATCCAGTCAGGCAGCGGAACAGAAGGTGCGGCAGGTGCGGATGTGAGGAACGTACCGCATAGCGTCCCCAGCAGAAAACAACAGAAGGCCGTGGGGATGCCGTACGCGGTCCGCAGGCGCGGCAGGGCAAAAAGCAAGAAAAGAATAAAAGCCGCAACGGTGGTCAATGGCCCCCTGGTAAAGAACAACCCCAAATGCACCGACAGGAAAAAGAGCTGCCAGCGCAGCAGAACAATGCCTTGCCGGGGGACATGGAATCGTGTGGATTCGGAGAATTGTTTCACTTGATTGCCGGTAGGCTGTTGAAAATCGGGTTGCCGGATCTTATTCTGAATGACAGTACCAATTGTACGATAAATGCACAATAAACCGGAATGATGAAATTAAGTCTTAAAGTAGTCAGTTGTGTTTCATTGCAAAACGTGCCACGAAAAGAAAAACAACGTACAAAAAGACCAGGTAAGGTATGAGCCGACAGAAGTCTTCGACGTATGAAACGGTCTTTATGGCCAGGCAGCCCGTGTTCGACAGGCGGATGGACGTTTGGGGATACAGGTTGCTATATCGGGACAGCAAAGAGGCGCAACAGGCTGTCATGGTAGACGAACTCGAAGCGACGTTGCGGGTGATGACTTCGGTAACTCTTTGCAACGAAGAGGCTTTTGAAAAAGAAAAATTTTTAATCAGCTTTTCCGAGGAAGCCATCCTGGTTGGAGCGCCTTACTGCATGCCTCCAGCCAGCACCATTGTGCTCGTTTCTGCGGAAAACGATATCACGCGTTATTATCTGGAAGCGCTGGGCGATCTTAAGGCCAGCGGTTACGAGATTGCCTTGAGTAATTTTGAAGGAAATTCCGCGTATGAAAGCCTGCATCTGCAGGCCAACTATTTGATCCTTGATGTACTGAATAAGGACCACGATGAACTTGCCAGGCTGATCTCCTCTGCGCAGCGTTTCGATGTACCGCTGATTGCCAAACGGATTGAGGACCACGATACCTTTGATTTGATCCGGGATCTGGGGATAGCTTATTTCACCGGCTTTTTTTTCAAACGCCCCAAAAACATGTGCGCTCGGAAATTGTCTCCGGCAAACTGTTCGCGTCTGCGGCTTTTTGAGATTCTCAAAGGAGATTCTCCGGATTTTGACAAGCTTGCAGAGTCCATAGAGGCGGATGTTTCCATCAGCCACAGGCTTCTGGCCCTGTTGAATTCACCGGCTTTCGGCTTTGTCCAGAAGGTGAGCACCATCCGTAAAGCTATAGTCCTGGCAGGGTGGAACCAGATTCGGAACTGGCTGCGCCTGCTCATCCTGACCGACATGCCCGCGCCCGAAAAGACACGCGAGTTGTGCTCTCTGGCGGCACAGCGGGCAAAATTTCTGGAACTCATAGCCTGTGAGCTGAAAAGAGAAAATAAGGCTGATTCCTATTTTCTGCTGGGGCTGTTTTCCCTGCTCGAGCCCATGCTGGATATGCCCATGCCTGATATTCTCAAGCATCTGCTGTTGGAAGATTCGCTCAAGGATGCGTTGATGGGCAAGGACAACGAGTTTTCCCGTTTGTTGCAGCTGGTGGAAAATCTGGAATCCTGCGACTGGGAACAGTTGGGAGCGGTTATCGATGAATTGCAACTGGACCCCAGGGAAGTGGAAAACTGTTATCGGCAGGCCATCTGCTGGAGTTCTACCTTTTTCAGCAATTGCAGCTGATAAATTCCAGGAGCGTTTATGGACGGTATCAAACCGGTATTGGTGGTCGTGGGGGTGATTCGTTCCGTTCTCAGCGACAGGGAAAATTGTCCGAAAATGGAGCATGAAGGCGGCGTGGAAGCCGTCATTGAGATAGATCCGGCCTATGAACTCGCTCTGGACGGGCTCGAAGTGGGGGAGGAGCTGATTCTCCTGACCTGGCTGCATCAGGCCGGTCGCGAGTATCTGCGGGTGCATCCGCGCGGCAACAAGGCAAACCCCAAACGCGGCGTTTTTTCCACCCGCTCGCCCGACAGGCCCAACCCCATAGGCATGCATAAAGTAACTCTCAAGGCGCTGAACGGGCTGAAGCTGACAGTTTTTCCCCTGGAAGCCTTTGATGGTACGCCGGTCATCGATATCAAGCCTTTTCTCAGCTCAAGAACTCTCAAATAATAATTCGCAGCAGGCAGGAACGACACGTGCGACCCTTTGGCTGGACCGGCAAAATTCTGCATATTGATTTGACTTCAGGCCGTTATGCAACCGAGGAACCGCCGGAGCACTGGTACGCTGACGTGCTAGGCGGCAGGGGCCTGGCCGGGCGTTATCTTCGCCGCCAAGGCAATAAGGCCTGGGATGCTCAGGATATGGAGCTGCTGGTTTTTGCGGGTCCGCTGGTTGGTACGTGCGCGCCGGGCGCCGCCATGGCCACGCTGCAGTGTCGTTCGCCCCTGACGGGGGCGCTGGCTGACAGCTGCGTGGGCGGATTGCTGGGCACGGAACTGAAGCGGGCCGGATGGGACGGCCTGCGGATCACCGGCAGGGCCAATGCCCGTTGCGGGCTGGAGATCTCGGACGGTACGCTACGGATTATCGATGCCGCGCATCTGACCGGGCTCCGGACCACCGCTCTGGCCCGGACACTCGGAGGGTCCGGGGCCTTGCTGGCCACCGGCCCGGCAGCAGAATCCGGCGTACGCTTCGCCTGCCTCAGCGTGGACGGCTGTTTTACCGCCGGCAGAGGAGGACTGGGGCTCTGTTTTTCCGCCAAAAATCTCAAATATCTGGCCGTACGCGGTACGGGCGAAGTGCGCGTAAAAGATCCGAAAGCTCTGGAAGACGCGCGCGCCAAAATTCTGCGTCAGACAGCCGCGTCGCCCGCGTTGTTGGGGCAATACGGCTTCGGTAATTACGGAACTGCGGCAATGTACGACCTGCTTCATAGCCGCAGGATGATGCCCACGGACAATTTTCGGCTAACGCGCTTTGAACCTGCGCCGGAACTCAACGCCGTGGCCTGCCGCCGGCGCTACGAGACTCAGGCCGCGGGCTGTCCCGGCTGTCACATCCGCTGCCTGCGAATCTCCGCGGACAATGCGCCCATGCCGGGCGTGGAAGCCTTGTCCCATTTTACGGCCTTGCTGGAAAATGGTGATCTGGACCTGGCGGTGGCAGCCTATCAACGCTGCTGCGAGCTGGGTATGGACAGCATCTCCGCAGCAGCGACTCTGGCCTGCCATGCGGAAATTCGAGGTACGGCATTGGCGGGCGAAGAGCTTCTGGATTTGTTGGATGCCACGGCCGCGAACGCAGGTCTCGGCGCAGAACTCGCCGCAGGGTCGCTGGCCTATGCCGGGATGCAAGGGCGGCCAGAAGCTTCCATGTCCGTCAAAGGACTCGAACTGCCGTCCTTTGATCCGCGCGGCGCCTACGGCATGGCTCTGGGATACGCGCTTTCCACCCGTGGCGGGTGCCATTTGCGGGCCACGGCTTTTGCCCACGAAATTCTGCGTAAACCAGTGGCCACGGACCGCTTTACCTTCAGCGGCAAGGCCCGGATCATCAAAACCGGCGAAGACGCCAATGCCGCCGCGGACGCCATGGGCGTCTGCAAGTTTCTGTTTCTGGCCTCCGGCCTGGAAGAATACGCCCAGGCTTTGCAAGCCGTCACAGGACTGGAGGTTACAGCCCAGGATCTGTCGCGAATCGGAGAACGGATTTATCTCAACGAGCGCTGCGTAAATCAGCTCTACGGACTGAATTCTGACTCCGACGATCTTCCGGACCGTTTTTTTGCCGAACCGGGCAGCGGCGGCGATGGAATCCAAGTGCCTCCACTGGACAGGGCTGGTTTCCTGGAAGCGCGCCGGACGTATTACTCCATCCGCGGCCTGGAATCCGACGGAAAGGTTCTTGCCGCCAAGGCTCGGGAACTTGGCCTGGAGCTTGGGGCATAAAAAAAGCCAGGCATACGCTGCCTGGCTTGTATCGCATTTTTTCGGGTAAAGCGCTTAGTTCTGCTGCTGTTCTTCTACCGGCGGATTTTCCAGACCGGATCCTTCGACTTCAACTCCCTGATCCTGGGGAGTCGTATCTGTTCCTGCTTCTTCAGATCCAGACTGGTCTTCACTTCCTACAGGCATTTGCTCTATTTCAAGCGTATCTATAGTCAGTATTGATTCACCATTATCACCGGTTGTGAGACTTCCTGTTATAAGAGCACGCTCTCCTGCATGTTCTAACAGATTATCTCCATCGAGATCATATACGATGCCACTGTCGGAATCGAATATGACGCCACTGTCCGTTGCATAAATAGTACCTGTTTCTTCGATTCTGCTGGGCTGCTGCTGATCATTGGTAGTACTTGTTGCGTTTACAGGTCCGAAAACACCAATGATACTCATGAATACGATGGCTGTGATGCAATTTTTTACGGACAACTTTGGAATCATTACAATTCTCCTTAAAATGGATAAAAAAATTCTCCTCTGCTTTGCAGAAGAGATTTTGGTCACAATATTGCAAAAACAAAGCCAGCAGCAGATAACAACACTTTTTTTATTGTTTTGCATAATAAAATCAACGAAATGTATGCGTTTTATTTTGCAGGTAAAGGAGTCGATTGCTCTTTAAAATGAAAAAACAGGAAGTTTCAGTTCAGCCTTTGTAAGAATCGGAAACGATAGTTCCGATTGGGGTATATGTGTCAGGAGGCTTCGTATGGAGGCTCCTAAGGGGTTTTTTGTCGAAAAAAAAGGGTAAAACAGGAATTTGAAATTCCGATTTTTTCTTCTGTGAAAACACCAGGTTCGGGCAATTCAGGGTTTGGAAGGACAGGCATATAATTTGCTTTCGGGCGCAGTAGATTGGTCATATTGAATTGGAGAACCAAAAATGAATGCTCTTGATAATCGGAAGTTGCTCACAGTACCTATACTCGACGCCTCGCTCTCGGATCAATTGATGGAAGCGGTTGCCAATGCGTCTGCCCATCCCGTTCCGCATACATTGGGCGGTTTATACCGGCGTTATGCGCAGGCTCTGAGTTCGTCCGTGGTCTGGAATCTGACTCTGCTGACCTTGGGCTCGGTGATCAGCGCCTTTGCGATCAATGCTTTCGCTGTGCCCAACGGCTTTATCGGCGGTGGTCTTTCCGGCCTGGCTCTGCTGTTGAATAATTTTCACGACGGACTTTCCGTCGGCGAAATTTACTTTTTGCTGAACATTCCGCTGATGTTTCTCGGCTGGATGCTGATCAGCCGCCGATTCATTCTGTATACCCTCTACGGCATGGTCTGCCTCTCCGTCAGCCTCGTTGTGGTGCAATTCCCCGTACATCTGGAAGACAAGTTTCTGGCCGCACTGGCTTTCGGCGCGGTTTCAGGTATTGGATGGGGTTTTGGACTGCGTTCCCTCGGGTCGCTCGGCGGAATGGATGTGGTCGGGCTGATATTGCACCGGCGCTACAATGTCAGCATCGGCACGGTGAACTCGGTCTTCTCGGCTGCCGTGTTTCTGGCCGGACTGGTCTTCCTCGACGTGTCTCTGGTGCTGTATTCGCTGGCGTCCGTATTCGTGGCGTCCTGGGTGCTGGACTATTCGCTCGGCATGTTCGCCCGGAAAAAGGTTTTGTTGATCGTCTCCAACAATTCCGACGCCATTTGTTCGATGATCGGCGACAAGTTGCACCGCGGCTGTACTCTTCTGCAGGGCAAGGGCGGATTCACCGGCACGGACCGGCAGGTGCTGCTGACGGTTATCAGCACCATGCAGGTCAAACAGCTGGAAGACGCTGTTTACGAAATCGACCCCAAATCCTTCGTTATCACGCTCAATGCCTTGAACGTGCTGGGCGAAGGTTTTTCCATGCGTAAATGCTACTAGACTAACGGCCGCAGCTGTTGCCCCAAGGGAGACAGCTGCGGCTTTTCTTTGTTCCCCCTCTATTATCAGACGACTTTCTGTTGTCCGACCTAAACCACCCCGCTGGCGTGGGGGAGGCTGTTTTTGTTTGCCTGTGGTTTGCCAAGATACCGTAAGTACCTTATAACGGGATTGTTATGCAAAAAAAAACGATTATCGGCTGGCGCGAATGGGTTGCCTTGCCGGAACTGGGAATTCCCTACGTCAAAGCAAAAATCGACACCGGAGCCAGAACTTCGGCGTTGCACGCCTATTTTGTGGAGCCTTATGTAGCGGACGGGATCCGGATGGTCCGCTTTGGTATTCATCCCATTCAGCGCAATGACGCGGTCGAGTTGATCTGCACCGCACCGGTGAAAGACGTTCGCGTGGTGACGGATTCGGGCGGGCACAAGGAAGAACGCCATGTCATCGAGACGCCCGTACGTCTTGGTGAAACCGAGTGGCGTATCGAGATTACGCTGACCAATCGCGACACCATGCTGTTTCGCATGTTGCTCGGGCGCAGGGCAGTTCGGAAGCGTTTTCTTGTGGCTCCTGGTAAAAGTTTTCAGCAGGGCCAGGTGCCGGAAGATCCGCAGTTTCTCAGCTTTGAAGGAGATGAAGAATGAACATCGTCGTACTTTCCCGTAAACCCGAACTGTATTCCACCCAGGCCCTGGCAGAGGCCGCCAAAGAACGCGGACACCACGTACGAATTATCGACCCGTTGCGTTGTTATATGAATATCACCTCCAACCGGCCGTCCATCAGCTATAAAGGCGAAAAGCTCACCGACATCGACGCGGTCATTCCGCGTATCGGCGCGTCCATTACTTTTTATGGAACGGCGGTTGTCCGTCAGTTCGAAATGATGGGAGTGTACTGTCTGAACGAATCCGTGGCGATTACCCGTTCGCGCGACAAGCTGCGCAGTCTGCAACTGCTGGCCAGAAAAGGCATCGGACTTCCCGTGACCGGTTTCGCCCATTCCACCATATATACCGAAGATCTCATCGAAATGGTGGGCGGCGCGCCCCTGGTGGTCAAGCTGCTTGAGGGAACGCAGGGCATCGGAGTGGTGCTCTGTGAGACCAAGTCCGCAGCTGAGAGTGTTATTGAGGCCTTTCGCGGATTGAAAACCAATATTCTGGTCCAGGAATTCATCAAAGAGGCGGACGGTGCGGACATCCGCTGTTTTGTGGTCGGAGATAAAGTGGTGGCTTCCATGAAGCGCAAAGGCAAGGAAGGTGAATTTCGCTCCAACCTGCACCGCGGAGGCACCGCCAAGTCGGTCCGGATCACTCCGGAGGAGCGCTCTACGGCGGTCCGTTCCAGCCGGATAATGGGGCTCAACGTGGCCGGTGTGGACATTCTGCGCTCCAATCACGGACCTGTTGTCATGGAGGTGAATTCCTCCCCCGGCCTGGAAGGAATCCAGTCCGTCACCGGGAAAAACGTGGCTGATATGATCGTCGAATACATTGAAAAAAACGCCAAGCACGGGAAGAACCGAACCAAAGGCAACGGGTAGGCCAGAAGCCTGGTTTGAGGCGCCGGAGCAATTGCCATGAAACGTCCGCATTTTTCCATCGGCGGGATCGAGATCGCACCAGGAACGCGGCGTACGGTGGATATCGCCGTGGCCGGACTGTACAACAGGTCCGAACTGTATATGAACGTGCATGTGGTGCACGGGCGCAGTACGGGCCCGGTGTTGTTCGTTTCGGCCGCCGTGCATGGGGACGAACTCAACGGCGTGGAGATCATCAGAAGGCTGCTGCAGATGAAGCTGCTCAAATCCTTGCGGGGAACTCTGCTGGCCGTGCCCGTGGTCAATGCTTTCGGTTTTATCAGCGGCTCGCGCTATCTGCCGGACCGGCGCGATTTGAACCGTTTTTTCCCCGGATCCGCCAAGGGATCGCTGACCAGCCGCCAGGCTGCGGCATTCATGGAGGAGATCGTCGACCGTTCCAGCCACGGTATCGACATTCATACGGGCAGTGGTTTTCGCTGCAATCTGCCGCAGATTCGGGCCTATCTGGGAGACGAGCGGACACGGGCCATGGCCATGGCGTTTGGCGCGCCCGTGGTTATGGACTCCAACCTGCGAGACGGTTCCTTGCGCCAGGCCGCTCAGGAACGCGGTATTCCCATGCTGCTTTACGAGGCCGGACAGGCCATGCGGTTCGAAGAAATTCCCATTCGCGCGGGCCTTAGGGGGGTGGTCTCCGTGATGCGCCACCTGGGCATGCTGCCGGGCGGCAAGCGTTCGGCCAAAAGCGTCAGCCCCATTGTGACGGATCACTCCACCTGGGCCAGGTCAGGGTCCAGCGGTATTTATCTGCACCGTACGGCCTTGGGAGATATCGTACGCAAGGGGCGTCCCCTGGGATTGGTGACCGACCCTTTCGGCGAACACGAAACCCCGACGTTGGCGCCTATTGACGGCATTGTCATCGGGCGTCTGGAAAGTCCGCTGGTGCACACGGGCGATGCCGTCTGCCACGTGGCGGCCATTACCGACAGAAGCGCGGCGGCGGTTGCCCTGGAGAATTTTCAGCGCGAATACGAGCTGGACGCGGAAACACAGACTCCAGGCAGTGACGAGTCCGGCCCCACGTCCTGATCAACGCCTCTCCGGCACTAAATACGCTTGCGATACAGCCACATGTTGTCGCCTTCGCCGTAGTAGTCCGGGTAGATTTTCTGCAATTCGAAATTGTTGAGTTCGTAAAAGCGCCTGCTCAGTTCGTATTGCGGCCTGGACGAGGTCTCCACCAGCAGCGTACTTCCTCCCTGCGCCCGGACACGCTCCTCGGCCCGCTGCAGCAGCAGCGAGCCGATGCCTTGTCCACGCAGAAGTTCGTCCACGGCTATCCAGTAAAGATGGTGGGTGCCGGGCCTGTCGTCGTCGGGCCCGTGGCAGGCGTAACCGCGCGTATGCCCGGTATCGTCGCGGGCAAACAGAAAATAGTACCCCGTATCCTGGGCGCCTTTCTGCAGGGTTTCTTCAAGCATTTCCACGGCTATTTCCACTTCAGCATCCGAGAAGATGTTGTTGGAAACCACGATCCGACGGATGTCGGCGCTGTCCGTGTACGTTGGAATCTCAGAAAGCTGGCTCATATTCTTCCGCGGCCATCGTGCTGCCGCCGGCATTTTTGGATGAACGCGGCCCAAGCGCCGCTCCGGCCATGGCTATATGGTGAATTCCGTCCGCATAGGACATCCCCGCCTGTTCGAGCGCCGCGGCAAAACCCGCATCCGGCGCAAGACAGGGATTGGCATTGACGTCGATGACCATGGGGAGTGCATCCGGAGCGTCCGGGTCAAAGCGAAAATCAATTCTGGCATAGCCCCGCAGTCCGAAAGCATCCCAGACCTTGCGGGCACTCTCCCGTACGGACTGCAGCAAACGCGTGTCGGACGCATCAAAGGCGTAACTGCGGTTGATTTGCTTTCCGTCCGTTTCCAGGTCCCACTTGGAAGCGTAGTCCAGGATTTTCCATTCTTCGGGCGCGTAGCCTTCGAAGAGCATCTCGGCCGGAGGAAGCAGTAAGGGGCCCTGGGCGGTTTCAAGCATGCCGATGTTGATCTCGCGTCCTGGAATATAGGCTTCGGCGAACCATTTGCCGCTGTGCGCGCGTGTTTTTTGCCGCAGATAGTGCACAAGCTCTTTGCGGTCTGCAGCCTGAACCACGGAGGCGTGGTCCAGGTTCCATGAGGCATGTTCGTCCACGGATTTGCAGATAAAGGTGCCCGACAATCCGGGAAGCCCGGAGTTCCCGCTGGCATCGCACCAATCCGGGGTGGGGATGGAGTGCGTCCGCAGAATTTCTTTGGCCAGGATTTTGTCGGTAGAGAGCCGCAGGGCCTCCGAATCCGAACCGGTGAACGGAATGCTCACTTCCTCGAGCATGGAGAGCAGCAGTGCCGCTCCGTTGTCGCTGCCTTCAAAGGATTCAATGAGGTTGAAGACAACGCTCGCGGATTCCTCCCGGATGCTTTCCAGCGTCCGCCAGACGTCCGAGCCGAGTTCCCGCGTTATGACGCGGTGGCCTTTTTGCTTCAAGGCCTGGGCTACTGCGCGTACCTGAACGAGAGTGTCGAGATTGTCCGGCCCGGCGTCCGGCAATACCTGGTTGTGCAAAATGACGATGCGCATGGAATACCTCAAGCAACCATGGTCAGAGAGTTAAGCAGGTTCTGCTGGCTGGGAACGCAGGAAAGATGCCACGGAGCAAGCCGTTGCAGCGCCGCGTCCAGAATCATGCCCATGAGTTTTTCAAAAGTGATGCCGTGCATACGCGAAAGAATGGGCAGATCCGAATGCACGGGGTTCAGACCGGGCAGGGGATTTACTTCGATAAAATTGAGTCTGCCGGAAGCGTCCTGGCGCAGATCCACACGTCCGGCGTCGCGCAGGCCAAGCGTACGGTAGGCTTGCAGTGCCAGATCCACGGCTTCGAAATACAGGCCGTCGGAAACAGGCCGGTAGCGTACGCGTGTTTCGTATTCTTCCTTGGTTTCGTAGCAGTAGATCTCGGGCCCTTCGGTCAGGTAGTTGATCTCCATGACTCCCAGCGCGGTTGCGGAGGCTTCCCGGCCCACGATGCCGATGGTGACTTCCCTTCCGGGCAGAAATTCTTCTACCAGTACGGGCTGGTTGTAGCGTTTGAGCAGTTTTTCGCAGACAGTGCGCAGCTGGGCCGTGCTGGAAATCACGGATAATTCGCTGACGCCTTTGCTGGTGCCCTCGGCCACGGGTTTGGCGAACATGCGCTCGCCGAAACCGCTGAAACCGTCCAGGTCCTCCAGCCGTTCCACCACCAGAAAATCAGCGGTGGGCAATCCGGCGTCGCGGATGACGCGTTTGGCCATGCCCTTGTGCAGGGTCAGCGCCATGACCATAGGGTCGGAAAAAACACACGGAATGGCATAGGCGTCCAGCAGGGAAGGAATCAGGGATTCGCGTCCGAGCCCGTGCATGCCTTCGGCTATGTTGAAAACCAGTTCCCAGCGGCGGTCGTCGGCCAGGGCCTGAACCAGGTCCTGCGCGTTGCCGATGCGGTCGGTTTCATGTCCGAGCAGGCGGAGCGTCCGCTCGATGGCTTCAATGGTTTCTATTTTGTCGAATTCAGCCGTTGCTTCGTCGCTGTACCCTTCTTCCAGGTAACGGCTGCGCAAGTCGTAAGTAATGCCGATTTTCATGTCGCGTCCTTTTTATGCTGTGTGTTGATGTTGGCAGTCAGTGGCGCGACGGAAAAACCGCGACCTGGGTGGAGTTGTCACCGACTGCTCCCGCAGGTCGCTGTGGTGCGGCTTCCGGGTAGAGATATGTGTTGCCTTTATGGTTTCTGAGCAGCAGTCCCTCGGGCGAAGAACCGACAATGCTCTCAGGAAACAGAGGAATTTTTCCACCGCCGCCGGGAGCGTCGATGACGTAAGTGGGCACGGCGTATCCGGTGGTATGCCCGCGCAGACCGGAAATGCACTCCAGCCCCTTTTCCACGGTGGTCCGGAAATGAGCGGACCCCTTTATCGGATCGCACTGGTACAGGTAATAGGGCCTGACCCTGGCGCGCAGCAGTCCTTGAAAGAGCTGTTTGAGTGTGGGCACGTCATCATTGACGCCGTTGAGCAGGACGGTCTGACTGCCCAGAGGAATGCCCGCGTCGGCCAGTCTTTCGCAGGCCCGGACGCATTCCGGAGTCAATTCGGCCGGATGGGTAAAATGCAGGCTCATCCAGAGCGGATGATGCGTACGCAGCATTTTGACCAGTGCGGGGGTAATGCGCATCGGCAGAACCGCGGGGGTTTTACTGCCGATCCGGACCATTTCCAGATGGGGGATTTTCCGCAACTCTGTCAGCAGCCAGTTCAGGGCTCCGTCCGGCAGGGTCAGCGGATCGCCGCCCGAAAGCAAAACGTCGCGTATGGCGGGTGTTGCCGCGATGTATTCGATGCCCCTCCGCCACTGGTCGCGGCTGATGGCCTCGTTGCCGGCGCGTCCGGCCAGACGGGAGCGCGTACAATAACGACAGTACGATCCGCATTCGTTGGCGACTAGAAACAGGGCTCTGTCCTGATAGCGGTGCACGATGCCGGGCACAGGCGTATCCCGAAGCTCATCCAGGGGATCCGGAGATTCACCGGTGCCGAGTTCCAGCTCCGCTGCGGTGGGAATCATGCAGCGGCGCAAGGGCTGCAGCGGATTTTTCGGGTCCAGGAGAGAGGCGTAGTAGGGCGTCACGGCCACCGGCAGCGTTCCGGCAGGACCTGCCAGTCCGGAGAGTTCCTCTTCGGAAAGCTCCAGGATGCGGGCAAGACTGTCGGCAGTCCGGAAGCGGTGCGACATCTGCCAGCGCCAGTCTTCCCACTGCGTACGGGAAATGTCCGGAAACAATCTTTCGCGGCGTTCCGGGCATAACTCCGGGGTGCTTGCGACGTTGTGGAAATGTTTTTTCTTGCGTTGTTGCTGCGCAGGGAATGTGCGCTTTTTGAAAGCATACAGCTGCAAAGTCTCGAGGGACTGTTTGCCGTGTGTGGAGTTGTCATGTACCGGTTGAAGCGGTACGTCCGATTCCTCCAGGGAAGGGAATAATGTCATTACTGTTCTCCAGAAAAAATATGTAATTATACGCTACAAAAAAGTTATTTGTTCAATATCGCAGATATAATTTTGATATGTGGAATCAAGTGAACAGATGATTTCTATTTTAAATCCTGAAAGACAGAGCAGCATCTGCTTTTTTTGAGAATCATTAAAAAAGAATTCATCTTCACCTTCAGCTGCAATAATGACATCAACGGGTTTTCCTTGTTTATCCCAGGCAATGGGACAAATTATTCCAACGATGCGTACATTATTAATATTGTCTTGAGCTATGATCACGGCCATTTCTCCTCTTTTTGCCCTTAGCAAAAAGAAGGCCAACGCTGTATTGCAGTAAAACAGGGGAAGAGTGCTTCAAGCAAAATGAAAAATAAGAAGGAAAAATTCCGAATCAAAAATCGTCGGTGGGGCTTGAAGCAAAGCAGAGGATGCAGATATCAGGTGTTGTTGTCTGGGGTAATGCCTGGAATTTCGGGGGATTATTTGAAATCCTGCTTGTGGATGCCGTATTTTGTCAGCAGCTTGTGGAGCTGGCGCGGGGTCAGGCCCGCGTGATCTGCGGATTTATTGATTTTGCCTTTGAAGTCGCTGAGCAGTTGGACCAGATAGTGGCGCTCGGCTTCTTCTTTGGCCTGGTTGCGAAATTCCTTGAGCGTGACGCTCATGTCCAGGGTGATGTTGGCCACAGGGGTTTCGCAGCGGATGATTTCTTCCGGAAACACTTCAGTCTGCAGCGTATCGGAAGTTTCCAGGATAAAGGCGCGTTCGATGACGTTTTCCAGTTCCCGGACATTGCCGGGCCAGCTATAGCAGCGCAGCGCGTCGAGGACTGCGGGAGATGCCTTGGTGATGGTTTTATGGTGCTCGCGATTGAATTTTTCAAGAAAGGAACTGACCAGAATGGAGATGTCTTCTTTTCGTTCGCGCAGGGGGGGGATGTAAATGGGAAAAACATTGAGCCGGTAAAACAGGTCTTCCCGGAAATGGCCTTCCGCAACCATTTGTTTCAGATCCATATTTGTGGCGGCAATGACGCGCGCGCCCGCTTTGATTTCCGCTTCTCCACCCACGCGTTGAAAGGTTTTCTCCTGCAGCACCTGGAGCAGCTTGACTTGCGCCGCAGCGGAGATGGTGCCGATTTCATCCAGAAAGATGGTGCCGCCGTAGGCCAGCTCGAACTTGCCGAGTTTGCGCTTGTAAGCGTTGGTAAAAGCACCTTTTTCGTGGCCGAAGAGTTCGCTCTCGACCAGAGTGTCCGGAATGGCCCCGCAGTGGACGTGAATAAAGGGTTTATCCGTGCGGATGCTGTGGTCATGGATGAGTTTGGCGATGACGCTTTTGCCCGTACCGGATTCTCCGGTGAGCAGTACGAGGGTGGACGTGGGCGCTACCGCTTTGGCCTTGTCCAGGACGTTGTGCATCATGACGCTGTTTGTCCGGGTTATGCCTGACGGATCCTGGTTCCAGAAGCTGTCCTGAAAATGGTCGATGACCGCTTCGAAGCGGATTTGTTCCGAGAGCGATTTGAGAACGAACCGGACTTCTTCTTCTACGATCGGGTAGCTCAGGTAGTTGTCCGCGCCGTGTTGTACGGCTTCTACGGACTGGCGGATGTTTTCGTGCGCCGCCATGACCACCAGGGCGGCGTTGGGACGGCGATGTTTTATGGTGGTGATCACCTCGACGGGAGAGTGCAGCTTGTATTGGTGCATGACGGCCGCAAGAAATTCCATATCCAGAAAAAGCGTATCGCAGCCCGGTTCTTCCAATGCGGTACTCAGCTCTTCCGGCCTGGTCAGGGCCCGTACGGAGGAGCTCCCCGAAAAACATTGCTTCAGGGTTTCTATGGCTTGCAAATTGGCTGTTGCGGCGAGGACGCAACGGATTGGTTTCATGTGAGACTCCGAAACAGGGTCGTTGGAAATACCGGGATATCACGTCGAACGGAGGTCTTGTAATCCAATGCCGGCCCGTTCGCCAAGCACAAATTGGCAGGAGTCCAGAGGGCGTAGGAGTATTTTTTTGCTTATTGCACAAGTCCTTCCGGAGAAGCAATGGGAAATCGGAACAAAGCGGAGAGTTTTGGCTGAATAGCGGAACTCAGGATTCCGAAATAGTTCTAGAGACTAAGAATGTATCCGCAGGGATCAGGCATACTAGTATTGGTATAAAAAATGCTTCATATTTTTTGGAAGAGTATAGTATAGTTTTTATACAATTTAAGGAGAAAATGATGAAAAAGTCTTTGTTGGCATCAATTTTTTGTGCAGCGGCCATTTTTACGATGCTTGGCTTTGCATCGATTGCCGCTGCGGACGAAGTGGATGATTGTAAAGCAGATTGTGCGGCGCAGCATGAAGAGTGTATACAGCAATGTGGAGACGACAGTGATTGCGCTTTACAGTGCAAAGAAAATCAAAGCGACTGTGAAAGCTCATGTCAGACTTCTTGATGCAATTTTTTTTATTTGAATTATAATATTTTTCCAACATCTGCATTATGATATTCATCTTAAGGAGGAAGCGTTCTGCTTCCTCCTTGATTTTTTTTATTCCTCGATAAGAAAAAACATTTCAAATTCTTTTCCAGATTCAGAAATAGAAGATACTCCCTGTCATGCCATTCGTATTGAGTGAGTTGTGCACAGGCCATGGAGGACCCGGTTCCACTTGATCCTGCGTACCGAACAGGATATGGCTGAACATTCTCAATTCCTATGCCGAGTTCAGGAGCAGTAATGCTATCATTGATAAGCAAGTACGCGAAAAAATTGGTGGATGCGGGTCTTGCCGCCCCTCATAACCTGCTGGTCGGAGGGATGGATGCGGAAATCCTCTGGAACCGCCAGGCTCCCGAATGCGAGTCTTTGCTGGAGCTGATGCAGAGTCTGGGGTACAATTCGCTGGTGTATGCCAACCCTGCCGCTCCCTATGGCGACATTTTGAATTATCTCGCCAAACATTCCACCGGTTTTATATGTCCGCAGGATTGCGAAACCAGAACATTTCTGCACGACCTTCCCGTGATACGGCAGATGTCGCCCGAGGCCCTGATACCCGCGCTGAAGGCGCGTAAAGGCGTCATTGTCGCCCCGGACGGCGGACGTCCGGCCATTCTCACGTATGGAACCGTGAGCCCCGAACAGGCGTTCGTGACTTTTTGTTCCATCTGTTTTGCCTGTTTCGTTAAATTTTTCAGCGATTATCTCAATGCGCATAAAAGCGGTCTGGTGGATCCCGACATGCGCCGGGCCATGGAGATGGTCGCCGCCAAGTTGCCCGCCATGCCGCAACAACCGCCAAAGTTGCGCAAGGGGCCTTTTCTGACCCGTGAGGATGTTTACGCGGCCATGCACGAGGCCGGACGGGCAACGGTGTCCTATGGTCTGGTGGATTCGTATTTCGGCAACATCTCCTGCCTGTATGACGGTACGTTGTACATTAGCCAGTCCGGAAGTTCCCTGGACGAACTCGAAGGGTATGTTGACCCGGTTCCCATGGACGGATCCTCCTGTGCCGGACTGACTGCCTCGAGCGAACTCTCCGCACACATGGAAGCGTACAGACGCAGTGGGCACAAGCTCATTTTACACGGCCATCCGCGGTTTACCGTGATCCTGTCCATGGATTGCTCTTTGACGGATTGCGATTTGCGCGGCGAGTGCCACATCAAATGCGCGCATAAGCGTGACGTTCTGGGAGTGCCGGTGGTTCCCGGCGAGGTGGGGACGGGGCAATACGGATTGTGCAACACGCTTCCACCCGCTCTTGAGGAACACAGTGCCGCCATCGTCTATGGACACGGACTGTTCGCCATGGCCGACACGGATTATAATCAGGCCTTTGCACAGCTGCTGGGCATGGAACTCGCCTGCTGCAAAGAATATTTTACCCGGATCGGTCTGCCTTTTTCCTACCCCGTACGTACGGAAGCGTAGCAAAGAGAAAGCTTGCTCTCTTTTATCCGGCGTTTTACAAGTTCCTCCAGGAAACGATTGTTGCTACAGTCCTTTCATGGTATTCCTCGGAACAAAACAGTGTTCCATTTTCCACGCGGAGTCCCAAGGAAAGCCATGCCACCGGCCGGGCCGCGGCGTCTTTCCGTTTCCAGTAATTTTTTGCCGTACTACCGTGATCATTGAAAACTCAATGCGCACCATACGACATGATCAACCGGAGGGTAATCTATGAGCTTTAAGAATATCAGCAAAATAGGGGCAATGTGTCTTTTGGCTGCTTTGCTGCTGGGCCTGTGGTCCTGCGCGCCCACGCAGCCCCTGCCTCAGCCCAGAAGGGTAGTGGATCCGTCAACCTCGCGTCACGGGGTGCATACTCCCCGCTGGGATATTGCGGCCGTATCCTATGGATATTACGGCCAGGGCATCAATTACGACGAAGCCGGTCTTGATCCTGTGCTGCTGGCTTTCAAAAACAAAAGCAACCAGACTCCTCAGATATTTCTCGAAGAAGTTCGCGGCGTAGGCAATGGCGGCGAGTATCTCGTATATTCGCCGGATGAGGCCGCGCGCCGGGTCTATGCTTCTGAGAGTTTTTCGACGCGGGCCGGAACCATTGGCAAGAATTCCGCCATCGGAGCAGCCGCAGGCGCCGGACTCGGCGCGTTGATCGGATTGCTCACCGGCGGCGGGGATATGATCTGGAAGGGCGCCTTGATCGGTACGGCCGCAGGCGGCGTCACCGGCGCAGCCGCCAGCGCCCCCCATGCCGAAGGGGATTTGAAGAACGTCGTGCTCCAGGAAATGCGCCAGTATGCCTGGCAGCAGGACCCCCTGCCTCCCCAATATACGCGTACCGGCTATCTCTATTTTCCCAATGTCGGCGTTTACTCGGTAAAGGTGACCGTGCGTACGGACAAGGACATCTCCACCTATGAGGTTCCTGTGGACATGCCGCCCGCCGGCCAACCCGCGTATTAAGCCAAGCGGCAGCGGTTGTTACTTCAAAAAGGAAAGCAGAAATGATTTTAATGGTACGGTCATGCAAAGACTGCCCCTTTTGCGTGGACAGGGACGGTCGGCGTTTTTGCAATGTTTCCACGCCCAAACAGCGTGAGATACTCCTTGAAGAAGACAGGCCGAATTTTTGCAAATTGCGGCGCGAATCCGTCATCGTCAAGGAAGCTGGTTAACAACGTACGCACCAGGATAAAGTCAACGATGCGGTCGGCGGCGGGGTTCGCCGGCCGCATTTTGCATTAGAGCGTTTTTATTAACAGATCGAAGTGGGGTACCTATGTCCGAGCATGAAGCTACGCGGGATTTTTTGCAAAGCCTGCCGGAGGTGGATCCGGCTGTCCCGTTTTCTTTTGCCTGTCATCCGGATGTCGGATGCTTCAACGCCTGCTGCGGCGACTTGAATCTGCTGCTGAGTCCGTACGACGTACTGCGTCTGTGCCGCGGACTGAATATGTCCAGCGCGGATGTATTGACCACACACTGCCAGGTGGGCTTGTATCCGGATACGGGCTTTCCCGCCGTCCACCTGCGGATGGAAGACAACGAATACCAGAATTGTCCGTTTGTCACCGAGGCCGGTTGCAGCATCTATGACAACAGACCAGCCGCCTGCCGCACGTATCCGGTGGGCAGAGTGGTGCGTACGGAACCGAGCGGAGGGCTGCGGGTGCAGTACTATCTGGTGCAGGAAGCCCATTGCCAGGGCTTCAAGGAACCCAAATCCTGGCTGCTGAAGGACTGGATCGCCGATCAGGGACTGCAGGACTATTTTATCGCCAGCGACAGGTATTCGCTGCTTCTGGCCAGGCAAAAGGCCATGGGCAACAGCGTGCCGCATAATCAGGCCGGGCTGCTGGTCCTGGCCCTGTATCAGCAGGATAAATTTTTGGAATTCATCGAGAATACGGGGCTGCTGTCCAGACTGGATTTGGAGCCGAAACGCGAGGAAGCTGTTCTGGCCGATGAGGAGGCGCGTCTGGATTTTGCCCTGGACTGGCTGGAACTTGTTCTGTTCGGAGATTCCGCGGCGGTCGGTCTCAAGAAAAAAGAGTGAGGTGAGGCATGCCGGAACAGGAGCTGAAGCATCCCAAGATAATGGGCCTGCCTGAATTGGTGGAGCGGTTGGGATCCGAGCGGAAAGGACGGACCGTCGTGTTTACCAACGGCTGTTACGACGTTCTGCATCCCGGCCATGTCGATCTGCTGGCCCGTTCGCGCGCCTTGGGAGACATCCTTGTGCTCGGACTCAACAGCGACGCGTCGGTACGGCGCCTGCATAAAGGGCAGGGGCGTCCGGTGAATACGGCCGGCGATCGTGCTTACGTCCTCGCTCATCTGGAATCCATTGATTATATAGTTTTTTTTGATGAAGATACGCCGCTGGCCCTGATCCAGGCCATTGTCCCGGATGTGCTGGTAAAAGGCGGAGACTGGACTCCGGACCGCATTGTCGGCCGCGACGTTGTCGAAAACTCGGGCGGACAGGTGCTCAGTCTGAGCCTGCTGCCGGGTTATTCCACCACAGGGTTGCTGGAGCGGATTCACGCGCAGGATATTCGTTGACCCCCCGCTGTTTTCTACTCATTGACCTTTTTAGAGTACAGGGGTAGATAATGAGAATCCGTTCATTTCAGTAACTTCATTGGAGGAAAGCATCATGCGTAAGGTGTTCTTGCTTGCGTTCTTGTGCGCGATTGCGGTGTGTGTCTCTGTCGGAAGTGTGTTAGCCGCTGATGCGCCCAGCCAGCCCATTGAGTTGAAGTATTTTCCCAAGCTTCAGGTACAATTCCCTCATGCGCCCCATGCGGCCCATAATGTGGAATGCCAGAAGTGTCACCACAAATGGGACGGCCAGGGCGAGGTAAAAGCCTGTGGTTCGGCCGGATGCCATGATGTGTATGACAAGAAAGACAAGACGGAAAAATCCCTCTACAACGCAATCCACGGCAAAAGCGAAAATCCAATTTCCTGCCTGAGCTGCCATAAGATGCAGGTCGAAAATAAGAAAGGCGACAAGGATTTCAAAAAGAAGATGACCGGCTGCAAAGGTTCGGCCTGCCATCCGTAAGAAGCATTAGTCTGTTACGCATAACGAACGCCCCGGAGCAGATGTTCCGGGGCGTTTTTTTGTGGGAAAGCTTGAACGCCGGGAAGGTGGTGCAAAAACCGTCCATGCCGGTGTGCGGTTACATGTGCTGGCCGCGTTGTCGGAAGATGCGTACGGGATTCCAGCCTGTCCGGCGTTGCATCCAAAGCACCACCGCCAGAACAATGCAAGTGAATTCCAGGCAGAATTGCAGGTTGGCCCAGCGCCATTTGTTGTAAAAATGAAGCCAGTAATAGATCATTTCCCAAAAACCGAATTTTTCTTCCAGGGGTAACGGGCCTAAAAAGGGCCAGAAAAAAATTCTGCTGTCCAGGAAATCGGCTGCCAGATGGCTGAGCCAGAGAATCGCTCCCGCCAGGAACATTTTGCTGCTGATGATTTTGCGCCTGCAAAGCAGCCATCCCACCGTCAGCACTACAAGATAAACAATCAGCGTATGGCCGAGACCGCGTCCGTTGAGACCGAAAAACAGGCGCATGGGCTTATCTGCCAGGTCCGGTCCGAATGCGGCCATGGCCAGAAAATAAAAATTGATATCTTTGAACAGGGTGTCCCTGCCGATGCTGGCCAGGGCCAGATGTCCGAACGTCATAAAATCTCCTGTTTTCAGGCAAGAGCCACCAGGTCGTATGTTTTGCTTTCAACGATTTCAGCAGTCACCAGAGCGCCGGGGGTGACTCCCGGACCGCTGACGTATGTCACTCCATCCGCTTCGGGAGCCTGAAACCAGGTTCGGCCGATATATAAATCGGGCCATTCCTCATGCGGGCTGTCCACAAGTATTTCGAGCCGTTCGCCCTCGTATTCGGCAAGCAGTTCTGTGCTGATTTCGGCCTGCACGCGCATCAGTTCTTCCTGCCGGGCAAGGGCGGTTGCCGCGGCTTTGTCGTCAAAGGGCAGGGTTGCGGCCGGCGTGCCTTCTTCCGGAGAAAACGGAAACACGCCGATGTGCGTCAGACGCTGGCTGCGTACAAAGTCGAGCAGACAGGCAAAATGTTCGTCGGTTTCACCAGGGTAGCCGACGATAAAAGTGCTGCGGATGGCGGCATGGGGAAAACGGGAGCGGATGCGCTCGATGACGGTTCGGGCGGGATCCGACTTGGGGCGCCCCATGGCAGCGAGGATTTCCGGATGCACGTGTTGCAGCGGCACGTCGAAATAGGGCACGAAACGGGGACCGGCCTGGGCCAGGAAGTCCATGAAGGATTCGGTGATGCCCGTGGGGTACAGGTAGAGCAGGCGCAAGCGCTTCAAACCGTCCAGCGGCAGGAGAGCGGAGATCAGAGTCTGCAGGTTTGGGCCATCTGTGAGATCCCGGCCATAGGCGCAGACATCCTGGGCCACCAGCACCAGTTCCGAAACGCCTTGTTTCAGGAGGTCGGAGGCCTCCCGTACGAGTTCCTGCTGCGGGGTGCTGCGCAACGGTCCCCGAAGAGAAGGGATGGTGCAGTAGCTGCAGGCATGGTTGCAGCCCTCGCAGATTTTGAGATAGGCGTACCCCGGGGGCGTGCTGCTGGTCCGCATGCGAGGTTCAAAAGGGTGAGGCAGGGAAATGTCCAGGATACGGGCAATTTCCCGAGGCCAGGCTTCATAGGCATCCGGCGGAATCCAGAGATCGACTTCCGGGATTTCTTTTTTGAGCTCGTCCAGGTAGCGTGCGGGTAAACACCCCGCGACAACAAGCTTGGTATCCGTGTTTTTGTTCTCCGCAATATCCGCGACTGTTTCCAGAATGGCCCGTACGGATTCTTCCACAGCTGGCTGGATGAAAGAGCAGGTATTAATCAGTACCAGATCGGCTTCGTTGAGATCTGAAACCATCTGTACTTCTTGGGGAAATTTTGCAAGCAGATGTTCCGTGTCGACCCTGTTTTTAGGGCAGCCCAGACTTATGGCATAGATTGTTTTCATGCGCGTACTTCTTTTTAGCGAGCAGTACACGGAACAATGCTAAAGCACAATACGGATGGATTACGAGTCCATAAGGGGGGGCTTGTAAAAATAGACAAAGATGTATAACTAACTACACTTGGGAGCAAATTCGATTGGGGAAGTTTTGCTCTCGCACCCTGCCGGGGAAGTCTCCGGCAGAAGCTTAAGGGGGAGAGCGCATGCGGTTGGAATATTCTAATGCGTATGGCTTGTCTGAAGAGGAAAGTGAGAGTGGGGTGAAAGCAGCCTCTGAAATAACAGAAAATGCCATCCGGACCTACGTTGGAAAGGCTCTTGATCAGCTGGACACGCCCCTTTTCATCAAGGACGAGAATTTACGCTGGGCATATGTCAATCAGGCCGCTTGCGCGATGTTGCATATTTCAGAGAACGCCGTGATCGGGCGCACTCTGGCCGAAGCTTACCCCCAGCATGATGCCCAATTTTTTGAGTCTCATGACCTGCAGGTGTTGGCGGATGGGGAGCCGGTTGTCTTTGAGTCGACAATGGACTGGTCCGGTACGGAGCTGACCTTGCTGGTGAGACTCTCGCGTTTCGAAACGCCTTCCGGGAGGTTGCATTTGGTTGGCCATATTTCTGATGTAACCACCTTGAAAAAGGCGGAGAAAGAAAAAGTTACTCAGGAACATTATTACGAGAGTCTTTTCGAAAATACCGGATCCGGCACCGTGATCCTGAATAACGACGGGCTGGTACTCCGGTGCAACGCGCAATACGAACAGCTTTCCGGACGTTCCAGGGAGGATATCGTCGGCATCGCTTCCTGGTGGGATTTTACTGCGCCCCATGAGTTCCAGCGCTTGATGGGATACCATCAACACCGGTTGGATACCGTCAATCCTCCCCCGCGCGAATACGATGTGGATTTGCTCACGGCACAGGGCGAGCTTCGCAACACCCATGTAATCATCGATATTATCCCTGAAACCAAAGACAGAGTCGTTTCTTTTATTGATATTACCGAGCGTAAAAAAGCGGAAAAGGCCGTGGAGGAGGGCCTGCGAAAATATAAGGCGCTGGTTGAAACCACGGATACGGGGTTCGTCATCGTCAGCGTCGATGGCGTGATCCTGGACGCCAACGCCGAATACTGCAGGATTGTCGGGCGGTCGCGGGAGAATATCATCGGTTATCCGTCGCGCGACTGGATTCCCGAGTCGGAAAAAAAGCGTTGCAGAGCGGGGTTTCTGGATTGTCTGAGTACGGGAAAAATGCGCCAGTTCCAGACCTGTTATGAACGTCCGGACGGAGAGCTGGTTGCCATCGAGGCCAATGCCACACTCATCGAATCGGATGGGCAGAAAGTTGTGATCAGCCTTATCAGGGACATCAGTGATCGCAAAAAGGCGGAAGACTCCCTGCGGGACAGTGAGCAGCGTCTGCAGAGTCTGGTGGATACCATGCCGGTATTGATACATGCGTATGATGCAAACGGAAAAATTGTTTTCTGGAACAAGGAATGCGAACGTGTTCTGGGCTGGACCGCTGAGGAAATATTCGAATCCTCAGAACAACAGGAGCAGTTGTATGCCTCGGCCAGGCATCACGCGCGGTTGATGCGGGAGGGCAAGTCTTTTTCGGGGACGTACTGCGAATATGAAATGCCCATGACCACGAAGGATGGAGCGATACGGATGATCTCATGGACCAGCCGTGCTGCGGAAATTGCCATCCCGGGCTGGCACACCTGGGAAACCGGAGTGGATGTAACCGAGCGCAGGCAATATCTGGCGCAGCTGGCTCATTTGAACAAATACCTCGAAGACCTGGTCGAAGAGCGAACTGCCGAACTCAAGGAACAGACACAGGCGCTGGAGAGCGCAAACAAGCGGTTGCAGGAAGTCGATGCCTGCAAAAGTGCTTTTTTAAACACGGTATCCCACGATATCCGAACGCCGTTGACCTCTATTCTCGGGTTTACCAGGCTCATCCAACGTGAGTTCGAAAATTTTTATGAAAGTATCATTGCCCAGGATGCTTCCCTGGAAAAACGCGCCGAGCGGGTGGTGACCCACTTCAGGATTATTGAGGAAGAAGGGAGCCGCCTTAAACGGTTGATCGATGATTTTCTGGATATTTCAAAAATCGAATCCGGCCAGGTTTCCTGGAACGACAGTGCGATTGATTTTTACTCACTTGCGGGCAGAGTCCGGCGCGTTTTCGAACAACAGTACGGCAACGATGCCGCAATTGATTTCGAGCTGAATATTTCAGACGATCTGCCTGCGCTTGTCATGGACTCCGACAGGCTGCTTCAGATATTGTTCAACCTTATTGACAATGCCTTCAAATTCACCCCGGCCGGAAAAGTCACCTTGCAGGTGGACGCACCAGAACCGCAGCAGGTTCGATTCCTGGTGGCCGATACGGGCAGTGGGATAGACGAGAGCCAGCTGGAGCGTATCTTTGAGGATTTTGTTCAGGCGCCGAAAAGCGATACCCTGAAACATCCGAACGAAGGAACAGGACTGGGGCTGGCCGTATGCCGACGGATCGTGGACCATTATCAGGGCAAGATCTGGGCGGAATCCCAGCCGGGGGAGGGAACAACGTTTTACGTGCTGCTCCCCAGCGCCGAACAGCCGGCGGGCAATTCAGCTGCTGGTTGAAATCAGGCTCTGAACCCTGCCCACCAGGCCGTTTGTCAGGCGGACTTTGATGCCGTGCGGGTGCTTTGGTGATTTCGTCAGAATGGTAGCGACGACGCCTTCAGTCAATTTACCGCTGCGCTGGTCCTGCTTGAGCACGATATTGACGCGCAGGCCCGGAGCGATGTCTTTTCTGTCAGGAACGCTCATACAAGATCTTCCAACACGGTTAATCGCTTTGAATTGAGAGCATCCGGCGTAACTGGGCTACGCTGCGGCCTGTTTTCTTTGCAAGTTTGGCCAGAGCTTCGTATTCGGGCGTCTGGTACGTCACTCCGTCCAACAGGCAGATTTTTGCCTCGAGTTCGCCCATGTCCGTGTTGATCCGGCCTTCCGCGCGCGGGATCACGGCACGTTCCACACGCGTACGGCGTACGCCCAGACTGAGCGTGCAGCGGAAAAAGGCGGCCTGGACTTTTTCCAGATCCGGTTCAACACACATAACCTGCAGCTGGCCGCCCGGGCGGCTTTTCTTCATGACGCCGGGAAGAAACAGGACGTCGAGGGCCCCGGCCTCGAATAGCGCGTCAAAGCAATAGCCCAGTTCCTCACCGCTGAGGTGGTCGATGTTGCTTTCCAAAAGCCAGACATGCTCGATGGCGCAATCGTCCCTGCAAAAGCTTTTTTGAGGCTCCAGCAGATAGGCCCGCAATCCTCCCCCGGTTTCCTTCCCCCCGTATCCAAGGCCCGAGCGCAGTAAAATACCTTCCGGCCCTTGTCCGAAGTCGGGGCTCAGCTGGTCTATGAGCAGTGCGCCCGTGGGGGTGATGCATTCGAAAGTGAATGCGGTCGGATACACGGGCTTTCCTTCCAGCAAGTGCAGTGTGGCAGGGGCGGGCAAAGATATTTCTCCATGCGCGCAGTGCACTGTTCCGGTGAACCAGGGTAAAGAGGAGCAGGATACGCGGGTGATTTGCAGTTGCTCGAGTCCCCAGAAGCAACCGACAACATCCAGGATGGTGTCCACGGCGCCGAGTTCGTGGAAGTGTACCTTTTCAGGCTCAATACCGTGCACGGCGGCTTCCACCCCTGCAAGGCGCTGAAAAGCCTTGATCGAACGTTCGCGAACCGATTCCGGACAGCTCAGGCCGGAGATGATTTCGATGATTTGCGGAAGATGCCTGAGCGGCTGGTCCTGAGAAAGCGTCGGAATACATCTCCGTCCCTTGATTCCCTGGCGGATTTCGGCCTTGTTCGAGATGTGGCTGACATAATCTTGCCCGAGCATTGCGGCCAGAGGAGCTGGGTCCAGTCCGAGGTCGCAAAGGGCGGCGAGAAGCATGTCGCCGGAAATTCCAAAAGATAAATCAAGGTACAGAGTGAACATAAAATCTCCGTCGCGTTAGAAACGAATGCGTACGTTCTGCCAAGATGTTGATCCAATTTATAGGCGTATTGGCAAAGGAGCAAGAAGTGTTTTTTGGTTTTTTAGTTGTTTTTTACTTTAACAGTCTTTATTTATTGTATATTTCCAATGTAAGGGGAATCTGATATCAGCTTAACGCAAAGCAGCCATAGCCGAACATCCCCATGCCGATGGCAATGAGCAAAGCGCTGTTTCCTTCTTTTCCAGGTTCAAGCACAGCCCGTGCGGGGTTGGATGGGTCGTAAAAAACCCGCACAGGCCCGTGCAAAGGATACTGATCGTGCAGGTTGAGCGATTTTCGTTCGGTCAGCTCCAAGCGTTCTTTTCCAATGGCAAGGGTGGAACAATGGTATTCCAGCCCTCCGACCGTATAACTGTAAATGATCTCGGCTTCATAGTCGAACAAGGATTCAGGATCGTGGGTTTTTCTGATTTTTACCTGGTTGATCACGCCCGGAACCTGCAGCCAGCTGTGGCTGGAACGGGCCAGACGGAAATTTTTCCAGCCTTGCCAGATGCAGATCAGCCCGAGCAAAAGCAAAATAATTCCTGACAGAGTGGTAAATTCCATTCTTGGGCCTCCTTTGAATGACTCCCTCAGAGATACTCCTAGCACCTATATTGTTGCAGTACAAAGAAGTTGTCGACTTTTGGTGCCTGAAAGCCGGAGCGGGACTTGCCCGGAACGAAAAAAATATGCAAATTCCCCACTGGAAGGAACTGGCGGGAAGCCGAAAAAAAGCTTATTGATATAGTGCAGGTAGCCGTATCCAGATACTGATACTTTTGCCGAGGAGGAGTTATGTTGATCAAAAATAAAATGACCAAGGACCCGATTACGGTTTTGACCGAGACTTCCATGCTCCAAGCTGCCAAACTTATGAAAGAAAATGGGATCCATAGACTCCCGGTGGTGGATGCGGAAGGAAAACTGATCGGCATCGTATCCGACAGGGATATCAAAGAGGCGCAGCCCTCAAAAGCCACTGCTCTGGAAGTGCACGAGCTGTATTATCTGTTGTCGGAATTAAAAATCAAAAACATCATGACGTCTTCGCCGATCTACGTTACTGCCGAAGATACGGTCGAGCGAGCCGCCATGATCATGCTGGACAAACGTGTCGGCGGATTACCCGTTGTGGACGACAAACTGAAAGTGATCGGCATCATAACTGATACGGACATCTTCAGAGTTTTCGTGGAAATTTCCGGCGTACGTAGCGGCGGAGTGCAGTTCGGCGTGGAAATTTCCTCCGATGCCGGCAAGCTCAAACCGGTTCTGGACGATCTGCGCAATTCCGGTGCTCGTGTCGCAACCATAGTGACCAATTACGAGGTCGAGGGGCCCCTGCGTCACGTCTACATCCGTATCATGCCTTTGGACGACCAGCAGGAAGCCGATGTTCGCAAGACGCTAGAGGACAAGTACACGGTGCTTTTCTGGGCCAAGGATTAGCCATTTCTCCAGAGGGCGGCGTTTATGGCGTCGCCCTCTGTTTTTGCATCCCGGCAGGGGGCGCTTTCAGCCGGGCTTTTTTCAAAGCTTGTGTCCTGCAGGGACAGACGAAATCTGATGCAGTATGGCTCTGGGGGAGGGGCTCTGCCAGAGGTGAATGCAGGGATTTGACCCATCCGGCGCTATCACGTATCCAATAGTCAAAAAAAGGAGCCGGACAGGAAATGAATACGCCTTCGCGCCCTCCTTCTAAGGTAAAAGCGCTTTTCGACTTGTTTCAGAATACTCCTGACCCAATGAACGGGCAAGATGTGCCCCGCTGGCAACGACTGCTGCAACAGTGTTTTTTCTGCCTGCGCCAGACCCTGGCGGGATTTACAGGCAATAATCTGATGCTGCGGGCTTCCGCCCTGACGTTTACCACGGTGCTGTCCATCGTGCCTTTTCTCGCCGTGGCCTTTTCGGTTCTCAAGGGGATGGATTTTCAGAATACCGATACGATCCGCGAACTGCTGCTTACCGTTTCAGCGGGCCGTGAACAGGTCGTGGACGCGATTATCGGCTACATCGACAATACCAACGTCAAGACCCTGGGGGCGGTCGGCACGGCCTTTCTGTTCATGACGGTCATTAGCCTGCTTTCCAACATCGAAAGCACGTTCAACTCGATCTGGAATGCGCCTCAGGGGCGTTCCATATTTCAAAAAGTCACCAATTATATTTCCATCTGCCTGGTAGTGCCCGTGCTGCTGGTCACGGCAATCAGTTTTACCGCCTCGCTGCAAAGTTCGAGCGTGGTGCAAGGCATTCTGAGCTATTCGGTGATGAGCCACGTTTATCTGGCTTTGCTCAAAATCGTGCCCCACGTCAGCGTCTGGATTGCCATGCTGCTGCTGTACAGCTTCATGCCCAACATCCGGGTCAAGCCTTTGCCGGCACTGGGCGGCGCCATAATCGCGGGCTCGGCCTGGCTTTTCGCCCAGTGGCTCTACATGCGCTTTCAGATCGGCGCAGGCAAGTATAACGCCATCTACGGCAGTTTCGCCCAGTTTCCGTTGTTTCTGATCTGGGTGCAGTTGAGCTGGACCATCATCCTGATTGGGGCGCAGCTTTCCTATGTTTTTCAGCACAGAAATTCCCTGGACTGGGAGGCACGCTACGCGGTTGTCAGCGAGGCCGAACGGATGCGCGTGGCCCTTGCCGTACTGCTGGAGATGGCTGGAAATTTTCTCGCAGGCAACGAACCGCTCTCCTTGGAGCAACTTTCCCGGCAGACCCGGCTACCCGTTATTCTCGTACGAAACGTGCTCGACGCCCTGAGTACGGGCAATCTGGTCGCACTGCTGGCGGATGAGCAGAAACAAGGCAGCGATGCCGAATGCTTCACATTGATCATGGCCCCGGAAAAAATCCGGCTTTCTACAGTATTGTCCTGCATTGCCAACCAGCAAGCGGCCGGTATTGATCTCAACGCTCCCGGTCTGGCCTTTTCCAATCAGGTTTTGGAAAACCTTGAGACAGTGCTTGAGACCATGCTGGAAAATGCAACACTTGCAGAACTTTCCGCAAAAATGACCGCCTGATCGGGCGCATAACCATCTATTGGGAAAATCCATGGCAGAAGACCGTGAGGAACTGATACGCATCATTCTGGAGACAATCCGGCAGACTGGCATCCATTACGGACTGTGGTTCGCCGAATCCGTGCATCAGCTGGGGCTGGAGGCCAGCCTGGAAGCCGAGCGCGAGGCCGGTAAACGGTTCGCGGGCATCGTCAACCACAAACTGAGCAAGGCCCTCGGCGTGCAATCCGTGGAGGAGCTGTTCGGCGGCCTGGAAGAAGGAACGCTCTGCTCAGTTGCCAAGGCGCTCAGTGAATCCTGGCTGGCTGCCGACGGCGTTTGGTTTCAGGCAATTGAAGCCGAAAGGGGTATGCACGACGCCAAGCGGGTCAACGATACGGCCTGGGCCAGGTTCGCGCCGCTGGAGGCAAGCAGGCTTAAGGATATCCTCGGCCTGGGAGAGCGGAGCGGATTGGATGGTCTGAAAAAAGCCTTGGCCGGACGCATGGCCTCCAGAGTCAATTCCTGGGATATCGTGGAGGAAACAGCCGACAGCTTTGTGTTTCGGCTGACGGACTGCAGGGTGCAGTCCGCCCGCAAACGCAAGGGCATGGAAGATTACCCCTGCAAGTCCGGCGGAACCGTTGAATATACGGGCTTTGCCCGGACCATTGATCCGCGGATTCGTACGGAGTGCGTGGGCTGTCCGCCGGATCCGCATCCGGAGGAATGGTTCTGCGCCTGGCGTTTTATCCTGGAACCGTAGCCCATGAGCTTGCGATGCAAAAGATTCTGATTCTGATTCTGGCCCTTATCTGGACCATGGCTGGTCCGGCTGCGGCCGGAAAATTGCCGGCGGAACCCAAGCCCGACGAAAATTCGCTGTTGTTGGCCTGGGAGCGGGTACAGTCTCAGGATCCGCACACCAAAAAATTCGAAAAGCTTGGTGAGCACCGCTATTTTCTCGAAACAGATCTGTTTCCGTTCAAAAACGAAGTGCGGATTCTGCACCTGACCGTGGACGACGAATACCCGGATGAAATCGAAGGCTTTGTGGCTGTGGAACTTTCCGGCGTGGACAAGGCATTCCGCGAGCGCTACCGAAGCAATTACGGCGTATGGAATCGTCACAACAGCCTTATCTGGTCCCCGGACATCAACAAATGGCTGACGAACAAGGAATATGACGACCTGCAGAGTTCGCTGAAGCAGAAAAGTAAAAAAAACACAAAAACTGCAAGCCAGACTTCACTTGCTTCGCGGTTCAAAACGCTGGCCGGGGTGGTCGGTTTTGTACTGTTCTGGGTATTTGCTCTGTTTTTCAGTCTGGCGCTGTTTCTGGGATACAGAAAACAATCGGCCCTGCGACGGCAGCTTCTTGAGGAACAGCGGCAGTTGAAAGCCCTGAGTATCCGCCTGGTGAAAACGCAGCAGAACACCAATCAGTTGCTGCAGGCCATTTATCAGCGTCTTGGCGCGCCGCAGCAGAGTGTCCGGAACGCCGCGAAAAAGCCCGCTGCCGGCTCCTCAGAAAAATAAGTATCCCTGGCGCTTTTTGAACACCATTTTCGTCTGCCAGAGCGCTATTGGGCCGCATTGGCCGGTATGCTGGTTTTTTCCCCCAAAGGCAGGGCAAAAGAGTCGCCGGCTTTTATTTTTGGCGAATAGACACGGATTTTTTCATCTGGTCCGGAGCCCAGGACCACCACAGGTATACGCTGCCCGTCTGTCCTGATGACAAAATTTTCCTCGTACTTTTGAGATACGAACTTCTCCGGCAACAGCACGGACCCCGCACGGTCCGGCAGAGGAAGGCGCAGTTCGGCGCGCAGGCCGCCGCGATTGGACAAGGCATCAGGGGTGATGGCCAGCTCCACCTGAATTTTTCGGGTTTCCTCATCAAATGCGGGAGAGATGGTCTGTATGGAGGCTTCTTTGTGCTGGGGGCCTTCCAGACCGGCTTTGACCGGAAAGATGTCCACATCCAGCCGGGGCATTGCCTGGAGCGCGCGAAATTCCGCCTGATCCAGAGCAAAAGGAATAACCAGCGTGCGGTAATCGCCGAATTTCCCCACATTGGTTCCGGCGCTGATCCATTCGCCGGGCTCAATGGAGCGTTTGATGACTGTATACCCGGCAGGTACGCGCAGGACATAACGCTTTAGTTCTTCTTCCAACCGGGCCTTTTCCACCTTTTGCGAGCGCAGTTGAAATGACCCCTTGTCCATTTCCAACTGATATTTGTCATAGGTGGACTGGTCCGTATTGCCCTTGGTCACGAGTTTACGGTACCGATCCGCTTCCTTGCTGTAATATTCGAGCTGGGTTTCGAGTTTTTCGATTTCGGTGGTTACGGCGTCCAGGTTCAGCTGGACAAAAGTGGCGTCCAGGCGGGCAAAAATGCCGTCTTCCGGAATGTTGTCCCCGATATCGGCGTAGACCTCGAGCACCTTGCCGGCGAATTCGCTGTCCAGATTGAAGAAAACATCCGCGCGTGTGTAACCCGTAAGGGTGACCCACTGGGTGGACGGCTCTGCCCGTGCTGTTTCCAGGTCGTGCGCGGACAAAGCCCGTGAGGGCAGCGCGATGACGCAACACAGCAGGACGACAAGGCGGAAAAAAGATTTTATGTTCATGGTCGCTCTCATAGCAAAAGAGCCGGCCGCTTGCAAAGCGGCCGGCTCTATGAGTCAATTGAGTGGCAAATCCCTGCAGGGATTTTTTCGTCAGTGTCCTCCCGATCCGAGGATGCCGGAAGCGGCGACGGTCAGGACGACGATTTCTGCTATTACTATGAAGGCGTACACTTTGTCGCCTTTTTTAAGGTAGCCGGGAATCAGCGTGCAGTAGCAGATGATGGTGAGGATCGCCAGAATGGAGATGCCGATAAAGTTCAGAAAATCGCCTTTGTGGACAAGACTGAGCCAATCCCACCCGTGGGGGGAGTTGGTGATGTGCATGTATTCATCAACACCTTTGTTCCAGTTGGCGATGACATCTTGCATGGGTACGTGAGCGCCGAAAATGCCGCTCAGGTACAGAATGTAGGTGACGAACAGTAAAACAATACCTCCCCAGGCGCCGAGACTCAGGATGCTGGCGTAGCGCATCTGCTCCGGTGAGGCTTTGGTTGCAGGACTTTGTGACATATCTTTACCTCGCTTTTCCCGAGATTATCCGATGATGTTCCAGCCCATGGCTTTATCCAGGGCTTTGAAACCGGCAAAGAACAAGACGCCGATGACGATGTAGCGAATGGCTTTTGCCTTGACCTTGGCCAGGATGCGGACACCCATGAAGGAGCCGAGCATCAGGCCCAAAATGGACGGAACGGCCATCAGAGGAATGACACAGCCTTTGTTCATGTATATCCACGCGGCCGACGTGTCGGTGATGGAAAGCAGGAACTTGGAGGTGGCAACCGAAACTTTGAGCGGCGCGCCCATAAGCAGATTGAGTACCGGAACGTTGGCCCAGCCGGCGCCAAGGCCGAACATACCGGCCATGATGCCGATAACCACGAACAGGCAGAAACCAGCCAGGGTGCGGTGGGTTTTCCATTCCACATCCTCGCCCGATGCCGCGTCGTGGTAAACGCCCTGAAGCCCGAGGGCCATGCCGATGGCGTCCTGTTTGGTGACGACCGGACGTTCGGTGTTTTTGGAGCAGAGCAGCAGGACGGCGATACCGATGATGGTCAGTCCGAGGCAGCCCTGAACAATGGCAGGGTTCAGCGATGACAGGTACAGACCCAGCATGGCGCCCGCAATGGAACAGGTCGAGGCGATCAGGGCCACGGGCAACGCCAGCCGCAGACTGGCCAGATTGCGTTTGAGCAATCCCGGACCAGCGGCAAGCGCTCCGGCCAGGGCCACCATAAGACCCGCGCCGCGGACAAAGTCGATGTGAAAGGGAAAGAAACCGCTGACCAGCGGAACATACAGAACACCGCCGCCGACGCCCGCCAATACGGCGATGACGCCGAGTACGAAGCAGAAGACGAACAGGATGAGCGGCCAATACCACCAGGGTGTCGCATCCGCGCTGGCGGCTGCTGTTTCGGCCGCGGCCCACACTGGTGAGGTAGCCAGAACCACACTCAGCGTAAGCCAGAGACAGGATAGTTGTTTAATGACACGTTGCACCATGAAGACCCCCAAAAAATCCCATGTAAAGTGTGCTAGCTGCAAAAATGCATACGCTTCCTCTGCCGGTTGGATTTTCACATTTGCCAGTGTGTGAAATTGAAGACCTATGAAATTGTGAAAAAGTTGTCAAGGCAAGATTTTTGAAATATTTCAGTATGCACGGAACTGCAGATCCTGTCGAGAGTGGAAGGTTTCATGCGCCCTTGTACTTGATTTTCCATCCATTATACGACAAAAGGCAGATCTGGATTATCCCCGGACAACCCCAAAGGGGGGTGTTAGCCTTTTTTCGGGATAATTAATTAAATTGCAGAAAATAGTCAGGAATTTATATGGGATATAATGAGATACGCGTCTACGGGTACAGCCGGGGGCTTACTGCGGAACAGGCGAAAGAACTGGTGGAAAAATACGCCTTTACCGAGCATTCCTTCGCAGAAGGAACACTCGATTTCGGATTTGAAGGAAATTATTTTTTTATTGAGGACTTTCTTGAAGATCTCGAACAATGTCTGGATGCCGACGCCAAGGCGGGTGTCGATTACATCGATCAATACGAGTTCACCATGCAGCGCCACACCCGGGAAAACGGCGAGTGGAATTGCAAGAACATCAACCTGAACGACGTGCTCGAACGCTATAACCACGAATTCTGATCAAAGCATTCGTGTCATGCCCTCGCGGGCCAACGCTCCCACGCTGGTGGTCTCGAGGCGGCGGTTGCGAAAAAGCTCCAGACTTGCCGGATCTTCAGCAAGTTGTTTCAGAGCCTCCAGGGCATCCGCGCCGCCGCGCCTTCCGATAAGGCCCAGAGCCCAGGCAACATAGCCTCGGGCTGTAGGATCGTCCCTGTCCTCGCCGCTTTTTTGGAGTTCCAGAGCCAGATGCAAGCCGGGCAAGCCGTTGACGGCAAGGTCCGGGTAGACCTCTGCCAGTCGGCCCAGGCCCCAATACGCGCCGCGTCTGAGGGGAGCGTGGTCTATGAAATTGGCCTCGCAGCCTTCCGGGTCGAACGTATAGGATGCCAGAATGCGGTGGAACTCCTTGGCCAGTCCGTGGTGTGAAGCCAGAATGGCGCCCATGGCTTCGGGCGACCCCCAGCCAAGGGCCCCGGATTCTTCATTCAGGTTCCACATCAGACGACGCATCGCGACACGCCCGTCCTCCATCCGCGTATCGGCGATTCGGGCCACCACAGGGCCCATTATCGCCAGACTGCGCCAGCGCAGCAAGCCTTCATGATGGACGAACCCCAGAAGCGGATTCAGCAGTTTTTTGGGCTCCACCTTGTCAAAATTCTTGATTTGGTTTTCCCAGTCCGCGGCGTTGAGCGCCTGCAGAAGCTCTTGCTTGATCTTTCGAAAAGTGGCCATGGTAATTATCCTATTCACTCCGTACGCGACGCGAGTGTGTTAGCCTGAGTTGAAATAATGGAATCAGGACTGACAGCTATTGAGTTTTTTGCAATTGCTACAACTATAAGACACTTTTAGGGGGAGTAAAGTTGCGCTACTGAAAAGATCAATTAAGTATACGGGAAATAAGCCCTTCAAAAACAATCTGATTCTGACTTTTCAGGGAAAATTGCGCAGGAGGAAATACTTGTTTGCATCTGCAACAGTCGAACTATAATTGCCTGGCCATTGGTATGAATCGGACTCCGTTGACATCCTCTTCCTGCCCGTTGATGACGAATCCCAGTTTTTTGTAAATGGGCACGGCAAACAGGGAAGCGTTGACTGTGAGGGCTTCCGGTTCGCCATGCTGGCTGGAATAGTTTTCTAAAGCGGCTTCCATCAGTTTTTTGGCAATTCCTCTGCCTTGCCAGGGAAGTGAAGTGAAGAGCAGGGCAATGTGCGGTCCTTCACGGAGTTCAATGATGCCGACAAGTTCTTCGGCTTCCCAGGCGCCAAGTATCAGAGCGCCGGCTTCGAGCCTTTCACAAATGGTGCTTGGCCGTACGAAGGCCAGAAAATGGTTTATGCCCTTGGGGGTGAAATCCGGAGCAATGAAGATTTCCGCCACCTCATTGATCAGCCTTGAGGCGGCAATACAATCTTCGATCCGGAGTGTTTTGATTTCGAGTTCCATTACTAATGTTCCTTTGCGATGAGAAGTTTCACCCCAGGTATAAAAAAAAGATGGGGATGCCAAGTGGCATCCCCATCTTGTAATCGTATAGTTGCTGTAAGAGGTGCTATCCTCTAATGCACTTGTTCCCCATGATGCACAAGCTCCCAAGGAGTTTGTTCAGCAGGTCGGGGCGATCCTTCAGGTCAGAACCGCGCAGATAGTTGCGGCGTTGTGCAAAACGGTCTTGAAGCAGGGCGACATAGTCGTCGCGCTTTTGCACGGTGGCCGGATTGTACATGTCGTAGTAGCCCGGCAAAAGCTTGTCCACGCTTGCTTTGGTGGGCAGTTGCGCTCCGGGCAGCACATCCCATGGCTCCCATTCGAGTTTGTCGAGCAGGATGGCCGTCTGCAGAGTCAGGGAGGTCTGCAGCGGAATTTTGGTCAGATCCGTATCGGAGCTGTTCCAAAAGCCTACGGAGTTGAAGTTGAAGCCGGTTGCGCCGGATTCGAAAACCTTGGTAAAGGCTTCGATATCCTTCCAGAGTTCATAGACCCGGAACGGATTGGCAAAGGGCTCGAAAACGAGTTTGTTCAGTTCGTCTTCGGTGACGTTTTCCGCCCGATTGCGTTTGGTCATCAACGTGGCGCCCATGGCAACGGCCAGATGCGGATCGGCATAACGGATGATCGGCGGCAGGCAGGTATCTTTCATCAGCCAGCACATCAGCTTGGGAAAGCCGCAGCGGTTGACGTGCGCGCCCAGCAGGTCACGCGCCAGCAGGGCGCGGCCGTTGGCATTGCGTACGTCCTGCCCGAGGGGCCGGATTTTTCCGTCCACCTGGATCAGCGCGTGGTTCATGCAGGAGATGAAGTATCCCCAGTCCGGGTGATCGATGGGCCGGGAGTCGGTTTTGTCGAACAGTGTGGGCTCCCAGACGCGGCAGACGTGTTCTTCGCAGTCGATCTGGAAGGCGTCGTCGTGCAGGACGACTTTCTGGAAGCCGTCGGGCAGGGTGCCGCCGTTATCGTGCGAATTGGTGTGAGAGCTTTTGCCAGTGCCGGAAAGTCCGAAAAAGGCCACGGAGCGCTTGCCGATGGCACTGACTTCGGGATCGCTGCAGCTGGAGAAATCCAGTTCCTTGATGCCGCCGTGGCAGGCTGCCATGCCCACCCGGATGCCGGATGTCCAGGCCAGAGTCAGCGTGCCTTTTTTGCGCTCGCCAAAGTAACGCATCCCGAAGTTGTAGATGACGTTGGACATCTCATCCACCAGGGCCAGCTGCGTATTGCCTACTTTGTGGTAGTAGGGGTCGTCCAGGTCCCAGTCATTGTCGCCAATGATGATGATGTCCTGAATGGGCATCTTGGGACTTTTGGCGTACTGCTCGGCCAGTTCTTCAAACGGCGTGAAATTGGAGAGCCAGTTGAAGATGTTCATGGCGTCGTTTTCAGCGCCGACGATGGTGGCTTTGATCATCAAATCCTGATCGAGGCCGATGATTCCCTCGGCCTTGATCAGGGGTTTCTTTTGCAGATTGGATATGGCGTCGCGCAGATCCCCTGCGACCTTGTTTTTTTCCACGGGGGAGAGCCGGTTGTAGAACCTTCTCGCCTTGGCCGTACGGCCTATGATCTTGCCGTGGTTGTGGTTGAGAACTGTTGCCCCTTTTGGCAATCCGAGCCGCGCAGCGGCAGGCGGATAAATTTCAAGGTCCGTCTCCTGGACGTCCCATTGCTTGCGTGCCAGTTCATAAGCTTCTGCGGCGTTGACTTTGCGGATGCGTTTGTCCAGCAAGAGCGTCTCGGCAATTGCCCGCATGGGCGGGATCTTGGAGAGATCGGCCTTGTAGTAGTCATACGTCGACTGACTTGCCATTTGCAAACCCCTTTTTCA